>OY969474.1:0-3915000 GCA_963700145.1 uncultured Acidobacteriota bacterium
GTGCGCTTGGAGCGGGGCCGCTTCCTCGAGGACACCGACCGGGCGGACGCGCCCTTCGCCGCCGTCGTCAACCGCAGCATGGCGGCGCGCTACTGGCCGGACCAGGACGTCCTCGGCCAGCGCTTCCGCCTCGGCACCGCGCCGGACCGGCCTTGGTTCACGATCGTCGGCGTCTTCGCCGACGTCCACCACAACGGCGTCGTCGAGGAGCCGCGCACCGAGATGGTCCTGCCGCTGGAGCAGTTCCAGCTCGCCACCGGCTCCCTGCGCCGCGGCATGACGCTCGTGGTCAAGAGCCGCGGCGAGCCGCTGGCGCTGGCGGCGGCGGTGCGCGCGACGGTGCGGCGGCTCGACCCGCGCCTGCCCGTGGCACGAGTGCGCACGATGGACGAGGTCGTCGGCACCGCGCTCTCCCAGCCGCGCTTCATGGCCCTCCTCCTCGCCCTCTTCGCCGGCCTGGCGCTGGCGCTCGCCGCGGTCGGGCTCTACGGCGTCATCGCCTACGGCGTCGCGGCGCGCGGCCACGAGATCGGCATCCGCGTGGTGCTCGGGGCGACGCGCCTGCGGGTCCTCCGCCTGGTGCTGAGCGAGGGGATGGCGATGGCCGCCGCCGGCATCGGCGTCGGGCTGGCGCTGGCGCGCCTCCTGACGCGCTTCTTGGCCGGCCAGATCTACGGCGTCACCGCCGACGACCCGGCGACCTTCGCGGCGGTGCCGCTCGTCCTCGCCGCGGTGGCGCTCGCCGCCACCTGGCTCCCGGCCCGCCGCGCCGCCCGTCTCGACCCGGCGACGACGCTGCGCGCGGGGTAGCTAGGTCGTCGCGACAGCCGTCAGGATCATGTGGCTGAATGGCCGCGACAAGGGGGAAAGCCTTCCCCAGGGCCTCTTCGTTGTGGGTGCGGGTCATCAACACTAGTCCTACCACTCTCCTGACTACCGGCGGCGAGACCCGTCCTTGCCGCCGTCGGCTCCTGCCGAAACTATAGTGCAAGAGGGCCGGCCTGGAGGGAGGTTTTGCGTCGTCGGCCCCACTGCCCTCCGGAGCCGGCGCGGTAGTCGGAGGCTAAGGTCCACGATAACGTCCCAGAACTCCGGCGGCCTTCTTAGCAACGCAGTTCCACGTCAAACGAGACCTATGCCGCCGCCACCGTTCGCGACGAACTCTGCAATTCCACAGCAGCTCTGCCCGCAGAGGACGTCTCTCGGCTCGAACGTACCCTTCGTACGAACGCCCCTACCCACGTATCATAGAAGTTCCGCTGGCTGACCTGCTTCCTCACGAACAGGGGAGTGAGCACAAGGAAGGGAAGGAGAAAAAAGGCATTGGCTATCGACCAAACGAGAAACAGGAGTTGACGTATGATTGCTCGCCAGAACGGAAGCGGCCGCCCCTCTTCAGTTTCAATCAACAAACCGCCGAATGCGAAGCCGACGGTCCTCCTCCGCAGCGAAAGGATCCTGCAAGAAGCCAACCAGGCCACGAGCGAACAGAGAGACCAAAGTAAGACCGTGGTGGCGCCAATGAAAGCCAGGCCGGAAAAAGGGTCGATCAACCCAGCAACCCCGACACTCATGCCTACAATCAGAACCATATTAACCACGATGTCGACGAACTCTGCCACCATAATGCGAGTCAAAGTCTGCACGCGCTCAGAATGACTAAGCCGCTCGTTTAGGTCGATGAGCGAACGGATGTACAAAACGATAAATAATACTAAAGCAGCAAAGAAGGCTATGGATAAGTAGACATCCGGCAGTGGGCGGATGGCGAAAAGCACGGCTGCTCCCAAGATTCCTACAACACCAGCCGCGAGGCTCCACCTTTGGCGCGTCGATGCGCCCACCGTAATGATGGCGGCGAACAAAGCGCTGGAGAAAAAAACCGCCAGTCTTACAATCAGGAAAGTGAAGGGCGAAAAGATACGCGCGCCAGGCAACAGAAATGCGACAAGACTCGGGATGCCCAACAGCGGAGCGAGTCGTAAGAACTTGAGCTGCCGAATCTCCCGGACCATCAGCTCTCCGAGCTGCTTCTCCTTCCCCTCCCGCTCTCGGCGTGAAAGCGCGATCTGCGCCGTCCGCTTCTGATCCAGCCGCCGCCACTCGCGAACCGCCGAGCGGACGGCGAAGTCATGGGCTAACTCGAACTGCCTTTGTCGATCGGGCGTCTCGTGCTCGGTGACAAGGCGCATATCAACGAGTGGTCTGATCGTCTCCTCCAGGAGTTTGCGATCGACCGTCGGCAAGTTCAGCTCACGGGGCCGAAGGCGGCGGACTTCGGTGAAAAGACCGGTTTCTGTCAGCGCGCGACGGTGTCGTACTCTGTCAGTGAGGAGATAGAGCACGTCGAGCCGGAGTTCTTTCATCGCGTCGGCGTCTGACCCAGCATCGTCGCGGATCTTGCAGATTTGTTCCAACAGGTAAGAATCCAGTACCCGCTGCGCCGGCGAGGTCGTCTCCTCAGGCTCCGCCGTTTGACCGCCGTGATTTCCCTCGACCACTGTCTCTATGCCTCCGAGGGATTGGTAGTGCTCGAGAGTGAAGGGAGGGTTGTGCTGGTCGCGGGTCCTCCAGAACTGA
Source organism: uncultured Acidobacteriota bacterium (assembly GCA_963700145.1). Taxonomy (GTDB): domain Bacteria; phylum Acidobacteriota; class Thermoanaerobaculia; order Multivoradales; family UBA5704; genus DASUNQ01. The sequence continues at coordinate 2,581 of OY969474.1, forward strand.
TCGGCAACCACTTGAAGAGCGGGTAGCTCGACGTACGGATCGTTGGTCGGTGATGGCGTGAGATCGATACCGTTAAAGCGATTTGTCTGACTTTCGGAGTACGATCGTGTTAAGTCGTTCAGGACAACTTCAACTGCCTCTGTTTCCCATGACATGTGGAGGCGCCCGATCGGGAAGGTCAGAACGTCGGCAGCACGCTTGCGTCCGAGCGGTGAAAGTTTGTAATAGCTCACGAAGATATCCGGGATCACCTTACGGAAAGCTATCATGCTACCCACCCAATCCTCCCGCATCGAGAAGAGGAAATGTACCCGGAGGCTGTTATCGGCCCAAACCTCGCCGAGTTGCGCCACGAACTCGTCCAACTCGGGGCTGTTGTTATAGTGAACGAATAGCTCCTCGAATTGATCGCAGATAAAGAGTAGCTGCGTCTCACCGCCGAGGTAGTCACGGATTTCAGCGACAAACTGGCCAATTGGCGACTCCACCTTCGACTGCAGGCGGACTAGAAGGTCCTCGGGCGCAGGCGACCTGAGCCGGAACCGGCTGATTTTAGCCTCCAACCGGCCCAGTACATCCGCAATCTCACTAGCCGAACCCTGCGGTAGCGATTCCGCCAGATCGCGTGCCTCGCGGAGCTCTGTCACCTCGTCCTGACTGAAAAGCGGAAGCTCCATTCCATGTAACAGGCAATCTCTGAAAGCCCGCGATGGATTGTAGTTCGACCATGGCGGCCGGGGTCGTGTCCTGAACACAGCGTAGCCCAGGCGCTGGAAGTGCGGCACGACACCTGCGTTAAGGAGGGAACTCTTACCGTTACCAGAAAATGCGTAGAGCAGAGAGACTCGCGAGGCGCAGACCATGTCGGTGACAATGCGAAGCTCGTCGGTCCGTGTGAGAGTGACGAGCTCGCAGTCGCCGGCATCTCCGGTATGCAGGGGAGAAAGGAATCGCCAAGGGCTCTGGTCTTGGTCAAGCCTCATTGTCAGTCCATCCTGTTCTGTGGGAAACTGGATGACCTCACGCCCGGACTGGCACACTTTCCTCGACTAGTGCGGCGAGCGCCGAGGCCAGGTCCTCGACGAATACGACAGCGTCTACATTTAAGATGTCGATCTTCTTGTTTCCCCAGAAGTCGATCATGGCCTTCCTAAGGTCCAGATCCTCGCCTTTCGGATCGTCGAAGTACTGTACAGCATAGCCGCTCAGGTCGTACCGCTCAGCAGTGGCCTTGAAAATAACCCTGAAATTCCAATCGGCAAGGCTGTAGCCGATAAAGAGAGGAGATGAGCGCGAGATCTTGCCCAGTACGTAAGGCAAAAGCATCTTGTTCTCATCATGACTCAGCGCATTGGAGAGAAAGTTGATGTAATCTTCCTCGGTGATCACGAGGTTGTGATTGTCACCCTGCGAGAGAGTCGCGTGCGTGATGCAGCCGTGCATCTTGTAGAGATGTGTTCCTGATCCACGTGGAAGCCAGGTTCGTGGATCGACATCGCCGATTCCCTCGTGCAAGGCGGCACCTCGGAGGTTCGCGTCCTCGCCACCTCGATAGACGATTACCCCTGGTGATCGGCCGAATTCCGCCTGGTAGGCTCGTTCAAAGTGCTGATCATAGTTGGTCGTAGTGACCAGTACGCTTCGCGACTGCGTCTCGAGCACCTTGATGATCTTCATCAACATCTGAAGAGTGGAGGAGGGTTGGATGTCTGGTTTGTCGATCCGCGCCTTTAAGAAGAGATTGAGTGCGTCGCGCCGAAAAAAGAATTCGTAGTAGAAGGCAATGGTCGAAAGGGGAATGTGCTTGTACCAGGGAAGATGGCATTCCTTGGCCAAGGCTTGTGAGAGATCGCTTCCCGTTGGGAGGTGAGCTCTCTTTGCGTCGAACCCTACGCCCGCTCCGAGGAAGATTAGAGAACTCTTTTCAGAGGAAAGGAACTGGCGAGCGAGCTTGTTGACCACTCCCTGGTACTGCCGGTCGTTCCTTGTGATCTCAGCCATGAAGGACCTCGAGCACTCGCCTACCCTCCTGATACAGACAGATTGGTTCATTCTAGCATGGCATTCTTGAAGCGCTACGGTATAGCGATGTAGACATTAGTGCTGTGCGCAGCGTGCGCCGCTGAGGCAGGTGATCATCGCGACGGCCTTGCGGGAACTCGCCGAAAGCTCCAGCCGTCTGGCGCCACGAGGAGCGCTTCTCTTCCCGGAGGGCGCCGCGCCCGCGGCTTTATCTGCGCTCACATCGGGCCGCCCGCCTTCGGGTAGCATCCGCGGCCATGGCAGCCGGGACCTGCGAGCCGCGCTACAGCGTCCGCGAGGAGATCGCCAACAGCGTCGTCCACGGCGCCGGCGCGGTGCTGGCGGTCGCCGGCCTCGCTCTCCTCGCCGACTCCGCGAGCCGCCACGGGAGCGTGCGCCACGTCGTCGGCTGCGCCGTCTTCGGCGCCACGCTGGTCCTGCTCTACACCGCGTCCACGCTCTACCACAGCATCCCGTTCGACCGCGCGAAGAAGGTCCTGCGGGTGATCGACCACTCGGCGATCTACCTGCTGATCGCCGGCACCTACACGCCGTTCGCGCTGGTCAGCCTGCACGGGCCGGTGGGATGGTGGCTGCTCGCCGCGATCTGGGCGGCGGCGCTGACCGGCATCGTCCTGCGCACCGCCTGCCCGTGCGTGCCGCCGGCGGTCTTCGTCGGCCTTTACCTGGCGATGGGCTGGGCGGTGGTGGCGGTGATCGAGCCACTGCTCGCCGCCGTGCCGCCGCGCGGCTTCGCCCTACTGCTCGCGGGCGGCGTCGCCTACACCGCCGGCGTCGCCTTCTACCTCTGGCGGAAGCTGCCGTACCACCACGCCATCTGGCACGGCTTCGTCCTCGCCGGCAGCGTCCTGCACTTCCTCGCCATCCTCGTCGCGGTCGTCCCGCCCCTTCCCGACTAGGCCCCATGGTCCCCCGCCGCGCCGCGCCGCTGGCGCCGACGCTCGTCGCCCACCTCTTCCCGCTGCTCGGCCGCGAGTTGGTGGCGCTCCTGCGCTCGCTCGACGCCGCGGCGTGGCGGCGGCCCACCGTCTGCCCGGCCTGGTCGGTTCACGACGTCGCGGCGCATCTCCTCGACACCGCCTGCCGCCGCCTGTCGTTCGGCCGCGACGGCCACGCGCCGCCGGCCGGACGGCTGGACGACTACGGCGAGCTGCTGCGCCTCCTCGACGGCCTCAACGCCGGGTGGGTGGCGGCGGCGCGCCGCCTGAGCCCGCGGCTCCTCACCGACCTCCTCGAGTGGGTCGAGCCGCAGCTCGCCGAGCACCTGGCGGGCCTCGATCCTTGGGCGGACGGCCTGCCGGTCGCCTGGGCCGGCGAGACGCGCTCGCCGAGCTGGTTCGACGTCGCCCGCGAGCTGACCGAGCGCTGGCACCACCAGCAGCAGATCCGCCTCGCCGTCGGGGCGCCGCCCCTGGCCGACCCGGAGACCTCCGAGGCCATCTTCGACACCTTCCTCCGCGGCCTGCCGCACCGCTACCGCGACGTCGCCGCGCCGGACGGCACGGCCGTCGCTGTCGCCATCCGCGGTGCCCGCCCGTACGACTACACCCTGTGTCGCGAAGCCGGCGCCTGGCAGCTCCTCAAAGGCGCCGAGCCCGACCCCGCCGCCGGCGTCGCCCTCGACGAAGAGCCGGCCTGGCTGCTCCTTACCAAGGGGATGCCGGGACCGGAGGTGCGCGCTCGCGCCGCCATCGAGGGCGACCGGCGCCTTGCTGACCCCTTCTTCGGCCTGATCGCCGTCATGGCGTAGGGTCGAGCGCTCTAGTCTTCGATCCCCAGAACTCGCCTCATCCCCTCTTCGATCGCGGGCCACGAGCTCGAAGGCAGGGAACCGATCCGCTGCTTGAGCCGCGACTTGTGAATCGGTCCCAGGGACTCGCACTTGGCAAAGCTCGGTTGGCGCAAGCCGGTTCGTCCGGGGGCGTCGGGCAGCGGCACGCGCAGCGGACCGGCGATGCTGGTGAGCGGAATCAGGAGGACGTCCGGGCAGAGGTCGTTGATCGCGTCGATGCTGACGACGAGCGCCGGCCGCGGCTTCGGGTGGGCGACGAGCTCGACGGTCCAGATGTCTCCTCGCGCGACTCGTTCCATTGGTCCTCCTCGAATGTGCGACGCCAGGCTTCGCTCTCCGAACGCTCGTCGTCGTCCTCTCGCGAAGCGGCAAGGGCGCGCCGCAACTCGGCGTCAGACGCCGCCCGGCGGTAGCGCCGCAGGACGTGCTCCAGCTTCGCGGAGCGTGAGGGTCCCGGAAGAGTGTCGAGGTAGCGAACGAGAGGTCGTTCGACGGTGAGGGAGAGTTTCTCTTTGCTCGTCTTCTTCATGGTAGGACTCCTGGTAGGACATCCTATCCGATTGCGGACATGGCGGCCTTGCGCGGCTAGGCGTCGACAGCCGTCGGCCTGGACGCCCCGGCGCGATGCTCCTAGCATGGGCGGTCGTGCGCGGTGCGGACTTCCGGCGAACCGTCTTGCTCGCCGTCCTGGCGCTCGTCGTCCTGGCGGCGGCCTGGGGCGGTGGGGCCGAGCCCGTCTTCCGCCCCCTCCTCGACGACGCCCACGCTCCCGACCTGCTGGTCGAGGAGCGCCGCCTCGTACGCCCCCCCGCCACCCACGGCAACCGCTTCCTGACCGGCTGGTCGCCGGAGATCGCGGACGGCGCGCTCCGGCTGGTCCCCGCCGCCGCCGGCGCGCGGCTGGAGCTGGTGCAGCTCGCGGCGCGGCCGCGGCGGCTGGCCGTCGATCTCGCCACGCCGCCGCCAGGGGGTTTCCTCCGTCTCCGCCACGGCGCCCGCGACCTCGGCCGCTTCCCGCTCGCCGATCCGCTCGAAGTGCCGCTGCCGGCCGACCTGCCGCTCGGGCGCGTCGCGCTCGACCTCGCCTGGGAGCTCCCCGACGGGGCGGCTCCGCCGCGGGTCGCCAGAGCCGCCGTTCGCCCCGCGCTGGCCACCGGCGGCCTGCGCGTCGACGGCACGGACCTCCTCCAGCGGGGCGACTCCCTGATCGACATTGTCCGCCCCCTCGCCGGCGGCGAGACCCTGGTCGGCGCCTTCCGCCCGCCCTGGCCGCCGCGCTCTGGCCAGCGCTTCGAACTGATCCTGGAGCGCGAGGGGGGCGAGGTCGCGCGCCTCGCCTGGACGCCTTCCTGGCTCGATCTCTTCCGACCCGCGCGTGCCATTCGCCTGTCGCTCGGGCCGGAGCCCGGCTTCGTGCGTGTGCGCCTGCGTGCTGAAGGGAGCGGTCCCTCGTGCCGCTGGCGCGACCTGCGGCTCGAGAGCGCGGCAACGCCTCCGTCCGTCGCGGCCGTCGAGCCCCCGCGCCTCGCGCCGCCGCGCCTGGTCGTCGTCTACGTCCTCGACGCCCTGCGCGCCGACCGCGTCGGCCACCTGGGCGGGCCGCCCGACCTCTCGCCGACCCTCGACCGCCTGGCCTTCGCCGGGCGCAGTTACCGCCTGCACCGCAGCGTCGCGCCGAACACCCTGCCTTCGACCAAGGCGCTTTTCACCGGCCGCACGGCGCTCGCCGGCGGCGACTTGCCGCTCGCTCCCGAGGACGGCCCGACCTTGGCCGAGCGCTTCCGCGCCGCGGGCTACCGGACGGGGCTCTTCTCGGGCAACGTCTTCGTCAGCCGCGCCTTCGGCATGGACCGCGGCTTCGAGCACGTGGCGGAGGAGGCGCTGGTGGAGGGCGGCGGCCGCCGCGCCGTCCGCTTCAACGACAACGCCGCCCGCGTCCACGCCGCGGCGCTCGCCTGGCTGCGGGCGCTGCCGCCGGAGGCGCCGGCCTTCCTCTACCTGCACGCGATCCACCCGCACAACCCGTACGACCCGCCGCCGCCCTTCCGCGCCCGCTTCGCCGGCGGCGGCCGGTCGCCGATCGGCGGCAGCACCGAGACGCTCCTCGCGGTGCGCGCCGGCGAGCGCGCGCTGGCGCCGCGCGATGCCCGCCGCCTGCGCGGCCTCTACGCCGGCGGCCTCGCCTACGGCGACGCCGAGCTGGCCGCCTTCCTGCGCGCCGTCGCCGGGCGCGTGCCGGCCGAGGAGACCCTCCTCGCCGTCACCTCCGACCACGGCGAGGAGCTGCTCGAGCACGGCGGCATCCTCCACGGCTACACGCTCTACGAGGAGATGCTGCGCATCCCGGCGGTGCTCTGGGGGCCGGGGCGGGTGGCGCCGGAGGCGGTCTTCGCGCCGACCTCGACGCTCGACCTGCGCCGCGCGCTGCTCGAAGCGGCGGGGTTGCCGCAGGCGGCGTCCGAGCCGGAAGAGGGCGCCGCGCCCGCCGCGGACCCCGCCGCCCCCGCCGTCCACTTCGCCGCCGCGGCGAGCGTCCCCGGCGGCATCTTCTCGGCCCAGACGGCGCGCTGGAAGGTGGTGTGGGCGCCGCGCCGCGGCGTGATGTGGGGAGTGGGGGAGGGGATCGGCCGCTCGCGCGACGCCGAGTACGTCTTCGACCTCGCCCACGATCCGCGCGAGACGGTCAACCTCGCCGGTGCCCCGGGCCTCGCCCTCGAAGCCTTGTGGCTCCGCCAGCGCCTCCTCGGCTGGGTCGAGGCCGAAGGCGGCGCCGTCCCGCCCGACCCCGCCCTCGACGCCCAGACCCGCGCCCGCCTCCGCGCCCTCGGCTACCTGCGGTGACGCCGCCCGATTCGCCGTCGGCGCGCCGGCACCGTCTCCGCCGCACGCTCCTCGCCGCCGCTCTCGCCCTTCCGCTCCTCGCCTGGGCGGAGCGGGCGGGGGTGACGGCGGTGGCGCGGCGCGTCCTGCCGACCGGGGAGGCGGAGTGGATCTGGGCGGAATGGGCGGCGGGAGCGAAGACGCCGGCCGTCTTCTATGCGGCGCGCGACTTCGAGCTCGACGCGGTGCCGGCGGGCGCGCGGCTCCTGGTCTTGGCCGACGAGGAGCACGTGCTCTGGGTCAACGGCCGCCGCGTCGGCGCCGGCCGCTACCGTACCGGCGCGCCGCTCGACGTCTATCCCGCCGCCGAGCTCCTGCAGCCCGGCGCCAACCGCATCCTCGTCGAGCTGCGCAGCGCCCGCGGCGCCGGCGGCTTCATCGCCCGGCTCGAGGACGGCGGCGGGCGGTCGCTCCTCGTCAGCGACCCGTCCTGGCTGGTCTTCCGCCGCCACCGCCCGGGCCTCGTCCGCGGCTGGGAGCCGCTGGAGGAGGGTCCGGCCGCCGGCGAGCCGGCCTTCTCCTGGGGGTCGCCGCCGGTGGGGCGGTGGGACGCGCCGCGCCCCGGCCCGCCGCGGCCGCCGCTCGACGAGCGCACCGGCCGTGCCGTCCGCCCGCGCCGCGTCGCCGGCGACCCAGCCGGCGAGCGCAAGCTCTACGACTTCGGCCGCGAGGTCACCGGCTACCTGCGCTTGGAGCACCGCCCGGCCGCGGAGATGGAGGTCGCCCTCCTCTTCGCCGGCGACCGCCCGCCGGATCCGCGCGGCCATGCGCAGGGCGCGGTCCTCCTCATGCCGGACGGCCGGAGCTGGCTCGACGCCCGCCCGCGCCGCTTCCGCTACGTGCTCCTGCTGGGGGCGCCGTCGGTCGTCGGGGCGCGGGTGTTCCCGGTCTCGGGTGAAGAGGCCGCGGCGGCCGCGCGGCCGGAGCCGCCGGAGGGGGCGTTCGGGCTCAGGCCGCCGCCCTTACGAGCGTCGGTTGAGGACGAAGTCCGGCGCGAACTCAAGGGCGTCCCGCGCGTCGCCGGGCGGGAAGAACTCTAGCTCCCGCTTGGCCTCGGCGGCGTAGCTCTCGGCGAGCTCGCGCACCTCGGCGAGCGTGCCCTCGGCGGCCACCAGCTCCAGCATCTCCGCGCGCCCGACCCGCTCGAAGCTGCGGTCCTCGAGCACCCACTCGACCAGCCGCCGCCGCGCCGGCGCCACGCGCGGCAGCAGCAGGAGGAGCGGCAGCGTGAGCTTGCCTTCGCGCAGGTCGGAGAGCACGGGCTTGCCCAGCTCCTCCTCGCGGGAGGTGAAGTCGAGGAGGTCGTCGACGAGCTGGAAGCAGGTGCCGAGCGCGCGGCCGTAGCGGCCGAGCACCTGGCCGGCCTCCGGGCGGCAGGGCGGGATCAGGCTGGGCATCGAGCAGGCGGCGGCGAAGAGGTGCGCCGTCTTGCGGTCGACGATCTCGAAGTACTCCTCGACGGAGAGGTCGGCGGCGCCCAGGCGCGCCAGCGCCAGCAGCTCGCCTTCGGTCATCTTGAGGGTCGCGGCGCAGAGCCGCTGCACGACTTCCAGCTGTCCGTGCGAGAGCGCCATGCGCATCGCCGTGGTGTAGATCCAGTCGCCCAGGAGCACCGTCAGGTTGTTGCCCCAGAGGTGGTTGAGCGTCGGCTGGCCGCGGCGCAGGCTGGCGTGGTCGAGGATGTCGTCGTGGATCAGCGTCGCGGTGTGGATGAACTCGACGACCGCGGCGTAGGTCACCTCCTCGCGGCCGTCGTGGCCGAGGAGGCGGGCGGAGAGCAGGAGCAGCGCCGGGCGCACGCGCTTGCCGCCCGAGGCGGCGATGTACTCGCCGGCGCGGTGGATGAACGGCACGTCCGAGTCGAGGTGGGTGCGGAAGACCTCTTCGGTCGCGAGGAGCTTGTCGGCGACCAGGTCGAGGAAGCGGGCCGGGGCCGGGGCGGTCGTCTGCTCGGGGTCGATCATGCGCGGCGGTCGCGGGGCCCGGGCCTCAGAACTTGCGGACCGGCTCGAAGGGGGTGACCTGCGTCAGCCTGCCGTCGCGGAAGCGGTAGACCTTGCCGCTCTCGAAGAACCACCACGCGCTCTCCCGGTGGTCGGGGAAGTTGACGACCTGCACCTCGTCGGGCTTGCCCATCTCGGTGTAGACGCGCTGCTCGTCCTCGCTCTGCACCTGCGCCACGAACTGCCGCAGCTTGGCGACGAAGGCGGCGTTCTGGACCACCACCGTGGCCACCACCGGCCCGGATTGCGCGAAGCGCGGCGTCAGGTCCACCCGCTCCAGCACCTCGATGCGCTCGCCGCCGGGCTTGCGCACCGGCACGCCGACCAGCAGCTCGAAGCGGTTGTAGTAGCGGTCGCGCGGCCAGGCGAGCGCGAACGCCCCTTCGCGGTCGGTGGTGGCGGCGACGCGGCGGGTGTCGGTCGTGGTGCGCTGCAGGTGGCGCAGGCTCCAGGTCGAGCGCGAGGCTTCGAGCACCACCCGCAGGTTGGGGATGGGGGAGCCGTCCGGCCCGGTCACCAGGCCGCTGACCTCGACCTTCTCGCCGCTCTCGGCGGGGATGGCGGCGGCCGCCGGCGCCGCGGCCGCGAGGCCGGCGAGGAGGAGCGCGCCGAAGGCGCGCGCGGCGGTCGGGCGGCGCGGCATGGGCGGGATTATAGCTACGGCTCTTCCCAGCGGACGTTCTTGGGCGGCGTGAACTGCCCGCGGCGCGGCAGCGTGCGGTAGCCCCCGATCTCGAAGCGGGTGCGGTTGCCCTCCCGGTCGCGGTAGGCGAGCTCGACGATCCGCTGCTTGTCGGGATCGACGACGAAGGTCGCCTCGGCGAGCTGCTCGAGCGGGCGGATCGGCGTCAGCGTCACCGCGACGCCGCCCTCCCCCGGGCGGCTGGCGGCGCGGTAGCGGCCGCGCAGGTCGGCGACCGAGAGCATCAGGAGGTCCAGCCCCGGCTCGTTCTTGCGGTCCACCTCGAAGCGCTGGCCGGTGCCGTCCTCGGGGTTCCACTGGTGGGCCACCCCGCCGCAGAGGAGGAAGCTCTTGGGGAAGGGGTCGAGGTAGTCCCAGCGCAGGCAGTCGGGCAGCGCGAAGGCGAGCTGCCCGCTCTCGCGCTCGCCCGAGCTGAAGCCGGCCGGCACGTAGACCTGGACGAAATTGGCCCCGGTCGGCCCGGCCGCCGCGAGGCTCCGCCGCACCCCCTCCAGCGTCCCCCAGGGGTCCTGGGCGGCGGCGGGCCAAGCGAGGAGGAAGCCGAGGAGGAAGCCGAGGGCGAGGAGGCGTCTCATGCCGAGGGAAACAAACTCACGCTCCCCCATCATCCCGGCGCCCCGCCGTCAATGCCGAAAATGCCGTATTCCCGTCAGCACCATCGCCATCCCGTGCTCGTCCGCCGCTGCCACGAGCTCCTCGTCCCGCTTGCTCCCCCCCGGCTGCACGACCGCCGTCACCCCCGCCGCCGCCAGCACGTCGAGCCCGTCGCGGAAGGGGAAGAAGGCGTCCGAAGCCGCCGCGGCGCCGGCGGTCGCGAGCCCCGCCTGCCGCGCTTTGCGCACGGCGAGGTCGCAGGCGTCCACCCGGCTCATCTGGCCGGCGCCGATCCCGACCGTGCCGTCGCCCTCGGCGAGCACGATGGCGTTCGACTTGACGTGCCGCACGACCGCCCAGCCGAAGTCGAGCGCCCGCCGCTCCTTGGCCGTCGGCTGCCGGCGCGTCGGGCAGGTCCAGCCGGCGGGGTCGTCGGGCGCCGCGTCCGGCGCCTGGGCCAGAAAGCCGCCGTCGATGCCGCGCAGCTCAGGCTCGCCGGCGCGCGGCGCGTAGGGCGGGCAGGCGAGGAGGCGGAGCGCCTTCTTCGCCGCGAAGCGCACGCGCGCGCCGGCGTCGAACTCCGGCGCCACGAGCACCTCGACGAAAAGGGTGCCGAGCGCCTCGGCGAAGGCCTCGTCGGCCGGGCGGTTGACCGCGACGACCGAGCCATAAGCCGACACCGGGTCGGTGACGAGCGCGTGTCCGAAGGCCGCCGCGAGGTCGGCGCCGCGCCCGGCACCGCACGGCGTGTTGTGCTTGACGATCACGACCGCTGGCTCGGCGAACAGCGCCACGGCCTTGCGCGCGGCGTCGGCGTCGAGCAGGTTGTTCCAGGAGAGGTCCTTCCCCTGGAGCTGGACCAAGCCGCCGAGGACGCCGGGGCCGCCGGCGGTGCGGTAGACCGCGGCCGGCTGGTGCGGGTTCTCGCCGTAGCGCGGCACGAGCGCGCGCTCGAGCGCGAGGGTCAGGCGCTCGGGGAAGAGGTCCTGCGGCGCGCCCGCCGCTTCCTGCCGGTCCAGCCAGTCGGCGATCGCCCCGTCGTAGTCGTGCGTGTGGCGGAAGGCCTTAGCCGCGAGCCGCCGGCGCAGCGCGGCCGGCAGCCGCCCGTCCCCCGCGCTCTCCAGCGCCGCCAGCACCTCGCGGTAGTCCGCGGGATCGACCACCGCCGCCACCGACTCGTAGTTCTTGGCCGCGGCGCGCAGCATCGCCGGGCCGCCGACGTCGATCGACTCGACGACCCGCTCCGGCGTCGCCCCCGCCGCCGCGGCGGTCTCGCGGAAGGGGTAGAGGTTGACGACCACGAGGTCGATCGGCCGGATGCCGTGCTCGGCGAGCTGGGCCAGGTGCTGCGGGCTGGCGCGGCGCGCCATGATGCCGCCGTGGATGCGCGGGTGGAGGGTCTTGACGCGGCCGTCGAGGATCTCGGGGTAGCCGGTGATCTCGGTCACCGGCCGCACCGGCAGGCCGCGCCCGGCGAGGTAGGCGAGCGTGCCGCCGGTCGAGAGCAGCTCGAAGCCCAGGCGCACGAGCCCGCGCGCCAGCTCCTCGAGACCGCCTTTGTCGGAGACCGAGAGGAGGGCGCGCGGCCTCAACGCCGCCCGCCCGCGCGCGTCACCTGGAGCAGCCGCCCGGCGCCGGGCTGGAGGCCGCCGCGCGGGTCGGCGCCGCCGGCGCGCAGCCAGACCGAGCGGTAGACCGAGACCAGGTCGGTGACCGCGTGGCTGAAGCAGAGCGAGCCGACGGCGAAGGCGGTGGAGCGGTCGTCGAAGCGGCCGAGGCCGGAGGCGTAGCCGATGCGCCGGTACTCGAGGCCGATCGAGGCGGAGAGGGCGCCGGCGCGGTTGCGGCTGGCGGCGGTGAGACCCGCCAGGTCGGGCCGGGAGGCGGCGAGCTGCGGGCGGAGGCCGTAGAAGACGAGCGGGAAGCGCCCCTCGGCGCTCTCGACGTAACGCGCGTAGTCGGCGGCGTAGCGCGCCTCGTTGGGGTCGCCGCCGGCGGCGGCGAGCGGGTCGTTGGCCTCGGCGACGCGCGCCGCGATGCCGCCGAGGCGCGCCACGATCTCCGCGAACGGCCGGTGCTCCTGGATGGCGGCGACCGTGGCCTCCACCTCGGCCGCGAGCTGGCGGTCGCCGCCGAGGGCGACCGGCGCCTGCGCCGCCTCGAGATAGACCGCGCGGTGCTTCTCGATCTGCCGCGCCAGATCCGGCGGCGCCAGCCGCGCCCCTTCGAGGGCGACCGTCGAACGCGTCTTCGCCGTCCAGCCGAGGGCGGGCGCCGGCGCGGCCGCGAGGAGCGCCGCGAGCACCGCCGCGCGGCGCCGGTACAATGCGGGAAGCATCGATTCATTGTACATGCCCGCCCGCACTCTCGACGTCACCGGCACCCTCTGCCCCATCCCGGCCCTCCTCGCTCGCCGCGCCATGCGCGCCCTGGGCCCCGGCGACCACCTCGAAGTCGTCGGCGACGACCCGGCGATGATGGTGGACATGCCGGTCTGGGCCGAACGGGACGGCCATCGCCTGCTCGAGCTGGCGAAGGAGCCCGGGGGGCGGGTGCGCTGCCTGGTGGAGAAGGGGCGCGGCACGGCGGTGTGAAACACGTCACAGCGCAGCCGTGGCGGACTTCACTGCGGCGGATGGTCCGCGGCGCTAGCCTCTCGGGCGGATCAGGAACCCCTGCCGTGAAGGAGATCACCGTGCGCGCACTCCGACTCGTCCGCAACCTTCCCCTTTTCGTTCTTGCGCTGGCTGTTCCGGCCGGCCTCGTGGCTTGCAGCGACGGCAGCAGTCCCACCGAGCCCGCCCCCGCCGTGAGCGCCGCGACGGCGGCCGCGGCCGCCGCTCCGGTCGTCGTCGCGGAGGAAGGGCCCGCGGCGCGCGGCGGCGCGCGGGCTTTCCGTCAGGAGGCGATGGGCGGCGAGGCGCCGCGCCGCGCGGCGGCCGGCGCGCCGGCGGTCCGCGTGGCCGCCGCCCCCGCGTCGCCGGTCGTCGGCACCCCCGAGGCCGCCCGCGGCGGCAACGGCAAGGGGAAAGGCGGCGCCAAGCCGAAGCCGGCGCCGCCGGCCAAGCCGGAGAAGCCGGAGAAGGGCGGCAAGGGCAAGCCCGGCGGCGACCTTCGCCTCGAGATCCAGCCCGACGTCTGGAACACCAACTGGGCGCGCAGCAACGGCACGGTCACGGCGCTGATCCGCGGCAGCAACCTCGGGGCCATCGATGTCGACTCGATCGTCCTCGTCGGCACCGACGGCGCCGCCGAGGAGCTGGAGCCGCTGCGCGTGCAGCGCGTCGGCAACCACGTCCGCGCCTTCTTCGCCAAGGAGGACGCCTTCGACACCCTCGACACGCCGGCCCCCGGTGAGATCCACGAGATCGTCGTCCGCCTGACGATCGAGGGCGTCGCGGACGCGCCGGACGTCGAGAAGGAGCTCAAGGACACGATCCGGGTCGTCGGCCCCGCCACCTAGCCGCCGGCCCACCGCGCGGGCGGTGGCGGTTTCCTCCCCACGCCGCCGCCCGCGCCTCTCGTTTTTCCCTCTCGCTTTCCCGCAGCTTCAGCGCCCTCTGTTGTTATTGATCTATTCAACCTCGCTCAGATCATTGCGCTGCCCTTCGAACAGCATTAACCTCTTTCACAAGCTCTAAAAAAACTCGTTACGCCGGGCGCACCGCCCGGGAGTGAGCCGTGAGCTTCAACACCGAGGCCCTGACCCTCCTCACTCTCGGGATCCGCGGCGACCAGCCGTTCGGCTCCGAGCGGCCGGCACTGCCCGACGGCAACCACTGCCGCTGGTTTCCCGACCAGGACCTAGGGTTCCCCTGGCACGGCTTCTACCTCTTCCGGCGCGAGAGCCGGCCGTCCCGCCCGCGCTGCCTCAGCGCGGAGCTCCGCCACTTGCGGCCGGGAACGTCCCAGAGCATCCGCCTGGAGACGACGCTCGGACGCCTGAGCAGCGCCAAGCCCCTCGTTTTCACCGAAGACTTCCTCCCTGCCGGCCTGGTGGAAGTCGATCTCGCGCAGGGGGCGTCCCTCCGCTTCGACCTGCCGGGGGGCGTTGAGGCGCGGCGGGTGGACGTGCGGATCGGCCTGCGCGACGCCGGGGCGCCGCGGAGCTGCGTCGACTTCCGTCGGCTGCCGCTCGGCCTGGGTCCGAACCCCCGGACCGAAAAGGAGGCCGTCTTCACCACCGAGCCTCCGCCGATCAGTGGGGCGATCGACGCGACCTCGATCGAGCAGTGGCCCGGCTCCCCACCGGGGCTTCAGACCAGCCGGCGGCTCGAGATTGCCCTGCCGTGCCCGGCGACCCGCATTGATCTCCTGCTCAGCAACCGGGGGGAGCTGAAGATCGAGGCCCTCGACGCTGACGGCCGCAGCGTCGCGGTCCAGAACGTCGCGCCCCTGGCCCTCACCGCCGGCACCGTGAGCCTGACCGGCAAGGCGATCACCCAAGTCACCCTCGAGAGCTCCATCGGCGATCCGGCGCTCCTCCACGAGATCTGTTTCGAGTGCCCGGCGGCCGTATTGGCCGCACCGGGCAAGGGGGCCCGCATCGAGGTCCGCGCCCTGGCGGGGACGGCGGCCGTCGCGAGCACGGTCGTGCAAGGGAACGCCGGAGAGGTCGTCGCGGCCACCCTGGAGGGGACCGGGATCACCGCCGTCGAGCTCGCCCCCGGGCCGGGCGCGCTCGTCGACCTCTGCGTCTGGACGAGCGCTCAGGGCGTGACCTTCGGCTGGGAGGAAGTGCCGGGGTTCCGCTACCCGCTCTGCCTGCCGGTGGCGCATCCGGACTACCCGTGCGCGGGCAAGCCGGCCACCTTCGACGACGCCAAGGCCCTGGCGCTCTCGCGCGTGACCTACCCCGCCCCCCAAGGCTGGGACCAGGGGTTCGCCGAGCTGCACGGCGAGCTCACGCTCTTGGTTCAAGGGGGCCCCGGCGGCGTCCCGATGGCGCAGCGTGTCCATCCCGACCTGCCCGGCCAGCCGCTCTCGCCTGCGACGCAGAGCGACGTCCCGAAGCTGCCCGGCCTGCGCCCGCTCGACCTCGTCTTCCTCGCCAGCCTCCACCCGGCGATGGCTCAGATGCTCGGCCTCTACTTCGCCGACACGTCGGTGCCGGCGAGCGTCGGCTACGACTATCTCCTCCTCGCCGACCCGACAGGCGTCCTCGGCGGCAGCGCGGAGACCGCCCTCGCATGGCTCGCCTTCACCGCCGATTCCAGCCAGGTCGACGCCACGCTCGTGCTCGGCCGGCGACCAACCCCTCGCCCGCCGATCGACCCGCCCGGCGCACCGCGCGCCTACGCCCTGCCCGGGATGGCGACCCGTGCGATCGACGGCACGGTCCCGGAGACGGCGGGCAACGTCGGCCTCTGGTGGCCGCTGCCCGCCGACTCGACTGACGAGCAACCGGACCAGATCGTCTTCTACTACCCGCAGCGGGTCTCCCTCGGCCCCATCGAACCGACCGCGCAGCCCGCCGTCGCCCAGTACCAACCGCTGCCGCATTTCGCGCCGGTACTCGTCTCCGAGCCCGACCCGCTGGCGGTCCCCGGCCCGCGCAGCTCGGACTGGCCGCCACCGTCGATCCCACTCCACGTCGTCGACGCCAACCTGCCCGAGGGCTGGTACAGCTACCGCGTCGCCGGCGACGACCTCTTCGGCCGCCGGAGCGCCCTGGGGCCGCCCTCGCAGTGGTTCGAGTGGGAGCCCACGGAGCACCAACGCCATCCCTATGCCGTGGCCCTGCTCGACAAGGTCCCGCCGCCGCCGCCCCTGGGAGTCGAGGCCTGGGCCCTCGATCCGCTCGACCGCTGGGTGCTCGTGGACGAGCCGCACGAGACATGGCGGGCGGACGTTGGCGACACGCTGGTCGGCCTGCGCGTGCGCTGGCGCTGGACCCTGTTGCAGCAAGTTCAAGCGCCGGACATGGCGGAGTTCCGGATCTACTACCAGCCCGGCCGCTGGAACGCCCTCCTGGGGAAGATCGAGCAGGTCGCCGCCGCCTCGGCCTTCGAGAGCGACGTGGACCTCGACGTCGCCGATTCCCACCCGCCGAACACCTTCGCCGGCGCCCGCTTGCGCGTGGGCAACGAGGATTTCGGCATTCTCGGCAGCCAGCCGGGCGCCAAGCTCCGCCTACGGGTGAAGAACCTCGGGGTTGACGACGAGGTCCGCCCGGCGGAAGGGAAGCCCTGCACCGTGGCGATCCCGGAGAAGCACGCGCTCTGGGTCGATACCAGCTTCGCGACGACCTGGGCGAAGCGCCTCGCGGTCGTGGACTACGACCCGCCGGCGCGGACGGTCGTCGATCCGGTGGAGGACGCCAACGGCAGGCTGCTCACGGACGCGGCGTTCACGGCGGCGAGCGAGAGCGCCGGCGTGACGGTGAGCGGCACAATCGCCCAGCTCCCGCCGATGGCCGATCTCTCCGGCGTCCAGCCCTGGATCGACCACCTCTGGCTGGAGGACGCGACCGAGGCGCGCGAAACCCACCGCATCGTGCGCTACGACGCCGCCGCCCGCACGGTGGAACTCGAAACGCCCCCCGCGCTCGGCCCGCCGGTCCACTGGATCCTCGGCCGGCCCACCCGCGAGTACGACGTCTTCCTCCCGGCTCCGGACGTCGGAGCCGGCAAGCCCTTCGAGCCCAGCCTCGCCGAGCCCGCCGTCTATGCCCAGATCGCCGTCAGCGCCGCGGACGACAAGCAACACGCGGCGGACGATCCCAAGTGGAACGATCCCGCCCGCTTCGGCAACGAGAGCCGGCTCTCGCCGTCGGCAACGGTCTTCCGCGTCCTCCAGACGCCGCCGCAAGCGCCCGAGCTGCCGGACCTCGGCGACCGACTCTGGGCCACGCCAGCCGACTACTACGACCGCTCCTACTCGACGTTCCGCTTCAAAGACCCCAAGGAGCCGCTGCGAGTCCACATCCTGCGCGCCCTCGACGACAGCCTCTTCAAGCGCGACTGGCTCATCCGCGAGACGCGGAAGCTCCTCGATCCGGTGCTCGACCCGGCGGCGCTCGGCGCCAAGATCGAGCACCTGGCGTTCTTCCCGGACGGCTGGGACTTCTCGCAGCGGAAGGCCGCGGCGGACGGCGTAAACGCTCTCGCCCAAGGGGCTGCCTACAGCAGCCTGTCGAATGACGCCTGGACTGTGCTGGCTCTCCTCCCGGGCAACGAGTCCCAGGCGAACCGAACCGCCCTCGAGCAGCGCGACGTGGAGATGCGTCGCCTCCGCGGGAAGCTCGTGGCCGCCGACGCCGACCTCTCTCCGCAGAGCTGGACCGCGGCCACGCACCTCGATGCGGCCAAGTCCCTCAACGATCTCGCCGACCCGCCCGGCTACCTCGCGCTCCCGGACAGCGCCCTCCGCCTCCTCGCCGCCCTCCCCGGAAACGAGGTCGCCTTCACCCAGGTCACGCTGCAGCCCTTCGACATGGCGGACCCCGAGATCCAGGACCAGCGCCGGCCGGACGACGCCGAGAGCTACACCCCCGACCCGACGACGCTCCGCGCCTACACGGACACCCTCCCCGGCCGCGCCACCAATCGCTACTTCTACCGCGCCTCGTTCGTGGACGGCGCCCAAAACCCGAGCGCCCTGAGCCTCCCGGGGCCGCCGGTATATCTGCGCAAGGTGGAACCGCCGCGAACGCCGGTGATCACCCGCATCGAAGGCGGGGACCGGCAGATCACCGTGGCATGGGCTGCGAACCGGGAAGTGGAGCTGGTCGAGTACCGCGTGTACCGGGCGACGACGAAGGAGGCCGCCCGTGATCTGCGTCTAATGACCCTGGTCGCCACCCACGGGCCGACCGAGCGGTCCTGGGTCGACACCAGCGCGCCGCTCGCAATGACGGTGTACTACCGATTGGCGGCGGTGGACTCAGCGGGCAACGTGTCGTCGCCGTCGAGGTCCGCCTCGGCGCGGGCGTTCGACGATTCCGAGGCGCCAGTTCCGGTGTGGAAACCACCGACCGTGGAGCCTGGTGGCACCGCGGTGGCTCTCTCCTGGGAACTCCCGTCGGCCGACCTGCGGGCCGTCGTCTTCCGGCGATCGTCAGCCGACACCGCCTGGGAGAACCTCACCGGGTGGCTGCCGGAGGAAACCGCCACCTTCAAGGACAGCGGCGGCAGCGGCCCCCGCGTCTACCGGCTGGTCGTGATGGACGGCGAGGGTCGCGTCGCGAAGGCAGCACCGGACCTGACGGTCGACCCAACGATCGAGACAACCGGCTCATGAACCCAGTCTTCTGTCCCGTGCAGGGAGAGCTCGATCTGGCCCGCTTGCGGCTGGTGTTCGAAAACGGTCTCGACGAGGCGCTGGTCACGGCGATCAAGAACGGCATTGAAGATTGGGTGGCTGTCGACCGCGGCAACCTTGGTGTTTCGATTGTAAAGCTCAATCTGAAAAGAACAACCGCCGCGACTGGGGATTACATCATCTATGTCGGCAACGGATCTGCCGGAGACACCAAGGCGCGCGAACCGGAGCGAACGTTGCAGATCTCTCACGTCGTCGCCACTCACGGTTACCTATTTAGCACTGAATCTGATCTGAGACGGACGGCGGCGCATGAATTTGGTCACTTGCTGGGACTGGCCGACCGCTACTACGAGGGCTACTCACACAAGAAGCACGAAGTTGGCAATCGGCTCAACGTGCCCATGGACAGTCAGCTCTTTCCGCAGGAACAAGACTATGTTCCGAGCACCAATCTCATGTCGGGTGGTGCTTCCGCTTGGACGCTTTCAGAGGCTCAGCGCAAATTGGTATTGGCGTGTAAGTCCGAAACCCAGAAGTCGAGGCGTGTGGCGGGGCTCTTCGACCAAAACCAGTCCGAGGGAAGTTGGCACCTTCCATCAACGATGTATCTGAGTGGCGATGCGCTGATGACGCCGAATGGCCCGCCGCCACCGGATCTTGCGATCGCCGGCTACATGCTGGTTGGCGGCCTCGTCTTCATGGCCAAGGCCGGCAAAACCAAGCTGAAGAACGAACCGGTCCGAGAGCTGTGGAACCTGCGACCGCCTCCCAAGAAGGGTGCGGAGAGGAAAACGTGGTTCAGAAAAGGGAAAAGACACAAGAGTAGGCGGATGGTGTCCACGGCGCCGCGAATCCACCGCGAAATGATGAGGCACATCGGGCAGCTCGCGGGCCCCTAGTTCCGACCGCTCCCACACCACTGCCATGGACGAAACGAAACCCATCGAAGAGTTGTGGACGGCACTGGACGGGATCCTGCCCCCGCAGTGGCGAAGCGGTCCGGTGGCCGCCCTTCTCGAGGGGCTGTCTTTCGCCGACGCGCTGGTGTCATCGGATGGGGACGACAAGTTCACCCTTACCGTCACCATCAGCGCGGACGCTCCGCTCGACCTGGCGATTCCCGGTCTGCCCGAGTTCGGGATCACGGTCGGCGAGTTCGACAGTTTCGGCTATTCACTCGAGCTGGGGTACGACGCGGGCGTCTTGTCGCTCGCGGTCGTCGACGTGCCGATCACCATCTACCTGCCGGACTCATTCCTGCGGCCGGTGGACGAGGAAGACGGGCTGGCATTGATCGGCGTCGGGATGTTGCGGGTTTCTTCGGTCGGTGAGTTTGAGATCAAACTGGCCGACGGCCTCGATTTGCCGCCTTGCCAGCTCGGCGACTCCGGCGTGGTGATCGCCGCCTCGGGTCTGAAATTGGACTTGTCGGTGGCCGACAGTCCACCCGAGGTGTTGGCGGCGGGATTCGGGGAGTCATTCGTCGGTCTCTATTTTCAGGAAGTCCGCGTGGCGTTGCCCGCGGGGTTGCCGGGCTTGGTCCCGGAGGACCTCATCCTCAAGAAGTGCGTCATCGGCTCGGGAGGCGTGAGCGGTGAGCTCGATCTCACCTACGCCCCGGCATACGACGCAGCCACCAGGAAATTCAGCGGTCCCGGTGCCGGGGAGCTATTCGGGATTCCAGTGGGCCTCGAGCGCGTCGAATTGGTGGTGCGGAAGAATGCCCTCACCAAGTCCAGCCTCGCGGGCAGGTTGCTGCTGCCATTCTTCGACGAGCCGATCGACGTCGATCTCGGCTTCGACCTCGACGGCAACGTCACCGTGGAGATCACCGGCAGCGGCGGCAACGCCCTGAAGACCCTGACGAAACCAAACGTCATGAGCATGGAGCTGGACTCCATCGGGGCCGAAATCGCCGACGGCACGTTCAGCCTCAAGCTCAGCGGCAAGCTCACACCGCTTTTCGGCGCCGACAAGGGCCTCAAGTGGCCCACCTTCGACATCAAAGAGCTCTCCATCGATTCCGAGGGCCACGTCCATTTCGACGGCGGCTGGCTCACGCTGCCTCAGCAGCAGACCCTCGACTTCTACGGCTTCAAGATCGAGATCAGCCAGCTCGGCTTCGGCAAGAACGAGGACGGTAGCAAGTGGGTCGGCTTCTCGGGTGGGTTGAAGCTTGTCGACGGCCTCCAGGCGGGTGCTTCAGTCGAGGGGCTGCGGATCACCTGGTTCGAAGGGAGCCTTCCCAAGATCTCTCTCAACGGTGCTGGCGTCGAGCTCAAGATCCCTGGGGTTCTCGAGCTCAAGGGCTCGGTCTCGTTCAAGGAGATCAC
Organism: uncultured Acidobacteriota bacterium; assembly: GCA_963700145.1. GTDB lineage: Bacteria > Acidobacteriota > Thermoanaerobaculia > Multivoradales > UBA5704 > DASUNQ01. The sequence continues at coordinate 23,194 of OY969474.1, forward strand.
AGACCAGCTCACCGGGGAGGAAGTCAAACGCTTCGACGGCGACATCCACGTGACTCTCGAAACGCCGGAGCTCGAGATCGACGGCATGATGGTGATCGGCTCGGTCAAGGGGCCGTTGGGCCGGTACAACTTCTTCGCCATCTACGCCGACGTCGCGCTCCCGACCGGCCTTCCGCTCGCCAGCACCGGGCTCGGGATCTACGGCTTCGCCGGGCTCGTCGCTCTGCAGATGGAACCCAACAAGAAGCCCGAGGAGATGTGGTTCAGCATCGACCACGGCAAGAGCTTCTACCACCGCGGCGATCCCGGCATCACCGACCTCAAGAACAAGTGGGAGCCGCGGAAGGGGAGCTTCGCCCTGGGCGCCGGGATCACGCTCGGCACTCTGTCGGACAATGGCTACACCTTCAACGGCAAGTTCCTGCTCGCCATCGTCCTGCCGGGGCCGATCATCATGCTGCAGGGCGCCGCTTCGTTTCTCAAGAAGCGGGCGGAGGGAACGGACGAAGGGCAGTTCCGCGCGCTCGCCGTGCTCGACGGCCGCGCCGGCAGCGTCCTCATCGGTCTCGACGCCGAGTACAAGACCGGCAAGGGCGGGGAGCTGCTCCAGATCGGCGGCAGCTTGGAGGCGTATTACGCCTTCCGCGACCCTACGGCCTGGCATCTCTATCTAGGCCTCAAGGAGCCGCGCGAGCTGCGCATCCGTGCGCTCTTCGCCCGCCTCGTCGAGGCCAACGCCTACTTCATGCTGGACGCCCACCAGCTCGCCGTGGGCGCCTGGTTCGGCTACGCCAACGCCTGGAAGTTCGGGCCCCTCCAGGTCACGCTCGAGGCCTGGGCGGAGGGCAACGCCCTCCTCAGCTTCAAGCCCACGCACTTCCACGGCGATCTCTGGCTCCACTGTCTCCTGGAGCTCAAGGTCTTCGGAATCGGCTTGGGCCTGTCCCTCGACGCGAAGATCGCGGCCGACCTGTTCAAGCCCTATCACCTGCTCGGCACGTTCAGCGTCGGCATCAAGCTCCCCTGGCCGTTCAAGAAGAAGATCAGCGCCAAGGTGGTGCTGGAGTGGAAGCCGCTTCCGCTTCCGCCGCCGCTCTCCCTGCCGGTGACAGAGGTGGCCGCGGAGCACTTCAAGAGCACGGTGGTTTGGCCGCTGCCGCGCGGCAAGTACCTTCGGCCCAACTGGTCCGACGGCGACGGCTTCCTGGCGGGCCCGACCGGCGCGAGTGATCCGGACCTCGCCACGGTCCCCTTGGTGCCGCTGGACGCGCGCCTCTCCGTGACCTTCGGGCGCTCGGTCCACGACTTGGCGAAAGTTGGGATCAACCTCCAGCCGATCGTTCCGGCCGAGGAGGATATCGGCCATCCAGGCGGCGGCCCGATCGCCAAGGTTCGCTACGAGCTCGCCGGCCTCGAGCTCCATCGCAAGGTCGGAGCGAGCTGGCAGCTCGTGGCGAGCAGCCCGCAGAGCGGATCGACGCCTGCGCTCTTCGGGTCGTGGCTGCCGGGGCCGCAGCTTCCGGACGGCGGCGCGCAGCCTCCCGCGCGCGGGCAGACGAAGCTCCTGGCCTGGTCGAAGACCCCGTTCGATTTCACGCGCGCCACCGGCTCGACCTGGGAGGAGTGGGTGACCGACGCGTGGCCGGAATACCCCTGCGTGCCGCTGCTGCCGGCGGAGGAGATCTGCTTCGGCTTTGACGACCTAGCGCCGGGCACGCTGGTGCGCTCGCCCTGGACGCACCCCGGACCGCCCGCCTTCACCCTCTCCTGGGGCTTCGGGCCGGCGGTCGTGCAGGTAGGGCAGGTGACGCAGCCTGGCGCCCCCGTGCGGACGGTGAGCTACCTCTGCTTTCCCGCCGCGGCGCTGCGCCGCGGCGTGCGCGTCCGCTCTTCGGCGCCGGGACGATCGTTCCGCCTCGTCCTCGCGCCGGCGGTCCAGACGATCAACCTTCGTCCTGTCGCGCCGCCGCAGGCCGCGCCGGATGCGGGACCGCGCCCGGTCACCTTGCCATGGACGACGTCGGACGCGACCAGGATTTGCGTGGACCTCCGCTCGCGCACGGCCGGCACGGTGGCGAACCCGTGGAGCGCGGAGGGCGTGCGCTTCACGGTGCGCGGCGCCGACGGCGGGCCCCTCCCGTTGGCGCGCCTGGAGCGCTGGGGAAAGGGTTCCATCGGCCTCGCCGCGGGTTTCCGGCTCGACGTCGCCTTGCCCTGCGCTTCCGACTGGGTGGAGCTCATCGTCACTCACCGGCCACCGTTCCGCGTCGTCGCGTTCAACGGCGCCGGCGCCGCTGTCGCCAGCCACGCCCCAGCCGGCACGGGCGGCGAGACGACGGAGACGATCCGCCTGGAGGGGCGAGGGATCACCCGCCTGGAAGTGCACGCCGCCGGCAACGAGAAGCTGGTCCACAGCGTCTGCTATGCCTGCGCTCCTGCCACCGGCCCCTCCGTCACCTGGTATGACAGCGAAGGCTTCCCCCACGGTCCGTACTTCCCGGCGGACGACGGAGACGACGTCATCGCCGAGGGGCCCGGCGTCGTCGAGGTCGTGTGGACGGGCGAGGACCGCCCCTGCCTCGAGAAGATCTGCGTCACGCCGGACCCCGAGGCGGGACTGGGGGTGGGACGCGAGGAGATCATCCAACACATCCGCGACGAGCTGGCGCGCTGGCAGGGCGAAGGCGCGGTGCTGGCGCCGCACACGACCTATCGCTTGACCGTGCGGACGCGGGTGGTACCGACGCCTCTTCTTCAAGGCCTTTCGTTTCCGCAGGCCGACAGGAACCCGGTGGAGCACGCCTACTTCCGCACGGAGGGGCCTCCCGGCTTGGTCGATCTACTGCCGCCGGAAGGCGTTGCGGCGGACACCTTCGACAGCGGCCTCGAGGACCTCGTCCGCTACGTGCGCGAGACCGACCCGCCGACCGTGCCGCTGCCGGGCGAGAAGCCGATCCTCTTCAAGCCCTTCTACCGCGCCTACGACGTGGGCGTTGAGTTCAACGAGGACTATGTCGAGCAGATGTACCGCATGGACGGGCGCGACCTCGGCCTCTATCTCTACGACAACAACAACCAACCGGCGCGCGACGCCCGCGGCCGGCTCCTCGCCCTCGCCAACCGCTGGGGACGGACCGAGACGCTGACCCTCTCCGAGAAGGAGACGCGCTGGCTCACCCTGATCGACGCCGCCACCTGCCTGCCGGAGAAGCCCGATCCGCGGACCTTCCCGCACGACGCCACGCTCGTCTCGGCCGAGGAGCGTGTGCTCGCCCCGGACACGCTCCACGAGGCGCGCCTGGTTCCGCTCCTCCTCCACGAGAGCTTTACGGCCGGGAGCGTCGGGACGGCCCCGCCGGGCTGGCTCGCCGACGACGCCGGGGCGGGTGGGCCTTCGCTCTGGCGCCTGGGGGAGGTGGGGGACCCGGCGAGCCGGTTCGTCGAGCAGGCGTCGGGAATCGGCGGCGCCGGGGAGCCGGCGCGGCCGGGCACCGTGCTCCTCCTCGCCGGTCCCGCGGCCGGCGCCTGGACCGACTATCGGCTGAGCGTCTACGCGCGCGCGGCGGCGGGCGGCGCGGTCGGCGTCGTCTTCCGCCACGGCGGCGGCGGGAGCTGGTACCGCTTCGCCCTCGACGAGCGGGGCCGGCGGCTGGTGAAGGCCGGCCCGGCGGGCGTCACTGTCCTCGCCGCGGACCACGTCGGCTCGCGGCGCAACCGCGACTACTTGCTGACGGTGGAGGCGATCGGGACGTCCCTGCGCACCTACGTGGACGGCGCGCCGGTCTTCGCGGTCGAGGACGGCGACCTCGCGGCGGGCCGCATCGGCCTCTACGTCTGCCAGAGCCCCGGCGCGCGCTTCACCGACGTGCGGGTGGACGACTTCCGCGCCGCGGCGCCGGTGGTTTACCGCTTCCAGCTCACGACCTCGCTCTACGCTAACTTCTTCCACCACCTGCACGGCTTCGACGACCTGACCTGGAGCGGCAGCCTCGGGCCGGAGGCCGCCGCGCCGCTCGCGCTCGCCGCACCGCCGTCCTTCGCGCCGCCCGGCGAAGCGGAGGCGCGGGCGTACGACGAGCTCGCCGACTTGGCGCTCAAGGCGGAGGCGCGCCAGAACCCGCCGCGCGTCGAGGTCACCCGTTTGGCGCTCCCCGCCGGCGGGCCGGCGCTCCTCTTGCGGAGCCCCGAGCCGCTAGCCTGGCAACGGGTCGAGCTGTCCCTCTCACGCCCCGCGCACACCCTGCCCGCGCCGCGGCCGCCGGGCGATCTCAAGCTCACGGACGTCGCCTTCGGCACTCTCAGCCCCGCGGAGGAAGCGGTCACTCTCCTGCTGCGCGAGGCTGCCGACCTCACGCGGCACCGCATCGAGCTGCGGCAGCTCCCCGGCCCGCTCGCCGAGCCGGCCGGCGATCCCTTCCTCGCCATCGAGAGCTTCGGCGACCCCGCGGCCCTCGGCCGCTTCGCCGTCGTCGACTTGGGAACAGACGGCGGTCCGTCCGACTGGCGGATCGAAGGCGGCGCTCTGCTCCAGCTCGCGCCGATCGCCGGCGGCGCCGAGCCCGAGCTTCCCGGCACGCAGGCGTTGACGGGCGACGCCGAATGGACCGACTACCGGCTGGCGGCCGAGCTGCGCTCCGACGCCGGCTCATCGCTCGGCGTCGTCTTCCGCTGGCGCGACGCTGACAACCACTATCGCCTCTCCGCTGACGCCACCCTGAGGTTCCGCCGGCTCGTCAAGCGCGAGGCGGGGGTCGTGACGATTCTCTGGGAGGACGCCGGACGCTACGCTCCGGGCGAGCCATTCCGCCTCGAGATCGAGGCGGTGGGCCCGCGGCTCACCGGCTTCCTCGACGCCGTCCGGCTCTTCACGCTGACCGACGCCGCCCACGCCGCCGGCCAGGTCGGGATCTACGCCTGGAACGATCCAACCGCGCGCTGCGAGCGGCTCGAGGTCCGGCGCCCGTCACTGGAAGGGCAGGCCCTGCTGCGCGACGCCTTCGCCGCCGGCGACCTCGCCGGGTGGTCCCTCCTCTCGGAGGTCTCGACCGTTCCCTTGGCGCAGGCCGTGGCGTGGGAGACCGCGGGCGGCGCCCTCCGCCTGCGCAGCCTGCTCGCCCGGGGCGGGGCCCCCGACTTCCCCGGCGCGCTGGCGGCGGCCGGAGACGCCGCCTGGACCGACGTCGTCTTCCAGGTCCGCCTGCGCTCTCCCGGCGGCGCGATCGGCGTCGTCTTCCGCGGCCAGAACCTGGCGAGCTACTACCGCTTCGCGATGAGCCGCGACCAGGGCTTCCGCCAGCTCGTCAGAAAGTCTGGCGGGCAAACGCAGGTGCTGTGGCAGGACGGCGTGCTCTACGAGGCGGACCGCACCTACGAGCTCACCGTCGTCGCCGCCGGCGCCTCGCTGCGCGGCTGGCTCGACGGCGTGCCGCTCTTCGCGGTCGAGGACGCGGCCGTGCCCGCGGGGCGGATCGCGCTCTACGCCTGGAACAACCCGGAGGCCTGGTTCTCCGCGGTCCGGGTCTGGCCGGCCGAGCGCGCGTACGCGGCCTGGACGCTGGACGAGCCGTTCGCCGTCGCCGCTGGCGGCCGCTGGACCTTCCACGACGAGGCGGGGGAGCCCGATCCCGTCGCCTGGACCGCGGGCGGCGGGGAGTTACGCGCGGAGCCCGACCCGGTCGTCTGGGAGGCGGCGGGGGAGGGCGTCGACGGCCGGGCCCGCGCGCTCGCGGTGGCGGGCGATGGGGTCTACGCGGGCGGCGACTTCCTGCACGCCGGGGGCGTCCCGGCGAATCGCATCGCGCTCTGGACCGGCAGCGCCTGGCAGGCCCTGGGCGCCGGCCTCGACGGGCCGGTGCGGGCGCTCGCCGTCGACGGCGACCGGGTCTACGTCGGCGGGCAGTTCGCGCAGGCCGGGGGGAGCGCGGCCGCCAACGTCGCCGTTTGGGACCGCGGCGCCGGGACCTGGTCGGCGCTCGGCGGCGGCGTCAACGGGCCGGTGCTCGCCCTCGCCGTGCTCGGCGACCTGCTCTACGCCGGCGGGCAGTTCACGGCCGCGGGCGGTGTGGCCGCCGCGAACCTGGCGGTGTGGGACCGACAGGCCGGCTCCTGGTCGGAGGTCGGCGGGGGCGTCAACGCGCAGGTGCTTGCCCTCGCCGTCCGCGGCAGCCGGCTTTACGTGGGCGGTCGCTTCACTCAGGCGGGAGGCACGCCGGCGAGCCGGATCGCCCTCTGGGATGGGGCGAGTTGGGCGGCGGCGGCCGGCACGGTCAACGGTCCCGTCTCGGCGATCGCGGTGGCGGCGGGGAGCGGCGCCCTCTTCATCGGCGGCGGGTTCACCCAAGCCGGGGGCGTCGCCGCGAGCCGTATCGCGCGTTGGACCGGCAGCGCCTGGGCGCCGCTCGGCGCCGGGGCCGACGGACCCGTCGACGCCCTGACCCTGGACGGCGGCCAGCTCTGGGCCGGTGGCCGCTTCACGCAGGCCGGTGGCGCTTCGGCGAGCCGGATCGCGCGCTGGAGCCTCGCGGTGCAGACCTGGTCGCCGGTGGGAGAGGGTCTGCCGGATGGCGTCTTCGCTCTCGCCGCGAACGGTAACCGCCTGTGGGCGGGAGGAGACTTCACCGCGGCGCCGACAGGCTCCCCGGTGCAGCGGATCGCGGCGCTGCTCCTGGGCCGGACCCGCTTCGCCCTGTCGGCGACGCCGGCGCCCGGCGACTTCCGGCTTGCCGTTCGTCTCGTCCCCGGCAGCGACGGTGCTGCGGCGGTGGTCCTGCGCTTCGCCGACGCTGCGCACTACCTCGCCTTCTGGCTCGACGCCGAGCAGGGGCAGCGCCGGCTGGTCCGGACCGACGGCGGCATCAGCGAGGTGCTCTGGCAGGACGGTGTGCGGCCCGCGGCCGGACGGGAGCACGCGGTGACGATCGACGCGGTGGGCGACCGCCTCGTCGGGTTCGTGGACGGCGTGCCGGTCTTCGACCTCGCGGTCCCGGACGCCGCTCCAGCACCGCTCCGTGCCGGCGTCGCTGTCTGGCGCAGCCCGGACGCGCGGTGCCACGAGGTGCGTCTCGCCGTGCCCGCCTGGACCCTCTGGCACGCCTTCGGCGACGAGGAGCGTCTCCTCGCCGGCACGCGGGTGCGCGTGCACGCGGCGCCGCCGGTCTCATCCGGGCCGCGCGAGCCGGGCGTCGTCCTGCGCTCCGCGGCCCTCGCCGGCGAGAGCGGCGGCCTGCGCCTCTCCACCCGCGGCGCCGACCTGCGCGTCGTGGCGCCCGACGGCGCCGTGGGCCACACGCGCGGCTTCCTCGGCCCCGACGCCTACGCCCCCGTCTCCGTGCAGGTCATACGCAAGGCGGATGGCACCAGCGTTTTCTTACTCCCGGGTGGCGACGCGGCCGCCCGATCCGTGCGGCTGCAGCTCACCTACCACCGCGACCGGCAGGATGCCGGCCGGACGTTCCGCCAAGCGGGAGATGCGCGGGCGGAGCAGGTGATCCTGGATATTCCGTGACTGAAGCGCGGCGCGGCGGGCGTCACTCCCGCTCGAGCAGCTTCTTGTAGGCCGCCAGGTGGCGGATCGTCTCTGCCCCTTCGCCCAGCTCCTCGTAAAGGCCGGCGAGGTTGTAGTGGGCGTCGGCGCAGGCAGGGTCGGCGGCGAGGGCTTCGAGGTAAGCGGCGATCGCCTCGCGCGGGCGGTCGAGGTCCTGGAGGGCGACGCCCAGGTTGAAGCTGGCGGTGACGTCGCCGGGGCGGGCGGCGAGGGCGCGGCGGTAGTGGGCGGCGGCGCCGGCGGCGTCGCCGTCCTCGTGCAGGAGCCGGCCGAGGTTGAGGTGCGCGTCCGGGTGCTCGGGGTCGAGGGCCAGCGCCTTGCCGTAGGCCTCCTGGGCCGCGGCCGGCGCCGTCGCCTCCAGCTCGCAGGCCAGCTCGTACCAGTCGTCGGCCTCGAGGTCCTCGCGGTCGCGCGCTTCGGCGTAGGCGCGCTCGGTGAAGGGCGCCGCGGCCGCGGCGAGCGGCGCCACCTCGAAGTCCAGCACCTGCTGGCCCGACTCAGCGAGCCAGGCCTCGCCGCCGGCGCGCACCACGATCGAGCCGCCCTCGGCGGCGATGCGCACGGTGGCGAGCGAGCGGCCGCGCGGGAGCTGCTCGTGGAGGCGCGCCAGCGCCCGGCGCACCCGCCGCGGCGCGACGCCCGAGGCGAGGAGGCCCTGCGCCGCGCGCAGGACGACGAGGTCCTGGAAGGAGAACAGGTAGGCACCGCGCGCCCCGCGCCGCGGCGCCAGGAACCCGGCGCGCACGAACGAGCGCACCCGCTCCTCGGCGACGCCGAGGAGGCGCGCCACGTCGTGGGTGGTGTAGCCGGGGAGGGGCGAGGAGAGCATGACGCTGACGAGCGAGCTGTCCGCGAACGCCGCGCCGTGATCGTCTGGCGCCGGCGGGCGCACCGTCTAGCGCTTGCCGGCGGCGGCGCGCGGCTTGGCGGCGCCGCGGCCGCCCTTCGCCGCCGCGGCCTTGATCGGCGTCGCCTTGGCCGCCGCCTCGCGCGGCGCGCGGCGGGCCGGCTTCTTGACGCCCGCCTCGCCGAGGCTCGCCTTGAGCGCCGCCATGAGGTCGATGACCTGCGCCTTCGGCGCCTCCTCGGGGGGCGCCACGATCTGCTCACCGGCGACCTTCTTCTCGATCAGCGCGACGATGCGGTCGCGCAGCACGTCCTTGTAGGGCTTCGGGTCGAAGCGCTCCGCGGCGATCTGGTCGACCAGCCGCAGCGCCAGCTCGAGCTCGTTCGGCTTGACGTCGGCGTCGCCCACCGGCACCTCGTCGAAGCTGCGCAGCTCGTCGGCGTAGCGGAGCTGCTGCATGACGAGGCCGTTCTCGAACGGGCGCAGCAGGACGAGGTAGCTGCGGCCGCGCGCGAGGTAGGTGGCGAGCGCGGCGTACCCCGACTCCTTCATCGCCAGCGCCAGCAGGCGGTAGGGCTTCGGCCCGCCCTTGTCCGGCCCGAGGTAGTAGGACTTCTCGAAGTAGATCGGATCGACCGCGGCGAGCGGCACGAACTCGGCGATCTCGATCGCGTTGGTGGCCTCCGGCTCGAGCGCCTTGAGCTCCTCCTCGTTGAAGAGGACGTACTGCCCCTTGGCGAACTCGTACCCCTTGGCCATCTCGTCGCGCTCGACGAAGACCTCGTCGGTGGGGCACCAGTAGCGGTACTTGAGGCGCGTGCCGCAGGAGCGGTGCACCATGTTGAAGGAGACGGCGCTCTGCGGTTCGCCGGTCGAGTACAGCTTGACCGGGATCGCCACGAGGCCGAAGGAGATCGTGCCGGAGCCGATCGCACGTGCGGGCATAATGCGGAAAAGTGTAGCACGGAAGGCTAGTTAGGGGCGGTGGAGGGGGCCCGCGGCGGGCGATTGGGCTGGGTCGGCCGCCGGACTGCGTAAGTAGAGGACCGGATGGGCCTTCGCGACGGCCAATTGGGCTGGGTCGGCCGGCCAACTGCGTAGGTTGGGGACCGCGGAGCGCTCCGCGCCCAGCGAATTGCGTAGGTTGAGGACCGAATGGGCTGGGTTGGCGGACGAACTGCGTAAACTGAGGACAGGAGTGGGTCGATCGGTAGCACGACCCAGCCGGTTTGCCCGACGAACCGCGTAAAACGAGGACCGGAGCTGCCATTTCGGCAGAGAACCCAGCCCAACGGCCCGGCAAACCGCGTAGGTTGAGGACCGCGACCCCTCAATCAGCCGGCGAATTGCGTAGGTAGAGGACCGGAGCGCTCCATCCGGCCGCCGAACCGCGTAAAACGGGGACCGCGGGACCCGAATCGCCGCTTACGGCGCCGTCGGAGCGCCGCCGTTCGGGCCGGCGGGCGGCGCCGTCAGCCCGCGCCGGTCCAGCTCGGCGCAAAACGCCCGGCGCAGCACCTCCTCGAGCTCGGCGCGCGTCCGCGGCAGTCCGGCGAGGGCTGCGTCGCGCTCCGCGGGGCTGCGGCGGGCGATCCAGTCGCTCAGGCTCCGCTTCGCGGCGGCTTCCTGCTCCGGGAAGGCGAGCGACAGCAGCTGCGACACCGGCACGTCCAGCACCTCGGCGAAGGCCATCAGGTGGTCGACCGTCAGCCGGCTCTCGCCGCTGAGGAGCTTCCCGAGGTTGCCGTTGCCGACCCCCAGCCGCCGCCCCAGCGCGCGCTTGCTCCAGCCGTCGCGGAACAAGGCCTCCACCGCCTCGCTGAGCAACTGTCGTAGGTCCTTCGTGTCGAGCTGGGGCATCTCGACCGCGGAGTATGGACCCCTCCACACCCGCTGTCCACCGGGAACACCGCCGCCGCGCCGGCCGTTTCCTTGACTGGGCGCCTCCTGGGTGCCAAACTCCGCCGTCCGCGCGGGAGCCCGACGGCCTCCCAAGACTGCCCACCGTGCCCAGGTAGCTCAGTTGGTAGAGCACGTGACTGAAAATCACGGTGTCGCTGGTTCGATTCCGGCCCTGGGCACCACTCAGAGCGCCGCCATGGACGAGCTCCGAAACGCCATCCGGCGACAGGACCTCTCGGCGTTCTGCCGCCGTCACGGCATCCGGCGGCTCGCTCTGTTCGGCTCCGTGCTGCGCGACGATTTCGGGCCGCAGAGCGACGTTGACGTCCTCGTCGAGTTCGAGCCGGCCGCACGCGTCGGCCTTCGCTTCTTCACCATCCAAGAGGAGCTGACCGCGCTGCTCGGCCGGCGAGTGGATCTCAACACTCCCGCTTTCCTCAGCTCGGCGTTTCGCCAGGAAGTGCTGGCAGAGGCCGAGAATCTCTATGTCGCGGCGTGACGATCGCGTCCGGCTCGGTCATATGTTGAGCCATGCCCGCGAGGCCATTGGCATGGCCCAGGGCCGCTCGCGCGCCGATCTAGACACCGATCGCCAGTTCAACCTGGCGCTCGTGCGCCTCGCCGAGATCGTCGGCGAGGCCGCCGCTCGGATCACGACAGAGACGCAGGAGCGCCTGACCTCCGTGCCCTGGGCGGAGGTAGTCGGACTTCGCAACAGAGTGATCCACGGTTACGACGAAGTGGATTTCGACATCTTATGGAACACCGTCGTCTTCGACTTTCCGCCTCTCGCGGAAGAGATCGACCGCTTTCTAAGGGGTCGCGCTTAGGCATCGATCAGCTCCGGTTCGATGCGCTGCCAAAGAGAAGGCTTGATGGCGCGTCGCGAGACGAGATCCACCCGGCGCCCCAGCGCCCGCTCAAGCTCCTCCCCGAGATCGACGAAGCGCAGGCCGATCGAGGGGTCTACCTCCACTAGCACATCGACATCGCTGTCCTCTCTCGCCTCGCCGCGTGCCCAGGAGCCGAAGAGGGCCAAGCGCCGGATCGGGTAACGGCCGCTGAGGATGGCGCGCTGCTCGCGCAATGTCGCCAGGATCTCTTCGACGGTTGGCATGACCGAACTCTGCCTCATTTACCCGTGCGCCGCCAGCACGTCCGCCACGTCTGACGGCGACCGCGACACGTCGCACGCCCACCGCCCGAACCCCCCGTGCTCGTTGACGGCGGCGACCCACTCGGCGAGGAAGTCCCGCTTGGTGCGGTCCTGCGCGGTCTCCTGGCCCTTCGTCTCGAGCACCAGCAGCACGCCGTTCGAGAGCCGCACGAGGAAGTCCGGCCGGTACTTGTGGACGCCGCCTTCGAAGAGGTAGTGGACTTCGAAGCCGAGGTGCTCGTTCTTGGCCCAGGCGGCGACTTGGGGGTGGTGGTCCAGGGCGAAGGCCTCGCTCGATTCCCAGGCGCTGTCGAAGACGCAGAAGTTGATGTGCGAGCGGTCGGTCGGGGCGTTGGGCTTCGAGGTGTACCAGGGGAGCATGTCGCCGGTCGAGCGGAGGGGGCGCTCGCGGTCGAGGACGAGCTTGCGCGCGGTCGTGTTCTCCAGGCGGATGGCGTCGAAGAGGTGCTGGACGATGCGGCTCATGTTGAGGGTCAGGAGGATGCGCCGCCGCAGCGGGTCGTCGGCGTAGGCGCGCGGCGTGATGGCGATGCGGTCGGAGGCGAGGAACCGCTCGACGATCCGCACGAGCTGGCCGAGCAGCGCCTCGCGGCTGCCGGGCCAGCCGGGCTTGACCTGGTCGAAGACCTCGGCGGCGGTCTTGAAGGCGATCGTCTGCATGCGGTTGCGGCGGCCGAGCTCTTCGAGCTCGATCTGCGCGATGCGGGTCGGGTCGGGCTTGCCGTCCACGGTGGGCGCGATCTCGGCGAGCTGGATCGTCTCGTGCGCCTCGAGGTGGAGCGGCGGCACGGCCGACAGGTCGAGGGTCAGGCGCGTACCGTAGACCTGATCGATTCGCACGACGTTCGGCCACTCGATCGCGAGCTCCGCTTTCTCCGGCACCGGCTCGATCCGCGTGCGCGGCTTGGGCGGCGGGGGCGGCGTCCCCTCGGTCGCCTCGTGCGGCAGGAAGGTGAACGGCACGCCGAAGATGTTGACGAACTCGGGGCGGAAGAAGCCGCTCTCGGGATCGACCTCGTAGCTCGTGCGCCGCAGCCCGCGCCCCACGACCTGCTCGCAGAGGAGCTGGCTGGTGAAGGCGCGCAGGCCCATGATGTGCGTCACCGTCTTGGCGTCCCAGCCCTCGGAGAGCATGCCGACCGAGATCACGTTCTGGATGTGCTCGCCCGGCTTGCCGCGCTGCCCGACGCTGTCGACCTGCTGGCGCAGCGCCTCGGCCTGCTGCTGCTTGGTGAGCTTGCGGACCGGCGCCTCCTCGTCGGCGGTTTCCTCGTCCTCGTCCGCCGCCTCCACCGCAGCCACTGATGCCGCGGCCTCCGGCGCCTCCTCCCGCTCCTCGGCCATCTCCAGCACCTTCGAGTCGATGTGGAGGAGCCGCTCCGGGTCGCCCAGCTTCTCGATCAGGATGCGCTTCTTCTCGAAGGCCGTGTGGATGCGCGCCGCCGTCTCGGTGCGGTTGCAGACAGTGATCATCACCGGCGGCGTCGCGGCGCCCTCCCGCTCCCACTCGTTCGCCGTCTCCTGCCAGTCGCGCCCGAGGAGGTAGTAGGCGTTGGTCACGAGCTGCGGCAGCGGCTCGTGCGGCTCGGCCTTGCGGTTGAGGTCGTCGGCGACGTGCGGGTAGATGTGGAAGAGCTTCGAGCGGTAGCTCTTGGCGTCGGGCACGCCGTCGTCGCGGATCACCACCCGCGGCGTCTTCACCAGCCCGGACTCGATCGCGTCGGAGAGCCCGAAGTCGCTGACGATCCAGCCGAAGAGCGCCTCCTCCTGGCTGCGCTTGCCCGACGGCACGAACGGCGTGGCGGAGAAGTCGTAAGCGGCGAGGATGCCGCGCGCGCGGTGGATGCGGTCGAGGCCGCCGACCCACTTCGTGGCCTCTTCGACCTCGGCCTTCGAGACGCCCGCCACCTTCTGCCCGGCGGGGACGCGCCAGGCGTGGTGCGCCTCGTCGTTGATGACCAGGAGGCTGCGCGCGCCGGCCAGGTCGCCCAGCACGTCGCGCACGTAGGCCTCGTCGCTCTTCGCGCCGCGCTTGTCGACGGAGCGCCGCTTCTGCGAGCCGCTCCTCGCTCTCCCAACCGAGCGCGTGCCAGTTGCGCACCAGCACCGTCCCCTGCCGCAGCCGCTCGCGCAAGCGCGGAGGGGACGACGTCGAAGGCGTCGTAGTAGCTCTCGGGGTGCGCGGTCTCGAGCACCTGCAGGCGGCTCCGCACGGTCAGGCCCGGCGCCACGACGAAGACGTGCTTGGCGAAGCGGCGGTCCTGCGGGTCGGCGACCTTGTTGAGCACGTGCCAGGCGATCGCCATCGCCATGACGATCGTCTTGCCGGTGCCCGTCGCCAGCTTGACGCAGAGGCGCGCGAAGGCGCCGCCGTCGCCCGCGAGCTCGATTCCCTGCCGCTCGGCGGCGGGCGCCTCGGTCAACCAGATCAGCGTCTCGACGGCCTCGAGCTGGCAGAAGAAGAAGCGCTGCCCCTCCTCCCGCTCGGGGGTCGTACCAGTGCTCGAGCAGGCGCTTCGTCGTGCCGGTGACGCCGGGGTAGCCGGCCGCCCGCCAGGCGGCCACCCGCTCGCGGATCCGGTTCACTACCGGCAGCTCGACGAAGATCCCCGGATCGTCGAAGGAGTCCTGCCCCGGTGTCGCGATCACGTACCCCGCCGGGCGCCGGCCGTCGCGGAGCTCGAAGCGCCGGAGCTCGCGGTCGTAGCCCCAGTGGCGGCGCGGCTCCTCGTACGGGGAGTTGACGATCAGGTGGTCGATGCCGCGGGGCATCAGTCGATCTCGAGGATGCGCAGCGACTCGATGCCGCGGTCGTCCACCATCTTGACCGCCACCTTCTGGCCGGGCGCGCCCGCGAAGGGCAGCGACACCGTGCCGCGGTAGGCCTCGATCGCCTCCTCGTCGATCTCGGCGCGCAGGCTCTTGGCGAGGCGCGCCCAGCCCTCGCCGTCGCCCGCCATCGGGAAGAACACCTGGCGCGGGAAGAGGCTGCGGTCGTCGTAGTCGGGGTCGAGCATCCAGAGCGCGATGCGCCGCACGTCGCCCGACTCGATCTCGCCGGTCTTGGTGTTGTAGTAGTCGAAGCCCTGCACCTCGACCTGCCAGCTCCCGGCGTGCTCACCCTGCCTCGACGCGCCGCAGCTCGACGTCCGGCTGGCCGACCAGCCAGAAGGATCTCGTTGCTGGCGCGCTTCTTCTTGAGGTCGTCGGTCAGGAGGTCGGGTTCATCTGCGCCTTGAGGAGCGTCATGCCCGGCCTTCGCGGGCGTCAGCTCGTCGATGTCCTTGGCGGCCTCGGGGTCGAACTGGAAGGCGGCGAAGACGAGGAGGGCGGGCTTGGCATCGAGGGAGCGCGCCTCCTGCCAGGCGCGCTCGACCTGCTTCTGCTCCAGCGGCGCGTGCTCGGGGCCGAAGGAGACGACGACGCGCTGCGCCGCGCTCGCCGCGCCCTCGGCGACGTGGCCCGCGCCGGCGTCGTTGGGCAGCGTCTCGGCCTCGGCGTGGAGCCAGCGCGTGCCGGCGAGCGGCTCGACGCGGGAGAAGAGGATGCGCTGCCCCGACTTGCCGCGGATGCCGGTCTTGAGCAGCTCCTCGCGCCACTCGGCCTGGCGCAGCGTCGCGCCCGAGCGGGCGGCGGAGACGTCCGGCGGCGGGTGCATCGGCGGCTCGTCCGCGACCGTCGAGCGGCTTGACCACCGGCGCCGGGCACCGCCTCGACGGTGAACGGGCCGGTGACGCGGGCCCGGCTCTTGTCAGCCTTCGGCTGGTCGTAGAGCGTCTCCTGATCGGCGTACTTGGCGATGGCGCGGTCGATCTCCGCGCGGCTCATCCCCTCGCGGATCTCGGGGTTGTTGGCGATCGACTTGAGCGTGACGTGCGGGACGGTCTTGTAGACGAAGCCGCTGGCGACGCCTTCGTTCGGGTGCGCCAGCTCGTAGTAGTCGTAGACGCGCCGTCATGAGCCGCTGCTTGGCGAGGGCGATGGCGACGCGCGAGGTGTCGCAGGTGATCCAGCGACGGCCCCACTGCTCGGCGACGAAGGCGGTGGTGCCGGAGCCGCAGGTGGGATCGAAGACGAGATCGCCTGGGTCTGTGGTCATGAGGAGGCAACGGGCGACAACCTTCGCATTGGTCTGAACGACGTAAATGCGGGCCTCCACAAACCCGCCGAGACCCGTATCTGTCCCACCAGTTGCTCAGGGGCCTATGGCCGAAGTCATCGTGATAGCGGACGTACGAAGGTGTGTTTCCAGAAAGCGGTCACGCGGCCTGCCAACTGTAAGTGACGCATCCCTTCGCGGTGTCGTTGCCCAATGTCGGCCGGCCGGCGGCCTGAACGTCCTCCCATCGATCTCGAGGGGATAGATGCATGTAGCGGATGATGCCCATGTTCGAGATCTGGTCGAGCCTGAAAGGACGAGCACCTTCGCGTCTGCACTTCGTCCTTGCTCGATTTCGTCGCGAGACAGTCGGCCGCTTGCCGGCAGATCCGTCTACAAATCGATACGGTGCTACTCGGGTCCCAGCGGTCGTTCTTGGTAAAGCTGCCGGTACTTCACACTTTTCTTGCTTCGTGCGTACCAGAGGATGTAGTCGGCGACAGTTCCCAGCACGATCGTCTTCGCAAACGGGCTGCTTGCCCCGCTGGTCTTCCTGAAGTTGATCACCGAACAGAAGTTCTCTGCGCCGAAGACCTCGTCCATCAACTCTCTAACGTGGTGCAGGTTCTCATCGCTGATCTGCACGAAGATGGAGCCACTTTCGTGCAGGAGCTCTCGTGCTAGCAGATAGGCGGTCTCGAAGGTACGTCAGGTACGAGTGGATCCCCAGCTCCCACGTGTCTCGGAACGCCCGGATCATCTCCGGCTCCTGCGTCAGGTCTTCGTCCCTGCCGTCCTTCACGTCCCGCCGGTTGACGAAGGGCTGGAAGTTCGATCCGTACCGGATGCCGTAGGGCGGGTCGATGTAGATCATCTGCACCTTGCCCGCCATGCCCTCCTTCTCGAGCAGCGAGTTCATCACCAGCAGCGAGTCGCCCGCCACCATCCGGTTGCTCCAGCCGTGCGCGTGCTTGTAGAAATCCAGCGCCTCGCGCAGCGGCCGCTGCTCCTCCGGGCGCGCGAACATCGACATCTGCTCGGGGCCTCGCGCCGCATCGCCGTTGCGCTTGCGCACGGCTTCGAGCATCGTCTTCGGATCGATCCGCTCGTGAACGTGCAGCGACACCGTCGGCACCTCGAAGCTGGTGTGCTCGGCCTTGCCGGCCCAGACGAGCTGCGGGTCGAGGTGCGGGTCGTACGCGTACTTCTTCTTGCTCTCTTCGGGGTCGGTCTCGGGCTTCACCAGCCCGACCGGCGGATTGTTGAGGCGCGTCTCGTGCGTGTGCTCGTACTGCTCGATCGGCTTGCGCGAGCTTTTCGACCGACCGCCGTCGGTCTTCCTGGGACGTGGCATCCGGCGCATTTCTCCAGAGTGGGCGCCTCGATTCTACATGGGGACTGCGCTACCATTCCGTTCGCCATGGCTGCCACGACCGAGATCGGAAGCCTCATCGAGCGCCGCCCGGATGTGCGGGGGAATCGGCCGATCCTCAGTGGCACGGGTGTCTCCGTCCACCGCATCGTCGGGTGGTACAAGCTTGGTCTGGGCCCGGAGGAGATCGCCGAGAATTTCGACCATCTTTCCCTAGCGCAGGTCCACGCGGCGCTTGCCTACTACCACGCGAACCGCGAAGAGATCGAAGGGTACCTTGCCAAGGAAGAGGCCCCAAGCCGATTGGCTCAGGCTTCTTAGGCCGTAGCTTGCCCTAAGGCTCGCAACGCTGTCGGGGCGACGTCACCGAGAGGTCTGGCGCGCCCCGTTGAGGATCTCCTCCAGGCTCATCCCCTCGAAGTGCTTGTCGCGCCAGCTCTGGTAGTCGAACGGCTCGTGGCTCAGGAGCGCGAGGAACCGCAACGTCTCGACCGGTCCGAGGCTCGCCTCGAGGACCGCCAATCCCTTCGCGCGAAGGGCGTCGTCCGCTAGTGCTTCAGCCACTCTCAAGGTCCTCCAAAGCACGGGTGTTTTCTCGCGCGGCTCTCGGCCCGAGCTCGTGTCAGAGCGGACTTCCCGTCGCGGCCTCGTTGAGCTGGTCCTTGCACTCGTCGAGCCTCGGCGCCCAGGCCGGCGCAGGGGCGGCGCCGTTCCACGTGCCGACGAGCTGCGGGGCCGCGCCGGGCGCGGCGACGCGATAGTGGCGCCAAGCCGGCGCCGCTTCGAAGAAGTAGTCGTAGCCGGTGCCCGGGCCGGCGATGGCGCACAGCCCTGTGGTCGGCGCCGGTTCGCCCGCAGGCCAACTCAAGACGTTGGCCTCCCCGCGCACGACGCCGGCCAGCGCCGCGTAGTCGGCCGCGACGCGCAGCGGATGGACGAGCCCCTCGAACTCCAGGAGCACCCACGGGATGTAGCTGTAGACGTGGGCGAGGGAGCCGCGGTACCAGGCGTTCAGGCAATCCCACTCCTCGTAGGTGCCGGCGCCGACGGCCGCGAAGGCGGACGGGGTGAGCTCGAGGAGGAGCGACTGCGGGTCCCACCAGATGTTGTGGAAGACCGCCGGCCCCGCGGCCGGATCGAAGCCACGGATGGCGGCGAGATCGGCCCGCAGCCGCTCGTACAACGCGGTCGTCGCGACGGGGCCGTCACCCAGGAGCAGCGCCAGCGCTTCGGCCTCGGCATCGGCGCGCGGCGAGGCTTCGACGTCCGCGCGGGTGCCCTGCCCGCACGCGGGGCCCCCGATGCCGCAGCCGTTGAACGTGGCGGTGTCGGCGAGCGGGGCGAACAGGGCGCCCCCGGCGCGGTGGTACTGCTTGCGCTGACCGCTCCAGGTGTCCTCGACCGTCAGCGTGACCTCCACGTTGGTGAGGCCCGAGGCGAAGACCCAGAAACGGTCGTAGGCGGCGCAGGCGTCGATCACCTTGACCACCAGCTCGACATTGGTCGGAGAGAAGAACCAGAAGAGGCCCGTCTCCGAAGTGAGGGGGACCGCCTCGGCTTGGCCGCTGGCGCCGCCGGGGAGACGCCACTCGGCGGTCACCAGGAAGCGCTCTCCGACCAGAGGTAGACCGCTGGCGGCGTGGGCGGAGGAAGTGGCGAAGCAGGCGAGAGCAACGGCGAGCAGGGCGGTGCGCAGCTTCATGGCGCAATAGCATGGCGCGAGGTGGCCGGCGACCGGCGAGAAGGGCGCGCCCGAGCCGCTAAATCACTCAGAGACCAGGTAGTAGCCCACGACGTCCAGCACGAGGTGGACCGTGCCCGCGGGCTGGTTCGCCCGTACGCTGACCGCTCCCGCCGCGCCGAGACGGACCATCGCGTTGTTGGAGCGGGCGCGGGTCGGGCCCGCGCGGTAGATAACGACGGAGCCCGCCGGGGGCGCCGTGTCGGCGGCGTAGACCTGGAGGTCCCCGTCGTCGGTGGCGCTCACCGCGGAGACGTTGAGGGCGACCGCCACGGCCTGGGCCGGGATGCCGCAGGTGCCGGCGAGCGGGAACGTGCGCTCGACGCCGGGGGCGAGCGCGGGACCGCCCTGCGGGCCTGCCGAGTCCCGCGTATCCACGAGGCGGCACGGTGTCAGCGTGAAGAAGTCGGCCGGCCGGTCGGGCCCGCTGATCTTTAGTAGAAAGCCGCTGGAGGCCGCGCTGGCGTCCGGGTCGAAGCTGGGCAACCCTCCGATGCCGTCGCCATCGGGGAAGCTGGTCTCGCTGGAGTGGGTCTGGCCGACGACATAGGCGGCGCCGGCGCCGTCCACGGCCACGCCGAACGCATCGTCGGTATCGACAGAGCTGCCGCCGATGTAAGTGGCAAAGAGCAACGGCGTCCCGCTCGCCGCCACCTTGACGACAAAGCCGTCGCCGTTGAGGTTGTACGTCGTGTCGGGGCCCGTAAGGCCGCCGAAGCCGTCGCCGTCGGGTAAGGTCGCCTGCGTGGAGCCGGTGTGGCCGACGACGTAGGCATTGCCGGCCGTGTCGAGGGCGACGTCGAAGGCTTCGTCGGTGGAGCTGCCGCCCAGGTAGCTGGCCCAGACGAGCGCCGCGCCCGCAGCATTCACCTTGGCCACGAAGGCATCCTCCATCCCGCCGTTGTGGGTCGTGTCCGCCCCGGTGAGAGCGCCGAAGCCGTCGCCGTCGGGGAACGTCGCCTCCGTGGACTGAGTCGTACCGACGAGGTAGGCCTCGCCGGTCGGAGCCACGGCGAGGCCGCCGGCCGCCCTTTCGTATGAGGCGCCGCCGACGTAGCCGGCGTAGAGGAAGGCCGTTCCCGCCGCGTCGATCTTGGCGATGAAGGCATCCGCGAGGCCGTTGTGCGTCGTGTCCGGTCCGCTGAGGGCGCCGAAGCCGTCGCCGTCGGGGAAGGTCGCCTGCGTCGACATGGTCGTACCCGCGAGGTAGGCGTTGCCGGTCGAATCTACGGCGACGTCGGTGGCGCCATCGGTGCCGAGGCCGGCGCCGCCGATGTAGCCGGCGTTGAGGAACGCCGTGCCCGCGGCGTTCACCTTGACGAAGAAGCCGTCGTCGTACGACCCGTTGTAGGTCGTGTCCGGTCCAGGAAGACCGCCGAAGCCGTCGCCGTCGGGGAAGGTCGTCTCGGTGGAGTTGGTGACGCCGGCGACGTAGGCATTGCCGGCCCCGTCCACGGCGATGGAGTTCGCCCTATCGGAACCGGAGCCGCCGACGAAACCCGCATAGAGCAGCGAAGTGCCGGCGGCATCGAGCTTGGCGACGAAGCCATCGGAAGCTCCGCCGTTGAAGCTCGTGTCGGGTCCGGAGACGGCCGGAAACCCCGTACCGGTCGTGTCTCCGGCAACGTAGACATTGCCGGCCGCATCGATCGCGAGGTCAGCGATCCAGGAGACGCCCTGGAAGTAGGCGGTCCAGAGAACGGCGGTGCCGGCCGCATTGATCTTGGCGACGTAAACCAGGGTGCTGGAAGACCCGGGTGGGTGATAGTCGCTGATGCAGGCCGCGTAGGCATTGCCCGCCCCATCCACGGCGACCGCCGAGCAGGCGTCGTAGTCGAACTCCGGGTCGAAGTTCCTCCCGAAGAAGCCGGCGTAGACGAAGACCTCGGGGTCGATGAGCAGCGGCAGGCGAGGGTCGTAGGCGCCGAGTCGGAAGCCGTGGCTGCCGCCGGCGGTGTCGAGGTCGTAGGCCGTCGCGACCTCGACCGCGCGGCCGCCCACCGTCTGGAAGGAGACCGGCCGCGCGTCGTGGAGGCTTCCCGCGGGCGTTTCGACCTCGAGCTCCCCCCGGGCGTTCACCGCCAGTCGCGTGGCGCCGCGATAGGCCAAGCGGATCCGGCGCGGATCGGCGCCGGGGCGCACCAGGAGCTCGTACTTCAGCCGCCCGGCGGCGCCGGAGAAGATCAGGTCGATCCCCGGCCAGAGGTCCGGGTAGACCAGCCGGGAGTAGGTCGGGATCCCGGCGCGCCAGCTCGCCGGCTGGCCCTGGAAGTAGCTCACCACGGCCGGCGTTCTGGCCTCGGCCCGCGGCTGGACGTCGCGGGCGGCTCCCACGAACTCCAGGCGCAGGGCGTCCGGTGGCTCGGCTCCCCGCGCCTTCGAGTGGAGGAGGAACGTCAGCGCCTGCGCCGTGAAGGAGAGGGTCTTGTCCCGGTCCTGGACGTAGTAGGCGACGTGCGGGTCGGCCTGGCCGCGGTTCTCGATGAAGGAGAGCGGTAGGCGTGCCAGCGCGGCCTCCTGCCGCACGTTCCGGGCGCCAGCCGGCGAGGCGCCGGCAGCGAAGCCGAGGAGGGAGACGATGAGGGCCGTCCAGGCTTCGCGACTGCGCATGCGACGCGAAGCTACCACGCCGGCGGCAGCGAGTGCAGCAGCAGGAGCTTGACGTGGTCGGTGAATCTTAGTATTTTTGTACCAGACTCCGCGGTACATCGATGCAGAGCGGCGCAAGAGCCCGGGTTGCGTCTGGGTAGCCTTACAGGCACGGACAATCAAATGACATCTGGACGTGATCTGCCAAACTCGTTCCGAAAAGAGGTTGGGCGGTGAAAGAGAAGGACTGGGGCACGCTCCTTTGGAGTTTGCAGCGTCGCAACTGCATCCTTCTTCTGGGACCAGAACTCACGGCCGAAGGCCTGCCGGGAAGCACGACGCTTACCGGGGAACTCGCGCGGCAGCTCGCAAGCGATATCGAGCCGCCTTTGCTGGCGACGACGGACTTGCCGCGCGTCGCACAGCAGTACCTTGCTCAGAATGGTCGCAACGACCTGGAACGAGAAGTTGTCCGTTTCTACGCGGCGCACGAGGACGACTCGTCGGAGATCCACGAAGCGCTCGCCGCCGTGCCGTTTTACTTTGCCATCACGTCATGCCACGACAGCCTGCTACGGCGCGCCATGGAGAGGGCGGGTAAGGCCCCCTTCGCCGAGCGGTACAACTTCCAGGGCGACAAAGAGGACAACGTCCCGATGGGGACGGTTGACCGCCCCCTGATCTATCACCTCTACGGCTCCATCCAGGAGCCGGAATCGCTCGTACTCACCGAAAACGATCTTCTCGATTTCCTGGTAGCAGTCGTATCGAAGAACCCATCGCTGCCGGACAACGTCCGCAGTGCGCTGCAGAAGAAGGGCAAGAATTTTCTCTTCCTCGGCTTCGGGATCAGGCACTGGTATCTCCGCATCCTGCTCCACCTCTTAAAGTTCAATCAATCCGACAGTCGCTCGTTCGCCCTTGAGGCATTTCAGGCCCAGAACTTTCCGGACCTCGAGCAGACGGTCCTCTTCTACAAGACCGGCTTCAAGATCGAGGTGTTCGACACCGAGATCGAGACCTTCGTCCAGGAGCTCCGCGAGCGCTACCAGGCGATGTCGCCCTCCCTCGAGGCGCCGCCGTCCGGCAGGGGCCTGCGCCAAGCGCGCGTCTTCCTCTCCTATGCCAGTGAGGATCAAGCGACCGCCAGACGGCTGTGCCAGGAGCTGCGAGAGGGCGGACTTGATCCCTGGATGGACAAGACGGGGCTCGGCCCGGGGGTGGAATGGGACGGGATGATCGAGGAGAAGCTCGAGGAGGCGGACTATGTCTGCGTCCTCCAGAGCCGGGCCCTTGCGGACAAGAGATTCAGCTACGTCAACAAAGAGATCAAGCTTGCCCTCGAGCGCCAGAGGTATGCCCAAAAGGGAGTGCTCTACCTCATCCCTCTCCAGATCGACGACGGTCCACGATTGGACATCCTCAAGGAGCTCGAAACCTTGTCGCTGCGCGACGATGACGCGGTCAGGAGTTTGGTCACCACGATCAAGCGGGACTTCCAGCGCCGCGGAAGGCAGTAGGGATGGCCGCCACCTTCCACTCCCGCTACCCCGGGGCGCGCTCCTTCCAGGACGATGACGTCGATCGCAAGCTCTTCCGAGGCCGCGACAGAGAAAAGGAATCTCTGCTGCACCTGGTGCTCGCCGAGGATCTCGTCGTCGTCTACGCGAAGTCGGGCATGGGAAAGACGTCGTTGCTCAACGCAGGGCTGATGGAGCCGCTGCGCGAGGAGGGGTATCTGCCCATGAGTGTTCGTCTGAACGACCCCGCGGCGGGGCCCTTCCGGACGCTCTACGACGGCATCGCCGAAAAGGCCACCCAACAGGGAATCGAGCACGTCTCTGGCGACGAGACCTCGCTGTGGCACTTCTTCAAGACGCTCGAGCTGTGGCGCGGCGACGATCTGCTCACGCCGGTGCTGATCCTCGATCAGTTCGAGGAACTCTTCACCCTGCAGTCGCGCGCGAACCGGCGCGCCTTCATCGACCAGCTCGCGGACCTGGTCCGCGGCAAGGTGCCTCAAGACCTCGCCGAGAGCCGCGGCCTCGAGGACGATCGCCGTTTGAGCCCCTCCGCACCCCTGATCAAGGTGGTGCTCGCGATCCGCGAGGACTTCCTCGGCAACCTGGAGGAGCTGGGTCGCAAGATTCCGAATATCTTGAATACCCGCTTCCGCCTCGGCCCGCTCAGTCGAGACGAAGCGCGGCGGGCGATCAGCGAGCCGGCGCGGGTTCTCGACGAGCAGATCCCCACCGCGCGCTTCGACTACGAGCCCGCGGCCGTCGAGGCGATCCTCGACTTCCTCGCCGAGCGCCATCTGCAAGGGGGGGTCGACACCACCCCCGAGATCGAACCATTCCAGCTCCAGCTCATATGCCAGCACGTCGAGTCGATCGTGGCTGCGCGCCAGGCGGCCTCCGGAGCCGTAGCGCCGATCACTTACGACGACCTCGGGGGAGACGCTGGCATCTACGAGATGCTCAAGGGATTCTGTGACAGCCAGATCGGGGCGATCGCGGACACCTACGGCAGGCGCGCGCTTTACCGGCTATGTGAGCAGGGGTTGATCAGCCCGCACGGCCGCCGCCTGAGCCTCGAGGAGGGCGAGATCGAGCGCCGATTCCGTGTGCCCAAGGAAGCCCTGCACCACCTGGTGAACCGGCGCCTCCTCAGAGCTGAGCCGCGGCTCGGGAGTTTCTCCTACGAGCTAAGCCATGACACCTTGGTCGCGCCGATCCTCGCCTCGCGCGAGCGCCGTGCGCGGTCCCGGCGACTATGGGCAGGCGGCGCGGCCCTCGCGGCGGTGCTCGTCGTGGTCGCCGTCTTCGGCAGGCGCGGCTACGTCCATGGGCAAGAGGATGCCCTGGCCGACGACGCGCGACGGATCGGCGAGTACCTAGCGAGCGATCCCCCGCGGGCCCTCGTCCTGGCTGTGGACGCGACCGGCCGTAGCCTCTCGCTCTACGGCGAGCCCACGCCCCAAATCTCCCTCGAATTGGCCAAGGTGGTCGAGAAGGCCCGCTTTACGCGCTCACGGATCCTCCAGGAGATGCAGCCAACGGCCAGCGCCCTCGCCCCCGGAGGAGAGATCGCCGCGACCGGGACCGAGGATGGCAGGATCGTTCTCTACGATACCGCAGGTAACCGTCTGCGCGAGCTCGCTCCAGCCGGGGGAGGGCCGGTCACGCAACTTGCGTTCAGCCCCGGGGGCCAATGGATCGCAGCGGTGACAGGGGAGCGGCTGCGGCTCTGGAGCCGGGAGGGCCGGTCCGAAGGCCATCCCTACGCGGTCACGGGCGGCGTGCGGGCGATCGCCTTCCGCCCGGGCGACGACTGCTTGGCCGTGGCCACACCAGCGGGGCTGCGCCTTCTGGAGATCGCGAAGAAGCGGTGGAGCGGCGGGAAGCCGCAGGGCGGAATTACGCGCTTGACCTTCAGTCACGACGGCGAGCGGCTGCTCTCTTTGCATCAGGACGGCACGGCTCGCGTATGGGGCGTGCCCTCGCCGGGGGCGCTGTCCAATGCGAGCAGCGCCCTGGCGGTGATCAGCTCGCCCAATGATTGGTCGTTCGGCGGCAACCGGCGGGCCCTACTTAAGCCTGATGGGATCTGGATCGGGGACCGCGGGACCAGGCGTCTGCGCCCGCTCACAGGGATCGGCGAGAGCCCGACATCGCTGGCCCTGAGCCCCGACGGCAAGAGCATCGCTGTTGGATTGTACGCCGGCGGTTTCGAGCTGCATCGCCTCGAAAAAGAACGCAAGGCAGCGAAGGCCACTGGCAGCGCCACCCCTGCCACCGCCGGCTCCAAGGCAGTCGCGACGCGGATCTTCGAGAAGCCTCAGGGCACTGCTACGACGGCGCTGGCTCTAGATTCGACGACGGACTTCGCGGCGACCGGCGAGGCTGACGGCACGATTACGTTTTGGAACCGCACAACCGGAGATTTCACGGCTCAGGAGAGAGCTCACGAGGGTTATATCTTCGCCCTCGCCATCGATCGCAAGGAGCACCGGCTGATCAGCGGTGGCAGCGATTGCGCAATCAGAATCTGGAGCCTCGATCGTAAGCTGTTGCGTGATCTCACGCGCAGCGGCGAGAACTGTGCAGTGATGGGTCTAGCCGTCCACCCAGGGGCGGAGTTTTTCGCCCTTGGTGACCGGGCAGGACATATCGAGACGTGGAGCTTCGACGGCCGACGCCTCTCGTCGTCCACAAGCGAGCCGGTTCTCGCCCTGGCGATAGGCCCCAAGGGCGTCGTGAGCTCGGCGCACTTCGACGGCGCAGTGCGTGAATGGTCAACCGACCAGGGCCGAGATCTCTCCCTACTCGACGAAGTTCCTGCTCCCCATCTGCTGATGACGGCCGCAACCTTTGCCCCGGATGGCGCCATCGTGCTCGGCGGTGAGGACGGCCGCTGGCGGATGGTTCCCCAGGAGAGCTACATGCAGGATCCGGGCGACGGTGTGATCAGGTTCGACGAGAGCGGCGAAGGGGTCAAGACGCAGGATGCCCACAAGGCGGCTGTGCAAGTCCTGGCCTTCAGCTCGGACGGCCTGAGCCTGGTTAGTGGCGACGCGGTGGGCGGCCTGCGCCTGTGGAGCGCGGAGGGTGAGCTGCTAAGTGACCCCATCCCGGGCCGGGGGTCGCCCACGACTGCCGCCGGCTTCAGCGGCGATGGCGAGAGCGTGCTGGCCCTTGCCCGTGACCTCACGCTGACAATCTGGGACCGCCACGGCATGAACCCACCGGGTGTTCCGGAGGCTCAGATCGGCGAAGGCTTTGGTCTCGCTATCGATCCTAAGGGAGCATTTTTCGCCACGATCTCTGACAGTGGCGACGGCAAGCAGTTGGCCGTATGGGATCTGCATACAGCCCGGAAGCTGAGCTGGTCTAGCGAGATCGAGCAGTGCTCGCCTGCAGGCATCGCCATCCGCCCGGACGGGTTGGGGATGGCTGTCGGCTGCGAGGACGGGCATATTGCCATGGTGGATGCTTGGTTGGACGAGCTGCCCAGCGCGTCCAAGAAGCCGGGCGCCGCCGTCCGGGCACTCGCCTTCGATCCACAAGGGCAGTACTTTGCGGCCGGCGACGACGATGGAAGGCTGGGCCTCTGGGACGCGCGAGGGAGGCCTCTCGCCGCGCCGCCATGGCCGGCGCATGCGGGTCCCGTGCTCGCGCTCGCGGTAAGCCCGGACGGCAACTGGATCGCTAGCGCCGGCGGCGAGGCGCCACCCGCCGGCGCTGGAGCGGTCCGCAAGGACGACTCCAACGTCAAATTGTGGAACCGTTGGAAACCGGGCGAGGTCGTTTGGCCACGTCCCTGGAATGTTCTCTCCAGCCACCCGCGTCGCGGCATCAACTCCTTGGCCTTTAGCCCCGACGGTAGAACCCTAATCACCGGCGGGGATGACGGGATGGTCCGCTTCTGGAACGTCGAGGACGGCACGGAGCAGCAGATCCTGGAGACCCAGGGAGGTCGCGTCGCCTCGGTCGCCTTCAGCCCCGACGGTACGCAAATCCTCACCGCGGGCTTCGACGGCAACCTCCGGCTCTGGGATCTTCAGCGTAATCTGCTCGCGCTGGCCCTCCCCATCCGCGCCAATGCCGGGCCTGGAGAGGAGTTAGCCGTTCAGGCGGCCTTTGCCCCCGGGGGAGACCTCCTCGTCAGTAGCGCGGCGCAGGGGAGGTCACTGCTCCGGCGAGGGAGCTGGCGCGGGTGGCTGCAGGTCGCCTGCCATCGCCTGCGCCGCGATGATGGCTGGCGCCGTCCCAGCCTACCCGGCGAGCGCAAGGCCCGAGAAACCTGCGAGCGGTGGGCTGGGCCCGACGACGATCCATGGAGCGGGCTGGCATCCGCCGGACAGGCACCGCCGGGCTCCACGCCCCTCCATCGGGCTGTCGTGATGGGGGTTGTGGGAGACGTGACGTCTCTGCTCCTCGAGGGGCAGGACCCCAACGTCCGCGATGCAGCGGCCCGGACGCCGCTCGCCCTTGCGGTTGCGGCGGGCCGTGCCGAGGCGGCCCGGGCGCTCCTCGCCAACCACGCGGATCCCAGGCTCGGGGACGGCTTCGGCGACACCCCCCTCCACCAGGCCGCCGCCCGCGGTGACTCGATGGTGATCGACCTCCTCCTTCGCGGCGGGGCCGCGCCGGGCGCACGCAACCGCTACGGCGTGACGCCCCTCATGAACTCGGCCCATCGCGGCCATGCGGCCGCTGCCCGGGCGTTGCTCGACAAGGGGGCTCCGGTCGACACGGCGGATGACGGAGGAAACACCGCCTTGATGGACGCTGCCAGAAATGGCCATCTGGATCTTGTGGAGCTATTGATCGCGCGAGGAGCCGACATCAACCGGGAGAATCGGACTCCGGCGCGGATGACCGCCCTGCGCTGGGCGAGGTACGGAGGACATTCCGGCGTTGTCGATTTCCTCCAAGCGAAAAGTCTGCGCGTCAGCGAAGACCTGCCCACGGCCGTCCAGCGCATCCACCTGGCGCGCTATGCTCCCGCCCACCTGCGGCCGGCTGCCGCGACGCTGGGGCGCTGGTGGACACCGATCCGGAACGAAGTCAGCATGCGGACTTTCCGCTCGGTCCGCGCGATCGCCGAGCAAGGCGACAGCTTTGCGCAGTTCCTGGTGGGTTACGCCTTGGCGCGGGGGCTAGGAGTCGGCCGCGATCCGGACGCCGCCCTGATTTGGTACCGCCGATCGGCCGAACAGGGCGACCCGCTCGGCCAAGCCGCGCTCGGGATGGCCTACTGGACGGCCGAAGGTCCGCGTACGCGGCAGGACATGCAACAGGCCCTGCTCTGGAACCAACGATCCGCGGCGCAGGGTCATCCCGTGGGCCACTGGAACCTCGGCAACATGTACAGCCAGGGTATCGGGGTCGAGAACTCCTCCGGGACCGGCGCCCTCTGTTCTTACCTAGAGGCCGCCCGCGCGCAACTCGCAGACCTTGTTTGCAGCCCCCCAGTTCCGGCCCAACGCCAATGGGCGCGCGCCGATCCCGCCGCGATCAATTCCGTCGGCTGGAGTCTCGACAACGGTGCGGGTTACAGAGAGGACTCGCAAGCTGCTTTCGCCTACTTCCGGCGGGCCGCTAGCCAAGGGGACCTGGTCGCCCAGCGCAATATCGGCTCGATGTGGCTCTATGGAAGGGCTGTCCCGAGATCTCTCGCGCAAGCCCACGTGTGGCTGCGGCGGGCGGCCGACCAGGGGCACGGCGGTGCCATGTCTCTCCTAGGCCATAGCTACCTCTATGGCTTAGGGGTCCCGGCCTCTGCCGTCGAGGCCCTGAGTTGGTACAGACGGGGCGGCGAGGCCGGCAATCGTTCGTCTCAGCGCCAGACAGGTTGGATGCTGGAGCGCGGCCTCGGGGAGGAGCGGTCGCTGGTCGCCGCCGTGGGCTGGTACCGAAGAGCCGCCGCGCAAGGCAGTATTCCCGCCACCCAGAGACTCGAGAGTCTGGGGATAAAGCCGTGAGCCCAAGCGCCATCTCGCTCCGCTCGCTCTTGCGGTTCGACTCGGCGTAACTCATCGCGCGCCCCTGAGGGGACTTCGCCTGCACGTCCGTCTTATTGGAGGAAGATAGCTGACAGTATCTGCCGCAGGAGGAACCCACCATGCAGGACCTCGAAGCCCGCGTCAAAGCGGCGGTTGCCAAGATCGAAGGCCGCGATCCCAAGCTGGCCGATGAGCTGAACGAGCTCCGCGGGAGTGCGAAGACCAAGAAGGAAGCCAGGGCCCTGGCGCCGGCGATGGCCCTGCGGGGGCTCGCACTGGAGGGGGCGGCTCCCAGGCCGGCGGTCGCGCTCGAAACGATCGTGCTGCGGGTCGGCCGCCCGGTGCTGGCGGTCGTCCGCGACGAGGCCCTCCTCGAGTTCCAGGACGCGGAGAGCGAGATCTGGCGGCAGCGGCTGACCGACGCGCGCGACCGCCTGGTGCCGGCCATCAAGGCGGTCGGCCGCATCGAGGTGGAGAACCATCCACGGTTCGAATGGCTCGGGACCGGATGGCTGGTCGCCGACGACGTCGTGGTGACGAACCGGCACGTGGCGCGCGAGTTCGGCCGCGGCAGCGGCTCCGGCTTCGTCTTCCGGCCGGGCCGGGCCAACCGGCGGATGACCGCGTCGATCGATTTCCTGGAGGAGTTCGACCGCCCCGAGAGCCTGGAGTTCCGCCTGCGGCGCATCCTGCACATCGAGGGCGACGGCGGACCCGACGTGGCGCTGCTCCAGGTCGAGCCGGTTGCGGGAAGGGGCCTGGCGGCGCCGATCAGGCTCGGCGTCCGGAGAGGCGCGGGAGGAGCAGCAGGTGGCCGTGATCGGCTATCCGGCGAAGGACAGCCGGATCCCGGACCAGCAGCTCATGCAGGACATCTTCGGCGACGTCTTCGACAAGAAGCGGCTGGCGCCGGGCCAGATCACCGGCAGCGCGGGCCACGAGCTCGCTGCACGACTGCTCGACGCTCGGCGGCAACTCCGGCTCGGTGGTGCTCGACCTCGAGACCGGCGAGGCGCTCGGTCTCCACTTCGCCGGCCGCTTCCTGGAGGCGAACTTCGCGGTGCCCGCCGCGCTCGTCGCGGAGCGGCTGCGGCGGCTCGGCCGCGAGGGTGCGCGCCCCGCCGCGGCGCGCCCGCCGGCCGGCGCGCGCGGCACTCTCCAGTCGCGCTCCGGCGGCGCCACGGCCTCCGTCGACGACGATCAGCCTACACGATCCCGGTCCGGGTCACGGTGGACATCGGCGCTCCGGTCGCCGGCGAGCCGGCCGGGCGCGCAGGGCACGCCACCCGGCGCTCCTCGCGCCGACCCCTGCCGACGTGGGCGACGACGAGGACGAGATCCTCCTCGACGTCGAGGCGCGGCCGGAGGACTACGCAGACCGGCCCGGCTACACGGCCGGGCTTCCTCGGCTACGGGTTCGAGGTCGCCGCTGCCGGCGCTGGGCGCGGAGCTGGAGAGCGACCTGCTCACCTTCGAGGTCGACGGGGAGACGGAGAGCGAGCTCCGCTACCAGCACTTCTCGGTCGTCATGAGTCAGAGCCGGCGCCTCTGTCTCTACAGCGCGGTGAACATCGACGGCGACCAGTCGCGGAAGGTGAAGCGCACCGGATGGCGGCTGGACCCGCGGATCGCCCAAGGAGGCGCAGATCCTCCGCGAGTGCTACGGCAACGCGCCCAAGTTCAGCCGCGGCCACATGACGCGGCGCGAGGACCCGATCTGGGGCTCCGCAGGGGACGCCAAGCTCGGCAACGCCGACTCCATGCACGTCACCAACGCCGTGCCGCAGATGCAGGTCGTTCAATGCCGGCATCTGGCTCGGCCTCGAGGACTACGCCCTCGACAACGCGCGCGAGGACGACATGCGGATCTCGGTGTTCACGGGACCGTTCCTGCGCGACGACGACCCGGTCCGCTTCGGCGTCCAGGTCCCGCGCGACGTTCTGGAAGGTCATCGCGTTCGTCCACGACGAGACGGGCGAGCTCTCCGCCACGGGCTACACGATGTCGCAGGACGACTTCCTGCGCGAGGAGGAGTTCGTCTTCGGCCAGCACGAGACGTCGCAGGTGCCGATCGTCGCTGATCGAGCAGCGGACCGGGCTGTCGTTCGGCGACCTCGCCTCCCGCGATCCGCTCGGCGAGGTGGAGGAGGCCCTGCCGGCGCCGCTGACGGATTTCCGGCAGATTCGGTTCTAGGTAGTTCTACCTTCAAGGGAGGTCTCTCCATGCCTCATGTCACGTTCGTCCACGGCATCGCCAATAAACCCCCGACGGACAAGCTGCTGGACCTCTGGCGGCGCAGCCTGGCGGAGTCCGACGGCCCCGACCTCGGCAGCGAAGGGGTCACCAGCTCGATGGTCTACTGGGCGGACGTGTTGTACGCCGAGCCGCTCAAGGAGGGCATGGAGGAGAGCGCCACGGACGAGTCCACGGTCGAGGCCGTGTCGCCCGAGTCCCCGGACCTCGGCGTCGAGAACATGGACGCCGCGGAGCAGCTCTGGGTGGCCGAGCTCGCGGTCAAGCTGGCCGTCCCGCTCGCCGCCGAGGAGGCGGTCGAGGCCCTGCCCACGCCCGTGCGCGAACAGCTCGAGCGCATCCCCCTGCCCTGGCCGGTCAAGGAGCGGCTCATGCGGCGCCTCCTGCGGGACGTCCACCACTACCTCTTCAACGTCGACTACAGCCCACGGCCGGGAGAGACCTTCAAGGTGCAGGACGAGATCCGCGGGCGGATGATCAAGGCGTTGCAGGAGGGCGCGACCATGCCCGGCCCCCACGTCGTGATCAGCCACAGCATGGGCACGGTGATCGCCTACGACTGCCTGAAGCGAGTCGGCGACGCACCCGTGGTGGACGGTCTGATGACCATCGGCAGCCCGCTCGGAATCGACGAGGTCCAGGACAAGCTGCGGCCGGAGTGGAGCCGGGACAACGGCTTCCCGCACGAGAAGGTCCGCGGCAAGTGGATCAACGTCTACGACCGTCTCGATCCGGTGGCCGGCTTCGATCCGAGCTTCGCCAACGACTACCGGCGCGGCGGCCAGAGGACGGTCGAGGACGTCAACGAGCAGAACTCCGGCTCGTGGCGCCACAACGTCAGCAAGTACCTGAGCGGGGCGCAGCTCCGGGCACGCGTGCGCGAGATGCTGGGCTTGGAGTGAACGACGATGGACACGCCCTGGAACGAGGACGAGTTCCTGACCGAGCTGACCGCGGTCGTCGAGCGCTTCAACCGCGACGGCGCGGCCAAGCTGTGCAATGAGCTGATCGCCGCGCTGCATCAGGGAGCGCTGCCGAGCGCCAAGGCGGCGAAGAAGATCCTCCAGGTCTTGCGCCGCAAATGCCACTTCGACCTGATGGAGCGGGTGACGGAGGCCCTCCGCCTCGTCGGGCTCGACGAGAACCAGATCCGCCGCCAATACGCCCAGTCGCTCATCGACCAGGGGAAGGCCGCGGCGGCCATCGACGTCCTGGAGTCGCTGATGGCGCGGACGGAAGGGAAGGACCCGGCAGAGCACGCGGAGGCGCGCGGCCTGCTCGGCCGCGTCTACAAGCAGCTCTACGTCAATGCGGTCAACGCCGACCCCGAAGCCAGGCGCTCGCGGCTGAGCCAGCTCAACCTGCAGCGGGCGGTGAACGCCTACCACGAGGTCTACCTGTCGGGCCCGGCCGATCACCTGTGGCACGGCATCAACACGGTGGCGCTGGTCTTCCGCGCGCGGAGGGACGGCGTGCAGCTCGATCCGGAGCCGGACGCCGAGACGATCGCCCGGGAGATCCTGGCGGCGCTCGAGGCGCGCAAGGAGCAGGGGGCGATCGGCTACTGGGACATGGCCACGGCGGCGGAGGCGAGCGTGGCGCTCGCGGATTTCGGCAAGGCGCTGCTCTGGGTCGCGGAATACGTGCAGCAGGCCGACGCCGACGCCTTCGAGCTGTCGAGCACCGAACGCCAGCTGCGGGAGGTCTGGGGGCTGACCGTCGAGAAGCCGCCCGGCTCTCTCCTCCTCCCGTTGCTCCAGGCCCACATCCTTCAGCGCAAGGGCGGCCGGGTCGAGGTGCCGCAAGGGAGCCTGGGCGCGACGATAGAGCGCGCCGGCGACCTACGGCTGGAGAAGGTCCTCGGCAGCGAGGGATTCATGACCCTGAAGGCGTACCGGGAGGGGCTGGAGCGCTGCCGGCTCGTCGCGCAGGTGAAGACGCGGACGGACGAGGGCTTCGGCACCGGGTTCCTGATCCGCGGCAAGGACCTCGACGATCGGTTCGGCGACGAGCTTCTCGTGCTGACCAATGCCCACGTGGTCAGCGATGATCCGGCCGTCCGGGCCGCCAAGGGCTCGCTGCCGGCCGAAGATGCCGTCGTCGTGTTCGAAGCCCTGGAGTCGGCCGCCGATCAGGAGTATCAGGTCTCGCTCCTGTGGTCCTCTCCTCCCGACGAGCTGGATGCGACGCTGCTGCGGATCGATCCGCCGATCACCGGCCTGACGCCCTATCCGGTCGCGAAGAACCTCCCGCTGGGTGACGGCAAGCAGAAGGTCTACGTCATCGGCCATCCCGGCGGTCGTTCGCTCTCCCTCTCGCTCAACGACAACCTGCTGCTCGACTACGACGACCGGCTGCTGCACTACCGTGCTCCCACCGAAGGGGGCAGCTCGGGAAGCCCGGTCTTCAACAACCAGTGGAAACTGATCGGTCTCCACCACGCCGGAGGCTTCGGCCTGCAGCGCTTGAACGGCAAGGAGGGGACCTACGACGCCAACGAGGGCATCCAGATCCAGAAGATCATCGTCGCGATAAAAGAGGCGGCGATCGGCGGCTGAGCCCGGGTCACTTCGGCCAGCCGGCCAGCTCCTCCTCGGCCTCCTTGGCCCACGGCACCTCGTCGCCTCGCCTCTCCCGCGCCTCGCGGATGAGGCGCAGGTTGCGTACCGTGGTCTCCGGCTCCCAGGTCTCGCGGACGTTGGCCAGCGCGTCGCCCAGGGCCTGGACGGCCTTCTCCTCGTCCTTGCCCAGGACCGCCAGCTCGAGGCGCGTCGCGTAGTCCCAGTAGTCGGGCTGGCCGGCGGCGATCTTCCGCTCGACGGCGTAGGCGACGACGGGGAGGAGCTCTCCGCGGCGGGGGTCGGGCGGCTCCTTGAGCTCCATCAGGGTGACGGCGTTGATGCCGGGGTAGGCGTCGCGCCAGTCGGCCTCGAAGCCCTTCCGATAGGCGTCGATCGCCTTGTCGAGCAGGCCGCGGGCGGCGATCGCCTTGCCGGCCTTCGCGGCGGCCTCCCAGCGGTCCTTGTAGACGCGGCCGAGGATGCCGTAGGTCTCGCTGCTCGGGCCGCGCGTCGCGATCAGGTCGAGCAGCGACCTGCTCCGCCTCCTCGCCCCGCCCGGCCCGGTTCAGGGCCAGGCCGAGCTGCTCCTGGACCATGACGGTCACGGCGAGCGGCTGCGGCATCTGCTCGACGAGCTCGATCATGTCGTCCCAGGCCTTGACCGCCCGGTAGGAGAGGAGGAGGTCGACGACGACGCCCGACTCGACGCTCGTCAGGTCCCCCATCTCCGCTTCGGCGGCGCGCAGCGGCCTCGGCGCCCTCTCGCGCGCGCGGCGGCGAGCTTCCTCTTCTGCTCCTCGGAGTAGCGGACGCGCTCGCGGAAGACATCGGTCTTC
Organism: uncultured Acidobacteriota bacterium; assembly: GCA_963700145.1. Classification (GTDB taxonomy): domain Bacteria; phylum Acidobacteriota; class Thermoanaerobaculia; order Multivoradales; family UBA5704; genus DASUNQ01. The sequence goes on from OY969474.1 coordinate 57,626, forward strand.
GTGTGATCGATGTCGGGATAGCTCTCGACGAGCTGATAGATCGGGCTGTCGTGCGCGGCGTCCTTGCTCGCCGCCTCGCGGGCCTGGGCGAGGCGCTCGGCGAGCGCCGCGCGCGCGGCCTCCAGGTCCGCGGGCTTCCCCTCGGCGTCAGCGTGTAGGGCATGGCGCGCAGGGGAGCGACGTCGAAGGGGAGCTGGCTGCCGCCCTCGGAGAAGATCAGGACGGTGCTCCAGGGGCGCACCGCGTGGCGCACGCCCAGTTCGTAGAAGACGTTGGCGTTCGCCGTCGTCAGGTCGGCCACCGCGAACTTGCAGAAGATCAGCCGCTCGAACATCGGCTTGTGGATGATGCCGCCGGTCATCTCCTCGTCGGCGCGGATCGGCTCGAGCCCGGCCTCGCGGATCGCCGGTGCGATCAGCTCCTGGTAGACGGCGTCGAAGTCCACCGGCGCGCCGGACACGTCGGGTTTCTTGCCGAACGGCATGAGGACGAAACAGAGGTCGTTGGGCATGTGTGAGATCCCCGGCGTGTCCGCGGCTCCGCGCTTTACTCCACCTTCCTCGCCTCGGTGGCGAGGTGGCTCTGGCGCAGGACGAGGTGCGTCACCGCTCCGCCTGCGCCCTTGACGAACGCAAGCTCGCTGTCCGGGTCGCGGGTGAAGAACGTGGACTCGGACGCGGCAAAGAGCTCCCGGCGCGGGCCGCTTCCCGTCTGCGCCCAGAGCTTGCCGTCCTCGCGGGAGACCACGAGCCGGACGTTCGGCCTCAGCTCGTAGCTGCCGACGTAGGCGTCGAAGGCCTCGGGGGCGATCGGCACGGCGGTGTGCTCGACGGGCGCGAGCTCGGGGTCGTAGAGGGCGGCGACGCCGTTGGTGATGGCGGCCGGGTCGGCCTGCGCCAGGTTGGTGAGCACGATGACGGTCAGCTTCTTGTCGACGAAGCGCACGATGTCGGCGGCGAAGCCTTGCCAGCCGCCGCCGTGCCGCACGACGCGGTGGCCGCGGACCTCGCCCACCATCCAGCCGAAGCCGTAGCCGAACGACGCGGGGCTGCCGTCGGCGAGCCTGGCCGGCGTCCAGGTCAGGTCGAGCGTGGCGCGGTCGAGGAGCTTCTCTGTGTAGAGCCCGGCGTCCCACCGCGCGAGGTCGAGCACGGTCAGGTAGAGCGCGCCGTCGGCGGTCGTGTTGAGCACCGGGGAGACCCACTCCTGGTTCTTGAGCTCGCCGTCGACGAGCCGGTAGCCGGCGGCGCGGTTGGGCACGATGGCGGCCTCGTCGATGATGCGCGCGGTCGCCATGCCGAGCGGCGCGAAGACCCGCTCGCGGAGGAGGTCGCCGTAGAACTTGCCGGTCACCCTGCGCACGAGGACTCCGAGCATCACGTAGCCCGGGTTGCTGTAGCTCCACCGCGTGCCGGGCGCGAAATCGAGCGGCAGCGCCGCGATCTCCTTGACCAGCTCGTCCTCGGTGTAGTCCCGGCGCATGTCGAGCTCGTCGTAGAGCGCGTTCGAGAGGCCCGAGGTGTGCGTCAGCAGGTGGCGCACCGTGATGTCGCGCCAGGTTTCCGGCGCCTCGGCGACGTGCTTGCCGATGCGGTCGTCGAGGCTCAGCTTGCCGTCCTCGACGAGCATCATCACGAGCGCGGCCGTGAACTGCTTGCCGACCGATCCGGACTGATAGATCGTTTCCGGACGCGCCGGAACGCCGAGCTCGACGTTCGCGAGTCCGTAGCCTTGGGCCTTGACGACCCCTCCGTCGCGCACGACGGCAAGCGAGAGGCCGGGGATCTTCTGGCGCTGCATCTCGGCCGCGACGAAGGCGTCGACCTCCGCGGCGGCCGCCGGCGCCGTCAGCGCGGCGAGGAGGAGGGGAACCAGGGCTCGTGGGTTCCTCATCGCGGCGGATTGTAACTTCGAGCTAAGCTTCTATCTCATTCTCTAAGGAGAGGCTCATGCGCGATCGTCGTTTCCCGTCGTCGTCGTCATCCGTCTCCGCCGTCTTCGCCGTTGCCGCGCTGTTGTTCGCCGCCACCTCGGCCGCCGCCTCCGGGCCTTACTCGGTCACGGCGACAAGCACGAGCCAGGTCGGCCCTCTCGTCCGGACCGAGTTTCTCGTGCAGGCCGGCGCCCATCCCCTGGACCGCTTCAAGATGGTCCGGCTGGCGAAGGACGTGCCGCCGCACGTGCTCGCCGGCTCGATCCTCTTCCTGCCGCCGCTCGGCCTCACCTTTAGCTTCTACGAGCAGCGCGACGAGTCCGGCGGGATGGGAAGCTCGATCGCCGAGTTCTTCGCCCTGCGCAACTTCGACGTCTACGGCTACTCGCCTCGCTTCGCGGACATCCCGGCCGGCACCTGCGAGGCCGGTCTGCTCGACTGCTCGGTGATGGCGGACTGGAACCTCCAGTCGATGGTGGACGACATCGCCTTCGTCCGCGCGCAGATCGAGCAGCTCCATCCGGGGACGAAGATCGTCGCCGGCGGCGCTTCGCTCGGCGGCATCCTCGCCCTCGCCGTCGCCAACGCCCAGCCCGCCGACTACGACGGCATCCTGCCCTGGGAGGGGATGCTGGCGAGCCCCGACCCGGTGGTGCAGGGGCTCAACCAGCTCTACTGCGCCGCGCTCGAGGTGCAGATCGCCGGCGGCGGCGTGGTGGACGGCGTCTCGACCAACGTCTTCAAGGCGGTGACCAAGCAGGCGGAGCTGGCGCCTTCGGGGTCGAACGCCATTCCGCTCTTCCCCTCCACCCTGACCGCCCATCAGGTGATGGTGCTGCTGCTCGCCGTCACCGCGCCCGGGCCGGTCACCATGCCGGTGCCCAACTACGTGCAGATGAACGGCAGCTTCGCCGAGGACCGCCTGTTCTTCGCCGACGAGGCGCGGGTGTTCGAGAACGTCGGCCGCTTCAACAGCTACGTGCCGGTGCCGGTGGTGCGCGACGTCTCGTGCTCGCTGGCCGGCGTGGAGACCGCCTACGTCTCCAACCTCGGCAGCTACACCGGCTCGGTCCTCGCCATCGGCGGCGGCCGAGGCTTCGGCCCGTTCATGGCCGCGCAGCTCGCGATGCTCGGCTCGACCGACGTCACCTTCCTCCTCGAGCCGGAGTTCGGCCACATCGACCACTTCATGACCGCCCGGCACCGGGAGTTCGTCGAGCACCCGATCCTCGCCTGGGCGGGGCGGGTGCTCCAGGAGTGACCTCGCGGGGGCACGCGCCTGCTTGACCAGGCCATACGGCAGAGCCATACTCATGCATATGAGAACGACCCTGATCCTCGACGACGAGCTGCTCGACAAGGCGAGCCGGCTGGCCGGCCTCGCGGGGAAGACCGCGACGGTCCACGCCGGGCTGGAGGCGTTGATCGCGCGCGAGAGCGCTCGGCGGCTGGCCGCGCTCGGCGGCACGGAGAAGGCCCTGCGCCCCATCCGCCGCCGGCGGCCCGCGCCGCGCCGGCCGGCGGCGAAGCGGTGATTCTCGTCGACACCTCGGTGTGGGTCGATCACCTGCGCAACGGCAGCCCGCGCCTGGCGGCGCTGCTCGCCGAGGGCCAGGTGCTAAGGCACCCCTTCGTGCTCGGCGAGCTGGCCCTCGGCCACCTCCGGCGCCGCCGCGAGGTCCTGGCGCTCCTGGCCGACCTGCCCGCGGCCGGCGCCGCCGACCACGACGAGGTGCTCGCCTTTGTCGAGCGCCACGCCCTCGCCGGCGGCGGGATCGGCTGGGTCGACGCCCACTTGCTCGCCGCCGCGGCCCTCGGCGGCGATTCGCTGTGGACCCTCGATCGGCGCCTGGCGGCGCTGAGCGAGAAGCTGGGCGTGGCGGCCGGGCACGGCCGCCACTAGTCCGGCAGCTTGATCACGAGGCTGCGGAACCCGTCGGGCTTGAAACAGAAGGCGCCTTCGTCGCTGAGGACCATGAGGTCGGAGGGCGCCGCCAAGAAGGCGGCCTCTGGAATCAGTCCCGCGAAGTTGGCGCTGGCGATCGGTTCCGGCGGGTCGTTTGATTGTCCGGACCAGCGATACGCCTGAAACCGCCCACTGTCGTCCGTCGAGCCGGCGATGATCACGTAAGCCTCGCCGGCGGGCCAAAACTCCAAGCTGCGGATGCCCAGCCCGTTGAGATCGAGCTCGACAGGAGCGCCGAAGGAGGCCGGCGCGCCGTCCAGGACCGCTCGCGGATTGTTGAGCGTCACGATCAGCGCCTTCCCCTCTCTGGTTGGGTTGCGGAATCCGATCAGCAGCTTCCCGTCGGGACTCGCACCGAGGCCCTCGATGTTGAGCCCGCCGGGCTCTTCGGGCGCGAGCTCAGACGCGCACGCGAGCTTGAAGGCGTTGAACCGCTCGTCGCGCTGGAGATCGGCGAGGAGTGTTGTATAGGGTCTTCCCACGGCCTCAGCGGAGAAGGTGCCGTCGCGCGGTGCGACGCGTAGCGCGAAGAGCCGATGGCGTTCGGGCTGCTCTTCGCCGTTGCGATTCCTGCTGTGCGAGCCGATCCAGTAGAGGTCGTCTCCGATGCGGGCGGCCCCCTCCATGTCTTCCGTTTCGAAGCCAGCCGGCAGCGGGAGGTCCTGGGGCTTGTCGGGCTGTTCCTGGCTTAGCACGAACAGCTTTTTCTGCTTCTCGTCGTCGGCGAGCACAAACGTGCTGGAAGCAAGCGCGACGGCGGCCGAAGGCTCGCACGCTCCGCGATAGAGGACGGGCCGGGGCTTGGGAGCCTGCGCCGAGGCGGCGGTGCAGAAGGCGACGGCGAGCGTTAGGCTGCGGACGATGGGGGGCCTCATGCGTGCTCCTTTCGTGCGGGACAAGAATTTCCTCACCGTGAAGTGACGGACGCTCTCTGCCCTTTCCCATGGCCCGCTCGGCTCCGTCGCATCTCTCCCTCACCGCCGCCACCCCCGACGACGTCCCGGCGATCGCTGCGCTGCGGACGGCGGTCGCCGAGCGGCTGACGCGCGAGTACGGCCCGGGACACTGGTCGCCCGCGGTGTCCGAGCGGGGCGTCCTCCACGGGATGCGCACGTCGCGGGTGCTCGTGGCGCGGGACGGCGGGCGCATCGTCGCCGCGCTGCGGCTGGCGACGAAGAAGCCGTGGGCCATCGACCCGACGTACTTCACCGCCTGCGGGCGGGCGCTCTACCTGACCGACATGGCGGTCGCGCCGGACGTGCAGCGCCGCGGGATCGGGCGCCGCTGTCTCGAGGAGGCCCGCCGGCTGGCGCGCGAGTGGCCGGCCGGTGCGATCCGGCTCGACGCCTACGACGCGCCCGCCGGCGCCGGCGGCTTTTACGCGCGCTGCGGCTTCCGCGAGGTCGGGCGCGTCACGTACCGCAAGACGCTGTTGATCTACTACGAGCTGCTCGTGTAGCGCGCGGTCCAATACCGGGCGACGACCCGCTCGGCGATCGGGTCGCAGACCTCCGGCCAGGCCGGTCCCTCCCAGCGGACCGCGCGCGCCTCGGCGGCGGCATCGGCCGGGAGGTACGGGAGAATGGACACGGCGCCGCCGCGTGGATCGCGGGCGCCGAAGACGACGCCGCCGATCCGGTGCAGGACGAGGGCGCCGAAGCACATCAGGCAGGGCTCCAGCGTGCAGTAGCAGGTCATCTCGGCGAGGTGCGGCACGAGCGGTTCGGGAATCGCCGCGAGGGCGAGCACTTCGGCGTGCCGCCCGGGATGGGCGGCGGGCTGGAGGGTGCGCGCCGCGGCCGCCGCCACGATCTCGTCACTGAGCGCGATGACCGCGGCGACCGGCAGGTTGCCGCCGCGCTCCGCCGCGAGGGCTAGCTCGACGGCGTGCTGCAGGAAGCGGGCTGCGGCCGCGGTGAGGCCGGCGGCCGGTCCGCTCAGCGTCTGGGCCATCGCGGCGGAGTGTAGACGAGGCGCGACGCGCCCTGAGCGCCGATCAGCGCACCTCCACGCGCAGCCCGATCCGCAGGGTGCGCGGCTCCTGCAGCTCGTCGGCTTGGCCGCCGCGGGTGACGCCGAGGTCGAGCTCGCGAGCGACGACGGCGCCGTCGTCGAGGAGGTTGGAGCCTTCGAGGCTCAGGGTCAGCAGGGCGTCGCCGATCTCGACTTCCTTGGACAGGCGGCCGTCGAGCGTGACGACCTCGCCGGTGCGGAGGGCGTCGGGGCGCTCGGTGAGCTGGACGCGCGCGATGCCGGCCCGCTCGCGGGCGATCCGGCGGTAGTAGGGAAGAGGGTCGCCGTCGCGGCCGCGCAAGGTCGCCGCGACGTAGACGCCGCGCGGCAGATCGACCAGGCCGCTCGTCTGGAACGTCCAGCGCGCCGACCGGAAGGACGGCGTCTCGTGCGGCCGGCCGCTGTCCACCGCCGTCACCGGCTGGCCGGCGTCGTCGTCGCCGCCGAGGGCGTTCGTCGGGTCGTCGAAGAGCCGGAAGTCCCGCCCCAGCGTCTGCTCGCCGTCCTGCCAGGTGAGGTGCCCGCGGCTCAGCCAACGCCCCGACCGCCGCTTCTCCCAGTGGAGGGTGAGCGCGCGGTCGTCCCGCCGCCGGTCGCCGTTGGCGAGGAGGGTGCCCCCGGTCCAGGCGAGGCCTGGCCGGAGGTCCCAGAACGGGACGTCGTAGGCGGCGCCATCCGGCAGCGTGCCGATCAGGCGGCCGGCGGGGACCCAGTCGGCGGCGGTGGCGAGGAAGACGTCGCCGGTCGCGGCGTCGCGCACCCGCAGGCGCTCCTCGAGCAGGTGGTGGGTGCGCCGCCAGGTGGCGCGCAGGCCAACGACGAAGTCCCAGCCGAGCGTGCGCTCGATGCCGAGCACCGCTTCGTCGGTGAGCTCCGGGCGGAGGTCGCGGCTCACGGCGTCGGGGTCGAGCTCCGGGCGCAGCGGGTCCCGGCCGTCGCCTGACCAGGGGATCGCCGGCCCGCCGCCGGCCTCGGGAAGCCGGAGGAAAAGCGCTCCGGGTGCGCCGGGGTCGGCGTGCCAGACGGCCTGCGGACCGAGGCGCGCGGCGAAGCGGCCGGCCGAGGCGCGCACCAGAGTTTCGTCCTCCGCGCCGAGCGTCCAGGTCAGGCCGAGGCGGGGCGCCGGCGTCCAGACACGGCCGGCGCCGCCGAGGTCCTGCCCGTCGAAGCGCAGGCCGAGGACCGCGGTCAGCGGGCCGGTCGTGAGCAGGTCCTGGGTCCACAGGCTGAAGGTCTCCGTCGCGGCGCGCCCAGAGCCGCGCCAGAGCTCGGCCAGCTCGAGCCCCGCCGGCAGCCCGACGCTCTCGCCGGCCGTCGCGATCGAGCCGGGCGGGATCAGGGCGCGCGCCTCGTCCTCGGCCCGCCACCCCAGGCCACCGGTCATCGTGTGCTCCGCGCGGTCGCTGAGCCAGAGCGACGCGTGGAGCCGCGCCTCGCGCATCCGCCGCTGGTCGTCGAAGAGAAACCAGCCGCCGCGGGCGATCCCCGCGGCGTCGAACCGCAGGTCGCCGGCTTCTTCCGGCGTCTCCCGCCGGGCGCGATCGACGCCCGCCAGCAGCGCGCCGGCGTAGGACGAGCCGCTCATGAGGTAGGTGGCCTCGCCCTTCCAGACGTCCTCCCGGCCGTCCAGTCGCAACATGGTCTCCGGTGCACGGCCCGGCCCGGCTCCCACTCCCGCCCCGTCGTGGTCGCCGCGCCGCCAGAGCAGCTCGGCGGACGCCGTGTCGCCGAGCTGTGCGTTGAGCTTGAGCCCTTCGCTTTGCCGCGACTCCGCCGCCGCCTGGCCGCCGAGCGCCGTGCGCTCGCTCTCGTCGCGGCCGGCGTGGGCCCAGAACCAGAGATGGTCGGTACGCAGCGGGCCGCCGCCCTCGGCGTCGACCACCCGCAGCGCGTCGAGCCGGTTGGCGGGGGGGTCGCTCCGCTCCGCGGCGAGCCCGCCGCCGCCCCACAGCGCGGAGACCGAGCCCCGCCACTCGGAGGTGCCGCGCGGCCGGATCAGTTGCAAGCGCGCTTCCGCCGTCTCCAGCGTCACGTCGGCGCCGCCGGTGGCGACCTGGACCTCCTCGAAGGTGTCGAAGTCGTAGGCACCTGGCGATGCGGCCGTGGCGCCCGAGTCGGTGACGACCACGCCGTCGACCGCGACCTGGCCGGGGCTCGCGGCGAGGACGCTCCAGGGGTCCCGCGCCGTCGGGATTCTCGCCAGCTCGGTTTGCGAGACGACGGAGCCGGTCGAGAGCCGGCGCGCGTCGAGGAGCGGCGACTCGGAGGTGACGGTGATGCATTCCTGCACCGAGCCACCCGCCCCGGAGCCGCCCGCCGCGGAGCCCTGCGGCTGGTTGAGAGGCAGCACGTGCGGCGACGCCGCGACCCCCGCAGGTGCCGTGATCTCTTCGTCGACCGCCACGAGGCTGGTGTAGGGCGTGACGAGGTGGTGCCGCAGCCCGAGCGCGACGACCTCGCGGCGCACCTCGCCGGCGTCGGCGCCCTCCAGCAAGCCGTCGGTGAGCGCCTGGACCTTGCGGCCGGCCCACAGCTTGTCGAGCCCGGCCGCCTTGACCTCGACGGCGGCGGGCAGCTCCTCGCGCCAGCTCCGGCCGCCGCGCTCGCCGGCCACGGCCACGGACCCGGGCTCGCGCAGGCGGGCGGCGACGATGAGGGGCTCGCCCAGGTAGAGGTCGGGCACGCGCCGCGGCCAGGCCTCGGTGTCGGCGTCGGACCACGCGACCTCGATCTCGCGCAGCATCGGCGCCTCCAGGCGGGCGAAGAGGTCGGCCATGCCGGAGGCGACACGGTCGAGGGTGGGGAGGTGCGTCCACGACCCCCGTCCCAGCTCGGCCGCCCGCCGCAGGAACGGGACGTTGGGGGCGGCGCCGATGGCGACGGTGAAGAGGCGCCGCTCGCCGAGGCGCTCGGCGAGGGTGCGCAGGATGGTCATCTCGTTGTCGACCCTGCCGTCGGTGATGAAGATGACCTGCCGCACCAGGCCTCGGCCCTCGTCTCCCTGAAGGGCGCGCTCGAGAGCCGGCAGCATCTGGGTGCCGTCGTCCGCCACCAGCGCGCGGACGAAGCGTCGCGCCTCCTCGACGTTGACCGGGCTCGCCGGGACGCTGTCGGGGAAGAGCGGCACGACGGTGTCGTCGAAGTCGATGACGTTGAACCGGTCGGCCGGGCCGAGACGGCCCAGCGCCAGGAGGAGCGCCTCCTGCGCCTGCTCCATCGCCGACCCGTGCATCGAGCCCGAGCTGTCGATGACGAAGAGGGTCTCGCGCGGCAGGCGGTCGGCGACCGCCTCGGCGTCGGCGGGCGGCAGCACCATCAGCAGCGCGTAGCGCTCGCCGTCCACCTCCTCGGCGAAGAAGACCGACCGCGGCTCGCGGCCGGCGGCGGCCGCCCACTCGAGGACGAAGTCGCCGTCGGCGGCGGCGAGGCCGCCGGCGAGGTCGACCGCCCAGCGCGGCTGCCGGCGATCGCTCTCGACGGCGACGTCGTGCGTGGGGCTGTCGATCCACGCCAGCGGGAAGCCGGGCGCGAGATCGACGTGCAGGCCGAACGGATTGATCGGCGACCCGGCGAGGGGCGGCTGCGGCAACCGGGGCCCGGACGCGGCGCTCGCGGAGCCGGGCACCGGCTCCGCCGGTGTGTAGCGCGGCGCCGCCAGGGTCGGGAAGCGGAGGACAAATCGGCCGCGCTCGTAGCGCACCACCTGCTGCAGCTCGATCGCCACCTCCACCGTCTCGCCCGGGCCGATGTTGGCGACCGAGCTGGTGAAGAGGTCCGGCCGGAGCTGCTCGAGGAGCGACGCCCTGCGTCCCTCCGCGGCGGCCGTGGCGAAGGTCTGCCGCGCCTCGGCCGTCTCCTGAACGACGCCTTCGATGACGCGGCCGTCGACGACGAAGCGCAGCGTGTCCACCGCCGCGCCGTCGGGCAGCGGGAAGAGGTAGATCCCTGTCAGCCACTGTCGCGTCGGGTTGGCGAAGATCTGGGTGACGCGCGAGCGCGCGACGACGCCGGTCACCCGCACCTCGATGGTGGTGCCCAGGACCGGCGCGGCGACCTCGGAGCCGTCCACCTCCGAGCGCAGCACGAGGCCGCATTCCGGTGTGAAGGGGCGGCCCGTTTCGGCGGCGGCGCCCGCCCGAGAAACGATCAAGAGAGAGAGGAAGAAACCACCCGCGATGGATCGCATGTCCCGCCTCCATGGGGCCGTCCTCCCTCTGAGACGGTCCAAGAAATCTGGCGATCCGGAAGGAGCAACCGTGGTGCCACGGCGCCCGCGAGCGGCGGCCGCGGCGATGCTTCAAGTTCAGGTATCGAGCCGATTCAACCGCTTGATCGAAAACGGCTGGCGAGAAGGAAATGTGATCGATTCGTCCACGGTCGGGGACGACGGCGTCCTGCCGCCGCGGGTTGAAGCCGGACCGCGGCCCGGAGTATCGTGCCTCGTTGTCAATGATCCACTGGAAAGAAACCGCGGAGGTCCTGGCGCGGCTCGACGAGCTGGCGGGGGCGGGACGCCGGGCGGCGCTGGCCACGGTGGTGCGCATCGCCGGCTCCGCCTATCGGCGGCCCGGCGCCAAGCTCCTGGTGGAGGAGAGGGGCGGCGCGCTGGGGAGCGTCAGCGGCGGCTGTCTCGAGGCCGACGTGCGCGAGGTGGCGCAGGCGGTCATGGCGACGGGGAAGCCGACCCTGCGTCATTACGACACCGGCAGCGACGAGGACGCCGTCTGGGGGCTCGGGCTGGGCTGCAACGGGCTGGTGGACGTCCTGGTGCAGCCGGCGACCGAGGGGCCGCTGGCGGCGCTCGCCGGCCGCTGGCGGGAGCTGCTGGCGGGGGATGCGCCGTTCGCGATGCTGACGACCGTCGCGGAGGGGGAGGAGCTGGGGGCCGCGCGGCTCGTCGCCCCCGGCGAGCGCCTCCCGGCGCTCCCGCTCACGGGCGGCGCCGGCGTGCACGAGCTGGCCGGCCGCTCCGTCTTCGTCGAGCCGTTCGTGCCGCCGCCCCAGCTGCTCGTCTGCGGCGCCGGCGACGACGCCATCCCGCTCGTCGCCTACGCGGCCGACGCCGGCTTCCGCGTCACGGTGGCCGATCACCGGCCGGCGCTCCTCGAGCCGGGGCGCTTCCCGCGCGCGGCGCGCCTCCTCCCGGCCCGCGCGGAGGAGCCGGACCTGGCGCTGCCGTCCGCCGCGCGCACCCTGGCGGTGGTGAAGACCCACTCGCTGGCGCACGACCGCGCCTGGGTGCGGCGCCTCCTCGCGGCGGGCCTGGCCTACGTCGGCCTGCTGGGGCCGCGGGAGCGGACGCGCGCCATCCTGCGCGACCTCGGCGCCGAAGGGGACGAGCGGGTCTTCGGCCCGGTCGGCCTCGACCTCGGCGCCGACGGTCCCTGGCAGGTGGCGACGAGCATCGTCGCCGAGCTGCTCGCCTTCGGCGCGCGGCGCGAGCCGCGCCACCTGTCGCAGCGGGACGAGGCGATCCACACCGGGGAGCGCGACCTCGCCCGGCCGGGTTGAACCCGCTCGGGCCTCGTGCTATGAACCGGCCACGTTCCCGCCTCACCTCCCGGACAGGAGGTCTCCGATGAAGCGGCCTGTCGCCATCGAAGTCAACGGCGTGCAGCACTCCCGCGAGGTCGAGCCGCGGCTCCTGCTCGTGCACTTCCTGCGCGAGACGCTGGGCCTGACCGGCACCAACGTCGGCTGCGACACCAGCCAGTGCGGCGCCTGCACCGTCCTGATCGACGGCCAGGCGGTGAAGTCCTGCACCGTGCTGGCGGTCCAGGCCGACGGCGCCAAGGTCACCACCGATCGAGGGGCTGGCCACGGACGGCAAGCTGCACCCGCTGCAGGAGGCGTTCTGGGAGAAGCACGGCCTGCAGTGCGGCTTCTGCACGCCGGGCATGATCATGACCGCCTGCGACCTGCTGCAGCGCAACCCGCACCCGAGCGAGGCCGAGATCCGCCACGGCATCGAAGGCAACTTCTGCCGCTGCACCGGCTACCAGAACATCGTCGCGGCGGTGGCGCTGGCCGCCGAGCGGATGACCGGCGCGCCGCCGCCGCCGCCGGCCGTCGGCCGCGAGAGCGCCTGAGGGGAGGGACCATGGCCTCACGCATCTTCGGCTCCGGCATCAAGCGCCGCGAGGACCCGCGGCTGATCACCGGCCAGGCCAAGTACACCGACGACATCATGCTCCCCGGCATGGCCCACGCTGGCCGTCGTGCGCAGTCGCCGCACGCCCACGCCCGCATCACGCGCGATCGACGCCTCGCGCGCCGCGCGAGCGTGCCCGGCGTCCTCGCCGTCTACACCGGCGCCGACATGAAGGACGCCGGCTTCGGCGGCATCCCCTGCGCCTGGGTCGTGCCCGAACTCCGAGACCAAGACGCCGGCGTATCCGCCGATCGCCATCGACACCGTCCGCTACGTCGGCGACGCGGTGGCGATCGTGGTGGCCGAGGACCGCTACGCCGCCCGCGACGCCGCCGACGCGGTCGAGGTGGACTACGAGCCGCTGCCGGCGGTCGCCGACGCCAGGAAGGCCGCGCAGCCCGGCGCGCCGCAGCTCCACGACGGAGGTGCCGGACAACGTCTGCTTCCACTGGCAGGTCAGCGGCGGCGACGTCGACGCGGCCTTCAGCGAGCGCCGACGTGGTCGGTCAAGGAGCGCATCGTCAACCAGCGCCTGATCCCCAACGCCATGGAGCCGCGCGGCGGCGCTCGCGCAGTACAACGCCGGCGATGGGCGAGCTGACGCTCTGGGTCACCATCGCAGAACCCGCACATCGCCCGCTTCCTGCTCTCGCTGGCACGCTCGGCATGCCCGAGCACAAGATCCGCGTCATCGCGCCCGAGGTGGGCGGCGGCTTCGGCAGCAAGATCCCGCACTACCCGGAGGACATCGATGGTGGCCTTCGCCGCCAAGATGCTCGGGCGGCCGGTCAAGTGGACGGAGACGCGCAGCGAGAACTACCAGGCGACGATCCACGGCCGCGACCACGTGCAGGAGGTCGAGATGGCGGCACGCCAGCGACGGCACGATCCTCGGCCTCCGCGCCACCGTCTGGGCCAACCTCGGCGCCTACCTCTCGACCGCCTCGACCGGCATCCCGACGATCCTCCACGGGCTGATGCTCTCGGGCGTCTACGACATCCCGAACATCCACGAGGACGTCTACGGCGTCTTCACCAACACGACGCCGGTGGACGCCTACCGCGGCGCCGGGCGGCCGGAGGCGACCTTCATCGTCGAGCGCCTGGTGGACCTGGTGGCGCGCCGAGCTCGGGATGGACCCGGTCGAGGTGCGGCGCAAGAACTTCATCCCGCCGACGTTCCCGACGGCCACACCGTCGCGACCGGCGCTGACCTACGACAGCGGCAACTACGCGGGCGCGCTCGACAAGGCGCTAGAGATGGCCGACTACCCGGCGCTTCCGCCGGCAGCAGGCGGAGCTGCGCGCCGCAGGGCCGCTACCTCGGGCATCGGCCTCTCGCACCTACATCGAGATCTGCGGCCTCGGGCCGTCGCAGGTGGCCGGCGCGGTCGGCTTCGGCGGCGGCCTCTGGGAGAGCGCCATCGTGCGCGTCCACCCCACCGGCAAGGTCCACGTCTTCATCGGCATCTCGCCGCACGGCCAGGGCGAGGAGACGACCTTCGCGCAGATCGTGGCCGACGAGCTGGGCGTGCCCGTGGACGACGTGACGGTCGTCCACGGCGACACCGCGCAGACCCCGCAGGGCTGGGGCACCTACGGCAGCCGCCGCACGGCCGTCGGCGGCCGGCGCGCTGATGGGCGGCGATCGGCAAGATCAAGGAGAAGGCGAAGCTCGTCGCCGCCCACCTGCTGGAGGCGGCGGCCGAGGACATCGAGTACGCCGACGGCAAGTTCTTCGTCACGCGGCACGCCCGACGCAGGCGAAGACGATCCAGGACGTCGCGCTGATGGCCAACGTCGCCTGGAACTACCCGCAGGGGCTCGAGCCGGGGCTGGAAGCCACGGCCTTCTTCGACCCGCCCAACTTCGTCTACCCCTTCGGCGCCCACATCGCGGTCGTCGAGGTCGACGCCGAGACCGGCGAGGTCGAGCTGCAGCGCTACGTCGCGGTCGACGACTGCGGCCAGCGTCATCAACCCGATGATCGTCGACGGCCAGATCCACGGCGGCATCGCGCAGGGGGTCGGCCAGGCGCTCTGGGAGGGCGCGGTCTACGACGAGCAGGGCCAGCTCGCTGACCGGCACGATGATGGACTACGCGCTGCCCAAGGCGGACGCCTTCCCCAACTTCGAGCTGGGCATGACCGAGACGCCGTCGACCGTCAATCCGCTGGGCGTCAAGGGCATCGGCGAGACCGGGCACGATCGCCTCGACGCCCGCCGTCTACAACGCGGTCCTCGACGCGCTTGGCGCCGCTGGGCGTCAAGCAGGTCGACATGCCGTTGTCGCCCGAGCGGGTCTGGCGCGCCATCCGGGAAGCGAGGAGCTGAGGCCATGTATCCCGCGAGCTTCGACTATCACCGGCCCGCCTCGCTGGCCGAGGCCGCCGACCTGCTGAAGAACGATCCCGACGCGCAAGCTGCTCGCCGGCGGGCACAGCCTGCTGCCGGCGATGAAGCTGCGCCTGTCGGTGCCGACGGCCCTCGTCGACCTCTCCGGGATCGCGGGGCTGGCGGGGATCGGGGACGCCGGCGGCGGCCTGGTCGATCGGCGCGATGACCACGCACGCGGCGGTGGCCGACTCCGACGGCGGTGCGCTCCGCGTGTCCCGCTGCTCGCCGAGACGGCGGCGCAGATCGGCGACCTCCAGGTGCGCAACCGCGGCACGATCGGCGGCTCCCTCGCGCACGCCGACCCGGCCGCCGACTACCCGGCGCCGCTCACCGCTCTCGGCGCGACGCTGGAGATCGGCGGTGCCGCGGCGCGCACGGTGCCGGTGGAAGGCTTCTTCCAGGGGCTCTTCACGACCGACCTCCAGCCCGGAGAGATCCTGACCGCGGTGCACGTGCCGGCCTACGGCCAGGGGACGGGCGGCGCCTACGTGAAGCACCGGCATCCCGCCTCGGGCTTCGCGGTCGTGGGCGTGGCGGCCCTGGTGACGGTCGAGGGCGGCACCTGCGCGAAGGTGAGCCTGGTCGTCGGCGGCGTCCAGACCAACCCCGTCCGCGCGCAGGCCGCCGAGGCGGCCCTCACCGGCCAAGCGCCGGGCGAAGCGGCCTTCGCCGCCGCCGCCGCCAAGGTCGCCGAGTCGCTCACCAAGCCGCTCTCCGACCTCTACGCCTCCGGCGAGTTCCGCGTGCACCTGGCGGGGGTGCTGGCCAAGCGGGCGCTGGCGCAGGCGGTGGAGCGGGCGGGGGCGTGACTGGTCGCGTCGGCCGCGGCTGGTCGTAACCGCGGGCCGGCGTAGCCTCGCTGTCGCCTCGCTACAATGCCCCGGTGATCCCCGCCTCCATCGACGCGCTCCACGCCGCGCTGCGCGAGCGCCGCTACGTCGCGGACCGCGGACTGGCCACGGCGCTCTTCCTGGCGCTGAAGCTCGAGCGGCCCGCTCTTCCTCGAAGGGCGAGGCCGGGGTGGGCAAGACCGAGGTGGCGAAGGTGCTGGCCGATCTGCTGGGCGCGGAGCTGATCCGGCTCCAGTGCTACGAGGGGCTCGACGTCCACCAGGCCGTCTACGAGTGGAACTACGCGCGCCAGATGATGCACATCCGCCTGGCCGGAGGCGCGCGGACGAGCGGCCGACGCGAGGCGGACCTCTTCGGGCCGGACTTCCTGCTCGCGCCGGCCGCTGCTGCAGGCGATCGAGGCGCCCGGCGACCCGCCGCCGGTGCTGCTGATCGACGAGGTGGACCGCAGCGACGAGGAGTTCGAGGCCTTCCTGCTGGAGGTGCTCTCCGACTTCCAGGTCACCATCCCGGAGATCGGCACCATCCAGGCGGTGCAGCCGCCGGTCGTGGTACTCACCTCCAACCGCACCCGCGAGGTCCACGACGCGCTGAAGCGCCGCTGCCTCTACCACTGGATCGACTACCCCACGTTCGCGACGGAGGTCGCCATCGTGCGGTCCAAGGTGCCCGGGCGCCGCCGACGGGCTGGCGCGCCAGGTGGCGGCGCTTCGTCCAGGAGCTGCGCCGCGCCGAGCTGTACAAGGTGCCCGGCGTGGCCGAGACGCTCGACTGGGCCGCGGCGCTCGTCGCCCTCGACGCCGAAGGCGCTCGACCCGGCGGTGGTGGACGACACGCTCGGCGTCCTGCTGAAGTATCAGGACGACGTGGCGCGGATGAAGGGGGCCAACGCCGAGGCCATCGTGGACCGCGTCCGCGCGGCGGGGTAGGCGCGGCGCGATGCAGCTCCTCCGCAACCTCCTGCTCTTCGGCCGGGTGCTGCGCGGCCTCGGCCTCGACGTCAGCCCGGCGCGGATGATCGACCTCGTCGCGGCGTTGCGGCTCCTCGACCTGGGGCGGAAGCAGGACGTCTACCACGCGATGCGCGCCCTCGTCGTCCACCGGCGCGAGGACATCGCGGCCTTCGACCAGGCCTTCGAGTTCTTCTGGCGCAAGCCCGCCGAGGGCTTCACCACCCTCGACCTGCGGGCGATGGGCGAGCGGCGCCGCTTCCGCCGGCCGCGGTTCGATCCGCCGGCGCCTCCCGACGCGGCGCCGGGCGGAGCGCAAGACCGGCCCGCCCCCGAGGCCCCGCCGACGCTGCGGGCGACGCTCACCTACAGCCCGGCCGAGGTGCTGCGCCACAAGGACTTCGCCGAGATGACGGGCGAGGAGCTGGCCGAGGTCGAGCGGCTCCTGGCCGGCCTGGCGTGGCGGCTCGGGGAGCGGCGGACGCGGCGCTGGGCGGGCGGGCGCGGGCCGCGGCTCGACCTGCGGCGCAGCCTCCGCCGCAGCCTCCGCCACGGCGGCGAGATCCTCGACTGGGAGCGCCGCCGGCGGCGCGCGAAGCCGCGCCCGCTGGTGGTGCTGGCCGACGTCAGCGGCTCGATGGAGCGCTACACGCGGCTGCTGTTGCTCTTCCTCTACGCCTTGGCCGAGGGGCTGGAGCAGCGCGTCGAGGCCTTCGTCTTCGGCACTCGCTTGACCCGCGTCACCCGCCAGCTCCGCGGCCGCGACGTGGAATTGGCCCTGCGCGAGGTGTCGCGGGCGGTGCCGGACTGGTCGGGCGGGACCCGCATCGGCGAGGCCTTGCACGCCTTCAACTTCGCCTGGGGGAGGCGGGTGCCCGGCAGCGGCGCCGTTGTGCTGCTGATCAGCGACGGCTGGGACCGCGGCGAGCCCGAGCTGCTGCGCGGCGAGATGGCGCGCCTCCAGCGGAGCTGCCATCGGCTGGTGTGGCTGAACCCGCTGCTGGGCGCGCCGGAGTACGAGCCGCTGGCGCGCGGGATGCGGACGGCGCTCCCCTTCGTCGACGACTTCCTGCCGGTGCACAACCTGGCCAGCCTCGAGGAGCTGGCGCGGCGGCTCGAGGCGATCGACGAGCACCGGCCGCCGCGCCGGCAGGCGCCTGCGCTCCGTCTCCGAGACGAGGCCCCCGCGGCGCGTGCCGTTGAACGCCTCCCCCCGCTGGGCGTATGGTTGCCGCCGGAGCGGCCATGACCCACGACAACGAGCGCGGCGGCCCGGTCGCCGGCATCCTGCTCGCCGCCGGCACCTCGAGCCGGATGGGGAGCAACAAGCTGCTCTTCGCGCTCGAGGGTGAGAGTCTGGTGCGGCGGGCGGCGCGGCGGGCCCTGGAGGCCGGGCTGTCACCGCTGCTCGTGGTGCTCGGCCACGAGGCGGAGCGGGCGGAGCGGGAGCTCCAGGACCTGCCGTGCGTGGTGGTGGTCAACGCCGCCTATGAGAGCGGCATCACCTCCTCGCTGCAGAGCGGCGTCGCCGCGCTACCCGCGGCGGCGCGGGCGATGGTGGTGATGCTCGCCGACATGCCTTTCGTGACCGCCGAGATGCTGGCCGGCCTCGCCGCACGCTGGCGGGCGGGCGCGGCGCCGCTCGTCATCTCCGACTACGAGGGGGTCAACGCCCCGCCCATGCTCTACGACCGCGCACTCTTCGGCGAGCTGCGCGCGATGCCGGTCGAGGGGGCAAGCGGCTGCGGTCGGCCGGTGGTCCAGCGCCACCGGGCGGAGGCGGAGGTGCTCGCCTGGCCGGCGGCGGCGCTCGCCGATCTGGACGTGCCCGAGGACTACGAGCGCCTGACGGCGCGGGAGTAGTGCACCACCGCCTGAGGCCACGACCATGGCGATGCAGATCGAGAAGAGCTTCACCGTCCGGGCGCCCGCGGCGGCGGTCTGGAAGTTCCTGACCGATCCCGCGAGGGTGGCGGGCTGCCTGCCGGGCGCCGCGATCACCAGGCAGGTGGACGAGAAGACCTACGGCGGCACGATGACCGTCAAGGTCGGCCCGGTGACCGCCGGCTATCGCGGCACCATGCGCTTCGAGCGGCTGGACGCCGCGGCGCGCGAGGCAGAGATCGTCGCCTCCGGCCAGGAGACGCGCGGCAAGGGCGGCGCCGACATGCGCATGACCAGCCGCGTCGTCGAGCGCACGCCGGGCGAGACCGAGGTCACGGTCGTCTCCGCCGTCAACGTCGTCGGCATCCTCGCCCAGTTCGGCCGCGGCATGATCCAGGACGTCAGCGACAGGCTCTTCGAGAAGTTCACCGAGTGCATGCGGCGGCAGCTCGAAGCGCCGGCGGCGGCCGCGCCGCCCGCCGCCGCGACCGGCGTCGCGCCGAAGGAGCCGGCGGCCGCCGCATCGCCGCCCCCGGCGGTTCCCGAGCCCGAGGCACTGGACTTGGGCGCCCTCGGCGCCGCGGCGGCGGGCCGCGCCGCCACTCGCACTCTCCGCCGTCCCGGCTTCTGGATCGCCGTGCTCGTCGTCGCGGCGGTCGTCTACTGGTTCTTGAGGAGCAACGGGTGATCCCCGCCACGCCGTGGGCTCAGCTCGGCGCTTGACTTTGCAGCGTTGCCGTTCTCACAATGGCGCGAAAGATCGTAATCCAGGCTCACTCCATGCACGCGGTGAGTCCCACCGCGTGAAACGAAAGGAGGAAGCGATGTCGAGGCTCAAGAGGTTCGGCCTCGTCCTGGCGCTCGCCCTCAGCCTGCTGATCCCGTTGGCCTCGCCCGCCGCCGCCCTCGCGGCGACGCCGGCGAGCGCTCAGGCGGCGGCCTTCACCGTCCCGGCGGCCTCCGCCGCGACGGCGACGGCCGTGTTGTCGGCGGCCAACAACCTGCTGCGGCAGGAGGCGGTGGCGCGCAGGCCGATATGGATCATCATCATCATCATCATTATCATCATCATCATTATCATCATCGTCCTCCGCCGCAGGCCGCCGCGGCCGCCGGGGCCGCCGCCGGGGCCGGGGCCGAGGGTGTAGCCGCTCCTCTTCCACACGGTGCCGAGGTCCTGCTCCTCGCAGGAGCTCGGCACCGCCTCATGTCTCGTCAAGGCGTCTTCTAGACGCGGCTCTTCTGCGCTAACCGCCTGACAACTCAGCGAAGCTTCGGCAGGTACGGTGCGGGCCGGGGTCGGCGGGCGGGTTGCCGGGTCGCACCAGGCAGCCGGTGCGCATGCCTGCGGTAGCCGCGGCGTCGAGCTCGCCACGGTGGTCGCTTAGGAAGAGGATGTCCGCGGGCGGCAGCGCGAAGGCGCCGGCGATCGCTGCGTAGGAGCCGGCTTCGAGCTTGGGGCCGGTCGTGGTGTCGTGGAAGCCTTCGAAATGGCCGGTGAGGTCGCCGTAGTCGGTGTGGGCGAAGAGGAGCTTCTGCGCCCGCACGCTGCCCGAGGAGAAGACACGCAGCCGCACGCCCGCCGCCGTCCAGGCGGCGAGCGCCGGCGGGACGTCGGGGAAGACGTGGCCACGCAGCGTCCCGTCGCGGTAGCCGCGCGCCCAGATCGCTCCCTGGAGCTGCTTCAAGCCCGTGGACTTGCGGTCGTGCGCCATCAGGTAGCGGGCGTAGGGCGCGCCGCCGAACGGTGGGAGGCCGGTGGCGGCAGGGAACTGCCCCGCCTCCTCGCGGTGCTCCGCGGCGAGCCGTGCGAGCGCCTGCGCGGCCTCCGGATCGCCGGCGGGCGGCTCCGCGCAGAAGGCGTCGAGGCGCGCCGCGGCATAGGGGAAGAGGACGTCGTAGACGAAGGCGACGGAGGTCGTGGTCCCCTCGATGTCGGTGAGGACCGCGCGCACGCCGGCGGGGAGCCCGCCGCCGCTCAGAGGCCCGGCGCCGGGATGTAGCGCGGCCCGAAGCAGAGCGGCTGGAACCCTGCCTCGGCGCGCGAATCGGTGTAGTGCGGCGTCCAGCCGGACTGATCCTGGAAGAGGCGGATCGCGCGGATGGTGCGGTCGGCGCAGAGATCGAACCAGTGCGTGGTGCCGCGCGGCACGCGGATCATGTCCCCCTTCTCGACCTCGATCGAGAAGACTGGCCTGTCGGGCAGGTGGATGTGGAAGAGGCCGCGGCCGTGGACGATGAAGCGCACCTCGTCCTCGTCGTGCCAGTGCTCCTTGTTGAAGCGGTCGAGCATCGCCTGGAGGCCCGGCGTCTCCGGCTGGACGTTGATGACGTCGGCGGTGACGTAGCCGCCTTCGGCCATCAGGGCCCGGATCGGCTCGCCGTAGGCGGCGAGGATGGCGTCGTTGTCGGCGTCCTCGGGCAGCGAGTCCGAGCCCTCGAAGCGGCGGTACCAGATGCCGGCGCGGGCGAGCAGCGCGTCGCGCTCGGCGCCCTCGACGACCCGGCCCTCTTCGCGCAGCGTCACGGTGGCCATGGTGCGGCTCCTCCCGCGAGAATGTACCAGAGCCGGCCGGCGCGGTTGCGTCGCCCGGTGATGGGCTCCGCTACCCGAGCGGTCGCCTGCCGGAGCAGGCGACTGATCTAGATTGCGGGTTGCCCGGCCGCCGGCCCACTGGTACCGTGCCCGTCTCGTGAGCTCCGGGGACAGCGATCCGCGCCCGCGCCTCGGGGCGACGGCGCGACGGCTCCACCGCCGCGGCTGGATGGAAGGCACCGCCGGCAACCTCTCCGCCCGCCTCGACGACGGCACGCTCTGGATCAGCGCCAGCGGCAAGGACAAGGGGCGCCTCCGCCCGCGCGACTTCCTGCGCCTGGCGCCCGGCGGCGAGGTCGTCGAGCGCGGCGGCGAGGGCGACCGCCCGTCGGCCGAGACGGCGATCCACCACGCCGTCTACGCCCTCTTCCCGGAGGCCCGTGCCTGCCTCCACGTGCACAGCATCGCCTCCAACCTCGCCGCCCGGATGACGGACGGCGACGAGCTGCCACTGCCGCCGCTCGAGATGCTCAAGGGGCTGGGGATTCGCGAGGAGGAGCCGCGGGTCGCCCTGACGGTCTTCCGCAACCACGCGCACGTGCCGGCGATCGCCGCCGAGATCGCCGCCCGCTTCGCCGCCGCCCCGCCGCGACTCCCCGGCCTCCTCGTCCGCGACCACGGCCTCACCGTCTGGGCGGCCGACCTCGATGCGGCCGTGCACCACCTGGAGCTCTTCGACTACCTCTTCGCCTACATGACCGCCGCCCGCGCCGGCGGCATCGGCTAGCGCCGGCTCAGCGCTCGAGCTTCGCCTCGATCCGCCGGTCGGGGACGAGCCACATCAGCGCCACGAAGACGTAGATGGCGTCGGCGATCCATTGGTTGACGAAGGCCAGCGGGATCGCCGCGACGTAGAGGCCCGTCGAGAGCTTCCCCTTGGTGTCGCTCCCCATCGCGGCCGCGAGCCGCGAGTGCGGCCCCTGCGCCGCGACCAGCGTGCGCGCCAGGATGTAGTAGGCGACGCTGGCCAGCAGCAGCACGACGCCGTAAGCCGCTGTGGGCAGCGGCGCGAAGTGGTTCTCGCCCATCCAGCCGGTGACGAAGGGCACGAGCGACAGCCAGAAGAGCAGGTGCTGGTTGGCCCACAGGACCTTGCCGCTGATCCGCTCGGCGGCGTGGAGCATGTGGTGGTGGTTGTTCCAGTAGATGCCGAGGATGACGAAGCTCAGCACGTAGGTCAGGAAGACCGGCAGGAGCGGACGCAGCGCCTGCCAGCTCGCGCCGTGCGGGATGCGCAGCTCCAGGACCATGATGGTGATGAGGATGGCGATCACGCCGTCGCTGAAGGCTTCGAGACGCGTCTTGCTCATCGGGGGTCCTCCTAGCGCAGCGCGCGCCGGCTCTGGTACCACTCGAGCGGGCGGCGGAGGTGGTAGGTGCGCTCGCCGTCCTGAAGCTCGATGCCGGTGGCGAGGCGGCCGTAGCGGACGAAGAGGTAGCCGCGCTTGCTCTCGGGGGAGAGGCGCAGGCGGGTGCGCAGGTCGAGCCGTCGGCCGGCGACGACGAGCGGGTCGAGCACGATGGCGCCGTCGGCGAAGCGCACTTCGGCGCGGGCGGCGAGGCGCTCCTCGGCGAGGACGCCCTGGAGCCATCCCAGCGCTCGCTGCCGGCGGGCGAAGAGGGCGAGGAGGAGCCCCGCGTCCTTGAGCCGCGCCGCGACGGTGCTCTGGAGGGCGAGCGGGCGGGTCAGGCGGACGGTGCCGCGCTCGAGGTCGAAGTGCCCCCACCAGCCGCCGGGCGCCGGGCCGGGGATGGACGGAGCGCCGCCGTCGAGTTCGCTCCAGCTCACCCGCTCGAGCACCAGGCGGCTGCCGTCGAGGCGGAAGCGGTCGTCGGCCAGGTTGGCGGCGGCGAGCCGCGCCCGCAGGTTGAGCCCGGCGGCGATCCCCAGGTCGTGGAAGCGCAGCCGCACGGCGTTGGAGGTCAGGACCACCTCGCCGCGGCCGCTGTTGCCCGCGGTCTCCAGCTCGAAGTCGGAGCGCAGCCGCCCGGCGCCGCCGAGGATCGCCACGCCGGCGTCCGGCGGCAGGTAGCCGTTGAAGGCGGCGAGGTCGGGCGCCTCGGCGGCGGGGAGGTGGACGCGCAGGCGGAGGTCGCGCGCGGCGTGTGTGAGGTCGAGGTCGTCGGTCGTCACCGTCATGCGGAGGCCGCTGCCGCGCAGGTGGGGCAGTGCGCCCGGCGCAGCGCGTGCGGCGACCTCGAAGCGGCCGAAGAGGACCTGGAGGTCGAGCGCCGGCGCGCCCGCCCGCGGCTCGACGGAGCCGGTCACGACGGCGCTGCCGCGCGCGCGGCTGGTCAGGTACTCGGCCTCGACGCGCGCCGGCGCGATGCGCAGCCGGCTGCCGGGCGAGAGGCGCCCGCGGTCGAGCCGCAGCGTGGCGGTGAAGGGGCCCTCGCCGCGCAGGTCGAGCCAGGGCGCCTTCTTCAGATACACGTCCAGGAAGCCGAGCGAGGCGAGCCGGCCGGCGAGCTCGGCGTCGGCGGAGAGCGGCCGGAGGTTGGCGGCGCCGCGCAGGCTGCCCGGCGCGAACGGGTCGAGGCGCGCCGTGCCGCGCGCCGCGAGGCCGTCCGCCAGGGTCTCCGCGCCGCGGCGCGCGCGCCCCCGCGCGACGGTGAAGGTGGTGCGGTCGAGCGCCAACTTGCCGTCGCGCCAGGTGAAGCCGCCGGCGGCCTCGACGCCCGCCGTCAGCGCCAGGTCGCGGACCTCCATGGCGGCGGCCCCGGCGAGCCGCGCGTCCGTCAGGTGGACGCTCCACCGCCGCCGCGGCGGTCCGCGCCGCACCGCGGGGGGCGGACCGATCCCGACGCGGACGTCCGCGCCCTCGCCGCGCAGCCCGGCGAGGCGCAGCTCGCGTCGCATCAGGGCGGGGAGGTCGATGCGCGCCGCGGCGCGCGGCAGGGCGATCGTCCAGGCGGCGCGCCGGCCGGAGAGGTCGAGCCGCACGCGCTCGCCGTGGAGCTGCCCCCAGAGGGTGGCGCGGCGGGCGGCGAGGAGGCGGCTCAAGCGCAGCTCGGCGGTCGCCGCGGCGAGGCGCAGGGCGGCGCTCTCGAAGGCGCCGCCCTGGCGGTAGACGGCGACGCTGGCGGCGCGGCCGTCGAGGGCCAGCCGCGGGCCGGCGGGCGCCGCCTTCACCTCGGCGCGCACGACCAGCCGCGCCGCCTCCGGCGTCCGCAGCGCCGAGTAGATCGCGCGGCTGCCGGGAAGGAGGCGCCCATCGCGCACGCCGAGGTCGAGGAGCAGCCTCCCCGGGCCGCCGCCGGCCAGGCGCAGCGAGCCGGAGAGGAAGTCGAGGCCGCGCAGGCCGCGGTGGCGCCGCGGCGCGTAGGGCCCCAAGCGGAGTGAGCCGGCGAGCCGCGCGTCGCGCGCGATCGTCGCGCGTCCGGCGCGCAGGGTGGCGCCGCGCAGGTCGAAGCGCTCCAGCTCCAGTCGCGCCTCCCGGCCCGGCGCGATTTGCAGGCTGCCGGCGGCCATGCCCTTGCCCTCCAGGCGCAGCGGGCCGAGGCGCAGGGCGCCCAGGCGCGCGATCGTCACGTCTTCGAGCCGCACCTCGCGGCGCAGCAGGGGAAGGAGGCCGAGCCGGCCGCGCCCGCGCTCCACGCGCAGCGACCAGGGCAGCCGCCGCCGCGGCGCCGCGACCTCGAGCCCGCGCACCCACAGATCGCCCGGCCAGAGGGTCCAGGCGGCGCGCCAAGTCAGGCGCATCCGTTCCGGGCGGCGGTTGACCGCCCACTCGGCGAGCGGCGTGTTGAGGAAGAGGTTGGCGCCGGCGAGATACCCGCCGGCGGCCAGGCCGAGGACGAGCAGGAGCCGCCGCGCGGCGGCGGCCCCGCGGCTCATCGGGCGCCGCGGTCGTCCACCCCGCTGTCGACTCACGGCGCCACTATAGACTGCGGCTCAGCCATTCCTTTGGAGGGTGTCATGAGAAGCCTGCGCCGCAGTCGTCGCATCCTGTCCCTCGCCGCGCTCGCGCTCGCCGCCGCCGCTCCGGCGGCCTTCGCACACGGCGGCGACGCGAGCCTCGTCCATGCCTGCGTCTGGAGCGCCAACGGCAACATCCGCATCGTCGCGCCGGGCGAAGCGTGCAAGCCGCACGAGACCCCGCTCGACTGGGCGATCGCGGGCGCCCCCGGTCCGGCCGGCCCGCCGGGCCCTCCCGGCCCCCCGGGCCCGCCGGGCGAGCCCGGCCCGGAAGGCCCGCCCGGAGTCAGCGGGCTGGAGATCGTCTGGGAGACCTTCATCATCACGGCGCAGACGACGTTCACCGTCGATTGCCCGGCTGGCAAGACCGCCATCGGCGGCGGCGGCATCCTGCCGGCGCCCGGCTGGATGTTCCTCTCCCGGCCCGTCGGCCCCGACATCGCCGGCCCCTCCGGCTCGGCCGCGAGCGCGACGGGCTGGCAGGTCGGCGCCAACAACGTCGTCATGGACGGCTCCGTGAGCATGACCGTCTACGCGGTCTGCGCGACGGCGGAGTAGCCGGCGAAGAGCGCTGCGATGGCCGAAGTCATCCTCGACGGAGTCCGCAAGCGGTACGGGCCGGTGACGGTCATCGAGCACCTCGACCTTGCCATCGCCGACCGCGAGTTCATGGTGCTGGTGGGGCCGTCGGGGTGCGGCAAGTCGACGGCGTTGCGCATGATCGCCGGCCTCGAGGAGATCACCGGCGGCACCATCTCGATCGGCGGCCGGGTGGTCAACGACGTGGCCCCCAAGGACCGCGACATCGCGATGGTCTTCCAGAGCTACGCCCTCTACCCGCACATGACGGTGCGCCAGAACCTGGAGTTCGGGCTGAAGATCCGCAAGACGCCGCGCGCCGAAACGGACCGCCGGGTGCGCGAGGCGGCGGAGATCCTGGGCGTCGCCGACTTCCTCGAGCGCAAGCCGAAGCAGCTCTCCGGCGGCCAGCGGCAGCGCGTGGCCGTCGGCCGCGCCATCGTGCGCAAGCCGGCGGTCTTCCTCTTCGACGAGCCGCTCTCGAACCTCGACGCCAAGCTGCGGGTGCAGATGCGGGCCGAGATCTCGAAGCTGCAGAAAGCCCTCGAGACGACGACCGTCTACGTCACCCACGACCAGGTCGAGGCGATGACCATGGGGCAGCGCATCGCGGTGATGCGCGCCGGGGCGCTGCAGCAGGTCGGCACCCCGCTCGAGGTCTACGAGCGCCCGGCCAACCTGTTCGTCGCCGGCTTCATCGGCACGCCGCCGATGAACCTGATGCCGGGGACGGTCGCCGACGGCGGTGCCGCGGTGGCGGCCTCGGGGTTCCGCCTGCCGCTCCCCGAGCGCTGGCGCGCGGCGGCGGCGGCGCTGGGGGAGGGGCGCAAGGTGGTGATCGGCATGCGCCCGGAGAGCGTCCGGGAGGCGGGCCGCGCCGGCGCGGGCGGGGGCCTGCCGCTGACGGCGAGAGTCGAGTTCATCGAGGCACTGGGCCACGAGGTCGTCGTGCACGGCCGGGTCGGCGAGGATGTCCTGATCGCCAAGGTCGACCCCCACCGCGCCCCCGAGATGGGCACCGAGGTGCCGCTCGTCGTCGACCTCGACGCCGTCCACCTCTTCGACGCCGCGACCGAGCAACGGCTCGCCGCCTGAGGTTCCGTCGAGTTACCAGCTCACGCGCCGGAGGCCCGAGACGGCATCGAAGTGGTCGTCACGGCTAACGACCGGCAGCCTGTGCTGCCGCGCCAAGGCGGCGATCCAGATGTCGTTTTCAGGGATCGGCCGGCCCTTCCGACGTAGCTCCTCACGCACGTCTGCGTAAGCCTCGGCGGTTGCGGCGTCGACCGTCAGAAGGATGGATTCCCGTGCGAGCGTCACCAGGAGCTGAAGGAGATGGTCGCGGTGACGCGAGCGGAGGAGCCCATACCGGTACTCACCGAGGACGATCACCGGCAAGTGGTGACGCGGGTCCGCGGCAAGCGCCTCGCCCAGGGCGGCGTCGCCGGCGAGGAGTGCGGAGACGGCGTTGGTGTCGAGGATCACCGCCACTCGTCCGGGTCGACGCGCTCCAGCTCACGGCCGACGATCCGGTCGATGGACTCCACCTCCGCCGCCTGCGCCTGGCCAAAGACGGCTCGCCAGCCTGGCCGAGAGCTCTGACCCGGCTCGCGGTCCAGATGTGCTTCCAGCGCCTCGGTGACGAACTCCTTGAGACTCTCCCCGCGCATCGCGGCCGTGGCCTTGGTGCGGCGGAAGAGCTCCTCCGGGATCTCGAGCGTCGTCTTCATGGGCCCATCTTCCCATATTTATGGTCCCGCCGACCGTCCCAAGCCCGTGCGGGCGATTCCGCGGTGCCGCTCGTTCTTGACCTCGACGCCGTCCACCTCTTCGACGCCGCGAGCGAGCAGCGGCTCGCTGCCTGAGGTCTCGTGAAGAGGAAACCGATGGGCGTTTTCGACGCCCGGGCGGGGAGGTCGGTCGTACTGCCGGGAGTGGTGCCGTCAGAGCAGAAGTAATCCGATCGCGGGAGAGGAGTTCGCCACGGTCGGCCGCGTCTTTCGCGCCAGGCGACCTATGTTACGGAGCGCCGGCGGGCCTTCGGGAGCCTCTGCCCGAAGATCTCCCGCGCCCGGAGCTTCATCTCGACGTTCCGGAGATGTATCTCCTATAGACGGAGATCTATCTTCGGGGTCCGACAACGGGTCTTCCAGGATGTGTCCCGATTCTTGTGGAGATTCGGCGTAACCCCCTGACTGTCGGGTTGACGTTAGCTCCTCACGCGGCCTGCGTCCAAATCGTGGCGAGGAAACGTTGCAGGTCTTGGTGGCCATTGACGCTGCGTAGGCGGATCTGGCCGCAGGCCACCAGTGCCCAGAGCAGGGTCAAGGCCGCCTCTTCGGTGGCGAAGCTGGCCTGGGTCTTGGTGCGGCGTCGAAACTCGCGATGGAGGTTTTCCAGCGCGTTGGTCGAGCGTAGGGTCCTCCACAGCGAGCGGGGAAACTCGTAGAAGGTCAACAGCTCCTCTCCGGCCTCCTCGAGCGAGCGGGCGACAGCCGGACACAGGCGAGACCACTTGGCGAGGAAGGCCGCGTAGGCCTGATGGGCCGCCCCACCGTCGCGGGCCTCGACGATCGGGCGCCAGTCGCGCCGGAGCTCGCCGCGAGCATGGCGCGGGCAGTGCTCCAGCAGGTTTCGGAGCTTGTGCTGGGTGCAACGCTGCACGCGCACCCCCGGCCACGCCGCCAGCGCCTTGCGCAAGCCAGCGTGGCCGTCGACGATGAGCAACTCGGGCGCCGCCAAGCCCCGCCGCTGCAGATCCTCGAGCAGCTCGCCCCACAGCCGCGCCGCCTCGCTCGTGGCCAACCGTAACGCCACCAGGACCTTGCCGCCATCGGGGCGCACGCCCAGAGCGGCCAGCACCGGCACCGCCACCACCCGCCGGGCCAGCCGCACCTTGACGTGGAACCCGTCGAGAAACAGCAGCGCGTAACGCTCGCCCGCACAATCGCGCTCCCGCCAGGCCGCAAACCGCTCTTTGAGCCGCCCCACCACGCGCGAGGCCGCGCTCTTGGACAGGTGCTCTTCTCCCAGCAGCGGCGCCAGCGCCTTGCCGATCCGTCGGCTATTGGCCCCCGCCAGATAGCACGACAGGATCGCCGCGTCGATCTCCCGCACCCGCCGCGCGTAGCGCGGCACCAACGCGCTGGCGAACTCTTCCGTCGTGCCCTCCACTGTGGCCACCCGACCGCGCGGCACCCGCAGCGGCCGGGTCCCCGCCACCGTCGTCACCCGCCGTAGCGTGGCTCCGTTGCGGTAGCCGCGGCGCACCGCCGTCCGCTCGTAGGGCTGCGCACCCAGCGCCTCCTGAAGCTCCTGCTCTAGCACCAGCTCCACGGCCTCCAGAAGCCTCTGCTCGAGCAGCCGCCGGATGTCCTGGCGCAGCGGCACCACCTCCTGCTCTGACGTGCTAGCCTCCCACATGGCGTAACCCTCCTCCGCCGCCCACGCGACGGGATGTGCTTGACAGCTAGGAGGTTACGCCACTTTCTTTTTCCACAAGAATCGGGACGGATCCGTCTTCCATGCATTGGAGATCTATCTCCGACGCCCCGGGATGAATCTCCCATGCATGGAGATCTATCGCCCGCTCTCCGAGATCTTCCCGGAGAACTCGGAGATGATCTCCAGGACCCAGCCAAGGTCGATCCTCCGGCCGCCCGTAAAGGGCTTGCTGCCCGTGAGTTGGCTGGCTTCAAGCCGCGCTGCCAGGCCCGTGCGCCGGGATCTTCTCCAGCTCGCCAGCCAGGCGTTGCTCGGCATGCCAGAGGTCGTAAGCCAGCTGCATGCGCAGCCAGAATCCCGGGCATTCCCGCAGAACCTGCCCAGGCGCACCGCCATCTCGGGGCTGACGGAGGATCTTCCGGAGAGGATGCGGTGCAGAGTCTGGCGCGTCACCCGAAGCTGCAGCGCGGCCTCGGTCACGGTGAGCCCCAAGGCGGGCAGCACGTCCTCACGCAGGATCTCTCCCGGATGAGTGAGCGGCCTCTTGGGCCGCGCCGGCGTTGTCGTGTTCGCAGACATCCTCCACCTCACTAGTGATCCTGCTCCAAGTCGACCCGAATCGCCTCGCCCTCCTCCCACTCGAAGGTGACGCACAGCTCGCGCAGCACGTCCACCAGGCGGTGGGCCTGATTGTCGATGACGTAGGGGAGGGGAGTCGCACTCGCGGGATGAAATCAGCGGTCGAGGAGGCGCCGCACCGCAGCCTCGAGCGGCGGCAGCTTGTTCTGGATCACGTCCCAGACGATCTCGAGGTCGACGCCGAAGTACTGGTGGGCGAGGATGTCGCGCAGCCCGGCGACCTTGGACCAGGGAACCTCGAGCGCTTGCTGCCGCACCTCCTCGGGCACTTGTTTGGCGGCCTCTCCTATAATCTCCAAGTTCCGCACTACCGCGTCGACGGCCATGTCATCTCTGCGGAAGCCTTCGAGCGGGCGCATGCCTACATAACGATGGATTCTGTCGGCCGCCGCTAGGATGTCCTCGAGATAGACCCTAGCGGAACGTGGCATAAACCGTTTCCCTCAGGATTTCTTCGCGGAGGGCTTCCTTGAGGGCCTCCTTGAGCACGAGGTCCACTCTCCGCCCGAACAGCTTCTCTAAGTAGCCCTTGAGATCCAAGTAGGCATCGAGGCTTTTCTGCCCTGGGAAAAATTCAACCAACACATCCACGTCACTGAGCGCTCGGCCACCACCTCGGGCCTGGGAGCCAAAGACGCCGATCTTCTGCACTCCGAAGGATTGAAGTGCACCTTGGTGTTCTTCGAGGGAGCGGACGACGTCAATGGGCTTAGTCATCGGTTGCCTCGTAGCTACTGGGGTCTTGCGAGTTCATTAGGCGACTTGGCAGCCTTAGGCTCCGGAGGTTCAGTCCCTTCTGGCGGCATTCCTCAATTCTAGGCTGAGCCATGCGATGATAGAAGGCAGGTTCCCGCCGATGTCTGCCGCGGCTCTGCTTCGTGTCCTCCTCGTCAAGCCGAGCAAGTACGGCGAGGACGGGTTCGTCGAGCGCTTCCGGCGCGGGTTCCTGCCCAACAGCACGCTCGCCTACTTGCGCAGCCTCACGCCGGCCGCCGTGGACGGGTCGCCGGTCGAGGTGACGACGGTCGACGAGTACGTCCGCACCGACCTCGGCTACCTCGATCTCCTGGCACCCGCACCCGGCCGGCGCACGCTCCTGGCACTGGTCGGCGTGCAGAGCCACCAGCTTCACCGCGCGCTCGACCTCGCGGCGCTGGCGCGGTCGCGCGGGGTCGAGCAGTGCGTCGTCGGCGGGCCGCACCCGATGACTTGCGACACGACCGACCTCCAGGGGCGCGGGGTGAGCTTCGCGCTGGCGGAGGCGGAGATCATCTGGCCGCAGATCCTGCGGGACGCGGCGGCGGGGGAGCTGCGGCCGCTCTACGGCGAGGACGGGCGCTGGCTGGAGCGGCTGGACCCGCCGCCGCTCATCCCGCCGACGCGGCGGGAGCTGCGGCGCTACGCGGTGCCGCTCCTCGGCGTCTACCCGGCGCGCGGCTGCCCCTACACCTGCAACTTCTGCTCGGTGATCAAGATCGCCGGCCGGCAGGTGCGCGGCCAGCCGGTGGCGACGACGATCGCCAGCCTCGAGGCCGCGCGGGCGGCCGGCGTGCGCTACGTCCTCTTCGCCTCCGACAACTTCAACAAGTACCCGGAGGTGCGGCAGCTGCTGGAGGGCATGATCGAGGCCGGCATCCGCCTGCCGTTCTTCGCCCAGTGCGACGCGCAGGTGCACCGCCAGGAGGAGCTCTTCGAGCTGCTGGCGCGCGCCGGGTGCTTTCACATGTTCGTCGGCGCCGAGTCGTTCAGCCGCGAGGCGCTGCGCGGCGCCCACAAGCTGCAGAACGACCCCGCCGCCTACGCGCGGATCGTCGAGCTCTGCCGGCGGCACGGCATCGTCAGCCACTTCTCGAACATTCTCGGCTTCCCGCCGGACACCGAGGAGGGGATCGCCGAGCACCTGCGCCGGCTGCGGGAACTGGCGCCGGACGTGGCGTCGTTCTACCTCCTGACGCCGATCCCCGGCACCGACCAGTACCAGGACTTCCTCGACCAGGGGCTGATCACGGAGGACAACCTCGACCGCTTCGACGCCACCTGCGTGACGTGGCGTCATCCGCGCCTGGCGCCGCGGCGCCTGCGCGCCCTCCTCTACGAGGCGTACCGGGGCTTCTACCGCGGGCGCACCGTGACGGCGAAGCTCGGGCGGTGGGCGCTCGGGCGCCGCGACTTCCGCACCGCCGGCGCGCTGCTCTCGGTCGCCGGCTACTCGTTCCAGTCGCGCTGGGCGGCGCGGCGGCGCGAGCACCCGATGGCCGGCGGCCTCGGCCGGGTGCGCCGCGACCGCGCCGCCGACTACCTGCCGCTGCGCCGCCGCCTCTTCGGCTTCGACCTGGCGCCGCTGCCGCGGAGCCTCGCCCTCTCGCGCGCCGACGAGGACTTGAACCGCCGCGCCAAGCTGCCGCTCGCACGCTGAGCGCAGAG
Source organism: uncultured Acidobacteriota bacterium (assembly GCA_963700145.1). Taxonomy (GTDB): domain Bacteria; phylum Acidobacteriota; class Thermoanaerobaculia; order Multivoradales; family UBA5704; genus DASUNQ01. Next base: position 89,372 of record OY969474.1, read on the forward strand.
GGAGCTGATAGGCTCCCGCGCGCCCGCCCGGCAGCCTGCGCATGCGCCGTTCCGCCGTCCTCCCGCTCGCCCCGCTCCTGCTCGTCCTGACGGCCGCCTCCTCGGTCGAGAACGACGCCGCGCCCGAGCTGTTCGTCGACGCCGCCGCCGCGAGCGGGCTCGACTTCGTCCACTTCAACGGCATGTCGGGCGAGCTCTACTTCACCGAGATGATGGGGCCGGGGGGCGCGCTCTTCGACTACGACGGCGACGGCGACCTCGACGTCTACCTGGTGCAGGGGGCGATGCTGGGGCCCAAGAAGACGCCGGCGCAGGCGACGGTGCCGCCGCAAGGGCCCCTCCCGCCGCGCGGGCGGCTCTTCCGCAACGACCTGCGCGTGGCGGCGGACGGCGCGCGGACGCTGCGCTTCACCGACGTCACGGCGGCGAGCGGCATCGACGCCCGCGCCAACGGCATGGGGGTGGCGACCGGGGACTTCGACAACGACGGCCGCCTCGACCTCTTCCTCGCCCACGACGGTCCGGACCAGCTGCTGCGCAACCGGGGCGCCGACGGCTCCGGCCAGGTCACCTTCGAGGACGTCTCCGCCCAGGCCGGCGTCACCGATCCGCTGTGGAGCGTCGGCGCTTCGTTCCTCGACTTCGACCGCGACGGCTGGCTCGACCTCTACGTCGTCAACTACGTGGACTTCCCGCTGGCCAAGAACCCGTCCTGCTACGCCGCCAGCAGTCGGCGCGACTATTGCGGCCCGGCCGACTTCCCGCCGGTGCCCGACCGCCTCTACCGCAATCGCGGCAAGGATGCCGCCGGGCACGTCGCCTTCGAGGACGTCTCGACGCGCGCCGGAATCGCCGGCGCGGCGGCGCCGGGGCCGGGGCTCGGCGTCGTCGCCTTCGACGCCGACCGCGACGGCTGGCAGGACCTCTACGTCGCCGAGGACGGCGCCCCCAACCGCCTGTGGATGAACCGGCGCGACGGCACCTTCCGCGACGAGGCGCCGCTCGCCGGCGCGGCGGTCAACCGGCTGGGGCGCCCCGAGGCGAGCATGGGGGTGGACGCCGGCGACTTCGACGCCGACGGCGACGAGGACCTCTTCATGACCCACCTCGACGGCGAGACCAACACGCTCTACGTCAACGACGGGGCCGGCCTCTTCGAGGACCGGACGGTCGAGAGCGGCTTGGCGCAGGGGAGCCTCCCCTTCACCTCCTTCGGCACCTGGTGGCTGGACGTCGAGAACGACGGCTGGCTCGACCTCTTCATCGCCAACGGCGCGGTGCGCATCCAGGAGGAGCTGGCGCGCACCGGCGACCCCTTCCCGCTGGCGCAGACGAACCAGCTCTATCGGAACCTGGGCAAGGACGCGGCGGGGCGGGTGCGCTTCGCCGAGGCGACGGCCGAGGCGGGGACGGTCTTCGGCCGCCCGGCGGTCGGGCGCGGCGCTGCCTTCGGCGACGTCGACGAGGACGGCGACACCGACGTCCTGGTCTGCAACAACAACGGCCCGGTGCGCTTGCTGCTGAACCAGGCCGGCTCGCGCAATCCGTGGCTCGGGCTGCGGCTCGTCGACCGCCACGGCCGTGACGCGCTCGGCGCCCGCGTCGAGGTGGCGCGGCAGGGTGCGCCCGCGCTCTGGCGACGCGCCCATAGCGACGGCAGCTACGCCTCGGCGAGCGACCCGCGGGTGCAGGTCGGGCTCGGCGCGGCGCCGCGCGTCACCGCGGTGCGGGTCCTCTGGCCGGACGGCGCCGCGGAGAGCTTTCCGCCGCCGCCGCTCGGCCGCTACACCACGCTCGAGCAGGGGACTGGAAAAACGCCATGAGCCGGACAACGAGCGTCGTGCTGCTTACCCTCGTTCTACTCGCCGCGCCCACCGCCGCGCAACCGCCGACCGCGCAGCCGCCGGCACCGCAGCTGGAGGCCATCCCCTACCCCGACGTTGCCGGCCTCGAGCCCGCGGTCGCCGAGAGCATGCGCGACGCGCGCGCCGTCCTCGAGGGGCTGCTCGTCGCCCCCGAAGGCGGCCTCACCAGCGAGCTGGCGGAGGTCTACGGCCAGCTCGGGCAGCTCTACCACGCCCACGATTTCGCCGCGGCCGCCGCGGTGGCGTACCGCAATGCCGTCCGGCTCGCTCCCGACGAGCCGCGCTGGATCTACCTCCTGGCGCTGCTCGACCAGGCCGCGGGCCGGCTGGAGGACGCCGCCGACGGCTACACCCGCGCCGCCGAGCTGCGTCCCGACCTCGTCGCCGCCCTCGTCCACCTGGGCGAGGTGCGCCTGGCGCAGAACCAGCCGGACGAGGCCGAGCGCTTCTTCCACCGGGCGCTGACGGTCGCGCGCACCGCCGCCGCCTACGCCGGGCTCGGGCAGGCGGCGCTCTCGCGGCGCAGCTACCGCGAGGCGATCGCTCATTTCGAGGCGGCGCTCGCCGCCGCGCCCGACGCCAACGCCCTCCACCACCCGCTGGCCCTCGCCTACCGCGACGCGGGGGAGACGGAGCGCGCCCGCGAGCACCTGGCGCTCGCCGGCTCGGTCGGCGTGCGCCCGCCCGACCCTTGGCTCGACGAGCTGCAGCAGGTGGCGCGGGGCGAGCGCTGGCACCTGCTGCGCGGCCGCGTGGCGTTTCGCAAGGGTCGCTACGCCGACGCGGCGACGGAGTTCCGCGCCGCCGTCGCCGCCCGGCCGGAGAGCGCCGGCGCGCGCATCGCGCTCGGCGCGGCGCTCGCCGCGGCCGGCGACCGGCAGGCGGCGCTCGCCGAGCTCGAGGCGGCCCTGCGGCTCGAGCCGCAGAACGGCACCGCCCACTACAACGTGGGCTCGCTGCTGATGGCGGAGGAGGGGCGGGCGGCGGAGGCGGCCGAGCACCTGCGCGCCGCCGTCGCCGCCGACGCGAGCGACGGCGCCGCCCACAACGCGCTCGGGAGGCTGCTCGACCGCGCGGGGCAGCCGGAGGAGGCGCTCGTCCACTTCACCGAGGCCGTCGAGCACCTCCCGGCCGACGAGCAGGCGGCCCTCGACGAGGCGGCCTTGCTGGTCCGGCTCGGGCGCTTCCGGCCGGCGCGGGCGCGGCTCGAAGAGGCGCTCGAGCGGCTGCCGGACAGCGGCCGGCTCACCCACGCCCTGGCGCGCGTCCTCGCCGGCGCGCCCGACCTCACGGTGCGCGACGGCGCCCGCGCCCTCGAGTTGGCGGAGAAGGTCCACACCGCCCGCCCCGAGGCCTTCGCGGCCGCCACCGTTGCCCTCGCCCTCGCCGAGCTCGGCCGCTGCGACGAGGCGGCGCAGTGGCAGCGGCGGGCGGTCGAAGCGGCGCGCGCCGAGGGCTCCGCCGAGCGCCTCGCCGAGCTGGAAGGCGCCCTCGCCGGGTACGAGCGCGGCGCGCCCTGCCGCCCGCCCGGCGCGGCGCCCTAGGCGCCCGGCCCGCCCGTCCTGTCACGCTTTCCCCCTCTGGCGATACCGTTCCTTTCAGAGGCCAGAGCACCCAGAGCACCCAGGACGAGTCTGTCCGAGCCGCATGAACGAGCCAACGCGCGGACCGCGATCGGGGGGGATCGGAGGGTTGCGGACCGCTTCACAGAGGAGGATCCGATGAAGCATGCCGTCCGCAGGACGGGCCGGATCGCCGGTCTCTTCGGGCTGCTGGCCGCACTGGCCGGCGGTGCCGCGTGGGGCACGAAGCCCCCCGAGGAGTCGGGCGCCTACCTGAAGCAGAAGGAATTCTTCAAACCGGAGCTCTACATCAGCAGCTCCCACGCCGACCTCGAAGCCGTCGGCGGGCAGCTCCCCAACAAGAAGGCCTGGGACGACTACCAGAAAGGGCGCGCCGACAAGGGGAAGGCGAAGGCCAAGGCCTTCATCGACCCGCGCTCCGGCGCCGCCACCAACCTGATGCCGGCCGAGCCGCTGCTGCCCGGGCGCGGCGCCGGCAACGCGGTGACGCTCGAAGAGCTGGGGGCCAAGATCGGCAAGCAGCTCTCGAAGCTCGACGCCGTCGCGGTGGGCGACGCCGGCCTGCTCTTCGTGCGCGACTACAAGGACGTCCTCGCCGTCGACCTCGATCAGCTCGGCGGCATCCGCACGACGCAGATCCACGACGGCCTCTGGCAGATCAGCATCCCGCAGACCTACAAGGGGGTGCCGGTGCGCCACGGCCGGCTGGTCGTCTCGATCAACAACGGCAACGTGGTGGTCGCCGGCGCCGAGACCTGGGCCAACGTCAAGGGCCTCTCGGTCAACGCCAAGGTGACCGCGGCCGCGGCGCTGGCGGCCGGCTTCGCCCACGCCGGCGGCGGCTCGGCGATGGACGAGATGCTCCGCCAGCCGACCCTCGAGATCATCCCGGTGGCGGCCAAGGAGCACGAGAACAACGGCAAGTTCGAGGGCCCGATCGGCGCCGGCTACAAGCACCGCCTGATCTGGAGCTTCGTCTTCCGGCGCCTGCCGGACGAGGCCGCCTGGGAGGTCATGGTCGACGCCCACGACGGCGAGGTGCTCGCCTTCCAGGACGCCAACCACTACGTCAACCAGTCGATCACCGGCGGCGTCTACCCGGTGACCTCGACCGGGATCTGCCCGACCAACGGCACCTGCGGCATCATGCAGAGCGGCTGGCCGATGCCCTTCGCCGACACCGGTCTCGCCTCGCCCAACAACTTCACCAACAGCGGCGGCATCTTCAACTACACCAGCGGCACGGCGACGACGACGCTCACCGGCCGCTACGTCGACATCGTCGACAACTGCGGCGCGATCAGCAACGGCGCCGCCGGCTCGATCAACCTCGGCGGCACCAACAACCAGCACGACTGCACGACCGGCGGCGGCTCGGCGGGCAACACGCCGGCCTCGCGCACGGCGTTCTACGAGCTCAACAAGATCGCCGAGCAGGCGCGCGGCTACCTGCCCTCCAACACCTGGCTGCAGGCGCGGCTGACCACCAACGTCAACATCAACCAGACCTGCAACGCCTTCTGGAGCCCGGCGGCGGGGACGGTCAACTTCTACCGCTCGGGCGGCGGCTGCCGCAACACCGGCGAGCTGGCCGGGGTCTTCGACCACGAGTGGGGCCACGGCATGGACGACAACGACGCCGGCGGCGGCCTCTCGAACTCCAGCGAGGCCTACGCCGACATCGCGGCCATCTACCGCCTGCAGGACTCCTGCGTCGGCCACGGCTTCTTCCAGACCCTCGACGACGGCTGCGGCATGACCGCCGACGGCACCGGCTTCAACTCCAACGAGGCGCAGCAGGGCGCCGCCCACTGCGACCTCAACTGCTCGGGGGTGCGCGACGCCGACTACCTGCGGCACAGCCCGAACACGCCGGACACCGCGCTCGGCTTCGTCTGCACTTCCTGCCTGGCGAGCACCGGCCCCTGCGGCCGGCAGGTGCACTGCGCCGCGGCACCATCGCGGCAGGCGGCCTGGGACCTGGTGGCGCGCGACCTCCAGCAGGCGCCCTTCAACCTCGACAGCCAGACGGCGTTCATCGTCGGCAACAAGCTCTTCTACCAGGGCAGCGGCAACATCGGCACGTGGCACGCCTGCACCTGCGGCGGCACTTCGTCGGGGTGCGGCGCGACCAACGCCTACATGCAGTGGATCACCGCCGACGACGACAACGGGAACCTCAACGACGGCACGCCGCACATGACGGCGATCTTCAACGCCTTCAACCGCCACGGCATCGCCTGCGCCACGCCGACGGCCGTCAACAGCGGCTGCGCGGCGGGCCCGAGCGTGGCGCCGACCCTCGGCGGCACGGCCGGTGACTACCTGTCGTCGCTGTCGTGGAACTCGGTCTCCGGCGCCACCCGCTACTGGGTGTTCCGCACCGAGGGGCATGCCGGCTGCAACTTCGGCAAGACGCTGATCGCCGAGACCACCGGCCTCTCTTACACCGACACCCAGGTGGCGGCCGGCCGCCTGTACTCCTACAACGTGGTCGCCGCGGGGTCCTCCTCGGCCTGTTACGGCCGAGCGAGCAACTGCGTGCAGGTCACCCCGACCGCCGGCGCGCCGACGCCGGACTTCAGCATCGCGTGCAGCCCGTCGAGCCTGACGGTGACCCAGGGGAGCAACACGAGCACGACCTGCACCGTGACCTCGATCAACGGCTTCTCGAGCCTGGTGACGCTGTCGTGCGCCAACCTGCCGTCGGGCTCCTCCTGCGGCTTCAGCCCGGCCTCGGTCACCCCGCCGGCCAACGGCACGGCCAACAGCACCCTGACCGTCACGGCGACGGCCGGGGCCGCGACCGGCACCTTCACCATCCAGGCGCAGGGGACGAGCGGCGCGACGCGCAGCACCAACCTCTCGCTCACCGTCAATCCGAGCGGCGGCGGCGGGGCGCAGAACGCGGTCTTCGACGGTGTCCTCCAGGCCCCGAAGTGCGCCACCGTCGGCATCTCCTGCGACTCCGGCGCGACGCTCCTCCTCGGCCGCGACAACATGAGCGGCGGGGTCGAGCCGAACCAGCCGAACACCATCAACGACTCCTGCGCCGACGGCGCCTCGGGCACCTTCCACGTCGACGAGTCGAACGACCGCATCAAGGTCTCGACGACCGACGGCACCAACTTCGCGCCGGGCAAGACGGTGCGGATCGACGCCACGGTGTGGGTGTGGAGCGGCGGCCCGACCTCGGACCACCTCGACCTCTACTACGCCGCCAACGCCAACAGCCCGAGCTGGACGTTCCTCACCACCATCAACCCGACGGTGGGCGGCGCCCAGACCTTCAGCGCCAACTACACGCTGCCCTCGGGGGCGCTCCAGGCAGTCCGCGCGCGCTTCCGCTACCAGGGGGCCGCGTCCTCCTGCGCCACCGGCGCCTACATCGACCACGACGACCTGGTCTTCGCGGTCAGCAGCCCGCCGGTGACGACGGTGTTCTTCGACGACTTCGAGACCAGCCTGGGGTGGACGACGAACCCCAGCGGCACCGACACGGCGACGACCGGACAGTGGGCGCGCGCCGACCCGGCGCAGACCGACTCGAGCGGTCCGAAGCAGCTCGGCACGACGGTGTCGGGGCTCAACGACCTGGTGACCGGCCCGCTGGCCGGCGCCGCGGCCGGCGACCACGACATCGACAACGGCACGACCTCGATCCGGTCGCCCGCCATCACCCTGCCGTCCACCGGTACGCTGACGCTGTCGTTCAGCTACTACCTGGCGCACGGCACCAACTCCTCGACCGCCGACTTCCTGCGCGTCTCGGTCGTCGGCGCGACGACGAGCCAGGTGTTGCAGGAGCTGGGAGCGGCCGACGACGACGATGCGGTGTGGGCGACGCACTCGGTGAACATCAGCTCGTTCGCCGGGCAGAGCGTCCGCATCCTCATCGAGGCGGCCGACGCCTCGACCGCGAGCCTCGTCGAGGCCGCGGTGGACGACGTGAGGATCACGCAGCAGTAGGGGAGTCAGTCCGCAGTCGACGAGCAGGACCCGCGGGGGCGCGCGAGCGCCCCCGCGGCGTCTTTGCGCTAGGATCGAATCACCGAACAACTCGAGCAGCCGGAGGCCCGATGGCAAACCCGTCGCGCAGCGCAGGCCGTTCCCTCGTCTTCGCGTCGCTCCTGGCGGCTCTCTGGAGCGCGGCGCCTCCCACGCTCGCCGCCGAGGACGGCCGCTGGGTCCATCGCGGGCCCTACGGCGTCGGCGTCCGCACCCTGGCCCTGGAAGTGACCGCGGACCCGCAGGGGCGCGAGACGGTGTGGGCCGGCTCGGCCAGCGGCGGGCTGTGGGTGCGGCGGCCCGGCGCGACGTGGAGCCGCGTCGACACCGGGCCGCACCGCGTCCTCGGCGTCGGCGCGATCGCGGCCCATCCGCGCCGGCCCGAGATCCTCTACGCCGGCACCGGCGAGGTCTACAAGTACCGCCAGGCGCTCGGCGGCTGGGACAACCACACCACCCGCGGCTCCTACGGCGTCGGCATCCTGGCGAGCCGCGACGGCGGCGCCACCTGGGAGGCGAGCCTCCCCTGGCAGCCCGCCGACCGCACCGGCGTGCAGGACTTGGCGATCGTGCCCGAGAGCGAGACCGCCTACACCGTCTGGGCGGCGACGACCGAAGGGGTGTACCGGCTGCGCGCGACGACCGGCGCCGCGCCCGCCGCCGGCGACTGGGAAAAAGTGCTCGACGTAGTCATGGCGACGAGCCTGTCGCCCAACCCCGCCGACCCGCGCGAGCTGCTCGCGGCCGGCGGCAGCTTCCAGAGCCCCGGGCACGGCCTCTACCGCACCACGGACGGCGGCGAGACCTGGCAGAAGCTCGCCGGCGGCCTGCCCGCGACCTTCGCCGGCAAGGCCATGCTCGGCCGCTCGCCGAGCCAGCCCGCCGTCGTCTACGCCTCGATCGGCAACCAGATCGAGTTCGTCTACTCGAACGAGACCTTCGTCTGCCAGTACTCCGGCGCCGGCACGCCCGACCCCGTGAACTGGCTGCTGCGCTCGGCCGACGGCGGCCTCACCTGGACGACGCAGACGACCAAGAGCTACGCCGGCTCGCAAGGGTGGTACTCGCACGCCGTCGCCGTCTCGCCGCGCGACCCGGCGCGGCTCTACCTCGCCGGCACCGGCCTGCAGCGCTCCTTCGACGGCGGCAAGAGCTTCGGCGGCTCGGGAACGGGGGTGTGGACGATCGTCAACGACGCCACCGGCCTCTACTTCATGGCCGACACCCACGAGGTCGTCGTCGTGCCGCGGGCCGCCGGCGAGCCCGACACCCTCTACTTCGCGAGCGACCAGGGGGTCTACCACTCGCGCGACGGCGGCCTCTCGATCCAGGCGATGAACGAGGGGTACGACACCGTGCAGCTCTACCGCGCGGCGACCGCCGGCGCCGCCGACCTCGTCGCCGCCACCGCCCAGGACCTCGGGCCCGGCTTCTTCCTCTACCGCGGCGCGCCGGGCGGCGCCGCGGGGACGTGGCAGTGGGTGGCCGGCTACGGGCACGAGGCGGGGGCGATCGCCTACGACCCGCGGGACGACCTCTTCTACGTCGGGCAGCACTTCAACTCCCGCGTCGGCCGCTACCGCCTCGGCGTGCCGGCGGCGGAGCAGTACGACGCGCCCGACAACGACAACGGCGGGCCGCTGTTCATCCCCGACGTCAACCCGTTCCGGGGGAGCGACAAGAGCTGTCTTCACTCGACCGCCTGGTTCGCGCCCCTGGCGATCGCCCCGGCCGGCGACGTGCTCTACGCCGGGCGCGACGTCCTTTACCGCTCGACGCGGTCGCCGTTCGAGGACCAGGACCCGTCGCACGCCGCGAAGAAGGGAGCGGCGCGGACCCTCGCCCTCGCCTGGCAGCCGACCGGGTTCGGCAAGGACAAGAACCCGATCGCCGCCATCGCCGTGGACCCGGCGGCGAGCGAGCGGGTGCTGATCGCGACCGACCCGCGCTACGAGCCGCTGCACGTCTACGCCAGCCCGGACGGCGGCTTCACCTGGCACGACCTCACGGGGGCGCTCCCCACCGGCCGGCCGCTGCGCGCTTTGGTGCTCGACGCCGCGCGCGGCAAGCTCTACGCCGTCCTCGGCGACTTCGGCCCCGGCCACGTCTGGGCGGCGGACTTCGCCGCCGGCGCCTGGACGGGCAACGGCGGCAAGGGTCTCGAATGGAAGGCGATCGACGGCGGCGGCGCGGGCGCGCTGCCGGACGTCGACCACGGCGACCTCGCCGTCGACCCGGAGACCGGCGACCTCTACGCGGCCAACGACTGGGGGGTCTACCGCTCGCGCGACGGCGGCGCGAGCTGGCAGGCGTGGAGCGACGGGCTCTACCCGGCGGTGCGCAGCATGCAGCTCCTCGTCGCCCCCGAGCGCCGCCTGCGCCTCGTCACCCACGGCAACGGCCTCTGGGAGCGCCCGCTGCCGCGCTGAGGGCCCCGACGGGCGCTCAGGCGATGTCGCCGGCGGCGGGGGGAGTCTCGGGATACGGCTCGATGGGTTCGCCGAGGAAGCCCATCGCGGCGATGAACAGGTGGGGCGAGGCCAGGGGCACCGAGCGGCAGAGGTGCAGGATGCGGCGCCGCAGCTCCCTCGCGTCCTCGCCGGGGCCCGAGGCCAGGCGATAGAGCTCGCGCCACGCCGCGAGCTCGCCGCGGTCGAGGATCTGCGCCAGCACCTCGTCGCTCGCGAGCTCCAACCGGGCGCGATTCCACAGCGCTCCGGAGGTGGCCAGCGCGCTCACGTCTCCGCCTCCTCGCCGCCCAAGAGCAGGCCGGCGAGCACCTGCGCCCAGGCTCGCCCGCGGCCTACCACGTACTGCCAGCCGCTCCAGGGCGAGCTCAGCCCCCGATAGCTGGTGAGATCGATCTGCGCGGCATCGAGCGGCTGTGCGGCGCCCAGCCGCTCGATCACCTCCGCCAGCACCGAGGCGCCGTTCGGTTGGGGGTAGGTTTCATCGAGCGATTGCAAGGCGCGCCGCGCTCCCTCCTCGCCCAATCGCTCGAGGAGGACGACGGCGTCGAGATAGTCGCGCGTCGTGTAGCGTACCGCGAGCAGCCAGGCCTTGATCCGCGCCATCTCCGCGAGCGTGGGGACGCGAAGCCCGGCCACCTCTTCAGTCTCGAGAGGCCGCACGCGCCGCAGCTGACGAATGCCGGTCAGGATGCCGTCCAGGCGACCCAGGATCAAGACCGGCCGGCGGACACGCGAGGTCACCCACCCCGCGGCCGACTCCAAGTCCGCCAGCACCTCATCGAACCGCTCAGCCAAGTTGGCCAGCACGTGATCTCCATCGAGGCTCAGGCGGTGCCCGGCGTGAATCGCAGCGGCAGTGCCCCCGACCAATACGGTGCCGGGAACGAGCGCCTGGAGGTGGCGCTCCGCCGCCAGCAAGCGCTCCCACTCGGGCAGCGATTCTTCGGACATGCGCATCAGGATAACGCGAGCGCTCCGTGAGCGCCTGACGAGAACGGCGGTATTCTCGCCTGGAAACCATGCACATCCAGGTCTGCCCCAAATGCGGCTCGGAGTTCCAGCCGCACGTCACGGAGTGCATCGACTGCGGCAGCGCGACGGAGACGCGGTTGGAGTCGCCGCCTGCCGGCCTGGAGGCGGCCCCCGAGGAGCGCGACGACCTCTCGGTCCCGAGCGAAGGCGAGGCGTGCAGCGTCCGCGTCGGCGATTACCCTGCCGCGCTGGACTTGGCCGCCTGGCTCGAGGAGCATGGGGTGCCCTGCCGCGTGCGCCGGCACTCGACGGAACGGCGTTCCTACGCCGTCTGGGTAGCGCCGGAGGACCTCGAGCGAGCGCTCGAGCTGGACCGCGAGAATTTCGCCTCCCAGGTGCCCGACGCGCCGGACATGCCGATCGAGCTGCCCGCGGACCGCTGCCCCGCCTGCGGCGCGCGGATCGCGCCGACCGCGCCGGAGTGCCCGGACTGCGGACTGGTCGTCGACTACGCGCCGGAGGAGCCGGCCCCCTAAAGAACGCTACTCGCTCCGCAGCACCGAGGCCGGGTCGGTGGCGCTCGCGGCGCGCGCCGGCAGCAGGTTGGCGGCCAGGCCGACGGCGGCGAGGAGCGCGGCGGTGGCGGCGAAGGTCGCGGGATCGAGCGGGCTGACGCCGAAGAGCATGTTGGCGACCAGCCGCGTGGCGCCCGTAGTCAGCAGCAGCCCGATCGCCAGGCCCAGCCCGACCACCGCCATCCCCCGCCGTGCCACCAGCCAGAGCACCTCGCGCCGCGCCGCGCCGAGCGCCATGCGGATGCCGATCTCGCGCGACCGCAGCTGCACGGCGTAGGCCATGACGCCGTAGATTCCGATCGCCGCCAGCACCAGCGCCAGGAAGCCGAAGAGGGCGAGCAGCGAGGCCCCTATGCGCGGCGCCCAGAGCGAATCGGCGAGCAGGCGCTCGACGGTCATCGCGCCGACCAGCGGCAGCGAGCGGTCGAGGGCGCGCAGCTCGCGCTGCGCCGCCGCGAGGACCGGCTCGGGGTCCCCCTCGGTGCGCAGGATCAGGGTGACGCCCGAGTAGTGGCGCTGGGCCAGCGTCTGGTAGATGTAGGGCTGCGCCTCCTCGCCGAGGAAGTTGTACTTCTGGTCGCGCACCACGCCGGCCACTTCGACCAGGTAGGGATCGCCGAAGAAGCGGAAGCGCTTGCCCAGCGCCTCCTCGCCGGGCCAGAAGGTCTTCGCCATCGTCTCGTTGACGACCACCATCTTCGGCGCCTCGGCGCGATCGATGGGCAGGAACGTGCGGCCGCGCAGGATCGGCACCCCGAGGGCGTCGAAGTAGCCGGGGCCCACGGCGTTGACCTGCACGTGGCGGCCGTCGGTCTCGCTCTCCTGCCCCTCGCGGAAGACGGTGCGGGTCATCGTCCCCTGCATCGGCCCGGCCTGGGCGACCGCCGCGGCGGCCACCCCGGGGAGGGTGCGGACGCGCTCCAGCGCGCGCTCCCAGAACTGCTCGGCGCGCGGCTGGTCGTAGCCCTGGAGGCCAACGTCGAAGGAGACGATGGCGAGGTGGTCGGGGTCGTAGCCGGGGTCGATCTCCTGCGCCGCCGCCAGGCTGCGCACGAAGAGGCCGGCGCCGATCAGGGCGACCAGCGAGAGCGCCACCTGGACGGCGACCAGGGCCTCGCGGAAGCCGACCTTCCGGCCGCGCGTCGTGCCGGGGTCGGCTGTAGCCTCCTTGACGCCGGAGACGAGATTGGGGCGCGTCGCCTGCAGCGCCGGCGCCAGGCCGAAGAGGAAGCCGGTCAGGATCGAGACCACGAGCGTGAAGCCGAGCACCCGCGCGTCGAGCGGCAGGTCGAGGCCGACGGCGATCGGCAGCGGCGCGTTGGGGAGGAAGCCGAGCAGCGCGCCGCGCCCCCAGGCGGCCACCAGCAGCCCGCCGGCGCCGCCGCACAGAGCGAGCACCAGGCTCTCGGTCAAGAGCTGGCGCACCAGGCGCGCCCGCCCGGCGCCGATCGACAGCCGGATGGCGATCTCCTTGCGCCGCGCGCTGGCGCGGGCGAGGAGGAGGTTGGCGACGTTGGCGCAGGCGATCAGCAGCACCAGGCCGACGATGCTCATGAGCATGGTCATCGCCGCCACCACGCCGCCGCGGAAGCCGGGGTTGATCGTCGCCTGGCTGAGCGGCACGAGCTGCACGTTGCGGCCGCCGTTCTCCTCCGGGTAGGCGGCGGCGAGGCGCTTGCCGATCCCTTCGAGCTCAGCGCGGGCGCTCTCGATCGTCACCCCGGGCTTGAGCCGGCCGATGCCGTTGACGAAGAGGCCGCGCCGCTCGCCGTACCAGTTGGCTTCCTCGTTGGGACGGATCACGAGGTTCATCGCCATCGGCACCCAGAGCGCCGGCTCGAGGCCGATGTCGGTGCCGCGGAAGCTCGCCGGCGCGACGCCGACGATCGTGAACGGGTGGCCGTTGATGCGCACGCGGCGGCCGGCCGCGTCCGCCGTTCCCCCCAGCCGCTCGCGCCAGAGCTTGTGGCTGACCACGGCGACCGGGTGGGCACCGGGAGCCGCGTCCTCCTCCGGAGTGAAGGCGCGGCCGAGCGCCGGCTCGACGCCGAGCACCTCGAAGTAGTTGCCCGAGACCATCTGGCCGAAGACCAGCTCGGCCTCCCCCTGGCCGGTGGCGATGCTCATCCCCGCCCAGTCGTAGCCCAGGACCTCGTCGAAGGTCTTGCTCTGCTCGCGGTAGTCCTCCCAGTTGAGGTGGGAGAGTGGCGGGTAGCCGGGGTTGCGCTCGTCGCGGGTGTAGAGCGACACCAGGCTCTCGGGTTGCCGCACGCCCACCGAGCTGAAGAGCAGCCCGTTGACGACGCTGAAGATGGTGGCGTTGGCGCCGATGCCGAGCGCCAGCGAGAGGATCGCCGCGGCGCTCAGCAGCGGGCGCTGGAGGAGCACGCGGACGGCGAAGCGGAGGTCTTGGAGCAAATTGCCCATGGCACGGTCCTCCCGGGTCCTCCAGATCGTACGCCGGGAGGGGCGCCGAGTTTCAGGCGGCGCGGACCTCGAGCGCGGTGCGCACGGCGCGGCCGAGGTCCTTGGTCGAGAAGGGCTTCTGTAGAAAGGCGGCCTCATGGTCGCCGAGCGAGAGCTCGTCCTGGCGGCCGGACACGAAGAGCACCGGCGTCTCGGGGCGCAGGGCGAGCAGGCGGCTGGCGAGCTCCGGGCCGCCCATGCCCGGCATGTTGACGTCGGTCACCAGCAGGTCGAGGGGCCCGTCGTGACGCTCGGCCAGCGCCAGCGCCTCGCGGCCGGAGGCCGCTTCCAGCACCCGGTAGCCGAGGCCGCGCAGCAGCCTCACCGTCACGCCGCGCACGGCGTGCTCGTCCTCGACCACCAGCACGGTCTCGTTGCCGCCCGGGGCGGCGGTCTCCTCGGCGCCGCCGGCGGCCGCTTCCAGCTCCGCCACCGGCAGGTAGATGCTGAAGCGCGCGCCTTCCCCCGGCGCGCTGTCGACGAAGATGCGGCCGCCGCTCTGGCTGACGAAGCCGTAGGCGGTGGCGAGCCCGAGGCCGGTCCCCCCGCCCTCCTGGCGGGTGCTGAAGAAGGGCTCGAAGACCCGCGCCCGGGTCTCGGCGTCCATGCCGATCCCGGTATCGGCGACGGTGACCAGCACCCAGCGTCCCGCCGGCACCTCGGCGTGCGGCGCCGGCCGGCCGGGATGGACGTCGATGGCCGCCGTGCGCACCGTCAAGCGCCCGCCCTGCGGCATGGCGTGGCGGGCGTTGACCGCCAGGTTGACCAGCACGTGCTCCATCCGGCCGGGGTCGATGAGCACCAGCCCGAGCTCCGGATCGAGCTCCGTCACCAGCTCGACGTCGCCGCCGATCAGGCGGCGGAGCATCTTCTCGACCCCCGTGACCACCTGGTTGAAGTCCACCACCTCCGGCTCCATCGCCTGCCGCCGCGCGAAGGCGAGGAGCTCGCGGGTCAGCGCCGAGGCGCGCAGGCCGGCTTCCTGAATGGCGGTCAGGCTGCTGGTGAGAGGCGCGTCGTCTTCGCGCTCCATCAGCAGCAGGTCGGCGTAGCCCAGGATGACCACCAGACAGTTGTTGAAGTCGTGGGCGACCCCGGCCGAGAGGCGGCCGATGGCCTCCATCTTCTCGGCGTGGAGGAGCTGCTGCTCGAGCCGCTTCTTGTCCGCCTCGTCGCGCTTGCGGCGCGCGATGTCGCGCACCGCGACGACCGTCGCGTCTTCGCCCTGGAAGTGGAAGCTCGCGGCCTCGACCTCGAGGTCGACGAGCCCGCCGTCGCGGCGGACGCCGCTGGTCTCGCGGGCGCCGGCGCCGGGCTCCACCGCCGCGTCGGGGAGGAGCTCGGCCAGCCGCCGGCCGATCAGCTCCGCGGCCTCGTAGCCGAGGATCGAGGGCAGCGCCTGGTTGACCTCCAGGACGACGCCGCCGCGGACGATCGCGATGCCCTCGACGGTGGCGGCGAACAGAGTGCGGAAGCGCTTCTCGCTGCGCCGGATCTCCTCCTCGGCCGCCTTGCGCTGCTCGATCTCCTGCTGCGAGCGCTCGAAGAGGCGGATGTTGTCGGCCACCGGCGCGAGCTGGTTGGCGACCGTGGCGAGCAGGTGGACGTCGCTCGCCGGGAAGTAGTCGTCCGGATCGCGGCGGCCGATGAGCCAGACGCCGATCGTCTCGCCCTGGAGCGCCAGCGGCACGACCAGCCGCACCCAGGCGAAGCGCCCGGGCAGCGGGCCCGGCAGGAGCGGCAGGCGGGTGCCGCTGTCGGGCAGGAGCGCGTGCAGCTCGGCGGCGGCGGGCGCCGCGGCGTCGGGCGGCAAGTCGTGCTCGAAGAGCGGCTCGGCGCGCTCCTCAGCAAACAGATAGAGCGCGGAGCAGCGGATCAGCAGCGCCGGGAGGACCTGGTCGACCACGACCCGCGCCAGGGTCTCGCGGTCGAAGGCGCTCGAGACGCGCGCCGAGACCAGCTCCACCACCTGCTCGGGCAGGTGCCTGATGCCGAAAACGTGGCGGTCCACGAACGCCTGGAAGCGGCCGCGCAGGGCGGGCGCCGCGGTCACCATGACGAGCGCGACGATGAGCGCCGCGCCGTAGAGCCCGCCCTGGTTGCGCGGCTGGCCGAGCTGCAGCAGGACGAGCAGATAAAGCGGCGCCCAGAGGGCGAAGAAGCCGAAGACGCCGAGCAGCCGGTTGGGGCGGAACTCGAGCGCGGCGAAGGAGTGCTTGTAGATCGAGTAGAGATAGGACAGCGGCAGCAGGGGAACGGCGAGCAGCGAGATCAGGCCCAGCTCGAGCAGCCCGCCCTCGAGCTCGCCGCGGCGCGACATCAGCGGCAGCGCGAAGAACACCAGGAAGACCGGCGTGAAGCCGACCGCGACGCCGAAGGCCATGATGCGGTTGGCGATCTTGACCGCCGGCGACGCCGGCAGCACCAGGCGCACGGCGAGCAGGGCCAGCGCCAGCGCCACCCCCAGGGCGAAGGAGCCGACGTAGAGGAACTGGATGGCGTCCAGCCGGCGCGCGGCGTCGAGCGCCAGCAGGACGATCGAGCCGCCGTAGAGCAGGCCGAGCAGGGGCGCGCGCCCGCGGCCGAGCAGCGGCGACGGCAGCAGGAGATGGAGGTGGACGGCCAGCGGCAGGAACAGCCAGACCACGACGTGGAAGACCACCGCCGCCCCGCCGGCGTGGCGGGCCGAGGCCATCCCCGAAGCGAGCAGGACGGCCGTCAGGTAGCTGAACAGGACGAGCACCAGCCAGCGCTCGTCGTGCGGGCGGAGGAAGATGACCAGCGCCGTCCCCATCAGCCAGAACACCAGCGGCAGCAGGGTGAGCAGGATGGCGTGCGCCAGGGGGCGTCCGATGTTGCGGCGCACCCCCACCTCCACCGTCCGCACCTCGCCGGCCCGCAGCAGCCGCACCTCGGCCCTGCCATCGCCGGCGAAGGCCGCGAACGGCTCGGCCATGCGGTCCTGGCGATAGCGCTCGAAGGTCAGTCCGCCGATCGACAGCACGCGGTCGCCGACCCGCGGGCAGTCCGCGCCGCGCGGGCAGGGCTCGGCCTGGACGACTTCCCATGTCATGGAGAACGGCGTGAAGCCGATGTCGGGGAGGAGCGCCGCTTGCGGGTAGTAGACGCAAGACACCAGCGCGAGGAGCGACACGGCGATCCAGACGAGGTCGCCGGCGTGGGGCGCGATGGCGCGGCGGCGGTACATCTCCCTCAGCCGGCCGCGCCGCTGAGCACGTCGCCGGCGCCGACCGTCGCGAGCAGGCGCGAGAGCGGCTCGCATTGGCGGGAGAGGAGCCGCTCGAGGGGGCGCGGATCGCGGATGGGCGCCGCGGCGAGCAACCCCTGCGCTTCCTGCGCGAACGCGGTCAAGCGGTAGAGGCAGTAGGCGACGGCGCCGCAGCGGGCCAGGATCTGCTGCGCCTCGGCGAGCGCCGCCGGCTCGCCGGCCCGCGCCGCCAGGGCGAGGAAGGCCGCCCGCTCCGGATGCTCGGCGGTCATGGCGTAGAGGATCGCGAGGTTGCCGCGGCCGCGTCTCCAGTCGGCGCTCGCCGGCGTCTCCAGCGCATCATTGAGGTCGTCGCTCACCTGGACGAAGTGCGCCATGGCAGCGCCCAGGCGCCCCAGGGCTGCGACCGTCGCGGGCGGCGCGCCGCCCAGAAGGGCGCCGATCTCGAGCGCGGCGGCGAAGAGCGGCGGCGTCTTGGCGTCGACGACCCGCCAGTACGTCGCTTCGTCCGCCGGCTCGCGGGCGTCCAGCTCCTGCCCGCGCGCCGTCGCCAGCGCCATGCGCGCCAGGCACGCCTGCAGGCCGGCGCGGGTAGCGCCGCCGGCCGCGGCTTCGTCGAGGAGCAGATGCGCCGCGGCCTGGAAGGCCAGGGCGAGGTTCGCGGCGCGCCCGGTCCCGAGGCGCCGGTACTCGCCATGCGGATCGTCGTCCAGCAGATCGTCCACCAAGTGGATGCCGGTGAGGGCGCAGAAGACGGCGGCGGCCCCGGGGAGTGCCGCCTCGGCCTCGCCGCCCACCGCCAGGCACGCGGCCGGCGGGTAGTCCCAGACCGAGCCGCTCTCCTGGTGCACGGCGCGCTCGGCGTAGGCCAGCGCCTCCGGCCAGCCGGCGATCTCGGGCAGACCGCGCAGGCGGTCGAGGATCTCTGCAATTGCCATCGGATGGCGATCCGCGTGAGTCCGTGCCCCGATCAGGCCGGCCGGCAGGAGGCAATGCGCGTCCTTACGGCGGTCAGAGCGATGACCCCTCCTCATGCGTCTCGTGGTTGGTGGTGGGCCACACGCCCCATTCCCCGGGCGCGATGACGCTGAGGTCGTCGATCGGGGGCAGCGCGCGCAAGGCCGCGACAAACGCCTCCGGCTCGGGTGAGGTGAAGCGGTCATGGAAGCTGTCGATCGTGAGGTGCATGGGCAGGGCCCTCCTAAAAAAGAGGGGGAGGATTCCCCCTCGGTTGCCTGATCCTTCCGACATCGCCTGAGCGACTGGAGTGGGCGTAGTGTGCCACGGCTTTTCAGCGTCGGGTTGAATGATTCTTAACGGCGACGTGCAGAAATCGGGGCAGGTGCGTGCGCGGCGCGAGCACGGCGATAGGATCGTTTCCTGCCGGAGAGAGACGTGAATCGCGAAGCGGTGCTGCTCGGGATCGTGCGCGAGCTGGCGGCCGAGCTGCGGCCTGGCGGGCGGCCGGCGCGGGTCCGCGGCGACGCGGTTCTCGACGCCGCGCTCGAGCGCG
Organism: uncultured Acidobacteriota bacterium; assembly: GCA_963700145.1. GTDB lineage: Bacteria > Acidobacteriota > Thermoanaerobaculia > Multivoradales > UBA5704 > DASUNQ01. The sequence continues at coordinate 108,054 of OY969474.1, forward strand.
ACCTGGGCTTCGGCAGCCTGGCGCGGGCCGAGCTGTTCCGGCGTGTGGAGCGGGCGTTCGGCGCGCGCCTGCCGGACGGGTTGCTGGCCGCCGCGGAGACGCCGCGCGACCTCCTGCACGCCCTCGCCGCCGCGGGCTCGGCGCCGGACCCCGCGGCACTGGCCGCCGCGCCGCTCGCCGAGCCGGCGGAGGCCGCGCCCGAGTCCACGCGCACGCTCCCCGAGGTCCTCGCCTGGCACGCCGAGCGCCACCCCGAGCGCCGGCACGTCCTCTTCGAGCCGGGCGACGGCACCAGCGAGGAGCTGACCTACGGCGGGCTGCGGCGGCGGGCGCGCGGGGCGGCGGCGGCGCTGCGCGAGCAGGGGCTGGCGCCGGGCGAGACCGTTGCCCTCATGCTCCCCACCGGGCTCGAGTACTTCGCCTGTTTCCTCGGCATCCAGCTCGCCGGCGGCGTGCCGGTGCCGATCTACCCGCCGGCGCGCCCGAGCCAGCTCGAGGACCACCTGCGGCGGCAGGCCGCCATCCTGCGCACCGCCGGCTGCGTGGCGCTGGTCGCGGCGCCGGAGGTGATGCCGCTCGCCCGCCTCCTGCGCGCCATGCTGCCGGCATTGCGCGAGGTCGTCACGCCTGCCCGGTTGGCGGCGGCGGGCGACGCGGCGGCCGCGGCGCCGCTGCCACCGGTCGCCGAGGGCGACGTCGCCTTCCTGCAGTTCACCTCGGGCTCGACCGGCGATCCCAAGGGCGTCGTCCTGACGCATGCCAACCTGCTCGCCAACCTGCGGGCGATCGGCCAGGGGATCGAGCTGCTGCCCGAGGACGTGGTCGTGAGCTGGCTGCCGCTCTACCACGACATGGGGCTGATCGGCACCTGGATGGGGAGCCTCTACTACGGCCTGCCGCTGGTGCTGCTGCCGCCGACCTCGTTCCTGGCGCGGCCGGTGCGCTGGCTGCAAGCCATCTCGCGCCACCGCGCCACTCTCTCGGCGGCGCCCAACTTCGCCTACGAGCTGTGCGTGCGCAAGGTCGACGACGGCGAGCTCGCCGGGCTCGACCTCGCCTGCTGGCGGCTGGCGCTCAACGGCGCCGAGCCGGTGAGCCCGGAGACGCTGCGCCGCTTCGCCGAGCGCTTCGCGCCGCTCGGCTTCCGCGAGACGGCGATGAAGGCGGTCTACGGCCTCGCCGAGTGCTCGCTCGCGCTCTGCTTCCCGGCCGCCGGCGCGCCGCGGATCGACGCCGTCGCCCGCGCGCCCTTCGCGCGCGACGGCCGCGCCCTGCCGGCGGCCGCCGGCGACCCGCGCCCGCTGCGCTTCGTCTCCTGCGGCGTGCCGCTTCCCGGCCACGAGGTGCGCATCGTCGGCGAGGAAGGCCGGGAGCTGCCGGAGCGGCGGGAGGGGCGGCTGGAGTTCCGCGCCCCGTCGGCGACGAGCGGCTACTTCGGCAACCCGGCGGCCACGGCGCGCCTGCTGCGCGGCGGCGGCTGGCTCGACTCGGGGGACCTCGCCTACGTCGCCGGCGGCGAGGTCTTCGTCACCGGCCGGGTCAAGGACGTCATCCTGATCGCCGGGCGCAACCTCTACCCGCAGGAGCTGGAGGAGGCGGTGGGGGAGCTGCCCGGCGCGCGCAAGGGGTGCGTGGCGGCGTTCGGACGGCCCGACCCGGCGGCCGGCACGGAGCAGCTCGTCGTGGTCGCCGAGACCGGCGAGAGCGCGGAGCCGGCGCGCGAGCGGCTGCGCGAGGCGATCCGCCGGACGACGGTGGACCTCCTCGGCACGCCGCCGGACGACGTGGTGCTGGCGCCGCCGGGCACCGTGCCCAAGACCTCCAGCGGCAAGCTCCGCCGCGCGGCGGCGCGCGAGCTCTACCTGCGCGGTCGGCTCGGCCGGCGGCGCGCGGCGCCGGCGGTGCAGCTCGCGCAGCTCGCCTGGAGCGGTGCCGGGCCGCAGCTCGCGCGCTGGCGGCGGCGGGCGGGCGAGAGCCTCTACGCCGCCTGGGCCTGGCTCCTCTTCGGCCTCTTCGCGGCGCCGGCGTTCCTCGGCGTCTGTTTGCTGCCGCGCCTCTCCTGGCGGCGCCGCTTCGCGCGCCGGGCGGGGCGGCTCATGGCCCGCCTCGCCGGCATCCGGCTTGCCGTCCGCGGCCTCGAGCACCTGGCCGAAGCGCGCCCGCGCATCGTCGTCGCCAACCACCAGAGCACCCTCGACGCCTACGTCCTGACCGCCGCGCTGCCGCCCGACCTCGCCTTCGTCGCCAAGCGCGAGCTGGCGGGGAACCCCTTCGCGCGCGTCTTCCTGGCGCGGCTGGGGACCTTTCTCGTCGAGCGCTTCGATCCGCAGCAGGGCTCGGCGGACGCCGGCCGCGCCCTCGCCGCGGTGCGCGCCGGCGAGTCGCTCCTCTTCTTCGCCGAGGGGACCTTCGGCCGCGCCCCGGGGCTGCTGCCGTTTCAGCTCGGCGCCTTCGTCGCCGCGGCGGAGGCGGGAGTGCCGGTCGTGCCGGTCGTCGTGCGCGGCACGCGGTCGCTCCTGCGCGGCGAGGAGTGGTTCCCGCGCCGCGGCGCGGCGGAGGTGATCGTGCGGCCGCCGATCGCGCCGGCCGGCGCCGGCTGGGGCGCCGCGCTGGCGCTGCGCGACGCGGTGCGCGCCGAGGTCCTGGCGGCCTGCGGCGAGCCCGACCTCGCGGCCGGCGCGAAGGCCTTCGCGCCCGAGCCGCCGCCCGGGCGTTTGACCGCCCGCGCGGCCGGCCGCTAGGATCGATCGAAACGACTCGACAAACCGAGGCCTCATGGCGAAGGACAAGAGCGACGCCGGCGCCGCGCCCCAGCTCACCCGCGGGCTGCTGGAGCAGCTCATGCTCGGCACCGGCCGGGTGCGGCGCTTCACCCAGGACACCCCCGTCCTGCCCGACGTCTGGCTGGAGTACGCCAAGGGACCGGACGATCCGACGCGGCGCACCGGCGGGGGAGCCGGCGAGGACCCCTACCCGGCCGTCAAGCTGCTGCTGACGCCGTACCGCGAGAACCTGAGCGGCGACGTGCGGAAGGCCCTGTGGGAGCGGCTGGGCGAGCAGCGCAAGCGCCCCGAGTGGCGGCGCTTCGGCCACGACCCCAAGAAGCCGCCGCGACTGGTCTACAACCAATCCACGGTGGCGGCGACCCTCTACTTCGAGGACCTCATCCGGGTCGTCCTGCCGATGACCGACTGGTGGGCGAAGCTGGTCAAGCGCCTGGACTTCGCGCGCCTCCAGCTCGCGCCGGTGCAGAAGGGCCTCGCGCAGGCGGTCCGCGACCCCGAGCACCCGCCGCTGCTGGAGCAGCGCCGCCTGCCGCCCGACCTGCTGTGGATGGTGCGGGTGGTGGGCGCCCTGGCGCTCGTCCACCGCGGCGAGCCGCTGCCGGCGAGCTTCGCCCCTGACCGCGGCGGCGTCGCCAATGCCAAGCCCGCCGACTGGGAGAAGCTGGTGGCGGCGGTCGCCGACCTCATCCACGACCTCGATCCCGCCCCGCCGGACGCGCGCATCTACTCGGTCAGCCTCAACCGCGAGGCCGCGCCGACCGTCGCCCGCTCCGTGCTGTCGATCAAGGCCGATGCGGCGCGGCTGCTCTTCAACATCTCCTGCCGCAGCCTCGCCTGGGCGGTCATCGACAGCGGCATCGACGCCACGCACCCCGCCTTCCGCCAGCGTCAGGAAGGCAAGGACGGCGGGCTCTACAAGACGCCGTTCCCGGTGGAGGACAAGAAGCCCGCCAACCGCACGCGCGTCCACGCGACCTACGACTTCTCGCAGATCGACCTCCTCCTCGACCCCGACAGCGACGACCAGCCCGAGGCGCTGATGAAGCTGAAGGAGGGGAAGTCGACGGCGGCGGCGAAGCAGCTCGACGCGCAGCTCGCGGACCTCAACAGCGAGCTCCGCGCCGGCCGCACCATCGACTGGAAGCTCATCGCCGAGCTGCTGCGCGTGCCGCACGAAAAGGGCAAGTACCGGCCGCCGGTCAACGACCACGGCACGCACGTGGCGGGGATCCTCGCCGGCGACTGGCGGAAGGCCGAGTCGAACGGCGCGCTGGAAGACGACCTCGTCGGCGTTTGCCCCGACCTCCGTCTCTACGACCTGCGAGTCCTCGACGACGAGGGGCGCGGCGACGAGTTCGCGGTGATGGCGGCGCTGCAGTTCGTCCGCTACCTCAACTCCACCAACGACTACACCGCCGTTCACGGCGTCAACCTGAGTCTCTCGATCCCGCACGACGTCTCCAACTACGCCTGCGGCCGCACGCCGGTCTGCGACGAGGCCGAGCGCGTGGTCTCCTCCGGCGTCGTGGTGGTCGCCGCGGCGGGGAACCAGGGCTATCGGCGCTACTCGACGCCCGAAGGCGTGAGCGTCGACATGTACAACACCATCAGCATCACCGACCCGGCCAACGCCGAGCTGGTGATCACCGTCGGCGCCACCCACCGCTACCGGCCGCACACTTACGGGGTCAGCTACTTCTCCAGCCGCGGGCCGACCGGCGACGGGCGCCTGAAGCCCGACCTGGTGGCGCCGGGGGAGAAGATCACCGGCCCGCTGCCCGGCGAGCTCTTCGGGCTCAAGGACGGGACGAGCATGGCGGCGCCGCACGTCAGCGGCGCGGCGGCCCTGCTCATGGCGCGCCACAACGAGCTGGTCGGCCGTCCCGCCCGCATCAAGCAGATCCTCTGCGCCACCGCCACCGACCTGGGGCGCGAGCGCTACTTCCAGGGCGCCGGGATGCTCGACGTCCTGCGCTCGCTGCAATCAGTCTGAAGGAGGAGCCGCGATGCTGGTCCTCGAAGCGCTGCGCGCCAAGTACGGCGACGCCCTGCTGCTCCACTCCGGCGACGAAGACGACCCGCAGCTCGTCGTCATCGACGGCGGCCCGCCCGGGGTCTACAACGACGCCCTCAAGCCGCGGCTGGAAGAGCTGCGCGCAGAGCGCGGGCTGGAGGAGGGGACGCCGCTCGACGTCGCCCTGATGATGGTCAGCCACATCGACGAGGACCACATCGCCGGCATCCTGCAGCTGGTGCGGCAGCTCAAGGACCTGGAGGACTCCGGCGAGCCGCGGCTGTGGAAGGTCCGCCGCTTCTGGCACAACTCCTTCGACGACATCATCGGCAACGACGACGTCGCGGTCGCCTCCACTGCCTCGGTGGTGAGCACGGCCTCGATCGGCGACCTGCTGCGGCCGGAGGGGTCGCTGGTGCTGGCCAGCGTCGGCCAGGGGCGCGAGCTGCGCAAGCTGCTCGACGCCTTGAGTCTCGACGGCAACCCGCCGTTCAAAGGGCTGGTGCGGGCCGGCAAGAAGGCGTTCAAGATCGGCGACCTCACGCTCACCGTCGTGGCGCCGCTCGAGGAGGAGATCGCCGCCCTGCAGGAGGACTGGGACAAGAAGATCAAGCCGATCCTGAAGAAGGAGAAGGACGCGGCGGCGCGCGCCGAGGCCGCCGCCTACGTCGACGAGTCGGTCTACAACCTGTCGAGCATCGTCGTGCTGGTCGAGTCGCAGGGCAAGCGGCTGCTCCTGACCGGCGACGGCCGCGGCGACCACACGCTGCGCGGCCTCGAGGAAGCGAAGCTCCTCGACAAGAAGGGCCGGATGAAGGTCGACGTCCTCAAGCTCCCGCACCACGGCAGCGTGCGCAACGTCGAGTCCGACTACTTCGAAGCGATCCGCGCCGACCACTACGTCGTCTCGGCCGACGGCAAGTTCGACAATCCCGACCTCGAGACCCTGGAGCTGATCTCCGCCGCCCGCCCGGACGACAAGTTCACCATCCACTTGACCTATCCGACCGACGAGTTCAACGTACCGAAAATCGGCAAGGCCGTCGCGAAGTTCTTCGCCAAGGAGAAGGCCGCCGGGCGCAAGTACAAGGTCAAGACGCGCGCTTCCGGCGACCTCTCCTTCCGTCTCGAGCTCGCCTAGCCGGCACGGCCGCCCGGCCTTGTAGACTCCTCGCGCTCACGCCGAGGAGGGCCCCGGAATGCGCGCACGTCGTCTCCCGCTTCGCCATCTCTCTCTCGCTGCCGCGGCGGCGGCGCTCCTGCTCGCCGTCCTCGCCGGTCGCCCCGGGGCGGCGCGCACCGCCAAGCCGGTGCTCCACGCCCGGCACTGGCTGGCGATCACCGGGAAGCCCTTGGCCGCCACCGCCGGCGCGATGACCTTCCAGAAGGGCGGCAACGCCGTCGACGCCGCCTGCGCCATGCTCGCCGCGACCTGCACCATGTGGGACACCCTGGGCTGGGGGGGCGAGACGCAGGCGCTGATCTGGAACCCCGAGACGCGCAAGGTCATCGGCGTCAACGCCCTCGGCGTGGCGCCGACCGGCGCCACGCCCGAGTACTTCCGCGCCAAGCAGATGCCCTACCCGCCAGAGTTCGGGCCGCTCGCCGCGGTCACTCCCGGCACGCCGGGCGGGCTCCTCGTCATGCTCGCCGAGTACGGCCGCCTGTCGCTCGCCGAGGTGCTCGCCCCCGCCCTGCAGCTCGCCGACGGCTACCCGATCGAGCAGCAGCTCGCCGACCGCATCGAGCGCGACAAGGCACGCCTCAAGGAGTGGCCGTACTCGCGCACGACGCTGCTGCCGCACCTCGGCGAGCCGCGCGAGGCGCCGCGCGCCGGCGAGGTCTTCAAGCAGCCGGAGCTCGCCGCCACGCTGCGCAAGCTGATCGAGGCCGAGCGCCAGGCCCTCGCCGCCGGCAAGTCGCGCAAGGAAGCGATCCAGGCCGCCTACGACCGCTTCTACAAGGGCGACATCGCCGCCGAGCTGGCGCGCGGCGCGCAGGAGCAGGGCGGCCTCATCACGGCCGAGGACCTGGCGCGCTGGGAGGTCAAGCTGGAGGAGCCGGTCAAGACGACCTACAAGGGCGTCGAGGTCTACAAGCTCACCACCTGGACGCAGGGGCCGGCGCTGCTCCAGGCGCTCAACCTCCTCGAGCCGCTCGACCTGCGCGGCATGGGCCTCAACAGCGCGCGCTACGTCCACACGCTCTACCAGGCGATGAGCCTGGCCTTCGCCGACCGCGACTTCTACTACGGCGACCCCTACGCGCCGCCGGAGGAGCCGGTGCGCGGGCTGCTGTCGAAGGAGTACGCGGCGGCGCGGCGGCAGACCATCGACTGGGAGAAGAACGACCCGGCGATCGGCCCGGGCGATCCCTACCCGTTCGAGGGGAAGGCGGCGAATCCCTACCGCGAGCTGCTGGAGCGGTGGGGGAGGCCGCGCGGCGGGGAGGAGTGGACGCAGCCCGTCCAGGGCGCGGCGCTACGCGACGCGCGGCGCGCCGACGAGGCCTTCCGCGCCGGCACCACCTCGGTCGTCGCCGCGGATGCCGAGGGTTGGGTGGTGTCGATGACGCCTTCCGGTGGCTGGATCCCGGCCACCATCGCCGGCAAGACCGGCGTCGGTCTCTCGCAGCGCATGCAGAGCTTCGTCCTCGACCCGGCGGAGAACCCGTTCAACGTCCTCGCCCCGGGCCGGCGGCCGCGCGTCACGCTGACGCCGACCCTGGCGCTCAAGGACGGCCGCCCCTGGCTGGCTTTCGCCGTCCAGGGAGGCGACACCCAAGACCAGAACCTCCTGCAGTTCTTCCTCGACGTCGTCGAGTTCGGCATGAACGTGCAGGAGGCGGCCGAGGGGCCCAACATCACCAGCTACCAGATGCGCAGCTCCTTCGGCGACCACGCGGTGCAGCCCGGGCGGCTGACCGTCCACGCCAGCACGCCTCCCTGGGTGCGCGACCAGCTGGCGCAGATGGGCTACGCGGTCGAGGTCGAGGAGCGCACGTCGGGGCCGATCAACGCCATCCTCCTCGACCACGCCCACGGCACGATGTGGGGCGGCTCCAGCGACCACGGCGAGGACTACGGGATCGGCTGGTAGGCGCGCGCGCGGGCGCCGCGCCACTGCCCGATCCGGATCACCACGAACTCGGCGGGGCGCGTCGGCGCGAAGCCGATCTCGATGTTGACGACGCCGCGGTCGATCTCCTCCTGCGTCATCGTGTCCCTGCCGCAGCGGGCGTAGTACGCCTCGCCCGGCGTGCTCCCCTGGAAGGCGCCCTGGCGGAAGAGGTCGTGCAGGAACTCGCCGGCGCGGCGCCGCACCTCGTCCCAGAGCGGCTCGGCGTTGGGCTCGAAGACCGCCCACTGGGTGCCGCGGCAGATACTCTCTTCGAGGTAGAGAGCGAAGCGGCGCACCGGGACGTACTTCCACTCCGACCCCTGCGCGTCGGTGCCGGCCAGGGTGCGCGCCCCCCAGGCGACGGTGCCGTGGTCGAGGACGGTGCGCAGGCCGTTGACGCCCAGCGCGGCGAGCGTCGCGCCGTCGCGCTCGGTCAGCGCGTGGGCCGGCTCCTCGCCGCCGCGCAGCGGCAGGGCGGTGCCGCCCGGCGCCTTCCAGGCGCCGCGCACGACGTCGCTGCGGGCGTAGAGCCCCGCCAGCGCGCCGCTCGCGGCGACGTCGCGCGGCCGGCCCGGGACGCGCAGCCGCGGGAAGTAGACCGCGGCGTTGCGGTGGCGCAGGGCCTCGTTCTCGGCGACCCAGGCCTGCATGGCGGCGGCGTCGCGGACGCTCTCGGGGATGTCGACCAGGAGGAAAGCGCGGCGCTCCTCGCAGTAGGCCGCGGCGGCGGTGTAGACGGCGCGCATCTCCGCGGGGGGGAGGTCCGCCGCTTCCGGCAGGCAGAGGACGTTGAAGAGATCGACGCTGTAGAGCGCGAAGAGCCCCGTCCCGTCGGCGCGGGTGCCGGACAGCGCCGCGGCGGTGGCCGCGGCGACGCGCACGACATAGGCGGCCGTGCCGCCGTTGAGGAAGAACCGGCGGACGGCGTCGCACACCAAGCACGCCTCGTCGGGGTCGCCGAAGACGCGCACGAAGTCGGCGAGGCTCAGGACCTGGACGGGCCGGTCGAGCGGCCCCTGCGGGAAGGTGCCGACGAAGGCGGCGACGGAGGTGGCGACGCCTTCGATCGTGCGCACACCGGTGGCGACCTCCTCGAGGAAGACGCCTGGGTAGATCGGTGTGCCGGGCATGGGAAGGGCGGGGCGGCCGCGGCCGGCCCCGCCGGCGGGCGACTATTCTAGCGGCAGGTCTTGGGGTTCCCCTTGCAGCGGTTCGAGCAGCACTGGCTGTTGGTGGTGCAGCTCGCGCCGAGCGGCAGGCAGGAGCTGGTGACGTTGAGCGACATGGACTGGACGTGGAGGAGCGCGCCGCTCGTGCCCTGCGCCGAGAAGGAGTAGAGGCCGGTCGGCGTCGAGCCCGCGACGGTGACGGTGAGTGTCGAGCTCACGCTGCCGTTGGCGGGCGGGGTCACCGGGTTGGGCGCGAAGCCGCAGGCGACGCCGGCGGGCTGGCCGGTGCAGGCGAGGGCGACCGCGCCGGCGAAGCCGTCCTGCGATGTCACCGTGCAGGTGCTGCCGCCGCTCCCGCCCTGCACGACGCTCAGGCTCGACGGGTTGCACGCGAGGGTGAAGTCCGGCACCGGCGGGCCCGCGGGCGGCGTCACCTGCACGCAGTTGCTCACCGGCGCGTAGCAGGCCGAGGAGGCGCCCGCCGCCACCACGTTGTAGGAGTAGGTGCGGCCGGCGCCGACCTGGGTGTCGGTGTAGGAGAGGCCGGTGGTCTCGGCGATCAGCGCCTTGCCGAAGTCGCAGCCGGCGTGCCCCTCGCTGCGGAACACCCAGTAGCGGGTGGCCCCCGCCACCGCGCTCCAGGAGAGCGCGGCCTGGTAGCTGCCGGCGCTGCCCGCGAGGGTCGCCGCGCCGGTCGGACCGCCGCCGCAGCCGCCGTTCTGCGGCGCCGGCGTCGCGCAGGCGATGCCGTGGCGGTTGAAGGCGGCGTGGATGGCGGTCATGTGCGGGGTGCCGTCGTTCAGGTTGCCGTTGTCGTCGTCGGCGGTGATCCACTGCATGTAGGCGTTGGTCGCGGCGCAGCCGGACGAGGAGCCGTTGCAGGTGCAGGCGTGCCAGGCCCCGATGTTGCCGCTCCCCTGGTAGAAGAGCTTGTTGCCGACGATGAAGGCGGTCCGGCTGTCGAGGTTGAAGGGCGCCTGCTGGAGGTCGCGCGCCACCAGGTCCCACGCCGCCTGCCGCGACGGCGCGGCGGCGCAGTGCACCTCCCGGCCGCACGGGCCGGAGCCGTTGCTGCAGGAGCCGCAGACGAAGCCGAGCGCGGTGTCCGGCGTGTTCGGGCTGTGCCGCAGGTAGTCGGCGTCGCGCACTCCCGAGCAGTCGAGGTCGCAGTGCGCGGCGCCCTGCTGCGCCTCGTTGATGTTGAAGCCGGTGCCGTCCGCCGTCTGGCCGCACCCCTTGTCCGCCGTCCAGAAGCCGTGGCCGATGCAGGAGGCCTGGAGGCGATAGATGGCGGCGATGTCGGCGTAGGCCTCGGAGGAGTTGGAGAGGACGCCGCCGGTGTCGTTGTCGTCCAGCGCGTGACCCCACTCGTGATCGATGATGGCGGCGATCTCCCCCGAGTTGCGGCAGCCGCCGAACGGGCGGAAGAAGTTGATGCTGCCGTCGGGCGGGTTGTAGGCGGCGTTGCAGAGAGTGGCGATGTTGACGTAGGTGGGGAGCTGGGCGAACAGCCAGGCGTTGGCGGGCAGCCAACCGCGGGCCATCTCCGCCAGCTTGTTGACCTCGTAGAAGGCGGTGCGCGACGCCGCCGTGTTGCCCGGCGAGCCGCCGGCGGAGGTGCACAGGTGCTGGCCGTTGGCGCCGCCCAAGTTGAGCGCGCCGGCGGCGCTGTTGCTGATCGTGCCGCACTCGTCGCCGACGGCGACGTACTTGCCGGTGAGCGTCGTCGTCACCGTGCCGCTCGTCCAGTCGAAGACGCCGGCGCTGTTGGTGAAGTCGTTGGGCGCGGCGAGCCCGGTGTCGGCGAAAGGCATCGGCCAGCCGCTCTGCATCGTGCCGCAGGTCTGGGGCGTGGGGCAGACCTCGGTCGCGGTGACCGGGTAGACCCCGCCGGTGATCGCCTGGTTGGCGTAGTGGTTGACGTCCTGGAAGGCGATCACCTGGCCCGAATGGGCGTCCACGATCACTTCGAAGACGGCGACCTCGGGCGGCCGCCGGAAGACGAACGTCCACACCAGCCGGTGGCGGTAGCCGGCGCCGGGCGGGCCGCCGAAGCCGTTGCCGCGCTCGTGCTCGGGCGGCGCCACCGGCACGATCTCGAGCGCCGGCGGGCGCAGCAGCTCGTCCGTCGCCGAGCCGCCGCCGGCGTGGGCGAAACCGGCGGCGAGCGCCTCGGCGGCGCTCACCCTGGGGACCGTCGAGAGGCCGCGCACGTCGCCCCAGTGCTCGGCGCCGACGACCGCCAAGTTGCCGTGGCTCACCGAGGCCGCCAGCCGCGCGCCGCGCACCTGCACCCCGCGGTAGACCTGCGGGATGCTGACCTGCCAGAGGTCGGGGTTCACCTGCCCGGCGCGGGCCGCGCCGAGCTGGCCGGGATCGACCCCCAGCAGATCGCGATGCCGCCGCGCGAAGTCGCGGACGGCGTCCGCCACGTCCGCCGCGCCGCCGCCGGGCGTGGGAAGGAGCGGGAAAGCCCCCACGAGGTTGGTCGCCGCTCCCGAGCGCGGATCGACGAAGGCGTGCACCGCCTCCTCGCCGGCCTGCTCGCGGGCCTGCAGGAAACTCTCCCAAGCGCCGCGGTTGGGGAGCCCCGCCAGCACTTGGTCCAACGGCACGTTCGCCGAGCTGATCGTCAGCTCCGGCAGGAGGAGCTCTTTCTGCTCGAGATAACCGCCGGGCCCCTTCGGCTCGAGCGCCCGGGCCGTGCCGCCGGCCAGGAGGCCGAGGAGCCAAGCCACCAAGCCCGCCCTGGACAGAGTGTCTCCGTTCCGTAGCACGGGCCACCTCCTCGGTGCAACGAAAAGGCGGGGCGGGCCGCAGCCCGCCCCGCGCGTGGTGAAACTCCTAGCGGCAGGTCTTGTTGTTGGGGTTCCCCTTGCACTTGTTCGAGCAGCACTGGTTGTTGGCCGTGCAGCTCGCGCCCTGCGGCAGGCAGCTGCCGGTGACGGTCAAGGTGAACGGCGTCGTGCGGGTGAGCGCGCCGCTGGTGCCCTGCACCTGGAAGTTGTAGGTGGCGGGCGTTGTCGAGAGGGCCACCGAGACGGTCAGCGCGCTGTTGGCGCTGCCGTTGGCGGGCGGCGTCACCGGGTCGGGGGCGAAGAGGCAGGCGACCCCGGCCGGCTGGCCGCTGCACGACAGGTCGACCGCGCTGGCGAAGCTGTTCAGCGAGGTCACCGTGCAGGTGCTGTTGCCGCTGCTGCCTTGCGCCACCGTCAGGCTCGACGGCGAGCAGGCGACCGTGAAGTCCGGCGGCGGCGGTCCCGCCTGCGGCGTCACGGTGACGCAGTTGCTCGCCCGGCCGTAACAGGCCGACGAGGCGCCCGCCGCCACCACGTTGTAGGAGTACGCGCGGCCGTTGGCGACCTGGGTGTCGGTGAAGGAGAGGCCGGTCGTCTCGGCGATCAGCGCCTTGCCGAAGTCGCAGCCGGCGTGCCCCTCGGTGCGGAAGACCCAGTAGCGGGTCGCCCCCGCCACCGACCCCCACGACAGCGCCGCCGAGAAGTCGCCCGGCGTGCCGGAGAGGGTCGCTGCCGCCGTCGGCCCGCCGGCGCAGCCGCCGTTCTGCGGCGTCGGCGTCGCGCAGGCGATGCCGTGCCGGTTGAAGGCGGCGTGGATGGCGGTCATGTGCGGCGTGCCGTCGTTCAAGTTGCCGTTGTCGTCGTCGGCGGTGATCCACTGCATGTAGCCGTTGGTGGCGCCGCAGCCCGACGACGAGACACCACAGGTGCAGGCGTGCCAGGCGCCGACGTTGCCGCTCCCCTGGTAGAAGAGCTTGTTGCCGACGATGAAGGCGGTCTGGCTGTCGAGGCTGAAGGGCGCCTGCTGGAGGTCGCGCGCCACCAGGTCCCAGGCCGCCTGCCGTGTCGGCGCCGCGGCGCAGTGCACCTGCCGGCCGCAGGGCCCCGAGCCCGTCAGGCAGGAGGTGCAGACGAAGCCCAGCGCGGTGTCCGGGGTGTTCGGGTTGTGCTTGAGGTAGTCGGCGTCGCGCACCCCCGAGCAGTCGAGGTCGCAGTGGGCGACGCCGACCTGCGCCTCGTTGGTGTTGAAGCCGGTGCCGTCGACGGTCAGGCCGCAGCCGTCGTCGAGGGTCTGGAAGAAGCCGTGGCCGACGCAGGAGGCCTGCAGCCGGTAGATGCCGGCGATGTCGGCGTAGCCTTCGCTGGAGTTCGAGAGCGCGCCGCCGGAGTCGTTGTCGTCCAGCGCGTGCCCCCACTCGTGGTCGAAGACGGCGGCGATCTCGCCGGTGTTGCGGCAGCCGCCGCCCGAGCGGTAGAAGTTGATCGTCCCGGCGCCGGGGCTGTAGAAGGCGTTGCAGGTCTGGTTGATGTTGACGTTGGTGACGAGCGTGTTCTGCAGCCAGGCGTTCGCCGGCAGGTAGCCGCGCGCCTGCTCGGCGATCTTGTTGACCTCGTAGAAGGCGGTGCGCGAGGCCGGCGTGTTGCCGGGGGAGCCGCCGCCCGAGGTGCAGTCGTGCTGGTTGTTGACGCCGCCGAGGTCGATGTCGCCGGTCGCCGAGCTGTTGCTGATCGCGCCGCAGTTGTCGAAGATGTCGACGTAGCGGCCGGTCAGCGTCGTCGTCGCGGTGCCGCTGGTGTAGTTGTAGATCCCGGCGCTGTTGGTGAAGTTGTTGGGCGAGGCGAAGCCGGTGTCGGCGAAGGGCATCGGCCAGCCGCTCTGCATGGTGCCGCAGGTCTGCGGCGTCGGGCAGATGCCGGTGTTGGTGAGGGGATAGACCCCACCCTTGATCTGCTTGTTGACGTAGCGGTTGGTGTCCTGGAAGGCGATGACCTCGCCCGAACGGGCGTCGACCAGCACTTCCCAGACGGCGTCGTCCGGCAGCCGCTGGAAGGCCCAGCTCCAGACCAGGCGATGGCGGTAGCCGGCGCCGACCGGGCCGCCGAAGCGCTCGCCCACCTGGTGCTCTCGCGGCGCCACCGGCAGGATCTCGAGCCTCGGCGCGGCGATCGTCTCGTCCATCGCCGAGCGCCCGCCGGCGTAGGCGAAGCCGGCGTCGAGCGCGGCGGCGGCGTCGATCTGCGGCACCGTCGAGAGGCCGCGCACGTCGCCCCAGGTCTCGGTGCCGATCACCACCAGGTTGCCGTTGTTGATCGAGGCGGCGAGGCGGCCGTCGCGCACCGGCACGCCGCGGTAGACCTGCGGCGCGTTGATCTGCCAGAGGTCGGGCGTCACCTGCACGGCGCGGGCGGCGCCGAGCTGGTCGGTGTCGATCGCCAGCAGCCCGCGGTGCTCCTCGGCGAAGGCGACGAAGGCGCCGGCGACGGTCGCGGCGTCCACCGCCTCCACGGCGCGGCCGAGCCGCGCTTCCAGGTCCTCGAGACCGACCGCGTTGCCGACGCCGCGGCCGGGGATCAGCGGGAAGGCGCCGACGAGGTTCGTGGCCGCGCCGGAGCGCGGATCGACGAAGCCCTCGACGGGCCCGGCGCCCGCCTGCTGCCGGGCGGCCTGGAAAGCCTCCCAGGCGGCGCGGTTCGGGAGCTGCGAGAGCACCTCCTCGACCCGCGAGTGGGAGCTGGTGATCGCCAGCTCCGGCAGGAAGAACTCCTTCTGCTCCAGACCGCCGCCCGGCTCCTTGGGCTCGATCGCCCGGGCCGTGCCGCCGGCCAGGAGACCGGCGCAGCAGGCGACGAGACACGTACAGCGCAGCGACGCTTTCCATGTCATAGCGCTTTTTCCTCCACTCACCGCCGCCGGCGGCGTGCCGGCGGGGTCCGCCCTGTCCCCCCCAAAGGAAGTCGTGCTGCGGGCCGGCCAAACGGGACATGGCGCCGGCCGGGGGCTTCCCGAAGGGAAACATTCATAGTGCCGCGAGGAGACAAAAGCGGGACAAAATCGGCTAAGATCGTCACATGCCGACACGAGAGAAGAAGGCCCCCCAGGGCGCCCGCGGCGCCTCCCCCCGGCCGGCGCGCACCGCTCCGGCCCCGCTGACCCCCGTCGCCGCCGCTCCGTCCGCCCCGCAGGGGATCGGCGCCGTGCGGGTCTACCTGAGCTCGCGCGAGCTCGACACCCTCCACCAGGTGGCGCGGGAGAAGGGGCAGTCCCCTTCGGGCATCCTGCGCCAGGCCTTCCGGGCCTACGTCAACTTCCAGGACTAGACGAGGCGCACCGCGCCGCGCAAGCGGCACCGGCGGCGGGAGCGAAGCGCCCCGCCCGGCGCCGCCGTCCCCTCCACTCTACTCGACAGCACTCCGGCGGCGCCATGTTCTTCTTCGGCGCGCCAACTCCGGGATGAAGGCGCCATCTCCGTGATCGTCGCTCCATCTCGGAGATCGGCGGCCCGTCACGGAGATGGGCACCCCGTTACCGAGATGGGCGGCCCATCTCCGAGATGGCCGAGTCGTCACGGAGATCGGAGCGCCGTCACCGAGATTGCCGCGCCGTCACCGAGATGGTCCGGCAATCTCGGAGATCGTCCGACGATCTCCGAGATCGGCCCGAATCGCCGCAATGGGGCGAGCGTTCCCCGAGCTGCCGCATCGCCGAGGCGCACAGGCCGACCGCCTCGCAGCTCAGCCGGTGAGCTTGTACCCAGCCGGCCTTCAACCGGCGTCAGGAAGCCCGATCGCGTACAAGAGGCCTGCGTTGTCGACCAGGTACGCCACGTCGCCGACGACGGTAACCGGAGCGTTCAGAGGGATCCTTCCCTCGGCCTCCCACTCCGGCTCGTCTCTTTCGCCGGGGAGCTCCTGGCCGCCGTAGAAAACCTCCCCCCGGTTGCTCTCGATACCAAGGGCGATGGACCAACGGCGACGGCCGGTGCGCGCGTCGATCGCGTGGAGCGCGCCGTCGTAGCGCGGGACCAGAACGTCCGCTCCGGCCGCGGCGGGGCTGCCGTATTGCGGGAATGCGGGCCAGCCGCACGGTTCCGCCCAGACGATCCCGCCGTCACGGTCGAAGGCCACGGTCAGGTTCGAGTAGGCGGCGGGTACGACGACCAAGCCGTTGGCCACGGCAGGTCGCGCCCGGATATTGCCGAAGTCCTCGTCCGGAAGGGCCGGCTCCGCGATCGTGTATCGCACCTGAAACCGGCGTCGCTCCAACGCGGCCACCGGAAGGCCCGGGAGGGTGGTCTCGCGGGAATGGGGAAGGAACACCGTCCCCTCCAGCCGGACGGGGCTGGCGGTGAAGGTACACATGTATTGCTTGTCATCGAAGCCGGCGCGGGCGACTTGAACACGTCGTACATCGGGCGCCGCTGGATCGACTGCCCAGCGCAGCGGCTCTGCCAACGGCGCCTCGACCACCCACCCCTCTTGGGTCGCGAAGAGGATCCGATCATCGATGCGCAGGGGGTCTCCGATGACGCCGCCTGGCAGGTCCGCGTGCTCGAGCACGGCGCCCGAGCCGGGATCGAGCAGCGCTGCCTGTCCGTCCACCGCGCAGACGACGAGGCCGGCGGGTGTCCAGGCGGGTCGGGCGAGGACCGCTGACGACAGCCTCGGAGGCCTCTTCCAGGCCGCCGCACCCGTGGCGGCGTCGATGCATTCGATCGTGCCGGCGTCGGTACCGACATAGAGGAGGCTGTCCACTTGCAGGATGGCGTTGGCGTCATGGCGGGTGCGTGCGTGCCAGACCTCCGAGAGATCGGCGGCGCGAAGGCAGGCGATCCCGTCGCGTCGATCGGGCTGGTTGTAGCGGGCGCCCGCGGTCGGCACGTAGAGCCACTCCCCGTCGGCGACGATGTCGTTCTTGATCGTCCCGATCCCGACAGTCGCCGTTCCCAGCAGCTCCGGCACGGCGCGCGAAGCGCCCACCACTCGCTCCACCCTCCTGACGAGAAGATCGACGAGATCGGCCTCGGAATTGCGCAGCAGATCGAAGTACAGCAACTGTCTGGGGAGCCACGGTGGCGGCTCGCCTTCCACCCGCACGGGGACGAGAAAAGGCGTCCGATCGGTCGTCCGCCGAGACAGGACGGCCTGACGCTCGATGTGCGTCCACGCGCTCTCCTCGTAGGCGGGCGAAAGAAGAAGTACGCACACCCGGGCCTGAGCGATGTAGACGTCGGCGAGGGCCTCCGCACCGTCATGGCCGACAATCGTCTCCACGTCGACCCGGTCGAAGAAGACACGGAGCCCGCGTTCCCGTAGTGCCGACGAGAGGAGCGTCGCCAGTAACTGCTGTGCACTGACATAGCTCAGCGCGACGTCGAACTTGAAAGCCATTGGATCTTCGACGCTCCAAGGAGAGTCTCTCACGTGCCGCCTTCAGAGGCGCGAGGCCCCTTTTCTGCCAGACTCCTCCGCCAGGTGACGGTCCACGCCCGCTTCCCGCCGACCCGCGGCTCGGTCGTGCTCGCCGCCGCGCACGGCGACGGGGAAGTGCAGCGCGAAGCGCTCGAGCGGCTGGCGGCGAGCTACTGGCGGCCAGTCTACGCCTACCTGCGGCTGCGCTGGCGGGCGGCGCGCGAAGACGCCGAGGACATGACGCAGGAGTTCTTCGCCCACGCCCTCGCCAAGGAGACCTTCGCCCGCTTCGACCCGGCGAAGGGGCGCTTCCGCACCTTCCTCCGCACCTGCCTCGACGGCTTCGCCGCCAACTGGCGGAAGGCCGAGCGGCGCCTGAAACGCGGCGGCGGCGGCGAGCGGCTGCCGCTCGACTTCGCCGGCGCCGAGGCGGAGCTGGCGCGCCTGGCGGTCGAAGAGGCGGCCGCGCTCACGCCCGAGGAGCTCTTCCACCGCGAGTGGGCGCGCGGCCTCTTCGCCGGCGCGGTCGGCGAGCTGCGCGCCGCCACCCTCACGGCCGGCCGCACCGCGCACTGGGCCCTCTTCGAACGCTACGACCTGGAAGGCCCCGACGCCGCCGAGCGTCCGACCTACGGCGCGCTCGCCGCCGAGCTCGGGCTGACTACCGTGCAGGTCACCAACTACCTCGCCGCCATGCGCCGCGATCTCCGCCGGCTGGTGCTCGCCGAGCTGCGCGCGGCGACCGCCAGCGAGGCGGAGTACCGCGCCGAGGCGCGGGCGCTTTTGGGGAGCGGCGCCGGGTGAGCGCCTGGCTCTCGGACGGCGCGCTCCGCCACCTGCGCGCGGTCGCCGACCTGCCGGATACGACCGGCACGCGCTACGAGGTGCTGGAGGAGGTCGGGCGCGGCGGCATGGCCGCGGTCTACCGGGCGCGCGACCGCGAGCTCGACCGCGAGGTGGCCCTCAAGGTGGAGGGGGCCGCGGTGCCGGAGCGCGAGCGGGCGCGGATGCTGCGCGAGGCGCGCATCCTCGCCCGCCTCGAGCACCCGGGGATCGTGCCGGTCCACGACGTCGGCGTCCTCCCCGACGGCCGCACCTACTACGCGATGAAGCTGGTGCGCGGCGAGAGCCTCGACGCCCGCGCCGCGCAGACGCCGCTCCCCGAGCTCCTCCGCCTCTTCACGCGGGTCTGCGAAGCGGTCGCCTTCGCCCACGCCCACGGCGTCGTGCACCGCGACCTGAAGCCCGGCAACGTCATGGTCGGGGCGTTCGGTGAGGTGCTGGTGATGGACTGGGGAGTGGCGAAGCTGCGCGCCGACGCCGCGGCGGAGGAGCGGGGGACCGTCCTCGGCACGCCCGGCTACATGCCGCCCGAGCAGGAGCGCGGCGAGGTCGAGCGGATCGACGAGCGGGCTGACGTCTACGCCCTGGGCGCTCTCCTGCGCTTCCTCGTCGAGCGCGCCGGCACCGCCCCCGGCGCCGGCGGACGGGCGCGTCGCGCGGCGCCGCTGCGACCGTTGCGCGCCATCTGCGACCGCGCCGCCGCGGCCGAGCCGGCGGCGCGCTACCCGTCCGTGGCGGCGCTCGCCGCCGACCTCGCGGCCTACCTCGACGGCGGCGCCGTCGCGGCCTACCGCGAGGGGGCGCTGGAGCGCGTCGCGCGCCTCGTCCGCCCCTACCGCACGCCGCTCCTGCTCGTCGCCGCCTACCTGCTGATGCGCGTCGTCCTGCTCCTCGCGCTCGGACGTTAAAGAGATCGCCGCCGGCGTTGGATGAGAGGGCAGGGAGACTAGACTCCCTGAAAGGAGATCGGAATGAGCAAGCCGCTGCTGGGCCTCCTCCTGGGGGGCGTTCTGGGGATCTTCGACGGCCTCTCGGCGCTGGTCTCGGCGCCGGAGACCGCGCCGTACATCGCCGGCATCGTCATCGGCTCGACGTTCAAGGGGATCGTCACCGGCGTCCTGATCGGCTGGTTCGCGAAGAAAGTGAATTCCCTGCCGCTCGGCATCCTCTTCGGCCTCGCGGTTGGGCTGACGCTCGCCTTCCTGGTGGCGATGATGCCGTCGGAGACCGGCCAGCACTACTACTGGGAGATCATGCTGCCGGGGAGCCTGCTGGGAATGATCGTCGGCTACGCCACCCAGCGCTACGGCCGCCCCGGGCGCGCCGCGCTGGCTACCCCGTGAACTTGTACCCCAGCCGGTGGACGGTGACGATCCAGCGCGGGTCGCCGGGCTCGTCCTCGAGCTTCTTGCGCAGCTTGGCGATGTGCATGTCCACGGTGCGGGTGAAGGGGATCGAGTTGTAGTCCCAGACCGCGTCGAGGAGGGTCTCGCGCGTCACCACCTCGCCGCGGTGCTGGACGAAGAAGGCGAGGAGCTGGAACTCGCGCGGCGACAGCTCGAGCCGCGCGCCGCCTTTCGTCGCCTCGTGGCGGCGGAAGTCCAGCGCCACCTCGCCGAAGCGGTAGCCGTCGGGCGCAGCGGCCTTGCCGGCGCTGCGCCGCAGCACCGCCTCGGCGCGCGCCATCAGCTCCATGAAGCCGAACGGCTTGGTGACGTAGTCGTCGGCCCCGAGCTTCAAGCCGATGACCTTGTCGATCTCCTGGCCGCGCGCCGTCAGCATGATGATCGGCACCCCGCTGCCGCCGGCGCGGAGCTGCTTGCAGACGTCGAGGCCGGTCATGCGCGGCAGCATGACGTCGAGGACGACGAGGTCGGGGGTGGCGGCGCTGGCGAGCTGCAGGCCCGCCTCGCCGTCCTTGGCGAGGGTGACGGAGTAGCCCTCGTACTCGAAGCCGTCGCGCAGCGCGACGGACATCGCCTCGTCGTCTTCGACGATCAGGACGCTAGGCATTCTGCGGCTCTCCCGCGGGCAGGGGCTCCCCGGCGGCGGAAGCCGCCTTGCCGGCGGGGGAAGCCGCCTCGCCGGCGGCGGCAGCCGCCTCCGCGGCGGCGTCGACCGGCAGCCAGATCGCGAACGTGCTGCCCTCGCCGATCTTGCTCTCCACCGTCACGCGGCCCTGGTGGGCCTCGACGATGTGGCGCACGATGGCGAGCCCCAGGCCGCTGCCCTTGACGTCGTGCACCAGGCCGGTCGAGACGCGGTGGAAGCGGTCGAAGATCTTGCGCTGCTCGTCGCGCGGGATGCCGCAGCCGCGGTCGGTCACCGCGACCGTCACCCAGCCGCCCTCGCGCGCCACCGCGACGGCGATCTCCTTGCCGCCGTTCGAGTACTTGACGGCGTTGTCGAGCAGGTTCGACAGCGACTGGGCGATGGCGCCGGCGTCGAGCTGCACCGGCGGCAGCGGCGCCGCCGGGCGCTCGAAGCGGATGACGAAGCCGCTCTGGCGCAGGCGCACCTCGAAGGTCTTGAGCGTCTCGGCGACGACGTCGGCCAGGTCGGCGCGCTCGAAGTGGTAGCTCTTCCGCCCCGACTCGATCGAGGAGAAGTCGAGGATGTTGTTGATGAGCTGGGTCAGCCGCCGGCTCTCGGTCTCGATGTACTCGCCGTACTCGCGCGCGCGGTCGAGGCTCTCGACGCGGCCGAGCCGCAGCAGCTCGCCGAAGACGCGGATCGAGGCCAGCGGCGTGCGCAGCTCGTGGCTGACGTTGGAGACGAAGTCGCTCTTCATCGCCGAGAGCTTGACCGCGCGCGAGGCCGAGCGCAGGGCGAGGACGACGCCACCCAAAAGGACGGTGGCGAGCAGCGCCGAGAGGCCGATGTTGACGCCGAAGCTGCGGTGCGCGACCTCGGCGACGGTGGCGTGGCGGCTGGCGAGCCCCATCGTCCAGTCGGTGAAGACCAGCGAGAAGGGCTTCTTGGCCTCCTCGCGCAGCCGCTTCTTGGGGTCGGTCGTGTAGACCAGGTCGCCGCGGCGGTCGCGCACCGTGACCACGAAGTCGTCGGCCGGGTCGTCGCCGAAGTACTTGGGCAGAGCGTGCTGGATCGCCGCCGGCAGGACGGCGGTGCGGAAGTGCGCCTCGTCGAGCAGCAGGCCGGTGATCCCGACGACCTGCGAGGTCTCGTCGGTGATCGGGAAGAGGAGGATGCGCGAGCGCGGGTCCCGCTCCTCGACGACCAGCGAGGTCTTCTCGAGCGGCGCCCCCTTGTGCGCCTGCGTCGACCAGGGGCTGATGGCGATCCAGATCGCCCGCTCCTCGTCGCTCCACCCGGGCTCGTACCAGCAGCCGGCCTTGGGGTCGAAGTGGCGGAGGTCGCCCTTTTCCGGCCCGGCGAAGCTGGCGGCGAAGAGACGGCGCACGCCCGGCGGCGTCTCCTTGTGGAAGAGGTGGGCCACCTTCTCGAGCTTGCCTTCGGTGAAGATCGACGACGGCAGGTTGAGCGCCCGCTCCATCTGCGTGCTGTAGAGCCACTTGACGTCCGCCGCCACGCCTTCGAGGTAGTTGTCGAGCTGCTTCTGCTGCGCCAGGGCCGAGGTCTCGTCGAGCTTGACCAGCCAGCGGTACTGCAGGGCGAGGAGGAGGGCGAGCGGCGCCAGCACGGCGAGGAAGCCGAGCGGGAGGGCGTGCCGGCGGGCGAAGTTGGCGAGGCGCATGGTCGTCGGTCCAGGCGTCATGATAGGGCAGCGTACGGGCGGCGCAAGAGGCCGGACGGCCCTTTTACGAATTGATTACCTGGTTTGCAAGGTTTTACCGCAGCGTAAGGACATTTACGACCGCCCGCTCCTAGTCTGCCGGCATGGCGAGCGGGCACTCCGCGAAGCCGCAAACCCAAGGAGGCAGATCATGACCAAGTGGACCGCAGGATTCCTCGCAGTCGCGCTCGCGACGAGCTTCGCCGGCGTCGCCAAGGCCGGCGGCGCGCACGGCAAGTGCACCGAAGGCACCTCGGAGGCGGCCCTCCAGGCGCGCGTCGAGAAGATGAAGTCCTGGGGCTACCTCGGGGTCGAGAAGGAGAAGAACGCGGCCGGCGCCTACGCGATCACCGCGGTCGCGCCCGACAGCCCGGCGGCCAAAGCCGGGTTTCGCGTCGGCGACGTCCTGGTGGCCCTCAACGGGGTCGCTCTGACCGACTCCAACAGCGAGGCGCTCAAGAAGGCCAAGGCCAACCTCGGCCCCGGCAAGCAGATCAGCTACACCGTCCGCCGCGACGGCGCCGAGCGCCAGCTCACCGCCACCCTCGCGCCGGTGCCGGAAGAGGTCCTCGCGCAGTGGCTCGGCGAGCATCTGATGGACTCGCATCTGGGCACCGCCGTCGCCAGCAACTGACCTCCCTCCCTCTCTCTCCTTCTTCCCCTCCCCCCGCCCTCCCTCGCGATTCGCGGGGGAGGGCGCCCCTCCGTTCAGCTCTAGTCGAGCTCCTTGGCGTACTCGGACTTGTGCGCTTCGATCCAGGGGTCGAGCTTCCCGAGCAGGCCGGAGGCCTCCCGGGTCGGCAGCGAGAAAGTTTCGGGCGGGTCCATCTCGTGGGCGTCGATGACCGCGAGCTCGGGGTGGAGGCGCGCCAGGTACTCGTTGCTGATGCTGCCCTCGCCGAAGGCGTCGATCTTGCCGCCGAGCAGGTCGGTGATCGGGTCCTGCTGGTTCGTGTAGCCGCGGAACAGCGTCCCCTCGGGCGCCCGCGCGCGAGTGTCCACCTCGGCCGTCGAGCCGGTGGTGAAGGCGACGGTGCGGCCCTTGAAGTCGGCGATCGTGTGCAGCTCGTCCGCATCCGCCTTGCGGATCAGGAGCGTCCGCTGGACGTTGAAGTAAGGCGCGCTCCAGACCACTCCCGGGCTCTTGCGGCTGTCGAGCGGCGCGATGCCCGCCGCCGCGAGGTCGCACTCGCCGCGCCCTGGGCGCTCCCAGATGCCGGCGAAGTCGGCCTCCTTGAACTTCACCACTGGGAGGCCGTTGTCCTGCGCGAAGTGCCGGACGAAGGTGATGTCCGTGCCGACGATCTCGCCGCTCTCGTCCTTTGAGCTCACGGGGGCGAAGCCGGTGTACGTGCAGACGGTCAGCACGCCCGGCTCGATCGTCGCCAGGCCCGACGACTCGGGGGGCGCGGGCGGCGCGGGCGCGCAGCCGGCCGCGATGGAGAAAAGGCACAAGACCGCCAGCGGCATCTTCATCTCTGGTCTCCTCGATGGGGTCACGGTGGACACTCCTCCGCGTCGAGCTCCTTGGCGCGCTGCTGCCAGAGTTCGACGTAGCGGGCCGCTTCGGCCGCCGGCTTGCGCGGCACGTAGGTCTCGATAAAGCTCGCCGGCTCGCTGCCGGCGTTGACGGCGGAATGGACCACGCCGACGGCGGCGACGAGCGCCTGCCCCACCTCGACCAGGCGCTCGCGGCCGCCGACGGTGACGCGGAGCCTGCCGCTCAAGACGTAGTTGCTGATCTCGAAGGGATGGTCGTGGGGCGCGATGAAGGCGCCGGGGGAGTAGTCGAGGTACGAGGCCTCCAGGTGCGTCCCGGAGAGGATCGGCTTGCCGAAGACGCCCTTGCGGGTGTTGTCGTGGGCGGCCGGATCGGTGGGGACCTGCGAGGCGTCGAAGTGGCCGCCGAAGCTCCCGTCGAGCGGGCCGCCGGTGTCGGGCGCCGAGCCGTGGCGCAGGAAGAAGGTGTCGCCCCCCGCGAGCTTCGGCTGCGGCGCCGAGAGCTGCCACCACCGCGCCCCCTCGGCACCCACGTTGTGCCAGGCGATGATCGTGCCGCTCGGCAGGACGGCGTAGTCGCCCGGGCCGAGGTCGTAGGCGCGCTCGCCGAACCTCCCAAGGACCCGTCCCGCGAGGACGTAGAACCCCACCTCGTAGGAGTGGAAGTGCGACGTCACGCTGCCCGCCGGATCGAGCGAGCAGACGTCGAGCCCCATGTGCACCAGGCCGCTCGCCACGTCGACGATCGGCTCGGTGCGATAGCCGATGCAGTACGGCGTCCTGCTCATCGCCGAAGACCCCTCTCCGTTGTCCAGAAGGTCGCAGTCTACCGCTAGAGTTGGAAGCGCGGAGGACATGCAGCCATGCGCATCGGGATCATCGGGGCCGGCAACGTCGGCGGGACGCTCGGGCGGCGGTGGGCGGGGGCGGGGCACGAGGTGGTGTTCGGGACGCGGCATCCGGGGCGCGTGGAGACGCCGCCCGGGACGCGCGCGGCCGGCGTCCGCGAGGCGGCGGAGCATGGCGAGGTGGTGGTCCTCGCCACGCCGTGGGACGGTGTGCGCGACGCGCTCGCCGCGGCCGGCGATCTCGCCGGCAAGGTGCTCTTCGACTGCACGAACCCGCTGGCCAAGGACCTCTCGGGGCTGGCGATCGGGCACACCACCTCGGCCGGCGAGCAGGTAGCCGCGCTCGCCTCCGGCGCGCGCGTGGTCAAGATCTTCAACTCGACCGGCGCCGGCAACATGGCCGACCCGCTGTACGGGGAGCAGGCGGCGACGATGCTCTACTGCGGCGACGACGGCGAGGCCAAGGGGACGGCCGCGCGCCTCGCCGCCGACTTGGGCTTCGAGCCGGTGGACGCCGGCCCGCTACGGAACGCGCGGCTGCTCGAGCCGCTGGCCATGCTCTGGATCTCCCTCGCCTACGTCCAGGGCCTCGGCCCGGGCATCGCCTTCAAGATGCTCCGGCGGTAGGGAGACTCTCACGACGGTCCCGAAGCGATATCGCCCGCTCCAATGGCGCCGGGGACCGACATCCAGCGAAGCACAACTAGTGACGAGGCAAGCTCTTGAAACCGTCTTGCTTCGGCGTCATATCGCTGCAGGTCGGGTGTCAATCTGCGATCCTCTAGACCCTCCAACTCCGTTCTTAGGCTCTTGATGGGCTCGAGAAGTACCTCCAAGATCTCCTGCGCAACCCAAGTACTTTGCTCAACTTCTCCCACAGCGCGAGGAAGCAGGTTCCGGAGATTATCGACTTCCTGGGTTAACTGTCGCGCCGAAGCCGCTAAATAACGGTCCAAAATCGAAATGCCAACTTCATCAAGACGTGGGCTCAGCTTTGCGAGGAGGGCTAGATGAGCGAAATGTAGATGCACTTTACCTAGGCATTCCTGGAGGGCGTTGAGGCTTTCGATCCGCGCAGCCCGACTCACCTCCACTCCTAGGGTTTCCATCTGCTCTTGAGAGAGAGGCTGCAGCACTCGAAGCCAAGGCCGGTCCGGATTCTCGCGGTCACCACCGTGCGAGAATACAAAGGACGGCACGACCCAAGCACCCGACTCTGGCGCGACACCGGCAAGTCTCGGAATTATCAAAATATTGGGCCAGTAGTACTCTAGGGCGTATTGCACAAGAGAGCCGAACCTTGCACCTTCCAGCATTTCACCGAGGCGAGCAAGAACGTCCGCTCGCGCCGCCTCGAGATCTGTGAGCGAGGTTAGATCGAGACAGAGGACCATGGCAGGCCGTCCTTGCCAGACAAATCGATCACGAATCATAACGACACTCCACATTGGCGAAGTGAGCGATCTTTTCAGCTCCTTCCGCACAAGCGCCAAAGCTTCCTCCATCTCCGAGACAGATTGCGCGCCTGCAGCTTGCATCCTCTTCTCCGGAAAATCGCAAAACTGATACCACAATGCCCAGAGTTCCGGAAAAAGGTTTGTCTCCCGCTTCGCCACTCGAATGAGCTTGTCAGTGTCGGCAAGGTGGCCGACCCGCTCATTGAAGGCACGCTGCATAGCGGAGAGGCAGATCATCACCTGAAAGAGGTTGTGCTTTGAGAGACGGATCTTATCTTCGCCATAACCATACTGCGCTGTCGCCAGAGCTATGACTTCGCTTTTGTTGCGTATGTTGCGGCCAATCATGCCATGCACCACACAGAGGATCTCCGCTTGGCTGAGGAAGTTTGAGATAGCGAATGTATAGTCCTGCATCGCCTTCGCGAAGGCGCGATGACGGCCCAGGGCAAATGTGCTCGCTATATTAGTAGAGAACGCTGATGCTTTAGCTGAACCATCGCGCTGAGTTTCACTTGAGAGGCCCCATTCATCGACAGCACTCATTGGGAGGTGAGGAACAGTGCCTGCCGCTTGCTTAGCTTGCTCCCACAGCTCCGTAGTCAATGTGCTACCGAAGAGACTTCTCGCACTGTTGTTCTCAAAATACGCGCTGAGAGCCCTGTGAAGTTGCAGGAGCACAGTTGCAATCGTCTCGCGGATGCTTAGGAGTAGCTCCGCGTACAGGTTCCACGTGTCTGGGCGCCGCCCGAAGGCTTCGAGGCTGTGCAGAGTCGCGTTGACACGAACCAGCCAAGGGGCAGGCAAGGCGGTCGGCGGCATTTGCTTCCTCGTAGAGTCATGAGGTAGCTCAACCCCCGCGACGGTTAGCTGGTGGCCGTGACCCTGCGTGCAATACTGTTCCTTATCGGGGAAGAAACCGTGGAGTAGCTCGGCCCGTCTGACGGCTTCATTGTTGAGAATCGCATCTAGACTCTCTTTCCGAGGGCCCTGCCGCGTCGCCGTAGAGGTGCGTCGTACTGGTAGGATTTCGACAGATTCGAGAACCGCCCCGTCGGTCTCAGGGCTTTCGGTGCGACTATCAGCGAGTAGGTCGAAAGGAACTAGGAATTCCGCGGTAACGGTCTCGCCGCTCTCTGTCAAGATAAGCGACTCCGTATCCTCTCGGAAGCGGGTCCGAAGGGCCTCTCCATGCAGCCTTAGAAGTTGGGCCTGTCTCGTCGGATCAGCCTCGGCTAAAGCAAGGCAGATTTGCGCCTGGATACTGAGGGGCAGACTACCCACTGGTAAATCGGCCAACTCAAATGTGCCGGGGACAGGTATGTTCAAGCGCCCAGCCCAAAAGGTCAACTCTGCGAGACCTTCCCAATCGCTTAGATCTGAAGGTTCGGTTGCAATCTTAGTGTTGAGCAGCCAATTTGTGATCGGCTCAAAGAGGCGTGACCTCGGCGTGAGATGGCTTCTGATACGGCGCAACATTTCAGCCACGGCTGGGTTTGTTCGCCCGAGGAGATCTAACACTCCTTCGGCCGGGTCTTGACCGAGTGCGCCAGCGACATCCGGCAGAACGAGGAATGCCCACGCTTCACTAGCGATATTTCTTGCTTCCTCAATAGTAGGCCGATTCTCCTCAAGGTAGCACTTAGTGCCCCACCACAGCAGGACTCGTCCGATACCGCCCCCGCCGGTCCAACCGAGGCGAGGAAGCTGCGCCAGAGCTGCCGGCAAGCGAGCCCAGCAGTTGGGATGTCGGGAAAGCAAATACAATAGAAACACCTCCAAATCATTCTCAGGAATGAAAGGGAGCCCCTGAAGAGCTAGCTCCTCAGCCGGCGCAAGGACCGGGTCCTGAAGTTCCAGTGCTAAGAGACCAGAGCGAACTGGATGAAGAGCCTCAACTTCCGCGCGATCCGCGGAAACTCTGAGAAGGTACTCGTTCTCGAAGAGAGCTACTATTCCTATCGGGTCCTTGAGCCCTAGATGAGCTGCGAGAGGTGCGAGGCGAACATGTGCCTCGAAGGAGGTTGCCGCCGCACAAATGTGCAGAAACCGAAGCGCCTCCGGTGCGAGTGTTCCGGACCGGACCTCCTCTCGAAGACGCCGTACTTGAGAGGCTAGAACCGACCGCAAACTCGCCGTCTGGGTAATAAGGTAAACGAACTCAAGCAGAGGACCGTCCCCTCCGAAGCGGTGCCACGCTTCGTTGAAGGTTGGAAAGGCGTTGACAGCATCGCCACGAGTTACCAGCCTTGCGTAAACGTTCGCCGCCTCCGTCTCAGTGAAATCGAGTCGGATATCAGCTGGGAACCCGATTTCGCTCTCGGAAGCCGTTCGACGGGCCAGGTCTTCTTCTCGGATTGCAACCAGAATGCGTACATTCTCGATGTCCAGCAGTTCCCGAATCAGTGCGACCCATTGGAGATCCCGCGGTGCCACATCGATCAAGAGGAAGACTGGAACGTTGACTGCGCGAAGGTGATCAGCGAGCGCGTTAGCAATTTTGCTGGCGTGGCGGCGGTCGTCGATCGCAGTTACCATAAAGCGCCATTCCTCTGGCACGTAGTCATGAAGGTAGCGGAGAAGGAGAGAAGTTTTTCCCTGTCCAGAAGCTCCATGAACGATAACAACCTTCTTGCCTCGCAGATTGTCATCAATAAGTGTTAGGAGTTCATCGCGCCTCACATCAAGACCGGCACGGATGTGGGCATACCGTGCTGCCGTTCCCCGATAGTATTCTGTCGCTAATGTGTCGATTGACGGAAGAGTAGAAGCCGGAAGATCCTCGAGCGGCTTGATAGTAGTAAACCACTCTTCATGGTGGTCCCTCCTTTCTGCGAAGTATCTCCCTACTGCCAGTAACCGGTCACGCAGGTCACGGTACGTGATTCGGTATCGGTTCTCGGCCGCTTGGAGAACCCACCACACCAGAAGATCAAGGGCACGGGCGGGATCGCCGGCTGTGAGAGTCTGTGTGAAGTGCCCATGGACCCGCTGGCGTACAGTAGCTTCGTCGACTTTCACGATTTGAAGCCGACGTGCGAGCTCGGCGACTTCGTCGTTTGAATAGCCGTATTCTCTCAGCTTTCTGGAGAACTTGGCGAGCGCTTCATCCTCCCGGCGTTGAAATGCTTCTAGCTCTGGGCCCAGAGGACCAAAGCTCGTCAGCTCGAAAGCGCTCGACTTATCTTCCGAATTAAGTAGCCGGCGCAGAAGGGAAGTCTCCTTACGTGGAAAAAGGTCGGAAAGCGTCAAGGGAGCCGAGTAGGCCTTGACCTGGATTGCTTTGATGAGGCGTGCATTCTCATAGATTGCAAGATCTTCCTTTCCTTCGGGCTGGAACTCCCTTGAACTGCTCGCGTCACGCAGGATGAGATCGAGCGTATGAAGCGCTTGGAGGCGAAAGCCGCTAATTGCTGCCTTGGCACCTGATTCCATCGTGTAATTCCTCGAGGTTCGAGCTAACGCGCGTTCATAGCTCCCGCGTTCTCGCACGCGCCAGTGGCTTGATAGCGACCCCGTAGTCGGAAGCCGCCGCTCGATGATCCGGCCGGGGTTGCGTCGTCTGCAAAGCGAGAACGACGCGCTGGCTCGGTGAAGGGGGAGTTGAGGACAGCTTTTCGATGGCTATCTTGGGCATAAGGTGTCGTCGCGAGGCTCAGCCGCATCGTACCAGCCCTCTTTTGGTTGGTGGAAGGCGTCGGCCGAGTTGACCCCTGAGGTCGGACGGGCGCGAGACGGACCGCTACGGAGCGGGGCTGCTCGAGCGGCTGGCCATGCTTTGGATCTCCCCCGCCTACGTCCAGGGGCTCGGCCCCGGCATCGCCTCAAGCTGCTCCGGCGGCCGGAAGATGCCAAAAAGGCACTCCGGGAAGCTCCCCTTCGGAAAGCGAAGCTTTTCTTTTGAAAAGCGAAGCTTCCCCTTTGAAAAGTGAAGCTTACCTTTTGGACAGGGAAGCTTCCCTCTTGAAAGGTGAAGCTTAGCTTTCCGGTAGGGAAGCTTCCCTCTCGAAAGGTGAACCTTAGCTTTCGGGTGGCGAAGCTTCCCTCTTGAAAGGGGAAGCTTGGCTTTCCGGTAGCGAAGCTTCCCTCTCGCAAAGCGAAGCTTCCCTTTTGGTTGGCGAAGCTTCCCTCTTCAAAGGCGAAGCTTGCCTTTTGGCTGGGGAAGCTTCCCTTTTGAAGAGCGAAGCTTCCTTGACGCGGGACGACGGTGGCCCTGCCCGAAGGCAGGGCCACCGGTTGCAGCGACTACTGGTCCGGACGGTGCGTGACCCGGATCGCGTTGATGAGCGGCTCCCTGTCGGCTTGCCGCATGATGAAGCGGACGTTCAGTTGCCCGTCGGTCACCGGGAGCATGAACGACTTGTCGTCCGCTGCGTTCTTGCCGACCTCGGCGGCGATGTCGAACGCGAACAGGGCGATGTTGCCCTCGATGGTGACGTCGAAGATCCGTTGGCCCGCCTTGCGGTTCTGGATCTCGGCGAAGCGCAGCTCCACCTGGTACGTGCCGGGCGGTAGACCGTCGAAGCGATACTCGGTCGCGCCGCGCCGGGCGGTCTTGTAGAGCTGGTCGTCCTCGGTGCCCGCGATCGCCGAGTTCGTGCTGGCCTCGTTACCGCGGGTGACGTAACCGAAGGAACCCGCAGTCCATGCCTGATCGCGTGCCCAGGCGTCGGCGTTGACGTCGACGTATCCGCCGTTGGCGGCGACGTCGACCCCTTGCTGGTACGCCGGCACGATCAGCCTCACCGGGACGGTCAGTTGCGGCTGCCGGCCGCTGTTGGTGGCGATGAACAGCGTCGCGTTGTAGACGCCGGGCTGGAGGCCGGTGGTGTCGACCGTCACCTCGATCTCCTGCGTGTCGCCGGGTGTGACGATGCCTGCGGTCGGGCTCTCGGAGATCCAAGGCACGTCCACGAACGCCGGCACGCCGCTGTCGATGAGGTACACCGTGTTGGGGGCCTGGTCGATCATCCACAGGTTGCCCGCCTCGTCCATCTCCAGACCGGCGCCGGCGAAGCCGGGGCTCGGGTGCGGCAGCGTCGAGAGCACCTGGCAGGTGTCCGGATCGAGCTGGTAGATGGTGTCGGTCGGGCTGTTGGTCGCCGACCAGACGATGCCGAAGGCGGGGTTCCAGGCCAGGCCGGAGATGTTGGGGTCGGGCGGGCTGCACTGCCCGATGACCGCGCCCTTGTCGGGGTAGGAGAGACCCTTGACGTGATAGAGGATCCCCTCGTTCCAGCCGCCGATGTAGAAGCTGTCGTCGTCGGACCGGTAGGCGAGACCGCGCTGCGAGATGCCCGTCCAGGGGAAGGCCCCGGTGATGCTGCCTTCGACGGCGCCGCTGTTGATGTTCCAACAGTAGATGCCGTTGTCGCCCCCGACGTTGACCTGGCACATCAGGTTGTGGCCGGTGTCGAGAGCCATGTCGCCGGGCCACGCGCCCGCCCACGGCGCCGGCCAGTTGCGGCCGGTGGCCGCGCCCACGTCCGTGAACTCGTGGTTGCGGTTGTTGGTGGGGATGTCCGAGAGCCAGACGTTGCCGGTGTAGCCGACCCCCCAGGCCAGGCTGAGGCCGGTGGGCGGCCAGGAGCGGATGACGTCGCCCGGAGCCGTGGGCTGCCAGCCGGGCAGCGGGTTCTCGTACAGCCCATCCGTGGTGGTGGAGTTGGGGTCGAAGTCGCCCTTGCGCGGCTGGGCCTGCAGCGAAGCCGCCGCCTGACCGCCGCCCGACTCCCGAATCTCCCACGTCATGTCGACGCCGCCGGTGTTGCTGAGGCGCAGCGTCCGCGTGCGGGTCTGGTTGGCGGGCACCACGAGCTGCAGCGAGGTCGGGGTGACCACGCCGCGCGCCGTGTCGAGCGTGAAGTTCTGCACCGCCACCTCGTCCTCCTGATCCAGCACCACCTCCGCCGACTCGGTGCTGTAGTTGGTGGCGCTGGCCTCGACGGTGTAGGTGTCGAGCGGCAGCTGCGCGCGGTAGAAGCCGGCAGCGTCGGTGGTCGTCTGGCGGAAGAGCGAGCCGTCACGCAGGAAGCGGACGGTGGCGCCCCCCACGGGCAGGTTGTCGTTGCCGTCCCGCACCGTGCCCTGGATGAAGCCCGAAGGCGGCAGGCGGTAGAGGACCGCGAAATCGTTCTCGAGCGACGACTCGTCGGACGAGTACTGCAGCGCCACCGTGCCCGCCTGGTTCTCGATGCCGACGGTGGCCGAGTTGCCCGTCTCCCGCCCGTCCGCGTTGTTGATGTCCGTGTACTGGGTCAGGATGCGGCCGTTCTCGAACAGCACCACTTCGAAGCGCAGCCGCCGGCCCGGGTCGCCGAAGAAGTGCACGTTGCGCCACTCGATGACGAACTGGCGGTTGGGCGCGGCGCCCAGGAGCTGGGTGCGCACGCTGGCGCTGCCGTCCACGAAGAGGTCGTCCCAGAACGGATAGACCGCGCCGTTGGGGGGGAAGGTGCTCGGGATGGCCGAGTTCCCGAACGTCGCGTTGGGCGCCAGGAAGTTGAGGAACCCGTTGGTGGCGACGTGCGCGGTGCTGTGGGTCTCGCCGTAGAAGGTGAACGGGAAGGGCAGGCTCACCTGCGCCGAGGCGTCGTCGCCGCTGAGCGGCAGGACGGTGTTGGCGTCGATGAAGCTGACCGGCACCACCTGGCAGAAGTAGCCGAAGGCGTCGGAGCGCTGGGGCAGGACGAAGTCCAGGGTCGTCGGCCCGGCGACCACCAGTGCCTGCTCCTGCGGATCGTTGCAGCGCCCGGCCTCGGCGCGGGCGGCGTAGGTCCCTTCCGGTACCGAGGCGAAGCTGTAGAAGCCGGCGCCGTCGGTGAACGCGGGCGGGATGGGAGTGCCCAAGATGGTCACCTTGGCGTTGGCGATGGGATTGCCGTCGCCGTCCCTGACGTGCCCGCTCACCGGATGGGACGGAGCCTGCTGCAGGGCGAAGTCCTGGGTCGTGACGCCGCCGTCCGTCACCTCGACGCCGGTCGCGGTCTCGCTGACGAAGCCGAAAGCGCTGGCGGTGACGTCGTAGGTGCCGATCGGCAGCGTGAAGCTGTAGTTGCCGCCGGCGTTGGCGGTCGTCGTCCGGTCGGCGGGGCCGACCGCGTGGAGCGTGGCCCCGGCAATCGGCGCCCCGCCCGGATCCTCGGTCACCGTGCCGTCGAGCGTGCCCGTCGGGCCGCGCGGGGACTGGTCGACGGCGTCGAAGGCGTCGAGCCGGCCCTCGCCGAAGACGTTGTTGTCGTCGGCGTCGCCGCCGCACTGCGCGTCGAAGGTGTCGATGGCCGTGCCGTCGAGCAGCGTCCGGGTGGTGTCGATGTCGCCGACGAGCGCGATGGCCGCCGACCACATGAGGGCCACCGTGCCGGCCACGTGGGGCGACGCCATCGAGGTGCCGTTGAAGGAGGCGTAGGAGTTGAACGGCACCGAGCTGCGGACGTTGACCCCGGGAGCGGCGATGTTGGGTTTGAGCTCGCCACCGAACGCCGAGGGGCCGCGGCTGGAAAAGCCGGCGATGTTGTTGTTGATGTCGAAAGCGCCGGCGGCGTAGGTGTTGACGAAATCGCCGGGCGAGCCGGCGCTGAAGCACCCGGGGCCGGCGTTGCCGTTGGAGAAGGCGGGGAAGATGCCGCTCGCCACCCAGGCGTCGACGGTGGCTTGGTAGAAGGGGTTGCCGGGGCCGCCGCCCCAGGAGTTGTTGACGACGTGCGGCCGCAGGTCGGGCCGCGGGTTCTGATCGTTGAGGTCGGTCGGCGCGAGGATCCACTGGCCGCAGCCGAGGAGCGCCGAGTCCGAGCAGAAGTTCGACTCGCACCCCTTGCACGCCATGAACCGCGCATGGGGAGCGACGCCGATCTGGTTGGCCCCGGGGTCGCCGTCGTCGCCCACCATGGTGCCCATGGTGTGCGTGCCGTGCCCGTTGTTGTCGCAGGGCACGTTGGACGGGCTGCCGCACACGTTCGACGGGTCTCGCCAGTTGTAGTTGTGGTCGAAGCTCCCGCCTCCCAGGTTGCCGCGGTACTGCTGCACCAGCGCCGGGTGGTCGAACTGCACGCCGGTGTCGACGTTGGCCACCACGATGCCCTCGCCGCGCGTGCCGAAGGTGGACCAGGCCAGGGGCGCCCGGATGCGGTCGATGTTCCACTCCACGGCGTCGACGAGCGCCTCTTCCGTGCCGGGCTCGGGCTTGGGAATCTCGTAGCCGCCCTCGAGCACGATCCTGTCGACCTCCGGCCGGGCGGCCAGCTCGTTGAGCAGGGCCTCGTCACCGGTGACGCGGATGGCATTGACGATCCAGAACGACTTGTGGTTCACCCCGCGGTCCGCCAGCCAGCGGCGCAGGGGAGCCTGGCTCGCCTCGGCCACCGCTTGGAGCCGCTGGTGGACGAAGGCCCCGCGCTCCGTGCGGTTGTCGATGCCGTGGGCGGGGCGGAGGTCCGCCTTCTGTTTGAGGACCACGAAGAAGGTCGCCTCGCCCTTGGCGGCCATCTCCTCGAGGAGCTCGGCCTCGACCTTCTCCGCCGCCTGCAGGCCTGAGTTCGCGGCCAGGAGAACGAGCAGACACACGATGAGCAGGACCACTCCGCGCTGCCCGACGCGGAGTCGCCTAGCTGCGGTCGCCATATGCACCTCCCTGTGGTTTGGAGTTTTACCTTCTAGCTGTATTCATATATCACAGGCGCAGAGGCTGCGCTATGGCGAATTTCCTACGCAGGAAGAGGGGAAGCTTCCCTAGGGCGTGACGATCCGCACGGCGCGGTCGCGCTCGAGAGGAACGACGGCCTCGCCCAGGATCTCGTTGTAGATCGGGTCGCGCACGGCGAGGACGTAGCGGCCGGCGCCGAGGCCCGCGAAGACGAAGCCGCCCGCCTCGTCGGTGAGGGTGCTGGTGAGCCGCTCGTCGGCGGCGTCGCCCTCCTGCCGCAGGTCGATCCACAGCCCGGCGGCCGCTTCGTCGGTCACCTGGCCGCGCAGGGTCAGCGGCGGGCCGGCCGGGAAGACGATCTCGGCCGACTCGGCGGTCCCGGCTTCGCCGACCACGATGCGGGCGCGGGCGACGCGGACGCCGCCCTCCCGCCGCAGCCGCGCGGTCAGCTCCCAGGGGCCGGGGCCGAGGTCGCTCAGCTCGAACTCGGCCGCGGGGTCGACGCGGGTGCGGTGCTCGATCTCTCCTTGGCGCGCCAGGACCTCGACGTCGATGAGCTCCTCCGCGGCGAGCCCGACGATGCGCCCGTGGAGCGGCACCGGCTCGCGCAGCCGGAGCTCGATGCCGGCGACCGGCGCCTCCCCGACCTCGATCGGCTCTTCCGCCGTGACGCTCGCCAACCCTTCCCACGAAGCGGTCAAGACGTAGCTCCCCGGGTGCACGCGGAAAGCGAAGGTGCCGTCCTTGCCCGCACCGTGACCCCACAACGGGCGCGGTTGTCCCACCGCCCGCGCCTGGACGCTCGCGTAGGCCTGCGGCGTCCCGTCGGGCGCGAGCACGCGTCCCTGGATCTCGACCAGCGGGCGGATTTCGAGATCGAAGTCGATTTCGCGCTCGCCCGGCGCGATCCGCACCTCCGCTTCGACGCCAAGACCGGGCGCGTCCGCGCGCAACCGCCAGAGACCGGGGCCCAGGCCGGTCAGGGTGAAGCGGTTCTCGGCGTCGAGCTCGGCCCGCCGGTAGACGCCGCGCTGATACGCCTCGACCTCCTGGCGTCGCTGTTCCGGGTCGGCCCCGAGGACTCGGCCGCGCAGCGTGGCGGCGTCGGCGAGCCGGATCTCCAGCCCTTCGACCGGCGCGCCGCGCACGACGACGGGGCGCTCCAGCCGTCCGGGGGCGTAGCCGGCGGCCTCCGCCGAGAGCTCGTGGATGCCGTCGCCGCTCGGCAAGCTGAAGCCGCCGTCGGCGGCGCTCCGCGTCTCGCCGGCGACGCCGCCGCCACGCTCCTCCCACCGCACGCGTGCATCACCGACCGGCCGGCCGGCGGCGTCCACCACCCGGCCCCGCAGCTCGTGCGCGATGCGCGCGCTCAAGCGGAAGTCGGCTTCGTTCTCTCCCGAGCCGACCTCGACGCTCTGCTGGGCGTAGTCGAGCCCTGGCGGGTGGAGCTGGACCCATACCGGACCCGGCTCGAGGCCCGTGAGGACGTAGCGGCCGTCGGCGTCGCTCTTGACGTCGTTGTGGTTCGAACGGCCCGACGAAGCGAAGAGGCGGACCTCGCCGCGCGGCTTGCCGTCGCTGCCGAGCACCCTGCCGCGCAGGACCGCCCCCCGCTCCACGAGGACGTCGGGGACTCGCGCTTCGCCGGCCGCCAGCTTCAGGTGGAAGGGCGGCGCCTTGAGGTAGCCGGGCGCCTCGACGTGCAGCCGATAGAGACCGGGCTCGAAGTGATCGACCAGGAACGAGCCGTCGGGCCCGGTGCGGGTGGTGCGAGCCGACCGGTCGCGCGGGCAGACACCGTCGGCGAAGGAGGAGCAGCGCGCACCGGAGTCGGTGAGCTGCCGCCCCCAGACGTTGGCGCCGGCGACCGGGCTCCCCGTCACCGCGTCGAGCACCCTTCCGGCGACGCGGGCGGCAGGCTCGAGGACGACGCGGATCGGCTCGCCGCCGCGGCGCGCGATCACGCCCTGGGTGAGGAAGCCCGGACCGCAAAGCTCGACGAAGAGGTCGCTCTGCATCTCCGGGAGAACGAAACGGCCGTCGGCGCCGGTCACCGCCAGCCGCTGGGGACCGTGCCCGGAGGTGAGGTCCCAGACCTCGATCCCGGCGGCCGGCGCGCCGAGCGGATCGGTGATTCGGCCGGCGAGGAGGAGGAGCGCGGGGAGGAGGGGGCGCAGCATGCCCGCTCGCCTAGCAACCCGGATGCCCGGCGTTTACGCCCGCAAACGCCCTGTTTGCAGGGCGTTCCGCCGCTCGCGCGTCCATCCGGGTGGACGGGTTCAGCGTGCCGTCTCCGGTCCGCCGGATCGTCCGCCGCGCGCGCTGAAACATGGTCCCCGGCGCGTGCGTAAGGAAACAGCAAATGGACACCCTGCTGCAGGACCTGCGCTTCGGCCTCCGTACGCTCCGGCAGAGCCCCGGCTTCACCTTCGTGGCCGTGCTCTGCATCGCCTTGGGCATCGGGGTGAACATCACCATCTTCAGCGTCGTCAACGCCATCCTGCTGCGGCCGCTGCCCTTCAACGAGCCGGAGCGGATCGTCGTCGTCCACTCGACGCAGGTCAAGAACGACATCGACGACGCCGGGGTCTCCTACCTCGACCTCCGCGACCTGAAGGAGGAGTCCGACCGGCTCTTCACCGAGATCGCCGCCACCACCGGCCGCAGCCTCACCCTGGGCGGCGGCGAGGAGCCCGAGCGCGTCCTCGGCGCCGGCATCACCGCGAACCTGCTGCCGATGCTCGGCATCCAGCCGGTCGTCGGGCGCCTCTTCCGCGCCGACGAGGACCGCCCCGGCGCGCCGAACGTGGTCCTGCTGTCGAACGACCTCTGGCTCCGCCGCTACGGCGGCGACCGCAAGATTGTCGGCAGCACCATCCTGGTCAACGCCGAGCCGCACACCGTGGTCGGCGTCATGCCCCCGCGCTTCCGCTTCCCCTACCAGCAGGACGCCTGGGTGCCGCTGGCGCCGCTGGTCTACGAGGAGGAGCGCTCCGAGCGTTCGCTCTGGGTGCTGGCGCGGCTGGCGCCGCGGATGACCGTGCCGCAGGCGCAGGCGGCGATCGAGGCCTTCGCCAAGCGCCAGGCCGAGCGCTACCCCGCCGTCCACGCCGGCTGGAGCGCCGCGGTGTTCACGCTGCGCCGCGAGATGGTGGAGGAGGAGGTGCAGCTCATGGTGCTGACGATGCAGGGGGCCGTCTTCTTCGTCCTCCTCATCGCCGGGGCGAACGTCGCCAACCTGCTGCTGGCACGCGCCACGGCGCGGCAGCGCGAGGTCGCCATCCGCTCCGCCTTCGGCGCCAGCCGCTGGCGCATCGTCCGCCAGCTCCTGACCGAGAGCCTCATGGTGTCGCTGCTCGGCGGCGCGCTCGGCGTGCTCGTCGGGCAGTGGGGGATCAAGCTCCTCGACGCCGCGATGCCGGCCGACAACCCGCCCCCCTACTGGATGTACTGGGAGATCGACCGCTCGGTGCTCCTCTTCACCGTCGTGCTGGCGGTCGTCACCGGCATCATCTTCGGCCTGGCGCCGGCGCTCCAGGCCGCCAAGCCCGACCTCAACGGCGCGCTCAAGGAGGGGGGGCGCGGCTCGGGCGGCAGCGTCGCCCGCAACAAGCTGCGCAACACGCTGGTGGTGCTCGAGGTGGCCCTGTCGCTGGTGCTGCTGGTCGGTGCCTCGCTCTTCGTGCGCAGCTTCATGAAGCTGCAGGGGGCGAGCGGCGGCTTCGACCCGGCGCACATCCTCACCCTGCGCATCCACCTCCCGGGCGACGTCTACGAGGAGGAGCTGCCGAAGACGCGCAAGGTCGAGGAGCTGGCGCGCGTGCTGGCGGCGGTGCCCGGCGTCCAGGCGGTCGGCGCCTCGAACAACATCCCGCTCGGAGGAGGAGGCGGCGGCGCCAGCGTGCTGATCGAAGGGCAGCCGGTGGCGCCGGGGGAGGAGCCGGGGATCTTCTACACCGGCATCACCGCCGACTGGCTCCGGGCGCTGGACATCCGGCCCACGGCCGGCCGCGGCTTTACAGAAGGCGAGGCGGGCTCGCGGTCGGCGGTGGCGCTGGTCAACGCGACCTTCGCGCAGCGCTTCTGGAAGGGGGACGCGGTCGGGCGCCGCTTCCGCTTGAAGGACGAGGAGGACACGCGCTGGATCACCGTCGTCGGCGTCGTCCCCGACTTCAAGAACGAGGACCTCAACGACGACACCGAGCCCTCGGCCTACCTGCCCTTCCCCTACCTCGCGATCCGCAACACGGGGTTCCTGCTGCGCACGCGCGGCGAGCCGCTCGAGACGGCGACCGCGGCGCGCGCGGCGATCCGCGCCGCCGATCCGGGCATCCCGGTCTTCGAGGTGGCGGACATGCAAACGGTGCGGATGAGCGGGGTCTGGGAGTACGGCCTCTTCGGCAAGATGTTCTCGACCTTCGGCATCATCGCCCTCTTCCTCGCCGCGATCGGCGTCTACGGCGTCCTCTCCTACGTCGTCGGCCAGCGGATCCGCGAGATCGGCGTGCGGGTGGCGCTCGGGGCGCAGCGCTGGCACGTGCTGCGGCTGGTGGTGCGGCAGGGGCTGGTGCTGGCGCTCTGCGGCATCGGCTTGGGGCTGATCGGCGCCTTCGGCGTGACGCGCGTGGTGGGGGAGATCCTCTACGACGTCTCGCCCACCGACCCGGTGAGCTTCGTCGCGATCTCGCTGCTCCTCGCCGGCATCGCCTGCCTCGCCAGCTACGTGCCGGCGCGGCGGGCGACCGCCGTCGATCCGCTGGAGGCGCTGCGGGCGGAGTAGTAGGCTGGCCGCATGCGACGGCCCGCCGCCCGCGCTCTCCTCGCTTTCCTCACGCTTCCCGCCCTGCTCGCCGCGGCGCCGCTCGCCGCCGAGGAGCTGGGCCGCGTCGACTTCCCGACCTCGGCGCGCTCGCCCGAGGCGCAGCGGCAGTTCCTGCGCGGCCTCGCCGCCCTCCACAGCTTCTGGTACGACGAGGCGGCCGACGCCTTCCGCGCCGCGCGCGCGGCCGAGCCGGGCTTCGCGCTGGCGCACTGGGGGGAGGCCCTCTCCCACCACCATCCGATCTGGGCCGAGGAGGACCTGGAGGCGTCACGCGCCGCGCTGGCGGCGCTCGCCCCGACCGCGGCGGAGCGGGCGGCGAAGGCGCCGACCGAGCGCGAGCGGGGCTACCTGGCCGCGGTCGAGACGCTCTTCGGCGACGGCGAACGGGCGGCGCGCGAGGCCCGCTACGCCGAGGCGATGGAGCGGCACGCCGCGCGCTTCCCCGACGACCTCGAAGCGGCGAGCCTCTGGGCGCTCGCGGTCATCGCGCCGGCGCTCAACGCCGAGGCCGGCGAGGCGCGGACCCGCGCCCTGGTGCGCGCCGCGGCGCGGCTCGAGGAGCTGTTCGACAGAAACCCCGAGCACCCCGGCGTCGTCCACTACCTGATCCACGCCTACGACGACCCGACCCACGCGCCGCTCGGGCTGCGCGCGGCGCGGGTCTACGCGCGCGTCGCGCCCGCTGCCCACCACGCCCTCCACATGCCGTCGCACATCTTCGTCCAGCTCGGGCGCTGGGAGGAGGCAATCGCCTCGAACCAGGCCGCTTGGGCCGCGTCCGCCGCCTGGGTGGAGCGGCGCGGCATGGCGCCCGACAAGCGCGACTTCCACAGCCTCTCCTGGCTGCACTACGCGCAGCTCCAGCAGGGGCGGGTCGAGGCGGCGCGAGCGACGCTGGCGATCGCCCGCGCCGCAGCCGCGGAGGCCCCGACGCCGCGGACGGCGAACGCGCTGCGGACGATGGAGGCGCGGCAGCTCGTCGAGGCCGGCGAGGCGCCGGCGGTGCGGACGGCGGCGGCGGCGGACGGCGCGGCGGCGC
Organism: uncultured Acidobacteriota bacterium; assembly: GCA_963700145.1. Classification (GTDB taxonomy): domain Bacteria; phylum Acidobacteriota; class Thermoanaerobaculia; order Multivoradales; family UBA5704; genus DASUNQ01. Next base: position 148,253 of record OY969474.1, read on the forward strand.
CCGCGAAAGGCTCTGGCCCGCACGCCGGGCACGGCGGCGGCGACAGCGGCCCGCGCGGCGCCGACCTCCTGGCGCGCGGCCTCGCCGCGGCGCGGGCGGGCGACCTCGACGGGGCGGCGGCGATCGAGACCGAGCTCGCGGCGCTGGCGGCAGAAGCCGGCCCGAGCTATCGCGACCGGCCGCTGCGCATCGCGGCCAAGGAAGTGGCCGGCGTGCTCCGCGTGCGGCAGGGGAAGGTCGAGGAGGGGCTGGCGCTCCTCGCCGAGGCCGCGGCGCTGGAGGCCGAGATGCCGCCGCCGATGGGGCCGCCGGAGCCGGTCAAGCCTGCCGCCGAGCTGCTCGGCGAGGCGCTCCTCGACCTCGGCCGCCCGGCCGAGGCCGCCGCGCGCTTCGCCGAAGCGCTCCTGCGCATGCCCAACCGCGCGCTCTCCGTCGCCGGTGCGGCGCGTGCTACGGCGGCGCTCACTCCGCCGGCGGCGCGCTGAGCGCCGGCGGAGGCGGCGGGCCGACCAGCAGCGGCAGGAGCGGCGGCGGCGGCAGGTCGAAGCACTTCCCCCAGCGCACCATCTCGGCGAGCGCGCCGCCGTCGTGGGGCAGGCGGCGGCCGCTCCAGTCGACGCACACCTCGCGGCCGCCGGTGTCGCGCACCGTCATCAGCATGAACTGCCCGTCGTAGCCGCGCCGGCCGATGCGGTTGGGGTGGACGCCCTCGCTGTACGGCCCCCCCTTGACCGAGCCGCGGCGGTCGAGCGCGGCGGCGTGGACGACGGGGAAGCCCGGGCCGCCGCCGTTCGCGTAGCCGCTGTGGCTGCCGTCGTCGATCGCCAGCATGTGCGCGTCGCCGGAGAGGACGAAGAGGTCGTCGATCCGCTCGCGGACGAGGAACTCCGCCAGCTCGCGCCGCTCGGTCGAATAAGCCCCCCAGCCGTCGTTGCGCCGGTCGGCGCCGCCGATCCAGGCGTTGGTGCTCACCCAGGCCACCAGCTCGCCGGCGTCGCGCGCGGCCAGCAGCTCGCGCTTCCACCACGCCTTCTGCGCCGCGCCCATCGCGGTCTTGCCGGCGGTGTCCGCGGCGCCGCGCGGCGAGCGCTCGGAGCGCAGGTCGGTGACGACGAAGCGCAGGCGCCCGGCGTGGAAGCTCTGGTAGATCGGCACGTCGCCGCGGCCGGCGGCGAGCGGGTAGTGGGGGACGACCTCCTGGTAGACGCGGCGCACGGCGCGCCGCCCGCGGCTGGTGCGGTCGGAGTTGTTGCCGCCGAAGTCGTGGTCGTCCCAGACGTAGGCGATCGGCAGCGACCGGTAGAGGTGCGCCTGGCGGGGCGCGGTCAGCGCTCGGGCGTAGGCCAGCCGGTAGACCGACGGATCGTCGGCCGCCAGGTCCTCGTAGTGGAAGTCGCCGAGGTGGAGGAAGAGGAGCGGGTCGAGCTTGCGGATCTCGTCCCACACCCCGCTGTCGGAGCCGGTGCTGGCGCAGGAGCCGAAGGCGACGGTGAAGGAGGCGGGGCCGGTGGGGAAGGTGCGGAAGCGGCCGCGCCGCGCGAAGTCGATCTCGTCGCCGGCGGCGACGGCGTAGTGGTAGAGGGTCGCCGGACGGAGGCCGGTGATGTGAAACGTGACGACGTCGCCCTGGTCGGGGTCGGGCCGCTCCGGCGGTGAGGCGATGGGGGCGGCGAGGTCCTCGCGCGGGCTGACCAGGAGGCGGACGCTGCGCCCGGCCGCGACCTTCGCCTTGACGGTGGCGCCGTCCGGCGTCACCGCCCCCGACCAGACCCATTCGACCAGCGACGCCGGCTCCGCCTGCTTCGGCGAGAGCCATGCCGGCAGGCCGCAGCGGCCGAGCGCGGCGGCGACGAGCGCGGCGGCGAGGAGCGCCCGCGTCACAGGTAGCCGAGCGCGGCGAGGGCGCGCCGCGTCTCCTCGTCCATCGCGGCCCGCTCGGGCCGCAGGCCGCCGCGGGCGGCCAGCAGCTCGCCGCGCGCCAGCGCCGCGAGCCAGGAGCGGCGCACTGGGTTTGCGTCGGCGAGGTCGCGCCGCTCGCCGGGGTCCGCTTCGACGTCGAAGAGCCGCGGCCGGCGGCCGGCGGCGACCGGGAGCGGCTGGATCAACTTCCAGCCGCCGGCGGTCACGGCGATGCCGCGGCGCCCTTCGTAGCTCAGGTGGGAGAAGGCCGGGCGCTCGCGCCAGGGCGTGTCGTCGCCCGCGGCGGCGAGCCGCGCCAGGTCGTCGGCGAGCCGCGCCAGGTCGGCTCCGGGCAGCTCGGGCGCCGGGCCGAGGCCGGCGGTCGCGAGGAGGGTCGGCACGACGTCGAGCTGCTGCGCCAGGACGGCCAGGCGCCTCCCCGCGCGCTGCCGCGGGACCTTCACGATCAGGGGGATGCGCAGCGTCTCGGCGTGGAGGTCGTGGGCGTGGCCGAGCGCGCCGCGCTCGTCGAACGCTTCGCCGTGATCGGCGAGGAGTGCCACGAGGGCGCCGTCGAGCCGCCGGCGCGCGGCGAGCGCGTCGAGCAGGGCGCCGAAGGCGCCGTCGGCGGCCGCCACCTCGGCGTCGTAGAGGCGCTCGAGGTCGGCGACGCGGCGCGCCCGCTCGGCGCCGCGGGCGGCGTAGGCGGCCTCGACCCCGGCGCGGGTCCCGGCGCGCGGCCGCACCCCGGGGGCGAAGCGCGCCCGCAGGTCGGCGGGGGGCGTGTAAGGGGCGTGCGGCTCGAGGGCGTGGAGGTAGACGAAGACGGGAGCGCCCGGCGGCTGCGCGTCGAGCCAGGCGAGGGCGCGGCGGCCGACCTCCTCGGCGCCGGTCTGGCGCGGCAGCTCCGCGAAGAGGTCGAAGCCCTGGGCGAAGCCGGTGGCCTCGGCGAGGTGCGCGTTGGTGCTGAAGGCCGCGGTGCGGTAGCCGGCGGCACGCAGCCGCTCGGCGAGGGTGACGGCCGCCTCGGGCAGTCGGTCGTCGAGGGTCGTGACCCCGTGGCGGAGCGGGCCGAGGCCGGTGAAGACGGTGGCGACGGCAGGGCGCGTCCACGGCGCCTGCGCCACCGCCCGCTCGCAGAGGAGCGCGGAGGCGGCGAAGGCGTCGATCCGCGGCGTCAGCCCACGGCGGCCGCCGTAGGCGCCGAGGCGGTCGGCACGGAGGGCGTCGATCAGGTAGACGAAGAGATCGGGTGGACGGGGGGAGCTGGGTAGGGAAGAGATCCGGTTTGCGGCGAGGGTAGGAGCAGGGGAGGAAGACGTCGCGGCGGTCGGCCCCGCTAGCTCCGTTGTGCCCGACTCGGCTGCGACACGGAGCTCGGGCGCGAAGAGACGCAGGCCACCGCCCGGCGCGCCGTCGCCGGGGAGGGCGCGCAAGACGACCCGCAGCAAGCGTCCTCCCTCGCCCGGCAGCGGCAGCGCGTGCCCTCGCTGAACGGCATCGCTTCGCGCCACCTCTCTCTCCACCCCGCCCTCTTCCTGCGCGGCGACGCTCAGCCACCCGCGGCCGCCCGCGACCTCGACGCGCTCGAAGGCCAGCCTCGCCTCGCCCGCTAGGTCGAAGACGTAGGCGACCTCCGTCCCCCAGGGCAGGAAGAGGGCGCGCGCGGCGGGCTCCGCGCGCGGCGGCGCTGGCGCCGCCAGCGGCCGCAGCCGCAGGTCGTGCCAGGCGATCGCCAGCCGGCGGCGGTCCCGCCGCCCGCCCGCGCCGCCGGCCGCCCGCGCTGCCGGCGCGGAGCGGAAGGCGAGGCGGTTCTCGCCGGCGCGGAGCAGCCGGCGCGGCAGGGCGAAGGAGGCGTCGTGGAGGCCCGGCGCGAGCGCCAGCGTGGCGGCGGGACGCCCGTTGACGAGCACCCTCACGCGCCGCGGCGGCGAGCCGGCGAGCGGCGCGGCGCGCAGCGTGGCGACGAGGTCGCGCGGCGCGACGAGATGGAAGGCAAGCGTCGAGACGGCCCCGCGCCCCCAGACGAACGTCTCGCCGCCGCGCCCGCGCTCGTTGCCGTGCCAGCCGGCGAGGAGGTGCGGCCGCGCCGCCGGGGTGCCGAAGTCGATGCGCCCGGTCTCCGCCCGCACCTCGGCGAGGGGGAAGGCGGCGGTCAGGTCGTGGACGCGCTCCGGAGGAGTGTCGGCGCCGCAGCCGGTGAGCGCAAGGGCGAAGAGTCCCCCCGCCCAGATCCCTCGCTGCGCTCGGGATGACAATCGTTGCAGCGCTCGTTGCAACCCACTACAGCTTCTTCAGCAGCTCGCGCCAGCGCTCCCAGGCCTTGGTCCGGGCCTCGCGGTCGGCGGGGGGGCCGTCGGGCGTCTCGCCCGAGCGCATGAAGCCGTGCCCGGCGCCCTCGTAGATCACCGGCTCGAAGGTCTTGCCCGCCGCCTTCGTCAGCTCGGTCGACTTGGGGATCGTGGCGTTGACCCGCTCGTCGTTGCCGCCGTAGAAGCCGTGGACCGGCACGGCGATGCCGTCCACACCCTCCGGCGTGTCCGGGCCGGTGCCGTAGAAGGGGTAGGCCCCCGCCAGCTTGCCGCCGCGATGGTCGGCGAAGCGCCAGGTCGCCGCGCCGCCCCAGCAGAAGCCGGCCACGGCCACCTTGCCGCTGGCGGCGGGGAGGGCGGCGACGTAGTCGGCGACGGCGTCGAGGTCGCGCAGCACCTGGTCCGGCGGCAGCTTGTAGATCCCCTCGCGCGCGGCGTCCTCGCTCGGATAGTCGGAGGTTTTGCCACCCCCCGGCGCGGTGCCCGAAAGGAGGTCGGGGGCGATGGCGATGTAGCCGGCCGCCGCGAGCTGGTCGGCGACGCCGCGCACCCAGTCGGTGAGGCCGCGGTTCTCGTGGATGACGATCACGGCCGCCGCCTTGCCCGCGACCTCGGGGAAGGCGAGGTAGGCGTGGACGGTCCGGTCGCCGGCCTTGACCGCCACCCACTCGTGGTGGCGCGGCGAGGTCTCGAGGCGCGACTTGCCGTTCTCGTCGGCGTCGCAGGCGACGGCGGCGAAGAGCGCGAAGGTGAACGTGGCGAAAGCGGAGAGAGCGGTTTTCATGGGCGTCCTCCTCGGCAGCGGTATCACGGGCCGCTCATTCTAGCGGACGCTCCCGCGGCGAGCGTTCGCGATCAGGGCCGCGTGAGGAGGAACAGCCCACCTCCTCCTCCGGTCACGGCGTAGACGTCGCGCGGCCGGCCGGAATCGAGGACCAGGGCGGTGGCCGCGGAGGAGGGGAGCGGCGCCCCGCCGAGCAGCGTCCAAGTCGCACCCTCGTCGTCGCTGGCGTGGACCTCGCCGAATGCCGAGGCGACGAAGAAGGTTCGGGGAAGGGTGACGCTGACGGCCAGGACGCGCGCCCATTCGAAGAGCGGATGCGGCGCCCCGAGCGGCGACCAGGTCCTGGCGCGGTCCTGGCTCGCGAACGCGCCCACGCCGTCGATCGACGGCCGCAGCGCGTAGAGCGTGCCGGGTTGGTGGGGGTCGCCTTCGAGGTCCTCGAGCGAGTGCGGGCTGCTCGCCCGGCGTGCCCAGGTGGCGCCGGCGTCGGTGCTGGTGTACACCGTTTCGCCCGTCAGCGCGTGAACGGTCTCGGGCTCACCGACGTCGAAGGCGAAGTCGAGGACCGCCACGCCGGGGATCGGCAGGTCGAGGCGCGTCCAGCTCGCGGCGCCGTCCTCGCTGCGGAAGAGCGCGTGCTCGGGGTGCCGGCCCTCCGGGTCCGGCACGTCGATCCAGCCCGCGGCGAGCAGGAAATCCGGGACCATGGGATGGGCCGCCAGGCGCTCGATCACGTGCCCTTCCAGCCCCTCGCCGGCGGCCTCCCAGGTCGTTCCGTCGTCCACGCTCTTGTGGACGCCGCCGTGACTCCCCACGTAGATCTCACCCGGCCGCCACGGCGCGAAGACGATCGTGTAGATGCGGAACGTGGCGCGGCGCAGCTCCTCGGAGAGGCGGGTCCAGGTGAGGCCCCGGTCGCGGCTCTCCGAGAGGCCGTCGTGGGCGGCGAGGAGCCGCCCCGGCGTGAAGGGGTCGACCGCGGCGGCGAACACGTAGGACGCGCGCAGGCCGTGGTCGGAGGGCCGCCAGGTGCCGCCGCCGTCGGCGCTGCGCAGGACGCCGCTCGCTCCGAGGCCGGCGTAGAGGCGGGCGGGATGGAGCGGATCGACCGCCACCGCGAAGACCACCTCGGTGAAGCGCAGGCGCTTCCAGCTCGCGCCGCCATCGCGGCTGCGGAAGAGCTCGCCGACCTGGCCGTGGCCCGAACGCCGCAGCACGCCCGCGTAGAGCATCGCCGGGTTGGACGGGTCGAACGCGGGCACCACGTTGTCGAGTCCTTCTCCCATCCCCTTCACGGCGGGCGCCCAACTCGCGCCGCCGTCGCGGCTCCTGAAGAGGCCCCCGTTGCCGAAACCGCCGAAGGCCGCGAACAGCACCTTCGGCTGCCGCGGATCGATGAGCAGCGTGTGAACGCCGAAAGGGAACCCTGTGCCGATGCGCGTCCACGTCGCGCCGCCGTCGCGGCTGCGAAAGAGACGCAGAAAGGTCGCGGCATAGACCAGGTCCGGATCGCTCGGGTGGAAGGCGACGGCGCCGGCGTGGTCCTCGAGGGGAGTGCGGGACCAGCTCGCGCCGCCGTCGAGGCTCCGCCAGAGCCCGCCGAAGTCGGTGGCGTAGAGCCGCTGCGGTGCGGCGGGTGGGAGGTACAGCCGCTGCAGCCCTTCCGGGGCGCTCATCGGGGTGAAGGTCGCGCCGCGATCGAGACTCTTGAAGAGCCCGGCCGAGGGCGAGAGCGCCCAGATCGTCCGCGGCCGGCGCGCGTGCACCGCCACCGTGAAGTCCGTAGCGCGAGGCAGCGGCGCCCGCGTCCAGCTCCGGCCGGCGTCGATCGAGCGAAAGATCCCGTTGCCGGTCTCGGCGAAGACGGTGCCCGCGGTATCTGCGGCGACCGCGAGCCCGAAGACCCGCCCGCCGAAGGGACCGGCGGCGGTCCAGCGGTCCAGGCCCGCGGCGGCGGGGCGCGGAGCGAGCGCGGCGAGGAGGAGCGGCAGGGCGAAGGGGAGGAGACGGCGGCGATCGTGCGGCATTGTGCAGTTCCTACGGCGCGGCGGTGGCCTGCCGTCTAACCGCTATACTGCGCAAAAGATTGCACACCGCGCCGGTCCGCCCCGAGGGGAGACCGCAGGGAGCTTCCGGATGGAGGGCCGCGAGCTCACCGACCGCTACCGCCTCGAGAAGATCCTCAAATCGACGCCGGCGACGACCGTGATGGCGGCGGTGGAGGCGGCGAGCGGGCGGCCGGTGGTCATCAAGCTGGTGCACCCGCGCTCTGCGGCGGGGCTGGACGTGGCGCGCTCGCGCTTCGCGCACTGGGCCGCGACGGTCCGCGCGCTCTCCCAGCCGGCGTTCCCGGCGATCCTGGAGGCCGGCTTCGACGCCGAGGGGAGCGCCTTCCTGGTCGTCGAGAGGCTGTCCGGCCGCAGCTTCGATACGGCGCCGCCGTCGCCCGGCCGCGCGGCGGCGCTCCTCGTCGGCATCGGCGAAGCGCTCGCCCCCCTCGCCAAGCGCGGGCTCGCCCACGGCAACCTCGCCGCCGACAACCTCTGGCTGGCGCCGGCCCCACAGGGCGGCGAGGAGGTGAAGCTCCTCGGGCTCGGCACCGCGCCCTTCCGCGGCGACGAGTTCGGCGAGGCCGCCATCGCCGCCGATGCCGCGGCCCTCGCCGACCTGCGCGAGCGATTCGCCCCGGCGGACGCGGTCGCGGCGGAAGCGGCGGCCGCAGCGGCTGCCGAGGCGGCCGCCGACGCCGAGAACGCGCCAATCGACGGTGAGCCGGAGGAGGAGGTGCTCTCGCCGGTCGACGAGGAGATCCTCCACGCCCCGCCCGAGCCGCCGCCGATGCCGGTTGCGCCCGCCGCTGCCGCGCCGGCGCCGCCTCCGGTCGAGCCGGAGACCGCGCCGGGCCTGCCGCGGGCGCTCTGGGGCGGCCTCGCGGCGGCGGCCGTGGTCGTGCTGGTCGGGTTGGCCTTTCTTCTCCTCGGTCGCGGCGAGCCGCCGCCGGCGCGCGCGGCCGCCGTGCCCGCCCCTGCCGTGCCGGCGCCGCGCGGTCCCGGGCCGGACGACCTGGTCCTCGCCGGCGACGGCGCTCACGTCCGCGAGTGGGCGGCGGCGCACTTCGAAGCGCGCGCCGAGGAGGGGGCCCGCGCCGGCGACTACGCCGCCGCGTTGGCGGCGCTCGGCACGGTCGAGAGCGGCTGGCCGGCGCGGCCTGGGCTCGCCGCCCGGCTCGCGGCGCTGCGCGACCACCGGGACGCCGAGCCGGCGCAGCAGGCCTTCCTCGAAACGCTGCCGGGCTTCGAGCGGCGGCGGAAGCCGGACGAAGGGCTGGCGGAGCTGGCGCGCGTCGAGCCGACGCCGCACCTGGCACCGGCCTTCGCCGAGGCGCGCCGGCGGCTGGAGGAGCAGCTCGCCGCCCTCGACCGCGAGCCGCCGGTCGTCGAGCTGCGCGAGGGGTACCTCTTGCAATACGCGCGCGGCACCGTCGCCGAGCTGAGCTTCCGCGCCCGCGACGACTACGGCGTCGAGCGGGTGCGGATCTTCGCCCGCCCACCGGGAGGCTCGTTCCGCGAGCTGCGGGCCGAGCGCGACTCCTTCGGCCATACCGTGGCGATCGGCCCCGACTTCCACGGCAACGGCACGGTCGGCGTCTACGTCGTCGCCATCGACGTCTCCGGCCACGAAGGGCGGCTCGGCAGCCGCGAGCGCCCGCTCGAGCTCCGCCGCACGGAAGGGTTCGAGCGGATGGTCCATTGATGTCATCCCGAGCGAAGCCGAGGGATCTGGGCGGGGGAGCGCAATGCATGCCTTCCCGCCCCCAGATTCCTCGGCTGCGCTCGGAATGACAAAGCAACTGGCACACCTCTTGCGACCTCGACCAGCCGGGTGCAACGGGAAGCTCACGCGAACCAAGGGAGATCGAGATGGCGGAAAAAGCCGAAAAGAGACCGGCGGAGGTGCTGCGCGAGCAGGCCCGCCGGCAGTCGTCGCTGCTCGTCACGCGGGCACGCGGGCAGGTGGAAGGTCTGGTGGCGGAGCGCAAGGACCAGGCGGCCGAGCGGCTGGACGCCCTCGCCGGCTCGCTGCGCAGCACGGCGAGCCGCCTGCAGGACACGCAGGTCGGGCCGCTGGCCCAGTACGCCGACCAGGCGGCTTCGCAGGTCGACCGGGTGACCGGCTACCTGCGCGAGCGGGACCTCGAGGGGCTGCTGGAGGACGTCGAGCAGTTCGCCCGCCGGCGCCCCGAGGTGTTCCTGGCCGGCACCTTCCTCGCCGGGCTGCTGCTGGCCCGGTTCCTCAAGAGCTCGGGCGAGCGGCGGGCCGAGAAGCCCGCCCGGCGCCGGGCCAAGACGGCGTGACGGAGGGGATGACGATGGCGAAGCGTTCAAAGTCGAAGACGGCCGACCGCGAGCTCGACGACCTCGAGCTCGAGCTGGACGAGAGCGGCGGCGAGAACGGCCGCAAGGGGCTACGTCAGCTGCTGGAGGAGAAGCCGCTGGCGGCGGGGATCGTGGGGCTCACGCTCGGGCTGCTGGCCGGGCTGACGGTCCCCGTCTCGCGGCGGGAGAACGAGCTGCTCGGCTCGACCCGCGACCGCCTGCTCGAAGAGGCGCGGCGCAAGGGGCGCGAAGCCCTCGACCGCGGCAAGGAGGCGGCGCGCGGCGCCGTCGCCCTGGCCGCCGGCGAGATCGCCGGCGCCGCGGCCAGCGTGGCGACGAAGCCGGCGCGGAAGAGCCGCCGGCGGGCGCCGCGGGCCACGACGCCGGACTAGAACAGGCCGAGCTGCGCGCCGGGTTCCGGCGGGCGGCGGAAAGCCGCGGTCGAGAGCTCCGGCCCCTCCTCCGGGTAGCCGAGCTTGCGGCAGCTGGTCTCGAAGAGCGCCCGCATCTGCTCGGCGAAGATCCCGTCCCCGCGCATCCGGCTGCCGAAGCGCGGGTCGTTGAGCCGGCCGCCGCGCAGGCTGCGGATGCGGTTGAGCACCTTGTCGGCGCGGTCGGGGTAGTGCTCGGAAAGCCACTGCTGGAAAAGGCCGGCCACGGCGCCTGGCAGACGCACCGGCAGGAAGCGGGCGGAGACCGCGCCGGCCTCGTGCGCCGCCTTGAGGATCGCCGGCATCTCGTGGTCGGTGAGGCCCGGGATGACCGGCGAGACCAGGACCGCGCAGGGCACGCCCTGCGCCGTCAGGTCGGCGATCGCCTCCAGCCGCCGGCGCGGGTGCGCCGTCCGCGGCTCCATCCGCTGCGCCAGCTCGCCGTCGAGCGTCGTCACCGAGAGACAGACCAGCGCCGCATGGTCGCGCGCCAGGTCGGCGAGGAGGTCGGCGTCCCGCCGCACCAGCGCGTTCTTGGTCACGATGACCACCGGGTTGCGGAACTCCGCCAGCACCTCCAGGCACCGCCGGGTCAGCTCCAGCTTCCGCTCGATCGGCTGGTAGCAGTCGGTGACCCCGCTCATGGCGATCACCTGCGGCGTCCACCGCGGCGAGGCCAGCTCGGCGCGCAGCAGCTCCGGCGCGTCCTCCTTGACCATGATCCGGGTCTCGAAGTCGAGGCCCGCCGAGAAGCCGAGGTACTCATGCGTCGGACGAGCAAAACAATAAAGGCAGCCGTGTTCGCATCCTCGGTACGGGTTGACGGAGGTCTCGAAGCCGACGTCGGGGCTGTCGTTGCGGGCGATGATGCTGCGCGTCGTGTCGCGCAGGTAGAGCGTCGGCACCCGGTCCGGCGGCGGCTCCTCGGCGTCGGTGAAATCGACCGAGAGGTGGGTGAAGCGGTTCGCCGGGTTCCCCGACGCCGCTCGGCCTTTGGGCGGCCCGGTGGGCGGTGCGCCGTTCATCGCAGGCATTCTACCGCCTCTTTTACGCCTGCGCCAACGGCCGCGACCGTCGTGGAGGAGCTACGACCGCCGTGGACATGCCACGACCGTCGTGGAACCGCCACGACCCTCGCGGAGCGCCCGCGACCGTCGTGGAGCGCCCACGGCCGCCGTGGAGGGCCCACGGCCGTCGTGGAGCGCCTGCGGCGGTCGTAGAAGCTCCACGATCGTCGTGGAGCTCCCACGGCAGCTTCCCCCTACTTGATCTTCTTCCCCGGCACGTCCCGCCCGCCCTGGTGCAGCACCAGGCCGGTGGCCGTTCCCGCCCCGTCGACGACGAAATCGACCTGCGCGTCCACCACCTCGAGGAAGAACCTGGTCTCGCTCTCGGCGAAGATCTCGAAGCGCGGCTGGCCGGTGGCCTGGGTGAAGAGCTTCTCCCCCTCCTGCGTCACCACGAGCGTGAAGCCCGGGAAGAGCTCGTACTCCCCGACGTAGCGCGCCAGGATCTCGGGCGCGATCCGCACCGCGGCGCGCTTGGCCGGCGGCACCTCGTCGGTCTTGACCGCCTCCTCGTCGCCCCCCTGGCGGTGGTGGAGGACCATGCCGGTCACCTTCCCGGCGGCGTCGCGCCGGAAGCTCGCCCGCTCGAACGAGTCGGGGTAGAAGAACTCGGTCTCCGAGAACGGCAGCGCTTCCAGCTTCTCGCTGCCGGTGCGCTGGGTGAAGAGGCGGTTCCCTTCGCGCGTCACGACGCGCGTCGTCGCTGCGTCGATGCGGTAGACGCCGGTGTAGCGGTCGAGCACCTCCGGGGCGAGCGCGACGACCGGCGGGTCCTCGATCGACTCGCCGAGCGCCAGGAGCGCGACCTTGGTCGCCACCGTGTCGGGATCGGGCTCGTGCCCCAGGGCGTTCGAGAGCACCGCCACGAAGAGCCCCGCGCGCGGCTCGCGCAACGCGTAGCTCTGAAAGCCGTGGATGCCGCCGCCGTGCTCCTCGAAGTGGTGGCCGCGCCAGTCGCTCACCCCCCAGCCGTAGCCGTAGCCGGTGGTCTTGCCGTCAGTCAGCTTGGAGGACATCCAGGCGCGCGCCAGCAGCTCCTTCGGCAGGAGCTTGCCGCCGTCGAGCGCGGCGTTCCAGAGCGCCAGGTCGTCCACCGTCGAGACCAGCGCCCCGGCGGCGTAGGGCTGGGTCATGCTGAGGTACGAGGCGTTCTCCCATCCGGAAGGCGTGCGCTGGTAGCCCGCCACGCGCCCCGGGACGATCGGCGTGGTGTGCCCGTAGCCGGTGCGCTTCATGCCGAGCGGCGCGAAGATGCGGCTCCGCAGCAGCTCCTCGTAGCTCTGCCCCGAGGCCTTCTCGAGCACCGCGCCGAGGAGGACGTAGCCGGAGTTGTTGTAGAGCCACCTCTCCCCCGGCGCGAAGTCCATCGGCTGGTCCTTGAACAGCGCGACGAGCTGCTCCAGCGTCATGTCCTCGCGCCAGCGTGTCTGCCACTCCGGCAGCGACGTGTAGCTCTTGATCCCGGAGGTGTGGGTGAGGAGGTGCTCGACGGTGATCTTCTTGCCGTGCGTCGGGAAGTCGGGGAGGAACTTGGTGATCTCGTCGTCGAGCGCCAGCTTCCCTTCCTGAACGAGGAGCAGCGCCGCCACAGCGGTGAACTGCTTGGTCACCGAGCCGATGCGGAAGACCATCTCCGGCTCGATCGGCACGCCGAGCTCGACGTTGGCGAGCCCGTAGCCCTCGCGCAGGACGACTTGGCCGTCGTCGACGACGATCACCGCCGCCCCCGGCTCCTGGGCCGAGTAGGCGCTGCGCAGGTAGGAATCGATGCGCTGCGCGCGGTCGCCCTGCGCGGCGGGTGCGGCCGCCGGGGCTTGCGCGAACGAGGCGCCGGAGGCGAGGAGCAGGACGAGGGCGCCGGCGGCGCGAGTCCGGGGCCGGCTCACGACCGCGCCTCCCCGCCGTTCCACCCCATCCGTTCGCGCAGCGCGGTGATGTGGGCGACGTGGTGCCGCCCGTGCCAGGCGTAGACACCGAGGAGGTCGCCGATCGTCATCACCCCCCACTCCGGGTGCTTCCAGGTCCGGGCGAAGGCAGCCGGCGGCAGCGACCGCAGGCAGAGCACCCAGCGCTCGTGCAGGCTGTCGAGGAGGGCGAGCGAGACCGCGAGCGGCGCCGTCCGCGCCTCCGGCAGCTCCGCCCAGCGCGCCTCCTGGTAGGTGCGGATCGCCGGCTCCTCCTCGGTCAGCGCCAGCTTGCAGCGGACGTAGGCGTTGAGGTGGCTGTCGGGGAGGTGGTGGACCACCTGCCGCACCGTCCAGCCGCCAGGGCGGTAGGGGGTGTCGAGCTGCGCGTCGTCCAGCCCGGCGACGGCGGCGCGCACGTTCTCGGGCACGGCGGCGATCTCCTCGATCCAGCCGGCGCGGGTCTCGTCGGTCGTCTCCGCCGGCCGCCCGAAGCGGCCGATCGGGTAGCGCAGGTCGGGTTCGGACATCGGCTCTCAGCCTCCTTCCCAGTCCCAGAAGAGATCCTTGTTCGTCAGCTCCGGCTCCTCGACCGGCAGCTCCTCCGGCGCCAGCTCGCCGCGGATCGCGGCGAGCTGCTCCTCCAGGTCGCCGGTCTCGCGCTGCCAGTAGTCCTCGGTGCCGAAGTGCGGCCAGGCGGCGGGGAAGGCGGGGTCGTGCCAGCGGCGGGCGAGCCAGGCGGCGTAGTGGATGATCCGCATGCCGCGCAGCGGCTCGACGAGCACGAGGGTCGACCGGTCGAAGGCACGGAAGCGCTCGTAGCCTTCGAGGAAGCGCTCGCGCAGGCCGGCGGTCCAGCGGTCGCGGCCGGGGAGCGCGAGCCAGAGGTCCTGCACCGCCGGGCCCGCCGCCATGTCGTCGAAGTCGAGGAGGCGGAGCACGCCGTCGCGCAGCAGGACGTTGCCCAAGTGGAGGTCGGCGTGGATGCGGTGGACCGGGACGCCAGTGAGCGCCCGCTCGGCCAAGTCGGCGATGGCGTGCGCCGCCGCGAAGTAGCGGCCGGCGAGGCCGCGCGGCACGACGCCTTGGTCCTCCATCCAGGCGAGCTCCTGCCGCACGTAGACCCCCGGCTCCAGGCGGATGCGGTGCGGCGCCTCCCGCCGCGCGCCGACGTTGTGCATCCGCGCCACGATCATCCCCAGCCGCTCGGCGAGCGGCGCGTCCAGCTCGTCGGGGGCGCGGCCGCCGCGCCGGTCGGCGAGGCTGTACCAGATGTTCTCGATCCGCCGCAGGGTGCCGCCGCCGGGGAACTCGCGCATCGTGCAGACCGGCAGCTCCTCGGCGGCGAGGTCGTCGAGGAAGCGGTGCTCGTCGAGGATCTGCTCCTCGCTCCAGCGCTCCGGCCGGTAGAACTTGGCGACGACGCGCGAGCGGTCGGCCAGCTCCACCTCGTAGACCCGGTTCTCGAACGAGTTGAGCGGGTAGCAGACCGGGTTGACGGCGAGGCCGCCGGCCTCGACCGCGGAGAGCACCCGCTCGGGGGTCAGCGCTAAGAAGAGGTCAGTGGCGTCTTCGGCGGACACCCGCCGAATGTAGCAGAGCGACTACAAGTGCCTGCGCACCCACCTCGCCTTCCGCATCCTTCGCTCGACCGTCCGCACCATGCGGCGGTAGGCGCGGCTGTCGCTGCCCGGGTGCCAGCTCCGCGGGCGGGGCAGGGCGGCGGCGAGCTGCGCCGCCTCGTGCTCGGTCAGGCTGCGCGCCGACTTGCCGAACCAGTGGCGGCTGGCGGCCTCGGCGCCGTAGATCCCCGGACCCCACTCGACGACGTTGAGGTAGAGCTCGAGGATGCGCCGCTTCGACAGCTCGCGCTCGAGCTGGGCGGTGAGCAGCGCTTCCTTGACCTTGCGCAGCGGGTTGCGCGACGGCGAGAGCCAGAGGTTCTTGGCGAGCTGCTGGGTGATCGTCGAGGCGCCGCGCGGCACGGTCTTCTCTTCCAGCGCCTTGTCGAGCGCGGCGCGCAGCTCGCGGCGGGAGAAGCCGTCGTGGGAGAAGAACTCGATGTCCTCGGCGACGACGACGGCGTGCTTCAGGTTGCGCGAGAGGCGCGAGCCGGGGACCCAGCGCCAGGAGACCTCGCGCTCCGGCCCCAGCCCGAGCCAGCCGCCGCGCCGCCAGCGCTCGATGAAGGCGGTCGTCTCCGGCGGCTCGCCGGCGAGCGCGTCCACGTCCGGCCAGGTGCCGATCTGCCAGCCCAGCCAGAGCGCACCGGCCGCGACCGCGATGCCGAAGAGGCGCGCGCACCCGCGCCGTTTCCGGCCCTCGCGCGGCGCCGCGTACGGGGGTGCGACCATGAAGGCCGGCAGCTTAGCAGCGCCTCGCCGGGACTCCCTCCCCCGCGAACAGCGGGGGAGGGCCGGGGAGGGGGTATCGAAGTCAGTGCAGTAAGGTCGTTGACGCGACACCCTCCGCGCGACCCGCAAGGTCCGTAGCCTCTTCAAGGTCGCCCGAGTTCATACTCCCGGTGTGCCGCCGATCACCGTCCCGCTCCACCTCCCCGAGCTGGCGCCCGGCGCCTGGCTCCAGGGGCCGGCGGTCTCGCTCGCCTTCGCGCGCGGCGCCGTGGTGCTGGTCGATTTCTGGGAGGCGACCTGCGTCAACTGCCTGCGCGCGCTGCCCTACACCGTCGCCTGGCACCGGCGCTACGGCGGGCGCGGGCTGGTCGTCGTCGGCGTCCACACGCCGGAGTTCGAGCTGACCAAGGACCCGGCGGTGGTGGCCGCCGTGGCCCGCGAGCTGGGGATCGAGTACCCGATCCTCCTCGACGACGACCGCCAGACCTGGAGCCGCTTCGCCAACCGCTACTGGCCCGCCAAGTACCTGGCCGACGCGCGCGGCTACCTGCGCTACGAGCACTTCGGCGAGGGAGCGTACGGCGGGACCGAGCGCTGGATCCAGACGCTGCTGCGCGAGGCCGGCGACACGGGGCCGTACCCCGAGCCGCTGGCGCCGCTCCGGCCGGAGGACGCGCCCGGCGCGGTCTGCCACCCGGCGACCCGCGAGCTCTACCTCGGCTACCACCGCGGGCGGCTGCTGGCGCCCGAAGGCTACCGCCCGGAGGAGGAGGTGCGGCACGCCGGCCGCCCGGAGCCGGCGCCGGAGGGGATGGCCTCGGCGCGCGGCCTCTGGCGCCACGAGGCCGAGTACCTGGAGGCGCGCGAGGCCGGGGCCGAGCTGGAGCTGCTGTTCGAGGCCGCCGGGGTGCAGGCGGTGGCGGGGCCGGCGGGAGAGCTGGAGGTGGAGCTGGACGGCGCGCCCGTGCCCGCCGCCTGGCGCGGCGAGGACGTCGTCGAGCGCGACGGCCGCACGGTGGCGGTCTGGGAGCGGCCGCGGATGATCCGCCTTCTCGCCGGCGCCCCCTTCGCCCGCCGACTCCTCCGCGTCCGCGCCCTTCGCCCCGGCGTGCGGCTCTACACCTTCACCTTCACGAGCTGCCTGCTGCCGGAGGCGGAGAGCGGTCAGCTCCCGGCGGGCGTCAGCCGCCGGTAGTCGTCCGGCGTGTCGACGTCGTCCACGACGCCGGGGTCGTCGACCTCCACCTCCAATAGCGCCTCGGGATGGCGGTCGCGGAGCTGGCGGAGGCCGACGGCGGGGTCGAGGGTGGAGACCTCGGCGACGAGCGACGGAGCGATGAGCAGCGGATGGCCCCGGCGGCCGCGGAAGACCGGCTCGACGAGCCCGGCGCCGCTCTCCGCCTGGCGGGCGAGGAGATGCGCGACGGTCTCGGGGCGCAGCGCCGGCAGGTCGGCGGGGCAGACCAGGAGGGGCCCGCGGCCGACGAGCCCCGCCGCGCCGCCGAAGGCCTCGATCCCGGCCAGCACGCTCCACAGCATGCCGCGCTCCGGCGCCGGGTTGAGGGTGAAGCCGATCCCCTCCTGCGCCGCCCACTCGCCGAGCCCCTTGTCGTCGGGGTCGATGACGACGACCACCTCGTCGACGCCGCCGGCACGCAGGGCCGCCACCACGGCGCCGATCATCGTCTCCTCGCCGTAGGGGAGGAGGAGCTTCGGAAAGCCCATGCGGCGCGAGGCGCCGGCGGCGGGGAGGACGGCGACGGGCATGCGGCATTATGCTCCGCGGCGAGGAGCACCCGCATGCCGTACCCGCCGCGCCGCCGCACCCTCCTCTCCGCGCTCGCCCTCTGCCTCGCCGCGCTGCCGTGCGCCGCCGCGGCGCTCGCGGTGCCGCCCCCGCCGGCCGACCGCGCCGACCGCTTCGGCGTCTACCACTGGGGCGCCGACTACTCGGCTTGGCCGGGCAGCCCCGACCGGCTCAACTGGGGTGCCGACCGCGTCGCGGCGCTGGGCAGCCGCACGCTCCGCGTCTTCTTGGGCGGCAGCGAGTTCTACGACGTCAACCCCGAGCCGAACGCGCGCGACGACGGCTTCCTGCGCCGCGTCGCCGCCGCGCCGGCCTACCGCCGGCTCTTCCGCGACCCACGCTTCCGCACCTACCTGCTGACGGTCTACCCGTCGGGCGCGTTCGCCGTCTGGCGGGACGGCCTCGATCCGGCGGAGGCGGCGAGCGAGCGCGAGCAGGTCGCCCGCCTCGGCGCGGCGCTCCTCGCCGACCCGGCGCACGCCGGCAAGAGCTTCATCGTCCTCAACTGGGAGGGCGACCACGCGACCGCCGCGCTGGCCGCGGACGACCCGCTGTGGGACGACTTCGCCGCCTGGGTCGAGGCCCGCGCCGCCGGCGTGCGCGACGCGCGGGCGCGGGTACCGGGGAGCGCCGCGCGGCTCTACTCGGGGCTGGAGTTCAACTTCGTCGAGGAGCGGAGCGAGGCGGCGGGGCGCAACGTGCGTTGCGGCGAGGCGGGCACGCGCTGCGTCATCGACGCGGTGGCGCCGCGCGTGGCGGTGGACTACTACTCGTACTCGGCGTGGCAGAGCCTCAACGTCAAGCTCGCCGCGCCGCGGGCCAGCCTGCGCGAGCGGCTCGGCGCGGACCTCGCGTTCGCGTTGCGCGCGGTGCGGGCGCGGCGGCCGCAGGTGACGGCCGCCAACTTCATCCTCGGCGAGGTCGGCTTCGCCCGCTCGCTCTACGGCGAGTGCGCGGCGGCGCGCTACCTCGACGAGGCGCTGGCCGCGGCCGAGGCCGCCGGCGTCTCCTATGCCGTCGTCTGGCAGGCGCTCGACAACCGCTGGCGGGTGGAGGACGGCGCGACGCGCACGCTGACCAGCTGCGACGCGCCCGACTGGCTGCTCTACGGCCTCCACCGCGGCGACGACGGCGGCAGGACGCTCCTCGGCGCGACTTTCGCCGCCTTCCTCCGCGGCGGCGCGGCGGTGCTGCCCGCCCGCTGCCCGCGGATCGTCGCCGGCGGCGTCCAGAACCCGGCGGCGCTCGGCAGCGCGCGCTTCGCGCCGGGGAGCCCGCTCGCCGTCCTCGGCAGCGGCTTCTCGCCGGCCGGCAACCGCGTTCAGGTCCTTCAGGCCCACGTCGTCGGCGACGACGTGCCCGACCCCAACGTGCGGCTGACGCTGGCGCCGGCCGCCGGCGGCGCGCCCTGGGCCGAGTCGCGGCGGCGCATCGAGACGGCGCTCCCGCGCGAGCCGCTCCACGACGGCTGCGCACTGGTCTGGGTCACCACCGCCGAGGGGATCGACTCCAACGGCCGCCTGGTCTGGATCCGAGCGCCCGTGCAGCCGCAACCCGACAAGGGCAACTGACCCCCCGCCCAGATCCTTCGCTGCCGCTCAGGATGACGTGTAGCTGTCATCCTGAGCGAAGCGCAGCGCAGCGAAGTATCTGGGGGCAGGGAGCGCTGCAGGTCAGAGGATGGCCAGCGGGTGCTTGGGCGCCGGGCGCTCGACCGGGAGACCGGCGGCTTCGCGCAGGGCGGCCTCGGCGTAGGCCTCGACCATCTTGACGCGCCACTGGGTCTGGAAGTCGGTGTTGTCCATCGGCGTCGCCGCCTGACGGGCGAGGCGCGCGGCTTCTGCGATCAGCTCCGGCGTCGGCCGCTCTCCGGTGAGGAGCGCCTCGGCCGCCGGCACCGCCAGCGGCTGCGAGGAGACGGCGCCGAGCACCAGGCGCGCGCGCTCGATCGTGCCGTCGGGCGCGGTCCAGAGCGCCGCGGCGGCGGAGAGCACCGCGAAGTCGATCGAGCCGCGGCGGCGCAGCTTCCAGAAGCTGCCGCGGCAGCGGGAGGCGTCCGCGTCCCCCGGCACCACGACCTCGGTCAGGATCTCGTCCGGCCGCTTCGCCAGGTAGTCGATGCCGTCGTCGCGGTAGAGCGCCGCGAGCGGCACCTCGCGCTCGCCGGCGGCCGAGACCAGCCGCACGCGCGCGCCGAGCGCCAGGAGCACCGGCGCCGAGTCCGAGGCCGCGTGCGCCCAGCAGCGCGGCGAGCTGGTCGCCACCCAGCAGATCTCCCCTTCCTCTTTCATGCAGAAGGCGATCGAGCGCCGCCAGTCCTCGGTCTGGTTGTAGTAGGTGCAGCGGGTGTCGACGCAGAGGTTGCCGCCGAGCGTCCCCATCTGGCGCAACGGCGGCGAGGAGATGGAGGCCACGGCGCGCGCCAGCGCCGGCCAGCGCCCGCGCACCGCCGGATGGCGCGCCAGGTCGTCGAGGATCGTCGTCGCGCCGACCCGCAGCTCGCCGTTGGCGCGCACGCCGGCCAAGTCCGGCACCCCCATCAGGCTCACCACCGTCGCCGCCTTCTGGTGGCGCCGCTTCATGTTTGGCCAGAGGTCGGTGCCGCCGGCCACCAAGCGCACCGGCTGCCCCTCGCCGGCCCCTTCGCCGGCGAGAAGCGCCGCCGCCTCGGCGAGGCTCTGCGGCCGCAGGAAGCGGAAGCGGGGGAGGCGGAGCACCGGAGGGGAGCGCCTAGCTCTTCCGCAGGTCTTCGACGCCGGTGGTCAGCGCGGCGAGCTTCTTGCGGCGCAGGGCCTCGTCGCGGTCGGTCATCGTGCCGGCGGCCGAGCGCATGCCGGAGCGCAGGCGGTCGCGGAAGTCGTTGATGGCGCGGCCGTCGCCGCCCTGCGCCGGCGTCGGCACCTGGAGCGTCTCGCCGAAGTCCACCTCCGGGAAGCCTGCCGGCCCGTAGCGCGGCGCCTGGCCGCGCGCCTTCGCGTCGAGCGCCTTCGCCACCATGTGCGGGTGGATCGGCACCTGGTCGATGCGCACGCCGACCGCGTCCCAGATGGCGTTGGCCACCGCCGGCATGACCGGCAGCAGCGGCCCCTGGCCGACCTCCTTGGCGCCGTACGGGCCCTGCGGATCGGGGTCTTCGATCAGGTAGGTGGTGACCGGCGGCATGTCGAGGAAGGTGGGGCTCTTGTACTCCAGCAGCGACGGGTGCTTGTGGACGAGCGCCGCGGAGAGGTGGCGCGGCAGGCGGCGGAACGCCTGCTCCTCCATCATCGCCTCGCCGAGCCCCATGTAGACGCTCCCCTCGACCTGCCCCAGCGCCAGCACCGGGTTGATCGACTTGCCGACGTCGTGGGCGATCCAGACGTGCAGCGGCTGCCAAAGCCCGGTCGCCGGGTCCACCTCCACCTCGACGACCGCCGCGGTGTAGGAGTAGGCCGGCGAGGGACCGACGCCGGCGCCGCGGTAGCGCCCGGGCGAGCGCGGCGGCACGTAGCTGCCGGTCGTGCCGAGGGTGCCGAAGCGGGCCTCGGCCGCGATCACCGCCTCGGGGAAGCCGAGCCCGCGTTCCGGCTCCTCGGCGTCGAAGACCCGCCCCTCGGCGAACACCAGCCGTCCGGCCGGGACCTCCAGCTGCTCGGCCGCGGCCTCGGCGAGCAGCGCGCGCGCCCGCTCGGCGGCCTGGAGGGCGGCGTTGCCCACCATCAGCGTGACGCGCGAGGAGTAGCTGCCGAGGTCGACGGGGGTCAGGTCGGTGTCGCCGACGCAGAGGCGGATGTCGGCGAGCGGCACGCCCAGCACCTCGGCGACGACCGCCGCCAGCACCGAGTCCGAGCCCTGGCCGATCTCGGTCTCGCCGCAGAAGACGGCGACGGCGCCGGAGCGGTCGAGCTTGAGCTGCACGCCCGACTGCGGCATGTGGTTCCAGTAGATCGGCAGCCCGGCGCCGCAGAGGTAGGCGCCGCAGGCGAGGCCGAGCCCGCGCCCCTCGGGCAGCTTCGACCAGCGCTCGCGGAAGCCGCTCCCCGCGACGACCGCCTCCAGGCACTGGCGCAGCCCCAGCGAGCCGATGCGCAACCAGTTGGCGGTCGTGCTTCCCGGCTGCGCCAGCATGCCGAGCCGCAGGTCGGCCGGGTTCTTCCCCAAGGCCACCGCGATCTTGTCGAGGTGGACCTCGAAGCCGAAGCGCGGCTGCGGCGTGCCGTGCCCGCGCTTGGGGCCGCAGGGCGGCTTGTTGGTGAAGGTGCGGACGCCGTCGAAGCGGTAGGCCGGCAGCTCGTAGGTGACGGTCTGCAGCGCCCCGGTGTAGTAGGTCGAGGCCACGCCGTAGCTGCCGTAGGCGCCGCCGTCGAGGGCGGTCTCCAGGTGCTGGGCGGTGATCGCGCCGTCGCGCGTGACGCCGGTCTTGAGGCGCATCAACACCGGGTGGCGCCCGCGGTGGCAGTAGAAGACCTCCTCGCGGTCGAGCGTGATCTTGACCGGCCGCCCGAGCTTGAGCGCCATCTTGGCGGCCACGATCTCGTGGCTGAAGGGGTCGCTTTTGCCGCCGAAGCCGCCGCCGTTCGGGCAGGCGACGACGCGGATGCGCGCCGCCGGGATCTCCAGCACCTTGGCGAGCGCGCGGTGGACGTAGTGCGGCGTCTGTGTCGCCGAGTAGACGGTGACGCGGTCGTCGTCCTCGGGCACCGCCACCGCCGCGTGCTGCTCCATCGGCAGGTGGGTGTTGCCGTCGTAGAAGAGGACGTCCTCGAAGACCTCGTCGGCCGCCGCGAACCCGGCCTCCAGGTCGCCGAACTGCAGCGACACCCGCTTGTGGACGTTGCCGCCGTCGCCGTAGTCGTGGATGCGCGGCTCGGGGGTGGCGAGGGCTTCCTCGATCGAGGCGATGGTGGCGAGCGGCTCGTACTCGACGCGCACGGCGAGCGCCGCTTCCCAGGCGGCGTCCTCGGTCGCCGCCGCCACCGCCACCACCGGGTCGCCGACGAAGCGGACCCGCTCGGGGCAGAGGGCGTGCTCGTCCTGCGACACCGGCAGGATGCCGAAGGGGATGGGGAGGTCCTTGCCGGTGAGGAAGCCGAGCACACCGGGCACCTGCTCGGCGGCGGAGAGATCGATCGCTCCGATCCGCGCGTGCGGTACGGTGGAGCGGACCAGCCGCAGGAAGCACATGCGCGGGAAGAAGAGGTCGTCGGCGAACTTGGTGACGCCGGTCACCTTGGCGCGCCCGTCCACCCGGCGGAACGGCTTGCCGATGAGGGAGGGCTCGCGCTCGCGAGCGGGCTCCTCGGGCGGACGGCGGGCGGGCTCGGCCATCGCGCTCAGAAAGCCGCGGTGTCGAGGAAGTTGCGGTTCTGGGACGGCGGGTTGCGGTAGCTCTTGCTGACGCAGGGGATGGCGAGGAGCGGGTTGGTCGGGCACTGGGTGACGGTGACGGTGTGCTCGACGTTGCTCATGTTGGCGATGAACACCCAGTAGCGGCCGTTGACGGCGCGGCCGTCCAGCACCTTCAACGTCACCTCGACGTTGCCGGGGCCGAAGAACCAGAAGGCGCCGGAGTCCGCGCCGAGCTGGATCGCGTGCCCCACCCCCGCGCTCTCGCCGACCTTCCACTCGGCGGTGGCGGTGAAGGCGCCGCCGTGAAAGGTGAGAGACAGATCCTCCTCCCGCACGGCGAAGCCGTCGGTCAGATGGAGCGTGCCGTCGATCCAGACCTCCACCGTGTAGCCGCCGGCCGGCAGGGGCTGCACGGTGAAGCTCTGCTTCCACTCTCCGGGAGGGCAGGGGAGGACGGTGACGATCTGGGCGCCGTCGAGCCGCACGGTCCGCCCGGCGACCACCGGCTCCGCGAAGTGCACGGGGCAGTCGATGGAAAAGCCCGAGACGGTGATGTCGATGCGCTCGGCGGTGCTCGGCAGGCGGTTGCCGAGGCTCAGCCAGAGCAGCTCGACGTGGTCGGCCGCGGCCGGCGCTGCCGCCAGGAAGACGACGAGGAGGGCGAGCGCCAGCCCGCGAAGCGGGACGCGAGAGGTTTGTGGCATCACGGTGACTCCTTCCAGGCTTCGACTTGGTCGCCGTAGAACACCCGCTCGGGCGGCGTCCACTCCTCGCCGCGCAGCTGCGCCGCTCCCCACTCCACGGCCTCCAGGATCTTGTGGTAGCCGGTGCAGCGGCAGAGGTTGCCGGCCAGGGCCTCGCAGACCTCGTCGCGGCTCGGCCGCGGGTTCTCGTCGAGCAGTGCCTTGGCGACCATGAGGATGCCCGGCGTGCAGTAGCCGCACTGGGCGGCGCCGAGGTCGGCGAAGGCGGCCTGCAGGGGGTGGAGGTCGTTGCCGCGCTGCAGCCCCTCGACGGTCTCGATCGCCCGCCCCTCCAGCTCGGCGGCGAGGACGAGGCAGGAGAGGACCGGCCGGCCGTCCACCAGCACGGCGCAGGTGCCGCACTCGCCGAGCTCGCAGCCGTGCTTCGTCCCGGTCAGCCCGCACTCCTCGCGCAGCACCTCGAGGAGGGTGTGGTGGGTGGGGAAGACGATGGCGCGCTCCTCGCCGTTGACCCGCAGCCGCAGAGTGGTGAAGTCGGCGCTCATCGCTTGCGGGCAGGGTGGCACCCGGGCGGCGGCAGTGTCAAGGCCGGGCACGGAGCTTGCGGGGACCGGCCGCCGCATGGTGTACAGCACGAGGTCCCGTTGGGTGGCGGCAGCGGCGCTGCTGGCCTGCTGCGCCGCGGCGCCGCGCTCGCCGGCGCCCCCCGCGGCGGACGCGCTGCGCCAGGCGGTGATCGTCTGGCACCGCTGGGAGCGGCCGGCGCGGGCGGGGGAGATGGTGCTGGTCGATCCCGGCGGCCTTCTGGCCGGCGCGGCGGGAGCGCCGCTGGCGCGCCGGCTCTTCGTCGAGCGCGAGCGGGTGCACGAGCTGGCCGCCTTCGCCCGGCGCTGGCGCCCGTTCACCCTCCGCGCCGCCGACGGCGAGCTGCAGTTCCGCGGCCGGGGGCCGGCGGCGGCCGGCGCGGTGGAGAAGCGCATGGTGCGGGAGTGGGCCCGGATGGTGGCGGCGGAGACTCAGCCGGGGACGCGGGCGGGGGTTTTCGGGCTGGCCCTCGTCTGGCAGCGCGGCGACCCGCAGGAGCGGGGGGGCGAGGGCTGCGCCGAGCTCCAGGTCTGGCTCGCCGGCACGGCACGCACCGGCCTCTGCACGAGCGCGCCGGCGGGACGCGCGGTGCCGCCGCTGCGCCGGCCGCGCGCCGGCCTCGTCGAGCCGGCGCGGATGGCGGCCCTCTACCGCTGGATTGACGAGCTGGCGCCGCTCCAGCTCGCCGGCGCCGCGGAGGGGCGGGAGGGGCCGCCGGCGCGCCTCCTTCTCGCCGCCGCCGGCCGCCGCCCCGCCGGCGCCGCCGAGCGCCGCGCGGTGGAGGCCTTCGCCGCGGCGCTCCACGCCGAGCTCAGAACCACCCCTTCCTTTTGAAGAAGGCGATCAGCCCGGCCGCCGTCAGGCCCATCAGCAGCAGCGAGAAGGGGTAGCCCCAGTACCAGCGCAGCTCCGGCATGTTCATGGGGCTGGTGTCGGGGTCGAAGTTCATGCCGTAGATGCCGGCGATGAAGGTCAGCGGGATGAAGAGCGTCGACATGATGGTGAGCACCTTCATCACCTCGTTCATCCGGTGGCTCAAGCTGGAGAGGTACATGTCCACCATCCCCGACGCGATCTCGCGGTAGGTCTCGATCATGTCCATGACCTGGATCGCGTGGTCGTAGGTGTCGCGCAGGAAGACCCGGGTCTCGGCGGAGATCAGCGGGTTGTCCTGGCGCTCCATGCCATGGATCACCTCGCGCTCGGGGTAGGCCGCCCGGCGCAGCACCAGCAGGTCGCGCTTGAGGCGATGCACCTGCTGCACGGTCTCCGCGGTCGGCCGCGCCAGCAGCTCGTCCTCCAGCTCCTCGATCCGCTCGCCGATCAGCTCGAGCACCGGGAAGAACTCGTCGATCAGCGCGTCGATCAGGGCGTAGGTGAGGTAGTCCGGTCCCATCCGCCGCATGCGCCCGCGGCCGTGGCGGATGCGCTCGCGCACCGGGTCGAAGGTGTCGCCAGGCACCTCCTGGACGGTGATGATGTAGCGCGGGCCGAGGAAGAAGGCGATCTGCTCGCTGGCGAGCTGACCGTCGTAGTCGAGCGAGCGCAGGATCAGGAAGTGGTGGCCCGGATACTCCTCGAGCTTCGGGCGCTGGCCGGTGTTGAGCACGTCTTCGAGGGCCAGCGGGTGGAGCCCGAAGATCGCGCCGAGCTCGCCGAGGAGGACCGGGTCCAGGCCCTCGATGTTGATCCAGGTGACGTGCGGCGCGTCGCGGTAGGGGGCGAGCTCGGCGGCGGAGGCGACCTCCTTCTCTTCGAGATGGTCGGGGCCGTAGCAGATGACCTGGATGCGCACCCGCTCGACGCGCGGCGGCTGCCGCGCCTCGAGCGTGCCGGGAGCGGTGCCGGGCTTGGGGTAGTGCTGGCGCGTCGCCGCCATGGAGGCCTAGAGTGTAGCGTGGCATCGCCCTTGCTGCGGCGGGCGATGGAGGCGATTGCGGGCCATGGCCGACGGCAGGACCTCTCGATTCGTCGCCCTTCCACTCGCGGCGCTGCTCGCGCTGGCGGCGGCCCCCGCCGCGGCCGGCGACGACGCGACCGACCTGGCGCGTGTGTCGCGCGACGGCGCGGAGCGCGAGCTGCCGGCCGCCTATCGCGCCTGGCTCGAAGAGGTCGAAGCGCTGATCACGGCACGCGAGCGCGCCGCCTTCCTCGACCTCGGCGGCGAGGTCGAGCGCCAGGCCTTCGTCCGCCGCTTCTGGCAGGTGCGCGACCCGCACGGCGCGACGGCCGCCAACGAGCTCGAGCAGCGCTGGACGAGGCGCGTGCCCGAAGCGCGCCGGCGGTGGGGGACGCTCGCCGACGAGCGCGCGCGGGTCTTCCTCCTCCAGGGCGAGCCGAGCGCGCGCTTCGAGTCGACCTGCCGGGGCGTCGAGACGCCGCGCTTCGAGATCTGGATCTACGAGCCCGGCTTCCAGGTCCGCTACCGCACCGCCTTCCTCTTCGCCACGCCGGCGGCCGCTCCCGCCCGGCTCTGGCGGCCGGGCGGTGCCGTCGCCGGGCCGCCGGCCGACGCCGCGACCGCCTGCGGCGAGGGCCCGCGGCTGGCCGAGGAGGCGCGCTGGATCCGTCTGCTGGGGGCCGAGAACTACGGCGCGGTGCTCGAGCGGGCGCTCACCGGCCCACGGCCGCAGCCGGCCGACTGGGTGGCGACGTTCGTCCCCTTCAGCACCGACGTGCCCGCCGGCGCGCCGCGGCTGGAGGCCGAGCTGGGGGTCGATTTCCCCGCCCACGTGGAAGGCAAGACGGTGCTGCGCGGGCTGCTGGTCCTCAACGCGCTGGCGCCGGGGGATCGCGAGCTGCTGCTGACCGGCGAGGTGCTGCGCGGCACCGAGCCGCTCGACGCCTTCCGCTACCGCTTCGTGGTGCAGGCCGGCGTCGCGCGCGACGAGCCGGTGCCGCTCGCCTTCGAGCGCTTCGTGCCGGGCGGTCCTTGCCGGGTGGTGGTGCGGCTGGAGGACCTGGAGGCCGGCGCCTACTTCCGCGACGAGCAGGAGGTCGAGGTGCCGGGGCCCGGTGCGGCGGGGCCGATGCGGCAGGAGGAGATCGAGACGCCGGTCCAGGTGGCCGCCGGCGCGGTCGCGGCGCCGGGAACGGTCGCACTGGCGGCGAACGCCGCCCCTCACGGCGAGTCCGCCCGCCCCTCGCCGGTCGCGGCGCAGCTCGCCCGGCTCTACGACGAGGTCGCGGATGGCCCCGGCGCCGGCAGCCCGACCGTGCGGCTCCAGGTGCCCGCCGGCCTCCTCTCCGGACCGGTGCGGATCGCGGCCCGGGTCGACGGCGGGCCGGTCGAGCGTGTCGATTTCCTCCTCGACGGCCGTCTCGTGGTGAGCCGCACGCGGGCACCCTATGAGGTGCGCCTCGACCTCGGGCCGGTGCCGCGGCCGCAGCGGCTGGGGGCTGAGGCAGTGGCGGCGGGGGGCGATGTCGTGGCGCGCGACGAGGTCGTCCTCAACGACGGCGGCCAGCGCTTCCGGGTGCGCCTCGTCGAGCCGCGCGGCGGCCGCACGGCCGGGCGCAGCCTGCACGCCCGCGCCGAGGTCGAGCCGCCGGCGGGACGCAGCGTCGAGCGGGTGGAGTTCTACCTCGACGAGACCCGCGTCGCGACCCTCTACCAGCCGCCGTACCGGCAGCCGATCGCCCTGCCGCGCGCCGGCGCCACCACCTACGTGCGCGCCGTCGCTCACCTCGCCGACGGCAGCGCCGCCGAGGACCTGGTGATGCTCAACCTGCCCGAGCGCGGCGTCGGCGAAGCGATCGACGTCCGCATGGTGGAGCTCTACGCGACGGTGACCGACCGCGCCGGGCATCCGGTCGAGGGGGTGGAGCCGGAGCGCTTCCGGGTCGTCGAAGACGGCGTCCGCCAGAGCCTGCGGCGCGTCGAGCGGGTGGCCGACACGCCGATCCGGGCGGCGGTCCTGATCGACAACTCCGGCTCGATGCGCCGGCACATGCCGGCGGTGCGCGCCGCTGCGCTCCAGTTCCTGCGCCAGACGTTGCGTCCGCAGGACGAGGCGGCGGTCATCACCTTCAACCGCGCGCCGCGGGTGGCGGTGGGGCTCACCTCCGACCTGGCGACGCTGGCCGAGGGGCTGACCGGCCTGGTGGCCGAGGACCGCACCGCCCTCTACGACAGCCTGGTCTACACCCTCCACTACCTGGCGGGCGCCAAGGGGCAGCGGACGGTGCTGCTGCTCTCCGACGGCCTGGACAAGGGGAGCCGCTTCCGCTTCGAGCAGGCGCTCGAGAGCGCCCGCCGCGCCGGGATCGCCATCTACGCCGTCGGCCTCGACCTGGCGCCCGCCGAGGCGGCGGCCGCGAAGGAGACGCTGTCGCGCCTCGCCGCCGAGACCGGCGGCCGCAGCTTCTTCATTGCCGGCACCGAGGCGCTGCCGGGGGTCTACCGCGAGATCGAGCGCGAGCTGCGCGCCCAGTACCGCATCGCCTACCAGTCCAGCAACGGCAGCGTCGAGGACCGCTTCCGCCTGGTGCAGGTCCAGGTCGGCGGCCCCGGCCTCGAAGCGCGGACGATCAGCGGCTACTACCCGTAGCCCGCCTCACCCGACGTGCACGACGAGCCGCCGGGGGCCGCTCCGGCGGCGGTGCTCCCAGAGATAGATCCCCTGCCAGGTGCCGAGGGCGAGCTCGCCGGCGAGGACCGGGATCGAGAGAGAGGAAGAGGTCAGCGCGGCGCGG
This sequence comes from uncultured Acidobacteriota bacterium, assembly GCA_963700145.1. Taxonomy (GTDB): domain Bacteria; phylum Acidobacteriota; class Thermoanaerobaculia; order Multivoradales; family UBA5704; genus DASUNQ01. The sequence goes on from OY969474.1 coordinate 176,499, forward strand.
ATGTGCGAGGGCATGTCGTCGGGGCCTTCGGCGGTGTGGGTGTAGAGCGGGTCGTCCTCGGGCACGAGGCGCGCGAGCCAGCTCTCGAGGTCGCGCTTCGCCGACGGATCGGCGTTCTCCTGGATCGTCAGGCTGGCCGAGGTGTGCTGGAGGAAGACGGTGCAGAGCCCCTCCTCGACGCCGCTCTCCCGCACCAGCTCCGCGATCTCGCGGGTGATCTCGTGCAGCCCCGGGCCGCGCACCTCGATCGCCAGTTTCTTGACCATGAGCCGCGCATCTTATTCTTCGAGAGGGGGCTCGCGGTGGGCGTGCGACTGGGCGCTGCCGGCGGGGAAGGTGAAGGCCACCACGAACAGGAGCCCGGCGATCACCGCCATCGCCAGGTAGATCGCCTGCAGCCCGCCGAGCAGGGCACCGCTCGTCGCGGCGAGGACCGGCGGCGCCAGCGCCGCCCGCCGCGCCGGCTGGAGCAGCGCCTCGACCTGCTCAGCTACACCCGCGTTCTCAAGACGCACTTGCATCAGCATCCCCAGCGCCGCCACCGCCACCGCGCCCCCGATCAGGCGGAAGAACTGCGTCGAGCTGGTCGCCACCCCGCGCCGCGTCCAGGGCACCGCGCTCTGCACGCCGACGAAGTAGGGAATCGACTGAAACCCCATCCCCAGGCCGATCGTCAGCATGATCGCCGCGATCCAGAGCCGCGGCGTCTCGGCGTCGATGCCGGCGAGCGCGGCGCAGGCGGCGAGCACCAGCGCCGCGCCGGCGAGGACCAGCGGACGGTAGGAGAGGCGGAGGAGGAGCCGTCCCGAGATCGTCGAGGCGATCGGCCAGCCGATGAGCACCGGCGTCAGGATGGTGCCGGCGTCCACCGCGGTGCCGCCGAGGACGCCCTGGGCGAAGAGCGGCACGTAGGCGGTCAACGACAGCAGCAGGGCGCCGATCAGGACGTTGCCGACGCTCGCCACCGCGATCAGCCGGATCTTGAACAGCTCGAGCGGCAGCATCGGCTCGGGCGCGCGTCGCTCCTGGCGCAGGAAGAGCAGCAGCCCGGCCCCGGCGGCGGCGACGAAGGCGAAGGTGCGCGGATCGACGAGGCCCCAGAGGGTCACCCCTTCGGTCAGCGCGAAGAGGAGCGAGGTGATCGCCAGCGTCAGGATCCCCGTCCCCAGGAGGTCGAGCGGGTGCTCGCGGCGCGGTGGCTCCTCCTCGAGGTAGCGGGCAAGGATCCAGGCCGAGGCGAGGCCGAAGGGCACGTTGACGAAGAAGATCCAGCGCCAGGAAAGGGCGTCGGTGATGAGGCCGCCCAGGAGCGGGCCGGCGAGGCTGGCGAGCGCCCAGACGCCGGAGAACAGGCCCTGCACGCGGCCGCGCTCCTCCAGCGTGTAGACGTCGCCGATGACGGTGGCGGCGACCGGCGTGACGCCGCCGGCGCCCAGCCCCTGGATGGCGCGGAAGAGGACGAGCTGCGTGAAGGAGCCGGCGATGCCGCAGAGCATCGAGCCCACCAGGAAGAGGGCCATCGACGCCTGGTAGACCGGCCGCCGGCCGTAGAGGTCGGCGAGCTTGCCGTAGAGCGGCACGACGATCGTCGAAGCCAGCAGGTAGGCCGAGAAGACCCAGCTGTAGCGGCCGACGCCGCCGAGCTCGCCGACCGCCGTCGGCACCGCCGCGGCGACGGCGGTCGCCTCCAGCGCCGAGAGGAACATCCCGAGCATCAGCGCGGAGGTGACGAGCCGGCGCGGGCGACCGGGCAGCATGGCGCGCGATCCTACCGTGCGAAGACGCCGGGAACGCTGGTTGCATTACCGCCCCGGCGGAGTCACAGAAGTACGCGGAGCACATGAATTTATGGCCCTCTCGCTGCGGCCGGAGCACCTGAAGCGCTACAAGGACGTCGCCGCCCTGCTGGTCAAGCACGGGCGGGGCGACCTCGCCACCTTCATGGCCGCCGCCGACCTCGAGCTGGCCGACGAGGGGCCGGCCGGTGCCACGACCGACTGCGGGCCCGAGCAGCTCGCCCGCGATCTGGAGGCGCTCGGCCCGTCGTTCATCAAGCTGGGGCAGCTCCTCTCGACCCGCTCCGACCTCCTGCCGCCCGCCTACCTCGAAGCGCTCGCCCGCCTCCAGGACCGCGTCGAGCCGTTCTCCTTCGCCGAGGTCGAGGAGATCGTCACGCAGGAGCTGGGCGTCCGCATGTCGAAGGCCTTCGCCGAGTTCGAGTCGGTGCCCGACGCCGCCGCCTCGCTCGGCCAGGTGCACCGCGCGCGGCTGCGCGACGGGCGCGAGGTGGCGGTCAAGGTGCAGCGTCCGGGGATCCGCAAGGTGATCCTCGAGGACCTCGAAGCCTTCGCCGAGATCGCCGGCTTCCTCGACAAGCACACCGACGCCGGGCGGCGCTACGCCTTCCAGGACATGCTCGACCAGTTCCGCAAGAGCCTCTTGCGCGAGCTCGACTACCGGCGCGAGGCACTCAACCTGAAGACCCTGGGGAAGAACCTCGAAGACTACCCGCGGCTCGTGGTGCCGCAGCCGGTCGACGACTACACCACCTCGCGTGTCTTGACGATGGACTACGTGCGCGGCACGAAGGTCACAGAGCTCTCGCCGCTCGCCCGGCAGGAGCCGGACTTCGACGGCCGGGCGCTCGCCGAGGACCTCTGCCGCGCCTACCTCGACCAGATCCTGGTGGACGGCTTCTTCCACGCCGACCCGCACCCCGGCAACGTCATGGTCACCGAGGACCACCGGCTGGCGCTGATCGACCTCGGCATGGTGTCGCGCATCGAGCCGCGGACTCAGGAGCAGCTGCTGAAGCTGGTCCTGGCGGTGTCCGACGGCCGCGGCCACGACGCGGCGCGCATCGCCATGCAGATCGGCACCATCCTCGACGACTTCGACGAGGACCGCTACCTGCGCAACGTCGGCGAGGTGGTGGCCGGCTACCAGGACCTGGGGCCGCAGCGGGCGAACGTGGGGCGGACGGTGCTCGGGCTGTCGCGCCAGGCGGCCGAGAACGGGGTGCGGCCGGCACCGGAGCTGACGCTGCTGGGCAAGGCGTTGCTCCATCTCGACGAGGTGGCGCGGACGCTGGAGCCGAAGCTCGATCCCAACGAGATCGTGCGCCGCTACAGCGACACGCTGCTGCGCAAACAGATGCTGCGGCAGCTGTCGCCGGCGGCGATCTTCTCCTCGGCGCTCGAGATGCAGGAGCTGGTGCGGCAGCTGCCGCAGCGGGTCAACGCGCTGCTCGACAACCTGGCGCACAACCGCGTGTCGGTCAAGGTGGACGCCTTCGACGAGTCCCGCCTGATGGACAACCTGCAGAAGATCGCCAACCGCATCGCCCTCGGGCTGGTGCTGGCGGCGCTGATCGTCGGCGCGGCGCTGATGATGCAGGTGCGCACCCGCTTCACCCTCTTCGGCTACCCGGGTCTCGCCATCCTCCTCTTCCTCCTCGCCGCCGCCTGCGGCTTCGGGCTCGCGCTCACCATCTTCCTCAACGACGACTGGCGCGTCTGGCGCAACCGTCGGTCGCGCTAGCCCCCGCCCACCGCGCTGCGGCGGCCGTTCCGGTGTGGGGTCCCGCAGGCTCTCCTCCGCGCCGGGCGCTCCTTGGTGTCCGCGCTGCGCGTGCTGGTACAGAGGGGCGTTGCCGGCAAACACGGTGATGGCTCCGGCGCCTCGCACGGTGGACTGCGAGGGGGAGCGGACGGAGCGCCCGGCGCTCCAGAGACCTGCGGGCCCTAGAACCGGCGGTGGAGCCCCTGCTCATGTTGGCCCCTTTGTCATCCCGAGCGTGAGCGAGGGATCTGGGGGCAGGGTGGCGCGAAGACTCACCGGCATCGCGCCGCCCCCCGCCCAGATCCTTCGCTCACGCTCAGGATGACAAGGAGAGTTCCCTCTCCTCAGATGGACGTCACTTCAGAGTGTCGAGTCATGGCGCCGCGTGATGTGCCGGGCCAGAGGCCCGCGAAGCGGTGCGTTCCGGTGAGGGGGCCACCGTGCGCTAGCGGCGAAGCCGGCGCCCGCTAACCAGCCACCCACTTTCCCAACCAGGACCCGCGCAGCGGGCGCGCCTCTTCGCGGGCCGGTTGGCCCGGCATCTCACGCGGCACTATCCGTCCCGCGCGGAACAGTCCGCCTGCTACAATCCGCCCGGCCTCGCCGCCCCGGGTGGGGCCGCTCCCGAGGCCTGAATGACCGAGACCCCGTCGGCGACTCCGATCCGCATCCGTCCGCTCGACGAGCTGGACATCGGCGCCATCGTCGGCATCGACGAGCGGATCGGCGGGCGCTACCGGCCGGAAGTCTGGGAGCGGCGGATCGGTTACTACATCCGGCGGGACCCCGAGGCCTCGCAGGTGGCCGAGGCGGAGGGCAAGGTGGTCGGCTTCATGCTCGGCGAGGTGCGGTCGGGGGAGTTCGGGCTTGAAGAGCCGACCGGCTGGATCGAGGTCCTGGGGGTCGATCCCGCCTATCGCAGCCAAGCGATCGGCCGCCGGCTCGCCGAGGCGATCCTGGGGCACTTCCGCAAGCAGGGGGCGACCACCGTGCGCACCCTGGTGGACGAGGGGATGGAAGAGATCGCCCGCTTCTTCGCCTCGCTGGGCTTCGAGCCGGCGCCCCTTCGCCCCTTCGTCAAGCACCTGGAGTCGTGGAGATCTGAGCGATGAGCGTCCGCACCGCGAGCCTGCCCAAGACCTTCCACGACGCCGTCGTGCGCTGGCAAGAGACCTACCTGCCCGACTACGACTTGCTGCTCGAGAACTGGGACCGCTTCTTCCCCAACGAGCCCCGCTTCGAGCTCTGCGCCTTCCGCGAGCTCGGCATGTGCAGCGAGGTCGAGTGCGGCGACATGAAAGGGCAGCCGAAGCCGACGCGCGCCGCCGATTTGCTTCCGGAGCAGGCCCACCACCTCTTCGGCGCCATCCGCGCCCAGGCCTCGACCGAGTTCGGCTCCATCCAGCAGCACCGGCTGACCCTGGCCCGCGCGCAGGAGGAGGAGGAGCAGTTCTGGATCCTGCGCATGATGGCCGAGGAGCTGCGCCACGGCTACCAGATGCTCCACCTCCTCGTCGAAGACGACTGGAGCTCGGTCACCGAGGAGTCGCGCGCCGACGTCGTCGAGGGGATCCTGGCGATGACCACCGGCTCGCACATCCTCGGCGCCTTCAACATCGACTTCGACTCCTTCGTCGACAGCGTCGTCTTCTGCGCCCTGATCGACCGGGTGGGGAAGTACCAGCTCGCGATGCAGCGCATCAGCGCCTACAAGCCGATGGCCGAGAGCATGCCGCAGATGCTGCGCGAGGAGGCCTTCCACCTCGCCGCCGGCGTCGTGCCGATGCGCCGCTGGGTGACCAAGGCGGCCAAGGGCGAGGTCTACATCACGATGGAGGCGCTGCAGAAGGCGGTCAACAAGTGGCTGCCGCGCGCCCTCGAGATGTTCGGCGACGAGCGCGGCGGCGGCACCAACGTGCGCTACGGCTTGAAGCCGATGAAGAACGCCGAGGCGCAGCGGCAGTACTACGAGGAGGTCGAGAAGCTCCTCCGCGACCTCAACATGCGCTACGTGCGGGCGCGGGTCGAGAAGCTTTCGCTAGTCGAGGCCGAGCGGCTCCTCGACCGCATCGTCGAGAGCGGCGAGGCCGTGGACGGCGTCGGCCCCGAGGAGCTGCTGCGCCTGCCGCACGCGGACTTCTTCCGCCGCCGCGGCGTCCCCGCCTTCCAGATGGTCGGCTGGGCAGGCGAGCGCTTCACCGACGTCGCCGAGTACGCCCGCCACCTGCGCGCCCACCTGCCGGAGTCCTACTTGGCCGGGGTGGACTTCAAGGACTACTTCGACGCCTTGACCAAGATCGCGCAGGGCGAGCTGACCGTCGACCAGGCTACCCGCCAGACCCCCGAGCTGCGGCGCGTCGCCGGCGCCTGCCCCTGCTCGAAGGGGGTGCGCTGGGTGATCGAGGAGCCCGCCGCCGAGCCGGCGGCCGCCCCGGCGTAGCCCCGCGCGCTCCAGCCCGCGATGAGCTTCTTCAACCGCCTCCTGGTCGGGACCTTGCCTCTGGTCCCCAAGGCCGTGGTGCGCAAGGTCGCCTCGCGCTACGTCGCCGGCGAGACGCTGGAAGACGCCCTGCGCGTCGTCCGCGACTTGAACGGCCAGGGCGCGATGGCGACGATCGACCTCCTCGGCGAGGAGGTTGCGGAGCGGGAGAAGGCCCTCGCCGCGGTCGAGGAGTACCGGCGCGTCTTCGCCGCCATCGAGCGCGAGGGGCTCGACTCCAACGTCTCGATCAAGCTCACCTTGCTCGGGCTCAAGATCGACGAGGCCTTCTGCCGCGACAACGTGGCGACGATCGCCGAGGCCGCCCGCGACTGCGGCGGCAACTTCGTGCGCATCGACATGGAGGACTCGAGCTGCACCGATGCCACGCTGCGCATCTACCGCGACCTCCACGACCGCTACGGTAACCTCGGCGTCGTCCTCCAGGCCTACATGCGCCGCACCTTGACGGACATCGAGGAGCTGCCGGCGGACGGCGCCTCCGTCCGGCTGTGCAAGGGGATCTACGTCGAGCCGCGCGAGATCGCCTGGAAGGGCTACGAGACCGTGCGCCACAACTTCGTCCAGGCGCTCGAGAAGCTGATCGCGCGCGGCGTCTATCCGGCGGTCGCCACCCACGACGAGTTCCTGACCTGCGCCGCCGCCGCCCTCGTCGACCGCCACGGCCTGCCGCGCGAGGGCTACGAGTTCCAGATGCTCCTGGGGGTCGACGAGCAGCTCCGCCGCATCCTCATCGCCGGCGGCCACCGGCTGCGGGTCTACGTCCCCTACGGCCGCGACTGGCACCCGTACTCCATGCGCCGCCTGCGCGAGAACCCGGAGGTCGCCCGGCACGTGCTGCGGGCCTTCCTGCGCGGGGGCTCCTGAGCCGCGTCAGGCCGCCGGCAAGCCGGCCCCGGCCGGTCCGTGTACAATCCGCCTAACTTTCGCAGCACCAGGACGATGGCGGACAGCGAAGACTTCGAGTCGACCGAGGAAAGACTCCTCTCCCGGGACACGGACGGGATCGACATCTCGTCCTATCAGGAGGGGAGCGGCCAGACCCAGACCTACAACGCGCTGACGCGGGAGCGGCCGAGCGGCCCGCAGGGCGCGCGGGTCGAAGCCAACGTCATCCTCATCGCCCATCCGGAGAGCCGGCGGCTCGGCTCGCGCTACCGCGTCTCCCCCGGCGCCACCCTCGCGATCGGCCGCTCGGGCGCGGTGGCGATCACCCTCCCCGAGGTCATGTCCCTGTCGCGCCGCCACGCCCGCCTGCGCTACATGGGGCCGCTCGTCACGCTCGAGGACCTGGGGAGCACCAACGGCACCTACGTCAACGGCCGCCTCATCGACGGGCGGGCGGTGCTCAAGAGCGGCGACCGCTTCCAGACCGCGGCCGTCCACTTCAAGTTTCTCCACGAGAAGGACGTCGAGACCGCCTACCACGAGGCGATCTACGATCTCGTGGCGCGCGACGGCCTGACCGAGATCTGGAACAAGCGCAAGTACGACGAGGAGATCCAGCGCGAGTTCGCGCGCGCCGTGCGCCACGGGCGGCCGCTGTCGCTCATCCTCTTCGACCTCGACGACTTCAAGCGGGTCAACGACGGCCACGGCCACCTGTGCGGCGACTTCCTGCTCAAGCACGTGGCGGGGCTGGCCCGCGAGATGGTGCGGCCCGAGCAGGTGCTGGCGCGGGTCGGCGGGGACGAGTTCGCGATCCTGGCGCCGGAGACCACGGCGCAGGGGGCGGCGATCCTGGCCACCAAGCTGTGCGACCGCATCCGCGTCCTCGACTACCGCTACGGCGACCTGCAGATCCCGGTGTCCTGCTCCTTCGGCGTGGCGGAGCTCGGCCCCGGGATGGTGCACGCCGAGAGCCTGTACGAGGCCGCCGACCGCGCCCTCCTCCAGGTCAAGCGCGAGGGGCGGGACCGCGTGGGTGTGGCCGAGGAGGCGGGGCCGGCCAAGGTCCCCGCAGCGGCCCCGTAGCGCCCGGCCTACGTGCCGGGCGTTCTAGTTACCTCCCGGCGTCGCCGGCGCCGCCACCCGCGGCGTCAGCAGGTGCCGCTCCATGAACTCGAAGACCACCGCCTGCAGGTAGTCCACGTTCGGCTTCTTGGCGAAGCCGTGCCCCTCGTTCTTGCCGACGACGTACCAGACGGCGGCGCCGTTGGCCTCGACCGCCTTGACGATCTCCTCCGACTCCGAGAGCGGCACGCGCGGGTCGTTGGCGCCCTGCGCCACGACCAGCGGGCGGCGGATCTTGGCCGCCTGGCGGCGCGGCGAGATGCGCTCGAAGAAGGCGCGCATCTCCGGCAGCCGCTCGTCGCCGTACTCCGCCCGCCGCAGGTCGCGCCGGTACTCCTGGGTGTTCTCGAGGAAGGTGGTGAAGTCGCTGATCCCCACCGACTCCGAGGCGCAGCAGAGCCGGTCTCCGTAGTGGACGAGGCTGGCGAGCACCATGTAGCCGCCGTAGGAGCCGCCCATGACCATGACGCGCGAGGCGTCGAGGTCGGGCTGCGTGGCGACCCAGTCGAGGAGAGCGCCGATGTCCTTGACCGAGTCCTCCCGCTTCATCGCGTTGTCGAGGCCGCCGTAGGTCTTGCCGTAACCCGTCGAGCCGCGGACGTTCGGCAGGATCAGGACGATCCCCTTCTCGTCGACGAGGTAGTTGTTGGCGCCCTGGAAGCCGGGGCGGCTCTGCCCCTCGGGGCCGCCGTGGATGTTGATCAGCACCGGCCGCGGGCCGGGGAAGCGCTCCGCGGCGGGGCGGTAGACCCAGGCCGGGATGGTCCGCCGCGTTCCCGGCGCCGTCTCGTCGAAGGTGGGGAAGCGGACCAGCTCGGGCACCGCGAAGCGGGAGGCGTCGAGGCCGCCGACCTCGCTCTCGGTCCAGCGGTCGAGCCGGCGCGCCTCCGGGTCGTAGCTGTAGACGTCGGAGGGGGAGCGCGCCCAGGAGAGGCGGAAGGCGACCTCGCGGCTGTCCGGCCGGAAGGCGAGGCTGTCGGCCACCCCTTGCGGCAGGTCCGGGGCGGGCAGCTCGCGGCCGGTCGCGGTCTCGAGCAGGTGGAGCTTGCCGAACCCCTCCTCGTTGGTGAAGTAGGCGATGAGGCTGCCGTCGTCCGCGACGTCGAAGCCCTCGACGTCCCAGGGATGATCGCCGGAGAGCACCGTGTGCTCGCCGGTCGCGGGATCCAGCCGCACCAGGCGGTGGAACTCCGAGTCGCGGTCGGTCGTGGTGTAGACCGCGCGGCCGTCCGGCGTCCAGAGGCTGTCGAAGTAGGCGAGCTTCGCGCCCTCCGGGCGCGGCGTCAGCGCCTGGAGCGCGCCGCTCGCCACGTCGACCGCGTGCAGGTAGCTCTCGTGCACGGAGACGAACCGGCCGATCAGGAGGCGCCGGTCGTCCGGGCTCCAGTCGAGGATGCTCCAGTCCCCCTCCAGCTCGGCCACCCGCCGCTCGGCGCCGCTCGCCGCGTCCCAGACGTAGAGGTCCATGTCGCGGCCGTTGCGCGCGTTGCCGGTGTAGGCGAGCAGGCGGCCGTCGTGCGACCACTCGGCCCCCTGGTGGCGGTGCACGCCGTCGGTGATGCGCCGGGTGCGCGCCGCGGCGCGGTCGAGGAGGTAGAGCTGGAAGTTCTCGGCGCCGCCCTTGTCCATCGAATAGACGAGTTGCTCCGGGTGCCCCGGGCGGTAGCCGCCGGCGAGGATGCGCTCGGGCTCGAAGGTGAGCTGCGTGCGCGCCCCGAGAGGCATCTTCAGCTCGTGGAGCTGGTTGGTCTCGGCGAAGCGGGTGGTGACGAGGAGGCGCCGCTCGGTCGGATGCCAGTCCTGGAGCGTCGCCGAGCGGCTGTTCTGGTACGGCCGCATGGCGTCGAGCGTGCTCTTGGGGATCGGCGGCACGTTCTTGACGACGATCGCCTCCGGCACCGGGATCGGCTCCGGCGTGGCGGTGGCTGCGGGCTCGGCGGCGGCGAGGGGAAGAGGCGCCGCGAGGAGCAGCGCGGCCAGGAGAGTGCGGGTCATCGGAGTCCTCCGGATGGTTCGCTTCGGAACGGGCGTTGGAGCATACACCGCGCTGGCGGCACGCCGCGAAGCCCTGCGCCTGAACCGCGAAATTCGCCGCGCCTGTCCGTCCCTTCCTGCGAACGCGACAGCTGGCCCTACTGGCCGGCCTCCTCGTGCAGGGGGATTCCCATGAGCGAACAGGGTTCTCGCGCCGCCACTCTTCTCGCAGTCCTTCTCCTGCTGCTTACGACAGGGGCGCGCGCAATGCCCCCTCCGCGCGACGGTGGGGAACTCCCGGAGGCCTACCTGGAGAGGGTCGAAGAGGACCCCAGGGCGTTCACCTTCAGCCGTGCCTTGCTCGGCCAGGTGCAGAGGATCCGGAACAACCGGGCGCGCGCGGCCATCGGGGCGCTCGCCGCCGAAGACATTGATGCAGTCGGCGGCATCGCGGTTGAAGGGGAGCGTTCCATCCCCGTCCTACCGGTGAAGTTCGGCAACACCGGACAGGATCCTTATGCCGCGGCCGCGCTGCAGCGGCAGCTCTTCGACGGTCCCTCCGCCACGGGGACGATGACCGACTACTACCGCGAGGTCTCTTATGGGCTGCTCACCGTGACAGGCACCGTCCGCCCGTGGGCGACCCTGGCACGCGACGACACGTTCTACGAGGGCGCCGACTTCCGCGGGACTGGCGGGGTCATGAAGCCCTGTAACGGTATGTGCCGCGGCGCTGCCACTGGGGACCTCCTGAAAGAGGCGCTCACGGCCAACGATACCGACCTGGATTTCGGACAGTTCGACAACGACGGGCCGGACGGCGTTCCCAACTCAGGCGACGACAACGGCTTCGTGGACTTCGTCGCCTTCGTCCATCCGGAAGCCGGGGGCGAATGCGAGGAAGCGGCGAGCGTCCGGAACATCTGGTCTCACCGCTGGGTCTACAGCGCTTGGAAGGGGCAGGCCTTCGTCACCGGTGATAGGAAGCACGGAGGCGGCTTCATCCGTGTGGACGATTACGTGATCACGCCCGCCGTGGCCTGCGATCAGACGACGATGATTCAGATCGGCGTCTTCGCGCACGAGTTCGGCCATGCCTTCGGGCTCCCCGACCTGTACGACACGGACCGCGAGAACGGCGAGTCCGAGGGCGTCGGGCACTGGTGTCTGATGGGGGCCGGCGCGTGGGGAGGGGATGGCAAGCATCCCGAGCGTCCCGCTCACCTGTCGGCGTGGGCCAAGAGCTTCCTCGGCTGGATCTTCCCCCATCCCGTGAGGGTCGGCGAGGAGTTCAGACCGGCCGAGATCCCGGCGATCGAGACGGCGCGTCTCGCCTTCAAGATCCCGATCTCGCCGAGCCAGTACTACCTCGTTGAAAACCGGCAACGGCAGGGCTTCGACGAACACCTCACCGGCAGCGGTCTGCTGATCTGGAAGATAAACGACAGCGCCGTCACCGCGGGCCTCCTCGGCAACAGCGTGAACGCCGACGAGACCAACAAGGGAGTCGGCCTCGAGCAGGCTGACGGCCTCGACGAGCTCGACGGCGTTGGCAATCGCGGGGACGACGGGGATGTCTTCGCGGGGAGCACCCGCAACACGCGGTTTCAAAACAGCTCGCGGCCCCGGAGCTTCGGCCGGACCGCCGTCTGCGATGTCGGCGCCGCCGGGCCGGTCATGACGGCTCACCTCCTAACCGGCACGGGCACTTGTCCGGACACGCCGCAGGCCGCCCCCGCGGCCGCGGCGCCGGCAACGGTCGAGCCTACTCAGCCCGCAGAGCACGTTTCCATCTCGGATATGGCGGCGACGCCGGAGAGATATCTCAACCAGAGCGTTCGCCTGACCGGCACCCTCGTGAATCTGGGGACCAATCTATTCACCGACCGTCGCATCGTTCTCCGGGACGCCGCAGGGACCACGATCGAAGTGGAGCCGTGGCTCCCCTTGGAAAGCCCGCCGGGGGGCCGGGCCGGGCCGGCGACGCTCGCCAACTATCTCGGCAAGAAGGTCGAGATCCTCGGCGAGCTCGAACGAAAGACGGTCGACGGCCAAACCCTCGTGCTCGAGGTGACGGAGGCCGAGGTGGTACCGCCGTCGTAGCCGCGCGAGCGACTCCGCTCGCCGTCGAAGTCTTGGGGGCTGCTCTCTCGTCGCGAGGTTCGTCGTCTGGGCCTTCCGGACCCTTGGGTACAATCCCCTCGAGATGCTCCGCGAGCTGCACGTCAAGAACCTGGCCGTGCTGGCGGAGGCGCGGGTGGAGCTCGCGGCGGGGCTCAACGTGCTCTCGGGGGAGACCGGGGCGGGGAAGTCGATCGTCGTGGATTCCTTGGCGCTGCTGGCCGGGGCGCGGGCTTCGCTCGACCTGATCCGCACCGGCGCCGAGAGCCTCTGGCTCGCCGGGGTGTTCGCGCCGGAGGGCGCCGGCTGGCGCGAGCTGCTGGAGGCCGCCGGGCTCGACGCCGAGGGAGACGAGGTGCTGGTCCGCCGCGAGATCGCCCGCGGCGGCAAGAGCCGCGTCTTCGTCAACGACCAGCCGACGACGCTCCGCCTCCTCGCCGACCTCGCGCCCTACCTCCTCCGCATCCACGGCCAGCGTGACGAGCTGGGCCTCACCACGCCCGACCTGCAGCGCGAGTGGCTCGACCGCAGCGGCGGCGAGGCGGCGGTGCCGCTGCTCGGCCGCGTCGCCGACGCCTGGGCGCGCCACGCCCGCCTCGCCGAGCGCCTCGCCGGCCTCGAAGGGGACGAGCGCGCCCGCCGCGAGCGGCTCGACCTCCTCCGCTTCCAGGCCGGCGAGATCGACACCGCGCGCCCGGTTGGCGGCGAGGAGAACGACCTGCGCGCCGAGCGCGACCTGCTGCGCCACGCCGAGGCGATCGCCCGCGGCCTCGGCGGCTCGCTCGCCCTGCTCTTCGAGGAGGAGGGGTCGGCGGTGGACCGCGTCGCCCGCGCTCACGCCCTCCTCCAGGAGATCGCCGCCTGGGACCGCGAGGCCGGCCCCTGGGCGGCCGAGCTCGACGAGCTGCGGGCGCGGCTCGCCGAGGTCGCCCACGGCGTCGCCCGGCGGCTCGACGGCCTGGAGGCCGACCCGGCGCGCCTCGACGCCGTCGAGGAGCGCCTGGCCGTCCTCGAGCGCCTGTTCAAGAAGCACGGCGGCTCCTCGGCGGCGCTCCTCGCCCGGCGGCGGGAGATCGAGACCGAGCTCGCCGAGCTGACCGGCGACGAGGCGGGGCGGGAGGAGCTGGCGGCGCGGGCGGCGGCGACGCTCGCCGAGTACCGCGAGGCGGCGCTCGCCCTCTCGGCGGCGCGCGCGACGTGGGGGAAGGCGCTGGCGGAGCGCATGCGGGCCGAGCTGGCGGACCTCGGGCTCGGCAAGGCGCGCCTGGCCGTCCGGCTCGAGCGGCGCCGGCGTGCCGACAGTCCCCTCGTCCTCGACGGCGAGCCGGTCGAGATGGGCGCCGAGGGCGTGGACCAGGTGGTCTTCACCTTCGCCCCCAACCCCGGCGAGGAGCCGCGCCCACTCGCCCGGATCGCCTCGGGGGGGAGCTCGCCCGCCTCTACCTCGCCCTGCAGCTCGCCGCCCGGGTGGACGCCGAGGAGGCGCGCCCGACCCTGGTTTTCGACGAGGTGGACGCCGGGATCGGCGGCGCCGAGGCGGCGGCCTTGGGCCGCAAACTGCAGCGGCTGGCGCGCGGCGGGCAGATCCTGGCGGTGACCCATCTGCCCCAGGTCGCCAGCCACGCCGACACCCACTTCCGGGTGGCCAAGCGGGTCGAGCGCGGGCGGACGCACGTGGCGGTCGAGCCGCTCGACCGCACGGCGCGGGTCGAGGAGGTGGCGCGGATGCTCGCCGGCAGCGAGGTCACCCGCCTTTCGCTGTCGCACGCCCGCGAGCTGATCGCCGCGGCGGCGCGATGACGGCGCCGCCGGCCTTCTGGCGCTGGGGGGACCCGGTCGCCCCTCTCGCCGCCCTCCTCGCCCGCGGCGGCCTCCTCGCCGTCCCTACCGAGTCGAGCTACGCCCTGGCCGCCGACCCGCGCAATGCGGCGGGGGTCGCCGCGGTTTACAGAGTGAAGGGGCGAGACGCGGGCAAGCCGCTGCCGGTGGTGGTGGCGGGGCCCGAGCAGCTCGCCAGCTTGGGGATCGACCCCGGGCTCCCTATACTGGACGCCCTCGCCGCGCTCTGGCCGGCGCCGCTCACCGTGGCGCTGCCGCTCACCCGGCCGCTGCCCGCGGCGGCGGGGGAGGCGACGCTGGCGGTGCGGGTTCCGGCCCACGCCGGCCTGCGGCGCCTGCTCGCCGCGCTGGGGACGCCGCTGACGGCGACCAGCGCCAACAGGAGCGGCGGGCCGCCGCTGCTCGAGCCGCACGACGCGGCCGAGCTGCTGGCGGGTGAGGACGCTGTGGTGGTGGACGGCGGTTGTCTCCCCGGAGGGGCGCCGTCGACGCTCGTGGAGCTCGGCCCCGCCGGCCTCCGCGTGCTGCGTGAAGGGGCCTTCCCGGTCGAGCGCCTGCGCGCCCGGCTCGGCGAGGCGCAAATGGACTCTCGCTGACCGAGGAAGCACGATGAACCGCCGCTCGCTCCCAGCCCCTCTCCTCGCCCTCGCCCTGCTCGCGGCCGTCGCCGCGCCCGCCGCCGCGGCACCGCCCGCGCCGGCCCCGGCCGCCGCCGCCACCATCCCGATCGACGAGGTCCACGTCGGCCAGAAGGGCTACGGCCTCTCGGTCTTCACCGGCGGCCAAGTGGAGCGCTTCGAGGTCGAGGTGCTGGGCGTGCTTCGCAACCTCACCCCGGACACCAGCTACATCCTGGCGCGGCTCACCGGCCACGGGCTGGAGAAGCACGGCGTCATCGCCGGCATGAGCGGCAGCCCGGTCTTCCTCGACGGCCGGCTGGCCGGCGCGGTGGCGTTCGGCTGGCCGTTCTCGAACGACGCGGTCGGGGGCATCACGCCGATCGCCGACATGCGCCGGCTCAACAGCCTGGCGTCTTCGGCGGCCACACCCGCCGCGAGCCCGCCCTTGCCGCCGGTGGCGCTCGCCGACCTGCTCGGCGCCAAGCTCCCCGCCGGATTGCTCGAGCGCGAGCTGGCGCGCCTGCGGCCGCCGGTCGCCGCGGGCGGCGTGTCGAGCGTCCAGTGGTCCGCCGCCGGCTTCGGCGAGCTGTCCCAGGGGCTCCTGCGGCAGGCGCTCGGGCCGGTCTTCTCGGCCGGCGCGGCGCCCGGCGGCACCGGTACGGCACTCCCCGGCGCCGCCCCCGCCACCCTTGCGCCCGGCGCCGCGGTCGGCGCCGTGCTGATCGACGGCGACCTCAAGTTCGCGGCCACCGGCACGGTCACCGACGTCGAGGGCGACCAGGTCATCGCGTTCGGTCACCCCCTCCTCGGCCTGGGCCCGATCTCGCTGCCGATGGCGAGCTCGGAGATCGTCACCGTCATCTCGAACCAGTACAGCTCGTTCAAGATCGCCAACCTCGGCGTGCCGATCGGCGCCTTCGAGCAGGACCGCTCGGCCGGCATCCAGGGGCGGCTCGGTGCCACGGCGCCGATGATCCCGCTGACCCTGCGCGTCGGCGGCGCCGAGAAGTCGCGCACCTTCCACATGCGCCTGGCGGAGGTGCCGCAGTTCACGCCGCTTCTTCTCGCCACCTCCGCGCTCGGCGGGCTCGAGGCGGCGACGTACATCGGCGGCGCCCACGGCCTCGATTTGACGGCCCGCTTCCGGCTCTCCGGCGGGCGCCAGCTCGCGCTGCGCCAGAGCTTCGCTGGCGACGGCGCGGCGCTGCAGAGCGCCACCTTCCTGCTGGCGGTCGCCGCCTACCTGCTGCAGAACCCGCTCGAGCGGGTGGCCGTCGAGGAGATCGAGGTGGACCTCGGGCAGCAGGACGAGCCGCGCTCGGCCCAGCTCGTCGGCGCCCACGCCGAGCGCACCGTCGTGCGGCCGGGCGAGCGGGTGGCCCTCAACGTCGACCTCGTCCCCTACCGCGGCGCGCCCTTCCGCCGCACCTTCCAGCTCGACCTGCCGCAGGACCTGCCGGCCGGCCGCTACTCGCTCCTGGTCGGCGACGGCACCAGCGTCGACGCCGCCCGCTTCGCCATCGAGCCGGTCGAGCCGGTGACCTTCGCGCAGGCGCTCGACCTCCTCGGCTCGCTCCACTCCCGCCGCGACATCGTGGCGCTCGGCGTCTTCGGCGGCCAGGGGCTGGCGATCGCCGGCGAGGTGCTGCCGCGCCTCCCGGCCTCCGTGCGCTCGCTCTGGGCCGGGACGCCCACCGGCGGCGCCGTGCCGCTCAAGCTCGCCGTCGCGCAGCAGCACCTGGAGCCCGTGGACCTGCCGGTCGAAGGGTTGGTGCGGGTGGACCTGGAGGTGCGCCGCCGTGAGCCGCAGGCCGCGGCCGAAGCGCAGCCGGACGCGGCGGGCGCCGTGGGCGAGGAGGCGGCGCCGGGCGAGAAGCCGGCCGCTGCACCGCCGCCGCCGGCCGGCAAGGCCGGTAAGGCGAAGCCGGGAGGGAAAGGACGATGAGGGTCGAGACCCGCACCGCCGCCCTCCTCCTCGCCGCCGCCCTGGCCGCCGCGCCGCTCGCGGCCAGCGAGGTGCGCGTCTTCCAGACCCAGACCCAGGCCGGCTTCCTCGCCGGCACGCTCGAAGGCCTCTCGGTCGATCCGCTGGGCCGGCTCGAGCTGGCGCACCGCGCCGAGCGGCTGACCGCCCTCGGCGAGCCCTTCCTCCTCTCGGCGGCCCGCCACCCCGAGGGTTGGGTCGTCGGCACCGGCAACGCCGGCAAGGTCTTCCTGGTCGGCGCGAAGGGGGAGGTCCGCGAGCTCTTCGCCGCCGCCGAGCCCGAGGTCTTCGCCGTCTGGGCCGACCCCGACGGCACCGTCTTCGCCGGCACCTCGCCGGGTGGCAAGGTCTACCGCATCCCGGGGAAGCCCGAGGGCGCCAAGGGGGAGCTCTACTTCGCCAGCGGCGAGACCTACGTCTGGGCGCTCGCCCGCTCGACCGACGGCGCCCTCCTCGTCGCCACCGGCACGCAGGGGAAGCTCTTCCGCGTCACCGGCCCGGAGAAGGGCGAGCTCCTCCACGACAGCGACGACACCCACGTCCGCACCCTCGAGCCGCTGCCGGGCGGCGCGCTCCTCGCCGGCACGGCGGGCGAGGGGCTGGTGCTCCGCCTCGACGCGCCGAGCTCGCGGGCGGCGCAGGTCCGCACCCTGCACGACGCGACGCAGCCCGAGGTCGTGGCCCTGGCCGCCGCGCCGGACGGCACGATCTACGCCGCCCTCGTCGCCTCCGAGGCGAGCCTGGTCGATCCCTCGCGCACGGCGGCGGCACCTATGCCAAGCGATGCGCCCGTCGCCGGCTCGCCCGAGGCGCAGAACCAGGCGGCGGTGATCGTCGCGGAAGGCGAGGCGGCCGCGGCCGCTCTCGGCATGCGCCGGCCCGACGACAAGGGGCCGCGCAGCGAGCTGGTGCGCATCTCGCCCGCCGGCCTGGTCGAGAGCGTCTGGGAGTTCCGCGACGAGACGGTCTACGACCTCTCCTGGCAGGCGGACCGCCTGTGGGTGGCGACCGGGCTCGAAGGCAAGCTCTTCAGCTTCGACGGCAGCCAGATGCTGCTCGAGAAGGACGTCGACGAGCGGCAGGTGGTGGCGCTGGCCGGCGGCGCACCGGGCGACCCGGGGCCGGCCTTCGCCACGACCAACGCCGCGGCCTTCTACCGGCTGACCGCCGCCACCGAGAAGACCGGCACCTACACCAGCGCCGCGCTCGACGCCGGCCAGATCGCCCGCTTCGGCAGCTTCCGCTGGCGCGGCGAGGCGCCGGCGGGGAGCGGCGTCCGCTTCTCCTTCCGCAGCGGCGTCTCCTCCGAGCCCGATCGCACCTGGTCGCCGTGGAGCGAGGCGCGGGAGGGGAAGGAAGTGACGCTCGCCGGCGTGCCCGCGGGGCGCTACGTCCAGTGGCGGGCGGAGCTCCGCGCCGCCGAGAGCGCCTCGCCCCGCCTCTACGGCGTCGAGCTCTCCTACCGCCAGGAGAACCTCAGCCCCAAGATCGACACGCTGAGCGCGCTCGATCCCGGGCAGATCCTCGTGCCTTCGAACTTCAACCCCTCGAACCAGGTCTTCGAGCCCGCGCACCCCAACCGCGAGGGGATCTTCACCACGCTGGAAGAGGCCGACCAGGGCGAAGACGGACGCCTCAAGCCGCTGTGGAAGAAGGGCTTCCGGTCGCTGCGCTGGCGCGCCGCCGACCCCAACGGCGACGAGCTGCTCTACGAGCTCTCCTTCCGCCCGGTGGACGCGAGCGGCGCGACGGGCGACGGCGGCTGGCTGCCGGTGGTGAAGGAGCTCGACGAGGACTGGTACAGCTTCGACGCCACGGTCCTGCCCGACGGCGTCTACCGTTTCCGCCTGGTCGCCTCCGACCGGTCGAGCAACGAGCCCGACGAGGCGAAAACGGCCGAGCGGCTCTCGGAGCCGGTGGTCGTCGACCACACCGCTCCCCGGCTCGGCACGGTGACGCACGGCAGGAGCCTGCTGGTCGCCGTCGCCGACGAGCTGTCGCCGCTGCGCGAGGCGGTGTGGAGCGCCGACGCCGGCGAGTGGAAGCCGGCCGAGCCGGAGGACGGCCTCCTCGACGGCCGCAGCGAGACGCTCCACCTGGACGTGCCGGCCGGCAGCCGCCTGGTCCTCCTGCGGGTGACCGACGCCGCGTACAATGTCGTGACCTTCGACCTCTCGCGCGAGACACGATGAACCGGACCGTCGCGGTCTATCCGGGGTCGTTCGACCCCGTCCACAACGGACACCTCGACGTCATCGACCGCTGCCGCCCGCTCTTCGGCGAGGTGGTGGTGGCGGTGCTCGCCAACGAGGAGAAGCAGCCCTGCTTCTCGGTCGAGGAGCGGCTGGAGATGCTGCGCGAGCTCCTCGCCGAACGCCCCGGCTGCCGCGTCGAGAGCTTCTCCGGCCTGCTCGTCGACTTCATGGACCGGCTGGGCGCGCGCTGCGTGGTGCGCGGCCTGCGCGCCGTCTCCGACTTCGAGTACGAGTTCCAGATGGCGCTGATGAACCGGCGGCTCAACCCGCGGGTCGAGACCGTGTTCATGATGCCGCACGAGGACTACAGCTACCTCTCCAGCCGGCTGGTCAAGGAGGTCTTCCGCCTCGGCGGCGACCTGACCGGTCTGGTGCCGCAGCCGGTGCTCGACCGGCTCGGCCGGCGCCTGGGCGCGGGCGCCGCCGCCGCCGCGCCGCGCCGTGCCGCCGAGCCCGCGCGTTGACCTCGCCCCTCGACACCTTCCTCTTCCGCATGCCGAAGGTGGAGCTGCACGTCCACCTCGAAGGGTCGATGCGGCCGGCGACGCTGCTGGCGCTGGCGCGCCGGCACAACATCGAGCTGCCGGCGCGCGACGAGGCGGGCCTCCAGCGCTGGTTCCGCTTCCGCAGCTTCGAGCACTTCGTCGACGTCTACCTCACCTGCTCGCAGGCGCTCGTCGACGCCGAGGACTTCCGCCTCCTCACCCTCGACTTCATGGCCGAGATGGCGCGGCAGAACGTCCTCTACGCCGAGGCCCACTTCACGATCGGCACCCACCTGGCGAACGGCCGCGACGGCGAGGAGCTGCGGCAGGCGCTGGCCGAGGCGGTGGCGGAGGGGGAGCGGCAGCACTACGTGCGGCTGCGGCTGGTCACCGACATCGTGCGCAACGTGCCGCAGATGGCCGACCACACGCTGGAGTGGGCGCTGTCGGGGAAGGGCGATCTGGTCGCGGCGCTCGGGCTCTCGGGGTTCGAGGCCGTCTTCCCCAGCCACCCCTTCCGCGAGCACTTCGAGTACGCGGCGCGCCAGGGGCTCCACCGCGTGGCGCACGCCGGCGAGCACGCCGGGCCGGGCTCGGTGCGGGCGGCGCTGGAGGTCTGCCAGGCCGAGCGCATCGGCCACGGCGTCCGGTCGGTCGAGGACCCGGAGCTGGTCGCCGAGCTGGCGCGGCGCGCCGTGCCGCTGGAGATCTGCCCGAGCTCGAACGTGCGTCTCGGGGTGGTGCCCGACCTGCCGAGCCACCCCTTCGATCGCCTCTACCGCGGCGGCGTGCCGGTCACCGTCAACTCCGACGACCCGCCCTTCTTTGACACCACGCTGACCGACGAGTACCGCCGCCTCCAGCAGGCCTTCGGCTACGGCCCGGCCGACCTCGCCGGCTTCTCGCTGACCGCGCTACGCCACTGCTTCCTGCCGGACGCCGAGAAGGCCGCCCTCGAGGAGGAGTTCCTGCGCCAGTTCGACCGTCTGGGACGGAAGCTCCTGGGCGAGCCGGTGCTACCCGCCGCGGCGGCCGCCGCGGGCTAGGCGCTCTGCCGGCACCAGGGGCAGTCCGACTCGGCCTCCACCTGGTCCGACGCGGAGTCGATCTCCGTGCCGCTGACCGTGCTCGACGGCGCCTCCTGGGCCGCCAGGATGCCGATGTCCTCGAACTTCGTCCGCAGCATCGCTCCTTCCGACCCGCCCCACACCTGCAGCGGCGTCGGCTCGACCGGGTCGCCGTTCTCGTCCTTGCCCGGCGTGACGATCCACAGGAAATAACGACTGGTGAGCGCGAGCACCGCGCTCAGGTCGAGCGTCTTGCCCGCGGCCCCGGTGGCGACCGAGGCGGTGAGGCTCGAAAGGACTTCGATCTGTGTCGGCATGGCATCTCCTTATTAGGATTCTTTCCTGCGTAGAACAGTGACGAACGGCGAGCAAAAAAACCTCATTTCCGATGATACGCTCCAGCCCCGCCTGAACAAACTCCCGCACTCCAAGGAGGGCTCGGCATGATCCCGATCCTGGACCTCTGGTTGCCCATCGTGGTCGCCGCGGTGCTGGTCTTCGTGGTGAGCTCGATCCTGCACATGGCGCTCACCTACCACCGCCGCGACTACAAGCAGCTACCCAACGAGGGCGAGACGCTGGAGGGGCTGCGGCGCGGCGGCATCCCGCCCGGCTTCTACTTCTTCCCCTACGCGGCGGGCGCCAAGGAGATGGGCACGCCCGAGATGCAGGAGAAGTACCGGCAGGGCCCGATCGGGATCCTGATCGCGCGCCCGGCCGGGGCGCCGACGATGGGCAAGCACCTCGCGCTCTGGTTCGGCTACTGCCTGCTGGTGGGCATCTTCGTCGCCTACCTCGCCGGCCGCACCCTGCCGGCGGGCCTCGAGTACCTGGAGGTCTTCCGCTTCGCCGGCACCGTCGCCTTCCTGGCCTACGGCCTCGGCAGCATCGTCAACTCGATCTGGATGGGGGTGCCGTGGGGGAACACCCTGCGGGCGCTCATCGACGGGCTGATCTACGCTCTCCTCACCGCGGGCGTCTTCGGCTGGCTCTGGCCGAATTGACGGCGGCGGGACGCGCCGGGGCGTGTTTGCCCCGCCCCGGCCGCGCGTGAGAACCTAGCGGCCATGAGCACCGCGCTGAAGCTGCCGCTGAACTGGTACACCGAGCCGCAGGCCGATCCCGACGTCGACGAGACGGAGGAGTGGCTGGAGGCCCTGGAGGAAGTCATCGCCGTCGAGGGGCCCGAGCGCGGCGAGTTCCTGCTCAAGAAGCTCCTGGAGAAGGGCTTCGAGAAAGGCGTCCGCCTCCCCTGGACCGGCAACACCCCCTACATCAACACCATCCCGGTCGAGCGCCAGCCCGCCTACCCCGGCGAGCGCCAGATCGAGCGCCGCCTGAAGAGCATCATCCGCTACAACGCCATGGCGATGGTGGTGCGGGCGAACAAGAAGTACCCGGGGCTCGGCGGCCACATCTCGACCTTCGCCTCCTCGGCCACCCTCTACCAGGTGGGCTTCAACCACTTCTTCCGCGGCCGCGGCGAGGGGGGCTTCGCCGGCGACCTGGTCTACATCCAGGGGCACGGCTCGCCGGGGATCTACTCGCAGGCCTACCTCGAAGGGCGCATCACGCTCGAGCAGATGGAGGCCTTCCGCCGCGAGCTCTCCGGCGCCGGCGGGCACGGGCTCGCCTCCTACCCGCACCCCTGGCTGATGCCCGACTTCTGGGAGCTCCCGACCGTTTCGATGGGCCTCGGACCGATCAGCGCCATCTACCAGGCGCGCTACAACCGCTACCTCCAGGACCGCGGCCTCCTCGACACCGGCGACCGCCGCGTCTGGGCCTTCCTCGGCGACGGCGAGACCGACGAGCCGGAGAGCCTCGGCGCCATCACCCTCGCCGCGCGCGAGGGGCTCGACAACCTGGTCTTCGTCGTCAACTGCAACCTGCAGCGCCTGGACGGGCCGGTGCGCGGCAACGGCAAGATCATCCAGGAGCTCGAGACCGCCTTCCGCGGCGCCGGCTGGAACGTCATCAAGGTGATCTGGGGGACGGACTGGGACCCGCTGCTGGAGGCCGACAACACGGGGCTCCTCATCAAGCGGATGAACGAGACGGTGGACGGCGAGTTCCAGAAGTACACCGTCATGCCCGGCGACTACATCCGCCGCAACTTCTTCGGCAAGCACCCGGAGCTGCTCAAGCTCGTCGAGGGCTACACCGACGACCAGCTCCGCGTCCTCCGCCGCGGCGGCCACGACCCGGCCAAGGTCTACGCCGCGTTCAAGGAGGCGGTCGAGCATCGGGGCGGACCCACCGTCATCCTCGCCAAGACGATCAAGGGCTACGGCCTCGGCGAGGCGGGGGAGGGGAAGAACGTCACCCACCAGCAGAAGAAGCTCTCGGACGAGGAGCTGCGCATCTTCCGCGACCGCTTCGAGCTGCCGCTGACCGACAAGCAGCTCGCCGAGGGTGCCTTCTACCACCCCGGCGAGACGAGCGAAGAGGTGCAGTACCTGCGCGAGCGGCGCCGCGCGCTCGGCGGCCCGCTGCCCAGCCGCAAGACGCGCCAGGAGGCGCTGCCGCTGCCCGACGCCGGCTTCTGGAAGGAGTTCGACACCGGCTCCGACCGCGAGGTCTCGACGACGATGGTCTTCGTCCGCGTCCTCGCCAAGCTGCTCAAGGACAAGGCGGTGGGCAAGCAGGTCGTGCCCATCGTCCCGGACGAGGCGCGCACCTTCGGCATGGAGTCCCTCTTCCGCCAGGTCGGGATCTACTCCCACGTCGGGCAGCTCTACGAGCCGGTGGACAAGGAGATGCTCCTCTACTACCGCGAGGCGCGCGACGGCCAGATCCTGGAGGAGGGGATCACCGAGGCCGGCTCGATGGCGTCGTTCATCGCCGCCGGCACCGCCTACGCCACCCACGGCCTCGACACCATCCCGTTCTTCATCTTCTACTCGATGTTCGGCTTCCAGCGCATCGGCGACCTCATCTGGGCGGCGGCCGACCAGCGGGTGCGCGGCTTCCTGCTCGGCGCGACCTCCGGGCGCACGACGCTCAACGGCGAAGGGCTCCAGCACGAGGACGGGCACAGCCACGTGCTGGCGAGCACGGTGCCGAACCTCCTCGCCTACGACCCGGCGTACGCCTTCGAGGTGGCGGCCATCGTGCGCGCGGGGCTCGAGCGGATGTACGGCCGGCGGGAGGACGTCTTCTACTACGTCACCCTGACCAACGAGAACTACGCGATGCCGGCGAAGCCGGAGGGCGCCGACGAGGGGATCCTGAAGGGCCTGTACCGCTTCCGCGCGGCCGAACAGACCGACGGCCGCCCGCGCGTCCAGCTCTTCGGCAGCGGCTCGCTGCTCAACGAGGCGCTGCGCGCCCAGGCGCTCCTCGCCGAGCGCTACGGCGTGGCGGCCGACGTCTGGAGCGCCACGAGCTACAAGGAGCTGCGCCGCGAGGCGCTGGAGGCCGAGCGCTGGAACCTGCTCCACCCCGAGGCGCCGCCGCGCCGCTCCTACCTCGAGACGGCGCTCGACGGCGCCGAAGGGCCGATCGTCGCGGTCTCCGACTACATGCGCGCCGTGCCCGACCAGATCGCCCGCTGGCTGCCGGGACGGTTCTTCCCCCTGGGCACCGACGGCTTCGGCCGCAGCGACACGCGCGAGGCCCTGCGCCGCTTCTTCGAGGTGGACGCCGAGTCGATCGCCCTGGCGGCGCTCCACCGCCTGGCGCTCGCCGGCCGGATCGACCCCGCCATCGCCGCGCGCGCCGTCGGCGAGCTGGGGATCGACCCGGAGAAGCCGTTCGCGCTCAACTGCTGATCGCTCTCAACTCTCGCTCAAGTCCCGCCGGGGCGCCGGCACGCCGCTGGCTAGGGTTTTTCGCGTCTAGCTCCGCGACGAGCCCCCGCCGGCATGCTCAACTTCCTGCGCCGCATCCCCCTCTTCAGCGACCTCGAGGAGGTCGATCTCGCGCGGGTCCTCTCGGTCGCCCGCCTCGAGCGCTACGAAGCCGGCGAGCTCCTCTTCCGCGAAGGGGAGCCGGTGGACGCCCTCTACTTGGTGCGCGAGGGGACGGTGACCGTCTTCCGCGACGCCCCCGGCAAGCCGCAGCAGGTCCTGGCGCGCCTCCGCGAGGGCGGCTTCTTCGGCGAGATGGGCCTGCTCGAGCGGGTGCGCCGCGTCGCCTCCGCCCGTACCTCCTCCCCGACCACGCTCCTGCGCATCGACAAGGACGACCTCCTCTGCCTGCTGGCCGACAATCCGCCGCTCGAGCTGCGGCTGCGCAACGAGGTGATCCGCCGCCACGGACAGAACGTCACGGCGTCGCTGGGGGTGAAGCGGCAGGAGGACGTGCGCATCCGGCTGGGCATCGAGATCGAGGCCGTCCTGCCGGACGGTGCGCGGCTGCCGCTGCGGCTCGAGAACCTCTCGGCCGGCGGCCTCGGCGTCACCGGCGCGCCGGAGGCCTGGCGGCCGGAGACGCCGGTGCGCTTCGGCTTGGCGCCGCCCGGAGAGCCCGCGATCCTCGCGGTGAACGGAACGGTCTCCTGGCGCGAAGGTGAGCAGGCCGGGATCGCCTTCGCCGCCCCGTCGCAGCAGCTCACCGAGAAGGTCCACCGCGCCCTCCGCCGCCTGCTGGCGCAGGGCTGAGGGGACTGTCTAGGCGACGCCCAGGATCCAGCCTTCGAGGAGAGCGCGCTCCTTCTCGTCGGGGGAGAGCGCCGGCGTGAAGTAGGGGCGGAGGAGGTCGAGCAGGTCGCGCTCCTGGAGCCAGGCGCAGATGGCGTAGGCGTCGTGCGCCTCGCGCTTCAATTCCTGATTCGGGTAGCGGTGGCGCAGGCGCGCCGGGCGCACCTCGGCGACGAGCGAGCGCCCCTCCGGCACCTCCCAGCCGTCGAAGGGCCAGAAGTGGACGCGGTCGCCGGCGCGCCGGAGGTAGTCGAGCCAGGGGAGCCCGGCGTGCGTCGCCTTGGCGCGGCTGTCGAGCGTGTCGAAGCGGAAGACGCCGGTGGGGAAGGCGCTCCAGCGGCCGGTCAGGCGGTGCTCGTCGGGGTCGCCGGAGCGCGGGTTGCCGGGGAGGAGCTCCCGCACCGTCGACTCGTGGGTCGGCCAGTGCCCCTCGAAGTCGGCCAGGAACTCCTCCCAGCTCTTGAGGTTGTGGCGGTCCATGTAGCTCTGCGGGAAGGAGAAGGCGTGGTCGAGCCCGACCGCGACCGGCCCCTCCTCGCGGATCTTCCAGAGCAGCCACTCCGCCAGCTCGCGCCGGCTCCAGCGGCCGCCCGCGTCGTCGTGGTTGAGCTCGTGGTACGGCTCGTGGTCCTCGCGGGCGGCGAAGAC
Source organism: uncultured Acidobacteriota bacterium (assembly GCA_963700145.1). Taxonomy (GTDB): domain Bacteria; phylum Acidobacteriota; class Thermoanaerobaculia; order Multivoradales; family UBA5704; genus DASUNQ01. Next base: position 202,209 of record OY969474.1, read on the forward strand.
CTGGATCTCGCGCAGGCGGTCGCCCGGGTCCTTGCGCCCCGAGTAGCGGATGCCGATGTACTGCCCGAAGCCGGCCATGACTGCGGCGATGCTATCAGCGGGCGCCGCGCCGCCCGGCGCGCGTAGAATCCGCGCGCACCTTCCCAAGGAGCCCGCATGCGCCGATCGCTGCACCTGCTGCCGCTCGCCCTGCTGCTCGCCGCCGCGCCGCACCGCGCCGCCGCCAACGGCCCGACCGCCGCGCCGGAGTACGACCTCGTCGTCCGCGGCGGCACGATCTACAACGGCCTCGGCGGCGAGCCCTACGCCGGCGACGTCGCGGTGCAAGGCGACCGCATCGCCGCGGTCGGGCCGCTGCCGGCCGGCGCGAAGGGGAAGCTCGAGGTGGACGCCCGCGGCCTCGCCGTCGCCCCGGGCTTCATCAACATGCTCTCCTGGGCGACCGAGTCGCTGCTGGTCGACGGCCGCGGCCAGAGCGACATCCGCCAGGGGGTGACGCTGGAGGTCATGGGCGAGGGCGGCTCGATGGGGCCGCTCAACGCGGCGATGAAGAAGGAGGGGCTCGAGCAGATGGGCGACCTCAAGTACGAGATCGCCTGGACGACCCTCGGCGAGTACCTCGAGCACCTGGAGCGGCGCGGCGTCTCACCGAACGTCGCCTCCTTCGTCGGCGCGACCACCGTGCGCGTCCACGAGCTGGCCTACGAGGACCGGCCGCCGACGGCCGAGGAGCTGGCGCGCATGCAGGAGCTGGTGCGCCGGGCGATGGAGGAGGGGGCGCTGGGGGTCGGCAGCTCGCTCATCTACGCCCCCGCCTTCTACGCCTCGACCGACGAGCTGGTGGCGCTCGCCGAGGTCGCCGGCCGCCACGGCGGCATCTACATCTCGCACATGCGGAGCGAGGCCAACCGCCTGCTCGAAGCGCTCGACGAGCTGATCGCGATCGCCCGCCGGGCGCAGCTCCCGGCCGAGATCTACCACTTGAAGGCCGCTGGCAAGCCCAACTGGGGCAAGCTCGACGGCGTGGTCAAAAAGGTCGAGGAGGCGCGCGCCGCCGGCCTCGCCATCACCGCCGACATGTACACCTACACCGCCGGGGCGACCGGCCTCGACGCGGCGATGCCGCCGTGGGTGCAGGAGGGCGGGCTCCAGGCCTGGATCGGGCGCCTCAAGGACCCGGCGACGCGCGAGCGGGTGGCGCGCGAGATGGCGGCGCCGACCGATGAGTGGGAGAACTTCTACGTCGCCGCCGGCCCGGAGCAGATGCTCCTCGTCTCCTTCCGCAACGAGGCGCTCAAGCCGCTGACCGGCAAGACCCTCGCCGAGGTGGCGAAGCTGCGCGGCAAGTCGCCGCAGGAGACGGCGATGGACCTCGTCATCGAGGACGACAGCCGCGTCGGCACGGTCTACTTCCTGATGTCCGAGGAGAACGTGCGGCGGCAGATCCGCGACCTCCCCTGGCTGAGCTTCGGCTCGGACGAGGCGGCGCCGGCCAACGAAGGCGTGTTCCTGAAGTCCCGCAATCACCCGCGCGCCTACGGCAACTTCGCGCGCCTCCTCGGCCGCTACGTGCGCGACGAGAAGCTCCTGCCGCTCCAGGAGGCGATCCGGCGGCTGACCTCGCTGCCGGCCACGAACCTGAAGCTCCGCGACCGCGGCACGCTGGCGCCCGGCTTCTACGCCGACCTCGTGGTCTTCGACCCGGCGAAGATCCAGGACCACGCCACCTTCGAGGACCCCCACCACTACGCCACCGGCGTGCGCGACGTCTGGGTCAACGGCGTCGCCGTGCTGCGCGGCGGCGAGCACACCGGCGCCACACCCGGGCGGGTGGTGCGCGGGCCGGGGTGGACAGGGTGGAAGGCGGTGGAGGAGGGGCTCCTCGCCGACCCCGACGCCCTCATCGGCCACGCGCGGCGCGCCGCCTACATGGGGCGCTACGAGCAGGCGATCGACCTCTACGGCCGCGGCGCCGAGCGCCACCCGCGCGACCCGCGCTTCCTCCGCCACCGCGGCCACCGCTACATCACCCTGCGCCGCTTCGCCGACGCCGAGGCCGACCTGGCGCGCGCCGCGCAGCTCGCCGAGACCCGCCCGATCGAGGTCGAGCCGGACGGGATGCCCAACCCGCGCAACGTCCCGACCAGCACCCTGCAGGACAACATCTGGTACCACCTCGGGCTGGCGCGCTACCTCCAGGGCGACTTCGCGGGGGCGCAGTCGGCCTTCCGCACCGGGCTCGGGGTGGCGACGAACGACGACATGCGGGTGGCGACCACCTACTGGCTCTGGAACACCTCGCGGCGGCTGGGCCTCGAGGACGACGCCCGCGCGCTGCTCGACCCCATCCGCGCCGACCTGCCGGTCATCGAGAACCACGCCTACCATCGCCTCCTGCTGCTGTTCAAGGGCGAGGCGACGCCCGACGCGCTCCTCGCCGAGGCGCGGCAGGGGGGCGAGCTGGACGGGGCGACGGTCGGCTACGGCGTCGGCAACTGGCACTTCGTCCAGGGCCGGCGCGACGAGGCGGCGCGCGTCTGGCGCGAGGTCGTGGCCGGCGGCCCGCGGGCGGCCTTCGGGTTCATTGCCGCCGAGGCCGAGCTGGCGCGGCTCGCGGAGGAGAAGGCACGATAGCGGCACCGGCGGTGGGCCTCTATCCGCGTGTCCTCGGCCCGGCGTGGGAGACGCTGGACGAGGCGGTGCGGCGCATGCACACCGCCGGCGCGGGCAGTGCGGTGCGGGGGCTCTTCCGGGTGTGGCGCGGTCCCGGTCTCCCGGCGCGGGCGATCTGCCGGCTCGGGCGGCTGCCGCCGCCGGGTGAAGCGGTCGAGACCCGCCTCGTGGTCACCGGGGACGGCGAGCGGGAGATCTGGACGAGGAGCTTCGCCGGCCGGCCGCTGGTCAGCGACGAGCTCGCGGGCGGCGACGGGGTGCTTGTCGAGAGGGTGCCGCCGATCGAGCTGCAATTCCGGCTGGAGGCGCAGGCAGGCGCGCTCCACTTCCGGCAGGTGGGGGCGGCGCTGCGCTTCGCCGGCCTCCGCGTCCCCCTGCCGGCTTTCCTCGCGCCGCAGGCGACGGCGCGTGAGACGCCCGCCGGCGGCGGCGCTATCCGCGTGGAAGTGGCGGTGCGCGCGCCGCTGCTCGGACCGATCTTCGGCTACGAAGGGACTGTCGAGCTCACCAAGGGAACGCCATGAGGACCGCGCTCTGGATGCTGGCGCTGCAAGGAGTGATCGGGGCCTTCGACACCGTCTACTACCACGAGTGGCGGGCGCGGCTGCCGGCGCGCGGCCGGGCGATGGCCGCCGAGCTGCACCTGCACGCCGCGCGCGACGTCTTCTACGCCGTGCTCTTCGGCACGCTCCCCTGGATCGCCTGGCAGGGGCTCTGGGTCGCGGCGCTCGTCGGCGTCCTCGTGACCGAGATCGTGCTCACCCTCTGGGACTTCGTCGTCGAGTCGTTCGTGCGCAAGCCGCTCGGCGACGTCTACCCCGGCGAGCGCGTCACCCACGCCGTCATGGGCATCCTCTACGGCGGCATGCTCGCCTACCTGCTGCCGACGCTCCGCGCCTGGTGGCGGCTCCCCACCGCGCTGGTCTTCGCGCCGGCGGACGTCCCGGCGCTCCTGCGCTGGGCGCTCACCGCCATGGCCGCCGGCGTCTTCCTCTCCGGGATGCGCGACCTCTACGCCGCCTCCGGCGCGCCGCGCGGCGGCTGGCCCTGGCCGGCCGTCGCCGCTACCCCTCCGCCGCCAGCCGCGCCAGCGGCTCGCCGCTGAGGCGGAAGACGATCCACTCGTCCATCGCCCGCGCCTCCAGGCCCTTGTAGAAGCGGATCGCCGTCTCGTTCCAGTCGAGCACCGCCCACTCCAGCCGGCCGCAGCCGCGCTCCACCGCCAGGCGGGCGAGGTGGACGAGGAGCGCCCGGCCGACGCCCTTGCCGCGCGCCTCGGGGCGGACGTAGAGGTCCTCGAGGTAGATCCCCGGCTGCGCCAGGAAGGTGGAGTAGTTGGGGAAGAAGAGCGCGAAGCCGAGCGGCTCGTCGCCCTCGTAGGCAAGCACCACCTCCGCGCAGGGCCGCGGGCCGAAGAGCGTGCGGCGGAGCTTCTCCTCGGTCGCCGTCACCGCGTCGAGGAGGCGCTCGTACTCGGCCAGCTCGCGGATGAAGCGGTGGACGAGCGGCAGGTCCGCCTCGACGGCGGGGACGATACGGAGGTCGGGCATCGATTGGATCGGCGCTTACGCGACGATGCGACGATATCGCGCCTCGACGACCGAGTAGACGCCGAAGGCGATGAGCCCGAGCGCCACGAGGCCGAGGAGCGCCGGGCCGTAGGGCTGCCGTTCCAGCGCCTCCAGCGCGCCGCCGAAGCCGTGCGCCCGCGAAGGGTCGTAGCGCAGCGCCGCCTGCACCAGGAAGAGGCCGACGAGGCAGAAGACGGAGCCGCGGGCGGCGATGCCGAAGCGGCCGGCGCGCACCGTCCAGCGCTGCTCGGCCGGGCTCATCTCGGCGAGGCGGAGGTAACGCTTGAAGGTCTGCCGGACGGCGCGGTAGAGCTGGACGATGCCGCCGATCAGGACCCCGATCCCGACCGCCGCCAGCAGCCACCGCCCGAAGGGCCAGGCGAGGAGCGTCGCCGACCAGCTCCGCGCCTGCTGGTCGCCGCTGCTGCTCGCGGCGGCCTCGTCGATGCGCCCCTGCATGGCCGCCCACGCCGCGGCGCAGGCGAGCGCCCCGTAACCGAGGCCGCCGCCGAAACGCGCGGCGCGCTTGCGCAGGCCGACGAGATCGCGCCCCAGCCGCGCCGGGTCGAAGATCGCCTCGACGAAGCGCCACGTGGCGTAGCCGGCGATGCCGGCGACGATCAGCCAGAGGAGCAGCCGGCTGAACTGGCCGGCCTCGGCGACCGCCCCTTTGGGGCCGGTCGTCTCGCCGCCGATCCCCAGCGCCTCCTGCAGCGCCAGGACGCCGATCAGGACGTAGACGACGCCGCGCGCGACGTGCCCGAAGCGCGCCCAGCGCTCGATCCAGGCGCGGACCTCCGCGGTTTCGATCTCCATGCGGCCGGGCAGAGCACATTGCATGCCCGCCCACCCAGATCCTTCGCTACGCTGCGCTCCGCTCAGGATGACATGCCATCGTCATCCTGAGCGCAGCGAAGGATCTGGGGGCGGGAATGACGGATCGCGGGTGGACGGCGCCGCAGTGCTGGTGTACCGTCCTCCGACCCTCGCCGTATGTCCATCCCCGCAACAAGTCCCCGTTGGGTGGTATTGAAGCTCGGCGCCGCCGCCTTCTCGACGCCGGAGCGCCGCCGCGCGGCGGCGGCGGTCGCGCGCGAGCGGCGCGCCGAAGGCCTGCGCCCGGTCGTCGTGCTGCCCGAGGGAACGCGCGCGGACGACGCCGCGGAGGTCGCCCCCGAAGCGCTCCCGACCGAAGGCTCCGACCTTCTCGCCGCCCGCCTCGCCACCGCGCTCGGCGCCGTCCGCTGCGAGGTCTGGGGCGAGGCGCCCGGCTTCTTTACCGCCGACCCCGCGCTCCTCCCCTCGGCGCGCCTGCTGCGGGCCCTCGACTACGAGGAGGCGCAGGAGCTGGCGGCGGCCTCGGCGGCGCCGCTCGTCCATCCCGGCGCGCTGCCGGTCCTCGCCCGCGCCGGCGTGCCGCTCCACGCGCGGTCGATCGACCAGCCGGCGCTGCCGGGGACGGTCGTCTCGGCCGCCTCGCCCGCCGCCGACCCGCAGGTCAAGGCGATCGCCGTCCGGCGCGGCATCACGCTGGTCTCGATGGAGACCGCCGGCATGTGGCGCGAGGTCGGCTTCCTGGCCGACGTCTTCGCCCGCTTCGCCCGCCACGGCGTCTCGGTGGACGCCGTCTCCTCCTCGGAGACCAACGTCACCGTCTCGCTCGATTCCTCCGGCGGCGCCCTCGACGCCGCCGCGCTCGACGCCCTCCTCGACGACCTGCGCCGCCGCTGCGAGGCGCGGGCGATCGGCCCCGCCGCGGCGCTCTCGCTCGTCGGCCGCGGCATCCGCGCCATCCTCCACGAGCTGGCGCCGGTGCTGGAGCTGTTCGCCGAGCTGAAGGTCCACCTCCTCAGCCAGTCGGCCAGCGACTTGAACCTCACCGTCGTCGTGGACGAGGAGGAAGCCGAGCGGCTGGCCCGGGACCTCCACGGCCTCCTCTTCCAGCACACGACCGAGGGCGCCCTCTTCGGCCCCACCTGGGAGGAGCTGCACACCCGGCGCCGCGGGCGCGGCGGGCGCGCCGCGACCGGCCGCGAGATCGCCGGCGCCGCCGCCCCCTGGTGGGCGGAGCGCCGCGCGGAGCTCCTCGCCCTCGCCGCCGAGCGCGGGCCGCTCTACGTCTACAACTCTGCGGGATTGGAGGCGGCGGCGCGCTCGCTCCTGGCGCTCCGCGCCGTCGATCGCGTCTTCTACGCCGTCAAGGCGAACTGCCACGCCGGCGTCCTCGCCCTCTTCGCGCGGCTGGGGCTCGGCTTCGAGTGCGTCTCGGCGGCCGAGCTGGAGCACGTCCGCGCCGTCGTGCCCGGGCTCGACCCCGGGCGTCTCCTCTTCACCCCCAACTTCGCGCGCCGCGAGGAGTACGAGCAGGCGCTCGGGGCGGGCGTGCGGGTGACGGTCGACAACCTCCACCCACTGGCCGCCTGGCCCGAGCTGTTCGCCGGGCGCGAGCTCCTCCTGCGCCTCGACCCCGGGCGCGGCCGCGGCCACCACGCCCACGTCCGCACCGCCGGCGCGCAGTCGAAGTTCGGCTTGTCGCAAGGCGAGCTGGGCCGCTTGGCGCCGCTCCTGGCGCGGACCGGCGCCCGCGTCGTCGGCCTCCACGCCCACGCCGGCAGCGGCATCCGCGCCGCCGAGGCCTGGGAGGAGACCGCCGCCTTCCTCGCCGCGGCGGCGGCACGCTTCCCGGAGCTGCGCGCGCTCGACGTCGGCGGCGGCCTCGGCGTGCCGGAGAAGCCCGGCCAGCGGCCGCTCGACTTGGCCGCGTTCGACGCCGGCCTCGGGCGCGTCAAGGCGGCGAACCCGAACCTGGAGCTGTGGATCGAGCCGGGCCGCTACCTCGTGGCCGGCGCCGGCGTCCTCCTGGCGCGCGTGGCGCAGGTCAAGAAGAAGGGCGGGGTCGTCTGGGTCGGCCTCGAGACCGGCATGAACTCGCTCATCCGGCCGGCGCTCTACGGCGCCTACCACCCGATCGTCAACCTCACGCGCCTCGACGAGCCGGCGACCTTGACCGCCCACGTCGTCGGGCCCATCTGCGAGACCGGCGACGTGCTCGGCCGCGCCCGCCGCCTGGCGCCGGCGGCCGAAGGCGACGTCTTCCTCATCGCCAACGCCGGCGCCTACGGCCGCGTGATGAGCTCGCGCTACAACCTCAGGGAGCCGGCGGGGGAGTGGCTGCTGGCGTGAGCCAGGGCGCCTCGGCGATCTTCTCGCAGGCGAAGCGGTAGCCGAACTCGACGATGTCCTCCAGCCGCTCCATGTCGAACATGTCGAAGGGGTCCATCGGCAGGTCGAGGTAGAGGTCCACCTCGCGCTTCGCCTGCTTGGCGTAGACGTCGCTGGCCAGCAGCGCCGCGCGCATGATGAGGTTGAGGATGTTGGGGAAGGGACGGGGCTTGCCGGCGCGGCGCATGCGGTTGCTCAGGTACTGCCAGGGGGTCGGCGGGTCCTCCCAGCTCGGGTCGGCGCGCAGGTCGACGGCGGCCGAGACGTCGGAGGCGATGATCCGCCCCGGCGCGAAGCGGCGCATGACGTCGGTCGGCAGGTTGTTGAGCACGCCGCCGTCGACCAGGAGGTCGCCGTCGCGGTCGACCACCGGCGGCGTGATGCCCGGGATCGTGATGCTCGCCGAGAGCGCGCGGCGGATCGGCCCGTCGCGGTGGACCTTCACCTCGGTGCGGGTGATGTTGGTCGAGACGCAGAAGAAGGGGAGCCAGAGGTCCTCGATCCGGCCGCCGGCGAACATCATGTCGAGCATCACCTCGGCCTTCACCTTCGAGAGCAGCGAGACGACCGGCAGGGTGTAGACCTTGTGCGGCGCCATCTCGACCCAGCCGCGGCGGTTCAAGTCCACCATCTCCTGCCAGCCGCAGCCGCGGGCGTACTGCGCCGCGATGATCGCCCCCATGCTGGCGCCGCCGATGCGGTCGATCGGCACGCCGGCCTCCTCCAGCGCGCGCAGGACGCCGATGTGCGCGAAGCCGCGCGCGCCGCCGCCGCCGAGGACGACGCCGATCGACTGGCCGCTCGCCAGGCGCGCCAGGCGCTCGAGGTCGGCGGCGCGGCCGCGGCGCAGGTGGTGGTGGGCGTCGAAGGGGTAGAGCGCCAGCCAGCCGGCCGTGGCGCGAGGCCGGTCCGCCGACCCGGGGTGGAGGAGGACCAGCTCCTCGCGGCTCTTGCCGAGAGCGGCGGGCACGAGGACGCCGGCGAGCGCGCCCAGCCCCGGCTCGGCGCCGGCGTCGGCGACGACCAGCACGCGGTCGGCCTGGCGCAGGCAGCGGCGCGTCCAGGGGGTGGCGGCGGCGTCGCCCAGGTAGACGACGTAGCGGTGCGTGGCTTCCTGCTCGGCGAGCCAGGCGGTGACCCGGCCGTGGAGCGGGCTGCCGTCGGGGCTGTCGGCGGCGCCGGCGCCGAAGCGGTCGTCGATGGCGGCGGCGCTGGCCACCAGCGCCGAGCTGGTGCGGGCGAGCGCGGCGTGGAGCCCCGCCGCCAGGTCGGCCATCGGCAGACCCGGAGTGATCGCAACGAGTGTCAAGGAGAGCGGCGCCGCCGGCAGCTCGCCGACGGCCGGTGCGGGGTCGAGCCACTCGGCGAGGAGCCCGGCCAGCGAGCGCAGCACCGCCGCGTGCCGCTGCAGGATCCCCTCGAAGCGGTCACGCGAGAGGCGCACCAGGACGGTGTCGCGGAGCGTGCGGACAGTGGCGGTGCGCGGCCGGTCGGTCAGGACGGCGAGCTCGCCGACCGTCTCCCCCCGCCCCGCCTCCCGCAGCACGACCTCCTCGCCGCTCGGCAGCGTGCGCACAACCGCCAGCCGCCCGCTCGCCACCAGGTATAGGTAGTCGCCGACGTCCCCCTGCGCGCACACCGTCTCCCCGCCGCCGACGACCCACCATTCCAGCTCCGCCCCGATCTCGTCGAGCACCTCGTCCGGCAGCCCCTTGAAGAGGCGCGCTGCGCCAAGCAGCGCCCGGACCTCCGGCGCGGACGGGGGAGGGATGGCGGCCATGGGGCCATGAAGTCTAGCAGCGGACGGAGACGTGTGGGTACAATGTGCTTCCAGGAGGCGCCATGAAGACGCGACTGATCAGCATCGGCAACTCGCGGGGGGTCCGGCTGCCCAAACCACTCATCGAGGAGGCTGGTCTTTCCGATGAGGTTGAGATCCGCGTCCGCGCCGGGGCGATCGTGATCGCCGCGGCCACGCAGCCGCGTGCCGGGTGGGCCGAGGCGGCGCAACGGCTGAGCACCCGAGGTGAGGAGGAGGTTCTCGAAGCGCCTACCCGCTTCGACGAGGAGGAGTGGGAGTGGTAGCCGCAGGTCCCCGGCGCGGCGAGGTCTATCTCATCGATCTGAACCCGACGCGCGGCGGCGAGATCCGGAAAGTGCGCCCGTGCCTCGTCGTCTCGCCCGAGGAGCTCAATGCCCACCTCCGCACCGTGATCGTCGCGCCGCTGACGACTGGCAGCCACGCCTACCCGTTCCGTGTGCCGTGTCGCTTCGCCGGCAAGGCCGGGCACGTCGTGCTGGATCAGGTGCGGGCGGTCGATCGGGAACGGCTGTTGCGCCGCCTCGGACGCCTCGCGCCCGCCACCGCGCGGCGGGTGCTCGGCGTCCTGCAGGAGATGTTCGCGCTGTAGCCCGCAGAGTGCTTCCGGATTCAAGTCTCCCGCAACCCGCGGAAGGCCTCAGGCACCAGCTCGAGGTCGCTCGCTTCCTGGACGGCGAGGGCGATCTGGAACTCCAGGGTCTCGCGCGGCACCGGGTTGCGCCAGGCGGTGAGCTGGCGCTCGAGGGTCTCGAGGGGGCCGGTCGCCTCGGTCTTGCACGCGCGGTAGGTCTTGAAGGCCAGGGTCTCCGCCGCCGCCGGCGTCAGCAGCTCCGGGATCTTGGCCTCCAGGCGCGCGAAGGCGTCCTTCTCGATCGCCACCCCGTATCGCTTGCACAAGGCCCGGATCAGGTGGAAGCCCTCCTCGGCGCTCGTCGTCGGGAAGAGCGGGATCTTCAAGTCGATCCGCCCGGGACGCTTCAAGTCGATCTCGATCAGGTCCGGCCGGCTCGAAGCCAGGATCCAGATCACCCGCCCGCGGCTCTCCGAGTTGCTCATCTCCTGGGCGATCATCGAGTAGACGCGGCCCGAGAGCCCGGAGTCCCCGACGCCCGACTCGCGCTTGCCGAGCGTCTGGTCGGCCTCGTCGATGAAGACGAAGCAGCGGCCGAGCGCGCGCAGCAGGCGGAAGATCTTCTCCAGGTTCCCCTCGGTCGTCCCCACCCACTTGTCGCGGAAGTTCTTGATCTTGACCACCGGCACCCCCGCCTCGCCGGCCAGGCACTCGGCGAGGTAGGTCTTGCCGGTCCCCACCGGCCCGCAGAGGAGATACCCGCGCGGCAGCGCCTTCAGCTCGTTGCGCCGCCAGAGCGCCAGGTCCTGCCGCAGCCAGGCCTTGAGCTTCTCCTGGCCGTAGAGGTCGTCGAAGGTGAGGCGCGAGGAGACGAACTCGATCAGCCCGGCGAGCTCGGTCTCGACCATCTGCTTCTTGAGCTCGACCAGGTCGGGCGGGCGGAGCGGCTCGCGCCGGTACTCCTTGACCTTGAGCAGGCTCTCGATCGCGGCGAGCGACGCCCCGGCCAGCTCGCGCGCCACGTTCGGCAGGTCGCCGCGCAGCTCGGCGAGCGCCGTGGGACAGCTCGGCGCGATCAGCTCGAGCGCCGCCTCGATCTCCGCCGGCTCGGGCAGCGGCACCTTGACCGCCGGCGCGCGGGGGTTGGTGGCGAGGAGCGGGTGGAGGTCGTTGAAGCTCTCGGTGACCAGGAACGACACCAGCGGGTGGCGGGTCAGCAGCTCCTCGCTCGACCAGTCGCGCACCAGGAGCGCCAGGGCGTGGACGTCCTGGCCGGCGCCCTCGGCCGGCACCACCAGGTGCGCCGCCTTGACCACCACCGCCACGTGCTGCGCCGGCTGGCCGATGCGCGCGAGGTTGGCGCAGTAGCGGAAGTAGCGGCCGACGGTCTCCAGCGCCGGCCGCGGCGCGCGCGGGAACTCCTGCCCCTCCTGGAAGCCCGGCCAGCGGGTGTAGAGCTCGCCGCCCTTCTCGACCCGCAGACCGCTGCCGAGGTCGTAGGAGAAGACGACGTCGAAGCGCGGCACCAGGCGGCGGAGGAAGAAGTCGATGAGGCCGCCGAGGCGGACGGGCGGGGGCGGGGTTGGCGAGGCCGGATCCGCGGGCTCGGCGCCGGCGGCGCCGGCGGCCGGAGGCGGCGGCCCCGCCGGCAGGAGCAGCCGGTCGTTGACGTTGCCGTGGACGATGAACTGGCTCGCGGCGTTCGACTCGTAGAGCTCGACGAGCTGCGCCGCCCAGGCGGGACCGCCCCTCGCCGTGCGCGGAGGCGGGGCTGCCGTGGTGCTCACGCCTGCTGCGCTTCCGGTCCCATGGTCTTGGCCGGGGCCTCGGTGGCGGCCGGCTCGGCCTCGCCGGGGAGGGGCTCGAGCGCGATCCCCTCGCGCGCCGCGAACTCGGCCAGCGCTTGCTCGGCGAGCGCGTTCTGCTCGGCGCCCTTCAAGTCGATCTGCGAAGTGTCCATCGAGTCCTTGGCCACCCGCGCCCGCCCGGCCGCCTTCTCCCGCTCCTCCTCGACCATCGTGTGCAGCCGGTCGAGCGTGTCGCCCGAGCCGCCGATCGTCGAGATCATGCCGCTCGCCATCTCGGTCAGCTCGGCCATCGCGCGCTTGACCTTCAGGTCGTCGAGGCTGTGCTTGAGCATCTCGATCTTGGTGCGCGCCGCGTTGACCGCCACGTCGCGGGCCTTGAGCAGGCTCTTGTAGGTCTCCTCGGCGGCGGCGAGCTGCGTGCGGTTCTCCTGGAGCTGCCGCTCGATCGTCTGCAGGCGCAGGGCGTACTGGCCGGCGACCTCGCGGTTGCCGGCCTTCAGGTTGGCGCTCGCCTTGGCGCGCAGGTCGCGCTGCTCGATCTCCAGGCGCTTGACCTGGGTCATCAGCCGCTCGCAGAGCCCGGCGTGGGCGGCGAGCCCCTGGTTGTACTCGGCGATCTGCTTCCGCAGGTTCTCCTTCTCGGCCTCGAGCAGCGCCTCGGGGTTGCGCTTCTCGAGCCCGCTCACGAAGAGCGACAGGAACCCGCGGATCAGGTTGGCGATGCGTTGGAACATGGCGACCTCCCGGATGAGCGCGGGGATCTTACCGTAGCGGGCGGCGGGGCGCGGCTATGACGCCTTGGAGCCGAGGCGGCCGGGCGGCCGATCGTCCAGCTCGTCGTCCAGGTCCGCCGCCCGCTTGGCGCCGCGCCCCTCCTTCGCATGCATCTCGGAGAGGGCGCTCTGGAGGTTCGTGAACGAGCGCTGGAGGACGCGGAGGAGCTCGTCGAAGCTGGGATCGCGCGGCTGGGCAGGAAGGGGCGCCGGCGGCGCCGCCGGGGCCGCGCCGTAGACCTCGGCGAAGAACTCGGCCGGCCGCACGCCAAGGACGTCGAGGAGCCTGAGCACGTGCTCGAAGCGCAGCTTGACCGAGCCGCGCAGCACCTGCCGCAGGTAGTCGCGGCCCATCCCCGACCGCTCTTCCACTTCCTTGTAGGTCAGGCCGGCTTCCCGGATCTTCCGCTTCAGCCCCTCGGCGACCTTGCGGACCTCGTCCTCGGAGCGGTCCTCGATCGTCATGCCGGACTGGAGTTTAACGCAACCCTGGCGTTGTGATTTTATCCGCACAGGGTTCCTTGATGGGTTGACTGCCATCCTCGTATGGCCGTAAAGTCACCGCATGAGGCTGAATTCTCTCCGAATGCGGAGGACTTCCCTCCGCACCTCCTCGGGAAGCTTCCCGCCCGGCGCCGGAAGCTTCCGGACCGCCTCCGGAAGCTTCCCGTCCGGGTCCGGAGGCTTCCGGACCGCCTCCGGAAGCTTCCCGGCGAGGTGCGGAAGCTTCCCGTCGAGGTGCGGAAGCTTCCGGTTCACCTCCGGAAGCTTCCCGTCCACGTCCGGAAGCTTCCGCTCCAGGTCCGGAAGCTTCCCGACCGCCTCCGGAAGCTTCCCGGCCGGGTCCGGAAGCTTCCCCTCCACCCCCGGAAGCTTCCGGACCGCCCGCGGAGGCTTCCCGGGCCGGTCCGGAAGCCTCCCGACCCCCTCCATCCCGCCGGCCCGCCGGCCGGCACTTACCATAGGAGACGCCCCATGCCCGAGACGTCGATCGCAGACAAGGTCACCCGTTGGAGGAGCCTGGCCGACGCCATGCAGAGCCGGATCGTGGAGTACCCCCAACTCGCGGAGGAGCACGCCGAGCTGGCGGCGGAGGTCGCGAAGATGGAAGCGCTGATCGTCACCGAGGACGCCTTCACCGCCCGCCTCCGCGACACCTTCGCCAAGCGCCGCGAGACCGAGATCCGCTGCCTGGACATGGCCGCCCGCTGCACCACCGGCCTCCAGAGCCACTACGGCAAGCGCAGCCAGGAGCTCCGCCACTTCGGCATCGGCCCCTTGCTGCCCCGCCGCAAGCGGAAGGAGGAGGAGCAGAAGAAGGCGGAGCAGGAGAAGGCGCAGAAGAGCGCGTAGGACGGCTGTGCCGCCTGCCGGGATGGATCAACTTCAGCCCGCGGGCCGCTTCGTACTGGTTGTCCGGTCTTTTCGACCGCCTTGCCGAGCAGGTGCTCGAGCAAGGCGGTTCTTCTTTGAGTCAGGCAGGGCCGAGGGCTTCATCCAATTTGTACATCAGGAGGCTAGCAACGAAGAGCAAGTGAAGGCCGCGTAGGGCATTGATCTCCACATTCGCATGAGCCTTCGGGTTTCTGATGCCAGTCATCGCCCCAGCGAAGATCTGCATGTAGCCCTTCTGCTCGTCTCTACCTGAATCGCCGCCGAGGTCAGCTAGTGTAATGACAGGGTTGGTTATTGAAAATGCACGGTTCATCAGGTCGGCTCCGTCGAACTCTTGCTTAGTCCTTGTCTTAACGGCTGCCTTGACCCGAGCGTTGACTTCCTTTAACGCTGCCTCGACGGCATCGGCGTAATGAGCAGCGGAGAATCGCGGTTCTGCGATTTCAGCGATCCGCGGATGCATGAGATCCCACAAGCCCTCTGCCTCAGAGGGGGTCGGAGCAGGTATGGTGATCTCCTCTTGAAGCGTTGCTATGAGATTAGGTGACTGCTGGTACTTCGGGCAGTCTACCGGACATTTCGGCCACGAATAACTGCTAGGAGCCGAGCGTGCTGTCCGGTCTAGGGGTACGTTGCGAGCAGGTATCCGCTTTGCCCAGTCCTCGACACAGTTCGGATAGAAAGCGCGAAGGTGCCCCTTCTCCACGCGGAGGGAACAACAATCTTTGACTTGCCCGCTCGCGAACAAGCGTAGCAGGTGTCCGACTACCTCGCCCTTCGACCAGATATCGATCTTGGCAGACATAATGCGTCGCTCTAGCAGCCCTGATGGTTAACGTCACGTACCCTGAAACCGACCAAGTCGATGCCACGTCGCCTTGATCGGCACGAGTGCTGCGCCGCCTGCCTCTACGCGAAGATCTCGGCGAGCGGGATCGAGAGCCCCGGCAGGAGAGGCGTGGCGAGGACGTCCACACCCTCGACCGAGAGCTCCGCTACGAGGACGAGACCTTCGCCGGTACGGCGGTACACCCTGACGGTCTCGAATACCGGGTCGGCGAGCCAATACTCCCTCACGCCGAAGCGGTCGTAGAGCTCGAGCTTCCGCTTCTCGTCCATCTTTCGCGTGGAGTCGGAGAGGACCTCGATCACCAGGTCGGGGGCGCCCTGAACGTTACGCGCAGTGAGGAGCTCCGACCGGTCCTGCGAGACGAAGAGGAGGTCCGGCTCGACGAAGTTTGACGGCGTGAAGACGACATCGCACGGCGCGAGGTAGACCTTGCCGATCGAACGGGTGCGCAGGAAGTGGCGCAGGAGGTAGTGGAAGTTGCCGACAATCCACTGGTGTTTGAGGCTCGGCGCCGGCGACACGTAGTGTTCCCCGTCGATCAGCTCGTGGCGGAGGCCGTCGTCGGGGAGGGCCAGGAGATCCTCGTAGGTGAGCTGGCGATGGGCGGTGCGTGCCATGAATCCGTCCTCAGTGACCCGCTGAATCTAGCACCCGCCGCCGCGCCTGCGGCCCCGGCCCCGTGCGGCCTCACCAGTAAGACGGAAAACAGCCGGCGAGTCGTGCATGCGGCGGGCGTACTTGTTTGGCCGAGCCCGGCTGAAGTCGTACTCCGGGAGGATCTCGTCGTACTCGACTTGGTCCTCAGCGCTTTCCTTCTTTGGCGGTTCCTGACTCATGCCTACGCGAAGATTCTGGCCGGACCTACCAGAAAATCTCGGCGACAGGAATCTCGAGGTCCGGCAGCAGCGGCGTGGTGAGGACGTCGCCGGATTCGGCGGAAAGCTCCGCGACGGGGCGCAGGGCGCCGTCAATGCGGCGGAAGACCTCGATCGTTTCGAACGAGGGCTCGACCAGCCAGTACTCGCGTACACCCATGCGGTCGTAGAGCTGATGCTTGACGCCTTGGTCGCGCTTGCGGGTTGAGGGCGAGAGGATTTCCACGACCAGGTCGGGCGCGCCTTGGACGTTCGCCTCGGTCAAGACGTTCAGGCGCTCGCGCGAGACGAAGAGGAGGTCGGGCTCGACGACGTCCGAGGGCGAAAACACGACATCGTACGGCGCAATGAACAAACGTCCCAGGTCGTGGCGCTTGGCAAACGAGGCAATGGCGGCCGTGAGGTTCACCACCACTGCCTGGTGCTTTGTGTTCGGCGCCGGCGTCACGTAGTGCTCCCCGTCGATCAGCTCGTGGCGGAGGCCGTCGTCGGGGAGGGCCAGGAGGTCCTCGTAGGTGAGCCTGCGATGAGCCGTGCGTGCCATGGACTGTCCTCGTGACCAGCTTACCCTAGCGACCGCCGGCGCTTCCTCCGCACTCGATAAGACGGAAAGTGAGGAGGAATTCGTGCAATGCGCGCCGCCAAGGGCCTACGCGAAGATCCTGGCCAGCGGGATCTCGAGGCCTGGGAGCAGGGGCGTGGTGAGCAGATCGCCAGCCGCGGCGGAGAGCTCGGCGACCTTAGTGAAGACGAGGTCGGCCCAGCGGTAGACCTTGACGGCGTCCAAGACCGGGTCGACGATCCAGTACTCCCTAACGCCGAAGCGCTCGTAGAGCTGCAGCTTGACGACCTCGTCCATCCGGCGCGTCGTGTCCGAGACGATCTCGACCAGCAGGTCGGGCATGCCCTGCGCGTTGTCCTCGGTGAAGATGTTCGAGCGCTTTGCTGACGTAGAGAAGGTCTGGCTCGACGACGTCGATAGGCGAGAGCACGACGTCGAAGCGAGCAAAGAGGACTTCTCCGAGCCGGTGCTCCTTCAGAAAAGTGCCCAGCTCGACAGCGATGTTCATCGAAATTGTTTGGTGCTTGAGGTTCGGTGAAGTCCAGATGTGGTGCTCCCCTTCGATCAGCTCGTGACGCTTGCCGTCGTCGGGTAGTTTCTGGAGATCGCGCCACGTAACCTGGAGATGAGCTGGGAGGGCCATGGCGATGTCGATTTCGGCCATTCTAACCCTTTGCCCGCCACCCGCTTGCGGGAGTCGGCCGGGTAGAGAGGGCCGGATCAGCGGGAAGCGGGAGGATTGGCCGGCAGCAACTCGAGCCCGTCGCGGAGCACGCGGTCGTAGCGGTCCCAGAGGCCGCCGGTTTCGGGGGGGCGGAAGTTGACGGTGATCGTGACCAGCTCGCGGCGGTTGTTCGGCAGGTAGTAGACCAGGCGCCGTGGGGAGGCGGCGGGGCCCTGTAGGGCGCGGCGGCCGCGGAGGCCGGAGGTTGTGACCCAGCCGGTCTCCTCGACGACGGTGTGGAGCCGGCGGTCGTGCTGCAGCCGGTCGGCGACCTCTTGGTCGAAGGTGCGGCCCGCCGGGATCGCGGCGACGCGGACGTCGATCGCCGCCTCGGGCGCGGCGATCGTCGCCCACGTGGTGTCGGCGCGCTCGACCGTCCAGCCGGGGGGCAGGTGGAGGCGGACGCCGGCACGTTTGAAGGCAATCGCCTTGCCTCCTGCCAGCTTCTCCGGCGGCGCCGCGGCCGCCGCGGTGTCGCCGCGCGGCGGCAGCAGCGGCCGCAGCTTCTGCATGCCCAGCACCCACTCGACCGGGCTCTGGGCGACGCCGAGCGGCGGGAAGGCGCGCATGCCAAAGCACGCCAGACGCCCGGCGAGGTCCGGGCGCTCGCGCCAGCCCTCGTCGCCGAGGACGTACCAGCGCAGCTCCCCGGTGCGCAGGGAGGGCACGAGGTAGGGTGTCTCCTCCTCGTTCTCGGCGTCGTTGCAGTCGATGCGCTCTTCGACGACGCCGAGGTCGAGGCGGCCGTCGCAGTCGACGTCGCCGAGCTGGAAGCGGTGATACCAGGCGGAGAAGCAGCCGTCGACGCGCACGCGGCCCTTGGTCTCGCCGAGGTCGAGCCCGAGGAGCAGGCGCTTGGCGGCGGGGTCGTGGATGAGGAAGAGGTCGCGGCCGGCCGCGGCCATCGCCGAGCCTTCGCTGGCGATCGTGTACGACGAGAGGTGGAGCCCGACGCGCCCGTCGCCGAGTAGGAAGGCGGTGACCGGGCGCCCCCACTCGAGCGAGCTGACGTAGGTGTTCTCCTCCTCGGCGAGCGCCGCCGCCGGCTTGAGCCAGGCGCGCGGCACGGCCAGCGGCTCGCGCCCGGCGCCGGCGAGCGCGGCAAGCCGATACCCCGCCGCGTCCTCGATCAGCTCCCAGCTCTCGCCGTCGAAGCCGCTCCAGAGGTCGGCGGGGGGCTGGGCGAGGAGCGGGCCCGCGGCAAGCGCCATGAGGACCACGTAGCGGGACGAAACCATGCGCTCACGCCTCCGGCAGCAGCGCCTCGAAGCGCTGCTTCTGGGCGGCTTTCATATAGGCGTCGCGCGGGGTGATTCGTTTCGCTTCGACCAGGGCCATCAGGGCGTCGTCCATGAGCTGCATGCCGAGGGCCTTGCCGCCCTGGATGATCGACTGGATCATCGGCGTGTTCCCCTCGCGGATGACGTTCGGCAGGCCGGGGGTCTTGAGCAGGATCTCGTGCGCCGCCACCCGGCCGGCGCCGTCGGCGGTCTTGAGGAGGAGCTGCGAGACGACCGCGGCGAGCGACTCCGAGAGGGTCGTCCGCACCTGCGGCTGCTCCGGCGCGGGGAAGGCGTCGATCAGCCGGTCGATGGTGTTGGCGGCGCCGTTGGTGTGGAGAGTGCCGAAGACCAGCGCGCCGGTCTCGGCGGCGGTGACGGCGAGGGCGATCGTCTCGAGGTCGCGCATCTCGCCGACCAGGACGACGTCGGCGTCCTGGCGCATGGCGGCGCGCAGCGCGGCGCCGAAGCTCTCGGTGTCCACCCCGACCTCGCGCTGCGAGACGACGCAGCGCTTGTTGGCGTGCACGAACTCGACGGGGTCCTCGATCGTCACTACGTGCTTGGGGTAGGTCTCGTTGATGCGGTCGAGGATCGCGGCCAGGGTCGTGGACTTGCCCGAGCCGGTGGGGCCGGTGACCAGCACCAGCCCCTGGCGCAGGTGGGCGAGCCCCTCGATCGAGCGCGGCAGGCCGAGCTGGTCGAACGGCACGATCGTCTCGGGGATCAGGCGGAAGACGGCGGCGGCGCCGTTTTCCTGGCGCAGGAAGTTGGCGCGGAAGCGCGCCACGCCGTCGAGGCCGTAGGCGAAGTCGAGGTCGCCGGCGCGCTCGTACTCGGCCCACTGCGCGTCGGTGGCGATCTCGCGCAGCAGGGCGCGGACGGCGGCGTCCGGCAGCACCTCCCAGCCGGGCACCGGCGCCAGGGCGCCGTGGATGCGCACGCGCGGCTCGCGCTCGGCGGCGAGGTGGAGGTCGGAGCCGCCGCCCTCCTTGAGGTGCCGGAAGAGATCGTCGAGGCGCGCCATGCGGAGACCTATGAGTCCTTTTCCCCCCGCCCAGATCCTTCGCTTCGCTCAGGATGACAACCTTCACCGTCATCCTGAGCGGAGCGAAGCGAAGCGAAGGATCTGGGGGAAGGAAGCCTTGTCATGTGGCAGTCCCCATGAACCGCGCCGGCTCCTCGGCGTGCCGCAGCGCCTCCTCGCGCGCCACCGTGCCGGTGCGGACCAGCTCGGCGAGCGAGGTGTCGAGGAGTGTCATGCCGTGCGCCGCGCCGGTCTGGAGCACGGAGCGGATCTGGAAGGTCTTGCTCTCGCGGATCAGGTTGGCGACGGCCTTGGTGTTGACCAGCACCTCCAGCGCCGGCACCCGCCCGGCGCCGTCGGCGCGGCGGAGAAGGCGCTGCGAGACGACGGCGCGCAGCGACTCCGAGACCATGGTGCGGATCTGCGACTGCTGCTCCGGCGGGAAGACGCCGACCAGGCGGTTGACGGTGCGCACGGCGTTGTTGGTGTGCAGGGTGGCGAAGACCAGGTGGCCGGTCTCGGCGGCGGTGAGGGCGAGCGAGATGGTCTCGAGGTCGCGCAGCTCGCCGATCACCAGCACGTCCGGGTCCTCGCGCAGGGCGGCGCGCAGGGCGCGGGCGAAGGAGCCGGTGTCGCGCCCGACCTGGCGCTGGTTGACCAGGCAGCGCAGCGACGGGTGGACGACCTCGATCGGGTCCTCGATCGTGATGATGTGGTCGCGCCGCTCCTCGTTGACGATGTGCACGAGGGCCGCCATGGTCGCCGACTTGCCGCAGCCGGCCGGGCCGGTGAAGAGCACGATCCCCTGGTGGTAGTTGGCGAAGCGGGCGAGGGTGCGCGGCAGGCCGAGCGCGTCGAGGGTCGGCGGCGCGGCCGGGATGGCGCGGAAGACCGCGTCGAGGCCGCGCTGCTGGCGGTAGACGTTGCCGCGGAAGCGGCCGACGCCGGCGAGGGTGTAGGCCAGGTCCACTTGGCCGCCGGCGGCGAGCTGGGCGCGCTGCTCCTCGTCGAGGGCGCCGGCGGCCAGCCGCTCGGCCTCGGCGGGCGCGAGCGGCGGCGCGCCGTCCAGGGGCTCGAGCGCGCCGTCGATGCGGAGCTGGATCGGCGCGCCGGCGTGGAGGTGGACGTCGCTCGCGCCGCGCGCCACGGCGTGCGCGAGGAGGGCGTCGAGCGAGGCGCCGGCGGCGACGGCAGGCGCGGCCGGGGCGGCGGGTGCGGCGGCGGCGGATGGCTCCGCGCCGGCGGGGGAGGGCGCCGCCGCGCCCGGTGCCGGGGTCTGCGTCTGCGCCTGCTGCTTCGCCAGCAGCTCGCGCTGGGCGGCGAGGAGGCGCTCGAGGTCGCGCTCGGAGAGGCTCCCCTGGGCGATGAGGATCTCGCCCAGCCGGCGCGTGCCCCCCTCCTCGACCTGGAGGCGCGCCGCGCGCTCGAGCTGCTCGCGGGTGACCAGCTTGTAGTGCAGCGCGAGGCGGCCGAGAAGCGGCGTGTCCGACGGCAGCGCCATATTCGGTAGTCTAGCGGGCCGTGCGCAACCTCCTCGCCGGGCTCCTGCTGCTGGCGCTGGTCCTCGCCCTGGTCGTGGTCCGCTACCGGGAGCCCGCGCCGCGCGGGGCGGAGGCGCCGGCGGCGGAGTTCTCGGCGGCACGCGCCGGCGCCCTGCTGCGCGAGATCGCCGGGCCGGAAGTGCCGCACCCGGTGGGGACGGCCGAGAACGCGCGGGTGCGGGCGCGGGTGGCGGCGGTCCTGGCGCGGTTGGGCTACTCCGTCGAGGAGCAGGACGCGGTCGGCTGCCACCCGGCCGGGCAGTGCGCGCGGGTGCGGAACCTGATCGCCCGCCTCCCCGGCCGCGAGCCGGATGGCACCCTCCTCCTCGCCACCCACTACGACTCGGTCGCCGCCGGCCCCGGCGTCGGCGACGACCTGGTCGGCGTCGCCGCCCTGCTCGAGACGGCGCGCGCGCTGCGCGCCGGCCGCCTGCCGCGGCACACCATCGTCTTCCTGATCGACGACGGCGAGGAGGCCGGCTTGCTCGGCGCCCACGCCTTCATGGCGCGGCACCCGCTGGCGCGGGAGGTGGACTTCGTCGTCAACGTCGAAGCGCGCGGCACCTCCGGCCCGAGCCTCATGTTCGAGACCGACCGCGACAACGCCTGGGCGGTCGGCCGCTTCGCGCGCGCGGCGCCGCGGCCGCTCACCAGCTCGCTCTTCTCGACCATCTACGAGCGGATGCCGAACGACACCGACTTCACGGTGTTCAAGGCCGCCGGGCTGCGCGGCCTCAACTTTGCCTTCATCGGCCGACCGGCGCACTACCACACGCAGCTCGACAACCTCGCCAACACGTCGGCCGGGAGCCTGCAGCACCACGGCGAGAACCTCCTCGCCGCCGCCCGCGCGCTGGCCGACGGCGACCTCGCGCGGGCGCCGCGCGGCGCCGCGGTCTTCTTCGACGTCCTCGGCTGGTTCGTGGTGCGCTGGCCGGCCGGCTGGACAATACCGCTCGCGCTCCTGGCGCTGGCGCTCCTCGGCGTGACGGCGGTGCGTCTCGACCGGCGCGGCCGGCTGCCGCGAGCGCGCGTCGCCCTCGGCCTGCTGGCGGCGCCGGCGATGACGCTCGCTGCCGCCGTCGCGGGGGTGCTCCTGGGGCTGGCGCTCATTTCGCGCGGCGCCTACGCCGCGAAGTGGCTCGCCGAGCCGCTGGCGGTCGCGCCCTTCTGGCTGGCGGCGATCGCGGCGGGGCTCTTCGCCGCGGCGCCGCTCGCCCGCCGGGTCGGGGGCGAAGCCGCCTGGCTCGGCGTCTGGACGTTCTGGGCGCTGCTCGCCCTGGTCGTCGGCGCGACGCTCCCCGGCCTTTCCTTCCTCTTCATCGCGCCGGCGCTCGTCGCCGGGCTCGCCGGGGCGCTAGCTCCCGGCGCGGCGGTCACCGCGCTCCTGCCGCTCGCCGCCGCCGGCGCCCTCTGGTTCCCGATCGTGCGCTTCCTGCCGGACGCGTTGGCCATGGGCATCCTGCCGACCGTCGCGGCGCTCGTCGGGCTGGCGACCTCCGGCCTCGCGCCGCTGGCGGCGACGGTGGAGAAGCGCGCCGGCCGATGGGTCGCGGCCGGCCTCGCGCTCGCCGCCCTGGCCTTCGCCGGCTGGGGTCTGGCGCTGCCGCCCTTCACGCCGGCGTCGCCGCAGGCGGTCAACGTTGGCTTCCACCAGGATTTCGACGCTGCCGGCCGCACCGTGCGGTCGCGCCTCTACAGCTACAGCGAGCCGCAGCGCCTGCCGCGCCCGCTGGCGGACGCGGCCGCCTGGCGCGACGAGCCGCAGCCGCTGTACCCGTGGGTCGATGTCGGCGTGCTGGAGGCGCCGGCGGCGCCGCTCGCGCTGCCGCCGCCGGAGCTGGTCGTGGCGGGGAGCGGCCGCCTGCGGCTGGTCTCGCGCCGCGGGGCGCCGATCGTCGGGATCGCCCTGCCGCCGGACGCCGGGGTGCGGGGAGCGACGGTGGCTGGCACGCCGGTGCCGGAGGCGGCGGCGGAGCCCGGCTGGCGGGTCTTCACCTACACCGGGGCGCCGCCGGAGGGGGTCGAGGTGGAGCTGGCGCGCGACGGCGGGGGACTGATCGAGGCCTACGTCTTCGATCGCTCGTACGGCCTGCCGCCGGAGGGGGAGCAGGTGGTCCGTCGCCGCCCGACGACCGCGGTGCCCCTCGGTGGCGGGGACGTGACCGTGTTCACGCGAGCGGTGCGGCTGCCAGGAAAAACGCCCGGCACGTAGGCCGGGCGCTACGAATCTTTGCGCCGTAGCGCCCGGGCTACGTCCCGGGCGTTCTCCGTGCCGCTACTCGCCCTTCTGCGCGATCGAGGCCACCTTGATGGTCGTCCCCTCGACCGACCCCTTGACGATCACCTCGTGGCCGAGGTGCTCCAGGGCCAGCTCCTGGTTGTCGAGCTTGTAGAGCTGCTCGTCGGCCGGGTTGTAGAGGACCAGCGTGCCGCCGTTGCCGAGGCACTTCTCGGCGCAGGCCTTGTGCTCGGCGTTAGCGCCCTTGGCGCCGCAGCTGTCGTCGGTGATCCAGCCGGTCCACTCGCCGTCGCGGGGCTGGGCGGAGAGAGGGAGACCGGCGGCGAGGACGAGGAGCAGCGCGCAGAGCGCGATCATCGCTTTGTGCATGTTCGTTCCTCCTGAGAGAGCCCGCAGCCTATCATCCGCCCCGTGCCGACCCTCCGCCTGACGCTGGAGTACGAGGGGACCCGCTACCGCGGCTGGCAGGAGCAGAAGAACGCGCGCTCGGTGGCGGGGGAGCTGCGGCGGGCGGTCGAGGAGGTGGCGGGCGCGGTGGGGGAGCTGGGCGGCTCCGGGCGGACCGACGCCGGCGTCCACGCGCTGGCGCAGGTGGCGCACCTGCGGCTGGCGCGCAAGGTCGAGCCCGAGCGCTTCCGCCGCGAGGTGAACGACCGCCTGCCGCCCGACATCCACCTCCTCGCCGCCGCCGCCGCGCCCGACCGCTTCCACGCCCGCCACGACGCCGTCCTGCGCAGCTACCTCTACCAGGTCTCGACCCGCCGCACCGCCCTCGCCAAGCGCTTCGTCTGGTGGGTCAAGCGCCCGCTCGACGTCGGCGCCATGCGCGCCGCGGCGGCGCACCTGGCGGGCAAGCACGACTTCCGGCTCTTCTGCGAGAAGCCGGCCGAGCAGACCTCGACCCTCGTCGTCGTCGAGCGGGCGGAGCTGGCGGCGGACGGCGCGCTCGTCCTCGTCCGCCTCGCCGCCTCCCACTTCCTCTGGAAGATGGTGCGGCGCGTCACCGGCGCGCTCGTCGAGGTGGGGAGCGGGGCGCTCGGGGTCGAGGACTTCGCGGCGCTCGTCGCCGGGTGCGGCAAGGCACACGCCGAATGGACCGCGCCGCCGTCGGGACTCTTCCTCGAGCGCGTGGTCTATCCTGGCGATCCGCCGCTCGGGCCGCTGGCCGCGGCGGTGCCGGTCCGATGAACCTCCTCCACACCGCCCACGTCCCGGCCGGCGACGGGCCGTTTCCGACGGTCCTGGCCATCCACGGCTGGGGAGCGAGCGCGCACGACCTGCTGGGCTTGGCGCCGCTCCTCCACGGCGGCCGCGCGCTCGTCCTCTGCCCCGAGGGGGAGGTCGAGGTGCCGATCGGCGGCGGCATGGTCGGGCACGGCTGGTTCCCGCTGACCTTGAACGCGCCGCCGGACCTGCCCGCCTTCCGCCGCGGCGCCGACGCCCTGCGCGCCTTCCTCGACGCGGCGCTGGAGCGCTATCCGATCGACCCCAAGCGCCTGGTGGCCTTGGGCTTCAGCCAGGGGGGCGCCCTGGCCTACGACCTCGTGCTCAGCGACCCCGCCCGCTTCGCCGGCCTCGCCGCGCTGTCGTCCTGGTTCCCGCGCGAGGTCGCGGCCGAGATCGAGAAGAAGCCCGAGCACGAGGGGCTGCCGGTCCTCATCCTCCACGGCACCCGCGACCAGCTCCTCGGGGTCGAGCGCGCCCGCGAGTCGCGCGAGGCCGTCCGCCCCTACGGCGTCGCCCTCACCTACCGCGAGCTGGAGATGGGCCACGAGATCAACGCCGAGGCCCTGCGCCTCCTCGTCCGCTGGCTCGACGAAAAGGCCCTGGCGTCCCCGTAGCGCCCGGCCCACGTGCCGGGCGTTTTGCACACCGAGCTGCACAAAGGCGATAGAGCGGTTAGAATAAACTCCACAACTGGCTCTTCTCGAAGGAGGACTCCATGCGCCCGAACCCGTTCCGTTGGTTGACCGCCCTTCTCCTCTTGACCGCCCTGGCCGTCCCGGCCGGCGCCGCGGTCGGCCCCCTGAGCACCGAGTTCCGCGTCAACCCCACCAACGACTTCCGGCAGGTGAACCCGGTGGCCGCCTTCGCGCCGTCGGGCGCCGCCCTCGTCGTCTGGGAGAACGACCAGGCCGGCATCCGCGGCCGGTTCCACAACCTCCGCGGCGTCGCCCTCGGCGACCAGCTCACGCTGGTGGCGAACCAGGGGCTCGGCGGCGGCCGCGAGGGCGAGGTGCGCTTCCGCAAGGAGCCCGCCCTGGCCTTCCTCCCGAACGGCCAGTTCCTCCTCGCCTGGACCGAGGAGCGGATGTTCGTGCGGTCCTACCCCTACATCGAGGAGCGGGACGTCCGCGACCAGGACGTCCTCGTGCAGCGCTTCGACGCGACCGGCCGGCCGTCCGGCGACCGCTTCCGCGTCAACGCCCAGGAGGCCGGCCTCCAGTCCGCGCCGGAGCTCGCCCTCCTCGCCAACGGCAACGCGCTCGTCGTCTGGGAGAGCAAGGCCGGCGAGGGCAGGACGCTCGTCGCGCGGCCGATCACCCGCCTCGGCCGCCCGAACGGCGACGAGATCGTTCTGAGCTCCCATCCGGAGGCCGGCCGCGCCGCGGTCGCCGCCGGCCGCGGCGGCTTCCTGGTCACCTGGGACGAGAACGGCGCCGGCACCGGCGAAGTCTTCGGACGGCTCATCGGCGCCTCGGGCCAGGCGCAAGGCGCCGCCTTCGCCGTGACCTCCGGGATCGGCTCGAAGCGCTGGTCGGCGGTCGCCGCCGGCGCCGACGGCAACTACCTCGTCGCCTGGCACAACACCCTCGAGCGCGGAGTCGTCCACATCTACGGCCAGTTCCTGGGCGCGGCCGGCGGCTTCCTCGGCGCGCCGTTCCAGATCAGCGGCAGTACCCGTTCGCAGGTCGCCCCCGCCCTGGCCGCCGCCCGCAGCGGCTTCATCGCCACCTGGCGCGAGTCGTACCCCTCCGGCCTGGGCATCCGCGCCATCGAGCTCGACCACCTCGGCGCCCGCGTCGGCGACGAGATCGAAGTGACCAGGACCGGCGTGTCGAAGAACTACCGCACCAACGTCGCCGCCGACGGCAAGGGCGGCTTCCTCGTCCCCTGGGAAACCGGCTTCCGCGGCAGGCGAGTCATCGCGGCGAGGAGCCTCGGGCAGTAGGGCTGGCTTGTAGGGGCGGAGCTCGTCTCCGCCCCAGCCTTGTCATCCCAGGCGGTCCCCGCCTTGTCACCCCAAGCGGCCCCCGCCTTGTCATTCCGAGCGGCGCCGCCTGTCATCCCGAGCGCAGCGAGGGATCTGGGCGGGGGGCTCCTATCTTCTGTGTTACCCTAGCTTTCGGCCCCGGCGGACCCGCGCCCACCCGCGGCCCCCGCCACCACGTCCCCATCGTCTAGAGGCCTAGGACTCCGCCCTTTCAAGGCGGCAACACGGGTTCGAATCCCGTTGGGGATACCACTGTGGGGCTTTGGTTAAGTCTGAATCGCTAACCCTTCCAACCGCAGAAAGTGCACCGTCCCCCCCACGTCGCCAGCGACCAGAGTTCTTCCATCTGGCATGACGGTTAGAGAGCTCAGGCTCGTATCTAGGTGGAGGTTCACTACGGGTCTACCGATCTTCAGGTCCCATAGCTTAATCGTCTGATCCTGGCTGGCAGAGGCAAGGAGCTTCGGAGAGATAGAGGCCAGGCCAGTCACCGCACTCTCATGCCCCCTGAGCAACTGGACGGTTTCCTTTGAACCCAGATTCCAGATGCGAATTGTATTGTCGAGCGACCCCGAGGCGAGAAGGTTCCGATCGACGACTGCCAGGGACACAACTCCTTTCTCGTGACCTCGGAGATAAAAGGTCCCTCGATCCGATGGCGCTGACAATTCCAGGTGAAACACCAAACCACCATAGGTGCCGAAGATGATGAATCGGCCATCAACGGCGCAAAGTGCCCCCACGCCATTCGGGAAGACTGGGAGGTCCGCCACCTTCTGGCCGCTAGCGATATGCCAGACTTGAATCCCCTGATCGCTTGTCAGAGGATCGACTGGTGCCGCGAGAATAAGATCGCGGTCGAATACAGCAAGGGCTCCGACTTTCTGCGGGCATTGGATGGTGTTCAGCAATTCGCCCGTTCGCGGATTCCAGATACGAATGGTGCCTTCCGAAGAAGAAGACGATGCCACACGCTCCGAGCCAAGGGCGCAGACGGAACTAACCGCTTCCGAGTGGCCCTCAAGAGATCGTAAGAGCACACCTTCCGCCGCATTCCAAACATGCACAGGGCCGTCCGACGAGGTAGAGACGGCGGTCGCGGCGTCGAGCGCAGCGACGGCGTAGACGCTTCCGGGGGGTTTCTCGCTTACTCTAGCCCGAAGAGTCTCAATCGCCCATACGGAGAGTCTGCCATCCTTCGAACCACAAAGCAGATGACTTGTACCAAAACGCGCCAGCGCGGTCACGCCGCCACCTGGAACGTGAATCTCGGTGCCTACTACAGTGCCAGTCTCGGGATTCCACAGTTGAATCTCAGAGAGCCCGCCAACTGGTGAGACACCAAGATCTCTCCCTAACACACAAAGTGCATCCAAACTGACAGAGCGATACCTGAGGGATCGCCGAGGCTTGGTCTCTCGAGACAGCGGCTTCCAGATTTGAATCTCTCCAGCGCAAGTGCCGAGGATCACTTCGCTCGAAGTCCTGACTTCCAATGCCTCTCCGGCAAACACGGGGAGCGTAAGGGTTTTGAGCTGCCGGCCGCTGGGAAGATTCCACACCCTAAGAGTTCGGTCCTTGCCGATGGAGACCATCGTGCGAGCATCGAGGTAGCCGATGCCGTTGATTTTCGATTCATGGCCAAGGAAAGCCCGCAACGGCCGCTCTGCGTCGATACGCCAGCGGAGTAGGGTCCCGTCCTCGGCACCAGAAATGAATTCCCCGTCACGCGCCCGGAGCGCGGTAATAGGCGAGTCGTGTTCCGCGAAGCTTCGGATGACCTTCTCTCCGGCAAGATCCCAGAGCCGAATAACACCATCGTCGGAGGCTGCGAGCAGCCGGTTTGGGGTGATCATCGCTAGATGCCGAATGGGGCTGCTAGTTCCGTAAATAGTTGCGACCAGCTCGCCAGAGGCAAAGTCCCAAAGATGGATCGCACCATCGGTCCCTGCTGTTGCAAGACGGTTCTCATCCAACTGGGCAATCGCCCGAATTTCGCCTTGATGAGCTTGGAGGGAATACGTGAGCGGGTCATTTGGCCTTCGAAGTGTCGGGGCAAGGGGCCGAAGCCAGGATGTGGTGTGATCAACGACTGCTCCTCCGAGAAGGCTCGCGATTCTCGCGGACGAGGAGCTCTCAAGCCGGCCGTGCAGGTGGCTGGGTAGCTGAGAGAGATCCTTCATGAGGACGCTGCGGGAAAGAAGAAGTGCTTCCCGAACGGACTTGGCGTCCCCGTTGCCCGCAAGGAGCTCATAGTCGGCCATGGCCGCGTTCACATCGGTTGCGGAAAGCTTCCTCTCGAGCCAGGCATAGGAAAAGAGCAGCTCCTCGAGAACGTGCTCTCTGCCGCTCTCCTTCAGATGGTAGGGAAGTCGCGCTACGAAGTATCGATGGGGCTCTCCGTCTTGCCTATCGGCCTCAATCCTCTGGAGCTCAAGGTAGCTGTCCACCAAGGCTCCCTGGTAAGACTGCGTCTCGGCCCTATGCTCCCGTAGGAGGTAAGCGCGCATCACGTCGTGAAGCTGAATCCAGCGGCCGACTGGATCGAACCGGTAGAGCAGAGACATCTCCGCCAGCCGGCGGCAGACGCGGGCAACCTCTTGCTCTCCTGTCTTCCAAAGTAGCTGAAGCACAGGCAAGGGGATACGCTCATCTTCTGGGAAGACGGCCAGCCGTGCGTAATGCTCCCGGTCCTCGGATGAAAGGCGCTGGAGGCTCGCGTCAACGGTCCGTCGAACGGCAAGGTTCCTGGCCTCCTCGTCTTCGCGATCGAAGGCTGTGAGTCCCATCTCCCCGAGTGTCTCTTCTACGATCCGAAAGGCCTCGTTGGCGGCAACACCATCACGGTACTCCTCCCGTAGCTGGGCGTTGACCAGCTTGAGAAGGATTGGCCACTCTCCGAGCTTTGCTGCCAATCGCTCAAGCGTGGACACCGTAGGAAGAGGACTCAAGCCCTGTCCCAAGAGCTCTACTGCTCGCGGGACCTCAAGGGCATCGACCACCACCGTATGGGCAGCGGTCGGCAGCGCTCGAGTGTTACGCGTGGTGATCAGCAGTGAAGCCGGAGTCGCGATCCCGGCGAAGGGCGCCACGTCCGCGGCAAGCCACACGTCGTCCAGCACCAAGAGCACCCGCTGGCCGGACAGACTTTCGCGGAGAAAGCCTGCTGCGGACTCCAGCGTCTCATACGAAGGTTGCTCCTTCCGGGTCCACCAACGCAGCAGATCTCTGACCCTAGCCAAACGTTGTGCTTCATTGAGACGTTCCCCAAGTGTGATCCAGAGGATGCCAGCCGCAAAACGCTTCCTCACCAGCTCGTGCTCGCAGACCGCCTGGGCAAGAGCTGTCTTTCCGAACCCGCCTGCTCCACGGAGCGCCGTTGTTAGAGCTACCGTCGCCGCGACCTGGTCCCCAGCCGGTGGCTCTCGCGTAAGCACCTCCACTACCGCTTCAAGCTCTTGGCGTTGTACAAACCTGTCTGACGGCGGCGCCATCGAGCGGTAGGGAGGAGAGATCGAAGTGTCTTCTGAGTCGGGGGCAGCGTTCAGGTTTCCTTGAATTCCGTCTACCAGTTGGTGAAGTGCTTTGGGATCGCCGAGGCTGTTCGCAAAGTTCACATGAAGGAAATGCCGTAGCGAGTATGGAATCTCACTCCTGAGCGCCCCTGGCAGCATCACGACAATGATTCTGTAGGCTGGGTCCTCGATCGCTCGCTGGACTGCAACGTCGATCTCGAACTTCTGATAATTGCTGAGCCCACTAGGCCCCAGCAGCACTGCGCACGCAAGACTCCCTGAGAGGGCAGCAGGAATTTCTGCCGGCAGGCTGGCTCCGGCTACCAGGCCGCGGTCGTCAAGGAAAACTCGGAGGCCATTATCTCTTAGTTTCTTGTCCAGCCATAACACCGCTGCCTTTTCACGGCTGTTATGCGAGAGAAAAACATCGTAGAGTGCGCTGGAGGTAATCATGAGCGATTAGAAAAAATTCTTCATCCTCCGACCGTCAACCCAGACGCCGCTGGCCCTTGATCCTCCCACCCTACGAGTTCCTCGCCGATGCCGGAAGCTGGGCCGTACGCGGCCGCATACCGCTCGGCGATCTCACGCCTACCGCGGCGGCTGAGATACTCCTCGGCAGCACGCCGTAGGACCGCTGAGCGCCCGTATTTCTTCACCTCAGGAGTCGCGTCCAGGCGCCCTAGCAGCTCCTCCTCCAGGATCACCGTTACAGCCTTCATGTGGAGATTCTATGTTCAGGGCAGTCACGAGAAGCCGACCGCAGAGAAGAGGGGGGTGCGAACATCGTGAGAGAGCGGCTCGAGGGCTCATTGGAGCTCCGTCCGGCGAATAGGCGATCGCCTCAGTCGTTGAGGCGTCCAGCTGCCCGGTGCGGTTATTCGGCCGCTGGAACAGCCAGCGCGGCCGGCGAATTGACCCACGGCGCGCCGTTTGGAGAAGGAAAGGCCGCGATTGGGGTAGGTATGCCGGCGATTGGGACACCTACAGCGGCGATGGGGCAGGCACACGCGCGAAAGGCGCCGGTACGGCGGCGAAGGGGATGGGTACGCGCGCGAATGGGACGGGTACGGCGGCGATTGGGCTGGGTATGGCGCTTACCTGCGCCATACACCCGCGAATGGGATAGATCGGCCGAGTGCCTGCTCCAAACGCCGATCGACGGTCCGGCCACGGCGGTGATGGCCGCCGAGCGCTGG
The DNA here is from genome assembly GCA_963700145.1 of uncultured Acidobacteriota bacterium. GTDB lineage: Bacteria > Acidobacteriota > Thermoanaerobaculia > Multivoradales > UBA5704 > DASUNQ01. Next base: position 233,073 of record OY969474.1, read on the forward strand.
GCCGGCGCGCTCCATCTCCCGCAGGACCTCGCGCTTCGGCCGCGGACCCATCCCGTTCGCCGCTCAAACCTGTAGCTACGGGGTATCTACTCCGACTTGGGATGGTGGAATGATGGCTCGGCGAGCGAAGCTGTTCCAGAGCAGTGGAAGCCAGGCGGTCCGCCTGCCCAGGGAGTTCCGCTTCGAGGGGCAGGAGGAAGTCGTGATCTACCGCGAGGGTGAAAGAGTCATCCTCGAACCGGCGCGGCGCCGGTGGAGCGAGGGGTTCCTGCAACTCGCCGGCAGCGCGCCTGACTTTCCCTACCCCGAAGAGCCGCCACCCGCCGAACGGGGTCCGGATCTCGATTGAGGTTCCTCCTCGACACGAACGTCCGCCACGGACAACGTCAGGGAGTTCGGGCGCATCGAGACTCTCCGGGTGGAGACTTGGCGAGTCCCTCGGCCGTAGACTTGTAGCCACTCTCTGATGCAGATCGAGGCGTGCTTCGATCTGCATCGAAGGAGGCGGCTGATGCGCACGACGCTCAACCTCGACGATCAGGCCCTGTCCGAGGCGATGGAGGTGTCGCCCGGCAAGACGAAGACCGACGTCATCAACGAGGCGCTCCGCGAGTACGCCCGCCGTGGACGGGTCAGCGGCCTCCTCAGGTACGAGGGGAAGGTCCGCTGGGAGGGGAACCTCGACGAGCTGCGGCGGCGGGTGCCCGGACGCGCTTGAGAGTTCTCATCGACACGATCGACTGCCTGATCGCGGCTCTCGCCGAAGCGGGCGGCGCCGCGATCTTGGCGCGACCGCGATCTCTCCGCCATCCTCGACAGCGGCTTCGTCGAGGTGAAGCGCTGGCCCGTATCCCAGCCGCCACCGGAATAGCCCGCCCAGCCCCCCGGTTACCGTTATCCCAGGCACCGTAGGCCCCCGAGACGCAGATCTCGTAGTGGCAGGACCCCAGCGTCCCTCTGAAGGACGCGACGACGAAGCAGCGTTTCTCCACCGCCTCCTCGCGGGGCGGGAGCTCATAAAACGTCGCACCTCTTCGAAGGAGCATCATGAACCGTATCGCGACGCTGTCCCTGCTGCTGTGCGCCCTGGTCCTGGGTGTCGCGGCCGCGCCCGTGTCCGCCCAGGCGGACGAGGCCGTTTCGGCCAAGGTCGCCGGCCCGGCGGCCGACGCTTTCATCGTCCGCATGAGCGAGGACCCCGTGGTGGCCTACCGCGGCGGTATCCCCGGCCTCAAGGCGACGAAGCCCGCCAAGGGCAAGAAGATCGACCCCAACAGCCCCGACGTGGTGCGCTACGTCACCTACCTCAAGGGACGCCACGACGCCGCCCTGGCGGCCGTCGGCGGCGCCCGCAAGCTCTACGACTACACCTACGCGCTCAACGGCTTCGCCGCCAAGCTCACGGCCGAGCAGGCCGCGGAGATCGCGGCCGTGCCGGGCGTCGTCTCGGTCGAGCGCGACGAGCGACTCGAGGTGAGCACGGTGAGCACGCCGGCCTTCCTCGGCCTGACCGCCCCGGGCGGCCTCTGGGAGCAGCTCGGCGGCGTCGAGAACGCCGGCGAGGACGTCGTCATCGGCGTCCTCGACACCGGCGTCTGGCCGGAGCACCCGAGCTTCTCCGACCGCACCGGCGAGAACGACAACGGCGTCGGCGACAAGCTCGCCTACCAGCAGCTTCCCGGCTGGCACGGCAAGTGCGTCCCCGGCGAGGCTTTCAACGCCTCGCTCTGCAACCAGAAGCTGATCGGCTGCCAGCCGTTCAACGCCTCCTTCACCGCCGCGTCGCCGCTGCACGACGCCGAGTTCGACTCCTGCCGCGACTCCGACAGCCACGGTACGCACACCGCCTCGACCGCCGGCGGCAACCACGGCGTCACCGCCGTCATCGACGGCATCACCATCGGCAACGCCAGCGGCATGGCGCCGCGCGCCCGCATCTCGGCCTACAAGGTCTGCTGGACCGACCCGGCGGGCGACAACTCCTGCTTCACCTCCGACAGCGCGGCCGCTGCCGACCAGGCAGTGGCGGACGGCGTCGACATCATCACCTTCTCGATCACCGGCTCGACGACCAGCTTCCTGAACGCGGTGCAGGTTGCTTTCCTCAACGCCGCCGACGCCGGAGTCTTCGTCTCCGCCGCCGCCGGCAACTCCGGCCCGGGCGCCGGCACCGTCAACCACCTGAGCCCCTGGCTCACCACCGTCGCCGCCAGCACCCACGACCGCTTCTTCCAGGGCTCGGCGGTGCTCGGCAACGGTGACGAGCACACTGGCGCCTCGCTCACCGCGGGCACCGGCGCCTCGCTGCTGCCGCTCATCCACTCGAGCTCGGCGGGGCTGCCGGGCAAGAACCCGACCGAGGTCGCGCTCTGCTTCGAGGGCACCCTCGACCCGACCGTGGTGGCCGGGAAGATCGTCCTCTGCGACCGCGGCGTCAACGACCGCGTGGCCAAGAGCCGCGCCGTCGCCCAGGCCAACGGCGCCGGCATGATCCTGCGCAACACCAGCGCCAACACGCTCAACGCCGACCTCCATTCGGTGCCGAGCGTCCACGTCGACCACATCGCCGGCGCCGCGATCAAGAGCTACATCGACGGCTCCGGCGGCACGGCGACCGCCCGCATCACCGACGGGGCGAACCTCACCTCGGTGGCCGCCCCCTTCAACGCCTCCTTCTCCGGCCGCGGCCCTCTCGCTTTCGGCGACCTCCTCAAGCCCGACGTCACCGCCCCCGGCGTGGACATCCTGGCCGGGACCTCGCCCTACGGCAACGGCGGCCGCTTCTTCGACTTCCTCCAGGGCACCTCGATGGCCACGCCGCACGTGGCGGGCCTCGCGGCGCTGCTCATCCAGCAGCACCCCGACTGGTCGCCGATGATGGTCAAGTCGGCCCTCATGACGACCGCCACCCAGATCCTCAGCACCGGCACCGCCGGCAACGCCTTCGCCCAGGGGGCGGGCCACGTCGCGCCGAACAAGGCGGCCGACCCCGGTCTCGTCTACGACCACGGCTTCGCCGACTGGCTGGCGTTTCTCTGCGGCAGCGGCCAGCTCGTCGATCCGGGCTGCGCCGCGATTGCCATCGATCCGAGCGACCTCAACGTGCCGTCGATCGCCATCGGCGACCTCCTCGGCAGCCAGGTCGTCACCCGCACGGTGACCAACGTCGGGCCGGCGGCGACCTACAACGCGACGGTCGTGGCACCCCCGGGCTTCACCGCCGTCGTCAACCCGACGTCGCTGACGCTCGGCTCCGGACAGTCCGGCAGCTACACGGTGACCTTCACCCGCACGACGGCGGCGCTCAACACCTACTTCTTCGGCTCGCTCACCTGGTCGGACGGCACGCACTCGGTCAAGAGCCCGCTCGTCGTCCGCTCGGTGCCGCTGGTCGTGCCGGCGACGCTCAACCTGACGGGCGCCTCCGGGTCGACCAGCTTCACGATCAAGTTCGGCTACACCGGCGCGCTCGCCGGCTCGCCGCACGGGCTCGTGGCGCCGACGACGACCAACGCCACGGTCGTCGACGACCCGACCAACAACTTCAACACCGCCGCGCCGGCCTCCAACCAGGGCATCACGACCCACAGCCTGGTGATCCCGGCGGGCACCTTCCTCGCCCGCGTCGCGCTGTTCGACGACTTCACGGACGGGGCCGACGACCTCGACCTCTACGTCTACAACGCGGCCGGCACGCTGGTCGGGGCGAGCAGCACCGCCACCTCCGCCGAGACCATCAGCCTGTCCAACCCGGCGGCGGGCACCTACACGGTGTACGTCCACGGCTGGCAGACCGACGGTCCGGACGCCAATTACACCCTGTTCGACTGGAAGGTCGGGGCGAGCGCCGGGAACATGACGGTGACCACCCCGCCGACGGCGACCATGGGCGGCAGCGGCACCGCGACGATCTCCTGGAGCGGCCTTGCGGCCGGCACCCGTTACCTCGGCGTCGCCCGTTACCTCGAGGGCGCCACCGAGCGCGGCCGCACGGTCGTCAACGTGATCGTGCCGTAGCGGTAAGCCCGGTTCTTCACTGAGCCGCATCGGGGCGGCCGGGGGAAACTCCGGCCGCCTCTTTGCGTACAGGGCGGGCATGAATTCTGTCGTCGTGCGCCGATTCGCCCTGCCCCTCGCCCTCGCTCTCGTCCTCCCGCTCGCCGCCGCCGCGCAGACCGCGGAGGCCAAGCCGCCGATCCCGCCGCCGCGGCAGCTCCAGGTCGAGCGCGCGACCTCCGCGATCGCCGTCGACGGCGTCCTCGACGAGCAGGCCTGGAAGGACGCCCTGACCTTCGACCTCACCTTCGAGTGGTCGCCCGGGGAGAACGTGCCGCCGCCGGTCCAAACGGACTTCTTCGTCGCCTACGACGACGAGAAGCTCTACGTCGCCTGGCGGGCGCAGGACCCGAAGCCCGCCGAGATCCGCGCCCACTACATGGACCGCGACTCGATCCAGACCTTCATCCAGGACGACCACGTCGTCTTGATGATCGACACCTTCAACGACGAGAACCGGGCCTACCAGCTGCGCGTCAACCCGCTCGGCGTCCAGGCGGACTCCATCTTCAGTCAGAACGAGGGCGTGGAGGATTGGTCGTTCGACCTCATCTGGGACTCGGCGGGGCGCATCACCGAGACCGGCTACGTCATCGAGGCCGCGGTGCCGCTCGGCCAGCTCCGCTTCCCCCGCACGACGGGCGCGCAGACCTGGGGCTTCGACGTCGGCCGCTCCTACCCGCGCAGCGTCCGCCACCGCATGACCGCGCACGCGCTCGACCGCGATCAGGAGTGCATCCTCTGCCAGGTCACCAAGGTGACCGGCTTCGAGGGGATCAAGCCGGGCCGGAACCTCGAGCTCGACCCGACGCTGACGGCGTTGCGCAGCGACGCGCTGGGCGCCGGCGGCTTCCCCGACGGCGACCTCGAAACAGGGGACGAGGAGGTGGAGGCGGGGCTCTCGATGCGCTGGGGGATCACCCAGAACGTCACCCTCAATGCCGCGGTCAACCCCGACTTTTCGCAGGTCGAGGCCGACGTCGCGCAGCTCGACGTCAACGAGCGCTTCGCGCTCTTCTTCCCCGAGAAGCGCCCGTTCTTCCTCGAAGGGGCGGACTACTTCTCGACCCCGATCCAGGCAGTCTTCACCCGCACCGTCGCCGCCCCCGACTGGGGCGCGAAGGTCACCGGCAAGGAGGGGCCAAACGCCTTCGGCGTCTTCCTCGCCGACGACTCCGCCGACGCGACCCTGCTGCTGCCGTCCAATCAGGAGACGGGCATCGGCTTCCTCGACGAGACGGTGCGGACCGGCGTCGTGCGCTACCGCCGCGACGTCGGCCGGGGCTCGAACGTCGGCGTCCTCTTCACCGGCCGCGAAGGGGAGCGCGACTACCACAACCGGGTCGCCGGCCTCGACGGCTTCTGGCGCTTCGACCCGAGCAACACCCTGAGGGGCCAGTACTTGCGGTCGCAGACCCAGTATCCCCTGGGTCTGGCGCTCGGCGCCGGCCAGCCGACCGACGAGCTCGAGGGGGACAGCATCTTCCTCGACTACGACCACGCCACCCGCAACTGGTTCTGGTCGGCCTCCTACGAAGCGATCGACCCGCTCTTCCGCGCCGACGCCGGCTTCGTGCCGCGCGTCGACATGCGGGAGCTCGAAGCCATCCTGATCCGCCAGCTCTGGGGGGAGGCCGGCGACCGGTGGACGCGCGCCCAGATCGGCCTCTTCACCTTCCGCACCGAGGACTTCGACGGCCGGCTGACCGACGATCGGTGGGACCTCTTCGCCAACGTCGCGGGGCCGCTCCAGTCGTTCGCCGAGCTGTCGTTCGAAACCAACAGCGAGCGCTTCGGCGGCATCCTCTACGAAGACCTCCACCGCGGTCAGCTGTTCGCAGAGATCCAGCCCACCGGCGCCGTCAGGTTCACCTTCTTCACCAACGTCGGCGAGACGGTGGACTTCGAGCACAACCAGCGGGCGGAGATCCTGGAGCTCAGCCCCGGTGTCGAGCTCAAGCTCGGCCGGCACCTCAACGCCAAGCTCGACCACACGCTGCGGCGGCTGGACGAGGACGCGACCGGCGAGGAGATCGTCGAGGCCAACCTGACCCAGCTCCGCCTGGTCTACAACTTCAACGTCCGCTCGTTCCTGCGCGCCATCGTCCAGTACCTGGACGTGGCGCCCGCCGGCGAGCCGACGAGCGAGGACCTGTTCACCCAGCTCTTGTTCTCGTACAAGCTCAACCCGCAGACGGTCCTCTTCCTCGGCTACTCCGACGACCGCGTCGGCGTCGGCGACGTCGGCCTCACCCAGACCGGCCGCACCTTCTTCTTCAAGGTCGGCTACGCCTGGCTGCTGTGAGCTACTTCTCGAACATCTGATCCACGGGCACGATCACGACCGCCCCCTCGGCGATGCCGAGGGGGTAGCTCGCGATCGCCTTGTCCTCCTCGAGCACCTCCGCCGGCTTCTCGGAGGGGTAGGTGATCGGCGTCGGCGCGCCGGCGACGAGGGCTTTCTTCAGGCCCTCGGCGTCGCCGGTGACGATGGCGATCTGGAGGTTGCCGAGCTGCAGGTGCTTCTTGAGCGCGGCGTTGACCTGCTCGCGGGTGAGCTGGTCGAGCTTGGTCTGGAGGAGGGCGAGGTGGCCGGGCGCCGACACGCCGTAGAAACGGTCGTCGATGGCGTAGCCCAGCCGGTCCTGCGTCGTCTCGGCGTAGTGCAGGGAGTACTTCTTGAGGAAGCCCCGAGTGAGCTCGAACTCCTCCTGCGTCATGCCGCCTTCGATCAGGTCCTGCACCTCGCGCAGGGCGGCGCGCAGGGCGAAGACGGCCTGGTTGTTGGGCAGGGTGCGGATCCAGACCTCGAAGAGCTGCCGGCTGCGCGGCGTGTTGGGCGGCGGCTGCTGGCGCTGGCCGCCCTCGACGAAGGCCTCGACGTAGGAGTAGTCGCCGTAGTTGAGGCCGCGGGTCTCGCGGATCACCTGGTAGAGGTGGCTCGAGCTGTTGCGGTGCTCGCCGAGCCAGGAGCTGGCGAGGAAGAGGGGGTAGAAGTCCGCCTCGCCGCGCGTGACGTCAAGCGGGAAGCCGAAGCTGATCGAGGCGTCGGCGCCGGGCTTCTGGACGAGCACCACCTGGCGCCCCGCGAGCGCCCGCGGCGCCGGCGCCGCGGCGGGCTTGGCGCCGCCCTCCGGGAGCTTGGCGAGCGTCGCCTCGAAGCGCTCGATGAGCCCTTGCGGGTAGCTGCCGCCCAAGGCGACGACGGCGTTGCCGCGGGTGTAGTGCTCGGTGTAGAAGCGCTTGACGTCGTCGAGGGTGATGGCTTTCAGCCCCGCCACGGTCCCCTGCGGCGGGTGGGCGTAGCGGGTGCCGGCGAAGACGGAGCCGTAGAGCGCGGCCTTCCCCAGCTCCTCGTCCTGGGCGTAGCGCAGCGTCTTCTCGAGGTAGTTCAGGGCGCTGCTCTTGAGCCGCTCGAAGTCCTCCGCCTTCCAGGCCGGCTTCAGGTAGGCGTCGGTCAGGAGGACGAAGTAGGGCTCGAGGTTGTCGCGGTGGGTGCGGCCGGAGACCGTCGTCATCTCGCGGTCCACCCGCACCGAGTAGCCCGCGGCCATCGGGTAGAGCTTCTTGAGGATCTCCTCGTAGTTGTTGGCGGTGGTCGAGCCGTCGGAGAGCATCTGGCCGGTCAGGTAGGCGAGCCCCTCCTTGCCCGGCGGGTCGTCCTGGGAGCCGGTCTTGAACCAGACCTTGAAGGCGACCGTCGGGTCTTCGGGGACGGCGAGGAGGACGGGGCCCCGGGGCGGCACGACGGCGGCCTCGCCGTTCGGAGCGGCCGGCGGCGTCTTGGCGCCGTTGCCGTTCGGTGCTGCGCTGGCGGTGGCGGCGGCGGTCGTCATCAGTAGGGTCAGGGCCGTCGTGAGAGCGGCGCGGCGCGGGCTGGGCATCAGGACTCTCCTCGCAGCACGGCGACGGTGCGCCGGTTGGCCCGCAGCAGCTCGCGGGCGGCGGTCTGGACGTCGGCGGGGGTGAGCGCCTCCAGGCTGGTGTACATGGTGTCGATGGCCTCGTGGCCGCCGGAGACGGCGATGATCCGGGCGAGGCTCTGGGCCACCGCGTCGGGGGTCGCCAGGTTCATCAGGAAGCCGTACTTGACGCGCGACTTGAGGTCGGCCAGGCGCTGCGCCCCGACCGGCTTCTCCTGGTAGGCGGTGATCGTCCTGTCGATCTCGGCGAGCACGTAATCGACCTTGGTCGGGTCCTTGACCATGGTCACGACGTCGAGCAAGCCGGGGTCGCGATTGACGTTGAGCTCGCCGTCGATGAACTCGACGACCTGCTCGTCGAGGACCAGCTTCTTGTAGAGCTCGCCGGTCTCGCCGAAGAGGATGTCGCCGAGGAGGTAAGCGGCCATGTACTCGCGGGAATCGGGCTCGAAGGCCGGCCCCTTGTAGGCCAGCCAGAGGATGGGGAGCGACTGCCCTTCGTAGGCGACCTGGATCTTCCGCTCCTCGGTCTGCGCCGGCTCCGGCTTGACCTCCGGCGCGCGGTAGCCCGGCTGCCAGTCGGCGTAGTACTTCTTGACCAAGGCGAGCGTGGCGGCGGGATCGACGTCACCGGCGATGAGCAGCACCACGTTGTCCGGCCGGTAGTAGCGGCCGAAGAACTGGCGCGAGTAGTCGAAGAGGGTGGGCATCCCCTTGATGTCCTCCTCGTAGCCCATCGTGGTGTGGCCGTAGGTGTGCTCCTTGAAGGCCTCCTTGTGGACCGCTTCGAAGATGGTGAAGAAGGGGCTCGAGCGGTTCTTGCGGTACTCGCCGTAGACCGCGCCGGCCTCGGTCTTGAAGGCCTGCTCGTCGTAGGCGAGGTTCTTGAAGCGGTCGCTCTCGATCGCCATCGCCGTCTCCAGGTCCTGGGCGGCGATCCCCATGTGGTAGGCGGTCAGGTCGTCGGTGGTGAAGGCGTTGGCGTCCGCCCCCATCTTGGTGAGCATCTCGTCGTAGACGCGGGCCGGGTACTTCTCGGTGCCGCGGAACATCATGTGCTCGAAGAAGTGGGCGAAGCCGGTGCGCCCGGGCTCCACCTCGTCGCGCGAGCCGGTGCGCACGATGCCCCAGAAGGACACCAACCCCTCGGACGGCATGGGGACGACGATGACCTTCAGGCCGTTGTCGAGCTTGGTGACGTGGGCGGGGTAGGGGAACACGCTGGGTCGAGGCTGCGCCGCGGCGGCGCTCGCCGCGAGCAGCGCGACCGCCGCGAAGAGGAGGGCGGTTCTGATCAAGGCATCTCTCCTTTGGGTGGGGTAGGGGAAGACGCTCGGGCGGGGCTGGGCGGCGGCGGCGCTCGCGAGAAGCGCGACCGCCGCGAAGAGGATGGCGGTTCTGATCAAGGGCGTTCTCCTATGGGGTCTCTCCGGCCGGGCTGGCCGGGGGCCGCCCGCGGGCGCACAAGGCTACCAGGCCGGCGGGGGCCGGCGCTGGTAGAGATACGAGCGGGCGGGGATGGGGTTTTCGGGGAAGACCGAAGGGGGGCCGGGCCGCCCCCCTCCGGCCGCCAGTCCGTTTACCGACAGATGAAGGCGCTGGTGTCGAGCGTCGTCTTGTAGGTCTGTCCCTTCGGGCTCGTCTGCGTCCAGACGGCGCCGGTCGCCAGGTTGGTTACCCTGACGAGGACGTTGACGTCCGTCATGCCGGCGGTGAAGACCCAGATGCGATCGTTGAGCGCGCAGCCGTCGAGCACTTTGGCGAGCACCTCGACGTTGGCGGCGTCGAAGAAGGTGGCGTAGACCGTGTCGTCGCTCAACCGCACGACATTGCCGGCCTGGAGGGCCTGCGCGGGCGAGGTCCTGTAAAAGGCCTCGACCTTGAAGGGGCCGGTCGGCGCGGTGTGGTCGGTCTGCACCAGCGCCGAGCTGCCGCCGGCGCTCGCTGGGCAGAGCGGCTCGCAAGCGTCGCCGGCCCCCACGCCGTCGCTGTTCTCCTGGCCCGGGTTCGGCGTTGCCGGGCAGTTGTCGACCAGGTCTCCGACCCCATCGCCGTCGGAGTCGTCGTCGCCGGGGGTGTCGCAGGCGTCCCCGACGCCGTCGCCGTTGCCGTCGGACTGATCGGCGTTGGGGTCGACCGGACAGTTGTCCACGACGTCGGGGATGCCGTCGTCGTCGGCATCGACATCGGCCACCGCGCAGTCCGCGCTCGCCGCCGCGTGGCTGACGACGATGTCGCCCGACACGGTCAGGCCGCCAAGGACCGCGGCGTCGAGATAGACGTGGATGGCGTTGACCGTGATCCCAGCCGCGCTCCCGCCGCCGCTCGTGGACTGCTCGTTGAGGACCACGCGGACGCCTAAGCCGTCGAAGGCGACCGTGTTGGGCGCGGGATGGGAGGCCAGCGTGACGACCGTCGGAAGCGGGTTGGCGATCGTCAGGCTGGCGTCCTCGAGGACTGTCGAGCCGGAGGCCGCCAGCGCGCCGCAGGCGCCGGAGGTCCCGGCCTCGACGCGGACCGTCGTCGCGTTGAGCCGGACCGCGGTCGCGGCTTGGACCGCCAGGTCGTTGACGACCGCTTGGGCGCTGGTATCGCTGGCCTGCGGGGCGGCCGACGCCGCGCTCACCGCGAGCACGCCGGTGGTGAGAAACGTGCCCAACGGGGGCGAGGAGGCGCTCGCGGAGGCCGCTTGGTCGTCGAGGTCGTAGGACGGCGACGACGTACCGGCCACGGCCGGCGTCGGCGCCACCGCGACGGTCAGCGGCCCGGCCTGGACGCCGGCCGAGACGCCGAAGGCGTCGCTCTGCCCTGCCGGGGTGGTCGCGGCGGCGAGGGGTGGGACGAGGGCCAGGGCCGCGAGCGCGGCGAATGAAGCGAGGCGGACGAGGGACGAAGCGTTCATGAGGTCCTCCTTTCTCATCCAGCCTCAATGTAGAAAGGGGTCACGCAAATGTCATGTCGTCAATTCGTTTAAATGAGCATGATCGCAGGACGACGGCGCTGTCGTCCGCGGGACGACAACCGGACCGCCCCGCGGCAGTCGGTGGTCAGTCGTCCAGCAGGCCGTGCTCGACCGCGTAGCGGGTGAGCTCGGCGTTACTGTGCAGGCCGAGCTTGGTGAGGATGCGCCCGCGGTAGGTGCTGACGGTGCTCTTGCTCAGCGATAGGATGGCCGCCACCTCCTTGACCACCTTGCCCGAGGCCAGGAGGCGGAGGACTTCGTGCTCCCGCTCCGAGAGCACCTCGTCCGGCGGCCGGTCGGAAGCGTGCCCGCTGTCGACCAGCCGCTCGACGACGCGGCGGTTGATGTAGGTCTCGCCGCGCAGCAACTGGCGTAACGCCTGCACCAGCTCGCCCGCCGTTCGGTCCTTCGTCAGGTAGCCGGCGGCGCCCGCCCGCAGCGCGCGCAAGGCGTACTCGTCCGACTCGTGGACGCTGAGCACCAGGACGGGGACTTCAGGGGCGATCTCGCGACAGCTCGCGCAGCAGGTCGAGGCCGCTGCGGCCGGGGAGCGAGACGTCGAGCACGACCGCGTCCCACGGGTCGCCGCGGAACTTGGCCAGCGCCTCGGCCGCGTCACCGGCCTCGCCGGCGACGACCAGGTCGGGGTCTCGGAGAGGATGCCGCGCAGGCCGGCGCGGACGATCGGATGGTCGTCGACGATCAGCACCCGCCGCATGTGCGCAACAATAAATCAATCGTGCAGCGGCTGAATTGACCGGCGCTTGGCGGAAAGCGGCGACCGCCGGCGGTTTACTCGCGCAGCACGCGCCGGGCCCACTCGAGGATCGGCAGCTCGACGTACTCGCGGTGGCGGGGGGTCATGAAGTGGTCGATGTGGGGCGCCGGGCGGGCGGCGGGCGAGCTTGTGACTGTCAGTCACAAGTGCTACGATGACCGTCCCCCGCCGCGGGGAGGTCGGGCCGCATGATCGGAGAGAGCTGGGTCACCACGACGTTCGAGAAGCTCGAGGACTGGGGGCAGCGCAACTCCTTCTGGCCCTTCCCCTTCGGCACCGCCTGCTGCGCCATCGAGTTCATGTCCACGGTGTCGTCGCACTACGACGTCTCGCGCTTCGGCGCCGAGGTCGTGCGCTTCTCGCCGCGGCAGAGCGACGTGCTCCTCGTCGCCGGCACCATCAACGACAAGATGGCGCCGGTGCTCAAGCGGATCTACGACCAGATGCCGGACCCCAAGTGGGTGATCTCGATGGGCGCCTGCGCCTGCTCGGGCGGCTTCTACCGCGCCTACCACGTGATGCAGGGGATCGACGAGATCATCCCGGTGGACGTCTACGTGCCGGGGTGCCCGCCGACACCCGAGGGGCTGATCTACGGCATCCTGCAGCTCAAGCAGAAGGTGGTGCGCGACCGCAAGCGTCACCGGGCCCGCGCCTCGGAGGGGCCGGCGGTGGACAGGGTGGCGAGTGGAGACGCTGGCGCCGCCTAGCGCGCTGCCCGGGGTCGCCGGCCGCTTCCCGGAAGGAGCGGTGGCACCCGAGGCGGGGAGCGACCTGCCGACCTGGGTGGTGCGCCGCGAGGCTTTGCCCGAGTTGGCGCGCGCCCTCCGCGACGACCCCGAGACCCGCTTCGACCTCCTCTCCGACGTCTGCGGCGTCGATTACCCCGAGCGCTCGGCCGAGGAAGGCGGTCGCTTCGACGCCGTCTACCACCTCTACTCGATCCCGCGCAACGAGCGGCTGCGGCTCAAGGTGCCGGTGCCGGCGGACGACCCGGTGGTGCCGTCGCTGGTCGGCGTCTGGAAGGCGGCCGACTGGGCCGAGCGCGAGCTCTGGGACATGTTCGGCATCCGCGCCGAGGGCCACCCGAACCTGCGCCGCATCCTCTGCCACGAGGCCTTCGTCGGCCACCCGCTGCGCAAGGACTACGACGCGGCGCGCCGCTGGATCCTGACCGAGGACAAGATCTACAAGCCGAAGTTCGACCTGCCGGAGTCGGGCGACGACCTCTTCGAGCGGATGACCATCAACATCGGCCCGTCGCACCCGGCGATGCACGGCACCTTCCGCCTCACCGCCGTCCTCGACGGCGAGACGATCGTCGCCTCCGACGTCGAGATCGGCTATCTCCACCGCTGCTTCGAGAAGATGGCCGAGACCCACACCTGGCAGCAGGTGATCCCCTACACCGACCGGCTCAACTACTGCTCGGCCTTCATCAACAACGTCGCTTACTGCCGGGCGGTGGAGAAGCTCCTGGGGGTCGAGGTGCCGCCGCGCGCGGTCTGGGCGCGCACCATCCTGTCCGAGCTGTCGCGGATCATGGACCACTGCGTCTGCAACGGCACGACGCTGGTGGACGCCGGCGCGCTGACCAACTTCTGGTACCTCTTCCAGCCGCGCGAGGAGATCTACGGCCTGCTGGAGGCCTGCTCCGGCGCCCGCCTGACCGTCTCCTACGGCCGCATCGGCGGCCTGTCGCAGGACCTCCCGCCCGACTTCGAGGCGCGCTGCAAGCGCCTGCTCGAGATCGTGCCGCCGTTCGTCGAGGACGTTGAGAAGCTGGTCGACCACAACCGCATCTGGCTCGACCGCTCGGTCGGCATCGCCGCGATCTCGGCGGCCGAGGCGGTCAACTGGGGGTGGACGGGGCCCTGCCTACGCGCCTCGGGCGTGCCCTACGACGTGCGGCGCGCCCAGCCCTACGACCTCTACGACACGGTGGACTGGGAGGTGCCGGTCCTCTACGGCGGCGACGTCTACGACCGCTACCGCATCCGGATGCTGGAGATCCGCGAGTCGCTCAAGATCGTGCGCCAGCTCCTCGAGCGCGGCATGCCGGAGGGGCCGTACATCGTCGACGACCCGCACGTCGCGCTGCCGCCCAAGGAAGCCTGCTACAACCAGATGGAGGCCATGATCTACCACTTCAAGCTGATCATGGACGGCATCACCGTGCCGGCGGGGGAGCTCTACACGGTGACGGAGGGGGCCAACGGCGAGCTGGGCTTCTACGTCATCAGCGACGGCACCAACAAGCCGTATCGCTGCCACGTCCGCGGCCCGTGCTTCCCGATCTTCTCCACCTTCTCGAGCCTCATCGCCGGCGGTTCGGTCTCCGACGCCATCGTGTCGCTCGGCGGGCTCAACGTCATCGCCGGGGAGCTGGAGCGATGAGCGAGGCGAGTCGCCCGCGCCTGCGCGAGCCCTACCCGGCGGCGCCGCGCCCGTACCGGCCGAGCCTCGCCGAGCGGCTCTACCTGCCGCTCATTCCGGGGCTGTTCGTCACGCTCAAGCACTTCCTGCGCAACCTCCTCCGCCGGGGCGACACGCCGTACACGATCGAGTACCCCGAGGAGCGCCGCGCCTACAGCCACCGCTTCCGCGGCCACCACATCCTGACGACGCGCCCGGACGGCTCGGTGCGCTGCGTCGCCTGCTACCTCTGCGCCTGGGCCTGCCCGGCGGAGTGCATCCACATCGAGGCCGGCGAGCACCCGGACGTCAACATCGAGAAGTACCCGCTGGTCTACGAGATCGACATGCTGCGCTGCATCTTCTGCGGCTACTGCGTGGACGCCTGCCCGGAAGAGGCCATCATCATGTCCAACAACTACGACATGGCCTACTTCAACCGCGAGCAGTCGATCGTCGGCAAGTCCGACCTGATGAAGCCGTTCACCTTCGACGAGGACCAGCTCGGCTACCGGCCGCGGTATCCTGAAGAGGACGCCCAGCGCGCCCGCATGCGGCGCGAGGCCTTCTCGATCGTCGAAGCCGCCCGCGCCGCCCAGGAGCGCGAAGAGCTGGCGGCCCGGGCCGGCGGCCGCTAACCGCCCCCCTCCCCCTCACCGGCAGAGGCCGGGACGGCGTCGAGCACCGCGTCGTCGAGCGGCAGAGCGAGCGCGGCCAGGTTCTCCTCGAGCTGGGCCGCCGACGTGACGCCGAGCAGGACGCTCGAAAGGCCCGGCTGCCGCAGCAGCCAGCGCAGCGCGAGCTGGGCGGGCGAGACGCCGTGGCCCTTGGCCAGGTCCGCCAGGCGCCGCGCGTAGGCGATCGCCTCGGGTCCGGCGTTCTCCCGCAGCCAGGCGTGGGCCTCCAGACGCGTGTCGGCGCCGATCCCCTGCGCGTACTTGTTGGTCAGCACGCCGGAGGCCAGCGGGCTCCAGGCGAAGAGCCCGAGCCCGGTCTCCGCGAGCACCGGCAGCACCTCTTCCTGGACGCGCCGCCGGACCAGCAGGTTGAACTGGCTCTGCTCGACGATGGGCGCGTGCCATCCCGCCGCCCGGCAGAGCTCGACGGCGCGGCGGATCTCGGCGGCGGGCCATTGGCTGGTGCCCCAGTAGAGGAGCTTGCCGGCCCGGCAGAGGTCCTCCATCGCCCGGGCGGTCTCCTCGATCTCGGTCTCGGGGTCGTGGCGGTGGCAGAAGTAGATGTCGAGGTGATCGAGCCCCAGCCGGGCCAGCGACCCTTCGACCGACTCGACGACGTGCTTGCGCGACAGGCCGCGCTCGGTCACGTGCGGGCCGGTGGGGAAGAAGGCCTTGCTGGTGACGACGATCGCGCTCCGCGGCAGCGCCTTGAGGATCGGCCCCAGCAGCGCCTCCGCCTCGCCTTGCGCGTAGACGTCGGCGAGATCGAAGAGGTTGATCCCGGCGTCGAATGCGCGGCGGACGAGCGCCGCCGCCTCGCCGCGGTCGCGGAGCTTGGCGCCGAAGGTCAGCCAGGCGCCGAGACCGAAGACGCTCACCTTGAGACCCGACCGGCCGACGCGGCGATATTCCATTGTTTCGGTCCTCAGGCAGACCGCAGCACGCGCTGCACGGCCTCCACGTAGCTCAGCACCCCGTCGCGCGTGAGCATCGTCGCCGACGGCTCGTAGCCGCCTTCCTCGTAGATGTGTGGCAGCGGCAGGTAGCCGACGTAGTCGTTGGCATAGCTGACCGGCAGGCAGGCGGCCGGGTCCGCGACGCAGCCGCGGATGCGGTCGCCCGTCTCGGCCAGGCACTCTCCGCCGAGCGCGGCCAGTGCCACCGGGCCGATCCTCAGCACCTGCGCCTCGACGCGCATCCCGCCGTCCCGCGCCGTCCGCCGCCGCTGTGCGACGGTGAGGTAGGGGTGGTCCTTGCCTTCGAGCAAGCTCTCCGCGCTGGCGGCGGACAGGGCGACGGACGGCTGGCCCGCCGCAGTCCGCACCGCCGCGAGCGCGGCGTCCGCCACGGCGCGGGCGACCTCCTCCACCTGCGCGTACGTGCCCCCGGTCCACACCCGCGGGTTGTTGTCCCCGGCGGCGCCGTTCAGGAAGAGCCAGGCGCCCCCGGTCTCGCGCTCCAGGGTCGTGGTCAGCACGCCGCACCAGTCGCCGCTGACCATCAGGCTGTCGCCGCCGAGGACGACGGGGTGCATGGCGGCGTGCACGAGCCGCGCGATCGGGGCGCCGCCGGACGCCGCGAACGACAGCACCGCCAGGCGCCGGTCGACGGGTCCCTCGGGGTTCGGCTCGAGCCGGACCGCCCCGTCGCGGGGGTGGCGGCGGTTGACCGCCGTGTCGATCGTGCCGTGACCGACGCGCAGCTCGCAGTCTTCGAGGCGGTGGGCGGCGCGGAAGACGGTGCCGGCGACCTGGTGCACCAGCGTCGTCAGCCACCAGTCGCTGATCGGCGGGGCGAAGGCGTACCAGTCGAGCGTGTCCGGGCCGGAGTGGGTGTGCGTACACGCCACCAGGACGTGCGCGGGCGGGATCCCGGTGAGCCGCTCGACGGCCGCCCGGATGCGCGCGACGTGGTCGCGCTCGAGCCAGAGCAGATCGCAGGAGACGACGGCGTAGCGCCGGCCGTCCTGCTCCAGGACCAGCGCCCGGGCGTGGAGCTCGTCGGCGACGTCCACGGCGATGCGCCGACCCCGGTGGCCGGCGAGCTGCACGGGCAGGGGCGGGGTGACGACGGTCCTGGCGGCCCCGGCCTTCAGCGCGCCGCCTCCAGCAGCTGCAGGTTGACCGACGGCCGCGGCGGCCGCCGGTCGCCTTCGCACTTCCGGCAGCCGGCGCAGTGGGGAACGTTCTGCCGGCCGGCGGCGAGGATCAGCTCGCGGAAGCGCCGTGCGCGGCGGATCAACGCCGACAACGGCTCGCTGCAGAGGTTGCCCACGTGTCCGGAGCCGTGGCGGCCGAGCAGGCAGACGAACGCCTCGCCCGCCGGGCTGACGCAGACCGCGTGCCCGGCCCAGAAGCAGGGTCCGGCCGGCAGCGGCGCCACGGCCGGCACGTCCGCCCAGTCGCTGACCACCGCGGCGCCGCCGGCCGTCTCCGGCTGACGGGGGACGGCGAGGTCGTCGCCCGTAGGCAGGATCGGGCTGACCCGCTGCCAGGCGTCCACCGACCGCGCGAGGCGCAGGAACTCGTCGTCGTAGGCCGCGCGCCGCTCGCGCAGGTCGAGCTGGTAGAGGACGATCCGCGGCCGCCGCGCCGCGCCCCGGGCCTCGAGGAGCCGCCACGCGCCGGCGATCGCCCGATCGTAGGTGCCGGCGCCGCGGTTGGCCTCGTGGCTGGCGCGGCTGCCGCCGTCGATGGAGAGATAGATCGTGCAGTCGCCGGCGGCGGCGATCACTCGGGCCGCCAGCCGCCGGTTGAGGAGCATGGCGTTGGTGTGGAACTGGACCGGGAAGGCCGGCCGGCGCGTCATGATCATCGCCAGCAGCTCGGGGAACCGCGGGTTCATCAGCGGCTCGCCCCGCCAGTTGAAGGTCAGCTCTTGCACCGCGGCGCCGGCGTCTCGCTCGACCTGGTCCAGCATCCTGCCCAGCCGGTCGGCGTCCAGGTCCTCGGCCGCATGGTCCCGGCGGGTGTAGCAGAGGCTGCAGGCGATGTTGCACCGGCGGGTGGGATCGATCCACAGCCAGACCTTGTCCGCCACGGGGCCTCCGGCGGTGCCTATTCGACTTCGTCCGGTTGGAAGCTCGCCAGCGTCCCGGACAGCGCCGGCCGCAGCGTCAGGCTCGCCCGTCCCGCGGCGATCTCGCCCGCCAACAGCGGGCTGCGGTCGAGGATCGCCTGCCGCAGCGCGGCCAGCAGCGCGGCGGCGCGCTCGGCATAGAGGTAGTGCGCGTAGCGCAGCTCGACCGTCACCACGAGCTCGTGACGGCCGGCGTCGCCGCGGTGGTCGAGGCACGCCTTCACGTGGCCCAGCGCCGAGCGGTCGGCGACGCCGGTCACCTTGGGAAACATCGCCGAGGAGGCGACGTCGGGGTGCTCGTCGAGGACGTCGTAGAGGTCGTGGCCGGCGAGGAGCGCCGCGGGACCGGAGGGCGTGGGGACGACGACGCAGGACGACAGCCGCCCCCGCAGCTCGAACCCCAGGGGGTCGACCGGGCAGTCGGTCGCGGTGACGGTCACGACGTCGCCCGTGAAGTAGCGGATCATCGGCTGCTTCTGGACGAAGGGGCGGAGGCAGGTCAGCACCAGGACGCCGGTGCCGCGCCGGATGGGCGTCGCCGCGGCCGGGTCCACGACCTCCGGCAGCAGGTGCGGGTCGCAGTGGTAGGCGCCGCACTCGGCGCAGCGGTCGGCCCCGCCGAAGACCTCGCTGAGGCTGTAGCGGCTGCGCAGCGGCGCGCCCCAGGTCTCCTCCAGCCAGCGCCGCAGCCGGCCGGTCACGAAGTCGCCGGTCGTGACGATGGCGCCGACCCTGGAGAGTGAGAAGTCGAACCCCGCCTCGATCAGCCGGCAGGTGGCGATCCGCACTTGCGACTCGAGGCCGACGAAGACGGTGTCGCGCCGCCCCGAGCCGTCGCCCGCGAAGAGGGCGGCGAGCGCACCCGGCTCGACGGGGAGGGTGAAATCCGCGTGGGCGACCGGGCCGCGGTACGGCACCGGCGTCGGCTGCCCGTGGTGCGAGCCCATCGCCGCGATGCAGGGGGCGCCGGCGGCCAGGGCCTGGCCGCGCTGCAGCTCGAGGAACAGCTCGGCGATGAACTCGAGCTCGGCCGCGCTGCGGTGGAGGGTCAGCTGGCGGCCGCTGCTGCCGCCGGTCTGCTGCAGGGCGGCCGTCGGCAGGGAGGGATCGACGAAGCTCGCCGCATCCTCGAGCATGCGCTCCTTGGTGACGACGGGAAGCGCATCCAGCCGCCCGTGGGCGAGGAACTCGTCCCACCGCGAACCCCAGAGGCGGCGATAGCCGGGGACGCTTTCGCGGGCGTGCGCCAGGGTGCCCGGCAGCAGCGCCGTTCGCAGCCGGTCTCGGTACTCCCGGGGGGCCTCGCTCCGCGGCTCGTCGCGACGATGGCCTAGGGAGACCGTCGGCCGAACCCCGCGAACTCGGCCAGCACCGCGGCTTCCGCGAGCGCGGCCTCCGCGGCGGCGACCTGGAAGGCGGCCGCTTCGGCGACGAGTGCCAGCGGCTGGTCCTTGTTGCCGAGGGCGTTGCGATAGAGCTCCGCCAGCTCACTGACCGTGGGGACCGAGAGCGCGATCTTCATCTGAAGCCTCCTTGCCTACAGCGGGCAGTTGATCGAGAGCAGGAAGCCGTCCGGGTCGGTGACGGTGATCTCGCGCACGCCCCAGGAGCGGTCGGTGGGGCCGTCGGTGAGCGTGCCGCCGGCGGCGCGGATGCGCTCGGCCAGGGCGTCGACGTTCTGCGAGGTCTCGCCGTGCAGGCGGATGCCGACGCCCTTCTTGCGGTCGCGCCCCTTCTTCCAGTCGTCCTGCGTCAGGTAGAGCTCGCAGCTCCCGGCCTTGAGCTGGACGCCCTGCAGCACGCCGTCCGCCTCCCAGTGCTCCCCCTCGACGAACCCGAGCACGTCGCGGTACCAGGCGAGGCTGCGGCCGATGTCGTCCACCGTCAGCGTCGGCGTGACCGAGCGCAGCCGCAGCGTCTCGGGCTGCCGCCGCTCGCGGTGCTCCCGCGGCGCCGCGCCACCACCGCTGCCTCCCTCGTTGGCCATATCGTGGACCCTCCGAGGAACGCTAGCACAGGCCTTCCCCCCGGAATGACACCGCGGCGGGGCTCTGTTACCATTTGCAGGCCCGGCCCGTGGGCCGGGTGTTCTCGTCTCCAGGCCGCCCCCACCGCTACCCGAGAAAGGAAGGCATGAGCACCGTCGCAGAGAAGGAGAGGCCCGAGGGCCAGGTCGCGGCGACGAAGCTGGACGAGGTCGTCGTCCGCTTCGCCGGCGACTCGGGCGACGGCATGCAGCTCACCGGCAACCAGTTCAGCAACACCTCGGCGCTGCTGGGCAACGACCTCTCGACCCTGCCCGACTTCCCGGCCGAGATCCGCGCCCCGGCCGGCACCCTGCCGGGCGTCTCTTCCTTCCAGGTGCGGATCGCCGACTACGACATCCACACCCCCGGCGACGCCCCGGACGTGCTGGTCGTGATGAACCCGGCGGCGCTCAAGAAGGAGATCGAGGACCTCAAACCGAACGGCGTCGTCATCGCCAACACCGACGAGTTCAACGACCGCAACTTCGCGCGCGCCGGCATCACCAGCAACCCGCTCGAAGACGGCAGCCTCGCCAAGTTCCGGGTGTTCAAGGTCGATCTGACGACCATGACCCGGCGCACCCTCGAGGGCAGCGGTCTCGACACCAAGTCGATGGACCGCTGCAAGAACTTCTTCGCCCTGGGGATGGTCTACTACCTCTTCAGCCGCCCGCTCGACAACACGATCTCCTGGCTGACCAAGAACTTCGCCAAGAAGCCGCACTTGGCCGAGGCCAACATCAAGGTGCTCAAGGCGGGCTGGAACTTCTGCGACATCACCGGCCTCTTCCAGGTGCGCTACGAGGTGGCGCCGGCGGAGCTCGAGCCGGGCAAGTACCGCAACATCCAGGGCAACTCGGCGCTGGCGATGGGGCTCATCGCCGCCAGCCGCCGCAGCGGTCTACCGCTCTTTCTGGGCGCCTACCCGATCACCCCGGCCTCGGACGTCCTCCACGAGCTGGCGAGCTACAAGCAGTTCGGGGTGACGACGCTGCAGGCCGAGGACGAGATCGCCGCCGTCTGCGCCGCCATCGGCGCCTCCTTCGGCGGCGCGCTCGCGGTCACCGTCTCCTCCGGCCCGGGCATCGCGCTCAAGACCGAGGCGATGAACCTGGCGGTCATGACCGAGCTGCCGCTCATCGTCTGCGACATCCAGCGCGGCGGCCCCTCGACCGGCCTGCCGACCAAGACCGAACAGGCCGACCTGCTGCAGGTGATGTTCGGGCGCAACGGCGAGAGCCCGCTGCCGATCATCGCCGCCTCCTCGCCCAAGGACTGCTTCGAGGTCGCGCTGGAAGCCGCGCGCATCGCGCTGCGGCACATGACGCCCGTGGTCCTCCTCTCCGACGGCTACATCGCCAACGGCTCGGAGCCCTGGAAGCTGCCCGACCTGGCCGCGCTGCCCGACCTGGCCGTCGAGTTCGAGCGCAACCCGGAGGGCTTCGAGCCCTACCGCCGCGACCCCGAGACCCTGGCCCGGCCGTGGGCGATCCCGGGCACGCCGGGGCTCGAGCACCGGATCGGCGGCCTCGAGAAGGAGGACGTCACCGGCAACGTCTCCTACGACCCGGCCAACCACGAGCGGATGATCCACCTGCGCGCCGAGAAGGTGGCGCGGGTGGCGCGCGACATCCCGCCCCTCGAAGTGCACGGCGAGCCGGAAGGGGAGCTCCTGGTCCTGGGGTGGGGGAGCACGGCGGGCGCCATCACCGGCGCCGTCAACCTCGCCCGCACCGAGGGCCTCGTGGTCTCGCGCGCGCACCTGCGGCATCTCAACCCCTTCCCCTCGAACCTCGACGAGGTGCTCGGCCGCTTCCGGCGCGTGCTGGTGCCGGAGATGAACCTGGGGCAGCTCGCGCTGCTGCTGCGCGCGCGCACCCTCAAGGACATCGAGAGCCTCACCAAGGTGCAGGGCAAGCCCTTCACCCGCGGGGAGATCTACGAGCGGATCCGCGAGCTGCTGGGCGCGCGGCCGACCGTCCACTAGGAGCCCGACGATGGCCGCCACGCCGCCGACCCTGACCAAGAAGGACTTCACCACCGACCAAGAGGTGCGCTGGTGCCCCGGCTGCGGGGACTACGCGATCCTCTCGGCGGTGCAGCAGGTGTTCCCCGAGCTGGGGATCCCCAAGGAGCGCTTCGTCGTCGTCTCCGGGATCGGCTGCTCGTCGCGCTTTCCTTATTACATGGACACCTTCGGCTTCCACTCGATCCACGGCCGCGCACCGGCGGTGGCGACCGGGCTCAAGATGGCGCGGCCGGACCTCGAGGTCTGGATCGCCACCGGCGACGGCGACGCGATGTCGATCGGCGGCAACCACCTGATCCACACCCTGCGCCGCAACGTCGGGGTCAAGATCCTGATGTTCAACAACCGGATCTACGGCCTGACCAAGGGGCAGTACTCGCCGACCAGCGAGCTGGGGAAGCGCACCAAGTCCAGCCCTTCGGGGTCGGTGGACTACCCGTTCAACCCGCTGTCGCTGGCGCTCGGCGCCGGCGCCACCTTCGTGGCGCGCACCGTGGACATCTACCAGCAGCACTTGAAGGAGACGCTGCGGCGCGCCGCCAAGCACCGCGGCACGGCCTTCGTCGAGATCTACCAGAACTGCAACATCTTCAACGACAAGGCCTTCACCTACATGACCGAGAAGGACACGCGCGACGACGCCACGCTCTACTTGGAGCACGGCAAGCCGATGGTCTACGGCAAGGCGCGCGACAAGGGCATCCGCATGAACGGCACGCGGATGGAGGTGATCCACCTGGGCGACACCCTCACCGAGGCCGACTGCCTGGTCTGGGACGAGTCCGACGAGAACCCGGCCACCGCCTTCCTCGCCGCGCAGCTCCTCCCCCCCGACTTCCCGACCCCCGTCGGGGTGATCCGCGCCCACGACATCCCGAGCTACGAAGAGCGCGTCGTCGCCCAGATCCAGAGCGAGATCGACCGCCTCGGGCAGGGGAGCCTAGAAGCCCTCATCCACTCCGGCGACACCTGGACGGTGCACCCGGACGGGCACGTGAGCTAAGGCTCGATCCCGGGGCGGCACTGCAGCCGCCCCGAGGCTCGGCTTTCACCTTCTTTTACTTCTTCTCTTTCAGCTCCTCGACCTTCGCCGCCAGCTCGGTGATGGTCTTCTGCTGCTCCTGGACGACCTTGGTCAAGACGGCCACCATCTCCATCGGGCTGAGTGACTTGCGGTCGTTGTAGGCGACCAGCTCAGGAACGTCCTCAGCGATGAAGCCTAGAACGACCTCGTTGGGACTTTCGTTGGCGCGGTAGCGCACGGGCTCGAGCTGGGCGAAGGCCGCCATCGCCTCGCTCGCCTCGAGCGCATGAATGTCGTGCTTGATCGCACGGCTCGAGCCGTTCGTCCAGATACCCCCTTCGAGGCGCGCGTTCGAGCTCTGGTGGACCAGCGGATGGGCCGGGTTGAAGCCCGCCACGTTGCTGCCGAACCCAATATTCCCCTCGTTGTCGATGATGACCCGCTGAGCGTTGGCGGTGAGGAAGCGGAGGGAGGGGTTGGGGGCCGTAGCCGAGGCGTCGGGGCGGACGTTGAGGTAGGCGGCACCACGGCCGAAGCTCGCGCCGCCGTAGCCGAAGTTAAAGGCGGGACCGTTGAGCGGATCGGGCCCGGCGCTGACGAAGACGTCGGTGGTCTGGCCACTGAAGAGGTGGAGCTTGGCACCTGGAGAGCCGGTGCCGATGCCGAGCCTGGTGCTGGCGTTCGGCATCAACACGTCTCCATTGGCCAGCAGGACGAGGGCATCTGAGGGGGCGCCGCCTTGGATACTGAACGGGACGTCGATCTGGCCCTCGCCCAAATCGACGATCTCGAAGTTATCCGTGCCGATCGCGCCGGTCCGGACTATCCAATCGCGCTCACTGGTTGTTCCGCCGTAGACATCCTCGAAGAGGATGCCGAGTCCGTCTCCCTTGAGTCGCACGCCGTCCGCGAAAGACCCCTCGTCGCCGTCGACGAGACATGAAAACCCGATGCAGGCGGTCCCATCCACGACAAGGTCGTCGTTGATCGTCTGCGCGGCCGCGGTGATCGACCGGAGGCCGCCGCCCGCGGGCAGCGTCGTCCGCGGCCCCGGGTCGGTCGCGGGCTCGATGAAGCTGCCTTCGCGGATTTCGAACGAGCCGGACACGAGGAGTCGATCGGTCGTTCGCAGCTCATAGGTGTAGCTGCCGTCGGGATACCGCTGCCCCTGTGCGTCGAAAAGGCCGAAGGTCGGCAGATCGGGGGGGCCAAACTCCTGCCGCACCCAGACGCCGTCGGGACCGCTCACCGTTAGCGCCAGCCCCTCATGGTCCTCCGCCGGCAGCCAGTTGACTGCCGAGGAGGAGACCTGCATCGCGGCGGCGGGAGCGGCGGCGCGGGGTTCGTCGTCGTTGGCCTTTCGTGCTTCGGGGTCTTGAGCCGCGGCGGAAGCCAATGTGACGAGGGCTCCCACTAAGACCAGCTTGCTGACGCGCCATCCTCTGCTTGGCATCGGTCTGCTCCTTTCGAGGAAAAAGAATTACAGCATATAACGAAGATAATCTGATGACAACCCGGGAGGGAGCTGACCGCGTCGTCCGCCCGCTACGGCTTCATGGAGGACCCGGACGTACCGGCGGTGCTGCGCGGCCTGGCGGACCAGGGGATCGCGATCGACCCGGCCCACACCACCTACCTGCTCAGCCGCAGCACGCTCCTCTCTCGCGCCGAAGTCCCTCGCCGGCCGCGGGCTCGACGCGCTGTTCATCCTCATGTCCCGCAACGCCGGCAGTTCTTCCGCCTGCCGCCCACCGGCTGATCGAGATCGGCATGCAGGTGGAGGTCCTGAGCGAACCGAGTGGGTTGGCGGACCGACTGGGTCGGTGGCCGAATGGACTGGGTCTAGCGCCGAATGGACTGGGTCGGTGGCCAAACCGAGTGGGTTGACGGCCCGATGGGATGGGTTGATGGTCAAACCGAGTGGGTCGGCGGCCAAACCGACTGGGTCAGCGGCCGAATGGACTGGGTTGACGGCCAAACCGAGTGGGTTGGCGGCCGAACCGAATGGGTTGGGCGGCCGAATGGACTGGGTCGGTGGCCAAACCGAGTGGGTTGGCCGACGAACCGAGTGGGTCGAGCCGCCGACCCACCCCAATGAGCTGCCGACCCAGTCGATTCGCCGCCCGACCCACCCCAATGGCTGCCCGACCTGCTCAATTCGCCGGCCGACCCAGCCAGTCGAGCCGCCGACCCACCCCATCGGTCGCCTGACCCACGCGGTCCATCGACGAACCCAGTCCGTTCGCCCAAGTAGCCAGGGCTTCGAGGCAAGACCTGGAGCTGCGCGTCGACTACGGCACTACTTCACTTCCAGCTTCTCGACTTTCGCAGCCAGCTCAGCGATCGTCGCCTGCTGTGTCGCGAGCCGTTCTTCTTGGGCCAAGGTGTAGAGCGTCAGTTCTTCGATCTTCTCCAACAGCCGCATCTGGAACTGGCTCAAGTTGAGCCCCGACGCCTTGATCTCCGCCGCCTTTGGCACGTTCGGGAGGTGCCTTTCAGCGCGCACGAAGGCCGCCAGCTCGTCGAGCGGCATGAGTTCGTAGTCGGGCTCGAAGACGTAGTCGGGCGCGAGGAGGGTGACGTTATCGTCGATGAAGCTGCCGCCCGAGACCCGGATGTCGCCGCCGTTGACGTGGAGCTTCGAGCTGGGACTGCTCGTGCCGATGCCGACATCGCCCGCGGAGGTCACCCGCGCACGCTCCGTGCTGTTCGTGAGGATGACGATCGGGTGGTTATTGATGCTGTTGAAGCGCGTTGTGTTGCTGGCGTTGTCGAGGCCGAAGAACAGAGTAATCGCGGAGTTCTCGTCCGCGTACTCGATGCCGGGGTATCCGGTGGCGCTTGCATTGTAGAGCCGGGCAGTCGCTGCGCTCGATGCGCTCACCCGCACGTCTAGGGCCGCTCCCGGCGCCGTCGTGCCGATGCCGACGTTGCCGGTGTTGGTGATGATCATTCGCTCGACGTTGGCAGTGAGAAAGCGAAGCGATGGGTTGGGCGCGGTGGCCGAAGCATCAGGGCGGGCGTGGAGAAAACCAGCGCCGCGTCCAAAGGTGTTGCCGCCGTAGCCGAGGTTGAAGGCGGGGCCGTTGGTTGGGTCGGGGCCGGCACTGGCGACGACATCACTTGTCGCGGTGCCGTAGAGGTGGAGTTTGGCTCCTGGGGTCGAAGTGCCGAGGCCGATGTTGCCGCTGCTGTTCACGTAGAGGGAGTGGCTCGGGGCGCCACCGCGAATGGTGAACGGCGTGCTGCCGGGATCGCCGTAGTCCAAGATCGAGAACCGCTCCTGGTCGCCGACAAGACCGTCGTTGACTTCTATCCCCCAGTCACGTGAGGGACTCCAGACGTCGGGTGTGTCGTCGAAGTAGATCCGAACATCGTAATCCTTTAACCTCAGTGGAGAGCCCTCGTCCCCTGCA
Organism: uncultured Acidobacteriota bacterium; assembly: GCA_963700145.1. Taxonomy (GTDB): domain Bacteria; phylum Acidobacteriota; class Thermoanaerobaculia; order Multivoradales; family UBA5704; genus DASUNQ01. The sequence continues at coordinate 259,458 of OY969474.1, forward strand.
ACGCAAGTCGATCCGAAGCAGGCCCCACTGGTATCTACGATAGCTTCGGTGACAGACCTGAGCCCGCCGCCTCGATCCGGACGTTTCGCCACCGGGCCGTCAGGGCGCCCGGCGGCCGGATCGACAAAGCTGGCATCGCGCACGACAATCGAGCCGTGGAGGAGCAGCGAGTGACCGGGCCTCAGCTCACGCGCCGTCCGCAGCTCGTAGGTGTAGACGCCGTCCGCCAGTCGCTCCCCACGCTCGTCGAAAAGATCGAGCGAGGGGGCCTCGCCGGCGGCGAACTGGCGCCGGACGACGGCCCCGTCTGGGGCGGCCACGGCCAGCTCGAGCTCGCCCAAGCCGGTCGCCCCTTCCCAGCTCACCGAATCCAGTGTGATGTGCATCGTAGCCATCGGCCTGGCCGCCGAGCGGGTGGGCTCCGCCGCGAGGATCGGGACCGCGGCCAGGAGAGTCAGAAGAACGAGAACCTTGACCGAGCGCATTGCATCCTCCTTCCTTCAGTTTGTTAATTCTGAAGAGTCAATATAGAGGTGCAACGATCCCGCCCGGACCGGGACAGTCCATCCGCTCAGGCCAGAGGCAGGGTGAAGGAGAAGGTGCTGCCGGCGCCGACTTGGCTCTCGACCTGGATCGTGCCGCCGTGCTGCTCGACGATCCAGCGGGAGATGTAGAGGCCGAGGCCCAGACCGCCGCGGGACTCGCGGTCGAGCTGGGTGAAGCGGTCGAAGATCCCCTCGCGTTCCTCCTCCGGGATGCCGGGTCCGGTGTCGCGCACGGCGAAGCGCGCGACGCCGTCCAGGCGCTCGGCCTCGACCCATATCCGGCCGCCTTCCGGCGTGAACTTGACGGCGTTGCCCAGGAGGTTGGCGAAGACCTGGAGGATGCGGTCGCGGTCGAAGCGGGCGACCAGCGGTCCGGGCGGGAGCTCGGCCTGGAGGGCGATCCCCTTGGCGGCGGCGGCGGGGCGCGCCCGCTCGACCGCCTCGCGCGCCACCTTGACGGCGTCGCGCGGCTCGGCCTGCATGCTCAGCCGCCCGGAGGCGATCCGCTCGAGGTCGAGGAGGTCGCCGATCAGGGTGGTCATCTGGCCGACGCAGCGCTGCACCGTCCCGGCGAGGCCGCGGACGAGCCCGCCGCTCTCTCCCGGCGGCGCGTTCTCGCGCATCAGGTCGGCCGAAAGCGCGATCGTGTGCAGCGGGTCGCGCAGGTCGTGGCTGACGATGGCCAAGATCTCGTCGCGGGTGACGACCGGCTCGTGCCGCACGCCGGCGGCCCGGGCGGCGAGCTGGCCGACCGCCTCGTCCGCCCGCTCCCGCTCGTGCGCCAGATGGCCGTCGGTCTGCCGGCGCTCGCTTTCGAGCAGCCGCTCCTGCAGCTCCAGCCGCTCCCGGCGCTCGCGCTCGAGCGCCGCGTCGGCCCGCTCGCGCTCCTGGCGCAACAGCTCGTTCGCCCGCTCGCGCTCTTCGCGGACCGCCTCGTCGGCGAGCTGCCGCTCCTGGGCGATCGCCTCGCCCACCTGCGCCGCCTCCGGCACCTCTTCCGCCAGGGTCTGCTCGACCCTCTCGCCCGCCTCCTGGCGCACGTCCTCGATCGCCAGGTCGGCCTCCACGCGCTCGCGCTGCAGGCTCTCGTCGGTCTGGGCGCGCACCTCCTCGACCGTCGCCACCGTCTTCGCGGCGGCCTCGGTCATTCCCTCGGCGATCGCCTGGTCGGCCAGCGAGCGCTCTTGCTGCAGGCTCTCGTCGGTGAGGACGCGCGGGGCCTGCAAGTCCGGAAGCGCGTCCGGCGCTGGGTCGGGCGGCTGCGTCGCCATGGTCTCCACCCCCCTCGGAGAGATTTTCGGCTACGGCGGTGTCGAAGGAGATTCTAAGCCTTCGTCGGTCCGGCGGCGCGCAGGAGGTAGGTCTCGGCCCCCACCACCTCCGGGTCGAGGGCGAACTCGTAGAGCTGGAGGCCGCCGAAGAGGGCCTTGACGCGCGGCCAACCGGCGGCCTGCATGTGGCGGGCCCCCTCGACGGCGAGGGCGCCGTCGTCGTCGAAGAGGACGACGTCCCGGTCGGCCGGCGGCGCCCAGTCGGGGCCGGGATAGGGGACGGCGCCCAGTAGGTTGAGGACGCCGGGCTCGGGGCGGACGTCCACGAGGAGCGGCGGGTCGCCCTCGCGCAACCGGCGGAAGACGGCGTAGGGCGAGACCTCGAGCTGGATGTCGAACTGGACGACGGGGGTGTCATCCTCGAGGAAGCGGGTCGGCACGTTCTCCGCGCCTAGCCGAGGGCGGCGTCGTGGTCGGCCCAGATCAGGCCGGCCATGACCTTGGGCAGGAAGCGGGTGGACTTCGGCGGCAGCATCTCCCCTTCGGCGATCGCCGCCGCAAACTCCGCCGGCCGCATCGGCGGCAGGAAGATGGCGGTCCCGAGCTCGCCGCCGGCGACCTGCTTCCAGAGCTCCGCCGGGTTGGCGCGATAGACAACGGTGCCGTCGGTCGCGGCCTCGGGCGGCAGGCCGAGCGCGGGGAGCACGTCGTCGCGCAGGACGACGACCGCCGGGCGCTCGCCGCCGCCGAAACTCCAGACCTCCGGCTCGCCGCCGGCGGCCCAGAGGCCGAGGGCCGGCTGCGGCGCGGCGGCCACGGCGGCGGCGAAGGCTGGGCCGTCGCCGCCGCGGAAAGGCGCCCGCGCCGCGGCGAGCGGGGCGAGCTGGCCGAGGTCGCCCGGCGTGCGCAGGGCGCGGTGGATCGGGTCGATCGTCAGAGCGGGGGAGTCCAGGCTGGTCACCACGGCGAGCTTGGCGGCGGCGGCGCTCCCCAGGGCGGCGCTGTGGCGCTCGGCGTAGCGCTGCGCCACCTTGTAGCGGTGGTGGCCGTCGGCGATGGCGCCGGGGCCGGCGAGCGCCTCGCGGTAGCGCGCGATCCGCGCCGGGTCGTCGATCCGGTAGAGCAGATGGCGGTGGCCGTCGGCGTCCTCGTACGAAACGAGCGGCTCGACGCCCGCGAGGTCCTCGGCGAGCAACGCGTCGAGGCGCCCGCCGTCCTCGGCGAGGAGGAGGATCGGCTCGATGTCCACCCGCATCGCCTCGAGCAGCGCCAGGCGGTCGGCGAACGGCTTGTCGAGGGTCTGCTCGTGCGGCCGGATGGCACGCGCGTCCTCCAGCTCGACGAGGCCGGCGATCCCGAGGCGTTTCCCCGCGCCGCCGGCCAGCTCGATGACGTACGGGTAGAGCGCCGGCCGCGCCTCGCGCGTCACGACGCCGTCGTCGAGCCAGCGGCGGTGGAGTGCCGCGGCGTGAGCGTAGGGATCGGCGCCGTCCGGCGCCACCGGCCGGGAGATGTGGACGAACTGGTGCGGGGACTGGGCGTGGAAGCGGTCGCGCTGCCGGTCGTCGATCTGGTCGTAGGGCGGCGCGGCGAGGGCGCCGGCCTGGTCGGCGGGGCGGTCGTAGCGCAGGCCCTGGAAGGCGTGGAGGCGCATGGCGGGCGTTATTCTATGGGCATGACTCGCAAGCTGCCGACCGCACTCGTCCTGACGTCCCTGGCCACGTTCCTCGTCACCTTCCTCGCCCCGGCGCCCGCCGTCCTCGCTCAGGGGCACGAGCACGACCATACGCATGCCGATCCGGCCGCGAGCCTGGGCAACGTGCGCTTCCCGACCTCCTGCCGCCCGGAGGTCGCCGCCGACTTCGAGCGCGGCGTCGCCCACCTCCACTCCTTCGGCTACGAGGCGGCGCGCATCGCTTTCGCCGCGGTCGCCGAGCGCGACCCCGCCTGCGCCATGGCGCAGTGGGGGATCGCGATGAGCTGGTACCACCCGATCTGGGCGCCGCCGACGCCGCAGGAGCTCGCCGCCGGCCGCGCGGCGGCGGAGAAGGCGGCGACGCTGGGCGCCCCGACGCCGCGCGAGCAGGGGTACGTCGCCGCCATCGGCGCCTTCTACAAGGACGCCGACCGGCTCGACCACAAGACCCGCGCCCGGGCCTACCTGGCGGCGGTCGAGGAGCTGGCGCGCCGCCAGCCGGACGACCACGAGGCGGCGATCTTCCACGCCCTCGCTCTGCTCGCCACCGCGCCGCCGAGCGACGCCACCTACGCGCAGCAGAAGCAGGCCGCCGCCATCCTCGACCGCATCCTGCCGCTGGCGCCCGAGCACCCGGGCGTCGCCCACTACATCATTCACTCCTTCGACTATCCCGAGCTGGCGACGCTGGCGCTGCCGGCGGCGCGGCGCTACGCCAAGATCGCTCCGGCCTCGGCGCACGCGCTGCACATGCCGTCGCACATCTTCGTCCGCCTCGGGCTCTGGCAGGAGGCGATCGACTCCAACCTCGCCTCCGCCGCGGCCGCCGACCGCTGGGTCGCCGAGAGGCACCCGGGCGCCGCCGCCTTCGACACCCTCCACGCGCTCGACTACCTCGCCTACGGCTACCTCCAGACCTGCCAGGACGACAAGGCGAAGGAGGTCCTGGCGCGGACCGCGGCGGCGCGCACCTTCGACGATCCCGGCTTCGCGGTGGGCTACGCGGTCGCCGCGGTGCCGGCGCGGTGGACCCTCGAGCGGCGCCGCTGGGCCGAGGCCGCGGCGTTGCCGCCGCCGCTGCCGTCGCTCCCCTGGGAGCGCTACCCCTACGCCCTCGCCCTCCACCACTTCGCCCGCTCGCTGGGAGCGGCGCGGAGCGGCGACGCCGCGGCGGCGCGCACGGCGCTGGGCGAGATCGAGCGCCTCCATGCCACCCTGCGAGAGGCGCCGCCGGCCGGGCCGTACGACTGGGCGGGGCAGGTCGAGGCGCTGCGGCTCGCCGCCGCCGGCTGGCTGGCGCGGGCCGAAGGAAAGGACGACGAGGCGATGCGCCTGCTGACGGCGGCGGCCGATCTCGAGGACAAGGTGGGGAAGCACCCGGTGACGCCGGGGGCGGTGCTGCCGGCGCGCGAGCTGCTGGCCGACCTGCTGCTCGAGCGGGGGAAGGGCGCGGCGGCGCTGGCGGAGTACGACGCGGTGCTGCGGTCGGCCCCCGGCCGCTTCAACGCGCTCTACGGCGCGGCGCGCGCCGCCGAGCTCGCCGGCGACGGGACGGCGGCGCGGCAACGGTACGAGGCGCTCGTCGCGCTCTGCGCGGAAGGCGACCGCGACGAGCTGCGGCGGGCGCGGGAGGTCCTGGCCGCGCGCTGAGGGGCCGCGAAACCCGCCGCCGCGGCGGCGCGTACTGCATGGCATGGGACGCCGGCGGACCACCGGCACCTCCTCACGGAGACCACGCCATGCAAGCCGCCATCCTCGACCTTCACGCCGAGCCGGAAGCGCCGCGCGCCGCGGGTGCGCCGTCCGACAACCCGCTCGTGCGCTTCCTGCACGCGCCCGTCGAGCCGCGCACCTGGGGGAACCTCCTCTACCTGCTCCTCGCCTTCCCGTTCGGGCTCTGCTACTTCGTGCTCCTGACGGTGGGCTTCTCGGTCGGCCTCGGGCTGGTCATCATCTGGGTCGGCCTGCTCATCCTGGCGCTGACCTTCGCCATGATCTGGGGGGGCGCGGCCCTCGAGCGGCTCCTCGCCATCGGCCTCCTCGGCGCGCGGGTACCGCCGATGTTCACGCCCGGGGCGCCCGGCCGCCGGCCGCTCCAGCGCGCCCGCGACGTCCTCGCCAACCCGGTCACCTGGACCGGGCTGCTCTTCCTGCTCCTCAAGCTGCCCTTGGGGATCGTCTCCTTCGTCCTCTGGGTGACGCTGGTCGCGCTCGCCGGCGCGCTCATGGCCGCGCCCTTCCTCTACCAGGAGTGGCCGCCGCAGATCTTCTTCTACGAGATCGACACCCTCCCGGAGGCGGTGGCTTGCGGGGTGGCGGGGGTGCTGGTGGCCCTCGTCTCGCTCAACCTCTTCAACGGGCTCGCCGCGGTCTGGCGCTGGCTGGCGGAGCGGATGCTGGGGAACGACCGCCACCAAGCTCTCGCCAGCGGAAGCAGCTCCGCAGGTGGTCGTTGACCAGGCCGACCGCCTGCATCGTGGCGTAGACGATCGTCGGGCCGACGAAGCGGAAGCCGCGGCCGCGGAGGTCGCGGCTGAGCGCGTCGGCCTCCGGCGTCGTCACCGGCACTTCGGCCGGCGTACGGAAGCCGTTCTGCCGCGGCCGGCCGCCGGCGAAGCCCCAGAGGTAGCGGTCGAAGGAGCCGTGCTCGGCCTGCACCTCCAGGAAGCAACGGGCGTTGCCGATCGCCGCCGCGACCTTGGCGCGGTTGCGCACGATGCCGGGATCGGCGAGGAGGCGCTCGACGTCGGCCTCGCCGAAGCTCGCGACCGCGCGCGGATCGAAGCCGGCGAAGGCCCGGCGGTAGCCGTCACGGCGCTCCAGGATCGTGCGCCACGACAGCCCCGCCTGCGCCCCTTCCAGCACCAGGAACTCGAAGAGCGTGCGGTCGTCGTGGACCGGCGCCCCCCACTCGCGGTCGTGGTAGGCAACCATGTGGGGCTCGGTGCCGGCCCAGGGGCAACGGGGGGACTCGGCGGCGGTGCTAACCACGGGTGCATTTTACTGCCCGAGTTGTGCTAATCTCCGGCGCAATCTCGGGATTGATGCAGGTCCCGCGGAGGCGCTTGCCCGGCTCGACGGGTGCGCCTGCGCGGGTCCGCATACACCACGGATGGAGCTGTCGATGAAAACGATCGCACGCGTCGCCACCCTCGTCGCCCTCGCCCTTGCCGCCGGCGTCGCCCTGCCGAGCGCCGCGGTGGCCCAGGCGAACTTCTTCACCACCACGCCGTGCCGGCTGTTCGACAGCCGGACCACGGACGCGCCGGCCCTCTCGCACAACGTCCCGCGCCTGATCCAGGTGACGGATGCGCTCGGACCTAAGTGCGGCGTGCCGGCGAACGCCTCGGACGTGGCCTTGAACATGACGATCACGGCAGGGACGTCGGCCGGCGACGTGGTGCTTTACCCGGGCGACGAAGCGGCCCCGGCGCCCCCGCGGCCGGGCGCCTTTCCGTTCAAGGCCGGAGTCACGCGCAGCAAGGTGGACATCGTCGCCCTGGCCGGTGATCTCGACGGCGACATCAACGCGCTCGCGACGATGGACGGCGGGGTGGGGAATACGGTCCACCTGATCCTCGACGTCTTCGGCTACTTCGTAGACGAGGTGCCACCGGTGGCGGTAGACGACAACTACGCCGCCGAGAAGGACACGACGCTCAACGTCAGCGCCGCCGCCGGGGTCACCAGCAACGACACGCTGAATGGAGCGTCGATCGTGAGCTACGGCGCGACCACCGGCGGCGAGCAGACGACGATCGGCGCGGCTACTCCGACCTCGGCGGGCGGTTCGATCGTGCTCAACGCCGACGGCAGCTTCAGTTACACGCCTCCCGCGGGCGCAGTCCTCATCGACGACACCTTCAAGTACATCCTCCAGAACCCTAGCGGTAGCTCGACGGCCACCGTGACCATCGGGGTGGGCAAGGCTTCTCAGACGATCAGCTTCACCTCCACCGCCCCCTCCGACGCGACCGTGGGTGGGGCGACCTACACGGTGACGGCGACCGCGACCTCGGGTCTGGCGGTGACCTTCACCATCGACGCCTCGGCGAGCACGGTGTGCTCGATTTCCGGCTCGACAGTCTCGTTCATCGGCAACGGGACGTGCGTGATCGACGCCAACCAGGCCGGCGACGCCAACTACAACCCGGCGCCCCAGGTGCAGCAGTCGTTCGCGGTCAAGAGCGACCAGACGATCAGCTTTACCTCCACCGCCCCCTCCGACGCGACCGTGGGTGGGGCGACCTACACGGTGACGGCGACCGCGACCTCGGGTCTGGCGGTGACCTTCACCATCGACGCCTCGGCGAGTACGGTGTGCTCGATTTCCGGCTCGACGGTCTCGTTCATCGGCAACGGGACGTGCGTGATCGACGCCAACCAGGCCGGCGACGCCAACTACTACGCGGCGCCGCAGGTGCAGCAGTCGTTCGCGGTCAAGACCGGGCAGACGATCAGCTTTACCTCCACCGCCCCCTCCGACGCGACCGTGGGTGGGGCGACCTACACGGTGACGGCGACCGCGACCTCGGGTCTGGCGGTGACCTTCACCATCGACGCCTCGGCGAGTACGGTGTGCTCGATTTCCGGCTCGACGGTCTCGTTCATCGGCAACGGGACGTGCGTGATCGACGCCAACCAGGCCGGCGACGCGACCTACGCTCCGGCGCCGCAGGAGCAGCAGTCGTTCGCAGTCAAGAGCGACCAGACGATCAGCTTCACGTCCTCGCCGCCGGCCACCCCGACGGTGGGCGGGCCGACCTACAACGTGACGGCGACCGCGACCTCGGGTCTGGCGGTGACCTTCACCATCGACGCCTCGGCGAGCACGGTGTGCTCGATTTCCGGCTCGACGGTCTCGTTCATCGGCAACGGGACGTGCGTGATCGACGCCAACCAGGCCGGCGACGCCAACTACTACGCGGCGCCGCAGGAGCAGCAGTCGTTCGCGGTCAAGACCGGGCAGACGATCAGCTTTACCTCCACCGCCCCCTCCGACGCGACCGTGGGTGGGGCGACCTACACGGTGACGGCGACCGCGACCTCGGGTCTGGCGGTGACCTTCACCATCGACGCCTCGGCGAGTACGGTGTGCTCGATTTCCGGCTCGACGGTCTCGTTCATCGGCAACGGGACGTGCGTGATCGACGCCAACCAGGCCGGCGACGCGACCTACGCTCCGGCGCCGCAGGAGCAGCAGTCGTTCACAGTCAAGAGCGACCAGACGATCAGCTTTACCTCCACCGCCCCCTCCGACGCGACCGTGGGTGGGGCGACCTACACGGTGACGGCGACCGCGACCTCGGGTCTGGCGGTGACCTTCACCATCGACGCCTCGGCGAGTACGGTGTGCTCGATTTCCGGCTCGACAGTCTCGTTCATCGGCAACGGGACGTGCGTGATCGACGCCAACCAGGCCGGCGACGCCAACTACTACGCGGCGCCGCAGGTGCAGCAGTCGTTCGCGGTCAAGAGCGACCAGACGATCAGCTTTACCTCCACCGCCCCCTCCGACGCGACCGTGGGTGGGGCGACCTACACGGTGACGGCGACCGCGACCTCGGGTCTGGCGGTGACCTTCACCATCGACGCCTCGGCGAGTACGGTGTGCTCGATTTCCGGCTCGACGGTCTCGTTCATCGGCAACGGGACGTGCGTGATCGACGCCAACCAGGCCGGCGACGCCAACTACTACGCGGCGCCGCAGGTGCAGCAGTCGTTCCCGGTGGTCAAGCAGGATCAGACGATCAGCTTCACCTCGACGGCCCCGGCCGGGGCACAGGTGGGCGGCCCGACCTACAACGTCACGGCAACGGCGACCTCGGGGCTGACAGTGACGTTCACCATCGACGCCTCGGCGACCTCGGTGTGCTCGATCTCGGGCTCGACCGTGTCGTTTATCGGCGCCGGCACCTGCGTCATCAACGCCAACCAGGCCGGCGACGCCACCTACAACCCGGCGCCGCAGGTGCAGCAGTCGTTCCTTGTGGTCAAGCAGGACCAGACCATCACCTTCACCTCGACCCCGCCGGCCTTCGCGACGATCGGCGGCCCGACCTACAACGTGACAGCGACGGCGACCTCGGGGCTGACGGTGACGTTCACCATCGACGCCTCGGCGACCTCTGTGTGCTCGGTCTCGGGCTCGACGGTGTCGTTCACCGCCGGCGGCACCTGCCTCATCAACGCCAACCAGGCCGGCAACGGCACCTACAATCCGGCGCCGCAGGTGCAGCAGTCGGTCACCGTGAACTCCCCGCCGCAGCCCGTCGCCAGCCCGAAGGAGAGCTTCGACACCATCGGCAACACCCAGCTCGAATTCAAGGCCGCGAAGGCGCTGTCGCCGTCGGTATTCGTCAGCGGCAACCTCAAGGACAATTTCACCGACTCCGACGGGCCCAGCCCGTTGTCGGTAGTGCCGGTCACCGGTGGCGCCACCACCAACGGCGGCACCGTCGACATCGCGAGCAACGGCGAGTTCACGTTCACGCCCAAGGCCGGGGATACCGCGGCCTCCGACAGCTTCGGCTACCAGGTCACCGACGGCGCGTACACGATCAACCGCACGGTGACGGTCAACCGCAAGGAGCGCGTCTGGTACGTGAAGAACAACGCGACGGCCGGAGGTCTGGGCCGATCCAACGATCCGTTCGACACGCTCGCCGAGGCGCAGACGGCCTCGCTCGCCAACGACTACATCTTCGTCTACTTCGGCGACGGCACGAGCACTGGGCAGGCTGCCGGCATCGCGCTCAAGGGCGGCCAGCACCTGATCGGCGAGCACGCGGGGCTGAGCGTGCCGATCACCGGGACGTTCAATGGTGCCTCGAACCCCACCATTAACCTGGTGACCGCGGTTCCCGGAAATCAGCCTTTGATCGCTCACAGCGGTGCCGGTAACAACGCGGTCTCGGCGACCGACGTGGTCCCGAGCGAGATCGTCGGCCTGAGCCTCTCGGGCGGCGCCAACGCCATCGACTGGGCGACCGCGGCCGCTATCAGTGCCTCCGGGACGCTCACCATTCGGGACAACGTTGTGACCAGCGCCGGAGCCGAGGGCGTCGACATCCTCCTGGCCGGAACCGGTGCGACGAATCTCGCCTTCCACGACAACAACCTGACGGCGACCGGCACGGCGCTCGACGTCGCAGAGACGGGCTCCGGTTCCTTGACGATCACCGCCTTCCACGACAACGTCGTCACCGGAAACTCGACGGGCGCCGGCATCAACATCGTCACGGCGCTCTTCGACGCCACGCCTGGCGGCGGGGTCAACCCTGTGCCCGGCGGCACGACTGTGATTGGTGATCCGGGCAATCGTATCGATGGCGCCGGCCTGACCCTGACCAGCGTCACGGGCACGCTGACCTTCGCCAATCTGGCGTCCGGCGCCATCCTCGCCGGTGACCTCGACATCTTCAGTAACAGCGGCCCTGCGCTGAGCGTCGGCGGCGGCGTGGGTGGCTTCACCTTCGACGTCACCACGAACGCCGGCGTGTTGGTGGCCAACGCCGGGCCGGCGGCGGTCATCTCCGGCGCCGCTGTGAATCTGCAGCTCAACTCACTCACCAGCAGCAACAGCGCGTCGACCGGCGTCTCGCTGACCAACGTCACGGGCACGTTCTCGGCGCCGTCCGGAAGCGCTATCACCAACGCCGGCGACGCCGAATTCTCCGTTGCGTCGAGCAGCGCGACGGTCAGCTACGCCGGCTCGATCAGCGACACCTCGGGCAACGATGCCGGAGTCTCGCTGACGAGCAATACCGGCACCATCAGCTTCACCGGCGACATCGACCTCTCGACCGGCTCCAGCACCGCCTTCAATGCCACCGGCGGCGGCACCGTGACGGCGACCAACACCGACAGCACGCTCGCGACGACGACCGGCACGGCGCTCAACGTGACCAGTACCCAGATCGGCGCTGGCGGCCTCATCTTCAAGAGCATCTCAGCCAACGGCGCCGCGAAGGGCATCATCCTCAACAGCACCGGCACCGCCGCCGGCAACGGCGGCCTCAGCGTCACCGGCACCGGGACCACCGACGGCTCGGGAGGCACCATCCAGAACATCAGTGCTCGCGGCGGTGAGTTCATCACCACCAAGGCCCTCTCTCTGAAGAACATCAACTTCACGAACGCCAACACCTCGAACGGTGGCACCTGCACCGACCTTTCCACGGCCGGCTGCAATGCCGCGATCTATCTCAGCGGGGTCACCACCGTCACCCTCGACAACATCAACGTCACTGGCACAACCGCCCAGGAGGCCATCAACGGCCTCAACGTCAGCACCTTCACGCTCAGCAACAGCACCCTTGCCAACTGCGGAACCTCGGGGGCCGTCGAAGAGGGCTGCATCAAGATGAGGGAGCTCACCGGGACGTGCTCCATCACTGGCTCCGACCTCTCCTTCCCGGGCCAGGATGTCGTGGAGATCGTGAATACCGCGGGTCCAACTCTGACTCTCAACGTGAACAACTCCACGTTCCGCGACAGCCAGTCCTCCGGCACCGGCGGCAACGGCCTCCAGGCAAGAAGCCAAGGCACTGCGAGCATGGTCCTCAACGTGACCAGCAGCTCTTTCCTCAGGCTGCGCACGAACGGTCTGCAGGCGACCGCGATCAACAGCGCCAGCAACGACGTCGACGTGACCACCAGCACGTTCGACCCGGACACCGGAATCGGCATCGGTCTGGACCTCGACGCCGACAACACCGGGAACCTGGTGTTCAACGTCCAGAACAACACCAAGATCTACTCCCGCAACGGGCCGGCGGTGAACGTCTTCGGCGACACCAACGCCACGATCAACGGGCGCATCAACAACAACCCTGACGTCCAGGTGAAGACCAACGTCGGCAGCAACGTCGGCTCTGGAATCCGCGCCAATATCAACAAAGACGCCACCGCCAAGATCGAGGTCAAGAACAATGTCGTCAACGTCGGCTCGGACGATGCCGGGATCGACCTCTCGGGCATCGGCAAGACGACGGCCAACCCAGGCGGCGCCACCAATACTCTCGACGCTACGGTGACCGGCAACAACGTGACCATCGGCGCCACGTCGACCTATGGCATCATCATCCTCTCGGCAACCAATGCGAGCGACACGAACGCGATTTGCGCCAACGTGGGAACCAATGCGATCACACGGAATCCTTCGTCCATCGCATCCTTCCGGGCGCGAGTACCCAGTGCCAGCGGCTTCTTCAGAATGGAGGGGTTCGTCACCAACGCTGAAGCCACCTGGAACGCCAAGGGCAACACGCCGGTGAGCGCCGGCGGCAGCGAGGTCAGCTTCGGCGGCAGCGGTACGTTCGCCGCATGCACTGCGGCGTTGCCGACTAATCCAGGTCCGAACTAGGGAGGGCAGAGATGGCTGAGCCGTTTCTCTCGGAAGTCAGGATCATGAGTTTCGTCTTCGCACCCAAGGGGTGGGCGCTGTGCAATGGACAACTCCTCCCCATCAATCAGAATCAGGCACTCTTCTCCCTGCTGGGTACGACCTTCGGCGGCGATGGGCGCGTCAACTTCGCGCTCCCCGATCTCCGGGGACGCGTGCCGATCCACGTCGGCAGCGGTCACACGCTCGGCGAGAGAGGGGGTGAACAGGCGCACACGCTTTCGATTGCTGAGCTACCGACCCACACTCACGTTCTGAACGCGAGCTCGACGGCTGCCAACGCCAGCCCTCCCAGTCCACAGAACGCAACCATTCTCGCTGACAGCGCGCCGGGCCAGGCCTATGGCTCGCCAACGAGCCTGGCCGCCATGGGCGCTGCCAGTATCACCAACACTGGCGGCTCTCAGGCGCACCTGAACATGCAACCGTTCCTCACGCTGTCGCTCTGTATCGCGTTGCAGGGAATCTTCCCGAGCCCGACCTAGGAGGAGAGAGATGGCGCAACCTTACGTTGGCGAGATTCGGATGTTCGCCGGCAACTTCGCGCCGGCGGGGTGGATGTTCTGCGAGGGGCAGCTCCTGCCGATCAGCGAGAACGAGACGCTGTTCCAGCTCATCGGCACGACGTACGGCGGTGACGGGGAGTCGACGTTCGCCCTGCCGGACCTGCGGGGAAGGATCCCGATCCACCAAGGCAACGGCTTCATCCTCGCGGAGACCGGCGGCGCGGAGGAAATCACCCTGACGGTGAACCAGATTCCCGCCCACAGCCATCCGCTCCTGTGCACGGCGTCACCAGGTACGTCGGCCGCTCCACAGAACGGCGTCCTTGCAAAGACGACCACCGGGTTTTTGTACATCAACGAGAACCCGACGGACAACATGGCAGCGACGGCGGTTTCGCCGGTTGGGGGCAGCCAGCCTCATACCAACTTTCAACCGTATCTCTGCGTCGACTTCATCATCTCCCTGTTCGGGATCTTCCCGAGCCCGACCTAGAGTCGTGCGAGATGCGCCTGATTGCATTCATGAGACCTCTAGGAGGAGGCTGACATGGCAGACCCGTTTGTCGCCGAGATTCGGATTTTCCCCTTCAACTTCGCACCCAGGGGCTGGGCGTGGTGCGACGGCCAGTTGATGCCGCTCTCTCAGAATACGGCTCTGTTCTCTCTGCTCGGCACTACCTACGGGGGGAACGGGAAGTCGAACTTCGCGCTGCCCGACTTGCAAGGGCGCGCGCCGATGCATCCGGGCCAGGGTCCGGGGCTGTCTCTCCACGATCTTGGCGAGACCGGCGGCTCTGAAACGGTCACGCTGCTGGAATCGGAGATTCCTGCACACGCGCACACGTTGCGGGGTGATCGCAATGTTTCGGAGACTCCAGACCCGGCTTCCAATACACTGGGGAGAGGCTCGAGCATCAACGCCTACCAGAGTGTGGTTAACCAGAACCTGGTCTCCATGGCTCCCGAAGCCCTTGCCCCCGCCGGCGGCGACCAGCCGCACAACAACCTGCAGCCGTACCTGACGTTCTACTTCTGCATCGCCCTCCAGGGCGTCTTCCCGCCCCGCGGTTAACCAGGACGGCGCCGCCGCAGCTCGCTCGCGAGCTCCGGCCGGCGTCTCTTTGCCGCACGTTTCGGTGTTTGCGCTCTTGCCGCGCTGCGCCTAGCAGGCTGCTGAAAAACCCCGGTTCGCGCTACCCTTGCAGGCCATGCGAGGGAAAGCGCGCGAGCAGAGGACGTTGTTGATGGTGGGGTCGTTGGAGGAGCGGATTCCGGCGGCGCATCCGATCCGGCGGATCAAGGGGCTGGCCGACCGGGCTCTCGGGCAGTTGAGTGAGGTGTTTGCGGTGATGTACGCCGAGACGGGGCGGCCGTCGGTGCCGCCGGAGCGGCTGCTCAAGGCGCAGCTGCTGATCGCGCTGTTTTCGGTGCGGAGCGACCGGCAGTTTTGCGAGCAGCTCGAGTACAACCTGCTGTTTCGCTGGTTTTTGGATCTGGAGCTCGACGAGCCGTCGTTTGACGCGAGCACGTTTTCACGCAACCGGGAGCGGCTGATCCGGCACGAGGTGGCCGAGCGGTTTTTGGCGGCGATCGTGGCTGAGGCGAGCGTGCAGCGGCTGCTGTCGAGCGAGCACTTCTCGGTGGATGGGACGCTGATCGAGGCCTGGGCGTCGATGAAGAGCTTCCGGCGCAAGGACGGGCCGCCGGGCGGAGACGCCAACGGCTGGAGCGATTTCACGGGGACGAAGCGGAGCAACGAGACGCACGCCTCGACGACCGACCCGGAAGCGCGCCTGGCCCGCAAGGGGGATGGGCACGAGGCGAAGCTCTCGTTTTCCGGCCACGCTCTGATGGAGAACCGCAACGGATTGTTGGTGGACTTCGCGGTGGCCCAGGCCGATGGGTTCGCCGAGCGCCGCGAAGCTCTGGGTCTGCTCGCGCAGCTCAAAGGCTCGCGGCGCAAGACGGTGGGCGCCGATAAGAGCTACGACACCAAGGGCTTCGTGGCTGCCTGCCGAGAGCTCGGCGTCCCCCCCCACGTCACCCAGAATGCCCACCGGCGCAGGCGCTCGGCAATCGACCGGCGAACAACGCGCCGTCCCGGCTACCGGATCAGTCAGGTCGTACGGCGGCGAATCGAGACGATCTTCGGCTGGCTCAAGACCTGCGCAGGGCTGCACCGGACCAGGGTCCGAGGCGTGGCGAGGACGCAGCTGGCCGCCCGCCTCGCCGCCGCAGCGTACAACCTGCTCCGATTAAGTCGCCTGCTCGTGCCGGCATAGCCCAAAAGGTCCTGCCCAGCAAAACCAGCGGCGCTCAAACGCGCCCACAAGGCGCCTGTTGCCCTCCCCTTCCACCCGCGCACGCGACATCGCCCGCTCCCAGATCGCTGTCAGCCTCGCACCCGCCGTTGAAGGCCGTTTCTCAGCGGCCTGCTAGAGCGGCGAGCGCTCGCTCAAGGCAGCAGCGGCTCGGCGAGGCGGATGGACTGATCCAGCTCTGCGAACATCCGCTCCGCCTCCTGGGTGGTGAAGACTCGGCGGCCCAAGCGGGAAGCTTCCCTTCCGGCCGGGGAAGCTTCCCGCTGGAAAAGCGAGGCACTCCTCTTGGTTGGGGAAGCTTGCCTTTTGAAAAGCGAAGCTTTCCTTTCGGATGGCGAAGCTTCCCTCTTGAAAGGCGAAGCTTCCCCCGCCGCCGGGGAGCCTTCCCCGCTGCGCGGCGGGGGTTCCGCCCTCTTTGCCTCGCCCGCGCCGGCGCCGGCGTCAGAACCTACTCCGGCGGCCACGAAGTAGGAGGAGCGTAGCGCGGGGGGCGGCGACGCCCCCGGCCTCGCGAGACCTGGAGACAACCGGCCGGGACCACGGCGCGCAAGCCAATAGATGATGCGTAGCGAAAGATATGGACGAGGCGTTGTTGACTTGACGTTCTTGGTTCCTCTAGCGTCGCAACCCTCTTGAGCCTCCAGCTCCGCCGCCGCGACGTCGTCGCCTTCGGCTCGCTCGCCCTCCTCTCGCCGTGGGTGGGAGGGATCGCGCGCGCCGAGGAGGCGCTCTTCGGCGCCGCGGCCGCGGGCGTCCGGCTCGCCTCGCTCGGCTACATCGAGGAGACCGAGGGGCTCGGCAACCTGCGCAAGCTGCCGCGCGCCGTGCGCAACCCAGCCGCCGCGCGGCTGGCGGACGGCGCCGGCACCGTCGTGCCGGCCCACACCCTGCCGCTCGGCGACACGGAGCTCATCGGCCGGCCGCTGCGGCTCACCGTTCACGGCCTCTATCCCGGGGGGGCGCTGCGCGGCGCGGCGCGCCGCATACTCCCGCTCGCGGTGGACTTCGACGTCCTCTTCCCGGCCCCCGAGCCGGCGGTCTCCGAGGCACCCGTCCCCTACTACGCCTGGAGCTTCCGCCGCCGTCCCGGCTGGAACCCCAGCCCGCCGGTCTCCTTCGTTTTCCCGGTCGATTGGTCCGTGTTCCCGGAGCTGGCGGTGCGGGTCACCCCTGCCAACGGGGGCGCGCCGATGGTGATGCGCGTCCGCTTCACGCTCGACGACGAGAGCGGCCTGCCGCGGCTGCGCCGCGGCGTCTATCTCGTCGGGCTCGTCCCCGACGCCTGGCGGAGCGGCATGGACCTCGCCGAGCTGGCCGCCACGGCGCCGGCCTCCCGCCTCTCGCTCCTCCTCTCGATCGATTCGGAGCCGCTCGCCGAGTGACCTCTGAGGGGGCCGCCGTCGGGCTCTCCCTCCGCCCGGTGCGCGACGACGACCGCGAGTTCCTCTACCGCGTCTACGCCGGCACGCGCAGCGAGGAGCTGGCGATGGCCACCGACTGGTCGGCCGAGCAGAAGGAGCAGTTCCTCCGCCAGCAGTTCGCGGCCCAGGATGCCTACTACCGCGAGAACTACCCCGGCGCCGAGTGGTCGGTGGTGCTGCGGCACGGCGAGCCGGCCGGCCGGCTGTATGTCCACCGCCGGCCGGTGGAGATCCGCCTGATGGAGATCGCGCTCCTGCCCGAGCACCGCGGCGGCGGGCTCGGCACGGCGCTGCTCGAGGAGCTGATGGCCGAAGCGCGCGCTACGGCCAAGCCCCTGACCATCCACGTCGAGGTCTACAACCCCGCCCTCCGCCTCTACGAGCGGCTTGGTTTTCGCAAGAAGGAGGACAAGGGGGTCTATTGGCTGATGGAGTGGACGCCGTAGGGACCCCGGTGGAGGACGCGATGAGCGACGGGATCGTCCGGACCTGCCCATCCTGCGGCAAGGCCAACCGGGTGCGTTACGACCGTCTGGCGAGCGAGGCGCGATGCGGCGCCTGCAAGACGCCGCTGCCGCCGCCGTCCGAGCCGCTCGCCGTAGACCGCGCGGATGAGTTGCGCGAGGTGCTGCGGAAGAGCGCCCTGCCGGTGCTGGTGGACTTCTGGGCGCCGTGGTGCGGGCCGTGCAAGATGGTGGCCCCCGAGATCGCCTCGGTCGCGGCGCGCAACGCCGGCAGGCTCCTGGTCGTCAAGGTCAACACCGACGTCGATCCGGCGGTGGGCACGACCTACGGGATCCAGTCGATCCCGACGATGGCCGTCTATCTGGGCGGCGCCGAGGTGGCGCGCACCGCCGGCGCCCGGCCAGCGGCGGCGATCGAGACTTTCGTGCGCGGCGCCGTGGCCGGCGCGGCCACGCAGCCGGCGCCGGTCGCATAGGGAGTCTCCCTCCCCGCGCAGCGGGGAGGGCCGGGGAGGGGTATCGAAGTCAATGCAGTAAGGTTGCCCCAGGGTCAACCCCGCGCACCACCTGCCCCGCTCGCTCCGTCTTAAGCTCTCCGGCTGTTCCTAATTGAACACCGCCTCGTAGCGGTACCCCTCCGGATCCAGGCCGACCGGCACGAGGAAGATCTCGAGCTTCCCGAGCGCGGCGTGCTCGAGCGGCACGATCTGCTGTGGCACGTAGACCTCGCGCGGGCCGCGGAAGAAGAGGGAGAAAGGGCGGCGCCGGCCGGGCGCCTCGTCCTTGCCCGGCAGCACTTCCAGCAGCTCGAAGCGGATGGTCCGCTCGGGCAGGCGCACCTCGAAGTGGCTGCCGACGTGCGGCGCGAAGCTGTCGTGGGTGAGCGTGTCGAGCACTCTCAGCTCTCCTCGGGTCCGGCGGCCACGGTGCGTTTGCGGAACCACCAGTATACCGGCAGCCCGAGCGCCAGGAGCCCGAGCCCCCAGAGCGACTCGACCGGCCGCTCGCCGAGGGTGTTCCAGACCAGCAGCACGCAAGCCAGGATGAAGAGCGCCGGCACCACCGGGTAGCCCCAGGTCTTGTAAGGGCGGGGCAGGTCGGGCCGCTTGCGGCGGAGGACGAAGACCGCCGTCCCGATCGCGGCGTGAAAGACGACGCTGACGAAGACGACGTAGGTATAGAGTTGCTCGTAGGTGCCGGAGACGGTGAGCACGATCGCCCAGCCGCTCTGCGCCCAGAGCGAGCGCACCGGCGTGCGGTAGCGCGGGTGGACGGCGGCGAGGGCGGGGAAGAAGAGGCCGTCCTGGGCCATCGGCTGGTAGATGCGCGAGCTGTAGAGGATGGTCGAGGAGAGGCAGCCGAAGGTCGAGACCAGGACGGCGGCGGCGAGGAGCCGCGCCCCCGTCGGCCCGAAGAGCGCCGCGGCCGCCGCCTCGCCGACGCGCGCCGCGCCGGCCAGCTCGGGGAGCGGCAGCGCCCGCACGTAGACCAAGTTGAGGAGCAGGTAGAGGAGGGTGATGACGAGCGTCCCGCCGATCAGCCCGCGCGGCAGGGCCCGCGCCGGGTCGCGCACCTCGCCGGCCGAGCAGGTGAGGCCGTACCAGCCGTCGTAGGTCCAGAGGGCGGCGATCATCGCCACGCCGAAGGCGGCGAGGAGCCCACCGGCGGCGCCGGCGAGCGGTGCGAAGAGCTGCGGCTGCGCGGGCGCGGGAGCGAAGAGACCGAGCCCGGCGAAGACCACGATCGAGCCGACCTTGAGCAGCGTCAGGGCGTTCTGCAGCGCCGCCCCTTCCTTGAGACCCAGGTGATTGACGGCGGTGAGAAGGACGATCGCCGCCACCGCCGCCACCTGGCCGCCGGAGAGGGTCCAGGTCCAGCCGCCGAGCGGCACGTCGAGCAGCACGTGCCGGGTCGAGAACCAGGGCAGGAAGCTGCCCAGGTACTCGCCGAAGGCGACGGCCAGCGCGGCGATCCCGCCCGACATGATGACCAGGAAGGCGGCCCAGCCGTAGAGGAAGCCCGGCAGGCGGCCGTAGGCCTCCTTGACGTAGTGGTAGAGCCCGCCGGCGCGCGGGAAGAGGACGCCCAGCTCGGCGTAGGTGAGGGCGCCAGCCAGCGTGAGGAGCCCGCCCGCCAGCCAGACCAGCAGCACCAGCCCGGCATGCGGCAGGACGCGCGCCATGTCGGAGGTGGTGAGGAAGATGCCGGTGCCGATCGTGCTGCCGATCGTCAGCAGCGCCCCGTCCCAAGCGGTCAGGCCGCGGACGAGAGTAGGGCCGGGCGTGGGAGGCGACGCGGTCTCGGCGGCCAAAGCGGATGGATTCTAGTCGGTGAAGCGGAAACCGTCCGCGAGGCCGGGGCCGCGCGGCGTGAGCCGCGCGTCGGGGGTCGGCGTGCAGGGGAAGGGCGCGTGCCAGCACTGGTCGTTTTTCACCGGCACATGAAGGGGAAGGCCGCCGAGCGTGACGCGGCGGGTGGACGGGCGCGGGTAGTCGGCCGGGATCAGCGCGTGGCGGGCCGCGGCGGGGAATGCGTCCGGCTCCCAGCCGCGGACCTGCCAGGCCTCCCAGGCGAGGGCGGCAAGGAGGAGGGCGGCGAGGGCCGCCACCGGGAGGCGGCGGGCAGCGGCGGCGAGGAGCGGGAGAGCGAGGAGAAGGGCGAGGAGCACCACGAAGCCCCAGCCGAAGCGCGGCGCGGGAGCGGTGAAGAACCAGAAGAGCGCGCCGGCCCAGACGGTGGCGTGGAGGGCGAGGCGCTCGAAGCTCGGGCGGCGGGGCCGGCGGATCAGCAGGAGCGCCAGGTGGAACGGGGCGAGGAGGACGATGGCGAGGACCACGCCCGAGAACGGCCAGCGCAACGACTCCCACCAGCGCGGCAGCCATTCAGTCAACGGCATCGCCAGCGCCTCTTGCTGGGGCCGGTGGGGGAGGAGCGCCCAACTCCGGATCCAGTCCACATATGCCTCCACTTGCGGGCGCGGTACCTCCCAGTCGAAATCGAAGGGGTCGAGCTGGGCGAGGGGGAAAACCGGGTAGCCGGAGGCGACCAGGCTCTGCGCGACGGCCGGGACGAGCAGCAGGGCGAGCGCCGCGGCGAGCGCGCCCGCCCGCCGCGGCTTGCCCGCCGCGAGCCGGTGAACAGCGAGAAGGAATGGAAGCAGGAGGAGCGGCAGGGTCGAGAGCTTGGCCGCCACGGCGAAGCCGGTGAGGAGAGCGAGCGCAACGGCCCGGGCGTCGTCGGCACCCGCCGATTCTCCTTCGGCGCTTTCGGCGAGCTCGAGCGCGAGGACCCCCACGACCCAGACCAGCATCGCCGCGGCGACGTCGGGCGTCGGCGACGAGAGCCATTTGCCGAAGAAGCGGAGTCCCGCGAGCGGCAGGAGGAGGCGCAGCACGAGGCTCGCCCGCCGCTCCCCGCGGCGCCAGGCGGCGAGCCCGGTGACTGCCCAGAGGACGATGAGGAGCAGGACCGTGCCGTTGAGCACGTGCAGCGAGCGTCCGCCGAGCCAGACGAAGGAGAAGAGCGCCGACGGCACGAGCCACCCGGCCGAGAGGGCGAGCCGACCGTGCAGGTTGCCGAGCCCAGGCACGAAGCCGTAGCCCTCCAGCCAGCGGATGAGCGGGGCGTGGTAGGTGCCGGCGTCGTAGCTCTCGACCGGGGCGGCGGTGCGGGCGAGGACGAAGAGAATGCCCGCGGCGAGGAGGCACCAGCCGAGCGGGCCGACGTCGCGCACCTCGGCCGCCTTGCGCCGCAGCGCCTTCGGCAGCCACCGCGGCCGCAGCACGACGATCAGGAGGGCGCCGGCGAGGAAGACGCAGAACGAGATCGCGCCGAGGCCGCCGCAGAGCGCCCAGGTCCCGGCGAGCGCCCCTAGGACCGCGAGCCCGGTCAAGGCGACGATCGGGAAGGACAGGCGGTCAGGCCCGCGCACGAGCAGGCCGAGCGCCGCGCGCCCGTAGAGGAAGCTCACGACCGCGACGAGGAGCGAAACGACCAGCGCGGCGAGCATCGGCTACGCGGCTTGCGGCGCGCGCCGGCGCGGGGTCAGGGGACCAGCCGGGTGCCGGCGGCGTCCAGCACCACGAGAGCGTCCACCGGGCAGACGCCGCAGGCCTCGAGCAGCCGCTCGCGCTCGATGTCCGGCGCCTCCGGCCGGAAGGTGACGATCCCCTCGGGGTCGAGCACGAAGACGTCGCCGGCGAGCTTGGTGCAGTTGGCGCTGCCGATGCAGACCTCGCGCTCGATCCGCACCGTCAGGCCGGAGATCTGTCGCTCCTGGATCTCGCCCATCCGCGCTCTCCTTCCTACTCCAGCACCATGCCTTCGACGCCCGGCGGACCCGGCGGATAGGTCATGCCGAGACCTTCCAGCGCCTCGACCAGGACCGTCGCGACCACCAGGTTGCGGTACCACTTCTTGTTGGCCGGTACCACGTACCAGGGCGCGAAGTCGGTCGACGTGCGCGACAGGGCGTCCTCGTAGGCTTCCGTGTAGCTCCCCCAGAGCTTGCGCGTCTCGAGGTCGCCGGGGTTGAACTTCCAGCGCTTCGTCGGGTCGTCGATGCGCGCCTGGAAGCGCTCGCGCTGCTCGTCGGCGTCGATGTGGAGGAAGAACTTGAGGATCGTGGTGCCCGTGTCGGCGAGCAGCTTCTCGAAGTTCACGATCTGCTCGTAGCGGGGCTCCCAGACCGCGCTCGGCACCAGCTCCAGCACCCGCACCACCAGCACGTCCTCGTAGTGGCTGCGGTTGAAGATGACCAGCTCGCCGCTTCCGGGCACTTTCGGGTGGACGCGCCAGAGGAAGTCGTGCGCCAGCTCCTCCGGCGTCGGCTTCTTGAAGGCGGCGACCTTGACGCCGGCGGGGTTCACCCCCTCGAAGACGTGGCGGAGGGTGCCGTCCTTGCCGCTCGCGTCCATCCCTTGGAGGACGACCAGCACCTTGTGCCGCTGCTCCGCCCAGAGCAGCTCCTGGAGGGCCTCGAGGCGCTCGCTGAGCCGCGCCAGCTCCGCCGCGGCGCGCTTCTTGCCGCCGCGGAAGCCGGCGGTCGAGCCGGCGTCGCGCCGCGCCAGCTCGACGCGGCTGCCCGGCTTCACCCGGTGGCGTTGCATGGTCCCCTCACGCGAGGGGGCAAGCTACCACAGGCTACTCGGCGAGCAGCTCGCTCAGGAAGTCCAACGCCCGCGGGTCCTTCGACTGGCCGAGCCAGAAGAGGGCCTTCTTGCGCACCTCGGAGTCGCGGCTCTCGCGCACCAGGCGGACGAGGTGCTCGATGCCGTCGTCCGGGAGCTGCGAAAGGGCGAAGACCGCCTGCTCGCGCACCTCGGGGTCGGGGTCGCGCGACACCGCCTCGAGGATCGCGTCGGGCCGCTTCACCCGCCCCTGCGAGAGCCAGAAGAGGGCCTGCCCCCGCACCTCCGGGCTGCGGTCGCCGCGCGCCACCTCGACGATCGTCTCCGCCGCCTCCGGCACCTCGCTCTGCGACAGGGAGAAGACCGCCTTCTCGCGGATCTCCTCGTCGGGATCCTGGCGCACGACGCGGGAGAGAACCTCGTAGCCGCGGCGGCCACGCATCTGGCCGAGCCAGAAGAGGGCGGTCTCGCGGACGTCCGATGGGTTGTCTTCCTCCGCCAGGTCGGCGAGCGCCGCGTCGGCCTCCGGCAGGCCGTGGAACGCGATCGCCATGACCGCCTCCTCGGCAGGGTCCTCGCCCTTGCGGCGGCCGTCGCCCCCGGCGGCGAGCGCCGTCAGCGCGCGAAGGCTGTCCGCGGCGTCCACGTCCTCCAGCCAGACCAGACGGCGGCCGCTCAGGTCGAGCTGGCACTCCTGCGAGACCGCCCGCACCTTGCCGATCTCCCCAGCCGCCAGCCGGAAAAGGACCATCACGTTGGGACCGGCGTCGCGGTCGGCGTCGCGGTCGGAGCTGCCCCAGCTCTGGTTCTTCGCTTCGAGCCGGCACGGCCCCGGCTTCCAGTCGGACGTCCAGCAGCAGGTGTAGGGGTGGTTGGCCACGATCGGCACGTGGTAGCCGACCCAGAAGGGGTCGCGGTCCGCTGCCGCGAGGCGCTCCAGGGTGGCGGCGACGCCCCCCCGCGCCGCCGCACGCTCGAAGCGGACGTTGAGCATCTGCGGCGGCGGCTCCACGGCGGCGGTGGCGGTGGCGGCCGCGGCGGGCGCCCCCTGCGGCGCCGCGGCGGCGTCGCAGGAGATGAGCAGGGCGGCGGCGAGGAGCTGGAGGGCGGCGCGGGTCATGGCGTTCTCCGTCAATCGTTGAGGACCGACTCGATGAAGCGGTCGGCCTCGGGGTCGTCGATGAGGGTCAGCTTCTGGACCGCCTCGCGCTTCAAGGCCGGGTCCTTCTCGGTGCGGAAGATTTCGATCAGCGCGCGGGCGTTGTTCTGGACGAAGAGCGCCTGGATTACGGCGCTGCGCGTCTCGCGGTCGGGGAAGGCGGCGTAGATCGCCTTGAGCGACTCGCCGCTCCCCTTGCCGCCGGTGACCCCCAGCGTGTGGATCGCCTTGCGGCGCAGGCGGGGATCGCTCTCCGCGCGCGCCACCGCGGCAAGCCCCTCGGCGTCGCCGGCGACGAGCATGGCCTGGATCACCCTCTCTTTGATCGCGGGTCCGCCGCTGCGGTAGAGCTCGCGCAGCGCGGCGCGGTCGCCGCTGACGCCCAGGTACTCGATCGCCTTGCGCTGCAGCTCGACGTTGGAGCCGCCGCGGGCGATCTCGAGCAGCGTCTTGCGCGCCTCGGGGCTGTCGGCCTGGGAGAGGACGAAGAGCGCTTTCTCCTTGAGCCGCACGGAGTGGTTGCCGCGCAGGAACTTCTGCAGCAGCGGCACGGCGCGCTCGGGCTCGGCGCCCATCAGGCCGTTGATGGCGAAGAGCTTGAGCTCTTCGTCGTCGACCTGCTCGGGGTTGGTGGTGCCGCCGGCGGCGTTGATCTCGACCTCCAGCGTCTTGGCGTCGTCCACCCAGTTGCTCTTCGGGAAGGACTCCCGCAGCCGCTTCAGGACGGCGAGCGCGTCGGCCTTCCGCCCCGCCTTGTGCAGCGCGTAGGCCCGCCAGTAGAGGGCGTCGTCCGCCTGCGGGCCGCCGGCCTGCGCGGCGCGGCCGAAGAGCTCGGCGGCGCGCTCCCACTGCCGCTCGTCGAGGGCATCCTGGGCCTCGTCGTAGAGCTCTTCCCGCTCGTCGGCCTCGTCCTCGTCGTCCTCGTCGTACGCGGCGAAGTGGAGGCCCGCCGGCAGGGTCATGGCGGCCGCCGGGCCGGTCAGGGAGCTCGCCGCCAAGAGCGCGGCGAGGGTGAAAGCGAAGGTGCTGCGTCGTGCCATCGTCTGCATCTCCTAAAGGGTGCTGGCGCCGGGCTCGGCGTCCTGGAGCAGGCGCTCCAGCCGCTCGGCCACGATGCGGGTCTTGAAGAGGAGGGCGCGTGCCTCGATGCGCGCGCGCAGGGTGTCGAGCTCCGCGGCCGGGAGCTCCTCGGGGGCATGGGCCAGCTCGAGCAGCAGGGGCTCCAGCTCGTCGAGCAGGGCGGCGAGGCGCGGCCGGCCGCCCTGCTCGGCGGACTGCCGGTAGAGGCGGTTGGCGCCGAGCAGCTCCTCGGCCCAGCGGCGCTCGGCCGCCAGCTCCACCCGGCCGCCGCGGCGCTCCGGCTCGACGTTGTTGAGCTCGACCAGCAGCCGCTCGGAGCTTTCGAGGTGCCCCGCCACCGAGGCGAGGAGGATCTGGTCCCGGCCGCCGGGGGAGAGGGTGCGGGCGAGCCGCGGCGATCCATCCCGGCCGCCGGCGGGAGCGTCCGGCGGCCAGACGCGGCCGGCGACGAAGCCGACGACGAGGAGCAGCGCCGCCGCGGCGGCGAGCGGCAGCAGGCGCCGGCCGTCGCCGGGCGCGAGCACCAAGAGCGAACGCAGCCGTTCGCCCCAGCCCGGCCGACGTTCCGGCAGGCGCGGCGCGACCCGCCGCCAGACCCGGGCGCCGTAGTCCGCCGGGCGGGGCGGCACCGGCAGGGCCTCGCCCACCGTGTTCAGCACCCGCCGGAGCTCGGCGTAGCGCGCCGCCGCCTCGGGGGAGGCGGCGAGCAGGGCTGCGATCTCGGCGGCCCGCTCGGACTCGCCGTAGTAGAAGAGGACCAGGTCGTCGTCGCTGGGGAGTCTCGTCGTCATGCGCGCTCCGGTACCGCCCTGCCGGCCAGTGGGGCGAGGGCGCCGCGCAGCTTGCGCACGGCGCGGAAGATGGCGTGCTTGCCGGCGCTCTCGCCGAGCCCGAGGTGGGCGCAGATCTCGGCGATCGAGCGCCCCTCGAAGTGGCGCAGGACGAAGGCGGCGCGCTCGAGCGGCGTCAGCTCACCCATCGCCGCCCGCACCGCCTGCTCGACCTCCTGGCTGAGCGCCAAGCGCTCCGGGCCGGGGGCGGCGGAGGGGAGGGATCCCATGAAGTCCGGCTCCCCGGGCTCGGGGACCGGCTGGTGGTGGCGGTGGCGCTTCTGCTTTCTCGTCATCTCGATCGTCGTGTTCACCGCGATGCGGTAGAGCCAGGTGCCGAACTGCGCCCGGGCGTCGAAGCGGTGGAGCCAGCGGTAGGCGCGCAGGAAGGTCTCCTGGACGGCGTCCTCGGCCGTCCCCTCCTCGCCGGTGATGCGGTAGGCCAGCCGGAAGATCTTGTCGCTGTAACGCTCGACCAGCTCGCGGAAGGCATCGGCGTCCCCCTTCCTGGCGCGGTCCACGACCGCCGGTTCGTGCCCCTCCATGCGCCTCCTTAGACGTGGCCGCGCGCGGCCGGTTGGCTCCCCGCTCCCCGCCGCGCGACTGTAACCTTGACCGGGATGCCCGGTATCCATCCACAGACAGGGCGCAGCGGGGGACGCTTGGACCCAATTACGGACGGAGAGCTCATGAGCCAGGTGCGCGACGGCGATCTCGAAAAGCTGGGCATCCTCTTCGAGAGACACCACCTTCGCCTCTTCAACTTCTTCCTGCGCATGACCGGCGATCGCGCCGCCAGCGAGGACCTGGTGCAGGAGGTGTTCGTCCGCATGCTCAAGTACCGCAAGAGCTTCCGCGAGCGCGGTGAGTTGCGGAGCCCGGTGATGGGCTCCGCGACCCGAGAGGCTGCCCGCCGGGGCGGGCAACTGATTCCGCATTCCGGGTTCACCTCCTGGATGTTCGCCCTGGCGCGCAACGTCTCGGCCGACTACTTCGGCCGCCGCCCGCGCGCCACCGTCACCGACGAGGAGCTCGACGAGCGGCCGAGCGGCGACCCGCTGCCGCTCGAGCAGCTCGAGCTGGCCGAGTCGCTCGAGCAGCTGCGCGGCGCCCTGCTCAAGCTGCCGGAGGAGAAGCGCGAGCTGCTCCTGCTGACGCGCAGCGGCGGCCTGAGCTACGAACAGATCGCGGCGATCCTGGGCTGCAGCGCCGGAGCGGTGAAGGTGCGGGTGCACCGGGCGCTCCGCCACCTGCGGCAGGTCTTCCGGGCGCCGGAGATGGAGGCACAGCATGGAGCGTGACGACTTCCGCCCCGAAAACGAGGAGGAGCTGCGGCTCTGGGAGGCGCTGGCGCGCCTGCCGGAGGAGGAGCCGGGCCCCGGCCTGCGGCGGCGCTTCTACCGCATGCTCGAAGAGGAGACCGCCGCCGCGGCGGCCGAGCGGCACCCCGCCCGCTCCGGCGGCTGGCGGCGGCGGCTCCTCGCTTTCTTGACGCCGCCGCGGCCGGCCTTCGCCGGGGGCCTGCAGTGGGCCCTGCCGGCGCTCGCCGTGGGCGTGCTCCTGGGGACCTTCCTGCCCGGCCGCGGCGCGGCGCCGCCGCAGGCCGACGTCGCCGCCCTGCGCCGGGAGGTTGGCTCCCTGTCGCGACTGGTCGCCCTGTCGCTGCTCGAGCAGGACTCGGCGAGCGAGCGGCTCAAGGGGGTGAGCTACGGCCGCGAGGTCGGCCCCTCCGACCCGCGCGTCCTCGACGCCCTGCTCGCGGCGGTGGCCGACGACCCGAACGACAACGTGCGCCTGGCGGCGATCGACGCCCTGGCCGGCGTCGCCGGCCGCCCCGGCGTCCAGCAGCAACTGATCGCGGGCTTCCCGCGCCAGGAGTCGCCGCTGGTGCAGATCGCCCTGGTCGACCTGCTCGCCGAGGCGCGCGGCGCCCGCCCGCGGCTGCAGCGCCTGGTGGACGACCCGCAGGTCGACCCGACGGTGCGCGACTACCTGCGGCGGCGTCTCGAACGACGGACCTGACCTGAGGAAGGAGCCTGCGATGCGACCGAGACTTACGAGCTCTCTGCTCGCCCTCTGCCTGATCGCCGCCGCGCGCCCCGCGAGCTGCGGCGAGCACGGGACCGGGACGAGGGGCTGGACCGAGGAGACCCGCACCCTGCGCGAGGCGTGGACCCTCGCCGCCGGCGGGCGGACGGTGGAGGTGGACAACTACAGCGGCCCGATCGCCGTCATCGCCCATGCCGGCGACAGGGTCGAGGCGGTGATCCGCGAGACCGTTTCCGGCCGCGCGCCCGAAAAGCTCGCCGAGGCGCGGCAGGAGGTGAAGCTGGTCATGGAGCAGCGCGCCGACGGCGTCCACCTCGTCGTCGACGGCCCCTTCCGCTGCCGCGACGGCCAGAAGGGGAGCTGGAACGACGGCTGGCGCGGCTGGGAGCGCGAGGGCTACAAGGTGGTCTACGCCTTCGAGCTGCGGGTGCCGAAAGAGGCGGACCTCGTCCTCGAGACCGTCGACGACGGCGACGTGCGGGTGGACGGCGTCCACGGCCGCTTCGAGGTGCGCAACGTCAACGGCGACGTCGTCCTCGAGCGGATCGGCGGCGCCGGCGAGGCGCGCACCGTCAACGGGCCGCTGCGGGTCAGCTTCGCCGCCAACCCGAGCGGCCCCTCCGAGTTCGAGACCGTCAACGGCGAGGTGGACGTGGCCTTCCGCGCCGGCCTCGACGCCGACCTCCGCTTCAAGACCATGAACGGCGAGGCGTTCACCGAGTTCGACTACGAGACCCGCTCGCTCGCCGTCCCGGCGGGCGACCGGAGCAAGGGGCGCTTCATCCTGCAGCGCGACGGCGCCTACGGCATTCGCATCGGCTCCGGCGGGCCCGAGCTCGCCTTCGCCACCATCAACGGCAACATCCTGGTCCGCAACCAGGACCGGTAGGAGACGACCATGAGACGAGTCACCCTGGCGGCCTGCGCCGCCGCCATTCTGACGATCCCGCTCGCCGCCGCCGCGCAGGAGGGGCAGGTCGAGCGCTTCAACGTGCCGCTCACCGACCCCGGGCGTCCGGTGCAGCTCGAAGTCGGCCTGGTGTCCGGCGGGATCACCGTCGAGGCCGGCGGCGGCAACCAGGTCGTCGTCGAGGCCCGCGCCCGCGACGACGACCGCCACGGCAAGCCCGAGGTGCGCGGCGGCATGCGGCGCATCCCCCTCTCCGGCTTCAAGCTGTCGATCGAGGAGAAGGACAACGTCGTCGAGATCGGCTCCTCGCCGACGGTCGCGGTCTTCCTCACCATCAAGGTGCCGGAGCAGACCTCGGTCAAGCTCTCGACCGTCAACGACGGCGACATCGAGGTCAGCGGCGTGCGCGGCGACCACGAGATCTCCAACGTCAACGGCGGGATCCGCGCCCGCGTCGGGGGGTCGCTCGTCGCCCACACGATCAACGGCGAGGTCAAGGTGACGCTCTCCACCGTCGCGCCGGGCAAGGCGATGGCCTTCAGCAGCCTCAACGGCGACGTCGACGTCACCGTGCCGGGCGGCACCAAGGCCGACCTGCGCATGGAGTCCGAGAACGGCGAGATCTACACCGACTTCGACATCGCCCAGCGCCAGCGCGCGGCGCCGACGCAGACCGAGCGGCAGGGCGGCCGCTACAAGCTGACCGTCGAGCGCGCTGTCTTCGGCACGATCAACGGCGGCGGTCCGGAGATGTACTTCAAGACTTTCAACGGCGACGTCCACCTGCGGCGGGCGGGCGGATGAGAAAGCCACTCTCGAGCGTGCGTCCCCGCAGCTCGAGGCCCGGGTCCGGGTCGGGGGCGCAGGGGAAGGGCTGGTACCAGCAGCGGCCGTCGAGCGCCACGCGCAGGGTGAAGCCGTCGCGCACCGTCGCCCGCGTCGGCGGCACCGGGGCCGCCGCCGGCAGCACGGCGTGGCGCGCAGCCTCGGCGAACACCTGCGGCTCGCGCGCCAGGGTCTGTGCCCCCCGGACGGTGAAGTAGGCAAGGAGGAAGCCGGCGAGGGCACCAGCCGGCAGCCTCCGCGCCGCCGGGAGGAAGAAGGGTCCCGCCGCGAGCAGGGTCAGCAGGAAGAGGAACCCCCAGCCGAACCGCGGAGCGGGCGCGGTCGTCAGCCAGAAGAGCACTCCCGCCGCGGCCGTCGCGAAGAGAACGGCGTGGTCGAGCGCGCCGGGAGGGAGCGGCCGGCGCCGGCGCGCCAGCCACAGCCCCGCCTGCGCCGGAGCGAGCGCCAGGCAGGCGAGCAGCGCCGCCTTCGTCGAGAGCAGCAGATCGTTCCACCAGAGCGGCGCCCATTCCCGGAGCGGCATCGCCAGCACCACCTCCGCCGGCAGCAGCTGCGACCGGGAGAAGCTCGTGATCCACCGCGCATGGGTCGCCACCCACTCGGCTGGTATCCGCCAGTCCACCGGGAACGGGGCGAGCCCGGGGACGGGGAAGAGGAGGTAGCCGGAGACCACCACCGAGTGGAGGAGGGCGGGGAGGACGAAGACCAGGACGGTCCCGGCCAGCGCGCCGGCAGCCCGCCATCGCCGGGCGGCGGCGAGCCGCGCCGCCAGCCAGAGCGGCAGGAGGAGGAGCGGCAGGGCCGAGAGCTTGACGCTCGCGGCGAAGGCCGCGAGGACGGCCACCGCCGTCTGCCGCGGGCCCGGCGCGGCGAGCGAGCCCTCCTCGACGGCCTTGAGCCAGAGCGCCGCCACGACCCACACCAGGACCGCGGCCGGCACGTCCGGGGTCGCCGCCGAGAGCCAGGGAGCGAAGAGGTGGAAGGTGAGGACCGCCGTCGCGAGGCGGACGAGGAGGCTCGCCCGCCGCGCGCCGCGCCGCCATTCGCCGACGGCGGCGACGCCGTCCACGAGGACCAGCAGGAAGAGCGCGCCGTTGAGCACCTGGAGTCGCCCGAGCAGTGCCTGCGGCGCGAACCAGCCGGCGGCGAAGGCGAGGCGGCCGTGCAGGTTCCCGAGCCCGGGGACGGCGCCGAGCTCCTGCAGCCAGCGGATCGCCTGGAGCTGATAGGCGGCGGTGTCGAAGTGCGCGGTGGCGACGGCGGTGCGGGCGAGGCCCAGCAAGGCGCCCGCGGCGAGCGCCGCGGCGCCGAGCCCGCGGCCGGCCGCGAGCCCGCTCCCCAGAGCCCCTCCGAAGTCGCGCAGCGCCGCGGCCAGGGCACGCCGCCGCACGGCCGCGAGGAGCGCCGCGCCGGTCAGGGCCGCGGCGAGCATGCGGCCGTCGAGCGGCACGACGAGCGACGCCAGGAGCGCGCCGGCGGAGAGCACGGCGAGGCCCGCCAAGGCGAGCACCGGCAGCCGCGGTGGCGCGCGCCGCTCGCCCCCGGTCAGCCGCGCCAGCCCGCCGAGCGCGGCTTCGCCGTAGGCCGTGGCGACGAACGCCAAGCCGGCTGCCGCCAGCAGCGCCGCGAGCATGGCCGGACGCTACTGGAAGTAGCCGTTGACGTCGAGGATGAAGTGCGTGGCGGCGGCCGAGCCGTTCAGCACGCCAAGCGTGCCGGTGCCGTCGGTGGCGAGCGTCAGCACGGCGTTGTTGGCGCGCGTCACGCCGGCCCTGAAGCTGATGGAGCTGGTGGTCATGGGGAAGGCGTTGCCCGGGAAGGTCGAGAGATAGCCGGCCGCACCGGGCGCGGGCACCGTGACGTTCACCGAGATCGCTTTCGCCCCGTTGGGGATGCCGCAGGTGCCGGTGACGTCGAAGCTGCGGACGCCGTTGGCGGCGAGCGCCGGCCCGCCGAGCGGTCCGTTGGGGTTGCGGGTGTCGACCACCCGGCAGGGCGCGAGCGTGTAGAAGCCGGTCGGCGTCGGCGGCGGCGTGTAGAAGAAGGCGTTGGCCATGGTGGCGCTCGCGCCGCCCGGGTTGGTGACCACCAGGTTGACGGCGCCGGTGGCGTGGGCCCCGGTGACGGCGGTGATGCGGGTGCTGTTGACCACGACGACCGAGGTCGCCGCCACGCCGCCGAGAGTCACCGTCGCCCCGGGGAGGAACCCCGTGCCGGTGATCGCGATCGCCGTGCCGCCGCCGGTCGTGCCCGACTGCGGCGCGACGCTGCCGATCGTCGGGTTGACGACCGCCGGGAAGATGCAGGCGCCGGGCCCGGTCGTCTTGCTCTCGACGATGGGCTCGAGCAGCTGCACCGTCCGCGAATGGAAGACCGAGCTGGCGCTGCAGCCCCCCAGGTTGTGGCAGTAGCTCATCACCGTGCCGCGCACGTTGGGGACGCCCTGGTAGGTCGCCGGGGCCGGGCAGGAGGTGGCGCCGCTGTAGCACCCCGATTCGCCGTTGAAGCACGTGTCGATCGGCGTCGGCGTGAGATAGCAGTGGGTGTGGTGCGAGCCGAAGTTGTGGCCGATCTCGTGCCCCACGATTCGGGTGTCCTGCGTCAGCAGGTTGGTCGAGCCGAAGACCTGGGTGAAGCTGTAGCCGCCGTTGGTGCTGCAGAGAGCGTTGATGAAGGCGATGCCCGAGGCGCCCGAGCTCTGCTTGCCCGAGATCAGCGCCGCGATGGCGCGCGGGACCGTGCCGTAGTTGGCGACCCAGTAGTTCCGGAACTCGTTGAGCTTGGTGAAGTCGGCGCCGCCGCTGCCGCCCGTCCAGGGGTCGTTCGAGGTGGTGCGCAGGAAGGTGGTGCCCTGGAGCAGGCGGACCTTGAGGTCCCGCTCGTACATCACGTTCATCTGCGCGAAGAGGCTGGCCAGGTAGTTCGTGACCGCCACGGTGTTGCCGCCGAACTTGTTGGCGATCAGCTCGTAGTCGGTGTCCACGGCGACGGTGGCGGTGTGGAGGCTCACGATCGCCTCCTCGAAGACCGCGGTCGAGGCGGCGCTCTCGAAGGCGAGCGGCATCGCCTGTGGCGCTTCCTCGGCGCCGCAGCTGAACTCCGGCGCCGCGGCCGCGGCTTCCTCGCCGGGGGTGAGGAAGACCGCCGGGGGCGCCAGCCGGTACAAGCGGCGGTCCCCGCCCGCCGGCTCCGGGCGCAGCTCGTGCCGCTCCTCCCGCGTCTCGGTTAGCCCTTCGAGCGCTCCGGTCTGCGGATCGACGGAGACCATGACCCGGGTCTCGCTGTCGAGCTCGGCCTCGCCGAAGAAGAAGACCAGCCGCGAGCGGGGGAGCTCGCGCCGCCCGCCGCCCACCTGCACGATGCGGGCGCCGGGGGCGTAGATCTCGCGCCGGGTGAGGAGGACGGCCTCGCGGCGGTCCGGTGCGACCGGCCACTCCTCGACGCGCACCGTCTCCTCGTTGCCGGTGGCGAGGAGGGCGGGAGCGAGCTCCTCGTCGAGCGGCAGGAGCTCCATCGCGGCGCCGCTCTCGAAGTCCTCGAGGAGCCGGCCGGGGCCGGCGGCGCGGAGCGGGCCGCGGTCGAAGGCGTCGTCGGAGGGGGGCGCGGCGAAGGCGGCTGTGGGAAGGGTGAGGCTGACCGCCAGAACAGCGGCCAAGCAGGGAAGTACCCAGGAGCGACGACGCGATGCCGATTCCATGCTTGCCGGGCCCTATAAGTCGAGCCGCTGCCGTCATATTCCCATCGACGCGGGGGTCCGGGTGGGCCGCGCGGAGGCGCGACTTGGCGCCCGATTGACGGCCGCCCATCAGGGTGGCGGAAAGGGGCGGAACGCCGTCTCGCGGGATGGTACAGTCCCGCGGCCGTGCCTCTCCCCGTGACCTTCGAGGACGTGCGCGCGGCGCGGGCGCGGATCGCCGGGCACGTCCACCGCACGCCGGTCCTTACCTCCCGCCAGCTCGACGCGCTGACCGGCGCCCCTCTCTTCTTCAAGTGCGAGCTCTTCCAGCGGGTCGGCGCCTTCAAGGCGCGCGGCGCCTTCTCACGCCTCACCCTCCTGACCGCCCCCGAGCGGGCCGCGGGCGTCGTCGCCTTCTCCTCGGGCAACCACGCCCAGGCGGTGGCGCTGGCGGCGCGCGAGCTGGGGGTGGCGGCGACGATCGTCATGCCGCGCGACGCGCCCGCCACGAAGGTCGCCGCCACCCGCGGCTACGGCGCCCGGGTGCTGCTCTACGACCGCGCCGAGGAGAGCCGCGAGGAGATCGCGCGGCGGATCGTCGAGGAGGAGGGGGCGGTGCTCGTGCCTCCCTTCGACGACGACAGGGTGATCGCCGGTCAGGGGACGCTGGGCCTGGAGCTGCTCGAGGAAGTGCCGGAGCTGGAGATCGTCGTCACCCCGTGCGGCGGCGGCGGGCTGCTCTCGGGGGTCGCGGTGGCGGCGCGCGGCCTCGCGCCGGCGATCCGCCTCTGGGGCGTCGAGCCGGAGGCGGGAGACGACATGCGGCGCTCGCTCGCGGCGGGCGAGCCGGTCTCGATCCCGGTCCCGAACACCATCGCCGACGCCTTGCAGACCACGCGTCCGGCCGAGCGCACCCTGGCGATCGTCGGCGCCCTCTGCGAGGGGATCGTCACGGCGAGCGACCTCGAGCTGCGGCGGGCGATGGCCCTCCTCGCCTCGCGTCTCAAGCTCGTCGTCGAGCCGGGCGGGGCCGCCGCCTTCGCGGCGCTCCTCCACGGCCGGGTGCCCGGCGTGGAAGGTCGCCGCGTCGGGGTCGTCCTCTCCGGCGGCAACGTCGACCTCGCCCGCTTCGGCGAGCTGGTGAGCGGGATCGAGGTCTGAGCTGCCAGGAGAAATGCACCATTCCGCCGCCGCTTTGCACCACGCGGCGGCGGAAAACGGCGCCGCGGGCGCTCGGGAGGCCGAATCGGCGGCTGGAGACGAGCCCGCGAGGGGAAAAATGCACCCCGCCGAGCCTGCGGGGTGCACCGCGGGCCCGGGGGAAGGCGCCGCCGCACCTTTTTTGCACCATTTTCTGGCTGCTTTGCACCATTTTGGTCCCGCGGCAGGCTCCGCAGGCCCTCCGGCGAGGCCCCAAGGGCCTGCGGCGACGTCCGGAGCCGCCAAATGGTGCAAAGAAGCCGCCGGATGGTGCACCTTTCCCGCGGAGGATATGTCCTCAGCCGCCGCGGGGTGCATTTCTGCCGCCGCATGGTGCATTTTTCCTCCCGAGGAGGCATCCCATGCCGACGCGGGCCCGCGGGGCCCTCTTCAAGTTCCCCGTCCTCTCGACCGCCGGCCCCGACCTCGCCTCTCAAGCTCGCCGTCGAGCCCGGCGGCGGCCGCCGCCTTCGCGGCGCTCCTCCACGGCCGGGTGCCCGGCGTGGAAGGGCGCCGCGTCGGCGTCGTCCTTTCGGGCGGCAACGTCGACCTCGCCCGCTTCGGCGAGCTGGTGAGCGGTTTGGAGGTGTAAGACGAAGCCTTGTCGACCCACTCGGCCAGGGTGATCCAAGGCAGCGGGGAGCTAGGCGGTCTGTTGGTCCCTCGGGCTCAGTCGCCGCCGCCGCAACCGCCGCCGCAACCTCCTCCGTCACCGCCGCCGCCGTCCCCGCCACTTCCCCCATCACCCCCGGAGTCTGCACCGGCGCCCGAGTCGCTGCCGGCATCAGGGCTCGGTGGGCACTCGGCCATGCCCGGCTCGACCTCCGGCCCGCAAGGGGAGAGCTGGGTGGGAGTCTCGCCGGGGGCCGCGGCGCTTGCGCCGGCGGGCTCGTCGGTCGAGCCGCCGGTGGAGAAGACGACCGCACAGCCGCCGCCGTCCGCCTGGCCCGCACCCTCCCTGCCTCGGGACGGCGGCCGCACCTGGCGGCGCTCGCGCGCGGCGGAAAGGAGCGCTGCGGCGCCAGCGCCCACAGCCACGATCAGCATGCTCTCTCCGAGCACGGCAGCTCCCGGCTCGTCGAAGGCGCGTGCGCAAGCGACCGCGAGGGTCAGCGCCACGGCGCCGGCGCCACCGAGCGCGAGCCGCCGCCAGGGGCGATCTCCGGCAGCCACCGGCGCTTCCGGCGCTGGCCAGACCTCCGCTGGCGGCGTCTCGCCGAAAAGCCGCCGATAGCTCGCGAGGGTGTCGGCGTACATCCGCGCGTGCCGCTGCGCCTCCGCCGGACCGCCGCGCGACGGCTCGTGGTGGAACGGCCGGCCCAGCACCTGGCCGCAGAGCGCTTCCCAATACGAGCGCGTGTAGGTCAGGTGGAGGTGCCAGGCCTCGTCCACCGCGCCCGAAGGGCTCACGGGATGACCGGCCCGCGCCCCAAGGTAGAGGAAGCGCCGGTACTCCGCGACGACGCGGCGCGCGTATGACGGGCTCCAACCCTTCTCCTCCGCCAGGCGGCGGGTGAACGGCCGCCGAGCCCCGGGCTCGTCGAGGGGGAAATCACGGAGCTGTGGCCAGAGAGGATCCGCGCCGGCTTCAGGAGTCATCGGGCAGCCCCTCAGAACGCGCCGGTGTCGGCGACGCTCGCCAGGTTGCCGCTCTTGTTGGTGTAGGTCTTGACCGCGCCGGTCGCCGTGTCGGTGACGCGCAGGGTGTACTCGACGCTCGAGAGCGCGCCGTAGAAGACCCAATGCTTGCCGTTGACGGCCGTGCCGTCGAGCACCTTGAGCACCACCTCCACGTTGTCCGCGCCGAAGAACCAGAAGTAGCCGGTGTCGCCGGTGAGCGGGACGGCGCTGCCGACGCCGGTGTTGCCCGAAAAGTCCTTCCAGGTCGCCTCGACCGCGAAGCGGCCGCCGCGGAGGCAAAGCCGGGTGGCGGCAGGTTGGCAGGGACCCGTAACCGCCGCGACTTCCGAGCCGGCGCGCGGCGGCGGGCCGGAGGCGCTGGAGGGCTCGGCGACCGAGAACGCCCCGAGCGGCCCGAAGCCGGTCGTATCGGCGACGCTCGCGAGCTGACCGGTCGGGTTCCAGTACCGAGCGGTGAGCCCGGTCTGCACGTCGGTCACCGTCAGCGCGTACTCGACGCTGGAGAGCGCCCCGTAGAAGACCCAGTGGTGCTGATTGAGCCCCCGCCCGTCGAGGACCTTGAGGATCACCTCGAGGTTCTCCGGCCCGAAGAACCAGAAGGCGCCGGTGTCGGCCGTGAGCGGCAGGGCCGTGCCGGCACCGGTGTTGCCGGTGAAATCTCGCCACGTCGCCGTCACGCGGAACCTTCCCCCGAGGCAGAGCGCGGCCGGCGAGGTCACGCAGGCGCTCTCCGGGGCGCCGAGCTCGAGCAGCCAAAGTTCGCGGCCGGAGAGGCCGTCGTCTGCCGAGAAGTAGAGGCGGTTGGCCGCTGCCGTGAGCTCCTCTGGATAGGACGATGCGGCGCCGGGCGCGATGTCCTGAACCATCCGCGTGCCTTGCGCCGTGCCGTCGGTCTGCCACAGTTCCCAACCGTGGACTCCGTCTCCTGCCGCGAAGAACAACCGTCCCCCTGCCGGCCGGAGGCCGCGAGGATGGGAGCCCGGCGGCCCCGGCATGATGTCGCGTACCAGCACGGTTCCCGCGTCGGTGCCGTCGCTCCTCCACAGTTCGCGCCCGTGGAGCCCGTCGTCGGCAACGAAGAAGAGAGAGTCGGCGAAAACCGTGAGAAAGCCCGGGTTCTGGCCGGGGTCGGGGACATGGCGGAATCCGCGCACCAGCACCGTCCCTTCGGGGCTGCCGTCGGTCCGCCACAGGCCGCGGCCGGAGGAGGTCGCGGCGAAGAAATAGAGGTTGCCACTCAAGGAGACCAGCTCGCCAACGCCTGCGGGGCTGAGACTGGTGCCCGCGGCGTGCACCGGAGTCGAGCCCGCCAGGGTGCCGTCTGTCTTCCAGACCTGCGCGAATCCGCCCTGCTCGCGGCCGATGAAGTACACCCACGGACCGACGCGGGTGAACTCTGGGTCGGCTGCGTGGTTGAATCTGCCGAAGAAGTCCGTGACCTTGCGGGTTCCTTCGGGCGTGCCGTCGCTCCGCCAAACGTCTCGGCCGAACTCGTGATCGGCGGCCGTGAAGTAGAGCTCGTTGCCGAGCGCGGTCAGGTGGCGGATGTCGGCTGCGCTCTCGGTCGGGAAGTCGACCGCCTTCCGCGTGCCTCCGGTCGCGCCATTGGTTTGCCACAGGGCGTACTCGAACGGGTCGGCCCCGGTGAAGAAGACCTCGCCGTGGATCTCGGCGAAGCCCGAGCCCGAGGTGGTCAGGAGATCGGGGGGCAGGCCGGCGAGCCGCGCTGTGCCTTCCGGCGTTCCATCCGAGGTCCAAACCTGGGGCTCGTGGAGTGTTTCCTCGCGGAGGAAGAACAGCCTGCCTGCGGCGGCGGTCAACTCCTGGGGAAAGCGATTCGGGCCCGGGCAGTCCGTTTCTGGCTCGCTAGGTGCCAGCGCGAGGGTGGTGGCCGCCGATCCAGCGGTCCTCCACAGCTTTCTGAACCTGTCCTCGCAGGCGGTGAAGAAGAGTCGCTCGCCGAGAGCCACCAGCTCGAGCGGCGTCGAAGAGTCGTGGCGATCGGCGAAGTCGGTCAAGAGTCGCGTTCCCGGCCGCGTGCCGTCGCCCACCCAAAGCTCGTGACCGTACTGCGTCCGGGCAGTAAAGAAGACCTCGGGACCGCGCGCCACGAGAAAGCTCTGGGACACTTCGAGCTCGCCGGTGAAATGCGTGAACCGATGCGTACCCGCGGCCGTGCCGTCGCTTCGCCAGAGGTTGGCTCCTCGCGACGAGACCCCTTCCTCGGAGGCGACGAAGAACGCCGTGCTGCCGGCGCGGGCCGGCCCCGTGAGGAGCCCCCCGCACCGGCCACTGCAGACATCGGCGAGGAGCCCGGTACCGGCTTGTGTGCCGTCGGTTCTCCAAAGCTCCCGGCCATGGTCCGTAGTCTCTGCCGCGAACAGGGCACGGCCGGCAGTCTGGACCAGCGGGTGCTCGAGAAGCAGGCGCGGGCAGCCTGGGCAGGAACCGGCCAGCCTCGACATCGTGCGTGAGACGCCCGTGGTCGACCAGAGGCCATAGCCGTCGCCGGCGTTGGCCTTGAAGATTAAGCGGTCGGCGACCTCGACCAGCTCGAGCGGTGCCAGGAAAGGCCTCGGATTCTGGAACTCAGTAATTCGAACGGTGCCGGCTGCCGTGCCGTCGCTACGCCAGATCTCTTCGCCACCCACGCCGTCGTCGGCCAGGAAATACACGCGCGATCCGATCGCCTGGAGCGTCGAGCCCTGGCGGACCGCGACGCCTTGAGCAGGGAAGCTCGTGAGCTGGCGCGTGCCGGCGGCGGTGCCGTCGCTCACCCAGAGCTGGCGCGCGCTTCCCGTGACGCGAATGAAGAACAGCCGGTTCGTGGTGCCGACGAGGGCGAGAGGGCGCGCGTCGAGGTCGAGGATGGGAATCGTGCCGGCAGCCGTCCCGTTGCTGCTCCACAACGCCAATTCCCCGGGCTCGGTCTGGCCGACGAAGAAGAGCTTCCGGGCCGCCGCGTGGATGCCGGTGACGCCTGGGGCGTCGAAGACAAGCACCGTTCCTTCCGGCGTGCCGTCACTCCGCCAGAGGTCGCAGCCCAGGTCGGGCGTGCAGCCGGGAAAGTAGAGCGTCTCGTCGATCAGGGCGACGGTAGGTGGTTCTGGCAAGGAGGAGAGCGATACCGTGAGGTCCGAGGCCGCGCCGGCGAGGGCGAAGGTCCCTGCGCGTGTCCCGTCCGAGCGCCACAGTCGTGGCTGCGCATCGCCGGCGGTAACCCAGAACACCAGGTTCGACGTCGTGGCGAGGAACAGGGGACGTGAGGAGCAGGCGCCGGGGCAACCGTCCACGAGCAGCTCGGTCCCAGCCGAGGTGCCGTCGCTCGCCCAGGCCTCGTCGCCAACGGTGAAGTCCGCCCGCACGAAGAACACGGCGCTCCGGATGGAGACCATCCGGCCCACGAATGAGCTGGACTGGTCCGGACGCGCGGTGCTGATGTCGCGAACCAGAGAGGCGCTCTGAGCCTCCGCGCCATGCGCGAAGAGGACCAGCGAGGCGCCGAGAGTGGCGAGCCGACCGACTGCCTGCATCAACGACCTCCTTGGAACTGTGATCGCGACACTACTGTGGATTCTTTCACCAGCACAACGCCTCCACGGCCGCCGCGTGCCACAATCCCGCTCGTGCCCGACCCCGCCGACGCGCCGGCCGTCCTCTCGTCCGAGCTCGTCCCCACTCTCACCCCAGCCCCCGGCCGTCCCTCCCTCCTCGACCGCGTCCCGACCGAAGGCGCCGCCGCCGATCCCGAGGCAATCCTCAGCCGCTTCGTCGAATGGGTTGCCGACCTCGGGCTCGAGCTCTACCCGGCGCAGGAGGAGGCGCTGCTCGAGGTCTTCGCCGGCAAGCACGTCATCCTCAACACGCCGACCGGCTCGGGGAAGTCGCTGGTGGCGCTCGGGCTCCACTTCAAGGCGCTTTGCGAAGGGCAGACCTCCTTCTATACCAGCCCGATCAAGGCGCTGGCGTCGGAGAAGTTCTTCGCCCTCTGCGACGACTTCGGCGCCGCCAACGTCGGCATGCTCACCGGCGACGCCTCGATCAACCCGCGGGCGCCGGTCCTCTGCTGCACCGC
The DNA here is from genome assembly GCA_963700145.1 of uncultured Acidobacteriota bacterium. Lineage (GTDB taxonomy): Bacteria > Acidobacteriota > Thermoanaerobaculia > Multivoradales > UBA5704 > DASUNQ01. The sequence goes on from OY969474.1 coordinate 299,683, forward strand.
CGAGGTGCTCTCCAACATGGCGCTCCGCCGCGGCGAGGCACTGGCGGCGCCCTACGTGGTGATGGACGAGTTCCACTACTACTCGGACAACGAGCGCGGCGTCGCCTGGCAGGTGCCGCTCCTCTCCCTGCCGCGCACCCAGTTCCTGCTGATGTCGGCGACCCTGGGCGACACCAGCGCCATCGCCGAGCACCTGCAGCGGCAGACAGGGCGCGAGGTGGCGCTGGTCTCCTCCGAGCAGCGGCCGGTGCCGCTCGACTTCACCTACCGTGAGACGCCGCTGCACGAGACGGTCGAGGAGCTGCTCGCCGCCGGCAAGGCGCCGATCTACATCGTCAGCTTCACCCAACGCGAGTGCGCCGAGCTGGCGCAGGCGCTGACCAGCACCCAGATCACCACCCGCGAGGAGCGGGAGCGGATCCGCGAGGCGATCGGCGACTTCCGGCTCGACAGCCCCTACGGCAAGGAGTTCCGCCGCTTCCTCTCCTTCGGCGTCGGCGTCCACCACGCCGGTCTCCTGCCCAAGTACCGGCTGCTCGTCGAGCAGCTCTCGCAGCAGGGGCTGCTCAAGGTGATCTGCGGCACCGACACGCTCGGCGTCGGGGTCAACATCCCGATCCGCACCGTCCTCTTCTCCAAGCTCGCCAAGTTCGACGGCAAGAAGGTGGCGCTGCTCTCGGTGCGCGACTTCAAGCAGATCGCCGGCCGCGCCGGGCGGAAGGGGTTCGACGACAAGGGGAGCGTCGTCGCGCAGGCGCCCGAGCACGTGATCGAGAAGCGCCTCGCCGACCGCCGCGCCGGCGAGGGGAAGCGGCGGCGCGGCGGGCCGAAGGCGGCGCCCAAGGGGGAGGTGACCTGGAGCGAGGAGACCTTCCAGAAGCTGATCGCGCGCCCGCCCGAGACCCTGCGCTCGCGCTTCCGCGTCACCCACGGCATGGTCTTGAACCTCCTGCAGCGCGACGCCGAGCAGGACGACCCGGGGCGGCGCAACTTCTCCTCGCTGCGCGAGCTGATCGCCCGCAGCCACGAGGACGAGGGCACCAAGACCCGTCTCCTCTCTCACGCCGCGGCGCTCATCCGCTCGCTCTATCGCGCCGGCGTGCTGCGCATGGCCCGCGACACGACGTCGCCGTACCTCTGGATCGTCGTCGCCCAGGAGCTGCAGTGGGACTTCTCGCTCCACCAGGCGCTCTCGCTCTACCTCGTCGAGACGCTGCAGACGCTCGACCCCGAGTCGCCCGACTACGCGCTCGACGTCATCACCCTGGCCGAGGCGGTCTTGGAGGACCCGGAGATCGTGCTGCGCAAGCAGGCCGACCGCGCCAAGCAGGAGCTGCTGGCGCGGCTCAAGGAAGAGCGGATGCCCTACGAGGAGCGCATGGAGCGGCTCGAGGAGGTCGCCCACCCGCAGCCGCTCGCCGACTTCCTCTACGGCAGCTTCAACCGCTTCCGCGGCGCCCACCCATGGGTGGGAAGCCGGGAGATCCGCCCCAAGTCGATCGGGCGCGAGATGTTCGAGGGCTACCTCTCCTTCGCCGACTACGTGAAGCTCTACGGCCTGCAGCGCAGCGAAGGCGTCCTGCTGCGCTACCTCTCGCAGCTCTACAAGACGCTCGACCAGAGCGTGCCGCAGGCGGCGCAGAGCGAAGGCGTGCTCGACGCCGTCGGCTTCTTCCGCGCCTTGATCGAGCACACCGACTCGAGCCTCTTGGAGGAGTGGGAGAGCCTGCTGCACCCCGAGCTGCGGCTGGCCCGGGAGCGCGAGCGGGAGCTGGCGCGCGAGGCGCTCTGGGTCGACCAGCTCCTGCACGACGCCGGCGCCTTCGCCGCGCGCGTGCGCGCCGAGCTCCACCTCCTCGTGCGCGCGCTCGCCGACCGCGACTGGGAGGAGGCGGCGCTCTCGGTGCAGCAGGACCCCGCCGATCCGTGGGACGCCGCGCGCTTCGAGGCGGCGATGGCGCCGTTCTATACCGAGTACCGCGAGCTGGTCTTCACGCCCGAGGCGCGCCGCCACCGCTGGACGTCGATCCGGCGCAGCGGCGACCGCTTGTGGGAGGTGAGCCAGACGCTGCTCGATCCCGAGGAGGACGACCTCTGGGCGGTGACGGGAACGATCGACCTGCGCCGCCCCGGCGCGGTCGAGGGCCCGCTGGTCCGGGTCGCGCGCATCGGCCCTTGAAGCGCGAGTCGGGGTGATGCACGAGGCTCAACGTCCCCCAACATCTTGTGGCTTGAGCTTCCCTTGACAACAATTCGTGGTACTATGCCGCGCATGGCCGGGGGGCAGTCCCAAGGGTGTGTCGGGTGGGTGCTTGAGACGTGCTCAACCAGAAAGGAAGGGAGGTGATTCGAGATGGCCGCGAAAAAGCCTGCGCCCAAGAAGAGCGCTGCTAAGAAGTCGACCGCCAAGAAGTCGAGCAAGAAGAAGTAAGGCAGTACCAGGGGTGTTCACGACCTGAACCCCCGGCCCGTTTCGGACACTTTCCTCTCCTGATCTCAGCTCTTCCCGGCGGCTGGCTTGCCAGCCGCAGTGTCCCTCCTCTCGCCGCCGGGGCGGCCTACAATACGGACCATGGCCGCCACCCCGCCGCCGCTCTCGCCGCCGCTGCCGCGCACGCTGCGCGCGCCGCGCGGCACCGAGCTCTCCTGCCGCGGCTGGCAGCAGGAGGCGGCGCTGCGCATGCTGCTCAACAACCTCGACCCCGAGGTGGCCGAGCGGCCGGAGGAGCTGATCGTCTACGGCGGCTCGGGCAAGGCGGCGCGCAACCAGGAGTGCCTGGAGGCGATCGTCGCCACGCTCCGGCGCCTCGGCGACGAGGAGACCCTCCTCGTCCAGTCGGGCAAGCCGGTGGCGGTCTTCTCGACCCACGCCGAGGCGCCGCGCGTCCTCATCGCCAACTCGCTCCTCGTGCCGCACTGGGCGACCGCCGACGAGTTCCGCCGCCTCGAAGGGCTCGGCCTGACGATGTACGGCCAGATGACCGCCGGCTCCTGGATCTACATCGGCACCCAAGGCATCCTGCAGGGGACCTACGAGACCCTCGCCGAGTGCGCACGCCAGCGCTTCGGCGGCACGCTCGCGGGGCGCCTCGCGGTGACCGCCGGGCTCGGCGGCATGGGCGGCGCGCAGCCGCTGGCGGTGACCATGAACGAAGGGGTCTGCCTGGCCGCCGAGGTGGACCGCTCGCGCATCGAGCGGCGGCTCGCCACCCGCTACCTCGACGAGGCGGCGCCCGACCTCGACGCCGGCATCGACGCGGCGCTGGCGGCGCGCGACGCGCGGCGGGCGGTGTCGATCGCGGTCGAGGCCAACGCCGTCGACCTCCTCGAGCGGCTGGTCGAGCGCGGCGTCGTCCCCGACGTGCTCACCGACCAGACCTCGGCGCACGACGCGCTCGAGGGCTACGTGCCGCACGGCCTTCCCTACGCCGAGGCCCTGGCGCTGCGGCGCGACGATCCGGAGCGGTACATCGCCCGCGCCATGGCCTCGATGGCGGCGCACGTTCGCGCCATGCTGGCGCTCCAGGAGCGCGGCGCCGTCACCTTCGACTACGGCAACAACCTGCGCGGCCAGGCCCTCGCCGCGGGCGAGGAGCGCGCCTTCGCGATCGGCGGCTTCGTGCCGCTCTTCATCCGGCCGCTCTTCTGCGACGGCAAGGGCCCCTTCCGCTGGGCGGTCCTCTCGGGCGACCCGGCGGACCTCGCCGCCACCGACGAGGCGATCCTCTCGACCTTCCCCGACGACCGCCCGCTGGCGCGCTGGATCAACATGGCGCGCGAGCGGGTGGCCTTCCAGGGGCTGCCGGCGCGGATCTGCTGGCTGGGCTACGGCGAGCGGGCGCGTGCCGGCCGCGTCTTCAACGAGCTGGTGGCGAGCGGGCGGGTCAAAGCGCCGATCGTCATCGGCCGCGACCACCTCGACTGCGGCTCGGTCGCCTCGCCGAACCGCGAGACCGAGGGGATGCGCGACGGCTCGGACGCGATCGCCGACTGGCCGGTGCTCAACGCCCTGCTCAACGCGGTCAACGGCGCCACCTGGGTGTCGGTCCATCACGGCGGCGGCGTCGGCATCGGCTACTCGCTCCACGCCGGCATGGTGATCGTCGCCGACGGCACCGCCGCGGCGGCGCGCCGCCTCGAGCGGGTGCTGACCGGCGATCCCGGGATGGGCGTCGTGCGCCACGCCGACGCCGGCTACCCGCGCGCCCTCGACTACGCGCGCCGGCACGGCGTCGACCTACCCATGGCGGCCCCGTAGCGCCCGGCCCACGCGCCGGGCGTTTTTTCTTCACCCCTTGCGCCGCCTCCCCGAGGTCCCGATCCTCCTCGCCGCGCTCGCGGCGCCCCTGCTGCCGTCGCCGTTCTCTGCCGTCGCGCTCCTGGCGCTCGGCGCCCTCTGGCTGCGCCGCCGGCCGCCGCAGCGCGAGATCGCCGTCGTCGGCCTGCCGCTGCTGGTCGCGGTGGCGGCGCTGGCCGGCGAAACGCTGCTCCGCCCGCGCCTCGACGCTCCGCCGGAGACCTGGCGGCGCGCTGCCGGGCGCGGCTACGAGCGGCTCTGGCGCGAGCTGGAGCGCGACGCCGGCGCCGCGGCCGCGGCGCTGCCGCCGACCCTCCAGGCGCCGCTCGCGGCGCCGGCCTCCACTCCCGCCGCGCAGCTCGACGCCTTCCGCCGCCTCGCCGCGCAACGGCCCGGCCGCGGCGCCGGGCGGCACACGCTGCTCCTCGTCGATCCCGACGGCGCGCCGATCGCCTGGGCGGGGGAGGGGCTGCTGCACGAGCTCGGCGCCGGCGAGCTGCCGCGCGCCGGTCGCCACTTCAAGGCCGGCTTCGGTGCCGCGACGCTGCTCGTCGTCGAGCCGCTCGGCGCCGCGCGCCGCCCCTGGCGTGTGGTGGCAGGCGCGAGCTACGCCACCGCCTCGCTCCCCTTCCCGGCGCCCGATCGGGAGCGGCGCTGGGCGCTGGTCGAGGAACCGGGCCGCGCGCTCCCCGGCGCTCTCCAGGTGCCGCTCCCGGCTTCGCCGACCCTGGTGATCGCCGCCGCCCGCCGTACGGCGGCGGCGCCGCCGCTGCCGCTCCGCCCGCTCGCCTGGGGGGCGCTCGCGGTGGCGCTCCTGGCGCTGGCGGTGATGCGCGGCGTCGGTCTCGTGCTGCCGGTGCAGCGGCCGGAAGCGCGCGAGCGGCGGCTCTGGGTCGCGGCGCTGGCGCTCGGCGGCGCCGTCGCCGCCGGGGCCGCCGCGGCGCTGCCGCCGGCGACGCTCGCCGCGCTCGCCGCCGGCGTGGCGCTGGCGGTGGCGGGCGTCGTGCTGCCGCCGCGCGAGCCCGGGCGCCGCCCGCCCTGGCTCGCGCCGCTGCTCGGCGCGCTCGCCGCGCCGCTCCTCGGCCTCGCCGCCTGGGCCCTCGGCCGCGGCGTCCCCCCTGACCTCGCCGCCGACCTCTTCGTGCCGGCGGAGCGCTACGGCCTGCGCCTGGCACTCACGGCGGCCGCGCTCGGCCTCCTCGCCGGGGCGGGGCGGCTCGCGGCCGGCGCGCGCGGCGCCTTCTGGGCGCGCGAGCGCTGGGCGTGGCTGGCCGTCGCGCTGCTGCTGGCCGGCGGCCTGCTCCACGACCTGCCGCTCGCCGCGCTGCCGCTGCTCGCCGCCGGCTGCGGCCTGGCGGCCGCCTGGGCGGGGGACCGCCGCTGGTCGGAGCAGCCGCTGGCGCTGGCCGCGCTGGTCCTCCTCGCCACGCTTGCCGGTGCCGGCGCCTGGGAGACCGCCTACCGCCTGCGGCTGCGCGAGGCCGCGGCCGGCGAGCTGCTGGCGCGGCTGATGCCGCCGCGGGCGGCGGCGCTGCGGCCGGTCGCCGCCGGGCTCGACCGCCACTTCCGGCGCCGCGACCTGGCGCAGCTTCTGCCGCGCGTGCCGGCCGGCCTCGAGCGGCAGGACCTCGCCTTCGCGCTGTGGAGCGGCTCGCCTCTGGCGCGCGGCGACGCCCGCACCGCGCTGGTCGTCGAGCCGCGCGAGGGGGAGCGCTCCTCCTTCGCGTTCGGCCTGCCGCTCGACCCGCAAGGGCGGATCGACGTCCGCCCCGAGCGCTGGCCGGGGGCGCGCCTGCCGCTCGACCGCGCTCTCCTCCTGAGCGGCATGTCGCCGCTCGCCTTCCGCGGCCGTCCCTGGGCGACGGTGCGCTGGTGGCTCCTCCCCGAGCCGGGCTTCCGCGCCGCCGCGCCGCGCCCGCTCTCCGGCGTCGCCGAAGGCCTGCTGCGCGGCGAGCCCGGCGCCGCCGAGCCGGCCGGGCTCCCCGAGGCCGCGCGCTTCGCGCTCTACGACGCCCAGGGGCGGGCGACCCGCTCGCCCTGGCTGGAGACGCCGCCGCTGCCGCCGGCGCTGCGCCGGCGGGCCGCCGCGCAGGCGGCCGTGCGCACGCCCGAAGGGCCGGCCATGGCCTACGTGCGCCCGCTGCCCGACGGCTGGGCGGCAGTGCTGGTGCCCGCCTTGCGGCCGCTGCCGGCGATCGAGCGTGTCGGCACCTGGGCCTTCGGCACCCTGGCGCTCGCCGCCGTCGCGCTCGCCGCGGCGCTGCTCCTGGCGCTGCCGCGCGCCGCCTTCCGCGAGAGCCTCGGCCGCGCCGTCCGCACCTATTCGAAGCGGCTGCTCATCGTTACCACGCTGCTCCTGCTGGTGCCGCTGCTGCTGCTCAACGTCGTCCTGGTGCGCGCCACCGAGCGCCGGCTCCTGGCCGCCCGCCGCGACGCCGGCGAGGCCGCCCTCAACACCGTGCAGAAGGTGCTCGGCGACTACATCCTGACCTTCGCCCCCGGCTTCGGCCTCGACACCGCACTCGACGACGACCTGCTGGTTTGGCTCTCGCGCGTCACCCGCCACGAGGTCAACCTCTACTGGGGCAGCGGCGTCTACTCCTCGAGCCGCCACGAGCTGTTCACCGCCGGTCTCCTGCCCAAGCGCATCCCGGGCGAGATCTACTCGCGTCTGGCCCTTCTCGGCTACGAGCTCTCGTCGCGCATCAACCGCGCCGGCGAGACCGCCTACCTCGAGCTCTACGCGCCGCTGCGCGTGCCGGGGGTACCGGCGGCGCAGGCGCGGCTGTTCCTGTCGATGCCGCTCCTGGCGCAGCAGGAGGAGGTGGCGCGCGACCTCGCGCACCTGCGTCGCCAGGGCGTGCTGGTGAGCGCCGCCCTCTTCGCCCTCCTCCTGGCCGTGGCGACGCGCCTGGCGCGCAACTTCACCCGGCCGCTCACCGAGCTCGTGGAAGGCACTCGGCGGATCGCCGCCGGCGCGCCGTCGCTCGACCTGGCGCCCACCGAGGTGGAGCTGGCGGCGCTGGTCGAGGCGGTCGACCAGATGGCGCGGCGGATCGCCGAGGCGCGCGAGCGGCTGCTGCGCGAAAAGCAGGTCGTCGAGCGCATGGTCGAGAACATCACCTCCGGCGTCGTCTCGCTCGACGGCGAGGGCCGCGTCCTGATGCACAACCGCGTGGCGGCCGAGCTGCTGGGGACGCGGGTCGGGGAGCGGCTCGCGGAGGCGGTGACGCGCTCCTCGCGCCTCGCCCCCGTCGCCGCCTTCCTGGGCGGGGTCGCCGGCGAGCCGGCGCGCGCCACCGTGCGCCTGCCGGGCGGCGAGGGCGACGAGCGGGAGTGGGCGCTGGTCTGGGTGCCGGTGCCGGGAGCGGGGGAGCCGGCGGCGCTCCTCGTCGTCGAGGACGCCACCGAGGTGCTGCGCGGCCAGCGTCTCCTGGCCTGGGCGGAGATGGCGCGCATCATCGCCCACGAGATCAAGAACCCGCTGACCCCGATCCGCCTCTCGGCCGAGCACATGCGCGAGGTGCACAAGAGCGACCCGCAGCACTTCGGCGCCGTCTTCGAACGCTGCACCACCAACATCCTGGCGCAGGTCGAAGAGCTGCGGCAGATCGCCTCGGAGTTCTCGGCCTACAGCTCGATCCCGCGCATCGACCCCAAGCCCGGCGACCTGGCGGCGTCGGTGCGCGAGCTGGTCGAAGGCTACCGGGCGGCGCCGCCCGAAGGGGTCGAGGTGGACCTGGCGGTGGACGGACCGCTGCCGGCGCGCTTCGACGCCCGGCTCCTCGGCCGCGCGGTGCGCAACCTCCTCGAGAACGCGCTGCGGGCGAGCGCCGGCGGCGGCCGGGTGACGGTGCGGGTGGAAGGGGACGGCGAGGAGGCGCGGATCGTCGTTGCCGACACCGGCCCGGGCGTGCCGCCGGAGGTCCTGTCGCGGATCTTCGACCCCTACTTCTCGACCCACGACACCGGCACGGGCCTCGGCCTCCCCATCGCCCGCCGCATCGCCGAAGAGCACGGCGGCGACCTGACCGCCCGCAACCGCCCCGGCGGCGGGCTGGAGGTGACGATCACGCTGCCGCTCGTGTCGGAGTAAGCTCCTCAGAACGCCCGGGTCCGGGCGCCCTTTCCCCCTTCTCGTCCTTCCAAGTCGGCAGCCGGCCGCCGAAATCAGGGAACCCGTCCGTCTCAAGAGAGCGAAAGCTACTCCTGATGATAGCGTCGAGACTCACTCCCTGGGATGCGATAAGCGGCGGGCTGGGACACGCCGCGCCCGCACGCTTGTCCTTGAGAATGGCGACCCGCCACTTCACAGCCGCGGCATTGGCTGTGACGTTGGCCCTGGCGGTCGCCAGCCACGGCCCACCCCGCGGCGACGCTGCCCGCAGCAGCCCTCGGCGCGGGCTGGCGACGATCGGTTCCGTCGATCTCGGCCCCGGGCGGTTCGTGGGCCTCGCGGCGGCACCCTTCGGCTCCGGCGCACGCCCCGAGGTGTCGGTCGTGCGCGCCCTCCAGGGCGAGCTTGACACGGAACGCAGTCCCTCGCCCGAACATCTGGCCGACGCTGCCGTCTTGCGTCTCCTCGCTGCCGATGTCGGCGGGGCCATCGGTTTTCTCGAGAGGGCGCGGCGGGCTCGCCCGGACGAGCCGTCGCTGCTGAGCGATCTCGCGGCAGCCCATCTGCGGGCGGCGCACCTCGGTTTGGGCGCGCATCACCTCGTGCTCGCACTGGATGCGGCCGAGCGCGCGCTGCGCATCTCGCCGCAGCTCGCCGCGGCGCGATTCAATCAGGCCGCTGCGCTGCAAGAGCTGGGGCAACCCTTCCAGGCGCGGTTGGCCTGGGGCAGGTATCTCCGGCCCGCAATCGGTGACGAGTGGGACGAGGAGGGGCGGCGCCGGCTCGAGGCGCTGCCACGCGACGACGCGCGACAGCACTGGGAGCGGGTCCGCGCGCAACTCCTCGGAGCCTGTCGCCGGAGCGATTCGGCGGCCGTGCGGAACCTGCTGCCGGGGTTCGGTTACGAAACCCGGGAGCTGATCGAGGCGGAGCTGCTGCCGCAATGGGCGGTCGCCGTGCGGGAGCGGCGTTGGCAAGCGGCTGAGGCAAATCTTTCGCTGGCGGGCTGCGTGGCGCGCGGTCGCGCCGAGACGCTCGGCAGCGGGCTCCTGGCGGCGGCGGTGGCGCGGTTGAAGGTGCTGCAAGAGCGGCGAGAGGAAAGCGCCCTCGAAGAGCTCGCTGCGGCCCTTCTCGCGCTGCCTCGAGGGTTGACGCTTGCCGAGAGCTTCAAGTTCGAGGAAGCGGAGAAGCAGTTCGCGTTCGCCGAGGCGGCATTTCGCCGCGGCGGGAGCCCGCTCGCCCTGCGTGCCGCGGCCGAAGTGGCAGCGGCGCGCTTCCAGGCGCACGACTACGCGCAGGTGTTGGCGATCCTCGAGACCATCGACCACGCTCCCGAAGGCCAAGGCGATCCGTCCCTTGCCGCCCGTGTGCTCTGGCTGCGTGGCCTCGTGCACTTCATCCGCGCGCAAAACGAGCGGGCCCTGGAGAGCTACCTGGCGGGGCTCGACGCAGCGGCGCTGACACAGGATGCGACGACCGAGACGGCGCTCGCCCATCTGGTCGGCGAGACGCTGCTCGTCACCGGGGCCGAGGAGGCCGGTTGGACCTACCTCCTGCAGGCGCTGCGCCGATTGCCCGCCGTGCGCCCTCCTCACGTGGCCTACCGCGTGGCCTCCGGAGTCGCCTATGCCTCGCTCTACGTCGGCCGGCTCGGCGCGGCCATCGGCTTTCAGCGCGAGGCGACCCGCATCACGCTCGCCGCCGGACGAGCGACCATGGGGATGCTGTCCCTGCGCCGCCAGGCCTTGATCGAGAGCCGGTTGGGCGATCAGGAGGCGGCGACGCAGCCTGGCGGCCGCAGCGGAGCTGGAACCCGACATTCCGGCGGGCGAGCAGCGCGCGGGGATGGTCACCGATCTGGCGTTGGCCGAGGGCGAGGTCCACCTCGCCGGCGGATCGTTCGGCGCCGCCGTCGTCGCCTACGACCGCGCGCTGGCCGGCTTCGAGGCCACCTCCTACCGGTTTCCGCTGGTGCGCGCGCTGGCCGGTCGTGCGCAAGCCTTGCGCCGCGCCGGCGACCCGGCGCGCGCCCGCGCCGACCTGGCGCGGGGGGTCCGCGAGGTACTGAGCGAGCGGCGAGAGGTGGCGCCGGACCAGCGTGTGCCCTTCCTGGATGCTGCCGCACCGCTGTTCGAGGAGCTCGCCGCCCACTTCGTCGAGATCGAGCGGCGCCCGGAACAAGCTCTGGTCGCCGCCGACCTGCTCAGGGCGCGGACGCTCGTCGAGGACCGCCCGGTGGAGGACTTCGAGAGCGCGGCGCCTCGGCTCCTCGCGGAGCTGCGCCGGGCCTTGCCGCCGCGGACGGCCCTGCTCGAGCTGTTGGTGCTATCGGACCGCACGTATGGCTGGTTCATCGACCGTGACGCGATGCGTTTCGCTGCGCTGCAAGTCGGGGCCGAGGACTGGGTCGCCGAGGTCGAGCGGTTCCGCGACAGCGTCCAGCACGGTGCGGCCGGCTGCGCGGAGGGCGCGCGGCTGTTCGACCGGCTGCTCGGACCCTTCCGTGACCTTCTGAGCGGCGACTCCGCGCTGCTCGTGGTGGCGGACGGGCCGCTTCACCGGCTGCCGTTCGGCGCGCTGTGTTCGAAGCCGGGACGGCGCCTGGTCGAGGATCTTGCGCTCGCGCGCCTGCCGAGCGCTTCCTATCTGCTCGCCGCGCACCGCCGGCTCCAGTCGCCGCCGGCCGCAGCGGCGCCCGCCAAGGCGCTCGTCGTCGGCGACCCTGCGATCGATCGCCGCCTCTTCCCGCATCTCGCGCCGCTGACCTGGAGCCGCAGCGAAGCGGAAGACGTCGCCGCGCGATACCCGTCCGCCCGCCTGCTGCTGGGTGCGCGCGCGTCGCGCAGCAACGTCCTGACCCTCCTGCCGGATTTCGACGTGGTCCACCTCGCCGCTCACAACCTGATCCGGGAAGCGGGAGCGGAGAGCTCGGCGTTGGTCCTCGCCCCGGGGACGGACGGCGCCGGCCTGCTCTCGGAAAAGGACCTCGCCTCGATCCGGCTCGAACGGCACCCGGTGGTCGTGCTGCCGGTGTGCGGGAGCGCCATCGGCCAGCCATCGCGCTCCGAAGGCCAGCTCAGCCTGGCGCGGCCGTTCTTGCGCGCCGGCGCCGCAGCGGTGGTGGCGACCCTGTGGCCGGTAGAGGACCAGGGGGCCGCAGCGTTTTCACGCCAGCTCCATCAACGCCTGATCGCCGGCGTGCCGCCGCTCGACGCGTTGCGCCAGGCACAGCTGTCCCTGCTTCACGGCACGGACCCAAAGCTTGCCGCTCCGTCGGTGTGGGCGGCCTTCGATCTGATCGGTCTCGGGGCGGCTGCCGCCCCGCTTTCCAGGGAGGTGTCAAATGTTCACGCTCAAGCTGGTGATCATGGGCTTGGTCGGCCTGGTGCCGGCCGATGACGGGTTCGTCTTCGTCCTGCCGAACGTCAGTCATGCGGACATGAGGGACATGGTCCACGTTCCCATGTTGGCCTGTAATCCGGGAACGGTCTGCTCCGTCGAGGGGGGCGAGGACGAGTGGGACGCCCTCGAGACGGCGCTGAAGATCAACCCCGGCGACGACACTGTCGGCCTGCGCTTGCAGGGCGAGACGCTCACATTGGTTGGCGCCGAGCCGGGGCCTCTCGCCAAACCGTCCGCGCGTCGGTATGGCCTTCTGTCCGTGCTCTTCGGCGCCTGCCCGAAGAGCCCTACAGCGGCGCAGTCCCTCTCCTGGCTGCCGGAGCTGAGCAGAGTCGAGCCGAATGCCGCAGCCATCGATCCTGTCCACCTTCGGCAGCCAGACCCGGAAGTTGTCGCGGCACTTCTGCCGCTCTCGGTCCGCGGCACGCTGCGAGCGTACAGCTACCCGCTCTTCAAGGTGGGGAATGGAAAGGAATTCGTGCGTTCCTTCACCTTCAAGCGGCGGGGGAAGCGGGTGTTCATGACACGCCGGCACGCCGCCCCCGATGTGCTGGAGGTGACGATCCCGATCGCGGAGAGCGCCGCGCAGATTCGGCTCCAGCCTTTCTCCGGCGAGGGTGCCAGCCGGACACTCACGATCAAGCCGGAAAGCGCCGGCGGTGAGGCAGTGGTTCTGCTCGGCAACCTCACGCCAATGGGCGAGGACAAGGAGGAGCCCGTGGGCTCGGAGATCGCCCACTTCGAGCTCTACTACAAGCTGTCGAAGCTGTCGCCCGCGCCGGCCACGAACGGAACGCTCAAGGTCCCGCACATCGGCAGACGGCACGTAAAGGCTAACAAGGTGAACCCCTTGAAGATCCACGCAATCCTGGGGATCGTAAGTACCCAGAGTCCCCCTGCTGGAGGCTTTGAACGGCCCGTTTGCACCTTCACCAGCTTCACGGCCCCGCCAACTGGTAAGTGAGGAGAGAGCCATGTCGATCTGGGAAGAAAAGGAATGGAAGTGGCAGGACCGCCGGTCGGGCATGGTCCGCTTCATGCCTCAAAGATCACTGGTGACCGTCGCCTATCGGCCCGTTGACGCAACCGAGGCGGCGCGTGCATCGATCGAAGCGTCGGTCAGCGCTCCGTCGATCCGCACCGGCACCCTGGATGGCTGGCGGTTCGTCGCCCGCGCCTTCGATGCCGCGAGCGGCGAGCAAGCGCTGCTGGAAAGCGTCGCGCGCACGAAGAACGGCCGCACGCTGCCGGTCGTGACGGGACAGCAGGGGGAGACGAGGTACTTCATCCCCGGACGTGTGTCGGTGCAACTCGAGGAAGGGGAGCCGCAAGACGGGCTCGATCGGCTGGCGGCGGAGCTCGCCGGCCAAGTCGTTTACCGCTCCCGGGTCGCCGCCGGCTTCGGACATATCGCCTTGCCGGTTGACGCCATCGAGCCCGAAGTCGTGGCACGGTTGAATCAGGACTCCCGCGTGCGAGTGGCGAGCCTCCCGGAGTTCGGCCTGGGAATCCTGGCGGCTGCTGTCGGTGGAACGAAGTGCAAGCCGTGGGGAGTGGGGAGGGTCCGCGCCAAGAAGGCGAAGGTTACGGGTAATGCCGAAGTCGTGGTCGGGATTGTCGATTCCGGCGTCGACCTCACGCACCCGCAGCTGCGACCTCGCCTCGTCCCGCCGGTGCCCGGCGAGGATCGGGATTTCCTGGACCCGGCGGACGTCAGCCCACACACGCTCGAGGATGGACATGGGACGCATGTCGCCGGCATCGTCGCGGCCGTGGCGCCACAGTGCAGGCTGCTGCCGGTGCAGGTGGGCCTCCTGGAGAACGGTCAAGACACCGCCTACAAGGAGGCGCTCATGCTCCTGGCAGGCAGGGCGGCGGCGGGGGCGCGCATGGTGGTGAACATGAGCTTCGACCTGGGCGGTGCCGAGCCGCCGCAAGTCAAGGACGCCGTCGCGCAAGCCCACCGGGCGGGCGCTCTGCTGATCGCTGCGGCAGGCAACCGGACGCAGGAGATAGGCACCACGAGGAAGTCCTTTCCGGCGAGTTTCCCCGAGGTAGCCGCGATCGCGGCGACCAATCCCGATGACGAGAAGATCGCCAGGTCCAACTTCGGCATCCCGATCGCTGCCTCGGCCCCCGGCGCGAATATCCGCTCGACGGTGCCGGGAGGCGGAACAGGGTGCATGTCGGGCACGTCGATGGCCGCGCCGCACGCCGCCGGGGTCGCGGCCTTGATCTGGCGCCAGCACGGCCATCTCGCCGCGGCGGGAGTGCTCGCGCGGCTCCGCTCCGGCTGCGACGACATCAGGGCGAGAAACGACCCGGCTCTTGCCGGCAAGCTGGGCGCCGGGCGACTCAACGCCCAGAGATCGGTCTGACCGGATCTTTCCCGCCGGTCACTCCGCCCGCAGCGCCAGGTTCGGGTTGATCCGCGTCGCCCGGCGGGCGGGGAGCCAGCAGGCGACGGTGCCGGCGGCCAGCAGGGTGAGGGCGGTGGCGGCGTAGGTCGCCGGCGCGTCGGCGCGGACGCCGTAGAGGAGGTCCTGGAGGGCGGCGCCGAGGGCGAAGGCGAGGAGCAGGCCGAGCGCCACGCCGGCGCCGCAGAGGATGACGCCGCGGCGCAGAACGTGGCGCAGCAGGCGGCCGGGCGAGGCGCCGAGCGCGCCGCGCACCGCCAGCTCCGGCGTGCGCTGGACGACGCCGTAGGCCACGACGCCGGCGGCGCCCACGGCGGCGAGCAGCAGGCCGACGCCGGCGAAGAGGGCCACCACCACCGTCTGGAGACGCGGCTCGGCGACGCTCCCCGCGATCACCGCCGACATCGTCCGCACGTCGAAGAACGGGCGGTCGGGCGAGAGGCGCGCCGTCACCTGCCGCAGCTCGCCGGCCAGGGCGTCGGGGTCGCCGGCGGTGCGGGCGAGGAGGTTCATCGTCGGCAGGATCACCCAGGTGCTCGACATGTAGATGGTCGGCGTGATGCCCTCCGCCAGGCTGAGCTGGCGGGAGTCGCCGACCAGGCCGACGACGTTGTAGGCCTGACCGTTGCTCAGCCACACCTGGCGGCCGACGGGATCGGCGCCGTCCGGCCACACCCGCCGGGCAAGCGCCTCCGAGACCACGACCGAGCGATGGTGCTCGCCGCTCTGGAACCAGCGCCCGCGGCGCAGCGGGATGCCGAGCGTGGACAGGTAGTCCGGCGTCACCGTGCGCCACGACGCCTGCACGCCCTCCTCCCCGCCGGGCGCGATGCGCTGCGCCGCGGCCGCCATCGTGGTGTCCACCTCGCCCAGCGGGATCTCGCTCGACATGCCGGCCGAGACGACGCCCGGCAGCGCGCCGACCTCGGCGAGCAGCGCGTCGAGCAGGACCTGATCCTCCGGGTGGCCCTCCTCGTCCCCCCAGTCCGGAAACGAGATGCGCGCGGTCACGAGCTGGTCGGGCTGGAAGCCGAGCGCCACGCTCTGGAGCCGGACGAAGCTCTGGACGAGGAGGGCGGCGGCGACGACCAGCATGGTGGCGAGCGCGAGCTGGGTGACGACGAGCGCCTCGCGCACCGGCGTCCGCGCCGCGTCGACGGTGGAGCGCCCGCCCTGCTGCAGCGCGGCGTGGAGGTCGGCGCCGCCGGCCAGGAGCGCGGGGAGCAGGCCGAAGCCGACGGCGGTCAAGCCCGTGATCAGGAGGCCCGCCGCCGCCACCGGCCAGCTCAGCTCGAGCGCCGCCAGGCGCGGCATCGACGCCGGCAGCACGGCCGCGGCGCCCTCGACGGCGGCCCAGGCGAGGCCGAGCCCGAGCGCGCCGCCCAGGGCGGCGAGCACCAGGCTCTCGACCATCAGGTGCCGCACGACGCGCGCCGGGCTCGCGCCGAGCGCCCGGCGCACACCGATCTCCCGCGTCCGCGCCGTGGCGCGCGCCAGCTGGAGATTGGCGACGTTGGCGCAGGCGACGAGCAGCAGGACCCCCACCGCCGCCAGCAGCACGAGGAGCCGCGCCCGCAGCTCGGGGTCCACGATCCAATCCCGCGCCGGCTTGACCAGCGCTCCCCACCCCTCGTTGCTGTCGGGGAACTCGCGCGCCAGCGCCGCGGCGATCGATTCCATCTCCGCCGTCGCCCGCTCCGGCGTCACGCCCGGCGCCAGCCGCCCGAGCACTAGGAGGCGCCGGTCGCCGCGCCAGTAGACCCCCGGGTCCGGCTTGAGCGGCAGCCAGACGTCGATGTCGGTCGAGAAGCCGACGTCCTGCGGCGCGATGCCGACCACCGTGTGCGGCGCGCCCTCGATGCGGACGGGGCGGCCGAGCAGCGACCGGTCGCCGCCGAAGCGGCGGCGCCAGAGCCGCTCGCTCAGGATCGCGACGGCGGCGCCCCCCGGACGGTCCTCGGCGGCGCTGAAGGCGCGGCCGGCGACCAGCGGCAGGCCCAGGACCTCGAAGAGGTCGGCCGACACCGCCAGGCCGTCGAGGCGCTCCGCGCCGCGCTCGCCGCTCAGGTTGACGCCGACCTCGCGCAGGCCGGCCAGAGCGGTGAAGCTCCGCGCCTGCTCCTCCCAGGAGAGGAAGTTGGGGTACGAGACCGCGAAATCGTCAATGTCGCGGGGGAGGTTCGTCTCGGCGAGGAAGACGACCCGCTCCGGCTGGCGGTAGGGGAGGGGGGCGAGCAGCACGGCGTGGACGAGGCTGAAGATGGTCGTCGCCCCGCCGATGCCCAAGGCCAGCGTCGCCCCGGAGGCGAGCGTGAACGAGAGGTTGCGCGAGCGGAAGAGGGCGCGCCAGGCGTGGCGCAGGTCCTGGGCCAGGAGATGGCGGTGCTCGCCGAGCGCCGTCGCCAGCGTGTCGGCCCCGACCGACAGCGCCAGCCGGCCGGCGGCGAGGGCGCCGCCCGTGCGCCGCACCTCCGCCCAGCGGCCGGCGAAGGCGGCGCTCATCTCGCCGCCGTACTCCTCGCGGAAGGGCCCGGGGTAGCAGCGCAGCAGCGCCGCGTAGGCGCGCCCCGCCCAGCTCCCGCCGGCGTCGCGGCTGCCCGCGGCGCTCACGTCCGCCGCGGGGCGAGCCCCGCCCTCCGGCCGAGGTCGACCAGCTCGCCGAGCCGCGCCAGCTCGCGTTGCGCGGCGCGCCGCCCGGCGGGCGTCAGCCGGTAGTGCCGGCGGCGCTCGTCCTGGCCGCTTGCGACCTCGCGGTCGGCGAGCTCGACGATGAGGCCCTGCTCGAGCAGCCGCCGCAGCGTCGTGTAGAGCGTCCCGGGGTTGAGCTTGGTGCGGCCGCCGCTGCGCTCGGCGACCTCCTGCATGATGGCGTAGCCGTGCCGGTCCGACTCGGCCAGCGCGACCAGGATGTGGAACGCGGCCGCGGGCAGCGGCGGCTCCTCGGGCGTGGGGTCTGCGGGGGGTTCGCGGCGGCTCATGCCGCGACTATATCTACACCAGATATATTAGGTCAAGATACAGAGACGGCGGCGTGGCCGTTGCCGCCGGCGGCGGCTGTCTGCTCGAAGGTGCTCAGCAGCTTCAGCAGCGTCGCGGGATCGACCGGCTTGACGATGTGCTGGTCGAAGCCGGCCTCCTGCGACTGCCGCTTGTCCTCCTCCTGCCCCCAGCCGGTGATGGCGATCAGCACCACCCCCTGGCCGCGCGGCTGGCTGCGGATCCGGCGCGCCACCTCGTAGCCGTTGAGCTTCGGCAGGCCGATGTCGAGCAGCACGACGTCGGGCCGGAACTCGCTCGCCGCCGCCAGCGCCTCGACGCCGTCGTGGGCGGTGCGGACGTCGTGCCCGGTCAGCTCGAGCAGCAGGGCGAGCGTGGCGGCGGCGTCGCGGTTGTCGTCCACCACCAGGATGCGCAGCGGCGCGCCGGCGCGGGCACGCTCCTCATGGAGGTCGGGGTGGGGCAGTGCTCGCGGCACCTCGGCCGTGGCCGGCAGGCAGATCGTGAACTCGCTGCCGCGGCCCGGCCCGTCGCTGTGGGCGTCGATCGTGCCGCCGTGCATCTCGACCAGCCGCTTGGCGAGCGTCAGGCCGATGCCCAGCCCCCCCTGCGCGCGCTCCAGCGAGCGGTCCACCTGGGTGAACATCTCGAAGATCGAGGGGAGCATCTCCTCCGGGATCCCGATGCCGGTGTCGCGCACGGTGATCGCCGCTTCGCCCGCACGCCGCTCCAGCGCCACCGTGATGTGCCCGCCGCGCGGCGTGTACTTGGCGGCGTTGTTGACCAGGTTCGAGAGCGCCTGCGCCAGCCGCGTCGGGTCGGCGTCGACGAAGATCGGCCGCGGCGGCACGGCCACCGTCAGCCGGTGGCCGCCGGCCCCGAGCAGCGGCCGGCTGGTCTCGACGGCGGACCGCACCAGCCCCGCCAGCTCGATCCGCTCCAGGCGCAGCTCGAGCTTGTTGCGGGTGATGCGCGAGACGTCGAGCAGGTCGTCCACCAGTCGCGTCATCTGCTCCATCTGGCGGTCGATGACCTCGAGCGCCCAGCGCGCCTCGGTCGTCGTGCCCTTTTGCCGGTTCAGGATCTCGACGGCGTTGCGGATCGGCGCCAGCGGGTTGCGCAGCTCGTGCGCCAGGGTGGCCAGGAACTCGTCCTTCGAGCGGTCGGCCTGGCGCAGCGCCTCCTCGGCCCGCTTGCGGTCGCTGATGTCCACCAGCACGTTGACCGCCCCGGCGACGGCCCCCGACTCGTCACGGATCGGGTTGGCGTGGGCGAGGGCGGTGAGGCGGCGGCCGTCCGGCTGCTCGACGACGATCTCGTGCCCGTTGTACTCCTCGTTGTTCCGCAGCGCCAGTGCCATCCAGCACTCGTCGTGGCAGAGGGGGTTGCCCTCGGCCGAGTAGAGCTTGAACGAGCCGCAGTAGCGGTCCTCGGGGTGGTTGAGCTGCGGCTCCCGCCCCCAGATCTCGACCGCCCGCTGGTTGTAAAAAGTAATCAGGCCGTGGGGGTCGCACGTGTAAGCCCCGGCAGGGAGCTTCTCCAGGAGGCGCCGGAACTCCAGGGCGCTCCAGGGCAGGGGAATTACGGAGGTCTGTAGAGGAGCGCTGGCTTGGGGGCTGGGTTCGCTTACCACCGGTTTTCCTGCATCGCTCGGTGAAAGCGCACTTCGAGCGCTACACCCGCACCCATTCACCAGCAAACCCCGTGCCTAGAACGGGATGTCGTCGTCCTCCGCGGCCCCACCGCCGGCGCCGCCGCCACCGTAGGCGGGGGCTTCGTCGTAGCCGCTCTCGGCGGGATGGCTCTGGCCGCCGGGCTCGAAGTCGCCGCCGCCGCCGCGGCCGCCGCCCAGCATCTGGAAGTTGTCGCAGACGATCTCGGTGCGGTAGCGCTTCTCGCCGCTCTGGCGGTCCTCCCAGGAGCGGGTCTGGAGGCGCCCTTCGACGTAGATCTGCTTGCCCTTGGTCAGGTACTGGCCGGCGATCTCCGCCTGCCGCCCCCAGACCACGATGTTGTGCCACTCGGTCTGCTCCTGCTTGGCGCCGCTCTTGTCGCGCCAGCGGCGGTTGGTGGCGAGGGTGAAGCTCGCGACCGGCTGCCCCGAGGGGGTGGAGCGGACCTCCGGGTCGCGGCCCAGGTTGCCGATGAGCATGACCTTATTGAGCATGGATGGGGTCTCCCGAATGCCGTCGCGGGTTAAGGTATCACGGCGGTTTCTTCCAACGGAGTAGACGGAAAACGATGCGTCTGGTCGTGCAGCGGGTGCGCTCGGCGGCCGTGCGGGTGGCCGGGGAGACGGTGGGGCGGATCGGCCCCGGGCTCCTCGTCTTCGCCGGCGTCGAGCGCGGCGACGGCCCCGCCGCGGCCGACGCGGCGGCCGAGAAGCTCGCCGGCCTCCGCGTCTTCGAGGACGCGGCCGGCAAGATGAACCTCGACGCCGCGGCCGCCGGCGGCGCCTTCCTCGTCGTCTCGCAGTTCACCCTGGCCGGCGAGCCCTTGGCGCGCGGCCGCCGCCCCTCCTTCGACGCCGCCGCGCCGCCCGCCGAGGCGGAGCCGCTCGTCGACCGCCTCGTCGCCCGCCTGCGCGAGCGCGGCTACGCCGTCGAGACCGGCCGCTTCCGCGCGCTGATGGAGGTCGAGTCGGTCAACGACGGCCCCGTCACCTTCGTCCTGGACGTCAATCCGCAAGTCCCGTAGCGCCCGGCCTACGTGCCGGGCGTCTTGTTGTCCCGCGCCGTCCTTTCCGGCACACATACATAGATAGATAGCGATTTGGTTCTTTCGAGAACAACACAGGAAAGGATCGCCTATGCATCCAACCGGCTCCATGTCCTTCCGTCTCACCGCCTGCTGCCTCGCGCTGGGCCTCGCGGCCGCGAGCGCCGCGGCCGCACCGCCGCACCAGGGCAACCCCCGCACCTACGACCGCCGCATCGACCTCCTGCGCGGCGCCGCCGAAGCGCCCGCGGCCGCGCAGCTCGAACGCGCGGCGGAGCTCAGGCGCCAGATGCCCGATCTCCTGGTCACCTACGACCCGGTGACCGCGGCGGTCCGCTCGCTCTCCAACGCGGGCGGCCCGCTCAGTGGGCCGCACCCCGGCGCGGAGCCGCTCGCCATCGCCGAGGAGTTCCTCGCCGAGCACCTCGACCTGCTGGGGCTCTCCGCCGCCGATCTCGCCGAGCTCGAGGTGACGGACGTCGTGCCCTCCGAAGCGAGCGGCGTCACCCACCTCTACCTCCGCCAGATGCACCGCGGCCTGCCGGTCTACAACGCCCAGCTCCAGGTCCACCTCGACGCCGAGGGACGGGTGCTGTCGGTCAACAGCGACTTTCTCCCCGATCTCGCGCTCGGCGTCGGCTCCCTCGAGCCGCGCCTCGACGCCGCCGCCGCGGTCGCCGCCGCGGCCAAGCACGTCGAGAAGACCCTCGCCACCCCGCCGCGCCCGCGGGGCAAGCCCACCGGCGCCGGCCGGCGCACCGTGCTGGACGCCAGGGACCTCTCCCTCGAGCCGATCGAGGCGCGCCTCGCGCTGTTGCCGGTGCGCCGCGCCGACGCCCGGCTGGTGTGGAACTTCCAGGTCTACACCCTCGACGAGCAGCACGTCTACGACTTGACCGTCGACGCCGCCACGGGCGAGGTGCTGACCCGCTACGACTGGGTGGCGTCCGACTCCTACCGCGTCTACCCGCGGCCGGTCGAGAGCCCCAACCACACGACGCCCTTGCCGCCGGCCGACGGCCGCGTGCTGCTCACCAACCCGGCCTTCGCCCCCTCGTCGCCGTTCGCCTGGCACGACACCAACGGCGTGCCCGGCGCCGAGTTCACCATCATGCGCGGCAACAACGTCCACGCCTACGAGGACAGCGACGCCAACGGTCTGCCGCCCGCCGTCCAGCCCGACTGCGGCCCCTCGATCGTCTGCGACTTCCCGATCAACCTCGCGGGCCAGCCGAGCACCTACCGCCCGGCGGCGGTGGCCAACCTCTTCTACTGGAACAACCTCATCCACGACATCCAGGCGCAGTACGGCTTCACCTCGGCGGCGGGGAACTTCCAGGTCAACACCTACGGCGCCGGCGGCCTCGGCAACGACGACGTGCGGGCCGAGGCGCAGGACGGCGGCGGCATCAACAACGCCAACTTCCTCACCCTGCCCGACGGCCAGCGGCCGCGCATGCAGATGTTCCTCTGGAACACGGCCAACCCGCAGAAGGACGGCGACCTCGACTCCGGCGTCATCGTCCACGAGTACGGCCACGGCATCTCGAACCGCCTGGTCGGCGGACCGCTGATCGTCACCTGCCTGCAGAACCTGCAGCAGCCGGGGGAGGGGCTGAGCGACTGGTGGTCGCTCGTCTACACGCACGAGAGGGGCGACCAGGGGACGGACGGCCGCGGCATCGGCACCTACGTGCTCAACCAGCCGGTCACCGGCCTCGGCATCCGCACGCAGAAGTACAGCACCGACCCGACCGTCAACACCTGGACCTACGCCTCGATCGCCGGCATGATCCCGCCGCACGGCGTCGGCTCGGTGTGGGCGCAGGGCGCGTGGGAGGTCTACTGGCGGCTCGTCGACCGCTGGGGCTTCGATCCCAACCTCTACGACGCCCTGGGCGGCGCCGGCAACCAGCGGATGAACCTCTACGCCACCGAGGGCCTCAAGTACACCGCCTGCAGCCCGACCTTCACCCAGACCCGCGACGGCTTCCTCCAGGCCGCCGCCCTCAACTACGGCAGCCAGGACGTCTGCCGCATGTGGAAGGGCTTCGCCGCCTTCGGCCTCGGCTCCGACGCGATCAGCGGCGGCCCCAACAACCTCAACGTCACCAACGGCTTCGCCACCCCCGCCTCGTGCGCCTGTGCGCTCGACCCCTTCCACCCCGTGATCGTGCACTCGACCCAGACGTCGGCGACCTCGTTCGCCGTCTCCTGCCCGGCCGGCACCCTGGTCGTCGGCGGCGGCTGCAGCGACGACTTCACCAGCACGATCCTGAGGAGCTCGGCGCCGCAGGGCAACAACGCCTGGAGCTGCAGTTACGAGAGCAACCCCGGGAGCCTGACCGCGTGGGCCCTCTGCGAGGACGTCCCGGTCGACAACTGCCGCGGCTACGAGATCGTCAACACGACGACGACCACGAGCAACGTCGCCTTCCTGAAGTGCCCGAACGACAAGATCGTCTTGGGCGGCGGCTGCCGCGACAACACCAACTCGTCGCCCCTGCAGTCGACCTACCCGTGGGGCGACGACGGCTGGGTCTGCAACTGGCAGAACGTGACCGGCAGCCTGACCGCCTACGCCATCTGCGGCGGCGCCAACCTCGACACCGGCCTCGCCGCGACGACTCACACCGAGACCTTCAGCAACGTCTCGTTCGTCCAGTGCCCGGCGGGGAAGAAGGTCGTCTCCGGCGGCTGCAGCGACGACTTCACCAGCACCACCGCCCAGAGCAGCTTCCCGTGGAACGACAACGGCTGGATCTGCAACTGGACCAAGAACCCCGGCAGCCTGACCGTGTACGCGCTGTGTGAGGACCCGTAGCGCCCGGCCTACGTGCCGGGCGGGCCGAGCACCACTTCGCGGATCGGCACCGGCATGAAGCAAAGCACGAAGAGGAGCAACGCCAGGACCGCGAGCGCCTGCCGCCCGCGGTCCAGCGGCTCCGCCTCGTCGCGCACCGGCGGGTGCCGCAGCCCCATGAGCAGCACGATGGCGGTCCAGAAGATCCAGCCCGGCCAGATGAGGCTGGCGAGCGCCAGCAGGCCCCAGAGCGGCAGCGCGACCCGGCGCTGCAGCCGCCCGGTCGCGGCGTAGAGGATGTGCCCGCCGTCGAGCTGGCCCAGGGGCAGCAGGTTGATGGCGGTGGCGAGGAGCCCGAACCAGGCGGCGAGGGCGAAGGGGTGGAGGTCGAGCACCGTCCCCTCCGGCAGCGGGCCGTGGAAGAGGCGGGCGACGAAGTCGAAGGCCAGGCTCCGCCCCGGGATCAGGATCGTCGCGGCGCCGCCGGCCGGGATCACGGCGTCGGCGAGCGGCACCGGCCGCGAGCGCGCGAGCCCGATGAAGAGGAAGGGGAGGAGCGCGACGAACCCGGCGAAAGGGCCGGAGGCGCCGACGTCGAAGAGCTCCCGCTTGCTGCGGATCGGCGCCTGGATCTTGATGAAGGCGCCGACCGTGCCGATGCCGAAGGGCGCCGGCAGGAAGTAGGGGAGCGTGGCGGGGAGGCCGTAGCGCCGGCAGGTCAGGTAGTGCCCCAGCTCGTGGACCAGCAGGATCCCCAGCACCGCGAGCGAGAAGCGCAGCCCCAGGCCGAGCAGCGCCGGGTCGTTCCACACCGCGCGGATGCTGGCGCCGCTGAGCCACGGCATGAGGCTCCAGAAGATGTCGGTGCGCGTCTGGATCAGGAAGACGGCGCCGAGCGTCGTCGTGGTGAAGAAGGTCAGCAGGAAGAGCAGCAGCGCGAGCCCGTAGCGCGGGCGGACCGGCGCCGGCTCGGCCGGGGCGCCGGGGGGCGGGAGCAGCTCGATGCGCAGCGGGCGCGGCGGTCCGGCGTCTAGAGAGGACGGATCGGGCGGCGGGCTCAGAGGTTCTTGAGGTCCTTGCCCGGCTTGAAGCGGACCGTCTTGCCGGGGGTGATCGCCACTTCGACCCCGGTCTTCGGGTTGCGGCCGACGCCCTTCTTGCGGTCGCGGACCTGGAACACGCCGAAGCCGCGCAGCTCGATCCGCTTGCCGTCGCAGAGGGCGGTTTTCATCGCCTCGATGATGGTGTCGACGGCCTGCGCCGCCTTGACGCGGGGCACGTCCGACACTTCCGCAACGTGATTGACGATGTCCGACTTGATCATGAATTGGTCCGAAGCGGCGGGGAGTGTAGCACGGCGCATCGACCTGTCAACTCGTTGGTCCTGGGGGATTTGCCGGCTCGGAAGGGGGCCGCTAGGATGGCCGCGTGAGCGCCTCCGCACCTCTCCGCGTGGCCCTGAGCGGCGGCGCCGGATTCATCGGCTCGCACCTCGCCGACGCCCTCCTCGCCGCCGGCCATCGCGTCGCGGTGATCGACGACCTGTCGAGCGGCCGGCGCGAGAACGTGCCCGAAGGCGCCGAGCTGCACGTCCTCGACGTGCGCTCGCCGCAGGCGGCCGAGCTGGCGGCGGAGAGCGACGTGCTGGTCCACACCGCGGCGCAGACCGACGTCCGGCGCTCGCTCGCGGACCCGGCCTTCGACGCCTCGGTCAACCTGCTCGGCGGGCTCAACCTGCTCGCCGGCGTGCGGCGCGGCGGGCGATTGCGACAGGTCGTCTTCGCCTCGACCGGCGGCGCGATCTACGGCGAGCAGGAGGCCTTCCCGGCGCCCGAGGAGCACCCGACGCGGCCGCTCTCGCCGTACGGCGTCTCGAAGCTCGCCTTCGAGCGCTACCTCTTCGTCCACCACACCGCCTATGGGCTCGACGCGGCCTGCCTCCGTTACGGCAACGTCTACGGCGAGCGGCAGAACCCGCACGGCGAGGCGGGAGTGGTGGCGATCTTCCTCGACCGGCTGCTGGCGGGGGAGACGCCGACGATCAACGGCGACGGCCTCCAGACCCGCGACTACGTCCACGTCTCCGACGTGGTGCGCGCGACCGTCGCGACGGTCGGCCGCCCTGGCTTCCTGATCTACAACGTGGGGACGGGTGTCGAGACCTCGGTCGTCGACCTCTACCGCGAGCTCGCCCGCGCGGTCGGCAGCGACGCCGAGCCTGTCCACGGCCCCGCCAAGCCCGGCGAGCAGCAGCGCTCCAGCGTCGACCCCTCGCGCCTCTTCCGCGACCTCGCCCTCCCCCCGCCGCTCTCCCTCGCCGAAGGCCTGTCCCGCACCGCCGCCTGGTTCCGGGCGCGCTCAGCGGCGCAGGACTGAGTCCAGCCGCACGCCGTCCACCCAGATCTCGACGTCGCGCACGTCCGGGAACTGGCCGGCGGTGCGGGTGAGCTGCTCGAGGACGCGCGGGCCGTCGCACTTCTCTTGGATCTCCACCCAGCCGGCGAGGTCGATGCGCACGCGGCCGTCGCTGTTCTGGATGCGCTGGATCTCGAGCGGCGAGGCGTGGAGGGCGCTGTAGAGGCCGCTGGCGGGGTGGTGGGGGGTGTCGATCGCGAGCAGCGCTTCGAGCGCGCCGCGCAGCGCCGGCCGCTGGGCCGGCAGGTCCACCTCGACGGCGACGACGCTGTCGCCGCAGCCGATCCGCGGGCCGCCGACGCCGCCATCGTCGCGGTCGATCAGGAAGATGCGCGCCTCGTCGGTCTGGCTCCAGGCCGACGGCGCCCGCCCCGGCGCGCAGGAGAAGACGGCGAGGAGAAGCGCCAGCGCCGAGCGCGGTCCGGCGCGGCTCACGCCGGCTCCCAGATCTGAAAGCGGAAGGGCGCCGGCGGCGTGCCGGCCGGCGGGTGCGCCTCCTCCCACACCAAGCGCCACCGCGCCGGGTCGAGCTCCGGGAAGAACGTGTCCCCCTCGAAGTCGCGCTCGAGGAGCGTCAGGTGGATGCGGTCGGCGCGGTCGAGGGTGGCCGCGTAGATCGCCGCGCCGCCAGCCACGAAGAGCTCCGTCTCGCCCGCCGCCTCGGCCAGCGCCAACCCCTCCTCGACCGAGCGCGCGACGTGCGCCTTCTCGGCCGTGTACGCCGGATCGCGCGTCACCACGATCGTCGGCCGCCCCGGCAGGGGCTTCCTCCCGATCGAGTCCCAGGTCCGCCGCCCCATCAGCATCCAGTGCCCGGAGGTCAGCTTCTTGAAGCGCTTGAGGTCGGGCGGCAGGTGCCAGGGGAGGCCGCCGCCGCGGCCGATCACCCGGTTGGCCGCCATCGCGGCGATCAGTGAGACCTCCATGCAGAGGCGCGTTATACCGCGACCGGCGCCTTGATCGCCGGGTGCGGGTCGTAGCCGGAGAGGGTGAAGTCCTCGTAGCGGAAGTCGAAGAGCGAGCGCACCTCCGGCGCCAGCGCCATCTCCGGCAGCGGCCGCGGCTCGCGGCCGAGCTGCAGGTGCGCCTGTTCGAGGTGGTTGAGATAGAGGTGGGCGTCGCCGAGCGTGTGCACCAGGTCTCCGGGGGCGAGGCCGCAGGCCTGCGCCACCATCCGCGTCAGCAGCGCGTAGGAGGCGATGTTGAAGGGCAGCCCCAGGAAGACGTCGGCGCTGCGCTGGTAGAGCTGGCAGGAGAGGCGGCCGTCGCCGACCCAGAACTGGAAGAGCACATGGCAGGGCGGCAGGCGCATGGCGTCGAGCTCGGCGACGTTCCAGGCCGAGACCAGGTGGCGGCGGGAGTCGGGGTCGCGGCGGATCTGCTCGACGACTTGCGCCAGCTGGTCGATCGTGCCGCCGTCGTGCGCCGGCCAGGAGCGCCACTGCCGGCCGTAGACCGGCCCCAGCTCCCCGGCCTCGTCCGCCCATTCGTCCCAGATCGTCACCCCCTGCGCCTGCAGGGCGCGCACGTTGGTGTCGCCGGCGACGAACCAGAGCAGCTCGTGGAGGATGGAGCGGAGGTGGACCTTCTTGGTCGTCAGCAGCGGAAACCCCGCCGCCAGATCGAACCGCAGCTGCCAGCCGAAGACCGACAGCGTCCCGGTGCCCGTGCGGTCCGCCTTGCGCACCCCGTGATCGAGGACGTGGCGGAGAAGGTCGAGATACTGCCGCATGGGGTGGTTTGGAGTTTATATCGTTGGATCAGGGACAGGTGGCGAACGCGTCGGTGTCCTGCACCGGCGCGAAGGGGACGCCGAGGACGTTGTCGTAGGTCTTCTGCTCGCCGGTCTGCGTGTCCGTGACGGTGATCTCGACCTCGACGTCCGTCAGGCCGCCGGCGAAGACCCAGTACTTTCCGAACGGGCCGCAGGCGTCGAGCACCTTGATCACGACCTCGACGTTGGCCGGTCCGAAGAACCAGAGGTAGCCGGTGTCGTCGGTGAGCTTGACCACCGCGGCGCGGCCCGCGTCGGTGGCTGTCCGCCAGGAGGCCTCCACTTGGAAACGCTCCCGGTTCAGGCAGAGGACGTGCGATAGGGCGGCGCAGGTATGGGCGAGGTTGAGAGCGACGTTGTCGAAGTGCGCCGTCGCCGTGCCCGGGCCGGACTTGCCGACGACGAGCGAGAGCCGAACGCCTCGCGCGGCGAGCGGCGCGCTGAACTCGAAGTCCGGGAAGGGGCTGGAGTGCCAGGCGCCGTCCTCCTCCGGCCCGGAAAACCCGCCGTTGCTGGAGAGGAAGAGGCCGCAGGCCGGGTCCGCAAACCAGGCGAAGATGGCTTGCACGGACGCGTCGATCCCGGCCGTCGTTTCGAGGCGGTAGTCGGCGCGACGTCCGTGTCGAAGGTGCCGTTCTGGAGCAGGTTCTGCGCCGAAACCGGCGCGGCGGCGCAGGAGAGGAAAACCGCGAGGACAAGGCGGCGGTTGCTTCGGCTCATCGTCCGGGCTGAGCATCGCACAAGTTGCTCGGTGCCTCTGTAACGCCCGCCACGGGCACGCGCCTGTAGAGTCGGTCACCCGGCCCGCCGGAGCGGGCGGAGTGCCGCAAGGAGACGCGCGATGAGAGAGCGAAACGCGAAAGCCGCGCCGGCGGTGGGTCTGGGGTTGGCGCTGATCCTCGCCTTCGGCTGCCGGGGCAAGGCGCCTTCCGACGAGACGATCGTCTCCGACACGCTGCGCTTCAAGGGCAGAGTGGTGGAGGAGCTGCCGTCGGGCGAGGTGATCCGGGAGACGGCCATCGTCCGCGGCAAGGAGTTCCGCTGGCAGGCCAAGCTGGAAGACCGCGCCGGCACGCCCGAGATCGAGGCAGATGTCTCCTCCCAGCCCGTCGACCTGGACGCCGTCAGCGTCGAGGAGCTGGCGGAAAAGCTGCGCGGGCTGGCTCTCTACCAGGGCCATCAGTTCCTGGAGGCGGAGCCGCCCTACGAGCTGGCGCGGCGGGTCAAGGAGCACCACCGGCTCCTGCGGCAGGGAGCGCCGGTCGAGGCGCTGGAGCGCGTCTTCCGCGGGGTGGCGGCTGCGCAGGGGGCCGCCGCTCGCACCGCCAGCTTCGAGGCGGTCGAGAGGCCGGCCGGCGCCAGGGGCCCGTTGACGCAGCAAGTCCACGGCGCCGACGACCGTTCGGTCTTCGACAACACGGTCTACCCCCACCGGGCGCAGATCGTTTTCGACAACACCGGCAGCACGAGCGCGATCAACGGCGCCCAGGGCTCCGGCACACTGATCGGGCGGTCCACCGCGATGTCGGCCGCCCACGTCTTCTGGGACGAGGGCAACGACACTTGGGAAGCCGACCATCTCTGGTCGCCTGGCTTCGACAGCCAGGACGGGGACTCCAGCCCCTGGGGCGACTGGTTTCGCTGCTACTGGGTAACGATCCCGACGGCCTACACCAACAACGAGAACCAGAACACCTGGGACTTCGCCGTGGTGGACTTCAACGTGGGCTGCAACTCCGTGGACAACGGAGTCAACTCGGACCGGCCGGGCAACACCGTCGGCTGGCTGGGCCACTACACCGCCTCCGAAAGCGCCATCGAGGGCACGACGGGCTACGTCCGCGGCTATCCCGGCGCCAGCGGCACCTGCGGCAGCTCCGGGGGGGCTTGCAACGTGCGGGTGTGGGGCGACACCTCCAGCGGCAGCGAAAACGACGTCAGCTCCCAGGAGATCCGCCACCTGGCCGACACCAGCAGCGGGCAGAGCGGCTCGGGCTTCTACCACTACGCCGACCCGAGCTGCGGCGGCTGCGGCCACGGCCCGTACGTCGTCGGCATGCACCGGGTCGGCTCAGGAACGACCAACGGGGCGCGCCGCTACGACTCCACGGTCCGCGGCTTCGTCCAGGACAATAGCAGCGAGTTCTGAGGGACCGTGTAGGTTCTTGACCGTAGCCTCCATGGCACCTATAATCCCGCAATGAGCTATATCAAGACCTCCCTCAATCTATCCCCTCCCGCCCTCGACGCCCTCCGGAAGATGGCCGCCAGGCGCGGTGTGACGGTCGCCGAGATCGTGCGCCAGGCGATCGCCACCGAGAAGTTCTTCGTCGACGAGGTGGAGAAGGGCCACAAGATCCTCATCGAGGACAAGGACCGGAGCCTCCGCCAGGTGGTCTTCCGCTGATCGTGACCGCCGGCGCGCCCAGCCCCTCGGTCCAGCCCTTCAGCATCGACCTCGAAGCGACCCCCGCCCCCGGCCACCCGTTCGCGCCGCCGCCGCCCTTCCCGCCGCTCGAGACCGTCCCCTACTCCGACCGCATCCGCGGCCGCATCGCCGAGCGCCTGATCTGGATGCTCGCCGCCGTCATCCTCCTCGCCTTCGCCACCTACTGGCGCGCCAACCCCGACCCCGCGCAGCTCCAGGAGTTCCTCGCCGTCCTCTTCGGCCCCCTCATCGCCCTCGTCTCTGCCGCCGTCGGCTACTACTTCGGCGGGAAGGCGGGGTAGCGACGCTCGCCTACGCCTGCGAGCGCGCGTTCAGCAGACCGCTCTCGCCTGCGCTCACCAACACCGGCGCGGGCTTCCTGCGGCGCAGGCGCCAGACCCAGTACGGCATGGCGAGCAGGGGTACCAGGACGGGCACGACGATCAGCGCGGGGTGGCGCAGTGCCTCCGGGAAGGTGTGGGCCTGGCCGATGAAGAACGAGCCGGCGGCGATGAAGAGCGCGAAGCACATCCGCCACAGGTGCCGCACCAGCCGCGGCCTGCCGTGCAGCCCCCCGCGGCGGATCACGCGCACGTCGGAGGCTGCCGCCAGGAGGAGGACCGTGCTCATGAACAGGGTCATCGGCGCCGGCACGCCCTCGCGAACGAACGGACCGCGGGTGACGCCCTCGATTCCCTGGACGAGCCCAAAGACGCCGAGAAAGCCCGCCACCAGCATGCCTCCGACCTCCAGCCACCGCCGCCGCTCCGCCGCGGGGCGGACCGTGGTCAGCGCGGTGAGGACGAAGTAGGCGACGACCAGCCCGCCGCCCCAGTCCTCGCCCTCGAAGACGTTGATCACCACCGCGAGGGCCCCCATCGTCACGATCGAATAGACGAACCAGATCCCGCTCTTGCGATGCAGCGCCGAGCCCTTGGCGGCGTAGAGCGCGAGGTAGCCGGTGACGAGCGCGACGGCGCCCGCCAGGACGTGCACCAGCAGCATCATCCGCAGCGGCGCCGGGCCCTCGGCGAGGGTGACGCGGGCGGCGAGGGCGATCAGGGGCAGGCTCGCAGTCATCGGCTTAGATACGCCGCCGAGCCCGACGGATTACACCGCGCGGTCTATGAATTGCATGATTTAGATGCATAAGAGAGGAGACACCGATGACCAACCCTACACGCCTTTTGTTCGTCCTTGTTCTGGTCTTGGTCACTGCCTCTGCTGGATACGGGGAGGAGCCGCGGAGCGGCCCGGCGGCGGTGGGGTCGAGTCCCCAGGCGCGCAAGGCGCTCGCGGAATCGATCCCGCGCCGGGAGAAAGAGCTCGCGCTCCGGGAGCGGAAGGATGTCCTGACCGAAGTGGAGCAGCGGATGCAGGAGATGGGCGTGAGCGCCTCCGCCGACGAGCTGACCGATCTCCTCGGGCGGCGGGCGTCCCTCCAGATCGACCTCGACAAGTGCCAGTTGGGAAGCAACAAAGCCGGAGACTGCCGCGCGATGGAGACGGAGATGGCGGCCGTCGAGGCGAGCTTCCGCAAGAAGACCGGGCTCTCGACGCGCGAGTTCCGCGGCGGTCGCCGGGATACGGCCGAGCGTGACGGCCTCCGGGCCGCCAAGGCCGGAACGCCAAGCGCCACCACCGCCTCCTCCTCCGGCGACAGTTGCACCTGCGCCTTGTCGGTCTACAGCGGCTACCGCTGGATGAACCGTTATTGGGGGCTCGAGTGCAACAACCACGCGAGCCACGGCGTCTGCAGCAACAACGTCGACTCGGCCCACACGGCCGGCACAGGCGGTATGACCGGCGACATCAACCTCTATTTCGGCTCCTACCACCAGTACCGGGAGTGCCCGGACGACCAAACCACCTGCTTCCATGGCCCCGAGACCGTGCACCCCGGGGAGTGGGGCAACGCCTGCAATTGCGACACCTGGCACTCGCAGTACTCCAACCCTCAAGGGACCTGGTACGGCGGGGACCTCTCGGACAGCGCCTGGGTGCATCAGGTCTCGACCCCCTACTTCACGGTGGCCGGCTCCTGCGAAGGTGCCACCGTCACCGTGAGCGAGTACATCAAGGAGAACGATCCCTGGTGTTGCGACGACCCGATGGGGACGCTGTGGTTCTCGGTGCCGGTCGCCAACGGCTCCGGCAACAGCCCGGGTCAGGCCTCGGTCGAGAACTGCAACGGCGGCTCGCAGAGCGGCGCCTACCCCTACTGCGGCACCTTCGGGGCGACGATCTGGGTGGCCTACATCTGCTCGACCTATTCGCAGCCGGAGTGTCCGGATCCCCAAGCGGAGCAGGATTGCTATGCCATGGGCTGGAACTGGCAACCCTGGCCGGACTGCAGCTGCGTGGACCCGTGCACACCCCCTCCCGGTTGCCCCTATTGGAACTTCCAGAACTGTATTTGCGAGAACTACTACTGAACTGCCCCGATCCCCCGGCCGGAGCCGACTCCGGCCGGGGGCTCCGCCTCTTCGGTACCTGATCGCCCTCGACTCCGCCGCCGTCGGCTGCTACTTCGGCGACCGCAGTTCACCCTTGAGGGCAGAGAAGATCCATCAGACGAATGAACGTCTTCAGGGCGTTTCTCCATGACTGGGGGATGAAAGGCAAGTTGCTCAGGGCGACCAGAATCGGCCGGACCACACGATAGATCCCGCAGATTTGCTGGACCGCCTGTGCGGGTTGGGCCTTCACCGTTTCCGCCGTGAAGGCTTTTGCGCCGGCCTCGAACTGGCTCAGGTCCTGTGAACTGATGTGCCGATCGATCTCTTCAAAGGTGTACTCGCGCTCTGCCATGGCTGCCTCCTTGAAGTGAGGAGACCATCTCCTCTTTCAGAAGGACGGACTCGCCGCGAGTTTTCACAAATGAGGTCGATTGCGGAACTTCTGATCTGTGCCTCACGGCCTGTGTGGCTTCTCTCGCTGGCGCCGGTAGTCGGCCCCTTAGCCCGGCCACCGGTACCCGAGCACCGAGTCCGCCCGGTAGGCCCGAACCTTGACCCGGTTCTCTTGATTGCCGCCGAGGAGTTCGAGGAGGGCACCGCGGGGGGCGAAGAAGAAGGCGACG
Source organism: uncultured Acidobacteriota bacterium (assembly GCA_963700145.1). Taxonomy (GTDB): domain Bacteria; phylum Acidobacteriota; class Thermoanaerobaculia; order Multivoradales; family UBA5704; genus DASUNQ01. Next base: position 332,133 of record OY969474.1, read on the forward strand.
TGGCCTTGGGCCGGGTTGTTGCCTCGCCGCAGGACGACGACGCAGCCGCTCCGCGGTCTCTCTAGAGGCCGGCCCCACGCCAGCCAGGAACGGGCGGCGGCGGAGTCCGTGCCGCGCAGGCCGGCTCGGCGTAGACACCAGTTGACGAAGGCCGAGCACCAGGGGACCTCGTCGGCGGTGGCGCGGAGGGCGGTGGTCGCGTGGTACGCGACGATGCGTGGGTTGTGGGTCTCGTCGGGGTACTCGCGGACGCCGATCTCGCGCTTGGCGAGGGCGAGCCAGGGCGGTTGTCCTTGCGGGCCGCGGAAGGCATCGCCGGTCCACGGCAGCAGGTAGCGCGCCGCGGCCCAGCCGGTGAAGAGGCCTTCGGGGGCAGCGCGCCGCACTTCGAGCCACCGGCCGTCCGGCGAGGCGCTCAGCCGCTCGAGGACCATGCCGCGCGGCAGGACGGCGAGGACCGGAAACGCCGTGCCCGGGCCGCGGCGCAGGTTCAAACCGCTGGCGGTGACTTCGACTGCGGTCATCGCATCGCCCTCCATGAACGGGGGACCGATCGCCCGGGGCGCCCCCCCATGCCCGTCGGGGCGCCCCGGGACCGGGACGTCTACTGCTCCTGCTCCTCCTGCTTGCCGTCGATCGCCTTGGCGAGGTCGAACTCGGCCTCGGTGAGGCTGCGGGCGAGGCGGCTGACCAGCGTCACGACGATGCGGTTGGGCCGCAGGTCGAGGTCGGCGCTCAGGCCGTGGTCGAACGCGGTCTCGGTGACGAAGTGGGCGAAGGCGACGGCCGCGCGGGGGCTCGAGAGCGTGTAGCGCCGCGAGATCTCCGTCGCGTTGCGCGCGGCGCTCCAGCCGGGCAGCTCGCGCAGGAGCTCCTGGATGCGCTCGGCCTTGAGCCTCGCGGTGACCGGGGTCGGCGCCGCCGGCGCCGGGTGCCCTGACGTGTGCGTGGTGGTCCTCTCCATAGGCGTCCTCCTTCCTGACGCGCCGGCCTTCGGTGGCCGGCGCACCCGCATTATAGTCTGATACTCTGCCGTTTACCACTGTCTATTGACAATAGAGTCAGAGACTCCGATACTTCTTCGACTTTTTCGCCCGCGGGCAGAGGAGAAGGTGTGAACAGACCGGGTCGGCTAGTAAAGCGCGTGGATCAGGAGACGGATGGGCTGGGTCGGCGGCTCGATCCAGTCGGTTCGGCTGTGGATCGATTCGGTTCCGCTGTGGATCCACTCGGTTCTGGCGTGGATCGGTTCGGTTCCGCCGCCGATCCGCTCGGTTCCGGCGTGGATCGACTCAGTTCGGCCGCGGATCGATTCGGTTCCGCTGCGGATCCACTCGGTTCCGGCCTGGATCGACTCGGTTCGGCCGCCGATCCACTCGCTTCCGGCGCCGATCGATTCGGTTCGTGCCGCGGGCCGCCCTCATCGGATGGCGGTGCGATCAACCTGTAACGGAAAGGAGGCAGCATGGCTATCAACGGAAACTCACTGTCCGAACGTGTCACCCGCTGGCAGGTCGTGGTCGAGAACCTTCGCGAAGGCGAAGGCTTCAGCCACATCGCGGCGGATCTCCAGCGGCTCGAGGAGCGCATCGCCGAGGCGCGGACCGTCCAGAACCAGCTCGAGGACCTGCGCTCGCAGTTCCGGGCGCAGACCGCGCGGGTCCGCAAGCTCGCCATCGAGGGCGACTCGCTCCGCGCGCGCATCGGGGCCAGCCTGCGCAGCAAGCACGGCTTCACCAGCGAGGCGCTCATCAAGTACGGCTTCAAGCCGCTGCGGGTGCCGCGGCGGCGCTCGAAGAAGCCGGAGGCGGGCACGACGCCTCCCACGGTCCAGACCCAAGCCGCGGAGTGAGCGGCGCCCTCATCACCGCAACAGGACGAGAAAGGAGGAGCGATGTCGCGAACCGAACGGCGGTCCTCCCGGCGTCGGGCGTCGAAGGGCGGCCGCTTCCTGGCCGACCCTGACGCCGATCCCGACGCGAAGTCGTTCGCCGGCCCGACGCTGACCCAGGCGTCGGACCGGGCCTGGCGTGACCGGCGCCGCCAGCGGCGGCGGCGGCTCGCCCGGCACTACGGCGAGGGGGACTGACCGAAGCCCGGCGCGGCGGGCGTGGCGCAAGCGCGCCCGCCGCGCCTTTTTCCGACCGCTGCACGAGGAGCGACCCGATGCCCGAGCCCGCGCGCCGCACGTTTCCGACGTCCCTGCGCGACACCGTCCGCGGCTGGCTGGAGCCCGCCGGCTGGACCTTCGAGGAGCAGGAGCACCCCGCGGTCGGCGTCGGCCTGGCCGACGGCGAGTTCCTCTGGGTCGATGCGGCCGTCCGCGACAACGTCGCCGTGCTCGTCGCCGAGCCGGCCACCGGCCCCGAGCGGCTGTTCGTCTGCTACCACTTCTCGCTCGACCTCGCCGAGCGCGACCGCCTCGAGCGGCTGGGCCGCGCGGAGCGCGTGCAGCTCGCCTGGGACGTCCTGAGCCACCTGAACCTCCTCCAGGTCGAGTACGTGATCGACGCCACCGTCCCCAACGACCTCCTGCTCTACATCGAGGTGCCCCGCCCGAGCCTGGCGTGCGACGCGCTGCTCGGCCACCTGCAGCGGCTCGGCGCCGCCATGCGGCTCGTCTCCGTCGCCTACACCAAGGCGCTCGGCACGCTCGACGACCAGCCCGCCGCGCCGTCCGTGCATTGACGGAAAACGCCCGGCACGTAGGCCGGGCGCTACGCCTCCCGCTCCGGCGCCGTAGCGCCCGGCCCACGTGCCGGGCGTTCTAGCCCGCACCTTCCAGCACCTGCCCGGTCAGCATCAGGAGCCCGGCGCGGAAGCCCCCGGCCGGCAGCTCGCGCAGCACCTCGCGCCAGACCTCGGCGACGAGCCGGCGGTCGGCGCTGCCCGCCGCGGCCGCGTCGCTCAGCCGACGCAGCGCCGCGCGCACCTTGGGCGGCAGCGCCCGGGCGCGGACGAGCGGTGCGAGCTTCGGCGCCATCCGCATCAGCTCGCGCCGGCGGCCGCGCCAGATCCAGAGGCTGGCCAGGTGAATGCCGGCGACGGCCGCCGCCTCGGCTGAGCCCGCGGCGAGCGCCTCCGCGAACGCCGCGGTGAGTCGCCGCTCGGCCTCGTCGGCGCGGCCGGCCAGCGCCGCCGCTTGCGCGGCGGTCACGCCGAGGACGGCGCGCAGCGCCGGGTCGTCGAGCGCCGCCGGGTCCGCTTGCCCCAGCACCGCCTCGGCCTGGTCGGCGCGGTCGAAGCGGAGGAGGAGTTGCGCGAGCATCAGCCGCCCGCGCGTCGCCGCCGCCGGGTCGGCGAGCCGGCTCGACAGCAGGAACGAGCGCGAGAAGAGGCCCACGGCGCGCTCCAAGTCCCCGAGGTCGGCATAGAGCGTGCCCTGTTCTTCGAGCGCCAGGCTCTGCTGCGCCACCTCGCCGCACTCCTCGAAGAGCGTCACCGCCCGCTGATAGAGCGCCAGCGCTTCGGGCGCCCGCTTGCCGGCGCGCCGGAAGCCGGCGAGGCGCCGCGCCAGCACCGCGGCCTCGAACGAGTCCTGCTCCTCGAGGAGGTCGGAGGCGGTTCGGAAGGCGAGCTCGGCGCTCGGGAGCTCGCCGCGCCGATGGAGCGCCTGGCCGACGAGCGTGTAGCCGCCGCTCTGGAGGTCGCGCACGCCGGCGCCCGGCGGCAGCCGCTGGAGGACGGTCAGCGCGAGCCGCGCCAGCTCCTCGGCGGCGTCGGGCTGCGTGTCGGCGGCCTGGCCGCCGCGCTCGAGGAGCGTCAGGACGACGGCGGCCGTGTTGAAGCGCTCCTCGCCGCGGAGCGCGAGCGTCCGCCGCTCCCTCGGCAGCGCCAAAAGCTCGTCGACCAGCGGCCCGGCCGCCGCCCGCTCGGCGGCGATCGCCGCCGAGCGCGCCTCCCAGCGCCGGGCGAGCCGCGGCCAGGCCCGCTCGAGCTCCGGCGCGCCGGCCGCCGGCGCCACGCCGGCCGCCGTCTGAGCGAGCTGGCCGGCGATCGGCCGCGCCAGGTTGCGACAGCGCGAGCAGGCGAGGAGGTGGCCGAGGACGCCGGCCTGGCGCTCGGTCAGCGATGTCACGAACGGCAACAGCTCGCCCTCGCGGAAGTGCTCCATCGGCTGTCTCGCTCCCGTCACTGGCTCGGTTGCAGGTGTTTGGCTGGATTTGCTGCTCTCCAGCCCTTTTCATCAGTGACGCTGACATTTCTAGCATAGTGTTGCTGAAGATGGCAAGTAGATGTTCCTCCGAGACGTTGGGTAGCGCCCAGGAACTGGCCCCTGCCGTCCGTTGCTCGCCGCCGCATCCGTCGTCCCAGCGGGGGAGCGGACCGCACTACGCTGGTGGGAAAAGAGACAACCCCGCGAGCGCCGCAGCCATCCCGGCCGTCCGGCGACCCGCCGGGGAACGAGGAGGCTTTGCGATGTCAGGTCGGAAAATCGTGGCAAGCGTGGGGGCGCTCGCGGTGGCGGCGTTCCTCGTCCTGGGCACACCGGCGCACGCCATCGGCTCGCGCGCCGGCAACGAGGCGCCGCCGGCCCGGGCCAGCGCCCGGCTGGCGTTGGCCGAGCTGTTGCGGGACGTTCTCGACTTCGTCGGGCTGCGGGCGGTTTGGGAGAATCAGGGTATAGGGATCGATCCGTACGGCTAGCAACAGGAGCGCAAGCGGTTGTGGCAGAATACGCCCGCTAATCTGCTGAAACCCGGGAGACTGCCCGAGCTTGCGCGACCACCCTACGCACGAGACCCTCGACCGCTTCCTGCGCGGGCAGCTTCCGGCGATCGAGGGTGCCCGCGTCATTGCCCATCTCGTCCGCGGCTGCCGCTTCTGCCAGGCGGCGGCCGCGGATCTCGCGGGGCCGCTCTTCGAGGAAGGCGAGCCGGAAGACCTCGGGAGCGACGAGGGCGCGGTCTACGAAGTTGATTTCGACCGCGCTTTCGCCGCGGCGGGCCCCGCCGCCGCCGCCCACGAACAGGAGACCCTCCTGGCCGACGAGATCTACGCCGCGCTGGTGGCGGGGGGACACTCCGCCATCCCCGCCTCGCACTTCTGCAGCGCCCCTGTCTGCCGCGCCCTGATGCGGCGGAGCTGGGAGCTGCGGCACGAAGACCCGACCCAGATGCTGCAGCTAGCCCACCTCGCGGTGTACACCGCGAGCCGGCTCGACCCCGAGCAGGTGGGAACGGTGCGAGTCGCCGAGCTCAACGCCCGTGCGCTCGGCGAGTACGGGAACGCGCAGCGCATCACCGGCGACTTGAGCGGCGCCGACCGATCGGTCGAGCAAGCCCTCGCTCTCTACCGGGGCAACGAGGAGGACCGGCTTCTCGGCGCCCACCTGCTGACCATCAGGGCCGCGCTGTTCGGTGATCAGCGCCGCTTCTCCGAAGCCCTCGACTTGCTCGAGCAGGTAGAGCAGACCTACGAGGAGTTCGGCGAGCGCCATCAGCAGGGGAGAGCGTTGGTCCAGAGGGGGCTCTATACCGGCTACCGCGGCGAGGTTGCGGAGGGGGTCCGCCTCCTGCGTAGCGCGCTCGCACTGATCGACGAGACGGTCGACCCGAAGCTGGCCCTGGTAGCTGTTCACAACCTCGCTTGGTTGCTCTCCGAGTGTGGGCAGCTCCGCGAAGGCCGGATACTGTTGTGGGAGAACAGCGGTCGCTACGACCGACACGCGGATCGCGTGATGCTCTTGAAGCGCACCTGGCTTGAGGGGTACAACGCCGCGGGCCTCGGCGACCTGGAGCGTGCCGTCGAACGGCTGAGCGACGCGATCCAGGGCTTCGACGAGGCAGAGCTGGGCTATCAGGCCGCGCTCGCCACCCTCGACCTCGGCGCCGTCTGGCTGCGCCAAGGCCGCTCGCACGCGGCGTTGGAGATCCTCGAATACGCTGCCGAGACCTTCGTCGCCATCGGCGTCGGCCGCGAAGCCCTCGGCGCCTTGGCCCTCCTCCAGCAAGCCTGCGAGCAAGAGAACGTCACCGTAACCTTCGTCCACGAAGTCTCCGCCTTCCTCCGCCGCCTCGAGCACGACCCGGCCGCCCGCTTCAGGCAGCGGTAGCGCAGCTTCCTTCTCTAGTACCTCGATAGCTGACCGGCCTCGGCCGCCCTCGATCGCGAACACGAGGTCATCGGGCGCCGCCGCGTGAGGGTGACGCATGCAGCCGGAGCGTGCTACGGCGGCCGCTCGGGCGCGCGGACGACTCGCTGGGTGCCGTCTTCGTACAGCGCGCGGACGCTTCCGTCCGGGGATAGCACTTGAAGAGTGCCGCGTGGCCGGCCCCCTCGCAGCGCAGCCGCACCCCGGACTGGAACTGCCGATGTGACCTGGCACTCCCTGCGCCTGAACCTCGATCCAGTCACGAGGAATTAGAAGGTCGCCATCGCGTGGGAACTGCAGTGCCCAAAGGGTGGCGTAGATGCTCATGAGCTTCACCACGCTCGCCGCACCGGTCGGGCCGTGAGACGGCCTGGAGTGCGCCACGGCTGCGGCGAGGCTGGCGCCGCGTCTTATCTAGGTGGGCCCTGGTGAAAACCCCAGAGTCCTCAACGTTCGAGCTCGCCTAGAACCAGATCGATCTCCCAGGGCCGCACAAAGCGAACGGGGACTCCTTCCTCGACGGTGTCGAGCCGCAGAGAGGCGTTGACCACGCCCAGGCAGGCCGGACGGTACGCTTCGAGAAAGCTATGTGTTCCTCGTGACACCGTCGGACGGGCGAGCTCGGCAGCTTTGACTTCAATTGCCACCATCCGTTTCCCGCGCCGCACCACGAAGTCGACCTCGGCACCGCCCTTCGAGCGCCAGAAGCGGATTTCGTCCAGCAACTCCAAGCGTTTTGCCAGCTCGTTGAAGATTGCATTCTCCCAGAGAGCGCCGCGGTCAGCCCTCTCGCTGCTCGCCTTGAAGCCGCCGAAGACCGCGTTGCGCAAGCCGTTGTCGAGGAAAAAGACTTTGGGCGTTCCGGAGATCTCGGAGCGCTTGCCCCCCGCGAACGGTGGCACCAGCCGGAGCACGAGTGCTTCCTCTGCGATCTCGAGGTAACGCCCAACGGTGTTGCGGGAGGCTTGGGCCAAGCCTGCCCAGTCGGTGAGATTCACCAGATTGCCGATGTCCGCCGCCGCCAGCTCCAGCAGCTTGCGAAACACCGACGGCCGCTCGATCTGATGGAGATCGGAGGTGTCCTTGAGGACGAAGGCTTCCACCAGGTGATGCAGTGCCGTCGCAGGATCAGAATCGAACCACGGCTCCGGATAACCGCCCGTGACGACGAGCTTTTCCCACAGGTCGCGGAGCCGCAGGTCGCGGATCGCGGGCGCCAGCCCCGCGGGAACGAGCGCTGCGACCTCCTGGAGAGAAAAGGGCAAGAGCTCAGTCCGTCGCGCCCGGCCGGCGAGAGACTCCCGCGTCCGCGCGCTGAATGCGAACGACGAGCTGCCGGTGGCGACGATGCGTCGCGACTTGTCGAGGTCGACAAGGCCCTTGATGAAGAGCGGCGCCTCCGCAAGGTGCTGGATCTCCTCGCACAGAAAGAGGGTCTCGGGGCTCAGCACCTCGGCCAGGGCATCCAGAGCGAGAGCGGGGGAGTGGGCGAGCTCGCGGATCCGCGGCTCCTCGGCATGAAGGATGAGGACCGGGGCCTCGACGTGAGTCAAGGCTTCCCGAATCCACGTCGACTTTCCAGCCTGCCGCGGCCCCACGACCAGCTCTGCGCGCCCCGGACGCAGCTCGAGCCGGCGATGGCGTGCGATGAACAGTTCCGGCAGTGAGGCAGCGAGCAAAGCAGCTTGATCCGCCGGCCGGTCAAGCCACGGATTGTGCATACGGAGCGTCGCCAGGAGGGCCGGGTCCATGATCGGCTCAGGTTAACTGTGAGCAACGAGCCCGGTCAATCGGCATTTGCCCTGACGATTAGTAGGGTTGATCGGCGGGCTCGGGCGCCTGTCGCGCTAGGCTGGGGCACAGCGGCACCGGGAGAACCCTATGACCGACCCACCGACGCCTGCCCCGCCCGCCGCGACCGTCATCGCCACGCCGTCGCCAGAGAACCGGGAAGCCATGTTCCCGGCATTGACGGCGGCGCAGCTCGCCCGCGTGGCCGCGCACGGCACCGAGCGCCGGACCGCCCCCGGCGAGGTGCTGGTCGAGGTGGGGGACTCCCACGTGCCGTTCTTCGTCGTCACCGCCGGCGAGCTCGAGGCCGTGCGCCTCTTCGGCGGCACCGCGACGCGGGTGGCCCTGCACGGCCCCGGCAACTTCACCGGCGAGGTCAGCACGCTCGCCGGCCGCCGCGCCCTGGTGAGCGTGCGCGCCACCCAGCCGGGCGCGGTGATCGAGCTCGACCGCGAGGGGCTGCTGGCGCTCGTCCAGACCGACGCGGAGCTCTCCGAGATCGTCCTGCGCGCCTTCGTCCTGCGCCGCGTGGAGCTCGTCGCCCAGGGCCTCGGCGACGTCGTCCTGGTCGGCTCCGACCACTGCTCGGGCACGCTGCGGGTGCGCGAGTTCCTGACCCGCAACGGCCATCCCTACGCCTACATCGACCTCGACCGCGACGAGGGCGTCCAGGAGCTCCTCGACCGCTTCCACGTCGCCGCTGCCGACGTGCCGATCGTCATCTGTCGCGGCGAGATCGTGCTGCGCAACCCGACTAACCAGCAGATCGCCGGCTGCCTCGGCTTCAACGACGCCATCGACCAGAGCCTGGTGCGCGACCTCGTCGTCATCGGCGCCGGCCCCTCCGGTCTCGCGGCCGCGGTCTACGGCGCCTCGGAAGGGCTCGACGTCCTGGTGGTGGAGGCGAGCTCACCCGGCGGCCAGGCCGGCGCCAGCTCGCGGATCGAGAACTACCTGGGATTTCCCACCGGCATCTCCGGCCAGGAGCTCGCCGGCCGGGCCTACACGCAGGCGGAGAAGTTCGGGGCGAAGGTGGCGATCCCCCGTAGCGCCCGGCGCCTCGCCTGCGACCGCCGCCCGTACGTGCTCGAGCTCGACGCCGGCCCGCCGGTGCCGGCCCGCGCGGTGATCATCGCCACCGGTGCCGAGTACCGGCGGCTCGCCCTCGACGACCTCGGCCGGTTCGAGGGCGCCGGGGTCTACTACCTGGCCACCTTCATGGAGGCGCGGCTGTGCCGCGACGAGGAGATCGCCGTCGTGGGCGGCGGCAACTCCGCCGGCCAGGCCGCGGTGTTTTTGGCGCAGACCGCGCGGCACGTCCACGTGCTGGTGCGCGCGCGGGGGCTGGCGGACAGCATGTCGCGCTACCTCGTCCGTCGCCTCGAAGGCACCCCCAACATCACGCTGCATACGCGGACGGAGATCGTGGCGCTCGAGGGCGAGGCCCACGTCGAGCGCGTGCGCTGGCGCGACGGCGCGGAGCAGACGGTCGAGAGCCACGACATCCGCCACGTCTTCGTCATGACGGGCGCAGTGCCGAGCACGCGGTGGCTCGCCGGCTGCGTGGCGCTCGACGAGAAGGGCTTCATCAAGACCGGGACGACGCTGACGCCGGAGGACCTCGCCGCGGCGGGCTGGCCGCTGGCACGGCTGCCTCACTTGCTGGAGACCAGCCTGCCGGGCGTCTTCGCGGTCGGCGACGTGCGCAGCGGCAGCTTCAAGCGCGTGGCCTCGGCGGTCGGCGAGGGCTCGATCGCCGTCGCCCTCGTCCACCAAGTGCTGCACGAGTAGCAGTCGCGCCGATGCTCCGGCGTTCATAAGCTTCTTCTCCCTAAATCATCGAATGTATGAGATCTGGCTCCTGGCTCGAGGGCCTCCTCGACCCCGGCCGGCGCTCTTTCTCCTCGGGAACCGACCGCTCCAGGGACACTCTCCGCCCGTGGCATTCCTCTTGCGAAATGGGCTCCCACCTACCGAGGAGATAGCGATGTCGACTGACTCTGTTCACGGCTCGTCTCGATTCCTGCTGCGCAGCGTGTTGCCGGTGGTGCTGGTCGCGATCGGCGCCCTGCTGGTGCCGCCGTCCGTCACCGCGCAGAGCTGCGTTCTCACCCGCCTCGACACGCCCGTCATGGACGCCTTCCACAACGACTTCACCCCCACCGGCGCTCACCAGCGCTTCCAGGCCTCCCTCGGCCACCGCTACGGCTACTCGTTCCGCCACTTCGTCGGCACCGACGAGCAGGAGGAGCGGATGGCCGAGCACAGCCAGGTGGTCAACAACGTCAACATCATCGACCTCTCGATGCGCTACAGCTTCAACTCCCAGACGAGCCTCTCGGTGGGCCTCCCGTACCTGACGGCCAACCGCGACGGCGCGCTGCGCAACGCCGAAGGGCACGTGATCGCGCGCTACACGCGCAGCCAGACCGAAGGGCTCGGCGACGTCACGGTGGTCGCCAAGCACCTGCTCTGGGACCCGGCGACCCACCGCCGCTCGAACCTCTCCCTTGGGCTCGGCATCAAGGCCCCGACCGGTGACTACAAGCAGCGGCAGAGCACGCTGTCGCTCCGCGGCAGCCAGATCGTGCGCAGCGACGGGGGCACTGCCGATTACTCGGTCCAGCCCGGCGACGGCGCCTGGGGGATCATCACCGAGGCGAGCGGCTACCGCATCCTCAACAAGACCGGCTCGCTTGCCCTCTACGGCAGCGGCACCTACATCTTCGCGCCCGAGACGCACAACGGCGTCGCGCGTCCCAACGCCAACATCGCCGAGGAGTTCGTGTCGGCGACGGACCAGTACGTGGCGCGCCTCGGCGTGCAGATCGGTCCCAAGTCCTGGCGCGGCTTCGGCCTCGGCCTCGGCGGCCGCATCGAGGGCATCCCGCCGCACGACGCCTTCGGCTCGAGCTTCGGCCGCCGGCGCCCGGGCTACATGGCCTCGGTCGAGCCGTCGCTGAGCTACTCCTGGGGCGGCAACTCGCTCTCGATGTCGGTGCCGTGGGCCGTCGAGCGCAACCGCCAGCGCAGCGTCTCGGACCTCATCCGCGGCTCGCACGGCGACGCGGCCTTCCCGGACTACGTGGTGCTGACCAACTACGCGGTTCGGTTCTGATGCGGCGAGGCGACGGCGCGCTCTGGTAGGACTCCGCCGCCGCTGAGTGCGCTCAGCGCCGCCGCGCCCGGTCGGGCTCGCGGGGTTCGGCGGCGGGGGCGGCGGCTTGGGCGGCGAGGATCTCGCGCAGCTTGCCGAGGGCCTGGTCGAGCTGCTCGGGGGTGAAAGGCGGGGGCTGGCGCGGGACGCTGCCCTGGAGCTTGGTGGCGAGGTCGCGGACTTTCTGGCCGGTCGGGCTCGGCTGCGGCGCTTCCTGCGGGTACGCCAGGCGGAAGAACTCGACAGGGTCGAGCTGGATGACCTCGAGGATCTGGAACAGGTGGCCGATCTTGAAGGTCAGGGAGCGGCCCCAGAGCTTGCTCAGGTAGCCGGACGCGAGGTCCATCCGGCGCTCGATCTCGTTGAGCGGGACGCCGGAGATCCGGACGACCGTCAGCAGGAGCTCGAGGAGCCGGTTGGTCTCCGCCCTGGCGGCTTCCGCAGACACGATGCCCTAGGCTACGCGAAAGCGGACGGCCCGGCAAACGACCTGCGCTCGCCCCCGCCCGCCGCCGGCCCGCCCCAGCGCGCGAAGAGCACCGGCACGAGGACGAGGTTGAGGAAGGTCGAGGTCAGCAGCCCACCGAGAATCACCTGCGCCATTGGGCTCTGGATCTCGTTGCCGGGCTTGCCGCCGGCGAGGACCAGGGGGATGAGGGCGAGCCCGGCGGTCAGCGCCGTCATCAGCACCGGCGCGAGCCGCTCGCGCGAGCCCTGGACCACCGCCTCCTCGAGCCCCAGCCCCTCCTCGGCCATCAGGTGCTGGTAGTGCGAGACCAGCAGCACGCCGTTGCGCGTGGCGATGCCGAAGAGGGTGATGAAGCCGACCAGCGAGGCGACCGAGAGGACGCCGCCGCCGAGAGCGACCGCGAAGACGCCGCCCACCAGCGCAAGCGGCAAGTTGACGAGCACGATCAGGGCGTGGCGGTGGTTGCGGAAGGCGACGAAGAGCAGGCCGTACATCCCCGCCAGCACCAGGCCCGAGAGGAGCGCGAGGTTGCGCAGGCTGCGCGCCGCCTCCTCGAACTGCCCGCCGTAGGCGATGCGGTAGCCGGCGGGGAGCTCGAGCCCCGCCGCCATCGCGCGCTGCACGCGCTCGACGGTGCCGGTCAGGTTGGCGCCGGCGACGTTGGCGGTGACGACCGCCACGCGCTCGACGTTCTCCCGCCGCACCAGGCCCGGCCCGAGGTCGAAGCGCACGCGCGCCACCTCGCCGAGCGGCACGGTGTGGCCGGCAGGGGTCGGCACCGGCAGCGCGGCGAGCTCCTCGCGCGAGGCGCGCAGGCGCTCCGGCAGGCGGACGACGACGCGGGAGACGACGCCGCCCTCCAGGATCTCGCCGGCCTCGGTGCCCTGGAAGAGGGCCTCGACCGAGCGCGACAGGGCGGCCGGCGTCAGGCCGTGGATCGCCAGCGCGCGGCGCTCGAACTCGACGACGAGCTGCGGCACGCTCGCCTGCTCCTGGTTCGAGACGTCGACGATCCCCGGCACCTCGCCGAGCAGCGTCTCGGCCCGCGCCGCGAGGCGCCGCAGCACCCCGAGATCGGGGCCGAAGATCTTGACCGCCAGGTTGGTCTTGCTGCCGGAGATCATGTGGTCGATCCGGTGACTGATCGGCTGGCCGAAGGTGACCTCGGCGCCGGGGATGGTGGCCACCGCCTTGCGCATCTCGGCGAGCAGCTCGTCCTTCTCGCGCCCCTCGCGCAGCACCACCTCCAGCTCCGAGGCGTTGACCCCCTGCACGTGCTCGTCGCGCTCGGCCCGGCCGGTGCGGCGGCTGGTGGAGACCACCTCCGGGAACTCCAACAGCGCCCGCTCGACCTGCCGGCCCACGGCGTCGCCGTCGGCGAGCGGGATGCCCGGCGGGCTCACCACCGAGACGGTCAGCGCCCCCTCGTTGAACGGCGGCAGGAAGCTGCGGCCGAGGAAGGGCACAACCGCCACCGCCGCCGCCGTGACCGCGAGGGTGCCGGCGAGGACGGCGCGCGGGTGCGCCAGCGAGCGGGCGAGGGCCGGCTGATAGAGGCGGTGGCAGGCGCGCAGCAGCCAGGCGTCGGGGCGGTCGAGCGCCCGCGAGCCGGGAAGCAGAAGCGAGCAGAGGACCGGCGTGACGGTGAGCGAGACGAGGAGCGAGGCGGCGAGGGCGGCGACGTAGGCGAGCCCGAGCGGCCGCAGCAGGCGCCCTTCCATGCCGGGCAGGACGAAGAGCGGCAGGAAGACCAGCACGATGATGAGGGTCGCGAAGAGGATCGCGCCCCGGACCTCGGAGGAGGCGCGGAAGACGACCTCCAGCGGCGGCCGGCGCTCCTCGGGCGGGCGCCCGCGCTCCTGGCGCAGGCGGCGGAAGACGTTCTCGACGTCGATGATGGCGTCGTCGACCAGGGCGCCGATGGCGATGGTGAAGCCGCCGAGCGTCATCGTGTTGAGCCCCTCGCCGAAGAGCGAGATGACGAGGACACCGGCGACCAGCGACAGCGGGATGGCGAGGGCCGAGATCAGCGTGGCGCGCAGGTTGCCGAGGAAGAGGAGCAGGACGAGGACGACCAGGATCGCGCCGTCGCGCAGCGCCGCGGCGACGTTGGCGATCGCCACCTCGATGAAGTCCGCCTGGCGGAAGTTCTCGGTCTCGATGCGGACGCCGCGCGGCAGGGTGCGGGCGAGGTCGGCGAGCTGGCGGTCGATCGAGCGGGTGAGCGCCAGGGTGTTGGCGTCCGGCTGCTTCTGCACCGAGAGGATCACCGCCGGGTGCGCCTTGTACGACGCGGTGCCCCGTTTCGGCTCCGGCGCCTCGCGCACCGCCGCCACGTCCCCCACCGTCACCGCCACGCCGTCCTCGACGCGCAGCACGGTGGCGGCGAGGTCGGCGGCGTTGCGGGCGCGCCCCAGGCCGCGCACCAGGTACTCCTGCCCGCGGTCGACGTGGAAGCCGGCCGCGGCGCTGCGGCTCGCCTCCCCGAGCGCCCGGTGCAGGTCGTCGACGGTGAGGCCGCGCTGGGCGAGCGCCAGAGGGTCGGCCTCGACCTCGTATTGGCGCATGTCGCCGCCGATCGGCACGGCCTGCGAGATGCCGGGGATCGACAGCAGGCTGCGCCGCACCACGGTCTCGGCGAGGATGCGCAGCTCCATCGGCGGCAGCGTGCGGGAGGTCAGGGCGATGAAGGTGATCTCGCCCATGACCGAGCTGATCGGCCCGAGCTGGGGCGGATCGACGGCGGCCGGCAGCTCGGCGCCCTGCAGCCGCTCGGCGACGACCTGGCGGGCGCGGTAGACGTCCTCCCCCCAGTCGAACTCCACCCAGACGACGGCGATGCCGGCGGCCGACACGGAGCGAACGCGCCGCACGCCCGGCGCGCCGTTGAGCACCGACTCGAGCGGGAAGGTCACCAGCAGCTCGACCTCCTCGGGCGCCATGCCGCGGGCCTCGGTGACGACGGTGACGGTCGGCGCGCTGACGTCGGGGAAGACGTCGAGCGGCAGGCGCACGGCGTAGAGGCCGCCGAGGACGAGCAGCAGGCCCGCCGCGAGCAGGATCGCGGCGCGGTGGCGGAGAGCGAAGCGGATGACGGCGTTGAGCATCAGTGCACGTGCCCTTCGACCGCGCCCGAGCCCAGCAGCTCGCTGCGGCGGATGGCGTTGCCGCCGCGGGTGACCACGCGCTCGCCCGGAGCGATGCCGCGCACCGCCACCCGCGGCCCCTGCCGGGCGACGACCTCGACCTCGCGCCGCGCGAAGCTCTCGCCGCCGAGCTGAACGTAAACGACCTCGACGCCGGCGTCGTCCACCAGCGCCGAGGCGGGCAGCACGATGCCGCGCACCTCCCCGGGCAGCAGCAACTCGGTCTCGACGCGGCTGCCGAGGCGCAGCACGTCGACGCCGCGCCGGACCTCCAGGACGACCGGCACCATGCCCGTCGCGCGGTCCACCTCCGGGGAACGCGAGACCAGCCGCAGCTCGCCGGCCGGCACCGGGAAGGGCTCCTCCTCCGCCCAGCGGCGGACGAAGAGGCCGGCCGGCGCGGCGGTCAGCGCCGCCGCCTGCGCCGGCCGCAGGGCCAGCTCCAGCCAGACGGGCGAGGTCCGGACCAGGCGCGCCAGCGGCGCGCCGGCGGCCACGAACTGCCCCGGGCTCACCGCCACCTCCGCCACCCGGCCGGCGATCGGCGCCGCGATGCGGAAGCTCTCCGGCCCGGCGCCGCCCCGCCGCACCGCGCCGGCCGCGGCGCGGCCGCGGCGGGCCGCCTCGAGGCGAGCCGAAAGCGCGCGCACCGCCGCGTCCGCCTCCTCGACCTCGCGCCGGCTCGCCGCCTCGACCGCCAGCAGCTCGCGCAGGCGGGCGAGCCGCGAGCGCGCCGCGTGCAGCTCGGCCTCGAGCGATGTCACGTCGGCGCCCAGCTCGGAGAGGCTGCGCTCGCCCTCGACGCGCGGCGCCAGCGTGAAGAGCGGCGTCCCCCGCGCCGCCTCCAGGCCGACGTGCGGCCAGCGCGCGGCGGTGACCACGCCGTCGGCAGGGGCGGTGAGCGTCGCCTCGCCGCCGCCGGCGGCGCGCACCGTCGCCGGGGCCCGCAGCGTCCGCCGCAGGCTTCCGGTCTCGGCCCAGGCGGTGGCGAACGGCGTGCGCCATTGCTGCTCCTTCAGAAACCCGATCGGCTCGCCGCCGGCAGCGTCCTCGGCCGGCGTCCCCGGCGGCGGCTCGACCAGCCCGCCCGGCGACTCCGCCGTCCCGACGCGCACGCGGCCGGCGGCGATCTCCTCGCGGCGGCCCCGCTCCTCGACCCGGAAGACGAGGTCGAAGGTGCCCTCGCGTGCCGGGCGGAAGACGACCTGGAAGATGCCGGGGCGGAGCGGCGAGGGCGCGTGGAACGTCTCCTCCCGGCCGCCGCCGCGCAGGATGCCGGTGACCGAACCGCGGTCGAGCGCCGAGAAGTCATCGAGCACGGTGAAGTGGGCGTGCGAGGGGGCCTCGCGGCCGGCGATCAGGGGGTCGGTTTCGGCGAACAGCTCGTAGTGCTCGCTCCAGGCGGTGACCGACCAGGGCTCGGCCTCGCCGGCGTGCTCGTCGCCCTCAGGGCCGGCGTCGCGGCAAGCCGGCAGAAGGGCGAGCGCCAGGACGGCAAGGGGAAGGAGCGGCGTCGCGGCACGGGTCATGGCAGCTCTCCAGGTGCGGGAGTCGATCCGACGGGGCGGCCGGCGGCGGCCTCGAGGGCGCGCTCGGCCGCGAGCGCCGCCTCGCGCAACGCGAGTGAAGTCGTGCGCGACGCGAGGGCCGCGCGCAGGCTGTCGAGGAAGTCGGTCAGGTCGGCCTCGCCGAGCTCGAACGCGGCGGATGCGCCGGCCAGCACCGCGTCGGTCTCGGCGGCGGCCGCTTCGGCCGCCCCGGCTTCGCGGCTCAGGCGCTCGTAGGCGGCGAGCGCGCCGGCCAGCTCGGCCTCGGCGCGGGCGCGGGCCAGAGACAGCTCGGCGCGGGCGCCGGCGAGGCGGGCCTCGGCCTCGCGGCGGTCGGCCTGGCGGCGGTCGAAGAGCGGCACCGTCCAGCCGACCGAGGCGACCGGCCCGGCGTGGGCGTCCCCCTCCTGCTCCACCCGCTTCCAGCCGAGGCCGAGCGCCGGGGGATCGACGACGCGGCCGGCGAGCCGCCGCAAGGCCTCGGCGCGCTCGACCTCCCGCTCGCGGGCGAGGAGGTCCGCCCGCGCCGCGAGGGCGGCCGCCGGGGCGATCTCGGCGGCGGCCGGCAGGGTTGGCGAGGCGGGGCGGGCGCCGGCGGACAGCGCGGGCAGCCAAGCCGCCACCTCCGCCCGCCGGCCGGCCAGCTCCGCCTCGGCGAGGGCGAGGTCGGCACGCGCCTGCGCCTCTTCGAGCGTCAGGCGCCGGGCGGCCAGGCCGGGGATCTCCCCCGCCTCGGCGCGGGCGCGGGCCCGCCGCGCCAGCTCGCCGACGCGGGCGAGGTGCGCCGCCGCGAGGTCCCGGCGCTCGGCGGCGAGCGCCCAGCCGGCGTAGGCGGCGCGCAGCGCCAGCCGCAGCCGCAGCCGGCCCGCAGCGAGGCGCCCCTCGGCGGCCGCGAGCCCGCGCTCCGCCGCCTCGCGGCGCAGGGCGCGGCGCCCGCCGAGCGGCGGCGTCCAGGTGGCGACGGCGGCCGTCTCGCGCGCGCTCGGGTCCGGCTCCTCGCGGGTGACCTCGACGGCCGGGTTGGGCAGCAGCGCGGCGCGCACCACCTCGGCGGCGGCCACCTCGCGCTCCGCCAGGAGCGCGGCGGCGGCCGGGTGGTCCTCGCCCACCGCGGCGAGGAGCTCCGCCTCGGTGAAGACGACCGCCTCCTGCGCGCCGGCCGGCGCGAGAGCGAGCAGGAGCGACAGGGCAAACCAGGTTCTAGACATGACGACTCCGTTCGCGCGAACAAACAGGGTGCGCGGCGCCGCGAGAGGGCACCGCGAAGGGCCGGACGAGCGCCGGCGCTAGGAGGCGGGGTTCAGATCAGCAGACTGCAGAGCAGCGCGAGCCGCGGCGGGCCGCACCCGGACGGGCCGGCAGGCGGGCGCCCGCGCAAGGGCGCCGTCGCGAGCGCGAGCTGCGCAGGGGGGCCGAGCCGGAGCGGCGAGAAGGCGGGGGACTGGACGCTGCGCGGCGGGTCCTGCCGCGCGGAGGGCGCGGGGGTGAGGTCGTGAGTATGCGGCGGGGTGCCTTCGGGATGGTCGTGCCCGTGCACCAGCGCCGCGGCGAACGTCTCGGGATGGCTGTGACCGTCCCACACGGCCGCTCCGAGCTGGAGCAGCCCAGGCGCTGAAGTGACGGCGACGAGCAGAAGAGCGGCGAGAAGCGGACGGCAGGCGCGCACCGCAGGATTGTGTCCCACCGTCGGACGAGCGGTCAAACCGAGCGATACAGTCACACCATGCGACAACCAATCCCTTCTGCAATCGGGCCGCTCCTCGTCTGCGCCGTCCTCGCCGCGGCCGCGCTCTCCGCGCAGGAGCCACCCCCGGCCGAGAGCTCCCCGGCCGGGCTCGACACCGCGGCGATCGAGCGGCTGACCGGCCTCAAGGGGGAGCTCAACGCGCGCGAAGGGGTCTTCCGCGTCAGCGCGCCGCGGAGCGACCTCGCGGTGCGGGTAGGGGGCGTGCGGATGACGCCGCGCCTGGGCCTGAGCTCATGGGCGGCCTTCCGGCGCGCCGGGGCGGCGGCGATGGTGATGGGCGACCTGGTGCTGCTCGAGGGGGAGGTCGATCCGGTCATGGGGGCCGCCCTCGACGCCGGCCTCGAGGTGACGGCGCTGCACAACCACTTCCTCGGCGAGAGCCCGCGGGTGATGTTTCTGCACGTCGGCGGGCACGGGCCGCTCGCCGAGCTGGCCGGCGCCGTGGGGAAGGTCTTCCGGGCGCTCGAGCAAGCGCGGGGGCGGGAGCTGAAACGGGCGGAGATCGACCCCGCGCGGACGGCGCTCGACCCGGCGCCGATCGAGACCGCGCTCGGCGCCAAGGGCGAGCTCAAGGACGGCGTGCTGCGGGTGACGATCGGCAAGCCGGCGCGCATGCACGGCGAGGAGCTGGGCGCGGCGATGGGGGTCAACACCTGGGCCGCCTTCGCCGGCGACGAGCGGCAGGCGGTCGTGGACGGCGACTTCGCGATGTACGAGCCGGAGCTCCAGATCGTGCTGCAGGGGCTGCGCAAGGTGGGGATCTCGGTGGTGGCGATCCACCACCACATGACCGGCGAAGAACCGCGGGTCGTCTTCCTCCACTACTGGGCGACCGGCCCGGCGCTCGAGCTGGCGGCCGGGCTGCGCGCGGTGCTCGACGCCCAGGCCGGCGCGGCCCCGCGCGCCGCCGGGGCCCCTGCGGATGCAGCGGCCGCGACGCCGTAGGCGTTCGCTCGGTGCGGTCCTCCTCACGACCGCCGGCGGGCTCGAGCGCGCTACAATGCCCCCGATGAGGCGACTCCCGGCCCGTGGCCGCTCGGCCGCCGCCAGTCTGCTTGCCCTGCTCCTCGGCGCCGTCCTCCTGGCCGGCACGGTGGAGGTCCACGGCACGGCGGCGGAGCACTCCGCCCTCGATCGGCCGACCGTCGTCTTCACCGACGCGCGGCACGCCGACCAGCCGCTCCACCTCGAGACCTCGGCCGTCCTGGAGGTCCCGCGCTGCGCCTGGTGCGTGCTCCACGCCAAGAGCCTGGGCGACGCCCTGCGCGTGCCCGCGCGGCTCGCCGGCCCCGCGCTCGCCCGGACCGCCGCCGGCGCTCCGCTCGACGAGCCCGCCGCCCCGCCCCGCCTCCGCCCGGTCTCCCGCGGCCCGCCGCTCGCCTGACCCGCTCCTCGCGCTGAAAAAGCCCGCGCCGGCGGGCACTTCGCCTTTTCTCTGCGACGGAAAGGAGTCCGGACATGACCGGCAGGCGACCGCCTTTCGCGAATCCGATCTTGAGACTGATCCCGTGCGGGCTCGCGCTCGCGCTTCTCGCGCCACCCCTGGGGGCTCAAGAGTCCCCTGCCACCGACCCTGTCGGCGCCCTGCGCGCCGAGATCGAGGCGCTGCGCGCCGACTACGAGGTGCGCATCGCCGCCCTCGAAGGGCGCCTGGCGCAGCTGGAGGCCGGCGGCACGGCCGTCGCCCCCGCCCCGCAGCCCACCGAGATCCCGCCGGAGGTCGCGGCCACCGGTGCCGCGCCCTCCACGGCCACCTACTTCAACCCCAGCGTGGCGATGATCGGCAACTTCCTCGCCGCCGGCGGGCACGCGGCGGGCGACGACGCCGCGCCGAGCGCCGAGTTGCGGGAGTCGGAGCTCGGGCTCCAGGCCGTCGTCGATCCCTACGCCCGTGCCGACTTCTTCCTCGCCTTCGGCGAGGAGGGAGTGGAGGTGGAGGAGGGCTACGCCACCCTGACCGCGCTGCCGGCCGGCCTGCTGGCGCGGATCGGCCGGATGCGCGCCGCCTTCGGCAAGGCCAACACGCTGCACGCGCACACGCTCCCCTGGGTGGACCAGCCGCTGCCGGTGGTCAACCTCCTGGGGAGCGACGAGGGGTGGATCGGCACCGGCGTCTCGGTGGGCCGGCTCATCCCGCTCGGCGAGACCTTCTCCGAGCTGACACTCCAGGCCTTCCGCGGCGACGCCGAAGGGCTCTTCGCGGGGGAGACGCGGAGCGACCTCGCCTACAACGCGCACTACCGGCTCTTCCGCGATCTCACCGAAGCGACCAACGTCGATCTCGGGGCCTCCTACGGCTTCGGCCCGAACGGCGGCGCCGCGGGGACCGACACCCATCTCGCCGGCCTCGACCTGACCTGGCGCTGGAAGCCGCTGCAGACCGGGCTCTACCGCTCGGCGATCGTGCGCGCCGAGGTCTTCCGCAGCCACCGCGAGCTGGCGGCGCCGGAGCCGCCGACCGATCCGGACGACGAGGATCCCGGCGGCGAGCCGCCGGGCGACGTCGGGGCCCCGGACGACGCCGAGGCCCTCGGCTGGTTCCTGGCCGGCGACTATCAGCTCGGCCGGCGCTGGTCGGTGGGCGCGCGCTACGAGCGCTCCGAGCGCGCCGACGACCCGGGCCTCGAGGACACTGGCACGGCCGGCCTCCTCACCTTCCGGCCCAGCGAGTTCTCCCTGCTCCGCGCCGAGGCGCGCCGGCGGCGCTTCGCCGAGGGCGACACGGCCACGGAGCTCTTCCTGCAATTCCAGTTCGCGATCGGCGCCCACGGCGCCCATCCCTTCTGAGGTGACGTCATGAAGCCCGTCCGCTGTCTTTCCGCTCTGCTCCTGCTCCTCGCGGCGCTCCCCGGCGCCGCGGAGGCAAAACTGCGCGTGGTCACTTCGACCCAGGACCTGGCGTCGATCGCCGACGCGATCGGCCGCGACCACGTCTCCACCTTCCCCCTCGCCAAGGGCTACCAGGATCCGCACTTCGTGGACGCCAAGCCGTCCTTCGTCCTGCAGCTCTCGCGCGCCGACCTGCTGATCGTCGCCGGCCTCGACCTCGAGGCCGGCTACCTGCCGCCACTCATCGACCAGAGCCGCAACCGGAAGATCCGCCCCGGCGCGCCGGGGTACCTCGACGCCTCGGTCGGCTGCGAGGTCCTGGGCCGGCCCACGCGGCAGATCACCCGCGCCATGGGCGACGTCCACCCGCAGGGCAACCCGCACTACTGGACCGACCCCGAGAACGGGCGGCGCATCGCCCGCTCGGTGGCGGCGCGTCTCACGCAGCTCGACCCGGCCGCCGCCGGCGCCTACGCCGGCAACCTCGCCGCCTTCGAAGCCACGCTCACCCGCAAGACGGCCGAGTGGGAGGCCAAGATGAAGCCCTACGCCGGGCGCGAGGTGGTCACCTTCCACGACTCCTGGCCCAACTTCGCCAAGCGCTTCAAGCTCGAGGTCGCCGGCCACGTCGAGCCCAAGCCGGGGATCCCGCCCAGCCCGACGCACACCCTCGAGATCATCAACCTGATCAAGGCGAAGAAGATCCCGCTCATCCTGGTCGAGCCGTACTTCGACCTCAAGACGCCGAAGTACATCGCCGGCAAGACCGGGTCGGCGGTGCTCGTCTTCTACCCCTCGGTCGGCGGGACGCCGGCGATCAAGGACTACTTCGCGCTCTTCGACACCAACGTCGACGCCTTCGTGGCCGCGATGAAGGGGCGCGGATGACGATCCTCGATCTCCTGCTGCCGGCCTTCGTCGCCAGCCTCATCCTGACCGGCATCCACGCCTACCTCGGCGTCCACGTCGTCGAGCGCGGCGTCATCTTCGTCGACCTCTCGCTGGCGCAGATCGCGGCGCTCGGCACGACGGTGGCCTATCTCGCCGGCTACGACCTGCACTCGACGGCCGCCTACCTGTTCTCGCTGGCCTTCACCTTCCTGGGGGCGGCGATCTTCGCCCTCTCGCGCGTCCACCGCAGCACGCGGATCCCGCAGGAGGCGGTGATCGGCATCGTCTACGCCGTCTCGGCGGCGGTGGCCATCCTGGTGATGTCGAAGGCGACGCAGGAGACCGAGCACCTCAAGGAGATGCTGGTCGGCAACGTCCTGTCGGTGACCTGGCCGGAGTTGGCGCGGACGGCGGTGCTCTACGCCGCCGTCGGGGTCTTCCACTACTTCTGCCGCGAGCGCTTCCTGACCATCTCGATGGACGAGGAGGAGGCCGTGCGGCGGGGCTACAACATCCGCTTCTGGGACTTCCTCTTCTACGTCTCGTTCGGCTTCGTGGTCACTTCGTCGGTGGCGATCGCCGGGGTGCTCCTGGTGTTCTGCTTCCTCATCGTGCCGTCGGTCGCCGCCATGCTCTTCGCCGAGCGCCTGGGGCCGCGCCTGGCGCTCGGCTGGGCGATGGGCGCCCTGGTCTCGGCGGGAGGTGTCGCGCTCTCCTTCTTCCTCGACCTCCCGACGGGCGCCACGATCGTCGCCACCTTCGGCGCCGCCCTGCTGCTGCTGGCCGGGGTGCGGTGGGCGTTCCGGCGCCAGGCGCGGGCGTAGGGGCTTACTTCTTGGTGTAGGTGATCTCCATCATCTTCATCTCCTTGCCGTCCTTGCCGGGGATGTACATCTCGAAGACCTGGACCGTCGGGCTCGTCCAGCGGCTCGTCATCCGCGCGTTGATCGGGCCCTTCGTGATCGGGTCGTTCCAGCTGCCGGTGAAGGTGCAGGCCCCTTGGGCGTCGCAGGTGCCTTGGCTCAGCATCACGCCGGTGGACATACTGTCGTTCCACGTCGACCAGTACTTGCCGGTGACGTTGTCGTAGCCCTGCATGCCGTGGCCGGTGAACGGCGTCCCCATCATCGAGCTGCTGACGTCCTCGACCAGCACGCGGCCGTCGAGCGCCATTTTCCGCGTCGCCGTCCCGCTCTCTTCCGACGGCGGCCCACCCGGCTCGTGCCAGCTCTTGATCTTCAGATCGTAGCTCCCGGCCGTCGCCGCCAGGGCCTGGTGCGGGGCGCCCGGCGAGCCGGCCGCCACGTAGGCCTCCATCTCGGCCTTCTGCTCGGGGGTCATCTGGGGAGGCGCCTGCCCTTCTTGCGCCAGCGCCAGCGCCGGCGCGGCGGCGAGCACGGCGGCGGCGGTCAACAGCCTGCTTATGAGCTTGCGGATCATGATTTTCTCCTTAGGGTAGCGAGCTACTTGCCTTGCTTCCGCGGGTCGTCGCGGGGGTCGAGGTAGACGATCTGCCAGGGACCGCCGCCGGTGATCTGGAGGACGGTGTCGCCGGTCGCCCAGGCATAGTGCCACATCTCGGCCGGCATCAGGGAGTAGGAGCCGGCGGGAAGCGCCGTGCCCTTCGCGTTGTCGAACTTGTCCCCGCGGCCCAGGTTGAAGGTCCCGGAGACGACGGTGATCCGCTCGGGCGCGGGGTGCCAGTGCGGCTTGATCTGGAAGCCGTCCGGCAAAAAGAGGCGCATGGTGAAGAGTCCCTCTTCGCGGGGATCGCCTTCGAGGACCGCGAACTTCGCTCCCTTCGGCAGCGACGGCGGCCCGTCCTGCCACTTGATGGCGTCGGCGAGGTAGACGGCGTGGCTCTCCGGCTTCGCGGCGCGGTGCTCGGAGGGCTGCGCGTCGGGTGTCGTGGATTGAGCGGACGCCTTGGCGCCGTTCGCCACCGCGCCGGCGGCGGCGAGGACGAGCAGGGCGCCCAGGAAGGCTGGCGCGAAGCGACGCAGTGAGTGCGGCATGGCTCCCTCCTTCGGATGTCGGTGGCGAGTCGTGGAGCCTGTATCATCGCCGAAATCGTCCGGCAGGTCATCTGACTCTTCCCTGGGGGTCGTCCATGAGCCCACGGCGTCTGGCCGTCCTGGTCCTGGTCCTGCCGCTCGCCGCCTGCCGAGCACGGGAGGGGGCGGAAGGCGGTGGTAGCCGCCAAGCTCGCCCCCGGACGCGGCGGCGGCGGAGAGCCTCGCGCCCGAGGAGCTGGAGCGGCTGCGCAGCCTCGGCTACATCCAGTAGCGCCGATCAGGGGGCCGGCGCGGCGGCGGGGGCGCGGCGGAGGGCGACGTAGGCCGGCAGCTCGAAGTGGCCGCGGGCGGTGGTGAAGTAGGCGGTGGCGAAGCCGGTGAGGGAATCGCCGGCGGGGCGCAGGGCCAGCGCGATCCGGTGTGGGTGCTCGGCGGGCTCGGCGAGGCGGAGCGTGCCGAGGAAGGAGCCCTGGAGCAGCCCCTCTTCCCAGCGCGTCTCGGCGAGCAGCGTCGGGAGCTGCTCGTCGAGCGCGACATGGACGTCGCCGTCGGGCTGGAAGGTGAGGCGGAGCGGCGCGGGGTCGCCGGCGCCCTGCACGGTGCCCTCCCACGTGCCGGCCAGCTCAGGAGTCGGCGCATAGGGGAGGTTGACCGCCGCTTCGTACTCGGTCATCGCCCGCTCGACCTTCGCCGCCATGCCGGGGACGAGGCGCTCGGTGATCTCGACCGCCAGGGCGTCCATCGCGTTGCCGGTGACGTTCGTCAGGCAGACGACGGCGAGCCGCGCATGCGGCAGGATCGAGACCGTCGCCTGCGCGCCGCCGGCGCGGCCGTTCGACAGCAGCCAGAGCCAGCCGTCCCCCAGCTCGACGCTCCCCCAGCCGAGAGCCATGAGCGCGTGCGGCAGCGCCGCCCGGTCCCGTTGCATGGCGGCAACGCCGGCGGGCGACACCGGCCGCCGCTGCCCAGGCTCCAGCGCGTCGAGGGAGAGGCGGGCGTAGCGCAGCAGGTCGCGGGCGCTGGCGTGGACGGCGAGCGAGCTCCGCGGCAACGAAAAGGCGGGCTCGATCGCCGAGCCGTCGGCGCGGTAGCGCGCCGCGGGCGCGGTGCCGCTCGCGGTCCAGCCGGCGACCAGGCTGTCGTTCATCCCGAGCGGCGCGAAGACCTCGCGGCGCAGGAGGTCGGGGTAGGGGAGGCCGGAGGCACGCTCCAGCACGCGCTCGAGGACGGCGTAGGAGAAGTTGGAGTAGAGGTAGGTCTCGCCGGCCGGGAAGGCGACGAAGAGGCGGTCGCGCACCAACGCCGCGGAGGTCAGCGCGCGCGCCGCCTCTTCGGAGGTGAAGCTGAGATTGCCGTGCGGCACCGCCGCGGTCATCTGCAGCAGCCGGCGCAGGGTGACGGCGTCGCGCTCGCCGGCGTGGACCGCCGGCGCGTCCGGGCCGAGGTAGGCGTCGGCCGGGCGGTCGAGGTCGAGAAGCCCGCGCTCGGCGAGCGCCACGACGGCGGTCGCGGTGACCGACTTGCCGACCGAGGCGATGCCGTACGGCGTGCGCGGCGTCGCCGGGACGCCGGCCGCGCGGTCGGCCCAGCCGAAGGCCTCCTCCCAGAGCACCCGCCCGTCCTGGAGCACCGCGACGGCGACCGACGGCAGCTCGCCCGCCTCGACGCGGCGGAGGAGCTCCGCGCGCACCTGCGTGAGGCGCGCGTCGGCGGCGACGGTGGCGGTCGCGGGAGGCGCCGCCGGTCCGTTCGCAGCGAGCGCGAGCAGCATGGAAAGCGCGTAGAGCATGCGAGGTCGGCCCCTTGTCATTCCGAGCGCAGCCGAGGAATCTGGGCGGGGGCTTCCGCCGGGAACGCCCCTGCCCCCAGATCCTTCGCTTCGCTCAGGATGACAACTAGCCTTGGTACTGCCGGACGCCCGCCGAGGTTACAGCTCGTCGAGCGCCGCGCCGAGCCGCTCGAGGCCGGCGGCGAGGTCGGGGGTGGGGCCGCCGATGCCGATGCGGACGTGCTCCGGCAGGCCGAAGAAGCGGCCGGGGACGACGGTCGTCTCGTGGCGGGCGCGCAGGTGGTCGCAGAGGCGGTCGGTGTCGCCGCCGCGCCAGCGCGGGAAGACCAGCGTCCCGTAGCGCGGGCGGACGGCCTCCAGGTCGTCGCGCCCGTCGAGGAAGCGGTGGAGGAGAGCGCGGTTGGCGGCGAGGAGCGCCCGCGCGCGCTCGGCGATGTGGTCGAGCCGCGCCAGGGCGACGACGCTCAGCCGCTCCGCCGGGTGGGCCGGGATGACGTGGAAGAGGTCGGTGAGCCGCCAGATCCGCCGCGCCAGCTCGGGCTCGGCCAGCACCCAACCGCAGCGCAAGCCGTTCAAGCCGTAGGCCTTGGTCAGGCTGCTCGCCACCACGAACTCGGGGCCGAGGCGGGCGGCGGTGCGCGCCGGCACACCCTCGTCCACCGCGACCATCTCGAGATACACCTCGTCCACCAGCACGCGAGCGCCGGCCCGCCGCGCCAGCTCGCCGAGCCCGGCGAGGGCCGCGTCGTCGAGGCGCGCGCCGCTCGGGTTGTGCAGGTCGCTCAAGACGATCAGGCGGGTGCGCGGCGAGACGAGGCGCGCGACCTCGTCGAGGTCGATGCCCCAGCCCTTCTCCGGCCGCCGCGCGAAAGGCTTCACCTCGGCGCCGAGGTAGCGGGCGACGGCGAGGATCGGCTCGTAGGTCGGGTGCTCCAAGAGCACCTCGTCGCCGGGCTCGACGAGCGCCGCCATCGCCAGGTGAAGGGCGAGCGAGGTGCCGACGGCCGCCACGACCTGCTCCTCCGGCACGCCGCAGTGCGCCGCCAAGGCCGCCTGCAGCGGCGGGTAGCCGTACCAGCTCGGGCCGCTCAGCTCGAGGTCGTCGAGCGTCGCGCCCAGCTCGGCGAGCGGCAGGGGATCGACGCCGCTCGCCACCAGGTTGAAGCGCGCCTGCGAGCGGGTCTTCGCCCACTCCTGGTACTCCGAGCTCAGGACGCGGGGCGCGCGGCCCACCGCCGCTCCTTCCAGCGCCAGGCGGCGTAGACGGCGAGCCCGGCGAGCAGGATCCCCAGCCCCTTGGCGCTCTCGGCCGGGTACTTGTAGACCGTGTTGGCGACGACCAGCGCCGAGACCGCGACGAAGGCGGCGGTCGTCCACGGGTGGCCGGGCGTGCGGAACCCGGGCGGCTCGGCGCCGCTCTCGCGGTCGCGCCGCCGCAGCACGAAGAGGCAGCTCGCCGCCAGGCCGAAGAAGATCCAGTCCACCGCCACGACGTAGGAGAGGATCTGCTCGTAGCGCCCGGAAAGGGCGATCACCGTCGCCCAGATGCCTTGCAGCGCGATCGCCGCCACCGGCACGCGGGTCCGCGGGTGGACGCGGGCCAGGGCGGGCAGGAAGAGGCCGTCGGCGGCCATCGCGTAGTAGACGCGCGGCGCGGTGAGCATGCTCTGCGCCAGAAAGCCGAAGGTCGAGACCGCGATCCCGGCGGCGATGAGCCGCGCTCCCGGCGCGCCGAGCGCGGCGCGCATGACGTCGGAGGCCGGAGTCGTCGTGGCGGCGAGGCCGCCAGTGCCGAGGACGCGGATGCAGACGGCATTGACGGCGACGTAGAGGACGACGACGCCGGCGACGCCGAAGAGGAGGCCGCGCGGCAGGTTGCGGCGCGGCTCGCGCACTTCGCCAGCGACGAAGGAAGCCGTCTGCCAGCCGCCGTAGGCGAAGAGTACCGGCACGAGCGCGGCGCCGAAGGCGGTCAGCAGGTCGAAGGAGGGCGGGCGGTCGAGGAGCCCGCCGGCGGCGCGCGCCGGCGCCGCCGCGCCGGCCAGGAAGAGCCCGCAGACGACGAGCGCGAGGATGGCCGCGATCTTGAGCACCATGAGCGCGCTCTGCACGGCGCTGCCGGTGCGCACGCCGAGGCAGTTGACGGCGGTCAGCAGAGCCAGGGCGATCGCCGCCACCGCGCCGTCGGCGAGCGGCGCGCCGGTCAGCTCCAGCGCGTAGCGGGCGAAGGTCACCGCCACCGCCGCCATGCCGCCGCTCTGCGTCACCAGCAGCAGCCCCCAGCCGTAGAGGAAGGCGAGCGAGGGGTGGAAGGCCTCGCGGATGTAGGCGTACTGGCCGCCCACCGCCGGCCGCCGCGCCGCCAGCTCGGCGTAGATGAAGGCGCCGGCCAGGGCGATCACGCCGCCGGCCGCCCAGGCGCCGAGGATCAGGAACGGCGTATGGACCTGCCGCGCCACGACGTAGGGGTTCATGAAGATGCCGGAGCCGACGATGCCGCCCATGACCAGCATGGTGGCGTCGAACGGCCCCAGGCGCCGGGCCAGCGCCGGCGCGGCGGCCGGTGCGGCGCGCGCCGTCCGGTCCATCGCGGCTACCGGGGCCGCCGGTGGCGGTCGAGCCAGTAGCCCCAGGCGACCAGGAGCCACATCGCCTGCCCCGCCCAGGGGATGACCGCGGGGCTGGGGGGCGGCGGGCCGAGGAGGTTGGCGGCGTAGACGACGAGGAGGAAGGCGACGAGCGCCCAGAGCGCCACCCGCCCGGTGCGGTCGCGCGCGGTCGTGGCGCGGGTGTAGAGGGCGACGCCGGCGAGGAGGAGGACGACCTCGACGGCGAGGGTGGCGGCCCGCGAGTCCCAGAGGCCGAGCCCGAGCCGCGTCTCGCTGCCGGGCATCAACGGCATGTCGGGGCGGTGGGTGACGACGTCGAGCAGCCAGTGGCTGACGACGAGGAGCGCGATCCAGAGCGCCGCGGCGGCGCGCCCGCGCCGCACCAACCACCAGAGGCCGCCCAGGAGCGCGCCCCAGCCGGCGAGCATGAGCAGGCTGTGCGACCAGGGGTAGCTGACGAAGTCGAGCGGCGTGACGGCGGTGGCGCCGGGAGCGATCGCCACGACTTCGAGCCCGAGCAGGAGGAAGACCGGCCAGAGGAGGTCCGCGAGCTGCG
The DNA here is from genome assembly GCA_963700145.1 of uncultured Acidobacteriota bacterium. Classification (GTDB taxonomy): domain Bacteria; phylum Acidobacteriota; class Thermoanaerobaculia; order Multivoradales; family UBA5704; genus DASUNQ01. The sequence goes on from OY969474.1 coordinate 360,773, forward strand.
CGGCGAGGAAGAGGGTGCCGAGAGAGACCTCGGGCGCGACGCGCTTGGCGGCGAAGCCGACGGCGAAGTGGCCGAGGAACACGCGTGTGGTCTCGTGAGGAGAGCCGACGATAGCACCCGCGCAGCCGGGAGCGGGCCGGGCTACGGCACCTTGCGGAAGCGGAAGCCGTCGGCGCCGCCGCTGTCGAGGCGGAAGCCGGTGACGCGGCCGCCGGTGTCGCGCTCGAACTGGAAGGTCAGGACGAACCACTCGGTCGGCAGGACGAAGCGGTCGGGCCCGGCGGCCAGCAGCTCGCCGGCCGGCTGGATCTTGGTGCGCAGGTGGAGCGCGCCACCCTCGACGACCAGCTCGTACGGGTTGTCCAGCTCGTCGTCGAGGTAGCGGCCGGCGAAGGCGGCGAGCTCGGCCGGGGCCGGGCCGCCGCCGAGCGGCTCGTAGCGCGCGGTCTCGCCCCCCTCCTCGAAGAGGCGGACGAGCTTGCCGCCGGCCGGGCGGTCCTCGAAGACGATCCGCCAGTCGAGCGCCGGGCGGACGGTCCAGAACTCCGCCGGACCGCTCGCCGCGAGCTCCAGCCGCGTGCCGGCGGCGTGCACGACGAGCCCGGACTCCTCGGCGCGCACGTTCCAGACCGTGCCGGTGGCCGGGTTCTGGTAATCGCCGGCGAAGACGCGCAGCGCCGCGGGCGGGAGCCGCAGCGGCGTGCGTGCCGGCGTGGGCCCGGCGACGCGCAGCGGCGCGGGCCGCTCGCCCAGCACCAGGTCCGCCACCGTGCGCGAGAGGAGGCGCGAGTCGATCGTGCCGTTGCAGAGGCAGAAGACCGACAGGTGCTCGGCGGGGAAGCGGACGACGTCGGCGACGTAGCCGGGGCCGCGGCCGGCGTGCCACTGGATCGGCCGGCCGCGGTGCTCGTCGAGGAAGATGCCGAAGCCGTAGGTGCCCGGCGTGCCGTCGGCGGCCGCCACCGGCGTCACCGCTTGCGCGACCAGCTCCGGCCGGGCACGCCCGAGCCGGTTGGCGTAGAAGTTCTCGTCCCAGCGCAGCAGGTCGGCGAGGGTCGTCCAGACGCCGCCGCTGCCGGCGAGCGGCGGCACGTGCGCGCCGCGGAAGCCGGTGGCCAGGTCGCCGGTGTAGGGCGTCGCGCGCCCGGGGATCACGCGCTCGAAGCCCTCACTGAGCTCCGAGCGCGTCATCCCGAGCGGCGCGAAGAGGCGCTCGGCGGCGAGGTCGCGGATGGGCTTCCCCGCCGCGCGCTCGGCGATCACCCGCAGCAGCACGTAGTTGGTGTTGCTGTACTCGAAGCGCTCGCCCGGTGGGAACTGGAGCCCCTTCTGCCGCGCGACGAGCGCCAGCACGGGCGCCAGCTCGAGGTAATTCGGCGCGAAGCCGGCGAGGAAGCGCAGCGCCTGGTAGTCGCGCAGGCCGCTGGTGTGGTGGACGAGCTGCCGGATGCTGATCGGCCGCTCGTAGGCGGGCATCTCCGGCAGGTGCTTGCGGATGTCGTCGTCGAGCCCGAGCTTCCCCTCCTCGGCGAGGAGGGCCACGAGCATGGCGGTGAACTGCTTGGAGACCGAGCCTACGGGGAAGACCGTCTCCGGCGTGTTGCGTGCGCGGCGGTCGAGGCTCGCCATGCCGTAGCCCCGCTGGTAGACGAGCGCCCCGTCCTTGGCGACGCCGAGGACGCACCCCGGCGTGTCCGGCCGGTCCCAGTCGGCGAAGAGGGCGTCGATGCGGGCGGTCAGCTCGGGCGCGAGCGGCGCCGGCGCCGGCGGCGCGGCGGCGGCCGGAAGGGCGGCGAGCGCGCAGAGCGCGAACACAGCCGACACGACGAGGTGGCCTGCGGGCATGGGATCCTCCTAAGGGCTGGAGGCTATACGGACAAGGAGAGGTCCGGGGCCCAACGAATGCCAACCGAGCAGCCCGAAGGTCAAGCCTCCTGTGAAGGAGTTTCCTCCGGAGGCTGTCGCAGCGAAGGCGGCGGGGCATGCTGGCTGAGAAGCAGCAGGAAGAGGCGGGTGACTCGGGAGATCGCACGTCCGGCTTCAGCGGAGGCCTGCTCCATCTCCCAGCGGAGAGCCGCTTCCCGATCCGACTCTGGCAGGTCGTCCTCCTCGGCCTCAGCTCGCGGGCTGGCCGCTCGTGCCCCGTCGAGGGGCAGAGGACCGAGCGCCGCGAGCGCCGAGTCGGAACGTAGGGTTGCGATGAAGTGTTGTGCGCGGTCGAGAGCCGAGAGCGGGTATCCCATGGCGTCGACGAGGCGCTGGAGAGTGTTCAGCTCCGGCAGCTTCTTGCCGCGCTCGTAGTCGGAGATCGCGCTGTTACGTACCCCCGCCGCCCGCGCGAGGTCGTCCTGGTTCCACCCGCGTACCACACGCAGGATGGTCAGGGCCAGGCTTAGCTCGGCGTGGGCCATTCAAAACGATTCTAGCTCCGGTGTTGCCTGGTAGGGCCGTCAGGCAGCTGGTATTGACACCTAGACTACATCGATGTATCTTCGAGTGAGCACAGATCGCTCAATTTGCACCAAGGAGGAGATTTTATGGCCAGCTCTGCATACCCCTTGCCCCAGCCCGAGTTCTTCTTGGTAAGCGATGGCATGAGTGGGTGCTACGATCGTTGTCTCTCAGAGCACTCGGAGATGGGTGAACGTTTCCTAGCAACGATGGGCCCGCAGGGCCGGCTCATCTTTCCCGAAGCGCTGCAGAAGCGGCTCGGCTGGCCTCCCGGCGAAACCGTGGTCATGACTCTCGAGGCGGATGGCACCGTGAGCCTGGTGGGGGGTTCCCGCGAGGCATCTCCGCCGCAGACGCCAGCCGAAGAGTGGAAGGACGGGTTGCGCGCATCGGCGGGGATGTGGCGTGATCGGGAGGACCTGCCCGACCTCGAGCAGCTACGAAGCGAGTGGGATCGAGACGGCGACCACGAGAGCTGAGGCGGTTATGGACGCGCCGCTGCTTCTCGACACGAGTGTCCTCATCGAGCACCTGCGCAGCCGGCCGGGTGCTGCCGAATTCATCGACAGCTTGTCTTCCAAGCCGCTGATCTCCGTCGTGAGTGTGGCCGAGGTGTTCGCGGGCGCGAAAGCCGATGAGGAGGATCGCCGACGGCTCGATCACTTCCTCAGCAGCTTCGAGATCATCCCGCTTACCTCGGATGTCGCACGTACAGCAGGTCTCTTCCGCCGAGATCATGAGATTCGCTTGCCCGACGCGATCATCGCCGCGACAGCCGAGGCTCATGGCGCCGTCCTGATGACCTTCAACCTCCGTGATTTCGAGATGCTGGAGCGAGCGCAAGAGCCGTACTCGCGCTGAAAACAGGCGCGGCCCGGCGCCGCAAAGCCCCAGCTCGTCCAGCCGCCGAGCTCCGCCCGAACCCAGCGCGCTAGCATGCGTCCATGCCCGCGCGCGCGCCGAAGCTCGACGACGAGGTCCGCGACCTCTATCAGGGCCCGCTCGGCGAGTTCACCGCCGGCCGCCAGGCGCTGGCCAAGCGGCTGCGCCAGGCCGGGGACGCGCGCGCCGCGGAGGTGGCGGGGTTGCCCAAGCCGCCGCTCTCGGCCTGGGCGGTGAACCGGCTCTTCGCGGGCGAGCCGAAGGGGGTGGCGGCGCTGGTCGGCGCGGGAGAGCGGGCGCGCGCCGCGCAGCGGAAGGTGGTGGCGAAGGGCGATCCGGCGGCGCTGCGGCAGGCGATCGAGGCGGCGCGGGCCGAGGTCGAGCGGCTGACCGCGCGCGGCGCTGCGATCCTGACCGAGGCCGACCGGACGCCCGGCGAGGCGATCGTCGAGCGCCTGCGCACCAACCTCGAAGCGCTCGCCTTCAACCCGGCGGCGGCGCCGGTCGCGGAGCGCGGCTGGCTCGACGAGGACCTCGAGCCGCCCGGCTTCGAGGTGCTGGCCGGGCTCCAGCTCGCGGCGGCCGGTGGGCGCCCGGCGCCGGCGGCGAAGGCGCCGCCTGCCGCGGCGAAGACGCCGCTTGCGAAGCCGGCGGGCAAGAAGGCCACCGTCCACGGCTTCGAGGAGGGCCGGCGCGCGGCGGTGGCGCGGCGGGAGCGGGCGGCGCAAGAGGAGACGGAGCGCCGCGAGCGGGCGCGCGAGGCGGTGGCGCGGCGGGAGCGGATCGACCAGGCGAAGACCGAGCTGCGGCGCGCCGAGACCGAGGTCGACGCCCGCCGCCGCGAGAGCGAGCGCGCCGACCGCGCCGCCGAGGAAGCCCGCGCCAAGCTCGAGCGCGCCCGCGAAGCCGCGGCGCGGGCGCGCGCGGCACTGGAAGAAGCCGAGCGCTCGTAGCCGGCGGCCGGCCGCTCAGGGGTCCGGGCAGCAGTGGCAGAGCGGCCGGCTGCGCGACACGGTCGCCGCGGGTCGGGACACTACTTGTGTAAGTGATCATTCCCGCCGCTCCCGAGATTCCACCGCCGCCTGACGAGGTCACGCGGCTCCTGCGCGCCTGGGGCGATGGCGATCGCGGCGCGCTCGACCGGCTGATGCCGCGGGTCTACGACGAGCTCCGCCGCGTCGCCGGCCGTTACCTCCGCCACGAGCGGCCGGACCATACGCTCCAGCCCACAGCTCTGGTGCACGAGGCCTACCTGCGCCTGATCGGCGCCGAGCGCCCGCAGTGGCGCGACCGCATCCATTTCTACGCCGTCGCGGCGCAGGTGATGCGCCGGATCCTGGTCGACCATGCCCGCGCCCACCAGGCCGACAAGCGTGGCGGGGGCGCGCGCCGGGTGCCGCTCGACGAGGGGATCGATGCGGGGGTCGAGCGGGCGGCCGATCTGGTTGCGCTCGACGATGCGCTCGCGGCGCTCGCGGCGATCGACGCGCGCAAGGCGCGGATCGTCGAGCTGCACCACTTCGCCGGCCTGACCGTCGCCGAGACTGCCGAGGTGCTCGACCTCTCGGTCTCGACGATCGTGCTGGAGGCCCGGCTCGCGCGCGCCTGGCTGGCCGCGGCGCTGCTGCGCGCGCCGGTGCGGAGCTGACGGGCGTGCGCTCGCCCCTCGATGCCGACCTCTGGCCGCGCGCCGAGGCCGCGCTGCGGGCGGTGATCGCGGAGCCGGACGCCGACCGGCAGGCGGCGCTCGCCGCCGCCTGCGGCGACGACGCCGAGCTCCGGGCCGCGGTCGAAGAGCTGCTCGCCGCGGACGTCCAGGCGGAGCGGCTGATCGCCGAGACCGTCGCCGCCGGCGCCCGCCTGCTCGCCGACGGCGCCGCGCTCGGCCGTCAGATCGGCCCGTATCGGCTGGAGGGGGAGCTCGGCCGCGGCGGCACGAGCACCGTCTATCTCGCGCGCCGCGACGGCAGGCCGCCGGTCGCGCTCAAGCTGCTCGACCGCAGCGGGCGCGAGGTGGTGGCGCGCTTCGAGGCGGAGCGGCGCGCGCTCGCCGCGCTCGACCACCCGGACATCGCCCGCCTGCTCGACGTCGGCGTCGCCGAGGACGGCCGGCCGTTCGTCGCCCTCGAGCGGGTCGAGGGGCTGCCCATCGACGCCTGGTGCGCCGCCCGCGGCCTCGATCTCGCGGCGCGGGTGCGCCTGTTCCGGCGCGTCTGCGCCGCCGTCCACGCCGCCCACCAGCGGCTGGTCGTCCATCGCGACCTCAAGCCGAGCAATGTCCTGGTGACCGCGGACGGCGCGCCGAAGCTGCTCGACTTCGGCCTCGCCAAGCTGCTCGGCGCCGAGGTGGAGGCGACCGCCACCGCGTGGCGCGCCCTCACCCCCGCCTACGCGAGCCCGGAGCAGGTGCGCGGCGAGCCGGTGACCACGGCGACCGACGTCTACTCGCTGGGCGTGGTGCTGTTCGAGCTCGCGACCGGCCGCCGGCCCATCCGCGTCGAGGGGCTGACGCCGACCGAGGCGGAGCGCGTGATCGCCGAGGAGCCGCCGGATTTCTCCGTCGGCGGGAGCGGCAGCCGCACCGGCGCTCGCCTCCCGGCGGACCTCGAGAACATCCTGCGCAAGGCGCTGCGCAAGGAGCCGGGACGCCGCTACGGCTCGGTCGAGCAGCTCTCCGAGGACCTCGGGCGGTTCCTCGACGGCCGGCCGGTCATCGCCCGCCCGGACACCTGGGCCTACCGGACCGGCAAGTTCGTCCGCCGCCACGGTTGGGCGGTGGCGGCGGCGGCCGGGTTTCTCGCCTTGATCGTCGCCTTCGCCGTCGCGACCGCCGTCCAGGCGCGCCGCATCGAGCGCGAGCGCGACCGCGCGGAGCGCACCGCCGCGCTCCTGGTCGAGCTCTTCGAGGTCGCCGATCCGAGCGAGTCGCGCGGCGCCTCGGTCACCGCCCGCGAGATCCTCGACCGCGGCGCCGAGCGTCTGGCGCACGAGCTCGCCGACGAGCCCGAGCTGCGCGCCGACCTGCAGGAGACGATCGGCGGCGTCTACCAGAACCTCGGACTCCACCACAGTGCCGAGCCGCTGCTCGCGGCGTCGCTCGCGACGCGCCGCCAGATCTTCCGCGGCGACCACCTGGACGTGGCGAGCGGCCTGAACGGGCTCGCGGTCGCGCGCGCGCTGGCGGGCGACTTCGCCGCCGCCGAGCCGCTCTTCCGCGAGGCGCTGGCGATGCGCGAGCGGCTGTTGCCGGCCGACGATCCGCTGGTCGTCGCGAGCCTCAACAACCTGGCGCTCGTGCTCCACGACCGCGGCGACCTGGCGGCGGCCGAGGCGCTCTACCGCCGGGCTGTCGCGCTCGATCGCCGGAGCGCCGATCCCGACGGCGCCGCCACGCTGAACCTCGGCCTGCTGCTGGTCGACCGCGGCGAGTACCGTGCCGCCGAGGCCCTGATCCGTCCCCGGCTCGCGGCGACCCTCGAGCGCTACGGCGAGCGCCACCCGCAGACCGCCGCCGATCTCCGCATTCTCGGGCTCGCCGTCGAAGGGCAGGGACGCCGCCGCCAGGCGGAGGCGGTGTACCGGCGCGCGCTGGCGATCGATCGCGCGCTCCAGCCCGGCGAGCACCTCGACCTGGCGCGCGACCTCCATCTGCTCGGCGCGCTGTACCTCGAGCGGGGCGACCTGGCGGGCGCCGCACCGCTCCTCGCGCGCGCCGCGGCGATCCGCGGGCGCTTCCTCCGCGATCCCCATCCGGAGCTGGCGGCGACCTGGGAGCGCCAGGGACGGCTGGCGCTCGCCGCGGGCGACCTCGGCGGCGCGGAGGCCCGCCTCTCCCGGGCCCTCGCGGCGTTCCGCGGCACGCTGCCCGCCGGCCACCCGTCGATCGGCGAGGCGCTGGTGCCGCTCGCCGAGCTGCGCGTTCGCCAGGGGCGGTGCGCGGAGGCGCAGGCGCTCGCGGCGGAGGCGGTGGGCGCGCTCCGCGGCAAGCTGCTCGCGGCCGACCGCCGCTTCGCGCGGGCCGAAGCGGCGGTCGCGGCGGCAGCCGGGTGCCGCCCCTGAAGGCTGGTGAGCGCCGCGCCCTATTCCTCCGGCACCTCCTCCTCGAAGATCCCCCACTCGACCAGCGGATCGCCGATGACGTGGATACCGTCGAAGCCGCCGTTCGTGGTGTCGACCCGGCCGCTCAGGTTGATCGCGGCGCCGAAGAGGACCAACGGGTCCTCGTAGGTGAACGAGGTGGCGCCGAAGCGGAGCCCCGCGAACGGCTGGCCCGCGGCGTTGGTCCGGTTCACGCCCGGATGGTCGAAGAAGCGGAACCAGTAGGGCCCGGCGTTGGCGGCGCCGTCGTTGAGCCAGGTCGTATAGCCCGGCCAGTAGAACGTCGGATCGGCGCGGACCAGCGGCGAGACCTTGCGCACGAAGCTCTGGGCGGCGACGGTTACCGCGAAGCCCGGACCCGGCTCGAGGCCGTTGGCGCCGGTCAGCTCCTCGCCCCAGGTCTTCTTGGGCGCGGACGGCGCCGTGGCGTGCTCGCCCCCCTGGCGCATGGTCCAGCCGACCAGGCCGGAGATGCAGGAGGTGATGCGCATCGAGCCGGCGAACACCCCCGCCGCCGGGTAGTTGGGCGAGGCGGGCAGACCGGGACCGATGCGCGCCATGAACCCGCGCGGGAAGCTGGCGAAGCTGTCGGAGCCGAGCGCTGCGCCGTTGCGGTCGAAGTAGCGGACAGTGACCGGTCCGACGTTGGAGGTGGTCGGATTGAGCAGCCCCACCATGGTCTCGACCCCCGGATCCAGGACCTCGAAGGTCAGCTCCGGATTGATCAGCTTCGGCGAGTGGGTGTTGGCGAGCATCGCCGAGCCCATGCGGAAGCGCTCGCCCACGGCGAGCCCGGTGCCGCGGAAGAGGTCGACCATGAGCGCCTCGCCGATGATCGGCTGGTTGGCGGTCACGACGAGGCGGAAGTCTTCGTCGAACGCCCCCGGTGGGCTCAGGTAGGCGGGGATCAGCGCGTTCCAGAGCGTCTGGTCGAGCAGCGAGCCGAACGCCGGCAGGGTCACCGTGAACGGCCCGAAGAGGATGCCGCTGGGGATCGAGGTGTAGCGCAGGGTCAAGGTGGTCGGCGACGGGTTGGGGTTGGCGATCGCGACGAGCGGCGCGTTGCCGGTCAGGAAGTCGAGCGGCGCGGTGTTCGACGCCGGCAGCGGCCCGAACCAGAGGGTGGTCTTGCCCGCCTGGACCATCTGGAGCTGCTGCAGCGAGTTGAGGCCGAGGTTCGCGAACTCGGGGTCGGTGAGGAACGGCCCGCCGAAGCTCGAGAGGTCGACCGAGTTGGCGTGGTGGACGGTCTCGCCGACGATCGGCAGGTTGTGTCCGATGACCCGAGCCGCGCCGAGGCCCGGCGTCGCGCCCCCGGTGAGCGCCGTCGCGGGCACCACGCGGGTGGCCTCCGGCCCGAGGGTGAAGAAGGGCGCGGCGAGCAGGTTACCCACCTGGTCGTAGAACTCGACCGTGACGCCGGTCGACAGGGTGGGGTTGGGATTGGTCACCACCACCGCGCTCTGGAAGCTCGCAAGCTCGGACGGGGAGGGCGGGAACCAGAACAGCCCGGCGGCGAACTTCTCGGCGGCCAGCCGTCCCTGCAGGTTGGTCCCCGAGTGCACGAAGAAGTAGTCGGGCTGGCTCCCGAAGTCGTCCGGTGGCCGGGCGGTGACGCCGCTGGGTATGGGCTGCGGCTGGGCGAGGCAGAACTGGGGCGCGGGCTGGGCCTGGATCGCCCAGGCATCCGCGGCGAGCGCCAGGGCGGCGGCGAGCGCGAGCGCGGTGCGGTTGAGGATTCGCCACGTTGAATGCATGTCCTCTCTCCTTTGTCGGACGGCGGCGGCGCCCGCCGACGGGCGCTGCCCTATCCAGCAAAAGCGAGAAAGGGAACGGAAGATGACGACGCAGAGGCGGCCCGACGCTACTCCCGCAGCAGCCGCAGCCCGTTGGCGATCACCAGGAGGCTCGCGCCCATGTCGGCGGCGATGGCGGCCCAGAGGGAGGCGAAGCCGGCGAAGGTGAGGACGACGAAGATTGCCTTGACCAGGAGCGAGAAGGCGACGTTCTGGCGGATCACGGCGAGGGTGCGGCGGGAGTGGCTGACGAGCCAGGGGAGCTTGCCGAGGTCGTCGCTCATCAGCGCCACGTCGGCGGTCTCGATCGCCGCGTCGCTGCCGGCGGCGCCCATCGCCACGCTGAGCGTCGCGCGCGCCATCGCCGGCGCGTCGTTGACCCCGTCGCCGACCATCGCCACTTGGCCGTAGCGCGCCACCAGCTCCTCGATCGCCGCCACCTTCTCGCCGGGCAGGAGGTCGGCCTGCACTTCGTCGATCCCGGCCGCGCGGGCGATCGCCGCCGCCGTGCCGGGGTTGTCGCCGGTGAGCATGACGATCGGGCGCACGCCGAGCTTGTGCAGCGCGGCGATCGCCGCGGCGGCTTCGGCGCGCACCGGGTCGGCGACCGCCAGCAGACCGCAGACGTGGCCGCCGGTGCCGACCGCCACCGCCGTCCGCCCGGCCGCCGACATCCCTTCCAGCAGGCTGTGCACCTCCGGCGTCTCCTGGCCGCGCTGCTCGAGATACCGGTGCGAGCCGAGCCAGTACTCCCGGCCGTCGAGGCGCCCGACGGCGCCGCGGCCGGGGAGCACCTGGAGGTCCTCGGCGGCGCGCACCGCGACGCCGCGCTCGTGGGCGTGGGCGAGGACGGCGTGCGCCACCGGGTGGACGCTGCGCGCCTCCAGCGCCGCGGCGCGCGACAGGAGCCCGGCCTCGTCGTGGTCGGCGAGCGGGATGACTTCGACGACCGCCGGCCGGCCGCGCGTGAGGGTGCCGGTCTTGTCGAGCGCCACGGCGCGCAGGCGCCCCGGGATCTCCAGGTAGAGCCCGCCCTTGACCAGCACGCCGTGGTGCGCCGCCGAGGCGAGCGCGGCGACGATCGAGACCGGCGTCGAGATGACCAGCGCGCAGGGGCAGGCGATGACCAGCAGGACGAGCGCGCGGTAGAACCACTCCCCCCAGGCGCCGCCGGCCAGGAGCGGCGGCAGCAGGAAGACGAGGAGCGCCGCCGCCATGACCGCCGGCGTGTAGACGCGGGCGAAGCGGTCCACCCAGCGCTCGGAGGGCGCGCGCCGCTCCTGGGCTTCTTCGACCATCCGCACCAGGCGGGCGAGGGTCGTCTCCTCGGCCGGGCGCGTGGACTCGACGAGGAGCGCGCCGTCGCCGTTGATGCTGCCGGCGAAGACCTCGTCGCCGGGGCCCTTCGCCACCGGCACGCTCTCGCCGGTGATCGGCGCCTGGTCGAGCTCGCTGGCGCCGGACTCGATCCGGCCGTCGAGCGGCACGCGCTCGCCGGGGCGCACCAGGAAGCGGGCGCCGACCGCCACCTCGGCCGCGGCGACCTCCTCCTCGGCGCCGCCCTCGGTGAGCACGCGCGCCCGCCGCGGCGCCAGGTGCACCAGCGCCGCCACCGCCCGCCGCGCGCGGCCGACGCTCCAGGCTTCGAGGACCAGCGAGAGCGCGAAGAGGAAGGTGACCATCGCCGCCTCCAGCCACTCGCCGAGGGCCAGCGCCCCCAAGACGGCGATGCCCATCAGCAGGTTCATGTCCGGGCGCAGGCGGCGGAGCGCCGCCCAGGCGCGCGGCAGCACGAACCAGCCGCCGGTCAAGATGGCGATGGAGTAGAGGGCGCGCGCCGCGGCGGGGACGTGGTGGGCGTGGGCGTGCGCGAGGCCCATTCCCTCGGAGCCGAAGGCGGCGGCGACGCCTTCGGCGGCGGCGTGGACAGCGAAGCCGGCGAGGGTGGCGAGACCGCTCGCGGCGACCAGGAGCGCCCGCCCGCGCCGGCGCCAGAGGCCCTCGGCCGGCGCGGCGCGGCCGTCCTCCCAGGCCTCGCCGGCGAGCCCGGCCCGCGCCACCGCGCGCAGCACGTCGCGGTCCGGCACCTGGTCGGCCGCGGCGGCGACGATCATCCGCCCCTTGAGGAGGTCGAAGCCCAGGAGCTCCTCGCCCCCCACCACCGGCCCCACCTCGCGCTTGAGCGCCACAACCTCCTGCGCGCAGTCCAGCCCGCGGATCTTGAACTGACGTCGGGCGGCGGTGGCCGGCATCGACCCAGGATGCCGGCCGAGGGGAGGCGGCGTCAAGCCGGGGTCAGAGCTCGATCCGCTCGGCGTGGAAGAGCGCGCCGTCGCGCACCTTGATCGTCTGGGTGGTGAAGAAGCGGCTCTCGGCGGTGAGGGCGTCGACGAGAGTCGTGCGCGGCACCTCGGTGGAGCGGAGGGGGTCGCCGTGCTTGCCCTTCATCGTGGAGACCATGGTCCGCAGCCGGCCGCGCTTGGTCTCGGCGCCCCGGCGGCTGAAGGCGTTCCACAGCGAGCGGGGGGTGGCGTTGAGGCTGCCGTGGTGCCCGACCTTGTAGAAGGTGACGTCGGCGAGACGCTCGCGCAGGTCCTCTTGGTCGAGGGCGAACTGCCAGTTCTCGATCTGCGCGTCGCCCGGGAAGAGGAGCTTCTGCCGGCCGACCTCGAACAGCAGGATGACGCTGGTGTTGTTCATCGCCTTGTCGAGCACGCGCACGATCTCGCGGAGCTGCTCGCCGCGAATCGCGCGCAGGCGCGGCAGGAGCCAGCGGCTCCGCCTCGGCCGTTCGTGCCCGACGAGCACCGGCGCGCCGGGGAACAGCCGCTCCGTGGTCGGGCTCGCCGCCCTCCGGCTGGCCATGGCCTGGAACTGCCAGAACTCGCTCTCGTCGCGCTGCCGCTGCTTGCTGATCGTCTTGGTCTGCTTGAGGTTCGGCGGGCCGAGCACGCTGACCTTCACCCCGGGCAGCAGGCGCTCGAGCCCCGACTTACTGCCGGCGTTGACGTAGACGTGCCGCCGGCCCATGGTCATCAGGTTGCGGACGGCCGAGAGGTTGGGGAGGTTGTTCTCGCCCATGAACTGGAGCCGCTTGAAGAGCGGCCGGCGTCGGCGCGCCGACGCCGGCGTCGCCGCGGCCTCGTCAGCCTCTTCGTCATCGCCCTCGACGTCGTCGCCGCCTTCGACGAGCTCCTCGAGACGCGGCACCTCCTGGAGGAGCGACCGGGCGACGGAGTGCATGTTGTGGAGCGCGGCGGTGAACGCCTTGCGGCTGCCGCTCGAAGCGGTCGTCGCCTCCTCGGCGTCGGGCTGCGCGTCGGGGTCCTCGGTCCAGGGCTGGATGACGACGTCGGGGTCGCAGGCGGCGATGATGCCGCCCGAGTTCGGGCCGTCGGTGGAAAAGCCGCTGATGTGGTCCTTGTGCCGGTGCGTCGCCACGACCGCGTGGAGCTTGCCGCCGCACTCGTCCCGGATGCTCTCGGCCACCGCAGCCATGTCGCCGAACCCCTGCGGCGCGCCGGTCGAGCCGAAGTCGATGAGGATGTGGCGGTCCTTCTCCCCGCCGTAGTGGAAGGTCACCAGGAAGCAGTCGCCGAAGCCGACCTGGTAGGCGCGGATCGTCACGGCGGAAGGGGAGTCGGCCATCACCACTCCTCGCGGTGGCGCACCGCGAAGCCGGTGGCGCGCTCGCGGTGCAGGGCCGAGAGACGCCGGAAGGCCGAGGCGCCGCGCTTGAAGGAACCGGACCTCCAGAGGTAGTCGAGGCGCTCGCTCTGGCGCTTGCCGTTGAGCACGTTGTTGTGGACGTAGAACTTGAGCTGGCCGTACTCGTCGAAGACGAGGGCGCCGCCGCCGTACATCTTGACCTCCAGCGCGTCGGGCATGTCCTCGGGCTTGGCGATGCCGTAGTCCGCCAGCTCGCGGGCGCGCACTTCGAGCACCTGGTAGAACTCGGCCACCGTCTCGTGCAGCGCGAAGCCGTCGGGACCGATGCGCAGGCAGGGACGGAGCGAGAGCACGCGCGTGTAGGCCTCGTCGCACAGCTTGAGCGTCTTGCGGTTCTCCCAGATGAAGCGGAAGACCTCGTCCTCGTCGCGGCGCATGGCCTCGAAGTGCGTGCGGTCGTAGCGGATCGGGCCCGCCGGCGGCTCCCAGACGCCCTGGCCGCCCGCGTCGGAGGCCGGCTCGATGCCGTAGGCGCGGAAGCTCGCGAGCAGCGTCCTGCGCAGCTCGAAGCGCGAGTCGTCGGGGCGGACCTCGGTGTCGGCGGTCAGCAGTGCGCTCAGGTAGTCGCCGAACTGGATGTCCACGGCGGGAGCGTAGTCGAGGGCGCGGATCGAGCTCGTCAGCAGCGTGCCGGCGATGTCCGCCCCCTGCTCGATGACCAGGCCGCGATCGACGCCGCCCCCGCGCTGCTCGCCGAGCCGCTTGATCCGGCCCGCCCAGATCTCGAGGAAGCCGTTCATCACCGCCGCGACCAGGATCTCGCCGCGCCGGTGCGGCTCGATGAACTCCTCGAAGCGCCCAGCGGAGGCGTAGTAGTCCGGCGAGGGAGTGAGCTCCACGGAGCGGCGGAGGGCGTCGCCGCGGACCAGGCCCAGCTCACGCCCCATCTCCTCGGCCAACCCGAAGAGGATGGACCTGCGCAGCTTCTCGGCGGTCACCGCCTTGGGGTTGATCCGGTCCTGCTTCCCGGCCGCCGGCGAGCGGTCGATGACGAACGATGCGACGCCCGGCAGCGAGAAGACCGAGAGGAGGGCGACGATGTCGGCGAAGCCCTCGTGGAAGGCGGACTGATCGGGCGAGGAGGGATCGTTGTAGCGCTCGCGCAGGCCGTCGAGGAGGGCATGGGTGGCCTCGTGCACGACCACGTCGTGGGAGAGGCAGGTAAAGACCATCCCCGCGTGACCCGGGAAGTAGCCGAAGAGCAGGGCGTTGTCGTCGCGCGAATAGAAAGCGTTGGCGTCGGCGAAGGTGTGCGGGACGATGTTGAGCTGGTGGCTCTGGAAGCCCCAGCTCACCCGCCGGCCGAGCGCGAACTCGAAGCGCGCCAAAGCGCGCATGACGAGAGCGTAGACGTTCTGGCAGTGGAAGTTGGGGTCGCCGAGCAGCTCTTCGTCGGACTTCGCGGCGTACGGGTCCTCATCGGCGGGGATCGGCTGCGGCCGGTAGTAGGTATCGGTCGAGACATCGTAGTCGACCACCTGCACGCGGTATCCCCACGGCCCCGGCCGCAGCTCCTCGGCCGGCACCTCGACCTGGCTGCGCAGGATCCCTGCGGCGGTCTTCAGCCCAGGGTCCTGGGCGATTACCGTCAGCTTGCGCGTCCGGGGGATGGGGGGACGCTGCTTCATGGCACCAATTGGCTAGGAGGAATTCTACTCCTTCTCTTGCCTGCCGGCTCAGGCGCTGTCCAGGCCGAAGATCGGTCCCACGAAGGGGCCGGCGAGGAAGCTCTCGGGGTCGATCTGGCTCTGCAGGACGGGGCCGGCGTGGCGGCCGGTCAGGAGGAGGCGGGCGGACTCGGCGAGGCCGGCGGCGGTGGTGGCCTGGATGGCGCGCAGGGTGCGGTGGCCGCAGCGGAAGGGTGGGACGCGCCGCCAGCGCTCGCGGCGGTGGAGGATGCCCTGCGCGTCGCGCCCCTGCACCGCGGCGTAGACCACCACGAAGTCCTCCTCCTCGACGCGCGGCACGGTGCGCACCAGCTCGGCGTGCAGGTGCTCGACGCGGTCGGCGCCGGCGGGCGTGGCGTCGAGGATGGCGTCCACCCAGGCGTAGTGCCCGGGCCAGCGCAGGGTCTTGTAGTCGAGGTGGCGGACCTGCCCGGCGAGCGCCTCCGGCAGGTCGGCGGCGCCGCCGGAGGTCAGGTCCTCCTCGTAGACCACGCCGCCGATCACCACCGTCGCCCGCTCCGAGAGCGACGGCAGCATCGTGCGCTCGCCGTCGCGCACCGCGATGGCGTCCTTGACGTACTCGGTCGCCACGCCGTGCGAGCTCCAGGTGAAGGCGTAGTAGTGCGGCGGCCGGGCGTTGGCGGTCAAGGCGCCGACGCGCATCGTCAGCGCGTCGGCGCGCTCGACGCCGTGCTCCCGGCAGAAGCGGCGGAAGAGGCCGTTGCCGAGGACGTTGACGACCCCCGGCGCGAGGCCGGTCTGGAGGAGGAAGCCGCAGGGCGCACCGGCGGCGATCTCGCGCCGGATGGCGTCGGTGGCGGCGACGTGCTCGGTCAGGTTGGCGTAGTGCAGGTCGTGGCGGCGGGCGAGGCGGGCCATGCGCACCGCCTCGTCGCCCGGCAGGCAGTCGAGGAGGATCTCGGCGGCCGCGAGCGCTTGCTCCAGCTCCGGGCCGGTGCCGGTCGGCGGCAGGTCGAACGGGACGACGGCGCCCGGGCGGGACGAGCCCTCGAGGATCCAAGCCGCGGCCTCCTCGGCGCGCTCCTCAGAGGCGTCGCCGAGCCAGAGATCGCAGGGCGCGTCCCCCATCTCGCGCAGCAGGAGCCCCACCGCGCTCCCCATCCCGCCGGCCCCCGCGATCACGATCCTCCTCGGCGCGCTCATGGCGGCGCGGTTTGTACCACGGGCGTGATAGAACGAAAAACTAGTGATGGCTCTCGAGATCTACCAGGTGGACGCCTTCGCCGAGCGGCCGTTCACCGGCAACCCGGCGGCGGTCGTGCCGCTCGCGGCACCGCGCGACGCCGGCTGGATGCAGGCGGTGGCGGCGGAGATGAACCTCGCCGAGACCGCCTTCCTGGTGCCGCGCGGCGGCGGGCCGGCGGGCGCCGCGGACGGCTGGGACCTGCGCTGGTTCACGCCGGAGGTCGAGATGGAGCTGTGCGGCCACGCCACGCTTGCCTCGGCGCACGTGCTCTGGGAGAGCGGCCGGCTGCCGGCGGGGGAGACCGCCCGCTTCCACACCCTGTCGGGGCTCCTCACCGCGGAGCGGCAGGGCGAGCTGATCGAGCTCGACTTTCCGGCGCTGCCGCCGGCCGTGGAGCCGCATCCGCCGGCGGAGCTGCCGGCCGTCCTCGGCGGCGCCGCGACGCTGTGGGTGGGACGCCAGGCCGAAGACCTCGTCGTCGAGCTGGCGGACGAGGCGGCGGTGCGCACCCTCGCCCCCGACCTCGTGGGCCTGGTGCGGCTGGCGCGCGGCCTCGTCGCCACCGCCCGCGCCTCGACGCCGCCTTTCGATTTCGTCTCCCGCTACTTCGCGCCCGGCTTCGGCATCCCCGAGGACCCGGTGACCGGCCGCGCCCACTGCATCGTCGGTCCTTTCTGGGCCGAGCGCCTGGGCCGCGACGAGCTCCTCGCCTACCAGGCTTCGCGCCGCGGCGGCGCCGTGCGCGTGCGCGTCGTCGGCGACCGCGTCCGTCTCGGCGGCCGCGCCGTGACCGTCCTGCGCGGCGAGCTCACCGCCGCCGCCGGCGGCGACTGACCGCGGGGCCGCCGCCCACCAGCTGTAGTAGACTGGCGGCCCACGGTCCGAGCGCAATCACCCCATCGAAACTGCGGAGGTTTCAAGGCGTATGGGTCGGCAGCTGTCGTACTTGGTCTCTTCTCTCATCGCCTTGCTGGCGCTCGTGGTCGCGCCGGCTCACGCCACCAGCTTCGTCATGGTCGCCGACGAGGCGCTCGCCGACCAGGCGGCGCTGGTCGTCGAGGCACGGCTCCTCGGCCGCGGCCCGGCGGCCGCCTCCGGCATGCCGGTCACCGACTACCTCTTCGCCGTCGAGCGCGTGGTCAAGGGACAGGCCGACGCGGCCGTCGTCACCGTGCGCGTGCCCGGCGGGATCCGCGCCGACGGCCGCGGGCTCATGATCTGGGGCGCTCCCGCCTTCGCCGACGGCGGGCGGGCGCTGCTCTTCCTGAGCGACGAACGGCAGGGCGCGCACCGGGTGCTCCACCTGACGCTCGGCGCTTTTCACCTCCGCGAGGTGGACGGCGAGACCGTGGCGCTGCGCGACCTGTCGCAGCTCCAGGAAGTGCGCCCGCGGCCCAACGGGGCGGCGGTCGAGCCGGCCCGCGCCGACCGGCCGCGCGACCTCGCCCGCTTCGCCCGCTGGGTGGAGGACCGGGCGGCGGGCCAACGCCGGCCGGCGGACTACTTCGTCGACCTGCCGGCGGCGGCGCTCGAGCGCGCCGTGGAGCCGTTCACGCTCCTTCAGTGTCCCGGCTCGGTCCCGGCCTGCGCGGGGCTCAACATGCGCTGGTTCGAGTTCGACACCGGCGGCGGCATCGCCTGGCGGGCGCACGTCAACGGCCTCGCCGGCATCGCGGGTGGGGGGTTCACGCAGTTCCAGACCGGGCTCAACGCCTGGAACGCGGACGCGGCGACGCCGATCAAGTACACCTACGGTGGCACGACGACGGCGACCACCGCCTTCAGCGACTTCGACGACCTCAACGTCGTCACCTTCAGGGACTTCCAGGGCGACATCCTGGACGGCGACTTCGACTGCGAGGAGGGCGGCGTCGTCGCCCTCGGCGGCCCGTGGTTCGGGGAGAACGATCGGGGCACCTTCAAGGGCATCACCTACCTGCCGATCGCCGGCGCCGACATCGTCATCAACGACAACACGCAGTGCTTCTTCCAGGACAACCCCAAGGTCGCCGAGGAGGTCCTCGCCCACGAGCTGGGCCACACCCTGGGCCTGGGCCACTCCTGCAACTCGACGTCCTCCTGCAACGCCAGCGCGACGCTCAACAACGCCCTGATGCGCTGGAACGTGCACGACGACGGCCGCGGCGCCGCGCTGCAGAATGACGACCGCGCCGGCATCGCCAAGCTCTACCAGCCCGCCGCCCCGGCGACGCCGGCGGCGCCGAGCAACCTGCAAGCGACCGCGGTCTCGCCTACACAGGTGAACCTCACCTGGCAGGACAACTCGAACAACGAGACCAGCTTCCGCATCGAGATCCAGCCGCCGGCCGGGATCAGCATTCCCCCTTTCCAGGAGATCGCCTCGACCGGACCCAACGTCACGAGCTTCAGCGTCACCGGCCTCCAGCCGGCCACGGGCTACGCCTTCCGCGTGCGGGCGCGCAACGCCGCCGGCGACTCCCCTTACTCGAACATCGACAGCGCCGTGACCTTCTTCACTCCGTTCGTCTGCATCGAGGGGCCGACGACGCTGTGCTTGAACGGCGGGCGCTTCCAGGTCGACTTGGGCTGGCTGACGGCGGAGGACGACGGCCTCGGCCAGGGGGTGGAGCTCACCGACGAGACCGGCTACTTCTATTTCTTCAGCCCGCAGAACGTGGAAGTGGTGGTCAAGGTGATCAATGCCTGCGTCCTGGGGACGCCGCGCTTCTGGGTCTTCGCCGGCGGGCTGACGAACGTCAACACCCTCCTGCGCGTCGTCGACTCGCAGACCGGAGCGGTCAAGACCTACGAGAACCCGCTGGGGGCGCCGTTCCAGCCGATCCAGGACACCAGCGCCTTCGCGACCTGCCCGTGAAGACGTCCGCCGCCCGCCCCCGCGTGGGGATGATCAGCCTCGGCTGCCCCAAGAACCTCGTCGACGGCGAGGTGATGCTGGGGGAGCTCGCGCGGCGCGGCTGGGAGGTGGTCGGCGACCTCGACCGCGCCGAGACGGTGATCGTCAACACCTGCGGCTTCATCGAGGAGGCGCAGCAGGAGTCGATCGACGCCATCCTCGAGGTGGCGGGGCGGAAGGGCGAGGACGGGGTCAAGCGCCTGCTGGTCGCCGGCTGCATGGTCAACCGTTTCGGCCCCGAGCTGGCGCGCGAGGTGCCGGAGATCGACGGCTTCGTCGGCCTCGACCAGCTGCGCGAGGTGGCGCAGCTGGTGCAGCTCGGCGGCGGGCCGCCGTTGCCGGCGCCGGCGCACCTGGTCTTCGACCACACCGCGCCGCGCCTCTTGACCACCCGCGGCTACGCCTATCTCAAGGTCGCCGAGGGCTGCGACAACCCCTGTACTTTCTGCGCCATCCCGCTCTGGCGCGGCCGCTTCCGCAGCCGCACGGTCGCGGACCTGGCGGCGGAGGCGCGGGCGCTCGAAGCCCAGGGGGTGCGGGAGCTCTGCCTGATCGCCCAGGACACGACGCGCTACGGCGAGGACCTCGGGCTCGGCCGGCACGGCCTCGTGCGCCTGGTCGAGGCGGTGCTCGCCTCGACCGACATCCCCTGGGTGCGCTTCCTCTACGCCTACCCGACGACGCTCGACGAGGACCTCCTCCGCCTGATGGGGACGGAGCCGCGCTGCCTCTCCTACCTCGACATCCCGCTCCAGCACGCCAGCGGCGAGGTGCTGCGGGCGATGCGCCGCGGCGGCGACGCCCGCCGTTACCTGCGGCTGCTCGAGCGGGCGCGGACGCTGGCGCCCGACGTCAGCCTGCGCACCACCTTCATCGTCGGCTTCCCGGGGGAGACCGAGGCGCACTTCCAGGAGCTCCTCGGCTTCGTGCGCGAGGCCCGCTTCGACCACCTCGGCGGCTTCGTCTACAGCCCCGAGGAGGGCACCCCCGGCGCCGCGCTGCCGGGGCGGGTGCCGCGCCATGTCGCCCGCCGCCGCCACCGCCAGCTCCTCGAGGTGCAGCGGCCGATCGCGCTCGCCAGCCGCCGGCGGTTGGTCGGGCGGCGGCTGGAGGTGCTGGTCGAGGGGGTCTGCGAGGAGAGCGAGCACCTCCTCCAGGGCCGCCACGCCGGCCAAGCGCCGGAGATCGACGGCCGGGTGCTGATCGTGGACGGGACCGCGCCGGCCGGCAGCCTCGCCGAGGTGGAGATCACCGAGGCGCACGCCGACGACCTGGTCGGGCGTATCGTGGCGCCGGCCGGCGTGGCGGGCGTGGAGCGCGCCACCGCCGCCGTCTGACCGCATGCTCGTCGTCCACGACGCCTTCCAGGCCAGCGACCTGCCGCGCGGCGGCATCGTCACCATCGGCAACTTCGACGGCGTCCACCGCGGCCAGCGCGCCATCCTCGACCTCGTCGTGGCGCGCGCCAAGGACGCCGGCGCGCCGCCGGTCGTCGTCACCTTCGAGCCCCATCCGCTGGCGGTGCTCGCCCCCGAGCGGGTGCCGCCGCGGCTCTCGACCCTGGAGCAGAAGGAGCGGCTCCTCGACGAGGCCGGGATCGAGATGGTGCTCGTCGTCCGCTTCACCCGCGAGTTCTCGCGCCTGCCGGCGCGGCTCTTCGTGCGCGACTTCCTGGTCGAGAAGCTGGCGGTCGAGGAGATCTACGTCGGCTCGGGCTTCGTCTTCGGCCACCGGCGCGAGGGGGACCTGCCGCTGCTGCGCCAGCTCGGCGAGGGCTTCGGCTTCGCCGCCTTCGGCGTGCCGGAGGTGCACTACAAGGGCGAGCGGATCTCCTCGACGCGCATCCGCCGCGCCGTCTCGGAGGGGAGCGTCGGCGAGGCCTGGGAGATGCTGGGGCGCCCGTACTCGCTCACCGGCCTGATCGCCCGCGGCGACCGCATGGGGCAAAAGCTGGGCTGGCCGACGATCAACCTGGCGCCGGACAACGAGCTGGTGCCGGCCGACGGCGTCTACGTCTCGCGCGTCCACTTCCCGAGCTTCCCCGCCACCTTCGACTGCGTGACCAACATCGGCACCCGGCCGACGGTCTACGAGAACTACCAGCGGGTCGTCGAGAGCCACATCCTGGACTTCTCGACCGACGTCTACGGCGAGCGGGTGGAGCTGGCCTTCCACAAGCGGCTGCGCGAGGAGCGGATCTTCCCGTCGGTCATGGACCTCTCGGCGCAGATCCGGCGCGACGTCGAGGCCACCCGCGAGCACTTCGCCAGCCGCCGGCTGGAGCAGGACGTGCAAGCGCTGCGGGAGTAAGCGGGAAGGGTTCGTTGTTTGATGGATGGGCACACATGCAAGGGGGAGAAAGACAGACGATGGCCAGCGACAAAGTCGTGACGATCACCGACCAGAACTTCGAGAGCGACGTGCTCAAGTCCGAGCAGCCGGTCCTGGTGGACTTCTGGGCCGCCTGGTGCGGTCCCTGCCGGATGGTGGCGCCGGTGCTCGACGAGCTGGCGGAGGAGATGGACGGCAAGGTGCGGATCGCCAAGGTGGACGTGGACCAGAACCAGAAGCTCGGCTACCAGTACCAGGTCTCCAGCATCCCCACCTTCATCCTGTTCAAGGGCGGGCAGATGGTGGACCGCATGATGGGCGCCATGCCCAAGTCGGCCTTCCAGAGCTTCATCGACCGGAACCTGTAAGCGCGCATGGACGGCGGGGTGGGGGAGCTGCGGGACGGGCTCGCCCGCCTCGGCTGCGCCGCCCTGCTGGTCGTCGCCCGCTCGGCGCGCGACCCCGACCTCACACCCTTCGTCGGCCCGGTCCATCTCGGGCAGAGCTTCCTGATCGCAACGCCGGACGGGCCTCCCCGTCTCGGCTTCTTCACGCCCATGGAGCGGGACGAGGCGGCGGCCACCGGCTTGCCGCTCCTCGAGCCGGGGGCGCTGGAGGTCCACCGCTTCCTCGACGCGGGGCTGCCGGCGGCGGCGTTCCTCGCCGAGGTATTGGCGCGCGGGCTGACGCTCGCGGGGCTCGCGCCCGCGCGGCTGGCGCTGGCCGGCCACGGGCCGGCGGGGGTGCTCCAGGAGGCGTGCGCACGGCTGGCGGCGTGCGGCTGGTCGTTCAGCGATGGCAACGAGCTGGTCCGATGGCTGCGGAAGAGGAAACAAGACTGGGAGCTGGGTGAGGTGCGGCGGGTGGCGGCCGGGACGGTCGCGGCGTTCCAGGCCGTGGCGGCGCGGCTCGCGGCGGCCGAGGAGCGGAACGGCGAGCTGTGGCTCGGCGGGGAGCGGCTCACGGCAGGGCGGCTGCGCGGGGAGGCGGCGCGGGTGCTGGCCGGCTGGCCGGGGGGTGCGCTCGAGCAGCCGGAGGGGAACATCCTCGCGGCGGGGTGGGACGCCGGGGTGCCGCACTCGACGGGCGACGACGAGCGGGTACTGCGGCCGGGGGAGTCGGTGGTGGTCGACCTCTTCCCGCGCGGTCGCCTCTTCGCCGACTGCACGCGCACCTTCTGCGCCGGCGAGCCGCCGGCGGCGCTGCGCGCGGCGCACGCGGCGGTGCGCGCGACGCTCGAACGGGCGAAGGCCGCGGCGCGGCCGGGCGTCCGCGGCTGGGACCTCCAGGAGGCCGCCTGCCGGATCTTCGAGGCGGCGGGATGGCCGACGCCGCTCTCTTCACCCGAAACGACAGTGGGCTACGTCCACGGCCTCGGCCACGGCGTCGGCTACGAGCTGCACGAGCAGCCGAGCTTCCGCAAGGCCGCGGGCCCTGAAGGCGTGCTGGCGGAAGGGGACGTCTTCACGCTGGAGCCCGGGCTCTACGACCCGTCGGGCGGCTGGGGCGTGCGGCTCGAGGACCTCGTCGTGCTCGGCCCCGGCGGCGCGCTGGAGGTGCTAACGCCGCTGCCGTACGAGCTCGACCCGCGCGCCTGGAGCTAAGCGCCGCGGATATGCTCTCGCGGTGCCTGCGCCCACCCTGCGGCTGAACGTCTGGTCGGGACCGCGCAACGTCTCGACCGCGCTCATGTACTCCTTCGCCCAGCGGCCGGACACGCGGGTCGTGGACGAGCCGCTCTACGGCCACTACCTGCGCGTCTCCGGCGCCGCGCACCCGCACGCCGCGGAAGTCATGCGGCAGATGGACTGCGACGGCGAGCGAGTGGTGCGCGAGACGATCCTCGGCGACGGCTATGACCGGCCGGTCGTCTTCTTCAAGCAGATGGCCCACCACCTGGTGGCGCTCGACCGCGGCTTCCTCGCCGACACCGCCAACGTCCTCCTGACGCGCCACCCGCGCGACGTCCTGCCGACCCTCGCCGTCCAGCTCGCGCAGCCCACCCTGCGCGACACCGGCTACGCGGCGCAGGTGGAGCTGCTGGCGGAGCTGCGGGCGCTGGGGCAGCCGGGCCTGGTGCTCGATGCCGCCGAGCTGCTGCGCGATCCCGAGAGCGTGCTGCGGCAGCTCTGCGCGGGGCTCGGGCTCGACTGGGAGCCGGCGATGCTCGAATGGGAGGCGGGGCCCAAGCCGTACGACGGCTGCTGGGCGGCGGATTGGTACGAGAACGTCCACCGCTCGACCGGCTTCGCGCCCTACCGGCCGAAGGAGGAACCGTTCCCCGAGCGCCTCGCGCCGCTGCTGGCCGAATGCCTGCCGCTCTACGAGCGGCTCTACGCCGCGGCAATCAAAGCGGAGGCCTGAGCTGGACCCGCGCAACGCCGACCTCCTGGTCCACGTAGGCGGCGAGCTGCTGCCGCGCGCCGAGGCCAAGGTCTCGGTCTTCGACAGCTCGGTGCAAGGCGGCGATGCGGTGTGGGAGGGGCTGCGGGTCTACGGTGGGCGGGTCTTCATGCTCGACGCCCACCTCGACCGCCTCTTCGCCTCGGCGCAGTCGCTAGCCTTCGCCGGGGTGCCGGCGCGCGCCGAGGTCAAGGACGCGCTCTTCGCGACCTTGCACGCCAACGGCATGCGCGACGGCGTTCACGTGCGCCTGACGCTGACGCGCGGCGAGAAGGTCACCAGCGGCATGGACCCGCGGCTCAACCGCGCCGGCTGCCGGCTGATCGTGCTCGCCGAGTGGAAGCCGCCGGTCTACCCGGCCGGCGGCATCCGGCTGGTCACCGCCGCCACCCGCCGCAACAGCCCGCAGTGCCTGGACTCGAAGATCCACCACAACAACCTGCTCAACAACATTCTGGCGAAGCTGGAGGCCAACGCCGCCGGCGCCGACGACGCGCTGATGCTGGACGTGGACGGCTTCGTGGCGGAGACCAACGCGACGAACGTCTTCCTGGTGCACGGCGTCGGCCTGGTGACGCCGACCGCGGACCACTGCCTCCCCGGCATCACCCGCGCCGTCGTGCTGCACCTGGCGCGCGAGAACGGCATCCCGGCCGTCGAGCGCCGCGTCACCCTCGCCGAGGTCTACGCCGCCGACGAGCTGTTCACCACCGGCACGATGGGCGAGCTGACGCCGGTCCTGGAGGTGGACGGCCGCGCGATCGGCTCCGGCGCGCCCGGCGCGCTGACCGACCGCCTTCGCCGCCTCTTCGCGGAACTAACGGCGCACGAAGGGGAAGAGCTGCCGAATTAGTCCCCCGCCCAGATCCTTCGCTGCGCTCAGGATGACAGCGGGGGTCATGGCAAGATCCCCCCGGAGGAGCACGGATGCCGACGACGCCGGAGACGTACGAGAAGCTAGGGGCGTTCTACCTCGGGCGGGAGTTCGACCTGGAGCGCGGGGAGGGGGCGGCGGAGCCGCTGCTCTACGACTCGCGCGACCTGGTCACCCACGGGCTGATCGTGGGGATGACCGGGAGCGGCAAGACGGGGCTCACCGCCGCGCTGCTCGAAGAGGCCGCCCTCGACGGCGTGCCGGCGCTGGTCATCGACCCCAAAGGCGACCTCGGCAACCTCCTCCTCACCTTCCCCGAGCTGCGCCCCGCGGACTTCGCGCCCTGGATCGATCCCGAAGAGGCGCGCCGCGCCGGGCGCACGGTCGAGGAGCAGGCGGCCAAGGTGGCCGAGACCTGGCGCGCCGGGCTCGCCGAGTGGGGGCAGAGCGGCGAGCGCATCGCCCGGCTGCGCGCGGCGGCCGACTTCGCGATCTACACCCCGGGCAGCACCGCCGGCCTGCCGGTCTCGATCCTCGCCTCGTTCGCCGCGCCGCCGCCGGAGGTGCTCGCCGACGGCGACCTCCTGCGCGAGCGGGTCGGGACGCTCGTCTCGAGCCTCCTCACCCTCCTCGGCCGCGACGCCGACCCGGTGCAGAGCCGCGACCACGTCCTGCTCTCGACGATCTTCGACGCCGTCTGGCGCGGCGGCCGCGGGCTCGACCTGCCCGGCCTCATCGGGGCGGTGCAGCGCCCGCCGGTCGAGCGGGTCGGCGTCCTCGACCTGGAGTCCTTCTACCCCGAGCGCGAGCGCTTCACCCTGGCGATGGCGCTCAACAACCTCCTCGCCGCACCCGGCTTCCGCGCCTGGCTCGAAGGCGACCCGCTGGACGTCGGCGCACTGCTCTACACGCCGGCGGCCAAGCCGCGCGTCGCCATCTTCTCGCTCGCCCACCTCTCCGACGCCGAGCGGGTCTTCTTCGTCGCCCTGCTCCTGAACCAGACCCTCGGCTGGATGCGCACCCGCCCCGGCACCGGCAGCCTGCGGGCACTGCTGGTCATCGACGAGCTCTTCGGCTTCGCGCCGCCGGTGGCCGAGCCGCCCTCGAAGCGCCCGTTGCTGACCCTGCTCAAGCAGGCGCGCGCCTTCGGGCTGGGGGTCGTGGTGGCGACGCAGAACCCGGTGGACCTCGACTACAAGGGGCTCGGCAACATCGGCACCTGGTGGATCGGCCGCCTGCAGACCGAGCGCGACCGCGACCGCCTGCTCGACGGCCTGCAGGGCGCCGCGGCCGGCGCCGGCCTCGACCGCGGCGAGGTGACCGCTCTGCTCGGCCGCTTGGCGCCGCGCGTCTTCCTGCTGCGCAACGTGCATGAGGAGAAGCCCGTCGTGCTGCAGAGCCGCTGGGCGATGTCCTACCTGCGCGGGCCGCTCACCCGGCCGGAGATCCAGCGGCTGATGGGGGAGCGCGTGCCGGCCGCCGCACCGGCGGCGCCGTCCCCCGGAGCGCCGGCCGCCGCCGTCGCGCCGCCGCCCGCGGCGCCGGCGCCGGCCGGGCCTGCGACCGCCGGGGCGCCCGTCCTGCCGCCCGAGATCGAGCAGGTCTTCTTGCCGCCTGCAGGTCCTGCGGCTCCCACCGACTACCGCCCCGCCCTCCTCGGCCAAGCCCGCGTCCATTACCTGGACGTCAAGCGCGGCCTCGAGCACAGCGAAGAGCTCGCGCTCATCGCGCCGCTGGGGGAGGGGAGCGCGGTCGACTGGCACGACGCCCAGCCCCTCCCGGCGGGCGCGCCGGCGCTCGCCGCCGCGCCCGCGCCCGGCGCCCGCTTCGCGCCGCTGCCGGCCGCCGCCGCCCGCGCCCGCAGCTACGCCGCCTGGCGCAACGCCCTCGCCGACTGCCTCTACCGCAGCCGCCGCGTCGAGGTCTGGAAGAGTCCGAGCACGGGCGAGCTCTCCCGCCCGGGGGAGAGCGAGCGCGACTTCCGGGTGCGGCTGGTCGAGCGGTCGCGCGAGCGGCGGGACGCGGCGGTCGAGGAGCTGCGGACCAAGCACGCGGCGCGCGCCGCGCGTCTGGAGGAACGGAAGCGGCGCGCCGCCCAGGCGATCGAGCGCGAGAAAGACCAGGCGCGGCGCGAGAAGCTGAGCGCCGGCTTCTCGCTCGGCTCGGCGGTCGTCGGCGTCCTCCTCGGCCGGCGGCGGCTCTCCGCCACGACGCTCTCGCGCGCCGGCACGGCGGCGCGCGGCGTCGGGCGCTCCTACGAGCAGGGGCAGGACGTCGAGCGGGCGGAGGAGAACCTGGAGGCGGTCGAACGCGAGAAGAAGGAGCTGGAGGCCGACCTGGCCGCCGAGGTGGCGTCGCTGGAGGAGCGCTTCGACCCCGCCGCCGAGGCGCTGGAGCCGGTGCCGCTCAAGCCGCGCAAGGCAGACGTCGAGGTGCACCGGCTGGTCCTCGCCTGGGTGCCCGTCGAAGGCGCCGCCAAGCCCTCGTAGCGCGACGGAACAACCGGCTCCCCTCCTGCGTTACCATGATGGCCGCGCGGCGCCCTCTGCCGCGCCGGAGGCGCGACGACGATGGACACCCTGCTCAGTCTCTTGATCGGGTTCGGTCTCGCCGCCGCGTGCGGGTTCCGCGTCTTCGTGCCGCTGCTGGTGGCGAGCCTGGCGGCGCGCGGCGGACACCTCCAGATCGGGCCGGGCTTCGAGTGGCTCTCCTCCGACCTCGCGCTGGTCGCCTTCGGCGTCGCCACCCTCTTCGAGATCGCCGGCTACTACATCCCCTGGGTGGACAACCTGCTCGACGCCGTCGCCACGCCGACGGCCATCGTCGCCGGCGTGCTGGTCTCGGCCTCCACCCTGGTCCTCGACCTCAACCCCTTCCTCCACTGGACGCTGGCGGTGCTGGCCGGCGGCGGCACCGCCGCCACCTTCCAGGGCGTCACCGCCACCATCCGGCAGATCTCCACCTTCACCACCGGCGGCCTGGGCAACCCGGTGGTCGCCACGGCGGAGGCGGGCGGCTCGCTGCTCCTCGCCGTCCTCGCCGTCACGCTGCCGATCCTGGCGGCGATCCTGGTCGTCGCGTTGCTCTGGCTGGGCGTCCGCAAGCTGGTCTTCCGCCGCCCGGCCCGCGCGTAGAGGCGCCGATGCACCCGCGGCGCCGTCGCCTGGCCGCCCTCTTCGGCCTGCCGCTCGCCCTCGCGGCCTGCGCCGGCGTCAACGCGGCGCTCGACGAGACGGCGCTCGAGAAGGAGATCCGCACCCGCGGCCTCGATCCGACGCAGATCGTCCTGCCGCACGCGCTGACCGACGAGATGCGGAGCTGGGCGCACACCCGCGTCGGCACCACGGGGATGCCGGAGGAGCGGCTGGAGCGCCTGCTCTCCGCGCTCCAGGACACCGGCGGGCTGGAGATCACCTACGAAGCGGGCTACACCAGCACCGCGCCCGAGGCCTTCGCCTCCCGCCGCGCCAACTGCCTCGCCTTCACCGCGCTCTTCGTCGGCCTGGCGCGCGAGCTCGGGCTGCCGGCCTTCTACGTCGACGTCGACGACGTCGAGAAGTACGCCAAGGAGGGGGACCTGGTGGTGATCTCCGGCCACATCACCGCCGGATTCGACACCGGGCCGGACATCAAGATCCTGGAGTTCTCGGCCGCCCCCCAGGACATCAACTACCGCCACGTCCGCGCCGTCTCGGACCTCACCGCCATCGCCCTCTTCTACACCAACCGCGGCGGCGAGCTGCTGCGCGCCGGCAAGCACCAGGAGGCGCGGCAGTGGCTGGAGACGGCGGTGGGGCTCGACCCCGAGCTGGCCCGCGCCTGGATCAATCTCGGCGTGGCGATGCGGCGCGACGGCGACCTCGACGGCGCCGAGGGGGCCTATCGCCGCGCTCTCGAGGTGGACCCGGCCGCCCACTCCGCCTACGCGAACCTCGCCACCGTCCTCCGCCTGCGCGGCCGCGAGCAGGAGGCCGGGGAGCTGATGGCCCTCGGCAGCCGGCTCGGCACCCGCAACCCGTACAGCTACCTGAGCCTCGGCGACCTGTCGCTGCGCCACGGCCGGCTGCCGGAGGCGCGGCGCTACTACCGCAAGGCGCTCCGTCTCGCCCACCGCGACGCCGAGACCTACGCTGCGATGGGGCTGTGGGCGCTCGCCGCCGGCGACACGCACGACGCGGCGCGCTGGCTGCGCAAGGCGCAGGCGATCGACCAGGAGGACCCGCGCGCCAAGCGCCTCGAAGCGAGCCTGGCCGGACGGCGCGGCCGGACGGCCGGCGGCGCTTCCTGAAGCCCTTCGCGGCGGCCGGTTGAGCCCCCCTCCCTGGCGCCTCTGGGTCGACACCGGCGGCACCTTCACCGACTGCGTCGCCGTCGATCCCGCGGGGCGCACGCACCGGCTCAAGGTGCTGTCGTCGAGCGCGCTGCGCGGGCGGCTGGAAGAGCAGGTGGGAGAGAACGCCTGGCGGATCCAGGCCGCGTGGGCCGCAGGCGCGCCCGCGGACCTGTTCCGGGGCTACGGCTTCCGGCTGCTCGGAGGCAGCGCGGCCGTCTCCGTCCGCAGCTCCTTTCCCGACGGGCCGTCCCTGCACCTCGACGAAAGCGCCGTCTCCTCCTTACCCGAGATTCCCTCTCCCAAAGCAGCCTTCGAGCTCCTGTCTCCCGAGGAGGCGCCGGTCCTCGCCGCCCGCCTCCTCACCGGCACGCCGCTCGACCGCCCGCTGCCGCCGATCGCCATGCGCCTGGCGACGACCCGCGGCACCAACGCCCTGCTGGAGCGGAAGGGTGCGAAGACCGCGCTCTTCGTCACCCGCGGCTTCGCCGACCTGCTGGAGATCGGCACCCAGCAGCGCCCGGACCTCTTCGCGCTCGACATCCGCAAGCCGCCGCCGCTGCACGCCGCGGCCGTCGAGGTCCCCGAGCGGCTGGCGGCGGACGGCACCGTGCTGGTGCACCTCGACCTCGCGGCGCTGGAGGAGGAGGCCGCGCGCCTGCTTGCCGACGGCTTCGAGGCGGCGGCAGTGGCGCTCCTGCACTCCTACCGCGCGCCGCGGCACGAAGAGGCGCTCGCCGGCTGGCTCGCGGCGCGTGGCTTCCGCCACGTCGCGCGCTCGGCGGCGCTGGCGCCGCGCATCCAGCTCCTGCCGCGCGCCACGACCGCGGTCGTGGACGCCTACCTGGCGCCGGCGATCGGCGAATACCTCGAGCGGGTGGCGGCGGCGCTCCCCGGCGGCACGCTCCACGTCCTGACCAGCGCCGGCGCGCTCGCCGGCACCGCCACGTTCCGGCCGAAGGACAGCCTGCTCTCCGGGCCGGCCGGCGGGGTGGTGGGCGCGGCACTCGCCGGCCGCCGCTCCGACCTCGGGCACGTCATCGCCTTCGACGTCGGCGGCACCTCCACCGACGTGGCGCGCTGGGACGGCGCCTTCGAGGTCGTCTTCGAGCACCGCGTCGGCGACGCCTGGCTGGTGGCGCCGGCCCTGGCGATCGAGAGCGTCGCCGCCGGCGGCGGCTCGATCTGCCGCTTCGACGGCACGCAGCTCAAGGTCGGGCCGGAGAGCGCCGGCGCCGCGCCGGGGCCGGCCTGCTACGGCGCCGGCGGGCCGCTCACGCTGACCGACGTTAACCTCCTGCTCGGCCGCCTCGACCCGCGCCGCTTCGGCATCCCGCTCGTCGTCGAGGCGGCGGAGCGGGCGTTCGCGGCGCTGGGGGAGGAGGTGAAGTGGGCGCAGGGCGAGGCACCGCCGCGCGAAGCGCTCCTCGCCGGGCTCGTCGCCATCGCCGACGAGCGCACCGCCGACGCCATCCGCACGATCTCGGTGCGGCGCGGCATCGACCCGGCCGACTACGCGCTGGTCGCCTTCGGCGGCGCCGGCGGCCAGCACGCCTGCGCAGTGGCGGAGCTGCTGGGGATCGGCACAGTCCTGGTGCCGGCCGACGCCGGCCTGCTCTCGGCGCTGGGGCTCGGCGCCGCGGCGGTCGAGCGCTTCGCGCAGCGGCAGGTGCTGGAGCTGCTGGCGGCGGCGGCGGAGCGCTTGCCGGCGCTCCTCGCCGAGCTGGAGGAGGAGGCGCGGGCGGCGGTCGCCGCCGAAGGTGTGGCACGCGAGGAGATCGCGGTGACCCGGCGCCTTCTCCACCTCCGCTTCCTCGGGCAGGACGCCACCGTGGCGGTGGAGCACGACCCGGCGGTGCCGGTGGAGGAGGCCTTCGCCGCCGCCTACCGCGCCCTCTTCGGCTATGCGCCGGAAGGGCGGGGCGTGGAGCTGGAGTCGGTTCACGTCGCGGCGGCCTCGCGGCTCGCCGAGCCCGAGCCGCCGTTGCCGGAGCCGCCGCCTTGCGAGGCGCCGGCGCCCGCCACTCGCCGCGCGTGGTTCGACGGCTGGCGCCAGGTCCCGGCCCACGACCGCGAAGCCCTCGCCCCCGCCGCCTGTTTCGCCGGCCCGGCGCTGGTTTTCGAGGCCCACGCCACGACGGTCGTGCCCGCCGGCTGGTCGGCCCGGATCGACGGCGCGGGCGGGCTTCTCATCGCGCGCCGGCCGCAGGACTCATAATGATCGCTCGCCCGCGATGACCACCGAGTTCCCCTCTGTCGCCGAGATCGAGCGCATCCTCGCCTTGCCCGATCTCGTGCTGCGCAACCTTCACATCACCCACGCCTACCATCGCCTCGCGACGTCGCTCGCCGCGCTGCTCGGCCCGTCGGTCAACTGGTGCGGCTTCGCCACGTGGGCCTCGAAGCAGGCCGGGCGGACGATCCGGCGGGAGGACCTGCCCGACCTCCTCGATCGCAAGCTCGACGAGGCGCTCGACGGCTCCCCGGCGCTCGGCGACCTGGTGCGGGCCGCCGCGCGCTTCAAGTCGCACCTCGACCCGCTCGGGGTCCGCGCCGCCCTGAAAGAGGCGCTGCTCGCCAAGCCGGTCTTCGACCGCACGAGCGCCGCCGTCTCGCGCGGCAACTTCCTCGTCTTCGCGGAGATCGGGCGCGAGTTCTCGCGCTTCCTCGCCGCCTTCGCGGCGGACACCGCGCTGGACGAGGCGAAGCTCGCGCGCTTCGTCGAGGCCCTGCGCCCGGGCGATCCGCCGGACGGCCAGGGCTCCCTCCGCCGGGCCTTCACCCACTTCGCACGGGCGCGCTTCGAGGCGGACCCCAAGGCCCGCGCCGAGCGCATCCTCCGCGCCAACCTGGAGATCGGCTTCCACGAGCAGACGCGCCTGCAGCCCGCGATCGCGGACGCGCTCGAAGCGGCGCTCCCCGACCGCGAGGAGCTGCGGCGCCACCTGCTGCGGGCACTCTTCCCGAGGGCCAGCATGTTCTTCCGCATGCGCCTGCGCCTGCCGCGTCTGCTGCGCCGCATGACCCGCCTCGACCGCGCCTTCGACGACCTCTTCGCGGAGCTGCGCGGCGCCGTGCGGCGCGCCGTGACCGAGACGCTGTTGCGCCAGGAGCACCCGGGCGGCGTCGCGCTCCGCCTCGGGCGCGACCTCCAGCGCCCCTTCCCGGCCGCGCTCGCGACCCTCGCCGACCCCGAGCTCCGGGACCTCGTCGCGCGCCTCGACCCCACGCCGCAGAGCCTCGCCGGCTCCGGCGCCGAGGACTGGGCGGTCTTCGCCGACCGCATCCACTTCATCGCCGACTACTTCCGGAGCTTCCAGGAGGAAGCCTCGCTCCTCGGCCCGCCGTTCACCGGCGAGCAGGTGGCGGAGCTCCTCGCCGGCCGGCGCCCGTCCGGCCGGCTGTGACCCGGGTCCTCCGGGGGTCTCAGAGCGAGCGGAGGAACGCGGCGACGTCCGCCGCGAAGAGATCCGGCGCCTCGAGCGCCGCGAAGTGACCGCCGCGCGGCATCTCGGTCCAGCGGCGGACGTCGTAGGCGCGCTCCACCCAGCGCCGCGGCGGGAAGGGGGCCTCGAGCGGGAAGCGGGCGACGGCGCACGGGACGGCGAGGCGCTCGCCGGCGGCGAAGCGGAGGGGCGTGCGCACCGACTCCAGGTAGAGGCGCATCGAGGAATGGATCGTGTTGGTCACCCAGTAGAGAGTGACGTTGGTCAGCAGCTCGTCGAGCGGCAGGTCGCTGGCCGGGTCCGCCCACTCGCGGAACTTCTCGACGATCCAGGCGGCGAGGCCGGCAGGCGAGTCGGCGAGCCCGTAGGCGAGGGTGAGCGGGCGCGTGCGCTGCACGTGGCCGTAGGCGCCGTCCTCGGCGCTCCACGTCTCGGCGTCGCGGAGGAACGCCTCCTCCTCGGGCGCCAGGTCGCCCTCGACGTGCGGCGCGAAGGAGCCCGGGATGTAGTTGAGGTGCATGCCGAGCAGGCGCGCCGGGTGCTTCCGCGCCAGCCAGGTCGCGATGCCCGCCCCCCAGTCGCCCCCCTGAACGGCGAAGCGCTCGTAGCCGAGCGTCGCCATCAGCTCGGCATGAAGGTCGGCCATGCGCTCGTTCGACATGCCGGGCGCAGTGGGCGGGTCCGAGAAGCCGTACCCCGGCAGCGACGGCACGACGACGTGGAATTCCCGGAGCAGCGGCAGGACGCCGAGGAACTCGACGAAGGAACCCGGCCAGCCGTGGAGCAGGAGGAGCGGTACGGCGTCGCCCTGCGCCGCACGCTCGTGGATGAAATGGAGCCGCAGGTCACCGACGCGGGCGCGGAAGTGATGGAAGGAGTTGAGCCGCCGCTCCTGCCCACGCCAGTCGAACGTGTCGCGCCAGTACCCGACGAGCGCCGCCACGTCGTCGAGCGGCAGCCCGCCCTGGTCGGTCACCCCCGCCGGCCACCGCGTCGCGCCGAGTCGCCAAGGCAAGTCGTCCAGCGCCTCCTCGGCGACGGCGATCTTGAAGGGCTCGATCACTCGCGTCGCCTTCTTCGCCGCGCGCAGAGCCATTCGGCCGCCAGTCCGGCGGCGGCGCCGCCGAAATCGGCCTCGACCGTCATTCCTCCATCCAGGACCGGTCCGGTCAAGTACTCCCCGAAGAGCTTGAGGGTTAGCAGGATGAGGAGTGCGAGCCCCGCCTCGGTGCTGCCGCGCCGCATCTCGGCGAGGCCCGCCGCTGCGAAGAGGCCATGGAGGACGCCCGAGAATCCGGCCGCGATGGGGGCCTCGGGGCTCGCTGCGAGGAGACCCATGCCGGCGGCGACGGCCGCCGCGGCGGTGACGGCGAGCCAGTCCGTCGCCGCCAGGCGCCGCCCGAACCCGAGCGCCACGAGCCCCAGGCCCGCCAGGCTCCAGAGCAGGTGCCGCGCCTCCAGGTGGACGAGCTGCCCGGTGACCAGACGCCAGATTTCTCCGTCGCGGACCATCGGTCGCAGGTAGAAGAGCTTCGCAGTCCAGTCGCCCGGCAGGAACCAGAGCGCGGCGAGGAGGAGGGCGAGGGCGGCGAAGAAGAGGCGACCCGAGGGCGGCACCGGCTGGACGGCGGCGGCCACGGCGGCTGTATCTCTATTCGGATCCCTCGCGAAGGTCCAATTCCTGCCGGACTTGATCGAGTGTGTACACGCCCGGCTCCCGCGAGCGCTGCGCGAGGAGGTCCCGCAGGGTCGCATTCTGGCGGATCAGGGCGACTTCGTCGGCGAAGTCATCTTCGGCCTCGGCCCCTTTGATCTCAACGACGGCGAAGGTCTTGCCGTCTGCGCTACGGAGAACGAGATCGTGCTGTTCGGCGAGTCGGAGGACCTCGTCGATGGTTGTCGAGCCCGCGGCGACGTCGATCGTCTTCATAGGGTGAACTCCTTCCCGCGCAGGTGGAGTACGTTGTGCTCCTTGTAGCCGACCGCCTTGACCTTGACTTGGCTCGCGGCAGGGTCGACGTCGTAAAAGACGCGATACACGCCGATCCTCAGCTCCCACTCTGCAAGA
The DNA here is from genome assembly GCA_963700145.1 of uncultured Acidobacteriota bacterium. Taxonomy (GTDB): domain Bacteria; phylum Acidobacteriota; class Thermoanaerobaculia; order Multivoradales; family UBA5704; genus DASUNQ01. The sequence goes on from OY969474.1 coordinate 394,951, forward strand.
GTGTTGGGCTCCATAGCATACTCAGGTTTCAGAGCCGCAAATGACCGCCACTTCCTCCCCGCCCGACGCCGTCCAGCTCGAGCTCTTCACCAACCGCTTCGCGGCGGTGGCGCGGGAGATGGGGGAACGACTGCAGCGCACCGCGGTCTCGACCAACGTCAAGGAGCGGCTGGACTTTTCCTGCGCGCTGCTCGACCCGGACGGGCGGCTGGTGGTCAACGCGCCGCACATCCCGGTGCACCTCGGGGCGCTCGGGCTCTGCGTGCGGCGGGTGCGCGAGACGCTGCCGCTCGGGCCGGGCGACGTCGCGGTCACCAACCACCCGGCCTACGGCGGCTCCCACCTGCCCGACGTGACGCTTGTGACGCCGGTCTTCCTGCCGGCGGACGGCTCGCTCCTGGGCTACGTCGCGAGCCGCGCCCACCACGCCGAGATCGGCGGCAGCCGCCCCGGCTCGATGCCGCCGGACGCGCGCTGCCTGGCGGAGGAGGGGGTGGTCATCCCGCCGGTCCACCTGGTGCGCGCCGGCGAGCCGCGCTGGGAGGCGATGCGGCGGCACCTCCTGGCGCCGCCTTTCCCGTCGCGCGCCGTCGAGGAGAACCTCGCCGACCTGCGTGCCGCCCTCGCCGCCAACCGGCGCGGCGCCGAGGCGCTCCTGGCGCTCGCCCGCGAGCACGGCGCGGCGACTCTCCGCCGCTTCATGGCGGCACTGGAGGAGCGGGCGGCGGAGCGAGTGCGCGCGGCGCTCGCCGGGCTGCCGCGCGGCGTGCTCGAAGCCGACGAGCGGCTCGACGACGGCTCGCCGATCCGGGTGCGGATCGCGCTCGGCGATCGCACGGCGGGCACCGCGGTGATCGACCTCGCCGGCTCGGCCGGCGTCCATCCGGGGAACCTGAACGCGCCGCCGGCGGTCGTGCGCAGCGCCGTCCTCTACGTCCTGCGCTTGCTGATCGACGAGCCGCTGCCGCTCAACGAGGGGCTGCTGGCGCCGGTCGAGCTGCGGGCGCCGCGCGGCATCTTCGATCCGCCGTTCCCCGACGACCCCTGGCGCGCGCCGGCGGTCGTCGGCGGCAACGTCGAGACCAGCCAGCGGCTGGTGGACACGCTGCTCAAGGCGCTGGGGCTCGCCGCCTGCAGCCAGGGGACGATGAACAACGTCCTCTTCGGCGGCGAGCGCTTCGGCTACTACGAGACGGTCTGCGGCGGCGCCGGCGCCGGCCCGGGGTTCGCCGGCGCCGCGGCGGTCCACACCCACATGACGAACACCCGGATCACCGACCCGGAGCTCCTCGAGCATCGCTACCCGGTGCGCGTCGAGCGCTTCGCCGTGCGCCGCGGCTCGGGCGGTGCCGGCCGCTACGCCGGCGGCGACGGCGCGGTGCGAGAGATCACGTTCCTGGCGCCGATGTCCCTGTCGCTCCTGACCCAGCACCGGGTGGAGCGCCCCTACGGCGCCGCCGGCGGCGAGCCGGGAGCCCCCGGGCGCCAGCAGTTGATCCGCGCCTCCGGAGAGATCGAGGAGCTGGCCTCGGTCGATGCCCGGGAGGTCCTGCCGGGAGACCGGCTGGTGCTGGAAACCCCGGGCGGAGGCGGTTGGGGGAACGCCGCCGGAATTTAGTAGAATATGAACAATGTCCAGAACACGGGCCCTGTGGGCCCTGAGCATGGCGCTCCTCGCCGCTTTCGCCGGCGTGCCGGCCGGAGCGACGAGCTACGCCCCGGTGAGCGACGAGACGCTCGTCGCACAGGCGCCCGTGGCCGCCGTTCTCCGCGTCGAGGCGGTCGCGCCCGCCGCGGGTGAGGCAGCGACCGACTACCGCATGACCGTCGAGCGCGCGCTCAAAGGCCCTCTCCGGTCCACAGCCCTGACCGTGCGGGTTCCCGGCGGCGTCGATCCGGGTGGTCGAGTGCTCCGGATCTGGGGCGCACCGCGTTTCACACCGGGCGAGCGGGTCCTCCTCTTCCTCGCGCCGCGCGCCGACGGCCGCTACGACCTGGTCCACCTGATGCTGGGTGCCTTCTTCGAAGTGCGCGCCGGCGGACGGCGGCTCGCCCTCCGCGACCTCTCCGAGGCGCGGCGGGTGGAGCTGCCGGGGCGCCCGAGCACGGCCGAGCCGCAGCGGGACTTCGCCGGCTTCGCCGACTGGATCGCGCGGCGGGCGCGCGGCAGGGAGCCCGCCGGCGACTACCTCGTGTCGGCAGCCGGCGGTGCGAATCTGCGAGCCGCGGCCGAGCCGTACGCTTTCCTCAACGGGCAGCATTTCCGCTGGTTCGAGTTCGACGCCAGCACCGCGGTCTCCTGGCGCGCGCACGAAGAGGGGCAGGAGGGGGTGGCGGGAGGCGGGTTCACCGAGTTCCAGACGGCGCTGGCGGCGTGGAACGCCGACGCCGACACCAACGTCGATTACACCTACGCCGGCACGACGACCTCCGAGGCCGGGTTCGACGATTTCGATGGGCTCAACACCATTCTTTTCAACCGCGACGTCGGCTACGGCTCATTCTCGTGCACCTTCGGGGGCGTCATAGCCATCGGCGGCCCCTGGTACGACTCGGGTTTTGTTCGGGGCTACAAGGGGACCAGCTTCTTCCCGATCTTCGGCGCCGACATCATCACCAACGAAGGCCTTGCCTGCTTCTTCGCCGCCAGCCCGGACGGCGCCCAAGCCGCCGCGGAGGTGTTCGCGCACGAGCTGGGACACACGCTCGGGCTCGGCCACTCCGACCTAGCCGATGCCCTCATGTTCGCCTTCATCCATGACGACGGCCGCGGCGCCAGCCTGCACCCCGACGACCGGGCCGGCATCAAAGCGCTCTACGGCCCGAACCGCTACTCGTTCTACACGCTGCCGCCGTGCCGGCTGCTGGACACCCGCAACCCGACTGGACCTACCGGCGGCGGGCCGCTCCAGTCCGGCGAGACCTGGACCTTCCAGGCGGGCGGGGGCTGCGGCATCCCGAACAGCGCACGAGCTCTGTCTGCCAATGTCACCGCGGTCGGACCCTCGAGCGCCGGCTACCTCACCCTGTTTCCTACCGGTTCGCCGCCCGCGACGAGCGCGATCAACTTTGCCGCGGGGCAGACGCGCGCGAACAATCTGGTCCTGGTGCTCTCACTCGACAGTCCCGGCCTTTTCCGGATTACGCCGTCCCTGTCCGGAGCGGGCTCCGTCCACGTGCTGGTCGACGTCAACGGCTGGTTCGAGTAGAGACGCGAACGCGCCCGGCCGCTACGCCGGCAGCTCCCCTCCCACCACCCGCTTGACCTCCGTCCCGGCCGGGATCCGCTCGTTGCCTTCGACGTGGTTGATGATGGCCAGGGTCTCGAGGTCCACGGTCGAGGGGTAGCGGCGCGCGAACTCCTCGAGGGTCATGGCGCTCGGCAGGGTCACCACGTCCACCCGCTTCGGCTGGACGTCGAGCAAGCGGCGGTCGGTCACCCGCTCGAAGCTGCCGATGGCGCCGGAGAGCAGATCGTCGTAGCCGTTCCAGCGGTTCTGCGTCGTGTAGCCGAGGAGCTGGTAGACCTTGCCGCCCAGCTCGACGAAGGCGGCGATCCCCTGCAGGCTCGGCTGCTGCTGCCGCGCCACGCCGAAGACGTTGGCGACCGCCGGCAGGCCGCCGAGGCTGGCGCGCAACGCCGGGCCCTGCTGCACGCCCTGCTGGCCGAAGAACTCGCGCGCCGCCTGCTCGGGGGAGCTGCGGCCGGAGAGGGTGAGGACGACGACGGCGTCCTCCTGAGGGCTGATCGCTCCCACCGCCTGCTTCTGGTTGCTCGGCTTCCACCCCTGAGGAAACGTCAGTTGGAAGCCGAGCTCGGGATGGACGAAGGTGTTGCCGCGGAAGTAGCCCTCGCGCGGGTTGTCGCCGAAGACGACGCCGTCCATGGCCTGCAGGTAGCGCTCACGCGCCACGTCGCCGCCGGGGGCGGGGAGCTTCGCCACCTCTGCCGAGATCCGCTGGATGCGGTCTTCCGGCGTCGGGTGGGTGGCGAGCCAGCCGGGCACCCGCCCCTGCTTCTGCTGCGCGCTCACCCGCCGCAGCACGTCGAAGACCTCCACCATCTCGCGCGCGTCGTAGCTGCCGCCGGAGAGGTAGCGGAGGCCCAGCGAGTCGGCCTCCCGCTCGTCGTCGCGGCTGTACTTCAGGAAGAGGAGCCCGAGGCCGGCCTGCGCCAGGTCGCCGTAGTTGCGCAGCTCCGGCTGGAGGATCATGCCGACGGCCAGCCCGATCGAGGCGAGCTGCGCCTTGGACAGCCGCTCCACGGTGTGGCGGCCGGTGATGTGGCCGATCTCGTGACCGAGGACCGAGGCCAGCTCGGCCTCGGAGTCGAGGTGGGTCATCAGCCCGCGGGTGACGTAGACGTAGCCGCCCGGCAGGGCGAAGGCGTTGACGATCGGGTCGTCGAGGACGCGGAAGGTCCAGGGGAGGTCGGGGCGCTCGGACTTGGCGGCGAGCGCCTTGCCGACGCGGTCGACGTAGGCCTGCAGCTTCTCGTCCGGATAGAGCCCCATGGTGGCGGCGATCTCCTGGTCCGCCTGGCGGCCCATCTCGATCTCCTGCCCCTGGCCCATCAGCGCCAGCTGCTGCTTGCCGGTCGCCGGATTCGTCGAGCAGGCGGCAGCCGCCAAGGCCAGCGCGAGGAGGGCTGCGGAGGTCCTGTGGCGTAGAGTCTCGATGTGGTGCATGAGGAACCTCCTTGTTTACCGTCCTTGGGCGGGCGGCGCTGCCGAGGGCCGTTGCAAGCGGGGTGCCTCGACTCGGCAACCTTTGGCCCCGCCGCCCGTATGAGGGACACCATGCGCCAGGCCCTCCTCACCCTGCTCGCCCTGCTGGTCCCGGCCGCGGCCTTCGCCGCCGCCGACAAGCCGGGGGTGCGCACGCTCGACGCGCGCTTCGCCTGCGCCGGCGTCGAGCTGGTCGAGCTGGAGTTCCCGGTGGGCGAGGTGCACATCGCCGCCCACGACGGCCGCGACCTCCTGGTCAAGGTCGAGCTCGCCTGCGAGACCCGGCGCAGCCGCTCCTGCCAGGAGGCGGCGCAGGCGGTGCGGCTGGTGGGGAAGGTGGACGACGAGCGGCTGCACGTCGAGCTGACTAACTGGCCGCGGGTGGGCGCTCGCGGGATGGAGGCGCGCGCCAAGGTCCAGGTGCCGCGCTTCCTCGCCCTGCGCTGCGACCTCGGCGTCGGCGAGCTCAAGATCAGCGGCATGGAGCGCGACGTGGCGATCGACATCGGCGTCGGCGAGGTCCACGTCTCGATGCCGGAGCACGCCGTGGGGTCGGTGGACCTCGACGTCGGCGTCGGCGAGGCCGACCTCTCGACGTCGCGCGGCCGGCAGGCGGGCAAGGGCTTCATCGCCAAGGAGCTGCACTGGCGCAAGGGGAAGGGCGAGGCGGCCGTCAAGGTCGACTGCGGGGTCGGCGAGATCAACGTCGCCCTGGTCGGCAAGCCGCCGCTCTGATCGCCCGTTCGACGCGGCTCGCCGGCCGCCGCGGCTGGTGAGCCTCTTGCAGGACCGCGCCGCATGCGCCCGACCCGCCGCGCGGTCCCGTCTGCCACTCTCACTCTCGTCTTCCTTCTCTCCGCCGCCAGCGCCGTTCCCGCCGCCGAGCCCGTTGCGGACGAGCCGGCGCCGGCCGGCGCCGCGGCGCTGGTGCGCCAGGACTACACCCGCTTCTACTCGACGCGCCGGCTGATCCGGCTGGCCGCGGCCTTCGCCGCCGGCGGCGCCCTGGCCAACAGAGACGGCGACGAGCAGGCGCGCGAGTGGTACCTCGACGAGGTGCGGCCGGCGGGCGAGAGCGACGCCTTCGGCGAGACGGTCAAGGCGATCGGCGAGGGGGAGGTGGTGATGCCGGTCTTCGTCGCCGCCGCCTTCGCCGCCGGCCTCGGGCCGCGCGGCCCGGAGCCCGGCGCGCCGGCCACCTGGCTCCGCCGCTCGGCGCGCGCCTACCTGGTCGGCGCCCCGGCGCTCTACTACCTGCAGCAGATCACCGGCGGCGCGCGTCCCGGCGAGCCGGAGGGCTCGGGCTGGGAGCCCTTCCACGGCAACCACGGGGTGAGCGGCCACGCCTTCGTCGGCGCGGTGCCCTTCCTCACCCTGGCGCGGCAGAGCCCGCGGCCGGCGGTCAAGGTGCTGGCGGTGACCGCGTCCACGCTCACGTCCATCGAGCGGCTGCGCGAGGACCAGCACTTCCTGTCGCAGGTCCTCCTCGGCTGGTTCCTGGCCTGGGAGGCGACCGGCGCGATCGCCGAGTCCGACCGCCCTGCCGTCCGCCCGGCCGTAGCGCCCCTGGCGGCACGCGGCGGCGGCGGCGGTCTGCTCCTCGTCTGGCGCTTCTGACCTACGATACGGGCGTGCCCCCCTTCACGCCGGCGACGCCCGACTTCGCCGAGCGGGTGCGCGACACCTTCGGCCGCCAGGCGCTGATGGCGACGCTCGGCGCCACGCTGCTGCGCGTGGCCCCCGGCGAGGCGGAGATCGAGTTCCCGTTCCACCCCGAGCTGACGCAGCAGCACGGCTACCTGCACGCCGGCGTGGTGACCGCGGTCGTCGACACCGCCTGCGGCGTCGCGGCCTTCAGCCTGATGCCGGCCGGCGCGGCGGTGCTGTCGGTGGAGTACAAGGTGAACCTCTTCGCCCCGGCGCGCGGCGAGCGCTTCCGCGCCCGCGGCCGGGTGGTGCGCGCGGGGCGCACCCTGACCGTCTGCAGCGGCGACGTCGTGGCCCTCGACGCCGGCGGCGGTGAGACGCCGATCGCCACCATGCTGGCGACGATGATGGCGGTCGTCGGGCGCGGGATCAGCGGCTGAGGAGGGGGGCCGGCTCAGGCGCGGGCGCGGCGGCGCGGGCCTGCGGCGGCAGGTGGGCGAGGCCGCGGGTCGGGTCCTTCGGCGGCACCCCGCTCATCGCGTGCTCGGCCAGGGCGGTGATCGTCAGGCTGGGGTTGACCCCGAGGTTCGCCGGGATCGCCGCGCCGTCCACCACGTACAGCTCGTCGTAGCCGAAGACGCGGTTGGCGGCGTCCACCACCCCCTCATCGGGTGTGGAGCCCATCGTCGCGCCGCCCATGAGATGGGCGGTCGTCGGGACGTTCAGGAGCACCTCGTTGATCGCGCTCGACGGGAAGGCGTCGACCTTGGCGGCGAGGGTTTTCGCCGCCTGGTTGGCGATCGGGATGAAGGTCGGGATCGGCGGCTGCCCGGGCTCGGCGCGGCTGGTCAGCGCCTTGCGGAAGGGCCAGAACCAGCGGCGGGCGCGCACCAGGGCCAGCGAGCTGTCGAGAGTCTGCATGACCAGCAGGATGGTCGAGCGCCGCGCCCAGCCGGTGAGCTTGAAGGTGCGCAGGAAGTCCACCGGGTGGCGGGCGCAGTTGCCGAGCCAGCGCAGCGGCCGGGTGAGGCGGGTGCCGTCGTCGGTGAGGATGGTGCCGAGCAGGCCCATGGCGTCCGAGCCGCTGGGGTAGCGCACGACCTCCATGTAGGTGTCGTCGGAGGGGTGGAAGCCGCTGGTGATGGCGAGCCCCTTCGAGTAGTCCACCGCGCCGTCGCGCGCGGTGAAGCCGCACAAGACCTCGCTGTTGGTGCGCACGAAGCGGCCGAGGGCGGGGGAGAGGCGTGGCAGCGTTCCGGCCTCGCGGCTGCGCAGCAGGAGGTCGACGGTGCCCAGCGCGCCGGCGGCGAAGACGACGCCGCGGGCGGTGACCGGCCGCCGCCGCTTGCGCAGCTTGCGCGTCGTCGATTCGAGACGGAGCCGGTAGCCGGGGCCGTGGCCGCCGGGCCCGGCCAGCGGCTCGACGCGCGTCGCCTTGGTCTCCGGCAGCACCTCGGCGCCGAGCTTCTCGGCGAACCAGAGGTAGTTCTTGTCGAGGGTGTTCTTGGCGTTGTGCCGGCACCCCACCATGCAGCCGCCGCACTGCGTGCAGGTGGCGCGCTCCGGCCCCTCGCCGCCGAAGTAGGGGTCGCCGACGGCCTGGCCCGGGCGCTCGCCGAAGAGCATGCCGACGGTGGTCGGGCGGAAGGTATCCTCGCGGCCGAGCCCGCGGGCGAAGTCGAGGAGCAGGCGGTCGCCCTCCCAGAGCCGCGGGTTCTCGACCACGCCGAGCATCCGCCGCGCCGTCTCGTAGTGCGGCGCGAGGCGCGCGGGCCAGTCGACGCCGCGCGGCCAGCCGCCGCGGCCGAAGACCGTGTCCGCCGGCGTCAGCAGGGTGCCGGCGTAGACCAGCGAGCCGCCGCCGACCCCGGCGCCGGAGAGGACGAGCGTGTCGCGCAGCAGGGTGAGGCGCTGGATGCCGTAGCAGAAGAGCGCCGGGAGCCAGAGGAACTTGCGCAGGTTCCAGTTGGTGCGCGGGAAGTCCTCGGTGCGCCAGCGCTTGCCGGCCTCGACGACGAGCACGCGGTACCCCTTCTCGGCCAGCCGCAGCGCCGCGACGCTGCCGCCGAAGCCGGAGCCGACGACGACGTAGTCGTAGTCGAGAACCTCGGAGGCTGAACCCTGTGTCGCCATGTTTTGCCGCTGTGCGACGTAGTTTACGTCAGAGTGCGGCAAGGGCCATGTTGACGAGCAAAGAAGTGGTCATCTAAACTGGTCATATGAAGACCATGAGCGCGACGGAGTTCAAGGCCAAGTGCCTGGCGATCCTCGACGAGGTCGCGGAGACCGGTGAGCCGCTGACGATCCTCAAGCGGGGGCGGGAGATCGCGACGCTGGTGCCGCCGCTCTCGGCCGGTGAGCCTTACCCTCAGCACACACTCCTTGGCACGGTCGAGATCCGGGAGGGTGTGGACCCCACGGAGCCGGTGCTCTCTCCCGAGGCCTGGGAGGCGGAGGCGGCGCCGCGGCGGCGGCGGCGGTGAGGGCCCTCCTCGACACACATGTCCTCCTCTGGTGGCTCGAGCCCAGCCGCCGCCTCTCGCCGGCGCAACGGGAAGTGCTCGACCGCGCCGGCTCCCCGGACCCTCTCTGGGTGTCCGATATCTCCCTGTGGGAGATCGCGACGCTCGTGGAGCTCGGTCGCATCCGGCTGCAGCTCCCGCTGCGTGAGTGGCTGGAGCGGGCCACTGCGCCGCCGCTGGTGCGCCGAGTGGGGATCTCGCCGGCCATCGCCGCCGAGCTGGCCGCCCTACCGGCGAGCTTCCACCGCGATCCCGCCGACCGCATCCTGGTCGCCACGGCGCGGGTCTTCGGCGCCACGCTCCTCACCCAGGACCGGCGGATCGCCGACGCCGGACTGGTGACGACGCTCGGCTGACGTTCCGTGGTGCCGCTTCTCAGCTCCTCGCCACCGCCAGCGCAACGGCTCTCACGAGCTCGTCGTCGCTCGGGGCGAGAGCCTCGGCGGCGGGCTCGACGCCGAGGCGGCGGAGAGCGCTCGTGGTGACGCCGCCGATCGAGGCGGCGCGAAGTGTCGTGCGGCGAGCCTCCCAGTCCTCGCCGAAGAGTCCCGCGAAGTGGCGGGCGATGCGCGGGCTGGTGAAGGTGACCCAGCCGAGCGGGCCGGCGGCGAAGAGCGCGGCGGCGCGGGCGGCGGCGTCCGCGGGCAGCCGCTTGTCGTAGGCGGTGACCGCCACCGCCTCGGCCCCCGCCGCCGCCAGCCCCTCCGCCAGGGTGCCCGCGGCGTCGGCGGCCTGCGGCAGGAGAACCCGCCGGCGGCGCCCGACCCGCGGCGCCAGGTCGGCGAGCAGGCCGGCGGTGTCCGGCCCGCCCACCAGCGCCGGCTCGACCTCCCAGGCGCGCAGGGCGGCGGCGGTGGCGCTGCCGACCGCCGCCGCGTGCACCCGCGCCGGCAGCGCGCCGCCCGCCGGCCCGAGCAGCGCCTCGACGGCGTTGGCCGAGGTGAAGACCACCCAGTCGTAGAGCGGCAGCTCGGCGGCGGCGCGCTCCAGCGGCCGCCGGTCGGCCGGCGGCACGACCTCGAGGAGCGGCAGGCGCTCGACGGCGGCGCCGGCCGCGGCGAACGCGGCGGCCAGCCCCTCGGCCTGGTGGGCGGCGCGGGTCACCACGACGCGCAGGCCGGCGAGGGGGGCAGGGGGGCTCGGCGCGGTCACCGGCTCAGCTCCGCCAGCAACGCCTCGGCGCCAGCAGCGCGCAGGGCGGCGATGCACGCGGCGGCGGCCGCGTCGCCGGTCCCGGCGCCGCGCACCAGCCGCCGCCCGTCCGGCGAGGCGATCAGCGCGTCCAGCCGCAGCTCCCCACCCGGCTCCTCCCGCGCCCAGGCGGCGAGGGGCAGCGTGCAGTCGCCGCCGAAGGCCGCCACGACCGCCCGCTCGGCGGCGGCGGCGCGCGCCGTCGGCGGGTGGTCGAGCGCGCGGCAGAGCGCCTCCGCCTCGCCGCCTTGCCGGACCTCGACCGCCAGCGTCCCCTGCCCCGGCGCCGGCAGCATCGCCTCCGGCGGGATGGGATGGGCGGGGAGCTCCGCGAGCCCCAGCCGGTCGAGCCCGGCCGCCGCCAGCACCACCGCCGCCGCCCCCGTCTCCCGCCACTTGCGCAGCCGCGTCTCGACGTTGCCGCGAACCGGCTCGACGGCCAGGTCCGGACGGCGGGCGAGGAGCTGCGCCCGCCGTCGCAGCGACCCGGTGAGCACGACCGATCCCTCCGGCAGCTCGTCGATCGCCGCCGCCAGCGCGCTCACCAGGACGTCGCGCGGATCGGCCCGCTCGGGGTAGGCGGCCACGATCAGCCCGTCCGGCAGCGCCGCCGGCAGGTCCTTGAGGCTGTGGACCGCGAGGTCGAGCGTGCCGTCCAGGAGGCCCTCCTCCAGCTCGCGGGTGAAGAGCCCCTTGCCGCCGTGCTGCGCGAGGTCGCCGGGAAGGACGTCGCCGGTCGTCGTCCGCGGCACCAGCTCGACCGCCAGGCCCGGGTGCGCGGCCTCCAGCGCCCGCGCCACCAGCCGCGACTGCGCGAGCGCCAAGGGGCTGCGGCGGGTGCCGAGGCGGAGAACCGGGAGGGGCGCCGCGGTCAAGGCTCGTCGTCGAGCCGGAAGAGCTCGCGCACCAGGTCGAGGCGGGCCAGCTCCGAGCCCTCCTCGCGGGCGCGCAGCCGGGCGCTCGGGTGGTGGAGGATCTTCCGCACCAGCGCGCGGGTGAGCCGCTCGAGCTCCTCGTGGGTGTCGGCGGGGAACTGCGCCAGCGCGGCGGCCAGCTCCTCGCGGCGGATGCGCTCGGCCTGCTTCTGCAGGCCGGCGATCACCGGCTCGGCGTCGAGGCCGCGGTACCAGGCGCGGAAGCGCTCCAGCTCCTCGTCGATCACCCCCTCGACCCGCCCCACCTCCTCGCGGCGGCGCTTGAGGTTGCGCTGGATGATCTGCTCCAGCGAGTCGAGGGTGTGGAGGAAGACGTTGCCGAGCCGCGCCGCCTCCGGCTCGACGTTGCGCGGCACGCCGAGGTCGACGACCAGGAGCTGGCGGCCGCGCCGCGCCGTCATCGCGGCGTGGAGCTGCTCGACGGTGAGGATCGGCTCCTCGGCGCCGGTCGAGGCGACGACGACGTCGGCGGTCGCCAGCGCCGCCTCGCGCTCGGCGAAGGGGAGCGGCTGGGCGCTCGGGAACTCGGCGCGGAAGCGCTCGGCGCGCTCGGCCGAGCGGTTGGCGACCAGGAGGGCGGCGACGCCGCGCTCGACCAGGCTGCGCGCCACCAGGCGCGAGGTCTCGCCGGCGCCGATCAGCAGCACCTTGCACTCGCCGAGCCCCGAGAAGATGTTGCGCGCCAGCTCGACGACCGCGTAGCCGAGCGAGACAGCGCCGCCGGCGATCTCGGTCTCGGCGCGGGCGCGGCCGCCGCTGACGGTGGCGGCGCGCAGCAGGCGGCGCAGGACCGGTCCGCACGCCCCGACCGTCTCGGCCAGGGCCGCCGCCTGCTTGACCTGCCCCAGCACCTCCGGCTCGCCGAGCACCATCGACTCGAGGCCGCTCGCCACCGCCAGCAGGTGGCGCGCCGCCTCGCCGTTGCGCTTGACGTAGAGCCGCCCGGGCCGCTCCAGATCCGGCGCGCGGCCGAGGAAGACCACCTCCAGCGCCGCGCGGTAGGCGGCCTCCTCGTCGCGCGGCTGGAGGAGCGCCTCGGTGCGGTTGCAGGTCGAGAGGAGGAAGGCCTCGCCCACCCCCGGCCGCGCCAGCAGGTGGACCAGCACCTCCTCGGCCTCCCGCGCGCCGTACGCCACCCGCTCGCGCAGCGCCAGCGGCGCGCAGCGGTAGTCCGTCCCCACGAGAAGGAGCGGCGGATCGGGGCGCGGCAGTAAGAGCTCGGACATCGGCTAGAGGAAACCGTGGAAGTCGGTGAAGAAGAGATTCACCGCGACGATCGAGAAGAGGATCGCTCCCAGGCCGGTCAAGCTCACCAGCGCCGTCTGCCGCCCCTGCCAGCGGCGCAGACGTTTCAGTAACAGGGCGGTGGCGTAGAGCACCCAGGTGGCGAGGGTGAAGGCGATCTTGGGGTCGCGCACCCAGCCGGCCTGGCCCAGCCGCTCGGCCCAGAAGGCGCCCACGACGACGGCGCCGGTCAGGGCCAGGAAGCCGGCCCAGAGGGCGCCGGTCATCATCCGCTCCAGCACCTCGAGCGGCGGCAGCTTGCCGTAGAAGGTCGAGAAACGCCCGGCCTTGAGCTCGCGGTAGAGCTGCAGGAAGAGGAAGCCGTAGCCGGCGGCCACCACGAAGGCGGCGTAGCCCAGGAGCGCCAGCGAGACGTGGGTGGCGAAGAAGGCGTCGTGGAAGACCGGGCGCGGCGGCGGGTCGGGGCGGACGAGCACCGAGGCCAGGAGCTGGAAGAGGAAGGCGAGCGAGACCAGCCAGAAGCCGGTCGAGCGCTCCCGCCCGTGCCACTCGACGAAGAGGTAGACCGCGGCCACCGCGAAGGCGACGCACGACAGGGCCTGCGAGACGGTGGCGGCGGGGAGCTGCGCGTGGCGGGCGGTGAGCGCCGCGAGGTAGGCGAGGTGGAGGAGGAGCGTGCCGGCGAGGAGCGGCGTGGCGGCCCGCCGCGCCCGCTCGCGGTCCGGCCGCTCCCCCCGCGGCGGCGCGCCGAAGAAGAGCACGGCGTAGGCGACCGCGGCGGCCAGGTAGGCCACCGGCAGCAGGACGAGGGCGGCGCCGAGGAAGGTGTCCACGATGGAGGCCCTATGCTACTGTCCAGCGGCCTTTCCCGCACCCTTCGAGAGCGCCCGCCGGGACCCGCACCACGGATCGACCGCCATGGCCAACGTCGTGATCGTCGGCATGCAGTGGGGGGACGAGGGGAAGGGCAAGATCGTCGACCTCCTCTGCCCGGCCTTCGATGCCGTGGTGCGCTACCAGGGGGGGAACAACGCCGGCCACACGGTCAAGTTCCGCGACCGCCACTTCGCCCTCAACCTGGTCCCCTCCGGCGTCCTCCACCCGGAGATGCTCTGCGTGCTGGGCAACGGCATGGTGATCGCCCCCGACGCCCTGCTCGCCGAGCTGGCGAAGCTCTACGAGGCCGGCGTGCGCTTCGACGGCCGGCTCTTCATCTCCAACCGCGCCCACGTCCTGCTGCCGCCCCACGCCACGCTCGACCAGGCGCGCGAGGGGGCGCGCGGGCAGACCAAGATCGGCACCACGGCGCGCGGCATCGGACCGGCCTACGAGAGCAAGGTCTCGCGCTACGGCGTGCGCATGGCCGACCTCTTCGCCCCCGACCTCGACGACCGCCTGCGGGCGCTGCTGGCGCGCATCGAGGCGGAGCTGCAGAGCCTGGGGGTGGAGGAGTCGGTGGGCCACCCGTCGGCCCTCGCCGACCAGTGCCGCGCCTGGGGGGAGAAGCTGCGCCCGGCGCTGCGCGACACCGAGCGGCTGCTCAACGAATGGATCGCGGCGGGGAAGAGCCTGCTCTTCGAGGGAGCGCAGGGGACGCTCCTCGACGTCGACCACGGCAGCTACCCCTTCGTCACCAGCTCGAACACCACGGCCGGCGGCGCCGCCACCGGCACCGGCGTGCCGCCGTCCCGCCTCGACGGCGCGATCGGCGTGCTCAAGGCCTACACGACGCGCGTCGGCGCCGGCCCCTTCGTCAGCGAGCTCGAGGGCGAGGCGGGGGAGTTCCTGCGCCGGCGCGGCAACGAGTTCGGCACCGTCACCGGCCGGCCGCGCCGCTGCGGCTGGCTGGACCTGGTCGCCGCCCGCTACGCCCGGCTGCTCAACGGCGTCGACGCCATCGCCCTGACCAAGCTCGACGTGCTCGACGACTTCGACGAGCTGCAGGTCTGCGTCGGCTACCGGGTGAACGGCGAGGTGCTGCGCGAGCTGCCGGCCTCGCGGCACGCCCTGGAGAGCGCCGCGCCGGTGCTGCGGGCGGTCAAGGGCTGGAAACGGAGCACCGGCGGGGTGCTCGAGGTGGCCGACCTGCCGCCGGCGGCGCGCGACTACCTGGCGCTGATCGAGGAGGAGGTGGGGGCGCCGGTGGCCCTCGTCTCGACCGGCCCGCGCCGCGAGGAGACCGCGCTGACCGGCGATCCCGCCCTCGCGCGCCTCACCTCCGGCCGCCTGGCCGCCGTGCTCGCGCAGCGATAAGGCGCGGCTTTCGCGCCGGGCTCCGATCGACCGCGAGCGGGCCTTCTATACTCCATCCGGGCGGTTAGCTCAGCTGGCAGAGCAACGGGCTTTTAACCCGTGGGTCCAGGGTTCGATCCCCTGACCGCCCACCACCGTTCCAGCTTTGCGGTCCTCAACCTACGCGCTTTGGCTGCCGAATGGAGCGCCGCGGTCCTCTACTTACGCGGTTCGGCGCTCCATTAGAGGGTCGCGGTCCTCAACCTACGCGGTTTGCCGGGCCGTTGGGCTGGGTTGCCTGCCGAAATGGCAGATTTTGTCCTCGGCTTACGCGGTTCGTCCGGCAAACCGATAGAGTCTGTCCTCGGTTTACGCAGTTCGTCCGCAGACCCAGCCCAATCGGTCCTCAGCTTACGCAGTCGGCCGCGCGCGAAGGGCTCCGCGGTCCCCAACTTACGCACTTGGCCCGCCGACCCGGTCCAATCGCGCGCCGCCGGAGCTTCGCCGGTCCTCAACCTACGCAGTCGGCCGCGGCGCGCTGCTACGCTGCCGCGCGAATGAGCCAACCGGAGCTGGTGATCATGGCCGCGGGCATGGGCTCGCGCTTCGGCGGGGCCAAGCAGGTTGTGCCCGTCGGTCCCGGCGGCGAGATCGTCCTCGACTACTCGGTCTGGGACGCGGCGCGCGCCGGCGTCGAGCGGGTGGTCTTTGTCATCCGGCGCGACATGGAAGAGGACTTCAACACCCGCCACGGCAGCCGCTACGCGGGCCGGCTGGACGTCGCCTACGCTTTCCAGGAGCTGGAGGGGCGGCGGAAGCCCTGGGGGACGGCGCACGCGGTCCTTGCGGCGCGGCCGCAAGTCGGCGGGCCGTTCATGGTCGTCAACGCCGACGACTTCTACGGCGCCGAGGCGTTCGCCCGGATGGCCGAGTTCCTGCGCGGCGAGCCGCGCGACTACGCGATGGTCGGCTACGAGCTGGGGAAGACGCTCTCGCCGCACGGCCGCGTCGCGCGCGGCGTCTGCGCGGTGGAGCCCGACGGCACCCTCCGCGCCGTCGTCGAGCACACCGCGATCGAGCCGGCGGACGGCGGCGCGCGCGCGGTCGAGCCGGGCGGCGGCGAGGTCCGCTTCACCGGCCGCGAGCCGGTGTCGATGAACTTCTGGGGCTTCCTCCCCGACCTCTTCCCCCGCCTCGAGGAGCGCTTCGCCCGCTTCCTCGCCGAGTGCGGCGACGACCCCGCGGCTGAGCTCTACATCCCGTCGGTCGTCGACGAGCTCATCCACGAGGGACAGGCGCGCGTCCGTGTCCTCCCCACCTCCGGCCGCTGGTTCGGCATGACCTACCCCGAGGACCGCGACGAGGTGGCCGCGCGCATCCGCGAGCTGGTCGCCCGCGGCGACTACCCCGAGGAGCTCTGGCCGCGGTAGCGCGCCGCGACGCGCGCGTAGGCCTCGCGGAAGGGCACCCCTTCGTCCAGCACCAGACGGTAGGCTTCCTCGGCGGCGTGGAGCTCCGGCGGCAGCTCGATGCGCTCGGGGTGGAAGCGCACTTCGGGCAGGGCGGCGGCGAGGAGCGCCAGGGTGTCGGCCGCCAGGTCGATGCCGCGGAACAGCGGCGCCTTCAAGAGCTGGAGGTCGCGGTGGTAGCCGGAGGGGAGCTTAGCGGTCACCGCCAGCGCTTCGAGGAGGCAGGCCTGCGCCGTGGCGCCGCGGCCGCGCACCAGCTCGAGGAGGTCGGGGTTGCGCTTCTGCGGCATGATCGAGGAGCCGGTGCAGAGGGCCGGCGGCAGGCTGGCGAAGCCCAGCTCGCGCATGCTGAAGAGGATCAGATCGGCGGCCAGCCGCCCGAGGTCCTGCATCAGGAGCGCGATCTCGAAGAGGGCCTGCGCCTCCGCCTTGCCGCGCGAGAGCTGGACCGCCGTCACCGGCTCGTGCACCACGGCGAAGCCGAGCCGCGCCCGCGTCGCCTCGCGGTCGAGGGGCAGCAGCGGCACCCCGTACCCCGCCGCCGAGCCGAGCGGGCTCTTGTCGGCGCGGCGCAGCGCCGCGGCGAGCCCCTCGGCATCGTCGCGCAGCTCGGCCGCGAAGCCGCCGGCCCAGAGCGGCACCGAGCTTGGCATCGCCGGCTGCATGTGGGTGTAGCCGGGGAGCGGCGTGGCGGCTTCGCGCGCGGCCAGGCCGTCGAGCGCCGCCGCCACCTCGAGCGTCCCGTCGCGCAGCGCGGCGAGCGCGTCGCGCAGGTAGAGGCGGAGCGCCGCCAGCACCTGGTCGTTGCGCGAGCGGCCGAGGTGGAGGCGCCCGCCGGCGGCGCCGATCCGCGCCGTCAGACGCCGCTCGAGCGCGGTGTGGACGTCCTCGTCGGCCAGCTCGATCGCCCAGCCGCCGGCGGCGTGCTCGGCGGCGAGGGCCGCGAGGCCGGCGCGGATCGCCGCCAGGTCGTGGGCGGCGAGGAGGCCGGCGGCGTGGAGCCCTTCGGCATGGGCGATGGAGGCTCGCACGTCGTAGGCGACGAGCCGCGCGTCGAGCCGGTGGTCCTCGCCGGCGGTGTAGCGGAGCACCCGCTCGTCGAGCGGCTCCCCCGCGTCCCAGAGGCGGCCGCTCATCCGCGCTCTCCGCAGGCCGCGGCGGCGGCGCTGCGCTCCCGCGCCTCCTCGCGCACCTCGGCATAGGCGCCGATCAGGCGGGTGTAGAAGCGCGCCCCGTCCAGCACCTCGCTCTCCAGCACGTACTCGTCCGGCGTGTGCGAGCGCTCGCTCCGCCCCGGCCCGCACTTGACCGCCGGCACGCCGTCGAGGAGGGCCATGTCCGAGAGGGTGGGGGAGCCGAACAGCCGCGCCTCCGGCCGCGCCCGCCGCCCTGCCTCGACCAGCGCGGCGTCGGCGGCGGTCTCGCGCGGGCGCAGCCGGTCGGAGAGGACGCGCACCTCGCCCGCCACCGCCGCCGCGACGCGGCGCACCACTTCGGCGACGGGGAGGGCCGGCGTGGTGCGCACGTCGAGCACCGCCGTGGCCTCGCCGGGCAGGACGTTGCGCGCGGTGCCGGCGCGCACCTCGGTGGGCTCCAGGGTGATCGCGCCGAGCCGCTCGTGCGGCAGCCCGAAGTCGATCCCTTCGAGCGCCACCAGGTCGCGCGCCAGCCGGCGGGCGGCGTTGGCGGCGCCGAGCGTCGCGGCATGCGCGGCGTGGCAGGCGTCGCCGCGCGCCGTCAGCTCCAGCACCAGCAGCCCCTTCTGCGCCAGCGCGAGGTCGAGGCCGGTAGGCTCGCCGATCACCGCCCCCTCCAGCGGCAGGCCGCGGCGCGCCAGCTCGGCGAGGACCGCCTGCGTGCCGGTGCCGCGGGTCTCCTCCCCTTCCACCAACGCCAGCGCCAGGGTGAACGGCAGCTCGACGCTGCGGAAGGCGAGGAAGGCGGCGGTCATCGCCGCGGCGGAAGCCTTGGCGTCGTTGGCGCCGAGGCCGTAGACGCGGCCGTCCTCGACCACGGCCTGCCAGGGATCGCGCGTCCAGCCGGGGGCCGGCGGCACCGTGTCGAGGTGGGTGTCGAGGAGGAGGACCGGGCGTGGCTCGTCCGGCGCGCCGCCGGCCAGGACCAGCAGCGTGTCGCCGAGCCGCAGCGGCGCCAGACCGTAGCGCCGGAGCCGCCCCTCCACGAGGTCGGCGGCCGCCGCCTCTTGACCCGAGACCGACGGCACCTCGACGAGCGCCCGGTGGAGGGCCAGCACCTCCCGCGCCGGCAGCATCACGGCCGCGCTTCCGCCAGCTCCGCCGCCTGCTCGTCCGGCGTCAGCGAGCCGACGCTCGCCACCACCATCGTGCCGATCCCCTGGTTGGTGAAGACCTCGGCGAGGAGGCCGTCAGGCGCGGCGTGCGCCAGGATGTGCACCCGCGGCACGCCGCCGCGGATCGCCGCCTCGATGGCGCTCGCCTTGGGCAGCATGCCGTCGCGTAGGCAACCCTGCTCGCGCAGCCGGGCGAGCCCGGCGAGGTCGGTGTACGACACCAGCGACGCGGGATCGCCGGGGCGCTCGAGGATGCCCGGCGCGCCGGTCAGGAGGATCAGCTTCTCCGCCGCGAGCCCGGCCGCCAGCGCCGCGGCGACGGTGTCGGCGTTGATGTTGAGGAGGGTGCCGTCGTCGGCCGCCGAGAGCGGGCTCACGATCGGCACCATGCCGGCGTCGAGGAGGGTGCGCAGCACGGCCGGCTCGACGGAGACGACGTCGCCCACCAGGCCGTAGTCGACCGGCGCGCCGTCCACCGCCACCGGCGGCCGCCGCCGCGCCCGCACCAGGCCGGCGGCGGCGCCGGAGAGCCCGACGGCCGGCAGCCCGACGGCGCGGCTGGCGGCGAGGAGGCGGGTGCTCATCGTGCCGTTCAGGGTCATGACCGCGACGTCGAGCGCCGCCGGGTCGGTCACGCGGCGCCCGGCGACGAAGCGCGGCTCGGCGCCCAGCGCGCGGGCCAGCGCGCTGGTCTCGGCGCCGCCGCCGTGCACCAGGACGACGCGGATGCCGAGCTGGTGGAGCACCTCGACCTGCTCGAGCAGGGCGCGGATCGCCGCGGCGCTCGCCAGCGCCTCGCCGCCGGCCTTGACGACGAAGGTCTTCTCGCGGAAGACGCGTAGGTAAGGTGTCGCGTGCTTCAAGGCCGCCACCACGGCGGTCTGCTGGCCGACGTCCTTCATGATCGATCTCCTTCGTTTGGAGCTGCCGCCAGCAGCCGGTGCAGCACCGCCATCTGCACCCACATCCGGTTGTGCGCCTCGCGCACCACGGCGCTGCGCGGCCCGTCCAGCACCTCGTCGCGCACCACGACGTTGCGGCGCACCGGCAGGCAGTGCATGAAGCGGCAGTCGGGCGCGGCCGGCGCGAACCAACTCTCGTCCACGCACCAGTCGCGCAGGCCGGCGCGCAGCGCGGCCTCGGCCTCGGGGTCGCCGTAGGCCGCGGGTGACCCCCACGACTTGGCGTAGAGGACGTGCGCGCCGGCGAGCGCCTCGTCGCGGCAGGCGGTCTCGCGCACCGTGCCGCCGGAAAGCGCCGCGGCGCGCCTCGCCCGTGCCAGCAGCGGCTCGGGCAGGCCGTACCCCTCGGGGCGGAGGACCGTCACCTCCATGCCGCGCAGCGCCGCCATGTGGACGGCCGCCGCCGGCACCGCGAACGGCAGCGGCTTCGGGTGCCAGGCCCAGGAGAGGACGAAGCGGCCGCCTTGCGCCGGCACGCCCAGCTCGTCGAGCGTCTTCCAATCGGCGAGCGCCTGGCAGGGGTGATCGGCGGCGGACTCCAGGTTGACCAGCGGCACCGGGCAGAGCCCGGCCATGGCGCCGAAGGTCGCGTCCGCGAGGTCGGCTTCGAGGTCGACGCCGCCGGCGAAGGCGCGGATGCCCAGCGCGTCGGCGTAGCCGGCGAGGACCGGGATCGCCTCGCGCACGTGCTCGGCGGCGGCGCCGTCCATCACCGCGCCGTCGCGGGTCTCGAGCAGCCAGCTCCCCTGACCCGGGGCGATGACGAAGGAGGAGCCGCCGAGGCGCGACATCCCGGTCTGGAAGGAGGCGAGCGTGCGCAGCGAAGGGTTGAAGAAGAGGAGGCCGAGCACCTTGCCGGCCAGCGCGCGCGGGTGCGGCTCCCGCTCGAGGCGGGCGGCCAGCGCCAAGAGGTCCACCACCTCTTCGCGCGCCAGGTCGGCGAGGCTGAGGAAGCCCTTCACGGCGCCAGCTCCGCGAGCGCGGCGGCGAGGAGGTCCACGTGCTCGTCGGCGAGGACCAGCGGCGGCAGAAGGCGCACGATGTGCGGGTCGCCGCTGGTGCCGGTGAAGATGCCGCGCGCCAGGAGCTCGAGGTGGACCTCCTTGGCCGGTCGGCGGGTGCGCAGGCCGAGAAGGAGGCCTTCGCCCTGGATCGCCGTCACCGGCCCGGCGACGCAGGTGGCGCGGAAGCGCTCGGAGAGGCTGCGGGCGCGCGCCAGGAGGCCCTCCTCGGCGATCGCATCGAGCACCGCCTCGATCAGCGCGCAGGCCAGCGGGCCGCCGCCGAACGTCGTCCCGAGGTCCCCTTCAACCAGGCCGGCCGCGGCCTCGGCGCTTGCCAGCACGGCGCCCGCGGGGAAGCCGCCGGCGAGCCCCTTGGCGACCGTCAGAAGGTCGGGCGTCACGCCGTAGAGCTGCGCCGCGAAGGGCTCGCCGCTCCGCCCCATGCCGCACTGCACCTCGTCGAAGATCAGCAGCGCGCCGGCGCGGCGGGTGAGGTCGCGCGCCGCCGCCAGGTACTCCGCGCCGAGGGCGTAGGCCCCGGCCTGCCCCTGCACCGGCTCGACGATGAGCGCCGCCGCGCCGCCGTCGGCGGCCAGCGCCTCCGGCAGCGCCGCCAGGTCGCCGCGCGGCACGAAGGCGACGTCGAACGGCGGGCGCGGGAAGCCGTACCAGCGCGCCGCGCCCCAGGTGAGCGCGGCGGCGGCGGCGGTGCGGCCGTGGAAGGCGCCCTCGACCGCCACGATCCGCTGCCGGCCGGTGGCGCGGAAGGCGAGGCGGAGGGCGTTCTCGTTGGCTTCGGCACCGCTGTTGACGAAGAAGGCGCGCGCGAGGCCGGGCGGCCCGAAGGCGAGCAGACGCCGGGCGGCCTCGGCGCGCACCGCCAGCGGCACGACGTTGCTCTGGAAGAAGAGCGTCTCGGCCTGCGCGGCGAGGGCGGCGAGGAGCCGCGGGTGGCCGTAGCCGAGGAGCGCCACGGCGTGGCCGCCGTAGAGATCGAGAAGACGGCGGCCGTCGCGCGTCTCCAGCCAGACACCGTCGCCGCGCACCGGCTCGAAGGGAGCGTGGGGATAGACGGGAAGGAGGACCTCCCGCTCGGCGGCCGTCGCGGCGTTCACAGCCACCCCGGCCCCGGCTGCGTCAGCCCCGCGGTCTCGGGAAAGCCCAGCAAGCGGTTCATCCACTGCACGCCGCCGCCGGCCGCGCCCTTGACCAGGTTGTCGAGGGCGGAGAAGACGGCGACGTGGTCGCCGTCCACCGCGGCGGCGAGGCGGCAGCGGTTGGTGCCGACGATGTCCTGGAGGCGCGGCGGCTCGGGGCCGACGTCGACGAACGGCGCGCCGGCGTAGAAGTCCGCCAGCGCCGCGGTCACCTCCGCGGCGGAAATCGGCCGCAACAGCCGCGCCTGCAGCGTGGCGTAGATGCCGCGCGCGAACGGTCCGGCCTGCGGCACGAAGTGGATCTCCGGCTCGATCCCCGAGGCGGCCGCGGCGAGGGCGCGCATCTCCGGCGCGTGGCGGTGGGCCAGCGGCTTGTAGGCGAAGAGGTTGCTGCGCCGCGCCGGATGGTGGGTGGTCGCCGTGGGCGTGCGTCCGGCGCCGGTCGAGCCGGTGACGGCGACGACCGAGAGCCGCGGCTCGACGAGCCCCAGCCGCAGCAGCGGCACGGCGGCGAGGAGCACGGCGGTGGTAAAGCAGCCGGGGTGGCCGATGTGGCCGTCCCAGCCGCCGTTCAGGTGCTCGGGCAGCGCGCAGCGGAAGGCGTCGAGGAGCGCCGGCGCGCCGTGCGGCTGGCCGTAGACCTCGGCGTACTCGGCGGCGGCGGCGAAGCGGAAGTCGGCCGAGAGGTCCACGGCGCGCGCTTCCGTTCCCGCCGCCGCGGCGGCCGCCAGCACCTCGTCGAGGAGCGCCGCCGCGGCGCCGTGCGGCGCGGCGCAGAAGAGCGCCAGCGGCGCGCCGCGGTGGCGGGCGAAGAGGGCCGGCAGCTCCTCGCGCCGCGCGAAGACCGTGCCGGGAAAGGCGCCGGCGAGGTGCGGGAAGGCGCCTTCGACCAGCTCGCCGGCCTGGCTCTCCGACACCGCGGCCGCGAGCCGCAGGTGCGGGTGGCCGGCGAGGAGGCGGAGGAGCTCGCCGGCGACGTAGCCCGAGCCGCCGAGGACGACCGCCGGGACCGTCGCGTCGCCGCTCATCGCAGCACCTCCTGCGCCAGCCGCTCCCGCACCAGCGCGGCCAGGCGCGCGCCGTCGCTCCGCGCGTTGATCGCCGGCAGGCCCAGCTCGCGCTCGATGACCCGCGTCCCCGCCAGGTTGTCCGTGGCCGGGCCGGTCACCGCCAGCGGCTCGATGCCGAAGCGGTCGCGCAGCAGCCGCACGCCGCCCCACGCCGCGACCGGGTCGTTGGCGGCGAGCACCACGGCGCTGAAGGCGGCGCGCAGCCCCGCGTCGTCGAGGATCGCCGCCACCCCGTAGGCGCCGAGCAGACCGTCCCCCAGCTCGGCGACGACGAGGTCGGGCCGGCCGGCGGCGAGGCGCGCCAGGAGGCCGCGGGCGACGGCCGCCGCGTTGTCGTCGGTGGTGGCGACGACGCCGAGGTCGGTGAAGTAGGTCGTGCGGCGCGCGCCGGCGTCTTCCATCGCCAGCAGGTCGCGGCGGAGCGAGACGCCGGTGGCCTTGAGCGCGTCCACGACGAGACCGCCGCGCGCCAGCTCGTGGACTAGGGCGCAGGCGGCGGCGGTCTTGCCGCAGTTCATGCACGAGCCGACCAGCGCCACGACGGGCGGCGGGTCGAGGAGCGGCGGCGGCGGCGCCGGCGGCTCGCCGGCGATCGTCGCCGCGACGCCGATGCGCTCGCCGAGGAAGGGGAAAGCGAGCACCGCACCCAGCACCTCGCACTCGAACGGCGGACCGAGCTCCGGGCTGGCGGCGTCGCAGATCCCCAGCACGCCGCCCATGTTGAGCAGGTGGACGACGTCGCCGGGCGCCAGCCGCTCGGGCAGGTGGCCGGCATAGCCGAAGAGCGCCTGCCGGTGGCCGAGGGCGCCGGCCAGGACGTCGCCGCGCTGCACCTTGGCGAGGCGCCCGCTCGGCAGCTCGAGCTGGTCGTAGGTGCTTTTGTCGTTGCGCACCCGCACCGCGACGACGGTTCCTTCGCGGCACGGGATCTCGTCGCCCAGCTTCACTTCGTGGGGCAGGGCGCAGGCGCGGGTGACGGAGGAGATTTTGTCCAGATGTACGGTTCTCATCGCAGGCGTTACCCTGAACTCGAGCTTGGGTGTGCTGGTGAGCTGTCGCGAAGAGCCCCCGCCCGGTCGATCGCATCGCCCCCCTCTGCCCTCGATCCCGCTCCCCCCTCGCGGGGGGAGCAGGACGCCTCCGCCCGGCCCTCGCTCCGGCCATCGTCCCTGGCGCCGCTTCCATCGGCGCTCTCGGCGCTCGCTCTGGCGTGCAGCATCCCGGGCAGGGCGGCGATGCGCGAGAAGCCGCGGGCGTCGGCGGCGGTCCACTCGCCGGCGGCCTCGCCGTAGACGCCGCGCGACGCGGCGAGGAGCGAGAAGGGCGAGCTCACCCCTTCGACGGCGACCTGGCCGGCGCGGAAGAGGAGCCGCACCTCGCCGGTGACCCGCTCCTGCGAGCGGAGGAGGAGGGCCTCGATGTCCCGGCAGACGGGGTCGAGGTGCTGCCCCTCATGCACCAGATCGCCGTAGACCGCGGCGACCGTCTCCTTGACGCGGAGCTGGCGGCCGGTGAGGGTGAGCTTCTCGAGCTCACGGTGGGCGGTCAGCACGACCTCCGCCGCCGGCGCCTCGAAGGCGACCCGGCCCTTGATGCCGAGGATCGTCTCGCCGAGGTGGATGCCGCGGCCGATGCCGTGCGGCGCCGCCAGCGCCTCCAGGCGCTCGAGCAGCGCCACCGGCGCGAGCCGCTCGCCGTCGAGCGCCGCCGGGACTCCCCGCTCGAAGGCGAGGAGGTGGCGCGCCGGCGGCGGCGGCGCGTCGAAGGCGCCGCGCGTCAAGACCCACGCTGCTTCGGGGAGCGGCTCGACGGAGTCGAGCGTTTCCCGCCCGCCGATCGTCACCCCCCAGAGGCCGCGGTTGACCGAGTAGGCGGCGCCGAACGCCGGCACCGGCAGGCCGCGGGCTTCGAGGTAGGCCACCTGCTCGGCGCGCGGGCGCGGCTGGTCGCGCACCGGCGCCAGCACTTCCAGCCCGGGGTCGAGGGTGCGCAGCGCCACCTCGAACCGCACCTGGTCGTTGCCCGCCGCCGTGCAGCCGTGGGCCACCGTGCGGCTCCCCAGCCGCGCCGCGGCGCGCGCCACCTCCTGCGCCTGCACCACGCGCTCGGCGCCGACGCAGAGCGGGTAGGTCTGCCCGCGCCGCACGTTGCCCATGATCAGGAAGCGGAGGACGCGGTCGAAGAACGCGTCGCGGGCGTCGACGAGGTGATGGTCGGCGGCGCCGAGGGCGCGGGCGCGGGCGGCGAGGGCGGCGGCGGCTTCCGCGTCCAGACCGCCGGTGTCGACGGTCACCGCCACGACCGGCCGGCCGAGCGTCTCGCTCAGCCAGGGGATGCAGAAGGAAGTGTCGAGCCCGCCGGAGAAGGCGAGGAGGATCGGCTCGGTCATGAGGTCACCTCGTGAGCAGACGTCGCAGGCGTTGCAGGAAGCGCTTCTGCTCGCGCGCGCCGGCGGTGGCGACGAAGATCGTGTCGTCGCCCGCCACCGTGCCGACGACCTCCGGCCAGGCGGCGCGGTCGAGCGCCGAGGCCACCGGCTGCGCCGCGCCGACCGTGGTGACGACCACTGTCAGGTGCGGGCCCGCGGGCTTGGCACTGCGCAGGAAGGTGGCGAGGCCGTCGAGCTTCGCGTCCTCGGCCGGGCCCTCGGCGGGCGGCGGCAGATAGCGGCCGGCGACGCGCGCCACGCCGAGATCGCGCAGGTCGCGGCTGACGCTCGACTGCGTGGCCGGCAGGCCGCGCGCGTGCAGCAGCTCGACGAGCTCCTCCTGGCGCGCGACGCGCTCCGCCGTCAGGAGGGCGAGGATCTCCTGCTGGCGGCGGTGGCGGATCTCGGTGTCGGTCGGCATCGGCGCGGCATCAAAATGCGCATTCTAGTGCATAACTTGGGAGTGTCAAGGGCGGGAGAGCCCGCGGCGGGCGCTAACGGCGGCGGGAGGAGGACGACGGCGGCTCGCTGCCGGCCGGAACGGGGAGTTGCTGCAGGACCTCCTGGAGCTGGCGCACCAGCTTGTGGAAGCCGCGCAGCACCTCGCCTGCCGTGTCGTGCGGGACGTCGGAGACCGCGCTGCCTCCGGCCGGCTGGAGCGGGTAGGCGTCGCTCGATGTCGTGGAGGCGGGCGGCTCCGCGAGAGCCGCACGCGTCGCCGCGGAGGCGCCGCTGTAACGCCCTTTCACGAGCGCGAGTGCCTCATGGAGGGCGAGCAGGTCGGAACCGAGGGCGCGCAGGATCTTGTCGAGCGTCTCGAGCGACGGCCGCTGCTTGCCGGTCTCGTAGGCGCAGAGCATCCCCTTGGTGATCCCGGCCGATTCGGCGACCTCGTACTGCTTCTTCCCCTGGCAGTCCCGCAGCCACCGAAGTGCCTTGCCCAGGTTCTCGAAGAGGTCCATCGAATCTCCGCCTCCCTGCCGATCCGCGTGCGGCGGCGGCTTTGCCGGCAGATGTTCATCGTATGGCGGTAACTGGGCGTAAGTCAAGCGGCGAGACGCCCCTTTTTCGGGCTTTGATGCGGCGCTGCTGCATAACGCGTATGAGCAGATCCCCGATTTCGCAAACTGTCCCGTAGGCACGGTTTATCCACACCCTAGGGTTGGAACGTAGATGTCGCGGCGCGGTCGAGTTCGGGCGATGTATGGGCCTGGGTCGCTGGCGCCGGGTCCACCCATCCGTTCAAGAGGCACAGCGTTCGGCCGGGGCCGCACGAGGGAGTCCCGCACCCCGAACGAACGTATCGATGGAGGCGAATGGACGACGGAGCGGCGAGGAGGACCGGCGGTTCGGCGAGGGAGCCGCACGGCGTCCACGAGCTCTTCACGGCGCAGTCTCGTCGCGCGCCAGCCGCGATCGCGGCGCGCTTCGGGCCCGGCGAGGAGCTCACTTATGGCGAGCTCGACGCACGCGCGCGCCACCTCGCCGCACGCCTCCGCGCCGGCGGGATCGGGCCGGAGACGCTCGTCGCGCTCTGCTTCGAGCGCACCCCCGAGCTGCCCGTGGCGCTCCTCGCGGTGCTGCGCGCCGGCGGCGCCTACCTGCCGCTCGAGCCGACGCAGCCGCCGGCCCGCCTCGACGCCTTGCTCGACGATGCGCGGCCGGCGCTGGTGCTGACCGAGCGACGCCTGCGCCACCGGCTGCGGGCGGACGCTGTCCCCGTGATGTGCGTCGACGAGCTGGACGACGCCAGCACGCCGAGCGGGCTCGCGCCTGCCGAGAACGAGCCGATCCTTCATCCCGAGCAGGCCGCCTACGTCGTCTATACCTCGGGCTCGACCGGCGCGCCGAAGGGGGTGGTGGTGCCGCACGCGCCGCTCCTCGCGCACTGCCGTGCGGTGGGCGCGGCCTACGCGCTCTCTGCCGCCGACCGCGTCCTGCAGTTCTCTTCGCTCGCCTTCGACGTCGCGGCCGAGGAGCTCTTCCCGACCTGGGCCGCCGGCGGCACAGTGGTCTTCCGCGGCCAGACCGGGCAGTCCTCCGTGCACGAGCTGGTCGACTTCCTGCGGCGCGAAGCGGTGACGGTGGCGAACCTCCCCGCGGCGCTGTGGCACCAGTGGGTGGGAGAGCTGGAGCGCGGCGCCGCGCTCCGGCCGCCGGACTCGCTGCGCCTCGTCGTCGCCGGCAGCGAGGCGGTCCTCCCCGAGCGGCTGACGGCCTGGCAGCGGCACGCCGGCCGGCGTCCGCGGTGGCTGAACGCCTACGGTCCGAGCGAGGCGACGATCACGGCCACGCTCTTCGAGCCGGAGCCGGCGGAGGAGCTCGACGGCGGCGCGGTCCCGATCGGCAGGCCGCTGCCGCACGTGGTGATGCGCCTGCTCGACTCCGCGCTGCAGCCGCCCGAGGGCGGCGCGAGCGGCGAGATCTTCCTCGGCGGCGGCTGCCTCGCTCGCGGCTATCTGCGACGCCCCGACCTCACGGCCGAGCGCTTCGTCCCGGACCCCGCGGCCGCCACACCGGGCGGCCGCCTCTACCGCACCGGCGATCTCGCGGCGCACCGCACCGACGGGCAGCTCCTCTTCCTCGGGCGTGCCGACGGACAGGTGAAGGTGCGCGGCGTCCGCGTCGAGCTGGGCGAGGTCGAGGCGGCGCTGGCGGCGCATCCCGGCCTGCGCGAGGCGGCGGTTGGGGTGCGGGAGCCGCAGGCGGGACGGGGCGAGCGGCGGCTGGCCGCCTATCTCGTGCCGCGCGAGTCGGAAGGCGCCGGGACCGCGGCGGTGCGCGCCTGGCTGCGCGAGCGGTTGCCGGAGGCGATGGTGCCGTCGATCTGGGTGGAGCTGGCGGCGTTGCCGCGCACCCCGGGAGGCAAGGTGGACCGGCAGGCCCTTCACCAGGCGCCGCCCGTTGCGGTGAGCGCCGCCGGCGAGCATCAGCCTCTCCTGACCGCGACCGAGCGGGCGCTCGCCCCTCTCTGGTGCGAGCTGCTCGCGGTCGAGAGCGCCGGCCGCGACGACCACTTCTTCGACCAGGGCGGCCACTCGCTGCTCGCCGGGCAGCTCCTGGCGCGGGTGCGCGAGGTCTTCGCCGTCGACCTCAATCTCGCCACGCTGTTCGAAACGCCGACGCTGGCGGGCTTGGCGGCCGCGATCCGGTCGCGCGCCGACGAAGGCGGGGGCGCCGAGGCGCCGCCGCTGCGGCGCGTGCCCCGCGACCGGCCGCTCGCGCTCTCCTATCCGCAGGAGAGCGTCTGGCTGCTGCAGAAGCTGGCGCCCGGGCTGCTCGCCTACAACACGCAGATCACGCTCCGCTTCGCCGGCGCGCTCCACGTCGCGGCGCTCGCCTGGAGCCTGCGCGAGCTGGTCCGCCGCCACGAGGTCTTTCGCACCGCCTTCGGGGAGGTCGAGGGGCGGCCGGTGCAGCGCGTGCACCCGGCGGACCACCCGTTGGCGCGGGTGCGCCTGCCCGCGGTGGACCTCTCGATGCTGCCGGAGCCGGCGCGCGGCGAGGAGGCGGCGCGGCTGCTCGCCGCCGAGTGCGCGCGGCCGTTCGATCTCGCCGGCTTCCCGCTCGTCCGCTGGCTGCTGCTGCGCCGCGCGCCCGACCTGCACCAGCTCGTCATGGTCGAGCACCACTTCGTCCACGACGGCTGGTCGCTCGCCCTCGTCTTGCGCGAGCTCAAGGGGCTCTACGGCACCCGCGCCGCCGGCGCGGCCACCCCGCTCGCCGAGCCGCAGTTCCAGTTCGCCGACTACGCCGCCTGGCAGCGCCGGTGGCTGGACAGCGAGGCCCTGGCGCCGCGCCTCGCCTGGTGGCGCGAGCGCCTGGCGGGGGCGCCGCCGGCGCTCGAGCTGCCGGGCGTCAAGTCGCGCCCGCCGGTGCCCAGCTACCGCGGGGGCACGCTCACCGTCGAGCTGCCGGCGGCCCTGGCGGCGGGCCTGCGAGCTCTCGGACAGGAGTGCGAGGCGACGCTCTTCATGACGCTGCTGGCCGCCTTCGAGGCGCTCCTCTCCCGTCTCACCGGACGCAGCGACGTCGTCGTCGGCTCGGCCGTCGCCAACCGCTGGCCGCGCGAGGCCGAAGGCATCGTGGGAATGATGGTGAACCCGGCCGTCTTCCGCACCGACCTCGGCGGCGACCCGACCTTCCGCGAGCTGATCGGCCGGGTGCGCGAGACGGCGCTCGGCGTCTACGCCCACCAGGAGGTGCCCTTCGAGAAGCTCGTCGAGGAGCTGGCGCCGGAGCGCGATCCCAGCCGCAACCCGATCTTCCAGGTGGCCTTCAGCTTCCACGACT
Organism: uncultured Acidobacteriota bacterium; assembly: GCA_963700145.1. Lineage (GTDB taxonomy): Bacteria > Acidobacteriota > Thermoanaerobaculia > Multivoradales > UBA5704 > DASUNQ01. Next base: position 424,144 of record OY969474.1, read on the forward strand.
CCGAGGTGCCGGACCTCGCCTGGCCGGGCCTGCAGGCGACCGTCGAGTACCGCCACAACCAGACCGCCAAGTTCGATCTCAACGTGGTGGTCATGCCGGGGGCGGGGCGGCGGCACGGGCTGGTCGAGGCGGGGACGGGCGAAGGGCTGGCGATGGAGTGGGAGTTCGCGCGCGACCTCTTCGACGAGGCGGCGGTCGAGCGGCTGATCGAGCGCTACGTCACGCTCCTCGAAGGCGCCGCCGCGGCGCCGGACCGTCGCCTGTCGGAGCTGCCACTGCTGTCGGCCGAGGAGGAGCGGCAGCTCGCGGCCTGGAATGCGACGGGGAGGCCGATCGCGCTCGCGCGTCCCGTTCACCGGCTCTTCGAGGAGCGCGCCGCCGCGGCGCCGCAGGCGCTCGCCGTCGCCGGGCCGGGGGGGCGGCGGCTCACCTACGCCGAGCTGGACGCCCGCGCCAACCGGCTGGCGCACCACCTCCGCCGCCTCGGCGTCGGGGCGGAGGTGCCGGTGGCGGTCCTTCTCGAACGGTCGCCCGAGATGATCGTCGCCGCCCTCGCCGCGCTGAAGGCGGGCGGCGCCTATCTCCCGCTCGACCCTGTCTACCCGGCGGAACGGCTGGCCTGGCTGGTGACCGATGCGCGGGTGGGTGCGGTCGTGACGGAGGAGTCGCTCGCTGGGCGCGTGGAGGGCGGCGGCGCGCCGCTCGTCGTCCTCGACGCCCTCGAGCGCCCCTGGGGCAACGAGCCCGCGACGCCACCGCCGCTCGGCGACCCGGCGCCGGAGGCGCTCGCCTACCTCATCTACACGTCGGGCTCGACCGGCAAGCCGAAGGGCGTCGAGGTGGCGCACGCCGCGCTGCTCAACCTCGTGGCCTGGCACGACCAGACCTACGGCGTGCAGGCGGCGGACCGCGCCACGCAGCTCGCCGGCCCGGCGTTCGATGCAGCTGTCTGGGAGGTGTGGCCCTATCTGGCGGCGGGGGCGAGCCTCCATCTGCCGGACGAAGAGACCCGCACCTCGGCCTCGCGTCTCGGCCGCTGGCTGGCGCAGCAACGCATCACCCTGGCTTTCCTGCCGACGCCGCTCGCGGAAGCCTTGCTGGCCGAGGAGCTGCCGGCGGGGATCGTCCTGCGCGCCCTGCTCACCGGCGGCGACCGCCTGCACCGTGCGCCCGACGCGCCGCTGCCGTTCCGCCTGGTCAACCACTACGGGCCGACCGAGAACACGGTGGTGGCGACGGCCGGCGAGGTGGCCGCGGACGGCGCCCGCGACGAGGCCGGGCCGCCGCCCATCGGCGCGCCGATCGCCAACGTCCGCGTCGAGCTGCTCGACCCGCACCTGCAGCGCGTGCCGGTGGGCGTCGCGGGGGAGCTGTGCGTCGGCGGCGCCGGGCTGGCGCGCGGCTACCGCGGCCGGCCCGACCTCACCGCGGAGCGCTTCGTCCCCGATCCCTTCGCCGCCGAGCGCGGGGAGCCGGGCGCGCGTCTCTACCGCACCGGCGACCTCGCCGCCTGGCTGGCGGACGGCACGCTGGACTTCCGGGGCCGGGGCGACGAGCAGGTCAAGATCCGCGGCTTCCGCATCGAGCCGGGCGAGATCGAGGCGACGCTCGTCGAGCACCCGGGGGTGCGCGAGGCGGCGGTCGTCGCTCGCGATGAAGCGGCGGGCGCCAGGCGGCTCGTCGCGTACGTTGTCCCGGCAGCAGCGCGCGCCGGCGAGGCGGACCTCGAGTCGCTCCGCCTCTGGCTCGCCGAGCGCCTGCCGGCCTACATGGTCCCCACCGCCTGGGTGGCGCTGGAGTCGCTCCCGATCACGCCCAACGGCAAGGTGGACCGGCGCGCGCTGCCGGCGCCGCCGCCCGTGCGCGCCGCCGGCGCCTACGTGGCGCCGCGCAACTCGGTCGAGGAGCTGGTTGCCGGCATCTGGGCCGACCTCCTCGAAACCGAGCGCGTCGGGCGGCACGACAACTTCTTCAAGCTCGGCGGCTACTCGCTGGTCGCGGCGCGGATGCTGGCGCGACTCCGCGACGTCCTCGACCTCGAGCTGCCGCTGCTCACGCTCTTCGAGGCGCCGACCCTCGAGCACTTCGCGCAGGCCGTGGAGGAGGCGTTGCTCGCCGAGGAGGGCGAGCTCCTCGCCAGCGAGGCGCGGGCCAGTTGATGGCGGAGCCGACGCCGAGGGAGCGGAGCGCCGACTCCGAGCTGAGCGCGCGACTCGCGCGCCGCCTGGCCGCGCGCCGCGCCGTCCAGGAGAGCACCGCGATCCCGCGTCGCTCAGGCGGCGCCCCGGAGCCGCTCTCCCATGCGCAAGAGCGGCTCTGGCTGGTCGATCGCCTGACGCCGGGCGACTCCACCTACACGATCGCCCGCGCCCTCGCCCTGCGCGGCCCGCTCGACGTCGCCGCCCTCCGCTGGAGCCTCGCGGAGATCGCGCGCCGGCACGAGGCGCTGCGCACCCTCTTCACGCCGCTGCCGGACGGCGAGGTGGTGCAGACCATCGCGGGACGCCTGCCGGTGGCGCTGCCGGTCGTGGACCTGCGACCTTTCGGCGCCGCAGCGCACGCCGAGGCCTCGCGCCTGGCCGCCGCCGAGGCGGCCCGGGCCTTCGACCTCGAGCACGGGCCGCTGCTGCGCGCCGGGCTGCTGCGGACGGCCGCGACCGAGCACGTCCTCCTCCTGAGCATCCATCACATCGTCGCCGACGGCTGGTCGTTGGGGGTGCTCTACCGCGAGCTGGCCGCCCTCTACGGGGCCCGCGTCGAGGGGAAGGCTTCACCGCTCGCGCCTCCGGCCGTCCAGTACGCGGACTACGCGCTCTGGCAGCGCGGCGAGCTGACCGAGGAGAGGCTCGGGCGCCTCCTCGCTCACTGGCGCGCGGCCCTGGCCGGCGCGCCGGAGGCGCTCGAGCTGCCGGCCGATCGCCCGCGGCCACCGGCGCAGAGCTTCCGCGGCGGGCTGCGGTCGCTCGAGGTCGCGCCGGCGCTCGCCGCCCGCCTCCACGCCTTCGCGCAGGACGAGGGAGCGACGCCGTTCATGGCGCTTCTCGCCCTCTGGCAGGCGCTCCTCGGCCGTCTGACGGGGCGCGACGACTTCGTCGTGGGCACGCCGGTGGCCGGCCGGCCGCGCCGCGAGCTGGAGGGGTCGATCGGCTTCTTCGTCAACACCCTGCCGCTGCGCGCCGACCTCGCCGGCGCGCCGAGCTTCCGCGACCTCCTGGCCCGCACCCGGCGCGCCGTGCTCGCCGCCCTTCAGCACCAGGAGGTGCCGTTCGACAAGGTGGTCGAGGAGCTGGCCCCGCGGCGCGACCTCGACCGCTCGCCGCTCGTCCAGGTGAGCTTCGCGTTGCAGGACGCCGCCGACGAATCGCTGTCGCTGCGCGGCCTCGCGGTCGAGCGGCTGCCCGTCGACCACGTCCGCTCGAAGTTCGACTTCACGCTCAACGCGATCGAACGGCGGGGCGGGCTGGAGCTGGAAGCCTGCTACGCCGCCGATCTCTACGACGGCGCGACCGCCGGGCGCGTGCTCCGCTGCTACCGCGCGCTGCTCACCGCGGCGCTCGTCGAGCCCGACCGGCCGCTGGCGGAGCTGCCACTGCTGGTGCCGGAGGAGCGCCAGGCGGCGCTCGTCGAGTGGAACGACACTGCCCGCTGCTGGCCGGCGCCAGCGACGCTGCACGGGCTCTTCGCGGCGCAGGCCGCGCGATCGCCGGCGGCCACCGCGCTCGTCTGCGACGGGGAGCGCCTGACCTACGGCGAGCTGGCGGCACGCGTCCATCGGCTCGCCCGCGCGTTGCGGCGCGAGGGCGTAGGGCCGGAGACGCGCGTCGCCGTCTGCCTGGAGCGCTCGCCCGAGCTGGCCGCGGCGCTCCTCGCCGTGCTCGAGGCGGGGGCCGCCTACGTGCCGCTCGACCCGGACTTCCCGCCCGAGCGGCTGGCCTACATGCTGGCCGACTCGGCGGCGCCGATCCTCCTCGCCGGGCCCGGCGCGCCGGCGCTGCCCCTCGGCGGGGCGCGGCGGCTGGAGCTCGCGGAGCTGGCGTCGGTGCCTCCCACCGGGCGCCCCGAGTCGCCGGCGGCTGAGGTCCCGCTCGCGGCGCTCGCCTACCTTCTCTACACCTCGGGCTCGACCGGCCGGCCGAAGGGGGTGATGGTGCCGCACGGCGCGGCCGTCAACCACCTGCGCTGGGTCCAGGCGACCTACGCCCTCGGGCGGGACGACCGGGTGCTGCTGAAGACGCCGATCAGCTTCGACGTCTCGGTGCGCGAGCTGTTCTGGCCGCTCGCCGCGGGCGCCGCGGTCGTGATGGCCCGCCCGGGCGGGCAGCGCGATCCGGGCTACCTCGCCGAGCTCGTGGCGCGCGAGCGGGTGACGGTGGCGAACTTCGTCCCCACCCTCCTCGCCGCCTTCCTCGACGAGCCGTCGCTCGCCGGAGCGGGCTCCCTGCGCCGCGTCATCGCCGGCGGCGAGGCGCTCTCGGCCGAGCTGGTCGAGCGCTTCCACCGCCGGCTGCCGCGCGCGGCGCTGCACAACCACTACGGCCCGACCGAGACGGCGATCAATGCCACGGCCTGGCGCTGCCGGCCCGAGGAGCCGCCGCCGGTGCCGATCGGGCGGCCGATCGCCAACGCCCGCGTGCTCCTGATGGACCGCGCCTTCCAGCCCGTCCCGATCGACGCCCCCGGTGAGCTCTGGATCGGCGGCGCGGGTGTGGCGCGCGGCTACTGCGGGCGGCCCGACGCGACGGCTGAGCGTTTCGTTCCCGATCCGTTCGCGAGCGTCCCTGGGGAGCGCGTCTATCGCACCGGCGACCTGGCGCGCCTCCGCCCGGACGGCGCCCTCGAGTTCCTCGGGCGCACCGACGAGCAGGTCAAGGTGCGTGGCGTGCGTATCGAGCCGGCCGAGGTCGAGGCGGCGCTGGCGGCCCACCCGGCGGTGCGCGAAGCGGCGGCGGCCGTGAGACCGGACGCGCGCGGCGAGGGCCGGCTCGTCGGCTACGTGGTCGTGCGGGATGCCGCGGGCCCGGCCGCCGGCGAGGCCCTCGCGGGCATGCTCCGCGCCTTCCTCCGCGAGCGGCTGCCCGAGGCGATGGTGCCGTCGGCGCTCGTCGCGCTGGACGCCCTGCCTGTCGGCCCCACCGGCAAGCTGGAGCGGCGGCTCCTACCAGAACCGGTTTGGGACGGCGCCGAGCAGCAGCGCGAGGCGACCGCAAGCGATCCCATCGAGGAGCTGCTCGCCGCGGTCTGGGCGGAGCTGCTCGGCGTGACCCGGGTCGGCCCGGCGGACCACTTCTTCGACCTCGGCGGGCACTCGCTGGCGGCGACGCGGGTGCTGGCGCGCGTGCGCCAGCTCCTGAGCGTCGAGCTGCCGCTGCGCACGCTCTTCGAGCGGCCGCGTCTCGGTGAACTGGCCGAGGCGGTGCGCGAGGCGCGGAAGGCGGCGGCTGCCGGCGGCGAGAGCGCGCGGGCGCCTTCGCTCAAACCCGTGCCGCGCACGGGTCCGCTGCCGCTCTCGTTCGCGCAGGAGCGGCTCTGGCTGCTCGAGCAGCTCGAAGCGGACGGCGCGCTCTACAACCTGGCGCTGGCCGTGGAGCTCGACGGTCCGCTCGACGTCGCGGCTCTCGCCATCACGCTCTCCAGGGTGGCGGCGCGCCACGAAGCCCTCCGCACCCGCCTCACGGCCGCCGAGGGAGGGCCCGTCCAGGAGATCCTCGCGCCCGCGCCGCTGCCGCTGCCGATCGTCGATCTCTCGCACCTGGGCGGCGGCGCCGGGGATCGGGCGCTGCGCGCTCTCGCGACGTCCGAGGCGCGCCGCCCGTTCGACCTCGGGGTCGGGAGGCCGTTCCGCGCCGTGCTGGCGCGGCTCGCCGCGGAGCGCCACGCGCTGATCGTCTCGATGCACCACATCGTCTCGGACGGCTGGTCGCTCGGCGTGCTGTGGAGCGAGACGGCGGCGCTCTACGACGCGGCGCTCGCCGGAGTCGCCGACCCGCTGCCGCCCCTGCCGGTGCAGTACCCCGACTTCGCCGTCTGGCAGCGCGAGTGGCTGGCGAGCGGGCCGCTCGCCGGCCAGCTCGCCTGGTGGCGCGAGCAGCTCGCCGGCGCGCCGGAGGTGCTGGAGCTGCCCAGCGATCGCCCGCGGACCGCGCAGCGCGCGCCGGCCGGCGGGACCGACGACGTTCTGCTGCCGCCGGAGACAGCCGCCGGCCTGCGCGCCATCGCGCGGCGCGAAGGCGCGACCCTGTTCATGACGCTCGGTGCCGCCTTCGCCGCCTTCCTGGCGCGTCTCGGCGCCGGCGAGGACCTGCCGATCGGCACGCCGGTCGCCAACCGCGGACGGCCCGAGCTGGAAGGGCTGATCGGCTTCTTCGTCAACACCCTCGTCCTGCGCGCCGACCTCTCCGGCGACCCGCGGTTCGGTGAGCTGCTGGCGCGGGTGCGCGAGGCGGCGCTCGGCGCCTACGACCACCAGGACCTGCCGTTCGAGCGGCTGGTCGAGGAGCTGGCGCCGCGGCGCGCGCTCTCGCACCTGCCGCTGTTCCAGGTCCTCTTCACCCTGGAGACGCCGGCCGCGCCGCCGCCGATGCAAGGGCTCGCCGTGCGCCGCCTGCCGGTCGAGAGCGGGCTCGCCAAGTTCGACCTCTCGCTCGGGCTGGAGGAGCGCGAGGACGGTGCGATCGCCGGCTCCTTCGTCTTCCGGCGCGACCTGTTCGACGCCGCGACGGTGCAGCGGGTGGCATCGCACTTCCGCACGCTCGCCGAAGGGATCGCGCTGGCACCCGGTGCGCGGCTCCAGGACCTGCCGCTCCTCACCGAGGCGGAGAGGCGGCAGGTGACGGTCGCCTTCCAGCGCGCGGCCGGCGCCTACCCGCGCGAGCTTTGCGTGCACGAGCTGGTGGCGGAGCAGGCGGCGCGCCGGCCCGAGGCCGTGGCGCTGGTGTGGGACGAGGGGACCATGACCTACGGCGAGCTCGCGGCCGAAGCCAACAGGCTGGCTCGCCGCTTGCGGCGGCTCGGCGTCACGACCGAGACCCGCGTCGGCGTCTGCCTGGAGCGCTCGCCCGAGCTGGTGGTCGGGCTCCTCGGCGTGCTCGCGGCGGGCGGCGCCTACCTGCCGCTCGATCCCGCCTATCCAGCGGAGCGGCTGGCGGCAATGCTCGTGGACGGCGAGGTGCCGGTGCTGGTCACGGTCGAGCGGCTCCTCGGCGCCCTGCCGCCGCACGATGCGAGCCTCCTCTGCCTCGACCGCGAGGCCGCGGGGCTGGCCGCCGAGAGCCCGACACCGCTCGCCAACCTCGCCACGCCGGAGAGCCTGGCCTACGTCCTCTACACCTCCGGCTCGACCGGCCGCCCGAAAGGCGTGGCGGTGCCGCATCGGGGGATCGTGCGGCTGGTCCGGCAGGACGCCTTCGCCGACCTGGGTGAGGACGAGGTCTTCCTCCAGCTCGCGCCGATCCCGTTCGACGCCTCGACGCTGGAGCTCTGGGGGCCGCTCGCCAACGGCGGCAAGCTCGTCCTCTTCCCGCCGCATCAGCCGTCGCTGGAGGAGCTGGGGGAGGCGCTGGTACGCCACCGGGTCACGACGCTCTGGCTCACCTCCGGGCTCTTCCATCAGATGGTGGAGGCGCAGCTCCCGGCCCTGCGCCAAGTGCGGCAGGTGCTCGCCGGCGGCGACGTGCTGTCGGTGCCGCACGTGCGGCGGGTGCTCGACGGGCTCGGCGAGAACGCCGTGCTGGTCAACGGCTACGGCCCGACCGAGAGCACGACCTTCACCTGCTGCCACGTGATGCGGGCCGGCGCCGCGGTGGGAGCGGCGGTGCCGATCGGCCGGCCGATTGCCCATACGCGCGTCGTGCTGCTCGATCCGGGTCTCCGGCCGGTGCCGGTCGGCGTGCCGGGGGAGCTCTACATCGGCGGCGACGGCCTGGCGCGCGGCTACCTCGACCGCCCGGATTGGACGGCGGAGCGGTTCGTGCCCGATCCGCTGCCGATGAAGGAGGGCGGGGAGGCGGGCGGGCGGCTCTATCGGACCGGCGATCTCGCGCGCTGGCGGGCGGACGGGACGGTGGAGTTCCTCGGTCGGGTGGACCGGCAGGTGAAGCTGCGCGGGTTCCGCATCGAGCCGGGCGAGGTCGAGGCGGCGCTCTGCGAGCAGCCGGGGGTCCTCGCGGCCACCGTCGTGCTCCGGGACGCCGCGGAGCGCGGCAAGGAGCTCGTGGCGTATTTCGTGCCGCGCGAGCCGGGGGCGGAGATCGTCGCCGGTCTGCGCGAGCGCCTGCGCCAGCGGCTGCCGGAGTACATGGTGCCCGCCTTCTTCGTGCCGCTGTCGGCGTTCCCGCTCGACCCCAACGGCAAGCTGGATCGCCGCGCCCTCCCTGAGCCGGTCCCGGAGGCGCAGGGCGAGGAGGGTCTAAGCCTCCCGCGCACCCCGGCCGAGGAGCTCGTCGCGGGCATCTGGGCCGAGGTGCTCGGGATCGAACGGTTCGGAGTCCACGACGACTTCTTCGCGCTCGGCGGCCACTCGCTGCTGGCGACGCGGATCGTCTCGCGGCTGCGCCGAGACTGCGGGGTGGAGCTGTCGCTCCGCCGGCTCTTCGAGCATCCGACGGTGGCGGAGCTGGCGGCGGACGTCGAAGCCGGGTTGCGGTGCGGGGCCGGAGGCGGCGCCGGCAGCCCGCCGCCGCTGGCGCCTGCGGCGCGCGATCGCGACCTGCCGCTCTCCTTCGCGCAGGAGCGGCTCTGGTTCCTCGACGCGCTGGAGCCGGGGAACGCGGCACTGCACATCGCGGCGCCGATACGAGTGCGCGGCGCGCTGGACGTCGAGCGGCTGGAGCGGGCCCTGGCGGCGCTCGTGGCCCGCCACGAGGCGCTGCGGACCCGTTTCCCCGCGGTGGGCGGCCGGCCGCGGCAGCAGGTGGAGGCCGAGAGCCGCTTCGCGCTCCGCCTCGTCGACCTCACGCACCTGCCGTCGGTGCCGGCGCGCCAGGCGGAGGCGGCCCGGCGCGGCGCCTACGAGAAGGCGCTGCCCTTCGATCTCGCCCGCGGCCCGCTGCTGCGCGCCACGCTGCTGCGGCTGGACTCCGACGAGCATCTGCTGCTGCTCGTCGTCCATCACATCGTCGCCGACGGTTGGTCGTTGGGCATCCTGCTGCGCGAGCTGGCGGCGCAGTACGCGGCGCTCTCGGAGGGGCGCGAGGCGGAGCTGCCGCCGCTGCCGGTGCAGTACGCCGACTACGCGGTGTGGCAGCGGGAGTGGCTGGAAGGGGAGGAGCTGGCGAGGCAGGTCGGCTACTGGCACGAGCGGCTGGCGGGTTCACCGCCGCTGCTCGAGCTGCCGCTCGACCGCCCGCGCCCGCCGGTGCAGACTTTCCGCGGCGCGGTCCACAAGCAGCGGTTGTCCGCCGATCTGGCGGCCGGCATCCACGCGCTCGGGCGCAGCGAAGGAGCGACGCTCTTCATGACGCTCCTCGCCGGGCTCTCGACCTTGCTCGGACGGCTGGCGGGGCAGGAGGACGTCTGTGTCGGCGCGCCGGTGGCGGGTCGCGGGCGGGCCGAGGTCGAAGGGCTGATCGGCTGCTTCCTCAATACCCTGGTGCTGCGGACCCGTCTGGCCGGCGCACCGAGCTTCCACGACCTGCTGGGCCAGGTGCGCGAGACCACGCTCGGCGCCTTCGCGCACCAGGAGCTGCCGTTCGAAAAGCTCCTGGAGGAGCTGCAGCCGGAGCGGACGCTCGCCCACACGCCGCTCTTCCAGGTCTTCCTCAACGTCCTCAACTTCCCGGCCATCGAGACCCGCCTGCCGGGTCTCGCGCTCGAGCTGCAGCCGCCGCAGGGGGTGACCGCCAAGTTCGACCTGACGCTCTACGTCGAGGAGCGCGAGGGCGCGCTGCAAGTCGACTGGGTCTACAACGCCGATCTCTTCGACGCGTCACGGGTCGAGGAGATGGCGCGGCAGCTCGCGCTGCTGCTCGGAGCGGCGGTGGCAGAGCCGTCGCGCGCGATCGGGGCGTTGCCGTTGCTGACGGCCGAGGCGGCGCCGTTCGTGCCCGACCCAGCCGCGCCGCTCGACGCCGGCTGGCAGGGGGCGGTCCATGAGCGCTTCGCCGAGATCGCCGCACACGCGCCCGAGCTTCCGGCGGTTTCCGATCCGGCGGAGAGCTGGAGCTACGGCGAGCTGGCGCGCTACGTCCACCGCCTGGCGCACCGTCTGGCCCGCGAGGGGGTGGGGAAGGGCGACGTCGTGGCCCTCTGGGGGCACCGGAGCGCGTCGCTCGTGGCGGGCCTGCTCGCGACGCTGGAGTCCGGCGCCGCGTTCGTGGTGCTCGATCCGGCCTATCCGGCGGCGCGCCTGGCCGAGACGCTTCGTCTCGCCCGGCCGGCGGGCTTTCTCGAAGGCGCCGGTCCGGTGCCGGAGGCGGTGGACGAGGCGCTCGCCGCGGTCGGCTGCCGCTGCCGGCTGGTGCTGCCGCCCAAGGCCGGGCTCGCCGAGCGCGATCCGGCGGCCGGCGAGCCGGAGACGCCGCTCGGGATCGCGATCGGGTCGGACGACTTGGCTTACCTCGCCTTCACCTCGGGCTCGACGGGGTCGCCAAAGGGCATCCTCGGCCGCCACGGCTCGCTCTCCCACTTCATCCCCTGGCAGCGCTATCGCTACGGCATCGGGGAGGCGGACCGCTTCAGCCTGCTCTCCGGTCTCTCGCACGACCCGCTGCACCGCGACGTCTTCACGCCTCTCCAAACCGGCGGCTCGATCGCGGTGCCCGACCCGGAGCGGATCGGCAGCCCTGGCTATCTGGCGGACTGGCTGCGCGACGAGCGCGTCACCGTCGCCAATCTGACGCCGGCGATGGGACAGCTCCTGGCCGAGGGCGGCGGCGTGAGGAGCTTGCCGGCGCTGCGGCTGGCCTTCGTCGTCGGCGACATCCTCACTCGGCGCGATGTTCTGCGCCTGCAGGAGCTGGCGCCGGAGCTGGTGTGCGTCAACCACTACGGCTCGACGGAGACGCAGCGGGCGGTGGGGTACTACGTGGTGCCGCCGCGCGACGCCGCGGGGGTGCCCGAGGTCCTGCCGCTCGGCCGCGGCATCCCGGATGTCCAGCTCCTGGTGGTGAATGCCGCCGGACAGCTCGCGGGCGTCGGTGAGGTGGGGGAGATCTGGGTGCGGAGCCCGCACGTGGCGCTGGGCTACCTCGGCGAGCCGGAGCGGACGGCGGAGCGCTTCGTGGTCAACCCCTGGACGGACGATCCGGCCGACCGGGCGTACCGGACCGGCGACCTGGGCCGTTACCTGCCCGGGGGTGACGTGACATTCGCCGGACGGGCGGACCAGCAGGTGAAGGTGCGGGGCTTCCGCATCGAGCTGGGCGAGATCGAGTCGGTCTTGGGACGGCATCCCGAGGTGCGGGAGACGGCGGTGGTGGCCCGCCCCGACGGGAGCGACAAGCGGCTCGTCGCCTACGTGGTTCCCACTGCGGAAGATGTCGAAGTCGCCGCGCTGCGGGCTTTCCTCAAGGAGCGGCTACCGGACTACATGGTGCCGTCGGCCTGGGTGACACTGGCGGCGCTGCCGTTGACGCCGAACGGCAAGCTGGACCGGCGGGTGCTGCCCGAGCCGCCGGAGGAAGACTCGGCGGGCGAGCCGGTGGCACCGCGGACGCTGGCCGAAGAGCTGGTGGCGGAGATCTGGTGCACGGTGTTGCGCCGCGAGCGGATCGGCGTCCACGACGACTTCTTCGACCTCGGCGGCCACTCCCTGCTCGCCACGCAAGTGCTGGCGCGCGTCGCGGAGGGCTTCGACGTCGAGCTGCCGGTGCGCACGGTCTTCGAGCATCCGACCCTGGAGCAGTTTGCGCTGGCCGTCGAGTCGGCGCTGTTGTCCAGCCTCGGGGAGGTGCCCGCCCAGGCCTGAGCGCCGGGCGGCCGAGCGAGCACCGATGGCGGACCCGAACGAGCTGCGGCCGGCGCCGTCCCGGCCCCCGAAGGTGACCCCCGCGGCGCGCGCCGTCCTCGAGGAGCGGCTGCGCGCGCGGCGCCTGGCGCCCATCGCGCCGCATCAGCTGACGCGTCGCGCCGAGAGCGGCCCGGCGCCCCTCTCCTTCGCCCAGGAGCGGCTCTGGTTCCTGGAGCGGCTGGAGCCGGGCAGCGGCGTCTACACCATCGCGCTCGCCCTCGCCCTCTCCGGAGAGCTCGACGTGGCGGCGTGGCGGCGGAGCCTTGCTGCGATCCGCGACCGCCACGAGGCGCTGCGCACGGTCTTCCGGGAGACCGACGAGGGTGCGCTGCAACTCGTGGAGCCCGAGACGGGGCCTGGCTGGCCTGCGCCGCTCGTCGATCTCGCGGCGCTCGGCGCCGTCGCCTGCGCGGCGGAGGCCGAGCGGTTGGCCCGCGCCGAGGCCGCGCGGTCCTTCGATCTCGAGCGCGGGCCGTTGGTGCGGGCGCTGCTCCTCCATCTGGCGCGCACCGAGCACCACGCGCTCGTCGCCGCGCACCACCTGGTCTGGGACGGCTGGTCGACACGCGTCTTCCTCGCCGAGCTGCGGGCGCTCTACGCGGCGTTCGTCCGCGGTGCCGCGAGCCCGCTGCCGGAGCTGCCGGTGCAGTACGCCGACTACGCCGTCTGGCAGCGCCAGTGGCTGGCCGGCGACCGCCTGGCGGCGCAGCTCGCCTTCTGGCGCGCGCGGCTCGCCGACGAGACGCCGCTGGACCTCCCGACCGACTTCCCGCGACCGGCGGCGCAGAGCTTCCGCGGCGCGCTGCTGCCGGTCGCCTTCCCGCCGCCTCTCGCGGCCGCCGTGCGCGAAGCGGCGCGTGGCCAGGGGTGCACCGTCTTCATGGTCCTCCTCGCCGCCTTCCAAACGGTCCTTGCGCGCTACGCCGGGCAGGAAGCCGTCAGCGTGGGGACGCCGGTGGCAGGCCGCACACGCACCGCGACCGAGCAGCTGATCGGGCTCTTCGTCAACACGCTGGTGCTGCGCAGCGACCTCTCGGGCGACCCCACCTTCGCCGCCCTGCTGTGGCGCGTGCGCGAGCTGGCGCTCGAGGCGCACGCTCACCAGGACCCGCCGTTCGCCAAGCTGGTGGAGGAGCTGCAGCCGGCGCGCCGGCTCTCTCATTCCCCGCTCTTCCAGGTCATGTTCATCCTGCAGAACGCGCCGGGCGAGGAGCCCGAGCTGGCGGGGCTGCACATCACCCCGCTGCGGCCGGCGCGCGACACGGCGAAGTTCGACTTGACGCTGTCGCTGTCGGAGGAGGGGGACGCGCTCTTCGGCTCGCTGGAGTACGCGGTGGACCTCTTCGAGCGCGACACGATGGAGCGGCTCGTCGGGCACCTCGACACGCTGCTGGCGGCGGCGGTCGCGGAGCCCGGGCGGAAGCTCGCCGAGCTGCCGTTGCTGACACCGGCCGAGCGGCGCCAGCTCCTGCTCGACTGGAACGCTACCGAGGCCAGCTATCCGCAGGCGACGCTGCCGGAGCTGCTCGCCGCGAGCGCGGCGGCGCGGCCGGCGGCGGTGGCGGCGGAGCACGCTGGCGAGCGGCTGACCTACGCCGAGCTGGAGGCGCGTGCGAACCAGTTGGCGCGCTATCTGGAGCAGCGCGGGGTGGGGCCGGAGGTCCGGGTTGGCCTCTGCCTGGAGCGCTCGCTCGACCTGCTCGTGGCGCTGCTCGGGGTGCTGAAGGCCGGCGGGGTCTACGTGCCGCTCGACCCGGCCTACCCGCGCGAGCGCATCGCGCTGGTGCTGGAGGACGCGGCGGCGCCGGTGCTGCTCACCCAGCGGTCTCTGCGCTCGCTGCTCCCGGCCGTTGGCGCCATGGTCATCTGCCTCGACGAGCAGCGTCAGGCGACGGCGGGCGAGAGCACCGCGCCATTCAACTGCCCGGCGCTGCCGGACAACCTCGCGTACGTCCTCTTCACCTCCGGCTCGACGGGCCGGCCAAAGGGCGTGCAGGTCACGCACGGCGCGCTGGTCAACTTCCTCGAGTCGATGCGCCGGGAGCCCGGCTTCGCGGCGGGCGAGGCGCTCCTCGCCGTCACCACCCTGTCCTTCGACATCGCGGGGCTGGAGCTCTACCTGCCGCTGCTGGCCGGCGGACGCGTGGTCATCGCGTCCCGCGAGACCGCTGCCGATGGGCGGCTGCTGGCGGCCGAGCTGACGCGATGCGGCGCCGCGGTGCTGCAGGCCACGCCCGCCACCTGGCGGATGCTGCTGGAGGCGGAGTGGGAAGGGGACGGACGGCTCCGCGCCCTGTGCGGCGGCGAGGCGCTGCCGGAGGAGCTGGCGGCGAAGCTCCTGCCGCTGGTGGGCTCGCTCTGGAACCTCTACGGGCCGACGGAGACGACGATCTGGTCCTCCGTCGCGGAGGTGCGGGAGGGCGAGCCGGTGCGCGTCGGGCCGCCGCTCGCCAACACGCAGTTCTACGTTGTGGACCGGAGCTTCCAGCCTGTGCCGGTGGGGGTGCCGGGGGAGCTGCTGATCGGCGGCGATGGGTTGGCCCGCGGCTATCTCGGCCGGCCGGAGCTGACCGCCGAGCGCTTCGTGCCCGATCCCTTCGGCGGCGCGGGCGGGCGCGTGTACCGCACTGGGGACCTGGTGCGCTGGCGGATCGACGGACGGCTGGAGTTTCTCGGCCGGCTCGACTACCAGGTGAAGGTGCGCGGGTTCCGGATCGAGCTGGGCGAGGTGGAAGCGGCGCTCGCGGTGCAGCCGGGAGTCGAGCGCGTCGTGGTGGTGGCGCGCGGCGAGGCGGCCGACAAGCGCCTGGTCGCCTACGTCGTAGGCGAGGCCGAGCCGGCGCGGCTGCGCGAGGCGCTCCAGGCGCGGCTGCCGGAGTACATGGTGCCGTCGGCGTTCGTGCGGCTCGAGGCGCTGCCGCTGACGCCGAACGGCAAGGTGGATCGTAAGGCGCTGCCGGAGGCGGTGGCGGCGCCCGCGGCCGAGTACTTGGCGCCGCGCACACTGGCCGAAGTGCTCCTCGCCGAGATCTGGAGCGAGGTGCTCAGGCGCGAACGGATTGGCGTCCACGACGACTTCTTCGATCTCGGCGGTCATTCCCTGCTGGCCATGCGTGTGGTCGCCCGCCTCTATCACGCCGCCGGCGTGGAGCTGCCGTTGCGCACCGTTTTCGAGGCGCCCACTCTCGAGGGTCTCGCCCGAGCTCTCGAGCGGGCGCTGCTCGGGGACGCGGGGGAGGTGACCTCTTGACGTCCTATGATCACGTTGCTTCGCCGAGCCGATGACCGATCCGGGTAGCGCATCCAGCGCCGGGCCGCTGGCCGACACAGGGCGACTCGCCACACGGGCAGAGACGCTTCTCGGCGAGCGTCTGAAACGGCGCGCGGCCGGGGAGGGCTTCGGGGCCGAGCGCATCCCGCGCATCCCGCGCCGGGACGGCCGTGTCCCGCTCTCCTTTGCGCAGGAGCGTCTCTGGTTCCTGGAACGGCTGGAGCCCGGCGGCGCGGCGCACGTGCTGCCGATGGCGATCGCGCTGCGCGGGAGGCTCGACCTCGACGCCTGGCGCCGGGCGGTGACGGAGGTCGTCCGGCGGCACGAGGCGCTGCGCACCGTCTTTCGCGAGGAGGCGGACGGGCCCGTGGGTCTCGTCCGAGCCCCCGGGCCGGTGGCGCTGCCGCTGCACGATCTCTCGGCGCTCTCCGCGGTCGCGCGGGACGCGGAGGCGACGCGGCTGGCGGTGCGCGAGGGACGGCGGCCGTTCGACCTCGAGCGCGGACCGCTCCTGCGCGGCGCGCTGGTGCGGCTGGGCCCGTCGGACCACTACGCGCTCCTCTCCCTGCACCACATCGCCGCCGACGGCTGGTCGCTGCGCGTCCTGCTGGCGGAGCTGGCGCGGCTGTACGAGGCGTTGACCTCCGGCGCGGCTGCGGCATCCCGCCCCGAGCTGCCGATCCAGTACGCCGACTTCGCCGCCTGGCAGCGCGAGCGCCTCGCCGGCGAGGTTCTCGAGCGCGAGCTCGCGTTCTGGCGCGAGCGGCTGGCCGGTGCGCCGGTCCTCGACCTCCCGACCGACTTCTCCCGCCCGGCGGTGCAGAGCCAGCACGGCGCCAGCCTGCCGCTGGCGCTCTCACCCGAGCGGTCCAAGGAGGTCCGGCGGCTCGGCCGCGAAGCGGGCGCCTCGCTGTTCATGACGCTCCTCGCCGGCTTCCAGATCCTGCTCGCGCGCTACGCCGGTCAGGACGCGGTGAGCGTGGGCACGCCGGTGGCCGGGCGAGTGCGCGTCGAGACGGAAGGGCTGATCGGGCTGTTCCTCAACATGCTCGTGCTGCGCACCGATCTGTCGGGCGATCCGACGTTTGCCGAGGCGCTGGCGCGGGTCCGAGAGACCGTCCTCGCGGCGCAGTCGCACCAGGAGCTCCCCTTCGAGAAGCTCGTGCAGGAGCTGCAGCCGGAGCGCAGCCTCGCGCACTCTCCTCTCTTCCAGGTCATGTTCGTGCTGCAGAACGTCGTCGCGAGCGAGGAGGCGGCCCTGCCGGGCCTCAGCAGCACCGTGCTGCAGGCCGAGCGCGGAACCGCCCTGTTCGACCTCACCCTCTCCCTGTCCGACGATCCTCAGGCAGTGCACGGGCGGGTGGAGTACGCGACCGATCTCTTCGAGCGCGCGACGATGGAGCGGCTGGCGGGTCACCTCGAGACCCTCCTCGTTGCGGCGGCGGAGGACCCGCGACGGCGGCTGTCGGAGCTGCCGCTCTTGACTCCCGCCGAGCACCGTCAGCTCTTGCTGGAGCGGAACGCCACCGCGGCGAGCTATCCGGACGCGACCCTGCCGGACCTCCTCGCCGCGAGCGCGGCCGAGCGGCCCGCAGTGGTGGCCGCCGAGCACGGGAGGGAGCGGCTCACTTACCCGGAGCTCGAGGGCCGGGCGAACCGGCTGGCGCGCTATCTCCAGAGGCGCGGGGTGGGCCCCGAGGTGCGGGTGGGGCTGTGCCTGGAGCGCTCGCTCGACCTGCTCGTGGCGCTGCTCGGGGTGATGAAGGCCGGCGGCGCCTACGTGCCGCTCGATCCGGCCTACCCGCGCGAGCGGATCGCGCTGGTCCTGGAGGAAGCGGCGGCCTCGGTGCTCCTCACCCAGGAATCCTTGCGCTCACTGCTGCCGAGCAGCGGCGCGTTGGTGGTTTGTCTCGACGCCGAGCGCGAGGCGATCGAGCGGGAAAGTCCCGCTCCTTTTCCCTGCCCGGCGCTGCCGGAGAACCTCGCCTACGTCCTCTTCACCTCCGGCTCGACCGGGCGGCCAAAAGGTGTCCAGGTCGCTCATGGCGCGCTGGTCAATTTCTTGGAGGCGATGCGGCGGGAGCCCGGTTTCGCGGCGGGCGAGGCGCTGCTCGCGGTCACGACGCTGTCCTTCGACATCGCGGGACTGGAGCTCTACCTACCACTGCTGGCGGGTGGCCGCCTCGTCATCGCAAGCCGCGAGGTAGCCGCCGACGGCCGGCTCCTCGCCGCGGAGCTGACCCGCTCGGGAGCCGAGGTGCTGCAGGCCACCCCGGCCACCTGGCGGATGCTGCTGGAAGGCGGCTGGGGAGGAGACCGAAGGCTCCGCGCGCTCTGCGGTGGCGAGGTGCTGCCGGAGGAGCTGGCGACGAAGCTACTGCCGCGGGTCGGCGCGCTCTGGAACCTCTACGGCCCGACCGAAACGACGATCTGGTCCTCCGCCGTGAAGGTGCGCGCGGGCGAGCCGGTGCGGGTCGGGCCGCCGCTCGCCAACACCCGCTTCTACGTCGTGGACCGGAGCGTCCAGCCGCAACCGGTGGGAGTGCCCGGGGAGTTGCTTATCGGCGGGGACGGCTTGGCCCGCGGTTACCTGGGGCGGCCGGAGCAGACGGCCGAGCGCTTCGTGCCGGACCCGTTCGCCGGTGCGGGCGAGCGGCTCTACCGCACCGGGGACCTGGTGCGCTGGCGGAGCGACGGGCGGCTGGAGTTCTTGGGCCGCCTCGACCACCAGGTCAAGGTGCGGGGGTTCCGGATCGAGCTCGGCGAGGTGGAAGCGGCGCTCAGTGTGCAGCCGGGGGTGGAGCGGGCGGTGGTGGTGGCGAAGGGGGAGGCGGCCGACAAGCGCCTGGTCGCCTACGTCGTGGGCGAGGCCGAGCCGGCGCGACTGCGGGAGGCGCTGCACGATCGCCTGCCGGAGTACATGGTGCCGTCGGTGTTCGTGCGACTCGAGGCGCTGCCGCTGACGCCGAACGGCAAGGTGGATCGCAAGGCGCTGCCCGAGCCGGAGGCGGTGGCGGCCCCGGCGGCCGAGTACGTGGCGCCGCGCACGCTGGCCGAAGAGCTGCTGGCCGAGATCTGGGGCGAGGTGCTCAAGCGCGACCAGATCGGCGCCTACGACAACTTCTTCGATCTGGGCGGCCACTCGCTGCTCGCCATGCGCGTCGTGACCCGCGTCTACCAGGCGGCCGGCGTGGACATGCCGTTGCGCACCGTCTTCGAGGCGCCCACCCTGGAGCGGTTCGCCAACGCCCTCGAACGCGCCCTTCTCCTCGCCGCCGGCGAGCTCCCCGACGATCCCGTGCCGGCCAGCCCGCCGGGGGTATGACCGAGCCCGTTCCTGCCCCCGGCGCCGAGCCGCTCGCGGACGCGGGGAGGCTCGCCGCGCGCGCCGAGGCGCTCCTCAGCGAGCGTTTGAAGCGGCGCGCGGCCGGGGAAGGTCCGGACGTCGAGCGCATCCCGCGCATCCCGCGCCGCGACGGCCGCGCCCCGCTCTCCTTCGCCCAGGAGCGGCTCTGGTTCCTCGACCGCCTCCAGCCGGGCAACCCGATCTACAACCTGTCGTTCGCGGCACGGTTGCGCGGTCCGCTGGAGCTGCCGCTGTTGGCGGCCTGCTTCGACGAGATCGTGCGCCGGCACGAGGTGCTGCGCACCAACGTCGCGCTGGAGGACGGCCGGCCGGTGCAGGTCATCGCGCCGCCGGCCGCGCGGCCGCTGCGGCTGGTCGATCTCGGCGGCGTCGGGCCGGCCCGGCGCGAAGCAGAGGCGCGCCGGCTGCTCGCCGAGGCCGCGCAGCGGCCGTTCGACCTGTCGACGGACCCGCTGCTCCGCACGGACATCGTGCGTCTTACGGGCGACGATCACGTCCTGCTCCTGACGCACCACCACATCGTGACCGACGACTGGTCCATCGGCGTGCTCCTTGCGGAGCTGGCGGCGCTGTATCGCGCCTATTCGGGCGGCCGGCCGTCGCCCCTGCCGGAGCTGCCCATCCAGTACGCCGACTACGCGCAGTGGCAGCGCGATTGGCTCGCCGGCAAGGTGCTCGAGGAGCAGCTCGCCTTCTGGCGCCGGCATCTGGAAGGGGCTCCGGCGGTCCTGGACCTCCCGGCCGACCGGCCGCGCCCGGCGCGGCAGAGCTTCCGCGGCGCGACGCTCCGGTTCACGCTGCCGGGCGAGCTGAGCGCCGCGGTGCGCGCCTTGGCGCGGCGGGAGGGAGCGACCGTCTTCATGGCGCTGCTGGCGGCGTTCGAGGCGCTGCTCCACCGCCTCACCGGGCAGGACGACCTCGTCGTGGGGACGCCGATCGCCAACCGCGGCCGGATCGAGCTCGAAGGGCTGATCGGCCTTTTCGTCAACACACTCGCGATGCGGACGGACCTCGGCGCCGCCGGGTCCCCGCCGGGCATCAGCTTCCACGAGCTGATGGGCCGCGTGCGGCAGACGGCACTCGACGCCTACGCCCACCAGGATCTGCCGTTCGAGAAGCTGGTCGAGGAGCTGCAGCCGGAGCGCGATCTCAGCCGCTCGCCGATCTTCCAGGTCCTCTTCCAGGTGCTCAGGGCGGGAGGCTCCCTCGAGCTGCCGGGCCTGGCGGTCGAGCTCGTTGCCGGTGCCGAAGGCCAGATGGTCAAGTTCGACCTCGTGCTGTCGATGTCCGACGGCGCGCCGGGTCTGTCGGGCATCTGGCGTTACCGCCGCGATCTCTTCGACAACAGCACGATCGCGCGGCTGAACGAGCAGTTCCGGACGTTCGTCGCAGGCGCCGTGGCCCGCCCCGAGTCGCTGCTGCCGGAGCTTCCCCTCCTCACCGCGCTCGAGCGCCAGCAGCTCTGGGAGTGGAACGCGACCGGACGCGGGTACCCCGACGCGGATCTCTGCCTCCACGAGCTGATCGCGCAGCAGGTGGAGCGGACGCCCGAGGCGGTGGCGGTCAGCTTCGAGGGGCAGGAGCTGATCTATCGGGAGCTGGCGGCGCGCGCCCGCGGGCTGGCGCTCCGGCTGCGCGCCCTGGGGGTGG
This sequence comes from uncultured Acidobacteriota bacterium, assembly GCA_963700145.1. Lineage (GTDB taxonomy): Bacteria > Acidobacteriota > Thermoanaerobaculia > Multivoradales > UBA5704 > DASUNQ01. The sequence goes on from OY969474.1 coordinate 444,376, forward strand.
GTCCCGAGGTGCGGGTGGGGATCTGCGTCGAGCGCTCGCTGGAGCTAGTCGTGGGGCTGCTCGGCATCCTGGAGGCCGGCGGCGCCTACGTACCGCTCGATCCCTCCTACCCGCGCGAGCGGCTGGCCTACCTACGGGAGGACGCGCGGGTCGCGGTGCTGCTCACGCAAGAGCGGCTGCTGGCGCAGATGGGGGAGGCGCTCTCGGCGGCGCCTCACGTCCTCTGCCTCGACCATCTGGAGGAGGGCCTTTTTTCCGTCCCGGAAGCCTCTACTCTTTCTCCTCCCGAGCCGTCGAGCCTCGCCTACGTCATCTACACCTCGGGCTCCACCGGCAAGCCGAAGGGGGCGATGAACTCCCACCGCGGGATCGTCAACCGCCTGCTCTGGATGCAGCAGCGGTACGGCTTGACGGCTGCCGACCGGGTGCTCCAGAAGACGCCGTTCTCCTTCGACGTCTCGGTCTGGGAGCTCTTCTGGCCGCTGCTCGTCGGGGCACGCCTCGTGGTGGCGCGGCCGGGCGGCCATCAGGACCCGGCCTACCTGGTGGAGACGATCGTCGGCGAGGGGATCACGACCCTCCACTTCGTCCCTTCGATGCTCCAGGTGTTTCTCGACGCGCCGGGAGTCGAGCGGTGCGCTTCGCTGCGGCAGGTGATCGCCAGCGGCGAGGCGCTGCCGCCGGAGCTCGAGCAGCGGTTCTTCGCCAGGTTGGGCGCGACGGGCGCCCGGCTGTACAACCTCTACGGCCCCACCGAGGCGGCGGTGGACGTGACGCACTGGGACTGCACGCCGGGCGCGGGGCGGTGGACGGTGCCGATCGGCCATCCCGTCGCCAACACGCAGATCCACCTCCTGGGCCGCTACGGCGAGCCGGTCCCGATCGGCGTGGCAGGCGAGCTGCTCATCGCGGGCGTGCAGGTGGGGCGCGGCTATCTCGGCCGGCCGGAGCTGACGGCGGAGCGGTTCGTCCCGGATCCCTTCTCCGCCGAGCCGGGAGCGCGGCTGTACCGCACGGGCGACCTGGCGCGCCGGCGGGCCGACGGCGCTGTGGAGTACCTGGGACGGCTGGACCACCAGGTGAAGATCCGCGGCTTCCGCATCGAGCTGGGCGAGATCGAGGCGGCGCTCGCCGCGCACCCCGAGGTGCGCGAGGCCGTCGTGCTGGCGCGGCAAGACGCCGCCGGCGGGAAGCGGCTGGTGGCCTACGTCGTCCCCGCCGCGCCGTTCGCGGCCGAGGCGGCCGCGACGCTCTCCCCGCGTTGCGCGCATTCCTCGCCGGCCGGCTGCCCGAGTACATGGTGCCGTCGGCCTTCGTCCTCCTGCCCGGCCTCCCCCTGAGCCCCAACGGCAAGGTGGACCGCAAGGCGCTGCCGGAGCCGGAGGCGGAGCGGACCGCCGGCGAGCCGGTGGCGCCGCGGACGGCGCTCGAGCGCCGGCTCGCCGAGCTGTTTCGGGAGGCGCTGCGCGCCGAGACGATCGGCGTGGACGACGACTTCTTCGCCGTCGGCGGCAACTCGATCCGCGGGGCCGGCCTCATCAACCGCTTGCAGGAGCGGCTGGGAGAGATCGTCCACGTCGTGGCGATCTTCGACGCCCCGACCGTGGCGCGCCTCGCGACCTTCCTCGAGGAGAACTACTCCGCCGCGGTGGCGCGGTGGACCGGCGAGACCGGCCGCGCGGCCGCCGGGGCGACGGCGGTCACGCGAGTCGATGCCGGGCAGCTGGCGCGCCTGCGCGAGCTGATCGAGCGCGGGCCGCGGAACGTCGCGGCCGTCCCGCGCCCGGAGCGGCGGAACCGTCCCGCCCTGTTCGTCCTGTCGCCGCCGCGCTCGGGCTCGACGCTCCTGCGCGTGATGCTGGGCGGGCACCCGCGCCTGTTCGCGCCGCCCGAGCTGGAGCTCCTCTCCTTCGCCACGCTGGCGGAGCGCCGGGCCGCCTTTCCGGACCGCGACGCCTTTTGGCTCGAAGGGCTGATCCGTGCCGTCATGGAGGCGCGCGGGCTCGGTCCCGAGTCGGCCCGGCGGCTCGTCGAAGAGCACGAGCGCGAGGGTTGGACGACGCAGCGCTTCTACGGCCAGCTGCAGGAGTGGCTCGGTGGGCGCCTCCTCGTCGACAAGACCCCGTCCTATTCGTTCCACCCAGCGATCCTGGCGCGCGCCGAGGAGCAGTTCGAGGGCGCGCTCTACCTCCACCTGACGCGCCACCCCTGCGGCACCATCCGCTCCTTCGAGGAGGCGCGGATCGATCAGATCTTCTTCCCCCGGCACCCGTTCGCGCTACGCGAGCTGGCCGAGCTGGCCTGGCTGACGAGCCACCTCAACGTCCTGGCCTTCCTCGAGACGGTGCCGCCGGAGCGGCAGCTGCGAGTGCAGTTCGAGGAGCTGCTGCGCGAGCCGCGCGGGACGATGGAGGCGGTCGCCGCCTTCGCCGGCGTGCCGTTCGATCCGGCCATGCTCGAGCCGTACGCGGAGCGCAGCGCGCGGATGACCGACGGCCTCCACCGCGAGTCGCGGATGCTGGGCGACGTCAAGTTCCACCAGCACCGCGGCATCGACGAGGCCGTGGCGCAGCGCTGGCGGGAGAGCGTGGACGAGGAGGCGCTGGCCGGCACGACGCGCGACGTCGCCGCGGTGCTCGGCTACGACCGCGCCGGCGGGGGCGCCGCGGTCGCCATCGAGCGCACCGGCTGGCGGACGGGGACGCCGCTGCCGCTCTCCTTCCAGCAGGAGCGGCTCTGGGTCCTCGACCAGCTCCAGCCGGGTCTGCCGACCTACAACATCCCGGTGGCGCTGCGGGTGCTCGGCGCTCTCGACGTCGCGGCCTTCCGCGCCGCGCTCGCCGAGATCGTGCGCCGGCACGCCGTGCTCCGCACCACGTTCGTCGAGCGGGACGGCAGCCCCTACCAGGTGGTCGCGGCGCCGTCCCTCGCGGGCGCCGCGGCGCACGTCGTCGACCTGTTCGGTCTGCCGGCCGCGTCGCGCGAGAGCGAGGCGCGGCGCCTCGTCGCGTTGGGAGCGCGGCGGCCGTTCGATCTCGCCCCGGGGCCGCTCCTTCGCGCCGACCTCCTGCGGCTCGACGCGGCGGAGCACCTCTTCGCGCTCACCGTCCACCACGTCGTCTTCGACGGTTGGTCGATGACGCTCTTCCTGCACGAGCTGCTGACGCTGTACGGCGCCTTCGCCGACGGACGCCCCTCGCCGCTGCCGGAGCTGCCCATCCAGTACCCCGACTACGCCTCCTGGCAGCGCCATTGGCTCAGCGGCGCGGTGCTCGAGGCGCAGGTGGCCCACTGGCGCGAGCGGCTGGCGGGGGCCCCCACGGTGCTGGAGCTGCCGACCGACCGGCTGCGGCCCGCCGTCCAGGGCTATCGCGGCGCCCACGTGTCCGCACAGCTGCCCGCGGAGCTGCGGGAAGCGCTGGCAACGCGCGCCGGGGTCGAGGGGGTGACGCTGTTCATGGTCCTGCTCGCCGGCCTCGACGTGCTCCTGCACCGGCACAGCGGGCAGGCGGACCTGCTCGTCGGCTCACCGGTCGCCAACCGCACCCGCCTGGCGACCGAGGGGCTGATCGGGTTCTTCGTCAACACCCTCGTCTTCCGCGCCGAGCTCGCGGGCGACCCGCCGGTCCGCGAGCTCCTCGGGCGCGTGCGCGACGGCGCCCTCGCCGCCTACGCCCACCAGGAGCTGCCGTTCGAGAAGCTGGTCGAGGCGCTGCAGCCGGTGCGCGACCTCAGCCGCTCGCCGCTCTTCCAGGTGATGTTCCAGTTCCAGAACCTGTCGCGCGAGCTGCCGCGGGTGGGGGAGCTGCGCCTTTCGTCCCTCGCGGCACACAGCGGCACGGCGAAGTTCGACCTGACCCTCACCGCGGCCGAGACCGCCGCCGGGCTGCGCCTGTTCCTCGAGTACGACCGGGACCTCTTCGACGCCACCACGGCGGAGCGGCTGCTGGGGCACTACCGGACGGTGCTGGCGGCCGTGGCGGCCGACGGGAGCCGACCGTTGCCGGAGCTGCCGTGGCTCAGCCCGCCCGAGCGCCACCAACTCCTCGCGGAGTGGAACGACGCGGCGCGTGGCGAGGGCAGAGCGATCTCGGTGCCGAACCTGATCGCGGAGCAGGCGCGGCGGCGGCCGGAAGCGGTGGCGGTTGCCTGCGGCGAGGGGCGGCTGAGCTATGCCGAGCTGGAGCGGCACGCCGCGGCGCTGGCGGCGCGGCTGCGGCGGCTCGGGGCGGGGCCCGAGGCGCTGGTCGGGATCGCCCTCGAGCGGACGCCGGCGATGGTGGCGGCGGTGCTCGGCGTGCTGCGCAGCGGCGCGGCGTACGTGCCGCTCGATCCGGCCCATCCGCGGGAGCGGCTGGCGCTGATCCTGGAGGCGGCGCGCCCCCTGGCGTTGGTGACGCAGCAGGGCCTGCTCGGGACGCTCCCCGCCCATGCGTCCGAGGTCGTGCTGGTGGACGGGGAGCAGGGGGCCTTCGCCGGCGGGCTGGAGCAGGCGGACGGAGTGGGCGAGGACGCGCTCTTCCTGCCGGAGCAGACGGCGTACGTCCTGTTCACCTCGGGCTCGACCGGGCGGCCGAAAGGCGTGCAGGTGCCGCACGGCGCCCTGTCGAACTTCCTGCTGTCTATGCAACGGCAGCCGGGGTTCGCCGCGGGGGAGGCGTTGCTGGCGGTCACGACCCTGTCGTTCGACATCGCGGGCCTGGAGCTGCTGCTGCCCTTGATCGCGGGCGGCAGGGTGGAGCTCGCGACGCGGGACGAGGCGGCCGACGGGGAGCTGTTGCAGGGCCGGTTGGCGGCGTCGGGAGCGACGGTGCTGCAGGCCACGCCGGCGACCTGGCGGCTGCTGCTGGAGGCGGGCTGGCGTGGGGACCGCCGGCTGACGGGGCTCTGCGGCGGCGAAGCGCTGCCGGGCGCGCTGGCGGGGCAGCTCCTCGGCCGGGTGGGCGCGCTGTGGAACATGTACGGCCCGACGGAGACGACGATCTGGTCGGCGACGCGGCGGGTGCGGGCCGAGGAGGCGGAGGAGGCGACCGTCCCGGTTGGCGGCGCCATCGCCGGCACGCGGCTGTACGTGGTGGACGCGAGGCTGGAGCCGGTGGCGTTGGGCGTGGCGGGGGAGCTGGCGATCGGCGGCGCGGGGCTGGCGCGGGGCTACCTCGGGGCGCCGGAGCTGACGGCGGAGCGCTTCGTGCCGGACCCGCACGCGGGGGAGCCCGGGGCCCGGATGTACCGCACCGGGGACCTGGTGCGGTGGCGCGCCGACGGGCGGATCGATTTCCTTGGGCGGATGGACTTCCAGGTCAAGGTGCGCGGGTTCCGCATCGAGCTCGGGGAGATCGAAGCAGCGCTGTCGCGCCATCCGGCGGTCGCGCAGGCGGTGGTGGTGGCGCGCCGGGACGGCGCGGCGGAAGCAGGGGAACAGCTCCAGGGCGAGAAGCGATTGGTCGCGTACGTGGTGGCCCGGCAAGAGTCGGCGCCGGGGCGCGGCTTGGTCGAGGAGCTCCGTGGCTGGCTGACGGGCAAGCTCCCCGACTACATGGTGCCTTCAGCGTTCGTGGTGCTGGAGACGCTGCCGCTCAATCCGAGCGGGAAGGTGGATCGCAAGGCACTGCCCGAGCCGGCCCGCGCCGCGGCCGCGGCCGGATTCGTCGCGCCGCGCGGATTGTTCGAGGAACGACTGGCCGAGATCTGGTCCGAGCTGCTGCGGCTCGACCGGGTGGGTGCGCACGACAGCTTCTTCGCCTTGGGCGGGCATTCGCTGCTCGCGGCGCGCCTGGTGTCGCGGCTGCGCGGCGCCTTCACCGTCGAGGTGCCGCTGCGGCGGATCTTCGAGGTCCCGACGCTGGCGGCGCTCGCGGCGGAGATCGCGGCGCTGAAGGTGAGCGGCGCGCGCGCCGAGGCGGCGATCGAGCGTATGCCGCGGGACCGGCCGCTGCCGGCCTCCTTCGCCCAGGAGCGGCTCTGGTTCCTCGACCGGCTGGAGCCGGGGAGCGCCGCCTACACGATGGCAGCCGCCTGGTCGTTGAACGGCCCGCTCGTCGTGCCGGCGCTCGCGGGCGCGCTCGCCGGGGTCGTGCGCCGGCACGAAGCGCTGCGCACGGTGTTCGCGCCGGCGGCCGACGCGGGAGTGGTGCAGTGGGCGGCGCCCTTCGTGCCGCCGCGGCTGCCGCTGGTCGATCTCCAAGCGGTGCCCCCGGCGGCCCGCACGGCGGCGGCCCGCGCCCTGGCGGTCGCGCACGCCCGCCGCTCGTTCGACCTGGCGCGGGGGCCGCTTTTCCGTGCCGCGCTCCTGCGCCTGGGGGCCGAGGAGCACCTTCTGCTCTTCGCCGTCCACCACATCGTCTCCGACGGTTGGTCGCAGGGGGTCCTGGTGGCCGAGCTTTCGGCGCTCTACGCCGCGGCGGCGACCGGGCGCCCGTCGCCCCTTGCGCCCCTCCCTATCCAGTACGCCGACTATGCCGCCTGGCAGCGGCGCTGGCTCCAAGGCGAGGTGCTCGAGGCGCAGGTCGCGTTCTGGCGCGAGGCTCTCGCCGGCGCCCCCGCCGTCCTGGAGCTGCCGACCGATCGGGCGCGCCCCGCGCTCCAGACCTTTCGCGGCGGCCGGCGGCTCCTCGTCCTGCCGCCGCCGCTCCTGGCGGGCCTGCGGGCCCTCTCGCGGGGCGAGGGGGCGACTCTCTTCATGGTCCTCCTCGCCGGCTTCCAGGCCCTCCTCGCCCGCTGGAGCGGCGCCGAGGACCTGACTGTCGGGACGCCGATCGCGGGCCGCACCCGTCACGAGACCGAGGGGCTCATCGGGCTCTTCGTCAACACACTCGTGCTGCGCGCGAACCTCGCGGGCGATTCGGCGTTCTCCGACCTCCTCGCGCAGGTGCGCGAGCGCGCGCTCGCCGCCTATGCCCACCAGGAGCTCCCCTTCGAGAAGCTGGTCGAAGTCCTCAACCCCGCGCGCGCTCTCTCGCACTCGCCGCTCTTCCAGGCCCTCTTCGTGATGCAGAACGCTCCGCGCGAGGCGGCGCCTCTCCCCGGCCTGGACTTCGCGCGGATGGAAGTGGAGGAGGGGGTCGCCAAGTTCGACCTCACGCTGGCGGCGGTGGAAGTCTCCGCCGGCCTCGCCCTCCACCTCGAGTTCAACCGCGACCTCTTCGATCCCGAGACCGCCCAACGTCTGCTCGGGCACCTGCGGACGCTGCTCGAGGGGGTGCTGGAGAACCGCGAGACTCGGCTCTCGGAGCTGCCCTGGCTGACGGCGGCGGAGCGGCGGCAGCTCGTGGCCTGGAGCGACACGGCGCGTGACTACGGGCCGGCGATTACGTTGCACGCCCTGATCAAAGAACAGGTGGAGCGGACGCCGGAGGCGGTGGCGGTGGTCTTCGAAGGGGAGGTAATGACCTACCGCGAGCTGCACCACCGCGCCGGCGCCCTCGCCCGGCGGCTGCGGCGGCTGGGTGTGGGGCCGGAGAGCCTGGTGGCGGTGGCGGCGGAGCGCTCGTTGGAGCTGGTGGTGGCGTTGCTCGGTGTGCTCGAGGCCGGTGCCGCTTACGTGCCGATCGATCCCTCCTATCCGGCCGAGCGGCTGGCCTACATGCTGGACGACTCGCAGGCCGCAGCGGCCCGCCCGGTGGTGCTGACCCAGGAGCGCCTGCTCGATCGGCTGCCGCTCGGGCCGCTGCGCGCCCGCGGCGGCGAGGTGCTGCTGCTCGACGGCGGCTGGGACGAGAGCGCGGAGACCGAGGACGACTTGCCGATTGCGGTGGATCCCGACCACCCGGCCTACATGATCTACACCTCCGGCTCGACCGGCCGGCCGAAGGGCGCGGTCAACAGCCACCGCGCGATCGTCAACCGGCTGCTCTGGATGCAGGAGGCTTTCGGGCTCGGACCCGAGGACCGCGTCCTCCAGAAGACGCCCTTCTCGTTCGACGTCTCGGTCTGGGAGTTCTTCTGGCCGCTGCTCGTCGGAGCGCGGCTGGTGGTGGCACGGCCGGGCGGGCACCAGGACGCGCGCTACCTGGCGCGGCTGATCCGGGAAGAGGGGATCACGACCCTCCACTTCGTCCCTTCGATGCTCCAGGTTTTCCTGGAGGAGCCGGAGGCGGCGGGCTGCCGCGGGCTCAAGCGCGTCGTCTGCAGCGGCGAGGCGCTCGCTCCCGAGCTGGTGCGGCGGTTCTTCGAGCGGCTGCCGGAGGGGCCGGAGCTGCACAACCTGTACGGCCCGACCGAAGCCGCGGTGGACGTCTCCTGGTGGGCCTGCTCGCCGGAGGACGCCGGGCGGGGCGTGCCGATCGGGCGGCCGATCGCCAACCTCGCGCTCCACGTCGCGGACCGGGACCTCCGGCCGGTGGCGGTGGGCGTGCCGGGGGAGCTGCTGATCGGTGGGGTGGGGCTGGCCCGCGGGTATCACAACCGGCCGGACCTGACGGCGGAGAAGTTCGTGCCCGATCCTTCGGGCCAGCCGGGCGCGCGGCTCTACCGGACGGGAGACCTGGCGCAGCTGCGGCCGGACGGGGCGATCGAGTACCTCGGCCGGCTCGACCATCAGATCAAGCTGCGGGGGTTCCGCATCGAGCTGGGGGAGATCGAGGCGGCGCTGCGCGCGCACCCGGCGGTGCGCGAGGCGGTGGTCGTGGCGCGTGGGGAAGGCGAAGGCCAGCGCCTCGTGGCCTACGTGGTGGCCGACTCCATCGGGGCGGAGCTTGCCTCCGCCCTCCGTGAGCACCTGCGAGCGCTCCTCCCCGACCACATGGTTCCGGCGGCGTTCGTCGCGTTGCCGGCGCTGCCGCTGACGCCGAACGGCAAGGTGGACCGCAAGGTCCTGCCCGATCCCGAAGCCGCACCGGCCCCTGCGCAGGTCGTGCCGCGCACCCTGGCCGAGGAGCTGGTGGCGGAGATCTGGCGCGAGGTGCTCGGACGCGAGCGGGTGGGCATCTACGACAACTTCTTCGACCTCGGCGGCCACTCCCTCAAGCTCGTCCGGGTGCAGCGGCGGCTCGAGGAGCGGACCGGCCGCGAGCTGTCGATCGTCGACCTCTTCCGCTATCCGACCGTCGCCGCGCTCGCCGATCACCTGAGCGCGGCCCCTGTGGAGCGCACCCCCGCCGCGGTCGCCGCGCCCGCCCCCGCCGTGACCGAAACAACCGCCATCGCCATCGTCGGCATGGCCGGCCGCTTCCCGGGCGCGGCAAGCGTCGACGAGCTGTGGCGGAGGCTTTGCGCCGGCGAGGAGCTGATCCGCGCCTTCACCGAGGAGGAGCTCCGTGCCGCCGGCGTCGAGCCCGCGCTGCTCGGCGATCCACAGTATGTGCGCGCGCGCGGCGTGCTCGACGGCGCCGACCTCTTCGACGCGGGCTTCTTCGACTACGCGCCGCGCGAGGCGCAGCTCATCGATCCGCAGCAGCGGGTCTTCCTCGAGTGCGCCTCCGAGGCGCTGGAGGACGCCGGGCACGCCGCACCGCTGGAGGGCCGCCGCGTCGGGGTCTTTGCCGGGACGGGGGAGAGCGGTTACGCCTGGGACGTCTACTCCCACCCCGAGCTGGTGCGCGCGGTCGGCGCCTATCAGGTCTCGCTCGGCACCAAGAACGACTACCTGCCGACGCGGGTCTCCTACAAGCTCGATCTCAAGGGGCCGAGCGTCAACGTGCAGACCGCTTGCTCGACCTCGCTGGTGGCGGTCCACTTCGCCTGCCAGGCACTGCTCGCCGGGGAGTGCGACCTGGCGCTGGCCGGCGGCGTGGCGATCGCCGCCCGGCAGCAGCGCGGCTACCTCTGGGAGGAGGGGCACATCTTCTCGCCCGACGGTCACTGCCGTGCCTTCGACGCGAAGGCCGCCGGCACGGTGACGGGGAGCGGCGCCGGAGTCGTGGTGCTGCGCCGGCTGGCCGACGCGCTCGCCGACGGCGACCGCATCGACGCGGTGATCCTCGGCTCGGCGATCAACAACGACGGCGCCGGCAAGGTGGGCTTCACCGCGCCGAGCGTCGACGGCCAGGCGGAGGTCATCGCGGCGGCGCAGCGCCTGGCCGGAGTGGACCCCGCCACGATCGGCTACGTCGAGGCCCATGGCACCGGGACGCCGCTCGGCGATCCGATCGAGGTGCAGGCGCTGACGCAGGTCTTCCGCGCCGCCAGCGCCGGGCGGTCTTTCTGCGCCCTCGGCTCGGTCAAGACCAACGTCGGGCACCTGGATGCCGCGGCGGGCGTCACCGGCCTCATCAAGGCGGCCCTCGCAGTCAAACACGGGCGGGTGCCCCCGAGCCTCCACTTCGAGACCCCCAACCCCGAGCTGCGGCTGGCCGAGGGCCCCTTCTACGTCGCCTCGCGCCTCCAGGAGTGGCCGCGCGAGGGCGGACCGCGGCGGGCGGGGGTCTCCTCCTTCGGCATCGGCGGCACCAACGCGCACGTGGTCTTGGAGCAGGCGCCCGTGCGGGAGAAGGAGGCGGAGCCGGGCGCGGCGGCGGCCGCGCGCTCGGCGCAGCTCCTCCTGGTCTCGGCCAAGAGCGCGGCGGCGCTGGAGGCGGCGACCGACCGGCTCGCCGATCACCTGGAGGCGCACGCCGATCTCGACCTCGCCGACGTCGCCCACACGCTGCGTGTGGGACGCCGCGCCTTCGCTCACCGCCGCGCCGTCGTCTGCGCGAGCCGCGAGGAGGCGGCGGCCGCCCTTCGCGCGCGGGACGCCGAGCGCGTCTCGACCCACGCTCTCCCCGCCGCCTCCCGCGGCGCGGGCCGCCCGGTCGCCTTCCTCTTCCCCGGCCAGGGCGCCCAGCACGCCGGCATGGGCGCCGCGCTCTATCGCGAGGAGCCGACCTACCGCGAGGCGCTCGACCGTTGCTGCGCCCTCTTCGTCCCCGAGATCGGGCGCGACCTGCGCGAGCTCCTCCACGCCGCCGGCGACGCAAGACCGGCAGCGGACTCGACGCTGCTCGCCACCGAGCTGGCGCAGCCGGCGCTCTTCGCCGTCGAGTGGGCGCTCGCCGCCCTCTGGGGCGCTTGGGGGGTGCGGCCGGAGGCGATGCTCGGCCATTCGCTCGGCGAGTACGTAGCCGCCTGCCTGGCCGGCGTCTTCACACTGGAAGACGCGGTGCGGCTGGTGGCGGCGCGCGGGCGGCTGATGGGCGCCCTGCCGAGCGGCGCCATGCTGGGCGTTCCGCTCGCCGAAGCCGAGGTGCGGGACCTGCTCGCCGAGCAGCCCGAGCTGGCGCTCGCCGTCGTGAACGGCCCGGCGTCCTGCGTGGTCTCCGGACCGGAGCAGGCGATCGGCGCATGCGAGAGCCTCCTTCGCGCGCGCGGCGTGGAAGCGCGGCGCCTGCACACCTCGCACGCCTTCCACTCGGCGATGATGGACCCCGCTCTCCCGGCCTTCCGTGCCGTGGTCGAGACCGTGCGGCTCAGGCCGCCGGAGCTGCCGTACCTCTCCAACCTCACGGGCACCTGGATCACGGCGACGGAAGCGACCGACCCCGCCTACTGGGTGCGCCACCTGCGCGGCACGGTGCGCTTCGCCGACGGGCTCGCCGCTCTCCTCGCCGGCGGCGAACGGCTCCTCCTCGAAGTGGGGCCGGGACGCACCCTCACCACGCTCGCCACGCAGCACCCGGCGCGCGGCCGCTCGGTGGCGATCCCCTCGCTTCGCCGCCCGCGCGACCCGCGGCCGGAGGGCGCCGCCCTCCTCGCCGCCGCCGGCCGGCTCTGGCTGCTCGGGGCAACCCTGGACTGGCGCGGCTTCCAGGGGGACGAGAAGCGCCGCCGCGTCCCGCTCCCGACCTACCCCTTCGAGCGCCGGCGCTACCGGGTGGAGCGCGCGCCGGCGCGCCGGTCCGCCGCGGCGGCGGGTCCGCTTGATGCGGCCGACACGGTCATGGCCGTCGATCCGCCTGCGCCAGCGGCGCCCGTCACGGCCGCCGACCGCCCCGACCGGCTCTCCCCGTATGTCGCGCCCCGCGACGCGGCCGAGCGGCGCATCGCCGCCCTTTTCGGCGAGGTGCTGGGGGTCGCCGAGGTCGGGGCCCACGACGACTTCTTCGACCTTGGCGGCAGCTCGCTCCTCGCCGTGCGGCTCGCCACCCGCCTGCGCGATGCCCTCGGCATCGCGCTCTCGCCGCACGCCCTCCTCGAGGCGCCGACGGTCGCCGCCCTGGCGCGGCAGGCGCCAGCCATGACCCGCCATCGCAGCCTGGTGCCGCTGGCGACCGGCGGCGACGGCGCTCCGCTCTTTCTCGTCCACCCGGCCGGCGGTCACGTCATCCTGCTGCGCGAGCTGGCGGCGGAGCTCGACGGCGAGCGGCCGGTCTGGGGACTGCGCGCCCAGGGCCTCGAGGAGGCCGAGGAGCCGCTGGCGACCGTCGAGGAGATGGCCGCGCTCTACCTCGAGGCGGTGCGCGAGGTGCGGCCGCGCGGCCCCTACCTGCTGGGCGGCAGCTCGATGGGCGGGATGGTGGCCTACGAGATGGCGCAGCGGCTGCGCGCGGCGGGGGAGGAGGTGGGCCTCCTCGCCCTCTTCGACACCTACGGCCCCGGCCAGATGCCGTCCCCGCCGGCGGCGCCGCCCCCGACCGGCGACCGCCTGGCCGCCGTCGAGCGGGCCAGCGCCGAAGCGATGTTCGCCTACCGCCCGCGCCCCTACCCCGGGCGCCTGGTCCATTTCCGGGCCGCCATCCGCCGCGCCGGCGAGCCGCCGCGCCCGGAGCAGCCCTGGGTGGACCTGGCCCAGGAGGGCGCGGAGGTCCATATCGTCCCCGGCGACCACCTCTCGATGCACCAGCGACCCCAGGTGGAAGTCCTCGCCCGGCGCCTCCGCCGCTCGCTGGGCTGAGCCTGTCCCCCTTCCCCTCGCAAGCCGCACTTATCAGGCAAACAGTAAGGACAGCACGGGTCTCCAGAAGCAACTAACGAATCGTCAATCCAGCGCCGGCCGAGCCGCGCTGCCGCCTGTCGACCGCACCAACCAACACCACTGAAGGAGGGGGGATCAGAGTGGAAAGCACACACGAAAACGAGGAGGCCCAGCCGGGCCTCGACCTCAACCGCCGCCAGTTCCTCGGCGGCGTCGGAGGGGTCACGGTCGGCACGCTCGCCGGCGGCCTCGCCGGCGTCGGCGCGTTGACCGTCGGCGCCCGCCCCGCCCGCGCCGACGAGATCGGGCCGCTATCGCCGTCCGACCGCGCCAGCGCGGCGAAGGCGATCCGCAAAGCCGCCGCCGACGCCGAGAAGGCGCTCGGCGTCTTCCCCCACCCCTGCAACGGCGACGAGGCGCTCTACCCGAGCCGCATCGGCAGCTACCACAAGGCGCTGCCGCACGACGCCGACGGCTTCGTCGACACCGCCGCCTACGCCACCCTCCGCGGCGCGATCGACAGCGGCCAGTTCGCCGACTTCGAGGCCGTGCCGCTGGGCGGCATCACCCGGCTGCTCAACCCGCTGGCGGCGATCGCTTTCAATCTCGAAGGGCCGGACAACGCGGCGACGGTCGGCGCCCCTCCGGCGCCGGCGCTCGCTTCGGCCGAACGCGCAGCCGAGGCGGCCGAGCTGTACTGGATGGCCCTCACCCGCGACATCCCGTTCCCCAACTACGCCACCGACGCCACGATCGCGGACGCCTGCGCCGACCTCAGCAACCTTCCGGGCTACAAGGGACCGAAGGACGGAGGAATCGTCACGCCGCAGGTCCTCTTCCGCTGGCAGGCGCCGGGCGTCCTCGACGGTCCGATGACCTCGCAGTTCCTGCTGCGCAACTGGGTCTTCGACGGCGTCACCGTCACCGGGCGTGTCAACACCGCCGCCGTGGGCGGCGACTTCATGACCGAGTGGAACGAGTTCCTCGCCGTTCAGAACGGCGGCGGCGGCAACGCCACGCCGCCGCTCGATGCGGTGTTGCGCTTCCCGCGCAGCGGCCGCGACCTGGCGATGGTCGCCGCCTTCGACAAGATCTACACCGCTTACCTCAAGGCCTGTCACATCCTGCTCCAGTTCCCGATCAACTTCGCCACCGGCGCCTTCCTCGACGCGGCCTGGCCCTACAAGCCGGGGGGCAAGATGGCGGGGTTCGGCACCTTCGGCCTGGCCTGGCTGATCGAGAACGTGGCGTCGGTGGGGAAGGGTGAGCGGCACACCTGGTACCAGAAGTGGAACGTCCACCGGACCGTCCGGCCGGAGGCCTACGGCGGGCTGGTGCACAAGGCGCTGGCCGAAGGGTTCGCCCTGCCGATCCACAGCGACCTGACCACCGTCTCGACGGTGCTGCCGCGCGTCTTCGCCGCCAACCAGGCGCGCAACGCGGCGCGCGGGCTGGGCGCCGTCGGCACCTACCTGCTGTCGCAGCACCTCCGGCTCGGCTGCCCGACGCACCCGTCCTACCCGGCCGGTCACGCCTTCTCGGCGGGGGCCTGCGTCACCTTCCTCAAGGCGGTCGTCGACGAGGCCGCAATCCTGCCGGGGCCGGTCAAGCCGAGCGCCGACGGCACGACGACCTCGGCCTACGTGGCGGGGGTCGACGGGCCGGCGCTGACGGTCGGCGGCGAGCTCAACAAGCTGGCCCACAACCTGAGCTTCGGGCGCGACATGTCGGGGATCCACTGGCGGTCCGACGACGTGGCCGGCCTGCGGCAGGGCGAAGAGGTGGCGATCCGCTACCTGCGCGAGCAGAAGGCGACCTACGCCGAGCCGTTCACCGGCTTCTCGCTCACCAAGTTCGACGGGACGACGATCATCATCTGACGAGCTTCGCCTTCACGCCGCGAACGCGCGGCTCTCGCGGGGTGGCCCCTGGGGCTGGGGTCACCCCCTTTTTTTGTCTCAATAGAGCTCGAAGACCAGGATGCGGGCCTCGAGCGGACCGTTCCAGACCGGGATGCGGCGGCGCGGCTTCAAGCCGATCTCCTTGCCGAGGCCGGGGCCGCCGGCCAGGACGGCCGCTCGCCAGCCGGGGAAACGGCGCTTCAGGAGGTCGCCGAGCCGCCGCCACTGCTCGGCGTCGCCGCCCAACCGCTCGCCGTAGGGCGGGTTGACCACGACCAAGCCCGATCCCGCCGGCGGCTCGATCTCGAAGGCATCCCCCCGCGTCACCTCCGCCCGCTCCGCGAGCCCCGCCCGCGCCAGGTTGGCTAGCGCCGCGCGCACCGCCTCGGCCGCTCGGTCCCTGCCGGCGAGCCGCAGAGTGTCGGCGCCCGGCGCCGGCAACGCCTCCCGCCGCACCGCCGCGAAGGCTGCGGCGTCGAAGTCCGGCAGCCGCTCGAAGGCCCAGCCGCCGCCCGACTCGGCGCGCAGCGCCCCCGGCGCCCGGCCGAGCGCGAGCCAGCCGGCCTCGACGAGCAGCGTCCCCGAGCCGCACATCGGGTCCACCACCGGCCCGCGGCCGTCCCAGCCGGAGGCCAGGACGCAGGCCGCGGCGAGAGTCTCGCGCACCGGCGCGGCGGTCGAGACGGCGCGATAGCCGCGGCGGTCGAGCGGTTCGCCCGAAGTGTCGAGGAGCAGGGTGGCGCGGTCGCGGTGGAGGCGGAGGCGGAGCGGCAGGTCGGGGCGCTCGCGATCGACGTCGGAGCGCCGCCCCCAGCGCTGCCGCTGGCCGTCCACCAGGCCGTCCTTGACCTTGAGCGCCGCCCACTGCGGGTCGCGGATGCGCGAGCCGGCCGCGCTGGCGCGGACGGCGAGGCTGCGCGAGGGGTGGAGGAGATCGGCCCGGTCGGCCGCCAGGGCGCGCGCCCCGGCGGCCAGCGCCTCGCCGTCCGGCGCCTCCCAGGCGCCGAGCTCGACCAGCACGCGGTTGGCGGTGCGCAGCCGCCAGTTGGCGCGCCAGCAGTCCTGCCAGCCGCCGCGGAAGGCGACCGCGCCCGGCTCGCGCACGGTCTCCTGCGCTCCCAGCGCCGCCAGCTCGCCTTCGAGCAGCTCCTCCAGACCGAGCCCGCAGGTGGCGACGAGGGCCAGCACCGGGGGAGTGTAGAGTAGGGACATGGCCCTCAACGACCTGATCGGAAGCTGGCGCGAGACGGTGCGCGGCGGCGACGTCGACGCCATCACCCGCCGCATCAAGGACGACCTCTCCGGCCAGATCCAGCGCGAGGGGATGGACCTGCCGGCGAGCTACCGCGAGACCGATCCCGACCACTACGCCCGCCGTCTCCTCTACCGCGACCCCGAGCTGGCGCTGACCGCCGTGGTCATGGCCTGGGCGCCCCAGCAGGCGACGCCGCTCCACGACCACTCCGGCATCTGGTGCGTCGAAGGAGTCGTGGAAGGGGAGATGGAGGTCGTGCGCTACGAGCTGCTGGAGGAGCACGGCGCGGCCTGCCGCTTCGCCGAGGTGGAGCGGCTGCGCGCGACGACGGGCTCGGCGGGGGCGCTCATCCCGCCGCTCGAGTACCACGTCTTGCGCAACCCGACGGACCAGCCGGTCATCACCCTCCACGTCTACGGCGGCGAGATGGACCACTGCGGCGTCTTCGAGCCGCAGCCGGACGGGAGCTGGCGCCGCGAGGAGCGGGCGCTCTCCTACCACGACTAGGGCGCCGGCTCGGAGCGGCATGGCGGCGACCGCGAACCTCCCCGGGAAGAGCCCCGACCTCGTCGTCCGGCAAGAGGAGCCCTTCAACGCCGGGCCGCCGCTCGACCGGCTGCTGCGCCACCCGATCACCTCCGCCGACCTCTTCTTCGTCCGCAACCACGCCGCGGTGCCGCGGATCGATCCGCAGCGCTACCGGCTGACGATCGAGGGTCTGGTCGAGCGCGCCCTGGCGCTCACCGTCGAGGACCTGCGCCGCAACTTCTCCTGGGTGCAGATCGAGGCCACCCTGCAGTGCGCCGGCAACCGGCGCACCGAGCTGACGTCCGTCGCCCCCATCCCCGGCGAGCTGCCCTGGGGGAGCGAGGCGATCTCGAACGCCCGCTGGGCGGGCGCGCCGCTCGCCGAGGTGCTCGCCGAGGCCAACGTGCTCCCCGACGCGCGGCACGTCGGCTTCACCGGCCTCGACCGGGTCGAGCGGCTGGGGAGCCGCTTCGGCTTCGGCGGCTCGGTGCCGCTCGGCAAGGCGCTCGGCCCCGAGGTGCTGCTCGCCTACGAGATGAACGGCGAGCCGCTGCCGCCGGTCCACGGCGCCCCGCTGCGCGCCCTCGTCCCCGGCTACATCGGGGCGCGCAGCGTCAAGTGGCTGTCGCGCATCGAGGTGCTGCGCGACCCCTCCGAGAACTACTTCCAGACCCGCGCCTACCGTCTCTCGCCGCCGGACGCGCGGGACCCCGCGGAGATCGACTGGTCGCAGGCGGTGATGCTCGGCGAGCTGCCGGTCAACTCGGTGATCTGCGACCCGGCCGACGGCGACGAGGTCCCGGCCGGGCGGCTCACCGTCGCCGGCTGGGCGATGGCGGGGGGCGGCCGCACGGTCGAGCGCGTCGACCTCTCGGGCGACGGCGGCCTCACCTGGTCGCGCTGCGAGGTCCTCCGCGGCGAGCGCTGGGCCTGGTGCCTATGGGGCGGCGAGGTCGAGCTGGCGCCGGGACCGCAGGAGCTCGTGGTCCGGGCGCTCGACTCGGCCGCGCAGCTCCAGCCCGAGCGCCTCGAGAGCGTCTGGAACGCCAAGGGCTACGCCAACAACGCCTGGCACCGCCTCGCCGTCACCGCCGTCTGAGCGCTCTACCCTTTGGCCGGGCGCTGCGGCGCGCCGTTGCCGGCGAGGCTGTAAGGCTCGCGCAGCTGGACCGGTTCCTTGGTGACCCGGTGCAGCCGCAGGTTCAGCATCTCGACGAAGATCGAGAACCCCATCGCGAAGTAGATGTAGCCCTTCGGGATGTGCTGGTCGAGCCCCTCGGCGAGCAGCGAGACGCCGATCAGCAGCAGGAAGGAGAGGGCCAGCATCTTCACCGTCGGATGGCGGTGGACGAAGTCGCCGAGCGGGCCGGCGGCGACGAGCATGACGCCGACGGCGATGACCACCGCCGCGATCATCACGCCGACCTGATCGACCATGCCGACCGCGGTGATCACCGAGTCGAGCGAGAAGACGATGTCGAGCAGCGCGATCTGCGCGATCACCGCGCCGAACGAGGCGGGGACGCGGGCGCTGGCGTGCCCCTCCTCGCCTTCGAGCTTGTCGTGAATCTCGTGGGTCGCTTTGTAGAGCAGGAAGAGGCCGCCCAGGAGGAGGATCAGGTCGCGGCCGGAGATCTCCTGGCCGAAGACGGTGAAGAGTGGCCGCGTCAGCCGGATCACCCAGGCGATCGATAGCAGGAGCAGGATGCGCGTCCCCATCGCGACGGCGAGGCCGAGCCGGCGCGCCCGGGCCTGCTGATTGGCTGGCAGCTTCCCGGCGAGGATCGAGATGAAGACGATGTTGTCGACGCCGAGGACGACTTCGAGCACCGTCAGCGTCAGCAGCGCGATCCAGACCTGCGGGTCGGAGGCCCATTCCATCGGAGATCCCTCTCTTCTGCCGTAGCTCGGTCCCCGGACGGGGGGGCGGCGGGAGGTGAATTCTACGTTCGGGGTACCTCGCTCATCAACCCCAGGAAGTTCTCCTCCGAGTCGCGGAAGAAAGCCAGCCAGAGGTCGTGATCGGGAAGGCTCGCCACCTTGTGCGGCGTCCCCTCGAAGCGGACGCCGCGCCCGGCCAGGGCCGCGTGCGCGGCCTGGATATCGTCCACCTTGAAGTAGAGGATCGAGCCCGGGTGGTCGAACTCCGGCTTCTCGGCGCGGCCGAGCATCAGCCGAATGCCGCCGCAGTCGAAGAAGGCCAGGGGCCCGGGCGCCGCGAAGAGGAAGCGCATCCCCAGGGCGTCGCGGTAGAAAGCGGTGGCCCGCTCGACGTCGTGCGCGATGACCGCGATCTGCCCGATCCGCTCCAGCCCGAACCCCGCTGCCGTCGCTTCGCTGCCGTTCATGGTCGTGTCTCCTCTTGACATTGTTAGTTAGGCTAACTAAATTTAGGCCGTGAGCCGGAAGAAGTCAAGCGCGGCGGCCGGGGAGGAGAGCCAGGAGCTGGCGCTCCGCCTGCACGCCGCGGCGATCCACCTGCTGCGGCGGCTGCGGCAGGAGGACGCGGCGCTGGGCGTCTCGCCGGCGCGCGCCTCGGCGCTCTCGGTGCTCGCCTTCGGCGGCGCGCGTACGCTGGGCGAGCTGGCGGCGGCCGAGCAGGTGACGGCGCCGACGATGAGCCGACTGGTGGCGGCGCTGGAGGCGGACGGCCTGGTGGCGCGCGAGCCCGACCCCACCGACGGCCGGGTGGTGCGCCTGCGCGCCACCGCCGCCGGCCTGCGCTTGATCGAGCGCGGGCGCGCCCGGCGCGCCGCGCGGCTGGCGGCACGTCTCGAGGCGCTGGCGCCCGCCGAGCGGGCGGCGCTCGAGCGCGCGGTGGCGCTCCTCGAAGGGCTGCTGCCGGAGCTGTAGGGGGCGAGGCGCTCGCGCCTAGTCGGGCTGGCCGCGCGGCGCGACACGCAGGCCGGCGGGCGCTTCCTCGTCGGCCACCAGCGCGGCGCGGCCGGCGAGCCAGTCGAGAGCGGCCTGGCCGGCCAGCTCCCGCCGCCACCCCTGGAGCAGCGGCAGGTCCGGCTCGTGGTCGCGGTTGCCCAGCGACCACCAGGCGGCGAGCGTCTCGGCGTCGCCGCGCGAGGCGACGAAGCGCGCCGCCACGTCCCCCTCCCGGCTGCGCGCCTGGATCAGCGCCGAGAGCATCGCCGCCCAGCTCTGTGCCACCGGCGAGAGGAACGGCTCGCGCTCCGCCTCGACCGGCTCCTGCCAGCCCTGGCGGAGCGCGGCGAGGATGTCCCGCCCGTGGCGGCGGGCGGTGCCCTCCGACACCCCGCGTACGTCCTCCAGCGCCGCCTCCGACTTCGGCGGCCGGCGGGCGAGCGCCAGGAGCGGCCCCTCCTGGAGGATCCAGGACGGCGGCTTGTTGCCGGCGAGCGCCTCGCGCTCGCGCCAGGCGGCGAGGGCGCGGAGCGCGCCGAGCTGCCGCGGGTTGAGGTTGCTCCACCCCTTGAGCCGGCGGTAGGTCTCTTCCGGCGGCAACCGGCGGGAGGCGGCCTCGGCCATCCGCCGGGTCTCCTCCTCGACCCAGCCCAGGCGGCCGCGGTCGGCGAGCCGGCGCGACAGCTCCTGCCAGAGGCGTGGCAGGTAACGCACGTCGTCGAGGGCGTAGGCGAGCTGCTCGGGGGTGAGCGGCCGGCGTGCCCACTGCGTGAACTGGGAGGTCTTGTCGAGCTTGACGCCGAGCAGCCGCTCGACGAGCGGCGCGTAGCCCACCTGCTCGCCGAGGCCGAGGAAGGCGGCGGCGATCTGCGTGTCGAGGACGTTCGCCCCGCGCGCCCCGTAGAGGTGCCCGAGGAGGGCGAGGTCGCCGTGCCCGGCATGGAGGAGCTTGGTGACCGCCGGGTTGCCGACCAGCTCGACGATCGGCCGCGGATCGACCGCCAGCGGATCGACCGCCGCCACCTCCGGGTTTGCCGCGTCCCCCCAGGCGACCTGAACGAGCGCCAGCTCCGGCACGTAGCGCGACTCGGAGACGAACTCCAGGTCGAGCGCGAACCCCCCGGCCGCGGCCAGCTCCGCCGCCAGGGCGGCCACGTCGGCGGACTGCGTAAGGGGAGGTGGCATGCGGCGGAGGGCATTGTAACGACGTGGCGTAGAATCCCGCAGACCCGCGGGCCAAGCTCTCGCCTCGACCCCCCGACATGACCGAGCAGAGCCCCCCGCCGGCCCCGCAGGCGGGGTCCGGCGGCGCCGCGGCACGGGTGGCGGTAGGGATCTTCCTCTCGCGGCTGGTGGGGTTCCTGCGCGAGCGGGGGCTGGCCTACTTCTTCGGCGTCGGGCCGCACGCCGACGTCTTCCGCGCCGCGCTGCGGGCGCCGAACGCGCTGCAGAACCTGCTCGGCGAGGGCACCCTCTCCGCCGCCTTCATCCCGATCTACAGCCGCTTCCTCGCCGCCGGCGAGCGCGAGGACGCCCGCCGCTTCGCCGGCGCCATCCTCGGCCTCCTCGTCGCCCTGGCCGGCGGCGCCGCGCTCCTCGGCGTCCTCCTGGCGCGGCCGCTCGTCGCCCTCCTCGCCGCCGGCTTCCTCGCCGACGCCCCGCGGGTCGCCGCCGGGGAGCTCGCCGTCGACCGCTACGAGCTGACGGTGCGCGCGGTGCGCATCCTCTTCCCGATGACCGGCCTCCTGGTCCTCTCGGCCTGGGCGCTCGGCATCCTCAACAGCCACCGCCGCTTCTTTCTCTCCTACGTCGCGCCGGTGGTCTGGAACGCCGCGATCCTGGCGGCCCTCCTGACCGCCGGGGCGGTGCTGGCGCCGGGCGGCCTCCGCGCCGCCGGCGCCGGGCTGCCGGCGCCGCTCCTCGACCGGGTGCTGATCGCCGCCTGCTGGGGCGCGCTGCTCGGCGGGCTGCTGCAGTTCCTGGTGCAGCTGCCGCTCGTCCTCCGCCTTCTCGGCGGCCTCCGCCTCTCGCTCTCGACCCGCGCCCCCGGCGTGCGCGAGGCCCTCGCCACCTTCGCGCCGGTCGTCGGCAGCCGCGGCGTCGTGCAGCTCGCCGGCTACCTCGACGTCTTCCTCGCCTCCTTCCTCGCCGCCGGCGCCACCGGCGCCCTCGGCTACGCGCAGATGCCTTACCTCCTGCCGGTGAGCCTCTTCGGCCTCTCGGTAGCGGCGGCCGAGCTGCCCGAGCTGGCGCGCCTGCGCGACCCCGAGTCGGCGCAGACGCTGCTCGCGCGGGTGCGCCGCTCGCTCGGGCGGATGGCGTTCCTCAACGCTCCCACGACGGTGGGTTACCTCGCGTTCGGCCTGCTGATCGTCGCCGCCCTCTACCGCACCGGCACCTTCGGCGCCGCCGACACCTGGCTGGTCTACCTCGTCCTCGCCGGCTACACGCTGGGGCTCCTCGCCACGACCTCCTCGCGCCTCTTGCAGAACACCTTCTACGCGGTGGGCGACGCGCGCACACCGGCGCGCACCGCGGTCCTGCGGGTGGCGGTGGCGGCGGCGCTCGCGGTGCCGCTGATGCTCTGGCTCGACCGCTACGCCGTCGGGGCGTTCGTGGACCTGCCGGCCCAGGGGCGGCCGGTCCGCCTCGGCGCAGTCGGCCTGAGCCTGGGCTCGGCCGCCGGCGCCTGGCTCGAGCTCTGGCGCCTGCGCGCCGCCCTCCGGCGGCGGCTGGCCGCGGAGGTGGTGCCGTGGGGCGCGATGGGCAAGATGCTCGGGCTCGCCGCCGCCGCGGCGCTGCCGGCGGGGGCCCTCGCCTGGCACCTCCCGGAGGCTTTACACCCCGCCCTCCGGGCGCTCCTCGTGCTCGGCGTCTACGGCGGCGGCTATCTCCTGCTGGCGCGCCTCGCCGGAGTGGGGGAGCTGGACGCGCTCCGCAGGCGGCTCGGGCGCGGCGGCGCCGCGCCATGAGCCTACGGGCCGCCGCCCTCCTCGCGCTCGCGACCCTGACCGCGGCCGGCTGCGGGGAGGGCGACGTCGTCGCGGAGGCGCGCCGGCGGACCGGCGGCGAACCCGCGCGCGGCCGCGAGCTGGTGCGCGTCTACGGCTGCGGCAGCTGCCACACCCTGCAAGGCGTGAGCGGCGCCGGCGGCGTGGTCGGGCCGCCGCTCGACGGCCTCGGCAGCCGCACCCATCTCGCCGGGCGGCTCCCCAACACGCCCGAGAACCTCCTGCTCTGGATCCAGCATCCGCAACGCGTCGCTCCCGGCACGAACATGCCCGACCTGGGGATCGGCGAGCGCGACGCCCGCGACCTCGCCGCCTACCTCTACACCCTGCGCTGAGGCGGTCCTCAGTCCCGCGGGCGGGCGAAGCGGAGGCCGACGCGGAGGAGGCGCGGCGGGCCGAGCGTGAGGACCGGCGTGCGGCCCACCTCGACGCGCTCGTCGAAGAGGTTCTCGACCGCGGCGAAGGCGGTGAAGCCGCGGCCGAGCGGGCGGGCGGCGAGGAGGTCCACGGTCGCGAAGCTCGCGAGCCGCAGGCGGTTCTGGTCGTCGTCGAACTGCGCGTTCACCCAGCGCGCCTGGAGGCCTAGCGTGGCGCGCGGGTCGTCCCGGCGGAGCGTCAGCGAGGCCTGCCGCCGCGGCACCTGCGGCAGGCGCAGCCCCTCGAGGTCGCGGTTCGCCGGGAAGCTCGTCACCCGTGCGTCGGCCAGCAGCCACCCGGCGCCGAGCGTCCAGCGCTCACCCAGCCGCGCCGCCAGGTCCAGCTCGACGCCGCGCGAGCGGCTGCGGCCGAGGTTCTCGCGGCGGCGGGTGATGAGCCCCGGCTCGACCGCCAGGGTGACGTTGGCGATCGTGCGGTCCACCTCCATCCAGAAGAGAGTGCCGCGCGCCGTCAGCCGCCCGCCGGCGGCGGTGAGCAGCGCCCCTGCCTCCGCGCCCGCCGAGCGCTCCGCCGCCAGCGCCGGGTTCGCCAGGGTCACGACGTCGCCGACGCGGAAGGCGCGGTACAGCTCGTTGAGCGTCGGGGCGCGGAAGCCGCGGTAGGCGGCGGCGGTGAGCGCCCAGCGCTCGTCGACGCGGTAGAGGAGGGAGGCGCGCGGCGAGAAGGCGTCTTCCGCGCGCGCGCCGCCGGTGCCGTCGTTCTCCCGGCGGTCCCAGCGCGCGGCGAGGGCCAGGGAGAGCCGCTCCGAGAGTCGCAGCAGGTCCTCAGCGTAAAGCCCGGCCGTCCGCTGCCGCCCGCCGGCGGCGGCGCGCACGCTCCCCGCGGGGGTGAAGGCGGTCTCGTCGCTCGTCCCCTCGACGTCCCGCAGCTCGACCCCGGCGACCAGCGTCTGGCGCGCGCCGGCCGGCTGCGTCCACTGCAGGCTGCCGCCGGCCGTCTCGGCCGGCACCTCCTGCGCCCGGATCAACCGTTCGCTCCGCCGGTCGGCGGCGACCGCCGTGAACGTTTGCTCGAAGTCCTGCTCGCCGGCCCAGGCGCGTGCCGCGAGGAGACCGCCCCCGAGCCTCCAGTCGCCGCCGGTGCTGCCCTGGAAGAGCCGGGTGGCGTTGGTCTGGAGCGGCGTGCCGTTGCGGCGCGACTCGTCGAACGCGGAGGCCCGGACGAAGAGCCGCCCGCCCCCCGCCGGCGCGCGCTCGAGGGTCAGGTCGCCGGCGGCATGGCGCGAGTCGGCCGGCGTGTCCGCGGGACCGCGCTCGCGCGGATCGACGAGCACGTAACCGTCCGTCTCCGCGGCGGCGGCGGTGAGGCTCGCGCCCCACGTCGCGCCGCGTTCCACCCAGAAGAGCGACCCTTCGGCGCTGTCCAGCTCGCCGAGCGACGCTTCGCCGCGCACCTGCGGCGCCGCCTCCCGCCGCACGAGCTGCACCACGCCGGCGAGCGCCGTGCTGCCGTAGAGGTCCGAGGCGCCGCCGCGCAGCACCTCGACCCGCGCCAGCGCCGCCCGCGGCACCCGGCCCCAGTAGATCCAGCCGCCGAAGGGGTCGTTGAGCGGCACGCCGTCGTCGAGCACGAGGGCGCGGCTGGCGCCGCTGCCGCCGAGGCCGCGGAGCGAGGCCCCCTGCGCGGTCGGGTTGGCGAAGCGGCTGCCGCTGCGGCGGAAGAGGGAGAAGCCGGGCACCTGGCGGAGGGCGTCGTCGAGCGTCGGCGCGGCGGTGGCGGCCAGCTCCTCGGTCGAGAGCACCGTCACGCTCGCCGCCGTGTCGGCGAGGTGCGCCGGCGTGCGCGTGGCGGTGACGGTGATCTCATCCGCGATGGATTGAAGCGCCGCTTGCCGCAGCGGTTCGAGCACTGGGTGGAGGAGCGCGAGGTCGACCGCGAGCGCGGCCAGCAGCGCCGCGGCGCCGGTCACGGAGCGGCGGGGAGGCGGGAGAGGACCGTCTCGGCGATCCCGCGCGCGGCGGCGAACGGGTCGTCCACCTGCGGCGCCTGGACGGTGACCGTGAGCTGGGTGGCGCCCCGCCGCACGTGGAGCTGCCCCATCCCCTCCGCCCAGACGGCGCCGTCGCCGAGCCCGGTGACCTCGCGGCCGCGCAGCGTCGAGGCGACGGAGTCGAGCGTCCCCTGGGCGCGCTTCGCCGAGCGATGGCGGTGGATCTTGAGGCTGGCGATGTCCGGCGGGGAGGAGTAGCCCGCCGAGTAGGCGCAGACCGTGAGATCGCGCCCCAACTCGTCCTCGACCAGGCTCTGCATCAGCCCGACGTTGTCCTTGA
Organism: uncultured Acidobacteriota bacterium; assembly: GCA_963700145.1. GTDB lineage: Bacteria > Acidobacteriota > Thermoanaerobaculia > Multivoradales > UBA5704 > DASUNQ01. The sequence goes on from OY969474.1 coordinate 469,482, forward strand.
GCACCACCTTGGCGTCGTTCGGCCCGAAGAGCTGGCAGGCGTCGAGCGGCGGCCCGGCGGCGGCAGGCTCCGCCTCGTCGTCGCCGCCGCAGCCGGCGAGGACGAGCCCGAGGACCAGGAGCCGCGCAAGCTTCCTCAATGCACCCTCCGCCGGCGGTTGCGGATGTAGTCCGCCAGGATGAACTCGCCGAGATTGTACGGCGAGGCGAAGTAGGCGCGGCCGCGGTTGACCTTGGTGAGCTTCTCGACGAACTCGGTGAGCATCGGGTCGGTCGCCAGCATGAAGGTGGTGACGACCACCTTCTGCCGGCGGCAGAGGTCGGCCTCCTCGAGCGTCAGGTTGACGATCCTCATGTCGAGGCCGAAGGGGTTCTTGTAGATCCGGTTGCCGTCGGTGATCGCCGAGGGCTTGCCGTCGGTGATCAGGAAGATCTGCTTGTTCGGCTGCTTCTGGCGGGCGAGGAGGCTGCGCGCCAGCTGCAGCGCCTCGCGGGTGTTGGTGTGGAAGGGTCCGGCCTGGATGTAGGGGATGTCCGAAAGGTCCACGCGCTCGGCGCGGTCGCCGAAGAGGATCACGCCGAGGTGGTCCTTCGGGTACTTCGTGGTGATCAGCTCGGTCAGCGCCAGCGCCACCGTCTTGGCCGGCGTGATGCGGTCCTCGCCGTAGAGCACCATCGAGTGGCTGACGTCGATCGCCACGACCGTCGCGCAGGAGGTCAGGTGCTCGGTCTCGTGGATCTCCAGGTCCTCCTCGGCGAGCGCCAGGTCGCCGTGGGTGCGGCGCATGGCATTCTGCAGCGAGCGCGAGGCGTCGAGCAGGTGGAGGTCGTCGCCGAAGGCGTAGGGGCGGGTCTCGGGGAGGCGCTCGATCCCCTCGCCGGCGTTTTGCACCGGGTGATAGCCGGGGCCGGCCCGCTCGAGGCTGCCGAAGATCTCCTCGAAGGCGCTGCGCCGGATCTGCCGCTCGCCGGCGCCGGTCATCTGCAAGCCCCCCGCGGCGTCGCGCTCGAGGAGCTGCTGCTCCTCCAGGCTGGCGAAGAAAGCTTCAAGGTCCACGGCCTCCGAGATGTACCCTTGCTGTTGGAGCTGCCGCATCCAGTCCATCGCCTCATCGACGTCCCCACCCGAGGCGAGGAGGAGCTGGTTGAACAGCCGCAGCAGCGAGAGCCCGGCGAGGATCTCCTGCAGCAGCGCGGGATCGAGCCAGCGGTAGGAGTGGCGCATGGGTATCTAGGTTGGCCCCCGCCCAGATCCTTCGCTGCGCTCAGGATGACATGGCCGGACGTCATCCTGAGCGGAGCGCAGCGAAGCGAAGGATCTGGGCGGGGGCGTCAATTCACGTCACCTCTTCCACCCCCAGTCCGCCGCGGCTTCAGGAGCTGGAACTTGATCATCTCCTTGTAGCTCACCTGGCTGTCGAGGTCGTGGCGGGCGAGCTTCAAGTGCTGGTGGAGGCCTTCGAGGACCATCTCGGCCGCCCAGGCCTGCTCTTCGCGCGCCTTGCCGCCGCCGTAGCGGGCGGCCAGGTCCCAGAGGCCCGGCACGCGCTTGAGCTCCCGCTCGTAGTCGGCGAAGGGCTGCTCGTCGGCGATCGTCACCTCGTTGCCCTCGGCGAACCAGCGGACGATCGGCGCGTAGGGCCCGCGGTCGTCCTCGCCGCCGCTCCCCACCTCCTTGGTCACTTCCGGGAAGCGCCCCTCGAAGAGCTTCTTGACTGCCTGGCCGATCAGCCGCCGCGCCACCACCTCCGCACCCTGCTGCTCCCCCTCGTAGACCATCTCCACCTTGCCGGTGATCGCCGGCAGCAGCATCTGGAAGTCGCAGAGGCGCGGCGTCACCGGCCGGTCGCCGGTGCCGAGCGCGCGCCGCTCGAGGTTTGAGACCAGCAGCTCCATCGCCGAGATCGAGACCCGCGCCGAGACCCCCGAGGACTGGTCCACGAGGTCGCTCTCGCGCGCCGCGAAGCCGATCTCCTCGATCAGCAGCCGCGCCTCCTCGGGGATCGACACCCCCGGCTGGTCGCGCTCGGTCCAGGCCTCCTGGCGGGTGATGTCCGCGGCCACCTCGCGGCTCGGCGGGTAGTGGGTGAGGATCTGCGACGAGATGCGGTCCTTGAGCGGGGTGATGATCGAGCCGCGGTTGGTGTAGTCCTCCGGGTTGGCCGAGAAGACCATCAGCAGGTCGAGCGGGATGCGCACCGGGAAGCCGCGGATCTGGAGGTCGCGCTCCTCGAGCAGGTTGAACAGGCCGACCTGGATGCGCGGCGCCAGGTCGGGCAGCTCGTTGATGGCGAAGATGCCGCGGTTGGTGCGCGGCACGATGCCGAAGTGGATGACCTCCGGGTCGGCGAAGGTGAGGCGGCGGGTGGCGGCCTTGATCGGGTCGATGTCGCCCAGCAGGTCGGCGATCGAGACGTCCGGCGTCGCCAGCTTCTCGTTGTAGCGCTCCTCCCGCCCCATCCAGTCGACCGGCGCCTCGTCGCCGGCCTCGGCCACGATGCGCTTGCCGTGGGTCGAGATCGGCGCCAGCGGGTCGTCGTTGAGCTCGGTGCCGGCGAGGACAGGGACCGCCTCGTCGAGCAGGGTGACGAGCGCGCGCAGGATGCGCGTCTTGGCTTGTCCGCGCAGCCCCAGGAGGATGAAGTCATGCTCGGCGAGCAGGGCGTTGACCACGCCCGGGATCACCGTGCGGTCGTAGCCCAGGATGCCGGGGAAGAGCGGGCCGCCGGCGGCGAGGCGGGCGCGCAGGTTGTCGCGCAGCTCGCGCTTGACGGTGCGCGGGCGGTAGCCGGAGGCCCTGAGCTCTCCGAGCGTCGTGGGACGGCGGTTCGACATCAGTCGTGCTGCTCCTCGAGCCAGCGCTCGGCGTCGATCGCCGCGCGGCAGCCGGTGCCGGCGGCGGTCACCGCCTGGCGGTAGATCGAATCGGCGGCGTCGCCGGAAGCGAAGACGCCGGGGACGTTGGTGCGGGTGGAGGGCTCCTGCACCCGGATGTAGCCGACCTCGTTCATCTCCAGCTTGCCGCGGAAGATGTCGGTGTTCGGCTTGTGGCCGATGGCGAGGAAGACGCCCTGGGTCGGAAACTCGCTGTCCTCGCCGGTCTTGCGGTTGTGCAGCTTTACGGCCACGACCCCGCCCTCGCGGCTCCCCAGGATGTCGGTCATCAGGCTGTTCCAGATCCAGGAGATCTTGGGGTTGGCGAAGGCGCGGTCCTGCATGATCTTCGAGGCCCGCAGCTCGTCGCGGCGGTGGATGACCGTCACCTTGCTGGCGAACTTGGTGAGGTAGGTCGCCTCCTCCATCGCCGAGTCGCCGCCGCCGATGACGACGATCTCCTTGTCGCGGAAGAAGAAGCCGTCGCAGGTGGCGCAGGCCGAGACGCCGTAGCCCATGAGCTCGGCCTCGGCGCGCAGCCCCATGAGCTTGGCCGTGGCGCCGGTGGCGATGATCACGGCGCCGGCGCGGTAGGTCGCCTCGTCGGTGCGGACGGTGAAGGGGCGGCGGTCGAAGTCCACCTCGACCACCTGCTCCCACTTCGACAGCGCCCCGAAGCGGCGCGCCTGGTCGCGCATCTTCTCCATCAGCTCGGGGCCCATGATCCCTTCGGGGAAGCCGGGGTAGTTCTCGACGTCGGTCGTGATCGTGAGCTGCCCGCCCGGCTGGTTGCCTTCGAGCACCAGCGGCGCCAGGTCGGCGCGGGCGGCGTAGAGCGCCGCAGTCAGCCCGGCCGGGCCGGAGCCGAGGACGACGACGCGGTGATAGGGAGGGGACTGCGGCTCGGCGCTGGCCATCGAGAGAGTGGTGCCTCCTGGGGGCTGGTGTGGGTGCGCGGGGCCGGGAGGACCGCCCGAACGGCCCGCCGGCAGTATACCAGCGGGGTTCGCGGCCCTCGGGCCCTCATCCTGCAACAGAAGGAGCCGGCGGCGCTCTTCCAGCGCGCCGTAGAATGGGCGCACGCGGCCGACCCGGCCGCCGCGCAGGGAGGGAGACGAGAGATGCTCGCAAGCCAGAAGCTGATCGACGCGTTCAACGGCCAGATCGGCCACGAGATGGGGGCCTCGCTCCAGTACGTGGCGCTGGCCAGCTACTTCGACGCCGAGGTGCTGCCGCAGCTCGCCCAGTTCTTCTACCGCCAGTCCGAGGAGGAGCGCGACCACGCGATGAAGTTCGTCAAGTTCATCGTCGACGTCGGCGGCCGGGTGGACATCCCCGAGATCCCGCGCGCCCGCTGCGACTTCGCCTCGGCCGAGGAGGCCGTGCAGCTCGCGGTGGACTGGGAGAAGCAGGTGACGCAGCAGATCTACGACCTGCTGGAGCTGGCGGTCAAGGAGAAGAACCACATCGCCCGCCGCTTCCTCGACTGGTTCGTCGACGAGCAGCTCGAGGAGGTGACGACGATGACGTCACTGGTCGCCATCATCCAACGCGCCGGCAAGGAGCGCTTGATCCTCGTCGAAGACTACCTGGCCCGCGGCGGCGCCAGGAGCCTAGAGAGCCCCGCTGCGCCGGGCGGTGAGACCTAACGTCGGATGCAGCCAGGGGCCGGCAGCCCTCAGGAGCTCGTCCTGCGAGAACGAGCGGCTTGCAGGGCTCGCGCTTTTCGGCTATACCTGGGGTTGGCACTTGGCGGCGAGCCCAGAATTGAGTTCTGCTGGCGATCCGTCAGCGGCTTATTGGGTGTTTAGCTTTACAGGTTCGCTGAGCGAGGCTCGGTGGGCGCGCTACAAGGTAGAATTTCGCCCGTCGCCAAGTGCTTACCCCCGACTCGTCGACTTTAATCGTTGAACCTCGTGGGTTGGCCATGCCTGTCTCTCTCATTGTCCCTGGACCCCCGGACGAGCTTAAGACGCGGTTCCTTACTCTCCGCACAATACGAGATGTGGCCCGCCTTTTGATGATCACTGAGGAGCATCTCAACTATCTCGCATACTATCGACGCAAGGGGAAGTATCGCACCTTCACTGTTAAGAAGAGGCGGGGTGGCAGACGGACCTTGGCTGAACCATTCCCTCCACTTAAACTACTGCAAAAGCGACTACTGAGCGTGCTCAGCCACGTCTATAAGCCACGATCTGCTGTGCATGGCTTCACGTCTGGCCGAAGCATCGCCAAAAATGCGCAGAAGCACGCCGGACGACGTCTCGTCCTGAACCTTGACCTTCTGGACTTTTTCCCTTCCGTAAACTTCGGGCGCGTTCGCGGCATGCTACTAGCTAAGCCGTACCTCTTGGGCGGGCCAGCTGCAACAGTGCTTGCCCAGTTGTGCTGTTACAAGAATAGCCTTCCACAGGGAGCACCGACATCGCCGATAATCTCGAATATGATTTGTAGAGGCCTCGATCGAGAGCTTGAGCTTCTGGCGCGAAAAGTACGATGCACGTATACCCGCTATGCGGACGACTTGACGTTCTCTACTGATGAAGCTCAATTTCGGCATGAGCTGATAGCTGATTCTCACGCGGAGCCTGTCGTACTGGGGGCAAGGCTGCGGTCTGCCATTGAGTCACATGGCTTCCAGATCAATGAAGGGAAGATCCGAATTCAGAGTCAAGCGCAGCGGCAGGAAGTTACAGGTCTTACAGTGAACTCCAAGCCAAATGTCCAACGCCACTATATTCGCAGAACCCGCGCAATGCTGCATGCTTGGGAGAAGTATGGCCACGATGCCGCGGAGCGAGTTTTTATTGCGAACGACACGAAGGACAGGGGCCCCTATCACCAACGGCCGAAGTTCGGTCGGGTCGTTAAGGGAAGGCTAGACTTCCTGGCGATGGTCAGGGGGAACGACGATGCGGTCTATCTCAAGTTCATCAAGCAATACGCAGCATTGAACCCTTCCTATCGACCTCTGCCCGTCGAGCAACAGCGCCCACGGCACCTTAAGACCTACCGCGACGCGATTTGGGTGCTTGAGGGCGAAAGTCAAGGAACAGCTTTCGAACTTGAAGGCTATGGGCTCATCAGCTGCGATCACGTAGTCGGCGGGCAGATGCAGGTATACCGTCCTGGTCGTCCCGAAGTACGTTATCCTGTGGAAATTCTCGCGAGAGACAGAGAGCTGGATGTCGCCGTCCTGCGTTTCGGCGGCGAGGGCGGTTTTCTCCTGAAGCGGTCGCTGGCAGGAGTAAGCCAAGGGACTCCTGTGAAGTTACTCGGATGCCCCCAGCATTCGACGGGAAGCAGCCTCTATGAGGAATTAGGGTCTGTGGCGGGTATTCGTAGACACATGCAGCAGGAGCGCATTCTGGTGACTATGAGGATCGTTGCGGGCTCCAGCGGCAGCCCAGTTATTGATTCATCTGGTAGAGTCATCGGAATCGCTGCGACTGGGGACGACAAATTCGAGGAGGAGCGAGCGGTTCAGTATGGTGTGATTCCTATCGGTACACTCGACAAGTTGGCTGTCTAGGTCCCTATGTCGACCAGGTTCAAGAGCGGCACACCACGCGAGTGTTCGCGCGAGGTCATCCATCTAAGCGCCTCTTACCTTCAGGCGGTAGAGCAGCTGGAGGCGCGGCCGGAGAACCAGAGCGGCGCTGACAAGACCTGGGTGGAGCGGGCGCTCCGGGAGTTCCGGGAGCACTACGCTAAAGCCGTACGGGTACGCTGAACGGAGTGGATCCGTTCCTTCAGCTCGTTGCTTCACTCCGCGCTTCCGGAGTGCGGTTCGTGATCATCGGGGTGGCGGGCGCGAATTACTACGCCGGCTCCGGTTCGACCCTCTTCGTCACCCAGGACCGTGATCTCCTGCTTCCTCTCGATCCGGACAACCTCCTGCGCGCTTGGCAGTGCTGCCGCGACTCCGGACTGAACCTGTGGGGGGATGACGAGCCGCTCGGTGATCCGCTCGACCTCGACTTCGCCCGACGCGTCGTGGAACGCCGGGCCGCTACGCGAGCAACCGACGCCTACGGTCTGGAGATCGATCTCACCCCTGTGATGGCTGGCTTCACCTTCGAGGAGGTCTGGAGCGAGCGGCGGACTTTCCTGGTCGAGGGAGTCGAGATCCCGGTGGCCCGTGTCAAGCACATTGTGCAGTCCAAAGCGGCGGCAGGGCGCGACAAGGATCGCCTCTTCCTTGCCACGCACGAGGAACGGCTGCGAGCTCTAATGGACGACGATGGCTGAGTAAGCCGCCGTGGACAGCGTCAGCGAGCTGGCGAAGAGGTAAGGAGCTCGCTCTATACGGCGACGCGCACGTGCTCGCGCAGGAACTCGGGCGCGAAGTCCGCACCGTTCTCCCAGGCCAGGGTGTGGTACGCGAGCGTGAACTGCTTGAACAGCTCGATGTCACGGAGGGGACCGAAGACCGGCCCCTCGAGCTCGGCGCTCAGGTCTACCTCGCCGCAGGTGCCGTCGTTGAACCGCAGCCAGACCGTGTAGTCGCGAACGTAGTGGGCATCTTCTACGTGCAGGAACATTCTCTACTCCAGCGACGCGATGGGTCGAGGGAAAGCCTCTGCTGGCGAACTACCGCTGAAGCTCAGAGCCGATGCGCTCCGTCCAGCTTCCCAAGGTCGCGGTCGAACGTGCCGAGCGGCAGGTGGCCCGCTTTGCGGGCGATTTCCAGGACCAAGCAGTCAGAGAATCCCAGCGCCGGCCTCCTCCGATAGTGCGCGAGCGCCGCTGTGACGGCGTCGGCATCCTGGAGTGTCAGGTCGTTATGATCGAGGAACATCTCGACTGCAGTTCCGATCTCCGCGGTGCCCAGCCCGTAGGTGGTCGAGAGTACCCAGATCGTTTCCGCGAGCACGAGGTGGGAGACCCAGGCCCCCTTGGCGACGAATTCCTCCGCCGCGGCCATCTGCTTGGCATCGTCGGCCGTGGCGAGGCGGACCAGGACATTGGTGTCAACGGCGCGCATGCCGCTTCCGCACGTACTGCCGGATTCCCTCCTTGAGCTCTTCGAGGCTCCGCGGCGGCGGCGGGCCGTCAGGGAACAGGGCCGCGTGGATATCTTCGAAGGTGTAGCGCCCCGACCGGCGCACCACGACCGCGTCCCCCTCTTCATCCCATTCGAGGACGGAGCCCGGGCCGACTCCGAGCTTGCGGCGGACCTCGGCCGGAACGGATATCTGCCCCTGTGCGGTGAGCTTTGAACGCGCGAGTGCCATACCCTCTACATTACCACGGTAATGAAAGAGCCGTCAGGCGTCTAGAACGGCCGCCGCGACGGTTCAGCGGCAGTTGCGGCCGTACGTGCGGACGTGCACGTCGAGGGTGCCGGCGCGGTCTTTTTCCAAGAGCGCTTCGAGGAGCGGGTAGGTGTCGGGGGACTTCTCGGCCTTGAGCGCCTGGTAGGCCCGCAACGTGCCCTGGAGACCGGCGACTAAGGTCTCGGTCTGGCCGGGGCCCGTGCCGGGGTTCTGGATGAGGTAGGCGGCCCCCGAATAGGCGTGCTGCATCGTCAGGTCGCGGGGCAGCTCCTTGGTCACCGCCTCCTTGGTCGTGCCGAAGAGGCTCAGGCAGTACTTGACCGTTAGGTCGGGGATCTCGCCGAGCCAGGTGTCCAGCCACTGCCGGGCCTGCGCCGCTTCCGGGGAGGCGGGCGCGGTCTCGAGGACGCGCACCAGCTCGACCGCCTTGGCGCGCTCTTCAGGGGTGGAGGGACCGCGCTTCGCCGGGGGTTGCGCCGTCGCCGGCGCCGCGGAAAGGAGGAGGAGTGTAAGGACGGAGGCTAGGAGCGAGAGCTTCGCGGGATGCATCATCCCCCAAGCCTACCATCCGACCCGCGCCACCACGAGCGTCAGGTCGTCCGGCTGCTCGACGTCGCCCTTGAAGTTGGCGACGCTGTTGAGGAGGGCGTCGCGCACCTGGCGGGCGGAGCCGGCGTTCAGGGCGCGCCGCAGCGACCGCGCCACGCGCTCGGCGCCGTAGTGCTCGCCGTGGCGGTCGAGCACCTCCGGCAGGCCGTCGCTGTAGAAGAGGAGCAGGTCGCCGGGGGCGAGCCCCACCATCTGCTCGCGCGGCTCCGCGCCCAGCCGCGTGCCGAGCGGCAGACTGCTCGAGCCGAGCTCCGTCACCTCGCCGGTCGCCGCCGCGCAGTGGAGGGCCGGAGGGTGGCCGGCGCTGGCCACCGTCACCCGGCGCTCGGCGGCGTCCACGATCCCGACCTGCAGCGTCACCAGCATCCGCTTGGGGCCGGCCTCGCGCACCATGCGGTCGAGCCGCGCCAGGACCGGCAGCGGGGCGCACAGCTCCTCGCGCAGCATGTAGAGGCAGCTGCGCACGCCGTAGAGCATGAGACCGCTCGCCACCCCGTGCCCGGCGACGTCGCCGACGACGATCGCCAGGCAATCGCCGTCGAGCTTGAAGAAGTCGAAGTAATCGCCGCCCACCTCCTTGGCCGGCAGCGAGACGCTCGCCAGGTCGAGCCACGGCAGCTCGGGCGCGCTGCGCGGCAGGATCGAAAGCTGGATCTTGCGCGCGTCGTCGATCTCGCCGCGCAGCCGCGAGCGCTCGCGCTCGCGCAGCGACAGCATGCGCCAGGCCTCGAGGAAGCGGCGGCGGCGGGAGCGGGTGACCGCGACGGCGATCGCCGCGCTGAGCAGGTTGGCGACGGCCACCCCCGCCATCGCCTGCAGGCTCACCGCCTCGGTCCACAGGAGGCCCAGACCGAGCGGGCTGGTGACCGCGGCGCAGACGAAGAAGAGGAAGCCCAGGAGGACGTGCTCCTTGGGGCGCAGGCGGAAGCCGATCGCCAGCAGCGGGAAGGCCAGGGCGCTGATGAAGAGGGTGTTGGCCGGCCCCTCCAGGTAGAGCGACAGCGCCAGGCACTGGAAGGCGACGAACGGGATCATCAGCGAGCGGAAGTTGCTCTCGACGAAGCGCGTGTTGCGGGCCAGGAAGAGGGCGCTGATGAGGACCAGGTTGACCAGCGACATGCCGGTCGCCAGGTCGCGCTCCTCGTAGAACTCGACCGTCCCCGCCGCCGCGAACGGCGCGAAGACCAGGAGGAGCCAGCGCAGGTAGACCCAGTTGCGGCCGTCGAAGTGCTTCTGGAGCGCCTGCTCCTGCGGCAGCAGGATCAGCTCGTCCAGGGTGAAGGGGCGCATGGGGGGGTCGGCGGCAGGCGGAGCGGGCGGAGTCTACCGGAAGCCGCCGCGGCGGATTAGGATGCCGCCGCTCATGCGCTGGTTCGTGCGCGGCGACATCGACGGCTTCTTCGGCCTGGCGCTCGACAATCTCGTCCAGCTCCTGCTGATCGACACTCTCTGCCGCGTCGTCCTCGGCTTCCCCGACGCGCTGATCTACGGCCGCGTGCTGCCGGGGGCGGCGGTCTCGCTCCTGGTCGGCAACCTCTTCTACGCCTGGCAGGCGGTGCGGCTGGGGCGCGCCGCCGGGCGCGCTGACGTCTGCGCGCTGCCCTACGGCATCAACACGGTCTCGCTCTTCGCCTACGTCCTGCTGGTCATGCTGCCGGCGCGGCTCGCCGCCGAGGCCGCCGGCGCCGCCGACCCGGCGCGCGTCGCCTGGCAGGCGGGGCTGGTGGCCTGCCTGGGCTCGGGGCTAATCGAGCTCTTCGGCGCCCTCGTCGCCGAGCGCATCCGCCGCGCCACGCCGCGGGCGGCGCTGCTCTCGACCCTCGCCGGCATCGCGATGACCTTCATCTCGCTCGGCTTCCTCTTCCGCACCTACGCCCGCCCGCTCGTCGGGCTGACGACGCTGGCGGTCATCCTCCTGGTCTACTTCGGGCGGGTGCGCTTTCGCGGTGGGATTCCCGGCGGGCTGGTGGCGGTGGCGCTGGGGACGCTTTTGGCGTGGCTCACCGGCGCCGCGCCCGGCGGGCCGCTGCCGGCGACGGGCGCGCGTCTCTTCCTGCCCATCCCGGTCGTCGGCGAGCTGTGGGAGGCGCTCACGGCCGGCCACGCGCTGACCTATCTCTCGGTCATCCTGCCGATGGGGCTCTTCAACGTGCTGGGGTCGCTGCAGAACATCGAGTCGGCGGAGGCGGCCGGAGACAGCTACGCGACGCGGCCGTCGCTCGCCGTCAACGGCGTCGGCACGATTGCCGCCGCGCTCTTCGGCTCGTGCTTCCCGACGACGATCTACATCGGCCACCCCGGGTGGAAGGCGCTCGGCGCCCGCGCCGGCTACTCGGTGCTCAACGCGGCGTTTTTCACCGTCGTGCTGCTCTCGGGGACGCTGGCGCACATCGCCTGGGCGGTACCGGTGGACGCCGGGATGGCGATCGTGCTCTGGATCGGCATGGTGATCACCGCCCAGGCCTTCCAGGCGACGCCGCGCGAGCACGCGCCGGCGGTGGTGATGGGCTTGCTGCCGGGGGTGGCGGCGTGGGGGGCGCTGATGCTCAAGAACGGGCTGCGCGCGGCGGGCGTCGGCGCGCCCGGAGGGCCGGAGTTCACGCCGGCGCTCCTCGACGCCTTCCTACGCACCGACACCTGGGCACACGGGGCATTCGCACTGGAGCAGGGGTTCATCCTGACGGCGATGCTGATGTCCGCCGCGACCGTCTGCGTGATCGAGCGCCGCTTCCACACCGCCGCCCTCTGGTGCGCCGCGGCGGCGGTCTTGGCCACGACCGGCTTGCTGCACGCCTACCGCTGGACCCCGGGCGACACCGCTGTCGCATTGGCCCCGGCTTGGCCGTGGGCTGCGGGGTATGCGGCGATGGCGGTGGTGTTTTTCTTGGCGCGCTGGCTCACCGAGCCCGGAGAGGGGCACTAACTTCTGCTTGCTGCGGACGTTCCGGTGTGGGGTCCCGCAGGCTCTCCTCCGCGCCGGGCGCTCCTTTGTGTCCGCGCTTCGCGTGCTGGTACAGGGGTGGGTTGCCGGCAAACACGGCGGTGGCTTCGGTGCCTCGCACGGTGGACTGCGAGGGGGGCGGACGGAGCGCCCGGCGCTCCAGAGATCCTGCGGGCCCTAGAACCGGTGGTGGAGCCACTGCAATGTGGGTGGCCATCCCGAGCGCCCTCCTTGTCATCCCGAGCGTGAGCGAGGGATCTGGGGGTAGGGTGGCGCGAAGATTCACCAGCATCGCGCCGCCCCCCACCCAGATCCTTCGCTCTCGCTCAGGATGACAAGGAGGGGGGGTTGCCCCTGTTTTTGCCGGACGTCACTTCAGAGTGTCGAGTCATGGCGCCGCGTGATGTGCCGGGCCAGAGGCCCGCGAAAGCGTCGCGTTCGGGTGAAGTCACCACCAACGTCCGCGAACGGAGCCGACCTGGCTCTGTCGCCGCTACCGGTCCTGATCTGGAACCGCGAAGCGGCGCGACTCTTTCACGGGCCGGGTGGCCCGGCATCTCACGCGGCACTATCCGCCCCGCGCGGGTAACGGTGGGCGGGGTAGACGCCCGAGCGAGAAGGGGCGTAGACCTTACAACTTACGACTTCTCGGAGATCCGCATGACCGCGATCCGCCGTCTCCTCTCCTTCGCCTTCGCTGCCCTCCTCGCCGCCGCCGCGCCGGCGCTCGGCGCCCAGCCGGCGCCGCCCCAGCCGCTCATCCGGCTCCATCTCATCGACAGCGGGTGTGACTTTTTCGTCGTCGGCTTCGGCGCCGACTACTGCAGCCGCTCGATCTTCCTGGAGCGCGACATCACGGTCTTCCGCGACGCCAAAGGGCTCGCGCTCCTCACCAACCAGGAGAGCATCAACGACGGGCCCGGACCGTTGGCAGCGGGGCCGGCTACGGCCGAGGTGCGGCGAGGGACCATCCCGCCGGGACGCATGGCGGCCCTGCACGCCGCCCTCGCCGCCGTCAAGATCGGGACCCAGCGCGGCGGCTGCAACCCGCGCCCCTTCCAACAGCGCTTCGTGTTCCACTACGAGCTCGTCTGGTACGGACAGAACTTCCGGCACAACGTCTTCTCGCTCTCGTCGCAGGGCCCCGGGATCTGTTCGTCCGAGATGCGCGGCCTCCTCCAGACCCTCGCCGAGATCGGCGTCTCTCTCCCGCTAGCGCCCTGATCGCCGTCAACCAGCGAGCGCCGCGGCGATCTCGACGGCGTTGACCGCGCCGCCTCGCGTCAGGTTGTCCATCACCGCCCAGAGCCAGTAGCCGCCGGCGCCGCCGGTCTCCTTGCGCACGGCGCCGACCACCACCTTGTCGCTGCCCGGGACCTCGATCGGCCCCAGGTGCTTGGGGTCGTCGGCGAGCTCGAGCTGCGGGTGCTCGGCAAGCGCGCGGCGGATCGCCTTCGGGCCGGGGTCGGCGGCGCAGCGCAGGTAGAGGCTGGCCGCGAAAGAGTGGAAGACCCCGCCCTGCACGACGTTGAGCGACACCACGGGCTCGCCGCGCAGCACGGCCGCGAGCTCGGCGGCGATCGGCTCGAGCGGCCCGGGGTGGGGGAGGAGGTTGAAGGCCAGCTGGTGGCCGAAGATCGGCGTCGGGCGCCGCGCGGTCATCGTCACGATCTGCCGCGTCTGCTCGAACACCTCCTCGAGCCCCGGCTGCCCCTGCATCGAGGCCGGCTGGACCAGGGTCGCCACCGCCTCCTCGACGCCGACCGCGCGCAGCGGCCAGAGGACGTGCGCGAGGAGGATCACCGCCGGGTGCGGCGAAAGCACGACGGCGCCGCGCTCGGCGGCCGCCGTGTTGACCCCGGCGACGACCGGGACGCCGTCCTCGGCGGCGGCGTCGAGCGAGAGGACGATGGCGGTGACGCCGGCGGGGCGGTCGGCCAGGAGCCGCCGAGTGGCCGCCGCCGGGCCGCAGAAGAACGCCACGTCGATGCCGTCGAGGGCCTCCGCGTCCCAGGCCTGGACGAGCGCCGGCTCGCCGGCCGCTTCGGTGAGCGCGCCGATCTCCTCGCGGTCGTCGGAGAGGAGGCGGACCTCGACGGCGGTCAGCTCCGGGCGGGCCGCGAGCGTCTCGCGCAGCTCCTTGCCGAGGAGGCCGGTGGGGTGGACGATGGCGCAGCGCATCAGGGCTCGGGGGGCGGCGGCAGGGCCGGCGCCTCGGCCGCTTCGGCCGGCGCGAAGGCCGGCGGCGCCGGACGGCGGCGGAGCTTGCCGGCGAGGTAGGCGAGCGGCCCGGAGAGGGTGTAGAGCACCGACAGGACCAGGAAGGTGGCCGGCGGATGGAGCGCCAGCACCAGCACCACCGCGGCCACCGGCAGGAGCACGCGGTAGCTCCAGCGGCGGCGCGGGTCGAGCTGCTTCGGGCTGCGGTAGCGGATCGTCGACACCATGAGCCCGCCGACGAGGACCAGCGCCGCGAGCATCAGCGCCTCGATCCAGGGGCGCCACTCCGGATCGGGAGCGAAGAAGAGGATCGAGCAGATCGCCCCCGCCGCGGCCGGCGTCGGCAGGCCGACGAACCAGCGCGCGTCGACGATCTTCTTCTGCACGTTGAAGCGGGCGAGGCGGGTGGCCGTGCAGACGAGGAAGAAGAGCGGGGCCAGCCACCCGACGCGCTGCCACTCGCCGTCGCCGGCGAAGCCCCAGAGGTAGGCGAGGAGGGCGGGGGTGGCGCCGAAGGTGACGACGTCGGCGAGGGAGTCGTACTCCTTGCCGAACTCGCTCTCGGTATTGGTGAGGCGAGCGATCCAGCCGTCCAGGCTGTCGAGCACGGCAGCGGTGAAGACCAGGAGCGCGGCGCGGGTGAAGTCGCCGCGCAGGCCCGTCACCACGGCGTAGAAGCCGAGCAGCATGTTGCCGATCGTGAACAGGCTCGGGAGGAGATAAGCGCCGCGGCGGGGCACGCGGCGCAGCCGGCGCGTCGGGCGGCGGTCGGGCGGCTCGCGGTCGGCGGCGATCATCCGCCCGCGCCCCCGGGCGGCTCGGCCATCGCCGTCTCGCCGTTGCGCACCCGGTCCCCCTTGGCCACCAGCACGCGGTAGCCCTCGGGCACCAGCAGGTCCACCCGCGAGCCGAACTTGATGAGCCCCATCGACTGGCCGCGCTCCACGCGCTCACCCTCCTTCAAATAACAGACCACCCGCCGCGCCAGGAGGCCGGCGATCTGCCGGACGCCGACCAGGTCGCCGTTCGGCCGCCGGATGACGGTCAGGTGGCGCTGGTTGATCCGGTCGACGTCGCGCTTGAAGGCCGCCACCTTGCGCCCGGCGGTGTAGCGCGAGACGACGATCTCGCCGGACACCGGTGTGCGCTGGGTGTGGACGTCGAAGACCGAGAGGAAGGTGACGACGCGGTGGTAGGTGCCGGGGCCGACCTCGGGGTCCTCGACGCGGTCGACGAGGGTGACGAGGCCGTCGGCCGGCGCGAGCACCGTCTCGGGCGGTCCGCCGAAGCGGCGCGCGGGGTCGCGGAAGAAGAGCAGGACGAGGAGGCCGGCGACGAGCGCCGCGATGGCCCAGCCGGGGCGGCGGAGGAGGGCGAGCGCCCCCGCCAGCAGCAGGAAGGGGAGGACGAAGGGGAGAGACTCGCGGGCGAAGCGCAACGGCTAGGCCGAGACGCGCGACTCGCGGTGGCTGCGCACGATGCTCTCCATCCGGTCCTTGAGGGTCAGCTTGTGCAGCTTGATCCGCTTCTCCTCGATCTCGTCGTCCTGGGAGAGCATCGACTTGTGGTTGATCTCGGCGAGCCGCCGCTCGTACTCCTGGTGCTCCTCGTACAAGCGGCGGAATTCCTCGTCCGTCTGCAGCAGCTCCTCGCGCACGTCGTCGCGGCTCGACATCGTCGGCGGCCTCCTCGTCTTGGTTGGGGCGCCCGGGCCGGGCGCCGGGATGGGTGAAGGATTTGGGCGGGTGCCCGGATCACCGGCGCACCGGCCTGCGCTCACAGCCGCAGGAGCGGGCCGTGGCGCGAAGCGTGGAGGGCGGGTTCAGCATGCCTCGGGTCGCCGGCAGGATAGCACCGGGGACCGGGAGGAGCAACGAACGGCGGGCCCGCGATCGCCTGCCTGTCCTCGGATTACTGGCTTCCGGCCTCGACGTACTGGGTTCTGTCCGCGGTCTACTGGGTTCGTCGGGTGAACGGGCCGGTTCTGTCCTCGACGTACTGGGTTCCGTCCGCTACGTACTGAATTCTGACCTCAAGGTACTGGGTTCGCGCCTCGACGTACTGGGTTCCGTCCGCGATCTACTGGCTTCGTCCGCCGATCCAGCCGCTTCGCTCACAGATCCAGCGCATAGACCAGCGCATCGGAGCCGTCGCGGTAGTAGGCGCGGCGGCGGCCGTTGGGCTCGAAGCCCAGCGACTCGTAGAGCGCGATCGCCGGCGTGTTGTCGGGCCGCACCTCCAGAAAGCAGCTCGAGAAGCGCGCGGTGCGCAAGCGGTCGAGCCCGGCGTGCACCAGCGCCCGGCCGACGCCGCGCCGCCGCTCGCCGTCCGAGACCGCCAGCCGCAGCAGCTCGGCCTCGTCCACGCCCTGCCGGAACGAAACGTACCCCGTGGCCGGCTCGCCGGCGCGGCTGGCCACCAGGATGAACGAGCGCGGATGGCTCAGCTCGTGCGCCAGGATGGCCGGCGGCCAGGGATCGGGGAACGCGTGCTCCTCCAGCCAGACGATGCGCGACAGGTCTCCCTGGCCGGCGAGGCGGATGGCGGGGAGATCGTCGTACGCCGCCAGCATGCCTGGAAGTTTACCGCCGCTGCGCTCCGGGCGCGGCCGGCGCGGTGACCGCCGGCGGGCGGGCGTAGAGCGGATCGGTAAGCAGCGCCGGGTCCCAATCGAGGGTGAGCCGAGGGAGAAGCTCGATGGTGACCGGGGCGAGAGGGCCGGGTGAGAGGAGACGGGGCGCATCGTCGCCAGCCGGCCAGCTCGGCAGCGCGGCGAGCGCAGCGATCCCGAAGCCGACGATCGCCGCCGGGCCACGGCCGGCGAGGTCGGGCGCCGGCACGGTCTCCGCCTCGGCGAGCGCGCGCGGCGGGTCGCCCGCGAACGGCTGCACGGTCCACTCGCCGCGCAATGCGTCCACGGCGGCGAGAACGACGCGGTCTCGATCGACGCCCGTCTCACCCAGCGTCCTTGCCGCGCTCGCCGCCAGCACCAGCAACGTCGGCAGCGCCGCCGCCGGCACGCCGAGCGCCAGGTGTAGCCCGAGCGCCGTCGCCAGCCCCACCCGCAGCCCGGTGAAGCTGCCGGGCCCGCGCAGAGCGACCACCCCGCCCAGCTCTTCGCGCTCCACCCCGGCCTCCGCGAGCACCTCGTCGATCATCTGGAGCAGCCGCTTCGAGGAGCGCGAGATCGCCTCCGAGCGCGCCGCCAGCACCTCCCCGGCGCGCCCGAGCGCCACGCTCACCGTCGGCGAGCCGGCGTCGAGCGCCAGCACCGGCGCCGCGGGATCGGGGGCCTGCGTCATGCGCCGCAGTATAGGCAGGCGGTGCCCGCCCGCCGCGGCGGCGGGCTCTTATACTCGGTCCCGTGCCCCCCGCCGCCGCGCTCACTCCCATGCTCCGGCAGTACCTGGGGGCCAAGGCGGAGTACCCCGACGCCCTCCTCCTCTTCCGCATGGGGGACTTCTACGAGCTGTTCTACGAAGACGCCGTGCGCGCCGCGCCGATCCTCGAGGTCCAGCTCACCGCCCGCCACCGCGGCACCGAGAGCGAGGCGCCGATGTGCGGCGTGCCGCACCACGCGCTCGAGAGCTACCTCGGCAAGCTCATCGCCGCCGGCCTCAAGGTGGCGATCTGCGACCAGGTGGAGGACCCGGCGCAGGCCAAGGGCCTGGTGCGCCGCGCGGTCACGCGCGTCGTCACGCCCGGCACCCTCTCCGACCCGGCGCTCCTCGAAAGCCGGGAGGAGAACCTCCTCGCCGGCCTCGTCTGGGAGGGAGCGCGCGGCGGCGACGGCGTGGAGGGCGGGGCCGGCGCCTTCCTCGACGTCTCGACCGGCCGCTTCTTCGTCCGCCGCTGGCGCACCGCCGAGGAGGCGCGCGAGGACCTCGCACTCTTCCGGCCGCGCGAGGTGCTGGTCGAGGACGGCGCGCTGCCGCGCGAGGTCGCCGAGTGGGTCGAGCGCGAGTGCCCCTGCCGCACCGACCTGCCGGAGGAGCGCCGCTACGACGCCCGCCGCGGCGCCGAGCTCCTGGCCCGCCAGTTCGGCGCCGCCACCCTGCGCGGCTTCGGCCTGGAGGAGGGGGAGCCGGCGGTGCGCGCCGCCGCCGAGGCCCTCGCCTACGCCCAGGACACCCAGAAGAGCCCGCTGGAGCACGTGCGCGGCCTGGCGGTGTCGCTCCCCGCCGACCACCTCGTCCTCGACGCCACGACGCTCGTCAACCTGGAGGTCTTCCGCTCCCAGCGCTTCGAAGGGCCCGGCCGGCGGCGCGGCACGCTCCTCGGCGTCCTCGACCGCACCGTCACCCCGCCCGGCGCGCGCGCCCTCCGCGAGTGGCTGCGCCGGCCGCTGCGCGACGGGGCGGCGATCGGCGCCCGCCACGAGGCGGTGGGGGAGCTGCTCGGCGACCACGGCCGGCGCGCCCGCCTGCGCGAGCAGCTGGCCCGCCTCGGCGACCCCGAGCGGCTCCTCGCCCGCGCCGTCCTGGGGACGCTGGCGCCGCGCGAGGCGGCGGCCCTGCGCGACGGCCTCGCCGCCGCGCCGGCCCTCCTCGCCGAGCTGGCCGGCGCCGCGGCGCCTCTCCTCGCCGCCCTCGCCGAGACCGACCCGCTCGCGCCGCTCCACGCCGAGCTGGCGCGCCGCCTGGAGGAAGCCCCCGCCGCCGACCTGGAGCGCGGCGGCGTCGTCGCCGCCGGCGTCGATCCCGAGCTCGACCGCTACCGGTCGCTGGCCAAGGACAGCAAGCGGCACATCCTGGCCCTCGAGGTGCGCGAGCGCGAGCGCACCGGCATCGCCTCGCTCAAGATCCGCTACAACCGGGTCTTCGGCTACTACCTGGAGGTCACACGCGCCAACGAGGCGCGGGTGCCGGCCGACTACATCCGCAAGCAGACGCTGGTCAACGCCGAGCGCTACGTCACCCCCGAGATCAAGGAACTGGAGGAGCAGATCCTCTCGGCCGAAGAGCGGCAGGTGGCGCTGGAGCGCGAGCAGTACCGGCGGCTGCTGACCGAGATCGCCGCCGCCGGCGCCGGGCTGACCGCTCTCGCCGCCGCCGTCGGCACGCTCGACGCCCTCGCCGCCTTCGCCGAGGCGGCGGCCAAGCACCGCTACGTCCGCCCGATGATGGGCGCGCCCGGCGGGCCGATCGTCATCCGCGAGGGGCGCCACCCGGTCGTCGAGCAGGCGGGCCGCGAGCCGTTCGTGCCCAACGACGCCGAGCTGGACGGCGAGAGCGCGCAGATCGTGCTGCTCACCGGTCCCAACATGGGCGGCAAGTCCACCTACCTGCGGCAAGTGGCGCTGATCGTCCTGATGGCGCAGGCCGGCAGCTTCGTCCCCGCCGAGGCGGCGGCCCTCGGCGTCGTGGACCGCATCTTCACCCGCGTCGGCGCCTCCGACGACCTGGCGCGCGGCGAGTCGACCTTCATGGTCGAGATGATCGAGACCGCCAACATCCTCCGCCACGCCACGGCCGAAAGCCTGGTCGTGCTCGACGAGGTGGGGCGCGGCACGGCGACCTTCGACGGCCTGTCGCTGGCCTGGGCGATCGTCGAGTACCTGCACGAGACCGGGCGCCCGAAGACCCTCTTCGCCACCCACTACCACGAGCTGACCGAGCTGGCGGCGCTGCTGCCGCGGGTGGTCAACCGCACGATGGCGGTCAAGGAGTGGGAGGAGCGCATCCTCTTCCTGCGCCGCGTGGTGCCGGGGAGCGCCGACAAGTCCTACGGCCTGCACGTGGCGCGGCTGGCGGGGCTGCCGCCCGAGGTCATCCGGCGCGCCGCCGAGGTGCTGGCCAACCTGGAGTCGCAGGAGTACGACCTGACCGGCCGGCCGCGCCTGGCGCGCGGCGGCGGGCCGCCGGGCGAGGGCCCCGATCAGCTCGTGCTCTTCACCCCGCCCGAGCAGGTCGTGGCGGCGCTGCTGCGCGAGGTGGACACGGAGCGCTTGACGCCGCTCGCCGCGCTCAACCTGATCGCCAGCCTAAAATCGCGCCTCGGATGAGACCGGCCGACCTGGTCTTCGTCGGCATCCCGGGCGAGACGCTCGACCGGGCCACCGCCGCGCTCCTCGCCGAGCACCAGCCGGGGGGGATCGTCCTCTTCGGCCGCAACATCGACAGCCCCGAGCAGTTCCTCGAGCTGGTGACCGAGCTGCGCCGCATCCTGCCCGAGGCGGTCTTCGCGATCGACGCCGAGGGCGGGCGCGTGGACCGGCTGCGCGACGTCGTGGCGCCGGCGCCGGCGGGCGAGCTGCTGGCCCGCAACCCGCCGCAGATCGCCTACCAGGCCGGGCGCTGGATCGGCCAGGCGCTCCGCCTCTTCGACCTCGACATGGACTTCGCGCCGGTCGTCGACCTCGACCGCGGCGAGCGCGACAACTCGCTGCGAGGCCGCTACCTCGGCGCGCGGCCGGAGGAGGTGGTCGAGCGCGCGCGGGCCTTCCTGCGCGGCCTCCACGCCGGCGGCGTCGGCGGCTGCGTCAAGCACTTCCCGGGGCTCGGCGGGGCGGGGGAGGACACCCACTTCCGCGGCTCGGCGGTCTACCTGCCGGCCTCCGAGCTGCAGGCCGACCTCGAGCCGTTCGCGACGCTCGCGCCGCTGGCCGGCGCGGTCATGGTCTCGCACGGCGTCTACCCGGCCTACGACGGCGAGCAGCGCCCGGCGACGCTGTCGCCGCCGATCCTCGGCGGCCTGCTGCGCGGGCGGCTGGGCTTCGAGGGGCTGGCCTTCTCGGACGACCTGGAGATGGAGGCGCTGGCGCCCTGGGGCGACCTCGCCGAGCGCTCCCAGGCCTCCTTCGCCGCCGGCTGCGACGCGCTGCCGATCTGCCACCACTGCGAGGTGCTGCCCGAGGTCGTGGCGCGCCTCGACGACCTCGGCCTCGCCTCCCGCCGCATGGAGGCCTACGCCCGCCTCGACCGCTACCGCCAGCGCCTCCGCACCCTGCACGAAGCCCACGAGCACACCACCACCCACCGCCCCGGCCACACCAGCCATCGCCTGGAAGAGATCCGCCAGCGGCTCGCGGAGCTGGGGGAGATCGCGGGGCGGGTGGAGAGGGCGTAGGGCGATTGACCATGCCAGGTCCTAGCACGCTGTTCACCAAATTCGGGCGGGCATTCCATGCTCTGCTTCACGGCATTACGGCACTTCTCCGACGGCTCCACTTCCTGCGAGCCCCGCATCCACGAGCTGCTTCATGGGCATTCTTTGTCCGTGTGACCATGCGAGGACCGCAGGAACTCCGGCCTGCGCTCGGGCTTGACGAGGCTGCCTTCCGAGGAGTTGCAGGCTTCTCTCACTCCGACAGCCGTGCGTACTATCTGTATGCGGTGCTCGATGAGATTGGCAAGACCAGTGTTGCACTTCAGCGATGGTCGGAGTTCCTGGACAGTCCCGACAAAGCCGATCCCGGTGAAAACCTGACTCGCATGATACTTGAATCAGTGTTGGACGAGCAGGACGCGAGAAGGCGCCGACTCCTTGAACTTCTTGTTGACCTCATTTGCTTCCGCACAACCAATGAGCAGGAATACTACCGCCACTACATGCTTCTACAGGACGCACGGCGTACTCTCTCCGCGCATATCGATTATAGGCGCTTCTATGGCATTGACAATCAGCGGCTTCGCGCGCAGGCGCAACCTACGCTTCAATGGATTAGCCAACTTGAGGCCGGACCAGTCAACGTCGCGCTATGCTGGTATCGGGATCAGCGCGCCCGGCCACAGGCCCAGCCAGAACCAGGGCGGATGCTTTCTAGCGTTCGCTCGCGGCTCCAAATTGCACTGGCGCAGGCTACGGAGCACGAAAAGATCGCGCTGGGCCTTAGCTATGCCGCGTACTCAGCCGCAAGTGCTGGAGTCCACTTTGATCCGAGTCGTTTGCGGTACGCCGACTGGCTCGAACAAGCTGGCAGATCGATGACTGTGATCGGAATTCTCGCACTCAACTGCCTCGTCGGGGTCCAGAAGCTGCTTGGCATTACACCACTAGGTGTCAGTAACAAGGTCCGCGAGATCCTGGAGGGTGAGGAAATAGTGCGAATGTCCGAGGCCCTGGTGGGGCGGCGAGCAGAAGCAGGCGATTTCGTGTTGGCGTATGGTGACAGATTGGCAGAAGTCAGTCAGGTGAAGAAAAACCAATTTGGCTATGAGTCGTACTGCGTGTATTTCCTCGAGCCAAACCCGCCAAGCGGTATTTACGAGGATTGGCTGCCACCACACCAGGTCACGAGGCTGAAGAAACTCGACCAGCTAATGATTGCGGTGCGTGAGGAGCTGATTGCGAATAGCGTACCCGCTGGCCAGCTAAACGCCGCTACCCTTAGAGAGCCGATCAGGGGAGCAATGGTGGATGTCTGGAACGCCGGACTTCGAGACCACGTGCTGAGCGAAGGTAGGCAGCGTAGCTGAGCCGGACGGCCCTGGCCTGGTCGCCGACTTCGCCGCGGAGCGCGGGGAAGGGATCATGAGTTTGAGCGTCCCGGTCGGCGACCTTGAGGCCGCGCTCGACCTCGTCAATGGCAACACTGGCCGGGGCGTAGTGACCTTCGAGTACAACGGCCGGGACCGCTTCCTGATCCCGGCTTCGCTGACTCACGAGCTTCTGATCGAGATCGTCGAGGCGGAGTAGCCCTCAGCGCTTGTCCTCTTCCAGCCGCAGCCTGAGGAACTGCACGTCGGCGCGGTCGCTGTCCCGGACCGTCTGTTTCATGCGGATCAACAAGGGCTTGCTCGCGATGGGGATCGAGACGCCTTCGACCTCCCGCCGTTCGATGCCCTCAGCCGCCGCCTGTTCGTAGTTGATGCCGCAGGCCGCCGCCATGAGGTCGATGACGATCTCGTCGGCTACGCGCACCACTTGGTACTTGCCGACCTCGTCGTCCGCGACCGCGGCCACGGCGTTGTCGGGGAGCGTCGAAAGGGCGCGCTTGACGGCCTGGACGTTCTCGGGCGCCGTGTCCACGAGTAGATCGATGTCCTTCGTGCCGCGGACGTAACCGTGGAGGATGACGGCAAAGCCGCCGATGAGAACGTAGCGCGCGCCCTCGCGGTTGAGGGCGGCGCAGAGGCTCAGGAGGTCTTCGAGCTCCGGCGCGCGTGAGTAGCCGCGATCTGGCGCATCATCCATTCGTCGGCTTCCTCGTGGCTGGTGAAGCGGTACACCCCGCGCGGCACGAGCGCGCCGCCTCGCAGCCGGTTGATCGTGCGCTGGAGGATGGCGATGTCGCGGACCGGGTCGCCGCCTTCGGGCCGCACCGAGATCCGCTTGTAGGCGCGCACGGGTGGATGATACCGCCCTCGGCTCGCCCCGCTGTCCCCTTATCGCCCGCATCCGATACCTGGCTTGTAGATCAACTTCGCAGGAAGGGCGGTGAACCATGAACGCGCGGCGGATTCGGTGGACGGCGGTGTGGGCGCTGCTGGCGCTGGCGCTCGGGGGCCAGGCGGCGGCGCAGGGGCTGGGCGACGGTCGGGGGATCGATCACGTCGCCTTGCTGGTCCGGTTGGAGAACTTCGACCAAGCGGTCGATGTCCTGACCGAGGAGCTCGGCTTCGCGGCCACGGCGGCCCTGCTCAACCCCTTGGGGGCCAAGAACCGGCTGATCTGGTTCGACGACGAGACCTACCTGGAGGTCGTGGCGTTCACCGAGCTGAACGACTTCACGGCACCCTTCCTGGCCTTCCTGGAAGACCACGAGGGCGCCAAGTTCTACGGCACCGACGTGGTGGACGCCGACCAGGCGATCGCGTTCCTGACCGACGCCGGCTATCCCAACGTCGGCCCGGTCCCGGCGCCGCCTTTGACCATCGAAGAGACCGGCGACGTCGTCGGGCTCACCCCGCTGTGGCGCTCGATCATCCTCACCGAGCGCCTCGCCCCCGACAACTCGAACTTCTTCGTCGACTACGACGAGGCCCAGGTCGAGCAGATGCTCGCCGACTTCCCGGTCCTGGCCCCGCAGCCGCATCCCAACACGGCGCAGAGGATGGACACGCTCTGGCTGGTGGTCGCGGACCTCGACGCGGCGATCGAGTTCTACGAGGGCCTCGGGCTCCTGGTCGAAGCCAAGCACCAGAAGATCCACTACCTTGGTGGCCGCGGCGCGCTGGTGCGGTACCACAACAACACCCTGGCTCTGCTGGAGCCGGACGGCCCCGGCCCGGTCGCCGATTTCGCCGCCGATCGAGGCGAAGGGATCATGGGCGTGAGCATTCAGGTCGCCGATTTCGGGGCCGCCCTCGCCCTCGTCAACGGCAACACCGGACTGGCGCTGGAGAGCTTCCAGTACAAGGGGCGGGACCGCTTCCTGATCCCGGCGTCCCTGACCCACGAGTTTCTGATCGAGATGGTCGAGGCGGAGTAACCCTCAGCTCCCCGGCAGGGCAGCAGTGTCGCCGCGGCTGGCGAGGCGGCCGGAGGGGTTTTCGTAGCGGGCCGTGCGGCCGGTCGCGGTGTCGGTGACGGTGAGGGTGTACTCGACGCTCGACAGGGCACCGTAGAAGACCCAGAACTTGCCGTTGAGGCCGCGGCCGTCGAGGACCTTCACCATCAGCTCGACGTTGGCGGCGTCGAAGAACCAGAAGCTGCCGGTGTCGGCGGTCAAGGGCACGGCGCGGCCGGTGCCGCGGTTGCCGTCGAAGTCGCGCCAGGCGAC
Organism: uncultured Acidobacteriota bacterium; assembly: GCA_963700145.1. Classification (GTDB taxonomy): domain Bacteria; phylum Acidobacteriota; class Thermoanaerobaculia; order Multivoradales; family UBA5704; genus DASUNQ01. Next base: position 494,070 of record OY969474.1, read on the forward strand.
CTCGACGGCGAAGCGGCCGCCCTGGAGGCAGAGCCGGGTGGCGGCGGCGACGCAGGCGCCGGCCGGCGCGGGAACGGCCGCCACGCCCGCGGACACGCCTGTTTGACCGGCCGCCGCGACGGACGCCGCCGCCGGCAGCGCCTGCGTGTCGCCGACGCTGGCCATCGTGCCCGCCGGGTTGCGGTAGGTCTTCGCCGCGCCGGTCTGGGTGTCGGTGACGGTCAGCGTGTACTCGACGCTCGACAGCGCGCCGTAGAAGACCCAGAACTTGCCGTTGAGGCCGCGCCCGTCCAGCACCTTGACCGCCAGCTCCAGGTTGTCGTCGTCGAAGAACCAGAAGGCGCCGGTGTCAGCGGTGAGCGGCACGGCATGCCCGGCGCCGGTCTTGCCGTCGAAGTCGCGCCAGGAGACCTCCAGCTTGAAGCGCCCGCCGCGCAGGCAGAGGCGCGTCGGGCTGGCGACGCACGGCCCCGGCGCCTCGCCGCTCGCCTTCCAGGCGCGGAGCAGGCGCGCCAGCGCCTCCGGCTCGTTGGCCGCCGCCGGCCGCCCCTCCTGATCCTTGCTGGACGGCCCGTGGCAGGCGGGGCAGACGCGCACCTCGCCGGCCTGCACCGTCAGCCAGTACCGCTCCCGCACCACCGCCTCGCCGGCCGGATCGGTGAGCTGCCAGGTGACCGCGCGGTGCGCCGGCACGAAGGCGGCGACCGAGCCGTCCGGCGCCACCGCCGCGTTCTCCGCCGCGCCGCCGGCGAGCCGGTTCGCCGCGGCCGCGGCGGCGTCGTGCAACACGCGCGCGAGCACCCGCCGCCCTCGCCTCGGGTCGGCAGTGCCGCCCAGCCCGCGCACCTGGTCGCCCTGGAAGAGCTGGAGGTGGCTCACCGCGTATTCGCGGCCGGCGCTGCCGCGCGAGGCCGCGCCGCCGCCGGCGACGCGCAGGTTGAACGGCTGCTGGCGGTCGAGGGCGTCGCGGGTGGTGACGTTGCGGGTGACGACGAGGCCCAGGCCGCGCGCCCGCAGGTAGTCGCGGAAGGCCTCCGGGTCCACCCCCTCGCGGGCGAAGACCGCCGCCTCTGGCGCCGGCAGCGGCGCGCCGCGCGTCGCCGGCTTGGCGCGCGGGCGGACCGCCACCGGGTCGAGCTCCCAGAGCTCGCCGGTGTGCTCGACCAGCTCGTCGGGGTCCCAGTAGGAGATCGTCTCGCGGATCCCGGGCGTCAGCGGCGCGCCGGCGGTCCAGTAGGCGCCGGCCTGCTCCAGGCGCTTCAAGCGGAAGGCGTAGCGCGAGCGCGGGCGCTGCCGGGTACCCTCGTTGCGGTCCTCGCGGGTCTCGGCGGCGTGGACGGCGACCAGCGTGCCGTCGGCGAGCGGCAGCGGGTTGCGGTAGTGGCCGCTGTGGCCGGCCGCCGGGCTCTCCCCCTCGGACGTCGTTTCGCGGGTCGCCGGGTGGGTCAGGTACTCGACCGCGATCGCGTCGGCGGCGCGCTCGCGGCGCGGCGAGCGCCACGATCCGCCCGGAGGCGTGGGTCTCGAACTCCGGCGCGTCGATGCCGAGGTAGCGCCCCGGCGCGCGCGGGTCCTCGGCGATCTGCAGGAGGTTCTCGAGCGGGTTGGGGTTGACGCGCTCGACGTTGTAGCCGATGAGCTCCTCGAGGTCGTCGTCGTCGTGGCGGCTGCGGTTGAAGTACTCGTGCAGCTCGTGCCGGCCGAGGTGGTTGAGGGTCTCGAGCTCGCTGCCGTCCTCGTTGATCTGCCAGGGGAAGAAGTGGTTGAAGCTGTGCCCTTCGAGCGGCGTGCCGGCGAGGAGGTCCTCGCGCACCCGGCGCGGCTCGGGGAAGATCTCCTCGCGCCGCGGCAGCCGCGCCGCGCCCGCGCTCTCGTCGGCGTAGTCGAAGGTGCCGTAGTTGTCGCCTTCGAGGGCGTCGGCGTCGGCCTGCTGGTCGCGCTCCAGGTGGTCCCAGCGGGTGTAGACGACCCGCCCGAAGCTGTCGACGAGCGGCCGGAAGGCGCCGGAGGGCGCGTGGTCGAGGAGCCGCAGGTCGCCGCTCGCCGGATCGAGGCTCCAGAGGCCGGTGTTGGTCGGCACCTCCTCGTACTCGTCGAGCTGCGGGTAGAGGTGGCGCTCGCCCGAGCGCGGGCGGTCGGAGGTGAAGATCACGCGGCCGTTGGTGCCGTAGACCGGGCTGACGTTGTTGGCGTCGGCCGGCTGGCCGGGGAGCTTGCGCACCTGCGCCGTCTCACCCGGGGCGAGGCCGGTCACCTCGTAGATTTGCCACCAGGTGGTGACGTACTCGTAGCGCTCGGTCGTGGCGCCGACGACCATGCTGAAGAGGGCCTTCGTCCCGGTCCAATCGACGGAGGGCTCACGCACCGCGATGGCGCCCGCGCCCTGGAAGCCCTCGACGCCGAAGCCGGCCTCTTTCGTCAGGTTCCGCAGCTGCCCGCTCGGGTAGAGGATCCAGAGGTCGCCGCCGCGGCCGGCGGAGTCGACGTCCGGCAGGTGGTTGCCGAAGACCGAGCCGATGGTCGTGAAGTCCGCCGGGATCGGCACCTGCGTCACGAAGAGGATGGGGTAGGGGAGCGGGGCGGCGGCGGGCGCGGGCAGGTGAGCGGGCGCCGAGCCGCCGGGGGCGGCGACGAGCGCGCAGCAGGCGAAGAGGGCGAGGGCCCGGGCCATGGAGTCGCTGCTTCGATAGACGAGCGCGCATAGATTAGCACCGCCGCCCGCTGCTACACTGCGCCGCCCGCATGCGAAGCCGCCGGTTTGCCGCCGTCCTCCTGCCTTTGTTGACCCTCGCCGCGGCGCTCCCGGCCGCGGCCGCGCCCCCTCCCGAGCCACTGCCGAAGATCGCCGCCAGGACCGCCGGCCTCGAGCGCCGGCCGGGGCTCCTGGTGACCTATCTCGACCGCCAGCGCGGGCGGGTGTGGTTGGAGGTGCCGAAGGCGGCGGGGCCGCGCGGCGAGGTGGGGAGCTACCTCTACGTCGAGGGCCTCCTCTCGGGGCTCGGCTCGAACCCGGTGGGGCTCGACCGCGGCCAGCTCGGCGAGACGCGCGTCGTCACCTTGCGCCGCGTCGGTGACCGCCTCCTGGTCGAGCAGCAGAACCTCGCCTTCCGCGCCTTGACCGACCGCCCCGAGGAGCTGCGCGCGGTGCGCGAGTCGTTCGCGCCGTCGGTCCTCTGGGCCGGGGAGATCGCAGCCCTCGACCCCGACGGCCGGGCGCTCGTCGATCTGACGCCCTTCCTGGTGCGCGACGCGCACGACGTCGTCGCCACGCTCAAGGCGACCGGCCAGGGGACTTGGTCGCTCGACGCGGCGCGCAGCGCCCTCGACCCCGAGGCCTGCCTCGCCTTCCCCGAGAACCTGGAGCTCGAGGCCCTCCTGACCTACCAGTCGGCTGAGCCGGGAGAGGAGGTGCGGAACACGGCGCCCTCGCCGGGCGCGATCACCCTCGTCCAGCACCACTCGCTCCTCCGCCTGCCGGGTCCCGGCTACACGCCGCGCCGCTACGACCCGCGCGCCGGCTCCTTCGACGTCCGCTTCTTCGACTACGCGGCGCCGCTCGGGGCACCGATCGAGACCCGCTGGATCGTCCGCCACCGGCTGGAGAAGACGAACCCGGCGGCGGCGACCTCGCCGGCCAAGGAGCCGATCGTCTTCTACGTCGATTCCGGGGCGCCCGAGCCGGTGCGCAGCGCGCTCGTCGAGGGCGCCTCCTGGTGGGCGCAGGCGTTCGCGGCGGCGGGGTTCGAGAACGCCTACCGGGTGGAGATCCTGCCGGCCGACGCGCACCCGCTCGACGCGCGTTACAACGTCATCCAGTGGGTGCACCGCGCGACCCGCGGCTGGTCGTACGGCGGCGGGGTCGTCGATCCGCGCACCGGCGAGATGGTCAAGGGGCACGTGACGCTCGGCTCGCTGCGGGTGCGGCAGGACCGCCTGCTCTTCGAAGGGTTGGTCGGCGCCGACGCGACCGGCACGGGAGGCGCGAACGACCCGCTCGTCTATGCCCTGGCGCGCATCCGCCAGCTCGCCGCGCACGAGGTCGGGCACGCGCTCGGCTTCGCCCACAACTTCGCCGCCAGCACCTACGGCCGCGCCTCCGTCATGGACTACCCGGCGCCGCTGGTGCGGGTGACGGCGGCGGGGGAGCTGGACCTCTCGCAGGCTTACGCGGCCGGCGCCGGCGCCTGGGACAAGCACGCGGCGCGCTACGCCTACAGCCAGTTCCCGCCCGGCGCGGACGAGGCGGCGGCGCTCGCGGCGATCGTGCAGGAGGGGCTGGCGCAAGGGCTCCTCTTCCTCGGCGACGAGGACGCCCGCGCCCCCGGCTCGTCGCACCCGCTCGCCCACCTCTGGGACAACGGCCTCGACGCCACCGCCGGGCTCGAGCAGGCGCTGGCGGTGCGCGCCGTCGCCCTCGCCAAGTTCGGCGCCCACAACGTCGCCGCCGGCCGGCCGCTGGCCTGGCTCCAGGAGGTGCTGGCGCCGGTCTACTTCCACCACCGCTACCAGCTCGAGGCGGCGGCCAAGCTGGTGGCCGGGCTCGACTACCGCCACGCCGCGCGCGGCGACGGCCAGCCGGCGGCGCAGCCGGTGGACGCCGTGCGGCAGCGCAAGGCGCTCGCCGCTCTCCTCTCGACGCTCGATCCCGCCACCCTCGACCTGCCCGAGCCGGTCCTCGCCCTCCTCCTGCCGCGCCCCCCCGGCGAGCCGCCCAACCGCGAGCTCTTCCCCGGCCGCACCGACCCCGCCTTCGACCCGCTCGCCGCCGCCGCCGCCGCCGCGGACATGACGGTCGATCTCCTCCTCCAGCCGCAGCGCGCGGCGCGGCTCGTCGACCTCCACCGCCGCCAGCCGGCGCTGCCGGGGCTCGAGGAGGTGCTGGCGGCGCTGGTCGAGAAGGTGTTCGGCGGGCCGCAGCCGCCGGACGAGCGGCGGCGCGAGGTGCGGCGGGCGGTGCAGTGGGTGGCGGCCGAGGGGCTGCTCGAGCTGGCGCGGAGCCCCGAGGCCTCGGCCGCGGTCGTCGCGCGCACCGACGACGCGCTGCGCGACCTCGTCGCGCGCCTCCGGCCGCTGACGCTGCGCGACGGCGGGCTGGGATGGGTCGCCGGCGCCGACGGGCCGCACGCGATGTACCTGATCGCGCGCATCGAGCGCTATCTGAAGCGCGGGCAGGAGGAGACGGCCGCCGCCGGCCCGAAGCCGCCGCCGCCGCCGCCCGGCGCGCCGATCGGCGGGGCCGCACCCGCCCTGGCCGGCTGCTCGTGGGACGAGTAGCGGCGGCCGCGCTCCTCGCCCTGCTCGGCTGCCGGCAGCCCGCCGCGCCGCCGGCGCAGCCGCCACAGCCGGCGGCCGAGCGCCGCGCCCCCGCTCCCGCGCCCCCCGAGCGGCTGCGCGTGCGCGTCGTCGCGACCTATCCGCACGACACCGACGCCTACACCCAGGGCCTCCTCTGGCACGACGGCACGCTCTACGAGAGCACCGGCCAGTACGGCGAGTCGACGGTCAGGCAGGTCGAGCTGGCGACCGGCCGCGTGCTGCGCCAGGCCGAGCTGCCGCGGGAGTACTTCGGCGAGGGTCTGGCGTTGGTGGGGGACCGGCTGGTGCAGCTCACCTGGCAGGAGGGGGTGGCGCTGATCTGGGGGCTGGCCGACTTCGCACCGCGCGGGGAGCACCGGTACACCGGCGAAGGGTGGGGGCTGTGCTACGACGGCCGGCGCCTGGTGATGAGCGACGGGTCGGCGCGGCTGACGTTTCGCGATCCGGAGAGCTTCGCGGTGACGGGTGGCGTCGACGTGGCGGTCGCCGGCGTGCCGGCGGATCGGCTGAACGAGCTGGAGTGCGTGGAGGGCGTGGTCTACGCCAACGTCTGGAGGGACCAGGAGATCTTCCGCATCGACCCCGACAATGGGCGGGTGACGGCGGTGATCGACGCGTCTGGGCTGCTGAGTGCGAAGGAGCGCCTCCCGGCGGATGTCTTGAACGGGATTGCTTATCGGCCGGAGACGGGGACGTTCTTTGTTACGGGGAAGTTGTGGCCCAAGCTCTTCGAAGTGGTATTTGAGGGTGGAGCCGCTCGGGGCGGATAGTGCCGCGTGAGATGCCGGGCCACCCGGCCCGCGAAGAGGCGCGCCCGCTTCGCGGGTCCTGGTTGGAAGAGGTGGTGGCTGGTTAGCGGGTGGAGGCTTCGCCGCTAACGCACGGTGGCCCCCTAACCGACACGCGCCGCTTCGCGGGCCTCTGGCCCGGCACATCACGCGGCGCCATGACTCGAATCTCTGAAGTGACGTCCAGCGGAGAAAGAGGCATCCCGAGCGAGAGCGAGGGATCTGGGCGGGGGGCGGCGCGATGCTGGTGGGTCCTCGCGCCACCCTGCCCCCAGATCCCTCGCTCACGCTCGGGATGACATGGGCAGGGGCTCCACCGCCGGTTCTAGGGCCCGCAGGATCTCTGGAGCGCCGGGCGCTCCGTCCGCTCCCCCTGGCAGGCCACCGTGCGAGGCGACGAAGGCAAGACCGTGTTTGCCGGCAAGGCGCCTCTGTACCAGCACGCGAAGCGCGGACATCAAGGAGCGCCCGGCGCGGAGGAGACCTGCGGGACCCCACACCGGAACGGCCGCAGCAAGAGGGGTGGGGGTAGGGCTGGAACTAAGAAACGGTGCTGAGCTCGATCTTGAGCATCCGCGCCCAGGCGGAGCGGAGGTTCTCGGGGAGCTCTAGGGAGGGGAAGATCTCGCGAACCTCTTCGCGGCTGACGTAGGCCCAGATGTCGTCCCACTGGGCGTAGCGGAGGAGGTGGGAGATCGCCCAGGCTCTCTGCTCCTGCGTGCCGCGGGTGAGGATGTCGCGCAGCTCCACGGCGGTCACGCGGCGGTCGGGGAAAAAGTACAGGCCGTCGTCCCGCGGCTTGCCGGGCGGGTGCATGGCCTCAGTATGAGGGCTCCGCCGCGAGCGCGCAAGCCGTTGCGGTGCCGGCAAACTCCGCGCCATCGCCCCTTGACCCACCCCTGCCGCTCGGCTAGATTGACGCTTCGTTCGAAGCCTTCGAGCGGGCATAACTCAGCTGGTAGAGTGCAAGCTTCCCAAGCTTGATGTCGCGGGTTCGAGTCCCGTTGCCCGCTCCACTTCCGAGCTCCGCCCTCCGTGTCCATCTTCCGCCGCCAGGAGAGCCGCCCGCCCGCCGACGAGGCGGCGGCGGCTGGCGCCGAGCGCACCCTGATCGCCGCCGGGTCGCTGGTGCGCGGTGAGATCTCCGGCCTGACCGAGCTGGTCGTCGAGGGGCGGGTCGAAGGCGAGGTGCGGGTGGACGCGGGAGTGGCGATCGGACCGCGCGGCGAGATCGTCGGCCCGGTGCGCGGCCGCACCGTGCGGATCGCCGGCCGGGTGGTCGGCCGGGTCGAAGCGGAGGAACGGGTCGAGCTGCTGCCGGAAGGGTGTCTCGAAGGGGACATCTCGGCGCCGCGCATCGTGGTCGGCGAGGGCGCCTTCTTCAAGGGCGTGGTCGAGATGCACGTGCAAGAACGCGGGCAAGAGGAGCGGCAGCGCGACGAGAGGGGCGGCTGACCTGCGGGAGCTGCTGTAGAAACCTCTACTGCTGTCATCCCGAGCGTTAGCGAGGGATCTGGGGGTTGGGGCGGCGCGAAGAACCCCCGCCCAGATCCTTCGCTTCGCTCAGGATGACGTCGATCGGGCTTCCCGCAACTTCTTCCCAGAGCGCTTTCACGTCCTCCGCTACCGGCGCTTCGAAGGCGACCGGCTCGCCGGTCGCCGGGTGGCGGAAGGCGAGGCGCCAGGCGTGGAGGGCCGGGCGTGGGAAGCCTTCGAGCGTGCGGCGCACGGGAGCCGGCAGACCCTTCCACCGCGCCTCGCCGTAGACCGGGTCGCCGACCAGCGGGTGGCCGAGGTGCTTCAGGTGCACGCGGATCTGGTGCGTGCGTCCGGTCGCGAGGTCCAGCTCGAGGAGCGCGATCCCGGCCGCCGCGGCGAGGGTGCGGTAGCCGGTCGCCGCCGGGCGGCCGTCGCGCCGCACCGTCATCTCCTTGCGCCGCGACGGATGGCGGCCGATCGGCGCCTCGATCCGGCCCGCCGGCGGGCGCGGCGCGCCGTAGGCGATGGCGAGATACCGCTTCTCGACCTCGCGCGCCGCGAAGGCGCGGGCGAGCCGCTCGTAGGCCGCGGCGGTGCGCGCGGCGACGAGGACGCCGCTGGTGTCCTTGTCGAGCCGGTGGACGATCCCCGGCCGCCCGGGGCCGCCGACGCCGGCCATCTCCGGGTAGCGGGCGAGGAGACGGTGGGCCAGGGTGCCGGTCGCGCGGCCGGCGCCGGGATGGACGGTGAGCCCCGCCGGCTTGTCCAGCACCACGAGGTGCGGATCCTCGTGCAGCACGGCGAGCGGCGCCTCTTCGGGCGCGATCCGCTCCTCGGTCGCGGGCGGCGGCACGCAGTCGATCCGCTCGCCGGCCGCGACCGGCGTCGAGGGCTTCGCCGGCGCGCCGCCGACGCGCACCAGCCCGGCCTCGATCCAGCGCCGCACCTGGTTGCGCGGGCGGTCGAGGCGCGCCGCGACGTGGCGGTCGAGCCGCTCGCCGGCCGCCTCCGGCGGCACGGTCCAGCGGTGGGCCGAGGCGGGCGGGGTCAGGTCTTGCGCGCGCGCCCGCCGCGCAGGCTGTCGAGCGCCATCAGCACGATGCCCACCGAGATGGCGCTGTCGGCGACGTTGAAGGCCGGCCAGTGGCGGGTGCCGACGTAGACGTCGACGAAGTCGGTCACCGCGCCGCTCGCCACGCGGTCGATGAGGTTGCCGAGGGCGCCGCCGACGACCAGGGCCAGCGCCACCAGCAGGACGCGGTCGTGGGCCGAGGCGAGCCAGAAGTAGGCGAGGACGGCGGCGAGGGCGGCCACGCCGAGCGCGGTCAGCAGCCAGGAGTTGCCGCCGCCGTCGCTGGCGAAGAGGCCGAAGGCGACGCCGTTGTTGCGGATGTGGGTGAGGTTGATGAAGCCGGGAACCACCGGGTGCGCGCTGTGCGGCGGCAGGTGGACCTCGACCAGCCACTTCGTCCACTGGTCGGCCACCAGCACGGCGAGGGCGACGAGCAGGTAGCGGAGCTTCGCCGCGCCGCTGAGCGCGGCGGCCGCCGCCCCGTCGAGCGCCGTGCCGGTCGTCAAGGTCTCGCCGTTCACTGGTCCTCCGGTGCGCTCCCGGCGCGCTTCGCCGCCGCGAAGGCGCGGCGGGCGGCGGCCACGACCGCCGGGAGCTCCTCCTCCCGCTGGAAGAGGCGGATGCCGGCCGCGCCGGCCGCGCCCGCCTCGGCCACCTCCGGGATACGCTCGATTGTAATGCCTCCGAGGGCGAGGACGGGGACGCCGAGCGCCGCCGCCCGCCGCAGCGCCGAGAGCCCCTGCGGCGCGCCCTTCCCCGGCGTCTCCCAGACCGGGCCGAAGAGGACGTAGTCGGCGCCCTCGTCGCGGGCGCGCTCGACCTCGTCGAGGGTGTGGGTGGAGCGGCCGAGGAGCGGGCGCGGGCCGAAGGCGCGGCGCAGCGGCGCGAGCGGCAGGCCGTCGGCGGGGAGGTGGGCGCCGTCGGCGCCGGCGGCGCAGGCGATGTCGAGGCGGCCGTTGAGGAGGAGGCGCACGGCGGGGGGAAGGGCGGCGCGGGCGCGGCGGGCGAGGCCGTAGAGGGCGCGGTCGTCGAGGTCTTTCTCGCGCAGCACGAGGGCGCCGGCGCCGGCGGCGCCGAGGGCGTGGAGCCAGCGCGTCATGGGGTCTTCCCAGGCGCGGCCGAAGGCGTGGCGGTCGCTGATGGCTAGGAGGTGGAAGTCAGGATTGGGCACGGGGGGTGCGGCGGAGGGCGAGGAGGGCGTCGAGGTCGTGGGCGCCCCAGACGAGGTGGACTAAGCCGAAGCCGGTTACTGCGCCGCGGGCGGCGGGGTGGAGGGCTAGGGTGCGGAGGGCGGCTAGCGGGATCTGGACGATGTTGCGGTCCCAGACTGGGCTCCAGGGGGCCATGATCAGGAACAGGCCTGCTTCCACGCAGTAGAGGATGAAGAGTAGGCGGAAGAGGACCTCTAGGCGCATGGGAGGCGGGATTGTAGCTGGGGGGAGGGAGAGGGGGAGGATGATGGAGGGTTCGCGTGGGGCCGGGCGCGGGGTGCTCCGGCCGGGACCGGCGCGCGCTTTGAAGACTGCGGGGGGTGGCGCGCGCCTGCGCTTCGCTGCGCGCGGGGTCGGTGGGGGACTGCGGTGGGCGTTGCTGGCGCTTGCGAAGAGCTCCCGGCCGGAGCACCCCGCGTCCGGCCTGGGCACCGCCTACTTGAAACGCCCCCGCCCAGATCCTTCGCTACGCTGCGCTCCGCTCAGGATGACGTGTAGCCGTCATCCTGAGCGAAGCGAAGGATCTGGGTGGGGGGCCTCTAGTCGTCCCCGTCCCCGTCGCCGCGGCTGCGGCTGCGGGGCTGACGGCTCGAAGAGCTCGGCGGGGAGTCGGAGCCTCGCGAGCGCGGGGCTGCCGAGCGACCGCCGCCGCTGCTGCTCGGGGGGGACGAGGCGCGCGGGGCGCTGGGGCGCGCGGGGGGAGGTGAGTAGCTGCCGGAGCGGCCCGCGGGTGGGGACGAGGGGCGGTAGCTCGGGCGTGAGCGGACCTCTGGCGCGCTGGGGGCCGGGCGGGACGGGGGGGCGGAGCGGATGGTGGGAGCGCTCTCGTCCCGGCGGGGGGCGCGGCGGAGCTCTCGGCCGGCGTCGCTCTCGGGGCGGGCCTGGCGCGGCTCGGCCGTCGAGCGGAATGAACGCTGGGGCGGCTCGCGGTCGGCTGCTCGGGGGCGGCTCTCGCGGGCTTCGCCGTCGGAGCGGCTGCCGCTGTCGTCGCGCTCGCGGACGCGCCAGGACTCGCCGCCGGAGTCGCTCTCCGCCGGCGGGGTGCGGCGGTCCTCGGGAGCGGCGCGCGGCGTGTCGCTGCTGCCGCCGTCACTCTCGGGCGGGTTGACGCGGCGCTCGGGGACGGCGCGCGGGGCGTCGCTGGCGCCGGCTTCGCCGTCGTCGCGGCGGCGGACCCGCCAGGCCTCGGGGGCGGTGTCGCTCTCGGGCGGACGGGCCGGACGCGCGGGGACGGCGCGCGGGGCGTCGCTGGCACCGCTCTCGCCGTCGTCCCGACGGTCGCGGGGGCGGACGCGCCAGGCGTCGCCGCCGCTGTCGGTGGCCGGGGTGTCGGGGCGGGCCGGGACGGCGCGTGGGGTGTCGCCTACGACGCGCGGGCCTTCGCCGGCGCCACCCGCACCGCCGTCGCGGCGGTCGACGGCGATGCGCGGCCGCAGCGGCGAGCCTTCGGGTGCGTCGCCGGGGCGCTCGACGGCGACGCGGCGCATCACCTCGGGCGGCAGCTCGTTGCGCCGCTCGATGAAGGGGGTGACGTCCGGCAGGTCGCCGCCGGCCGCGCGGCGCGGGGTGACGTCGCGGCGGCGGAGGACCTCCTGGACGTCGCGCGGGTTGCCCAGGCGGTCGGGGGTGAGCGACCGCGTGTCGGTCGTCAGGATGCCGCGGCCGAGCCCGCCGGGGCGGGTCTCGCGCAGGTCGCGGCCGCCGCGCGCCCAGCGGTAGAGGTCGCGCCGCTGGAAGTGGTCGTAGCCCACGAAGCTCCAGTCGTCGTAGGGTCCCCAGCCGCCGCCCACCCAGCCGTAGACGCCGTGGCGGAAGCCGCCGCCCCAGCCGCGGTTGTACCAGTGGGTGTAGTAGCCCACCGGGCACCAGCCGACGTGGCTCGAGCCCCAGTACCAGTAGACCCAGGCGGGCGCGAAGGTGCGGCCCGGGTACCAGACCCAGCCGTAGGCCGGCGCGTAGTCCCAGGTGCCGTAGTGGTAGGGCACCCAGCCCCACGGCTCGGAGGTGACCCAGAAGTAGCCGGCCGGCGTGTAGGCCCAGCGGCCGAGGTGGTAGGGGCGCCAGCCGAGGGCGACGCGCGGCCGCCAGACCCAGGAGCGGTTGTAGTTGACCCAGGAGCCGTAGCGGTGGAGCGACGAGCCCTGGTAGCGGAGATCGGGGTCGAGGTAGGCGTAGCGGTCGCCGTCGCTCTCGTACTCGTCGTCGAGGCGCTCGGCCCAGCGCTCCAGCCCGTCGCGCCCGTCGGCGTCCTGCACGTCCACCCGCGGGTCGCGCACGCCGTCGACCCAGGCCTGCTCGTCCTCGCGCACCACGGCCGAGCCGCGCTCGGTCACCACCTCGGCGTACCCCTCGCGCACCACGACCTCGGTCCACTCCTCGTCGCCGGTGCCGATGCGGTAGCTGCCTTCGTCCTGCACGTAGACGGTGGCGTTCGGCGTGTCGATGCGCGGCGGCTCGCCGCCGCCCCGCCGCACGACGAGCTGGATGTTGCCGTCGAGCAGGCGCAGCACGGTCTGGCGGTCGTTGCTCTCGGGCGAGTCGGCGAGGCGCTCGAAGAGGAGCTCCGTGCCGCCGTCCACGCGCAGCAGGTTGCCGTCGGAGAGGACCACCTCGAGGCGGCCGTTCCGCGGCACCCAGAGGCGGTCGCCGGCGAGCACCGGCTGGTTGAGCTCGGCGGCGGCGCGGCCGCCGGAGCCGGCCTGGGTGACCGTGGCGGAGCCCTCGATCACCCGGAAGTAGCCGTAGCTGCCGTCGCGGTCGGCGGCGGCCGGGGCGGCCAGCAGCAGCAGCAGGGCGGCGGCGGCCCACAGGGTGTGGAGGGAGCGGGACGGGACGCTGGCGGGCATCGTGTTCTCCTCGGTTTGCACCGTATACCTCTGCCGGCGCGGAGAGCAACCCTCGCGCCATCTTGGCCGGGCTCGCCCGGCGGCGCCTCGGCGAGGGCGCGCACGGCCGGACAGCCTTGCGCCAACTGTAGTTACCGGCGCTTGGCCCTATAATGGCCGCTCCCCGCGGCGGTCCCCCGATGTCCACCGCAGACGTCGCCGGCGTCCACTCGGCGCCGCAGCGGACAGGGGGCCGGCCGCGGCGGTCCCGGGAGGCGGCGTGGCGTTCAAGAGCTGGTTCCGCGGCGGCGGCGGTGCGCAGCAGCCGCAGCAGGAGTACACGATTGACGATCTCATCGTCCTCGAGCGGTACGAGGAGGCGGAGCTGCGCCTGCGCGCCAAGCTGCGCACCAACCCCGAGGATCTCCACTCGCGGCTCAAGCTCGCCGAGGTCTACAGCCAGCTCCAGCAGTACGAGAAAGCGGTCGAGGAGTACTCGCTGGTCGCCGAGGAGTACGCCCAGGACGGCTTCTACGAGAAGGGGGTCGCCCTCCTCGCCAAGGCGCAGAAGCTGGCGCCGCTCGACCAGTCGATCCGCTTCAAGGTCGAGCGCTACCAGCGCGAGAAGAGCATGGAGCACGTGCGGGCGCTGGCCATTGAAGGGCTGCGCCAGGCCGGCGGGCAGAAGGCGGGGACCTCGGCGGTCGAGCTGCAGCGGCTCTGGCACAACCTGGCGAGCAGCCGGCTCGTCCAGCGGCTCACGCCCGAGCAGCTCAAGCGCCTCCTCTCGACCATGCAGCTCGCCCACTGCAAGGAGGGGACGCAGCTCGCCGAGGAGGGGAGCCGCGACGGCGAGCTGCTGCTCATCGTGCGCGGCGTCCTCGAGGCCTTCGTGGACGGCCCGGAGAAGAAGCCGCTCGGCGTGCGCAGCTTCACCTCCGGCGACATCGTCGGCGAGGGTGTGCTGCTCGAGCGCGGCGCCTGGCCCGCCAGCTACCGGGCGAGCGAGAACGCCACCGTCCTCAAGCTCGACCGCGAGGGGCTGGAGCAGAACCTGGTCGGCAACTCCGATCCGCGCGCCTTCCTCGAGGCCCTGCGCGAGCAGCACAACGACCGCGACGTGGGCGTGGCCGTGCGCCGGCTGCGGGGCGGCGGCTAGGGGCTCCTGGCCGGCAGCCGGCGGCATGGCGATCCTCCCGATCCGCATCTACCCGGACCCGGTGCTGCGCGAAGTCTGCCCCCGAGTGACAGACTTCGGCGGTGCCGCGCTGCGCCAGCTGGCGCGCGACATGGTGGAGACCATGCATGCGGCGCCCGGGGTGGGGCTGGCGGCGCCGCAGGTCGGCCTGACGGTGCGGCTGGCGGTGGTGGACCTGACGGTGGGCAAGGAGCCGGAGGAGCTGAGAGTGCTGGTCAACCCGGAAGTGTTGGAGCCGGAGGGCAAAGAGGTGGAGGAGGAGGGGTGCCTCTCGATCCCCGGCCTGCTCGACAAGGTCGAGCGCCCGGCGCGAGTGCGGGTGCGGGCGCAGGACGTGGACGGCACGCCCTTCGAGCTCGTCGCCGAGGGGTGGCTGGCGCGCGCCGTCTGCCACGAGGTGGACCACCTCGACGGCGTGCTCTTCACTGACCGGCTGCGCGGGCTGCGCCGGGAGCGGGCGAAGCGCCAGCTCCGGCGCCTCGCGGCGACGCACGAGGTGACGGTGTGAAGAGCCTCAAGGCGCCGCTCGCCGGCGCGCTCCTGCTGGCGTTCGTCGCCGCGGCCTGCGGCGGCGGCGGGGGGGGCGGGCCGACGCAGCCACCGCCGCCACCGCCCCCGCAGCCTGGCATCACCTTCACGGCGGCGGGCACGGCGCCGGCCAACAGCGTCGCGCTTGGCAGCGGCGCCGGCGGCACGGCGACGACGCTGGCCCTCGAGGTGCGCGCCACCCAGGTGACCAACCTCTACGGCGTCTCCTTCGACCTCCAATACCCGGCGACGGTCCTGCGCTACGACGGCGCCACCGAAGGGACGCTGCTCAACGCCAACGGCACGGTCCAGACGAGCCTGCAGGTCGTCGAGAGCCCGGCCGGCACGCTGGTCGTCGGCTTCACGCGCCTCGGCACCGCCGGCGGCGTCAGCGGCTCCGGGACGCTCCTGACCCTGAGGTTCTCGGCCCGCGCGGCCGGGACCGGGCCCTTCACCTTCGTCGCCCCGGCGGGGGTCGATCCGAGCGGGCAGGCGCTGACCGGGCTCGGCTTCGTGGCGGGCTCGGCCGAGGTCCGCCAGTGAGCGACGGCGGAGAAGCGCGCCGCGGCCGCCCCGAGCTCGTCCTCTTCAACACGCTGGGCCGCCGCCGCCAGCCCTTCCGGCCGCTGGCGCCCGGGGAGGCGCGCGTCTACACCTGCGGCCCGACGGTCTACAACGAGATCCACATCGGCAACCTCCGCACCTTCCTCTTCGAGGACCTGCTGCGGCGGGCGCTGCGCTACCTGGGCTGGCGCGTCAACCAGGTGATGAACATCACCGACGTCGACGACAAGACGATCAACGGCGCGCGCGCCGCCGGCGTCTCGCTCGACGACTACACCGCCCCCTTCATCGAGGGCTTCCTGCGCGACCTCGACACGCTGCACGTCGAGCGCGCCGAGCGCTACCCGCGCGCCACCCACCACGTCCCCGAGATGATCGCGCTGATCGCCCGCCTCCTCGAGAAGCAGGTGGCCTACGAGGCCGACGGCTCGGTCTGGTTCCGCATCAGCGCCGTCCCCGACTACGGCAAGCTCTCCGGCTTCGACCTGACGCAGGCGCGGCGCGGCGAGCGGGTGGCGAGCGACGAGTACGAGAAGGAGGACGTGCGCGACTTCGTCCTCTGGAAGGGCGCCAAGCCCGAGGAGCCGGCCTGGGACTCGCCGTGGGGTCGCGGCCGGCCGGGGTGGCACATCGAGTGCTCCGCGATGGCGATGAAATACCTCGGCGAGACCCTCGACCTCCACTGCGGCGGCGTCGACAACATCTTCCCGCACCATGAGAACGAGATCGCGCAGAGCGAGGCGGCGACCGGCAAGCCCTTCGTCAGAACCTGGCTCCACTCCGAGCACCTGATCGTCGACGGCGAGAAGATGTCGAAGTCGCTCGGCAACCAGTACACGCTGGCAGACCTGCTGGCCCGTGGCGCGGCGCCGCGCGCCATCCGCTATCTGCTGCTCTCCGTCCACTACCGGCAGAAGCTCAACTTCACCTGGGACTCGCTGGAGGCGGCGGCAGGCGCGCTGCGGCGGGTGGACGAGATGCTCTTCCGGCTGGTGCATGCGCGCGAGTCCGGCGAGCCGATCGGCACCCTCGGCGACGCCGCCGAGACCGTGCAGCGCGACTTCACCGCCGCCCTCGCTGACGACCTCAACGTCGCCGAGGCGCTGGCCGCCGTCTTCCGCTTCGTCAAGGAGGTCAACGTGGCGATCGAGGACCGGCGGCTCGGGGCCGGCGACCACGAGCGGGTGATCGAGGCGCTGGCGGACGTGGACCGCGTGCTCGGGGTGCTCGATGCGGACGAGTGGGCGGGGGAGGAGGAGGGGAGGAGCGCGGTGCCCGAGGAGGACATCGGCCGGCTCGTCGCCGAGCGCGAGGCGGCGCGGAAGGCGCGCGACTGGGCCGCCGCCGACCGGCTGCGCGGCGAGCTGACGGCGCTCGGGGTGACCGTCGAGGACACGCCCAACGGACCGCGCTGGAAGCGCGGGTAGGGCGCGCGGGAGATGTCGGGCGCCTTCCAGCCGGGGACGCACACCCGCGGCCGCGGCCGGGCGGGGGAAGACCAGGCGGTGCGCTGGCTGGAGCGCCAGGGCTACCGCATCCTCGACCGCAACGTCGTCAACCGCGGCGGCGAGATCGACGTCGTGGCCCGCGACGGCGACACCATCTGCTTCGTCGAGATCAAGGCCCGCGGCGGCGCCGCCTACGGCGCGGCGCTCGCCGCGGTGACCCCGGCCAAGCAGCGCCGGCTGGCCCGCGCCGCGGCCCTGCATCTGGCGCTGCACGGGCTCCAGGGCGCCTGCCGCTTCGACGTCCTGGGCCTCGACTGGACCGCGAACGGCTGGGAATACAGCCTCGTCCGGGACGCGTTCTCGGTCCCGGGTTGAGCCCGGTAAGTTCCTGTACGATCGTGGCTTACGGGACTCCGGGTTGACAGCGCGGAGGGGGGCCGATATCCTCCCCCGCTCGTGAGCGGGAATAGCTCAGTGGTAGAGCACAACCTTGCCAAGGTTGGGGTCGCGGGTTCAAATCCCGTTTCCCGCTCCAGTTCTCTTCCCTCCCGGCAGTAGCGACCAGCCGGGGCGGTCGCGCAGCCCAGGGCCGCGCGGCCTCGGTTCTTTCAGGCGACGTAGCCAAGTGGTAAGGCGAGGGTCTGCAAAACCCTTATACGGCGGTTCGAATCCGCCCGTCGCCTCCAGTCACCATCGAGCGCACGCTCTTGGCCAGGTAAATGCTCCCTGCTCCTGATCGCAGCACCGGCGTGCGCCTCGCCGGCTGGGCGCGGGAGCTGGACACGATGGCGCTGCGTGAGATCCTCGAGCTGACCGCGCGGCCCGGCATCCTCTCGCTCGCTCTGGGGCTTCCCGACCCAGACCTTTTCCCGGCCGCAGCCCTCGCCAGGGCAGGCGAGCGGCTCCTCACCTCCGATCCGCGCTGTCTGCAGCTCGGAATCCCCTTCGCACCGCTCAAGCGCCAGGTGGTGGCGCTGATGGCCAAGCGCGGCGTCGTCTGCCGCGAGGACCAGGTGCTGCTCACTGCGGGGGCGCAGCAGGGGTTGTCGCTCGTGACACGGCTGCTGCTGGAGCCGGGGAGCCGGGTCCTCCTCGAGGAGGTGAGCTACACCGGACTCCACCAGATGTTACGGCCGTTCCCGGCCGTCCCGATCACCGTTCCCACCGGCCTCGACGGCGGCATGGACATCGAGGCCGTCGAGGCCGCGCTCGCGCGTGGCCGTCCCGCCTTCGTGTACGTGATGGCGGTGGCACACAACCCACTCGGGATCGACCTGCCGGCCGGACCCCGCGAGCAGCTCGTGGACCTCGCACGCCGCTACGAAGTACCGATCGTCGAGGACGACCCCTACGGGTTCCTGTGGTACGACGCGGCTCCCACGCCCCCGCTGCGCGCCTTGGACGGCGACTGGGTGCTCTACCTCGGCACCTTCTCCAAGATCCTCGCGCCGGCGCTGCGGGTGGGCTGGGCGGTGCTTCCCGAGGCGCTGGTTCCCAAGCTGGCGCTGGTCAAGGACATGACCGATATCGACTGTGCCACCTTCGCGCAGCGGGTCGTCTCGGAGTTCGTCACTGCCGGCGACCTGGAGGCGCATATTCCTGTCCTCCGCCAGGCCTACGCGCTCCGCCGCGACGTGCTACTCGCCGCACTCGCTCGCCACATGCCGGAAGGCACTCGGTGGTCTCGCCCGAGCAGCGGCATGTTCGTATGGGTCGAGCTGCCGGGGGGAATCGACACCTCCGCGCTCTTGCGCCAGGCGATCGAGAACGAGCGGGTGGCGTTCGTGCCCGGAGCCGCTTTCTCGCTGGATGGCCATGCCGGCCGGCACGCCCTACGTCTCAACTTTTCCAACCGCGGCATCGCCGATATCGAGGAGGGCGTGGAGCGGCTCGGCAGGGCGGTGCGTGCGGCGATCGCCGGCTAGAGACGGCTCGCTACCGAATGAAAGGATCGTATGCTTCTGGAGTGGTGGCATGATTTTCGGTTCGGGCTGCGGTTGCTCTATCGCAGCCCCGTGTTCGCTCTAGTCGCCATCGTCACACTGGCCGTTGGCATCGGCGCCAACACTGCCATCTTCAGCCTGATCAACGCCGTCCTGCTGAGGCCGCTCCCGTTCGCGGATGCTGGCGCATTGACCATGGTCTGGGAATCGCTTCCCGAGCTGGGTGCCGACAAGATTTCGTTTTCGGCCCCGGACCTGAGGGATTTCAAGGAGCGGCAGCGGTCGTTCAAGAGTATCGCGACGTTCCAGAACAAACATGTCGAGTTCTCCATCTCGGGGGCGGCCGAGCGCATCGTCGCCGCCCGGGCGTCGGCCAGCCTTCTTCCTCTCCTCGGCGTCTCTCCGAGCCGCGGTCGGTGGTTCACCAAGCAGGAGGACGAGAGCGGCACCAGACTGGTAGTCCTCAGCCATGGGCTGTGGCGGCGCCGGTTCAATGGCGACCCAGGCATCCTCGGAAGGGCAGTTTCGATCGATCGCGTGCCTTATACCGTCGTCGGCGTCATGCCGCGCGGCTTTCGGTTTCCGCCGCCCGGCCCGCCGTTCAACAACATGCCCGCAGAGCTCTGGCTGCCCATGTCGTTCACACAGTCCGAGCTGGAGTCGCGGGGCGACATGTACAACCACAGCGTCATCGGACGTCTGCGCAAGGGCATGACCCTCGAGCGTGCCCGCGCGGAGGCACGGTCTCTCGCGACCCAGATCCAGCAGGAGTATCCGGCGGAGCTCAATCAGGCCTTCGGCGGCGCCCGCCTACGGCTCGAGGTCGTGCCCCTGCGGGACGAGCTGGTCGGGCCGTCGCGCGCCCTGCTGCTCATCCTGATGGCGGCCGTCGGCATGGTCTTGCTGATCGCCTGCGCCAACATCGCCAACCTGCTCCTGGCACGAACCACCGGTCGCGGGCGCGAGATGGCCCTGCGAGTCGCTTTCGGAGCCGGACGCAAGCGTCTGTTCCGCCAGATGTTGTTGGAGGCGTTGTCCCTGGCGCTGCCGGGAGGGGCGCTGGGACTGGTCCTCGCCCACCTTGCGGTCGTGGCGTTCTCGCGCTTGATTCCGTCGCAATTCGCGATGCCCGAGGAGATTCAGCTCGACGGAACAGTGCTGCTGATGACGCTGCTGCTCTCGCTCGGCAGCGCGGTGCTGTTCGGCGTGGCCCCAGGCCTCCAGGTATCGCGGCGCGAGATCCAGTCGGAGCTCAACGAAGGCGGGCGCACCGTCACGGCGAGCCGCGGTCTCCGGGCCGTGCAGAACACGTTCGTCGTATCGCAGTTCGCATTGGCGTTGCTGTTGCTGGTCGCCGCCGGGCTGCTCGTGCGCAGCTTCCTCCGCCTCCTCGCCACCGATCCCGGGTTCGAGCCCGATCGCGTGTTGACGTTCTCGGTCACCCTCCCTCCCACCGCCTATGCGCGGGCTTCCGATGTCCGCTCGTTCTACCGCGATCTCCTGGAGCGCTTGGCGACCTTGCCCGACGTAACGGCCGCGGGAGCCGCGAGCGATCTCCCTCTCGCGGGCCGCGAGGTCCGCGCGTTCCGAGCCGAGGGGAGCCCTCGCGACTCCTCGAGCGCTCCCGTCGCTTCGCATAGCTGGGTCAGCGGCGAGTACTTCGATGCCTTCGGCATCCCCCTGCTCCGCGGCCGCCGGTTCACCGAGGGTGACCGCCGTGAGACTGCGCCCGTGGCCATCGTCAGCGAAACCCTCGCGCAGGGGCTGTGGCCGGGGCAGGACCCCATCGGCAAGAGGATCCGATGGACGTGGGACGAGGCACCCTGGCTCACGGTCGTGGGCGTCGTGGGCGACGTCAAGGATGGTCCTCTACAGAGCGAGCCGCGGCTCCATACCTATACGCCTTACGCCCAGGAGGAGGACTGGGTGATCGAAGATGCCGTCGTCGGCCAGCTGCGCTCGCTCAACTTCGTCGTGCACGCCGAAGAGGACCTCGCCGCTCTGCTGCCGTCCGTGCGCGAGGTCGTACGCGAGCTGGACCCGGGCCTCGCCGTCGCCAACGTCCAACCCATGGCAGAGATCCTGCGCGAGTCCGTCGGGCCGCAGAGGTTCAGCGCCCTCCTCGTGGGGCAATTCGCCCTCGCCGCCCTGTTCTTGGCCGCGATCGGCATTTACGGCGTCATGGCCTATGGTGTCACTCAGCGCTACCACGAGATCGGCATCCGTCTTGCGGTCGGGAGCCAGACCCGCGACGTCCTGCGCTTGGTGAGCCTGCAAGGGCTGAAGCTCGCAGGCGTAGGGATAGGCCTGGGATTGCTCTGTGCCGCCGTCGCGACGAGGCTGATGCGGAGCCTCCTCTTCGGCGTCGAGGCCACCGATCCCGCGACCTTCGTCATTACACCGCTGGTGCTGGCGGCGGTGGCGCTCGCGGCCTGCTACTTCCCGGCTCGACGCGCTACCCGGGTCGACCCTCTGATAGTCATGCGCAAACAGTGACCGCGCCCGTCCACGGCGACGGTGCGGGACGTCACGCCGAGTCCAGCTCCTCGGCGGCCTCCTCCGCCACGTCGGCCGGGGAGAGCAGCAGCGGCAGAGAGGCGATCGCGGCCACCAGATAGAGGCACGCCGCCACGTTCAACATCACCGTCGCTCCGGTGACGTCCGCCAGGGTGCTGCCGAGCCCCATCCCGGCGAGCATCGTCAGCGAGATCACGGTGGTGTAGGCGCCGAAGACCCGCCCCCGGTACTCGTCCGTGGTGCTGGTCTGGAGCAGGATCTGCGCCCCGACCAGCCAGGCCATCGCCGGAAGGCCGACGATCACCAGCAGAACCAGGGTCAGCCAGAACGACGGCACGTTGACAATGACCAGGAAGATCAGGCCGAGGCTGAGCAGGCCTAGTCCGACCAGGCGAGCCGCACGGACGTTGCTGCTGGTGTGGCCAATGACGAACCCGCCGAGCATTCCACCCAGGCCTCGCGCCGTGAGCAGCCAGCCGAACTCTGCGGCTCCGACCTTCAGGCCGTCCTTGACGAAGACGACGAGCAGGGCGGTGAGGATGCTGTCGCCGAAGGTGGAGATGCCCTGCACCAGGAAGAGCCAAAGAACCCGCCGATTGCGGGAGAGCAGACGGAGACCCTCGATCCACTCGCTTCCCCAACCGGTCCCGCGGCGGCGAGAGACGTCGGCGGGAGCTCCCTCGACGGCCGGTACAGGGGCGGTCCGCCCCCCCATGAAGGAGAGGAACAACGCCGACACAAGGAAGGAGGCCGAATCGAGCACCACGACGCCGGACAGACCCACCACCCCGAGCAGTCCGCCGCCCACCAACGGGCCGATGAGCCGGGCGATGTTGTCGCTCAGGGCGTCGAGCGAGTTCGCGGCCCCGAGCTGGCGCTTGCCCACCAGCAGCGGGATCAGGGAGAACTTGGCGGGGACGAAGAACAGCGAAACGAGCGCGCTCAGGAACGCCACCACGTAGAGAATCCAGACCGTGTCAGCCGAGCGCGCCAGCAGGAAGAAGGGGACGAGCACGGCACGCAGGATGTCGCAGACGATGAGCGTGGATTTGCGGTTCCAGCGGTCCACGAAGACGCCTGCCAGGGAGGACAAGAAGAGCCCCGGCAGCAGCTGCGTGACGAAAAGGGTTCCCGTGATCGTCGCTGATCCGGTCAGCTCATAGGCGTAGAAGGGAAGGGCGGTGATGCGCACCCAATCCCCGATCGCGGAGATGACCTGGCCGATGAGCAGCAGCGAGAAGTCGCGCTGCCGCAGGACTTCCCACATCGCCAGCCGGTCGGCTTTTCTCTGTCGTGCGTTCTCGCTGTTCAAGTTCGGTCCTCGGCCATGTTGAGGCATTCGGTGAGCCGGCTGGCCAGGGACCGCACCCGCGGCTCGATCATCATCGTGCTGTGGCTGCCCGGGACGTCGAGGACGACCAGGGGTTCGGAGGTGAGAGCCTGCCAACCCGACCACAGCTCGGGGCTCCCGAGACCCGGATGGTCCACCAGCTCGCGCAGCCAGGGGTCCTCCTCCGGTGCGCGGAGTATGGTGATGCGCCCGGAGTAGACCCGCGGCACGAACTGCCGGAGGACGCTGAGCGCGCTGAGGTGGATCTTGAAGATGCGCCGCATGTGCTCCCTGCCGGCCGGCGGCAACACCCCGGCGGCGAGCAGGCGCTCCAACGCCCAGTCCAGCCGCCGCGTCGGCTCCACGGCGCGAATCTCGTCGAGGTCGACGTCCGGCGAGCTGCCGTGCAAACGGGCCGCGGCGGCCATCAGCTCGACGAGGACGGCCTCGTCCGCCGCCACGGCTTCGGACAGGATCAGCCGCCCGCGGTGGATCGGGGACCAGACGTCGAGCAACGCCAGCAGCGCCACCTGCTGGCCCCGCTCGCACAACTGCCGCGCCATCTCGAAGGCGACGAAGCCGCCGAAGGAGAACCCGCCCAGCAGATAGGGCCCCTGCGGTTGGAGCTGCCGGATCTCGTCCAGGTAACAGGCCGCCATGTCCTCGACGGACGTGAGCGGCTCGCGAGTGCCGTCGAGGCCCACCGCCTGGAGCGCATAGAACGGCCGTTCGGGGTCGAAGTGCCGCGCCAAGTCGGCGAAGCTCAGGACGTTGCCGCCCGCGGGATGAACGCAGAAGAAGGGACGGCGGCTGCCGCCGGGCTTGATCGCCACCAGCGGCGACCACGCTGCCAGATCCTTGCGCTCACGGAGGCGGGCGGCAAGCTCCCGGGGCGTGGTCGCGGACAGCAGTACCGACAGCGGCAGATCGTGCCCGAACTGCTCACGGATGCGCGTCATCAGCGCGATGGCCAGGACGGAGGTGCCGCCTAGTTCGAAAAAGTCGTCGGTGGCCGCGATCGGGCGGAGTCCGAACACCGTTTCCCAGAGCGCGGCGAGCTGGATCTCCAGGACGTCCACTCCGGCGAGGTCCCGCTGCAGGCTGCCGCGCCTCGCTTCGCCATGGACCGCGTCGGGGTCCGGCAGAGAGCCCGCAGCCAGCTCGCCGGCGGCGTCGCGCGGCAGAGCGTCGAGGAACACGAAGTCGGTGGGCAGCCGGCGGCCGTCGACGCGCTCGCGCAGCCAGCTCCGCAGCACCGCGGCGGAAGGGCGTGCCTGGCCTGAAGACACGACATAGGCCACCAGGGCGGTGCCCCGGCTCACCACTGCAACGTCCCGCACGTCCGGACGTTGGCGCAGAGCCGCTTCCAGCTCCTCGTCCGCCGCAGCGGGGCTGGAAACCTCGCTGGCGCAGAGCTGACTCCTCTCCTGCGCGTCGAGAAGCGGCAGCTCTCCGAGCCGGGTCTCCGGCGGGCCCGTCATGCCCTCCAGCAGGCTGCGGACCCGGCCCAAGATGCGCTGCGCCGTCGCGGCGTCGAAGCGCCGGCAGTCGTAAGCGAGGGACAACGGAAGTGCCGGCGCCGGCTCGGCAAGCAGGGTCAGGGCGCTACTGGTGCGGCTGCCGAAGTGATACACCTGCTCTGTGACCAAGCTCCGGGGGCCGGAGGCGTCGCTCTCCACCGGGTAGTTTTCGAACACCACCATGCTCTCATAGAGCGGCAGGTGGGCCGGTACCTCGCTGCCGGCGCGGATCCGCGCTTGGGAGAGATACTCGTAGGAACGCTGGCGGACCTGCCGATCCAGGAGCTCCCGCAGCCAGGGGATCAACTCCGCGTCGAGTCTGACCGGCACGCGCAGCGGCACGTTGTTGAGGAAGGGGCCGAGGATGGCCTCGACACCCGGCAGGTCCGGTGGACGGCCGGAAACCGTGATCCCGAAGATCGCCTCCTCTTCGCCGCTCGAGCGCGCGAGGCAGAGGGCCCAGGCGCCTTGCACGAGAGTCCCGAGCGTCAAGCGGTCGGAGCGCGCCCGGTCGCGCAGCGCCGCGGACAGCTCCGGGCTGAGCAGGAGTCGTGCCTCGCCGAAGCCCGTCGCCGTCGGGTCCCGGTGGACGCCGTCCAGGGGCAGCGGCGTGGGCGCGCCGAACCCCTCGAGGGCTTGGCGCCAGAAGGTTTCGGCCTCACGCTCGTCCTGCCGCTGCAGCCAGGCGATGAAGTCGCGGTACGACCTCGCAGGGGGAAGCTGCGGCTCCTCTCCGGCGGCGAGCGCTTCGTAGAGCCGGAAGACCTCGGCCACCAGGCGGGCGTGCCCCCAGCCGTCGAGCAGGAGATGATGCACGGTCCACAGCAGATGGTGCTCGCGCTCGCCCGTACGCACGAGAGTGAGCCGCATGAGGGGAGGGCGGTCCAGAGCCAGGCCGCGGCGCCGGTCCTCCAAGCAGAGGGCTTCGAGAGCCGTCGGCCTTCGAGCTTCGGGCAGCGCGCTCCAGTCCAGTGTCTCCCACGGCAGCCGCGGCGCACGGCAGACGGCCTGCAGCGGCTCTCGCAGGTCGCGCCAGAGGAAGGCCGTGCGCAGCATTCCATGGCGTTCCATGGCCCGCTGCCAGCTCGCCCGGAGGGTCTCGCCGTCGAGAGGACCTTGCAGGCGCCAGAGGAATTGGAGCACCCCGAGATCCGAGTGGGCGACGGCCACGGCATGGATCAGCATATCGAGCTGCATGGGCGACAGAGGGAGCAGGTCCACGATCGCCGGTTCGCTGCGGAGAAGGCGATCGAGGGTGCCCTGGTCCACGCGCGCGAGGGGGAAATCGGAAGGGGTCGCGCCTCCTGGCTCCACTTCCAGGCAATGCGCAATCAGCGTGCGCAAGGCGGCGGTGAAGCCCGCGCAGATCCATTGGATCCGCGCGTCGTCGTGCAGCTCGGGGCTGTAGGTCCAATCGACCCGGAGTTCGCCGGCGAAGACCATGGCCAGGATCTCGAAGGCGTGCACACGGCGGTTGCGGGGGCTCCGATACGGTCCGACGGGCTCCGGCGCAGGGGCGAGGAGGCTCTCGCGGGACAGCGGGGAGTCGATGCGGCCCAGATAATTGAAGCTGACCGTGGCCGGCGGCAGCTCACGGAGCGACCGCGCGACGGACTCGTCCGCGCAGAGGTACCGCAGGACGCCGAAGCCCAGCCCGTGCAGCGGCACGGAACGCAGCCGCTCCTTGACGGCCTTCAACAGCTCGCCCGGCCCCGTGGCTCCATCGCGGCAGAGGGTGACCGGATAGAGCGCGGTGAACCACCCGACCGTCCGGGACAGGTCCACGTCGGCGAAGAGCGGCTCGCGTCCGTGCGCTTCCAGGTCGATGCGCAGCCCGCTCCCCTCGCCGCACCACTCCTCGAAGACGAGCAACAGAGCCGTCAGCAGCACGTCGTCGACGCGGTTGCGGTAGGCCCGCGGCACCTGCTGCAGCAGCGCCTGCGTCTCCTCGGCGGTGAGCGATACCGAGAGCGTGCGAGTGGAAGTTGGCACGCCGCTGCCGCCGCGGTCGACCGGCACCGGAACCACCGGCCTGGCTCCCTCCGCGAGCCAGAAGCCCAGCTCTTGCAGCGCCGCCGGCGTCGCGGCGTAGGCCTCGAGTCGGGTGCTCCAATCCCGCCAGGACGTCGTCTTGGCCGCGAGCCGGAGGTTGCGGCTGCCACCCTCGATGCGCAGCGCGGTCTCCAGGTCCTCCAAGAGGATGGACCAGGAGACGGTGTCGACGACGAGGTGGTGGATGACAATCAACAGCCGGCCGTCCCGGTCCGGACCCAGGTCGAACCACGCGGCCCGCAGGAGGGGACCGGCGGTGAGATCGAGGCCCGTTTGCAGACCGGCCGCTGCGGCCGTCACGGTCGCCGCCTGCTGGTGGACGCCCAGAGCGGACAGGTCGGCGTGCGAGAACGACACCGGCTCTCCAGGGGCGCCGCCGGTCGGTTCCCACGTGTCGCCGCGGCGAGCGAAACGCAGCCGCAGAGCGTCATGACGTTCGAGCAGACCGGCCAGAGCGCGCTCCAGCGCCCGTGGCGAGACGCGATGCCGCACGACGAGCAGCGCCGCCTGGTTGAAGTGCCAGGGCTCTGCGAAGTCCTGCTCGAAGAACCAGCGCTGGATCGGAGTGAGCGTCACCGCATCGGTGACGGCCTCTTGCTCGGTCCGGAGCGTCGAGGCCGGCTCGGTGAGCGCCGCCAGCTCGCTGACCGTCGGGCAGCGGAAGAGGGAGAGCGGAGGCAGGCCGAGGCCGATCTCGTGACCGCGGGCGCTGATCCGGATGGCAAGGATCGAGTCGCCACCGAGCTCGAAGAAGTTGTCGTGGATCCCGATGCCTTCGATGCCGAGGACGGCGCTCCAGATCTCGATCAGGTGTCTCTCGACCGCCGTCCTCGGCGCCGCATAGGGGACTGCCAGGTCGGGGCGAGTGGGATCCGGGAGCGGCAGGAGCCGCCGGTTCACCTTGCCGGTGGGGGTTAGGGGGAGAGCGTCGAGCAGGACGAAGGCAGCGGGCACCATGTACGACGGCAGTTGACCGCTCAGGGCGTTGCGCAGCTCGGCGCGCGTCGGATTGGCCTCCCGAGCTGGGACGACATAGGCAGTGAGACGCCGGTCGCCTGGGCGAGGCTCGAACACCGTGACCGCGCTCGCGGCGACGCCGGGGTGCCGCGACAGCGCCGCTTCGACGTCTCCGAGCTCGATCCGGAAGCCGCGGACCTTTACTTGATGGTCGGTCCGGCCGAGGAACTCCAGACTGCCGTCGGTCCGATGGCGGGCGCGGTCTCCCGTCCGATACAGCCGCGCTCCGGGTTGACCGCCGAACGGGTCTGGAACGAAGCGCTCCGCCGTCAGATCGGGCCGGCCGCCGTAACCCCGCGCCAGGCAATCGCCGCCGACGAAGATCTCGCCGGCGGCCCCTTGCGGGACCAGCTCGCCGTGGGAGCCCAGCAGGTAGAGGCGCACGTTGTCGACGGGGTAGCCGAGCGACGGCGGCTCGGCACTGCCTGCTGGGACGAGACCGGCGGTGGCCAGGACCGTCGTCTCCGTCGGCCCGAAGCAGTTGTACACCTCGAAGGGGATGCCCGGGCGGTGCGCCTGCCGCATCCAGTCTCCGCCGACGAGCAGGCTGCGCAGCGCCGTCGGTTCCGGCCACGGCAGTCTCAGCACCGCTTCGGCCAGGGGTGTGACCAGCAGATGGACCTTGATCCCTTCCGCCACCAGCCAGTCGCGCAGACGTTCCGGCTGCTGGCGCTCCTCATCTCCGGCGATGTGGACGCTCCCCCCCGACGTGAGGCTCGGCCAGATCTCGCCGACCGACGAGTCGAAGGAGAAACTGGCCGTCTTGCCCGAGCGGTCACCGGGGCCGACGGCGAAGCGGCGGCGGTGGAAGGTGATGTAGTTGACGACACTGCGGTGCTCGACCTGGATGCCCTTGGGCTCTCCCGTCGAGCCCGACGTATAGATGACGTAAGCCAGGTGACGCGGCGAGCGCGGGCCCGGCGGGCGCTCCGTTGTCCCCTGGTGCGACTCCGGGCCGTCCAGCAGCAGCCGGGGAACGCGGGTCCGTGACACGCGCGCCACCAGGTGCTCCTGGGTGAGCAGCGCCGCCGCCCCGGAGTCCTCCAGCATGACGCGCAGCCTCTCCTCGGGATAGGAAGGATCGAGCGGCAGGTAGGCTCCTCCGGCCTTGAGCACCGCCAGAGCGGCGACGATCATCTCGAGGCTCGGATCGGTGGCGATCCCCACTGGCACGTCGGGGCCGACGCCGAGCCGCCGTAAGCGCCATGCCAGATGGTTCGCCCGGCGCTCCAGCTCGCCGTAGGTCAGGCATCGACCCGGCTCGGAGACGGCGAGCGCGTCGGGGGAGGCCGCCGCCTGCTCTTCGAACAGCTCGTGGACGCAACGGTCGTGCGGGTACGCCGCCGATGTCGCGTTCCTCTCCACCCGCAGGACGTGGAGCTCGGACGGCGAGAGGAGGGGCAGGTCGGCGAGCCGCCGCTCCGGCTCGTTGACGATGCCCTGGAGCAGGGTCAGGAAGCGCTCGGTGAACAGTGCCGCCGTGCTGTCGAAGTGCAGGTCGGGGTTGTACTCCAGATGCCCGACGAACTCCGTCGGCGTCTGATACATCTCCAGGGTCAGATCGAACTTGGCCTGACCGCTGTTTACGGGCAGCGGCTCCACCTCGAGGCCCGGCAGGTCCAGCTCGGCCTCCTGCAGGGTGTGGAGCACGAAGGCGGCCTGGAAGATCGGATTGCGGCTGGCGTCACGCTCGAGATGGAGCTCCTTGACCAGCTTGTCGAAGCCGATCTCCTGATGGGCGAATGCCTCCACGAGGTTGCTCTGGATGCGCTCCAGGAGCTCACGGAACGGCGGATCGCCGGCGAGATCACAGCGCATCACCAGCGTGCTCGGGAAGCAGCCGATGATCTGCTGCAGCTCGGGCCGCCCGCGGTTCGCACTGGGGATGCCGATAAGTAGGTCGGTCTGCGAGGTGTGGCGGTGCAGCCATATCGCGTAGGCCGTGAGCAAGATGGCGAATGGCGTGACTCGCTGCTGCCGGCCGAGGGCGCGGAGCGCTTGGCTCACCCGCCGATCGCCGGCGAACCTGCGATAGGCGCCGCGAAAGGTCTGGACCTTCGGCCGCGGCCGATCGAGGGGTAGGGCGAGCACTGGCAGGGATGCCTCGAGCCGGCGCAGCCAATAGTCCATTTGGTCCCGGAGCTCGCCGGCCTGCCAGCGGCGCGACTCCCAATCGGCGTAATCGGCGTACTGGATGGACAGCGGCTGGAGCGCCGGCGGCACTCCTGTCCCATGGCTGCGGTAGACCGCCGACAGCTCCTGCAGCAGCAGTCCTTGAGACCAACCGTCGAGGATCGTGTGGTGGGCGCTGAGCAGCAGCGCGTGGCGGTCCGGCTCCTGCCGCAGCAACAGGGCCCGCAACAAGGGGCCGTGGACCAGGTCGAAGGGCCGGCGAGCCTCGGCGTCCAGCACGCGCCGGCACTCGCCGGTGCGCACGGACGCGGGCAGCGCCGCGAGATCGATCAGGGGGAGGGGGGTCGACCCGGCGTGAGGCGAGACCTTCTGTCGCGGTTCGCCGTCGACGATCTCGAACGTGGTGCGGAGAGCCTCATGACGTCCGACGACCACGGACAAGCCGTGGGCCAGCGCCGATCGGTTCAGCACGCCCTGGAGATTCAGGGCCAGAGGCAGGTTATAGAAAGAGCTGCCCGGATCCAGGGTCGAGAGAATCCAGATCCGCTGCTGCGACGACGACAGGGGTGCGGGCTCGACGCTCTCGCGCCGCGTGATCGCCTGCGGCCGGACTGCGGACAGGCCTTCCTCTCGGCGCCACGTCTCCAGCAAGGCGCGTTTTCGCGGCGAGAGCTGGAAGCGGCTCACAACGCCGCTCCTTCCGCTTCCGTGTCGCTCGGCTCGAACAGCGCCGCCGCCTCCTCGTCCGAGAGGCCGGCCAGGCGCAGGAACAGCTCCGCCTCGCGCAGCAGGCGCCGGCCCTCGACCGGGTCCTGCGTCAGCGCCGCCGCCAGGCTCGCCACCGTCGGGTTCTTGAAGATGGCATCGGGAGTGATCTCGACCTGCAGCGCCTCCTGGATCTGCAAGGCGGCACGCAGTGCGAGCAGAGAGTCGCCGCCGCGCTCGACGAAGTGGTCCTCGACGCCCAGCCTCGGGACCTCCAGGACTTCGGCCCAGACATCGGCCAGGACCTCCTCCAGAGGCGTGCGCGGCACGTGGCGCAGTGAGACCTCCACCGTGGCCTCCTCCGGCGGCACCAGCGCCTTGCGGTCCACCTTGCCGTTGGGCGTCAGCGGGAAGGCCGGCAGCGGCACGAACCGGGAAGGGAGCATGTACTCGGGCAGGCTCTGCCGCAGCCATGCGCGGAACTCCGGCGCATCCGGCGTGCGCGACTCCGGCACGAACCAGGCCACGAGCTGGAGGTCGGCGACGGGGCCGGTCCGTCGGTGGGCGGTGACGACCGCCTGTTTGACTTCCGCATGGCGGCAGAGGGCCGACTCGATCTCGCCGACCTCGATGCGGAAGCCGTGGCGCTTCACCTGCCGGTCGCTGCGTCCGAGGAAGATCAAGGCGCCGTCCCGCCGGCGGCGAGCGACGTCGCCCGTGTCGTAGAGCCGGCCGCCGGGCGAGTCGGCGAAGGGGTCGGGCACGAAGCGCTCGGCCGTGAGCCCGGTCAGCCCATGGTAGCCGCGCGCCAGCCCGCCGCCGCCGATGAAGAGAGAGCCGGCGGCGCCGAGGGGCAGGAGCTGCATGCTCGGGTCGAGGACGTAGAACCGAGTGTCGTCGATCGGCCGGCCGAGAGGGATCGTCGCCTCCGTCTCCGCCTCCGCCCTGATCCGCTCCATGGACGACCAGACGGTGGTCTCGGTGGGACCATAGACGTTCCACAGCGCGGCGCTACGCTCGCGCAACGCCGACGCCAACTCGCCGGGCAGCGCCTCGCCGCCGCACAGAGCGGTCAGACCAGGGGCGCCCTCCCACCCGGCCTCGATCAGCGCCCGCCACGTGGCCGGGGTCGCCTGCAGGAGCGTGGTGCCTTCCCGCTCCATCCGTGCCAGCAGCCGCAGGGCGTCCGGGACCTCGTCGGCTGCGGCGATCGCCAGCCGCGCGCCGCTGATCAGCGGCAGGAAGATCTCCAGGGCCGCAATGTCGAACGACACGGTGGTGACGGCCAAGAGGACGTCGCCGGCGGTGGGCTGCAGGCGTCGCTGCATGGCGGTGAGCAGGTTGGAGAGCGCCGAGTGCGGCACGGCGACGCCCTTGGGGCGCCCGGTGGAGCCGGAAGTGTAGATGACGTATGCGAGATTGGAGGGCAGGACGGCCGGTGTGGCGCCCGCCGCCGCCGGAGACGGTCCGGCCAACGGAAGGTCCTCCCACGCCAGCACCTGGGCGGCACCGGTCGGCAGCGCGGCGACCAGGCGGCGCTCCGTCAGGAGCACCGCGGGACCGGCGTCCTCCAGCATCAGCGCGAGACGTTGCCGCGGGAACTTGGGATCGAGGGGGACGTAGGCGCCACCGGCGGCGAGGACGCCGAGAAGGGCCAGGGGCAGTCGCTCGGAGCGGTCCAGGAAGACTCCGACGCGGATCTCGGGACCGACGCCGCGGGCGCGCAGACATTCCGCCAGTCGGCGAACCCGCCGGCTCACCTCGGCCCTCGTCAGGGTGACGTCCCCGAAGCTGACGGCGACGGCGTCCGGCGCCGCGGCGGCGCTGATCGCGAAGAGGTCGTGGACGCAGAGCCGGTCGGCCGCCGCGACCTCGGTGTCGTTCAGCTCGCGGAGGAGAAACCGCTCCTCGGAACGACCCAGCATGGGCACGGCGCCGAGGGCGCGGCCGGGGCTCGCCACGAGACCGTGGAGGACGTGGACCAGGTGGGAGAGGAGCCGCTCCATGTCCATACCGTCGAAGCGGCGCTGGTCGTACGACAGGCGAAGGAGCATCTCCTGGTCCGGCACGACGACCAGGGCCAGCGGGTAGTTCATCTGCTCGCGCGTGTGCAGGTGATGGAGCTCGAGACCGCAGTCCGCAGCGCCGGTCGCCGGTGCGGCGGGGTAGCTCTCGTAGATCACCAGGGTTTCGAAGAGCGGCGTGCCGGTCCGCACCCCGCTCCAGCCCTGGATCTGAGGCAGGGGAGTGGACTCGTGCTCGCGCATCTCCGCCTGCAGGCGCTGGAGCCCCTGCAGCCATGGCCGCACCGGCGACTGGGCCGGCACGCGGACGCGCGTTGGGAGGGTGTTGATGAACAGCCCGACGGTGTCTTCCATCCCGCCCGCGGAGCGCCCGGAGACGGTCGTGCCGAAGACCACGTCCTCGACACCGCAGTAGCGGCTGAGGAGGAGCGCCCAGCTGCCCTGGACGAGCGTGTTGAGCGTCACCTGGAGGCCGAGGGCGCCGGCCTGCAGCGCGGCCGTCTGTTCGGCGTCGAGGCGCAGCCCCCGCTCGCCCGGTTCCCCCGCCGGCGGACCGCTGCCGCTGCGCGGGCTGTCGAGCTCGATGGACAAGGGTTCCGCGAAGCCCTCGAGCAGCCTCGCCCAGAACGCCCGCGACCTCTCGCTGTCCTGGGCCTGCAGGGACAGGATGTGATCGCGGAACGGGCGCGGGCGTTCGAGCGGCGGCACGCCGCCGCGCCGGACCTCGGCGTAGGCGGCGAACAGATCAGGGAGGACAATGGCGATGGACCAGCCGTCCATCAGGATGTGATGAAAAGTCCACAGGAAGTAGTGGAGCCGCGGTGCGGCGCGCGCGACCGCCACGCGCAGGAGGGGTGCTTGGGCGAAGTCGAAGCGCTGCCGCCGGTCGCTCGCCAGCAGCTCCGCGAGTCGGCGTTCCCGATCGCTCTCCGCGATGTCGCTCCAGTCGTGCACGATCAGAGGCAGCTCGACCTCCCGATGCACCACCTGCAGCGGCTTGCCGGCGCCCTGCCAATGGAGCGACGTGCGCAGCACCTCGTGTCGCTGCAGCACGTGACGCCAAGCTGCGGTGAAGGCCGGCAGGTCCAGGTCGCCGGCGAGGGCGTAGGCGAACTGCTCGAGGTAGATCCCCGGACGGGGGTCCGAGAGGCAGTGGAACAGCATCCCTTCCTGGAGGGGGGAGAGCTCGTAGATGTCCTCGACGTCCGTCACCGTCATCGATCCCTAACCGATCCGTGCGATCAGCCGGTTGAGCTTGGCCTGGCTCAGCCGCGCGGCCGGGAAGCTCTCGGCCTCGTGAGCCTGCTCTGGGGCGCCGGCTTCGAGCAGCCGGTCGACGGCGTCCTCGAAGTCGCGAGCCAATCCGAGGAGGGTTTCGGGCCGATGCAGGTTGGCACTGTGGCGGAATTCGAGCCGCAGCCGGTCGTCGGCGACGCTGCCGTCGATCTCGATCACATACGGCCGCATGTTCCGCGGCGAGCGTCGTGGGCCGGCAGGCTCACGGGCCCATACGAACGGGCGCGCGCCGCCCTCCGTTACGCCGGGGCGAGCGGAGAAGTTGAACACCACCTCGGCGCGGGGGAGCGCCCGCAACATGGATGCCCCTTCGCCTCGTCCGTCGGCGTAACGCAGCAGACCGTATCCGATGCCGCCGCGCCGTACGCGCCGCAGCTCCCGGCGCACAGCGGCGAGGGTCTCGGCCGGAGAGCCGTCGCCGGCGGCGAGGAGCACGGGATAGATGCAGGTGAACCAGCCGGCGGTGCGCGACGTGTCGAGGTCGGGGAAGAGATCCTCCCGGCCGTGCCCTTCGAGGTCGACCAGCAAGGGGACGGCGCCGAGGCGGCGCGCGAAGGCCTGAGCAACTGCCGCCAGGACCAGCGTGCTCACCTGGACGCGCAGCCTCCCGGCCTGCTGCCGGAGCCGACGAGTCCGCTCGGCGTCGAGCTCGCCGGCGATGCTGCGTGCCGAGGCCTCGGTGTTCGCCGCGCCGGAGAAGTCCACCGCGAGCCGCCCGGCGTGGGCGCGGGCGGGATCCAGCCAGAAGGAGAGCTCGGCCAGGATCTCGGGAGAACGCGCGAGATCCGGCAGTCTCTCGGCCCAGCGCCGGAACGGTGCCGTGCGAGACGGCAGGACAGGCCGCCGCCCGCCAGTCCACTGGCGCGCCGCTTCCAGCAAGTCCGCCAGCAGGAAAGGCCAGGAGGCGTCGTCGGTCACCGCGTGGTGGAGGACGACGAAGAGACGACGGCCCGAGTCGGCGGTCTCGAACAGGACGATCCGGACGAGCGGACCGCGGGTCAGGTCCAAGCTCGCCTGCAGCGCGGCGGCGGCCGTTTCGAGCGCGCGCATTCTGGCCGGCGCGGGCAGCGCGGAGAGATCGATCGATGAGAAAGAGCACGCGATCTCCGGCGGCACTTGGAACGCGCGCCAGCCGTCTCGGGTAGCCGCGAACCGCAGGCACAGGCTGTCATGGTGTGCCGCCAGCGCGCCCGCGGCCAGGCGCAGGCTCCACGCCGGAAGGGGATCGTGCAGCTCCATCAACACGGACTGGTTCCAGTGATGGGGATCAGTCAGCTCCTGCTCGAACAGCCAGCGCTGGATCGGGGTCAGCGGCAGCTCACCGCCGCCTATCCCGGCGGCGTCGGGCTCCACTAGGGCCGCCAGCTCGGCGAGGACCGGCCGCTGGAAGATCTGCGTGGGCGTCACACGGACTCCGACCTGTCCGGCGCGCACCGCCACACGCACCGCCGCGATGGAGTCCCCGCCCCGCGTGATGAAGTGGTCGAAACGTTGCACGCTTTCAATTCCGAGGACTTCTTCCCACACCCCGGCGAGCGCCCGCTCGGTCCTCGTCAGTGGAGCGGCGAAGGATGTGGCGCTTGACGCCGGGATGGCGCTTGGGAACGGTAACGCTTGCCGGTCCAGCTTTCCGTTCGGAGTGAGTGGGAGCTCCCTCAGCTCGACGAACGCCGCCGGCAGCATGTTGGCGGGCAGGGAGTCCTGCAGGAAGGCGCGCAGCTCGGCCGCGGTGGGAACGGCCGGCCCGCGAGGGACGATGTAGGCCACCAACCGTCCGTCGGGCCCATCGCCGCGCACGGCGGCGGCGGCGGCGGCCACCGCGGGGTGGCGGCCCAGGACCCTCTCGATCTCCCCCAGCTCGATGCGCGAGCCGTGGATCTTCACCTGGTCGTCCATCCGCCCCAGGATCTCGAGGCGCCCTCCTGGCCGGAGACGGCCACGATCACCGGTGCGATAGAGACGCCGCCCGTCGGCGGCAAAGGGGTCCGGCACGAAGCGTTCCGCGGTGAGCTGCGGGTTGCCTACGTAGCCGCGGGCGAGACCGCCGCCGCCGATGTAGACCTCTCCCACTACCCCCGGGGGCACGACCTCCAGATCGGCGTCCAGCACGCGGACGCTGGTATCGGCGATCGGCCGGCCGGCGGTCACCGGTCCGCCGCCAGGCTCGATCCGCTCGACGGTGGACCAGATCGTGGTCTCGGTCGGCCCGTAGACGTTCCACACCGCCTCCGCCGAAGTGAGCAGCGCGTCGGCTAGGGGGCGCGGCAACCCTTCGCCGCCGCAGAGCACCCTGAATGAGCCCGCTCCCCGCCAGTCCGCCGCCAGCAGCATGCGCCAGGTGGACGGCGTGGCTTGCATCACCGTGGCGCCCGAATCAGCCAGAGCGTCCCTCAGCGCCAGCCCGTCCCGCGCCATACCCTCGGTGGCGATCTCCACCCGGCCACCCGCGAGGAGCGGTAGGAACAGCTCCAGAGCGGCGATGTCGAAGGCGAGCGTAGTCACCGCCAGGAGCGAGTCGTCGGCGGTGAGGCCGGGGCGCTCGAGCATCGAGGCGAGACAGTTGGTCAGGGCCGAGTGAGGGACCGGTACACCTTTGGGCTCTCCTGTCGAGCCGGAGGTGTAGAGGACGTACGCGAGGTTCGCGGCGCCAGCGGCGGGCAGCGGACGCGCGTCCGGCTCGCGGTCGATGAGCGGCGCCTCCCGATCGAGCAGAAGCGCGCGGCCGCCGAGCGTGGCGGCCCAGGCCTCGCGCCCGCTCCAGGTCACGATGATGACCGGCCTGGAGCTGCGCACGATGTGCTGGAGGCGCCGGTCCGGATGGCCGGGGTCCAGCGGCACGTAGGCGCCGCCGGCCTTGAGCACCGCCAGCAGGGCGACCAACAGGTCCGCCGAGCGCTCGAGACAGATACCGACGGTTGCCTCCGGTCCGACGCCGAGCCGGCGAAGGTAATGGGCCAGGCGGTTGGCGGCGCGGTCGAGTCCCGCATACGTCAGGTGACGACCTGCGGCAGTCGCCGCAACCGTGTCGGGGTGCAGGTCCACCCGGGCTTCGATCCTCTGCGGCAGGCAGACGTCCGGACGAGCGACCCGCTCGCTGCAGGCCGTCTCGGCCAAGATCTGCTCCCACTCGTCCGGGCGGAGTAGGGGCAGGCGCCGGATCGTCTCGTCGGGATGCGCGAGCGCGCTGTCGAGGAGGGTCTCGAGGTGCCTGAGCCAGCGCCCGACCGTGGTGAGGTCGAAGAGGGCTAGGTCGTGCTCGCAGGCGATCTCGACGGCGTGGTCGCCCAGCGTCAGGTCGAGGTAGAGATCGTCCTTGGCGCCGCCGTTGTGCCGGGACGACACCCGCGCCTCGAGGTCGCCGAGCCGCATCCGCTCGTCCCGCACCCGGTCCATGTTGAAAAGCACCGAGACGAGAGGCGAGCGATTGGCAGCACGGGGGAGCTTGAGCTGGCGAACCAGGCGGTGGAACGGGTAGTCCTGGTGCTCATACGCATCCAGCAGCGCGCGCTGCACGCCGGCAAGGTATGCACGCCACGGCGGATCTCCTTGGACGCGGCTGCGGATGGGCAAGAGGTTTACGCAGTACCCGACCGGCGGCGTCTCGCCCAAGGTCGCCTGACCTGCCGCGGTGACGCCGACCACCACGTCGCTCTGTCCCGACAAACGGTGGAGCAGGAGCTGCCAGGCCGCCAGCAGGAGAGTGAACACCGTGGTGCTTTGGCGCGCGGCGGCAGCACGCAGCCGGTCGTGAACGCGCGGGCCTAAGGTCGCCGTCTGGCGTGCGCCGAGGAAACTCCGCACCGCCGGCCGCGGCCGGTCGGACGGGAGCTCCAAGGGGGCCGGGGGATCGACAAAGGCCTGCAGCCAGTAGGCCTCGCTCTCCGCCAGGGTCTCCGCGCGCTGCCGTTCCGATTGCCAGCTCACGAACGCGCTGAAGGGGACGGCTGCAGGAAGCTCCGCCTTGCCGCCGGTACGCTCGGACGCGTAGAGCAGGCCCAACTCCCGCAGCAGCACGCCATTGGAGAGGCCGTCGGTGATCAGGTGATGGAGCGTCAAGCCGAGGATGTGGCTGCGAGGCTCCAGACGAAGCAGCCGCGCACGTGCCAGCGGACCACGCTCGAAGTCGAACGACTCACGGGCGTCGCGACCCAGGATCTCGGCGGCGGCACGTCGGCGGCTCTCCTCGTCCAGGCTCGAGAGGTCCTGGAACGCCAGGTCGAGGCGCATCCGCGGCTGGACGATCTGCGCGTCTCCCAGGGGACTGAAGGTCGTTCGCAGGGCCTCGTGACGGTCGGCGAGCCGCTGCAGCGCGCGCTGCAGGCTCTCCTCCCGGAGGTCGCCCACCAACTCGATCTCCAGGGACTCGTGATAGGCGCGGGCGGCCTCGTCGCTGATCTGAACGACGGCCCACAGGGCTGTCTGCGCCTCGGTCATCGGAATGCGGTACGGCCCGGCGGGCGGCCGCCGCTGGGCGCGCGGCGGCAGGAAGCCACCCTCCCGCATGGCATCGACGGTCCGGCGGACCGCCGCCTTCACGCTCTCCAGGTCCGCATCGGTGTGGGCGGTCGAGACATAGCAGGCCCTCCCCTCCCACACGTACACGCCGTTGTCCAGGAGATGGAAGAAGAAAAGGTCCGGATACTGATAGCCGCGCTCGAAGACGAAGCGGAAGAGAGAGCCGATGTGCATCATGCGGATCGGCACCTCCTGCTCCTCGAAAAGAGCGTCGAGCTCCGCCACCAGGCGCTCGGTGCGCCGGGTGAGCCCCTCCTGCAGCTCAGGGCCGGCCTGCCGCAGATGCTCCAGCGAGGCGCAGACCGCCGCCATTGTCAGCGGGTGCTTGATATAGGTGCCGGCGATGTATGTCGTCTCCTCGCGGGGGTAGGAGGAGTCGCCGTACTGCCACTGGCCGCCGTCGACGCCGTCCATGAAGGCTCGCTTGCCGGCCACCGCGCCGATCGGGATGCCGCCGCCAATCGCCTTGCCGTAGGTGACCAGGTCCGCCTGCACGCCGTAGAGGGCCTGGGCGCCGCCCGGGTGCATGCGGAAGCCGGTGATGACCTCGTCGAAGATCAGCGTCGCGCCGGACTCGGTGGTCACCCGGCGCAACGCGCGCAAGAAGTCGGCGGTCTCGAATCCGGGCCGGCGGCTCTGCTGCGGCTCGACCAGCACGGCGGCGAGCTCGTGAGCGCGAGCCCGGACGGCCTCGACCGAAGCGGGACTGCAGTAGTCGAAAATGAGCACGTTGTCCGAAACGTGAGGGGAAACCCCCGGCGCCATGGGCGCGGCGCGGGTGCCGCCGTCCGGAGTGCGCTCCATGCGCACCATCACCTCGTCCGACCAGCCGTGGTACGAGCCGGCGAAGACCGCGATGCGGGTGCGGCGCGTGCGAGCCCGGGCCAGGCGCAGCGCCACCATGACGGCCTCCGTCCCGGAATTGAAGAACGCGGCCCGATCCAGGCCGGTCATCTCGCAGATCAGACGCGCCGCGTGTCCGGCCAGCGGTGAGAGCAGGCCGATCTGGATGCCGCGTGACAGATGCTCTTGGATGGCTTCCAGGATGAACGGAGGGGAGTGGCCGTACAGCAGCGAGCCGAAGCCCATGGTGATGTCGACGTACTCGTTGCCGTCCACGTCCCATACTCGCGCGCCGGCGGCGCGCTGGGTATGGATCGGATACTGGAGCTCTTTCCAGATCTGTCGGAAGCCGGCCACGCTCCGCTCATCGGCCAGAAAGGGGCGGCTCTCCATCGCCATGCGCTTGGACCCAGGGGTCTTGCTCCCGAGCCGTGCAACCAGAGCCGTCAGATGCTGCTGCTGGTGAGGGGTGAGTCCCCCCTCGGGGCCGCGTTCGATCTTGCGGTAAGCGACATAGGGGTCCGGCAGGTACCTGGGAGCGAGGCCGGGCAGGTCGGCCGCTGCCGGTTGGGAAGCGGCTGCCACGGCGACCGCCGCGGCGGACGCAGCCGCCGCGGGTGCCACGATCGCCGGGACCTCGACCGTGGGAGCTCCCGCGGCCATCACGGTACGCAGCAGGCTGAGCTGCTCGGACATGAGCTGGAGCAGCGGCGCCAGAGCTCCACCGGCGGGTCCGGCGGCCAGAGCGGTCGCCGCCTCGCCCAGGCCGGCAACGGTGAGGGCCAGGTCCGGCGACGGAAGTGGAGCGGAGGTGGTAGGCGCCGGCGGCTCGGGAGGGAGCTCCTGGAGGAGATGGTTGGCCAACTCCGCCACGGACTGGTGCTCTTCCACCAAGCGGCGAAAGGGAATCCGCACGCCGAACGCCCGCTCGAGGCTCTGCGCGGCCTGCAGGAGGGTCAGCGAGTCCGCGCCGAGCGCGAAGAAGGAAGACGTCGGAACGACCTCGTCCGCCGGAATGCCCAGAAGGTTGCCGAAGATCTCCGCCACTCGGAGAACGAGCTTGTCGCGGCGCATGTCCTGCACTCCGTCAACCGACAGCACCGGCTCCGGTGTGCGAGCGTCTCGGCGCGCATCCGAGCCGTTCGAGCCAGGGACTTCTGGCGCGAGCGGCTGTGCCGCGCGCCGGTGGGGGGCACCCAGCCAACTGGAGCCGGGAGATGGAGACTCTATCCAGAACCGCTGGCGCTCGAAGGGATAGGTGGGCAGGGGGCACCGGCGGCGGCGCTCGCCGGCGTGGAAGCCGGCCCAATCGATCGCGGCTCCGGCCAGCCAGAGGCGGCCAAGCGCCTCGACGAGCGCCGCCTGATCGCCGTCGCCGTCCGCCGCCGCCAGCGACGCGACGACGGACTGCCCCTCTGCGCGCGCGGGATGCCGCCGAGCGAACCCCGCCAGGGTCCGGCCGGGCCCGACCTCCAGGAGGATCCGCTCCGGCTCCGCGAGCAGCACGGCGGCGGCGTCGAGGAAGCGGACCGTGCCGCGCATCTGTCGCGCCCAGTAGCCCGGGTCCTGGGCCTCACCGGCGGTGATCCAGGTACCGGTCAGGGTGGAAACCCAGGGAATTGCGGGCGGGCTCAGCGCGACACGCTCGAGCTCTCGCCGGAACGGCTCCATCAGCGGCTCGACCGTCGGCGAATGGAAGGCGTGGGAGGTCTCGAGACGGCGGCAGGCCGTGTGCCGCCGCGCCAACCTCGCCTCGAGAGCCGCTACCGCCGCGGGCGGTCCAGCGACGACGACCCGGCCCGGTTCGTTGACGGCCGCGACGCAGAGGTCCTCACTCTCCAGCAGGGGGGCCACGTCGTCGACCGAGGCCGCAACCGCGAGCATCGTGCCGCCCGGGAGCGCGTCCATCAGCCGGCCGCGGACGGCGAGCAGCCGCAAGGCGTCGGGTAACGAGAACACCCCGCCGAGGCAGGCGGCCACGTACTCGCCCACGCTGTGGCCGAGCAGGGCCTGCGGCAGGACTCCCCAAGACATCCAGAGCTTCGCCAGCGCGTACTCGACGACGAACAGCGCGGGTTGCGCGAAACGCGTCTGTCGCAAGAGCTCACGGGCGGTCTCTTCGCCGCCCGGCGGCGGGTACAGCACCTCCAGCAGGTCGCGCTCGAGCAGCGGATGCAGCACCTCCGCGCAGGCTGCGAGCTCGCCGCGAAAAGCCGGCTCGGCGAGCAGCTCACGGCCCATGTTGACGTGCTGCGCTCCCTGGCCTGGGAAGAGGAACGCCACCGGCCGATCGCCGCGGTCCTGGAGTCCGTCCAGCACGCGCCCGGCGTCGCCGCCGCGGAGAGCTGCGATCGCTTCGTCGCGGTTGGGGCAGCGGACCACGCGGCGGTGCCTGAAGACACGACGGCCGATCTGGAGCGTGAAGGCGACATCGGGCAGCGCCACCTCCGGATGGGACTCGAGATGCCGGGCGAGGTTGCGGGCGGCGGTGTCCAGGCCGGCGGCACTGCGTGCGGAGAGCGGCAGGAGCTGCCACGAGCGGGAGGGTTCCGGCGGCTCGGTCGCGGGAGCCTCCTCCAGCACGACGTGCGCGTTGGTGCCGCCGATTCCGAACGAGCTGACGCCGGCGCGGCGCGGCAGGGCCGGCGGGCTCCATTCCCGCAGCTCGGTATTGACGTAGAACGGCCCGCTGGCGAAGTCGATGCGCGGGTTGGGGCGCTCGAAATGGAGGCTGGGGGGGATCTGGCGCTTCTCGAGAGCCAGGACTGTCTTGATCAGGCCGGCCACCCCGGCGGCGGTGTCCAGATGCCCGACGTTGCTCTTGATCGAGCCGAGAGCGCAGGAGCCCTGCCCGGCCGCGGCCCCGAAGACCTGGTGCAGCGCTGCGACCTCGATGGGGTCTCCCAAGGCGGTGCCGGTGCCATGGGTCTCGACGTAGGTGATGTCTGCGGCAGCGCAGCCGGCCGCCGTCTGTGCCGCGGCGATCACCCGGCTCTGGCCCTCGATGCTGGGCGCCGTGTAGCCCACCTTCGCGGCGCCGTCGTTGTTGATGGCGCTGCCTTTGATCACGGCACGGACGCGAAAGCCCCCGGCGATGGCGGCGTCCAAGCGTTGCAGGACCACCACCCCCGCGCCGTTGCCGAAGGTCGTGCCTTGCGCGCGCTCGTCGAACGCGCGGCAGTGGCCGTCCGGCGACGCGATGCCGCCCTCCTGGTAGAGATAGCCGGCTTCCTGCGGGAAGCTGATGGTCACCCCGCCGGCGCAGGCCACCTCGCACTCGCCGTCGAGGAGGCTCTTGCAGGCGAGGTGAACGGCGACCAGGGAGGTGGAGCAGGCCGTCTGCACCGCGACGCTCGGCCCCCGCAGGTCAAGCTTGTAGGAGACCCGGGTCGGCATGAAGTCCTTGTCGTTGGCGACGCAGAGCTGATAGCCGCCGACCGCCGACCGGATGCCGGGATGAGGAGCGAGGTTCGCGAGCAGATAGGTGTTGAGCCCGGTCCCGGCGAAGACTCCCACCCGCCCTGGATAGCGGGCGGGGTCGAGCCCTGCGTCCTCCAGCGCTTCCGACACCGTCTCGAGGAAGACGCGTTGCTGCGGGTCGGTGATCTCCGCCTCCCTGCGGCTCATGCCGAAGAAGGCGGCGTCGAACTCGTCGGCCCCTCGCAGCACCCCTTTCGCCCGGACGTAGTCGGGGTTCTGCAGGAGCTCCGGCTCGACCCCCGCCGCCGCCAGCTCCTGGTGCGAGAAGAAGGAGATGGACTCGACGCCCCGGCACAGGTTGTCCCAGAGCTCGTCGACGCCGGCGGCGCCGGGAAAGCGCCCGGCCATGCCGATCACGGCCACGGCGGTGGTCTGTGAGATCGGGCCCTCGGCGGGACCGGGGGCCGGAGCTGCGGCGGCAGGCTCCGCGATAGCGAGAGCCGCGGCGGCCAGGAAGGTCGCCTGCGCCTTGACGGTGGGATGCCTGAACAGCTCGACGAGCGGGAAGTCGTGGCCGCACCGCTCCACGAGGCGGGTGTGGAGCTGCGCCAAGCGCAGAGAGTGGCCGCCGAGGTCGAAGAAGTTGTCGTAGAGGCCTACGCTCTCGGTCTTCAGCACCTCCTGCCAGAGAGCGGCGATCGTGCGCTCGAGCGCGGTGGTGGGAGGTCTGTGGGCGAGGGTCGTGACCTGCCTGCCGGCAGGCGCGGGCAGCGCCTCGCGGTTCACCTTCCCGTTCGGCGTCAGCGGGAGCGAGTCGAGGCGCACGAACGCCGCCGGCATCATGAAGGTGGGGAGCCGCGAAGCCAGAGAGCCCCGCAGCGCGTCCTCGGCCCCGGCCGCCCCTGCGCTGGCGACCCAGTAGGCCACCAGGGAAAGCTCCCCCGTGACCGGCCAGTCGCGCCGCGCCACGACGGCTGCCTGTGCCACCTCCGGCAAGCCCGTCAGGAGGGCCTCGACCTCCCCCGGCTCGATCCGGAACCCGCGGATCTTCACCTGGGTGTCGATGCGGCCGAGGAACTCGAGCTGGCCGTCGGCGAGAGGCCGCGCCAGGTCTCCCGTGCGATACAGGCGCGCGCCGGGAATGGGCGCGAACGGATCGGGCACGAACCTCTCGGCCGTCAGGTCGGCGCGGTCGAGGTAGCCGCGGGCGAGACCCGCACCGCCGAGAAATAGCTCGCCGCGGACGCCGATCGGCACCGGCTGCAGGTGGCGGTCGAGAAGGTGAGCGCGGGTTCCCGCGACCGGTCTGCCGATCGTCGGCTGCCGCTGGGCTCCACGTTCGACGGTCGTCCACGTCGAGTAGGTGGTGGCTTCCGAGGGGCCGTAGAGGTTCAACACCCGCTCGACGCCCGGCCGACGATAGAGCTGATCGCTCAGCTCGCGCTGCAGCGGCTCGCCGGCGAGGTTGACCGTGCGGACCGAGGCGGGTAGACGCCCGCCATCGACTAGGGCAGCCGCCGCCGACGGCACCGTGTTGAGCAGCCGCACCTCCGCCGCGGCCGGATGAGAGGGCAGGGCGAGCGCATCCTCGCCGACGATGACTCGACCGCCCCACGCGAGGGGCACGAAGATCTCGAAGACCGACAGGTCGAAGCAGATGGAGGTGGAGGCGAAGACGCCACCGAGATCGTCGTCGGAGAAAACCCCGCGCGCCCAGCGCGCAAAGGTCACCGCGCTCCGGTGCTCGATGGCCACGCCCTTGGGCCTCCCCGTCGAGCCCGAGGTGTAAATGAGGTAGGCCAGGTTCTCCGGGCCGGCCTCCGCCACCGGCCACGGCTCGGCCTCCTCCGCGAGCACGTCGTCGAGCCATACCACCGCGCCCGCCCAGGCGCCGCGCTCGCGCAGGATGTGCTCGACGACCGCAGCGCCGGATCGGCGGGTGGCCACCAGAACTCGCGACCGCGAGTCCGCGAGCATCAGGACGAGGCGCTCGCGCGGGTAGAGCGGGTCGAGCGGCAGGTAGGCGCCCCCGGCCCTGAGGATGCCCAGCATGGACGCCACCATCGCGACCGACCGGTCGCCCAACAGACCGACGACGACCTCGGGTCCCACGCCCACCCGCGCCAGCC
Source organism: uncultured Acidobacteriota bacterium (assembly GCA_963700145.1). GTDB lineage: Bacteria > Acidobacteriota > Thermoanaerobaculia > Multivoradales > UBA5704 > DASUNQ01. The sequence continues at coordinate 537,943 of OY969474.1, forward strand.
GCCACGCGACCCGGTTCGCCAGCCGGTCCAGCTCCGCGTACGTGACGCTGCCTCGACGGTCGACCACCGCCACGGCGTCAGGGCGCGCCGCCACCTGCGCCGCGAAGAGCTCGTCTAGGCGGCACCCGCTCGGCTCGTCGCCGGACGTGCCGTGCCACTCGACGAGGATCTGGTGCTTCTCCGCGGGCGTCACCAACGGCAGCTCCGACAGGCGGCTCACCGGCGACGCCGCGGCCGCGTCGAGCAGCGTCCGGAAGCGCTCCAGAAGCCGTACCGCCGTGGTCTCGTCGAACAGGTCGGTGGAGTACTGGAGATAGCCGGTGAGCCCTTGCCGGTCCTCAGCCAGCGTCAGAGCGAGATCGAAAGGGGTGGTCTCCGGTTCGAGGTCGAGAGAGGAGAGCTCGAGCGCCTCCAGCGCCAGAGCGGGCCGCGGCGCGTTCTGCAACTGGAACATCACCTGGACCAACGGCTGGCGGTCGAGGCTCCGCTCGGGCTGGAGGACCTCCACCAGCTTCTCGAAGGGCGCGTCCTGGTGGTCGAAATCCTCCAGACAGGAGCTCCGCACCCGCTCGAGGTGGGCGCGGAAGGTCGGGTCGCCGGAGAGGTCCGCGCGCAGCACCAAGGTGTTGACGAACAGGCCGATCAGCGGCTCGACCTCCGTGCGGTTCCGGTTCGCGATCGGAGATCCGACGGCCAGGTCCATCTGATCGGTGTGACGGAAGAGCAGGACCTGGAAGACCGCGAGCAGCGTCATGAACGGCGTTGCTCCACAGCGGCGGCCGACCGTCTTGACGGTTTCCCAGCGGGCACCGGGAAGGGCAAAGGGGACAAGCGCCCCACGGAAGCTCAGGACCGCCGGCCGCGGTCGGTCCACCGGGAGGTCCAATCCACCCGCCAGACCGGCGAGCCGCCGTTTCCAGTAGGCGAGCTGCGTCTCCAAGCGCGCCGCATGGGCCTCGCCGTGCTGCGCGATCGCGTAGTCCACGTACTGGAGCGGGAGCTCGGGGAGCGGTGACGGCAGGCCGCGCCGGAACGCGGAGTACAGGGTCGCCAGCTCCTGCAGCAGGATGCCTGCCGACCAGCCGTCCGAGACGATGTGATGGAGGCTCAGCAGCAGGACGTGAGCGTCGTCGCCGGTGTGCACCAGGATCGCGCGCAGCAGCGGCGCGCGGCTCAGGTCGAAGGGTCGGCTCGCCGCGTGCCGCAGCAGGCGCGGCAGCTCGTCGCGGCGCGCTGCCGCGGGCAGATGGGCGAGCTCGATCGCATGCAGCGGCGCCGCGGCATCGGGCACGACTACCTGGACCGGCTCGCCATCCCGAACCTCGAAGCGGGTGCGGAGAACGGCGTGCCGCCGCACGATCTCCGCCAGACTGCGCGCCAGCGCCGTGCGATCCAGCGCGCCGTCGATGGCGATGGGCCACGCGACGTTGTAGACGCGCTTGTCCGCGGCAAGGCGGTGAACGAACCACAGGCGTCGCTGCGGGAACGAGAGCGGGAACGGGCCGGTGCCGCCGTGGGCGACGAGGGGAGCGTCGTCGACTGCGAGCCCCTGCTGCGCCAGCAGGACTTCCAGGGCGCGGCGGCGCTCGGGACTCAGCCGGGAGAGATCCACGGTCAGGCCCTCGGGCACTCGACCCTCCTCATCCCTCGCCTGCCCCTCTCTCGGTGTGGTCAGACTCTGCACGGCTGCACCTCACGCCACGAGCGAGATCTGCGTGTCGACCCAACTCTGCAGCTCCGCGCCCGACAGCACCTCACGCACCGCCGCGAGGTGCTGGACGAAGGGAATGTCGTCCTCGTAGCGCGGGATGCGGCCGGCGAACTCGTCGTGGAACTTGCGCAGCGGAGCGCTGAACGCGGCGCCGTCGAGGAAGTGGTAGGCCTGATGGCAGGACGCGGCGAGGATGGTCAGCACCGTCGAGACGTTGCGGGCGAGCTGCAGCGAGCGCCGGGCCGAGGTCATGCCCATGCTGACGACGTCCTGGTTCTGGCCGTTCGACGGCAGCGACTTGATGGAGGCAGGCGCCGCGAGGTCGAGGTTCTCGGCCGCGATGCTGGTGGCGAGGTACTGGCCGCCTTCGAACCCGCAGGCAAGACCCGGAGCGCCGTGGCTCAGGAACGGCGGCAGGGGCTTGTTCAGGTGGGGATCGAGAACGCGGTTGATCTGCCGCTCCGCGAGCACGCCGATTTCGGCGAGAGCCACGTTGAGGTGGTCGCAGGCCATGGCCACGTACTGGCCGTGGAAGTTGGCGCCGTGGAAGGTGTTGTCCGGGCTGTCGAAGATCAGCGGGTTGTCGTTGCAGGAGTTGACCTCTTCCTCGACGATCCGGCGGCAGAAGTCGAGGGTGTCCAGGACGGCGCCGAGGACCTGCGGCATGCTGCGGAGCGAATAGGCGTTCTGCAGATAGATGGTGCTGTCGAAGACCTCGCTCGACCCACCGCTCTTGGCGTGGATGGCGCGCATGATCTCGCCGTGCTCGCGGGTCAGCCGGCTCCCCGCGAGGAGCTGCCGCATCTCACGGGCGATCACGATCTGGCCGGAGTGGTTCTTGAGCACGTGGCCGCGCGGATCGAAGGGGCGGTCCGAAGCGCGCATGCACTGGACGATGTCGGCGGAGGTCAGGACGGCGAGCTTGAGCAGGCGGTAGGCCTCCACCAGAGCGAGACACGCGGCGCCGGTCATGGCCGAGGTGCCGTTGACGAGCGCGAGGCCTTCCTTGTACCCCAGCGTCGGCGGGGTGAGCCCGCGCTCCTGGAGCACCTCGGCCGTCGGACGCACCCGCCCGTCGGTCCGTACCAAGCCGCCGCCGATGACCGACAGCGCCATGTGGGAGAGGGGCGCCAGATCGCCGCTGGCGCCTAGCGACCCCTGCTGCGGGATCACCGGATGAATCCGTCCGTTGAGGAACTCACGCAGGAGCGTCAGGGCCGCCGGGCTGACGCCGGAGTACCCCTTGATCAGGCAGTTCAGGCGCACCGTGAGAATGGCCCGCACCACGTGATCCTCGAGGGGCTCGCCGCCGCCTGCCGCGTGGGTGCGGATCAGGTTCTCCTGCAACTGCGTCTTGAACGGCGCCGGGACGATCATGTGGATCATCTCGCCGAACCCGGTGTTGACGCCGTAGATCGGATACCCGGCCTCGCCCCATTCCTGGACGCGCTCGTGAGCACGGGCGACCGCGGCCAGCTGCGTCGGATCCAGATCGACTGTGTCTCCCTGCACGGCGGCGCGGTAGACGTCATAGATCGTCAGGTCTTCTCCCGTGAGGCTCACCGTCCCCATCGTTCTCGTCTCGTCGATTACGGTCACTGTTCGTACCCCTTTACCAGCTTTTGGACCTCCTGGTCCGAGAGTCCTTGGACCTGCTCCAGCAAGCGGGCGACGGCTTCGGTCCGCTGGCTGCGCCGGACCCGAAAGGTGTCGACCGCCTCCGCCAGCTTGGCTACGCTGGGGGCCGCGAAGAAGCGGCGGAGCGGGACCGTTGCGAAGAAGAGCGATCGCAGGCGGTTGAGAACGCGCGTGGCCAGTAGGGAGTGGCCGCCGAGCTCGAAGAAGTCGTCGTGTACCCCGATGCCCCGGATCCCGAGAAGCTCCTCCCAAACCGCGGCGATCCTCGCCTCGGTGTCGGTGCGGGGAGCGACATGCGGCGTTTGAGAGCTCCTCGCCAAGGATGGATTGACGGGTGGCAGGGCGCGGCGGTCCACCTTGCCCGTGGAGGTCAGCGGTAGGTTCTCGAGCAGCAGGAAGAGCTGCGGCACCATGTACGCCGGTACCCGCTCCTCCAGAAACAGCCGCAGCTCGGACATCTCCACCGCGGCCCTGGGCTCGACCCAGGCCGCCAGCCGTTGATCTCCGTCTCCGGCGTCGACCGCGACCAGCGCGCAGCGGCCCACGGCGGGGTGGGCGGACAGCACGGCCTCGATCTCCTCGATCTCGACGCGCCTGCCGCGCAGCTTGATCTGGAGGTCGCGGCGCCCCACGAGCTCGAGGGCGCCGTCCGGCAGCCACCGTCCGACGTCGCCCGTTCGGTATGCCCGACGAGCGGTAGCGCCCGGTAGCGGCCCTGGCACGAAGGACGCGGCCGTTTCGGCGGGTCGCAGGAGGTAACCGTCGGCGACGCATGCGCCCTCGAGGTACACCTCACCGCGCACGCCCGCGGGACAGATCTCGCCTTCGGCATCGAGCACCAGCACTCGGCACCCGTCGATCGGCCGGCCCGCCGGCACCGTGCGGCGGCCGGCGTCGACCTCGGTGACGTGCTGGCAGCTGGCGACGAGGGCCTCGGTCGGACCGTAGAGATTGTAGAGCCGCGGCCGGGCGGGGAACCTGGCGAGGAGGGTGCCGGCGAGGGCCGCCGGCAGCGGCTCGCCCGCCAGCAGCAGGTGCTCGAGATCGGGCAGTCGACCACCGTCCTCGCTCTCCACGTCGAGAGCGGCGGCGAGCTGCGCGACGAAGCTGGGAATCGCCTGCAGCAGCGAGATCCGCTCCTGCCGCAGCCAGCCCAACGCCGCCACCGGATCGGCGCTCGTCCCGTCCGGCGGCAGGCAGAGCGTGGCGCCGCCGCACAGCGCCGAGAAGATCTCCGCCAGGGCGGGGTCGAAGACGATGGGAGTCCATTGGGCGATGCGGCACGGCGCCGCCACCTCGAAGGTGCGCTGGAACCAGCGCAGAAAGGCGCCGAAGCTGCGATGGGACTGGACGATGCCCTTGGGCCGGCCGGTGGAGCCCGAGGTGTAGGCGATGTATGCGGGAGCTTCGACCGGGACGTCCAGCGCCGGCGGGCTCGCCGCGTAGCCGCCGAGCAGCCCGGCGCCGCGGGCGCCGGGTCCCAGCCGCTCCCGCGCCTCGTCGACGTCCAGGGCCAGGAGCGGAGCGGTGCAGGCTGCGGTGAGCGCTGCCAGCTCGCCGGCGGCGAGAGAGGTCTCCACCAGCAGGGCGCCGGGCTTGATCTCGTCGAGCATCGCCGCCAGACGGGCGGGCGGATGGGCCGTGTCGAGACAGACGAAGCACCCTCCCGCCTTGAGCGCCGCCAGCAGCGCCTGAATGCGCAGCGGTCCGCTCGCCGCCGCCACGGCGACCGGCTGCGCGGGGCGGAGGCGCAGCCGCAGCAGCAGATGATGGGCCAGGCGGTTGGCGCGCTCCTCGAGCTCGCCGTAGGTCCATACGCCGCCGTCGAACGCCAGGGCGGGCGCCGCCGGGCGCTCCCGCGCCCGGGCTTCGAAGAGCCGATGGACCGGCGGGGTGGAGGGGGCTGCGACCGGCGGCCGGCCCCACTCGACGACGATCTGATCGCGCTCCGGCGGAGTCATCAGCGGCAGGGTCGCCACCCGACGATCCGGCGCGCTCGTCGCGCCCTCGAGCAGCGTGCGGAAGTGCCCCTGGAGCCGCTGCATGGTGGTGCTCTGGAAGAGGTCCTCGTTGTAGACCAGCCCCCCCTCGACACCGCGCCCGGTCTCCCAGAGCGAGAGCGCGAGATCGAACGTCGCGCGGCCGCTCTCCACCGCCAGCGGGGAGAAGCGCACTCCGGCGCACTCTCGCAGCTCCTGCGGCGCGTTCTGGAGCTGCATCATCACGGAGCTCAACGGCTGACGACTGAGGTCGCGCTCGGGCTGCAGCTCTTCGACGAGCTTCTCGAACGGCAGGTCCTGGTGCTCCAGGCTGTCGGCGAGGAGGGTGCGGACGCGGCCCAGCAGCTCGGCGAACGTGGGGCCGCCGGTGAGATCGACCCGCAGCACCAGGGAGTTGACGAACATGCCGATCAGCCCCTCGATCTCGGTGCGGTTGCGGTTGGCGATCGGGCAGATCACCAGGATGTCGTCTTGGCCCGAGTAGCGGTGGAGCAGCGCCGTGAACCCGGCGAGCAGCGTCGCGAAGAGCGTGGCGCCGTGCCGCTTGGAGAGCGCCGCCAGCGCCGCGGCGAGCTCGTTCCCCAGCAGGACGGGCCGGCGACCGCCACGGAACGTCTGGGCCAGTGGGCGGGACCGATCGGTCGGCAGATCGAGCAGCGGCAGCGGGCCCGCCAGCCGTGTCTTCCACCAGTCGAGCTCCCTGGCCAGGAGATCGCCCTGGAGCCGATCGCGCTGCCAGAGCGCGAAGTCGGCGTACTGGATGGGGAGCTCCGGCAGCGGCGAGACGTGGCCCGCGTAGAAGGCCTGGTAGAGAGCGGTCAGCTCCCACGTCCAGATGCCGCTCGACCATCCGTCACAGGCGATGTGATGCAGGACGGAGAGCAGGATGTGCTCCTGCGGACCGAGTCGCAGCAGCAGGTTGCGCACGAGCGGTCCGCACGCCAGGTCGAAGGGCCGCCGCAGCTCCGCGTCGACGATCCGGCGCGCCTCGGTCTCGCGCTCAGAGGGCGCCAGGAGCGAGAGATCGACGAAGGGGAGCCGCGCCGGGCGGAAAGGCTGCACGCTCTGCAGAGGTTCCTCGGCGTCGGAGCGGACGACGGTGCGCAGCGCTTCGTGCCGGCGCACGATCTCGTCGAGGGCGCTCTTCAGGGCCGCCGGCGCGAGGCGGCCGGTCAAGCGGAAGGGCAGAGGCACCTGATAGACGCCGCTGCCGGGCTCGAGCTGCTGGAGAAACCAGACGCGGCGCTGCGCGAACGAGAGCGGCATCTGGCCGGTGCCGGGAGCCCGCCGGGGGATCGGGAAGCGCGACAGATCGATACCCTTGTCGCGCAGGATCTGAGCGAGCCGCCGGTACTGGTCGGGAGGCAGCGCGGCGATGTCGGCGGGGAGCTGCTGGCTCATCGCAAGAGCCCCTGGACCTCGTGGTCCAACTCCGACCTGGCCTCGGCCAGGATCTGCGCGATCGCGAGGTCCTCGTCGCGCACGGCGGCGCGCGACTCCTCCATCTGGCGGGCGGTGGCGGCGATGGTGGGTGCTTCGAGGAAGCGTCGCAGCGGGATCTCGACGCCGTGGCGGCTGCGGAGGCGATTGAGCACCTGGGTGGCGAGCAGGGAGTGACCGCCGAGATCGAAGAAGCTGTCGTGGCGGCCGGCCCGTTCGATGCGCAGGACGCCCTGCCAGACCTCGGCGACGGTCTGTTCGAGCTCTGTGCGGGGGGGCTCGAAGCTGTCGGCGGCGAGCGAGTGGAGCTCGGCGGGCTTCTCCAGGGCGTGGCGGTCGATCTTGCCGCTGACCGTGCGCGGCAGCGCCGCGAGCTGGACGAAGGCGGAGGGGACCATGGGCTCGGGCAGCCGGGCGCGCAGAAACTCCCCGAGCTGCGGCAGGGCGGCGGCGGCGAAGCCGCGCAGCGGCTTGTTGGTCAGCTCGCGCCGGTGCGCGGCGGGTGGCGGGGCAGGGAGGGCTACGGGCCGGGGGAGGGAGGGGGACTGGCCGGGTGGGCGGCTCTGCAGCACCAGGTCGAACGAGCCGTTCGCCGCGGCGCCCGTCCACAGCAGCTCGACGCTATAGGGGAGCTGTGCCGTCAGGTCCCAGAGGTTGGCAGGGTCCACCCAGTCCCGGGGAGGCGGCTGCGCGAGCGCCTGGCGCAGGTCGCCCACGGTCTCGGGGGCACCGTCGCCGTCGAGCCAGGCTGCGGTGCGCAGCGCCTCGGCCAGGCGGGCGTTGGGCACGCTGGTGAAGCCGAGCGCCTCGGGGCGGCCGTCGGCCAGGTGCCGGCGCAGGCTCTCGAGGTCCATGCCGGCCGCGCGCCAGTCGCGCCAGGCGACGTCGCGGCGCGCCGGCAGTGCCGGCTCGAGCAGCAGGATGGCGTCGTACTGGAAGCGGTTGATCTCGTTGGGAGAGCGCCCGCCCTTGGGCAGGATGCGCAGATGAGCGGGGCGCGGCAGCTCGCGCACGACCTCGGCAAACAGCGCCGGGTCGATCACCAGGTCCTTGTCCTGGAGCAGGCTGTCCTCGACGCGGCGCCGCAGCTCGGCGCGGCCGAGGCGCGGATCGGCGGCCTGCGCGAGCTGCACCGAGGCATGGAAGGCGCGCAGCAGCGGCAGGCTGCGCACGCCACCGACGAAGACGGCGCCGCCGGGGGCGGTGAGGCGCACCGCCTCGGCCACGGCGTCGCGCAGGTACTGCTCGTCGGGGAAGTGCTGTGTCACCAGGTTGAAGACCACGGTGTCGAACGAGCCATCGGGCAGATCGCCGAGCTCGTGGGCGGCGCGGCGCTCGACGGCGACGCCCGGCAACGGCGGGACGAGGGAGGCAAGCCGGCGGCGCAGGAAGCCCACCGCGGTCTCGGAGATGTCCGTTGCGAGATAGCTGGCGCAGTGCGGAGCGACGCGGAACAGCAAGAGCCCCGTGCCGGCGCCGATCTCGAGCACCCGCCCAGGACGCAGGGCGAGGATGCGTGCCACGGAGTCGTCGATGCTCTCGAGCACCTCCGCCTCGGGCAGCGCGCGGTGGGTGTAGCTGCTGGTCCAGGAGCGGGTATTGATGTTGTGATCGACCGCCGAGTAGGCCGGATCGAGGGCGTAAATCTCGTCGTAGAGGCTGCGGGTCTGCGCGATGTAGTCGGTGCGCAGGCCGGCGCCGTCCCCCGGACCGAGCGAGCCCAGCGAGTCCAGTGCCACGTAGGCCACCAGGCGCAAGTCGCCCTGGCCGTAGTCGTGGGCCGCCACCGCCGCCTCCTCGACCGCCGGATGGCAGCGCAGGGCGGTCTCGATCTCGCCCAGCTCGACGCGGTTGCCGCGCACCTTGACCTGCTGGTCGCGGCGGCGCAGGAAGACGAGACTGCTGTCGGGAAGCCAGCGTCCCAGGTCGCCGGTGCGGTAGAGCCGCCCGCCGGCGCCGCCCAGCGCGTCGGGCACGAAGCTCGCCGCCGTCTCGGCCGGCCGGTCGAGATAGCCGTCGGCCAGGTGCGCGCTGCGGATGTGGATCTCGCCCGGCACCCCGCGCGGGGCCGGTTGACCGTGGCGGTCGAGCAGCACGACGTGCCGGCCCTCGAACGCACGGCCCACCGGAACCGAGGCCTGGCGGCGGTCCGCCACCAGCACCGGATGCCAGGTGGCGAGCACGGTCTCCGATGGACCGTAGAGGTTGTACAGCCGCGGCGTCGCGGGGAAGCGCTCGAGCCAGGAGGCGGCTAGCTCGCCGCGCACCGCCTCACCCGCCAGCAGCAGGGCGGCGAGAGCGGGGAAGGGGTGATTGCCATCGTCCTCGCCCAGGCTCTGCAGCAGCTGCTGCGCGAAGCTCGGCACGACCTGCAGCAGCGTCACCTGCTCGGCGCAGAGCCAGACCGCCAGGGCCGCCGGGTCGAACCGCAGCGACGGCTCGGCCATGCACAGCGTCGCCCCGAGGCAGAGCGCGCCGAAGATCTCGCAGTAGGACGCGTCATAGCCGCACGAGGCCCACTGTGCGAAGCGCTGGTGCGGCGCGATGGCGAAGGGCTTGCCCTGGCAGAGCACGAACTGACTGAAGCTGCGGTGGGACTCGACGATCCCCTTGGGCCGGCCGGTGGAGCCGGAGGTGTAGGCGACGTAGGCGGGCTGGGCCGGGTCGACCTCCACCAGCGGCCGGGTCGCGGGCAGCGCATCGAACCCCGCGAGGTCCACGACTGGCCAGTCGCCGCCCTCGGCGAGCGCCGGGTGCTGGCGCAACGACGAGGCGTCGGTCAGCAGCGCGCCGGCCGAGGCCTCGGCCAGCACCTGCGCGAGCCGCGCGGTGGGCTGGCGCGGGTCGAGGCAGACAAAGGCGCAGCCGGCCTTGAGGACGCCGAGCAGGGCGGCGACCTGCTGCGGCGCGCTCGGCAGCAGCACCGCGACGCGGCGGGCCGCCCCCAGCCCGAGCCCGAGCAGGCCGTGGGCCACGCGGTTGGCGCGCCGGTCGAGCTCGCCGTAGCTGACCTCCACCCCCTCGCAGCTCACCGCCACCACGTCTACCTGGCGGTCCACCCAGCTCTCGAAGAGGCGGTGCAGGCAGGTGTCGGGATAGAGCTCCGGCAGCCGGTGGTCCCACTGCGCGAGCAGCTGCCGCCTCTCCTCGGCATCGAGCAGCGCAACGTCCCAGAGGCGCTGATCTGGGTCCTCCACGATCCCTTCGAGCAGCAGGACGAAATGCCGGAGCATCTGCTCGATGGTCGATCTCTCAAACAGGTCCGCCGCGTACACCCCCTGGCACTCCAGCTCCTCCTCCCCAGGCGTCTCCCACAGATTGACCGTCAGGTCGAAGGTCGACATCCGATTGTCGATCTCCCAGACGCTCCAACGGACGCCGCCGGCCCGCTGCTCTCCCTCTTGGGTCGCCGGCTGGTGGAACAGCACTTGGATGAGCGGTTGTCGGCTGAGGTCGCGCTCGGGCCGCAACGCCTCCACCAACCGCTCGAATGGCAGGTCCTGGTGGACATAGGCCTCGAAGGTAGTCTTCTTCGTCTGTGCGAGAAGCTCCCCAAAGCGAGGATGCCCGTCGAGCTGCACGCGCAACACCAGAGTGTTGACGAAGAAGCCGATCAGGGACTCGAGCTCGGGACGGTTGCGGTTGGCGATCGGACATCCCACCGCGAAGTCGTCCTGATCGGTGTACCGATGCAGCAGCGCCTCGAAGGCGGCGAGCAGCACGATGTAGAGCGTCGCTCCCGCGCGCCGCCCCAGCTCCCTCAGCCGCGCCACCAGCTCCCCGGACAGCGGCCGCGACAGCCGACCGCCGCGGTAGCTCTGCACCGCCGGCCGCGACCGGTCTGCCACCAGCTCGAGCCCCGGCAGCCCCGCGAGCTGCCCGCGCCAGTACTCGAGCTGCCTCGCCATTTCCGCCTCGCGCCCGTGCTGCCATTCGGCGAAGTCCGCGTACTGGATCGGCAGTGCCGCGAGCGGTGACGGCGCGCCCGCCACGAACGCCGCGTAGAGCGCCAGCAACTCGCCGTAGAGCACGCCGATCGACCAGCCGTCGGCCACCACGTGATGCATCGAAAGGATCAGGACGTGGTCCTCCGGCCCCAGGCGCAGGAGGAGAGAGCGGAAGAGCGGGCCACAGGTCAGAGCGAAGGGACGGCGCACCACGCCTTCGGCAACGCGGCGTGCCTCCGCCTCGCGCGCCGCACCGGACAGATCCCTCAGCTCCAACCGCGGGAGGCGCAGCGCAGCGTAGGGGGCGATTACCTGAACCGGCTGCCCGCCGGTTGCGTCGAAGGCGGTGCGTAGCACCTCATGCCGCCGGACGATCTCGTTTAGCGCACGCTCCAACGCCGCCACGTCGAGCGAGCCCCGCAGCCGCCGCGCCGTGTGCAAGTTGTACACGGCAGAGCCGGGCGCCAACTGGTCTAGGAACCACAGACGGACCTGGGCAAACGACGGGCGGGCGCGCTCTGCGGCCGGCCAGCGAGGGGCGATCGGCAACAGCGACGGATCCAGACCCTCCCGACGAAGCAGCTCCTCCGCTTGATGCGCGGTGGCGGCGATGGTGGGTGCTTCGAGGAAGCGTCGCAATGGGATCTCGACGCCGTGGCGGCTGCGGAGGCGATTGAGCACCTGGGTGGCGAGCAGGGAGTGACCGCCGAGGTCGAAGAAGTTGTCGTGGCGGCCGGCCCGTTCGATGCGCAGGACGCCCTGCCAGACCTCGGCGACGGTCTGTTCGAGCTCTGTGCGGGGGGGCTCGAAGCTGTCGGCGGCGAGCGAGTGGAGCTCGGCGGGCTTCTCCAGGGCGTGGCGGTCGATCTTGCCGCTGACCGTGCGCGGCAGCGCCGCGAGCTGGACGAAGGCGGAGGGGACCATGGGCTCGGGCAGCCGGGCGCGCAGAAACTCCCCGAGCTGCGGCAGGGCGGCGGCGGCGAAGCCGCGCAGCGGCTTGTTGGTCAGCTCGCGCCGGTGCGCGGCGGGTGGCGGGGCAGGGAGGGCTACGGGCCGGGGGAGGGAGGGGGACTGGCCGGGTGGGCGGCTCTGCAGCACCAGGTCGAACGAGCCGTCCGCCGCGGCGCCCGTCCACAGCAACTCGACATCGTAGGGGAGCTGCGCCGCCAGGTCCCAGAGGTCGGCGGGATCGACCCAGGCCTGGGGCACCGGCTCGGCGAGCATCTCGCGCAGGCCTCCCACGGCCTCGGGGGCACCGTCGCCGTCGAGCCAGGCCGCGGTGCGCAGCGCCTCGGCCAGGCGCGCGTTGGGCACGCCGGTGAAGCCGAGCGCCTCGGGGCGGTCGTCGACCAGGTGCCGGCGCAGGCTCTCGAGGTCCATGCCGGCGCGCCAATCGCGCCAGGCGACGTCGCGGCGCAGCGGCTGCGCCGGCTCGAGCAGCAGGATGGCGTCGTACTGGAAGCGGTTGATCTCGTTGGGGGAGTGCCCGCCCTTGGGCAGGACGCGCAGATGAGCGGGGCGCGACAGCTCGCGCACGACCTCGGCAAACAGCGCCGGGTCGATCACCAGGTCCTTGTCCTGGAGCAGGCTGTCCTCGACGCGGCGCCGCAGCTCGGCGCGGTCGAGGCGCGGGTCGGCGTGCGCGAGCTGCACCGAGGCGTGGAAGGCCCGCAGCAGCGGCAGGCTGCGCACGCCGCCGACGAAGACGGCGCCACCGGGAGCGGTAAGGCGCACCGCCTCGGCCACGGCCTCGCGCAGGTACTGCTCGTCGGGGAAGTGCTGCGTCACGAGATTGAAGACCACGGTATCGAACGAGCCGGCGGGCAGATCGCCGAGCTCGTGGGCGGCGCGGCGCTCGACGGCGACGCCCGGCAGCGGCGTCGCGAGCGCAGCGAGCCGGCGGCGCAGGAAGCCCACCGCGGTCTCGGAGATGTCCGTTGCGAGATAGCTGGCGCAGTGCGGAGCGACACGGAACAGCAGCAGCCCGGTGCCGGCGCCGATCTCGAGCACCCGACGGGGGCGTAGGGCGAGGATGCGCTCGACCGAGTCCTCGATACTCTCGAGCACCTCCGGCTCGGGCAGGGCGCGGTGCGTGTAGCTGCTGGTCCAGGAACGGGTGTTGATATTGCCGTCGACCGCGGAATAGGCCGGATCGAGGGCGTAGATCTCGTCGTAGAGGCTGCGGGTCTGCTCGATGTAGTCGGCGCGCAGGCCGGCGCCGTCCCCCGGACCGAGCGAGCCCAGCGGGTCCAGCGCCACGTAGGCCACCAGACGCAGGTCGCCCTGGCCGTAGTCGTGGGCCGCCACCGCCGCCTCCTCGACCGCTGGGTGGCAGCGCAGGGCGGTCTCGATCTCGCCCAGTTCGACGCGGTTGCCGCGCACCTTGACCTGCTGGTCGCGGCGGCGTAGGAAGACGAGACTGCCGTCGGGAAGCCAGCGTCCCAGGTCGCCGGTACGGTAGAGCCGCCCACCGGCACCGCCCAGCGCGTCGGGCACGAAGCTCGCCGCCGTCTCGGCCGGCCGGTCGAGATAGCCGTCGGCCAGGTGCGCGCTGCGGATGTGGATCTCGCCCGGCACCCCGCGCGGGGCCGGTTGGCCATGGCGGTCGAGCAGCACGACGTGCCGGCCCTCGAACGCACGGCCCACCGGAACCGAGGCCTGGCGGCGGTCCGCCACCAGCACCGGATGCCAGGTGGCGAGCACCGTCTCCGACGGACCGTAGAGGTTGAACAGGCGCGGCGTCGTGGGGAAGCGCTCGCGCCAAGAGATGGCCAGCTCGCCGCGCACTGCCTCGCCCGCCAGCAGCAGGGCGGCGAGAGCCGGGAAGGGATGACCGCCGCCGCCATCGCCCAGGCTCTGCAGGAGCTGCTGCGCGAAGCTCGGCACGACCTGCAGCAGCGTCACCTGCTCGGCGCAGAGCCAGACCGCCAGGGCCGCCGGGTCGAACCGCAGCGACGGCTCGGCCATGCACAGCGTCGCCCCGAGGCAGAGCGCGCCGAAGATCTCGCAGTAGGACGCGTCATAGCCGCACGAGGCCCACTGTGCGAAGCGCTGGTGCGGCGCGATGGCGAAGGGCTTGCCCTGGCAGAGCACGAACTGACTGAAGCTGCGGTGGGACTCGACGATCCCCTTGGGCCGGCCGGTGGAGCCGGAGGTGTAGGCGACGTAGGCGGGCTGGGCCGGGTCGACCTCCACCAGCGGCCGGGTCGCGGGCAGCGCATCGAACCCCGCGAGGTCCACGACTGGCCAGTCGCCGCCCTCGGCGAGCGCCGGGTGCTGGCGCAACGACGAGGCGTCGGTCAGCAGCGCGCCGGCCGAGGCCTCGGCCAACACCTGCGCGAGCCGCGCGGTGGGCTGGCGCGGGTCGAGGCAGACGAAGGCGCAGCCGGCCTTGAGGACGCCGAGCAGGGCGGCGACCTGCTGCGGCGCGCTCGGCAGCAGCACCGCGACGCGGCGGGCCGCCCCCAGCCCGAGCCCGAGCAGGCCGTGGGCCACGCGGTTGGCGCGCCGGTCGAGCTCGCCGTAGCTGACCTCCACCCCCTTGCAGCTCACCGCCACCACGTCTGCCTGGCGGTCGGCCCAGCTCTCGAAGAGGCGGTGCAGGCAGGTGTCGGGATAGAGCTCCGGCAGCCGGTGGTCCCACTGCGCGAGCAACTGCCGCGTCTCCTCGGCATCGAGCAGCGCAATCTCCCAGAGGCGCCGCTCCGGGTCCGCGACGATGCCCTCAAGCAGCAGGACGAAGTGCCGCAGCATCTGCTCGACCGTCGACCCCTCGTAGAGGTCCGCCGCGTACACCCCCTGGCACTCCAGCTCCTCCTCCCCAGGCGTCTCCCACAGATTGACCGTCAGGTCGAAGGTCGACATCCGATTGTCGATCTCCCAGACGCTCCAGGTGAGGCCCGCGGTTTGCCGTTCCTCCTGCGAAACGGACTGGAGGTGGAACAGCACCTGGACGAGCGGCTGACGGCTGAGGTCGCGCTCGGGCCGCAACGCCTCCACCAGCCGCTCGAACGGCAGGTCCTGGTGAGCGTAGGCCTCGAAGGTGGTCTTCTTGACCTCGTCGAGGAGCTCGGCGAACCGCGGGTGCCCCGCGAGCTGCGCGCGCAGGACGAGCGTGTTGACGAAGAAGCCGATCAGGGGCTCGAGCTCGGGACGGTTGCGGTTGGCGATTGGACATCCCACCGCGAAGTCGTCCTGATCGGTGTACCGATGCAGCAGCGCCTCGAAGGCGGCGAGCAGCACGATGTAGAGCGTCGCTCCCGCGCGCCGCCCCAGCTCCCTCAGCCGCGCCACCAGCTCCCCGGACAGCGGCCGCGACAGCCGGCCGCCGCGGTAGCTCTGCACTGCCGGCCGCGAGCGGTCCGCCACCAGCTCCAGCCCGGGCAGCCCCGCGAGCTGCCCGCGCCAGTAGTCGAGCTGCGCCGCCATCTCCGCCTCGCGCCCGTGCTGCCACTCGGCGAAGTCCGCGTACTGGATCGGCAGCTCCCGGAGCGGTGACGGCGCGCCCACGACGAACGCCGCGTAGAGCGCCAGAAGCTCGCCGTACAGCACGCCGATCGACCAGCCGTCGGCCACGACGTGGTGCATTGCCAGGATCAGGACGTGGTCGTCCACCGCCAAGCGCAGCAGCAGAGGTCGGAACAACGGCCCGCGGCTCAGCGCGAAGGGACGCCGCACCGCGCCTTCGGCGACCCGCCGCGCCTCCGCCTCGCGCGCCCTGGCCGGGAGCCCCCAGAGGTCGAACCGCGGCAGGCGCAGCGCCGCGTGCGGCGCGACCACCTGCACCGGCTGCCCGCCGGTTGCATCGAACGCGGTGCGCAGGACCTCGTGGCGCCGCACCACCTCGTCGAGGGCACGCTCCAACACCGCCACGTCGAGCGAGCCCCGCAGACACCGCGCCGTGTGCAGGTTGTACACCGGCGAGCCCGGCGCCAACTGATCCAGGAACCACAGACGGATCTGGGCAAAGGACGCCCGAGCACGCTCCCCGCCCGACTCCCGCCGCGGAATCGGCAGCAGCGACGGATCCAGCCCCTCCCGACGCAGCAGCTCCTCCAGCAGGCGGCGCTTGTCGCCGGCAAGAGCGCTCGGGGTCGTCGGCGTTCGGTTGGTGAGCTCGCCGCGCATCAAGACAGTTCCCGCACCCAACGACCCGCGCTCGCGCTGAACAGCTCCCGGGCGGCCTCGATGTCGGTGCTCATCACCCGGTCCTCTTCCAGGAACGGGATACGCGCGCGCAGCTCGCGGAATACCTCTTCGGTGGCCGGCGAAAGCCGCAGTGGCTCGTTGAGATCGATGGCCTGGCAGGCGGTCATCAGCTCGATGCTCATGACGTACTCGCAGTTGTCGAGGATCTGAGCCAGCTTGTGGGCGGAGGTCCCGCCCATGCTGACGTGGTCCTCCTGGAGCTGGCAGGTGGGAATCGTGTCGACGCAGGCCGGCGTGGAGAGGACTTTGTTCTCGTTGACCAGCGCGGCCGACGTGTACTGGGAGATCATGAGCCCGGAGTTGATCCCTGGCCGCTTCACCAGGAAACTCGGTAGGCCGCGCTGTCCCGACAGGAGCTGATACGTCCGCCGCTCGGAAATGCTCGCCAGCTCGCTGATCGCCATGCAGGCAAAGTCGAGCACCAGCGCCGTCGACTCGCCGTGCAGGTTGCCGCCGAACAGAACCTCGTCCTGCTCGGGGAAGAACAGTGGGTTGTCGGAGACGCTGTTGCACTCCCGCTCGACCACCTCGCGGGCGAAGCCGACGGCTTGGCGTATGGCGCCGTGGATCTGGGGAATGCAGCGGAAGGAGTAGGGGTCCTGCATCGACTGGTTGCAGGTCGGCAGCTCGAAGTGGTTGCTTCCCGCCAGCAGCGAGCAGAGGTTGCCCGCCACCACCCGGCGCTCTTCGTGGAGAGAGGTGGTGTGGTAGAGCGGGTGATAGAAGGTGCGCGAGGCGCTGAACGCTTGGATGCTCAGTGCCGCCAGCAGGTCGGCGGCCTTGGACAGCAGCGCGCCGCGATCCAGGGCGTGGGCGGCCCAGCCGTTGATGTACTGCACGCCGTTGGTCAGGGCCAGACCCTCCTTGGGCCGCAGGCGCAAAGGCTCCCAACCCATGGCGGGCAGTACGTCACGGGCATCCTCGACGCGGCCTTGGAAGTGGACTCGCCCCAGTCCCAGCAGCGGCAACGCCATATGGGCCAGGGGCGCCAGATCGCCGCTGGCGCCGACGGTTCCCTTCTTCGGGATCGCCGGGATCACGCCGCGGTTCCAGTGCTCCAGCAGGCGCTCGACGGTCGGTCGCGAGATGCCGGTGTGACCGCTGCGGAAGGTGAGGAGCTTCACCAGCAGGACGAGGCGCGAGATCCTCTCGGGCACCAGCTCTCCGACCCCGCAGGCGTGGGACACCACGTGGTTGTACTGCAGCCGCTCCATCTCCCCCGCCGGGACCCGGGTCTCGCAGAGCGAGCCGAAGCCGGTGTTGACGCCGTAGAGGTAACGGTCCTCCGCGGCCTTGGCGTCGACGAAGCGGGCACCGCCGTCGATGCTGTCGGCGACCTCCGGGGAGAGCCGCAGCTCGGGCGGGTCCTCGGCGAGGCGGCAGAGCTCGTCGATCGAGTAGCGATGCAGATCGATGAGATGAGTCGTGGCCATGAGCCCTGAGCTCCGTCTACGGCGCACCTTCGCCGCTCGTCACGGGCGCGTCGGCGTTCTCCGCTCGCTGTCCTTCGAGGAACGCCTTGACCTCCTCCGCCGACAGTCTGGCGACCAGCTCGGCCAGCCGCTCGACGCGGCCGGCGTCGGCGACCGGTTTGCCCGTCGCCGCGAGGTGCCGGGCGAGCCGGGCCGGGCTCGGATGCTCGAAGAGACGGTGGGCATTGATCGAGACGTGCAGCCTCTGGCCCAGACGCGAGACGATCTGAGTCGCGAGCAAGGAGTCCCCGCTCAGCTCGACGAAGTCGTCGTGAACCCCGACCGGCGTGAAGCCGAAAACCTCCTGCCAGGCGGCGACGATCTGCGTCTCCATCTCGTTCCGAGGTGCCGTGTAGGGAGTCGACAGGGACGGGCGCGGGCGCGCTCCGGGCGCCGCGACGTTCGCCGCCACCGCGGTGGCATCCGGAGCGGAGCGCGCCGCGGGCGGGGACTGCACCTCGTAGCGCTGGCGCTGGAAAGGATAGGTGGGAAGCGGTATGCGCCGGCGGCGCCGGCCGGCATGGCGGCGCGCGAAATCGACGTCGGCTCCCGCGACCCAGAGATAGCCGAGGCTGGCGAGGTCCTCCGACGCCTCGGTGTCCGCGGGCAGCGTCGCGACGGCGACCGTGGCCTGGCCGAGGTCCTGCGCCAGGGCGGGCAGGTGCCGCGCTCTGACTTCGCCGTTCAGCATGCGAGCGGCGTCGTCGAGGACTGCGCCGAGGCCGGCGGTGTCGCGGTATACCGCGGCGCGCCGGCGGCCGAAAGCCCGGCGCCCCGTCTGCAGCGTGTACGCGAGGTCCGACGGATCGACCTCCGGGTGAAGCTCCAGATGGCGCCGTAGACGTCGCGTCATCTCTTCGAGGGCCGCGTCGTCGCGGGCCGACAGGACCAGGAGGTGCCATGAGTCCACGGCCGTCGCGGCCTGCTGCGCGGGAGCTTCTTCGAGGACGACGTGGGCGTTGGTGCCGCCGACGCCGAACGAGCTGACGCCGGCGCGGCGGGGAGAGGCGACGGCCGGCCATGCGGAAAGTCTCGCGTTGACGAAGAACGGGCTGTCCTCGAGCGAGATGTCCGGGTGGAGGGACTCGAAGTGGAGGACGGGCGGCAGCTCGCGATGCTCGAGAGCGAGCGTGGCCTTGATGAGGCTGGCGATGCCCGCAGCCTCGTCCAGGTGTCCCACGTTGGGTTTGCTCGAGCTGAGGGCGCAGAACCCTCGCGCCGCGGTGGAAAGGCGGAACGCGCGGGTCAGGGCGGCGACCTCCATCGCGTCCCCGAGCGGTGTGCCGACGCCGTGCGCCTCGACGTAACCGATCGTCTCCGCGGGGATCCCGGCGGCGCCGAGCGCCAGGGTGACGACCTCCGCCTGGCCTTCGACGCACGGGGTGGTGAACCCCGGCTTGCCCGCCCCGTCGTTGTTCACGGCCGAGCCGCGGATGACGGCGCGTATCGGGTCGCCGTCGGCGACGGCGTCGGAGAGGCGCTTGAGGAGGACCAGCCCGGCCCCGTTGCCGTGGACGGTGCCCACCGCCCGCCGGTCGAAGGGGCGGCAGCGGCCGTCCGGCGAGAGGGAGAGACCCTCGCGGTAGAGATAGCCCCGCGGCTGCGGGAAGAAGATGGAGACACCTCCGGCCAAGGCCATGTCGCAGTGGTAGTCGAGCAGGCTCTGACACGCGAGGTGAACGGCGACCAGAGAGGTGGAGCAGGCGGACTGGAGGGCGATGCTGGGCCCCCGCAGGTCGAGCTTGTAGGAGAGGCGCGCCGTCAGGCTGCCGCCGTCCACCAGGGCCAGCGGTCCTTCCAGGAGCTCCAGCTTCTGCTCGAGCGACATCCGGCTCTCCAGGTAGGTACTCGGGCCTGCGCCGGCGAACACGCCGATGGCGCCCGCGTAAGCGGCGGGGTCGTAGCCGGCGCTCTCGAGCGCTTCCCAGGCGCACTCCAGGATCAAGCGGTGCTGGGGATCGAGCATCTCCGCTTGGCGGGGCGGGATGCCGAAGAAGGGGGCGTCGAACAGAAGGGGGTCCTCGAGCACTCCTCCGGCTTTGACGTAGTCGCTCCGCGCGAGCAGCTCGCGGCGGACGCCGGCCGCCGCCAGCTCGGAGTCGCTGAAGAAGCTGATGGACTCCACGCCGTCGCGCAGATTCCGCCAGAACGTCTCGGGGTCCGACGCTCCGGGGAAGCGGCAAGCCATGCCGATGATGGCCACGCCCTCCAGCGCCGCTTCCGAAGCGCTGTTCATGCAGGGCTCCGGGAGAGTTGCGGCGGGCGCCGGCGGAGCCTTGCCTCGCGCTGCCTGGCGGCCCTCGCCAGCGCCGCCGGGAGCTGCGAGCCGGCGAGTGCCCCCGGCGCCGGCGAAGCCTCCAGATAGGCGGCGAGGGACTCGATCGTCGGTTGCTCCAGCAGCTCCAGCATCGACAGCTTGCGGCCGAGCCTCGCGGCGATGTGGGACCGCACCCGGGCCAGGAGCAGAGAGTGACCGCCGAGGTCGAAGAAGCTCTCCGCCGTGCTCACCTCCGGCAGCTCCAGCACCTCCATCCAGATGCCGGCCAGCGCCGTCTCGACGGCGCCCTGCGGCGGCGAGGGGGGGCGCGCGTAGAGCGGGCGTGCACTCGCAACCGGTAGCGCGCGGCGGTCGACCTTGCCGTTAGGAGTCAGCGGCAAGGCGTCGAGCGGCACGAACAGCGCCGGCAGCATGTAGTGCGGCAACCGCTGCCGGAGGAAGTCCCGTAGCTCGTCGGTGGCCGGAGGCTCATCACCCTTCTCGGCGACCAGGTAGGCGATCAGGCGCCGACCGCCGCCCGCGTCGTCGGCGGTGACGACCGCGGCCTGGACGACAGCCGGATGCGCGACCAGGGCGGACTCGATCTCGCCGAGCTCGATGCGGAAGCCGCGGACCTTGACCTGGCGGTCCGTGCGGCCCAAGAACTCCAGCCTGCCGTTGGGCCGGTAGCGGGCTCGGTCACCGGTGCGATAGAGGCGCGCTCCGGGTTCGCCGCCGAGCGGGTGCGGGACGAACGCCGCCGCCGTCAGATCGCCACGCCCGAGATAGCCTCGCGCCAGCCCCTGACCGCCGATGTAGAGCTCGCCCGGCACTCCCAGCGGCGCGAGCGCGAGCCCGTCGTCGAGAACGAGGAGGGAGGTGTTGGCGACGGGCCCCGCCACCGGCACCGGACCCGCGCCGCGCTCCACGCGGTGGGCCGCCGACCAGATCGTGGTTTCGGTGGGCCCGTAGAGGTTCCAGAGGCTCTCGCCGCGGCTCGCCAGCGCCTCGGCGAGCTCGCGCGGAAGCGCCTCACCGCCGCACAGCAGCCGCAGGCCTGGCCGGCCCGACCAGCCGGCCTCGAGGAGCAGGCGCCAGGTGGCGGGCGTACCCTGCAGGACCGTGGCGCCGCTCTCCTCGAGGAGAGCGGCGAGACGGCCGCCGTCGCCGGCTTCGTCGGCGCGGGCCAGCACCACGCGTGCCCCGACGCTCAGCGGGAGAAAGAGCTCCAGGCCGGCGATGTCGAAGCTCGGCGTCGTCACCGCCAGCAGGACGTCGCCAGGCGTGAGCCCCGGCCGCTCGGCCATCGAGCCGAGGAAGCTCACCACGGCGCGGTGCACGATCTCGACCCCCTTGGGCGTTCCCGTGGAGGCCGAGGTGTAGATCACGTAGGCCCGGTGGTCGGCTCCCGCCCCACCGTCATGGTGGGAGTCGCTCCAGGCCGCCACGGCCGCGGCATCGGAGTCCAGGCAGACCCGGCGGTGTGCTCCGGGGAGGCCCGCGAGGCGGCTCTCGGTGATCAGGACGGCGTTGCGGGAGTCCACGAGCATGTGCTCGACGCGGTGCCGCGGATACCCGGGATCGATGGGGACGTAGGCGCCTCCCGCCTTGAGCACGCCGAGCAGCGCCACGAGCAGCTCGAGGGAGCGCTCAAGGCAGACGCCGACGAGGACGTCCGGCCCGACGCCGAGAGACCGTAGATGGCGTGCCAGCCGGTTGGCCCGGCGGTCCAGCTCACCGAAGGTGAGGCACGCGTCGGCACAGGCCGCGGCCACGGCGTCGGGGCGGCGGCGAGCCTGGTCCTCGAAGAGCTGATGCAGGCAGTCGGGCCGCGGTCCGACCACCGCGGTGTCGCTCCACTCCGTCAGGAGCTGGTGCTGCTCGGCCTGGCTCAGGAGCGCGAGCTCCTGGATGCTCACCTCCGGCTGGGCGATGGCGCTCTCCAGAAGGCGTTGGTACTGAGCCGCCAGGCGGGCGACGGTCGGCGGCGCAAAGAGATCGGTGCTGTACTCCCACTCGAGGAGGGTCTGCTCGTCCTCGGCCCGTGGGACACGGCCGATGCGCTGCTCCGAGCGCGGTGTCACGATGACGTTGAGGTCGAACTTGGCCGAGCCGTTGTGCGGATATTCGATGCGTCCGCTCAGCTCCCCGAAGTCCAGGTCCGGCATCGGAGCGTCGTGGAAGCTGAACATCACCTGGAAGATCGGGTTGAAGCTCGCGTGACGCTCCGGCCGCAGCTCCTGGACCAGACGATCGAAGGGAAGGTCCTGGTGGGCGAAGGCCTCCAAGGTGACCTGGTGGACACGGGCCAGCACCTCACGGAACGAGGGGGTGCCCGACAGATCGACGCGCAAGGCCAGGTTGTTGATGATCATGCCGAGGATGCGCTCGGTCTCACGCCGCCGCCGTCCGGCGACCACCGTACCCACCACCAGGTCGGCGCTGCCGTTGTAGCGGTGGAGGAGGGCGTCGAACGCCGCCAGGAGCACCATGAACGGAGTGGCGCCGCAGCGGCGGCCGAGCTCGCGGGCCGACGTGAAGAGACCGGGTCGCATCGGTTCCTTGTGGACGGCGCCGCGGAAGCTCTGCGCCGCGGGCCGCGGGGCGTCGGAGGGGAGCTCGGTCACTCCCGGGATGCCTGCCAGCTTCCGTTTCCAGTACTCGAGCTGCAGGGCGGCGGCTGCGCTCTGGAGCCACTCCCGCTGCCAGACGGCGTAGTCGGCGAACTGCAACGGCAGCTCCGGCAGCGGAGAGGCGGAGCCGGAGGAGATGGCGCGATACAGCTCTTCGATCTCACCGAGCAGCAGAGCCATCGACCAGCCGTCGTGGAGAAAATGGTGCTCGACCTGGACCAGCAGGTGCTCGCGCGGGCCGAGGCGCAGCAGGCTCCAGCGCACGAGCGGCAGGCGCGTCACGTCGAAGCCGGAGCGGCAGTCCGCGCGGAGCAATCTCGTTTCCTCGGTCGCGCGCGCGGGCCCGGGCAGGCCCGCCAGGTCGACCACCGGCAGGCGCGGGAGCCACGGCGAGTGAAGGCGCTGGAAAGGCTGGCCGTCTTCGCTCGGGAACGAGGTGGCGAGGATCTCGTGCCGCGCCACGACCTCGGCCAGCGCCACGCGCAGCGCCGCCACGTTCAAGCCACCCGAGAGGCGCACCGTCACGTAGGCGTTGTAGGCGACGTTCGCGGGGGAGACCTGCTCGAGGAACCAGACGCGCTCCTGTGCGGACGACAGCGGCAGCCGGCCGGTGCGGGGAACGCGCCGCAGCGGCTGACCGTCCGCATGCTCCGGGGACTCCGGTGCCTGCGCTACGCGGGCGGCGAGCTCGGCCACCGTGGAGTTGCCCAGCAGGATCTCGGCGGGCAGCGCGACCGACAGGCGCTCCCGAATCCGGCTCGCCACCTGGGCGG
Source organism: uncultured Acidobacteriota bacterium (assembly GCA_963700145.1). Classification (GTDB taxonomy): domain Bacteria; phylum Acidobacteriota; class Thermoanaerobaculia; order Multivoradales; family UBA5704; genus DASUNQ01. Next base: position 561,022 of record OY969474.1, read on the forward strand.
CCATCAGGGAGTGACCGCCCAGCTCCAGGAACCCGTCGTGGACGCCGACCGGACCGCAGCCGAGGAGGTCCTCCCAGATCCCTGCCACCAGACTCTCCACCGGGGTCTCCGGCGCCAGGTAGGGGCGGCCGAGGTCACCTCGGGTCCGCGTTGGAGCGGGCAGCGCGCTGCGGTCGATCTTGCCTGCCGGCGTCAGGGGCAGCTCGTCGAGGAAGCGGAAGGACGCGGGCACCATGTAGGGCGGCAGCTCTCCGGCGACGAAAGCGCGCAGGTCGGCGAGGTCCGGCCGGCGCTCGCGCGCCACCAGATAGGCCACCAGGCGGAGCGAGCCCGGCACGTCCTCCCACCCGACCACCACCGACGCGGCCACGTTCGGGTGCCGTAGGAGGACCGACTCCACCTCCGCCGGCTCGATCCGGAAGCCGCGGATCTTGAGCTGGCGATCGGCGCGCCCGAGGAACTCGAGGTTGCCGTCGGGGAGGCGCCGTGCGAGGTCACCGCTGCGGAACAGCCGCGCCCCGGGGACGGTAGCGCGAGGATCGGGCACGAAGCTGGCGGCGGTGAGGTCGGGGCGGCGCAGGTAGCCCCGAGCGACACCGGCGCCGCCGAGGTAGAGCTCGCCCGTCGCGCCGTCAGGAAGCGGGTGCAGGTCGGCGTCCAGCACGTGCGCCGCGACGTTGGCGATCGGTCTGCCGATCGGGACGGATCGGCGGAGGCCTTCCGGTTCGCTCCCCTCCTCCTCCTCCCACACCGTGGCGGTGACCGTGCCCTCGGTGAGACCGTAGGCGTTGAGCCAGCGGACGCGGTGCCCCACCGTGCGGCGCCAGAGCTCGAGCTGCTGCGGCAGCACGCGCTCGCTCCCCACGACGACCAGGCGCAGGCTCTCGGGCCAGGGCAGGGCGGTGCGCCCGATTTCCGAGGCCCAGCCGTGCCAGTACGGGGCAGGCAGGTTGAGGACGGTGAGCGCCTGCGCGCGGGCAAGCTCCACCATCGCCGCCACGGAAGTCGCCGCCGCGGCGGAGCGCAGTACGACGGCGCTGCCGCTCAGCCAGGAGGGGAAAATCTCTTCCACGGAGACGTCGAAGCCGATGGCGGCGAACTGAAGGACCCGATCGGCCGGAGAGAGGCAGTATCGGGTAGCGATGGCGTAGCTCAGGTTGAGGAGAGCCCGGTGGGGCACCGCGACGCCTTTGGGCACGCCGGTGGAACCGGACGTGAAGATGACGTAGGCGAGGTTCGATGGGCCGGCACCCCCACTGGGCAAGCTGTCCGGACGTCCCGCGATCGCCTCCCGGTCCCAGTCGACGCGGACCAGAGGCGGCCCGCCCGTGCCGCCGGCCCACGTCGAGGCCGTGACGACCGCCGCCGGCTTCGCCTCGTCCAGGATCGCCGCGAGGCGTCGCGGCGGCATGGCAGGGTCCAGCGGCAGGTATGCCGCGCCCGCCGCGAGGATGCCGAGGATCGCGACGAAGAGCTGCGGCGAGGGAGGGAGGCAAACTCCGACCAAGGTCTCGGGGCCCACGCCGAGTGTTTGCAGATGGTGGGCCAGACGATTGGCGCGGCACACCAGCTCCGCATAGCTCAGGTGATGGTCGTCGCAGACCAGCGCGACGGCGTCGCCCGCCTCGGCCGCTAGAGCGGCGATGAGCTCGTGCACGCACCGGTCCGCAGGGACAGGGGTTGCCGGACCGTTCGAGAGGTTGGCCTGGTAATGGCCGGCACGCCGGGAAGCGGTCCGATGCTCGCCGCTGGGAAGTTGGGAGCTACCTTCCTCGAGCGTTCGCGAGCCATCTTGTTCCACGCAAAAACCCCCTGGACGGAGCTTATCAACATCCTGCGATATTCGGAACGTTGGAGGAACGCAGCAACGCAGCACCTCACTTGAGGGTAGGTGCGCCCCAGGATATTCTCGATAGCTGGGTGAAGAATCAGCGAGACCGGGTGGAGCAGATGCGGTCACCGGAGCCGATCGCCGACATCGAACGAGCCGTCAAGGAGTGAGGAGCCGTGAACGAACTGGTACAGAGGTTGACGCAGGAGCAGTCCATCGTCGCGAGCCTTCGGCCGGAGCCCTCGTTAGATGCTCTCAAGGCCGCGCTGGACCGCGGCTATATACACGTCAAGTTCATCGAGACGCGTGGCGGCACCGAGCTTGGGATCCGTCTCGACCGGGAGAGCAGCGACCTTTCGGGGGCGAACTTCGAACAGGGCATCGGGAGCGTACGGATCGTCGGCAGTTTGGTCCTCGACTACGTGCCGGTCCGGTTCCGCGGGCATCTCGACCTGGAGAGCCTGAAGGGAACGGGCAGGCTCGAGCCCGAGGGGGAAGGCGATGAGAGCGGAGGCCGATCGTGAGCGATCGGAAGATCATCGAGGCCGTCGGGCCTGACGCCCCTCAGAACTTCGACGCCCCGATCCACGTCCCCCACTTGTTCACCCCGGCGGCGAACTTGGTGTAGCTCCAGATCGTGCTGTTGTCGACGGGGTCGTTGGCGATGCCGGCGTAGTCGCCCCAGCGGTTGCGGCCCTGGTTGTCGAGGCGGACGTAGCGGGCGGTGCCGTCCTTGAGCGGGGCGCTGGCCTGCAGGGCGCCGAGGGGGTCGGTGGCCAGACGGCCGCTGTAGCGGGCGCTGGCGTGCTCGGCGGCGCCGGAGCGGGAGAAGACCATCGTCATGTTGCCGTTGCCGTCCGGCATGACGGCGGGGAAGAAGTAGTGCCGGCCGCCGACGCCGAAGATCCCCTGCTGGGTCATCGCGCCGGTGCTCGCGTCGATCTGGAACCAGTGGGCAACGGCCATGTTCTCGCCGCCGCTGGTCCAGGCGTGGCGCGAGGTCAGGGCCGCCCACACCGAGCCGCCGCGGAAGACGGCGTTGAGGACGCGCACGTCGCCGGTGTCGAGCCGCGTCGAGCTGCCCTTCTGGGTAGCATCCGGCGGCAGGCCGTAGGGACGGGTGCCGATGTTGCGGCGGGTCATCACCGGGTTGCCGAGCGGGTCGGTAAGGGACCAGAGCGAGAGCAAGGTCCGCGTCGGCGTCGTGGTGCTGGGGAAGAGCGAGTTGACGAAGTACTGCACCTGCGGCGCGCCGTAGGTGTGGCAGGGCTGGAGGGTGAAGGCCGTCGAGCCCTCCGCATTCTTGAAGTTGACCAGGTCGCGGAAGGTGATCGTGCCGCCGAAGTAGGCGCCGGTCGAGGGGGCGCTCCCCTTGGGCACGATCCGCACCTTCGCGTACTGGAAGCCGCCGCCGAAGCGGAACATGTTGGCGGTCAGATAGAGCGCCTGGGCGTCGACGCCGAGGCCCGGGTAGTCGGCCCAGTTGTTGGTCTGGGTCGAGCCGTCCTTGGTGGCGTCGAGCTTGTAGTTGAACCAGCCGCCGAGTGGATCGGAGGTCTTGGAGATCGAGAGCAGGAAGAACGAGGTGTTGCCCGTCCCGAGCGCCACCGCCAGCAGCACCCAGCGGCCGGCGTGCTGGTCGTAGAGCGCCTTGGGATCGAAGATCTTGGCCTGTGAAATGACGTTGGCAAACCAGGACACCAGGGTCTTCTGGAGGACCGGCGCGCCGCCGGTCTTGCGGTAGACCTCGACCGAAGCGTTGACCGCCGCGAGCACGTGCTGCGGCCCGGCGGCGAGGGTGCAGTCGGCGGGGAACCACTGGGTGTCGGCGACGCCGCCGAAGGTGCCGACGGTGGCAGGAGCGGCGGCGAGCGGTGCACCGACCGCGCCGGCGACCGCCGCGGCAGTCAGGGGGGCCGTCGCCCGCCGCCCGCGGTCGACGGCAAGAGTGGCCGCCGCCCGCGCCCGCCCGGCGAGGGCGCGCAGGCGCGTGCGCGTCGCGGCGTTCTTGAGCTTGGCGAAGTCCTCGAGGTCGATGGGGTAGCGGGTGGTGGCCGGGCGCGGGCGGTCGAAGCGCAGGTCGGCCTCGGCGGCCAGCTCGTGCGTCAGCGGGGTCTGGCCGGGCTCGAAGTCGGCGCCGGCCGCCGCCCGGCCGCTGCGCGGCACGCTGCGGACGCGCTGGAGGCGAGGCGACGGCGCGGCGGCACGCGCCTTCGGGGTCTTCGTCCTGCGTCGCGCCGGCTTCCGTTTCGTGGCCATCGCTTTCTCCCGCCCGGTCAGGGCTCTCCGTCCGGCGGCGGCCGGTCGGCCGGATCGTCCGGCCCGCCGCGGCGCGCCCGCTCCTTGAGACGCTCGTACTCGCGGCGCGGCAGCGGCGTGCCGTGCGTCACTGCGCCCGGCCCGCCTTCGGCGGTCCGCTCTTTGCCGCCGCACTCGGGCGCGGTGGGATCGAAGCCGTGCCCGGCCTCGCTCTCGCCGCGCTCGCTGGTCATTCGCTCTGTTTCCTTCTTTCCTGACATCTTGTATATCCCGCCTTGCAGCTATCTGGTCGCGGCGCTGGGCGCGCCGCGGCGACTTTGCCTGGGGCTTAGGATCACGGCAGCTTTCCGGGGAAGGCCGTTGGTACGCCTGAGGCCACCGAGCCTGTGCGTTAGATCGGCCCCCCGCCCTCTTCGTCCAAGCCGTGGAGTCTCTGAGGCCCGGGAGCCTGCATCCACAAGCTGGGTTGGCGAAGGCGCAGGGTCGGGGGACCGGAAAGCCAGGATAGCCGAAAGGAGGCCGCGGTGAAACCACTCGTCCAGCTCGCCGGCATCGACGTCAGCGCCCGCTCCCTCACCGTCGTGGTCGAGCCGCCCGGCAGCGGCCGCGAGCGTCTCGAGTTCGCCAATGACGCCGCCGGGCACCGTCAGCTCATCCGGCGCCTCGGCAAGCAGGGTCGGCACGCGCGCGTGGCTCTCGAGGCCAGCGGCATCTACAGCCTCGATCTGGCCATGGCTCTGCACCGCGCCCCCCGCATCGAGGTCATGGTGATCAATCCACGGGCCGCCCGCGACTTTGCCAAAGCCTTCCTGCAGCGCTCGAAGACCGACGCCCTCGATGCCGAGGTCCTGCTCGAGTTCGTCCGGCGCATGCCCTTCCAGCCCTGGCAGCCGCCACCCACCGAGGCTCTCGAGCTCCGGGCCGTCACCCGCCGCATGGCCGCCCTGATCAAGGCCCGGAGCCAGGAGAAAAACCGCCTCCACGCCGCCCGCCACTGTCATGAGCTGAGCGATCTCGTGCGCCACGACATCGAGGTCAATCTCCGTCATCTCGACCGCCGCATCGCACGCCTCGAAGAGCAGGCCGTCGACTTGGTCTGGGAGCACCCTGAGCTGCGCCGGGATCTTCTCCACCTGACCTCGGTCCGCGGCATCGCCCGCACCAGCGCGGTCCAGATCCTCGCCGAGCTCAGCGTGCTGCCGCCGGACCTCTCGGCACGCCAGTTGGTGGCCCATGCCGGCATCGACCCGCGGGCTTCGAGTCCGGCGAGTCGGTCGCCAAACCGGCCCGGATCTCGCGCGTCGGCAACCGCTACCTGCGCGCCGCGCTCTACATGCCTGCCCTGGTCGCCTCGCGCTACGAGCCCCATGTCAAAGCCTTCTACGACATGCTCATCGCCCGCGGCAAAAAACCGAAGCAGGCGCTGGTGGCGGTCATGCGCAAGCTCCTGCACTCGATCTACGGCATGCGCAAACACGGCTGCGATTTTCAGGGGGAGAAGTTCTTCGCCATGCCCCAGGAGGCTTGACTTGGAAGAGAGTATCTTACGTCTACGCCTCCTTGCGGCCGGCGGCCCCTTTCAGGTGGCGGTCCAGGAAGGCGAGGATGGCGCTGTAGGCCTTCTCCTGGTTCTCCTTCTTGGCGAAGCCGTGCCCCTCGTCGTCGAAGACGACGTACTCGACGGGCACGCCGCGCTTCCGCGCCGCGGCGACGATCTCGTCGGACTCGACCTTGAGGACGCGCGGGTCGTTCGCCCCCTGGAGGACGATGAGCGGCCGCTCGATCTTGTCGGCATGGAAGAGCGGCGAGATGCGGCGCAGGTACTCCTGGTCCACCGCCGGGTCGCCCAGCTCCTTGTAGATCGCCTGGCGCGCCGACTCCCACCAGGGGGGGATGCTCTCGAGCGTGCGCAGCCAGTTGGAGACGCCGAAGAGGTTGACGCCCACCTCGAACTCCCGCGGCCGGAAGGCCAGCGCCGCGAGCACCATGTAGCCGCCGTAGCTGCCGCCCATGATGCCGATCCGCTGCGGATCGACGGCGCCGGTCTCGACCAGCATCTTCTTGCTCGCCACGCAGTCGTCGAGGTCGGCGTTGCCGTGCTTGCGGTCGTCCATCCTGTAGAAGGTCTTGCCGTAGCCGCTGCTGCCGCGGTTGTTGATCGAGTAGACGACGTAGCCGTGGTTGACCAGGAACTGGGTGAGGCCGCTGTAGCCAAGGCGCGACTGGTCGCCCGGCCCGCCGTGCACCGAGACCAGCGCCGGGAGCTTGGCGCCGCCCCGCGCCTGGTGCGGCAGGTACAGGATGCCGGGGATCTCGACGCCGTCGTAGGAGCGGAAGCGGACGACCTTGCCCTCGACCAGGTGCTCCGGGTCGATCGCCGGGTTCAGGTTCTGGGTCAGCCGGCGCGGCTCCGCGGCCGCGCCCAGGTCGTGGACGTAGAGGTTGCGCGGCGAGCGGCTGGTGTCGGCGTAGAAGGCCATGTGCCGGCCGTCGCGCGAGATATTGACCGAGGTGATGTCGGCGTCCGGCAGCTTCGGCAGCCCGACCGGCTGCATGGTCGCCGCCTCGAACAGGCGCACCTCGGTCCTGGCGTCGGCGTTGATGCCGACGGTCAGGTAGAGGCCGTCGCGCGAGAAGGTGGCGTAGGTGACGTCCCAGTCGGGGCGCAGGACCTCCTGCCGCGCGCCGGTCGCGAGGTCGTGGCGCACCAGGTAGGCGAACTCAGTCCCCTCGTCGGTGGTGAAGAGGAAGGCCTTGCCGTCCGGCGTGAACTCCTGGGCGGCGGCGCTGACGCCGTCGCCGCCGGCGAGCTTCTTGGTCTCGCCGCTCGTGCGGTCGTGGAGGTAGAGCTCGACCTCGGAGGTGCCGACGGGCTTCGCCAGCGCCAGCCAGCGGCGGTCGGGGGAGATCGCCCCGACCTCGAGCGCCTGCTCGTTCTTGTAGAGCAGGGTGCGCCCGTAGCCGTCGAGGGTCACCTCGTAGAGGTCGAAGACCTTGGGGTCGCGCTCGTTGGTCTGCAGGAAGAGGGCGCGGTCGTCGCGCGAGTAGCCGACGAAGGCGGCCTTGAGCTTCTCGCCCGGTGTGAGGTCGCGCGCCGTGCCGTCGAGCTCGCGGACGTAGACGTGGGTGAGCTCGTTGCCTCCCTGGTCGCTCTCGTAGGCGAAGCGCTCGTCGGCGGGGAAGTAGCCGCGGACGAGGACGGCGTCGGCCGTCGAGCGGGTGAGCGGTTGCGGCTCGCCGCCGCCGACCGGCACGGCGTAGGCGTTGTAGACGCCGCTCTGGTTGCTGCTCACCAGGACCTTCGTGCCGTCCGGCGAGAAGGAGGAGCCGGTCATGTTGGTGGTGGCGAGGAACTGCTTGATGGTGTACTGGGGAGGTTGAGTAGAAACGGCCGGCGTGGCGGCCGGCGAGCCGGCGGCGAGGAGCGCCAGGAGCAGCGCGGCGAGGCCGCCGAGGAAGCTGCGGAGCATGGTCGTCATCGGATCTCCTTTTCCCTGTCCGTGTAGCCGGTGAGCTCGACGTAGCCGCGGCCGCCGATCGGCGCGCCGCCGGCGGTCCCCCGCACCGCCACCGCGCCCTCCCAGTAGCGGAAGACGCCGCGGTGCTCCTGGTCGACGACGAGGGGGCGAACCTCCAAGTCGAGCGCCGCCGATGGTACTCGCACCCGCCAGCGCGCCGGGTAGGAGCCGCCCGCGGGGCTCCGCCAGCGGGCTAGCTCGGCGACCGCGAAGTCGCCGCGTGCCAGGCGGCGCTTGGCGCCGTCCGCGGCGACCAGCGAGCCCGCGCTCGCGGGGTCGATGCCGCCGTCCTCCAAGCGCATCCGGTAGAGCATCAGCTCGCGGCCGTCGGCGAGCTGGAGGGCGAACCAGTCCCAGCCGACCTGGCCGGGCGACAGCGAGCTGGTGCTCCACTCGCGGTCCATCCAGGAGAGGCCGCGCACCGGGAGGTCCTCGCCCGCGAGTCGCAATCGGCCGGTGGTGGGCATGCGGGTGAGCGAATAGTAGTAGGAGGCCTGGCCCGGCGCCGCGCCCTTCTGCGAGAGGCCGTCCTCCCCTTGGAGGACCGGCGGCTTGCCGCGGGCGAGGCGAAGGTCGAGAGCGACCTCGCCTTCGGCGGCGCGGAGGGTGAGCGGACCCCAGGCCGCGGCAGCGGCCGTTGAATTCATCGCGCCGGAGGCCTCCCAGCGGTCCAGCCAGACGCGGAAGGGCGCGGCCTCGGCACCGGCGAGCCCGAGGGCGCCGCGCCGGATGCGCTCGAAGGCGTGGAAGCGGCGGCCTGCGACGTCGGTCAGCGCGAAGTGCGCGAGCCAGGCCTCGCGCGCTCCCCAGCGCGAGGCGCGCGCCACGGCGCCCGGCGCCAGCGCGTTGCGGAAGAAGGTGAGCTGGTAGCCGAAGCGCCGGCCGCCCGCGGCCTCCAGGTTGCCGGTGAAGTACCACCACTCGGTGCGGAAACCCGGATGCGGGCCGTGGTCGGCGGGGAAGACGAAGCCGCGGGGCGCCAGCGCCCGCGCGAAGCCCGCCTCCGACGACGCCTCCAGGACCGTCGCGACCGACAGCCGGGCCGCCACCGGCGGACGCTCCGGCTCGCGCAACAGGAGCCATGCGGCCCCTCCTGCGAGCAGGAGGACGGCCAGGAGGAGCGTCGCCCGGCGCAGCAACTCCATCACTCCTCCCGCAGCGCCTCGGCCGGGGGCGTGCGCGCCATGCGCCAGGCGGGGTAGAGGCCGGCGAGGAGCGCGGCGCCGAGGGCGAGGGCCAGGGGCTGGAGGAAGACTTCAGGGGCGAGGTCGAGGCGCACCGTCCAGCCGAAGGAGCGGCGGTTGACGACGTGGACCATGACCGCCGCCAGCGCCAACCCGAGCGGCAGCGACAGCAGGCCGGCGGCGAGGCCGAGGAGGCCGGTCTGGGCGGTCACCAGCCGCCAGAGCTGGCCGCGCGTCAGGCCGTTGGCGCGCAGCACGGCGAGCTCGCGGGCGCGCTCGAGCTGCAGGGCCATCAACGCCGACAGCACGCCGATGAAGGCGACGAGGCCGGCGAGCAGCCGGAGGACGGCGGTGATGCGGAAGGTGCGGTCGAAGACCTCCATCGAGTGCCGCCTGAGCTCGCGGTTGGGGTTGATCGCGAGCGCGCGGTCGGGCCCGGCGGCGCGGCGGAGAGCGCGCTCGACCGCCGCCTCGTCCGCCCCAGGCGCCAGATGGAGCGAGAAGCCCGAGAGGAAGGGGTCGCCCCAGAGTCGGCGGTAGTGGGGAAGGGCCATCAGCGCCGCGCCCTGCTCGCTGGCGTAGTCGTAGAAGACGCCGGCCACGACGAGGGTGCGCTCGCCGGCCGGCGACGACACGCGCAGCCGCGAGCCCACGCCAAGGTCCCAACGGCTGGCGAGCGGCTCCGAGATCAGCACGCCGCGCCCGGCCGCCACCGCCCGCCACGCTTCCGCCGGCCGCCCCTGCCGCAGCTCGAAGCTCCGCCGGCCGCGCGGGCCGAGGTCCACGGCCAGCACGCGCAGCGGCCCGCGTTCGGAGGGGACCTCCGCCTGGCGGATGGCGTCGACGCGGGAGACGCCCGGGAGGGCGGCGGCGCGCGCCGCCAGGGCCGGGTCGAGCGGCGTGCCCGGCCGGCCGGCGGCGACCACGTAGAGGTCGGCGCCGAGCGAGGCGTCGAGCCAGCGCCGGACGGTGCCGCGGAAGCTGTCGATCATCGTCCCGACCCCCACCGCCACCGAGACGGCCACGACCAGCGCCGCCACCGCCACGCCGGTGCGCGAGAGGGCGGCGACGACGCCCCCGGCGGCCATCCGGCCGAGGAGGCCGAAGAGGGCGCCCGCGGCCGGGCGGAGGAGGCGCATCAGGAGCACGGTGGCCCCCGGCGTCAGGAGCGCGGCGCCCAGGAACAGCCCGAAGAGGCCGGCGAAGGAAACGAGGAGGGTGCCCGGCAGCGCCAGCAGGAGGGCGCCGAGCGCCAGGAGCGCCAAGCCGAGCGCCGCCGCCCGCGGCAGGGCGCGTCGTGCGGCGCTCTCCAGCGAGGAACGGATCAGGACCGCGCGCGGCGGCGCGGCGGTCGCCTCGCGCGCCGGCGCCAGGGCGGCGAGGAGGGTCGCCGCCGTCCCCAGCAGCGCCCCCTTGACCAGCACCGCCGGGGGCACCGCCAGCTCGCGCACCGCGAGGACGAAGTAGAGGTCGTTGATCGTCTGCGTCACCAGGCCGACCAGGCCGCGGCCGAGGAGGACGCCGGCGGCGAGCCCGAGGAGCGAGCCGGCGAGCCCGACGGCCAGGGCCTCGCCGAGCACCAGGGCGAAGACCTCGCCGCGGGTGACGCCGAGCGCGCGGAGGGTGCCCAGCAGCGTGCGGCGCTGGACGACCGAGAAGGTCATGGCGTTGTAGATCAGGAAGACGCCGCAGATCAGGGCGAGGAGCGAGAGGGCCGTCAGGTTGACGCGGAAGGCGCGGGTCATCTCCTCGGTGCGGGCGGCGCGCGCGCCCGCCGGTGCGACGGTCGCGCCCGGCGGCAGGGCGCGGCGGGCGCGCGCCAGGAGCGCCGCTCCAGCCGCGCCGTCCGGCAGGCGCAGGTCGATGCGGTCGAGGCGGCCGACCCGGCCGAGCAGCTCCTGAGCGGTGGCGACGTCGACGACGAGAAGGTCGGCGAGCGCCCGGCCGGCGGTCTCGTCGTCCGGCTCCAGCACGCCGACCAGCTCGACGCGTCGGCGCTGCCCGGCAGCGAGGATCGCGAAGCTCCCGCCCGGCGCGACGCCCAGCTCGCGCGCCGTCCCCGCGGCCAGCACCGCCGCGCCGGGACGGGTGAGGAACGCGGCGATGTCGGTGCCGGCGGCGCCCGGCGCGAGGTAGGGGCGGAAGGGCGCTTCGGTGAAAGGGTCGACGCCGAGGAGGTGCAGCACGCGCGGTGCATCAGGAGCTGCTCCCGCCCGTCGCTCGACCGTCACCCAGTCCTCGACGACCGGTGCGGCCTCGTCGATCCCCGCGGCCAGCACGAGGCGCCGGTAGGTTTCCTCCGGCAGCCCTCCCGGCCCGCCGGTCACCTGGTGCGTCGTGCGGCCCACCACCGCCTCGGTCGAGAGCGTAAAGGCGCGTTGAGCGCTGGCGTTGGCGAGGTCGATCGCCACCACGACTGCCACGCCGAGGGCCACGCCGACCACCGAGAGCCCGGCCTGCCAGGGGTGGCGGGCCAGGTGGCGGAGGCCGGAGCGGCGGAGCAGCGGCGTCACGGGACGGTGACCGCCCGCTCCGCGGCGGCGCGGGCGGCGGGCCGCTCCACCAGCCGTCCGTCCTCGATCCGGAACACCCGGTCGGCGCGCCCCACCACCTCCGGGCTGTGGGTGACCATCAGCATCGTCTTGCCGGCGCGGCGAGTGAGGCGGTCGAGGAGGTCGAGCACCGCGAGGCCGGTTTCGAGGTCGAGATTGCCGGTCGGCTCGTCGGCGAGCACCAGCGTCGGGTCGTGTGCCAAGGCGCGCGCCACCGCCACGCGCTGCTGCTCTCCGCCCGAGAGCCGGTCGGGGAAGCTGGCGGCGCGGTCGCCGAGCCCCACCTCGTCGAGCAGGTCGAGCGCCGCCCGCCGCCGCGCCGGTGTCGCCCGCCCCTGGAGCTCCAGCGGCAGGAGCAGGTTCTCGCCGACGGTGAGGGTCGGGATCAGGTTGTAGAACTGGAAGACGAAGCCGACGTGCCGGCGGCGGAAGAGGGTGCGGTCGCGCTCGGAGAGGCTGGAGAGGGCGATGCCGTCGACCAGCACCTCGCCGGCGGTGGGGAGGTCGATCCCGGCCACCAGGTTGAGCAGAGTGGACTTCCCCGAGCCGCTCTTGCCGACCAGCACCGCCAGCTCGCCGCGCCGGACCACGGCGTCGGCGTCGCGCAGCACCACCCGCTCCCGCTCCCCTTCGCGGAAGGCGCGCGTGAGCTCGCGCAGCTCGAGAAGGGGCGGCTCGGCCATGGCGCGGCATCGTACCGCGCGGTCGCCGGGGCCCTCGTCGGGCGCCATGTGCGAAGATCGACGACGGAGCATGAGACAGAGCGCGCGGTGGCCGTCGATCTGGCCGGTCCTGGCCCTCCTCGGCGCCCTGGCAGCCTTCGGGCTCGGGGCGCTCGTCGGGGTCACGGGGCCGAGCGAGACGGAGATCTGGGAGCGCCACGAGCAGGTGACGGCGGCGCTCGACGGCGTCATCCTCCACCTGCGCGAGGCCGAGGAGGCGCAGCACGCCTACCTCCTGCGCGGCCGTCAGGAGGACCTCGCGCGCGCCGGCGCCGCCGCGGCACGCGCCCGTACCGCCGCGGCGATGCTCCGCGTCCTCGCCTCCGAGCAGCCGGAGCAGCGGCGCCGCGTCGAACGGCTGCAGGCCCTGATCGGCGGGCGGCTCGGGCAGCTCGAGCGGGAGATCGCGCTGCGCCGGGCGCGGCCCCAGGTGCGGCTGAGCGGCGCCAGCAGCGACGAGCTCGTCGCCCTCCGCGAGCTCGCCACAGAGATCCGCCGCGAGGAACGGCGCATGCTGCGCCGGCGGCTCGACGAGGTCGAGGCCGGCCGGGAGGTCTTCGCCTTCGTCAGCGGCGGCGCCGGGCTGCTCCTCTTCGGGCTCCTCCCGATCGCCCTCTGGCTCACCCGCCGCGGCCGCCGCCAGCTCGCCGATGCCGCCGAGGTGTTGAACCAGGCGCTGGAGGCCTCGGGCGCCGCCGCCTGGCGCTGGGAGGAGGGGACCGGGCGGCTCACCTGGTCGCAGCAGGCCGCGGACCTCTTCGGCGTGGAGCCCGCACGGGCTGGTACGGTGCGCGAGTTCCTGCAGCTGATCCATCCGGACGACCGCGAGCCTTTCCGCCGCGTCCTCGAGCAGGCCCGGGCCGGCGCCCGCGAGATCCGCCACGAGTTCCGGGTGGTGCGCCCGGACGGCACTGTCGTCTGGCTGGCCGGCTCCGGCCGCTCCCTCCGCCACTCCCTCCGTCCGACCGGCGAGGAGCAGCGCATGGCGGGCACCGTCCTCGACGTCAGCGAGCGGCGGCGGGCGGAGGAGTCCCTGCGCTTCCTCGCCGAGGCGGGCAACCTCCTCGCGGCCAGCCTCGACTACGACACGACGCTGCGCAACGTCGCGCGGCTGGCGGTCGAGACGATCGCCGACGTCTGCTTCATCGATCTCTTCGGCGAGGACGGCGTCGAGCGAGTGGCCTGGGCCCACCGCGACCCGGTGGGCGAGGAGGAGCTCGACGCGAGCATGGGAGCGCACGACCGCTTCCTGCTGGCGCGCGACCTTCATGCCGTGATCACCGCGCCGGTCGTGGCGCAGGGGCGGACGCTCGGCACCCTGACGTTCTGCCGCACCAGCGACCACCCGCGGCGCTTCGACGAGGACGACCGCGAGCTGGCCGCGGAGCTGGGGCGACGGGCCGGCGTGGCGGTCGAGAACGCCCGCCTCTACCAGGAGACGCAGCGCGCCAACGCCGCCAAGGACCAGTTCCTCGCCACCCTGAGCCACGAGCTGCGCACGCCGCTGACGCCGGTGCTGGCGGTGGTCTCGGCGCTCGAGGAGGACGGCCGCCTCCCCGGCGACGTGCGCGACCGCCTGGCGATGGTGCGGCGCAACACCGAGCTGGAGGCGCGGCTCATCGACGACCTCCTCGACCTGACGCGCATCGAGCGCGGCAAGCTCGACCTCCGCCGCGAGGTGACCGACGTGCTGCCGCTCCTCGCCCACGCCGTCGAGGCCACCCGCACGCCGGAGATCGAGGCCTACGGCCTGCGCCTGGTCAGCGAGCTGGCGGCGGACGACCACCGCGTCTGGGCCGACGGACCGCGGCTCTCCCAGGTCTTCTGGAACCTGATCAAGAACTCCCTCAAGTTCACCCCCGCGGGCGGCACCATCCGCGTGCGCTCGTTCAACGAAGGGGAGGACGGCGCGCCGGCGCGCTGGCTGGTCGTCGAGGTGTCCGACACCGGGATCGGCATCGAGCCGGAGGTGCTGCCGCGCATCTTCGACGCCTTCGAGCAAGGGCAGCGGCGGATCACCCGGCAGTTCGGCGGTCTGGGGCTGGGGCTGGCGATCAGCCGCCGGATCGTCGAGCTGCACGGCGGCTCGCTCACCGCCGCCAGCGAAGGCAAGGGGAAGGGGGCGACCTTCACGGTGCGGCTGCCGGTCGGGGTGCCGGTGGAGGCCGCGGCCGCCGCGCCGTCGCGGACCGCCGCCGGAGCGGCGGCGGAGGAGGCCGCGGCGCCGGCGCCTGCCCGCCCGCTCCACATCCTGCTCGTCGAGGACCACGCCGACACCGCCGCGGCGATGGCCGACCTGCTACGCGGCATCGGCCACCGGGTGACGACGGCGGCGAGCGTCGAGGCGGCGCTCGCCGCCGCGGCGGCCGTCGAGCGGCAGGGAGGCAACGGAGGGGGCGGCCGCGGCATCGACCTGGTGGTGAGCGACCTCGGGCTCCCGGACGGCAGCGGCTACGACCTGATGCGCGAGCTGGCCCGGCGCCACGGCCTGCGCGGCATCGCCCTCTCCGGCTACGGCATGGAGGACGACGTGCAGCAGAGCCGGGAGGCCGGCTTCGAGCGCCACCTGACCAAGCCGGTCGACCTGCGCTCGCTCGACGCCGCGATCCGCGACGCCTCCCAAGTCCCCGTCCCCTGAGCCGATTTCGGCGCCGGGCTGAACCTTTTTGAGGGAACGCTGTCTCTTCTACCGTCTATGTCCTACGAGGGGCGGACGGTGGAACATCGGCTTGGGTCGACCTGTCGCGACGTGCGGCGGCTGCAGGAGCGGCTGCGCGAGCTGGAGCTCTACCGCGGGCCGCTCGAGGGAGCCTACGGCGGCGGCACGGAGGCCGCCGTCCGCGCCTTCCAGGAGCGCGAGGAGCTGCCCGCCAACGGGATGGTGGACGAGGCCACCTGGGAGCGGCTCTTCGGCACCCCGCCGCCCGCCCCCTGGTTCACCGGTCTGCCTCTCTTCGAGCGCGCCTTCGCGCTCTGCGCCCTCTTCGAGACCGGCGCCGGCCCGCCGGGGTGCTACGCGTCGGTCGCCGGCGACGCCGACGGCCAGGGGCTCTCCTGGGGAGCGCTGCAGTGGAGCTTCGGCAACGGCTCGCTGGCGCCGCTGCTGCGCCGCCTGCTCGACGAGCACCCCGACACGATGGGCATCGCCTTCCACGGCCATCTGCCGGAGCTGGCGGAGCTGCTCGACGCCGAGATCGACGAGCAGCTCCGCTTCGCCCGCTCGATCCAGCATCCGGTGCGCCATTACGTCTACGAGCCCTGGCGCGGCCGTTTCGCCGCCCTCGGGCGGACGGCCGCGGCGCAGCACGTGCAGCGGGCGGAGGCCAAGGTGCTCTGGAAGCGCGCCGAGCGGCTGGCCGCGGACCTCGGTCTCGCCAGCGAGCGCGGCGTGGTGCTGATGATGGACGCCGAGGTGCAGAGCGGCGGGGTGCCCGACCTGGTGCGCCGGCGGCTCGCCGCCGACTTCGCGGCCCTGCCCGCCGAGCGGCCGCCGGAGGCGGCGGAGGTCGAGCGGCTGCGCCTCCTCGCCGACCGCTTCGCCGCAGCGGCGCCGCCGCGCTGGGCCGACGACGTGCGGCAGCGCAAGCTGACGATCGCCGAGGGCGCCGGCCGGGTGCACGGCATCCGGCTCGACCTGGAAGAGCAGTTCGGGATCGGGCTGGAGCGGTTCTGCTGCCGGGAATCCGGCGCGAGAGACTAGCGCTCCACCCAGTAGTTGGGGGCTTCCTTGGTGATCACCACGTCGTGGGCGTGGCTCTCCTTGAGGCCGGCGGGGGAGATGCGGACGAAGCGGGCGCCGGTGCGCAGCTCGTCGATCGAGCCGCTGCCGGCGAGCCCCATGCCGGAGCGCAGGCCGCCGGTGAGCTGCGGCAGCATCTGGTGGACGCTCCCCTTGTACGGCACCATGCCTTCGATCCCCTCCGGCACCAGCTTGGAGAGGCTGCCGGCGCCGCCGTTGGCGAGCTCGCCGGGGGCCAGCTCGACCGCGCCGCCCCCCTCCTGGAAGTAGCGCTCGGCGCTGCCCCGGGCCATCGCCGAGAGCGACCCCATGCCGCGGTAGGCCTTGAAGGTGCGCCCCTGGTAGAGGATCGTCTCGCCCGGGCTCTCCTCGGTGCCGGCGAAGAGCGAGCCGATCATCACCGCGTGGGCTCCGGCGGCGATCGCCTTGGTGACGTCGCCCGAGAACTTGATGCCGCCGTCGCCGATCACCGGCAGGTCGTGCTCGGCGGCGGCGCGGGCGCAGTCCTGGATGGCGGTGATCTGCGGCACGCCGGCGCCGGTGACGACGCGGGTGGTGCAGATGCTCCCCGGGCCGATCCCCACCTTGATCCCGTCGACGCCGCGGTCGATGAGCTCGCGCGCGCCCTCCGCTGTCGCCACGTTGCCGACCACCAGCCGCACGTCGGGGAAGCGCTCGCGCAGGCGGGCGGCGGCGTCGAGCACTCCCTGGCTGTGGGCGTGCGAGGAATCGAGGACCACGAGGTCCACCTTGGCGCGCACCAGCTCCGCCGCCCGCTCCAGGTAGTCGCCCGAGGCCCCGACCGCCGCCCCCACCCGCAGCCGCCCCAGCTCGTCCTTGCAGGCGTTGGGGTACTGCATCATCTTCTGGATGTCCTTGACCGTGATCAGCCCTTTGAGGTTGCCGTCGCGGTCTACCACCAGGAGCTTCTCGATGCGGTGGCGGTGGAGCATCGTCTTCGCCTGGTCGAGGGTCGTCCCCTCGGGCACCGTGACCAGGTCTTCCTTGGTCATCAGATCGCCGATCCGCTTCTCGAGGTCGTCCTCGAAGCGCAGGTCGCGGTTGGTGAGGATGCCGACCAGGTGCCCGTCCGAGTCGGTCACCGGCACGCCAGAGATCTTGTAACGGGCCATGACGCCGAGAGCGTCGCGGATGCTCTGCTCCGGGCGCATGGTCACCGGGTCGACGATCATCCCGGCCTCGCTGCGCTTGACCTTGTCCACCTCCTCGGCCTGGACCTGGATCGGCAGGTTCTTGTGCACGATGCCCATGCCGCCCTCCTGGGCGAGGGCGATGGCGAGGCGCGACTCGGTGACGGTGTCCATCGCCGCCGACAGGATGGGGATGTTGAGGTCGATGCCGCGGCAGACGCGGGTGCGCAGGTCGACGCTGTTGGGGTGCACCTCCGACCGGCCCGGCACGATCGAGACGTCGTCGAAGGTGAGGGCGAGGCGGGGCTCGGGCTCGCTCATTTGAGCGGCCGAGGATAGCAGAGGCACCTCGATGGGCGCCGTCCAGCTCTGGCGCAATCGCGGCGTAAGTGCTAGACTCCTGGGTCTACCCGGATGCGGGAGAAAGGAGAATGTCGCATGGAGATGCGCAACTTCATGAGGGGAGCGGCGGCCGCGTTGCTGCTGACGGCATGGGCCGCGGTTCCGGCCCTGGCGAACGGCGATCAGCAGCAGGCGGCCGAGCCGCCGGCGATGTCGGCCGAGGAGCAGGCGATGATGGCGGCCTGGCAGAAGGCGATGACCCCCGGACCGCAGCACCAGCAGCTGGCCAGCTCGGCCGGCACCTGGAACTTCACCGGCAAGTTCTGGATGGGCGGCCCGGACAAGCCGCCGACCGAGGCCACCGGCACCGCCGAGCGGTCGGTGATCCACGGCGGCCGCGCGCTGGTCGAGAACGTCAAGAGCAGCATGTTCGGCCAGCCCTTCGAGGGGCACGGCATGACCGGCTACGACAACGTCGCGCAGAAGTACTGGACGACCTGGACCGACAACATGTCCACCGGCGTCATGATCGGCTACGGCACCTGCGATGCCTCCGGCACCTGCACCTTCACCAACGAGCACTACGATCCGATGACCGGCCAGAAGAAGACCAGCCGGACGGTGCTGCGGCACGAGGGCGGCAAGGAGATCTACGAGGCGTACGACGTCGGGCCCGACGGCAAGGAGTTCAAGGCGATGGAGCTGGTCTTCACCCGGGCGTGACGGCGTAACGCGGCTGGCCGGTGGGGCTACGTCCCCACCGGCACGGCGGCGGCGCCGTGGCACTTCTTGTACTTCTTGCCCGAGCCGCAGGGGCAGGGATCGTTGCGGCCGACCTTGACCTCCTTGCGCGCCGCCGCGGCGCCCGGCAAGGCGCCGGCGGACTTGGCGGGGGCGGAGAAGGTGAGCCGGGAGGGGGATGCGGCCGGCGCCTCGCGGCGGCGGCGCTGCTCGAGCATCTGCTCCTCGGTGACCGGCTCGAAGCGGAAGAGACGAGTGATGATCTCGTTCTCCACCCGCTCGCGCATCGCCTCGAACATCTCGAAGCTCTCCCGCTTGTACTCGTTGAGCGGGTCGCGCTGGCCGTAGCCGCGCAGGCCGATGCCCTCCTTCAGGTGGTCGAGGGCCAGCAGGTGGTCCTTCCAGGCGGAGTCGACGGCGTGGAGCATGATGGCGCGCTCGAAGCTGCGCATCACCTCGGCCGGGTGGCGCGCCTCCTTCTCCGAGTAGCGCCGCTCGAGCTCCCCCCAGATCGCCTCGCGCATCTCGTCGATCCCCAGCTCCTCGAGCCGGATGCGGGCGTCGGCGACGTTGAGGTTGAAGTAGGCGAGGAGCTCGGTGCGCAGGCCGGTCAGGTCCCAGTCCTGGGGGTCGAGCTTCTCCGAGCAGTGGGCTTCGAGCAGCGCGCCGAGCACGTCCTCGGCGAGCTTGAGCACGTAGTCGCGCCCCTCCCGCCCTTCCAGGATGTCGCGCCGCAGCGTGTAGATCTCCACCCGCTGCTTGTTCATGACGTCGTCGTACTCGAGCAGGTGCTTGCGGGTCTCGAAGTTCCGCCCCTCGACCTGCTTCTGGGCGCGCTCGATCGCCTTGGTGACCATCCCGTGCTCGATGGCCTCCCCTTCCTCCATGCCGAGCTTGCCCATGATCCCCTTGATGCGGTCGGAGCCGAAGATCCGCATCAGCTCGTCCTCGAGCGACAGGTAGAAGCGCGAGGAGCCGGGGTCGCCCTGGCGGCCGGAGCGGCCGCGGAGCTGGTTGTCGATGCGCCGCGACTCGTGCCGCTCGGTGCCCAGGATGTGGACGCCGCCGGCGGCCAGCACCTCTGCGCGCTCGGCGGCGGCGTTGTCGTTGTAGCGGGCGAGGGCCTCGCGGAAGGCCTCGGGCTCGGTCTCGGGGTCCGCCTCGGCGCGCGCCAGCCCCTCGGGGTTGCCGCCGAGCACGATGTCGGTACCGCGGCCGGCCATGTTGGTGGCGATGGTCACCGCCCCCTTGCGCCCGGCCTGCGCCACGATCGACGCCTCGCGCTCGTGGTACTTGGCGTTGAGCACCACGTGCGGCACCCGCGGCATGCGCGACAGCAGCTTCGAGAGCATCTCGCTCTTCTCGATCGAGATGGTCCCGACGAGCACCGGCTGCCCGCGCTGGTGGCAGTCGCGGATCTCCTCGACCACCGCCTGCCACTTCTCGTCGCCGGTGCGGAAGACGAGATCGGCGCGGTCGTCGCGGATCATGTCGCGGTTGGTGGGGATGACCACGACGTCGAGCTTGTAGATCTGGCCGAACTCGGCCGCCTCGGTGTCGGCCGTGCCGGTCATGCCGGCCAGCTTCCCGTACATCCGGAAGTAGTTCTGGAAGGTGATCGTGGCGAGGGTCTGGTTCTCGCGCTCGATCTTGACCCCCTCCTTGGCCTCGACCGCCTGGTGCAGGCCGTCCGACCAGCGCCGCCCGGGCATCATGCGGCCGGTGAACTCGTCGACGATCACCACCTTGCCGTCCTTGATCAGGTACTCGACGTCGCGGTGGTAGAGGTGGTGCGCGCGCAGCCCCTGGTTGACGCCGTGGATGGTCTCCATGTTCTCGGGATCGTAGAGGTTGCGGATCCCGAGCAGGCGCTCGACCTTCTCGACCCCCTCTTCGGTCAGGCTCACCTGGTGCGCCTTCTCGTCGACCAGGAAGTCGCCGGTAGTGTCCTTGTTGCCGTCCTTGTCCTCGATCTCCTCGCCGCGCACCAGCCGCGGGACGATGCGGTTGATCTCGTAGTACTTGTCGACCGATTCCTCGGAGGGGCCGGAGATGATGAGCGGCGTGCGCGCCTCGTCGATGAGGATCGAGTCGACCTCGTCGACGATCGCGTAGTGGTGGCCGCGCTGCACCATCGAGCCGAGGTCGAACTTCATGTTGTCGCGCAGGTAGTCGAAACCGAACTCGTTGTTGGTGCCGTAGGTGACGTCGCTGCCGTAGGCGCGCTGCCGCTCGGCGTCGGGAAGGTCGTGCTGGATGACCCCGACCGAGAGACCGAGAAAGCGGTAGATCTGCCCCATCCAGTCGGCGTCGCGGCGGGCCAGGTAGTCGTTGACCGTGACGACGTGCACTCCTTTGCCGCCGAGCGCGTTCAGGTAGACGGGGAGGGTGGCCACCAGGGTCTTGCCCTCGCCGGTCTTCATCTCGGCGATGCGGCCGCGGTGGAGGACCATGCCGCCCATGAGCTGGACGTCGAAGGGGCGCATCCGCACCGTGCGGCGGGCGGCCTCGCGGGCCACGGCGAAGGCCGGGACCAGCAGGTCGTCGAGGGTGGCCCCCTGGGCGAATTGCTCGCGGAACTCGGCGGTCTTGCCGCACAGCTCGGCGTCGGTGAGGGCCTCGATCTCGGGCTCGAGGTCGTTGATCGCGGCGACCAGCGGCAGCATGCGCTTGACGTCGCGCTCGTGCTGGCTGCCGAAGATCTTGGTCAGGACACGGTTGATCATCGGGTTTCAGTCCGCGGGGTATGGCAGGGGAGGGCCGGAGCGCTTGCCGTCGCGCGACCAGCGCGACGGGCTCCTAGGTCAACGCGGCAGTGTAGCAGAAAGATTTCAGCGCCCCGGGGGAGGTGCGGCACCCCGGGGGGACTCCTCACGTCCGAGGATTCACCGCCGCCCGGACGCCTGGACGGCCTCCACCATCCACGCCACGGGGTCTTTGCCCGGCGGCCGCGGCTGGTCGAGCTTCCAGTACCCGCGAGGCTCGGGGAACTGGAAGTCGCCGGCCGGCGCCAGGAACAGCGGGCGTGGCTCGGGCGTCAGCTCGAAATCGTCGAGCCGATAGCCCAGCAGGTAGAGCGAGGCCTGGTAGATGCTCTCGACGGCCGGAGCCTGCTCGAAGTACGCGCGCCGGTCAGAGCCGCCTTGCTCGCCGGGGGTGACGTCCCAGAGGCGGACGCTCCTGTCGTCCGCACCCGAGGCCAGGCGAGTTCCGTCGGGGCTGAACGCCACGGTCCGGATGCGGTCCCTATGGCCCTGGAGGCGGGCGATCTCCTTGCCGGAGTCGACGTCCCAGAGGCGGATGCTCCGATCTTCCGAGGCCGCGGCCACGCGGCGGCCGCCGGGGCCGACCGCCACGCTCCAGAACGGAGCCGCGCTCTCGCTCCGCAGACGGGCGATCTCTTTCGCCGCGGCGACGTCCCAGACGCGGACGGTCCCATCTTCCGAGGCCGAGGCGATGCGGGCGCCGTCGGGACTGAACGCCACGCTCAGGATCCGGCGCTCATGCCCCTGGAGGCGGGCGACCGGCTGGCGCGAGGCGACGTCCCACAGCATCACGCTCCGGTCGGGCGCGGCCGCGGCCAGGCGGTGGCTGTCCGGGGAAAACGCCACGCTGAAGAACCCGGTGGCCTCCTGAATGAACTGCTCCTCCGTCTGCTCGAAGTCGCGGGCCCCGGCCGGAGCGCCCTGACCCTGGCCTCCGCCGTGATGAGCGTGGCCTCCGCCCTGACCGCGGCCCCCGCCTCCGCCCCCGCCGGCCCCGCGCCCTCCAGGGCCTTGCAGCGCGGCGATCTGCCCGCCGGAGGCGATGTCCCACAGGCGGACGGTCTTGTCGGACGAGCCGGAGGCCAGGTGCCTGCCGTCGGGGGAGAACGCCACGCTCCAGATCCGCTCCTTGTGGCCCACGAAGCGGGCGATCTCCACGTTCTCGGTGAGGTCCCAGAGCCGGACGCTCTTGTCGTCCGAGCCCGACACCAGACGGGTGCCGTCGGAGCTGAACGCCACGCTCCTGACTCTCCCCTCATGGCCGTGGAGGCGGGCGATCTCCTCGCCCGCGGCGAGGTCCCACAGACGGATGCTCTGATCGTCCGAGCCGGAGGCCAGGCGCTTGCCGTCGGGGCTGAACGCCACGCTCCACACCCGCTCCGGATGGCCTGGGAGGCGGGCGAGCTCCTTGCGCGCGGCAAGGTCCCACAGGCGGATGGTCCGGTCGTCCGAGCCGGAGACCAGGCGCTTGCTGTCGGGGGAGAACGCCACGCTTCTGACCAGCGCCTCATGGCGCATCAGGCGGAAGAGCTCCTTGCCCGAGGGAATCTCCCACAGCCGGATGCTGCGATCCGTCGAGCCCGAGGCGAGGCGGGCGCCGTCGGGTGAGAACGCCACAGTCCACACGCGGCCCATATGCCCCTCGAGGCGGGCGACCTCCACGCCCGTCGAGACGTCCCAGAGCCGGATGGTCTGATCCTCCGCGCCCCCGGCCAGGCGGCGGCCGTCGGGGCTGAACGCCACGCTCCAGACCCGCGGCCCGTTGCTCTCCTTGCGCAGGAAGCGGGCGATCTCCTTGCTCGAAGCGACATCCCAGAGGCGGAGGGTCTTGTCGGGCGAGCTCGAGGCCAGGCGGGCGCCGTCGGGGCTGAGCGCCACGCTGACGACGCTCCCCTCGTGGCCTCTGAGCAGGGCGATCTCCGAGCCCGAGGCGAACTCGAAGACGCGGATGACCTTGTCGACCGACCCCGCGGCCATGTACCGGCCGTCGGAGCTGAACGCGAGGGAGACGACGCTCCCGCCGAAGCCGTGGAAGCGGCGGATCTCCGCGCCGGCGCCGACGTCCCACAGGCGGACGCTCTGGTCGTCCGAGCCCGAGGCCAGGCGGGTGCCGTCGGGGCTGAACACCACGGTCGAGACCCGCGCCTCGTGGCCCACGAGACGGGCGACCTCTTCGCCCGAGGCGAGGTCCCACAGGCGGACGAGCCCGTCGTCCGAGGCCGAGGCCAAGCGGCGGCCGTCGGAGCTGTAGGCCACGCTGCGAACAGACCTCAAGGCCTCCGGCGAGCGCCAGATCTCGCGGAAGACGTCGGCGGCGATCTCCGGAGACGGCAGGCTCTCCGCGGAGACCGGGCGCCGCTCGGCGGCCCCGAGGTCCCGCCGCAGGGCCGCCAGCGCGTAGAGCCAGGCTTGCCGGGAGCTCTCCGGCGAGCCGCCGTTCGCGGCGGCGCGCAACGCCTCTTGCGCTTTCGCCGCGAACACCTGGGACCGGTCGTTGCCGGCGGCCTGGGTGCCGAGGGTCTCGGAGCCCGCCGCCGCCGGGGCCGCCGCCTTCGCGGCGACGCCGAAGCCGAGGAGGATGACGAGGATGGCGAGGCTCGAAATGCCGGGTCGCCCCTTGATCATGGCGCTACTCCTTCGCAAGAAAGCACGAGGGCGGCCCTTTCGGGTCGCCCTCCGAGGCCTCCGCCCGCCGCCCAGGCGGCGGGTGCTACCCCTCCCGCTCAGGGGATGGGCTGGTAAATGTTCTCATCGACGTCGATCTTACAGGCCGACGCGTCGGAGTCGCCCTCCGGCGCGATGCAGAAATCGGTCATCATGCCCAGGCCCGCGTGGTGCAGGATGTGGCAGTGCATCAGCCAACGGCCCAGTCCGCCGCCGAACTCGGCGTCGGTGCCCGGCAGGTCCCCTGCGCCGCCGAACGGCGCGTCCTGGTCGTAGGGGAACTTGGCCTGCAACTGGTTGACGGTGAATAGCGTTGCGTCGGGGATCTTGAACCGGTCGGTGATCTTCACCCGGTACTTCAGGGCCAGCGCCGGCTGGATGCCCTCGACGTCCAGGAACTCGTTGTAGTCGTACGTGTAGACCGGGGGCTCGATGAGCGTGGCCGAGTCGACGACCTGCGGGTCCGGTCCAGGGACCAAGTTGACATTGTTGAACCTGTAGAGGGCGATCGGCTGGAACGAGAAGCCGTGCGCGTGGAACGGGTGATGCGCGGCGCCGGTGTTGTTGGCGACGACGAACTCCAGCACGTCGCCGATGTGCGCGTACCGCGTGGCGAGCTGGGTCGGCACCTCGTCGCCGCTGACCTCGTCCCCTTCGTACTCTCCCTTGACGGCGTTGATCGAGGGGAACCGCCGGTTGTCTTCGATACGGTTGCTGAGCACGAGGGACTGATCCACGTCGCGCCCCTGGAACGGGGTACCGAGGAACGGATCCAGCGCCTGCGGCACCGGCGAGAACGGCACGACGGTGGCGTTCCGCAAGTCCTCCGACGGCCGGTTGATCTCCGGATGCGCCATCAGGGGGTCGCCCTCGGCGAGGTCGAAGTCTGGCAGCCCGAGGGTGTCCGCGATGATCTTGATGCGGACCAGCTTGCGGGCGGCGATGTCGCGGTTGCTGATGTCGCCGGTGCCGATGAGGTTGTCGAACTTCGGCGCGAAGGCGCCGTGTGGATAGTCGATGGTCCAGATGTACATGCTCTCGCCGGGATCGAGGTAGTTGCCGTCGCGATCCTTGGTCACGACGACGAACTCGGTCCGCTCGGAGACGCCGATGAAGTCCTCGCCTCTGCGGATGAGCGTGTCGAAGGCGCGCGGCACGAACGGATTGGCCGGCGGGAGCTCGGGCTGACCCTCGAGGCGCACGTGGTCGAGCAGGCCGTTCTGGCCGCCGATGCGGTACAGGGGGAGGCCCTGGTCGCAGGAGAGCGGGTCGGCGCCGGAGAACTTGACGCTGCTGCCGGGCGCGTAGCACTGGCCGGTGGTCGCCCCACCCCTCTGCACCGCCGGGCCGAAAGGCGGCGTTTCACCCTCGAGCAGGAGACGGAAGCGGTAGAAGCGCTCGTTCGAGGAGTTGACGAACGAGATGCGCACGCCCTGGCCCTGCCGGACGGAGATCGTAAGAATGTCGGTGTCGCTCGTGGGGACCTTGCCGTTGACGAAGACCAGCTCGCCTTCGCGGACGATGCAATCGCCGGTGATCACGCCACGGTCGCACTGGCCGTCACCGTTGGTGTCGGGCGAGATGTCCGGCATCAGCTTGTTGTTCACTTCCTCGTCGGAGTAAACATTGAATTGGACGTTGTTTCTCCACTGAAACCGGTTGGTCTGGTTGGCGACCAGGGAGTCGTGGAGCTGGATGGCCTGCCTCTGCGCCGGCAGGACGCCGAGCTCTTCCAGGTCGTCTTCCTCGTAGGCTTTGACGGTGAGCTTGCCGATCATGCCGCGGTGCTCGCTGAGCAGCGGCAGGATGTGCGGGTGGAACCAGTAGTTGCCCGGACGATAGAGCCGGAACTGGTACAGGCGCTGCTCCCCCGTCTCGATGCCGAACTCGCTCACGGGAGTGCCGTCGCTCTCGTTGTCCAGCTCCATGCCGTGCCAGTGGACGATCTGCCGGTTGTCGGCCGGCGCGTAGAACCCGGTCCCGACCGCCTCGCCGTTGACCGCCTCCGGCAGCTCGTTCTTGACCGTGAGCTGCACGATGTCGCCCACTTTGCCGATGACCTCGATGTGGTCGGGCGTGCCGTTGTAGGCGGTGGCGTTCGGCGTGGTGACGGTGGTGGCCTTCTTGAGATAGCCGTTCTGGAACACGAGCTGGGCCTGCAGGCGGCAGAGGTCGGCATCCTGCGCCGGGCCCTCCTTCTTGGTGCCGCCGCAGGCCACGCTGTTCGAAGCGTTCTTGAAGTTGCCGAGGACGTCGACGAACACGTAGGTGGGCACCGGCAGCTTGAGAGAGATCTCCGACATCACGATCTCTTTCTGGATGACGTGGAACTGATTGGGCGGCGGCGAAAAGTCTGACGCGGACAGAGGGGGAGCGGCGAGCAGGAGGCTGACTGCGATTGCCAGGGCGATCGATGGCGGAAGCGAATGGCTCGGCGAGGACATTGTCGAAGGCTCCTTTCCTAACGGGTCCCCTCAGGCGCCCAGACCCCCACCAAAGCGGCAGGCTGCGGGCGAGTTTGAACGTCTACTGCTTGGTCGCTGGAATGAGCAACGCATGTGCCACGGGAAGGCGGCGCGCAGCGCTGCGCCGCGCCGGCGATTCACGAACGCGATCCAACTCTTTCGGTGTCGGCGGTTTACGCGGGCCAGCCCCGGTCTCTCCCGCGGCTCCGCGGAGGTCGTCGCAGCCGTCTTCGCCGGCTGAAAGGAGCGCTCCGCCGTCCAGATCCTGAATCGGTTCCGGCGCCGCTTCCAGAATTTGGAAGGACTCGACCCCCGAGTGGCGGACGAGCCCGTCGGCTCGTCCCCCTCCCGCCTGCGGCGCGCACTGTGCTTGTGACTCGGTCAAGGCTATGCCGTCCCGCGAGCCTTCGAGGCTCCGCCCGCCGTTCCCCCCGCAAGGCGTATCCCTTTCGCCCCGAGGACGAGCCGCGTAATCCCAGCGATCCGAGGAGACCGATGAACGCACGCATTACCGACCTCACGCTCGTCGCCCTCGCCCTCGCCGCCGCGCTCGCGGCCGGCTGCCGCGCGGCCCCGGGGGAGGTTCTCCAGGACTCGGTGCGCGAGGGCGCGGCGAGTACCGGCGCCGCCGCCGGGGACGAGATCGCCCACTACACTTGCTCGATGCACGCCTCGGTCCGCAACGCCGGGCCCGGGAGCTGCCCGATCTGCTCGATGGAGCTGGTGCCGGTGTTCCGGCGGGAGATCGCGAGCGGGGAGATCGTGCTCGACGCCGGGCGGCGCCAGCAGATCGGCGTCACCACCGCCCGGGCGGAGCTGCGGACGCTCGCCGTGCCGGTGCGCGCGGTCGGCAAGGTGACCTACGACGAGACCGGTCTGACCGACGTGACGCTCAAGGTGGGCGGCTGGATCGACGAGCTCCACGTCGACCGCCTCGGCCAGCCGGTGCGCCAGGGTGAGCCGCTGTTCACGCTCTACAGCCCGGAGCTCTTCGAGGCCCAGCAGGAGTTCCTCACCGCGGCCAACAACCAGCGCATGGCGCGCAAGGTCGGCTCCTCCGAGAGCACCGTGTTCCTGGCCGAGGCGCGGCGCCAACGCCTGCGCCTGTTGGACCTGGTGCCGGACCAGATCAAGGACCTGGAAGCGCGCCGCGCGCCGCTCGAGCGCGTCCCGATCCTGTCACCGGCCTCCGGTCACGTGATCGAAAAAAACGTGGTCGCCGGCGCCGCGGTCGAACCCGGGATGCGCCTGCTGCGCATCGCCGCCCTTGACCGGGTGTGGGTGGAGGCCGAGGTCTACGAGTCGGAGCTGGCGCTGCTCGCGGTCGGCACCCCGGCGAAGGTCACTCTCCCTTACCTCCCGGGACGGAGCTTCAGGGGCCGCATCGCGTTCGTCTACCCCTGGCTCGACGGCGCTACCCGCACCGGCCGGGTGCGCATCGAGCTGGCCAATCCCGGCCTCGTGCTCAAGCCGGAGATGTACGCCGAGGTCGCCTTCGAGCGCGCCCTCGGCAAGCGGCTGGCGGTGCCCGAGGAGGCGGTCCTCTACGCCGGCGACCGCCGCTACGTCTTCCTCGACCTGGGCAGCGGGCGACTGCGGCCGCAGGCGGTGACCCTCGGCCAGTGGGCCGGCGAGTGGGTGGAGATCCTCGACGGGCTGGAGCCCGGCGACGTGGTAGTCACCTCGGGCAACTTCCTGATCGCCGCCGAGGCCCGCCTCAAGCTGGCGCTCGATCACTGGACTCCGGAGACGACCGCGGCCGAAGGCGCCGCGCCCGCGGCGCCCGGCCGGCCGGCCGGGCACGACGCCCACGCCGGCCATAGCGGACACGGCGGACACGGCGGGCACGAGCCAGAGGACCACTGATGCACCCGCCCTCGGACGCGCCGCGCGCCGGCTGGATCGCGCGCGCGATCGCGGTCTCGGCGGCCAACCCGTGGCTGACCGTGCTGTTCGTCGCCGCGCTCGCGGTCTGGGGCTGGTATGCGCTCGCCCGCTCGCCGCTCGACGCCATCCCCGACCTCTCCGACGTCCAGGTCATCGTCTTCACCGAGTGGCCGGGGCAGAGCCCGGACATCGTCGAGGACCAGGTCACCTACCCGCTCGCCGCCGCGCTGCTCGCGGCGCCGCGGGTGGCCTTCGTGCGCGGCCAGTCGATGTTCGGGATGTCGTTCCTCTACGTCATCTTCGACGACGGCACCGACCTCTACTGGGCGCGTTCGCGCGTGCTCGAGTACCTCGACGAGGCGCGGGCGCGGCTGCCCGAAGGGGTGACGCCGACCCTCGGCCCCGACGCCACCGGCGTCGGCTGGGTCTACCAGTACGCGCTCGTCGACAAGAGCGGCCGCCTCGACCTCCAGGAGCTGCGCAGCCTCCAGGACTGGAACGTCCGCTTCGCCCTCGAGAGCGTCCCCGGCGTCGCCGAGGTCGCCTCGGTCGGCGGCTTCGTCAAGGAGTACCAGATCGTCGTCGACCCATTGAAGCTCGAGGCGTTCGGGATCCCGATCCAGGAGGTGGTGCGCGCGGTCCGCGAGTCCAATCAGGAGGTCGGCGGCCAGGTGCTCGAGCTGGCCGAGCACGAGGTGATGGTGCGCGGTCGCGGCTACGTCCGCGACCGGCGCGACCTCGAGCTGGTGGTGCTGCGGGCGACCGAGGCCGGCGCCCCGGTGCGCATCGCCGACATCGCCGAGGTGCGGCTCGGACCGGCGCCGCGCCGCGGGTTCGGCGAGCTGGACGGCTTGGGCGAGGCGGTCGGCGGCATCGTCGTCATGCGCTACGGCGAGAACGCGCTGGCGGTGATCGACGCCGTCGAGGAGCGCCTCGAAGAGGTGCGCGCGAGCCTCCCCGAGGGGGTCGAGCTGGTCGTCACCTACGACCGCTCGGGGCTGATCCGCGAGTCGATCGACACCCTTACCCGCACCCTGGTCGAGCAGATGCTGGTGGTCTCGCTGGTGATCGTCGCCTTCCTCCTCCACGCCAGGAGCTCCTTGGTGGCGATCGTCACCCTGCCGGTGGCGGTGCTGGTCTCGTTCATCCCGATGTCGTATCAGGGGCTGACTATCAACATCATGTCTCTCGGCGGCATCGCCGTCGCCATCGGCGAGCTGGTCGACGCCTCGATCATCGTCATCGAGAACGTCCACAAGCGGCTCGAACGCTGGGAGGCGGGCGGCCGCGGCGAGCCGCGGCAGGCGGTGGTCGTCGCCGCGATGCAGGAGGTCGGGCCGTCGCTCTTCTT
This sequence comes from uncultured Acidobacteriota bacterium, assembly GCA_963700145.1. Lineage (GTDB taxonomy): Bacteria > Acidobacteriota > Thermoanaerobaculia > Multivoradales > UBA5704 > DASUNQ01. Next base: position 590,193 of record OY969474.1, read on the forward strand.
CTCGCTGCTGGTGATGACGGTCTCGTTCCTGCCGGTCTTCACGCTCCAGGGGGTCGAAGGGCGGCTGTTCCAGCCGCTCGCGTTCACCAAGTCCTACTCGATGGGCTTCGGCGCCCTGCTCGCGGTGACCCTGACCCCGGCGCTCGCCGTGCTCTTCATCCGCGGCCGCATCCGCCGCGAGGACGCGAGCCCGGTCAACCGCTGGCTGATCCGTCTCTACACACCGGTGGTGCGCTTCGTCGTCCGCTGGCGCTGGCCAGTGGTGGCCGCGGCGGCGCTGGCGACGATCGCGACCGTCCCGGCCTTCCTCGCGCTGGAGAGCGAGTTCATGCCGCCGCTCCACGAGGGGGCGATCCTCTACATGCCGACCGCGCCGCCGGGGATGGGATCGAGCGAGGCGGTGCGCGTGCTCCAGGACATGGACCGCAAGCTCCGCGCGTTCCCCGAAGTGGTCTCGGTGTTCGGCAAGATGGGCCGCGCCGAGACCGCCACCGACCCGGCGCCGATCGGCATGGTCGAGACCGTGGTCGTGCTGAAGCCGCGGGAGGAGTGGCGCCCTGGGCTGACCTGGGACGGCCTGATCGCCGAGATGGACGCCAAGCTCTCCTACCCCGGGATGCCCAACATCTGGTGGATGCCGATCCAGACCCGCACCGAGATGCTCTCCACCGGCATCCGCGCGCCGCTCGGGATCAAGGTGTTCGGCGACGACCTCGCCACCATCGAGCGCGCCGCGATCGAGATCGAGGGGGTAGTCGCCGGCGTCCCGGGCACCCGCAGCGCCTTCGCCGACCGCTCGACCGGCGGCTTTTACCTCGACCTCGAGGTCGACCGCGAGGCGGCGGCGCGCTACGGCGTCCGGGTGGCCGACGTCCAGGACGCGGTCGTGACCGCGATCGGCGGCCTGGCGATCGCCGAGACCATCGAGGGGCGCCAGCGCTACCCGATCGCGGTCCGCTACGCCCGCGGCTTCCGCGACGACCCGCGCTGGCTCGAGCGCGTGCTGGTCGCCGCCCCGTCGGGTGCCCAGGTGGCGCTGCGTCAGGTGGCGCGGATCACCTTCGCCACCGGGCCGCCGATGATCCGCAGCGAGGACGGCCGGCTGGTCGGCTACGTCTTCGTCGACCCCGGCGAGCGCCCGCTCGGCGCCTATGTCGAGGAGGCGCGCCGGGCCGTGGCCGAGCGGGTGGCGCTGCCCTCCGGCGTGCGCATCGAGTGGGCCGGGCAGTTCCGCAACTACGAGCGCGCCCGTGAGCGGCTCAAGGCCGTGGTGCCGGTGACCCTGTTCCTGATCGTGCTGCTGCTCTACCTCAACACCCGCTCGGTGGTCGAGGTCGGGATCGTGCTGCTGGCGGTGCCCTTCTCGCTGATCGGTGCGGTGTGGCTGCTCTGGCTGCTCGACTACCACCTGAGCGTCGCGGTCTGGGTCGGGCTGATCGCACTCGCCGGGCTCGACGCCGAGACCGGAGTGGTGATGCTGCTCTACCTGAAGCTCGCCTGGCGGCGGAGGCGCGAGGAAGGACGCCTCGCGAGCTCCGAGGACCTGCGCGAGGCGATCGTCGAGGGCGCGGCGCAGCGCATCCGGCCCAAGCTGATGACCATGTTGACGACGATAGTCGGCCTGCTGCCGGTCATGTGGTCCTCCGGCGCCGGTGCCGACGTGATGAAGCGGATCGCGGCGCCGATGTTCGGCGGCATCGTCACCTCGTTCCTGCTCGAGCTGACGGTCTATCCGGCGATCTTCGCGCTCTGGAAGCGGCCAGAATCCCCGGGGACCCCGGCGGCGCTCGCCGCAGCCGAGGAGGCGGCGTGAGGAACCCGAACGCCTTCGCTCTTGGATTCACACAAAGGAGAACCGCATGATCCGACGACTTGCCGGCCCCCTCTTCGTGTTCCTGCTGGTCGCGCTCCCGGCTGCCCGCGGCCACGCTCAGACCGCCCGCTCCAGCGGCCCCTTCCAAGGCCTCGATCAAATACGTCTTTCGACCGCGGTCGGCGGTCCCCTGGATAAGCGGGGAGGCACGGAACCGCAACTGTTCGCGGGCGATCTGAACCGTTTCAATCGCTTCGAGCTGGCCCTGACGACCGCCGTGACCGCCAAGCTGGACTCCTGCGGGATCTTTGTGTATTCGGAAGCGCCCGACGAGCTCTCGGTCGAGGTGTTCGGGCGCCTCGAAGAGCTCCGGCAATGTACGCCGCGATACGTCTACATGATCCAGGCCAAGGTCCTCAAGTCGAACCCGAGAGCCCCCCAGGCAGAGCGCGAGACCGTCACCCTTCGCCCGGTCATCGGTCTCGCCGACGAGGCCGGGCTCGAGCGAGCCTTGATCGACGCCGCCGTCGCCGCCGTCGCCGGCGAGCTTCGGGGCTGTCGTCGCAAGCCCGGATAGTCGCGCCTCCGTCCCGGTTAAGCCCCGTGCGAGCACTCGAGAATAGAAGCGGAAGTCTTGGTGTGTGAAGCCTGCCGCAGCAGGCGAATCGCGGGCGCGATGCTGCGATGGCCACAGAAGCTACTCGTATTCCCAGCAACCGAGCCTTAGGCGAGGGCTCGAGCGCGCCTTCCCGGTCCCAGCCGGAAGCGGTGGGCGCTCGCTCGGCCACGGGGCGTGTCCTGGTCGTGGACGACGACCCGGGGACCTGTTGCACGCTGCAGGCGCTGCTGGAGAGCGAGGGTTACCGTGTCGCCACGGCGGGTAACGCCTTCCGGGGACTGGAGCGGCTGGGCGCGTTCCGCCCGCAGGTCGTTCTCACCGAGCTGCGCCTGCCCGGCCTCGACGGCCTGGCTTTCATGGAGAAGGTCAACGCCGCCTCGCCGGCGACCCAGGTGGTGGTGATGACCGGGCACGGGTCGGTCGCCGTGGCCGTCGAAGCGATGAAGCGCGGCGCCGACGATTTTCTGGAGAAGCCGTTCGACCTGAAGGTGCTGGGCCGCACGCTGCGCGACGCGATGGAGCGAGCCTCCCTGCTCGAGGAGGCCGGGGCTGGCGCGGGGCTCGACGGCGGCGCCGCGGCGCGCCTCGGGGTGGTCGGCGATCACGCGTCGATGGGCGCCGTCCTCCACCGGGCGGAGCAGGTCGCCCGGAGCCGGGCCACCGTCCTGCTCACCGGCGAGAGCGGCACCGGCAAGAGCCTCCTGGCGGAGACCATTCATCGCCTCTCCGGACGCACCAAGGCGCCCTTCGTGGAGGTGAGCTGCGCGGCCCTCTCCGAGTCGCTCTTGGAGTCGGAGCTGTTCGGCCACGAGCGGGGCGCCTTCACCGGCGCCATCTCCCGTCACGAGGGGCGCTTCAAGCGCGCCGACGGCGGGACCCTGTTCCTCGACGAGATCGGGGCGTGCTCCCTGGCCACGCAGGTGAAGCTGTTGGGATTCCTCCAGACCCGGCGGTTCGAGCGCGTCGGCGGCCGCGAGATGCTGAGCGTCGACGTGCGGCTGATGGCGGCGACCAACCGCGACCTGCGCGAAGAGGTGGCGGCAGGCCGTTTCCGCGAGGACCTCTACTACCGTCTCAACGTCTTCTGCATCCAGCTCCCGTCTCTGCGGCTCCGGCGCAGCGACATCCCGGCCCTGGCGTCGAGCTTCCTGACGCGGTTCGCCGCCGAGAACGAGCGGCGGATCGACGGGTTCTCCCGCCGGGCGCTGGAGCGGCTGCTGGCCTACGACTGGCCGGGCAACGTGCGAGAGCTCGAGCACGCCGTCGAGCACGCCACCGTCGTGGCGCGAGGTCGCCTGGTGATGCCGCAGGACCTGCCGGATTGGGTGGGCTCGGTGCCTCGCGACCCGCTGGAGGTGACGATCCCCGGCAGCACGCTGGCCGATATCGAGCGGGCCGCGATCCTCAAGAGCATGTTGGCCGCCGGGGGGAGGGCGGCCGACGCGGCCGCAATGTTGGGCATCTCCAAGAGCAAGATCTACTCCCGCCTCCACGACTATGGCCGCGGGGACTCGGCCGGGGACAGCTAGGGTGTACCGCGGAGCTCCCGTTCGGGAACTGATCGTGTGCCTGGCCATCGCGGTGCTGGCGCCGGGCGGAACGGCCGCGGCGGCGGTCGGCGGCGGGGGAGTGCGACTACGGGGTGCCGTCGTCGACCCGGTCGGGGGCGCGATCGGCGGCGCGGTGGTCACCGCGGTGGAGCTCGCGACCGGGAAGCAAACCGCCGCGACCGCGGACGAGCGCGGCCGCTACCGGCTCGAGCTGGCTCCGGGCCGCTACCGGGTGGAGGCGGTGGCGGCGCACTTCGCGCCGGCGGCCCAGGAGGTCGTCCTCGCCGGCGACGAGGTGCTCGACTTCAAGCTCCCGCTCGCCCGGATCTACGACTCGGTCCAGGTCGTCGAGCGCTCGCGCGGCGAGCTGCTGGCCGTGCCCGGCGGTGTCGCCGACGTCGGCGCGGCGGACATCGAGGAAGCCGGCTACGGCAACGTCTCTGAGGCGCTCAGGCTGCAGCCCGGGGTGATGGCGCGGTCGCGCTTCGGCGCCGACGAGGTGCAGCTCAGCGTGCGCGGCTCCGGGCTGCGCAACAACTTCCACACGCGGGGCGTCAACCTGCTGTTCAACGGGCGCCCGTACATGGACGCCGACGGCTTCGGCGACTTCGAGTCGCTCGACCTGATGGCGACCGAGCGGATCGAGCTGTGGAAGGGGGCCAACGCACTGCGCTTCGGCGGCAACCAGGCCGGCGGCGCGATCAACTTCGTCACTCCGACCGGCGAGACCGCGCCCGAGCTGACGGTGCGGGCGCTCGGCGGATCGTTCGGCCTGCTCAAGGCCCAGGTCGCGTCGGGCGGCGTGCGGGGACCGCTCGGCTACTATGCCAGCTTCAGCACCACCAAGAGCGACGGCTACCGCGACCACTCGGCCCAGCAGCGCCGCCGGCTGTTCTCGAACCTCGAGTGGGAGCTGTCGGCGGACACCGACCTGCGCTTCGACCTGGTCTACGCCGGCGTCTCCGAGCAGCTGCCGGGCGCGCTGACGCGGGCGGAGTTCGCGGCCGATCCGCGCCAGGCCGACCCCGGCAACCGGGCCAACCGGTTCGGGCGCGACTACGACTTCGTCCACGCCGCCTTCGCCCTCGACCACCGGCTGGACGACGAGAACGTCATCGCGGTCAGCGTCCACGGCCACGTCCGCGACGTCGTCCATCCGATCTTCCAGATCCTCGACCAGGACCAGCGGACGGTGGGAGCCGACGTCGCCTGGCGGCGCACCGGCGGGCGCACGCGCCTCCTGCTCGGCATCGCGCCCCAGGGCGGCGGCAACCAGGAGGAGCGCTTCGCCAACCTCGGCGGCGAGCGCGGCGCGCCGACCGCGCGGTTCGCGACCGACGTCGTCAACCTCGGCGCCTACGGCGAGCTGCAGCTCGACGTCACCGAGCGGCTGGCGCTGGTCGCCGGCGGGCGCTGGGACTCGTCGCGGCGGGAGTTCGACGATCGCTTCCTCGCCGACGGCGACCGCTCGGACGTGCGCACCTTCGAGGCGCTCTCGCCCAAGCTCGGCGCGGTCTGGACCTCGGGGTCGGGGATCCAGGTCTTCGGCAACGTCAGCCGGGCCTACGAGCCGCCGCTGCTGCTCGAGCTGACGAGCTTCGGCAGCAACGCCGGCTTCATCGACCTCGAGGCCCAGGACGTCCGGCAGGTCGAGCTCGGCACCCGCGGGGCGCATGGGTCGGTGGTGTGGGACGTGGCGCTGTTCGACTGGGAGGTCGGCAACGAGATCGTCAACGTCAACCTCCAGCCGTTCCCGGGGGCGCCGTTCACGATCCCGTCGTACCGCAACGCCGAGCGGACCCGCCATCTCGGGCTCGAGGTCGGCGGCGCGGTCGCCTTGGGCGACGTCACCTGGCGCGGCGCCTACACCTGGTCGCGCTTCACCTACGTCGGCGATCCCGAGTTCGGCGACAACGACCTGCCGGGGGCGCCGGAGCACGCCCTCTACACCGAGCTGCGCTGGCAGCACTCGTCGGGCTTCTGGATCGCGCCCAACCTCGACGCCAGCCTCTCGCCCTACTACGTCGACTCGGCCAACACCACCGAGAACGACCGCTTCGTCCTGCTCGGCTTGAAGGCCGGCGTCCCCATCGGCCGCGTGGAGCTGTCGTTGGAGGCGTCGAACCTGACAGGTGAGGCCTACTCGGGCTCGGTCCAGGTCGACAACGCGCTCGGACGCTACCTCGAGCCGGGCAACGAACGGGCGCTCCACGTCGGGCTCGGCTGGTGGCATGACTAGCGTTCGCCCGCTGCTCCTGCTGCTCTCCCTCGCCGCACCGGCCGCCGCCGAGGAGGTAGTCGTCGCCGTCGCCGCCAACTTCACCGAGGTCGTGGAGCGGCTCGAAGCCGACTTCGAGCGCGACAGCGGGCACACTTTGTCCGTCGTGGCCGGGTCCACCGGCAAGCTCTACGCCCAGATCGCCAACGGCGCCCCGTTCGACGTCTTCCTCTCCGCCGACCAGGAGAGGCCCGAGCGGCTGGAGAAGGAACGCCTGGCGGTTGCCGGCTCGCGCTTCACCTACGCCACCGGGCGCCTAGCGCTGTGGAGCTCCGAGCCCGGCCGCGTCGGCGGCGACGGCGCGGCCACGCTGCGTCAGGGGGAGTTCCGCCGGCTGGCGATCGCCAATCCCGCCCTGGCTCCCTACGGCGCGGCGGCGAAGGAGACGCTCGAGAAGCTCGGCCTCTGGGAGCGCTTCAAGGAGAGGATCGTCATGGGCGAGACGATCGGTCAGGCGCACACCCTCGTCGCCTCCGGCAACGCGGAGCTCGGCTTCGTCGCGCTCTCCTCCCTGCTCAGTCCGCGGAGCGAGGCCAAGGGCAGTCGCTGGGACGTGCCTCCCGGGCTGCACGCGCCGATTCACCAGGACGCCGTCCTGCTCACCAGAGCCGCCGGCAACGCCGCGGCACGGGGCTTCCTCGACTTGCTGCGCAGCGAGAAGGCCAAGGCCGTCATCCGCAGCTACGGCTACAGGATCGATTGACGATGGAGCTGCGGCACCTGCCGGACCTCGGTCCGCTCTGGCTCACCCTGCGCCTGGCCGCCTCGGCGACCGGCATCCTCCTGCTCGTCGGCACCCCGATCGCGTGGTGGCTGGTGAGGACGAGGTCCCGCTTTCGGCCGGCCTTCGAGGCGGTCATCGCGCTGCCGCTCGTGCTGCCGCCGACGGTGCTCGGCTTCTATCTGCTGCTGCTTCTCGGGCCGAGGTCCACGCTGGGCGGCCTCTGGGTGCGGCTGACCGACAGCACCCTGACGTTTTCGTTCGGCGGGCTGCTCATCGCCTCGGTGCTCTACTCGATGCCGTTCATGGTGCAGCCGCTGCAGAGCGCGTTCGAGACCGTCAGCCGCGAGCCGATGGAAGCGGCGGCCACTCTCCGCGCCGCGCCGCTCGACGCCTTCTTCACCGTCGTGGTGCCGCTGTCGATCCGCGGCTTCCTCACCGCGGCGGTGCTCACCTTCGCCCACACGCTCGGCGAGTTCGGTGTCGTGCTCATGGTGGGCGGCAACATCCCGGGCAAGACGCGGGTGATCTCGATCGCCATCTACGAGCACGTGGAGACCCTCCGCTATGCAGACGCGCACGCTCTCTCGGCCATTCTCCTGGTCTTCTCGTTCGTGGTCCTGGCCGTGGTCTATACCGTCAATCGCACCCTCCCCCTCCACCTCCGATGACGCGCTGGTCTTCGACCTGCGGGTGCGCCTCGGCGACTTCGAGCTCGACGTCGCCGGCGAGATCGACACCGGCCGGGTGACCGCGATCTTCGGGCCGAGCGGCAGCGGCAAGAGCACTCTCCTGCGCATCCTGGCCGGCCTCGAGCGGAGCGCCAGCGGACGTCTGTCGCTCGGCCGCGAGGTCTGGCTCGACAGCGCTCGCGGGCTCGACGTCCCGGCGCACCGCCGGCCGGTCGGCTACATGTTCCAGGAGGCGCGGCTGTTCCCTCACCTGACCGCGGAAGGCAACCTCCGCTATGCTGCGCGCAGGGCGAGATGCGAACGGCAGGTCGTCACCTTCGACGAGGTGGTGGACGCTCTGGACCTCGAGCCGCTTCTGCCGCGGCGGACGTCGAGCCTGTCGGGAGGGGAGCGCCAGCGGGTCGCCCTCGGCCGCACGCTGCTCGCTCAGCCGCGGCTGCTCCTGCTCGACGAGCCCATATCCGCGCTCGACACCTCACGCAAGATGGAGATCCTGCCGTACCTCGAAGCGCTCCACCCCCGTTTCGGCATCCCCACTCTCTACGTGAGCCACTCCGTCGACGAAGTCGCCCTGTTGGCGGACCGCATTCTCGTCCTGGCCGGAGGGCGGGTGGCGGCGAAAGGCCGCACCGCCGAGATCTTCGAGCGTCTCGACCTCGGGTCGATCGCCGACCGCCGCGGCGCCGCCACCGTCGTCGAGGCGAGGGTCATGCGCCACGACCCCGAGTATCGCCTGACGTGGCTCGATCTGGCGGGGCAGACGTTGGTGGTTCCGCAGCGCGAGCACTTCGCCGAGGGCGAGGAGGCGTGCGTGGTCATCCGCGCGCGCGACGTCTCGCTGGCGACCGTTCGCCCGCAGCGCGTGAGCATCCAGAACATCCTCCAGGGTCGAGTGTGCGAGGTGCGAGAGCGCGAGGGCTCGGCATTCGCCGAGGTCTCGGTCGAGCTCGGGCCGCACCGCCTCCTCGCCCGCATCACGCGCCTGTCGCTGCGCGAGCTCGAGCTCGGCGTCGGCTCGCCGGTCTTCGCCCTGTTGAAAAGCGTGAGTCTCTCGAAACAGCGGGCGTAGCCGCCCCGAAAGGAAACGATGAAAGCAGAGTGGCAGGGCGAGCTCCTGAGCGAGCTGGGTCGCAACCTGGTCGCAGGGTCTCTGACCGACCCCGAGCTCCTCCGCCAGACGGCCGGCCCGGTGCACCAGATCCTGCCCGAGGCCAACGTCGTCAAGATCGGCGGCCAGAGCATCATCGACCGGGGCGGGAAGGCGGTGTTCCCGCTGATCGAGGAGATCGTCGCCAACCTGCCGCGCCACCAGATCATCCTCGGCACCGGCGCCGGCACCCGGGCGCGCCAGGCCTACAGCGTGGCATTGGACCTCGGCCTGCCGATCGGGGTGATGAGCGTCCTCGGCACCTTCGTATCGATGCAGAACGCCCGCATGATCCACTACCTGCTCGCCAAGCACGGCATCCCGTTCATCGAGCCGGCCCAGTTCCCCCAGCTTCCGCTCTATCTCGTCGAGCGCCGGGCGGTGATCTTCTTCGGCATGCCGCCCTACACCTTCTGGCAGGAGAACCCGGCGGTGGGGCGCATCCCTCCCCACCGCACGGACACCGGTGCCTACCTGGTCAGCGAGGTCTTCGGGACGCGTTCGATGATCTACGTCAAGGACGAGGACGGCCTCTACACCGCCGATCCGAAGAAGGACAAGCAGGCGCGCTTCATCCCGAAGATCACCGTCGCCGAGCTGGAGGCGATGGACTTGAAGGACGTGGTGGTGGAGCGGGCGGTCCTCGAGCTGATGAAGAACGCCCAGCACCGGCGCTCGATCCGCGTGATCAACGGCCTGGTGCCCGGCAACCTCACCCGCGCCCTCGAGGGCGAGGACGTCGGCACGCTGATCACGGCGGACTGATAGGCGCGAAAGCCTTCGCGCCCGTGTCTGATTGCTACCAGGAGCGCCGTCCGTCGCGCGACCAGCGCGACGGGCTCCTAGGAGGAACGCGATGAAAGAGATCCGTCCCGGGGACGGGCGCCACCACGTCGACTCGCTGCTGATGCGCGAGAGCCTGCTCGACAGAGACCTCGAGGCCGCCACCGACGACCACCGGCCGCTGGTGCGGATGCTCCCCGACGCCTGCGTGCTCAAGATCGGCGGGCGCTCGATCATCGACCGCGGGCGGCACGCCCTCTTCCCCCTCGTCGAGGCCGTCGGCAAGGCCCTCGCCGGCCGCACCCTGATCATCGGCACCGGCGGCGGCGTGCGCAGCCGTCACGTCTTCTCGATCGGCCTCGACCTCGGGATGCCGACCGGGGTCCTCGCCCAGCTCGCCATCGCCGACGCCCTCGGCAACGCCCACATCCTCGGCACCCTGCTCTCCCCGTACGGGGTGGTGGCGATCCCGCCCGAGATCTTCGGCCACCTGCTGCCGTTCTTCGTCAAGGCCGCGCCGGGAGTCATCTTCAACGGCGATCCGCCGTACTCGATCTGGGAGCACCCGCCCCCGATGGGGCGGATCCCGCGCCACCGCACCGACGCCGGCAGCTACTTGACCGCCGAGTGCTTCGGCTGCAAGTCGTTCACGCTGGTCAAGGACGTCGACGGTCTCTACGACGCCGACCCGAAGGACCACCCGTCGGCGAGCCTGATCCGGGAGATCAGCGTCTCCGAGCTGCGCGCCCGCCGCCTGCCCTCGCTCCCCTTCGACGAGATCCTGCTCGACCTGCTGGAACGGGCGCGGCTGGTCGACCGCTTCCAGATCGTCAACGGTCTCAAGCCGGAGCTGCTCGCGCCGGCGCTCGACGGCGAGCACGTCGGCACGATCGTCTGGGCGGGGTGAGACGGTTCCGGAGACTTGAGAGACGAGAAGCCGACCGCGAGGGTGACCGCATAGGCCACGCCAAGGACCACGACGCCCACCGCCGAGAAGATTCCGAGGCGACGAGCCGTCGCGCTGAACTCAACGGCCACTGCTCTCCCCGGACGCCGCCAACTTATCCAAGCAATTCTCAAAGGCTCCGGGAGTCCAAAGACACTGTTTAGTCGCCACGGCCGTCGGGCTAAGAACCCTCTCCACGATCGGCCTAATCCACCTGTCCCAACTCACAAAGATGTCGGAATGGGCGAGGGGAGCGGTCATGAGCTCAATGTCAAAAAAGTAGCTCGCCTTATCCTTTCGTCCCGGATCCTGGCCTATGACAAGGAACACATTGACATACTGGGTAATGGAGGGCATCGATTTCAAAAGGTGACCCGCAGCTCCACGATAACGATCTCTGGGCAACTCTTCCACGCGCCGCAGCATCTCCAGGTGAGCCGGGAGCGGAAGCGACCGACTCAGCTCGATAAAGCGAGGGGTCACAAAGTTCCTGAGCGCCGCCTCTTCCTCGATTCGCCGTGCCTTCTCTTTGCTTCCCCCGGCAATCTCCTTGCGCCGGAGCGAAGTCGCGGCAAGAGCTGGCACCGGACCCTCCTCCATGGAGAACGCCTGACGAGTCATTTTGCAAAGCTCAACCAAGCCGATACCCTTTAGTGCCTGACCGGCAATTGCTTGATCGGTTCGCATCAGCAACCGCGTCGAGAAGGGAAGCTCGGCTATATGGGCGATGACGGGCACGAAGAGTACAGAGGGATCCACTGCTGGGCGGCTACCACGCCGAATCTCTTCAAAGACGGCATCAACTTCCGCGGTGAATATCTCCTCGGTGGAGGCAAACGATATGTTGAGACTGAATTCCTCCATCAGCGCTGCAACGCGGAGGGCAGAAGAAAATGACTGCCTGTAGAGCTCCCAGATGAGGGACGCTGTGAGGGGACAGAAGACCATTGCCCCGCTTACAAGGTCCTGGAGCTTCTCGCGGAGCCGCGCTCCTTGCTCGGTGCTGGCTTCCGCGAGATCAATCCAGACGTTCATGTCCATCAGGACGACGAGACGCCCTTCAACCTTCTTGGAGATTTCCGGGTCTCGTAACTTCATTGGAATGACCTGCTCTTCATTCATTCTCGAATCTACTTGGCGAATCCCCGTTGGATGAGTGGCTCTAGTCCCTTTGGAATGTTACAGAGGTAACCTTGACTTCAACCCCTCTTGTCCAGCTCAACGGTGCGTCATCCATCTTGGCACCAAAGATGCGACTCTGACCTGGTTTCAGCGGCTCCTGGTCTGCACTGAGGGATAGCTCGGTTACCAGCACAGGGTGATATCTCTTCTCAAATACCGGCCTGCCAAATTCACCCAAGCAGTAGATCGTAATCTCCACCTTCCTAAGCGTGCGGTCGCCTGTATTCGTGATCTCACCAAAGACAGCAATCTGGTCAAGTACATCGGGGGCGACGCGGACATTACTTACTACCACTCGGCTTATATACGCCTCTGCGGTTTTATCGTCGCCTTGATCTGAATCTGATGCTGCAGCAGGAATGTTCTGCTTGAAGTTCGTTAGAGCGGAGCCGAACGTTGCTAGCGCGCCCAGCAGAAGTCCCCAGAACAGGGCAGCAGCAAAGGTGATGATGAAGACTGCGGGTATCGCAGCAATGGCCCATTTGACCATGAAGCGGACCATGGATAGAAAAGGCATATCGAAGTCCGTGACAGCAACACGATTGGCGCTCGGCTCCGCCATAAGGTCTCCTTCGCCATCAAGGCCTGATTTTAATCTTGAGCGATTATAGCCGGCGAAGCGCTGCTTCGCACTGCGGGGGACTGCCCCTCCCATGGCGTCATTCGAGGTCTCTAGCTGAGGAGTACACTTCTGCCGGTCGGCGGCGGGAGAGCCCTCAGGGCGTGGGCACGAGTGCGATGGGTCCACCTAAGTTCGCGGAAGGTGGCCTCCCGCAGCCTTCGGACAGTTTGCCCTTGCCCGCGTACATCCACCACCCCATCCCAGCAGGAATTGAATCTCTCGGAGTTTCTCGAAGGCGCGGCGGGCCGCGCTCTCGCTGCGGCGCTGGAGCGGAAGGCGCGGGGGAAGCGGAAGAGAGACAGGGCCCGGAAGGCTCGCGCCGCGGGGCGGCGCTCAGGGACGGTCTGCGGCCGCTGGAGTGGGGACGGAGAGGTTCCCGGATCTGCGGCTCTCGGGGCGGTGGCTGCGGGCGGCAGGCTTCGACTTAGGACATGCGTACGAAGTGGAGGTGCACGCCGGAAGGCTGGTCGTCCGGGCGGTTTCTGACAAGGCGGGACGACCGGGAAGCCCCGCCAGGCGTTCGGGAAGCTCCGCTCTTCAAGACGGAAGCTTCCCCACCCGAAAGCGAAGCCTAGCTTTTCAAAAGCGAAGCTTCGCCAACGGAAAGGCAAGCTTCGCTTTTCGAGGGGGAAGCTTCGCTACCCGGAAGGGAAGCTTAGCTTTTCAAAAGGGAAGCTTCCCCGTCCGAAGGGGAAGCTTCACCTTTCAAGAGGGAAGCTTCGGTACCGGAAAGGGAAGCCTCGCTTTTCAAAAGCGAAGCTTCCCCAAGCGAAAGGAAGGCTTAGCTTTTCAAGTGGGAAGCTTCCTTTTTCGCTGGGGAAGCTTCCTGGCGACCTGCGGAGGTGACACCCGCGACATTCTGCCGCACTTCTAGGCGATCATCCGCGTCAGCTACCGGGAAATTGGGGAACGCTCCCCGCGAGCGGGGGAATGCTCCCGACCTAGTCGAGGATATAGGCGATCGGGTTGACGGCGTTGCCGTCGATCCGCACCTCGTAGTGGAGGTGCGAGCCGGTCGAGCGGCCGGTGCTGCCCACCAGGCCGAGGACGTCGCCGCGCTGCACCCGCTGGCCGGGCCGGACGTCGACGCGGGCGAGGTGCCCGTAGCGGCTGCTGAGGCCGAAGCCGTGCGCCAGGTAGACGGCGTTGCCGAGGCCGCCGAGGGTGCCGGCGCGGAGCACGATGCCGTCGGCGCTCGCCCGCACCGGCTGGCCGGCGGCGGCGGCGATGTCTACTCCCTGGTGGTCGCCGCGGCCGTGAGTCAGCGGATCGCTGCGGTAGCCGAAGCCGCTGGTCAGGATGCCTTGGACGGGGGCGATGGCGGGGGTGGCGGAGATCCAGCGTAGGCGCTGCTCGAGCTTGGCGTCGACCCGGTCGAGCTGGCCGGCGATCGCCTCGGCCCGCCGCGTCAGCTCGCCGAAGCCGCCCGCGCCCGGCTCGTCGAGCGGCGCGCTGCCGCCGATCCCGGCTTCGCTGCCGTTGTCCACCCCGTCGAGGCCGGCCACGATGGCGAGCTGCCGGGTGCGGTCCTCGTAGTCGGCGAGCTGCCGCTGGATCTCTTGCAAGTCCTGCTCGAAGGCGCCGTTGACCTGCCGCAGCGCACGGTTCTCGGCCTCGAGGCGGGCGAGCTCGGTGGGGCTGACGTGGCTGTGGAAGTAGGCCCAGGTGACGGCGGCGGAGGCGGCGGTGAGGACGAGCAGGAGCGCGACGGCGAGGCCGATCTGGAGGTTGGTGACCCGCCACTTGCGGAGCCGGGCCCGCGCGTGCGGGACGAAGATGACGGTGTGGTGTGATCTGGCCATGCGGACGATACGGGCAGAGCCCGGAGACGGCCCGCTCCGGGGCACGCGCGTGTTCAGCGACGGCAAAAATGGACCCGCGTATTGTGGTGACCGGCCCCTGCCGTGTCAACCCCTGCCGATCGTCAGAGTTGACAAATACCCCCTAGGGGTAAATGGTTCGCGCCATGACGAACCAGACCCCAGCCCAGGGCGAGGCCGGCAAAGCGGAGCTGCGGCGGCGGCTCGCCCGCATCGAGGGACAGGTGCGTGGAATCGCCCGCATGCTCGAGGAGGACCGCTACTGCGTCGAGGTGCTGACCCAGCTCGCGGCGGTCCACCAGGGGCTGCGCGAGGTGGCGCGCGAGCTCCTCTCCCAGCACATGCAGACCTGCGTCCGCCGCGCCTTCAGCGCCGGCGACGCCGCCCAGCAGGCGCGGGTGGTCGAGGAGCTGGCCGAGCTGGCGTTCAAGTACAGCCGCTAGATCATCTCCGGGCGCTCCGGGAAGATCTCGGAGAGCGGGCGATAGATCTCCATGCATGGGAGATTCATCCCGGGGCGTCGGAGATAGATCTCCATGCATGGAAGACTCTTTGTCGGACCGCGAAGATAGATCACCGTCTATAGAAGAGATGTCTCCGGGGCGCCGAGATGAACCTCGGGAGACGCGAGATCTTCATGCGGGCGCTCCCGGAAGCCCGCCGGCGCTCCCGAGACATGGGTCGCCTGCCGCGACGCCTGCGCCCGCTGGTGGCCGCCTGCCTAGCGGCAGCGCGCGGCCAGGGCCTCGGCGTCGAGGACGGTGATCCGCGGCCCCGGCTGGACGGCGATCGCCCCCCGCCCCTTGAGGTCCGCCACCGCGTGGTTCACCCGCTCGCGCGAGGCGCCGACGAGCCCCGCCAGGTCGCTCTGGGAGAGCTTGAACGGGATGCGCGCGCCGCCGTCGGGCGCCGGGCGGCCGTGCTGCTGGGCGAAGGCGAGGAGCTGGCGCGCCACCCGTCCCTCGACGTCGAGGGTAGCGATCGCCTGGAGCTGCTCGTTGGCCTGGCGGAGCCGGCGGCAGAGCAGCTTGAAGAGGTTGAAGCCGAGCGCCGGCATCTCGCGCAGGCTGCGGTGGAAGGCGGCACGGTCGAGCCAGAGGCAGGTGGCCCGCTCGACGACCACGACGTCGGCCGAGCGGCCGGCGCTGTCGAAGAGGCTCATCTCGCCCACCGTGTCGCCGGCGGCGAGGAAGGCGAGCACGACCTCGGTGCCGTCCGCCTGCTCGACGGAGATCTTGGCCGTGCCGTCGAGGAGCACGAAGACCACTTCGCCCGGCTGCTCGGCGGTCATCAGGCTGGCGCCGGCGGGGAAGGTGCGCCGCCGCAGCAGCTCGTTGAGCCGCTCGAGCTCGGGGGCGGCGAGCTCGGCGAAGAGCGGGATCGCGGCGAGCTCCGCGGGGTCGGCGACGGCGGGCACGGCGACTGACTCTACAATCGCAATTGACTGGAGCCCGCCATGAGCCAGGTCCACGGCATCCACCACGTCACCGCCATCTGCGGCGACGCCCAGGAGAACCTCGACTTCTACACCGGCGTCCTCGGCCTCCGCCTGGTCAAGCGCTCGGTCAACCAGGACGCGCCCGACACCTACCACCTCTTCTACGCCGACGCCGAGGGACACCCCGGCACCGACATGACGTTCTTCCCCTGGCCGGGAATGCCGCCCGGCCGCAAGGGAGTGGGCTTGGCGGTGGAGGTCGGCTTCGCGGTGCCCGCGGGGAGCCTCGCCTTCTGGGCCGAGCGGCTGGCCGGGGCCGGCGCCGAGGTCGGCGGCCGCGTCAGCCGCTTCGGCGAGACGGCGCTGCGCCTGCGCGACCCGCACGGGCTGGAGCTGGCGCTGACCGAGACCGCCGAGCCGCGCGAGCTCGCGCCCTGGGCGCAGGGCCCGGTCCCCGAGCGGCACCAGATCCGCGGCTTCCACGCGGTGCGTCTCTGGGAGTGGAACCTGGGGGTGACCGGTCCCTTCCTCGAACAGGCGCTGGGCTGCGAGCGGGTGGGGGAGGAGGGAGGGTGGCACCGCTTCGGCACCGACGGCGGCGGCTCCGGCCGCTGGGTCGAGGTGCGCGAGCTGCCGGCGGAGCGCCGCGGCGCCTGGGGGGTCGGCACGGTGCACCACGTCGCCTTCCAGGTCGCCGACGACGAGGAGCAGCTCGCGGTCCGGCAGCGGGTGGCGGCGGCGGGCGCGCACCCGACGCCGGTCATCGACCGCTTCTGGTTCCGCTCGGTCTACTTCAAGGAGCCCGGCGGCGTTCTCTTCGAGCTGGCGACGCTCGGCCCGGGGTTCGCGGTGGACGAGGACCCTGCCCACCTCGGCGAGCGGCTGATCCTGCCCCCCTGGCTGGAGCCGCGGCGGCGCGAGATCGAGGCCGCCCTGCCGCCGCTGCGCGTTCACGTACCGGCGGGCGGCGAGTGAGACGCCTCTGAAGGTCACCCGCCTCTACCTCGTCCGCCACGGCGCCACGCAGCTGACCGCCGAGGACCGCTTCGCCGGCACGGTGGGCGTCGAGCTGTCGGACGAGGGGCGGTGGCAGGCCGCCCGCCTCGGCGAGCGTCTGCGCGGCGAGGGCATCACCTCGGTCTACTCGAGCCCGCTGTCGCGCGCCCTGGAGACGGCGCGTATCGTCGCCGGCGCCTGCGGCCTCGAGCCGATCCCGCGCGACGGGCTGCGCGAGATCGGCCACGGCCGCTGGGAGGGGCTGACCCGTGCCGAAGTCGAGGCACGCTTCGCCGACGAGTACGCCGCCTGGGAGGAGGATCCCTTCACCTTCGCGCCGGAGGGGGGCGAGTCGGGCGTCGCCGTCCTCGCCCGCGCCCTGCCGGTCCTGCGCGAGATCGTCACCGGCCACCCGCGCGAGTGCGTGCTCGTCGTCTCGCACAAGGCGACGCTGCGCCTCCTCCTGAGCAGCCTCCTCGGCTTCGACGCCCGCGGCTACCGCGACCGTCTCGACCAGGCGCCGGCGAGCCTGAACGTGGTGGACTTCAAGGACCCGGTCCGCGCCCGTCTCATGCTCTTCAACGACACGTCGCATTACGCGGCGCGCCCGCGCACTGCCGACCAGAGCCTGTCGCGGTGGTGGGACGGCGCGGACCCGCGGTGAGAGGGCGCGTCAGCCGCAAGCCCGCCGGTCGAGGGTACGGTACTGGATCGCCTCGGCGAGGTGGGCCGGGCGGAGGGGGCCGCCTCCGGCCAGGTCGGCGATCGTGCGGGCGACCTTGAGGACGCGGTCGTGGGCGCGGGCGGAGAGGCCGAGGGCTTCGAAAGCGCGATCCAGGAGGGCGCGGCCGGCGCCGTCGAGGGCGCAGAAGCGGCGCACCTCGTCGGGGACCATCGCGGCGTTGACCGGTGTCGAGGCGGCGTCGCCGAAGCGCGCGCGCTGCAGGTCGCGGGCGGCGGACACCCGCGCCGCCACCGCGGCGCTCGACTCGCCGCGCGCGCCGCGCAGCTCTCGCACCGTCAGCGACGGCACCTCGATCTGGAGGTCGATGCGGTCGAGGAGCGGCCCGGAGATGCGCGCCCGGTAGCGGTCGACGAGCGGCGGCGGACAGCGGCATTCGAAGCGAGGGTCGCCTAAATGCCCGCAAGGACAGGGGTTGGCCGAGGCAAGGAGGGCGAAACGGGCGGGGAAGGTGAAGCGCGCGCGCGCGCGGACGACGGTGATGCGGCCCTCCTCGACCGGCTGGCGCAGCGCCTCCAGGGCGTCGCGGTGGAACTCCGGCATCTCGTCGAGGAAGAGGACGCCGTTGTGGGCGAGACTCGCCTCGCCGGGTCGCGGGGGGCTGCCGCCGCCGACCAGGCCGGCCGTCGAGGTGTTGGTGTGCGGGTTGCGGAAGGGGCGGCGGCGGACGAGGCCGGCGGGCGGCTCCTCGGCGGCCAGGGAGTGGACCTTGGTGACGGCGATGGCCTCGGCGAGGGAGAGCGGCGGCAGGAGCGCCGGCAGGCGCTGCGCCAGCATCGTCTTGCCAGATCCCGGCGGCCCCAGGAAGAGCAGGTTGTGCCCGCCGGCCGCCGCTACCTCCAGCGCCCGCTTCGCCCCTTGCTGGCCGCAGACGTCGGCGAGGTCGTGGGCGGCCGCGACGGCCTGCTCGCTGCCGTCCGGCGCGACGAACGGCGCAATCGGCCGCCTGCCGAGCAGGTGCTCGATCGCCTCGGCGAGGCCGCGCAGGGGGACCACCGCCACCGTCCCCAGCGCCGCGGCCTCGGCGGCGTTGGCGGCCGGCAGGAGGAGCTCGGCGAGCCCCAGCCGGTGCGCGAGGTCGGCGATTGCCAGCGCCCCGCGCACCGTGCGCACGGCGCCGTCGAGCCCCAGCTCGCCGCAGAGGAGCCGTCCCGCCAGGGCCTCCTGCGGCAGCTCGCCGTGGGCGGCGAGGAAGGCGAGCGCGATCGCCAGGTCCAGGTGGTTGCCCTCCTTGCGCAGGTCGGCGGGAGCGAGGTTCACCACCACCGAGCGCGGCGGCAGCTCGAAGCCGCAGTTGCGCAGCGCGAAGCGCACCCGCTCGCGGCTCTCCTTGACCGCGGGGTCGGCGAGCCCCACGATCTGCGTCTGCGGCAGGCCGACATGGACATCCACCTCGACCTGCACCGGACGGGCGTCGATCCCCCAGGGGGTGGCGGCGGTGGCGCGGGCGAGCATCGTCGGCGTCGGTCCTCCGGGATAGACGGAAAACGGCCGCCCCACGCTTGCACATGGAACCGCTGCTGATCGCCACGAAGGCCCCCTGGCCGCCGATCGACGGCGGCCGGCGGCTGCTCTGGAACACGCTCGAGGGTCTGGCGGCGGAGGGGGTGCGGGCGGCGCTGGTGGCGCCGGTCGATCCACAACGCTTCGATCTGCGCGAGGTGGCGGCGGCGCTGGCGGCGGTCTGCGAGCCGCACCTCGTGCCGGTGCGGCCGGCGGGCGCGCCGCGCGCGCTCCTCGGCGCCGTCGGCGGCCGTCCGTGGACGATCGCCCGCCATGCCCTCGCCGCCGTGCGGCGCGAGGTCGAGCGCCTCCTCGCCGAGCGGACCTTCGCCGTCGTCCACGCCGAGCAGCTCCAGGCGCTGCCCCAGGCGGAGCCGGCGCGGCTGCGCGGCGTGCCAGTCGTGCTGCGGGCCCAGAACGTGGAGAGCGAGCTCTGGCGCGGGGCGGCCCGGACAGCGGGCGGGGTGAAGGAGTGGCTGCTCGACGTCGAAACGCGGCGGTTGGCGCGGTATGAGGGGCGGGCGGTAGCGCGCGCGGAACGCACGCTGGCGCTCACCGAGCGGGACGCACGCCGCCTCCGAGAGCTTGCGGGAGGGAGAGGGCTAGTGCAGGTGATCGCCGCGCCCTTCCCGGCACAGCTCCCGCCCGGTGGTCCCCCTCTGCCCGGGGAGCCCGCGCTCGTTCTCCTCGAGGGGAGTGGCTGGCTGCCGAATCGCGAAGGGGCCGCATGGTTCGTGCGAGCGGTTTGGCCGCGGGTGCGCGCCGAGCTGCCGCGCGCCGAGCTGCACCTCTTCGGCGGCGCGGCCGGCGGCGAGGCAGACGAGGCAGACGAGGGAGTCCACCTCCACCCGGCTCCTGTTGACAGCGCGGCAGCTTTCCCGCCCGGCTCGGTGCTCGCCGTCCCCCTCGGGATCGCTTCCGGCATGCGGATCAAGGTGCTGGAGGCCTGGGCGCGTCGCGTGCCGGTCGTCGGTACCCGAGAGGCGCTCGCCGGCCTCGAGGTGCGCGACGGCGTCGAGGCGCTGGTAGCGCGCGATGCGGAGGGATTCGCCGCCGCCCTCGCTCGCCTCACCCGCGAGCCGGGGCTCACGGCTTCGTTGGTCGAAGGAGGGCGCGCGGCCCTCGCGGCCCGCCACGACCCGCCGCGGCTGGCGCGGGAATTGGTGTCGGTCTACGACTCGGTCGCCGCCGGCAAGTCGACCTGAAGCTGGCCGGCCGGCCGCTCGTCGGGGTCGGTGCCGTGGCCGGCGTAGGCGGCGAGCACCGACTCGGGATCGCCGTCGGCACGCAGGCGCCCGGCGTCGAGCCAGATGCAGCGCTCGCACGTCTTCCGCACGGCGACGGCGTTGTGCGAGACGAGGAGGACCGTGGTGCCGGCGGCGTGGAAGCGGGCGATCCGCGCCTCGCACTTCTCGGTGAAGGCCGCGTCGCCGACCGCCAGGATCTCGTCGAGGATGAGCACGTCGGGAAGCCAGGCCGTGGCGATGGAGAAGCCGAGCCGGGCCAGCATGCCGCTCGAGTAGTTGCGGATGGGAGAGCGGACGAAGTCGCCCAAGCCGCTGAAGTCGACGATCTCCTCGACCGCCGCGTCGACGTCGCGCCGCGAGCGGCCGAGGAGGAGGGCGTTGAGGTAGATGTTCTCGAGGCCTGTCAGCTCGTGGTCGAAGCCGGTGCCCAGCTCGAGGATCGGGGCGAGGGTGCCGCGCACGATCGCCTGTCCCTGAGTCGGCTTCAGCACCCGGGAGACGACCTTCAGCAGCGTGCTCTTGCCGGCGCCGTTGCGGCCGACGATCCCCAGCGTCTGTCCGGCCGGCACGCTCAGGTCGACGTCGCGCAGCGCCCAGAGCTTCTCGTAGGCCAGCGCCCCCTTCATCCAGTGGATGGCGTACTCCTTGAGCGAAGGGATGCGCTGTTTGGCCAGGCGATAGACCAGGGAGACCCCCTCGAGCTGGATGCGCGGCTCGGCCATCAGACGTAGAACGGGATGCGGTCGCTGCTGCGGCGGAAGGCCCAGGCCCCGACCGCCAGCGCCAGGATCGCGATGCCCAGTGCCACCGAGAGGTGGGTGATCGGCGGCACTTCCCCCTGGTAGATCGGATCGCGGAAGACCTCGAGGATCGAGCGCGCCGGGTTGAAACGGACCACCCAGAGGAGGTTCGGCGGCACGATCTCCTTGGGATAGAAGACCGGCGTCAAGTACATCAAGAGCGTCAGGAGCACCCCCACCAGCTCCACCACGTCGTGGAAGAAGACGGCGAGCGGCGAGAGCAGCAGGCCCGCTCCGAGGGTGAAGAGCGCCGCCAGCAGCACCGCGATCGGCAGGAAGGCGAGAGCGGGACGGATCGGATGGCCGGTGACGATCAGCATCAGCAGCAGCGGCACCAGGGCGAAGCCGAGGTTGATGACGCCCGAGATCACCGTGGCGATGGGGAAGACAGCCTTGGGCACGGGGAGCTTCTGCAGCAGGTGCGCGTTCCCCTTGAGGCTGTTCATCGAGCTGACGATGCTCTGGCTGAAGAAGTTCCAGAAGAGGATGCCGGCAAGCGCGTAGACCGGGTAGTTCGGAAGATTGAAGCGGAAGAGGGAGCTGAAGACGAGCTGCAGGACCAGCATCATCAGCAGCGGCTGGAGCATCGTCCAGAGGAAGCCGATCGCCGAGCGCCGGTAGCGCACCTTGAGCTCGCGGGACACGAGGGCGCCCACCAGGTCGCGGTAGCGATAGAGATCGTGGATCACGAACGGTGAGAAGGGCAGAGGTGGTGGTGGTACGGCCGTAGACGAGCGCCAAGTCGCTGACTCGGCGAGCTTACCGCATCGACTTCGAGTCCCCTTTGCCCGCCTTGCTCTTCAGCCCGGCCAGGGCCTGCCGCAAGGCGTCGTCCTCCGCGCGCCGAGCGGGGCGCCGGGACGCGGCGACGAACGGCGCGGTGGCGGCGCGAGCGACGAGGCGCGCCCGTCCTCCCGCCGCGAGCGCCTTGGCGGCGTGGCGCGCCCAGCGCGCGCCGTGCCGCTTCTCGGCCCAGCGCAGTAGGTCGGTCCACAGCAGCTCGACGTGCTGACGGCCGCCGGACCCACCCCCGGTCGCTCCCGCCGCGCTGCCGATCGTCGCGCCGTGGTGGTGGAGCACCCGGAAATCCGGGAGCAGCGCCACCTCCCAGCCGGCGGCGCGTAACCGGGCGCAGAGGTCGAGGTCCTGGGCGTAGAAGCGGAACCGCTCATCGAACGGCCCGACCTCCTCCCAGGCGGCGCGGCGCAAGGCCAGCGCCGCCCCGGTCACCCAGTCGACGGCGCCGCCCGCGGCGGCCCCCGGCGGCTTGAGCCGCCGGTAAAGCGGCAGGTTCCCGATGAGCCGCGCCGCGCCGCTCGCCAGCGCGAAGAGCCAGAGCAGGGTCGGCTCCCCCCCGCCGCTCCACTGCGGGGCCCCGCCGGGGTAATGGAGCGCCGCCCCGGCGGCTCCCAGCCGCGGGGCGGCATCGAAGGCGGAGCGCAGGGCCGCCAGCCCCTCGGCCGTCACCTCGGTATCGCTGTTGAGGAGGAGGAGCAGGTCGCCCTCGGCCGCGGCAAGGCCGCGGTTGGCGGCGCGGGTGAAGCCGGTCGGCTCGGCGAGGCGGAGGAGGCGCAGGCGCGGATGAGCGGAGGCGGCCGCTTCGGCGGTGCCGTCCGAGCCCGCGTCGTCCACCAGCACGACCTCGGCCTCGGGCGCGGCCCGGGCGAGCGAGGCCAGGCAGCGGAGAGTGAGCTCGCGCGTGTCGCGCGTGGGCACGACCACGGAAAGGGTGGGGGATGCGGGGCGCATGGCGTGCCGGCTGGCGGCGGCGAGGTGAGTCTACGGTCGCGCGGCCTCCAGCTGTAACGAACGGCGACGCCGCGCGCCCCTAGGCGTGTGTCCGCACTGGGGCGAGAGGTGCTAGTATTCCCAATTCCAAAGATCCAAAGAACTCGATACGTTCCGGTCATTTGACGCAGGAATACGTGCTTTCGCAGCCTCTCATCGGAGGCGCCGCCGGCGTGGCGGCGCGTGCCCCTCGCGTACACCAGCGCTTTTCTGGAGGAGCGTGATCATGCGAAGAGTGCAGCGCAGGTCGTGGACCCTGGCCTTCGTTCTGGGGATCGTTTCTCTCGGCATTGCCGCAGGCGCGGCCGCGGCCGCGCCGAATCAGGAAGTGGCGACGCTGAGCGGCGGCGGCGCCGGCGTCGAGTTCCGGCCGGTCGTCGACTACGAGAAGCTGGTGCTGACCGTCTCAGGTCCGGGCGAGATGATGTTCCGGCGCGAGTTCGCGGCCGGCGTCCCGGTCGCCTTCAGCGCCTTCACGGAGGCGGGCCAGGTCCTGCCGGACGGCGACTACACCTACGAGCTGCGGGCGGCGCCGCGCCTCTCGGCCGACGTGCGCCGGAAGCTCGCCGAGGCGCGCCAGCGCGGCAACGAGCGCGCCGTCCTCGCCGAGTTGCGGCGCGCCGGCCAGCTGCCGAAGGGGGGCGTGCAGTCCGGCAGCTTCACGATGGCGAACGGGAGCTTCGTCGTCTCCGGGCTCGCGGAGGAGACCGGCCCGCGGGCCGCCAAGGAAGCCGTCCGCGCGGTCACCGCCGCCGACCAGGTGATCCCCGACGACCTGATCGTCCAGGGGAGCGAGTGCGTCGGCTTCGACTGCGTCAACGGCGAGGCCTTCAGCTTCGACACCATCCGCCTCAAGGAGAACAGCACCCGCATCACCTTCATCGACACCAGCACCATCGCGGGTCTCCCCAACCAGGACTGGCAGCTCCGCGCCAACGACGCCAGCGGCGCCGGCGTCTTCACCATCGACTACCTGGGCACCGGCGCCGTCGACGGCGACACGCCCAGCACCACGCCCTTCAAGGTGGAGGCCGCGGCGGTGAACAACTCGATCTACGTCGATTCCACCGGCCGGGTCGGGCTCCGCACCGCGACCCCGGTGCTCGATCTCCACATCAACACCGCGAACACCCCGGCCATTCGCCTCGAGCAGAACAACTCCGGCGGCTTCACCGCCCAGACCTGGGACGTGGCCGGCAACGAAAGCAGCTTCTTCGTCCGCGACGTGACCGGCGGCTCGACCCTGCCCTTCCGCGTCCGGCCGGGCGCGCCGACCAGCTCGATCGACATCTCGGCCGACGGCGACGTCGGGATCGGCACGGCCAGCCCCGACTTCCAGCTGCACGTGTTCGACACCGAGACCTCCGATGCGAACATCGGCGTCGGGCCCGATCCCGGCGGCCTCACGGGCGTGAACTTCGGCCACGGCGGCGCGTCCTTCGGGCGCGGCGCGGGGTTCTTCAACGCCAAGGACACCGGCGCCACGGCCCCGAACCCGTCGGTCCGCTTTCTGACCTCCACCATCCAGCGCATGATCATCGACAACGAAGGCAACATCGGCTTCGGCAGCAACGTGGCGGGCTTCAACCCCGCCGATCCGCTGGTGCATCAGAACACCAACGCCCGCCTCACCGGGGGCATCTGGACCGACGGCTCGAGCCGCGCCATCAAGCACGACATCCGTCCGCTCGAGGCCGGCGAGGCCCTGGCGGCGTTCGCCCGGCTCGAGCCGGTGAGCTATCGGCCCAACGACAAGCCCGAGGAGGTGGTCCTCGGCTTCATCGCCGAGGACGTGCCGGAGCTGGTCGCCTTCAACGACCGCAAGTCGCTGAGCCCGATGGACATGGTCGCGGTGCTCACCAAGGTCGTGCAGGAGCAGCAGCGGGCGGTCGCCGAGCTGGAGCGGCAGATCGAGGAGCTGCGCGGGCGCCTGACCGCTGGCGAAGCCAAGCCCTAGAGCAGTCGCCTTCGCCGCCCGCAACGTCCGGGTCCGGTCCCTTCGTGGGCCGGGCCCGAACGTTTCAGTAATCGATGGACTCTCGCCTTCACGCGCGGCGGCCGCGGTGCTAGGGTTCGTGGCTCCACGAGTCCGAAAAAGTCGCGCAGCGCTCTTTGACGCACGAATACGTGCATTCGCAGCTCCCATTCAGGGGTCCCGCCGGCGTGCGGCGAAAACCCCTCGCGAACAGGAAGAGCTTTTTTGGAGGAGCGTAACCATGAGAAGAGCCCAGTACAGTCAGTGGACCCTGGTCGCGGCGTTCGTTTGCCTCGCCCTGGTCGCCGGCGCGGCCACCGCCGCGCCGCGACAGGTGGCGACGCTCAGCGGCGGCGCCGCCGGGGTGGAGTTCCGGCCCGTGATCGAGCACGAGAAGCTCGTGCTCACCGTCTCGGGACCGGGCGGGATGAGCTTCCGGCATGAATTCGCCCAGGGTCAAGCCGCCACCTTCAGCGCTTTCGGCAAGGGCGGTCAGACCCTGCCGAACGGCGACTACACCTACGAGCTGCTGGCGGTGCCGCGGTTCTCGCCGGAGGTCCGGCAGCGCCTGGCCGCCGCGCGCAGCGAGGGCAACGAGCGCGCCGTCCTTGCCGAGCTGCGGCAGGCCGGCAAGCTGCCGAAGGGGACGGTGCAGAGCGGCGGCTTCGTGATGGAGAACGGCACGTTCATCGTCGCCGGGGGTGTCGAGGCGACCGGCCCGAAGGCCGCCAAGGAGGCGGTGCGCGCGGTCACCGCCGCCGATCAGGTGATCCCGGACGACCTGATCGTCCAGGGGAGCGAGTGCGTCGGTCTCGACTGCGTCAACAACGAGAACTTCGGCTTCGACACCATTCGCCTCAAGGAGAACAACCTCCGCATCCACTTCGACGACACCTCGACGCAGGTCGGGTTCCCGGCCAACGACTGGCGCCTCATCGCCAACGACTCGGCTTCCGGCGGCTCGTCGAAGTTCTCGATCGAGGACTCGACCAGCTCCAAGACGCCGTTCACCATCACCGCGGGGGCGGCCACCAACTCGATCTTCGCCGACAGCACCGGCCGGATCGGCCTCCGCACCTCGACCCCGGTGCTCGACCTCCATATCAACACCGCTAACACTCCGGCCATCCGTCTCGAGCAGAACAACTCCGGCGGCTTCACCGCCCAGACCTGGGACATCGGCGCCAACGAGGCCAACTTCTTCGTCCGCGACGTGACCGGCGGCTCGCGCCTGTCGTTCCGCATCCGGCCCGGCGCGCCGACCAGCTCGGTCGACATCTCGTCGGACGGTGAGGTCGGCATCGGCACGGGGAGCCCGGAGGTCAAGCTCCACGTCTTCGGCTCGAACACGGAAGACACGAACATCTCCCTCGGTCCCAACCCGATCGGGACCCCCGCCACCGAATCGGCGCTCAACATCGGCTACGGCGGCGCCAGCTTCGGACGCGCTTCGGGTTTCTTCAACGTCCGGACTGATAGCGGCGCGACCGCGCCCAACCCGTCGTTGCGCTTCATGACCGCCGACTTGCAGCGGATCATGATCGACAACCAGGGCAACATCGCCTTCGGCGCCGATGTCTCGGGAGCCAACCCCGCGGTGCCGCTGATCCACATCGGGGACAACGCGCGCCTCGAGGCCGGCATCTGGACGAACGGCTCGAGCCGCGCCATCAAGCACGACATTCAGCCGCTCGAGGCGAGCGAGGCGCTGGCGGCCTTTACCCAGCTCCAGCCGGTGCGCTATCGGGGCAACGAGAGCCCCGACGAGGTGGTTCTCGGCTTCATCGCCGAGGACGTCCCCGAGCTGGTCGCCTACAACGACCGCAAGTCGCTGAGCCCGATGGACATGGTCGCCGTCCTGACCAAGGTCGTCCAGGAGCAGCAGAAGACGATCGACCAGCTCAACGAGCGTCTCGGCGCGCTGGAGGAGAAGGAGAAGTAAGAGCCCGCTGCAGCGAGTCTTCAGGGGCGGCCTTCGGGCCGCCCTTTCTGTTTCAACCGTCCATCCTGGCCAGGATCGTGAGCTCGTAGAGCGGATAGTCGTGCAGCAGGGCGACCGCCGGCGAGAAGCGGGTCTTGCAGTAATCGAAGAGAAAGAGCGGGTCGGCGTAGAAGAGGTCGGCCCGGCGTCGCTCCGGGTCGGAGTAGAGCGAGAGAGCGTTGAAGGCGAAGCCGCGGCGCGCCAGCTGTGCGAGGCGGTCGAGCGTCCCGAGCACGTACTCCCGCCAGGCGTCCTCCGGGGTGTCGAGCTTGACGTTGAAGACGCCGCTGGCGACGATGTAATCGGCCGCGCCGATCTCCGCCTCGTCGTCGGTGAACGCGACGCTGGGCCCGCCGTGGAGCTCTCTCGCCGTAGCGATCATCTCGGGCGAGATGTCGAATCCCATGTAGGAGGCCGGCAGCCCGCGCTCCCGCAGGTAGGGGACCAGCGCGCCGTAGCCGCAGCCGTAGTCGAGCAGCGAGAAGGCCCCCTCGCTCCCTTGCCAGAGCTTTGCGAGCTGGTCGAAGCGGAGCCGCTGCGAGGCCTCGGAGTTCCAGTCCGCGCCTCGCGGCGTCGCGCCATGGCGTCCGAGCGCGGACGAGTAATAGGCGCCGACGCGGGCGAGGAGGGCGGCGCGCTGCGGGGTGGGCGGCTCAGCCATGGCGCGCGTGCAGGAGATAGCGGCGCGCCTGACCGCCGGCGTTGAAGAGCAGGTCGACGATGCTCACCTGGTGATCGAAAGGCGGATGGAGCTGTTCGTACTCGAGATATCCCGAGTAGTCGAAGTACTCGACCGCGATCCCGCGCCGTGCGAAGGGCTCCGTCCGCAGGTACGCCTTCGCCGCCGGACCCGACAGGTAGACCGCGGCGCCGGCCTGGGCGCAGATCTCCGCCAGGCGGCGGCTCCGCGTCGCGTCGCGCGCCGCTTCGTCGCCGGGCGGCTCGGACGCGGTCTGCTCCGCGGGGTACTCCCACGACCAGCGCAGCGGCGTGGCAATGCCCAGGAAGTCGCGGATGGCGGCCAGGAAGCGCGCGTTGATGGCGCTGAGCCGCGTCTCCGCGCAGTCGAGGTAGAGCCTCTCGAGCAGCGCCGCGGCCTCGCGGAAGCCGCGGGCGCGCCCGTAGCTGCCGACGAGCGTGCGCCAGTGCCGGGCGGGCCACGCGTGATCGCTGACCTCGATCTCGCGGATCGGCGACAGGTAGCGCCCCTTGGCCGCCACCGGGATCGTCAGCCAGACGGGGCCGGAGGAGGTCTTGATCCGATTCCGGTTGCGCCAGTCGCGGCGGGTGTACTGCACCTCGTCGTAGAGCACGAGCTCGTCGGCGGCGGCGATGAGGTCGAAGTAGCCTTTCCAGGGGATGTAGTTCGACTGCACGATCGCCACGCGCTTGCCCATGCGGCGGCGAGTCTAGCGCGCGGGTGACGGGCCCTCGAGGATCACTTCGATGACGCGTGCCTGCTCCGCGTCGCTCAGGCTGTTGAAGAGCGGCAGGCGCAGCAGCCGGTCGCTGACGCTCTCGGTCACCGGACAGTCGCCGGGCCGCCCGCCGAAGCGCCGTCCCATCTCCGACAGGTGGAGCGGCAGGTAGTGGAAGGTCGAGTAGACGTCGGCCCGCCGCAAGCGGGCGCTGAACTCTTCGCGCTCGGCGAGCGACGGGAAGAGCAGGTAGAAGAGGTGGTACGCCTGGCTGCAGTGCGGCGGCACCACCGGCAGCCGGACGCCGTGCGCCGCGGCCCAACCGGCGAGCGCGGCGGCATAGGTCTCCCAGAGCTGGCGCCGCCGGCGCTGCGTCTCCGCGCTGCGTTCGAGCTGGGCGAGGAGGAAGCCGGCCAGGATGTCGGAGGGCAGGTAGCTGGAGCCGACGTCGACCCAGGTGTACTTGTCCACCTCGCCGCGGAAGAAGCGGCTCCGGTTGGTCCCCTTCTCGCGCAGGATCTCGGCGCGCTCGAAGAGCGCCGGGTCGTTGACCACCAGCGCGCCGCCTTCGCCGCAAGTGACGTTCTTGGTCTCGTGGAAGCTCAGCGTGGAGAGGACGCCGAAGGTGCCGAGCGGCCGGTCGCGATAGGCCCCGAAGAGGCCGTGAGCGTTGTCCTCGACGATCGCGGCGCCGCACCGCCGGCCGATCTCCTGCAGGGCGTCCATCTCGCAGCCGATGCCGGCATAGTGGACGGGAAGGATGACGCGGGTGCGCGACGTCACCTTGCGCTCGACGTCGGCCTCGTCGACGTTCAGGGTGTCCTGCCGGATGTCGGCGAAGACGGGCTGGGCGCCGCGCAGCACGAAGGCGTTGGCGGTCGAGACGAAGGTGAACGCCGGCATGACGACCTCGTCGCCGGGACCCGCCTCGAGCAGCAGCGCGGCCAGCTCCAGTGCGTGCGTGCAGGAGGTGGTGAGGAAGACGCGCGGCGCGCCGAGGATCTCCTGCAGCCTTTCGTGGCAGCGGCGGGTGTACCAGCCGTCGCCCGAGAGATGACTGCGCTCGACCGCGTCGGCGATGTACTCCAGCTCCCGGCCGGCGAGCGAGGGCCGGTTGAAGGGCACGCGCGGCTCGCTCATGCCGGCCCTTTCGCGATGCGCAGGAAGGTGACGGCGAAACCGGCGATCGGCCCCTCGATCTCCTCGCGGTCGAGCTGCTGGGCGCCGAGGCCGACCCGCGCCAGCGCCTGCGTGGCCTCGGCGAAGGCGTTCGCGTGGTCCGACAGGACGGCAATCCGCTGCCCCGGCGCGAGGCTCGCGTTGCCGCAGACCGTGGGGCCGGGCAAGTTCGGGAACCCCAGGTTCACGACGCAGGGGCTGAACAGGTACGCGCTCGCCACCGCGTCGAAGACCTGGCCGTTCTCCTCGTCGTAGTTGTACCAGAGCCAGGTCGTGAACGTCGGGTCGGAGCGCTCGATCGCCACGACCGCCTGGTCCATCTGCAGAAAGAGATCGCGCGCCAGGTCCTCGGGGCGCTGGTGGACCCGTGTCTTGATCAGCGCCTGCGACGAGGCGGCGGCGAGGAGCAGGACCGCGGCGGCGGCGGCGCCGCGGGCGCCGGAGACGAGCACCGCGACGCCGGCGAGGCCGAGCAGCAGGGGCGCGGTGACCGGCGCGTCGCTGCCGATCCAGGGAATGAGGTCCTGTCGACGGAAACCCGGCAGCCAGAGGAGCAGGTGCGCCGAGACGGCCAGCGCGCAGAGCCCCAGGTAAGCGCGGCTGGGGACGCCCTCGACGAGCACGGCCGCTTGGCCGGCGAAGGCCAGGAACGCGGGCGGCAGGAGCAGGCTCGCGGCGTAGGGGTGCTGGAGCAGGCTGAACCCCGCGAGCTGCAGGACGAGGACGGCGACAGCGAAGGCGAGGAGCTGGAGCTGGCTCGCGAGCAGCAACGGATCGGCGTCCCGCCCGCGCCGCCGGCGCAGCAGGAGAGCGAGGGCGCCGCAGGTCGCCAGCGCGGGGAACACCAGCCAGGTGGCCTGCTGGAGCCAGGTGTAGTCCTGGGCCCGCCAGATGTTCGGCGTGCGGCCGGAGCTGACCTCGAGCGCGAACCGCAAGGAGCTGCGCAGGAAGAAGAGCGGCCCGCCGGCCGCCCGGTTGATCAGCGCCAGCGCCGCGATCGTCAACCCTCCGCCCGCCGCCGCCCAGCCGGCGCTGGGCACGAGCGGTCGCTGCGCCGACCGCCGGTTGAGAAACAGGAAGGCGGCGGCAAGCAGCGGCAGATACAGGACGTAGAGGATGTTGGCGGAGATCATCGCCGCGCCGGCGGCGCCGGCGAGGAAGAGCGCCGTCCGCGGCGCCCGCCCGCCCGCCGCCGCCGTCGTGCCGAGGAGCGCCGCGAAGAAGTAGGTAAGGCCGAAGCCGTCGACGTAGTTGGAGCCGATGGCGAGGAGAAACCAGGGGTGGGCGCCGAGGCAGATCGCCGCCAACAGGGCCGGCCGGCGGCCGAAGAGCATTGCGGCGGTGCCGAAGAAGCCGAGCACCGCCGTCCAGTAGAGGGCCAGGTGGAGCGCGAAGTTCGCCGCCAGCGGCGGCAGCAGGTGGTGGAAGCCGAAGCCGAGCAGGTTGACCGACAGCCGCGACGAGTAGTAGAGGTTCGGGAACTGGCTCGCGTAGGCGAGGGCGTTCTGGAAGTAGCCGTAGTAGATCCAGTGGTCGCGGTAAGGGCCGCTGTAGATCCACTGCGAGTCCACGATCAGGAGCGCCACCGGCAGGGCGGCGAGGGTGGCGATCGACGCGACGGCGGGGAGGCTGGCGCGGCTCAAAGCTGCTCCAGCACGGCCAGTCCGATGCCGGTGGCGCCATAGCCGTTGCCGTTGTAGAGCATGTAGCGCTCCCCGTCGGCGTCGAAGACGCTGGCGTAGGCCACCATCTCCGAGTCCCACCCGGCGGGGGAGACGTCGATGCCCGCCTCCTCGTCGCGACGGTGCCAGGAGAGCCCGTCGGGCGACTCGGCGTAGCCGATGCGGTAGCTCGCGCCGCGGCGCGAGTACCACATCCGGTAGCGCCCCGCCTCGCGCAACACCCAGGGCCGCGACAGCGCGTACTCGTCCGGCGCGTCGAAGTCGATGCACACCAGGCCGCGGCGGCACCACTGCAGGCCGTCGCCCGACTCGGCGTACTTGATGAGGTAGCGGTGGCGCGGCCCTGCCGGCGTCGGCTCCCAGCCGACGCAGGAGAGGTACCAGAGCCGCCACTTGCCGTCCTCCACGAGCACGCAGGGGCTGGCGGTGAAGAACGGATCGTGGACGTCGCGGTCGAGCACCGGCCCCTCGCTCACGCGGGCGAACGACTCGCCGCCGTCGCGGCTCTCGGCGGCCCCGATGGCGTTGCGGAACGGCACCGTGATGCCCCGGTTCCAGCCAATGTAGTAGAGGAGCAGCCGCCCCTCCTCCTCGACGATCCAGGTCGCCATCGCGCCGTCCTCGTCGAAGGTGCCGAGCGCGCCCGGGGAGAGGGCCGGTCGCGCCGCGAGCCGCAGCAGCCGATCGGGGTGCCGCGGATCGAAGTCGAAGAAGCCGGTGTGGGACCGGTTGGCGCGGTCGCGCGGCGAGAAGAAGACGCGCCAGCGGTGCGCCCCCAGCCGCAGCGGCACGGGCACCGCGGCGTGGGAGACCCCCCAGTCGCCGAGCGGGGCCGGCGAGTAGATCCGCCCGAGCTTGCGCCACCTCATGGCGGTCTACGGCGCGCCGGCGGCCGGTCCGCTCGCGCCGTCGTCGCCGGCGGTCCCGCCGCGGTAGACGTCGCGAACCACCGTGAAGGGCCGGTCCTTGGCCTCGCTGAAGACCTTGGCGAGGTAGATCCCGACGATGCCGACGCAGAACAGGTTGAGGCCGCCCATGAAGCAGAGCGCGACCATCGTCGACACCCACCCCGGCAGGAGCTGGCCGAAGAACAGGCTGCGGACGATCAGGGCGCCCGCCCCGGCGAGCGACAGGAACAGGATCGCGATGCCGAGGTAGAAGATCATCACCAGCGGACGGGTGCTGAAGGAGGTGACCGAGTTGACCGCCAGCGCGATCTTCCGCCGCAGCGTGTAGCTGCTCACTCCCTTGTGCAGCTTGTGCGCCGGGACGCCGACCTGCCGGTAGCCGGTCGCCGACCAGAGCCCCGCCAGGAAGATCTCCCGGTCCCGGTGCGCGAGCAGGCTGTCGACGTAGCGCCGTGTCATCAGGCGGGCGCAGAGCTGGTTGGCCGGCACTTCCTCGGCCGACAGCCAGTTGAAGAAGCGGTAGAAGAGGGCGCCGGTGGCGCGCTCGATCGGCCCTCCCTTGCGGCTCTCCTGCACGCCGTAGACGACGTCCGCGCCGCTGCGGTCCATCGCCTCGGAAAACACCTGCAGCAGCTCCGGCTCCTCCTCGAGGTCGGCGTCGAGCAGGAAGACACGGCGCCCGCGGGCGTGCGCGAGCCCCGTCATCATCGCCTTGTGATGGCCGAAGTTGCGGGAGAGGTCGACGACGCAGAGGCGCGGGTCGCGCCGCTGCAGCTCGAGAGCGATCTGCAGCGACTCGTCCGGCGAGCCGTCGTTGACCAGGACGATCTCGTAGTCCAGGCCGAGCTGCCGCGCCGTCGCGGAGGCGCGGCGATGGAACTCCTCCACATAGGCCGCCGAGCGGTAAAGAGAGGAAACGATGGAGAGGTCCATGGTGGGTCGCGCTGGGCGCCGGCGCTCGCCGGGCGGAGCGGGCCGGGTCAGAGCTCGACCTGGTCGCTCCGCTTCTCGAGGAGCACGGCGCGCTGCGGGGCGTAGACCCCCCCCTCGATCGTGTCGTTCATGATCACCGCGCCGCCGCCGATCAGCGTGCGCGGCGCGATGGTGATCGAGTTGCGCAGCGTGGCGTTGACGCCGATGAAGCAGTAGCTGCCCACCCTGACGTAGCCCGAGATGACGACGTGCGAGGCGATGAAGCAGTGGCTCTCGATGACCGCGTCGTGGCCGATGTGGTTGCCGCTCCAGAGCGTCACGTCGTCGCCGATGCGGACCATCGGCTGGATCGTGTTGTCCTCGAGGATGAAGCAGTTGTCGCCGATCGGCTGGTCGGTCAGGAAGGAGCAGCGGCTGCTGACGTAGCTCACCAGGCGGTAGCCGAGCGCCCGCGCCTGCTCGAACTTGGCCGCCCGCACCTGGTTCATCCGCGTGTAGCTGAGGGCCACGAACATGGCGAACTCGTCGGGGGGGTAGAGCTCCGACACCGCGGCGAAGTCGACCAGCGGCAGCCCCTGGAACTCGTCCTCCCGGCGGTACTCGCCGTCGACGGTGAAGGCAACGACCTCATGGTCGCTGTCGTGGGTGAAGTAGTAGTGCGCCAGCCGCGCGATGTCGCCGGCGCCGAACAGGACGAGCCTGGCCATCCGACGCTTCGCCTCCCTTGGGTCGCCGCGGCGGATTCTAGCCCACCCCCGGAACGCTAGACTGGCGCCTCCGTGCTCCCGCCACGCCCCCGATGAGTCACCGCTCCAGCGGCATCTACCGGCTCTTCGACTCCGCGGCGCTCTACGAGCGCGTCCAGCGCCTGCTCGGCAGCGACTCGGCGCGCCGCCGCTACGTCCGGGACTTCCTCCGCCCGCGCCCCGGGATAAGGGTGCTCGACATCGGCTGCGGCACCGGCGCCATCCTCGAGCACCTGCCCGCCGACGTGGACTACGTCGGGTACGACCTCAACCCCCGGTACGTGGAGGCCGCCCGCCGCCGCTACGCCGGGCGCGGGCGCTTCTTCTGCGCGCGGGTGGAGGAGGAGCCCGACGCCCCCGGCGGTTTCGATCTCGTGCTGGCCACCGCGGTCCTGCACCACCTCGACGATGCCACGGCCGACCGCCTGGTCGCGAGCGCCCACCGCGGCTTGCGCGCCGGGGGTTGCCTGGTGACCCTCGATCCCGTCGTTCACCCCGGCCAGTCGCCGGTCGCGCGGCTGCTCATCGCCCTCGACCGGGGGCGGAAAGTGCGGACGCCGGAGGGATACCGCGCTCTCGTGGCCGGCCGTTTCGCCGCCGTCGAGGAGCATCTGCTCACCGACCTCGCGGCGGTGCCCTACAGCCACTTCGTGCTGCGGGCGCGCAAGTAGGCGCCGCAGCTCAACCGGCGATGGCTTCGAGCCGCTCGACGATCTTCCGCGCCGCGCTCCGCCAGCTCCAGCGGTGCGCCATCTCGCAGGCGGCGGCGCGGCCGCGGCGGCGGGCCTCCGCCTGGTCCTCGAAGACCTGGCGCAGCAGGTGCCGCAGGTGCTCCGGATCGGGGTCCGCCCAGGTGAAGCCGGCGTAGTACGGGCACTTCGCCACCGCCGGCACCGTCCGCCGCACGCGCAGCGGGTAGCCGATCCCCTCGTGGAAGAACTCGGTGTGCGCCCCCCAGTCGGTGGCGATCGCCGGCAGCCCGCACGCCATCGCCTCCATCAGCGGCATGTTCCACCCCTCCCCGCGGGAGGCGGCGACGAAGCAGTCGGCCGAGCGGTAGAGCGAGCCGAGCTGGTACTGCGGGAACTCCAGGTTGAAGAGGTACGAGATCCGCCCCCCCGAGCTCTTGAGCCGCAGGCGGCGGAGCTCCTCCTTGACGTGGACCGAGGGGTCGCGGTTGATGATCTTGCACACCAGCCGCACCGGCTCGGCGGCGGAGAAGACGTCGTTGAAGGCGCGGAGCAGCGTCCAGGGCTCCTTGCGCTCGCCCCACTCGAAGAGCGAGAGGAAGACGAACTCCCCGTCGGGGTTGGGGTAGCTGCGGATCCGCGGGTGGAAGTAGTCCGCGTCGACCCCGAGCGGCACCACGTGCACCGGCCGCTTGAGACCCGAGCGGAGGAAGCCCTGGCGGTTGAACTCGCTCGGCACCCAGACCTCGTCCATCCGGTTGGCCTGCCGCACCCATTCGCGCGGGAAACCGTCGACCTCGAGCATGGTGTAGCCGACCTTGTAGCGGGCGAGGTTGCGGCGGAAGACGTCCCCCTGCCCATAGACCACGCCCACCCGCGGCCGCAGCGGCAGCCGGCGGCCGCGGATGACGTTCAGGCGATAGTCGCCGGAGTTCTCCGGCTCCGCTACCGGAAACACCGTCTTCGGACCGTAGACGTAGCGGTAGACCGTCCGCACCCCTTCCCGCTCGAGGGCGCGCAGCAGCTCGCGGCAGCTCGTCGCGTAGCCGGTGGGGAAGTTCATGATCGACTGCCAGGCCAGCTCCCGGCGGTAGCGCCCCTCGAGCGCCGCGCCCCACTTCCGCCGGAAGGTCTTGCGGCTCCCCTGGAAGAGGCGGTTGAAGGTCCCGTCGTCGCCGCGGGTCGAGCCGTGCTCGTCGTGGATCAGCGTCACGTCGCCGCAGAGCACCGTGCGGAAGCCCGCCTGGCGGGCGCGCAGGCAGTAGTCGGTGTCCTCGAAGTAGGACTCGAAGTCGAGCGACAGGCCGCCGATCGCCGTCACCACCTCGCGTTTGATGTAGGCGCAGGCGAAGACGATCCCCTCGACGTCGAACACCCCGGCGTACTGGCCGACGTCCTTCTCGAGCGAGCCCACCTGCTGGCCCCACATGGTGTCGGGCATCATGTAGGTGCCGGCGTGCAGCAGCCGCCCGTCCGGCAGCGCCAGCCGGCAGCCGACGATCCCCCGGTCGGCCGCGCCGTGGACGCAGGCGCGCAACCGCTGCAACCAGTCGCGCTGGGTGAACTCGAGGTCGTTGTTGAGCAGGACGATGTCGGACGCCGGATCGGCCGCCTCGATGCCGGCGTTGTTGCCGCGCACGAAGCCGGCGTTGGTCGGCAGCCTGACGGTGCGCACCCAGCCGAGCTCGGCCAGGCGCTGCGGCGTCTCGTCGGTCGAGCCGTTGTCGACGACCAGCACCTCGGCGCCGGTCAAGTCGGTGGCGCGCAGGGTCTCGAGGCAGCGCCGGGTGAGGTCCCAGCGGTTCCAGGCGAGGACGATGAGGCTGGCCGGGCGCGTCATCGCGGCGCCGGGCCGAGGTGAAGCGAGCTCCAAAGGTCCTCCAGGGTCTCGTCCACCTCGGCGGGGGTGAGCGCGATGGTCTCGCGCCAGAGGCTCGGCTCGTAGGCGTTGCGCGGCAGCGGCGGCAGGCCGGCCCGCACCCGCGCGATCACCAGCAGGTCCCGCTTGCAGATGTGCTTCTGGATCCGGACCAGCTCGCGGGACCGCGTCTCCAGCGCGTGCTCGAGGGCCACGACGCGCGCTTCCAGCCGGGCGATCGTCTCCCGGGGCTCCGTCTCGGCGCTCACCAGGCCCGCCCGACGACCCGCCGCAGCGCCTGGATCAGCTGCCAGGGCCGCGACTTGAGGACCGCCTCGTGGAAGGACGCCAGCCGCTCGACGTCGCGCCGCAGGCGCCAGACCTCCGGAGAATCTTCGCGCGGCGAGGACCAGGTCTCCACCCCGTCCTCGGCCCCCCATTGCACCGTGGCGAGGCGGTCCTCCCAGGCCTGGTGCTCGTGCTCCCGCAGGCGGCGATCGAAGGCCTCGGCCTCCAGGCGGCCGAGGCGGCGGTACTCGTCGAGGTCGCGCTGCGTCGCTACTGTCATGTCTAAGAGAGCATAGTACGGACGGGTGCGGAGCGTTGCGACCCCAGGGCGCGAAACCTATACTGGCGCGGCGTTTTGACCACGCCAGCCACAGGTCGATCGCCCGCCCAGCGCGCGCAGAAGGTGTGCGTGGTCATGCCGGCGTACAACGCCGAGCGGACGCTTGAGCGCACCTTCCGCGACCTGCCGCTCGACTGGGTGGACGACATCGTCCTGGTTGACGACTCGAGCCGCGACCGCACCGCCGAGGTGGCCCGGCGGCTCGGGCTCTACGCCGTCGTCCACCCGCGCAACCGCGGCTACGGCGGCAACCAGAAGACCTGCTATCGGGAGGCCCTGGCGCGCGGCGCGGACATCGTGGTGATGGTCCACCCCGACCACCAGTACGACCCCCGGACGCTGCCCGAGCTGGTGCGGCCGCTCCTCGCCGGCGAGTGCGACGCGGTGTTCGGCAGCCGCATGCTCGGCGGCCGGCCGCTGGAGGGTGGGATGCCGAAGTGGAAGTATCTGGGGAACCTCTTCCTGACCGCGGTCGCCAACGCCACCTTCTACGTCTTCTTGTCGGAGTACCACTCCGGTCTCCGTGCTTACAGCCGCCGCTACCTCGAGAGCGTCAACCTGGACGCCAACTCCGACAACTTCGTCTTCGACACCGAGATCATCGCCCAAGGAGTATGGCGGGGCCTGCGCTTCCGGGAGATCCCGATCGCCACCCGCTACTTCGATGAGGCCTCGCAGATTGGCTTCTGGCGTAGCGTGCAGTACGGGTTCTCGATCCTCGCCGTGCTGGCGAAGTTCAAGTTGCAGAAGAAGAGGCTCGCCGATCTCGCTCTCTTCGCCTGAGCCCTACGTCCTCAAGGACCTCGCCGGCTCGAGCCACCGGCGGCTCGCGGCCTGGGTGGGGGAGCTGCCGCGGGGCGCCCGTCTCCTGGAGCTAGGCCCTGGCGCCAGCCACGTGGCGCGTCTGGCGCGCCGACCGGACCTGGTCTGGCACGGCATCGAGCGCCGACTCGACTGCCTCGGTCCGCTGTGCGAGACGCTCGGCGGCGGCCTTCTCGCCGACCTGGAGGCCCTCCCGCGGCTGCCCGCTGGGTACGCAATGGTGGTGGCCGGCGACGTCCTGGAGCACCTCGCCGACCCGGAGCGGGCCTTGGATCTGGCACGGCGGGCGCTGCTGCCGGGTGGCGCGCTCTTGGTCTCGGTGCCGAACGTGGCGAACCTCTGGGTGCGGTTGAACCTGCTGGTGGGCCGCTTCCCGTATGCGGACCGCGGCATCCTCGACCGCACCCATCGCACCTTCTACACCCGTGTCTCCCTGCGCCGAGCGCTGGAGGGGGCGGGCTTCGCCGTCGAGCGCGAAACGGTCTCGCCGATCCCGCTGCGGCTCGCGCTGCCGCGCTGGCCGCTCGCACTCGTCGCGCCCGTCGACGCTCTGCTGCGCGGGGCGACCGCGCTCCTCCCGGCGCTCCTCGGCTACCAGCTCCTGGCCCGAGCACGTGCACCGCGCCTTCCCGCCCTTGCTGAGCCTTAGCGGGCCGGCGGCGCGACCTCGACGGGGTGGTCGGAGAAGCCGCCGCCGGCCTGGTCGAGCCAGGCGACGGTCTCCTGGACGAAGGTGAGGCGGAGGAGGTAGCGGCCCGGCGCCGCGGGGGCGCGCGCCCGCACCCTCATCTCGACCGTGTCGCCGGGCGGCACGTCGTGCGGCAGGAGCGAGCGCTCCCCGTCGGCCACCGGGGCGCGGCCGTCCGACGCCAGCCAGCGGTAGGAGGCGGCGACCCGCAGGGCGCCGGCCTGGAGCGGCGCTCCGGCGGCCGACCAAGCGGCGTCGCTGCAGTTGGCGACCTTCACGCGGGCGGAGAACTCGGCGCCCGGAGCCACCCGCGCCGGCGCCGTGGCGGCGAGGAACTCGGCGCACGGCCGGCCAAGCGGCAGCGGCTCCAGGAAAAGCGGCGGCGGCAGCGGCCGCCGGCCGCCGGGGCCGACGTAAAGGCGGTAGCCGGCCACGCGGAGCACGCGGTAGGGACGCCCGGAGCTGGCGAGCTGATTGCGCAGAAGACCCTCCAGCCCCTCGGCCTCGGCGCGCCCTGCAGGAGCCAGGTCCACGCCCTCGCCGGGGAAAATCCAGGCCACCCGCTCCGCGGCGGCCAGACGCCGGGAGTAGCGGGGATAGCGATCCCAGCCCAGATAGGGAACGAAAACCAGCCGCTCCGCGGCGAGGAAGGTGGCCTTGTAGGCATCCCAGTAGCGAGCGTAGCCCCCCGCGAAGCCGCGCGCCTCGAGCGCCGCGACGACGTCGCGCAGTGGCTCGCGCTTGGCGTTGAGCTCCAGCGAAGGGGTCAGAAGGCCGCGGTCGATGAGCCAGAGGACCGACTGCAGGGTGGGGAGGGCCACGGCAAGGAGGCCCGCCGCCAGGGCGACGGGGAGGGCGCGGCGGCCCCAGCGGACGAGGGCGGTGGCCGCCAACGGCAGTGCGGTGAGCCAGGGGAGGAGGTAGCGGTTGGAGCCCGCGTCCTGGGGGTTGGGGCTGAGCACGAAGAGTAGGGCCACGAGCGGGACCAGAGCGACGAGCAGCCCTTCGAGCAGGCGGCGGCCGCCACCCCCGGCCGGGGAGCGCACGACGCGGACTAACGCCAAACCCCAAGCCAGGGCGTAGCCCAGGAGGAGGAGGGCGCCCAGCCAGGAGGCAGCGGCTCCCAGGCCGGGCCCGTTCTCGAGCGCGAGCGGCGCCTCCGGGTGGAGATTGACGCCGAAGAGGGCAGGGATGCAGTCGCTCAGCAGCAGGCGGAGGTTGGAGACGATCTGCTCGCCGGCGGCAAGGACGTAGGCCGGGCGCTTCGCACCCCGCCCGCCAGCCGCGAGGAGCGCGATCTTGGGAGCGGCTCCGAGGGCGAAGCCGGCCGCCGCTGCCGCCGTCGCGGCGAGCGGCCGTTGCAAGGCCGTGACGATCCAGGGGCGTTGCAGCAGGGCGAAGCCGCCCGCCAGGAGGAGAAGAGCGAGGTAGGCCACGTAGAGCTCGAAGATGTAGAGCCCGAAGCCGGCGAGGAAGCCGAGTGCCGCCCAGCGCCCCAGGCGCGAAGGCGCCTGCAGCGTGCGGAGAAGGTAAAGCAGAGTCAGGGTCCCCCAGGCGACGATCAGGCAGAAGCCGCTCACTGCCAGCGTGCTCCAGCGCAGGAGCTGGGGGGAGAAGACGGCGAGGAGGGCCACCCCGACCAGCCCCTCCGGCGCGCCGTAGAGGGCGCGGCCGAGGGCGAACAGCGCGACCCCGAGCGCCAGGAAGCCGACCACCGCGGAGAGCTTGAAGGCCAGGGCGGTAGGCCCCAGGAAGACCACGAAAGGGATCGCCAGGAGGCCCTCGACGATGCCGTAGTAGGTCGTGTCCCAACTGAATGCGGAGAGCTCCCTCCCCGCCAGGAGGTGCTGGAGGGCGAGCGCGTTGACCGCCTCGTCGGAGGTGAGCGTCGCCTCGGCGTTGGCCAGCAGCGGGAGGCGGAAGAGCAGGCTCGCGGCGAGGAGCGCGCCGACGAGGACAAACTGGGCTCGACTCGACAAGGAACCTCTCCGGGCCCTAAAAGCAAACAGGCGGCCGGAGCGGCCGCCTGTTCAGCTCGCGCCCGTGCGGCGCGTCACATGAAGTATCCGGTGACGTCGAAGATGATGTGGCCGGTACCGCCGAGTGTGTTCGGCATCGCATAGCGGAAGTTGAGGTCGTTCGCCCCCCCGCTGTCGGGGCCGAGCGGGACGATCGCCCCGTTGGCGAGCGCCGGCTCGTTCTGCAGGAAGTTCAAGGTGGATACCAGGGGCTCTGAGACTCCCACCGGCCAGAGCATGACGTGGCCGTTACCCGTCGGTTGCACCACCGTCACGTTCAGAGTCACCGCCTTGGCGCCGACGGGGATGCCGCAGTTGCCCTGGATCCGCAGCGAATGAAGACCCTTCGGCAGGGGTGTCGCGCCATCCCCGTCGAATCGCGAGTCGTAGATCCGGCAGGGAGAGAGAGCGTGGAACTGGAAGGGACCGTCTGCCCAGGCGACGCTAGGCAGCGCGATCGCGATGACCGCGGAAGCGAACAACGTTGCGGTGATGACCGAATTCCGTTTCACAGTCCTTCCTCCTCGTCGTAGGTAGCAGGTGAAGGATACCACAACACACCAGAGTCGGGGGTGCCAGGATCGCCAGGGCATTGTTTCCGCCCGACTTCCGCCTAAGGTCGCCCGCATCCACACGCTGGCTAGCCTGTCATCGAGCTGCCACCCCTTGACCGCGACGCCCTCGTAGCCGTCAACTAGGTCGACCCGCCATCCGTCTGCGGCGGCGGCGGGTCTCCCCACGCGGGCGCTTTCGGCGTCAGGATCACCCTGCGCCAGAGGAAAGGTTGGCGGTGCAGCCCAACATCCTCTTTGTGATGGCCGACCAGATGCGCTTCGACGCGCTCGGGATCGTCAACGGGTGGGCCCAAACGCCCAACCTGAACCGTCTCGCGCGCAGCGGGTTCCTGTTTCATGGCGTCGTCACCAACTCCGCTGAGTGCATCCCGGCGCGTTTCAGCCTCGCGGTTGGTCTCTATCCGCATCAGACCGGTGTTTGGCAGAACGGCGTTCATACCCTGAATCCCGAATGCCCGAACTGGATGCAGGCCGTCGAGCAGGCTGGATACTCTACCAGCGTGTTCGGCAAGACCCACCTCCATCCGCACGCAGGAGACCTGCGGGAACGCGTTCATCTCATGCACGCCTATGGACTGCAGGTGGTCGATGAGACCACGGGCCCTCACGCGAGTGTGCACGTCATGAGCAACATGACGCAATCCTGGCAGGAGCAGGGTCTATGGGAGCGATATCGAGCGGATGTGGCAAGCCGAATTGAATCCAAGCGCCATCTCGTCCGCCCATCGGTGCTCGGCGCCGAGCACCACTACGACGTCTACGTCGGCCGGCAGGCCGCGCGCTATCTGGCGGATCTCGATGATCCACGGCCCTGGTTCTGCTGGGTGAGCTTCGGCGGTCCGCACGAGCCCTGGGACGCTCCCGAACCCTATGCGAGCCTCTACGCAGACGCGGATATTCCATCGCCTATTCCGCGGCTGCGGGGGCACGAACGAGTGCGTGGCCTGCTGCGGCGCGCGTTTGACTCCGACTACTACAGCCCGCCGCTGCGCCCGGAAGAGGTGCGGGCAATGCGCGCCAACTATGCGGGGAACGTGGCACTGATTGACGATCAGATCGGGCTCATACTCGAAGCTGTTCGAAGCAGAGGCGAGCT
Organism: uncultured Acidobacteriota bacterium; assembly: GCA_963700145.1. Taxonomy (GTDB): domain Bacteria; phylum Acidobacteriota; class Thermoanaerobaculia; order Multivoradales; family UBA5704; genus DASUNQ01. The sequence goes on from OY969474.1 coordinate 632,076, forward strand.
CGACCGCACATTGATCGTCTTCACTTCGGATCACGGCGAGATGAACGGCGACCAAGGATTGATTTACAAGGCGAATTTTCTGGATCAGGTCATCCAGGTCCCCCTGATCATCCGGCCGCCGTATCACGACGAACCTACTGCGGGCCGCGCGCTGAGCGTGGTCGCCGAATGGATGGATGTCGGCGCCACCATCGTGGACTACGCCGGCGGCGAGCTCCCTGATCTCTCGCATGCCAGGTCGCTGCGGCCGCTCATCGAAGATGGAGCGATCGCCCCGCGAGAGTTCGCTGTGAGTGAGTTCCTCGGCCATACGGCGATCATCAACTGCCGCTGGAAGATCGAATTCGGTCCCGACGAGAGTCCGGCGCTCCTATTCGATCGCGCTGCCGACCCGTTCGAGCAAGACAACCTCGCGGACGATAGCCGCTATGCCGGCACGACGGCCGAGCTCAAAGGCCTACTAACCGCCTTTCGCGCCGCTAGTCCGGCTCCTCCGATCGAGGTGACTCGGCGTGGTTGACGCCGGCTCCGTGCTGTTCGTAACGCTCGACTCGTGCCGCTATGACACGTTTGCCGGAGCCAACGTGCCAGCGATGCGAAGGGTCGGGCCCCTGCACCGAGCTCAAGCGCCGTCCTACTTCACTTTCGCTTCACACGCCGCCATGTTCGCGGGCTTTACGCCGGGAGTGGCGACTGTCGCGGCGCCTTTGGTCAATCCCAAGTTCGCGAAGATCTTCAAGCTCGCTGGTCCGAGCTTTCCGGGCAAGGGCAGCGAGGGCTTTGCGCTCGAGGGGCGCAACATCATCGACGGCTTCAAGCGCCTGGGCTATCTCACGCTTGGCTCCGGCGCCGTCGGTTGGTTCGACCCGAGCGCGCCGGCGAGCCAGCTCCTGCTCGGCGAGTTCGACGAGTTCTACTACCCCGGCTATTCCTGGTCGCTTCCCCGGCAGCTCGAGTGGATCGACGACCGGTTGACGCAGCGCCGTGGTACGCCAATCTTTTTGTTTCTCAACATCGGCGAGACCCATGTGCCCTACTACCATGAAGGCGCGCCGTGGAGCCGCGGCGACAACCCGTGCGTTCCCTTCCAGATGGTCGATCGTTCGGCCGACTGCAGGTTCCGCCAACGTGCCTGCCTGGAATTCGTCGACGGGGCACTGGCTCCTCTGCTGCAGCGGTTTTCCGCCGCAACGATCGTCGTGTGCGCCGACCACGGTGATTGTTGGGGGGAGGACGGGGTCTGGGAGCACGGCGTCAGCCATCCCATGACGCTGACCGTGCCGTTGATCATCCGGCTGCGCGGTGTCGCTGTCGGCGGGGCGGCGAAAGTCCTGAGCGGAGAGCGCAGCGGCGCCTACGACGCCGTGCCGCTCGGACCGGTAGAGGAGTTCCTGGAGCGCACCGAAGGGATGATCAACCTCGAGGAAGGGAAGCTCCTATACCAGCTCGCCCGTGACGTACGAGAGGGCTGCATCATCGAGGTGGGCGCTTATCGCGGGCGTTCGACGGTCGCGCTCGGCCGGGGCTCGCTGGATGGACATCGGGTCCCGGTGTTCACAATCGAGCCTCACCAGTCGTTTACCGGCGTGCTGGGCGCGCGATTCGGCCCCGCTGATGCCGGGGCCTTTCATCGGGCGCTGCTCGAGACCGGTTGTTACCACGTGGTGCGTCCGATCAGTCTCAGCAGCGAGCAGGTGGTGCAGGGCTGGCAGGTGCCAGTCGGATTGTTATGGATCGACGGCGATCATCGATACGAGGGCGTGCGACGCGATTTCGAGAGTTGGCGCCCGCACCTGCTCAGCGGCGCCAGGGTGGTGTTCGACGACGCGAGTGATCCTGCGCTCGGACCGTACCGCTTGATCGCAGAGCTCATGGTGACCGGTGGGTACGAGAAGGTTGAAGAATTCGGAAAGATGACGCTCCTGCGCGTGCGCTGACGATCCGCGAGCCCTCACACCTTTTCGTCGGGCGTCGGCTTGAGACCGCGACGTAGCGCGGCTGCGCCCCGTCTCAGGGCGAGGAGCCGGCCGCGCATCCGCCAGGCCCTCGTTCCCTCCATCGCCGCCAGCCGTTCGCGCCAGGCTGCCAGTTCGCGATAGAGGCGGTCTCGCTCTGTCTCGAGCTGCCCCAGCTCCGCGTGCGCCGTCTCGAGGGCGACCACAACCTCAGCTTCTCGGGCGTGGGTCTCCGCGAGCTCTCTTTGGGCGGCGGCGGCGACCTGCTCGGCCACTTGGCGGCGCGAAGAGGCCTCGGCAAACCCGTGGCGGGCGGCTTCGGTATCACGCATGGCCTCCTGAGTCGCGCGCAGGAGCTCCGGCAGGTGGCGGAGGTAGATCGCCTCGTGCTTGCGCACGATGTATTCCTGGAGCGGCATCCCCACTTCCTCGCGGGCACAGGCGGCGATCAGCGAGTCCGGCCGGGCGCGGTAGTCGAAGCCGAGTTTGGGCAGGTGGTGGAATCGCCAACCCTGGTCCGCAGCGCCGATCCAGAGGTCCCAGTCTTCCCAGCCGGAGCCCGGCATCCGCCCGTCCCAGCCGCCGCAATCCTCCCAGACCCGGCGCCGCAAACATGCGCAGGCATCGATGTAGTTGCCCCGGAGCAGGCGCGGCAGATCGAAGTCGGGGACGCGCACCGTGCCGGTACGCAGGCCGAACTGCCAGTGGTCGCCATAGACCACCCCTACCTCAGGCTCAAGGTCCAGAACGCGCCGGGCCGCAGAGGGAAAGTCTGGCCGCAGCCGGTTGTCGGCGTCCAGTGGGAGGAGGAAGTCGCCCCGCGCCACGGCCGCTCCGGCGTTGCGCGCCGCCGCCAGGCCGCGATGTTCCTGGCGCACCACCTGGTAGCCGAGGCCGCTCAGGGCCGCCAGCACGTCCAGGGTCCACGGCTCGTCCGAGCCGTCGTCGACGACCACCAACTCCAGAGGCTCGGTCGCGCAGGCCTGCTCGACGCTGGCGACTGCCTCGAGGAGGAATTCACCGTGGTTGTAGCAGGGCACGAGGACGGACAGCGCGGGTGGGTCGCCTGCCGAGCCGGGGCCCCAAGCGGCCCGCGGCGGCCCGCCCCAGAGCCCGGCGGATGACAGATCGGCCCGCCGATCCAGCTCCCGGAGGAGGTCGAGGCAGCGCGGCCGAACCGCCTCCAGCAGTGTCACTAGGGGATGCCGCCCCTGCCGGGCGCGGAAGAGATCGGGGTCGATCCGGGAGGCGGTGTAGCCGTCTGGAGCGAGAAGCCCGAGACGTTCCCACAGCAGGCCGTCCAGGCGGTCCGGCGTGGCGAGGAGGGCATCGGCGCTCACCAGCAGGCAGCGGTCGCGCGCGGCGTCGACGAACTCCAGAATGCGCCGGTTGTAGTACTCCCAGATCTCGTAGGCGTAATGCGGGTTGCGGAGGAAGACCTCGGCCCCCAGCCGCTGCAGCGAGTCGGCCACTTCCCAGGGATAGCGGTAGACGATGAGATAACGCGCATCGCTGAGCAGGCCGTCCCAGAATTCCAGGGCGACGGCCGTCCGTGGGTTCTTCCATCCCCATCGCCGGCCGGCAGCGGCCCGCGACGCCACCGCCGCGCGAGCGGTGTCCCGCCAGGCCACGAGGGCACCAGGCTCCAGCCGGTGGTGCACGGTCCACCCCCAGTCTGGGTGGCCGCCGTCGTCTGCCGGCAGGGCGGCGAGCAGCATCCGGCTCTGCAGCTCGACGAAGCCCAGGTCCTCGAAATAGCCGGCCGGGTTGTGGGCGTCGGCGGGGAGGAGCCGTTCGCCCAGGTCGACTCCGAGGCCGTCGACCAACGAGGCCACTAACGACGTTGCGGAGGCGTGCATGCCCGTGATCACGATCGGCATCGGGGCGGCGTCAGGGCGCGTTCGCTCGTCCATCGGATCGGTACTACGCGACCGACCGCTCACCGGTGCGGCGGTAGACGTGGAGGAGCTGGTCGGAGGGGAGGAGCCAGATCAGGACGGGCAGCGCCGCCGCCAGCCCGGCAAAGGAGACGAGGGAGGCGGCGCTGGGCCGGCGGTCGAAGTGCAGCCGCTGCCAGAGCCCGCGCCAGCGCAGGCTGGGCAGGGGCTGGCTGGCTTCGAGCGCGAAGCCGTGCCGCGCCATCAGCCGCGGCAGGCTGCGCCGGCCGAAGTAGCTGAGGTGCGGACTGGGGTACCCCTTCTGCCACAGCCGCTCGAGCAGCGCCGGCCGCCGGCAGCGCGCCAGCCCGCCGGCGAGGCGGAAGAGCGCGCCGCCGCTGTCGGGAGCGCTGACCGCGACGCGCCCGCCCGGGGTGAGCAACCGGCGGCAGGCGCCGAGGGCGGCGTCGAGCTCGTACAGGTGCTCGAGCACGTCGTTGAAGACGACGACGTCGAAGCGCTCGTCCTCCCCGAGGTCCTCCGGGAAGTAGCCGACCCGCACCTTCAGGCCGCGCGCCGCCGCCTGGGCGGCGATCGAGGCGTCGGGCTCGAGGCCGACCCCGTCCAGGCCCGCGGCGCGCGCCTCCTCCAGGAACCAGCCGTAGGCGCAGCCGACATCCAGCAGGCGGAGCCCGGCGAGCGGGCCGGCGGCGCGGAGCGCCGCCAGCAGCCGCCGGTGGTTGGCCCGGCGCAGCCCTTCGAGGGCCGCGACGCGGCGCGTCTCGTCGAGCGCCGCGCCCGCCTGGAGACGGTCGTTGTCGGCGAGCCGCGAGCGCCAGAGGCCGCAGGCCCGGCAGTGGCGGAGCCAGGGCGCCAGGCGCTCCGCCATCTCGGCCCCGCAGGCCGGACAGGGGTCGCTCACCCGCCGCCTTGCTGGCGGGCCGCCGGGCGGGAGCTCTCCGCGAGCAGCGCCTCGAGGATGGCGAGCCGCTGCGCCAGCCGCCGGTTCTGCCCTTCGAGCCGGTTGAGCACCACCGACAGGTGCAGGGTCAGGGTGAGGAGGAGGAAGAGGATCGTGCCGAGCACGAGCACCGGCGGGTAGTAGAGCCCGACCAGCCGCGCCAGCACGAACTGCAGGGGGCGGAAGAAGGCGAAGGCGGCGATGGCGCCGCCGATCGCCAGCCAGACCAGCGAGTACCACTCGTTGAGCCGCCGCCGCCGCACCAGCTCGACGACGAAGGCCGAGAACAGCACGGCCGCGACGATGGCGATGATCTGCACGCGCAGGTGGTAGTCGCTCATGGCCGTTCCTCCTCGAGCGGCGTCCGCCGCCGCAGCAGCTCCACGGCGAGCGCGAACGTGACCTTGGGGATGTAATAGAACGCCCGCAGCGGGCGCAGCGAGGTCTTGCCGCCCTGCCGCTCGCGCATTCTCACCGGCACCTCGCGCAGGCGGAAGCCGTGGCGCGCCAGGAGCAGGACGCTCTCCGGCTCGGGGTACTGCTCGGGGTAGATCCGGGCGCAGAACCGGACCGCGCGGCGGTCGAAGGCGCGGAGCCCCGACGTCGGATCGGTGATCCGCTGCCCGGCGATGCGGGTCAGCAGCCAGGACAGCCAGGCGATCCCGAGGCGGCGCGGGAGCGAGGCGTGGGGCCGCGGTGGCTCCAGGTACCGCGAGCCGATGGCGACGTCGGCCTCGCCGGCGGCGACCGGCGCCAGCACGCGCGCGGCCTCGGCGGGCGGGTGCTGGCCGTCGCCGTCGAGACGCACGACCGAGCGGTAGCCGCCCGCGAGGGCGTAGAGGAAGCCGGCCTGCTCGGCGGTGGCGACGCCGGCGGTGTAGGGCAGGTCGAGCACGGCGGCGCCGGCGGCGCGCGCCACGGCGCTGGTGCCGTCCGTGGAGCCGTCGTTGATCACCAGGACGTCCCAGGTGGGCGACGTGGCGCGGAGCTCTTGCAACAGCCCCGGCAGACAGTGTTCCTCGTTGAGCGCCGGGACGATCGCCAGGACGTCGCGCACCGCGCTCAGGGGTCCGCCAGGGCGGTGAAGCTGGGGCCCGCGGAGGCCCGCGTGACCGCCACCTTCCCGTCCGGAGTGCGTTGGAACCAGAGCGTCGGCTGGATCTCGATCTGCTCGGTCGGGTTGAGCTGCCACCAGACCGCGTCGGCCTGGAACGAACCGGCTTCGACGTCGAAACGTGCGGAGTCGACCGTGACCGTCCGGCCGTCGATCTCCCCGCGCACCGAGCGGTCGCGCAGGTCGAGCTCCAGTGTGCCGCGCCGCACCCGCGGGCCGGGAGGGAAGTCGAGGCTCCAGACGCCGAAGAGCGCCTGCGCGCCGGGATCGACGACGTGGAGCCCGAGGCGGTACGTGCGCACGCCCGCGTTCTCGGGCCGCACCAGCGTCACCCCCAGCCGGACCCGCCCGTCCACCACTTCCTGCTCGAGATAGGCGCCGCCGGCGGGCAGGCTGGCGGTCTCGAGGCACGCCTTCGGATCGCCGGTACGGGCCGTCAGGAGCCGCACCTCGGAGAGGATCCCGTCGCCGGCCAGAAGGTCGACCGCCGTCCGCTTTCCCGACAGGCAGGCCAGATCGAGGTCGAGCAGCCAGCTGCCGCCGCGCAGCGCGATTCCGCGCGCGAAGCCAGGGACGGCGAAGCGGTTGTCGGGATCCATGGCCAGGAGGCGCACCTGGAGGGTGCGCGCCGGGCCGGCGCCGAGACCGCTCTCGCGCGTCTCGCCGCCGAAGCGGGCGACGAGCGTCCGCCGCCCCGGAACGATGTCGACGGCGAGAGACCCCCCGCGCGCCCAGCGTCTTCCCCACGCCTGCTGGCCGAGGGTCGCGTCGCGCCGCGCGCGCAGCTCGTACTCGCCGTTGCCCCAGAGACGGGCGTAGGTCGCCGGCTGGTACCAGGGCTCGCCGAGGTCCTTGCGGCGCGAGTCGTCGAGCGCCTTCTCGACCACCGCGTACTGAACGAAGGCGCGGCCCTCGCCGGGGCCGGAGGCGTCCCAGGTGAAGAGCGGCTCGCGGTAGCGGATCCGCTGGTCGCGCAGCAGGTAGCCCAGCCAGTGCTGGCGCAGGCCGGGGCGGAGATCGATCAACATCCAGGCGTCGGGCGCGACGCGCCGGGCCGCCCGCGCCGCCGCGATCAGCTCGCGGTCCAAGACCACCCGGTCGGCGAGCACGTAGCGCTGCGTCCAGAGCGTGTGCTTGAGGTTGATCGCCAGCAGCATCACCGCCGCTCCGACGGCCACCCAGCGCAGCGCGCGGAGTCGCCACACCGCGGCGATCCCGGCCGCGACCAGCGCCAGGACCTGCGGCGTCAGGGCGGAGATCGCCTTGAACCAGCCGTAGGGATAGCCGTGCGGGAAGTCGACGCCCCAGCGCTGCTGCGCGGCGAACGCCGCGCCGACGAGGAAGGCGGCGGCCGCGGCGATGCGGGCGCGCCTCCCCAGCCGCCACCAGCCGTAGCCAGCCAGCACGGCGAAGCCCAGACCGAGCGCCGCCAGCACGGGCATCGGCACCCGGCGCCAGCCGGTGCCGTAGGCGGCCGCCGCGTGGGCCACCAGCCCGATGACCTCGACGAGCGGCGGAAAGACGAGGATGTTGCCGCGGCCGAGGGACTTGACCCCTTCCGGGCCGAGCAGGTGGGAGACCATCTGCAGCTCGTGCCAGCCGCGCAGGATGGCGAACGGGTTCGAGACCACGGTCGCGCCGAAGGCGCCCAGCCACCACAAGGGCGCCGCACGGGCCGGGCGCCGGGCGCCGGCCCGGCGCCGCAGGACCGCCACCGCGGCCCAGGCGCAGAGGACGCCCGCCAGTCCGTAAACGGCGAAGACGGGGTAGACCGAGACGAGCGCCGCGAGGAGGACCCCGAAGAGAGCGGCCATGCGCCAGCTTCGCCGCCGCTCCGCCTCGACGCCGACGCAGAGCAGCAAGGGGAGGAAGCTGGTGCCGACGACCTGGGAGAGGAAGTTGTCGTAGACCGGCCAGAGGAGCAGGTTGCTGACCGCGGTCAGCCCGGCGGCGAGCAGGGCGCCGCCGCGCCGCAGGCGGAGGCTGTAGCGGGTCCAGAGGAAGACTGCTCCCGCCGTGAGGGCGAAGAACAGCGCCGGCACGATGCTGAGCAGCTCGTAGCTGCGCCGCCCGGTGAGCGCGCCGAGCACGCCGACGACGTAGACGTCGCCGACCCGCAGCAGGTCGATCTGCGCCAGGACCCAGATGAGCCAGGGCTTGCCCGGAGGGATCTCCGGCGCCCGCAGCGGCGCCTGCTGCAGGTACTCCGAACGGACCGCGTAGGAGATGCCGTCGATCGTGGCGCCGACGGTCGTCAGGTGACCGACCGCGAGGAGCGGGAAGACGGCGAGGAGGAACGCGAAGAGGCAGAGCGCCAGCGCCGCCAGGGAGCTGCGCGGCAGGCGCCGCAGGCGGCGGTCGGTGAAGACCATCGTCCAGCCGGCGGCGGTGAGGCCGATGAACAGCCAGCCGACCGATCGGAGCGGATGCCCGAGAGTCCCCACGAGGTGGGCGACCGCGGAGACCAGCGCGAAGCCGAGGAAAGGAGCGACGAGGAGCAGGACGGGCCGAAAGACCCGGGGCAGGAGCGGCCGCGCCAGGAGGAAGCCGCAACCCCAGAGCAGTGCGATCGCTGTGGCGGTGACGAAGGCGAGGTCGTCGGCAGCGCTCATCGGCCCTGGCGACCGGGATGCAAGCGACTCCTCGACGGCATGGTCCCAACGACTTTAGCAGAGGGGCGGAGGGCTACCCGGCCGTCGTTTCCACTCCCAGGTCGCGGAAGCCCTCCTCGAGCCCCGGCCCGCCGAGCAGCACGCCCAGCCGGTACCGCCCGGGCGCGAACCTGCTCTTGTCGATCTCGGCGTGGAACCCGGGATCGGCGCGCTCGAGGCCGTGGACGTCCGCGACGTCCTGGCGCACGCCGCGCACGCAGGTGAGGGCGTAGCAACGCTCCGCGGAGCTGAAGACGAGCTGGATCCACTCGTCGGGGGTCCCGTGCTCGTCGCTCAGGTACGCCCACCCGATCACCACCAGGCGATTCCCCTCGTCCTCCACGCGGTCGAGGTAGGCCTGCACGCGCGGCGATTCCGGCGGCGGCGGCGCACGCTCCACCAAGCCGCGGGCGAGAGACGCTTCCGGGGCCGCGGCCGGCGGTCCCGGGCGCCGGGCCAGCAAGTAGAGGTTGTCGCCCCGGTCCTCGAGCTTGCCGCCCGCCGCTTCCAGGATCGCGTACAGCTCGTCGGGCCGGCGCGCGATCGGGATCTCCCGGCCGCTGACGTCGAGCGCGGCCATCGGGATCTCGTCGTAGTCGAAGCGGTCCCGGGTCTGCGCGCGGCAGACCTCGAAGCCGTGGAGGGTCAGCAGCTCCCTCATCTCCGGCAGGGTGTACTCGCGGTTGTGGCGCCCGTGGACGCCGGTCTCGGGGTGGTACATGTCGAAGGGGTTGTGGCCCTCGAGCAGGCAGGCAAAGTTGATCAGGCGGGCCGCGTTCGGCAGCGTGACGACGAGGTGCCCTCCCGGCGCCAGCAGGCGGCGGATCTTGCGAAAGACCGACAACGGGTTGACGACGAGGTGCTCGAGGGTTTCGCAGAGGAAGATCAGGTCGAAGCTCTGGTCGGGGAACGGGTAGCGCGGCACGGTCTCGAGGTTGAAGAGCGGGTAGGAGAACACCCACTCTTCGCCGAACTTCCGGCTGCTCACGTGGTGCGTGGCCGAGCCGATCCGATCGGAGAAGATGTCGTGATCGAAGAAGTTGGCCCCCTGCAGCTGCGCCTCCGGAAAGAGCCGCCGCAGCAATAGATGGAAGAAGAAGGGGTTCGCCCCCAGCTCGAGGATGCGCGGGCCGGCCGGCAGGGGGACGAACTCGAGGGTGTGCAGGAAGCGCTGGAGCGCGTCTCCGACGTAGCTTTCGGTGAGCCCCGGCGGCGCGTCGTCCAGCACGAGGCTCGTGAGGTAGTCCCGCAGCGCGGCGGTCGAATCGTGCAGCTGCTCGCGGAAGCGCGCCTCGTCGCCGTCGGCGGCGGTGCGGGCGAGCCGGTCGAGAGCGTGGCGGGTTCGCTTGACCTCCATGGCGCGCGGCACTCTAGCAGCCGCTCCCGCCGCCGCCCGGTGATACCCTCCGCTGCCGAGACCGTCCCGTGAAGCGCGCTTTCGCCGACTCGCTGCGCTGCGTCCGTTGCAGCGGCCCGCTGACGCTCGCCGTTCTGGAGGAGGACGAAAGGGAGGTGCGGGAGGGCGAGCTCCGCTGCGACCGCTGCGCGCGGACCTTCGCCGTCCGGCGGGGGGTCGTGGACTTCCTCGATCCGGCCGACGAGGCCCTGGCCAGCGAGATCCGCGGCTGGGGCGAGCTCGCGGGCCCCCTGCACGAGGGGCTGGTCCCCGTCATGACCGCGCTCCCCGCGTTCCCGCACGCCCCCTGGCCCCACGTCGCCGCCGACTTCTTCCAGATCTTCGAGCACGTGGACTTCGCGGCGAAGCGCGTCGTGGACCTCGGGGCGGGCCGCACCTGGTCCACCCGCTACCTGATGACGATGGGCCGGGCGCGCGAGGCCGTCGCCGTGGACGTGATGACGGCGCGCTTCCTGGGCCTGGAGACCGCCGACATCTTCTTCGAGCTCGACGGCATCCACTTCGAGCGGCTGCGCGGGGACGTCCACCACCTGCCCCTCCCGGACGGCTGGGCCGACGTCGCGTTCAGCTGCGCCGCGGTCCACCACTCGTCCGACCTCGACGCCCTCTTCGGCGAGGTCCGCCGCGTGCTGCGCCCCGGCGGCCGCTTCGTCTTCGTCTCCGAGGCGTGCCGGCGGGAGTCGATCCCGGTCAATCGGCCGGACAACATCGAGACGCAGGCCGGCATCAACGAGCACGTCTACACCCTGTTCGAGTACGAGGAGGCGCTGGCGCGGGCCGGCTTCCGCAGCCGCCGCCTCCTGCCGCGCACCGTCCGCTACCGCCTCCTCTATCCGGACGAGGACTTCGAGCAGGGGATGCCGACGGGGATCCGGAGGCTGGCGCGGAGCGCCTCGGGGCGGGCGCTGATCGACCTCATGCTGCGGCGGCGCCTCGCCAACCGGTGGCTGTACCGCCACTGGGGCCTGCCGCTGTCGGTGATCGCGGAGAAGACGTCCTGAACCCGTCCCCCGACTTCAAGCTCTCGGTCGTCGTCCCGGTCTACAACGAGCGCTACCTGGTCGGCGAGCTGGTCGAGCGGGTGCTGGCGGTCGAGATTCCCGGCGTCCGCGAGCTCGAGCTCCTGCTCGTCGACGACGGCTCGACCGACGGCAGCCTGGAGGTGCTCCGCCAGCTGGCCGCCGCCCACCCGGACCGGGTGCGCCTGCTCGAGCAGGGGCGCAACCAGGGCAAGGGGAGCGCCATCCGCCGCGGCATCGCCGAGGCGACGGGCGACCTCATCGTCTTTCAGGACGCGGACCTCGAGTACGACCCGCGCGACTACGCGCGGCTGGTGCGGCCGTTCCTCGAGGACGGCGCCGACGTCGTCTACGGCTCGCGCTTCCTGCCCAGCGAGCGGCGGCGCGTCCTCTACCACCGGCACGCGCTCGGCAACCGGCTCCTCACCGGCCTGAGCAACTGGGCGACGGACCTCAACCTCACCGACATGGAGACCTGCTACAAGATGTTCCGGGCGCCGCTGCTGAAGTCGATCCCGATCCGCTCGAACGACTTCGCGATGGAGCCCGAGATCACCGCCAAGATCGCCAAGCGCGACGTGCGCATCTTCGAAGTGCCGATCAGCTACCTCGGGCGCACCTACCGCGAGGGGAAGAAGATCGGCTGGCGCGACGGCTTCAAGGCCATCAAGGCCATCCTCAAGTACAAGCTCGTCGACGACCTCTACGCCGAGGACGAGTACGGCTCGCACATCCTGCACAGCCTGGAGCGGGCGCAGCGCTTCAACCGCTGGATGGCGGAGTCGATCGCGCCGCACATCGGCGCGCGGGTGCTGGAGATCGGCGCCGGGATCGGCAACATCACCTCGTGGCTCCTGCCGCGCGACCGCTACCTGGCGAGCGACATCAACCCGCACTACCTCGCCTACCTGCGCAACCTGGCGCTCGGCAAGCCCTATCTCGAAGTCGCCCGCGTCGACGTCGAGGAGCCGGGCGACCTCGCTCCCTGGCGCGGCGCCTTCGACACGGTGATCTGCCTGAACGTCCTGGAGCACGTGCGCGACCCCTTGCCGGCGCTGCGCAACATGCACGGCGCGCTCGCCCCCGGCGGCCGGCTCGTGCTCTACGTCCCCGCCGGGCAGCGCCTCTACTCCAGCCTCGACGAGGTGCTGGGTCATCGCACCCGCTACGACCGCCCGATGCTCGAACGGGAGCTCGCCGCGGCCGGGTTCCGGCTGGAGGCGGTGCGCGACTTCAACCGCGCCGGCGTCCCCGGCTGGTGGATCAACGGCGTGGCGCTCAAGCGGCGTCACTTCAGCCGCGTGCAGCTCAAGCTCTTCAACATGCTGGTGCCGCTGGTGCGGCGCGCCGACCGCGTCCTCCCCTGGCCGGGCCTGGGGATGATCGCGGTCGCCCGGCGCGAGGAGCCGGCGCCCTAGCCGCGCAGCAGCTCGCCGAGGCGGGCGGCGACGCCCGCGGCGCCGTCGGCGAGCGGCACCAGCGTGCCGCCCCCTTCGGCGCGCAGCCGCTCGCCCAGTGCGCCGAGGTCGAAGGCCACCACCGGCACGCCCGCGGCGCGGCACTCCGACAGGGTGAAGCCGTAGGACTCCGGGACGATCGACAGCAGCAGCGCCAGGTCCACCTCGTCGGCGGCCAGGAGGCGGGGGAGGGAGCCGCTCCGGTAGTAGCCGCGGACGCGCACGCCCGGCAGGCGCCGCAGGCGCGCCAGCAGCGCCGCGTCGCCGCCGCCGTAGGCGCTCCAGCGCACTCCCGCCGCTCCGCCGCGCCCCAGCCGCCGCACGACCTCCTCGAAGAACAGCGCGCCCTTGTGGGGGAGGACGCTGCCGGCGTAGGCGATGTGGCGGGGGGGCTGGGCAGGGGTGCGGGGAGCCGGGAGCGCCGGCGGGTCGTCCAGCGCGACGACCACCTGTCGCTCCGGCGGCAGACCGGGAAAAAGCTCCAGGCAGGTAGAACGCAGGAACGCCGACGGGTAGGCGATGCGCTCCGCGCCGGCCAGCAGCTCCGCCGCGAGCGCGCGCCGCCTCTCCTGCCAGCCGACCTCCACCCGCCAGTCTTCGTTGAGACAGCGGGCGCAGCGGTGCGGATCGCGCGAGTAATGGCAGAACACGAGCTGCGGATGCTCGAGCAGGTGCGGGCGCGGACAGAAGGGGGCGAAGTCGTGGAGGGCGATCGACAGCCGCACGCCGCGGCGGCCGAGCGCGAGGAGCGAGCCGAGCGGCAGCTCCGCCAGCCCTTCGACGTGCAGGCGCTCCGCCCCCGCCGCCTCGAGGCCGCCGAGCGCCGCCTCCTCCAGCGCCGGGTCCTCGAGCGCCGTCACGTCGCGGGACCACGCGTTCAGGTAGAGCGCCGTCCGCCGCTCGCCGACGGCCAGCTCCAGGCGGGAGCGGGTGCCATCGGGGTAGAGGAGCGCGGTGCTCCTCCCCTCGCGCGCCTCCCGCTCCAGGCGGCGCAGGAGCTGCGTCTGCACGCCGCCGAGCCAGGGGAAGGGCGGGGTAGGGAGGAGGTTGAGGACCGGCGCGCGGAAGCTCGCGGGCGGGGACGGCGCCACCCGGAACGCCCGCCGCCGCCGCGCCTCGGCCATCCGATCCAGCGTCCGGTCGCGCGCGGCCAGCAGCCCCTCCGCCCGCATCACGCGTAACGCCGTCGGCACGAGGCTCATCTCTTCCCTACCTAGCCCTCTTCTTCCCTGCCAGCACCCGCTCGTAGACCTCCTCGACCTCCTCGGCGTGCTCGTCCATGCTCTTCACCGCCGGCAGGCGCGCCCGCCAGGCTGCGAGCAGGTCCGGCTCGGCGATCAGCCGCTCGACCCAGCCGCGCAGCTCCTCGGGGCGCTCGGGGTCGAAGAGCGCGCCCGCCGCCTCGCCGGCCGAGTCGGCCCACAGCTCGGCGAGGGCGCCGCGGCGGCTCGCCAGCACCGGCACGCCATGGTGGAGCGCCTCGCGGGCCACCAGGCCGAAGGACTCCAGGCCCAGGGAGGGGACGACGAGCAGGTCGAGCGCCGCGAAGAGCGCCGGCTTCTCCGCCTCGGCGAAGGGGGGCCGCAGCTCGACCCGGCCGCCCCCCAGCGCCTCGACCTCGGCGGCGTAGGCGGGGTCGATCGTCCGGTCCCCCCAGACGGTCAGGCGGGCGCGCGCCGGATCGATGGCGCGGAAGGCTGCCGCGGCGACGTGCGCCCCCTTGTGCGGCATGAGCGACCCGATGACCCCGTAGCGCAGCGGCTCGCCCGCGGCCCGCGGCGGGCGCGGCGCGCGGGGCGGCGTCTCGACGCCGTAGGGGACGACGTACGCAGGATCCTCGGGGCGCAGCAGCCCGAGGGCGAGGTAGCTGTCGCGGATGGCGCGCGAGCCCATGAGCCAGGCGTCGGCGCGGCGGAAGGCCGCGTGCGCCGCCCGCCCGCGCTCGGCGTAGAGCAGGCGGTTCCAGAGCCCGGCGGGCGGCCGGCGCGTGAGCGGCAGGCAGGCCGCGCACTTGCCCAGCCCGGGCCCGCTGCAGAGCCGTCGCCGGTGGTCGAGTAGGTTGGCGCGGGCGCAGGGCGTCCACCAGTCCTGGACCTGGTAGAGCAGGGGGACCCGCCGCCGCGCCGCGCCGCGGGTCAGCGAGAAGGCGTGGCCGGCCAGGTGGTGGACGTGCACCAGCTCCGGGCGCACCTCCGCGAGCAGGCGCGCGAAGTCGGCGTCGAAGGCGCGGTCGCGGATGGCGTTGCGCGACAGCGGGTCGCGCTGCGTGAAGTTGTTGGCGACGAGGCGCACCCGGGCGCCGCCGTCGAGCAGCTCCAGCGCCTCGCCCTTGCTGCGGCGCGGGTCCGCATAGCGGGCGTAGACCGCCACCTCCCGCCGCTCCGCCTGGCGCAGGACGAGGCCGCGGGCGTAGGTCTCGGTGCCGGCCGGGCTCCAGGGCGGCCAGCCGTGGACGAGGTGGACCACCCGGCGCGGCCCGCGGGGCGGCCGCTCCCGACGCGGCCGCAGCGCCGCGATCACCCGCTCGCGCGCCGGCGCCAGCGGGTCCTCGGCGATGAAGCGCGCCACGGCAGGCAGGTAGCCGGGGTGGCGGCGGCGCATCACCCGGTGGGCGGCGCGCACGCGCGCTTCCCGCGAGGCGCCGAAGCTGCTCTGGCCGGCGTGCCAGATGAAGGTCGCGTCGTCGAGCACGTGCCGCCAGCCGGCCGCCGCGGCGCGACAGCAGAAGTCGGTCTCCTCACCGTAGCCGAGGCCGAAGGCCCGCTCGTCGAACGGACCGACGCGCTCGAGCGCCGCGCGGCGGATGTAGAGGCAGACGCCGACGCCGGTGGGGAGGGGCGGGCGCTCGTGCGCCGCGACGCGCTCGACGAGCGCGGCGAAGGCGTCCAGGTCCCGGCCGGCGGGGAGGGCGTTGACCTCGAGGAAGCGGGGGAGCGAGCAGATCGTGGCGTGGTTGGAGAACGGCGTGGCGGTGGCGACGTCCGGTGCCGAGAGGGCGGCCGCCTGCAGCTTCTCGAGCCAGCCTCGGGTCACCACCGTGTCGCTGTTGAGGAGGACGACGTCGCGCCCCGACAGCGCCATGCCGCGGTTGACGCTGGCCACGAAGCCCCGCCGCTCCGGGTTGCGGAGCAGGAGGACGCCGCTGTCCGCACCGGCGCCGGCCGGCGGGGCGGCGGCCGCGAGCCGCGCCGCCAGCGCCGCGACCGGCGCCGGATCGAAGCCGGGGCCGGCGTCGTCGACGACCACCAGTCGGTGGCGGTGGAGGTCGGTGTGGCGCTCGAGGCTCGCCAGGCAGGCGGCGAGCTCCGCGGCCGCCCCGTAGACCGGCACGATCACGTCCACCGGTCCGGGCGGCGGGTTCCCGCTCAGCGTGCGGCGCTCCCCTTCTTCTTCTGCAGGATGAGGCGCTCCAGGGCCCGCGCCGTCGCCGCCGCCAGCCGCTGCAACCCCTCGAGGTCGATGCGGCCGAGCGGGCCGCCGGCGGCGTCGAGGTAGAGCACCGTCACCAGCCGGTCGCGCAGGCGGATCGGCAGGAGGAGGCACTCGCGCGGCAGCTCGCCGCCCCAGCAGGCGGCCAGCTCGCGGTGCGCCGGCATGTCGGCGAGCGGGCCGACGTGGAGGCCGCTCCCCTGGCGGAGGTTCAAGAAGACCGACGGCTGGTCGAAGCCGACGGCGAAGCGCGCGAAGCGCTCGGCATCGATCCCCTCGCCCTGCGCGAGCCACCCGGCGACCCGCTCGCGCACCACCTGCAGCAGGGCGACGCGGCGGTAGGCCGGCGCCAGGAAGGCGACGAGGAGGCGCCCGATCTCGTCGCGCCCGGCCGCCGCCGTCAGCGCCTCCTCCAGCTCGGGCAGCGAAGCGAGGGTCGGGGTCGGGGGAGGAGCCGCCTTCCCCGGTCCGGCCCCCAGCGCGGCGCGCTCGGAGACGGTCAGCGCCACCGTGCGCGGCCGGGCGGGCTCCGGCTCCGCCGGCGCGGGCGGCGGCGGGACCGGTTTCGCGGCTGGCGCCGGTTTCTGGACCGTCGCGGCGACGACCGCCGGCCGCGGCTTGGCGTCCCGTCGCGGCAGCGGCTCCGCCGGCTCGGACAGCTCCGGCAGGGACAGCTCCCACTCGCCCTCGAGCGTCCGGACGGCCGCGGCCGCGGCGACCGGCTCGCCCGGCTCCGGCTCGCGCTCCCAGAGGTAGCGGGCGCGGTTCAGGCGGTCGAGCAGATGGACGAAGCGCAGCGGCGGCTCCTCGCCGTAGTAGCGGTCGAGCGCCTCGTGGATGCGCGCCTCGTGGAGCACGTGCACCCGCACCCGCTTGCCGGTGGCGAAGGCCAGCTCGTCCTGGGCGGTGAGGTTGTGCGGATCGAGCATCGCCACGTCGAGGCGCCCGCCGGCCACCCGGATGGGGACGGCGCGGCAGCGCCGCGCCACCTTCGGCGGCAGCAGGGCGAGCGCGTCCTCCGCAACGCTGCGCAGGTCGTCGACGCCGGCGGCCGGCACGCCGAGCTGCTCGGCCAGGCCCTTGAGCAGCAGGTCCTCGCTCAGCGCCTCCATCTCGAGCAGGCAGGTGCCGAGCTGACCGCCGACGGCTTGCTGGTTCTTGAGCGCGCGCGTCAGTTGCTGCACGCTGATCCAGCCGCGCGTCACGAGCAGCTGACCGAGCTTGTTCATCGAGGCCGCGGTCGGTTTCAGATTGGAACCTCTAAGCCATTGGAGGCCAGCGACTTAGGAGTAAGTATTGAATTATACGAGCGGCGTCGTCGCCTTGGCAAGCGCCGGCGCGCGCGCTATCCTCTCGTCGTGAAGCCGGTTTGCGCGCTCCTCCTGCTCCTCCTCCCGGCGCCGGCCCTCGCCCAGACGCCCGCCGCCGCGCCGCCGACCGCCGACACCGCCGCCTATCACTTCACCCTCGCCAAGGCGCTCGCCGGCGAAGGGGAGTACGACGACGCCCTCGCCGCCTTCGCCGAGGCCGAGCGGCTCGACCCGCGCGACCCGTTCATCCCGCTGGAGCGCGCCCAGCTCATTCTGCGCGCGGCGCAGGTCCTGCGCGGGCCGGGCGCTGCCGAGCGGATCGCCGAGGCGGCGCGCGCGGTGGGGCGGGCGCGGGAGCTGGCGCCCGAGTCGCTCGACGTGCTGCGCGGCGCCGCGGAGGTCTATCTCGACCTCGCCGCCGCCAGCCCCGAGGCGCCGGCGGCGCTGGAGGAGGTCCTGGAGGCGCTGACCCGCCTCGACCCCGAGGACGTCCAGGCGCTCTTCGCGCTCGGCCGCCTGCGGCTCGACCGCGGCGAGGCGGAAGCCGCCGCCGAGGCCTTCCGCCGCGTCGCGGCCCTCACCCCCGAGAACCGCGCGGCCACCGGCTTTCTGATCGAGGCGCTGCTCAAGGCCAAGAAGGGCGAGGAGGCCGAGGTGCTGCTCGCCGAGCTGCTGGGGCGCGACCCGGCGGCGCTCGAGGCGCGCATCACCCTCGCCGACCTGCAGGGCGAGCGCGGCGACCACGCCGCGGCGCTCGACACCCTGCGCGGCGCGCCGGCGGCGCAGCGGGACGACCCCCGCCTGCAGCGGCAGATCGGCTCGGCCCTCTACCGCGCCGGCGACCTCGAGGGGGCGCTGGCGGCCGCCGAGGCGGTCCTCGCCCGCGAGCCGGGCGAGCGCCAGCCGGTGCTGCTCAAGGCCCTCGTCCTCGCCGCCCAGGGGAAGAACCGCGAGGCGGGCGAGCTGCTGGCGGGCCTGCGCCGGGAGGACCCCGCGAACCTGGCGCTCGCCGGCATGCAGGCGCGCCTGATGGTGCGCGACGGGCGCGCCGCCGAGGGCGCGGCCCTCCTCACCGAGCTGCGGGCCGACCTTGCCGCGGAAGGCAAGGCGAAAGAGGCCGAGGAGGCGGGGCTCGAGATCGTGCGCGTGCACGCGGAAGGGGAGCAGTGGGACGCGGCCGTCAAGGCGGCGGCGGAGTTGGGGGGGGCGGCCGATCCGGAGGTGCGCGAGGCGGCCCTCGCCCTGCGCCTCGACGCCCTGAGCGAGCTGGAGCGGCATGCCGAGGCGCTGGAGCTGCTGGAGCAGCGGGACGCCGGCGCCGGCGCGGCGGAGCGCGACTTCGCCGGCAAGCGCGGGGAGCTCCTGGTGCGCACCGGCCGCGGCGCCGAAGGGGAAGCCCTCCTCGCCGACCTCGCCGCCTCCGAGAAGCCCGAGGAGGTGCTGGCCGCGGTCCAGGCCTACCACCGCCTGGAGCGCTACGAGGCCTCGATCGCGCCGCTGGAGCGCCTGCTGGCGCGCCAGCCGGCCACCGCCCCGGTGGCCTTTCTTCTCGGCGCCGCGCACGAGCGCGAGGGGGAGCGCGGCGAGGCCGAGAACGCCTTCCGCCGCGCCCTGGAGATCGAGCCGGGCTTCCATCCGGCGCTCAACTACCTCGGCTACATGCTGGCGGAGAAAGGGGAGCGGCTGGAGGAGGCGCTCGGTCTGGTGCGCCGCGCCGTCGCCCTCGAGCCGGACAACGGCGCCTACGTCGACTCGCTGGGCTGGGCCCACTTCCAGCTCGGCCAGTACCAGGAGGCCCTCTCCTTCCTCGAGCGGGCGGCGCGTCTCGAGCCCGGCGCCGCCACGATCTACGAGCATCTGGCCGACACCTACCGGGCGCTCGGGCGCGCCGACGACGCGCTCCAGCATTACCGCCGGGCGCTCGCCCTCGACGACGAGAACGCCGACGCGGTGCGCCACAAGCTGCGCGAGCTCGAGACCGCGCGTCCCTGAAAACCTCCCTCGGCCTCGCCGCGGTGCTCCTCGCCGGCTGCGCCGGGGCCGGCCCGGTCCCGGTCCACCACCCGGAGACTCCCATCTGGGAGATCCCCGCCGCGGCCCTCGGTTCGCAGCGCCTTTACCGGGTGACCACCTCGGGGACGCAAGGGGAGGGGAGCTTCCGCCTGAGCCTCCTCCTCGCCTCCCCGGAGCGCTACCAGGTGCGGGCCGTCGATCCGGTCGGCCGCGCGCTCTGGACCCTCGACGTCGAGGCCGAGCGCGGCCTCTTCCTCGACCACCGCAGCCGCGCCTACTGCGTCTTCGAGGGGCGCTTCGACCTCTCGGGCGTGCCGCTGGCGCCCTTCCCGCTGATGTCGCTCCCCGCCCTCCTGCTGGAGCGTGTGCCGGGGGAGCCCGCCGCGCCGCCGCGCCAGAGCGGTCGCGAGGTGGCCTTCGCGGACGCCGGCGGCCGCCGCTGGACGGCGACCCTCGACGGCGGGCGGGTGGCGAGCTGGACGGTGTGGGACGGGGAGACGCCGGCCTACCTCTGGGTGCGGCGGGGCGACTGGGCCATCCTCTCCGACCGCCGGCAGGGGGTGCAGGTGCGCTGGCGGCAGGTGCTCAGCGAGCCGCTCGGGGCGGCGCCGGCGGCCCTTTCGCCGCCCGAGGGCTTCCGCGCCGGCGACTGCCGTCCGGTGCCGGCCGGGGCCGGCGGTTGATCTATTCCCCCGGTTTCACATAGCATCAGGTCTCTCCCGCAGAGCCGTCGTGTACGGAATCGCCGGCCAGGGCCTGCCGCTCGGGGGGAGTGGAGGAAGAGGCGATGGAGATCACCGAGGTCAAGGTCTTCCCGGTCCAGGAGGAGAAGCTCAAGGCCTTCGTGTCGGTCGTCTTCGACCACTGCTTCATGGTCAACGACATCAAGATCATCCACGGCAAGGACGGCCTCTTCATCAGCATGCCCAGCCGCAAGAAGAAGAACGGCGAGTTCAAGGACGTGGCGCACCCGCTGAACAACGAGACGCGGCGGGTCATCGAGACGCGCATCCTGGGAGAGTACGAGCGGGTGCTGGCCGAGCGCGGCGAGCGTCCCGCTGAAGGGGTGCAACGGCGGCCCGACAACGAGGCGGCGGAAGCGCCGCCGGCCGTTTTGCAGCCGCCGCCGGACAAGAGCCTGGAGGAGATCCAGGAGCTGCACCTCCGCGATTCGTTCTGGACGATCACGTAAGCCCGTATCATCCGGCGGAGGAAGACGGCGGCGCCGCGCCATGAAGGCACGGCTTCGGCACTGGGGCGTCGCCAAGTGGTAAGGCACCAGACTTTGGATCTGGCACCGGAGGTTCGAATCCTCCCGCCCCAACCAACCTGAGGGACCATGCCCGGCGAGCTGAAAATATTCGGGGGGCGCGCCCACCCCGCCCTGGTGCAGGAAATCTGCGAATACCTCAACGTCGAGGCGGGCAACGTCGTGGGTTACAAGTTCTCCGACGGCGAGACCTTCTGCCAGATCGACGAGAACGTGCGCGGCTCGGACATCTTCGTCGTCCAGCCGACCTCGGCGCCGGTCAACGAGAACCTGATGGAGCTGCTCATCCTGCTCGACACCTTCAAGCGCTCCTCGGCCTCGCGCATCACCGCCGTGCTGCCGTACTACGGCTACGCGCGCCAGGACAAGAAGGACCGGCCGCGGGTGCCGATCACCGCCAAGCTGGTGGCCGACCTGATCTCGAAGGCCGGCGCCGACCGCGTCCTCACCATGGACCTCCACGCCGACCAGATCCAGGGCTTCTTCGACGTGCCGGTGGACCACCTCTTCGCCGCGCCGGTTCTGCTCGAGGCGGTGCGCGAGATGGACGTCCCGAAGCTGGTCATCGTCTCGCCAGACACCGGCGGCGTCGAGCGCGCGCGGGCGATCGCCAAGCGCCTGGAGGTCGGCCTGGCGATCGTCGACAAGCGGCGCACCGCCCCCAACGAGGCCGAGGTGCTGCGCGTCATCGGCGAGGTCGACGGCTGCAACTGCCTCATCGTCGACGACATCATCGACACCGCCGGCACCCTGACCAAGACCGTCGAGGCGCTCAAGCGCGAGGGCGCGCAGCGGGTGCTGGCAGCCGGCGTGCACGGCATCCTCTCGGGGCCGGCGCTGCAGCGCATCGAAGCCTCGCCGATCGAGGCCGTTCTGATCACCAACACCACGCCGCTCGACGAGAAGCTCGCCCGCTCGAGCAAGCTGCGGCCGCTGTCGGTTGCGCCGCTCCTGGGCGAGGCGATCCGGCGCATCCACGAGAACAGCTCGGTGAGCTCGCTCTTCGTCTAGGCGGGCCTGCTGTCAGAATGAGAAGGGAAGTGAGGAGACCATGAGCGAACTGACCCTCGAAGTGCAGAAGCGCGAGACCAAGGGCAAGAACTCCAACCGCCAGCTCCGCGCCCAGGGCCGCATCCCGGCGGTGCTCTACGGCGGCGGCCGCGAGTCGGTGCCGCTGGAGGTGGACCGCAAGACCGTCCTCGACCTGCTCAAGAAGGCGGGGAGCGAGAACGCCGTCTTCCTGCTCAAGCTGGGCGAGACCGGCAAGGAGCGGCACGCCATGATCCGCGACCTGCAGATCGACCCGCTGCAGCGCCACATCGTCCACATCGACTTCCAGCGCATCGAGATGTCGCAGAAGGTGCGCGTCGAGGTGCACGTCGAGGTCGAAGGCGTCCCCTACGGCGTCAAGAACGAGGCCGGCATCCTGGACTTCGTCACCCGTGCGCTCCACGTCGAGTGCCTGCCGGGCGACATCCCGCAGCACATCAAGCTCGACGTCTCGGCGCTCCACGTCGGCCAGCACGTCGAGGCCCGGCAGCTCGAGCTGCCGCCGGGCGTGACGCTCCTCGAGGACCCGGCGCGCGTCATCGTCTCGGTGTCGCACGCCCGCATCGAGGAGAAGCCGGCCGAAGAGGTGGAGGCCGTCGAGCCGGCGGAGCCGGAGGTCATCAAGAAGGGCGGGAAGCCGGAAGAGGAAGTCTAGGCAGGGTAGGGCCGCTTGCCGAAGCTGGTCCTCGGCCTGGGGAACCCGGGAGAGCGCTACCGCGACACCCGCCACAACGTCGGCTTCCGCGTCGTCGAGGAGCTGGCGCGGCGGCGGGGGTCGCCGCCCCAGCGCCTGGAGTGCAACGCGCTCGTGGTGCCCGACCCCGACCTCGCCCTGGCGCGGCCCCAGACCTACATGAACCGCAGCGGCTACGCCGCCCGCTGCCTGGTCGAGCGCTGGGAGCTGGCGCCCGAGACGTTGCTGGTCGTCTACGACGAGGTTGCCCTGCCGCTCGGCCGCCTCCGCCTGCGCCTAGCCGGCAGCCCGGCCGGGCACCGCGGCATGGAGTCGATCCTCGAGAGCCTGCAGACCGACCAGGTCCCCCGCCTGCGCTGCGGCGTCGCCGGCCCCGACGGCCCCCCGGCCGGCGACGTGATCGCCGACTACGTCCTCTCTCCCTTCGCCCCCGAAGAGCGCGAAACCGCCGAGGAAATGATCGCCCGCGCCGCCGACGCCTGCGAAGCCTGGGCCCGCGAAGGCCCCGAAGCGGCGATGAGCCGCTTCAACGGCTAGCGACCCATCGGGTTCGCCCGCCGACCCACTCGGTTCGGCCGCGGATCCACTCGGTTCCGCCGCAGATCCATTCAGTTCGGCCACGGATCCAGTCGGTTTCGCGGGTGATCCATTCGGTTCGGCCGCTGATCCATTCGCTTCGACCGCGGATCCACTGGGTTCGGCCGGTGATCTACTCGGTTCAGCCGGTGATCCACTCGGTTCGGCTGCGGATCCAGTCGGTTCCGCTTTAGATCCAGTCGGTTCCGCCGTGGATCCACGGTGTTCGGCGGCCGACTCACCGGGTTCGCCCGCCGCCCGTGTATAATGCGCCCCTCATTCGCCGCGGGCTGGCTCTGCCGGGCCCGCATCCCGTTCCTCTCTGCTCCGCGCCATCTCGCAGCGGGGCTGCCAGGCCATAGGGAGGTGCCTAGGAATCCCATGCGTACCTATGAGTTGGTGTTCGTTGTCGATCCCCGTGTCACCGACGAGGAAGTCGTCGAGCTGACCGGGGAGTACAAGCAGATGCTCACTGGCGGGGGTCTCACCATCAACCGCGAGGAGAGCTGGGGCCGGCGCAAGCTGGCTTACCCGATCTCGAAGCTCACCGAAGGCAAGTACGTCGTCCTCTACCTCTCCAGCGAGAACGGGACACGGACCCTCGCCGACGTCGAGCACCGCATGAACCAGAACGACAAGGTGCTGCGTTACCTCTCGGTGCGCACCGACCAGGACCTCAAGCGCGCGGGCAAGCCGCTGATCCCCGAGCCGACGGCCGAGACCAGCGCGCCTCCCACTGCCGAGGCCGTCGTCGCACCCGCCGCCCCCGAGGGCGGCCGGCCCGGAAGGGAGGAGTAAGCCATGCCACCACGCACAGGCGGCCGCGGACCAGGCGGCAGGGGAGCGGGCAAGGCGGGCGCCAAGGGCGCCAAGGGGAAGAAGGTCTTCTACCGCCGCCGCAAGGTCTGTAAGTTCTGCGCCGACAAGATCGACTACGTCGATTACAAGGACGTCAAGCTCCTGGCGGGGTTCATCCCCGAGCGCTCGAAGATCCTGCCGCGGCGGATCTCCGGTACCTGCGCCCGCCACCAGCGGCTGCTGCAGCAGGGCATCAAGCGGGCGCGCCACCTGGCGCTGATCCCCTTCGCGACGGACTAGGAGGGGACATGCGAGTCATCCTGATGAGCGACCAGCGCCACCTCGGCCGCCGCGGCCAGGTGGTCGAGGTCAAGCCCGGCTACGCGCGCAACTACCTGATCCCGCAGGGGCTGGCGCTGGAGGCGACGACCGCCAACAGCGCCTACTTCGAGCAGCAGAAGCACAAGATCGACGCCCGCCACCAGCGCGAGAAGGACGCCGCCGCAGAGGTGGCGACGCGGCTGGCCGGTTTGCGCCTCACCATCCCCAAGCGGGTGGGCGAGACCGACACCCTCTACGGCTCGGTGACCGCCGGCGAAGTGGCCGACCTGATCGCCAAGGAGGGGATCGAGGTGGACCGCCGGCGCATCGACCTCGAAGGCGGCATCAAGACCCTCGGCGACCACCCGGTGCGCGTCGAGCTCCACCACGACGTCGTCGCCGAGGTCACCGTCACCGTCGTGCGGGCGGAGTGAGCGACGACCGGCCGCCCTCACTAGACGACTTCCTCACCGAGCCGACCCGCGACATCGACTCCTGGCGGTGGCTGTGGCGGGGGGACCGCGAGTTCCCCATCCGCAGCCACCGCGGTCTCCTCGGCCGCTTCCTGGTCGGCTGGAAGCGGCTCTTCCGCCCGCTGGTCAAGGTGCCCCAGAACGATCTCTGGGAGCGGCAGCGGGTCTTCAACCTCATCCTGCTCGACCATCTCGAGCGCGCCAAGGCCGTCGAGACCTGGCACGGCGCCCGGCTCCTGCCGCTCGAAGGCACGCTCGCCGAAGGCCTCACCGAGATCATGCGGCACAACGACGCGCTCTTCGCGCGCGTCGACCAGAAGCTCGACGGCTACCGCCGCGAGGCGCGCGACCTGCTGGGCAGCCTCGGCGCGGCGTTGGCCGCGCTGGAAGGCGGCGCGGCGCCGCCGCAAGAGACTCTCTCTCGCGCCCGCGAGGAGCACGCCTACTTCGAGCTCGAGCGGCGCTACCGCGGCACCGAGGAGGAGATCGGCGAGCGGATCGCCCGCTACTTGCCGTACCTGGAAGGCAAGGACCCGGTGCTCGATCTGGGTTGCGGCCGCGGCGAGGCGCTGGCCCTGCTGCGCGACCGCGGCGTGGCGGCGCGCGGGGTGGACGCAAGCGAGCGCATGGTGGCCCTCTGCCGCGAGCGCGGGCTCGACGCCGCGGCCGGCGACCTTTTCGCGCACCTCGCGGCGGTGGAGGAGGGGAGCCTCGGCGCGGTCGTCTCCTTCCACGTCGTCGAGCACCTGCCGCCCGAGGCGCTCGACCGCCTCGTCCGCCTCGCCTGGCGGGCGCTCCGCCCCGGCGGGGTGCTGATCCTCGAGACCCCGAACCCGCTCTCCCTCGTCGTCGCCGCCCGCAACTTCTGGCTCGACCCGACGCACGTCCGCCCGGTCCACCCCGAGGCGCTGCAGCTCCTCCTCCAGCAAGCCGGCTTCGCCGCCGTCGAGCACCTGGAGCTCCGCCCCTTCGCCGACGCCGACCGCCTCCCCGAGATCGACCTCGCGACCCTCCCCCCCGAGCAGCACGAGCTCGCCGACCGCGTCAACCGCCTCCGCGACCGCCTCGACGAGCTGCTCTTCGGGAGCCAGGACTACGCGGTAATCGGCACGAAGGGCTAGCGCCGACTAGTTAGAAGCGGGCGGCGGCGGCTCGGCCGCCGGCGCCGGCTGGTCCGCGGGCGGCTCCTCGCCGCCGACCGGGGGCACCGCTTCGCCCTCCTCGACCGCCCCCGCCTCCGGTGCCGCGCCTTCGGTGGTGCCCGGTGGGGCCGCGCCCTCCGGGCCCTCCGGTGCGGGGCGCATCTCCTCCCCCTCCTTCGGGATGTAGAACGACTTCTGCTGATACCAGGGGAGGTTCAAGATCGAGTTCCACTCCGGGCCGTGCTGGCCGGAGGGCTCGGTGCCGGCGACGAAGGCTTCCCTCTGCCTGCGTTGGCTGCCGGCGCCGGGCAGGAGGCCGGTGTAGTACTCGACGTCGCGGGTGGTGACGCCGCCGGGAACGGAGAACTCCTCGCCCTTCGTCAGCCACCCCGTCCCGAGCCCGTCCTCGACGATGCCGCGCCACATCGGCAGCGCCGCCACCGTCCCGCTCATGCCGCCGCCGAGCGACTTCTTCACGTCATAGCCGACCCAGGTGAGGATCGTGTAGCGCGGCGTGAAGCCGACGAACCAGGCGTCGGAGAAGTCGTCGGTTGTGCCGGTCTTGCCGGCGATGTCGATCGGCAGGTCCTTGACCGGCGTCGCGGTGCCCTGGTCGACGACCCCTTCCATCATGTGGGTGAGGACGTAGGCCACCGCCGGGTCGGTCGCCGTGCGGGTGTTGGGGACGTGCTGCTCGAGGACCTGCCCCTCGGGGCTGGCGATGCGCTGAATCAGATAGGGCTCGATCCAGGTCCCCTGGTTGGCGATCGCGGCGTAGGCGGCGGCGAAGCTCAAGGGCGTCAGGTCGGCGGTGCCGAGGGCGAGGCTGGGGTAGGGAGGCAACGTCTGGTCGACGCCGCAGCGGCGGGCGAAGTCGATGACCCGGCGCACCCCGACGAGGTCGAGGAGCTTGACCGACGAGACGTTGAGCGACAGCTCCAGCGCCCGCCGCAGGGTGACGATGCCGTAGTACTTCCGGTAGTAGTTCTGCGGCCGGTAGGAAAGCCGCCCGTCGGCGCCGATGAAGACGGTGGGGGCGTCGAGGATCGTGTCGGACGGCGTCCAGCCGTTCTCCAGCGCGGCGCCGTAGACGAAGACCTTGAAGGCCGACCCCGTCTGGCGCTTCGCCTGGGAGACGCGGTTGAACTTGTTGCGCTCGAAGTCCCAGCCGCCGACCATGCCGCGGACGGCGCCGCTGGCGTGCTCGATGACCACCGCCGCCGCCTCCATCCGCGGCTCCTGCTCGAGATAGAGGCGCGGCTCGGCGCCTTCCTTCGGCTTCCCCTTCTCCTTCGGCACGTCGAGCCGGAACCAGGCCACGTCGCCCGGGTCGAGCAGCGAGTCCGGCCGGGTGCGGCCGGTCCAGCGGAAGCCGGCCGGCTCGAGGGTGTAGGTCCCCTTGTCGATCCGCACCGTCGCGGTCTTCGCCCCGGACTCCAGCACGATCCCCTGGTGCCAGCGGCCGACGGCCGGCTCGGCGCCGCTCCAGGAGGGGAGCGTCTGCTGCGCCGGGTCGCCCTCCAGCTCGGCGATCGGGCCGCGCCAGCCGCGGCGGTGGTCGAGCCGCGCCAGCCCTTCGCGCACCGCCTTCTCGGCCGAGCGCTGGATCGCCGGGTCGAGCGTCGTCTGCACCTGGAGGCCGTCCTCGTAGAGCGCATCGGCGCCGTAGGTGGCCTCCAGGTGCTTGCGCACGTCTTCGGCGAAGTACGGCGCGAAGGCCTGCTGCGGCTGCTGGCGCGAGACGAGGAGCGGCCGCGCCGCGGCGCGGTCGTAGGCGGGGCGGTCGATCATCCCCTCCTCGAGCATCCGCCGCAGCACGCGCTGGCGCTGGCTCAACACCACCTCCGGCCGGCGGTACGGGCTGTAGCGGCTGGGCGCCGGCAGGATGCCGACCAGCGTCGCCGCCTCGGCCAGCGTCAGCTTCGCCGCGGGCTTGCCGAAGTAGTAGCGCGAGGCGGCCTCGACGCCGTAGTTGCCGTGGCCGAAGTTCATCAGGTTCAAGTACATCGTCAGGATCTGCTGCTTGCTGAAGGTTTTCTCCAGCTCGACGGCCAGGAAGGCCTCCTCGATCTTCCGCCGCCAGACCTGCTCGCGCGACAGGAAGAGGCTGCGCGCGAGCTGCATGGTGATCGTCGAGGCCCCCTCGACGACCTCGCCGGCGCGCAGGTCGGCCAAGGCGGCACGGCCGATGCCGAAGGCGTCGACGCCGCCGTGGCGGAAGAAGTTGCTGTCCTCCGAGGCCAGCACCGCGTTCTCGAGCACCTTGGGGATCTGCCCCTCCTCCAGCATCACCCGCCGCTCGCGCGCGAAGGTGGTGAAGACCTTCCCGTTGCGGTCGAGGAGCTGGGTGACGAGGCCGGGCGTGAAGTCGACGACCGAGTCGACGCGCGGCACGTGGATCGCCGCGGCGAAGATGACGCCGCTGGCGGCGCCGAGGAGGAGCGCGCCGAGGAGCGGCCAAGCCCAGCGCAGGGCGCGGCCCGGCGGCAGCGTACGGCGGCGGCGCGGCGGGGCGGGGGGCGGACCGTGGGTGCGGCGCGGCGGGTCGTAGTCCACGCGTGGATTATAGGGAGTCGTGGTACAAAGAGCGGCGATGAGCGAGCCGGACGGCCCCGCCCCCGACGACGCCTCGCAGCTCCCGCCCGCACCCTTCGAGCCCGGCGCGCCGCGCAACCCGGTGGGCTCGGGCTGCGCCAAGGTGGCGCTCGTCGGCTGCCTGGGGCTCCTGATCGTCCTCGGGATCGGCCTCATCGTCATGGTCACCCAGGGGCCGAAGCTCTTCGGCTGGCTCCTGGGGTACACCGAGACGCAGATCGAGGCGCGCTACGCCCCCGACGTCACCGACGCCGACCGCGCCCGTCTGCGCGCCGCCTTCACCGCCGCGAGCGAGGCGGTGGAGGAGGGGCGCATGGACCCGGTGGCGATGCAGACCCTGCAGCGCCGGCTGATGGACACGGTCGGGAGCCAGGGGCCGATCTCGCGCGAGCAGGCGCTCGCCCTGGCGGAGGCGCTGGAAGCCGTGGGCGCCAGCAAACCGCCGGCGGGGCCGCCCGGATGAGCGCCGAGACCACGCTCAAGCGCCTCGTCGTCGGCAGCTCGCTGGAGGAGGGGAGCGACGAGGTCGTCCGCACCGCCCTCGCCCTGGCCCGTGCCGCTGGCGCCGAGGCGGACCTGGTCCACGCCCTGGAGCCGCTGCCGCACTTCTACGGCGAGGAGCCGGTCGACCCCGCCGACCTGCGCGAGGGGGCGCTGGCGCGCCACCGCGAGGCCCTCGGCCGCCAGGCCGAAGAGGACGGCGCGGCTGCGGTCCGGGTGCGCTGCGAGGTGCTGGAGGGACCGCCGGCGCGGATGCTCGTCCAGGCGGCGCGCGACGGCGACGCCGACCTGATCGTGGTCGGCGCCAAGGTCCCCGGCAAGGCTTTCCGCGAGCGCCTCGGCTCGACCGCCGACCGGGTGGTGCGCACCGCCCCTTGCCCGGTCCTGGTCGTGCGCCCCGCCCTGCGCGTGCCGCCGGCAAAGGTCGTGGCGGCGGTCGACCTCTCGCCGCTCTCGACCGAAGCCTTCCGCCGCGGCCTGGCGCTGCTGGCGCAGGTCGCCGGCGACGCGCCGGTGCGGGTGGACGTCCTCCACGTCCACACGTTCATGAAGTTCGTGGCCGAGCGCCAGGCGGACCCCAAGCTCACCGAGGAGGAGGCCGAGCGGCGCTCGGCGGCGGAGCTCGGGGCGTTCGTCGAGCGCGAGCAGGCGCAGACGCCGCTCAAGCTGCGCGCCGTCTCCCGCTCCGGCGACCCGCGCATCGAGATCCTGCGCGCCCTCGGCCGCGGCGTGGACCTCGCCGTCCTCGGCACCCACGGCCGCAGCGGCTTCGACCGCTTCCTGGTCGGCAGCGTCGCCGCCACCGTCGTCCGCCAGGCGCGCTGCAGCGTCCTCGTCGTCCCCCCGGCCGCGGCGCGGCAGGTGGTCCGGCACCACGACGCCGGCTAGCAGTCGAAGGCGCTGGTGTCGGCGAAGAGCTCCGGCACCACGTGGAGCGGCTTCGAGTAGGTCTTCACCGCCCCGGTGCGGACGTCGCGCACGGTGATCTCGTAGCGCACCGTCGAGGCCGGGGAGAGGAAGACCCAGTAGTGGCCGTTCACGGCGCAGGCGTCGAGGACCTTGACCAGCATCTCGGGGTTGTCCTGCCCGAAGAACCAGAAGGTCCCCCAGTCGCCCAGCCCGTCGAAGTCGTCCGGCATCGTGTGCGCGACGCCGTCGTTGCCGTCGAAGTCGGTCCACTCGGCGGTTACCTCGAAGCGGCCGTCGCCGAGGCAGAGGGCGCTGATCGTGGCGTCGCAGGCCGGGGCCGGCTTGACTTCGATGAACTGATGATCGAGGAGCACGAACCCACCCCCAACCGGCTGGAGCACGAATATCTCGTAGACGCGGGCGGCCAGCGGTCCGACGGCGACGCTGGCGGTGTAGTCCGAGATGCCGATCGGGATGGTCTGATCGCAGCCGGGAGGGGTCGCCGCGAGGGTGATCCCGTTGAAGGAGATGTGCTCGACCTCGAGCGTCCCATCGTTCTCGCAGGCGCCCGCCATGATGCCGTGGAAGGTGATCGTGAACGGCTGCCCGGCCACCGGCGGCGCCGGGGAGAAGGTGATTTCGGTCGCCGCCGCGGCCGTCGACGCCGCGAGCAGGAGGACAAGGGCGATCGGGGTCTTCATAAATGCCACCCTAGCATTTCTTGGGGCGACCGCTTCAGGAGCAGTCGAAGGCGCTGGTGTCGGCGAAGAGCTCCGGCACCACGTGGAGCGGCTTCGAGTAGGTCTTCACCGCCCCGGTGCGGATGTCGCGCACGGTGATCTCGTAGCGCACCGTCGAGGCGGGGGAGAGGAAGACCCAGTAGTGGCCGTTCACCGCGCAGCCGTCGAGGACCTTGACCAGCATCTCCGGGTTGTCCTGCCCGAAGAACCAGAGAGTCCCCCAGTCGCCCAGGCCGTCGAAGTCGTCGGGCATGGTGTGCGCGACGCCGTCGTTGCTGTCGAAGTCGGTCCACTCGGCGGTCACCTCGAACCGGCCGTCGAGGCAGAGGGCGGTGTCGGTGGCGTCGCAGGCCGGGGACGGCTTGACCTCGAAGAGCTGGAAGTCGAGCAGCACGGACGTGCCTTCCGCGCGCACCTGCACGGCGTAGGTGCCGGCGGCGAGCGGCCCCACGTTGACGCTGGCGGTGTACTCCACCGGACCGATGGGGATGACGGGGCAGCCGGGATCGGTCACCACGAGGCTGATCGTGTCGAAGGCGATGCTCTGGACCGCCAGCGTGCCGACGTCCTCGCAGGCGATCGCGACGCCGTGGAAGGTGATGGTGAACGTCTGCCCGGCCACCGGCGGGGAAGGGGAGAAGGTGATTTCGGTCGCCGCGGCGCCCGTGGACACCGCGAGAAGGAGGGACACGAGGGTGAAGGAACGGACGATCGAAGTCTTCATATATGCCACGATAGCATTTCCGGGAGCCGCCGGCCAAGCTCCGCGCCACGCGGGTAAGCCTCCCATCGCTCTGGAAAGCCTCCCCGACGGCGAGGGGCAGCTCCCGGGCGCTGCGGAAAGCCTCCCACAGAGCCGGGGCGAGCTCTCGGTCGCTCCGGGAAGCCTCCCGGATGGCCGGGTCGAGCTCCCTGCCGCTCCGGGAGTCCGCACTCAGACGCCGGGCGAAGGTCCACGCGCCTCGTCCGGGCTCCCGAGCGTTCGGTCCAAGCACCCCGGGCCCGCGGGCGAGCTCCCAACCGCCTCGAACACCCGCACTCGCGCCTCGTCCAAGCGCACCCGGTCACGGGGAAGACTCCCCGCGCGACGGGGAACGTTCCCCGCGTCGTGGGACACACTCCCCCGGCGATGGGGAGCACTCCCCGTGCGGCGGGAAACGCTCCCCGAGCCGCGGGGAGCATTCCTCAGGTCGTGGGATGCATCCCTCTCTGCCAACATCCGGTGAGACAGGAGAGCGTGCTCGAAATAGGGTAGAGGGCGGAGAGAGGCGAAGGCGATGAAGCGAGGGTTGGAGAGGCAGGATGGATGGGGGGTCCAGGGGACGGAGGCAGGGGTCGGCGGGGAGGGTGGGGAGGCCGGGGGCGGGGGAGGAGCGGCCTCCCCACCCTCCCCGCCGACGCGGATCCGTTCTGGGCCCGGGAGTCCGCTTCCAGATCCCGAGGTCGAGCCTAAGGCCCAGCGGCGCCAGTTTTCGGCCGCCTACAAGCTACGCATCCTCGAGCAGGCCGACCGTTGCCAGGGTCGCGGCGAGATCGGCGCTTTGCTGCGGCGCGAAGGACTGTACGCCTCCCACCTCGGCCGGTGGCGCGCCCTGCACCGGCAGGGTGGCGCCGTAGCCCTCGGCCGTCCGCGCGGGCGCAAGCCCGACCCCGACACGGTCTTGCGCGAGCAGCTGCGCCGGCTCGAGCGCGACAATCGGCGCCTGCAGCGCGCGCTCCAGCAGGCCGAGACCATCCTCGAGGTGCAAAAAAAACTCTCGGAGGTGCTGGGCATCCGCCTGACCGCACCCGAGGAGGAGACGAGCGCGTGAGCGCTGTGCCCATGCTGGCCGAGCGCGTCGGGGTCCAGAGGGCCTGCGAGGCTCTGGGTGTGCCGCGCTCGTCGCTGTACCGTCACCGCAGCCAGGCCCGCGCCGGGCCCCGGCGGCTGCCGCCGGCCCGACCGACACCGGCGCGCGCCCTCAGCGCGAACGAGCGCCGGCAGACGCTGGAGATTCTCCATAGCCCGCGCTTCGTCGACGCCTCCCCGGCTCAGGTCCACGCCACCCTGCTCGACGAAGGCCACTACCTCTGCTCGGTGCGCACCATGTACCGCCTGCTGGCGCGCCAGGGGGAGGTGCGGGAGCGACGCCACCAGCTGCGCCACCCTCTCTACCGCAAGCCCGAGCTCTTGGCCACCGGCCCCAACCAGGTCTGGTCCTGGGACATCACCAAGCTCCGCGGGCCGGCCAAGGGGATCCACTACAGCCTCTACGTGGTGCTCGACATCTTCAGCCGCTACGTCGTCGGCTGGCTGCTGGCCGAACGCGAGAGCGAGCTGCTCGCCCAGCGTCTCCTCGCCGAGACCGTCGCCAAGTATCCCGTGGTCGCGGGCGAGCTGACGCTGCACGCCGACCGCGGCCCGAGCATGACGTCGAAGTCGGTGGCCCAGCTACTGGCCGACCTCGGAATCCTCAACAGCCACAGCCGCCCTCACACCAGCAACGACAATCCCTACTCCGAGGCCCAGCTCAAGACCCTGAAGTACCATCCGCTGTTTCCCGATCGCTTTGGCTCGCTCGAGCACGGCCGGCTCTTCTGCTGCGGCTTTTTCCCCTGGTACAACCACCAGCACCACCACTCCGGCCTGGCGCTGCTGACCCCCGCCGACGTCCATTTCGGCCGCGCCCCCGAGATCCTCGCCCGCCGCGCCGACGTCCTCCGTGCGGCCTACGCCGCCCACCCAGAACGCTTCCACCGCGTACCCCATCCCCGGCAGCTGCCCCAGGCCGTCTGGATCAACCCACCCCAGGAGGACACCCCGACGAAACTTCCCTAATTTCTCTCTGAACTCTGTCTCAACGGGCTTGACAGGCTCCGCATTCCCCACCTCGCGGGGAGCGGTCCCCGTCCGATGGGGAGCACACCCCGGCCGGCGGGGAACACTCCCCGGCTCAGGGGGAGTGGTCCCCAGGCGCCGGACCGGATTTCCCAGCTCGCGGGACGCTTTCCCGCCTCGTCAGACCGCCCGGGCGACCAGCCGCCCCGCCCGCACCTCGACCTCGTAGGCTTGCCCCAGGTCGAATCCGGCCGCCTGCAGCCACCGCCCGGACAGCCGCAGGTCCGGAAACCTCTCCCTCCTGCTCCAGCGGCCGCACACCGTCCCCGAGCGCCGCCCCGCGGCGCGCGCCTTCCGCGCGCTCTCTCTTTCGCTCCTCTCGCCCTTTCCGCTCCACGGCCGCGGCAAGAGCGCGCGCCGGCGCCCCCGAGGAGCTTCGGGAGATTCAATCCTGCTGGAGGGGATGGTGGATGGACGGGAGGCCCGACGGGCCCGAAGGCGTTGCTACACTTCGTCTCAAGGCTGCTCATGGAGACCACTCCTCCGTGTGGCCCCAGCACCGCCTCCAAATGTGCTGGGTAGCTGCGAGGAGTTCTTTGCTGAAAGGTAATGACATTGCCCAAACAG
This sequence comes from uncultured Acidobacteriota bacterium, assembly GCA_963700145.1. Lineage (GTDB taxonomy): Bacteria > Acidobacteriota > Thermoanaerobaculia > Multivoradales > UBA5704 > DASUNQ01. The sequence goes on from OY969474.1 coordinate 665,793, forward strand.
GCGACGGTATTCTACTCATGGCAGTCCGACCTGCCCAACAAGACTAATCGCGGACTCATTGAGAAGGCGCTGCAATGGGCCCTGCAGGCATTGCACGATGCCGGGGACTTCGACGTGGAACTCATCATCGATAGGGACACAAAGGGCATGCCTGGGTCACCGGACATAGCGGCCGCCATTCTCAGGAAAATCGATTCAGCGTCAATGTTTGTAGGCGATGTCTCTATCATCGCGACGTCCGCAGGTGGGCGGCCGTGCCCAAATCCAAACGTTCTCATCGAATTCGGCTACGCCCTGAAGTCACTGGGGGCCGACAATGTGATCCTCGTCTGTAATACAGCCTTCGGAAGCGTTGCAGAGTTGCCTTTTGACCTAAAAGGGAAAAGGATCGCACCCTACAGCTTGGGACCTGATGAGGAACCTGCAACCAAACAGGAGGAGCTGGCCGCATTGTTTCGGGAGGCATTAGCGGACATCGCGAGGCACCAGCGACGTAGCAGAACATATCAACGAAATACTGAGTTCGCAACGGACCTCGTCTCGGCCCTTGTGCGTGTGCAACTCTTCGGCAACGAAGTCGAGGAACGCCGAGTTGATCCTTGGTTAGGCCAGATATTAGACGTTTTTGCAGGCGCATCGCAGTGGCTTAAGCAAAATTCGCATCAGTCAGCGGTTGCTGACCTCGAACTCATGGAGCCTATGGAACGACTCGCATTCGCCTTGGATAAGGTCAGGGACCATGATCACGGTCTTGGTGGGGGCGGAAAGTTCACTGAAAAGGTCATGGCCGCGACGCGGGCCGCGGCGGAACTCCAAGCTACAATTAGGAACATGGGCCCACTAACTGAGGAGGCGGTTTCGGAGATTACCAGGGTAATTGTAGACCAGGAGAAGCAGCTGACTGGTTGGGTCAGGCGAACCATGGATCGGGACCTGCATCATTCGGAGCGCTACCGCGACTTTATCTCTGAGGTCAAAGAGATTGGCTATCAGCTGGGAACGCTGTCCTACTACCCTCTGGAGGGCCTGGAAGGGGAACCTGCAAAGCGCTTGCGGAAGATCGGAGAGTCTCTTCATCTTGTCGATCTGAAAGACAGTACGAGCCACCACAGAGGTAGAGATGCGATAGTCAGCTTTGTCGCTGACAATGCGGCGGAACTTCGGAGCCTGATCCTGGGCCTTCGGCTCGAAAAGTAGGCTGGAATAGAGCGGGGTATCGAACCTCGCGATGCTCCGGGCACCTGAGCTGGAGCCCAGGTGCCGGTCATCTTCCACTGCGCTTGGAGCCGGTCACTCGTCGACCGCGAACGTGACCTCAGGTGCACCCGAGATGCTGGTCAGAATCCTCGACAGTTGCGCGCTGAACGGCGGGGATCGCCCCATGTCCACGCCGGCCAAGGACCCGCCGCGCGGGTTAGGCTCGCTCGATCAACTTGGGAGGCATACCGTGGCGATCGAGTTCAGCGCGACGGCTCGTCGGCTCGGAATCTTCTCGGCGGTGGGCGTCGTGGTCCTCGGGGCGGCCTATGCGGTCACCCTCGCGGTCGGGTTCCTGTCTCTCGAGTCTCCGTCGGAACCGATCGGCGACCCGATGTTCTCGATCCTCGAGGTCCTGATCCTCGCCATGACGCCGGCGATGGTCGCGCTCATGGTGGCGGTGCACGCTTGGGCGCCGCCGCACGCCAAGGCGCTCAGCCTGACCGCGGTCGTCTTCATGGGGCTGCTCGCCGGGGTGACCTGCAGCCTGCACTTCGTCATCTTGACGTTGAGCCGCCAGGCCGCCTTCGCCGGGCAGTCGTGGCTGCCGCTGGCGCTGTCGTTCAAGTGGCCGTCGGTCGCCTACGCGCTCGACATCCTCGCCTGGGACGTCTTCTTCGCGCTCTCGATGTTGTTTGCCGCCCCGGTCTTCGGCGGCAGTCGGCTCGCCGCATGGATCCGTGGGCTGATGACTGCCAGCGGAGTCCTCGCGCTCGCCGGTCTGAGCGGTGTCGCGGCCGGCGACATGCAGCTGCGCAACATCGGCATCGTCGGTGACCTAGGAGTCTTTCTGGTCGTCGCGGGGCTCCTGGCGGTCCTGTTCTATCGAGCCAGACCGGGAGCAGCGCCGGCGAGCTAGCAACGGGCCCGCGAACAGCGTCAGCAGGAACACCGGCCAGAGCCGCCCGTGCGGCAGGTCGAAGGCGGCGAGGAGCTCGGTCATCGGCACGCCGAGGGCGAGGTGGAAGACGCCGAATTCGAAGAGCAGGGTCAGGACGACCCAGGCGACGCCGAGGACCAACGCCTGCCGGCGCGTGGGGCGCGTGGCGCGCACGAACCAGACGATCAGCGCTAGGACGGCGGCGGAGGCGACGACCGTCTCGAGCTGCTCGGCGCGGAGGGCGCCGAGGCGCGGCCGCAGCAGCGCCTCGCGCACCGCACCGAGCGCCACGACGACGGCGCCGAAGCCGAGCCAGGCCACGAACCCCTTGGCGTAGATGCCGGCGCGGGTCGCCATGCTCATTCAGGCAGCCGGGCGCGCGCCGCGAGGCGCTTACTCGTCGACCACGAAGGTGACCTTCAGGTGCACCCGGAAGACCTTGACCTCGTCGCCGGAGACCTTGACGAGCTGGTCCTGGACCCAGGCGCGCTTGATGTTCTTGACCGTCTTGCCCGCCTTGCGGATGCCGTCGCGGATCGCGTCCTCGAAGCTGACGGGGGAGTCGCTGCTGATCTCGATGATCTTGGCCACGGACATGAGGTTCTCCTTTGGTTGGTGACTTTCGGTGTGTACCCTAGCGGTCCCGCCGCACTTCCCGGTCGACGCGGTCGACGAAGAGGTACAGGCCGGCGCCGGCAAGGAGCAGGACGGCCGAGGCCACCGCCGCCGGCAGCACGCCCTCGCGGTGACCGGCGAGGTAGGCCTCGAGGGTGGCGGTGAGCAGCCACATCTGGACGACGAGCAGGATGGCGATGAGCGCCAGGGCGCCGTCGATCGCGGTGGCGCCGCGGCGCGCGGCGGGGAAGCGCCTGGGGTCGTCCATCGCTTCAGGCCTCCGGGCGCAGCTCCATCCCCACCGCGATCAGCTCGTCGCCGCGGCGCTCCAGCACGACGCGCGGCAGCGGCCGCTGCGGCGGCCCCTGGAGCACGCGGCCGTCCCGGGCCGAGAAGTACCCTTCGTGGCAGGGGCACTCGAGACGGTCCGCGCCGCGCGCGTAGTAGACGGCGCAGGAGAGGTGGGTGCACTTCTGGCTGAAGGCGGCGTACTCCTCCGGCGCGCGGCGGACGAGGATGCAGGGGTCCTCCGGGCCCGGGTAGCGGAAGAGCTTGACCCCGCCGACCGGCACCTCGCCGAGGCGCGCGACCGGCCGCCGCGGGTAGGCCGGCGTGCGGGAGAGCCAGCTCTTGGCCAGGATCCAGACGTTGCCGGCGAACATCCCCAGGCTGGTGAGGACCAGGAACTTGGCGAACTGCCGGCGGTTGACGTAGCGCTCGTCGGCGCCGTGGACCGAGAACTCCTCGCGCCAGAGCGGCTCGGCGCTCGGCCGGCGGAGGCTCACGCCCGCCCCTCCTCGCCCGGCGGCTCCCAGAGGTAGTCGGTGACGTCCACCTCGACCGCCCGCGCAGCGGGCGGCGCCATCATGAAGACCCGCGTCGTCACCGTCTGGTTGCCGAAACGGAAGACGTTGACCGGCGCCTCGCGCCGCTCCCGCGCGATCCGCTCGGGCGGCACGTAGGCGAGCGCCTGGCTGGGGCAGACGGTGGCGCACATCGGCCGCAGCCCGACCGACGTGCGGTCGTAGCACATGTCGCACTTCATCATCAGCTCGAGCTTGGCCATCATCTTGGGGATGCCGAAGGGGCAGGCGAGCACGCAGTTGGAGCAGGCGATGCAGCGCGGCTTGAGCGCCGACTGGACGACGCCGTCCTCCCCCTTCTTGATGGCGTCGGCCGGGCAGACCTCGGCGCAGGTGGGGTCGTCGCAGTGCATGCAGATGGCGGGCGCGGTGGCGATGCTGTTCGGGCGGTCGAGGTAGTCGACGGTGATCAGCGGCGTGCCGCGGTGGGTGTCGCACTCGGCGCAGGCGTTGACGCAGGCCTGGCAGCCGATGCAGCGCTCCGGGTCGATGTAGAACTCGTGGCCGAACATGGCGCTTACCCCACCACCCGCAGGCCGCCGCCGCCGGGGCGCGGCTGGCCGGGGGAGAGTTCGCTGCGCACCCACTCGGGCGGCCCCGCGGCCTTGCGCAGGCGGCAGGCGGAGACCTTGTACTCCGGGATCTTGCTGCGCGGGTCGAGCGTGCGGTGGGTCAGGCGGTTGACGCTCCGCCCGCCCGGCCAGTGGTAGGCGATGAAGACGGTGTCCGGCCGGATGGTGCGCACCACCATCGCCTGCAGGGTGATCTCGTCCCGCCGGGTGACGACCGTCACCCAGTCGCCGTCGGCGATGCCGTGCTCGGCCGCCAGCCGGGGGTGGATCTCGACGCGCGGGTGGGGGAACTGGTCGACCAGCGGCCCGATGCGCCGGGTCTGGGTGCCGGAGAGGTACTGGCTGACGACGCGGCCGGTCGTCAGGTAGACGGGGAACTCGCCGTCCACCGGATCGCCGCTCTCGCGCCACTCGGTGACCAGGAAGCGCGCCTTGCCGTCGGGGTGGAAGAAGCGCCCGCCCTCGAAGAGGCGCGGTGTGCCCGGGTGGTCCTCGCTCGGGCAGGGCCAGAAGACCCCCATCTGGCGGTCGATCTTCTCGTAGGTGATGCCGGCGTAGTCGGCCGGCCCGCCGCGCGACGCCTCGCGCAGCTCGTCGAAGATCTCGCGCGTCGAGGCGTAGGGGAAGTGCTCCCCCTTCCCCAGCCGCCGCGCCAGCTCGATGAAGATGCGGCTGTCGGGCCAGGCGTCTCCCGGCGGATCGACCGCCTTGCGGATGTGCAGCACCCGGCCCTCGGCGCTGGCCACGACACCCTCCTCCTCCTCGTGCAGGCTGCCCGCCAGCACCACGTCGGCGAGCTGCGCCGTCTCCGAGAGGAAGAAGTCGACGACGGCGAAGAATTCGAGCCGCTCCAGCGCCTCGCGGACGAAGTTGGCGTCGGGCAGCGAGACGAGGGGGTTGAAGCAGATCGAGACCAGGGCCTTGATCTCGCCGCGGTGGATCGCCTCCATGATCTCCATCGCCGAGAGCCCGGCCCCCGGGATCTCCTCGGGGGAGACGCCCCAGACCCGCGCCACGTGCTCGCGGGCGGCGGGGTCGGCGATCGAGCGCTGCCCAGGGAGCTGGTCGCACTTCTGGCCGTGCTCGCGCCCTCCCTGGCCGTTGCCCTGGCCGGTGATCATCGAGCAGCCGGCGCCCTCGCGGCCGATGTGGCCGGTGGCGAGCGCCAGGTTGATGACGGCCAGGCAGTTCTCGACCCCCTTCGACTGGTGCTCCAGGCCGCGCGCGTGGAGCAGGACGGCGCGCTCCGCCTCGCCGATCCAGTGCGCCGCCTGCTCGATCGCCGCCGGCGGCACGCCGGTCATGCGGGCGGCGGTGAGCGGGTCCCAGGCGCGCACCGACTCGGCCACCGCCTCGAAGCCGGTGGTGTGGGCGGCGATGAACTCCTTGGCTTCCAGGCCGTCGCGCAGCACGACGTGCAGCATGCCCATGAGGAGGGCGAGGTCCGTCCCCGGGCGGAGCGGCAGGTAGAGGTCGGCGTTGCGGGTGATCGGGGTCAGGCGCGGGTCGGCGACGATCAGCCGCCCGCCGCGGTCGCGGCAGCGCCAGAGGTACTGGGTGGTGATCGGCGCGCACTCGGCGATGTTGGCGCCGATGACGAAGGCCACCTGCGCCTCGGGGATGTCGCTCCAGGGGATGGGCGAGCGGTCGACGCCGAAGGCGAGCTTGTAGGCCGTGCCCGCCGAGACCATGCAGAGGCGGCCGTTGTAGTCGATGTGCCGCGTCCCCAGGGCGAGACGGGCGAACTTGCCGATGAGGTAGGACTTCTCGGTGATCAGCGACGCGCCGCCGTAGACCGCGACGGCGTCCTTGCCCCAGCGCGCCTGCACCTCGCGCAGGCGGCGGACGGTCGTGTCCAGCGCCTCGTCCCAACCGGCGGGGCGGAAGCCGCCGGGCTCGCGCAGCAGCGGCTGGAGGAGCCGGTCGGGGTGGGCGCTCTGGAGATAGCGGCGCACGCCCTTCGGGCAGAGCATCCCCTCGTTGAACGGGAACTCCTCCCAGGGCTCGAAGCCCACCAACTGGTTGTCGCGCACCTTGAGCTGGATGCCGCACTGCTGGCCGCAGAAGCAGCAGTGGGTCTTGACCAGCCGGTCGGGCGGGTTCGCGCGCTGCTCCTCGAAGCCGCCGGGCGGCTCGTAGGCGAGCCGCGGGCCGTAGCGTGCCATCAGCGCCGCGGCGTCGAGCGGCGGCTCAGCCACGGGCCTCCTCCTTCAAGCGGAGCTGCGCGTTGGCCAGGGTCTTCCGCTTGCACGCCGGGCAGAGGTCCTGCCAATGGCCGCCCGTCAGGGCATAGTCGAAGCCCAGCTCGCGCAGCGCCAGCTTGAGGTCCTCGACGTGCATGCGCGAGCCGAAGCGCTCGCCGCAGCGGGCGCAGGTGGCCCCTTCCCCCTCGTCGCCCACCTGGTGGTAGAGCTTGACGCCGAGCTGGGCGGGACGCTGGAAGATGTGGAAGAACTTGCCGAAGGGCAGGTAGAGGAGGGCGGCGACCACGGTGACGGCGTGGAGGATGGCGAGGAAGCCGTAGAAGCTCCCCGCCAGCCAGACCGTCGAGGCGGTCAGGGCCAGGCCGGTCACCGAGATGGCGAAGAGCAGGACGAGCGGGAAGAAGTCGCGCCCGAAGTTCTGCACCGCCCGCGCCCCGCGGTCCGTCATCCGCCGCCAGAGGGCGAGGCCGATGCCGCCCAGCACCAGCACCGCCGCGATGTCGAGGCCGTGGAAGAGCAGCCACGACCAGACGGTGCGGATGCGGAAGGAGCCGGTGGGGAAGCCGAAGAGGTAAGTGACGTAAGTCATCTGGTCCCCGCCGGCGCTGCCGAAGTGGATCCAGCCGAAGACCAGCGGGAAGGTGATCGCCGCCGCCAGCAGGCAGCCCCAGAAGAGGAGCTGGTGCATCCACCAGCGCTGCCTCGAGCGCTGGCGGATGAAGCTTTGCGCCGCGAGGTGCGTCCAGGCGAGCGGCAGCAGGCTGCGGAGGCTGCGCGCCGGCCCCAGCCGCCGGGCGAGCTGCCAGCCGCGGCGCCAGTAGATCCGCGTCGGCGGCTTCTGCAGCCAGACCCAGTAGTGGTAGGCCACGCCCCAGGTCGCGAAGACGACGGCGAAGGTGTAGACCACCAGCGCGGGATCGAAGTTCTGCAGCTTGCGCGAGCCGACGACGATGGCGGCGGCCAGGAGCGCGGTCCAGAAGGTCGCCCAGGCGCCGGCGCGCAGGCGGTCGGCGGTGCGGGTGAGCTCGGGCGGCAGCGCCAGCTCGAGCGCCTCCTGCCGCGCCAGGAAGACGCGGCGGGCGATCCACCAGAGCAGCAGCGACGTGGCGGCGAGGAGCGCGAAGCCCGGCCAGATCACCCCCAGGCGGTCGCGGAAGAGGCCGAGCAGCAGCGGCGGGAAGAAGCCCCCGAGGCCGCCCATCGCGCCGACCAGGCCGGTGACGGTGGCGGTCTCCTGCGGGAAGTACTGCGGCACCAGCTTGAAGACCGCGCCGTTGCCGAGGCCGAGGAGCGCCGCGCAGCCGAGCGCCCCGACGGTGAAGGGGAGCATCGCCGGCCAGGTCAGGAGGAGGGCGAACGGGACGACGCCGAGGAAGACGCCGGCGACGACGCGCGCGCCGCCGATGCGGTCCGCGAGCCAGCCGCCGACGGGCCGCAGCAGGGTCGCCAGCAGCACGAACCCGGCGGCGCGGAACCCGGCGTCGGCCGCAGACAGCCCGAAGTCGTCGCGCAGCAGGCTCGGCAGGTAGATCGCGAAGGCGACGAAGCCGCCGAAGGTCAGGAAGTAGAAGAGGGCCAGGACCCACGCGAGCCGCGAGCGCAGCACCCGCAGCAGCGGCGCCAACCCCTGCGGTCGGGGAGCGGCCGGCGCGTTGCGGGCCAGCAGGGCCCAGACGATCCCCCAGGCGACGAGCAGGACGGCGACGCCGCGGAAGACACTCTGCCAGCCGATCGCCGCCGCCGCCAGCGGCCCGAGGAAGACTGCCGCCGACTGCCCGACGTTGCCCAAGCCGTAGACGCCGAGCGCTCCCCCCTGGCGCGCCGCCGGCGTCCAGCGCGAAACGTAGCCGACGCCCACGGGGAAGGTGGTGCCGGCGATCCCCAGGCAGAAGGCGGCGGCGAGGAGCTGGCCGAAGCCGTCGGCGTGCGGCACCAGCCAGACCGGCACGGCGGCCAGCGGCAGCAGGACGGCGAAGACCAGCCGGCCCCCGAAGCGGTCGGCGAGCATGCCGGCCGGCAGGCGCCCGACCGCGCCCAGGAGGACGGGCAAGGCGACGAGCAGCGCGGTGCGCGTGGCGCTGAGCGCGAAGAGCTCGCGGAAACGCGGCGCGAACGCGCCGATCAACCCCCAGGCGGCGAAGGAGACGGCGAACGAAACGGTGGCGAGGGCGAGATGGCGGGGCGAGGAAGGGGCCGGGGGAGTGGCGGCAGTCGACGTCACGGGGCTCTGTCGGCTCGCCCGAGTTCTACCACAACGCGGGCGGGCCTTCGAGGGACGGGTGCTAGAGTTTCGGCGTGCTCTCCAGTCCCGAGAGCCCGATGAGCCTGCGCGCCTTGCGCGGCGTGGCGCTGCTCGGCCTGGTGCTCTTCGTCGCCCTGCTCGAGGTGACGCGGCACGTCCTTTACCGCTATCTCGACACCGCGCTGGGGCACCTGCTGATGGACGCCGTCGTTGTCCTCGGCGCGCTAGTCTTCTTCGCCGCGGTCTTCCAGCTCGTCGGGCAGCTCCAGCGCCAACTGGCGCGCCAGAACGAGGAGCTCCTGGCGCTCCACCGCGCCGGCCTCGACATCCACGGCGAGCTGGCGCTCGACGCTGTGCTGCAGAAGGTGGTCGACCAGGCCGCCCATCTCCTCGACGCCCGCTACGGGGCGCTCTCGGTCATCGATGAGCAGGACAGGATCGAGACCTTCGTCACCTCGGGGATCACCCCCGAGGAGCGGGCGCGGATCGGCGACCCGCCGCGCGGCCACGGCGTCCTCGGCGTGCCGCTGCACGAGGGGCAGCGGCTGCGCCTCCCCGACCTGGCGCGGCACCCCCGCTCGTCGGGCTTCCCGCCGCACCACCCGCCGATGCGCTCGCTCCTCGCCGTCCCCGTGCCCTGCAAGGGGGGCTTCCGCGGCAACCTCTACCTGGCCGAGAAGCGCGCCGAGCAGGAGTTCTCGGCCTCCGACGAGGAGACGCTGGTGCGCTTCGCCACGCAGGCCGCGATCGCCATCGACAACGCCCAGCTCCACCAGCGGCTGCGCGCCCTGGCGGTGGCCGAGGAGCGGCTGCGCATCGCCCACGACATGCACGACGGCCTGGCGCAGGTGCTCGCCTACGTCAACACCAAGGCGCAGGCGGTCCAGGAGTTCCTCCGCGCCGGGAAGCCCGAGACCGCGGACGCCCAGCTCGAGGAGCTGGCGGCCGCCGCCCGCGAGGTCTACGCCGACGTGCGCGAGGGGATCATCGACCTGCGCACGGTCCAGGACCCGGAGCGCACCCTGACCGAGTCGCTCCGCGCCTACGTGGCCGACTGGCAGGACCGCAGCGGCGTCCGCGCCGAGCTCCTGGCCGACGCGGACCTGGCGCTGCCGCCGGCCGCGGAGGTGCAGCTCGCGCGCATCGTGCAGGAGGCGCTGACCAACGTCCGCAAGCACGCGCACGCCCGGGCGGTGCGGGTGGAGATCCGCGGCGGCAAGGACCGCCTGCTGCTGACGGTGGCCGACGACGGCCTCGGCTTCGATCCGGCGCAGCAGCGGCCGTCGGAGCTCCCGCGCTTCGGCCTCGCCACTATGCGCGAGCGCGCCGAGAGCGTCGGCGGGCGGCTGGAGATCGACTCCGCGCCCGGCGCCGGCACCAGCGTGCGCGTGGACCTGCCGCTCGGCGCCGCCGCGCGGGCGGCTTCCTAGGAGAGACCGATGCGGGTGCTCATCGCCGACGACCATGCCCTCTTCCGCGACAGCCTGAAGAGCCTCCTCACCGCCCGCGGCCACGAGGTCGTGGCGGAGGCGAAGAACGGGCGCGAGGCGGTCGAGCTGGCGCAGCGCGTGCGCCCCGACGTCGTCCTCATGGACCTCATGATGCCGGAGCTCGACGGCCTTGCCGCCACGCGGCTGATCAGCGCCGACCTGCCGGACGTCAAGGTCGTCGTCCTCACCGCCTCCGACGACGACGCCAACCTCTTCGAGGCGATCAAGTCCGGCGCCCAGGGCTACCTGCTCAAGAACCTGGAGTCCGGCGAGTTCTTCGCGCTGCTCGAGGCGGTGGGGGAGGGGGAGCCGGCGCTGACCCCGGCGCTGGCACGCAAGCTCCTCACCGAGTTCGCCAAGCCCAGCCAGGCCCCCAAGACCGCGCCGGACCCCGACGCCCTGACCGACCGCGAGCAGAGCGTCCTCGAGCTGCTGGTGCAGGGGGTGACCTCGAACCGGCGCCTCGCCACGCAGCTCGGCGTCAGCGAGAACACCGTCAAGTTCCACGTCCGCAACATCCTCGACAAGCTGCACCTGCACAACCGCGCGCAGGTCGTCGCCTTCGCCCTGCGCAACCGGCTCGCCGGCCCCGGCGCCAAGCCGTAGCGATTCCTACCCTCCCGGGTGGGACCGCTCCCCACCCGCCGGCGCGCGCCGCTCCGCCCCTCGGGGTGTCGGCGCCGGCGCCGTTGCAGGCGAGAGTGCCGTCCAACCACGGAGGCCCCCGCCATGCACGACTTGCGCGTTCGCGACCTGATGAGCCCCGGAGTCATCGCCGTCGGCCCCGAGGAGAGCCTCGCCAAGGCCCACGAGCTGATGCTGGAGCACCGCATCCGGCACCTCCTCGTGGTCGACGCCGACGGCGACCTCGTCGGCCTCCTCACCCACCGCGACCTGCTCCGCCACTCGCTGATCGAGCAGGTGGCGCTGCCGCCGAGCTTCGCCCGCAGCGTCCTGCGGCGGATCCGCGTCGAGGAGGCGATGACCTCGGAGGTGGAGACCGCCGACCCCGACCAGTTCCTGGGCGAGGCCGCGGTCACCATGTTCGACAACAAGTACGGCTGCCTGCCGGTGGTCGAAGGCGCGCGGCCGGTCGGCATCCTCACCGAGGCGGACTTCGTCCGCTTCTTCGCGCTGTCGCGTCGGCGGCCGGTGCTCGCCCTGGTGGGAGGTTGGCGGGCGTGAGCGCCGCGCCGGCGCTGCTCAAGCTCGACCTCTACTGCCGCGGGCTCCGCCTGGACGACTCCTGCTTTCTCGAGCGGGACGGCGGCCGGCAGATCCTGCGCACCCGCGCCGGCCTGGGGAGCGGCCTCGAGCTCGTCCTCCCCGGCGGCCTCTGGACCAACGTCCCGGTGAGCGAGCGCTTCGCCACCCGCTCCCCCTACACGCTGCACCGCGCCGACGGCCGCTACCGGCTGCGCCGGGACGGCGAGGACGTAGCGCCGGTCGAGCTGGCGCCGCGCCCCGGCTGGTACGAGCGGACGACGGCGAGCGGCAAGCCGATGACCCGAATCGGCACGCTCCAGGGCACTTACCTGGGCATCTACCAGGCCAAGGTCTGCGAGTACTGGACGCAGAAGCCGCAGCGGGTCAACTGCAAGTTCTGCTCGGTGGGCTTGAACCTCGGCCTCGACGACGCCGACGAGAAGTCGGTGGCCGAGGTGCTGGAGGTAGTGCAGGCGGCGCGCGACGAGTCGGGGATCACCTACGTCGACTTCAACACCGGCCACTACGACGGCGACACCTACCTCGACCTGCTGGAGCCCTACATCCGGCGCATCAAGAGCGAGCTGGGCTTGCTGGTGGGCGTGCAGACGCCGCCGCACCGCGACCTCGAGCGCTACCGCGCCCTGCGCGCGATGGGGGTCAACCGCGTTTCCTTCTGCTTCGAGATCTGGGACCACCAGCTCTTCCGCACGATCTGCCCGGGCAAGGACGCCGAGTACGGCCTCGACCACTACCTGGAGGCGATCCGCTACTGCGCCGCGCTCGGCCGCACCGGGCCGCGCGACGAGCCCTGGGTGACCAATGGCGAGATCATCGCCGGCCTCGAGCCGCCGGCATCGTCGATCGCGGCGATCGACTGGATCACCGCGGTCGGCGCCATCCCCACGGTCTGCGTCTTCCGGCCGCTCACCGGCACCGACCTCGAGAACGCCGAGCCGCCGCGCACCGAAGACCTGGTGCCGGTCTTCCGCCGCCTCTACGAAGCCTGCATGGAGCGCGGCCTGCCGATCGGCTGCGCGCCGAACGTCCACGTCAGCCTGGTGCTGCTGCCGGAGGAGTGCCGCGGCCTCTCGCCGCGCCGCTACCCGCTGCAGAGCCTGAAGCTCAAGACCATGGCCGCGGTCTTCGCCCGCCGCTTCGAGCGGCGGTGCGCGGCGCGCGCCGACACCGGCCGCGCTGCCGCGGCCTGAGGACAAGGGTCCGAGGCGGAGGTGAGTTCCGCAAGTCCTGCAGGATGAAGCTGTCGATCGTGCAAGAGCAGATTTGCTCCCGGTGCGCCGACTCCGCCATGCTGAGGCACCCGGAGCCGTCCCGCTTGATCCCCTCACCGCCTTCCGACCACGCGCTTTCCCTCGAGCGCGAGATCGCGGCCTTCGAGGCGCTCAAGCCACGGCTCCTCGAAGTCTGGGACGCGCTCACCCTTCGCGACCACGCGGAGCACACGTCGGTGGTGGTGCCCTCCCTGACGCTCGACCAGGAGGATCTGCAGAACCTCGCCGGCGCCAGCTACTACGAGGAGCGGTTGCTCTTCCTGTTGATCCGCCTGCGCAACCCCCGGGCCCGGGTCGTCTACGTCACGTCCCAGCCGATCCATCCCGACGTCCTCGAGTACTACCTCCAACTCCTCGCCGGCATCCCGGCCAGCCATGCCCGCGCGCGGCTGACCCTGCTCTGCGCGCACGACGCCTCGCCCCGCTCGCTCACCGAGAAGGTCCTCGAGCGCCCCCGCTTGATCGAGCGGATCCGGCGGGGGATACCCGACTGCTCGCGCGCCTATCTGACGGTCTTCAACTCGACACCGCTTGAGCGGCGGCTGGCGGTGCTGCTCGGCATTCCGCTCAACGGCTGCGATCCGGCGCTCGCCCACCTCGGCTCGAAGTCCGGTTCGCGCCGGGTGTTTCGCCGGGCGGGGGTATCCCTGCCGGCGGGGTTCGAGGACCTCCACGACCGCAGCGAGATCGAGGAGGCGCTCGCGGCGCTCGGCCGCGAGCGGCCGGGGCTCCGGCGAGCCGTGCTGAAGCTGGACGACAGCTTCTCCGGGAAGGGGAACGCGCTCGTGCGCCTGCCGGCGGCAGGGGGTCGCGACGCGCTGCGGCGGGCCGTCGACCGGCTCGAATTCACCGTCCCGGGCGAGAGCAGCGATGACTACTTCACGAAGTTCTCGCGGATGGGCGGCGTCGCCGAAGAATTCATCGAGGGCCTGGACAAGACGGCGCCGAGTGCGCAACTGCGCATCGATCCGCGCGGCGAGGTCGTGCCGCTCTCGACACACGACCAGGTGATGGGCGGGCCCGGCGGCCAGGTCTTCCTCGGCTGCACGTTCCCGGCACGTGACGAATACCGCGGTGCCGTGCAGGACGCGGCTGCCAAGATCGGCACGGTCCTCAGCGCCGAGGGCGTGGTGAGCCGCTTCGGCGTTGACTTCCTCGCCTGGCGCGAAGCCGCCTCACCCGCCTGGCGCCTGGCGGCGCTCGAGATCAACTTGCGCATGGGCGGGACCACGCATCCGTTTCTGGCGCTCCAGTTCCTCACCGGCGGCGCGGTCGACCCGGCGACCGGCGTCTTCTACGCGCCGAGCGGCAAGCCGAAGTTCTACCGGGCGACGGACAACCTGGAGAGCCCCAGGTACCGCGGGCTGCTGCCCGAGGACCTCATCGACATCCTGACGATGAACGGGCTGCACTACGACTACGCCTCGGAGTCCGGCGCGCTCTTCCACCTGCTCGGCGCGACCTCCGAGTTCGGCAAGCTCGGCATGGTCGCCATCGCCAGCTCGCGCGGGGAGGCGGATGCCGTCTACGAGCAGGCGCTCGCGGTCCTCGACCGCGAGGCCTAACGGTCCCGCCGCACCTCGCGGTCGACGCGGTCGACGAAGCGGCACCAGCCAGACCGGCACTGCGGCCAGCGGCAGCAGGACGGCGAAGACCAGCCGGTCCCCGAAGCGGTCGGCCAGCATGCCGGCCGGGAGGCGCCCGACCGCGCCCAGGAGGACGGGCAGGGCGACGAGCAGGGCGGTGCGCGTGGCGCTGAGCGCGAAGAGCTCGCGGAAGCGCGGCGCGAAGGCGCCGATCAACCCCCAGGCGGCGAAGGAGACGGCGAACGAAACGGTGGCGAGGGCGAGATGGCGGACCGAGGACGAGGCCGGCTGGGTGGCGGCGGCGGTCGACGTTACGGCACCGTCAGAAGGCCAGTGTCAGGTCGAGCATGAAGATGTCGGCCTGGTAGTCGCCGTTGTCGGCATTGAGCAGCAGCGCGCCCGGCAGGTAGTTCCGCAGGTCCTGCAGGATGAAGCTGTCGATCGTGTAGTCCTCGTGGCGGTAGGTGAACCCCGCCTCGGCGCTCTCGGCGATGCGGTAGTCGAGCCGGCCCTGGAGGGCGAAGAGCTCGATGTCCTCGTAGTTGGGCAGGTCGATCGGCGCCGTGCGCGTGCCGAGCGGCAGGCCGCCGGGGACGGCGAAGAAGTCGGCGAAGCCGTCGGATTCCGTCCAGTTCCCCGAGACGTCCGCCGTCCAGCCTTCGGCGAAGCGGCTGGTCAGGCCGAGGCCCCAGGTGTCGTTGACCTCGTCGAAGTCGATCGACCAGTCGTCGATCGGCCGCGTCGAGGGGGCGGCGCCCGACTGCCGGCCGCGCTGGGAGACGTCGCGGTCGGCGCGGTGGCCGAAGAGGTAGAAGTTGAGCTTCTCGCCCGGCGCGTAGGAGACCTCGGCGTTGTACTGGATCACCTCGTCGGCGAGGAGGCCGTGCGCGCTCTCGTCGTACTCCTCGTCGCGGCCGGTGACGCCCGCGGTGAAGGTCCAGGCGTCGGTGGGGTAGAAGTCGGCCAGGAGCCGCCACTGGTCGTACTCCCGCGCCGCCTGCGCGTACTTGCGCAGCCCGGGCTGGTTGTTGGCCCCTGCGGGGTCGCCGAAGCTCGCCTCCTGCGCCTCGACGTCGTAGCCGTCGATCGAGCGGTCGGCGATCTCGTAGCTCGCCCGGAGGTTGAGGCGGCGGGTCGGCCGGGTGTCGAAGCTCAGGGTCACGACGTCCTCGTCGGAGCCCTCCACCTCGCGGAACTCGCGGTCCCAGGTCTGGCGCCGGTAGGCCAGCCCCAGGCTGCTGTCGCGGAAGACCTCCCAGTCGAGGTCGAAGCCGAGGTCCTGGCGGGTGTAGGCATAGGGCACGGTGACGCGCGGGATCTCCTCCCAGACCGAGTGGAAGCGGACGTAGCCGGGGAACTCGATCCGCGGCGAGCGGTTGTCGTAGTCGTAGTAGCGGTAGCGGAAGACCAGCGACACGTCCTCGCCGACGCGCGTGCCGACGTCGCCGTTGAGCGCCAGCACCTGCACCTCGGTGTCGGCGTTGCGCACCGGCAGGTTGGCGGGGTCCGTGGCGTCGAAGGTGGCGTGGGTTTGCAGGTCGACGCCGCGGATCGCGCTGTTGAGGGTGTAGGGCAGCAGCGGCTCGTCCTGGGTCATGAGGTTGTACGAGGCGCTGCCGCTCGCCCACCAGTCCCCGGCGAAGCGGGCGCGGCCGTCGGCGAAGACCACGCTCGAGCGGTTGTCGGGCGACAGGTCGGCGAAGCCGCGGGCGGCGCCGTTGATCGACGAGCTGCTCGGCGACTGGTAGGCGTTGGCGTCCGTCGAGTCGGTCGCCCGGAACGGGTTGTCCCAGAAGAGAGTGCTGACGTCGTTCTGGAAGGTCGAGTGGCGGACGCCGAAACGCGCCCCGCCGCGCTCGCCCTTCCACTCGCCGGCCAGCTCGGCCCCGGTGGTGTCGTACTCGATCGGCTCCGGCAGCTCGGTGACGTTGTTGAAGCCGAACGAGGCGCCGTAAGGGCGGTTGCCGCTGCGGTTCTCGTGCGTGTACTCGATCCCCCAGGCGAGCCGCCCCATCTTGCCGAGGTCGAGCCGCGCCGCCGTGCGGTCGCGCCGCAGGCCCAGGCTCACCTCCTGCTCGGCGGCGAGGTAAGGAGCCAGCACCTGGTCGAGAAAGGCGAAGGTGACGCCGGTGCGGTTGGCGGTGAACTGCTGCTGCACGGCGCCCTGGATCGCCGCCTGCACCGGGTCGGCGATCTCGTAGACGCCGGGGCCGGTCCGGCTCCAGAGCATGCGGCCGCCGTTGCCGAAGCGGTGGGGGATCTTGTTGTAGTCGAGCCGCAGCTCGTAGCGTCCGGAGAGGCCGTAGGCGAGGGTGTAGCGGGCGTCCTCGCGGCCGATGCGGGCGGCGGCGAAGTCGAAGGTGCGGTTGTGGTCGGCGCTCTCGCCCTCGACGTCGAGGGAGGCGAGGAAGCCGCTGCCGAGGTCGCGGTACTCCTCGAACTTGGCCGAGTCGGTGTCGACGTCGGTCTCGAGCACGGCGAAGACGAGCGGATCGACGCGGAAGGTGAACCCCTGCGCCGCGGCGTCCTGGGCCGCGGCCGGCGCGGCGGCGGCGAGGCAGAAGAACCCGGCGAGGACGGCGGCGGCCTGCGACTTGATCGTGCGGGCGTCCATGACGTCCTCCCCCCTAGTGCGCCAGGTACGGCGCGGACGGGTGGTTGCTGCCGTGGATCGCGGCGTGGCAGTCCAGGCAGGCCCGGTTGAAGACGCGGTTGCTGCCGCGCGCCGGGTCCTCGAGGGTCGGCACGCGCAGGCCGTCGTAGAGGGTCCCGGGGTGGCGGGTGTTGGCGTGGCACTGCTGGCACAGGTACGGCACCGACGTCTTCTGCAGCTTCAAGTGGTTCGAGCCGTGCGGCGTGTGGCAGTTGAGGCAGCTCTCGCGCACCGGCGGGTGGTCCCAGAGGAACGGCCCGCGCTTCTCGGTGTGGCAGGAGTAGCACTGGTCGTTGACCGAGGCGGCGCGGATCAGCTTCGGGGTCGAGGCGCCGTGCGGGTTGTGGCAGTCGGAGCAGGAGATCTTCCCCTCGCGGATCGGGTGGTGGGAGTTCTTCCAGGTCTCGGCGCGGACGTCCTTGTGACAGGCGAAGCACTGCTCGGCGACGGTGGCCGTCTTGAGCTGCGCCTGCTCGGTCTTGGGCGCATGGACGCTGTGGCAGGAGATGCAGGAGAGGCCGCGCATCTGATGGCGGCTGCCCTGCCAGAACATCTGCTGGCCGCCGTCGTGGCAGGTGCGGCAGACCGCGACCTGCGCCGGGACGCTCAGGCGGTCCACGCGGGGGTGGAGCGCCGGGTCGTCCGGGTTCTCGGCGTGCGCGGCGCCCGGGCCGTGGCAGGTCTCGCACCCCAGGTCCGAGAGGCGCGCGAACGCGGCCTTGCCGTGAGGCGTGCCGGCGAGGTGCGTGGCTTCGGCGTCGTGGCAGGCGGCGCAGGTCTCGGCGCCGGCGTAACCCGGCGCCGCCGCCGCGTGCGCGGGCGCCAGTGGCGGCTCGGGGGGTTCCTGCTGCCGGGGGGCGGCGCTGCTGCCGGAAGCGGCAGCGAGGAGCGCGCCGGCGGCGACCGGGACCAACAGGTAGGGAAGCCTCATCGGGCCCTCCTCCCGCTTCGCGGGTCGGACGTCCAAGAACGACGAGACCATCTTTCGCGCCGCCGGGCTCGCGCGCCACGACTCCCGGGGTAGTTTCCTTCCCTACCCGCCAGGGTGGGATCGAGACCGAGCAGTTGGTTCTAGAATAGCTCCAAACGGATCGATTGCAACCGCGAAAGGGGCGACCATGAAAGCCACCCTCGTCCTCGCCGGCGCCGTCTCGGCGCTGCTCCTGGCCTTCGCCCTCTCGACGCCCGCGACGGCCGCCGCCCAGGCCAAGCTCGACGGCAAGGCGATCTTCCTGGCCCAGAAGTGCAGCCTCTGCCACGACGTCTCGTCGGCGGCCATCACCGCGACGGTGAAGTCGGCGGCGATGAAGGGCCCCGACCTGACGGGCAAGGCGAGCAAGCGCGACGCGACGCTGCTCAACAACTACCTGCGCAAGAAGGCCGACATCAACGGCAAGAAGCACAAGAAGGAGTTCAGCGGCAGCGACGAGGAGATCGGCGCCCTGATCGCGTGGCTGCAGGCGCAGGAGAAGAAGTAAGGCCGCGGGCATGCCCTTCTTCGCGGAAGTCCTCGCGGTCTTTACTCTGGTCACCATCGCCCTGGCGGCGCTGGTAGCCCTCCGTCCGGCGCTGACGGCGGCGCGCGGCGGCAAGGTCCTGGCCTTCCTCGCCCTGCTGGTGCTGCCGCTGGCGATGACGGCCCTCGGGGTGTCGGCGCACGTGGAGCGCTCCAAGTCGACGGAGTTCTGCCTCTCCTGCCACGTCATGGAGCCGTACGGCAAGAGCCTGCGGGTGGACGACGCCAGCTTCGTGCCGGCCAGCCACTACCAGAACAACCGTGTGCCGCGCGACAAGGCCTGTTTCACCTGCCACACCGACTACACGATGTTCGGCGACGCCAAGGCGAAGCTGCGCGGCCTGCGGCACGTCTACGTGTACTACCTGGCCGGGGCGCCGGAGAAGATCGCGCTCTACGAGCCGTACAACAACCGCGAGTGCCTGCACTGCCATGCCGGCGCGAGGAGCTTCGAGGAGAGCGAGCTGCACGTGGAGATCCGCGACGAGCTACGCACGAGCCAGACCTCCTGCCTGGAGTGCCACGACATGGTCCACGAGGTGGACCAGCTCGCCGGCAAGCCGTTGTGGAAGGTGGCCCGCCGGTGACCGCCGCCGAGTCGCTGCTCGCGCGCCGCTTCAAGATCGCCGCGGTGCTGGTGTCGGTCGGCCTGGCGATCGAGGCGCTGACCCTCTTCTGGGCCCACCCCACGGCCTTCCTCGCCTTTCTCCTGATCGGCGGCACCCTCGTCGCCGCCGGCGTGCTCCTCTACCTCTACTCGATCGTCAGCTACACGACCCCGCCGCGGTAGGCGGCGCCGAGCGCTCGGGCCGCGTCGCGAGCTAGTGCTCGCCGCCCGCCGCCGAGGTATCGACCGCCGATACTGACGTATCAGCGGCTGATACGAAGGTATCGGGCGGTGATACGGGCGGAGCGGGGCCTGATACGGGCGTATCGACCGGCGATACGGACGTATCCGCGCCTGATACCGAGGTATGAGGGCTCGATACGCAGGTATCAAGACTCGATACGTGCGTATCGGCGGCTGATACGGGCGTGTCAGCGGTTGATACGGAGGTATCAAGCGCTGATACCGGCTGCTTCGTCCTCCGCGGAGGACGAGCAGCCGTCCCGAGCGCCATTCCGGCATCAGGATGCCTCACGACCGGCACCCGGCGGCCAGCGCCAGCGGTTCGCTGCGGCAGAGTTCTTGGCCGATCCTGATGATCTCGCGCTGGAACTTCTCGGGCTCGTCGAGGTCGGGCGTATGCGCCGACTCCTCGAACCAGACGACTTCCTTGTAAGGCGCTCGCTAGGGGCGGCCTCATGGATGCCCGCCGGGGTTGGCGGGGTGCTCGGCGCCGTGCCCGGCCGCGACGAGCGGCGCGTTCCGGCCCTCCAACGCCACGACCTCGAAGCGCGGCGGCTCCTCGATGTGCGCCTTTACCTTGCAGTGCTCGACCGCGCGCACGATCGCGGGGCGGTACTTCTCGGGGAAGTCCGGCGGCAGGGCGATCTCGAGCCGTACCGTCGTCACCCGCCCCCGCTCGTCGAGGTCGGTCTCGAGCGTCACGCCGAGGCCGTCGGTGGGGAGGGCGCGCTCCTGGCAGAAGCGGAGCGCGTAGTACCCCCCGCAGGTCCCGATCGAGGCGAGGAAGAGATCGAACGGAGAAGGCGCCGAGCCCGTACCCCCCGCCTCACGGGGCTGGTCCGTGCGAACCGTGTGACCTTGATAGGAGGCATCCACGGCCCGTCCTCCAGGGAAGCTGATGTGCATTGTCATGGTTTTCTCCCTTTTGCGCGTCGCCGCCCTCGCAACTCGCAATGTGACAGAGCGCCTCGCCGCCCGCACCGTCAATCCGGGTAGTTTCCGCCGCGCGTCGGAGCCACCCGAGCAGGTGGGGACGGCGGTCGTCTCGCTGGGTGGGGTGAACACCTACGCCGCCTCCTGGAGCGCCGCCTCCGGCGGCGGCGTGGCGGCGAGATGGCGCACCTCGGTGCGCCACTTCCAGAGCTTGTAGATCGCCGGGTAGACCAGCAGCTCGAGCAGGAACGAGGTGGCGAGGCCGCCGATCATCGGGGCCGCGATGCGCTGCATGACGTCGGCGCCGGCCGCCGTCGACCACATGATCGGCAGCAGGCCCATGAATGCCGCGCAGACGGTCATCAGCTTCGGCCGCGCCCGCTTGACCGCGCCGTGGACGATCGCCTCGTCGAGGTCGGCGGCGGAGCGCAGCCGCCCTTCGCGCTTGGCCTCGTCGTAGGAGAGGTCGAGGAAGAGGAGCATGAAGACGCCGGTCTCGGCGTCGAGCCCGAGCAGCGCGATCATCCCCACCCAGGCGGCGATCGAGACGTTGTAGCCGAGCAGCCAGAAGAGCCAGATCGCGCCGACCGCCGAGAACGGCACCGCCAGCATCACCACCAGCGCCTTGAAGCCCGAGCGGGTGTTGGCGTAGAGGAGCGCGAAGATGAGCGCCAGGGTCACCGGCACCACGACCTTCAGGCGCTCGCGGACGCGCAGCATGTTCTCGTACTGGCCGCTCCAGACGAGCGAGAAGCCCGCCGGCAAGCGGAGCTGCTCGCCGACCGCGCGCTTGGCCTCCTCGACGTAGCCGCCGATGTCGCGGCCGGCGATATCCACGTAGACGTAGCCGGCGAGAAAGCCGTTCTCGTCGCGGATCATCGACGGCCCCTGCACGACCTCGATCGTGGCGAGCTGGGCGAGCGGCACCTGCGCCCCGGCCGGCGTCGCCACCAGCACCCGCGCCAAGCGGTCGGGGTCGTCGCGTAGCTCGCGCGGGTAGCGGACGTTGATCGGGTAGCGCTCGCGCCCTTCGATGGTGGTCGAGACGTTCTCGCCGCCGATGGCGCTGGCGACGACCATCTGCACCTCCTCGATCGTCAGCCCGTAGCGGGCGAGCTGGCCGCGCCGCGGCACGACGTCGACGAAGTAGCCGCCGGCCACGCGCTCCGCATAGACACTGCGGGTGCCGGCGACGCCGCGGAGGATGGCCTCGAGGTGCTGGCCGGTGCGCTCGATCTCCTCCAGGTCGTCGCCGAAGACCTTGATGCCGATCGGGGTGCGCACCCCGGTCGTCAGCATGTCGATCCGCGCCTTGATCGGCATCGTCCAGGCGTTGGTGACCCCTGGCGCGCGCAGCGCGCGGTCCATCTCCGCGATCAGGGCCTCGTAGGCGATGCGGTCGGACCAGAAAGGGCGGAAGGCGGGCTTGAGCCACTCCGGCGACCACGCCGAGTACCACCGCACTTTGGGCCGCCACGCGCTTTCGGGTTTCAAGACGACGGTCGTCTCGACCATCGAGAAGGGGGCGGGGTCGGTCGAGGTGTCGGCGCGGCCGGCCTTGCCGAAGACCCGCTCGACCTCGGGGAAGCCGCGCAGCACCCGGTCCTGCGCGGTCAGCAGCTCCTGCGCCTGCGCCACGGACACGCCGGGAAGCGTGGTCGGCATGTAGAGGATCGTCCCCTCGTGGAGCGGCGGCATGAACTCCCGGCCGAGCGCGAAGTAGACGGGGAGGCTCACCAAGACCAGCGCCAGCGCCGCCGCGACCACCGCCGCCGGCCGCCGCAGCACGAAGCGACAGGCCGGCTCATAGACGCGGAAGACGGCGCGGCTGATCGGGTGCCGCTCTTCGGGGCGGTAGGTGCCGACCGCGGCGGCGCTCGCCACCCGCGCCAGCCAGCGCGGCCGGAAGCGGAAGGGCTCCATGCGGGTGAAGAGCATGCGCATCGCCGGGTCGAGGGTGATGGCGAGGAGGGCGGCGATCGCCATCGCCAGGTTCTTCGAGTAGGCGAGCGGCTTGAAGAGGCGCCCCTCCTGATCGACCAGGGCGAAGACCGGGATGAAGGCGACGGCGATGACCAGGAGCGAGAAGAAGACCGCCGGGCCGACCTCCTGCAGCGCCTCGAGGCGCACGGCGTGGAAGTCACCCTTGCCCCCTTCCGCCTGCCAACGGTGGAGCTTGTTGTAGGCATTCTCCACCTCCACGATCGCGCCGTCCACCAGGACGCCGATCGAGATGGCGATACCGGCCAGCGACATGATGTTGACCGTCACCCCCATCCAGGCCAGCGGGATGAAGGCGAGCAGCACCGCGACCGGGATGGTGACGATCGGCACGGCGGCCGAGGGCAGGTGCCAGAGGAAGAGGAGGATGACCAGCGCGACGATCACCATCTCGAGGACCAACTCGTGGCGCAGCGTCGCGATGGCGCGGCCGATCAGGTCGGCGCGGTCGTAGGTGGTGACGATCTCCACCCCGGCGGGCAGCGAAGGCTGGAGATCGCGGAGCTTCTGCCGCACCGCGCGGATGACGTTGACGGCGTTCTCGCCGTGGCGCATGACGACGATGCCGCCGACGTGGTCGCCGAGGCCGTCGAGATCGGCGACGCCGCGCCGCATCTCGGGGCCGAGCTCGACGCGGGCGACGTCGCGGACGAGCACGGGAACGCCGGCGGGGGAGGTCTTCAAGACCGCCTGCTCGAGGTCCGCGGGCGAGGTGACGTAGCCGCGGCCTCGCACCATGTACTCGGTGCCGCTCCACTCGATGAGCCGCCCGCCGACCTCGTTGTTGGAGCGCCGCAGCGCCTCGACCACGGTGCCGAACGGGACGCCGTAGGCCGCGAGGCGGTTGGGGTCGGCGACCACCTGGTACTGCTTGACGAAGCCGCCGATGGCCGCCACCTCCGCCACCCCCGGCACCGACTGCAGGGCGTAGCGCAGCGTCCAGTCCTGATAGGAGCGCAGCTCGTCGAGCGAGTGCTCGCCGCTGCGGTCCACGAGCGCGTACTGGAAGACCCAGCCGACGCCGGTGGCGTCGGGCCCCAGCTCGGTCCGCACGCCCTCCGGCAGGCGGGCCTGGATCTTCGACAGGTACTCGAGGACGCGCGAGCGCGCCCAGTAGAGGTCGGTGCCGTCGCGGAAGACGACGTAGACGTAGGAGAAGCCGAAGTCGGAGTAGCCGCGCACCGCCTTGACCCGCGGCGCGCCGAGGAGCGCGGTGACGATCGGGTAGGTGACCTGGTCCTCGATGATGTCGGGCGAGCGGTCCCACTGCGAGTAGACGATCACCTGGGTGTCCGAGAGGTCGGGCAGGGCGTCGAGGCGGATCGTGCGCAGCGTGTAGAGCGCGAGCGCGACGAGGGCGGCCACGGTGAGCAGGACGAGGCCGCGGTTGCGCGCCGAGAAGGCGATGACGCGCCGGATCACGGGGCGCCTCCGCCGTGGACGTGTGCAGGCGCGCTCATGTCGGCGACCGCCGCCCGCAGGCGCGACTCGGAGTCGAGCAGGAAGTTGGCGCGCACCGCGACCCGCTCGCCGGCGGCGACGCCGGAGAGGATCGCCGCCTCACCGCCGCCGCGGAGCCCCACCCGCACCTCCCGCGGCTCGAACCTGCCGTTGCGAGCGACGAACACCACTTGCCGCAGGCCGGTGTCGAGCACCGCCGAGTCGGGAACCACGACCCCCTCTTGGGTCTCGAGCTCGGGGGTGACGTCGAGGTACATCCCCGGCTTGAGCTGGAGCGACGGGTTGGCGAGCTCGATCCGCGCCCGCAGCGTGCGGGTCGCCGGGTCGACGGTCGGGTAGACGAAGCCGACGCGACCGGTGAAGCGCACCGCCGGGTCGTAGGGTAGAGAGAGCGCGACCGGCCGCCCGACGCCCAGGGCGCGGCTCTCGATCTCGTAGAAGTCCGCTTCCACCCAGACCCGCGACAGGTCGGTGATGGTGAGGAGGTCCATCCCCGGACCGACCTCCATCCCCTCGAAGACTTCCTTGGCGGTGACGTAGCCGGAGACGGGGGCGAGGAGCGTCACCGTGCGCTGCGGCTTCCCCGTGCGGTCGAGCGCGGCGAGGAGGCTGCGCGGCGCGTCGAACAGCTCGAGACGGCGACGGGCGGCGCTGAGCAGATCGGCGCCGCCCTGCCGCACCTCGGGGAGCGAGGAGCCGGCGAAGCGGCCCGCCGCCTCGCGCGCCCGCAGGTACTCCTCCTGGGTCGCCAGGAGCTGCGGCGAATAGATGGCGAGCAGCGGCTGGCCGGCCCGTACCGGCTGGCCGACGAAGTTGACGTGCAGGTGCTCGATCCAGCCGGAGATCTTGGTGTGGACGTGGCGCACGCGCGTCTCGTCGGCGGCCACCAGCCCGACGGTGCGCACCGAACGGGTGAGGGTGCGGCGCTCCGCGACGGCGGTCTTGACCCCGGCGAGGCGCCGCGCCGCGGTGTCCGGCGCGACCGGCGCGAGGCCGGGGATCCCGTCCTCGGGGCGGGCGGCGCTCGCCGCCGGAGCCGACCTCGAAGGCGGCAGGTTCGGCCGCTCGATCGGCACCAGGCGCATGCCGCAGATCGGGCAGTCGCGGGGCGCGTCGGCGACGAAGTCGGGGTGCATCGGGCAGTGGTACTGGACCGCCGCCGGCGGCAGGGCCGCGCGGCAGGACGTCAGATAGCCCACGACCCCCAGCAGCGCCAGCGCGGGGAGGAGCAGGAGGACGGTCGTGCGGATCGGTCGAGACAGGCTCATGGGGCACCTCCGTTGAGACGTTCCAGCTCCGCCCAGGCGGCGAAGCGGTCCGCCTCGCGGCGGGCGAGCTGCACCCGGGCCTGGAGCCAGAGGTCGAAGTCTTCGATGACGGTCGAGAAGTCGCCGCGGCCGGCGAGATAGGAGGAGCGCGCGGCGTCGAGCGCGGTGCTGCTCTGCGGCAGGATCGCTTCGCGGTAGCGCAGCACCTGCCGCTCGGCTTGCAGCCGGCGGGCGCCGAGGCGGGCGGCCTCGACGCGCACCACCGCCTCGGCGTCGCGCAGCTCCTGCCGCGCCATCTCCAGCTCCTCCTCGGCGGCGCGGACCATCGGCCCCTGCTTGCGCTGGCGCCAGAAGGGGATCTCGACGCCGACGCGGAGGGTGAGGACGGCGCCGAGAGACCCGCGCGAGGCGAGGCCGGCGGCGGGGGCGAAGTCGGGCTTGAGGTCGAGACGGGCGACGGCGAGGCGCCGCTCGGCGGCGGCGACCGCCGCCCGCGCCACCGCCACCTCGGGCGCGGCGGCGAGCGCGCTCTCCTCCGGTCCCGGCGCGGACGGCGGCGGGGCGGGCAGCGCGGCGACGTCGCCGAGCGGCGGGCCGGCGGGAAGGTCGAGCCAGCGGTCCAGCTCGGCCGCCGTCGCCGCACGCTCGGCGGCGAGGTCGTCGAGCTGCTCGCCGAGGCGGCTCACCTGGAGCTGGGCCTTGACGACGGCTTCCTGCTCGCTCTCGCCGGTGGCGTAGCGGGCGGCGGCGGTGGCCGCGAGGAGCTCGACCAGCTCGCGCGCCGCGGCCAGCGTCTCGCGCTCGCGGTCGAGCGCGTAGAGGCGAGCGTAGAGGATGCGCACGGCGGCGGCCACCCGGCGCTCCTCGGCGGCCAGCTCGGCGGCGCGCAGCGCGGTCGCGGCCGCCGCCGCCTCGCCGCGGGCCCGGCGCTTCCCGGGGTAGGGGAGCGGCTGGCGCAGCTCGACGCCGGCCATCGACATGTCCTCGCTGCCGACCGTGTAGTCGGGGAAGTCGGCGTTCTGCAGCATCCCTTCGACCATCGGGTCGGGGAGGGCCGTCGCGGGGACCTCCATCAGCCGCGCCGCGGCGACGGCGGCCCGGCGGGCGGCTAGGGCCGGCGCGCGCTCCAGGGCGCGGGCCACCAGCTCTTCGACCGCGGGCGCCTCTTGCGCCGGCTCGGCGGGTTGGGCCGCCAGGGGGCCGGGGAAAACCGCCGCCGCCAGCAGCAGCAGGACGCAACGGGCAAAGTGACGAGTCATGACGGTCCTCTTCGCGTGTAGTTCGCGGGCTCTCCGCGGTGTCAGACCGCGGAGGGTTCAGACGCGCGCGCGGGGGGCGTCAGATCAGGAGGGCGGCGTGCAGCGTGAACAGGGGAACGGGAGGGGGCCGCGGCGGGCCGGCGGCGGGCGCGACGCCGGCGAACGGCGTGTGGGCCGGCGCCGGAGCGATCGCGGGCGCCGGCGCGGCCGCGTCGGGAACGGTCGTGGGCGGCGCGGGGCCCGGCACGCCGGGCGCCGGCGCCGGTCCCGGCTCGGAGACGGAGCAGCAGCGGCCCTCGGTCGGCGCGACTTGCGGCGCGGCGCAGCAGAGCATGCCGCCGTCTACCGGACGTTCGTGATCGCATCCGGGCGCCCGGCCGGCGGAGGCCGCCTTGGCACAACCCGCCGACAGGAGCCCCGGCAGCCCGCTCACCAGAGCGAGCAGGACGAAGCCGGTGGTCAGAGCGTGTCTGCTGCGCCGCACGATCGTCAGCTCCAAGACCTCGCCGCGGTAGAGGCCGCGACCGGCTCGTCGTCGGCGACGTAGGCCCAGTCGGCGTCGGCGGGACGCTCCTCTTCCGCCGCCGCGGCCGAGGGGACGACCAGCACGCTGCAGGGGGCGTCGTGGACGACGTTCGCGGCGACGCTGCCGAGGATCGCCCGCTCGAGACCGCTGGCGCCGTGCGTCCCGAGCACGAGCAGGTCGGGCTTCCAGCTCTCCGCCTCGGCGACGATCTCCTCGGCCGCGTAGCCCTGGCGCACGTTGCAGCGCACCGTCGGGCCGTCCGGCAGCGCCGCCCGGGCGACCCGCCACAGCTCCTCTTCGGCGAAGCGGTGCATCTGCTCGCGGGTGAAGTGGGTCGAGGTCTCGCTGCCGACGGTGTGGACGAAGAGCACCTCGACGTCCGGCCGCGGCCCGCCGGCCGGCAGCGCCACCTCGAGCCCGCGCCGTAGCACGCCTGCGGCAACGGCGGAGAGGTCGGTGGCGAGGAGGACGCGCGCCGGGGGCATGGCGCAGCCCGGGCGGACCACCAGGACCGGGCAGGCGGCCTTGCGGAGGACGCGGTCGGTCGTGGAGCCCAGGAGGCGCCGGCGCGGCCTGCCGCCGACCGCGGCGCCGAGGACGATGAGCGAAGCGCCGGTGGCGGTCGCGCGCCCGAGGAGCGCCCGGTGGGGGAGGTCGAGCTCGACGCGCTTTACGTGGCGCACCCGCTCGAGCCCGCGGGCGGCGGCCTGCACGTCGAGCCGCTCGCGCAGGTCCCGCTCGAGAGCGAGGAACCAGTCGTTGCCGACGGCCTCCAGGCCGGACACGCCGACGTAGAGGTCCACCGGCTTGGGCAGGGCGTGGATCAGCTCAACCGCCGCGCCGGTGGCCAGCGCCAGGGCGATCCCGGCGTCCACCACCGCGTCGCTCTCGCTCGCGAGCGAGGTGCCGATGAGGATCTTCTCGTGGTCTTTCATGTCTGCCTCCACAATGCCGGCACGCCGAGACGTCCGCGCGAGCGCGGTGCGAACGCGAGGAACAGGCCCCAAGCGGCGGCGGGAATGAGGATGAAGTCCTGAGGTACTCCAAGGGTGAAGGCCCCCAGCGAGCCGACCAACGCCCAGGCGACGGGAATGGCGAGCAGCGCCCGCTCGGACCGTGGCTGCGCGAACGACAGGATGCCCAGCGTGAAGAGGGTCGTGGGACAGGGCAGGCCGAAGCCGGGAGCAGCCGGAAAGTGGTGGCCGAAGAGCGGGTTCAGCAGCGGGTAGACCGCGAGGCCGAAGAGGGCGAGCGCCAGGCCGGTCACGCCTCGGCCGGACGCATGCAGCTCGAGGCGGGGAGCCGGCGAGCGGAGGCCCTGCCAGAAGAACAGCCCCGCGGCAACGGCGAACAGCGCGCCGAAGAGGGGCGCCGCGGGGTTGATCGCCGCGAAGTGAGCGAAGTGGTAGGCCAGGGCCATCCAGAGCCAGAGAGCGGCGAGCAGGACGTAGGCGGCGCGCGCGCCGACCGCACGCCGCGACAGCGCGCCGGCCAACGCCAGAGCCCCGGCCGCGGTGAGCAACCACTGCGCCGGCCAGACCGCCTCGTTGTAGGCGCGGAAGACGGCGAAGAACTGCTCGGCGGTGAAGGGCATCGCTTCACCCGACGGCGACGAGGTCGGGAGCGCTCGAGAACGCCGGCTCGGTCCCCGCCACGACCGCCTCGGCCAGGGCCGCGCCCAGCGCGGCTTCGGGCGGTACGGCCAGCACGCTGCAGCGGACCTCGCGCACGACCTGCGCCGCGACGCTGCCGAGCAGCACCCGGTCGAGTGGCGGGCGGGAGTGCGTGCCCATGAGGAGCAGGTCGGCGCCGGATTCCTCGGCCGCGGCGAGGATCTGGGTGGTCGGATCGCCGTAGCGCAGCGCCGGCTCGACGGCGACGGGCTCGAGGGCGCGGCAGCCGGAGGCGACGGCGGCCAGGGCCGCCCGCGCGGCGTCCTCCGCCGCGTCGAGCTCGGCCGGCGACATCTGCCACTGGCGCCGCGCCGGGCGCGCGAGGGGGTCGAGGACGTGCAACGCCGTCAGCCGTGCCGGCGCGCCGCCGCCGGTCTGCCGCAGCAGCCGCAGGCCGCAGCGCAGGGCGTCGACGGAGAGCGGCGCGAAGTCGACGGGCGCCAGCACCCGCCGTGGCGGCAGCGCCAGCTCGCCACGCACCACGAGCAAGGGCCACGACGCCTTCCGCAGCAGGCGGTCGGCGGTCGAGCCGAGGAGCCGTCCGAAGGTGCCGCAAGAGCGGGCGGCGCCGACTACGACGAAGCCGGCCTCGCAGGCCTGGGCCGCGTCGAGAAGAACGCGGTAGGCCTTCCCGCGCACCACCGACGTGCCCGCGACCTCGGCGCCGGCGCCGAGCCGCGCGAGCTGCGCCGCCAGCTGCCGGCGCCGCTCCTCGGTGATCTCGGCGACCAGCTCGCCGGTCAGCCACATCGGATCGATCGCCATCTCGGAAGGCGCGATCTCGACGGCGTGGACGACGTGCAGGCGGGTGCCGGCCGCGCGGGCCGCCTGCAGGGCAACGCGCACGACGGCGTCGCTGCCGTCGTCGAGGGCGCTGCCGACCAGGATGGTCTCGAGCCGGTTCGCGGCGCAGCTCGAGGCACGGGGCTTGTCGTTGCGAGACATGGCCTTCTCCTTTCCTATGAGCGCCGGCCGTCAGAGCGGTTCGTACGACGCCCAGTTCGGGTCGACCTGGTCGAGCAGCCGCTTCGCCACGCCGCCCGGGACCCGCTGGCGGAAGATGCCGCGCACGCCCAGCCAACCGCTGCCGCACTCGAGCACTTGCCACTGTCCGACTTCCTTGTGCAGCAGGGCCTGGCCTCCCTGCTCCTCGTGCATCCAGGTGACCAGCGCGTAACCGGAGTCGATGCCGATCTGGGCTACCTGAAGATCAACGGGGACGACGTCCGGCGACCGCTCGACGTGGCGGTGGAGCGCCCCGCGGATCGCGGCCTCCTCGGCCGCACGGTTCAGCGGCGTCGTGCTCGCCGGCGGTGTCTGCCGCGCGCAGGCGGCGAGCCCGAGCGCGGCGTAGGCCGCGAGCGCGAGGGCCGCGATGGCGGCGTGAGCAGTCTCTCTTCTCATGACATGCCTCCCGGGCCTTGGCGGCCCCTCGTGCTCGCCGGCGCCTACGGCGTGACGGCGATGTGGTTCTCCACGATGACCACTCCCGGCGCCGACCAGGCGACCTGCGTCGCCTCGTCGTGCTCCTGCCAGGAGTGCACGTGGCCGTACAGCGCCACCCGGCCGCCGATCGCATCGACCTGGATGCGCTTGGCGTCGAGCTCGGCGTTGCGCTTGAACGCGTCGGCGATGCGGCGCTTGAGCGCCCAGGTCTCGACGCGAGGCTTGATGGTGACGAGGTTCGTCACCCCGCGGACGCCGGTCAGGTAGCGCACCACGCGCGTCGCGGCGTCGCGCTGAAAGGCCCAGTCCACCTCCCCTTCGAGAGTGATCCAGCCGTCCTCGACCTTGATCTTGAGCTTCTCGTGCGGCACCTCGACGTCCCAGCCCAGCGCGACGACCGCCGCCGAGGCGATCTCGGTGTCGCTGCGCTCGAGGCCGGTCGCGACCTTCACCGCGATGTCCTCGGCCACCGCCTTGACCCCGCGCACCCGCTTGGCGGCCTTCTCCGCCGCCAGCTTCTCGGCGTAGGTGCCGACCGTGCCGCTGAGGGTCACGATGCCTTCCTTGACGGCGACGCCGATCTCCGCGGCGTGGACGCTCGGTTCCCATTCGAGCTCGTTGAGGACGTCGCGCTGCAGTTGCCTGTCGTTCATGGCCCGTCTCCTTTGCCGCCATCGTGCGCCCGCCGCGCGCCGCGCGCGACACCCGGCGAGGTGGGCGAGGGACCGCCCGGCGGGGTGGGCGCTCCTCCCGCCCGGCGGCGTGTGCGGAACCACCCCCCGGAGCGTGGCGCGTCCGCAGGCCGCCGCTACTCTCGGCGGTGGCAGTCAACTCACACTCAATGGAGGAAGCGCAATGTTCGAGAAGACGAGCCTGGTGCCCTTCAAGGGGGAGGAGCTCCGCCCCTTCTTCACCCGTCCCTTCGGTCTGCTCGATGAGCTGACCAACGAGTTCGAGACCTTCTGGCGGCGGCCGTTCTTCGCCAGCCGGATGCGGCGCTTCGAGGGCGGCCCGACCTGGATGCCGACCTTCGACGTCTACCAGCTCGACAACTGGCTGGTCGTCAAGGCCGACCTGCCCGGCCTGAAGAAGCAGGACGTCCACATCACGTTCGAGGACGGCGCCCTGGTCTTCAGCGGCGAGCGCAAGGAGGAGAAGGAGATCGACAAGGAGAGCTACTACCGCGCCGAGTGCAGCTACGGCGCCTTCTACCGCCGCCTGCCCCTGACCTTCATGGTGGACGCGGCCAAGATCGAGGCCAAGTTCACCGACGGCGTGCTCGAGGTGCGCGTCCCGATGCCGGTCGAGGAGCGGCCCAAGGCGCTGCCGATCCCGGTCAACTGAAGCGGTCCACTCTCGAGGAGCTCGCGCCATGATGCGCCGCATCACGAACGCCTGGGCGCATCATGGTCGTCGAGCCCCTCTCCTCCTAGGCCTCCTGGCGGCGGCCGCGGCACTCGTCGCGGCCGCCGCGCCTCCGGCCGGCGAACCGCCGCCGCCCCCGACGCTGGCGGAGGCGATCCGCACTCGCATCGAGGTCTCGGTCCCAGCACCAGCATTGCGCGCCGGCGAGACCCGCCACCCGAGCCCCTGGCTCGGCTGCTTCTACGAGCGCCGCGGCTTCCAGCCGGCCTGGGTCGGCGAGGAGGGCCCCTTGCCGCCGGCGGCCGAGCTCGCCGCCGCGGTCGCGGCCGCCGGCGACGACGGGCTGCGGCCCGCCGACTACCACCTCGCGGAGATCGAAGAACGGATGGCGGAGGCGGCACGTCAGCCGACGCCGGAGGCGCTGGCGCAGCTCGACCTCCTGCTCTCCGACGCCTTCCTCAGCTCCGCGTCGCATCTCCGCGCCGGCCGCGCCGACCCCGCGGCGCTCTACCGCGACTGTCGCAGCCACCCGGGGCAGGAGGACCTGGCGGTGGTGCTCGAGACGGCGCTCGCCGCCGGGATGGTGCGCGACGGGCTGGCGCTCCTGGCGCCGCCTCATGCCGGCTACGCGCGGCTGCGCGCCGCCCTGCCGGCGCTGCGCGAGGCCGCCGCGGCCGAGGGCGCCGCCGCCGCGGCCGAGCGGCGCCTGCGGCTGGCCGAGATCAATCTCGAGCGCTGGCGCTGGCTGCCGCGCGACCTCGGCCGCCGGCACGTGCTCGTCGACGTCGCGGCGTTCGCGGTCCGGGCGGTGGGGGCGGGGGGCACGGAGCTGACGACCCGGGCGATCGTCGGCCGCAGCTACACGAAGACCCCGTCGTTCAGCAGCGCGATCGAACGCGTCGTGCTGAATCCCTCGTGGCACGTGCCGGCGGGCATCGCCGCCAAGGAGATCCTCCCGCGCGCCCGCCGCGAGCCCGGGTACCTGCGGCGCGAGGGGTTCCGCGTCCTGCCCGGGGGCAAGGTCGTGCAGGGCCCCGGGCCGCGCAACGCCCTCGGCCGGATCAAGTTCGTCTTCCCCAACCCCTTCACCGTCTATCTGCACGACACCCCGGCGCGCTCGCTCTTCGAGCGCGAGACGCGGACCTTCAGCCACGGCTGCATCCGCATCGCGGATCCCCTCGAGCTCGCGGTCTGGGCGCTGCGCGACGACCCTCGCTGGAGCCGGACGGCGATCGAGGCGGCGATCACCACCGGACGCGAGCGGGAGGTGCGGCTGGCGGAGCCGATCCCGATCCACCTCGTCTACTGGACCGCCTGGGTGGACGAGGAGGGGACGCTCGTTTTCCGCGACGACGGGTACGGTCGCGACGAGCCGCTGCTCCGGCTCTTTGCGGAGGAGCCCCGGCGCTAGCCCGGTCGGACGCGCGCGCCGTCGCGGACGGCGTCGCTTGGATGGACGATCACGATCTCGCCCGGGCGCAGACCCGCAGCCACCTCGGCCTCGTCGGGATTGCGGTGACCCAACCGCACCGGCCGGCGGCGCGCGCGGCCGTCTGCGACGACGAAGACCGCCCAGCCGTCCCCCTCGCGGAAGAGAGCGCCGGCCGGGACCTTGAGCACGTCGTCATCCTCCCAGAGGACGATCTGCGCCTCGACGCGGAAGCGGTCGCCGAGCGCGCCGGGCGGGTCGAGCAGCGTGCCGATCACGTTGACCCGCTGCTCCTCGACGCCGAGGGGCGACACCTTGGTGAAGCCGGAAGGCTCGATGGTGCGCACGCGGGCCCGCCAGCGGCCGGCCCCCTCGCCGCCGGCGGCGAGCAGCATCGGCGCCCCCGGCCGGATTGCCACCGCGTCGCTCGACAGCACGTCCACCACCACCTCGAGGCCGGCGGGATCGCCCAGCTCGAGGAGCGGCGTGCCGGCGGCCACCACCTTGTCGCACTCCTCGCAAAGGCGGAGCACGCGGCCGGCGACCGGCGCCAGGATCGGCACCGTCCCGGACCCCTCGACGCCCTCCGCGTCGAGCAGGGCGGCGCGGGCATTGGTCGCCTCGAAGGCCGCCGCGCGAGCGTGGTGGCGCGCCGCCTCGAGGTCGCTCTCCGTCGTCCCCACCGCCGTCCGCGCCGCTTCCACCGCGTCGGCGGCGACCACTTGTTCGGCGGCCAGCCGCTCGTGCCGCGCCAGGGTACGCCGCGCCTGATCGAGGGCGGCGCGCTGCCGGCGCACGACCGCCTCGGCCTCGCGCCGCTCGGCCTCGGCGGCGGCGAGACGGGCCTCCGCCTGCAGGCGGCTCCGCTGGTCAAGCGGCAGCGCCTCGAGCCGGGCCACCACCTCGCCCCGCTCGACGGCGTCGCCGGCGTGCAGGGTGATGCGCTCGAGGCGCCCGGCGACCGGAGCGCCGACCACGTAGCGGTCGTGGATGCGGGTCTCCCCGTCCTCGTCGATCGTGACGCGCAAGGGACCGCGGACCGCGCGCGCCGTGTCCACTTCGATGGGGCGCGGGCGGAACGCCGCGCCGGCGTAGGCGGCGGTGGCGGCGAGGGCGAGGAGCCAGACGAGTCGCTTGGGCGAGAGGCGCATGAGGTTCACTCCCGGGTCTTGAGCACTGCCACGAGGTCGAGGCGATCGAGACGGCGGCGCACCGCGAGCCCCGAGAGCAGGGCCGACGCCGCCACCGTGAGGAAGGAGAGGAAATAGGTGCGGGCGCTCACCACGAGCGGCAGCCGGAAGAGGTCGCTCTCGAAGCGGAGCGCCAGGAGGGCGCAGATGCCGAAACCCAGAGCCGCGCCCAGCGGCAGGGCCAGCACGGTCAGCAGCCCCTGCTCGCCGAGGAGCATTGCGGCCACCTCGCGCCGCGAGAAGCCGAGGACGCGCAGGCTCGCCAGCTCCCGCCCGCGTTCCGAGAGAGAAATCCGCGCGCCGTTGTAGACGACGCCGAAGGCGATGACGCAGGCGAAGGCGATGACGGTGCCGAGCGAGATCCAGAAGCTCCCCTCGATCGTCGTCTCGAAACCGCGCAACGCCGTCTCGCGCACGCCGACGCCGGTCACCGCCGGCAGCCGCTTCAGGCGCGCGTAGAGGCGCTCGCGCGCCGGCGGATCGACCGCCAGGTACGCCCCCGACATCGTCTCCCCCTCGCGCAGCAGCCGGTTGAGAGCGCCGAGCTCGAGGTAGGCGGACATCCCGATCATCTCGTCCACGACCCCCGCCACCCGCGCTTCGCGCACCGGCCGCGCCCCTTCGAGCACCTCGACCGAGAGCCGGTCCCCCGGGCGCACGGCGAGCCGCTCGGCGAGGCGGGTCGTGAGCAGCACCCCCGCGGCCGGCAGCGGGTGCCGGCGTCCGTCACGGTCGACGATCCGCCGCAGCGTGCCGCCGGCCGGGAGCCCCTGGAGGGCGGTGCGGTACGAGCGGTGGCCATGGCGCAGGCGCGCCGGCACCGAGCGGAAGGGCTCGACCCGCCGCACGCCGGGCAGCGCGGCGAGGGCCTGCCGCGCCGCGCCGGAGGACGGCTCGCGCAGCACCACCGTCAGGTCCTCGCGCTGCACGGCGCGGAACTGCAGGTCCTTCATCCGCTCGAGGGCGTCGAAGGCGTACCAGCCGAGCACCACCATGGCCGCCGCCAGCGCGACGCCGACGACCGCGAGCGCCGCCTTCCAGGGCCGCCGCTCCAGGTTCCGCACCAGGATGCGGGTCTCCGGCGAGAGGAAGCGGCCGGGGGCGAGCCGCTCGAGGCCCCCCAGACGGTAGCGCGCCGGCGCCTCCGGGCGCATCGCCTCGGCCGGAGGCAGGGCGGCGGCCCGCCGCGCCGCCCCCCAGGCGCCGAGGAGCGCGGCGCCGCCGCTGATGCCGACCGCCAGCGCCACGATCTGCGGCTCGGGGACGAAGCGGAGCACCGGGAACTGGTAGAAGCGGGCGTAGAGCTGCGCCAGCTCGACCGCCAGCCAGAGGCCGAGGGCCGAGCCCGCCGCCGAGCCGAGCAGCACCGGCGCCGCCGCCAGCTCGAGGTAGTGCAGCGCCACCGCGCCGCCGCGGTAGCCGAAGGCCTTGAGCACGGCGATCTGATCGCGCTGGGTCGCGACCAGGCGCGACATGACCGTGTGCAGCAGGAAGGCGGTGACGGCGAGGAAGATCGCCGGGATGACGACGCTGGTGACGCGGGTCTCGGCGATCTCGTCGCTGACGAAGCGGTGGGAGACGTGGTCCTGGCGGCCGTAGGCGCCGAGGCCGCCGTAGCCGGCGAGGAGCCGGTCGAGGCGGGCGATCGTCGCCGGCTCGGAGGCACCGGGGGCGAGGGCGAGCGCGACGTCGTTGAATGCCCCCTCGAGATCGAAGGCGGCGGCGAGGTCTTCGCCGGCGGTCCAGAGGACGCCGAAGCGGCGGTTGTCGGGGAAGACGTCGCCGGAGCCGCGGATCTCGTAGACGTACTCGGGCGAGAGCGCCAGGCCGACGATGCGCAGCCGCCGCCAGCGGCCGTGGATCACGGCGCCGACGCTGTCGCCGATCGCCAGCCGGTTGGCGCGCGCGAACGCCTCGCTCGCCAGCACCTCGTCGGGGCCGGCGAGCCAGCGGCCGCGGCGGAGGTGGAGGTCGTTGAGGCGCGGCCGGCGGTGGCGCGGCACCGACACCAGCCGTCCGGTCGCGGGCTCGGCGAGGCCTGGGACGTCGAGCAGCACGTCGGCGACGACGCGCGGCTCGACCGCCGCCACCCCGGGGAGCGCGGCGATCTCGGCGGCGACGGCGAGCGGCGCGCGCTCGAGCTGCGCGAAGAGGTCGGCGAAGCGGTAGCGCTCGTAGTACTCCGCCTGGGTGCCGAGCAGGTAGCGGTGCATGCTGCGCAGGGCCACGAACATCGAGATGCCGCAGGTCACCACCAGGGCGATGGCCACGACTTGGCCGCGCAGGTGGCGCAGGTCGCGCAGGAGCTTGCGGTGGAGCGGGCTCACGGCGCGGTCACCACTCGAGGTCGGCCGGGGTCGCGCGCACGGCGTTGCGCCGCTCCTCGACGATGCGGCCGCTGCGCAGCCGCACGACGCGGTCGGCCATCGCCGCGATGGCGGCGTTGTGGGTGATGACGGCGGTGGTCGTGCCGACCTCGCGGTTGACCCGCTCGAGCACCTCGAGGACGAGCTTCCCGGTCTCGTAGTCGAGCGCGCCGGTCGGCTCGTCGCAGAGCAGGACGTCCGGCCGCTTCGCCACCGCCCGCGCGATGGCGACGCGTTGCTGCTCGCCGCCCGAGAGCTGCGAAGGGAAGTGGTCGAGCCTCGTCCCCAGCCCGACCAAACGGAGGGCCCCGGCGGGATCCATCGGGTCGGCGGCGATCGCGGTGACCAGCTCCACGTTCTCGCGCGCGGTCAAGCTCGGAATCAGGTTGTAGAACTGGAAGACGAAGCCGACGTGCTCGCGGCGGTAGCGGGTCAGCTCGTCTTCGGTGGCGCCGGTCAGCTCGTGGTCGAGGAAGTGAACGCTGCCGGCGGTAGGAGCGTCGAGCCCGCCCAGGATGTTGAGCAGGGTGGACTTGCCGCTGCCGGAGGGGCCGAGAAAGACGACGAGCTCGCCGGCGTAGAGATCGAGGTCCACGCCGGAGAGGGCGGACACCTCGACCTCCCCCATGCGGTAGACCTTGCTCAGGCCGCGGGCGCGGAAGACCGCCGGCGCCGCGGGCGTTGCCGCGGCCGCGGCGGGCTCGAGCGCGCGGTCGATCGCCGCGGCCACTTGCAGGCTCCTTTCAGGCCGCCGGCAAGACAGTCGCCGCGGGCGGCGGGACGACGAGCGCCCGCAGGTCGCGCAGGAACTCGTCGATCAGCCCGCGCAGCCCTTCGCGGTCGTCCTCGACCACTCGCATCGTCATGCGCAGGCTGATGCCGCGGCACCCTCCGAACTGCTGGTAGAAGGCGCAGTAGCGGCAGCAGTTGAGCCCCTCGCCGCACGCCCGCATCTCGGCGCGCGCCGCGTCGCACAGCGAGAAGGCGGCGTTGATCTCGGTGAGCAGCTCGGTTTCGTCGATCGTCGCGGAGCGCTCCCGCAGGTCCTCCCAGAGCGCCACCGCCTCGTCTTTGGCCTCTTGCCAGTCCATGGCTCGTCCTCCTCGCGAGCCACCCTACGGCTGGCCAAGGCGCACTTCCACACCCGGTGGGGTGGCGAGGCCACACACCGCGGGGTAGGGCGGCGCTTACTCGTCGACGACGAACGTGATCTTGAGGTGGACGCGGAACGAGGTGATCTCGTTGGCGGACACTTCCACGAGATGGTCCTGCACCCAGGCGCGCTTAATGTTCTTGATCGTCTTGCCCGCCCGGCGGAGCCCGTCCCGGATCGCGTCCTCGAAGCTGACCGTCGAATCGCTGCTGATCTCGATGATTTTTGCCACGGACATTGGAGTCTCCTTTCGCAGCCCCCTTCTGTCACGTTGAAGGGGGCTGCGCAACCTCCGCCGCCGTGCCGCGGCCGCGCTACGGCCGGATCGCCACCTTGAGCACGCCGTCCGCCCGCGAGCCGAAGAGCCGGTAACCCTCGTCGATGCGGTCGAGCGGGAAGGAGTGGGTGAGGAGCGGCGTCAGGTCCACCCGCCCGTGCCGGACGACCTCCATCAGCCGCCGCATCCGCTCCTTGCCGCCGGGGCAGAGGGTGGTGACGATGCGGTGGTCGCCGAGCCCGGCGGCGAAGGCCTCGTAGGGGACCTGGAGCTTGCCCGAGTAGACGCCGAGCGAGGACAGCGTGCCGCCCGGCCGCAGGCTGCGCAGGCAGCTCTCGAAGGTCTCCTGCGTGCCGAGCGCCTCGATCGCCACGTCGGCGCCGCCGCCGGTGAGCTTCAGCACCTCGGCCACGACGTCGGTCTTGCGGTAGTCGAGCGCGACGTCGGCGCCCATCCGCTTCGACATCGCGAGCCGGCGGTCGTCGCCGTCCACGCCGATGACCAGCGCGGCGCCCATGAGCTTCGCCCCGGCGGTGGCGCAGAGGCCGATCGGCCCCTGGGCGAAGACGACGACCGCGTCGCCGATGCGGATGCGGCCGGACTCGGCGCCGCCGAAGCCGGTCGAGGCGATGTCGGCGAGCAGCACCACCTGCTCGTCGGTAAGGTCGTCGGGGATCTTCGCCAGGTTGGCCTGGGCGGACGGCACCAGGAGGTACTCGGCCTGGGCGCCGTGGATCGTGTTGCCGAAGCGCCAGCCGCCGATCGCTTCGTAGCCGGCGCCGTGGCCGCACTGCGAGTACTGGCCGGAGAGGCAGGCGCGGCACTGGCCGCAGGGGGTGATGGCGCCGACGAGCACGCGCTCGCCGACCTCGTAGCCGGTCACGCCGGCTCCCAGCTCTTCGATCACGCCCACCGGCTCGTGGCCGATGACGAGGCCCGGCCGCACCGGGTACTCGCCGCGCAGGATGTGCAGGTCGGTGCCGCAGATGGTCGTCAGGGTGACGCGGATCACCGCCTCGCCGGGCCCGGGCACCGGGCGCGGCACCTCCTCGACGCGGAGGTCGCCCGGGCCGTAGAAGACGGCAGCGCGCATGGTCTTGCGCGCCGTGCGGGGGCGCGGCGGCGCGGTTTTGGGGACAGACAGCACGGCGGTCGCCGTTTCGCTCATGACGGGTCTCCTTTCCTCGCGGGCTCTTCCGCTCGTTCCTTGATACCCAGCAGCATCCGGCGGTCCATGGCGAAGCTGACCGGCTCGACCAGCGCCGGCCCGAAGCGGAGCCGCGAGGCGAGGTCATCGGAGCAGTCGGCGCGGTAGCGGCTGAGCAGGCGGCAGCGGCCCTCGCCCAGCGGCTCGACCTGGAAGAGCCAGGAGGCGGTCGCCCAGGGCCGGCCCGCGGCGCGCGCGGTCTCGTCGGCCGCCGCGTAGGCCACGAGCCATCCGCCAGGCTTGCACTCGACGACCGGCAGCGCCGGCTGCTCGGGGTGCAGCACCAGCCGGTCGCCGGCGCGCAGCTCCCACTCCGGATGGGTCGTCTCGGCGTTGCGCAGCGCGCAGCCGGCGAGGTTCTCGAGCCATTGGTAGCTGTAGAAGCCGCCGCGGTCGGCGCCGAGCTGCGCCACCCAGGGCCAGACCGCCGCGGCCGGCGCGTCGATCTCGACCCCGTGCGTCCAGCTCCAGCGCGGCGCCGGGACCAGCCCGTCGCCGGGGCGCTCCTTCGCCGCCGCCTCGGCCTCCACCCCCCAACGGCCGCGGCGGCCGCGCAGGAAGGGGCTGAGCAGCGCGGCGGTCATCACCGCGGTGCCGCCCAGGCCCTCCACCACGTCCCGCCAGTCGTCCCGCGGCAGGCGCCCCTCGGCGCGGGCGGCGAGCTGCCGGAGCTGCTCGGCCTCCATGAAGCCGTGCGCGAGGCGCGCGGCGAGCATCTGCCGACGCGGCCGGCAGATGGCTCGGACCCGCACCGTCAGCCGGGTGCTCCGCCCGTCCAGCGGTTCCAGGAGGAACGCCCAGGTCATGTGTCCGTAGCGGCGGGGCCGCCCGGCACGGAAGGGGAGCTGAGTGTCGCGCTCGTTGTCGAACAGCCCGCCCAGCACGAGCAGACGTGGCGGCTCGAGACGGAGGACCTCGAAGCCGTCGGCGCTTCCCGGCGCCGCCGGCAGGACGTCGCCGACCGCGAGCCGCTGCAGGTCGGCATGGACCTCGCGGGCGCTGCGGGCGCCGGCGTTGTCGAGCAGGTCGTAGCTGTAGTAGCCGGCGCGGCCGCACCCCATCTGGAC
This sequence comes from uncultured Acidobacteriota bacterium, assembly GCA_963700145.1. Lineage (GTDB taxonomy): Bacteria > Acidobacteriota > Thermoanaerobaculia > Multivoradales > UBA5704 > DASUNQ01. Next base: position 705,640 of record OY969474.1, read on the forward strand.
CAGCCAGGGCCAGGCCTCTTCCGGCGCGGCCGCGACGTCGACAGTGTGGGTGAGCTGGTCGGAGGCGTCGGGTAGCAGCTCGTCGCCGGGGAGGGGCCGGTCCTCGTCGAGCGGCAACGCGCCGAGGTCGCGGGCGATCGCCCGCAGCAGCTGGCGGCGGATGAAGCGGGAGCCGACGCCGATGACGACGAAGTAGCGGCGGAACTTCCGCCAGGACGCCTCGTCGGTCGTGGCCACCCGCAGCTCCAGCTCGAGGTGGGTGCCGCCGCCGCGCGGGGAGAGCCGGATCGACCACGCCACCTTGGCGAAGCCGGGGCGGTAGAAGGCGGCGAACTCGGCGGCGTCCGCGACGTGGGCGAAGGGGATCTCCGGTTCCCAGACCCTGCCGATCGCCCCCACCGCCAGCTCGCGCGGCGGCTTCTCGAAGAGCATCTGGAACCCCGGCCTCTCGGGCGAGGAGACCAGTTGGTCGAGGCGCAGCGCTGTCTCGCCGCGGCCGCGGGTGCGGATCGCGAAGAGCGCGCGGATCAACGGCGAGGGCGCCAGGCTGCCGTGGCGCACGCGCCGCCAGACCGCCGCCGGCGGAGCGTCGAGGTCGAGGCGGTCGATCTCGACCAGGCGCGGCGCCGGGACCAGCCGGTCGAGGGCGGTGCGGGGTTCTTTCTCCTGGAGCGGTTGCATGGCTCGGACCTCCTCGCGTCACGCCGCCGCCGGCACGTCGAGCGCCCGCAGGTCGCGCAGGAACTCGTCGATCAGCCCGCGCAGCCCCTCGGTGTCCCCTTCGACGATGCGCAGAGTCATCCGCAGACTGATGCCGCGGCAGCCGCCGAACTGCTGGTAAAAGCCGCAGTAGCGGCAGCAGTTGAGCCCGTCGCCGCAGGCGCGCATCTCCTCCCGCGCCGCGTCGCAGAGCGAGAAGGCGGCGTTGACCTCGACGAGCAGCTCCTCCTCCTCCATCGTGCCGGCCCGCGCGCGCAGGCCCTCCCACAGCGCGATCGCTTCATCCTTCGCCCCTTGCCAGTTCACTCGCGCGGGCAGGAGCGACGGGACCAGGTTCTGCGGGTCCTTGCAGAGCGGGTCGGCGCAATCCCGCCAGTGACCGGAGTGGCCGCGGCGGATGTGCGCCGCGGCGGCGCGGAGGCTGGAGCGCACGATCAGATCGAGCTGGCGGTCGGCGTCGGCGACGCGCACCTCGACGCCGCCGTCGGGCAGCGCCGCGGCGCGCATCGCCCGGGGCGGGAAGGGGAGAGGGGTGCGGCCGCGCGCCCCGCCGTCGCTCCGCACCACCAGGTCGGAGCCGTCGAGGCCCAGCTCGCCCCCTCCCTCGAACGGTTGGGGGAGCTCGGCGTGGAGGACGAGCTCGCCGTCCTCCTCGTGCAGGTCGAAGCTGGGGAGCAAGGTGCAGGTCGGGTTCGTCACGGTCTCGTCCTCCTCTCGACCGCGACGCTACGGCCCGCCGCCGAGCCCCGCGACGCCCGGCGGGGCGGCCACGGCGAACGTCGAAGGGTGGCGCGGGGCCCACCCGCCGGGGTAGTGGTGCGGAAGGGAGCGCCGCTCAGGCGCGGGTCGCGAGCTCGGGCTCGGGTCGCGCGGCCGGGGCGCCGGGCCCTTCGAGCAGCGGCAGGTACTGCTCGTCCTCCTGCGCGAAGTGGAGGCGGAGGATGGCGTGGAGGCCGTAGAGGAGGCGGCGGAGGTCGCGCAGCTCCTCGGGCGGCAGGGGCGTCCCCTCGTCGGGCGGCAGCTCGTCGAGCACGCGGCCGAAGAGGCGGACGAGGTGGAGGATCTCGAGGTGGGCGCGGGTCATCGGTGCCGTCGGGTCCTCGCCGCCGATGGCGCGCGCCACGAGCGGGTAGGCGGCGGCGTCCTCGCTGCGCTCGTGCGGCACGAGGCGCCCTTCGAGGAAGGCGCGCAGCTCGGCGAGCTGGCGGCGCGCCGCGGGCGGCGGCATCTCCTCCAGCCGGTCGGCCACCGCCCGCAAGCGGTCCACCTCGGGCAGCAGGGCCGAGTGCTCGGCGCGCAGCCGCTCGCCGACCGCGGCGAGCTCCGGGGTGCCGGCGCGCCGCCGCCCGCCGCCCAGCGCGCGCAGGGCGTTGAGGATCACCGCCACGTCGATCCCCTCCTGCACCAGCGCCCCGGCGACCGGCGGCAGGTAGCCGGCGGCCGCCACCAGCATGGCGGCGAGCGACAGGCCCATCCCGGCGACGACGCTCTGCACGGCGATGCCGCGCGCCCGCCGCGCGATGCCGAGCGCCTCGGCGAGGCGGTCGAGGCGGTCCACGGCGAGCACCACGTCGGCCGCCTCCGAGGAGGCCGAGGCGCCGCGGGCGCCGAGCGCCACGCCGACGTCGGCCGCGGCGAGCGCCGGCGCGTCGTTGACGCCGTCGCCCACCATGACGACCGGCCCGCCGGCGCGCTCGGCGCGCACCGCCGCCACCTTCTCGGCGGGGGAGCGCTCGGCGAGCACCAGGTCGGCGCCGAGCGCGAGCCCCACCGGCTCCGCCACCTCGGGGTGGTCGCCGGTCAGGAGCACGACGCGCGCGATGCCGGCCCGCCGCAGCGCCCGCAGCGTGGCCGGCGCGTCCGGGCGGATCGGGTCCTCGAGGACGAGCGCCCCGGCGAGGGCGCCGTCGACGGCGACGAAGACGGTCGAGGAGCCGTCGAGCGCGGAGCGGCGGCGCACGCGGCGGGCCGCCGGCGGCAGGGGCGCGCCGCCGGCGAGCCACGTGAGCTTGCCGAGCGCCACCCGGCGCCCGTCCACGGTTCCCGCGATGCCGGCGCCGAGCTCCTCGGCGACGTCCTCCGGCAGAGAGAGCGCCAGGCCGCGCTCGCGCGCGCCGCGCACCACCGCCGCCGCCATCACGTGCTGCGACACCTGGTCGAGCGACGCGGCGAGGCGCAGCAGCTCCGTCTCGGGGAGCGCCCCGAAGGTCTCGACCTCGGCCACGCGCGGTGCGCCGGTGGTGACGGTGCCGGTCTTGTCGAGCAGCAGGATGCGCCCGCGGGCGAGCGCTTCGAGGGCGCGCCCGCCCTTGACGATCACGCCCCGCCGGGCGGCCCGCGAGACGCCGGCGACGAGGGCGATCGGCGCGGCGAGGATGAGCGGGCAGGGGGTGGCGACGACCAGCACGGCGAGCGCGCGGACGGGGTCGCCCGAGAGCGCCCAGGCGGCGCCGGCGATCGCCAGGGTGAGCGGCAGGAAGAAGAGCGCGTAGCGGTCGGCCAGGCGGACGAAGGGCGCCTTGGCGGCCTCCGCCTCGCGCACCAGGCGCACGATCGCGGCGTAGGTGCTGGCCTCGGCGGTCGCCGCGGCGCGCAGGCGGAAGGGTCCGGCGGCGTTGACCGTGCCGCTGCGCACCGCGTCGCCGGGCGGGCGCTCGGCCGGCCGCGCCTCGCCGGTGAGCGCCGACTCGTCGAGCACCGCCGTGTCGCCCTCGACCAGCCCGTCGACCGGCACGACCTCGCCGGGCTTGACCAGGAGCAGGTCGCCGGGGCGGACGTCCTCCAGCGGCGGCGAGGTGAGCTGGCCGTCCTCGTAGCGGTGGGCGACCCGGGGAGCGCGGGCGACGAGGGCGGAGAGCTCGCGGCGGGCGCGGGCGCCGGCGAAGGCCTCGAGCGCCTGGCCGCCGGCCATCATCAGCGCGATCACCGCCCCCGCCAGGTACTCGCCGAGGGCCAGCGACCCGCCCATCGCCAGGAGAGCGATGAGGTCCACGCCCGGCTCGCCGCGGCGCAGGTCGCGCACCACGGAAAGGACGAGCGGCGCGAGGACGAGGAGCGTCGTCGCCGCCCAGAGGAGCCGGGCCGCGGCCTCGGCGCCGAGCGCGAAGGCGGCGCCGCCCGCGGCGATGCCGGCGAGCGCCGTTGCGGCGAGGAGCAGCGCGCGGCGGGAGGTCCTCTCGCTGTCGGCGGGGCGCGGCGCGGCGTTCATGGCGTTCCGGCATGATAGCGGCGTGCGGCGAACGAGCGCGGCCGTCCGCGCCTACTACCGGCGGGTGCTGCCGTTCTACGACCGGGAGCTGGCCGACCGCGGCGACGGGCCGTTCTGGGAACAGGCGGCGGGGGAGCCGCCGGAGTGCCGAGTGCTGGAGGTCGGCTGCGGCAGCGGGCGGGCGACCGCCTTCTTAGCCCGCGCCGCCGCCGCGGTAACCGCGTTCGACCTGAGCCCGGAGATGCTGGCCGCGGCGCGGCGCCGGCTGGCCGAGCTGGCGAACGTGCGGCTCTTCGCGGCCGACGTCCGCGGGCTCCGCCTGCGGGCGGCCTTCGACTTGGTCGCCGCCGTGGACGACCCCTTCGTGCACCTGCTGAGCGACGCCGACCGGGACCGGGCGCTGCGCGCCGCAGCCCGCCACCTGGCGCCGGACGGGCGCTTCGTCCTCGACGCCGCCTGGCTCTCGCCGCGGCGGCGGCGGGCGGCCGCGTCGCGCGCCGGGCTCGTCATCGCCCACCGCGCCGCCGGCGGCTTGGCGGTCGAGGAGGTCTTGCGCTGCGAGCCGGGGAGCCGCGTCTGCGCCGTCCGCTTCACCTACGAGCCGTCCGGCGCGCCCGCCGTCGCCGCCAGCTTCCGCGGCCGCCTCTGGTCCCTCGCCGAGCTGCAGCGTCGCGCCCGCGCCGCCGGCCTCGCCGTCACGAACCTCTGGGGCGACTACGACCGCACCCCCTGGCACCGCGCCACCTCCCCCCGCCTCATCGCCGAGATGCGGCGGAAGGAAGCGCCCCCTCCCGCTGGTTAGAATCGCCGTATGCCGGACTTCCGCCTCGTCTCGCCGTTCACGCCGCAGGGGGACCAGCCCGAGGCGATCCAGCAGCTCGTCGAGGGGGTGCGCGACGGAACCAAGGAACAGGTGCTCCTCGGCGTCACCGGCTCGGGGAAGACCTTCACCATCGCCAAGCTGATCGAGGAGGTCAACCGCCCGACCCTCGTCCTCTCGCACAACAAGACCCTGGCGGCGCAGCTCTTCCAGGAGTTCCGGAGCTTCTTCCCCGACAACGCCGTCGAGTACTTCGTCTCCTACTACGACTACTACCAGCCGGAGGCCTACGTCCCGCAGACCGACACCTACATCGAGAAGGAGACGACGATCAACGAGGAGATCGAGCGCCTCCGCCTGCGCGCCACCAAGGCGCTCTTCGAGCGGCGGGACGTGATCATCGTCGCCTCGGTCTCCTGCATCTACGGCCTCGGCGATCCCAACGCCTTCAAGAGCATGCTCCAGTTCTTCCGCCGCGGCGAGGCGACCGGCTTCGACGCCTCTCTCCGGCGCCTGGTCGAGATGCAGTACGAGCGCACGCAGTTCGACCTCTACCACGGCGCCTTCCGCGTGCGCGGCGACGTGCTCGAGATCCTCACCCCCTACGAGGATGTGGGGCTGCGCGTCGAGTACTGGGGGGACGAGGTGGAGCGGATCAGCCGCTTCGACCCGCTGCGCGGCGACGTGCTGCAGGAGGTCGAGCAGGTCTCCGTCTACCCGAAGACCCACTACGTGACGCCGCGCGACCGCTTGGAGCGGGCGATCGACGGCATCGAGGTCGAGCTGGTCGAGTGGCTCGGCAAGCTCGAGGTCGAGGGCAAGCTCCTGGAGCGCCAGCGCCTCGAGCAGCGCACCCGCTTCGACCTCGAGATGCTGCGCGAGATCGGCTACTGCCACGGCATCGAGAACTACTCGCGCCACCTCTCGGGCCGCGCGCCGGGCGAGCCGCCGCCGACCCTCATCGACTACTTCCCCGACGACTTCCTGCTCGTCGTCGACGAGAGCCACCAGACGATCCCGCAAGTGCGCGGCATGTTTCACGGCGACCGCTCGCGCAAGCAGACGCTGGTGGACTTCGGGTTCCGGCTGCCCTCCGCGCTCGACAACCGCCCGCTCACCTTCGAGGAATTCGACGCGCGGGTGGGGCAGCGGATCTACGTCTCGGCGACGCCGGCGGCGTGGGAGCTGCAGCGCGCCGGCGGCATCGTCGCCGAGCAGGTGATCCGCCCTACCGGTCTCCTCGACCCGCAGATCGAGGTGCGCCCGGCGCACGGGCAGGTGGACGACCTGGTGGGGGAGATCCGCAAGGTGGTCGCCGCCGGCGAGCGGGTGCTGGTGACGACACTGACCAAGCGGATGGCCGAGGAGCTGACCCACTACCTCGCCGAGCTGGGCTTCAAGGTGCGCTACATGCACAGCGACGTCGAGACGCTGGAGCGGGTGGCGATCGTGACGTCGCTCCGCCGCGGCGAGTTCGACGTGCTGGTCGGCATCAACCTGCTGCGCGAGGGGCTCGACCTGCCGGAGGTGTCGCTCGTGGCCGTGCTCGACGCCGACAAGGAAGGCTTCCTGCGCAGCGGCACCTCGCTCATCCAGACCGCCGGCCGCGCGGCCCGCAACCTCAACGGCCGCGTCCTCTTCTACGCCGACCAGGAGACCGACTCGATGCGCCGGGCGATGGAGGAGACCCGCCGGCGCCGGGTGCGGCAGGAGACCTACAACGTCGAGATGGGCATCGAGCCGCGGTCGATCCTCAAGGACATCCACAGCCCCCTGGTGCAGATGAGCAGCCTCGACTACTACGCGGCCGGCGGCCCCACGCGCCTCTCCGAGCTGGCCGACCGCTCCGAGCTCCCCTTGACCGAGCGGATTGCGCGCCTAGAGAAGGAGATGCGGGCGGCCGCCAAGAGGTTGGAGTTCGAGGAGGCCGCCGAGCTGCGCGACAAGCTCAAGGAGCTGCGCGAGATTCAGATCTACGCCGGGTAGAGAGGCAACGGGTCAATCGCTGTCGTAGAAACTGGCTAGACGGAGGAGCGGGCTGCCAACCACGGGAGGCGTGAGATGACAAACTGGCAGTGGACCAACCTGACGACACAGCCGAGTCGAAGCTACGCGTGTGGCCACTGCGGTGCCCATATCTCGTCAGAGAAGGGGTACATCGCAACGGACCCTGGGCACGGAGGCATACATGTATTTATCTACATTTGCCACCAGTGTTTTGAGCCAACTTACCTTGCTCTCAACAAACAAGTCCCTGGGCAGGCACCCGGAGGTTCAGTAGGCGATGTTTCGGACCAAGGTGTCAGCGCCCTCTACGAGGAGGCCCGCCGTTCGGCAGCCGCCAACTCTCCCACGGCTTCGGTTCTTGCATGCCGCAAACTACTAATGCATATAGCGGTCTCGAAGGGTGCGAAGCCTGGAGAGAGTTTCGTTAGCTATGTCGACTATTTGGCAGCCAAGGGGTTCATCCCTCCAGATGGGCGTGACTGGGTTGACCACATTCGCCAGAAGGGCAATGAAGCAAATCACGAGATCGTAATCATGTCTGGCGCCGAAGCGGAAGAGCTCATTGCCTTCGTCGAGATGCTCCTCAAGTTCATCTTCGAGTTCCCGGCAAAGATGCGCCGCAAGGTACAGGCTCAGTCACCCGGCACACCGAAGTGACCTGGGAACCAATGGTTGGCCTTCAAGCATCAGAGATCCAACGCCAGATCGCCACAATCCTGCTCCGCGAGTGGGCCCAGGCTGGGCGGCACCGGGAACGTGACACTCGCCTGCACTCGCGGTTGGCGGCCGGCACGCAGGTGCGTTGTTGCGGGTCGCTCCGACTGCTGGCGGAAGCGCCCCAAGCGCGACGGGCCGAAGCGGTGGAGCTAAGCGATGTGCGCGAAGGAGCCGCCGATGATCTACAAGGTTCTACTCGTTCTCGCATCTCAGCACGAGGGGGGCTTTACCGTCACCTCGCCTCTGCTTCCGGAGCTCGTCACGGAAGGTGAAACGGTCGAGGAGGCGCTGGCGAACGTAGAAGACGCTCTTGCTGCCGTGATCGAGAGCTACCACGAGTTGGGCCGCGAACTGCCGCCTCCTTGGCTCTAGAGGTTGTTATCCCCAGCTCGTAAGCTGTCGGGATCCGTCCCGATTCTTGTGGAAAAAGAAAGTGGCGTAACCTCCTAGCTGTCAAGCACATCCCGTCGCGTGGGCGGCGGAGGAGGGTTACGCCATGTGGGAGGGTAGCACGTCAGGGCAGGAGGTGATGCCGTTGCGCCGGGACATCCGGCGTCTGCTCGAGCAGAGGCTGCTCGAGGCCGTGGAGCTGGTGCTGGAGCAGGAGCTGCAGGAGGCGCTGGGTGCGCAGCCCTACCAGCGGACGGCGGTGCGCCGCGGCTACCGCAACGGGGCGACGCTGCGGCGGGTGACGACGGTGGCGGGGACGCGGCCGTTGCGGGTGCCGCGCGGTCGGGTGGCCACCGCGGAGGGCACGACCGAAGAGTTCACCAGCGCGCTGGTGCCGCGTTACGCACGGCGGGTGCGGCAGATCGACGCGGCGATCCTGTCGTGCTATCTGGCGGGGGCCAATAGCCGACGGATCGGCAAGGCGCTGGCGCCGCTGCTAGGAGAAGAGCACCTGTCCAAGAGCGCGGCCTCGCGCGTGGTGGGGCGGCTCAAGGAGCGGTTTGCCGCCTGGCGGCAGCGCGATTGTGCGGGCGAGCGCTACGCGCTGCTGTTTCTCGACGGCTTCCACGTCAAGGTGCGGCTGGCGCGGCGGGTCGTGGCGGTGCCGGTGCTGGCCGCTCTGGGCGTGCGTCCCGACGGACAGAAGGTCCTGGTGGCGTTGCGGTTGGCCACCAGCGAGGCGGCGCGGCTGTGGGGTGAGCTGCTCGAGGACCTGCAGCAGCGGGGCCTCGCGGCGCCGGAGTTGCTCATCGTCGACGGCCACGCGGGTCTACGCAAGGCGCTGGCGGCGTGGCCGGGGGTGCGCGTGCAGCGCTGCACTCAGCACAAGCTCCGAAACCTGCTGGAGCACTGCCCGCGCCATGCGCGCGGGGAGCTGCGGCGCGACTGGCGCCCGATCGTCGAGGCCCGCGACGGTGCGGCGGCGCACCAGGCCTACGCGGCCTTCCTCGCCAAGTGGTCCCGCCTGTGCCCGGCCGTCGCCCGCTCGCTGGAGGAGGCCGGAGAGGAGCTGTTGACCTTCTACGAGTTTCCCCGCTCGCTGTGGAGGACCCTGCGCTCGACCAACACGCTGGAAAACCTCCATCGCGAGTTTCGCCGCCGCACCAAGACCCAGGCCAGCTTCGCCACCGAAGAGGCGGCCTTGACCTTGCTCTGGGCGCTGGTGGCCTGCGGCCAGATCCGCCTGCGCAGCGTCAACGGCCACCAGGACTTGCAACGCTTCCTCGAAACGACTTGGACGCAGGCCGCGTGAGGAGCTAACGTTAATCCGACAGACAGAGGGTTACGCCGAATCTCCACAAGAATCGGGACATATCCAGCTGTCGCAACTGACCGGCTATAAGCCCTCTTCCCTGAACCGGCCGGAGGCGTACTTGTGGAGGACGCTGGAAATCAGCGTCTGGTACGGCACCCCTTCGATGAGCGCGCGTTTCTGGAGCGCCTCGAGGTCCCTGGTGGAGATCCGGATGTTGATCCGCCGGTCCTTCTTGAAGGTGGAGCTGGCGTATCTCTGATAGCGCCTCAGCTCGGAAGTCTTCGCAGCCACGGAGCTCCACTCTCCGGCTTCCACCGAGTCGAGCAGTTCCTTCTCTTCCTTCGGCAGCCGCGGCATCAGTCGCCTCCCAAGTAGTGTTTCGTGGCTTTGCGGCTGGGGATGATCGTCTTCAGAAAGACTTCCGCCTCGGATTCCACGAAGGGCACGAGGTAGGCGTAGTGCTCGACCGCCACGACGAAGATCCGCTGGCCGCCGTAACGCTCCCGGTTCGGATGCTCGAGGATGTCGAGCAGGTCGCCGCGCTCGATGTGGTAGACGATTTCCTCGAAGCCGATTCCCCGTTCCTGCCGCAATAGCTCGTTCTTCTCGACGCTCCACGAGAAGCGCTTCACCATCGAACCCTAGCACAGGGTGTGTGCCGAACGTCATCGGCTAAGAGGCCCTTCGGGCGCCCTCAGCGCACCTTGATCGACACCGGCCCGTTGACCGTCGAGAGGCGCACGCGGACGGGGCCTTCGCCGAGCTCGAAGCGTCGGCCTTCGTCTTGCCAGGTGCGGCGGGCGGCGGCGCAGCCGGAGCAGCTCCAGGGGGAGTTGCCGGAGGCCTCGACGACGACGCCGGAGCGGAAGGACTCGTCGACCGAGAGGCTGAGCGGGCCGTTGACCGCGCGGGCGTCGAGGCCCTCGCCGTCCCAGTCGCCGTCGGCGAGGCGCACCGAGATCGGGCCGTTGTTGGCGCGCACCTTCACGTCGCCGCCGCCGCCGGAGATCGAGACCGGGCCGTTCTGCACCGCGACGTCGTAGGCGCCTTCGGTGCCGCGCAGCGCGATCGGTCCGTTCTCGGCGCGCAGCCGGAAGTCACCCGCGGTGTCGCGCACGGCGAGGGGGCCGTTGCGCACCGCGACGTCCATCGCCGCGTCGCGCGGGGCCGCGATCAGGAAGTAGACCAGCCAGTCGCCGCCGCCCGGCCCGCTGCCGGCGAGCCGGCCGTCGCCGGATTCGACGCGGATGCGCCCGAGCTGCCGCTCCGCGGCCTCCTGCGTCCCCGCCACGGCGGCCTTGCAGACCTGTACCTCGTAGTCCCGCCCGGCGCCGCCGGTGACGTAGACGCCGCCGTTGCGCGACCCCTCGACGACCAGCCGCGCGCCACGGGGCGCCGGCAGGGTCAAGGACTCCTCGGCCCGCGCCACCCGCCGACCGTGGGCGGTGACTTCGAGGTCCGAGCAGTCGCGGATGTCGTCCCCCCGCGTGCTGACGTTGAAACCGTCGGCGCAGGCGGGCGCGGACGCGAGCAGCAGGGCCGCGGCCGCGAGGTACAGCGAGTGAGTGCGCATCGGATCGTCTCCTCTGAAGAGCGCGCCGCCGGGCCGGCGGCCGCGCTGCACCTCCTTAGACGCGCCGTGCCGCGCCCGGTTGGCCCGTGCAAAAGAAAAGCGGCGGACCGCGTCGCCGCGACCCGCCGCCAGCTACCGCAGGATCCCTCCTCCGCTTACTTCACCTTCAGCTTCCAGATGCCCTGGCCGTGCGTGCCGGCCAAGAGGGAGTCCCTCTCCGGCATGTAGACCAGGTCGGCCACGTTGACGTTGGGCAGACCGGCCGGCGAGGGCTTCCACTTGTCGGAGCCGTGCTTCTTCACCGCCACCCCGAAGCTGTTGCCGACGTAGATGTTGCCCTGGTTGGTGACGACGATCGCGTTGGCCGGAATGTCCGGGTAGTTCTTCTCCGGGTCCAGCGAGTCCAGCATGGTGAACGTCGCCGTTCCCGCCCCGGGGTTGTAGGTCACTTCGAAGATGTGGCCCGGGGTGAGCGGCGTCTTGGCGCTGAAGCCGCTGTAGCTGATCCAGGCGTGGTTGGGGTTGGTCCGGTCGACGAAGATCGCCGTCGGGTAGCGCGGCGGGTCGTTGGCGGCCAGGCTGTCGAGCCGGGTGAAGGTGACGGTCGTGGGGTCCGCGTTGTCGACGTTCTTGGAGATGAAGACGCGGCCGGTGCTCGTCGTCGCCCACAGCGTCTTGGTGTCGCTGTAGGCGCGCTCCACCGTGGAGATGTGCCCGCCGGCGCGGTCGCCGAAGACCGCGTTGGTCAACCTGCCGGCCGCGGTCTGATTGCCCAGCGCCCTCCAGTCGTCGCAGAGGTCGGTGAGCGGCTCGTAGGTGCCGTCCTCGTCGATGTCGCCGTCGCCGGTCCAGACGCTGCAGTGCTGCCGGTGCTTGGCCTTGGTCAGCCCGACGGCGCGGCCCCAGTTCTTCGAGCGGAACACGTGCTCGCGGCCGGTCCAGAGGGTGCCGGGCGTCACCGGGTCGGTGATCGCGCTGGTGATGAACGGAGAGGCCTCGTTGAAGAGGATGAACAGGGTGTCCGAGATCCAGTTGACGTCGGCCTGGTCGAGCGAGTTGTAGCGCACCGAGAGCTGGCCGGACTGGAAGGAGGTCAGCGCGAACTCCGGATCGTGGCCCGGCCCCGGCGCGTCGAAGGCGTTGTGGCCGCCGTCGGCGACGTTGACGTTGACCCAGGTGTCCTTGTCGCCCAGCGTTTCCCACGAGCCGTTGTCCTGGGTGCCGCCGGCGAGCCGGTCGGGGTTCGTGCGGTCGTACTCGACCTGGTAGAAGTGGAGGGTCCGCAGCCCCTTGTTGATCGCCCGGAGCTCCTGCGGCACCCGCGACAGCACCAGCTCGCAGAACGTGCGGTTCCCGCCGGTGTACGACTTCGGCGGGGCCGCACAGTCGGCCGACTCGTCGACGAAGACGCCGTCCGAGCGGTTGACGCCGCCGTCCCCGAAGTCGAAGAACTGCATCCAGTTGGTGGGGTTGACGACGACCGCGTGGTGGTCCGGGTGCAGCGCGCCCGGCTGGGTGTTGCTGCGGCTGTCCTCGGTCAGGTCGGTGAACGTCGCCCCGGCGTCGGTGGAGACCAGGACGGCGCGGCCGTTCGACCGCCCGGTGGAGCTGGGCGCGTAGTTGTTCTCGTTGTACTGGTTGGCGCCCGCGAGGTAGACGGTGTCGACCGTCGCTCCCGACGACGCCGGCGGCACGTACACGTAGCTGTCGTAGGAGCACTGCCCGTCGCAGAAGCCGAAGCTGGAGTAGCCCGGCGAGTTGACGACGGAACTCGTGGTGGTGACCCAGGTGGCCGCGACCGTGGCGGCGGCCGGGTTGCGCACCGCGTCGTTGCGGCGGAAGCGGGCGAACAGGCCGCCGCCGCCGACGCCGACGTACATCCGCGTCTCGCCGCTCGGCAGCTCGACGACGTCGAACTCGGCGCGCTCGGTGGTGACCGTGGCGGCTCCGAGCCGCGGCATGATCTGCTCCCAAGTTCCCGGATCGCCGTTCGACTTCGAGCGCCAGATGCCGCGGGCGAAGAACGAGGCGTAGACCGTGTTCGGGTCGACGGGGTCGAACTTCACACGGCGCGCGCCGCGCGGCGAGCAGGCCGTCAGGTTCAACGACACGTCGTCCGGGGTGTTGGCGGTGCAGTTCGCGGGCGCGCCCTGGTTGACCAGCTCCCAGGTCTGGCCGCGGTCCTGCGACCGCCAGACCCCGAAGTGCGGCGCGCCCGGGATCAGCGCGTCGGCGCCGCCGCAGCAGGTGTTGCTGACGCCCACGACGCCGCGGCCGGCGCCGACGAAGATGGTATTGGGGTCGCCCGGCTTGACCTCGACCGAGCCGGCGGCGCGGCCGAAGAAGGCCTCCACGCCGAGCGGACCGCTCCAGGAGTTGCCGCCGTTGGTCGACACGTAGACGCCGACCCCGGCCTCGCAGCCGCTGCCGCAGGCGTTGGGCTCGCCGGTGCCGGCCCATAGCGTCCGGTGGCTGGCGTCGTTGGGGTCGAGCGCGAGGGACGAGACGTTGTTCTGCTCGAAGCTGTGCGAGATGTACTCCCAGGCCGGCTCGGGAGCGAGCGCGTCGGCGGTCCGCCAGACGCCGCCGTTGGCGTTGGCGATCCACAGGGTGCAATCGCCCGCCGTGCAGTCCGGCGAGATCACGGCGTGGACCGTGCGGCCGCTGAAGTTCTCGGTCCCGGCGTTGTACACGGAGCGGTCGCGGTACGGGTTGGCCAGGTCGTTGAGGCCGTTGGTGGGACCGAAGGGCTGCCAGGCCCCCGTCCCTTCGGCCGGCCGCGCCTTGAACCCCTGCCAGCCGGCGAGCGCTCCGCTCAAGGCGCTGAGCGGAGTCGGCCCGTTGCCCTGGCCGTCGGTGTTCTTCTCCAGCCAGTCCTGTTCGGCGAAGCTGGCGGGGCCGGCTTCCTGCAGCCTCGTTTCGTCCCAGGGCGCGAACTTCTGCGCCTGCGCCATCTTCTGGGCCAGCGCGGCCGGCTTCTTCCCCCCGACCGCGCGCTCGGGTTTGGCCATCGTGCGCTGGGTCGCGCACGAGGCGGCGAGCAGCGGGACGAGAAAGGCGAGGAAAACCACCACGTGCCGACGAAGCAGCATGCTCTTCATTCTTCCCCCTTCGTTGAGTGCGATTGTGGACGGGACGACGCGCTATTTCTGACACGCTTCGCGGCAAAGGTCAACTCTTCGCCAACACTCTACGCAGCAAAGCGATATCTCTTTTTGGCGATTCAAGCTCCTTCTGTCGGAGCGAGCGCCTCGCGCACCTTCGCCAGCACCGCCTCGCCGTAGCGGGCGAGCTTCGCCTCGCCGATGCCGGAGACCTGGCCGAGCTCGGCGAGGGTGCGCGGCGCGCGCGCGGCGACGGCGCGGAGGGTGGCGTCGTGGAAGACGACGTAGGCCGGCACGCCCTGCGCCAGCGCCAGGTCGCGGCGCAGGGCGCGCAGCGCCTCGAACAGCTGCTCGGCGGCGGGATCGAGAGGGACGGCGGCGAAGAGGCCCGGCGCCGCGCCGGCGGCGCTCCGGTCGGCGCGGCGGCGGGTGCGCGCCGAGGGCTTTCGCTCCTCGCGCAGGAGGAGGCTCTTCTCGCCGCGCAGCACCGGCCAGGCGTCGGGCTCGAGCCGCAGCGTCTGCATCCCCTCGACCTCCGCCGCGAGGAGGCCGCGCACCAGGAGCTGGCGCAGCAGCGTCCGCCAGGCCTTGGGCTCGAGGTCGGCGCCGACGCCGAAGGTGGGGAGGCGCTCGTGGCCGTGACGCAGCACCTTCTCGGTGCGCTCGCCGCGCAGCACGTCGATGACGTGCATCATCCCGAAGCGCTGGCCGGTGCGGTAGACCGCCGAGAGCGCCTTCTGCGCCGGCACCGTGGCGTCCCAGGTGGCGATCGGCTCGAGGCAGGTGTCGCAGTTGCCGCAAGGGCCGGGCGGCTCCTCGCCGAAGTAGCGCAGCAGGGAGCGCCGCCGGCACTCCGTCGTCTCGCAGTAGCCGAGGAGCGAGTCGAGCTTGCGCCGCTCGACCTGCTTGCGCGTCTCCTCGGCCTCGCCGGCGTCGATCCGCCGCCGCAGCGCCAGCACGTCGCCGAGGCCGTAGGTCATCCAGGCGTCGGCCGGCTCGCCGTCGCGGCCGGCGCGCCCGGTCTCCTGGTGGTAGGCCTCGAGGCTGCTCGGCAAGTCGAGGTGGGCGACGAAGCGCACGTCGGGACGGTCGATGCCGAGGCCGAAGGCGACGGTGGCGACGACCACCAGCCCCTCGCCGGAGCGGAAGCGGCCGAGCGTCGCCGCGCGCTCGGCGGGGCTCAGGCCGGCGTGGTAGGGGAGCGCGGCAACGCCCTGCTCGGCGAGGAACGATGCCGTCGCCTCGACCTTGGCGCGCGACAGGCGGTAGACGATGCCGCAGTCGCCGGGATGCTCCTCGCGCAGGAAGGTCAGGAGCTGGCGCGCCGGGTCCTCGCGCTTGTCGACGACGCGGTAGCGCACGTTCGGGCGGTCGAAGCTGGCGAGGAAGAGCCGCGCCCGCGGCAGGTCCAGCCGCTCGACGATCTCGCGCCGCGTCGGTGGGTCGGCGGTGGCGGTGAGGGCGAGCCGCGGCACGCCGGGGAAGCGGCGGCCGAGGACGCCGAGACCCAGGTACTCGGGGCGGAAGTCGTGCCCCCACTGCGAGACGCAGTGCGCCTCGTCGATGGCGAGGAGGGCGAGCGGCGTCTGGTCGAGGAGGGTGAGGAAGCGGTCGGTGAGAAGGCGCTCGGGCGCGACGTAGAGGAGGTCGAGCTCGCCCGCGGCGAAGCGGCGCTCGACGGCGGCGAGCTCGCCGGGCGGAAGCCCCGAGTGCGCCGCGGCCGCCGCCACGCCGAGCTGCCGCAGCGCCGCTACTTGGTCCTGCATCAACGCCACGAGCGGCGAGACGACCACCCCGGTCCCCGGCCGCAGGATGGCGGGAAGCTGGAAGCAGAGCGACTTCCCGCCGCCCGTCGGCCAGACGACGAAGGCGTCGTCCCCGGCGAGGAGGGAAGCCACCACCGACTCCTGCGCGCCGCGGAAGGCGTCGAACCCGAAGACCCGCTTGAGCGTGGCGCGGGCGTCGGCAAGGGTGGTGGGGGAGAGCGAGGCGGTCACCATGGAGAGAATGACGGAAAAGCGCCTGTCCCGCTCTTCCCTTTGATGCGCACTTGACCATATAGCGATTCTGCTAGGGGAGTTCGACCGCCGGGGCACCGACGTCGCCGGGATGGGGGACCCTCGCCTTTCGAAGGAGAACGACCATGCGATCGACCTCGCGCACGTCCTGTCCACACACCCTGGTCCCGGTCCTGCTGCTCCTCTTCGCCGCCGCGCCTGCCTTCGCGGAGCGCGTCACGAACACGCCGCTCCTCTTCGCGGTCGAGGTCGGCGCGGGCGCCGCGCGTGAAGCGCAGCTCGAATGCGCCGCGGCGGCGCGCGCCGGCGAGCGGGCGGGACTCATGGTGCGCAACGCCGGCCCCTACGAAGCCGTCCTCTTCTTCGCCAACGGTCAGGAGCGGACTCTCGCACCGGGCGAGCGGATCACTCTGTCCGCCGAGGCCGCCGCCCTCTCGACCCACCGCTGCGTCTGCCGCTGCACCTGCTCGGGCGAAGGCTTCAGCCAGCCCATTTCGTTCCCCTGCGATGCGAGCACCGGGCCGGATACTTGCCCGAGCGCGAACGGGTCGGCCTGCTTCGTCTTCGTGGGCAGCGACCTCAAGGAGGGCACGCTGAGCGGCTGCACCCGCGCCTATGTCCCGGTCGCCGCCCAACCGGCCGAGCAGGAGCCCGCGGAAAGGCCCTGACTCAGCTCACCGAGCTCGAGCGTGCCGCCGGGTGAAGCCCGCAACCACCCGGCGGCACGCCGGTCACGCCGGGAAACGCTCCGCCAGCCATTTCTCGACCTCCTCGGGATGGAAGCCGTAGGGCCCGGGCTCGCCCTTGTAGACGATCTTGCGGTTCTCGTCGATGACGTAGAAGCGCTCCGGCCAGCCGGCGTAGGCAGCGTTGGCGGGGTTCTCGATCGGGTCGACGAGGACCGGGATGGGGTAGTCGAAGCGACGCACGAAGTCGTTGGCGATGGCCAGGCGCTGCCGCGTCGTCTTGGGCTGCGGGTAGCAGACGCCTTCGGTCTCGTTGCTCTCCATCTGCCACTCGTCTTCGGGGTGCGCCTCCTTGATGTAGACGGTGAGGAAGTCCGCGCGGCCGCCGTACTTTTTCGACATCGCCGCGATGCGCTCGACCGAGCGCCGGAAGGGCGGTCAGGTGTAGCTGCCGAAGACCAGGACAACCGGCCGCGCGCCGAGCCGGTCGCCGAGGCGGGCGGGAGCGCCGTCCAGCGCCCGCACGACCACGTCGGGCGCCGTGTCGCCGACCGCCAGGTTGCCCTCCTCCCGCTGGTCGTACCGCACCATGCCCCAGTAGTCCTTCGGGCCCATCTGGACGAGCTTCATCACCTCGGGCACGAGCAGCGCGAGCACGACGACGGCGCCTGCGAGAAGGAGCCATTTCCTCATGGTGAAGAGTCTACGTCACGGCGAGGGCGCGAGGTCACGGGCCAAGCCAGCCAGCGTCGCGTGCTGCTCGACGAGGAGGCCCCACGCGGCCGTGAGGCCGGTGGCCTGCCGCCAGAGCGATCCCGGCGGGGTCGAGCAGCAGCGCGTCGGCCGGGCCGAGCCGGGCGACGGCCGCCGCGACGGAAGGGGACGACACCACGCCTGCGGCTCGACGTAGGCGAGCCAGCCGGCGGCGGGGCTGGCCGTCGGCTCGGCCGGCAGGACATACCCCCAGCCGTCCGTCACCTTGCGCAGAGCCGCTTCGACGCCGGGGCGCACGATCCAGACCTCGCCGGCGAGCCCGGTCTCGACCGCCGCTTCGACGCGCAGCACGAAGACCCCGTCAACGATCTCGTTCCAGGCGCACAGCGGCACGCCGTCGGTCTGGCCGCGAACCAGAGTGCCGCCGCCGGTCAGCTCGTAGCCGGGCAGCGGCGGCGGCCGCACCGCCGGGGACAGCCGCATCCGCGCCAGCTCGGCACGCGTGAAGCGCTCCGCGAGGTCCGCGTCGCGGGCGAGCAGCGCCTGGGCCACGGCGGCGACCGCCGCGTCGGCGCCGCTCGCGGGGAGCAGCGCCGCCGCAGGGGCAGGGGACCGACTCCTCCCAGCCCAGCCACCACGGCGGCGTGGCCGCCGCACTGCGGGCAGACGGCCGGCATCGTCGCCGCGATCCCGAGGACGATCTCCTGGGCCTCGGCGGCGGCGTGCGCCGCCACGCGCTTGTAGAGCCGGTAGGCGAGGACGATCCCCGCCCAGGAACCGAGCGTGCCGATCGCTGTCGCCGCGAAGGCGCCGGCGAGCGCGAGCGGGCCGTCGGTGCCGCCGATCGCGAGACAAAAGAGGAGGACCGCGACCGCGACGAGGAAGCTGAGGATCGGCAGGCCGAGGAAGAGGCCGAGCAGCCACGGCAGCTTGCCGCGGAGGAGAACGGTCGCGACCCGCGCGGTGCCGATGGCCCGGAGCTGCTGGAGCGCCCGCCGCATGCGGGCGCGGTGGGCCCGCAGCCGCGCCAGCGTGGCGGCATCCGGCCGCTCGGTCGAGCCGCAGTGGGCGCACTCCGCCTCTCGCGGCGAGCGGGGCGCCCCGCAGGGCCGGCAGCACAGGGCGAAGCTCTCGGGAAGGGGAGCCATCCCCTCACTTGCAGACTTGGCGCTGAGTGACGTGTCGGGCCTGCACCTGGCACACGGCCCGCCCGTCGAAGCCGCAGGCGACACTGGATCCGCGAGGGAAGCAGCGCCACTTCTTCTCGGGGTGGGCGGTCGCGGAGACCAGTCGATACCCGCCCGCCTTGAAGCCTTCACACACCGTGAGAGCCTCCGCAGGGGCGCGCACGAGAGCGTCGGCGCGTGCCGCCGCTTCGCTGGCGAACGGATCGAAGGAGGCGCGCACGACCAGTACCTCAAGGTGCTTTTCGGGCTTCCAGGTTTCCTCGGTCACGATCTCCACCGCCTGGAGCCGCCGCTGCGCCTCCTCCGCGTAGGCGCCGCGCGGAAAGCTCGTGAGATAGCCTCGCAGGCCCACGCAGTCGCCCGCACGACGGGCCGTCCAGAGGGCCTCCTCGGCCGCGGTCGGCACGCCGCCCAGGCCGCGCGCCGCACAGACGGCGCGCACGCCGGGCACGCGGCAGAGCTGGGCCTGCAGGCCGGCGACGTCCGCGGCGAAGCCGAGCAGGGCGAGCGCCACCGCCGCGCCGCTCGACCACCCGGCCAGCAGGCGCGCCCGCCGGGCGGTCGTGATCGGACGCGGCCTCGGCCCGCCGGCGACCAGCGCCTTGGCCGCCGCGACGAGGTTGCGGAAGCGCCGGTCGCGAGGATTGCCGCGCCAGCCGACGAGGTCGAGCGACTGCACCTCGCCGAAGCCGATAGGCTCGCTCACCGCGTCAATCCGCACCGGCAGGAGCACCCCCCGCGCCTTCGCCCGGCCGGCCTCGTCGTGCACGAACTCGCCCCGCGGGCTCGTGGAGGAAGCGCTCCAGACGACGATCACGCAGCGGGCAGCGTCGAGCTGCTCGGCGAGCGCTTGGCGCCAGCTCGCGCCGCCGGGAATGGCGCGATCCCACCAGACGGAGAGGCCGGCGCTCTCCAGGCCGGCCACGATAGGAGCAACGCGCGCCTCGTCCTCGCGCGTGTAGGAGACGAAGACGTCGCTCATCGCTCGTCCCCGGCGTCGTCGACCCGCTGCTGCAGATCGTCGATCATCCAGGCGTCGCGCTCGGCGAGAAGACCCCGGCGCTGCATGTCGAGAGCGATCTCCAGGGCCTCGCTCCAGTGGCGCTCGCCGCCCGGCAGGCCCCCGAGCCTCGTGTGGCCCACGATGAGGTCGCGCCGCGCCTCGGCGCTCGTCGGGTTCCCCGCCGCTTGCCGCTCGCGAATCGCCAGGCTCTGCTCGAAGCGCGCCCGCGCTCCCGCCAGGTCCCCCGCCGCAACCAGCACATCGCCGAGCCTGAGGTGGCTTACGCTGAGGTTGCGCTGCGCCTCCGCGCTGGTCGGGTTCGCGTCGGTCAGCCGTTGAGCAATCGCCAAGCCGGCCTCGAAGTGCACGCGGCCCCCAGCCAAATCTCCGGCCGCCACCAGGACATCGCCCAGCTTGAGGCGGCTCACGCTGAGGTCGCGCTGCGCCGCCGCGCTGGTCGGGTTCGCGTCCGTCAGCCGTTGAGCAATCGCCAAGCCGGCCTCGAAGCGCACGCGGCCCCCCGCCAAATCTCCGGCCGCCACCAGGACGTCACCCAGCTTGAGGTGGCTCACGCTGAGGTCGCGCTGCGCCGCCGCGCTAGTCGGGTTCGCCGCCGCCAGCCGTTGAGCGATCGCCAAGCCGGCCTCGAAGCGCGCCCGGCTCCCCGCTAAGTCTCCAGCCGCCACCAGGACGTCGCCCAGCTTGAGGTGGCTCACGCTGAGGTTGCGCTGCGCCTCCGCGCTGGTCGGGTCCGCGTCGGTCAGCCGTTGAGCGATCGCCAAGCTGGCCTCGAAGAGCGCCCGGCCCCCCGCCAAATCTCCAGCCGCCACCAGGACGTCGCCCAGCCTGATGTGGCTCACGCTGAGGTCGTGTTGCGCCGCCGCACTCGCTGGGTTCGACGCGGCCAACCGCTCGGCGATCGCCAGGTCGGCCTCGAAGCGCGCCCGCGCCCCCGCCAGGTCCCCCGCCGCCACCAGCACTTCGCCGAGCCTGTTCAGGATCACGCCGAGGTCGCGCTGCGCCTCCGCGCTCGCCGGGTTCGCCGCGGCCAACCGCTCGGCGATGGCCAAGCCGGCCTCGATGCGTCCTCGCGCTCCCGCGAGATCTCCCGCCGCCACCAGCACCTCGCCGAGCTTGTTCAGGCTAACGCTGAGGTCGCGCTGCGCCGCCGCACTCGCCGGGTTCGCCGCCGCCAGCCGCTCGCGAATCACCAGGCTGGCCTCGAAGCGCTCCCGCGCCCCCGCCAGGTCTCCGCCCGCCACCAGCAGATCGCCCAGTCTTTCGAGGCTAACACTGAGGTCGCGCTGTGCCTCCGCACTCGTCGGGTTGGGCGCCGCTAGCCGCTCGCGAATCGCCAGCATGGCCTCGAAGCGCTGCCGCGCTCCTGCGAGGTCTCCCGCCGCCACCAGCACACCGCCGAGCTTGTCCAGGCTGACGCTGAGGTCGCGTTGCGCTTCTGCGCTGGTCGGGTTCGCCGTCGCCAGTCGCTGGGCAATCGCCAGACCGGCCTCGATGCGTGCTCGTGCTCCCGTGAGATCTCCCGCCGCCACCAGCACCTCGCCGACCTTTTTCAGGAGCACGCTGAGGTCGCGCTGCGCCTCCGCGCTCGCCGGGTTCGCCGCGGCCAACCGCTCGGCGAGCGCCAAGCCGGCCTCGAAGCGCGCCCGCGCTCCCGCGAGATCTCCCGCCGCCACCAGCACCTCGCCGAGCTTATTCAGGCTAACGCTGAGGTCGCGCTGCGCCTCCGCGCTCGCCGGGTTCGCCGCCGCCAGCCGCTCGCGAATCACCAGAATGGCCTCGAAGCGCTCCCGCGCCCCGGCCAGATCACCCGCTGCCACCAGTAGAATGCCCATGCTCTCAAGGCCCACGCTGAGGTCGCGCTGCGATTCGGCGCTAGTCGGGCTCGCCGCCGCCAGCCGTTCGCGAGTCGCCAGGCTGGCCTCGAAGTGCTCCCGTGCCCCCGCCAGGTTCCCCGCCGCAACCAGCACCTCGCCGAGCGAGGTCTCCGCGGCGCTCCGGTCGCGGTCATTCGGGGCACGCGCCAGGGCTTCCTCGGCGGCGCCCTTCGCATCTGCCAGCCGGCCCGCCTCCTGGTAGAGGCGCCGCAGCTCCATCCAGCCCCAGGCATCCTCGGGATCGAGCGCCTGCACCCGCTCGTAGATCGGGATCACCTCGGCCGTCCCCATCTCGCCCCGGTCCTTGCGGTCCAGCGCCAATGCGGCGATCTCCCGCCAGCCGGCGGCGACGGCTTTCGTTTCGGCCTGCTGGATGGCGACGAGAGCTTCGAAGCCTCCCGCGCGGTCCCCCTCGGAGTAGCGCTCCAGGGCGGCGCGTTTGCGCGGGTCGGGCGAGTTGGCGATCGAGGCGACCTGCTGGCGGTACTCCGCGATCTCGGCCGCGAACTGCCGGTCGCGGGCGGCGATCTCTGAGACCAGCCGCTCGCGCTCCGCGGTGACCTCGGTGAGCTGCTTCTGCGCAGCCGCGTTGGTGCGGCTCTCGGCGCGTAGCCGGCGGTCCTTCGCCGCCAGGTCGGCGAGCAGCCGCTCCTCGCGCTCGTCGGCGATGCGCTGCACTGCGGCGATCGCCGCGGCGCGGTCCAACACCAGGCGCTGGACGAGTGCCCGCGTCTCGGCGGTCAGGTCCGCCTGCGGCGCTCCGGCCTGGGCCGACGCAGCGATAGCGCCCAACAGAACCAAGCTGCAGGCGAGGGTCGAAGCCCGCATCTTAGCGATGCCGTCGGTCATCGCCCTCCTCGGCGGCGGCGGTCCGCCGCCGTAGTTCGTCGACCATCCAAGCGTCGGTCGGGGCAAGAAGACCTCGGCGTTGCAGATCGAGGGCAATCTCCAACGCCAGGCTCCAATGGTGCTTACCGTCCGGCAGGTCACCGAGCTTCGCGTAACTGATGAGGAGATGGCGCTGCGCCACTGCGCTCGTGGGGTTTTCCTCGACCAACCGTTGAGCGATTGCTAGGCTGGCCTCGAAACGTGCTCGCGCTGCGGCGAAATCTGTCGCCGCCAGCAGCATGTCTCCGAGTTTGTTCAGGCTGACGCTGAGGTCACGCTGTGCCGCCGCACTCGTCGGGTTCGCTGAGGCCAGTCGCTCACGGATTACCAGGCTCTGCTCGAAGCGTGTTCCAGCAGCTGAAAGATCCCCGGCCGCTAACAGCACGTCGCCGAGCCATTCTAGGCTGATGCTGAGGTCGCGCTGCGCCTCGGCACTAGTGGGGTTCGTCGCGGCCAGCCGCGCACGAATCGCTAAGCTCTGCTCGTGGCGCGCCCGCGCACTCGAAAGATCACCCGCCACCAGCAGCACGTTACCGAGCCACTCCAGGCTGACGCTAAGGTCGCGCTGCGCCTCGCTACTCGTGGGGTTCGCCGTGGCCAACTGCTCCCCAATCGCCAGGCTCTGCTCGAAGCGCGCCCGTGCACCCGAAAGATCGCCGGCCGCCACCAGCACTTCGCCAAGCCGCTCCAAACTGATGCCGAGATCCCGTCGCGCCGCCGCACTCATCGGGTTCGCTCCGGCCAACCGCTCATGAATCGCCAGGCTCTGCTCGAGGCGCACCCGCGCCCCCGAAAGATCTCCGGCCTCCACCAGCACCTCGCCAAGCTTAGTGAAGCTGATGCTGAGGTCGCGCTTCGCCTCGGCGCTCGTCGGGTTCTCCGCAACCAGCCGCTCATGAATCACCAGGCTCTGCTCGAAGAGCTGCCGCGCCCTTGAAAGATCGCCGGCTGCCACCAGCACTTCGCCCAGCTTGGTGAGGCTGACGCTAAGGCCGCGCTTCGCCTCGGCGCTCGTTAGGTTCGCCGCGGTCAGCCGTTCATCAATTTCTAGGCTCTGCTCGAAGCGCGCCCGCGCTCCCGCAAGATCCCCGGCCGCCACCAGCACTTCGCCCAGCTTGGTTAAGCTGACGCTGAGGTCGCGCTGAGCCGCTGCGCTCGTCGGGTTGTCCGCGGCCAGCCGTTGACGAATCCCGAAGCTCAGTTCGAATCGCGCCCGCGCCCCCGAGAGATCCCCGATCGCGATCAGCGCCTCGCCGACCCGCTCCAGGCTGACGCTGAGGTCGTGCCGCGCCGCCGCGTTCGAGGGGTTGGCTGCAGCCAGCCGCTCTCGAATCGCCAGACCCTGCTCGAAGCGGGCCCGCGCCCCCGAGAGATCACCCGTCGCCACCAGCACGCCGCCGAGCCGCTCCAGACTGATGCTGAGATCGCGCTGCGCCACGGCGCTTGGGTTCTCCGCAGCCAGCCGCTCATGAATCACCAAGCTCTGCTCGAAGAGCTGTCGCGCCCTTGAAAGATCCCCCGTCGCCACTAGTACTTCGCCGAGCCGCGACAGACTGATGCTGAGGTCGCGTCGCGCCTTGGCGCTCGTCGGGTTCGTCGCAGCCAACCGCTCCCGAATCGCCAGGCTCTGCTCGAAGCGCGCCCGTGCCCCAGCCAGATCTCCCATCGCTACCAGCACGTCGCCGAGCTCGTTCTCGGCGATGCTCCGCCCGCGATCGTCCACGGCGCGCGCCAACGCTTCTTCCGCAGCGCGCTTCGCATCCTCCAGCCGGCCCGCCTCTTGGTAGAGGCGCCGCAGCCAGATCCAGCCCCAAGCGTCTTCGGGATCCACCCCCTGCGCTCGCTCGTAGATCGGGATCACCTCGGCGGTCCCCATCTCGCCACGGTCCTTGCGGTCCAATGCCAACGCGGCGATCTCCCGCCAGCCGGCGGCGACGGCCTTCGTCTCGGCCTGCTGGATGGCGACCAGCGCCTCGAACCCGCCCGCGCGGTCCCCCTCGGCATACCGCTCGAGTGCAGCGCGTTTGCGCGGGTCGGGCGAGTCGGCGATCGAGGCGACCTGCTTGCGGTACTCCGCGATCTCGGCCGCGAACTGCCGGTCGCGGGCGGCGATCTCGCCGACCAGCCGCTCGCGCTCGGCGGTGACCTCGGCAAGCTCCTTCCGCGCGGCCGTGCTGCTATGGCCTTCGACGCGCAATCGGCGGTCCTTCGCCGCCAAGTCGGCGAGCAGCCGCTCCTCACGCTCGTCGGCGATGCGCTGCACGGCGGCGATCGCCGCGGCCCGGTCGAGCACCAGGCGCTGGACCAGCACCCGAGTCTCGGCCGTGAGGTCCACCTGCGCCGTTCGGGTCTGGGCCGACGCAGCGAGGGGGCAGCAGAGCGTCAGGCTGGCGGCGAGGAACGAAGCCCGCAGCTTGCCGATTCCTTCAGCCATCACCGCCCTCGCTGGTTGTGATCCGCTGCCGCAGATCCTCGATCATCCAAGCGTCGCGAGGAGCGAGAAGACCCCTTTGCTGCAGATCGAGGGCGATCTCCAAGGCCTTACTCAGGTGGGGCGCGCCGCCTGGCAGGGCGCC
This sequence comes from uncultured Acidobacteriota bacterium, assembly GCA_963700145.1. GTDB lineage: Bacteria > Acidobacteriota > Thermoanaerobaculia > Multivoradales > UBA5704 > DASUNQ01. The sequence continues at coordinate 730,461 of OY969474.1, forward strand.
GAGCCTGCTGTGGCCCACGAGGAGGTCGCGCTGCACTCCAGCGTTCGTAGGGCTCGCCGCAATCAACCGCTGGGCGATCGCCAGGCCGGCCGCAAAGCGCGCCCCCGCCCCCGCGAGGTCGCCGGTCGCCATCAACACGTCGCCCAGCTTGGTGAGACTGGCGGTGAGGTCGCGCTGCGCCTCCGCACTCGTCTTGTTCATCGCGGCCCGGCACTCGTCAATCGCCAAGCTCTGCTCGAAGGGCGCCCGCGCCCCAGCCGGATCCCCGGCCGCCACCAACACGTCGCCCAGGTTGGTGAGGCTGATACTGAGGTCGCGTTGCGCCTGCGCGCTCGTCGGGTGCGCCTTGACCAGTCGCTCACGAATCGCCAGGCTCTGCTCGAAGCGAGCCTGCGCTTCCGGAAGCTCCCCGGCCGCCAGCAGCACGTCGCCCAGCCGATTGAGGCTGATACTGAAGTCGCGTTGCGCCTGGGCGCTGGTCGAGTTGGCGTCGGCCAGCCGCTCCCGGATCGCCAGGCTCTTTTCGAAAAGTATCCGCGCTCCTGGCAGATCCCTCGCCGCCTCCAGCACGTCGCCCAGTCGGTACAGACTGACGCTGAGGTCGCGCTGCGCCTGGGCGCTCGTCGGGTTCGCCGCGGCCAGCCGCTGATCGATCGCCAGCCCCTGCGCGAACCGCTTCTGCGCCCCGGCCAGATCCCCCGTCGCGAGAAGCAAGTCGCCGAGCTCGGTCTCCGCGACGCTCCGGGAGCGGTCATCCACAGCCAGCGCCAGCGTTTTCTCCGCGGCGCGCCTCGCGTCCGACAGCCGGCCCGCTTTCTGGTAGAGACGTTGCAGATCGATCCAAACCCAGAGGTGGTCGGGATCGAGCGACTGCGCCTTCTCGTAGTACGGAATCACTTGGGCCGTATCCATCTCGCCGCGGTCCATGCGGTCCAGCGCGAGCGCGGCGAGTTCCCGCCAGCCTGCGGCGTGAGCCTTGGTCTCGGCCTGCAAGATGGCCTCGAGCTCCTCGAACCCCACGGCACGGTCGCCCTCGGCATAGCGCTCCAGGGCAGCGCGCTTGCGCGGGTCGGGCGAGTTGGCTATCGACGCGACCTGTTTTCGATATTCGGCGATCTCGGCCGCGAGCTGCCGGTCGCGGCCGGCGATCGCCAAGACGAGGCGCTCGCGCTCCGCGGTGACCGTCGCGAGCTCCTTCCGCACGGCGGTGCTCGTGCTGCGTTCGCGACGGAGCTGGTGGTCCTTCGCCTCCAACTCGGCAAAGAGCCGCTGCTCGCGCTCGTCGGCAAGCACCTTCACCGCCTTGACCGCGGCGGCGCTGTCGGCCACGAGGCGCTGCACCAGCAACCGCCTCTCCGCCGCCAAGTCTGCCTGCACCGTTCCGGCCTGGGCCGGCGCAACGAGAGCGCAGCCCAGGGCCAGACTGGAGGCGAGGATCTCGGCCCGCACTTTTCCTCCCGGGGTTCTTGCTCCGATTCTACGGGAATGAAGCAAGGGCCGTTGTGGCATCCTGAGCCGGCATGGCCGCCGACGCCCTCGCCGAGCGCATCCGCGCGCTGCCCGACCGCCCGGGCATCTACATCTTCCGCGACGCCGCGGGGAAGGCGCTCTACGTCGGCAAGGCGACGTCGCTGCGCAAGCGGGCGGCCTCCTACCTGGTGCGCGAGCACGAGCCGCGGCTGGCGGCGATGCTGGCCGAGGCGGCGGACGTGGAGTTCGTGGCCACCGACACCACGGCCGAGGCGCTGCTGCTCGAGAACACCTGGATCAAGCGCCGCAAGCCGCGCTACAACATCCTGCTGCGCGACGACAAGACCTACCCCTACCTCAAGCTCACCGCCGATCCTTACCCGCGCCTGGTCTTCACCCGCCGCATCCGTGACGACGGCGCCGAGTACTTCGGGCCCTTCCTGCCCGGCGGGCTGGCGCGCAAGGCGATCAAGCTGGTGCAGAAGCTCTTCCAGGTGCGGGTCTGCGACCTGGAGATCGACGGCTCGCTGCCGCGCCCCTGCCTCTACCACGACATGCACCGCTGCCTCGGGCCCTGCGTCGCCGGGCTGACCACCAAGGCGGCCTACGACGAGGCGGTCGAGCAGGCGCGCCTCTTCCTCTCCGGCCGCGGCGACCAGCTCGTCAAGCGCCTCAAGCGCGAGATGTGGGAGGCCGCCGAGGCGCTCGACTACGAGCGGGCGGCGCGGGTGCGCGACGCCCTCACCGAGGTCGAGGCGATCTCGCAGCGGCGGAAGCTGTCTTCGGTCGAGGGGGAGGACGTGGACGTCTACGGCGTCTACGTCGCCGGCGGCAACGCCGCGGTCGTGGTGCTCGTCATGCGCGGCGGCCAGGTGCTCGACCGGCGCGAGCTCTTCTGGGAAGGGGTGGGGCCGATCGCCCCCGAGCGCCTGCTCTCGGAGATCCTGCCGCAGATCTACGACCGCACGACCTTCGTGCCCAAGGAGATCCACCTGCCGCTGCCGGTCGAAGGGGAGGAGGCGCTCGCCGAGTGGCTGGCGGAGAAGAAGGGGGAGCGGGTCTACGTGCGGCTGCCGTCGCGCGGGCCCAAGGCCGAGCGGGTGGCGCTCGCCATGCGCAACGCCGACCTCGCCCACAAGCGGCGCTTCCGCGGCGGCGGCACGGCGGCCCCCGGCGCCGAGGCGCTGCTCCGCCACCTCGACCTCCTCGATCCGCCGCGGCGGATCGAGGGCTTCGACATCTCCAACTTCCAGGGCAGCGAGACGGTGGCCTCGCTGGTGGTCTGGGAGGAGGGGAAGATGCGCAAGGGGGAGTACCGCAGCTTCAACGTGCGCGGCGTGCCGGGGCACCCCGCCTCCGACGACTTCGCCTCGCTGCGCGAAGCGGTCGAGCGCCGCTACCGCCGGCGCCTCGAGGAAGTGGGCGCGATGCCCGACCTGATCCTGATCGACGGCGGCCGCGGCCAGCTCAACGCCGCGCTCGAAGGGCTGGCGATGGTGGGCGTCGAGGAGACGCCGGTCGTCTCGCTCGCCAAGCGGGAGGAGGAGGTCTACGTCCCGGGCCGGCCGCTGCCGCTCAAGCTGCGGCGCGACGACCTCGGGCTGCGCCTCCTCCAGGAGGTGCGCGACGAGGCCCACCGCTTCGCCGTCTCGCGCCACCGCCGGCGGCGGAGCGCGCGCACGCTGCGCAGCCGGCTCGACGAGCTCTCGGGCATCGGGCCGCGGCGGCGGAAGCTGCTGCTGACCCGCTTCGGCAGCGCCGAAGGCGTGCGGCAGGCGAGCGTCGAAGAGCTGCAGGCGGCACTCGGGCCGCTCACCGGGCGGAAGATCTACGAGCAGCTCCGCGCGGTGTGAGCCGGAGCTGTTGACTGTCTCGCGTTCGGATGTAGAATTGTCCAAGTTAATATTCACTAGACAGCAAGGAGGAGCGACACATGAGCACAGACGTTCCGTCGGGCTCAGGGGGCGTACCAGGGGAAGGCGGAGGGCCGGAACCCATTCTGAAGCCTGCCGGCGTCGGCGACGTCGGGCGCAGGAGAAAGCCGCCCACGCCGAAGCCGGGCGGCGTCGGCGACGTCGGGCGCCGCAAGAAGCGCATCACAACTCCAACCAAGCCGGCCGGGGTCGGCGACGTCGGGCGCAAGCGGAAGCTCATCGGGAAGCTCGCCGGCACGGGCGACGTCGGCCGCAAGCGGAAGATCGTCGCGAAGCCCGCCGGCGTGGGCGACGCCGGGCGCCGGCGGAAGATCGTCGCGAAGCCCGCCGGCGCGGGTGACGTCGGGCGCAAGAAGAAGCTCCTCGGGAAGCCCGCAGGCACGGGCGATGTCGGGCGGAAGAAGAAGATCGTCCTGAAGCCCGCCGGCGCGGGTGACGCCGGACGCCGGCGGAAGATCGTCCTGAAGCCCGCCGGCGCGGGCGACACCGGGCGCAGGCGGAAGATCGTCACGAAGCCAGCCGGCCCGGGCGACGTGGGGCGCAAGCGGAAGCTCCTCGGCAAGCTCGCCGGCACGGGCGACGTCGCGCGCCGGAAGAAGATCGGTCCTTCGGCGAAGCCGGCCGGCGCGGGCGATGTCGGGCGCAAGCGGAAGAAGATCACCGCGAAGCGCCGCGGCATCGGTGACGTCGGGCTCAGGCGGAAGAGCTGAGCACCGCGGTCCAACGCCGGAACCTGTAGTCGAGGAACGGGCGGCCACACGCTGCAGAGCGTGTGGCCGCTCCGCCACTCCGCGAGGAGCTCCATGCTCTCAGTGCGTCTCCACGCGCGCGACGCCGGCGGCGTCTGGGCGCCGGCGCCCGGCGGCTGGTCGTCCGGGCGCAGCGCGATCCTCCCTTACGATCATCCCGTTCTCCATGCCTGCATGCTGGTCTCGCCGCGGCGCACCGCGGTCCTGGTCCGCGAGCGCATCCACGACGAGCCGCGGCCGGACGGCGCGCCGTCCGTCACCCACTGCGGCGAGGGCCGGCTCGACCGCGAGCTCGCGGCCCTCCGGAGCTGGCCGCTCGACTTCCACGAGCTGCTGATCGAGCGGCGCGACGGCGGGGTCGAGGTGCGCCTCCGCTGCGGCCGCTGGGGCACCGCGCCCGTCTATCTCACGGCGCGCGGCAGCACGCTGCGGGTGGACTGGGACGTCACCCGGCTCTATCCCCACGTCCGCTCGGACACCCTCGATCCGGCCGGCGCGGCGCTCTACCTCCTCGCCCTCGCCCACCCGTACTCGCGGCGCACGATCTTCCCCGACCTCTCGATGTTGACCGAGCGGGCGACGGCGACCTGGAAGCCGCCGTCAGCGCAGGTGGCGGTGGCCTATCCGCGTCCGGAGCCTCAGGCGCGGGCCGGGCGCGTCGAGCGCGGCACCCGCGTCGTGGCGGCCTTCCGCGAGATCCTCTCGGCCTCGATGCGGCGCCGACTGGCGTCGCCGGACGACACCGTCGCGGTGGAGCTGAGCGGCGGGATCGATTCGTCGATTGTCGCGGCGACCGCGGCCGGCATCGCAACCGGCCGCGTCCGCTCGTACGGCCTGCTCATGCCGGGCCGGCCCGGCGGCCATCAGCGTGCCCGCCGCGCCGAGGTCGTCCGCCGCTTCGGACTTCGGGACGACGCGCGGCCGTGCGCCGACGATCCGCCGTTCAACCGCCGCGGCCGCCGTGTCCGCGAGCTCGCCGCCGTGCCCTGGAGCGAGTTCTACGAAGAGGCGCTCGGCGGGATGCTCGACCGCGCGGCGACGGACGGCGCGCGGCTGATCTTCACCGGCCTGGGCGGCGACGAGCTGTGCTCGTCCCAACCGGGCGAGGTCGATGAGGAAGAGGAGGAGGCACCGGAGGCGGCCGACTCGGGGGCGGCGGCATACCCGCCGTTCGCGACGGCGCGCCTGCGGGAGGCCTTCGCGGACGGAGAGGCGCTCGCCGACGAAGCGCCGCAGGCGCTGCTGGATACGTCATCGCTCGAGTCCGTCGCGGCCGTCGCGCGCCTCCACCTGGCGAGCGGCGTCTGGCCCGCACACCCTTACTGCACGCCCGAGCTGGTGGAGCTCTGCCGCCGGCTGCCGGCGGGGTGGCGGCGGGAGCGGGTCGTCCAGCGCAAGGTGCTGGCCGCGCTCGGCTGCTCGCCCAAGGTCGCCTACGCCAAGCCGCAGCACCTCGAGACCTTCAACGACGTGATGGAGGGGGCCCTGCGCCACGCCTCGTCGCGCGTGATCGCCGGCCTCTTCCGCGACTCGTGCCTCGCCGAGCAGGGCCTGGTCGATCGCGACCGCCTGCTCGCGACCTACGCCCAGTACCGCCGCGGCGACCCGACCCACCGCGACAAGATCCTCGCCGCGGTCGTGCTGGAGCTGACGATCCGGTCGGTGGAAAAGGGGCGCGCGTCGCGCCTCGCGCCGCCGCTCAGCGCTGCCGCCAGGTGAAGACCTTGAGCGGCGGCAGGTTGCGTAGGACGGTGCGCACGTCGGGGGGGCCGAAGAGGGGATCGGCGAACCGCCGCACGTCGCTCACCAGTTGGTAGGCGACGAAGCGGCCGTCCGGCGGCAAGGCGCGGCGCACGGCCTCCAGGGTGCGGCGGCTGATCCGGTCGTCCATCGCCGCGAAGGGGATCCCGGAGACGACGAGGTCCGCCTGCCGCTCGCCGGCGGCGGCGAGGGCGCTGGCGATCTCCTCGGCGTCCCCGGCCCAGACGGTGAGGCGCGGGTCGCGCAGGGTCTCGCGCAGCCGGCGGACGAAGTGCGGGTTGCGCTCGATGGCGACGAGCCGGCTGCCGGCCGGCATGCGGCGGAGGAGCTCGCGGGTGATCGCGCCGGTGCCGGGGCCGAACTCGACGACCACGCCGGCGCGCTCGGCGGCGCCGGACTCCGCGACCTTCGCCCCCAGCGCCGGCGAGCTCGGCAGCACGGACGCCACCTCTTTCGGCCGCAACAGGAAGCCGCGCAGGAAATCGAAGTGTCCCGGCCTGTCCGCCTGCGGCTGGCGCCCGTTGCCTTTCATCGCACCCTCCCTCGTCGCGCCGGAGGCCGGATGCACCTTGCCTGCCAGCGGTGAGCAGACCCGGCTTTAACCTAGAATCTTTCGTCACGCGATGCCCGGTCCCGACACCCTGCCCGACGAGGTCTTGCGGCTGCTCCAGGAGCGGATCGCCCGGTCGCTCGAGGAGCGGCCGCTGGTCCTCGATCCGGTCGCTCACCGCGAGCGTGTGGCGGCGCTGGTGGCCCGCCTCGGCTCCGCCTCCTTCTACGAGCTGCTGGGGCTTGACGTCGCCGCCTCGCCCGACGAGGTACACACGGCGTACGAGGAGGCGGCGCGGCTGCTCCATCCGCGCCACGCGGCGCGCGTCGGCCTGGGGGAGCGGCAGGGGACCCTCGAGCTGCTCTTCGAGCGCGCCACGCGCGCCTACCTCACCCTGAGCCTGCCCGACCGGCGGAAGCGCTACGACCGGGAGATGATGCCGTCGATGGAGGGCGCCGCCGGCGGCACCGGCCCGGCGACGGCCGCCGCCCGCGCGCGCGAGCAGCAGGAGATGGCGCGCGCCTACTTCGAGCGGGCGCGAGTGCTGGCGGAGGCCGGCGACATCCACTCGGCGATCGAGCTGCTGGAGCTGGCGATCCACGCCGAGCGCCGGCCCGAGTACTACCACCTGCTCGGCGACCTGCAGGCCAAGAACCCCTACTGGCTGGAGCAGGCGGCCCACAGCTATCGCCGCGCGCAAGCCCTCGGCGCCAAGGACCCCGCCCTCACCGCCGCGATCCAGAGCCTCGAGGAGCGGCTGGCGGCGGCGCAGGCCGAGCCGCCGCCCCCCGCGCGGTAGAATCGGCGCCGCCCTCCCCGGGCCCCCCGCATGCTCGACACGCTGCCGCAACAGAAGGCCCTGCCGCACAGCGAGGAGTCGGAGCGGGCGGTGCTCGCCGCCGTGCTCGTCGACCCGCGGGTGCTGCCCTCGCTCTCCGGGCGCCTGCGCGCGCAGGACTTCTACCTCGAGCGCCACCAGCACCTCTACGAGGCGATGCTCGACCTCACCAACCAGGGTGCCGCTATCGACCTCCGCACCCTCCAGGCCAAGCTCGAGCAGCAGGGGCGGATCGCCGGCGTCGGCGGCATCGCCTACCTCGCCAGCCTCGACCTCGACCTCCCCGACCTCGGGCGCATCGACACCTACGTCGAGATCGTCAAGGAGCGCTCGATCCGCCGCCGCCTCATCCAGGCCTCCGGCGGCATCATCCGTGACTGCCTCGACGGCGGCCTCGAGGCCAACGCTGCCCTCGACCGCGCCGAGCAGGCGATCCTCGGCCTCGGCGAGGAAGCCATCCAGCGCGGCTTCGTGCCGCTGGCCCAGGTCTTCCACTCGACGCTCGAGGACCTCGAAGAGCGCCCCGGCACGACCCTCATCGGCGTCCCCTCCGGCTTCATCGACTTCGACCAGATCACCCACGGCTTGAACCGCGGCAACCTGATCATCGTCGCGGGGAGGCCGGGGATGGGGAAGTGCCTCAGCGCCGACGCCGAGCTCGTGGAAGCCGACGGCGGCGTGCGCACGATCGCCGAGATCGTCGAGCGCCGGTCGGCGCGGCTGCTGACGCTCGCCGCCGACCGGCGGTTCGAGTGGACCTCCCCGAGCGCCTTCGTCGACGACGGGATCAAGCCGGTGTTCGAGGTCACCACGCGCTTGGGCCGGCGGGTGAAGGTCACGGCGACTCATCCGTTCCTGACGCTGTCGGGGTGGAGACGGCTGGAGGAGCTGACGGTCGGCGAGGCGATCGGCGTGCCGCGCAGGCTGGAAGCTTTCGGCGGCGAGCCGCTCGGCGAGCACAAGGCCCGGCTCTTGGGCTACCTGCTCGGGGACGGCGGCCTCACCGGCAACGCCGCGCGGTTCACCAACGGCAGCCCGCTCCTGCGGCAGGACTTCGCAGAGGCGGTGGCGCGGTTCGGCGGCGTGCGGGTGACGGAGGCCGATTCCGGAGGAGCGCGCACCCCGACCCTGACGGTCGTGGCCGACGAGACCGCCACCGCGGCGGAGCGCACCCGCTTCGCGGAGTCGCTCGACGAGGCGCTCGTGGCCTGCGGGGCCTCGGCGCGCAGCGTCGCCGCCGCCGCCGGCGTCAGCCCGGCCTCCGTGACCGGCTGGCGCCGCGGCCGCTACGTGCCGGCGGGCGCCGCGGCGACGGCCCTGGAGTCGGTTCTCCCCGTCCGGGTCCCCACCGGCGCCCGCCACAACGGGCCCAACGCCTTCACCCGCTGGCTCACGGAGTTGGGGTTGATGGGACGTGACGCGCACGAGAAGTTCGTGCCGGACGTCGTCTTTCGGGCACCGGAGCCGGAGCTCGCCGCGTTCCTGAACCGCCTCTTCGCCACCGACGGCTGGGTCGGCACGTGGCGGAGCGGGCAGGTGCAGGTGGGGTTCTGCTCGTGCAGCGAACGGCTCGCACGCCAGGTGCAGCACCTGCTGCTTCGGTTCGGCGTGATCGCCAGCCTGCGCCGGCGCGGAGTCCGCTACCGCGGCGGCATTCGCCATGCCTGGCAGCTCGACATCACCGAGCGCGAGTCGATCCTCGCCTTCCTCACGCGCATCGGGGCCTACGGCAAGGACGCGCAGGTGCGGCGGGCGCTGGCGGCATTGAGCCGGCGCCGGCGCCATGCAAACCGCGACCTGGTGCCTGCCGAAGTCTGGGAGCTCATCGACCAGGAGCGGCGCGGAGCGCCCTGGGGGGACCTGGCCCGCCGGCTCGGCCTCGGTCGCGGCTGGAACTTCCATCGCGGCAAGCGTGGCGTGAGTCGGAGTCGCCTGCGCGCCATCGCCGCGGCGCTCGGCAGCCAGTCCCTGGCGTCGCTCGCGGAAAGCGAGCTCTATTGGGACCGCATCACCGCCATCCGCTACCTGGGAGAGGAGCAGGTCTACGACCTGACGATCCCCGACACGCACAACTTCGTGGCCAACGACATCTGTGTGCACAACACCAGCTTCGCCCTCAACGTCGCCCAGCACGTGGCGATCCGGGAGAAGCGGACGGTGGGGATCTTCTCGCTCGAGATGAGCCAGCAGGAGCTGGCGCTGCGGGTGCTCTGCTCGGAGGCGGACATCTCGTTCAAGCGGCTGCGCTCCGGCGACCTGTCGCGCAACCAGTGGACGAAGGTCATCCAGACGGTGCGCGCCACCGCCGAGACGCCGCTCTACATCGACGACTCGCCCAACCCGACGCTGCTCGAGATGGCGTCCAAGGCGCGGCGGCTCAAGGCGGAGAAGGGGCTCGAGCTGGCGATCGTCGATTACCTCCAGCTCATGCAGGCCGGCGGCCGCTACGAGAACCGCAACCTGGAGATCGCCGCCATCAGCCGCGGCTTGAAGCAGCTGGCCAAGGAGCTGGAGATCCCGGTCATGGCGCTGTCGCAGCTCTCGCGCCAGCCGGAGCGGCGCGGCTCCGACCACCGGCCGCAGCTCGCCGACCTGCGCGAGAGCGGCGCCCTCGAGCAGGACGCCGACCTCGTGGCCTTCATCTACCGCGACGAGGTGTACAACCCGGAGGACCCCGACAACAAGGGGATCGCCGAGGTGATCATCGCCAAGCACCGGAACGGCCAGACCGGCACCGTGCAGCTCGTCTTCATCGGCGAGAACACCAGCTTCCGCAACCACTACCGTGACGGTCAAGCTGCCGGCGCCCCCTTCTGAGGCGCCGGCGGCGCCGGCGGTCGGCGGCGCGGCCGTCGAGCCGGGGCCGGCGGACGAGCTCGCCGCGGCGCTCCGTCCGGCCTGGGTGGACGTCGACCTCGACGCCCTCGAGGCCAACCTCCGCCACCTGCGGCGCACCGTCGGCACGCGCATCGCCGCCGTGGTCAAGGCCGACGCCTACGGCCACGGCGCGATCGGCGTTGGGCGGGCGCTCGCCGCGGCGGGAGTGGACTTCCTGGCCGTCGCCCTCTTCGAGGAGGGCGCCGAGCTGCGCCGGGCCGGCGTCGAGGCGCCGGTCCTGGTGCTCGGCTCGCCGCGCGCGGCGCAGCTCCCGCTCTACCGGCGCTACCGCCTCACTCCGACGGTCGGGAGCCTTCCCGAGCTGGCGCTGTGGCGCGACGCCTCGGCCGGCCTCGCCGCGCCGCAGCCGCTCCATCTCAAGGTGGACACCGGGATGGGTCGTCTCGGTATCGCGCTCGGCGAGATAGGGGAAGCGCTCGACCTCCTGCGCCGCACACCGGGCCTGCGCCTCGAGGGCCTCCTCTCCCACTTCGCCGAGGCCGACCTCCCCGAGAGCCCGCGCAACCCGCAGCAGGAGGACCGCTTCGCGGCCGTCGTCGCTCTGCTCACCGCCGAGGAGCGCGAGCGGACGCTGCTGCACATGGCGAACAGCGCCGCGGCGCTCCACCGCCCGGCCAGCCGCCTCGACCTGGTGCGCATCGGCATCGCCCTCTACGGCATCGATCCGCTGGGGCAGGACAGATCCTTGCGGCCGGTCATGGCGGTGACGGCGCGGGTGGTGCAGGTGCGCGAGGTCCCGGCCGGCACGCCGCTCTCCTACGGCGGGCGCACGGTGACGACCCGCCCGAGCCGCATCGCCGTCGTGCCCGTGGGCTATGCCGACGGCTACACCTGGCGGCTCACCGGCCGGGCGGAGGCGCTGTTGCGCGGGCGGCGGGTGCCGGTCGCGGGGTCGGTGACGATGGACATGACCCTCCTCGACGCCACCGACACGGGCGTCGAGGCGGGAGAGGAGGCGGTCCTCCTCGGCCGGCAGGGGAGCGAGGAGATCACCGCCGGCGAGCTGGCGGGCCACGCCGGCACGATCGCCTGGGAGGTGCTGTGCAGCCTCGGCCAGCGGCTGCCGCGCCGGCTCCTGCGCGGCGGCCGGGCCGAGGACCTGGTCTCCCGCTTCCGCCGCGGAGGGGTGTGATGGCGGCGGTCCACGCTGTACCGGCGCTGCGCCCCGTCGAAGGATTCTTCCTCGAGGTCGGGCGCTTCTTCGTCATGCTCTGGCGGGTGCTGGTGTGGACCGTCCGCCGCCCCTACGACTGGCGCGAGCTGCTGCGGCAGATGGTGCGGGTGGGCGTCGATTCGGTGCCGGTCGTGCTGCTCACCGCGATGTTCACCGGCATGGTCATGGCGCTGCAGATCTTCAGCGTCCTCGAGCGTTTCAACGCCGAGGGGTACGTCGGCTCGATCGTCGGCCTGTCGATGGTGCGCGAGCTCGCGGGCGTGCTCTCGGCGCTGATCCTCGCCGGCCGCGCCGGCTCGGCGATGGGAGCGGAGCTCGGCAGCATGCGGGTGACCGAGCAGATCGACGCCCTCGAGGTGATGGCCACCGACCCGATCCACTACCTCGTCGTGCCGCGGGTCTGGGCCGCGGTCCTGACCCTGCCGCTCCTGGTCGTCCTCGCCGACGCCATCGGCATCTACGGCGGCTACCTGGTGTCGGTCGTCCTGATGGGCGCCAACCCGGTCGTCTACGCCGAGAACACCTTCCGCTTCATGCAGCTCAACGACTTCACCTCCGGCCTCATCAAGTCGGCGGTGTTCGGCCTGCTGGTGGCGGTCATCGGCTGCCAGAAGGGCTTCTACACCACCGGCGGCGCCGAGGGGGTGGGGCGCTCGACGACCAACGCCGTGGTCGTCGCCTCGATCGCCATCCTGATCGCCGACTTCTTCCTCACCAAGCTCCTCTTCTGATGGCCGCCCCCGAGGTCAAGATCCGGATCCGCGGCCTGCGCAAGTCGTTCGGCCCGAAGGTCGTGCTCGACGGCGTCGACCTCGACGTCCTGGCCGGCGAGTCGACGGTCATCATCGGCGCCTCGGGGAGCGGCAAGAGCGTGCTCTTGAAGCACGTCATCGGCCTGCTGCGCCCGGACGCCGGGACGGTGGAGGTGGATGGAATCGACCTCCACGCCCTCAACTACCGAGAGATCACCGAGTTCCGCCGCCGCTTCGGCATGTCCTTCCAGGAGGGGGCTCTGTTCGACTCGATGACGGTGGGGGACAACGTGGCCTTCCCGTTGAAGCGGCAGGCGCGCCTGCCGCGCGAGGAGGTCGCCGAGCGGGTGGAGGAGTGCCTGGCGCTGGTGCGTCTCGAAGGGGTGGAGAAGAAGCTGCCGTCGGAGCTCTCCGGTGGCATGCGGCGCCGGGTCGGCTTCGCGCGCGCGGTGGCGCTGCAGCCCGAGATCCTGCTCTTCGACGAGCCGACGAGCGGCCTCGACCCGGTGACCACGGCGCTCATCGACGAGGTCATCGCCGACCTCTCGAACCGCCTGCACTCGACGACGGTGACGATCACCCACGACATGGACAGCGCCTACCGCATCGCCGACCGCATCGGCATGCTCCATGCGGGCAAGCTCATCGCCCTCGCCCCGCCGGCCGAGCTGCGCGAGCTGCCCGACCCGCGGGTGCAGCAGTTCATCCGCGGCGAGGCGCACGGGCCGCTGTCCGACGACGGACCTGGTGCGTAAGGCGCGAAGGCGTTCGCGCCGGGCTCTAATATTGAAGGGGACGCGATGGCCAATGCCTTGAAAGTCGGCATCTTCATGACCGTCTGCCTGGTGGCGCTGGCGGTCTTCATCCTCAAGGTCGAGGACCTGGAGCTCTTCGGCGAGGACCGCGAGCGCCTGGCGGCGCAGTTCCGCGACGTCGCCGGGCTCGACGACCAGGCGGCGGTGCGGGTGGCCGGCGTGCGCGTCGGGCGGGTGGACGGCATCATCCTCGAAGGGGGGCAGGCGCGCGTCAGCCTGCTGCTCGACGAGCCGCTCCGGCTCACCGTCGGCACGCGGGCGCGGATCGCCAACATCGGCCTCCTCGGCGACAAGTTCGTGGAGCTGATCCCGGGCCCCGCCGGCGCGCCGCCCCTGCCCGAGGGGGCGGTCCTCCCCGGCGAGACGCCGGTCACCTTCGACGAGGCGCTCGCCAAGTTCAACCGCCTCGGCGACTCGATCCAGGGGCTGACCGGCTCGCTCGCCGGCGAGGACCTGGGCGGCGCCATCAGCCGCCTCCTCGCCGACATGCAGGCGACGAGCACCGAGATCCGCCTCCTGGTCGCCGCCAACCAGGCGCAGATCGGCGCCGCGATCAACAACTTCGCCAGCTTCTCCGGCACCCTCGCCCGCGAGCTGCCGCGGCTGGCCGGCGACATGGAGCGGGCGGTCACCCAGATCGCCGACCTGGTCGCCGAGAACCGCGACGACGTGGGGAAGAGCGTCGACAACGTGCGCGACCTGACGGGGCGCCTCCAGGTCTCGGTCGACAACCTCAACGAGATCACCGGCCGCATCGCGCGCGGCGAGGGGACGCTCGGGAAGCTCCTGACCGACGAGACCGCGCACAACGAGCTGGTGGCGACCCTCGACAGCATCCAGGGTGGCGTCGAGAACCTGAGCGGCGCCCTGGGAACGATCCAGAAGTTCCAGATCGACGTCGGGATGGAGGGGTTCTACCTCCAGGACCTCGAGGAGACGCAGTCCGCCTTCCGCCTCGACATCGGCCCCAAGGACGAGCGGCAAATGTACCGCGTCGGGATCGCCAACACGCCGCGCGGCAACACCAAGACGAAGACGCAACGAATCACCGTCACCAACCCGGACGGCACCAGCGAGACGACGACGGTCGAGACCTTCACCCGCGAGGACGAGAAGGTCATCTCGGCCCTCTTCGGCTACCGCGCCGCGAACGACCTGCACCTCTGGGGAGGCCTGATCGAAGACAGCGGCGGCGCGCAGGTCGAGTACCCCCTCTTCGACCGCCGCCTCTGGCTCTCGCTCGAAGCCTTCGACTTCAACCGCGACGACGACCAGGACCCGCACGTCCGCCTCAGCACCCGCTGGCTCTTCCACCCCAACCTCTACCTGATGGGCGGCTACGACGACTTCCTGGAAGACGACAACTTTTTCCTGGGTGGCGGCATCCGCTGGCGGGACGACTACCTCAAGTACTTGCTGGGGAGCGTGCCGATCCGGTAGGGCGCCTTCCGGAGTACCAGACGAGCGACACGCCGAGGAGAAGCATCCAGAGCGGCAGTAGAGCGTTGTTGACGTCCGCGACGACTTGCACCGCGGGGACGGCATTCCGCAACGCCCCGACCGCGAAGAGCAGAGCGAACACGGCTCCGCACCAGCCCAGCCATTTCGGGAACTGCGCTTCGTTCAGCAGCGACAAGCCGGAAAGCAGGAAGAAGATCGCCAGGCACGTTTCGCCCAGGAACTCCCCGATGTAGTTCCCGAGGTAGAGGTTCAGGCCCGCGAAGACACCTGCAAGGCTGCTCTTGGCTTCAGCGCCTGACTGTGCATAGGCATCCGCCAACGCCCAGTGGACGCTCGGCCAACGCATCAAGCCCAGACACATCGCCAAGGCGCCGAGGGACGCGAAGACGAGCCCGAGCGTCATGCGACCGCGACTCGACGGGCAGGCGAAATAGGTCCCCACGGCGCCCGGAACCAGGAGCAACGGCAGAAAGGCGTAGAGCGCCCAAACCGCTCTCATGGTCGAGCCGCCGGCGCGGAGGCGTGGAAGGACCTCGGCGGCGCTGCCGTCGAGGATGTCAGGGTAGTCGAAGCTCGCGGCCAGATAGCTGAAGACGAGCACGAACGCCAGCGCGCCGACGACGAAGCTCAGGCCCCCGGCGACGATCATCTTGCGATGTTGCATTGGCGTCTCCTTCGCCAGCCGCTCCAGGCGGGTAGCGCCGGCGGCGAGGCCGGAAGCGATGGGCCCAGGGGGTGGGCGATATACTACGCGTCAGCCGGGAGGCGTTCCTGTGGCGAAGCCGACGACCAAAGAGTTGCTCAAGGCGCGAATCGAAAAGCTACCGCCGGAGCATTTGGAGCTCGTGGATCGGGTGCTCGCGGCATTCGAGGTGCCGGCTCCTCAGAGCGCCCGCGCCTCTGATTCCTCGGCAGGCGAAGCCTGGACCGCCTTCATCCGGCAGACCTACGGCTCCATGGCAGACGATCCCATCGACCGGCAGCCCGAAGGCCTGCTCGAGGTTCGGGCACCGCTCGAGTGATCTACCTGCTCGACACGAACACCTGCATCCGCCACCTGAATGGTCGGTCGGAGAGCATCCGACAGCATCTCGAATCGGACCCGGCTGGGAATCCCCGTATCGCTTGATGGAGCGGCTATCTCCGCAGATCCTTCGCTCGGAGTGGTCGGCACCAAAGACCTCTGTCGTTCGTAGTCGGCGATGCCTTCTCACCCTCTCTGGGCCCCTTTCGTCAGAAAGGGGCGTCTCATCAGCCAAGCCTGGGCCAGCTCAAATAGACCTTCCGCACACATCCTCGGCAGAACTGGGAACGCTTCTTTCTCTTCTCAGCGCTTTGCGTCAGCTGCTCTGCCGACGATCGATGGCAAGCCACGCTTGAATGGCATCGAGGTAACTGTTGTCAACCAACCTGATTTGAATATTTCCCTCCGCGATGGTCAGGAAGCTCCCGGCGAAGCGTGGCAGGTTCATCCATGGAGGAGGTGAGTGACGTGGCCCGTAGCCCCTTGTCTCGAAGGTGCTTGCGCCGTCGATGAACGTGATCGTGGCGATACCGTGGACCGCGGCGTAGTCGATAGCGCCTCTCTGAAAGCCTGAGGTCGAGAAGATCATTCCCTTATGAGCCCCTACGTCCTGTATTTTGGCATGCAGAGCCAGGATCTTCTCGCGCTCGACAGGTCTGATATAACGCTTGCACTCGACCAACACGACAATGCACGCCCCACCCAAGATACTGAACTTGATAACGATATCGAACTCGTACTCGCCCCCTTTACCCTCGAGCTTCTGGAGATGATTCGCTTGGAAACTCTCAAGGTTCCCGGCTGACTGCCTTAGCCATGCTAGCACCTGCCTCTCATATTCCTCGGGCGTCACTTCAACCGGAACTGTGGGGTTCCATGGAGTTTCTGAACCAGGGTTCCACATGCCTAGCATCCAAGGAGTACTTGCCGCTAGACGCTCCAAGCTGAGCGACCGGCGTCAGCCGACTCGCTCTAGCTTTGGTTGGCCAGCTCGCTCAGCCTGTATAGCCCTCACGGCAACCTTATGAAAGTGACGATCGTGTCCGCGCGTTGCGGCTTCATTTGTTGAGCCTTAATCTGGAACTCGGACCGACCATGCGCAGGATCCACTGCACGTACTGTATCGTAGGTCGGGGGGACTATTGCGTCGAAACGAACGCCGTCCTTAGTTCCATCTTCAAACCGGACGGTCGCTGTGACTTCTACCTGAGATCCGGACTGAATCTCCGCGTGCGCGTGTCGATCAAAGCGAGCCGTCCACACCATCTCCTCGGAATGAAACATGTGAACTAGCGATGCAGTGAGGTCGCCCACATGGACGCTACCCTCGACGTGGCCGCTACCTATGCAGACAATTTCTACGTTGAGGTCGCCGCCGCCCAGACTGCGGAGCTCCACCCACTCGATCCGATGCGGAATAGCATCCCAAAGTATATCGTAGTCGGAGTCGATATCAAATTGCACAAAACGACCGGCTTGGTCGAGGGTGAGCTGCACAACACGCTCGCGAATAAAGGTTTGCCGATCGCGACGTGGCGACAGGTCGGGGCTTTTAAAGTGGAGTTTGTAGTACAACTGAGCACCACCGCTTTCGCTCCGCCCCTCCAGGTAATCGACTTGAGGCTCTCTCAGGGCGTGTTCTGCAAGCTCGGCGTATCGGCGCCCCGCGTAGTACTCCTCCTGAGCAGCCACTCGATGAGTAGCAAGCTCTTTCTCCTGCCTAAAAGCCGGTTGTTGTTTGATGGCTAGTACCTCCCCTGCCCACCGTGCATCCTGCGCATAGATACGATCGAACTCGTCCTCCTTGATCATTGTAAAAAGGCGGCTTAGGGCTTCATCGGGCGACGATTCTACGCCACGACAGGAGTAGAGCCACATAGCCAGACTCGCGGCGATGACTGTAGCAACCCCAAGTGCTCGCTCCTTAGTGGGACCCACAAACATGTCTTGCTCCCCATGATCTCAGCGTCGAGAGTCCTACACAGCGGCCAACCTTTGCTTCTAGGGATTGGACGGTTCTCGAAGGTGAGGGCAGCCGTTCGCTTGTCCGCAGGTGCTCCTGCTCCGGGCTGGCCCATCACTTGCCAGATGCTTTCTCCTCTATAAGTTGCGCGATTGTGGCAGGAGGAGAGCAGCGGCGCGAATGCGGCGAGTGAGCGCCATATTCGGAGTCCTCCATGGGGGAAGGGTTAAGGCCTATCCCGGCAGTTGCTTAGGCGAGCGCGGAGCCGGCTACTGCGGAGGCAGGGCCCGCCTTCACCCCTAGTGATGGCGGGCGCGACGGATCAACAGCGTCGTCTAGCCGGCCCGGCAGGACCGGGGGTGGCGCGTCGGTGCCGCATCCTCGCCGCCTGTGCGCCGCCAAGGCGTGGGCCTGCCCAGTATGCGAGCCTTCGCTCGGAGTTTCGCCCGATTTGGTGCTGTTGCCTAAGCGTCGGGCAGGGTGGAGTTGCCCCGCTTTGGTGGACACCTCATCCTTCGGGAGAAAGGAGTCCATGATGGGGAGTCACCGCGGCAAGCCCTACCCGGCGGAGTTTCGTCGGCGGATGGTTGAGTTGGTGCGGGCCGGGCGGACGGCCGAGGAGCTGAGTCGGGAGTTCGAGCCCTCGGCCGAGTCGATTCGCGACTGGGCACGCCAAGCCGACCGGGACGAGGGCCGGCGCGACGACGGGCTGACGACGGCCGAGCGCGAGGAGCTGCGCCGGCTGCGGCGGGAGAATCGCCAGTTGCGTGAGGACCGGGAGATTCTGGCAAAAGCCGCGGCCTGGTTTGCTCGGGAGACCGAGTCGAGCCCACGGAAGGGTTCGGATTCGTGAGGGCGCACCAGGCCTGCTACAGGGTAGTGAGGATGTGCCGACTGCTGGGTGTCTCCTCCAGCGGGTATTACGCCTGGTGTCGGCGTCAGGCCGGTGCGCGAGCCCGAGCCGACGCGGCGCTCGGCGCGCAGATCCGGGCGATCCACGCGCGGTCGTGGGGGACTTATGGGGCGCCCCGGATCCACGCCGAGCTGGCGGCGCAGGGCGTACGGGTGGGGCGCAAGCGTGTGGGGCGGCTGATGCGCGAGGCCGGGCTTGGGGGCGTCAGTCGGCGGAAGTGGCCCCGGACGACGGTGCGAGACGGCCAAGCCCGCCCGGCGCCGGATCTGGTCGGCCGTCACTTCACGGTCGACGCTCCGGATCGGCTCTGGGTGGCCGACATCACCTACATCCCGACCACGGCAGGGTTTCTGTACCTGGCCGTGGTCGTCGACGCCTGGAGTCGGCGCGTGGTGGGCTGGTCGATGGCGACGCATCTGCAGACCGAGCTCGTGGTGGCGGCACTGGAGATGGCGCTTGGACAGCGGCGGCCGCAGGGCGTGATCCATCATTCCGACCAGGGGACGCAGTACACCTCGTTGGCCTTCGGCCAGCGCTGCCGACGAGCCGGTGTGCGGCCGTCGATGGGGTCGGTCGGGGACTGCTACGACAACGCGCTGTGCGAGAGCTTCTTTGCCACGCTCGAGTGCGAGCTGCTCGACCGGCGGCGCTTCGGGACCCAGACCGAGGCCCGGATGGCGGTGTTCGAGTTCCTCGAGGGCTGGTACAACCCGCATCGCCGGCACTCGGCCCTGGGCTATCTCAGCCCGGCGGAATTCGAGCGCCGGCGACGGGCAGCCTGAGATGCACGTCACTCCTGGCGTTTTCGTCGGATCGTGGGACGGGCAGCTGCCCGCCTCACGCAGGGGAGGAGACCCCAAACTTCAACTGTCCACCAAACCGGGGTAAGTCCAGGGGGCGGAGCAAGGCAAC
The DNA here is from genome assembly GCA_963700145.1 of uncultured Acidobacteriota bacterium. GTDB lineage: Bacteria > Acidobacteriota > Thermoanaerobaculia > Multivoradales > UBA5704 > DASUNQ01. The sequence goes on from OY969474.1 coordinate 749,675, forward strand.
GACAGGGAAGTCCGCCGGGCCAGAGCCGCTTTCCATGGACTCCAACGGAAGTTCCGAGAGACCCGTGGCAAAGTTCGTGGACCTCGGGGGAATCTCCGGGCGGCCCAAGCTGAGCTCCCTCCGGCCGAAGCCGCGTTCCATCCGCCTTCCGCGATCGTCCATGGGCTCCAGGCAATTTTCCATGGGCCCCAAGCCATTTTGCATGGGGCCCAAGCGGTTTTGCATCGCGCCCAAGCCGTTTTGCATGGGGGCCCAAGTCGTTTTCGATGGCACCCAAGCCGTTTTCCATGGACTCCAAGCCGTTCTGCATCGGGTCCAAGTCGTTTTGCATGGCGCCCAAGCCAGTTTCCATGGGGCCCAAGTCGTTTTCCATGGCGCCCAAGCCGGAGCCCGCGGGCCTCCGGCGACCGCCCGGCCGTCCCCGCCACAGCCCCGCACGCCGCCGCGGGGAGCGCTGCGGGCCCAGGCGCCCCGGCTTTTTACGCCGGCAGCGTCGCCAGCACCTCCAGCACCTCCCCGGCCGACTGGTAGCGCTTGTCCGGCTCCTTGGCGAGGAGGCGGTCGAGGAGGGCGGCCCATTCCGGCGGGGTGTCGGGGCGGACGGTGCGCACGTCGGGGGGCTTCTCGCGCAGGTGCTTGGAGAGCAGGGCGTTGGCGTCGGCGGCGTCGAAGGGCTCGCGGCCGGCGACCAGGGCGAAGGCGATGATGCCGAGGGAGTAGAGGTCGGAGCGGCCGTCGAGCTCGTTGCCGAGGATCTGCTCGGGCGAGATGTACATCGGCGAGCCCATGACCACGCCGGCCTGCGTCAGGCGGGCGCCGAGCCCTTCCATCGAGGCGATGCCGAAGTCGAGGATCTTGACCCGGTTGGCGGTGACCATGACGTTGCTCGGCTTCAAGTCGCGGTGGACGATCCCCTGGCCGTGCGCCTCGTGCAGGCCGGCGGCGATCTCGAGCAGCAGCGCGCGGACGCGCGCCAGGGGCAGCGCCCCTTCGATCCCGATCAGCTCCTCCAGGCTCTGCCCCTCCAGGTACTCCATGGTGACGAAGAGGCCGGCCGCGAAGCGCCCGATGTCGTACACCCGCACCACGTTGGGGTGGCTGATGCGGCGGCAGATCTGCACCTCGCGCAGGAAGCGCGCCTCGTCCCCCTTGCCGCCCTCGGCGGGGGCGAGCACCGTCTTGATCGCGACGATCTCGCCGAGCTCCAGGTCGCGCGCCTTGTAGACCTTCCCCATGCCGCCGCGGCCGAGGTCGGCGAGGATCTCGTAGCGCCCGGCGAGCCGCTTGCCGACGACCGGGAGGTCGGCGTCGGCGGCCGCCGGGCCCAGAATGCTCATGGTCGGCTCGACCGCGATCTCCAACGCCGCGGCCCCCGCCAGCCGCTCGCCGGCGTCGCGGTGCCCCGGATCGCGCGCGGTCACCCGCTCGTAGGCGGCGGCCGCCTCCTCGGTCCTTCCCAGGGCCTCGTGGCACCGCCCCTCCCAGTAGGCGCGCTCGACCTCCAGCTCCTGGGCCGCCGCCGGGATGCGGCGCAGGCGGTCGAGCGCGTCCTCGGCGAACCCCTCGTCGAGGAGCAGCGGGGCGAGGAGGACGGCGCCCTCGGCGAAGCCCGGCTCTTCCGGCCGCAGCGGGATGAGCAGCGAGGCGGCGCGCGCCTTGTCGCCGGCCGCGAGGTAGGTGCGCGCGGCGTCGATGGCGCGCCCGCCGCGCACCTGCAGCGCGATCGCCTGCTCGGCGTTGCCGGCGCGGGTGTGGGTCTCGGCGGCGCGCTCCAGCTGGCCCGCGGCCTCGTAGCAGCGGGCGGCGTCGCGCAGCCGGCCCGCGCGCTCATAGCACTCGGCGGCGCGCAGCGGCGTGCGCGCCGCCTCCCAGCGGTAGGCGGCCCAGCCCCACTGCTGTGCCGCTTCGTAGGCCTCCGCCGCCTCGCGCGCCAGGCCGAGCTGGCTCAGCAGATGGCCGGCCTCGACCGGGCGGCCGGTCTGCAGGTAGAGCTGCGCCAGCAGGCGCTGCCGGTTGGGGGTGCGCGCCGCCACCCGCGCCGCGTCCTCGGTGCGCCCCAGCTCGAGGTAGCGGTGGAAGGCCTCGACGTAGCGCCCGGCGCGCTCCAGCAGCTCGGCGACGCGCGGGCTCGGCGGCATGGTGCGCAGGAGCTTGGCGGCGGCGTCGCCGCGCCCGAGCCGCACCAGCAGGTGCGCCCGCTTGGCGTTGATCTCCTCGATGCGGCCGGCGCCGGACGTGGTGCCGCCGATCGTCCGCTGCAAGCTGAGCACCCCCTCCTCGGCGGTGTGCAGCGCCTCCGCCAGCTTCCCCGCGTCCTCGTGCGCCCGGATCGCCTGCAGCCAGGCGCCGTCCTGCTTGAAGAAGGTGACGGCGCGCTCGGTCTGCCCGGCGGCCAGCGCCGCCTCGCCGGCCTTCAAGAAGGCCCGCGCCCGCTCGAGGAGCGGGACCGCCTCGGCGGGGTGCCCCTTCGCCGCCAGCAGGCTGCCGGCCTGGAGCGGGGTGCCGGCTCCCCCTTCCGGCACCCGCCCGAAGGCGGCCAGCAGCGAGTAGCGGACGAGCTTCTCGTCGTCGCCGACCTCGGCGGCGAGCTGCGCCGCGTTCTTCCAGTCGCCGGCGCGCGCGAAGAGCTCCATCGCGCGGTGCCGGTCGCCGCCGCCCAGGGCCTCCTCGGCGGCCTGCTTCTTGCGGCCCGAGCGGATGGGGATCTGCGGCATGCGGCGGCCTAGAGCTCGGGCTCGCGCCCGGTGAGCCGGCGGAAGGCCTCCAGGTAGCGCTCGCGCGTGCCCTCCACCACCTCGTCCGGCAGCGCCGGCGGCGGCGCCTGGTGATCCCAGCCGGAGGCGTCGAGCCAGTTGCGGACGTACTGCTTGTCGAAGGAGACCGGCTCGGTGCCGGGCCGCCACTGCGCGGCGTCCCAGTAGCGGGAGGAGTCGGGGGTCAACGCCTCGTCGATCAGCAGCAGCTCGCCCGCCGCGGTGAGCCCGAACTCGAACTTGGTGTCGGCGAGGATCAGGCCCTGTGCGGCGGCGTGCGCGGCCGCCCGCCTGTAGAGCGCCAGGGTGAGGTCGCGCAGCCGCGCCGCCAGCTCCGCGCCGACGTCCGCCGCCATGCGCTCGAAGGTGACGTTCTCGTCGTGCCCCACCTCGGCCTTGGTCGCCGGGGTGAAGATCGGCTCCGGCAGCTTGCTCGCCCGCACCAGGCCCGGCGGCAGCGGGATGCCGCAGACGCTCCCGCCCGCCACGTACTCCTTGTAGCCGCTGCCGGCGAGGTAGCCGCGCGCCACGCACTCGAAGGGGACGACCCGCGCCTTGCGCACCAGCGCCGAGCGCCCGGCGAGGAGCGGCGCTTCCGCCGGCAACGGCTCGGGGAACGCCGCCGGGTCGGTCGCCAGCAGGTGGTGGGGCGCGACGTCGGCCAGCCGCGCGAACCAGAAGGCCGAGAGCTGGTTCAAGATCTTCCCCTTGTCGGGGATCCCCGGCGACAGCACGTGGTCGTAGGCCGACAGGCGGTCGGTGGCGACGATCAACAGCCGGTCGCCGAGGTCGTAGACGTCGCGCACCTTGCCGCGCTTGGGCGGCGGCAGGGACGGCAGCTCGGTGTGCGAGACAGCGGTGCTCATCGTCCCCCCTCCGCGGCCTGCGCCCGCGGCCCCCAGCTCTCCGAGAGCCGGCCGGCCGACTCCCGGTCGAGCGCCGCGAGGAGCCCCTCGGCCGGCGCGTCCGCGAGGCTCGCGGGGTCGAGCTCGGCGCCGTCGAGGACCTCGAAGACCGCCACCCGCTCCAGCCCCTTGAGCCGCGCCGCCCCGAGCTTGCGCACCCCGACCGAAAGCCCGCCGTCGAGCGGCACGACGACGTAGCCGCGCGGACCCTGCGCGCCACGCCGCAGCTTGGCCGCGGGGAGCTCGCCGTCGAGCTGGGTCAGGAAGGGGGCGGTCGCCACGATGCCGTTGTTGACCAGCGCGCCGTCCTGGGTGATGTAGGCGTAGAAGGGGCGCGCCTCCTCCTGCTTGTCGACGACGTCGAGGTTGTGCCGCGCCAGCGGCTCGAAGAAGCGGTAGACCGTCTGCTCCGGGTAGCCCTGATTGACCAGCAAACTCTTGACCTCCTCGATCTCGCGCGTCGTCTTGCCCGAGGTCAGGCGCGACAGCTCGATCAGGCCGTGGCCGAAGAACTCGTAGTGCTCGCCGACGCCGTCGGGGCCGCTGCCCATCGGGATCAGCCGGTAGCGGCCGTAGTTGAGAGCCAGGCGCAGGCCGCGGTCGAAGGGGAAGCCGTCGCGCACCGCCTGGCGGTACTGCCGCTGCAGCTCGACGGCGGCGCGCAGCAGGCGCCAGGCCTCGCGGCTGGAGTAGAAGGCGCCGTCGCCCAGGTACTTCTCGAGCTTCATCCGGTGCGTCGCCGCCAGCGCGTTGACCCGGCGCTGGAAGCGGAACATGGCGCGGAACCCTTCGTCCTGGATCTCGTCGCCGGAGCGGTGGAGGATGGAGACGGTCTGCGCGAACTCACTGATGTCGTAGATCAGCCCGCAGCGGTCGACTTTCGGGTCGAGCACCCAGGGCTCGAAGAAGTCGAGCGGGCGGGTGGAGGGGACGAAGCGGACCTCGCCGCGCAGACCGCCGCGGCCGCCGGGGGCGTCGCGGCAGAGGAAGTGGCCGTCGCGCCACTCGAGCGTCAGGACCAGCCGCCGCGCCGCCTGCAGCGCCTCGAACTCCTTGAGCTTGCCGAGCAGGCCCTCCCAGACGGCGATGAGCGGCGGCGGCAGGAGCTTGGCCGGGTTGTAGCCGCGGCGGGTGGCGAGGTAGGAGAAGTAGCCCGGGCGCTTGAGCATCTCGTCGCGCGCGGTCCAGAAGTCCACCCCGAGGAGGTGGGTCACCGCGTCGCGCAGCTCGCGGTCGCTCTCGAGCTGCTCGCCGTGCCACTGGATCGTGCGCTCCAGCCGCTCGCGGAAGTCGCGGCCGTCGATGCGCAGCATGCCGGTGAAGTAGCTCCCCAGCTCGCCGAGGTCGCGGCCGACGTGGTCCTCGGTGAAGACCAGGACGTTGTCGCGCATGCGGGTGAGCAGGCGCGGGAACATCTCCTCCTCGGGCGCGTCGGTGGCGTTGGCCAGCCCCTGCGCCACGTCGTAGGCCGTCGACAGCACCCGGTCCATCGCCCGCTCGAAGACCCGGTACTTGATCTGGTCGCCGGAGCGGCGCCCCAGCGCCAGGTCCTCGCGCACCGCGCGCTTGGGTGTCTCCTTGAGCAGGCGGGCGACGTCGAGCGAGTGGAGGAGCCAGAAGATCTCGGGGAAGCGGCGGCCGTAGCTCGACAGCGCGGCGTGCTCGAGCGCCCGCGCCAGCAGCTCGCGGTAGCGCTCCCAGACGAGGCTGTGGAGGCGCAGCTCCGGCGGCTCGCGGCGGAGGATGGCGCGCTGCACCGCCTCCTCGGCCAGCACGTACTGCCGCAGCGCCTCGCGCAGCGCCTCCATGCCCTCGGACAGCAGCACCGGGAAGCCCTGGATCGGGGTGGCGCCTTCGTCCTCCAGGAAGAGCGGCTTGGGCACCGGCAGCGAGGAGGCGATCTCCGGCAGGACGCGGCGCAGCTCCGCCTCGTCCTGCCGCAGGAAGTTGAAGGGCCCGGCCAGGACCTGGAGGAGCGAAGGGGGCATCCGGAAAAGGGGCCTGTCTCGGGAGCCAGGGGAAAGTTAACGTATAGCATAAGGAACGTGAGCGAGACCATCGCCGTCGAGGTGGCAGCCCGCGAGGACGACGACTGGGAGCTGCTCGCCGCCGGCTGCTTCGAAGGGGAGGGGCCCGATCTCGACGGCCTGCCCGCGGCGGTGCGCGACGCCTTGCAGGCGATCGCCGCGCGGCCGGGCTGGAAGGGGGGCGACGAGCAGTGCGGCGAGACGGCGGCCGGCCCCCGCGTCGCCGCCCTCCACGGCCTCGGCAAGCGCTCCGACTTCACCTACCGCCGGCTCGCCGCCTGGCTCGCCCGCCTCGCCGATGCCGCCTCCGGCAACGGCTTCGCGCGCCTGGCGGTCCTCCTGCCGCCGCACGCGGAGACGGCCGGGCCGGCGGCCGACCGGGTGCTGCGCGCCGCCGGCGTCGCCGGCTACCGCTACGAGCGCCACCAGACCGAGCGCCGGCGCAACCTTCTCGCCGCCATCCGGGTGCTGCCGCCGCGCGGCGAGGAGCCGGCGTATCGCGAGGCGGTGGCGGCGGCGGCCAAGGTCGCCGCGGCGATCCTCTGGACGCGCGACCTGGCGAACTCGCCGGCCAACGAGGGGACCCCCGACTGGATGGAGGCCCAGGCGCGCGAGCTGGCCGGGGAGCGCGGCTTCACGCTGACCGTGCTCGACGCCGAGGAGCTCGGGCGCCGCGGCATGGGCGGCATCCTCGCCGTCGGCGCCGGCTCGGTCTACCCGCCCCGCCTGCTGCGGCTGGAGCGGGGGGAGGAGGGGCCGGTCGTGGCGCTGGTGGGCAAGGGGGTGACCTTCGACACCGGCGGCATCTCGATCAAGCCCGCCCTCGACATGGACGAGATGAAGTACGACAAGAGCGGCGCCTGCGCGGCGCTCGGGGCGGCGCGCGCCGTCGCCGACCTCGGCCTGCCGGTGCGGCTGCGCGTCTACCTGCCGCTGGCCGAGAACATGCTCGACAGCCGCTCCTACCGCCCCGGGGACATCGTCCGCTGCTACAACGGCAAGACGGTCGAGATCACCAACACCGACGCCGAGGGGCGGATGATCCTGGCCGACGCGCTGTCGCTCGCCGCCGAGGAGGGCGCCGACGTGCTGCTCGAGTACTCCACCCTGACCGGCGCCTGCGTCGTCGCCCTCGGCCGCTTCGCCGCCGGCCTCTACACCCACGACGACGGCCTCGCCGGCGAGCTCCTCGCCGCCTCGGCGCACAGCGGCGAGCGGCTCTGGCGGCTGCCGCTCTGGCCGGAATGGGTCGAGGAGATGAAGGGCACCCACGCCGACCTCAAGAACTCCGCCGGCCGCTGGGGGGGCGCCAACACCGCCGCCGCCTTCCTCTCGCAGTTCGTGGGCGACCTCGCCCGCTGGGCCCACCTCGACATCGCCGGCGTCGCCTGGGTCGATTCGAAGGAGGAGGGGTACAAGGGGGCGACGGGCTTCGGGGTGGCCTGCACGGTTGACTGGATCCGCCAGCTCGCGAGCTGACCTCTCGGCGCCGCTGCTCCGCGTCGAGGGGCTGACCGTCGACTTCCCGGTCGGGGGCCGGCGGGTGGCGGTGGTGCGCGACGTCGGGCTGGCGGTCGGGACGCGCGAGATCGTCGGCTTGGTGGGGGAGTCCGGCTCGGGCAAGAGCATGACCGCGCTGGCCCTGCTGCGCCTGGTGCCGGCGCCGGGGCGGATCGCCGCCGGGCGCGTGCTCCTCGACGGCGAGGACCTCCTCGGCCTTCCCGAGGCCCGCCTCCGCCGGGTGCGCGGGCGGCGGATCGCCATGGTCTTCCAGGAGCCGGCGACGGCGCTCAACCCGGTCTACTCGATCGGCTTCCAGATCGCCGAGGCGGTGCGCGCCCACCGCCCGCTCTCCCGCCGCGCCGCCCTCGACGAGGCCGCGCGCCTCCTCGACCTCGTCGCCCTGCCCGATCCCCGCCGCCGGCTCGCCGACTACCCGCACCAGCTCTCCGGCGGCCAGCGGCAGCGGGTGATGATCGCCATGGCCCTCGCCTCCGGCCCCGACCTGCTCCTGGCCGACGAGCCGACGACGGCGCTCGACGTCACCGTCCAGGCGCAGATCCTGGAGCTGCTCGAGCGGCTGCGGCAGGAGCTGGGGCTCTCGGTGCTGCTCATCACCCACGACCTGGCGGTGGTGGCCGAGACCTGCGAGCGGGTGGTCGTCATGTACTGCGGCGAGGTGGTCGAGGAGGCCGGCGTCGGCGACCTCTTCGCACGGCCGGCGCACCCCTACACCCGCGCCCTCCTCGCCGCCCTGCCGCGGCTCGGCGCGCCGGCGGCGCGCGGCCGGCTCCCCGCCGTCCCCGGCCAGGTGCCGGACCCCGCCGCCCGCCCCTCCGGCTGCGCCTTCCACCCCCGCTGCCCGGAGGTCTTCGCACCCTGCCCGGCGGTCGAGCCGCCTCTCTACGCACTCCCCGGCGGCCGCGCCGCGCGCTGCCTCCTCCACGACCCGGCGGCCGTGGCCGGCGAGACGGCATGACCGCGATCCTCGAGGCGGAGCGGGTCAGCAAGGACTTCCCGGTCCGCCGCGGCCTCCTGCAGCGCCTGCACGGCGTGGTGCGCGCCGTCGACCAGGTGGACCTCGCGGTCGAGCGCGGCGAGTGTCTGGCGCTGGTGGGGGAGTCGGGGAGCGGCAAGACGACCCTTGGCCGCTGCCTCGTCCGGCTGGTCGAGCCGACCGCCGGCCGCGTGCGCTTCCAGGGGGAGGACCTGCTCGCCCTGCCGCGCGAGGCGCTGCGGCGGAAGCGCCGGCACTTCCAGATGGTCTTCCAGGACCCCTACGGCTCGCTCAATCCGCGCCTGCGGGTGGGGGACGCGGTGGGGGAGCCGATCGAGGTGCACGACCGGCCGCCACGGCCGGAGCGCGAGCGGCGCGTCGCCGAGCTGCTTGAGACCGTCGGGCTCTCGCCCGGCCTCGCCCGCCGCTACCCGCACGAGCTGTCGGGCGGGCAGCGGCAGCGGGTGGGGATCGCCCGCGCCCTCGCCACCCGGCCCGAGCTGCTGGTCGCCGACGAGCCGATCTCGGCGCTCGACGTCTCGGTGCGGGCGCAGGTGCTGAACCTCCTCGCCGATCTCCAGGCGCGCCTCGGGCTGACCGTCCTCTTCATCGCCCACGATCTGGCGGTGGTCGAGCAGATCGCCGACCGGGTGGCGGTCATGTACCTCGGCCGCATCGTCGAGCTGGCGCCCCGCGCGGCGCTCTTCGCCCGGCCGGCGCACCCCTACACGGCGAGCCTGCTGTCGGCCGTGCCGGAGCCGGTGCCGGCGCGCCGCCGGGAGCGGATCGTCCTCCCCGGCGAGCCGCCCAGCCCGATCGACCCGCCGTCCGGCTGCCCCTTCCACCCGCGCTGCCCGATCGCCCGCCCGCGTTGCGCCAACGAGACGCCGCCCCTCGCCGAGGTCGCCCCCGGCCAGCTGGCCGCCTGCTTCTATCCGTTCGAGCTGTCACCGTCCGGCCATGCCGCAACGCGGAACTTTCCCCCCGTTGCGACGTAAGATCGGAGTGCGGGGGCAGTGCCCCCGCGCTCCGTATCCGGACCACTTCGCACGTGAGGATGTTTTCGATGCGTAAGCTCTGTGCCTGCTTGCTCCTCTCGGCCGGCGTCGCCCTGCCCGCGGCCGCCCAGGAACCGCCGCCGCCCGCCGACCCGCCCGCCGCCGGCGCCAGTCTCCAGGTGACCACCGACGCGGCCGAGCGGCCGGTGGCGATCGAGCCGGTGCGCGGCGACGGCAAGGTCCTCCTGACCCTCGACGACGCCGTCGCGATCGCCCTGCGCGCCAACCTGGGCATCGCGGTGCAGCGCTACGAGCGCCAGCGCTCGCGCTACGCGGTCTTCCAGAACGTCGGGATCTACGACCTGCGGGCGGAGGCCTTCGCCCGCGCCCTCGACCGCACGTCGCCCACCGGCTCGCAGCTCGAGGCCTCGGCCTTCGACCAGCAGGTCGCCAACGTCGGCGTGGCGCAGCTCCTGCCGACCGGCGGCGACTTGAGCCTCTTCTGGAACAACGACCGCACCGGCACCGACAACCTCTTCCAGACCCTCAACCCGCAGTTCCGCAGCGAGGCGGGCTTCGAGTACACCCAGCCGCTGCTGCGCGACTTCGGCCGCGTCGCCACCGAGTACGGCATCCGCCTGGCCCGGCTCGACAGCCGGGTGAGCGGCGCCGAGTTCGAGCGCACGGTGGCGACGACGGTGCGCGACGTCGAGACCGCCTACTGGAACCTGGTCGAGGCGCGCGAGCAGCTCGTCGTCGCCGAGGAGAGCCTGGGGCTCGCCCGCGAGCTCCACGAGCGCAACCGCATCCAGGTCGAGGTGGGGACGATGGCGCCGCTCGAGATGGTGCAGAGCGAGGCGGCCATCGCCCTGCGCGAGGAGGACATCATCCGCGCCGGCGCCGGCGTCGAGGACGCCGCCGACCAGCTCCGGCGCCTCCTCAACTTCCCGCCGGGGGAGCTGTGGACGCTGCCGATCGAGCCGCAGACCCCGGCCGAGATCGCGCACCTCGCCGTCGACCTCGACGCGGCCATCGCGACCGCCCTCGCCGAGCGCTGGGAGCTCGGCCAGCAGCAGCTCCTCATCGAGCGCGGGCAGGTGGACGAGGCCTACCTGCGCAACCAGACCCTGCCCGACGTCGACCTGGCGATCCGCTACAACTACTCGGGCCTGGGCGGCGACCTCTTGGAGCGCGACCCGCTCACCGGCGAGCCCACCGGCCGCGTCGTCCCCGGGGGCTTCGGCGACGCCTTCGAGCAGCTCACCGGCATCGACTTCGACACCTGGTCGGCGACCCTCACCTTCGGCTATCCGCTGCAGAACCGCGCGGCGCGGGCGCGGCGGACGAGCGCCGAGCTGGCGGTCGAGCGCGAGCGGGCGGAGCTGGAGGACCTCAAGGCGGGGATCGTCACCGAGGTACGCACCGCCGCCCGCGCCGTCGAGACCGCCGCCAAGCAGATCGAGGCGGCGCGCGCCTCGCGCGTCTTCCAGGAGCGCAACCTCGACGCCGAGCGCAAGCGCTACGAGAACGGTATGTCCACCAGCTACCGCATCAACGAGATCCAGGAGGACCTGGCCCTGGCGCGCAGCCGCGAGGTGACGGCGGTGACGACCTACCGCCGGGCCCTCGCCGACTACTATCTGGCGACCGGCCGGCTGCTGGAGGAGAAGGGGATCGACATCGCCGACCAGGAGGCGGAGGTGGAGCGCTTCACGTTCTGAGGGAGGGAGCCATGCACGAATCGGCGTTCGGACGTCTGGTGTCGGTCCTGATCGCCCCGGGGAAGACCTTCCGCTCGATCGCCGAGCGGCCGACCTGGGGTGTGGCCCTGATCGTCCTCCTGGTGCTCACCGCGGGCACCACGATGCTGTTCTTCCAGAAGCTCGACTTCGAGGACATGGTCCGCCAGCAGATGGCGGAGCAGGGGCGGGAGCTGCCCCCCGAGGCCGCGGGGCAGATGGGCATGATGCGCGGCTGCGCCATGGGCGCGGCCCTCGGCTTCCCGGTCATCTTCTACTTCGGCGTGCCGCTCCTCTTCTGGGGCGCCTTCACGCTCCTCGGCGGCATCCTCAACTACAAGACCAGCCTCGCCGCGGCGCTGCACGCCATGATGCCGGCGGCGGTCGGGGCGCTGCTCTCGATCCCGGTCCTCCTGGGGCGGGCGGAGGTCAGCGTCGAGGAGGCGCAGGCGGGCAGCGTCCTGGCCTCGAACCTCGCCCAGTTCGCGCCCGACGGCGCCTCGCCAATGCTCATCGCCCTGCTGGCGAGCTTCGACGTCTTCACCATCTGGATGGTCGTCCTGCTCGTCATCGGCTATCACATCGTCGCCAAGGTGTCGAAGGGCAAGGCGGCGGCCGTCGTCCTCGGGCTCTGGCTGGTGGCGATCCTCCTCAAGGTGGGGATGGCGGCCCTCCAGGGGGCGGGAGGGGGCGCGTGAAGAAGGTCCTGATCGTCGCCGGCGTCGTCCTCGTGCTCGGCGCCGTCGTCTTCGCCAGCATGCGCGGCCGGAGCGGCGAGAAGGGGAAGAAGGTCTACGCCGAGGAGGTCGAGCGCCGCGACATCTCCCGCCTGGTCAAGGCGAGCGGCGAGATCGACCCGCGCGAGAAGGTCAACATCTCGGCCCACGTCATCGGCAAGATCGAGCGGCTGTACGTCGAGGAGGGGGACCGCATCGAGGCCGGGCGGCCCTTCCTCGACCTCGAGAAGGAGGCCTTCGTCGCCGAGCGCGACCAGTGGGCGGCGCAGGTGCGCAGCGCCCGCACCGACGTCTCCCGCGCCGAGGTGGCGCTGGCCGACGCCCGCCGCAAGCTGACGCGCGCCCGCACCCTGTCAACCCAGGGGGTCGTGTCGCGCGAGCAGCTCGAGGCGGCGGAGCTCGAGGAGCGCTCGTTGCGCCTGCAGGTGCAGGGGGCGCGCGAAGCGGTGCAGCAGGCCGAGGCGCAGCTCAGCCGGGCGCGCGACGACCTCGGCAAGACGACGATCTACGCGCCGCTCTCCGGCCGGGTGATCAAGCTCTCGGCCGAGGAGGGGGAGGTGGTGGTCTCGGGGACGATGAACAACCCCGCCTCGGTCATCGGCACCATCGCCGACCTCTCCGAGATCCTGGCGCGGGTGGACGTCGACGAGACCGAGATCGTCTACGTCCGCCCCGGCCAGACCGCGAAGCTCAAGGTGGACGCCATCCCCGACCGCGCCTACAGCGGCCGCGTCGTGGAAGTGGGGAGCTCCAGCATCACCAAGCCGCAGCAGCCGGACGTCACCTTCTTCGAGGTCAAGCTCCTCTTCGACCGGCCCGACGAGGACCTGCGCCCGGGGATGTCGGTGCGCGCCGAGATCGACACCGCAACTCACAAGGGGGCCCTGGTCGTCCCGATCCAGGCGGTCGTGGACCGGCCGCCGCTCGACGCCGAAGGGGAGCCCCGGGACGACGCCGAGGAGGTCAAGGTGGTCTTCGTCGTCGCCGACGGCAAGGCCCCGCAGCGGCCGGTCAAGACCGGGCTCTCCGACGAGACCCACGTCGAGATCGTCTCCGGGTTGAAGCCCGGCGAGGAGGTCGTCGCCGGTCCCTACCGGATCCTCCGCGACTTGCGGCACGACGACGCCGTGCGGATCAGCGAGACGAGCGAGGCGGAGGACCGGCGCGCCGGCCGGGAGCGCCGCGACGACGAGGCCGAGGAGGAGGAGGAAGACAACTGATGCCGCTGATCGAGCTGCGCGACCTGCACAAGGTCTACGACATGGGGGCGGAGAAGGTGCACGCCCTCAACGGCGTGGACCTCGACATCGAGCGCGGCGAGTACGTGGCGATCATGGGCTCTTCAGGGAGCGGCAAGTCGACGCTGATGAACTTGATCGGCTGCCTCGACACGCCGAGCGGCGGCAAATACCGGTTGAACGACGTGGCGGTCGAGGAGCTGGACGACTCCGCCCTGGCAACCATCCGCAACCGCGAGATCGGCTTCGTCTTCCAGACGTTCAACCTGCTCGCCCGCACCAACGCCCTGCAGAACGTCGAGCTGCCGCTCATCTACGCCGGCCTGCCGCGGGCCGAGCGGCGGGCGCGGGCGCAGCGCGCCCTGGAGCGGGTCGGGCTCGGCGACCGCATGCACCACCAGCCGAACGAGCTGTCGGGGGGGCAGCGGCAGCGGGTGGCGATCGCCCGCGCCCTGGTCAACGAGCCCTCGCTGCTGCTCGCCGACGAGCCGACCGGCAACCTCGACTCGGCCACCTCGACCGAGATCATGCTGCTCTTCGACGAGCTCCACGCCGCCGGCAACACGGTGCTCCTGGTCACCCACGAGGCCGACATCGCGGCGCACTCCCATCGCCAGGTGGTGCTGCGCGACGGCAAGGTGGTCGAGGACCATCCGACGGCGCGAGCCGCCTGAGCGCCGATGGTCTTCCTCGAGAACTTCCGCATCGCGCTCTCGGCGCTCCGCGCCAACAAGATGCGGTCGATCCTCACCACGCTGGGCATCGTCATCGGCGTGGCGGCGGTGGTGGCGGTGGTCTCGATCGTCCAGGGGCTGCAGTTCATGATCAGCAACGAGCTCGGCGGCCTCGGCGCCACCTTCATCCTCATCGACCCGGACTTCGGCCGCGGCATCCCCGGCGTCGCGGCGCGGCAGATCAAGCTCACCTGGGAGGACGGCCTGGCGATCAAAGAGAAGGTCCCCGGAGTGCGCTACATCACGCCGGTCCTGATCGGCCAGGACAAGGTCAAGTACCGCGACCGGCAGCACCAGCCGGACTTCGTCTTCGGCACCAACCAGGACTGGCCCGAGGTCGCCAACTACGGCGTCGAGCACGGGCGCTTCTTCTCGCGGCTCGACCTCGAGACGCGCAAGAAGGTGACGGTGGTCGGCTCGGAGGTGGTGGAGGAGCTCAAGCTGGGCCGCGAGCCGCTGGGCAAGGAGATCTACATCGGCAAGTACCCGGCGACGGTCATCGGCGTCATGGAGGACAAGGGGCAGTCGCTGGGGATGAACTACAACGACCTGGTCTACCTCCCCTTCGATTCGGCGGTGGGCCTCTTCGGCCGCGAGAGCGCCAACCTGGTGCGGCTGCGGCTGCAGGCGGAGAGCCCCGAGGACGTCGAGCAGATCAAGGACCAGATCAAGGCCCTGCTGCGGCAGCGTCACAAGATCCCCCTCGGCGAGCCCGACGACTTCCAGATCGCCACCCAGGACGAGATCCTGGAGACGGCCGGCGCGATCCTGCGCGGCACGACGGCGGTGGTCGGCGGGGTGGTGGGGATCGCTCTGCTGGTCGGCGGCATCGGCATCATGAACATCATGCTGGTCTCGGTCACCGAGCGGACGCGCGAGATCGGCACCCGCAAGGCGGTCGGGGCGCGGCGGCAGGACGTGCTGCTGCAGTTCCTGATCGAGGCGGTGACGCTGTCGCTGCTGGGCGGGGTGGTGGGCCTCCTCCTCGGCTGGGGCTTCGGCGTCCTGGCCGTGAAGCTCCTCCCCGGCGACCTCCCCCCGGCCCACGTCCCCCTCTGGGCCGTCATCCTCGCCTTCGGCTTCTCGACCCTCGTCGGCGTCTTCTTCGGCATCTACCCCGCAGCCAAGGCCGCCAGGCTCGACCCCATCGAAGCGCTGCGGTACGAGTAGCTGGCTCCTAGAACTTCCTCCTCCTCTAGCTTGATCTTTCCGAGGGAAATTCCGTGTGTATGGGACGCTGTACTGTCGGTCCGTGATAATATTGGCGAATATGCATGAGTTGTACGAATCCCAGAGCGCAGCCGCCGAGGGGAACGAAGACCCTCCCAAGATCCTGGGTGACTCGGCCCACACGCAGGCCCTGCGGCGCGCGCTGCACGAGACCTACATCCCCGTCCTCGAGGCGGACCATCCCGAGCCGGTCCTCCTCCTGGGCGAGCGGGGAACGGGCAAAGACCTCGTCGCCCGCTATCTGCACGCCTACAGCTCCCGCCGCCGCAAGCCGCTGGTAGTCGTCAACTGCGCCGAGATCACGGACGAGCTGGCGGCCTCCCGCTTCTTCGGCCACAAGAAGGGGTCCTTCACCGGCGCGCTGACCGACGAGCCCGGCTTCTTCCGGGCGGCCCACCGCGGGATCCTCTTCCTCGACGAGGTGGCGGATCTGTCGTTGCGGGCGCAGGCCCATCTCCTCCGGGTCCTGGAGAACCATCGGGTCGTGCCCGTGGGGCAGACGCGTGAGATCCCCGTCGATGTCGACGTCCTGATGGCGACCAACCGCGATCTGGACGAGGCCACCCGGAAAGGCGCTCTGCGGGCTGATTTCTACGACCGCTTCCGCACCCTAGCCATCCGGCTCCTGCCCCTGCGCGAGCGTCCCTGGGACATCCCGCTACTCCTCGAACACTTCCGGCGACATCACGAGAGCAGGCAGCGCAAACGGACCCTCGGCTTCAGTCGCGAGGCGCAACGGGCACTGGTCTCCTACCCGTGGCATGGCAACGTGCGCGAGCTGTCACACGCCTGCTCGCTCTTCGTCATTCATGCGCAGCCGGGCGCCTGGATCGATCAGGTGCTGATCGAGCGCTGCCTACCGGAGATCCTGGGGGCAGACCCCAATCCCAAGGCGGGCCCGTTGGTCGAAGAGCGGCAATCGATGCGGGACGCCGTGGCCGCGTTCCAACGCGAGCTCATCCTGGCGCGCCTGGAACGCTACGGCGGCAGCATCAAAGCAGCGCGGGAGAGCCTGGGGCTGAGCAGGGCGACGTTCCACCGGTATATGAAAGCGTTGGGCGTCAAAGAGGGCAATGCCGGAGACTGAGCCGCGGGCAGGTCTCATATCTGAGACATACCCCTCTTCCGGCCGTCTCAATCCTGAGATCGGAGCCGGGAGAGCCGCGCCGCAAGCTTCGTGGAATCAGGCATTTTCAATTTGTCCATCAGTTGGCGTTCTCCTTGCCCTGCTCCGCCCTGTCCTGGTGACTTCATGCCAGGACCACGACCAAAGGAGTAGAACGCATGAAGAACCCAATCCAACTCGGAATTCTTCTCTGCCTGGTCCTCGTTGCTTCAGGGTTCGTGTCCCCTGCGACCGCGCAGACATGTATGGGGTTCACTTGTACCATCGTGGGCACCAGCGCTGGCGAAACCATCAACGGAACGCCCAACGTGGACGTCATCTGCGCCCTTGGCGGGAACGATACGGTCAACGCCGCGGCCGGCGCCGACAAGATCTGCGGCGGCACCGGTGTAGACCAGCTCAATGGCGATGCCGGCGACGATCTGATCGATGGTGAAGGGGGCACCGATACGATAAATGGTGGGACAGCCACGGACACGGCCGCCTTTGGCTTTGCTGTGACCGCCGATCTTTTGAACTCAAACACCAGCGATGGCGACACCCTGGTCGCCATCGAGAACCTGTCCGGGTCCAGTAGCAACGATACGCTGATCGGTAACGACAGCGCCAACACTCTGATCGGGCAAGGGGGCGACGACATTCTGACCGGCAACGGCGGCGACGACTCTCTGCAAGGCCGGAACGGAAATGATCAACTGAACGGAGGAGCCGGCGCCGACAGCCTCGCTGGCGAGGGCGGCACCGATACTGCGGTCTTCGGCACTGCCATCGATGCGAGCCTGCTGGACGGCACGGCGTTCGACGGCACCAGCACGGATACCCTGGCCACCATCGAAAACCTGACGGGCTCGTCCGGCAGCGACACCCTGGAGGGTGACAGCAACAACAACGTCCTGAACGGCGGCTCCGGCGACGACATCCTGGATGGGGGAGACGGCACCGATACCTGCAACGGCGGCCCGCCACCGCCGCCGATTTTCTCGGAAGAAACCGATTTCTGCTCCAACTGTGAGACGGTAACCAGCTGCGGCTGAGCAGCGCCACAACACACAATGGGCTCCTGGCGCCGGCCGTGGCACCAGGAGCCCATGGTCCTTGAGAGACGACCCTCCTTCTGCAGCACGAACGTGACGTTCCTCGAGACCTCGATAGACGAGTTGAGGTACGCGCCGAAAGCCTCTGCATCCCCGTAGCTCTGGGCGGCGTTGTGCCAGTGGCGGTAAAGATCGTTCAGCCAGAAATAGGCCTCGTGACCTCGGCCTCCACAGTCGAGATCAGGAAGCGACCAGACTCGCCAAGTCCAGCGAGTCGACGACGACCGGCCGCTCAGCCGAGGGCATTCGCGACGTCTCGACTGAGCTCGTTCGGGTCGTCGCTGAAGGGGGATGCCTTGAACCGGTGGAGGGCGTTCAGGAACTCCATCCGCGGGAGGCCCGCCAGTTCCGCCGCCCGGCCGGTGGAGATCCGGCCCATCTCGAACAGCTTGACGGCCAGCAAGAGCCGGGCCTCGGCCTCGAATTCCTCCGGGGTCTCTTTGAGCGACACGAGGAGGTCGTCGGCGTAGGGGATCGTGAGGGTCCGCCGGTTCATGTCGGCGACCATGATAACCCGCCGGATGAGGGCAGCGAGCGGCCCCGGAGGGGCGCATAATGGTGTCGATGGAGACGCGCCACCCCTTCGAGATTCTGACCGAGACGGGCTTCATAGGGTCCGGGAGCGGGCCGGACGATCTCTCCATGCGTTACAAGGAGGAGCTCCGCAAGCTGCTCGCAACCAAGCATGGTGAAGGGGCCGGTGGGGGAGATCCGGAAGACTTCCCGCCGGCGGTCGCGGATGTCTCGGCAAGCGCCGAGGATGACCGAGCGGGCCCCGAGGATCTGTCCTTAGCGGCCCGAGAGTGATCTCCGGGGCCTGCGGAAACGTCCTCCGCAGCGACCCCCGCGGCTAAGGCGGCAAGGCTGGACCCGATCGAAGCGCTGCGGTACGAGTAGGCGATCTCCTTCAGTCAATAGGGGTTCAATGGCGGCGCCGTGCCTGGGGCCGCGGTGCGAGACGCTCGGACCGCGATGTGAGACGTCGGGACTGCGGTACCAGGAGCTCGTACCCGGGTACCGGGCGCTCGTCCGGCGGTACCAGGTCCTCGTACCGCCGGACCGGCGGTCCGTACGGCGGGGACACGGCCCTCGTACCGCAGTACCTAGCAGTCGTACCCTCCCGCGGTACTGGCCGCTCGTACCGCGGTACCAGCCGCTCGTACTCCGGTACGAGGCTCTCCTAACGTGCCGCACTCCAGCAGTCCGGCGACGTGAAGTCCTTGCCGGCGCGGTCATGGTTTCGTCGAAGAGGACCGTGAAGCCCTCGAACAGCTTGACGGCCAGTAGGAGCCGGCCTCGGCCTCGCCTCGCCTTCCGCAAGAAGCTTCCAGGACAGCGGCTTGCGGCTGCTCCAGGAGCTGCCGCCGCTGGAGTTCCCGCCGGAGCAGGAGAAATGCACCATTTCGCCGCCGCTTTGCACCATTCGGCGGCCGGAAAGAAGGGAACGGACGCTCGGGATGCCCAGGCGGCGCCTGCCGGAGCCGCCGCGGGAGGAAAAATGCACCCCGCCGGGCCTGCGGGGTGCACCGCGGGCGCTGGGGGAGGCGCCGCAGCACCATTTATGCACCATTTTCGGCCGGCTTTGCACCATTTTGGTCCCGCGGCAGGGTTCCGAGGCCCCGCGGCGTCCTCCGGAGGCGTCGCGGCAGGCCGCTGAGCCCTCGTTTGGTGCATAGCAGGCGAAAAGTGGTGCACCTTTTCGTCTGAGGATATGTCCTCAGGCGCCGAGGGGTGCATTTCTGGCCCCGCATGGTGCATTTTTCCTCCCCAGGGGGGACATGAAGGGCTGGTGCCGGAGGTGGGAGTCGAACCCACACGGGCGCAGGGCCCGGGGGATTTTGAGTCCCCTGCGTCTGCCATTCCGCCACTCCGGCCGGGTGGGGTGGGAGCGGGGATCGTAACCCGATCGCCGCCCGGGTGTCTTCCCGCGCCTTGACGCGATCTCCGAACTGGTGTATAAATAGGCGCGTAAAGGTAAGTCCACAAGCGACTTGCCGGTCGTACGCCAATCTACCCTCTGCAGACCTAGGGAGTCGGGAACGTGCCATTCAAGGTCGGTCAGAAAGTGGTCTACCCCAACCACGGGGTGAGCGTGGTCGAGAAGATCGAGCCCACGAAGATGGACGGGACAGAGCAGACCTACTACCACCTGCGGCTGCTGTCCAACAACTCGAAGGTGATGATCCCCAAGACCAACCTCGACCTGGTTGGGCTGCGCCCGCTGTGCCCGTCGCGCGAGATCCGGATGCTCTTCGACATCCTCGAGGACGGCAACATCGATACCTACAAGGACTGGAAGGGCCGCTACAAGCAGAACCTCGACAAGATGAAGACCGGGCGGCTGCCCGAGGTCGCCGAGGTGCTCAAGAACCTGCGCCTGGTGTCGCAGCGCAAGAGCCTCTCCTTCCGCGAGAAGAAGATGTACGAGCGCGCCAAGTACTTCATCGTCAGCGAGGTGGCGCACGTCCGCGACATCCCCGAGCGGGAGTCGGAGGCGATGGTCGAGCAGGCCCTGACCTCGAGCCTCGAGAAGCGGCTCAAGGCGAGCTGACGAGCGTCCACCTCCCGCGGCGCGCGTGAACAAGGACAATCTGCTGTACGCCCTGGCGGGGCTGCTGCTGGGGTTCGTCTCGAGCTACCTGCTGTTCGAGGCGATGGCGGCCCGCCAGCCGCCGCGGCGCCCGCCGGGCGCGGTGCTGCCCGGCGACGCACCGGCCGCGGAGGCGGGCGCTCCCGGGGCCGCGGCGCCGCCCGGCGGCGCGCAGGCCGGGGCCGCCGGCCAGCCGCCGATGGAGGAGATCCTCCGCTTGCGCGACCACGTCGCCAAGAACCCCGACGACGCCGACGCCGTCATCCGCCTCGCCAACCTCAACTTCGACATCCAGAACTGGGCGCGGGCGCGCGAGCTGTACGAGCAGTACCTGAAGCTCCGCCCCGGCGAGCCCGACGTCCTCTCCGACTTGGGCGTCACCTACTTCGAGATGGGCGACGCGCAGGGGGCGGTGGCCCTCTTCGACCGCGCCCAGGCGCTGAGCCCCGACCACTGGCAGTCGCGCTTCAACGAGGTCTTCGTCCGCGCCGCGGTCGAGGACTTCGCCGGCGCCGAGGCGGTGATCGGCGAGCTCCAGCGGCTGCAGCCGAACAACCCGGACGTCGCCCGCCTCGCCGCCGAGGTGGCGCGGCGCAAGGCGGGTTGACCTCGCCGCTCTACGCCGAGGTCGCCCTCCCGCTCCCGCTCCCCGGCCCGCTCACCTACGAAGTCCCCGACGCCTTCGTGCCGCTCGCCCGCCCGGGCGTGCGGGCGCGGGTGCAGGTCGGCCGCCGCCGGCTGGTCGGCGTCGTCGTGGCGGTCCACGCCGAGCGCCCCCCTGACCTCGAGGAGCGGATCGAGCTGCGGCCGCTCGAGGAAATCATCGACCTCGAGCCGGTGCTCGGGCCGGAGCTGCTCGAGCTGGCCGGGTTCGTCGCCGGCTACTACCTGGCGCCGCCGGGCGAGGTCTTCCGCGCCATGCTGCCGCCGGACCTGCCGCCCTGGGGCGATCGCCGGGTCTGGCTGACCGACGCCGGGGCGCTGGCGCCGCCGCGCTCGGCGGGGGAGGCGGCGGTCGTCGAGGCGCTGCGCGGCGGCGGGCGGGCGAGCGCCGCCGAGCTGCAGGCGCGGCTCGGGATCGCCGGTCTCGGCGAGGTGCTGGAGGGCCTGGCCGCCTCCGGGCGGATCGGCCGCGAGGAGCGCGAGCGGCGCGGCGCCCGCTACGTCACCGCGGTCGAGCTGCCGCCCGGCGACCGGGAGGCGCAGCTCGCGGCCTGCGGGCGCTCGCCGGCCGGGCGCGCGGCGGTCGAGTACCTGGCGGCGATCGGGCGGCCGGCGACGATCGCGGAGGTGAGCGCCGCCGCCGGCGCCAGCCCGGCCGTCGTCAAGCGGCTGGCGCAGCGCGGCGTCCTCCGCCAGTTCACGCAGGTCGAGAAGCTGGCGCTCGATCACCACATGCTGGACGGGAAGGCCGAGGCGCCGTTCCGCCTCCGCCCGGACCAGGAGGAGGCGCTGGCGGTGCTGGAGCGCGCGCTCGCCTCACGCCGCTACGCCCCCTTCCTCCTCCACGGCATGACCGGCTCCGGCAAGACCGAGGTCTACCTGCGGGCCGTCGAGGCGGCGCTCGGGGCCGGCCGCACCGCCCTCCTGCTGGTGCCGGAGATCGCCCTGGTGCCGGCGCTGGCGCGGGCGGTCGAGCAGCGCTTCGGCGAGCGGCTGGCGATCCTCCATTCGGGGCTGGGCGGTCCGGAGCGGCAGCAGGAGTGGGAGCGGGTGCGGCGCGGCGAGGCGCGGGTGGTCCTCGGGCCGCGCTCGGCGCTCTTCGCGCCGCTCGCCGACCTCGGTCTCCTGGTCGTCGACGAGGAGCAGGACCCGGCCTACAAGCAGGAGAGCGTGCCGCGCTACCAGGGGCGGGACGTGGCGCTGGTGCGCGGCAAGGCGGCCAAGGCGGTGACGCTCCTGGTCTCGGCGACGCCGAGCCTGGAGAGCCGGCACAACGCCGAGCGCGGCAAGCTCCGTCCCCTTCGGCTCACCGAGCGGGTGGGGGAGGGCGGCGTGCCCGAGGGGGTGCTGGTCGACCTGCGCGGCCTCGTCCCGCGCCGTCCGGGGGAGATCTACTTCTCCGAGCGGCTACGCGAGGAGATCGCCGCGGCGCTCGCCGCCGAGGGACAAATTATCCTGCTCCGCAACCGGCGGGGCTACTCGCCGCTCCTCCTCTGCCGCGCCTGCGGCGAGGACCTGCGCTGCGACCAGTGCGGCCTGCCGCGCACCTTCCACCGCCGCGCCGGGCGCCTCCTCTGTCATTACTGCGGCTCGACGCTGGCCGTCCCGCAGCGCTGCCCGACCTGCGGTGAGGCGGCGCTCGAGCCGATCGGCGCCGGCACCGAGCGGGTGGAGGAGACCTTCGCCGAGCTCTTCCCCGGCGTGCCGCTCGACGTCCTCGACCGCGACACCGCCCGCCGCCCGGGCGGCCCGGCGGCGATCCTCGAGCGCTTCGCGCGCGGCGAGGTGCGGGTCCTGGTCGGCACCCAGATGGTGTCGAAGGGGCACCACTTCCCGGCGGTGGCGCTGACCGCCGTGCTCGCCGCCGACACCTACCTGGGCTTCCCCGACTTCCGCGCCGTCGAGCGCACCTACAACCTGCTGGTGCAGCTCGCCGGCCGCGCCGGGCGCGGCGATCGGCCGGGGAAGGTGGTGATCCAGACCTTCCACCCCGAGCACTACGCCATCCAGGCGGCGCTCCTCGGCGACGACGCGGCGTTCGCGCGCGAGGAGCTGCGCTTCCGCCGCGTCTTCCACTACCCGCCGTTCAGCCGCATGGTGCAGCTCCTGGTCGAGGACCGCAACCGCGCCAAGGCGGAGGCGCGCATCGGCGAGCTGGCGGCGCGGCTCGGGGCGCACCCGCTGGCGCGGTCGGTGCGGGTGACCGGGCCGGCCCCGGCGCCGCTGGAGCGCCTGCGCGGCCTCTGGCGCTTCCAGCTCCTCCTGCGCTCCGCCGCCGTGCGCGACCTGCACCGCCTCCTCGCCGCCGTCCTGCCGCCGCCGCCGCACAAGGGGCTGGTGGTGGACGTCGATCCGCAGCAACTGCTCTAAAGCTCGCGCAGTAACGAAGCGGCCGCGGCCGGCGCCCATCACTGCGCGCTGGGGGTCGCCCGGGGTCCATGGCGGACCCGACGCGGACGCGCCCCCGAGGAAGGGAACATGGACGACAAGAGAGGTTCGACGGAGCTCCGCGCGCGGTTCGACCAGCCGGTCGAGCTGAGCGGGGAGCAGCTCAAGAAACTGGTGGCCGCGGCCGAGACGACATCGAGCCGCATCCTCAACTGGGAGATCTACGGCAAGCCCGGCATCGATCGGCTCAGGGCGAGCTTCTCGATCGCCCCCGACCAGCTGCCGGACTTCGTCCGGCACCTCGTCGCCAACGAGGCCCGCTTCGGCTGGGAGGTCTTCCCGGAAGGCGTGCCGCCGTTCATCGACCAGTTCCGGGTCGATCTCAAGCAAGGGTTCTAGGTGAGGGAGGCGGCGATGGGACCCACCGGACGCTCGCGAGTCGTGCAGATCCACCCCACGCGGCGTTGCAACCTGCGCTGCCTTCACTGCTACTCCTCTTCCGGTCCCGAGGAGCGCGGCGAGCTGTCGGCCGCGCTCCTCGGCGACGCCCTGGAGGCGGCGGCCGCCGAGGGCTACACGACGGCCAGCGTCTCCGGCGGCGAGCCGCTGCTCTACCGGCCGCTACGCGAGGTGCTGGAGCGCGCCCGCGCCGCCGGCCTCGGCACCACCGTCACCAGCAACGGCATGCTGCTCGACGAGCGGCGCCTGGCGACTCTCGCCGGCTGCGTCGACGTGCTGGCGATCAGCCTCGACGGCATGCCGGCGACGCACGACCGCATGCGCTGCGACCCGCGCGCCTTCTCGGCGATGGCGGCGCGCCTCGACGGCGTGCGGCGCTCGGGGATTCCTTTCGGCTTCATCTTCACCCTGACCCTGCACAACCTGCACGAGCTGGAGTGGGTCGCGGGCTTCGCCCTCGAGCAGGGGGCGTCGCTGCTGCAGATCCACCCGCTGGAGGAGGCCGGCCGGGCCCGCGAGCGGCTCGCCGGCAAGCGCCCCGACGACACCGAGTGCTCCTACGCCTTCCTGGTCGCCGCCCAGCTCCAGGAGTCGCTGGGCGACCGCCTGCACGTCCAGCTCGACCTGATCAGCCGCAGCTACGTGCTGGCCAGCCCGGCCTGCTTCTTCGCCGAGGGGGGGATGGCCTGCGCCGGCGAGCGGCCGCTCGCGGAGCTGGTCTCGCCGCTGGTCATCGAGGCCGACGGGACGGTGGTGCCGCTGGAGTACGGCCTGGCCCGCGCCTACGTCCTGGGCAATCTCCACCAGGCGCCCTTGGCCGAGCTGGCCGCCGCCTGGCGGCGCGACACCTACCCGGCCTTCCGCCGCCTCTGCCGGGCAGCCTGGGAGGACGTCGAGGCCGACGAGGCCGCCCCGCTCGCCAACTGGTACGAGCGGGTGCAGAAGGCGGGGGAGGCCGGGCTGGCCGCCGCCGCCGGTTGACGGCCCCGGGGGGGCTTGTTACGGTGCCCTCCCCATGGCGACGCAAGAGGTCTCCTTCGAGGAGCCGCTCACCGAGCTGCGGCGGAAGATCGAGGAGCTCGAGGGGTACCCGGCGGGGAGCGGCTACGAGAAGGAGCTGGAGCGGCTGCGCGGCAGCCTGCGCAAGCAGACGGCCGAGGTCTTCGGCGGCCTCTCGCGCTGGCAGAAGACCCTGGTCGCCCGCCACCAGGACCGCCCCTACACCCTCGACTACGTCGGCCACCTGATGGAGGACTGGGTGGAGCTGCACGGCGACCGCGGCTACGCCGACGACGCCGCCATCGTCTCCGGCTTCGCCACCTTCCGCGGCCGCAGCGTCGCGGTCGTCGGCCACCAGAAGGGCCGCGACACCAAGGAGCGCATCGTGCGCAACTTCGGTCAGCCGCGCCCCGAGGGCTACCGCAAGGCGCTGCGGGTGATGAAGCTGGCCGAGAAGTTCGGGCGGCCGGTGCTCACCTTCATCGACACCGCCGGCGCCTACCCCGGGATCGACGCCGAGGAGCGCGGCCAGGCCGAGGCGATCGCCCACAACCTGATCGAGATGGCCTCGCTGCGGGTGCCGATCGTGGTCACGATCACCGGCGAGGGGGGGAGCGGCGGCGCCCTGGCCCTCGGCATCGGCGACCGGGTCTACATCCTGGAGTACGCCACCTACTCGGTGATCTCGCCCGAGGGGTGCGCGGCGATCCTCTGGAAGGACCAGGAGCGCAAGGCCGAGGCCGCCGAGGCGATGCGCTTGACCGCCCCGGACCTGCAGGCGCTGCGCGTCGTCGACGGCATCATCCCCGAGCCGATGGGCGGCGCCCACACCGACCCGGCCGAGACCTGCCGGCGGGTGGGCGAGACGGTCCACGCCGCCCTCGCCGAGCTGGAGCGCAAGGAGATCGACCAGCTCCTCGAGGAGCGCTACCGGAAGTTCCGCCAGCTCGGCGTCTTCGAAGAGAGCTAGGTTGAAGGCCGCCCGTCCGGAGTGGCGCGCCGCCGAGGTGCCGCCGGCGGCGGAAGCCCTCGTGCGCGAGGGCGTGCCGGCCGAGCTCGCGCCCCTCCTGGCGCGGCGCGGGGTCGCCGACGGCGCCGCCGCCCGCGCCTTCCTGACGCCCTCGCTCGACCAGCTCCACGACCCCTTCGGCCTCGCCGGGATGGAGGCGGCGGTCGGGCGCCTGCTCCTGGCGCGCGAGCGCGGCGAGACGGTCGCCGTCGTCGGCGACTACGACGTCGACGGCGTCACCGCCACCGCGCTCCTGCTGGCCGTGCTGCGCGCCTGCGGCGTCGCGGCGCAGCCGGTCCTGCCGCACCGCATGCGCGAGGGGTACGGCTTCCAGCCGGTGCACGTCGAGCGGGCGGTGGAGCTGGGGTGCCGGGTGGTGCTCACCGCCGACTGCGGCACCTCGGCCGGCGAAGCGGTCGAACGGGCGCGGGCCGCCGGGCTCGACGTCCTGATCACCGACCACCACCTGCCGGGGGCGCCGCTGCCGGCCGGCGCGGTGGTCGTCAACCCGCGGCAGGCCGGTTGCGACTACCCGTTCGCGGAGCTGTGCGGGGTGGGCTTGGCGCTCAAGCTGGCGCTGGCCTTCGCCGGCCGCTGCGGGCGCGCCCTCGACCTGCCGCCGCTGCTGCGCATCGCCTGCCTCGGCACGATCGCCGACCTGGTGCCGCTGACCGGCGAGAACCGGGTGATCGCGGCGCTCGGCCTCTCGGCGCTGCGCGACGTGCGCTCGGCCGGGCTCAAGGCGCTGATCGCGCGGGCGGGCCTGAGGCCCCCCTTCGCCGCCGCCGACGTCGCTTACCGGCTCGGGCCGCGCCTCAACGCCGCGGGCCGGCTGGACAGCGCCGACCGGGCGCTCGAGCTCCTGCTGACGCGCGACGGCAAGCGAGCGGCCGAGCTGGCCGAGGAGCTGGAGACGCGCAACCGCGAGCGGCAGGGGGAGGAGGCGCGCGCCGTCGCCGAGGCGCGGCAGCAGATCGAGGAGCGCGGAGCGCTGCCGCCGATCCTGGTGGCCTGGAGCGAGGGGTGGCACCGCGGGGTGGTCGGGGTGGCGGCCGGGCGGCTGGCCCAGGAGCTCTGCCGGCCGGCGCTCCTCTTGGCCGTCGCCGACGGCGTGGCCACCGGCTCGGGCCGCAGCGTGCCGGGGATCGCCCTCCACGCCTTTCTGGAGCGCTGGCAGGACCGGCTGGAGCGCTTCGGCGGCCACGCCCAGGCGGTCGGCCTGACGGTGCGCGGCGACCGGCTGGCGGAGCTGGCGCGGGAGTGGGAGGAGGCGGCCGCCGAGTGGCCGGAGGCGACGCGGACGCGGCGGCTGGAGTACGAGCTGGAGGCGGCGCCGGCGGAGCTCACGCCCGGGCTGCTCAAGAAGCTGCAGCGCCTCGAGCCGCACGGGCAGGCCAACCCGCGGCCGCTCCTGCGCACCGGCCCGCTGCGGCTGGACCTGCCGCCGCGCCGCTTCGGCAACGGCCACCTCTCGGCCCGCGCGCGCGGCGCGGACGGCGCGGTGGTGTTCCTCCTCGGCTGGGGTTGGGAGGAGCGCGCCGCCGAGCTCGAGGCGCCGTTCGAGGCCCTCGGGCACCTCGAAGCCGATACCTTCTTGGGCGGCGTCGTGCTGCGGCTGGCGGACGTGCGTCCGGTCTAGCGAGGCGCGAAGGCTTCCGCGCCGGGCTCCAATCAATTGCCGGGGCTCTACAATCAGCCCGCCATGGCGCCCGCGCCCCGCCGCCCGCCGCTGCGGGCCCTCCGCCGTCTGCTGCTCGCCGCCCTCGTGGTGATCGTGGGCGGCATCGTGGCCCTCTTCCTCTTCGGCCGCTCGGGCAGGCAAGGAGTGCAGGGGCCGGCGCTCGAGCCGGTGGGGGAGACCGCCGGCGGGGAAGGCGCCACCCTGATCGGCGAGGACTTCGACTACACCTACACCGAGGGGAAGCGCCCGCTCTTCCGCATCCGCGGCGACAGCATCCGCGCCGACCGCCAGGAGACGCTCTACCTCGACGGCGTCGGCTTGACGCTCTACGACGAGGAGGGGCAGGCCTACGAGGTGCAGAGCCGCGAGGCGAGCTTCAACCGGACGCAGAACGAGGGCCGCCTGCGCGGCCGGGTCTTCCTGCGCGGCCCGCACGGCCTCGAGCTGCGGACACCGGTCTTGCAGCTGCGCGACAAGGGGCGTCTCCTGGTGAGCACGCGGCCGGTCGAGCTGCGCTACGGTGGCGCCTACGTCGCCGAGGCGGCCCGCATCCGCGTCCACCTGCCGCAGGAAGTCTTCGTGCTGGCCGGCAACGTCACCGTGCGCGGCGTCCCGGGCGGCGCGGCGGGTTTGACGGCGCCGGTCTTCCTGCGCGCCGGCCAGATCCTCTACGACCGCAACCGCCGGCTGCTGCGCTGCGAGCGGAAGGTCTTCATGCGGCGCGGCCAGGACGAGGTGCAGGCCGAGAAGGTCAACGCCTACCTGACGCAGGACGAGCGCTCGCTCGTCTTCCTGCGCGCCCTCTGGCAGCTCTCCGGGCGCACGGTCTCGACCCGCGCCGGCACCACGCCGACCCGCATGCGCTTCACCGGCAACGACCTCTCCGTCCTCTTCCAGCCGTCGGCGCCGGGGCAGGGCCGGAGCGGGGTGGCGGCCAACCACGTCGAGCTGACCGCCCCGGCCCGCCAGCCGGTGCTGGTCGAGACGAGCGCGGCCGATGGTGTCGTCCGCACGCTGCGGGCGCCGCGCCTGGTCGGCCAGCTCGATCAGGGGGCGCTGGTGCAGGCCGACGCCGAGGGCGGCGTCCAGATGACCGAGGCGGGCGGCCGCCCGCCGCTCGCCCGCCGCGCCAGCGGCCGCCGCGCCGAGGCCCGCTTCCGCGCCGACGGCCAGCTCGCGGTGCTGACCCTCACCGAGCAGGTCCGCTTCCACGACCCGGAGGTGGACGCCGAAGGGGACCGCGCCGTCGTCGACCTCGACGCCGGGCGCGGCGAGTTCTTCGGCGCGCCGGTGCGCGCCACCAGCGCGCGCGGCCGGATGCAGGGGCCGCACCTCGTCTACACCCGGCAGGACGGGCTCTTGCAGGCCGACGGCGGCGTGCGCGCCATGTTCGAGCGGGAGTCGGAGTCGGCAGAGCTCGCCGCCTCGCCGCTGGGCGAGGGGGAGGGGCCGGTGTGGGTGGAGTCGCGCGAGGCCTTCTGGCGCCAGCAGCCGCCGGGCTTCCTCTTCCGCGGCGACGTCCGCGCCTGGCAGGGGGAGAGCCTGCTGCGCGCCGCCGAGCTGCGCGGCGACGAGCAGGGCGAGAAGCGGCTCACCGCCAAGGGCGGGGTGAAGAGCCTCTGGGTGCCGGCGAAGGAGCCCGGAAAGCAGCGGGGCGCGGCGCCGGCCGCGGCGGCGGGCGGCAAAGGGGACCAAGGTCCCATCGAGGTCACCGCCGACGAGCTGCTCTACCGCGAGACCGCCGGCGTCCTGACCTACACCGGCAACGTCCGCGTCGAGCAGCAGGCGCGCACCCTGGTCTGTAGGGCGTTGGAGGTGGAGCTGGACGAGGACGGAGGGGCCGAGCGGATGACCTGCACCGGCGACGCCAAGCTCACCGACACCGTGGCGGGCCGGACGATCGAAGGGGAGCGCGCGATCTACCGCCTGGACGAGCGGCGGATCGAGATGTTCGGCACGCCGGTCGCGGTGCGCGACCGCGACGGCAACCGGGTGCAGGGCAAGCGCCTCGACTACTACGTCGACGACGGCCGGGTCGAGGTGCGCGGGCGGGGGGAGCCGTGAACGAAAACGGCCGGCCGCAAAGCCTTTCCACCCGCGACTTGCAGAAGGTCTACCGCGGCCGGGCCGTGGTGCAGGACGTGTCGATCGACGTCGCGCCGGGGGAGATCGTCGGGCTCCTCGGCCCCAACGGCGCGGGGAAGACCACGACTTTCTACATGGTTGTAGGGTTGACCCCTCCGGACGCCGGCAGCGTCTTCCTGGGGGAGGAGGACATCACCGAGCTGCCGATGTACGTGCGCGCCCAACGCGGCATCAGCTACCTGCCGCAGGAGCCCTCGATCTTCCGCAAGATGTCGGTCGAGGACAACCTGCGGGCGATCTTCGAGACGCTGGACCTGTCGCACGCCGAGCAGGAGCGGCGCATCGACCAGCTGATCACCGACTTCGGCCTCGGCAAGGTGCGCAAGAGCCGGGGCTACTCGCTCTCCGGGGGCGAGCGCCGGCGCGTCGAGATCGCGCGCGCCCTGGTCATCAGTCCCTGGTATATCCTTCTCGACGAGCCGTTCGCGGGGATCGACCCGATCGCCGTGCTCGACATCCAGGGCATCATCCGGCACCTCAAGTCGATGGGTATCGGCGTCCTGATCACCGACCACAACGTGCGGGAAACATTGAAGATCACCGATCGGGCCTATATCATCAACAACGGCGGCATCCTGCGCTCCGGCACCCCCTCCGACCTGGCCTCCGATCCGCAGGTGCGGAAGATCTACCTGGGCGAAGACTTCCGGCTGTAGAGCCCCCTTCAGACGATGGCACTGGAACAGAAACTCTCGCTCAAGCTGGCGCAGAAGCTGGTGATGACGCCGTCGCTGCAGCAGGCGATCAAGCTGCTGCAGATGACGCGCATGGAGCTCGAGACGCTGCTCACCCAGGAGCTGGTCGAGAACCCGGTGCTGGAGGAGAACGAGGCGACGCCCGAGGAGGAGGCCCCGGCGGAGGAGGAGCGGCCGCAGGAGGCGGCGGCGAACGGCGACACCCCCGACCACGCCGAGTCGATGGAGAACATCGACCTCGACGCCTACTTCGGCGACTACTGGGAGAGCTCGGCCTATTCCTCGATGGCCGAGGAGCGCGAAGACCCGCCGATCGAGAACAGCCTCAGCCGCGAGCCCGACCTCTACGACCACCTGCTTTGGCAGCTCCACATGGCCGAGGTGCCGCCGCGGCTGCGCGAGATCGGCGAGCTGATCATCGGCAACCTGAACCCCGACGGGTTCCTCGCCGCCACCGCCGAAGAGATCCAGGCGATGGGCGATCCGATCGAGGCGGGGGAGGAGTCGGGCCGGGCCTACACCCTCGACGAGGTCCACCAGGCCCTCGAGCTGATCCGCAGCTTCGACCCGCCCGGCATCGCCTGCCGCGACCTCCGGGAGAGCCTGCTGCGCCAGCTCGACGTCCTCGGAATCGGGGACGACGATCTTGCCCGCCGCGTCGTCGCCGAGGCCTGGGACCTCTTCCTGCGCCGCCAGTTCCCGGCGGTGGCCAAGAAGCTGGGGGTGGAGCTCGCCGAGCTGGAGCCGGCGGTCGAGCTGATCCGCAGCCTCGAGACCCAGCCGGGCCGGAAGTTCTCGACCGAGCGCACCCACTACATCGAGCCTGACGTCTTCGTCCGCCGGGTGGGCGACGAGTACGTCATCCAGCTCAACGACGACGGCCTGCCGCGCCTGCGCGTCAGCCGCGCCTACCGCCGCATGCTCCAGACCATGCGCAGCGAGGGCCGGCAGAGCGAGGCGCAGCAGTTCATCAAGGACAAGATCCGCTCGGCGGTGTGGCTGATCAAGAGCCTGGATCAGCGGCAGCGGACGATCTACAAGGTGGCGGCCTCGATCATCCGCCAGCAGCGCGAGTTCCTCGACCAGGGCATCGAGTACCTGCGGCCGATGGTGCTGCGCGACGTTGCCGAAGACATCAGCATGCACGAGTCCACGGTCAGCCGCGTCGTCTCCAACAAGTACATGCACACGCCGCGCGGACTCTTCCCGATGAAGTTCTTCTTCCACAGCGGCATCGACCGCGAGTACGGCGAGAACATCTCGTCGCTGACGGTGAAGCGCAAGATCGAGCAGCTCATCCAGGCCGAGGACCCGAAGCGGCCGCTCTCCGACAGCGAGCTCATGCGGATCCTCAACCGCGAGGGGATCCAGATCGCCCGCCGCACGGTGGCCAAGTACCGCGACGAGCTCTCCATCCCGTCCTCGACCGACCGCAAGCAGATCTTCTAAGGCACGCGGCGACCAGGGAGACCACGATGAACATCGAGTACATCGGCCGCAACTTCCACATCGACGACCGCCTCCGCGAGCACATCGCCGAGCGGCTGGAGAAGCTGAGCCGCTTCCTCGACGAGCCGATCGAGGGGCGGGTGACGCTGGAGGTCGAGAAGCACCGCCACCGGGCCGAGATCCACCTCACCCACCGCTTCGGCGTCCTGACCGCCACCGAGGAGACCGACGGCACGATGCTCGACGCCGTCAACCTCGCCGCCGAGAAGATCGAGCAGCAGGCCCGCCGCGTCCACAAGAAAGTGGTCGACAAGCGCCGGCGCGGCGACCGCAACGGCCACCGCTGGCCGCTCGACATCCTGGAGCGGGAGAGCGTCGAGGGCGGCGGGACGCCGCGGGTGATCTCCTCCACCCACCTGCAGATCAAGCCGATGACGATCGAAGAGGCGGCGCTGCTGCTGGAGGAGTCGAAGAACGAGTTCGTCGTCTTCCGCGACGCGAGCAGCGACCGGGTGGCCGTCCTCTACAAGCGCAAGGACAATAATTACGGACTGATTGCTCCGGAGTTTTGAGGTGCCCTCTGTCTGCGGGTTTGCCTTTGGCCACCCACCCGCAAAGGCGATTGACTCCGATACCCCCTCCCCGGCCCTCCCCCGCTGCGCGGTGGAGGGAGGAACGTCCGCGCTCCGCCCCGGCGCCTAGCTCGATGCGCCTGGAGGCCCTCACCCGGCCGGAGCTGATCCTGCCGCAGCTCGCCGCCGCCGACGCCGAGGGCGTGCTGCGCGAGGTCGCCGACGAGATCGCCGCCGCCGGCTTGGTGCCCGACGCCGACGAGCTCTTCCAGAAGCTCGCCGAGCGCGAGCGGCTCGGCTCGACGGCGGTGGGGGGCGGGGTGGCGATCCCGCACTGCAAGCTGCGCGGCCTCGGGCAGGCGGTCGTGGCCATCGGGCGGGTCGAGCCGGGCATCGACTTCGGCGCCGCCGACGGCGAGCCGGTGCGCGCCTTCTTCGTCGTCGTCTCCCCCTCCGAGGCGCCGGCCGAGCACCTGCGGGTGCTGTCGACGGTCGCGCGCTGGATCAAGGGGAAGGAGAACGTCGAGCAGCTCCTGGCGCTCGAGGACCGCGACCGCCTCTGGGAGCTGCTGGGAGGGGGGCGGTGAGCGAGGAGCGCTGGGTCGCGGTGGCGGAGATCCTGGGCGACGAGCTCTCCGAGCTCCACCTCCGCGTCCTCTCCGGCGAAACCCATCTCGACAACCGGATCGTCAACCCGCGGGTGCAGAAGCCGGGGCTCGCCTTCGCCGGCTACTACGCCTACATCAAGCCGGGGCGGGTGCAGATCATCGGCGAGAGCGAGACCGAGTACCTGAAGACCCTCGACGCCGAGGAGCGGCAGGAGCGCTTCGACCGGATCACCGCGCTGCCGGTGCCGGTCTTCGTCATCACCAAGGGGATCGAGCCGCTGCCGGGCTTCCTGCGCGCCTGCCAGGAGCGGGAGCTGCCGGTCCTCTCCTCGACGTCCCTCTCCTCGACGGTCATCAAGGAGATCAGCTACTTCCTCGAAGACCACCTGGTCCCCTCGACCACGCTGCACGGCGTGCTGCTCGAGATCTACGGCATCGGGGTGCTGTTGATCGGCGAGAGCGGGGTGGGCAAGAGCGAGTCGGCGCTCGACCTCATCTCCCGCGGCCACAGCCTGGTGGCCGACGACCGGGTGACCGTGCGCCGCTACCCCAACGGCGAGCTGGTGGGCTACTCGGAGGGGCCGCTGCGCCACCACATGGAGCTGCGCGGCATCGGCATCATCAACGTGCAGGACCTCTTCGGCCTGGCGGCGGTGCGCGAGCGCGCGCCGATCGACCTGGTCATCGAGCTCGAGCACTGGCAGGCCGGCCAGGCGTACGACCGCCTGGGCCTCGACGAGACCCTGTTCCCGATCCTGGACACCCCCTGCCCCTACATCCGCATGCCGATCGCGCTGGGGCGCAACGTCAGCATCCTGGTCGAGATCGCGGCGCGCAACCACGTGCTCAAGCTCCAGGGACACCACTCCGCGCGTGAGTTCGCCCGCAAGCTCGAGGAGCAGCTTGAGCGCAACCGCAACCGACAGCTCGAAGGCTGAGGAGAAGACGAAGCTGGTGCTCATCACCGGCCTCTCGGGGTCGGGGAAGAGCAGCGTCGCCAAGTGCTTCGAGGACCTCAACTACTACACGGTCGACAACCTGCCGCTGCCGCTGCTGCGGCAGTTCCTCGACAGCCCGCAGGAGCTGGCGCGCGGCTACGGCCGCATCGCGGTGGTGACCGACGTGCGCGCCCCCGGCTTCGCCGAGGAGTTCCCGCGCCTGCTCGGCGCCCTCGACCGCGAGCGGATCGAGGTGGCGCTGCTCTTCCTGGAGGCCTCCGACGAGGTGCTGGTGCGGCGCTTCTCGGAGACCCGCCGCCCGCACCCGCTGGCCCCCGACGAGCCGGTCATCGCCGGCATCCGCCGCGAGCGCGAGCTCTTGGCCGAGCTGCGGGCGCGCGCCGACATGGTGCTCGACACCAGCGCCTGGTCGATCCACGAGATCCGCAGCCAGGTCTTCCGCGAGTTCGCCACCCACCCGGGGGAGGCCGCCGGCATGGTGGTCTCGCTCGTCTCCTTCGGCTTCAAGCACGGCATCCCCTACGGCAGCGACCTGGTCTTCGACGTGCGCTTCCTCTGCAACCCGCATTTCGTGCCGGGGCTGCGCGAGCGCACCGGGCAGGACCCGGAGGTCGAGGAATATCTCCTCCGGGAGCCCGATTACGAGGAGGTGGTGGCCCGGGTGGCCGACCTGCTGCTCTTCCTGCTGCCGCGCTACCGCAAGGAGAACCGGAGCTACGTCACCGTCGCGGTCGGCTGCACGGGCGGACGGCACCGGTCGGTCGCGGTCTGCGAGCGGCTGCGGACGCGCCTGGAGGAGGGCGGTTGGCCGGCGCGGTGCGTCCACCGCGACCTGGCCCGATAAGGCGCTACCATAGCCGGCGGCTTCGCCCCACGACCATGATCGGCACCCTGATCCTCACGCACGGCGGGATGGCGCGCGAGCTGCTCGCCTCGGCGAACGTCATCGTCGGGCCGATGCCCAACTTCGAGGCCCTGTCCCTGGAGTGGGGGGACTGCTTCGACGACGCGCAGGCCAAGATCCGCGAGGCGCTCGGCCGGCTCGAGCAGGGCGAGGGGGTGCTGATCCTCACCGACATGTTCGGCGGCACGCCGTGCAACCTGGCGGTCAAGTTCCAGAGCCCGGGGCACGTCGAGGTGATCGGCGGCGTCAACCTGCCGATGGTGCTGCGGCTGGCCGGCCTGCGCGACGACGGCATGACGCTCGCCGAGGTCGCGCGCTGGCTGCAGGTCAAGGGGCAGCGGAGCATCTGCCTGGCGAGCGACGTGCTCGAGAGCCCGGCGGAATCCGACGGCGGCGACCGGCGCGCGGGCGGTTGAGCGGGGTGGTCGAGAAGGAGGTCGAGATCGTCAACCGCCTCGGTCTCCACGCCCGTGCCGCGGCCAAGCTGGTGCAGGCCGCCTCGGCCTTTCGCAGCCGCGTGCTGCTGGTGACCGACGACGAGGAGGTGGATGCCAAGAGCATCCTCGGGCTCCTGCTGCTGGCCGCCGCCCAGGGCACCCGGCTGCGAGTGCGCTGCGAGGGGCCGGACGAGGAGGAGGCGCTGGCGGCGGTCGCGGCGCTGATCGCCAACCGATTCGAGGAGGAGAGTTGAGCAGCTCGCACGACGACCGGATGCAGGTCCTCAGGGGCATCGGTGTCTCGCCGGGGATCGCCATCGGCCGCGCCGTCTCGATCGAGACGCGGACGGGGGAGATCTACCGCTTCACCCTGCCGGAGGCCGAGGTGGAGGCCGAGGTCGCGCGCCTGCACGAGGCGGTCGAGCACGCGCAGAAAGAGCTGCGGCGCATCCGCGAAAAGGCCGGCACCGAGCTGGGCAAGGAGCTGGCGGGCATCTTCGACGCCCACCTCCTGCTGATGAAGGACCCCGGCTTCCTGGGCAGGATCGAGGACCGCATCCGCGGCAAGCGGGTCAACGCCGAGTGGGCGGTGCAGAAGACGGCGGCGGAGCTCGACGAGCGCTTCGCCCAGATCGACGACCAGTACTTGCGCGGGCGCAGCGAAGACCTCACCGACGTCAGCCGCCACATCCTGCGCAGCCTGCAGGGCATCGACCACCACGAGCTGTCCGAGATCGGCGAAGACGTGGTCATCGTCGCCGACGACCTGACGCCGGCCGACGCCGTCCGCCTGGGCCGGGAGCGGGTGGTGGGGTTCGTGATGGAGACCGGGGGCCGCACCTCGCACACCGCGATCATCGCGCGCTCCCTGCACCGCGCCGCGGTGGCGGGGGTCGAGGGGATCTCGCAGCTCAACCTCGACGAGGTGCCGGTCGTCGTCGACGGCGAGCGCGGCGAGGTGGTCATCCACCCGACGCCGGCCGTGCTGACGCGCTACCGGCGCCGGCGCGACGAGCTGGACCGGGAGGAAGAGACGCTCCTCGCCACGGCGAAGCTGGAGGCGGTGACGCGCGACGGGGTGGCGGTGTCGCTGATGGCCAACATCGACCTCCCCGAGGAGCTTGCCGAGGTCCGCGCCTTCGGCTCGTGCGGCATCGGCCTCTACCGCAGCGAGTTCCTCTACATCGAGAAGAGCCCGGAACTGCCGAGCGAGGAGGAGCATGTCGAGCTCTACCGCCGGCTGGTCGAGGCCGCGGCGCCCGAGCCGGCGATCATCCGCACCTACGACCTCGGCGGGCGGAAGCTCGCCCGCGAGCTGATGGCGACGCACGAGGACAACCCGGTCCTCGGCCTGCGCGGCATCCGCTTGACGCTCCGCCGCCCGGACATCTTCAAGACCCAGCTCCGGGCCCTGCTGCGCGCCGCCCTCCACGGCGACCTC
Organism: uncultured Acidobacteriota bacterium; assembly: GCA_963700145.1. Classification (GTDB taxonomy): domain Bacteria; phylum Acidobacteriota; class Thermoanaerobaculia; order Multivoradales; family UBA5704; genus DASUNQ01. The sequence continues at coordinate 785,752 of OY969474.1, forward strand.
TGGATGCTGCTGCCGATGGTCAGCACGGTGGGGGAGGTGCGCCGCTTCCGAGCGCTCTTGGAAGAGGTGATGGCCGAGCTGGAGGCGGAGGGGACCCCGTTCCGCCGCGACGTGCCGCTCGGCGTGATGATCGAGGTGCCGGCGGCGGCGATGACCGCCGACCTGCTGGCGCGCGAGGTCGACTTCTTCTCGATCGGCACCAACGACCTGATCCAGTACGCGCTCGCCGTCGACCGCAACAACGAGCACGTGGCCGACCTCTACCAGCCGCTTCATCCGGCCATCCTGCGCATGCTACGCTTCGTCCTCGACAGCGCGCGCGACGCCGGCATCGAGGTCAGCCTCTGCGGCGAGATGGCCGCCGACCCGCGCTGTGCTTCGCTGCTCGTCGGCCTCGGCCTTCGGCGGCTGTCGATGAGCCCGCGGGCGATCCCGGAGGTGAAGACCCGCATCCGGGAGCTCGCCGCCGGGGAGCTCGCCGAGCTTGCCGAGCGCTGCGCGCGGCTGGCCACGGCGGACGAGGTGCTGCAGCAGGTGGACGCCTACCTCGCCGCCAGCGTCCGTCCCGCCGCCGCCGGCCGCCGGCGGGCGGTTGTCGCCGAGGAGAAGGACCCGCATGCGCCTGCCGATCCGACGCGTCGAGAAGCCCTGGGGTTATGAGCTGATCTTCGCCCACACCGACCGCTACGTCGGCAAGATCCTCCACGTGAACCCGGGCGAGGCCCTCTCGCTCCAGTACCACGAGAAGAAGGACGAGACCCTCTACCTCGCCGAGGGGGAGGTCGAGCTGGTCGTGGAAGAGGACGGGGAGCTCCGCCACACGACGCTGCGGGCGGGGGAGTCCTACCGCATCGTCCCGTTCACCCGCCACCGCATGGTGGGGGGCGCGGCGGGGTGCGACATCATCGAGGTTTCGACGCCCGAGCTGGACGATGTCGTGCGGCTGGAGGACCGGTATGGCCGTGCGGGGTAGGAGCTGGCTGCTCGCGAGCCTGCTACTCGCCGCCTGCGCCCAGGCGCCGCAGCCGGTCCAGCCGGCGGAGGCCAAGCCGGAGGCGGTGCAGCCGCCGGAGGCGGCCGCGGAGCCCGCGGCCGAGCCGGCTCCGCCCGCGACGGAGGCCGAGCCCGCGGCGCCGGCGCCCCCTCCCGACCCGACGGTCATCGTCATCGAGCCCGGCGGGGTGGACAGCGGCGACGTCGACCTGGTGGCGGCGTCCACGGCCGAGCGGGAGCGCCGCGCCGCCGCGCCGCCCGTCACCCGGAGCATCACCAACCAGAACCTGGTCAAGGCCAAGCCGGGCGAAAAGTCGCCCGGCAAGCCGGTGAAGCCGGCCGAGCCGGCGGGCGCCGCGCCGGCCGCAGCGGCTCCGGGCGGGAGCGGGGAAGCGTTCTGGCGCAGCCGGTCGCGCGAGCTGCGGCAGCGCTGGAAGGACGTGGTGGACGAGGTCGCCGACCTGGAGAGCGACGCCGATCTCCTCCGCCGCCGCTTCTACGCCGAGGCCGACCCGTACGTCCGCGACGGCCGGATCAAGCCGGACTGGGACCGGGTGCTCGACCGCATCCGGACGCTGCGGGAAGAGGCGGAGCGGCGGCGCGAAGCGGTGACGGCCCACCTCGAGGAGGGGCGGCGGGCGGGCGCTCTGCCCGGGTGGCTGCGGGAGGGGATCGACCTCGAGCCGGCGGCCGAGGGCGCGCGGCCCGAGGAGGGGGCGCACGAGTCCGTCGAGCCGCCGATCTACCCCGAGCCGCGCGAGCCGATCGGCGACGAGGACGGCGACGGATGAGCGGCGCCGCGCCGGGAGCGAAGCCCCGCCGCTTCTTCATCGAGACCTGGGGCTGCCAGATGAACGAGCTGGACAGCCAGCGTTTGGCCGGTCAGCTCATGCAGCAGGGGGTGCTGCCGACGCGCGCGCCCGACGAGGCCGACGTCATCCTCCTCAACTCCTGCAGCGTCCGCGAGAAGGCCGAGCAGAAGGTCTACTCGCGCCTCGGCGAGTACCGCAAGCTCAAGGAGCAGAACGAGTTGCTGCTGATCGGCCTGTGCGGCTGCGTGGCCCAGCAGGAGGGCGAGCGGGCGCTCCGGCGGGTGCCCGACCTGGACTTCGTGATCGGGCCGGCGCGAGTGGGGGAGCTGGGGCGGGTCATCGCCGAGCGGCGGGCCGGGCGCCGGGTGGTGGCGACCGGCTTCCCTGAGGAGCGGAGCTACGACATCGACGCGGTCTCCCGCCAGGGCGAGTACAAGGGGATGGTCACGATCATCGAGGGGTGCGACAAGGTCTGCACCTTCTGCATCGTGCCCAAGACCCGCGGCCCGGAACGCAGCCGGCCGCTCGCCGAGGTGGTGCGCGAGGTGCGCCACCTGATCGACTACGGCTTCCTCGAGATCGAGCTCCTCGGCCAGACGGTCAACCACTGGCGTGAGCCGGCCGGCGGCGCCGACTTCGCCGACCTGCTGGCCGCGGTGGCGCCGCTGGACGGCCTGGCGCGCCTGCGGTTCGTCACCTCCTACCCGCGCGATTTCACGCCGCGCATGGTCGAGCAGGTCGGGCGCCACGAGAACATCTGCCCGTATCTGCACCTCCCTGTCCAGTCGGGCTCCGACCGGGTGCTGCGGCGGATGGGTCGCGGCTACGCCCGCGCCGACTACCTCGAGCTGGTCGGCCGCCTGCGGGCGGCACGGCGGCGGCTCGCCCTCTCGACCGACTTCATCGTCGGCTTTCCGGGCGAGACCGAGGACGACTTCCAGCAGACGCTCGACCTGGTCGCCGAGGTGCGCTTCGCCGCGCTCTACGCCTTCAAGTACTCGCCGCGTCCGCTCACCGCCGCGCCGCGCCTCGACGGCGCCGTGCCGGCCGAGGTGGCCGACGAGCGGCTGCAGCGCCTCTTCGCGCTCCAGGAGAGGATCCAGCGCGAGATCAACGCGACCCTGGTGGGGGAGGAGCACGAGGTCCTGGTGACCGGCTGGGCCCGCCAGCCCGGTTTCCTCACCGGCCGCACCGCCTGCCACCGCGCCGTGCATTTCGCCGCCGGCGCCGAGCCGGCGCCGCTCGGCCGGCTCGCCCGCGTCGTCATCGAGCGCGCCCTGCCGCACAGCCTCGCCGGCCGCCGTCTCGACCTCCCCGCCGCGGCCTAGAACGTGCATCGGGGTTGACCGCCGCGACGGCGCCCCGCACAATGGCCTTTCGATGAGCGAGACCAACCAGGAGATCCGGATGGAGATCAAGGGGTTGATGCTCGACCCCACCTCCAACGTCCCGATCGTCATCCTGCGCGACCTCGAGAGCGACCTCTTCCTGCCGATCTGGATCGGCGGCTTCGAGGCCCACGCCATCGCGCTCCGCATCGAAGGGGTGGAAGTCCCGCGCCCGCTCACTCACGACCTCCTCCGCGCGGTGGTCGAGCAGCTCGGCGCCGCGGTGGAGAAGATCGTCATCTCCGACCTCCGCGACAACACCTTCTTCGCGCTCATCCACCTGACTCACGAAAGCGGCGCGCTGACGGTGGACTCGCGTCCGAGCGATGCCATCGCGCTGGCGCTGCGGACGGAAGCGCCGATCTTCGTCCTCCGCTCGGTGCTCGAGAAGGCGCAGGCGGTGGACCTGGCGAGCCAGGCGAGCGACGACGAGAAGCTGCGGAAGTGGCTCGAAGAGATGAGCCCGGAAGACCTCGGCAAGTACACGATGTAGCCGTCGCCGTAATCCCCTCAATCAACGTAACTTAGAGTAATTGTCGGCGCGCCGACATCGGCGGCTGCATTGACCGGCTGGGAGTGGTCTCGTACACTGCCGGCGTCCTTCCATGATCGTCACCATCGCCAATCAGAAGGGCGGGGTCGGCAAGACGACGACCGCCATCAATCTCGCCGCGGCCCTCGCCAACAAGGGATTGAAGACGCTGCTGGTGGATCTCGACCCGCAGGCCAACAGCTCGATGTCCTTCCTGGACGTCCATCAGCTGAACGGCGGCTCGATCTACGACGCGCTGACGGACCAGGGCGTCCGCTTGAGCGAGGTACTGCGGCCCGCCGAGAAGATCCCCAACCTCCACATCGCCCCGTCGAACATCGCGCTGGCGAAGATCGAGTCGAAGCTGCTGGGGGAGCTCGACAGCCACTACCGTCTGAAGGACGCGCTGCAGCCGGTGCAGGATGCCTTCCCGTACGTCGTCATCGACACGCCGCCGACCCTCGGGATCATCACCGTCAACGCCCTGGTCGCGGCGACGCACGTGCTGATCCCGATCCAGGCGAGCTACTTCGCCTTGGAGGGGACCGACGACCTGCTGGAGACGATCGACAAGATCAAGCTGCGGGCGAACCCGCAGCTCCAGATCCTGGGAGCGCTGATCACCCTCTACGACAAGCGGACCTTGCTGGCCAAAGACATCCACGACCAGATCCGCAAGGTCTTTGGCGACAAGCTCTTCAACACGGTCATCACCAAGAGCGTGCGACTGGAGGAGAGTCCGGCCTACCGCGAGTCGATCTTCACTTTCGCCCCGCGCTCCACTGGGGCGTTCGAGTACTACCAGCTCTCCGAGGAGGTCCTCAGCCGTGTCTGAGCCGGCCAAGAAGCGCGGTCTGCCGATGAGGGTCAAGATGCGCCACGACACCCACTTCGTGGAGGCGCTGACGGCCCGCCACGAGACCCCGGTCGGCCGGATGCTGCCCCTCGCCGCGATCGCCCCGGACCCCAAGCAGCCGCGCACCGCGATGGGAGAGCTGGCCGAGCTCGTCGGCTCAATCCGGGATAAGGGGGTGCTCGAGCCGATCCTCGTCCGTCCGCTGCCCGAGGCCGAGCTCGGTCCGGGCGGCCCGGTCTACCGCATCATCTCCGGCGAGCGCCGCTACCGCGCCGCGCAGGAGGCGGGGCTCTTCGAGATCCCGGCGATCGAGATGGAGGTGAGCGAGCAGGAGGCGCTGGAGATCGCGCTCGTCGAGAACCTCCAGCGCAAGGACCTCACGCCGTTCGAAGAGGCCGAGGGGTACCGCGCCCTCGCCGAGCGGCACGGCTACACCCACGAGGAGATCGCCGAGGCGGTGGGGAGGTCGCGCAGCCTCGTTACCGAGAGCCTCTCCCTTCTCGCCATGCCGCCGCGGGTCCGCGACACCGTCCAGGCGCTCGGCCTCGGGGCGCGGTCCCTGCTCCTGGAGGTCCTCAAGGCCGGCGACGAGACCGAGATGCTCCGGCTGCTCGAAGAGGTCGCGACGCGCGGCCTCAACCGCGACGACCTGCGCCGCCGGCTGCGCAAGGAGCAGCCGGGCCATGGCGGCCGTCGGAAGCCGTTCACCTTCAAGTTCCGCTCGCCCGACAGGAAGTACAGCCTCGCCGTGAGCTTCCGGCAGAGCGAGGTCGACCGCGACGACCTGATCCGGGCCCTAGAGCAGGTCCTGGCCGACCTCCGAAAGGCGCGGGAGTAGCCGCAGGAGGAGGGGGGTCCCCGGCGTTTTGCCGCCTGCTCCAATTGGCCGATAAGGATTATTATGTCAACCCGCGACGGGCAGCGGATCGGGCGCGCATCGAGCCCCTACTGTGCAGCCCACTCCGCGGCGAGGTCCTCGTCCTCCTCCAGCCGCAGTCCGACCAGCTCCACACCGGTAGGCCCTCTCTCTTCCAGCGCCCGCTGGATCCACAGCACCAAGTTCTCGCTCGACGGCACCAACCCGCCAGCGCCGAACTCCGGCAGGGCGTGGTTGAGGTGCTGGTGGTCGAGGCGGTCGAGGACGGCTTGCGTGACCCAGGCGTCGAGCGCGGCGAGGTCGACGACGAAGCCGGTCGTCGGGTCGACCGCCCCGGCGACCTGGACGTAGAGCCGGTAGTTGTGCCCGTGCCCCGGCAGGTTGGCGCAGCGGCCGAAGCGGGCGCGGTTTTCCTCCTCGCTCCACTCGGGGCGGCGGTAGAGATGGCTGGCGCTGAAGCGGTAACGCCGCTCGAGACGGACCCGCGGCGGCTCGGGGGTGCCGGAGGGCTCCATTAGAATCGCGGGCGCGTGAGGCTGCGGATCGATCGCTACATCGTCGCCGAGATTGCCGGTCCCCTGGCGCTCGGGTTCCTAGTCTACACGTTCATCCTGCTGCTCCGATTCCTCTTCACCTCGGCGGAGATGATCATCCGGCGGGGGCTGCCGGTGGCCACGGTCGGCCAGCTGCTGCTCACGACCCTGCCCAACATCGTCGTCCTGACGATCCCGATGTCGCTCCTCTTCGGCATCCTGATCGCCATCGGGCGGATGGCCTCCGACAGCGAGCTGATCGCCCTGCGCTCCTGCGGCGTGAGCCTGCTCACCCTCTACCGGCCGGTGCTGGCGATCTCGGCGTTCTTCACCCTGGCCAACACGGCGCTGATGGTCTGGGCGCTCCCCTGGGGCAACTCGTCGCTGCAGCAGCTGCGGCTCGACATCCTCACCCAGACCGTCTCGCAGCAGGTGCAGCCGCGGGTCTTCTACGAGGAGTGGGACCCCTACGTGGTCTATGTCTTCGAGGTGCCGCCCGGGCAGAGCCGCTGGAAGGGCGTGTTCCTCGCCGAGTCGATCCCCTCGGCCGACGACAACCAGATCACCACCGCCGAATGGGGCGAGGTGAAGGTCGAGGAGCAGGGCGAGCGGGTGGTGCTCCAGCTCTACAACGCCATCCGCCACAAGGTGGACCTGAGCTCTCCGGGCCGTTACGAGATCAGCCGCCACCGCCGTCTGGAGCTGGTGCTGGAGGACCAGTTCACCTCGACCCAGCGGGCCAAGGTCTCGGTCTCGAAGGGGGTGCGCGAGCTCACGCTAGCCGAGCTGCGCGACCTGCGCGACGACCCGGCGGCGTCCAGCGAGCAGCGCAACCTGGCGGAGGTCGAGATCCACAAGAAGTTCGCGATCCCGGTCGCTTGCCTGGTCTTCGGCCTCTTCGCCCTGCCGCTTGGCTTCAACAACCGGCGCGGCGGCAAGGCCTCCGGGTTCGCCCTCTCGATCGCCGTCATCGTCGTCTACTACGTCCTGCTAGCGAACGGCGAAGAGGCGGCGCGCTACGGCCGGCTCCCCGCCTGGGCGGGCATATGGGCGCCGAACCTGATCCTGGCGGCGGCGGGGGTCTTCCTGCTGGCGCGGCGCAACCGCGACAAGGGGCTGCTGTTGAGCGGCATCGACCGCTGGCTGCGGCACAAGGTCTGGCCGGTGCTGCTGGCGGTGCCGCGACTCACCCGCCGCTGGCGGCGCCGCCGCGAGGAAGCCGGCCAGGGTCCGCCGGCGGCGCCCGCGCCGGCGACCGCTCGCGCCGCGCACCCACGGCGTGGCCGCCGAGCCGGGCTGGTCTTCCGCCTCCCCCGCCCGCGCATCACCTTCCCCAGCCTCCTCGACCGCTACGTGGCGCGGCAGTTCGCCGGAGTGTTCCTGCTCGTCGTCCTCTCGGGGGTGACTCTCTACGTCATCGCCGACCTCTCCGAGACAATCGACGAGATCCTCAAGAACAAGGTGCCGCGCGACATGGTCTTCGACTACTACAAGTACATGTCGCTGCAGATCTTCTACGACATCGCGCCGATCGTGGTGCTGGTGACGACCCTGATCACCTTCTCGCTGCTGTCGCGCACCAGCGAGGTCACCGCCTGCAAGGCGCTCGGCCTCTCGCTCTACCGGCTCTCGCTCCCCGCCCTCGCCTGGGCGGTCCTGATCGTCGTGCTCGCGGCCTTCCTGCAGTCCGAGGTCCTGCCCGCCTCGAACGAGCGGGTGGCGCAGCTCAAGGACCGCATCCGCGGCCGCGAGGCGGCGCGCACCTACCGCCGCGCCGATCGCCAGTGGCTCTTCGGCCAGGGCCGCTACATCTACAACTACATCCACTACGATCCGGCGCGGCAGGGCCTGCAGCGCCTGCAGGTCTTCGACTTCGACCCCGAGCACCAGCTCCGCCGGCGGTTGGTAACCGACCGCGCCACCTACGACCCGAACCGCGAGGCCTGGCTCTTCGAGAACGGCTGGGCGCGCTCGTTCGCCGGCGTCGAGGTCACCGACTACGTCCGCTTCGAGGAGCCGCTAGTGGTCCGCTTCCCGGAGACCCCCGACTACTTCGACTCCGAGATGCGCCCGCCGGAGCAGATGCGCTTCGGCGAGCTCAAGGACTACGTGCGGGAGCTCGAGGAGAGCGGCCAGCCGGTGCCGGAGCTGCTGGTCGAGCTGTACAACAAGATCGCCTATCCGGTGGTGTCGCTGGTGATGGCGCTGGTCGCGCTCCCGTTCGCCTTCCGCCTCGGGCGGCAGGGGGCGCTCTACGGGGTGGGGATCTCGATCGCCCTGGGGATGGCGTTCCTCGGCATCTACGCCTTCTTCACCACCCTCGGCGAGACCGGGGCGCTGCCGCCGGTGGCCGCGGTGTGGAGCCCGAGCGCCGTCTTCGCGATCCTGTCCGCCTACCTCTTCCTCGGGGTGAGGACCTAGAAGCGGGAGAGGTCCCGCCCGAAGAGCATCGCCTTCGCCCAGTCGAAGAGGACCTTCACCTTGTTGGCCGGCGATACCAGCTTCGTGAGATAGACCGAACGCCAGAAGAGCCAGGCGGCGCGGCCGCTCCACTTGACGTGCGGCAGGTCGGCGAGCGCCTGGCCGGCGCCGATGTAGGCGAGCATGCCGGCCGAGCGGAAGCGGAACGGGCCGACGGGCCGGCCGCGGCGGCCGCGGTCCAACGCCTTCGCCAGGTACTCCCCCTGCTGCTGCGCCACCTGGGCGGTGGCTGGAAGCCCCAGCTCCCCCACCGCCGCGCAATCGCCCAGAGCGTAGACCCCAGATCGTCCCGCTAGCCGCAGGTGGTCATCGACACGGATCCGTCCGCGTGGCGTCAGCGGCTCTCCGAGCGCGGCGACGAGCGGGACGGGGGCGTTCCCTCCCGCCCAGAGGACCAGGCCGGCGGGGAGGAAGCCGCCGTCGCGCAGCCGCACGCCGTCGCGCTCGACCGCCGACACCGCGGTGGCGAGGCGCACCTCGATCCCTTCGCGCTGGAAATGGCGGTGGGCGTAGGCGCCGAGCGCCGCGTCGAAGCCGCCCAGCATCCGCTCGGCCGCCTCGACCAGCACCACCCGCCCCCGCGGCGCCAGCTCGGGATAGCTCGCGGCCAGCTCGCCGGTGAGGAGGTCGTGCACCTCGGCCGCGACCTCCACGCCCGTCGCGCCGCCGCCGCAGACGACGAAGGTCAACCGCCGCGCCACCTCCTCGTCGGAGAGCCCGGGCACCTCGGCGCGCGCGAACTGGTCGAGGATGCCGCGCCGCACCGCCCGCGCGTCCTCGACGCTCGCCAGGGTCAGCGCGTGCTCGCGCACGCCGGGAACGCCGTAGTCCGCCACCCCGGCACCCACGGCGATCGCCAGCAGGTCGAAGAGCAGGGCGAAGCGCTCCTCCCCCACCGCCGAGACGCACTCCACGCGACGCGCCTGCCAATCGACGCGCTCCGCCCGTCCCTCGATCAGCCGCACCTGCCGCAGGCGCCGGCGCACCGGCTCGAGAATGCTGCGCAACTCGACGGTGCCGGCGGCGGCCGAGGGGAGGAGAGGCGTGAAGAGGAAGTAGTTGCGCGGCGAGAGGAGCGTGACGTCGAAGCGGCCGCGCGGCAGGCGCCGCAGGAGGGAGAAGCCGGCGAAGCCCGAGCCGAGGACCAGGAGCTTCGGCGGCGCGGCGGCCGAGCTCTTGCCGCCGGCTGGATCGCTAGGCGAAGCGCAGCTCCGGGTTGGCGCGCGCCCGGTTCAGGAAATCGGCGACGCTGCGCACCAGCTCCAGCCCCGCCTCCTCCATCTCCGCCGCCCGGCGGAAGACGATGAGCGCCGCCAGCGCCTCGCGGTGGATGCGGCGGGAGGTGAAGACGGGCAGCATCTCCTCGGCCAGGCGGCGGACCTGGGCGGCGCGCCCCTGCGCGGCGTAGAGGGCGGCGAGGTCCAGGCTCACGAGCGCTGCGTCGTAGTCGAGATGCTGCTCGAGGAACCCCTCGCGCGCCTCGCGATAGGCGGCCTCGGCTTGGTCCGCCCGTCCCAGCCCGTAAGCCACGGTCCCCTCCACCCAGCGCAGGCGGGTCAGCCAGACCCGGCCGCCGTGCTCGAGGTAGAGCGGCCGGGTGTGGAAGAGAAGGGCGAAGGCCTCGCGGTGCTGGCCGGTGTCGTTGAGACCGAGGATGAGGTTGTGGCGCACCGCGAGCGCCATCCGCGGGTCCTCGCGCGGGTCGAGGTGGTCGAGGGCGGCGCGCAGCAGCTCGATGGCGGTGGCGTTGTCGCCCGCCTCCCCGCAGACGCCGGCCTTCTGCGCCAGGCCGCGGCCGTAGAGGTGGCGCTGCCCGAGCTGGCGGTAGATCCCGATCACCCGGTCGAGAAGGCGCAGCGAGTCGTCGAACCGCCGCTGGTCCTTGCGCAGCGACGCCTTCCAGTCGAGCACGCGCGCGCGGTCCAGCAGGTCGCCGACCTCGCCGGTCACCAACAGCTCGGCCTGGCCGATCGCCAGCTCGGCCGCCTGCTGATTGCCGCGCACGCGGTGGGCGTTGCCGAGCGTCCCCCAACAGCGGGCGGAGAGACCGCGCAGCTCCTCGCCGTCGCCCGCCGCTTCCAGCCGCTCCACCACCTGCTGCGCCAGCTCGGCGAGCTCCACCGCCCGCTCCCCGTCCTGGAAGCAGGCCTCCTGGCTCTTGGCGAGGAGCAGCTCGCCGAGCGACCGGTTGGCGAAGCGCGTGCTGTTGCGCACCAGCATCTGCTGCCGGCTCGCCGGGTGCTGCTCCAGCTCGAGCCAGAGCTGCTCGGCGGCGGACTGCTCGCGCTCGATCGCTCCGCGCCGGCGCTCGACGCTGCGGAAGGCGCCGTCGATGGCGCGGTCGTAGGCGGCCTCGAGCTCGGGAGACAGCGCGGCGAGCAGCGCCTCGTCCTCTTCGTCCGCGCCGGCGAAGGTGAAGATCCCCCCCGCCTCCTCCCGGCAGGCGGCGCAGCCGCTCAGCAGGTGGCGGAGCACCCGGCGCGATTCCGGCCCCGGGAGCTCGGCCCGCAGGAAACGCTCGAGCTGCTCGCGCGGCGGGTGCACGTCAGCCATGGCGACTCTCCTTTACGACACCTGCGGCGACGAGCTGGCGCATCAGGGCGGCCAGGCAGCGGTTGGTGATCTTGCCGATGCTGGAGGTGCGATAGCCGAGGCGTTGCGCCAGCTCCGGCGCTTCGTAGCCCTGCTGATAGCGGAGCTGCAGGAGATTGCGGCAGCGCTGCGGCAAGCGTTGGATCAGGTGCTCGATGTCGCGGCGCAGGTCGGCGTCCTCCTGGACCAGCGCCTGCGGCCGGGCCAGCCACTCGAGCATGGCGTCGTCGACCGCGTCGTAGACCCGCCGGCGCCGGTCGCGCCAGTAGAGGAGGCACTTGTGGCGGAGCGTGCCGGCCAGCCAGGCGGCGGGATCGCGAACCTCCCCCGCGCGATGGACGAAGGCGAGCAGCGCCTGCTGCAGGAGGTCCTCGGCGTCCTCGGGGGGGATGCGGTAACGGAAGAAGACGCACTTGAGCCGCGGCCGCACCCGTTCCAGGAACAGCTCCCAGGAGGAGCCGTCTACGTGCGGTTGGTCTAGGACGCTCATCGTGCCGCGCAGGGCTATAGGGTGTCTGCGAAGACACTACCACCCTGGCCGGACTCTTGTCCAGCCGCGCGGCTACCGGGCGGGAGGTTTAGCCGCTAGCCGTCGTCGGCCCCGGCGCTAGCGGCCGCCATTGCCGTCAATGCGGCTGCCGACCGCACTAACCACTTTCGTGAAGCGCGTCCAGATCTCCTGCAGGAGGCCGTGGGTGGCCACGAAGCGCCCCTGCACCGGGTCGCTGTCCCGCCACCGGGCCGCCTGCGCGGGTCCGGCGGCGAGCAGTGAGACGGCGGCGGTGAGGGCGAATGCGGCGAAGCCGCGGCGCAGTCTGCTCGTCATGTCTCTTTCTCCTTCGTTTGCAAGCATTAACGTAAATCCGCCAGGGTTCGGCGGAAGTTCCCTCTCCCTCAACATGAGTTGCCGATGGTAGGGCTGCGGAGGACAAGGCCGCCCCCTTTTCTGCGGGCGGCGGCCTGGAAGAACGGCCGAAGGGCTGCCGGCGGGGGGCTAGCCGGCGTCGCGGAGCTTCAACCCCGCCTGCACGCGGGTGCGGCAGAGCAGGTCGCCTACCTCGCGCACCAGGCCGACGGTCACCCGCTCCCGCACCGCGGCGCGTTGCAGGACCGTGAGCGCGACGAGCGCCTCGCGCTGGACGTCGCGCGCCGCGAAGAGCGGCAGGATCTCCTCGGCCATGTGCCGGACCTCGCCGGTCCGCCCCTGCTTGAGGTAGACCTCGATGAGGTCGAGGGACACGAGGCCGACGTCGTATCCCAGGTCGCGGGCCAGCATCTGCTCCCGCACCGCCAGGAGCCCGGCCTCCGCCTCCTCCAGCCGGCCGGCGCCGCGGGCGAGCTTCGCCTCCAGCCAGCCGACGCGCAGCCGCCCGAGCCGGTCCTCGAAGCGGTCGTAGAGGGGCCGGGCGCTCTCGAAGGCGGCCGTGGCTTCCTCCAACCGCCCGCTCTCGACGAGGTAGTGGATCAGGTTGTGATGGCCGGCGACCACCAGGCGGAACTCGGCCGCGGGATCGCTGAGCTCGAGGCCGCGACGCAGGGTCTCGATCGCCCCGGCGGCGTCCCCGGAGTGGCCGAGGAAGACCCCCTTGCCGATCAAGCCCTTGCCCGCGAGGTGCCGGTCGCCCGCCCGCCGCGCCAGGGCCACGCCGCGGTCGAGGAGGCGGAAAGCCTCGGCGAAACGACGCTGGTCGCCGAGCAGCGAGGCCTTCGACAGCAGCAGCGTCGCCTTCTCGAGCGGGTCGCCCGTGCCTTGGCGCAGCAGCCGCTCGGCGCGGAGGAAGGCCGCGGTGGCGTCGCGGAAGTGGGAGCGGATGCGGCGCGCCGTGCCGAGAGCGGTCCAGGCGCGCGCCATCAAGTCGTGTGTCCGCTCGGAGCCGTACGCGGCGGCGTCGAGCTTCGCGGTCGCCGTCACCGCCAGCTCGGCCAGCTCCACCGCGCGCCCCGCGTCGTGGAAGCCGGCTTCCTGGGCCGCTTCGATCAGCCGCGCGCAGAACGACCAGGTGCGGTAGCGGGCGCTCTGCCCCACCAGCATCCGCTGCCGCTCGAAGGGGTGAGTGGCGAGGCCGTCGAGCAACTCCCCCGCCGCCGCCTGCTCCTCGGCGATCTCGAGCTGGCGCGCCATGACCGCGCGCTCGGCGCGCACGAAGGCGTCGTCGTAGTCGGCCATCCGGGGGCGCCGGGCACCCGGCGCCGCGGCGGGCGGGAAGAGCGCCGCCGCCACCTCGGCACAGGCGGAGCAACCGCGCAGCAGGTGGCGGATGAGGGCGCGGACTTCCGATCGCGGCAGCTCGACACGCCCGAGCTGCAGCAGCGTCGCCCGCTCAGGATGGCTTCGACTCATGCTCCGACTCCTTGTGGAAGCCCACCGCCAGCAGCTGGCGGGTGAGCGCCGCGAGACAGCGGTTGGTGACCTTGCGAATGCTCGACGAGCGGTAGCCCATCTGCTCCGCCACTTCGTTGGGGCCGTAGCCGAGGCCGTAGCGCAGGCGCAGCAGCGAGCGGCAGCGCGAGGAGAGGCGGCTCAGCACACGGTTGAGGTCGGAGCTCAGGTCCGCCCGCTCTTGCGGCGGCGCCTGCGGCGTCGAGATCAGCTCGAGGATCGCCGTGTCCACCGCGTCGCAGAGGCTGCCGCGGCGCTTGCGCCAATACATGATGCACTTCTTCTTGACCGTGCCGATCAGCCAGCTCTCGGGGCTGCGCACCGTGTCCCACTTGTAGATCAGGGTGAGCTGGGCGTCCTGGAGGATGTCCTCGGCGTCCTCCGGCGGCACCTCGAAGTGCCGGAGCACCCGCTCGAGTCGCGGCCGCGAGTCCGTCAGCAGCTTGTTGAGCGATTCCCGGAGTTCGGGTTGATCCAGCGTCGCCATGTCCCTTCGGTCCCCCCGGCCGGCTGGGGCTTGATAGGCTAGCACCCGCTTCGCTCCCTTGTCCAGTTGGACTCGTAGTTGCGCGACGGCCATGACGCGCCGCCACGCGCGACCTACAGACAGCCGCCCCAGGGGTCGAGCGTGCAGCCGCTCGGCGGCGGCGGATCGAACTGCGACGCCGCCGTCGTGGACCGGGTCGGGCCGGAGCTGTCGCCGACCGAGAGGAGCTCGAGCAGGGCGAGCAGCCAGGGGAGGAGGAACAGGGCGAGGGGCCGGCGGAAAGACCTCAGGGTCATCACCATCTCCTAAAGAAGTCGAAGGCAGGGTAAACGAGACTCTTCTAGTCCTCAAGTGCTGGCTCCGCCCCGGGGCGGGACATAAGATCGCCCGCCGATGTCGGTCTTCCTGCTCTTCCTCCTCGCCACCAGCCTCGGCGCGCTGACCACGCTCTACTGGATCCCCGAGAAGGACCTCGGGCGCGGCTACTTCCAGATGAACGCGCTGGTCGTGCTGGGGCTGCTGGGCCTGGCGCAGGCCGTCGTCTGGCTGCACCCGTTCCGCCCGTTCGGCGAGCACGCCGCCGCCGGCGGCGCGGCGCTGGCGCTGGCCTTGGCCGGCGGCTTCCTCTACTACGCGGCGATCTGGCGCGAGCGGTGGGCGCTCTGCCGCTGGCCGCTCGCCCTCGCCACGGCGGGCACCGCGGCCGCCCTGCTGCTGGCCGGCCCGCACCTGCTGCGCCCGCTCACTCCGCTCCCCCACCGCGCGGCTCTCCTCGTCGCGGCGCTTCTCGCCTCGGCCCTGGTCCTCGGCTGGTCGCTCGTCACCATGCTCCTCGGCCACTGGTATCTGGTGGCGCCGCGGCTCACCTTCCGCCACCTGACGATCTTCTGCTGGGTGCTCCTGGGAACGCTCCTGCTGCGTCTGGCGGCCGTCGGGGCGAGCCTGGCGCAGTCGGCGGCGGTGGACGAGCTCGTCGAGCCGCACCCCCTCCGCCTCCTCGTCGGCCTGGCGGCGCAGGGCCCTTTCTTCTGGTTCCGCCTGCTCTGGGGGTTGGCGGTGCCGCTCCTGCTCGCCGCCATGGCGCTCCACTGCGCCCGCCAGCGTTCGAACCAATCGGCGACCGGCATCCTCTACGTGCTTGTCGTCGGCACCTTCATCGGCGAGATCACCGGCCTCTACCTGCTGGTGACGACCGGCGTCCCGGTCTGACGCTCTACTCTTCTTTCCAGGTCTTCCCGTACTTCAAGACGTCGTGCTTGAGGAGGTCGAAGTCCCCCTGGCGGGGGCCCGGGCGGGCGTCGCGGAAGACCGTGTCGCAGCGGTAGCAGACGACGGCGAAGGGTAGCCGCCGGTAGAGCCAGAGGTCGACCAGGCCGAAGGCGACCAGGGAGAGGCCGAAGGTCCAGGGGGCGAGGGCGGCGCCCACGGCCACGATCAGGCAGCCCCAGCCGCGGTGGATGTCACGCTGCCGGTAGAGGTGGCGGCAGCCGCACAGGGCGCACTTCTCGACCTGCCCCGCCGCCGTCCAGCCCTCCTCCACCGTCCGCGCCACCCCGCAGTTCGGGCAGGCGAGGGGCTCTCCCGCCGCCGGCAGCACCGCGCGGAACGGCAGCCCGCAGGCGCGGCACTGGGTGCGGACGCGCAAGGGGCTGGGAGCTGCCTTAGGTCCCCTCCTCCCAGGAGTCGAGGTAGCGCTCCTGCTCGGGGGTCAAGACCTCCATGCGCACGCCCATCGCCTCGAGCTTGAGGCGCGCCACCTCGCGGTCCAGCTCCAGCGGGATGCGGTGCACCTCGTTGGACAGCCGCTCGGGGGCCTTCGCCAGCATCTCGGCGGCCAGCGCCTGGTTGGCGAAGCTCATGTCCATGACCGCCGCCGGGTGCCCTTCGGCCGCCGCCAGGTTGATCAGCCGCCCGTCGCCGAGCAGGTTGATCCGCCGGCCGTCGAGGAGCAGGAACTCGCGCACGAAGGGGCGTACCTCGCGGTCCTCGCGCGCCAGCTCGCGCAGGCCGGGGAGGTCGATCTCGACGTCGAAGTGGCCGCTGTTGCAGACGATGGCGCCGTCTTTCATGGTGTTGAAGTGCTTCTTGCGGATGACGTGCTTGTTGCCGGTGACGGTGACGAAGATGTCCCCCGCCGCCGCCGCCTCGCTCATGTCGGTCACCCGGAAGCCGTCCATCAGCGCCTCGAGGCCGCGCACCGGATCGACCTCGACGACCATGACATTGGCCCCCATCCCGTCGGCGCGCGACGCCACCCCCTTGCCGCACCAGCCGTAGCCGACGACGACCAGGGTCTTGCCGGCCAGCAGCACGTTGGTCGAGCGGATGATGCCGTCGAGCGTGCTCTGGCCGGTGCCGTAGCGGTTGTCGAAGAGGTGCTTGGTGTCCGACTCGTTGACCGCGATGACCGGCAGCTTGAGCGCCCCGTCGCGCGCCATGGCGCGCAGGCGGATGACGCCGGTGGTCGTCTCCTCGGTGCTCCCCTTGAGGCGCGGCAGCAGCTCGGTGCGCTCCTTGTGGATCAGCGACACCAGGTCGGCGCCGTCGTCCATCGTGATGTCGGGCCCGGCGTCGAGCACCGCCGCGAGATGGGCGTAGTAGGTGGCGTTGTCCTCGCCCTTGCGGGCGAAGACCGCCATGCCGTGGTCGGCGGCGAGGCTCGCCGCCACGTCGTCCTGGGTCGACAGCGGGTTGCTGGCGCAGAGGAAGACCTCGGCGCCACCGGCCTGCAGCGTGCGCATCAGGTTCGCGGTCTCGCTGGTGACGTGGAGGCAGGCGGCGATCTTCAGACCCGCCAGCGGCTTCTCCTGGGCGAAGCGCTTGCGGATCAGGGTCAGGACCGGCATCTGCTGGTCGGCCCACTCGATGCGCAGGGCGCCGGCGCCGGCGAGGCGCGGGTTGGCGACGTCGGATTCGATGGTCGTGGTGGTCATGCGTCTCCTCAAAGACAGCTCGCAGGAAGTCGGAAGTGAAGCCGGCGCCGCGCCGTCAGGCCGAGACCGCCGTCGCAGACGCCGTCGTCGTCGCGGGCTCGCCCGCCACGCCGGCCGCGGCGCGCAACTCGGCCGCCCGGTGGGTGCTCTCCCAGAGGAACTCGGGCTCGGGGCGGCCGAAGTGGCCGTAGGCCGCGGTGCGGCGGTAGATCGGACGGCGCAGGTCGAGGTACTCGATGATGCCGCGCGGCGCCAGCGGGAAGACCTCGCGCACCAGCCGCTCGAGCAAGCGGTCGCCGAGGGTGCCGGTGCCGAAGGTGTCGACGTGGACGGAGACCGGCTCGACGACGCCGATGGCGTAGGCGAGCTGCACCTCGGCCTTCTCGGCCAGGCCGGCCGCCACCAGGTTCTTGGCGATGTGGCGGGCCATGTAGCTCGCCGAGCGGTCCACCTTCGTCGGGTCCTTGCCCGAGAAGGCGCCGCCGCCGTGGCTGCCGACGCCGCCGTAGGTGTCGACGATGATCTTGCGGCCGGTGAGGCCGCAGTCCCCCTGCGGGCCGCCGATGACGAAGCGCCCGGTGGGGTTGATGTGGAAGACGGTGCCGCCGTCGAGCAGCTCCTCCGGGATCTCGTGCCGGATCACCCGCGCGATCACCCCGGCCCGCAGCTCCTCGTTGCTGACCTCGGGGGCGTGCTGGGTGGAGACGACGACGGTGTGCACCCGCACCGGCCGGCCGGACTCGTCGTACTCGACCGTCACCTGACTCTTGCCGTCCGGCCGCAGCCAGGGGAGCTCGCCCGCGCGCCGGGCGGCGGCGAGCCGCCGGGTCAGCGCGTGGGCCAGGGTGATCGGCAGCGGCATGAGGTGCTCGGTGTCGCGGCAGGCGTAGCCGAACATCAGCCCCTGGTCGCCGGCGCCGCCGGTGTCCACCCCCTGGGCGATGTCGGGCGACTGCGGGTCGATCGCCGAGATCACGGCGCAGTGCTCGGCGTCGAAGCCGAAGGCCGGGTCGTCGTAGCCGATCTCGCGGATCGTGCGGCGGGCGATGGCCGCGTAGTCCACCTGGGTCCGCGCCCGCGAGGTGATCTCGCCGGCCAAGAGCACCATGCCGGTCGTCACCAGCGTCTCGCAGGCGACGCGGCCGGTCGGGTCGAGGCGCAGCACCTCGTCGAGCACGGCGTCGGAGATCTGGTCGGCCACCTTGTCGGGGTGCCCCTCGGTCACCGACTCCGAGGTGAACAGGTGGGTCTCGCGTTGCGTCATCGATCGCACCTCTGCCCGGGCATTGTAAGGGGAAGGACCAGAAAAGCGCCGGCTGGTCGACTGGAGCCCAATGGTACCTAGCGGGCGGAGCGCGTGTCCAGTACCCCGTAAAAGAGCGTGGAGAGCGCGTGCAGGGTGGAAAGCCCGACGGCGTGGCGCCGGGTCTCGAGACCGCCGGTGAGCGAGCTGATCATGCCGCCGCGCCTGCGCGTGCCGGGGACGGCGAAGGGCACCTGCTCGTCGTCGAGGCCCTTGATCAGCCGCTCCGGAAGCTGGATCGAGCCGCTCGCCCCCCAGGCCTCCCCCAGCCGCCCGCGCACCACCGTCCAGTTGCGCACGAAATAGCGGAGCTTGCCGTCGATCTCGACCGAGGCGAGGCCGCCGTCGGTGGCGACGTAGAAGTGGTAGGTGTCGCCGAGCCGCTGCTCGAGGTCCAGCACCTTCTCGCGGTTGCGGCCGATGACCTCCTCGTCCGAGACCGCCAGCCCGAGCGCCGACTCCTCGCACGGCTGCGGCACCACCGCCACCGAGACCGGTCGCTCGAGGCCGTCCTGGAAGTAGCGGAGGAAGCCGTCGCGCACCCCCAAGAGCTTGTCGGGGCTGGGGCCGGCGACCGCCACCTCGACGCCTTTTTGGAGGCGCTGCCAGAAGTTCTTAAGATCGTCGGATATGGGCGGGGACATGGGCATGATCGCGAGCCCGCAGAACAAGAAAATCAAGGATATCCGGCGGCTCCTGCGCTGTAAAGGCGAGTGGACGCTGCTCGAAGGCCCGCACCTCGTCGCCGCGGCGCTCGAAGCCGGCACGGCGCTCGAGACCGTGCTGGCGACGGCGCCGTTCCTCGCCACACCGGAGGGGCGGCGGCTCACGACGGCGATGGCGGCGATGACCGCGCCGCCGCTGGTCGTCGAGCCGAAGGTGCTGGAGCGCCTCGCCGACGCCGACTCGCCGCGCGGCATCGCCGCCCTGGCGCGGCTGCCGCGGGGCGGCGCCGAGGCGCTGCCGGCGGTGCCCGGCGGGCTCTACCTCTACCTCGAAGGGCTGCAGGACCCCGGCAACCTCGGGGCGCTGGCGCGGACCGCCGAGGCGGCCGGGGCGGCGGGGATCGCCCTCTCCCCCGGCGCGGCCAGCCCCAACCACCCGCGGGCGCTGCGCGCCTCGGCCGGCAGCCTCCTGCGCCTGCCGGCGGCGGTGGGCGTCGAGCCCGAGGAGCTGGAGGCGCGGCTGGCGCCGCTCGGGCCGCGCTGGGCGGCGCTCGTGCCGCGCGGCGGGCGGGACCTCTACGGCCCGCTGGACCTGCCGGCGGCGGCGCCGCTGGTCCTCGCCCTGGGGGCCGAGGGGCCGGGGCTCTCAACGGCCCTTTCCCGCCGCGCCGCGCTGCGCCTCACCATCCCGCTGGAGCCGCCGGTCGAGTCGCTCAACGCCACCGTCGCCGCGGCCCTCGCCCTCTTCGAGCTGCGCCGCCGGCGGCTGCAGCAAACGCCCGGCACGTAGGCCGGGCGCTACGGGAGCTCCGTTCGTCGCCGTGGTCTAATAACCGCCCCGTGCGCGGCCGTCTCCCCCTCATCGCGGCCCTGCCTCTCCTCGCCCTCGCCTGCCGCCCCGCCGATGGGCCGGCGCCGGCGACCGTCGAGCCGCTGCCGGCGCGCAGCAACGTCCTCCTGATCACCATCGACACCCTGCGCGCCGACCACCTGTCGAGCTACGGCTACCCGCGTGCCACCTCGCCGGCGATCGACCGGCTGGCCGCCGAAGGCGTGCGCTTCGACCGCGCGATCGTGCAGTGGCCGAAGACCGGCCCCTCCTTCGCCTCGATGTTCACCGCCACCTACCCCAAGGACAACGACATCGTGCGCAAGGTGGGCATCCCGCTCCCCTGCCGCTTCCGCATGCTCGCCGAGGAGCTGAAGGCGCAGGGCTACGCCACCCACGCCGTGGTGGCCAACGGCGCCGTGGGGCGCGAGTTCTACTTCGACCAGGGGTTCGACACCTACGTCGAGACCTGGAAGCTGCCGCCGGGCCGCCAGGGCGCCGACCCCAACCTGGCCGAGGCGGTGACCCGCCTCGCCGCCGGCGTCCTCGGGCGCATCGACAAGCGCCGCCCCTACTTCCTCTGGGTCCACTACCTCGACCCGCACTGGCCGTACACGCCGCCGGGCGCCTGGAGCGCGAAGTTCCAGAACGACGCGCACTGGGACGACGCCGTGCGCATCCCCGTCGCCCCCGGCAAGGAGCGGCAGGAGATGATGGGGATCGGCGAAGGACAGGTGCTCGACGGCCGCGACGAGCTGGCCTTCTACGCCGCGCGCTACGACGCCGAGATCGCCTACACCGACGCCCAGGTCGGCAAGCTCCTCGACGCGGCGCGGCGGCGCGGCCTCCTCGAGCGCACCCTGACCGTCCTCACCTCCGACCACGGCGAGTCGCTCGGCGACCACCACTACTTCTTCGACCACGGCCGCTTCGGCTTCCAGAGCTGCCTGCGCGTGCCGCTCATCGTCCACTACCCGGGCGTCCTGGCGCCGCGGGTGGACAGAGACCCCGCCGCGCTCATCCATCTCGCGCCGACGCTGCTGGAGGCGGCGGGGGTGGCGCTGCCGGACGGCGCCTGGCGGCAGGGGCGGAGCCTGACGCCGCGGCTGCGCGGCGCGCCGTCGACCGCGGCGGCCGAGGGGAGCGCCGGCGATCCCACCCGCCTGGCCTTCTCCGAGGCCGGCTACGAGCAGGCCGGCAAGTGGCAGAAGGCGGTGCAGGACGAACGCTGGAAGCTGGTCTACGCGCAAGGGCTCGCCGACCAGCGTTGGATCGCCGGCGAGGGGGTGCGCTTCGCCCTCTTCGACCTCCAGGCCGACCCCGGCGAGACGCGCAACCTTGCCGACGCGCAGCCGGCCGAGCGGCAGCGGCTGGTGCGCACGCTCTGGCAGTGGGACCGGGCGCCGCGCTTCCAGGCGCTCACCGAGCCCGAGAGCGCCGCCTGCGGCGACGAGCGCGGGATGGAGAAAGAGACCGAAGAGCTGCTGCGCAGCCTGGGGTACTTGCGGTGAAGGAGCGTTCATGAAGATTGCGCTCGGCAGCGACCACGCCGGCTTCCGCTACAAGCAGCGCCTCGCCGAGTGGCTGCGCGGCGCGGGGCACCAGGTGGTGGACTTCGGCACCCACTCCGAGGAGCCGGTGGACTACCCGCTCTTCGTGCGGCCGGCGGCGGCGGCGGTGGCGCGCGGCGAGTGCGAGCGCGCCATCGTCCTCGGCGGCTCCGGCAACGGCGAGGCGATGGCCGCCAACCGCCTGCGCGGCGTCCGCTGCGCCCTCTGCTGGAGCGTCGAGTCCGCGACCCTCGCCCGCCGCCACAACGACGCCAACGCCCTCTCCCTCGGCGAGAGGCTGGTCCCCTGGGAGACGGCGGTGGAGATCGTGCAGACCTGGCTCGAGACGCCCTTCGAAGGCGGCAGGCACGTGCGGCGCATCGAGATGCTGGATCGGGAAATTGACACGTAGGGCACCAGCGTCCTTTGTCATCCCGAGCGTGAGCGAGGGATCTGGGGGCAGGGCGGCGCGAATTTGACATGCCGCAAGCCCTGCCCGAGCCTTTTCAGGCCCTAACCCGCGACCTCGGCCCCGAGCGCGTCCGCCTCGACGAGCCGCTAGCCCCGTACACCACCTTCAAAATAGGCGGCCCGGCCGACCTCTTCTACGAGGCGCGCACCCCCGACGAGCTGGCCGCCGCGCTCGGCGCGGCGCGGGCGCGCGCCGTCCCCAGCTTCCTCCTCGGCCTCGGTGCCAACATCCTGATCGGCGACCGCGGCTTCCGCGGCCTGGTGGTGCGCAACGCCGCGCGCCACATCGAGGTGCTGGCCGAGGAGCGGCGCATCGTGGCGGGGAGCGGCACGGTCGTCTGGCCCGACCTCATCGAGACCGCCATCGCCCACTCCCTCTCCGGCCTCGAGCACTACGTCGGCATCCCCTCGACCGTCGGCGGCGCCCTCTGGCAGAACCTCCACTTCCTCTCCCCGGCGCCGGCGCGCGAGCGCACCATGTTCATCGCCGAGGTGACGCTCGGCGCGGAGGTCCTGACCCTCGACGGCGAGCGGCAGTGGCAGGACGCCGCCTGGTTCGAGTTCGGCTACGACACCTCGGTCCTCCACCACCGGCCGGAGGTGGTGCTCACCGCCACCTTCCAGCTCGCCCCCGGCGACTCCGAGACGATGCGCCGGATCGTGCGCGAGAACCTGGAGTGGCGCGGCCACCGCCACCCGCCGCTCGACCGCGAGCCCTCGGTGGGCTCGATCTTCAAGAAGATCGAGGGGATCGGCGCCGGCCGGCTGATCGACCAGTGCGGCTTGAAGGGCGCCCGCGCCGGCGCCGCCGTCGTCACCCACCGCCACGCCAACATCATCGTCAACGAGGGCGGCGCCACCGCCGCCGACGTGCGCGCCCTCATCGCGCACATCCAGGACGTCGTCGAGCGCGACACCGGCTATCGCCTGCAGCCGGAGATCTCCTTCGTCGGGGAGTTCTAGCGAGGTCTGCGCCTGCGGCTCGACCTCGCTTCGGTCGCTTGAGCCGGCAAGCCGGCTCAAGGGAGCTAAGGCCGCAGGAGGAGAAATGCACCACGCGGGCTCCGATTTGCACCATTCGGAGCCTCCGGAGCCCGCCGCGACGCCTCGGGAGAGGGGTTCGGCGCCTCCGCGAGCTAGTTCTCACCCGAAAATGCACCCCGCGGCCGGAGAAATGCACCATGCGGGGCCTGCGGACCGATCCTCAGCCCCTGTTTTGCACCATTTTTCTTCCAGATGGTGCAAAGAAGGCCCCGCGGCGCCGTCCGGAGGGCCTCCGGCGCCCGCCGGAGCCGCTCCGGAGGCCTCCGGAGGCGCCGGATGGTGCAATTCTGCCGGAAAATGGTGCACCTTTTGTCCCGCGGCAATATCCGCAGCGCCGGCGGGGTGCACCGCAGGCGCCGCGGGGTGCATTGGAGGCTGCGCGGCGACGTCCGCCGCTACTGCGGGGCTAATGCCGCCTGGTCCCCGTCATCCTGAACGCAGTGAAGGATCTGAGCGGGGGCCGCCGGCCAGGAGTCCCGCCAGCGCGGGCCTGTACAATCTGAGCGTTCAAGCAAGCCTGCGCCCGCGATGCGGCACACCAAGCGCTACGACGTCTTCCTGAGCTACGCGAGCGCCGACGAGCCCGTTGTGGCCGAGCTCGACCGCAAGCTGCAGGCGGCCGGCTTCAAGCCCTTCTTCGCCCCGCGCTCTTTGATTCCCGGGGAGACTTGGCAGGAGAAGCTGGAGGCGGCGCTCGACGAAAGCGCCACCTGCGCCATCTGCATCGGCCCGCAGGGGATCACCCCGTGGCAGAACGAGGAAATGCGGGCGGCGCTCGCGACACAGGTGCGCGACACGGCCTTCCGAGTCATTCCGGTCCTCCTACCTGGGTCGGACCCCACGACTGTCCCTACCCTTCTGGAGCGCCGCACGTGGGTGGATCTGCGCGGTGGTCTCGGCAACGAAAAGGAATTTCACCGACTGATCAGCGGCATCGAGGGCGCACCGTGGGAACCGGCCTCTAGCAACGCTCGGAAGGAGGCAGAGCCCCGGGCTCCGAGCGGTGTTCGCTTCCCGCCGAAGCTGCCGCAGCATTACTTGCAGCGCTCTATCTACCTGGAGTCCCTCAAGCGAGGTCTGCTCGCGCCGGACTCCAACCCGTTGGCGATTACCGGTGCGGGAATGGTCGGTCTGCAGGGCATGGGAGGAATCGGCAAGACGATCCTCGCCGCGGCGATTGCGCATGACCCAGAGATCAAGGCCGCCTTTCAAGACCGTGTCTTCTGGGTGACGGTGGGCCAGCAGCCCGACCTCGCGGCGCTGCTGCGCGAGCTTGCCGCGGCGCTCGGCGACCGGGAGGTGGTGTTCACCTCAGCATTCCAGGGGAAGCAGCACGTCGCGAGGCTCGCGGCGCGGTTGCGCATGCTCCTTGTGCTGGACGACGTCTGGAAGCTTGGGGACGCCGAGGCGCTGGACGTCGTCGGTCCGGATGGCCGCCTCCTGCTGACTACGCGCGACCGCGAGATCCTGGTCCGACTCGGAGCTACGGAGGTCCGGGTCGATGTTCTTGATCAGGAGGAGGCCCTGAGCTTCCTAGCGGGCTGGGCGGGCAAAAACCGCGCTTCGCTTCCACAGATCGCCGGTAAGGTTGCCAAGGAGTGCGGTTACCTGCCGCTCGCCCTGGCGATGATCGGCGCGATGGTCCGCCTCCGGCCGACGGCCTGGGAGGATGCGCTCGCCCGTCTCCAGCGTGCCGACCTCGAGAAGATCAGGGGCCAGTTCCCCGACTACCCGTACCCCGATCTCTTGCGCGCGCTCGAGGTGAGCGTCGAGGCGCTCGAGCCCTGGCAGCGCGACCGTTACCTGGAGCTAGCTGTCTTTCCTGAGGATGCGGCCGTGCCGGAAGCGGCGGTGGCGACGATCTGGTCGGCGGCGGGGTTCCCGGAGGATGACGCCCGCGACCTCGTCACCACCCTCGTCGCCCGTTCACTCGCGACCCTCGACGCGACCCGCCGTCTCACTCTTCACGACCTCCAGGGCGACTACTTGCGCAAGCGCGCCGGTGACCTCCGGCCCCTCCATCGTCGGCTCGTCGAGGCCTACGCCGCCCGCTGCGCGGACGGTTTCGGTTCCGGTCCCGACGACGGCTATTTCTTCCAGCGTCTCCTTCATCACCTCGCCGCGGCCGGCATGACAGAAGAGTTAGAGGATCTTCTCTTCGACTTCCGCTGGCTCGCGGCCAAGCTGGTTGCCACGGACGTCAACGCTCTGATGGCGGACTACGAGCACCTGCCGGATCAGCCGGCAGCCTGTCTCGTTCAAGGAGCTTTGCGCCTGGCGGCAAATGGGCTGGCTCGCGATCCCGCGCAGCTCGCTGGTCAGCTTCAAGGGCGTCTCGCCGCCG
This sequence comes from uncultured Acidobacteriota bacterium, assembly GCA_963700145.1. Taxonomy (GTDB): domain Bacteria; phylum Acidobacteriota; class Thermoanaerobaculia; order Multivoradales; family UBA5704; genus DASUNQ01. The sequence continues at coordinate 810,822 of OY969474.1, forward strand.
ACGCCTCTCATCAGGTGGCTGAGCTCTTGACTCAGGCCCGTCAGCCGAGGGCCTGCCCGTCCCTGCGGCCGCTTCGTCCCACACTGATTGCACCCGGCGGCGCTCTCCTTCGCACCCTGCAGGGACACACCGGTGCGATCTGGGGCGTGGAGAGGCTCGACGAGCAGCGGGTCGTCTCCGCCTCCGATGACGGCACCTTGCGGGTCTGGGATGTCGCGAGCGGCGCCACGCTCGCCCTCCTGGAGGGGCACACCGACTGGGTTCGGGCCGTGGCGCGGCTCGACGAGCGGCGGGTGGTCTCCGCCTCCAACGACCGCACCCTGCGCGTCTGGGACGTCGCGACCGGCGCAACGCTCGCTATCCTGGAAGGGCACACCGGCCGGGTCCGGGCCGTGGCGCGGCTCGACGAGCGGCGGGTGGTCTCCGCCTCTGACGACCGCACCCTACGCGTTTGGGACGCCGCGACCAGCGCCACGCTCGCCACCCTGGAGGGGCACACCGACGGGGTCTGGGCCGTGGCGCGGCTCGACGAGCGGCGGGTGGTCTCGGCCTCCGACGATGGCACCCTGCGCATCTGGGATGTCGCGACCGGCACCACGCTCGCCACCCTGGAGGGGCACACCTGCGGGGTCTGGGCCGTGGCGCGGCTCGACGAGCGGCGGGTGGTGTCCGCCTCCCAGGACCGCACGCTCCGGGTCTGGGACATCGGGAGCGGCGCCACGCTCGCCACGCTGGAGGGACACACCGAAGGAGTCATCGCCGTGGTGCGGCTCGACGAGCAGCGGGTGGTCTCCGGCTCCCTCGACGGTACCCTGTGCGTCTGGGACATTGCGACCGCCACCAGGCTCGGCACTTTGGAGAGGCACACCGGCTGGTTCCTCAGCTTGGCACGGCTCGACGAGCGACGGGTGGTCTCCGGCTCCGAGGATCCGACCCTGCGCGTCTGGGATGTCGCGAACGGCGCCACGCTCGCCACATTGGAGGGGCCCAACGAGTGGGTCTTGGCCGTGGCGTGGCTTGACGAGCGGCGGGTGGTCTCCGCCTCCGACGCCCTGCGCGTCTGCGACGTCGCGAGCGGCGCCACGCTTGCGACCCTGAAGGGACATGCTGCCTGGGTCTGGGCCGTGACGCGGCTTGACGAACGGCGGGTGGTCTCCGCCTCCGAGGACGGCACCCTGCGCGTTTGGGATGCCGCGACCGGCGCCACGCTCGCCACACTGAAAGGGCACGCCGCCGGAGTCCGGGCAGTGGCGCGGCTCGACGAGCGGCGGGTGGTCTCCGCCTCCGAAGACGGCACCCTGCGCGTTTGGGACGCCGCGACCAGCGCCACGCTCGCCACACTGAAAGGGCACGCCGGCGGAGTTCTCGCCGTGGCGCGGCTCGACGAGCGGCGGGTAGTCTCCACCTCCGAGGACCGCACCCTGCGCGTCTGGGACGTCACGAGCGGCGCTACGCTCGCCACCCTGGAGGGGCATACCGGCCGGGTCTGGGCCGTGGCACGGCTCGACGAGCGGCGGGTGGTCTCCGCCTCTGCGGACCGTACGCTACGCGTCTGGGACGTGGCGAGCGGCGCCCCGCTCGCCACCCTGGAGGGGCATACCGGCTGGGTTCGGGCGGTGGTTCGACTCGACGAGTGGCGGGTGATCTCCGTCTCCGAGGATGGCACCCTGCGCGTCTGGGATGTGGAAACTGGCTCAACCGTGGCGACCTTCACGCTGGATGCACCCGCTATGACCGTGGATGTAGTGCCCGAGCGCAAGCTGGTCGTGGCCGGCGACAGCTCAGGAAAGCTGCACTACCTGGCGTTCGAGGAGCCGGAGCCGTAGCAGCCCCCGCCCAGATCCTTCGCTGGCGCTCAGGATGACGGGCGGGGCTTGAGCCACGGCCACCTTACTGGCCGAGCGGCCCAGCCACGCCAGGCGCCCCCCAGGACGCCCTACCCCTTCGCCGCTTTGATCGCCTCGGTCAGCGCCGGCAGGACTTCGTGGAGATCCCCGACGATCCCGTAGTCGGCGACGGTGAAGATGGGGGCGCCGGGGTCCTTGTTGATGGCCACGACCACGCCGGAGGCCTTCATGCCGACCAGGTGCTGGATGGCGCCGGAGATGCCGGCGGCGATGTAGAGGCGGGGGGCGACGGTCTGGCCGCTGGAGCCGATCTGGCGGTCGCGGGGCAGCCAGCCGTTGTCGATGACCGGGCGGCTGGCCCCGATCTCCGCGCCCAGCGCCCGCGCCAGCTCCTCGACCGGCTTCATCTTGTCGGCGCCGCCGACGCCGCGGCCGACGGCGACGATGACGGCGGCCTTCGTCAGGTCCACCTGGTCGCCGCCGACCTCTTCGACGCCGAGGATCTCGCGATCGGGCCGCACGGCCGCGAGGTCCGTCGCCAGCTCCCCCACCTCCGCCTGCCCGGCGGCGGCGGTGTCGGCCGAGAAGGCGCCGCTCTGCACCGAGACGAAGACCGTCCCCTCGCCTTTGACCTTGACGCGCGCCTGCATCTTGCCGCCGAGGATGGGGCGCCGGAAGACCAGCTCGCCCCCTTCCTCCTCGAAGCCGGTCACCTCGGGCACCAGCCCGGCCCCGACCTCCTGCGCCAGGCGCGGCGCGAAGTCGACCGTCTGGTAGGTGTGCGGGAAGACGACGAAGTCGGGCGCCGCGGCGCGGATCGCCGGCGCCAGCGCCCCTCGCCAGCCGCCCGGCGTGTAGGCCGCCAGCACCGCGTGGTCGGCGACGTGGACGCGCGCCAGGTCCTTCGCCGCTACTTGCTCGGCGGCGCCGCCCACCCCGTGCCCGAGCACCACCGCCTCGGCCTTGCCGCCGCCGCCGCCGCCGCGCGCCGCGGCCAGCTTCTGCGCCGCCGCCACCGCCTCCCACGAGCTCCGCGGCACCTGCCCGTCGCGGAGCTGCAGCACCACCCAGGTCGCGCCCATCACAGCACCCGCGCTTCCTTCTGAAGCTTCTCGACCAGGGCCTTGGCCGCCGTCGCCGCGTCCCCTTCCAGGATCTGCGCTCCGGCGCCGCTCTCGGGGAAGGCCACCGAGACGACCTCCAGCCGCGAGCCCGCCGCGCCGACCGCGCTCGCGTCGAGCCCCAGGTCGGCCGGCGTCACGTCGGCGATCTCCTTCTTCTTGGCCGCCATGATCCCCTTGAGCGAGGCGTAGCGCGGGTGGTTGATGCCGGCCTGGATCTCCAAGACCGCCGGCAGCGCCAGGCGCACGATCTCGTTGCGCCCGCTCTCCATCTCGCGCGTCACCTTGGCGCTCTTCCCCCCCTCCTCGATCTCCACCCCCATGACCAGCCAGGCGTGCGGCCAGCCGAGGTGGCCGGCGAGCACCGACCCCGTGGCGCCGTAGCCGGCGTCGTCGGACTGCGAGCCGGTGAGCACGAGGTCGAAGCCGCCGCGCGCCACGGCCGCGGCGAGGGCCCGGCCGTTGGCCAGCGCATCGCCGCCCTGGAACGCCGGGTCCTTGAGGTGGACGGCGCGCGCCGCCCCCAGCGCCAGCGCCTTGCGCAGCGCCTCGCGCACGCGCTCGGGGCCGAGGCTGAAGACCGTCACCTCGCCGCCGCTCTTCTCGGCGATCGCCAGGCCCTCCTCGAGGGCGTACTCGTCGCTCTCGTTGATGACGAAGGGCAGGTCCTCCTCGTCCACCCACTTGCCGTCGCGCGCCACGCGCAGGCGGGCCTCGGTGTCGGGGACCTGTTTGATGCAGACGGCGACGTTCATCTAGTGCGTGGTCTTGCCGGCCCCGCCGAGCAGCCGGCGCAGCAGCGGCGTCGCCGGGTTGAAGGCCCAGAAGCGCTCGGCGAAGCGCAGCGTCGGCACCACGCGGCGGCCGCCGGCGCGGGCCTGGATCAGCTCCTCGGCGCCGCGGTCGCGGTCGATGTCGATCTCCTCGAAGGGCACCGCGGCCTCCTCCAGCACCCGCCGGGCGCGCCGGCAGTCGGGGCACCACTCGGAGACGTAGAGGGTGAGCGCCCCGGCCGGCAGGCCCTCCCCGGCCGCCAGGCGGCTCGCCTCCTCGGCCGAGAGGCGCACGCCGAGGACGCGCGGCTTGCCGTCCGGCTCGGAGAGCAGCAGCGCCGGCAGGTCGTCGCGCGCCACTCCGAGCTCCGCCAGCTCGGCGACCGCCGCCGGGTCGGCGGCCAGGTCGCACGAGTCGGCGCAGCCGCTGGCGCGGCCGCCGCGCGCCGAGTCGAAGAAGTAGCGGCACTCCAGAGGGAGGCTCATGTGCCTGGTTTCGGGGTCCCGCGCGGGCCGGGGCGCCGGCGGGCCGCGAAGAGTATCACGCCGCCGGCGCGTCGGCGCCCGCGCCGGGCGGCGCCTGCCGCAGCATAGACTTGCGCGCCATGATTGGATCGCTCTTCGCCTTGCAGCAGCAGCTCCCGGCCGCCGAAGGGCCCACCCTCCTCGACTTCTTCTGGGAGTCGGGCCCGATGGCGAAGGTGGTGCTCGGGGTGCTGGTCCTCTTCTCGCTCGTCTCCTGGGCGATCATGATCGGCAAGTACGTGCAACTCGGCCGCGCCGACCGCCAGAGCGAGAAGTTCCTCGAGGCCTTCCACCGCAGCAGCCGCTTCAGCGAGGTCAACGCCGTGGCCTCGAAGCTGAGCGCCTCGCCGCTGGTCGGCATCTTCCAGGCCGGCTACGCCGAGATCGACGGCCAGATCAAGCACGCGCACGACCTCGAGCCGGCCAAGGCCGGCGCCGAGCGGCGCTACCGCATGACCTCGCTCGGCGCGCTCGAGCGCAGCCTGGCGCGGGCGATCGGGGTGGAGATGGCCGGGGTCGGGCGCTGGACGCCGTTCCTCGCCACGACCGCGGCGGCGTCGCCGTTCATCGGGTTGTTCGGCACGGTCTGGGGGATCATGGTGGCCTTCCGCGACATCGGGCTGACGGGGTCGACCTCGCTGGTGGCGGTCTCGCCCGGCATCGCCGAGGCGCTGATCAACACGGCCGCCGGGCTCGCCGCCGCGATCCCGGCGCTCATCGGCTACAACTACTTCGCGGCACGCATCCGCGGGCTGCGGGCGCGGATGGAGGACTTCGTCCAGGAGTTCCTCAACATGGCGGAGCGGAACTTCACTTGATGGGTGGTGGGGGGGGCGGGCGTGGGGTGTCCCGGCCAGGGACCGGCGCGCGCGATAGAAGCCTGCACGATCTGAGGCGCGCGCCTGCGCTTGGCTGCGCGCCGGATCGCGGTGGGCCTGCGGCGTGGGTTGCCGGCGCTTGCCAAGAGCTCCCTGGCCGGGACACCCCACGCCCGCCGCGAACCGTGGAAGACGAAATGCTTTCCACATGTTGCTTTGGGTTGGACTGATGGCTTTCAACCCTGGCGGGGACGCCGACGAGCCGGTTGCCGAGATCAACGTCACGCCGCTGGTGGACGTGATGCTGGTGCTGCTGATCATCTTCATGATCGCGGCGCCGATGCTGCACCAGGGGATCGAGGTCGCGCTGCCCCGCGCCGACGCCCGCAACCTGCCGCTGCGGGTCGAGGACCCGCTGGTCATCTCGATCAACCGCGACGGCCTGGTCTACGTGCGCGAGACGCCGGTGCACCCGTCGCAGCTCGTCGAGCGGCTGCTGCCGATGCTGCAGGCGCGCGGCGACGAGTCGGTGTTCTTGAAGGGGGACCGCGACGTGCCCTACGGCCGCGTCATCGAGGTGCTCGACCTGCTGCACAAGGGCGGGATCGAGCGGGTGGGGATGGTCACCGAGAAGCCGCCGGAGGGGCGCGGGCGTTGACGGCGGCGACCACGGCCGTCGACCGCGTCCTGGCGCAGCGGGCGCGGCGGCAGGGCAGCGCGCCGTGGCTGGCCGCCCTGGCCGCGGCGGCGGGGTTGCACGTCCTGGCGACCGCCCTCTTCCTCTTCCTGCCGCGGGTCTTCCACCAGCCGGCGGCGCCGCTGGAGTTCGTGCCGGTGACGATCCTGCCGGCCGCGGCGCTCGGCGTCCCCAACCCGCGGCGTGCCGCGCCGCCGCCCCCGGAGCCGGAGCCGGCCGCCGAGGAGGCCCCCGCCGAGCCGGAGCCGGCGCCGCCGGACGAGGAGCTGCCGGCCCTGCCGGCGCCGGAGCCCGAGGAGCCGCCGAAGCGCCCGGCTCGCGAGGCGCCGGCGCGGGAGCCGGACGCGGCGCCCCCGGCCCGCCGCCCGCCCGGCGAGCCCGGCCGAGAGGAGGGCAGCGAGCGCGGCACGGGCGAGAGCGGCGAGCGCCGCGGGTCGCCGGGCGGCAGCCGCTCGGGCACGACCGCCTTCGGCTCGGAGATCGTCGGCGTCGACCCCGACTTCACCTACGGCTACTACCTCGACCGTCTGCTCTCGCTCATCGAGGCGCAGTGGCAGCGCCCTTCGGTGGGCGACGGCGTCGAGGCGATGATCGCCTTCACCATCGAGCGCGACGGCCGGGTGAGCGAGCTCGAGGTCGCCAAGTCCTCGGGGATGAACGCCTTCGACCTCGCCGCCCTGCGCGCGGTGCAGAACGCCGCGCCCTTCCCGCGTCTCCCGGCGAGCTACCGCAAGAACGCTCTCGGGGTCAATCTGATCGTCCGCTGACGAGGTGCCGATGACCGTACGACGTCTCTGGCCGGCCGCTCCCCTGCTCGTCCTCCTCGCCGGCGCGCTGCTGCCGGCGCTCGGCGCCCAGCAGCCGCCGACGACCGCCCCGCCCGAGCCGGACGACCGGGTCACCATCGTCCTCGACCCCACCCGCCAGCGGCCGCTCATCCGCCTCGCCATCCCCGCCTTCCGCGGCGCGGGCTTGGCCGGCCCCGCCGCGGCGGCGGCCCGCGAGCTCGAGGCGACCGTCCGCGCCGACCTCGAGGTCTCCGGCTACTTCGCGATCCAGGGCCCGGCGGACTTCCGCGTCCTGCAGCTCAGCGGCGACCCGGCGCGCGACGCCGAGCAGTACCGCTCGCTCGGCAACGAGATCCTGCTCCTCGGCGACGTCCGCGCCGAGGGCGAGCGCCTCGTCTTCGAGGGGCGGCTCTTCGACCTGCAGAGCGGCCAGGGGATCCTCGCCAAGCGCTACCGGGGGAGCTTCGCGGTGGCCCGCCGCATCGGCCACACCTTCGCCGACGAAGTGATTCGGTATCTCACCGGCGGCCGCGGCCTGGGCCTCACCTCGATCGCCTTCACCTCCGACCGCACCGGCCACAAGGAGATCTGGGTGATGGACTGGGACGGCAGCGCGCCGCGGCGGCTCACCGGCCACAAGTCCACCTCCATGTCGCCGGCCTGGGAGGCCAGCGGCGCGGGCCTCGCCTACACCTCCTTCTTCAACGGCCCGCCCTCGATCTACTACGTCGACCTCGCGACCGGCAGGAAGCGCGGCGTCGTCACCTCCGGCTCGCTCAACATCACTCCCACCTTCTCCCCCGACGGCGGCCGCCTCGCCTTCGCCCGCTCGCTGGCCGGCAACATCGAGATCTTCACCGCCGCCCGCGACGGCAGCGGTCTGCGCCGGCTCACCCATTCGAATGCCATCGACACCAACCCCTCCTGGAGCCCGAAGGGCGGGGAGATCGCCTTCACCTCCAGCCGCGGCGGCAACCCGCACCTCTACCTGATGGCGGCCGACGGCTCCGACCACCGCCGCCTCACCTTCGACGGCGACTACAACGACGGCGCCGCCTGGAGCCCCGACGGCGACCGTATCGCCTACACCTCCCGCCGCGGCGGCCGCTTCCAGATCGCCGTCCTCGACGTGGCGACCCTGGAGAGCCGCCTGCTGACCTCCGGGCCGGGGGAGAACGAGTCCCCGACCTTCTCCCCCGACGGGCGGAAGATCGCTTTCACCTCCCGCCGCAGCGGCCGCAAGCAGATCTACGTCATGGACGCCGCCTCCGGCGGCAACGTCCGCCAGCTCACCCGCGAGGGCAACAACGACATGGCGGAGTGGTCGCGGCAGTGACGCTTCTGCTAGATTGGCCGCCAGGCCCCGCGCGGCCGGCAGGAGAGCAGTGAACGGAAGCCCTTGACCGAGGAGAGACCCCGATGAACCGCAAGCTGCTGGTGTGGACCGTGGCGCCGCTGCTGCTGCTGGTGCTCTACGGCTGCCCCAAGAAGAAGCCCCAGACCACCGACGCGACGCTCGACGTCGAGACCGAGACCGTCGCCCCCACCACCGACGCCACGACCGAGATCGAGGAGCCGGCGCCGCCGGTCGCCGACGAGACCGAGGAGGACCCCCTGGCCGCCGGCGACCTGCGCACCGTCAACGACGAGCTGCGCCGCCGCGGCTTCTCGGCCGACGTCTACTTCAACTACGACGAGGCGACGCTCTCCGACGAGGCGCGCGAGAAGCTGGCGCGCAACGCCGAGCTGCTGCGCGGCCAGCCGCAGTTCACCCTGACCATCGAGGGGCACGCCGACGAGCGCGGCACCAACGAGTACAACCTGGCGCTCGGCGAGCGGCGGGCCTACGCGGCGCGCGACTACCTGGCCTCGCTCGGCGTCTCCGGCGACCGCATGCGCACCATCAGCTACGGCGAGGAGCGCCCGGCCTGCACCGAGAGCGACGAGAGCTGCTGGTCACAGAACCGCCGCGCCCATATGGTGATCACCGGCCGCTCCAACGTCGGCTGAGGGGGTCCGTCATGAAGCACCGCGCGCGCGCCCTTCCCGGCCTGCTGGCGGCGGCCCTCGCCGCCGCCGGCTGCGTCAGCCCCCGGGACATCGAGGACCTCGGCGCCCGCATCGGCGAGGTGCAGAGCCAGCTCCTCCAGATGCAGCGCCAGGCACCGAGCAAGCAGGAGGTCGCCGACTTCGAGGCGGAGGTCGGCGTGCAGATGGCGAACCTGCTCAAGTCGGAGGCCGACATGCAGGTCAAGCTCTCCGAGCTGGGGAGCCAGATCGAGGAGCTCCAGGCCAAGCTCGAGGACACCAACCACCGCCTGGCGCAGCTCTCGCAGCAGATCGCGGCGACCAACCAGGAGCTCAGGAACGTGCGCAGCGCGCCGCCGCCGGCGGCGGTGCCCGAGGGGGAGGAGGGCGCCGCGCCGCCGCCGACCCCGCCGGTCGGCGCCGGCGATCCGCGGGCGCTCTACAACGCCGCCTACAACGACTACCTGAAGGGCAACTACGAGCTGGCGGCGCGCGAGTTCGAGGAGTACCTGGCGAACTTCCCGGAGACCGACCTGGCGGACAACGCCATCTACTGGCTGGGCGAGATCCAGTACCGGCAGAAGAACTACCGCCAGGCGATCGACCGCTTCGACGAGGTGATGCGGCGCTACCCGCGCAGCGACAAGGTCGCCAGCGCCCTGCTCAAGAAGGGCTACTCCCATCTCGAGCTCGGCGAGCGCACCAACGGGGTGTCGCGCCTGCGCGAGGTGGTGCGCCAGTACCCGTCGAGCGACGAGGCCAACCTCGCCCGCCAGCGCCTGCGCGAGCTGGGCGTGGACACCGGGTAGTCTTGACCGCGCCTAACTCACCGTGTTATAAAGCCTTCCGCGTCGCACCGGCAGACGGTGCGGCGTTTCGTTTGTAAGGGCAAGAACCCATGGCCAACACCGAGTCCGCCGAGAAGCGCCACCGCCAGAACGCGCAGGCCCGCGCCCGCAACAAGAGCCACCGCTCGCGCATGCGCACCGCGGTCAAGCAGCTCAACGCCGCCGTCGAGACCGGCGACGCCAAGGCCGCCAAGGAGATGCTCCCGGGCATCCTCGGCCTGATCGACGCCACCGCCCAGAAGCGGGTCATCCACACCAACACCGCCTCCCGCACCAAGTCCCGCCTCGCCAAGCGCGTGGCGCGCCTCGAAGGCTAGGCCCCTCCTCCCCCTCGCCGTTCCGCGCCGGCACCCCGGCGCCGGGGCGGGTGTGTCCCGTTCCCCCCGCCGGCCCTCACCTTTGGGTGTAGCAACTCGTCTATCAATCCGTTGTCCTGACGTCCGAGAGGAGGGCTTCGATGAGGCGTTCCGCGTCCCTCGTCCTGTTCCTGTCGCTTGCCTGTCTCGCCGCCGTCCCCGCCTTCGCCGACCCACCGGTTTCCTCGACGGCGGTCCGTTTCGGCGTCTCCCCGCCGCTCAGCTCGCTGCCGCCCGACGTCGCGGAGAAGCCGCCGGACCCGAGCGACGAGGAGCTCAAGGCCAACCCCAACAAGATCGTGCGCGTCGAGACCGGCGACCCCGACGCGGTCTCGGTCGACCCGGTGATCCAGAGCTCCGCGCCGGCCCTGGCGCTGGCGCCGCCGCTGGCGACCTTCGAGGGCATCTCGAACAACGACAACTTCACCGCCTTCGCCTTCCGCGTCGCGCCGCCCGACACCGACGGCGACGTCGGCCCCGACCACTACGTGCAGATCGTCAACCTGATGTTCCGGGTCTTCGACAAGGCCGGCGCGCCGCTGACCGCCCCGCTCAAGGTGAGCTCGATCTTCGCCCCGCTCGGCGCCCCTTGCGGGCCGCGCGACGACGGCGACCCGATCGCCCTCTACGACCCCCTGGCCGACCGCTGGATGGTGAGCCAGTTCTGCACCGTCGCCGACCCCTTCAACCACCAGGTCATCGCCATCTCGCAGACCCCCAACCCGGCCGGCGCCTGGTTCCTCTACGACTTCATGATGCCGAACATCAAGTTCAACGACTACCCGAAGTTCGGCGTCTGGCCGGACGCCTATTACATGACCGACAACCAGTTCAACCAGGCCGGCACCGCCTTCCTGGGCGCCGGCGTCTTCGCCTTCGACCGCGCCAAGATGCTGGCCGGCGACCCGACGGCGAGCTACATCTACTTCGACGTCGAGAACGGCAACCCCAACATCGGCGGCGTGCTGCCCGCCGACCTCGACGGGCTCACCCCGCCGCCGATCGGCACCCCCGGCCTCTTCGCCTACTTCACCGCCGACGAGTTCGGCGACCCGGCCGACGGCATCCGCATCTGGGACTTCAACGCCGACTTCGCCAACCCCCTGGCCTCCACCTTCGTCGAGCGGGCGGAGAGCCCGATCGCGGTCGCCACCTTCGACCCGCGCACGCCGGCCGGGCGCGACGACATCGAGCAGCCGCCGCCGGCCAACTCCGGGAGCTTCCTCGACGCCATCGCCGACCGCTTCATGTTCCGCCTCGCCTACCGCAACTTCGGCACCCACGAGTCGCTGGTCGTCAACCACACCGTCAACGTCAGCGGCGTCAACCCGACCACCCCGGGCACCCACCGCGCCGGCGTCCGCTACTACGAGCTGCGCCGGCCGACCGGCGGCGCCTTCAGCGTCAACGAGCAGGCGACCTTCGCCCCCGACACCGACAACCGCTGGATGGCCAGCGCCGCCCAGGACAACGACGGCAACCTGGCGGTGGGCTACAGCGTCTCCAGCCTGACGACGGCGCCGTCGATCCGCTACGCCGCCCGCCTGGCGACCGATCCCCCGAACGGCCTCTTCCAGGGGGAGACGTCGCTCGTCGCCGGCAGCGGCGTGCAGACCGGCACCGGCTCGCGCTGGGGGGACTACAGCGCCCTCGCCGTCGATCCGGCCGACGACTGCACCTTCTGGTTCACCAGCGAGTACTACACGGCCGCCAGCCAGGCCACCAGCACGGTCGGCTGGCTCACCCGCATCGGCAGCTTCGTGCTGCCGGGCTGCACGCCCGCCGAGAGCGGCACGATCCAGGGCACGGTGCGCAACGCCGTCACCCTGCTGCCGATCGCCGGCGCCGTCGTCGCCACCAGCGACGGCTACACGCGCATCACCGACGCCGGCGGCGGCTACACGATGCAGGTGGCCGCCGGCACCTACGACATGACGGCCTCGGCGCCCGGCTTCGGCAGCGACTCCGAGACCGGCGTCGTGGTGGCCACCAACGGCACCACGACCCAGGACTTCTTCCTGGCGCCGACGCCGATCATGCAGGCCGCCCCCGGCGCCGCCATCGCGGCCGAGAGCTGCAGCCCGACGAGCGGGGCGATCGACCCCGGCGAGACCGTGACCGTGACCCTGCCGGTGCGCAACGTCGGCACCGCCGACACCATCAACCTCGTCGGCACCCTGCTCCCCGGCGGCGGCGTCACCTCGCCGGGCGCGCCCCAGAGCTACGGGGTGGTGATCGCCGGCGGGCCCGACGTCGCGCGGCCGTTCAGCTTCACCGCCAGCGGCGCCTGCGGCTCCACCATCACCCTCTCGCTCCAGTTCCAGGACGGCCCGAGCGACCTCGGGACCGTCACTTACACCTTCACCCTCGGCACCCTGAACCCGCTCACCCAGACCTCGACGACGAGCAGCGGCGACATCAGCGTCCCGCTCCCCGACCTCGGGGTGGCCGAGTCGACGATCGTCGTGCCCGACGCCGGCGCGGTGACGGACGTCAACGTCAGCGTCCGCCTCAACCACACCTTCGACGGCGACCTCATCATCAGCCTGATCGCCCCGAACGGCACCGAGGTCCGCCTCTCCAACCAGCGCGGCGGCGCCGGCGACAACTTCGGCACCGGCGCCAACAGCTGCGCCGGCACGCCGACGGTGTTCGACGACTCCGCGGCGGTGGCGATCAGCGCCGGCACGGCGCCCTTCGCCGGCAGCTTCCGCCCCGACCAGCCGCTTTCCGCCCTCAACGGCGGGCCGACGGCCGGCACCTGGAAGCTGCGCATCAGCGACAACGCCGGGCTCGACGTCGGCACTCTCTTCTGCTGGAAGCTCGAGATCGGGCGCCGCGTCTACACCTGCTGCGGCGTCGCCGGCACCCCGGTCCCGATCGGCACCGGCCGCAACGTCACCGCCGAGAGCTGCAGCCCGGCCAACGGCGCGATCGACCCCGACGAGACGGTCTCCGTCAGCTTCGCGCTCGCCAACGCCGGCAGCAGCCCGACGACCGACCTGGTCGCCACCCTGCAGCCGACCGGCGGCGTGCAGACGCCGAGCGGGCCGCAGAGCTACGGCGCGGTGCCCACCGACGGCAGCTCCGTGGCGCGCACCTTCAGCTTCGTGCCGGCCGGCACCTGCGGCGGCATCGTCACGGCGACCCTCCAGCTCCAGGACGGCCTGACGAGCTTCGGCACCGTCAGCTTCACCCTGCAGCTGGGGACGACCGCCGGCGGCACGGCCGGGCCGTTCGCCAACGCCGGCTCGATCGGCGTGCCGGGCACCGGCACCGTCGGCAACGCCTCCCCCTACCCCTCGTCGATCAGCGTCTCCGGGATCGTCGGCACCGTGACCAAGGTGACGGCGACGCTCCACGGCATGAACCACACCTTCCCGGGCGACATCGACATCCTGCTGGCGGGGCCCGGCGGGCAGCGGATCGTGCTGCTGTCCGACGTCGGCGGCACCGCCGACCTCGTCAACGTGACGCTGACCTTCGACGACGCGGGCCCGGCGGTGCCGGCGACGATCGTCTCGGGCACCTTCCGACCCACCAACTCCGGCACGGGCGACGTCTTCCCCGCCCCGGCCCCGGGCGCGCCGCACGGCTCGCTCCTGGCCGACTTCAACGGCGTCAACCCCAACGGCACCTGGAGCCTGTACGCCCTCGACGACGCCTCGATCGACGCCGGCAACATCTCCGGCGGCTGGAGCCTCAGCTTCCAGACCGCCGACCCGGTCTGCTGCGATCAGGCCTGCTCGCTGGCCTGCCCGGCGCCGATCTCCCAAGGGAACGACCCTGGCCTGTGCTCGGCCGTCGTCACCTTCCCCTTCCCGGGCGTGACCGGCACCTGCGGCACGCTGGCCTGTGTGCCGCCCTCGGGGTCGATCTTCCCGGTAGGCACGACGACCGACGTCTGCACGGCGACCCGCACCAGCGGCCCGTCGGCGGGCACGACGACGACGTGCAACTTCCCGATCACCGTCAACGACGTCGAGGGGCCGTCGATCACGGCGCCGACGATCACCCCGTCGACGCTGTGGCCGCCGAACCACCAAATGGCGAACTGCTCGGTGGCCTACAGCGCCACGGACAACTGCACCCCGGGCGGCGCCATCACCTGCGGCCTCTCGGTGGCGAGCGACGAGCCGATCAGCGGCCTGGGGGACGGCGACACGGCGCCCGACTGGCTGGTGGTCAACCCGACGCTCGTCCGGCTGCGCGCCGAGCGCTCCGGCACCGGCGACGGCCGCGTTTACACGGTCACGGTCACCTGCACCGACCAGGCCGGCGTCAGCACCAGCCGGAACACGACGGCCAACGTGCCGCTCAGCCAGTAGGCGGTTCCACGCAGGCTCCCGCCCCGCTCCCGGTGGTCCCGGGGGCGGGGCGGTTTCTCGTCTAGAGGCACTTGGTGAGGCGGGCGGAGCGGCCGTGCACCAGCTCGAAGGGGCCGAGCGTCTCGCCGCCGTCGCCGACGGCGATCGTGAGGGTCATGGTCTTCCCCTCGACGCGGCCGGCGTAGCGCGCCGGCCGGGCGTCCTCCTGCCCTTCCCGCACCGGCCCGCCGCGCTCCTGGACGTACGTCCCTGTGACGTCGAAGCGCCCCTGGGAGTCCAGCCGGATCGCCCCCTCGACTGCGCCGTGGGCGCAATCGAACTCGACCGTCGCCCCGCCCGCGGCGACCTCTAGGAGGATGTGGTCGCCACCCCACGCGCCGAGGGCGAGTGATCGTTCCTCGCCCGCCGTCATCGAATAGCAGCCGGCGAGGATGACCAGGGAAATGCAGGCCACGATCGGCATCTTCTACGGCAGCCTCAACGGTAGATCTCGCGACGATGCCCTATTGCATGGACGACGATCAGCCGCTCACTGCGCAGGACCTGGTAGAACACGCGATAGTCGCCGACGCGCAGCTTGTAGAGGTCGGAGAGTGAGCCTGTCAACGCTTGAAGCTGGATCGAATCGAGGTTCTCCGCAAGCCAGCGAAGTCGCTTTGCCACGCGCTCACCGGCCTCGCGGTCGAGGCTCGCGAGGTCCCGGGCTGCGGTGGCGAGGATCCGCAGCTCGTACACTGCTCAGAGAAGGCGGAGCCGCGCGGCGACCGCTTCAAAGGCCTCGCCGCGCTCTCCCTGTGCAACGGCATCTCGCTGACGTTCCAGCCGCTCGCGCAGATCTTGCCGTAGCTCGAGACCGCGGTCGGGATCCCCGAGCATTTCCGTCAGCTTGGTCTCGATCAGCTCATCCAGCATCGCCTTCAGTTCCTCGGTGCTCATCTCCGCGACCGTCTTGCTCATGCGAACCTCCTGGTCGGGATGATTCTACGTCCCGGCCTCACTCGACTGCGATCTGCCAGTCGGTGAGCTCGACGGGCGAGGAGAAGACGCCGCCTTCGACGCGGAAGTGGATGCCGACGTCGCCCTCGGGCAGGACGACGGGGGCGGCGAAGGTCACCTCGTACTCGCCGCCGCCGCGCCGGCCCATCGGCTGCCAGGTCCCCGGGCTGCCGCCGGCGGGGGCCAGGCGGTAGGAGACGCGGCCGCCGAAGGGATCCTCGGACCAGTCGCCCGGTCCCATCGCGACCACCAGCGTCGCCGCCCCGGCGCGCGGTGGCCAGGGCTCGGTCGTGGCGCTGAGCTCCGAGTCCTCCTCGAGCTGCCAGAACGTCCCCGCCGCCGCCTCCTCCTCGTCGCCGGGCGCCTCCTCCTCCGGCGCGCCGCCCCCGCACGCCGCCAGCGCCACGCACAGCCAGAGCCACGTTCCCCGCTTGGCGAGCTCGCGCATGCGATCCTCCCTCTTCCCAGCTAGAACCCTTCCAGCAGGTCGCTCACCATCGTTTCCGCGAAGCGCTCGGCGGCCTCCTCGATCGCCTGGTCCTCGCGGTCGAAGAAGCCGGCCTCCGAGACGTCCACCGGGTAGCTCTGGCGGAAGACGTAGCGGTCGTTGCTCCACAGCACGGCCTCGTCGGCGATGCGTTTGAAGGCGACCTGGGCGACGATCGAGATCTCGTACTCGGTGGCGCGGCCGGTGTCGTCGAAGGAGACTGGCGTGACGGAGAAGCCGACGACGGCGCCGGAGAGCTCGGCGTCCGCCCCCTCGGGGTTGCCCACGACCGCGAAGCGGCGCCGCGTCACCAGCTCCTCGGCGATGGCGCGGGTCAGGAACTGCTCGACCTGGGAGCGCGGCGTGCGGTTGTCGAGCGGCTTGATGTAGACCTCGCGGACGTCCTCCGGGAGGTTGACGCCGCGGCCGACGAGGGCGTAGCCGCAGGCGGCGGCCAGAACCAGCGGAAGGAGAAACGCCAGCCTCCCCCACCCAGATCCTTCGCTTCGCTCAGGATGACGTTCTAGAGGGGCGAGGTGCCTGCGCTGGCTCTTCATGCCGTCTTCCTCGTTACCAGGTTCACCAGCCGCCCCGGCACCACGACCGCCTTCGCCAGCTCGCGTCCGGTCAGGTGCTCGCGCACGCGGTCGCTGGCCAGCGCCGCGGCGCGCACCTCGGACTCGTCGGCGTCGGCCAGCACCTCGATGCGGTCGCGCAGCTTGCCGTCCACCTGGACGACCAGGGTGATGCGGGCGCGCCGGATCTTCGCCTCGTCGTAGCTCGGCCACTCGGTGTCGAGCAGGTTCTCGAGGTGCCCGCGCCGCTCCCACAGCTCCTCGGTGACGTGCGGCGCCATGGGGTGCAGGAGCTGCAGCAGCGTGTCGAAGGTCTCGTCGCAGACCAGGCGCGAGCCGGTCTGCTCCTCGAGGGCCCGCGCCAGCGCGTTCGACAGCTCCATCAGCGCCGCCACCGCGGTATTGAACGAGAAGCGCTCCAGCGAGTGGGTGACGCGCTGGATCGTGGCGTGCCGCTGCCGCTCGAGCTCGCGGTCGGAGGGCGCGTTCGGCGGCGCCTCGTCGAGCTTCTCCGCCGTGCGCCAGAGACGGTTCAAGAAGCGATAGGCGCCGGCCACCGCCTCGTCGCTCCACTCCGCCTCCCGCTCCGGCGGCCCGATGAAGAGCGTATAGACGCGCTCGGTGTCGGCGCCGAAGCGCTCGATCAGCTCGTCGGGCGAGACCGTGTTGCCGCGCCGCTTCGACATCTTCTCCACCCGCCCGGTCTTCTCCGAGAAGCGGGTGATCATCCCCTGGTTGAACAGGTTGGTGAACGGCTCCTCGAAGCCGATCATGCCGAAGTCGTGCAGCACCTTGCAGACGAAGCGGGCGTAGAGCAGGTGGAGGATGGCGTGCTCGACGCCGCCGATGTACTGGTCGACCGGCGCCCACTTGTTGACCACCTCGGGCGCGAACATCCGCGTGTCGTCCTTGGGCGACAGATACCGCAGGTAGTACCAGGAGCTGTCGACGAAGGTGTCCATCGTGTCGGTCTCGCGCCGCGCCGGCTTGCCGCAGCGCGGGCAGGTGGTCTCGACGAACGCCTTCGAGCGCGACAGCGGGTTGCCCTCGCGGCCGGTGAACTCGACGTCGTAGGGCAGGGCGACCGGGAGCTGGTCGTCCGGCACCGGCACCATCCCGCACTTCTCACAGTAGACGACCGGGATCGGCGTCCCCCAGTAGCGCTGGCGTGAGATCAGCCAGTCGCGCAGCCGGTAGGTGACCTTGCCGCGCCCCCAGCCCTTCTTCTCCAGCCAGGCGATGAACTTCTTGACCGTCTCCTCGCTCGAGCTGAGGCCGTCGAACGGCGGGGCGTTGGCGATCGCCCCCTCGTGCGGGTTGGCCTCGACCAGCGAGTCGGCGGTCTCGTCCGCCGTCCGGTGGTAGACGAGACGAACCGGCAGGCCCTCCTGGCGGGCGAAGGCGAGGTCTCGCTCGTCGTGCGCCGGCACGCCCATGACCGCGCCGGTGCCGTAGTCGGGCAGCACGTAGTTGGTGGTCCAGACCGGGATCTCCTCCCCGGTCGCCGGGTTGCCCGCCTTGACGCCCAGGTCCCGGCCCTCCTTCGGCGTGTCCTCCCCTTCGCGCTGGATGCGCGGCGTGTTGCGCACCTGCTCCACCCAGCGCTCCAGCGCCTCGCGCTCCGGATGGCGCGCCACGAGGGCGGCGACGACCGGGTGCTCGGGGGCGAGCACCAGGAAGGTGGCGCCGTGCAGGGTGTCCGGGCGGGTGGTGAAGATGGTCACCTTCTCCTTGAGCGCCGGCAGCGGGAAGTCGATCTCCGCCCCCTCCGAGCGGCCGATCCAGTTGCGCTGCATGACCTTGACCTTCTCCGGCCAGCCGGGGAGGTCGTCGAGGCCGGCGAGCAGGCGGTCGGCGTAGTCGGTGATGCGGTAGAACCACTGCTCGAGGTCCTTCTGCACCACCTCCGAGCCGCAGCGCTCGCAGCGCCCCTCCTCGACCTGCTCGTTGGCCAGCACCGTCAGGCAGCTCGGGCACCAGTTGACCGGCGCCTTCTTCTTGTAGGCCAGCCCCTTCTCCAGCAGGCGCAGGAAGAGCCACTGGTTCCAGCGGTAGTACTCCGGCACGCAGGAGGCGATCTCCTTCGACCAGTCGTAGAGGATGCCCCAGCGGCGGAACTGCTCCTTCATCACCCGGATGTTGTTGAAGGTCCAATCGCTCGGGTGGACGCCGCGCTGGATGGCGGCGTTCTCGGCCGGCAAGCCGAAGGCGTCCCAGCCCATCGGGTTGAGCACCCGCTTGCCGCGCATCCGCAGGTAGCGGTAGAGGGCGTCGCCGAGGATGTAGTTGCGCCCGTGGCCGACGTGCAGGCGGTCCCCCGAGGGGTAGGGGAACATGTTGAGCATGTAGAACTTCCCCTGCGCGTGGCGGAGGTCCACCTCGGCGGTGCGCTGCTTCTCCCACCGCTCCTGCCATTTGGCCTCGACGGCCTTGTGGTCGTAGTGGTCGGGGTCGTTCATTTCAGGGTGCCGGGGAAGTCGTGCTGCTTGAGCATGCCGTCGAGCAAGCCGTTGACGAAGCGCCCGGACTGCTCGGAGCCGAACTTCTTCGCCAGCTCGATGGCCTCGTCGAGGACCACGAGCTTGGGGATGTCCTGCTCGAAGAGCATCTCGTAGACCGCCAGGCGCAGGATGTTGCGGTCCACCGCCGGCATGCGCTCCAGGCGCCAGTGGTCGGCCTGGGCGCGGATCATGCCGTCGATCTCCTCGCGGTGGTCGAGCGTGCCGTGCACCAGCGCCTGGGCGTAGCGGAAGGCTTCGTCCACCTGCCGCCGGCGGCGCGCGAAGTCGGCGCGGTCGTCCTCGGCCCGCGCGCGGCCGGCGGCGGCCGGCCCGCCGTCTTCCTCGTCGCCCGCCGCGCCGGCCAGGTAGGGCGCCAGGTCGAAGTTGGCGAAGACCTGCGGCGGCGTGCTCCCGCCCAGCTCGCTCTGGTAGAGCATCTGGACCGCCATTTCGCGCGCCGCGCGCCGCTTGCCTGCCGCCATGCTCGATTGTCCCGCGGAGGTCCCGCGGCGGGCCACCCGCGCGGGTCGGGCAATGATATAGCGGTTGACGCGGTCCCGGCCTAGTCGCGCAGCCGCGCGAAGAGATCGGCCATCTCGAGGGCGGCGAGGGCGGCCTCCCACCCCTTGCTGCCCGACCTGCCCGCCGCCCGCTCCTCGGCCTGCGTGGTCGTCTCGCAGGTGAGGACGCCGAAGCCGACCGGGATGCGGTGCCGCTCGGTGACGCCGGCGACGCCGCGCGCGCACTCGGTACAGATGAGATCGAAGTGCGCGGTCTCGCCGCGGATGACCGCGCCGAGGGCGACGAGGGCGTCGACGCCACCGGCGGCGGCCAGCTCTTCCAGCGCCGCCGGGATCTCCCAGGCCCCCGGCACTCGCACCAGATGGATGTCCTGCGGCTCCACCCCGTGGCGGCGGAGGCAATCGACGGCGGCGGCGACGAGCTTTTCGACGACGGGAGCGTTGAAGCGCGACGCCACGATCCCGATGCGCCGGCCGGCGCCGGAAGGGGTGCCGGCAGTCTCGCGGATCTGACTCATCCAGAAGCTCTTAGTGCCCGAGGAGGATGCCCCGCGCCAGCTCGCGCAGGAAGATGCCGTAGGGCCGGGCGAGGGCGGCCTTGAGCAGGACGTCGGCGACGATGCCGGCGAAGCCGAGGGCGAAGAGGCGGGCCTCGCGGCGCTCGAAGGGCCAGGGGCGGCGGACCAGCAGGGGGCGCGCCAGGAGGCAGCCGAGGAGGACGAAGGCCGCCACCCGCACCACCGACCAGGGCACCCAGGCGGCGACGGCGCCCAAGAGCGGCGCGCCGCTCGCCGCGGCGTAGCTGCCGACGAAGTAGCTCATGTAGGCGACGAGCGCGGCGCCCAGCGCCAGGCCGAGGTAGCCCGCCGAGACGTAGGTCAGGACGAGGAACGCGGCGAGGTGGAGGAGGTGCTGCGGCAGGGAGGCGCGCCAGTCGGCCTCGCGCCCCGCGCCGGTGGCGATCCAGCCGAACATCTCGGCGCGGTAGGTCTCGCCGTTCCAGATGCCGTCGCGCGCCGCCTCGGGCCAGAGCCAGGTGAGGAGGACGACGCCGGCGCTGAGCAGGAACGCCCAGAGCATCGTCAGGCCCCAGGCGGCACTGTAGTCGCGCGCCGCGACGCGCTCGCGGAACGACGGGTAGAGGACCAACGGCGCCAGCAGGGGCAACAGCCAGCGCCCGCCGGGCACCGCCGCGAGCAGCGGCAGGAGCGGCGTGGCGATGAGCAGGAACCTCACAGGGCACCTCCCGCGGGTCCGACGTGGACCTCTTCGACCACCGCTTTAGGATCGCCGTCGAGGGCGAAGGCGACGGCCCGCGCCACCTCCCGCGGCGGCACCATCCCGGAACGGTCCCACTCCCCCGGCACCCCCTCCCAGATCGCGGTGTCCACCGCCCCCGGGTAGAGGGCCACGATGCGCACGCCCGTCCCCGCGACCTCGGCGCGCAGCGCCGCCACCAGGCCGGCCACCCCCCACTTGCTGGCGCAGTAAGCCGACCAGCCGGGGAAGCCGCGGGTGGCGGCGACCGAGAGGAGGGGGAAGACCCACCCGCTTCCCCGCTCCACCATCGGCGGCAGGAAGACGCGCAGCAGGAGGAACGTGCCGGTGAGGTTGGTCTCGACGGTCTCGCGGAAGGCGTCGGGCGGCAGGTCGGCGAGCGGCGCCACGCGCGCCACCCCGGCGGCCGGCACCAGCACCTCGGCCGCTCCCCAGCGCCGCTCCACCTCCGCAGCCGCCCGCGCCACCGCCGCGGCGTCGGTGACGTCGCAGCGCAGCGCCAGGCCGATCTCCTCCTGCCCCGCCGCCGCCAGCGTCTCGGCGAGCGGTGCGTGGCGCCGGCCCAGCAGCGCCAGCGGATAAGCGCGCCGCGCCAGCTCAAGGGCGATGGCCCGCCCGATCCCCGACCCCCCGCCGCTCACCACCGCCGCGCCGCGCGCCGCCGCCATGGCGCGGAGGTTAGCAGGCAATCCGGCGGCGGAATAAATCGCCCGGCCGAGCGATTGGATCGGTCAGAACCTGCTCGCATCCTCTGCACGGCCCCCAGAGGTTCTCCAACCGCGGGGAGAGGTAGTTCGAGCTCCTCAGGAAGGAGGACAGCTCATGTCCAAGCTACGCCTCTTGTCGGTCATCGTCGCCTCTCTGCTCCTGCCCCTGGACCCCGCCGCCGCCGCCCGCCCGGCCGACCCCGGGCCGCCGCCGCGGCTCTACGACCTCGATGTCGTCGCGCAACCCGAGGTGCGGCGCGACCTCGTGCCCGACGGGGACGAGGAGTTCCTCATCGAGGTAGACCCGGCGGCCGTCGCCGCCAACCCGCCGGCGTTCGTGATCGACCTCCCCGGCTCGTCCCCGCTGGTGGCCACCCGTACCCGCTTCGTCGAGTACGGTCCGGACTGGAAGAGCTGGTTCGGCGCAATCCGGCATGCTGGTGCCCCGGGCAAAGGCACCGGGTTCATCCATCTCGGCTATCACGGCGATCAGCTCACCGCCGTGATCGACTTCGCGGGCGAGCGCTACCGGATCGTGGGCGGTGGGGAGGAGAGCCACCGCTTGGTCCGGCTTTCCAACGAGCTGAGCCCGCAGCCCTGCGGCGTCGACGAGGTGGCCGACGCCGCCGCGGAGCCGCTGTTCGACGCTTCCGCGGTCGGGACGAACCAAGACGATGCGTCGCCCAGCACGGTGTTCGCCACGGTCACGATGACGACCCGCATCGACGTCCTCGCCGTCTATCCGAAGGCGTTCTTCACCATGACTTCCACGGTCGAGAGCTCGATCTTCACCTTCGTGCAAGACTCCATCTCCCTGGCCAACAACGCCTTCGCCAACAGCAACGTCCCCGCCTACTACAACCTGGTCGGCATCGTGCCGGTCCTCGACGCCTCACAGCCCTTCAGCGGCGTCTCGAGCAGCCTCAGTTGGCTGAACGGCGAGCCCGCCGAGGTCACCGCCCTGCGCAACGCCTTCGGCGCCGACGTCGTCACCGTCTACATCCCCTTCGGGTGGAGCAACCCGAACGTTTGCGGTATCGCCAACCTGCCCGGGGCCTTCACTCCCATCGGCCAGAAGGCGTACACGGCCAACCGCAACGCCTGCGGCCTGAGCGACTTCACCCTGGGCCACGAGATCGGCCACAACTACGGGATGCGCCATGAGGACGACACCAGCTCCACCCCGCTGTTCTCGTTCGGCAAGGGTAAGCTGCTCACGGTCAGCGGCCAGCAGAAGGCGACGGTGATGGGCTGCACCTGTGGTCTTTCCCCCAAGCCCGCCTGCGGCTCCAACATCGCCGCCGGCGTCTGCAATCGCATCCCCCACTTCTCGGACCCGAACATCGCCTACCAGGGCGTCACGACCGGTGAGTCGGATCGCAACAACGCGGAGGTCAGTCGCCTCCAGGTGGGCGGCTATGCCAACTTCCGCTCCGAGAGCCTGAACGGCCAGCCCACCGCGCAGTTCACCTACCAGCGCTGCGGTCGCGTCTTCTTCTTCAACGCCGGAAACTCCTTCGACGACGCACCGCTCCCTGCCGACGCCGCTAACTATCGCTGGGACTTCGGCGATGGGACGACTGGTACCGGCAAGACCCCGGCGAAGCAGTACGCCTTCGACGGCGGATACCGGGTCCATCTGGTTGTCAAAGACAGCGGTGGCAAGACCGACGTCTATTGGTCAGGGGTGTTCGCTCAGGGTCCCTGTATAGGTCCGCTCTAGCCCGTAGAGTCGGCCCCGCCGAGCGCGCGCTGGCGGGGCCGATTAGTATTGCGGCACGAACCCAGGAGGACACATGGCGAAAGAGCGTTCGACCGATGTCCCTGGCGCGCCGCCGGCGCGCGACGGCGGCGCGCCGTCCACCGACCTGAGCCGCCGCAACTTCCTCCGCCTCGGCGCCCTGGCCGGCGCCGGCGCGCCACTCGCCGGGCTGCTCCACTCCACTCCTGCCGGCGCCGAGACGCCGACCTACGAGGCGAACGGCGACTTCGAGGAGACCACCATCGCCGAGATGCTGGCCGGCATGGAGAGCGGCGACATCTCGTCGGCCGAGCTGGTCGACTTCTATCTCGACCGTATCGCGCGGCTGGACCAGGGCGGCCCCAACGTCAACTCGATCATCGAGCTCAACCCGCAGGCGCGCGGGCTGGCGCGCAACCGCGACTCCGAGCGCCGCGCCGGCCACCCGCGCGGCCCGCTCCATGGCCTCCCTGTCGTGATCAAGGACAACATCGACACCCGCGACCAGATGCAGACCACCGCCGGCTCGCTCGCCCTGGTCGGCGCCCCGGCGCTTCAGGACGCCACCGTGGCGCGCAAGCTCAAGCAGGCCGGGGCGATCATCCTCGGCAAGGCAAACCTCTCCGAGTGGGCCAACTTCCGCGGCTTCAACTCCTCGAGCGGTTGGAGCGGCCGCGGCCAGCAGACGAAGAATCCCTACGTCCTCGACCGCAACCCCTGCGGCTCCTCCTCTGGCTCCGCGGCGGCGGTCTCGGCCAACTTCGCCGCCGCCGCGCTCGGCACCGAGACGGACGGCTCGATCGTCTGCCCCTCGCACGCCAATGGCGTTGTCGGCATCAAGCCGACGGTGGGGCTGACCAGCCGCGCCGGTGTCGTCCCGATCTCCCACACTCAGGACACCGTCGGCCCGCACGGACGCACGGTGGCCGACGCGGCGGCGCTCCTTGGCGTCCTTACCGGCGTCGATCCGCGCGACCCGGCGACCAACCGGAGCGCCGGACACTTCCACACCGACTACACCCAGTTCCTGGACCCGGACGGCCTCGCCGGAGCGCGGATCGGTGTCTTCCGCAGGAACGTGACCCTGTACAGCAATGAGACCGACGCGATCTTCGAGGAGGCGCTCGCGGCCATGGAGGACGCCGGCGCGGTGCTCGTCGACCCGGCCGACGTACCCACCATCGACCAGCTACTCGAAGATCCTGCCGAGATCATCGTCTTGATCTGGGAATTCAAGCGCGACCTCAATGCCTACCTAGCCACCCGCACGGGGGTGCCGGTCCACAACTTGGCCGACGTCATCGCGTTCAACATCGCGCATGCCGGCGTCGAGCTCAAATGGTTCGGCCAGGAGCTTTTGGAGGCCGCCGAGTTCGAGATCTTCACCGAGCAGGAGTACCTCGCCGCCCTCGAGCGCGGGCCCCGGCTCGCCGGCCCGGAGGGGATCGACGCGGTGCTTGCGCAGTTCGACCTCGACGCCCTCGTCGCCCCGACCGGCTCCCCCGCCTGGCCGACCGACCTGATCAACGGCGACCACTTCCTCGGCGCCAGCTCGACGGCGGCGGCCATGGCCGGCTACCCGCTGATCAACGTCACGGCGGGCTTCACCTTCGGGCTGCCGGTGGGGATCAGCTTCATGGCCGGGGCGTTCAGCGAGCCGACGCTGATCAAGCTGGCCTCCGGCTTCGAGCACGTGGTCAACCCGCGGCGGGCGCCGAAGTTCCTGCCGCCGCTGAAGCTCCCGACCCGCAACGATCCGACCGCCCCGGTGCGGGCGGCGTCCCGTGCGGCGGGCCCGCGGCGGCTGGAGCTGATGGCGGAGCGGCTGACGCCGCGGCAGCGGCGGCTCCTGCGGCTGCTCTAGCGAGGCAGCACAGGGCGCGCAGCAGGAGAACACGAGGAGGACCGCAGTGACCGCCGCGGCCCCGAATCCTCAGTCCGGCGCTCGGGGGCACACAGCGGCCCGAGCAATCCGCCGGCGAAGGGGGCGGCCCGGGTGCGGCGGGGGCCAGCGCTGCCGATGGCCCCCCGCCAGCGTCTTCCGTCGCCCGGACCGCCTCGTGCTCGCGGTCCAGCCCTGGAGCCCTTCCGGGCGATCACCTCGCGCATGGCCTCTCTACCCTAAGTGAACAAAAGTGCGGAGCGCAGCGACCAGTAACCTCCCAGCGAAGCCATTCCGGGTGACCTCTCGGAGAAGCTCGTCGGCTCACCTGTATTATGGAAGACTAACGCTAAAGGGCGCCGGCAGCGAAAGGCGCGGTCAGGAGGATCATCTCTTGTGGAAAGATCTTGGCTTTACCGACAGCCCTTATGATGCCCGGCCTCTCCGACCCGTACCAGACGACGTCGATCTTCTCGTGGGGCGCAATGAAGAGGCCATCTCGCTTTATACAGCCCTTGATCTGTCACGCGAGGGCGTTCTGGTTCTTTCCGGCCCTCCGGGAGTTGGCAAGACAAGTTTCCTTAACATTCAGCAGCACCTTCTTTCTACTGACCGAGCCCCATTTGGACCGCGACTTCTGCCAGCAATGCAGCTTTGCCCAATTTATCCAGGCGATGACGCTAAGGCAATCGCGCTGCGCGCCCTGGATGCTCTCATTGCCTCTGTCGAAACCCACTGCTCTCTAGCAAAAGCAAAAATCCCGCCCCAGACTAAGAAACTCGTCAAGTGGGCGAAGAGCACTGGCGGCGGCTTTGAAATTGGCCTTCAGCTCTTTGGATTCGGCGGCACTGTCGGCCGAACAACCACCTTGCCCCCGGTAACCGAGAGCTCTTTTGAAAGTATAGCCGATGCAGTGGCCGTCGTGGTTTATGAAGTCCGAGAAATTCTCCATTTTGAAGGCGCCCTACTCATACTGGATAATATCGAGAACCTACCCGACCGCAAACTTCAGGATGTGCTCTTGACATTTCGCGACACCCTCTTTATGACTCCTCTTGCTTGGTGGATTATAATTGGCCAGAGCGGCTTGGCTAGTCTTATTCAGACTCTAGAGCCGCGACTATCTGATCGTCTCGCGGGCACCGGCCTGGAACTTCGTCCTCTCACATTTGAGGAGCTCGAAACCGCAATTGCACGACGTGTTGCGCGGTTTAACCTAGCAAAAGAGGCGAAAAGTCCGCTTCCTGAGAGCATTCATCGCGAGCTCTATGATGCGTCAAGAGGAGAAATACGATTCGTCTTCAAATATAGCGCCTCGATATGCGCCAAGTTTCTCGAGGAAGTTAGGAAGGTTCTGGTTGACGTGAGTGGCCATAAACGCGCGGCTGCTCTTTCGAATACCATCGCGAAACAACTCATCAATAATCAGATACCGACGCAATACGCGCAAAGGTTGCTCAAACAGATCGTGGCGCAGGAAATTGGAGGCCTCAGTCTAAAGCATAAAGACAAGGAAGTGTTGCGAACGCTTTACAAGCGAAAGGAGGCGCGTGCTAGCGACTTCAGAGAGTTTGGGTTCAAAACTATTCAGGCTTTCAGTAGCAATTATCTCAGCTCTCTTTATCAGCAGCACCTGCTCTCACGTCGACAGGAGGGCACCGCCGTGTTTTATAGTTTGCGCGGAATTGCCGCGATTGCCGCTAAAAATGATCTCCTGTAGCAGTTCGGAGGGGAATCTCGGCGAAGGGCATCTCCTCTCAGAGACAGCTCCGCAAGCGCTTACCGGCAGAGTGCCGGCTACCCGGTAGGACTGCGATCCTCCCGATCCAGTACTGGCGATCGAGGAGCGGTCGAACAGTGCCCACGGCACGCGAAGGTGTGCTCGCCCTCGATTCTCAAGCGCTCATTCTCGGTTTCCCTCGTCGTGCGTCACGAACCGGACCAGCGGCCGCGGCTCGCGCAGCACGGTGAGCTGGAAGACGTCCGGCCGCGCGTAGTGGCCGGCGACGTCGAGCTGCCAGCGCGGCCCGGCCACCCGGCGGGGGTCCACCTCGGCGTAGAGGATCGTCTCCCGCTCGCGCACCGGGCCCGCGACGAGCTTGCCGTCGGGGTCGGCCACCGCGCTGTCGCCCGGGTTGATCCACTCGCCGCCCCCTTGCAGGTAGCGCTCCTTGAAGGCGTAGCGGTCGGGAACGTCGTCGCGCCGCACGGCGCTGCAGCAGCCGACGGCGTAGACCCGCCCCTCCTTGGCGATGTGGCGGAGCGTCGAGAGCCAGGGCTCGCCGCGATCCCAGGTGGGCGCCAGCCAGAGCTCGACGCCGGCGGCGTAGAGCGCGTAGCGGGCGAGCGGCATGTAGTTCTCCCAGCAGACCAGGCCGCCCACCCGGCCGAAAGGGAGCTGGTGGACCGCCAGAGTGCTGCCGTCGCCCTGGCCGTAGACCAGCCGCTCGCCGCCGGTGGGGACGAGCTTCCGGTGGCAGCCGAGGAGGCGCCCCTCGGCATCGAGGAGGAGCAGCGAGTTGTAGAGCGTCGAGCCGCTGGCTTCGGCGTTGCGCTCGTTGATGCCGATCGCCACCGCCACCCCGGCGGCGCGCGCCGCCGCGCCGAGCCGCTCGGTCTCCGGACCGGGCACCGCGACCGACTGGTCGAGCAGCTCGGCGTAGAGCGCGCGCAGCGTCGCCGTGTCCCCCGCCGGCACCGACCAGACCCAAAACGGGTAGGTCGGCAAGAACGCCTCGGGGAAGACGGCGAGGCGCGCCCCCGCGGCGCCGGCCTCGGCGATCAGCGCGCACGCCTTCTCGAGCGTCGCCTCGCGGTCGAGGAAGACCGGCGCCGCCTGCACCGCGGCGATGGTGAACGGCGCGGCCTCGGGCACGCGCGCATTGTAGTGTCAGGCACATGCGCGAAACAGCGGACGGCCTCGTGGAGCCGACGGAGCTCCCGTCCGACCCCCGCCTGATCAACGCCGACCTCGCCCCCACCCGCATCGAGCAGCGCACCTGGGGCGTCTACCACGTCGCCTCGCTCTGGATCGGCCTCTCGGTCTGCATCCCGACCTACATGCTGGCGGCCGGCTTGGTGGACGGCGGCATGAGCTGGTGGCAGGCGATGCTGACGATCCTCCTCGGCAACCTGATCGTGCTGGCGCCGATGATCGCCATCGCCCACGCCGGCACGCGCTACGGCATCCCCTTCCCGGTCCTGGCCCGCGCCTCCTTCGGCACCTCGGGGGCGCACGTGCCCGCCGTCCTGCGCTCGCTCGTGGCCTGCGGCTGGTTCGGCATCCAGACCTGGATCGGCGGCCAGGCGATCCACATCATGCTGAAGACCGCGCTGCCCGCCTGGGAGCGCGTGCCCGGCGGCGTCTGGATCGCCTTCGCCGTCTTCTGGGCCTGGAACATGTGGATCGCGGTGCGCGGCAGCGACTCGATCAAGCGCCTGGAGGCCTGGGCGGCGCCGTTCCTGATCGTCGCCGGGCTCGCCCTCCTCGCCTGGGCCGCCGTGCGCGCCGGCGGCCTGGGGCCGATCCTCGCCCGCCCCAGCCGCTTCGCCACGCCGGCCGAGTTCTTCGCCTTCTTCGTCCCGGCGCTCACCGCCATGGTCGGCTTCTGGGCCACCCTGGCGCTCAACATCCCGGACCTCTCCCGCTTCGCGCGCAGCCAGCGGGCGCAGGCGCTGGGGCAGCTCCTCGGCCTGCCGCCGACGATGGTGCTCTTCTCGTTCATCGGCGTGGCGGTGACCTCGGCCTCGGTGCTGGTCTTCGGCGAAGCGATCTGGGACCCCGTGGCGCTGCTCTCGCGGCTGGAGAGTCCGGTGATCGTCCTGGTCTCGCTCTTCGCGGTGCTCGTCGCCACCCTGACGACCAACGTCGCCGCCAACGTCGTGGCGCCGGCCAACGGCTTCGCCAACCTCTGGCCGCGGCGGATCGGCTTCGCCGCCGGCAGCTTGATCACCGGGGTGATCGGGATCGCGATCCGGCCCTGGCAGCTGCTCGCCGACTACGGCACCTACATCTTCGGCTGGCTGGTGGGGTACTCCGGGTTCCTGGGGCCGATCGCCGGCATCTTCATCGCCGACTACTGGCTGGTGCGGCGGGGGCGGCTGTCGCTGCCGGACCTCTACTCCCGCGACGGCATCTACGGCCGCTGGAACTGGAAGGCGCTGGCGGCGCTGGCGGCGGGGGTGACCGCGGCGCTCATCGGCCTGGTCATCCCCGCCGTCCGCTTCCTCTACGACTACGCCTGGTTCGTCGGCTTCGGCGTCGCCTTCGCGCTCTATGCGCTGTTAATGCGGCCTAGGGCTTCCGGTAGGCGTTGACGCGCGCCTCGAAGTCGAAGAGCACGTTGCTGGGGTCGGCGAAACGCAGGGTGCGCGACCAGGAGGTCTCGCCCGGCGTCAGGTCCTCGCCCAGCACCGGGCCGGCGTAGCTGAAGGCCGCCGCGTCGGCCTCGCTGGTGCCGCCGCGGCCGTTGTCGGCGTTGATCACCCGGACGTCGCCGGTCGAGGCGTCGATGCCGACGATCTCGAGGCTGACCGGGTTGAGCAGCGTCTCCGCCGACTCGTTGACCAGCACCGCGTCGACCTCGAAGACGCCGTCGGCGAGGTCGGCGCGGACAACCCGGACGCTGACGCCGGAGGCGGTGAAGGCCGTCCGGTGGTCGACCTGGACCGCCTGCGTGTTGCCCGGCTGCTCGATGTAGGTGCAGAGGGCGCCCGGGAACTCCGACCGCACGCGGAAGGCGTACTGGCCGTCGGACAAGCCGGAGACGGCGAGCGTCGTGGTGGCGCCGTCCACGCGGGCGATCTCCGTCCAGGCCCCGCCGCCGGCGCTGCGCTCGACGCGGTAGCCGGTCTCGCCGCCGACGCCGGTCCAGGCGAGGGTGAAGCCGCCGTCGAAGTCGACGTGGTCGCCGTCCTGCTCGGTGTACTCGGTGGCGATGGCGGCGAGGGTCGCCGCCCCGACGTCGGCGCCGATGTGCTTGTCCACCGTCAGCGTGAAGCTGCCGCCGGCGTTGACGTAGTTGATCACCCGGAAGACGTAGGTGCCGGGGATGGTGACCGCCACGTCCACGCTCTCGACGCCGCCAGGGACCCCGGAGCTGTCGATCAGGTTGCCGTTGGGGTCGTAGAGCTCGAGGTCGAGGTCGGGGTAGCCGACGTTGGTCACCTCGTCGGACTCCAGCAGGCCGGCCAGCCGGAAGGTGCCGCCCGCCACCTCGACCGGCAGGTCCACCGA
The DNA here is from genome assembly GCA_963700145.1 of uncultured Acidobacteriota bacterium. Lineage (GTDB taxonomy): Bacteria > Acidobacteriota > Thermoanaerobaculia > Multivoradales > UBA5704 > DASUNQ01. The sequence goes on from OY969474.1 coordinate 840,875, forward strand.
CTGCTCCCCCTGCCCCGCCGCGCTGGAGCCCAGGCCGAGGGTGCCCTCGCGGACCTCGGTCTCCACCCGCGTGCCGCCGGCGCCGGCCGGCGCCGAGGGAGCGGCGCGGTAGAAGAAGGGCATCGACAGCCGCTCGCTGCCGTCGGTCCGGTCGGCGACGACGAACCACTGGATGTCGAGCTGCGGCTCGGCGGTGACCACGGTGCCGTCCACCGTCACGGTGGCGGTGAAGGTCGCCGAGCCGCCGGCCGGCACGCTGACGCTTGTCGGTGAAACGCTGGCCGAGACGCCGGCGTGCGACAGCTCACGGTTGTCCGCGACCGAGAGGGTGTAGGCCCCGCCGGTGCCGCGCAGGTCGCGGATGGTGACCTGCACGCTCCGGCTGTTCGTGCACTGGTTGTTGATGACCGGCGCGGCGCCGAAGGAGTGGCTGCCGAGGATGCCCGGCGCCGCGATGCCGTCGCCGGCGACGCCCATCAGCGCCTTGGCGCGCGCGGCGCGGACGACGTCGACGTAGCCGCCCCCCTGGGCGTGGACCTTGGGGTTCTGCGTGCCGAAGGTGTCCGGCACGCCGGCAGCGTCGCGCATCGGCGTCGAGGTGTTGATCAGCGCCGTCCGCACCATGTCCGGCGTCCAGGTGGGGTTGGCCTGCTTGATCTGGGCGGCGGCGCCGGCGACGTGCGGCGAGGCCATGCTGGTGCCGCTGATCGTGCCGTAGGTGAGGCCGTCGTCGGTGGTGATGGCGCCGATGACGCTGGTCGGCGGCACTCCGGCCAGGATGTTGGTGCCCGGCGCCGAGAGGTCGGGCTTGACCTGGCCGAGGCCGATCACCGGGCCGCGCGAGCTGGAGCCGTTCATCGCGGTGCGGAACTGGCCGACCGCCCCCTTGAGCGTGATCGTCCCGGCCGAGACGTCGCCGTGCTGCGGGTTGGGGCCGATCAGGCTGAGCAGGTAGGCGGCGTCCGCCTCCTTGATGATCGTGGCGGGGATCGTCGACTTGACCGCCGTCGCGTTCTCGGTCTCGTCGTCGATGAACAGCACCGCCACCGCCCCCGCGAGGGCGGCGTTGTTGGCGATCTCGCCGAAGAGCCCCACGGCGTGGCCGAAGCGGACGAGCGCGATGCGGCCGGCCGCGCCGGCCGGGTAGTCGGCGGCGGTGAGCGAATCGGCGACGTAGCAGAATTGCGCGCTGAGGCCTGCTGCGGGCGGCGACGGCGTCCCGGCCATCGGGAAGGTCACGATGTCGCTGCGGGCGCCGGCGTCGACGAACCAGTTGGCCGCCGAGCCGGGGTCGGTGGCGTTGCCGACCGAGATTACGTGCCGGCCGACCGAGGGGGATCCCACGATCCCCGGGACGTCGCCGGAGTTGCCGGCCGCCGCCACGACGATGGCGCCCATCAGGGCGGCGTTGGAGGCCGCCGCCGCGGTCGGATCGTCGGGCTGGCCGAAGGTCGAGCCCAAGCTCATGTTGATGACGTGCGCGACCGGCTTGGGGAAGCCGGTCAGGGTGCGCGGCGAGACCGAGTCCTCGAGCGCCAGGACGATGTCGCCCAGGCACTCGCCGATGAGGCCGACCCCGACCACGCTGCCGGCGACGTTGGCGGCGAAGAGAGTGTCGGAGCAGACCTTGTAGCTCATCAGCTTCGCCTGCGGCGCCACCCCGTGAACGGGCACGTCGTCGGCGGTGGTCGGCACGCCGTCACCGCCGGGCTCGAAGCCGAGATAGCCGACGGCGGTGGTGGCGACGTGGGTGCCGTGGCCGATGCCGTCTTCGACCACCCAGTCCATCATCGGCAGGTTGTAGATCACCTTCTTGTTCGCCGGCACCAGGGGCGAGGCGGGCGCCAGCCCGAGGCGCGGCGGCGTCGGGTCGCCGCCGAACATCTCGTGCTGCCACTCGATGCCGCTGTCGATGACCGACATCACGATTCCCTGCCCCTCGTACCCCTCGCGCAGGTCGTCGAAGGGGTTCAGCTCGGGGACGCCGCCGTAGAGCTCCGGCGCGCGAATGAAGGGGACGCTGCGGTCGAGGGCGATGGTGGGGTGGCGCACCCGGTGGACGTTCTTGACCCCGGAGACGCCGCGCAGCCGGGCCACGTCGGCGGGCGAGACGGTCAGCGTGAAGCCGTTGTAGACCAAGGTGTAGCGCCGCTGCACCGCCGTCGGCAGGCCGGTCGCGCCCGGCACGGAGACCGTGGCGATCGCGGCCGGGATGCCGGCGGCGGCGATGCGGGTGAGCACGACGTTCTGGGCAGTGGTGAGCTGCGCGCGGTAGGCCGCGAGCGCGGCGTCGGAGACCGTCAGCCCTTGCTTGAGTTGGCGCGCCCGCCAGACCGCACCGGGCTCGCCCTGCAGCTCGACGATGACGCTGGTCGTGGTCGCCGCCCAGGCCGCGCCGCCCACGAACAGGAGCGCCAGCCCGGCAACCAGGAAACGGAGTGTGCGAGAAGACATGTTGACGTCCCTCCCCAGGGTTTGGTGGTCGGGGAGGTGGTCCAACGCAGGCTGCCCCTCCCCTCGCCACTACCCTAGGCAGGACGCCGCCGCCGGACCATGAGGAAGGCCCCCCAGGCCGGGCGGGGTGTTTCCCTCAGGCGAGGCTTTTCTGGCTTTCGACGAGCTCCCAGAGGCGGCTGGGCTTGAGCGGGATCTCCAGGATCTCCAAGCCCGGCACGTCGAGGGCGTCCTCGACCGCCTGGGCGAAGAGGGCGCCGGTGGGGATCGCGCCCGCCTCGCCCGCGCCCTTGGTGCCGAGGGCGTTGAGCGGCGAGACGGTCTCCTCGTGCCCGACGTCGACGCGCGGCACGTCGAGGGCGGTGGGCAGCAGGTAGTCCATGAACGAGGCGTTGGTGAGCTGGCCGTTGTCGTCGTAGGCCAGCTCCTCGTAGAAGGCGTTGCCGAGACCCTGCGCCACGCCGCCGTGCACCTGGCCGTCGACGATGAGCGGGTTGAGCACGCGCCCGCAGTCGTGGACGACGACGTACTTCTCGATTTTCACCTGCATCGTCTCGGGGTCGATCTCGACGATCATGGCGTGGGCGCCGCTGGCGGTGGCGCCGCGGTGCGGGCCGAAGTAGTTGGTGGCCTCGAGGCCCGGCTCGGTGCCGGGCTTGACGGCGCCGCGCATCGGGTTGGCGCGCTTGGCCAGCTCGCCGAGGCCGATCGCCTTCCCCGGCTCGGCGCGCACCCGCGCCGCGCCATCCGCCAGCTCGACCTCCTCCTCCCCCACCCCCAGCTCCTCGGCGGCCAGGCGCAGCGCCTTGCGCCGCACGTCCTTCGCCGCCTCGTGGACGGCGTTGCCCGCCACCACCGCGCCGCGGCTGGCGAAGGTGCCGGTGCCCCAGTGGAACTGGTCGGTGTCGCCGGTCACCACCTCGACGTCCACGACGGCGACGCCGAGCTGCTCGGCGGCGATCTGCGCGAAGACGGTGTAGTGCCCCTGCCCCTGGGTGCCGATGCCGGTGACGACCGTCACCTTGCCGTTCGTCTGCACCTGCACGCGCGCCCCCTCGAAGGGGCCGATCCCCGTCCCCTCGACGTAGGCCACGACGCCGATCCCCGCCTTGCGCCCGGCGGCGCGGCGGGCCGGCTGCTCCTCGCGGCGGAACCGCTCCCAGCCGATCATCGCCAGCGCCTTGTCGAGGATCGGCTCGTAGTTGCCGCTGTCGTAAACGAGGGGCGCGAAGTCCTGGTAGATGATCTCGTTGTCGACGGGGAAATCCTCGGGGCGCAGGAAGTTGCGGCGGCGGATCTCGGCCGGGTCGAGCCCCAGCTCGCGCGCCGCGAGGTCGAGCAGGCGCTCGACGACGAAGACCCCGTGCTGCCGCCCGGCGCCGCGGTAGGGGGTGACGATCGTCTTGTTGGTGAAGACGGCGCGGAACTCGCTGTCGTAAGCCGGCACCTGATAGGGCCCCAGGAGCGTGCACTGGCTGTTGAGCGGCACCGTCAGGCCGTAAGGGTCGTAGGCGCCGGTGTCGTGGAGAAAGGAGTCCTGGAGCCCAAGGATGCGGCCGTCGCTCGCCAGCGCGATCTCGGCGTCGTGGAGCTGCCCGCGCTCGTGCGTCGTGGCGACGAAGTTCTCCGCCCGGTCCTCCAGCCACTTGACCGGCCGGTCCAAGCGCAGCGCCAGCCAGGGGACGACCACCTCCTCGGGGTAGAACATCATGATCTTCGGCCCGAAGCCGCCGCCGATGAAGGGCGCCACCAGGCGCACCTGGTGCTCGGAGAGCCCGAGCATGGCGGCGAGGCCGTTGCGCACCGGGATCGGCGCCTGCGTCGTGTCCCAGATCGAGAGCCGCTGGGCGCGCGCGTCCCACTGCGCGACGACGCCGCGGTTCTCGATCGCCGCCGCGGTGCCGCGGTCGTACCAGAGGCGACGGCGCAGCACGAGGTCGGCCGCGGCCTTCGCCGCGCCGTAGTCGCCCTTCCGCTGCACGACGTGGGCGGCGAGGTTCGAGCCCAAGTCCTCGTGCACCAGCGCCGCGCCGGGCGCCAGTGCCGCCTCGAGGTCCACGACGGCGGGCAGCGCCTCGTACTCGACCTCGATCGTCTCCAGCGCGTCCTCGGCAAGGTAGCGGCTGGCGGCCACCACCACCGCCACGGGCTCGCCGACGTGCCGCACCTTCCTCTTCGCCAGCGGCACCTGCGTCCGCTCGTTGAAGACCATGTCGGAAACGGGGGGTGGAGGAACCAACAGGGGGCCCGGCTGCCAGTAGGCGCCGAGGTCGTCCGCGGTGTAGACCGCGACCACCCCCGGTATCTCCCGCGCCCGCGCGACGTCGATCCGCCCGAGCCGCGCGTGAGCGTACGGGCTGCGCAGGAAGGCGGCGTGGAGCATCCCCGGCAGCTCGACGTCGTCCACGAAGAGCGCCTGCCCGGTGAGCAGGCGCGGGTCCTCGTTGCGCTTGGTGCGCGCGCCGACGACGGAGCCCGCCGCCTCGGTCATGCCTTCTCCTCGACGAACGCCACGACCCGTGCGAAGGCCGCCTCGCCGCCCTTGAAGCGGAAGGGGAAGCAGCCGAGCCAGACCTTCTGGTCGAGCACCTCGTCGATCTGGCCGCCGACGTTCTCGGCGTGGAAGACCCCGTGCGGGAAGAGCTTGACGTGCATGCACTGGTAGTCGGCCGGCCAGGGGAAGGCCTCGTCGAGCGACATGCCGATGGCCTTCTCCACCTCGGGCACGAGGTCGGGGCGGGCGCGGCGGACGTTGGTGTTGAACGGGTGGTCGGCGGCGATGCAGTCGACCGCCAGCCAGCGGACGCCGCGGTCGAGGATCCAGTCGACGAAACGGGACTGCGGCCCGGGGTGCTTCAAGAAGATGCGCGGCAGGTCGGGCTCGTGGGCGCTCTCCTCGACGACGTCGCGCACCGTGCAGCGCTTCGCCTTGTACCAGTCCTCGTTGTAGAAGCGGTGGTAGCCGGTGTGGATGATGAGGATGTCGCCGCGCTCGATGCGGATGCCGGTCTTCGCCTCCCAGGCCTCGAAGTGCTCGGGGCCGTAAATCTGGTAGTCGCCGATGCCGAGCCCCGCCAGGTCGACGATGCAGGCCGGCCCGAACAGCGTCTCGATCGGGATGCCGGCGATGTCCGGTCCCGGGTCGTAGAAGTGGATCGGCGAGTCGAGGTGCGTGGCGATGTGGTTGGTCGTCGAGATGAGCTGCGCGTTGACCCCCTCGAAGGCCATGCGCTTGACCCACTTCACCGTCGGCCCCTCGTAAAACGCGAACGCCGGCGAGTCCATCGAGAAGTTCTGCGACAGGTCGAGCAGCTTGACCTTGCTCAGGTCGTAGGGGACGTACATTCTGCGGCTCTCCTCAGGGTTCCAGGCGTCGAGAGACAGAGGATAGCGTACCGCTGACCGGCGCCGGCCAAGCCCGCGTGCTCCTGATATCAGCGCGAGCGACTAGGCCGCCGGTTCAATCGGCCTTGATCTGCTCCCAAACGCCCTTCTCGCCACGGTCAGCCTGATCCACGCGTTCGGCGCGTGGGTGCTGCCCAAGAGGTCGCGAGGTGCGCGCGCAACGCGATCATCACGCGCGTGAGCTTGCCGCATCGCGGCGGATGCCCTATTAGCTCGAAGGCACGGCGCGAACCGGGAACGGGCCATAGCGTGGGCGACGAACGAAGCGGTCCGGCTGCGCTTCGACGACACCACGGATTCGCAGGACCGACTGAAGTTGTTTCTCGGCTTGCTCGCGAAAGTAGAAGGCGGCAGGCCCATCACTCTCTCGGATGAGAGCACGCGCAGACTGGGCGCACTGCTCGGCGAACGTCAGGTCTCCGATAAGAACGAACTTGTCACCGTCACGCTCGTGGTCGAGCAAGATCGCGCTCATTTGCACATAGGCGCTGGACAGCTTTACACGGTTGTCGAACGAGTCGTCTCCTCTCAACATGCGGACACCGCGGATCGACCCCGCGCGGAACAGCTTCCAAAAGCCGTAGTATCTGACGCGATCATCCTCGTCCTGCCATTGCGAGCTCCACATCGCACTGCTTTCGTAGCGCTCGGCAATCGGCAAGAGGTCAATCGGGTAGGCCTCGTCCCTCGCCGCGCGATCGGTAAGCCGCCGGCGGTCGCCATCAGGCAGAGCAGCGATTTGTGACATGCGTGTAATCAGGTCCCGCACGACGGGAGAGGCGGTCAGCGATTCTCCATGAAATGAATCCATCCAGATGCAGCGGGGAAACATCTGAACCAAAGGGTCGCTGTCGATCACCGCTAGGAAGCTCTTAAGAGGTGGCAGCAACAACACAGTTCGATCCCACCTGTTCATCCGATAGGCGAGATCGAGTTCGAAACGAACACCCTCGCTAAGCATGTAACATTCCGACACGATCAGGTCGGCGAACGGGATCAGAGACGCAGCGACCTCACGCCAGTGCTCGTCCCCAAGAAGAAGAGCCGGGGCAGAGCGGTCGAAGCGGCTGCCACTCCCTGAGTAGTCTGGAAGAACATTTTCGTGTTCCTGAATTGTCAGCACCTGAGCACCCGGCGGCATGGCTTCGTGTAGAACATTCTCGATCAATTGCGGCCCGAACTCCATTGGGCCATGAGCCACCATGAAGTCATACTTGCGAAAGTAGAGTGCAAACGGCAATCCCTGCGTATTGTAGTTCCCAATAACGGCGAGTGCTGCCTCGTGCAACTGGATGCGCCGCCCCGGTCCGGACTTTCTGGGCTCCTCCGTGATCCTCGCAGGTTGCCGCCGCTCCTTCCTTGGCCTGACTACCGCGCTGGCGGCAACCTCTTCTATCTCCTCAACCGATGCCTTTGCCTCTTCGACACAGCCGAGTGCCAGCAGCGCCTTCGAATGGATCCTTAGCAGCTCGTTCCGAAGTAGTCTCAAGTCACAGCTCGACGCCAGATCCAGAAAATCGTCGGCGAGGGCCAACGACGCTTGGTAGTTCCCCTCGCCGAGTGCGAGCTCGGCGGCAATCGACGCCAGCTCGCAGCGTGCAGCAGCATCGTCGAGTTTGTCGGCTAGATGGCGCAGTTGCACGATCGACTCGCGCGCTCCTTGATTGCTTTCGCCCGCCAATTGCGCGCGCAGAAGCAAAGTGCGCATCGTGAGACCCTGCGGTGACTCCAACCGCTCCTGCGACCAACGCGCAAGCTGTGAACTGAGGATGCGCACCGCATCGTCCGACCTGCCGGCGCCCAGCGCGACCAAAGCGGCCGGCCTCCCGTCGAAGAGTTCTTCCGCATTGACCTCACTGCTCGGTCCGCCCACCGGAACGATCGCGAAGCGGTTGAACTCCGATAACGCCCTTCGGGCACGCGCATGCACTGCCACCAGGTCGTCCAGGACCACCGCCGCGCCGTCGGCATCTTGCCCGGCAGCCGCAATGCTCATGATCACGTGGAACGCATGGTCATACGCAGACATGACCTCTTCCGTCGGGAGTCCTTCGTTCTTCCGCATGCCGTCTCTTGCGTGCTGCTCGGCACTCTCCGCCCATTGCATCGCCTCCCGCAGTCGCCCGCCCAACAGGAGGGCCTCGGCTGCATGGCGTGCGAGCATCGACTTATCCCACGGCCGGAGGTCTTCAGTGACCATACCGTAAGCAGCAACCGACGCCTCCGCTGCGAGCCCCGCATCGCCGCCGCAAATTGCGTGCACGCCCCAGTCGTTGATAACGGCCAGCGCTCCCGCGGACTCCCTTAACGCCGGAGAGATCTTGTGCGGTGAACATCCGTCGTTGAGGGTGAAGCATGCGCGAGCGCCGAGGTGAATGGCGTTCTCGCTCTGTAGCCGGGAGAAGTTGCCGAGCCGCTTCCAGTAGCACAGGACGGCATTCTGCATGTCTCCGACCTCGAGCCGATGCACCATCACCCGTTCCAGGAGGTCATGAAACAACTCCGGGTCATCCTCGATCGCGAGCTCGACGTAGCGCAGCAGCTCGTCGCTCTCGAGTTTATCAGCCACCGATGCGTGGACAATCGCAGCGCGGGCTGGGGGCAGGAGACGACGTCGCACGTCCTCATGCATCTGGAACCGCTCGCCGCTTTTCCCGACCTCGAGAAGCTCGACAAGGCCGGCGCTCACCGCTTTGTCGAGGACCTTGCGTACCACCACGGGTGTGGCGAGCGACGGTTGGGTCTCGTGTTGTCCAGTAAGCAGCCCGATGAGCCAACCACTGCTCGCCTTCCGCGAAGACGCGAGTACTTCGAGGATCGTGACCGGGCCCGACTCGACGGATCGCTCCTGGTCCGCCGACGGTCGCGCCGCCGAAAGCTCGATAGTGGTGACGGCCTCTACTTGAAGATCGCGGGCGGGCCGCGACCGTGAGGTCACGAGGATGCTCAGCTCCGGCCATCTGCTACGAGCCGCAGCTGAAAGAAGATGGCGCAGCCGCAGGTCGGATACCTGTCCGAGGCGCTTCTCATCTCTATATTGCACTGTGTCAAGAGCGTCGAGTACTAGCACCTGTTCTGGATCGGCACTTAATCGAGTGAATAGCCCCGCAGTGGTTCGATCATCGAAAACTTGCTGCAGGCAGCGATCGGGGCTGGCGGCGGAGAGCGACAGAACACGAGCGCGTTCCCGGTGCGCGAGGGCGGCCCGAACGACCGCGGTCTTGCCGGAGCCCGAAGGGCCCACGAGCCAGCAGATGGGAGTCTGCCGCTGCTGCAGCCAATCCGTGACCGCGTAAATTGCAGGATGAATTGCGTCGGGTTCATTCACGACGGTTTCAATTGCCAGTCCCAGGCTTACACAGGTGACTTTCAACGCGACAAGGGCTTCGAAGCTTTCCTTGATATCGCAATCGTATACGGCGGCACCTGAGGCCCCTCCGCGAGGCGGTCCGGCGGGAAAAAGATAGCGTAATGGTGGAGATTAGTTGCACGCTACCGCTGTCGGCGCAAGCAGCGGGGCCAATCAGGCGCTGCGGCCGGCCCGGTGCCCGACCGCGCCGACTTCGAGGGAGCTCAGCAGCGTCTCCAAGGCGCCGACGTCCACCGGCTTGATCAGGTGGTAATCGAACCCGGCCTCCTGCGAGCGCCGGCGGTCTTCCTCCTGCCCCCAGCCGGTCAGCGCGATGATCGTCATGCCTTGGTGCTCGGGCTGGCGGCGGATCTGGCGCGCCACCTCGTGACCGTCCATGCCCGGCATGCCGATGTCCAGCAGCACGACCGACGGGCGGTAGCGCCGGAGCGCCTCGAGGGCGCCCGGGCCGTCGTAGGCGACGTGGACCTCGCTGCCGAGCAGCTTGAGCACCATCGCCAGGCTCTCGGCGGCGTCGCGGTTGTCGTCGACCACCAGCACGCGGCGCAGGGCGAGGGCGGCGGACGGCCTCTCCTCCGGCCTACGCGCGCCGGTGCGCCGCGGTGCGTCCGCCAGCGGCAGCCGGACCACGAACTCGCTCCCCTTGCCCGGCCCGTCGCTGTGCGCCTCGACGCTGCCGCCGTGCATCTCGACCAGGCTCTTGACCAGCGTCAGGCCGATGCCGAGCCCGCCCTGCGCGCGGCGGGTCGAGCGGTCCACCTGCGTGAACAGCTCGAAGACGCGCGGCAGCATGTCGGCCGAGATGCCGGTGCCGGTGTCCCGCACCGAGACCGCGATCGCGTCGCCGCCCTCGCGCCGCACCGTGAGGCAGATCCGGCCGCCGTCCTCGGTGTACTTCGCGGCGTTGTTCAGAAGGTTGGCGAAGACCTGGGCGAGGCGGACGGGGTCGCCTTCGAGCGTTAGCGGCTCCGGCGGCACCACGACGGTGAGCTGATGGCCGGCGGCCTCGATGAGCGGCCGGCTGGTCTCGACGGCGCTGCGCACCACCGCCGCCACCTCGACCGGCTCCTTGCGCAGCTCGATCTTGCCACGGGTGATGCGCGAGACCTCCATCAGGTCGTCCACCAGGCGCACCATGTGATTGACCTGCCGCTCCATCATCTCGGTGACGCGCTCGGCCGTCGGGTCGTTGCGGGCGCCCAACCGGAGGATGTGCAGCGAGTTGCGGATCGGGGCGAGCGGGTTGCGCAGCTCGTGGGCGAGGATGGCGAGGAACTCGTCCTTGCGCCGGTCGGCCTCCCGCCGCTCGGCGAGGTGGTCGCGGATCTGGAGCTGGCGCTGGCGCGCCCGCAGCGCCGCGCGGACCGCGCTCACCAGCGCCACGACGCGGGTCGGCCGCTCCACCACCGTGACGTTGCCCAGGAGGTCCATGGCCTGGGCGACGGCGGCGGAGTCCGCCCCCGCCCGCGCCAGCACCAGGACAGGCAGGTCGGACCACGCCGGCTGGCGCCCCAGCCATTCGATCAGGCAGCTCCTGCGGTCCTGGTCGATGGCCTCCTCCGGCAGCAGGACGGCGCCCGCACCGCGCTCCACCTGGGCGCAGATCTCGTCCAGATCGCCGCAGCAGAAGCAGGCAATTCCGGCCCGGTCGAACACGGCACGGGTCAGCGCCGCGTCCCTGCCCGTCGGCGCCAGGACCAGCACCCGCTGCTCCAGCCGCTCGCGGTCGGCTCCGGTCAGGAGGTCCTTCCTTCCGGCGGCGGACCGGTCGCCGCCTCGAAGACCGGCACCCCGGTGAGCACGCCGCGGAAGTCGCGCAGCGGCGGCCCGACGCTGATCCGGCCCTTCTCCATCCGGAACTCGCGGATCGTCCGCTCGTGCGCCCCCCCGCGCTTCTTCACCACCGAGATCGCCTGCCGGATCTCCCCCCTCGCCTCGTAGTAGCGCAGCAGGATCACGGCGTCGGCGAGATAGCTGGCGTCGACGGGCGCGATCATCGGGCCGCCGACCAAGCCGTGATGGGCGCCGATCAAGACCGTGGCCACCCCCGCCTGTCCGAGGAACGTCAACAGCTCGTGGAGCTGGATGATCAGGAACCGCTCCTCCGGCATGGCGTTGAGATAGCCGTTCAAGCTGTCGATGACGACCACCGACGCGCCATCGCGCTCCACGGCGCGGCGGATGGCGTGCGCGAACTCGCCCGGCGACAGCTCGGCCGGGTCCACCTGCCGGATCGCCACCCGGCCCCCGTCCAGATGCTTCCGCAGGTCGATCCCCAGCCCGGCGCAGCGGGTCAACAGGGTGTTGAGGCTCTCGTCGAAGATGAACAGGGCGGCCTTCTGCCCCTTCTCGGCCGCCGACACCACGAACTGCGCGGCCACCGACGACTTCCCGGACCCGGCCGCGCCGACGATCAGCGTGCTGGTGCCGTGCTCGAGGCCGCCGCCGAGCAGGGTGTCCAGCTCGGCGATGCCGCTGGCGAGCTTTTCCGCCACCGGAGCCTGGCGGTGCTCGCCCGCGACGATGCGCGGAAAGACGTCGATCCCGCCGCGCCGGATGATGTAGTCGTGGAAGCCGCCGCGGAAGCCCACGCCGCGGTACTTGACGACGAGGAGCCGCCGCCGCTCGGCGCCGTACTCCGGATTGAGCTGCTCCAGCCGCACCACGCCGTGCGCGATGCTCTGGACCTGCAAGTCGTGGGCGGTGCCGGTCAGGTCGTCGAGCAGCAGCACCGTGCAGCAGCGGCCGGCGAAGAACTGCTTGAGGGCGAGGATCTGCCGGCGGTAGCGCAGCGGGTTTCCGGCCAGAAGGCGCAGCTCCGAGAGCGAATCGAACGCCACCCGCGCCGGCTTGATCCGCTCGACGTCCGTGAGGATCGCCTTCGTCGTCTCGCTCAGCTCGACTTCCGACGGGTGGAACATCGTGTACTGGTCGTCCGGCCGCAGGCTCTCTTCCGAGGGCACCAGCTCGCGGATGGTGATGCCGTCCAGCGACCAGCCGTGCGAGGCTGCCACCTCGCGCAGCTCCTGCTCGGTCTCCGACAGAGTCACGTAGAGGACCGGCTCGCCGAGCCGGACGCCCTCCATCAGGAACTGCAGCGCCAGCGTCGTCTTGCCCGAGCCGGGCACGCCTTCGATCAGGTACAGCCGATTCGGGGTGAACCCTCCCCGCAGGACGTCGTCGAGACCTTCGATACCGGTGGCGGCGCGGGCCGCGGCAAGCGCTGCGGAGGGATGCGTGTCGGCGGCCATGAAGGCCGATCCTACTGCCGCTGCGGGGGCCGCGCGGGCGGCGCCGCGGCCAGAAGGGCGTCGAGCTTCTCCTTGAGCATCGCGTACGGCGGCAACCCCTTGACGATGTCCAGGACCTCGACCTTGTCGCCGCCCGGGACCCGGCGCCCGAGCAGGAAGCTCGGTGTGCTGTAGACGCCGAGGCCGTTGACGATCCGCACGTCGTCGCGGATCCCGGCGAGGTGCCGATTGCTCGACAGGCAGGCCTTGAAGGCGGCGACGTCCAGGCCGAGCTCCTTGGCGTAGGTCGCCAGGTCGTCCGCGGCGAGCGCCCGCTGGTTCGCGAACAGCTGATGGTGCATGTCCCAGAACTTCTGCTGCTCGCCGGCGCAGGCGGCCGCCTTGGCGGCTTCGAGCGCGCGCGGATGCATCTGGAGGGGGAGGTCGAGGAAGATGAGCTCGACCTTGCCGTTCTTGACGTACTCCTCGTAGACCTGCGGCAGCACCTCACGGGCGCCTTGACCGCAGTAGGGTCACTGGAAGTCGGAGACCTCGATCAGGACGAGCTGGGGCGAGCCCTCCTTGAGCGACGGGTCGTCGCCGACCGGGATCTTGGGTCCCTTCTTGGCGAGCGCCCAGGCGTGCGGACCGGAGAGGACAAGGGCGAAGCCCGCTGCGACGGCCCATCGGGAGGTGCCACGAAGTCTGACGGTCATGGATGGAGCCTCCTTCTCAGATCTTCGAGTCTAGCAAGACCCCTGTCAGATGCCCTTGTGCAGCACGTAGTGCCGGGACTGCGGGTGACGACGTCGGCCCAGTCGGCGAGCTGCCGGAGCTTGCCGACCAGCTCGTCGCGGTCGAGCTCGAGGACCTCGTAGGCGCCCGCCTGCGGCTCGTCCACCGGGAACGAGTAGAGCCCGCGCAGGCGGAGGGCCGGCGGGCCGAGCGCGAGGAGGCCGGCCCAGGCCGCGCAGACGTCGCGCAGCGTGTCGGCGCCGTCCCGTTGTCAGCCCTCCGGCTCGAGGAGCCGGAGGCGCAGCAGCTTCCTGGCCACCGAGTAGATATCGTCTTTGCTGCCTTCCTTGCGAATCCCGACGGCCACGACGAGCACGACGACGCGCTGTCGCTCGAGCCGGTAGAGGATGCGGTACCGCTGACCGACCGCGCGCAGACTCCGCACGCCGTGCAGCTCTCCCGTGAGAGGCTTTCCTTGCTTCTCCGGTTCGTTCGCCAGGCCGTCGATTCGCTCGCTCAGGCCCTGCCGGACACGCCGATCACGGATGCTCCCGAGCATCCGCTGCGCTACTGACGTCAGCTCGATCGACCATGTCACAGGTCCAGCTCGGACTTGACCTGCTTCCAGGGGATTGTCTCGCCGCGCTCGGCCTGCTCGAGGCTTTCTCTCAACTCCGACATCAGCTCGTCGTCGGCCATGATCTCAAGCGTCTCCACAAGCCCCTCGTAGAGCTCCCAGGGCAGGATAGCGAGGACCGGCTCACCCCGCCTGGTCACTACGACAGCACCCGGTTCCTCGGCCAGCCGCTCCGGCAGCGAGGTCAGCTCGTCACGAGCCTGGGTCATGGGGAGATGCCTCGTCATGGAACTGTCCCTCAGGATGTACAGCTAACTGTACGTCTCGTAAGCCGCGCGGTCAAGTCGCGCTTTGACCAGGTCTGGCGGCGGGTTCATGGCCACGAGAGCGGTCCCAAGCGTCGGCGACGCCCCCTGGCGTACGGACCGGCCGTCCGATCGACGAGCAGGAAGTGGTGGTCGAGGCTCAGGGTCTCGCGCGGCGCCGGTCAGGACGCGGGCGTCGCCTCGCCGGTGCGAAAGCGCTCCGCCGACCGGGCGCGGGCCTTGGCCGCTTCGACCGCCCGATCGCGCGGCGGCGCGTTGGTCACCAGCGAGTCCAGCAGCTCCCGCGCCGCCCGCGCCACCTCGTCGACGGCGCGGTTGAAGGCGGCCTCGTTGGCCTTGGAAGGCTTGGTGAAGCCGCTCAGCTTGCGGACGAACTGGAGGGACGACGCCCGGACCTCGTCGTCCGAGGCGGGGGGAGCGAAGTTGTGCAGGGTCTTGATGTTGCGGCACATGGGGAGATCCTCCGTCTGCCGCCATTTTATCAGGCCGCGCCGAGGTAGGTCTCCGCCCACGCCAGGAGCGCCTGCTCGAAGACCTCGAGCGGCGGGCGCACCAGGCCGGCGCCGATCTGGCCGACGCCGGGGAGCTTGTGGGCGATGCCTGTGTTGACGCGCGGGGTGACGCCGAGCTCGACGACCTTGCGCAGGTCGATGCCGGTGGGGGCGCCGCGGAAGCCCAGGGCCGGGATCGTGAGCTGCGGGTTCTCGGCGGCGGTGATCTCGTACATCTCGAGGGTGGCGTGGAGGGCGTCTTGCGGAGTGCCGCCGATGAAGGTGACGATGGCCGGCGCGGCGGCCATGGCGAAGGCGCCGAGCCCCACCGTCTCGGTGATCGTGCTGTCGCCGATGTCGGGGTTGGCGTCGGCGCCGGAGAAGCCGGGGAAGTAGAGGCCTTGCGGCACGGTCGCCGGGGCGGTGAACCAGCGCTCGCCGAGGCCGCTGACGCGGATCCCGAAGTCGGTGCCGTTGCGCGCCATGGCGGTGACGATCGTGCTCTCGGCGACGCCGTGCGCGGCGTCGGCCATCGCCTTGCACGCCGCCATCAAGGGGTTCAAGACCGAGAGCGCGTTGCCGCCCAGGAAATCGAGGACCGCCGCGGCGGTCTCGGCGTCGCGGGCCGCGCGGGCGAGGTGCGGCGCCAGCGCTTTGAGCATCAGCAGCGACCCGGCGCGGTTGCGGTTGTGCCCCTCGTCGCCCATGGTCAGCGCCTCGGCGGCGAGGGCCTTCATGTCGATCCCGCCGGCGCGCTCGACCGCCTCCCCCACCAGCGGCGCCAGCGTGTCGTTGATCCAGCGCAGCCGCGCCAGCACCTCCTCGGAGTAGGCGCCGTAGCGCAGCACCTTGCCGTACCCCTCGTTGAAGTTGGAGAAGGCGCGGCCGCCGTGCTCGGCGTCCTCGACGACGTAGAGCTGCATCGACGGCGAGATCACCCCCGCCATCGGCCCCACGGCGGCGTGGTGGTGGCAGGGCTCGAGCGCCACCTCGCCGCGCTCGACCAGCGCCTCCGCCGCCGCCTCGTCCGCAGCCAGCCCCTCGAAGAGGAGGGCGCCGACGACCGCGCCGCGCAGCGGTCCCGAGGCGCGCGCCCACTCGATCGGCGGCCCGGCGTGGAGGAGGAGCCCGGGGCGGAAGCCCGGGATGACCTCGTCCGCGCGCCCGACCGCGACGAGGCGCGGCCGCGCGGCGAGCAGCCGGCCGACGGCGGTTTCGTTGGCTTTGTTGACGCTCATGCGGCCTCCGCCCGCTCGCGGACGGCGCGCAGCCACATCCGGCGGATCAGGGCGCTTCCCGGGTAGATCACGCGCCAGTAGGCGGCGAAGCTGCGGCGGGCGTCGGGGCTGGTGGCGAAGACGCGGGTCTCGGTCGTCAGCAGGCACCAGCCCGCGTCCTCGTCGGCGACGTGGAAGTTGATCGTCGCCTTGGCGTAGCCGGGGCGCGTCAGCCGCAGGAAGTCCTGCGGTCCGTGCTTGCCTGGGGCAACGCGGCCGACGACCACGGTCCCGAGGACGATCTCGCGCTCCGGCTCCTCGGCAAGGAGGAGGAAGCCGGAGCGCTGGGCGACTTCGAGGATCGGTGTCTCGGGCGCCGGCGCCAGGATGCTCTCCGCGCGCCGCACCAGGCTCGGTGACCGCAGCCAGGTGAGCAGGCGGAAGAGACTGATCTCGTCGGCGGTGACCGACTTGACGGCGGCGTAGACACGCTCGCGCGGCGCCTGCACGCGCAGGGCGTGGAACTCGCGGAACTGCCACTCGGGCATGAAGTCGTCGAGGAGCGTGGCGCGGGCCAGGGCCCGGCGGGTGGGCGCCGGCAGCGCCAGGCCGGCGACGACGAGGACCAGCCCGAGAAAGAGCACGCCCAGGCCGGCGCGGCGGCTTCGCACCCCGAGGAAGCGCAACGGCTTGAGCAGCGAGATCGCGCCGGCGAGCAGGACCGCGAACCCCAGCCAGACGAGGACGATGCCCAGCACGGTCTCAGCCTTTCATCCTGGCGAGGATGCCGGCCAGGCGCTCGTCGCCGCCGGCGGGCGGGCGCCAGTCGACCTGGACGGCGGCGGCGCCCTGGGCGACGAGGCTGGCGTGGAAGGACTCGAGGCCGACGTTGATCGCCGCCGGCGGGCCGGCGAGGTCGGCGAGCGGGACGGGGGGGCCGGCGGACGGATCGGCGGCCTCCGCGCGGCGCCGCCCGATCTCCAGGATCCACCAGCGCTCGACCATCTCCCCCACCGTGTGGACCACCCGCGCGCCGGCCTCGCCGAGCGCCGCGGCCTGCCGCTCCAGCCCCTGCGGGTCCTCGTCGGTGCCGACGAGCAGCACGATCACCGCGAGCTCCCGGCCGTCCCGCGCCGCGGCGGCGCGCGCCTCGGCGATGGCGGGCGCCAGCTCGGCCGCCGGGTCGGGGTGGGCGCCCTCGCCGAGCACGACGTCGAGGAGGATCGCCGCGACCTCGGGGTCCGCCGCTTCCTGCCGCAGGCGGCGCAGGCGGAGGGCGTTGTCGAGCATCGGGTGCGGGCGGCCGACGGTCAGCTCGTCGTCGCCGAGGTCGAGGATGGTATGGGCGAGGCTCTTTCCCAGATCCTCGAGTTGGCGAACGCCGGGTGAAGAAAGATTCGAGTAGAGGGGTGTGGCGAGCGACCGGACGGCGAGCAGTAGCTCGTTCGCAAGCGTGCCGCCGGCGAAGAGAGCGCGCAAGAAGCCCCCCCGCCCAGATCCCTCGCTACGCTCGGGATGACAAGGTAGGTGGTCCGCTGCGACGAGCTGCACCGCCTTCTCGGCCGCTTCGTCGAGCCCGCCGGTGAAGTGGAGGGTGCCCAACCGGCGCACCGGCAGTGGCATCCCGAGGAAGCAGCAGATCACCGGCTTCCCCACCCTGCCCGCTTCACCCAGCAACCGCGCCACGACGCCGGAATCCGGAGGCTTCGAGATCAACACGATCGCCCGCGTCCCCTCGTCACGCGCCAGCAGCTCCAGCGCCTGCGACGCCGTGGCGCCGCCGACTTCCGCTGAGAGGTCGTGCCCGCCGGTGCCGAGCGCCTGCGAGACGCCCGCGCCCAGCTCGTGGATCCGGCTCGCCACCGCCTGGAGGCCGGTGCCCGAGGCGCCGATCAGGCCGATGGCGCCGCGGCGCACGCGGTTGGCGAAGCCGAAGCCGACGCCGCCGACGATCGCGGTGCCGCAGTCCGGCCCCATGACCAGGAGCCCCTGCTCGCGCGCCGTCCGCTTGAGCTCGATCTCGTCGGCCGACGCCACGTTATCGCTGTAGAGGAAGACGTGGCGGCCGAGCCCGAGCGCCTCGCGCGCCACCGCCGCCGCGTAGCGCCCCGGCACCGAGACGAGCACCCACCGCGCCTCGGGCAGCAGCTTGACCGCCGAGGCGAGCGTCCGCGGCCGGAAGACGCCGTCCGCCGCCGCCGCGGCGCGCGTTGCGAGCAGCGCATCCACCCGCCCCAGCGCCGCCTCCGCCGCTGCCGCGTCCGCCGCCTTGACCACCACCAGCAGGTCGTCCGCCCGCGCCCGCGCCGCCTCCTCCACCAGCAGCCCCGACGCCGCCAGCAGCTCGCGGTTCGCCTCCGTCCCCATCACCACTGCCGCGTCCGCCACCCCGGGCAGGTCGGCCAGCCCCGCCTGCAAGCGCATCAGCACCACCGAGTCGTGGTAGGCGCCCGAGCGCACGAGACACCTGGTGACCGTCACGCCGACTCCGCGCCGGACGCCAGCGGCCCCTCCAGCTCACCCGCCCAGGCCAGCAGCGCCTCGTCCCCCCACCAGCGGCCGATGAGCTGCACGCCGAGCGGCAACCCGTCGATCTCCCCGGCCGGCACCGCGATCGCCGGCAGGCCGGCGTGGGTCCAGGGGAGACTCATCGCCGGGTCGCCGGTGCGCTCGAGGCCGCGCGGCGCCGGGCCGGTGGCCGCCGGCGCGACCCAGAGGTCGAGCCCGTGCCGCTCCATGAGCTTGGCGAGCTCGCGGCGGAGCTGCCCGCGGCCGGCGAGGGCCCGCACCAGCGCTTCCTCTGACACCCGCTGCCCGCGCTCGATCAGCTCCGCGGTCTCCGGCCGGTACAGCTCCTTGTACTCGGCGTACCAGCGCTCGTGGACGCGCGCCGTCTCGGCGGCCATCGCCAGCCGGTGCCGCGCCTCGATCTCGTCCAGGTCGGCCATCGCCGCCACCCGCCGGACCTCCCACTCCCCCTCGCTCAGCCGATCGCACGTCGCACGGAAGCGCGCCAGCGCCGCCGGCTCGACGCGCTCCAGGTGCGGTCCCTCCGGCACCCCCAGCACCGGCCGCACCGGCCGCCGCGGGTTGCGGGCGTGGAGGCCGGTTCCCGGCGCCTGCCAGTGGCGGCAGAGGACCCGCGCCGCCGCCTCCACCCCCGCGGCGTCGGGGGCGAAGATCCCGACGTGGTCGAAGGACGGCGCCAGCGGCACGATGCCGTCACGCGGCACCCGGTCGTAGCTCGGCTTGTAGCCGGCGATGCCGCAGTAGGCCGCCGGGCGCAGCGTCGAGCCGATCGTCTGGCTGCCGAGCGCCAGCGGCGCCAGCCCCGCCGCCACCGCCGCCGCCGAGCCGCTGCTCGAGCCGCCCGGGGTGTGCTCCAGGTTGCGCGGATTGCGGGTCGGGCCGGGCGCGAAGTACGCGAACTCGGTGGAGACCGTCTTGCCGACGATCAGCGCCCCCGCCGCCTTGAGCGCCGCGACCGCCGGCCCTTCCTCCCCCGCCAGCACCTCGGGGGGCAGGCGGCTGCCGGCACGCGTCGGGAAGCCCTCGACGTGGAAGATGTCCTTGATTCCAACCGGCACGCCGAAGAGCGGGGGCCGCGCCGCCGGCTCGGGGTAGCGCTCGAGGAGGGCCGCGGCCTCGCGGCGCAGGCGGGCGAACCGCCCCTCCTCGGGGAGGAAGGCCTGGACGGCGGGCTCGACCTCCTCGAAGCGGCGTTCGAGGAGGTCGAGCTGCTCGCTCAGGCTAGAAGAACGCCCGGGACGTGGCCCGGGCGCTACGGTCAATGCCGGACCCTGAGCCCGAACTGGATCTGCCGCGGGTCGCCGGCGCCGCTCTGGACGGTCCCGTCGAAGTTGAAGACAAGGTTGGTCACCTCGGGGCGGCGGAAGTTGGGCTCGTCGAAGACGTTGAAGACCTCGAAGATCGGCTGCAGCGTGAAGTTGCCGACCGCGAAGTCGCGCGAGATCCGCAGGTCGAGGCCGTTGTACTCGTTCTCCTTCCGCCCCAGGTTGCGGCGCGTGACGACGGCGTCGGCGGTGCAGCCGCCGGCCGGGGTGCGCTCCGAGCAGCGGTCCTGCGGCGTCGCCGCGTCGGTGCCATCGGCCTTGATCGACTTGGGCTGCGCCGAGCGGTAGGAGTAGCGCAGGTTGACGTCGAGCGCCCACGGCGCCTGCCAGAGCAGCCAGGCGTTGACCCGGTGGCGCTGGTCGCGGTCGGAGTAGCTGTACTCCTTCTCGAGGTCGGTGATCTTGGCGTAACGGAAGCTGAAGGGGTCGCGCTCGTTGTCGTCGTCCGACTTGTCCTTGGAGTACGTGTAATAGGCCTGGAAGGCGAGACTCTCCGACAACCGTCGGGTGAGGCCGCCGGTGACCCCCCAGTAGCGGCTCTTGGCGTTGGAGGCGACCGTGGTCAGGGTGGCGATGCCGTTGATGCCCGCCGGCGCCAAACCGGTGCTCCAAGGCGAGCCGTAGAGCGGGTCGTTGCGGTTGAGGAAGCGCGTGACGTGATCGGTCTTGGCGTAGTTGCCCTTCAGCAGCCAGGTGTAGTTCTCGCCGAACTGCTGCTCGTAAGAGAGGCTGACGGCGGTGGTGCGCGGGTTCTTGAAGTCCTCGTCGAAGACGAAGACGTCGGGCAGGAAAGGCGAGCCGATCTGTGACTGCGGGATCAAGTTCGGGTACGCCGGCACCGGCCCGAGGATCCCGGTCAGGGCGCTGTTGCGGAAGAGCGTCTGGCCGATCGAGCCGTTGGTCGAGCGGGTCGAGGCGAGCGAGAGCCCCGGGATGCGCGCCGCGAACATGCCGGCGGTGAAGCGCACGACCGAGCTACCGTCTCCCTCGGGGTCCCAACTGATCCCCAGGCGCGGCTGGATCATGTCCTCGTCGTCGGGGATGGTGCCATCCGAGGGGAAGCTGAAGCTGCCCTGAGCGGTGGTCACGGTCCTGCCGATGAACGGGGCGTAGAAGAGCTCCGACTTCGGGATGCGGTTGTCGGGCTGGAGCTGGGCCTCCCAGCGCAGGCCGTAGGAGATGGTCAGGTTCGAGCGCGGCTGCCACTGGTCCTGGAGGAACACCGCGGGCTCGTGCTGGCGGATCTTCTGCGTCCCCGCCTCCTCGACCGTGTAGTCGCCGACGCCGGCCTGCTGCAGGTAAAGGAGGACCGGGCCGCCGACCGAAGTACCGGGCGGACAGGTGCCGTTCTCCGAGGTGGTCACGAACGCGCCGGCGGCGTTGAAGCACTCGACGTAGTTGGGGTTGCGGGCGTAGTTGAGGAAGCCGTCGGTCGAGCCGAAGATGAAGCGCCCGTTGGCGAAGCCGATGAAGGTCTGCGAGGAGACCACGTCGTTGTACTCGAGGCCGCCCTTGAAGGTGTGGTTGCCGCGCAGCCAGGTCAGGTTCTCGACCACCTGGAAGCGCTCGTCGTAGTACTCGACCGGGATGAAGAAGGGCATGCCGAAGCGGTAGGTGTTGCCGAAGTCGAAGGCGGTGTCGGGGAGCGGCCGGCCTGTCGAAGCGATGATCGGGCCGTTGTAGGGGCGCGGCCGGTTCTCGTGCGCGAACTGCCCGCGCGCCTCGTTGAAAAGGCTGCCGGAAAGCGCCGAGTTGAGGCTGCCGGAGAACGAGTAGGAGTCATCCTTCTCGACGGCGTTGGCGCTCCGCCCCCAGGAGTCGACGTCGAAGGTGCCGTTGACCTGCTCGGAGTCGGTGTAGGAGTAGCGCAGGGTGGCGATGTTGTTCTCCGTGGCCAGCCAGTCGAGCTTGGCGAGGGCCACCGCGGCGTCGTTGGTGCGGCCGATCGCACCGTTTTCGGCCGCGCTGCCGATCGAGGCGAAGTAGTTGACGACGCGCGGCTCGATGCGGCTGGGGTCGAGCTGCTTGGTCTTTTCGGCGTCCTGGATGTCGGCCGAGAGGAAGTAGAAGAGCTTGTCGCGCTTGAGCGGCCCGCCGAGCGTGAAGCCGTACTGCTTCTGCTCGGACTCCCCGAGGTCGGCCTTGCCGCCGCCGGGCGCCGCCGGGTCGGAGGAGAGGCTGTCGTCCTGGTAGAAGAGGTGGGCGGTCCAGTGCAGGTCGTTGGTCCCCGACTTGGTGATGACGTTGACGAAGCCGCCCGAGGAGCGCCCGAACTCCGCCGGCGCGCCGTCGGCCACCACCACCACCTCCTTGACCGCGTCGAGGTTGAAGGTGAAGGGCGGGCGCTGGCCGCCGCGCTGCTCGCCGAAGAAGGGGTTGTTGAAGTCGGCGCCGTCCACCGAGACGTTGTTGTGGATCCCCTTCTGGCCGTTGATCGACAGCTCGTCGCCGTCCGGCCCCTGGACGGTGGTCACGCCCGGCGTCAGCTCGGTGTAGTCGAGGAAGTTGCGGCCGTTGTTGGGCAGGCCTTCGACCGACTTCTCGTCGATGCGCGTGACGCCCTCGACGCGCGTGGTCTCGACGACCGGCGCCGCGGCGGTGACGGTGATCTCCTGCTCGACGCCGACCTGCATGGTGAGCGTCAAGGTGACCGTCTGGCCGACGGCCAGCTCGATCCCCTCGCGCACCAGGGTCGCGAACCCGTCGAGGCTGACAGTGATGCGGTACGGGCCGAGCGGCAGCAGCACGGCCCGGAAGCGCCCCTCCGGCCCGGTGACGACGACCTGCTCGAAGTTGGTCGCCGTGTTGCGGAGGGTGACGGTCGCGCCCGGCAGGACGCCGCCGTCGGCGTCCACCACCGTCCCTTCGATGACGCCGGTGGTGGCCTGCGACTGCGCCCCCGCCGTCGCCGCGCAAGCGACGAGCAGGGCAAAGCCCAGCAAACCTGTACGCCAGGATCTCGACATGTCCGGCCTCCTCGCCCGCGCGGGGCTCCGATCGGACTGCATTGAGATGGGAACGCTACGCGCCGACGATACGCCAGCGTCTATGGAGGGTCAAGGAAGCGGGGCCGGCGTGGCCCGCGCTTTCTCCGCCGCGCGCAGCACGGCGTCGACGATGTGCTGGTAACCGGTGCAGCGGCAGAGGTTGCCGGAAAGGGCGTGGCGGATCTCGTCCTCGGAAGGATTCGGGTTTTCTTCGAGGAAGGGGACGAGCGTCATCAAGAACCCCGGTGTGCAGAAGCCGCACTGCAGGGCGTGGCATTCCCAGAACGCCTCCTGGAGCGGGTGCAGCCGATCGGGGCCGGGGGCCAGGCCCTCGACGGTGGCGAGCTCATGGCCGTCGGCCTGGACGGCGAGGAGGAGGCACGAGCGCACCGGCTCGCCGTCGAAGAGCACGGTGCAGGCGCCGCACACCCCGTGCTCGCAGCCGACGTGAGTGCCGGTGAGCCCCAGGTCGCGGCGGAGGAAGTCGGAGAGCAGGAGGCGCGGCTCGACCGCGCGCTCGTAGCGGCGGCCGTTGACGGTGACGGCGACCGGGCGAGGCTCGCTCACGCTCGCGCCTCCCCGGCCCGCTCGACCGCGCGCTTCAGCGCGCGCACCGTCAGCACCTGCGTCAGGTGCCGCTTGAAGGCGGCGGAGGCGTGGAGGTCGCCGGTCGGGTCGATCTCCTCGCGCGCCACCGTTTCCGCCGCGGCGGCGATGGCCTCTTCCGTCGGCACCTCGCCGGCGAGCTGCGCCGCGGCGCGCGCCGCCACGACCGGCTTGTCGCCGACGCTCAGGAACGCCAGCCGCGCTTCGCGGCAGCGGCCGCCCTCCTCCAGTGTCACCAGCGCCGCCACCCCGACCTGCGCGTAGTCGCCGTGGCGGCGGGCCACCTCCATGAACGCCCAGCCGGTGCGCGGCGGCAGCGGCGGCAGCTCGACCTCGACCAGCAGCTCTTCGGGCGCCATGTCGGTGGCGAAGAGGCCGCCGAAGAAGCGCTCGGCCTCGACCCAGCGCTCGCCGCCGGCGCGCTGGAGCCGGAAGCGGGCGCGCAGGGCGACAGCGACCGCCGGCAGCTCGGCGGCGGGGTCGGCGTGCGCCAGGCTGCCGCCGACGGTGCCGCGGTTCCGGATCTGCGGGTGGGCGATGTGCGGCACCGCCTCGGCGAGGAGGGGCGCCAGCTCCGCCACCAGCGGCTCGCGCTCCAGCCGCCGCTGCCGGGTCATCGCCCCGATCGCCAGCCCGCCGGCCGCGGTGCGCCGCACGTAATCGAGCCCCGGCAGGCGGTTCAGGTCGATCAGGGTCGCCGGCTGCGCCAGCCGGAAGTTCATCACCGGGATCAGGCTCTGGCCGCCGGCCAGGACCTTGGCGTCGCCGCCGTGGCGCGCCAGCAGGTCGAGCGCGGCGCCCAGGGAGTCCGGGGCCTCGTAGGCGAAGGGGGCCGGCTTCATCGGGAGCGCGGATTCTACACGTGCAACTTCCCGCCGCCGCCGCCCGTAGTCCGAAAGACATGCACACCCTTCGCGTCGCCGCGCGCACCCTCCTCCAGCGCCCCGGCCTCACCATGCTCGTCGTCGTGACGCTGGCTTTGGGGCTCGGCGCCAACGCGGCGATCTTCGGCATCATCGACGCGCTCGTGCTGCGGCCGTTCCCCGCCGCCGAGACCGAAGGCATCGTGATGCTCACCGAGACCGCGCCGGGCGAGAACTACCGGCAGGAGTCGGTCGCGCCCGCCGACTTCCTCGACTGGAAGCGCCAGACGGACGTCTTCGCGCACCTCTCCGCCTTCGAGTGGTGGGATGTCAACCTGGTCGGCCGCGACGCGCCGGAGCGCGTCCAGGGGCACTACGTCTCCGCCGACTTCTTCTCGACGCTCGGCGTGCAGCCGGCGCTCGGGCGCGCCTTCACCGCCGACGAGGAGACCTTCGGCCGCCACCGCCGCGTCGTGCTCAGCCACGAACTCTGGCGCCGCCGCTTCGGCGGCGACCCGGCGGTCGTCGGCCGCCCGGTCCTCGTCGACGGCACCCCGCACGAGGTGGTCGGGGTGGCGCCGGAGGGCTTCACCTTCCCCATCGGCTCGCAGATCTGGGCGCCCTTGGCCTTCGACCCGGCCGAGCCGCCGTCGCGCACCGCCCGCTACCTCACGGTCGTCGCCCGGCTGGCGCCGGGGCGGACCCTCGAGGAGGCGCAGGCGCAGATGACGGTCGTCGCCGACCGGCTCGCCCGCGAGTACCCGAAGGAGAACCGCGACCGCGGCGCCCGCGTCTACACCCTGGCGCAGGGGATGATGGACCAGGGGCTGGGTCCGATCCTCGCGCTCTGGCAGGCCGCGGCCGGCTTCGTCCTCCTCATCGCCTGCGCCAACATCGCCAACCTTCTGCTCGCCCGCGGCGCCGAGCGGCAGCGCGAGATCGCGCTGCGCCTGGCGCTCGGCGCCGGGCGCTGGCGACTGGTGCGGGGGCTCCTCGCCGAGAGCGCGCTCCTCGGGCTGGCGGCGGTGCCGCTGGCCCTCGTCGTCGCCGCGATCAGCCTCGACCCGCGCCTGGCCGCGACCCTCAAGGAGGGGGGCCGCGCGGCCACCGTCGGCCGCGGCCGCCTCCGCCTGCGGCAGGCGCTGGTGGTCGCCGAGATGGGGCTGGCGCTGCCGCTCCTCGTCGCCGCCGGGCTCGGCGTCCTCGGCATCCACCGCTTCCTCAACGGCCCGCAGGGCTACGACCCCGACAACCTCCTGGTGATGCGCATGGTCCTCTCCGATCCGCGCTACGAGGAGAACGACCCGGCGCGGCGGCAGCTCGTCGAGCGGGTAATGGCGGGACTCGCGGCGCTGCCGGGAGTCGAGCGCGCCGCCGCCGTCAACGTGCTGCCGGCGGCGGGCGGCAACTCCTCGCCGGCGTTCGAGATCGAAGGCCAGCCGCCGGCCGACCCGGCGAACCCGCCGACGGTGGACTCGCGCCTGGTCACGCCCGACTACTTCGCGACGCTGCGCCTGCCGATCGTCGAGGGGCGCGGGCTCACCGCCGCGGACCGCGAGGACGCCGCGCCGGTGGCCCTGGTCAGCCGCGCGCTGGCCGAGCGCTACTTCCCCGACGGCGGCGCCATCGGGCGGCGTCTGCGCGTCGGCGAGGACCAGCCCTGGGCGACGGTCGTCGGCGTCACCGGCGACCACATCCACGACTGGTTCGGGCGGCGCAACTACCCCACCGTGTTCCGGCCGTACGCGCAGGCGCCGAGCCGCTCCCTGGCGCTGGCGGTGCGCACGGGGCGCGACCCGGCGGCGCTGGCCAACGACGTGCGCACGGCGCTGCGCGAGGTCGATCCCGCGCAGCCGGTCTTCGACCTCATGCCGATGCGCGTCCTGCTCAAGGAGCGGACGGTCGGCCTCCAGTACATCGCGGCGATCATGGGGGTGTTCGCCGGGCTGGCGTTGCTCCTCGCGACGGTCGGCGTCTACGCGGTGATGGCCTACCTCGTCTCCCAGCGCACGCACGAGATCGGCGTCCGCATGGCGCTCGGCGCCACCCGCGGCGACGTCGAGCGCCTCGCGGTCTGGCAGGCCGCGCGGCTGACCGCGGTGGGCGCCCTGGTGGGGCTCGTCCTCTCGGTCGCTCTCGGCCGCCTGATGGAAGCCGGGATGCTCGGCGTCGTCTCCACCGACCTCCGTCTCCTCGCCGGCCTGGCCGCCGTCCTCGTCGCCGCCTCCCTCGCCGCCGCCTACGTCCCCGCCCGCCGCGCCGCGGCCCTCGACCCGCTCGACGCGCTGCGGGTGGAGTGAGGAGTCGGCGGCGCTTTTCAGCCCGGCTCGCCGGCCAGCGTCAGAACCGCGGCACGCGTTCGCGGCGAAAGCCGGAAGCGCAAGCCCTGCAGCCGATCGAGCAGCGGCGCGACCGAGGGGACGAGACCTGCTCGCTTCGCATCCAGGAGAACGCCGATTGTTCCCCTCATCCGCAGGCCGAGCATCTGGGCAACGCGCCGCGCCAGCGCATCGTCGAGGAGCACGATCGAGTCAGGCGACTCGATCGCCAACATCAGCACTTCCGATTCGCCGGGCCCCAGGTCTGTGGCCCACGGCGGCACCGTCTCGCTCGCGGGGCGACGGATCGTGATCCACTCCAGAGCCTTCGGATCGGGTAGGTCAATGCCTGCCCTCCTTCCCACCCCCAGCTCTTCATCCACGGCACGAGGAACCACGACGCGCTCGACGAGCGCGGGGAGAAGGTGCAGCAGCTTGATCTGGTAGAGGTACTGAAGCGGCGAAGTGTTGCAGAAGACTTCAGGCAAGCCGGGCTTCGCTCTCGAGCTCCTCCGCGGTGAGCCGGAAAGTGTCGACTCCGTAGTCCGCGAGGCGCGAGAGAAAGACTGTCCGCGGCACTCCCGCGAGCCCCGCCGCGGCGCCCGAGGAGAGCCGGCCGAGTTCGAAGAGCTTCACCGCGGCAGCCATCCGCAGCTCTTGCCCCGCCTCGTCCGGCGCGACCTTGAGCGCCAGCAGGCTCTCGTCGGGGATCTCCAAGGTGACACGGCTCATCGTTGGCCTCGAATTCTAGCTCTCTCCGCCCAGCAGGTGCTTGAGGACCTTGCCGAGCGGGTTGCGCGGTAGGGCTTCGACGGGGCGGAAGGAGCGGGGGACTTTGAAGCCGGCGAGCTCGCGCTTGCAGTGGGCGAGGAGAGCGGGCTCGTCGAGGTCGCCGTCGGCGACCACGTAGGCCACCGGCACCTCGCCCCACTCCGGGTCGGGGCGGCCGACGACCGCGGCCTCGCGCACCCCCGGGCAGCCCTGGAGCACCTCCTCCACCTCGCGCGGGTAGACGTTGTAGCCGCCGCAGAGGATCAGCTCCTGGCGGCGGCCGAGGAGGGTGACGTAGCCGGTCTCGGGGTCGCGCCGGGCGAGGTCGCCGGTGGCGAACCAGCGGCGCCCTTCACCGTCGGTGCGGAAGCTCGCCGCCGTTTTCTCTGGGTCGCGCCAGTAGCCGGCGAAGACGTTGGCGCCGCGTACCAGCAGCTCCCCTTCCCCGCCGGCCGGCGCGTCGGCCCCCTCGCGGTCCACGATCCGCATCGACACCCCCGGCAGCGGCGTCCCCACCGTCCCCGGCCGCCGCGGCCCGGCCAGCGGGTTCGAGAGGTTCATGCCGGTCTCGGTCATGCCGTAGCGCTCGAGGATGGCGTGGCCGGTGAGCGCCTCGAACGCCGCGAAGGTCTCGGCCGCGAGCGGCGCGCTGCCGCTGCAGAAGAGCCGCATGCCGCCGAGCCGCCGGCGCACGTCCGTCTCGCCGCCCAGCGCCTCGACCAGCCGCACGTACATCGTCGGCACGCCGAAGAAGAGGCTCGGCTCGCCGCCGAGGAGGTCCGCTGCCACGGCCGCCGCCGTGAAGCGGCGCCGCAGCAGCACCGTGGCGCCGGCGGCGAGGGCGCAGTGGAGCCCCACGACCAGCCCGTGCGTGTGGAAGAGCGGCAGCGCCAGGAGCAGGCGATCGTCCGCGCGCCACCCCCAGGCGGCGAGCAGCCCGCTGACCGTGGCGAGGAGGTTGTCGTGGCTGAGCATCGCGCCCTTGCTCCGCCCCGTCGTCCCCGAGGTGTAGAGGAGGAGCGCCAGGTCGTCGCCGTCGACGGGCGGCTCCCCTTCCGTGCCGCCGCTCGACTCCCCCATCCACCGCTCCAGCTCCTCGGCCAGCAGCACCTCCTCGACGGTCGCCCGCTCCTCCGGCGCCAGCTCCTCCAGCTTTTCCCGTTCGCTCGCCTCGGTGATCAGGAGCCGCGGCTCGGCGTCGCCCAGGACGTGCGCGATCTCGCGCCGCCGGTAGGCGAGATTGAGCGGCACGGTGACGGCGCCGAGGCGGAGGGCGGCGAGGTGGGCGACGACCCACTCCGGGCGGTTGCCCATGAGCAGCGCGATCCGGTCGCCGCGCCCGAGGCCGCGCGCCGCGAGGCCGGCGGCGAGCCGCCCGGCCGCCGCGTGCAGCGCCGCGTAGCTCGTCTCGCACGCGCCGCCGGCGCCCTCGCCGCCGTCGAAGCTCAGCGCCCCCTTCTCCGGCGCCCGCGCCGCGCCGGCCGCGAACAGGTCGGAGAGGTTCAAGCGGCTGGCCCGCGCCTAGCGCTTCGCTTGCGGGACGTAGTAGACGGTGAAGACGGCGCGCCGCGGCTGCGGCGAGCGGTTCTCGACGGCCGCGGTGAGGACCGTCTCGCCGCCGGCCGAGCGGCGGAGCACGGGGTCGTACGGCCAGAGCGCCGCGCCGACCGGGCACTCGCGCCCCGCCAGGCAGTCGGCGCTCGACTGTCCGTCCCCCATCTCGTAGCGGTAGCCGGTGTAGCGGACGCCGGGCGCGAGGCGCACCTCCAGCAGCGGGCAGCTCGGCGGCAGGCCGGAGGCGGTGTCGTCGTCAGTTGCCGCGGCGCGCACGCGGCCGACCGCTTGGCGGAGGGCGTCGGAGCAGGCGACGCCGGGCTGTGCCGGCTGGACGACGGCCGAGACCGAGAGGGCGGCTTCGCCGGGACGGCAGTCGGCGCAAGTGCCTTCCTCGTACGAGCGGCCGCGGACGGCGGGCGGAGGCGCAGGTGCGGCGGTGGGCGGCGCGGGCGCGGGTGCCGGCGCGGCTGCCGGCGGTGGAGCCTCGAGCGGCGGCGCGGGGACGGCTGGGGCGGGGGCCGCTGGCGGTGGCGACGGCACCGGTGCCGGCGGGGCTTGCGGCGGCGGCTGGGTGGGAGGGACGGTCGGCTCGGGCCGCGGCGTCGGTGCGGTCTGCGGCGGCCGCTCGGCGGGCGGGGCCGCGGGCGGCGCGGGCTCTGGACGTGGGGTCGGCGCGATCGGCGGTGGCGACTCCACGGGAGGGGCCGCCGGCTCCGGTTGTGGCGGCGGCTCCGGCTCCGGAGCGGCAGCGGGTGGCGCTTGCGCGGGTGGCGCGGCTGATCCCGGCGGTTCGACTGGCGGCGGCTCGGGGACCGGTGCCGGAGGAGCGGGCGTCGGCTGCGGAGCTGGAGCGGCCGGCGGAGGTGCCGCGGGCTCGGGCGTCGGTGGCGGCGCGGGTGTCGGCTGCGGAGCCGGCGTGGCGGCCGGCGGCGCCTCTACCGGCCGCGGTGCCACGGGCTCGGGTGCCGGCGGCGGCTGCACGGGAGCGCGCGGCGTTTCCCTACGCGGCGGTTCTACGCGCGCGATCTCCGGCGGCCGCGGCGCCCCGCCCTTGCCGCGCGCCACCCGCACGCTCAGCGTGTGCACCGCCCCCGGCACGTTGTGCTGGCCGGCGGCGACGATGCGCGGCTTCCCCTCCCGCACTTCCACCTCGGCGCGGTAGGTCATGAAGCCGCCGCGCGCCACCTCCAGCCGCCAGAGCCCTTCGGCGAGGCCGCCGACCACCGCACGGCCGCGCGCGTCGGCCGCTACCGTCTGCGGCCCGTCCGGCGGCTCGACGCCAAGATAGACGAGCCGCACCTCGGCGCCGGCCGCCGGCTTCCCCTGATGGTCCTCGACGCGCACCTCCAGCGCCGCCGGGCCGCTCCAGAGTTGTGCCGCTGCCGCCGCGGCCAGCAGGCCGCCGGTCAACGCCGCGATCGCGAAGGGCTTCACGACAGAGAGTTTGCCACAGCCCGGCCCCCGTAGCGGCTACGGCTGCCTCATAGGGGCGATGAGGCCCGGAACGGCGGGCGGGCCGCCATCGGGCAATCCTTTTGGCGTAAGCCACTGACTGCTAAGACACTTCGATGGCGCCGCCCGAGCCGATCTCCACGGCACACCCCTTGCGATGGCACGTCGGCAACAGGAGGAATCCATCCATGAAGCGTAGGCTCGCGTTGGCCGGGTTCGTGGTGCTCGGCGCCCTTTTCGCAGCTCCCAGGCACGCCTGGGCCCAAGGCTGAGTCGCCGCGCGTCTCGACGCGCCCGTGCTCGGCGCGTACGAGGGGTCCTACACCGGCCCCAACAAGTGGCAGTTCTCCACCACCTGGCGTCACCAGAAATCCGACCGTCACTTCGTCGGCCCCGAGGAGCAGGAGGAGCGGCAGGAGATCGGCAACGAGGTCGTCAACACACTCAACCTCGTCGAGCTCGGCATCCGCTACAACCTCTCGGACCGGACCAGCCTCTCGGTCGGCATCCCCTACCTGATGGCGGAGCGCTCCAACGCGCTCACCGTCCAGGGCACTGTGATCGGCCGCACGATCACCCACGCCAGCGCGCTCGGCGACATCACGCTGATGGGACGGCGCCTGTTCTGGAAACCCTCCGAGCACCCCAACGGCAACATGTCGTTCGGGCTCGGGCTCAAGTTCCCCACCGGCCGCGACAACGTCGTCGACGCCCGGCAGCGCATCGTCAACGGGCAGGAGGTGACGTCGATCGAGACGGTCGACCAGTCCATCCAGCCCGGCGACGGCGGCTTCGGCGCGCTCCTCGACTTCCAGGCCGTGCAGCGCGTGCTCGACAACAACGGCACGCTCTACCTCGCCACCAGCTATCTGGTGAACCCGGACGAGACCAACGGCGTTCGCACTTTCCGCAACAACCGCGGCGAAGAGATCATGTCGGTCGCCGACCAGTACCTGGCGCGCGCCGGCATGGCGTACGCGGCGCCGAGCTGGAAGGGATGGGGCGCGAGCCTGGGCGGGCGTCTCGAGGGCGTGCCGGTGCACGACCTCGTCGGCGGCAGCCAGGGGTTCCGGCGTCCCGGCTACGCGGTCTCCGTCGAGCCCGCGGTGAGCTACACGCGCGGCCCGCACACCTTCTCGCTGGCGGCCCCCTACGCGCTCTACCGCAACCGCACCCGCAGCGTCCCCGACCGCGCGGTGCCCGGCCGCCACGGCGACGCAGCCTTCGCCGACTACATCTTCATGCTGGGGTACTGGCGCCGCTACTAGACCGACCTCCGTTCCCTTTCCCCGGGGCCCCTCCTTCGAGGGGCCCCCACCCCTTTTTTCTAGACCATGTCGATCTCGCCCACGCCGTAGCGGGCGATCTGCCCCTCGACGAGCGTGCGCAGCGTGCCCTGGAGGTCGTGCGGGCGGGGGACGGCGTGCAGCGTCACCGTCGGGTTGGTGCGGTCGGTGCTGACGACGACCACGTTGCCGAGGCCGAGGAGACGCAGGAAGAAGGGGCAGCGGACCGAGAGGTCGCGCACTCGCCGCAGCTCGATGTCGTCGGTCTCGGTCGAAAAGAGGCCGGTCGTCAGGCGCAGCCGCTCGGTGGTGACGGTGTACTTCGTCGCCCGCAGCTTGACGTAGGCGACGAGGGCGACCAGGAGGCAGATCGCCCAGGCGGCGACGATCAGCCAGGTCACAACGGGACCCCCGCCGCGCCCTCGCAGCCAGATCAGGCCGGCGGTGGCGAGGACGGCGCCGAGGACGAGCAGCAGGTAGAGCGGCAGGTTCACCAGCGGCGAGGGTGTCCCCTGCCACACCACCCGCTCCTCGGGCTTGTTCGGAATCATGGTCGAGGAAGGAAATTGGTCGGGACGCCGGGATTTGAACCCGGGACCCCCTGAACCCCATTCAGGTACGCTACCAGGCTGCGCCACGTCCCGACCGGACGGCCCTACTTGGCTGGGGGTTTCGAGTCGAGGAGCGCGAGAATCTCGCGAGCCGCTCGAAGGGCCTGTTCGATCCCCGCGCGCAGGGTTTCTACTCGCTCGGCGCCCCGAGTGTCAAGCCGCGGTGCCGGCTTCACGACCCGCGCGACGGGCGCCGGCGGCGCCTCGAGCGCGAGTTGCTCGGCGACCTCGGCGGAGTCGGCGCCGGCGTCGTCTTCGTCGGGCGCCGCCGCCGGCCCTTCCTCCGGCGCCTCGTCCTCACCCTCCTCCCCCACTTCCGCGCGCTCGACCTCGTCGGCGTCGTCCGGCTCCACCCGCCCCAGCGTCCCCGCCGCCAGCTCGCCTTCGAGCTTCTTCTTGGCGCCGGCGATCGTGTAGCCCTCGTCGTAGAGCAGCTCCTTGATCCGCCGGATGACCGCCAGCTCCTTCTCGTTGTAGACCCGCTGGCCGGAGCGGCTCTTGGCCGGCGACAGCGCCGGGAACTCGGTCTCCCAGTAGCGCAGGACGTAGGGCTGGATGTCGAGCATCCGGCAGGCCTCGCCGATCTTGTAGTAGAGGCGCTTCTGCACCCGCAGCCGCGACGGCATCGGCTACGAGCCCCGCGGCGGGCGCGGGAGGCGCGCCGGCGTCATCACGTCGCGCAGCCGGCGGGCCGGGCGGAAAGCGAGGCCGCGGTGGGCGGGGATGAAGATCTTCTCGCCGCTCACCGGGCTGACACCGGTGCGCCCGGGACGCGAGGTGATCTCGAAGGTCCCGAAGTTCTTGATCCGCACCCGCCGGCCGCTGCCCAAGTTGGACTTGACGGTCGAGAAGATCGCCTCGACGATCTCCGCCGCCTCGTCCTTGGTGATCCCGCCGTGGCGGTCGTAGACCACCTCGACGAGGTCCGCCTTGGTCATGCCCGGCCGCGCGCCCGTGCTCTTCCTCGTGGCCATCCCCGGTCTCTCGGAACTGAAAGCGTTGCCTCAAGTATAGGCGCCCAACCCGGCACTGGGCAAGGCGCGGAACGCCAGCCTACGCCCCGGAGGTCTTGGCGATCAACGCTTGGCTCAGAACGACGACTTCGGGGTACTTCGGCGACAGCTCGACGAGCAAGCCAAGCCAGTCCGTGACCTGGCCGGAGTCGAGCCGGCGGGCCTCGCGCAGGGCCTCAAGAGCGAGCTCGGCCTGCGAGCGGAGGGCAAGCGTGACCGCGCGATGGAACCACACCACAGCCTGCACCGCGGGCGGTACGTCGACGAACAAGCCGAGGCTGGCCAGCGCCTCGAGCGCGGCGATCTCGTCGCGGCGGGCGAGGTTAGCCAGAAGCTCGGGAATGTGAGTCGGGTCGCCTAGGGCCGCGAATGCCGAGTCCTCTTGCCCGGAGCGAGCGAGCGCCAGCAGCGCCGCGTGCACGCCGAGGTTGGGATCGTCCGGGTGTTGCTCTTGGAGCGTGGCGAGAACGGCGGCGCCATCGCCCAGCAGCTCTTCGCGGCGCTCCGCCAGCAGGCTCCGCTTGGCCGCGAGGTCCGCGGCCATCCACTGGATCACGAGGTCTCTAGCGAGGAGCGGCCGGTAAGCCTCGTCAACGCCGTCGGCGCGGGCCTGTGCGAGAAGCTGCCGGAAGCCTTCGATCTCCGAGGGATGCCTGAAGCCGAGCGCGATCTCTTCGAGCGCCAGATCGGTCGACTCCGCCAGCAGCTCTCCGGCGTGCTCGGCGAAGAACTGCCGTGAGGCCGTGGCCGGGGAGGCCGCGAGCCACTGCTCGACCCGTTTGACATGCTCGCTTTCCAGTGCCAGCCATGCCGGCAGCGCCTCGCCGGTCGCCTCGCGCCAAGCGGCGTCGAACCAGCTCGCGCCGCGTCCGCGGAGCTGCCGAGCGGTCGCGTGCACGTCCGCAAGCAGATCGCGGCGGGCCGCCGGAGCGAGCGCGAGGGCGGCCAGCAGGTCGTCGACGGTGCGGCGGTCGTCGGGATCGCGCGTTTGGGCTTGCCGCAGCCGGAGAAATGCTTGCTGCGCGGAATTGCCCACCACCTCGATCGTGAGCCTCCATGCTTCTTCCGCGGACACCGCATCGCCAACCTCCCGGTATCGGCGATCGAGGTTGTGGAGTGCTTTGGCCAGGCCGAGGGGAAACTCCGGGTTGGCGGCGGCGAGGTCGCGGTAGATCGCGACAGCCTCCTCAATCAGAGCAAGGGCCTCCTGGCGACGATC
Organism: uncultured Acidobacteriota bacterium; assembly: GCA_963700145.1. Classification (GTDB taxonomy): domain Bacteria; phylum Acidobacteriota; class Thermoanaerobaculia; order Multivoradales; family UBA5704; genus DASUNQ01. The sequence continues at coordinate 875,217 of OY969474.1, forward strand.
GCACTCGCTGTAGGTGTTGCCGAGATTGTTCAGCGCGAGGGCGAGGCGCGGCAGCAGTCCGGGGTTGACGGCGGCGAGATCGCGGTAGATCGCGACGGCCTCCTCGCTGGGAGCGAGTGCTTCCTCGTGGCGACCGAGTACGGCGTGGCCGGTGCCCAGGTTGTTCAGCGCGCGGGCGAGGTCTGGAAGGAATGCGGGGTTGGTGGCAGCGAGGTCGCGCCAGATCGCGACGGCCTCTTGGGTAGAAGCGAGAGCCTCCTGGCCGAGTTCGTCGTGGTGCCCGGCCAGATTATTCAGAGCGCTCGCGAGGTCCGGGAGGAACGCGGGATTGGCGGCGGCGAGATTGCGGTAGAGCACGACGGCCTCTTGGGTACAAGCGAAGGCCTCCTGGCGGCAGCCGAGTTGGTTGTAGCGGCCGCCCAGATTATTCAGAGCGCTCGCTAGGTCTGGAAGGAACGCGGGGTTCGTGGCAGCGAGGTCGCGGACGAGCGCGACGGCCTGCTGAGTAGAAGCGAAGGCCTCCTGGCGGCGGCTGAGCTCGCCATAGCGGTTACCCAGGCTGTTGAGCGCGGCGGCTAGATCCGGGAGGAATGCGGGGTTACTGGCGGAGAGGTCGTGGTAGATCTGGACCGCCTCCGCGCTGGGAGCGAGTGCCTCCTGGCGGCGCCCGAGTTGGCCGTAACTGGCGCCCAGGTTGGTGAGCGCCATGGCGAAGTGGGGAAGGAACGCGGGCTCGTCGGCGTCGAGATTGGAGTAGATCGCGACAGCCTCTTGGGTAGAAGCGAGCGCCTCCTGGCGGTGGCCGAGCTCACTGTGGCGGATGCCCAGGTTGTTCAGCGCGCGGGCGAGGTCTAGGAGGAACCCGGGGTTGGTGGCGGCGAGGTCGCGGTAGATCGCGACGGCCTCCTCGGTGGGAGCGAAGGCCTCCTGGCGGCGGCCGAGTTCGCTGTGGCGGTTGCCCAGGTTGGTGAGCGTGCTGGCGAGGTCAGGAAGGAACCTGCGGTTCGTCGCGGCGAGCTCGCGGCCGATCACGAGGGCCTCCTCGGTGGGGGCGAAGGCCTCCTCGCGGCGACCAACCTCGCTGTAGCGGCCGCCCAGATTGTTCAGAGCGCTTGCTAGGTCCGGAAGGAACGCGGGGTTGGTGGTAGCGAGGTCGCGGTAGATCGCGACGGCCTCCTGAGTAGAAGCGAAGGCCTCCTGGCGGCGGCCGAGCTCGCCGTAGCGGGTGCCCAGGTTGTTGAGCGTGCCGGCGAGGTTTGGAAGGAACGCGGGGTTCGTGGCGGCGAGGTCGCGGTAGATCGCAGCGGCCTCCTCGGTCAATGGGAAGGCCTCCCATCGGCGGCCGAGCTCGCTGTAACGGCCGCCTAGGTTGTTGAGCGTGCCGGCGAGGTTTGGGAGGAACGCGGGGTTCGTGGCGGCGAGGCCGCGGTAGATCGCGACAGCCTCTTGGGTCGATGCGAAGGCCTCCTGACGCTTGCCGACCTCGCCGTAGCGGTTGCCCAGGTTGTTAAGCGCGCCCGCGAGGTTCGGGAGAAAAGCGGGGTTGGCGGCGGAGAGGGCGCGGTAGATCTCGACCGCCTCTTGGGAGGGAACGAGGGCCTCCTGCCGGTGCCCGACCTCGCTGTAGCTGGCGCCCAAGTAGTCAAGCGCGCGGCCGAGGCCGGGCAGGAAGGCGGGGGCGTCGCGGTCAGCCAGCCGGCGCACCAACTCAATGCCTGGCGCGCCGCTCTCGGCACCATGGAGCCAGGCATAACGCCAGAGGTAGGTGGTGGCGGTGGGAGGCTCACCCGCTTCGAGCAGGACGAGATAGTGATCGATCAGCGCCTTCGCCAGCGTTGTCGCCTTGGTTTCCTTCACAGCGTCTTCGGGTTCGGCGAATCGCGACTGCAGATGCTCAGCCAGCCGCTGGTGGGACAGGCGATAGACGCTCCGGCCGCCTTCGCCCGCTTCGACCACGTACCGGCCGGCCAAACCGAGAAGCCAGTAAATGTCGTCACGCGTGTAGATAGTTGATGCTGGCGAGAGAGCGGTCGCCGCGATCGCCCAGAGATCGTCGGGCAAGCCGGCGCCCTTGCCCCAAGTCAGCGTCGCGAGAACTTCGAGCGCCGCCTGCGGGAGCTCGACGTCGTGCCGGCGGAGCGGCGGGATACGCGCCAGGTCGCGGTCAAACGCGTCGGCAAGGGTCCGACTGAGTTGTGTTTCCCACCCGGCGGTCTCCGTGTCGATGGGTTCGGCTCGGAGCTGAGCGGTGATGACCCTGGCGAGCAGGAAGATCCCTTCGTCCTCTTCGCTCGCCAGGCGAAGGATGGCTCTCGCGATCTCAGCCGGGTCCATGGCGGGCGGTCCGGCGGCAGCGAGGCGTTTCGCCACGTAGCCGTGCAGGTCTTCGCGAGTAGCCTCGCGGAGAGCCTCCTCGCCGAGGTCTACCACCTCGGTGGGAGCCAGGCGCTGAATCAGCGAGGCCCCTCCGTCCGGGGCCGCCACCTCGCGCGTACCGATGAGCACTCTGGAGACGGGCGCGAGCAGACGAAGGATGTCGTCGGCGATCTGCCATGCACCGTGGCCCGCCTCGTCGAGGCCGTCGACCACGATGAGCGGGCGGCTTCTGCTCCGCTCGATGTCGCCTAGAAGGTCTCCGCGATTGCGCGGGCCGGATGGGTTCGACGGCAGCAGGCCGATGCGCACGAGCTGCTCGTCGATCGCTTGCACAACCTGTTCGCCGGTAAGGCCGCGCGCGTGCACGTGGGCCTGCACCGAGCCTTCGCCGGGGTCCGCGTGTTCGAGCGGGCCGTGGCTGAGGAGCAGCGCACGCTCGGCGGGGTTCGAGAGGCTTACGATCCTGCCGACCACGGCTGACTTGCCGGAGCCGGCCGGTCCCGTCACCACCAGGATGCCGGGTTGACGCGCTTGGAGCCACGCCACGATGCATGCCAGTGGCGTCACGCGCCCCGTGAAGTAGAAACCTTCCTCCTCCGGGTCGATCCCACGCGCCGCGAGGAGCAGGTGCTCGATAACCTGCGCCAGGGCCTGGGGATCGAAGTGCGGGTTCGGGAGCATCGTCCAGGCGTTGCCCTGCTGCACAAAGACGGGTTCCTGCTCCGCATCCCACTCCTTGATCAGTGCGTCGACGAGGTCGTCGCCCCGGACGCCGGCGTTGTGGGCGCTCCAACGGAGCATGAGCTCTGGCGTGCTCGGGCCCTTCTGGAGGAGCTTGCTCAAGCGCTCGGCGAAGATGCCGTCACGGGCTCGCTCGAGCGCCTGAGCGGACGTCACTACGCCGAACCACACCCGCTCCGCGTGGGCCGGCCACGCCGCCAGGACCGCCTCGGCGACCTCAAGCGCCGGCAGTGCGCCGCCGCCTGAGTAGCAGGTGTCGAGGATGAGCAAGATCTGGCTGGCTCCGGTGCGCGCGGCCATCCCCGCCAGCAACTCGGGCGTGAGATCCGGAGCCCCGCTGCGCGGGCTGTTCCTGGCGATCAGGCGGAGTCTTCCCTCCGGTGTCCGATCGCCGTGACCCGCCCACATGAGGATCAGAGATCCTCCCTGCAGCAGCGAGTCGTTGGGAAGGGCCTCCTCGAGCAGTGGGATCACGTCCTCTCGGCGCGGATCCGGAATGACCCGCCCTTCGTACGACAGGCTCGTAAGCACCCCGCAGACTGCCTCAACGTCGGGAACTGCACGCGGCAGCGCCTCGTAGCTGTCGTAGGTGCCGACCGCCACGCCTACGAAGAGCCGAATCGGCCGTGGCTCCGGGGCCGGCGTCACACCGCCTCCGGATCCCAGACCAGCACGCAGGTGGTGACCGCCTCCACCCAGCCGGCGGCCGCCTCGCCGGCGTCGACGACGATGCGGTAGGCGCCCGGCGCGAGAGGGCCGAGCGTGCCGCGCCGGACCTCGCGCTCGCGGCGCAGGCTCGCGACCTCGACCGCCCTGCCGCGCTCGTCGATCGCTCTCGCCTGGAGGCTCAGCCGCTCCTCGCGCGCCGGCAGCGCCGCGACACGCACCACCTCGCCGGCGCCGACCATCTCGTCCACCTCGACGCCCAGCTCGACGCCCGGCTCCGCCCTGCGGACCACGGGGCTCGCAGTGAGGATGCCTTCGATCTGGTCGAGGACGGCCTGGTTGCTCTGCAAGGCACCGTGCTGGTCGGCGACCCAGTGGATGCCCGGCGCGTCGGGCCGCAACCCGCTCGGGGTCGCCGATAGGCAGGGAACGGTGGCGTCGCCGCCTTCGTCGTCGCCGGAGATCGTGCCGACGGGCTCGATCAGCTCGCCGGCGACGCGCGCGGTCGTCGCCGTCGGCTGCCGGAAACCGACGATCGGGTGCAGGTCGTAGGCGCCCGGCGGTCGCGCGACCGCCGCCTGGTCGAGCTCATCGTGGAAGCGCATGGCGTCGGCGACCATGGCAGAGTCGAGCTCGGGGAGCTCGACCTCCGTCGTCTTGCGCAGCTCCCCCGCTGACTCGACGCAGGCGTACTCGGGTAAGAGCTGGTGCAGCGCCGGCAGGCTGCGGCCGAAGGCCGTGAGGTCGAGCCGCAGCGGCCCGATCCCCTTGCGGACGCCATTCACCAACTGGCCGAGCGCGTTGAGCGCGCCGCGATAGGGCGTGCCGAGGGTGATCACTTTGCGGGTGACCTCGGCCCCGCCCTCCATCTCGATGTACCAGCGGGCGACGAGACCGCCCATTGAATGGCAGATGAAGATCAGCTTGGCGTCGGCGAAGCGCCCGCCCTGCGACCGCCAGCGCTCGAGCACCGGTTCGATGATCTTCGTGAGGCGCCGGGCGTTGTAGCGGTTCGACAGGCGCCAGTCGTAGGGCACGGGTAGGAGGTTAGGGATGCGGTCTGGGTCACTCGGTGACGCCTCGACGAGGTGAAACCGCGAGCGAAGCCCGTCGAGGAGCTTGCTGTAGCCGAGGTTCCAGCTCCACACGCCGGGTAAGACATGTAGGTCCGGCATGAGCGCCACTGGCTCGACCCCATCGTCCGGGTGCTCGTCACCGATCCCTGCCGGCAATGCGAGTTGACGGATTGAGCTGCCGAAGGTTGCGATGGCTCGAAGCGCGGCGCCCGCGGACGGCGCCCAGACAAGCCGGCCGTCCTGAGCCAGGGTGCTGCCCAAGATGCCCGGCAGGACGACGATCACGTCGCGGAGGACGTGAGGCCCGGCAGCCATCCTCTCCTCCGATGCGGCGTCGAGGCGATCCCGCTGCGCGCAGGTGTCAGTGCGATTTTACCGCTCGGCGCAGGCTTGCCCGCCCGCCCGCCTTAGAGCGGCAGGTGGTCCGCGTAGCAGATCCGGCTTTCGACCTGGAACCCGCCGGTCGGGGACGGGTCGGCGGGGAGCCGCTCCCACTCCTCGACGACCACCCGCCAGTCCGCGTTTTCGCCCGGGCGACGCGGCGCCAGGGCCTGGGGCAGCTCGATCTGGCCGGCCCAGGAGACGACGGTGCCGTCGATGCCGAGGATCGGCAGGTCGACCTGCGCCACCGCCTGCCAGCCGAGGTCCGTGCCCACCGCCGCAACGCGCCGCTCGAGGCGGGCGCGGACGGTGCGCGAGGCTTGCACGTGGGCGACGAACGGCGGCGAGAAGATGAGCGAGGGCAGGAAGGTCTTCGGCACCCCGACCGGCCCGGTGACGACGACCCGGACGTGGCGGTCGTCGGGCCGCGTCAGCGTCGCCGTGCGCTCCGGCGTCAGCTGCGCGAAGTCGCACACCGTGACCGCCGAGAGGTGCATCCCGGGGTTGGAGTCGGGCTGGTAGCGGGCGACCGCGAGCCGGACGAAGGGCCAGAAGGCGGTGCGCGGGTCGAAGGCGACGTCGACGAACCAGAGCCCGCGCGCCGGCGAGAACTCCGGCTCGTAGCCGAGGACCCACACCGGGGGTGAGCCGGGGATGTCGACCAGGGAGCGCGCCGCCGGCGGGCCGACGGGACGGCCCGGGACGCGGCGGTCGTCGAGCCCGGTCAAGTGCAGGACGTCGGACAGCGGCAGCGCCGCGCGGGCGGCCGGACCCTGCTGGGCCCACACCGGATCGGACGCCCACTGGCTGGTCGACTTCACCACCTCGGCGTCGTCGCTGGAGGCCAGGAGCACGCCGAGCAGCTCGCCGTCGCCGGTCGCGTACCACGGCCGGTCGAGGTAGATCCGCACGCCGCTGCGGCGGGTGCGGCGCAGCCCGAACGGCTGCGCGGGCTCGGTCCGCTCGTCCCACAGGAACAGCGGCAGCACGTCGCGCACCGCGGCCTTGGGCGGCCGCGCGCTGCTCAGGACGTTGAGCCGGCGCACCGGGCCGACGAGCGACAGGTCGTCCACCGACGGCGTGACCAGCGGCGAGAAGTACTCCCGGTAGCGGGTCGTCGCCCGCACCCGGTAGTCCACCGTGCGGTGCTTGGTGTCGCCCATCTGGTGCACCGCCTTGTGGAGGCGCAGCGCGCCGCCGTCGGGGAGCGGCACACTGGAGTCCGTGCCGGCGAGCACGACGAGGTCCTCGTCGTAGCCGATCTCGGTGCCGCAGGCCGCGGCCACCACGTCCACCCGCTCCGGCGCCGGCTTGGCGACGTCGTCCACCCACTCGCTCCAGGCCCCTTCGACGTCGATCCGCTCGGTGCTCGGGCCGTGGACGTCGACGCCGCCGAACAGCGTCACCGCGGTGTCGAGGTTGGCGCGGATGGGCACCAGGATGGTCGGCCGCGGCACCTCGACCGGCTTGGGCACCGCGTGCACCAGGGTCATCTCGACCGACGGCGTCAGCCACCAGAACCAGCCGTCCGCGGCCGCCTCGGCGAGGATGTTGAGCGCGCGCAGCACCGGCGGCAGCGAGCGCCACAGCCCGAGGAGATCGAGCGAGGCGCGGTCCAGGCAGGACGACAGGCGCATCCGGAGCTGCTCGCCGGGCGGCACGGTGATGCGCAGCTCGGTGCCGTCCACCACCGCCCCCAGCTCGTCGCCGGCGGCGAGGACGAGCCGGTACGGCCGCGGCTCCGGCCAGGCGCCGGGGTAGCGCAGCGTGGTGCCTTCGACGGCCAGCAGGCCGGTCAGCCGGTGGTCCTTGCCGGCGTCCGGGAAGGTCAGCGAAATGCCGGCGGCCAGCGGGTCGGGCAGGTAGGGCACCACCAGCTCGTCGACGTCGTGGGCGACGTACTGCCCCGGGGTCGGCGGCTCGCCGCGCGGCAGCTCCTCGGGCGTCGCGTGCACCGGCTCCTCCGCCGTCGGCGAGAGGTGGAGCGTGACGCCGGGCTGCGGCAGGCGCTGCCCGGGGTTCGCCAGGTCGGCCACCGTGGTGTCGAAGAACGTGCCGGCCTCGCGCAGCGCCACCGCCAGCGCGGCGCGCACCGCGGCGGCCGAGCCGGAGCCGATGGCGGCGTCGAACATGCCGTGCAGCTCCGCCTCGAGCTGGCTGGTCTTGGGCGGTGCCAGGTGCCGCTGGCTGTCCTCGCCCCAGGCGAGGTCGACGGTCGGGTGCGCGGCGATCGTCGCCGGGACGTAGACCTCCGGCGGCACGATCGTGACCTCCAGGCCGCCCTCCTCCGCCGGCCCTGCCACGCCGGAGCGGATGACCAGCCGCTGCAGCGACTCGCCCTCGCTGAAGGCGTGCCGGGGCACGATGGCCGGCTCGATCACCGGGTCCCAGCGCAGGAACGGCCGCGGCGTCGTCACCGTCTGGCCGCTCTGGGCCACGGCCTCGGCGAGCGCCAGGCCGACGAAGCCGCGCTGCGTGCGCAGGTCGGTCGCCAGCGCGCGGCCGAAGACGGGCGCGGGTGTCTGGGCGTCGGTGCGGACCAGCAGGTGCGGCGCCTCGGCCGCCGCCACGTCGAAGGCGTTCTCGATCCGCTCCCGCCGCGCCGGGCCGGCGGCGCGCACGCGGGCGGCGCGGGCCGCCACCCGCGACACCACGAGCCGGTCGACGTCGGCGACGCCGGTGGGCTCGACCTCCGCCAGGCTCAGGCCCGGCACGCCGCGCCCCTCGATGGGGCCGGCGGCGCGCGGCGGGCGCAGCGCGCGCACCTCCTGCCGCACGACGTCCAGGCCGACCCGCGCCGACTCCAAGGCGGCCGGCACCGTCGCCTCGAGCGGCTTCGCCGCCAGCGTCGTGGCGGCGAAGGCGGTGACCGATTCCTCGATCGCGGGCCCGCCGCCGCTGTCGCCGTCCGGCGCGCCGGCGACGACGTGCGGCCGACTGTTGCCGGCCAGGTCGACGGCGTAGGCGCGGAAGGCGTAGCTCCGGCCGTAGCGGAGCCGCGGCAGCGTCCCGGGCTCGATCGCGGTGCGGCTGACCACCGGATTGACGGGGTCGGGGTCGGGCGGCGCCTCGTCGACCACTCGCTCCTCGCCGTCGACGTGGACGACGGTGCGTCCCGGCCGCGGCGCCGACAGCGACCAGCCGTCCCAGCCGGCCAGCACCTCGTGGGCGTTCTTGGGCGCCGCCGGCTGCTCGTCCGCCTGGGTCAGCGAGGCGCCCTGCAGGAACCCTTCGTCCGGGGCGTCGTCGAGGACCGCCGCGCCCTCCACCTCGACGTGCAGCCGCCGCAGGTGCAGCGAGTGCCAGTCGTCGCTGACGTCGTCCCAGACCTCGAGGCGCAGGCCGCGGCTGATCTGCTCCTGCAGCAGCTGGGCCGCGGTGCCGGAGAGGAGCGCGGCGTCCTTCGCCGCGGCGCCCTGGAGCCGGTCGTGGAGGACCTGCGCCCGGTCCTGGCGGGCAATGGCGAGGCCGGTGGCGCGCAGGCTGGGCGGCGCCGAGTTGACCCGGTCGCCGTTGTTCTCGATCGCCAAGAGGCGCGGCAGGTTGCGGACGTGCATCTCGAGCTTGAGGCCGGCGGCGTCGGGATCGAGGTCGAGCACCGTGAAGGTCTTCTCGTCGCCCAGGCGGAGCATGCCGTGCGTCCACTCCGCCGAGGCGGCCTTGGCGGTGAAGGTCTGGCCGGAGACCTCGCAGGCGGTGCGCGGCTGCACGTTGATCGAGTTGGCGAGGTCGGGCACCACCAGGCCGGCCTGGATCCACACCAGGTCGGCGAGCTGCGCCACGTCGTCGACCCGCAGGTCGATCACCAGCCCGAGCCGCCGCAGCAGCGGCGAGAGGTCGCCGAGCATGCCGGCGCGCTCGTGGAAGTCGGGCTCCGGCTTGCGCACGGGAGGCGGGACCGTGCCGGGCGTCGGCCGCTCCTGGTAGGGGCGCTGCTCCTCGTCGCGCTGGTAGTAGCGGCGGGCGCGGTGCAGGTCGGCGACGAGCTGGAGCAGCGGCTGCCCCGTCGTCGACGTCGCGTCGGGGCCCAGGAAGCCGCCGTTGGTCAGGGCGTCGAGCCGCTTGGTGAGGTGCGCTTCGAAGGAATGCTTGTCGACGGGATGCTCGACGAGCTGGGCGACCGACAGCCGGTGCCCGATGTCGACGCCCAGGGTGTTCAGCAGCGGCCGGGTGAGGGCGTTGCCGGCGACGGTGGGCGCGGCCACGGGGGAGGAGTACATCGACACCCCGTGGACGAAGAGGGCGTGCTGCTGCATCCGGTGGGCCGGGAAGGTGCGCCAGGGCACCGCCGTGTGGTCGGGCGTCTGCCAGGGCCGCACCGCCAGCTCCGGCGGGAAGACCCGCGGCCAGAGCTCGGGCTCCAGCTCGTCGAGGAGCGGCGTCACCGCGATCGTGACGTTCGTGTTGTTGCTCTTCCGGCCGCGCAGGGTGAGCTGCGCGCCCGCCAGCCGCGCCGTCCAGTCGACGATGCGGAGGAAGTCCGCCACCACCCCCTCGGCGCCGTCCGGGGTGAGCCGGTGGGTGACGAAGAGCGAGACGTGGAACGGCTCGCCGGGGTCCGCCGAGTACGGCAGCGCGGTGACGAGGAAGGACTCGGTCGCCATGGCTCAGGCCGCCGCGAAGGCGGCGCAGTAGGCGTCCCACGCCGGTGCGCTGCCGTCAGGTTGGACGTCGAGGATCTCGGCAAACGTCGGGTCGCCGTTGGAGCCGGCGAGCCGGCGCTCGCAGGAGACGCTGACCGAGAAGGAGAAGAAGAAGATCTCGACCTCGATCTCGATCGAGGCGCGGCCGACCAGCTTGCCGGTGTCGAACTCGTAGGTCAGCGACAGCTCGAGCGTGATGGAGGCGGAGATCAGCCCCAAGACGTCGACCTCGCCGCGGATGCGGAAGTAGCCGGTGAGCGACCCCTTGTCGACCTCCAGGCGCAGGTAGATGCCGACCATGATCGAGACGGAGCCGGAAGCGACGCCCAGGTTGATGGAGAGCGAGGCGCCGGCTTCGAGGGCCATCTCGAGGAGCACCAGCCCCTTGGGGGAGAGCCGGATGCCGACGAAGCCGCCGCCGCCGATCATCATCACGGTCAGGCGGAACGGCTTCTCGCGGGTGCAGAAGAAGAAGCCGACGGTCACCGCCTCGCCCAGGAACGGCACCCGCGCGTCGGCCCCCAGGCTGATGTTCTCCAGGCTGAAGACCCCGACCGAGACGTTGGGCAGCGCGATGTCGAAGCCGGCCGTCACGCCCTCCGGGCCGACGTCGACGTACGGCGGGTCGGCGAAGCCGTCGAAGGGGATCAGGTCCTTGAGGGTCTCGATGAAGGAGAGGACGCCGACGAACTCGATGCCGCGGAAGACGACGTCCACCTCGGGCTTGCGGCCGCTGGCGGCGCGGAAGGCCAGCCGGTCGAAGGCCAGCCGCAGCAGCGGCGCGCCGGGGAAGAGGTTGAGGGAGAACTCGCGCAGCTCGGCGAGGACGTCGGCGCCGACGCCGCCCGAGCCCGAGGCGCGCGCCTCGACCGACAGCAGCAGGCCGTCCGGGCGCACGACGAACAGCGCGTTGGCGTCCGGGCCCTTGGGGAAGTTGGTGAGCGCCGGCCGCCAGTCGAAGCGGGCGCGCACGCTCAGGCCCTCGGGGTCGAGGCCGTTGACGAACGCCGTGATCGTCTCGATGGTCTCGGCGATGGCGGCCGCGTCGCGGATCGGCCCGAGGCCGTTGACCAGCCGCTCCAGCTCCGCCTTGACCGGCGGCGGCAGCGGCTGCTCGCGGACCACGGCGCCCAGCTCGTTCACCAGGTCGGCCAGGTCGTCCAGCACGCCGGAGACGGCGGCGGTGACGTCGGCCGGCGTGCTCGGCGTGTCGAGGGCGAGCAGGTCCCCCACCGCATCCACCAGCGCGGCGACGCGGGTCTGCAGCTGGCCGCGCACCGCCTCCAGCCGCGCCCGCGCCGCCTCTGCCTGGTCGCGCAAGGCGGTGGTGGCCGCCGCGGCGGCGTCCTCCGCCAGCCGCGCAGCGCTGCGCTGGACGGCGGCCTGCAGCGCCTCGAGGTCGGCGAGCAGGCCGGCGACGACGTCGAGCTGCTCGGTCAGGAACGCCGGCGCGCGGTCCAGCCCGAGCACGGCGAGGATGTCGGTGAGGTCGAAGAGCCCGAAGAGCTTCGGCAGCACCCCGGCGAGGAACTTCGTCGGATTGAACCGCTCCGCCGGCGGCTTGTTGACCAGGTCGTCGAGGTCGCCGACGGCGCCGAGCGCCCGGGAGAGGCCGCGCACCGGCAGGTCCGGCTGGATGAAGCCGCCGGAGCGGTCGGTGCCGCCGCCGAACGAGATCGTCGCCGCAGTCTTGAGGGCGAGGAAGACCTGCGGCTCGGCGTTCTTGCCGGTGAAGCCCAAGTCGAGGTAGGGCTGGGCGTAGCGAACGGTCGTCGTCGGCGACGCCGGGGCCAGGTGGCGCATCGCGGGCACCACGACGTCGGCCTCGTCGAGCTCCGGCGTCGAGGTCAGCTCGCCCGGCTTGCCCGCCGTGCCGGTGAAGCGCAAGGCCACCGTCTCCAGGGCGGCGTCGCCCGGCTTGGCGCTCAGGGCGTAGGCGACGGACTGGCCGTTGCCGGAGATGGGGCGGTCGGGATCGTTGACGTACGCCAGGCGGACCTTGTTCCGCTCCGCGGCGTTCTTGCCGAGATGGGCGGCCACGAAGAGGAGCGGGGCCTGCAGGCGCACCCGCCGGCCGTCGTGATCGATGCAGTCGAGGGTGAAGCGGAATTTGGCCGACCCCTCGACGACGGGCCAGAAGATCTCGTCCCCCTGCACCACCTGCGGCGTCCCCGGCGCCAGGGGGTCGCGGATGTCCGGCGTCACCAGCGGCCGGATGCGGATCTCGCGGAACGGCATGCGGCGGTCCTCGAACGTCTTGACCGGCTCGCTGACGACCAGGAACTTGCGCTGGTAGAGGTAGGCCTTCGGGCCTGCCGGCTCCTTGATCTTGCGCTCGGTCACCTTGACCAGCGCGCAGCGGTGGCCGAAGCAGAAGAAGTAGCCCGGGTAGACCACGCGGACGAACTGGTCGCGCCCCATCGGGGCTTCGTGGTCCCAGGAGATGATGCTCGGCAGCGCTTCGGTCGCGTAGGGCTCGATGTCCCAACTGCCGTGCAGGTCGAGCCAGGCGCCGAGGGCCGAGAGGTACAGCCGCTCCGCCTCGACCGGCAGCGGCACCGCGATCTCCGGGTCGGCGCTCTGGCGCACCAGGATGACGCGGTCGAGGCCGTCGAGGGACATGCGGAACGGCAGCAGGTTGTGCGCGGCCGGCTCGACGCCTTCCTTGTCCCGCGCCCAGATCGCGCGCACCGCCCGCTGCGGGTCGGCGCGCTCGTCGACGGTGACCTCGTCGTCCTTGACCCGCCGGACGCCCAGCCGGCTGTGCCACAGCTCGACCCGCTCGACGTCCGCCGGCGCGGCCTGCGGCGTCGTGGCGTGCGCGAACCCGCCCCGCGCGCTCGGCGAGAGGATCAGCCGGTACGGCGCCTCGATGGCGGTCTCGTCGGCGCGCGGCACGCGGGGGCGTAGGAGCCGCGGCCGGAGGCGGTCGGCCGGCCCCACCAGCAGGTCGCCCAGGCCGCCGGCGATGTCGCTGCGGCTGAGGTTGACGGCGCTCTCGCGGGCGAGGAGCTGCCGCGCGGCGCGCAGGGCGGACGCGGCGGCCAGCACGGTCCCGACCGACGCTTCCCCCTGGCGCGCGCGTCGGCCCCGCACGTCGCGCAGCACCAGGCCCGCGGCCGACCGCGCCAGCTCCAGGCCGCCGGGCAGCGTGACGATGACCAGGTCGCCTCCCCCGCCGAACGGGCCGCGGGACGCCGGGCGCGGCGTGGCGAGCGGGGCGACGAGCAGCGGCAGCCGCGACATGGCGGCGAGCACGCCCGCGCTGCTGAAGCCGATCCGCTCCCTCGCCGGCACCGCGTACACCAGCCGGGAGCCGCGGGCGGCCAGGACGTCGATCGGCGGCGGCTCCGGGGGCTCGTTGCCGGCATCGTCCGGGACCGCGCTCGGCGGCGGCGACGCCCCCGGCGCCGGCGCACTCGGCGGCAAGGTGGTCGGAGGAACCTTCTGGTTGTTCTCGAGGGCGTAGAAGGCTTCCTCGCCCAGGTGCTGGAACGGCAGCCGCACCTCCAGCCGGGCGTTGCTGCCCTGCGGCACCAGCTCGGGGCCGTCCGCGCCGTCGGCCATCTCCAGGCCCCACCCGAGGACGTCGAGGACGACGAGGTCGAGCGGGCGCAACACCCGGAACGCGTGCGAGGGACGGGGACCGCTCGGGGCGGCGAGGTCGCCGAACCCCGGCGCGAGGCCGGCGACGCCGGCAAGGCTCAGGTGGGGCGCGACCGCGAGGCGGAGGGGGTCGCCGTCGAACCGGACGAGCGCGACGTTCGCCTGCCGGCGGCTGCGGCGGCGGGGACTGCCACGGCGGGGAGGGTGTCTTGCGCTCACGGCCTCGGACCGTGCGGCGGCTACGAGCCGACGCTACTGCCGTACTGGCGCCAGGGTCAAGACTTCGTTACGAGGGTGCTGCAGGAGTGGGCCGCCCGCTCGCGCCGGCGGCCCACTCGACAGCGTGCACGTTGCCTACCGGAGGACGAACCTCGCGCTCACCTCCCGGCCGTCCGGAAGCTCGAGCGTGACGACCCAGTCACCGGCCGACAGGGCGCTCGTGTCCAGGTTGTAGATCCACTGCCCCGCGGATGCGCGGAAGGCGAGGCCGCCGCCGTTCGAGCTCCCGGCGTCGAGGTCGAGCCCCTCGAGACCGATCGGCGCGCCGTTGACCGCCAGACCGGCGATGACCGGCGCCGCGACGTCCTCGCCGCCGAGCGGCGTGCCGCCGCACGAGAGCTGGAGCTTGAGCGGGATGGTGCTGCCCTGCCGGAAGTCGTGCCCCGGCAGCGGCGGCACCTGCCCCGCCGGCACCAGCGCGGCCAACGGCGGCAGCAGACCCGCGAGCCCCACCGCGACGGTGACCTCCACGGTGTCCGGATCGGACTCGAGCTCCCCGTCGCTCACCACCAGCGCGATGCTGGAGCTGCCCAGGGGGAGGGACACGGCCGGAGCCACGCCCGTCGCCGTGCCGCCGCCCTCGGGGAACGGCCCGGTCCAGGCGTAGGTGAGGGGCTGGCCTTCGGGATCGAACGAGCCGGAGCCGTCGAGGGTGACCGGCGTGAGCCCGGCGCCGGCGCAGGCGACGGTCTGGTCGGCGCCGGCATCGGCCACCGGCGGCAAATTGCTGATCGCGCAGGGGCTGTCGATGAAGAACCGGTCGTCGTGCACGTCCGCCTGGCCGGCGGCGTCGAAGATCCGGGCGACGAGGTGGAAGAACCCGGAGCCCGGGACCATGAACTTGAACGGCAGCCGGTCGAGGGCGACCGGGGTCCAGGTGGCGGCGCCGTCCAGGCTGTACTCGACGCGCTCGAGCCCGGCCAGGTCGGAACCCGCCTGGGCGTCGATCGTCACCTGGACGCAGGTGGTGGGCAGCTCGTCGAGCTTGCGCACGGTGAGCTGGAGGGACGGCGGCGCCTCGGCGACGACGATCGCGACCGAGCTGGCGCCGGCGTTGCCCTGGCCGTCGGCGGCCTCGACCGTCAAGGTGTGCCGGCCCGTCGAGAGCGAGGTGAGCGGCAGGCTCGCTCCGCTGCCCAACGCGCCGTCGAGGCTGGAGGTCCAGCGGACCGCGTCGCCGTCGAGGATGCCGTCGTCGACGTCGTAGGCGTGGACGCGCATCCAGACGAGGTCGCCGCGGCGGAAGATCTCGCCGGCGGACGGGCCGATGATCTGCACCGTGGGGAGCTTGCGCGAGACGCCGAAGGCCGGGGACACGGCGCTGCCGCTGTTGGCGCCGTCGGAGGCGGTCACTCGCACGAGCGCGCCCGCGCCGCCGGGGACCTGGTCGAAGTCGACGACCAGGAACGGCTCACCCTCGGTCTCGCCCAGGCGCGACCAGGTCTCGCCGCCGTCCGTGGAGTAGTCGACCGCGCTCCAGTGGCGGCTGCTGTCCGGGTCGGCGATCGTCCAGGTCAGCTCCTGAATCCCGGCGAGGCTGGCGCCGGCGGTCGGGAAGGTGATCGCCACCTGCGGCGACGCGCCCGCGAGGGCGACCGAGCCGAGCTCGGCGCCGCTCGGGCCCAGGACGACGAGCGCGGCGGCGCCGGCCTGCACCGGCACCAGCTCGAAGAACACCGGGTCGCCCTCCGCCTCGCCGGCGACGCTCTCGGATGACGGCACGGTCGGGACGAAGCGGCGGGTGAAGAGCACCTGGCCGCCGAGCCCGCGCACCTCGATCCGGTGCTCGCCCTCCCCCTCGTCCGTCGAGCCCAGGGCCTCGACGCGGTAGACCGGGCCGAGGAGGAGCCCGAGCTGCGCGTCGAGCGCGCCGCCGACGGTCCAGAAGTCGCCCTCGACCGCCGACACTGCGGCCGCGAACCCGAAGTCGGCGTCGAGGTTGGGCATGGCGCGGGTGTAGGTATGGCCGGAGACCCACCGCGGCGTGCAGTAGCTCATCCAGTCATAGCGGTCGTCGCCGAGGACGATGCTGCGGTTCGCGACGTCGAAGCCCACCTCGATGCCGTTGGCGGAGCGCAGACGGTTGTCGGCGAACGGCCAGTCGGTGCCGCCGTCGACGGCGATGTTGTAGCAGCCGGGCGCCGCCGCGGTCCGTGGGACGTCGGTGTTGGTGTGCTGCCGGCCGAGCATGTGCCCGGTCTCGTGGGCGACGGTCTCGAAGTTGACCTCGTTGCCGTGGCGGACGGTGCTGGTGCGGCTCATCGCGCCGCGGCTCGGAATGCCGTCGGCGATGCCGCCGATGCCGCCGGGCGCCTGGTCGCGGACCATCCCGTAGTAGTGCCGCTTGGTCCCGAAGAGGTCGCGGAAGCGGTCGAAGAGACCGAAGAGGTCGCCGATGCGGGCCACCGTGTCCACCCACCAGTCCGTGGCTTCGTTGGCGTCGAAGGCGCCGTTGCCGTCGCGGTCGTAGGGCGCCTGGTCGCGGCGCACGAAGCTGTTGGAGACCGACACCGACACGTCGTCGGTCGGCGCGGTGCGGCGCAGGAAGTCGATCATGCCGCCCAGTGCCGCCGCCGGCGCGCACTGCCACACCCGGCGGTTCGGCGCCACCTGGAGGCGCTCGTTGCAGACCGAGACCGCGCGCAAGGAGAGCGCGTCGGCGTCGCGGCTGCGCAGCGGCAGCTCGTGCTTCTGCAGCTCCTGGTCCTGGTCGGTGAGCAGGCGGATCGTGGCGTCCCAGTTGCCGCCGCCGGGCCGGAAGTAGAAGTCGAGCGACTGGCAGCCGTTCTCGAGCCGGCGCTGCTGCACCGGCGTGCAGTTCGGCTGCAGCCGGATCTGGCGGGTCTGCTGGTTGCCGTCCAGGGTGGCTTCGACTTTCACCGTGATCGCGCTCTGGACCTCGTCGAAGTAGACGCGCAGCACCGCGGGCTTGTCCTCGATGAGCGGGACCGGCGGCTCGCGGTCGCCCTGCAGGTCGGCCTTGAGGTCGTCGATCTTCTGGAAGTCCTGGATGGCCTGGCTGAGCTCGACGGCGTGGATCGTGATCTTGCGGCAGACCTTGAGGTCGTCGATCCCGGTCTGGTTGACGTTGCCGCTGACCCGGACCCGCCGGATCACGTTCTGGTCCGTGCGGACGAACAGCGGGTCCCACTTGTTGAAGGTGCCGTTCGGATCGCCGCCCGGCCCCTGGTTGAAGTTCGGCGCGCCGGTGGCCGAGGCGACCTGGTTGTTGCCGGTGTCGAACGCCTGCATCGTGACGGTGACGAACGAGGAGTAGCGGAACTCGACGCGCGAAGTCGCGTCGGCGATCACGATGTCGCGCGCGCCGGGGGCGCCGCCCAGCCAGAAGGCGATGGTCTGAGGAGACGGCTCGAAGGCGAAGTTCCCCGTGCCGCCGGCGTCGGCGTCGATGATGCCGAGCCAGCCGGGCGAGGTGATGCCGTCGAACGCCGGGATGGCGGCGAGGTCGCCCACGCCCTCGAAGTCGATCGTCGTGCAGACCTGACCGTCCTCGACGGTCTGCTGCTGGCTGTGGACCGAGCGCAGGCCGGGGGCGCGACTGGACGGCGCCGTCTGGCTCTGCACCGTCGCGGTGCCCGAGTAGAGCAAGGTCGCGGGATCGGTCTGGGCGAAAGCGGCGTCCATCGGGAGGGAAACGACGAAGAGACAGAGCAACGACCTCTTCAGGTGCATACGCACTCCTGCCTTGGAGAGAAACGGCGATTTGTTTGACTGCAGTTTAAGCGTACTGCCAAACGGCCGGATGGGTCAACGGCTGCTGAACTACGGTAAGGTTACAGGACCGTGAAAACGCCGAGATGGTTGGCCGGCTGGATGGCGCTGGCGCTCGCCGGGATGGCGTGCGGCCCGGGCGCCGCCGCGCGAGGCGAGGCCGGCGTCCTGGAGATCAACGCGGACGGAACGGCGCGGGCCGTGGGCGTCGTGATCGAGAACGATCGCGGCTGTGAGGTGGATGCGGTCTGCCGTCTGGTCGTCGACGCCGGCGGGCGCCGGATCGCGGTCGTCTATCACGAAGGCGAGGCGGTCCCTTGCGTCAACCGCGAGGCCGTGCGCCGGGGCTTGGCTCTGAGCTCGGGAGACCGCGTGGAAGCCTACGGCGCGTACGCGGGAGGCGGACCGACGATCTCGACCTGCCCTTCCGAGAGCTATTACCTCCGCCTGGTCGCCGAGTAACCGCTTCCGGCTGTCAGTCCTTGTTCCCCCAGACGCCGTCGCCCTCGCAGGCGGCGGCGGTGCGCAGGAAGCGGAACGTGCCGCTGCCGCGCAGGGGCTTGCCGCGTGCGACCTTTTCGAGCCGGCCTTCCCAGGTCACGCTCTCCGCGCCGTCGCCCGCCGTGCCGCGGACCTCGCCCGAGGCGTCGAGCTTCCCGGTCAGGGGCAGCGCGCCGAAGAAGCCGGACAGGCTGCCGTCGGCGTGCCGGAAGAGCTGCACGCGTCCCGAGACGGTCATCGGCTCGAAGGCCTCCGGCGAGCTCGACTGGCAGTGCATCTGCCAGATGCCCAGCAGGCGGTCGGGGGGCGCCTCGAGACGCGTCCAGCGCACCAGCTCGCCGCCGCCGGCGAGGGCCACCCGCACGAGCAGGTGCTGATCGACCTGCCATTGACCGATGTCGTGCGCGAAGAGGTCGAGGACCACCGGCCCGGCGAAGCGGCCGAGCAGCGGCGCGGCCGCCGCGTTGAGCCGGCGCCCGTCCTGCTTCGCGGCGAGGAACGGGTCGGCGCCGAAGCGCGTGCTCCAGACCAGGTCGTCGGCCGGGATCCCCTGCTCGTCGCTCATCTGCAGGGTGACCGCGACGACGTCCTGCGCGGTCTTCGGGTGCAGGGACAGCCGCAAGCGATGATCGGGCGCGCCGTCCGGACCTCCACCCTGCCGCCCCACCTCGTCCGCGTCCCAGCCCAGCCACTGCAAGGAGAACGACGGCACCGCCGGTTGCTTCGGCTTGCCGCCCTTGACGGCGGAGATGCAGCACGTCCTCTCCACCGGCGCCGGCACCGCGCTCTTGAGCCGGCACTGAGCCTTCGCGCCCTCGACCCCCGGCTTCACGTAGGTATAAGCCCGGCAGCGCGGCTGGCTCTCGCAAGCGTCGCGGCAGAGCTCGTGCGACTGGAAGTCGCCAGTCTGCTCGAACGTCTCGTAGTCCGCACCCGGCCGGTCGAAACCGTCCTCCTGGGTGTAGCGGTTGGGAGAGGCGGCCGCAGGCGAGGCCAGCCACGAGAAGGCCAGCGCCACGGCGATGCGAGCGATGGCAGACGGGCGTTGCTGCCCTCTCTTCGGCATGCACAGCCTCCTCGCGCTGCCCGCGCCGTTCGTACTTGGATAGCGGCGGCACGTTGGGCGGGCTTACCGGCCTCCGGGACAGGCCGCCTCGACGTCACGGCGGTTTCCCCCGGTGCGGATTTCGCATTACGCGAAGTCAAGCAGTTAGATCGTACACCCAGGCAGGACATGCACCATATTTCACGCCGGGCCCTCGGCCAGGCGAGCCCGCTAGTCTCGAGGTCTTCCCTTCCCGCCAAGGCCGCCGGTGTGTTCGTGCGCATCGCCACCGAAACCGCCATGTTACGCTCGGCGCCGTGGACCGGGCCCGGCTTTGCGCTCGCGGCAGCGGGCCGAGCGGCCTGGCTGGCATGTTCGCCCAGCATCAACCGGTTGAACGCGCACGGACCCGCTCTGGTGGCGGAAGCGCGACCGGGTGGGGTGGGCAGCCGTCTCCTGGCTGCATCGTTGACAAGCTTCCCGACTTAGACGACGCTTTCAGCAACGACGTCCAAGGCGGAAGAAGGAGGAACGGATCATGCCCGAGGCCAGACGGACAGTGCGGACGCGGACAGTATCGAGCCGCTACTACGGTGCGCCTTACGGAAACTACGGATACGAATCCGCGGTCGGCGGGTTCTTCCGCGCGGCCGCGTACGCGGTGGCAGAGATCCTTGTCGGCAAGTCACGTGTGGCTGGCAAACTGCTCGTCGACGCCTCCGATTCGCTCTTCGGAAGGCGGTATATCGGGGTCGATTACGAGTATGACGAGGAGTTCGCTGAGCCCGACGTCGAGGGCGCGCCTAGAGAGTCTGCCGAATCGATCGACGATGAGGAAGAAGACGTGCGGGTCGTGGATGGCAGCCTCTGCGACAGCTTCGACCGAGCGTTCGTTGAGGGCTCCCGCGTGTTCAGCCGATCTGCGCAGCGGTTTGCCGATGAGCTGGACGCGGAGCGGGCCGACCGCCGACGACGTCGCCGAGTCCGCGTCGTTCGTGAGGGCGTGCAGCGCACGCGCGTGCAGCGCGAAGAAACGGTGAAGACGGAGTCGAAGACAACGCCTAGGCAGAGCGGAACGCCCGAGCAGCCGAAGTAGCGCCCTCTGCGCGCGAGCGACAGCTCGTCGATCCCACCGTCGAGCCTGCCCGCTTCTTCGTGCGGATCGGCTTTGTGCGGGTTGGTCAAGGGGTAATCGGTGAAACTGTTGGTTCTTGGAGCAACCGGTTTGATGGGCCAGCACGTCATACGAATGGCCCGGAGTGAACACGCAGTTTCGGCCTTCCTCCGAGATCCAGCGAGGGCGAACTTCTCGTCCGACGTCCAAATCATCCAAGGTGATGCGTTTCGACCCGACACCATCCTGGCTGCGGTGCCCGGCCACGACGCGGTGATCTCCTGCCTGGGCGGCAAGCCCTTCAGGAGTTTTGGCCCGAAGGGAAAGCCAGGGGCGGCCGCTGCGCCGCCGCTAGTGGAGACGATGATGGTGGCGGGCATATGCCGTCTGATCGTTGTATCCGCGATGGGCGCCGTCGATCGCAGCGCGGTGACGCCCGTATTCCGGCTGGCCATCACCACAATCCTCCGCGGTATCTACGCTGACAAGGACGCAATGGAGCCGATCATCACGGCTTCGGCCCTGGACTGGACCATCGTTCGCGCGGCGAACTTAAATAACAAACCCGAGGGGCCGGTGGACGACGCTCCACGGCTCCCTCTTGGCATGAGATCTTTCGTGCCTCGCAGCTCTGTCGCTTCCTACATGCTGCGGATCATCAATCAGCCGTCCACGTTCCGCCGCATCGTGTTCCTCACGAGCCGACGATGCGCGCGCGACATCCTACGAGCACGCGCCGCAGGAACGCACGAGGAAGGCGGTAGCTCCGCGCGGACATCGAGAGTCGGCCGTTGAGAGTGAGGACTGCCACCGCGAGAGGTGTCTGATCCGTCGGTGGAGCGACGACGCACCAACTATCGAATGCGAGCTCCCGCACCTCCCAAACCCCGAGATTCGAAAACAATCCCAAGAACCCGAACGAAGAGGCGGATATGCAGCTCATGCTATGGCTCAGGAAAAATGGGCCAACCGCGGCGATGCGCGATAGGTTCGCGGCTTGAGCCCAGTGCTCACCGCGGGCGAGCCGGTCGGATAGGTCGAGGTGGAGAACTTCGGGCGATCGTCCACCCGGCATGCCCACGATGAAGGACGCGTAGTTCCCGCGGAAACGAGTCGGTTGCGGGTTCCGTCGCATGTTCACAGCTAACATCCAGGCTCCTTGGCGCGGAGCCGGGATACCTGCCTTGCGCGCCTCGGTGAGGAGCGTGCGATGTGTGGCCCACAGGAGGAGCGAGCCGATCGTCGCGTGCCGCGCGTGGGCCGCCTCTCGGAGCGCTTCTAGCTCGCCGGCGCTCCACCACAACACCTCGGGTGCTCCGGAATATCGGCGATCCGTCGGCGGCCAACCTGATCTGAGGGTCAGGAGCTCCAGCCACGGCGCCAGGGCGCAAATGAAGCCGCCCGGATCGTCCGACGGGAGAGTCGGCAGCGCGATCCTCGTCTCAGCAAAGCGAGAGAGTAGCAGGCCAAGCCCACCGACGCCGTCAAAGTCGACGTGGGACAGCAGGTGCCATTCTATGGCTCCAGGTTCGACCGAGCGCCCGACGAGGAAGTCGCTGCTCTCTCCCCGCGCCTCGAGTGCCGCGAACCATGCGCCGAGACCGTTCATCGTTCTCCTCAAGCCTCGATCCGGTTCATCTGGCGTCGGATCCGGCCGAGCGAGAGGCGCAGGTAAAGGAGCACGATCAAGCAGACAAGGAACGCGGCCACCGAGAGCCTCGGGAAGCGATCGAGGAGTGCCGTGAGCTCGAGCGACGCTATGGCCCCGCGGAAGAATCCACGCTGATAGGAGAATAGAAGCGGCAGACCGAACAGGATGAGCGTTACCAGCCGCATGCCCAGGCCTACCACCGCTGAGATCGCGAAGGCGAACCTCGTCGTGCTGTAGCCCCGTAATATCGCGCGTTCCCGCACCCACTCGGCTTCGAAATAGGCCCGCTCGCTTGCGTAATCGAGAGTCTCTCCCGCCTGGAGCACGCGAGTCGCCCAATGTCTCATATTCTCGGAACTGAAGGCGCGATCGAGCTCGCGCCGCCGCGCTTGCCTCTCATAGGAGCGGATCATTTTGAAATAGTCGATTTCCGGGAAAAGATAGGCAAGCGACGAATCCATCGTCACCTCGGCGCGGTTGACTCGCATGAACTCCCAGGTGGCAGGGATGCGGTGTCGTTGGAGCGCGAGCGCCATCCCGGCCATCAGCGTGGTGAGTGACTTTTCGTGGTAGGGCAGCGACTTGATCCGCGACCGCTCCTGCCAAATCTTGAGCTGTCTGATGAGCTCGCTTTTGGTCGCCTCCCTACCCGCCCCCGGCGGCTCCGGACTCAGGAGCAGAAGCATGTCAGCAGCCTTTTCGAATGCCCCTCCCGCAATGGCCTGAAAGAGCATGTAATATTTTTTCAGCCGATTCGTGTCGATCGACCCCACCGAGCCGAAGTCGATTAGCGCGATTCGACTCCCTCTGAGGAGGACGATGTTTCCAGGGTGTAGGTCGCCATGAAACAGGTTGTCCTCGAATACCTGCCGCGTATGGGTGTCATAGAGATAATATCCGACTCGCCGCGGCTCGATGTCGTTTTCAGCGAGCCACTCCATGAGGCGCGGCCGGTCGCGCTCGTACGCTTCGATAAATTCGCTCATGAGCACGCCCGAGATGAACTCCATCACCAGGACGCGCTTGGAGGTAAGTTTCCAAAAGACCTTCGGCACATAGACATTGTGTTGACGGAGGCGCGTCCGCATGAGGCTCTGGGACGCGGCTTCGGAACGGTAGTCCAGCTCGTTGGCGAACATTTGCTCGAGCTCCCAGGCGAACTCGTGCCAACGCGCCTCGGGCATGATCCGCAAGAGCCTCAGCAATCGGACCATCCGCTTTACGCACCGCATATCCGCGGCGAACGCAGCTTCGACCCCCGGCCGCTGAATTTTCACGGCTACCTCTGGACCTTCGATTAGGCGGGCGCGGTGGATTTGCCCAACTGAGCCGGCGGCGATCGGCTCCTCCAGGAACTCGGAGAACACTTGGTAGCGGGTCAAACACAACTCCTCCTCGAGGACGCGCAGTGCTTCGTCCCCAGGGAACCCGACGGCGCGATCTTGAAGTGCGGCGAGCGCGTCGCACAAGTCTGCCGGGAAGAGATCGCGCCGCATCGCAATCAACTGCCCCGCCTTCACCCATGCGCCTCCGTAGCGCTCCATCAAGGAGCGGATGCGCGCGGCGATAGCGGGCAAACGTGCCGATGCTAGGCGCGCAGCACACCAGCGTACGGCGAGCCAGAAGAGGAAAGACAGGACACCCAGGAGCCGCCATCGGACCCGGAGGATCTCGGACGTGGTGGGTACTCTTTGTTCCCGCTCTGGGTATAGCGGAGTCGGGGTTGCACACGAGTCGAGCATCGAAGCGTCATGCGCTCGCTTTGTCCCTGCGCTTCTTCGGCACTCGGCCAGCAAAGTTGTAGGCGTCATCCTGAAAGATCGGAAAACGCTTGAGGCGAAGATAGCTCTTGTAGGCTGCCATTCGCACGTCGCCACTGAAGCCGTCGCCGTTCCGGACTGCGAGCTCGAACTCGTGCATCAAATCGTTCCGTCCGCAATCCTCCTGCGAGAGCGCACGGAGCTGATCGGCCGCTGTCCCCAGCATACTGGACATTCCCAGGCGCTCGAGGAGCGGGACGATCTCGAGCTGCATTTGATTGAACCAGACCGCCCCCCAGTCGGTGAGGTCGTAAGAGTCCCGCTTTTCTTCCACTAGCCCGAGCCGAACCCAGCGCGCGACCAGCTTCTGCCACGCACTCTTTTGTTCGACGATGATGCGCGGAATGGTCAGCCGCTGGATTCCCATGAGCATCGCGCGCCGGAGCGCTGTGTCGAAATCTAGCGTCTCCCTGCATTGGAAGGGAAGAATATTGCGATCGACCAGCGCGAGATACTCGGCGAGATCGGGGATGTCCCGGTGGAGGGTGCCGTTGACGAATCCAAACGCGGACGGACCGAAGGCCAGCGACGTGGAGAGCGCATTGCCGCCGCCCCCGAAGGTGCTCTTCATGAAGTTGTTGATGTCCGTCCGCACGTAGGCTTCGGTCGCGACCGGTCGAAAGCCCAGTTCTCTCATTATGAGCTTCGCCGCGGTTCGAAACTGGAGGAGGCGCGTGCCCCAAGACGGCCCTTCTACTCTTCGTTCGCGGGCGACGCCATCGAACATGCGCGTCCCCGGCACCATCCAGAACGTGTAGACATCGAGGCTGCCGATACCCCAAGACACGACGCGCCGCACGTCGTCCGTGAAGCTCTCGACCGTTTGGCTCGGGAGGCCCACCATCAGGTCGACGTTAAAAGGCACCCCTGGCCTTTTCTCCAGTAATTCGACGAGACGTTCGTAGTCCTCGATTGTCTCGCCGCGCCCGATCATTCGCCGAACGGCGGGATCCAAGCTCTGCACGCCGAAGGAGAGTCGATTGAACCCCTGCGCGAAGTAGTCGTCGAAGCGCTCGCACAGCGCTCGGTTTGCGACGGACTCGAGCGTGATCTCGGCGTCGTCGGCGATCGGGAACGCGCTGCGCAGCGCCTTGAGCACCCGCCCCAGCTGGGACGGGCCGAGTTCTGTCGGAGTTCCTCCGCCGAAGTACACCGTGGTGAAGGGCGCTCCGTCATGCCTGTAGCCTCGGGCCACCATCGCGATGTGCCGAAGGAGCGCGTCGACGAACTGCTCCCGCCGCTCGGGAGTCCGATCGGATGTCTTCCTGGTCTTGTAGAGGAAGCAGAAATGGCAGATAAATGGACAGAACGGGACGTGGATGTAGATCAAGTTCCCGCCTTCCGGCAAATGCGAGGTTGTCTCCTTCCATGCCGCCACCTTCGAGTCGATCCGCGGTGGCCAATTGTCGGGCGAGATCGGCCCTCGGTTCCGCATCAAGTGAGCGATGGGATAATCGAACACTTGAAACGGCAGAAGGGTCGGGTACGGCAGCTCTCTGGCATGCTCAATCATGATGTCTTCCTCATCGCAGCCTGCTTCTCGCAGCGCTCCTTGACGATCCGGAGGATGTACTCCTGGAGGTGATGCATGATGCTGTCGGTCCAAAGTCCCGCGTACCAGTTGAAACGGGTGCCGAGCCGCTCGGCGCTGTCGAGATGCAGCCGTACGCTTCCGTGTGGCAAAGGCTCTATGGCATAGCGGCCTTCCAGCACCCGGAAATAGACGCCCTCGATCGCGCCGATGAGGGGCGGCAGCGACTTCGAGTGATCGACCTCGATTGTGAAACGCAGCTCCTGCTGGTCCTGCCAGTGGGTAACGGTCTCGACAAAATTGAGACCTTGCTCAAACATCGCGTCGCGGACACCGCCGACGCCGTCCCGAGAGAGGACCGCCTCCCGCGGCCGCGGGAGGCCCAGGGTATGAAAGACGCTGAAGCGGTGCTCCTTGGGCTGTATTTCCGCAACTCGCGTGATGTTTTGCCAAATGATGCTCTTGTCAGCCTTGATGTCGATCTCGGTATGCACCTTACGCATCGAATCGCTGGGAGGCGCGAAGCTCTCCGCGTACGCAACGAAGTACGGCGCCAGCATCGCGGCGACCACTGTGGACACTTGCAGAAACCCCCCGTTCATGCGCAGGCGGGAGAAGAAATATGGCCCGATGCTCCCCAGGCTAGCCATAGCCAGAACGACAGGAAGAGCCATTACGATGCATAAGAGCGGCTCGTGCGCGAACACAGCGCCCGCGCCGACCACCGCCAAGCAGGCGAGCCACGGCATATAGAGGACGTAGCGCCAATCGAAGCGGGTGCGCCGGCGCGTTCGAGGCGCTGCTATCAAACCGATCGCGAAAGGCGCGAGAAAGAGAAAACCCGCGGACATCACGTTCAATCGCCCGTAGAGCAATTCAGAGCGAAAAGCCGCGTGGGTCAGGACTCCGTAGCCGGCGGCCAGCGCGACGTGAAGCAACGCGGTACGACTCGAGCTCTGCATACATTCGGTCTCTCGAGCCCGGCTGGAAGTATGAGTGACACTTTGGCTAACCGACATCGCATACCCTCTACCGCGATGGAAACGCCGTGGGAGCAGTCCGCCGCGACGGATCAGGTACAGCCAATACGTCTCGTCCCAAGGGAACTTGGTGGACCGTATCAATTTGAGAGAAGCGGCGCAACTGCGCGCACGCGAGCCTTCGCGGTGTGGGAGTCGCTTTGGGGCCCCGACGAGTGCGAAGCGCCCCATCGTGCGATCAGACCGTGCTAGAGCCACAGCGAGAGTCGATCCGAGGCTTGGGCGCCCGCGCTCGCCGTCCCTGCACTGGTGACGAGCTACCTCTGGGTGTCACTGCGCCCTAGAGTACCAGAGGGGGAGGGCCTTAAGCGGGCACCCCTACCTTGGATGTCGTGTGGCCTCGGCCGGGCCGGGCCTCGATCAGCCAGGAGCGTTCACGAGCCCGACCCCGCGGGCGGTGGGTGACGAGAGGCTCGTGCGGGCAGTCGCCGCCGAGAGTGCTAGAGGATGCGACGGAGGCAGGAGCGCTCGACGCTGAATGCGACGACGCGCATCGTGGTACTGCAGAAGGTACATGCTCTCGCAACCCGCGAGCTCAATGCCCGGCACCGCCATTCGTCGCCGAACGCGGGCTAGCAGTCTTGGTCTGTCTGTTGCGGGATTTGCGGCCGGCAGGGCGGGCTCGCTGGCTCGGCGCTAGATGGTCGACGGCCGGGGCACCAGGCTCACAGCGGCAGCGCCGGGAAGTCGGCGATACGCAGCGCGCCGGCGCGCTGGGCGAGGGTGCGGAAGCCGGCCAGGCTCTCCTCGACCGTCGCGCGCGGGCGGGCGGTGGCGCTCGCCAGGGCCTGCACCGTGCACTCCTCCTCGGCGCAGACGTGCGCCGCCGTGAGCGCCAGCTCGTAGAGCTGCCGGAAGCGGCTCTCCTCTTCGGTCGTCACGAAACCCGAGCCGTCGAGGTCGGCGAGTGGCCGCAGGCGGCGCAGCTCGCGCTCGGTTGCGTCGAGGAGCTCCTTCTTCTTCGCCGCGATCAGCGCCGGGTCGGCGCCCGGGACGTCGCAGGTCGAGGAGTCGTAGGAGCGCATGTAGAACCCGGTCTCCGGGTCCTTCTCGAGGGTCAGCGTCGACCAGCCGGTGCGCAGAGACGCCACCATCATCAGCGACCCGTAGGCCGACTCCGTCATCCCGTCGGCGCGGATCTTCCGGAGGTAAGACTCCAGGTCGTCGCCGGCCGGCCGCGACGCGCAGGCTGCGACGAGCGGCAGGAGCAGCAGAGGGAGCAGGGCGCGGGAGGCGAGCTTCGTCATCTCAAGTCTCTCCTCGTTTACGGATCACCAGCCGTATCGGCACGCCGGGCAGGTCGAGGGCCTCGCGGACGCGGTTCTCGAGGTAGCGGCGGTAGGTGTCGGCGCGGTGCAGGGTGCGGTTGGCGAAGAGCATGAAGGTCGGCGGGCCGGTCGAGACCTGGGTCGCGTAGTAGAGCTTCCACGGGTGCCCGTGAACAGCCGGCGGGTGCCGCCGTGCCAGGGCCTTCTCGAAAAGACGGTTCACCTCGCCGGTGCCGAGCTCCGTGTTGTAGGCGGCGAGGGCGCGATCGATCGCCGGGAAGAGGCGCTCGACGCCGCGGCCGGTCAAGGCCGAGACGTTGACCCGCGGCGGCGTCGCCAGGAGCTGGTCGAGCCGCTCCCAGGAGAGCTCGAGCGCCTCGCGCCGCTCGGCATCGAGCAGGTCCCACTTGTTGAGGGCCACGACCGCCGCCCGGCCGAGCTCCCAGATCGTGCCGGCGATCGCCAGGTCGCCGCTCGTCACCCCCTGCGCGGCGTCGACGACCAGCACCGCCACATGGGCCCGCTCGATCTGCCGCCGCGCCATCATCACCGCCAGCTCCTCGGCCGCGCCGGTGACCTGGCTGCGGCGGCGGATGCCGGCGGTGTCGATCAGCAGGTAGCGCTTGTCGCCGCGCTCGATCAGGGTGTCGACCGGGTCGCGCGTGGTACCGGCGACGGGCGAGACGAGCGCGCGCTCGAGCCCGGCGATCTGGTTCAAGAGCGACGACTTGCCGACGTTGGGGCGGCCGACGATGGCGACGGGGGGCGCCTCGGGCTGCGGCTCTACCGTCACCTCGGGGAGCGCGAGGGCGAGCGCCTCGCGCAGGTCGGCGACCCCGCCGCCGTGCTCGGCCGAGACCAGAAGGAGGCGGTCGATTCCCAGGCGGTAGAACTCCGAGAAGCGCTCGCGCGCCTCGCGCGTGTCGCCCTTGTTGACGACGAGGATCGCCGGCTTGCCGTAGGCGCGGAAGCGGCTCCAGACCTCCTCGTCGGCGGCCACCAGGCCCTGCTTGCCGTCCACCACGAAGAGCAGGAGGTCGCTCTCCTCCACCGCCAGCAGGACCTGGCGGTTCAGGCCCAGCGGGTCGTCGCCGGGGACCAGGCCGCCGGTGTCGACGATCTGCACCGGGCGGTCGCCGCCGAGGTCGGTCAGGGCGACGATGCGGTCGCGGGTGACGCCGGGGAGGTCGTGGACGATCGCCTGCCGCCGGCCGACGAGGCGGTTGAAGAGCGTCGACTTGCCGACGTTCGGGCGGCCGACGATGGCGACGTTCGGGGTCAGCGGCACGCCGCGAAGCATATGCGGCGCTTGCACTTTCGCCTGGGTGGCCTCACACTTTCCGTCGAGATATGCGCGAGAGCAGCGAGAAGACCCTGCGCCAGGTGCTGCGCGAGGCGGTGGCCGCCTCCGGCTGGACGAAGCGCGCCCTGGAGCAGCGGCTGGTCCTCGGCAGCGGCAACCTCGACAAGCTGCTCGACGGGCGGCTGGAGATCAAGGTGCGCCACCTGCGGGCCTTCGCCGAGCTGCTCGACGTGCCGCTGGCGGACTTCGTGACGCTCGGCTACCCCGAGCAGGCGGCCGCGGCGACGCGCCGGCTCACGGATTGGATCGCGCCGTCGCACCGCAGCCACGACCTGGCGGCGGTGGTGCGCGCCGCCGTCGAGGAGGAGCTCGCCCGTCGCGAGCGCGCCGCTTCGGCGGGCGAAACGGCGGCCGGGGATGCCGAAGTGGAGCTTCCGGTCTCCTAGTTACGAACTACTGTCCTCCAATTACGAACTCCGGTCCGCGGTTTACGCGGTTCGCCACGCGAATGGAGGGCTTCTGTCCCCGATCTACGCGGTTCGTCCGGCGTTTGGGCTGGGTCGGCCGGCGAATGGGGCGCCGCGGTCCGCGATCTACTCAGTTCGTCCGGCGAACCGAGTGGGTTCGGTCCGCGGATTACGAACCGCCGTCCTCTGTTTACTAACTTCGGTCCCCGACCCACTCCAAACGGCGGCCGCGAAGCGGGTTCCTGTCCTCAACCTACGCAGTTCGCCGGCTGGCAGGCTCATTCGCCGGGCGGAACGATCCCCGCGGCCCTCGATCTACTCGGTTCGACCGCTCCATCCTAGGATCGGCTGTATGAAACCCAAGCATGGTTTCCCGCCGGACGTTCTCGCAGCCATCGCCGCCGGGAAGATCCTCGGCATAAAGGCCGGCCGGGAGCCGCACCGATTCATCGGGATCTGGGTGGTGGTCGTGGAGCGGCGGGTGTTTGTGCGGTCGTGGAGCCGCAAGCCGCGGAGCTGGTGGCGGACGTTTCTCGAGGAGCCCTACGGAGCGATCACCGTCGGCAGCCGCGAGATCCCCGTGCGCGCTATCCAGACGCGGAGCGAGCGCTTGAAAGACGCCGTGACCCAGGCCTACCGGGAGAAGTACAACACGCCGGGGTCGCTCCAATACGTCCGCGACTTCGCCCGCCCCGAGCGCCGGGCCACGACGACGGAGCTGGTGCCGCTCAACCGCTGAACGGGTTCAGGAGCTCCACGCCCGTCCGCTCGACGTGCCGGACGTTGCGGGTGACCAGCGTCAGGCCGTGTACGCTGGCGGTGGCGGCGAGGAGGCCGTCGATGGGCGGGAGCGGGTCCGGAACGTTGAAGCGCCCCCAACGATCGGCGATGGCCTCATCGACGGGGAGGATCCGCTCCCCCTGCGTCGCGATCACCTCGGCCAACCAGACCTCCAGCGCCTGAGCCGACCGCGGGTCCCGCCGCCGGACGCTCTCGATCCCCTGGCGCACCTCGCCAATCGTGAGGACGCTCAAGAAGACCTCCTCTCGCGGGACCTCGGAGTACCATGCGGCCAGCGCGGCATCGCAGCGCCGGCCCTTGCGCAGCTCGGAGACGACGTTCGTGTCGACGAGGTAGCTCAAAGGTCCACGTCGCGCATGCTGCCTTCGATCCGCTCGAAGTCGGCGTCCTCGCCCACATCCGGCATCTCGAGGAGAAGGTCTTTGAGCGACTTTTTCCTGCTGGGAAGCAAAGCTTCCCGGAGGATCTCCCGATGCTCCGCCTCGGCCGAGCGGCCATGCCGTGCCGCGCGCAGCTTGAGCTCCCGGACGACCTCCTCGTCGAGGTTCCGTACGATCAACTGGCTGCTGGCCCTCTTCTTCATGCTATCAATGCTAGCGCACTGAAGAGGGCGCGACAACAGGGCCTCAGCAAACCTCCGCAGCATCGCAAGCGCAACCTCGGCCCTTGCGGCAGGTGTACCGCCGGCTGATACAGGAGTCGCCGCAAGCCTTCCCGGTCGAGCAGACCTTGCAGCACTTCGACGCCGGAATGCAGGTCTTCGCGGCCGGCCGAGCGCGGGCCATCACGACCGACTCGGCCGGCTCCACCGCCGGCGCCGCGAGCCAGAGCGCGATCACCACGCCGAGGAGGAAACTGGAGGCCCTCACCGTTGGTATGGACACGCTTCCGCCCGGGAAGTTTCGTTGACGTCCGGGGGTTGTCCCTCTAGAATCCGCTGCCTGCCGCCGGTCAGGCGGCCTCCGTGCGAAAGTGGCGGAATTGGTAGACGCGCAAGATTCAGGATCTTGTGGTCGCAAGGCCGTGGGGGTTCGAGTCCCCCCTTTCGCACCAATCTCCCGCTTCTAGCTGACCTTCGTACCGGGACCGAGCACAGGCAGGGCGCACCTCCTCCTCCTGCGGCCGTCTCAGCCTGTCCCTGACCCAGTGCTCGGGAGGGCGTCGCCGCCGAGCGGGCTCTCGGGCGCAGCGCAGAAGCGGTGCCGACTCACCCCCTGTTATACTGACTTAACTGATCACTATTGGATCGCAGAGACACCAGTCGACCGGTCGTGGTCTCAATAGGCCGCGGCGACGAACCGCAAATTGCGCGAAGACCGCAACGGCTGTGCGCCCCGAGGGCAAGCTTTAGGGCGCGCAGTTGATCAGCTCCGAGGCGCTCGGAGAGACCCATTTGCCTCTCATGCTGCGCGGGAAAAACCCGATCTCCGCAAAAGCCGGCAGGTGCCCCGCACCCCTCGGGCCGCAAGGCCCTAACTGGGCAGATTGATGCGGACGTTGCGAGCGGTGACGAGGTCGCGGACCAGCCGCTGGCTTGCCGTAGCCATCGTTGTGGCCACTCTCGGTGCAACCGCCGTTGTGCTTCGTGTTCGTACGCGCGAGGTCGAGCCGTTGGCCGTGTTGACGAGAGCCGCAAGCGCCCTGGACTATCGCCTGGCTGAGGGACGGCTCTCCAGCGCATTCGAGCATCGCGAGCTGCGTGTGAGGCGGAACGGCACCCAGGCCTTCAATTTCGTCGCTGTCCGCCGCGCAGCTGCCGAGTTGCGGTCGCAATGGGAAGAGGAAGGCACACCAGAAGCGGGGCAGTGGGCAGGAATGGCGCTGCTCGTCGCCGGAGACACCGAGCGTGCGGCGACCACGCTCATCGCGGCGCTCCAGCGTACGGCTGGAGAGCGCGATCCGGTGCGTGCAATCGCCAAGTGCGACGACCCCAACCTCCTCACCGTTTTCAGCGCCGCCGCATTGCAGCGGGCGGCCGCTTCCGGGCGCGCCCACGATCTGCTGCTGGCCTTCGAGTCGGCGGATCGAGCGTGGCGCCTGGACCGCGATGCGAACGCGGCGTGGAATCGCGCGCTCGCGGCGGAGCGGCTGGGAGCGCTCGTGGCGGCCGCGCACGCATGGGAGGAGGTAGTCGTCCTGGATCGGCTTTCGAGCTGGTCGCAGGAAGGTAGAGCGCGCCACGCCGCCGCGGTCCGGCTGGCCGAGGCTGTGTTGCCCGAATCAATCGAAGCATTTTTCCATCGACAGTTGACCGTCCGCGCGATCTCGCTCCTGGAGGGCGGGGCGAGCCCTGCGCCGTCGGATACCCTCCATCCCTCGCGGCTCGACCCGATTCCGGGCGACCATCTGGCTTCCGACACCACGGCGGCCGTCCTTCGCATCCGCCGGCAAGGGAGCGCCGCCGATCGTGCCCGGCTCAGCTCCGCGCTGGCGGCGTATACGCGCGCACGCGACGCGTTCGAGGACGATTCGCTCGAGGATGCGCGCCAGCAGTTTGAGCGCGTGGAGA
The DNA here is from genome assembly GCA_963700145.1 of uncultured Acidobacteriota bacterium. Classification (GTDB taxonomy): domain Bacteria; phylum Acidobacteriota; class Thermoanaerobaculia; order Multivoradales; family UBA5704; genus DASUNQ01. The sequence goes on from OY969474.1 coordinate 907,767, forward strand.
ACGAACTCCGTGCGCTCGACGTTCCATTCGCCTTGCTCGCCCGCGATCAACGGATCCGCAGTGGGTGCTCGCAGGCTGCAAGGCCGGGCTGCCTCGCTGACCTGCGGTCGCTTCGCGCGGAGCTCCTCGCATCGGGGCGCTATCCATGGCTCGCGGCGCGCGCGGCCTGCGCTCGAGGACAAGCCCTTTTCCGCCGTGGCCTGATCTATGACGCGGCGGCGTGGCTCCAGAAGGGGCAGGATGAGCTCCGCAGGCTGAACGATCCCGCGCTCGAGAGCCTGACAGCTTCGATGCTCGCAAACGCCTATGCCGCCGCCGGCGAAAAAGAAGCCGCCCTCGAGCAGTACCTCGCGGCGATTCGCCGCCGCTCGGCGCAGAGCGGTGACCGCCGACGCCGGCAGCTCGAAGACGTCATCGTGTTCGCCCTGCGCCACGGATTCGTCGGCACCGCCGACCTACTGCTCGACGAGCTTCACCCGCTGCCGTCGACCGCGGCCGGCCTCGTGCTCGAGTCGACTCTGCGCGGCGTCATGGCCGGCCGTCGCGGCGATCCCGCGGCGGCGACGAAGCACTTCGAAAGGTCCCACGAGCTGCTCACCGCCGTTCGCGACCCCGACGCGCGCGCCGACGTACGGCGATCCCTCGCGATCGCGGAGAGCGAGCTGCAGCTCCTGTTCCCCGATTCGAATATCGCTCAGCTCAACGCCGCCGTAGCGGAGCACGAGAACGAACAGTTCTCGATATGGCTGCCGATCCTGCTCAGCAAGCGGGGAGCGGTTTTCGAGGAGCGCAATGAGCTGGTCCTCGCCGAGGACGACTACCGACGTGCCGTCGAGATCGTCGAGCAGCGTGAGCCGCGAATCGACCAGAGTGTCCTGAGCCTTGGCTTGGCGATCGAGCAGGACTCGCCGTTCGACCGCCTGATCCGGCTGTTGATGAGGCAACAGAGGATTACTGCTGCCTTGTCGATTGCCCAACGCGCCAGCGCGCTTCGCATCTCTTCACTCCACGCGAGGAGCGAGGGAGTGCGCGATGTCTTTGATGCGGCGCGCGGGGCAGCGAACGACGACGGCATCGCGGGTACGCAGCGATTGCTGGATGGCGGTGAAGTCGCCGTGGTGCAGTACCTCCTTCGTGATGAGCTGACCACCTGGATCGTCACACCGCGTGCGATTCGCGCCATCCACCAGCCTGTTCGCGCCCAGGACCTCGTCGCCTTGGTCAACGACCTTCGTACCTGCGCACAGCGAACGGGTTGCCACGGTGACACGACCCTGGAGCTGGCGTCCGATCTCCTGCTCCGCGGCTGGATAGCGACGGTCCCGCGCGGCGCGACGCTGCTGGTCCAGCCCCCGCACGAGCTGCAAGCCATCCCTCTGGCGCTCTTGAAGACGCTCGAGGGCGAGACGCTGCTCGCGCGCAACGCCCTCACGACGACACCCAGCCTTCACGCGTTTGTGCGTGCCGCCGCCCTGGATGCTCAGCGGGCGGGTGGTGTGAGCGCGTTCTTCGCCGCCGCATCGCGCCCGGGGGCCGGCCACACCGCGCTTCCGCTGGCGGAGAGCGAAGTGACGCAGTCGTCTCGCTTCTACGAGCACGCCGAGGTCGACGCTCACGCCACTCGCACGTCGTTCCTGCAACGGTCGCCGTCGTTCTCCGTTCTCCACTTCGCTGGCCATGCTTTCGTCAACGACGAGCAGCCGCTACGTTCGGCGCTCGTCTTCGAACCAAGTGGTGAGGAGGGCGGCTCGACGTTGCTGCCGATGCACGAGCTCGATGAACAATCCTTCGCCAAAGCACGGCTGGTCGTCCTCTCGGGCTGCGAGACGGGACGCGCGCCGCGCCCGACCATGAGCCTCGCCGGCGCCCTGCTCAGCCAGGGCGTGCCGTCGGTGGTCTACGCCTCATGGCCGATCGAGGACGAGGCCGCGGAGGAGTTCGCCGTCGCGCTTCATCGGGCAGTCGCCGCCGGGCGCGGCCGTGCCGAAGCAGTTCGCGAGGCCCAGCTATCGATGTTGGAAAGTTACCCCAACCGGCCCAGCTGGTGGGCAGCATTCGCGCTCGCCGGCGCGCCCGGCCCAATCACCGAGGCGAGACAGGAGGAACGTGATGGCAAATGAGCTGCGCATCATCATCGAAGGGATCGTGGTACTAGTACCGGGCCCTCCCAGCGATGGGTCGGACCACACTCCGGGACCGCTCTACGGCGTCATGCCGCGACTGACACGGCACGAGTCGCGCTATTCGAAGCTCAGCGCACACCGACCCGTGTACATTCCCGCGCACCTTCCGGCGGTCTTCACGAAGCTGAAGCCGGTGGAGGATTCGCGTCCCGCCGACGACAAGCATGGCAAGTTCTCCATCTGGTATCCCATGCGCGAGCGGATGGAGCTGCACTTCAGTGCCTTTGCAGAGCCGAGCGATCTCCGCTGGGTCCGTACAGGCGGCCCACCCTCGCCGCTGCCGGATCCGGATCCAGATCCGCTCCTGGACATCGCCTTCATCGCGGACTTTCGTGAGACCTGGCCAGTGCGCGGGCAGGTAGGCAAAGGGATGTTGGAGAAGGCGCACCCCGTATCGGAGGCCGTTGCCTGTCAACTGCTCGTTCCCTCGGGCTGGGTAGGTAGTCACGGCGAGTTCAAGAAGGTGGATCCTGCCGAGGCCATCTTCCTGCCCAAGCGGACTCCCAAACCGGTCACCAAGAAGCTCTTGCCACAGGTGGTGGTGAGCGTCAGGACGGATCGCGTGGAGTTCCGAATGTACTCGCTGGACACCGGCGAGGAGCTCGACTCGCTGGCCTTCCTGGTGGAGGATCTAAAACAGCCGAGCGTGATCCGCATCGCGAACGGCGATCCGAAGAACATTCGCTACGTCATCGAGCATCTCGAGACCCCTGACAAGGCAAGCGAGCCGGTCGGCATCAAGCCCAGCCACGACGGGAACTTCGGCGACATCGACTTCGAAGGGGGGTACAGCGTTCTCGCTGGCAAGGATGACGGCGGGTACCTCCCCATTCCGTGGGTCCCCAGTGTATTTGGAGAGCGCAACTGCAATACCGGGTTTGCGAATCCACCAGAGGAGTAGGTGCCGGGAACCTTGCTCGCCCCAACTGAGGAGGGTGTATGAGCGTGAGGTGGAGCAAGGTTTCCCTGCTCCTTCCGGTCTGTGTCCTGGCGGCGACCGCCCTCCAGGCTGACGCCCCGCAGGCAACCCGCGCCAAGGTCGAAGCCGCACTGTCGGGGCTCGACCAACTCGCGCGACAGGTCATCGAGCGGCAGGACGTTCCCGGAATGGCGATCGCGGTCATCTACCGCGACGAGGTCGTGTACCTCAAAGGGTTCGGCCGGCGCGAGGCCGGCAAGCCCGAGCTCGTCGACGCCGACACGGTGTTCCAGCTCGCTTCCATGTCCAAGCCGATCTCCTCGACGGTCGTCGCGGCGCTGGTCGGCGAAGAGGAAGAGAAGGTCGGCTGGGACACGCGGATCGCCGAGATCGATCCGGGGTTCAGGCTCCACGACGCCTATCCGACCGCCGAGGTGACGATCCGCGACCTCTTCGCGCATCGCAGCGGGCTCTGGGGAGACGTGGGCAACGACATCGAATGGCTCGGCTATTCACGGGACGAGATCCTCGGCCGGCTGAAGCTGCTAGAGCCCGGCGGGAGCTTTCGCGCCCGGTACTCCTACAGCAACTTCGGCCTGACCGAAGGGGGCGTGGCCGCGGCGAGGGCGGCGGGCGTGAGCTGGGAAGACCTGGCCGACGCCAAGCTCTTCCGGCCCCTCGGCATGCGCACGGCGAGCTTTCGTCACCGCGACTTCCTGGCTCGGGCCAACCGCGCCTCGCTCCACGTCCCCGTCGACGGCGCATGGAGCCCGAAGGTGAAGCGCAATCCGGATGCGCAGGCGCCGGGCGGCGGCGCGAGCGGCAGCGCTCGCGACCTGACGCAATGGGTGCGCCTGCAGCTTGCCGGCGGCAAGCTCGGAGGCACGCCCGTGATCGGCTCCGCCGCGCTCGCCGAGACGCATCTTCCCCACATCCTGCGCGGCAAGAACCCCTTCTCGGGAGAGGCCTCGTTCTACGGCCTCGGCTGGGGGATCGATTCGGGCCGGCGCGGAACCCACTGGAGCCACGCCGGCGCCTTCAGCGCCGGCGCCCGCACGGGCGTCGACCTCCTGCCCGCGGAGCAGCTCGGCATCGTCGTCCTGTGCAATGCCTTCCCGAGCGGCGTGCCGGAAGGGATCGCCGCCTCCTTCTACGACCTGGTGTTCGAAGGGAAGCCCTCGCAGGACTGGGTCGGGAAGTGGAACGAGCTGTTCAACAATGCCTACGGCGCCCCGGCGAACGAGGCCGCGGCCGCACCCTTCGCCAAGCCGCCGGCCTCGCCGTCACCGGCCCTGCCGCTCGCGGCGTACGTCGGGACCTACGAGAACGCCTACGTCGGCCCGGCCGTCGTGTCGCAGCGCAGCGGCGCGCTCCACCTCACGCTCGGGCCGGGCGAGGGGATCACGTTCCCGTTGCAGCACTACGACCGCGACCTGTTCCTCTTCTTCCCCGCTGAGGAAACTCCGAATCTCCCCTTCGGCGTCCGGTTCGCGATCGGGCCCGATCAGGTAGCGAGCGCGGTGACGATCGACGCCTTCCACGAGAACGGCCAAGGCGTGCTCGTGAGGCGGGCGGCCGACTGAATCGAGCCCCAGTCGCAGGCCGCCAGAAGCTGGCGGAAGCGGCCGTCGAAGCCGTCGCGGCCGGTCTCGTGGACGAACCACGCGAGGCCGGTCAACCGCCCCGGCGTCGGTCTGCCGGAGACCTCCCAGGGGTGGACCACCGCCACCGGCAGCCCGCCCTTCGCGCCGTGCTCGCGCACCGCCTTGAGCAGCCGCTCGGGGTTGGCGAGCCGGCCGGTCCAGCTCCCCGCCGGCAGGCGGAAGACGCCACCGTAGGTGAGCGGCGGGAACTCCAGGAGGCGCGCGCCGTTGCCCCAGGTGAGGAGCGAGGCGAAGCGCGGGTTGTCGTAGCTGCCGGAGAGGGGGTTGGGGGCGAGCGAGCTGTCGTAGAGGTAGCCAGCCGCCTCGACGAGCGGCAGGCGCTGGTTCGAGAGGCGGCGGAGCGACCACTCCGGGGCGCGGAAGCCCCAGATCGGCCCGCCGACCAGGTCTTCGAGGACTGAGCGCGAGCGCTCGAGGTCGCGGCGGAAGGCCGCCGGCGTGCGGTCGGCGGCGCGCAGGTGGAGGTAACCGTGGCTCGCCACCTCGTGGCCGGCGGCGGCGATCTCGCGCACCCGCCCGGGCAGCCGCTCGGCCACCTCGCCCAAGACGAAGAAGGTGCCGCGCCGCCCGGCCTCGGCGAAGCGCAGCAGCAGCTCCGGCAGCAGGCGGTCCAGCTCCTCATTGAGCTCCGGCCGCCGCTCCGGCCGCACGTACCGCGGCGCCAGGCAGGTGTGGTACCACTCCTCGACATCCACCGTCATCGCGCAGCCGAAACGCCCGCGCATCGCCTGCACCCGCGGCTGCGGTCCCACCAGCGGCTCAAGCAGCATTCGTCCCCCGTGCGTCTTGTCTCCCGGCACTGCTTGTGACAACCTTCACGAGCCCGGAAGGCGCTGCGGGCGCAGGAGGAAAGCCTCTGCCGGAGCAGTACTTCCCCGTGCTCTTGGCCCTGGGGTTCGCGATCGTTCTCGGGGTCGGCATCCTCAGTGTCTCGTACCTGCTGGGCCCCCAAACCGGCGGCCGGGTCAAAGGCACGACCGTCGAGTCGGGCATGCCGCTGCTCGACCGCTCCCACAAGCGGATCTCGGTCGCCTTCTTCCTGATCGCGCTGGACTTTATCGTGTTCGACCTCGAAGCGGCATTCCTCTACCCCTGGGCCCTGGTCCTGCGGGAAGGCGGGTGGCCGCTCTTCCAGGCGGTGATGGTCTTCGTCGCGCTGATCCTCGTCGGCTACGTCTATGTCTGGAAGAAGGGCGGGCTGGACATCCGACCGCGCGGCAGCAAGACGCGGACGGCGGGGGCGCTGGAGGCCGGGCAGTGAGCGAGCCGCAGGCCAAGCCGGCGCCGCCGCGCCTCTCCGACGCCGGCCGCGCCGAGCTCGACACCCTGCGCTCCCGCTACCCGACGACCGAGGCGGTGCTCATTCCCGCCCTCCACATCGCGCAGCGCGAGTGGGGCGGCTGGCTCCCCGACGAGGCGATCGAGGCGGTCGCCGCCGAGCTCGACCTGCCGCCGGCCAGGGTCTACGGCGTGGTCACGTTCTACGACCTCTTCCACCAGCACCCGGTGGGGCGCCACCGCATCCGCGTCTGCACCAACCTCTCCTGCCAGCTCCGCGGCGCCGACGAGATCGTCGAGCTGCTGCACCAGGAGCTCGGCGTCGGCGAGGACGAGGTCACCCCGGACGGCCGCTGCTCCTACGTCCACTTCGAGTGCCTCGGCTCCTGCGACACGGCGCCGATGATGATGGTCGACGACGACTACCACGAGAACCTGACGCCGCAGCGGGTGCGGCGGGTCTTGAAAGAGCTCAAGTGATGGGCGCCGCCTTCGAGCCGGTCCTGACGAAGAACGTCGGCCACCCCGAGGCGCTGGCCCTCCAGGGCTACAAGCGCGGCGGCGGCTACGAGGGGCTGCGCAAGGCGCTCGGCATGCAGCCGGACGAGATCATCGAGGCGGTCAAGGCCTCGGGGCTGCGCGGGCGCGGCGGCGCGGGCTTCTCGGCCGGGCTCAAGTGGAGCTTCATCCCCAAGGGGAACGACAAGCCGAAGTACCTGGTCTGCAACGCCGACGAGTCCGAGCCCGGCACCTTCAAGGACCGGCTGCTCATGGAGCACGACCCGCACCAGCTCATCGAAGGCTGCGCCATCTGCTGTTGGGCGGTCGGGGCGGCGACCTGCTACATCTACATCCGCGGCGAGTACACCAAGGCGGCCTGGATCCTCGAGCGGGCGCTCGCCGAGGCGTACGAGGCGGGGATCCTCGGGCGCTCGGTCCTGGGCTCGAAGTTCGCGCTCGACATGTGGGTGCACCGCGGCGCCGGCGCCTACATCTGCGGCGAGGAGACGGGGATGCTGGAGTCGCTGGAGGGCAAGCGCGGCCAGCCGCGCGTCAAGCCCCCCTTCCCCGCCCTCGTCGGCGCCTTCGGCGCGCCCACCGTCATCAACAACGTCGAGACGCTGTGCAACGTGCCGCACATCGTCACCCGCGGCGCCGACTGGTTCAAGTCGATCGGCACCAACGAGAAGAACACCGGCCCCAAGCTCTACGCCATCTCCGGGCACGTCGAGCGGCCGGGCACCTACGAGCTGCCGATCGGCATCCCCTTCCGCGCGCTGTTGGAGACCGCCGGCGGCATGTACCGGCGCGGCAACCTCAAGGCCTACATCCCGGGCGGCGCCTCGGCGCCGATCCTGACCGCCGAGCACGTCGACCTGCCGATGGACTTCGACTCGCTGGCCAAGGCCGGCAGCATGCTGGGGTCGGCGGCGGTGATCGTGCTCGACGACCAGACCTGCATGGTGAGGTCGGTCGCGCGTCTCGCCAAGTTCTTCAACCACGAGTCGTGCGGCCAGTGCACGCCCTGCCGCGAGGGGACGAACTGGATGGAGCTGCTCCTCGAGCGGCTGGAGCACGGCCAGGGGCGCGAGGTGGACGCGGCGCTCCTCCTCTCGATCTGCAAGAACGTGGCGGGCAACTCGCTCTGCGCCCTGGGCGACGCGGCGGTCGGGCCGGTCAAGTCGCTCGTCGAGCGGTTCCCCGAGGAGATCGAGCGGCACGTGCGCGAGCGCGCCTGCCCGTTCCCGCGCCGGCGGTATTTCGCGGAGGCCACAACGCCCGGCACGTAGGCCGGGCGCTACGGAATCGCGATGCCCAAAGTCACCATCAACGACCGCACGGTGGACGTGGAGCCGGGCACCAACCTCGTGCAGGCGGCGCTCAAGACCGGCATCCAGATCCCCCACTACTGCTACCACCCGCGGCTGTCGATCGTCGGCCAGTGCCGCATGTGCCTGGTCAAGGTCGAGGGGATGCCGAAGCTCCAGGCCGGCTGCTCGACGCTGGTCGTGAAGGACGGCATGGTCGTGCGCACCGACGTCCCCGAGGTGCGCGAGGCGCAGGCGGGGATGATGGAGTTCCTGCTCATCAACCACCCGCTCGACTGCCCGATCTGCGACCAGGCGGGCGAGTGCGGCCTGCAGGACTACGCCTTCAAGCACGGTGTCGCCTTCTCGCGCTTCCAGTTCGAGGACAAGCGGACCTACCCGGGGCGCGAGCGCATCCCGCTGGGCCCCAACGTCGTCCTCAACATGAACCGCTGCATCCAGTGCACGCGCTGCGTGCGCTTCACCGAGGAGGTGTCGCAGACCGGCTCCCTCGGCTTCTTCAACCGCGGCGCGCGCACCGAGATCGGCACCTTCCCGGGCAAGCCGCTGGACGACGACCTGGCCTCGAACGTCGTCGACATCTGCCCGGTCGGCGCGCTCACCTCGACCCGCTTCCGCTTCGCCGAGCGGGTCTTCTACCTCGACAGGAAGCCCTCGCTGTGCACCGGCTGCGAGGTGGGGTGCAACATCACGATCGAGCACCGGCGCGGCCAGATCAAGCGCTACAAGCCGCGCTTCAACCCCGACGTCAACGACTACTGGATGTGCGACTACGGGCGCGCCACCTTCGAGCGCTACCGGCAGCTGCCGCGCCTGGCGACACCGCGGGCGCCTTCTACACACAGCGGCAACGGTTCCCAACCCACCGGCTGGCGCGAGGCGCTCGACGCCCTGGCGCGCGGCCTGCGGCAGCGCGGCCGCGAGGGGCCGGTGGCGTTCCTCGGCTCCGGCTTCCTGACCAACGAGGAGGCCTATCTCTTCGCCGCCCTCGCCGACCTCCTGGGCACGCCGCACCGCTCGGTGCCGGTCGACCTCGGGCGGCCGCGCACGATCCCCAACCTGAAGGGCGGGATCACCGGCCGCGAGGTCGCGCCCAACCGGCGCGGCGCCGAGCTGGCGGGGCTGGCAACGGGCGACGGGGGCTTGGGCGCGAGCGACCTCCTCGACGGCGATGCCGCCGCGCGCTGCGCCGCGCTCGTCGTCTGCGACAGCGACTTCGGCGCCGCGGCGCACCGGCCGGAGGTCGTCGCGCGGCTGCGGCGCGCGCCCTTCCTCGCCGTCTTCGGCTGGGCCGACACGCCGCTGGCCAAGGCGGCGGACGTGGCGCTGCCGGTGGCGCACCACGCCGAGAAGGACGGGACGTTCGTCAACGTCGAGTGGCGGGTGCAGCGCTTCGCGCGCGCCTTCCCGCCGCCGGCACAGGTGCGGACCGGCGTCGAGGCCCTCGCCGACCTGCTGTCGCGCTTCGACGCCCGCTGGGGCGGGCACGAAGCCGCCCGCGTCTTCGACCGCTTGGCGCGCGAGAACCCCGTCTTCGCCGCCCTCTCGTGGGACGACCTGCCGGCGACCGGCGCGCCGCTCAACGTGCCGGAGGCGGCGGCGCCGGCGGCGGTGGGGATCGCCGCGGAGGAGGACCTGTGAGCGACGATCTCGCGATCACCGTCGCCAAGATGGCGGTGATGCTCGGGATCATGTTCAACGTCGCGCCGATCATGAACTGGGTCGAGCGGCGGGCGGCGGCGCTGATCCAGGACCGCCCGGGCCCCAACCGCGTCGGCCCGCTCGGCCTCTTCCAGCCGCTCGCCGACGCCGTCAAGTTCCTCTTCAAAGAGGACCTGACGCCCAACAACGTCGACAAGCCGCTCTACCTGATGGCGCCGGTCCTGGCGCTCCTCCCCGCCTTCTCGACCTACACGGTGATCCCCTTCGGCCCGGATCTGACGATCGACGGCCGCACCGTCCGGCTGGTGGTGGCCGACGTCGACGCCGGCGTCCTCCTCTTCCTCGCCCTCTCGAGCCTCGGCGTCTACTCGATGGTCATCGCCGGGTACGCCTCGAACAACAAGTTTTCGCTCATCGCCGGCATCCGCGCCTCGGCGCAGATGGTGAGCTACGAGCTGGCGCTGACGGTCGCCGTGGTGGCGACGATCATGCCGGTCGGCTCGTTCCACCTCGGCGACGTCGTCGCCTACCAGCGCGAGCACGTGTGGATGGCCTTGACCCAGCCGATCGGCTTCCTGGTCTTCATCGTCTGCGCCTTCGCCGAGACCAACCGCCTCCCCTTCGACCTGGCGGAAGCGGAGTCGGAGCTCATCGCCGGCTTCCACACCGAGTACAGCGCCATGCGCTTCGCGGCCTTCTTCATGGCCGAGTACACCTCGATGGCGGCGCTCTCGGCGCTCGGCGTCACCCTCTACCTGGGCGGCTGGAGCCTGCCGGGGGTGGACCTCCAGGGGTGGCCGGGGGCGGCGCTCGGCGTCGCCGTCCTGGTCGGCAAGATCGCGCTCTGCATGATGGTCTTCGTCTGGGTGCGCTGGAGCGTGCCGCGCTTCCGCTACGACCAGCTCATGCGGCTGGGGTGGAAGGTGCTGCTGCCGCTGGCGCTGCTCAACGCCGTCGCGGTGGCGGCGATGGTCCTGGCGGGGTGGCTCTAGGCGGCGCGATGGAGACCGCGGTCTTCGCGCTCTTCGCCTTCCTGGCGCTCGGCTCGGCGCTGGTCGTCGTCGTCCACCGCAACCCGATCTACTCGCTGATGAGCCTGGTGCTGACGCTGTTCTCGGTGGCGGTGCTCTTCGTGCTGCTGGGGGCGCCGTTCATCGCCGCGCTCCAGGTGCTGATCTACGCCGGCGCCATCCTGGTGCTCTTCCTCTTCGTCGTCATGCTGCTCAACCTGCAGCGCGAGGAGAGCCCGGGCGGGCAGGCGGCGCAGCGCTGGGCGGCGGTGCTCGGCGCGGGCCTCTTCGGCGGCATGCTCGCCACCCTCTTCTGGCGCACCTACCGCGAGGTGGACGCGCCGCCGCTCTCCGAGCGCTTGGTCTCGCTCCACGCCCTGGCGCGCGCGCTGTTCGAAGAGATGCTGCTGCCGTTCGAGATCGTCGGGCTCCTGTTGCTGGTCGCGGTGGTGGCCGCGACGGTCCTGGCGCGGAGGGTGGAGCCGTGACCGCGGTCCCCATCTCCTGGTACCTGCTGCTGGCCGCCGTCCTCTTCGCCATCGGCACGGCCGGCGCGCTGACCCGGCGCAACGGCATCGCCATCTTCCTCTCGATCGAGCTGATGCTCAACGCCGCCAACCTGGCGCTCGTCTCCTACTCCCGCCTCTGGGACGACCACACCGGCCAGCTCGTCGTCTTCTTCGTCATGGCGGTGGCCGCCGCGGAGGCGGCGGTGGGGCTGGCGCTCTTCATCGCCATCTACCGCCAGCGGCGGACCATCGATCTCAACCGCATCAACCTGATGCGCTGGTAATGAGCGCCATCGACCTCATCTGGCTGATTCCGCTGCTGCCCTTCGCCGGGGCGGCGGTGAACGGTCTCGCGGTGCGCGCGCCGAAATGGCTGGTCACCGCCGTCGGGGTCGGCTTCCCGCTCGCCACGCTGGCGCTGTCGCTCGTCTGCCTGCTCGAGTACGCGATGCTCTGGCCGCGGGCGCTCGACCGGGTCCTCTATCAGTGGACCGCCGGCGAGCTGGCGATCGACGTCGCCTTCCTCCTCGACCCGCTCTCGGCGGTGATGCTCTTCGTCGTCACCTTCGTCGGCTTCTGGATCCACCTCTACTCCGTCGGCTACATGGCGCACGAGCCGGGGTACCGGCGCTACTTCGCGTACCTCAACCTCTTCCTCGGCGCGATGCTCCTGCTCGTCCTGGGCAACAACTTCCTGGTCCTCTTCGTCGGCTGGGAGGGTGTCGGGCTCTGCTCGTACCTCCTGATCGGCTTCTACTACGACCAGAAGTTCCCGCCCTACGCCGGCAAGAAGGCGTTCATCGTCAACCGCATCGGCGACTTCGCCTTCCTCGTCGGGCTCTTCGCGCTGTTCGCCGAGTTCGGCACCCTGGACTTCCGCCTCCTCTTCCCCCAGATCGCCGCGAGCGCGGCCGCCACGGCGCCCTACGCCCTCGGCCTGTCCTTCGCCGGCTTCGTCGCGCTCTGCCTCTTCGTCGGCGCGGTCGGCAAGAGCGCGCAGATCCCGCTCTACGTCTGGCTGCCCGACGCGATGGCCGGGCCGACGCCGGTCTCGGCGCTGATTCATGCCGCGACGATGGTCACCGCCGGCGTCTACGTCGTGGCGCGCAGCAACGTCCTCTACCAGCTCGCGCCGGAGGTGTCGCTAACCGTCGCCGTCATCGGCGCGGCGACGGCGCTCTTCGCCGCCACGATCGGCATGGCGCAGAACGACATCAAGAAGGTCCTCGCCTACTCGACCGTCTCGCAGCTCGGCTACATGTTCCTGGCGCTCGGCGTCGGGGCCTACACCGCGGCGATCTTCCACCTCGTGACCCACGCCTTCTTCAAGGCCCTCCTCTTCCTGGGCTCCGGGTCGGTGATCCACGCCATGGGCGGCGAGCAGGACATGCGGCGGATGGGCGGGTTGAAGAAGCACCTGCCCATCACCTACTGGACCTTCGTCATCGGCGCGCTGGCGATCGCCGGCGTCCCCGGCTTCGCCGGCTTCTTCTCGAAGGACGAGATCCTTCACGCCGCGGCGGCAGGAGGCCACTGGTGGCTCTGGGCGGTGGGTCTCCTGACCGCCGGGCTGACCGCCTTCTACATGTTCCGCGCCGTGCACCTGACCTTCCACGGGGAGTTCCGCGGCACCGAGGAGCAGAAGCACCACCTCCACGAGTCGCCCTGGGTGATGACCCTGCCGCTCGGCGTGCTGGCGGTGGGCGCCGTCGTCGCCGGCTACGTCGGCCTGCCGCCGCTCCTCACCGGCGGCCGCGACTTGAACTGGTTCCACCACGTCCTCCACCCCGTCGTGGCGGAGCTGCCGGGCGGCCATGCGGCGCACGAGCTGGGAACGCTCGCCGAGTGGGGGCTGGTGCTGATCGCGGTGGCGGCGGCGGCCGCCGGCATCGCCCTCGCCTGGCGCCTCTACGGCAGCGGCCGCGGCCCCGACGGCGACCGCGCGCTGGCGCAGCGCGCGCCGCGCCTCCACGGCCTGCTCGAGAACAAGTACTACGTGGACGAGGTCTACGACCGGCTGATCGTGCGGCCGCTGCACTTCCTGGCCAAGGTCTTCTGGAAGGGTGTGGACGCGCTGCTCATCGACGGCACGATCAACCTGGGCGCCGCGCTCACCGAGCTGACCGGCGACGTCGCCCGCTTCTCCACCACCGGCAACGTCCGCAACTACGCCCTCTACTTCTTCCTCGGCGTCCTGGCGCTCTTCTGGTGGGTGCTGCTCTAGTGAAGCGGCATGCGCAAATCGGCACCCCTTGTCATCCCGAGCGTGAGCGAGGGATCTGGGCGGGGGGCGGTGCGACAGACGCCACGAGCCCGAGAGGTCTTCACGCCACCCTTCCCCCAGATCCCTCGCTCACGCTCGGGATGACAGGACGAGAGTGGTAGCCATGCTGGATCTCCTTCTCGGCTCCACTTTGACCCGCTTGGTCTTCTTCCCGGCCGCCGCCTGTCTGCCGCTCCTCTTCATCCCCCGCGGGTCGCAGAAGGCGGTCAAGTGGTACACACTGGTCGTCTCGCTCGTCGAGCTGGCCTTCGCGATCGACCTCGCGGCGCGCGCCGACTGGGGGGCGCGCGTGCTGCGCGACCTCGGGGCCGGCGGCGAGCCGATCGCCTGGGTGCCGCGCTTCGGCATCGCCTACGACCTGCGCATGGACGGCATCTCGACGCCGCTGGCGCTCCTCGGCGTGGCGCTCCTGCCCGCCGTCGTGCTCGGCTCCTGGCGCGGCATCGAGCGGCACTGGCGGCTCTTCGCGGCGGCGCTTTTCCTGCTCACCACCGGCGTCCTCGGCACCCTCTTCGCCTGGGACATGTTCCTCTTCTACGTCTTCTGGGAAGTGATGCTGGTGCCGATGTACCTGCTGATCGGTATCTGGGGGGGCGAGCGGCGGATCTACGCCGCGGTCAAGTTCTTTCTCTTCACCATGGCCGGCAGCCTCTTGATGCTGGTGGCGATCCTGTGGATGGCCTGGACCTACCACGGCCTGAGCGGCACCTGGAGCTTCGCCTACGCCGACTGGCTGCGCCTCGACCTGCCGCTGCCGGCGCAGCTCTGGCTCTTCGGCGCCTTCGGCCTCGCCTTCGCCATCAAGGTGCCGATGTTCCCGCTCCACACCTGGCTGCCGGACGCGCACGTCGAGGCGCCGACCGGCGGCTCGGTGCTGCTCGCCGGCATCCTCTTGAAGCTCGGCACCTACGGCTTCCTCCGCTTCGCGCTGCCGCTCTTCCCCGCCGCCAGCACAGAGCTCCAGCCGCTGATCGTCGGGCTGGCGCTGGTCGGCATCCTCTACGGTGCGCTGGTGGCCTGGGTGCAGGTGGACATGAAGAAGCTGGTCGCCTACTCCTCGATCGCGCATTTGGGCTTCGTCATGCTCGGGCTCGCGGCGGCCGACCTCCTGGCCTGGCAGGGCGCGCTCCTGCAGATGGTCAACCACGGCCTCTCGACCGGGGCCCTCTTCCTCCTCGTCGGCATGCTCTACGACCGCCGGCACACCAAGCAGTTCGCGGACTTTGGCGGCCTCGCCAAGGTGATGCCGCTCTTCGCCTTCTTCCTGGTCTTCTCCGCGCTCGCCTCGGTGGGGCTGCCGGCGCTCAACGGCTTCGTCGGCGAGTTCCTGATCTTGGCCGGCAGCTACCGGGCGCTGGGCTGGCCGGCGGTGGCGGCGGCGTTCGGCGTCGTGCTGGCGGCCGTCTACCTCTTCAAGATGCTCGACCGCACTCTCTGGGGGCCGCTCGAGCGCGAGGAGAACCGCGGCCTGCGCGACCTCACGCCGCGCGAGGTGGCGGCGCTCCTGCCGCTCTGTGTGCTGATGCTCTGGATCGGCGTCGCGCCGCGCTTCTTCCTCGACCCCAGCAAGCCGGCGCTCGAGGAGACCTTGGCGGCCTACCAGGCGCGCGCCGCGGCGCCGGCGCCCGACGAGCCGGCGCTGCGCGAGCCGGTGCAGACGGTGCAGGAGGCCGCGCGGTGACGGCGCAGCAGTGGTCGGCGCTGGTCCCCGAGCTGGTGCTCTGCGCCGGCGGCATCGTGATCCTGCTGCTCGACGCCTTCCTCCCCGGCCTGCGCCGCGCCTGGACCCCGGCCGCCCTCGCCACGACCGGCGCCGCCGGCTGGGCGGCTTGGGCGCGGCTCCCCTACGGCGCGAGCTTCGACGGGCTCCTGGAGGCGAGCCCGATCACCCTCGGCTTCTCGCTCGTCGTGCTGGTGGCGACGGCGCTCGCGCTCCTCGCCTCCGACGGCTACCTGCGGCGCGAGCGCATCCTCGCCGGCGAGTACCACGCCCTGCTCCTCTGGTGCGCCGCGGGGCTGCTGCTCATGCTGCGTGCCACCGAGCTCTTGACCCTCTTCCTGGCGCTCGAGACCCTCTCGCTCTGCCTCTACGCCCTCGCCGCCTACCACCGGCGGCTGGAGATCGGCACCGAGGGGGCGATCAAGTACTTCCTGATGGGGGCCTTCGTCAGCGCCTTCGTGCTCTTCGGGCTGGCGCTGCTCTACGGCGAGACCGGCACGACGCGCCTCGAAGGGATCGGCGCGGCGGTGCAGGCGGCGCAGGGGCCGTCGCTGGTGGCGAGCCTCGGGTTCCTCCTGCTCCTCGCCGGCTTCGGCTTCAAAATGAGCGTCGTCCCCTTCCATGCCTGGTCGCCCGACACCTATCAGGGCGCGCCGTCGCCTTTCGTCGGCTTCCTCTCAGTGGCGCCGAAGGTGGCGAGCGCGCTGGTCCTCTTCCGCATCCTGCAGGCGGCGGTGGCCGGCGGCGACGACGCCAAGTGGGCGGAGCTGGTGGGCATCCTGGCGGTGCTCTCGATGGTGGCCGGGAATCTCCTCGCCCTGGTGCAGCGCGACATCAAGCGCATGCTCGCCTACTCCGGGATCGCCCACATGGGCTACCTGCTGCTGGCGCTGGTGACACTGGACCGCGCCTCGCTGGCGCCGGTCCTGGTTTATCTCCTGGCCTACGCGCTGATGAACGCCGGCGCCTTCACCGTCGTTTCCCTCCTCTACTCGCGGCCCGGCGAGCAGCACCTGATCGCCGAGCTCTCGGGCTGGGGCTACCGCTTCCCGCTCCTCGGCGCCTGCCTGACCGTCTCGATGCTCTCGCTCGCCGGCCTGCCGCCGACCGTCGGCTTCCTCGGCAAGTACCTGGTCTTCCTCAACGCCGTCGGCGACGGCTTCGTGGGGCTGGCGGTGGTCGGCGTCCTCGCCAGCCTGGTGGGCGTCGTCTACTACCTGCGCGTCGTCTACGTCCTCTACATGAAGCCCGAGACCCGCCAGCCGGAGGGGCTGCTGCTCGACGGCTGGGGGCGGGCGGCGGCGGTGCTCGCCGCGATCGCCACGCTGGTGCTCGGGCTCTGGCCCTCCGGGCTCATCGAGTGGACGCTCCAGGCGACGCTGCCGCGCTGAGGGCCGGCCGATAGGCGGCAGACGCTGATGAGCGTGCCGGAAGAGGTCTCGCCGCTCACCCTCAACCGGCTCTCGGTCTACCTCCGCTGCCTCAGCCACCTGCAGGAGCTGGGGACCCGGCGGATCTCCTCGCAGGAGCTGGCGCGCCGCTACCACCTCTCGGCGGCGCAGATCCGCAAGGACCTGGCGCAGTTCGGCGAGTTCGGCATCCGCGGCGTCGGCTATGAGGTGGACACGCTGGCGGCGCACCTCAACGCGCTGCTCGGATTGGACCGCCGGCATCCGATCGTGATCGTCGGCATGGGCAACCTGGGGAGTGCCCTGGCGCGCTCCCTCGGCTTCAACTCCGGGGCGTTCGAGGTGGTTGCAGGGGTGGACACCGACCCCAAGGTCGTCGGCCGCCGTCTCAGCGGCCTCGTCGTGCGCCCCGTCGGCGAGCTGCGCGAGATCGTCCGCGAGACCCGCGCCGAGATCGGCGTCCTCGCCGTGCCAGCCGGCGCCGCGCAGGAGAACTACGACGCCCTGGCCGACGCCGGCGTCCGCGCCGTCCTCAACTTCGCCCCCGAGCGCGTGAAGCCGCGGGCGGGGGTGCAGCTCAAGGACGTTGATCTGCGGATCGATCTGGAGGAGCTGGCGTTTTTCCTGCGGTGAGAAGCGTCGAGCTTCCTCAAGCGTTCTCGAGTCGGAGGAAGTGAACTCGGCCGAGACCGTCGCCCGCAACGATGGTGAGCCCGTCGGGCGCGACAGCGCAGGCAAGGGCAGCACCCTCTGCCGTAAAGGTGGCAACCACCACGCCAGTCGCAAGGTCCCAGACCTTAACTGTCTTGTCCCGAGAGGCCGACACCGCCCGCTCACCGTCCGGTGTCACGGCGACGCCCGTGACCGAATCCTCGTGGCCTGCGAGAGTGTGCAGCACCGCACCGGTCGTGAGGTCCCAGACCTTCAGAGTCTTGTCCCAAGAGGCTGACACCGCCCGCTTGCCATCCAGCGTGATGGCAACGCCGTCCACCGGGCCTGCATGGCCTGTGAGAGTGTGCAGCACCGCACCGGTCGTGAGGTCGCAGACCTTGAGAGTCCTGTCCCAAGAGGCTGACACCGCCCGCTTGCCATCCAGCGTGACGGCAACGCCGTCCACCGGGCCTGCATGGCCTGCGAAGGTGTGTAGCACCGCACCAGTCACGAGGTTCCAAACCTTGAGGGTCTTGCCCGCCGAGACCGACACCGCCCGCTTGCCGTCCGGCGTCACAGCAACGCTGTTGACCGAACTCCTATGGCCTTCGAGAGTGGCCAGTACCGCGCCGGTCG
Source organism: uncultured Acidobacteriota bacterium (assembly GCA_963700145.1). Taxonomy (GTDB): domain Bacteria; phylum Acidobacteriota; class Thermoanaerobaculia; order Multivoradales; family UBA5704; genus DASUNQ01. Next base: position 925,521 of record OY969474.1, read on the forward strand.
CGAGGTTCCAAACCTTAAGGGTGTTGTCCTGAGAGGCTGACACCGCCCGCTTGCCGTCCGGCGTCACAGCAACGCTGTTGACCCAACTCCCATGGCCTTCGAGAGTGGCCAGTACCGCACCGGTCGCGAGGTTCCAAACCTTAAGGGTGTTGTCCTGAGAGGCCGACACCGCCCGCTTGCCGTCCGGCGTCACGGCAACGCAGGCCACCCAGCGCTCATGGCCTTCGAGAGTTTGCAACACCGCACCGGTCGCGAGATCCCAGACCTTGAGGGCGTTGTCTCGGGACGCCGACACCGCCCGCTTGCCGTCCGGCGTCACGGTAATGCCGGTGACCGAGCCCGCATGGCCTGTAAAGGCGTATGGCAACGCACCGGTCGCCAAGTCCCAGACCTTGAGCGTGCTGTCCTCCGAAGCTGACACCGCCTGCTTGCCGTCCGGCGTTACGGCAACGCCGTTGACCCAATTCGCATGCCCTTCGAGAGTTTGCAACACCGCGCCGGTAGCGAGGTCCCAAACTTTGAGGGTCTTGTCCCGAGAGGTCGACACTGCCTGCCTGCCGTCTGGCGTCACGGCAACGCTTTGGACCGAACCTGTATGGCCTTTCAAAGTCTGCACGACTGTGCCGGTCGCGAGATCCCAGACTTTGAGGGTTCTGTCCCGAGAGGCTGACACCGCCCGCTTGCCATCCGGAGCCAAGGCAACGCCGTTGACTGCGCGCACATGGCCTACGAGAGTCTGCGGCACCGCACTGCTCCAGACCATGAGCGTCATGTCCGAGGAGGCCGACACCGCCCCCTTACCATCCGGCGTCACGGCAACGCCGGTAACCGAGTCCGTATGGCCTGCGAGGGTGTGCACCACCGTGCCAGCCGCCAGGTTCCAGATCTTGAGGGTCTTGTCCCGAGAGGCCGATACTGCGCGTTTGCCGTCCGGCGTGATGGCAACACCGTTAACCCATTTCGTATGAGCGTTGAGGGTGTGCAACACGGCGCCGGTTGCGAAATCCCAAACCTTGAGGGTGTCGTCCCCCGAGGCAGACACCAGCCGCTTGCCGTCAGGCGTCACCGCAACGCCAACAACAGTCTCCGCATGGCCTGCTAGGGTATGTAGCACCACGCCGGTCCCCAAGTCCCAAACCTTGAGGGTCTTGTCCCCCGAGGCCGAAACCGCCCGTTTGCCGTCAGGCATCACAGCAACATCGTTGAGGGGTTGTCCCTCCCGCTGTTGAAAGAGCAATGAGGTGAAGGCGGCTCCTCGGCCCACCTGATCGAGAATCGGGTTGGTCGAATAACCGGCCCCGCCAGGGGGCCAAGGAGCCGTGATGAAGACGAGAGCAGAAAGGCGGGTGGTGTGGCAAGGGGGCCGTGCGGCGCGCATCAGCCACGGGCTACAAGCGCTGCTGCGGCCGATGGTCGAGGGCATCGAGGCCAGCCGCCAGGGGCTGCTGGAGCTGTTTCACGCCGCGGGCGTCGAGGCCCTGGGGCGGCAGCTCGCGGACGAGGTCGAGGCCGTCGTCGGTCCGAAGCGTCGGCGCAATCCGACCCGCGAGGCGTACCGCTGGGGCTCGACGGCGAGCGAGTTCGTGCTGGGTGGCCGCCAGGTGGCGCTGCCGCGACCGCGCGTCCGGCGACGCGACGGTGGCGAGATGAGCTTGCCTTCGGTGCGCGCCTTTCAGGACGAAGATCCCTTCACGGAGCGGGTGATCGAGCAGGCGCTGGTCGGCGTCTCGCAGCGCCGCTACGGTCGGAGCTTGGAGCCGCTCGCAGAGTCGGTGCCGGAGCGCGCGACGAGCAAGAGTGCGGTCCAGCGCCGGCTGGTGGCGGGGACGCGTCGTCTGCTGGGCGCGTGGCTGCGCCGAGACCTGTCGGACTTCCAGCCCCTGATCCTGATGATCGACGGGCTGGAGGTGGCCGGCCACACCCTGGTGGTGGCACTCGGCATCGCGCGCGACGGGACCAAGCGGGTGCTCGGCCTGCGTGAAGGCGCGACGGAGAACGCGGCGCTCTGTACCGGCCTGCTCCAGGAGCTGTTGGAGCGAGGCCTCGCGATGCCGCCGCGCTTCTTGGCGGTGCTCGACGGCGGCAAGGGGCTGCGCAAGGCCGTGCGCGCCGTCTTCGGGGACGCAACCCACGTCCAGCGCTGCCAGCTCCACAAGCGCCGCAACGTCCGCGACCACCTGCCCAAGCAGCTCCAAGCCCGGGTCGACCGCCTGATGGTCGAGGCCTACCAGAGCGCTCGCTTCGACCTCGCCAAGCGTCGCCTCGAGCAGCTTGCCCGCTGGCTCGAGCACGCAGGCCACGCGGGCGCCGCGGGCAGCCTGCGCGAGGGCCTCGACGAGACCCTCACCGCCTTGCGGCTGAAGCTGCCCGACGCTCTGCGCCGGTTGCTCGCCTCGACCAACGCGATCGAGAACACGATCGGCTCGATCCGTACGACGACGCGCAACGTCAAGCGCTGGCGCGGCGGCGACATGGTGCTGCGCTGGGTCGCCCTGGCGCTGTGTGACGCGGAGGCTGGCTTCCGGCGTGTCAAGGGACATCGGCACCTCGGGGCTCTCGAGCTCGCGCTCGCGGCGATCGAGGAACCGACGAACACCAAGGCCGTGGCATGATCAACCGAGCCGCTTTCCCTCTTTCGGCTTTCAACAGGGAACGGGGCATCCCCCATCGTTGACCGCGCTCGCATGGCCTTCGAGGGTGCGGACCAATGCTCCGCCGGGGGGCGTGAGACCCGGCGCCAGGGGACGCAACCAAGGCACCGTAGTCCTAGCGCGAGCCCGCGAGAGCAGAGCCCCGATCTCTCCGCCCTCTTTGGAATCGGCGAGCCTCGTCTTCTGAAGCTTGGTCTGCGCCAGCACAGCGAGGATCGAGAACGCGTACCGCCAAAATCCGATCTGCCGGGCCTCGTAGGGGTAGCGGGTAATGCCCGGCAGGCGGCCGGTGAGCTGCCCGGCGAGCTCCGTGTGGTCCTTCGCCAACACATGAGCGGAGAGTCTCAGCGCTCCCTGCACGAGTCCTACTGGACTGTCGCCGACGATCGTTTCGAAGTCTCTCAGCAAGGCATTGATGTCGGTGGTCTGCAGCTTCGCCGCGATCCAATCGTAGTCAAGCAGCAATGCCCGCAGCTCGTCGCGACGGTTGGCCTTCGCCAAGTGGTCGCTCAGGCGATACCAGAGGTAGGGTTCGTCGGCCGACAGCGTCCACCAGGCGCGGTGGGTTTCCGGAGTCGCTGGCGCGAGAGACAGGGCGAAGGCATCCAGCAGGCTGGAATGGAGCGTGCCGATATCGTCGGCCGCGAGCTGCAGGAAGTCCCGCTGCAGGTCGTGGAAGCGAAGGCTTGCGGTGCTATCTCTACCCTCGAGATACAACAGGCCCTTCCTCTCCAGGCCTGCGAGCAACCGGCGAGACTCGTAGTCCTGCAGGTCGCCCGTATGCGCCCAGAGCCGGGCGACGACCGGCACAGGCATCAGCAGGTCTTCCGGCGCTACGGCGAGCTCAAGGTAGCGAGCCCGGACGCCCTCCGGCAGGGCATCGAGACTAAGCCGCAGGGAGGTGAAAACGCTGGCATAAGGATGGTCCAGGAAGCGTAGGTTCCCCGCTTCCAGGGCCCCCACGATATCGGCCCATGCGGTCCCGTCGCGTACCATCGCACCGGCCACAGAGATGGCGAGCGGCAGGTAGCCGCAGCGCCTGACGAGCGTCTTTGCCTCTTCCGGCAGCGAACCCGCCGGCTCATCTATCCAGATAGAGAGGAGCGCCAAGGCCTGCTCTTCACTGAGCACGTCGAGCTCGATGTTCTCTGCGCCGAGCGCGGTAAGTACGCCGGCGTCGCGCGTCGTAATCAGCGTCCGGCATCGGGCGCCCGTCACCTCAAAGGCGCGTGCGTGGTCGGTGCGCCACACGTCGTCGAGCACCAAAAGGCTGGCGCGGTCTGTGGAGAGGTCGCGGATCTGGTCACTGCCAGAGGCAACCGAATCGACTACCGCCGGTGCGCCCGTGAGCTGTTGGATGAGGCCCGACTGCAGGCTCAGAACATCCGGGCTCTGGCCGAGCGTTAGCCAGTGGATGCCGTCAGGGAAGGCCAGCCGCACGGACGCGTCGTGCACGAGATCGATGGCCGCGACGGTCTTGCCCAGGCCCCCCTGCCCGAAGAGACCCACCGCGCCGGCTGTGTTTTCCACACCCGCGCCGGTAATGCCCACCGCGTCGCGGGATCCAGTGAGCAGGGCGCTTTGAGTGCGGTGGCGGACATCGAGGCGCGGGATGTGATGAGGCCGCTGCGCCGGCACGCCGAAGAGCTTCCCTGGCACGGGACCGGACGCGGGCAGCAGCGGGGTCGGCCGCGCTTCGTCGCCAAACCGAGCCTCCTGCGTGGTTGCTATCCCGGCAGCCTCGGTAAGTCCCGCTACCCTCGCGACTCTGTAGAGTTGGTCGAAAATCTCTGCGAGAGCCTCGTCGCGCTTGTCGCCCCGCAACTGCTTTAGCGGCCTATCAGGGGATCTTGGCCATTGGAACTCGAGCAGCTCGGGGCACGCTCGCTTCACATTGCTGCTGCCGACGGGCACACAGATGATGACGACTTCGTCCGAGGCCGCTGCTTCCAGGATCCGCGGCAATTCCTCGCTCGTGATGAAGTCAGATCCGAGAAAGTCCTGGCTGACGAGGAGGACGGCGATGCGTGCCCGCGCCAGCCCGTCGCCGATCTCGCGCCGCCAGCGCTCGCCGGTCTGGATGTAGGGGTCCGCCCACAGTCGGCCGCCCTCTTTGTACGACTGCCCCCAGGGAAAAGGCTTGAGAAAGATCCGCAGCCGCTCGAGCCACACCTCGTCCTTGTGGCTGTAGCTGACGAAGATGGAGTCCCGAGCCATGGGTGTCTACTCCGGCGTTCGGCCTCAAGTGCGGTCGTGCTTCTCGCGGATTCCTTCGAGGTCGATACCCTTGGCGATACCGCGTAGCGCGTCGAGCGGGCGCTCGGGGACGAGAATGATGATCCCGTGCCTCTTAGCGATCATCTGGAAGGCCTGGCCTGCTTCAATGGGCACTGCGTGACGGGTCTCCTCGGGGATCTCGACGCGATAATGGGCGGAGACCACGGTCCGTGCCATGCCCTCATTGTATGAGGCGCCTGGCGACGCCAAGGTTCTAGCTTGCCTTTATGAGCCGACCGCGGCTCGACGTTGCGCGTTTTCGCGCGGCGAGTACCACGCCGTTCGTGGTCGTGGTGAGCGGTGCTGCGCTGGCGTACTGCGTGCTGGCGAGGGCCGCTTCGACTAGAATGTCGTGGGGCACTGGACCGCGGAGCGTCACGCAAGATGTACCGGATCACCCTTGAAATTGAGCAACTGCCTGAAGGTCCATATCTCGGCACGAGCCCGGATCTCCCGGGGCTCGTCGTGCAGGGCGACAGTGTCCAAGAGGTCCTCAGACTGGCGCCGGATCTGGCCCATGACCTCATCGCCGTAATGCGCGAGACGAACCAGCAACTGCCGCCAGGCCTCGAGACGGTCACCGTCACCGCCCCAGGTCGCGTCTCCGTCCTCGTTCCTGCTTGACCTATCGCGAGCTGACCCACCACCTCCGGCGGTTGGGTTGCGAGCTCAAGCGCCAGAGCAAAGGAAGCCACGAGGTCTGGCACAACCCACGCCACAATCGATCGGCAGTCATCCCGAGACATCCCGGCGATCTTCCTGCCGGTACGCTGCGGGCGATCCTCAAGGGTCTCGGCATCTCTCCAGACAAGCTGCGCTCCGATTGAGCAGAGCGCGAGCTCCTTTCTTCCTGCGGGAATAAGTTCTGCATTGGCGCAACTTCGTTCCCAGGCGGGTGCCGTTAAGGCTGCCTGCGGGAGGAAGCCATGCAGCGCCAGCCGGTCGAGTCGTCGAGCCTTGCGAGCGTGGGGTACGAGGAGTGGACCCGGACGCTGGAGGTGGAGTTCCGCAACGGCGGGGTGTACCGCTACCTCGGCGTGCCGGCTTCCGTCCATGAGGCCCTGCTGACCGCCGAGTCCCGCGGCGCGTTCCTGAACACTCGCATCAAGCCTTATTACCCCTACCAGCGGGTGCTGCCGCCGGCCGGTCACGCCGCTGCGGGATAGTCAGGAGGAAGGGGCCGAGCTGGAGGCGGCCGCGGAAGGGGGCTTCGGCTATCCAGAAGGAGTTGCCGCGCAGGGCAACGAGGCCGGGGCCCAGGCGGAGACGCTCACCGGGGGGCTCGGAGAGGACGAAGAGGAGGCGGCGCGTCTCGGGCGGGAGGGCGAGCTGGGAGAGGGCCTTCTGGAAGGGCTGGTGGCCGCGGGTGGTGAGGGCGAAGTCCTCCTCCGGGACGACGAAGACGACTTGGTACTCCGGCAGGTACCACTGCAGGTGGCGGTGCCAGGGGTAGAGGAAGCCCTCGGCGCCGGCGGGGCCGCTGCCTGACAGCTCGGCCGTGGCGAGCACCGTCGTCTCCGGCGGGTAGCCGCGCACGATCTCGATCACGCGGTCCAGCTCGCGCTCGAAGCTCTCGATGGCGCCGCGGTTGAACTCGTGGCGGACCAGCGCCCAGGCGCGCGGCTGGTCGGGGCGGCGGTCGGCGCCGAAGAGGAAGAGGCCGAGGCCGAGCACCGCGGCGAGGGCGATGCCGGCGACGGCGCGCGCGCGGCCGGCGGCCAGCGCCGGGGCGGCGGCAAGCGCCAGCGCCGCGAGCAGCGCCGGCAGGTGGATCAGCGTGTAACCGGCCTTGGTGACGTGGAAGAGGGCGAAGAAGGCGAGCGGCGGGAGGGCCCAGACGAGGAGCCAGTCGAGCCGGCGGGCGAGAAGCCGTAGGCCGGCGGCGACGGCGCGCGGCGTCGCGGCCCAGAGCGTGAGGAGAGCGACGGCGCCGGGGAGCATCCCCTGGAGCGACCACTTCACCAGCACCTCCAGGTTGTGCGCCAGCGCCGGCCAGCCGGCGCCGTAGAGGACGGAGGTCTGCGGCAGGAGGGTGGCGAAGTGCTCGCCCGCGACGCGGCGGTAGACGGCATAGCCGCCGGCCAGAGCCCAGAGCGGCAGGAGCCAGGTGAGGACGAGGGAGGCGGCGAGGGAGGCGCCGGCGGCGAGTGTGCGCCAGGAGAGGCGGCCGGAGCGCCAGCCGTGGTAGGCGCCGTAGGCGACGAGCGGCGCGAGGAGGACCATCGTCGACTGGCGGAGGCCGCCGGCTAGGGCGAAGAGGGCGCAGGTGAGGAAGAAGGCGCGAGGGGATTCGGAGGCGCGAATCGCGCCGTAGGCGATGGCGACGGCGAGGCCGCCCTCGACGGCGTAGACGAGCGGCAGTTCGGCGTAGAACCAGAGGAGGGGGTTGGTGGCGTAGAGGAGGCCGGCGAAAAGGGGGGCGTTGAACGGCCCCCCGCCCAGATCCTTCGCTTCGCTCAGGATGACATGGGGGAAAGCGAGGCGAGCGACCAGGAGGACCATGAGGCCGGCGCCGAGGGCGCTGGAGAGGATCGAGAGGGCCACCATCGCGTCGAGCGGCTCGATGCCTACCCAGGCGAAGGCTTTGAGGAGGGCGATGTAGAGGGGGTAGCCGGGGGGGTGCGGATGGTGAGCGGCGAGGTCGAAGCGCTCGACGCCGAGGGCGAACTGGACGGAGTCGTGGTCCCAGAGGCGGCGGGCGGCGAAGGGGAGGCGGAGGAGGAAAGCGAAGGCGGCTACGGCGGTGGCCGCTAAGCACAGGTGCCCCCCGCCCAGATCCTTGCGAGCCCCAGTCATGGGCTCGCTACCCGTAAGGTCGCCTGCCGGAGCAGGCGGTTGGATTGCGGGTTCGCTACGCTCAGGATGACAGTCCTTGGTAGAAGGAGAGCGCCGTCTCGCCGTAGTGCCGTTCGCTCACTCGCGTGAGGCCGGCGGCCTCCTCGGCGAGCGGCGCGCGCGCGGAGTGCTCGATTGCTGCCTCGCCGTCCTCCGCCAGCAATGGCGCCAGCCGCCGCAGCAGCTCCGCGTACTCGGTGAAGGCGTAAGGAGGATCGGCGAAGATCAAGTCGAACGCCAGCTCCCCTTGCTCCACCAACCGGGAGAGGCCGCGCGGGAGCGGCACTCGCCACACTGCAATCTGCCTTTCTTCTCCACCCAGCTCTTTGATGTTGGCGCGCAGTGTGCGCACTGCCCGAGCGTCGTCTTCGAGGCACAACACGCGCACGGCGCCGCGGCTCGCTGCCTCGATCCCGACCGCGCCACTGCCGGCGAAGAGGTCGAGGAAGCGCGCGCCGGGGAGGCGGTCGCCCCAGATCGAGAAGAGCGCTTCGCGCACGCGGCCTTCCGTCGGCCGCGCGCCCGGGGGCACCGCCACCGCCCGCCCGCGCAACGCGCCGCCGCTGATGCGCAGGACCGGCCGGCCGCCCTTCACCGCGGCGGCAGCCGGCCGCTGCCGCGCCCGAGGTACTCCACGAACTCGCGCCGCAGCTCCTCGCGCAGCACGTAGAGGGTGAGCGGCTGGTCGAGGCCGGTCAGCTCCACGGCCTTGTTGTCCATGGTGAAGCCGGCGACGCGATAGACGAAGCCGTCCGCCCGCCGCAGCAGGTCGCCGCGTTGCGGCCGGTAGCCCGCCGGAAGCTCGGCCGCGACGCGGACGGTGAGGCCGGTCGTCAAGTCGTCAGCGATCCGCAGGAGCTGCGCGAGCGCCAGCGGCAGGGTGTCGTAGCGGCCGAAGTCGAAGTCGCGGGGCGGTTTGCCGGGGAGCGCCAGCTCCAGCTTGCACCGCTCGACCCACTCGCCTTCGACTCCTTTCGAGAGACGCCGTACCTCGGAGAGATCGACCTGCGCGAGGCGCCGGACGAAGGCGTCCAGCTCGTCCGGCCCCAGCTCGCGCAGGGCTGACAGCTCCTTCCCAGGCGCCCCCTCGACCAGGCGGACGGTGCCGCGCTCGAAGAGCGTCACCTCGCGGCGGCCGATCGTGCTGGCGCAGTCGAGGCGGAGGAGCTGGGGAACGCGCGGGGCCGGCGCTTCCGAAGGGGCGGAGCCCGCCTGCGCGAAAACACGCCCGGCACGTGGGCCGGGCGCTACGAAGAGACACGCGGTCGCGAGGACGAGCGCCGCGCGCTTCATCGCGCTCCTCTCCGCGCCACCGCCGGCGGCCGCGCCTCGGCCGGCCCTTCGCGGGCCACGTGCTCGAGCGCGAACGCCAGCTCGTCCTCGGGCGCGATCCGCCCGTCCAGCCGCGCCCGGCGGGTGGCGCGCAGCGCTTCTCCCACCCACGGCCCCGGCGGCACGCCGGCGGCGAGCAGGTCGGCGCCGCGCGCCGCCGGCTCGACCCGCCGCAGCTCGGTCAGCTCGCGCCGCACCCAGCCGCGCCCGCGCTCGTCCTCCTCGGCCATCAGGAGGAGCAGCTCCTCGCCCGAGAGCCCCGCCAGCGCCTCGGAGACCTCGTGCGGCGCGACCCGCGGGCGGCGGAGGACGGCGCGCGCCGCGGCCAGCCGCTCGGGCAGCTCGGCGAGCGTGCGCCGGTCCTCCTCCGGCAGCATGAGGCGCCGCGCCAGCCGCTCCCGCTCCGCCGCCTCCAGCCCGCCGGCGAGCGCCAGGAGCAGCAGCCGCCCGAGCCGCGCCGGCGGATCCGCCAGCCCTTCGAGCCGGTACCAGTCGTGCGCGGCGAGGGCGCCGCCCAGGCGCGCGCGCGCAGCCGCGTCGAGCGCCAGGCGCGGATGGAGGACGGAGAGCAGCCCCAGCTCCTCCAGCCGCTCGAGGCCGCGCAAGGCGATCGTGGGGTCGTCGAGGAGGAGCGCCAGCTCCTCGCGCAGGCGGGCGCCGGAGAGCTGGTCGAACGCGCCCTCCCCCACCGCCACGGCGAGGAGGCGCAGCGTCTCCGGGCTCATCGCGAAGCAGAGCCGCAGCTCCAACCGCACGGCGCGCAGGGCGCGCGTCGGGTCGTCGATGAAGGAGAGGCTGTGGAGGACACGCAGCACGCCGTCGCGCAGGTCGCGGCGGCCGCCGAAGTAGTCGATCAGCTCCGGCGTTCCCTCCGGCCCGAGGCGGAGGGCGAGAGTGTTGATCGTGAAGTCGCGCCGGTAGAGGTCCTGGCGCAGCGGCGACATCTGCACCTCGGGGAGCGCCGCCGGCGCGCGGTAGAACTCGCTGCGCGCCGTCGCCACGTCGATCTGGAAGCCGTCGGACTCGGTGACGACGGCGGTCAGGAAGGCCTCGTGGACCCGCACGCGCGCGCCCAGCTCGGCCGCCAGCTCGCGGGCGAAGGCGGGGCCGTCGCCCTCGACGACGACGTCGAGGTCGCGGTTCTCGCGGCCGAGGAGGAGGTCGCGCACCAGGCCGCCGACGAGATAGGCGGGGACGCCGAGCCGGCGCGAGACGGCGGTGATCGTCTCGACGCGGCCGCGCAGCGCGGGGGCGAGCGCGGTCTCGAGGAGCTTCCGCACCTGCTCGCGGCGCTCGCGCTGGCGCTCGGAGCGGCGGTCGATCGCCTCCTCGAGATCCTCCAGCCGCCCGTGCAGGTGCCGCAGCACCTGCATGCGGGTGACGAGACCCAGCGCGCGCCCGCTCTCCGGCTCCCCCACCAGCACCAGGCGCGAGCGGTGGAGGGCCATGCGCTCGGCCACCTCGTCGGCCGGGGCGTCGGGCGCGATCCATTCGAGCTCCGGCGCCATGACGCGCTCGACCCGGCGTTCGCCGAGCCCGTGCTGGAGCGCGGCGTCGAGGAGCTGGCGGGTGACCGTGCCGACGACGCGCCCCTCGGCGTCCACGACCGGTGCGGCGTTGACGCGGCGCGCATTCAGCTCCTCCTTGGCGGCGGCGACGGTGACGTCGGCGGCCACGGTGGCGAAGCGGCTCACCATGAGATCGGCGGCGCGGGCGGACGGCGGCAGGGCGTGGGCGAGGAAGGCGAGGAGCCGCTCGCGCACCTCGAGCGTCGTGCCGTCGAGGCGGGCCGAGGCGGCGGTGGGGTGCCCGCCGCCGCCGCCGAAGTCGGCGAGCGCCGCACCGAGGTCGAAGCCGGCCAGCTCGCCGCGCGCGATGAGCGTCACCCGGTCCCCCTCGCCGAAGAGCGCGAAGAGGAGCGGCAGGTCGAAGAGCTCGAGGCAGCGCGAGACCAAGGGCGCCAGCTCGTCCACGTACTCGCCGAGGTCGAGCTCCACGAGGCCGACGCGGTGGCCGCGCAGGCGGTGCACCTCGAGGTCGCGGGTCATACGGTGGAGCACCTCGATGTGCGCGGGGTCGAGCCGGCGGGCGGCGAAGCGGCGGACGGCGCCGAGGTCCGCGCCCTGCTCGAGGAGCCAGGCGGCGGCGCGGTGCTCGCGCGGCCCGGTCGTCGGATAAGTGAGGAGGCCGGTGTCCTCGTAGATGCCGAGGAGGAGGGCGGTGGCCTCGGCGGCGCCGACGCCGAGCCCGCGCTCGTGCAGGAGCTCGACCATGAGCGTCGCGGTCGAGCCCGACGTGGGGTCGACGAGGCCGCCGGCGACCGGCAGGTCGGCCTCAGAGTCCGGATGGTGGTCGTAGGCCCAGACCTCGATCGCCGGGTGCCGCGCCAGCCACTCGGCGACGACGCCGATGCGGTCGCGCTGGCGGATGTCGCAGAGGACGACGCGGGTCAGCTCGGCGGGGTCGACATCCTTCTGCCGCAGCTCCTCGAACTCGACGAGCCCCCCTTCGAGCGCCCGGCGCAGCGACTCCTCGCGCGAGCCGGGGAAGAAGAGGCGGGCCTCTGGATGAAGTTTGCGCGCCGCGAGCATCGCCGCGAAGCCGTCGAAGTCGGCGCCGACGTGGGTGGAGATGAGCTCCATCGCCGGGATTGTAGCGCCCGGTGGCCGGGCGTCCCGCGGCGGCGATCGGGGCGCCGGCTCAGTGCCGCTTGAAGAACTGCACGGCGCGCTCGTGCTTCTCGGCGGCGGCGCGGGTCTTGAAGGTGCCGAGGTTGCGGCGCTTGCCGGTCTTGGGGTCCTTCTTCCGCGAGTAGAGGCGGTACTCGCCGGAGGCGAGCTTGCGGATCATCGCCGGCTCAGCTCTTGGCGCGCGCCCGGGCCGCCTTCTTGGCGGCGCGCGAGCGGTCGGCCTTCGTGCGGCGGGCCGCGGCGCTCTTGGCTTGCCGCGAGAGCGCCGTCTTCGAGGCCGCGCTGTGACCTTCCTTCTTGAGCGCCTTGCGGGCCGCCCGCGAGCGCGACGGCGACGGCTTCTTCTTGGCGGCGCCCTTCTTGAGGTCGCGCTTCGCCTGCTCGCGCGTCTCCTTCGGCGCCTCGCCCTTTTCCGGCGGCGGCAGCTTCACGCCGGCGCGGCGCGCCTTGGAGAGCCCGATCGCGATCGCCTGCTTGGTCGAGCGGGCGCCGTGCTTGCCCTCGCGGATGTGCTCGATCTCCTCGTGCACGAACTCCCCGGCCTGCGTGCTCGGCGACTTCCCCTCGCGCTTGGCTTCGCGGGCGCGCTCGACAGTCTCTTTCTCGGGCATGGCAAGCTCCTTTCCTTTCAAGAGCTTGCTGCAAGCGACATGCCCCGGCGCCTCAGCCGCCGATCTTCTGCACGATCCGGCGGGCCAGGATGCGGAAGGTCTTCAGCGTCGGGTCGTAGTCGTTCCAGGCCACGACGCCGCGGCCGGCGGCGTTGAGGGCCACGACAGGGAAGCGCTGCTGCGGCCGTTCGGCGGAGATCAGGATGTCCGGGCCGATCGGCGTGCCGTCCTCGGCGAGGCGGCGGCCGAAGATCCAGACGTCCCAGTCGTCGTGGCCGGCGAACTGGCTCTGGCTCTCCCAGACGGCGAAGAAGCCCCCGGCCCGCCGCGAGACGTCGGGCGACGTCTGGGTCCCCGCGACCTCGGCGTTGACGTGGACCACTTCCCCGGGGGTGCCGTCGGCGGCGTAGTGCTGCCCCCGCAGGCCGGTGGTGGAGTTGAGGTCGCCGTGCTCGAAGTCGCCGCCCATGTCGGTGCAGACGACCTCGAAGCTCCCGCCGGGCGCCATGGCGACCGCGGGGGTGACCTGGCTCGCGGCGAAGGTCTCGCCGGTGTCCAGCGCGAGCTCCTCGCCCTGCGCAACGCCGTTCGCCGCGAAGCGCTGGATCATGACGTCGTAGAAGCTGCTTTCGCCGCCGTAGGAGAGCCAGACGACGACGAAGTCGCCGTTGGCAGCCATCTCGACCTTCGGCTCGATCTGGTCGCGGCGGGTCGTGACGTTGACCTGGAACTCGGAGCCCCGCGGCCTGCCCTCGGCCGAGAACCGGCGGGCGAAGATCTCCGGCGCGTCGCGGCCGGACTCCGAGGCGTGGGAGCTCTCCCAGGCCGCGACGAAGCTGCCGTTGGGCGCGATCGCCACGTCGGGGCCGCGCTGGTTGCCGAGCAGGGTCGGGGTGAGCCGGAACGGCGCGCCGAGCGGCTTGCCGGCGGCGTCGAACCGGCGGGCCAGCACGCGGAAGTGGCCGGGGACGTTCTCGGTCCAGACGACGACGAAGCGGCCGTTCCCCTGCATGGCGACCCGCGGGCCGAACTGGTCCCAGGGCGGCGTGCTGACGCCAAGCTCGCTCGTGCGCGGCGTGCCGTCGGCGCGGAAGAGGCGGAAACGGACACGGCTTGGGCCCTCGGGCGGGCCCGCGGTCCAGGCGAGGAGGAAGTCGCCGTTGGCCGCCACGGCGGCGGCGTTGACGAGCTCCGACGTCCCGTCCACCGCGGTGATCGCCAGCTCGGGGCCGCGAGGGGTCTGGGCCTCGGAGACGGCGAGGGGGAGGAGGGCGGCGGCGGCGAGGAGGAGAAGAGTGCGACCCGGGAAGCTCATACAATTCCTCCGAAAAGAGTCCGAAACGGTCAACCCTGTGCGACAGCGCTGCATTCCACCCGCCCGACAGGAGAGAGCCCGATGATCCGCGGCGTCCATACGATGTTCTACACCTCGCAGCCGGACGAGCTCCGCGCCTTCCTGCGCGACGTCCTGGGGTTCCCGGCGTCGGACGTGGGCGACGGCTGGCTCATCTTCGACCTGCCGGAGGCGGACATGGGGTGCCACCCGACCGAGGCCGACGGCCCGCCGTCGGGCACACCGGACATCTCCTTCTACTGCGACGACATCGAGGCGACGGTCGCGGAGCTCAAGGCGAAGGGGGTGCGCTTCACCGGCGACGTCGAGGACCATGGCTACGGTCTGGTGACCCATTTCCTGATGCCGGGCGAGATCGAGGTCCAGCTCTACCAGCCGCGCTACAGCAAGTCGGGCGGCCAGCCGGCGCGCTAGGGAGGGTTCCGCTGCACGATGCGGCGGGCGCGGATACGGAAGGTGCGGAAGTAGAGGTCGGACTCGTTCCAGGCGACGATCCCGCGGCCCTGCGCGTCGAGAGCCACCACGGGACCCTCCCCGTACTGCGCGCTGATCCGGATGTCGCCGCCGAGCGGCGTCCCGTCCGGGGCGAGGCGCCGGCCGAAGATCCCTTGGCTGCTCGCAGCGGCGCCGGTGCTCTGCCAGACGACGAAGAAGCCGCCGAGACGCCGGGAGACGTCCGGCCTCTGCTGGCGTCCCGCCACAGCGCCGTTGACGTGAATGGGAGGCCCGACGAACGCTCCATCCGCCGCGACGCGCCGGCCCACGATGCCGAGGTACGGGAACTCCTCGGTCGAGGGGTCCTCGTCGCGGTCGAGGTCGCCGAGGTAATCGGTGCAGACCGCCATGAAGCCGCCGTCCGGCGCCATCGCGATCGCCCCCTGGATCTCGTTGAGGTCGCTCCTGTACTCCGTCTCCAGTGAGAGCTCATCGCCTCGGCGGGAACCGTTGGCAGCGAAGCGCTGCATCCTGACATCGTAGAACTCCGCCATCCAGGAGTCCCAAGCGATCACGAAGTCGCCGTTAGCGGCCGCCGCGACTCGCGGCAGCGACTGCTCCTCGCTGGTGCGCGCATTGACCAGGAACTCGGGGCCCAGGGGCTTCCCTGCCGACGAGAAGCGACGGGCGAAGATGTCGGGCATGTGGCGGCGGAGCGTCGCGATGTGATCGCTCGACCATGTCGCGACGAAGCTGCCGTTGGCTGCCATGGCCACGTCGGGATCGCGCTGGTTGCCCTGGAGGTTCGGCGTCAGCCGGAAGGGCGGCGCCAGCGGCGCGCCGCTGGCGCCGAACCGCCGCGCCAGCACGCGGAAGTGGCCGGGGACCTGCTCGGTCCAGACGACGACGAAGCGGCCATCCCCCCTCATGGCGACCCGCGGCCCGAACTGACCCCAGGGCGGGGTACCGACACCCAGCACGGCGGTGCGCGGCGTGCCGTCGGCGCGGAAGAGGCGGAAGCGAACGCGGCTCGGACCCTCGGGCGGACTGGCGGTCCAGGCGAGGAGGAAGTCCCCGTTCGCCGCCACGGCGGCGCCGGTGACGAACTCCGACGTGGCGTCGAACGCGGTGACCGGGATCTCAGGGCCGCGAGGGGTCTGCGCCTCGACGGTGTGCAGGGGAGGGAGAGCGAGAACGGCGGCGAAGAGGAGACTGCGGCACGGCGGGCTCATGCGGGGCATCTCTGGACCTTTCTACGACTGAGCCTCCGGAAGCATCACGCCCGCTCCTTCATCGCCTCGCGGTGCAGGAACTCCGGCGTCGGGCCGGTGGTCGTCTCGATCGCCGGCAGGTCCATGCCGCGGAGGACCTCCTCGACGGAGGTCAGGCCGACGGTGGCGGCCTTGACCTCGGCTTCGACGAAGGCGGGGTCGCGGCGGGTGAGGGCCTGCTCCTGGATCAGGAGGATCGAGTTCTCGATCCGCCCCAGGCGGGCGCGCAGGCCCTCCCGGTTCTCCTCGGCGCGCTGCAGGTTCTCGAGGCGTTTCTTGAGCACGTCCACGTTCTCGGCCAGCGCCGCCTTGAGCGTCTCGGAGGTCGAAGCCGCCTGGTCGCGCTCGGCCCGCTGCAGCGCCGCATCGATCTCCTTCTTCGGCACCCCCGTGCAGAGGGCGTCGAGCATCTGCTCGTAGGAGAGGGTGCGCAGGAACACCCAGAGGAGCTTGTTGACGCTGTCGACCTGCTGGTCCTCGAAGAGGTCGTCGAGCCCCTTCTCCCCCGCCCGCGTCGCGGCCAGCGACCGCTGCAGCTCGCGGCAGCGGTCGCGGACGGCGTCGAAGCGCTGCCGCCGCGACGCGCTCAGCCCCTTGACCAGCTCCTCGGCCGCTTCCTCGCTGCTCACCGCCTTGCGATAGTCGCGCCGCGCGCGCACCAGGTGCTGGAAGCGCGGGTAGTGCGCCAGCCCGAGGAGGTAGACCAGCTCGGCCGCCGCCACCAGCGGCCAGACGACGAGCGGCTGCATGGTGACGACGCCCGCCAGGACGCCGCCGCTGAGCAGGATGACGTTGTAGGGGACCTTGAAGGCCTCCCGGATGTAGTCGAAGATGCCGGCGTCGCGGGCCATCGCTTCAGTCCGCGGTGCCGGTCGCGCCGCCCTGGCGGCCGAAGACCTTCGCCTTGAGCACCGCCACCACCTCGCGGAAGTCGGCCCGCGTCTCGACCACCAGCGGCGGCTCGTCCGGCCGCGGCAGCTTGTACTCCTCGACGATCCTCCCGGGGTTGGCAGCCATCAGGTAGAGGCGGTCGCCGAGGTAGGCCGCCTCGGGGATCGAGTGGGTGACGAAGAAGACCGTCGCCTGCGCCTCGCGCCAGAGGGCGATCAGCAGCTCCTGCATGGCGTAGCGGGTCTCCGGGTCGAGCGCCCCGAACGGCTCGTCCATCAGGATGATGCGTGGCTTGAGCACCAGCGAGCGGGCGATCGCCACCCGCTGGCGCATGCCGCCGGAGAGCTCGTGCGGGTACTTGTCCTCGTGCCCGGCGAGGCCCACCTTGGCGACCCAGGCGCGCGCCAGCTCGCGCCGCTCCGCCCGCGGCATCCCCTTCACTTCCAGGCCGAACTCGACGTTCTGCAACACCGTGCGATTCGGGTAGGAGGTGTAGTCCTGGAAGACCATTCCGCGGTCTGCGCCCGGCCCGGTCACCGGCTGGCCGAGGACCAGCACCTCGCCGCTCGTCGGCGGGTGGTGCGGCTCGAGGCCGGCGATCAAGCGCAGGACGGTCGACTTGCCGCAGCCCGAGGGGCCGAGGACGGTGATGAACTCGCCGACGTCGGGCAGGTCGTCGACGACGAACGTGACGTTCTCGATCGCCGTCGTCCAGGAGCGGCCGCGGCGGAACTGCTTGGTGACCTGCTTGAACTGCACGACCGGCGGGCGCGGACCGTGCGGCGTCTTGTCGACCGGCGTGGGCTCCGGGCTCCACTCCCCCGCCGCGGGGGGCGCTTCGACGCGCGCGCTCACCTCAGTCCTCCGCGAACCGGTAGGGGAAGAGCCGGCGCTGCGCCGCCAGCAGCAGGCGGTCGATGCCGAAGGCGAGCAGGCTGATCACGAAGAGCACCCAGTAGATGTGCTCGCGCGGGCCGCGCCGCTGCGCCACCTGGATGATGTAGCCGAGCCCGAACTTGGCGTCGATCAGCTCGGCGAGCACGATGTAGCCGAAGGCCAGCCCGAAGAGCAGGCGCAGCGAGTTGAAGATGTCGGGCAGGGCGATGGGCACCAGCACCTTCCAGACCACCGGCCAGCGCTTCGCCCCCAGCGTGTAGGCGGTCTCGACGTAGCGCTCGTCGACGTCGAGGATGGCGCGCGTGGTGTCGAAGATGACGAAGCCGACGCAGGCGATGAAGAGGAAGAAGATTTTCTGCTGCTCGCCCAGGCCGAACCAGACCAGGGTGAGCGGGATGAGCGCGGCGATCGGCACGTTGCGCAGGAAGAGGGTCGCGGGGCGGAGGAACGCTTCGACGGCGCGAAAGCACCCCGCGAGGATGCCGAGCGGCACGCCGATCAGCGCCGCCAGGCCGAAGCCGAGACCGATCCGCCCCAGGCTCCAGCCGGTCGAGCGGGTCAGCGCGGCGTCGAACCAGAGGCTCTCGAAGCTCGCCAGCACCTCGCCGGGGCTGGGCAGGGTGAGCGGCGAGAGGATGCGCTCCTCCGGCGCCCCCCAGGTCAGCCCCCACCAGACGAGCAGCACCAGGGCGACCGAGCCGAGCTGGATCCCCCAGGTCCAGAGCCAGGGGAGGCGGCGGCGCAGCCCGTGCAACGACCGCTACTCCTGCTCGAGCGGGAAGACCTTGATCTCGACGCGCCGGTTGAGCGCGTGATTGCCCGGCTCGAGCTCCCGCTCCCAGCCGACGCCGTCCACCGAGAACTGGTTGGGCTGCAGCTTGTAACGCTTGACCAGCTCCTCCTTGACCGCGTTGGCGCGGTTCATCGACAGGTCGCGCACCGCGCCGAAGGGGATGAAGCCCTTCATCGAGGCGTCGGTGTGCCCTTCGATCGTGATGCGCGCCATCCCGAACTGGCCGGCCAGGCGCCCCACGTCCTCGAGGACCTTGGTGGAGTTGGGGTCGTAGAGCGTGCCGTCCTGGTTCTTGTAGGCGAGGTCGTAGGAGTTCGGGTAGAAGTGGATGCGCTGGATGTTGGTGAGGATCTCGGTGGCCTCGGCCTTGATCGCCGAGACCCCCTTCGGCGTGAAGGAGACGGTGTACTCGTCGCGCGAGCTGGCGTAGGGCTCGACGTTGTCGAGCGCCTTGATGAAGGAGAAGTCCATCACCTGGTCGAAGCGCACGGCGCTGCCGATCGAGCCGAGCTTCAAGTAGAGCGTGCTCGCCGTCTCCCAGTAGCGCTCGAAGTTCGTGGGGTTGTTCTGGTTGAGGAAAAAGTCCTTGTTCTCGGCGTAGTTGGTCGAGTGGGCATCGCCCAGCATCGCGGCCGCCTCGTCGGCCGGCAGGTTGTAGGCCCGGGCCATCAGCTCGGCGGCGCGGCGGCGCTTGCCTTCGTCCTTGAGCTCCTCGACGGCGTCGAGGAAGCCGCGCACGATGCCGTCGACGATTTTCGGGTTGTCGCGCACGAAGTCGGCGCGCGCGAACATGACGTCGGCGATCAGCTTGTTGGCGGTGGCGGTCGAGACCAGCAGCTTGTTGCCCGGCTGCTCGGCGAGCTTGTAGATGTCGGGCGCCCAGGAGACGCAGGCGGCGAGCTTCTTGTCGGCGTTGAAGGCGGCGGCGGCCTGGAACGCGTCCTCGGTGAAGCGGAAGTCGACCTCCGAGGGCTGGATGCCGGCGTTGATCAGGAGGTTCAGGATCAGGTAGTGCGACGGCGAGTGCTCGGCGAGGGCGATCGACTTGCCCTTCAGGTCCGCCACCGAGCGGATGTTCTGGCGCACCACGATGCCGTCGCCGCCGTTCGACCAGTCGACCTGCAGGAAGGCACGCGGCAGGGCGCGTGAGTCGGCCTTGAGCTGCTCGTAGAAGAGCGGGATCATGTCGAGCGTCCACGCGGTTACGTGGACGTCGCCGGAGGCGAAGGCGTTGATCGAGGCCGAGGGGCTGTCGATCGTCTTGATGTCGAGCTTGAAGCCGTACTTCTTGGCGAACAGGCTGTCGGCGTTGGGCGAGGCGCCGCCGTTGGCGTAGAAGATCGGCGCCCAGCCGGCCCAGACGTTGAGCCCGACGACGACGGTGTTGTCGCGCAGCGGCTTGTAGCTCGCCGCGCCGCGCACCGGCGGCAGCCGCTGGGCCGGCACGTACTTGTACTCGGAGACGGTGGTGATGCCGGTCGTGTCCGGCGCCTCGACCTGCCCCTCCGGCAGGTCCTCCTTGCTGATCTCGCCGCCGTCCGCCTTCCCGCCCGGGAAGAGCCAGCCGCGGGCCGACCAGAGCCCCAGCGCCACCAGGCCGATGACGACCAGGACCATCAGGATCCAGGCCGCCGGCTTGAGCTTCACCTCCGAGGGTTCCGCCATCGATCGAGCCTCCGAGAAGAGGGTTGGAACGGCAGCGGCGGATTATGGCACGGCGGGCCGCCGGGCCGCGGGCCTAGGAAGTGGCCGTGCCGGGCGGGAGGATCAGGCGCTGGAGCAGCAGGGTGTCGATGTCGAGGTTCGGGTTGGTCTGGCTGCAGTCGATGGCGCCGTTGCAGCAGTTCTCGGCGTACTGCCAGAGGAGGATGTCGCAGGGCAGGGGGACGCTGGGGGCGACGATCGTCTCGTCCCAGTCGGCCATGGTGCAGCTGCCGGAGTAGTACCGCGCGACCCAGGCGCCTTGGCAGGCGATGCCCTGGCCGGCGGCCTGGCTCAAGACGTCCCAGGTCGCGTTGTCACCCTGCCGGGCGTAGGCGCAGGGGAGGACCTCGACGCGGCCGCCGGAGGCGGCGCGGCTGTGCTCGCCGAGGGTCTGCGCCCAGCCCGTCCAGTAGTCGAGGCCCAGCGAGGGGCTTCCCGACGAGGGGGTGCCCTCGATGTCGAGGAACATCAGGAATTCGCTCCCGAGCGACGCCAGGTAGTCGGCGCCGAAGCTGTCGAAGAGGTCGTCGACGTTGCCCTGGGCATCGGACGTTCCCTGCGCCGTCGAGCCGGCGGTGTCCTTGGTCTGCCGGGCGACGGGCAGCAGGCGGATCCCGTACTGCGCCAACACCGGGTTCTCTTGCGCGTGCCGGTACTCGACGGTGCCGCTGGTCGTCGGGCTCGTGAAGTAGCGCCCCCACACCGCCGGCGTGCGGCCGAAGAGCGCGGCGGCCGACTGGACCATGCTGGCGGTGACGGGAGAGGAGCTGTCGGCTCCGGGGAGGCCTTGCGCCATGAGCGCGGCGAATTATGGCACGCGGGGCAGGATACGAGGTGGAGATTGAGGCGGTAGGCTGGCGATCCAGGCCCTTTGACGGGCGGTAGGGCTTCTTGGGCCGGCGATCCGCTGGTTCTGCCGGCGACTGCATGGCTTCGCGCAGCGAGCCTACTGCTCGCCTGGTGAATGGACGAATTCTTCGGACGAATGGGCCAGGTACGCGGACGAATGGAATCGGTACGCCGCGTACCTGGCCCATTCGCCGCCAAACTGGCCCATTCGTCGGCCTACCTAGCCCATTCGCCGCCGTACCCAGCCCAATCGTCGCCGTACCTGTACCATCGCTGCCGTACCTGTCCCATTCGTCGCTGTACCTGGCCCAATCGCCCATCCATCTGCGCCATTCGCTGGCCCAGACCCTGGCTGGATGCCGATATCTTGCCGACGTTCACGCCACAGAGCGCGAAAAGATCGGGCGAGAGCTACGACAAGCTGATGCGGCGCCTTTCCCACGTACGGGCGGCAGGTCCCTATTCGCGGGAATGAGAACGGACCCTAGAACGGCGCTGGCGCGGGGCCGAGCGGGTCGGGGGTGAACGGGGTGACCGGAAGCGTCACCGTCGGCGGCTCGGTGCGGCGCTCGCGGAGGCGGCCGGGGCCGAGGAGGGCTTCGACGGCGCCGGCGAGGTCGCGGCCGTAGGCGACCTTGAAGCTGCCGGAGGGGGCGATCGTCACGCTGCCTTCACTGAGATCCAGCTCCAGCGTCACCGGCACTTCGCCGTGGTGCTCGAGGAGGAGGTTCTTGAGCTCCAGGAGCTTGCCTTGCGGGGTCTCGGGGTCGAGCACCAGCTCGATGGCGAGGAGCGGCCCCACCGCCGCCGGCGCCAGGGCGCGGATCTCCTCGACCGCCAGCTCCACGTCGCCGCCGCCGCCCGCGCTCCCTCGCTCGCGCACGGAGCCCTTGACCAGCACCAGCGCCTCCTCCTGCAGGAGATGGCCGAACTGCTGGAGCTGGTTGGCGAAGAGCGTCACCGGCAGGCTCCCGTCCAGGTCCTCCAGCACGAACCGCCCCATGTAGCGGCCGGCGTTGGGGCCGCTCTTGATCTTGACCCGGCGGACGGCGGTCACCAGGCCCCCCAGGGTCACCGGGCCGTCCACCCCCTCGGCGAGCTGGGCGGTGGTGTGGCTGGCGAGGCGGCGCAGCGTCTCTTCGTGCTCGGAGAGCGGGTTGCCGGTCAAGTAGAAGCCGAGCGTCTCCTTCTCGTAGCGGAGCTGCTCCTGGATCGGCCAGCGGGCGGTGAGCGGGTCGGGGGAAGGCTCCAGCGCGACGCCGCCCACGACGCCGGCCGTGCCGCCGCCGCCGAAGAGCGTGCCCTGCCCGCGCTCGCGCTCCTCGCGCCGCCGCTGCGCGTAGGCGAGGATGCCGTCGAGACCGGCGTAGAGGGCGCCGCGGTGGAGGCCGAGGCCGTCGAGGCAGCCGCTCTTGATCAGCGCCTCGAAGACCTTGTGGTTGAGCTGGCGGAGGTCCACCTCGCAGGCCAGGTGGGTGAGGCTGCGGAAGCGCCCCACCCGCAGCCGCGCCTCCAGCACCGCCTCGATCGCGCCCTCCCCCACCCCCTTGAGCGCGCCGAGGCCGAAGCGGATGGCCGGCCCGTCGACGGTGAAGAGCCAGTGGCTCAGGTTGACGTCCGGCGCCAGCACCTCGATCGCCATGTTGCGGCACTCGCCGATGTACTTGGCGATCGCGTCGGAGCTCGCCAGCTCGGAGTTGAGCATCGCCGCCATGAAGGCCACCGGGTAGTGCGCCTTCAAGTAGGCGGTCTTGTACGCCAACATCGCATACGCCACGCTGTGGCTCTTGTTGAAGCCGTAGCCGGCGAAGGGCTCGATGTAGTCCCAGAGTTCCTTCGCCTTTTCCTTGGCGACGCCGCGCGCCACCGCGCCCTTGACGAACTTCTCCTTCTGCGCCTCCATCACCTCGAGCTTCTTCTTCCCCATCGCCTTGCGCAGCACGTCGGCCTCGGCGAGCGAGAAGCCGGCGACGTCGACGGCGATCCGCATCACCTGCTCCTGGTAGACGATGACGCCGTAGGTCTCCTCCAGGATCGGCTTGATCTGCGGCAGCAGGTAGTTGACCTTCCGCTTGCCGAGCTTGCGCTGGATGTACTCCTCGACCATGCCGACCGAGAGCGCTCCGGGGCGGTAGAGGGCGTTGAAGGCGGCGAGGTCCTCGAACTTCGAGGGGCGGGCGCGGCGGAGCACGTCGGTCATGCCGCGCGACTCGAACTGGAAGATGCCGCTCGTCCGTCCCTCGCTGAAGAGGCGGAAGACCTCGGGGTCGTCGAGCGGCACCTCGTCGAGGTCGAGCTCGATCCCCTGCTGGCGCAGGATCTTGACCGCGTCGTCGAGGACGGTGAGGGTGCGCAGCCCCAGGAAGTCCATCTTGAGCAGGCCGAGCTTCTCGACGACGTTCATGTCCCATTGGGTCATGACCTGCTCGCCGTCCCCCTTGGTCACCTTGTAGAGCGGCACCAGCTCGTCGAGCGGGCGCGGCGCGATGACGACGCCGGCGGCGTGCACCGAGGCGTGGCGGGTCAGTCCTTCGAGCCGGCTCCCGACCTCGACGATCCGCCGCACCTCGGGGTCGTTCTTGACCTCCTGCGCCAGGGCGTCCACCTCCCTGGCCGCGGCGGCGAGCGACTTCGTCATGTCGGGGACGAGCTTGGCGATGCGGTCCACCTTGGCGTAGGGGACCCCCATGACGCGGCCGACGTCGCGCACCACCGCCTTCGCCGCCAGGGTGCCGAAGGTGATGATCTGGGCCACGCGGTCGCGCCCGTACTTGCCTTCGACGTAGTCGATCACCCGGCCGCGGCCGCGCATGCAGAAGTCGATGTCGATGTCCGGCATGCTGATCCGCTCGGGGTTCAGGAAGCGCTCGAAGAGGAGGTCGTACTGGAGCGGGTCGATGTCGGTGATGCGCAGGGCGTAGGAGACCACCGACCCGGCCGCCGAGCCGCGCCCCGGCCCCACCGGGATGCCGTTCTCGCGCGCGTAGCGGATGAAGTCCCAGACCACCAGGAAGTAGCCGGCGAAGCCCATCGTCTGGATGACCTTGAGCTCGTACTCGGCGCGCTGCCGATAGAGCTCCTCGGGCGCCTTGACCAGCCCCTGGGCGCGGCGGCGGCGCAGCTCGCCGAGCCGCTCTTCCAGGCCGGCGCGGGCCACCTTCTCGAAGTACGACTGCAGGCTCTCCCCCGCCGGCACCGGGAACTCCGGCAGGTGGAACTCCCCCATCGGGATCGTCAGGTCGCAGCGCTCGGCGATGGCGAGGGTGTTCTCGAGCGCCGCGTGGTCGCCGGGGAAGAGCGTGTGCATCTCGTCGGCCGACTTCAGGAAGAACTGGTCGCTGGCGTAGCGCAGGCGGTCGGTGTCGGCGAGGGTGCGCTGGGTGCCGATGCAGAGCAGGACGTCGTGGGCGACCGAGTCGTCCCGGCGCAGGTAGTGGCAGTCGTTGGTGACGACGAGCGGGATGCCGGTGCGGGCCGAGATCCGCCGCAAGACCTCGTTGGCGAGGCGCTGCTCCTCGATGCCGTGGTCCTGGAGCTCCAGGAAGAAGTTGCCGTCGCCCAGGATGTCGCGGAACTCGCAGGCGGTGGCTTCGGCCTCCTTCTCGCGGCGGGCGGCGATCTGCTCGTTGATCTCGCCCTTGAGACAAGCGGAGAGGCCGATCAGGCCCTCGGCGTGCCGGCGCAGCAGCTCCTTGTCGATGCGCGGCTTGTAGTAGAAGCCTTCGAGGAAGGAGGCGGAGGTCAGCTTGAGGAGGTTCTTGTAGCCGACCGCGTCGCGGGCGAGGAGGACGAGGTGGTTGCTACCCCCCTTGCCGGACTGGCGGTCGAGCCGGCTGCCCTGGGCGACGTAGGCCTCGATGCCGACGATCGGCTTGACCCCGGCGGCCTTGGCGCGGGTATAGAACTCGATGGCGCCGAAGAGGTTGCCGTGGTCGGTGAGGGCCAGGGCCGGCATGCCGGCCGCGGCGGCGGCGGCGATGACGTCGTCGAGACGGTTGGCGCCGTCGAGGAGGCTGTACTGGCTGTGGAGGTGGAGGTGGACGAACTGCGACATGCCCGGTGTGCTCTGCCGGAAGATGGTATCACCCCGGAGGGCGGGCGCTACGTCGCGACGGTGTTTTTGGCTACGTCCGAACGGCTGTAGCGGCGCAGGTAATCGAGGCTGGAGAGGAGGGTGAAGGCGGCGACCGCGTAGATCATGGTCTCGGCGATCGGCGCGAGGTCGGGCCAGAGGTCGGAGCCCAGGATGAGGGCCACGGCGGCCACCTGGAGGACGGTCGTCACCTTGCTCAGCAGCGAGGGCGGGAAGCGCTTGATGTCCGAGGCCAGGTAGAAGATCAGCGCCACCGTCACCAGCAGGAAGTCGCGGGCGATGACCAGCACGGTCACCCAGATCGGGATCTTGACCGCCGTGGCCAGGCTGGGGATCGACAGCACCACCCAGGCCGAGACCAGCAGCAGCTTGTCGGCGATCGGGTCGAGGTAGGCGCCGAGGAGGGAGCGCTGGTTCCAGAAGCGGGCGATGAAGCCGTCGAGCGCGTCGGTCACGCCCGCCGCCACGAAGATCAGCAGCGCGCGCGCCACATGGCCGTCCAGCACCTCGATGATGAAGAGCGGCACCAGCGCCATCCGCACCAACGTCAGGACGTTGGGAATCGTCAGCTTCATGCGCTCCCCAGGACGAGGAGGGCGCGGCGGATCAGCTCGACCGCCTCGGCGCCGGAGAGCGGCGCGCTGGCCCGGCACTCCGCGGCGGCGTCGTCGAGCAGCCCGCAGGCCGCCGCGCGATCGCAGAGCGCGGAGCCGGGCGGGTCGGCGCCCCCGGCGGCAACGCAGGGGGCTTGGCGCTCGAAGAGCCAGAGCGTGCGCCAGAGGGCGCGCAGCGCGGTGCCGCGAGTGACCCGGCTGTTCGGGAAGACCTTGTGCACGCGCGGATCGACGTCGAGGAGGCCGAGGTTCACCGCCCGCACCAGCTCCTCGCGCTGCGGGTGGCCGAGGACGTCGGTGGCGATGCGCCCCGACGCCGGGCGGGCGTGCCGCACCTCCGGCACCAGCCAGTAGAGGAGCACGGCGAGCTGGGCGCGGGTCAGCTCGGGCAGTGCGGCCGTCGCCTGCACTCCCGGAGGCAGCAGCGACAGCCGCCAGCGGAACTTGGCGGCGTCGAGCTTGGCGGCGAGCGCCGCGTCGCCCGGGTTGCGGCGCGCCAGCTCCTGCACGAGCTCCAGCCCCTTGCTCGGGTCGCCCACCTCCAGCTCGAGCTCCGCCCGCCGCTCGGCGAGCCGCCGGTCCTCGGGGCGGCGCGCGGCCAGCGGCTCGACCGCGGCGAGCTCGGCTTTCGGGTCGCGGCGCGCCACCGCCACCTGGCGCGCCGCCTCGAAGGTCAGCTCCTCGGCCGGCCCCCACTCGCGCAGGCGCGCCAGCTGCGCCTCGGCCCCGGCGACGTCGCCGGCGCGCAGCGCCTCCTCCACCCGGTTGGCGGTGATCTCGAGGGCGCGCGTGTGCAGTGCGCCGGTGCGCTCGAAGGCCGCCCGTACGCGCGGGGCGACGGCGCGGTAGGCTGCGTAGGCGACGGGCAGGTCGCCGAGCTTTTCGGCCGCCCGCCCGAGGAGGAGCTGCGCCGCGACGTAGGTCGGATGGCGGGCGGCGATCGGGGCCAGGCGCGACACCGCCTCACGGTGGCGGCCGCGCGCGAAGTCCACCTGGGCCAGCAGCACGTGCGCGGGAGCGAAGTCGGGGTCGGCCGCGAGAAGGTCGTTCGCGGTCTCCTCGACCCCTTCGACCATGCCGGCCGCGAGCAGGCTCTCGTGCGCCTGGCTCAGCAACCGCTGGGTCGCCGCATCGCCCGCGGAGGGGGCGCCGACGACCGGGTCGACCAGGAACTGCCGGTCCTGCGCCGGCAGGTCGAGCGGCCGCGGCACCGGGCGCGGGGGCGCCGGCGCCGGCTGGCCCGCGCACGCGGCGAGCAAGGCTGTGAGCAGGAGGAGCGCTGGCCCGGCTCGCCGGCCGGGACGGAGAGCCCTAGGAGCCCTGCGGGGGCGCCGCGGCAAGAGTCGCGATCGCATGCTTGTAGACGAGAACCTCTTTGCCGTCGCTCTCCAGCACCACGGCGAAACGGTCGAAGCGCTTCAACCGGCCGAGGAGACTACGGCCGGTGATCAGCTCAAGGTACATCGGCTGCCCTTCCTTGAGGCTCTGGAAGAGATAGCCGTCCTGGATGTTGATGTTGTGCTTAGGCATGGGCCCTCCCACGACCGCTGGACACGACGACAAGCTCGACGACTTCAGGGATCCGGGCGTCCGGATCCTGGGCCTCAAACCAGGTCACATCGGGCTCCTTGCGGAACCAGGTCTCCTGCCGCTTCGCGAAGCGGCGGGTCGCCTGGATCGTCTCGGCGACCGCCTGGTCGAGGGGCCACTCACCGAGCACGTGGCGGGCGAGCTGTCGGTACCCGATGGCTTGGAACGCGGTCTGCTCGGCTCCACCTCGCGCCAGCAACCCGGCCACCTCGTCCACCCAGCCCCGCTCCACCATCCGCAGGACGCGGTCTGCGATGCGACTGTATAGGACGGGTCGCGGCAGCGTCAATCCGATTCGCGTCGCCGAAAGTCGTTCCTTTCCGAAGGGTTGGCGCGATATCCACGCCGCCAGCGGCGCGCCCGAAACGAGCGCCACTTCGAGGGCGCGGAGGACGCGCTGCGTGTCGCCCGGCGCGAGGCGCGCGGCGGTCTCCGGGTCGCGCCGCGCCAGCTCGGCGGCGAGCGCCGGCAACCCTTCGTCGGCCAGCCGCTCGCGCAACGCGCGGCGCGTCGCCGGGTCGCCGGGCGGCACCGCGCTGATCCCCTCGATCAGCGCCCGCAGGTAGAGGCCGCTGCCGCCGACGACGATGGGCAGCCGGCCGCGGCCTTCGATCTCGGCGATCGCCGCCCGTGCCCGGCGCGCGAACTCCCCCGCCGACCAGCGCTCGTGCGGCTCGAGCAGGTCGAGCAGGTGGTGCGGCACCCGCCGCCGCTCCTCCGCGCTCGGCTTGGCGGTGCCGATGTCGAAGCCGCGGTAGACCTGGAGCGCGTCGGCGTTGAGGATCTCGCCGTCGAGCCGCTCGGCGAGCGCCAGGGCCAGCGCGCTCTTGCCGGTGGCGGTGGCACCGACGATGGCGACGAAGGGGCGGGAGGTCATAGGGATGGGCAGAGTAATCGAAGAGGCCGCGCTGTCATCCCGAGCGAGAGCGAGGGATCTGGGCGGGGGGCGGCGCGACTACTCAGCGTTCCGCGGAAAGCCCGGCAGATCGATGCGCAATCGTCCCGCGCCTTCTACCCGCACCCGGATCATTCCGTGCCGGTCGGTGCGCAGCGTCGGGATCCGGCGCTCCGCGAGTCGCTCCAGCACCACGCTCGACGGGTGGTGGTAAGGGTTGTCGGGGCCGGCGGAGATGAGGGCAAGTCGCGGGCGGACGGCGTCGAGGAAGGCCTCGGTCGAGGAGGTGCGGCTGCCATGGTGGGCGACCTTCAGCACGTCGGCGCGCAGGTGTTTACCGTGCCGCGCGAGGAGGCCGTGCTCGGCCCAGGCTTCGACATCGCCGGAGAGCAGCACGCGCGCCCCCTCCGCCTCGGCGAGCAGCACGAGCGAGCGGTCGTTGTCGCCGCGGCGCTCCCCCACCGGCGGGTGAAGCGCGGTGAGGCGCCAGCGGCCGACCGTGCGCCGCTCGCCTGCCCAGAGGAGGCGGAGCGCGGCGCCGGGGACGGCGAGGAGGTCACCGGCGCAGCCGGCCGCCTCCCAGCCTTCGCCCATCCAGACCTCGCGCACCGGGAGGTAGGCGGCGATATCCACTAGCCCTCGGCAATGATCGCGATCGGGATGAGTCATCACCACGGCATCCAACCGGCGGATGCCTTCGGCCGCGAGCGCCGGCAGGAGGACCCGGCCGCCAAGGTCGCCGCGCTCCCAGCCGCCGCCGTCCACGAGGACGGCACGGCGGCCATCGCGCAGCAGGATCGCGTCCCCCTGGCCGACGTCGATGAGCGCCATTTCCGGAACGTCGTGGCCGGGGGACGAAGGGCGCGCCGAGACCGCCGCCACAGGCACCGAGAGCCAGACGTCGGGCCGCACCTGCGCCGGCCAGCCGAACGGCGCGGCGAGGAGGTCGAGGGCCGGCAGCGCCGCCGCCGCGAGCGCGGGCGCGGCGAGCGCCAGCGCCGTCCAGAGGAGGGAACCAACGAGGGCGACGGCGGTCCAGGGAACGGCGGCGAGGTTGGCGAGCGGCGCGCCGAGCGTGAGCTGGTGGACGAGCGGCAGCGACCAGGGGAGCGAGGCGAGCTGCGCGGCGACGCTCGCGGCGAGAGGCACGCGCAAGAGGGCCGGCAGGAGCCGCCAGCGCGCGGCGAGGAGCGGCGCCAGCAGCAGGAGCCCGGCGGTGGCCGAGACGGTGAGCTGGAAGGAGGGGTCCGCGACGACCGCCGGCTTCTGGAGGACGAGAAGGACGACCGCCCAGCCGAGGGCGTTGGCCGGCGCCGGCGGCCGCTCGGCGAGCAGCGCGGCGACGGCGAGGAGCGCCATCACCGCCGAGCGCACGAGCGGCGCGAGCGGTCCGACGAGGAGCAGGTAGCCGGCGAGCGCCGGCAGGAGGAGCGCGAGGCGCGCCCGTCGCGGCAGCCAGGCGCCGGCCAGGAACACCGCGCCGGCCAGCAGCGCGAGGTGGAGCCCGGAGACCGAGAGGACGTGCGACACGCCCGCCACCCGCAGCCCCCGCTTCCACGCCAGCGGCACGGCCGAGGCGTCCCCGAGCACGAGAGCGCGGGCCAGCGCCTTGCCGCTGGTCTCGCGGCCGGCGGTGGCGAAGGCCCGCTCCGCGCGTTGCCGCACGCGCCCCGACAGCGCCGCCATCGCACCGGGTGGTGACTCCTCGCGCAGCAGGAGACGGCTCTTCAGGCGCAGCCGCCAGGGCCCAGGCGGCACGCGCGCCGCATTGGCGAAGCCGGGCGAGCGGCGGAGGTAGCCCTTGGCACGCAGCGTCGCGCCTAACGGCGGTGGCTCCTCGTCGTCCGGCAGATGCAAGACGAGGTCGAACGGAACGGCGGCGACCCGCTCACCCTGCCGCCAGTGCAACGCCCGAGCGGGCGCCGTCCACCCCTCGTCATCGCGCGCCCAGTGGCCGGCCACCCGCGCCACCAGCTCCACCGGCCGCCCGCGGTCGAGCCCCGCCGGCGCTCCTTCCGGCAGTCCCGCATCAACCGTCGCAACAGCGAGCCCGATCGCGAAGGCCGCCAAGCACCACCCGGCGCGCCGCCCGAAAGCAACGCCGAGCGCCGCCAACGCCACGAGAAGCGGCACCGATACCCAAACGAGCCGGAAGGCGAGGTCAGCCCCCACCGCCAGCGCCGCCGCCGGCAGCAGCATCGGCGCGTTGCGCAGGTCGAAACGTCCGGCAGGAACCAGTGGCTCCACACCGGTAGAGACGGAAAAGCCCCGCTAGAACCTGGCAACAACGGAGGGTCGGGCCGGGTGCTCCCGGCCGGGGAGCTCTCCGCAAGCGCCGGCAACCCCCGCCGCAGTCCACCGCCGACCCGGCGCGCAGCGGAGCGCAGGCGCGCGCCCACCCCCGGCATTCCACAAGGCGCGCGCCGGTCCCCGGGCGGGAGCACCCGGCCCGACCCGGGCCCCGCGCCGATACCCCCCGTCCAGATCCCTCGCTCTCGCTCGGGATGACAAGGGAGGGATGTTCGTCAGCCGCCCTGGGCTTCCGGCGAGAAGAGCGACAACACCGGCAGGCGCAGTCGCCTGCGGAGGAACTGGCGGCGGAGGCGATCGCGAGCGCTGGCGAGGTCTTCTGGAGGGAGCCGGGCGGCGAGGGTGGCGAGAGTCGAATCGACCGCCGCCTCCAGCTCCGCGCTCGCGTTCTCGTCGAGGCCGGCGGCGGCGGCTTGCAGCAGCTCGCGGTCGAGCTCGGAGAGAGCGGCCTCGACCTCCTCGGATTCCCCCTCCAGCCCGCGCAGGCGCGCTTCTAGCTCGTCGCGCCCGGCGATCCCCGCCGGCAGCGCCGCCGCCAGGGCAGTCAGACGCGGCGCCACCTCGAGCGGCTCGGCGTCCGTGCGCCGCCCGGGCGCGGTGAGCTGCTGCACCTCCTCCCAGGCCGCTTCGACCGCCGGCTTGCAGTAGCGGAGGCTGTTGATCCGGCCCTTCGCGCCGCGCTCGCGGCGGCGGGCGAAGACCTCCTCCAGCACGCGCTGCACCAGCGGCAGCGGCACCCCGTCGCGATGCCAGCGGCGGGCCACCTGCCAGTCGGCCGGCGACAGCAGCAGCGGCGCGCCGCGCAGCCGCACGAACGTCTCCTCGATGGCCTGGAAGTAGGCTTGATCGGCCTCGGCCTCGGTGTCCGCCTCGCCGTCGCTCACGCCCGGTTGCGCTCCCAGATGAGCCGCAGCCCGAGGAGCGTGAGCTGCGTGTTCACCTCGCGGATGTACTCGGAGCCGGCCGCGATCAGCTCCGCCTGGCCGCCGGTGGCGACCACCGTCTTGACCCCCGCCACCTCCGCGTGCAGCCGCGCCAGGATGCCGTCCACCAGGCCGATGTAGCCGTAGAAGATCCCCGACTGCATCGCCGCGACGGTGTTCTTGCCCACCAGCTCGGGGGGCTTGCGCACGTCCACGCGCGAGAGGCGAGAGGCGTGCGCGAAGAGCGCCTCGGCCGAGATCGTGATCCCCGGCGCGATGATGCCGCCGACGTACTCGCCCGCGGCGCTGACGACGTCGAAGGTCGTGGCCGTGCCGAAGTCCACCACCACCACCGGCGCGCCGTACAGCTCGCGCGCCGCCACCGCGTTGACGATGCGGTCGGCGCCGACCTCGGTCGGGTTGTCGAGGCGGATCGGCATGCCGGTCCGAATTCCGGGCTCGACGAACAGCGGCTTCTGGCCGAAGTAGCGGCGCGACAGCGACTCCAGAGTGAAGTGCAGCGGCGGCACGACCGAGGAGATGACCACCCCTTCGGCGTGCGAGGGATCGACCCCCTGGCGCTGGAAGAGCGGCAGCAAGAGGGCGCCGTGCTCGTCGGCGGTGCGCTCGGTGTCGGTCGAGAGGCGGAAGCTCTCGACCAGCTCGCCGCCGCGGGCGATGCCGAAGATGGTGTTCGTGTTGCCGACGTCCACCAGGACGAGGAGGCCGCCGCCCTGCTTACCGCCCCGCGCGCCGCGCCCCTTTCCCTTGTCCTTCACGGCTCCACCACCTCCCCCGCCGCCAGCGCCATCTCCTTGCCTCCCGTTTCGAGCCGCAGCCGTCCCAGCGCGTCGAAGCCGCGGAAGGTCCCCTCGACCTCGCCGTCGGCGGCGCGCAGGCGCAGGCGGTCGCCCGGCGCGTGCTCGCTCATCGCCCGGTAGCGCTCCACCGCCGCCGCGACGTCGCCGTAGTCCCCGAGCTCCGCGACCACGCCCTCGACCACCGCCCAGGTGAGGGCCGGCAGCGAGACCTCCGGCGCGCCTTCGAGCGCTAGCGAGGTGCCCACCCCCGGCGGCAGGTCGTCGCGGCCGTGC
The DNA here is from genome assembly GCA_963700145.1 of uncultured Acidobacteriota bacterium. Lineage (GTDB taxonomy): Bacteria > Acidobacteriota > Thermoanaerobaculia > Multivoradales > UBA5704 > DASUNQ01. Next base: position 957,630 of record OY969474.1, read on the forward strand.
GCGCGGTTGACGCCGAAGCCGATGATCGCCGTGGCCTCGTCGCTCCCCGCTCGCAGCCGGCTCTCGACCAGCACGCCGCCGAGCTTGCGGCCGCCGAAGCGCAGGTCGTTCGGCCACTTCAGGCGACAGGGTGCCGGAAGGAAGGGGCCGAGGGCGCGGCAGAGGCCGACGCCGGCCAGGAGCGGCAGCGTCGGCAGGGCCGCGACCGGCGCGACCCGGCGCACCAGCGTGGCGTAGACCCCCTTACCGCGCGGGCTCGCCCAGCTCCGCCCCTGCCGGCCGCGGCCCGCATTCTGCTCGAGGGCGACGATCAAAGCCTCCGGCACCCGCTCGTCCTCCTTCTCGTACTCGCCGGCGATGCGCTGGGCGAGCGAGTTGGTCGAGCCTACGCGCTCCAGGACGACGAGGTTGGGATCTCCGCCCGGGAGGGGCGGCCGCAGGGCCAGCAGCTCCTCCACGTAGCGGGCGAAGTCCATGACCAGACCGGCTAGCCGCCCGCGGTGCCGATCGGCTCGAGGGTCGCGAGGATGCGCTCGCGCCGCTCCTTCATCTCCGCGAGGCGGGCGCGGTTGCCCGCGACGACCTGCGGCGGCGCCTTGGCGGTGAAGCCTTCGTCCCCGAGCCGCCGCTCGGCCTGGCCGATCGCCTCCTCGAGCTTCTCCAGCTCTTTTTCGAGGCGCCGGCGCTCCTCCTCGCCCAGCTCCTGCGCCGCCGCGCGCGGCAGCGCCACGCCGACGGCCACCCCCTCGACGAGGTCCTGGCGGGCGTCCGGCGGTGGCGGCGCGAGGTGCAGCGCCTCGGCGCGGCAGAGGAAGCGGATGAGCGGCGCCTGCTCGGCCAGGAAGCGGTCGGTCTCCGGGCCTTTCGTCGCCCAGACCGCGACCTCCGCCTTGGCCGGCATCCCGCTCTCCGCCCGCAACGCCCGCACCCGCGTTACGACGTCGATCAACGTCCCCACCTGCTCTTCCACCTCGTCGTCTTCCCACTCCGCCTCGCGGCCCGGATACGGCGCCAGGACGATCGTCTCGGGATGGATGCGCTCGTGCCCCGGCAGGCGCTGCCAGAGCTCCTCGGTCAGAAACGGCATCACCGGATGGAGGAGGCGGAAGCTGCGGTCGAGGACGGTGAGCAGCACCTCCCCGACGCGCGGCCGCGGCGCCTCCCCGAAGAGCGCCGGCTTCGCCAGCTCGATGTACCAGTCGCAGAGCTCGCCCCAGAAGAAGTGGTAGAGACGGTGGCAGGCCTCGTCGAAGCGGAAGGTCTCGAGCTTTTCCCCCACCTCGGCGGCGGTGCGCGAGAGGCGCGACAGGATCCAGCGCTCGGGCACGGCGAGGCCGGCGGTGTCGAGCGCCGGCTGCACCTCCGCCCCTTCGAGGCGCGAGAGGGCGAAGCGGGTGGCGTTCCAGATCTTGTTGCCGAAGGCACGGTAGCCGGCCATCTGCTCGCGGTGGATCGGGACGTCGCGGCCGGGGCTGTCGAGCGAAGCGAGGGTGAAGCGGACGGCGTCGGCGCCGTACTCCTCGACCAGGTCCTCGGGGTCGATCACGTTGCCCTTGGTCTTCGACATCTTGACGCCTTCGGCGTCGCGCACCAACCCGGTCAGGTGCACGGTGTGGAAGGGGACCCGGTCGGTGAGCTGGAGGCCCATCATCACCATCCGCGCCACCCAGAAGAACAGGATGTCGAAGCCGGTCACCAGGACGTCCGTCGGGTAGAAGGTGCGGAGATCTTCGGTCTCCTCCGGCCAGCCGAGGGTCGAGAACGGCCAGAGGGCGGAGGAGAACCAGGTGTCGAGGACGTCGGGGTCCTGGGTCAGCCGCTCGGGCGTGGTCCCGGCCAGCGCCGCCGCCTCCTCGACGTCGTGCGCCACCCAGACGCGCCCCTCCTCGTCGTACCAGGCCGGGATCTGGTGGCCCCACCAGAGCTGGCGCGAGATGCACCAGGGGCGGATCCCCTCCAGCCAGTGCTCCCAGGTCTTCTCCCAGGAGTCCGGGACGAGCCGCAAGTCGCCGCCGCGCGTCGCGCCGAGCGCCCGCGCCGCCATCCCGGAGACGTCGCAGAACCACTGCGTCGAGACCAGCGGCTCGATCGGCTCGCCGCCGCGCTGGCTGTGGCCGACGTTGTGGACGTGGTCCTCGACCTTGACCAGGAGCCCTTCCTCGACCAGGCGCTTGACCACGCCCTCGCGCGCCTCGAAGCGGTCGCGGCCGGCGAACTCCGCGCCCGCCTCGGGGCTCATGCGGCCGTGGCGGTCGATGACCGTCACGCCGGGCAGCCCGTGGCGGCGCGCCAGCTCGAAGTCGAACGGGTCGTGGAACGGCGTCACCTTGACCAGACCGCTGCCGAACTCCGGGTCCACCGCCGGGTCGGGCACGAAGGGCAGCCGCCGGCCGACCAGCGGCAGCACGGCGTGCCGCCCGGCGAGGTGGCGGTAGCGCTCGTCGTCGGGGTGGAAGGCGACGGCGGTGTCGCCGAGCATGGTCTCGGGGCGGGTGGTCGCCACCACCACCCGCTCGTCGCTCCCCTCGACCGGGTAGGCGACGTGCCAGAGGTGGCCGTGCACGGTGCGCGACTCGACCTCGAGGTCGGAGACCGCGGTCTCCAGGACCGGCGACCAGTTGACCAGGTACTCGCCGCGGTGGATCAGCCCTTCACGGTAGAGGCGGACGAAGGCCTCGCGCACCGCGCGCGACAGCCCTTCGTCGAGCGTGAAGCGCTCGCGGCTCCAGTCGCAGGAGGCGCCCAGCAGGTCGAGCTGGCGGCGGATGCTGCCGTGGTAGCGCCCCTTCCACTCCCACATCCGCTCGAGGAAGCGCTCGCGCCCCAGGCAGCGGCGCTGGATGCCCTCCTCGCGGAGCTGGCGCTCGACCATGAGCTGGGTGGCGATGCCGGCGTGGTCGGTGCCGGGGAGATAGAGGGCCTCGAACCCCTGCATGCGCTTCCAGCGCGTCAGCAGGTCCTGCAGCGTCGTCTGCAGGGCGTGCCCCATGTGCAGCTTCCCCGTCACGTTGGGGGGCGGGATCATGAGGCAGAACGGGGGCTTCCCTGAGCGCGGGTCCGCCCGGAAGTAGCCCCCCTCCGCCCAGCGCTGCTGCCAGGCGGCTTCGTAGCTCCGCGGATCGAAGCGCTTGTCCATCTCGGCGGGGGCGCGCCGCGCTACTCGACTTCGCTCTCGAGCTCGCGCAGGCGCTCCTTGATGACGACCTCCGCGAGGTCCGGGACGACCTCCCAGGCGACGTCCCGGAGCACCCGTTCACTCACCAGCTCGGCCACCCGGCGGGCGATGCGCTCGACATCGCCGTCGGAGAGGCCGATCGGGAAGGGGATCTCGCCCTCGTCCACGGCCGACTCGACCGGCGCGGCGGACTCGCCCGCCGGGGCGCTGGCCGCGGCCTCGGGCGACGGCGATTCCGGCTGCGGCGCCCCGGCCCGCTCCTCCAGCGTGGTCTCGCCGAGCTGCCGGAAACCGATCGCGGGGCGGGGCTCGGCCGGCGGGGCCGGCATCGGCATCGTCGGCGCGTCTCCCCAGCGGAAGGGCTCCTCCTCCGGCTCCTCCTCGAGGAACCGGTCGTCGGGAGGCTGCACCTCGGTCGGCGCCGGCTCCTCCGACTCGAGCGCCAGGCTGGACCACTCCGGCCCCTCGTCGAGCTCCGCTGCCTCCTCGACGGCCGCCGGCGCCGGGTTGGCGGCCGGGCCGACCAGCTCGCCGACGCGCTCGAGCAGGTCCTGCGAGTCGAACGGCTTCTTGAGGTAGGAATCGGCCCCCGCCTCGCGGGCTTTCGCCTCGTCGAACGGCTCGAAGGTGCCGACTAGGAGGAGCACCGGCACGTGCGGATGCAGCTCCTTGGCGCGGCGGCAGACCTCGTAGCCGTTGGCCCCCGGCATGTGGACGTCGGCGAGGACGATGTCCGGGGCTTCGCGGCCGAGCGCGCCGATGGCCTCGTCGCCGTTGCTGACCGCGGTGACCTCGTAGTCCTCGTCCATGAAGGTCAGCTCGATCACCTTCTGGATGGTGACGCTGTCGTCGGCCAGCAGGATCCTTCGGCTCATGGTGCCCTCGGCTGGAGGCGGTCGCGCCGCGGCTAGGCCGCCAGGCGCCCGCGCAGGTAGTCGATGATCTGGCGCGTCGAAGTGCCGGGGAGGAAGAAGGCGTCGATGCCGGCGGTGCGCAGGCCCGGGATGTCCTGCTCGGGGATGATGCCACCGCAGAAGACGAGGACGTCGTCGGCCCCCTGCTCGCGCAGCAGGCGGGTGATCTCGGGGAGCAGGCTGTTGTGGGCGCCGGAGAGGATCGAGAGGCCCACGGCGTCCACGTCCTCCTGCACCGCGGCGGCGGCGATCTGCTCCGGCGTCTGGCGCAGGCCGGTGTAGATCACCTCGTACCCCGCGTCGCGCAGCGCCCGCGCCACCACCTTCGCCCCCCGATCGTGCCCGTCGAGCCCCGGCTTGGCGATCAGGATGCGGTACCTCCGCTCGCTCATCAGGCGAGGGATTGTATCAGGGCGGCGGCTCAGCTTTTGGTCACCTGGAGGACGGCGCGGTACTCGCCGCGGGTGACGCGCAGCCCCGAGGTCTGCTCGGGACGGAGCGCCACCAGCCGGACGGTGTAGCCGGCGTGCGTGGCCTCCTTGGGGCCGACGGTGGTGTTGAGCTCGACGGTCTGCGCGTCGCCGCCGGCGGCGAGGCGCAGGCGCGCCACGGCGTTGCCGGCGGTGATGCACTGGACATCGACCGGGCAGCGCGAGTCCTCGGGCACGCCGTCGAAGCGCACCTCGAGCGCGCCGCCGTCGATCACCGTGCGCTGGCCGATGGCGAGCGTCACGTCCTCGCCGAGAGTGGCCTGCTGCACGCCGCCGTCGCCGCCCGACGGCGTGCCGGCGCAGGCGAGAAGGAGAAAAGGGATGAGGAAAGCCGGGAGATTGGAGAGGTTGGCCATGGCGGACCTCACGCGTGTTGAATGAAGTAGTACACGAGGTCGGTCTTCGGCGGCGCGTAGCCCATCTGGCGCAGCATCGAGACGACCTGGCCGCGGTGGTAGCTGGTGTGGTTGACCAGGTGGACGACGGGCTCCCAGAGCGGCCGCGTGTAGGTGGTGCCCTCGGTCGTCGTCCAGGTGATCGGCGCGGCGAGCTGCTCGTCGGTCAGGGCGGCCAGGAAGGCGTTGACGCCGGCGGCGTTCTCCTCCCAGCCGGCGATCCAGGACGGCAGGTCGGGGTAGTCCTGCAGCGACGGCACGCGGGCGAGCGGCGGCTGGCCGGAGAAGCGCGACATCCACATGCGCTGCGCGCCGAGCATGTGCGCCATGGTGCCGAGCAGCGAGCCGAAGCTGGTGCCGGTGTCGCGCGTCAGGTCCTCGGCGCTGACCGGCCGCACCGCCGCCAGGGTGTGGCGGTCGGCCCAGAGCATGTAGAGGAGGAGGTCGCGGGCCGCGCCGGCGGAGATGCTCATGCGCTCAGAAGACCGCCGGCTCCTCGTAGGTGCCGAAGACGTCGCGCAGGGCGTCGCTGATCTCCCCGACGGAGCAGTACGCCTTGACGCACTCCAGGAGCAGGGGCATGGTGTTGTCGCTGCCGGCGGCGCCGCGGCGCAGAGCGTCCAGCGTGCGGCCGACGGCGCCGGCGTCGCGGCGCGCCCTGACCGCGTCGAGCGACGCGATCTGGCGGTCGGCCAGCTCGTCGGGGATGGTGAGGATGTCGATCGGCGGCTCGTCCTCCAGCGTGAAGGCGTTGACCCCGACGATCAGCTTCTCGCCGTCCTCGACCGCCCGCTGGTAGGCGTAGGCGGCGTCCATGATCTCGCGCTGCGGGAAACCGGCCTCGATCGCCTCCACCATCCCCCCCAGCTCGTCGATGCGTCGGAAGTAGTCGAAGGCGCCGTCCACCATGCGCCGGGTCATCTCCTCGACGAACCAGCTGCCGCCGAGCGGGTCGATCGTGTTGATCACGCCCGACTCGTGGGCCAGCACCTGCTGCGTGCGCAGGGCGATGCGGGCGTTCTCCTCGGTGGGGAGGGCGAGCGTCTCGTCGAGGGCGTTGGTGTGGAGCGATTGCGTCCCGCCGAGCACTCCGGCGAGCGCCTGCACCGTGGTGCGCACGACGTTGACCACCGGCTGCTGCGCGGTGAGCGAGCAGCCGGCCGTCTGGGTGTGGAAGCGCAGCATCCAGGAGCGCGGGCTCTTCGCCCCGTAGCGCTCGCGCATCACCGTCGCCCAGATGAGGCGGGCGGCGCGGTACTTGGCGATCTCCTCGAAGAAGTCGTTGTGGCTGTTGAAGAAGAAGGAGAGCCGCGGCGCGAAGGCGTCGACGTCGAGGCCGGCGTCGAGGCCGTACTGGACGTACTCCATGCCGTCGCGCAGGGTGAAGGCGAGCTCCTGCAGCGCCGTCGAGCCGGCCTCGCGGATGTGGTAGCCGGAGATCGAGATCGTGTTCCAGCGCGGCACCCGCTCGGCGGCGAAGGCGAACTGGTCGGTGATCAGCCGCATCGACGGCTTGGGCGGGAAGATGTACTCCTTCTGCGCGATGTACTCCTTGAGGATGTCGTTCTGCAGCGTCCCCGAGACCTGGCGGGCGACGTCCACCCCCTGCTTCTCGGCCACCGCCAGGTACATGGCGAAGAGGATGGGGGCGGTCGAGTTGATGGTCATCGAGGTGGTGACCTCGCCCAGCGGGATGCCGTCGAAGAGGGTCTCCATGTCGGCCAGGGTGTCCACCGCCACGCCGCACTTCCCCACCTCGCCGGTCGACATCTTGTGGTCGGAGTCGTAGCCGTAGAGGGTGGGCAGGTGGAAGGCGACCGAGAGACCGGTCTGGCCGTGCTCCAGCAGGTACTTGTAGCGGCGGTTGGTGTCGGCGGCGGTGCCGAAGCCGGCGAACTGCCGCATCGTCCAGAGCTTGCCGCGGTAGCCGGTGGGGTGGATGCCGCGCGTGTAGGGGTACTCGCCGGGGACGCCGACCTGGCCCTGGAGGTCGAGGTCGGCCACCTGCTCGGGGGTGACGAGGTGCGGCATCTCCATCCCCGAGACCGTGGTGAAGTCGCGCTTCCAGGGCGGGGTCTGCCGCTCGGCGCGGGACTTGGCCGCCTCCCAGCGCTGCCGGGCCTCGGCCATGCTCTCGAGGGCCTCTTCGCGGTAGGCGCCGGCGGGGCGTGGGGCCGTCGCGGCGGCCGGGGGCTCTTCTCTCAAGTCCTTGACGGCCATGGGCGTCCTCCTGCGGCTCCCCAGTATAGAACGACGGTCGCAATAAACCCCGGGGCCGCAGCGGTTCTAGGCTCGAAGTCCCACGGAGAGAGGAACCTCGCCATGAGCCATCCGTCGTCGCCCTTCGCCGCCGCTCTGCTCGCCGCCCTGCTCGCGGCCGGCGCGTCCGCCTTCGCCCAGACGCCGCCTCCGGCCCCCCCGGCCGAAACACCGCCGCCGCCCGCGGCCCAGCCGCCGCAGCCCGAGGCGCAGCCGCCGGCCGCCACGCCGGCGCCGGCGGCGCCCGCCCAGCCCGAGCCGCTCGCGCCCGAGAAGCTGCCCGCCGTGGTCGCCAAGGTCAACGGCCAGGAGATCAAGAAGGACGAGCTGCTCGCCCAGGTCAAGGGGGCGCCCGGCACGGTGGAAGGCGGGCTCAACGCCGCCTACGCGCGCCAGGTGCTCGACACCCTGATCGCCCGCACCCTGCTGCGCCAGGAGGCGCTCGCACAGGGGGTGACGGTGACCGACGAGGAGGTCAAGAAGGAGGTGGACTCCCTGCGCGGGCAGTTCCCCTCCCCCGAGGCCTTCGCGCAGGCGCTGGCGGCCGAGGGGATGAACGAGGAGCAGCTCCTCGCCCGCGCCCGCCAGGAGTTCCTGGTGCAGAAGTACGTCGAGAGCAAGGTCGCCCCCAAGGTGACGGTGACCGACGAGTCAGCGAAGGCCTTCTACGACCAGAACCAGGACCGGATGAAGACCCCCGAGCGGCTCCACCTGCGGCACATCCTGGTCGGGTTCGAGCCCACCGCCACGCCCGAGGACAAGCAAAAGGCCAAGAGCGAGGCCGACGAGGTGCTTGCCAAGGTCAAGGCCGGCGGCGACTTCGCCGCGCTGGCCAAGGAGCACTCCGACGACCCGGGCTCGAAGGAGACCGGGGGCGACCTCGCCTGGATCGCCGCCGGGCAGACCGTCGAGCCTTTCGAGAAGGCCGCCTTCGCGCTCAAGGACCAGGAGGTGAGCGGCGTCGTCGAGACCCGCTTCGGCTACCACGTCATCCAGAGGCTCGAAACCCAGCCCGCCGGGGTGATGCCCTTCGACGAGGTCAAGGAGCGCATCCGCCAGTTCCTCAAGCAGCGCGACACCCAGCAGGCCCTGCAGGCCGAGATCCAGGCGCTGCGCGCCAAGGGGAAGGTCGAAACCTTTATCTAAGCAACGGGGATACACTGGGGGAGGTGTCCGCGATGACGCGGCCCCGATCGGGCCCTCCCGGCCCAGGAGGTGCGGCATGCAGCGATCCCTTCCCCTCGCAGTCCTCCTCACCCTGCTCGTCGCAACCGGCGCCGCGTCTGCCGCCGAGGTCCACCTGGCCACCACTCTCCGCGGCTTCGAAGAGGTGCCCGTCGTCTCCAGCGCCGCAGGCGGCACGTTCACGGCTACCCTGAGCGACGACCGCACGAGCATCGACTACGAGGTCAACTACACCCTCAGCGGCCACGTCACGCAGGCCCACATCCACATCGGGCAGAAAGACGTCAACGGCGGCATCATGATCTGGCTCTGCTCGAACCTGGCGAGCCCGCCGACGCCGCCGGGGACGCAGGCCTGTCCCGACTCGCCCGGCACCATCCACGGCACGATCACGGCCGCCAACGTGGTCGGTCCCGGCGGCCAGGGAATCTCGCCCGGCGAGTTCTTCGAGGCCCAGCGCGCCATCCTGCGCGGCGTGGCCTACGCCAACGTCCACAGCGACCTCTTCCCAGGGGGCGAGATCCGGGGGCAGATCCAGGTAGTGCCCTAGGCGCCCGGTCAGTCCTCGTCTGCGAAGTCTCCGATGGCCAGCTGGCGCGGCGTCGTGTCGAGCCCTTCCAGCAGCTCGATCTCCTCGCCGGTCGCCGCGCCCAGCTCCTTGAAGCGGCGGGCAGCGGGGAAGACGCGGGTCTCGAGCGACCCGACCGCCTGGTTGTAGCTCTCGACCGCCCGTTCTAGGCCGCGCTTCATGCCGACGAAGTGGCCGGCGAGGGTGCGCAGCCGCTCGTAGAGCTGGCGGCCGAGGTCGCTGATCGCCCGCGCGTTCTCCTCGACCTGCTCCTGCCGCCAGCCGTAGGCGACGGCGCGGAGCAGAGCGATGAGCGTCGTCGGAGTGGCGAGGATCACCTTCTGCTCGACCCCCACCTCGATGAGGCTCGGGTCCTGCTCGAGGGCGGCGCTGAAGAAGGTCTCGCCGGGTAGGAAGAGCACCACGAACTCCGGCGCCGGATCGAACTGGCTCCAATAGCTCTTCAAGGAGAGCTTGCCGAGGTGGGCGCGGATCTGGCGCGCGTGGTCGCGCAGCCGCGCCCGCCGCACCTCCTCGTCCGGCGCCTCGAGGGCGTCGAGGTAGGCCTCGAGCGGCGCCTTCGAGTCCACGACCACGTGCTTGCGATTCGGCAGGCGGATGAGCAGGTCGGGGCGGAGGCGCCCCTCCTCCGTCGTCACCGAGGGCTGCGGGGAGAAGTCGCAGTAGGCGATCATCCCCGCCATCTCCACCACCCGTTGGAGCTGGATCTCCCCCCAGCGGCCGCGCGTCGCCGGGGCGCGCAGCGCCGAGACCAGCCGGCCGGTCTCCCGCTGCAGGTCGGCCTGGCTGGCGGTCAGGGTCTGCAGGTGCTCGGCGAGGCCGCTGTAGGCCACCACCCGCGCCGTCTCGATCTCCTGCAGCCGCTGGTCCACCCGCTGCAGCGAGTCCTTGAGCGGCAGCACGAGCTGGTCGATCGCCTGCTGGCGCAGCTCGAGGTCGCCGCGCGCCTCCTGCTGGTAGGCCTCGAGCGCCGTCTTGGCGAGGCGGAGGAAGTCGTCGCCGCTGTTGCGGAGGGCCTCGGCCGAGAGCGCTTTGAAGGCGTCGGAGAGCTTGCGCTCGGCGTCGTCGAGGACGGCCAGCTTCTCCGCCGCGCCCTCGCGCTCCTTCTCGATCGTGGTCTCGAGCCGCGCGACGTCGGCCTGGAGGCGCCCGCGCTCCTCGCGCAGCCGGGCCAGAGCCCGCTCGCGGACGACCCACGCGGCGAGCGCGCCGAGGGCCGCCGCCGCGGCGACGGCGAGGAGGAGGGTCAGCGCGTCCACTGCCTCAGCCCTTGAGGACCTGCCGGGCGATGACCAGCCGCTGCATCTCGCTGGTCCCTTCGTAGATCGTCGTGACGCGCACGTCGCGGTAGAGGCGGGAGATCTCGTAGTCGGCGTGGAAGCCGTTGCCGCCGTGGATCTGGAGGCTCTCGGCGCAGGCGCGGTTGGCCGCCTCGCTGGCGTAGAGCTTGGCCTGGGCGGCGAGGCGGCCGGCCTCCCGGGCGTGCTCGCGCGCGGCCGCCGAGTGGGTGAGGGCGCGGGCGGCGGCGAGCTCGGTCGCGGTCTGGGCGAGCTTGAACTGGATCGCCTGGTGCTCGGCGATGGGACGGCCGAACTGCACCCGGTCGCGCGCGTACTCGGCGGCCAGCTCGAGGGCGCGGCGGTGGATGCCGACGGCCTGGGCGGCGATGCCGAGCCGCGAATGGTCGAGGGTGGCGAGGGCGATCTTGAACCCCTCGCCTTCGGCGCCCAGGAGGTTGCCGGCCGGGACGCGGCAGCCGGTGAAGACGAGCGGGGCGGTGCGCGAGGCGCGGAGCCCCAGCTTCTCCTCCGGCGCGCCGACCGCGAAGCCCGGCGCGTCCGCCGGTACGACGAACGCCGACAGCCCGCGCTTGCCGGCCGCCGGATCGGTCCGCGCCACGACGACGTAGTAGCGCGCGTATCCCGCGTTGGTGATCCAGGCCTTCTCACCGTCGAGCACCCAGGCGTCGCCGTCCCGCACCGCCTTGGTGCGCAGGCTCCCCGCGTCGCTTCCCGAGGAGGGCTCGGTCAAGCCGAAGCCGCCGAGGGCGCCGCCGGCCAGCTCCGGCAGCACCCGCCGCCGCAGCTCGTCGCCGCCGAAGTGCTGGATCGGCCAGCAGCAGACCGAGTTGGTGACGGAGACCGTCACCGCCGTCGCCGGGCAGACGCGCGCCAGCTCCTCGATCGCCAGGACGTAGGTCAGGGCGTCGAGCCCGGCGCCCCCCCACCGCTCCTCGACCAGCATGCCGAGCAGCCCCAGCTCCCCGAGCTCGGCGATCAGCTCCTCGGGGAAGCGGTGCTCGCGGTCGCGCTCGGCGGTGCCGGGGCGGATGCGCTCCTCGGCGAAACGGCGGACCTGCTCGACCAGGAGCTCCTGGTCTTCCGTCAGCGCGAAGTCGAGGCCGGGGGCGGTGGGCGCGGGGGCTGGGGCGGTGGGGGCTGCGATGGCCATCGGGGCCGGCGCCGTCAGGCGCGGTTCAAGACCCAATCGGCGATCACCATCTTCTGGATCTCGCTCGTGCCCTCGTAGATCTCGGTGATGCGGGCGTCGCGGAAGTAGCGCTCGACGTTGTACTCCTTGGTGTAGCCGTAGCCGCCGTGGATCTGGAGCGCCTTGTTGGTCACCCGCTGCGCCATCTCGGAGGCGAAGAGCTTGGCCTGCGCCGCCTCCAGGGTGAAGCGCTTGCCGGCGTCCTTGGCCCAAGCGGCCTTCCAGGTGAGGAGGCGGGCGGCGTCGAGCTCGGTCTGCATGTCGGCGAGATAGAACTGAATGGCCTGGAACTCGGCGAGCTTCTGGTTGAACTGCTCGCGCTGCTGGGCGTAAGCGAGCGCTTCCTCGAAGGCGCCCTGGGCGATCCCCACCGCCTGGGCCGCGATGCCGATGCGGCCGCCGTCGAGGGTGCTCATCGCCACCTTGAAGCCTTCGCCCTCGGCACCCAGCCGCTGCCGCGCCGGCACCCGCATGTCGGTGAAGGCGAGCTCCGTGGTGCCCGAGGCGTTGACGCCGAGCTTGAACTCGTGGGTGCCGTGGGAGTAGCCGGGGGTGTCGGCGGGGACGATGAAGGCGGTGATCCCCTTGTGCCGCTTCGCCAGGTCGATGCTGGCGAAGACCAGGGCGACGTCGGCGTCGGTGCCGTTGGTGATGAAGACTTTGTTGCCGTTGAGGACGTAGTCGTCGCCGTCGCGGACGGCGGTCGAGCGGAGGCCGGCGGCGTCGCTCCCGGCGCCCGGCTCGGTGAGGGCGAAGCAGCCGAGCTTCTCGCCGCGCGCCAGCGGCGCCAGGAACTCCTGCTTCTGCTCCTCGCTGCCGAACTTGAGCAGCGGGTCGCAGACCAGCGAGTTGTTGACCGAGAGGATGACGCCGGAGGTGGCGCAGACCCGGCTCACCTCCTCGATCGCCAGGCAATAGGAGACGGTGTCCATGCCGGCGCCACCGTACTCCTCGGGGACGGTGACGCCGGCGAGCCCCAGCTCCCCCGCCTGGTCGTAGAAGGAGCGCGGGAACTCGCCCGTCTCGTCGATCTCCTTGGCGCGCGGCGCCACCACCTCTTCGGCGAAGCGGCGCACGTTCTCGCGCAGCAGCTTGTGCTCTTCGGTCAGCTCGATCTGCATGCGGCGATGGTATGCGCCGGTCGCCGGGAGGGTCAAGGAACTAGAATCCTCGCCATGCGACGCGACGAGCCGCTCGATTACACCGAGGTCGAGGTCCGCAGCTACCTCCCCACCGGCTGGGACCTGACGCGCGACGGACGCGGGAGCTGGGACGCCAAGGAGCGCGCCTGGCGGCTCTCCGTCGTCGACAACGTGGAGTTCGACTGGCCGGTCGAGGTGGAGGCCGACGAGGCGGCCGAGCACGGCCGCCTCGAGGCGCTCCGCCAGGCGATGGACCGGGTCTACCGCGAGCGGCTGGGGTAGCGCCGCATCACGGCGGGCACCTCCAGTAGACGACCTGCGCGTTGCAGTCGACGACGTACTTCAGCTCGGACCGGCAGGCCTGCGCGCCGTCGCCGCAGCTCGTGTCAAGCACGCCGTTGATGCGCTCCCATTTGACCAGGCCAGCCCCTTCCAGGCGTCGGTGCGCGGATGAGCCACTGCTCGTACCAGTAGTGCTCGGTGTACGGGCCCGACTGCCGGGTTTCTCGGGCGTGCCGCCGGCGGCGCATAGGGGAAGACGTCGGGCAGGTAGGCGGCAGCTCGATAGTCGTCAGCATGACGAGCGGCGCCGGGAAGCCGTGACGGCCGCCGCTGCGGTCGATCATCGGCCTAAGGCAACCGGCCGCGCGCCGTGCGCCTCTGCCACCGCGATCTTCTCGCGTATCGGGCGCAGGCAAGAGGGGGCAGCAAGCGCCTCTCGCTCGCCAACCCGCGTGGGCAAGGGGAACTCGATTGGCCAGTCGAAGTGACCCGTGACGAGGCTGCGGTTGCTGGGCCGCATTGAAGCCCTCTTCCGGGCCGTGGACCAGGACTATCAAGAACGGCTGGGGTAGGGAGCGGACCGGAAGTGGCTGGGGGTTCCTCGGCAACGTTACCTAGGAACCCCCAAGAGGTAGGCAGTGCCTATAGGGGTACGATTACTTCCTTAATGACGTCGCCGTTGGGCCGAACTACGACCAACCTGCAACCTGCTTCCAGGTCCGGCAGGACCGTCTCCAGAAGGGCGACGCCCGTCTTGACGAAGTTCGTCATCGAGGTGCTTGACTTCCTAGACTGGGCTCGAAGCCGACGATATCTAGATTCCGGGAGGTTCATGTTTAGCCTGCGGACAGGTTCACCTGGAACTGCGTCTCCAGGCGGCTCTCCGCCTCCCGGGGTTTCGAGAAGGTCCTTCTCTGGGCTAGGCAGAGCTCTCGTCATGGTGCACGCCTCCTTCGGTTTTTATGTCAGTCCTTGGAACGCCTGAAACTCACCTTTGAGTACACATCTTGTGCCCCTTGTATGCCTTCCTCTCTATACATTATGACTGTAGAGAGACGCCAACTCATTGTCAAGTCTATGCTCTCCTAGGATTTCGCTCTTCGACACTGGCCTACCTCTAGTATTTGCCGAAGCTTCGAGAGGATCGTTCCTCAGGCCTTGCCCATGCCTTGCCCCCTCAGCCCTTGCACTGAGCAGGCCATGCTATTATGGCATTAGAAGCCCTGCGAACTCATATGTTGGGCGGGTTGACACGTAGGATTGACGTAGCATAGTCTCATGCGCAATGGAGTAGGTGTCCCCGAGACCAAGGGAGGGCCAGCGCAATGAGACGGGTACCAGACCTGCCCCTTGAAGGAAGTGGTGAAGTCGGTGAACAACAGCCTCTTGTCACCGTCCAGGACTACTCTGATGATCCGCGCGAGCAAGTCGTGGCAAAGAGCTTGCTGCGTGAAGTTGGTGGTAACCAGGTGGCGCTTAGGGTTGTAACCATCGTGCTTGGTGGCGGTTACGCTATGGGGTTGCTTCTCATTGGCCTTCTTGGCTACAACCTGCAATACCTCCCTCCGCAGCAGCGCATCGACATCCTGAACGGCCTGCTTTGGCCTCTGGTTGGTGGGGCAGGTGCAGCTGCCCTTGCCGCCATTCTTCGACACTACTTTCGCAGGTAAACATCAGTTCCGACTGCCCGGCTTCTCGGGAGGAGTGCCGGCTCTACAGAGCGGACAGGCGTCGGACGAGTAGGTCGGGAGGTCGAGGGTCATCAGGGAGACGAGCGGCACCGGGAAGCCGTGGCGGCCGCCGCTGCGGTCGATGATCGCGCCCACCGCGACCGGCCGCGCGCCGCGCGCCTCCGCCACCGCGATCGTCTCGCGCGTGGAGCGACCCGTCGTGATGACGTCCTCCACCACCACGACCCGCTCCCCCGCCGCCAGCTCGAAGCCCCGCCGCAGCGCCATCGCCTCCCCCTGTCGCTCGGTGAAGCGGAAGGGGACGCCGAGCGCCGCCGCCGTCTCGTGGCCGACGATCAGCCCACCGAGCGCCGGCGACAGCACCGAGTCGGGCCGGAAAGGCGCCAGGAGCGCCGCCAGCTCCTCCCCCACTCTTCGGGCCCGCGCCGGGACCTCGAGCAGCAGGGCGCACTGCACGTAGGCCGGCGAGTGGAGCCCCGAGGAGAGGAGGAAGTGGCCCCGCCGCAGCGCCCCGCTCTCTTCGAGCATCGCCCCGAGCGCAGCGACCTCAGTGCTCATGCCGCGGCTCGCCCTCGCGCTTGATCTCGTACTGGTCGAGCTTCTTGTAGAGGTTGCTGCGCGGCGTGTCGATGGCCTGGGCGGTGGCGGTGACGTTCCAGTTGTGCTCCTCGAGCTTGTGCAGGATGAAGAGGCGCTCGGAGAGCTCGCGGAACTCGCGCAGGGTCGAGACCGCCATCAACGCGCTCGACAGCTCGGGGCGCGCGCCGCCGGTGGCGGCGATCACGTCCTCGCGGTCGATGACGTCTCCCGCCGAGAGGATCAGCAGCCGCTCGACGAGGTTCTTGAGCTCGCGCACGTTCCCCTTCCAGGGCAGGGCCTGGAGGTGCCCCAGCGCCTCCGGCGCGAAGGTCTTGAGCCGGTAGTTGTTCTGCTCGGCGTAGCGGCGCACCATGTGCTCGACGAGCATGGGGATGTCCTCCAGGTGCTCGCGCAGGGGCGGCGTGCGCACCGGGATGACGTTGAGGCGGTAGAAGAGGTCTTCGCGGAAGCGGCCGGCGGCGATCTCCTCGTCGAGCGTGCGGTGCGTGGCGGCCACCACCCGTACGTCCACCTGCACGGTCTTCTCGGCCCCCACCGGCTCCACCTCACCGTTCTGCAGCACCCGCAGCACCTTGGCCTGGGTGCGCGCCGACATGTCGCCGATCTCGTCAAGGAAGATCGTGCCGCCGTCGGCGGCCACGAACTTGCCGGTCTGCCGCCGCACCGCGCCGGTGAAGCTCCCCTTCTCGTGGCCGAAGAGCTCGGACTCGATCAGCTCCTCGGGGATCGCCGCGCAGTTGACCTGCACCAGCGGCCGCTCCCGCCGGGCGCTCGCGCCGTGGATCTCCCGCGCCACCAATTCCTTCCCGGTGCCGCTCTCGCCGGTGATGAGGACGGTGGCCGTCGTCGGCGCCGCCTTCTCGATCGTCTCGCGCAGCCGCCGCATGACCGCCGAGGCGCCGATCAGCGGGTCGGGTTCCTGGCGCAGCAGGCGGTTCTCGGCCTGCAGGCGCGAGCTCTCGACGGCGTTGCGCAGCGCCACCAGCACGCGCTCGCGCTGCAGCGGCTTCTCGAAGAAGTCGTAAGCGCCGCGGCGGGTGGCCTCGACCGCCGTCGCCACGTCGGCATGGCCGCTGATCATCAGTACCGGCATGTCGTAGCCCCGCTCGCGGAAGGCGCGCAGCAGCTCGAGGCCGTCCATCTCCGGCATCTTGATGTCGAGAAGGACGGCGTCCGGCGGCCGGTCGGCCACCCGCGCCAGCGCCTGCGGCCCGCCGGCCGCTTCGTCCACCTGGTAGCCCTCGTACTCGAGGATCATGCGCAGGCTGTCGCGGATGGCCTTCTCGTCGTCGACCACCAGGACGGTTGAGCGGTAACCGGTCTTGCGCGCGGGCTCGGGCATGCGGCGAATCCTAACGAAAGAGGCCGGCCCTCGCGGACCGGCCTCCTGGTGAAGCGGGGTGGACGTGCCCGGTTACGGCACCCGCACCACCGCGAAGAACGGCTGCACGCGCCCGCCGCGCGGCGCGATGCGCAGGACGTAGAGCCGCAGGAAGGAGCCGGAGCGCGCCCCTTCGATGACCCGCTCGAAGTCGGCCACGCTCTTGACCTCCTGCCCGTTGACCTCGGCGATGACGTTGCCAGCGCGCACCCCTTCCTCGTAGAGCGGGCTGGTGGGGCCGACCTCGGTCACCCAGACGCCGTCCACCTCCTCGGGGATGCCGTGGGTCTGGCGCAGCGGGTTGGAGAGGTCCTGGTACTCGAGCGCCAGCCAGTCGATCCGGCTGTCGCGCTCCTGCGGCCGCTCCTCCGCCGCCTGCTCGGCGCCCGGCCGCTCGCGCAGCTTGACGTCCTTCTGCAGGCGCTTGCCGTCGCGCAGCACCTCGAGCGTCACCGTCGCGTCCGGCCCCTTGGCCGAGACGTAGGTGATGAGGTCGCGGGTCGTCTTCACGGGCCGGCCGTCGACCCCGAGGATGATGTCGCCGTGGCGGATGCCGGCGTCGGCGGCGGGGGTGCCGTCCTCGACCCGCCCGACCAGGGCGCCTTCCGGCTTGTCGAGACCGAAGGCCTGGGCCGACTCGTAGTCGAGGTTGCCGATCTCGATGCCGAGGTAGCCGCGGCTCACCTTCCCCTTCTCGCGCAGCTGCGGCAGGATCTCCTTGAGGGTGTTGACCGGCACCGCGAAGCCGATGTTCTCGGCACCCCAGTTGATGGCGGTGGCGATGCCCACCACCTCGCCCTGCATGTTGACCAGCGGGCCGCCGGAGTTGCCGAAGTTGATCGCGGCGTCGGTCTGGATGAAGTTCTCGAAGGAGATGTCGCTGATGCCGAGCGACCGTCCCTTGGCACTGATGACGCCGGTGGTGACCGTCTTGTCCAGGTTGAGGGGGTTGCCGATCGCCATCACCCAGTCGCCCACGCGCACGCCGTCGCTGTCGCCGAGCTCCAGGAAGCGGAGGCCGCGGCCGGCGTCGATCTTGAGCAGGGCGATGTCGGTGGCCGGGTCGGTGCCGCGGACCGTCGCCGTGTAGTCGCGGTCGCCGAGGTGGACGCGCACCGAACTCGCCCCCTCGATGACGTGGTAGTTGGTGATCACCAGCCCGTCGGAGCTGATGACGAAGCCGCTGCCGCCGGCGTCGGAGCGGAACTCTCCGGGCCCGCCCTCTTCGCCTTCCTCCTCATCCTCCTCACCCGGAGACTGGGGGCCGCGGCGATCGCGGAAGAAGAAGTCGAAGGGGTCGAACTGCTGCGGCTGCTGCCGCCGGCCCCCCGGCGTGCGGGCGATGGTGGCGGCCTGGATCGAGACGATGGCCGGTTCGACGGCCTCCGCCAAGTCGGCGAAGCTCGGGAGGTTGCGCAACGGCGAGGCGGTGGCCGCCTGCGTGGCGGAGAGGGACATCTCGGGCGCGGTGATGCCGGGGGCGGTCATGTCCAGGCCGCCGGCGAGGACCATGCCGAAGGCAACCGCCCCCACGACAAGGAGGGCGGTGAGGAAGTTCCGACTGCGGGGGATGCTCATGGCCGCTTGAATCTCCTTTCGGCGGTCGCCGATTCTGCTGCCGACTCTAAGGCCGGAAACCTCTTACGAAGCAAGTGCCTTGCCACCGCACGGACGGAGGAGAACGGAAGCTCCGCCGCGTCTTTTCATGCCGAATTGGCACCTGCTGCGAGCGCCGGCGGCAAGGGGGTGCCGTGGCTCCGCGCCCTGTGGCCCTTGAAGCGCGGCCCGCGCTCCGCTACACTACCGCGGCCAGCTTGCCCGGACCGGGAAGAAAGTGGGCGTTGTTGCCCACTTTTTTTGTTTGGGCCGGCGGGGTGCCGAAGAGACCGTGAACGAGGTCAAGGCGAAGAGCGCTCCAGGCCTGTCGCCGGAGCTGGTGGGCGAGTTCGAGCAGATCGCCGGCGGGGCCGGCTGCCAGCTCGAGCACGCCGAGTTCAAGGGGGGCGTGCTGCGGCTGATCCTGGACCGCCCCGAGGGAGGCGTCAACCTGAGCGATTGCGAGCAGGTCTCGAAGCAGGTCTCGGCCCTGCTCGACTTGGTGGACTTCGGAAAGGGCCGGTACACGCTGGAGGTCAGCTCGCCGGGCCTCGACCGCCCTCTCTACCGGCCGCGCGACTACGCCCGGTTCACCGGGCGGCTGGCGCGGGTGAGCTACAGGGTGCCGGAGAGCGGCGCCAAACGGACGGTCGTCGGCCGCATCGAGGCCTTCGACCCGGAGCGCGAAGAGGTCGTGGTGGCCGCCGCCGGCGGCGAGCGCCTCCTCTTACACTTGCATGACATTCACGCGGCTCGACTGGAAGTCGAGCTCTAGGAAGCGACTTTATGCCGACGGCAACGACAGCGGAGATCAACGTCAACGAGATCCTGCGCCAGGTAGCGCGGGAGAAGGACATCGACCTGGAGCGCTGGATAGCAGCGCTCGAGGACGCGATGGCCTCGGCGGCCAAGAAGCAGCACCGGATCAAGGAGCCGGTGCGGGCGCAGCTCGACCGCGACAGCGGCCACTTCGAGGCGTTCATCGTCAAGAAGGTGGTCGAGACGGTCGAGGACCCGCTCGCCGAGTGGACGGTCGAAGAGGCGCGCGACCACAAGGAGGACGCCGAGGTCGGCGACGAGATCCACCTCCCCATCTCCACCGAGGGCCTGGGGCGGATCGCCGCCCAGTCCGCCAAGCAGGTGCTCTACCAGCGGGTGCGCGAGGCCGAGCGCGAGAACATCTACAACGAGTACATCGACCGTGTCGGCGAGGTGGTCAACGGCACCGTCAAGCGCTTCGAGCGCGGCGACATCATCGTCGACTTGGGCCGCACCGAGGCGGTGGTGCCGCGCAACGAGCAGGCCCGCCACGAGCGCTACAGCCAGGGCGAGCGCATCCGCGCCGTCATCGTCGAGGTGCACAAGCAGCCCAAGGGGCCGCAGGTCGTGCTCTCGCGCACCGACCCGCGCCTGCTGGCCAAGCTCTTCGAGATGGAGGTGCCCGAGATCTACGACGGCACGGTGATCATCAAGGCGGCGGTGCGCGCCCCCGGCGAGCGGGCCAAGGTGGCGGTCTACAGCCGCGAGCGGGACGTCGACCCGGTCGGCGCCTGCGTCGGCATGAAGGGGTCCCGCGTGCAGTCGATCATCCGCGAGCTGCGCGGCGAGAAGATCGACATCATCGAGTTCAGCGACGACCTGGTGACCTTCGCGCAGAGCGCGCTGGCGCCGGCCAAGATCACCCGCGTCTCGGTGACCCACCAAGGCGAGGTCCCGCACCTCGACGTCATCGTCGAGGACGAGCAGCTCTCGCTGGCCATCGGCAAGCGCGGCCAGAACGTGCGCCTGGCCTCCGAGCTGATCGGCGCGCGGATCGACATCAAGAGCGAGACCGACGTCAAGGACGAAGTGGCCGACGCCCTGGCGCGCATGCTCCAGACCGCGCTCGGCGACCTCGGCGAAGGGCAGCCGGCGGCGGCCGAGCCGGACGTCTCCGGCTTCCCCGGCATCAGCGGCAAGACCGCCGAGAAGCTCAAGGAGGTCGGTCTCGGCACGATCGACGAGCTGCTCGCCGCCTCGGCCGAGCAGCTCACCGAGGTCGAGGGGGTGGGGCCCAAGACCGCGCAGTCGCTGCAGGCCTGGGCGCAAGAGCAGGGAGCCAAGCGGGAGCAGGGAGTGACGGAGACGTTCACCAAGCCGGAGCCGGAGCCGTCGATGGGCGACGACGCCTTCATGGCGGCGCTCTCGCGCGCCTTCCAGGAGAGCGAGCAGCAGCGCAGCACGCTCGCCGAGAAGACCGCGGAGGCGCAGGCGGATGCCGAGGCGCCGGCGGCCGACGAGCCGCAGGCCGAGACCGGAGAGGACCGGAGCGGCGAGTAGCCGCTCCCGATTCACGGGGCGGTTCGAGGAGCTTATGGGAAAGATTCGGGTCCAGGACCTGGCGCAGAAGATGGGGATCTCCAACCAGGATCTCCTCTTCAAGCTCAAGTCGATCGGCGTGCGGATCGAAGGCGACGATCCGGCGATCGACACCGACATCATCAATGCCGTCCTCGCCGGCAAGAAGCTTCCCCACCCGAAGGAAGTCATCCTGCGCGACGAGGCGACGCCGCCGACGCCGGTCTCCCGCCGGCCGATGTCGTCGCAGCTGGCGCGCCGCCCGGCGGCCAACCCGCTGCGTCCCGGCCGCCCGCGGACACTGATCCAGAAGGTCGAGCCGCGCATCCAGACGCTGCCGCCGTCGGAGCGCCCGCCGGCCGTCCACCCCGGCGTCGCTGCCGCCTCCGCCCACGCCGGCGCCTCGCCGCTCGGCGCGGCCGGCGCGCACGCGCCCGCCGCCGGCGGCGAGAGCGCGCACCGCGAGACGCCTCCCGTGCAGGCAGCCGGCGCCGCCGCCCGGCCCGCCGAGGCCGCCACCGCGCCGCGCACCGCGCCGGGCCTGGGGGCCGCCGGCCTCGGCGAGGTGCGGCGGAGCGCCGCGCCCGCTGCCGCGCCCGGCATCGCCGAGTCCCGCCCCGACAAGGACAAGAAGGTCAAGAAGGGGAAGAAGCCGCCGCTGCGCGCCGGCGTCGAGGAGGACTTGACCGGCTTCAAGGGCACCCTCAAGGACCTCGAAGAGGACGAGGACCCGAACGGCAGCGCCGCCAGCCTGCGCCGCGGCCGCCGCGCCCAGCGCCGCGCCGACGAGGACAAGGCGCGCGAGGAGGGGGGGAAGATCCTCACCTTCAAGAAGGCGCCGCCGCAGGGGCCGGTGATGATCTCCGAGGGGATGACCCTGCGCGAGTTCGCCGAGAAGCTGGGCGTCAAGTCGCGCGACCTGATCGCCGCCCTCTTCAAGCGCGGCATGATGGCCAACCTCAACCACACCCTCGAGCCGGCGCTGGCGCAGGAGCTGGCGCAGGAGCTGGGGACCGAGACCATGGTCGTCTCCGCCGAGGAGGAGGTGCAGCTGCGCGAGGAGATGGCGCGGCCGGTCGAGGCCGGCGGCCGGTTGCCGCGCGGCCCGGTGGTGACGATCATGGGCCACGTCGACCACGGCAAGACCTCGCTGCTCGACGCCATCCGCTCCTCCAAGGTGACGGAGAGCGAGTTCGGCGGCATCACCCAGCACATCGGCGCCTACCAGGTCGAGGTCAACGGCAGGAAGATCGTCTTCCTCGACACCCCCGGCCACGAGGCCTTCACCATGATGCGGGCGCGCGGGGCCAAGGTGACCGACCTCGTGGTCCTGGTCGTGGCGGCCGACGACGGCGTCATGCCGCAGACGCTGGAGGCGATCGACCACGCCCGCGCCGCCAAGGTGCCGCTGGTCGTGGCGATCAACAAGATCGACAAGCCCAACGCCAACCCCGACCGGGTGCGCAAGGAGCTGGCCGACCGCGGCCTGATGCCCGAGGACTGGGGGGGCGACACGGTCATGGTCCACGTCTCGGCGGTCAAGCGGGAGGGGATCAACGAGCTGCTGGAGATGATCCTCCTCACCTCCGACCTGCTGGAGCTGCGGGCCAACCCCGACCTCGCCGCCCAGGGGACGGTGCTCGAGGCGCGCAAGGAGGTGGGGCGCGGCATCGTCGCCACCGTCCTGGTGCAGAACGGCAAGCTCTCGGTGGGCGACATCTTCGTCGCCGGCGCCACCTGGGGCCGGGTGCGCTCGATGAGCGACGACGTGGGGCGGCGGAGCAAGGAAGCCGGACCGTCGACGCCGGTCGAGGTGACCGGCTTCGACACCTTGCCCGAGGCGGGCGACACCTTCCAGGTGTTCGCCGACGAGGCCGAGGCGCGCGACATCGCCGGCTACCGGCGCGAGCAGATGCGCGGCCGCGGCCTGGCGCCGGTGCTGCAGGCCGGCCTCTCGCTCGAGCAGCTCTTCAGCCGCATCCAGGAGGGGGAGGTCAAGGAGCTGCCGGTGGTCCTCAAGGCCGACGTCCAGGGCTCGGTCGAGGTGCTCCGCGACTCGCTGGCCAAGCTCTCGACCGACAAGGTCAAGGTGCTGGTCATCCACGCCGGCGTCGGCGCCATCTCGACCAACGACGTGCTCCTCGCCTCGGCCTCCAAGGCCGTCATCGTCGGCTTCAACGTCCGCCCGGAGCGCAGCGCCACGGAGCTGGCCGAGAAGGAGGTCGTGGACGTCCGCCTCCACACCGTCATCTACGAGCTGATGGACGAGCTGCGCAAGGCGATGACCGGGCTCCTCGATCCCACCTTCCGCGAGGTCACCGCCGGCCGCGCCGAGGTGCGCGAGCTGTTCAAGGTGCCGCGCGTCGGCATCGTGGCCGGCTCGCACGTCGTCGAAGGGACGATCCCGCGCACGGCGGCGGTGCGCCTGCTGCGCGACAACCGGGTCATCCACGAAGGCAAGATCGCCTCCCTGCGCCGCTTCAAGGAGGACGTCTCCGAGGTGCGGATGGGCTTCGACTGCGGCATCGGCCTCGAGAAGTTCCAGGACTTCAAGCCCGGGGACGTGATCGAGGCCTACGTTCGCGAAGAGGTGGCGCCGACGCTCTGATGGTCGTTGGCGTGGCCACCTTCGAGCTGCATATCCCGTCGGCGCGCAGCCTCAAGGACAAGCGGCGCGTGGTGAAGGCGCTCATCGAGCGGCTCCACCACCGCTACCGCTTGTCGATCGTCGAGAGCGACTACCACGACCTCCACCAGCGGGCCGAGATCGGCCTGGCGGCGGTGGCGGTCTCCGCGGGGGAGCTGGAGCGGCTGCTCGAGGAGGTGCGCGGGATCGTGGACCAGGAAGTGGAGGCGTACGTCACGCGCTGGGACCCGCAGATCCTGGAGGCGACCGGATGAGCCGGCGGACGCAGCGGGTGGCCGACGTCCTGCGCGGGGAGCTCTCGGACCTCCTCCTGCGGCAGGTGCACGACCCGCGGATCAAGCTGGTCTCGGTGACCGACGTGGACGTCTCGCCCGACCTCCGCCGCGCCGTGGTCAAGGTCTCGGTGCTGGGGGAGGACGAGGAGCGCACCGGCACGGTCGAGGCGCTGCAGCACGCCCGCGGCTTCCTGCGCCGCGAGCTGGCCCACCGCCTGCGGATGCGCGTCACCCCCGAGCTCGTCTTCGAGCTCGACCGCGGCGCCGAGCACAGCCAGAAGATCGCCGAACTCTTGGAGAGCCTGCATGCCCGGGATGAAAGCTCCTGAAGACCTGCTCCGCCGCATCCGGCAGGGCAACCGCTTCCTGCTGACCAGCCACGTCAACCCGGACGGCGACGCCATCGGCTCCGAGCTCGGGCTGGCGCGGGTGCTGCGCGGCCTGGGAAAGCTGGCCGTCGTCTGGAACCGCGACGTCTGCCCCACCGTCTACCACCCGCTCCCCGGCCGCGAGCGCATCCACTGCGGCGAGGAGCCGCCGGCCGGTTTCCCCGAGAAGTTCGACGCCGTCATCGTCCTCGAGTGCCCGAGCCTCGACCGCACCGGCCTGGAGGCGCACCTCGGGACGCTGCCGCTGATCAACATCGACCACCACCTCGGCAACCAGCACTACGGCGCGGTCAACTGGGTGGACTCGGCGGCGCCGGCGGTGGGCGAGATGGTCTACCGGCTGGCGCAGGGGCTCAAGGCGGCGCTCGATCCGGAGACCGCGACCGCGCTCTACCTCACCCTGGTCACCGACACCGGCGGCTTCCGCTTCTCCAACGCCACCCCCGCCGCCTTCGAGGCGGCGGCGGCCCTGGTGCGCGAGGGCGCCCACCCCGAGCAGGTCTCGCAGTGGCTCTACGAGAGCCAGCCGCTGGCGGTGGTGCGCCTGCTCTGCCAGATGCTCAGCTCGCTCGAGCTGCACGAGGGCGGCCGGGTGGCCACCGCCACCTTGACCCCCGAGATGTTCGAGCGCGCCGGGGCGGCGGCGGGCGACGCCGAGGGGCTGATCGACGTGCCGCGCTCGATCGCCGGCGTCGAGGCGGTGGGCCTGGTGCGCCAGCGCCCCGACGGCACCCACAAGATCTCCCTGCGCAGCCGCGGCGAGGTCGACGTCGAGAAGATCGCCCGCCACCACGGCGGCGGCGGCCACCGCAACGCCGCCGGCTACACCCTCGAAGGCGACACCGACACGGTGCGCCGCGAGGTGGTCTCCGACTTGGTCGGCGCCCTCGCCTGAGCCCCCTCCCCTCCATGCAGGACGGCCTCCTCCTCGTCGACAAGGACCCCGGCGGCACCTCGCACGACGTGGTGCAGCGGGTGCGCCGCCTGCTCAAGCAGAAGAAGGTCGGCCATTGCGGCACCCTCGACCCGGACGCGACCGGCCTCCTGCTGCTGACCCTCGGCTCCGCGACCCGGCTGACCCGCTTCCTGATCCGCGCCCCCAAGGTCTACGAAGGGACGCTCAAGCTGGGGGTCACGACCGACACCTACGACGCCACCGGCCGGGTGGTCGCCGAGGGACCGACCGAAGGCCTGACGACCGCGGCGGTGGCGGCGGCGATGGCCGGCTTCGAGGGCACCTCGGAGCAGCAGCCGCCCCCCTACTCGGCGAAGAAGGTGGGCGGGGTCAAGTACTACGAGCTGGCGCGGCGCGGGGAGGAGGTGCCGCAGGAGACCAAGGAGGTCACGGTCTTCGACTTCAAGTCGCTGGGCGAGCTGTCCGAGGCGGACGCCGGCGGCGCCCGCAGCCTCCGCTTCCTCCTCTCCTGCTCCTCGGGGACCTACGCCCGCTCGCTGGCGCACGACGTCGGGCAGGCGCTGGGCTGCGGCGCCCACCTCGCCGCCCTCCGCCGCACCCAGATCGGCCCCTTCACGGTCGGCAGCGCGCTGTCGCACGCCGCCCTGGAGGCGCGGCTGAGCGCCGGCGAGGGGCCGGGGGAGGCCTGGGTGCCGTTCGACCAGATCCCGCTCCCCTTCGGCGAGGTGACCGCCGACCCGCAGCAGGAGCAGCGCATCCACCACGGCCAGACCGTCCTGGTGCGCGAGCTGGCCGGCGAGGAGGGGGACTGGGTGAAGCTCCTCAACCGCCGGCGGGAGCTGATCGCGGTCGGCACGGTCGTCGAGCGGATCGGCGCCGGCGGGGTCGGCGTCGTGCAGCCGAAAGTGGTGTTCCGCTAAGGACTAAACAATCCCCCCGGGGCCTGTGCTACAATCGGCCCGGGAAAAAAAGCGAAGAGAACGCGTAAAGCACAAGGAGAGAGCGTTTTGCAAGAGCGACAGAGCCGAGAGGGAGTGATCCAGGGCTACCGTGTCCACGACACCGACACGGGGTCCCCGGAGGTGCAGGTGGCCCTGCTCACCCACCGCATCACCGAGCTGACCGAGCACTTCAAGACCCACACCAAAGACCATCACAGCCGCCGCGGCCTGCTCAAGCTGGTCGGCCGCCGCCGCCGCTTGCTCGACTACCTGAAGGGGCAGGACCTCGAGCGCTACCGCACGACCATTGAGCGACTCGGGCTCCGCAAGTAGTCCGGACCCCCACCTCAGGACGAACCGCCGCATCGCGGCCCGGTCCTAGACCCGGCGCGCCCGCTCGGGGCGCGCAACAGAGAGAGAAACCACAACCATGAAGCAACGCAAAGAGATTCGTATCGGCGAGGGGACCCTGGTCATCGAGACCGGCTACCTCGCCAAGCAGGCCGACGGCTCCTGCACCGTCCGCTTCGGCGACACGGTGATCCTGGCCACCGCCTGCATGGACACCAAGGCGGGCATCACCCGCGACTTCCTCCCCCTGACCGTCGACTACCGCGAGTACACCTACGCCGGCGGCAAGATCCCCGGCGGCTTCTTCAAGCGCGAGGGGCGTCCCAGCGAGAAGGAGATCATCACTTCGCGGCAGATCGACCGCCCGCTCCGCCCGCTCTTCCCCGAGGGCTACACGGCCGAGACCCAGATCATCTCGTTCGTGCTCTCGGCCGACGGCGAGAACGACCCCGACGTGCTGGCGATCAACGGTGCCTCGACGGCGCTGGTGCTCTCCAACATCCCCTTCTACCACCCGGTGGGAGCGGTGCGCGTCGGGCTGATCCAGGGGCAGGTCGTCTTCAACCCGACCAACAGCCAGCGCGACGTCTCCGACCTCGACCTCATGGTCGTGGCGACCGACGAGGCGGTGGTGATGGTCGAGGCGGCCGCCAACCAGGCTTCCGAGGAGACCCTCCTCGACTGCATCTTCCGCGGTCACGAGGAGATCCAGAAGATCATCAAGGCGCAGCACGAGCTCTACCGCGGCGGCAACTGGCAGAAGCCGGCCTGGGACGCGCCGCCGGCCTACCCGGAGACGCTCTACGAGCAGGTCCGCTCCGAGATCGGCGAGCGCCTGCGCCTCGCCCTCTTCCGGAAGGGCAAGTACGAGCGCAAGGCCGCCGTCTCCGAGGTCGTCAAGGGCTACCTCGAGCAGATCCCCGAGGAGGACGTCGAGCGGCGGAGCCAGGTCAAGAAGATCGTCTCCCGCCTCGAGGAGGAGATCCTCCGCGACGCCGTGCTCCGCGAGCGGACCCGCTTCGACAACCGCCGCCTCGACGAGGTGCGCGACATCCAGATCGAGGTCGGCCTGCTGCCGCGCACCCACGGCTCGGCCGTCTTCACCCGCGGCGAGACCCAGGCCCTGGTCTCGGCCACCCTCGGCACCGCCCGCGACGCGCAGATCATCGAGGAGTACGAGGGGGAGAGCCTGCAGAAGTTCATGCTGCATTACAACTTCCCGCCCTTCTCGGTGGGCGAGGTGAAGTTCCTGCGCGGCCCCGGCCGGCGGGAGATCGGCCACGGCGTTCTGGCCCGCCGGGCCCTGACGCCGGTGCTGCCGCACGAGGACGACTTCCCCTACACGGTGCGCGTGGTCTCCGACATCCTGGAGTCGAACGGCTCCTCGTCGATGGCCAGCGTCTGCGGCGGCTCGCTCGCCCTCTTCGATGCCGGCGTGCCGATGCTCGGCCCGGTGGCCGGGGTGGCGATGGGGCTGATCAAGGGCGACGACAGCTTCGCCGTCCTCACCGACATCGCCGGCCAGGAGGACCACTACGGCGACATGGACTTCAAGGTCGCCGGCACCCGCCAGGGCGTCACCGCCCTGCAGATGGACATCAAGATCACCGGCGTCACCCGCGAGATCATGCGCGAGGCGCTGGAGCAGGCCCGCCGCGGGCGGCTCCACATCCTGGAGAAGATGGAGGAGGTCCTGCCGCGGCCGCGCGGCGAGATCTCCCGCTTCGCGCCGCGCCTCTACACCCTGGTCATCCCGCGGGACAAGATCCGGGAGGTCATCGGCCCAGGCGGCAAGACGATCCGCTCCATCCAGGAGGAGACCGGCTGCCAGATCGAGATCGACGACGACGGCAAGGTCATCATCGCCTCCCCCGACGAGGCGGCGGCGCGGCGCGCCATCCAGATGGTCGAGCGCCTGACCGAGGTGCCGGAGATCGGCAAGACCTACACCGGCACGGTGCGGCGGGTGGAGGCGTACGGGGCGTTCGTCGAGATCATGCCCGGCACCGACGGCCTGGTACACATCAGCGAGCTCGCCCCCTACCGGGTGCGCGAGGTCTCCGACCTGGTCAAGGAAGGCGACGAGATGACCGTCAAGGTCATCAACATCGACGACACCGGGAAGGTCCGCCTGTCGCGCAAGGCGATCATCATGGAGGCCCCGGACTACGACCCGGCGCACTACGAGGGGATGGGCGAGCCGGTGCCGGCCGGCGGCGAGGGGCGGGAGCGGAGCGACCGGGGCGACCGTGACCGCGGCGGCTTCCGCGGCGGCCGCGGCGGCGACCGCGGCGGGCGCGGCGGCGGTGGCCGGGGCGGCGATCGCGGGGGGCGGGGCGGGCGCTGAGCCGTATTTCCGCAGTCTAGGGAATCCCCTAGGCGTCGAGCCTCACGAGGTTGTTCAGTTGGGAGGCTGGGGGTAGTCCTCCGAGAGCGGACGATTTCTCCGCCCTTGCGCATTTGAGTCAAGGGGGTTGCGTCGCTCTTCAAAGTGCGTAAACTAGCAGCCTCTGTTTCGACGTGGGGCGAAGTGGGCCAGTCGGTGCTGGCCGGCTCGGAGGAATCTCCGTGCAGTTGCGAATCAGCCTCTTCAGCGGCGTCGAGGTCTCGCTCGGGTCGGTCGTGCAGCCGCGGTTCCCAACGCACAAATCGGCCGGCCTCTTCGCATTCCTGATCCTCCAGCGCGGCCGTTACCACCGCCGTGAGGCGCTGGCGGGGCGCTTCTGGAGCGAGCACCCCGAGGCCGACGCGCGCAAGGCCCTGCGCACCGAGCTCTGGCGCGTGCGCCAGGTCGTCGAGCCCGCCGGCGTCGCGCCGGGCACCTTCCTGCAGGGCGACGCCGCGCGCGTTGCCTTCAACGTCGGCTCCGACTACTGGCTCGACATCGAGGAGTTCGAGCGCAAGCTGACGCCGTTCGCGGCCGGGCGCGGCGAGAGCACCGCGTCGATGCCACTCGACGAGGTGCATGCCGCGCTCGACCTCTACCGCGGCGACCTCCTCGAGGGCCTCCACGAGGAATGGTGCCTCTACGAGCGGCAGCGGCTTTCGAGCCTGTACGTCAGCGCCACTCAGCGCCTTGTCGACCTACTGATCCAGCACGCCGAATGGGGGCGCGCGGTGGCCGAGGCGCAGCGCCTGCTCGCCTACGACCCGCTGATCGAGCGCGTGCACCGGCACGCCATGCGCAGCTACGCCGAGCTCGACAACCGCGCCGCGTTCGTCCGGCAGTACCACCTCTGCGCCGAGGTGCTGGGGCGGGAGCTGGGGGTGGAGCCGTCCGACGAGACGCGGACGCTCTACGAGAAGTTCCAGCGCCAGCGGCACTGGAACTCGAGAGGCGTCAGCGCGCCCGCGCAGTTCGCTGCCCCGACCGAGCGCAAGGACCCCGAGATGTCGAACGCGCTCAACGAGCTGCAAGACGCCAAGCGGCGTCTCGCCGGCGCCACGGCGCTGCTTCAGCACGCCATCGACACTGTCGAGCGTCTCACCGCGGTGAAGGTGTCGCCGCCGCCGCGCGCGCTTCCGGAGACGGTCTTGAGGCGCCGCTGAGGCACTCTTGAGACTGCGGCGTTCTACAGTCCTCACAGCAGCAGCGGCAGTACGAGAGAGGCAGCCACTCCGGGCTTCGCAGCGGCTGGGCGGCGGTAGGTATGGGACGCTTGACTCGAGTGCTATTTGCGATCGCGCCCGCCGAGGTGACCTTCACGCGGCGCGGCTTCCACCGCGGCGACGGGGCGGCGGTGGAGCGGCTCGAGCTCGTCTCGCGCACCTTCCTCACCGGCTACCACGCGGCGCTCGGTGAGCCGCGCGCAGCGGCACTCGAGCTCCGGCTGCCGCGCTTCGACGAGGAGCTGGCCGGCTTCGCCTTCGAAGGCGCGGCAATGGGTCTGGGCATCCTCGACGCGCTGAGCCCCTGGCCGGGAGGGCGCGTCGGACGGTATCTGGCGGGGCCGGCGGCACCGCACGTCTACGTCGCGCACGTCGGCGTCGGCTGGGCGCTGGCGCGGCTGCCTTTCGCGACGCGCCGGCTGCTCGCCCCGCTCGATCCTCTCCTCCGCTGGCTCACCTTCGACGGCCACGGCTTCCACGACGGCTTCTTCGACCCGGCGCGAGCCGTCCACCGGCAGGTGGCGCCCGAGCGACTGCGCGGCTACGCCCGCCGGGTGTACGACCAGGGCCTAGGGCGGAGCCTCTGGTTCTCCGCGGGCGCCGACCCGCGGCGGATCGCAGCGGCAATCGGCGCGTTCGCCGCCGCGCGGCGCGCCGACCTCTGGTCCGGCGTTGGCCTCGCCTGTGCTTATGCGGGCGGCGTCGACGCCGGGGCTCTCGACTGCCTGCGCACCTTGGCCGGCTGGTACCTGCCGCACGTCGCGCAGGGAGCCGCCTTCGGCGCCAAAGCCCGCCACCGCGCCGGGAACCTGACCCCGAGCACCGACCGCGCCTGCCGCTCGCTCTGCGGCATCGCCGCCGAGGAAGCCGCGGCGGTGACCGACGCCGCGGCGGCGGCGCTGCCCACCCACCCTGCCGGCGGCCCGTCCGGACACGACGCGGAGCCGCTCTGGGAGAGCTGGCGCAGCTTGACACGGCGGCGTTTCGCCGCCCTGGAGGCGATTCCCGGATGAGCGCCGGCCGCCCGCTCCGCCGCCACGCCCCCAAGCTCGTCGCGCTCGGCCTGATAGGAGCGCTCTACGGCTTCGCCCGCGAGCCCGTGCCCTCGCCCGCCGCGGCGGCGGCGCTCGCCGCGCGCTTCCGCTTCGACGCCGCGGCACTGCCCGAGCCTCCCGGCCGGTCCGCCGCCGGCGTGCGGCGGGTGCACCCGACCCTCGAGCGGATCGCCGGCTGGATCTCCTCGGTCGGCGCGGCGATCGCCCTCGGGGACCTCGACGGTGACGGACTGCCGAACGACGCCTGTCACGTCGACCCGCGCTTCGACGCCGTGATCGTCGCCCCGCTACCGGGAACCGGCGGCCGTTTCGACCTCTTTACTCTCGACCCACCCGCGCTCCCCGACCGCAACTGGGCGGCGGCGGCGATGGGCTGCGTCCTCGCCGACCTCAACGAGGACGGGCTCGCCGATCTCCTCGTCTACTACTGGGGGCGGACGCCGGTGGCGTTCCTGCGCCGGCAAGGGGCGGGCCTCGCCGCCGCGCGCTTCCGAGCGCTCGAGATCGTGCCGGGACGCGAGCGCTGGTACACCAACGCTGCGACCCGCGCCGACCTCGACGGCGACGGCCACCCGGACCTCGTCTTCGGCAACTACTTCCCCGACGGCTCCCGCATCCTCGACGCCCGAGCGCCGGGGCGCGAGGCGATGCCGGACAGCATGTCGCGCGCCGCCAACGGCGGGCGCAACCGGTTGCTCTTGTGGGCAGGGGGCCGGGGCGGCGCCGAGCCGGCGGTCCGCTTCGCCGACGCCTCCACCGCGCTCGAGCCGGCGCTCGCCACCGCCTGGACGCTGGCGGTGGGCGCCGCCGACCTCGACCACGACCTCCTTGCCGAGCTGTACTTCGCCAACGACTTCGGCCCCGACCAACTGCTCCACAACCGCAGCCGCCCGGGCCGGCCGGCGTTCGCGCCCCTCGCCGGCGAGCGCGGCTGGACCACCCCCGCCTCGAAGGTCCTGGGCGGCGACTCGTTCAAGGGCATGGGCGTCGACTTCGCCGACCTCTCGGGCGACGGCCTGCTCGACATCTACGTCAGCAACATCGCCCAGGAGTTCGCGCTCGAGGAGAGCCACTTCGCCTACGTCTCGACCGGTGCCACGGCGCGGATGCGCGACGGCGTCGCTCCCTACGTCGACCGCAGCGAGCCGCTCGGCTTGGCGCGCAGCGGTTGGGCGTGGGAGTCGCGACTCGCCGACTTCGACAACGACGGCGTGCTCGAGGCGGTCCAGGCCACCGGCTTCATCCGCGGGGCGGTCAACCGCTGGCCGGAGCTGCACGAGCTGGCGATGGGCAACGACCGGCTGCTCCACCGGCCCGGGGCGTGGCCCCGTCTCCGCGCCGGCGACGCGCTGTCGGGCGACCTCGCGAACGCCTTCTTCGTGCGGGCAGCGGACGGGCGCTACGTCGACGTCGCGCTGCGCGTCGGCCTCGGGCGGAGGCAGGTGTCGCGCGGCGTCGCCACCGCCGACGTCGACGCCGACGGCGCGCTCGACCTGGCGGTGGCGAACCAGTGGGAGCCTTCCTATCTCTATAGGAACCGCGGGCGCGGAGCCGCGGCGGCGCCGTACCTCGGGCTGCGCCTGCTCCTGCCTCTCCGCCCCGCGGCGGGCGCCCACCTGCCCGGCCTAGCGGCGCCGTCGCTGCCGGCGCGCGCCGCCGTCGGCGCCGCCGCGGAGGTGCGCCTGCCGGACGGCCGCCTTCTCGCTGCCGAGGTCGACGGCGGCAACGGCCACTCGGGCGACCGCAGCCCGGAGCTGCACTTCGGGCTCGGCGGGCTGCCCCCGGGCGGCCGCGTCGCCGTGGCGCTGCGCTGGCGCGATCCGGTGGGACGCTCACACGGCGCGCGCCTCACCTTGACCCCCGGCTGGCACACGCTGCTGCTGGGCTGGACCCCTCGCGAGAAGAGGGCTGAGGCATGACGAGCCCAGGGGATCTGCGCCTGCCGGCGCTGCGCCGCTTCGCCGTCGCCATCACGCTGCTCAACCTGGCCGGCCACGCCGTGCTCGGGTTCGAGCAGTCGTGGGCGCAGCCTCTGGTGGCGCTCGTCGCCGCCTACGTGACCGAGCTGCTCCTCGCCGCCGTCGAGGCGCGCGCCGAGGGGCGGCCGGTGCCCTGGACCCGCGGCGGGCCACGCGGGCTCGTCGACGCGCTGCTCGCTCCGCACATCACCGGGCTCGCCGTCGCCATGCTCACCTACGCCAACGAGCGGCTGGCGCCGGTCGCCTTCGCCAGCGCCGCCGCCATCGCCTCGAAGTTCGTGCTGCGCGTGCCGATGGGAGCACGGCGCCGCCACTTCCTGAACCCGTCGAACGCCGGCATCACGCTCACCCTGCTCCTCTTCCCGTGGGTTGGCATCGCCCAACCGTACATGTTCACCGAGGACCTGGGGCCGGTCGGCGACGTGCTGCTGCCGGCGCTCATCGTCTGCACCGGCAGCTTCCTCAACACCCGCTTCACCCGCCGCATCGTGCTGGCCGGTGCCTGGCTCGGCGGCTTCGCCGCGCAGGCGCTGCTGCGCGCCTTCCTCTTCGGCACGCCGCCTGCGGCGGGACTGGTGCCGATGACCGGCGTCGCCTTCCTCCTCTTCACCTTCTACATGGTCACCGACCCCGCGACGACGCCCGACGACCGGCGCGGGCAGGTGCTCTTCGGTCTCTCGGTCGCCGCCACCTACGGCATGCTGATGCGCCTGCACGTCGTCTTCGGCCTGTTCTTCGCCCTCTCGATCGTCAGCCTGCTGCGCGGCACGCTGTTCGCCGCCCGCGCGCTGGCGCTGCGGCGCGCCGCGGCGGCGCGGCGGGTCGAGGGCGTGCTGCCACTGCCCGTGACCGTCGTGCCGCCGCGATGAAGGGCGCCGTCGCCATTGTCGGCATGGCCTGCCGCTACCCGGACGCGCGGAGCCCGCGCGAGCTATGGGAGAACGCGCTCGCCGGCCGGCGGGCGTTCCGCCGCATCCCGGCCGAGCGGCTGCGGCTGGCCGACTACTACGCCGCCGACCGCGCCGCCGCCGACAGCATCTACTCGACCGAGGCGGCGGTGCTCGAGGGCTACGAGTTCGACCGCGTCCGCTTCCGCGTCGCAGGCCCTTCCTACCGCGCCGCGGACCTCGTCCACTGGCTGGCTCTCGACGTCGCGGCCGCCGCGCTCGCCGACGCCGGCTTTGCCGACGGCGCGGGGCTGCCGCGTGAGGCGACCGGCGTCCTCCTCGGCAACACCCTGACCGGCGAGCAGTCGCGCGCCAACCTCTTGCGGCTGCGCTGGCCCTACGTCCGGCGGGTGACGGCGGCGGCCCTCGCCGAGGCCGGGGTGGAGGAGCGCGGCGCGTTGCTCGCGCGGCTCGAGGCGCTCTACAAGGAACCGTTCCCGGAAGAGACCGAGGAGAGCTTGGCCGGCGGGCTCTCCAACACCATCGCCGGACGCATCTGCAACCACTTCGACCTCGGCGGCGGCGGCTACACCGTGGACGGCGCCTGCGCCTCGTCGCTGCTGGCGGTGGCGCAGGCCTGCGGCGCGCTCGCCGCCGGCGACCTCGAGGTGGCGCTGGCCGGCGGCGTCGACCTCTCGCTCGACCCCTTCGAGCTGGTCGGCTTCGCCCGCACCGGGGCGCTGGCGGCAGGCGCGATGCGGGTCTACGACGCCGGCTCGCGGGGCTTCATTCCCGGCGAGGGCTGCGGCGTCGTGGTGCTAATGCGGCTCGACGCGGCGCGCGCCGCCGGGCGCCGGGTGCGCGCGGTGATCCGCGGCTGGGGCGTGTCCTCGGACGGCCGCGGCGGGCTGACGCGGCCGGAGGTGGAAGGGCAGATGCGGGCGCTCGCCCGCGCCTACGCGTGCGCCGGGCTGGCGATCGGCGAGGTCGCCTACTTCGAAGGGCACGGCACCGGCACCGCGGTGGGCGACGCAGCCGAGCTCGAGGCGCTGTCGCGGGCGCGCCGGCAGGACCGCGGCGACGAATGCGATGACCGGGGAGGGCGGGCGCTCCCCGCCATCGGCTCGATCAAGGCGGTCATAGGACACACCAAGGCCGCGGCCGGGGTCGCCGGTCTGATCAAGGCGACGCTGGCGCTCGAGGCGCAAGTGCTGCCGCCGACGATCGGCTGCGACGACCCGCACCCGCTCCTCGCCGGACCGGACGCCGCTCTGCGCGCGCCGGCGGCGGCGGAGCCGTGGCCGGCGGCGGCACCGCTCCTCGCCGGCGTGAGCGCCATGGGGTTCGGCGGCATCAACGCGCACCTCGTGCTCGAGGGCGTGGCGGGCGAGCGGCGGCGGCGGCTCGCCCCGGCCGAGCAGCTCCTCGCGGCATCGCCGCAGGACGCCGAGCTACTGCTGCTCGCGGCCGACGACGCGGCGGCGTTGGCACAGGAGGTCGCGCGACTGGCGCGGCTCGCGCCCCGTCTTTCTCGGGCCGAGCTGGGGGACCTCACCGCGCGCCTCGCGGCCGACCTGCGGCCGGGGCGGCTGCGGGCGGCGGTCGTGGCCGGCTCGCCCGCGGGTCTCGCGCGGCGCCTCGAGAAGCTCGCCGACTGGCTCGCCCTCCTGCCGCCGTCTGACGCCGATGACGTGGGCTGCTGGCGGCAGCTCGACGCCGCGGACGGTGTCTTCCTGGGGCTCGGCGGACAGGCGCCACGGCTCGGCTTCCTCTTCCCCGGCCAAGGAGCGCCCGTTCCCGCCGCCGGCGGCGCACTGGCGCGGCGCTTCGCCGCCGCGGCCGAGGTCTACGCCGGGCTTGACCTGCCGTCCGTAGAGGACCGCATCGCCACCGCCGTCGCCCAGCCGGCCATCGCCGCCGCCACGCTCGCCGCGCTGAGGGTGCTCGAGCTGCTGCGGATCGAGGCCGCGGTCGCGGTCGGGCACAGCCTGGGGGAGCTTGCGGCGCTAACCTGGGCGGGAGCACTCGACGCCG
This sequence comes from uncultured Acidobacteriota bacterium, assembly GCA_963700145.1. Lineage (GTDB taxonomy): Bacteria > Acidobacteriota > Thermoanaerobaculia > Multivoradales > UBA5704 > DASUNQ01. Next base: position 993,240 of record OY969474.1, read on the forward strand.
CCGCGCTGGTGCGGGTGGCGGCGGCGCGCGGCCGGGCGATGGCGGAGGTCGACGCCCCGCCGGGAGCGATGGCCAGCCTGGCGGCGGCGCCGGAGGCGGTCGCGAGCTTCCTCGCCGGCGGCGAACTGGTGGTGGCCGCGTACAACACGCCGGCCGACACCGTGGTCTCCGGTCCGGCGGCCGCCGTCGAGCGCCTGATCGAGCGCGCCCGTGCCGCCGGTCTGCCGGCCTCGCGCCTCGCCGTCTCGCACGCCTTCCACGCGCCGGCCATGGCGGCGGCGGCACCGCGCCTGGCGGCGGCGCTGGCGGCGGAGGCTCTGCGGCCGCCGGTCCGCCGGGTCGTCTCGACGGTCACCGGCCGGCCGCTGCCGCCAGAGGTGGACCTCGTCCGCCTGCTCCTCGACCAGCTCACGCATCCGGTGCGCTTCGTCGCGGCGCTGGCCGCCGCCGGACCGGTGGACCTCTGGATCGAGGTCGGCCCCGGCCGGGTGACGAGCGGCCTCGCCGCCTCCTGCGGCGCGGCGCCGGCGGTGCCGCTCGACGCCGGCGGGCCGTCGCTCCGCGGGCCGCTGCAGGCCGCGGGCGCCGCCTTCGCTCTCGGCGCGCCGGTTGCGGCGGCGGCGCTGTTCGCCGGGCGCTTCACACGGCCGTTCGATCCCGAGCGCCCGCTGCGCTTCCTCGCCAACCCCTGCGAGCGGGCGCCGGTAGCGCCTAACGATCTCGGCGCCGAGCCGAGCGTGAGGCAAAGAGAAGAAAGGAGTCCGATGGGGGCAGAACAAGCGCACGCTGCCGCCGACCCGCTGGCGGTCGTGCGCGGGCTCGTCGCCGAGCGCGCCGAGCTGCCGCTCGCGGCCGTGGACGAGACGAGCCGCCTGCTCGGCGATCTCCACCTGAGCTCGATCGCCGTCGGCCAGCTCGTCGTCGAGGCGGCGCGGCGGCTCGGGCGCGCGGCGCCGGCCGCGATCATCGAGTACGCCGGCGCCACCGTCGGCGAGGTGGCGCGTGCGCTCGCCGAGCAGCCGCAGCGCGACGAGGCGGCGGCCGAGCCCGAGCGCTGGCCGGCCGGAGTGGACGCCTGGCTGCGCGCCTTCATCCTCGCTTGGGTGGAGAGGCCGGCGGCGCCGCCGCGCCCGCTCCCCGTCGGCGGCGCCTGCGGCTGGCGCGTGATGGCGCCGGCCGGGCACCCGCTGGCCGAGCCGCTGCGCCGTGAGCTGGCGCGGGCCACGGGCGGGGGCGTCGCCGTGTGCCTGCCGGCGGAGCCCGGCGCCGCCACTCCCGGTCTCCTCCTCGCCGCCGCGCACGCGGTCATGGCGCTACCGCGGCCGGCCTGCTTCGTGGCGGTGCAGGCCGCGGGATGGGGAGGTGGGTTCGCGCGCACTCTCCATTTGGAACGGCCGGATCTCGCCACCGCCGTCGTCGAGGTTCCCTTGGTGGCGCCGGACGGCCATCCGGCCAGCATCGCGGCTTGGGTGGCGCGCGAGGCCGCGGCGGCGCTCGCCGCCGGCGGCTATCACGAGGCGCGCTACGACGACGCCGGGCGGCGCAGCGAGCCGGTCCTCCGCCTGCTCGCCGAGCCGCCGCTCGACGTCGAGCCCGCCGCCCCCGCCGCGCTCCCTCTCGGTCCAGACGACGTCCTCCTGGTCACCGGCGGCGGCAAGGGGATCGGCGCCGAGTGCGCGCTGGCGCTGGCTCGCGCGAGCGGCGCGCGGCTGGCCCTCCTCGGCCGCTCGCGGCCCGAAGAGGACGGCGCGCTGGCCGCGAACCTCGAGCGCCTGCGCGCCGCCGGGGTGGCCTTCGCCTACCTGAACGCCGACGTCACCGATCCCGACGCGGTCGCGGCGGCGGTGCGCGCAGCGGAGCGCCGGCTCGGGCCGGTCACCGCCGTGCTCCACGCCGCGGGAAGCAACTCCCCGTGCCTCGTGGCGGCGCTCGACGAGGCGGCGTTCCGCCGCACCCTGGGGCCCAAGGTCGACGGCCTCGCGCACGTGCTCTGGGCGCTCGATCCGGCGCGCCTCCGCCTGCTGGTCGCCTTCGGCTCGATCATCGGCCGCACCGGTCTGCCCGGCGAGGCCGACTACGGCGTCGCCAACGAGTGGCTGGCGCGCCGCGTCGAGGCGTTCGCGGCGGCGTTCCCGGCCTGCCGCTGCCTCACCGTCGAGTGGTCGGTCTGGTCGGGGGTCGGCATGGGCGAGCGACTCGGCCGTGTGGAGGCGCTGCTGCGCGAGGGGATCACGCCGATCCCGCCCGACGGCGGAGTCGCGGCGCTCCTCGCGCTGCTGCGCCGGCCGCCGCCGGCGACCTCGGTCGTGGTCTGCGGCCGCTTCGGCGACCCGCCGACGCTGCGCCTTGAGCGCCGCGAGCTGCCGCTGCTCCGCTTTCTCGAGGTGCCGCGCGTCCACGTGCCGGGTGTGGAGCTGGTGGTGGAGAGCGATCTCTCGGCCGATTCCGACCCCTACTTCGCCGACCACCAGCTCGCGGGCGAGCGCCTGCTGCCGGCGGTGATCGGGCTCGAGGCGATGGCGCAGGCCGCGATGGCGGTCGCCGGTGCGACGGCGCTGCCGGTCTTCGAGGAGGTCGCGTTCCTGCGCCCGGTCGGGCTCCCGGCCGCCGGCCGGACGCGGCTGCGCATCGCGGCGCTCGGACGCGAGCCGGGGCGGGTGGAGGTGGTCCTCCGCTGCGCCGCGACCGGCTTCGCGGCCGACCACTTCCGCGCCACCTGCAGCTTCACGGCGGGGCGCCCCGAGGCGGCGACGCCGGCGGGCGCGGCGCCCGCCGACGAGCCGCCGGCGCGCCTCGCGCTCGACCCCCAGCGCGAGCTCTACGGCGACCTGCTGTTCCACGGCGCCCGCTTCCAGCGTCTGAGCGGTTACCGGCGGCTGCGCGCCACCGAGTGCCTCGCCGAGATCTCGCCTGACGGTCATACCGAGTGGTTCGGGAGCTACCTGCCCGCGACTCTGGTGTTGGGCGACCCCGGCGCCCGCGACGCCGCGCTGCACGGCGTGCAGGCCTGCGTGCCACACGCGACTCTCCTGCCGATCGGCGTCGAGCGGATCGAGACCGCGCCGCTCGCCACCGATCAGCCGTGCCGCGTCACTGCCCGCGAGCGGCGGCGCGACGGGAACACCTTCGTCTTCGACCTCGAGATCGCCGACGCCGGCGGCGCCCGCGAGCGCTGGCTGGGGCTCCGCCTGCGCGCCGTCGCCGCGCTGTCGCCGCGCGCCGCCTGGCCGCTGCCGCTCCTCGCTCCCTACGTCGAGCGCCGGCTCGAGGAGCTGCTGCCGGCGGGCCGGCTGGCGGTCGTCCTGGAGCGCGCCGCCCGGGGCGAGCGCCGCGCCGCCGCCGGCCGGGCGCTGGCCGCCGCGCTCGGGACCGCCGCCGTCGTTGCCCGCCGTCCCGACGGCCGGCCGGAGGGGCCCGGCGGCCGCGCCGTCTCGGTGGCGCACACGGTGGGCCTGGTGCTGGCGGTGACCGGCGCCGGTCCGCTCGGCTGCGACCTCGAGCCGGTCGCGGACCGCCCGCCGGAAGCCTGGCGCAGCCTCCTCGGGAGCGAGCGGTCGGCGCTCGCGGCGCTGCTCGGCCGCGAGCGCGGCGAGGACGCGGCGGCCGCGGCGACGCGCGTCTGGACCGCGGCCGAGTGCCTGAAGAAGGCCGGCGCCCCGGCCGCAGCGCCGCTGGTGCTGGCCGGCGGCACGGCCGACGGCTGGGTGCTGCTGCGCTCGGGACGGCTGCAGGTGGCGACGCTGGTGACCGGCATCGGCGCGGAGAGCGGGCGTCTGGCGCTGGCGGTGGCGGCGGAGGCGGTCGATGCCCTTCTTTGAGCAGCGCCACGTGGTCGCCTTCGAGGACACGAACCTGGTGGGCAACGTCTATTACGTGAACTACCTGAGCTGGCAGGGACGGTGCCGCGAGATGTTCATCCGCGCCTACTGCCCGGAGCTGCTCGCCGAGCTGGCCGGCGGGCTGGCCCTGGTCACCACCCGCTGCTCGTGCGATTTCCTGCGCGAGCTCGCGGCGTTCGACGAGGTGGCGGTGCGCATGCGCCTGGGCGAGCTCGGGCAGAGCCGCGTGACCATGCTCTTCGACTATTGGCGGCTGGCCGCCGAGGGCGAGGAGCTGGTGGCGCGAGGCGAGCAGCAGGTGGCCTTCATGCGGCGCGAGGCGGACCGGCTGGTGCCGGCGCCGGTCGCGCCGCGCTTCCGGGAGGCCGTCCAGGCCTTCGTCACGCAGTGAGCGCGGCGCGAGCCGCAGGAGGAGAGGCGATGGCGATTCCACTCGCGGGCGGCGCACGGCCGGACACCATCCAGGCCCACCGCCGGGCTGTGGACCGGGTCATCCAGGCGATGCACGAGAACCTCGCCGAGGAGTTCTCGCTCGAGGACATGGCCGACGTGGCGCTCATCAGCCCCTATCACTTCAACCGCGTCTTCCACCAGGTGGCCGGCGTGCCTCCCTGCCAGTTCCTGAGCGCGCTGCGCCTCTGGCACGCCAAGCGCCTGCTGCTGACGACGCACCTCAAAGTGACCGACATCTGCTTCGAGGTGGGCTACAACAGCCTCGGCACCTTCACCCGCCGCTTCACCGACCTCGTCGGGGTGCCGCCGCAGCGTCTGCGGGCGCTGGGCCGCTCGGGTGGGCTCGAGTCGCTCATGGAGCGGCTCCGCGCGAGCCTCGTCGCGCACGCCGCGGAGGCGGCGGACGCCATCGGCGGCGAGACCGCCGGCGGGCCGGCCCCGGGCAGGACCCCCGCGGCGCGCGCCGGCGCCCGCGGCGGCCCGGCGGGCCTGCACGGCGTGGCGCACGCGCCGGCGGGCTTCCACGGGCCAGTCTTCGTCGGCCTCTTCGCCAGCTCGCTGCCGCAGGGACGGCCGCTCGCCTGCACCGTCCTGGCGCAGCCCGGGAGCTTCCACATCGCGCGCCCGCCGGACGGCACGCTCCACCTCTTCGCCGCCGCGGTCGAGCCCCGGGCGCAGGACGCCGCCGAGCACCTGCTCTTCGAGCGGGCGCTGCGCGGCACCGCCGGCGGGCGGGTGGTCAGGGTGCGCAACGGCGCTGCGGCGGCGCCGGTCGATCTCGTGCTGCGCGCCCCCGAGGCGGTCGATCCGCCCATCCTGCTGACCTTCCCAGTGCTGCTCGCCGAGCGGCTGGTGGGAGCCCCAGCCGCAGCGCCCGGCGCGGCGGTGAACTGAGCGCGCCCCTGGCGCGCAGGACGAGCGTGGAGGAACGAACCATGAGCCACCGATCCCACCACATCGCGCAACTCTCCCTGTTGCTCGCCGTCGCCGTCGCCTTCGGCTACCTGCTCGGCACACAAGGAACGCTCGTCTGGGGCCTCGACGGGCCGCGGAACGAGCAGCCGGCACCGCGCACGACCTCCGACGGCATGGTCGCCCCTTCGCCTCCCGCCGCGGCCGCCGACTGGCGCCGCCCGTACCCGCAGCTCCAGCCGCTCGGCGAGGTGCTCGCGCCGTTCCCGGCGGCGGCGCCCGGCACGCTCGTGCCGCAGGATCTGTACCGCTACGGCGGCCGCGGCAAGCGCGAGTTCGCCTCGGTCGACGACGTGCCGGAGTTCGCCGCCTTCCACCGCGCGATGGCGGCGCAGAAGCCGCAGGTGATGGCCGCGCGCCGCGACTATCTCGAGCGCCGCTACGAGCTGTCCGGCCACACCGCGGCGGACGCCGCGATGACGCGCGGCAAGCCGCTGCCCGTGGGACCGGTGGTGCGGCTCCCCGCAGCGGTCGCCTCGTGGGAGGAGCTGGCGGCGCTGCCACCCGCGGAGATCCTCCGCCGCGATCTCCTTCCCGAGGGGTTTCGCCCGCTCTCGCACCCCCTCCACTCGACCGGTCACGCCCTCTTTCCCGGTCCCTGGGTGACGGCCCACCCCGAGCACCGGCGCTTCGACGTCGACTTCGACCTGCCCGAGGCCTATCTGCCGGAGTTCCCGCCGCCGCTGTTCTTGACCACCCGCCCCGATCTGGGCGACGTCTCGCAGGGCAAGGAGGTCAACCAAGCCAACTTCCGCGAGCTTTTCGAAGGCGTCTTGACGCCTGAGCAGCTCGAAGGGCTGCGCCTGCTGGTGACGCCGGCGGCCACCACCTGGTTCAACCACACGAAGCACCGCGTCACCGTCCAGCCGTCGCGCGGCGTCGCCTGCCTCGACTGCCACGTCAACGGCCACACCAACGGCGCCATCGTCCTCGACCCCGGCTCGCGGCCGACCCTGGCGCGCACGCGCCTGGACACGCCGAGCCTCCGCGGCAACAACGTCAACGCACTCTTCTCCGCGCGCCGCTCGATCCGCTCGCTCGACCATTTCGCTGAGGTCGAGGAGTACTTCGACGGCGACATCTCGATCCAGCCGCAGATCGGCGGCCGCCAGCTCGACAAGCCCTCGACCAACCGCATGGGCGACTTCAACGCCATCGTCGGCTTCCCGCCGGCGCCCAAGCTCACTCGCCTGGGGCGCCTCGACCAGCGGCAAGCGAGCGCCGGCGAGCTGCGCGGTGAGCGCCTGTTCTTCGGCAAGGCGCAGTGCGGCACCTGCCATCCGGCTCCGTACTACCTCGACAACTCGATGCACGACCTGCGGGTCGAGGAGCTCTACCGCGGCCGGGCCGAGGGCTGGATCAAGACCTTCTCCTTGCGCGGCATCAAGGACAGCCCGCCCTACCTCCACGACGGCCGTCTGCCGACCCTCGAGGACACGGTCGAGTTCTTCAACCTGCTGCTCGGGACGCGGCTGACCCACGAGGAGAAGCGCGACGTGGTGGCATTCCTGCGCTGCCTGTAAGGAGCCTCGGCGGCCGCGGCGGTCGGGCCCTTCAGCCCCGCAATCTAGGAGAAGACAACCCTCCGGCGGCTGCATAGCCTGCGGGGAAAGGCCGGCGCAGGCGCGAGCCGTCGGAGGGCCACCGGAATGCACGGAACCAAGCAGGGCGCAGCGGCAGTCCTCCTCCTCCTCGCCGCCGCGGGGGCCTTCGCGGCGCCGACCGTCCCGGCGCCGCCGCCCGGCGGCGACGTCGGGCCCACCGATCTCTCGGTCTGCGACGGCGCGCGGCCGCTGCCGGAACCCGGCGAGCCGGTCGACGCCGCCGAGTTCGCGCGCCGGCTGCACGGCACCTGGGCGCTGGCCAACCGCACCATCCGCGGCCTGACGATCGACACCAACTCCACCTTCTATTTCGACCTCGGCGTCGCCGGCGGCAAGGCCACCGGCACGGCGGTGCTGATCGACTACGGCAACCTCGAGGTGCTCGACCCGCTGAACCGCTGCGCCGCCTGCCTCGCCGACGCCACCGTCTCGGCGCTCTGGGAGGTCACGGTCGAGCCGCGCGGCGAGGCGATCGAGCTGATCATGGCCGGCGAGTACTACGGCTCCTACGGCGAGTTCCAGAAGGGAGTGCGCGCCACCGAGCGCTCCTCGTTCCTGCGCCGCGGCGGCCAGTACCTCTCGGGCAAGCTGGTGACGCCGGGCGGCGGCTTCGGCCAGGCTGACGACGTGTGGGACCGCGTCGGTCTCGCCGGCGACACGCTCACCTACGTCTCGTGCGAGGGACTCTACGTCGAGCGCTACGTGAAGGTCGGCACCGAGACGCCGCGCCTCGACGGCCTGCCGCTGCGGGAGGCCTGGGCGCGGCGCAAGCAGGAGGGGTCGCTGCTGCGCCCGGTGCCGGTGGCGCCGGCGTGGAAGAGCGGCACCTGAGCGCGGCCGGCCGACCGCCGGCGTGGTTTGACGAGCAACGACGGTTCAAGGAGAAAGGAGACGACGATGGGAACGCAACAGCGAAAGCGGGCCTGGGGCCTGGGCTCGCGGGCGCTCGCCGCCGCGGCCCTGCTGGTGCTCGCGGCGGCCGCCGCGTCCGCCTTCGTGCCTTCGGCCGAGGAAGAGCTGGCCCGTGTCTACCCGCCGGCGCTCAAGTCTGACCTCGGTTCTTGCCACGACCCTGCCGCGCGCGTCACGCCGGACACGCAGGCCGACCTCGCCACCTTTGGCGGCCGCCTCAACGGCACGTGGAAGCTGCGCTCGCGCACCCAGCAGGGGCTGAGCGTCGACACCAAGGGGCGCAACAGCCGCCTGTACTTCGACCTCGGCGCGGTCGAGGGCAACCGGGTGAGCGGCGCGGCGCTGCTGGTGGACAAGCCGAGCGAAGGCGCCGCCAAGGCCGACAACGCCGTGGCCGGGTTCTGGCGGCTGTCGCTCACCCGCACCGAGCAGGGGCGGATCGCCGTCAGCCTCGAAGGCGAGTCGGTGGGCGGCTACGCCAACGTGCGCGCCGCCAGCAGGCAGCGTCATCAGTTCTTCGAGCAGGACGGGGTGTTCGTCTCGATCTTCGACAACAGCGTCCCGGCGCCGACTTGGGACCGCATCGTCGTCATGGGCAACAGCCTGACCTACGTCTCCTGCGAGGACGGCGTCGTCGAGCGGTACGTCAAGGTGGCGAGCCAGAAACCGCGGATCGAGGGCGCCTCGCTCGAGGAGTATTGGCAGAAGCTGCGTAGCGAGGGGAAGGTCGCCCGGCTCACCGGGATGCCGACGATCTCGCGCGCTCTCGGCCGCTGACGCGAGCGCGACCTCGCGCTGCTCGTGAGGGGCGGCGGGTGCCGCCCCAGACAGCCTGTCTGACGTCCGGAGGTCGCCCATGGCCGCTGCCGCTCGGTCGCTCTGCGCTCTGCTTGGCGCCGCGCTCCTCGCGCCGCCCGCCCTGCTCGCCGCTCCTCCACCGGCGCCCGCGGCGGCCGATCGCCAAGTCGAGCCCCCGTCGGTCGCCGACGCCGTACGCCCCTACGTCAAGACGCTCACCCGCCCGGTCTACGTCTGGCACTACGCGATGCGCGGCCGCCTCGGCGTGACGCCGGCCGGGTACATCCCTCCCGACGCGGCGGAGCTCGAGTCCTACCTGGATGGCCGCTTCGGGCGCTACTGGGACCTCTCGCTGACGCCGCATGAGGACGCGACCGTGAGTGGTCTATACGTCGCCGCCGATCCGGTCGCGAGCCGCGCCTGGGGAGGGGTGGGGAACGGCTGGGCCATGGTGCAGCTCGTGCTGCCACGCGGCTTCCGCTTCGTCGACGTGCGCCCACCGCGTGTGGGAGGACAGCCTGCCGGCTTCGCGCCGGACGTCGTGGCGCGCCTTACGGCGGCCGGCTGCGACGCGGCGAGCCCGGCTGAGCTGCTGACGATGCTCGAGTCGTTCGCCTGCCGCCACGCCGCGGTGCGCACCATGGTGGACCTCGACGTCGACGGCATCCTCTACGACTGGCTGAGCCGCCAACTCGCAGGCTGCCCCGACCGGCCGCAGGGGGCCTTCCTCCTGGTGCGCGCAGAGGCGGTCGACGTGCTCCAGGCGCGGCTGTTCGTGCACGAGACGGCGCCGCCGGCAGGCCCCGACGAGGCCGCGGCAGACCGCCGGCGGGTCCAGGCGCTGTTCGTGGTAGCGCAGCAGGCGGGCGCTACACGCCCGTCGATCTGGCCAGACCTGCCGGCCGAGACGGCGCCGGAGGAGCTCCGGAGCTGGATGGCGGAGCACCTCTTCGGCTGCGGCGGCCATGCCGAGGACGCGCTCCCCGAGGCCGCCGCCGACGCCGTGGCGCAGGGCCGCGCGGCGGTGGCGCGCGCCCCCGCCGACGCGGACGCGCACCATCAGCTCGGCGCCGCGCTGGCGGCGCGGGGGATCGACGGCGAGGCGGCGGCGGCGCTCGAGCAGGCGCTGCGGCTCGACCCCGCGCACGTCGAGACCCTCGCCGAGCTCGCCTGGCTGCGCGCCACGAGCGCCGATCCGGCGGTGCGCGACGGGGGGCAGGCGGTGGCGGTGGCCGAGCGGCTGGTCAAGCTCTCGCAGTACCGTCAGCGCTTCTCCTGGGCCAAGGTCACCAAGATCCGCCACTCGATGATCCTCTCCGCCGCCTACGCTACGGCCGGCAACTTCGGCCGCGCCGTCGACTACGCCCATCACGCCCGCGAGCTCGCGGGCCTGCAGCACCGCGGCTCCGCGACACCGCTCACCGCGCGTCTGCTGGCCGAGACGGAGCGGCGTCTAGCGCTCTACGTTGCGGGCCGCCCCTACAGCCCGCCGGCGCCGTCCGTGGTCGCCGCCACCCGCTAGTGGCTGCGACGATGGCGGCGAGGCGCCGCGCCGCGGCCCTGCTCCTCCTGCTGCCCCTGCCGGGCCTCCTCGCCGCGGCCGCGCCGGACGCGGCCGGCCAAGCGCCCATCTCCGCCGCCGACGCCCTGCGGCCGCTGGTGCGCGTGCTGAGCCGTCCCGTCTACGTCTGGCACTACGTATCGCGGGCGCGCGCGGGCGTGCCGGCCGGCTACGTGCCGCCCGACTGGCCGGGCATCGACCCTTTCCTGCGCGCGAAGCTCTCCCGCTTCTGGGATCCGTCGCTGCCGGTCGCGCCGTCCGCCACGGTGAGCGGTCTGTACGCCGGGATCGACCCGGTCGCCGGGCGCCACTTCGCCGGCGTCGGGGAGGGCTGGGCGGTGGTACAGATCGAGCTGCCCGCCGGCCTCCGCTTCCTCGACGTGCGGCCGCCCGTGGGAGCCCCGGCGCCGCTGCCTCCCGCGACGCGGGCGCGGCTCGCCGCGGCCGGGTGCGCGGCCGAGCTGCCGGAGAGCCTGGTGGTGGCGATGGACTCGGCGCCCTGCCGCGAGATCGCGGTCGCGAGCCTCGGCGAGCTCGGCGCCGGGGCGATCCTGGCCGACTTCCCGCGCTTCGCCTTCCGCGAGTGCGCGGCGCGGCCGACCGGCGTGTTCGTGCTGCTCGACCCGGCGCTCCTCACTCCCGGGCGGGTACGCCTGCTGACCCGCGAGTCGGCCGCCGACGCCGTCCAGGCCGACCGGCTGCGCATCCGCGCGCTCTTCGCCCGCGCCCGCGCGGCCGGCTCGCTGCGGCCGCTCCCGTGGCCGGAGCTGGCGGACCAAGCGCCGCCTCCCGACCTCGACGCCTGGATGCGCGAGCACCTGCTCGGCTGCGGCGGCTTCGCCGAAGACCGGCCGGGGGAGGCCTCTGCCTTACATTCGCAAGGCCGGAGAAGGTCCGCCGCCGAAGTCGCGGCTACGCTGACTCCGGTGCGCCTTTCCGGCGAGCCATTGATCTGAAAAGGAGGCGATCGTGAACCCGATCAGTGGATTCACCCGCGGCACGGTGGCACTCGCCGGAGCCTTGCTGCTGCTGGCGGCGACCGGTTGCGCGACCAACGGCGAGCACCCGAACGGCGAGCCCCCGGACGCCGCGGCGAGCGGCGCGCGCGCCACGGGCGCCGGCGGCTGGAGCGCCGACTTCTCGCAGCCGGCCACGGTCAGCGCCCTCGGCAACTATCGCACCAGCGACGGCCAGACGTTCGAGCTCGAGACCCTGAGCGCGCTGCTTATCGAGCCCAGCCGCACCGCGACCTACAGCTTCCGCGCCGCGGACGCCGGCCGGCGGCGGGCGCGCGGCGTGCCAGCCAACGAGCTGGTGGTCGAGGACCCGAACCCGGCCGTGCGCCCCGCCCCGCCCGGGAGCGCGCGCTGGTACGAGCGGGCCGAGGGGGCGATCTCGGCGATCGGCTGGGTGAACCAGTTCTTCACCGACGTGCGCGTGACCGGCATCGTCAACACCGCCGGCGGCAAGGACGGCGCCAAGGCGGAGAGCCGGCAGGGGCTGCTCGGGCGCTGGGACCTCGGCACCAACTACTACTGGTTCAACGTCGACTTCGCGAAGGGCGTCTACGAGATCGACCGCGCCTCCTTCTTCGCGCTGCAGTCGCCGATGGAGGGCTCGGTCGGGCCGGTCAAGGGCTTCGACGCCACCAAGCCCTACTGGCTCGAGTTCGAGCTCGTGGGCACCAAGCTGCGCGGGCGTGTCTACGAGGTGCGCAACGGCCAGCGCGGGGGGCTCGTCGGCGACACCGGCGACGTCACCGAGAAGGACGTGATCCCGCAAGGGGTGTCCGGGATCCTGACCGAGCCCACCGACGCCGCCCCCTTCACGCCGCTGCGGGGAAGCTTCGCCAGGGTGTCGTCGACGGCGCTACGCGGGCAGCCCACGAAGCCTGCGGCCGAGGCCGCCGCCGGGGCCGCCGCCCCGCCGCAGCCCGGGCCGCGCGTGGCCGAGGCCCGCGCGCAGGCCAACCGCAAGCAGTACAAGGAAGCGGTCGCGACCTACCAGGCGGCGCTCGCCGCCAACCGCCAGGACGTGGTCGCCATGCGCGAGCTCGCCTGGGTGCGCGCCACGGCGACCGACGCCGAGGTGCGCAACCCCCAGGAGGCGCTGACGCTGGCGAACCAGTCGCTGGACGTGCTGATCGAGAACGTCAAGGCAGGCCGGCGCGCCGGCCAGGTCGTGGTCGGCAAGGAGGCGATCCCGTTCCTGACCCAGCTCCTCCGCTCCGGCCAGAGCATCGCCGCGGCCTTGGGCGCGCAGGGCAAGTTCGTCGGCGCGCCGCAGCCCCAGGTGGAGAGGATGATCCAGGAGCTGGGCGCGGAGAGGCTGGCCGAGCGCGACCTGACGCTGGAGATGGCGAGGGTCTCGGCCGGCGACAGCGGCGAGCTGAGCATGCAGCAGACGGCCGACTGGACGGTCGCCTTCGCGCGGCAGATCAACCAGCTGGCGCCGACCCAGGAGTCGGCGCACCTGCTCCAGACGAGCGAGCAGATCAAGTCGGCGGCGCTCGCCAACCGCACGCTGGACGGCATGCCGATCCCGTAGCGGCGGCGGCTCGGGAGAGCCGAACGGGCCGGCGGCCTCTCGGGTCGCCGGCCTTCTACTTCCCGGAGCCGGCGGCGCCGGCGCGGGCGGCGACCTGGGAGTAGACGAGGGCGCGCTCGACGAAGGCGTCGCGGTAGAAGCGCACGTTGTGCAGCCAGCTCGCGTACCGCGCCTCCCCCTTCGCCGCCACCAGGGCGGCGCGATGGCGCTCGGACGCCCGCACGACGGCGGTGAAGCAGGCGGCCGCCAGGGGAGTGAGGTCCGTCGCCTCGGCGTCCGTGAAGCCGGCCGCCGCGAGCATCGCCACGTGGCCGGCGGGTGAGGGGAGGTCGAGGATGCCGTCCTCCTGCCAGACGAGCTCGCGCACGCGCTCGCTGATGCGCTCGCCGGCGAGCACGTCGGCCACCACCAGCGTCCCGCCGGGCGCGAGCGCCGCCCCGAGCGTGCCCAGCGCGCCGCGGCGGTCCTCGAGCAGCATCAGCGAGTCGATGGCCACGGCCGCGTCGTAGCGGCGGTCGGGCGTCCAGGCGAGGACGTCGGCGCGGAGAAAGCGGACGCGCGCGGCGGTGAGGGGGTCGAGCGCCCGCAGTCGCCGGCGCGCCTGCTCGACCTGCCGCCGGTTCCACTCGACGCCGGTGACCCGGCAGCCGGTCGTCGCGGCGAGGTAACGGCAGGTGTCGCCCAGGCCCGAGCAGACCTCGAGCACCTGGCTTCCCGGACCGAGCGCGGCGCGGCGGACGAGGGCGTCGAGGACGTGGCGGCCGCCGATCGAGGCGAACCACCAGCCGTCGTGGCAGGCGTCGTAGACGGTGAGGCGCCAGTACGGGTCGGCGGCGTCGTCGTACTCGAGCCGGTTGCGCTCGCGGATCGCGGCCTTGCTCGGCCGGCCCGCCGCGGCCGCTGGCGACGCCGTCGCCACATTTGTCACTGCGGTAGCCCCTCGACCGTCGTGTCGCCCCAGACGTAGCGGTCGAGGAAGCGGTCCGTGGCCTCGTACGCCGCCAGGCGGTTGGCGTTCTTCGAGAACCCGTGCCCCTCGCCGGGGATGACCAGGTAGTGGACCGGCACCTGCCGCCCGCGCAGCGCCGCGACCAGCCGGTCGGACTGGTCGCGCGGGACGCGCGCGTCGTTTTCCCCCTGCACCACGAGCAGCGGCCGCGCGATGCGGTCGACGTGGTAGATCGGCGAGCGCTCGCGCTGGTAGCGGGCGTGATCGGGGTTCTTCGGGTCGCCGTACTTCCTGTAGGTGAACGGCGAGTAGGCCGCCCAGTAGGCGGGATAGGAGTCGAGGAGGGCCTTGAAGTCGGTGATGCCGAAGTGGTCGACGTGGGCGGTGAACTCGGTCGGGTGAAAGGCGGCGGCGGCGACCGCCATGTAGCCGCCGTAGGAGGCGCCCATGATCGCCACCCGCGCCTCGTCGACGCGCGCCTCGTCGACGAGCCAGCGCTTGCAGGCCAGAACGTCGCGCAGCGGCCCGCCGCCGAGGTCGAGGTCGTCGAGCGCCGTCCAGGTCTTGCCGTAGCCGGTCGAGCCGCGCACGTTCGGGACCAGCACCACGTACCCCTTCGACACCAGGTACTGCCGCAGCCCGACGAAGGCGCGCTTGGCCTGGGCGTTGGGGCCGCCGTGGACGTCGATGACCGCCGGGAACGGCCCGCGGCCGGGCGGCTCGTAGACCAGCGCCGGCACCTCGCGGCCGTCGAAGGAGCGGATGCGCACGGCGCGGCCGGGCGTCATCCGGCGGCCGCGCAGCGCCTCGGGGAGCACGTCGGCCAGGCGGGTCGCGGTCTGCCGCGCGAGGTCGACGACGTAAAGGGTCTCGGGCGCCGTGTCGGTGACCAGGGTGGCCGCGAGGTAGCGGTCGCTCGGCGAGAAGGCGACCGGCACGAAGGCGCCGGGGTCGCCGGTCGGCGGCAGCGCGACGGCGGCGCCGCGCGCGAGGTCGCGCACCGCGACTGCGGGCGTGCCGTCGGCGTTGACGACGGTGACCAGGTAGCTGCCGCCGGCCGAGACCTCGCCCTTCTCCACGTCCCAGGGCGCGGCGAGGACCGGCTTCGCGGTGCGCGTCGCGAGGTCCATCGCGTAGAGGGCGGTGAACTCCCCGGCCTCGGTCGAGGTGTAGTAGAGGGTCCTGCCGTCGGCCGAGAAGCTCTGGGCGGTATAGGCGACGGCGCCCTGGTGCGGCGTCAGCAGCACCGGCTCCGCGGCGCCGCGCTCGAGCAGGTAGAGGTTGAAGTCGGCGTCCGAGAGCACCTCGAGGAGCACGAAGCGGCGGAGGTCAGGGCTGGCGAGCGCGAACGAGAGGTGCTTGGGCGAGCGCCAGACGGGCTCGGAGGTCTTGCTCGCGAGGCGGTGCTCGCGCAGCTCGGTCGTCTCGCCGCCCGGCAGCACGACGACGTAGAGGAACGAGCGGCCGTCCCCGGCCCAGCGGATGAAGCCGATGCGCGAGCCGGCCGGCAGCTCGGGGAAGAGGTCCACCAGCGGCCGGCCGCGGCTGTCGGTGGCGTAGATCCGCGGCGCGTCGTTGCCCCCCTCGTCCACCTCGACCAGCAGCAGGTCCTCGACCGGCGAGAAGGCAAAGGAGTGGATGACGCCCGCGACCCGCGTCACCTGCCGCGCCTCGCCGCCGCCCACCGGCTGCACCCAGACGTCGAGCCGCCCGCCGGCGTCGCTGCGGTAGGCGACGAGCTTCTCGTCGTGCGAGAACGAGGCGCCGCGCACGCGGCGGATGTTCAGGTACTCGGCGAGCGGCACCGGCGGCTGCGGGGCGCGCGCGGCGGGTGGAGCGGCGGTGGCCGCCGGCGGCACGACCGAAGACGGCGCGGCGGCCGCCAGCGCGAGGGAGGCGGCGAGAGCGAGGAGGAGGGCAGACGGAGGTTTCGCGGCCATGTCGGCCGATCTGTAGCATGGCCGCGCCACCCCGCCTTCTCCCAGCTTGCGCCCGGCCGCGCGCTCGCCGCGCAATCTCGGAGAAGAGCGGCGCCGCCCGCCCCGTCTAGCCTGCCCTGCGGACGCACCAGCAAGGGGGCCTGCCATGATCGCCGCCGAGATCGACGTCGCCGGGCTCTTGACCGAGCTCCAGATCGGCTGGAGCGCGTCCGGCACGGCCGCGCTCGAGGCCGAGCTCGGGCCGTGGACGGACGCCATGTTCCGGCACCTGGGCGGGCATCGCATCGCCTCGCACATCCGCGGCGCGGGCGCCCTCGCCGCGCCGATCACCGACGTCACCGACCCGCACGAGCTCTACGCGACGGCGGTCGGCGACGTCAGCCAGGAGCGCTACGAGGTCGAGGAGCACGACGACTACTGGGTGACCACGCACCTGTCGACGGTGCCGGTCGTCATCCTGCTGCTCAAGCGGCGACAGGGGCCGCTGCCGGTGCTCGGCGACCTCTGCGCCCGCTGCGTCGGCGCTCTCGGCAGGCCGATGGGGCAAGCGCGCTACCTGCAGTGGAACCAGCCGGGATACGGCTGGCCGCTCCACACCGACGACGACTTCGACGGCGTGTTCACGCGCGTCCACGTGCCGATCGTCACCACGCCGCAGAACCGCTTCGCGTGGGCGGCGTCGCTCGACGCCCCGCGCGCCGAGTGGCTGCTCGAGACCCACCTCGAGCGGGGCAAGGTCTACAGCACGCGGGTGGACGTGCCGCACACCGCGTTCAACGAGCACCCGACCGACGGGCGGCTGCACCTCATCCTCGACGTGGCCGGCGAGGGCGCGAGCTAGAGGCGCAGGGCGGTGTCGAGCGCGCAACACGCCCGGCGCGCGAGAGGCTCATGATCGAGCCGTTGCCGGTCGTGGACGGGCCGCTGGGCCGCCGGCACGGAGATCTCCTCCCGGCGGCGGACGCGGCGGGCGGCGATGCCGCCCCGCGCTGGGACGTCTTCGCCCAGCCGTCGTTCCGCCGCCTGTGGGCGGCCGGGCTCGTGGCGACGGCCGGCGTGCAGGTCGGCCGCATCGGCCTGCTCCTCCACCTGCTGCAGCAGGGCTCGTCGGTCCTCGGGCTGGCGCTCCTGGTGGCGACGAAGACCCTGCCGGGCGCGCTCGCGGCCCCGGCGGCCGGGTTGCTGGTGGACCGGCTGAGCAAGCGGCGGGTGATGATCGCCGCCGACCTCGTGCGCGCGGCCTGCCTCGGGGCGGTGGTCCTGGCGCCGCGCCTCGAGGTCATCTACCTCGCGGCGGCGGTCGAGTCGCTGGCGACCGCTCTGTTCGACCCGGCGCGCGCGGCGGCGCTGCCGCTCGTCGTGCGGCGCCGCGACGTGCCGCGCGCCAACGGCTTCGACCAGAGCGCGGCGACCGTGGCGATGGTGGCCGGGCCGCTCGCCGGCGCGGCGCTCTTCGCGCTCGGCGGCCTGGCGGCGGCGGCCGGCGTGAACGCGTGCGCCTTCGCGGCGAGCGCACTGCTGCTGGCGCGGGTGCGCGTGCGGCGCGCCGCCGCCGTGCCGGCGCTCGCGCTGCGGCAGCTCGGCATGAGCGACCTGCGGGCGGGCTGGTCCTACCTGGCGCGGCACCGGGCGGTGCTGCAGCTCACCGTGCTCTTCTTCGTCAGCATGCTCTGCGGCGGCGTCTGGGTGCCGCTCGCGCCGAGCTTCATGCGCGAGGTGCTCGGCAGCCCCGACCGGCTGCTCGGGCTGCACCTCGGCGCCTTCGGGGTGGGGGGCATGGTGGGATCGCTGCTGGCGCCGCGGCTCGGCGGGCTCGTCGACCGCGGCCTCGTGCTCTTCCTGGCGCTGCTCATCGAGGGCGGGCAGATCGCCGCCTATGCGCTGGTGCCCGACGCCGCGGCCTCGGCCGTCGTGCTGCTGCTCTGGGGCGGCACGGTGGCGGTCATCCGCGTCTCCTCCTACTCGATCCTCCAGCTCGAAGTCGCCGAGCCGTTCCTCGGCCGCGTCTTCGCGGTCGTCAAGCAGGCCGAGAACGCGGCGATCCTGCTGGCGACGACGCTCGCCGTCCTGCTCTCGCAGCGCCTCACGAGCCAGGACATCCTGCTCGCCGCCGGCGTCACCTACTGCGGCATCGTCGTCGCGTCGAGCCTGACGGCCGGCGGGCGCACCCTGCTCGCAGCGCGGTGAAGACGGTCAGTCGCCGGCGGCGACGGTGGCGTCGAAGGCACCGGTGAGCACCTGACCGCCGCTCTTGGCCTGGACCCAGATGCGGTAGCGGCCGGGCTCCGGAAAGGCGTAGGGGAAGGACAGGTCGGACGGGAGGGGGCGCGGGGAGACGGCGGCAGGCGCTGCGGTGTGGCCGGCATGCGCCGAGGCGGACGCTCGCTCGCGGCGGGCGAAGAGCTGGAGCGAGGCCATGGAGACGGTACCGGAGGGGTGGAGATGGACGAACACCTCGCCGTCGTCGCGGGCGATGACGGCGTGTCCGGGCATGCCCATGTACGGCTCGAGGGGGAGGGGCCGGCCCGCCGCGTCCTGGAGCGCGAAGCCGAGGGCCGTCTCGCGACCGGCGGTGAGCCGCTCGTGGCCCCGTAACCAGAGCATCTCGGCGCCGCAGTCGAGCTGAGCGGTCCGGGCCGCGTGCCAGGAGTCGTCCGGATCGGAGGCCAGGCCGGGCTCGCCTCCGGCCGCGGGATCGGGCGGCGGCGGCAGGTCCACGCTGCCGACGAGGGTGTGCGCGAAGCCGGTCTCCTCGGTGACGTCGGCGAAAAGACGATAGCGGCCGGCGGTGAGGGGAGGCAGGACGGCCTCGAAGCTGCGGTCGTCGACCGGCGTCGGGTGGAGATGGGCGAAGCCGCCGCGGTCTCCCTCGCCGAGCAGGAAGAGGTGAACGAGCTTGCCGTGGTCGGGGACGAGCGGGGCGGTGCGCGCCCAGCGCTCGTCGGCGACCGCGAGCGTGAGCAGGCGCTGCGGGCCTTCGACGGCGGCGCGCGCGTCGAGCCGGAAGGTTTGGTAGAGGCCGGCGCGGTGCGCGGCGTCGGCGCGGTCCCACCAGCCCTTGCCGAGCGCGAGGACGAGGGTGAGGACGGCGGCGGCCAGGACGCCGGCGCGGCGGCCGCGCCGGCGTTCCCGCGCCTCCGGCCCGGCTCCCGGAGCGAGGGCGCTCTCGCGCGCCGCGGCGGCGGTGACCGCGACCGCGCCGGCGAAGAGCAGCGCCGCGAGCGCCGCCAGCAGTGCGCCGCGCCAGCGGGGCATCGGGCTGCGCTCCATGACGACCGGCGCGACCGGCACCGCCGCCGTGCCGTGGCCGCGGTCGCCGTCCACCTCGACCTGGAGGTAGTACGAGCTCACGGTCATCAGCCAGAGGTCCGCCCGGTAGAGACCCACCGCGCCGCGCACGGGCGCGGCTGGCTCGGCGCCGGGCGCGCCAGCGAGGCCGGCGTCCCAGCGCACCGGACGCACCGCCACGCGCCGCGCCCGCCCGGCCTCGACGCGCACCGCCACCTCCGCCACCCCCGGCACCACGGCCGGCGGCCGCACGGTGACACGCACCGGGTAGGCTCCCGCCGCGCCGCGGAAGAAGACGTCCGGGCTGCCCACGTGCCCCATCGTCGCCAGCGCGAGCACGGCGAGCAGGAGGAGCCGGCTCATCGCTGCACCCGCCGCAGCCAGCGTCCGAGGACGAGCCCGAGCCCCGCCGACGCGGTCGCCGCGAGGAAGGTCCAGGCGATCGCCTCAGGCGCCAGCGCGTCGGTCTCCCAGAACTGGTAGCGCCACGCCCCGAGCCGCGGGTGGACGCCTTCCACGGTGGCGGTGACGCCGAAGTACCACTCGTCCCCGGCGAAGACAGGGTTGCGGGCCCGCGGCGAGAGGAGGAAGGCGGCGAGAGGCCACTGGACCGCCGCGAAGGCCACCACGAACAGCGCGCCCAGGAGCGGTGCCGCCAGCAGCCCCTGCAGGCGCATCCGGAGACCGCGGCGGAGGGCGTCTCCGGCCGCCCGCCGCCGCGTCACGAGATCGACGGCAACCGCGGGCGCCAGCAGCAGGAGCGGAAAGATCCCGGGCCACATGTGGTCGACGCGGTTGAAGACCGGCGCCAGCCCCGGCTCGGCGGGGAAGAGCGGCAGGATCCAGAGCGTCGCCAGCGAGAGCGCGGTATAGACGGCGGCGACCGTCGTCGCCGCCCACCGCCGGCCCGTCCGCGCCACCGCCACCAGGAGCCACGGGTAGGCGAGGGCCGAGGCGCGGTAGAAGGCGGCGCCGTGCTGGCGGTTGGGGTAGTTGGACTCGAGCAGGAGGGTCGCCAGGAGGAGCGCGGTGACGCCGGCGACGGCGAGCAGGCCTCCCTCGAGCCACCGGCGCGCGCCCCCGGCCGCGCGGTTGGCGAGCGCCGCGGCCTGGAGGAGCGTGCCGAGGTGCACGACGACCATCCCCGTGGCGAGCACGCTGTGCGCCGGCGTGACGATGCCGACGTCGAGGCCGTAGGTGCCGTGCCACCAGGCGTCGAAAGGGGCCGCCGTCAGCATGGCGGCGGCGCCCCAGAGCGACACCCAGGCGCCGATCGGCGCGCGGAAGCCCCAGACCCGCACGGCGGCGGCGCGCTCGTGCGCCGCGCCGGCGAAGGTGGTGCGCGCCACGAGCCACGCCGCCGCGAGACCGGCGAGGAGGCTCCCCAGGTAGATCGTGACGTGGGCCGGCGTCCAGAAGCTGTCGCGGCCGACGCTGGCGTGCCAAGAGATGTCCCAGAGGAGGCCGAGAGTGATGGCGCCGCAGCCGGCGGTCGCGGCCGCCAGCGCCGCCCGCCGTACGTCGACCCGCGCGTCGATCTCGTGGACTGCGACGAGCCTCTCGCCGGCCAGACTCGTCACGGCACAGGCTCGAGCAGCCGCCGCACCTCGCGCTCGAGGCCGTCGGCGGAGATCCCGCCGCTCACCACGCGCGCGATCGCGCCCGAGGCGTCGAGCACCACCGCCGCCGGCAGCGGCACGGCGCCGTCGCCGAACGCGGCCTCGAGGAGGGGAGCCATCGCTTGCATGTCGGAGAGCCCCATGCGGTACTGGGGCCGGGTGCGTGCGATGAAGTCACGCGCGGCATTGGCATCGGGCTCGAAGGAGATTCCGACGACCTGCGCGTCGTCACCGAGCCGGCGCTGCAGCGCATCGAGCTCCGGCACCTCGGCCGCGCAAGGCAAGCACCAGGAAGCCCACAGGCTCACCACCGCCGGCCTGCCAGCGGAGAGCGTGAACGGCGTTCCTTCCGTGGTCCACGCACGCCAGACGGGACGTTGC
Organism: uncultured Acidobacteriota bacterium; assembly: GCA_963700145.1. Taxonomy (GTDB): domain Bacteria; phylum Acidobacteriota; class Thermoanaerobaculia; order Multivoradales; family UBA5704; genus DASUNQ01. The sequence goes on from OY969474.1 coordinate 1,014,103, forward strand.
GCGGCGGGCGTGCGGGCGGAGGCAGGCTCCGCCCCCAACCCTTCGGCGAACGCACGCAGCGCCGTCAGAGTCACCCGCCCTTCTCCCTCGACGATCCGTACCACGTTCCCCGCCGGCAGGTCGCGGAAGGTCTCGACGCTCCCTCCCGGCCAGCGCACCGTCAGCTCGTCCGCCCGCTGCGCGCCGCCCAGGCCGAAGTGCAGCGTCGCCTCCGACTGCGCCTGGAAGCCGCTCCCCGCCGAGCGCACCCGCACCTGCCGCAGGCCGCCGGCGGTGAGCCGCGCCACCGCCCCGACCGCGTCGCGGTTGCCGCGCGTCCCGACCAGCTCGACGCGGAGGGCGTTGCCGCGCCAGGCGGCGTCGTTGTGGAGGTAGGCGAGCTTCTGCCGCGCCACGCTCCGCACCACGAGGTCGAGGCCGCCGTCGCCGTCGAGGTCGCCGACGGCGACGCCGCGCCCCTCGAGGTCGAGGTCGATCCCGAGCGGGTAGCCGGCCTCGACGAAGCGCCCGCCGCCGCCGTTGACGAAGAGGCAGTTGCGCTCGCGGGCGTTGAAGCTGAACCCCTTGAGCGCGCCGTCGCTCGCCAGGAGATCGAGGTCATCGGGCCCCAGGCGGGTCATCAGACGCGACACCGCCTCCTTCTTCTCCAGGGTCCTGCCGCTCGCTTCGGGCGTCAGCGCCAGGACCTGGCGCCAGTAGAGCGGTCAGGCATCGGCATCGCTGGTCCCCGCCCAGAAGCCGTTGGCGACGTGGAGGTCGAGCCGGCCATCGTTGTCGTAGTCGAGGAAGTTGCTCCCCCAGGCCCAGCCCGCGAGGTGCACGGCGGCGGTCGCGCCGCGCTCCTCGAAGCGGGTCTCGCCGGCGGCGTCGGGGCCGGCGTTGCGGTAGAGCGAGTTGCCGCGCGCGCTCCACAGCAGCTTCTGGCGCAGCACCGGATCGAGGTCGGGGACGAGCGGCACGAACTGGTTGCCGGTCTTCGAGTACATGTTGGCGACGTAGAGGTCGAGCCGGCCGTCGTTGTCGTAGTCGCCCCAGTCGGCGCCCATGCCGTTGGCGGGGTCGGCGACGCCGGCGCGCGCCGCCACCTCCTCGAAGCGCACCTCGCCCGCGGCGTCGCGGCCGCGGTTGCGGAAGAGCTGGTCGTCGCCGAAGTCGTTGGCGACGAAGAGGTCGATCCGGCCGTCGTCGTCGTAGTCGGCCCAGGCCGAGGCGTAGGCCCAGCCCGCGCCGCGCACGCCGGTGCTCTCGCCGACCTCGGCGAAGCGGAAGCCGCCCAGGTTGCGGTAGAGGCGATTGCCGAAGCCGTCGCGCGCCTCGACGAAGTGATGGTAGGGGTGGAGCTTGGTGTCCTGGTAGTAGGTGACGAAGAGGTCAAGCAGGCCGTCGCCGTCGTAGTCGGCGGCGGAGGCGCCGCTCGCCGGCCCGACCGGCCCGAGCTCGCCGGGCAGGCGCGTGAAGCGCGTCGCGCCGCCGCGCGGGCCGTCGTTGCGGTAGAGGACGTGCCCGCGCCGCGCGTGCTCGCCCTGGATCAACGTGTAAGCGGCATTGACGACGAAGAGGTCGAGGTCGCCGTCGTTGTCGAGGTCCACCCAGAGCGCCGCCTGGCCGTTGCCGGGATCGCCGACGCCGGCCGCCGCCGTCACGTCCACGAAGCCGCCGCGGCCGTCGTTGCGCAGCAGCGCGTTGGGGCCGGCGCGCACGACGTAGAGGTCGGGCCGGCCGTCGCGGTCGTAGTCGCCGATGGCGACGCCGCCGTAGAGGATCTGGCCGTACGCGAAGTCGGTCGGGTCGTAGCCCTCGTCGCGCCAGTCGGCGGGGAGGCCGGCGCGCGCTGTCCGGTCGCTGAAGGCGGGGCCGGCGCTCTCGAAGCGCTCGCGCTCGCCCCAGACGAGGCGCGTCAGGCGCCAAGCGCCCTCGCCGTCCTCGGCCAGCTCGGCGGCGACGTCGCCCTTCTCGCCGACGCGGCTGCCGTCGGCGGTGACGCCGCCCAGCCAGAGGTGGAGGTCGACGGCGGCGCGCCGCGGGCCGTCGCCGCGCGGCGTCGCGAGCACCCGGTAGGGCTTGAAGAAGCAGCGCTCGACGCGCTGCCACGAGCCGGTCAGGAGCGCGAGGTCCGCCGCGAAGGCCGCCGGCCCGCCGAAGCAGCCGGCGTCGGCCGGCCGGAGGAGCGATCCGTGCGCGTGCGCGCCGGCGACGACCGGCGTCTCGGCGCGCGGGAAGAGCCGCTGCACCCGCGCCTCGGGCGCGAGGTACGGGCGGACGGCGTCGACGTCGAACGCCGTCAGCACGCGGCAGACGCCGCCCATCGTCACTTCCTTGACCGCCGCCGCGATCGCCTCGACCTCGACCAGGTCGCGCTCGGGCTCGGCGATCGCGAGGGACGGCGGCGCGGCGGAGCAGGTATCCGCCGGCGGCGGCGACGGCGGGCTCGCGGCCGCGGCGGCGGACGCCGCGCCCGCGGCCGCGAGACAGAGCGGGGCGAGCGGCCGGAGCGCCGCGCGAAGCGTCACCTGAGCGCTGCCTCCTCGTCGCGCCGCATCGCCGCAGCCCGCACGGTAGCCAAGCGCTCCGGCGCCAACTTCTCCCGGATTGCGCGGCTGCCGCCGCGCTGCCGCCCATCGCGCAATCTCGGATAAGCGCTCCTCCGGGCCGCCGCGATAGCAAAGCGTGCGGATGACTTTCGGCGCAGCCGTACCCCACGCCCGTCGAGCGGCACTCCGGGGCGCCGTCCTCCTCGCCGCGGCCTGCGCGGCGCCCGCGGCGCCCGCGGCAGGCGCGGGCGGCGAGCCGCGCGTCGTCGCCGTCACCAGGGTCCCGGCCGGCTTCGTCGGCCACCTCGCGTACGAGGCGGCGAGCGGCCGCCTCTGGCTCCTCTCCTTCGGGCCGCCGGCGAACCCGGCGGGCGCGAGCCGCCTGTACGAGCTCGACGCCGGAACCGGCGCCGTCCTCGCCGAGGCCGCGCTGCCGTTCGCCGGCTCGTTCGGCCCGCCGGCGGCGGTCGACGGTGACCTCTACGTCGGCATCTTCTGGGAGTCGCGGATCTACCGCCTCTCGACCGCTCGCCAGAGCTTCGGCGCCGTCGTGGCGACGCTGCCCGTCCCCGGCGTGGCGGAGCTCGGGATGGAGCGCGACGGCCGCTACCGCTATCCGTTCCTCGAGTTCAGCGGCCTCGCCGTGACGCCCGAGAAGCACCTCCTGCTCTACGCCAACCGCGCCGGCGAGCTGATCACGCTGGCGCGCGACGGCACCGTGGTGTCGCGGGTGCCGACCCTGCGCGGCCTCGGAGCGCTCGCGGGCGTGGCCGCGGACGGCCGTTTCCTCCTGCTCGCCAACCAGGACGCGGAGGACTTCGCGGTGCGGGAGAAGGTGGTCGGCTTCGACCTCCGTCCGGCGGTCGTGCCGGTCGCCACCAAGCGGTCGCGCTGGGGCTCGTTCGCCGCGCGCGCCGCGCCCAAGCAGGTGAGCTGGCTGCTCCTCGACGCCGCCGACGGTGCCGCTCTCGCCCGCGTCGACGATGCCGACTCGCCGGCCTTCGCCGCCGGCACGGCGATCGTGCGCCGCGAGGCGGTGGCGGGCGCGCCGTACGGGCGCCTCTCCTTCCTGGCGCTGGGAGCGGACGGGATCCTCACCCTCGAATGGACCCCGGGCGGAGGCCCGGGCTGATGCGCTCTTTCCATGGACTCGGCGGATGCACCGGCCAAGACCTGGGTCGCGGGACGACCCTAAGGAGGCAGAGATGAAGAACAGCATGTCCAGATTCTGGCTGGTCTCGGCGTTGGCGGTCCTGGCGGCGTGCCTGGCGGCGGGTGCGGCGCCGGCGGACGAGCCGAGGGTGGCCGGCAAGGACCAGGGCTACGCCAAGGCACGTCCGGGACAGCCCGGGCACGAGCAGCACCGGGAGTGGGAGGGCCGGTACCCGACGCCGGCGACGCTCAACGACTTCAAGGTGGTCCGCGCCTTCGCGCCGCCGGAGGGCTTCATCGGCAACCTGACCTACGACCGCCGGAGCGGCCGCCTGTTCCTCATCTCGCTCGGCCCGCCGACCAACACCGCCGGCCCCAGCACGCTGTACGAGCTCGACCCCGCCACCGGCAGGGTGCTGGCGCAGGCGACGATGCCGTTCAAGGGCGACTTCGGCCAGCCGGTGTTCCTCGACGGCCACCTCTACCAGGGGATCTTCCACGAGTCGAAGATGTACAAGGTCCGCACCGACCGGGGCGCGGACTTCGGCCGCATCGTCAAGACGGTCCAGCTGCCGACGCTGAATGACCTCAAGCTCATCGAAGAGGCGCACTCGTTCCCGTTCATCGAGTTCGGCGGCGTCACCCTGACCCCCAACGGCAAGATCATGCTGCACGCCGACGACGTCGGCGAGTACATCACCATCGAGCCCGAGACCGGCGCCATCGTCGAGCGCGCCCGGACGATCAAGGCGATGGGCGGCATCGCCGGCGTCGGCGACAGCGAGGGGCGCTTCCTGGTCGTCGCCAACTCCGACCCGCGCGGCGGCTACTGTGCGCTCTCCTACCCGCCGCTGCTCTCGCGCAGCGCCGACCAGAAGGACATCAGTTGGGCGCTGACCGACGGCAAGACCGGCGACGTCCTCGCCTCGCTGCGCACCCAGAACTCTCGCGCCTACGCGAGCACGATCGCCCTGGTCAGGCACGAGGAGCTCGCCGGCGCGCCGTACGGCCGGTTCACCCTGTTCGCCACCGGCGAGGAAGGGATCCTCGAAATCGAGTGGACCCCCGGCCGCGACGCCTACTAGCGGCCGGGAACGAGGAGCGAGGAGCACCGCCGCGATGCGACGCACCACCACCGCCTGCCTGGCGGCGGCCGTCGTCGCGAGCCTGCCGCCGCTGATCGCCGCCGGCGCCGGGGAGCCGATCGGCCGCGAGGTCGCGGTGCCGCGGCACCTGGCCGACGGCGAGGAGCTCAGCGCGCCGCTGGCGGCGGTGCTCGAGCACGGGCGGCGGCTCTTCGCCGCCATGTGGACGTCGCAGGAAGGGGCCGGCCGGCCGCTCACCAAGGGCACCGGCGATCCGGTGAGCGACTCCGGCTCCCCCCTGGTCTTCCCGCGCAACTTCAACCGCGTCTCGGGGCCGGACGCCAACTCCTGCGCCGGCTGCCACAACGCTCCCTTCGGCATCACCGGCGGCAGCGGCGACGTCGCCACCAACGTCTTCGTCCTGGCGCAGCGCTTCGACGCGGCGGACTTCGACCGCAGCGACGCGACGCTGACGCGGGGCGCGCACGACGAGGCGGGGCAATCGGTCGGTCTCGCCACGGTCGGCAACAGCCGCAAGACCGTGGGTCTCTTCGGCAGCGGCTACCTCGAGCTGCTGGCGCGCGAGATCACCGCCGAGCTCAGGGCGATCCGCGACTCGATCCCTCCCGGCGGCGCGCGCCAGCTGGTCGCCAAGGGGATCTCGTTCGGCACCTTGCGCCGGGTGGTGGACGGGCGGTGGGACGTCTACGGGGTCGAGGGCCTGCCGGCCTCGAGCCTAGCCACCTGGGGACCGGACGAGCCGCCGAGCCTCGTCGTGCGTCCCTTCCACCAGGCGGGGGCGATCGCCTCGCTGCGCGAGTTCACCGTCAACGCCCTGAACCACCACCACGGCATCCAGGCCGCGGAGCGCTTCGGACGGCGCCGCGACCCGGACGGCGACGGCTTCGTCGACGAGGCCACCCGCGCCGACGTCACCGCGCTCACGCTCTTCCAGGCCGTCATGGCGGTCCCCGGCAGAGTCGTCCCGCGCGACCCCGCGATCGAGCAGGCGATCGCTCTCGGGGAGGCGCGCTTCGCCGAGATCGGCTGCGCCGGCTGTCACGTGCCGGCGCTGCCGCTCGCCGACGCGCGCTACGTCGAGCCCGGGCCGCACAACCCGGTGGGCACCCTGCGGCGCGGGCAGGCGCCGCCGCTGGCGGTGGACCTCAACAGCAAGGAGCTGCCCCCGCCGCGCCTCGGCGGGCGGGACGGGACCACGATGGTGCCGGCCTACACCGACTTCAAGCTGCACGACATCACGGCCGGGCCCGCGGACCCCAACCGCGAGCCGCTCGACATGATCCAGCCTGCCGGCACGAACGCCTTCTTCGCCGGCAACGCGAGCTTCGTCACCCGTCGCCTCTGGGGCATCGGCAACCAGGGGCCCTACTTCCACCACGGCAAGTTCACCACCCTGCGCGAGGCGGTGCTGGCGCACGCCGGCGAGGCGCAGGCGGCGACCGACGCCTTCCTCGCCCTGCCGGCGCGCGAGCGCGACTGCGTCATCGAGTTCCTGAAGTCGTTGCAGGTGCTGCCGCCGGGCAGCCGCTCGCTCGTCGTCGACGAGCGCGGGCGGCCGCGGCCGTGGCCCCGCCGCGACCCGGGCCCCGCAACCTCGGATAAGCAACCGCGCTCCGGACCGCGATAGGACAAGGCCAGACCTGCCAGGTGAGCAAACCGGTCATCACCCCAAGGAGGTTGATGAAAATGCCCAGCCAGCTTTCCAACCGCAGCCGTCGCACGATGACTCTCGCGCTGGGGCTCGCCGTGGCGGTCGCCGTCCTGCCGCTCCTCGCGAGCCAGGCCGGTGCCGCCGCGGCCAGCCTGCGCGTCGTCCAGGAGCTCAAGGCGCCGGGTGTCGAGCCGGAGCTCTCGGGCATCTACCCGCACCCGACCGACGAGACGCTCTACTACGTCGTCGCCAACCAGCGTCCGGCCTACCGCCCCAGCCAGAAGGCGATGCTCCCGGCGCAGTACCGGGGCAAGCTGCTGACCGTCGACGGCCGCACCGGCGAGGTGGTGCAGACCCTGGCGCTCGCCGACGGCGACTACGGCGACCTCGCCTTCGGCGGCGGCCACCTCTTCGTCTCGAGCCTCGAGCCGGCCGAGATCCTCAAGGTCGACCTCGCGGCGGGGCGCATCGTGGCGCGCTTCCCGCTCGCCGGCCCGGCGGGCGGGCTCGAGTACGACCGCGACCGCAACCTCCTGGTGGCGCAGCTCTTCGTCGGCCATCCGCACCTCGCGGTCATCGACCCGGCGACCGGCGCCACCGTCGACACGCTGTGGTCCGACGAGAGCGCGATGGGTCTCGCCAAGGTCGGCGGCGACCTGCTCTGCACCTGGGCCAGCGGCTTCGACGAGCACGCCAAGAGCGAGCTGCGCCTGCTCGACCCGGCGACCGGCAAGGTGATCGGCCGCACGCCACTCGCGGGCGGCGTCCACACCGCGATGGCGCCGGCGGGCAGCGACGCCTTCATGGTGCTGGTGGCGACCGACCGCGCCAACGGCACGGTGGCGGTGCGCAAGTACGCCTACGACGGCGCCCGGATGGCCTGGCAGCGGTGAGGAGCGGCGGCGTGCGGGCGCCCTCCGCCCGGCTGCGGGCGCCCGCGCGCTGCGGTGAGCTCGACCGGAGGCGAAGCCCATGACGGACGGCCGAGACAGCGGGGAGCGGGGACGCCGCCAGGCACTCCTGGCCGGCGCGCTCGCCGCCCTGCTGCTGGCGCCCGCCGTCCTGGCCGGACGGTGGACGGCGGAGGAGCGCTCGGACCTCTTCGCCGCCGTCGCCTTCGCGCCGACGCCCGGCCGTGTCGAGGCGAACCGCACGGCGCTGCTCGAGCGAGTGCGGCAGGCGGCGCGCGACGGCGCCCGCTACGTCGTCCTCCCCGAGCTCGCGACCACGGGACGCCTCGACCGCGTCGCCGATCCGGCGGCGCTGGCCGAGCCCGTGCCGGGCCCCACGACCGACGCCTTCGCGGCGGTGGCGGCGGAGCGCGGAATCTGGATCGCGCTCTCGCTCGCCGAGACCGCTCCCGCCGCCGCCGGCGAGGGCGCCTATTGGGTGTCGACCGTCCTTCTCGACCCCGCCGGCGAGGTCGCCGTCCTCCAGCGCAAGGTGATGCCGCGCTTCGACGGCGGCGACGGGCCGGCGCGGCGCGGCGATCCGCGCGCCGTCCTCGACAGCGTCGACGACCGCGGCCGCCGCATCGGCGTGCTGGCGGGCGACGACCTGCTGGCCGGCGTGCCGCAGCTCGCCGCGCGCGGTGCCGAGGCCATCCTGATCACCGCCGGCTGGACGGCCGGCGAGCCCGTGGCCTGGCGCGAGCGCTGTGCGCGTCTGGCCCGGGAGCACGCCGTCGACCTGGTCGTCGCCGACCGCCTCGAGGCGGGCGAGGAGCCCGGCTTCGCCGGCATCGTCTCGCGCCACGGCGAGGCGCTGGGCCCGACGGCCGCGGTCACGGCTCGCGGCGGCGGCGGGCGCATCGGGTCGGCGCTCGGCCTCCCGTCGGTGCCGGTGCCGGCTGCGTCCCCGGCCTCGCCCGAGCTGATCGAGCTCGGCCGCGCCCTGTTCTTCGACCGCGAACTGTCGCGCGACGGCACCGTCGCCTGCGCGAGCTGCCATCAGCCGGAGAAGGGTTTCTCGAACGGCGAGAGGAACGGCGCCGGCATCTACCGTCACCCGACGACGCGCAACGTGCCGACGCTGCTCAACGTCGGCTTCAAGGCGGCGCTCTTCTGGGACGGGTACGCCTCGACCCTCGAGAGCCAGGCCAAGTACCCGACGACGCACGCCTTCGAGATGGACTCGCCGTACCTCGACGAGCTGATCGGCTACGTGCGCGGGCAGGAGCGGTACCGCCGGGGGTTCGCCGCGGCGCTCGGCAGCGAGGAGATCGGCTTCGACGAGGTGGCGCTGGCGCTCGCGTCGTACCAGCGGGCGCTCGTCTCGGCCAACTCGCCGTTCGACCGCCACCTCTACGGCGGCCAGCACGAGGCGCTCTCGGCGAGCGCGCGGCGCGGGCTCGAGCTCTTCGCCGGCAAGGCGGGGTGCGCCGGCTGCCACAAGGTCGGGCGCGACTACGCCCTGCTCACCGACAACCAGTTCCACAACACCGGCGTCGGCTACGACCCGGCGACCGGCCGCTTCGCCGACGGCGGGCTGGGCCTGCTCTCCGACGCCAGCCGCATCGGCCGCTTCATCACCCCGACGCTGCGCAACGTGGCCGAGACGGCGCCCTACATGCACGACGGCAGCCTCGCCACCCTGGAGGAGGTCGTCGCCTTCTACGACCGCGGTGGCGCCGCCAACCCCGGCCTCGATCCGCGCCTGCGGCCGCTCGGCCTCACCGCCGGCGAGCGCGCCGACCTGGCCGCGCTGCTACGCGCCTTCTCCGGCGACCGGCGTTTCGACGCCGCAGGGCTGCCGGTCCCGGCGCCGCGCGCGGCGCCGCTGCCCGAGGGCGAGCTGGCGCGGCTCGCCGTCGTCCGCTTCGCCCCCGCCCCCGGGCGGCTGGCGGAGAACCGGGCCGCGCTCGCGGCGCGCGTGGCGCGCGCCGCCGGCCAGGGGGCGGCGTTCGTGGTCCTGCCGGAGCACGGCGAGACCGGCCCCCTCGGCGGCCGGCTCGCGGAGGCGGCGCTGCGCGCCCTCGCCGAGCGCCAGGAGCGCGAGTCGCTCCCGCTCTGGTCGGACCTCGCGCGGCGGCACGGCATCTGGCTGGCGGCGCCGCTGCTCGAGCACGACGCGGCGGCGGGCAGGCTCTACCAGTCGATCGCCCTCTTCGACCCTGACGGCGTCGAGGCGCTGCGCCAGCGCAAGCTCGCCCCGGACCGCCGGCGCGGGGACGCGCCCGCGGCCGGCGGCAGCGTCAAGAACGTCGCGGCCGCCTGGACGCCGCTCGGCTGGGTCGGGGTCCTCGCCGGCGACGACCTGCAGGAAGGGCTGCCGCGCCTGGCCGAGCTCGGGGCCGGCACGGTCCTCGTCTCCGCCTCCTGGGAGCGTGAGGACGCCGTCGACTGGGACGCGCTGGCGGTGGCGCTCGCCGAGCGCTTCCACGTCCACCTCGTGGTGAGCAACCTGATGGGGCGCGCCGCCGCGGCCGAGGGCGCCGACGACGCGGCCGCGCCGAACCTCTTCCTCGCCCTGGTCAGCGGCACCGGGGCGGTCTCGAAGCTCTCGCCGCCATCGGGCCTCGAGATCGCCACCGCGAGCCTCGGTCGCCGCCCGCACGCCGTCGCCCTGCGCGTGCCGGCCGGGCTGCCGCTCCTGCCGCTGCCGGCGCACCGGCCCCTGAGCGTGGAGGCGATCACGCTCGGCCGCAAGCTCTTCTTCGATCGGCGCCTTTCCGGCGACGGCACGGTCGCCTGCGCGAGCTGCCACCGGCCGGAGGCCGCCTTCGCCGACGGCCGCCGGGTGGCCCGGGGGATCGCCGGCCGCGAGGGCCACCGCAACACGCCGTCGCTCCTCAACAGCGCTTACCGCCCGTGGCTGTTCTGGGAAGGGCGGACGGCGACGCTCGAGGAGCAGGTCGCGCACGCGCTCCAGGGGTGGGCGGAGATGAACGGCCGGCCCGAGGCGGCGCTCGCCGTCGTCAGCGCCGACCCCGAGTACCGCCGGCTCTTCCGGCGTGCGACCGGCCGTGCCGAGATCGTCTTCGACGACCTGGCGGCGGCGCTCGCGGCGTACGAGCGGACGCTCCTCTCGGGCGACTCGCCCTTCGACCGCTGGTACTACGGCGGCGACGCGACGGCGATCTCCGAGCGCGCCAAGCGCGGCTTCAAGGTCTTCGCCGGCGCCGCGCGCTGCGGCTCCTGCCACACGCTCGGCGAGCGCTCGGCGCTGTTCTCCGACCACCGGTTCCACAACACCGGGGTCGGCTACCACGTGCGCTTCGAGTACCTGGGCTACGGCGGCGACGGCCTGCCCGGCAACCTGGCGCGCGACAACCGCTTCCGCGGCGAGTACCTGACGCCGTCGCTGCGCGGCGTCGCGCAGACCGCGCCCTACATGCACGACGGCAGCCTGGCGACGCTGGCCGACGTCGTCGAGTTCTACGTCCGCGGCGGCGTGGCCAACCCGGATCTCGATCCGGCGATCCGGCCGATCGCGGGGCTCGGCGAGCGCGACAAGGCCGACCTCGTCGAGTTTCTCCATACGCTCAGCGGCGAGCCGCCGCCGGGCGAGCAGGAGCGCGTGCGGGCGCTGCGGCGCGCGGCGCTCCAGGGAGGCGGACGATGACTCTCGATCCGGCACCGGCGCGCCTCGCGGGCGGCCTGCTCCTCCTCAGTCTCCTCCTGGCAGCGCCGCTGGCGGCGCAGGAGCACCGGCATGAGGTCGCGCCGGCCGACGACGAGGCGCCCGGCCTCAGGGTGCGGCGCGTGCTGACGCCGCCGCCGGGGTTCAAGGGCACGGTGACCTACGACGCCGACTCCGGGCGGCTCTTCCTGGTCTCCCACGGCCCGCCGGCCAACACGCGCGGCCGCAGCAGGCTCTACGAGCTCGAGCCGGCGGGAGGGAAGGTCCTGCGGCAGGCGATCCTGCCGTTCGTGGGCGAGCTCCCGTCGCCGGTGCTGGTGGACGGCGTCCTGTACCAGGCGGTCCATCACGAGTCGAAGCTGTTCCGGATCGACGTCCGCCCGGGGCCGGACTTCGGGAAGGTGCTGGGCGAGCTCGCGCTGCCGACGCTCGTCGACCTCGACGTCTCCTCGCGGGACGACGTCTACCGCTTCCCCTTCGTGTCGTTCCGCGGCGTCAGCCGCACGCCCGAGGGGGAGCTGCTGCTGCACGCCCAGGAGCTGGGGGATCTCGTCACCGTCGACCGGACGACCGGCCGCTTCACCCGCCGCGTTCCGACGCTCAAGGGGCTGGCCGGCATCGCGGCGGTCCCCGGGCCGCGCGGCGAGCCCCTGGTCCTCGCCAACAGCGACCCCGCGCAGGCGGAGTTCGAGAGCGAGGTGCGGCGCTTCATGTTCCGCGCCGCGCACGACGGGCCGCCGGCGCCGCGCTACGGCGCCCGCGACGTGCTCTGGGTCCTCCTCGACGGCGGCAGCGGCGAGGTCCTCGCCTCGGCCGAGAGCCGCGACTCGCGCGCCGAAGCCGGCGCCATCGCGCTGCTGCGGCGCGAGGACGTGGCGGGGACGCCCTACGGCCGGTACGTCTTCCTCACCACCGGCCCCGAAGGGCTCCTCGAGATGGAGTGGACACCTGGCGGCGACGCCGACGTCGCCGCCATCAGGAGCTGGGCCGCTCCCCGGCGGCCGTCACCAGAAGCTCGAAAAACCTGGGTCTATGGGGACCCGAACAAAGGAGCGGAACCACGATGAGAAACCCAGTCGGAATCGCCACCAATGAGGTAGCCGTCCAGGAGTTCGCGACGGGGCACCGTTACGGCGACCCCACCACGCGTTTCAGCGAAGCCATCCAGCACGCGGCGCTGAGCTTGGAGGGGCGCACCGACGACGAGCTCAAGGCCGACGGGCTCAACCTCCCCGACCCAGTGCTGCGCGAGTACGCCCTCTACCAGCTCCTGGCGCGGCGCCGCGAGGCCGCGCTGCCGGTGATCGAGCAGGCGCTGCTCAACGACAGCGACACCGACCTGCGCGTCAACCTGCTGTGGGCGCTCGAGTGGCTGCACAGCCCGCAGTGCCGCGAGATCGGCCTGGCGCTGATCAACGATCCCGACCACCGCGTCCAGGAGTGGGCGCGCGTGTTCGCCTGGGAGATGGGCTGGACCGACAAGGACTTCCGCCGCGCCCGCGAGTTCGCCTACTACCAGGGGAGGACCTTCGACCAGACGATCTTCCTCCACATCACCTGCAACCTCTACATCCGCCTCGGCCAGGGGACGGACATGTGGGGCCACGTGCTGCTCAGCCCGCAGATGCTGGCCCGCATCTACGGCCAGGCCAAGGCCTGCCCGATCGTCGAGACCCGCGACCGCGAGATCGTCATCTCGAAGACCCTCCAGGGCCTGCACGAGGACGGCAGCGAGCACTACGAGGCCTTCCTCTTCCGCGGCTTCACCGAGCAGTCGACGTCGACGCAGGGCAACTTCTACTTCGAGACCCAGAGCGAGCGGCCGTTCTTCCTCTCCGGCAAGGCCAACGACGCATCCGAGGGCGTCGTCGAGCGGGTCACCGTCCCGTTCGCCCGCGAGGGGCAGTGGTTCCTCAACGAGAACATCGAGATCAAGGGCAAGAAGGCGATCGAGTACGTGCGCGGTCTGTTCCAGGGCTGGGCGTTCGTCAACCTCGAGCGGATCGAGCGCAACGGCGGCCAGTTCCTGTTCCCCGGCAACTCGGTGCTCTCGACGCTGCACCACCCGGTCGTCGGCGAGAAGACCAACACCTTCCTGAACGGCCGCTTCAAGGGCAAGGTCGTGGACTGGAACGGCGACGGTATCATCGACCTCAACTACCTGCCGGGCAACGCCACGGCCAAGGGCGAGGTCGACTCCAACAACGACGGCATCCCCGACGTGCCGGGCATGACCGTCTCCTGGCAGCCGGCGGCCTGAGACGAGCCGGCCCGCAGGGTTTGCGCGGCGGGGTCGCGGGCCGTCCCGGCCCCGCCGGCGAGGAGCTGGCATGTACGACGTGTTCCGGCAGCGCCAGGTGCCGGTGCCCCGCGAGGAGGTGTGGCGCGCCATCACCGATCCGGCGCGCCTCGGCCAGTGGTTCGCGGACGTCGATCGCCCCTTGGTGCCCGGCGAGAGCTTCCGTTTCAGCTTCGGCGACGGCGACTTCTTCGCCGGCACCCTGATCGATGCCGCCGTGCCCCGGCTCCTGCACCTGAACTGGAAGTTCATGGACCTCGGCCTCCTCTTCGAGGTGCGCTACATCCTGACTCCGCTCGACGGCGACTCAACCGAGGTGACGGTGCACGATCAGGGCTCGCTGTCGGTCGAGGAGGTGATGAGCCTGCGCCAGGGATGGGACGACTTCCTGATGCGCCTGGACCAGTACCTCCGCACCGGCAAGAACGTCCGCTACACCTGGAGCGAGTCGATCGGCATCGGCGCGCTGCTGCGCCACACCGGCGGCGCCCTGCCGGCCGAGCTCGACGACCCACAGTGGTGGCGCCGGCACTTCCCGAGCGCCCAGGTCAAGGTTGAGCGCCCGGCCGAGCGCCAGCTCCACCTCCAGTTCACCGAAGGCGACTGGGAGGGCGGCGGCACCGAGGCGCTGGTCGAGACCGCCTGCGTCGGCGGCGGCACTTACCTCGGGCTCACCCATCGCGGCTGGCCCAACCTGCCGGCGCTGCGCCAGATCGTCGAGCGCCGGCGCTACGCCGGCCTCTGGCGCGGGGCGCTCAAGGCGCTCGAAGAGCGGTATCACTGAGCGCGGGGGCGGCCGGCGTGCGCGAACTCCTCGCCAATCGCGCGTTCAGGCGCCTCTGGGCGGCGGGCCTGCTGTCGGCGCTCGGCACGCAGGTCAGCCGCATCGGGCTCATCCTCTTCCTCTTCGAGCGTACCGACTCGGTGCCGGGGCTGGCGCTGCTCGTGGTGCTCGAGACGCTGCCGGGGGTGCTCGCCGCGCCCGCCGCCGGCGCCGTCATCGACCGCCTCGACCGGCGCGCGCTGATGATCGGCGCCGACCTCCTGCGCGCGCTCTTCCTACTCGCCGTCCTCGCGCACCCGGCCGTCGAGACGATCTATCTGATGGCGGCGCTGGGCTCGGTCGCCACGGCGTTCTTCCAGCCGTCCGAGCGCGCGCTGCTGCCCGCCGTCGTCCCCGCGGCCGACCTGCCGCGCGCCAACGGCCTCGCCGAGAGCACGAGCAACCTGGTGCTGATCCTCGGCCCGCTCGCCGGCGCCGAGCTCTTCTTCAGCGTCGGCTTGGCGCCCACGCTGCTGCTCGACGCGGCCTCGTTCGTGCTGAGCGCGGTCTTGATCCTGGGCGTCGGCGCGGGCGCCGCGGCGCGGCCGGACGGGCGCGCGGAGCGGGCGTCGCCGCTCGCCGACCTGCGCGACGGCTGGCGCTACGTGCTGCACCACCGCCTGGTCCTGCACCTGGCGCTCCTTTTCTTCGTCAGCCTCCTCTGCGTCGGCCTCTGGCTGCCGCTCGCGCCGTTCTTCATCCGCGAGTTCCTGGGCGCCGGCGAGCGCCTGCTGGGAGTCCAGATCGCCGCCTTCGGCCTGGGTGGCGTGCTCGGCGGCCTCGCGGCGCCGCGGCTCGTCGCCCACCTCGGCCAGGGCGCGGCGCTCTCCCTCGGGTTCCTCGCCGAGGGGACCGTGATGACGCTCTACGCGCTGGTGCCGGACGCGCGCGCCTCGGTCGGCATCATCTTCGTCTGGGGCGTCGTGGTGTCGATCGTCGTCGTGCCCTTCTACTCGCTCCTCCAGAGCGTGGTCGACGAGGGCTTCCGCGGCCGCGTCTTCTCCTTCCTCAAGCAGAGCGAGAGCCTGGCCCTCCTCGGCGCGATGGGGCTCGCCGTCGCCCTCCAGCGGGTGCTCCCGAGCCACTGGATCTTCTGCGCCGCCGGCCTCGCCTACTGCGGCGTCGCCGCGCTCGCCGCGACCACCGCCGGCGGGCGCGTGCTGCGGGCCACGCGATGAGACGCCGCGCCCTGGCGCTCCTCCTCGGACTCTGGGTCGTCGCCGTCGTCGCCGCCGGTTGCGCCGGCCGCGAGCCGGTCTACGCGCTCCGCCGGCTGGCGGCCGATCCCGCCGGCGGCGGCGACGCTTCGATCTCTCCCGACGGGCGGCGATTCGTCGTCAGCTCGCGACGTGCCGGCAACTGGGACCTCTGGCTCTACGACATCGCGGCCGGGCGCTGGACGCAGCTCACTCGTCACCCCGCCGACGACTTCGAGGGCAAGTGGTCGCCCGACGGCCGGCGCCTCGCCTTTACCTCGACCCGCGGCGGCGGCAAGGACGTCTGGGTGATGTCGCTCGCCGGCGGCGCGCCGCGGCAGCTCACTTCCTCGCCGGCGGAAGAGGAGTACCCGGCCTGGTCGCCGGACGGGCGGCGGGTCGTCTACTCGGGCGGCCCGTGGGGCGAGCGCGATTTCTGGACCGTCCCCGCCGCCGGCGGCGCGCCGCGCAAGCTGACGCGGCGCCCCGGCTGGGCCGGCGCCTGCACCTTCGGCGCGCGCAGCGACTCGCTCGTCTGCCATCGCTACGACCAGGGGTCGGGCGACGTCGAGCGCCTCTGGCTCGACGACGGCGAGTCGACGCCGCTCACAGCCGGCGCCGACTGGGACTACAAGCCGGCCGAGTCGCCGGACGGGCGCTGGATCGCCTTCTCGCGCAGCCGCGAGGGGCCGTCGGGGATCTGGCTCATGCCGGCGGCCGGGGGGCGGGCGCGGCCGCTCACCGCCTCGCTCGCCGAGGATCGCTGGCCGACCTGGAGCGCGGCGGGGGACCGCCTCTTCTTCCACCGGCTGGTGGAGACCGGCACCGCAGTCAAGCTCCTCGACCGCGCGAGCGGACGCGTGAGGACGCTCGTCGACGCCGGGGAGCGGCCGCTCCAGGCGGCGCTCGACCCGGCCGGCCGGCGGCTCGTCTACTGCGCCGAGCGCGGCGGCCGGCGCGTGCTGCGGCTGAAGGACCTCGGAAGCGGCGCCGTGCGCACGCTCCCGACCGGCGCCGCCGCGGCTTGCTTTCCGCGCTTCTCGCCCGACGGCGCGGCGATCGCCTTCGCCGCCCGCGGCCCGGTGCGGTGGGAGATCGCCGTCATGCGCTCCGGCGGCGGCGGCCTGCGGGCGCTCACCGCCGGCCACGCCGGTCTGCGCGGCCTCGACGGCCCGCTCGACTGGTCGCCCGACGGCGCCCGGCTTCTCTTCCACTCCGACACGCGCGCCTTCGAGGCCAGCCTCTACACCGTCGAGGTGGCGACGCGGCGCCTGGCGCGGCTGACCTCCGACGCCTGGTTCGACGAGGCGCCGTCGTGGACGCCGGACGGGCGCGGCGTCCTCTTCATGTCGACGCGCGGCGGCGACTGGACGTGGGGCCTGTTCCGGTTGGCGGTCGATCGCGACGAGCAACGAGACGAGCCGGGTGGAGTGCTGGATGGGAAGGACGCGGCGATCCAGGTCTTCGCGGGTCCCGACTACGAGGAGAAGAACTACCCGCGGGCGGCGGCCGACGGCGCGATCCTCTGGAGCGCGGTGGACGGCGCGGGGGTCGAGCGGATCGTCGAGCGGGCGGCCGGCGGCGAGGCGCGTGTGTGGCCGGGGACGGAGGGCGGGCGGTGGCCCTCGCTCTCGGCCGACGGGCGGCAGGTGGTGTTCACGACGATCGCCAAGCGGGTCGAGTACTGGCTGGCGGAG
Source organism: uncultured Acidobacteriota bacterium (assembly GCA_963700145.1). Lineage (GTDB taxonomy): Bacteria > Acidobacteriota > Thermoanaerobaculia > Multivoradales > UBA5704 > DASUNQ01. Next base: position 1,031,139 of record OY969474.1, read on the forward strand.
AACCCGACCGGCAAGGGCTCGCCGCTCGCGGCGCCGCCGCGGCCTGCCCGCGGCCGGCGTGGAGCTCAGGTGGCGGCGATGACGCATCGCCCGGAGGTGGAGATCCGCACGGGCGCCCGCCGCAGCCCCGTCGATCTCCACCACCGCTGACTGCTCTAGCCGCCCTCCGGTCGGAGGGTTGAGCCGGGTCGGAGGAGCCGAGGAGCCAAGCAATGAGCCGGACGACGAAGCTCGCAGCAGCGGCCGTGGCGATCCTCCTCCTGGCCGCCGCCGGTGCCCTGTGGGCGAGCCTCGCCGGCCAGGGCTGGCGCGCCGAGACCCGCATCGTCCCGACGTCGCTCAAGAACCTCTCGGCCGTGACCTGGGACGGCGAGGCGCTGTGGGTCACCGTCGACACCGCGGGGCGCGCCTACCACCTCGATCCCGCGACCGGCGCCGTCGACCGCACGCTCGCGCTGCCGGCCAAGGACACCGGGGGCAGCGCCTGGGACGGCCGCACGCTCTGGCAGCTCGCCTATCGCGAGCGGAAAATCTACCGCCTCGACCCCGTGTCCGGCGCGGTCCTGGCCACGATCCCCTCGCCGGGCCGCGGCATGTGCAGCGGCATGACGTGGGACGGCCGCCACCTCTGGCTCGCCAACTGGGAGGACGAGCGCATCTACCAGATCGATCAGGAGCGCGGCGGGCGGGTGCTGCGCTCGATCCCGGGCGAGCTCGAGTTCACCGGTCTCGCCTGGGACGGCCGCTATCTCTGGACCGGCGTGCTGGTGGGGACCGAGTCGCACGACGAGGCGCCGCCCTTCACCGGCTTCGTGCAGCAGCTCGACGTCGACACCCGCCGCGCGCTGCGCGCCTTCCCGGTCAACGGCGTCACCCCGGGCGGCTGCGACTGGGTCCCGGGGCGGCGCCTGGCGCGGCGCTTCTGGTGGTACGACCACTATCACGCGCGCTTGGTCGAGATGCGCCTCCGCCACGAGCACGAGAGCGCCGGGCGGGCGGCGGCGGGGATGTTGCTTCTCTTCGGTTGCGCGAGCGGCGGGTGGGCGCTGCGGGGGTGGCGGAGGGAGCGTCAGGGCACCTAGCTCGCCGAGCCCCGGACGCGGAGGCCGGGCTGCAGACCGTCCAAAAGGAGAGCCGTCATGTCGAGCTATCAGACGGGCATCACCATCGCCGCGCCGCCCGAGCGGGTGTTCAAGCTGCTGACCGAGCCGGAGCAGATCAAGCGCTGGGCCGACGGAGTGGAGTCGATCGAGTACACCGAAGGCAGCCCGCGCCAGGCCGGCGCCCGCTTCAAGCAGCGGATCAAGGAGGGGAGCAAGATCGTCGAGTACGACGGCGAGGTCGTCGCCTACGAGCCGCCACGCCGCCACACGACGCGGCTGGCGAACCCGCAGTTCACGATGGTCATCGACCACCACTTGAGCGCCGAGGGCGGCGGCACGCGCGTCGAGCAGCAAGTCGACATGACGGCGCACAGCGCCCTCGGGCGGCTCCTCGGATTTGTCTTCTGCTGGTTCACCAAGGGCATCTCGCGCAAGCAGCTCGCGAAGGTCAAGGAGCTCGCCGAGAGCTAGGGGACTACAATCGTCTCCGCAATGAGCGGAGTGAGATTGGCTGACCTCGTCGCCTACCTGGACGACCTGCTCGAGGCCCATGAAGGCTGCGACTTCGGACCGAACGGGCTCCAGGTCGAGGGGCGGGAGGAGGTGCGGCGGGTGGTGACCGGCGTCTCCGCCTGCCGCGAGCTGTTCGAGCGGGCGGCGGCGGCGGGCGCCGACGCCGTCCTCGTTCACCACGGCCTCTTCTGGGAGGGGATGCCGCGGACGTTGACGGGCTTCCAGTACCGGCGCGTGGCCGAGCTGCTCCGCGCCGGGATGAGCCTCGTCGCCTACCACCTCCCGCTCGACCGCCACCCCACCTACGGCAACAACGCCCTGGCGGCGCGGGCCTTCGGGCTCGAAGGGCTGGAGCCCTTCGCGGTCCACGAGGGGCTGCCGATCGGCTTCCGGGGCCGCTTCCCCGAGCCGATCTCGGTCGAGGAGCTGACCCGGCGCTGCGCCGCGGTCTACGGCCAGGAGCCGCTCGCGCTCCCGGGCGGCCCGGAGCTTGTGAAGACCCTGGGCATCGTCTCCGGCGGCGCCCAGCGCGAGGTCCACGACGCCATCGCCGCCGGCCTCGACGCCTACCTGACCGGCGAGGCCAGCGAGTGGGTGATGAACGTGGTCCGCGAAGCCGGCATCCACTACCTCGCCGCCGGCCACTACGCCACCGAGCGCCTCGGCGTCCGCGCCCTCGGCGAGCACCTCGCCGACCGCTTCGGGCTGGCGGTCGAGTTCATCGACGTGCCGAACCCGGTCTGAGGCGCGTCCCGCCCTACGCCCGAAGCAACTGGACGTCGTACGCGGCGAGCTGGCGGTCGGCGGTGAGGAGCGGCAGGTTTTCCAGCTGCGCCTGCGCGACGAGGAGACGGTCGAAGGGGTCGCGATGGTGCGGCGGGAGGTTGGCCGTCCAGAGGACGTGCGCGTGGTGGATCGGCAGCGCCGTCGTGCCGCTCGCCCGCATGCGGCTCGGCACGTAGTCGGAGGGCGGCTCCGGCAACGGCAGCTTGCGCGTCTCTGCCGAGAGCCGTCGCGGGGCCATCTGCATCCAGAGCCAGACCTGCGTGTCGAGGAGGACCCTCACGAAAGGAAGTCGGCGAGGACCTCGTCGGGCAGCGGCGCGTCGAAGTCGTCCGGCACCTCGAAGACACCCTCGTCGATCCCGAGCCGGCGGCCGGCCGGCGCCTGGACCGGCACCAGCTTCGCCACGGGCTTCCCGGCGCGGGCGATCACGACTTCCTCGCCGTGCTCCACCTCGGCCAGCAGCCGGGAGAGGTGGGTCTTCGCCTCGTGGACGTTCACTTCGCGCACGTCGGCAGGTTAGCTAAATTGCCGGACTAGGGCAACTCCACAGCGGGGTGGGCAGGAAACGAGGCGCCTGACGGCCCGAAAACTTGGTATCAGAGCCTGATACCCCCGTCGCAAGGCCTGATACTCCCGTATGGAGCCCCGATACTCTCGTATCAGCCGTTGATACTGTCGTATCGGGCGTTGATACGTCCGTATCAGGCGCCGATACCCTCGTAGCACGGGCCGATACCTCCGTAGCAGGCACCGATACGTCCGTATCACCTGCCGATACGCTCGTATCGAGCGCTGATACGCCCGTATCAGCACCTGATACGTCTTCCTCAGGCGTCGCTACTGGATTGTTCGCGGGGATGGTCTACGCGCGTAGGATCGGGGTGATGCGCTGTCGCCCGCGTCTCCCCTCTCCCACCGTCGCCGCCCTCGCGGCGGTCCTTCTTCTCACCGCCTGCTTCGATCCGCCCGTCCGCGAGACCGTCGAGCTGCGCTTCCTGCCGCACGGCGAGTACGTCGTCACCAGCCGGGTCGAGATCACCGAGCCCGAGAAGACCGGCAACCGGGCGCTGGAGCGGCGGCTGGCGGAGGTGCGGCGGGCGCTGGCGCAGGAGGACGACGACTGGTCGCGGCGCTTCGCCGCCCTCGCGCCGGCGGCGGAGCGCTTCGCCTGGGAGAAGCACCTCGGCGCCCTGCACCGGGTGGAGCGCTCGGCGGTGCTCGACGAGCCGGCCCAGCTCGCCGCCTTCTTCGCCGACACCCCGCTCGCCGTGAGCTACGAGGTGCGCGACGGCCTGGGCGAGCTGGCGGTCGTCCCCGGGCCGGCCGGCCGCGCCACCCGCCGCCAGCGGCGTGAGATGGACGAAGCGCTCGCCCAGTGGAGCGCCAGCGTCGCCGCCTACCTCGCCGCCGCCGAGGACCTCTACGCCTACCTCGACCGCCGTCCCGAGCGCGCCCGCGCCGCCCTCGGCGGCCTCCTCTCCGATCTCCTCTCCGACACCGAGCGCGCCGCCCTCGGCACGCTCGACGAGGCCGAGCAGGCCCTCGTCGAGCCCCTCGAGAAGGCCATGGAAGAGGTGGTCGGCGTGCTGCTCGTCGCGCCCGGCGAGGAGCTCTCGCTCGACGAGCTGTCGCACCTGGTCTACGACCCCTTCCCGGCGGCCCTGCGGGTGCGGCTGCCGGTGACGCCGCAGGAGGTCGAGGGGTTCGCGCGCGGCGGCGAGGGCGAGCTGGTGGTGCCCGGGCTCGGCCTCTGGCCGGCGCTGCGCGCCCTCGAGGGGCGGTGGCTCTCGCCCGACCCGGCGCTCCTCTACGTCGAGCTGCGCGGCCGGCGCGCCGAATCGCCGCTCGACCTGGCCGAGCTCATCACCCGCGAGCGCCGCGCGGCGGAGGCGCCGACCGCCGCCGAGGTCCGCCTGGCCATCGAGGAGCGTCTCGAGCCCGCTTCGCTCTACCGCGCCGCCTGGCCGGTCACCCCGGGCGAGAGCGACCTCACCGGCTTCTAGCCAGGATCTCCTCCGCCGCCGTCTTGCCGCTGCGCATCGAGTGGTCCATGTTGAAGTACTGCCACTCGCCGAAGCGGCCGACCGGCCAGATGCCGTGCTCCTTGAGCCAGGCGCGGATCACGCCGACGTTCTTGGCGTGGTCGAGGTCGTAGATCACGTAGGCCGGCAGGATCTCCTCGGTGTGGACGAGCTCGATGCGGTCGTCGGGGGAGAGGATCTCGGCCGTCTGGAGGGCGGCGATCGTCCGCTCCACCGCCTGGTCGCGGTCGAGCGGCCGCTCGCGCGAGAAGGCCACCTCGGTCGAGATCGAGCTCTTCCCCGGCGGCACGGTGCCGGGGCTGAAGTTGGCCGGGAAGGAGAGCCGGTGGAAGGGGAACGGCTCCTCGTAGAAGTAGACCCAGTGCTTGTCCGAGATCCGCTCGCGGTCGATGCCCAGGTTGACGCAGTAGATCCCCTGGTAGCGGAGGCCGGCGCAGGCCCGCTCGACCTCCGGCGGCAGCGCGTCGCAGAGCGCGGGCAGGAGGGCCAGCGGCAGGGAGTAGACCAGCTTCGAGAACGGCACGACCTCGCCGTCGGCGAAGACCAGGCGCTGGCCGGCGACCTCCAGTCGCTCCACCCGGCGGTTGAGATGGACGTTGCGCAGGCGCGCGCCGAGCGCCCGCGGCAGCGGCTCGATGCCGCCGACCTTCGGGTACCAGAAGGCCGCGGTGGCCCCCACCTGCGGCACCTCGTCCGACAGCGCGCCGGCGATGATCCGCTCGTAGTCCGGGGTCGGCACGCGGCGACCGATCCAGCTGAAGTCCATGGTCGCGGGCTCGACCGTCCAGATCTTCCGCGCGTAGGGGATCATCAGGTGCTCGGCGATGCCGTCGCCGAAGAAGCCGCGCATCCACTCCTCGTAGTTGGCGGGCTGGAAGGCGCCGCGCGCCTGCCGCTCGACCGCCCGCACCAGCCCCACCAGGCAGTCGCGCACCACCTCGACCGGCAGGCCGTGGAGGTGGGCCTGGAAGGGGAAGCGGGTGTAGAGGCGGCTGGCGTGGTGGTAGATGTAGGCCTCGCGCTCCTGGGCGTGGAAGTTGTCCCCCAGGAGCTCGCGGATCAGCGCCTCCATCTCGGCGTCGATGGTGAAGAGGATGTGGGGGCCGAAGTCGAAGAGGTAGCCGCCGGCGGCGATCGAGCGCGCCAGCCCACCCAGCCGCTCCTCCTTCTCGTAGAGCTGCCAGTGGTCCTCTCCCGCCTGCTGGAAGGTGTAGGCGGCGGTCATGCCGGCGAGACCGCCGCCCAGGATCACGTCCTGTCGCTCCGCCATGGCGCGCGGGGTCAGAGGGCAGGGGTCGCGATCATGGCGGGCGACTCTACCAGCGTCGATCGGGGCGCGGCGCCGGACCCGCGCCGCTCACGCCATCATCCGGTGGTACTCGCGCGTCGTCTCCGGCAGCGGCTCGACGCCCAGCTCCTCGGAGAGCAGCGTCGTCAGCCGGTCGTACTGGCGGCGCACCAGGTCGCGCCGCCCTTCGCGCGAGTAGAGGCGCATGACGGCGAGGTGGACCCGCTCCTGCAGCGGGTCCTCGACCAGCAGCGCGCGGTAGGCGTCCATCGCCTCGGGGTGACGCTCGAGGCGGACGCAGAGGTCGCCGAGGTCGCGCAGCATGTCGAGGTACTGCCGCTGCGCCGCCTCCCGCCGCGCCACCACCCAGCTCTCGTAGTGCCCCTGCAGGAACGGCCCGCGGTAGAGCGACCAGCCGGCGCGCCAGGCCTCGACCGCCTCCTCCCCCTCCTCGCGCGCCGCCCGCTCGCGCCCGCGCTCGAGGAGCTGCCCGAACTCGACGAGGTCGATCTCCCAGGTGATCTCCGGGTTGAGCCGGTAGATGTCGCCGCGCAGCAGCAGCGGCGGCGGCAGCTGGCGGCGGCGCTCCCCTTCCAGCGTGCGCCGGAGGTGCGAGAGCGTGGGGTGGAAGTTGTTCTGGATCTTCTCCTCGCCTTCGGTCGGCCAGACCGCCTCGATCAGCTCCTCGCGGCCGGCCTGGAGCGCCGGGCAGGAGGCGAGGTAGGCCAGCACCTTGAAGGAGCGGCGGAGGCGCCAGGCGAGCGGCCGCTCGCTGCGGTCGGGGAGCTTCTCGCGCACCTCCGGGTCGCCCAGCAGGGCGACGGCGTAGGCGGCGGCGCCGCCGACCGGCTGCGGCGCGGCGCGTGTGAAGACCGTCGGCGCCGGCGCCGCGCTCACCGCCACCGAGCGGCTGCGCTCGCGCTCGAGGTAGGCGGCGAGGAGGCGCGGGAAGCGGCGCTGCCCCCCCTCCTCGATCCACAGGCCGTGCTCCTCGATGGCGCGCTGCAGGTGGGCGCGCTGGTGGTCCGGCTCGCGGCGGGCGATCTCGGGGCCGAGCAAGAGAGGCGCCGACTGCAGCAGCTCGCGCTCCTCGGCGCCCAGGCTCCCCAGGGCCTCGTGCTGGACGAAGGAGCGGATCGACTCGAGCTCCAGCAGCTCGGCGGCGCCGCCGCTCCCCACCGCCCGGTCCGCCTCGGCCACCAGGCGCAGCGGGCGGTACCAGCCGTCGGTGGCGTCGACCAGGGTGCGGGCTTCGCGGTCGGGCAGGTCGCGGCCGGCGGCCAGCCGCCAGAGGGCGGCGGTCTCGCTGCGGCCGAGCAGCAGCTCCTGCGGCGCCACGACGGTGCACGGCAGGTCGCCGAAGGCGAGGCGGCGGCGGGTGCCGAAGACCAGGCGCTGCCCGGGCCGCAGCCAGCGCACCGCGTCGGCCAGCCGCTCGGGCGGGCAGCTCGTCGCCACCAGCCAGCGGGCGCCTCCCTGGTCGGCGTACTCCAGCGCCTCGCGCAGCGCCTGCTCGTCGGAGACCTCGGCGAGCGCCAGCGCCGTGGCGCGCTCCCCCTCGGCCTCCAGCAGCGCTTCGAGCAGCGCCGAGCGGCCGCTCCCCGGCCAGCCCCAGACCTGCACCAGCGGCGTCTCGGCGGTGCGCACGCGCCGCAGCAATCGCTCGACGTGCGGCAGCCGTGGCCTGGGGGGAACGGGGGCTCTCAAGACAGAAGGTGCTCCGCGGGTCGCGGCAGCTTATCAGCCGGCCCGCAGACGATCGCGGACCTGCTGCATGTCCTCCCAGGTGGGACGCTTGAGCGCCGGGTTGCGCAGCAGCGCCGCCGGGTGGTAGGTGACCATCGTCGGCACGTCCAGCACCCGGAACCACTGCCCGCGCATGCGCCCGATCGGCGTGTCGTTGCCGAGCAGCACCTGCGCCGCGATCCGTCCCAGCGCCACCAGCACCCGCGGGCGCACCAGCGCGATCTGCTGCTCCAGGTACGGCAGGCAGGAGGCGGCCTCGTCGGGGAGCGGGTCGCGGTTGCCCGGCGGGCGGCACTTGAGGATGTTGGCGATGTAGACGTCCTCGCGCCGCAGATCGATCGCCTGGATGATGCGGTTGAGCAGCTCGCCGGCGCGGCCGACGAAGGGCAGCCCCTGGCGGTCCTCCTCGGCCCCCGGCGCCTCGCCCACGAACATCAGGTCGGCGTCCGGGTTGCCGGCGCCGAAGACCACCGTCTGCCGCCCGCCGGCCAGCCGGCAGCGGGTGCAGGTCGAGGCCACGACGGCGAGGGCGGCGAGCGCGGCGGCGCGGGCGCCGGCCTCCGCCGGCACCTCGATGGGCGGCGGATCGAAGAGCGAGCCCGGCCGCGCGGCGGCGGGCAGCTCCTCGTCGCGCGGCGGCGGCGCGGCGGCCGCGACCGCCGCCTCGCCGGACGCCGCCCGCAGGTAGACCTCGCCGTAGCCGATGTCGGCCAGGTAGGCGAGGAGGTCAGCGAGCGCCGGGGAGGGAGCGCTCACGGGGGGCGAGGGCGGGGGTGAAGAGGTCGAGCAGGTCGCCGGCGAGGCGGGTCTTCGGACGGCGGGAGAGGAAGACGGGCTCGCCGTCCCGCCGGAAGACGGTCACCTCGTTGGCCTCCTGGCCGAAGGCGATGTCGGCGCGGGAAACGTCGTTGGCGACCAGGAAGTCGCACCCCTTGCGCGCCAGCTTGGCGCGTGCCGCCGCCTCGAGGTCGCCGGTCTCGGCGGCGAAGCCGACGGTGACCGCGCCCGGGGCCCAGCGCGGCAGCTCGGCGAGGATGTCCGGGGTCGCCGCGAGCTCCAGCCGCGGCACCCCCTGCTCCTTCTTGAGCTTGGCGGCGGCGGGACGGACCGGCGCGTAGTCGGCCACCGCCGCGGCCATGACCACCAGGTCCGCCGCCGGCGCCAGCTCGCGCACCGCGGCGGCCATCTCGGCGGCGGTCTCGACGTCCGTCCGCTCGACCCCCGCCGGCGTCGGCAGGGCCACCGGCCCCGCCACCAAGAACACGCGGGCGCCGCGGCGGGCGGCCTCGTCCGCCAGCGCGAACCCCATCTTGCCGCTCGAGCGGTTGCCCAGGAAGCGGACCGGGTCGATGGGCTCGTGGGTGGGGCCGGCGGTCACCAGGACGGTGCGGCCGGCGAGCGGCGCGGCGGCCGCCGCCGCGGCGCGGCCGTGCGCCGCCGCCCAGGCCTCCTCCACCGCGGCGGCGATCGCCTCCGGCTCGGCCATCCGCCCCATCCCGCTCTCCCCCGAGGCGAGCGGCCCTTCGACCGGCCCGACGAGACGGGCGCCGCGGCGGCGCAGGGCGTCGAGGTGGTCCTGGAGCGGCGCCTTCTCCCACATCCAGGGGTGCATCGCGGGGGCCAGCACCAGCGGCCCGGGGAAGGCGAGGGCGGTGGTGGTCAGGAAGTCGTCGGCGAGGCCGAGGGCGAGGCGGCCGAGCAGGTGGGCGGTGGCCGGGGCCACGCACAGCACCTCGGCCCACCGCGCGGCGGCGATGTGCCCCTCCTCGCCGCTGCCGCTCGCGGTGAGGTACTCCTCCTGCCAGACGGGATAGCCGGTGAGAACTTCGAGGGTCAGCGGCGTGATGAAGGAGGCGGCGCCGCGCGTCGCCGCGCAGCGCACCTCGTGGCCGCGCTCGCGCAGCCGGCGGACCAGCTCGGCCGCTTTGTAGGCGGCGATGCCGCCGCTGACTCCCAGCAGGACGCGGATCGGCCGCTCCCGCTAGTGAACCTCGGCCGCCGCCGCTTCCTCGCTGGCCGCCTCGGCCGGCGGCTCGGGCTGCGGCGCCGGGCCGTAGTCCCACTCCACCATGTCGCCGTGGATCTCCTCCATGGCGAGGAGGGTGGGCTTCTTCTTCTCGGCGTCGCGCTTGGGGCGCGCGCCGCGCATGAGCTGCTCGGCGCGCTTGGCGGCGAGCAGCACGAGTCGGAACTTGCTGTCGATCTCTGGCGGCATATTCGGTTCCATGCGTCCTCATCGGACCGGCGGCGAGGGGCCGCCGGTGCTGCTTGGTGGGCTCAGACCCGTTCCTGGAAGCTGGCCAGGACCTCCTGGATGCGCTCCCGCATCCGCTCCTGGCCGTGGCGCTTTTCGAGGATGATCGCCGCCAGGACTTCCCCGGCCCGGCGGACATCGTCGTTGATTATAACGTATCGGTAGCGGTCGTAACGGCTGATCTCCCAAATGGATACGTGCAGGCGGCGGCGGATGGCCTCGGGGTCGTCCAGGCCGCGCCCGGCGAGACGCGCCTCCAGGGCCTCGTAGGAGGGGGGCAGGACGAAGACGCTCTGCGCCTCGGGGTGGCGGGCCAGCACCTGCTCGGCCCCCTGGACGTCGATGTCCAGCACCACGTCGGTCCCCTGATCGAGGCGCGGAAAGACCTCCCGCTTGGCGGTCCCGTAGCGGTTGCCGTGGACGACCGCCCACTCCAGGAACTCGCCGGCCTCGACCATGCGCTCGAACTCCGCGGCGGAGACGAAGTGGTAGTCGCGGCCGTCCACCTCGCCGTCGCGCGGCCGGCGGGTGGTGTGGGAGACCGAGAAGGCGATGTCGCCGGTGGCGCCGAGGCGGCCGTCGAAGAGGCTGCGGATGAGGGTCGTCTTGCCGGCGCCGGACGGCGCGGAGACGATGAACAGCTCGCCCGGCATGGGGGCGGGATCGTAACAGACGGTCACTCCACGTTCTGCACCTGCTCCCGCAGCTGCTCGCAGAGCACCTTGCCGTCGAGGACGGCGCGGACCATCTCGGTGTGGCGACCCTTGGCGCCCAGGGTGTTGAGCTCGCGGAAGACCTCCTGGGTCAGGAAGTCGAGGCGCTTGCCGGCCGGCTCGCGGGCGCCCATCACCTCGCGGAAGTGCTGCAGGTGGGAGGACAGCCGGTCCAGCTCCTCGCGCACGTCGCTGCGGTCGACGAGGAGCGCCACCTCCTGCACCAGCCGCGGCTCCTCCACCGCCTGCCCGCGCAGCAGCTCGGCGAGCCGCCGCGACAGCCCGGCGGCCAGCTCCTCGCGCACCGGCCCCTGCAGCGCCTCGAGGCGCTCGACGACCTCGGCGAGCCCCTCCAGCCGGCGCTCCAGCGCCGCCGCCAGGTGCCGCCCTTCGAGGTCGCGCCCGGCGTCGAGCTGGTCGAGGGCCTCCTCGGCCACCCGCAGCAGCAGCGCCTCGTCCTCGCCGCTCCACTCGTCCGGCTCGAGCTCGACGCGGAAGGCCTCCGGCAGGCGGAGGAGGTCGCCGGCGGTGAGCTCGCCGGCGATCAGGCCCTGCGACACCAGGTCGTGCGTGGCCGCGTGGGCGGCGCGGACGACGCCCATGTGCAGCTCGACCCGCGCCTGCCGCTCGCCCAAGGCCCGCGCCTCGACGCGCACCTCCACCCGCCCCCGCGCGACGTGCGCGGCGATGCGCTCGCGCAGCGCGGCCTCGCTGCCGCGCGCCGCCTCGTCGAGCCGCGCCTGCACGTCGAGGAAGCGGTGGTTGACGGCGCGCAGGGCCACCGTTACCGCGTGCCGGCGGTTCTCGCCCGAGGCCTGCCCGAAACCGGTCATGCTGCGCATGGATCGTCCTCCGTCATTGCTGGGCCAGCTCTTCCGCCCGCGCCTCGGCGGCGTGCAGCCGCCGCCCCAGCTCCTCGGCGTAGGCGGGGACTTCGGCGTCGCGCGGCACCGCCAGCGGCTCGCCGCAGACGAAGTGGACGGTGGCGAGCGGCAGCGGCACGACGAAGCGGTCCCAGCTCTTGAGCCGCCGGCGGCGCGTCGCGGCGTAGGCCACCGGCTGGATCGGGAAGCCGGTCGCCGCCGCCGCCAGGATCACCCCCGGCTGCACCACCCCGGCCGGACCGCGCGGGCCGTCGGGGGTGAAGGCGAGGTCGTAGCCGGCCTTCGCCTTGCGCAGCAGCTCGCGCAGCCCCACCGCGCCGCCGCGGCTGGTCGAGCCGCGCGAGGAGTCGATGCCGAGGCGCCCCACGGTGCGCGCGATCAGCTCGCCGTCCCGGCTCGCCGAGACCAGCACCGAGATCCGCCGCCCGCGGTAGACGTACGGCATGAGCAGCAGGTGGCGGTGCCAGAAGGTGAGGATGAAGCGCTCGTCGTTCGTCTCCCACCGCCGCTGCGCCGCGTCGCCGTGCCGGCGCACCCGCACCGTAGCGCGCAGCCCGCGGATGACGGCGGCGGCCAGGAAGGAGACGAGCGCGGTCCCCAGGCGCGCTCCTCACACCCTGAACTGCAGGTCGTACAGCCGCTTGTACCGCCCGCCGAGGGCCAGCAGCTCGTCGTGCGAGCCCTCCTCGACGATCCGCCCGCCGTCCATCACCACGATGCGGTCGGCCCGCATCACCGTCGACAGGCGGTGGGCGATGACCAGCGTCGTCCGCCCCTGCATCAGGTTGTAGAGCGCCTTCTGCACCAGCGCCTCGGACTGGCTGTCGAGCTGCGAGGTGGCCTCGTCGAGGATCAGGATCGGCGCGTTCTTGAGCAGCGCGCGGGCGATCGCCAGGCGCTGCCGCTGGCCGCCCGAGAGGCGCAAACCGCCCTCGCCGATCACCGTGTCGTAGCCCTGCTCCATCTCCATGATGAACTCGTCGGCGTAGGCGGCGGCCGCCGCCTCGCGCACGCGCTCCAACGGCAGGTCGGAGCGGCCGTAGGCAATGTTGTTGCGCACGGTGTCGTTGAACAGCACCGTCTCCTGCGTCACCAGGCCGATCAGCGAGCGCAGGCTGCGGAGCTTGAGGTCGCGGATGTCGATGCCGTCGATCGTCACCCGGCCTTCGTCGGGATCGAAGAAGCGCGGCAGGAGGTTGACGAGGGTCGACTTCCCCGCCCCCGAATGGCCGACCAAGGCCACGATCTCGCCGGCGCGGATCGGCAGCTCGACGTCTTGCAGCACCGGCGTCCGCTCGTAACCGAAGGAGACCCCTTCGTAATGCACCCCGTCGCGCACCGTGTCGAGGGTGCGGGCGCCGGGGCGCTCGGCGACCTCGTTGGGGATCGCCAGCAGGCGCGAGACGCGCTCGCCGGCGGCGGTCGCCTCCTGGAGGATCAGGTTCACCTTGTTCAGCTTGCGGATCGGGTCGTACATCATCAGCATGGTGGTCAGGAACTTGATCAGCTCGGGGGCGGTGAGGCTGCCGGCGCGGATGCTCTGCCCCGCCCAGATCAGCAGCGCCGCCGCCCCCAGGACCGCCAGCGACTCCACCACCGGCCCCGAGGCGTGCGACAGCATCTGCGCCCAGAGGTTGGCGCGCAGGTGGCGGCGGGTGGCGTGGCCGAAGCGCACCGCCTCGAACTCCTCCATGCCGAAGGCCTTGACCACGCGGTGGCCGCGCACCCCTTCGGTGAGCAGGCTCGCCAGGTCGGCCATCCGCTCCTGGCTGCGGTGGGTGGTGCGGCGCAGGCCGCGGCCGAAGCGCACGATCGGCACCAGCAGCACCGGCGCCGCCACCAAGGCGAAGAGGGCGAGCCGGAAGTGCGTCGAGAGCAAGAGGCCGAGCAGGAAGACCAGGGTGATCGACTGCTGGAAGAGGTCGAGCAGGCGGTTGGAGACCGCGTTCTGCATGATCGCCACGTCGTTGATCACCCGCGCCACCAGCTCGCCGGAGGGGTGCGCGGCGTGGAAGCGGCTCGACTGGTCGAGGATGCGGCGGTAGAGGTCGTTGCGGATGTCGGTGGTGATCCCCAGGCCGATGTGCTGGAAGGCGTAGCCGGAGAGGAAGTCGGCGAGGCTGCGCAGCAGGAAGATGGCGACCAGCAGCAGCGGCACGAACCAGACCACGTCGTCGCCCTCGATCCCCAGCCGCCGCTTGAGCGAGGCGTAGGTGTCGTCGATCTGGTCGGCGAAGTCGAAGCGCTTGCGCAGGTCGGCCAGCAGGTCGGCCTCCGGCGCCGCGGCCGGTGTCGCGGATGGCGGCGCGGCGCCCGGTGCGGCGCCCGCCGACGGCTCGGGCTGCGCGCCGCCGCCGAGGAGTGACGGCGCCTGATCGCCGGCGAGCAGCACCTCGCCGAAGACCGGCTCGATCAGCGCCACGAGACCCGCGGTGGCGACCGCGAAGACGAGGATCGAGACCGCGGCGAGGAGCGCCCAGCCGGTGTAGCGGCGGAGGTAGCGGAGGAAGAAGGAGGTGACCGTCATGAGGCCACCTCCGGCGCCGCCGCCTCCTGCGGCCAGGTCACCGTGCCCGGCGGCGTGGGCAGGAGGCCGGTGCGCACCAGCGCCGCCACCACCTCCTCCGCCGCCCGCTCGGTCGCGCCCCCTTCGCCCAGGCACCCGCGCAGCTCGGCGAGCCCCTGCCGCATCGCCGCCACCGCCGCCGGGTCGCGGAGCAGCCGCGCCGCCTCGCGCGCCACCCGCGCCGGCGCGGTCTGGCGCTGGATCAGCTCCGGCACCACCTTCCGCCCGAGCACCAGGTTGACCAGGCTCACCCAGGGCAGGCGCACCAGGAGCCGGCCGAGCAGGTAGGAGGCGAGCTGGAGGTGGTAGAGGACGACGAGCGGCGTGCCCAGGAGCCCCACCTCGAGCGTCGCGGTGCCGGAGGCGCAGAGCGCCAGGTGAGAGCCGGCGACCGCGGCGAAGCGGTCCTCGGCGACGATCCGCACCGGCAGCCCGGAGAGGGCGATCTCCTCTTCCAAGAGCTCGCGCGGGATGGTCGGGGCCTGGATCAGCCGCGCCTCGACGGGCAGCTCGCGCGCCAGCAGGCGCACCGCCTCGAGCATCCGCGGCAGCAGCGGCTCCACCTCGCTCGGGCGCGAGCCGGGCAGCAGCGCGATGCGGTACGGCGCCCCCGCCGGCGGCGGCCCCTCGTCCCAGGCCTGCGGTAGCCGCGGCACCTCGTCCACCAGCGGGTGGCCGACGTGCCGGACCGTCACCCCGGCGCCGCGGTAGAACTCCGCCTCGAAGGGGAAGAGCACCAGCATCTCGTCGACCCGCTCGGCGATCGTCTCCACCCGCCGCCGCCGCCAGGCCCAGACCTGCGGGCTGACGTAGTAGACGACGTGCACGCCGCGCCGCTTGAGCTCGCGCGCCAGGCGCAGGTTGAACTCGGGGAAGTCGATCAGCACCGCCGCCCGCGCCCGCCGCCGCTCCACCTCGGCGAGCAGCGCGGCGAAGACCTGCCGCGCCCGCGGCAGCACCTTGAGCACCTCGGCGATCCCCACCACCGCCACCTCGCGGCTGTGCGCCACGGCCGCCAGGCCCGCGGCGCGCATCTCGTCGCCGCCCAGGCCGAACGGGCGCAGCCCCGGCACCAGCCGGCGCAGCGCGGCGAGGAGCCGCCCGCCGTGCAGGTCGCCGGAGGCCTCGCCGGCGACCAGCAGCAAGTCGACGCCGCGGTCCACCGCGGGGCTCAGGGGATCGGGGCGGGCGGCCCCGGCGGGAAGGGGTACATCAGCCAGGCCAGGGCCAGCCCGCCCCCCACCATGCCGATGAACATCTGGAGGAAGAGCTTGATCCGCTCGCCGCGCTCGCGCCGCCAGAGCAGGGCGAAGAAGAGACTGACGATCAGGGCGTAGGCGACCATCAGGGCGAAGTGGCTGAGCATTACGGTGGGCCCTCAGTCCTTCTTGCCCAGGGCGATGTCCCAGGCGTCGAGCACCAGCAGGAGGTTCATCAGGCCGGCGGTCAGGATGAAGGCGGTGCCGTACTCGTAGCCGGGGGCGATCACCTCGCCGGTGTAGCCCGCGAGATACCGGAGCAGGAAGTAGGGCAGCCCCATGCCCATGGAGCCCAGCGTCGCCAGGTAGGAAAGCGGCTGGCCGGGTAGCGGCCGGTAGAGGTTGCCGTGGAGCGCCACGCCGAGGGCCAGCGAGGCCGCCACCAGGCCGAGGAAGGCGAGCGCCCGTCCCCGCCGTCCCAGGTACCAGTGCCCGGCCCCGGGCACCAGCCAGGCGACGACCGCCGCCACCCAGGGGTTGCCCACCGGCGCCGCCTGCTCCTCGGGAGCGGCCTGCGCCTCACGCGTCGGTTCGGCCACGCGCCTCCTCCCGCAAGAACAGCTCCCGCAGCCGCGCCCGCGCCGCGCCCAGGTCCTCGGGCACCACGCGCACGCCGGCCACGACGCTCATGAAGTTGGTGTCTCCGGCCCAGCGCGGGACGACGTGGACGTGGAAGTGCCCAGGCACCCCGGCGCCGGCCGGCTCGCCCAGGTTCATCCCCAGGTTGAAGCCGTCGGGCGAGTAGGCGGCCGCGAGCGTCCTGTGCGCCGCCAGCACCACCGGCCAGAGCTCGGCCCGCGCCGCGGCGTCGCTCTCCTGCGGCGAGGCGACGTGGGCGAGCGGCGCCACCATCAGATGCCCGCTGGCGTAGGGGTGGCGGTTCAGCATGACCAGGTGGTGGCCGGCGGTCCAGACGACCAGCGACTCGGGGTCGTCCGGGCGGCGCGCCGCGGCGCAGAAGAAGCACTCCGCGGCGGCCTCCTTGGACTGCGTGATGTAGCTGTGCCTCCAGGGCGCGAAGAGCGTCTGCATCGGGGGCGGCGGGACCGCCTCAGCACTCGTCGTTGAGCAGCTCCCGCAGCTCCTTGCCGGGCTTGAAGTAGGGGATCCGCTTGGGCGGCACCTTGACCTTGTCGCCGGTCTTGGGGTTGCGCCCGGTGCGCGCGCCGCGGTGGCGGATGCGGAAGCTGCCGAAGCCGCGCAGCTCGATCTTCTCCCCGGCCTTGAGCGACTTCACGATGCTGTCGAAGACCTCGTTGACGATGATCTCCGCGTGCTTCTTGGTGAGCTGGGTGGTGCGGGCGACTTCCTCGACCAGCTCGGCCTTCGTCATGCCGTCTTTGATCGCCGTCATCGTCTCCCCCATTCGCGCAAGACTACTCCGTCTCGGCCGTCACCGGCTCGGCGGGCGCTTGCTCGCCGGCGGGCTTCTCCGCCTCCTGCCGCTCCTCGACGTCCGAGGCCGACTTGACCACCACCGTCTTCTTGGCGGCCTCGCGGATCGCCTTGACCTCCTCGCCCGCCTTGCGCGCCGAAGCGGCCGACTTGAGCTCGGCGGCCTCGGCCTCCGAGGGCTGCGGCACGCCGCGCATCGAGAGCCCCACCTTCTTCTCGTCCTCCTCGATGCGCAGGATGCGCGAGCGCACCACGTCGCCGACCTCGTAGTGGTCGTCGAGCTTGGCGCCCTGCGGCACGTCGATCTCGCTGATGTGGGCGAGCCCCTCGAGGCCGTTGTAGATGTCGACGAAGAGGCCGAAGTCGGTGACGTTGACCACCCGCCCGTCGAGCGTGTCGCCCACCTTGTGGCGGTCGGCGAACTCCTCCCACTCGTTGGGCATGAACTCCTTGATCGACAGCGACACGCGCTGGTTCTCGACGTCGATGTGGGTGATGCGCGCCCGCACCACGTCGCCCTTGCGCAGCACCTCGCTCGGGTGCTTGACCCGCTTCGTCCAGCTCATGTCGGAGACGTGGATCAGGCCGTCGATCCCCTCGGTGATCTCGACGAAGGCGCCGAACTCGGTCAGGTTGCGCACCTTGCCCTCGACGACGCTGCCCTCGGGGTGCGAGTCCGACAGCTCCTCCCAGGGGTTGCGCTCCGTCTGCCGCAGCGACAGGCTGATGCGCCGCTGGTCCATGTCGAGCTCGGAGACGATGGCCTCGACCTCGTGCCCCACCTCCAGCACCTTCGCCGGGTTGACCACCTTCTTGGTCCACGACATCTCGCTGACGTGGATCAGCCCCTCGACCCCCTCCTCGATCTCGACGAAGGCGCCGTAGTCGACGAGGGAGACGACGCGGCCGCGCACGCGCGAGCCGATCGGGTACTTCTTGTCGACCAGCGTCCAGGGGTCGTCCCCCTTCTGCTTGTAGCCGAGCGAGACGCGCTCGGTCTCGGGGTCGAACTTGAGCACCACGACCTCTACCTCGTCGCCGACCGAGAAGTGCTCGGAGGGGTGGTTGACGCGCCCCCAGGAGATGTCGGTGATGTGGAGCAGGCCGTCGATGCCGCCCAGGTCGATGAAGACGCCGTAGTCGGTGATGTTCTTGACCACGCCCGGGAGGCGCGCCCCCTCTTCCAGCTTCTTGAGCGTCTCGGCCTTCTTCTTGACCAGCTCGGTCTCGAGCACGGCCTTGCGCGACAGCACGATGTTGTTGCGCCGGCGGTCGAGGCTGATGACCTTGAAGTCCATCTCCTGGCCGCGCAGGGACTCGAGGTTCTTGACCGGCTTGATGTCGACCAGCGACCCCGGGAGGAAGGCGCGGAGGCCGACGTCGACGGTGAGCCCGCCCTTGATCCGCTCGATGACCCGTCCCTTGATGACCCTGCCGTCGCGGTAGGCGCGCTCGACCTCGGTCCAGCGCCGCATCCGCATCGCCTTCTGGTAGGAGAGCAGGATGTGCCCTTCGACGTCCTCGGTCTTCTCGAGCAGCACGTCGACGTCGTCGCCGACGTTGATGCCGAGCTTGCCCTCGCGGTCGGTGAACTCGTCGATCGGGATCAGCCCTTCGCTCTTGTAGCCCACGTCCACGACCACCGCGTTCGAGGTGATGCCGATGACCCGGCCGGGGACGATCTCGCCCTCGGTCAGGTTCCGCATGCTCTCGTCGTAGAGGTCGAGGAGCTTCTTGTACTCCTGGGGGTCGACCGCCTCGTCGGGTTCGGCTACGGCCGGGCGGTCGCGGTGCTCTTGGCTGGACGGCATAAAACGGAAATCCTCCTGGCGTTTGGATTCAGGCCCACGGCCTGTGCTCCCGCGGTCGCGGGAGGGACGAGTTCTGGCTAACTCCTTGAGAACTCGGAAATTCGGAGTATAGGGAGGGGCCGCTGGCGAGTCAACCCGCTAGCGATCAGCACCGGCTCCGCAGCGCTCCAGCGCCCAGGCGGCGTGGGAGCGGACGACGGGGTCGTCGTCGCCGAGCGCCTCCGTCAGGGCCGGGGCGTAGCGCGCGTCGCCGCGGTTGCCCATGGCGACGGCGGCGTTGCGGCGCAGGCCCTCGTACTTCGCGCGCTTCATCGGGCTGCCGCGGAAGCGCGTCACGTACTCCTCCCGCGAGAGGCGCAGGAGGCCGGCGAGGTCCAGCTCCGCGCGCTCCGGCGGCAGCCGCAGCTCGGGGTGGTCGGCGCCGGCCGGGGCGGCGTTCCAGGGGCAGGCCTCTTGGCAGAGGTCGCAGCCGAAGACCCACTCCCCCACCAGCACGCGCGCCGCCTCCGGCAGCGGCCCGCGGTGCTCGATCGTCCAGTAGCTGATGCAGCGGTCGCTCACCAGGCGGTAGGGCTCGGGCAGAGCGCCGGTCGGGCAGGCCTCCAGGCAGCGGGTGCAGCTGCCGCAGAGGTCGGCGAGCGGCGCGTCGGGAGCGAGGTCGAGAGTGGTGAACAGCTCCCCGAGCAGGAACCAGGAGCCCGCCTCCGGGTGCAGCAGGTTCGTGTGCTTGCCGACGGCGCCCAGCCCGGCGCGGCCGGCCAGCTCGCGCTCCAGGACCGGGCCGGTGTCGACGTACGGGCGGGTGGCGCTGCCGGGGAACGCGTCGGCGACGCGCGCCGCGAGCCGGCGGAGGCCCGCGGTCATCAGGTCGTGGTAATCGACGCCGCGGGCGTAGCGGGCGACCCACGGCCAGAGGTCCGAGCGCTCGGGGCCGGGCGGGTCGTCCTCCCCGACAAGCGGGTGGTACTGGAGCGCTACGCAGAGGACGCTCCGCGCCCCCGGCAGGACCGTCGCCGGATCGAGCCGCGCCTCCACCCGCCGCTCCAGGTACCCCATCCCCGCCTGGTCGCCCCGCGCCAACCAGCGCAGGAACGCCTCCCCATGCTCCGGCGCCTCCAGCGCCGCCACCCCGACCCGGTCGAAACCCTCCTCCAGGGCCCACGACTTCAGCAGCTCGGCCCGCGATCCCGAGTCCTCTTCCACGAAGTTAGCTTACCGGGTACCACGGTAGCCCTCCGGCGTGCGCTCCCCGGAGGCATGTCTGAGCGAGCGCCTGGCAAGCCCTTCGGCAGGCCTCAAGCGCGCTGGCGCGACGCGAAGCCAAGGCGCGCGACTCAGATCAGGAGTCCTCCCACTCGCGCGCCGGTGCCTCCGGGGAGCGCACGCCGGAGGGCGGTGCATCACGCATCACCCTCCACTCTCTTCCGGCGGCTTGAGCCCCCGGAACGACCGATACAGGAGCAGGTCGTAGACGATCTTGATCCCGGCGCCGGCCAGGAGCGGTGCCGCGAGCCCCAGGCCCTGCATCGCCCACCCCCCTAAGCTCGGCCCGAGCGCCCACATCGCCAGGCGCACCAGGTTCGTCACCCCCGAGGCGGTCGTCCGCTCCTCCGGCCGTACCATCGCCATGACGTACGACTGCCGGGTCGGCACGTCCATCTCGACCAGCGCCTCGCGCAGCAGGAAGAGTGCCGCCGCCAGCGGGAAGGTCGGTACGAAAGCGACCGCCACCAGCAGCAGGCTCGCCGGGATGTGGGTGAAGACCATCGTGTTGACCAGGCCGACACGGCGCGCCAGCCAGGCGGCGCCGAAGTTGGAGAGGAGGTTGGCGACGCGGGCGGCGAAGAAGAGCCCCGAGAGCGCCGCCACGCCGACGCCGAAGCGCTCGAAGAAGAAGTAGGAGAGGAGGGTCGTCAAGAGCAGGCCGCCGCCGAGGCCGTCGAGCGCGAAGAGCAGGCTGATGCGGGTCAGGATGCGCCGGCTCTCCGGCGTGAGCCGAGCGGGCTGCGGCGGCGCGGCCTCCGCGGCCCGAGCCGCCCGCGCCGGCAGCCCGAGGTAGCAGAGCCCCGAGAGCAGCAGCAGGAGCGCGTAGAGCCCAAAGCAGAGCCGCAGGCTCGCCGTCATCGACAGCGCCGTCGCCGCGACCAGCAGCGCCGGCAGCCCCGCCGCCAGGCTCCCCAGCGAGTGCCCGCAGTCCTGAAGCGCGGTGTACCAGGCGAAGGCGGCGGTCCGCCGCGCCGGCGTCGTGGTGGCCGGCAGGAGCGCCTGCTCGAGGATCGCCGAGGGCCCGCGGTCCCGCCCCATGCCGTTGACCATGCCGAGGAAGGCGACCGCGGCGAGCGCCAGCGGCTGCTCGACCAGCGCCAGGAGCGCGCCGCCCGCGGCGGCGAGGAAGGCGAGGGCGAGGAGCGCGCCGCGCCCCGCCATCCGCGCGCCGCGCAGCGTGACGACCAGCGCCCCGGCCGCGGCCCCGGCCAGCCCCGCGCCGGCCACCGCCCCCACCTGCCCCGGAGAGAGCCCGCGGTCGGCGAGGTAGATGCCGAGCAGCACCCCGGCCATGCCGGTGGCGAGGGCGCGCAGGAACGCGGCGCCGAGGAGGAGCTTTCGCGCCACGCCGCCCATCGCCGGCGGACCCTAGCGCAGTCCAATAGACTCTTCGGACGGAGGTGAGGCGATGAGCGACTGGGTCGAGGAAGGCGAGACGGCGCCGGACTTCACGCTGCGTGCCGACGACGGCGGCGAGGTGACGCTCTCGGCGCTGCGCGGCAAGCCGGTGGTCCTCTACTTCTACCCCAAGGACGACACCTCCGGCTGCACCAAGGAGGCCTGCGCCTTCCGCGACCGGCGCCCCGAGCTCGCGGCGGCCGGCGCCGCCCTCCTCGGCGTCTCGCCGGACGACGTGGCAAGCCACGTCCGCTTCCGCGACAAGTACAGCCTCAACTTCCCGCTCTTGGCCGACCCCGACCACCGGGTCGCCGAGCGCTACGGCGCCTGGCGCGAGAAGCACCTCTACGGCAAGACGTCGATGGGCATCCAGCGCTCCACCTTCCTGATCGACCGCGAGGGCAAGGTGCGGAAGGCCTGGAAGCGGGTGAACGTGGACGGGCACGACGAGGAGGTGCTCGCGGCCCTCGCCGCGCTTTGAGCGAGCGCCTCCGCGCCCGCTTGGTATTGCTCGGGTCCACGGCCGTCTGGGGCGCTTCGTTCGTCCTGGTGCAGCGCGGCATCGAGCGGCTCGAGCCCTTCCACTTCATCGCGCTGCGCTTCACGCTCGCCGCGCTCCTCCTCCTCCCCCTCCTCCGCCGCGGCTGGAGCCGCGAGCTGGGGCGCGACGGCGTCGTGATCGGCACCGTCCTCTTCGCCGGCTTCGTCCTGCAGACCTACGGCCTGCTCTGGACGACGCCGTCGCGCTCGGCCTTCCTCACCGGCCTCTCGGTCATCTTCGTCCCGGTCGTGGGCCTCGCCGCCGGCGCCTACCGGCCGCGCTTCGGGCCGATCGCCGGCACCCTCTGCGCCGCCGCCGGGCTCTGGGTGCTCTACCGGCCGGAGGCGGGGGGCGGGCCCTTCAACCGCGGCGACGCGCTGACGATCGGCTGCGCCGCCGTCTTCGCGGGGTACGTCGTGCTGGTCGGGCGGGCGGTGCGCCGCCACCCGGCGGCGCCGCTCATCGTCGTCGCGCTCATCGTCGCGGCCGTCCTCTCCGCACCGTCTCTCGTTCTCGACCCGCCGGCCCGCGCGGACTTCGGCGGCTTCGCCATCCCCGCCGTCCTCATCACCGGCGTCTTCTGCACCGCCCTCGCCTTCCTCGGCCAGTTCTACGCCCAGCGCCACCTCGACGCCATCGAGACCGGCGTCATCCTCACTCTCGAGCCGGTCTTCGCCGCCGTCACCTCGATCGCCCTCGGCGCCGAGCGCTGGAGCGCGGCGCTGCTCATCGGCGGCGCCCTGGTCGTCGCCGCCATGCTGCTGACCGAGCTAAAGTAAAACGGCACGATCCACCGCGCCGCGAGAGGGGGCCGCATGGAGCTCTTCCGACAACTGGCCGACATGGGGCACGAGCGGGTGCTCTTCTGCTCCAACCCCGACGTCGGCCTGCAGGCGATCATCGCGGTGCACTCGACGGTGCTGGGGCCGGGGCTCGGCGGAGTGCGGATGTGGCCCTATGCCTCCTGGGACGAGGCGCTGATCGACGTCCTGCGCCTGTCGCGCGGCATGACCTACAAGGCGGCCGCCGCCGGCATCAACCTGGGGGGCGGCAAGGCGGTGATCCTCGCCGACCCGAAGCACGACAAGTCGGAGGCCCTCTTCCGCTCGTTCGGCCAGTACGTGGACTCGCTGGGCGGCCTCTACATCACCGCCGAGGACGTCGGCACCGACACCGAGGACATGGAGCTGATCCTTTCGGAGACGAGCTGGGTCACCGGCGTTTCGCCGGCCCACGGCGGCGGCGGCGACCCCTCGCCGGTCACCACCTACGGCGTCCTCCAGGGGATGAAGGCGGCGGCGCAGCGGCGGTGGGGCGAGGCTTCGCTCGCCGGGCGCACGGTGGCGGTGCAGGGGCTGGGGAACGTCGGCTCGCACCTCGCTTCGTACCTGCGGAAGGAGGGGGCGAAGGTCTTCGGCTCGGACATCGACCCGGAGCGGGTGGCGCGGGCGCGCGACGAGCACGCGGTGGAGCCGGTCGGGGCGGACGAGGTGCTGGAGGTTGAGTGCGACGTGCTGGCGCCCTGCGCGCTGGGGGCGGTGCTCAACGAGGAGACGATCCCGAAGCTGCGCTGCGCGGTGGTGGCGGGGGGGGCCAACAATCAACTGGCGGACGAGGCGCGCGACGGGCGGGCGCTGCACGAGCGGGGGGTTCTCTACGCGCCGGATTTCGTGATCAACGCCGGCGGGCTGATGAACGTTTACAACGAGCTGACGGGGTACAACCGCGAGCGGGCGATGCGGATGACGCGGGGCATTTATCTGAATCTGATGCGGGTGTTCGAGATCGCGGGGGCTGACGGGATTCCTACGCATGAGGCGGCGGAGAGGGTGGCGGAGGAGCGGATCGCCAAGATCAAGGCGCTGCGGCCGCAGCACTGGGCGCGGACGATGCGCGAGCGGCGGGCTCGGAGCTAGCGACTCCCTCCTGCATGTCGGCCCCCCTATGCATGTCGTCCCCCCATGCATGTCATCCCGAGCGAGAGCGAGGGATCTGGGCGGGGGGCGGTGCGATGACAGCTCATTCGCGGCACGGACCTTTGCAGAGGCACTGCGGCCAGATTCTGACCCCCCCGGAGCGTCGGGGGGCTTCCGGCGGGAACCGGCGCGCGCTTTGTTCGCCTGCACGATCTGAGGCGCGCGCCTGCGCTTCGCTGCGCGCATCGGCGGTCGCGGCCTGCGATGGGGCTTGCCGGCGCTGGCTCAGAGCTTCCCGCCGGAAGCCCCCCGACGCTCCCTCCCCCGCCCTATGACTCGGTCTGTGGTTGTCCCCTGCCTGGATTCTCCCTACGTGAAACGGACGTTGGACGGTCTCAGCGCCCACGGGGAGATCGAGGTGGTTGTCGTGGGGCGCGATTCGCATGGGTTGGTGCCTCGGGATGGGAGTGTGCACTTCGTAGAGACGGAGGCGCGGCTCAATCCGGCGGCGGCTCGGAACTTGGGGGTGAGTGAGGCGCGGGGGGAGCGGATCTTTTTTACGGACGCGGATTGTCTGCCGCTTCCGGGGTGGCTCGCGGGGCTCGATGCGGGGTTGGAGCGGGCGGCTGTGGCTGGGGGGGCGGTGGTGTTTGCGCGGGGCGGGGGGCGGTGGGCGCTGGCGGACAACATTGCTTCGTTCCATGAGCTTCTGCCCGATCGGCCGGCGGAGGGGGATACGCGGCGGCCGTTGGGGAGTCTGAACCTGGCTTGCACGCGGGCGGCTTGGGAGGTTGTGGGGGGGTTCGACGAGTCGCTGACGACTAGCGAGGACCACGACTGGGTGTTGCGGGCGCGGCAGGCCGGGTTGGCTACTGCGTTCGTGCCGGAGGCGGTGGTGGAGCATGCGGCGGTGCGGGGGAGTCTCGCGGAAGTGGAGGCGCACGCTGCCTGGTACGGGGCGCACTTCCATCGCTTTCGCGCGCGCCATCCGGAGGCGTTCGGGACCGGGCCGACTTGGGCGAGCCGGGAGCGGTTGGCGCGGGCGGTGCCGGTGAAGGCGGTGGCTTCGGCGCTCGGGATCTTCCTGCGCCATCCTCGCTTGCTGACCTCGCTCCACGCCCTGCCGGGCGTCGTCGCCTTCAAGCGGGCCTGGTACCGGGCGGTGCTGGAGTCTTGGCCGTGAGGGGGCCGGAGGCGGCGGGTGGCGCGAGCACGGAGAAGCGGGTCGTCGCCTCGACGCTGGCCGCGTACGGCAGTCAGCTCGGGCGGGTGGCGATCCGGGCGGTCGCCGACTTGGCGCTGGCGCGGCTCATCCTGCCGGACGGGCACGGGCTCTTCGATCTGGCGCTCGGGGTCGTCGTCGTCGCGGGGATCTTCCGCGATCTCGGGCTCCCCTACCAGCTGGTGCGCGACGAGCGGCAGTCGTACGGCGCCGCGTTCGTCTGGATCGCGAGCTCGTCGGTGCTCATCACCGCCGCCCTGGCGCTCGGCGCCGGGCTCTTCGCGCCGCTCGATCCCGGGCTGCCGGCGGTGCTGCGGCTCTACGCGCTCTTCGTGCTGCTCGACGGGCTCGCCGTCGTGCCCAAGGTGTTCTTCGAGCGGCGGCTCGAGGTGGGGCGGCTGGTGGGGCCGGAGATCCTGCGCGGCCTCGCCTTCGCCGTGGTGGGGATCACGCTCGCGGCGCAGGGCTGGGGGGTGTGGGCGCTGGTCTGGGGGCAGCTCGTGAGCGGCGCGCTTTTCGCCGCGCTGCTCTGGCGGCGCGCCTGGGGAAGGATCCCGCTGCACCGCGAGTCGGGCCGCGCGCTCGAGCTGGTGCGCAAGAGCCTCCTCCTCTTCGCTATCGCCCTCCTCGCCCTGCCGATGCCGTACGTCGCCCGCTTCGTCCTCGGCGCCTTTGGCGGCGGCGCCTACGTGGTCGGGCAGTTCGGCAAGGCGCGCGACTGGGGGTTCCGCCTCCAGGAGCTGGTGCTGCCGGCGATCGCCCGCGTCCTCTACCCGGCGCTCGTCGAGTACCGCGGCGACCGCACGCGCTACCTCGGCGCCTACCGCTACGGCACGGTCTCGATCCTGGCGCTCGAGACCCTCGCCGCCTACTTCCTCTTCTTCAACGCCGAGGTGGTGCTGCTGAAGGTCCTGATCGGCGAGAACTGGCGCCCGGCGGTACCGCTGCTGCAGATCCTCTGCTTCGTGCCGCTCACCGACCCCTACTCGCGCCTCGGCGGCGAGCTACTCAAGGTCGAAGGCCAGGACCGCGCCTGGCTGGCGGTCGTCGGGTTGAACCTCCTCTCCCTCGTCGGCTTCGGCGCGCTCCTGACGCGCGCGATGGGCGCGCCCGGGATGGCGTGGGCCAACTACCTCCTCCTCGGCAACCTGCTGATGGCCTGGCGGGTGGCGCGCGTCTGCGGCCCGCTCTTCTGGCGCCTCACCGGCGACCTGCTGCTCGTCTACCTCCTGCCGCTGCCGCTCTTCCTCGGCGCGGCCTGGCTCTTCCCCGACGGCTCCTGGGCGCGGCTCGCGGCGTCCGTCGCGGCGGCGGCGGTGGCCGGCCTCCTTCTCCTCGCCCGCTTCGCCGGGCCGCTGCGCCGGCTCTTCGCCGCGCCGGCGGCGGCCGCGGCGGCGGAGAGCGCGTGAAGGTCGCCTTCGTGATGCCGGGGGTCGGCGTCGTCGAGCGCGGGGCGGAGGCGTTCGTCGTCGAGCTGGCGACGGCGCTCGCCGAGCGGCACGGCGTCCAGCCGGTGCTCTTCTCGCGCGGCCCGGCGCCGCTGCCGCACGCCCCGCTGCGGTCACTGCCGCGCGACAACCGGTTCGTCAACGCCGTCTACAACAAGACGCGGCTGGGCAGGAAAGCGCTCGACACCCTGTTCCTCGATCCGCTCAACCTCGAGTGGAGCACCGCGGCGCTCTCCTCGTTGCCCGGCCTCTTCCGCGGCGGCTTCGACGTCGTCGTGATGGAAGGCGGCCTCGCCGGCGCCTGGGCGGCGCGCCTCCTGCGGCAGCTCCGCGGCGTCCCGTTCGTGGACATCGCCCACGGCGTGGACCCCAAGTGGGAGGGCGCCTTCGCGCGCCAGAAGCCGAACCGCGTGGTGACCTTCACCGAGGCCGCGGCGCGCATGATCCGCGCGCGGGCGCCGCGGGCGCGGGTCGCCGTCATCCCGCACGGCATCGACCTGGAGCGCTTCCGCCCGGGCCTGCCGCCGGCCGCGGCGGCGAGCGCGCTCCCTCGCCCGCTCGTCCTCGCCGCCGGCGCCCTCGACGCGCACAAGCGCTTCGAGCTGACCGTCGAGGCGGTGGCGCGCATGGGAGAGGGAAGTCTCATGCTGCTCGGCGACGGCCCGGCGGCGCCGGCCCTCGACGCCCTCGCCGCCCGCCGGCTCGGCCCCGGGCGCTACCTGCGCGCCGGCGTGCCGCGCGCCGAGATACCCGCCTGGTACGCCGCCGCCGATTGCTTTACGATGCCGTCGCTCACGGAGTCCTTCGGCCTGACATACCTCGAAGCGATGGCCTGCGGTCTCCCCTGCGTGGCGCCCGACGACGCGGTGCGGCGGGAAGTGATCGGCGAGGCGGGGACGTTCTGCGCCGTCGCCGACCCCGACGCCTACGCCGGCGCGCTGGCCGAGACGCTCCAGCGCTCCTGGGGGGACCTCCCCCGCCGGCGCGCCGAGCGTTTCCCCTTCGCGGCCACCGCTCGTGCTTATGCCGAGCTGTTCGCCCAGGTGACCGCCGAGGCGGCGCGATGATCCCGATCCTGATGCTCCACCACGTGGCCGACGGCCCCCTCGAGCCGCCGCCGCTCCACCCCGACAGCTACCTGCCGCGCGCCGAGCTGGCGCGGCACCTCGACGCGCTGGCCGCGGCCGGCTACCGCACGCTGACCCTGGCCGAGGCGGCGCGCGCGGGCGGCGAGCCGGCGGGCCGGAGCGTCGTCTTGACCTTCGACGACGGCTGCCGCTGCTTCGCCGAGCATGCCCTGCCGGAGCTTCTGGCGCGCGGCATGACGGCGACGGTCTTCGCGGTGAGCGAAGAGCTGGGTGGGGAGAACAGTTGGGACCGTGGCGCCGGTGAGCGACGCGAGCGGCTGATGTCCGCGGACGAGCTGCGGCAGATCGCGGGGCAAGGGATCGAGGTCGGGTCGCACGGGCGCTTGCACCGCGACCTCACCGCCTGCTCATCCGAGGAGCTGGAGGACGAGGCCGCCGGCTCCCGCCGCGACCTCGAAGCGGCCCTCGGCGCACCCGTCCTCACCTTCTGCTATCCCTACGGCCGCTGGAACGAGCGCGCCCGCGTGGCCGTCCGCACCGCCGGCTACGAGGCCGCGGTCGCGATCGAAGGCCACGGCCCGACCGGCGTCCGCGAGGACCTGCTCTCCCTACCCAGAAGCTTCCTGACCCCCGGCGAGAGCCGCTTCGAGCTGCTGCTCAAGGCCAGCGGCCGCTACCGCTTCTGGAAGCGCCTGCCGCGGCTCGGCGTCCTCG
Source organism: uncultured Acidobacteriota bacterium (assembly GCA_963700145.1). Taxonomy (GTDB): domain Bacteria; phylum Acidobacteriota; class Thermoanaerobaculia; order Multivoradales; family UBA5704; genus DASUNQ01. The sequence continues at coordinate 1,059,092 of OY969474.1, forward strand.
CCGCCCTCCGCCGCCCCGCCTCCGGAGGCGCAGGTTGAGCCTCTGGCCGCGGCTCGGCCGCGACTTCGCGCGCCTGCGCGCCGTCAAGGCGCGCGGCTTCTGGCTCGCCCTCTTCGACGCCCTCCTCTTCGACTCCGGCTTCCAGGCCCTCCTCGCCTACCGCATGGGGCACACCCTGCTGCGCTGGCGGGTGCCGGTCCTGCCCGCCGTCTGCCGCCGCTGGGCGGTCGGCGCCTGCGCGGTGGACATCCTGCCGCGCGCCGAGATCGGCGGCGGCTGCATCGTGGCGCACGGCGTGGGGCTGGTCGTCGGCGGTCGGACGGTGATCGGCGAGGACTGCACGCTCCTCCACGGCGTCACCCTGGGCGAGGCGCGCTTCGTCGAGCTGGACTGCCCGCGCGTCGGCAACCGGGTGACGATCGGCGCCGGCGCCAAGGTGCTCGGCGGCATCGCCGTCGGCGACGACGCCGCGATCGGCGCCAACGCCGTGGTGCTGCACGACGTCCCAGCCGGCGCCGTCGTCGCCGGCATCCCGGCGCGCGAGGTCGGCGCCCGCCGCAGCGCCGTCGCCCTCGCGCTCCTGCTCCTCGCCGCGACCTTGGCCTCGGCGCCGCTCGCCGCCGCGCCGCTCAAGCTGTGCGACGACGCCACTTCGATCACGCCGATCGGCGTCGACACCAAGTCCGGCCTCACGCTCCTCGCCCTGCCGGGGCGCGACGGTGGGCGCGGCTGGATCGTCGAGCTGCCCGCCGGCGGCGGCGCCGCGCGGCTCCACGAAGACCGAACGCAGGGGCGCTCCGGCGGGTCGGTCGGGCCGGGCCCGATCCTTTCGGTCCTGCCGTGCGGCCCGACCTGCATCCAGCCGGTGCGGTGGGAGGGCGGCGCCTGGAAGCCGCTCGGCGAGTCGTTCGCGGCGCCGTCGGTGAGCACCGCCGCCTCGACCTGGGACGACACCGGTCACCCCTGGATCGTGCTCCACGGCCAGCGGCAGGAGGGCGGCCGGATGACGGCCTGGGCCTTCCGCCTGGAGACCGGGGCGCGCGAGTGGAAGTCGAAGGGGAGCCTGCTGATCGCCGCCGCCGGCCCGCCGGAGGCGATCCCGGCGCCGCAGCGGAAGGACGGCGTCCTCTCGGGGAGCGGCCTCTTCGCCGCTTCGGGGCGCCCGGCGCACTGGGTGAGCGGTCTCCCGGTGCTGCCCGCCAACCGGCGCGGGCAGGTCGTGCCGCTCGCCGGCAGCGCCGCCGCCTACCTCTCGGCCGACGGCGCCGTCTACGTCTCGCGCGACGGCGGCAAGAAGTGGACGCGCTCGCTGTGGGCCCCGTGGGGGACCGCGGGGGTGACCGACAGCTGGCGCCAGGGGAGCGACTTCTGGGTGGACCTGCCGGTCGGGGTGCAGCGCGGGCCGCTCCAGCTCGCCTGGTTCGACCGCCGCGTGCCGAGCGACGAGCGGCTCTATCTCACGGAGCTGGACGCCACGACCGACTGGCGCGTCGTCGCCCAGGCGCCCTCGACCGTGCGCACCAAGGGAGAAGCCCGGCTCGCCGTCTCCCACCTTCTCGCGCCGCGCGAACGCGAGTGGCTCGTCCTCCACGGCTGCGTGGCGACCGCCGAAGGCTCCGGCCTCGTCGTCCGCACCGTCGGCCCGGCGGGGCTCTCCGCGCCGAAGCTGCTGCCGCTCACGAAGTAAACGACGAACCCAGTGGTTCGGCGGCCGAACCTACTGGATCAGCGGCCGAACCCAATGGTTCAGCGGCGAAACCCACTGGATCAGTGGCTGAACCCAGTGGATCACCGGCTGAACCCAGTGGATCACCGGCCGAACCCAGTGGGTCAGCGGCTGAACCCAGTGGATCAGCCACTGAACCGAGTGGATCTACGGCGGAACCCAGTGGATCTGCGCCGGAACCCAGTGGGTCGGCCGGCGAACCCGCTGGGTCCGTCGGCGAACCGGCTGGGTTTTACGCCCGCGCCGGCGCCCCGGTCTGCGCCGGGATGCGCAGCACCTGGCCTGGGTAGATCTCGTCCGGATCCTTGAGCAGCGGCCGGTTGGCCTCGAAGATCCGGTTGTAGGCGTTGGCGTCGCCGTAGTGCTGCTTGGCAATCTTCGACAGGGTGTCGCCCTTGACGACCGTGTAGAACTGGCCCTGCCCGTAAGACGCCGCCGCCACCCCTGCGCCGCCGACGGTCATCTGGTCGTCGACCTCGCCGATCCCCTCGTGGTTGCCAACCAGGAGCGCCACCTTCTCGCGCTCCTCCTGGCTGGCGGCCTTCCCCTTGACGACCGCCTTGTCCCCGTCCACGCGGACGCTGAACTCTTCGACCTTGAAGCCCATCTGCTCGACCACCTTGACCAGCGCGGCGGCGCGCCGGCGGTCGTGTAGATCCTTCACCTGCTGGGCCGAAGGCGCCTGCCCGGCGCCCCCCGCCGGCTGCTTCGGCTCGTCGTCGTCCCCCAGCCGCAGCTTGCGGCCCACGTCCTTGGCGAACTGGATCAGACCCATGACTGTCCTCCTTGGCAGAATTGACTCGGATGCGGGCGCACGGCGCGCCCCGGCAACCCAGCGTTTGCAAGGAGGCTGCCGCCTAGGCAGCCGAAAGGCGGGTCACACGCAGCCTGGCGCGTTTCTTCTCAGCCTGCCAGAGGTCATATTGGACCTGTTGGCCAAGCCAGCTCTCCGCCGTCGTATCGAAAGCCAGCGAGAGGCGCACGGCCATCTCGGGGCTGATGCCGACGCGTCCGTTGACGATCCCGGAGAGGGTCTTGCGGCTGACGCCCAGGGCCCTGGCCGCATCGGTGACCGTCAAGCCGAGCGGCTCCAAGCAGAGCGATCTCAGGACCTCTCCCGGATGTGGCGGATTGTGCATCCTCATGGTTCCAGCCTCAGTGATAGTCCTCGTAGTCGACCTGATCCACGTCCTTCTCCACGAAAGCGAACGTCACTCTCCAGTTGCCGCTCACGCTGACCGCCCAAGTTCCCTGACGGTCACCCTTGAGGGGGTGCAGGCGGAGCCCCGGGAGGTTCATGTCCCGCGGTTCAGTGGCGACGTTCAAGCGGCCCAAGATGAGGCGAAGCCGCGCCGCGTGCTGCGCCTGGACCTTGGATGTCTTCCCTTCGGTGAAGAACAGCTCCAGCCCTTTGTGCCGGAAGCTGCGGATCGCCACGGCCCGAGTGTAACCCCTGGCTTCACAGGCCGCAAGGCAGGGCTCGTCCGCCTAAGGCTCTTCCGCCGCCTCGTAGAGAGCCTGGACCCACTTCGTGTCTTTTCTCTGCCTGAGCCACTTCCGCTCGAGCTTCTTGATGAGCGCGTTTGCGGCGAGGCGACGTTCCTCGCCGCTCAGCTCTCCAAGCAACTGGAGCACCGTGGCTTCGCCCGCGTTCGCTCGGTCGATCGCCTTGACCCGCAGCTCCCATGAGACGGTGATCGGCTCCTTCTTGGGCGGCGGCGGCGCCGGTACGACGAAGAACCCGTAGCTCGCCGAAGTCTTGCCGCCGATCCCGAGCCAATCGAGGGCGGCGCGCAGCAGGGCCTCGAGCTGCTGCCAGTCTTCGTCCGAAGCGCCGGCGGCCAGTCGGAGGGGGAAGGCGAACCGCGTTCCCGGTGCGACCGTGAGGAACGGCACGGGCGTGGGGTCGTTCCAGTCGGCCGGGAAATGCCCGCCTTCTTGGGTGTAGTACGCGCTCTGATGGGGTGTCAGGACGTCGACGTCGAGGCTCGGCCAGCGGACCGGAAAAGCGTCGAAGCAAGTGAGCTGTCCTCGCGCTGGCGTCACATGGGCCTGGATCGCCGGGCCGAAGAGCCGCTGCAGGTTGTCGCGCCAATAGTCGGCTGCGGCCGGTTGACCGTCGACGGGCAGGTCGCCGGCGGCCGCCTCCCGGGCGGCGTGCCGCAACACTCCCTTGACGCTGGAGCCGGGCAGATACGGGCAACCTGTCAGCCGGTCGAGCAAGAAGCCAGTCTCCACCGGCTGCGGCAGTCCCAAGCCGACGACGAGGCGGCTCTGCGTGACCAGCTCGAAACGCTTGGCCCCGACCGCCTCCAACGCCTTGGCCCGGCGGTCCCAAAGTTTGCTGAGGTCGCCTTCGAAGCGCGCCGCGAATCCCAGGAGGAACTGCCCCTTCTGCTCCGCCCCAAGCGCCCAGTCTCCGTTGTACGTCCCGACGCCCTGATCGAAGACGAGCGAGCGGTTCGTCGCCGGATGCTCCAGCAAGGCTTTCCTGCCTGGCGGCAGGGGGTAACCGTTCACTCTGCCTCGCCCTGAATGAAGGCCTCGGCAAAGCGCTTGAGCCAGTTGGCGAGCGCCCGCGCCTCGGCCGAGGCCCGCCGGTACTTGGGCTCGATCTCCGTCTCGCCGAGGTCGGAAGCCTTAGCTCCGGTCAGGCACTCGATCAACGTCCCCCGCGCGTAGACGCCGGCATGGCCTTGCTTGAGCCACTTCTCCAGCCAGGTGTAGACCTCCCGCTCCGGCGAGTCGGACTTCTGCGCCAGGAGATAGCCCACGGTCTGGCCGAGGCCGTTGTTGTGGAGCCGTGCCGGCAGCTTGAGGAGCTGTGTCTTGAACTTCGCCGCCTTCGGGCTCTGCTTCACTCTCTCGACCTGCTCGAGCGCAAACTTGGCGCGCTGCTGTTCGAGCTTCAGCATGGTCAGCTCCTCGCCGCCAGGTACTTCACGTGGGTCACGCCACGCCCGATGCTCTCGTCGCCGCCGATGCGCACGACGGCCGGCAGCGTCGTCAAGAGGTCCTTGGGCTCCTCCAATGCCCGCAACGGGCAGAGGAAGAGCGTCTCGGGCGGCACCACTTCCTCGACGAACATGTTGCCCTGCAACTCCTCCGAGCTCTTGCCGGGATGGTCCTTGGCCTCGAGGGTCACCGTCGTCCCGAGATAGTTGAGCTTGATCCGGGTGACGACCTCGGTACCCACTTGGATCAGCTCTTTGAAGTCCTCGTCCGCGGTGACCACGAGATGATCCGGGAAGAGCTTCCGGGTGTAAGCGAAGCCCTTCGAATCGTCCGGCAAGAGGTCGAGCAGGGCCGCGGACCACTGCGTCAGCTCGGCCTGCGGGCGCTTCGCGAGCCGCACTTCGTCCAGGAGCACATCTCCATTCCCGTTCGCCCAACCGGAGCCGGCGGGCGGCGCCTCCACCTTCCGCGGCCTCCCCAGCGCACGGAACGCCCGTTCCAGGACGAATGGACAAGTCACCCAGTGGAACGGCGCGCCCGAGGAGCGCACGGGAAAGGCGATCAGAATGCCGTCGCCGAAGGAGACGCTTCCCGGCCGGCCGGGCTTGTCGGGCGCCACCTCCGCCGCGCCGAAGACTTCATCGAGGCTCGGGAGCTTCCCCCGCAGCTCGTCACGGAGCACCCCCTTGAGCGTCGAACCCGGAATCACCGGGTAATCGGTGTGCCGCTCGCGCTGGACCGGCAGATCGACGTACCCAGCGCCGCTTTCGGCCCCGCAGTGCAAGGGCGTCTCCGTGTATAGCCCGAGCACCCCGATCTCGGAAAAGCTCTTTCTACCCATCCTCGATATCTCCTCTTCAAGCCTCCGCGCCGACCAGCGCGAGACCAAAACCCTGACGCCCGAGCTCCTCGCCAGGAAAATCCGCAACAGCTTCGCCGTGAAGAAGCGCGGCCGCACCGGCGGCGCCACCGGCTTCCTTGCTCTCGAACAGAAAGACGGAGCCTGCAGGGAGCACCCGCCGGAGCGGCTTGGACCGTCTCCGAGCGACATCCCACCCGCCCGCGAGAGCGAAGCCGGGCAATGCCGCCGCGACGAGACGACACGGCAGCTCCCGAGCGCCGGAGAGATTGTCCGCCGCGAAACCGGGCGGGTAGCCGCCGGCCGCCGAGAACGTCGGCGTCGCGACGTACAACCGGAAGCGCTCCGATCCTCCGAGCAGCGGCGGCTGAGTGAACGGCAGTTGCGGCCCCGCGGCGAGCCGCGCGGTACGGCCGTCCCCGCCGAGCCGGACCTGACCCTCGGGGGCGAGCGCCGTCCCGGCGACCTCGAAGCCGATCGTCACCCCTCGGCGCAGGCGCACGTAGCCGAAGGTGTAGAGCATGTGCTCCTTGGCCATGCGGTCGCGATCATCGATGCCGAGCCCCACTCGCACCTCGTCCATCCACAGCTCCTCGGCGGAAACGAAATCCTGCGGCTCGGGCACCTGGCCAGCAGACCAGCGCTCGAAGCCGCTCGCGGTCAAGAACCATCCAGCCGCTGACTCGGGCTCCCGCTCGGGCGGCGCCGGCCAGCGACGCCACGCGGTGCCGGTCCACTCGTGGGGCTCCAAAAGAGCGAGGGGATGAGACCAACTGGCGCCCCCTGCCTCGACAGGTCGGAGGCGGAACACGTGGGTAACAGAAGGCGGTTCCGGTTCCTCGAAGTGTTTTTTCGCCTTCGGTGTCCGATGGACCAGGACCTCGAGATCGGCGGGAGCCGCGAGCAGCACCTCGCCGTGCCGCACCAGCCACGGCCCGCGGAGGGCAAGGGAGCCGAAGCCGCCCCACGGCCCCAGCTCATCCACGAGCTGCCCGAGGAGACTCGACCACGTCGCGCCGTCGAGGTGGTCGAGCGGCAGTCGCGCGTCCAGCAGCCGCCGCGTGCGGAGGGCGCCGTAAAGTGTCGAGGGGTACGGCGGAAAGAGGGACCGCAGGTAGTGGTCCGCGCCCAGGCTGCTCGGCTTGCCATCGCGGAAGAACAGGATGTCGTCCGGTACCGCCTGCAGCGCTTTCCAGCTCATCACGCCGCCCCCGCGCCCGCCAGCAGCGCTGCGTCCGCTTCTTCCTCACGCCAGTCCCGCACCTCGGTCGCGAGGAAACGTACGATGCGCAGCGCCTGCGAGCGCCCGGAATTGAAGAACGGCACCATGAGCCGCGCGATCTCGCGCGCTGCCGCATCTCCCATTCCGCCGCGGCCGATGCGGTCCGCCAGCCAATCCTTCCACTGCTCGGGCGTGGTGAAGACGGAGGCGACGACGTCCTCGTCCTCACGCAGGTGGTAGGTGAGCTTCGAGGACAGCTCTCCATCGCTCAGCAGCGTCACCAGCTTGGCGAAATCGCCGAGGTCGTCCCACTTGATAGCCACCTCGACCGGTACCCCGCCACGCTTGTCGAGCCGCAGGGCCAGCGCATCTCTCCCGGCCTCCTGCTTCGCCTTGCGCTTGAGCAGCTTCTCGAGGTCACCGAAAAGGAGTCCCGCCGGGTGCTTCGTATGGGCGAATAGCACGGCGCCCGAGACGGTGAAGGCTTCCTCGATTCCTCCGCCCGCCAGACGGTCGCGGAGCGGCAGGAGCTCCTTCTCGTAGCGGGCGCGCAGCCGCAGGGCCAGGGGCAGCGCGTCGCGTGGGTCGCAGACGACGAGGACGTCGTCGCCGCCGGCGTAGATGAGCTGCGGCCGCTTCCCCGCTGGCACATAGCTGCCAAGTGCTTCGAGGTTGAGGTTAGGCGACTCCTGCGAGCGCAGCGAGTCGGCGAAGCCTGCTAGGGCCGAGGAGACTTCTCGGTGGAGCTCTTCGACACGCCCGTCGCGCACCAGCGCAGGTCCGCGAGAGAGGATCTCCCCCATCCGATCGCCGTCCACCTTGAGCAGGGCAAAGTAATGGAAGCCCTCGCCCCGCTCGTCCTCCCGCGGCTCGAAGTAGCGGAAGTCGGAGAACCAGGCATCCGGACAGTCGGCGACCTTCGGATAGAGACGCTTGGTGGAGCAGACCAGGCAGAGCCGGGTCTGGTCGAGCCGGAAGAAGGCGTGGTCGCCGGAGCGGCTCTTCCTGCTCAGCGCTTCGGCCCGCACCCAGGCATCGCGCACGGTTTGCCGGATACCGTTCGGCAGCGCCGTCCGTTCTCCGCAGACTGCGCATTTCTCGCCCGTCTCCTCGATCTGTGGGAAAGGACGGAAGCGGCGCGCGGCCGTGAAGATCCGGGCCCCCTCGAGACTCGCCGCCGCGTAGTCGCCGGGCTCCTCAACCAGGCTCCACGCGATCTCGAGGACGTGGTCCGTCTGGCGTGGCCGTCCCACCTGTGGGGGATCGCTCCAGATGTCCGCGTCGATGACGAAGTCGTATCTTTCGAGCACCTTGGCGGCCGCCCCCACCAGCGCGTTCCATCGCTCCTCGACGGCCGCCCGCATCCGGGCAGCGATCTCCGCGCCTTGGCCTGCCGGGACGCGGGCGACGAAGCGGTTCGGAAGACCGGCGGGAAGCCTCGGCTCCTCCCCGGCGGCGGGCACCGGAACGAAGGGAAAGACCATGGCGCAGCCGGGCTGCGCCAGCACCACCCGGATCGCTTCCTCGATCAGACGCGACAGCACCGCACTGCCGGTCCACAGGTCCGCCACCCGCCGCGCCTGTGCGATGAAGGTGTGGACCGGCCCGATGCGGAAGGTAAGGAGCGCGGTAGCGGGCCTTCTCACAGCACCTTCTCCACGAGCTTCTTGCGGGCGAGGTCGCCAAGAAAATGGGCGACGATCGACCCCTGCTCCGGTGACGGCGGCGCCGCGGGCCTCGGGAGGCCCTTGAAGCGGATGACCTGACCGTTCGGCACCAGGGGCGCCGGTAGGTAGGTGAAAACGGCGAAGAAGCCCTCCTTGAGGTGGGCGATATGGAGCAGCAGCGGCGAGGCGCGCCGCCGCTCCTTGCCGTTTTCCTCCCAAGCGACGATCTGGTCCCCGAAGGGCAGCGGCAGACCGAAGCCCGCTCGATCCGGGACGCCCCCGGATGGCTGCCGGCGAGGTCCCGCCCAAACGTAATCCCGGTTCGCGAGAGGGGTTGTTCCCAGGGTCCTTCCGTCCTCTGGGTAGCCATAGCGCCGACGGAAAGCCATCAGCCAGGCGCCGGCTCGTACCATCGCCTCGTCCCAGCTCGTCGAGTGGACGCTCGCGACGAACACGCGGCTGTCGCGGGTGAAATAGGTCCAGTGCGCGAGGGCTCCGGAAGCGCTCTCCTGCGCCAGCAGTGACAGCCGCTTCTTCGTCTCACCGACGAACGCCTCGCGGCCGGGTAGCGCGCCGCCGACTTCACGCAGCGAGCCGAACCCACGTCGGCTGCGCGTGCCGAGCCCACCGAGGTTGAGCCAGCACCAGAAAGCCGCGTCCCAGAGCTCGGAGCCCGCGCCGCCGCCGCGAGGCCGCCGCCAGGTGAGCCGAAGTGATGCCTTCTGGGCCGGGAGAAAGCAGGACCGCGAGAGGCGCGCCTGCCCTCCGCCTGCCGGCGCAAGGCAGCCGTAGCCCAGATAGAGCAGTGGGTTGACCGGCCACTGCATGCGCAGCCGGCTCGTGGCTTCACGCCATTCCGGAGTGCCTCGCCGAACACCCCACTCGTCCGCCAGCGCTTCGTCGCCGAGCGGTCTTCCCCACGTGTGCAGCGACTCGGCTGCCACAGAAGCCGGCATCCCGAGCGCCCGCACTTGCAGCGGCGAGCGTGCCTCGGTCGAGCCGAAGATCTCCGCTTCCAGCCGTTTGACCTCGCCCAGGTCGCCCGCCGTCGCCCCGCCCGCGACTGCCCGGAACCACCAGCGGAGCTGCCCGCGAACCGAGGCCGCCCGCCACTCGGCCTGCTGGCGCACGCCGCCCAGAAAACAGGGCGTCACGAACTCGATCTCGAGCTGAAGCCGCTCCATCTGCCGACTAAGACACGGCGCCGGCCGCTGAGGGGGAGTCGACCGGAGCGCGACGCTTCTCCCGCACCAGGAACCCGACCGTGGCAACAGTCCACCGCTCCTCCTCCTGGACCGCGAGCGGTGCGTCGCCCCGGAGCGGCCCGCCACACGCCGCCTGCCAGAGGAGGCGAGGGAGCCCTCCCTGCGGCTTCACATCGCTGCGCGCGCCAGACGCCGGCTGTTCCAACCAGGAGAGGTCCGCCTCGTGGGTCGTGGCGAAGACCTTCAGGTGCTCCACATCCGCTCGGCCGGTGAAGCCCTTGGGGAGCTGCAGCTCGATCTCGTCCCCGGCTCGCACGCCGACCAGGAGCTCGCGTTCCGGATCGAGGCCCTCGTTTGCACCCCCCACGGGGTAAAGCAGGCTGACGGCGCCGGTGAGGCCGAGGTCCAACACGTGAATGAAGAGGGGACTCGTATGACGATGGAAAATGCGAAAGCCCAGGCGCTCGCCTTCGTGGTAGACGACCCGACCGGAGCGGCTGTCGGGGCGCGCCGGGCTCGCCGCGCCGTCCGCGGCGATCCGCAGGAGCTGCACCTCGACGCAACCCCGAAGCGGGTTTCTAGGATCTTCGTCCTCGACCCGCAAGAGGTTGCGGTAGCGGGCGAGCCGCTCGAGATCGGCGACGAGCGACCCTACGGCGCCGGAGCCTGCCGCTATCGGGAAGAAGACAGCTACCCCCTCGTCATCGACCGCCGCCCACGTGGCTGCTCCTTCGCCCAACTCGACCCGCACGTCGGCACCTTCGCCGTCGGCTACCAGCAAGAGGAGCGGGGAGTCGCCGACTCGTCGCGCCAGACTCTTGCCTCCCTTCGCACGAAGGGCGGCCGCCGAGACGGCCACAGGCATCCGCATCCAACCCGGGCCCTTCGCTCGCTCGACAGCCCGCGCGCCGGCGCCGATCGGGCTCGTCTCCTCGACGATCTCCGCCTCACTCGAGACCGCGTGGACACGCTCCACGCGCGCGAGCCCCAGCGGCTGTGCGGCGCGATCGATCTCGCGCGCGCCTGACGGGTAGATGGCCCAGAGCGAGCCGGGAGTGACGCCGTGGACGGCGCCACCCCCCAACCGCACGCGCTCAGCGGCGCGCTCGTGGACCGGCAGATACGGCGTGGGCGCGGCTGTCGCCATGCCGAAGAGCAGGCGGTCGCGCGCTCCTTCGAGCTGCGGTGTTTGACCCAAAGCGCTGGCTGCGACCGCAGCGCGCACCGGTTCGAGGAGGTCGCGATAAGTAGCGCGGGCCGGGGCCTGTTGCAACGCCTGGCAGAGGTGGTAGGTGAAAACGCTGTGCGACGGCGCCCCTGGCTTGAAGGGGAGCTCCTTCGCACGCTCCTCTTCCCGGCACGCGGCGAAGAGCACATAGCGATCCGCTACCCCTAGAAGACCACTAAGACCAGCGTCGCGTGCTCGCCGGGCGAAGAGCTCGGCAGGAACCGGCGACGGTGGGAGCTTCGTGATCGGCCGGGTCTCAACCGGGAGCCACTTCTCGCGTCCCTCGCGCGCGAGCGTCCCCGAGTAGCAGGTATCGACGATGATCGCGACGTTGGGCGTCACCTCGCTCATCTCCAACACCCAGGCGTAGATCTCGTCGTCGGTGATGTCCCGGAACGGGTGGGGATCCCGGCCGCCGTCGTGCGGGACGATCGACTCGTCCAAGCCGTTCGGCTCGTCGCCTTCGCGATCAGGCACTTGCGAGCCGTGGCCGCTGTAGAAGAAGACGACTGCGTCGCCGGATCGTGCGCGCATCCGCAGCGCGGTGAGCCCGTCGAGGATGGCCTTGCGGGTCGCGGCCTCGTCGAGGAGCAGCGTGACTCCGTCCTCCGGGAAGCCGTATCGCCCGCGGAGGACTTCCTCCATTAGCCGCGCGTCGTTGGCGCAGCTCCGGAGCTGGTTCTTGAAGTTCGGGTACCGGTCGATACCGACCAGTAGGGCGAACTTGCCACGCCGGCTGGACACGGGATGTCTCGCGACACCGTTGGGTGAACCGGCCTCAGACCCCCTTGTCGGTGGGCTTCGGATCGTTCTGCTGGTCCGGTTCGCTGCCCTCCTGCGTGCGGGCGACCTTGTCGCCCTCCGGCTCCGCGCTCTTGTCGCCCTTGACGATGTTGTCCTCTCCCGGGGTGCTGCCTTCTTGCGTCTTGCTGGTGCGGTCCATCGTGATCTCCTCCCTGAGATCTCCCGGCGCCAGGCGCGGGAGGGTTCTAGGGTGAGAGACACGGTCGCCGAGCATCCGGGGGGGCTGGCGCCACTCGCCGGCGAGGACGAAGCCCGCCCAGTAATAGGGCGCCGCCCAGCGCGGGTCGGCGCGCAGCGAGCGCTGCGCCGACCGCAGAGCGGCGGCCGGCGAGCGGCCGCCGGCGAGCAGCTCGCGGTAGAACCGCTCCATCAAGCGTGCCGTCGCCTCGTCGTCGACGTCCCAGAGGCTCGCGAGGACGGCCGCGGCGCCCGCCTCGAGGAAGCTCTGCGTCAGCCCGACCATCCCCTCGCCCCGGACCTCCTTACCACCGCCGGTGCGACAGGCGCTCAGGACCACGAGGTCGACGGGCAGAGAGAGGTCCGCGATCTCATAGGAACGGAGGAAGCCGTCCTGTGGGCGGCCGTCGCGATCGTAGAGGGAGAGGACGAGGCCCGAGAGCTCCGGGTGCTGCGGGTGCAAGAGAGCGTGTGTGGCGAAGTGGACGATGCGGTAGCGACGCAAGCGTCCATCGATGACGAGGCTTCGGTTGGCTGCGGCGCCGGTCACTTGCAGCGTCTGCCCGGACGGCGCGAGCGCCACGATGGCCGCCGCCTCTTGGCGAGTGAACGGGACACGGGCGAAACCCCGCAGACCGAGGTCGCGCGCAGCGCGGGTCACCGCTGCCGTGCTCGCGGCGAGGCCCGCGACCACCGGGGCCGTGTTGCCGGTCGTGCGTCCGGTTCGGCCGAAGCGCTCGTCATCGCGGCTGAAGACGGGATCGGCGACGACGGCGACCAGTCCGCTTAGGGGCCGAGGCGATGCAGTCCGGCGGCGCACGGCCTCGAGTGCCGAGGCCGACGGGAGGACTACGATCTCGTGGCGCTCGACGAGCGGCCTGCCGGAGCCGCGGGGGTCCGGCAAGGCGGAGAACGGCACGCGGGCGAGAACGCCGTCGGCGACGATGGCGAGCCGATGGTCGCCCAACCGATGCGCGATCCCGCCGAGGAGGAGCTTCGCGACCTCGGCTCCCACCAGGGGTGCCTGGGTTGCCATTCCCCGTCCAGGAGCCTTCGCCGACAGCCGAAGGAGCCGCCCGACCGCTGCTTCGACCTCGGCACGCGGCGGCAGGACGGCGCTCGCGATCTGCTCCCGCGTCACGGCCCACACGAAGCTCCGGTCCTCGCCCAGGGCGTAAACCAGAAGCAGCGTGTCGCGATCGAGGACGCGCCGCTGGATCGCCAGGCTGTCGATGACCGGCGCGACGTCACGTTCGCCGACTGCGACTGCGCGAAGCTCGACCAACAGCTTCTCGCGCTCGAAGAGCAGCCGCCGGAGACGCGCGCCGTCGGCGCCATCGCTACGCTCTCCGAAGGCGCGGATCGACCGCTCGACGCGCCGCAGATCGCCATCCTGGGCGAGAGCTGTGGCCACAACGCCGCTCGACCGCGCTTGAGTGAGGAGGTCCAGCAGCGTGCGGGCCCGCGCGCGCTCCGCCAGATCGAGCGCCGCGCGATCGTGGCCGACGGCCGGCTCTCGGCCGTGCAGGTCCATCGCGAGGTCGATTGCGAGCTCGTACTGCTCGTGGACGGAGGCGAGGTAGCTGGTCCGCAAGGCGCCGCTTTCGGCCCCCGCACGGACGGATTCGAGGCGAGTGAGCGCCTCCCTCAGGTCAGCGCTGGCGCCATGGGGATCGCCGAGCGCGCGCCGCGCCTTCGCACGCCGAAAGTAAGCATAGGAAATAGCCGACGGGTCACCGAGTGGCAGGAGAAGAGGGAGCGCGGACTCCAGCCGGCCCAGGCCCGCAGCCGGCTTTCCAGCACGAACCAGCGCATCGCCGAAGTTGCTGAGCGTGTTGGCCTCGCTCCGGCGGTCGTCCCCCTCGCGGAAGATGGCCCATGCCGCTTCGTACTCCCGCACCGCCCGGGCCGGCCGCCCCGCTTCGCGCGAGGCACTGCCCAACCGGTCGAGGGTGACGGCCTCGCCCCGCCGGTCACCCACCTCCCGGCGCAGCGCGAGAGACCAAAGGAGATCTCGCCGGCCGCGCACGAAGTCCCCTTCGAGACACCGCACCCAACCGAGTGCCATCGCGGTGGTCGCCTCCTGGCGGCGATTGCCGCTGACGCGGTGGAGGCGGAGGGCCTGCTCCAGCGCGTCGCGCGCTTCGGGGAGTCGACCGAGGGCCGTGAAGAGACTTCCCATGTTGTGGAGCGTCGTCGCCTCGCCCGTCGCCTCGCGCAGCGTCCGCCAGTTCGTAAGCGCCTCGTCGAAGAGGAGAAGCGCGCGCCAAGGCTCGCCGGCCCTTTCCTCGAGCAGGGCGAGGTTGTTGAGCGAGACCGTCTCTTCGCGGAGATCGCCTGCCGTGCGAGCGCTCGCAAAAGCGGCTTCGTAGGAGGTCCGGGCGCGATCGGCTTCACCGAGGCGCTGGTAGGCAAATCCGAGATCGTTGTGCAGGCTCGAGACCTGCGCATCGAGGCCAAGCGCGCGAGCGCTGCGAAACGCCGCCTCCCAATGCTCCACCGCCCGTTGCATGTTCCCTTCGCGCGACCAGGCGCGACCGAGCTTCATGTGCGCCACCATGGCCGGGTAGCGTTCGCCCACGCGGTTAAAAAGCTTGAGCGCGTGCTCGTAGCGCTCGACGGCCTGCTGGCGGGCGTCCGGCTGATCGCGCGCCAGCGCCGCGTCGCCCTCGCTCACCACGCGGCAGGCGTCGGCGCGCCGCCGGTCGTCCGCAGTCGCTGGGCGCCGAGCGAGAGTGGCGGAGAACCGGCCGGCGGCGGCTTCGTTGAAGGGCCGGATCTCGAGGCGGTACTCGCCGTCCTCGTCCGCGACCAGGAAGAGGTGCTCTGGTCCGTGAGCGCCGTTCGGGCTGTCGACCGTGAGGAGCGGGCGGCCGCCGGGACGGAGGAGCACCGCAACGACGTCGATCCCCTGCTGATTTACGACGACATGGGCGAAGTCGTCGCTATGCAGGGCGATACGCAACGTCGCGGCGCGGCTGCCGGCGAGGGCTGCGGCGCGCGGCTCGCCCGGGCTGAGGAGGAGGTCCGGCGCGGCCGCAGCGCCGCGCGGCCCACGAGGCTCCTCGCGGACGAGCTCGAAGGAGTACACGGCGAGGAGCTGCGCCCCGGCGTCCGCCACCCCGAACACCCGAACCTCGTAGCTCCCGGCGGTCAGGCTCTCGACTGGCAGGATGAGTGAGAAATTACCGAGATCGCTGCGCTGGACATCGTCGTCCGCCCAGATCTTCTCGCCGTGCGCGCCGGCGAGCTCCATCCGATAGCGCGGGAAGGTGCGCAAGTCCCCCAAGTTGAGTAGCAGCACGAGTCGTGCGCCGCCGGGCGGCGCCGTGACCCGCACCGGCCCCTCCCGCGTGCGCTCGGCGCCGCTCCCCTGCGGCACCAAGTCCGCTACCACCACATCACCGCTCGGCCCGGCCGTCCGCGAGACCTCGCCGCGGAGGCGAAGCCCCCAGGCGAGGAGGCCGAGGCAGACCACGAGCGACGCTGCGAGACCCCACACCGCCGCGGCCGCCCAAGCCGAAGTGCGGACCGGCAGTTGCGCTGAACCGTTCAGGCGCTCGACCAGCCGCTCCCACTCGCGCTCGGTCTCTGGATCCAGGGCATCGGCCTCGGCCGGCGCTGCACCGAACACCATCAGGTCGAGCACCGCCTGCGCGCACTCGGGACAGAGCGCCAGATGCTCCTGGATCAGCTCCTCCTCTTCGCGCGCGTGGAGGCCCAGCGAGTAGTCGGCGAGCTGAACGGCCGACGGGTGATCCGCGAGCTCCCGGCTCCGTGCCCGGGCGATCGCCCGGATTGCCGCGTCGAGCCGCGTGTCGTCGAGTTCGTGCGGAGGCGCCATCACCGCTCTCCCGCGGCGACCCGGCGAGCCATGCACCGCTTCACCTGCTGCCGCGCCTCGTGTACGTGAGACTTGACGGTCTCGATCGAAACGTGGAGGAGGTCGGCAATCTCACGATAGTGGCGGTCCTGGAAGACGTAGAGCCAGAGGCATTGCCGCATCTTGGGCGCAAGCTCGTCGAGGCAGGCCCGCGCCGCCGCCAACTCCTCGGAGACCAGCGCTTGCTCGAGCGGGTTCGGCGCCGGGGCGGCGCCGACCGGCAGTGCGTGGTCGGCGGCCTCGTTCCCAGGCTCTCCTTCGGCTCCCAACGAGACCTCCTTGACGTCTCTCTTGATTGCCCCTCGCCGCCGCAGCTCGTTCTTCCAGACATTCGCGGTGATCCTACGCACCCATGCGTCAGCGGCGGCTTCCGAACGCAAGTTGCCTATGTTCTGAGAGACACGAACGAAGACGTCCTGGGCGAGCGCGCGGGCCTCGTCGCTCGAGAAGCCTTGGTGGGTGAAGAAGCGATGGACACCTGGGCGATAGCGCACGAAGAGCTTGTGGACGAGCTCGCGCTGATCGTCGTTCATGGGGCCTTCCAGCGCTCGATGATAGCGCCGGCGGAAGGCCCGACCGATGTCCGCGAGAAGCCCCGCCCGTGCGGCGGCGGTCGCTACTACGAGCCCGACTGGGAAGGATCTTGCGGCAACGGGAGCTGCAGCGACGGGAGGTAGGCACCCTGCTCCTTCGCACCGAAGAGGTGCTCGTAGAGCTGGATGCTGCCGAATGCCCTGCCGAGCTGGCCGAGGAAAAAGAGCAAGACATTGGGCGCGGAAGCGAAGAGGTGGAGCGTCGCCGAGCGCTCCTCGGGCATCCGCTGGCGGATGCGATAGCTGATGTCATGCGCGAGCTGCAAGGCGTGGAGGCCGTCGGTAACGCCGGTCGGATTCGGCTTCGGGTAAAGGGACCTTGGAATGACACGGCCCACCGCGGCCCCGGAGTCTCGGAGGTAGTGCGTGACGTCGTCGATTACGGGCCAGGTCACTCCGACCGCCATCGCGACGTCGAGCTCCGCACCGAGCCAAATGTCCTCCTCCTCGTTCCAGAGCGGCCCTTGGCGCGCCGGCCCAGCCTCGGCTCGCCAGAGCTGTGGTTTGCCGACCTGACCCTTTTGGTAGAGCGCGATGTCCAGGCCCGATTTCGCCTCCAGGCAGTACCCGGCAGCGAAGGCGAGTGTGGAATGGGCCGCGAAGTCGAGGACGATGGGGCGGCCTGGACGTTTGTGGCGGAGTAGAAACTCCCGGAGCTGCGGGAAAACCTCCTCTTGCCAAAGCCGGTGCTCGCGGATCTTGCGGCCATCGAAGTAGGGCCGGAGATCCAACAGGTCGTCGGGCTTTTCGATAGAGATGAAGGGATCAGGGAAGCTCCAGATGGAGAGCTGGAGCGGCGGCTCCTCGCGCGGTGTGCGCTTGCTGCGGGTTGTCTCGCCGGCGCCTTCGCTCCGCGCGCCCCGGCTCTTGCTGAAGTCGAAGAGTTGACCGTCTCCCGGCAGGAAGAGGACCGGCGTGGTCCACTCCAGGGAGTCCCTGTGGTCAGCCAGGATGGCGAGTCGGCCCTCGGTCACGGCCTCCTCCACCGGCTCACCGGCGGCGAGGCTCTCGTAGAACGCGGCGCTGAACTCGATGGCCGCCCGATCGGAGATCGGGAACTGCATGGCGACCGTGGCCGGGATGTCACGCAGCATCAGCGAGACCGCCACGCCGGTAAATGGGTCCTTCGATGGCTGCGGCGGGACGGCGCCGCTCCAGCACGAGTTGAGCACGACCAGCCGCAGGTCCCGCACGTCCTTGAGGAACTCGGCGAAGAACTCACCCGGGACGGCCTCGGCTTCGTGCTGCGCGCCTTCGAAGTACAAACCGAACCGTTCGCGGCCGTTCTCGAGACGCCCGCCATGACCCATGAAATGAACGATCTGGTAGGGGTGCTTCTTCACCATGCGGCGAAGTTTCCGCACGTCAGGGTGGGTGAAAACGTCCACCGCGATGTCGGTGCGCCCCCGCAGTGCCTTCTTGATCCGCATCCGTTCCTTGCGCGTGTCGAGCGTATCGAGGCCCTTGGGGGCTGAGTCGATGAGAAGCACCCGCAGAGGAGGACGCGCCGGCGCGGGGTCGGGCGCGTGGCGCACGGTGAGCGAGCGCACCACGGGAACGCGGGTGTCCCGGGCAAGGAAAACACCGTCGTCGAGCAACAACTCCCAGGGCAACGTCGCGATGGGCGCGAAGTCCTCACCCGGGTCGAAGCTCAGGCGGAGCCTGAGCCCGTGCCGCGACCGCGCGCGGCGGTCCTGCACCGGCGCCATGCTCTGCCTGTAGCGGTCCCGCACCTGACCCGCGAACAGGGCCGCGAAGAGCTTGCCGCCGATGTCGTGCTCAGTCCGCGGGGAAAGTTTCGGCGCGGATTTCCGCACGCGCATCGCGTCCCGCCAGGCAGGCGAGCTGCGGAGGACGCGCCGCTCGAGCGTCGAGAGCAGCTCGGATCTCTCGGCCTCGTCGAACGGTGGGTGAAACGGCGAATCCGCCGGCCCGAAGGGCGACCTGACCACGCGAGCCTCGTAGCCGCCTCCTTGGACCGACCGCACCTCGATCTCGAACTCGTCGTAGGACCTCTTGCTCATCGTCAGGCCTCCAGCACCATCTTCCCGAGCCCGAACGTCGTCCCCTTCCCCACGTGCAGCACCTCGGCCGTCCGGAGCAGTGGCGCGAACGGCGCGAGGTCCCCTTCGAGGGTGAGCGTTCCCAGGAACCCACCGAGCGCGATCTTCGTTCCCTGCCGCTGGCTGAAGCGCTCCCAGTCGTGCCAATGAAGGTCCGCAGCGGCGATCTCGACGTTCGAGGAGCGGGCGAGCAGTGGCGCGAAGGCCCAATCGAGGTCGGCCCCCGGGACGTAGAAGTGAGCCAGCTCGAGAAGGCGCCGCAGCATCGAGAAGGCGAGGGCGCGGAAGCCCGGGGCCTGGGCCAACTGCCCCCGCACCTTCAGGCGCGTCGGCGTGGCGAACCGCAGCGTGGCCCGCCCATTCGCGGCACCGCCGCTCCCCTCTCCCGCCACCTGCAGCGCCGGCATCGACCCGGCGACGAAGGACCCTCCGGAGAAGAGCGGCTGCCAGCCGCTGCCTTCCGCGGCCGGTACGGCGGCCTCCTCCAAGACGAAGCGCGCCCGGCGCCACCCGAGCCCCGTCGTCGCCATCCGCTCCACCGCCAGCAGCACGTAGGCGGCGAGGTCCGCAGCGCAACCGAAGAGCAGAAGGTCGAGCTCGAGCGGGTCACCCGGGGCGAAGTCGGTGCGGCCGCTCCGGGGCTCGATGACATAGGGCCGCGGCGGCGTCGGCAGGCCGCGGAGGAACGGCGGCGGCTCCTCCTCGATGAAGGTCTCGAACAGCCGCGTATAGACGCAGGCGCGGCGAAGCGGGCAAGTGACGCAGGGCTGAGCCGGCCCCATCGCGCAAACGGAGCGACGGAGGGCGTTGCCGAAGGCGCCGCGCAGGAGCGAGCCGTGGTAGGGCGGCAGATGCGCGGGCTCCAGCGCGCGCAGGGTGCAGCGGAGCCGCAGGTACGGAATGCGCGGCAGCAGGTACGGCGCGACCTCGGGAACAGACCGCTCGCCGCCGAGCGCGAGTGCTTCCATGCCAGAGAAGACACCACCCCGCGACGTTTAGGGGAGAACCACCAGCGGCCGCGCAACCCCTCCGTGCTGATCAGGTCGTTTCCTCCCGACGAAGCGAACGTCCCTTTGAGCGCAGCCGCCGCAGTCGCAATCCCGCCGTGCTGATCAGGTCGCTTCCTTCTGGGAGCTTGTCATTCCAAGTGGCCAGGCTCCAACCTTCATCGCGTCGCAATCCCTCCGTGCTGATCAGGTCGTTTCCTCCCAGGATCTTCCAGACATTCCGTCGCAGGCTTTCCTCCACCTCCTCGAGGTCGCAATCCCTCCGTGCTGATCAGGTCGTTTCCTCCACGAGTGGTGGCCGATCGGCTGGCCGATCCGCAACCGCGTGTCGCAATCCCTCCGTGCTGATCAGGTCGTTTCCTCCACGAGTGGTGGCCGATCGGCTGGCCGATCCGCAACCGCGTGTCGCAATCCCTCCGTGCGGGGATGCCCCGTTCCCTGTTGAAAGCCGAAAGAGGGAAAGCGGCTCGGTTGATCATGCCACGGCCTTGGTGTTCGTCGGTTCCTCGATCGCCGCGAGCGCGAGCTCGAGAGCCCCGAGGTGCCGATGTCCCTTGACACGCCGGAAGCCAGCCTCCGCGTCACACAGCGCCAGGGCGACCCAGCGCAGCACCATGTCGCCGCCGCGCCAGCGCTTGACGTTGCGCGTCGTCGTACGGATCGAGCCGATCGTGTTCTCGATCGCGTTGGTCGAGGCGAGCAACCGGCGCAGAGCGTCGGGCAGCTTCAGCCGCAAGGCGGTGAGGGTCTCGTCGAGGCCCTCGCGCAGGCTGCCCGCGGCGCCCGCGTGGCCTGCGTGCTCGAGCCAGCGGGCAAGCTGCTCGAGGCGACGCTTGGCGAGGTCGAAGCGAGCGCTCTGGTAGGCCTCGACCATCAGGCGGTCGACCCGGGCTTGGAGCTGCTTGGGCAGGTGGTCGCGGACGTTGCGGCGCTTGTGGAGCTGGCAGCGCTGGACGTGGGTTGCGTCCCCGAAGACGGCGCGCACGGCCTTGCGCAGCCCCTTGCCGCCGTCGAGCACCGCCAAGAAGCGCGGCGGCATCGCGAGGCCTCGCTCCAACAGCTCCTGGAGCAGGCCGGTACAGAGCGCCGCGTTCTCCGTCGCGCCTTCACGCAGGCCGAGCACCCGCTTGGTCCCGTCGCGCGCGATGCCGAGTGCCACCACCAGGGTGTGGCCGGCCACCTCCAGCCCGTCGATCATCAGGATCAGGGGCTGGAAGTCCGACAGGTCTCGGCGCAGCCACGCGCCCAGCAGACGACGCGTCCCCGCCACCAGCCGGCGCTGGACCGCACTCTTGCTCGTCGCGCGCTCCGGCACCGACTCTGCGAGCGGCTCCAAGCTCCGACCGTAGCGGCGCTGCGAGACGCCGACCAGCGCCTGCTCGATCACCCGCTCCGTGAAGGGATCTTCGTCCTGAAAGGCGCGCACCGAAGGCAAGCTCATCTCGCCACCGTCGCGTCGCCGGACGCGCGGTCGCGGCAGCGCCACCTGGCGGCCACCCAGCACGAACTCGCTCGCCGTCGAGCCCCAGCGGTACGCCTCGCGGGTCGGATTGCGCCGACGCTTCGGACCGACGACGGCCTCGACCTCGTCCGCGAGCTGCCGCCCCAGGGCCTCGACGCCCGCGGCGTGAAACAGCTCCAGCAGCCCCTGGCGGCTGGCCTCGATGCCCTCGACCATCGGCCGCAGCAGCGCTTGTAGCCCGTGGCTGATGCGCGCCGCACGGCCCCCTTGCCACACCACCCGCCTTTCTGCTCTCGTCTTCATCACGGCTCCTTGGCCCCCTGGCGGGGCCGGTTATTCGACCAACCCGATTCTCGATCAGGTGGGCCGAGGAGCCGCCTTCACCTCATTGCTCTTTCAACAGCGGGAGGGACAACCCCCCTCCGTGCTGATCAGGTCGTTTCCTCCGTAGTCCACGGGATTCGCGGTACAGATGGCAGCCTGAAAGGTCGCAATCCCTCCGTGCTGATCAGGTCGTTTCCGCCGCCGCCGGCTCCGGCAAGCGGCTCGTGTCCCAGGCCACCGAGTCGCAATCCCTCCGTGCTGATCAGGTCGTTTCCGCCTTCTCCTCGCTCTGCTTCGTAGAGGCCGCTGACATCGTCGCAATCCCTCCGTGCTGATCAGGTCGTTTCCGCCTGGGATGCTGTGGATCGCGCTTCTCCAGATCCCACTGAACCTGTCGCAATCCCTCCGTGCTGATCAGGTCGTTTCCGCCCGTTCTACATGATCGGTTTCCTGATGGCCATGTCGTTCGTAGTCGCAATCCCTCCGTGCTGATCAGGTCGTTTCCGCCGGACAGTGCAGAGCCTGTTCTACCTTCTGCCAGAAGAGAGTCGCAATCCCTCCGTGCTGATCAGGTCGTTTCCGCCCACCCCGCACCGCATCATCCGCCCCCTCTCCGAGCTGCCGACGTCGCAATCCCTCCGTGCTGATCAGGTCGTTTCCGCCTGCGACGGGAAGTGGGAGTGGTTCTGGACTCCTCAAAGAAAGTCGCAATCCCTCCGTGCTGATCAGGTCGTTTCCGCCGAAAGACATGACGGTGCTATTTCCCACCGATCTGATGAAGAAGTCGCAATCCCTCCGTGCTGATCAGGTCGTTTCCGCCCGACAGTCGCTGGAACTCATTCGAAAGCTGGTCTTAAGGTCGCAATCCCTCCGTGCTGATCAGGTCGTTTCCGCCGCCCTCACGGCCCGCGAGTTGGCGGTCCAGCTCAAGAGTCGCAATCCCTCCGTGCTGATCAGGTCGTTTCCGCCGGTTCCTCTACAGGACCTACGTGATCAACACCATCAAGAGTCGCAATCCCTCCGTGCTGATCAGGTCGTTTCCGCCCAAGCCGAGAGGCGGCCGCACCACATCGGCGCATCCGAGATCGTCGCAATCCCTCCGTGCTGATCAGGTCGTTTCCGCCGTCGTCACAGCCGGACCTGACCTTCGAAGTCCTGCGCGGTGTCGCAATCCCTCCGTGCTGATCAGGTCGTTTCCGCCGCTCCGGGGGCGCCCCCACCTCCACCAACACGGCGTACGTCAAGAAAGTCGCAATCCCTCCGTGCTGATCAGGTCGTTTCCGCCCAACTTGGACGACGACGCTGGGCGCTGCCCGCCGGCTGGCGTCGCAATCCCTCCGTGCTGATCAGGTCGTTTCCGCCGGTAAGGTTCCAGGTGATTCATTTGCCCGTGACCGCCCACGAGGTCGCAATCCCTCCGTGCTGATCAGGTCGTTTCCGCCCACAAGGTCGAGCAGTCCGGCGAGTCGATGGGGGGCGACATCCTCGTCGCAATCCCTCCGTGCTGATCAGGTCGTTTCCGCCGGACTGGTCGCGTGGCGGCGACGCCATCGTCGTCCTCCGCGTCGCAATCCCTCCGTGCTGATCAGGTCGTTTCCGCCAGCGCTGCAGGCGTACGAGGAAGACTATCGCAGAGCCATGGGTCGCAATCCCTCCGTGCTGATCAGGTCGTTTCCGCCAAATCACACTGATGTCTCAGCAATTCCCCCGTGCTGATCGGGTCGTTTCCGCCGGTCTACTGCGACGATCAGTACACCTACGCTTACGACGAGTCGCAATCCCTCCGTGCTGATCAGGTCGTTTCCGCCTATCTCAACCGATCTCCGGCTACCTCCAAAGTTCTCTTCGTCGCAATCCCTCCGTGCTGATCAGGTCGTTTCCGCCACCAACTACAACTCGAGCGGCGTCCGCGCCGCGCCGATCAAGAGTCGCAATCCCTCCGTGCTGATCAGGTCGTTTCCGCCGATTCCCGCGACCACCCAAGCCGAGGGGCCCAAGCAGAGTCGCAATCCCTCCGTGCTGATCAGGTCGTTTCCGCCCCGCTGCCGGAACCATTGTGGTGGACGCATCGCTCAGGTACCACAAGTCGCAATCCCTCCGTGCTGATCAGGTCGTTTCCGCCGGCGGTGGCGAGGGATCGCCAGCGCACCATCGAGCGGCAGAAGTCGCAATCCCTCCGTGCTGATCAGGTCGCTTCCGCCGTCCTCCTGCTCGCCGGGTGCGCGACGGGAGCGCCGGCGTCGCAATCCCTCCGTGCTGATCAGGTCGTTTCCGCCGGTGCCGGGCGGACCGAGGATGCCGCCGCAGGCTACGTCGCAATCCCTCCGTGCTAATCAGGTCGTTTCCTCCGGGCGCACCAGCATGCGTTGAGCGAGGAGTTTGCGGCGTCGCAATCCCTCCGTGCTGATCAGGTCGTTTCCTCCTTCGTGAACGCCCTAAACACGGCGTTCGCGAACAGCAGGATAAGGTCGCAATCCCTCCGTGCTGATCAGGTCGTTTCCGCTGACAAGTCGTTTGCAGTGCAGTTCCTGTCGCCATCAGCTCAAGCGCTCGTCGCAATCCCTCCGTGCTGATCAGGTCGTTTCCGCCCAGGGAGTCCCTGGCGGCGGCAGTCCCAAAGGGCCCGCTGGCCCTCGTCGCAATCCCTCCGTCCTGATCAGGTCGTTTCCGCCGGCCGCAAGTGGCTCAACGACGTCGTCACCTCCAACTCGTCGCAATCCTCCGTGCTGATCAGGTCGTTTCCGCCCACGTTGGATTACGGCCGCTACAGCGGTACAAGGACAGAAGTCGCAATCCCTCCGTGCTGATCAGGTCGTTTCCGCCCGAGAGCAGTTTCTCGCCGCTCGCCCTGGGCAGGGCATCCTGGGTCGCAATCCCTCCGTGCTGATCAGGTCGTTTCCGCCCGCCACAAGGGAAGAGGTGCTCCTGCGGTTCGCCCATGAAGAAGTCGCAATCCCCCCGTGCTGATCAGGTCGTTTCCGCCGATACCCCCCTCGGGCAGCGGCAAGGTCGCGTTCCGCAGAAGTCGCAATCCCTCCGTGCTGATCAGGTCGTTTCCGCCCCAGTCTTTGAAGAAATGCAATCAACTGGCATGCCGGCAGTCGCAATCCCTCCGTGCTGATCAGGTCGTTTCCGCCAGATGAGGCCCTAGCGGCCTTAACCCGGGAAGCCAAGCGTCGCAGTCGCAATCCCTCCGTGCTGATCAGGTCGTTTCCGCCGCTCGAGTGGGGCACCACCGATATCCGGGTCAAGAAGTCGCAATCCCTCCGTGCTGATCAGGTCGTTTGCGCGGGTGATAGCCGTGCACGAACCGATGGGACTCAGCAACGGCCAAGAGCCGCAATCCCTCCGTGCTGATCAGGTCGTTTCCTCCGAGGTCTTCGCCATGAGCGAGGGCTGCAAGATGCTGGCCGAGTCGCAATCCCTCCGTGCTGATCAGGTCGTTTCCTCCGGGGGGGTTGTCCCTCCCGCTGTTGAAAGAGCAATGAGGTGAAGGCGGCTCCTCGGCCCACCTGATCGAGAATCGGGTTGGTCGAATAACCGGCCCCGCCAGGGGGCCAAGGAGCCGTGATGAAGACGAGAGCAGAAAGGCGGGTGGTGTGGCAAGGGGGCCGTGCGGCGCGCATCAGCCACGGGCTACAAGCGCTGCTGCGGCCGATGGTCGAGGGCATCGAGGCCAGCCGCCAGGGGCTGCTGGAGCTGTTTCACGCCGCGGGCGTCGAGGCCCTGGGGCGGCAGCTCGCGGACGAGGTCGAGGCCGTCGTCGGTCCGAAGCGTCGGCGCAATCCGACCCGCGAGGCGTACCGCTGGGGCTCGACGGCGAGCGAGTTCGTGCTGGGTGGCCGCCAGGTGGCGCTGCCGCGACCGCGCGTCCGGCGACGCGACGGTGGCGAGATGAGCTTGCCTTCGGTGCGCGCCTTTCAGGACGAAGATCCCTTCACGGAGCGGGTGATCGAGCAGGCGCTGGTCGGCGTCTCGCAGCGCCGCTACGGTCGGAGCTTGGAGCCGCTCGCAGAGTCGGTGCCGGAGCGCGCGACGAGCAAGAGTGCGGTCCAGCGCCGGCTGGTGGCGGGGACGCGTCGTCTGCTGGGCGCGTGGCTGCGCCGAGACCTGTCGGACTTCCAGCCCCTGATCCTGATGATCGACGGGCTGGAGGTGGCCGGCCACACCCTGGTGGTGGCACTCGGCATCGCGCGCGACGGGACCAAGCGGGTGCTCGGCCTGCGTGAAGGCGCGACGGAGAACGCGGCGCTCTGTACCGGCCTGCTCCAGGAGCTGTTGGAGCGAGGCCTCGCGATGCCGCCGCGCTTCTTGGCGGTGCTCGACGGCGGCAAGGGGCTGCGCAAGGCCGTGCGCGCCGTCTTCGGGGACGCAACCCACGTCCAGCGCTGCCAGCTCCACAAGCGCCGCAACGTCCGCGACCACCTGCCCAAGCAGCTCCAAGCCCGGGTCGACCGCCTGATGGTCGAGGCCTACCAGAGCGCTCGCTTCGACCTCGCCAAGCGTCGCCTCGAGCAGCTTGCCCGCTGGCTCGAGCACGCAGGCCACGCGGGCGCCGCGGGCAGCCTGCGCGAGGGCCTCGACGAGACCCTCACCGCCTTGCGGCTGAAGCTGCCCGACGCTCTGCGCCGGTTGCTCGCCTCGACCAACGCGATCGAGAACACGATCGGCTCGATCCGTACGACGACGCGCAACGTCAAGCGCTGGCGCGGCGGCGACATGGTGCTGCGCTGGGTCGCCCTGGCGCTGTGTGACGCGGAGGCTGGCTTCCGGCGTGTCAAGGGACATCGGCACCTCGGGGCTCTCGAGCTCGCGCTCGCGGCGATCGAGGAACCGACGAACACCAAGGCCGTGGCATGATCAACCGAGCCGCTTTCCCTCTTTCGGCTTTCAACAGGGAACGGGGCATCCCCTCCTCCGGGGCCGCACGCGCGGAGCGACCGCGCCAACTCCTGGCAGTAGTCGCAATCCCTCCGTGCGGATCAGGTCGTTTCCGCCGGTTAGCAGTATGTACCGTATCCTTCGGTCGACAAACTCTTCGTCGCAATCCCTCCGTGCTGATCAGGTCGTTTCCGCCGCAGTTGGTATTGCCTTAGCCAACATGAAAGGAGTAGATGCCGAGGTCGCAATCCCTCCGTGCTGATCAGGTCGTTTCCGCCTGCAGATCAACCCGAACGACCTGGCCAGCCTGAAGTGGGATTGGTTGCAATCCCTCCGTGCGGATCAGGTCGTTTCCGCCGTCAACGCCGCCGGCCCCAACACGCCGGGCTACTACAGAAGTCGCAATCTCTCCGTGCTGATCAGGTCGTTTTCGCCGATTACACGAGACCTGGCCGGGCCGGCCAGCTCCACTTTCCCTAGCCCGAACGTGGCGCCCTTGCCGACGTGGACCACCTCGGCCGCCCGCAGGAGCGGCGCGAAGGGCGCGAGGTCGCCTTCGAGGACGAGGGTGCCCGTCACGCCGCCGAGCTTCATCCGGCTCCGTTGGCGGTGGCTGTAGCGCTCCCAGTCGAGCCAACGGAGGTCGGCGCGGGCCACGCGGACGGCCTCGGCCCGCTCGAGCCACGGGCGCAGCGCCCACTCGACCCGCGCGCCGGGGACGTGGAGCTGCGCCAGCTCGAGCGTGCGCCGCAGCATCGCGAAGACGAGGTCGCGGAACCCCGGCTGCGCCACGAGGCGGTCGCGCACCTTGAGGCGGAGGGGAGTGACGAAGCGCAGGGCCAGCGGCCCGGGCGGCAGCCCGTCGAGCGGAGGCAGAGAGGGGCCGGTCGTCTCCACGCGCTCCAGCCGAAAGCGCCCCCGGCCCGCTCCCAGCCCGCCGCGCGCCATCCGTTCGAGCGCGAGCGCGGCGTAGCCTTGCAGGTCCACCGCCTGCCGATGAGGAGCCAGGTCGAACGCGAGGGGGTCGCCGGGAGCGAGCGTCCCCGCCGTGCCGCGCGGCTCGAAGACGTACGGGCACGGGCCGCGGGTGAGGCCGCGCAGGAAGGGAGGGGGCGTGCCGCCGAGGAAGGTCTCGAAGAGCCCGCGGATGGACGCAGGCCGGCCACAGGCTGCAGGTGGCGCAGGGCTGCGCCGGCCCCATGACGCAGACGGTGCGGCGCAGCGCGTGGCCGAAGGCGCTGCGGAGCATCGAGCCGTGGTAGGCGGGGAGCGAGGCCGGCTCCTCCGCACGCAAGGTGGCGCGCAGGCGCACGTACGGCAGGCGCGGCAGCTCGGGGAGCGGGCGCTCCGTCACGACTGAGGACCTCCCGGCAGAATCGCTCGAAGATTCTCAGAGATTGTACTGGAGGTCGCCGGCGGTCCCCCTCGTGGTATGATTTTTTCCTACCGAAGGAGTGCGGTCATGAGCGCCGCGGTCAAGAAGACCATCTCTCTCCCTGCGGAGCTCGCCCGGGAGGCGGAGGAGACCGCACAGGCTGAGGGGAAAACGCTCAGCGCCGTCGTCCAGGATGCCCTGCGCCTGGCTCGCAGGACGCGCCTCGAGCGGGAGCTGAAGGAGCTCCAGGGTTACTGGAGCCGTCGGGCGCGGGAGCGGGGGATTCTCACGGAAGACGACCTGGCTCCCTACCTCGGCGATTGAAGGTCGTCTTCGACACCAACATCTTCGTCTCCGCCCTGATGATTCCCGGCGGCCAAGCGGAGCGCGCGTTGCGCCGCGTCGTCGAGGGGCGGGACGAGCTCCTCGTCTCCAGGGCGATCATCTCGGAGCTCGTCGACGTGCTGGGGCGGAAGTTCGCACGCGACGCGGAGGAGCTTTCGCGCGTCGCTCTCTTCGTCGCCGATCTCGGCACGCTGATCGAACCTTCCAAGCAGGTCTCGGTGCTGGCGGACGAGCGCGACAACAACGTGCTGGCGTGCGCCCTCGCGGGCAAGGCCGACCTCGTCGTGACCGGTGACCACGCGATGCTCCGCCTGGGTGAGCACGAGGGGACGCGAATCGTCACTCCGAGGGACTACCTCGCGGAAGGCTAGAGCCACAGGCAGACAAGCGGCCGGCGGCAACCGCGCCGCCTCGCCACATTTCAGCTCATTTCCCCTTCGCGCTAGCGAAGTCGTTTGCGCCGTCCTCACGGGCGCCGCCCTCGTTGCAATCCCTTCCTGCTGATCAGGTCGTTTCCGCCCTTCACGGACGTGGTCTTCGTCCTGCGGTTCCCCAGCATCAAGAGAGTCGCAATCCCTCGTTGCTGATCAGGTCGTTTCCGCCGCACCTGCTGGCGTCGCTCTCCGACCGGGACATCGACCGCTACCGTCGCAATCCCTCGTTGCTGATCAGGTCGTTTCCGCCGCAGACGAGGAGTGCTTGACCTACGAGACCGCCACGGGTGAGTCGCAATCCCTCGTTGCTGATCAGGTCGTTTCCGCCCACGGAGGTGGGCAAGGGTCGCTGCCAGGTGTCACACACGGCGTCGCAATCCCTCGTTGCTGATCAGGCCGTTTCCGCCCTGCAGAGCTGGTGGCAGCAATGGCCAGACGCAAACATTGGTTGTCGCAATCCCTCGTTGCTGATCAGGTCGTTTCCGCCAACGTCCAGACCGCCCGCTTCATCACTCCCTCCTACTGTCGCAATCCCTCGTTGCTGATCAGGTCGTTTCCGCCGGAGACGCGCTGTTTCCCCAGGAACCCGGAGCACAGGAGAAGTCGCAATCCCTCGTTGCTGATCAGGTCGTTTCCGCCGGCTCGGGCAACAGCAGCCATGCCCAGTTCTCCGTGGAGAAGTCGCAATCCCTCGTTGCTGATCAGGTCGTTTCCGCCTGTTCTCGAGGTCGTGCGCGATCCCCAGGACCCGGACGTGCTTGTCGCAATCCCTCGTTGCTGATCAGGTCGTTTCCGCCGCTGACCCGACACGAAGGCCGCATCAAGCGCAAGAAGTCGCAATCCCTCGTTGCTGATCAGGTCGTTTCCGCCTCTACCCTTTCCAGGCCCTTGCGGATCAAGCACTTATGGGGCCTTCCGCCGTTACCCCTCGGAAACCGGTCCGCTGCGGCCTGCATTTCTCACCTCTTTCCGCGGCGCTCCGCGCCGCAAATGCTCTCCCTGCTTCGATTTCCCTCTCCGGCCGTTACCCTGCCACCAAATTGGCGACTCGATGCTGGCACGGCTTTTGACCGGCACGCTTCTTGTCTGTTCCCTCAGAGCACATACACGTCCGGGTCCTCCGTCGCCTTTCCCACGCCGTGGATGACGGCCTTCCCCGCGCACTCGCCGCACAGGCGGTAGATCCGCACGCTGTCCCTTCCGTTGTCAAGGAGCTTCGTCACCCGCGCGCTCAGGCGCTCGATCTGTGCCGGCTCGAGGCGGCACTCGAAGACAGACTACTGCTCCCGCACGCCGAAGTCCTCCAGCGTCTTGGCCAGCCGCGTCCGGCGCCCGTCGTCGGGGATGTCGGCGAGGACGTAGCCGAAGGAGAGGAGGGCGTTCGCCGGATCGCGCGGCGGATTCCTCGAGCGGCCCAGCGCATCGGCCGCGAGCGGTCGGGAAGCCTCCCAGGCCGCAAGTTGCGCTCTCCCGCGCGAGGCGCAAGCCTGGAAAGCCGCGAGTTGCTCTTCCCGACACGCTGGCGGGGCTCGACGACCGCGCGGCGAGCGGGGTGGAGGCGCCGGCGGGAGGTCGGAAGCGGCATCGGAAGCTTTCCCGGCCGCGATTTGGGGCTCCGACGGCGCGGGCGAAGCTTCGAACGCCGCGAATCGGGACTCCGGGGGAACGAGATGAGCTTTCAGTGCCGCGAAGTGCCGCTCCTTCCCTGACCGCAAGCTCTCCCTGGCCGCGAAAGAATGTTCCCTTAGTGAAGAGGGAAGCTTCCCCTACCGCGAAGCAGGCTTTGCCTCGCCACGAGTTGCGCTTCTAATGCCGCGAACTACGAGTGGATGCCACGAATCAAGGCTCGGAAGGAGGCGGATCAACCTTCAGACGCCGCGAACATCGCTTCCGCGCCTCGCGCCAAGCCCCTCCCCCGCCGCGAGAGAAGCTTCCCTCCGCGGCCGGGAAAGCTCCCCCGCCGCGAAACCCTGTTCCCTGCCCGACCGGGAAGATTCACCCTGTCGCGGGACTGCATTTGCCCGCGGCGAGAGAGCGTTACTCCTCCGCGATTCAGCCGCTGAGGCCAGCGGAGGTCGGCGGCGACGACGCGCATCCGTCACGCCCGCGATGGCTCCCGGGCCGCCATTCAGCTCTCGAGAAGGACCGGGTCGATCAAATCGATCTCGCAGCGGTGAACCTCCCGCAGCAGGGGGTCGCCCGCGGCTTCGAGCTGGGCGAGCTCGCGCTCGGTCGTCACGAAGAGATCGAGCGGGCACGGCAGCGGCGCGAGGGCGGCCAACACCTCGGGGACCCGGTCCTTGGGGTCGCGATGGGGGCTCGCGCCGAGCACCACCAGCAGGTCGGCGTCCGAGCGCGGGCCGGCGGTGCCGTCGGCGAGAGAGCCGAAAAGGACCAGGCGGCGGAGCGCCGGCAGGCGCCGGCGGGCGCGCTCGGCGGCGGCGCGGAGCTCCTGGATGCGCAGGCCGCGGTCAAGGTAGACCGCGCCGGCAGGCGTCGAGGATCGCGCGTGCATGGGCGATGGCCTCCCGGGCCTCGTCGGCGGTGTAGAGCTTCCCCGGATATCCCGCCGCGAGGCCGTTCGGGTAGCGGGCGGGAATGTAGTGCTTGTCGAGGCGGTGGGCGGCCGCGGAGACCTCCGGCGCGATCGCCATCGACGCGGGGAGCGCTTCGACGAGCAGCGCGAGCGAGTGTCCCCACGGCTCACCGCCGGCCGCAAGGATCAGGGCCTTGAGCCCCTTCTCGGCCGCCTGAT
The DNA here is from genome assembly GCA_963700145.1 of uncultured Acidobacteriota bacterium. Taxonomy (GTDB): domain Bacteria; phylum Acidobacteriota; class Thermoanaerobaculia; order Multivoradales; family UBA5704; genus DASUNQ01. The sequence continues at coordinate 1,090,057 of OY969474.1, forward strand.
GCGCCGCAAAGGCCGTCCACTCGAAGTCCCCGTCCTCGAGCGAGTGCTCGGCGTGTCCGAGATCCCGCTGCGCCTGCGCCCACCAGTCGCGCCAGCGGTTCATGCCGCGACTCTAACAGCCGGAGCGGCAGGAGAGCCCACGGAAAGCGTGGAGGCTCCCGACTCGCAATCCCTTCGTGCTGATCAGGTCGATTCCGCCAACGTCCTGGACATTGCTTTCGCCCTGCCCGGCCGCGTCGCAATCCCTCCCTGCTGATCAGGTCGTTTCCGCCCACTCTGGCCACGCCGCTCAGCATCCAGGAGGGCAAGTTCCAGAAGTCGCAATCCCTCTGTGCTGATCAGGTCGTTTCCGCCACCCGCATCCACTCCTCGATCTCCCCCACCAACCCCGGAAACATCGGCGTCGCAATCCCTCCGTGCTGATCAGGTCATCTCCGCCTGTGGTCAGCATGTACACGAACCAGAGCTGGGGCCGCAACTGTCGCAACCCCTCCCTGCTCAGGTCGATTCCGCCGGAACGTCTTTCTGCGGCGGAGCAAAGGTCAAGCTGGACAAGCAGACAGCTGGAGCTGGCTCGTCGCAATCCCTCCGTGCTGATCAGGTCGTTTCCGCCGTGGAGAGGTACCGCCGGCATCTGGAGCAAATCCTTCAGTCGCAATCCCTCCGTGTGATCAGGTCGTTGCCGCCGGGGAGCTCGCTGGCCTCATGTACCTGGCCGCCTCCGGGCGGTGCGCGTCGCAATCCCTCCGCGCTGATCAGGTCGTTCCGCCTCAACCGACTACTACGACCCTCCTCTCAGTCTACTGCTCCAGGTCGCAATCCCTCCGTGCTGATCAGGCCGTTTCCGCCCATCGGTGAGAACCACCCTCATCGGTTTCATCGTCTTCTGCGTGCGTCGCAATCCCTCCGTGCTGATCAGGTCGTTTCCGCCGAAGACCCGCCAGTTGACCGACGAAAGGAAGGCCCTCTCAGAAGTCGCAATCCCTCCGTGCTGATCAGGTCGTTTCCGCCGCCGTGCTTGCTACGCCCATCGTCCGGGTGCCCGGTACGGAGCCTGTCAAGCCCGTTGAGACAGAGTTCAGAGAGAAATTAGGGAAGTCTCGTCGGGGTGTCCTCCTGGGGAGGGTTGATCCAGACGGCCTGGGGGAGTTGCCGAGGACGGGGCACGCGGTGGAAGCGTTCCGGGTGGGCGGCGTAGGCCGCACGGAGGACGTCGGCGCGGCGGGCGAGGATCTCGGGGGCGCGGCCGAAATGGACGTCGGCGGGGGTCAGCAGCGCCAGGCCAGAGTGGTGGTGCTGGTGGTTGTACCAGGGGAAGAAACCGCGGCAGAAGAGCCGGCCGTCCTCGAGCGAGCCAAAGCGATCGGGAAACAGCGGATGGTACTTCAGGGTCTTGAGTTGGGCCTCGGAGTAGGGATTGTCGTTGCTGGTGTGGGGGCGGCTGTGGCTGTTGAGGATCCCGAGGTCGGCCAGCAGCTGAGCCACCGACTTCGACGTCATGCTCGGGCCGCGATCGGCGTGCAGCGTCAGCGCGCCCGCGACCACGGGATACTTGGCAAGGGTCTCGGCCAGCAGACGCTGAGCGAGCAGCTCACTCTCGCGTTGGGCCAGCAGCCAGCCGACGACGTAGCGGCTGAAGATGTCGAGCACCACGTAGAGGCTGTAGTGGATCCCCTTGGCCGGCCCGCGGAGCTTGGTGATGTCCCAGGACCAGACCTGGTTGGGGCCGGTGGCCAAGAGCTCGGGCTTGCGGTAGAGGGGGTGGCGCAGCTGGTGGCGTCGCTCCCGCACCTCGCCCTGGCGCGCCAGCAGGCGGTACATGGTGCGCACCGAGCAGAGGTAGTGACCTTCGTCGAGCAGGGTGGCGTGGACCTGAGCCGGGGAGGCGTCGACGAAGCGCGGGCTATGGAGGACCTCCAGGGTCTGCCGGCGTTCGTCGGCGCTGAGGGCCCGCGCCGGCGTGGGCCGGGGCGGCGGCGGCCGTCGCGGCCCGGCGCCGGCTTGGCGGCGGTGACGGTCCAGCGACGAGCGCGGCACACCCAGAGCCGTGCAGGCCCTCTGGACCCCGACGCGCTCGGCCAGCGCGGGCACAGCGCTCATGCGCTCGTCTCGTCCTCGTCGGGTGCGGTCAGGCGGATGCCCAGCACCTCCGAGAGTTTTTTTTGCACCTCGACGATGGCCTCGGCCTGCTGCAGCGCGCGCTGCAACCGCTGGTTGTCGCGCTCGAGCCGACGCAGGTGCTCGCGCAAGGCCGTGTCGGGGTCGGGCTTGCGCCCGCGCGGACGGCCGAGGGCTGCGGCGCCTCCCTGCCGGTGGAGGGCACGCCAGCGGCCGAGATGGGAAGCGTACAGTCCTTCCCGCCGCAACAACGCACCGATCTCGCCGCGGCCCTGGCAACGGTCGGCCTGCTCGAGGATGCGCAGTTTGTAGGCGACCGAAAACTGCCGCCGCCGGGCCTTGGGCTCGACCTCAGGATCCGGGAGCGGATCCCGCGGCCCAGCCCGCAGCGTCGTGGGCGAGGAGGGTGGGGAGGCCTCTCCTCCCCCGCCCCCGGCCTCCCCACCCTCCCCGCCGACCCTTGCCTCCGCCCCCTGGACCCGCCACCCATCCTGCCTCTCCAACCCTCGCTTCATCGCCGCGCCTCTCTCCGCCCTCTACCCTATTTTGAGCACGCTCGCCTGTCTCACGGGATGTTGGCAGAGAGGGGTATCTTCGTCGCAATCCCAGCGTGCTGATCAGGTCGTTTCCGCCTGCGAGTGTGGGGACACGAGGTCACCTCGTCGTTCGATCCCATCGTCGCAATCCCTCCGTGCTGATCAGGTCGTTTCCGCCTCGACCAGGTCGACGTCTGGTCGTGGAACTCGTCCTGCAGAAAGTCGCAATCCCTTCGTGCTGATCAGGTCATTTCCGCCAAAGCCGGGACGGTGACTGGAGATGGATGGTTCCCAAGGTCGCAATCCCTCCGTGCTGATCAGGTCGTTTCCGCCGACCCGTACGAGAGGTACCGCATTCCTGGTGGCAGCCGGCACGACTGTCGCAATCCCTCCGTGCTGATCAGGTCGATTCCGCCGCCGAGCGGGCGCGCCTCTGGAAGAAAGTGGACGACAAGGTCGCAATTCCTCCGTGCTGATCAGGTCGTTTCCTCCGCCTGCAGTTGCTCGCGCACTCCAGCCCGACGCTGTTCGAGAAGTCGCAATCCCTCCGTGCTGATCAGGTCGTTGCCTCCCACCTCGTCGGCGCGAGCGAACGGTGTGGAGGTCGAGAAGTCGCAATCCCTCCGTGCTGATCAGGTCGTTTTCCTCCGCATGCAGACGCCATCTCCAAGGCCATCGACGTCCTCTCGTCGCAATCCCTCCGTGCTGATCAGGTCGTTTCCTCTCGGGATTTATCCTGCGAGTCATGAAGTCACTGGGAAGGTCGCAATCCCTCCGTGCGCTGATCAGGTCGTTTCCTCACACCTGGCGTGGCATCATCTACGTCGCCCTCTTCCCCTGGTCGCCGCAATCCCTCCGTGCTGATCAGGTCGTTTCCTCCGGCGAGCAGAGCGCGCGGGTGTACACCTTCATCGGTCGCCACGGCAAGTCGCAATCCCTCCGTGCTGATCAGGTCGTTTCCGCCAAGAGCGAGTGGGGGGTCAGTCGTTTCCGCCGTCCTCCTGCTCGCCGGGTGCGCGACGGGAGCGCCGGCGTCGCAATCCCTCCGTGCTGATCAGGTCGTTTCCTCCGCGTTCACTGGTCCAACCACCAAGTGGACGATCCGGCAGGTCGGGTCGCAATCCCTCCGTGCTGATCAGGTCGTTTCCTCCGGCAACTTCTTCCTCAAGCTGGCATCGGTCCTGTGGTTCATAGTCGCAATTCCTTCCGTGCTGATCAGGTCGCTTCCGCCATCAACAAACCCACCCTCGCTCCTCAAGTCGCCTCGAAGTTGTCGCAATCCCTCCGTGCTGATCAGGTCGTTTCCTCCGACTGCTCTGGGCGCACTGCGGCTGGATATTCTTCAAGAAGTCGCAATCCCCCGTGCTGATCAGGTCGTTTCCGCCCCGGTTGATACGTTCCATCATCAGTCTTGGGTAGAAGCGATCTCGTCGCAATCCCTCCGTGCTGATCAAGTCGTTTCCGCCACCAGCCCAGCGTGGTCAAGGGCGACGCCATCTACAAGGCGCTCGTCGCAATCCCCCCGTGCTGATCAGGTCGTTTCCGCCGACAAGGCCTTCGGCCCCGACGATAGCGACATGCTCGCGGCGAAGTCGCAATCCCTCCGTGCTGATCAGGTCGTCTCCGCCGCTCGTTTGACCTCGGGTTCCCGTACACCCTCGAACGCATCCAGTCGCAATCCTTCCGTGCTGATCAGGTCGTTTCCGCCGACACCGCGTCTCCATGCGGTCCTGACCCTGCTGCTGGCCGCCGATCATCCAGACGCACGATTTGGTGAGCCCATTCCCAGTCGTAGTCCCTCTGGCTAATCAGGTCGTCTCCGCGGCTCCGTCACGACTGAGGGCGTTCGGATATTTTAGGGATTCTATAGGAGGCTCCGCGATGCGACCTTGTGCGCTCCCACTCGTCTCGTTCGTTGCCGTATTGACCGCCGTGCTTCTCTCCCCCGCCCCGGCCGGCGCCGCCGACCCGCTCGCTCACACCTACTCGATCGTCGCCCGCGATCCCAAGACCGGCGACTTCGGGGTGGCGGTGCAGAGCCACTGGTTCTCGGTCGGGCCGACCGTGCCGTGGGCGGAGGCGGGGGTGGGGGCGGTGGCGACGCAGTCGTTCGTGCGGGTCGACTACGGGCCGAAGGGGCTGGCGCTGATGCGCGGCGGGAAGTCGGCCGAGCAGGCGCTCCAGGAGCTCCTCGCCGCCGACCCGCAGAAGGACGTGCGGCAGGTGGCGATGGTGGACGCGCAGGGGCGGGTGGTGAGCTGGACCGGCCCGCGCTGCATCGCCGCCGCTGGCCACCAGCAGGGCGCGGGCTACTCGGTGCAGGCGAACCTGATGGACAAGCCGACCGTCTGGCCGGCGATGGCACGGGCCTACGAAGGCGCGCAGGGGGACCTGGCCGAGCGCCTGCTGGCGGCGCTGGAGGCGGCGGAGGCCGAGGGGGGCGACATCCGCGGCCGGCAGAGCGCGGCGCTCCTCGTCGTGCGCGCGCAATCGACGGGCGAGCCGTGGCGCGACCGTTTGGTGGACCTGCGGGTGGACGATCACCCGCAGCCGCTCGCCGAGCTGCGGCGGCTCTTGACCCTCAACCGCGCTTACGACGAGATGAACCTGGGCGACGAGGCGTTCGCGGCGGGCAAGGTCGAGGAGGCGCTCGCCCACTACACCCGCGGCACGCAGCTCGCGCCCGACATCGCCGAGCTCCCTTTCTGGCAGGCCGTGACCCTCTTCGCCGCCGGCCGCGAGGAGCAGGCGCTGCCGATCTTCCGCGAGGTCTTCGCCCGCGAAGAGCGCTGGGCCCGCCTCGTCCCTCGGCTACCGGCCGCGGGGCTGCTGCCGGACGACCCGAAGAAGATCGAGAAGATCCTGAGCGTGGCGCCTAAGAAGTAGGGCCTGAGTCCCCCGCCTCGATCTCCCGCGCCATCTTCTCCACCACCTCTTCGAGGTCGAGGTCGGAGGAGTCGATGAGGGTGTAGGAGGGATCGCGGGTCAGCGGCGAGTCGGTGCGGCGGCTGTCGCGCTCGTCGCGGGCGGTGATGTCGCCGACGACGGCGTCGTAGTCCTCGGGGCGGCCGGCTTTCTCGAGCTGCTCGTGGCGGCGGCGGAAGCGGACCTCGGGGCGGGCGTCCAGGAAGAACTTGTGCGGCGTGTCGGGGAAGACGCGGGTGCCGATGTCGCGGCCTTCGAGGACGCCGCCGTGCCGGCCGGCGATCTCGCGCTGCAGGGCGACCATGCGGCGGCGCACCGCGGGGTGCTCGGAGACCTGCGAGGAGGCCTCGCTCACCGCGCGGCTGCGGATACGGTCCTCCACCGGGTGGCCGTCGAGGAGCACCTCGAAGGTGCCGTCGGGGCGGCGGGCGAGCCGGATGTCGGCGGCGTCGCTCAGCGGCGCGACGGCCTCCGGGTCGCCGGGGTCGGCGCCGCTCTCCAGGACCTTGAGGGCGACGGCGCGGTACATCGCGCCGGTGTCGAGGAAGGGCACGCCGAGGCGGCGGGCGAGCATCCGCGCCGCCGTGCTCTTGCCGACCCCGGAGGGGCCGTCAATGGCGACGACGAGGGGGCTTCGGCCGCTCACCGGTTCGTTTCGGCGGGCCGGGTCGCGGCGGGCCGCCCTTCCGCGCGCCGCCGCGCACGCCCGGCGCCGGCTGGCGCGGGCCGCTCCGCGGCGCCTTGCGCCCGGCGGCTTCCCGGTCGGGCGGCGGGATCCGCCCGGCCGCGCGCTTGAGCATGTCGACCTCCCGCTCGGAGAGCTCGCGCACGGCGCCGAGCGGCAGCTCGGCGTCGGCGAGCGGCCCGATCGCCACCCGCCGCAGCTTCTGCACGGGGTGGCCGATGCGCTGGAACATCTCGCGGATCTGCCGCGTCCGCCCCTCGGCGAGGCGCACCGTCCACCAGGAGGTCTCGCTCTCCGGCGGGCGGCGGCCGCGCTCGCCGCGGGGGCTCCGCCGGGCCTTGACGTGCCGCGGCTCGATCTCGCACGGCGCGGTCCTCACCCCTTCGAGCAGGATCCCGGCGCGCAGCCGGTCGAGGGCCGCTGCGTCCGGGTGCCCGGACACCTTGACCTCGTAAGTCTTCCAGCAGCCGTGGCGCGGGTGGGCGATCGTCTGCGCAAACTCGCCGTCGTCGGTCAACAGGAGGAGGCCCTCGGTCAGGAAGTCGAGCCGCCCCACCGGCACCAGCGCCTTGCGGAACATCGGCGGCACGAACTCCATGACCGTCGGCCGCCCCTCGGGGTCGGAGACTGTGGACATCACCGCCCGCGGCTTGTTGAGCAGGAGATAGCGATGCGTCGCCGGCGGGTGGACGCGCTTGCCGTCGAGCTTCACGGCGTCGCGCGCCGGGTCGGCCTTGTCGCCGATCCCGGCGACCGCGCCGTTGACGGTTACCCTTCCTTCGCGGATCAGGTCCTCGGCCTTGCGCCGCGAGGTGACGCCGGCGCGGGCGAGGATCTTCTGCAAGCGCTCCTCAGCCATCCCGCAGCGCCTCCTCGAACTCCTCGAGCGGCGGCAGGTCGCGCACGTGGTTCAGGCCGAAGTGCATCAGGAACTCGCGCGTCGTGCCGTAGAGGAAGGGCTTGCCCACGACTTCCTTCCGGCCGGTGATGCGCACCATGCGCCGCTCGAGGAGCGTCTTGAGCACCGCCGCCGGATTGACCGAGCGCAGCTCCTGGATCTCGGGGGCGGTGATCGGCTGGCGGTAGGCGACGATGGCCAGGGTCTCGAGCGCCGCGACCGAGAGCTTGCTCTCGCCGGCCGCCTCGAAGAAGCGGCGGAGGTAGGGAGCGAGCTCCGGCCGGGTCACCAGGCGCACGCCGCCGGCCACCTCCTCGGCGGCGACGCCGCGCCCCTCGGCCGCTGTGTAGCGAGCGAGCACGGCCTCGAGCGCCTGCGCCGCCTCCTCCCGGTCGCCTTCGTCGAAGAGGTCCAGCAGGCGCTGCCGCGGCACCGGGTCGGCGGCGACGAAGAGGACCGCCTCCAGCGCCGCTTCCAGCTCGGCCCGCCCCGTCATCCCGCCCTACGCCCCCACCGCTTCAATGTCGGCGCGCGACCAGTCGCGCGTCGTGCGGTAGAGCAGCACCTCCCCGGCCTCGGTCTGGTGGAGGCGGACGAGGTTCAACCGCGCCAGCTCCAGGACCGCGAGGAAGGCGGCGATCGCCTCGGCGCGGCCCGAGCGGCGGCGGAGGTCGGCGAGGAGGTCGAAGGGGCGGCTGGGCGACAGCTCGCCCAGGTAGCGCTCGAACTGCGCGCGCACGCTCCACACCTCGGGGCTGACCAAAAACGGCGGCGGGTGCTCGCGGTCGTAGCGGACGAGGACCTGCTTGAAGGCGCCGAGGAGGTCGAAGAGCGAGACCTCGCCGAGCTCGATCTCCTCCCCCTCCTCCGGCCCCGGCCGCGGCTGCGGCTTCCGGGTAAAGACGCCGAGGCGCAGGCGGTCGGTCTCGGCCAGCGTCTGCGCCGCCGCCTTCAGGCGCCGGTACTCCAGCAGGCGCTCGACCAGCTCCTGGCGCGGGTCCTCCGCCGGCTCCCCCTCCACCGTCACCGGCCGCGGCAGCAGCAGCTTGCTCTTCAGGTGGATCAGCAGCGACGCCTCGTAGATGTACTCGCCGGCGATGTCGAGGTTCAGCTCCTCCATCAGCCGCAGGTACTCGTGGAACTGGTCGCAGATCGTGGCCACGGGGATGTCCGTGATCTCCACCTGGTTGACCTTGACGAGGTGCAGGAGGAGGTCGAGCGGCCCTTCGAAGACCGGCAGGTGCACCCGCCAGCCGGGGGGGAGGAGGGACTCACTCACCCGCGGGCCTCCGCGACGAGGCGGCGGGTCTTGCTGTAATCGAGACCCATCGCCGCCCGCACCTGTTCCATCGTCTCCTGCGCCCGCTCGCGCGCCTGGCGCGAGCCCTCGACGAGGACGTCGAGGAGCGCGTCGCGGTCGCCGGCCAGCCGCTCGCGCCGCTCGCGCATCGGCTCGAGGTAGGCGTTCATGATGTCGGCGAGGAGGCGTTTGTCGTCGACGCAGCCGATCTCCGCCGCCCGGCACTGCACCGCCACCCGCTCCTGCACGTCGGCCGGCGAGATCAGCTTGTGGAACTCGTAGAGGTTGCAGACCTCGGGGCGGCCGGGGTCGCTCCGCCGCTGGCGCTGCGGGTCGGTGAACATCTCCATGCACTTCTGCCGCACCACCTCCGGCGGGTCGGAGAGGTGGATGGCGTTGCCGTAGGACTTCGACATCTTCCGCCCGTCGATCCCCGGCACCTTCGGGGTCGGCGTGAACAGGGCCTTGGGCTCGGGGAAGACCTCCTCGCCGTAGAGGTGGTTGAAGCGGCGCACCACCTCGCGGCTCATCTCCAGGTGGCTCGCCTGGTCCTCCCCGACCGGCACGAAGTGGGCGCGGTAGATGACGATGTCCACGGTCTGGAGCAGCGGGTAGCCGAGGAAGCCGTAGGTCGCGAGGTCCTTGCCCTCGATCTGCGCCATCTGCTCCTTGTAGCTCGGCACCCGCTCGAGCCAACCGAGCGGCGTGATCATCGACAGCAGCAGGTGGAGCTCGGCGTGCTCCGGCACCATCGACTGGACGAAGATGACCGAGCGCTCGGGGTCGAGCCCGGCGGCCAGGTAGTCGGCGACGATCTCGAGCGTGCTCTCGGCGATGCCGGAGGGGTCGGCGTAGTCGCTGGTCAGGGCGTGCCAGTCGGCGGCGAAGAAGTAGCAGCGGTAGCGGTCCTGCAGCTCCACCCAGTTCTTGAGCGCCCCGAAGTAGTTCCCCAGGTGCAGCTTCCCCGTGGAACGCATCCCGGAGAGCACGACTTTCTGCGCCTCGACCAACCGAATCTCCTCAGAGGAAACGGATCACGACCACCAGCAGCCCGTAGAAGGGGAAGAGCAGCGCCGGCACCACCCCCGAGACGGCGAGGGCGGTGCCGATCATAAAGCCGTAGGGTCGGACGGCGGCAAGGCGCACCGCCCAGTCGTAGGGCAGGAAGCGCAGGGCGAGCTGGCCGGCGTCGAGCGGCGGCAGCGGGATCAGGTTGAAGACGGCCAGGAAGGCGTTGATCGTCGCCATCCGCACCAGGGTGAAGACCAGCGGGAAGCCGGCCATCGTCCCGGCCTCGCGCGCCCGCTGGAAGAGGGTCAGGAAGGCGGCCTCGCGGGCCGCCGCCGGCAGGAGCTGCAGGGCGACGGCGAGGGCCAGCGTTGCGAGGGCGGCCAGGACCAAGTTCGCGGCCGGGCCGGCGAGATCGACGAGCGAGCCGTCGCGGCGCGGCCGGCGGAGGTTCTTCTCGAGGATCGGCGGCCGCCGCCCCCAGCCGAAGACCGGCGCGCCGAGGAGCAGCAGCATCACCGGCAGCACGACCGAGCCGAAGGGGTCGAGGTGGCGTAGCGGGTTGAGGGTCAGCCGCCCGAGCCTGCGCGGCGTCGGGTCGCCGCAGAGGTCGGCGGCCCAGGCGTGCGCCGCCTCGTGCGCCGAGATGGCGAGGAGCACGAGCAGGAGCTGCACCGCGGCGGTGAAGAGCGCGTTGGGGTCCTGGAGGGCCGGCATCGTCAGAGGCTCGGCAGGGGCGGCAGCGGGTCGCGCAGGCCGGCGAGGACGCCGCGCGCCTTGGCGACGACCGAGCGGCCGTTGCCGCGCGGCGCCTCGCGCAGCCAGGCCGCGGGCAGGGCGACCAGGTTGGCGACGAGGAAGCCGGCGAGGCCGAGCGGCCCGCCGTGGCGGCGGACGTAGAGGGCGTTGCTGCGGCCGGTGTGGAAGGTCTTGCCCGGCGTGTAGCCGCCGCCGGTCGAGGCCGCCACCTTGTGCCAGATGCGGCTCTCCGGCACGTAGCGCAGGCGGTAGCCGGCGTCGAGCGCGCGGCGGCACCAGTCGGCGTCGTCGACGTTGATGAAGTAGGCCGGGTCGAGCGGACCCACCCGCTCGAGCGCGTCGCGCGGCACCAGCAGGCAGCAGGTCGTGAGATACGTGACGTCGCCGGCGCGGCTCCAGCGCGGGCCGTCCGGCTCGCCGCGGCCGAGCTCGACCGTTACCGTCTCGCGGATGCGCAGCCGCCCCCCCGCCGCCCACAGCCGGTCGGGCGGGTCGAAGTAGAAGATCTTGGGGCCGGCGGCGCCGACCGCCGGGTCGCGGGCGGCGGCGAGGAGCGGCTCGAGGAAGCCGGGGTCCACCGCGACGTCGGTGTTCAAGAGCAGCACCCAGCCGACCGCGGGATCGGCGAGGGCGCGGCGGATGCCGACGTCGTTGCCGCCCGCGAAGCCGAGGTTCTCGCCGGTCTCGACCAGCTCGACGTCCGGCCGCTCGCGGCGCAGGCGCTCCGGGGAGCCGTCGGTCGAGCCGTTGTCCACGACGAGCGGGCGGAGGCGCTCGCGGCCGCGCACGGCGTCGAGCGAGCGCAGGGTGGCGAGGGTGTCCTCGGCGCCGTTCCAGTTGACCAGCACGACGGCAACCGTCGTGGTTGGGTCGCGCTCCATCAGGCCGCGGCGCCCAGGCGGCGGTTGATGTCGGTCATCAGGCGGTCGTTGGCGCCGAGCACTCGGCCCTCCAGCACCAGCGCCCGGAGCTGCGCCGCCAGCGTCAGCCAGAAGAGGCCGTGGTGCACCCAGAGCGGGACGGCGCCGGTGTAGACGCCGCCGCCGAGGATGAAGGTCGCCATCGCCAGACCCACGGCGAGCATCAGCGACGGGTAGGAGCGGTTCTTGAAGTCCTTCGTCCGCTCGTACAGCTCGGCCGGCAGCCCGCCTACCCGCACCGCGTCCTTGATCGCGCGGCCGGTGCCGATCAGGTAGAACATGATCCAGCAGTGGGAGAAGAGCAGGAGGAGGCTGGAGGCGAGGGCGAGGAGGATGTGGAGGCGCATCCCTTCGTCGATCCGGGGCAGGAAGTAGCCCACGCCGGCGCTGGCGGCGAAGCCCAGCGTCGCCATCCAGCCGACCACCAACAAGGCACGTCCCATCATGCGTAGGTCCTCGGCCTGTCATCCTGAGCGATAGCGAAGGATCTGGGGGGCGGGTGGCACGAAGTCCTCTCGCGGCGGAACCGTCCTCGCGCCGCCCCCCGCCCAGATCCCTCGCTCACGCTCGGGATGACATGCGCTACCGTGGTCTCGATCACCGCCCCCCTTCACCCACTGCTTCCAACCACGCCGCCGCGGCGTGCCGCGGCCGGAACCTCTCGTCGAGCCGCCGCCGGCCGGCTTCGCCGCGGCGGCGGGCCTCCTCCGGCTGCGCCAGCGCCTCGCCGAGCGCGGCGGCCAGCGCCCCGGGGTCCTCCGGCGGCACCAGCCAGCCGGTCTCGCCGTCCACGACCACCTCCGGGATGCCGCTCACCCGGCTGGCGACGACCGGCACTCCGGCTTCCATCGCTTCGAGCACCACCAGTGGCATCCCCTCGTAGATCGACGGCACCGCCAGCGCGCCGGCGCCGGCGAGGAGGACGCGCACCCGCGCCGCGTCGCACCGCCCGAGGAACGTCACCGCCTCCTCCACTCCCAGCCGCACCGCCGTCCGCTCCAGCGCCCGGCGGTGCTCGCCGTCGCCGGCGATCAGCAGGCGCGCCCCGGGCACCGTCTCGAGCAGCCGCGCGAGCGCGGCGAGGAGCACCTCGACCCCCTTGCGCAACCGCAGCCGTCCGACGAACAGCAGGTAGCCCCGCGCAGGCTCGGACCCTGCCCCACCCACCCGAGATTCTTCCTCTTCAACCGCTACTCCCCCTGTCGCGTTCGGCACCACTCCTACTCCACCGACTCCGTAGTCCCGCGCCAGCTCCTCCGCCGTCGCGGCGCTCGGCGCCAGCACCACGTCGGCGCACCACGCGGTCAGGCACCCCAGCACTACCTGAAGCGGCGCATTCCCCCACCGGAAGGCCCGCTCGCGCCACCCCGGCCGCCCCAGCACCCGCCCGTCCGGCGCCCGCAGCGGCCGCACCGCGCGCCGCTCCTCGCGGTAGCTCACCTGGAGGAGGGCGGCCAGGCGCGGCGGCGGGTCGAGCAGTGGGGAGGCCGCCGCCGCCAGCAGGGCCGCCAGCGCGCCGTCCGACTCGTGCACCTGGAAGACGTGCGGCCGGAAGCGGCGGAGCGCCCGAAAGGCGGCGGGGACGACGGCGAGCGGGAAGAGCAGCTTGGGGCCCCTGGCGCCGCCGGGCCCGCGCCCCAGGACCTCCACCTCGTGCCCCGCGTCGCGCAGACCCGCCGCCAACTGTAGCACCTGCTCCCCGACCCCCGAGACGTCGCGCGGGGGGAGCGTGTTGGCGACCAGGAGGACGCGCACGCGGGCGCCTATCCCCCCTCGAAACGGGCGCCGCGCCCACGCAGGCGCGGCTCGACGAGGGCGCGCAGCGGCGCGAGCGCCGGCTCGTCGAGGCGCAGCAGCAGCTCCCGGGCGTCGTCGCGCGCCGTCTGCAGCCAGGCGAAGTCGGCGGCGAGGTCGGCGACGCAGAAGACGGGGAGCCCGGCCTGGCGCGTTCCCAGGAGCTCCCCCGGGCCGCGCAGCGCCAGGTCGGCCTCGGCAATGGCGAAGCCGTCGGTGGTGCCGGCGAAGACCTCCAGCCGCCGCGCCCCGTCCTCGGTGAGCTTGCCGTGCAGGGCGACGCAGCGCGACGGCCGCGGCCCGCGCCCGACGCGGCCGCGCAGCTGGTGGAGCTGCGCCAGGCCGAAGCGCTCGGCGCTCTCGACGACCATCCAGGTGGCCTCCGGGACGTCGACGCCGACCTCGATCACCGTCGTCGCCACCAGCACCTGCACGTCGCCGCGCGCGAAGGCGCGCATCACCTCGTCGCGCTCGGCCGGCGGCATGCGGCCGTGGAGGACCGCGCTCGGCCAGTCGGCGAGGAAGCGGCGCACGCGCTCCCCCATCGTCGCGACCGCGGCGGCGTCGTCCGGCTCGCCCTCGATCTTGGGGAAGACGACGTAGGCGCGCCCGCCGGCCGCGAGCTCCGCGGCCAGGCGCCGGTAGACCTCGCCGCGCCGCTTGACGGGCACGACCTCGGTGGCGACCGGCGTCCGCCCCGGCGGCAGCTCGTCGAGGAGCGACTGCGCGAGGTCGCCGTAGGCGGCGAGGGCCAGCGAGCGCGGGATCGGCGTCGCGGTCATCACCAGGACGTCCGGCCGCTCCCCCTTGCGCGCCAGGAGCTGGCGCTGGACGACGCCGAAGCGGTGCTGCTCGTCGATGACGCAGAGACCAAGCTTGCGGAAGCGCACGCCCTCCTGCACCAGCGCGTGGGTGCCGACCGCGAGGTCGAGCGTGCCGGCGGCCAGGGCCTCGCGCAGGGCGCCGGCGTCGCGGTTCGAGCCGGTGAGGAGCCCGATGCGGCAGCGCTTCCCGAGCAGTCGTGCCAGGCCGGCGAAGTGCTGCTCGGCGAGCAGCTCGGTCGGCGCCATGAAGGCCGCCTGGTAGCCGTTCTCGAGCGCGATGAGGAGAGCGAGGGCGGCGACGATCGTCTTGCCGCTGCCGACGTCCCCCTGGAGGAGGCGGAGCATCGGGTAGGGCGATTGGAGGTCCGCGGCGATCTCGCGCAGCACCCGCTTCTGCGCCGCGGTGAGCTTGAAGGGGAGGGCCGCGCGCGCGGTCTGGCGCAGGCCGTCGTCGATGCGGTAGTGGTGGCGGCGCGGCTCGCGCACCGCGCGCTCGCGCAGCACGGCGAGCTCGAGCTGGAGCTCCAGCAGCTCGCCGTAGATGAGCCGCAGGTGCGCGGGACTGCGGCGGCCGTTGAGGGCGTCGAGATCGGCCCCTTCCGGCGGCGCGTGGAGGACGGCGAGCGCCTCGGCGAGCGGCGGCAGGCCGTGGCGGTCGAGGAGGTCGGGCGGCAGCGGATCGGCGAGGCGCGGCAGGTCGAGGGCGGCGAGGAGCTGGGGCAGGAGACGCCGCAGCGCCGCGGGGCCGACACCGCGCACCGCCGGGTAGACCGGCGCGATCCGCCCGCCGTGGAGCGCCGCGGCGGCGCGCTCGCAGGAGGGGTTGAGGAGAGCCAGGGCGCCGCCCTTCGTCGCCCGCACCGGCCCGTGCAGCAGGTACTCCTCGCCCGAGTCGGCCCAGGTGGTGAGGTAGGGACGGTTGAACCAGACGACGGCCAGCCGGCCGGTGTCGTCCTCGACCGCCCCGCGCACCAGCGCCAGCCCGCGCCGCCGGACGCGCACCGCCTTGAGGTCCAGGAGCCGCCCGCGCACCGTCACCTCGCCAGCGGCGCTCACCTCCCCCACCGGCGTCACCGCGCGCCGGTCCTCGTAGCGGTGCGGCAGGTGGAAGAGGAGGTCACGGACGGTGCAGTACCCGGCCGCCGCAAACGCCCCCCCCCGCGCCGGCCCGATGCCGCGCACCGCGGTCAGCGGCGTGTCCGGAGTGAGGGGCACGCGGGAAGGATACGACGCGCCGCCGCGGCTAATTCGGGATCTCGAAGCGCAGGGCCACGACCCCGCACCGCACCTCGTCGCCGGCTTTCAGCTCGCCGGGGATGCCGGTCTCCAGGCGGGCGCCGTTCAGGAAGGTGTTGTTGACGGTGCCGATCTCTTCGGAGAGGAAGAACTTGGCGCCGCGGCGGTAGATCTTGGCGTGGCGGCGGGAGACGGAGCGCTGGTTGTCCACCGGCGAGAGGTCGATGTCGGGCCAGATGCCGGTGACCGGGTCCTTCCGTCCGATCGTCGTCTCCGAGCCGCGGGCGAGCGGGAACTCCATGCCGGACTGCGCGTGCCGCAGCCGCTCGGGGGCGGTGGGCACCGGCGCCTCCTGGAAGGAGGGCACGTCGGAGAAGCCGCGGTTGGTCTGGTCCATCAGGTCGCGGAGCTGCTGGTCGGTCTCGCGCAGCCGGCGCGACAGCTTGCGCATCATGCGGACCGCGATCTCCGGGTTGTCGCGCAGCATCTGGTCGAAGGTCGAGCCGTTGATCTGCACCAGCCGGACGTGGGAGACGGCGCGCGCCGAGCCGGCGCGCGGCAGGTCCTCGAGCAGCGCCATCTCGCCGAAGAAGTCCCCCTTGTCGAGCACCGCGAGCTGCCGCTCCTCACCGGCGGCGCGCTTGGTGATCTCGACCTGCCCCTCCTGGATGATGTACATCTCCCGTCCCAGCTCACCCTCGCGGAAGACGTAGTTGCCGGCCGAGTGCTCGACCTGGGTGTAGACCGACGCCTTCTTGGGCGCGGGGGTGGCGCCGCTGCCGGTGCTCTTGAAGACGGAGTTGCTCATCGCTCGGCGATCCGGTCGCTGCCCAGCGTCAGGCGGGCGCCCTCGAGGCGCGCCGGCAGGCCGAGCGGCAGCGTCAGGTTGGGGGCGCGGTGGCCGCTCCGCTCCCCCCAGGCCAGCGGCCAGGGGAAGCCGGCGAGGCTCTCGGCCATCAGGGCGATGCGGGCCTCGACCTCGGCGCCCGGAGGCTCCGGGCCGTCGCCGTCGAAGTGCCCGATCACCATGCCGCGGATCGCGTCGAGGCTACCCGACAAGCGGAGGTGGGTCAACATTCGGTCGAGGCGGTAGAGCGGCTCGTTGACGTCCTCCAGGAAGACGATGCCGCCGGCGAGGTCGGACGCCCAGGGCGTGCCCAGCGTGCCCACGAGGAGCGACAGGCAGCCGCCGAGGAGCGGTCCCTCCCCCGCGCCGTCGCGCAGCGCGCCGGCCAGCGGGTGCTCGACCGGGTAGTCGCCGGCGAGGGCGCCCAGGAGCGACTCCTCCTCTTCGGGGAGCAGGCCGCGCGCCAGCTCGGCCGCCACCAGCGGGCCGTGGAAGGCGGCGACGCCGAGCCGCTGCACGACGGCGAGCAGGAAGGGCGTCAGGTCGGAGTAGCCGACGTAGGCGCGCGGCGTGCGCGCCAGGAGCCGCCAGTCGAGCCGCGGCAGGAGCCGCAGCAGGCCGTGGCCGCCGCGGGCGAAGAGGATGGCCGGCAGATCGGGGTCGGCCGCCAGCTCGTGGAAGGCCGCCAGGCGCTCCTCGTCGCCGCCGGCGAAGCGCACCTTGCCGGTGCCCGCCACGGCCGCCAGGTTGCGCGCCGGCGCCGGCTCGAAACCCAGCCGTTCGAGCTCGGCGAGGCCGCGCCGCAGCCGCTCGGGATCGACCGCGCCGGAGAGCGCCGCCACCCCCACGCGCGCCCCCGGGCGGACCGGGGGCGGGAGGAGGGCGGCGGGCATCCTAGTTGTCGTTCTCGATCGACGGGATCGAGCGCAGGAACTCGTAGACCGCGCGCAGGTCGCGCTCGATCATGTGGCTGTAGACCGGCCAGGGCATGACCTGCAGGATCGGCCCGAGCTGCGGGTGCCGGTCGGGGTCGTGGCCGGTGCGCATGATGTTGCGGAACTCCCCGTAGGTGAGGCCGTGCGGGCGGCCACTCTCGTCCGGCGTGATGTTGGCCGAGATGAAGGGGCCGAAGGCGGTGCCGCCGGCCAGGAAGCCCTCGGTGTTGATCTGCTCCGGCTCGCCGTTGAAGGGGTCGCCCCCGGGTGCGTACGGCGGGTTGGTGTGGCAGTCGTTGCAGCCGCCCTGGGCGTTGACGATGTAGCTGCCGAGGCCCAGAAGCTGGCGGTTGCGGCCGCGCAGCTTGAGCGGCACCGGGGAGATGTTGAAGCCGCGGATGATGCGCTGCGTCTCGGAGTCGGGCGCCGCGGGCGGCTGCCCCTGGACCTCGGACAGGGCGACGGCGAGCAGGACGGGAACGGCCAACAACGGGATCCAGGTCTTGGCTCTCATCGGTGTCTCTCCTCTCCTCATCGACGGTTCAAGCGAGCGCTTGCAGGAGGTCTGCCACCAGGTCGTCGGGGTGCTCGAGGCCGATCGAGGCGCGGAGGAGGTTCTCGGGCGTCGGGCTCCCCGGCCCCTCGCTGGAGGCGCGGTGCTCGATCAGGCTCTCGGTGCCGCCCAAGCTGGTGGCGTTGACGAAGAGCCGCAGGCGCGAGGCGACCTCGATCGTCCGCTCGCGGCCGCCGCGCACTTGCAGCGAGAGCATGCCGCCGAAGGCGCGCATCTGGCGGCGGGCGATCTCGTGGCCGGGGTGGGACGGGAGGCCGGGGTAGTGCACGGTCTCGATCTGCGGGTGCCCGGCGAGCGCCTGCGCCACCGCCAGGGCATTGGCCGAATGCCGCTCTATGCGGCAGGCGAGCGAGCGCAGGCCGCGCAGCACGAGCCAGGAGTTGAAGGGCGAGGCTACGCCGCCGGTGATGTGCCGCAGGTGGGCGGCGCGCTCGACGAGGTCGTCCGCCGCGGCGAAGACCAGCGCCCCCGCCTGCACGTCGCCGTGGCCGCCGAGGTACTTGGTGGCGGAGTGGAGGACGGCGGCGGCGCCGAGCGCCAGCGGCCGCTGCAGGGCCGGGGTGGCGAAGGTGCCGTCGACCAGCAGGCGGGCGCCGGCGCCGCGCGCCAGCTCAGCCACCGCCGCCAGGTCGACGACCTGCATCAGCGGGTTCGAGGGGCTCTCGGTCCAGAGGAGGCCGGTCTCGGGGCGGAGGGCGGCGCGCAGGGCGTCGAGGTCGCGGAAGTCGGCGAAGCTCGCCGTCATCCCCCAGCGCGGCAGGAGCTCCCGCGCCAGCTTGCGGAAGCCGTAGTAGAGGTCTTCCTGGAAGAGGACGTGAGTACCGGGCGGCAGGGATTGGAGGTAGGCGGTGCCGGCCGCCATCCCGGAAGCGAAGACGAGCGCCGCCGCGCCCCCTTCGACCGCGGTCAGCGCCTCCTCGAGCCGCACCTGGGTGGGGTTGCCCTCGCGGATGTACATCCAGCCGTGCGGCCGCTCGCCGGCCGGGCCGTGCTCGTAGGTGGTGGAGAGATGGATGGGGGGCGCCACCGACCCCGTGGCGGGGTCGCGCTCCCCTCCGGCGTGGACGGCAAGGGTCTCGAATTTCACGAACGGTTCATGAGAACGCGGGAGAGGTCCGTAAGCCGAGTTCTGTTTGTGCGGTCATTCCTCTGGGACCGCCGTTGCCGGCGGCCTCGAGCGACCTACCCGGAAGCGGCCGACCCGGCGAACCGGGCCGGAGCGGGACGGGCGGCCCGCATTTCCGCTCCCCTATTCGGTCTTGCGCCGCATGGGGTTTGCCGTGCCGGGACCGTCGCCGGCCCCGCGGTGCGCTCTTACCGCACCGTTTCACCCTTACCGAGAGCCCGAAGGCCCCCGGCGGTCTACTCTCTGTTGCACTTTCCGTCGCGTCGCCGCGCCTCGCCGTTAGCGAGCATGCTGCCCGTGGGAGCTCGGACTTTCCTCCCCTCCCCGAAGGAAGGGGCGACCGCTTGGACCTCTCCCGCGACCGCTATTGTAACGGTTCCATGCCGATCCATGTTCCCGGGCGTCTGGCGCGGCGCGGGCCGGCCGTCCTCGCAGTCGGGTTGCCGTTGCTGGTCTACCTCGCCATCTGCGCCACTGGCTTCGACGGCGGGCACTACCTGCGGGGCGACTGCCCGTACTACTTCCTGACCGCCGGCTCGCTCTGGCTGGACGGCGACCTCGACCTCGGCAACCAGCTCCCCGGCGGGCTGGCCGAGCACCAGACGCAGGTCGCGCTCGACCGCTTCGGCCGCCTCGTCCCCAAGCACCCGCTCGTCCTGCCGCTCCTCGCGCTGCCGCTCGTCGCGGCGCTCGGGGCGCCCGGGGCGCTGGTCTTCAACCTGCTCCAGCTCGCGGCGCTGCTGGCCGTGCTCTTCGGGCTGGCCCGGTGCGTCGCGCCTCCCTGGGCGGCTGCCGTCGCAGTCGCGCTCACCGGGATCGCCACCTTCCTGCCGCAGTACGCCTGGAACTTCTCGCCCGACGTGCTCTCGACCCTGCTCTTCGCCGGCGGGCTCCTCACACTGCCCGCCGACCGCCGGGCGGCGCCGCTGCGCCACCTCGCGGCCGGGCTCCTCCTCGGGCTGGCGGTGGTGGCGAAGCTGCCTTACCTCGTGGCGCTCCCCGCCGTCCTGCCGCTCGCCGGGGCGCCGCTCCGCCGCGCGCTGCCGCCGCTCGCCGCCGGGCTTGCCGTGCCGATCGCGCTGGCAGCCCTCCTGAACCTCCACCTCTTCGGCTCGCCGCTCACCACCGCCTACGACCGGATCGCCCGTCTCGACCGCGGCGAGGTGGTGGTCTACAGCCAGCGCGAGGACTTCGACCTGCCGCTCGCCGAGGGCCTGCGCGGCCAGCTCTTCGACCGCCGCCACGGCCTCCTCTTCACCACGCCGGTGACGCTGGTGGCGCTCGCCGGCCTCCCCCTCCTCGCCCGCCGGCGGCCGCGGCTGGCGCTCGCCGTCGGCTGGACCGCCGCCGCTCTCCTCCTCTTCTTCTCCCGCTACGAGCTCTGGTACACCTCGGCCTACGGCAACCGCTTCCTGCTGCCGGTGGTGGCCATGGCGGCGCTGCCGCTGGCGGCGCTCTGCGAGTGGGCGGCGGCCCTGCTGCAGAGGCCGCGGGAAACTCCCGGCACGCCCCCGCCGTAATACGGCCTGGCGCTCCAGGACCGGAAGCCAGCGGAGGCGGCGATGCTCAGCATCTCCAACCTGTCGAAGACCTACCCCAACGGCGTGCGCGCCCTCGACGGCGTGAGCCTGGAGATCCCGCGCGGGATGTTCGGGCTGCTGGGGCCCAACGGCGCCGGCAAGTCGACGCTCATGCGCACCCTTGCCACTCTCCAGGAGGCCGACTCGGGCGCCGTCAAGTTCGGCAGCCTGGACGTGCTGCGGCAGAAGGAGGAGGTGCGCAAGCTCCTCGGCTACCTGCCGCAGGAGTTCGGGGTGTATCCCAAGGTCACGGCCGAGACGATGCTCGACCACTTCGCGCTGCTCAAGGGGATCGCTCGCCCGCGCGAGCGGCGGGAGGTGGTGGACGCCCTCCTCCACCAGACCAACCTCTGGGAGGTGCGCAAGCGCAAGCTCGGCACCTTCTCGGGCGGCATGCGGCAGCGCTTCGGCATCGCCCAGGCGCTCCTCGGCAACCCGCGCCTGGTCATCGTCGACGAGCCCACCGCCGGCCTCGACCCGCAGGAGCGCAACCGCTTCTTGAACCTGCTTTCGGCGATCGGCGAGAACGTCGTCGTCATCCTCTCGACGCACATCGTCGGCGACGTGCGCGAGGTGTGCAGCGCGATGGCGATCATCGCCGCCGGGCGGGTGCTGCTGACCGGCGAGCCGCGGCAGGTGATGGCGGGGCTCGAAGGGCGCATCTGGCAGAAGGCGATCGAGCGTGCGGAGCTGCCGGCCTACGAGGAGCGCTACGAGGTCATCTCGACCCGCCTCCTCGGCGGCCGCACGCTCCTGCACGTGGTCGGCGACGAGCGCCCGGGCGACGGCTTCGAGCCGGTCGCCCCCGACCTCGAGGACGCCTACTTCCACGCCCTCCGCCGCGCCGCGCCCGCCGCCGCCGCGGCGCAGGCGGCCTGAAGCGCGCCGGGGACACCATGCTCGGCGCCATCGCTCGCTTCGAGGTCCGCTACCAGCTCCGGCAGCCGCTCTTCTGGTCCACCACCGCCGTCCTCGCGCTCCTCACCTTCGGGGCGGTGACCTCCGACACGGTGAGCATCGGCGGCGCGATCGGCAACGTCCACCGCAACTCGCCGTTCGTGATCATGCAGTTCATGACCGTGCTGTCGGTCGTCGGTATGTTCGTCATCACCGCCTTCGTCGCCAGCTCGGTGCAGCGCGACTTCGAGCACGGCACGGCGCCGCTCTTCTTCTCGCGGCCGATCAAGAAGCGCGACTACCTCTTGGGCCGCTTCGCCGGGTCGTTCGCGGTCTCGGCGCTGGTCTTCCTCGGCCCGCTGCTGGCGATCGTCCTCGGCAGCTTCATGCCCTGGCTCGAGCCCGAGCGGCTGGGCCCGTTCCGCCTGGCGCCGTACGCCTTCACCTTCTTCGTCCTCGTGCTGCCGAACCTGATCTTCGTCGCCGCCGTCTTCTTCGCCCTGGCGGCGGTGACGCGGAGCCTGCTCGCGACCTACCTCGGGGTCGTCGTCTTCATGGTCGTCTACCTGGTCTCGGCCGTCCTGCTCGAGGACATCGAGAACCACTTCGCGGCGAGCCTTCTCGATCCCTTCGGCGGCGCTGCCATCGATCTCGCGACCCGCTACTGGACGGTGGTCGAGAAGAACACCGCCCTCCCCGACCTCGCCGAGGGCCTGCTCTGGAACCGCGTCGTCTGGATCGGCGTCGGCCTGCTGGCGCTGGCCGCCGGCTACGTTGCCTTCGACCCGGCGCGCGACGGCGGCCGGCTCCGCCGCCGGCGCCGGGCGCTGCCCGAAGACGACGCGCCTCTCGCCGCCGCATCGCTCGCCGCCGCCTTCCCCACCGCGGCGCAGGACTTCTCCGCCCGCACCGCCTGGCGGCAGTTCTTCCACCAGGCGCGGCTGGAGGTCGTCGGCGTGCTGCGCAGCATCCCCTTCCTGGTGATGGTCGCCTTCGGCTGCGTCAACGTGCTCGCCAGCGTCTCTTTCGGCGAGCGCCTGTTCGGCACCTCGACCTATCCGGTGACGCACCTCATGCTCCAGCACCTCGAGGGGTCGTACGTGTTCCTGCTGGTCATCATCGTCATCTTCTTCGCCGGCGAGCTGATCTGGAAGGAGCGCGGGCTCGGGATGCACGAGGTCTACGACGCCCTGCCGACCCCGACCTGGACGACGCTGGCCGCCAAGCTCGCGGGGCTCGCCACGGTCGTCCTCGTCTTCCTGGGCGTCGGCGCGCTGGCGATGATCGGCTTCCAGGCCTGGCAGGGCCACTTCCGCTTCGAGCCCGGGCTTTACGCCAAGGGCCTCTTGATCTCCGGCGTCTACTTCCTGCTGGCGGCGGTGCTCGCCGTCTTCCTGCAGGTCGCCGCCAACAGCAAGTTCCTGGGCTACCTGCTGATGATCCTGTACCTGGTGAGCGCGATCGTCCTCGACAGCCTCGACTTCGACCACTACCTCTACCGCTACGGCGGCACGCCCGACATGCCGTACTCCGACATGAACGGCTACGGCCACTTCGTCGTGCCGTTCCTCTGGTTCGCGCTCTACTGGAGCTGCGTCGCGCTCGTCCTCTACGGCCTGGCGATCCTGCTGCGGGTGCGCGGCACCGAGCCCTCCTGGCGCCACCGGCTGCGGCAGGCGGCGGCGCGCTTTCGCGGGCCGGTGCGCTGGGCGGTCGCCGCCGGCCTGGCCGGAGCCGTCGCCACCGGCGCCTTCATCTTCTGGAACACCAACGTGCGCAACGCGTACGTCCCCGGCGACGAGCAGGAGCGGCGGCAGGCCGAGTACGAGAAGCGCTACCGGCAGTACATGGACATGCCGATGCCGCGCATCGTCGCCGTGCGCACCGAGGTGGACATCTTCCCGGAGACCCGGCGGATGGAGGCGCGCGGCCACTACCGGCTGCAAAACCGGACGGCGCGGCCGATCGGTGTCTTGCACCTCAACCTCGACCCGCGCGTCGAGGTCAAGGCGCTCCGCTTCCGTCCCCACCGGCTCGTCCGCCGCGACGCCGAGCTCGGCTACTCGATCTACCGCCTCGATCGGCCGCTCCAGCCCGGCGAGGAGATGGCGCTCGACTTCGAGGTCGCCGTCCAGGAGCGCGGCTTCGTCAACGGCGGCTCCGACACCTCGCTCGTCGCCAACGGCACCTTCTTCAACAACCGCCAGTACTTCCCGCTGCTCGGCTACGACGAGGACCGGCAGCTCGTCGATCGCAACCTGCGGCGCGAGCACGGGCTGCCGCCGGTGCGCCGCATGCCGCGCCTCGACGACCGCTTCGCGCGCCGCAACACCTACCTCGGGCGCGACGCCGACTGGATCGACTTCGAGACCGTGGTGAGCACCAGCCCCGGCCAGATCGCGCTGGCGCCCGGCTACCTGCAGCGCGAGTGGAAGGCCGGCGGGCGGCGCTACTTCCACTACGCGATGGACGCGCCGATCCTCCACTTCTACTCCTACCTCTCGGCCGACTGGGCGGTGCGCCGCGACCGCTGGCGCGACGTGGCGATCGAGGTCTACTACCACCCGCCGCACGGCTACAACGTCGAGCGGATGGTCGACGGCGTCAAGCGCTCCTTGGACTACTTCACCGCCGAGTTCGGCCCCTACCAGCACCGCCAGGTGCGCATCCTGGAGTTCCCGCGCTACGCGCGCTTCGCGCAGTCGTTCCCTAACACCATCCCCTACTCCGAGGACATCGGCTTCATCGCCCGCGTGCGCGACGCCGAGGAGGACATCGACTACCCGTTCTACGTCACCGCCCACGAGGTGGCCCACCAGTGGTGGGCGCATCAGGTGATCGGCGGCAACGTCCAGGGAGCGACGATGCTCTCCGAGACGCTGTCGCAGTACTCGGCGCTGATGGTCATGGAGAAGGAGTACGGGGCGCGGCAGATGCGGCGGTTCCTCAAGTACGAGCTCGACCGCTATCTCAGCGACCGCGGCGGCGAGCTGGTCGAGGAGCTGCCGCTGATGCGGGTCGAGGGGCAGCCCTACATCCACTACCGCAAGGGGAGCGTCGCGATGTACGCGCTCAAGGACGCCATCGGCGAGGCGGCGCTCAACGCCGCCCTGCGGCGCTTCGTGACGGCGAAGAAGTTCCAGCGCGCGCCCTTCACCTACACCCGCGAGCTGATGGCCGAGCTCGAGCGGGCGACGCCGCCGGACCGGCGGGCGCTGCTCGCCGACCTCTTCGAGACCATCACCCTGTTCGAGAACCGCGTCACCACCGCCCTCGCCACGCGCCGCGCGGACGGCAAGTTCGCGGTGGACCTGACGGTCGAGGCCAAGAAGCTGCGCGCCGACGGCCAGGGCGTCGAGACACAGGTCGCCCTCGACGACTGGATCGACGTCGGCGTCTTCGCCGGCGAGGAGAAGGGCGGCGCCCCCGGCGAGCGCGTCCTCTACCTCGCGAAGCACCACGTCACCGCCCCGACGACGAAGCTGCGCCTGACCGTCGCCGAGGCCCCAACGCGGGCCGGCATCGACCCCTACAACAAGCTGGTGGACCGCAACTCGGAGGACAACCTCAAGAGAGTCGAAGGCGCGACCGGCCGAGCGGCCGGGCGCTAGCCCATCACGAGCCGCAGCAAGCCGAGGGCGGCGCCGGCGGCGATGACCCACAGGACGTCGACGCGCCAGCGGACGAGGACCAGAAGCGCCAGCACCGCGACGGTGAGGGCGAAGGGGTCGAGCCCGCCGGCCGGGAAGAAGACGGCCGTCCCGAAGACGACGGCGAGGTTGAGGATCACGCCGACGACCGCCGCGGTGATGCCGCCGAGGGCCGCGGCCCAGCGGCGGCTGTGGCGGAGGCGCTCGACGTGGGGGGCGCCGAGGAAGATGAAGACGAAGCAGGGCAGGAAGGTGGCCCAGGTGGCGAGGAGGGCGGCGGCGACCGCGCTCGCCGCCGGCGGCAGGCCCGCCGCGTGGTTCCAGCCGGCCATGAAGCCGACGAACTGCAGCACCATGATGAGCGGGCCGGGGGTGGTCTCGGCGAGGGCGAGGCCGTCGACCGCCTGGGCGGCGGTGAGCCAGCCGAAGGCCTCGACCGCCTGCTGGGCGACGTAGGCGAGGACGGCGTAGGCACCGCCGAAGGTGATGAACGCGGCCCAGGTGAAGAAGAGGTAGACGTCGGCGTGGACGCCGCCGAGACCGAGGGTCGCCGCGAGGAGGACGAGCGGCAGGACCCAGAGGGCGAGGCCCCAGGCGAGGACGCGCGACGCCCGCGGCGCCGGCTGGCCAGCGAGGGCGGCGCCGCGCTCCCCCACCGGCTCGTTGCCCTCGGCGGCAGCGGCGGCCGCGCGCCGGTCGCCGGTGAGTAGACCGGCCGACGCGGCGGCGAAGACGATCAGCGGAAAGGGGACATCCAGCAGGCGGATCGCCACGAACGCCGCGGCGGCGATCACCAGGTGCACCGGCCCGCGCAGGGCGCGGCGCCCGATGCGCAGCATCGCCGCCAGCACGATCGCCACGACGACCGGCTTGAGCCCCGCGAGCGCCGCCGCGACCGCCGGGAGCGTGCCGTGGGCGGCGTAGACCCACGACAGCCCGAGCAGCACGAAGATCGAGGGCAGGACGAAGAGGACACCCGCCGCGAGGCCGCCGGCGACGCCGTGGAGCAGCCAGCCGATGTAGATCGCGAGCTGCTGCGCCTCGGGCCCCGGCAGCAGCATGCAGAAGTTGAGGGCGTGGAGGAAGCGGTCCTCGGCGATCCAGCGGCGGCGCTCGACCAGGTCGCGGTGCATGAGGGCGATCTGGCCAGCCGGGCCGCCGAAGTTGACGCAGCCGAGGCGCGCCCAGTAGCGCAGGGCGACGCGGAAGGGGACAGTGGGCGCGGAAGCCGAGCTTCCCCCGCCCAGATCCTTCGCTTCGCTCAGGATGACAGGGCTGAGGGTTGGCTTCTGGTCCATCAGGCACCGAGGTCGATCGTCCGCCCGCCGCCGGCGGCGCGCGCCCGCTCCTCCACCGCCATCGCCGCCGCGAGGTCCTGGAGCGCCGTCCCCGTCGAGTCGAAGATCGTGATCTCCTCGGCCGAGGTGCGGCCCGGCCGCGTGCCGGCGACCACCTGGGCCAGCTCGGCGTGGACCTGGTCGGCGGCGACGAGGCCCGCCGCGACCGCGTGCTGCAGCTCGCCCAGCTCGGCGCACTGCGGCAGGGCGTCAACGACCAGGGTGCTCGCGGCGACGAGGCGCGGGTCCAGCTCCTGCTTCCCGCGGTCGTCCGCGCCGACGGCGGCGATGAAGGTGCCCGGCCGCACGTCTTCCCGGCGGACGAAGAAGGCGCGCGCGGGGGTGCAGGTGGCGCAGGCATCGCAGGCGGCGAGCGCCGCCGCGAGGTCCGCCGCCGGCTCGACCGCGACGCCGGCGAGCGCCGGCGCCAGCTCCGCCGCCAGGCGCTCGGCCCGCCGGCCGTCGAGGTCCCAGAGCAGGACGCGCGCGATGGGTAGCACGCCGCACAGGGCGCGCGCGTGCATCGCCCCCTGCCGCCCGCAGCCGCAGACGAGGAGGGTGCGCGCGTCGGGCCGCGCCAGGTGACGCGCGGCCAGGGCGCTCGTCGCGGCGGTGCGCAAGGCCGTGAGCTCCATCGAGTCGAGGAGCGCGAGCGGGCGGCCGTCGGCGCCGTCGAAGAGGACCATGACGCCCTGGATCGTGGGCAGGCCGCAGCGCTCGGGGTTGCCGGGGAAGTTGGCGTTCATCTTGACCGCGAGACGCGGCGCCGGGGCGCGGACGCCGGCCGCCTTGACGTGGACGCCGCCGCCGTCGGCGTGCAGGCCGAGGACGCGCGGCGGCAGGGTCTCGCCGGCGGCGTGACGGCGGAGGACCTCCGCGATCGCCGCCATGCACGACGGCAGGTCGAGGAGCGCGGCGACCTCGCTCGCCGTCAGCAGCAGCGTGCCGCCTACCGCGCTCACTCCATCTCGGCGGCGGCCCAGGCGGCGACGGCGTAGGCCGCCACCACCTGCCGCAGGCTGTGCGGATCGAGCTTGTCGACGGTGTCATCGGCGGTGTGGTGGACGTCGAAGTAGCGCGTGCTGTCCTGGTCGAGCGCCAGGATCGGCACGCCGGCCTCCCGGAGGGGCCCGAGGTCGGAGCCCCCTTCCACTTCTCCCTCACCGCGCCCGACGCCGAGCGGGGCGAGGAGCCGCGCGATCGCCTCGACGACCGGCAGGCGTGCGGCGGGGACCGCAGCCGAGACCTGGTAGACGGCGGCGCAGCCGTGGTCCGCCTCGACGGCCAGGACGTGGCGCGGCAGCTCGGCGCGGTGCCGCTCGGCGTACGCGTGCGCCCCCGAGAGCCCGAACTCCTCGTTGGCATAGAGCACCACGCGCACCGTGCGGCGCGGCGGCCGCGGCAGCTCGGCGAGGAGGCGGGCGGCCGCGACGACGATGCCGACCCCCGCCGCGTCGTCGAGGGCGCCGGGTCCGAGATCCCAGGAATCGAGGTGCGCGCCCAGCAGCACGATCTCCTCCGGCCGCTCGCGGCCGCGCACTTCCGCCAGCAGGTTCGCCGACTCGGCGTCCGGGAGCAGGCGGCTGGTCAGGCGGAGCCAGACTCGCACCTCTCCCCCGCTCGCGGCGGCGGTTTCGAGGCGGGCCGCCAGGAGGTCGGCGTCGGCGAGCGCCAGCGCGGCGGCCGGGATCGGCGGCACGCCGGGCTCGTAGATGACACGCCCGGTGTGCGGCAACCGCGCGGTGGAGGTGCCGATCGAGCGGATGAGGAGGGCGAGCGCGCCCTGCCGGGCGGCGGCGGTCGCGCCGGCCCGGCGCACCGGCGCGGCCTCGCGGTAGCCGGTGAAGTCGCGGGTGCGGCGCATCGGCTGATCGAGGAAGACGATCCGGCCGGCAACCGACTCCGGCGGCGCGGCGGCGAGCGCGGCGAGCGACGGGAAGCGGACGACCTCGGCCTCCAGGCCCGTCTCGGGCGTCCCGACACTGCCGCCGAGGGCGGCGACGACGAGCGGCTGCGCGGCCGGGCCGGCCAGACGGGCGGCCGCCTCGCCGCGCTCCCAGCGCGGGACGGTCACGGCCTCGCGGCGCACCGCCGCGAGCCCCGCCTGCGCCAGCGCGCCCTCCGCCCAAGCCACGGCGCGGCGGTCGCCGTCGGAGCCCGCTAGCCGCGGCCCGACCTCGAGCGCCAGGGCGCGGGCCAGCTCGTAGGCGTGGTCGGTCGCCAGCGCCCGCTCGCGCAGCCGGGCCGCCGTCGCCGCGATCTCGTCCGCCGGCGCGGCGGCCGCGACGGAGACGGAGACGAGCAGGGCGGCCAGCACCGCGCAGCGGATCGGGGCCATGCCGTCAACCTAGCAAGTGTCACTCGTGTATGTCAACTGTGATACCATCACGTCGATGAAGGTCGGCTGGTACGTGCTCATCCACCATCTGCCGCCCGACCCTCCCTATCTGCGCGCCAAGATCGCCAACCGCCTGGCGCGCATCGGCGCGCTGCCGCTCAAGAACGCCGTCTACGTGCTGCCGCGCCGGGCTTCCTGCCTGGAGGACTTCCAGTGGGTCGCCGAGGAGGCGAAGGGGAGCGGCGGCACGGCCTACGTCGCCGCCGCGGAGTGGGTCGCGGGGGTGAGCGACGAGGAGCTGCGCCGGCGTTTCGCCGAGGCGCGCGCCGCCGACTACCGCGCCCTGGCCGGCGAGGTACGCGCGGAGCTCGAGACGCGCGGCGGCGGCCGCGGCGGCGCTCGACTGGCGGCACTGCGGCAGCGGCTGGCGGAGATCGCGGCGGTGGACTGGTTCGCCGCGCCGGGGAGGGATGAAGTGGAAGAGCTTCTGGCGCGCCTCGAGAGCGAGGCACAGCAGGCCGCCGAGCCTGCCGAGTCGCCGCGCCGGACCGCGCTCGCCGAGCTGCGCGGCCTGACCTGGGTGACGCGCCCGGACGTCCACGTCGACCGCATCGCCACCGCCTGGCTGGTGCGCCGCTTCGTCGATCCCAAGGCGCGCTTCCGCTTCACGGCCCCGCCGGTGCGCCGCCGCGCCGGCGAGATCACCTTCGACCTGCCGGACGGGGACGTGACGCACGAGGGCGACCTCTGCACGTTCCAGGTGCTACTCGGCCGGCTGGGATCGGAGGACGCGGCGCTGCGGCGGATCGGCGAGATCGTCGCCGACATCGACCTCAAGGAGACGCGGCACGGCCATCCGGAGACACCGGGGATCGAGCGGCTGGTGAGCGGCATCGCCGCCCGCCACGCCCGCGACGCCGAGCGGCTGGAGCGCGGCGGCGCGATCTTCGATGCGCTCTACGCGGCGCTACGCGGCGCCGAGGGAACCCCGGCGGCCGCGCGTACACGGCGTCCCACGCGCAAGAGACGCTCCGGCTAGAAGGCGGCCGTGTCCGCCCGCCCGCAGAGGTTGCCGGGCGCGTTGTGGTACACCTTGACCGCCCCGGTCGTGGTGTCGGTCACCTTGATGTCGTACTCGACGTCGGAGAGGGCGCCGAAGAAGAACCAGAACTTGCCGTTGAGCGGCCGGCCGTCCAGCACCTTGACCACCAGCTCGGTGTTGCTGGCGCTGAAGAACCAGAAGAAGCCGCTGTTGTCGCCGTAGGGCACCGCGGTGGCGGCGCTGGTGACGCCGCCGTTCTTGAAGGTGCCCTCCACCTGGAAGCGACCGCCGAGGAGGCAGAGCGTGCCCGGCGAGCAGACCGTCTCCGTCGTCCCCCGCGCGGGCTCAGTCAGGACCAGCGGCTCGGCGACCGCGGCAGGCGCGGACGCGGCCGTGCTCCCCTGCGGGAAGGAAGTGACGTCGGCGTTGCCGCAGAAGTTGCCGGGGACGTTGTGGTAGGTCGCCGAGTCGCCGTTCGTTGTGTCGATCGCGACCACCCAGTACTCGACGTCCGAGAGACCCCCGTAGAAGGTCCAGAAGGCCTGGTTGATCGGCCGGCCGTCGAGGATCTTGACGATCAGCTCGATGTTGCTGGAGTCGAAGAACCAGAAGAAGCCGGTCTGGTCGGAATCGGGGACCGCGGTGGCGGCGCCGAGGGTGCCGTTGGCGAGCTTCCAGAGGACGAAGACGCGGAAGCGCCCGCCGACCAGGCAGAGGTCGGCTGGGACCGTGCCGCAGGCCACCGCCGCCGGGATCGTCAGGTTCGCTTCGTTGGACCTCGCCGAGCCGCCGCTGGCGTTGCGGGCGCGGACGCGGAAGGTGTAGGGCACGTCGGCGTCGAGGTTGCTCACCACGTGGCTGGTGGTGTTGGCCGGAGCGGAGGCGATCTCCACGTAACCCGTGTGGTAAGGGCTCGTCACCTCGACGGCGAAGTCCGCCTCGTTGCTCGACTTGTCCTGCCACTGCAGGCGCGCCTGCGTGGCCGAGACCTGCTCCGCCGTCAGGCCGGTCGGCGTCGCGGGCAGCGAGGACTGCGTCGTCGCGCCCGCCTCGTTCGAGTAGCCGGAGAACCCCGCGTTGTTCTTGGCCCGGACGCGGAAGGTGTAGCTCGTCGCGGCCGTCAGGCCGGTGACCGTGAAGGAGCTCGACCCGGCGGGAAGCTGGGGCAGCTCGGTCCAGGCGCCGCCGGTCTTCCGCTCCACGCGGTAGTTGGTCTCGTTCGTCGCGTTGTCGGTCCAGGCGAGAAGCACGGAGCTCGACGACTGCGCGACGGCGGTGAGGCCGCTCGGGGCCGCCGGCTTGGAGCCGCTGCCGCCGGTGCCGCCGCCGGGCGCCGGGTAGAGGAAGGCGATCCCCGCCTTGTCGTCGTCGTTGAGCCGCGCTCCGCGATCGTCGGCGTGGGCGGTGGCGCGCATCAGGGCCCCGCGCACGATGTCGTTGAGACAGGGGCGGTTTTCGTCGCCGCAGGAGTGCCCGAGGCCGAGGGTGTGCCCGAGCTCGTGGCCGAAGACCTGCTCGGCCCGCTTGCCGGTCACGAACCAGCAGCCGGTGCCGTCGTTCATCACGATGTCGGCGCCGAGGATGACCAGGTAGTCGCCGATCACCTCCAAGTCGTCCGACCAGGCGCCGCCGATCGCCAGCACGCCCGTGCCGGAGCCCGGGATGGTGCAGAGAAATTCGCCGCCCATCTCCTGGTTGGGGTCGTTGAAGAGGATGACGTTGGCGCCGTCGAAGTCCTCGAAGCCATTGGACAGCGTGGTGGTGCCCTCGTAGCGGTAGCGGATGTTGGAGCGCGCGTCGTTGTTCCAGGCGTTCATCGCGGCCTGGAACTCGGCGAAGCCGCCGCCGGCGACCCCCGGCTGCCCCGACTGGTGGGCGCGCCAGCCGACGCTCTGCCCGCTGTCGAACTCGAACCAGCGGTGCTTCTGCCCGCCGAGGAACGTGAAGGGCTCGATCGCCTTGCCCGGGCCGTCCGGTAGCTCGACGAAGTAGTCCTGCGCCCGCTGGAGGCCGGCGGCGCGGTCGGCCACCCAGCGGCCGAAGCCGGCGAAATCGCGCGTCTGCTCCACCGCTTCCCCGCCTTCGGGGCTCAGGACCTCCGCCCCGGAGAGGTCGCGCAGCGCCAGCGCGCGGCCACCCGCGTGCCGCTCGCGGAAGATCCCCATGCCCAGGTGGAGCGGGCGGAACGTGCCGTCCGCGTGCGGGACCAGGAAGAGGAGCGTCCGCTCGCCCTCGCGCAGCACCGGAACTCCCCAGGCGTGGAAACGCATGCCGTCGCCCCGCTCGCCGCCGACGATGCGCACCCGCGCCTCGCCGCCGGGGACCCGCCCCTTGAGCAGGCGCTCGACCCGCACGCGGTACTCGGTGAACGGCCGGCCGCCGCCGGTGGCGGCGCCGCCGATCTCCTCGACGGTCCCCTCGAGGACCACCGCCGCCTGGTCGGCGAGCTGCTCGTCGGGTCCGAGGACGTAGGTGGTGGCGGCGGCGGCGCCGGTGAGCCCGAGCGCCGCCAGAAGGGACAGGACGAGGCACCTGCGGATCATGGGCTGGAGCTCCTCGCTCGAGATCGGCGGGCTGAAATTGGACCTATGCGCCGGTGATGTTAACAACGCCGGCCGCCGGCCCCTTCCCGCGCGGTAAGATCCGTCGATGCCGAAGATGCCGCCGTCCATCTCGCCGCGGCTCGCCGCCGTTCTGGCGCTCGTCGCGGCGCTCGCGCCGGCCGCGGCGACGGCGGCGGGCGAGGCGGGGGCCCCGGGCAAATCCCGGCGCGTCGAGGCCGGGGAAACCGCGCCGGCACTGAGCGTCGAAGCCGTCGTGCAGGGCGGCTCCCCCACCGATCTGACGCCGGAGGCGCTGCGCGGCCAGGCCGTCGTCGTGGAGTTCTGGTCCACCTGGTGCGGCCCCTGTATCGGTGCCCTGCCGCACTGGAACGAGCTCGCCGCCGCCTTCGCCGGCAAGCCGGTGCGCTTCGTCTCGATCACCTCCGAGCCTGAGGAGAAGGTGCGGCCCTTCCTCGCCAAGCGGCCGATGTCCGGCGTCGTGGCGCTCGACACCGACAAGTCGGTCTTCACCGCCTACGGCGTGCGCGGGATCCCGCACACCGTGCTCATTGACCCGCAGGGAACGGTGCGCGCGGTCACCCGCCCGGACGACGTCGACGCCGCCGCCCTCACCGACCTCCTCGCCGGCAAGGCGCCGCAGGTCGCGGCCTTCGTCGATCCACGCGACCGGCTGGCGGAGCTGCTCGGGGGGGAGAGCGACGGGCCGCCGCCGCTGGTCCGCGCCATGGTCCGCCCGGCCCTCTCCGACGAGCAGACGATGGCCTTCGGCGCCGGCACCTACTTCGGCACCGGCGTCGACGCGCGCGCGGCGCTGGCCCTCGCCTTCGAGGTCTCGGAGACGCGCCTGATCGCCGAGGGGGAGCTGCCCGAGGGGCTCTTCGACATGGCGTTCGCGGCGCCGCCGGAGGACGATCAGGCGCTCTTCGGCCTGATGCGCCACGCCGTGCCGGCGGCCCTGGCGGTCGAGGCGCGGCTCGAGCAGCGGCCGCTCGACGTCTGGCTCCTGCGCGTCCCGGAAGGCGGGAAACCGGCGCTGGCGCCGGCGGAAGAGGGCCCGCCCGGCTTCCGCAGCGACCGCGCGAAGGGAACGCTGCGTGGCGACGCGATGCGCACCTTCATGCTCGCCGGCAGCCTCGAGCGGACGCTCGGCCGCCCGGTGCTCGACGAGACCGGCCTCGACGGGCGCTACAAGATCGAGCTGACCTGGGAACCGCAGCGGTTGGAGGACCTCCCCGCCGCCGTCCGCGAGCAGCTCGGCCTCGAGCTGGCGCCGGCGCGGCGCGAGATCGAGGTGCTCGTCGTGCGGCCGAAGCCGGAGCTGGCGCCCGCAGAAGAGCACGCTGCGGCAAACTGACGGCCATCGCCAGCCTCATCCGCCCCTCACGGCGTGCCCGAGACGTTGACCACGGCATAAGGTGGCGGCACCGTAAATAGCCCATTGCCCGGCAAGGTCGAGAGACGCTCGTTAAGGCCGGCTGCATCGCGGGTGCGCACGCGGTAGTAGATCCGGTCGTCGTCGTCGAGGGTCTCCCACGCCGCCGCCGGGACGCTCCAGGTGCCGTAGCACTCCGGGGTGCCGGCGTCGGTCGGGTCTAGATCCACCACCTGAAAGCCGCTCGCCATGAAGTTGAGCGTGAAGGCCTCGTCGTTGGCCACCTCCACCTGGAACTGGGTGTTGCACGGCGATGGATCGGTGAAGGAGGCCGTGTCGCCGCTGAAGCGATAGCGCGGCCCGGTCCAGATGAGGAAGGTAGGGGCCGGCCCACCCCGCTCGAGCCAGTCCCACTCCGGATGGACGACGCCGTCGAGCTTCACGTCGTCGCCCGTGTCGTTGTCGTCGATGTCCACCACCGCCTCGCCGCCGTTCTCCCCCGCCGGGCACTGCAGCGGGTCGGTGGTTGCCGTATTCCCGTCGAGGCACTGCCAGGGAATGAGGAAGATCCCGGCGCGCGCGAAGGCGCCGGTCGCCTTGCTCGTCGTGTGCGGCCCGTTGTGGAAGAAGGCCGGCGGCCCGCCGGGCGATCCTGAGGTGGCCCACTGGTTGGTGATCTTGACGGCCAGGTCGACCAGTCCGCGGTAGATGCCGCGGTCGCTGCTGTCCGGCGCCACGCCGCCGAACCACCCGGTGGTGCGCAGGGCGCGTACGAAGCGCACCAGGTACTGGGGCGTGCCCGACGGCAGGCACTTGCTGCGCATCCCCTGGCGCAAGGCCCACAGCGCGGCACCGGCGATCTGCATATCCGCGTAGCCGCCGGTCGCCATGACGCGGTGCTCGGGGAAGTGGTCGCCGGGGCTCGCCGGATCGAAGGGGACGTTGACCTGCGACAGGCGAGGTGAGGAGCCGCCCTCGCTGTGATGGGCGACGCAGTTCAGACTGGCGTCGGCGTCCGTCTGGTTCTTCGACTTCCAGCCCGACCAACAGTTGGTGCTCTCGAAGGCGTGCGCCCAGGAGTCCGCGAAGTCGTGGAAGCTCGCCCCCGGATCGAGCGGCACCGGGCAGGCCATGGGCGGCGCCCCCTCGAGGGTCGGCGGCGCGCACCAGTCGGCGGGCCGGTCCGTGTACTGGCGAGGCGTCAGCGCGTGCCCGAACTCGTGCGCGACATAGGTGTGGTCGTGCATCACGCTGACGTGGTTGGCCCCGTCGGGGCAGGCCGCGTCGATGAAGCCGGGGCAGAGCTGGAAGGAGATGCCGGCAGGCGAGCCTAAGGCGGTGCAGAAGGAACCATCGCCGAGCTCGTAGTCGAGGTTCATGGCCCCGGTCGGAAACGGGGTGAAGAGGCCGGCGGAGAGGGCCATCGACCGCTGGCGGTAGAGAGTCGCCAGGAGGTCGACCTGCTCGAACGTCGTGTTGCCGCCCGACTGGCAGACGGCGTTGGCGGCGTCGTTGAACGGCGCGTGGTCGAAGTGGGCGAAGGTCTCGGAGCTGCCGTCCGCGTCGTCCGGGATCTCGACCTCGCCGTCGTCGAAGACGCCGTCCCCGAAACGGTCGAGGCGCGCGAAGACCCCGCTGAGTTGCAGCCGGTAGAGCCCACCCGCCGAGTCGTCCACCCGGAACGGGGTGAGGTCGGTGACCGGCAGGAGGTCGGGCGCGCGCCGGAAGGTGCGGCCGCTCGCCGCCACGTCCTCGTGGATCAGCGGCACGAGCTGGAGGATGGCGCCGCTCTCGGCGTCCATCCAGACGTAGAAGAGGCCGTCGACGAGCTGCCACTCGGCCACGACCGGCATGCGATAGGCGTAGCGCAGCGCCGGCACGCCGCCACTGCCGCCGTAGGGAAGCAGGATCAGCTCGATCCGCTCCGGCGCCGTGCGCCGCGGGAAGCAGAGTCCCTCGATCCCGCCGAGGGCGGTCCGCACTCGCAGGGCGGCCTCCTCGGGCGTGAGGATGACCCGGTTCGTCACCGTGTAGCGGTTGAAGGCGCGGCCAGTGACCAGCGTGACCGTTTCCCCCTCCCAACGGGCGGCGAGGATCCCGGTATGCTCGATCGGGACGTTGCTCTCGAGCTGGGGAAAGAAGTACTCGACTTCCAGCCGTTCGATGTCGGCGCGGAACTGCGCGAAGGTCATGCCCTCGCCATTCAGGAACAGGCGATCGACCTCCGGCGAGCCTGCGCCGTGTTGCATGGCACCGCAGATGAGGTCGGCGCTCGCCTGCTTCAGCCGCGCGGCCTCCTGGCAGGTGAAGCTCGCCAGGGGGGCGAGGGACGCCTTGGGCATCTCCTTGCCGTCATGATCGGGGACGCCCATGCGCCGCTCCGGGCCCTGCACGCCCACCGCGCGCAGGATCGGCGCCACCACCTCGGAGAAGACTTGGCGCGCCGAGAGCTGTTCCGCGCGACCAGCCGGGAGCGTCACGACGAATCCCTCCCCCTCGAACGCGGGGAACAAGGCCCGCGCGCCGGGCGGGAGGGCCTCCGCCCGGGACTGCGCCGGGATTTCGGGGAAGCGGGGAGGATCGACGCGCGGCGGCGATGACAGCTCCCCCGTCGGCGTCGGTCGAGGGCGTGGGCAGGCCACTTTCTGGTCCTGCCCGAAGGCGGCGTCGTCGGCCCGCACTCCAAGCCATTGCGTGAAATGGCGCGCCGCCCGCCGGCGTCTGAACGTGTCGTCGAACCGTACGGTGAACGTCGCCCCCTGCCCCATCACGGGATTTGAAGAGCCGAAGCTCGTGCTGGCCAGCCAGGTGATGTCGGCCTCCAATCCCGGCGGCTCGGTGGCGGCGGTGAACGTCACCGGGACTCCGTCCGGGATCACGGCGCGGCGATTGAGGTGGCTGGTGATATGGGTGCGGTAGATCTCAAAGGTGACCTCACGCAAGCGACGCCCGCCGCCGAGTCGAACCGAGTAGGTTCCCGGCTCACCGAAGGACAGCGAGACCGAGGAGCCGAAAAAAGTCTGAGAGCTCCGGCGGTCCCCCCGAACGCGCCATTCCATGAGGGGAGCGAAGCCGCTCGGAGCCACCACGGCGTGAAGGTCCAAGGTCCTGCCGACCGACGTGCGATATCGGTTTGCAGCGACCTGACGTAATGCAGCAATCGAAGGCTGACGGTAGTAGCGATAGGTGGAGGCATTCAGGTTCTCGGGATCGAGCGCGACGGGAGCGACAGAGCTTTCGATGGACAAGACCTGGACCGCCCGCGCAGGGACATTCTCAACGTGGAGGACGCAGCTCTCCCGGAAGCTTTGCCCGTCGGCTCTCACGATCTCAACCTCGACTACCTGGACGCCGACGTTCTCGAGCGGGCACTCGGCGAGGGACCAGCCATCGTGCTGGGAGATCTCATGAGCGCCCTGCCAGCGGATCGACGCCCCGGCCGGGACCTCACGCTTGAGACGCAAGGTCGTGCCCAGCGGCACCGACGTAGAGGTTGGAGCCGGATGCCAAGACGTAGTCAACCCAGGGATCGGGCCGATGTACAGTGCGTTCGGGGTCTTCGCCATCGCCATCGCGCCGGACGCGAGCTCGAGAGCTGCGAGGATGAAAACGGCGGCATGCCTGCGAATGAAGCCGTGAGGTCTGAACACGGACCACCTCCTCGGTCGCCGCGAAGTACTTCCTAAGCCGCGGCACGCGGCTTATTGCCTCTACTTAAGAAGTTACCGCAACCTAACCCTTGTGGACAAAGAGGCCCCCCCCCGGTAGAACCGATGCAAGGGCGCGCGCCGACGCCGGTCGCCGACGAGCAGGCCGCGGCGCACCGACCCAGCTGCGGCGCCTTTGCACCCCGCGAGGGGCCCAGGCACTCGCCTTCGAGGTCTCGGAAACGCGGCTGATCGCCGAGGGGGCGCTGCCCGCCCACCGAAGAGCAGGCGGCCGCCGCGCACTGATCCCACGCTCAGGGTACGGGCCTTGCACCCTCGCGAGGGCATGGCTGGAGTGCGTGCACGCCGGGCGCGGCGCGGCGCGAGCTGGGGCCTCGCCGCGGCGCTCGTCTGCGCGGCCTGCGGCGGCGACCGGCCGGCTACTGCGCCGGCGCCCGACGCCGAGAGCGCCGCCAAGGCGCAGGCGCCTGCATCCGGCGGCCCGACGAGCATCCGCATGCGCCGCGTGCTGCTGCGCGTGACCCCGACCGCCACCCTCCGCATCGACAGCCTCAGCGGCCGCCTGCGCCCGACGCAGCGCGGCGAGGCACCCTACTTCGACGACCCGACCTCCTTCCGCATCGACCTCGACTCCGCCGCCATCTCGGTCGACGCGGCGAGCCTCTCCGCCCTCCTCAACGACTGCCTGCGCCGCCACCGCGAGGTGCCGCTCAAGGACGTCAGCGTCACCACCCGCCAGGGCGAGCTGCGGCAGAAAGGGAAGCTCGAGAAGGGGCCGGGGATGTCCTTCGAGATCCGCGCCCGGCCACAGGTCGCGCCGGGCGGCCGGCACCTCCTCTTGCAGCCGTCGAAGATCGAGGCCGCGCACGTGCCGGTCAAGGGGTTGATGCGCGTCTTCGGGATCGAGATGGAGTCGATGCTCGACCCCAAGGGCGCTTGCGGCCTGTCGACCGAAGGCAATACCTTGCACCTCGACCCCGGCGCCCTGGCGCCGCCGCCGGCGATGGAGGGGAAGCTCGCCGGCGTCGAGGTGCTGGACGACCGCCTGGCGCTGCGCTTCGGCGAGCCGGCGGCGGCGCCCGCGGCCGGCGGCGACGACCGCCCCGGCTACATCGCCTTCCGCGGCGGCACGCTCCGCTTCGGCAAGCTGACGATGAACGACACCGACCTGCGGCTGATCGACGACGACCCCGAGGACCCCTTCGAGTTCTTCCTCGAGCGCTACGCCGACCAGCTCGTCGCCGGCTACTCGAAGACCACCAAGGACAAGGGCCTCCGCACCTACCTGCCGGACTACGGCGATCTGAAGTAGCGGCGGGCCGCCGGCGTCGCTCTCACCGGCCGAGCAGCCGCGGCAAGCCGAGGCTCAGCGCCGGGAAGTAGGTGATCAGCAGCACGCCGGCGCCGAGGATCGCCAGAAACGGCAGGACGTGGCGGTAGAGTTCCGGCAATGGCTTGCCGAACCGCGACGAGGAGAGGAAGAGGTTGAGGCCCACCGGCGGGAAGAGGAAGCCCAGCTCCAGGTTGGCGAGGAAGATGACCCCGAGGTGGATGGGGTCGATGCCGAAGGCGAGGCCGAGAGGCACGACGAGCGGGGCGAGGATGATGATCGCCGAGTAGATCTCGAGCACGCTCCCCAGGACGAGCAGGATGACGTTGAGCGCGAGGAGGAAGACGAAGCGCGACTCGACGTGCGTCTGCACCCAGGCCAGCAGCCGGTCCGGGACCTGGGCGTCGACGAGATAGCTGGTCAGCCCGAGCGCCGAGGCGAGGAGGATGAGGACGGCACCGGTCAGGACCGTCGACTTGACGAGCGCCTGCGGCAGGCCGCGCCGCGGCTGGAGGTCGCGCGTCAGCAGCCACTCGACGAGGATGGCGTAGAGCAGCGCCGCGGCGGCGGTCTCGACCAGGCTGGTGAGGCCGGAGAGGAAGAGCGCCACGACGACGACCGGCAGGAGCAGCTCCCACTTCGCCGCCCACGCCGAGCGCCCCAGCTCGCCCCAGGCGAAGCGCTGGCGCGGCGCGCCGCTCTTGACGCCCGCCCAGATCCCGTAGAGGGCGACGAGGACGACCAGCAGCAGCCCGGGCAGCAGGCCGGCCAGGTACAGCTGGTCGGCGGGCGCGCTCATCTCGCGGCTGCCGGCGACGACGCTGTAGAGGATGACCGGCAGGCTCGGCGGGAAGAGCAGGCCGAGGCTGCCGGCGGCGGTGACGAGGCCGAGGGAGAAGCCCTCCGAATATCCCTCCTCGCGCAACATGGGATAGACCAGGCCGCCGAGGGCGATGATCGTCACCCCCGACCCGCCGGTGAAGGTGGTGAAGAGAGCGCACACCGCGGCGACCATCACCGCGACGCCGCCCGGCATCCAGCCGAAGAGGGCGCGGAAGAAGCGCACCAGGCGCGAGGAGGCGCGGCTCTCGGCGAGGACGTAGCCGCAGGCGGTCAGCAGCGGGATCGCCGGCAGGGTGGGCGAGGCGATGAGGCGGTAGATCTCGGCCGGCACCGCCGACACCGGGACGCCGTCCTTGAAGAAGAGGACGAGCGCGATGCCGCCCATGGCGGTGAAGACCGGCGCGCCGAGCAGCGCCGCGGCGAGCACCAGGAGCGCCAACGGCCAAGCGAGCGCCGTGGCGCGGGCGGCGAGCAGGGCCAACGCGAAGACGCCGCTGGCGGCGGCCACGGCCGCCAGCCTCCCCCACCAGCCCTCCGCGGCCCGCCAGGCGAAGCGCAGGGCGATCAGCGCCAGCGCCAGCGGCATGACGCACTCGGAGACCCATTCCGGCACGCCGCCGGGGAGGACCTTGCCCTGCTCGCGGTCGGCGAGGACGACCTGCCAGGCACCGTAGGCGAGCACCGCCGCCACCGCCGCGGCGACGCTGCCGCCGAGGAGGGCCGCCGCCCGCCGCCAGCGTCCCTCGCCGAACAGCTCGGAGGTGGAGAGCGTCAGGTGCGCGCCCTCGCGCGTGGCGAGCAGGCCGCCCAAGAAGGCCAGCCAGAGCGTGAGCTGCTGGAGGTAGGGAGCGCCGCCGGGGACGTGGAAGCCGCCGAGCGGCCGCCCGACGGCGTCGATCAGCGGCAGGGCCATCGCGGCGAGCAGCGCCGCGGCCAGGACCGCCTCCTCGGCGCGATGCAGGAAGCGGGTGGGCGCGGCGGGGCTCACCGCCCTGGCGCGGCCTTGTGGGCGGCGCGGTAGGCGTCGCGGGCGCGCATCGCCTCGTCGAAGGCGTCCGCGGGCACGATGAGGCCGCGGGCTTTCGGGTACAGCCCCTCGATCAGCTGCCGCCACTGCCGGCGCGCGGCGGCATCCACCGGCACCACCGTCAGGCCGCGCTTCTTCATCGCCTCGATGTCGCGGCCGGCCCCGGCCTTGATCTCCTCGCGCAGGCGCCGGCCGGCCTTCTCGGCCGCGGCGCGGAGCTTCCCCTGCACGTCGGCGGGCACCTTGTCCCAGGTGCCCTTGTCGACCACGACGGCGCCCAGGAGGATCTGCCAATCCAGATCGGTCATGTACTTGGTGTGGGTGTAGTACTGCGCGATGAGCGCGACCCCCGGCGGCGTGCCGAAGGCCTGCACCAGGCCGGTCTGCAGCGCCGTGGCGAGCTCGGTCGAAGGCAGCGGCACCGGATTGAAGCGCGCCGCCTTGAGCAGCTCGACCGCCTCGGCGTTGCCCGACCAGGTGAACAGCTTGAGGGCGCGCAGGTCGTCCGGCGTCGCCACCGGTTTCTTGCTGAAGAAGCGCACCCAGCCGCCGTCCGCCCAGGCGAGGACGACGAAGCCCTTGGCCTGGAGCTTGGCTTCGATCCCCGGGCGCATCCGCTGCAGGACGCCGTAGACCTCGTCGTACGAGTCGTACATGAGCGGCACGCCGAGGGCGTAGACCGTCTCGTCGATCCGCCCCAGGCCGGCGGAGGTCAGCACGCCGGCGTTGAGCGTGCCGAGCCGCATCTTGCGCACCACGTCCGGGTCGTCCCCGGCCACGCCGCCCGGATAGAGGCGCACGACGACGCGCCCGCCCGAGGCGGTCTTCCACTCCTCGGCCATCTCCTGGAGGATGCGGTGCCACGACGAGCCCTGCGGCACGAGCGTCGCCATCTTGATGGTCAGCGGCTGCGCCGCGGCCGACGAACCCCAGGCCGCAGCGAGGGCGAGGGCGACGAGGACGATGCGGGCGATGCGGCGCGGCGCGGTCATTCGATGAACAGCTCCTCCGTGCGCTCGAGCAGCCAGCGGGCGCGGCGCTGGGCGAGCACGTTCGCCAGCCGCAACTCGGGCACGGCGTCGGGGTCGAGCGCGAGTGCCTGCCGCAGCAGGCGTTCGAACTCGGCGCGGTCCTGGGTGGCGACGGCCACGGTCTCGGCCCAGCTCACGAGCGGCCCGGCCCTCTTGCCCTGCGACAGCGC
Organism: uncultured Acidobacteriota bacterium; assembly: GCA_963700145.1. Lineage (GTDB taxonomy): Bacteria > Acidobacteriota > Thermoanaerobaculia > Multivoradales > UBA5704 > DASUNQ01. Next base: position 1,131,391 of record OY969474.1, read on the forward strand.
CAGGGCGCGCTCGAAGTGCTCCCGCGCCCTTGCAAGGGAGCCGCCCACCGAGGCCCGGGAGCCCTCGTAGACCAGGAAGAACTCGTGCAAGGCGCCCTCCTCGTAGCCCTCGTCCAGCGCCAGGGCGCGGCGCATCATCGCCTCGACGGCGCCCAGGTCGGCGGTGAGCTCGCCGTCCTCCTTGGCCAGCGCGATGGCCGCCGCCCAGGCAGCGGCCGTCCAGTAGAGCGGCGGCACGTGCTCCTTCCGGAGCCCGGCGAGCGCCGCCGCGGCGGCGCCGGGATCGGCCTGCAGCCGGGCGCGCAGGCCGGGCGCGTCGAGCTCCAGCGCGCGGAAGCCGTACCCCAGGGCGCGCAGGTAGAGGCGCCGCGCCCGGGCCCGCAGCTCGGTCGCCCGCGCCAGGTCCCGCGCCTCGACGAAGTCGGCCTCCTGCTGCACGAAGGCGTAGGCGTACTGCGTGAACCCGCTGGCGGCCGCGAGCAGCAGCTCCCGGTTACGCGGGTCGGCCGCGAGGAGGGCCTCGATCGTCTTGAGAGTGAACGGCAGCGCCCCGGCCACCAGCTCGGGGTCGTCGTCGGAAGCGTAGACGTCGCCGCCGCCCGCGAGCGCGCTGCCGAGGGAGCGGATCGCCAGCCGCCGCACCGAGCAGCCAGCCAGCGCCAGCGCGACGGCCGCCAGGAGCGCGCAGCGCCACAGCGTGCCCCCCACCGCTGCTCCGGCACCCGCCATGGGCGGATTATCCCAGAAGGCGGCCTCCGCGGCGGAGGCGGGGGATCAGGCCTGAGACCTGAGATATTTCATCCCCGAGTCGCACGCGACGGTGACGATCGTCGCGTCGCCTCCGAGCTGTTCGGCCAGCCGCAACGCGGCCACGACGTTCGCGCCGGTCGACGTCCCGGCGAAAACGCCGTCCTCCAGGGCCAGCCGGCGAGTCATGCCGACGGCCTCTTCGGTTGAAACGGATTCGATCTGGTCTGCGATGCCGTCGTGCCAGAGCGGCACGACGAACCCCGCTCCGATGCCGTCGATCTTGTGACCGCCCGGCTCGCCGCCCGACAGGACCGCGGACTCGGCAGGCTCCACGGCGACGATCCGGATTCGTTCCTTGCGGCGGCGTAGGCCCTCCGCCGTTCCCCGGAGGGACGCCGCGGTCCCGACGCTCTGCACGAAGGCGTCGATCCTTCCGCCGATCTGGCCCCAGATCTCCTCGGCCATCTTGTGATACGCCATCAGCTGATCGGTGTTCTTCAACTGATCGGTCCAGAAGCCTCCCGTCTCTTCCGCGATGACGCGGGCCGCTTCGATCATGTCCCGGGTGAGCTTCTCCGTCATCCGCCCGCCGTCGCTCGGCAGAATCTGCAGCCTCGCCCCGAGGATTGCCATGTGATCGAGCTTTTCCTGGGCGAACGCATCGGACGTCACGAGATAGAGAGGATGGCGCTTCACGGCGCAGATCAGGGCCAGCGAGACGCCCGTGCTGCCGGCCGTGTATTCGACCACCGCACCATCCGGCCGGAGGCGCCCGTCCGCCTCCGCCGCCTCGATCATGGCAAGCGCCATCCGGTCCTTCATGCTGCCGGTAGGGTTCTCGTCCTCCAGCTTCAGCAGGATGCGCGCCCCGTTCTCCGGCACGACGTGGCGCAATGCCAGCAACGAGGTGTTGCCGACGCAATGCAGGATGTCCGGCCGCACGTCACTCATGCTGCGCTCGACGGCCTATCTGATTTCGAACGTGAAAGCCTGCCGGAGGTGGGATTCGAACCCACACGCCCTTGCAGGCGGGAGATTTTAAGTCTCCTGCGTCTGCCGTTCCGCCACTCCGGCCCGATCGGCGATTCTAGGCTACCCACAGATTGTTGACGAAGCGGACGACGAGGTACGCCTGGAGGAGGAGCGCGCCCGCGAGGTAGCCGTACCAGAGGATGGGGCGGCGGCGCAGGGCGAGGAGCGGGCGGGCGATCGGGAAGAGGACGAGCGCGTAGCGCCCGGCCGCCAGCAGGCTGCCGCTGCCCACGACCAGCAGGGCCCCCGCCGCGACGTAGAGGCCCTCCGCCACGGCGCCGCGCCGGAAGCACCAGACCGCCGCGACGATTAGGAACACCACCGCCAGGAGGTCCACCGCCGGACCGAGATGGAGCAATCCGCGCTCGCGCAGGTTCTCGCCGATCAGACCGAGCGACCGCCCAAGCCCGGAAAGCCCCGGGGCGCGGGCCCAGCCACTGCGCTGCGCGTGGAGATAGAGGAGCGGGTCGCCGAAGCGCGCGGCGAGCCAGGCGAAGTACGCCGCCACGCCGGCGGCCGGGGCGAGCGCCGCCACGCCGGCGAAGAGCGGGCTCCGCCGCCCCTGCGGCTGCTGACCGCGCGCCTCCCGCCAGGCGATCCAGAGGAGGGGCGGGACGAGCGCCAGCGCGTGGATGCGCGTCAGCCCGGCCAGCAGCCCGAGGAGCGCCACGAGCGCCCAGCGCCGCCGGCGGGCGGCGGCGAAGACCCCCAGCGCCAGCGCCAGGAAGAGCGACTCGGTGTACGGCGCGAGGAGGTAGAAGGCCCAGGGGAAGGCGAGGAGCGCGACGACCGCGTCGCGCGGGCTTCCCTCCCCCCACTCGCGCGCGACGTGCGCCGCGAGCAGCGCGACGGCAGCGAAGAAGGCGAGATGCGCGAGGAGGAGCCCGGCCCAGAACAGCGGCACGCCGGCCCACCAGAGCGGCCGCCAGAGCAGCGGGTAGAGCGGGAAGAGCATGACGTTGCCGACCCCGCGCGCCGCGTCCCAGGTGTAGCCCTCCTTCGCCACCGACCGGTACCAACCGGCGTCGAAGCGCGCCAGCGGCGGCGCCTCCGCCAGCGCCTCGGCGTCCCAGTCGGGACGCAGCGGCGAGGTCATCCGCCCCTCGCCCCAGGCCGCGAGGCCGTGCACGCAGGCCGCGTAGACGACCGCCGCGAGCAGGGCGCGGCGGGCCTCGCGGAAGGACGGCATCCGGGCCGGCGCTACGGCGTAGCGGCGCCGACCAGCGCCTCGAGCGCCGCGCGGTCGCCGCGCTCCATCGCCAGCTCCGCGCGCAGGCTGTCCTGGTCGCGGAACACGGTGGCCACCGCCCGCACCTCGCCGCCGAGGCGGAAAGCCGCCGTCGCGCTGCGCTCCGCCAGCGAGCCCGCGAGGTCGATGCGGTCCCACTTCGTCGCGTGGCCGACGTAGGAGATCGTGACGTCGTAGTGCTGGCTCCAGAAGAAGGGCGCGTCGGTGAAGGGCCGGCGGCGGCCGAGGAGGTTGCGCGCCGCGGCCTGTCCCTGCCGCTCGGCGGCCACCCAGTGCTCGACGCGGAGGCTCTCACCCGAGCGCGGATCGGGGTAGCGGGCGAGGTCCCCGGCCGCGAAAATGCCGGGGGCGCTGGTCTCGAGGAACGCGTCGACGACGATGCCGTTGTCCACCCGCAAGCCGGCGCGCTCGGCGAGCGCCACCGCCGGCCGCACGCCGATGCCGGCCACCACGAGATCGGCGGGCAGGCGCTCGCCGCTCTGCAGGGTGACGTCGGCCTCGCCGATGGCGGCGGCGGTCTGGCCGAGCCGGAAGCCCACGCCCTTCTCCTCGTGCAATCCGCGCACGAAGTCGCCCAGCTCTTCTCCCAGGACGCGCTCGAGTGGGCGCTTTTCCGGCGCCACCACGACGACTTCGAGCCCGCGCGCGCGCAGCGACGCGGCGACCTCGAGGCCGATGAAGCTGGCGCCGAGGACGACGGCCCGCCGCGCCGCCCCGGCGCGGGCGATGATCGCCCGCGAGTCGGCCAGCGAGCGGAGGTAGAGAAGGCGCTCGGCGCCCGGGAGGTCGAGGCGCACCGGCTCGGCGCCGAGGGCGAGGAGCAGCCCGTCGAAGGCGAGGTCCTCGCCGCCGGCGAGCTGCAGGCGGCGGCCCGCGACGTCGAGCGCGGCGATCTCGCGGCCGAGCCGCAGCTCGATTTCCTGCTCGGCGTAGAACTCCCGCGAGCGCAGCGGGATCCACTCCTCGGGGGCGGTGCCCGCGAGGTAGTCCTTCGACAGGTTGGGGCGGTCGTACGGGACGTCCTCCTCGCGCCCCACCAGCACGATGCGGCCGCCGTACCCCTCGCGGCGCAGCATCTCGGCGGCGGCGTTGCCCGCCCCGCCGGCGCCGGCGATGACGATCGAAGCCGGTCCGCCCGGCCGCCGCGGGCGCGGCGACGGCGGCAGCTTCTCGCCGACGCGGACCCGGTCGCCCTCGCGCACGACCGCGTAGCGCGGGAGGTCGTTGAGGGCCGGCGCGCCGATCGCCTCGCCGGTGCGAACGGCGAAGCAGGCGTGGTGCCACGGGCAGCGCAGCATCTCGCCGGCCAGCAGGCCGTCGGCAAGCGGCGCGCCGTAGTGCGTGCAGTGCGCGCCGAGCGCGAAGACCTCCTCGCCGCGGCGCGCCAGGAGCACCGGCTCGCCGTGGGCGTGACCCTGGAGCAGCACGCCGTCCGCCAGCTCGGCGAGCGCGACGCCCGCCGCGAGATCGGGTCCGGAGAGCTCCTGCGTTCCGCTCACGGCGGCCCCTTGCGCAGCAGGACGTGGCGGTAGGGGCCGCGAGCCGGCTCGTCGCGCTCGACGGCGAGCGGCGCGGCGGCGGCGGCGAGGATCTCCCCCAGCCGGCGGTTGGTGCTGGTGAAGACGACGTCGAGCGCGGCCAGGGCGGCGCGGCGCAGCGGGCCGGGGCGCCGCCCCTCGGGAAGGAACTTGTCGAAGACGGCGATCCGCCCGCCGGGGCGGAGGACGCGCGCCGCCTCGGCCAGGCAGCGCGCCGGGTCGCGGAAGACCTCCAGCACCATGTGCAGGATTGCGGCGTCGAAGGAGCCGTCGGGGAGCTGGAGGTCGTGGGCGTCCATCACCCGCAGCTCGATGCCGGGGCGGGCCCGCTCGCGCGCCTGCTCGAGCATCGCCGGGGTGAGGTCGGTCGCCACCACCTCGACGTCGGCGGGCAGGAAGGGGAGGTCGGCGCCGGTGCCGGCGCCGATCAACAGGACGCGCTCGCCGGGGCGCAGCCCGAGCAGTGCGATCGAGCGCCGGCGCTCGGCGTGGAACTTGGTGACGCGGTCGTAGAGCGGCGCCTGGAGGGTGTAGCGGAAGCGGTACCAAGCGTTGCTTGCCACGCGCGGAGTCTATCCGCGGCGTCGGAGGCGGGCCGCGTCAGGCGGCGGGGGGCCCCTGCCAGAGGAGGGTGGCCTGTGCGAAGGGGTCGAGCGGCGCCAGCTCCATCTCCTCCAGCCGGCGGCGCGCCGCGCCGCTGCGCTCGCCCCCCAGGCGCCGCGCCAGCGCCAGCGCCGCCGCGGCCTCGGCGCGGCGGAAGCCGCAGAGGTGCGGCGCGGCGGCCCAGCCCGGCTCCGCCCGCTCCCCGGCCGCCGGCGCGGCGAGCTCGGCGCTTTGCCCGCAGGCGCGGCGGGCCCAGCACTCGGCGCAGTCGGCGAGCCGCGCGTCGCCGGCGGGGACCGTCTCGGCGAGGCGGGACGAGACGATGGGCAGGGCGGCCGCGGCCCCGCGCGCCGTGGGGTGCGTGCCGCGGGCGCGGTAGGCGCCTCCCGCCGCGGCGCTGCGCAGCAGCCGGCGGGCGACCGAAGTGAGCGGCTGGAGATCGAGCGGTGCGCGGTCCCGCTCCAGCTGCGCGGCGCAGCGCTCCGCCAGGGTGAGGAGATCGTCGCCGTAGGCGGCGAGGTCCCGTGCCCGCGGCCCGTGCGGATGGACGCCGAGCGGCGTGACGTCGACGTGCAAGAGACCGAGCCGCACCGCCCAGCGGACGAGGCTGCGGAGCCGCGCTCCCGGCCCGAGCACCGCCTGGAAGGTGAGCCGGCCGGGCATCTCCGCGAGCACCCGCCGCACGGCCCGCTCCGCTACCCACCAGCCCGCCGGCGGCGCGGTGTTGGCGGCGCGCGCCTCGCCGGCCAGCCGCAGGCGGAGCGGGGTGCCGGCAAGGTAGCGGACGATGCTGCTGCTGACCGCCGGCGCCGCCAGCGCCAGCTCCTGCAGCGTCTCGATCCCGCTCTCGTAGGCCCGCCGCTCAGCCTCGAGCACCGCCCGGTCGAGCGCCGAGACGGCCGGGAAGGCGCCGCCGCAGGCGAGATGGAGCACGACGCGCGCCGCCCCCGCCGCCACCGCCGCGTCGAAGACCGCGTCGAGGGCGCCGGCGAGCAGATCCTCCTCCACCGCCAGGTCCACCCGCGCGTGGAGGTCGCCGTCGAGCAGCAGGCGGCCGGCGGGCGCACGCCCTGCCGGCTCCGCGGTCTCGCCCGCCGCCGGGGCGGCGTACGCCGACTCCGAGGTGATCAGCCCGGCACTCACCAGCCAGTCGATGAGCGGCTCGTCGAAGTCGCCGCACTCGAGCGCCGCGGCGAGGTGGAGCCGCAGCTCCTGCGGCACTTCCACCTCCGCCGCCCGCTCAAGGTCGTAGACCCGGCGGCAGGAGCCGTCGGGTTCGACGAGCGGCTGCAGGGGCCGCAGGCGCAAGGTCCCGGGGAGGGGGATCGAAGCGGTATCCATCGACGGCAGGGTTCCAAAGTAGAACCGTTGCCGCTGGGGCCGAAAGGGGGACACCCGGCCGAGAAGTCGTCTATGGCGAAATAGCTATCGGGACGCGACTTCGGGGCGCAGCCAGCGGTCCAGCCAGGCGAGGACGGTCTCGTGCCAGAGCAGCGAGCTGGCGGGGCGGACGGTCCAGTGCCCCTCGTTCGGGGTGGCGAGGAGCTGGCTCGGGACGCCGCGCCGCTGCAGCGCGGTGAAGGTGGCGACCCCCTGCGCCTCCGGCACCCGGTAGTCGAGGCCGCCGTGGAGGACCAGCATCGGCGTCCGCCAGCGCGCGACGTGGTGCACCGGGTTGTGCCGCTCGTGGGCCTCCGGCGCCCGCCAGTAGGGACCGCCCAGCTCCCACTCCGGCAGCCAGAGCTCGTCGGTGGTCAAGGAGAGCGACCGCAGGTCGAAGGGACCGCCCTGGTTGACCAGGCAGCGGAAACGGTCCGGCCGCTGCCCGGCGAGCCAGTTGACGAGGTAGCCGCCGAAGGAGCCCCCCGCGACGCCGACCCGCTCGCCGTCGAGCCAGGGGTAGCGGGCGAGCGCCGCGGCGATGCCGCGGTCGATGTCCACCAGCGGTTTGCCTCCCCAGTCGCCGCGGATCGAGTCGGCGAACGCCTGGCCGTAGCCGGCCGAGCCGTGGAAGTCGATCGCCAGCGCGGCGTACCCGGCGCCGGCGTAGACCTGCGAGCTCCAGAGGTAGCGGAAGTCGCTGCCGAAGCTGCTCTGCGGGCCGCCGTGCAGGAGGACGACCAGCGGGTAGCGGCGGCGCGGGTCGAGGCCGGCGGGCTGGACCATCCAGGCGTGGACCGGCTCGTCGTTCCAGCCCGGGTAGCGGAGCTGCTCGGCCTTGCCGACGAGGACGCCCGCCAGCCGCTCGCGGTTCATCCGCGTCAGCGGCCGCGGGTCGGAGCCGTCGGGCCGGGCCGACCAGAGCTCGGCCGGCCCTTCGAGGTTCTCGAGCGTGAAGACCACCCGCTCGCGGCCGGCGGTGGGAGCGCGGATGGTGCCGGCGCCGGTGAGCGCGTGCACGGTGCCGGAGGCGACGCCGATGGCGAAGAGGCGCTGCTCGCCGAGGTCGGGGGCGGTGGCGTAGAGAGTGCGGCCGTCGGGCGCGAAGGCGATCTCGGAGGGCGAGCGGTCCCAGCCCTCGGCGAGGACGCGCGGCGGCCCGCCGGCGAGCGGCTGCAGGACGACGCGGAAGCGGTCCCCCTCGTAGCCCGGGCGCTCCATCGCCAGGTAAGCGAGGGCGCGGCCGTCGGGCGAGAAAAGCGGCCGCGAGTCCCAGGCGGGGTTGGCGGCGGTCAGCTCGCGCGGCGGCGCCGAGCCGTCGGCCGGGACGAGGTAGATGTCGAAGTCGGTCGACCAGGCCTCGCCGGCTCCCACCTTGGCGGCGAAGGCGAGCTGGCGGCCGTCGGGCGAGAAGGCGACTTCCTCCATGCCGCCGAAGGGCGGTGCGGGCACGTCGGCGTCGAGTCCGCGGGTGACGTCCACCGGCTCGCCCCCCGCCACCGGCACGACGAAGAGGTGGGAGCGGAGGCCGTCCTCCCAGGCGTTCCAGTGGCGGACGAAGAGCCGCTCGTAGAGCCGTCCCTGGGCCTGCCGCCTCTCCCCCGCCGCCAGGCGCGCCACGGTGCAGGCGAGGTCCGGGCAGTCGGGGAAGACGTCCATCGCCACGACCAGGCGCGCGCCGTCTGGCGCCAGCCGGAAGCCGGAGACGTCGAGCGGCAGCTGGGTGACCTGGACCGGCTCGCCGCCGCCGGCCGGCGCCCGCCAGACCTGCGAGCTGCCGGAGCGCGGCGAGAGGAAGTAGACCGCCGAGCCGTCCGGCGCCCAGGCCGGGCCGGTGTCGCTCTCGGGATGGTCGGTCAGGCGGCGGAGGCCGGCGCCGTCGCTCCCCACCAGCCAGAGGTCGAAGCGGGCGCGGTTGGCGGCGCGGTCGGCGGTGCGGACGGTGAAGGCGACCGTGCGCTCGTCCGGCGAGAGCGCCGGCTCGGCCAGCCGGGCGAGCGCCAGCAGGTCGTGGATGGTGAAGGGGTGCGGGACCGGCGCGGCGGGCGTCGCCGCCGCGGCCAGCGCCGCCGCCGCGGCCAGCGGGAAGAAGAGCGCCGGCGTCAGCGCCCCGCGCTCCCGTCGCCGCCTGCCGGGCGCTCCGCGAGCCAGCGGTCGAGCCAGGCCAGCATGGTCCCCTGCCAGTAGGCGTAGTTGGCGGGCTTGAGCACCCAGTGGTTCTCGTTCGGCAGGTGCAGGAACTGGCTCGGGATGCCGCGCCGCTGCAGCGCGGTGAAGGCGGCGAGCCCTTGGGCTTCGGGGATGCGGTAGTCGAGGGCGCCGTGGATGACCAGCATCGGCGTCTTCCAGCTCTCGACGTGGTGCACCGGGTTGTGCTTCTCGTACCCTTCCGGGTTCTGCCAGTGGGGGCCGCCGAACTCCCACTCCGGGAACCAGAGCTCCTCGGTCGAGTAGTACTGCAGCCGCTGGTCGAAGATGCCGTCGTGGCTGACCAGGCAGCGGAAGCGGTCGGGCCAGCGGCCGGCGATCCAGTTGACCATGTAGCCGCCGTACGAGGCGCCGAGCGCGCAGACGCGGTCGCCGTCCATCCAGGGGTAGCGCGCCAGCGCCGCCGCCAGCCCCTTCTGCAGGTCCTCGAGGGGCTTCCCTCCCCAATCGTCGCGGATCGAGTCGGTGAAGGCCTGGCCGTAACCGGTCGAGCCGTGGAAGTCGACCAGCACCGCCGCGTACCCCGCGCCGGCGTAGATCTCGGGGTTCCAGCGGTAGTGGAAGTTGTCGGCGGAGGAGCCCTGCGGCCCGCCGTGGATGATGAAGGCGACCGGCGCCTTGCCGCCGGCGGGCAGGCCGGGGGGCTTCACCACCCAGGCATGGACCTCCTCGCCGTTCCAGCCCGGGAAGGCGAACTGCTCGGGCTCGCCGAAGGCGACGCCGTCGAGCTCCTCGGCGTTGACGCGGGTGAGCTGGCGGATGTCGGTGCCGTCGGTCCGCACCGAGAAGACCTCGGCCGGCGAGCGCAGGTGCTCGAGGGTGAAGAAGACCCGGTCGCCGGCCGCCCCGGGAGCGTGCACGGTGCCGCCGGCGACGAGCTTGCGCACCGCGCCGCTCCCGAGGTCGATGGCGAAGAGCGAGGCGCGGCCGCCGTCGAGCGCGGCGGCGTAGAGGGTGGCGCCGTCCGGCGAGAGACGGATCTCGCCCGGCGAGCGGTCCCACGCCTCGGCGACGACGCGCGGCGGGCCGCCGTCGAGCGGGCGCAGCGTGACGCGGTAGCGATCTGACTCGTAGCCCGGGCGCCGCATCGCCAGGTAGACCAGCGTGCGACCGTCGGGGGTAACGAGCGGCTGAGTGTCCCAGGCCGGGTTGTCGTCGGTCAGGTTGCGCGGCGGGCGTGAGCCGTCGACCGGCACGACGTAGAGGTCGAAGTCGGTCGACCAGGCCTCCTCGCGCTCGACGTTGCGGGCGGCGAAGACGACGCTCCGGCCGTCGGGGGTGAAGGTGATGTCCTCGCCGCCGCCGAAGGGCGGCGCCGGCACGTCGGCGTCGAGGCCGCGCGTCAGGTCCACCGGCTCGCCGCCGCCGACCGGCAGCACGAAGAGGTGGGAGCGGAGGCCGTCCTCCCAGGTGTCCCAGTGGCGCACGAAGAGCCGGTCGTAGAGCCGTCCCTTGCTCTGCTGCTTCTCGCGCTCGGCGTTGCGGTCGACGGTGCAGGCTAGCGTCGGGCAGTCGGGGTAGACGTCCATCGTCACCGCCAGCGTCTTGCCGTCGGGCGAGAGCAGGAAGTTGCCGGCGTCGAGCGGCAGCTTCGTCACCTGCTCGGGCTCGCCGCCGTCGGCCGCCACGCGCCATACCTGCGAGCTGCCGGAGGCGGGCGAGAGGAAGTAGACCGTCCGCCCGTCGGGCGACCAGGCGGGGCTGTTCTCGTTCCCCTCGTGCGACGTCAGCCGGCGGAGGCCGGCGCCGTCGCCGCCGACGATCCAGAGGTCGGTGCGGTAGCGGTCGGCGGCGCGGTCGAGCGTGCGCACGGCGAAGACCACCCGGTCACCGGCGGGGGACGGCTTCGGCTCGGAGAGCCGCTGCATCGCCAGCAGGTCCTGCGGCCCGAAGGGGTGCGGCCCCGCGGGGCCGTTGGCCAGGGCGGGCGCGGCGGCGAGGAGGAGGACGAGAGCGGCGGCGGCGTGGCGCATCGGCGGGTCTCCTAGCGGGGCGGGATGATAGCCGAGCGCTGGCGCGGCGGCCGGCGCGGCGGCAGCGGCACCCCGGGCCGGCGGCGGTAGATCGTCACCGTCCCCGGCGGCTGGCCGATCCGCAGCCGCACCGCCTCCTCGTAAGCGCCGGCGAACCAGGGCTTCGAGACGATCGGCCGGCTGCCGCCGCGGCGGGTGAAGCCGTGGAAGAGGAGGTAGTCCGCCGGCCGCGCCAGGAACGCGCCGACCGGGTCGCCCGCCGCGGTGTAGGGCATCGCCTCCGGGCTCACCAGCCCGATCAGGTCGTACACCCGCCGCCGGCTGGTGTAGCCGAGGATGCCGATCTCGTCGGCCGCCACCGTCGCCTCCGGCGGCGAGTGCTCGCGTAGCCAGAGGCCGGCGGCGCGATAGGCCGGGAGACGCCAGTCGCCGCGGCCGCCGTCGCGCAGCCAGCGCGCCGTGCCGAGCAGCGGCAGGAGCGCCAGCGCCGCCGCGAGCAGCGCCGTCAGCCGGAACGCGCCGGCGCGGCGAGCCAGCGCCACCAGCGGGAAGGGAGCGGCGAAGAGCAGCGCCGCGACCGCCGGCACCGCGTACCAGACGAAGAACGGCACGCCGAGGACCGTGTACGCGACCGCAGTCACAGCGGCGTGCAGCACGAGGAGCTTCCCCGGCAGGCCGCAGCGCCGCCAGAGCCAGACCTGCCCGGCGAGCCCGAGCGCCGCGAGCGCCGGCGCCAGCGGCCCCGCGTGCTGGCGGAAGAGCCCCCAGGCGCGCCCCCAGAAGACCGCCGGCGTCGCGCCGACCAGCTCCGGCCCGAGCGCCGCGAACTGCCGCTTCGCCGCCAGCGTGTTCGGCAGCACCGTCCCGAACCAGCTCCAGGCGGCGAAGCACCCGGCGAGCACCACCAGCCCGCAGACCAGCGCATAGCGCCGCGGGAACCGCCCCACGAGCCGCCCGCGCAGCAGCCCGAGCAGCGCCGCCGCCGGCGCCGCGTCCGGCCGCATCCACACCGCCAGCCCGGCCGAGAACCCCGCCGAAGTCGGCCACCGCTCCGCCCGCGCCGCCGCCGCCAGCAGAAACGCCAGCACCGCCAGCGGCCCCGCCCCCTGCGCCGTCCAGAGATACGGCGAAGTGACCAGCAGCGTCCCCCCGAGGATCCCCTCCACCCGCAACCCGCCCCGCGCCGCCCCCCGCAACAACACCCGCCCCGCCGTCAGCAACCAAGCCGCCGTCAGCAAACTCCCCAACCGCGGCACGTCCACCCGCGAGATCCAGTGCAGCCACCCCAACAGCAACGCCACCCCGGGATCCGTAACCCCGAACACCCGCTCCCCCGGGTTGAACGTCAGCCCCGCCCCATGCGCCAGGTTCCACGCGTAGCGGTAGGTGATGTAAATGTCGTCGGTCGCCCGCCCGAGCATCCGATAGGCGATCAGCAGCGCCGCCACCGACCACACGACCACCACGAGACGCTCTAGGAGGAACCCTCGCACCGAGCGCCGCACCCCGGCCTTGGGATGCTCCACCAAAGAGGGCTGGGTGGGAGAAGAAGAGGGGTTCATCTCAGGGTCTTCGCGCCACCCCCCGCCCAGATCCCTCGCTCTCGCTCGGGATGACAAATCGGAGGGCATTCGGGTAGGGCCGGGGCGTGGTGCTCCCCGCGGGGACCTCTCCGCAAGAGCCAGCAACACCCTCCGCAAATCACCGCCGATCCGGCGCGCAGCGGAGCGGAGGCGCGCGCCTCAGATCGTGAAGTCCACCAACGCGCGCGCCGTTCCCCGCGGGGAGCACCACGCCCCGGCCCGGCGCTCGTCGCAATCTTCTTTTTCAGATAGAGATCGACCCCTTCCGAAACTCGGTCTTCCCGATCTGCGCGTTGACCAACACCGGCACCCCCGTCCGCGCCAACCGCCGCGCCTCCGCCAGCACCCCGTCCATCTCTTCAGCCCGCTCCAGCAAAAACCCCCGCCCCCCATACCCCTCAGCCACCGTGTGATAAGCCGTCCGCGCCAACACCGTCCCCACGTCGTCCCCCAGCACCGGCACCTGCTCCCGCGCGATCTGCGTCCACCCCGCGTCGTTCCCCACCACCGCCACCACCCCCACCCCATGCCGCGCCAACGCATCGAACTCCGCCAAACTGAACGCCGCCGACCCGTCCCCCCACAACAACCACACCTCCGCCCCCGGCCGCGCCAGCTTCGCCCCCAGCGCGAACCCCCCGCCCACCCCCAGCGTCCCGAACGCCCCCGGGTCCAGCCACGAGAGCGGCGCCCGCGGCCGCAGCGTGTACGCCGCCGTCGCCACGAAATCGCCGCCGTCGGCCACGATCAGGCTCTCCGGCCCGAGCTGCCGGTCGATGGCGCGGCAGAGCGCCAGCGGGTTGAGATACCCGTCCGCCGGCTGCCGCGCCTGCTCCGCGATCTCCCGCTCCCGCTCCTCGTCGCGGGCGCGCAGCCGCGCCAGCCACTCCCCGCGCGCCGCGGCCTTGCCGCTCGCGCGGCGGCCCGCCGCCGCGGCTGCCAGCGCGCGCAGGAAGAGCCCGGGGTCGGCGTGCGCCGCCACGTCCGGCTTGCGGTTGCGGGTGAGGTCGCCGCGCGAGAGGTTGGCGCCGACCAGCCGCGCGCCGCGCGCGATGTGGCGGCCGTAGTCGAGCCGGAAGTCGGCAGGCATGCCGGCCAGGATCACCAGGTCGGCCTCGCGCAGCGCCTCCTTCCGCCGGTGGCGGAGCTGGAGCGGCGACTCGGCGCCGAGGAGGCCGCGCGCCCCGCCCGCGAGGTAGACCGGGAGGCCCAGCGCCACGACCGCTGCCGCCACCTCCTCCACCTCGGCGGCCCGCAGCACTGCCTGCCCGCCGACCACCAGGACCGGCCGCTCGGCGCCGGCGAGGAGGCGCGCGGCACCCGACACGGCGCGCCGCGGCGGGTGGAGCGGCGCCGGCGGCAGCGGCGCCGGCGGCGGCCCGGCGTCGCGGGCGAAGAGCTTCTTGAGGTGCCGCTCGAGGTAGCGGCGCAGCCCCCAGCCGGCGAGGCCGCCGCCGCCCGTGCCGGCGAGGTACCACTGCCGCACCAGCGACTCGTCGTAGAGGAGATCCACCGGCACTTCCAGAAAGACCGGCCCGGGCAGCCCGGCCGCCGCCTCGTGGAAGGCGCGCTCCAGCGCCGGCGCCAGCTCGCGCACCGAGCGCGGCGAGGCCAGCCACTTGACGTGCGGCCGCACGAGCGCGTGCTGGTCGATGTCCTGGAGGGCGCCGCGCCCCTTGAGCAGCGTCGCCGTGGCACCGCCGATCAGCACCAGCGGCGACGGCGCCATCTGCGCGTTCTTGAGCGCGGTGATGGCGTTGGTGACGCCCGGCCCGGCGGTCACCGCCGCCACCCCCGGCGCCCCGGTCAAACGCGCCGTCGCGTCCGCCGCGAACACCGCGTCCGCCTCGTGCCGCATGTCTACCACCCGGATGCCCCGCCGCTTCGCCCCGACCAAGAGCGGCGCGATGTGCCCGCCGCAGAGCGTGAACAGCGTCCGCACCCCCCGCCGCTCCAGCACCTCCGCCAGCCGGTCGCCGCCGTTCATCGTCGCTCTTCGCTCAGCGCTGAGGCACGATGCGGAACCGGCGTTTGCCGTCGATGCGGTAGGTCTCGAAGTCGTCGTGGTCGATCGTGAAGACGGTGGCGAGGTCCTCCCGCCGCGCCAGGTGGACCAGGGTGGCGTCGGCGAAGTCCATCGGGCGGTCGCGGTAGCGGTGCATCAGGGCCTCGAGATCGGGGAGGTCGGCGTCGCCGATCGGCAGGACCATGACCGCATTGGAGCGGATGAGCGTCCACGCGGCGGCATGCTCGTGGGCACCGGCCAGGAAGTGGAACAGCTCGGTAAGCACCGCGGCGGACGTCGCGAGCGGCAGGTGGAGAGTAGGGAAGGTCTCCGTGCAGCGCCGATGCCATCGGTCGTCGCGATCGAGGAGGGCGACGAGAGCGCCCGTATCGACGAGCCCGCGCGGCCTAGCGGCCATACCGACGACGCAGGCGGGCGCGCACTTCCTCGCTGACCCGCTCGGACCGGTGGGGATCGCCGCCCTCGAGCGAGCCGATGACTTTCATGGCGCGGGCGCGAATCCGCTCCTGTTCTTCCCGCTCGTCCTCGTTTCCCTCGCTGGAGCGCGCCAGCCACTCCTTCGCGATCTGCTCGAGCAGCTCCGCCAGGCTCTTCCGCTCGGCGCGCGCCGCCTCCTCCAGCTCCGTCTTGAGCCGGGGGGAGAGCCGCCAACTGTAGACCTCGGTCTTCGCCATGCACCACATCGTAGTGCATCGGCCGCCGCAGGTCGAGCGGCTTGCCTCCTCGTCGCCGAGGGGACCTGCCGATCAGGCGGATGTGAACGGCTGGTCCGAGAGGACCGGGCTGGTGCGGAAGGTCCGGCGGCGCTCCGCCGTGGAGCGAGTCTCCGCCCCCTCCCCGAACTGAGCGCGCACTCGCGCCACCGATTCTTTCGCCATCGCCGCGAGCAGCTCGGCCTCGGTCATCGCGGGGCGCTGGACCTTCTTGAAGATCCCGCGCGCGCCGCCGTCGCCGTGCTGGTTCGCGAGGTCGAGCAGGAAGGCGACCCCGCGCTCGCTGCGGACGCGGCCGCCGGTGAACTGCGCGATCGCCGCGAGCGAGCGGTCGAAAGCACCCACCGCCGCCTCCACCTGGACGCGCTGGAGGTCGCGGTCGCGGGCCGCGGCGGCGAAGCGGCCGGCCCACGGCTCGGCGACGAGGTCGAAGCGCGGATCGGTCGTGACCCCGGTCGCGGCGCTCACCCCGCCGGAGGGACGCGCGGTGTGGCGGAGGAGGGCGTCGGCGAGCGCCTCGTCGCCGCCTCCGAAGACCCGCACGAACGCGTCGCGCTGCCGCGCTCCGAAGGCCTGGAGCAGCTCGTACAGCCGCCGCGGCCGCTGCGCCCACTGGATGAGGCCGAAGGAGAGCCCGGCGCGGTCGGTGTTGGCGTTGAAGGCGGCGAAGCGCCCCGCCCCTTCGAACTCGCTGGTGATGCTCATCAGGCGCGGCAGCCCGGCAAACTGCACGTCGAGCACCAGCGTCAGGTAGGGGCGGCTGGCGCGCGGGTCGCGGGCCGGCCTCTGCGCCAGGGCGCGGAGCGTCGGGCTGTCGACCGCTCCGGTGTCGGGCAGGCCGGAGGTCCGCTGGAAGGTGCGGACGCACTGCTCGGTGCACGGGCCGTAGCGCCCGCGGCTCGCACCGAGGATCCCGGGGAGGTTGGTGACGCCGTGGCCGCGCAAGAGGTCCTGGACGGCCCCGACGGCGTCCGGATCGGGGTCGCCGGCGGCGATCGGCGCCGCCTCGCCGGCGAAGAGGGAATCGACGCGAGCGACACCGGTGACGGCCATCGCGTCGCTACTCCTCGCCGAGGAACGGGTAGCGCCAGTCGGTGGGCGGGACGAAGGTCTCCTTGATCGCCCGCTGCGAGGTCCAGCGCAGGAGGTTGGCCATCGAGCCGGCCTTGTCGTTGGTGCCGGAGGCGCGGGCGCCGCCGAAGGGCTGCTGGCCGACGACGGCGCCGGTGGGCTTGTCGTTGACGTAGAAGTTGCCGGCGGCGTGGCGGAGGGTGCGGGCGAGGCGGGCGATCTCGTGCCGCCCGCGGGCGAAGATGCAGCCGGTCAGGGCGTAGGGGCTGGTCGTGTCCACCAGCTCGAGCGTCGCGTCGAGCGCGCTGTCCTCGTAGACGAAGATCGTCAGCACCGGCCCGAAGATCTCCTCCTGCATCAGCTTGAAGCGCGGGTCGCTGGTGACGACGACGGTCGGCTCGACGAAGTAGCCCTCGCTGTCGTCGACGCCGCCGCCGAAGAGGATCTCCGCCTCGCTCGCGTTCCGCGCGTGCTCGACGTAGCCGGTGATGCGGTCGAAAGAGGGCTTGTCGATGACCGCCGCCATGAAGTTGCGGAAGTCGGTCGGCGGCCCCAGCCGCACGGCGCCGAGCTCGTCCACCAGCCGCTCGCGCACGCCGTCCCAGAGCGAGCGCGGGACGTAGGCGCGCGAGGCGGCCGAGCACTTCTGCCCCTGGTACTCGAAGGCGCCGCGGACGAGCGCCGCGACCAGGGCGTCCACGTCCGCCGAGGGGTGGGCGAGGACGAAGTTCTTGCCGCCGGTCTCGCCGACGATCCGCGGGTACGAGCGATAGCTGGGGAGCGTCTCGGCGATCGTCTTCCACATGGCGCGGAAGACCGGTGTCGAGCCGGTGAAATGGAGGCCGGCGAGGTCGCGGTGCGCGAGCGCCGGATCGCCGACCCTGCTGGCGCGCCCGGGGAGGAAATTGATCACGCCGTCGGGGAGCCCGGCGGCCTGGAGGAGGCGGGCGATCTGGTAGTTCGAGTAGACGGCGGTCGAGGCCGGCTTCCAGAGGACGGTGCAGCCCATCAGCGCCGGCGCCGTCGGCAGGTTGCCGCCGATCGAGGTGAAGTTGAAGGGCGACACGGCGAACACGAACCCTTCGAGCGCGCGGTACTCGACGCGGTTCCACACCCCCGGCGACGACCAGGGCTGGTCGGCGTAGAGCGCGCGCATGAACCAGGGGTTGAAGCGCCAGAAGTCGATCAGCTCGCAGGCCGAGTCGATCTCGGCCTGGAAGACGGTCTTCGACTGGTTGAGCATGGTGGCGGCGTTGAGCGTGTCGCGCCACGGTCCGGCGAGGAGCTCGGCGGCCTTCAAGAAGACGCCCGCGCGCTCCTCCCACGACGTCTCCGACCAGTCGCGCCACGCCGCCGCCGCCGCGCGCGCCGCGGCCTCGACCTCCGCCGCCCCCGCCTGGTGGTAGGTGGCCAGCACGTGGCCGTGATCGTGAGGGCAGACCGCCTGCGCCGTCTCCCCCGTCCGCACCTCGCGTCCGCCGATCAGGAGCGGGATCTCGATCTCCTCCCCGAGCATCGCGTCCAGCCGCCGCTTGAGCGACTTCTTCTCCGGCGACCCGGGCGCGTAGGCCCGCACCGGCTCGTTGACCGGCGGCGGGAGAGGGGAGAAGGCGTTCGTCATGGCGCCCGGGATGCTAGCGCGTGAACGCCGCCCAGGCGAAGAGGAGGAAGCCGGCGATCAGCAGCGTGCCGCCGAGCGGCGTGACGGCGCCGAGGATGCGGGGGCCGCCGAGGGCGAGGGCGAAGACAGTGCCGCTGAAGACGACGGCGCCGGCGAGGAGGCACCAGCCGGCGGCGCGGAGGGCGGCGGAGGGGGGCGCCTGGCGGGCGAAGACGCCGAGCAGGGCGAGGCCGAGCCCGGAGTACATCAGGTAGCGGGCGGCGGTCTCCCAGAGGGCAAGGGCGCGGATGTCCAGCCGCGCGGCGAGCGCGTGGGCGCCGAAGGCGCCGGCGGCGACGGCAAGGGCGGCGAGCAGCGCGCCGGCGGCGGTCCAGAGGGGCACGGGCGGATCGTAGCCGATCGGCGCCGAACGTCCTCCGCCGCGGACGTGCGGCGGGGTGCAAACCGCCGTAAAACGCGCCAACTCGGAGATCGACGGTCTATCTTGGAGATTGACGGCCGATCTCGGTGATCGGGCGCCCGTCTCCGTGATCGGGCGCCGATCTCGGTGATCGCGCGCCCGTCAGCGATGACGGAGCTTCCATCTCGGTGATCGCACGCCGATCTCGGTGACGGAACGCTCAGCTCCGAGATCGCGCGCCAATCTCCAAGATGGAGCGCTCAGGTCGGAAATGGCGCGTTCGCCGCCGGCACGGCGCGCCACTCTCCGGCCTGCCGCGCTCCGCCCCCTCCCCGCCGCGCTATCATCCCCACCGATCCACGGGGGGACGGTGCCCAGCGTCTACGACCTGAAACCCAGGTTCCAGGCCCTGCTGCGGCCGGGCGTCGGCGCCCTGGCGCGCGCCGGCGTCACCGCCAACCAGGTGACTGCCGCCGCGGCGATTCTCTCCCTTGCCGCGGGCGCCACGATCGCCCTCCTCCCCGACCGGCGCTGGCCGCTCCTTCTGCTGCCGCTCGTCCTGCTCGTGCGCATGGCGCTCAACGCCGTGGACGGCATGCTCGCCCGCGAGCACGGCCAGAAGAGCCGCCTCGGCGCGCTGCTCAACGAGCTGGGCGACGTCGTCTCCGACGCCGCCCTCTACCTGCCGCTGACGCTCGTCCCCGGCATCCCGCCGGCACCGGTCGTGGCGCTCGTCGTCCTCGCCGGGCTGTCCGAGCTGGCCGGCGTCCTCGGGGTGACGATCGGCGCCTCGCGCCGCTACGACGGCCCGGCCGGCAAGAGCGACCGCGCCCTCGTCCTCGGCGCCGTCGGCTTGGCGCTCGGGCTCGGCGCGCCGGCCGGTCGCTGGCTCGAGGTCCTCCTCTGGGTGCTCGCCGCCGGCGTCGCTCTCACCGTCGTCAACCGCGCCCGCGCGGCGCTCGCCGAGGCCTCCTCGTGAACGACGCCCTCGCCTTCCTCCGCGGCCGCCTCGACCCCGCCGTCGCCTCGACGCTCGCCGGCATCTTCGCCATCCTCGTCTGGGCCACCGTCGGCGTCGGGTTTCTCGTCCATTACCGCCCGCAGGGCGACTGGAGCGAGCTGCGCGCCCGCGTCCGCACCTGGTGGGTCATGGCCGGCGTCTTCGCCGTCGCCCTGGTCCTCTCGCGCAAGGTGTCGCTGGTCTTCTTCGCCTTCGTCAGCTTCCTGGCGCTCAAGGAGTACCTGTCGCTCATCCCGACCCGCCGCGCCGACCGCGGCGTCCTCTTCTGGGCCTACCTCGCGATCCCCGTGCAGTACCTGTGGATCGGCATGGGCTGGTACGGCATGTTCATCGTCTTCATCCCGGTCTACGCCTTCCTCTTCCTGCCGATGCGGATGGTGCTGATCGGCGAGACCGAGGGCTTCCTGCGCGCCGCCGGGACGCTGCACTGGGGGCTGATGGCGATGGTCTTCGCGATCAGCCACGTCGCGGCGCTCCTGGTGCTGCCGATCGCCAACCCGCACGGCGGCGGCCCGGGGCTGGTGCTCTACCTCGTCTTCCTCACCCAGTTCAACGACGTGGCGCAGTACCTCTGGGGCAAGGCGCTCGGGCGCCACAAGGTGATCCCGAAGGTGTCGCCGAACAAGACCTGGGAAGGGCTGCTGGGCGGCGCGGCGACGACGCTGCTCCTCGCCTGGCTGCTGGCGCCGCGGCTGACGCCGTTCGACACCGTGCAGTCGCTCCAGGCCGGGCTGATCCTCGGCCTCGGCGGCTTCGTCGGCGACGTGGTGATCTCGGCCTTGAAGCGCGACCTCGGGATCAAGGACAGCGGCACGCTCCTGCCCGGCCACGGCGGGATCTTGGACAGGATCGACAGCCTCAGCTACACCGCCCCGCTCTTCTTCCACTTTGTTTGGTACCTATATGGACCGTTGACTACGATCGTGCGATGACGGTGATGCGAGCCGTGCCGTTAGTGCCGCGAGGCAGGTTCCCCCGCCCTGCTGATCGCATCACCCCCCTCACCCTCGATCCCTCTCCCACCCTCAAGGTGGGAGAGGGACGCCGCCCGGCCCTCTCTTCGGCCATCAGCGCGTGAATCACCGTTTGCGCTGGCTGTTCTTCTGGCTCGTCGTCCGCCCGGTCATCCTCGTCGTCCTCGGGCTCAACGTGCGGCACCGCGAGCGCCTGCCAAACGACGGCCCGGCGATCCTCGTCGCCAACCACAACAGCCACCTCGACACGATGGTGCTGATGACGCTGCTGCCGACGCGGCTCCTGCCCAAGGTCCGGCCGGTGGCGGCGGCGGACTACTTCCTGAAGGGGCCGCTCCTCTCCTGGTTCGCCCTGCACATCATCGGCATCCTGCCGGTGGCGCGCGGCGGCGGCGCCAAGGGCAAGCCCGCTCCTGGCGAGCCGGCGCCCGATCCGCTCGCCTCCGCCTCCGCCGCCCTGGCGCGCGGCGAGATCGTCATCCTCTTCCCCGAGGGCTCGCGCGGCGAGCCGGAGCGCTTGGCCGAATTCAAGAGCGGCGTCTGGCACCTGGCGCGCCGCTGTCCGGAGGCGCCGGTCGTGCCGGTCTTCCTCCACGGCCTCGGCAAGACGCTGCCGCGCGGCTCCGTCCTGCCGGTCCCCTTTTTCTGCGACGTCTTCGTCGGCGAGCCGGTGCCGCTCGGCGGCGACAAGGGCGCCTTCCTCGCCGATCTCAAGGCGCGGATGCAGGGGCTGGCGGCGGAAGGGCGGCTGTCGGTGTGGGAGTGATCCTCGCCGTCGCCGCGCTCTGGGGGTTCGCGGAGGCGACGGTCTTCTTCCTCGTCCCCGACGTCTTGCTCACCTGGATCGCGCTCCACGACCGCGGACGTGCGATCCGCGCCTGTCTTGCGGCGCTCGCGGGCGCCTTGCTGGGCGGAGCGCTGATGTTCGCCTGGGGAGCGCGCGACCCGGTGGCGGCGCGGGCGCTCCTCGACCGGGTGCCCTCGATCTCGCGCGGGATGATCGAGCGGGTGGAGGGGGAGATCGCCGAGCGCGGGGCCGTCGCCACGGTCCTCGGCCCGCTGCGCGGTACGCCCTACAAGATCTACGCGGCGCTGAGCGGCGAGAAAGGAGAGGGCCTGGCGAGGTTCCTGGCCGTCTCCGTCCTCGCCCGTCTACCCCGCTTCCTGTTGCTCACCTTGGCTGCCGCCGGCGTCTCCGCCCTCCTCCGCGGCTGGAGCCTCGGCCGCAAGCGCGCCCTCCATGCCGCGCTCTGGGGCGCCTTCTACGGCGCATATTTCGCGCTGATGCCGAACTGATGCGCGTCACGGCGGTGGGCTAGAGTCTCCAGCCGCTCGTGACTCCAGCCGCCCCGCCACGCCTCGTCTACGAGCTGTACGCCCGCCCCTGGCTCGCCGACCTGGCGCGCCGGTTGGGGCGGCGGATCACCCTCGCCGAGGCGCCGCGCGGCGAGCTCGACCGCCTGGCCGCCACGGGCGCCGACTTCCTCTGGCTGATGGGGGTCTGGCCGTCGGGGCCGCGCGGCATCGAGATCGCCCGCACGCTGCCGGAGCTACGCGCGGAGTACCTGCGCCTGCTGCCCGACTTCGCGGAGGCGGACGTCGGCGGCTCCCCCTACTCGATCGCGGCCTACAGCGTCGACCCGCTGCTCGGCGGCGCCGGCGCGCTGGCCTGGCTGCGCGCGCGGCTCGCCAACCGCGGCATCCGGCTGCTCCTCGACTTCGCCGTCAACCACACCGGCGTCGACCACCCCTGGGTGACCGAGAGCCCCGACCTCTACGTGCAGGGCGACGAGGAGGACCTGGCGCGGGCGCCGCGGGATTTCTTCGCCGTCGAGACGCAGCTCGGCCCGCGCGTCCTGGCGCACGGCCGCGATCCCTACTTCCCTCCCTGGACCGACACCGCGCAGCTCAACCTCTTCCATCCGGAGACCCGGCGGCGGCTGCGCGACACGCTGCTCGAGATGGCCGACCTCTGCGACGGCGTGCGCTGCGACATGGCGATGCTGGCGCTCACGGAGGTCTTCGACCACACCTGGTGGGGACGGGCGCGCGCGCCGCTGCCGGCGCCGGCGGCGGGCGAGGCGTGGGGCGACCTGATCGGCGCGGTGCGAGAGAAGCGTCCCGACTTCCTCTTCGTCGCCGAGGCCTACTGGGGGCTCGAGCCGGCGCTCGAGGAGCTGGGCTTCGACGTCACCTACGACAAGACGCTCTACGAGCGGCTGCGCGACGGCTCCGGGCGCGCGGTGCGCGACCACCTGCTCGGCGACCCCGCCCGCCAGGGGCGCGCACTGCGCTTCCTCGAGAACCACGACGAGCCGCGCGCCGCCGCCGCCTTCCCCTGGGAGCGCCACCGCGCCGCCGCGGTCGTCGCCGCCACCGTCCCCGGCCTGCTGCTCCTCCACGACGGCCAGCTCGAAGGGCGGCGCGAGCGCCAGCCGGTCCAGCTCCTGCGCCGCCCGTCCGAGCCGGCGGCGCCCGAGGTGGCGGCCTTCTACGAGCGCCTCCTCGCCGCCGCGCGCCAGCGCCCGCAAAACGGCTGGCGCCTCCTCGCGCCGCGCCTGGCCTGGGACGGAAACCCGACGAGCGAGGACTTCGTCGCCTCCGTTTGGGAGGAGAACGGCGGGCGGCGCCTGGCGGCGGTCAACTTCGCGCCGGCGCCGGGGCAGTGCTACCTGGAGCTGGCGGGGCTGGAAGGCGGCGAGGTCGAGTTGCGCGACGCGCTGTCGGAGGCGACCTACCGCCGCGACGGCGGCGAGCTGGCGGCGCGCGGCCTCTACCTCGACCTGCCGCCGTACGGCGCCCACCTGTTCGACGTGGTGCGCGTCTAGGACGCCGCCGAGCTGGGCGCCGCTACTTCCGCGCAGTGCTCGTCGAAGGCGGCCGTGAGGTCCCCGGCCACCTGCTCGGCGCTCCGCCCTTCGATGCGGTGGCGCGGCAGGAACCAGACCAGCTCGCCGTCTTTGAAGAGAGCCACCGACGGGCTGCTCGGCGGGACGTCGGGGATGTAGCCGCGGAAGCGCGCCGTCGCCTCGACGTCCTGGCCGGCGAAGACGGTGGCGAGACGCTCGGGGCGGCGCTCGTGGCGCAGCGCCAGGCGCACGCCGGGGCGGGCCATGCCGGCGGCGCAGCCGCAGACCGAGTTGACGACGAGCAGTGCGGTGCCGGACGCGCTGCGCATCCAGTCGTCCACCTGCTGCGGGGTGGTGAGCTCTTCGACGCCGGCGCTGGTCAATTCCTCGCGCATCGGGCGGACTAGCAATGGGCTGTGGGGCACGGGGGCACCTCCTTCGTTCTCGGCTATTCTATCGGAGCCCGGCGCGAACCCGCATCCGAGAATCGACCGCCCGCTCCGGCGGGCGACCTCTCGGGTAGCGGAGCCCAGACTGGGCTCCGCAAAGCCTTCGCGCCTAGACCGCCCCATGCGCCGCCTGCCTTTCCTCACCCTCGCCGCCGCCGTCCTCCTCCTCGCCGCCGCCCCGCCGCCCAAGGCGCCCAAGGCGCCGACCCGCCCGCTGCGCGCCGGCTTCCTGATCGTCGACGGCGTCTACAACACCGAGCTGGCGGCGCCGTACGACGTCCTCCACCACGCCGGGCTGCACGCCAAGCCGGGGATCGAGGTCTTCACCGTCTCGCCGGACGGGCGGCCGGTGACCAGCTTCGAGGGGCTCAAGATCCAGGCCCACCACTCCTTCGCCAACGCGCCGGCGATCGACATCCTGGTCGTGCCGAGCACCAAGGGGAGCATGGACGCCGACCTCAAGCGCCCGGCGCTGATCGCCTGGGTGCGGAAGACGGGAGCCAAGGCGCGCTACGTCATGTCGCTCTGCGACGGCGCCTTCGTGCTCGCCAAGGCGGGGCTCCTCGACGGCGTCGCCGCCACCACCTTCCCCGACGACTACGAGCGCTTCGCCCGCGCCTTCCCGAAGGTGGACCTGCGCGTCAACGTCAGCTTCGTACAGGACGGCAAGGCGCTGACCTCGCAGGGGGGCGCGCGGAGCTACGCCGTGGCGCTCCATCTCGTGCAGCAGCTCTACGGGCTGAACGTGGCGAAGCGGGTGGCGCACGGTCTGCTCGTCCCGTGGCCGCCGGCGCCGGGGACCCGGCCGGGGTTCGTGGTCGAGGACGCGCTGCCGCCGCCGGGACGCTAGGCCGCCGACTCGTCCGGTGCTTCGGCCACCAGCAGCAGCTTCTCCGCCATCATCTCGCCGAGCACGCGGCGCACGTCCCTCTCCTCCGTCTCGGGCTCGGCCTCCAGCTCGTCCTCGAGCGCGTCGATCAGCTCGCCGACGCTGAGGCCGCGGGCGGTCAAGTCCCAGATCCGGCCGCTCAGCTCGTCGAGGGCGTAGTGGCGGCCGTTGTCGGGATCGAGGAGCACGCGGCTGCCGGCCACTTTTTGCTCGATCACCCGGGTGGTGGGCGTGAGTCGCGTGCGGGGATCCACGGTGAGGGGTGCGGGGTTCAAGTTTCGTGCCTCCAGGGTCGAGGTCTCACCCCGGCGCGAGGACGAAGGCCGCCGCCAGGCCGTCGGCGACGGCGAGGCCGGCGGGCGAGGGGACCAGCCGCTCGCCGCGGCGCGCCAGCAGGCCGTCGGCGGCGAGCCGCTCGAGGAGCCCGGCGTTGGCGGCGAGGAGATCGACCGCGTAGCGCTCGCGCAGCGCCGCCAGGTCTACGCCCTCGGCGCGGCGCAGCCCGAGGAGCAGGGCCTCGAGCGCCAGCTCCTCCCGCCCCAGCGTCTCGCCGCCGGCCTCCGGCCGCTCCCCCGCTTCGACCCGCCGCTCCCAGGCGTCGAGCGAGCGCTCGTTCCACCAGCGGCGGCGGCCGTCGAAGGAGTGCGCCGAGGGGCCGAGCCCGAGGTAGGGCGCGTGCTCCCAGTACTTCCGGTTGTGGCGCGAGCGGTGCTCGGGCGCGCGGGCGAAGTTGGAGACCTCGTACGCCGGGTAGCCGGCGTCGGCGAGGAAGGCATGGGTGAGTGCGAAGAGCCCCGCCTGTGCCTCGCCGGGCAGCTCGCGCAGCGCGCCGCGGTCGCGGCGGGCGCCGAAGGGCGTCCCGTCGTGGACGGTGAGCTGGTAGCAGGAGAGGTGCTGCGGCGCGAGCCGCACCGCCTCTTCCAGTGTGCGCCGCCAGTCGGCCGGCGAGCCGCCGGGGAGGCCCTCGGGCAAGCCGTAGATCAGATCGATCGAGACCGTCTCGAAGCCGGCGGCGAGCGCGAGCTCGACGCTGCGCCGCGCTTCGCCCGCGTCGTGGCGGCGGCCGAGAAAGGCGAGGTCCGCCGCCGCGAAGGACTGGACGCCGAGCGAGAGCGTGGCGACGCCGAGCGCCCGCCAGGCGGCCAGGCTCGCGGGCGTGACGTCCTCCGGGTTGGCTTCGAGGAAGACGCGGGCGCCGGCGACGACGCCGAGGCGCTCGCGGGCGGCTTCGAGGATGCGCGCCAGCTCCTCGGGCAGGAGGCAGGACGGCGTGCCGCCGCCGAAGTAGATCGTGTCGAAGCCGGCGAGCGGTGCCGGCGCGCCGGCCCACAGCCCGATCTCGGCGAGCAGATGCGCCACGAACCGCGCCCGCCGCTCCCGCCCCCCCGTCCGCACCGCGAAGTCGCAGTACGGGCAGACCGCCGAGCAGAACGGCACGTGGAGGTAGAGGCCGGGGGCGGCGGTGCGGGAAGGCATGCGCCGCGAGGGTAGCACCGGCGCGACGCACCGTTGAACCACCGGCCGCGCGCCGGGCACAGACCGCCAAGCGGGAAAGAAAACTTGGAGGAGGGTGCCATGCGCAGCGTCGCGCGGCTCGCGGCCACGGTTCTGCTTCTTTTCGCGCTTTCTCCCATTCCCGTCGTCGCCGGCACGCCGCCGAGCGGCGGCAACGCCAACTTCCGCGTCCCGCCGGCCGACCCCGCCCGGAGCACGCCGGCCAAGGCGAAGAAGCTCAAGGTGGTGCGCTCGCCGCGGGCCGCGCCGGAGGCGCTGGCGCCGATCGACAGTGAGCCGGGCTACTGCGGCGACGGCCTCTGCCGCGGCGCCGACGGTGAGAGCTCCTCGAACTGCCCGGACGACTGCGGCGGCGGCTCGCCTCCTCCACCGCCCCCGCCGCCGCCCCCGAGCTGCGCGGGATTGAACGTGCGCGCCGTCAACGTTGTGGACAACGACCTGGTCGGGCCGATGCCGACCGGCGGCGGCAACTGTAACTGCGTCGTGCGCATCGACACCACGCGCCGGGCGGTGCGCGGCAGCGAGCTGTTCCAGGAGTGCGGCACCGCCAACTTCTTCAGCGACGGCCACTACGGCCACGGCAACTGCCCGCCGTGCCGGGACTTCCCCCACGACGCGCCGTTGGGCCGCTGGGGCGTCGAGCTCACGAACCCTTCGGTCGCGTCGCCTCTGCCCGGCGCCACGACCAGCGAGCCCAGCCTGGCGCAGGACTTCAAGCAGTGGCCCAGCTCGCGCACTCAGGCCCAAGACGGTCACGAGGGCGACTGGAACAGTTGCACCTGCGACACCCAGCACTTCGCCGCGGGCGAGGCAGACTCCCTGTTCCGGGCGCGCGCCGGCTGGTTCAAGATCAACAGCAGCGCGCAGACCTGCGCGCCCCTCGCCTCGCAAGTGATCTCCGTCGGCTTCACGCTCAACCTCTGGGAGCTCGATCCCGGCCTCACGCGCGACCAGGGCGACGACGACCTGGTGGCCGTTTTCACCCGCGCTTTCGGCATCGGCCTGACGTGCGATGCGCCGAACGGGATCTGCACCGGCTCCGTCCCGGCGGTCTTCCAGAACCCGACCGGATCGGTGGCTGGCGAGGGTGACGTCTCGATCGAGTGCCGCAGCCGCCCGTGGGAGGAGAGCTGTCTGTCCGAGTGCGGCTCGACGCGCGAGTGCGGCACGGACCGCTGCGGCAACGACTGCGGCGGCTGCCCCTGGCCGCAGGTCTGCAACGACGGCCGGTGCCAGAGCACCTGCACCCCTTGCCTCGGCCAAGAGTGTGGTTGGGACTTGAACTGCAACAGCGGCCAGTGGTGCGGCAGTTGCCCGCCGTCGCAGGTGTGCGAGGGCGGGACCTGTTGGGAGACTTGCACCCCCTGCGCAGGTCAGACTTGCGGCTGGGACCGTAACTGCGGCTCCTTCACCTGGTGCGGCGACTGCAACCCGCCCTTCGAGTGCAACAACTGGGGGCAGTGCGAGGACACGAGCGTCTGCGTCATCGAGTGCGGCGACGGGATCTGCTGCGTCTCGGAGACGGACCCGTGGTCCGAGCTGTACTGCCCGGCCGACTGCGGCTGGGGCGGGGGCGGTGGGGGTGGTGGCGGCGGCGGGGGCGGGGGCGGCGGCGGATGCAGTTGCGACTGCGACGGCGACGGCTGGGTGACCGACGCCGAGTGCACCGGCGGCTGCGGCGGCCGGATCGAAGGGGAGTACTGCGTGCTCGACTAAGGCGGCACGGGCGTGCTCGGCGCGACGGCGCGGCTGAACATCAGGCCGTCCACCACCTCGCCCCAGGGGGCGCGAATCTCCTGGTGGCCGAGCGGACGGCCGACCAGCGGGCGGCGGAGCCACTCGCCGCCCGCCGGCGGCCGCCGCAGGTCGACGATGGCATGCTCGAGGCAGGCGCGGCGCAGCAGGTCCTCGAGCGTGCCGGCGCTCGCCGGCGCGACCGGCTCGGGCTGCGGCTCGAAGGGAGTGGCGATACTCCCTTCATAGGCGGTGAAACCGAGGACGTACATCGCGTCTCCAAGCTCCTTCGCCGCCACCTCCCCCATCACCGTCACCTGGCGGTAGTGCTCGGCGAGGCCCGGCTCCTCGGGCTCGAGGGGGCCGAGCCCGCGCGCCGCGTGGTAGGTGGCCGCCCAGCCGACGATCTTCCGCCCCGGGTAGCGCCGCTGCGCCAGCCAGATCAGGTTCCGCCCCATCTGCGTGTCGCGCAGGCGCCCGATCTCCGCCGTGATCGACTGGGCCGCGGGATCGTAGAGCCACGCCTGCCGCGCGGCGGGGCCGATCCCCTCCAGCACCTGGAGCCAGAACGTGGTCTCCGCGTCGTCCGCGGCGCCACGCGCCGCCACCTCCGCGCGCACCGTCTCCAGGCGGCTCAGGAAGAGCGCCTGCTCCTCCGCCGGCGGGTCCGGCGCCTTGCCGCGCGGATAGAGGTTCTCGGCCAGCGCCTGGAGCTGCGCCGCGAACGGCTCCCACTCGGGGCCGCCGGCGAAGGGTGTGCCGAGCCGGTCTAGGTGGGCGCGGAGGTCGGCGACCAGGCGCTCGCGGCTGGCGCTGCCGGTGAACTGATCGTCGAAGCCGGCGAGCTCCAGCGGCCGCGGCCCGCGCGCCTGCGTGCCCAGGTAGGCGATGAGCGGTTGGACCTGCGCGCTCTTGGTCCAGATCGGGAAGACGCAGCGCGGCACCGCCGTCGCCGCTGCCTCGCCGGCGCGCAGCCGCTCCCAGGCGACGGCGCAGTCGAAGAGCCCGCTCTCGAAAGCGAGGACGTCGAAGCCCATCTCCTGGTGCAGGAACGCGATCAGCCGCGTCTTGGCGAGGAAGACCGTACCCTCGCCGTGCGACTGCTCGCCGAGCAGCACGACGCGAGCGTCGCGGAGCACTTCCTTGAGCGGCTGGAGGTCGGCGAAGTCGTCGTCCGCGGGATCGACCGAGCGGACGCGGATGGCGTTGGCGGCGAGCCAGCGGACGCGCGGGTCGTTGGAGGCAGAACCTTCGAGACAGTCGGGGGCGGGCGCGGGGGCGGCGCGAGGCGGGGCGCTCGAAGAGCGGCAGGCGGCGAGGAGGAGAAGGAGGGCGAGGAGGCTGCGGCGTCGCGGAGCGGTCATTCCCCCGCCGGGACCGCTCGCTCCGCTCGCGCCGGCGGCTCCACCGGCTGCATCGCCTTGCCCACCTGCATCGTCTTCCCCAACCGCTCCTGGGCGGCCGCGATCAACCCGTCGAGCCCGCTGCGGTGGAGGGCGGAGACGGCCACGCCGTCGTGGCGCTTGGCGAGCGCCTGCGCCTCGTGGCGTGGTAGGAGGTCGGCCTTGTTGAGCACGATGAGCTCGGGTACCTCCGCGAGGTGCAGCTCGCCGAGGATGCCGCGCACCGCCTCCAGCTTGTGGTCGAGCCGCGGATCGGCGGCGTCCACGACGTGGAGCAGGAGGTCGGCGTCGGACAGCTCCTCCAGCGTGGCGTGGAAGGCGGCGACGAGGTCCGACGGCAGCTCGGTCAGGAAGCCGACGGTGTCGGTGATCACCACCTCCCCTTCGCGCGGGAAGCGCAGGCGGCGGCTCGTCGGGTCGAGAGTCATGAAGAGCTGGTCGGCGGCCTCGACCGTGCTGCCGGTGAGGGCGTTGAGCAGCGTGCTCTTGCCGGCGTTGGTGTAGCCGACGATCGAGAGCACCGGCACGCGGCCGTCGCGCCGCCGGCGGCGGCGCAGGTCGCGCTGGCGCCCCAGCCCCTCGACCTGCTTCTCGAGGGCGCGGATGCGGTCGCGGATGCGCCGGCGGCCGATCTCGACCACGGTCTCGCCGGGGCCCCGGCCGCCGATGCCGCCGGTCAGGCGCGACAGCCCGGCATCCTTCTCGGTCAGCCGCGGCAGCGAGTACTTGAGCTGCGCCAGCTCGACCTGGAGCTTGCCGTCGCGGCTCTTGGCGCGCTGCGCGAAGACGTCGAGGATGAGCTGGGTGCGGTCGATCGCCTTCAGGCCCGTCGCGTCCTCGAAGGCGCGGGCCTGCGCGGGCTTCAGGTCGATGTCGAAGATCGCCACGCTGGCCCGCCGCCGCATCCCTTCGAGCACGATGTCCTGGAGCTTCCCCTTCCCCACGACCGTCCGCGGGTGCACCTGGCTGCGCTTCTGGCGCAGCGTGCCGGCCACCGTCACACCGGCGGCGCGCACCAGCTCGAGCATCTCGGCGAAGTGCTCGTCGTCCGGGCGGATGCCGACGACGAGCGCCCGCTCCCGCTCGGTGCCGCCGGAAAGCGGCGCGACGCGCGCGAACTCCTCCTCGAGGGCGCGGATCGTGGCCTCGAAGTCGAAGGCTAGCTGGTGGACGTCGGCGGCGCGGACGCGGATGAAGGGGTCGGCCTTGTGCCCGTCGCCGGCCTCGGCGCCGTCCGCCGCGGCGGTCGCGGCCGCCGCCGGCGAGAGGTGGGCGATCTCGACGCGGCCGGCGTCGCCGTCGCCCAGCACCTCGATCGCCGCCACCAGGTCGAGGCGGAGGAGCGCGAGGTCGTTGAGGTCGTCGCCGGTCAGCGGCTCGCCGCGCAGGTGGGTGTGGACGAGGCGCAGGCCGCGGAAGCGCCCGACGCCGCCGCGCAGGCGGCCGACGTCCGGCAGCATGAGCTTGTGCGCGTCGCCGACGACGACGTTGCGCACCGCACCGTCGCGCCCGAGCAGCACGCCCACCTGCCGCCCGAGGTCGTGCGACACCTCGGCCAGGTGCCGCGCCAGCTCCGGCGACACCACCTGCCGCGGCGCCACGCGCCGCCGATAGGTCCTCTCCAGCGCCCGCCGCTGCGACGGCGAGAGCCCCTGGACGTTGCCTTCGAGTTGACTCACGTCACCCGTAACGACGGAAGGGAGAGGATATTCCCCGAAAGCCTCGCATTGATTGGAGTCCGGCGCGAAAGCCTTCGTGCCTCAGTGCACCGTCGGCGGCACGTAGCGCTCGCGCGGGCCGGCGGGGACGCCCATTTCGAGGAGGGAGAGGAGGAGGAGCTCGCGCTGCTCGGGGGCGGCGGCTTCGAGGAGGGCCTGCTTCTCGGCGGGGCCGAAGGGGAGGGCGGCGGCGAGGCCGTTGAGGAGGGTGATCCCGCCGAGGCCGGAGAGGAGGGTGAAGTCGAGCTCGAGGCCGTGGGCGCGGCTGAAGGCGCGCACCGCGGCGAGGACCGGGCCGGGGTCGAGCGGCGCCTCCGGCTCCGCCAGGTCGGCGGCGGCGAACTCGGCGTAGTCGGCGCGCACGCGGCGGTAGCCGCGGTGGAGCGGCAATTCGCCGCCGACGCGGAAGCGCGCCAGCCCTTTGAGCACGATCAGGTAGCGGCCGTCCGGCTGCGGCTCCCAGCGGTCGATCGCGCCGGCGCAACCGACGGCGTAGAGATCGGGGTCCTGCTCCTCCTCCCAGAGCCCCCAATTATCGGCAGGGTCCGGCAGCCGCGGCTGGATCATGCCGATCGTGCGCTCGCCAGCCAGGGCGTCGGCCACCATGTTGCGGTAGCGCGGCTCGAAGACGTTGAGCGGCAGGTAGTTCCCCGGCAGCAGCAGCGACCCGGTCAGGGGGAAGACCGGCAGTACCTCGGGGAGCGGCGGTGCGAGCATCGGCGTCCCGCTCAATCGCCCTGGTCGGTCTTGAGCACCGCCAGGAAGGCGGCCTGCGGGATCTCGACCGCCCCGACCATCTTCATCCGCTTCTTCCCCTCGCGCTGCTTCTCGAGGAGCTTCCGCTTGCGGGAGATGTCGCCGCCGTAGCACTTGGCGATGACGTCCTTGCGGTAGGGGTTGATCGTCGAGCGGGCGATGATCTGGCCGCCGATCGCTCCCTGGATGGCGATCTTGAAGTTTTGGCGCGGGATCGTCTCGGCCAGCCGCTCGCAGTAGTGCAGGGCGCGCGGCCGCGACTTCTCGCGGTGGACGAGCTGGGAGAGGGCGTCCACCTTCTCGCCGTTGACTAGGATGTCGACCTTGACCAGGTCGCTCTCGCGGTAGTCGATCAGCTCGTAGTCGAACGAGCCGTACCCTTGCGTGAGGCTCTTGAGCCGATCGTAGAAGTCGAAGAGCACCTCGGCGAGCGGCAGCTCCGAGAGCACCTGCAGGCGCCCCTGCGCCAGGTACTCGAAGTGGGTGTTGGCGCCGCGCCGCTCGCGGCAGAGCTCGAGGACGGAGCCGAGGTACCGCTCCGGCACCAGGATGGTGGCGCGGATGTACGGCTCGTAGACCGACTCGATTTGCGATGGATCGGGAAAGTGCGCCGGGTTGTCGACCTGGAGGACCTCGCCGTCCGTGAGGTGGACCTCGTAGCGCACCGAGGGGGCGGAGAGCAGGAGCGACAGGTCGTGCTCCCGCTCCAGCCGCTCCTGCACCACTTCCAGGTGGAGGAGCCCGAGGAAGCCGCAGCGGAAGCCGAACCCCAGGGCCGACGAGGAGTCCTTCTCGAAGGTCAGGGAGGCGTCGTTGAGCTTGAGCTTGTCGAGCGCCTTGGCGAGGTCCTGGTAGTCGTCGGTGGCGACCGGGTAGATCGAGGAGAAGACGACCGGCTTGGCGTCCTTGTAGCCGGGGAGCGGCTCGGCGGCGGGACGCTCGGCCTCGGTCACGGTGTCTCCCACCGCGATGTCGGCCACCGCCTTGACGCCGGCGATCACGTACCCGACCTCGCCGGCGCTCAGCTCCGGCGCCTCCATCCGCTTCAAGCGCAGCCGCCCCACCTCCTCGACCTGGTAGTCGCGTCCGCCGTGCATCAAGCGCACTTTCTGCCCCGGGCGCAGCGTCCCCTCGCGCACGCGCACCAGCAGGACGACGCCGCGGTAGGGGTCGTACTGGGCGTCGAAGATGAGGGCGCGGAGCGGCGCCTCGGGGTCCCCCTCGGGGGCCGGCAGGCGGTTGACGATCGCCTCCAGCACCTCGTCGATGCCGGTGCCGAGCTTGGCCGAGGCGAGGACCGCGGCGTAGGGGTCGAGCCCGAGGTCGGCGTCGATCTCCTCGCGCACCCGCTCGACGTCGGCCGAGGGGAGGTCGATCTTGTTGATCACCGGCACGATCTCGAGGTCGTACTCGAGGGCGAGGTAGAGGTTGGCGACGGTCTGCGCTTCGACCCCCTGCGAGGCGTCGACGAGGAGCAGCGCCCCCTCGCACGACATCAGCGACCGCCGCACCTCGTGCGAAAAATCGACGTGCCCGGGGGTGTCGATGAGGTTGAGCTCGTAGTCCTGGCCGTCGGCGGCGGTGTAGAGGAGCGAGACGGTGTTGCTCTTGATGGTGATCCCGCGCTCGCGCTCGATGTCCATCGAGTCGAGGATCTGGTCGCGGAAGTCCCGCTCCTCCACCGCGCCGGTGCGCTGGATCAGCCGGTCGGCCAGCGTCGACTTGCCATGGTCGATGTGGGCGATGATGCAGAAGTTGCGGATGCGGTCCACGGACACTCCGAAGGGCGGGCATCTTACGATACGATCTCAGCCGACTGAGGAGGTGACGCAGTGGCGCGACAGAACTTCCAGCACTCGAAGCGGCAGCGGGACCTGGCGAAGAAGCAGAAGCGGGAAGAGAAGCAGCAGCGCAAGGCCGAGCGCAAGCGGCTCGGGCAGCTGCCGGAGGGCACCCCCCCGGCGCCCGAGTCCCCCGAGTCCGAGGCCGCGCCGGTCGAGCCGCAGAACCCCTCCTGACCGCCCGCTTCGGGACGGTCGATCTTCCACCCCTCTCCCGGAGGAGATGCGATGTCTGACGCACCGAGCCCGTTCGTCTGGTACGAGCTGCTGACGACCGACGAGGGCGCCGCGAAGGTCTTCTACCCCGCCATCCTCGGCTGGGGGACGGAGCCCTTCACCGGCGCCGGCGGCGAGAAGCCCTACACCATGTGGACCGCCGGCGGCGCGCCGCTCGGCGGCGTGATGGCGAAGCCGCCGGGGGCCGAAGGCCCGCCGATGTGGCTCGGCTACGTCGGCGTCGACGACGTCGACGACGTCGTCCGCCGCGCCGGTGAGCTCGGCGCCCAGACCCACGTCGCGCCGCGCGACATCCCCACCGTCGGCCGCTTCGCCGTCCTCGCCGACCCGCAGGGGGCGTTCTTCGCCGTCTACAAGTCCCTCAACCCGCAACCGGCGCCGAGCGACGAGTGCCCGCCCGGAAACGTTTCCTGGAACGAGCTGGCGACGAGCGACGGGCCGGCGGCCTGGGGCTTCTACTCCACTCTCTTCGGCTGGCAGAAGACCGACAGCTTCGACATGGGCGACGGCTGGATGTACGACATGTTCGGCTACGGCGGGGCGTCCAAGGGCGCCGTCTACACCAAGCCGCCCGACATGCCGGGGCCGCCGGCCTGGGTCTACTACGTGCGCGTCGAGGACCTCGACGGCAAGGTCGAGAAGGTCAAGGAGCACGGCGGCCAAGTGATCCACGGCCCCATGGAAGTCCCGGGCGGCGACCGCATCGCCATCTGCACCGACCCGCAAGGGGCGGTCTTCGCGATGCACGCGCTGAAGAGCTGACCCCGGGGGCACGCTTCGGATAGCACGCATCAGGCGCGTCTCGGCGCTCCTCACGCTCGGTCTCCTGGCGGTCACGACCCGCGCCGGAGCTCAGGCCCCCTCTCCTCGCGTGCCGCCGCTCCTTCCCGCTGTCCGCTCGGTCCTCTGGATCGGCGCCCATCCGGACGACGAGCTGCTCGCGGCGCCGCTCCTGGCGCGGCTCTGCGTCGAAGAAGGACGCCGTTGCTCCTTCCTGGTGTTGACCCGCGGGGGCCGCGGCCGCTGCCTGCTCCCCGGCGGCTGCGCTCCGAGCGTGGCGGCGGTGCGCGGCGGCGAGATGCGGCGCGCCGCGCGGCTGTTCGGGGCGCAGCTCACGCAGTGGGACCTCCCCGACGGCGGCGCGGCGGCGGATGGCTCCGCACCCGCGTGGGACACCGCTGCAGGCGGGCACGCCGCGCTTCTCGCCCGACTTTCTTCGCTGGTGGCCGCGGTGGCTCCGGGTTCCGCTCCGCCGCGCCCGCGGCCTCGGGCACATTCGCCTTCGACGGCAACGGCGTCCTGCCGTCCACCGGCAAGCCGGCCTGGGAGGCGCTCCTCCAGGACCTCGCCATCCACCGTAGCCAGTACGACGGCCGCTGGCTGCGTGCCCTCCGCGCGGCGCCTGCGGCGCAACGGGCGGTCTACCTCGGCCCGGCCGACCTGCTCCTGAAGTCCGAGCGGGCTTGGTCGTGCTTTTAGGCGGAGGTCCCCGCTCAGGGCTCCGTGAAGTGGGCAACGTAGAGCGTGTCCCGTAGCGTCCGCGCGTAGACCAGGCCGGGCACCCGAGGGTGGGCCACGAGCTCGACGGCGTCCGGCAAGACCAGGCCGTCGTTCACCAACGCGAAGGTCGCGCCGCCGTCGGTGCTGCGGAACACGCCACCGTCGGTCGCCGCGTAGACCGTCTCCGGGTCGGCGGCGTCGACCGCCAGCCCGCTCACCCCTTCGAAGCTCTTGTAGGCCTCCTCCGGCAGCTCCCCCACGACGCGCCAGCGCCTTCCCGCGTTGTCCGAGCGCAGCAGCACGCGCTTCGAATCGAAGGTCTCCGCCTTGATCAGGTAGATCGTCGAGGAGCGGCTCGGGGCCATGGCGAAGCGCAGGTAGTCGTCCTCGAAGACGCCGGCGAGCTCGCGCCAGGTGCGGCCGCCGTCGTCGCTGCGCCAGAGGATGTCGGTGCCGATGTGGTGGAGGTAGTGACCGGAGGCTTGCGCGTAGACGATCCGCGGCGCCCGCGGGTCCTGGTGGAAGCGGACGTTGCAGCCGAGGGGGCAGATGAACGGCATCACCGCCTGCCAGGTGCGCCCGCCGTCGCCGGAGCGCTCGATCGCGTTCGGCCGGCCGAGGAGGAGCGTGCCGGCGTCCACCACCGCGACCCCCGAGCCTCCTGTGCCGCGCAGCGTAGACCAGCTCCGCAGCGTGGACCAGCTCCGTCCCTCGTCGTCGCTGCGGAACAGGGCGCCCGGCGTCGTGGCGTAGAGGCGGTGCGGGCGCGCGCGGTCGAAGGCCAGGTCGTTGATGAACGCGAAGCCGGTCACGCCGGGGAACGGCGCCAGCGGCGACCAGGTCCGTCCCCAGTCGGAGGTCACCTCCAGGAGCGGCAAGTTCGACGACGCGTAGAGCGTCCCCGGCCGCCGCGGATGGGGCTTGAAGAAGCTCGACGGGCTCGGCGGCAGCCCCTGCGCGTCCGCCTCCCGCCAGGACTCCCCGCCGTCGGCGCTGGACCAGACGCCGAACCCGACCGGGCTCGCCGCGAGCTCGCCGCCGCGCCGCGCGGCGAGGCGGCCGAGGAAGGCGTCCGGCAGGTCCGTACCGAGCGGTTCCCAGCTCTCCCCTTCGTCGCGGCTCACCCGCGGCTCCGCGGCGGCGAGATAGACCGTGCGCGCGTCGTCGGGGTCCACCACCAGGTCGCCGGTCTCCGGCAGCTCCGCGATCGCCAGGCGCTCCTCCCAGGTCGCGCCGCCGTCGCGGCTGCGCCGCAGACCGCACCCCGCGGCGTAGACGACGCCCGGGTCGCCGGGCGCGACGGCGAGATGGAACGCGGCGCAGCTGGCGTCCAACGGGGTGTGCCGCCAGGTGGCGCCGCCGTCGTCCGTCCGCCAGACGCCGCCGACCTGCCGGTCCCCGTTCTCGAAGCCCCCGACGAAGGCGCGCTCCGGGTGCCCTGGATCGACGGCGAGACCGCTGAGATCGCCGTCCACCGCCAGCACCTCGGTCCAGCTCGTCCCGCCGTTGGTGCTGGCGTAGACCGCGCTGCCCGAGACCGCGTAGACGGCGCCCCCCGCACCGGCGGCGACCGCCGAGGCCCCGGGGAGCACGCGCGCCCAGTGCGCGCCGCCGCTCCGGCTGCGGAAGAGGCCGTCGGGGCTCGCGGCGAAGATCGTCGCCGGGCGGTCGGGCGCGATCTCGAGGTCGTGCCAGAAGGTGCGCACCGGCCCGAGGACGCGCACCCAGGGCCCTGCCCCGCCGTCGCTGCGGTAGACGCCGCAGGGGGCGGTGATGCAGTCCCCGGCCGCGGCGAAGAGCGGGCCGCCGTCCGGGTGGGCGGCGAGGGCCGCGACGACCCCGCCGGGCCGCCCGATCGGGCTCCACCGATTGCGCCCGGCGCCCGCCGGAGCGGCGGCCACGACCAGGGCGCAGGCGAGCAGGAGAAGGCGTGCCGCGGAACGCAGACGAGGGGGATGGGACATCCGGGGTTCCTCCGCTGCGCTAGAATCCGCGCTCCAGCCGCGGTATTCCCTGCCCCGCCAGGAACGAGGAGTTTCCATGTCCGAGCAGTTCATCTACGTCATGAAGGACCTGCGGAAGCTCTACCCGGGCGGCCGCGAGGTGCTCAAGGGGATCTGGCTCTCCTTCTTTCCCGGGGCCAAGATCGGCGTCATCGGCGGCAACGGCGCCGGCAAGAGCACGCTGCTCAAAGTGATGGCGGGGGTCGAGAAGGAGTTCGGCGGCGAGGCCTGGCCGGCCAAGGGGACGCGGGTCGGCTGGCTGCCGCAGGAGCCGCAGCTCGACGCATCGAAGGACGTGCTGGGGAACGTCGAGGAAGGGGTCGCCGAGACGCGCGCCCTCCTCACCCGCTTCGACGAGATCAACGCCCGCTTCGGCGAGGACCTCTCCCCCGAGGAGATGGACAAGCTCCTCGCCGAGCAGGCGCGGGTGCAGGACGCGATCGACCACGCCAACGCCTGGGAGCTGGACCGCACCCTCGACGTGGCGATGGACGCGCTCCGCCTGCCGCCGGGGGACGCCGAGGTCGCCACCCTCTCGGGCGGCGAGCGCCGGCGCGTCGCGCTCTGCCGCCTCCTGCTGCAGCGCCCCGACCTGCTGCTCCTCGACGAGCCGACCAACCACCTCGACGCCGAGTCGGTGGCCTGGCTCGAGCGCCACCTCGCCGAGTACGCGGGCACGGTCGTGGCGATCACCCACGACCGCTACTTCCTCGACAACGTCGCCGGCTGGATCCTCGAGCTCGACCGCGGCCAGGGCATCCCCTGGAAGGGGAACTACTCCTCGTGGCTGGAGCAGAAGCGCGACCGGCTGGCGGTCGAGGAGAAGCAGGAGTCGTCGCGGCGGCGCACCCTCGAGCGCGAGCTCGAGTGGGTGCGGATGGCGCCGCGGGCGCGGCAGGCCAAGGGCAAGGCGCGGCTCAACGCCTACGAGAAGCTGCTGGCCCAGGAGCGGGAGGCCGACCGCCGCGCCGACCCCAACGAGATCCACATCCCGCCCGGGCCGCGCCTCGGCGACCTGGTGGTCGAGGCGAAGGGGCTGACCAAGGGGTACGGCGACCGCCTGTTGATGGAAGACCTCTCCTTCGCGCTGCCGCCGGGCGGCATCGTCGGGGTGATCGGCCCCAACGGCGCCGGCAAGACGACCCTCTTCCGCATGATCGTGGGGGCGGAGCGGCCGGACGCCGGGACGCTGCGGCTGGGCGACACGGTGAAGATCGCCTACGTCGATCAGAGCCGCGAGGCGCTGGACAGCGATCAGCCGCTGTGGGAGTTCCTCGCCGACGGCCGCGACGTCGTGACGCTCGGCAGCCGCCAGGTGCCGGCCCGCTCCTACGCCGCGGCCTTCAACTTCCGCGGCCCCGACCAGCAGAAGCGGGTGCGCGACCTCTCCGGCGGCGAGCGCAACCGCGTGCATCTCGCGCGCACGCTCAAGGCCGGCGGCAACCTCCTCCTTCTCGACGAGCCGACGAACGACCTCGACGTGGACACCCTGCGGGCGCTCGAGGAGGCGCTCCTCGAGTTCGCCGGCTGCGCCGTCGTCATCAGCCACGACCGCTGGTTCCTCGACCGCGTCGCCACCCACATCCTGGCCTTCGAGGGGGAGTCGCGGGTGGTCTGGTTCGAGGGCAACTACGAGGCCTACGAGGAAGACCGCCACCGCCGCCTCGGCGCCGAGGCCGACCAGCCGCACCGGATCAAGTACCGCAAGCTGGTGCGGGCCTAGGCGGGAGAGAGTCCCTCGCGCAGGAAGCGTGCCAGCTCCAGCCAGACGACCGGGTGGCCGAGGAGGTCGTTGTGGCCGGCGCCGGGGATGGGGACGAAGCGCGTCGTCGCGGCCGGCAGCGCCGCGGCCAGCTTCTCGCCCAGGCGGAAGGGGATGATCGAATCGTCGCGGCCGTGGATCAGCAGAGCCGGCACGCGGATGCGCGGCGCCGCGTCGAGCGAGTCGTACCGCTCGGCGACGAGCATGCCGCCGAGCGGCGTGAAGTGGACCCGCGCCACGTCGCGCAGCGACGACCAGGGGGAGAGTGCGACGAGGCCCGCGACACGGTGCTCCGGCTCGGCGGCGAGCGCCACGGCCACCGCCGCTCCGAGCGACCAGCCGCAGGCGACGAGCGGCCGCTCCGGATGGCGCGCCGCCAGCCAGGCGAGCCCGGCCGCGCCGGCCGCCGCGAGCCCCGCCTCGCTCGCCCGTCCGCCGCTGCGGCCGTAGCCGGGGTAGTCGATCGCCAGGAACGGCACGCCGAGCTTCCGCAGCTCGTCGAACAGCCCCGACCGCCGCATCGTCTCCAGGTTCTCGCCGTTGCCGTGCAGGAAGAGCACCGCCGGCGCCCCCGCCGGCGCCGCGTCGGGCGTCCACGCCCAGCCCACGACCGGCAGGCCGCCGTCGCCTTCGAGCGCCACCTCTTCGAGCGGCGCCGAAGCCGGCGGCACCCGCACCGGCGGCGCCGGGTAGAGGACCTGCTGGGTGAAGGAGCCGAGCATCAGGAGGGCGGCGAGGCCGAGCGCGGCAGGGAGAACGAAACGGGCTGGGCCGCCGGGGCGCACGATAGCGCCTAGGGTGCGCCCGGCGGCTCCTCGACGTCAAGGCGCCGATCGGCCTTGACGTCCGCGAGGGTCGAGACCGCCCCCGAGGGCCAGCGCACGACGAGCTTCTCCACCGTCGGCGCCGGCCCCAGCCCGAAGTGCGGGTCCACCTGCGACTGCGACAGGTAGCTGCCGCCGGTGCGGGCGAGCCAGGTCTGGGTGACGCCGCCGGCCGTCGCCTCGACCACCGCGCCGAGGCCGTCGCGGTTGCTCCGCTTCCCCACCAGGTGGACGCGCAGCCAGTGGCCGTAGCCGGCGCCGCGGTTCTCGAAGAGCTTCGCCGGGCCGGCCAGCGTCGTCAGCACCAGGTCGAGGTCGCCGTCGTCGTCGAGGTCGCCGTAGGCGGCCCCGCGTCCCACCAGCGGCGCCGCCAGGTCGCCGCCGGCGCTCGCCGTGACCTCGACGTACCGCGCCTTCCCCTCGTTGCGGAAGAGCTGCTGCGGCTGGGCGTAGCGCGCCGTCGCCTGCACCCGCTCCCACTCCGCGTCGAGGTGGCCGTTGGCGAGGAAGAGGTCGAGCCAGCCGTCGAGGTCGTAGTCGAAGAAGAACGCCGCCCAGGCCACCCAGAGCAGCGTGTTGCGCCCGAATTGCGACAGCGTCGCCACGTCCATGAAGAGGCCGTTGCCCTCGTTGCGGTAGAGGCCGGACATCTCGTTGGCGAAGTAGCCGATGACCAGCCCCGGGCGGCCGCTGCGGGCGAAGTCGGCGGCGTCGATCCCCATGCCGCCGCGCGCGCCGCCGGTGTCGGAGAGGGCCATGCCGGAGGCGGCGCCGATCTCCTCGAAGCGCACCTGCCCGGCGGCGTCCTTCCCCCGGTTGCGGAAGAGCTGGTTCGGCGTGGTGTCGTTGGCCAGCGCCAGGTCGGGCCAGCCGTCGCCGTCGGCGTCGAGCACCGCGACGCCGAGCGTCTTGGCGGTCGGATGGTGGAGCCCGGCGGCCCGGGTCCGGTCCTCGAAGCGGAGCCCGCCGAGGTTGCGGTAGAAGCGCGACGCCGCGCCGGTGTAGGTCTGCGGCGTGCAGTACGCCTTCGTCTTGCCGTCGAGCGAGCAGAAGAGGTCCCCCTCCGGGCTCCAGGTGACGTAGCGGGTGGCGAAGACGTCGAGGAGGCCGTCGCGGTCGGCGTCGAAGAGGGCGACCGAGGCGCCCAGCGCGCTCTCGCGCGGGATGCCGGCCGCGGCGCCGGCGTCGGTGAAGCGCGGGGGTCCGCTCCCCTGCCGGTCGTTGCGCAGCAGCCGGTCGCCGTCGAGGCAGGTCAAGTAGAGGTCCGCGTCGCCGTCGTTGTCGAGGTCGCCGGCGGCGCCGCCCAGGCAGTAGGCGGCGAAGTCGAGACCGGAGCCCTTCGTCGCGTCCGCGAAGCGCAGGCCGCCGCGGTTGAGATAGAGGCGCTGCGTCGCCGCCTCCCCCGGCTGGCCCGGGAAGCTGCGGCCGTTCAGGAAGAACAGGTCGAGCCGCCGGTCGCCGTCGGCGTCGAAGAGGACGACGCCCGAGCCCATCGTCTCGGGCAGCCACTTCTTGCCGAAGGCGCCGTTGTGGTGGATGAAATCGACGCCGGAAGCGGCGGTGACGTCGGTGAAGCGCGGCCCCTCGGCGGGCAGCTCGGCGGCGGCGCCGGCGGCGCCGGCGGCCAGCAGGAGCGCCGCGAGGGCGTGCGGTGCGCACCTCATGGCGCCGCCGGCGCCGAGCGGTGCTCGTGGATCGGCTGCCGCTCGTCGTTCTCGTGCGGGTGCGCGGCCCAGAACTGCGGGTTCAAGATGTGTCCGGCCTCCATCGGCCCGAAGCGGGCGAAGAGCTTCTGGTGGCGGGCGGCGCGCTCCGTGTCGCCGAGCGCTCGCCAGGCGAGCATCAGGCTGTTGTGTGCGGCGCGGTCCTCGGGGTCGATGTCGAGGATCGCCTCCAGCTCGGCGACCGCCCCGCGGTAGTCCTGCTCGAGCAGGAGGAGCGTGACGATCTCGTTGCGCAGCACGCGGTCGCGCGGGTGGCGCAGCGCGGCCTTGCGCAGCAGCTCGAGCGCCTTCTGCACCTCCCCTTCTTCCTTGAGGAGCAGCCCCTGGTAGATCCACACCCGCGGCGCCTCCGGGGCGAGCGCGGCGGCGCGGTCGAGCGCGGCGCGGGCGGCGGCGAGGTCACCTTCGGCGAGCGCCACCTGCCCGAGGTTGAGCCAGCCGTCGAGGAAGGCCGGGGCGAGGCGCACCGCCGCGTCGAAGGCGGCGCGGGCGCCGCGCAGGTCGCGCTGCGTCCAGAGCGCGATGCCGTAGTCGTTCCAGCGCTCGACGTCCGCCGCCGGCGGCGGCGCGGCCGGCGCGGGCGCCGGCGGCAGCGGCGCGCCGGCGTCCACCACCCGCAGGGTGACGCTGTCCTCGGCCATCGTGACGATCGGCAGCCGCGGCGTCTCGGGCTCGCCGGCGAAGACCCAGCGGGTGAGCTCCCAGGCGAGCTTGCGGTAGTTGAGGCGTGCGGTGAGGGTGATCGTGTCGCCGGCGTCGGGCGGCACCTCGAGGCGGAAGTGGACCGCCTCGGAGGCGCTCGGCATGATGCGCCGCAGCGAGGCGACGCCGCGCGCCGCCCAGGCGTCGCGACGCACGATGGGCTCGCCCCGCTCGTCCACCCAGCGGTTGCGCCAGAAGTGGGCGCCGGGATCGACGGGCGAGCCCTCGTCGGCGCGCCCACTCCAGAAGACGACGCGGCCACGGGAGTCCACCCCCTTGAGCTCCAGCCAGCAGTCGTGGACGTCCTGCTTGCCGCCGGGGAAGAGGTGGCCGACGCCGCGGGTGCGGACGACGACGGTGACCCGGCGGGACTCGCCGCGGCGCACCGCGGCGGCGGCGCGGTCGAGCGGGGCGATGACAGGCGCCTCGACGGCGCCCGCGACCGGCGCCTCGGCGGCGCCCGCGGCCAGCTCCGGCGCCTGGAGCGCGAAGAGATCCACCGTCACCTGCCGCGCCTTGAGGAACGCCTCCACCGCGGCGAGCTGCGCGCGGTCGCCGTGGAGCGCCGGGAGCGCGGTGTTGGCGGCGGCGAACCTGTGCGAGCCGGCCGCCATGTGGCAGTCGACGCAGCTCCGCGGCCGGTCGGGGAAGTAGAAGCTGCGCGCCCCGTGGCCGGAGATCGCGTTGGCCTGCCAGGCGTCGTAGTCGTTCATCTCGCGCAGGTAGCCCTTGCCGTTGACCGGCTCGTCGAGGTGCGACTTGTGGCAGCTCGCGCAGAGCTCGGCGCTCCCGAGGACCGGCCGGGCGTAGGCGCGGCGGTGGGCCGCGGGGTCGACGCGCACCAGGTGCTCGTGGACGGCGCGCAGCAGCGGCTCGGAGCTGGTCGCCAGGTCGTGGAGGGGCGGCGGGTCGAGCACGTGGTCGCCCTGCCCCATCGAGCTGCGGACGGTGGCGATGCCGTGGCAGGCGGTGCAGCCGACGCCGCTCCGCGCCAGCGCCGGGTCGGCGGCGGCGAGGTTGTCGATCTGGCCGCTGTGTAGGAGGGCCGGCGCGTGGCAGCCGGCGCACCAGCGGCCGGCGACCGGCGCCACCCCCGCGGCCCGCTGGAAGGCCTCGAAGGTCTTGCGGAACCAGGGGTTCTCGAGGCCCGAGAAGCGGTGCGGCGAGGAGCGCCACTCGGCGGCGACGTCGGGGTGGCAGCCGGCGCTGCCGCACCCCTCGGCGTCGGCGAAGAGGCGCGCGTCGAGCCGGCCGCCGGCCGCGTTGCGGGCCGAGGAGGGGAAGAAGGGGCCGTCGGCGCCGCCCTCCGCTTCCTCGGCCATCGAGAGCGGCGCGGGAGGATTTCTTAGCGTCCAGGTGCCCTCGGGCGCCACGGCGGCGCCGAGGGCGGCCGCGGCGGCCGCGCCACAGGCCAGTAGGAGAGAGCTGCTCGACAGCAGGTGACGTCGCATCGTCCGTACGGACGCACGGCCGACCGGCGCCCGTACGCAAGGTGCGGAGCGGCGGAGAGCGCGGGACAGCGGCGGCCGCTCGCCGGGCTAGGATGCCGGCGAGAGGAGGAGCGCGATGAGAGACCGCAAGAGCCCGTTTTCGAGCCTGGCCGCCGCCGCCTTCGCCGCCGCCCTCCTCGCCGCCTGCGGCGGCGGGGACGAGGCGGACTTCGAAGAGACCCCGCTGCCGGCGACGACGGAGCCCGCCCCGGCGCCGGCGCCGGCCGCGGCCGGAGCGCCGGGCGGCGCAGTCCAGGTCGATCCCGCGCTCCCCGCCTACCGCCCGGCCGGGAGCCTCGCGGGCACGCTCAACTCGATCGGCTCGGACACCCTCAACAACCTGATGACTCTGTGGGCCGAGGCCTTCCGCCGCCACCACCCGAGCGTGCAGACACAGATCGAAGGCAAGGGCTCCTCCACAGCGCCGCCGGCGCTCATCGAGGGCACGGCGCAGCTCGGGCCGATGAGCCGCGAGATGAAGGCGAGCGAGATCGACGCCTTCGAGCGCGAGTTCGGCTACCCGCCGACGCAGGTGCGAGTGGCGGTCGACGCCCTCGCCGTCTACGTCCACCGCGACAACCCGCTCGCGCGCCTCACCCTGCCGCAGGTGGACGCCATCTTCGGCAAGTCGCGCGCCTGCGGCCATCCGCGGCCGATCGACACCTGGGCCGACGCCGGTGTCGCCGGGCCGCTGGCGGCGCGGCCGATCAGCCTCTACGGCCGCAACTCGGCCTCCGGCACCTACGGCTTCTTCAAGGAGAAGGCGCTCTGCGGCGGCGACTTCCGCGACACCGTCAAGGAGCAGCCGGGGTCGGCGTCGGTGGTGCAGGGGGTGAGCGAGGACGCCGCGGGCATCGGCTACAGCGGCATCGGCTACCGCACCTCGGGGGTCAAG
Organism: uncultured Acidobacteriota bacterium; assembly: GCA_963700145.1. Taxonomy (GTDB): domain Bacteria; phylum Acidobacteriota; class Thermoanaerobaculia; order Multivoradales; family UBA5704; genus DASUNQ01. The sequence continues at coordinate 1,175,824 of OY969474.1, forward strand.
CCGCTGACCCTGGCCGCGCGCGACGGCGCGCCCTTCGTCGGCGTCGATCCGGAGGACGTGCTGGCCGGCCGCTACCCGCTGTCGCGCTACCTCTACATCTACGTCAACCGCGCGCCCGGCAAGCCGCTGCCGCCGCTGGTGGCGGAGCTCCTGCGCTTCGTGCTCTCGCGCGAGGGGCAGGAGGTGGTGGTCAAGGACGGCTACCTGCCGCTTCCCGCCGCGGTGGCACGGGAGGAGCTGGCGAAGCTCCGCTAGGTCGCTGATTTGTAAAAGATTCATCCCTCGCTATGGGTTGGCGGCCGTTTTAACCGCTCCCGGTGTGGCACTTCCGTTGCAGAGCTAGAGACGGTGGAGGCTCCAACGTGGGGCTCACTCCAGGACGGGCGTTCAACTTCCACAGGAGAGATTGAGATGAAGAATCTAGCTCTGTCCCTATTGGCCCTCGCGCTGATCGCCGGGCCCGCTATCGCTCAGGAAGTGCAGCCGCTGAACAATCCGCCGGTGCAGGAGGAGCGCACCAACCCGGACGCGCCTGCGATCACCGGCGACTCGGGGCTGACCATCACCGGTACGGTCGTGTCGTTCACCGACAGCGCCGTGGTCCTCAGCTCCACGGCCGGCGACCTGACCATCCAGATGACCCCGCAGACCTCGCGGCCGGCCACCTTCACCACCGGTGAGAACCTCGCCATCGACTACGTGCGCAACTCGAACGGCACGATGATCGCCACCGCGATCCGTCCGGTGGGGACCCCGGGGACGGAGGTCGACCACACGCTGCACGCCCCGGCCCCGTCGGTGCAGGTCGAGACCCAGCTGCAGCCCGCGCCGGAGGTCGAGGCCGAGGTCGAGGCCGACGTGGACGCTGACCTCGACACCGACGTCGAAGCCGACGTGGACGTCGACACCAGCGACGACACGCTCCCCGAGACCGGCAGCGAAACGCCTCTGGCCGGCCTGATCGGCCTGCTGGCGCTCGCCGCCGCGACCGCGCTGCGCACCCGCAAGGTCTGACGCGGGCGCCCGAGCGCGCGTAAGATCCTCTCGAACGCCCCCGGGGGCCGCGCCTGAGACCGGCGGTCCCCGATCGGGTTTCTTTGCCCCCGATGGATTCTCACGACGCAGTCCCCCGGCGAGCCCGCAAGGGCTCGCTGCGGCTTTTGGAAACAGCGCTCTGGGTCGTCGCGGCCCTGGGGATCGGCTGGTTCCTCGTCGCCCAGCTCGAAGGGGACCTCTACCAGGCGCGCGAGGAGGCGCTGCTCGAGGAACGGCTCGCCGCCTCGCGGCCGGCGCCGGCCCCGCGGCGCGGCGCGGCCTCCGCGACCGCCCCGAGCGTCGCCGGGCGGCCATCTGAACGGCCGGCGGAGCGGGGCGCCGCCCGGCCCGCGGAGCTCCCCGGCGAGGAGGAGCCCCCGGAGGCGCCGGCGCCGCCGGCCCTGCCAGGCGGCGCGTTCGGCAAGCTGGCGATCCCGCGGCTCGGGCTCTCGGTGGTGGTGGCGGGCGGCACCGACAAGCGCACCCTCCGCCGGGCGGTGGGGCACATCCCGGGCACGGCGATGCCCGGCGAGGCGGGCAACGTCGGGCTCGCCGGCCACCGCGACCGCTACTTCCGGCCGCTCAAGGACGTGCGCCGGGACGACGAGATCACCCTCACCACGCCGGAGGGCACCTTTCGCTATCGGGTCGAGTGGACCGAGGTGGTCGAGCGCACCGCCGTCCACGTGCTGGACGACACCGCCGCGCCGGCGCTGACGCTAGTGACCTGCTACCCCTTCTACTACGTCGGCCCGGCGCCCAGGCGGTTCATCGTCCGCGCCCGGCAGATCGGGCACGAGCCGCCGGCGACGGCCGGCGCGGCGCCCTAACCCTCCGCCCCGCCATTCAGCTCTTCGGGCAGGAAGCGGTACTGCGCGGCGCAGAACGCGCAGTCGGCGACGATCTCGCCGCGCTCGTCGCGCAGATGGTCGCGGTCCTCGGCGGCGAGCAGCGCCAGGTGGCGATACAGGCGCTCGCGGCTGCAGCGGCAGCGGTAGCGCAGCGGGCGGCTCTCGACGACCTCGCGGTCGAGCCCGGCGAAGAGGGTCGAGAGCACCTGCTCGGCGCCTCCCTCCTCCACCAGGTGGCTGACGCCGCGCATGCCGGCGATGTTCCCCTCCAGCCGGTCGATCGCCTCGTCGCGCGCCCCGGGCAGCACCTCGACGATGATCCCGCCCGCCGCCGCGACGCCGAACGGCTTGCCGAGGACCCCAAGCAGCACGGCCGAGCGGGTCTGCTCGCTCTGGGCGAGGTAGTGGGCGAGGTCCTCGCTGATCTCGCCGCTCACCAGCTCGACCTGGCTGTGGTAGCTGCCGCCGCCGGCGTGCTCGCGCAGGACGCGCAGGAGCCCCTGGCCGACGGCGCTGCCGACGCCGAGCTTGCCGTCGGCCCGGTCGGGCACGGCGACGCGCGGGTCCCCCACCATGCCGCGCAGGTTCCCCTCCTGGTCGGCCTCGGCGAGGACGCGGCCGATCGGCCCGTCCCCCTTGACCTCCAGCACCAGGCGGGTCGGCACCTTGGTCGCCAGGCGCAGCAGCAGCGCGGCACCGGCGAGCGAGCGGCCGAGGGCGGCCGCGGCGACCGGCGAGAGGTCGAGCCGCCCGCGCGCCTCCTCGACCACGCCGGTGACGTCCGCCACCCCCCAGCGCAGGCTCCCGCCCCCCGCCAGACCGAGCTGGAGGGAACCGTTGTGGCCCGTTGTCGTGCGGTTCGAGACTCATCGCCTGCTGGAGAACTGCGGCACCCTGCCGCGGATTCCCGGTTAGCGGGAGACCGGGCTGGCCGCGGCGAGGGCGGCGACGGCGGCGCGGTGGACTTCCCGCCAGGGGAGGCCGCGCTCGAGGGCGAGCCGCCGCACCGACTCGAACTCCGGCGCGGCGGCAAGCGGCCGGCCGTCGAGGCGCGCGCGCTTGACCGCCACCGGCCCGTAGGGGGTCTCGACCTCACCGCTCTCGCGCTCGGCCTCCAGCCGCGCGGCGCGGTGGAAACGGCAGCCGAGCGAGCCCGACTCGGCGAGGAGGAGCCCGGCCAGGGGCTCCAGCTCGGCGGGGCGGCAGAGGAGGGTGACGAGCGTCCCCGGCCGGTTCTTCTTCATCTGCACCGGCGTGAAGTAGACGTCGAGCGCGCCGGCGCCGAGGAGCCGCTCCATGAGGAAGCCGAAGCCCTCGCCCGGCAGGTCGTCCACCTCGCACTCGACGACCATCACCTCCGCCGTCGCCCCCGCCGCGGCCGCCGCCCGCCCGGCGAGGAGGCGTACGGCGTTCGGCCGCTCGCGCGTGTCGCGCCGGCCGAGGCCGTAACCGCTCCCCTCGAGCACCATCGCCGGCGCGTCGCCGAAGCCGTCGACCAGCTCGGCGAGGAGGACCGCGCCGGTCGGCGTCGTCAGCTCCCCGTCGCCGCCGCCGTAGACCGGCACGCCGCGCAGCAGCGCGGCGGTGGCCGGCGCCGGCACCGGCAGCTCGCCGTGCGCGGTGCGCACGCGGCCGCCCCCGACGTTGACCGGCGAGGCGGTCAGCCGCTCGGGCGCCAGGTGCTCGATCGCCGCCGCCGCGCCGACCAGGTCGACGATCGAGTCGACCGCCCCGACCTCGTGGAAGTGGATCGCTTCGAGCGGCACCCCGTGCGCCGCGGCCTCGGCCTCGCCGAGCCGCACGAAGAGCCGCTCGGCGCGCTCACGCACCGGCGCGGCGAGGGCGCCGGCGCGGAGCAGGCCCAGGATGTCGGTGAGGGACCGTCCGTGACCGGACGCGGAGTGGTGCTCGTGCGGGTGGTCGTGGGCGCCGTGGCGGTGCGGGTGCGGATGCGTGTCCGCAACGCCCGACTCCTCGACCGGCCGCCCGTCGAGCAGCACCTGGAAGTAGGTCCCGGCGAGGCCGCCGCGCGCCTCCTTCCGCGCCTCGACACCGACGCGCGCCAAGCCGAGCCGGGCCACCGTCTCCTCCAGCACCGCGAGCGGCATCCCGAGGTCGAGACAGGCGCCGAGGAACATGTCGCCGGCGAGGCCGCTCCAGCAATCCAGGTGGTAGACGCGGCCCATGCGGTCACGCTAGCACGCGCCGCGCTGGTGCAAGGACACCCAGCGCCCGCCGCCGCCGAGGATCATGTGGTCCACCAGGCGCACGCCGACCACCTCGCCGGCCTCCGCCAGGCGGCGGGTGAAGAGCAGGTCGTCGGCGCTCGGGCTGGGGTCGCCGCTCGGATGGGTGTGGAAGAGGAGGATGCCGGCGGCGCCGCGCAGCAGCCCCTCCTTGAGGATCTCGCGCGGCTCGACGGCGGCGCGGCTCAGCGTGCCGCGGAAGATTTCCTTCTCCCCCATCAGCCGGTTGCGGCTGTCGAGGAAGAGCGCGCCGACGACCTCCTGGTCGCGCATCCGGTAGCGCAGCGCCAGGTAGCTCGCCACCTCCCCCGGCCGGCTCAGCGGATCGCGCTCGGGGAGCTGCTGGCGCAGCAGGCGGCGGCCGAGCTCGAGGGCCGCCAGCAGGCTCGCCGACTTCGCCGGCCCGAGGCCGTGCCGGCGCAAGGCGTAGGGGTTCAAGCTGGGCAGCCCCGCGAGGCCGTCCACGTCGCGCAGCAGCTCGTAGGCGAGCTGGACCGCCGAGCAGCCCTTGTGGCCGGTGCGCAGGAGCACGGCCAGCAGCTCGGCGTCCGACAGCGCATGGCTGCCCTGGTCGAGCAGCCGCTCGCGCGGCCGCTCGGCATGGGGCAGCTCCTGGATCAGCGAGTCGATGGCCGCCATCGCGCGATCGCCTCCGTCAGGGCGGGGAGCGCTTCGCCGGCCGGCGCGGCCAGCCGCCAGGCGGCCAGCGGCGACAGCGGCGTGGGCTCCGGGTTGACCTCCAGGACGCAGGCGCCGGCGCGATGGGCGAGCTCGATCAGCCCGGCCGCCGGGTAGACCTGGGCGGAGGTGCCGATCGAGACGAACAGCTCGCACTCAGCGGCCGCCGCCTGGGCCCGCGCCAGCGCCGCGCGCGGCAGCGCCTCGCCGAACCAGACGACCGCCGGCCGGAAGCGCCCGCCGCAGCGGCAGCGCGGCGGGGCGTCCGGGGACTCCGCCACCGCCTCGGCCATCGGCCGCTCGGCGGCGCACCGCTCGCAGCGGGCGCGGTCGATCGTGCCGTGCAGCTCGACCGGGTCGCGGCTGCCGGCGCGGCGGTGGAGGCCGTCGACGTTCTGCGTCACCAGGAGGTAAGACGGAAAAAGGGCCTCCCAACGTGTCAGCGCCCGGTGTGCCGGGTTGGGGGAGGCCGCGGCGACCTGCTCCCAGCGCCAGGCGTACCACCGCCAGACCGTCGCCGGATCGCGCGCGAAGGCCTCCGGCGTCGCCAGCTGCTCCGGGCGGTACTCCCCCCACAGCCCGCCTGCGCCGCGGAAGGTCGAGAGCCCGCTCTCCGCCGACACGCCGGCGCCGGTGAACGCCACCACCCGCCGTGCCGCGGCGGCGCGGCGGAGCAGCTCCGGAGGGAGATCCACGCGCCGAGTTTGACAGCCCCGAAGGGCGTTGCTACAACTCCGGCCCCATGCCCTATCTCCCCAACAACTTCGGCCTCCTCGAGGACGAGTTCTCGCGCTACGCGACCAGCGTCGTGGCCGTCCTGCCGGTGCCGTTCGAGCGCACCACCTCCTACGGCAAGGGGACGACGGCCGGGCCGGCCGCGATCCTGCGCGCCTCGCAGGCGATGGAGCTCTACGACGAGGAGCTGGGGGGCGAGCCCTTCCGCGTCGGCATCGCCACGCTGCCGCCCTTCCTCCCCGAGGCGTTCGACCTCGGCGAGGCGCTGGCCGAGCTCGAGGAGGCGGCGCGCGTCCAGCTCGCGGCCGGGAAGTTCCTCGTCACTCTCGGCGGCGAGCACAGCCTGACCCAGGCGCCGGTGCGCGCCGCGCGCGCCGTCCACGGCGAGATCGGCGTCGTGCAGTTCGACGCCCACGCCGACCTGCGCGAGGAGTTCGAGGGCACCCCCTACTCGCACGCCAGCGTCATGCACCGGTTGGTCGAGGACGGCTTCCCGACGCTCGCCGTGGGCATCCGCTCGCTCTCCACCCCCGAAGCCGAGCTCATCCGCGAGCGCTCGCTCGCCGTCCTCTGGGGCCACCAGCTGGCACGCGCCGAGGAGCTCTTCGCGCCCCTCCTCGCCGCGCTGCCGGAAAAGGTCTACCTCAGCTTCGACGTCGACTACTTCGATCCCTCGCTGGTGCCGGCGACCGGCACGCCGGAGCCCGGCGGCGGGCTCTGGTACCCGACGCTCGCCCTCCTTCGCGCCCTCTTCCGCAGCAAGCGGGTGATCGCGATGGACTTGGTCGAGCTGGCGCCGATCGGCGGCCAGCCGGCGAGCGACTTCCTCGCCGCCAAGCTGGTCTACAAGTGCATCGGATATCTCGCGGAGGCGCCTAAGACTCCCGCTTGAAGAAGAGCGCCGCGAGCGGCGGCAGCGTGAGGGTCAGGGAGTGCGAGCGGCCATGGGCCGGGAACGGCGCCGCCTCGACGCCGCCGAAGTTGCCGTGGCCGGTGCCGCCGAACTCGCGGGCGTCGCTGTTGAAGAGCTCGCGCCAGAAGCCGGCGCCCGGCACCCCCAGCCGGTAGTTTTGCCGCACCACCGGCGTGAAGTTGAAGACCGCCGCGATCTCCTCGCCCGGCTCCCGGCCGCGGCGGATGAACGAGATGACGCTCTGCAGGGCGTCGCTGCCGTCGATCCACTCGAAGCCGCCGGGCGCGCAGTCGAGCTCGTGCAGCGCCGGCTCCTCGCGGTGGAGGCGGTTGAGCTCGCCGAGCACGAGCGACAGCCCGGCGTGCGGCGCGTAGTCGAGCAGGTGCCAGTCGAGGCTGCCCTCGTGGCTCCACTCCCGCCACGGGCCGATCTCGGCGCCCATGAAGAGGAGCTTCTTGCCCGGCAGCGCGTACTGGTAGGCGTAGAGCAGCCGCAGGTTGGCGAACTTCGCCGGCAGGTCGCCCGGCATCTTGGCGAGCAGCGACCCCTTGCCGTGCACCACCTCGTCGTGCGACAGCGGCAGGACGAAGCTCTCGTGGTGGGCGTAGATGCTGCGGAAGGTGAGCCGGTCGTGGTGGTACTTGCGGTACACCGGGTCTTTCGAGAAGTAATCGAGCGCGTCGTGCATCCAGCCCATGTCCCACTTGAAGTCAAAGCCCAGGCCGCCGACCCAGGTCGGGCGCGACACCAGCGGCCAGGCGGTCGACTCCTCGGCGATCGTCTGCGCGCCCGGCGCCTCCTCGGAGACCGCGTCGTTCATGCCGCGCAGGAAGGCGATCGCCTCCAGGTTCTCGCGGCCGCCGTGCTCGTTGGGCAGCCATTCGCCGTGGCGGCGCGAGTAGTCGAGGTAGAGCATCGAGGCGACCCCGTCCACGCGCAGGCCGTCGGCGTGGTAGCGGTCGAGCCAGAAGAGGGCGCTGCTGGTCAGGAAGCTCCGCACCTCGCTCCGGCCGTAGTTGAAGATGTAGCTCGTCCAGTCGGGGTGGAACCCCTGGCGCGGGTCGGCGTGCTCGTAGAGGTGAGTGCCGTCGAAGAAGCCGAGCGCGTGGGCGTCGGTCGGGAAGTGCGACGGCACCCAGTCGAGGATCACGCCGATGCCGCGCTGGTGGAAGCGCTCGATCAGGGTCATCAGGTCCTGCGGCGTGCCGTAGCGCGCGGTGGGCGCGAAGTAGCCGGTCACCTGGTAGCCCCAGGAGCCGTAGAACGGGTGCTCCATGACCGGCATCAGCTCAACGTGGGTGAAGCCGAGCTTCTCGACGTGCTCGGGCAGCGTTTCGGCCAGCTCGAGGTAGGTGAGCGAGCGGAAGCCCTCCTCGGGGAGCCGCCGCCAGGAGCCGAGGTGGACCTCGTAGATCGACATCGGCGCCGCCAGCGCATCGCGCGCGGCGCGCGCCGCCGCCCACTCCCCGTCCTGCCAGTCGTGAGCCAGGTCCCAGACCACCGAGGCGGTGCGCGGCGGCGTCTCGGCGCGGAAGGCGCAGGGGTCGGCCTTGTCGGCGCGGAAGCCGCGCCAGTGGGAGACGACGTGGAACTTGTAGACCGCGCCGGGCCCCACCCCCGGCACGAACGCCTCCCAGACCCCCGTGCCGCCGCGCGGCGCCAGCGGGTGGCGGTCGCGCTCCCAGCCGCTGAAGTCGCCGGCGACCGACACCCGCTCGGCGTTCGGCGCCCAGACCGAGAACCAGGTGCCCGTGACGCCGTCCACCTCGCCGGGATGGGCGCCCAGCTTGTCGGCGAGGCGGCGGTGCGTGCCCTCGTTGAAGAGGTAGAGGTCTTCGTCGGTGAGCGGGCTCGGCGGGGGCTCGGGAGCCGGCTCGGGCTCCGGAGTCGGCTCGGGTGACGGAGCCGGAGGTTCGGGCTCGACGGGCTCGGGGGCCGGCTCGGGCTCCGGGGCGGGCGCCTCCGGCTGGGGATCGGGCTCGACGAGACGCGCCGGCGGCTCCGGGGGCGGCGGCATCACAGGCCGCCGCGGACGCCGCGGGCGCGTCGGTCTAGGCGGTGGCTCATCGGCCTCCGAAGGCTCCTCCGACGAGCCCTCCTCACCCTCTCCAGCCTTCTCCGCTCCACCCGCTTCCCCACCCGGCTCTTCCTCCCCCCCCGCAGCCCCCGGCATCCGGGTCACCAGCGGCGCCCGGCCCTGCCATCCCGAGCGGCCGGCGCGCCGCTCCGGCGGCAGGAGCCCTTCGGGCGGCTGCGACTCCGGATCGCTCCACACCACCGCCGGGCCGGCCGGCGCGATCGACCCCTTCTTGCCGCGCGCGCCGCCGCGCGGGGCCGCCTGCCCCGCCGGCGGTCTGCCGCGTCCGGCACCGCCGCCGCGCGGCCGGCCGCGCCGCCGGCCGCCGCCCGGGCGCCGGCCGCCGCGTCCTGCTCCCTGGCCGCCGCCGCCAACCCCGCCCCCCCCGCCGCTCCCGCCGCCGCCTCCCTGGTTCCGCTCGTCCGCCATCGTCTACCCCCTGCGCAGCTCGTCGACCCGCCGCAGCGTCGCCAGCACCTCGGGGTCGGTCGAGAGCTCCTCGAAGCCGAGCCGCGCCTTGCGCCGCCAGTTGGGCCGCTCGTCGGTCGTCCCCGGGACGTTCTGCGGCTCCGTCTCCCCCCAGAGGTCCTCCAGGTTCACCAGCATCAGCCGTGCCGGGCTCGCCGCCAGGCGCTCGAGAAGGCGCCGCAGCACTTCTTGAACATCGGGCGGCTCGTCCTGCAAATCGCGGGGCCGGACCAGCGCCTCGAGCTCCCGCCGGGTCGCCTCCCGCCGCTCGCGCTCGACGCGCGCCTGCTCCTCGTCGAGGAGCCCCAGCTCCTGCCGGTCGGCGATGTCCAACCCCTCCCAGAAGGCCTTGAACGGCGGCATGTCGTGCGTGTTGAGGCTGGCCACGGTCGCCGCCGGCGGGGTCCGCTCCAAACCCGGCGCCCCCGGCGCCAGCTCATACTGCATGACGTACATGCCGAGCACGCCGCGCCGCTCCAGCGCCGCGTTGACCTCCGGCGGTACGGTCCCCAGGTTCTCGCCCACCAGCAGCGCCTGGTAGCGGTGCGACTCGAGAGCCAGCACCGCGAGCAGCTCCTCCGCAGGGTACCGCACATAGACCCCGTCCTTCGCCTCCAACCCTTGCGGGATCCAGAACAGCCGGTAGAGCTGCATGACGTGGTCGAGGCGGAGGACGCCGGCGTGCTCCAGGTGGTGGCGGAGGCAAGCGACGAGGTAGGCGTAGCCCTGCTCGCGCAGCGCCTCGGGCTTGAGCGGCGGGAAGCCCCAGTCCTGCCCCTTGGTGAAGAAGGTGTCCGGCGGCGCGCCGGCCGACGCCCCCTCGGCGAAGAGGGCGCGCTCGCGCCAGACGTCGTAGGCGGCGCCGTGGACGCCGACCGGCAGGTCGAGGTAGAGGCCCGGACCGCGGCGCCGCGCCTGGTCCGCCAGCTCGCGCATCTGCGCGTCGGCCGCCCACTGCGCCCAGAGGTGGTAGCGGAAGTCCTCGGCGTCGTAGTCGGCCGGCGCCAGGCTCCCGGCGCGCAGCCGCTGGGGCCAGCACTGCCAGGGCTCCCCGCGCCGGTCGCCGACGGCGCGGAAGGCCGCCCAGCGCTCGACTTCCGGGCGCGCCGCGAGGAAGCGCTCGAAGGCGTCGCGGCGGTCGGAGGGGCGGGCGAAGAAGCTCTCCGCCAGCTCCTCGAGGACGCGGCGCTTGAGCGTGATGACCCGCTCGTAGTCGACCAGCGCCGAGGCGCGCGCCGCCTCGACCTGCGACTCCAGCTCGACGCTCTCGAGGAGGCGCCGCACCCCCGGGGCGTGCTCCACCTCCGGCAGGGCCCGCGGGTCGAGGTAGAGCTCGTTCCAGAACAGGCGGCTCGCCGGCCCGTACGGGCTGGGCTCGAACGGCTGGTCGAGGAAGGCGGCGAGGAGCGGCAGGGTGGCGACGACACCGCCGCCGAGACCTGCCGTCCAGTCGGCCAGCGCCCGCAGGTCGCTGAGGTCGCCGGCCCCCCAGCTCGCCCGCGTGTGCAGCGCGTAGAGCGGCAGGAAGACGCCCCAGAGCCGCCCGCCGTCGCCCTCCCACGCCCGCTCCGGGGCGGCGAGCACGGACGCTTCCGCGGTCCGCCCGCCGGCGCTCACCGTCAGCCGGTGGTGGCCGGGGGGGAGGCCGGCGAGCGGCAGCGCCAGGCGCGGCGTGCCCTCCGGGCCGGGCGCCGCCGCCGACAGGTCGCGGGCGGCGACGCGCCATTCCTTCTCGCCCCCCTCCTCGAAGCGGACGTGGACGACCGCCTCGCCGCCGAGGAGGCGGAGCGGCGCGCTGCCGGCGCCGTTCCAGGCCACGACGACCGGCTCGACGAGCTGCTCGGCCAGCTCCTGCCGCCGCGCCGCCAGGGACTCCGCCGCGTCGCCGTCCACCAGCGCGTCCAGCGCCGCGAGCGTCCCCGCCAGCGCCTCCTCGCTCGCCCGCCGCGGGGCGCCGTTCACGTCCTGGTACTCGGTCTCGACGCCGTAGAGCCGCGCCAGCTCCCGCAGCGCGTCCGGTCCGGGCACGCCCGCCCGCCCTACTCCGCCGCCAGCAGGCGCCGGATCCCGTGCAGCGGGATCGCCACCCAGCCGGGGCGGTTGTTGAGCTCGTAAGCCAGCTCGTAGATGGCCTTCTCGAGGACGAACGCGTCGAGCAGCAGCTTCAGCTCGGCGCGCCCGCCCGGCAGGAAGGGAGCGCTCGACGCGGTCGCCAGGTACGCCTGGAGGAAGGCGATCGAGGCCCAGCGCACCCAGGCCTCGGCCCACGACTCCAGCCCCGGCCGGCGGCCTGCCGGCACCAGCCCGACCTCGGCCTCCTGGTAGAGCGCGGCCTCGGCGGCGTAGTGGAAGGAGCGGAGCATGCCGGCGACGTCGCGCAGCGGCGACCGCTTGAGCCGCCGCTCGGAGAGCGGCCGCGCCGGCTCCCCCTCGAAGTCGATGATCACGAAGTCCTTGCCGGTGTAGAGCACCTGCGCGAGGTGGTAGTCGCCGTGGGTGCGGATGCGCAGAGTGTCGATCTTGCGCTCGATCAGCGCCTGGAAGCGGGCGAAGACCTCCTCGCGCTGCCCGAGGAGGGCCGCCGCCTCCTGCTGCTCCGCCTCCGGCAGGCTGTCGGCGCGCTGCGCCAGGAGCTGGAAGGTGCGCCCGGCGAGCGAGCGCATCGACTGGTAGAGCGAGCGCTGGTAGAGGGCGGTGAAGGGCTCGGGGGCGAACGCCGGGTCCTCCGTCTCCGAGGCCAGGGCGAGGTGCAGCTCCGCCGTCCGCCGCCCCAGGAGGCGCGCCGTCGCCGGGTAGGTCCCCATGACCTCGTAGACCTCAGGCGGCAGGTCGGCGGCCACCTCGTCCACGACGTGCGCGCGCACCGCGGAGGGCGGCTCCTCCGTGTGCGTCAGCGCTCGCTCGTAGAAGCGGCGCAAGGCGTCGAGGGTGTAGGTCCAGGCGTCCCCTTCGTTCTCGACGAACCCCTGGAGGACGCCGAGGGTCATCGCCTCGCCGCGCGCCGGCCGCACCTCCAGGCCCCCGACCACCGGCGGCGTATGGGGGAAGCCGGCCTTCTCGGTCAGGAAGCGGCCGATCTCGAGGTCGGGGTTGATCCCCGGCTCGAGGCGGCGGAAGAGCTTCAGCACCCAGCGGTCGCCGTAGCGGATCGAGCTGTTGCTCTGCTCGACGCCCAGGAGCGCCGGCTCGGGCGGGATCGTCTCGCCGCGGTCGCGGAAGCCGGCCGTCGTCCAGGCGGCGATCTCCAGCTCGCGGCCGCGCAGCTTGCGCCGCCGGGCCATCGCCTCGAGCAGGCGCCGGCCGAAGGCGCGGTCCCAGACCGCGTCGATCAGGACGCCCGAGCCCTCCTCCCGCGACTCGACGCGCGCCAGCACCGCCTCCGGCTCCGGCCGGCGCCGCCGCTCGAGCGCCAGCGGCAGGGCGTAGGTCTCGGCCTCCCCCTCGGTGTAGTCGACGTGGACGAGGGCGATCCAGGCCTCGGCGCCGTCGCCCTCGCCGCCGACCGGCACCGCCTCGACGACGTCGACGTGGCGCACCGTCCGCGCCTTGCCGCCGAACCAGCGGCGGCCGCGCAGCAGCTCCGGCAGCGCCGCCTCGAAGCTCTCGCGCGCCGGGCCGTCGAGCAGCTCCGTCCAGCTCCCCCCGACCGTCAACGCCGGCGCCTCCTCCTCACGCCCCGCCCCACGCCCCGCGCCGCCGCCCTCCACGGCCGGCTCGAGGGCGAACCAGAGGAAGGTGTGCGACCCGAGGGTCAGCGGGTACGGGCGGCCGCCGATCTCCGGGAAGCGGTTGCGGCCGAAGAGCTCGACCGGCGTCGAGCCGGCGAAGAGCGAGAGGTCCAGCTCGGCGTGCTGGGCGAAGCGCGAGAGGTTCGCCACCACCAGGATGCGCTCCCCGTCGTAGCGGCGGACGAAGGCGAGGACGCGGTGGTTGGCCGGGTGGAGGAACTCGATCGTGCCGCGGCTGAAGGCGCGGTAGCGCTTGCGCAGCGCGATCAGCCGCCGCATCCACCAGAGCAGCGAGTGCGGGTTGCCCTGCTGCGCCTCGACGTTGACCGCCTCGAAGTGGTACTCGGGGTCGATGATCACCGGCAGGTAGAGCTTCTGCGGGTTGGCGCGCGAGAAGCCGGCGTTGCGGTCGGCGCTCCACTGCATCGGCGTGCGCACGCCGTTCCTGTCGCCGAGGTAGAAGTTGTCGCCCATGCCGATCTCGTCGCCGTAGTAGACGACGGGCGACCCCGGGAGCGAGAAGAGGAGGCCGTTCATCAGCTCGATGCGCCGGCGGTCGTTGCCGAGGAGCGGCGCCAGCCGCCGCCGGATCCCCAGGTTGATCCGCGCCCGCGGGTCCTGGGCGTAGACCCGGTACATGTAGTCGCGGTCCTCGTCGGTCACCATCTCGAGCGTCAGCTCGTCGTGGTTGCGCAGGAAGACCGCCCACTGGCAGCTCTCCGGGATCGGCGGCGTCTGCTCCAGGATGTCGATGACCGGGAAGCGGTCCTCCATCCGCACCGCCATGTAGAGCCGCGGCATGACCGGGAAGTGGAAGGCCATGTGGCACTCGTCGCCGTCGCCGAAGTAGGCGATGGCGTCCTCCGGCCACTGGTTGGCCTCGGCCAGCAGCATGCGGCCGCGGTGGTGGGCGTCGACGTGGGCGCGCAGCTTCTTCAGGTACTCGTGGGTCTGGGGGAGGTTTTCGCAGTTCGTCCCCTCCGCCTCGAAGAGGTAGGGGATGGCGTCGAGGCGGAGGCCGTCCACCCCCATCTCCATCCAGAAGTCGAGCGCCTGGAGGACGGCCTTGTGCACCCGCTCGTTCTCGAAGTTGAGGTCGGGCTGGTGGGAGTAGAAGCGGTGCCAGTAGTAGGCCCGCGCCACCGGGTCCCAGGTCCAGTTCGAGGTCTCGAAGTCCTTGAAGATGATGCGCGCTTCGCGGTAGCGCTCGGGGGTGTCGCTCCAGACGTAGAAGTCGCGCGCCGCGCTGCCCGGCTCGGCGCGGCGGGCGCGCTGGAACCAGGGGTGCTGGTCGGAGGTGTGGTTGATGACCAGCTCGGTGATGACCCGCAGCCCGCGCCGCTGCGCCTCGCGCAGGAAGGCGCGGAAGTCCTTGAGCGTGCCGTAGGCCGGGTGAACGCTGGTGTAGTCGGCGATGTCGTAGCCGTCGTCGCGCCAGGGCGAGGGGTAGAAGGGCAGCAGCCAGAGCGCCGTCACGCCCAGCTCCTGGAGGTAGTCGAGCTTGGCGGTCAGCCCGGCGAAGTCCCCCATCCCGTCGCCGTCCGCGTCGGAGTAGGCGCGGACGTGGATCTGGTAGATGACCGCGTCTTTGTACCAGAGGGGATCGTCGGCGCTCACCAAGGACTCCAGGTGGGAAGGCTAGACGAAATAGTCGAAATCATGCTCCGACCGGATGCGGTGGCGCAGGCGGAAGACGTGCGCGGGCACGCCGTGCGGGTCGAGGTGTACGAAGTTGCGCGGGCCGTGCCAGAGGTAGCGGGCGCCGGTCAGCAGGTCGTGCACCTGGAAGGGGTGCGCCGGGTCCTCGATCCCCAGCTCCCCGAGCGGCAGGTCCACGGTGGCGGCCTGCGCGTGGTGCGGGTCGAGGTTGACGGCCACCAGGATCACGTTGCCGCGGTCCGGCGTCGCCTTGCTGTAGCAGAGCACCTGCTCGTTGTCCGTCGGGTGGAAGCGCAGCCCGTCGTTGGTCTGGAGCGCCGGGTTCTCGCGCCGGACGCGGTTCAAGAGCGCGATCGCCTCGGCGAGGCTCCCCGGGCGGTCCAAGTCCCAGCGCCGGAGCTGGTACTTCTCGGAGTCCCAGTACTCCTCGCTCCCCCGCTCGCGCGCCGCGTGCTCGCCGAGCTCGAAGGCCGGGCCGTAGATGCCGTAGCTCGCCGAGAGCGTCCCGGCGAGCACCAGCCGCTGCAGGAACGCCGGCCGGCCGCCGAACTGCAGCTGCTCGGTCAGGATGTCCGGCGTGTTGGGCCAGACGTTGGGGCGGAAGAACTCGCGCACCACGGTCGTCGTCAGCTCGGTGAAGTACTGCTCCAGCTCCCACTTCGTCGTCCGCCAGGCGAAGTAGGTGTACGACTGGCTGAAGCCGAGCTTGGCGAGCCGGTACATCGGCTTCGGGCGGGTGAAGGCCTCGGAGAGGAGGATCACCTCCGGGTGCGCCGCCTTGAGCTCGCCGATCAGCCACTCCCAGAAGGGGAAGGGCTTGGTGTGCGGGTTGTCGACACGGAAGATCCGCACCCCCTGCTCGATCCAGAAGTCGAAGACGCTCTTGAGCTCCTGCCAGAGCCCCCACCAGTCCTCGCACTCGAAGTCGAAGGGGACGATGTCCTCGTACTTCTTGGGCGGGTTCTCGGCGTACTGGATGGTGCCGTCCGGCCGCCGCTTGAACCACTCCGGGTGCTCGCGCACGTAGGGGTGGTCGGGCGAGCACTGGAAGGCGACGTCGAGCGCCACCTCGAGACCCAGCTCGCCGGCGCGCGCCGCGAAGCGGCGGAAGTCGTCGAGCGTGCCCAGGTCCGGGTGGACGTCCTTGTGCCCGCCCTCCTCGGAGCCGATCGCCCAGGGGCTGCCGATCTCCCCCGGCTCGGCCACGGGGTTGTTGTTCCTCCCCTTGCGGTGGCTGCGGCCGATCGGGTGGATGGGCGGCAGGTAGAGGACGTCGAAGCCCAGGCCGGCGACGTAGGGCAGGCGCTCCTCGCAGTCGCGGAAGGTAGCGTGCGGCTGCGGCTCCTCGGCGGACCCGCCGCCGGCGCAGGAGCGCGGGAACATCTCGTACCAGGCCGAGAAGCGGGCGCGCTCGCGGTCGACGACGACGCCGAACTCGGGCGCGTAGGTCGTGGCGTGCGAGCGGTCGGCGTGCCGCTCCATCAGGTCGTCGAGCCAGTCGGGCAGCCCGACGAGCTCGGCGCCGGGCTCGTAGGGGTTCTCCAGGTGGATCGCCACCTGCTCGAGCGCGGCGGCGGCCTCCCCTTCGGCGCGCTCGGCCGCCGCGCGCACCAGCTCGGCGCCGATCCGCAGGTCGACGGTGACGTCCTGCCGCGCCGTGAGGCGCTTCTGCAGGTCGCGCCGCCAGGTGGTCCAGGGATCGACCCAGGCAATGAGGGTGTAACGCCAGCGCCCCAGCGCGTCGACCCGGAAGCCGCCGTGCCAGCGGTCGTTGACCTCGGCGTGCATCGGCGCCTCGCGCCACTCGGCGTCGGCCTCGCGGCGGTAGAGCAGCCGGCAGGCGAGGCTGTCGTGGCCGTCGGCGAAGACGTCCGCCCCGACGACGACCGCGTCCCCCACCACCCGCTTGATCGGAAACCGCCCGCCGTCGATCGAGGGCACCACCCCCTCGATCACCACCCGCCGCCGCCCGTCCGTCGGTGGCTTCGCCTGCGTCTTCGTCTTCGTCGTCTTCCTGCTGCGAGCCTTCGGTTTGGTCGTCGCCACCCGTCCCTCCGCGGCGCGTAGTTTTCCAGACCGGAGCGGTCGGCGCTAGGTGGGGGTCGTGTGGCTCGTCCGCCGACTAGACCTTCCGGGCGACGACGATGTCCTGGTAGTAGGGACCGGCGACGGCCTTCCAGTAGCCGGCGTGCAGGGAGACGGGCTGCAGGCCGTGACGCTCCAGATGGCGGGCCACCCAGCTCGGCTCGTAGGCGATCCCGTCCTCGGGAACGTCGGGATCGTGCAGCAGGCCTTCCTCGATCGGGTAAGAGAACGTGGGGTACGTCGTGCCGGTCCGGGCGGCCAGCCACCCGGCTTCATCGAGAAGAAAGTACGTCGAGAAGAGCCGGCCCCCGCTGCGGAGCGAGCGGGAGATCTGCGCCATGTAGTTCTGCGCCGCCCCGGGAAGGAGGTGGGTGAAGATCGAGATGGCGATGACGAGATCGAACGACGCCGGCGGCCAGGTGAACACGTAGTGTTCCGGCGGGACCGACCCGTTGACGTTGTAAGCCGGCGTGCGGACGTCGGCATGAAAGAACTCGAATCGGCGCGGGGGCAGCTGCAAGTGCTCCGCGCACCAGTCGACGTAGACCTTCGCCGCGTCGAAGCCCACGTAGCGCCCGAACGGACCGAGGCGGTGCGACAACGGCCAGGCGATGCGCCCCAGACCGCAGCCGACGTCCAGCACCCGATCCGAACGCCGAATCCCCGCGAGCTGCGCGATGAGCGCCACGGTGTGCTCGCCCGTCTGCCAGTAGTCCCCCGGCCCCATCCCATCCACGAGGTTGGCCGGCGGCAGCGGCGGCCGTCTGCGGTTCTGCTTCAGTGACCAGAGCGACACATACCTTCCTAGCGACGCCCAATGCTACTGCCGGGCTGCACGTCCACGTGCAACGCCTGGCCGATGGAATCGCCGAATCTGCGATCTGCGCTACACTCCTCACAGATGGACGATTCGGGCGACTGGCTGGCGCAGAAGATCGCGGAGGACGGCGAGCGCATCCTTTCTCTGCTGCGCAGAGTCGTCGCCACCTGCGGGGTGACCCGCAAGGAGCTCGATGAGATCCTGCACAAAGGGGCGGGGTTCACGAGCGCGGTCCTGACCAGTCGGATCGAGCTCAAGCAAGAGCACGTCTCGGCGATCCTTCTCGGGCTCGGGGTCCACCCGAGCCTGTTCTACGAGGTGCTCTACCCCAGGGACCGCCCCATCGGGCCGATCGAGGCGACGGCCGATGCCGCCCGGCGGCTGGCGCTCGCCAGCCTCGGGCCGCCGCAGGTTCCGGCCCCGCCGCCGCCCGCTCCGCCGTCGCTCTCCCCCGCCGAGATCCAAGCGCTGATCGACGAGTCCGTGCGGCGCGCTCTCGCCGGCGCCGCGAGCCAGCCGCAGCGCAAGCGGCAGCCCGGCAAGCCGAAGCGCGCGCCTTAGGAGGACGAACCCGTGGAATCCGTGAAGACAACCTCTGAATCGCGCACTTACGAAGTCAGGGCCTGGGAGTTCAACCTTCTCTTCGTCGAGCTCATTCTGCTCGCCGCACTGGCCGTCGCCTGGATCTGGTCGCTCGGCCCTAGTTTCCTCGGCGCCGGGCCGCCCTGGGCGAACGCCGCCCTGAAGGGATTTGGGTTCTTCCTCCTCGGGCTGGCGCTCTACCCCGTGCTTTCGATCCAGAGCAGGAATTCGCACGGGCGCGAGCTGTCGCTCGGCCTCTGGATTGCCGGAGCCTTCGCGGCCTCCGTGTCACACACGACTGAGAGAGTGGCCCCTCCGGCGAGCGGCGCGGTGACGCCGCTCGCCGGCCTAGCTCAAGACGCATCCCCAATCAGGCGAATCAGGGTTGAGCGAAGATCACGTCGTAGGTCGAAACCGGCCGCAGCTTCTCCTGCGAGTTTGACGACCAGGCGCGAGCTTGATACCGCAGGAGATTGCCGTGGGCATCTCTCCGCTCCACCGTCCTGTACGTGTACTCCAGAGCTGTGATCGCCGTCTGCGCGAGCGGCCGGATCTCAGCGGATTGCGACACGCCGTCGCGGTTCGTGTCGACCCAAACGCAAAGCTCACCGAACACGGCGTCGGCCGCGTCGATCAAGCCGTCGCCGTTGCCACCGAGTTGCAGATCATCGAGTTCGGCGAGGGCCGCATAGCCGATCTGCGCCCGCTCGCCCGACAAGAGCCGGGTAGCCCAGCCAAAGAGCTCTCCTCCATCGTCGATCACGCCATTGGCGTTGAGGTCGCGGCAGAGAAAGGCATCCTCCTCGCCGGCGCTAGTCCAGGCCAGCGCCTCGGGAGCGCCGTCGGCATCGAGATCGAACCAGGCCGGCTCCTCCGGACCGGAAAGGTGGAAACCGTTCTGGTCCAGGTCAAGAAGAATCGGACACCCATCAGGGGGCGGGCTGTCCGCCGGCAGGCAGGCTTGATTCGAGCCCCATTGGTTCGTGTAGGACGAGCCATAGATCGAGACGGTGACGCGAGCACGGTAACACTGACCGGCCGTTCCTGTATTGCGAATGTAACCGATGTATTCGCCGGCACTGACGTACGACTCCCCAGCCAGCCAGCCGCCGTCCTCCGTATCGTAGATGTAGTGGTCGCCTGCGAGCTGACACTGGGGATCCGCGTGGCCGAGGAAGTTGAAGCACTCGACCGCGGCCGAGGAGTCGATATTTTGGTTTCCGCGCCTAGTGATGGCGATCGAGCCGACCGCGTAGCTACCCTGCGAGGCCGCGGGCTGTGGAAGGGCAAAGCACGTGAGAAGCAAGGCTGCGAGGCTGCCGCGCCTCATTGACAGCCTCCTTCCGCCTGCCTCAGCTGTTCTGGCCAGCTCTCGTGCTCTGGCCAGACGATGCCGATGTCGGGAGCGACAGCCTCATAGAGAAAACGATCGAACCATGCGGCCCCAAACTCATTACGCGCCCGCACGAGTCCACGATGGCGCTTCTCGCAGAAGCCATGTGTGGCTTCGTCAATCCTCATCGAAATGCCTTCGCGCGCTGCCTTCGGTGCTCGATTGAGCTCGGCGATCAGAGCCCGGCGAGTGTTCGCCGCTGCCAGGTAGTCTCCGCCGCCGACTTGGAGGCGCACCCAAAAGTTCGCGGGCAGCCCTCCTCCAGGCGCTCGCGCCTCGACTTGCCGGCGGAAATCCTCTTGCAGTGACACCAGTGGATGGAACGCGCGGGAGAGGAGGTGCTGGTAGACCTCCCAAGGTAGAAGCAGCTCGGGATTACGGGCTCCATTGATCACGGCAAACCCTGGCGCCGGAACAGGCCCCGGTTCGTCCTTCCTCGCGAGAGCCGCCGCGCGGCGCGCCGCGATCTGCTCGGGATCGAACCGGGCGGCCAACCGGTCTTCGGTCGTCCACTCCCACGCCGGCTTGGGAGTGGCCTCCGTCCGATCGGATGCCGCGAGCGGGAGAAGGGGGGAAAGGGAACAAAGGATCCCCAGCCATCCCGCCCTGCTGATTTCGGTAAACCTCCGCATAGGATGCCCTCGGACGGAGCACCGTCCCGGTGCCGGGATTGGAACCTGCGGCTCTCGTCCTTCCTCAGTTTCTAAAGTGCGGACTTTACCGCCGGATGGGACAAAAGACAAGAAAACCGTGGAGGACGCAACAGAAACGGTCCCAGGGAGGCTGTAGAAACACCAGGAGGGGCCTCCGAGACTATCCCGCGGAGGAGTCGGCGCGTTAGCGCTCGTTGTACTTGAGGCCGCTCTCAAATGCCGAGTGCGGCGAAAGCCCCTCGGCGGGACAGCTCCGATTCCCGGCCAATGGGGAAGCTTCCCTTTTGAAAAGCGAAGCTTCCCCTTTGCAGAGCGAAGCTTCCCTTTTCGTTGGCGAAGCTTCCCTCTTGAAAGGCGAAGCTTCGCTTTCCGACGGCGAAGCTTGTCTTTTGGAAAGCGAAGCTTCGCTCTCGGACAGGGAAGCTTCCCCTTTGCACAGCCAAGCTTCGCTTTCCGGTGGCGAAGCTTCGCTCTTGAAAAGGGAAGCTTCGCCAACGCGTGGCGGGGCTTCCCGCCGGGGTAGCATCCACTCGCTCAGCAGCCGACGTACATGCTCCCGGAGGGTCACATGCCCGACGTGTGGGAGCCGCTGGTCCGGATCGACACCGCGCGGTGGATCGCCGCGCGGCAGCAGCTGCATGCGGCGGCGCAGGCGGCCGCGGCGCCGGGGAAGCAGCTCCTCCCCCACCAGCCGGACTTTAGCGAGCAGAGCTTCTGCTGGGACGAGGCGGCGCGGGCGCTGGCGCAGGGGGTGATCGCCGGGCCGCGGCCGGTGCGCTCGGCGCTCCGGCCCGACCCGCCGGCCCTTCTCCTTCTCGACGGCGCAAGCCCCGCCGCACTGCGCGAGCTGCCGCTCGACGGCCTGACCCTCGAAGACGCCTTCGGCTGGCTGGAGTCCGAGCTCGCCGCGCTCCTCGGCCGCCCGGTGGCGTTCGACCGGCCGGCCGAGCCGCCGCCGCTCCCCACCGGCACCGGCGGCCGCTTCTCGACCGCCGACACCGAGGCCTTCGCGGCCCTCGCCGCCTGGTTCGCCGGCGGCCACCGGCTGCTCGCCGCCGTCGCGGCCTGCCACCCGGGGGCCGCGCCGGTGCGCTGCTGGCCGCACCACTTCGACATCGCCACCCTGCTGCCGCTCGACGAAGGCGGCGATCCGGAGACCGCGCGCTCGATCGGCGTGGGGCTCCAGCCGGGGGACGGCGCGCGGCCGGAGCCCTACCTCTACGTCACCCCCTGGCCCTACCCGGACGCCGCGCGCCTGCCGCCGCTTGCCGTGGGCTGCTGGCACATCGAGGGCTGGACGGGCGCGGTGCTGGAGGCCGAAGCTCTCGTCGCAGCGGGCATGGCGGCGGAGCAGGCGCGCCGGGCCGAGCGCTTTCTCGACGGGGCGGTCGCCGCCTGCCGGGAGCTGCTGGAACGGGACTGAGACCCTGGGAGGAGGAACGATGGCCGACGAACGCTGGGTCGAGCTGGGAGACGTCGAGGAGCTCAAGCACCCGCCCTTGCGGCAGGTCACGATCGGCCGCACCCGCATCGCGCTCTCCTGGCGGGACGGCCGCTTCGGCGCCGTCTCCGGCGCCTGCAACCACGTCGGCGGGCCGCTCGGTGAGGGGACGCTCGACGGCGACTACGTCGTCTGCCCCTGGCACCACTGGAAGTTCCACCGCGCGACCGGCGAGGGGGAGCCCGGCTTCGAGGCCGACCGCGTGCCGCGCTACGAGCTGCGCGAGGAGGGCGGGAAGCTCCTCGTCAACCTCGCGCCGGCGACCCGGCGCAACAAGCTGCCGCACGCGCCGCACCCGCTCACCCGGCCGCTCGAGCGGGCGCCGGGGCCGGTGCGCCTCTTGGGGATCTCGACGACGGCGATGGACAACGCGTACCCGCGCTACTCGACCTCGGACGCCCTCCTCGAGAGCGCCCTGGCGGCCGCCGGCGAGCACGGCGCCGAGACCAAGCTCGTGCGCCTGCGCGACCTCCGCTTCCGCGCCTGCGAGGGCTACTACTCGAAGGCCGCCCACGCCTGCACCTGGCCCTGCTCGATCACCGAGATGGACCCGCAGGACCAGATGGACGCGGTCTACGAGGGGATGGTCCACTGGGGGGACGTGCTGCTGCTCTCGACGCCGATCCGCTGGGGGTCGGCGAGCTCGCTCTTTTTCAAGATGGCCGAGCGCCTCAACTGCGTGCAGAACCAGGTGACGATCGGCAACCGCGTCCTGCTGCGCAACAAGGTGGCGGCGTTCATCATCACCGGCGGCCAGGACAACGTCCAGTCAGTGGCCGGGCACCTCCTCGGCTTCTTCGGCGAGCTGGGGTACCTCTTCCCGCAGTTCCCTTACGTCGCCCACAGCCGCGGCTGGTCGGCCGAGGACATGGAGCGCAACGTCGCCTTCGTGCAGCAGAGCCGCGCGCTGCACGAGGGGGCGGCGGCCCTCGCCCGCCGCGCGGTGGACATGGCGGGCCTGCTCCTCGCCGCCCACGCCGCCGAGGCGCCGCGGGTCGAGCGCGCCGGCCGCAAGGGGTGCCCGCCGACGATGCACGAGTCCCCGGCCAAGGCCGCGGCGGAGACCGAAGCGGCCGCCGCCGCGCCCCCCGGCGGCTGAGCAACCATCCCGCCTTCCGGCGGGACATACCGGGTGCGGCGTAAATTTTCCCCGCCCCGGCTGTTACGAAACGGCCGTCCGGCGCGTAGTAAAGGACGAGAGGATGCGCACCTCCCCCGACGCCCCCCGCGAGCGGCGCCCCCGGCGCCCGGCCGCCCCCCGCCCCGAAGTCGTGGCGGAGGTGGCGCGGGAGTGTCTGCGCCGCGAGCGCGAGCGGGCCGCCGCGCCCGACCCCTCCCCCGTCCCGGCGGTGCCGCGCGCCACTCGCGAGCCCTGGAGCCGGCGCAAGCGCCCCACCGGCTCGGCGCCGACGATCGAGCTGATCCGCTCGCTCGCCCGCGGCGAGCGCACCCGCCAGCAGTGACGGCGGCGGCCCCCCGCGCCGCGGGGCGCCGTCTCGAGCCGGCCCTCTTCGCCCTCTTCGTCCTGCTCTACCTGCTGCCCCTCTGGGCGGTCGAGCGGGTGCCCACCAACGACGGCCCCAGCCACCTCTACAACGCCTGGCTGCTGCGCGAGCTGGCCTGGGGAGACCCCCACCCGGCCCTCGACGCCGCCTTCGACGTCCGCGCCGAGCCGATCCCCAACTGGCTCGGCCACGCCGCGCTCGCCCTGCTGATGGGCGTCGTTTCGCCGGCGACCGCCGAGAAGCTCCTGCTGTCGGCCTGCATCGTCCTCTTCCTGCTCGCCCTCCGCTACCTCGCCGGCAGCGTCGAGCCGGAGGCCCGCCGCTACGCCTGGCTCGGCTTCCCGCTGGCCTACAACTTCCTCTTCCAGGTCGGCTTCACCAACTACTGCTTCGGCCTCGGCCTGGCGATGCTGGCGGTCGGGGTGTGGTGGCGGCGGCGCGAGCGGCCGGGGCCCGCCACCGCGCTCCTGCTCAACCTGCTCCTCCTCCTGGCGTACTTCGCCCACGTCCTCGCCCTCGCCCTGGCGCTCGGGGCGATCGGGGTGCTCTGGCTGCTGACGCTGCGCCGCGCCGGCTGGCGCCGGCACCTCTTGCACCTGGCGATCCTGGCGCCGCAGGCGCTCCTCCCGCTCTGGTTCCTGGCCACGCGCTCGCTCGCCCCGGTCGGCCGGGAGTGGGCCGGCGAGCAGCTCTGGGGGTACCTCCTGGGGCTCGAGGTGCTGTGGACCTTCGACCGCAGCCAGCTGCCGCTGGGCCGGGCGCTCGCCCTGCTCTGGGGCGGGCTGGCGCTCGCCACGCTGCTGTGCGAGAACGTGGACTGGGCGCGGCGGCGGCCCCGCGTGCGCCCGGCCGACGCGTTCCTCCTCCTCGCCGTCCTGGCGGTCGCCCTCTACGCCTGGGCGCCGCCGGGGCTCGCCGGCGGCATCCTCGTCAAACCGCGGCTGAGCCTCGTCCCCTACCTCTTCCTGGTCCCCTGGTTCTCGCCGCGGCTGGGACGGTGGCTCGAGCGCCTGGCGGCGCCGGCCTTCGTCCTCCTCGCCGCCGGCGTCCTGGTCTGCCAGCTCCGCGGGTACCGCCGCCTCGACGGCGAGATGCGGGCCTTCCTCCGCCCGCTCGCGGCCGTGCCGCGGCACGCGCGCTTCGTGCCGCTGCTCTTCCAGCGCCGCCGGCCGGAGGCGCGGGTGGCCCCCCTCTACCACGCCGCCGCCTACGCCGCGCTCGAGCGCGAGCTGGTCGACTGGGGCAACTACGAAGCCGGCACCGACCACTTCCCCGTCCGCTTCGCCCCCGGCCTGCCGCGGCCGGACATCTGGACCCTGGAGACCCGGCCGATCGGCTACCGCGTCGGCGTCCACCGCGACCGCGTGGACGCCGTCTACACCTGGCACCTCCCCGCCGGCAGCGCCGTCGCGCGGCGCCTCCGCCGCGACTACGACCTGGTGCGCGAGGAGGGCCCGGGGCGGGTCTACCTCCGCAAAGGGCTAAGATAGGCGCCTCGCCGCGCCGCCGGTCCCGCCGATGTACGACCACTTCTACGGCTTCCACCAGCCCCCCTTCAACCTGACGCCCGACCCGCGCTTCCTCTTCTACAGCGAGCGCCACCGGGAGGCTTTCCACCACCTCCTCTTCGGCATCCAGGAGCGGAAGGGGTTCATCCAGCTCACCGGCGAGGTGGGGGCGGGCAAGACGACGATCTGCCGCGCCCTGCTCGAGGAGCTGGGCCCGGCCTACAAGACGGCCCTGATCTTGAATCCCTGCCTGACCAGCTCGCAGCTCCTGCGGGCGATCCTCACCGAGCTCGGCATGGCGGCCGGGAGGGTGGACCGGGCGACCGGCCTCGAGATGCTCAACCGCTTCCTCCTCGAACAGGTGGCCGCCGGCCACGACGTCGTGCTG
This sequence comes from uncultured Acidobacteriota bacterium, assembly GCA_963700145.1. Lineage (GTDB taxonomy): Bacteria > Acidobacteriota > Thermoanaerobaculia > Multivoradales > UBA5704 > DASUNQ01. The sequence goes on from OY969474.1 coordinate 1,200,649, forward strand.
CTGATCGACGAGGCGCAGGACCTCGAGCCCGAGCTGCTCGAGCAGGTGCGCCTGCTCTCGAACCTCGAGACCGACCAGCGCAAGCTCCTCCAGATCGTCCTCGTCGGCCAGCCCGAGCTGCGCGACCGCCTCGAGGAGCGGGGGCTGCGCCAGCTGCGTCAGCGGATCACCGTCCGCTACCACCTGACCCCGCTGTCGCGCGGCGAGACCGAGCAGTACATCCGCCACCGCCTGCTGGTGGCCGGCGGCAACGGCCGGCCGACCTTCGACCGCTGGGCGCTGCGCGGCGTCTGGCGCTACTCCCGCGGCGTGCCGCGGCTGATCAACGCCGTCTGCGACAAGGCCCTGCTCTGCGGCTTCGTCGCCGGGACTGACCACCTGACCGGCAAGCACGTGCGGCGGGCGGTGCGCGAGCTGGAGGGGAAGCTGTGAGGGAGCGGCGATGAGCCTGATCGACGAGGCCCTGAAGCGCGCCCGCGAGCAGGCGGAGCGGGAGAGCGCGGCGCAGCGCAGCGCCGCCAGCCGCTGGGTGCCGGCCTACCCGCTGGCGCGGCGCCGCTCGCGCGGCCTGGTCTGGGCCGGGCTGGCCGCGGCCTGCCTCCTCCTGGGCGTCGGCGCCGGCCTCCTCGCCTCCCGCTTCTCCGGCGGCGAGGAGCGGGCTGGCGGCATCGAGGTGCCGGGCGGGACGCCCGAGGAGGGCGGCGAGGGCGGGCTGCCGACCGCGGCGGGGGCCGTGCTCATGGAAGACACGACCGGGACGACCGACCTCTCGACCGATCTCCCCGGCTTCCCCTTCGTGGAGCCGCTGACCGAGCCGCCGGCGGACGGGGGCCTGGAGCCGCGGCTGGTGCCGGTGCCGGTGCCCGAGAGGGTGCCGCCACCCGCCCCGCCGGGCCTCGAGCCGGTGCCGCCGCCCCAGGCCGAGCCCGAGCCCATCGAGCCGCCGGCCCCCAGCGGCGCCGCCGCGGACGGCGCCGAGACCCACGTCCGCCGCGCCCCGGTGCCCGGCGGCGGCTGGATCCAGCTCGGCGGTATCGCCTTCTCGGCCGACCAGCCGGTCGCCCTGCTCAACGGCCGGGTGGCGAGCGTCGGGGAGGTAGTCGAGGGCTTCACCGTGATCTCGATCGCGCCCCGGCGGGTCGAGCTGCGCGGCCACGGCACGACCATCGTCCTGACCCTCGATTAGGCCGGCTCCCCTCGCCCTGTCATCCCGAGCGTAGCGAGGGATCTGGGCGGGGGCGAGTTGCGTTCACCTTCCCTGCCCCCAGATTCCTCGCTTCGCTCGGAATGACAGAGCACGGAGGTCTGTTCTGTGGGGGGAACCGGCCCCCTCTCTCCTTTATGGTCTGCCCTCACCGCCAGCGCTTCGAGGCGCTCGTGCTGCGTCCGGAGCGCGAGATCGACCTCGGCGAGGCGGCGTTCCTGATCGCCGCCGAGGGCTGCCCGGGGCTCGACGTCGACGGCTGGCTGGCCCGCCTCGACGCGCTGGCCGAGGACCTGCGGCCGCGCCTCGAAGGCGTGACCTGCGACTTCGAGCGCCTCGCCGCGCTCCTCGACTTCGTCTACGGCGACCTCGGCCTGCGCGGCAACGACACCGAGTACTACGACCCCCGCAACAGCTTCTTGAACGAGGTGCTCGAGCGGCGCCTCGGCATCCCGCTCTCGCTCGCCGTCGTCTGCATGGAGATCGGCCGGCGGGTAGGTGTGCCGCTCGTCGGCGTCGGCTTCCCGGGCCACTTCCTCCTCCGCCACGCCCGCCACCCGCAGATCGTTCTCGACCCCTTCGACGCCGGCCGCTTCCTGACCGCCGACGACTGCGCCGAGCTGCTGGCGCGGGTGAGCGGCGGCGCCGTGCCCTTCCACCCGCGGCTGCTGCGGCCGCTCTCGACGCGCCAGGTCCTGCTGCGCATGCTCTGCAACCTGCGCGGCATCTACGCCATCCGCTGCGCCGCGCGCCCCCTGCTCTCGGTGCTCGACCGCATCCTCCTCCTCGCCCCCGCCGACGCCGAGCCCCGCCGCGAGCGCGGCCTGGTGCGCCTCCACGCCGGCGACTTCTGCGGCGCCGTCGAAGACCTCGAGCTGTACCTCGCCACCGCCTCCGAAGTCCCCGACGCCCGCGGCCTCACCGAGCTGGTCGTCGAGGCGCGGCGGCTGCTGGCCGTCAACTAGAGGCGCGCTCCCCTCGCGGCCGTCCCGATGAGACCCGGCCGCAGGCGGGCGTCTTGGCTGGCGATCGGCGCGCTCCTCGCGGCCTGTCCGCTCCTGGCGGCACCGCCGCGCGGCGCGGCGGTGGCGGGGTGGAAGCTCACGCTCGCACAAGGGGAGGAGGCGGCTTCGGTGGTCAAGGTCTGGAACCACTGCCGGGCGCCGTTCCACTACAAGGTCTCGGCGCCGAAGACGCCGTTCGCGCGGCTCGATCTGGGCGCCGACCGCCTGCGGGTCGAAGCGGGCAAGACGGCGGACGTGGAGGTCGTCTTCGCGGCCGCCGGGCTGGCGGCCGGGGTCTACAAAGGGGAAGTGCTCGTCGAGTGCCTGGACTGCGCGAAGCGGCGCACCTTCGTCGAGGAGACCGAGGACTGGGTGGCGCTCCGCACCTGCGAGAGCCCGCGGCAGCGCTTCCCGGTCGAGATGACGGTCGTCGCCGCTCCGGCGCCCCCTCCGCCGCCGCCCCCGGCGAGCGAAGTGCGCAACATCGACCTGGCGATGCGCGACCGCATGGCGGACGCGCTGGCCCGCCTCGCCGGCAAGCGCGGGCTGACGGTCGTCCCCGAGAGCCTGGCGGTTCTCTCGCTGCCCGCGGGGGGCCTGGTGGCGGGGGTGCGGGTGGCCGGGCTCGAGACGCGGACCGCGGCGGAGCTCGCCGCCGGTGCCGAGGTGATGTTCCTCCGCCTGGACCTGCCGGCGCCGGCGGGCGGCGAGGCGATCCCCGCCGGGGAGTACGCGCTCTCCGTCCGCCTTCCGCGTGCCGGCAGCGGCATCTCCAGCACCGCCCTGCTTCTGGACCCGCAGGGCACCGCCGTCCGCGAGCTGCCGCTCACCACCGAGCGGCTGCCCGGCGGCGGCACGGTCTACGCCGCCTCCCTCGCGCCCGACCTCCTCTTGCCGGTCTGGTGCTCCGGCGCGGCCTCCCCCGCCCCCACACTCTGGCGCGGCTGGCCGCTCCGTTGCCTGCCCGTCGGCTTGTCCGCAGCGCCCTGAAGGGTCCTCGCCCACCAGCCAATCCGCGAGCTGCCCGAGAGGACTACTGGAACATGCCGCTGAGCCGAGCCAGGTTCCGCCGGGCTTCTTTCCAATACTCTGCCGCCACGGGTCCCAGTGGCAGAGTTGGAAGGAGGCCGTCGATCTCGTCCGCGCGGCGCGATAGATCCTTGACTTTGACCTCGAGCACTTTGTTGTCCGCTTCGCGGCCGCCTCGATTGAGTCGCAGCATTCCCTTGACGTTGGCCTTCATGCCCGCGATTCCGGTGCCCGTCGCCTTGCGGAACTCCCTCCGTGTGGACTGTGATGCCTCGCCGAACGCGTTGAGCTTCGTCCAGAGCTGATTTCCTTCGTGCCCTGCTTCCTCCCCTTCGTAGGCTTCGAGGGTCTGTTCGCTCAGTCGCTCGACATTGACGATCAGATCGTTCATCTGGTTGAACTGGTCCACGCCGGCAGGCGACGCCGGCTCGGGGCGCGGAGCGACGGGCGGAGGCTCGGCCGGAGGCGCTTGTACCTCGGCGGTCTCTGCCGGAGCGGGAGGCGACTCGACGGCGCTCCGCGTCCGCGCCTTGTCGAGCGCGGGGCGCTGAGCCGGCAATGGCCGCGCCTGCTCCCAGCGAGCCGCGTCGGCTGATTCGGCGGGCGGCGGAGGAGACTGCGGCACCGGCGTCGAGCCCTGAAGATTGGCGGTCGGTACCGCGGCCCCCGGCGGCACTCCGGCCACCAAGGGGGACTCGAGGGAAGCTGCGGCTGGGACTGGGGCCCCACCGGCCGTTCCGGCCGGCGGCGTGCTCGATTCTGCTGTCGCGGGAGGCGCCGTATCGTTGCTGTCGCTCGACGACGCCATCAGGACGAAAATTCCGAAGCCCAGACCCACCGCGAGCACGGCCGCCGCCCCGAGCACGATCCAGCGGTTTTTCCCGTGGAGTCTTCCGGATGCCGGCGCCGCAGCAGCTGCAGCCGGCGCCGCTTGGAGGGCCGGTTCCAGGGTCGTCGCGCGATAGGCGGGCGCCGGCGCCGCCCAACCGGCGCTCGCGGGCATCGCCTCCTGCAGGGCGCGAAGGAAGGCGCCGGCGCTTGGGAAGCGTTCGTCCGGGGCCTTGCTCAAAGCGGTCGCGGTCGCCCGCACCGCCTCCTCGGGGACCTCAGGCGCGAGAGCGGCGAGGTCGGGTGGCGGAGCTTCGACGTGCAGCTTCTTGATCTCGTACTCCGTCTCGCCGTCGAAAGGCGGCCGGCCGGCCAGCATCTCGTAGAGCACCACCGCCGCGCTGTAGATATCGGTGCGATGGTCCACCGAGCGCGGTCGCAGGATCTGCTCGGGCGACATGTACGTCGGTGTGCCGATGGCGGAGTGGGAAGCGGTCAGCCGCTTGTCGCCGATCAGGAGAGCGATCCCGAAGTCTGCCAACTTCACCCGGCCGTCGGCGGTGATCATGACGTTGGAGGGCTTGATGTCCCGATGGATGATCCCTTCGGAGTGCGCATAGTCGAGCGCGCTGAGCACCTGCCCGAAGATTCCGAGCGCCAGTCGCGTATCCATGGCCCGGCCGGCCTGCGCCTGGAGATAATCGTCCAAGCCCTGGCCGGCGACGAGCTCCATGACGATGAAGTACTCGCCCGCGTCTTCGAGGAGGTCGTAGACGGCAGTGATGTTGGGATGCTGCAGGCGGGCCTGCGTCTTGGCCTCCGAGAAGAACCTCTCCTTGAACTCCGGCTGCTGCGTCAGCTCGGGAGCGAGCACTTTGATGGCCACCGGACGTCCGAGGTGCTCGTGAACTCCGCGGTAGACAACACCCATTCCGCCGCGCCCCAAGGCCGCTTCAATTCGGTACTGCCCGACGTGCGTCCGCATGAAACTTCCTCCCTTCTTCCCAGCTGCCAATAAAAGGATCGCCGCTACTGCTCCACCAACGGAGGTTCCGGCGTCTCATCGTGGCGGGTTTCTTGGCTTCCGGACGCCGGCTCGGCCGCCTTGGCGGCGGCCTTCTCCGCCTTCGCCCGTCGGCGCCTTCCCTCGGCAATCGCGGTGAGGATGGGATCGCCCGGTTGGTGGCGTCCCGAGCCGTCGATCAGGGCGACGAAGCGCTCGCGTCCTCCGTGCTCGACGATCACCAGCGGGTAGGGGCTGTCCCACATGCCGGTGTCTTTCCTCGCCTCGGCGAGATCGCGCCAAGCTACCGACCATCCCTGACGCGACCGGCCATGGGGTGTGAAGACGACGCCGGCGGACGAGATGAGCAGCTTGCCGCTCGAACCTGCCGCGAAACCCTCACCGATCCGTGCGTGGCGCACCTTGAAGGAAGCTTCGGCGCGCGGCGGCGGCGCACCGTCCGGCGCGGGGATCCGGACGACCGGCCGCGGCCCTTCGGGATTCCCGGCGGTCGCGAGCTTGCCCTCCGCTTTCCCTCGCAGCACTCGCGCCCGCGCGGCCACCTCCTCGGGCACCTCGACCCGTTTGAGCAGGCCATCCAGCTTCTCGATGGCTGTGGCGTAATCGCCGTCGATGAGGAGATCGACAGCGGCATCCAGCTCTTGCTCCCAGTTGGGCGCCTGTTCGACGATCGACGTGGGCGGCAGCGGCACGGGCTCGCCCGTCGCCCGGGGGCTCTCGCCCTGCCGTGCCGGCAGCGGCGCCGCGGCGACCAGGGTAACGAGCCACCAGATGGCGGTTGTGGCCGAGATTCCACCGCGGGCGCTCGTTCTCTCCACCTTCATTCCGCTCCCTTCACGGGCCTGTTGCGCGGTCGCGCGTCCGGGCTGAATCTCGCCGGGATGCCGAGGTGCTTCTCCTGCAGCAGCATGCGCACCGACTCCCCAACCGGTCCGCCGTCCTCCGCCAGGCTGAGATGCTGGCTCATGACGTCCAGCTCGCCTTTCATCCACCGCCACTGCTCACTGCCCGGCGACAACGAGTCCGAGAGGTCGCGCGCCTGCCGGAAGTACTCGGCCGCCTCGGGGCGGTCCTCGATCAGCGCCTCTTCGAACTTGTACTGCAGCTCCCCGAACGTCTCTCTCTCACTTGCCGGCTGGAGAGGAAGAGCGGATCCCGCCGCCGCATCCGGCTCGTGCTGCGGTCGTCCGAGGGCCGCGTAGGCCCCGAGCACCAGCACGAGGAGAGCCACTCCGCCGGCGACCCAACTCCACCGCGGCAGGTGCGGCAGCCGCACTTCGGGCATCCGGGAGGCCGCGGTTTCCGTCCGGCGGCGGGCCTGCCGGAACGCCAGTCGCATCTGCCCGGCGTCGGCGAAGCGCTCGCGTCGCGCCCGGAGCGTCGCCTTGGCCGCGACGGCGGCGAGCGCGTGGCGGATGTCGTCCGGCACCGTCACGAGTGCTAGCAGCTCCACGAGGATCTGGCCGAGGGCGTAGATGTCGCTGGCGCAGTCCAGCGTGCCACCGGTCTCCTGCTCCGGGGCGCCGTAGGGAGGGGTGTAGGCCTTGAGCCCCTGCCGTCCCGAGCGCCGCGCGATCCCAAAGTCGATGAGAACCGGCTGAAACCCCTCGGGCGTGGTCGTCACCAGGACGTTGTCCGGCTTGAGATCGAGGTGCAGGAAGGGGGTGGCGCGATGGTGGAGGTAATCCACCGCCGCGAGTACGCGCTCGAAGAGGTCGAACACCGCCTCGGGCCGCAAGGCGTGCCGTCGCGCCCAGGCATCGAGCGGCTGGCCGGCCACTTTCTCCATCAGCAGGCAGACGCGCTGCTGCTCGTCGAAGTAGCAGCGGCGGAAGGTGACCACGTTGGGGTGTTTGAGCTCGCGAAGCAGCCTCGCCTCCTCGGAGAAGGCCTCTCGCACCTCGGGCCGGGCGCTCATCTCGGCGTTCAGCCGCTTGAGGACCAGCCGCTCCGCCAGAGCGCTGGCAGCGTCTTCGACCTCGAAGACCTCGGAGAATCCGCCCGCGGCGAGACGGCTGATAATGCGGTAGCTCATGTCCTGCCCGTCAGACGATTCCGCGCTGGCGAAGGAAGGCCTGGATGTGATCGGGGCTGACCGCCTTGTTGCCGGCGCCCACCGGCTCCTGGAACTCCACCCGGATGCCCAAGATGTTTCCCCATCGGCTCACGAGCGGCTGCTGCGAAACGACGCCGATCAGCTCCCCTTTCTCGTTGACCAGCGCGCCGCCGCTGTTGCCTTGGGTCACAGAGGCGTCGAAGAGGACATAGGCGGACTCGCTCGAGCCGGTGAGCGGCTGCGACACCGTTCCCACCACAAAGGTGGGCGTGATTTCCTTGACTTCGGTCCACTTCTCCCCGAAGCCGCTGACGTTCTTCAGGAGCATCGGCCGCTCCCCCAGTTGAGCCGGGTATCCCACCACGGCGATCCGGTCGGTCACGTTGACCTGGCGGTTCGAGGTCGCGATCGGCACCACCGGGGCACTCGTAGGATGGATCTGGAGCAGCGCCAGGTCCCGGTCCTCCGCCAGCGCCACGACGGTCGCGTTGACCGGCCGCTGCCCGGCGAACTGCACCTGCAGGAGCTCGCACTCGGCGGTGGCAAAGCCCTGCTTCTGCCAATCAGACCAGTCCGCGATGGCGACGGTCCAGGGTTGGACCACGTGCTTGGCGGTCAGGATCAGGCCCGGCTTGATGACGACTCCGGAGCCGGTCGCCGGTCCGCCGAACTCCCCCGTCGGAGCGACCGCAGAGGGGTGCGGCACCCGGATGCGGTAGAAACAGTGGACTTCCGGCACCGCCGGGCTCACCCTCTTCTCGATGTCTGACCAGAGAGTCTTCTCCTTTTGCATCGCCGCCTGCTGTTCGCGCAGCTTCCCCTCAAGCGCCGCCTTTTCGGCTCCCGCACGTCGCTGGTTCCACCACATCGCGCCGCCGATGCCGCCGCCGGCGAGCAGCAGCACGAGCGCGAGCCCGACGCCGAGCCATAGGCCGGTGCTCTTCTTCGCCTTCGTCACCTCCCCCACCATGGCATCGCGCTCTTCCTGCCTGGCACGATCGATCTCGCGCAGCATCGTCGCGCGGCCGACCGCTTCCTTCGGCGCGGCGGCGGCGCCGGTGGCCGCGAGCGAGGGGCCCGGCGCCGCGGCGGCCGGCGCGGGCTCCACGGTGACCTGTAGCTCGGGCCCTTCCCGTGCAAGACGCACGCGCGAGCCGTCGGGGACGGCGACCTTTTGAAAGGGCGGGCACTGCGCTCCGTTGACGAAGGTGCCGTTGGAGCTGCGCTTGTCCTCGATGACGAGGCGGCCGTTCTGCAGGCTCAGCTCGGCATGGTGAGTGCTGACGCTGTCGTCCGCCGTGTCGCTGAACTTGAGGTCGCTCTCCGGCGCGCGGCCCAAACGGAGCACCTGCCCTTCCTGTAGCGCGACGCGCTGGCTCTTGCCGGAAAGGGACCCCGTGAGGTGCCGGATGGTGAGGATCATGGACATGGTCTCTGCCCCTTTTTCTGGTGGTGCGGTCAAACGATCTCCGGCCCGGCGTCCGCAACTACCCGCTCCGAGCCCTCCTGCGGATCGACGATCAGGAACAACAGCTCGGTCGCGCCGACGCGGATCCGGTCGCGGTCGCGGAGCGGCACGCTGCCGTTGGCCGGCACCTCGCGCCCGTTGACCCAGGTGCCGTTGGTGGAGAGGCGGTCGGCGAGGTGGAACGTTCCGCCGCGGTGCAGAAGCACCGCGTGCTCCCGCGAGATCTCGGGGTCGCCGCCGATGACGATGTCATTCCCGCGACCGGTGCCGACGGCGTTCTTTCCGGCGCGTACAGGGAACACGGCGCCAGCCGCGCCGAGACCCGGCGCTGCGAGGACGGCGACGAGTCTGCCCGTCCCCGCCGGCCCGGCCACCGCGACCGATGGCTGCGGAGCACCGGCACCGATCGAGGCCGGAATCGAAGAGGGCGACGCATCCGGCTGCAAGACCGTCCGGCCGCGCGACGGGGCCTCCGGTGGCTCGAGCCGCGTGGGTGCGGGGCCGCGTTGCGCGGGCTCCGCCCTCGCGGCGTCCCCTTCGAGTCGGGTGTGGCGACCCTCTGCGCTCGTGACCACGTCTTCAGGCTCGAGGCGGGTCGGCTTCGACGAAGGCTCTCCAGGCGCCCTGCCGCTGGCCGCCTGGCGTTCGCAATAGGGGCAGGTCTTCCACGAAGGGTCGATCGGATGTCCCTCTGGACAACGCACCGAATTCGTCGCAGCGGCTCCTGTCCTCACCGCAACGTGCAACGTCGTTCCGCAAGCCAGGCAAACTGTTTCGGTCACCGGATTCAACGTCTGGCAGCCAGAGCACTCGATCACGACATTCTCCCCGTCGAGTTGGCCGACCCAACTACTCACAGATCCTGGTGCTTCGAGGCCCGGGCCGGCTCGAGATCACGCGAATACAGCCAATGGTGATGTTGTCCTGGCTCTGCCCATCGAGCGCAGCGCGCAGGAGGTTGTGACACACTTCCGCTGCCGAACCCGAGCGCTCGATAACCTGAGCGATCACCTCATCGGGCACGGCGCCATGAAGACCGTCGGAGCAAAGCAAGACAACATCGTCAGCGTCGAGAGGCGCGGCTGCCCCGACCTCCACCTCGAGGGCTCCTGCCTGTCCGAGGGCGCGCTGAATCACGTGATTGTCGGGGTGACCGAATGCCTCGTCCTCTCGCAGCAGACCGTCGCGGACCATTTGGGCGACCAGGGAGTGATCGGCAGTCAGGCGGTAAAGAGAACGGCCGCGGCAGAGGTAGACCCGGCTGTCGCCCACGTGGGCGATGTGAAGGACGGGGCTCGGCGACACTTCGTCGACGACCACTAGAGCGGCGGTCGCTCCCATCGGAGATGGCCCCGTCTCCACGTGGGCCCGGGAGGCCTCGACGACCGCTGTATGCGCCGCATCCACAGCCTCCCGCAAGGCGGCGTCCCAACCCTCGGCGCTGCGAGTGCGAATCGACTCGAGGCAAACCCGCACCACGATCTCGGCCGCTTCTCGCCCCGCGACGTGACCTCCCATGCCATCCGAGACGACGACCGCGAGCTCCCGTTCGCCGCGCCAGGCAACGCCCGCGTCCTGGTTTTCCTCGCGTGCCGGGCCGCACTCGGAGATCACCTGAACGTCGAGGGCGAACGTGGGCGGCGCAGGCGCCGCCTCGACGTTCGCCGCTCTCTCCAGCCGCGAGCTACTCCCTCGCCACCGCTGCTCCAGGTCGCCTCCTCAACGCCGCGCGCTGTTTTGACTCTCTCCAACAGCTTAAACTGACAGCTGAGCGATAGTCCAATCGAAAAGTTGCGATATCTAGAAGGAAAAGCGGTAGCAACGCCGCTCGCGCGGCGCTATCCAAGGCGGGCGCGGCGGGTGCCTAGCTCAGAACGGGAAGAGCCGGATCAGGTTGAAGCCGAGGCGCACGTCGTCCTCGGCGAAGCCCGGCGGGAAGTCGCTGCCCAGCATCTGATCGACGGTCGTGGCCCGCGAGTTGCCGAGGACGACCTCGAAGATGTGGCGGCCGACGTCGTGCGAGAAGCCGACGTGCCAGGCGGTGACGCTGTCGTCGAGGTCGCGGTTCGCCGGCACCACCTCCAGCTCGAGGAGGCGCCCGTGCGGCAGCGGCACGGTGAGGCCGACGGGCACGTTCATGGCGTCGCTCAGCCGCGTCGTCTCGCCCACCCAGGAGGGGGCGACGAGGAGGTTCACGCCGCGGCCGAAGCGGCGGACGACGATGAGCTGGGCGAAGGGGCGCGTGGGGTCGGCGACCCCTTCGCGCTCCAGCCGGTCCACCCCGGCGCGCACGGCGACCGAGAGCGGCACCCGCCGCTTCTGCTCGAAGAGCAGGAGCTTGCCGAAGACCTCGTAGTCTTCCTGGAACGACGAGCGGTAGAGCCCGAGGTCGAGCCGGCGGGCGAGGCCGAAGGTCATGCCGATGCCGACGTCGGCGGCGCCGTCGAGGCCCCAGAGGTCGTGCGAGCTGCCGTCCTGCACCGTCTGCTGGAAGCGGTGGGTGAAGAGCAACTCCCACATCCGCGCCCCGACCGGGAAGGGAGTGGCGGTGTCGATCAGGCGGGTGCCGAGCGGATCGCGCTCGGTTGTCTCCTCGGTGGGCTCCTCGGCGAGCTCTTCGGCCGGCGCCGCCGGCTCCTGCGGCGCCGCTTCCTCCTGTGCCGGGGCCGGACCGGCGAGCAGGGCGGCGAGCAGGGCGGCGAGGAGGCAGGAGCGGCAGGTCGCGACGCGGGCGTCAGTCATTCAGCGCTCCCTCCCGGATCCACCCGGCGATGCCGGCGATCTGCTCCGCCGTCAGGTACGGCGGCCCGTCCTGCGGCATGCGGTCGCCGGTGATGTCGGGGTCGCCGCGCAGCTTCTTGATGATGTAGCTGCGCTCCGGATCGCCTGGCGTCACCCGCGGCAGCGCGCTGCCCAGCGAGGTGTGGTTGACCAGCAGGCCGTAGCTCTGGCCGGCCGCCAACACCAGGCCGTTCTGCGCCGTCGCCGGGTCGTGGCAGCCGGCCTTCGAGCAGATCGGCGTGAAGATGTTGATCTGGATCTGCGAGAAGGTGAAGGCCGGGCCTTCGGGCCCCTCCACCGGCTCGGTCGGGCTCTTGACCGTGCCGCAGGCGGCGAGCGCCAGGGCCAGGACGGCGGCGGCCGGCAGCGCCCCCCGCACTAGTACCCGGGCCCCGGCGGGGGCGCGTCGGAGCCGACGCGCACCGAGCCGCGCATGCTGCAGCAGTCGGCGTGCGCCTGGCACCGATACTCGAAGGTCCGGCCGCTGTCGGCGGCGCTGAACGTGCGCCGGAAGGTCGCTCCCGGCGCCGTGAACACGGCGCCGCTGTCGAAGGCGCCGTTGAGCGCGGTCACGGTGTGGGTCGGGTCGCTGCCGCGCATCACCCAGGCGACCGTCTCGCCGGGCTGGATGACGATCTGTTTGGGCGAGAAGCTGTGCTCGCTCAGCTCGACGGTGACGGCCTGGGGGTTCGGGGCCGGCGGCGCGGTGGGTCCGCCTCCGCCGCCGCCACCGCCGCAAGCGAGAACGAGGCCGAGGGCGGCGGCCACTGAGGTCAGGAGGGCAAGCGCCGCGCGGTTGGAGAGTTTTCCTTGGAGCATCGCGCACCTCCTTTTTTTGCGTCGCCCGTCAGTCCCGGCCGCTCGCGCCGGGGTTCACGGCCCGGCGGCATCGAACCTTTTGCCCGCCAACCGGGACTCACGCGCGAGAGGAGCTATGCTCGCCGCCATGCCGGCGCAGGACGAACGCTCACTGCTGCAACGGGTTGCGGCGCGGGATCGCAAGGCCTTCGAGGCCCTCTACCACCTCTACTACCGCCGCCTCTTCGGCTACGTCTTCAAGCTGACGCGGCGGCCCGAGCTGGTCGAGGAAGTGGTCAATGACGTGCTGTTGGCCGTCTGGCAGGGAGCCGGGCGCTTCGACGGCCGCTCCCGCCCCTCGACCTGGGTCTTCGGCATCGCCTACCACAAGGCGCTCAAGGCCCTCGCCCGCGCCGGCGTGCGGGCCGGGGCGGTCGAGGAGGAGCGGGTGGCGGCGGAGCCGGTCGACCCCGAGGGGCCGGAGAGCCTGATGGCGCGGCGGGAGCTGCAGAGCGTGCTCGGACGGGCGCTCGCCACCCTCTCGCCGGAGCAGCGGGCGGTGGTCGAGATGACCTACGTCTACGGCTGCTCGTACCAGGAGATCGCGGCGGCGATCGGCTGTCCGGTGAACACCGTCAAGACGCGGATGTTCCACGCCCGCCGGAAGCTGCGCGACCTGTTGCCCGGGCTCGGCGTCAGCAGCCACGGCGGCTAGGGCGAGGCGGAGGGGGACACACGATGGGACACGAGGCGCGCGGGCACGAGGAGCTGGAGCTGCTCCTCCCCTGGTACGTCAACGGCACGCTGGAAGCGGCCGAGCGGGCGGCGCTGGACGACCATCTCGCCGGCTGCGCCCGCTGCCGCGCCGAGCTGGCGCGCGAGGAGGGGCTGGCCGCCACTCTGCGCGCGACCGAGGACGTCGCCCCGGCGCCCCACCCGGCGCAGCTCGCCCGCCTGATGGGCCGCCTCGACGGCGAGCCGCGCGCCGAGCGGCTGCCGCGACTCGCCGCGCTCTGGGCCGGCACCCCGCGGCCGGTGCGCTGGGCCGTCGCGGCGCAGGCGCTCCTCGTCCTCGCTCTTGCCGCCGTGACCGGCTGGCGGGCCGGCGGCGCGGACCCCGCGCGCGAGACCGCCGCGGTGCAGACGCCCGCCGCCGAGTTCCGCACCCTGTCCGACACCGCGCCCGAGGCGCCCGCCGCGGCGCCGGCCGGCGCGGTGCGCCTGCGCGTCCTCTTCGCCGAGGAAACCTCCGCCCGCGCGGTGCGCGCCATCCTCCTGTGCGTCGGCGGCCGCATCGTCGACGGCCCCTCGCCGCTCGGCGTCTACACCGTGGAGGTCCCGGCGGGCCCCGCCGCCGATCCGCTGGAGGTCGTCCTCGATCACCTCCGCGCCCAGCCGGAGGTCCGCTTCGCCGGGGAGGCGGCCGGCGGAGGGACGTAGTGCGCCGCCGCTCCCGCTCGGTCTCAGCGTCCGTCCCGGTGCTCGCCGCCCTCCTCGCCGCGGCGTGTGCCGGGGCGGGCGTGCCTGCCGCCGCCCCCGGCGGCGCCGCGCCCGGCGGCCGGGTCTCCGCCGACGATCGCCAGTTCAGCGGCCGGCAGGTCATGGTCACCCTGCCGCCGGGGCCGCCGCCGATCGTCGGCTGGATGGTCCGCTCGCTGGAGCAGAAGTACCACCTGCGCACCGTCTTCGCCTGGCCGCTCGCCTCGCTCGGCGGCGAGCACTGCATGGTCTTCGAGGTGCCGCGCGGCCAGAGCGTCGAGGCATTGGTGGCGGCGTTGGAGGCGGACCCGCAGGTGGGGACGGCACAGCCGATCCACGAGTTCGAGACCGCGGCGACCGGCTACAACGACCCCTACGCGCACCTCCAGTACGGCGCCCAGACGCTCAACCTCGAGCAGGCGCACCGCATCGCCACCGGCAAGGGGGTGCGGGTGGCGGTCGTGGACACCGGCGTCGACGTCGACCACCCCGACCTGCGCGGGCGGATCGCGCGCGTCGGCAACTTCGTCGACCGCGGCGAGCGCAGCTTCACCTCCGACGCCCACGGCACCGCCGTCGCCGGGGTGATCGCGGCGCGCGCCAACAACGAGGTCGGGATCGTCGGGGTCGCCCCCGGCGCCGAGGTGCTGGCGCTCAAGGCCTGCTGGGAGCAGCCGCCCGGCTCGCGCCGCGGCGTCTGCAACAGCTACACGCTGGCCAAGGCGGTGGACTTCGCGATCGTCGAGAAGGCGCAGGTGTTGAACTTCAGCCTCGCCGGGCCGGTCGATCCGCTGCTCACCCGCCTGATCGCCCGCGCCGTCGAGCGCGGCGTCACGGTGGTGGCGGCGCAGGGGGACGGGCAGGGGCGGGGGTTCCCGGCTTCGCTCGACGGTGTCCTGGGGATCGCCGCCACCGACCCCGCCGGGGCGCTGCACGGCGGCGCGCCGGCGCGGCCGCGGCCGCTTTTCGCCGCCCCGGGGATCGACATCCTGACCACCGCGCCGCGCAGCGCCTACGACTTCTTCAGCGGCAGCTCCTTCGCCGCGGCGCACGTCAGCGGCGTCGTGGCGCTGCTGCTCGAGAAGCAGCCCAAGCTCTCGCCGCGCGACATCGAACGCCTCTTCGCCGACACCGCCCACAAGGTCAACGGCGGCGGCGCGACGGCCGGCCTCATCGACGCCTGCGCGGCGCTGGCCAAGGCGACGGGAGCGACAGAGTGTCGTTAGACTGGCTGGATGCTCGGGGGAATCCCTAGGAACCACGATCTCGCTTGTCGCCGTGCTTGAGCTGCAGCTCGAGCCGCCTAGTGCTGGGCCTCGATCGACACCAACAGAACAAACAGAAGCAGGTTGTCTCCGCGGATTTGGAGATCAGTGAACTGCCGCGAGTCGAAAGCGGGCTCAAGCTTGTGGACTCCTTTGTTCAGTCGGCTGTAAACGGCCATAGCTGCACGAGCGTCGCTGATCGCAAACTGCCCACGTTGTCTGAGGTCAGCCCTCTCGAAGAGGAAAAGGATGCGAGCTTGCCATGTGGGCCGATTCTTGGGGTTCTGGTTCACGTAGTGCTCCGGGTCGCTCGTCCATCCGCGGACCGCTTCATCGGGTGCCGCCAGCGGGAGAAGCTCGAGCAGAAGCTGCCGGCACGACGTGCAGTAGTGCCGCACGCGGTCAGGGTTGCTCGGAGTGAGCGCTGCTCTCGTTCCCTGCCACACGTGGAAGAAGCCCGGATAATGGGCGCTTAGGAGGCTCTGGAGGGTAACGCCACCCTTCTCCGCAATCTGCTGCTTGAGGCGCGGCTCTTCCTCTTCATCCTCGCTCTCGGCCGGGCGACCGGTGCCGACGTATCCGAGTCCTCGGAGCAGATTGGCGTGGGCATAGATCTCGATGCCCGGAAGAGTTTCAATTGTGAAGGCCAAGTCACTCAGTCTGGGAGATACGACAAGTGGATCGAACGCGAGGTAGGAGGCTACGAGTTCCGCAGTGGCCCTCTGGAGATGGTCGGTCGGTCCGAGGATGCCATGAAGGTGCCGCCAGTCGAGCGTTGCCAGGGTGTCCTGCACGAAGCGGTCGATTACCGGCGCGTCGCGAAGCAGTGCGTCCATATCAGCCCGTGTTGAGGCGATGCCCTCGTTGAACGCGGCTAATGTGGCGGTGGAGGGCTGCATCGCTTCGAGCCGGGCGTGCACCGCTTCAGCGGCACCCTGGTAAGCCTGTACGCCCTCCGCGAGTCTCCGAATCTCGGGCTGCAGAAGCGCTGCTGTTCTCACGAGTTCAGCCCGGCTCTCCATTTCCTCGAAAGCGGCAGATGCGGCCCGCTTCGCGGTAATCACCTCCTCGACTAGGGATCGCTCCATTAGCCGTCCGTAGTCACTGATCCGGTCGAGCTTTTCAAGAGCGCCGGAGATAGCTCTCGTGCTGGCAATCGCCTCCTCGGCGAGGGATCGCCCCATCAGCCGCGCGCAATCCTCGGCCCGGTTGAGCTCTTCAACGGCGCCGGAGACGAGTCTCGTGCTGGCAATCGCCTCTTCGGCCAAGGATCGCCCCATCAGCCGCGCGCAGTCCCCGGCCCGGTTGAGCTCTTCAAGGGCGCCGGAGACGGCTCTCGTGCTGGCGATCGCTTCCTCGGCGAGGGATCGCCCCATCAACCGCCCGTGGTCCGTAAGCCGATTGAGTTCCTGAAAAGCTGCGGCAAGGGCTCCGCCGCCGAAAGAGTCTCGATAGCCGCCGTACATGGTGCTGTCCTCCAGTTAACCCAGAGTACAACGAAGAGTTTCAAAGTCACTATATCTTGGGCGGGCGCCCGCTGCAAGCACATTAGCTTGGGATGCCAGCTCAGGACCCCCGCACACGGCGGATCGCGGCGCGGCGCCCGCCTTGGGAGGCTCCAGCACTAGAAGTTAGGGAAGGTTTAAGGCCAAGGCGGCGCGGCCCTGGCAGAGGTCCGGGGGCGGCCTAGAGAAACCGCTAGCGTGGCGTTAGAGGGCTGGCGCAGCCCGCGCGTGGTAGGCCGTGCACACGAAACCACCGCTCCTTCCGCGTCTGCGCTGAGCTAGCCGCCGGGCACAGGAGCCGGTGCGGTGGCTTTGTCCAGCTCCCCGATCAGCGCGTCCGAGGCCGGGCGCTCCTTCTGCAGGCGCGCCGCCACCGTCTCGGCCTGCCGCAGCACCCGCAGCGCGTTCTCGCCGGCCAGCTTCTTGACGTCCCCCTCGCTCCAGCCGCGGCGGAGGAGCTCGGCCAGGAGCACCGGGTAGTCGGCCACGTCCTCCAGGCCGACCGGCACCGTCGTGATGCCGTCGAAGTCCGAGCCGATGCCGACGTGGTCGATGCCGGCCAGCCGCCGCGCGTGCTCGACGTGGTCGGCGACCTCGGCGAGCGTGGCGGGCGGCTCCGGGTTCGCCGTCCGCCAGGCCTCCAGCGCCGCCTTCGCCGCCTCCGGCTCGCCGGGGTGGAGGGCCTTGAAGCGCGCCTCGGCCGCGTCCTCCTCGGCCCACCACGCCCGCACCGCCTCGGAGAGGAAGCCCGGCACGAAGGTCACCATCACGACACCGCCGTTCTGCGGCAGCCGGCGCAGGACGTCGTCGGGCACGTTGCGCGGGTGGGCGTCGAGCGCCCGCGCCGAGGAGTGGGAGAAGACGACCGGCGCCGCGGCCGCGTCGAGCGCGTCGTGCATCGCCTCGGCCGAGACGTGCGAGAGGTCGACCAGCATGCCGAGGCGGTTCATCTCGCGCACCACCTCGACGCCGAAGGGCGAGAGCCCCCCGACCTTCGGCGCGTCGGTCGCCGAGTCGGCCCAGGCGGTGTTCTTCGAGTGGGTGATCGTCATGTAGCGCGCGCCGGCGGCGTAGAGCTGGCGCAGCACGGCGAGCGAGTCGGAGATGGCGTGCCCGCCCTCGACGCCGATCAGCGAGGCGACCTTGCCGGCGCGGTGGATGCGCTCGACGTCGGCGGCGGTGAGCGCCACCTCCAGCGCCTGCGGGTAGCGGGCGGCGAGGCGGTGGACGACGTCGATCTGCTCGAGGACGGCGACGGTCGGGTTGGCGATGTCGGCCGGCACGTAGACCGACCAGAACTGCGCCCCGACGCCGCCGCGCTCCAGGCGCACGAGATCGGTGTGGAGCGGCTTCTCGAGACCGCTCTGGTCCTGGCTCAGGTCGATGGCTGCGAGGTGGTTTTGGAAGCGGCTGCGCAGCTCCCACGGCAGGTCGTTGTGGCCGTCGACCAGCGGCACCTCCTCGAGGAGCGCGCGGGCCCGCGCCACCAGCTCCGCCGGCGGCGGCTGCCACGCCGCCGCCCCGCCGTTCTGCGCCGCCGCGGCGCCCAGCCAACCCGCCGCCGCGATCGCTACCAGGACCACCGTCCGCCGCATGCCGCCTCCTCCGCGCCTCGCGAGGCGCTCCGAGCCGGGCATTCTAGCCGGGAGGATCGGCGGCTACGACGACTACTTCCGGACCGCCACCAGCGCGATCTCGACGCGCGCGCCGCGCGGCAGCGCGGCGACCTGCACGGTCGCCCGCGCCGGCGGCTCCGCGGGGAAGTAGGTGGCGTAGACCTCGTTCATCGCCGCGAAGTCCGCCAGATCGGCGAGGAAGACCTGCGCCTGGACGACCTCGCCCAGGGAGAACCCGGCGGTGGCGAGGACGGCCTTCAGGTTCTCGAGGGCGCGCCGGGTCTCCGCCTGGATCCCACCCGGGACCAGCTCGCGGGTCGCCGGATCGAGGCCGAGCTGACCGGCCAGGTAGAGCGTGTCGCCGGCGCGGAAGGCCTGCGAGTAGGGCCCGATCGCCTGCGGCGCCTCCGGAGTAGAGACCGGCCCCCAGGTGTGGACTTCGACCGTGCAGCCGGCAATCGTGAGCGCGAGAAGGAAGGCTGCTGGGAGATTCACGGCCTTAATCGTTAGGGGACCGGGTGGAGTACATCGACGAAGACAATTCGCTGGATGAGGTCGTCAGACTCCGTTTCGTCGGACTTCAGTTCGAGATCGATCCCGCGCTGGAAACGGCCGGGATCGATGCCGTGACTGGTGATGAGATAGCTCGACACTTCGTCGGCGCGGAGGTTGGCGAAACCTTCCGGTTTCTCTTCCTCGCCGGCGTCGCCTTGAGCGGTAACCCGAACGATTAGCTCGGAGTCTTTCTTCAGTATCTCCGCTACTTCGTCGAGGCTAGCCCTTGCAATATCGTCCAGATAGCTGCTGCCTTCTATGAAGTAGATCGTTGTCCTCTGGTATGTCGGCAGGGGTGGGGGTGGAACAGAAAAATATTGCTCCCAAGCGCGTATGTTCTCTTCGATAATGTCTAGATCGGCGCCCTCATCGTCCACCCGGTCGCCCATCGCGGCGATCCAGCTCAGTATTGTCGACATCTCTTCGTTAGATGCCAGCGTTATGATTTGCTCATAACGTTCCTGCAGTTCACGTACCCGGATCGCGCGCATTTCGGAGCTGGTTGGTTCAGATCTTGTTGTGGAGATTTCACCTGCCCCTGCATCCGCCGCAAGTGGAAGGGAAACCGTCGAGGATATGGGCGCAGGGCCCGTGGAGGGTGCAGTCTCTGTGCGGGAGATGGGAGGAGTCCCTTCAGACAAGGCACCTTCAGACGAGGCATTTCTCGACGGAGTGCCCTCAGACGAGGCGGACGCCACCTTGTCGGGAGGCAGCCCGCTCCGGTCCACCCACTCGAAGTTACTGATCCCTAGAACGCCATCCTCCGGAGCGGCGTCACGCACGTAGTACCAGCTCCCGCGGGCGGACTCGGGCAGGTCGAGCGAAGCCGGCAGTCGCGGAAGGCGCTGAGTTTTGGCTCCTACGAGATCTTTCGGAACATCTCGCCACCGCGCATTGCCTACCACCCCGACCCGAACTGACCCCGTTCGTGCTCCCGGACCGCGTAGCCGCAGTTCGTACCTCGTCTCCTGTCGGACCGACACCTCGCGGGTGAAGGCGGGCAAGGCATCCGGCAGCGCCACGACTGCTAAGAGGGCCGCCAGGAGCGCCGTTACGCTCGCCGTCCAGCCCGGAGATGGAAGACGGCGCCAACCGAGGGCGGTCCGGAATGCGCGGTCGCGGATCGGCAAGAGCACCTGCCGCCGAAGGCTTCGCGCCACCCAGCCCGATATGGGTGGCTCGAGCCCCGCGGCGCTCCGGACCGTCAGCTCCTCGACGGCATCCCCGACCAGGCCGGCCAGGGGGCCTTGCGCAAGATCGGCCAGCTCGGCCAGGGCCGTGGCCTCGCGCCCGGGAACTCGGATCTCCTGCAAGGCTCGGTCGAATCGCCAGCGCTCGTAGGCGGCAGTGCCAACCTGCGGTTCGGAGGCGGCGACAAGATCTGCGAGGAAGGCGTGGACTTCGCCGGATGCAGGGGGCAGGCCGAGAGACGCGGCGAGGGGCGGAGCCTCGAGCGCTTCGAACAAGGCCGCCGGGGGGACGTGGGGGCAGAAACGTTGGCGGAGCCGCTCCAAGAGGGTGGGATCCGGCCGGGGAGCCCGGGCTAGAAGCCAGCGGAGGCGGTCTATGTCGAGTGGAGTGACCGGACGGTCCGCGGCGGTGCGATAGGTCGCGCGGGACGGCGCGCCAGGGCGGCCGTGCCGGAGGTGACGGGCGACGGCGAGAAGGCCCTCGGCGGTCATAGGCCAGATGGGAGTCTTCAGCACCTCCGGCCGACGCAGCACCGAATGCCAGGAGCCGGGGTCGCCCACTGGGTGCAGCCAGGCACGATGCGGCCAGGCCGCGAGCTGCTCGACCCACGGTGCGACCTGCCCCTCCCAGCCGCGGAGAACGCCCGCTCCCGTGCTGATCACCAGCAGTGGGCTCAAGGCACGTAGCCGGGCAAGCTGTCGAAGCGAGATCTCGGGATCGCCGAGTGAACGGAACACGCGGTCGGCGTCGGCATGGAACTGCCAGCGGTCGAGGGGGGCGCCGCGCGCCGCGAGACCGGCGAGGAGCGAGGAGATGCGGCTTTGCAAGGGCGCCATCTCGGAGCCGATGTCCTCCAAGACGACAACCGGGGGCGCCACCGCGCGGGAGCGGAAAACTACGTGAGGGGCGAGCCCGGCGCGCAGGGTGTTTTGCAGCGTACGGTTGACGTCTAAATCGCCGTATCGAGGGGACATTGGGGTCCGCTGTCCCAGAAGGGCGGCCGCTTCCTCCAGAACCGCGGTCGAGAAGGGGGGTGTTATGTCCCCCACCTCGATCTCGTACCCCTGGGGGTTAGGCAACTCTTCCAGCATTTCGTGCCAGCGCTGACGAGCGGCGCGCTCCGTCGCTCGCCGCAGGCGGACTCGGTAGAGCGCAAGCAGGAGGCCGCCCGCGATGCCGGCGGCGCCTGCCAGCACGCGCTTTCGATCAGGCTGGGGATAGGTGTCCGGGATCAGCGGTAGACGCTCTTTCCCGTCCGCCGGTGGCTCGCTGGGACGGGAAGCGATCGGCTGCGGCGGTGGTGGGTCGGGTCGCGGCCAGAGCCAAGCGCCGATGACGAGGCCGAGGGCAATGATCGCCGCGACCCCCAGGAGGGCCAGCCGGGGGAAGCGCCGCTCCTGCGGTTCCTCGGGGGGTGGGGGCGGCTTGGGTTCCTCGGCGGGCCGCAGGTACAACTCATTGAAGACCTCACGAACCTTTTCCACCTCCTCCGGACTGCGCGCTAGGAGGGCGGCGAGCGCGTCGCGTAGCGAGTCGACGTCCGTGTCATCCCACCGCGAGAGGAGACGGGCCACGGCCAGATGTTCCCGCAGGCCGATGTCTAGCTCGCGCTCCTGAAGGAGCTTGAGGAGATCGGCCAGAGGCAGGGGCTTGACCATGCCAGCTCCCGTTCAGGCCGCGGGCGGCCTCACGCGGTGCTGGTCTTCCTGCACTTTGAGTAACGCGCAAATATAGGGGAGGTCGCGAAGCTCCCCCTCGAGCTCCCCATCGGTCACCCGCGCGTGGTGGAGGATCCGAGCCCAGGTCAACATTTCGCTGGTCGACGGTTCCTTGAGAAGTCCTGGGAATTCGCGGAGCGCGGTAAAACGTCTGACGATCCGCTCGGCTAGTGCCCGGGTCAGCTCCAGATGTCCCAGCCGCTCTTGCAGGATGGCGAGGAGACTGTGTTCGTCTGGCGGCTCGATGTGATGGAAGACGCAGCGACGCAGGAATGGATCGGGGAGCTGGCTCTCGCGGTTGCTGGTGATCACGACGACGGGACGATGGCGCGCAGGCTCCGCGATGTCCAGCTCCGGGATGCGGAGCTCCATGCGGTCGAGCGCGTTCAGGAGATCGTTCGGGAAGTCGCGTGGCGCCTTGTCGACTTCATCGATGAGCACCACTTTGCGCTCCTCAGATCGGAACGCACGCCCGAGAGGACCGAGGCGTAGGTAGTTGCCGCGGTCGCGGGCGTGCGGATCGCTGACCTGCGCGTCGTAGAAGCGCTGCAGGTTGTCGATTTCATAAAGAAGGTCCCTCCCCTGATGGTCGCTGCGCACGGCAAAAACCTCGACGTCGCCGAGCTCAAGCTCCGCGGCGATCGAGAAGGCGAGCACGGTCTTGCCTGTCCCGGCCTTACCGGTGACGAGTAAAGGTTGCTCCACTGCCAGGGCGGCGTTGACGGCGTTGACCAGCGCTGGGGAGGCAAGATAGCGGCCGCGCTCGCCCGGTGTGGGGACAGACCGCCCGTCGCGAGTGGTGCCGTTACCCCGATACTGCCGGAACTCGGGCATCTGGCTCATGCTCCCTCCTCGGCGGAACACAGCCGCTCCGCGATACGCGCCAGTATGTCGGCCGAATGGTGAGCGCCTTCCAGGACGTCCCGCACAAGCTCCGTCGTCTCGTTAACCTGGGCTTTGGGCAACGACTCGGCCCAGGACTCGACGTGTTTGCGGGTGATGGGTTTGAGAGGCGGTAGCAGAAAGACCGGAAGCCGCTCATGAGCTACAGCGCGGAGCTCGTGGAGTGCCTTCTTGGTCTCCTGCGGTGTGGATTTCGGCGCCAGAGGCGACGGCGACCAGTCGACGCCCTGGACTGCTTTGAGCACGCCGCGCGTGGCGCCCAGCTCCCCCAGCAGCTCCGGCAGCCAGCGGGAGTAGTAGAGCACCAGCGCCTCGTCCCGCAGGCGTGCCGGTATCACGGGCCGATGCACGAGAACAAGATTGCCGTCGCGCAACCAGAGGCGAAGGGCGTCTTTCAGCGCAGCCTTCTCCGAGGTCTGGCTGCGCAGTGCCTGAGCCAGGGCGCGGTAGAACTCGTCCTTGTCACGAGGGATCTTTGCCCCCCAGAATACTTTTCGAATGCGCCTCTCCGGCTTGTCCGGGAAACACTCTTCGACCGTGTCCAGAAAGTAGTTGTGCCCCTCGCCCCGACGCCCGACGACAAACAAGGCCTCGTGCTCCGTCTTAGCGGCGTGGGTCTCGATCTTCATCCACTGCTCGGTGCGGTCGCAGCCCCACACCGCTCGCCCTGGCCCCCAGCGGGCGATCCTGGCGGCGCGCCACTCCTCTTCCGCCGGCGTCCCGGGCAGCAGAGCCACACCAGAGCCTCCGTCGACTTCTCGGCACGCCTCACGCCCCTTTCTGTCCCACTCCTCTCGCTTGCCAGGTTCCTTCTCCCGAAGGCCGCAGCAGAGTCGCCAGAACCGTGAGAAGTCCGATTCCTGCTCGTCGTGCCACGAGATGTGCAGATGGCCAAGAAAGTCGATCGGGATCTGGCCCGGGGTGAGGGGGGAGCGCAACACGGCGATTTTGCGTCGCGCAATTTCCTGGCCGAAGATGAGCACCTCATAGCTGCTCCACTGGCTTTGGAGCGAATTCTCACTGAGCACGAACACGGCCTGTGCGCTGCCCAAGAGAGCCTGATAGATCTGGTCCTGGACCGAACCACCAGCCCGCATGCGCTCCTCGTCAAGCCAGACGAGAAACCCCGCCGCCTCGAGCCTTTTCCTCAACCAAGTGACGAATTCGCGATCTTCGTGGGCGTAGCTGATGAAGACGTCGTAGCGGAGAGAGCGGAGACCGACTGGAGCGGAGTTGTCGCCAAGCACGGCAAAGATGAATTCTACTGTAGCGGAGGGCTTGCTCTCCATGGATGCATAGTCATTTCGCCATGCAGCTGCCTTCGAGCTCTCATGCCAGCAGCCGTGGCCCGACGGCCTGGACGACCAGGTCGGCGGCGAAGTGCGCGGCGATGGCGGCCTCGATCCCCCAGCGCCAGTAGACGAGCCCCAGGAAGCCGCCGGCGACGCCGTTGAGCAGCAGGACGGCGGCGATCAACGCCGCCGACACCTGCGTCGCGGCCAGCCAGGCCGGGACGTGCGCGCCGGCGAAGGCGAGAGTGGAGACGAGGTTGGCGATCCCGACCTGGAGCGGCGTCGCGGCGACGGGCCCCCGGCGCCAGGCGCGGGCGGCGAGCCAGACGACGAGCGTGAAGAGGAAGAGGCGGAAGACCAGCTCCTCGAGGACCGAGGCCTCGACGGCGAGGGCGAGCGGCATCCAGGCGGGCGCCTGCGCGCGCGGCCGCAGCCGGGCGGCGAGCGCGGGCTCCAGCGGCACCAGCGCGTAGACGAGGACGGCCAGGACGACCGCGCCGACGAGCGCGCCGAGGACGAGCGCGGCGGCGAGGCGCCCAGGCCGCACGGGCGGCCGATGCCCGAGGCGGCGGGCCATGGCGAGGCCGAGGACGATGAGGACCGCGCCGGCGGCGAGCGCCGCCGCGAAGGGCCCCGGCCGGATCGGACGCGGGCTCGCCACCCAGGCGGCGACGCCGAGGAGCCCGAAGAGGACGCCGGCGGTCCTGGCCAAGGCTCAGCCGAGCGCCAGGACGAAGTCGAAGGCGGCGGCCTTGCCGCCGGCGGCGTCCCGCACCGCCATCAGGAGACGACGATCGTAGAGCCCGTCCCGGGCGTTGCGCGGCTCGCCGGGGAAGTAGAGCTGCGTCGTCAGGACCCGGCGGTGGGGCGCCTGCACCTTGACGTGGAAGTGGCGCGTGCGGCCGGTGTAGACGCCCGGCACGATGCTCTCGAGCCTGTAGCGCCCTTGCGCGTCGGTGAACTGGTGGCCGCGGCATTTGTAACCGGCGTTGTCGTAGCGGCCCCGGTCGTCGGCGTGCCAGAAGTCAACCAGCGCGCCGGCGACCGGCTTGCAGTCCGTGGTCAGCACGGAGCCCGAGACGACGATCGGCGTTCCTGCGATCCCCGGCTCGCGGAGCGACGTGCGCTGCGGCGAGTCCGGCGTGTAGAAGGGCCCGGTCGTCTGCGCCTGCGTGAGGTCGTCGCCGTCGTCGCACGGCGGGGTCGCCGCCAGGGCCTGGCTGCCGGGCGCGAGCACGAACGGCGCCGGCGCCAGCAAGGCGAGGAGCCGCAAGAAGAGGCGCCGGGTCATGCTTTCGGCAGACCTCTCTCCAGCACCGCCTCCATCGCCGCGACGAAGCGGTCGATCTCTTCGAGGGTCGTGTAGACGCTCGGCGTGACGCGCAGGCCGCGGAACTCCGAGTGGACGATCGGCGTCACCAGGATGCGGTGCTTCTTCCACAGGTGATCGGCCAGCTCCTGCGGCTCGATGCCCACCGCCTCGACAGTCGCCAGGCCGCAGGCGAGGCCGGGCTTCAAGCTGGTGTGGAGGCGCGCCTTCGGATGAGCGGCGAGGCGCTTCGCCCAGCGGTCGCGCAGGTAGACCAGCCGCGCCGCCTTCCGCTCCGGGCCGATGCCGGCGTGGAAGGTGAGCGCCTCGGCGATCGCCAGGTAGGGCGCCGCCGGATGGGTGCCGATCTCCTCGAACTTGCGGATGTCGCCGTCGAGCTCGGCCGCCGCCGGCATCAAGGGCCAGAGCGCGGGGATGCGGTCGCGGCGCACCATCAGCATGCCCGTGCCGTGCGGGGCGAAGAGCCACTTGTGGAGGCTGGTCGCGTAGTAGTCGCAGCCGAGGTCGGCGTGGCGGAAGGGGAAGTGGGCGAAGGCGTGGGCGCCGTCGACGATGACCGGCAGACCGCGCCGCCGCGCCATCTCGACCACCCGCCGCACCGGCAGGATCTGCCCGGTGAGATTGATCATGTGGCACATGAGGACGAGGCGCGTGCGCGGCGTGATGTTTCGCTCGAAGAGAGCGACGACCTCGTCGGGGTCTTCGGCCGGCACGGGAAGCGCGAACTGCCGCAGCACGACGCCGTGGCGGCGCTCGAGCTGCCGCCAGGCGGTGAGCATGCGCGGGTAGTCCTGGGTCGTCGTCAGCACCTCGTCGCCGGCCTGGAGGTCGAAGCCCAGCTGGCAGATCTCGAGCCCTTCGGAGGCGTTGCGCGTCAGCGCCACCTCCTCGGGGTCGCAGCCGAAGGCGGCGGCGAGCCGCTGCCGCACCGCCTCGCGCTGCGGCTCGAGCACCTGCCACATGGTGTAGGCCGGGGCCTCGTTCGAGTAGTCGACGTGGCGCCGCTGGGCCTCCAGCACCAGCCCCGGCGAAGGGGAGACGCCGCCGTTGTTGAGGTTGACGATGCTGCGGTCGACGCGGAACGCTTGCTGCACCTCGAACCAGAACGCCTCGTCGGCGGCCAGCTCCTCCGGCGCGCCGGGGCGGCCGGCCACCGCGGCCAGCGCCCGCCGCGCGCCGGCGGCGTCGAGGGCCGCCAGCGCCAGGCCGGCGGCGGCCGGCCGGGCGAGTGCGGCGAAGAGCTCGCGGCGGCTGAAGGCGCTCATGAAGGGACCTCCGGAGATGTCAAGTGATCCTAGCGCAGAGTCACGGCACGCCAAGTGCGGAAGCTTGCCGGGGAGTACGCTAGCGCCGCTCGCCCGGAGCTGCCTGCATGGACCGCTGCCGCACCATCGTCTGGACCCTCGCCGTACTGCTGGCAGGGGCCATCGCGCCGGCGCCCGGGCGGAGCCAAGCCGGCGGCCCGCCCCCCTCGGTCGTCATCGCCGCCGCCGGCGACATCGCCTGCGACCCGGGCGACGCCAACTACAACGGCGGCGCCGGCACCGCCACGGCCTGCCGCATGGCGGCCACCTCCGACCTGCTGCTGTCGCTCGCTCCCGACGCGGTCCTCACGCTCGGCGACAACCAGTACGAGAACGGCACGCTCGCCAAGTACCAGGCCTCGTACGATCCGAGCTGGGGGCGCCTGAAAGCGATCACCCTTCCGGTCCCCGGCAACCACGAGTACCTGACCGCCGGCGCCGCCGGTTACTTCGCCTACTTCGGCGCCGCCGCCGGCACCGCCGGCCAGGGCTGGTACAGCGTCGACCGCGGCGGCTGGCACCTCGTCGCGCTCAACTCCAACTGCGCCGCCGTCGGCGGCTGCGACGCCGCCTCGCCGCAGGGGCAGTGGCTGGCGGCCGACCTCGCCGCCCACCCGGACGTCTGCACGCTCGCCTTCTGGCACCACCCGCGGTTCTCCTCCGGCCCGCACGGCAACGACGCCACCACGCAGCCCTTCTGGGACGCCCTCTGGGCGGCCGGTGCGGACGTCGTCTTGAACGGCCACGACCACATCTACGAGCGCTTCGCGCCGCAGCGGCCGGCCGGCGTCGCCGACCCGGCCGGGCCGCGGCAGCTCACCGTCGGCACCGGCGGCAAGAACCTGACCGGCGTCGTCGCCGTGCAGCCGAACAGCGTGGCGCGCCACGCCGCGAGCTTCGGCGTCCTCGAGCTCACTCTCTACGGCAACGGCTACGAGTGGCGCTTCGCGCCGCTCGCGGGCTCGACCTTCCACGACGCCGGCGCCGCCTTCTGCCACAGCGCGCCGGCGCCGCCCCCGGCCGACTTCTACACCCTGCCGCCCTGCCGGCTGGCCGACACCCGCCGCCCCGCCGGGCCGAGCGGGGGGCCGGCCCTCGCCGCCGGCGCGATGCGCGCCTTCCCCGCCGCCGGCGCCTGCGGTGTCCCGGCCGACGCCCTGGCGGTGGCGGCGAACTTGACCGTCGTCGCGCCGAGCGGCGGCGGTCACCTCACCGCGTTCGCCTGGGGCGCGCCGGTGCCGGGAACCAGCACGCTCAGCTTCAACGCCGGGAAGGTCCGCGCCAACAACGCGATCGTCGGCCTCGGCGTCGGCGGCAAGCTGGCGGTGGCCGCCTCCCTGCCGCCGAGCGGCTCTACCCACCTGGTCGTCGACCTCTTCGGCTACTTCCGCTAGCGGACCACTTTGCGGAGCCCGGAGAATGGGCTCCGCTACCCGCAGGGTCGCCGGCCGGAGCCGGCGGTTGATCCGCGGGTTCGAGCGCAGGAATCGGATGGCGGGGCGCCCGCGGCTGGCGTAGCCTGGCGCCATGTTGGAGCACGCGACGATCGACCCCGAAACCGCCTGGACGGCCGTCCTCGCCCGCGACGCGGGGCGCGACGGGAGCTTCGTCTACGCCGTTGCCTCGACCGGGATCTACTGCCGCCCTTCGTGCCCGTCGCGGCGGCCGCGGCGGCCGCAGGTCGCCTTCTTCCCGACGCCAGACGCCGCCGAGGGCGCCGGCTACCGCGCCTGCCGCCGCTGCCGGCCGCGCGAGGCTGCGGCCGGCGCCGCCGCGGTGGCGCGCGCCTGCGCCTGGATCGACGCCCATCCCGACGAGCCGGTGTCTCTCGCCGAGCTGGCGCGCGCCGTGGGGCTCTCGCCGGCGCACCTGCAGCGCACTTTCCGCCGGGCGACCGGCGTCACCCCGAAGCAGTACGCCGACGCGCGCCGCCTGGCGCGTCTCAAGGACCGACTCCAGAAAGGAGACGACGTGACCACCGCCCTCTACGACGCCGGCTACGGCTCGAGCAGCCGCCTCTACGAGCGCTCCGACGCGCGCCTCGGCATGACCCCCGCCACCTACCGCCGCGGCGGCCGCGGCATGCGCATCCGTTTCGCCTGCGCCGACTCGCCGGCCGGGCGCCTCCTCGTCGCCGCCACCGAGCGCGGCCTCTGTGCCGTGCAGCTCGGGGAGGACGACGACGCCCTCGAAGCGGCGCTGCGCCGCGAGTTCCCGGAGGCCGAGATCGCCGCCGACGCCGCCGGGCTCGGCGCCCTGGTCGCCGCGGTTTTGGCGCGCCTCGACGCCGGCCCCTCACCCGCCCTGCCGCTCGACGTCCGCGCCACCGCCTTCGAGCAGCGCGTCTGGGCGGCGCTCCAGGAGATCCCGCCCGGCACGACCCGCACCTACGGCGAGGTGGCCGCGTCCCTCGGCCGCCCGGGCGCCGCCCGCGCCGTGGCCCGCGCCTGCGCCGCCAACCCGGTGGCCCTGGTGGTGCCCTGCCACCGCGTGGTGCGCGGCGACGGCGGCCTCGGCGGCTACCGCTGGGGGGAGGAGCGGAAGCGGCGTCTCCTGGCGCGCGAGCGGCGGGCGTTGTAGGACGGGCACCGACGGCGGCTCGGCGGACTTACCGACAGCGATCTCCGCCCTCCGCCGATGAGCGAGGCACCGGTGCGCACCTACAGTGCGGTCAGCCAAGAGGAGACCAAGCCATGATGACCGCGCAAGCCGCCACCGTTGCCCGCCTGCCGAACCCAGCGCCGCCAGCACCGCTCGCCGCCGCGCGCGGCAGCAGCGTCGAGGTGAGCCTCTTCGAGGGGCCGCCCATCTGCGGCTCGGTCGGCCTCTTCAACCCGCGCTCCCCGCAGTTCCTGATCCACCGCAACGGCACCGACATACGGGCGCGGCAGGTGGTGCCCTTCGAGCGCGTGCGGCACGTCGCCTTCCTGGGGAACCCGCCGCCCGACGGCATGACGATCTCCGCCGCCTACCGCGTGGTGCGGCTCCGCCTGCTGGATGGCACGGAGGTCGAGGGCCTCTCCCATAGCTGGGGCGGGCTGCGCCAGGGGATCTTCCTCCGTCCGATCGGCCGGCGCGGGGTCGAGCGCCTCTACGTGCCGGCTTCCGCCGTCAGCGAGGTGGCCGCGGTCCAGGACCTCGGCACGCTCCTCGGCGGCCGCAAGTTCGCGACGATGGAGATGGTGGAGGCGGCGCTCGCCGAGCAGCGGGCGCTCGCCGCGGCGCGGCCAAGGCCTGTGCCGGCGCCGCCGCCGGCGAAGGCCGGCTCGGCGCGCACCGCCGTCCGCCTCGGCGAGATCCTGGTCTCGCAGGGCGCCATCACGCTGCAGGAGCTCGGGCACGCGCTCGCGGCGCAGGCCGGCCGCGCCGGCCGGCGGCTCGGCGAGCTGCTCGTCGAGCTGGGGATCGCCAGCCACAAGATGGTGGCGATCGGCCTCGCGGCGCAGCACGGCATCCCCTACCTCACCCTGCGCGGCCATCCGGTCGATCCGGCCCTGCGCAACGTTCTCCCCGCCGAGCTGGCGCGCCGCTACCAGGCGATGCCGGTGCAGCACGCGGCGGGGCAGCTCACCGTGGCGGTCGCCGATCCGGGCGAGCCGGCCTTCGCGGCCGCCCTGCGCGCCGCCACCGGTCTCGCCATCACCCCGGCGGTGGCAACGCCGCAGGACATCGCGGGCGCCATCCGCGAGCTCTACGGAGCGGCCCAATGAGCGCCCCGGTCATGCCGCCCCGGCGAACAGGCGGAAGAAGTTGGCGGTCGTGCGGGACGCCACCGCCGCGGGCGTCTCGCCGGTCTCCCGCGCCAGCCGCTCGGCCACCTCCGCGACGTACTCCGGGCGGTTGGGCCGGCCGCGGTAGGGCACCGGCGCGAGGTAGGGCGTGTCGGTCTCGACGAGGACGCGGTCGGCCGGGACGAGCGGGATCAGCTCGCGCACGTTCGCCGCCTTGGGGAAGGTGATCATCCCGGAGAACCCGAAGTAAAAACCACGCACCACCAGCTCTTCGGCCATCGCGGGGCCGCCGGCGAAGGAGTGGAAGTCGGCGGCCAGCCCGGCGAAGGCCGGGTCGCGCACCAGCTCCAGCATCGCGGCGTCGCTCTCCCGGTTGTGGACGACGACCGGCAGCCCGAGCCCGAGCGCCAGCTCCCACTGCGCGCGCAGCACCCGCTCCTGGACGTCGCGCGGCGCGTGGTCGTAGTGGAAGTCGAGCCCGCACTCCCCCACCGCCACCGCGCGCGGGTCGGCGAGCAGGCCGGCGAGCCGCCGCTCGTCGCCGTCGCGCCAGCCGGACGCCTCGTGCGGGTGGACACCTAGCGCGCACCAGACGTCCGGGTGGCGGTGGCAGAAGGCGAGCAGGTCCTCGGCCTCGTCGAGGCGCGTCGCCGGCACCAGGAAGCCGCCGACCCCGCGCTCCCGTGCCGCGTCGAGCGCCGACTCGCGCTCGTCGGGCGGCAAGGACTGCAGGTGGCAGTGCGAGTCGACGAGCATCCAGCCGGGCGCTACTTCACCCGCGTCCCGTTCGGCACCGGCGCCGCCGGGTGGAGCAGGACCGGCGTGCCGCCGTCGGAGGCGGCGAGCACCATCCCCTGCGACTCCACCCCCATGAGCTTCGCCGGCTGCAGGTTGGCGACGAGCACGACCTGCTTGCCCACCAGCTCCTCGGGCGTGTACTGCTTGCCGATGCCGGCGACGACGGTGCGCGGCTCCTCGCCGAGGTCGACCGCCAGCTTGATCAGCTTGTCCGACTTCGGCACCCGCTCGGCGGCGGTGACGGTCCCCACCTTCAGCTCGACGTCGGCGAACTGGTCGATCGTGATCATGCGCCGCTCCTCGCGGGGTTTCTCGTTGGCCTCAGGGGCCGTGGGCGCCGCGCCCTCGGCGAAGTACGCCGCCTTGTCGATGCGCGGGAAGAGCGGCTGCGGCTCCGGCAGCGGCGCACCGGTGGGTGTCCCGCCCCACGCCAGGGCGTCGAGCCGCGCTGGCGGCGCCGCCGTGCCGACGCCCGCCAGCACCCGCGGCGCGGTCTCGGGCATGAACGGCAGGAGGCCCGTCGCCACGATGCGCGTCGCCTCGAGGCCGTTCCAGAGGACGCGCGACAGGCGCTCGCTCCCCGGCTCGCTCTTGACCAGCTTCCAGGGCTCGCGCTCGACGATGTACTGGTTGGCCTCGGCGAGGAGGCGCCAGAGGGCTTCGAGCGCGCGCTGGAAGGCCAGCTCCTCCATCGCCGTGCGGTAGTCGGCCGCGGCGCGGGCGGCGGCGGCGATCAGGGGGTTGTCGTCGCAGGGCGTCGGCGGAGTCTTGCCGTCGAAGGCGCGGCGCGACAGCGTCACCACGCGGCTCACCGTGTTCCCCAGGTCGTTCGCCAGGTCGCTGTTGTAGCGGTCCACGAACGCCTCGTCGGAGAAGCTCGCGTCCTGGCCGAAGACCATCTCGCGCAGCAGGAAGTAGCGCAGCGGATCGACCCCGAAGCGCGCCACCAGCTCGTTCGGGCGCACGACGTTGCCCGAGGACTTCGAGACCTTGCGCCCGTGGAGCTGCCACCAGCCGTGCGCCCAGACCGTCGTCGGCGGCGGCAGGCCGGCCGAGAGCAGGAAGGCCGGCCAGTAGACGGCGTGGAAGCGCAGGATGTCCTTGCCCACCAGGTTGAGGCGGGTGTCGGCCCCCTCCCAGTAGCGGCGGTAGCGCTCGGCCTCGGCGCCGTCGCGCCCGAAGCCCAGGGCCGTGACGTAGTTGGAAAGCGCGTCGAGCCAGACGTAGACGGTGTGCCCCGGCCGGCCGGGGAAGGGGATCCCCCACTCGAGACCGGTGCGCGACACCGACAGGTCGCGCAGCCCGGACTCGACGAAAGCGCGCACCTCGTTGCGCCGCGCCGGCGGGAGGACCGCCTCGGGGTGCGCGTCGTACCAGTCGAGGAGCGGCTGCTGGTACTTGGAAAGCCGGAAGAAGACGTTCTCCTCCGACTTCCACTCGACCGGCGTCTCGTGCACCGGGCAGCGGTTGCCGGGGAGCAGCTCCTTCTCGGTGTAGAAAGTCTCGCAGGGGACGCAGTACCAGCCCGCGTGCGCGGCGGTGTAGAGATCGCCGGCGGCGTCGAGGCGCCGCACCAGCTCCTCGACGCCGATGCGATGGCGCTCTTCGGTCGTGCGGATGAAGTCGTCGTGGCTGATGCCGTACTCGCGCCAGAGCCGCTGCACGTGCTCGGCCACCCAGTCGGCCTGCGCCTGCGGCGCGATCCCCTTCTCGCGCGCCGCGCGCTCGATCTTCTGGCCGTGCTCGTCGGTGCCGGTGAGGAAGAAGACGTCGTCGCCGGCCAGCCGGCGGTAGCGCGCCAGGGTGTCGGCCACCAGCGTCGTGTAGATGTGGCCGATGTGCGGCAGGTCGTTGACGTAGTAGATCGGGGTGGTGAGGTAGTAGACGGACATGGCGCGCGCCCCCGGCGCGGGAGGACGGCAGATTCTAACAGCGACCTGACATACACTCCGCGCGCTCATGCCCCGCACGCCGCTGTTCGCGCTGGTCGAGCGCTCGCTGCGCCTCGCCCGCGCCGCCGCCGCGACCGGCCGCCCGCCGGCCGAGCTAGTCGAGGAGGACGCGGCCCACAGGCTCGCCGCGCGACTGGCGAAGCGCGAGGCCCGCCTCACCCGCCGCGAGCTGCTCGGCGGCTCGCTGGCGCTCGGTGCCGGGCTCGCCGCCGGGCTCCCCGGCCTGGTGACCGCCGGCTGCGCCGGCACCGGCGCGCCGCGGCCCGGCGGGCGCATCCTCCGCGGCGGCGCCGGTGGCCTGCCGGTTCTGATCGTCGGCGCCGGCATCGCCGGCCTGACCGCCGGCCACCGGCTGCGCCAGGCCGGCGTGGCGGTGCGCATCCTCGAGGCGCAGGGCCGCACCGGCGGCCGCATGCTCAGCCAGCGCGGCCGCTTCGCCGACGGCCAGGTGGTGGAGCTGGGCGGCGAGCTGATCGACACCGGCCACGAGCGCATCCGCGCTCTCGCCGAGGAGCTGGAGATCGTCCTCGACGACCTGGCGCAGGAGGACCCGGCCGTCGAGGAGGTCTGGTTCTTCGACGGCGAGCGGCGCAGCGAGCGCGAGGTCGTCGAGGCCTTCCTGCCACTGGTGCGGCCGATCGAGTCGGCGGTGGCGGCGATCGCGGCCGACGACGTCACCTACGCCACACCCGGCGGCGCCGAGGCGCTCGACCGGATGTCGATCACCCAGTGGCTCGACGGCGCCG
Source organism: uncultured Acidobacteriota bacterium (assembly GCA_963700145.1). Classification (GTDB taxonomy): domain Bacteria; phylum Acidobacteriota; class Thermoanaerobaculia; order Multivoradales; family UBA5704; genus DASUNQ01. Next base: position 1,234,226 of record OY969474.1, read on the forward strand.
GCGTCTCGGGCTGGTTCCGGCGCCTCCTCGACGTCGCCTACACGACCGAGTACGGGCTCGAGCCGGGCGAGCAGTCGGCGCTCAACTTCCTGCTGATGATCGACCCCGACCCCACACCCTTCCGCATCTTCGGCGACAGCGACGAGCGCTTCCACGTCCGCGGCGGCAACGACCTCATCACTGCCGCCTTGGCCGAGCGGCTGCGCGACGCCATCGAGCTGGACTCGCGGCTGGAGGCGGTCGGGCGGGCAGCCGACGGCACGCTGCGCTGCACCGTGCGGCGCGGCGGCATGAGCCGTGACATCGCCGCCGAGCACCTGGTCCTGGCGCTCCCCTTCACGCTGCTGCGCGACGTGCGGCTCGACCTCGAGCTGCCGCCGGTCAAGACGCGGGCGATCCAGGAGCTCGGCTACGGCACCAACGCCAAGCTGATGGTCGGCTTCTCCGAGCGCGTCTGGCGGACGCGCCACCGCGGCAACGGCAGCGTCGTCGCCGACCTCCCCTTCCAGACCACCTGGGAGACCAGCCGCCAGCAGCCGGGCGATGCCGGCATCCTCACCAACTTCACCGGCGGCGCCCACGGCGTCGAGCTGGGCCGCGGCTCGACCGCGGAGCAGGCGGCGCGGCTGACGGCGGACCTGGAGCGCATCTTTCCAGGCGCCGCGGCGGCCCGCCGCGGCATGGCCGAGGTGCGCTTCCACTGGCCCACCCACCCCTGGACCCGCGGCAGCTACGCCAGCTACAAGGTCGGCCAGTGGACCACGATCGGCGGCGCCGAAGGCGAGCCCGCCGGCAACGTCCGCTTCGCCGGCGAGCACTGCTCGCGCGTCGCCCAGGGCTTCATGGAAGGCGGCTGCGAAACCGGCGAGCAAGCGGCGAGAGACATCCTCAGTGCGATGGGGCTGCCCTGGCCGGTGGCGGCCGACGCGGGACGGCTGCGGCGGGCGAGCTAGAGCAATGAGCCCGTGACGGGAGCCCGTGACGGAACCGGCAGACTCTGACACGCTCGTCGACCAGCTGCCCGAGAACAAGCTCCTGACGGCGCGCCGCTTCCTCTAGTACTCAAGCGCGAATAGTGATCCGTGGCAAGAGTTGTACGACCCGTGGGGCAACCGTCGCATTGACCAAACGATAACCTCTAAACGTGCCGTCAGATTTAGGCTCCAGTACAAGCTTGTGGAGCGACTCGTCGTCTAGGATATAGCCGTCCTCGTCGAGAAGCTGTAGCGCAGCGTCGCACCCTATCGCGGTGTCAGTCAGATTCCGCAGGATCAGTATCCAAGAGATCCGCCACCAAGAACTGTTTCGCTCGGTAACCCTCATCGAGGCACCTGCTATTTCCACCCATGGGCCTGTAGGAACCTGGATTGCTCGCTCGGGCTCTGCCTCTGGCCTTGGAGTCTTTAGGGCGCTCAGCTCCTCAGCCACGCTACGGATACCACGTGCGACATCGGCCCACGCTTCATCGCGGTTCGGCCATCCCGTGACTGCTACGCCATCGCGTGGAAGCGCTTGCAACTTGCCGAAAGGCGCAGGGTGCCAATCGCACTCACGCAGGATCACCGGCACCACCTTCGCCGAGCCTCCACGATGTCTGTCTAGCGCCTCCTTCAATTCTCGGCCGTAGCAATAGTCAGAAGCCATGAAATCAGCACTCACAAGCAGAAGTACGATGTCAGCCTCACGAAGATTTGCGTCAATGGCACCGTCGAGTTCAGTACCGGCCGTAATCTTGCGATCGTGCCAGGTATCGATGATCTCCTGGCGCTTCAAGAGGGCGAGATGTGCCTCGAGCTCGTCGCGAAGACCTCCGTCTCGATGCGAGTAGACGAAAAACAGTTTTAGCGCTTCCACGCGGCCTCCTTGGACCTCACCCGGTGGGGCGACTCAGCGATGAAGCCTTGCCGCTTCGTCCGCAGCTGTCCTACCTACCGGCGCAGGCAAGGTTGAGAGAGTTTAAACATGCTCCGTTCGAGTTTGGGCTCATGGGAAGGTCGGCAACTCGCCGCATGCTTCACAGATTACTAGCCCCAAGACTTGCTCACCGCAGTGCTCACAAAATCTTCGATCATGCCGAGTCAGATTCTCGCAGATATCCTTTGCTTCTCGCTGGCTTCCAGCTGTTGTGCTGTTTGCGCACCATGCCAGCCCACCGCCGGACACAATTGGCCCACCACAGTCGCGGCAGAACCGCGATCCGGCATTAACCGCGCGCTGCGTTGCCAATTCGCTCACCTCCTTGTCGCGTTACCTGAGCGTTTCCGTCTACAGGTCGTGGCGCGCTCAAGGTGAGAGTAGCAGCGCCCCGCCCTCGCGACCGCTCTCCGGCCTCGTCGACGACCAAGTCGATGCCTTCATCAGCAACCTCCCCGGCCAGTATATGACCGCGCTTTAGTGGTGATGCCTGGTCCCGCCATGGTGGCCTGTAGGCTTCCCGATAGGCATTAGTAGTTTGCGCAGCCACGAATGTAGGGCGGCTTCGAGCGGCCGTCTACCTGCAGGAGGTCTCACGGGTGTCGTACACTGTGTACATGCGTACGACGCTGACCATCCGGACCGACGAGCAACTCCGCGAGGCGCTCGAGGAGCGGGCCGCCATGCAGGGCAAGACTGTCTCGGAAGTAGCGCGCGAGATTTTGAGCGCCGCCGTCTCCGAGCGACCCCTGGGGGCGCGCATCGGTCGCTTGCGTGGACAGCTCGAGCTGCCCCGCGAGAGCGCCGATCCCCGGCGCAGCCGGCTCCGCAAGCGCAACTGGCGGCCTTGAAGGTCTGGCTGCTCGACACCGGGCCGCTCGTCGCCTACCTCGACGCGGCCGACAAGGATCACTCGCGGGTCGCGGCCGCGCTCGACGTCTTCACCGGGCAGCTGATCACGACGACCGCCGTCATCGGGGAGGCGATGTACCTCCTCGCCGAGGTCCGCAGCGGACCCGCCCTACTCGCCGAGTTCGTCGCGGAAAGCGCCTTGCAGATCGTGGACTTCAGCCACCCGGAGGACCTGGCCGAGGCCGCCCGTCGGATGGAGAAGTATGCCGACTTGCCGATGGACTACGCCGACGCGACGCTGGTCCTCCTGGGAGAGCGCCTCGGGGTCTTCGACGTGTTGACGCTCGACCGTCGCGGCTTCACCGTCTACCGCGCCGCCCAAGGCAAACACTTCAAGCTCGTGCTCGAAGATAGCGGCAGGCGGCGGTAGATTTCAGGGGCCTCTTCCCCACCTGGGATGGCCGAACTGCGCTTCGGCTGGGCCCCTGGCCGTTTTCCCTAGGCTGGACGCCAACGTCCATGGGCTCCAAGGAGCTTTCCAGCTGCCGCTAGCCGATTTCCATGGGCCGGTAGGAGCTTCCCATGGGCTCCAAGCCACTTCGGCATGGAGCCCAAGCCGTTTTCCATGGACTCCAAGGGAAAATCCATGGCGCCCAAGCCGACTTGCATCGCGCCCAAGCCATTTTCCATGGAGCCCAAGCCGTTTTGGATGGGCTCCAAGCCGTTTTTGCATCGCGCCCAAGCCGCTTTCCATCGGCTCCAAGCCGTTCTGCATGGCGCCCAAGCCACTTTCCATGGACTCCAAGCCGTTTTGCAGCGCGCCCAAGCCGTTGTGCATGGCGCCCAAGCCGACTTCCGCGCCGTCCCGGCGGCCTTTCCAGCCGCCCCCGCCGCCAGCGCCTTGCCCCGCGCCGGCTAGCCGCTCGGCTTCCCCGCCACCTTGAACGCCGCCTTGGACGTCACCATCCGCCGCTGGCGGTCGAGGTTGCGGCCGAGGGAGATCGCGAGGCCTTGCGGGTCGGGCTCGAGCATCGAGACCTCCAGCGTGTACTCCCCGGGCTGGACGCGGCCGACTTGCAGGGTCGCGACCAGGTGGTCGAGGCCGGCGGCGCTGACGTCGCGGCCGAGGGGCTTGAAGCGCATGCCGCGGACCTCGCGGCCGTCGCTGCCGAGCACCCGGCCCTCGACCTCCACGTTCTGCGTCGAGAGGTTGTAGCCGGCGAGGAAGACCCGCACCTGCTCGCCGGCCTTGACCACCGGCATCGCCGAGGGGACGAAGACCTGCCCGCCGGCGACGAAGGGGTAGGCGTCGCTGCCGACGACGCCGCCGGCGACCTCGCGCACCGTCAGGCCGCCGCGCTCCGGCTGCACGAAGAAGGGCTGCAGCAGGCGGCTCGCGACCTTGCCGAAGTCCGGCACCTCCAGCGGCAGTGCGCGCACCGTGGCGCGGCCGCTGTCGGCGCTGCGCACCAGGAGGCGCAGGTCGTACTTCCCCGGCGCCAGGTAGAGGTCGCCGACGAAGCGGACGCCGCCGGCGCGCACGCTCTCGCCGTGGCGCGCGGTCTCGTAGCGCACCACCTGCGAGAAGTAGTCCGCGACCTCGCGCTGGGGGTCGAGGGCGTAGCCGTAGAACTCCAGCGTGTGGGTCGCTCCCTTCCCCTCGGCGGCGAGACTTGCTGGGTCCACCTCGATGACCACCGGCACGTAAGCGCCGCCCTCCGGCGCGCGGAAGGGGGTGGCGAGCGCGGTGGTCTGGAGGTCGGAGCGCTCGGGACCGAGCAGCAGCTCGATCGCCTTGGCCATGCGCCGCGACGCCGCCTGGCCCAGCGGCCGCGGCGCGTAGTAGCCGGCGCGATGCACCACCTTCCCCTTGCGGCCGCCGGCCAGGCGGACGTCCAGCTTGTGGTACTTGCCGTCGTGCTCGATGTCCGGCGCCTCCAGGGTCAGCACGTAGGTCACCGTCGAGGTCTCGAGCACCCGTCCCATCGCCTCGGAGAGGTCGTTGGTCTGGGAGAGGAAGCTGCCGCCGGTCTCCTTCGCCATGTACCAGAGCCCCTCGGAGGAGAAGCCCGTCGGGTCCCAGTTGCCGGAGAGGCCGAAGGCCTCGACGGTGTGGATCACCCAGTTGGCGCGGCGGAACTGCTCGGCCATGCGCTCGAGATCGCCGTAGGCCGCGGCGTCGCCGAGCGCGGCCGAGCCGCCGCGTGCGCGCCACTGGGTACCGCGCACGCCCCGCTCGCCGCGCATGTAGCTGTCCACGAAGCCGTCGGAGAACAGGACCAGGTGCTTGCGCCCGTCGATGCTCGCCGTCGCCCGCGCCAGCGCCGCGAGGCCCTGGGTCAGGATCCCTACCTCGGAGCGGCCCTCTTCGCGGTTGTTGCGCATCGTGTCCATCGCCATCTCGGGGAGGCCTTCCGTCTCGTAGCCATCCTCCAGCAGCTCCATGGCGAGGTTGCTCTTCTCGCCGAAGCCGCTGCCGATCTGGCCGCCGATGGCGGCGACGTCGCGCGGCGAGAGCCCCAGCCGCCCGGCCCCCGCCTCGTCGCGCTGCAGGAGCGCGCGGAAGTCGTCGAGCGCCGCCACGGCCAGCGCGCGGTCGGCGGTGAAGTTGAGCGGCACGGTGACGCCGCGGGCATTGGAGAAGAAGGCGATGCCGACGAGGTCGGTCGGGTGGAGCCCTTCGGCGAGGAGCTTGCGCGCCGCCTGCTCGGCGGCGACGAGCGACCGCGTGGTGGTGAAGTAGAGGTCGAAGAAGAGCATGAAGTGGCGGCGCGCGGCGGGGCTCGGCGCGGCGGCGGGAGCGGCCGCGGGCGCGGCGCCGGTCGAGGACGACGCGGCGAGGTCCACCACCTCGAAGGCGGTGACGGCGCGCGGCGTCTTGCCGTCGAAGACTTCGAAGTCGGCGGCGGTCAGGCCGCGCACCGGCTTGCCGTCCTCGAGCACCTGCACGGGCACCTCGACGACGACGACGGAGGTCTCCTCGGTGAAGCTCTGCTCCTGCGCGCGGACCGCGGCGGGCGGTCCGGCGAGGGCGAGCGCGGCGAGGAACAGGGTGGCGAAAGGGACGGCGGCGCGACGGTGGGGCATACGGCCTTCCTTCCTGCGGTGAAGCGCCCGCGCGGCGGGCGATTCAGAGTAGCAGGCGGAAGCTCAGCCGTCGCGCCGCGCTTGCGTGACCACTGCGAAGGGCGCCGTCGCCTTGACCGCCGCGCCGCTCGGCTCGGCGAGCGTCACTTCGAGCCGGTAGTCCCCCGGCGCCAGCCCTTCCGGCCGGAAGGTGGCGAGGACGCGCGCGAGGTCGCCCTCGCCCTTGAGGCGGCCGATGCCGCTCAGCACGCCGCCGGCGACCGGCGTGCCGTCGGCGGCGAGCACCCGGCCGCTCACGACCAGGTCGCCTGCGACCAGATGGTAGGCGCTCAAGAAGAGGCGTGTCTCCTCCCCGGCGGCGAGGCGCGGCCGCGGCGCGGGCACGAAGGGCTGCGCCCCCAGCCGGAACGGGTACTCGGCCTCCTCCGCCTCCGCGCCCGCCTCGCGCAGGGTCAGGGTGCCCTCCTCGGCGGCGACGAAGAAGGGCGGCAGGAGCCGCTTGGCGATCCGCAGCGGGTCGGGGACGGCGAGCGGCACGACCGCCAGCGTCGTGCGACCGCTGGCGGTGCCGCGCACCAGCAGGCGCAGCTCGTGCTCGCCGGGCGGGACCGCGAGGTCGGCGACGAAGCGCAGCCTGCCGCCGGTGGCCGTGGCCGAGCGCTCGGCATCGAGCTGGAGCTGCTGGGCGAAGAAGTCCTGCACCCGTCCCTCGCCGTCGAAGACGTAGCCGTAGAGCTCGAGCCCGAGGCCCTCCGCCGTCTTCTCGGCGGCGAGCGCCGCGCCCTCGACCTCGACGACGACTGGCACGTAGCCGCGCTCCGCGCCGGCCTCCCCGGCGAACGGGATCGCCAGCACCGCGACCGGAATCTCGGCGTGCGGCTCGCCCGCCACGATCATCTCGGCGGCGGCGAAGCGACGCTCCGGCGCGCGTTGCTGCGCCAGCGGCAGCGGCGCGTAGTAGCCGGCCCGGTGGACGGCGCGGGCGCCGCGCGGGGCGCCCTTGAGCTCCACCCGCAGCTTGCGGAAGGCGCCGTCGGGCGGCACTTCGTCGCCGGAGAAGGTCAGGACGTAGGTCAGGCTGCTCGCCTCCAGCATCCGGCCCATCGCCGCGCCCAGGTCGTTGCTGTGGTTGAAGAACGTGCCGCCGGTCTCCTTGGCGAGGTAGAACATCCCCTCCGAGCCGATGCCGGTCGGGTCCCATTTGCCGGAGACGCCGAAGGGCTCGACGGTGTGGATGACCCAGCCGGAGCGGCGGAACTCCTCGAGCATGCGGTTGAGGTCGCCCATCGCCCCGGCGTTGCCGAGCAGCTCGCCGCCGCCGGGCATCGACGCGCTCTCGACGTCGTCCCCCATGATCAGGGCGTCGTCGAAGCCGTCGGAGAAGAAGACCAGCGCCTTCCGCCCTTCGACCTCGCGCATCAGCCGCGCCATGACCGCGAAGTTCTCGCTCAAGGCGGCGATCTGGCTCCGCCGCCCCTGGGTCACGAACGGCGTGGTGATGGCGTTCATGTCGGCCAGCGTCCCGCCGATGAACAGGCCGCCCCTGCCGCCGGCGTGGTCGGTGATCCACGTCAGCGTCTCCCCGGCCAGGCTCATCTCCCAGCCGGCGAGGCTGCCGAGGCCGCGGACGATGGCGCGGAAGTCGGGCGCCGTGAGGCCGAGCGGGTCGCGCTCGCCGCTCTCCGCCGCCTGCCGGCGCTGCCGCTCGGCCGCCTCGACGTCGTGCCGCAGCAGGACGGCCAGGGCGTCGAGCACGCGCTCCACCTGCCGCCGGTCGGAGGTGAAGCCGACCGGCATGACCACGCCATGGGCCGGGGTGTAGAAGGCCACGCCGACGAGGTCCTGCGGGTGGAGCCCGCGGGCGAGGAGCTGGCGCGCCGCCGCCTCGGACTTCTGCAGCGAGTTGGGGCCGGTGAAGGCGAGGTCGAAGAGAAGGAGGAGGTTGCGGCGCGCGGCGGGCGGGATCGGTGCCGGCCGGCCGCCGGCCGTGGCCGCGAGGTCCACGACCTCCACCGAGGTGACGGCGCGCCGCACCTTGCCGTCCCAGACCTCGAAGTTCTCGGCCGTCAGCCCGCGCACCGGCTTGCCGTCCTGGACCACCTGGACGGGGACCTCGACGACCACGACGGAGGTCTCCTCGCGGAAGCCCTCCGGCGCCGGCGCCTGCGCGGAGGCGGCGGGGACGAGCGCGAGCGCGGCGGCGAGCGCGGCGCAGGCGATGGCGCCGCGGCTCACGAGGGGCCGCCGACGCGGAACGGCGCCGAGGCGCTGAGCCTCCCCCCTTGCGGCTCGACCAGCGTCACCTGCAACCGGTAGGCGCCGGGGGCGAGGCCTTCCGGCCGGAAGGTGGCGAGCACGCGGTCGAGGCCGTCGCCGGCGGTGACCCTGCCGAGGCCGGTCAGGACGCCGCCCGCCACCGGCTGGCCGTCGGCTGCGAGCACCCGCCCGCTGACCCGCAGATCGCCGGTCGCCAGGTGGTAGCCGGCGACGAAGAGGCGCACCTCCTCGCCGGCGGCCAGCTTCGGGTCGGCCTCGGGCACGAACGGCTGCTCGCCGAGCCGGAAGGGGTAGCCGGTGCCGGCCGCGTCGGCGCCCGCCTCGCGCACCGTCAGCGCGGAGTCGCCGCCGGCGACGAAGAAGGGGGGCAGCAGGCGCTTGGCGACGCGCTGCGGAGTGGGCACGACGAGCGGGATGACGTCGAGGGTCGTCTTGCCGCTGGCGCCGCCGCGCACCAGGAGGCGCAGCTCATGCTCGCCGGGCGGCAGCCGCAGGTCGCCGACGAAGCGCACGCCGGCGGCGCCGGCCGCGGCCGCCCGCTCGGGGTCGAGCCGGAGCTGCTGCGCGAAGAAGTCCTGCACCCGTCCCTCGCCGTCGAAGGCGTAGGCGTAGAGCTCGAGGGCCGCGCCCTCGGCCGTCGTCTCGGCGGCGAGCGCCGCGCCGTCGATCTCGACGACGACCGGCACGTAGCCGCGCTCCTCCGTCCCCTCGAACGGGGTGGCGAGGACCGCCACCGGGATCTCGGCGCGCTCCTCCCCCGCCACCACGAGGTCGGCGGCGGCGAAGCGGCGTTCCACCCCCTGCCGCTGCGACGCCGGGGTCGGCGCGTGCCAGCCGGCACGGTGGACGACGCGGGCGCCGCGCGGCGCGCCCTTGAGCTCCACCCGCAGCTTGCGGAAGGCGCCGTCGGCGGGCACGTCGTCGGCCGGGAAGCTGAGGAGGTAGGTCTGGCTGCTCGCCGCGAGCATCCTCTCCATCGCCTCGCCCAGCCTGTTGGTATTGTTGAAGTAGGTGCCGCCGGTCTGGTTGGCGACGTAGAAAAGCCCCTCCTCGCCGACCCCTCCGCGACCGACGCCGGCCGTCTCGACGGAGTGGATGACCCACCCGGAGCGGCGGAACTCCTCGAGCATGCGGTTGAGGTCGTTGAGAGCGCGGGAGTTGCCGTAGAGGGTGCCGCCCACCCCGGCGCTGGCGGACCGCTCGTTTCGCTGCCCCATCATCACGTCGTCGTCGAAGCCTTCGGAGAAAAAGACCAGCGTCTTGCGCCCCTCGACCTCGCGCAGCATGCGCGCGAGCGCGCCGAGGTCTTCGGTCATCGCTCCGACCTTGCCGCGCTTCGCCTCCGCGATGTGCGGGTTCATGATGGCCGCCATGTGGCCGAGGGCGTTGGCCAGGAGGTCGAGGGCTTGGGGGCCCATCTGGAGGGAGATCCAGGACAGCGCCTCTCCCGAGAGCGCCACGTCGACCCCCGCCAGGCTGCCGAGACCGTGGACCAGGGACGGGAAGTCGGCCGCGGCGAGCCCCAGCGGGTCCTTGCCGCGCGCCTCCTGCGCCTGCCGGCGCTGGCGCTCGGCGGCCGCGACGTCGCCGCGCAGGAGCACGGCGAGGGCGTCGAGGACGCGCTCCACCTGCCGCCGGTCGGAGGTGAAGCCGACCGGCATTGCCAGCCCGCGCGTCGGGCTGTAGAGGGCGACGCCCACCAGGTCCTGCGGGTGGAGGCCTCGCGCCAGGAGGTCGCGCGCGGCGGTCTCGGCCCTCTCCAGCGACTGCCGGTTGGAGAAGGCGAGGTCGAAGAGGAGGAGGAAGTTGCGCCGGGCGGCGGTGGGCACCCGCGGCGGGCGCCCTCCGGGCGCGGCCGGAGCCGCCAGGTCCACCACCTCGAAGGAGGTGATCGGGCGGCGCACCTCGCCGTCCCAGACCTCGAAGTTCTCGGCCGTGAGGCCGCTCACCGGCTTGCCGTCCTTGACCACCTGCACCGGGACCTCGACCACGACGACCGAGGTCTGGTCCTGGAACTTCTCCTGCGCCGCGGTGGCGCCCGGCCCCAGCACGGGCAGGACCATCAGCGCGACGACGGGGACAAGGAAAGACGACAAACGACGCCTCACGAGGGGCCTCCAGAGACGCGGAAGGGTGCCGAGGCGGTCAAGGCACCCCCTCGCGGTTCGATGAGAGTCACGACGAGCCGATAGGCGCCCGGCGCCAGCCCCTCCGGGCGGAAGGTGGCGAGGACGCGGTCGAGGCCGTCGCCGGCGGTGACCCGGCCGAGGCCGGTCAAGACGCCGCCCGCCACCTCCTTGCCGTCGGCCCCCAGCACCTTGCCGCGCAGCCGCAGGTCGCCGGTGGCCAGCTGGTAGCCGGCGAGGAAGAGGCGCACGTCCTCGCCCGCCGCGAGCAACGGGTCTGGCTCGGGCACGAACGGCTGCTCGCCGAGCCGGAAGGGGTAGGCGTCGTCGGCCGGCGCGGCAGCGGCCTCGCGCACCGTCAGCGCCGCGCCGTCACCGGCGATGAAGAAAGGCTGCAGCAGGCGCTTGGCGATCCGCTCCGGGCTGGGGACGGTGAGCGGCACGACGCGCAGCGTCGTCTTGCCGGTGGCGCCGCCGCGCACCAGCAGGCGCAGCACGTGCTCCCCGGGCGGGAGCTGCAAGTCGCCGACGAAGCGGAGGCCGCCGGCCGTTGCCGTGGCGGTGCGCTCGGCGTCGAGCTGGAGCTGCTGGGCGAAGAAGTCCTGCACCCGCCCCTCGCCGTCGAAGGCGTAGGCGTAGAGCTCGAGGGCCGCGGTGTCGCCGCTCTTTTCGGCGGCTACCGCCGGCCCCGCCACCTCGATCACCACCGGCACGTAGCCGCGCTCCTCGGCGCCGGTGAAGGGCGTGGCCAGCACCGCCAGCGGGATCTCCGAGCGCTCCTCGCCGGAGACGATCAGCTCGGCGGCGCGGAAGCGGCGCTCGCCGACGCTGCGGCGCTCCGCGGCGAGCGGCGCGTAGTAGCCGGCGCGGTGGGTCAGGCGGGCGCCGCGCGGCGCCCCCTTGAGCTCCACCCGCAGCTGGTGGAAGGCGCCGTCCGGCGGCACCTCGTCGGCCTGGAAGGTGAGGACGTAGGTCAGACGGCTGGCCTGGAGCATCCGCTCCATCGCCTCGCCGAGATTGTTGGTCTGACGGAAGAAGGTGCCGCCGGTCTCGTTGGCCAGGTAGGCGAGGCCTTCGCTGCCGACCCCGGTCTCGTCCCAGTTGCCGGACAGGCCGAAGGACTCGACGGTGTGGATCACCCAGCCGGCGCGGCGGAACTCCTCGACCATGAGGAAGAGGTCCTTGAGCATCTGCGCGTTGCCCAGGAGCTGCCCGTTGTTGAGCCCGCCGACCTGGTTGCGGGCCTCGTCGCCGAGCATCAGCGCGTCGTCGAAGCCGTCGGAGAAGTAGACCAGGGCCTTCCGCCCCTCGACGTCGCGGGTGGCGCGCGCGATGTCGGTGAAGGTGTCGGTGAAGGCGCGCACCTGGCCGCGGCGGGACTCGTTGAGGAACGGGGTGTGGATGGCGTCCATGCCGGCCAGGGCCTCGAGGAGCAGCCCGGCGCCGCGGCCGGCCATCGCGTCCGAGACCCAGGTCAGCGCCTCGCCGGCGGCGCTGATCTCGATGCCCGCCAGCCGGCTGATGCCGTTGACGACGGCGGTGGCGTCGGCGGCGGTCAGGCCCAGCGGATCGCGCGCGCCCTGCTGCGCCGCTTCGGCCTGCAAGCGGGCGGCGGCCTCGCGGTCGCGGCGGAAGAGGGCGGCGATGGCGTCGAGCACGCGCTCCACCTGCCGGCGGTCGGAGGTGAAGCCGACCGGCAGGACGACGCCGCGCTGCGAGGTGTAGAGCGCCACCCCCACCAGGTCCTGCGGGTGGAGGCCGCTGGCGAGGAGCTCGCGCGCGCCGCGCTCGGCGCGATCGAGCGAGCGGTGGCTGGTGAAGGCGAGGTCAAAGAGCAGGAGGATGTTGCGCCGGGCGACCGGAGGGACCGGCGCCGGTGCGGCGGCCTCACCGGGGGCCGTCGCGCCGAGGTCCACGATCTCGAAACCGGTGATCGGACGCGGCGCTTTGCCCTCGAAGATCGCGAAGTTGGCGGCGGTCAGGCCGCGCACCGGCTGGCCGTCCTTGACCACCTCGACCGGCACCTCGACGACGACGACCGAGGTCTCGTCGCGGAAGGTGTCGGTCTGCGGTGCGGCGGGGGCGGCGAGGGCGAGCAGGAGAGAGGCGGCGATCGGGGCGCGGAAAATAGACCTGCAGCCAAGCATTGAACCCTCCAGGATCAACGGATCTCTAACGTGGAGCCTAGCAAGCCGGCTGCCACCGGCGCAGGGTTCATGGAATCAGTGACTTCCGCCCCGCGGCGCGCTGCGCGAGCACCCCTGCCGTCCTCGCCCGCGGACTCGCCTGTCCACGCTACCTGCTCGCCAGCTTCTCCTCCAGGTACGCGACCGCCCGCTCCAGCACCTCGTCGCGGCCGGCGCGCAGGCCGGCCAGGGTGGGCGCGGCCGGCACGTCCGGCTGGAGGCCGAGCCGCTGCAGCTGCCGGCCGTCGGCGTGGCGCACGTCGTGGCCGGTGAAGGAGACCCGGATGCCGCCGGGGAGCGCGAAGTTGGTGACGTCGCCGTTGGCGCCGGCGGTGGGCTCGCCGACGAAGACGGTGCCGGACGCCGCTTCCAGGAAGAGCCCGGTGTGCTCGGCCTGGCTGATCGCCCGCTCGTCGATCAGCATCACCGTCTCGCCCTGATAGACCCAGTCCCCCTCCGCCGTCTCGGGGACCGGCTGGGCGAAGTAGTACCCCGCGTCGGCCAGCCCGAAGGCGTCGGCGCTCACCTCGCGGCGGCGGAAGAGCGCCGCCACCTTGGCGCCGCGCCGGTTGAGGCGCGGCGCCAGCGCCCAGGCGGTGCCGTTGGGGTAGCCGCGCATGTCGAAGACGAGCGCCGAGGTGTCGCGCAGCTCGTCGAGCATCGCGCCCACTTGCTCGACCTCCAGCCACTGCAGGTCGACGTAGCCGATGCGCGGCGTCAGGCGCCGCCAGGGCTTCCCCGCCGGCGGCGCCGGCCGCCAGTCGGTGCCGCGCTTCACCTCGACCCGCCGCCGCGCGCCGTCCGCCTCCTCGACCTCCAACACCGCGGTCGAGTCGGGCGGCCCGGCGAGCGCCCGCCGCGCCGCCCGCACCCGCCGCGTGGTCTCGGTCGAAGCGGTGGTGAGCGGCAGGAGCCGCTCCATCCGCGCCGCCAGCGGCTCGCCGTCCACCGCCAGCACGACGTCGCCCGGGCGCAGACCGGAGACCGCGGGATCGACCGTGATGACCGTCACCCGGCCTTCGATCAGCCGCACGTCCACCGGCGGCCGGGCGGGGCCGCCCTCGAGACGCGCGATCGCGGGGTGCCCCGAGACGCGGGTGTGGCCGTCGGCGACGTGCGCCATCAGCTCCAGCACGGCGCGCGCGTAGGCCTCCTGGCCCTCGGCCGCCGCGAAGGTCGGGAGGGCGGCGAGGAAGGCGGCGTCCCAGTCGTCGATCAGCTCGAGATAGGGGTAGAAGTGCTGGATCACCCCCCAGGCCCGGCAGGCGGCGAGGAGCCGCATGCCGAGGGGCGGCGCCAGCATCTCCGGGTAGTCCGCCGCGGGGCGGTCGGCCGCCGGGGCGGCGGCGGCCGGGACGCTCGCGGCGGGCGCCGGCCAGGGCCCGGCCAGGAGCCGCTGCGCCACGCGTACCGCCGCCTCGGGGTCCCGCGCCTCCGCCGGCGTCAGGACGACGTCGGCGGCCGGCGGCGGCCCGCTGGGGAAGAGCAGATCGCCGGTGCGCACCCAGGCCCGCAATCCCTCGCCGAGATCGACGACGATGCGCTCGGCGCCGCCGTGCGCCGCCGCGGCGCCCTCGCTCACCACCTTGGCGAGCCCGGCCGCCTGCAGCGCCAAGGCCATCTCGGGAAGCTCCGAATGCGCGTCGGTAAGGAGCACGAGCCGCCAGGCGCCGCCGGCGCCCGACGGCCGGTAGTCGGCCGCCCCCGAGGTCACCAGCCCCGAACGGTAGCCGCCGGAGGTGCTGCCCCGGTGCGGCGTGTAGCCCCAGTGCACGAGCCAGCGCCGGGCGGGTCCCGGCACTGCGCGCGGCACGAGCTGCGGCGCGGCCCACTCGACGGCATACGAGCCCCAGAAGTTGGGCTCGCCGAAGCGGAGGTCGAGGATCACCCCCTTGGCCGCGGGGAGCTTCTCGTCGAGCGCCGCCTCGGCCAGCGCGGCGACCATGCCGCGTGCCTGCCGCACCGACGGCAGGTCGACGAGGAGCACGCCGTTCCCCAACTCGCGCAGCAACGGCCGCTCGGGCGCTGGCACCGGCGCCGGCTCTGCGCCGGCGCTCACTTCGGCCGCGGGCTCGTCCGGCCCCACGACCTCGGTTGCGGGGTCGCCGAGCGCGCCGAGCATCGCCGCGGCGACCTCGCGGTAGCGCGCGGTGGGCGCGGTGCCGTCGATCGCCGCCGCCGCCGCGGCGAAGGCCGCGTCCCAGTCCCGCTCGCTCTGCCAGAGCCCGGGGTGCAGGTACTCGGCCGCCGTCCAGGCGCGGCAGAGCCCCGCGATCCGCTGCCACCGGCGGTCGGCGGGAGCGCTCTCCTCGCCGCGCAGCGGCGGCGCGGCGAGCGCGGCGAGGAGGCAGACGAGAACGGCGCGGTGCATCAAGGCCTCCGGAAAAGAGGCCCAAGGCTAGCGTAGGAGGGGATGAGTGTGCGGCGGCGCGGAGAGAACGGCGGAAGTCCTGGCCTACACGGCAGCGCGGAGCCGGCGCCGCTCGTTGAGCTTGCGCACCAGGTAGACCGCGCCGACAAGCCAGAGCGGCACGGTGAAGAAGCCCAGTCGCATCTTCTGGTTCATCAGGCCCTTGACGTTGCGCTTGACTTTGCCCATGCGTCGCTCCTTTCGCGTCCGCCCCAGCGAATTTGCAATCAGGGTGCCACGCGCGGCCGGCGGCGCGGCTCGTCGAGCCCGGCGTAGTCGAGCTCGATGCCGCTCGCCGCGGCGCGCAGCAGGAGCGACCCGCGGCTCATGTCGCCGAGCCCCGCGAAGCAGCGCGGGAAGCGCAGGCGCTCGCCGAAGAGCGGCAGCAGCAGGTCCACGTACTTGCCGGTCGCGACGCTGCCGAGGAGCACCGCGCGCCCGCCGCCGAGGCGCCCAGCCAGCGCCGCCGCCTGCGCCACGAGCGGCCGCGCGTAGGCGCGGTTGCGCACGTCGACCGGCGTCCGTCGCAGCCGCCGCCAGCGCTCGGGAGTCAGCGCCCAGTCCGGCGGCACCAGGCCGAAGCCCGGCGCGATGACGAAGATCCCGCCTTCGGCCGCCAGCTCGCCCGGCGGCCGCGCGAAGCGGCGGGCGTAGGCGATCTTGCCGCGGAAGTAGAGGGCGGAGAGGAAGCTGAACGCCTCGTCGAGCGGCACGCCCTCGGGGCCGCGGAAGCGCTCGGCCGCGGCGAAGCGGGCGCGCGGCGAAGCGAGCTGCCGCGCCCGCACGCCCGCGACGCTGGCCGGAGAGAGGAGGAAGACCTGCGGCGGGAGATCAGCCGCGGCGGGGGGCTCCGGGCCGCTCATGCTCGTCTACGAGCGACGCCTCCTCGAGCTGCTCGTCGTCGGTCGGGTGGGCCTCCTCGGCCACTCCCTTGCCGGCCGCCACGCCCGCCGCGCCGCCGATCATGCCGCCGACCACGGCGCCGGGCGGGCCGCCGACCGCCGCGCCCACCGCCGCGCCGGCGACCGCGCCGGCCAGGCCGCCGACGCCGCTCGCCACCGGGTGCTGCGGCGGTGCTTCCGGATCGCCGGGGTGGGTGGCCTCCTCGGGGCTTCCGGGCTCGGGCTCCTCGTCGTGCTCTCTCGCCTCGTCCATCGCATTCCTCCTGAGGGTCAAGGGCCGAAGACAAGAAGGGGCGGCCGGAGCCGCCCCTCATGGAATTCGACGGTCTCCGGCGTTACGGGCTGGGTGGCTCGTCGTCGTCGTCTTCCGGCGGCATGCTGACGTCGACGTCCGGGACGGTCACCGTGACCTCCTTGGTGCCGACATCGACGTCCGCGGCGTCCACGTCGTACTCGGGGAGGCTCCCCGGCTCGGCCGAGACATCGACGTCGACCTCGGGCAACTCCCCCTCTTCCGTCTGCCGCACGCGGCAGGCGGTCGAGGTGACGGTGGCACACAGCACCAGCAACAGCATCAACACTCGCAGCGTGGTCGACTTCATCCCGACCTCCTTTCCTCTCTCGAGATGCGCCCCCGGCCCTGCCCCTGCCGCCGCCTACAGCGATTCCCGAAAAACGTTCTGGGATGGGCGGAAGGTGGGTTCGGTTCGATCTCGCGCCCGAAAGAGTGCAAGGCGCGTTCCAGCCCGGCCGGACGGCCGCCGTCTACAGGTACGGGTTGCCGATGTCCGCGACCACCTTCCAGCCCCCGTCGGGCTGCTGGCGCCAGACGGTCAGATAGCGGCCGCGGGCGGCGACCGCGGGCGCGGCGCCCTCGCGCCGCTCGACGAAGTCCCAGGCGCCGATCGTGTAGCCGAGGTCGCCGGCGGCGGAGGCCTCGGCGACGAGCGGCCGCCAGCGCAGGTCGGTCGCCGGATCGCCGAGCAGCGGCTCCATCTCGCCCCGGATCGCCTCACGGCCACGCAGCAGCTTGTCGTTGCCGCCGACTTGGAGGCCGTCGGGCTCGAACCAGGCGATCCACCCCGCGGCGCCGCGCTCCGCGGTGGCCTGGTCGAAGTCGCGGTCGGCGAGCATGAGCGCCGCGGGCGCGCCCTGGATGATCGCGGTGGTGGGGAGCTGGTCGGCGGCGGGAGCGGCGGGGCGCGCGCCGGAGGGGAGCGCCGAGCGGGTGTTGATCACCTCGGCGACGACCTGCCAGGGGCCGCCGGCCCGCGGCCGGCGCCAGACCCGGACGTAGAGTCCCGGCTCTTCGATCCGCGCGGCGCCGGCGGCGCCGTCCGCGCTCAGCCGGTAGCGCCCCCAGGTCCACCCCAGGTCGCCGGAGGCCGCCGCCTGCGCACCTTCCGGCTGCCAGGTGAAGGCGAAGCCGGGCGCGGCGAAGGCCGGCGCGAGATAGGCGCGGATCGCGGCCTCGCCCGCGAGGTCGGGTGCGCCGAACCGGGAGACGGTGGCGTCCGGGGCGAAGCCGGCGAGGAAGCCATCGAGCCCGCGCTCCGCGGTGGCGCGTGCCAGCGCGCGGTCGGCTTCGAGCAGCGCGGCATCGCCGGCGGCGGGCGGCGCGGCCGCGGCGACGGGTCCGTTGGCGAGCGCGGCGGCGGCGAAGAGAGTTAGGCCGAGGAGAGCGAGGGCGAGGGCGCGCATGGCGCGCGCTACTGTATCGGTTCCTCGGCGCCGTCCTTGCCGCGCAGGAGCTTGCCGAGCCGCGCCAGCTCGGGCGGCTCCTCGCTCTTGACGTCCGGCCATTCGACGCTGCGCGCCGAGGACGCGGCGTCGAGCCGCTCCCAGAGCGCGCGGTTGCGCACCGGCGCGCCTGCCTGCGTGCGCCAGCCGCGCCGCCGCCAGGCCGGCAGCCAGCGCGTCGCGCCGTGGCGCAGGTAGTCCGAGCCGGTGTGGAAGGCGACGGCCTCCCCGGCCGGCAGCCGCTCCAGCACTTCGGCGGCGGCCAGGAGATCGACCTGGTTGGCGGAAGCGCCGTCGGTCTCACCGCGCAGCAGCTCCTCCTCGCCGCCGGGCCGCCGCACCAGCGCCGCCCACGCCCCGCGCCCGCCGCCGGCGGTGACGCGCAGGAAGACCTCGGTGCAGGGGACGGCGGCCGCGCCGCGCGGCGTGCGCTGGGCGCGGATCGCCGCCGCCGCCAGGCGGTCGGCGCGCTCGTTGTAGCGGTCGCCGGAGTGCCCCTTGACCCAGTCCCAGGAGATCTCGTGCTGCCGCGCCAGCTCGTCGAGCCGGCGCCAGAGGTCGAGGTTCTGCACCTCGCCCGCCTTCCGCCGCCAGCCCCGCGCCACCCAGTCGGGCAGCCACTGCGTGACGCCGAGCCGCAGGTACTGCGAGTCGGTCACCAGCCGCACCCGGCTCCGCCGCCCGAGCGCCTCGAGCGCCCGGATCGCCGCCGTCAGCTCCATCCGGTTGTTCGTGCTCTGCGCCTCGCCGCCGGAAAGCTCGGTGACCTTCCCGCTCGCCGGGTGGATCAGCACGGCCCCCCAGCCCCCAGGCCCAGGGTTCGGATCGGCGCCGCCGTCGGTGTAGACGGTGACGGCGGGGAGTTCCTCGACGGGCACGGCCGGGATCTTACCGGTGCGCCGGTCGTGGAAGCTCCACGACCGCCGTGGGAGTGCCACAACCGCCGTGGAAGGCCCACAACCGTCGGGGGAGGCTGACGACCGCCGTGGAAGAGTCACAACCGTCGGGGGAGGCTGACGACCGCCGTGGAAGAGTCACAACCGTCGGGGGAGGCTGACGACCGCCGTGGAAGAGTCACAACCGTCGTGGAAGCCCTACGACCGCCGTGGAAGCCCTACGACCGTCGCGGGAGTCTGACGACGTCGTGCGAGCCCGGAGCGGTTTCCTTGCGCAAGCACCGGAAAGCGCGCAGGATCATCCGTCTATAGACATGCGCATCGGAGGTGAGCCATGGCCTATGGCGCGGTTTCAGAGCCCGTCCCGGTTTCCGAGGCCTTCACCCGCGAGGACGACGCGGCCCTCCAGTCGCAGGCCGCGCTCCTCCTCACCGTCGGCAACCTGCTGCGCTACCGCGATCCGCGCTTCGAGGAGCCGCCGCCGCTGCCGCCCGGGCCGGGTGTCCTCGCGGCCGAGGCGGGCGAGCCGGCCGGCGAGGCGCCGGTCCTCGCCGAGGAGGACCGCGAGGAGCTGGCCATCCCCGCCGAGCTCTTCGCCCTCTCCGCTGCCCGTGGCGCGCGCTTCGACGCCCAGTTCATCCGCGAGCGCTCGCGGCCGGACCGCGGCCTCACCGCCACGGCGGCGCCACGGAGCGACGAGGCAGAGGCGCAGACCCGCGAAGCGGCGCCGCGCCTCGCCGAGCAGCTGCAGGCCGAGCCCGCCGATCCCGTGACCGCCGCCGCGCTCGTCGAGGTCAACCTCACCAGCCCGGACGAGCTGGTGCGCGTGTCGGCGGCGGCGGCCTACGTCGAGATCGCCCTCGAGCACCAGCTCGAGCCGGCGATCGCCATCCTGGTGCAGGGCACCGAGAGCCAGGACCCGCTGGTGCGCGAGGTGGCCGCGACCGGGCTGGCGAAGGTCGTGCCCGGCCACCCGGCGCTCCTCCGCCTCATGCAGCCGGCCGCCGCGATCGTCGAGGGCGAGCCCGCGCACACCGGCCTGATGGTGCACGGCACCTTCGCGCGGCAAGGCCGCTGGTGGCAACCCGGCGGGGACTTCCACACCTACATCAAGACCACGCGCGCCGTCGATCCCAACCTCTACGCCGCCCCCGACCGCTTCGAGTGGTCGGGCGGCTACAGCGACGCGGCGCGCGCCCTCGCCGCCATCGAGCTGATCGCCTGGATGAACGACCACCAGTTCGGCTGCCTCGACATCTTCGCCCACAGCCACGGCGCCAGCGTCGCGATGCTGGCGAGCAAGACCGCCAGCTTCGGGCGCATGGTGCTGCTGAGCTGTCCGGTGCACCGGCGGAAGTATTTCCCCAACTTCGCCCGCGTGCAGAAGGTCATTTCGATCCGCGTCCGCGCCGACCTGGTGATCCTCGCCGACGGCGGCGGCCAGCGCTTCCGCGACCCGCGGATCGAGGAGATCGTGCTGCCGATCTGGTTCAACCATTCGGTCACGCACGATCCCGGCACCTGGGACGCGCAGGGGCTGCCCGGGAGGGTCGGTACGCCGATTTGCTAGGTTCCCGGCGTGCAGGTCGGTAAGGCGGCGCAGCTCTTCGCCGCGAAGGCGCTCTGGCAGGCCACCGGGCTGCGCTCGGCGGGGCGCGCGTTGGTGCGGGCGCTGGGCTCGCCGGACGACGCCATCCGCACCCTCGCCGGCATGTTCCTGGTGCAGGGTGGGAAGAAGGCGGCGCCCCTCCTCGACGAGGCCCTGCGCCGCCGCGAGCACCTGCCGATCGTCCTGACCCTCCTCGCCGACCTCGGCGATCCCCGCTACGAGCCGGCGCTGCGCGCCTTCGCCGCCGACCCCGATCCCGCCGTCGCCGAGAGCGCACGCCAGGCGCTCAAGGTGCTGGAATTCGCACGCGGCGCCGCTGCGGGGCCTAGCGCTTCGCCAAGAGCGTGAAGAGCAGGCGGGCGGCGAAGTAGGCCCAGGGGATCCAGCGGGAGTCGTTCAGCGTCTCGTACCAGGGCGGCTCCGGCGGCTCGTTCGCCTGCCGCTGCCGCGCGCGGCGGCGCAGCTCCTGCCACTGGGCGTCGCGGACGTCCGCCTTCGGCCCGGCCTCGCCGCCCGCGTGCACCCAGCGCAGCAGCCGGTCCAGCTCCTCCAGATCGAACCAGGCGCCGTGCTTCTCGCAGACGTCGAGGACGACGCCGCTCTTCTGCGCGTAGTTCTGCCGCCGCATCAGAGCGCCGCAGCGGGGGCAGGAGCGGTAGGCGCGCGGCGGCTTGCGCGGGCCGTCGAGCAGGGGGGGACGCTCCAGCCGCGCCGGCAGCGGCGCCGGCGGCTCGCGGCGCGCCCGTTCGACGAGCCCCTGGAAGACCGCGCCGTCGACCCAGAAGCCGCCGCACGCGTCGCACTCGGAGAGCTCGACCGGCGGCGTCCCCGCCTGGCGCCGGGACAGGCCCTGCTTGTCGCCGCAGGCGGGACAGGCGGGCTCCGCGAGCAGGCGCACGGCTCAGTCGCGGCTTTGCGACACGGGACGGCCCTCGCGGTTCTGGAGCGGGCGCGCGGTGTCCTGGTAGCGGCTTTGGAAGTCCTCAATCTGGTCGTTGGACACCGTCATCGGCTGCTTCAGGACATGCCAACGCATCCCTTCGGTGCAGGCCGGCGTGGTGAGCGATCCCTCATAGTGGTAGTAGCCGTGCGGTTCCGGCGGCAGCAGGGCGCGCGGATCGAGCGTGGCGTCGCCACCCGGTGTTGCAGCCAGGAAGGCCTTGAAGGCCGGGTTCTCCCTCCCGCCTCCGGTGAAGCGCACACCGACGACGGCCTCGATCTCGCCGCTGGCGTTGTGGTGGACGAGGTGGAGCTCCAACTCGCGCTCCGGCCGCGGCTCCGGACAGTGCTCGCAAGGGTTGTGGAAGTGGAACTGGGCCAAGGGGTATCTCTTGCCCTCGATCTCCAGGTAGGGCGGCTCCGTGGCGGCCTGCACTTGGGCCTGAAGCTCCTGGTCCCAATACACCTCGACGACCTTGAACACCGCCTCACGGTATTTGAACTCGAGCTTCGGCAGGGCAGCTGGCTCGGCAGGGGCGAGGTCGATCGGCGACTGCTTCACCCCGTTCTCGCACCGGGCGTATGGATATTGGGGCGGGCAGAGCTTCCCCCAGTTGTCGGGTCCGGTGTCGCCTTCCTTGTAGCTCCACTCGCAGTCGGCTGCCGTCTCGGGCCCGGCGGCGGGGAGGTTCGGGGCCGCGGCCGGCACGCAGGCCGTCAGCGGGAAAGCGACCAGACACGCGAGAAGCGTTCTCACGGCGGGCCTCCTTTCAGAAACGATGGGGTGGCGCCGCGAGACTACCGCAGTTCCGGCTCAGTGCTCCGCGGCGGTGCCGGCGCTCCAGGGGGGGACGACGTCGTTCATGCGCGCGTAGGCGATCGCCTGGCCGAGGTGCTCGTGCATGTGGTTGGCGAGGGTGAAGAAGAGCTCGCGGACGGTGGCCTCGCGGCCGAAGGCCTGGACGCGCCGCTCGAGGTCGACGGGCGAGGCCTTCTCGAACTCGCTGCGGACGTGCGCGATCGAGCGGTCGAGGAGCGCCACCAGCTGGGCCTTCTCCGGCGGCGCCTGCTGCAGCGCGGCGGGGTCCACGCCTTCGAGGGCCGGCGCGCCCCAGAGGCGCGGCAGCAGGACGTTGGTCGCCACGACGTGGGCGTAGACCTCGCCGACCGAGCGCACCCCGTCGCCCGGGCGCCAGCGGTAGAGCTCGGCGGGGGTGGCCTCGGCGAGCGCGCCGAGCTTCTCGTCGAGCTCGGCCAGGTCGCGCAGGTACTCGCCTCGGAAGCCGGGGTCGGCGGGCGCGGGCGCCGGGGCGGCCGCCGGAGAAGCGACACCGGCGGGCGGCGGATCGGGAGTGAGGTCGAGGATGGTCTCGGCGGCGGCGGGCGCGGGGACGAGCGCCGCGGCGAAGACGAGCAGGGCGATCCAGCGGAGCGATGGCTTCATACGGCGGTCTCCTCGGGTCCGGTGCGCGGGCCCAGGGTGCAAAAGCGCGCCGCGGCGCCGTTTCATTCCGGCTAAGATCGGGAATACCGATGAATCTCGCGCTCGCCACCCTGGCCGGCCTGTCGGTGCTGGCGGTCCTGGTCTGGCTGCTGCTCCAGCTCCAGCGCACCTCCTTCCTGGCGCGGCAGCTCGCCTTCCCGCTCTACGTCGCGGCGGCGACGGCGGGGCTGTGGACCGCCACCCTCTTCCCCGCCGGCAAGCCGGCGATGCGGGTCTTCGAGTGGGCGCTCGTCTTCCTGGTCTGCGTCACCGTGCTGCGCGTCCTCGGGCTCCTCCTCTTCGACGTCCACCTGCACGGGCGCAAGGGGATGCGCCTGCCGCCGCTGCTGCCGGCGGTGGCCTTGGGACTGGCCTACGTCGTCACGGCGCTGATCAGCCTGAAGCTCACCTTCCGCGAGCTCTCCTTCACCGCCCTCCTCGCCTCGACCGCCGTCACCTCGCTGGTGCTCGGTCTCGCCCTCCAGCCCATCCTCGCCAACTTCTTCGCCGGCCTGGTCATCAGCCTCGAGCGGCCGTTCCGCATCAACGACTGGATCAAGGTCGGGGACACCGAAGGGCGCGTGGTGGCGATCAACTGGCGCACGACGCACCTGCGCACCCGCGACAACGACAACGTGATCTTCCCCAACAGCAAGATCTCCGACGAGCGCGTCCTCAACTACTTCTACCCCCAGCCGATGCACCTGGAGCGGATCGTCGTCGGCGTCCACTACCGCACGCCCCCCTACCGCGTGCGGCGCGCCCTGCTGGAGTGCGCGGCCGGGGTGCCCGGGGCGCTGGAGAAGCCGACGCCGGAGGTCTACCTGCTCGGCTTCGGCGAGAGCGCCGTGACCTACGAGCTGCGGGTGTGGATCGAGGACATCGCGCAGGCGCCGCGCATCGCCAGCGACCTGCGTACCAGGATCTGGGAGGAGTTCAAGCGCGAGGGGCTGGTCATCCCCTACCCCATCCAGACCCTCGAGCTGGCGCCGCGGGTGCGGGCGCGCCTGGCCGAGAGCGAGGAGGGGCCGCCGCCGGCCCGCCTCTTCGTCGCCGAGGGGCCGGACCGCGGGCGGTCGCTGGAGCTCGACGGCGCGGCGGTGACCCTCGGGCGCTCGCGCGGCTGCGCGCTCCCCCTCTCCGACCCCAACGCCAGCAAGGAGCACCTCAAGATCGAATGGACCCCGGAGGGCTATCTGATGTCCGATCTCGGCAGCAGCTTCGGCACCCTGGTCAACGGCCGGCCGGCGACCACCGCCCTGCTCCGGCCGCTCGACCGCATCGCCGTCGGCGAGACGACCATCGTCTTCGAGAGCGATGCCCGCTGAGACGCCGGAGCGGCTCGGCCCCTATCAGGTACTGGCCCCGCTCGGCCGGCGCGGCTCGCTGGTCGTCTACGACGGGGTGGAGGCGGCGAGCAACCGCCCGGTGACGCTCAAGGCGCTGCAGCCTCGCCTGGCCGAGAACCCCGAGGCGGTGCGCCGCTTCGAGGCGGCGGTCGAGGCGGCGGCGCGGCTCCCCCAGCACGCGCACGTGCTGCCGGTCCTCGGCCGCGGCCAGGAGGACGGCGTCCCCTTCGCCGCCTTCGAGCGCTTCTCCGGCACGCCGCTGCACGAGGTGCTGCGGCAGCGGCGGCTGTCGCTGCAGGAGGCGATGGAGGCCGTCAAGGCGATCTGCCGCGGCCTCCAGCACGCCCACGCCCGCGGCCTGCTGCACGGCAGCCTCGACCCCTGGACGGTGCTGGTGGCGCCCGACCTCTCGGAGGTCCGGCTCACCGACTTCGGCCTCGGCCGGCTGCCGGCGCCGACCAGCCTGACGACGACGATCAACACCACCGAGATCACCCTCAGCGGCTTCCACTACCTCGCCCCCGAGCTGCTGGAGCTCAACGCCCGGGGCGACGCCCGCGCCGACCTCTACTCGGCCGGCGTCATGTTCCACGAGATGCTGACCGGCCGGGCGCCGGGGGGGAAGTTCAGCCTGCCGAGCCAGCTGAACGGCGAGCTGCCGTCGGAGATCGACGTCGTGGTGCTGAAGTGCCTGGCGCGCCGCCCCGAGGACCGCTACCGCAACGCCGGCGAGCTGCTGGCCGAGCTCGAGCGCCTGGAGGAGACGCTGCGCCTGCGCCTCCTCTCCGAGCTGCGCGGCATCACGCGCGGGACCTCGCGCCTCCTCGGCGGCGGCGAGGAGGCCGGCGCCGGCGGCGGCAAGCGGACGCTGCTGCTGGTCGTGGCGATCGCCGTCCTGCTGGCGCTCCTGGCAGCCGCCGGGCTGCTGCTGACGTAGGCGATAGAACGCCCGGCACGTGGGCCGGGCGCTACGTCCGCTTTTGCGGCCGTCTTGGTTCGTAGCGCCCGGCCTACGTGCCGGGCGTTTTCTATTCCGCGCGCAGCGCCACGATCGGGTCGACCTGCGTCGCCCGCCGCGCCGGCAGCCAGCTGGCCGCGAGCGCCACCAGCGCCAGCAGCACCGGCACCGCCGCGAAGGTCAGCGGGTCCGTCGCTTCCACGCCGTAGAGGAAGCTGGCCAGGAGGCGCGTCGCGAGATACGCCGCCACCAGCCCCACCGCAGCGCCCACCAGCACCAGCCGCAGCCCCTGCCCGACGACCAGCCGCTGCACCTGCTCGCGGCGGGCGCCGAGCGCCATGCGCAGCCCCATCTCGTGGCGGCGCTGGGTGACGCCGTAGCTGATGACGCCGTAGACGCCGACCGAGGCGAGCACCAGGGCGAGGCCGGCGAAAATCGCCAGGAGCGTGGTGCGGAAGCGCTGCTCGGCGAGCGACTCGGCCACCACCTTGGTCAGCGGGCGGACGCTGAAGACCGGCAGGTCGGCGTCGGCGCGGCGCACCGCCTCGCGCACCGGCGGCGCCAGGCGCATCGGGTCGCCGTCGGTGCGCACCACCAGCACGGCGGCCGAGGACGGGGCCTGCGCCATCGGCAGGTAGGTCTCCGCCGCCGGCTCGGTGTCGAGCGTCATGTGGCGCACGTCGCCGACCACGCCGACCACCGTCCGCCATTCGACGTCATCGTCGCCGGGGTCGTCGAAGGTGAAGCGCTTGCCGACGGCCTCCTCGCCGGGCCAGGTCTTCTCGGCCATCGTGCGGTTGACGACCGCCACCGGCAGGACGCCGTCGCGGTCGCCGGCGTTCAGGCGGCGGCCGCGGACGAGGGGGATGGCGAGCGATTCGAGGTAGCCGGGCGTGACGAAGCGGATGTGGCTCGTCTCCTCCTGTCCCGGCGGCGGCTCGGGGCGCCCCTCGACGACGAAGCTCAGCACGTAGGCGCTGCCGCCGAGCGGCAGCGGGTAGCCGGCGCCGGCGCTCACCACGCCGGGGAGCCCGCGCACCTCCGCCAGCACCTCGTCGTAGAAGGCGGCGATGCGCGGGTCGTCGTCGGGGTAGCGGGCCTCGGGAAGGTTGACCTCGAGGGTCAGGATGCCGGCGGTCTCGAAGCCCGGGCTGACGGCCGAGAGGCCGACGAGGCTGCGCAAGAGGAGCCCGGCGGCGACCAGCAGCACCAGGGTGAGCGCCACCTCGACGACCACCAGGGCGCCGCGCGCCGAGCGGGCGCGCACGCCGGCGCTCGCCCCGCGGCCGCCCTCCTTGAGCGTGCCCTGGAGGTCGGGGCGCGCGGCGTGGAGCGCCGGCACCAGGCCGAAGACGAGGCCGGTGACGACCGCCAGCGCCAGCGTGAAGAGGAGGACGGGAGGCTCGAGGCCGATCTCGGCGGCGCGCGGGATGTTGTCGGCGTTCATGGCGACCAGGGCGCGGGTGCCCCAAAGGGCGACGAGCAGCCCGAGACCGGCGCCGGCCAGGGCCAGCAGCACGCTCTCGGTCAGGAACTGGCGCACCAGGCGGCCGCGGCCGGCGCCGAGCGCGGTGCGCACCGCCACCTCGCGCTCGCGCGACGCCATCCGCGCCAGCAGCAGGTTGGCGACGTTGGCGCAGGCGATCAGCAGCACCACCGCCACCGTCGCCATCAGCACCAGGAGCGCCGGGCGGACGTCCTCGACGATCAGCTCGCGCAGCGGCACCGCGTTGACCGTCCAGCCGGTGTTGCTGTCGGGGTACTGCTTCTCGAGGCGGCTGGCGATGACCGTGAGCTCCGCCTGCGCCCGGGCGACCGGGACGCCGGGCTTGAGCCGCCCGACGACGCCGAGGAAGTGGCCGCCGCGCATCTGCGGCGTGATCTCCAGGGCGAGCGGCGTCCAGACCTCGACGCGGCTGGGGAACTGGAAGCCCTCCGGCGCGATGCCGACGACGGTGTGCGGCGTCCCCTCGAGCTCGATGGTGCGGCCGACGAGCTGGCGGTCGGCGCCGAAGCGGCGGCGCCAGAGCTCGTGCGAGAGGACGGCGACCGGCGGCGCGCCGGGGCGGTCGTCGGCGGCGCCGATGCCGCGGCCGAGCGCCGGCGGCACTTCGAGGGTCTCGAAGAAGCCGGCCGAGATCTGCGCGCCCTCCAGCCGCTCGGGCTCGGCGCCGCCGCCGGTCAGGCTGGGGTTGGCGCGCGTCATGGCGGCCATGCCGGCGAAGGAGCGGCTCTGGGCGCGCCAATCGACGAAGTTGGGCGGCGAGGAGGTGAAGCGGTCGAAGCCGCGGGAGGGGTTGGCGTCGATGAGCATCACCAGCCGCTCGGGGCTGGGGTACGGCAGCGGCTCGAGGAGCACGCCGTAGACGACGCTGAAGATGGCGGTGTTGGCGCCGATCCCGAGCGCCAGCGCCAGCAGCGCGGCGGCGGTGTGGCCGGGGCTGCGGCGCAGGGAGCGGAGGGCGAAGCGGATGTCCTGCCAGAGTCTTTCCAAGGGGAGGCCTCCCGGGCGTTCTTACCTCTACGCAGGCGCGGGGCCAGGGTTTTTCCTCGCGTAGAATCCGCCGCGATGGACCTCAGCTCCGAGCAGCAGCGCGCCCTGGACTACCTGCGCCGCAAGGGGACGGAGGCGCCGGTCGAGCGGCTGCGCGAGCACGTGGCGGGAACGTTCGCGGAGCTGGAGGCGCTGCTCGACGGCGTGCCGCCGGCGCTGCGGGCGGTCCCCCCCGGGCCGGGGCGCTGGTCGGTGCAGGAGGTCGTCGATCACCTGGTCGAGAGCCACCGGCCGGCGCTCGTGCAGCTCCGGTCGCTGGTCGCCGGCGAGCGCCCCGCGGGCGGGCCGGTGCCGGCGAGCCTCCAATCCGCGGCGCCGCACGAGCGCCCGTGGGACGACCTGGTCGCCGAGTTGCGCCAGATCCACCGCGGCTTCCGCAAGGTCCTCGCCGACGCCGGCGACGACGTCTCGCTGGCGGTCACCGGCCCGATCGTCATGGTGGTCAAGGTGGCGGACGCCTCCGGCGCCCTCACGCCGGAGGCGTCCGAGCACGAGCTGGACTGGAAGGCCTTCGCCCAGGTCTTCCGCGTCCACACCCTCCAGCACCGCGACCAGATCCGCGCGACCCTTGCCGATCTCGTCCAGGCGCCCGCACCCTCATAGCTTCATGGAGAAGCCCATGCCCAGCCTGCACGGCAGGACCCTCTTCATCAGCGGCGCCAGCCGCGGCATCGGCAAGGCGATCGCCCTGCGCGCCGCCGCCGACGGCGCCAACGTCGTCGTCGCCAGCAAGACCGCCGAGCCGCACCCCAAGCTGCCGGGGACGATCTACACCGCCGCCGAGGAGATCGAGGCGGCCGGCGGGCACGCGCTGCCGGTGCAGATGGACATCCGCGACGAGGCGCAGGTCTACGCGGCGGTGGCGGCGGCGGTGGAGCGCTTCGGCGGCATCGACGTCCTGGTCAACAACGCCAGCGCCATCTCGCTGACCGGCACGCTGGAGACGCCGATCAAGAAGTTCGACCTCATGTGGGGGGTCAACGCGCGCGGCACGTTCCTCTGCTCGCAGGCCTGCATCTCGCACCTCAGGAAGTCGCCCAACCCGCACATCCTGACGCTGTCGCCGCCGCTCAACCTGAACCCGCGCTGGTTCGCGCACAGCCTCGCCTACACGATGTCGAAGTACGGCATGAGCATGTGCGTCCTGGGAATGGCGGAGGAGCTCAAGGCGGACGGCATCGCCGTCAACGCCCTCTGGCCGCGCACCGCGATCCTGACCGCGGCGCTCCAGGCGCTCGGCGGCGTGGTGAGCCCGGAGCTCTGCCGCAAGCCCGAGATCGTCGCCGACGCGGCGTACCTCGTCCTCACCCGCGACAGCCGCTGCTGCACGGGCAACTTCTACCTCGACGACGAGGTGCTGGCGGCGACCGGGATCACCGACCTCGAGCAGTACGCCATCCAGCCCGGGCACGAGCTGTTCCCGGACTTCTTCCTCGACTGATCCCGGCCGGCGCGCCGGCCGCCCCTACCTCACGGCCGCGCCGCGGCCGACCACGAACCCCGCGATGCCGAGCACGATCGCGATCACGCCCAGGACCCGGGTGAGCGTGAGACCGCAGGCGATGCAGACGATGCCGTCGGGCGTGAACATCAGAGCGCCGACGATGATGAGGAAAGCGAACGCCAGGACGCGGACGAGATTCGGCATCTCCCTGCCTCCTCGAGCAGCCGCTGATGGACGGCAACCCCGCAGTGGGCGGCGAGACCAGTGAGGGGAAACGCTGTCGGGTGAGCCGCGCGGATCCTAGGTCAGCGCGCGGAAGGCGTCAACCGGGTGGGAGCGATTCGAGCTGCTCGATGTCTGCGAGGTCTTGGAGCCTGCCGGTGGTCCGTTTGTTCTGGATTAGGTGGCGGCGGGACAAGACGGCGGCAGGCTGGCCGGCGAACGTGGTCTCGACACGCTCCGCCCAAGCCTCCGCGAACTCGACGCCGTCGATTGAGGTCAGGACGTCGATCCGCACGGGGGGCAGTCCAACCTGGAAGATCAGACCGGGCTGCGTCAGGTCGTGCGCGACCAAGTCCTGTAGGGGGGCGCCGAAAGAGCCGAGCGCATCCAGCACCTTCGAAGCATTGCCGGGCGATGGGTTCACCCAGACGTCAAGGTCCTTCGTGGCGCGGACGTGTCCATGAGCGGCGAGCGCATGCGCTCCCACGACCAGATACTCAACGCCCGCGGCGTTGAACTCGGCTAACAGATCTCTGAAGTCGGGGTTCATCGCCGCCGTCGCTGTGCCACCCCATGCACGCTTTCGTCAACGTCCAGACACCTTCGATGCGCTCTGCCGGCGCGAGCACCAGCCAGTCGCGGTCCCGCGGGACAGGCTCTCCTGCTCGGATCACACGGGAGGTGATCAACCGCTGCCGCTGACTTCGGGTACTCACAGTCGCTATTCTATCACCGTGTACCGTGTACGAGGTGACATGCATACGAGGCCAATATATTTACTGTGAGTAGCTCAAGACTTTTCGGCGGCCAACCGACCTTCCAGCCAGATGACTTCGCGTCGCCGACGGCCGTAGCCGCATGCCTCAATCAGATCGCGCGCGCGGGTAAGATGCCTGCTAGCCGTCCTCTTGTCCCCTTGTTGGAGGCGGGTGCGGGTCCACTCAAGTTGAGCATCGGCTTCAAAAAGGCGCATCTGGCCCCGCTCGGCGATCTCTCCGACCTCGCGGAGATCGCCGGCAGCAGCGGCCAGATCACCTTGGAGGCGGCGGAGCGCGGCACGCGCAAGGAGGCCCCGGGGAAGCTCATCTTGCTGACCAGCTTGCCGAAGTCCCTCGATCGCTCGGTTTAGGTACTCGTCGGCCAGGTAGAGCTCCGCCAAGTCGACAGTTAGACCCAGGCCCAGATAGGCACGGCCTAACGTGAGGTGGTAAAGAGCGATATCAAGGAGCCAGTTCATCGACATGATCTGGCCCAACGTTCGCTGTGCCCGATCGCGGGCCTCTTCACAGGCCTTTTGGTATCGCGCGCGCGACTGATCGTTGCTATTTATATCGTCTAGCCCTGAACCGTCCTCCGGCTCAGAGCTTCCCAAGAGCAAATCGCAATAGCGAAAGCCCTGCACTGAATGAAGAAGGAGATCCCCAGGCTGTTGTTGCGAGTGCAGAACCTCCGCCTCCCGGAAGAGAGACCCACTTTCCTTTAGCTTGCCCTCTTGGTGAGCAACATCGGCCAGAACCGTCCGGCTGACCACCCTTGCGAACAAATCTCCTGAGCGATCAGCCAGCTCGACACTTTGCCTTCCAGCCTCAACAGCTTCTGCGATCTGGCCGAAGGTCAAGAGTAGCTCGCACAAATTGCTCGCAGCGCGTGCCGCTTCCGGCCAGCGTGCTTCCTCAATCCGGAGCGCTAGTCCCGCCCGAAGCGGCTGGCCGGCTTCCTGCAGTCTGCCAAGGGCGCGCAGGATGAATCCAGCCTCGTTTAGTAAGAAGGCCTGAGCCGACGGGGACAGTCGGGGAGAGAGTTGGTTCCAGGGCCGTTCGAAGAAAGCGGCGAGTGCTGCCAGCTCGACACCAAACGCACCGAGCGTCCTCAGACTAAAACCTTCATTGCCGCGCCGAATTCGCCGTAGGAAAATGTTCTCCAGTACCTCTTGCTCTCGGCCAGCCTTGCATCCATGAACGACCGCCGCATAAAGTGGCAGAAGCAGCTCAAGCGTGTCTGGATACTCTTGTGAGGTCTGCCGGTAGTGCTCGTAAAGTCGCTCATGTCCCAGACGCCAAGCCTCTGGGGCCTCCTCTCGAAGCCGTTTCCCGAAGTGCTCCCGTACGAGAGGATGGGTATCGATCGGAGCGTTCACGTCACCGGACGCCTCGATCGTTACCAGATGCGCACTTCGAAGCCGCGACAAAGCTTTGCGCCAATCTTGTTCGTCGTTCAAGCCGATCCCATCAGTGAGCCCCGAGATGGAAGGGGGGATGCCCCGTTCCCTGTTGAAAGCCGAAAGAGGGAAAGCGGCTCGGTTGATCATGCCACGGCCTTGGTGTTCGTCGGTTCCTCGATCGCCGCGAGCGCGAGCTCGAGAGCCCCGAGGTGCCGATGTCCCTTGACACGCCGGAAGCCAGCCTCCGCGTCACACAGCGCCAGGGCGACCCAGCGCAGCACCATGTCGCCGCCGCGCCAGCGCTTGACGTTGCGCGTCGTCGTACGGATCGAGCCGATCGTGTTCTCGATCGCGTTGGTCGAGGCGAGCAACCGGCGCAGAGCGTCGGGCAGCTTCAGCCGCAAGGCGGTGAGGGTCTCGTCGAGGCCCTCGCGCAGGCTGCCCGCGGCGCCCGCGTGGCCTGCGTGCTCGAGCCAGCGGGCAAGCTGCTCGAGGCGACGCTTGGCGAGGTCGAAGCGAGCGCTCTGGTAGGCCTCGACCATCAGGCGGTCGACCCGGGCTTGGAGCTGCTTGGGCAGGTGGTCGCGGACGTTGCGGCGCTTGTGGAGCTGGCAGCGCTGGACGTGGGTTGCGTCCCCGAAGACGGCGCGCACGGCCTTGCGCAGCCCCTTGCCGCCGTCGAGCACCGCCAAGAAGCGCGGCGGCATCGCGAGGCCTCGCTCCAACAGCTCCTGGAGCAGGCCGGTACAGAGCGCCGCGTTCTCCGTCGCGCCTTCACGCAGGCCGAGCACCCGCTTGGTCCCGTCGCGCGCGATGCCGAGTGCCACCACCAGGGTGTGGCCGGCCACCTCCAGCCCGTCGATCATCAGGATCAGGGGCTGGAAGTCCGACAGGTCTCGGCGCAGCCACGCGCCCAGCAGACGACGCGTCCCCGCCACCAGCCGGCGCTGGACCGCACTCTTGCTCGTCGCGCGCTCCGGCACCGACTCTGCGAGCGGCTCCAAGCTCCGACCGTAGCGGCGCTGCGAGACGCCGACCAGCGCCTGCTCGATCACCCGCTCCGTGAAGGGATCTTCGTCCTGAAAGGCGCGCACCGAAGGCAAGCTCATCTCGCCACCGTCGCGTCGCCGGACGCGCGGTCGCGGCAGCGCCACCTGGCGGCCACCCAGCACGAACTCGCTCGCCGTCGAGCCCCAGCGGTACGCCTCGCGGGTCGGATTGCGCCGACGCTTCGGACCGACGACGGCCTCGACCTCGTCCGCGAGCTGCCGCCCCAGGGCCTCGACGCCCGCGGCGTGAAACAGCTCCAGCAGCCCCTGGCGGCTGGCCTCGATGCCCTCGACCATCGGCCGCAGCAGCGCTTGTAGCCCGTGGCTGATGCGCGCCGCACGGCCCCCTTGCCACACCACCCGCCTTTCTGCTCTCGTCTTCATCACGGCTCCTTGGCCCCCTGGCGGGGCCGGTTATTCGACCAACCCGATTCTCGATCAGGTGGGCCGAGGAGCCGCCTTCACCTCATTGCTCTTTCAACAGCGGGAGGGACAACCCCATGGAAGGTGGCATCCGCAGGGCAGTGAGCGCCGCTGCCTCAGCCGCGCGATCGAATAGTCCTAGGAGATACAGCACCTCGATCTCTGAGCCCGGCCCGAGCCACATCTCGTATGAGGTCAATACGCTGTGTGCGTGGTCTTCTCCCTCAATCTCTTCATCCAGAAGTGAAACCTCATGCCGCCGGCGCACGTCACCGCCGCAAACATCCCGCAGATAGCTTCCTAGGAGCGTTAGTGCCAAGGCGTGACCACCAAACTCCTTCGCCGTCTGTCTCAGTTCCACCTCTGTACCTATAACCCCGAGGCGCTGTAGCAGTTCAGCCCCGGCGCTTTCCGGTAGCGCCTCCAGGGTAATTTGTACCACTCCCGCTCTTCCGAGGATATCGCTCACCGAAAGCCGACTCGTGATCAGGCACAGGCCGGAATTGGAGGCTGCAAGGTCACGCACCAGTGCCGCGATGGCAGGGTCCTTAAGTCGCCCAGTCTGGACACCAGGCGGGTGCTGGAGGGGCTCAAGGCCATCGAGGATTAGCAGAGTTCGCCTCTCGCGCACAAGCTCTGCGAGCCTCGCGCCCTTTTCCCAGGGCGAGGGGCTCGGGGTACTCTCGTTCCCCAACCAACCCAAGGCGTAATCGACGAACGCGTCTCCTGATGCACCGGCCGTATCCATTCCCTGGCTATAGAAGGACCACCCTAGGATACGCTCGGCATCCCGCCAGCCTTCGGCACCGAGGCGATCGAGCCAATGATTAACCAGCGCTGACTTCCCCATACCGCCGACCGCAACCAGAACCGCGACATTCACACCCGGGTCGTTCCATGCCGTATCTAAATGATTGAGCTCTTCCTCTCGGTCGACAAAGGCAACTCCCGATACTGGCAATCTGGCAATCGATACACGAGGCTCGTACCGTTGGGGTTGTCCCTCCAGGGGCAAAATAAAAGGATTGTGATACTCATCTGAGGCCCTAAAGAGCCAATCGCCGATCTCGCGGGCCGTCCATTGAAGATCTTCACGGTCGGCCAGGTCGCTCACATAGCGACCAGCCGCTATGACTTGAGCGAACAAAGTCCTCAATTTTGCAGTTGAGTCCTCGCCAGTCGCATTATCCTCCGACGAGAATTTGATCTGCTGCCATAAGCCCTGTAGTTCCCTTGCCGAAAGATGGGCCATTCCTATTTCATCCATGCTCGTCGAAGAACTTCTCAAGCATACCGTCAGCGATCACTAAAGCTTGGTGATACCAACTGACCATCCATTC
Source organism: uncultured Acidobacteriota bacterium (assembly GCA_963700145.1). Lineage (GTDB taxonomy): Bacteria > Acidobacteriota > Thermoanaerobaculia > Multivoradales > UBA5704 > DASUNQ01. Next base: position 1,268,147 of record OY969474.1, read on the forward strand.
GATCAGCAAGACAGCGCTCGCAGTGTAGGCATCGAAACGTTGAGCCGCTAGAGCATCCCGCATTACATCCAGGCAAATCCAAGTACCTAGAAGGAAGTCAAGAAACTCCAGAGACCCAGTTGTTCTCATGACAGCTTCTAACTCGTCAACAATCCTTCGAAGATCGCTGTCCGATGTGCTAAGAATTCTTCTTGCCGAGTCTCGAGTAGCCACATTTCGGTGCCTTTTGTAGATCTGGAAGGCTTCCTCAAGGACTCTTGCGCGCGAGAACATCTGCTCTGCGAGTTTGTGTACGGCCTTCCAACTTCGACCATCTCGTCTGGTCCGTTCAACCTCTGCCGCCGAGATCCCAGGAACCCTAGATGAAAATACGCTCTGGGCCCCCCTGGAATCGGTAATACGAACCTCGGATCCTCGAAACAAAATGGAGAAAGATCGATGGTCAGGTAGATAGTCCGCGAAATATCTATTGATAATCGTTGGGTAGTTCCAAAGCTCCTCTAGAAGGTCTTCCCAAGCCCAGACTGAGACCGGGAAGGACCCGCGCTCCACTTGGATGCCGCTAATCTCACGCACAAACTCTTGGACGGAGACGCTGCGTGGCGCTGTGGTAGCTACCGTTAGCTTTCTGAGCCCTGGTTGGAAACGCAGAGCAGCATGGACCTCGTCTTCAACCTCTTGCCTATCGAGCTGTTTTCCTTTGCTCTTGGCTTTGCATTGCACGCCTTCCCATTGAGGCCCTCGGTCAGGCTGGCCAAAAATGTCGACACCCCTCTGAGCCTCGCCCTGCCGACCGTGTTTTTGTGCACCTGGATCGCTCCACATCCGTCTAAACAGGTCGCAGCAGAGATCCTCGAAATCCTGCCAGCGATCCGGCGGAGGCAGAGCGACCTTTAGCGGGGGCATAGGCTCGTAGTTCGCAGATCTCGGTATCGCTACTGAGAACCTGATTCTCCGTCGGGGAAAGGCTCTGATGCAACTTAGGACTTGAGCGCGCCTCTTCGACGCTTCGCTAGGTGGGCTCAACTGGGAAAGAGGCACCATCCGCCAGAATCATTTTCAGCATCGCGATGTTGTCGCGGTGGCCGGTCAGCTTGGCGGTGACCTTGCCGCGGATCGGATAGCCCAGGAGATAGAAGTCGCCGAGGATGTCGAGGATCTTGTGGCGGGCGAACTCGTCGGGGAAGCGGAGCTCGGTGTTGACGATCTCGTCCTCGCCGACCAGGATGAAGTTGTCGAGCCGCCCGCCGGAGCCCAGCCCCAGCTCGTTCATCATCTTGAGGTCCTTCAGAAAGCCGAAGGTGCGGGCCGGCGCGATCTCCTCCTGGTAGCGGGCGAAGTCGGTGAGCGTGAAGTCGTAGCGCTGCTCCCCGACCGGCGGCGGGTAGCGCAGCTCGTAGGAGACCGCGAAGCCGTCGTAGGGCTCGAGCACCAAGCTCTTGCCGCCCGCGCCGCCGACCTCGTAGCGCCGGTCGATCACGATCTCCTGCCGCGGCGCGTCCTGGTCGACCACGCCGACCTCGTCGAGCACGCGGCAGAACTCCAGCGCCGAGCCGTCGAGGACCGGCAGCTCGCCGTGCACCTTGACCAGCAGGTTTCCCACCCCGGCGGCGTGGAGGGCGGAGAGGAAGTGCTCCACCGTGCGCACGCTCTCGCCGTCGGTCGAGAGCGTCGTGGCGTAGTCGGTGTCGGCGACGGCGCGGACGTGCGCCGGGATCTCCGCCCCGGCCGGCAGGGTCACGAAGTGGACGCCGGTGTCGGGCGGCAGCGGCTGGATGACCATGCCGGTGCGCCCGCCGGAGTGGAGGCCCAGGCCGTAGATCACCGTGCTGTGGCGAATGGTGCGCTGCGGCCGGTCGCTGGTGCGCAGCAGCGCCAGCGGCGGCGGCGGCTCGAGCTGCCGCTCCTCGGCGCGCGACGGCCCGGCCGGCGCCGGCAGCGCCGCCTCGCCGCCCAGGCTGCGCTTCATCGCCAGCGCGCCGGCCACGGCGTCCACGGCGCGCCGGTACGAGAGCGGCTTCTCGAGATAGTCGAAGGCGCCCATCTTGATCGCCTTGACCGCGGTCGCCGTGGTGCCGTGTCCCGACATCATGACGACCGCCGCCGCCGGGTCGGACTCGCGCAGCGCCTGCAGGGTCTCGAGCCCGTCGCGGTCGGCCAGCCAGACGTCGAGGAAGACCACGTCCGGCCGCGCCTCGGCGTAGAGCCGGAGCGCGTCGGCGCCGCTGCGCGTGGCGAGGGTGCGGTACCCCTCGTCGGCGAGGATCCCCGACAGGGTGGTCAGGATCCCCGGCTCGTCGTCGACGATCAGCACCAGGTCGCTCATGACGGGTGTACGGTGCCGGGGAGTCTACCGCCCGGCGGGTGGCGGGTCCGCCGGCGGCTGGCCGAGACGCGCCTCCATCTCGGCCGCGGCGTAGGCCACGACCGCCCAGGCGGCGACGTTCTGGTCGAGGTCGCGCGCCGAGACGTGCGCCAGCGTGTCGTTCGGCGAGTGGTGGACGTCGAAGTAGAAGGTGCCGTCCTGGGCGAGCGAGACGATCGGCACCCGCGCCGGACGGATGGGGATCAAGTCGGCGCCGCCGCTCGCCGTGTTGTTGCCGCGGCCGACGCCGAGCGGCTCGAGGAGGGCGGCGATCTCGTCCATCGCCGGCAGCGACTCGGCGGCGATGCGCGAGGAGAGCTCGTAGACGCGCCCCGAGCCGAAGTCGGACTCGCCGGCCAGGACGTGCTGCGGCAGCGCCGCCGCGTGCGCCGCGGCGTAGGCGTTGGCGCCCGAGAGCCCGAACTCCTCGTTGGCGTAGAGGACGACGCGCACCGTGCGCCGCGGCGGGCGCGGCAGCTGGGCGATGCGGCGCGCCGCCTCGACGACGATGCCGCAGCCGGCGGCGTCGTCCTCGGCGCCGGTGCCGAGGTCCCAGGAGTCGAGGTGGCAGGCGAGGAGGACGATCTCCTCCGGCCGCTCCCGCCCGACGACCTCGCCGATGACGTTGGCTGACGGCTCGGGCGGCAGCTCGCGGCTGCGCAGGACCAGGTGGAAGCGCACCGGCCTACCACTCGCCAGCGCCGCCTGGAGGAGGTCGGCGTCGGGGTTGGAGAGCGCCGCGGCGGCGATGCGCGGCACGCCCTCCTCGTAGCGGGTGGCGCCGGTGTGCGGCAGGCGGTCGTCGGAGGTGCCGACCGAGCGGATCAGGAGCGCGACGGCGCCGAGCTTGGCGGCGCGCGACGGCCCGGCGCCGCGCATCCCGACGGTGCGGCCGTAGCCGGCGCCGTCGCGCCGGCGCGCCATGCGCGGCGAAAGGAAAACAATCTTGCCGCGCGCCCGCTCGCCCAGGGCGTCGAGCGCTTCGAGCGAGACGGCCTCGACGACCTCGGCCTCGATCCCCGTCTCCGGCGTCGCGACGCTGCCGCCGAGGGCGGCGAGCACTACCGGCTGGACGAAGGGAGCGAGGATGCTGCCTTCGATCGTGCCGCGCTCCCAGTGTGGCACCGTGACCGGCTCGGCGCGGACGTTTTCGAAGCCCAGGCCGCGCAGAGTGCGCAGCCCCCACTGGACGGCGGCCTTGTCCCCCGGCGAGCCGGCGAGGCGCGGCCCGACCTCGGTGGTCAGCGAGCGGACGATCTCGTAGGCGCCGGTCCCCTGCAGCGCGCCGTCGCGCAGGGCGGCGGCGGTGGCATGGACCTCGGGCGAGAGGGAAACGGGAGCGGCCGGGGCGGTGTCCGCGGCGGTTGGGGCCTGGGCGGCCAGCAGGCCGGCGACCGCCAGGGCGAGCCCCGCGAGGAGGCCGGCGACGAGCCTCACGGGCCGAATTACGCGGGGAGCGCCTCGGCGGAGCGGAGCTGCTCGAGGACCAGCCGCCACTCCTGGAGGGCCTGCTCGACCGCGCGATGGCAGGCGAGGACGCCTTCGTCCACCTCCGCCGCGAGCGCGCCGCGGGCGCGGCGCTGCAGCGTCAGCAGCTCCTGGAGGCGCGCCTGGACGGCGGCGTGGGCGTCGTGCAGCCGCCGCTCCTGCGCCTGCCGCAGCTCGCCGACGCGCTGCGCCAGCCGTTCGCGCGCGTGATCGAACTGCACGCTGACGCGGGCCCGCAGCAGCAGGGCGTCCGGGGCGCGGCGCAGCTCGCGCGCCAGCCCCAGCTTCGAGAGCGCGAAGATCACCCACTTCGCCGGGTCGAAGTGCCAGGGCTTGACGCCGTTGCGGTAGTCGAAGGGGAAGCTGTGATGGAAGTTGTGATAGCCCTCGCCGAGCGCCAGGACCGCCATCACCGCGCTGTCGCGGGCGCTGTGCTCGCGGCTGTAGGGCTGGCGGCCGATCATGTGGCAGAGGCTGTTGATGAAGAAGGTGGCGTGATGGCTGGCCACGATGCGCGCCACGCCGCCGATCAGCAGGCAGCCCAGGACCCGTCCCGTCGCCAGCCCCACCACCAGGGGGATGCCGAAGGACAGGCCGAAGCCGATCACGCGGTTCCAGCGGTCTTGCCAGAGGACCAGGGGGTCGTCCTGGAGGTCGCGCACGACGTTGAGGCTCGGCGGCTCGTGGTGGAAGAAGACCCACCCCATGTGCGCCCACCAGAACCCCTTCTGGATGTTGTAGGGGTCGCGGTCGTGGTCGGTGTGCGAATGGTGGACGCGGTGGTCGGCCGACCAGCGGAGGGCCGAGTTCTCGAGCGCCGCGGCGCCGAAGACCAGGAAGAAGAGGCGCACCGGCCAGGCGGCGCGGTAGGTGCGGTGGCTGAAGAGGCGGTGGTAGCCGGCGGTCACCGAGACGCCGATGACCAGCCAGAGGACGGCGAAGGTGATGGTCTCCGGCCAGCCGAGCCCGACCTTGACGATGTACCAGGGCACACCGACCAGGGTGACGGCGAGCGTGCCGAGGAGGAAGAGCGTGTTGACGAGGTCGAGGCGGTTTTCGATGCTTTGGTCCACTGTTTGGTCCACTAGGAGGGGCCCCCGGATTGTTCTTGCTTGCAAGGCGGACGCCGCGATTGTAGCGGAAATGCTTCCCCGCCGCCCCGCGTTGAGAGAGACTGAGCTTTCCGTAGACCTGAACCGGGACCCTAGAGGAGAGATTCCCCCATGAGCACCCCGCACCGCTTCCGCCCCCTCGCCGCCGCCTTCTGCCTGGCAGCGCTCGCCGCCGCCGGCGCCGCCATGGCCGGCGAGGCCAAGCCCGGCAAGGCCGAGAAGGAGGCCGCGCCGGCCCTCCACCGCGTCGAGACCAAGAAGGTCTGCATGGTCAACGACCAGGTCTTCGAGCGCGACCAGATCCCGGTCGCGGTCGACGGTAAGACCTATTACGGCTGCTGCGCCATGTGCAAGGAGCGGCTGTCCAAGGACGCCGAGGCGCGCACCGGCGTCGATCCGTTGACCCAGAAGAAGGTGGACAAGGCCACGGCCGTCATCGCGGCGCGCGAAGACGGCAGCGTCCTCTACTTCGAGAGCGAGAAGACCTACACCGAGTACCTGAAAAAGCTCGAGAAGGGGGGCTGAGCCGGGCCTTCTGGCCCCCGTCTTGCAACCTGCATCTCCTGGCGCGAGGGGGAAGTCTCCACCTCGTCGACAAAGCACTGACAGCCAAGGAGATGCAGCCATGAAGAGCACCCATCGCATCGCCGCCGCGGCCCTCGCGCTCGCCCTGCTCGGGGCGGGCGGGGCCGCCGCGGATCACAAGAAGGACACCGTAGCCGCCAAGCAGCTCGCCGGCACCGTCGGCGCCAAGGTCATCGCTCTGCAGACCTGGGTCGAGAACCTGACCGCCGGCGCGGAGTCCCGTTACGGCATCCACCCGACCAACGAGCCGATCCCGGTCAACGTCGGCGACCGCGTGCGGGTGCGCCTGGTGGGGACGGCGATCGAAGGCGACGGCGACGGCGTCGAGATCCCGATCCACGCCCGCTTCTCCGAGGCCTCGGGCACCAGCCGCCTCGACATCCTCGAGCGCGGTCCGAACTGGGTCGTGGTGCGGATCGGCGACCGCGACCGCCTGCGCAACGACGACCGCGCCCAGCTGGCCTTCGAGGTCACCGGCCGCTACGACCTGCGCAACAACCTCGAGAGCGGCCGCATCACCTTCGACCTCGGCGGCCGCGGCGGCTCCTCGCTCGGCTTGAGCCAGGGGGCGACCGACCGCGAGCGCCTGCGGGAGTCCGAGCGGCTGACGGCGTTGCTCTACGACGCCCTCCTGCTGGAGGACACCTCCAGCCTGCGGCGCGACACCGACTTCAACGCCGGCGTCGACCGGATCTACCGCGACGGTTACGAGGCGGTCATCGAGGTGGCACTCGACCTCGCCCGCCAGGCGCAGGAGCGCAGCGTCTTCCGCGGCCACTCGGCGCAAGAGGTCGTGGCGCACCTCTACCGGGTGCTCCTCGGCCGCAGCGGCAGCGTCAGCCAGCTCGCCTCGGACCCCGGCTTCGTCGCCAACGTGCGCCAGCTGGAGCGGGGCCGGCTCTACGACCTGGTCGAGACGGTCGTCCGCTCCGAGGAGTTCCACCGGAACCACAACCTGACCGGCTTCACGCGCCTCCGCTAACGCGGAGCGCGGGCGGGGAGGGGCGCTACCAGCCGCTGGACGCCCCTCCCCCGCCGAACCCCCCGCCACCGCCCGAAAAGCCCCCGCCGCCGCTCCAGCCGCCGCCGCGCCCTCCCCCACCGCCCATCGGGAAGTTGAACCAGCCGCCGGCGCCCCCGCCGGGGCCCATCGTGTCGGTCCAGAAGCGCTTGCCGCGCGGCGTCTTGCGCAGGCGCCGCAGCAGCGGGTAGCCGATCGTCCAGGCGAGCCAGGCGACGAGGCCGGCGATCGGCGTGTCGAAGATCCCGGTCGGGAAGGCGAAGTAGAAGGGCATCAGGAAGACGTAGAGGCCCCAGGCGCCGCAGCCGTCGGGGGCGGCGAGCGCGCTCAACGAGAAGATGCCGATGACGATGCAGAAGACGAAGCCGATGAAGACGCGGGCGTACCAGGGCGACCCTTCCATCCCCTCCGCCATGTCGACCTCCGGCGCCGGCAGCGGCTCGCCGCGCACCGAGGCGGCGATCGCGTCGACCCCGGCCTCGATCCCGCCGGCGTAGTCGCCGCGCCGGAAGGCCGGGCGGATCACCTGGTCGAGGATCTGCCGGCTCTCGAGGTCGGTGAGCGCCCCCTCCAGACCGTAGCCCACCTCGATCCGCATCTGCCGGTCCTGCTCGGCGACCAGCAGGAGCACGCCGTCGTCCACCTTCTCGCGGCCGAGCTTCCAGGTCTCGACGACGCGCATCGAGTAGTCCTCGATCGGCTCGCCTTCGAGGCTCTCGACGGTGAGCACCGCCACCTGCGAGCCCTTCTCCTTCTCCAGCGCCGCGAGCTTGGCGTCGAGGCGCGCCTCGACCTCGGGAGGGAGGAGCTCGGCCTCGTCCACGACGCGGCCGGAGAGGAACGGCACCTCCTGGGCGGCGGCCGGCGCGGCGCAGAGGGCGAGCGCGAGGAGAGCGAGGAGCCAGAGGCGTCTCACGGCTCGCCCTGCCGCAGCACGTTCCCCAGCTCGTCGGTGTCGTCCACCCGGCAGACGACGCCGTGCCGGGCGAGGAGGCCGCCGCACTCGCGCACCGCCGCCGCCACCGCCGGACCGGGGCGGCCGGCGCGGATGCCGGCGACGACCGTCTCGACGATCCCCTCCCACTCGGCTTGATCGACGCGCGCGTTGATCCCCGAGTCGCCGAGCACCACGACCCGGTGCTCGAAGAGCGAGAGGAAGAGGAGGATGCCGGTGCGGTCGCGGGTGGCGAAGACCTCCTCCTCGAGAAAGGCCACTCCCGCCCGCCGCCGCACCCGCAGCTCCATCACCGCCTGCCCGGCCAGCGCCCGGCGCACCGCCGGGACCTGGGCGACGAGCCACCCGAGGGCGGCGCCCGCGGCGGCCGGCAGCACCATCCAGACGAAGAGCTGGCCGCCCCAGAGGCCCAGGAGCCCGTGCACGCCCCAGGCGAGGAGCGGCAGCGTCATCGCCCCGAGGGCGGCGCCGCGCCAGGGCGCGTTGGGGTACTCGTCGCTGGCGTCGACGACGTAGGGGACGATCTCGCCGGAGGTCGCGCACTCGGCCTCTTCGACGGCAGCGCGGATCGCCTCGCGGTCGGCGTCGCTGAAGAGGGTGTCGGCGGTCATGGGCGGGCGCGGTGCGCGGGCGATGCTACGCCAGCGGCGGGCGCCGCGGACAGCCTTGCGGATATGCGCCCTCTGCTATCGTTCGCCGCGCAGTGAGACGTTCGATGCCGTTCCGCCGTCCTCCCGGTTCCTGCCGCGCCGCCCTCGCCTGGCCGCTCCTGGCCCTCGCGCTCCTCCTCGCCGGCGGTCCCCCCGACGCCCCGGCGGCGCCGGGCCTCCGCGCGACGACCGCCCCGCTCGACATCTCGCGCGTCCGCCTCGAGCGCCTGGGGACCGGCCTCGGGGCGATCACCGGCATTACCCATGCCGGCGACGACCGCCTCTTCCTCACCCTGCGCGACGGGCGGATCGCGATCTTCTCCGGCGGCCGTGTGCTCACCCGTCTCTTCCTCGACATCCGGTCTCTCACCACCACCGACGGCGAGCGCGGGCTCCTCTCGACCGCCTTTCACCCGCGCTACGCCGAGAACGGCTTCTTCTTCGTCAACTACACGGACAACCGCGGCGACACGGTCGTCGCCCGCTACCGGGTGACGGCCGGCGACCCCGGCCTCGCCGATCCCGCCAGCGCGCGCGTGCTGCTCACCATCGGGCAGCCCTTCGCCAACCACAACGGCGGCCAGCTCCAGTTCGGCCCGGACGGCTATCTCTACATCGGCATGGGGGACGGCGGCTCCGGCGGCGACCCCGCCTGCCGGGCGCAGCGCGGCAACGACCTGCTCGGCAAGATGCTGCGCATCGACGTCGATCAGAACGCCGGCGCGGCGCCCTTCCACGGCATCCCGCCGAGCAACCCGTTCGTCGGCGTCGCCGGCGTGCGGCCCGAGATCTGGGCCGTCGGTTTCCGCAACCCCTGGCGCTTCACGTTCGACCGCGCGACCGGCGACATGTACATCGGCGACGTCGGGCAGAACGCGCGCGAGGAGATCGACTTCCAGCCGGCGGCCAGCCGCGGCGGCGAGAACTACGGCTGGAAGGTCATGGAGGGCAACGCCTGCTTCAGCCGCGACGCCTGCCCGTCGAGCGTGCCGCCGTGCGGCGCCTCGGTCCTGGTGCGGCCGATCCTGGAGTACGACCACGGCGGCGACGACTGCTCGGTCTCCGGCGGCTACGTCTACCGCGGCACCCAGGTGCCCGAGCTCGCCGGCGCCTACCTCTTCGGCGACCTGTGCAGCGGGCGGGTGCGGATCGCCGAGCGCAGCGGCGGCGTCTGGAGCGCGCAGATCCTGGGCGACCGCGCGCCGCTCCTCACCACCTTCGGCGAGGACCGCCTGGGCGAGCTCTACGTCGGCACCCTCGGCGGCGACCTCTTCCGCCTGGCGACCGACGCGCCGCCGCCACCACCACCTCCGCCACCTCCGCCGCCTCCTCCCCCACCGCCGCCCCCGCCCCCCGGCGAGGGCGACGGGGTCGGCCTCTTCGACCCGGCGCTCTCCCGCTTCCACTTGAAGGACGCGCTGCGCACCGGCCCGGCCGACCGCTCCGTCCGCTTCGGCCCGGTCAACAACCCCTGGCGGCCGCTCGCCGGCGACTGGAACGGCGACGGCGCCGCCACGATCGGCTTCTTCGATCCGGGGACCCGGCGCTTCCGGCTCAAGGACTCGCTCTCGGGCGGCGCTTCCGACCGCCTCTTCACGCTCGCCGCCGTGCCGCCCGCGGCCGCCGGCGCGGTGACCGGCGACTGGAATGGCGACGGCGCCGACGGCGTCGGCCTCTACGACGACGCGTCGCGCACCTTCCACCTGCGCGACGACGCCACCGGCGGCCCGGCCGACCACACCGTCCGCTTCACCGGCGCGGCGGCCGGCTGGCTGCCGATTGCCGGCGATTGGGACGGCGACGGACGGGACGGCGTCGGCCTCTACGATCCGGCCGCCTCGGTCTTCCACCTGCGCAACCCGCTGACCAACGGGCCGGCGACGACGGTCTACCCGTTCGGCCCGGGAGGACGCGGCTGGCTGCCGGTTGCCGGCGATTGGGACGGCGACGGCGACGACACGATCGGGCTCTACAACCCGCTGCAGCGGAGCTTCCGGCTCGAGAACCGGCACGCCACCGGCACCGCCGACATTCGCTTCGTCTTCTCCGGAGCGGCCGCCTCCTGGCGGCCTCTCGCCGGGCGATGGTGATCTAAATCTTGAACAGCGCGTCGAAGGCGGCGCGCGGGTCGGTGGGTCCGGGCTTGGCGCTCTCGGCGCCGAACTCCTGCACCGTCTTGGGCTGGAAGCAGGGGCACTCGTTGCGCTCGCGCTTCTTGACCACCCGGGCGGGGATCTCGGCGTGCCGGCGGCACTCCCAGCGGGCGGCGGTGTCGAAGTGGAGGCAGTTGGAGCAGGTGTGGAGGGCGGCGCCGCAGCGGCCGCAGGCGGCGTCGAACGGCACCTCGTCGGCGGCGCCGGTCAGCAGGCGCTTCTCGCCGCAGGCGGCGCAGCGGAAGACGGTCTCGGTGGGGCGGCCGAGGCCGCGCCCCCGCGGCCCCTCGGGCTTCTCGCGCGGGCCCTGCGGCGGCCGATCCTTCCTCTCCTCGGAGCGGCCGGTGTCCTGGTAGCCGCGCTGGCGGTATTTCCGGTCGTCGGCCATCGCGGGGGAGTCTAGCTCCCCCAGCGCGCCGGGTAGCCGCGGGTGTCGACGTGCAGGTACGGTCCGTGGCTGGCGCCGCCGCGGTAGAACCCCAGCCCGCCGACGTACTCCGCCAAGGTCGGCAGCCCGTCGATCCCCTCGACGATGCGGCGCAGCGCCTCGGCGTCGCCGTTGCCCAGGCGGCCGTTGCCGTCGAGGTCGTCCATCCGGCCGTTGCCGTCCTGGTCGACGAAGAGGTCGGCGGCGTCGCCGTAGATGTGCCGGCTGTAGCGGCCGCGGCCGCGGGTGTGGTTGTGGTGCGGCGTGCGGTAGCCGCTCTGGATGCTCAGCGTGTCGGCGGGATGCCCCGAGGCGTTGACCGCCTCGACGATCATCTCGAGCTTGAGCAGCAGCCGCTCGCGCAGCGCCACGTACTTGGGGAAGCCGCCCTGCTGGCGGCAGAGGAACTGCGCCAGCGTGAAGTGCGGGGCGACGCGGGCGTCGCGCAGCTCCTCGGTGACCTCGATGAAGCCGCGCGGCGGCAGGTAGGAGGGGAGGTCGCGGAAGGGCTCGTCCGGGTAGTCGCCGAGGCGGTAGCCGTTGAGCTCGCCGCCGTTGGCCTGCGAGGCCGGCACCATGACGAAGACGTTGAGGGTCAGGGTGCGCCCGCTCGGCGCCTGGTGCACGATGAGCGGGTAGAGGCCGGTCGCCGCCGGCGCCGTCCAGCGCCAGGCCGCGGGCCCCGCCGGCTCGACCGCCGTCTCCCCCGGCGCCTCCAGCTCGTAGCTCCCGGCCGCCCGGTCGGCTTCGGCGACCGCCAGCGGCAGCACCTCGCCCGGCAGGACGAACACCCCGAGCAGCGTGTGGTGGGTCTCCTCGCCGTGGAAGCGGACCGAGAAGCCGGCCCGGTCGGGCTGCCAGCCGGCGAAGTAGGGACCGCGGGCGGTGGCGGCGCCGCCCCCGGCGAGGACGGCGAGCAGCAGGCAGGCGGCGAGCTGCGGGATCGGGGACGAGGGGCGTGCTTGGCGCAGGCGATCCTCCTGGCACTCCGAGCCGGTGCCGCCAAGCGCGCGGCGGGCGCGGCACCCAAGGCTCCTGCGAAGGGGGGCCCCGGAGAGACCGGACCTCGCCGTGCTGACGGCTGTTCAGTTGTTCGACCGCGGGAGGATAGCAGGAGGAGGGGGCGCGCCGGAAGTCAAGCCCGGGCCAAGGCCGCTACCCGAGCATGGCCGGGCGCTCGGCCGCGGGCGCCGCGGCGTCCGCCGCCAGCTCGAAGTCGACGACCACCGGCAGGTGGTCGCTGGCGACGCGCGAGACGTAGAGGCGGCAGCGGTGGGCGGCGGCGAGCTGGAGGCCGCCCCGGTAGTAGACCCGGTCGAGCCCGCCGCGCGGCGAGAAGGCCGGGTAGGTCGCGATCGGCGATTGCTGGCCGCTGCGCAGGTCGGTGGCGCAGCGGAAGCCGAGCCCGTCGGTGAAGACCGCGCGCAGCTGCGAGCGCCAGTCGTTGAAGTCGCCGCCCACGAGACACGGCCCGTCGAGCGCCATGTCGGCGAACTCCGAGGAGCGCACCAGCAGCTCCACCTGCGCCGCCCGCTCCCAGGCCGAGAGACCGAGGTGGAGGTTGAAGACCTCGAGCGGCGGCCCGTCGGGGAGCGGCAGCAGCGTCGTGTGCTGGCTGCCGCGCCGCTTGCGGTTGCCGATCGTCAGGTCGATGTTGCGCTCGCGCAGGATCGGGAAGCGGGAGAGGGTGGCGTTGCCGTAGCGCCCCCCTTTGCGCAGGGTGACGTTGTGGCCGACCGCCACGTGCGGGTAGTCGAGCGCGCGGGCGAGGCCGCGCCCGAGGTCGAGCTCGCGCGAGCGCGGCGCCCCCTCGTCCACCTCCTGGAGGAGGACGACGTCGCCGGCGTGGTGGCGGAGGATCTCGACGATCCGATCGGGGCGGAAGCGGCGGTCGACGCCGATCGCGCGATGGATGTTGTAGGTGACGACGCGGAGGCGCACGGCGAGGGCTCTCACCCCGCGCTGCCGGCCAGGCCGGGCCGCCGGGGGGCATCTATAGTAGCCGGATGGCGCGCGTCTTTACTGCCGGCCACTCCACGCGGACGGCCGCCGAGCTGCTCGAGATCCTCACCGAGGCCGGGGTCGAGCTCCTGGTCGACGTCCGCCGCTTCCCCGGCTCGCGCCGGCACCCGCAGTTCGGGCAGGAGGCGTTGGCCGCGAGCTTGGCGGAGGCCGGCATCGACTATCGCCACGAGCCCGACCTCGGCGGCCGCCGGGCGCCCCGCCCAGGCTCCCCCCACACCGCCTGGCGCGTCGCCGCCTTCCGCGGCTACGCCGACCACATGGAGACGCCGGAGTTCGCCGCCGCCCTGGCGCGCCTGGAGGGAGCCGCCGCGGAGCGGCCGACCGTCATCCTCTGCGCCGAGGCGCTCCCCCAACGCTGCCACCGGCGGCTGATCGCCGACGCCCTCGTCGCCCGCGGCCACGAGGTCGTCCACCTCCTCGCCCCCGGCCGCGCCGAGCCGCACGCCCTCCATCCCGACGCGCGCGTGCTGGCGGACGGGCGGCTCCTCTACGCCGCCGGCGAGCCGGCCGGGCTCTTCGCAGCCCTGTAGCGCCCCTCGCCTGTGGTAGAAGAGACGGCGTGCCCCCCGCGCTGAAGCTGGTGCCCCGCGGCGCCGCCGTGCTGACGGGCGAGGTGTGCCCGGCCGAGACGCCGATCCACCTCGGCCGCGACACCGCTTGCGAGGTGGTCATCCCCGACCCCGCAGTGTCGCGCCGCCACGCCCGGCTGCGCTGGCAGGGCGCAGAGCTGCTGCTCGAGGACCTCGGCTCGACCGGCGGCACCTTCTGCAACGGCGCGCGGATCGAGCGCTCGGCCCTGCGGGCGGGGGACGTGGTGCGCTTCGGCCGCCACGTCGAGTACGTCGTCGAGCCGGTCGTCGGCACCTCGACGCTGCTGGACGCAACGCGGCAGGCGGGCGGCGGCGGCGAGGGGGTGCGCCACCTCCAGCTCCTGCTGGAGGTCGCCCGCACGCTCAACACCGCGACCGTCCTCGACGAGGTGCTCGACCTCGTGCTCGGGGCGGCGGCGCGGCTGATGCGCGCCGAGCGCGTCTTCCTGAGCCTGCGGGAGGGCAGCGAGACGAGCCTCCTCCGCTACCCGCGCAGCGCCGAGGCGCCGTCGCCCCCCGAGGTCGCGCTGCTCGAGCGGGCCCTGGCAAAGCGCATCACGGCGGTCGAGGAGCTGACCGCCCTCTCCTCGGCCGACACCACGCTCGGCCCGGCGGCCGAGGCCGCCGCCACCCCGCTCCTCGTCGCCCACCGCACCGTGGGGCCGCCGCAGGACGCCTCCTTCGTCGGCCGCGTCGAGGCGATCGGCGTGCTCCTCGTCGCGCGCTCGCTCTCGCGCGGTGGCTTCACGGCCGACGAGCTCGCCGTCTTGGAGTCGCTCGCCGCCGACGCCGCGATGGCGATCGACGGCGCCCGCCTCTACCGCGAGGCGCGGGAGAAAGCCAAGATCGACCATGAGATGACGCTGGCGCGGTCGATCCAGACCGCCCTGCTGCGGCAACCCCCCGCGGTCCCCTTCGCCGAGGTCTTCGCCATCAGCCAGCCGGCGCGCAGCGTCGGCGGCGACCTCTACCACGGCGCGCTGCTTCCCGGCGGCGGTCTCGCCCTGGCGGTGGGCGACATCTCGGGCAAGGGGGTCTCGGCGGCGCTGCTGATGGCCCTCCTCCAGGGGCTCCTCGAGCTCCTCCACGACCTCGGCCGGCCGCTCGCCGAGGTGCTGCCGGCGCTCGACCGCACGCTCCACCGCTACAACCCGGGGAACCGCTTCTGCACGCTGGCCGCCGCCCACCTCGCGCCGGATGGCGCGGTCGAGCTGGCCAACGCCGGCCACTGCCCGATGGCGCTGCTGCGGCGCGACGGCGGCCTCGAGCGGGTCGCCGCGCACGGGCCGATCCTCGGCCTCCTCCCCGCCGCGAGCTGGGTCACCGAGCGCCTGGCGCTGGCGCCCGGCGACACGCTCGTCCTCTACAGCGACGGCATCCCGGAGTCGGCGGCGCCGGACGGCCGGGAGCTGGGCGACGCGGGGGTGGACGCCTGCCTCGGCCGGCTCGCCGGCGCGGCGCCGCAGGCCATCGCCGACGCCCTCCTCCAGACCGCCGCCGACCACCGCCGCGGCCGCGAGGCCGAGGACGACGTGACCCTGCTGGTCGCCCGCTACACCGGCGCCTGAGCGGGTTGTCGATTTCCCCGACCCTCGTTCGACGTCAGAGTAGAGCCGGGGATCACGAGCCCCGGCTCCCAACCCGAAAACCGGAAGGGAGAGAGACGACGATGCGAGTCATGGTACTGGTCAAAGCGGACAAGAGCTCCGAGGCGGGCGTCATGCCGGACGAGAAGCTCCTCACCGACATGACGAAGTTCAACGAGGACCTGGCGAAGGCGGGCGTGATGCTCGCCGGCGAAGGGCTCCATCCCAGCTCGAAGGGCGCGCGCGTGCGCTTTTCGGGCGGCAAGAAGACCGTCATCGACGGCCCCTTCGCCGAGGCCAAGGAGCTGGTCGCCGGCTTCTGGCTCTGGCAGGTGAAGTCGCTGGACGAGGCGATCGAGTGGCTCAAGCGCGCTCCGTTCGAGGGCACCGAGGTCGAGATCCGGCCGGTCTTCGAGGCGGCGGAATTCGGCGAGGCCCTCTCGCCGGAGCTGCGGGAGAGGGAGGAACGGATCGCCGCGCAAGCGGCCGAGAACGCCAAGCGGTAACGGCCGGAACCCGGCGCACGATCGGCGCGGTGTCGCGTCGATCGTGCGCCGGTCGGTTGTTCCAGCTACGGCACCGGAGTCGCTGAGAACGCCGGCCGCGCGCCGGTGTCCGGATCGAAGGCCCTCCCCGTGATCACCCCGCGGTCGTTGATGTCCTGGGCGGTGGTCAGGACGTCGCCGTAGCCGGGCGCGACGAGCGTGTTGAGGTCCGTCATGACGCCGTCCTCCCAGAGGAAGGCGCGGCAGGCGCCGGCGGCGTCGCACGACACGCCGACCACCTGGCCCCGGGCGTTGATGCCGTGGGCTTCGCTGTAGACGTCGCCCGGCAGCGTGCCGACTTTGCGGATGCCGCCGCGCCGCGTCCAGAGGAACGCGCGCAGCTGCGGGTCGTCCGGATCGTCGTCGGGCTGGCTGGCGAAGCCGACGACGTCGCCGCGCTGGTTGATGGCCATCGGCGTGTTCCAGGTCGCGCCGCCGAGGTTGCCGATGTCGGTCACCCTGCCTTTTTCCCAGAGCACGGCGTGCGCGGCGGTGTGGCGCCCGACCGCCTGGTCGCAGGCGCCCGAGATGCCGACGACCTGGCCGCGGTCGTTGATCGCGGTGGCGGCGGTGGAGGTGTCGCCGGGGAGCGGCGGCAACTCGCGGATTTGGTCGCCGGGCCCCCAGACGACGGCGCGGAACTGGAGGACCTGCGGCGGCACGCAGGTCGGGTCGTGCACGGTGTTCTCCGCCCACCCGACCACCTGCCCTCGGTTGTTGGCGCCGGTGGCGAAGCCGTTGTTGCCCCCGAGCGTCGGCAGCGCCCGCATCACGCCGTCTTCCCAGACGAACCCGAGACAGGTGAAGCCAGTCGCGGTCGCCGGCGGGAAGAAGGCCGCGCAGCTCCAGTTCTCCCCGAGCGGCTCGGGCGTGGAGGCCTGCGCGATGCCGACGAGCACGCCGTTGTTGTTCTTGACCGGCCAGGCGACGCTGCTGTTGGGGCCGCCGAGGGTGCCAAGGTCGAAGGCGGTGCCGTCCAGCCAGAGCGTGGCGTGCCGGGTCTGGTCCCCCGCCAGGTTCGAATAGCCGGCGATCCAGCCCCGGTTGTTGACGCTGTTCCCGCGGCTCACCGTGCCGCCGAGCGAGGGGAGATTGGTGACGCGGTACTCCGCGCCCAGGGCGGCGGCGGGCAGCAACGCCGCGAGGACCAGGGATCGTGCGATGAGCGTCTTCATGATTGCCTCCTTCGGGCCGACCGGGCACTCTGCGACAGCGCGAGCGCCCGCCGGAGACGGTAGGGCCGCGCCCGCCCGCTTGCTCGCCGCTTTCGGACGCTGAATCGGCGGAATTCGGCGTCCGAATCCGGCGCGTCGAGGTCGCCGGGCTGGTGTAGGTTCGTGAGGTGATCGAGCCGGCCGGCCCTCCCCCATCGCTCCCCGCCGACGTCTGCCAGCGCGCGCTCGACGCGCGCGACGCGCGCTTCGACGGCCTCTTCTTCGTCGGCATCGTCACCACCCGGATCTACTGCCGGCCGACCTG
Organism: uncultured Acidobacteriota bacterium; assembly: GCA_963700145.1. Classification (GTDB taxonomy): domain Bacteria; phylum Acidobacteriota; class Thermoanaerobaculia; order Multivoradales; family UBA5704; genus DASUNQ01. The sequence continues at coordinate 1,285,128 of OY969474.1, forward strand.
CCCGTCGCGGCGCGCCGACCCCGACCACCGGCGCTTCTTCGACTCCGCCGCCGCCGCCGAGGGCGCGGGGTTTCGCCCCTGCCTGCGCTGCCGCCCGGAGCTGGCGCCGGGGCGGGCGCTGATCGACGCGGTGTCGCGCCTCGCCGACACGGCCGCGCACCGCATCGCCGCCGGCGCGCTGAACGGCCGCCGGGTGGCGGACCTGGCCGCCGAGCTGGGAGTGAGCGAGCGCCACCTGCGGCGGGCCTTGCAGCGCGAGATCGGCGTCTCGCCGGTCGAGCTGGCGCAGACCCACCGCCTGCTGCTCGCCAAGCGCCTCCTCGCCGACACCGCCCTCTCGGTGACCGACGTCGCCTTCGCCAGCGGCTTCGAGAGCCTGCGCCGCTTCAACGTCACCTTCCGCGAGCGTTACGGGATGAGCCCCAGCGCCCTGCGGCGGCCGGCGCCGGCGCGCCCGGCGGCGACGTCAAGGCCGGCGGGCGATCTCCTGCGCCTGACGCTCGCCTACCGGCCGCCGCTGGCCTGGGACGCGCTCGCCGCCTTCCTGGGGCGCGAGGCGACGCCGGGGGTCGAGGTCGTGGAGGGCCGGCGCTACGGCCGCACGGTGCGGCTCGGCGGGCGGAGCGGTGTCGTCTTCGCCGAGGACTCGCCGGCGGAAGCCCAGGTGAAGATCGACATCTCGCCGTCGCTCCTGCCCGTGCTGATGCCCCTGCTGGCGCGGCTGCGGCAGCTCTTCGACCTCGACGCCCAGCCCGCGGTGGTGGACGCGCACCTCGAGCGCGGCGGGCTCGCCGCACTCGTCCGCCGGCGGCGCGGCGTGCGCCTCCCCGGCGCGCTCGACGGCTTCGAGGTCGGCCTGCGCGCGCTGCTCCGCGGCGCGGCGTCGTCGGGCGCTGCGACGCGCGCGCTCGCCGGCCGTGTCGCGGCGGCCCTGGGGGAGCCGCTCGACACCGGGGTCCCGGCCCTCAACCTGCTGGCGCCGAGCGCGGAGCGCGTGGCCGAGGCGGGAGCGTCGGGGCTGATGGCGATCGGCGTGTCGCGGCGGCGCGCCGACGGCATCCTGGCTTTCGCGCGGGCGGTCGCCGAGGGCGGGCTGCGGCTGGATCCCGGGAGCGACGTCGCCGAGACGCACCGCGCGCTGATGGCGATCGCCGGCATCGACGACCGGCTGGCGACGACGATCGTGATGCGCGCGCTGTACTGGCCGGACGCGTTCCCCGCCTCGGACCGCGCCCTCCAACACGCGGCGGGGGCCGCGAGCCCCGGGGTCCTGCGCGCCCGGGCGCGAAAGTGGCGCCCCTGGCGGGCGTACGCGGCCCAGCACCTCTGGCTGGGCCGCGCACCGCGGCCTTGCCGCGACGGATCGCCGATGATGTGATCGGCCGCCGTGACGGCGACCGACATCCGGCGCACCATCGACGCAGTCTGGAGGATCGAGTCGGCCCGGCTGATCGCCGGGCTGGCGCGGATCGTCCGCGACGTCGGCCTCGCCGAGGACCTGGCGCAGGACGCGCTCGTCGCGGCGCTCGAGCGGTGGCCCGAGGCGGGCGTCCCGGACAAGCCGGGCGCCTGGCTCATGGCCGCCGCCAAGCACCGGGCGATCGACCAGCTGCGCCGGCGGGCGCTGCTCGAGCGCAAGCACGACGAGCTGGGGCGCGAGCTGGAGGCCCAGCGGGAGGAGGAGGCGCCGGACCTCGACGCCGCGCTCGACGACCCGGTCGGCGACGACCTCCTGCGCCTAGTCTTCATCTGCTGCCACCCGGTCCTGGCGACCGAGGCGCGCGTGGCCCTCACCCTGCGCCTCCTCGGCGGCCTGACCACCGAGGAGATCGCGCGCGCCTTCCTCACGCCGGTGCCGACCGTCGCCCAGCGCATCGTGCGCGCCAAGCGCACCCTCGCCGAAGCGGGCGTGCCGTTCGAGGTGCCGCGCGGCGGCGAGCTGGCTGCCCGTCTCGCGTCGGTCCTGGAGGTCGTCTACCTGATCTTCAACGAGGGCTACGCGGCGACCGCCGGCGACGACTGGATGCGCCCGGCGCTGTGCGAGGACGCGCTCCGCTTGGGCCGCATCCTGGCCGAGCTGGCGCCGCGGGAGCCGGAGGTCCACGGCCTGGTCGCGCTGATGGAGATCCAGGCGTCGCGCGCGCCCGCCCGGGTGGGCCCCGCGGGCGAGCCGATCCTGCTCCTCGACCAGGACCGCGGGCGTTGGGACTACGTCCTCATCGGGCGCGGCCTGGCGGCCCTCGAGCGCGCCGAGCGGCTCGGCGGCGCCGGCGGCCCATACGCGCTGCAGGCCGCGATCGCCGCCTGCCACGCGCGGGCGCGGACGCCGGAGGAGACCGACTGGCGGCGCATCGCGGCGCTCTACGAGGCCCTCGCCAGGCTCGCGCCCTCCCCCGTCGTCGAGCTGAACCGGGCGGTGGCGGTGGGGATGGCGTCCGGTCCGGCGGCGGGCCTGGCGCTGGTCGATGCGCTGACCGCGGAGCCGGCGCTCGCCGGCTACCCGTTCCTGCCCAGCGTGCGCGGCGACCTCCTCGCCAAGATCGGCCGCCACGCCGAGGCGCAGGTGGACTTCGAGCGCGCGGCGTCGCTCACCGCCAACGCCCGCGTGCGGGCGCTGCTTCTCAAGCGCGCCGCCGCCTGCGCGGGGGAGGCCCAGTCGCCTTAGTTTCGGACCGCCATGGCGGACGACCTCGATCACCGTCTCCATGAGGCCATTGCGAAAGGCGCAAGGAGACCAGCAGGGCTCGCCGGCCTCCCGAGCCCTCCCCTACCTCAGGCCAGCTGCTAGCGCCAGAGCGTTAGCACCGGCTGATGCCGCAGGTCACCGGCGGAATGCCCCAGCGGGTCTTGCAACAGGCCTTCCACCGGCCGAAATTCGGTATGTTGAAGCACTTGTTACCGAAGAACGGCAGCGTGAAACACTTCCGCCCGCCGCCGACCTGCACGCATGGGGTGCACAGACTTAGCTGGGGCGCCACACCGGGCTCGCTCCAGGCGGCCGCCCCCGCGAAGGAGCTCATCGACCGGTCCGCGGGCTGAGATTGCGTTGGCATGCGCATGACTGTGTTCTCCTTCCTCGTGTGAGGTAGTCCTTTTGGCGCTCGGATTACCGCAGCCGCGATGGGCCTGCGGCCGGTCGCGCCGCGTCACTCTCCCGACTCGTCGTACTCTCCCGACTCGTCGTACTCTCCCGACTCGTCGTACTCTCCCGACTGGCCCCCTTCTTCGCCGTCGTCGTGCTCGTCCTCCGCGCCGTGCGGGAGGACGCCGACCTGATCGGGGTTCAGGCCGCGCCATGGGCGACGACGGGCGTCGCGGGCCGCTGGCTCCGACTGGGTTGGCGGACGCATCGTGCCTTCTCCTTTCGGGGTTAACCCCGTCCGCACGCCGGGCGGGGCGGAATCAACAACATCGGCTCAACGCAAGGCCCACGAGCGGACCGGGCCGACGAGCACGGGAACGACGTCGCTCACATCCACGGTGAAGCGGTACGCCGTCCGGGCGTGGCCGAGCGCGTCCTCGGGATCGAAGAAGATCAAGCGCACGTCCCAGCAGTCGCTGTCAGGACGGCAGATGGGGCTGGGCTCAACCCCGATTTCGTCGAGCTGCAGCTTTCTCCTTGCCGCGTTCTCGAAGACTTGCGCAAGATTGAACGCGTTGGTCGCGGCGAAGTTCAGCGCCCGTTCTTGGGGCGTCTGACCCGTGTTGCGCACCTCGAAGTAGATGCGCTCGAGGAAATCGCGAATCCCTTGGGACTTCGCATCGAATTCCTTCCTTTGGGCTTCGGTCGCGGGCTTCTTGCCGGCGACTAACGCCACCAGCACGGCGGTCGCCCAGTTGAACATCCCGCGCAACTCGGGGACCAGGACCGGAACCGGCTGGCCGGTCAGCAGGGTCACGTTCCCGTCCAGCACCCCCGGGACGCTGACGCGCTCGGCCTTCCCGTCGATCTGATCGGCAAAGAACTCCAGCAACCGACCGTACGTCTCGCGCGCGAACGCGCCCTGAGGGCGCAGAGCGTAGATGGGCGTGGCGTCGTGGTTGAGCGTCCACAGGATCGCCGCGGCGAAGTGGTGATTGCCCTCCCTGCTCACGAACTCGAGCAGGTCGCGCGGGTTGGTGGGGAACTTGCCCTCGTCCATCTCGGCATTGATCGCGTCGAGCCGCGCCTGCGAGCCGAAGTCGTAGCCGAGTTCGGCAAGAGCGTAGACGAGCCCGCCGCCCTGCTGGCATGCGCAGTCCGACGGGGACAATCCGCGGGACGCGCGCAACGCGGGTCGCCGACCGGGCATCGCCTGCGCCTGGAGCGCGGAGGGCTCGGTGTTCTCGTCTTCGCTCTCGTCTTCTTCCGGGGCCGAGGCCGTGCCCGGCGCCGGCGTTGGAGTGGCGCAACCACACGAACAAGACGGGCTCACTCCCTCCGCCGGCCCGGCGTCTACGAGCGCGCCTCTCGGCAGCGGAGATGCAGCGGTGTTGACCACTTCGCTCATGTCCATCGCTCCTTTCACGTAGAGGTCGAATGCTCGAACTGCATCGACACGCCCGGCGAGGAGCCGCTGGCAGTCGCGCCGATCCTCCAGGTCACATGGCGAGACCGAGCGCAGCAGCGCATCGCGCAGATCGCGCGTGTCGCGCGGCGTGAGGCGGTTTCTCCGCGCCAGCCGGGCGCTGAGTAGGAGCCCTGCCAGCCCGGCGACCAGAGGCGCAGCGCACGAAGTCCCGGTCCGACGCTCGTACCCGCCCCCGGGGACGGCGCCGAGCAGCGACTCGCCCGGCGCGACCACGCCCTGGCGCAGGTACACCCTGCCGAAGTTGCTGGACTCGCTCGGCGCACCGTGAAGCCCGTGCGCGCCCACCGTCAGGACCGTCGGCAACGCGGCCGGGAGATGGAGGCAGTCGCACCCGTCGTTGCCGGCGGCGGCAACGACCAAGACCCCTCGTCGCGCGCATAGCTCGACGGCGCGCACGAGGCGCCGATCGGCCGTGCCTGCGTGCCCGGGCTGCCCGCTGCTGATGTTGATCACGTGCGCCCCGTAGCCGACGGCGGCTTCGACCGCGCGGGCCAGGTCGCTCTGCGCGCAGGGGCGGATCGCTCCCGGCAAGGCCGGGTGATCGGAGAAGATCGGGATCACGATCCCGCGGCAACGCGGCGCGACACCCTTCAGCGGCCCAGCTCCGTGCTGCGCGAAGATTAGGCTGGCGACGTGTGTCCCGTGCCCGCAGGAGCCAGTGCCGGCGCAACGGGACCCGCCGCTCGCCCAGGGCATCGTCAGTCGGGCACCACCCAGCGACGGGTGCGACACATCGACTGGCCCGTCGAGAACTGCGATGCACACGCGTGCATCGCCCAGGGTCTGACGCCACACGTTCTCGAGGCCCGGGAGCGGGCAGCCTTCCAGCTCGCCTGCGTGAATGCCCTCCCGCGTTCCAGCGCAAGGCCGGGTGTGCAGAGCCGACTCCCATGAACTCGTCGCTTCCAAAAGGACCACGCCTCGCCAGTTCGACAACCCAAGCTAGGGAACAATGTAGACTCTTCCATAATAGCGTTACACATGATAAGACTGTAGTCAATAGCTGCTAGATAGATTATTCGACATGACGCTAGGTTTGAAGAGGCAGACGTTGGGCACAGCGCGGGCGATCTCCCCGCCAAGCTCGGCGCCTCGACGAGGCCGTGCGGAGTTCGAATCCGCGGCGTTGCCGACGCACTCCCGCGAGCGCGCGTTGCTCCTCGAGCGCGCCGCCGTGTGCGCGCGGAGCAGCGCGGCCCGAGCCGCGGTGACGAACGAGGCCTGGAGCCGTTGCTCGTCCGTCCACGCTCGTCGTGCTGCAGTTAGAGGTGCAGGGACCTAACGCCCACCAGGGGCGCCACTGTCGCGCCCGGTTATACCGACATCCTCACCACCACCCACGACATCAATGATCGCGGGTTGATCACGGGTAGGGCTTCCGATCCGGATACTGGCGAGCGCCCTGCGCTCTCGGCAACCCCGAACCCGTAGGCGCGGCGGCTACCGCGTGGTGCGGGTGCGCCAGACCCAGGCGTAGACGGCGAGGTTGACAGCGAGGACGAAGAGCCCGAGCGCGAGCTGCAGACCGCGGGTGAGGCCCTGCGGGTAGAGCAGCGCGACGACGTAGTGCTCGACGAAGCCGCCGCGGTAGCCGGCCTCGCCGCCGAGGCGGCGCAGCGCCTGCTCGAGCGGCGTCAACGGGCAGATCCAGCCCCAGAACTCGATCGCCGCCCCCCAGGCCGCCGCCGGTAGGTGGACCCAGGCGGCGCGCGGCCAGCGCAGCGCCAGCAAGCCGCCGAGCACCACGAAGACGACGAAGGCGGCGTGAAGGACGAGGACGCCGTCGGCGGCGAGGCGGTAGAGCATGGCGCTCGTTCCTGGAGGCTATCCCCCCGTCAGGGTCTCGGCGCGCACCGTGAGGTCGTCCACGCGGTCCATGTCCACCTCGACGCCCATGCCCGGGCGGTCGAGCGGCACGCGGATGCGGCCGTCGCCGTCCATCGTCCACTCCGGGCGCACGATGTCGCGCTCCCAGTAGCGCTCGGACGGCGAGACGTCGCCGGGAAGGGTGAAGTTGGGCAGCGAAGCGATCGCCACGTTGTGGGCGCGGCCGACGCCGCTCTCCAGCATGCCGCCGCACCAGACCGGCACGCCGTGAGCGGCGCAGAGGTCGTGGATCGCCAGCGCCTGCGCGTGGCCGCCGACGCGGCCGATCTTGATGTTCACGATGCGGCCGGCGCCGAGCGCGATCATGTCCTCGGCGCGGTCGGCGCCGGTGATCGACTCGTCGAGGCAGATCGGCGTCGCCAGGTGCTTCTGGAGCGCCGCGTGGCGCAGCAGGTCGTCCCAGGCGAGCGGCTGCTCGATCATCAGCAGGTGCAGCGGGTCCCAGGCGGCGAGGTGGTCGGCGTCGTCGAGGGTGTAGGCATTGTTGGCGTCGGCCATGAGCGGCGCCTCCGGGCCGAGCGCCTCGCGCGCCGCGCGCAGGTACGGCAGGTCGAGCCCCGGCGCCACCTTGATCTTGACCTTCCGGTAGCCGCGCGCCAGCGCCGCGCGTGCCTTCTCGACGAGCGCTTCTGGGCTCTCCTGGATACCGAGCGAGATCCCCACCTCGATCGTCTCGCGCGTGCCGCCGAGGAGGCGCGCCAGCGGCACCCCCTGCCGCCGCGCCGCCAGCTCCCAGAGCGCCGTCTCGACTGCCGCCTTCGCCATGTGGTGGCCGCGGAAGTCGCGCTGCAGGACCGGATGGACCTCCCGCGGGTCGGCGAAGTCGCGCCCGAGGACGCGCGGCGCCACCCACTCGCGCAGCGCGTGCCAGGCGGTGTCGGCGGTCTCCGGGCCGTAGTTGGGCCGCTCGCCGGCCGTGCACTCCCCCCACCCCGCGCCGCCGTCGCCGTCCACCACCCGCACCAGCAGGATCCGCCGCTCGTGCTCCACCCCCGACGAGATGCGAAACGGCTCCTTGAGCGGCAGGCGGATCTCCCGCAGCTCGATCGCGGCGACCGGCGGCATGGCGGCGCAGGCTAGCAGAGCGGCAGGCGCACCTCGACCGCGGCGCCGCCTTCGGGCCGGTTGCGGATCGCCACCGTGCCGCCGTAGCCCTCGACGATCGCCTTGACGATGGCGAGGCCGAGGCCGCTGTGGCCGTTGCGGGCGCCGGCTTCGTTCGGGCGCCAGGTGAAGAAGCGGTCGAAGACGCGCGGCAGGTGCTCGGGGGGGACGCCGGGGCCCTCGTCCGCCACCGTGGCGACGCCGGCGCCGTCGGCGACCGCCAGCTCGACCGCGACGCGGCCGCCGGGGGGCGACAGCTCGACCGCGTTGTCGAGCAGGTTCTCGAAGACCTGCGTCACCCGCTCCGGCGCGCCGCGCACCTCGACCGGCCCCGGCGGCAGCGCCAGGTCGATGGCGACGCCGCGCGGCGCCCGCTCCCGCCAGCTTTCGACCAGGCCGGGCAGGAGCTCGTGGAGCGGCACCGCGCCCGCCGGCTCGGAGTCGAGGCGGGCGTCGATCCAGCCGATCTCGCGCACGCCGGAGAGGAGCCGCTCCATCCGCGCCACCTCGCGCTGCACGACGGCGGCGAAGCGCGCCCGCTCCTCGGGCGTCTCCACCTCGGCGAGCAGCTCGGCGGCGCTGCGCACCGCGGCGAGCGGGTTCTTGAGCTCGTGCGAGAGGTCGGCGGCGAAAGCCTCGACGGACCCCAGGTGCCCTTCGATCTGCCGCGTCAGCTGCTCGAGGGCGCGCGCCAGGTCGCCGATCTCGTCGCGCCGCCGCGAGCCGCGGAAGCGGCCGCGCAGCCGGCCGCGGCGGTCGACCAGGGCGTCGGCCTCGTCGCGCAGGCGCTCCAGCGGGCGGGCGATCGTGGTGGCAAAGAGCAGGGTGAGGACGGCCGCGGCGACGACGGAGGCCAGGAACACGCGCAGGATGCCGAGGCGCACTTGGTCGAGGGCGCCGAGGATCCGCCAGGTGGACTGCGAGACCAGGACTGCACCGACCACCTGCCCGCCGCTGCGCACGGGGATGGCGCTGTGCAGCGTCTGCGAGCGGCCGTCGCCGGTGGCGCGCGTCAGGGCGCCGTAGCGGCCGGCGAGGGCGGCGCGCACCGCCGGCTCCGGCCAGGCCGGCGGCGGGGTCCAGGTGTAGTCGGCGTAGTCCGGCGGGCGCACTCCCGCGAGCCGCTGGCGCAGGCGGTAGAGGGCGGCGCCCACGCGGTAGAGCGGGTCCGAGCGCGCCGGCGAGGGCGGCGAGAACACCAACTTCGCGACAGGGTCCGGGTCGGCGGCGGAGGTGTCGCCGATGACGTCGCCGCGCCGGTCGACGACCCGCAGCCGCGCGTCGACGCGGCGGCGGAGCCGCGCCAGCGCCGCCTGCGCCTCCTCGGGGGCCAGCTCGCCGCGCTCCCCGAGCGCCGCCGCCAGGACCCGCCCCTGCTGCACCATCGCCCGCTCCTGCCCCACCAGGAGCTGGCGCTCGTAGGTCTGGAGGTAGAGCGACCCCGCGACCGGCAGGAAGACGAGCAGGAGGTTGAGCAGCAGCAGGCGGACGGAGATCCGCGCCAGCGGCGGGCGGTAGCGCCGTGGTGCGCGCACGCGCGGCCTCAGTCCTGCCGCCAGCGGTAGCCGAGCCCGTACACGGTCTCGATCCCGCCATCGCCGGCGGCGTCCGCCTCGGCGAGCTTCCGCCGCAGCCGCTTGACGTGGCTGTCGATCGTGCGGTCGCTGGCGTAGGCGTCGTGCGGGTAGGCCTCGGCAAGGAGCTGGGCGCGGGTCTTGACGTGCCCGGGGTGGCGGGCGAGCGCGTGCAGCAGGTGGAACTCGGTGACCGTGAGCTGCAGCGGGCGCTCCGCCCAGCGCGCCTGGTAGCGGCGGAGGTCGAGCTCCAGGCTGCCCAGCCGCAGCACCCGCTCCTCCGCCCCGCCCGCCGGCTCGTCGCGCAGCGCCGCCCGCCGCAGCAGGACGCGGATGCGCGCCACCAGCTCGCGCATCGAGAACGGCTTGCACAGGTAGTCGTCGGCCCCCAGCTCGAGGCCGAGCACGCGGTCGAACTCCTCGTCGCGCGAGGTCAGGAAGAGGATCGGCAGCCGCTCGGAGAGGGCGCGCAGGCGGCGGCAGAGCTCGCGCCCGTCCAGGCGCGGCAGCAGGATGTCGAGCACCGCGACGTCCGGCAGGCCGCGCGCGAAGACCTCCCAGGCGGCGAGGCCGTCGGCGTGGAGCTCGACGCGGAAGCCCTCGCGGCGGAGGGCGTAGCCGACCGTCTCGCGCAGGTCGGGCTCGTCGTCGACGACGGCGATGAGCGGGGCGGGCGCGGTCACGCCGGCAATCTAGCGCAAGGCGCCGGCCGCCCCGCCCGCCGCCACACCGCCGCCACAATCTTGCGCCCTCCCGCCGCGCCGCCTCCGTCTTCGGACCCTGCGGGTGCGCTCTCCTTTCGTCGGACGACGAAAAGGAGACGACGCCATGTTCGAGGCCAGGCTCGACGAAGCTCCCGTGAAGCGCCGGTTCGGCGATTCGCTGGCGGTCAAGCTGCTGACGATCGGGTTCCTGATCCTGCTGCTGCTCATCCCGCTGGCGATGGTGCGCTCGCTGGTCGCCGAGCGGCAGGGGCGCAGCGCCACGGCCGCCGGCGAGGTGGCGGCCTCGTGGGGGGGCGAGCAGACCCTCGGCGGCCCGGTGCTGACGGTCCCTTACCGGATGCGGTGGCAGGACTCCGAAGGGAAGACGGTCGAGACGATACAGCTCGCCCACTTCCTGCCCGAGCGGCTGCGCGTCGAGGGGGAGCTGCGCCCCGAGCGGCGGCGGCGCGGCATCTTCGAGACCGTGGTCTACCGCGCCGAGCTGCGGATCGCCGGCGCCTTCCGGCGCCCGGACCTCGCGGGCTGGGAGGTGGCGGCGCCGGACGTGCTCTGGGAGAAGGCGGCGGTGTCGGTCGGCGTGCCCGACCCGCGCGGCATCCGCCAGGGGCTGGTCCTGCGCTGGGGCGAGCGCGAGCTGCCGCTCGAGCCGGGGAGCGGCGCCGCCGATCTCTGGAAGTCCGGCGTGCGCACCGTGGTGCCGGGGCTCAGGGAGAGCGCCGCGAACGCCGCGATCCCCTTCTCCTTGGCCCTCGGGCTCAACGGCAGCGGCCGGCTCTCGGTGCTGCCCTTCGGCAAGGAGACGGTCGTGCGGCTGCGCTCGAGCTGGCCGCACCCGAGCTTCGCCGGCGCCTTCCTGCCGGAGACACGCACGGTGAGCGACCGCGGCTTCGACGCCCTCTGGCGCGTCTCCTGGTTCGGCCGCAGCTACCCGCAGCAGTGGCGCGCGGGCGACGCCGAGAGCCTGGCGCACGCCAGCGCCGCCGAGGTCTCGGCATTCGGCGTCGAGCTGTTCCTCCCCGCCGACGGCTACCAGCAGACCGAGCGCTCGCTCAAGTACGGGATCCTCTTCGTCGCCCTCACCTTCCTCGCCTTCTTCCTCTGCGAGACCTTCAACCCGTTCGCGATCCACGCCGTGCAGTACCTGTTGGTCGGCTTCGCGCTCTGTATCTTCTATTTGCTGCTGCTGTCGCTGTCGGAGGTGCTGCCCTTCGGCGCCGCCTACGCGGCGGCGGCCGCCGCCACGGTCCTGCTGATCGCCGCCTACGGCGCGGCGGCCCTGCACGGCTGGCGGCGCGGAGCGCTCGTCGGCGGCGTGCTGGCGGTGCTCTACGGCTATCTCTGGTGCCTGCTGCGGGCGGAGGACCGGAGCCTGCTGCTGGGCTCAGTCGGGCTCTTCCTGATCCTGGCCCTCGTCATGTACCTGACCCGGCGGATCGACTGGCACGCGCCACGGCGGGCGCGCGGGGCTGTGGAGGGAGGTTGACCCGATCCAACGGACGGCGCCTTTACGGCTTCTGCCGCGAAATCTCGTCCGCCGACCGCTGCGGTGCGCTTTTCAGCCGCGGGACCAGTCACCACGGGCTCCATGGATGGCCCTTGAGCCGCGACACTGATCCGGTACACCGCGAAGGAAGGATCGCTTGCGGTTGTTGAGGCTTCCCTGGCCACTAGTTCGGACGAATTAGCGTCGAATGCTAGCACTTTCGCGGTTTTATGGCGCGCCACGGTGGACAACACCGCTTGTTCGCGGCCGAAATGAGCCGACCGCGGCCCTGTATGGAGCCGCTCGCGACCTGCATCCAGACGCCGGCTCCTGCACTGCCAGTCCTAGCCTCGAATTGTCTGGACGTAAGCGTCGCGGAAAGGTCCCTCGCGGCAGGCTCTTCTTATTCCGCGGCCGAAACGGGAGAATTCGCGGCGTCCCGCCTCCGCCGGGTTTTTTCTCCCGCTCAGCTCTCCAGCCCGTAAAAGCAGCGCCCGGTCGCGAGATCGGGGAGGAAGGCCGTGACCCGGTAGCCAGCCGCGAGGTAGTGCTGGAGGGCGCGCCGGGTGGACTGGCGCCAGCGCGGGGCGGCTTCCGGGTCGGCGTTCTTCAGGTCCTGGATCGAGCGCGGGATCTCGACGCGCACGCGCGGGGCGCCTGGAAGCTCGACGGCGTCATTCACCACCGGCGCGTCCGCGAAGCGCTCAGGTTCTTCCGGGAGCCGCCCGGCGAGAGCGGCGGCGGTGCGCTCGCCGGCGAGGCGCCAGGAGACGATGAAGCGGTCGGTGCCGATGCCTCGCGCCAGCTCGCTGCCGATGTCGCCGCCGTACATCTCCTCGACGTACTCGATCGGCTCGGCGCCCAGGCGGTTCAAGTTGAGGTGCGCGTTGCGGGCCTCGAGCGGGTCGTAGGTCCACTCCGCTTCCTCGACGCCGAGCTCCAGCAACAGCTCGCGCTGGTAGAGCTTGAGCCGGCGCCCGAGCCCGAGGTCGCGCGCCTCGGGGCGGACGGCGAGCATCTTCGACCAATGCACCGGCCTGCCGCCGCGCAGGCCGGTGAAGCCGAGCACGAACCCGAGCATGCGCCCCGCCGGATCGAACGCGCCGGCCGCGACGCCGCCGATCCGCTGCGTCACCTTGATGACGCTCGCCGGCACCCGCTCCTCGAAGTCCGCGCCCCAGGTCTCCTTCTGGAGGTCCACGCACGCCTTGCGATCCGCCTCGCTGGCGAACGGACGGAGAATCACCTCGCTCACGGCCGGCGATCCTGGGACGGCACCCCGAAGGTGATCTCGAGCTCGACCGTGGTGCCGAGGGCTCGCGCCCACTCGCGCAGGAAGCGCACGGTGGGATTGCTGTTGGCCTGCTCGGCCTGCGAAATGGCCTGCTGGCGGCAGCCGAGCTTTTCCGCCAGCGCGGCTTGGGAGAGCCCGGCCCGCTCACGCGCCTCCCGCAAAAGGTAGCCGACCGGCGACTCCTCCCACGCCGGCAGCTTCCCCCAACGGCGGAGAGCGGCCCACTCGGGGTACACCCGTGGTCGCCGGCGCTTGAGCCCAGGAGGAAGCGGCGGCAGGGAACGCCGTGGGGGCATCGTGAACGTTCTCATTCTCGCCATCCTCGGGCCTCGCTGAGATCTTCAGGTGGATCGGAGCACAACGTATAGATTGTACGCGCGAGCAGGCGCGCCAGTCCTCGAGCTTGCTCCGTCGTAAGCTCCGCCCCATGACCGACCCCCGCCCGGCGTTGCCGCCGTCGCCGCCGGCGCGGATCGACTTTCGGCGGTATCGCAAGCTGCGGCGCTTCGTCGCCTCCGTCTTTCTCCACGCCCTCTGGTGGGACCTGCTGCTCAACCGGCCGGGGCTTTCCGTCTTCCGGCCGCCGGCGATCGTGCGCTGGCGGCGGATCGCGCGGCGCTACCGGGCGCTGGCGGTCGAGATGGGGGGCGTGCTGATCAAGCTCGGGCAGTTCCTCTCGGTGCGCGTGGATCTGCTGCCGGCCGAGGTGATCGGCGAGCTCTCCGGCCTGCAGGACGAGGTCCCTCCGGCCCCCTACCCCGCCGTCCTGGCGCAGGTCGAGGCGGAGCTGGGGCGGCCGGTCGGCGCCGTCTTCGCCCGCTTCGAGCCGGTCCCGGTCGGCGCCGCCTCGCTGGCGCAGGTGCACGCCGCGGCCCTGCCCTCGGGAGAAGCGGTCGTCGTCAAGGTGCTGCGGCCGGGGATCGAGGTGCTGGTCGAGACCGACCTCGCGGCGGTCGGGCTCGCGCTGCGCCTGCTCGCCTGGTCGCGCACCGTGCGCCGGCGCGTCGACCTCCGCCGCCTCGGGCAGGAGATCAACGCCACCACCCGGCGGGAGCTGGACCTCACGGCCGAGGGCAAGCACGCCGAGCGCTTCGCCGCCGACTTCGCCGGCGACCCGCGGGTGATCGTGCCGCGCATCCACTGGCCGCAGACGACGCGCCGGACGCTGACCATGGAGGACGTGGCGGCGATCAAGATCAGCGACCTGCCCGCCCTCGAAGCGGCCGGCATCGACCGCGGCGCCGTCGCCCGCACGCTCTACGACCTCTACATGCGGCAGATCTTCGAGCACCACTTCGTGCACGCCGACCCGCACCCGGGGAACCTCTTCGTTCACCCCCTGCCCCCGGGCGGCGAGGCCGCGGCTCCCAGCGACGGCGGCACGCCCTTCCGCATCGCCTTCGTCGACTTCGGCATGGTGGCGACCGTCCCCGAGCGCCTGCGCGAGCCGCTGCGCGAGTACGCCATCGCCCTCGCCACCCGCGACGCGGCGCGCATGGTGCGCTCCTACGAGACCGCGGGCGTGCTCCTCCCCGGCGCCGACCTCAACCGCCTGATCGAGATCCACGAGGACCTCTTCGAGCGCTTCTGGGGCGTGCGCATCGGCGACCTCCGCGAGGTGGCCATCGCCGAGGCGCGCTACTTCCTGCGGCAGTACCGCGACCTGCTCTACGAGATCCCGTTCCAGGTGCAGGTGGACATGCTCTTCGTCTCGCGCGCGGTGGGCCTCCTCTCGGGCCTGTCGACGACGCTCGACCCGACCTTCGATCCCTGGGCCGCCACCATGCCCTTCGCCGAGCGGCTGGCGCGCGAGGAGCTGCGGCGCGGCTGGCGCGACTGGGTGGAGGAAGGGACCGAGCAGGGACGGGCACTCTTCTCCATGCCGCGGCGGCTGGAGCGGCTGATCGGCCAGCTCGAGCGCGGCGATCTGCAGGTCGAGGCGGCGCTCGCCGCCGACACCCGCCGCGCCGTGCACCGGCTGGAGCGCGCCGTCCTCCGCCTGGCCTGGATGGCGACCGGCGCGGCGTTCCTCATCGCCGCCACCGTCGTCCACGTCGTCCGCCCGGAGCAGGCGCTCGACGCCTGGCTCTTCGCCGCGGCGGGGGTGGCGCTGCTCTGGGGAGTGCTCTTCCGGCGGTGAGCGGCGAGGGGCCGTGGGACCCGGAGCAGGTCTACGCGGCGCGGCGGCGGCAGCCGCGGCTCTGGCCCTGGCTGCTCCTGGTCGCCGGCATCGCGGCGGCGGGCGTGGCGCTCTTCACGCTCCTGCCGCGCTGGAGCGGGCGCCTTCCCTGGTTGCAGGGCGGGCGCGGCGGCGGCAATGCGAGCGCCGGTGAGGCGGTGGCGCCGCGCCCGCGGCCGCCGCGGCCCGGCGCCGCCGAGCTGCGGACCGAGGGGCGGCGCGAGTTCACGGGCTACGCCCGCGCCGCCTGCACGCCGCACGACGGGGCCGGCTTGCAGGTGGCGCTGCGCACCGGCACGGCCGAGCTGCCGGTCGTGGCGCTGGTGGTGTCGGGGTTCGACGGTGCCGGCAGCTACACCGGGCGCGTCTTCTTGACCGCGCGCGGCCCGCGCGGCGCGCTGGTGCGCTCGACCGGCGCGGCCGAGCTGGAGGTCGAGCGCCGGAGCGCCCGCGGCCGGCGCAGCGCGCTCGCCGGCCGCTTCGAGGGACGCTACGCCGGCGCGGCCGGCGCCGGCACGCTCCGCGGCCGCTTCGAGCGCTGCCTCTTCACCGCTCCCTGAGCGGCGCTGCAACGTTTCACCCGCCCTTTTCCGTCTACTCCGGGGCCACCACACGGAGGAGACCCATGATCCAGGAACGCGCCTACCCCGCCCTCGACGCTGTCCACGCCCTCTTGATCGCCGCCCACGAGGCGACCCGCTTCCTGAGCGGGCCCGACCTGGGCGGCCTGGTCGCGCGCCTGCGGCGCACCGCCGCCGGCGCCCACGAGGCCGTCCTCTACGCCTCCCGCCGGCTCGACGACCCCGCCGGCCGCGACGAGCTGCTGCGCGCCCGCGAGCTGCTCGTGGAGCTGGCCGACGACGTCGCGGTCGCGCGCCTCCAGGGCCTCGACTACGCCGCGGCCGCGGACCTGCTGGAGTACCAGAGCCAGGCCAGCTTGGCGCTCGCCGCGCTCGACGGCGAGCTGCGCTTGCAGATGGAAGCGTGCGCGGCGTGAGGCCGCGCCGAGGACGCCGCGGCGGATCTGTTATAAAGACTGCATAGCAGCCGCGAGGTAATCGCTTCCGAAGCCGGCGATGGCGATCGAGCTGAAGAGTGTGTTCGTGAGCAGCACCTCCGACCTGCTCGAAGAGCGGGAGACGGTGCGCAGCGTGATCCGCGACTATCAGATCGAACGCCAGCTCCTGCCCTACATCTCCGACTCCGACATGCGGCCGGGCGCCACGCCCGAGGAGCGGCTCCGCGAGGAGATCCGCAACGCCGATCTCTTCATGATGATCCTCGGCGGCAGGTTCGGCTCGCTCCACCCCAAGGCCGCGACGCAGCCGCCGCCGTCGATCTGCGAGTGGGAGTTCGAGGAGGCCCGGAGACGGGGACTGACCATGCTGTCCCTGGAGAAGGTGCTGCCCGCCGAGACCATCGAGGAGCCGCAGCGCCGCTTCCGCGACCAGGTCCGCCAGTTCTCCTCCGGCGTCTGGCGCAAGACCTTCTCCAACCGCGACGAGCTCGCCAGGATCCTGGTCGGCGTGCTCATCGCCTGGGCCCTCTCCGAGAAGCGGTCTGTGCAGCGCATGGAGGTCCTCGCCTGGGCGATCCTCGCGCTCGGGGTAGCCCTCGTCGTCTCCCTGCAGTGGCTGGACAACAACAGCGTCTCGCGCGCCTTCCCCGCCGGCGGCGTCGCCATGATCGCCGTCGCGCTCCTCGGCTTCGCGGGACAGAACCTGATTCGGATGATCCGCCGATGAGCGAAGCTCTCCCGCCGCCGCAGCAGCAGCAGGATGCCGACATCGCCACCATGGCCGCCGACCTGGCCAAGCGGCGCCGGCGCCTCCAGCTCCTCAATCTCGCGATCCTGCTCGTGCCGCTGGCGGCCGGCGTGATCTTCCTCGCCTTCGGGAGGAACCACAACGAGAGGGTCGTCGAGTCCGTCACCGAGAAGGCCTCTTCGAGAGTCGCGGCGACGGTCGAGAATGCCGTGCCGCGGGCCGTCGATGCGGTGGCCAAGGTGAGCGTCCCGCGGGAGGTCAAGGCGTCGCTCAAGGAGACCGTGCTCCCGGCGGTCCGGACAACGGTCGCACAGACGGTCCCGCTAAGGGTGGAGGAAGCGCTGACCAAGGCTCAGGTCACAGAACGGCTCGATACGCTCGAGACCCAGGCGCTCGAGACTGCCCCGTCGGCGTCTGCCGAGCGCATCAGGGAAGTTGAGAAAGACCTCGCCGATCTGAAAGAGCGGCTCACCACCCAGGAGAAGACGCTCAAGACGCACACGCGGCAGATCGAAGGCCTGGGGCGGGTCCGAGGCCTCTCCGCAGAGGACCTGATCCGACGTCTCAAAGAGGCCGAAGCGCGCTTGCAGGCAATCCCCTCCGGCCTGGACGAGTTGCCAAACCTGCCCAGACCCATGCGGGAAGGCCTGAGGAACGTCGGCCAGGTGCGCGAGGACCTGCAGGAGCTGCGGGAGCTGCTCGAGCGGGCGAACCAGGAGTGAGGAGGGCCGCTCAGCCCCCGAGCACGCTGCCGCCGTTGACGCTCAGCACCTCGCCGGTGATGTGGCGGGCGAGCGGCGAGGCCAGGAAGAGGACCGGGCCGGCGATGTCGTCGGGGTCGGCGACCCGGCCGAGCGGGATCGAGGCGGCGACCTCGCGCCCGGCCTCGCCGGCCAGGGCCGCGGCCGTCATGTCGGTCGCCACCCAGCCGGGGGCGACGGCGTTGACGCGCACCCGCGGCGCCAGCTCGCTCGCCCAGGCCCTGGTGGCGGCGATGACGGCGCCCTTGCTCGCCGCGTAAGGGCTGTAGAAGGCCTCGCCGCGCTGCCCGGCGGTCGAGCTGACGTTGACGATGTTGCCGTCCGGCGAGCGCTCGAGGAGCGGCAGGGCGCCGCGGGCGCAGAGGAAGGGGCCGACGACGTTGACCTCGAGGGTGGCGCGCAGCTCGCCGCTGTCGAGCTCGCGCAGCGGGTTGTGCACCCAGACGCCGGCGTTGTTGACCAGGCAGTCGAGCGCCCCCCACTCGCGGGCGACGTGCTCGAAGAGCGCCGCCACCTGGTCCTCCTGCGTGACGTTGCAGCGGAACATCCGGTGCGGGCGGTGCGGCGCGAGGGCGGTCAGCTCGGCGAGGAGGCGCTTGGCCTTCGCCTCGCTCGCCACGTAGTGGACAAGCACGGCGGCGCCCGCCCGCGCGAACGCCCGGCAGCAGGCGGCGCCGATGCCGCGGCTCGCCCCGGTGACCAGGACGTGCCGGCCGGAAAGGTCGATCACGAGGTTGATTCGACGACCAGCGCGATCCCCTGCCCGCCGCCGATGCAGGCCGACGCCACGCCGACGCCGCCGCCGCGCCGCCGCAGCTCCTTGAGCACGGTCAGCACCAGGCGCGTGCCGGTCGCCCCGAGCGGATGGCCGAGCGCCACGGCGCCGCCGTTGACGTTGAGCTTGGCCGGGTCGAGCTCCAGCTCCTTCAGCACCGCCAGGATCTGGCCGGCGAAGGCCTCGTTGATCTCGAAGAGGGTGACGTCGTCGAGCGTCATGCCGGCCTTGGCCAGGGCGGCGCGGATCGCCGGCGCCGGGCCGATCCCCATGCGCGAGGGCTCGACGCCGACGACCGCCCAGGAGACCAGCCGCCCGAGCGGCGACCAGCCGCGCTCGCGCGCCCGCTCGGCGGTCGAGAGCAGCATCATGGCCGCGCCGTCGACGATCCCGGAGGCGTTGCCGGCGGTGACGAAGCCGTCCTTGTCGAAGGCGGGCGGCAGGCCTTCGAGGTCCTCCATCGTCGTCCCGGGGCGCATGTGGTCGTCGCGGTCGATGGTCTTCGCCCGCTTGCCGCTGCCCACCTCGACCGGCACGACCTCCTCGGCCAGCCGGCCGCTCTCCCAGGCCGCAGCGGCCCGCTTCTGCGAGCAGAGCGCGAATTCGTCCTGCTCGCGGCGGGAGATGCCGTAGTCGCGCGCCAGGTTGTTGCTGGTCTGCGCCATGTAGCAGCCGCACCAGCTGTCCATGAGCGAGACCATGAGGAGGTCCTGGAGCTGCCCCTGGCCGAGCTTGAAGCCCTTGCGCGCGCCCCAGATGACGTGCGGCGCCTGGCTCATGTTCTCCATGCCGCCGACCAGGACGGTGGTGCCGTCGCCGGTGAGGATCGACTGCGCGCCCGAGAGGATGGACTGCACGCCGGAGCCGCAGAGGCGATTGACGGTGAGCGCCGGCACCTCCTTCGGCACCCCGGCCTGGAGCGCCACGTGGCGGGCGCCGTAGATGGCGTCGGCGGAGGTCTGCAGGGCGTTGCCGACGACGACGTGGTCGAGCTCCGCCGGGTCGGCGCCGGTGCGCTCGAAGAGGGCGCGCGCGGCGCGGGCGCCGAGCTCGATCGCCGAGAGGTCTGCGAAGGACCCGTTGTACTCGGCCATCGGGGTGCGCACCCCGTCGACGAGCACCAGGTCGCGAATTGCGAGGGACATGCGGTCTCCTTGGGTTGGTCCGAGCTAACGCGGGTCGCGATGATACGCCAGCGCGTGGAAGCGGCGGCGGCGGCGGTTGATCGGCACGGCGGCGCTGGTGCGGTGGGCGAGGAAGACGAGCACGCGCCCCGCCTCGGGATCGATCCAGAGGTTGCCGCCCGGAAAGCCGGTATGCCCGAAGGCGCTCGGCGGCAGGCAGGGCCCGCCCCCTTGGAGCGTCCGCCGCCGCCACCAGCCGAGCGCGAAGCGCGTCCCGCCGCCGCGCGCCCGCGCCACCGCCTCAGGCGTCAACAACGCGCCCGGCCGCAGCCATTCCGCGCCCAGCCGGAAGAGCGCTTCGGCCGGGCCGAAGAGCCCGGAGTGGCCGGGGAAGCCGCCGAGGAAGCGGGCGTTGCCGTCGTTGGGGATGCCGGGGGGCGGCGGCGGCAGGAGGTCGATCGCGAGGCCTTGCTCGGCGGCGAGGCGGACCTCCTTGGCCGTGTCGCAGCGGCAGACCGCGACGTCGGGCCGGTCGCCGGGCACGTCCTCGACGCCTTCGATCCCGAGCGGGCGGAGGACGCGCTCGGCGAGCAACGGCAGGAGCGGCCGCCCGAGGAGGCGCTCGGCGGCGAGCCACCAGACGATGAAGTCGAGGTCGCTGTAGGTGCCCCGCCGCTCGCCGAGCAGCGTCCCGCCGAGGAGCAGCGGCTCGACCTCCGCCGGCTCGCGGCAGAGGTGGTAGAGCGGCGCCCAGTGGCGCACGCCGGCCTCGTGGCGGAGGAGGTCCTCGAGCGTGCGGCGGGCGAGCGCGGGGTGGGATGCGGGGAGGGCGTCGCCGACAGCGGTGTCGAGCGGCAGCTCGTTGCTCGCGTCGAGGATGAGGGCGAGAGTGGCGATGAACGGCTTGACGAGCGAGCCGTAGTCGAAGCGAGTGGCGAGCGTCGCCGGCCGGCCGGGCCGCGCCTCGCCGGCGAGGCCGGTCCAGGCGATACCGCCGGCGCCGCCGACCATCCCGGCCGCCGCGCTCAGCTCGCCGGCGGCGACGAGGTCGTCGAGGTAAGCCTGCAGACGCTCGCCCGCCGCCTTTGTCATCCCGAGCGAGAGCGAGGGATCTGGGCGGGGGGCGGCACGACGAGCGCCCCGTGTTCGAGAGGTCTTCACGCCACCCTTCCCCCAGATCCCTCGCTCACGCTCGGGATGACAGGCGTTGCGCTTCGGGCCTTCACTGGTAATTCCCCGGGTGGCCGGTCTGGAAGACGACCACCCGCTCCCCTTCAGCAAGCTCTCCCGCCGCCGCCAGGTCGTCGAGGGCGGCGAGCGCCGCCGCCCCTTCCGGACCGATCAGCAGCCCGGCCCGCGCCGCCCGCACCGTCACCTCCGGCAGCCGCGCCTCGTCGACCGCCAGCGCCCGCCCATCCGTCTCGCGCAGCGCGCGCAGCACCAGGAAATCGCCGAGCGCTCGCGGCACGCGCAGGCCCCAGACGCGCGTTTGCGGATCCTGCCAGGGCGCCGCCTTCTCCGCGCCGGCGGCGAAGGCGCGCACCAGCGGCGCGCAGCCGGCGGCCTGCACGACGACGAAGCGCGGCCGGCGGCCGGCGACCAGCCCCAGCCGCTCCAACTCGGCGAAGGCCTTGTGCATGCCGACGATGCCGGTGCCGCCGCCGGTCGGGTAGACGATCCACTCCGGCAGCTCCCAGCCGAATTGCTCGGCGACCTCGAAGCCCATCGTCTTCTTTCCCTCGACGCGGTAGGGCTCGCGCAACGTCGAGAGCGTCCAGTAGCCATCGTCGCCGGCGAGGAGCTTCGCCGCCTCGACCAGCGTGCCGGGCGCGGTCAGCACCTCCGCGCCGTGGGCGCGGCAGCGGGCGGCGACGGTCTGCGGCGTGTCCTCGGGGAGGGCCACTCGCGCCGGCAGGCCGGCGGCGGCGGCGTAGGCGGCGAGCGCGAGGGCGGCGTTGCCGGCGCTGGCGAGCTGCACGCCCGGCGCGCCGAGCTCGCGGGCGCGGTTGACGGCGAGCGAGAGGCCGCGCGCCTTGAAGGAGCCGGTCGGGTTCCCCGCCTCCTCCTTGAGCCAGACGCGCACGCCGTCCGGCGCCCAGCCGCGCAGCGGGACGAGCGGCGTCCCCCCTTCGCCGAGGTCGACGCGGCGGGCGGCGTCGCGCAGCGGCAGCAGCTCGCGGTAGCGCCAGAGGGTCCAGGGGCGGGACGGCAGGGCGCGGCGGAGCGCGGCGCCGCGCGCGGCGTCGAGGTCGTAGTCGACCAGCCACGGGGCGCCGGCCGGCGAAAGGAACGCGGGCTCGTCGAGCGGGGCGGCGGCGCCGGTGCGGGAGCAGACGAGGCGTCGCGCCCAGCGCTCGCCGGGGTCGGTCTCCGGCGGCGCGGCGGTCACGGCTCCCGCGGCGCGGCGGTCGTGGGCGGCTCGCCCGGCAGCTCTTCGCCGTGGCCGGTGGAGAAGCGCTCCTCGGGCGTCTGCACGGCGCGGATGCGGTCGCGGTATTTCGCCACCAGCGCGACGTTGTGGCGGAGCGCCTCGCCGGCCGACTCGGCCGGCGTCTCCGCCCGGCCGCGCATCTCCGCGAGCTTGCGCTCCAGCTCGGCCCGCCGCGCCGGGTCGGCGACCGCCTGCTTCTGCGCCTCGAGGAACTGCACGTACTCGTCGCGCCCCTCGGCGAGCTGGGCGTTGACCCGCTGGGTCAGCTCGGCGAGGAGCGCCGCGGTCACCCGCTCCTCCACCCACTGGTACTCCTTCGGGTTGTGCTTCAGCTCCTGGGCCGCGCGCAGGTTGGCGGTGGCGATGTCGGCCGCGTCCCCCACCGCCTGCACCGCCTCGAAGAGGCCCATCTCCTCGCCTTCCTTCTTGGCCTCGGCGGACTTCTTCTCCAGCTCCTTGCCCGCCACCTCGCGGATGCGCTTGCCGCGCTGGCGCACCGCCAGGTACATCTCGATCTGCGCGTCGGTGAGCTTGCCGTCCGCGGGCGGGTCGTACTGCGCCGCCGCGACCTCGTCGAGGACCTCCAGCGTCCCCTTCTCCTTGAGCGCCTGCTGGACCGCGGCCTCGTCCTCCGCCGGATCCTTGCGGCAGGCGGCGGTCGCGAGGAGGAGGGCGGCGGAAGCGGCGGCGAGACGGCGGCGAGTCATGGGGCGAGGATGTTAGCGCACGCCCGGCGCCGATCGGTTAGGATCGACGCAACTTAACAAGGGGAGGGTGCCATGGCACCTCAGGTGACCGAACCGAATCGCTTCGAGCTGCGTCTCGGCGGCACGACCATCGTCTACACCACCAGCAGCATCGCCGGCCAGCCGACGCTGAGCCTCGACGAGGACGGCAATTCGCGGAGCTGGAGCGGCAGCGAGATCGAGCGCGAGGAGACGTCGCTCGGCGCGCTGGTGACGGTGACGCTGGACTTCATCGCCGACTTCAAGCGGGACACGCTCAGCCTCCTGCTGCCGGAGATCCACCTGCCGCAGGACGGCGGGAGCTCCGACTTCACGGCGATCGTCATCTGGACGACTCACCGCACCAGCATCGGCGGCCCGCAGCTCGTGGAGGGCCCGATCCAGGTCTACACCTGCGTCAAGACCTTCCACGGCACGGCGCAGCAGGTCGCTTTCTAGCGGTCGGGCGAGTCGGTGCGGCCGGCGAGGGCCTCGAGGTAGGCGGCGCGGTAGCGGGCGGCGATCGCGTCCCAGGTGAGCTCGCGCTCGGCCTTCCGCCGCCCCGCCTCCCCCATCGCCCGCCGTTCTTCGGGATTGGCGAGCAGGCGCAGGAGGGCGGCCGCCAGGGCGGCGGCGTCCCCTTCCGGCACGAGGAGGCCGGTGCGACCGTCCTCGACGGCGAGCGGGATGCCGGAGATCCCCGAGGCGACGACGGGGAGGCCGCTCGCCATCGCTTCGAGGATGACGTTGGGGAGGCCGTCGACGTTGCCCTTCGAGTCGTGCACGGCAGGCAGCGTGAACACGTCGGCGGCGCGGAAAAGATCGGGTAGGGCATCGTGCGCCACCGTCCCCGGGAAGTGGATGCGCTCGGCGAACGGTGCCGCCGCCGCGCGCAGCTCGGTGAGCCGGTCGCCGCTGCCGGCCAGGACGATGTGAGTCTCCGGGTGCGCCGCGAGGATCGCCGGGGCTGCCCGTAGAAGCACGTGGAAACCCTTCTTCGTCGCCAGCCGGCCGACGCCGAGCAGCAGCGGCGCGCTCTCCGGGACGCCGAGCCGAGCGCGCCACGCTCCCCTACCCGAGCCTTGCGGCGAAAACGCCGCGACGTCCACGCCGTAAGGGATGACCCGCGCCCGCTCGGCGGGAAACCCCAGCGCGCAGACCCGCTCGACCAGCTCCGGCGAGCAGCCGGTCAGGAGCCGCGCCCGCGCCAGCACCCGCCGCGCCGGGGCGCGGTAGGGCGGCCGCTCGGCCAGGAAGACATCGCTGCCGTGCAGCCCGACGGCGAGGGGCGTGCGCCGCGGCCGCCCGGGCGCGGCGACGGCGTTCGGCACCAGCCAGTGGGCCTGGTAGAGGTCGAAGCGCCCCCGCGCCAGCAGGTGCCGCACCGCCCGCCGCGCCGCCAGGGCGTAGAGCGGCGCCACCGCCAGCGCCGCGCCGCGCACCCGCTCGTCGGCCTCGAGGCTCCGGCCGTACCCCAGCCGCTCGGCCCGCGCCGGCGCGTAGCGGAAGGTGCGGACCTCGACGCCGGCGTCCTCCCAGCGCGCCGGCAGCCCCGCGGCGTGCGGCGCCACGACCGTCACCGCGTCGCCGCCGCGCACCAGCGCCGCGGCGAGGTCGCGGATGAACGGCCCGCTGGGGTCGCCGGGGTGGCGCGGGAAGGTCTGGGTGAGGAAGAGGAGGGCGAGGCGCGACGGCGGCGCGGTCAGTCCAGGTGCTCCTTGACCGAGTAGCTGTCGGGGCGGCGGAAGTTCTTGAAGGTGAACATCTCGCCGAGGAGGCCGGTGGTGAGCACCTGGATGCCGAGCAGCATGAGCAGCACGCCGAAGAGCAGCAGCGGCCGGTTCGACAGGTCCTCGCCGCCGAACCAGAGGACCGCGAGGTAGAGGTTGATGGCGAAGCCGGCGGTCAGGAAGAGAAGGCCGAAGGCGCCGAAGAGGTGGAGCGGCCGGCGCGTGTAGCGGGTGATGAAGAGCACGGTGATGAGGTCGAGGAGGCCCTTGTAGAAACGGTCCCAGCCGTACTTGCTCGTCCCCGCGCGGCGCGGGTGGTGCGCGACCTCGATCTCCCCCACCGAGAAGCCGCGCCGGCTGGCCAGCACCGGGATGTAGCGGTGGAGCTCGCCGTAGACCGCGATCTGCTCGAGCACCTCGCGGCGGTAGACCTTGAAGCCGCTGTTGAAGTCGTGCAGCGGCACCTGCGCGAGCTGCCGCGTCACCCAGTTGAAGAGGCGCGACGGCAGCCGCTTCGAGACCGGGTCGCGCCGCCGCCGCTTCCAGCCGGAGACCAGGTCCAGGTCCTTCTCTTCCAGCGTCGCGAGGAGGCGCGGGATCTCCTCCGGCGCGTCCTGGAGGTCGCCGTCCATGGTGATCACCAGCTCGCCGCGGGAGTGGTCGAGCCCGGCCGAGAGCGCCGCCGCCTTGCCGAAGTTGCGGCGCAGGCGGAGGAGCTTGACCCGCGGGTCGGCGGCGTGGGCCTCGCGCACCCGCTCAGGGGTGCCGTCGCGCGAGCCGTCGTCGATGAAGAGGAGCTCGAAGCTGCGGCCCAGGCCGTCGAGCACGGCCGCCGTGCGCCGCGCCAGCTCCCCGACCGTCCCCGCCTCGTCGAGCACCGGCACCAGCACGCTCACCTCCAGCGGCACCGGCCGCGGCAGGCTCGCCGGGTCGCGCAGCGGGACCGGCTGGGAGCTCATAGCGGTGATTGTACGCCCGGCGCCTCGCGCCGCCGGAAGAGGAAGATCACGAGGCCTGCAACGATCGCGACGGCGCCGGCGATCAGGTTCCGCGGCTCGGCGCTGCCGACCAGGACCAAGCAGACCAGGACGGCGGCGATCGGGATCAGCGGCCCGCCGGGCAGGCGGACCGTCCCCGGGAGCGATGCCAGCTTCCGGCGCAGGATCGGCACGGCAGCGGCGGTGCCGATGTAGGTCGCCAGGCGCGCCACGACCGAGAGCGCCGCGAGCTGGACGAACGTGCCGGTCAGGGCGAGCGGCAGCGCCACCAGCGCCTGCAGGACCACGGCGTTGGCCGGCGTGCGGAAGCGCGGATGGACGCGGGCGAGGAAGCGCGGGCCGAAGCCGTCCTCGGCCAGGGCGAACAGGTAGCGCGGGCCGGAGAGCATGGTGTTGCCGTTGGTGCCGAGGATCGAGAGCACGGCACCGAGGGTGAGCAGCCACCCGCCCCAGCCGCCGAGGAAGAGCCGGGCGGCGTCGGCGAGCGGCGTCTCCGAGTCCGCGACTCCGGGCAGGGTGCCGAGCGCCACGAGCTGCACCGAGGAGTAGATGAGCGTCACCAGGACGATCTGCGTGATGAGGGCGAAGGGCACGTCGCGGCGCGGGTTCTTGAACTCGCCGGCCGGCGCGGCGGTGTTCTCGAAGCCGGCGTAGGCAAAGAGGAGGAGGAGCGCCGCCTCGCCGAGCGACCCGGCGCCGGTGGGCTCGGCGCCGGCGAGCGTGGCGCGCGAGAAGTAAAAGGCGCCGGCGACGACGAAGATCAGCAGCGGGACGATCTTGCCGATCGCCAGTACGACCGCGGTGCGCGCTCCCGCCTTGACGCCGACGACGTTGATGACGGTGAGGGCGAGGACGGGCAGGGCGATCGCCAGCCCGCGTCCCACCCCTTCGCGCGCCGCTGGCAGCAGGTAGCCGAGCGCCTGCGCGAAGCCGGCCGAGAGCGACGCCACCGAGGCGACGCGCGCCAGCCAGGTCATCCAGCCGACCTCGAAGCCGACCAGGTCGCCGAAGGCGGTGCGGGCGTAGAGGTAGGCGCCGCCGGGGCGGTCGAAGTAGCTCCCCGCCTCGGCGAAGCAGAGGACGATCAGGAGCACCGCGAAGCCGGCGGCCACCACCGCCCAGACGCTCGCCGCGCCGAGGATCGCCGCCGCCGCCGCCGGCAGCAAGTAGACGCCGCTGCCGATGACGTCGTTGAGCGACAGCGCCACGATCTCCCAGCGCGAGACCACGCGCCGCAAGGCGGCCGTGCCTTCGACCCTCGGTTCGGCCAATCGAATCCTCCTCGGAAGAGTCGCGGCATCATAGCGGCTCCGGCGTGTCTACTAGCGGGTTGTAACACGCGAACGATTAGTCCTGTCATCCTGAGCGAAGCGAAGGATCTGGGCGGGGGAAAGCGCGGGGCCCAAGGACTTCGCGCCCACCCTGCCCCCAGATCCTTCGCTCTCGCTCAGGATGACCTTGCTAAGCATTCTCCCGTTACAGGCCGCTAGAATCGGGTCGTGGACCGGGACCGCCTCCTCGCCGACTTCCGTGCCGTCCGCTCGACGACGATCGAGCTCTGCCGGCCGCTGCGGCCGGAGGACTACCGCGTCCAGTCGATGCCCGACGTCAGCCCCCCGTGGTGGAACCTCGGCCACACCACCTGGTTCTACGCCAAGAACGTGCTCGAGCCGTTCGGCCGCGGCGCCGCGGAGGACGCGCGCTACGAGTACGTCCTGAACTCCTACTACGAGTCGCTCGGGCCGCGCCTGGCGCGCGACCGCCGCGGCCTGGTGACCCGGCCGACGACCGACGAGGTCTACGAGTTCCGGCGCGGCGTCGACGCGCGGATGGAGGCGCTGATCGAGGAGGTCCCGGAGGAGCGCTTCGAAGAGCTCGCCTTCCTGGTCACCACCGGCCGCCAGCACGAGCAGCAGCACCAGGAGCTGCTGGTCACCGAGGTCAAGCACATCCTCGGCAGCAACGCCCCCGAGCTGCGCGAGCCGTACTGCGGCGCGCGCAAGGACGCCCTCCGGCACGACGCCCCGCCCCCGCCGCACGACTTCGTCCCGATCGCCGGCGGCCTCTACCAGATCGGCAACCTCGACGGCGGCTGGTGCTGGGACAACGAGCTGCCGGTGCACCAGGCCTGGCTCGACGACTTCGCGCTCGGCAGCCGCCTGGTCACCAACGGCGAGTACCTGGAGTTCATGGCCGCCGGCGGCTACGCCGACCCGCTCCTCTGGCTCTCCAATGGCTGGGCGGCGGCGCGCGAGCACGGCTGGGAGGCGCCGCTCTACTGGGAGCGGGACGGTGGCGGCTGGCAGGTGTGGACGCTGGCCGGCGACCGGCCCGTCGATCCCGACGAGCCGGTCGCGCACGTCAGCTTCTACGAGGCCGAGGCGTACGCCCGCTGGCGCGGCGCGCGGCTCCCCACCGAGCGCGAGTGGGAGCGCGCGGCCCGGGCCGCGGGCTTCACGGCCGATGGCGGTAATTTCCTCGAGAGCGGCGCCCTCCATCCGCGGCCGGCCATCGGCGCCGCCGGCGCCCTCCTCCAGATGGCCGGCGACCTCTGGGAGTGGACGACCAGCCACTACGAGCCCTACCCCGGCTACCGCCCGTTCGAGGGCAACCTCATGGAGTACAACGGCAAGTTCATGGACAACCAGCGCGTCCTGCGCGGCGGCTCCTGCGCCACCCCCGCCTCCCACATCCGCCCGAGCTACCGCAACTTCTGGCCCGCCGACACGCGGTTCCAGATGACCGGCATCCGGCTGGCGCGGTAGCGCGCCCGCGGCTCGGCCGCGCCTTGACATCCCCCGCCCGCATTCGCATGCTTGCGGAAAGGAGCATCACCCATGGCCGCCAAGTCCAAGGAAGCGCTCGCAAGGCAGGCGCGCTTCGTGTTCGTCGGCACCATCCAGAAGCTGCGCGCCGCCAACCTCGCGGAGATCGACGACAAGGAGCGGACGGTCGTGGTGCGCGTCGATCGGGTCGAGAAGGGGCCCGAGAGCATGGCGAGCTACGTCGGCCGCGACATCACCGTCAAGCTGGCGCCGCGCGAGACCGTGCGCGCCGGCGAGCAGGCCCGCTTCTTCACTAACGGCTGGCTCTTCGGCGAGACGCTGGCGGTCGAGTCGGTGGGCCATGAAGCGGTGGTGCCCGCGGCGGCGCCACGCGGCCGCCGGGCCGTCGCGGCGGCGGCGCGCCCCGGCGAGACCCGGCGCGGCGTCCTGGCGGCGAGCATCTCCGCCTCCGAAGCGGCCAGCGAGCCGGCCGCGCGCCTCAAGGCCGCCGCCATCGCCGACCGCGTCGCCAGCGCCGACGTCGTCGTCCGCGGCCGGGTCACCGCCGTGCGGGTGGCGCCAGAGGAGCGGCCGGCGCCGCGCACGGGCGCGCGGACGCGCGGCGTGACGGCGGCAGCCACCGAGGCGCCGCGGCGGAAGCCGATCACCGAGCACGACCCGCAGTGGCGGGAGGCGGAGATCGAGGTCGACGAGGTCGAGAAGGGAGGGACGGGGAAGAAGAAGGTCGTGGTGCGCTTTCCCGGCAGCGACGACGTGCGCTGGTACAAGGCGCCCAAGTTCCAGCCGGGCCAGGAGGGGGTGTTCATCCTGCAGAAGGCGGCCGGGGAGACGGCCGCCCGGCCCGGCGCGCGGCGGGGGCGCGCGGTGGCCGCCGCCGCGGAGAGCGCGGCCGGCCCGGACACTTTCACCGCCCTCGATCCCGACGACTTCCAGCCGAGCGAGCGCGCGCCCGAGATCCGCGCCCTCGCCGCGGCCACGGACGAGCCCGAGTAGAGGCACGCGATGGCCGCCGCCAAGAAGAAGCCCCAACCCAAGCCGAAGCCGAAGCCGAAGAAGCCGGCCAAGCCGAAGAAGCTCAAGGCCGCCGAGACGGCGACGCTCCTGCTGGTCAACATGATCCCCCGCTCGTTGAGCGGCGAGACCGAGCAGGACAGCGAGCCGAGCCTCGCCGTCGATCCGAGCGACCCGAACCAGATCGTCGGCAGCGCCTTCACCCCCGACCCGCTGGGAGGCGCGTCCGCTCCCATCTTCGTGTCGCGCGACGGCGGCAACACCTGGGTCCTGCGCTCGACCGTGCCGAGCGAGGTGCAGACCGGGGACATCAGCCCGCGCTTCGGCGGCGGCGGGCGCCTCTACGCCGGCATCCTCAAGCGCCCGGGGAGCCTGCTGCTCAACATCCTGCGCACCGACGCCGCCGCCGGCACGACGCAGATGAAGGTCGTGGTCAGCCGCGAGCGGGTCGACCAGCCGTTCCTCGCGGCGGTGGAGCGGGACGGCAAGGACCGCGTCTACGTCGGCAGCAACGACTTCGCGGCGGCCGGCGGGCGCACGGCGACGATCGACCAGAGCCAGCACGGCGGCGCGGCGACGCCCACCTTCAGCGCCGTGCGGCTGGAGCGGCGGAGCACCGGCAGCGCCGGCCAGAACGGCCCGCAGGTGCGCCCGATCTGCCATTCCGACGGCACGGTCTACGTCGCCTTCTACGGCTGGCGCAGCTTCGACGACGCCACCGCGGAGGTCACCACCGACATCGTGCTGGTGCGCGACGACGCGGGGGGGACGGGGGCGAGCCCCTTCGGCGCCCTGGTCGATCCCAGCGACGGTCTCGCCGGCCGGCTCGTCGCCCGCGGCGTGTCGTTCAACTGGGGCGGGCAGCTCGGCAACCAGCGCCTCGGCGGCGACGTCGCCCTCGCCGTCGACCCGCGCGACAGCGACGTCGTGTACGTCGCCTGGGCCGACCGCCAGCCGACGACCGGCTACACGCTCCACGTCCGCCGCTCCACCGACCGCGGCGCCACCTGGTCGCCCAGCGACCTGCGGACGGTCGGCTTCGCCACCAACCCGGCGCTGGCGATCAACAGCCGCGGACGCGTCGCCTTCCTGCACCAGCGCGTGACCGGCGACGGCGCCAGCCAGCGCTGGGTGACGACCGTCGAGCGCTCGGACGACGGCATCAACTGGAGCTCGATGATCCTGGCCACGGTGCCGGCCAACTTCCCGGTGCCGGTGTTCCAGCCCTACATCGGCGACTACGCTGGGCTGGCGTCCGTGGGCAAGGACTTCTACGGCATCTTCTCGGCCAACAACAGCCCCGACATGGCGCGCTTCCCCAACGGCGTCACCTACCAGCGCAACGCCGACTTCACCACCCGCCGCCTGCTCGACACCGACGGCACGACGCCGGTGGCGGTGTCGATCGATCCGTTCTTCTTCAAGATCACGGAGTAGCCACTCCTAGCCCAGTACCAGCCGCACGACCAGCCAGCACCACCCCGCCGCGAGGCAGGCGGCGGCGAGGTCGAGGAGAGCGCCGGTGCGGGCCATGCGCGGGATCGTCACGTAGCCGCTGCCGAAGACGATGGCGTTGGGCGGGGTGCCCGCCGGCAGCGCGAAATCGCAGGAGCAGGCGATGGTGGCGGCGAAGAGGGTCGTGGTCACCAGCTCCGGAGCGACCGCGTCCTTGAGCACCACCAGCATGACGGCGATCGTGGCGGTGTTCGAGGCCACGGCGGAGAGAGCGACGACGGCGAGGCTGGCGAGGAGCACCTGGCCAAAGCCGGGGAGGTCACGCACCGCGAGCAGGCGCTGGCCCATCCAGTCCGAGAGGCCGCTCTTCTGGATCGCCGCCGCCATCGCGAAGCCGCCGCCGAGGAGAAGCAGCGTCTCCCACGGCACCCGCTTGAGCGCCCGGAAGCCGAGGACCTGCCGCCGCGGCAGGCCGGGCGCCGGGCGCATGCGCCAGAGGAGGAGCGCGAGGGCGGCGAGCACCGCCGTCCCCCCTTCGACGTGCGCCGACGAGAGCTCGAAGGCGTGAACGTGCGGCCGCAGCACCTCGGTCAGCCACTTGCCGGCGATCCAGAGCGCCGCGGCGGCCAGGAAGACGCCCAGCACCACCCGCTCCGGCCGCTTCACTCGCCCGAGCCGCGCCAGCTCCCCGGCGATCACCTCCGCCCCGACCTCGCCGGTCAGCCCGTCGCCGCGGCCGATCCGCCAGAGCATGCCGTAGACGACCGGCAGGAAGAGGAGGACGAACGGCAGCCCGACGGCCAGGAACTGGAGGAAGGAGATCGACACCCCCAGCCGCTCCATGAAGCCCGAGAACTGCGCGTTGGGGGCGGTGCCGATCTTGGTGCCGATGCCGCCGACGTTGGCGCCGTAGGCGATCGCCAGCATGATCGCCATGCCGTAGTGGCGGAGGCGCGGCCGGCCGGTCTGCTCCTCGATCTGCGCGATGAGGGCGATGCCGATCGGCACCATCATCGTGGCGGTGGCGGTGTTGGAGATCCAGAGCGAGATGAAGGCGGTGGCGAGGAGGGTGCCGGCGAGCAGCCGCCGGGGGTCGCTGCCGATCCGCCGCATGATGCCGAGCGCGATACGGCGGTGGAGGTCCCACTGCTGCATCGCGGCGGCGATCGCCATGCCGCCGGCGAAGAGGAAGATGTAGGGATCGAGGTAGGCGCGCGCGGTCTGCTCCAGGTTCGTGCCCAGGTCCGTGCCGAAGACGCGCGCCGCGGGCCAGAGCAGCAGCGGCACGCAGGCGGTCCAGTAGATCGGCACCGCCTCGGTCAGCCACCAGATCGCCATCAGCGCCGCGCCGGCGGCGGCGAGCGCGGGGCGGCTCCCCCACTCCGTGTGCTTGAGCGGCGTGTCGAGAAAGGCGAGGAGGGCGAAGGCCAGGAGCCCGGCGGCGAGGCCGCCGAGCCGCCAGGGCGTCCACTCCCAGCCCTTCACTCCCCGGACTCGAAGCGGCGGATCGCCTCGCGCAGCTCCTCGGGGAGCGGGACGGCGCGGCCGGCGGCGTAGTCCACCCAGGCGACGACGCCGCTGCCGTCCGCCACCACCTCGTCGCCGCCGGCGCGGAAGAGGACGTACTCGTGGCGGAAGCTGCTGCGCCCGACCTCCGCGGTGCGCACCCCGACCTCGAGCGCCGCCGGCCAGTGGACCTGCCGCCGGAAGTTGAGGGTGGCGGCGACCAGCGCCGGGCCGTGCCGCTCGAGCCGGTAGCGCTCGAGGTCGATCGCGGCGAAGTAGCTCATCC
Organism: uncultured Acidobacteriota bacterium; assembly: GCA_963700145.1. Taxonomy (GTDB): domain Bacteria; phylum Acidobacteriota; class Thermoanaerobaculia; order Multivoradales; family UBA5704; genus DASUNQ01. The sequence goes on from OY969474.1 coordinate 1,317,299, forward strand.
GCGCCGACTCGCAGTAGGTGAAGTACTTGGCGTTGTTGACGTGCCCCATCTGGTCGACGTCCGCCCAGCGGACGGCGATCGGCTCGAGCAGCCGGAAGGCGGCGCGCGGGCTCACGGCGGCGGCCTGTCTCACTCCTCGGGGATCTTGGCGCCGAGGTAGGTGGCGGAGCTGATCCCCATGAGCGCGAGGAGCGTGGGGCTGAAGTCGGGCATCGCCAGCCGGTTGTAGACCGAGACGCAGAAGATGACGCCCGTCACCAGCGTCCAGCCGAGCATCTGGAGGCGGTAGACGCTCAGCCCCTGGGGGCCGTCCAGGAGGTCGCGCAGGAACCCCTGGGAGGCGGCGACCAGCGGTGCCGCGGGAGGCGGCGGCGCTGCGGGCGCCGCCGCGGCCGCGCCGCCCTTTTCCTGCTTCCCCTGCGCGATCATCGATGCGCCGAGCGCCGTCCCCGAGCCGATCCCGAGCAACCCCAGCACCGAGCCGGTGATCGTGTCCAGCTCCTCGGTCACCATCCAGATGAAGACGAAGGCGGCGAGCGCCAGGAAGCTCCAGAAGGCGAGCTGGAAGCGCGCCAGGCTGTAGGGAGCGAGCGCGCCGGCCGGCGGCACGACGTGCGGATCGCGCAAGAGGGCGGTGCGCCGCGCCAGCCAGACCGCCAGGGCGACCGCCGCGGCGAGCAGCGCGCAGAAGAGGAAGAAGGGCACCTCGGGCAGCAGCTCGAGGCGGAAGTCACGCACCTTCGTCGGCCACTGCTCGTCGCCCTCCGGGCCGACGCTCAGCGTCACCTGGCGCGTGAAGTCGTCGGGGCTGCCGAGCAGCGTGTGCCAGGCGGCGTCCGAGTCCTCGGTGCGGTCGAGGAGGAAGCGGACGCGACCGTCTTCGACGGTGCACGACTCGGGAGGGGTACCGGGGATCGGCACGCCGTCGATGAAGAGGATCAGCTCGGCGCAGCCGTTGGTCACGGCGGCGAGCCCCGCGCGCAGCCCCTCGACCTGCAGGGTGACGCGCTCGCCGAGGCCGGCCTGGAGCGGCCGGTCGGGGTGGGCGTGCGAGCGGACGCCGACGACGACGGGCGACTTCGCGGCCGGCGCGGCGTCGAGGTTGTCGGCGGTGTCCTTGATCACCTGCCCGAGCGCCGCCGGCGCGAGCGCCAGCGCCAGCGGCGCGAGTGCCAGCCAGCCCACGGTGGGCCTGCGGATGCGCATCGTTCTCCTCCGGTTGCGAGCGCGGGGATTCTGGGAGCGCCGCCGGGCGAAGTCAAGGCGCTGCGCTACACTCGCGCGCCATGCGCCGACAGCTCGGCTTCGCCCTTGCGCTCCCGCTCCTCGGTCTCGCGGTCGCGGCCTCGCCGGCGCCGCAGGCGCAGCCGGCCGCCGCCGGCGGCCGCACGCTCGCCCTCGTCGGCGGGCGGCTCATCGACGGCTACGGCGGCCGGCCGCTCGAGGACAGCGTCGTGCTCGTCGAGGGCGAGCGCATCGCGGCGGTCGGGCGCGTGGGCGAGCTGGCGGTGCCGGCCGGCGCGGAGGTCGTCTCGACCGAGGGGATGAGCGTCCTGCCCGGCCTCTGGGACATGCACGTCCACCTGATGATCGTCGGCCACGCCGACTACGACCACTGGGACAGGACCTACCCGCCGCTCTTCCGCTCGACGATCATGCCCGCGGCGGCGAAGCAGCTCCTCCTGGCCGGCGTCACCAGCGCCCGCGACCTCGGCGCGCCGCTGGAGGACTCGATCGCCGTGCGCGAGGCGATCCGCACGGGCGCGATCCCCGGCCCCACCCTCTACGTCTCCGGCCCCTTCATCCAGCACCGCCCGTACCCCGGCACCGAGGCCTTCCGCTGGGGCGTGGACGGCGTGGCCGACGCCCGCGCCAAGGTACGGCGCCTGGCCGAGGCCGGCGTCGACCAGATCAAGCTGATCGACCAGGACCAGATGACGATGGACGAGGTGCAGGCGGTGGTCGACGAGGCGCACAAGCACGGCCTCCCGGTCGTCGCCCACTCCCATCGCGCCGAAGAGATCCGCCGCGGCATCAAGGCCGGCGTCGACTGCTTCGAGCACACCGGCCTCGGCACCGCCCCCGAGTACCCGCCCGACGTCTTCGACCTGATGAAGGGACGCGCGAACACCCTCTACTGGACGCCGACGATCGGTCCGCTCCTCCTCTACGACTACACGCGCGACGGTTTCCGCGAGCGCATCGACGACCCGCGCTGGCAGGTGGGACTGCCACCGGAGGTGGTGGAGGACATCCGCCGCTCGCTGGCGCCGGTCGATCAGCTTTCCTACTTCCAGTTCGTCGGCAAGCGCCGGCCCACCTTGGCGCGCAAGTTCGAGCAGCTCCGGCAGTCGGGGATCGTGCTGATGATCGGCACCGACAGCGGCGTGCCGCTCAACTTCCACAGCGACTCGACCTGGCGCGAGATCGACACCTGGGTCAACACCTTCGGCGTCGAGCCGATGGACGCCATCCGCGCCGCCACCTTCTGGCCGGCGGTGCACATGAAGGTGGACAAGGACGTCGGCACGATCGCCGCCGGCAAGTACGCCGACGTCATCGCCGTCCGTGGCGATGTCCTCCGCCACGTCGCGCTGCTCGGCGACGTCGATCTCGTGATCAAGCACGGGGCCCGGTACAAGTAGGGCGCGGACCGTCAGAACCGGGTGGCGGCCGGGCTGGCGGACAGGACGTAGAGGCCTTTCACCGCCGTCCATCCCACCAGCACCAAGAGCGGCGCGACCGCCCAGCGCAGGCCGCTGCCATAGGCGATCGGGAAGTGGTTGCTCACCATGAAGAAGAGGAGCGGCACGGAGAGGTAGGTGTTGTGCTTCGACCGCAGGTTCGCGAGGCGCACCGCATCCTCCGGCGGGGCCGTGCCGGCCCGGGCCGCGGCGACGATCCGCCGCTGGCTCGGCAGGATCCGCTGCAGGACGTTGTTGAACATGATGGTGCCGAACAGCGCGCCGAGGTGAATGAAGAGCGCGCGGCCGGACATGACTTGGCCGAGTGCGAACGACGCGCCGGTCAAGAGGACGAACGAGGCGGCGACGCCGAGCCGCTCCCGGCTCGCCAGCGCTCGCCAGAGGAGGTCGTAGACGATCCACGCGACCACCAGCGCCCCCACTCCCGCGCCGATCGCGAGGCGTTTCGACTGGTGGCTCTCGACGAGGGCGCCGCCGGCGTAATAGACGATGACGAGCAGCCCGACGCCCGTCGCGAAGGTCACGACGGCGCCCAAGCGGAACAGAGACAGCGCGCGCGGCATGAGCTCGGGGACCACCTTCTGCCGCGAGTCGGCGTCGTAGGTCTTGGCGACCTGGGCGTTGACGAAGCCGAAGAACCAGAGCAGGCCGACCCACAGCACACCCGCCACGACGTGCAGCCACCGGAACAGGAGATGCAGGGCTTCGCTGATCAATCGTTGGCGCTCGCGGTGATCGCTTGGTTGTCCGCTTGGTTGGCGTTCGCGAGTCTAGAATAGCGGCCGATGAACCGCGACGACGCTCTCGAGGCGCTCGATCTCCTGCGCCGGGTCGTGCGCGAGACGCGCGACGACACCGTGCTGCAGAACTGGGGCCTGATCTGGATGCTGCACGCCTGCACCAACGCCGCGGGCTTCATCGCCACCGGCTGGCTGCTCGCGCACGGCGTCCGCACGCCGCCCGTTTTCGTGGCGCTGTGGAGCGCCGTCTGCGGCGGCAACCTGCTCACCGTGGCGCTGCTGCGCCGGCGGCGCACCGGGGCGCGGACCTTCGTCGAGACGCAGCTCTGGGCGATCTGGACGGTGTTCGTGGCCGCGGTGAGCGTCTGCGCCTTCGTCAACTACTTCATGGGTCTCGAGACGCTCTTCTTGGGGCCGGTGATCGCCGTGCTGGCCGCCGTCGCCTACGCCTCGATGGGGTCGCTCATGGGCCGGCACTGGTACGGCATCGGCGCGCTCTTCCTGGTGGGGGCGCTGGCGATGACCCTGGCGCCGAACGTCCAGTTCTACATCCTCGGCGCCCTCTGGGGCTCGACGATGTTCACCTTCGGCTGGCTTCTCCACCGCGCCCGCCGCCGGCGCGAGCGCAGCGCAGAGGTCCGGCCGCAGATCGTATGAGCGCGCCGGGGAGCGACGAGGCGCGAAAGCTTTCGCGCCGGGCTCCGGTCGATGCGAGGAGCGCTTTCCGTCGCGCGACCAGCGCGACGGGCTCCGAGCTCGCGGCGCTCGGGGCTCTCGCGGCAGCGCACGTCTCGCTTCCCCGGCAGGAGCTCGAGGAGCGGCTGCGCGGCGCGGGAGTAGACGGCGCCCGCGGCGTCGTCGACGCCGTCGTGACGCGCGGGTGGGCGCGCGGGCAAGGCAGTGCGCTGGCGCTGACCGCCGCCGGCGGCGCCGCGCTTCTCGACGCCTGGAGCAGCATCGAAGGCGCCCTCGCCGTCAACCCCGCCGCCGCCGGCGCCGAGAGCTGCCCCTCGATCCCCTGGCTGACGCTCGTCGAGACCGAGTGGATCGAGGCCCTGTCGTTCAACTACCGCGTCGATCCGGAAGCCCTGCGCGCCCTCCTGCCACCGCCGCTCGCGCCCGAGGTCTTCAAGGCGCACGGCTGGGTGCAGGTGCTGATCTCCTCGCTGCGGGAGATGCGCCCGCGCGGGCTGCCGGGGCCGGCGGGCGTCTCCTTCTACCAGGTCAGCTACCGCGCCGCCGTGCGCTACCGCGGCGGCGACGGGGCCTGGCGGCGCGGCGGCTACTTCACGCGCAGCGAGACCAACGACCCGATGATGCGCGCCATCGGCAACCGCCTCACCGAGTTCCGCTTCCACGACTTCGGCGCCGCAGACATCTTGATGGTGCGCGACGGCGACTTCCTGACCCTCGGCGTCGACGCCGCGACGGCCGGCGGCAAGCTCGTCGGCGTCGTCGACACGCGGCCGCTGCCGGGGCCACCGCCGGGCTCGCTGTGGGCCTCGCTGGAGGAGCTGCACGAGCCGCTCGTCGAGTGCTTCGACGCCTACGGCGTGGATCCGGCGGCAGGCTATCTCTACACGCTGCGCATCGAACGCGGCCCCTGGCGGCCGCGCTTCGTCGCGCCGCTCGACCTCTTTTGCGAGTACTTTGCGCCGGACGGCGCCTGGGGCGACCGCGCCACGCTCGACTCGGTGCTCCACATCCCGCGCTGCCCCTACCGCTGGCTGCCGCTCGCCCGCGAGCCGCTACCGGCCTAGAATCGCCGCGACCGGCAAGGAGAGTCCCCGATGAGCGACCTGGCGTCGAAGCAGTGCATCCCATGCCGCGGCGGCGTGCCGCCGCTCGAGGGGGCGGAGCTGGAGCGCCTGCTCGGCGAGCTTAACGGCGAGGGCGGCGGCTGGCGGGTGGTCGACGGCCACCACCTCGAGAAGGAGTACGCCTTCCCCGACTTCCGCCAGGCGCTCGCCTTCGTCAACCGCGTCGGCGAGCTGGCCGAGGAGCAAGGGCACCACCCCGACCTCTACCTCTCCTGGGGGAAGGCCCGCTTCACCACCTGGACGCACAAGATCGACGGCCTGACCGAGAGCGACTTCGTCCTCGCCGCCAAGGCCGACCGGCTGGCCTGATCCGCGATCGCCGATCCCCCCGCAGGTTGCTTTTGAGCAACTGATATGATGGTGCTCTTTACCTCTCGGGGGATTCGATGTCGAGCAACCCGTGGTTCCGTGGTCTCGGAGTCGTGTTCTGCTTCCTCGCCTCGGCCGTACCCGCGGTGTCGGCCGCTCCGCCTGGAAAGCTGCCGGCCGTCAAGCGGAGTGGCCGAGCGGCCTACATCGTCCAGCTCGTCGAGCCGCCGCTCGCCCGCTATCGCGGCGGCGCCCCCGGCCTGCAGGCGACCAACCCGCACGCCCGCGGCGAGCGGAAGCTCGACAGCCGGAGCCCCGACAGCCGCCGCTACACGGCCTATCTGCTCGCCCGCCAGCAGCAGGCCCTCGCCGCCGTCGGCCAGACGCTCGGCCGCGAGGTGGCGGCCCTCCACCGCTATACCCAGAGCTTCAACGGCTTGGCCCTGGAGCTGACGGAAGCCGAGGTGCGGACGCTCGCGCGCCTGCCCGGCGTGGCGGGCGTGACGCCCAGCCGCGAGCTGCGTCCCCTGACCGACGCCGGCCCGTCGTGGATCGGCGCCCCCGGCATCTGGGACGGCACCGCCACCGGCGGGCTCCCCGGCACGAAAGGGGAAGGGATCCTCGTCGGGATGATCGACACCGGCATCAACCTCGACCATCCTTCGTTCGCCGACGTCGGCGGCGACGGCTACGACCACACCAACCCGCGCGGTGCCGGCAACTACGTCGGCTGGTGCGACCCCGCCAACCCGGCCTACGACCCCGCCCTCCCCTGCAACGACAAGCTGATCGGCGTCTGGAGCTACCCGGACAGCGGCAACGATCCCGAGGACGATTACGGGCACGGCTCCCACACGGCCGGCACCGTGGCCGGCAACCACACCACCCTGGACTACGCCGCCGGCATGCCGCGGGCCGTCTCGGGCGTCGCGCCGCACGCCAACTTGATCTCTTACGACGTGTGCGTCTTCAGCTGCCCCTACAGCGCGCTGCTGGCGGGGATCGACCAGGCCGTCGCGGACGGCGTCGACGTGATCAACTTCTCGATCGGCGGCTGGGTGTTCGAGGATCCCTGGGACGACGTGCTCGCCGCCGCCTTCCTGGGTGCGCGCGAGGCCGGCGTCTTCGTCGCCGCTTCGGCCGGCAACAGCGGCCCCTGGTCCTCCTCGATCGGCACGCCGGCGTTCGCCCCCTGGCTCCTCACCGTCGGCGCGGCGACGCACGGCCGGGCGCTGGTCAGCACCCTCGCCGGCATGGCCGGCGGCGACACGACGCCGCCTCCCGATCTCCGGGGCAAGGGCCTGACCGGCAGTTACGGGCCGGCGGCCATCGTGCACGCCGAGGACTTCGGCGACGCCTACTGCTCTTCGGCCTTCGCGGCCGGGACTTTCAACGGCCAGATCGTCGTCTGCGACGCGTACTTCAGCGATCCACAGTTCATGGGACAGAACGTTCTCGCCGGCGGCGCCGGTGGTCTGGTCGTCGCCAACCTCTACAGCTGGCTAGGCGTCTTCGAGAGCGGCAACGTCCTGCCGGCGGTCCAGATCGACTCCAGCAAGGCGGACCAGCTCCGCGCCTGGCTCGCCGGCGGCTCGGGGCACGCCGGCTCGATCACGGGAGCTACCTTCGTCTCCGACCCGGCGGTCGCCGACGTCCTCGCCTACTTCAGCTCGCGCGGCCCCAACCCGATCGTCGCCGACGTCATCAAGCCGGACCTCATCGGCCCCGGCGTCGACGTCCTCGCCGCCACGAAGGACCCGGGGCTCTCCGCGCGGCTCAGCGGCACCTCGATGTCGAGCCCGCACGCCGCGGGCGCGGCGGCGCTACTCATCGCGCTCCACCCGAGCTGGACGCCGGCCGAGGTGCAGTCGGCCCTCATGACGACGGCACAGACGAGCGGCCTCAAGAAGGAGGACGGCACGACTCCCGCGACCAGCCCCTTCGACGTCGGGGCGGGGCGCGTCGATCTCGGAGACGCGGCGCGCGCCGGGCTGGTGCTCGACGTGACCCCAGCCGCCTTCGCGGCGGCCGACCCGGAGCTGGGGGGTGATCCCGCGACCCTCAACCTGGCGAGCCTCGCCGAGAGATGTCTCCCGGCCGCGCCGTGCTCCTGGACCCGCACGGTGCGGAGCACGCTGGCGGCGCCGTCGGAGTGGACGGTCTCGCACTCGGTTCCGGCCGGGATGAGCGTCACTGTCGTCCCGAGCTCCTTCTCCCTCGCGCCGGGCGCCACCCAGGAGCTCCAGATCTCGGTCGCCAACGACGCCGGCCTCTCCGGCTGGCAGACCGGCAGCATCCACTTGAGCGAGAACGGGGGACTGGCGCCCGGGGCGCACCTGCCGCTCGCCGTCCGCTGGGTCGACTTCCACGAGCTCGCGGTCAGCAAGTCGGGGGCCGGCACCGGGCGGGTGACCAGCAATCCGCCGGGGATCGACTGCGGCGCCACTTGCTCGGCGCGGTTCGTGGAGGAGAGCTTCGTCACGCTGACCGCCACCGCCGATCCCGGCTCCGTCTTCCTCGGCTGGGGGGGCGACTGCTACGGCACGAGCACCTGCAGCCTGAGCATGTACTACGACCGTTTCGCCATCGCCTACTTCGACGTCCAGCCCCCGGACCTGCCGCTCAGCAACCGGGTGCCGACGAGGGGCTCGATGAACAGCCCCACCTACAACGGTTCCTGGCGCTACTACTACGCCGATCTAGGCGCCGGCAACGGGGAGCTGGTGGTCGACCTCTTCGACATGACCGGCGATGTCGATCTCTACGTCCGGCACGGTCAGAAGCCGAGCTTCTATGAGTACCACTGCTCCGATTATTACTACGGCACTCCCAACCGCAGATGCGTCATCACCGGGCCCGCGGCCGGGCGCTGGTGGGTCGGGATCAACAACGGCGACGTGGGGCTCATCCAGTACTCCGTCCGCGCGAGCTGGGGGAACAGCGCCGACCGCGCGCTGCAGAACGGCGTGCCGGTCGACGACTACGTCTCCGGCTACCAGGCAGGCGACGCCTGGAAGTACTACTCTGCGGACCTCTCGCAGGGCGGGGAGGAGCTGCTGGTCGAGCTGAGGAACCTCTCGGCGGACGCCGACCTCTTCGTGCGTTACGGCGCCAAGCCGGACCGGTCGAACTACGACTGCATCTCGGCCGAGGCGTCGACGCTGCCCGAGGCCTGTTCCATCCCTGCGGCCGCAGCCGGGCGCTGGTGGGTCGGGGTGAACAACTTCTCCGCCGGCACCGTGACCTACACCGTCGAGGGGAATTGGGCGTCTCCGGCACCCACCGCCTTCTACACCGTCACACCTTGCCGCTTGGTCGATACCCGCATCGGCGGTCCGGCGCTCGCCAACGGGGTGGCCCGCGCCTTCACCCTCACCGGCAACTGCGGCGTGCCGCCGACGGCCAAGGCGCTTTCGCTCAACGTCACGGTGGCGCAGTCGACGGGCGGCGGCTTCGTGGTTCTCTATCCGGGAGACTCTCCACCGCCGCCGACCAGCACGCTGAACTTCAAGGCCAGCCAGGTGCGAGCCAACAACGCGGTCCTGCGGCTCAGCGCGGAGGGCACCCTTGCCGCCCTGGCCAGCGTCGGCGCCGGGGGTCAGGTACACCTGATCCTGGACGTGAACGGCTACTTCGAGTAAGGGCGCGACGAAGCCGGCGACTCGCGCGCCGGCGGCGCTGCCGCCCCCTGTGCGAGGAAGGCCCGCAGCAGCCTCTGCTCGTCAGGCGCTTGGATGCGGGTGAAGAGTTGCTCGCCGAGATAGTGGATGGTCGCGGGCTCGTCGAAGGGGAGCTTCTCGTACATGCGACCGCCGGCGAAGTGGCAAGGGCCGCAGCGGGTCTCGAGGAGCGGCCGCACCTCGTTTTGGAAGTCGACCGCGCGAACGGGCGCGGTGTGTGCCGGGATGGCAAGGCTGCGCGGGGGCGTCGCCGTTCGAGCGTCCGCCAGCTCCGGCGCGCCGCGGGCGCAGGTCCCGACGCCAGCGAGCAGGACGGCCAGCGCGGCGAGCCCCGAGGCCGGGTGGATCACGGCTCGATCCTACTCCTCTCCGCTCGGGGAACCTGATGCCGCGGCGGCAGGGCTGCGGAAGCTCCGGTACGGTGACGGGCGCTCCGGAGCCATCACAGGAGCTCCGTTACCGTAACGGAAGGTCCGTGATCGTAACGGAAGCGCCGTCGCCGTAACGGAAGCGCCGTTACCATAACGGAAGCGCCGTTACCGTACCGGGTGCTCCGTTACCGTACCGGGCGCTCCGTTATCGTGCCGGGCGCTCCATCTCCATAACCGGCGCTCCGTCACCGTAACGGCGCCTCCATCGGCGTAACGGCGCCTCCATCGGCGTAACGGGGCGCCCGTAGCCCAGATCGAGCGCTCGGAGCCTCCTCGGATCGCGGCTCGGCTAGCCGGCACCGACGCCGCGGCGTGCTATGGTCGCGCCGGTCCAAGACGCCAGCTCTGGAGCTGTTCTCGATGCACCGCACGGCCTCCTTCGCCGCCGCTCTCCTCCTCGCCGCCGCGCCCCATGGCGCGCGGGCCGCCGAGCCGGCCGCCGCGCCGCCTGCCGAGCCCACGTTCTTTGAGGTCATCGACGTCCGCGTCGTCAACGTCGAGGTGATCGTCACCGACCGCGCCGGGCAGCCGGTGCCGGGGCTGGCGCGCGAGGACTTTGAGCTCCTGGAGGACGGCCGCCCGGTCCAGATCGACTACTTCTACGCCGAGAGCTCCGCGCCGGGAGCGGAGACGGCGCCGCCCGCGGCGGACCCGGCCATCACCGCGGACACTCCCCCACCCGCGCCGGCGGTGCTCGAGCCCTCCCCCGAGCAGCGGTTGCACGTCGGCGTCTTCATCGACGACCAGAGCCTGACGGCGCCGGCGCGCAACCGGCTGCTGCCGGCGCTCCGCCGCTTCCTCGGCACCGAGCTCGGGCGCGGCGACCGGCTCCTCCTCGCCCGTTACGACGGCAGCCTCACCGTGCAGCAGCCGCCGGTCGGCAGCTCAGGGGCGATCGAGGCCGCCCTCGACGCCGCGGGCCGCGGCTCGGCGCGCGGCTCCGACCGCCGCGCCGACCTGGCGCACCTGCTGCGTGAGCTGCAGGGGGGCCAACTCGCCGGCGAGAGCGAGAACGACCATTCCGAGATGGACGCCGCCGGGATCTACGCCGGCATCCGCATGTACTCGCAGACCCGCTACGACGAGGTGCGGCGCACGCTCGGCGCCCTGTCGCAGGTGGTCGATGCGCTCGCCGGCCTGCCCGGGCGCAAGGCGCTGCTCTATGTCGGCGGCGGCCTTTCGCTGCGGCCCGGCGAGGCGCTCTACCGCGCCTTCGAGGGGAAGTACGGGCGCCTGGCGATGCGCGTCGGCGGCTCGCCGAACGACATTCTCCAGCACGACGCCACGCCGCTCCTGCGCGATCTGGCGGCGCGCGCCAACGCCGGCCGCGTCACCGTCTACGCCATCGGTGCGCCGGAGGACCAGGGCAGCCTCGCCCTCGAGCAGCGGCTGGACCCGCGGGCGATGAACACGCCGAGCGGCGGCATCACCTGGTCGACCGAGCTGGCCGCCAGCGAGAGCTTCAACCTGAGCGAGCCGTTGCAGATGATGGCCGGCCCGACCGGCGGCGTCGCCGCCTTCGACACGCCGAACCCGGGTGCTCTCCTGGCGACCGTGCAGCGCGACCTCTCGTCGTACTACTCGCTGGGCTTCGTCCCGTCGCGGCGCGACGGCGACGCACGCCGGCTCGAGGTGCGGGTCAAGCGCCCGGACCTGCGGGTGCGCCATCGCGAGGGGTACCGCGAGGCGACCGGCCGCGAGCGTGCGGCGCGCGGCACGCGCTCGGCGATCTTCCTCGGCTGGAGCGAGAACCCGCTCGAGGCGGCGATCGAGGTCGAGGGCTCGACGCTCGACCGCGACGGGCAGCTCCTCGTCGATCTCCTGGTCAAGGTGCCGCTCGGCAAGCTCGTGCTGCTGCCGCAGGCCGACTTCCACGAGGGGCGGCTCACCGTTTTCGTCGGGGCGCGCGACCGGCACGGCCGCACCTCCGACCTGACGGAGGTCGTGATCCCGATCCGCGTCCCCAACGATCAGCTCCTCACGGCGCTCGGGCAGGTCGCCGGTTATCGCGCCCGCCTCCGCCTGCGGCCGATCGAGCACCTGGTGGCGGTCGGCGTCCGCGACGAGCTGGGCAACGTCGAGTCGACGGCGACCACGGAGTTCCGTCCCGAGGCGGCCGCCGCCGGCTCCGGGCGCTGATGGTCTTGCGGCGGCGCGCCATCTCGGGCGCCACCCTCTTCGCGGCGGCGCTCGCCGCCGCGGCGCAGGCGCCCCCGGCGCCCGCCGCTCCTCCCCCGCCGCTCCGCTCGATGCCGGCCGGCGGCCTGCCGGCCGACGCCGCCGCCCTGCTCGTCAGCGGGCAGGAGGGCGGCGCGCTCCCCTTCGCCGTCCTCGCGCTCCCGCTGCCGGGAACGGGCGAGCGCGCCCGCGTCGCGGTGCGCGTCGAGATCGACGGCGCAACCTTGCTGGCGGCGACCGCGGAGCCGCCGGTGCGCGCCGAGGTCTACCTCTACGCCCTCGACGAGCGCGGGCGGATCGGCGACTCGCTCCTCGAGGTCCTCGAGGTCGATGCCGAGCGCCTCGGCGACGAGCTGGCCGCCGCCGGCGCGGCGCTCTCCGGCCAGCTCGCGCTCCTTCCCGGTGCCTACACCCTGCGGGCCCTGGTCCGCGCGCCGAGCACCGGCGTGCTCGGACTGCGCGCCATGCCGCTGGCCGTCCCCGACTTTCGACGTGGCACGCCGGCCCTCCTCCCGCCGCTCTTCCCCGCTCCCGCCGGCGGCTGGCTGGAGGTGAGCGCGTCGCGCGGGGCCGCGCCGTCGGACGTCCTGGGGACCGCGCGCGCGGCGGCGCGGGCGGTGCTGGCGCCCGGCGCCGCGGCGACCGCCGAGCTGCCGGTGTGGCGCACCGGCGAGTCCGGGGAGGTGACGCTGGAGGCGCGGCCGGACGCGGCAGGCCAGGGAGATGGCGGGGCGGCGGTGGCGCTGCCGGCCCGCGTGACCGGGCGGCGAGCGACCTCGATCGCCGGGCTCGACGTGCTGACCGTCGCGTTCGAGACCCGCTCCCTCCCGCCCGGAAGCTATGCGCTGACTGCGTCGCTCGCCGGCACCCGCTCGGCGGCGGCCGCCGTCACGGTCACCGCCGGCGCGGAGGAGGTGACCTGGGCGCAGCTCGGCGACGCCAGCGAGCCGGCCGTCGCGGCCGCCGCGCCAGGCACGCAGACCGCCCCCCGCCCCGCACGCCGCAACCGGCAGGCCACCGCCGCGTTGCGCACTGGGTTCCGCGAGGCGCTCCGCCGTCTCGCCGCCGGCGAGGCCGCCGCCGCCCGCGCCGCCCTGCGCGACCTAGAAGTCGCCGAGCTCGGCGGCGCGCGGCCGGCCGCCCCAGAAGCGCTCGCCGAGGTGGAGCTGGGGGTCGCGGTGGAGCTCGCCGCTGCGCACCCGGAGGCGCTGGTGCCCGTCCTCCTCCTCTATCAGCAGCTCCACCGCGAGCACCTGGAGGCCAAGCGCTACCTGCCGGCGGCGCACACGGCGGAGATGACCTTCGCGTTGGCCGACCTCTACGCCGGCCGCGGCGGACCGGCGGCGCGCCCGCTGGCGGCGCGCCTCCTGGTCGCGCTGGCGCTGGCCGACCTCGACCGCCCCCTCGGCGGCTTCGCCCTGCGCGCGCTGCGCGAGGCGCTGGCGCTGCACCCCGACGACGAGGTCGCCCTCTTGGCGCTGGCGGTCGAGGCCGAGCGGCGCGCGCTCTACCGGGAAGCCGTCGAGCGGCTCGAGCGACTGCGGCGCCTCCGCCCGGCGGACGCGGAGGTGCGGCTCCGTCTCGCGGTCAACCTGGCGCGCGTGGGCAACGAGCGCGAGGCGAGGGGCCTGCTGGAGGAGCTGACGCGCGCGGCACCGGCCGGCGCGACGGCCGACGCCGCGGAGGACTGGCCGGTCGCGGTGGCCTTCCACGAGCTGGCCCGGCTGCAGCTGGCGGCCGAGGAGCCCGCCGCCGCGGAGCGGACGGCCCGCGCGGGGCTCGCCCGCTTCCCGCGCGACGAGAAGCTCGCGCTCCTCCTCGCCCTCGCGCTCGACCTCCAGGGACGGGGCGTCGAGGCGCGGCAGGAGCTCGGCGTGCTCAGCCCGGGCGGCGAGAGCGCCGCCTCGCCGCGCCACCGCTACGCCCGCCTGCCCGAGGGAGCGCTGGCGCGCGCCCGCCGCGAGCTGGAGCGGAGCGCGGCCGAGCGGCTCCCCTCTCTCGCCGCGGCCCTCGGCGGCCGCGAGGCGAGCGGCGCGCGGCCCGGAGGACCACCGTGAGGCGGGCGCTCCTCGCCGCGCCGGTCGCGGTCCTCCTCGCCGCCCTGCCCATCGCCGGCGGCGCCGCGCCGGAGCCCTTCTCGGTCGCCATCGTGCGACCTTCGCCGGGCGTCGCGGTCTTCGGCGACTTCGAGGTCGAGGTGGCGGTGCGGCCGGCCGGCGCCGCGGTCCGCGCGCTGGAGATCTACCTCGACGGCGTCCGCGCCGCCCTCCTCGAAGCTCCGCCGTGGCGCGCAGTCCTCCAGACCGGGCAGCAGAACGAGGAGCACCGGATCGAGGTCGTGGCGCGCGACGCCGCCGGCCACACCGCGACCGTCGGCCTCACCACCGCGAAGATCCGCACCGACATGGAGGTCCTCGTCGAGCTGCGCCAGCTCTACGTGCGCGTCGAGCGCGACGGGCTGCCGGTCCTCGACCTCGACCGCAGCGACTTCACGGTGCTCGACGGCGGCGCCGTCCAGCCGCTCGTCGCCTTCGCGCGCGGCGACGCGCCGTTCAGCGCCGCGCTGCTGGTCGACGCCAGCACGAGCATGCGGGGCGACCGGCTGGCCACCGCGCTGCAAGGGGCGCGCACGTTCGCCGCCGGCATGCAGCGGCTGGACGAGGCGAAGCTGCTCCTCTTCTCCGACCGCCTGCTCCTCGAGACCCCCTTCACCAACCTCGCGCCGATCCTGGCGCTGCCGCTCGAGCGCACGACCGCCGGCGGCGGCTCCGCCGTCTACGACACTCTCTACCTCGCGCTCAAGCGGCTGGAGGCGCGGCCGGGACGGCGCGTCGTCGTCCTTCTCTCCGACGGCGTGGACGTCGAGAGCGCGCTGCCGATCGAGCGCGTGCAGTGGGCCGCGCGCCGCAGCCAGGCGGTCCTCTACTGGCTGCGCCTGCATCGCCCGGAGGACGACCTCGCGCCCGACCAGGTGCACCGCCTCTCGGCCTGGCGCGACGCTGCGGGCCACCGGCTGGGGCCGGAGCTGCTGGAGCAGACGGTGGTCGAGAGCGGCGGGCGGGTGGAGGTCCTGGCGCAAATCCAGGAGGTCGGCCCGGCGCTCGAGCGCCTCCTCGCCGAGCTGCGCGACCAGTACCTGCTCGGCTACCAGCCGGCCGGCGGCCGCGCCCGCCCCGACGGCTGGCGCGACGTGCGCGTCGTGGTGCGCGACCCGGCGAAGACCGGGCTCGCCGTGCGCGCGCCGCGCGGCTATCTCGAGCCCTGACGCGCCTGGTCTCCGACCTGGTATGCGCCTTGCTCTATAGGGGGCGCGGAGCGATGGAGTTCCCCTAGGAGGAGACAACGATGAGACCGAAGATTCTGTGGTGCCTCACCCTGGCCGCGCTGCTGCCACTGGCATTCGCTTGCAAGGGGCACGACCGGGCCGACCTCGACGAGCCGGAGGACGTCGCCGCGGCGGCCACGACCGACGAGATTGGAGGGACCGGCGAAGCGGGCGACCTCAACCCTCTCGAAGCGCAGATGGCGATCGACGACGTGACGCTGGGCAGCAAGGCCGGCGCCGACGGCACGATCGCCGAGGCCGATCAGGAAGACGACTTCACCCCGGGCGAGCCGATCGTCGTCGCCATGGAAGTCGGGGACGTGCAGCCGGGCTCGGCCGTCAAGGTGCTCTGGTTCGGCCCCAACGAGACCAAGATCGGCGAGGAGAGCAAGACCGTCGTGAGCGGCCAGAGCTACCTCAACTTC
The DNA here is from genome assembly GCA_963700145.1 of uncultured Acidobacteriota bacterium. Taxonomy (GTDB): domain Bacteria; phylum Acidobacteriota; class Thermoanaerobaculia; order Multivoradales; family UBA5704; genus DASUNQ01. The sequence goes on from OY969474.1 coordinate 1,332,912, forward strand.
AACGCCGCCGACACCGGCGACTGGGCCAAGGGCGACTACCGGGTCGAGGTCTGGATCGGCGACGAGAAGGTCAACCAGCAGCAGTTCCAGATCGTCGACGAGGACGACGCGGCGACCTAGGTCTCCGCACCGCGGCTCCGTGCGAGCCGTGTTCGAGCTTCTCCCCGAGCGGCGGCAGCGAGGGCTTTCCTCCTGCCGCCGTCTTTTTCTTGCCGCTCAGAACGCCGGGGCCTGGCTCCCGCCGCACTGCCTGGCGTCGGGCTGATCGTAGGTCCGGACCGCCTTCGTGCGCGTGTCGGTGATGGTCAGCGTGTACGGCCGCGCCACCAGCGGCGCATACGTGACATTGAACTTCTTGCCGGCGGGCTGGATGTCGACGATCAGCTCCGGGTCGCCGCCGTCGCCGAAGTCGAGCGCGCCGCTGTTGCGCGGCACCAGCGGCACCGCTCCCGCCGCGTGCTCGCCCTGCGTGTCGCGCCAGACGGCGCGCACGGCGAAGCGGTTGTGCAGGCAGACGGTCGTCGCATCGGGCTTGCAGCCGCCGGCGGGCTTCTTGGCCTCGGCGGCGGTGCGGCTGGCCGAGGCGAACGCGCGCTCGCTGCCGCCGCACCCGGACTCGCCGAACCAGGTGTAGTACTCGTGACTGCCGGTCTGCAGGTCGCGCAGGTAGATCTCGTAATAGGCGCCAGAGAGCGGCGCGTGGCTGACGGTGACGTTGCGACCGTCGTCGACGAAGCGCAGGGCCAGGTCGACGCTGTTGAGGTCGCCGAAGCTGAAGAGCCCGAGGGAGCCCGGCCCCTTCAACGCCTTGCCGCGGCCGAGCTTGACGGCGTACGGGTCGTACCACTCGACGTCGGCCTGGTAGCGCCCGCCCAGGCAGAGCGTGTTCGGTCCCGGCACGCAGCCGCCCACCGGCGGCCCGGTGAAGCGGCCGCGGACGGCCCGGATCACCGCGCTGTTGTCGCGCTTGCCGGCGATCCCCGTCGGGGTGCCGTTGAAGCGGATCGCCGGGTTCGAAAAGTGGGGGATGGTGCCGCAGCCCTGCGTGCAGTCGTCCGGGTAGGACATGATCGTGCGGAAACGCCCGTCGACGAAGTGCCCGTAGGCGTGCGGAAAGAGCGCGACCGACAGCGGCGAGCCGTAGCCCGGGTCGTGCTCGCAGCCCAGGGTGTGTCCCAGCTCGTGGATCAGCGTGAAGCCCGAGGCGCAGGACGCCGAGACGATGGAGCTGCCCTGCGGCGCGCGGCTGGCGTCCAGGAAGACGTCCTTGCGCATCAGGTCGGCGATGCCGCAGATCGTCTGCCCGCCCGTCCGCGGCTGACTGGTGACGAGGACCACCTGGTTGGCCCCCCACTGGCGCCGCAGATCGGCGACCGCCGGGCTGAGCGCCACCCATTGGAGGTCGTCGTAGACCTCGGCCTGCTCGATGTGATCGGTCCGCAGGATCTGCACCAGCTCGATCGTCACCGGGACCTGGCTGTTGGCGAAGGCGCTGTTGCCGAGATCGACGGCGTGCCGCACCTGGTTGACGAGGTTATCGAAGCTGCGCAGCGTGACGGTGGCTCCCGAGGTCGCCAGCACGAGCAGCCGCAGCGTCGTCGTGGGCGGCACCTTCGGCGGCTTGGGCTTGGCGGCGGCGGTGACGGAGTGCAAGCCGCCCTCCGGCTCCGGGCCGTCCGCGAGCAGGTTCGGCATGTCCGAGCGCTCGCGCACGCCGCAGGGCGGGAGCTGGGAATCGTCGATCAGCGCCAGCCGGTGGCCGCCGCCCTCGGCCGGCAGGATCTGGTAGGTCGCTTCCGCCGTCCTGATCGTGCCCAGGACCGCGTTCTCCCCCACGGTCAGCGTGGCGCTGCCGATCTCCCGCCCGCTCTCGCGGTCCACCAGCCGGCCCCGCCAGGCGAAGCTCCCGGCCGGCCGCAGGTCGATGCCGCTGCGCACCAGCTCGTAGGTGCGGCCGTCCAGGAGAGGCAGCAGGACCCGCTGGTCCGCCAGCGCCCGGCGGTCGATCTCGACCTCCTGCTCGGCGACGACGTCGAGCTGCTCGCTGGGCGGCCCGGCGAGGCGCTCGGCGAAGCGGAGGAAGGCGCGAGGCTCCTCGGCCGCGGCGGCCGGGACGGCCGACGCCAGGAGGAGGAGCGCGAGGTGAGCGGCGGAACGGCGGACCATGAAGCCTCCTTGCGGCGGGAGAACCACGGAGAGTTTGGTTACATTCTACTCCGGCAGGCGAGTGTTCTGCCAGGCGGCGAGGCGCCAGGCGCCCCCCTCGCGGACGTACACCGCGAGGTAGCGGGCGGCGAAGGCCACGTCCCGTCCGCCGGCGGTGGCCTGGACGTCGGCGCGCCCGGTGACGACGGCCGTGTCGCCGTAGACCCGTACCACCGCGTCCGGAGCGTCGATCGCCCTGTAGCGCAGCCGGCCCGAGGAGAGCGACTCCAGGAACTGCGCTTTCGTCTCGACCTGGCCGGTGGCGTGGGTATAGACGAGGTCGTCGGTGAGAAGCGGCGCGAGCGCCGCCGTGTCCCCCTGGACCATGATCTCGAGGCGGCGGGCCTGCGCCTCCCGCACCTGCTTTTCGGCCTCGGCCGAGGGGGTCTCGGTGTGCGGCGCGGCGAGCCCGGCAACCGGCGCGAAGAGAGCGACGAGGGCGGCGGCCGCGAGGGTGCGGTGCAGGTGCCGGGTCGAACGCATGCAGGTCCTTTCTGGCGGGGCGCTCAGCCCCGGATGCCGTGGCGCGCCATCTTGATCGTCAGCCCGTTGCGCGAGAGGCCGAGCAGGCGCGCCGCCTGCGACTTGTTGCCGTGGGTGCGGCGCAAGGCCTCGCGGATCGCCGCCTGCTCGCAGGCCGCCACCAGGCCGTCCAGCGCGAGGTCCGAGCTGGCCTCGATCCGCGGCACCGTCTGGGTGGCGCTGCGCCGCACCTTCTCGGGAAGCAGGTTGACGTCGATCGGCCGGCCGGCCGGGCAGAGGTAGACGAGCTGGCGTGCGATGTTGCCGAGCTCCTCGAGGTTGCCCGGGTAGTCGTAGGCGAGGAGCGCCGACTTCGCCTTCATCGTGATCCCCTGCATCCGCTTGCCGGTCTCGTGGCAGAACCGGTTGATGTAGGACTGCAGGAGCAGCGGCAGGTCCTCCTTGCGCTCCCGCAACGGCGGCACCTCGATCGTGCAGCGGGCGAGACGGTAGGCGAGGTCGACCCGGAACTCGTCGCGCCCGGCCTTCTCCTCCAGCGAGTCGCGGCTGGCGGCGATGACCCGCACGTCGACCGTCTGCGCCAGGCTGCTGCCGGTGGCCTCGACCTCGCCGCTGCGCAGGAAGCGGACGAGGCGCGCCTGGGTCTCCGGCGGCAGCTGCTCGACGTCCTCGAGGTAGAGGGTGCCGCCGTGGGCCAGCGCCAGCTTCCCTTCGCGCCGCACCGGCCCGTCGCGCCCGGCTACCTCGGCGCCGAAGAGCTCGGCCTCGATCTGGTTCGGGCGGGCGCCGGCGCAGGTCGCCACCACGAACGGGCCGTTGCGCCGCGGGCCGGACTGGTGGAGCGAGCGGGCGAGGATCTCCTTGCCGACCCCCGGCTCGCCGCGCAGCAGCACCGGCACCGCCGGGTCCACCGCCGAGCGCAGCTCCTCGATCACCTGCTGCATGCGCGGCGAGACGCCCATCGGCAGGCTCGGGTCGAGCACCAGGTCCTGCTGCCGCTGCCGGCCGGGGAGGATCGGCTCGTACCAGCCGACGTGGTGGATGAGGCCGAGGAGGACGAGGTTGCCGAGGGTGCGGAGGCCGGCGGCGGGCGACCAGCCGTCCGGTCGGTAGCGCGGGAAGGCGGTCAAGAGCTGGTAGTCGCGCTCCATCGCGGTGAAGGCGTGGCAGCAGCACCAGGCGGGCTCGCCGGCGAGGGTGCCGTCGAAGCTCACGCCGTCCTCTTGCACGGCGCCCTCGGTGTCGGCCGCGTCGGTCGGCCCGGTGAGGCGCGAGCGGAGCTGGTCCATCAGCTCCTCGCCGCTGGCCAGCCAGCGCTGCCGGGTGGCGACGGCGAGCTTGACGCCGGCCTGGTCCCCCTCGCCCAGCAGCAGCCAGAAGGCCCCGCCGGCGAAGTCGCCGAGGAGGTTGCGCACCAGGACCTCCGAAGGGGTGCGGCTCTCGGGGTCGGCGAGCACCCACTCGCTGAAGAGCGCCAGGTGGGCGACGATGCGCTCGGGGGTAATACGCGGGGTGTCCGGGACGTCCAGGACGATCGCGGGCGCCACCGCTTCGCCGGGGCGGGCGGGGCCGGGCGGGTCGGTGCGGACGTCCTCGACGAGGAGGGTGACGCCGCCGACGCGGATCTCGTCGAGGACTTCGAGGGCGGTTTCGCGCACTTTGCGGCCGGAGACGACCAGCCCGCGGCGGCTCCCCAGGTCTTCGATCCGCAAGGCGCTGCCGTCGAAGCGCAGCCGGGCGTGCTGCTGGGCCACGCCGACGTAGGGGAGGACGATGTCGCAGTCGGCCTTGCTGCCGATCAGCATCTCCTCCTGCGCCACCGGAAAGCGCTGCACCCCGTCCGGCGCATAAGCGACCAAGCGAAACATGGCGCTCAAAGGATACTCCAGGGGTCTTGGCGGGATGGGTTAACTCCCTCCCAACCCTCCCTGCGGCGGCCGTTCCGGTGTGGGGGCCCGCAGGCTCTCCTCCGCGCCCGGCGCTCCAGAGACCTGCGGGCCCTAGAACCGGCGGTGGAGCCCCTGCCGATGTCTGGCCGAGCCCTTCCTTGTCATCCTGAGCGTAGCGAAGGATCTGGGGGCAGGGTGCCGCCCCCCGCCCAGATCCTTCGCTCTCGCTCAGGATGACAAGGAGGCGTCGTTGCTTGTGGGCGGGGGGACGTCACTTCAGAGTGTCGAGTCATGGCGCCGCGTGATGTGCCGGGCCAGAGGCCCGCGAAAGCGTCGCGCTCCGGTGAAGTCACCACCAACGTCCGCGAACGGAGCCGACTTGGCTCTGTGGCCACCACCCCTTCTGATCTGGAACCGCGAAGCGGCGCGACTCTTTCGCGGGCCGGGTGGCCCGGCATCTCACGCGGCACTATCCGCCCCGCGCGGCGCCTCGGAACCTCTTGGTAATCTGCGCCGCCAAAGTGCTGCACTCCGACACCGCCTCCCTCCGCCGCGTCGCGCTGGTCCACGCGCGCGACGCCCTGCGCGGCCCCCAGGCGATCGCCGCCGAGTGGCAAGCGCTCGACTGGCTGGCGCCGCCCGACTTCGACCGCGCGCTCGCCGAGTACGACGCCTTCGTCGCGGCGCTGGAAGGGTTCGGAGTGGCGGTGGAATTCCTGCCGCCGGGCGGGGACGCCACTCTCGACGCCCTCTATCCGCGCGACGCCAGCCTCGTCTTCGACCGCGGCGTCGTGACCTGCAGCATGGGGAAAACCGCCCGGCGCGGCGAGCCGGCCGCGGCGGGGCGCGCCCTCGCCGCGCTCGGCCTGCCGGTGCTCGGCGGAATCGAGGGGAACGGACGCCTCGAAGGCGGCGACACCGCTTGGCTCGACGAGCGGACCCTCGCCGTCGGGCTCGGCCGGCGCACCAACCGCGAGGGCGTCGAGCAGCTCCGCGCCCTCCTCGCCGCGGCGGGCGACCCGCCGGAGGTCCTGGCCATCCCCCTCCCCGACTGGCGCGGCCCCAACGACGTCTTCCACCTGATGTCGGTCCTGAGCCCGATCGACCGCGACCTCGCCCTCGTCTACCCGCCTCTCCTCCCAGCCCCGCTGCGCGCAGCCCTCGCCGAGCGCGGCATCCAGCTCGTGGAAGTCCCCGACGAGGAGCTCGACACCCTCGGCTGCAACGTCCTGGCCGTCGGCCCCCGGCACTGCCTGATGCTCCAAGGCAACCCCGAAACCCGCCGCCGCCTCGAACGCGCCGGCGCCGTGGTCACCGTCTTCGCCGGCGAGGAGATCTGCGTCAAGGGCGGCGGCGGGCCCACCTGCCTCACCCGGCCGCTCGTCCGCTAGGGCGTCAGCACCACCTTGGTGCACCCTTCCACGCGGCGGTCGAAGAGGTCGTAGGCGCGCGGGCCTTCGGCCAGCGGCAGGCGGTGGGAGATGAGGCACGCGAGGTCGTGCCGGCGCGACTGGACGAGGGCGAGCAGCGTCTCCATGTAGCGGCGGACCGGGGCGCGGCCGGCGCGGTAGGTGAGATTCTTGTCGTAGGCCTCGCCGGGGGCGATGGCGAGGTGGCGCTCGGTGTGGACGCCGACCGCGGCGATCGTGCCGCCGGGGCGGACAAGGTCGAAGGCCAGGCGTGTGGCCTCGGCGCTGCCGACGGCCTCGACGGCGGCGTCGGCCCCGCGGCCCTCGGTCGCCTCCCGCACGCGCTCCGCGGCGTCCCCCTCGACGACGTTCACGGCCTCGCCGCCGAAGCGCGCGGCGAGCGCCAGCCGCTCCGGCACCGAGTCCAGCGCGAAGACGCACTCGGCGCCCAGCTCGCGCGCCGCTAGGACGGCCATGAGCCCCACCGGGCCGCAGCCCACGACGGCCAGCGTCGCGCCGCCGGCCGCGCCAGCGCTCTCGGCCGCGAACCAGCCGGTCGAGAGGACGTCGCCGGCGAGGAGCGCCTCCTCGAGCGGCGCGCCGTCCGGGACGCGCACCAGCGTCGAGTCGGCGAGCGGCACCCGCACCAGCTCGGCCTGGGCGCCGTGCAGCCCGCGTCCGTCCTGCACCCAGCCGAAGAGCTGCCCCCGCGCGCAGCGCGAGGTCAGCCCCGAGCGGCAATAGAAGCAGGCGCCGCAGCTCGTGGTGAAGGGGCTGACGACGAGGTCCCCGGCACGGAAGCGCTCGACGCCCCGGCCCGTGGCGACGACCTCGCCGGCGAGCTCGTGTCCCATGACGGTGCCGGCGTCGAGGCCGGTCTCGACGCCGCGGTAGACGTGGAGGTCCGAGCCGCAGACGCCGGCGGCGCGGACGCGCACGATCGCGTCCCCCGGCTCGAGGAGCGCGGGGTCGGGGACGGTCGCCGGCTCGAGCCGGCGCACACCGGCGAAGACGAGGGCTTTCACGCATCCTCCCGCGAAGCGGCTTGACGGTGTAACCTAATTCAGCCGCGCCGATTTTCGCAGCAAGACAAGGAGCTCCGATGAAGAGGACCGCGCTCTGTGCGCTCGCGCTCGCGCTGTGCGCCGCGGGTCCGGCGGCCGCGAACGGCACGGCCGCCGCCGCCCCGCCGCCCGCGTCCCCCGCCCCGCTCCGCATCGCCGTCACCTACCCGGCGACGCTGGCGGCGGGGCCGCTCGACGGGCGGCTGTTGCTCGTGCTCTCGACCGATCTCGAGGGGGAGCCGCGCTTCCAGGTCGGCGACGACCTCGGGTCGCAGCAGGTCTTCGGGGTCGACGTCGAGGGGTGGCGGCCCGGCGAGGCGAAGGTCTTCGACGCCTCGGTCCTCGGGTTCCCGCTCGAGAGCCTCGCCCAGGTGCCGTCCGGCACCTACCGCGCGCAGGCGCTCCTCCACCTCTACGAGACCTTCCGCCGCGCCGATGGCCACACCGTCAAGCTCCCGATGGACCGCGGCGAGGGGCAGCAGTGGAGCCGCGCGCCGGGCAATCTCTTCTCGACGCCGCGCGAGCTGGCGGTCGATCCGCGCCGCGACGAGGAGCTGCGTCTGGCGCTCGACCAGACGATCCCGCCGCTCCCCGAGCCGGCCGCCACCAAGTACGTGCGCCACGAGCGCATCCAGTCCGAGCGGCTGACCGAGTTCTGGGGCCGGCCCATGCACCTGGGCGCCCACGTCCTCCTCCCCCACGGCTACGACGAGCACCCCGAAGCGCGCTACCCGCTGGTCATCTTCCACGGCCACTTCCCGGCCAACGTCACCGGCTGGCGCGAGGAGCCGCCTGACCCGGACATCCCGTGCGAGTACAGCGAGCGCTTCCGCCTCGACTGCTACAACCGCATCCAGCAGGAGCAGGCCCACCAGCTCTACAAGGACTGGACCGGGCCCGGCTTCCCGCGCGCCATCGTCGTCGAGATCCAGCACGCCAACCCCTACTACGACGACTCCTACGCCGTGAACTCGGCGAACCTCGGCCCCTACGGCGACGCCATCACCTACGAGCTGATCCCTTATCTCGAGAGGAAGTACCGCGCGCTCGGCGCCGGCTGGGCGCGCTTCATGTACGGCGGCTCGACCGGCGGCTGGGAGGCGATGGCGGCGCAGCTCTTCTACCCCGACGAGTACAACGGCGCCTGGATCGCCTGCCCCGACCCGATCGACTTCCGCGCCTACACGCTCGTCGACCTCTACGCCGACCGGAACGCCTACTACGCCGAGGGGCCGTGGCTGCGCGTCGCCCGCCCCGGCCACCGCGATGTCCTCGGCAAGGTCTCGACGACGATCGAGGCGATGAACCGCTCGGAGCTCGTGCTCGGCACCAACAGCCGCTCGGGCGGGCAGTGGGACATCTGGCAGGCGGTCTACTCGCCGGCCGGCGCCGACGGCTACCCGCGGCCGATCTGGGATAAGCGCATGGGCGCGATCGACCCGGCGGTCGCCGCCCACTGGCGCGAGCACTACGACCTCGGGCACATCCTGCGCCGCGACTGGGAGAAGGGGCTGGGGCAGAAGCTCCAGGGGAAGCTCCACCTCTACGTCGGCGACATGGACAACTACTACCTCAACGACGCCGTCTACCTGGTCGAGGAGTTCCTGAAGGGGACCACGAACCCGCCCTACGGCGGCGAGGTGGCCTACGGCGACCGCGCCGAGCACTGCTGGAACGGCGACCCGGCGCAGCCCAACGCCATCTCGCGCCTGCGCTACCACCAGATGTACCTGCCGAAGATCGTCGAGCGGATCCTCGCTTCCGCCCCGCCGGGGGCGGACCTGACGAGCTGGCGGTATTAACGCCCGGCACGTAGGCCGGGCGCTACGAACGACGCCCGTAGCGCCCGGGCCACGTCCCGGGCGTTTTCCGCGCGAGTACAATGACTCGCCTTCATGCACTGCCCTTGCCCTCCTTCTATTCGCCGCGCGGCGCGGGCCGTTGCCGTCCTCGTCCTGGCTGCGGCGCCCACCGCCGCCCAGGAGCGGAGCCTCTACTGGGAGTCGCTCGACGTCTCGGGACGCCTCGACGCCGAGGGGCGCCTCCACGTCGCCGAGCGGCAGACCTACGTCTTCACCGGCGACTGGAACGGCGGCGAGCGGCGCTTCGAGGTGGGACGGGACGAGAAGCTCGAGCTGCTGCGCCTGTCCCGCGTCGATCCCGACGGCGGCGCGGCGCAGCCGCTCGTCGAGGGCGATCTCGACCTGGTGGACGAGTACGCCTGGGTCGAGGGGAACACTCTCCGCTGGCGCAGCCGGCTGCCGAGCGATTCCCCCTTCGACCGCACGCGCATCACCTATCTCCTGGAGTACGTCTACGACGGCGTCGTGCGGCGGCGGGGCGACCTCTACCGCTTGGAGCACGACTTCGCCTTCCCCGACCGCAGCGGCGTCATCGAGCGCTTCGCGCTCGACCTCGCGGTGGCGCCCGAATGGCAGGTGGAGGGGCCGTTCAGATCGCGCGTCGAGCGCCGCGACCTGACGCCCGGCGACGGCGTCGTGGTCGCCTTGCCGCTGCGCTACGCCGGCGCCGGCCGGCCGGCCGCGGCGGTCGAGCCGCTGCCCTTCGGCGTGCGCGCCGGCGCCCTGGCGGCGCTGGCGGTGGGGGTCGCCGTGCTCCTCGGCCTCTTCCTGAGCGACCAGTCGCGGCTCGGCCGCTTCTCGCCGCCGCGCCCCGTGATCGACCGCGCCTGGCTCGAGCAGCACCTCCTCTCGCAGCGCCCCGAGGAGATCGGCGCGCTCTGGGACCGCCGGACGGGGCCGCCGGAGGTGGCGGCGCTGATCGCCCGGCTGGTCGGGGAGGGGAAGCTCGCGAGCCGGGTCGAAGAGGGGAAGGGGCTCTTCGCCAAGCCGGTGCTGCACCTCGAGCTGCGGGCCGACCGCTCCGAGCTCAGCGACTACGAGCGCAAGCTCATCGACAAGCTCTTCTGGAACGGCCGCACCGAGACCGACACCGCCAGCGTGCGCGAGCGCTACAAGGGGAGCGGCTTCGACCCGGCCAAGGCCATCGCGGCGGGGCTCGAGCAACGACTGCGGCGGCTCTTCCCCGCCGAGGCGCCGGGCTATCAAAAGCCGTCCCGTAAGCCGACCCTCGCGCTCTTGCTCGGCGGGCTCGCCTGCGTCGCGCTGGCGGGGATCCAACGGCCCGCCGCGGCGATCTCCATCCTCTTCCTCGTGGCGACCGTCTATCTCGGTCCGTGGGGCATCGCGCTCGCGGGTGCCGCCTCCTGGCGGCAGCGCGTCCAGCGGCTGGCGCCGGCGGCGCTCGTCTTCGCGGTGCCGCTCCTCCTGATCTGCGGCATGACGGTGGTGCTCCTCCTCTTCGAGGAGCTCTTCGGAGCCGATCCCATCGTGCGCCTCGCCTTCTCGGCGGCGGCGCTCGTGCTGCTGCCGCTGGCGGTCGTCCGCAACGTCCTCAACATGGCGCGCAGCCGCGAGTCGGCCGAGACGATCGAGCGCCGCCAACTCCTCGCCGCCGCCCGCCGCTGGCTCGCCGGCGAGCTGGGCAAACCCGAGCCGCGGTTGGAGGACGCCTGGTACCCGTACCTTTTGGCGCTCGGCCTGGAGACCGACGTCAGCCGCTGGTTCCGCGCCTTCGGCGGCGCGAGCGCCGGCGGCATGACGGCCGGCTCGAGCGCGGGCTGGAGCGGCAGCGGGGGCGGCGGCCTCTCCTCCGGTGGCTGGAGCGGCGGCGGCGGGGCCTTCGGCGGCGGCGGCGGCAGCTCGGGCTGGGGGGTGGCGGTGGCCGGCCTCTCGGCCGGAGTGGCTTCGCCGAGCTCGAGCGGCGGGGGCGGTGGTGGTGGCGGAGGCGGGGGCGGCAGCTCCGGCGGCGGCGGCGGTGGCGGGTGGTGAAAACGCCCGGCACGTAGGCCGGGCGCTACGGCGTGGGCGGCGGCTCGGGGCTGCCGGTCTCGACGAAGCGCTTCAGCCGCCCCGCCTGCTCGCCGATGACGCCGTCCACGGCGGGCGCGATCGGCGCCAGGCCGTGCAGCGCGTCGCCGCTCAAGCGGTAGGAGACCTCGAGGCGCGTCCCGCCCTCGGCCGGCGCCAGCTCGAAAGAGAGCAGCCCGTCGAGGCCCATCGCGAGGAGCGGCCCGAGCGCGCCGCGCAGGCGCAACGCCTGGTCCTTGACCGCGAAGACGACGCGCGCGTGCTCGGCGCTCCCCTCCGCCCAGCGCTCGCAGAAGCACCCCCCGGCCTCGAGGGCGAGGCTCAGGTTCGCCGCCGACCCCGACCAGGAGTGCACGTTGCTCCACCAGCGGCCGACCTGGCCGAGCGCCGCATAGACCGCCGCCGGCGCGGCGCTCACCTGGAGCGTGTGCGCGACGAGGAAGCCATCCGGCGCGGACTGCTTCACTTCGGCCCCGACCGGGCGGGCGCCGAGGAGAACGGCGAGACAGACGAGACCGGCGAGCGCGGCGGCGGGGCGGCGGGTCGATGCCATGGGCGGTCCCTTTCCTAGTCCAGCCCTTCGATATGCGCGTCCAGCCCGCCGCGGAGGAGCTCTTCGGCGGCGGCGAGGTCGGGGGCCATCTCGCGGTCCTCGTCCCACATCGGCACGCGGGCGCGGACGGCGGCGTGCAGGCGCTCGAGCGGCGGGCTCGAGACCAGCGGGCGGAGGAGGTCGATCCCCTGCGCCGCGGCGAGGAACTCGATCGCCAGCACGCGCCGTACGTTGTCGACCACGGTCTGGAGCTTGAGCGCGGCGCCCATCCCCATCGAGACGTGGTCCTCCTTCTCGGCCGAGGTGGGGATCGAGTCGACGCTCGCCGGGTGGCAGAAGATCTTGTTCTCGGCGACCAGAGCGGCGGCGGTCACCTGCGCGATCATGAAGCCGGAATTGAGCCCGGCCTCGCGCACCAGGAACGGGGGCAGCCCGGAGAAGGCGGTGTTGGTGAGCTTGTCGGTGCGCCGCTCGGAGATCGACGCCAGCTCGGCCAGAGCGATGGCCAGCACGTCGGCCGCCAGCGCCATCGGCTCGCCGTGGAAGTTGCCGCCGGAGAGGACCTCCCCCTCGTCGGGGAAGACCAGCGGGTTGTCGGTCACCGCGTTCATCTCGATCGCCAGCTTGCGCTCGACGTCGGCCAGCAGGTCGCGCACCGCGCCGTGCACCTGCGGCATGCAGCGCAGGGAGTAGGGGTCCTGCACCCGCAGGTCGCCGACGCGGTGGGACTCGCGGATCGCCGAGCCCTGGAGCAGGCGGAGGAGGTTGGCCGCACTGGCGAGCTGGCCGGGGTGGGGGCGCAGGGCGTGGATGCGCGGATCGAAGGCGGTGTCGGCGCCGCGCAGGGCGTCGGTCGAGGCGGCGCCGACCAGGTCGGCGAGGCGCACCAGGCGCCGCGCTTCGAGGGCGGCGAGCGCGAGCAGCGAGGTCATCGCCTGCGTGCCGTTGATCAGCGCCAGGCCTTCCTTGGCCTGCAGGACGAGGGGCGTGAGGCCGGCGCGGGCGAGCCCTTCGGCGCCCGGCATCTCGACGCCGCGCGCCCGCACCCGTCCCTTCCCGAGGAGCGGCAGCGCCAGGTGGGCCAGCGGGGCGAGGTCGCCGCTCGCCCCCACCGAGCCGCGGCTCGGCACGACCGGCAGCACCTCCTCGTTGAGCAGCGTGAGCAGGGCCTCGATCACCTCCGGCCGCACGCCCGAGTGGCCGCACGCCAGGGTGTTGGCGCGCAGCAGGAGCATGCCGCGCACCGCCGCGTCGCCCAGCGGCTCCCCCATCCCGGCGGCGTGCGAAAGGAGGAGCCGCTCCTGCAGGAGCGCCAGGTGGTCGTCGGGGATGCGCACCCGCGCCAGGTCGCCGAAGCCGGTGTTGACGCCGTAGATCGCCTCGCCGCGCGCGACCGCCCGCTCGACCGCGGCGCGCCCGGCCGCCACCCGCTCGCGCGCCGCCGGCGCCAGCGCGCAAGGGTCCCCCGCCAGGGCCACCGCGCCGAGCTGCTCGAGCGTCAGGCTGGCGCCGTCGAGTTGGATCATGTGGAGGGGAGTCTAGTGCTCTGTCATTCCGAGCGCAGCGAGCCCTTCCCCCGCCCAGATCCCTCGGCTTCGCTCGGGATGACAAAGACTGCCCGCTGGTATCCTGCTTGGCGATGGATCCTTTGTTCCTCCGCGCCTGCCGCGGCGAGGCGACCGAGCGGGCGCCGGTGTGGATCATGCGCCAGGCCGGGCGCTACCTGCCGCAGTACCGCGCGGTGCGGGCGCGGGCGGACTTCCTGACCCTTTGCAAGACGCCGGAGCTGGCGGCCGAGGTCACAGTGCAGCCGGTGGACGTCCTCGGCGTGGACGCGGCGATCCTCTTCGCCGACATCCTGCTGCCGCTCGAAGCGATGGGCGCGGAGCTGGTCTTCTCCCCCGGCGACGGTCCCGTTTTCCCGCAGCCGGTGCGCACCCGCGAGGCCGTCGAGCGCCTGCGCGAGCCGGAGGTCGAGGAATCCCTCGGCTACGTCTTCGACGCGCTCCGGCTGGTACGGCGCGCGCTCGACGGCCGCGTGCCGGTGATCGGCTTCGGCGGCACTCCCTGGACGCTCGCCGCCTACCTGGTCGAGGGGGGCGCCTCGAAGCAGTTCCCGCACCTCCTCGGCTGGAGCTGGAGCGACCCCGAAGGCCTCGGGCGCCTCCTCCAGCGCCTCGCCCGCACCTCGCTCGCCTACCTGCGCGCGCAGGTCGAGGCCGGCGCCCAGGCGATCCAGCTCTTCGACACCTGGGGGGGCCTGCTCGACCTCGCGCGCTGGCGGCAGATCGCGCTGCCGCCGGTCCTCACCATCCTCGACGGGCTGCGCGGGCGCGTGCCGCTCATCTATTACCTAAACGGCGGCGCCCACCTCCTCCCCGCCCTCGCCGAGCTGCCGGTCGAGGTGCTGTCGGTCGACTGGCGGCAGCCGCTCTCGGAGGTGCGGCGGCGGGTGGGGCCCGGCAAGGCCCTGCAGGGGAACCTCGATCCCGCCGCCCTCCTCGCGCCGCCGGCCGAGATCGAGCGCCGCGTCGCCGAGCTGCTCGTCGAGGGGCGCGGCGGCGCGCACATCGTCAACCTCGGCCACGGCATCCTGCCGGCGACCCCGGTCGAGCACGCGCGGGCGTTCGTCGCGGCCGCGCAGCGGCTCTCCGCGGCCGGCGCCCCCCTACCCGAGCGCGCCGCCGCCGCGCGCGTCTGAGCGCGCGGCCCCACCGTCATGCCCGACGCGCTGGTCCTGGGGGCGGGGATCAGCGGCCTCGCCGCCGCCCGCGCGCTGCGCCGCGAGGGGGCCGAGGTCGTGGTGCTGGAGGCGGCAGAGATTCCAGGCGGCACCTTCCGCACCGCCGCCGCCCAAGGCTTCACCGCCGAGCTCGGTCCCACGACGGTGCAGGAGAGCGCCGAGCTGCGCGCGCTCGCCGAGGACGCCGGCTGCGCCGACCGACTGGTCGCCGCCGCGCCCGCCGCCCGCCGCCGCTACGTCGTCCATCGCGGCCGCCTCGTCCCGCTCCCCGGCTCGCCGCCGGCCCTCCTGCGCACGCCGCTCCTCTCCTGGCGCGCCAAGGCGCGGCTGGCCGCCGAGCCCTGGCGCCGCCGGGGCCGCGAGGGGCACGAAGAGAGCGTCGCCGCCTTCTTCCGGCGGCGGCTCGGCCCGGAGCCCGCCGCCGGCCTCGCCGATGCGATGACGCTGGGGATCTACGCCGGCGACCCCGAGGAGCTGGCGGTGGCGGGCGCCTTCCCGCGGCTCGCGGCGCTGGAGCGCGAGCACGGGAGCCTCTTCAAGGGGTTCAGGCGAGCGGGCGGCATGGGGGCGCGCCACCTCGTCGGCGCGCGCGGCGGCTGGCAGGCGTTCGCCGCAGCGCTCGCCGCGGGCCTGCAGGTCGAGACGCACTGCCGGGTGGACGGGGTGACACGGGCCGGCGGGCAGTTCCGGGTGCGGGTGCGGCAGGCGAGGGTCGAGCGCGACTTCGCGGCGCCGCGGCTCGTCGTCGCCCTCCCTGCCGCCGCGGCGGCGCGGGCGCTCGCCGGCCTCTCGCCGCACGGCGCCGCGGCCGGGCTCGACGCGCTGCCCCACGCGCCGGTCGCGGTCGTGGTGCTCGGCTGGGAGCGCGCCGCCGTCGCCCACCCGCTCGACGGCTTCGGCTTCCTCGCCCCCCATCGCGAGGGCCGGCGGCTGCTCGGCGCGATCTTCACCTCGACCCTCTTCCCCGCCGCCGCGCCCGCGGGCCACGTCCTGCTGACCGCGATGGCCGGCGGCCGGCGGCGCCCAGAGCTGGCGGACCTCCCCGAGCCCCGGCTCCTGGCCCTCGCCCGCGAGGAGCTGGCCGACCTCCTCGGCGCCAGGGGCGCGCCGGCCTTCGCCCGCGTCGCCCGCTGGCGGCCCGGGATCCCGCAGCCGACCGCGGCCCTGGCCGGCGTGCGCGCCGCCGCCGCGTCCCTGGAGCGCGCCAACCCCGGGCTCACCCTCCTCGGCAACTGGCTGCACGGAGTGGGGGTCCCCGACTGCGTGCGCGCGGGCTGGGGCGTTGACTCGCCGCGCCGGCCGCAGTAGCGTCGAGAAGAATCCGTCACAGCACCTGTAGCGACGCAGTCGAACGCTGTTCGTCCGCGGCATGGCACCGCCTGCCGCAAGGAGGAAGGCATGAACACTGGCCGCTTCGTGGGAGCCGGGATCGCGGTCTTCGTCGTCCGCTTCCTGCTCAACTATCTCTTCTACGGGGTGCTCATCCACCCCCAGTACCAGGCGATCTCCGACGCCCATCCGGGGATGTTCCGCGAGGTGATCCCCGCCTACGCCGTGCTCGATCTGATCGCGGCGCTCCTCATCGTCTGGTTCTTCGTCAAGTGCGGCGGCGGCTACGGCGGCGGCGTCAAGGCGGGCGTGACGCTGGGCATCCTGCTCGGGCTCTTCGGCCCGGTGCTCTGCGGGCTCTACACCTTCTTCAGCGTCACCTACTACTCGACGTCGCTGCTGGGGACGGAGATCGTCTACGTGCTCGTGGCGCACGCCATCCAGGGGGCGGTGGCGGCGCTGGTCTACAAGACGGCGTAGGCCCTAGAGCCACTCCCAGGAGCGGCCGTGCTGCCCCTGCGTGACGTACTTGGTGCCGTCCGCGTTCGCAGGGGCGCCGTCGTCCCACTTGCGCAGCTCCACCTGCCCGGTGGCGCGGCTCGCCAGGTGGACTTCCAGGTAGTTCTCCCGGCTGTCCGCCAGGCGGATCGCCGGGAGCTCGTCGTCGACGGCGTCGGTCACCACGGCTCCGCTGCCGTTGAATTCCACCCACTGGGTAGGCGGGTCACCCAGCATGTTCAACATCGCCTCGTCGTCGTTCTCGCCGCCGCCGTGGGCGCGGAAGCTCACCGCGGCAGGTAGCTCGTAGCGGCCGAGCTCGCGGTCGACGCCGGCGTCGAAGTCGCCGTCGCCGCCCATCTCGACGTAGGCGAAGACCCGGCGGTTGGGGCCGTCGGCCACGACCCGCGCCGGGACGTTGCGCTTCAGCGCCTCGAAGCGGGCGCGTTGCATGAGGCTCGAGGTCTGGCGCGCGACCCCCTCGATCTTGCCGCGGTGCATGAACTTGTCGAGCGGCCCCACGGCGATGAGCAGGAGGATCGCCATGAGCGCCAACGTGATGAGCAGCTCGACCAGCGTGAAGCCGGCCTGCCGGGGCGGACGGGGGAGCATGGCGTTTCAGTGTACTCCGGTCGCCGAGCGGGGGGTAGATGCAGCCATCGCCAACCGCGCAGCCCGGGAAGCTAAGCTCGCGGCATGCGGCGGCGGCGCGGACGGCGGGGCGCGTGGGCGGCCCTCGCGCTGGCGGGCGCGGGGACGCTGGCGGCGCAGCAAGTCCCGACCTTCACCGGCGAGGTGCAGGTGCAGGAGCTGGGACTGGTCTTCGAGGCGCCGCCGCGGCGGGCGCTGCTCGAGGTGCAATCCTTCGCCCTCGGCGATCTCCTGGTGCAGGAGGACGGGCTGCTGCGCCGGGTGACGCGCGTCGACGACGAGGGGGAGACCGCCGGCGGCTGGTCGCTCGTCGTCTGGATCGACCGCACGCTGGCGGGGCCGGAGACGCTCTTCGCCGCGCCGCTGGCGCTGGCCAAGGAGGCGCGCCGGCTGGCGGCGCTGGGCACCGTCGAGGTGGTCGTCGCTGACCCCGGGCCGCGCACCCTCCTGGCGCCGACGCGCGAGGCGCGGCTCATCGAGCAGGTGCTCGCGGACTTCGCCGGCGCAGCGCGCGTCGAGCGCGACCGCAGCGCCGCCGCGGGCCGCCCGCCGCGCGCCCGCGACCTCCCGCCGGCCGCCGTGCGCCGGCAGTGCGACCGCGTCCTGGCGCGGCTCGCCGGCCGCCGCGACCCCGGGCCCCACGCCCTGCTCTGGGTGGCGGACGGGGGCGACGAGCCGGCGCTGCGCGAGACCGGGCGCCTCCTCGCCGCCTACCGTTGGGTGGCGCTGCCGCTGCCCTTGCAGCGGATGGAGGTCGACGAGCCGACGCGCCCCTGGAGCGACACCGAACGGCAGCGCGAGGGCCTCGGCACCGGCGGCAACGACGCCACCGTGCCGCCCGCCAGTCCGCCACTCATGACCTTCCCGTCCCGCCGCCGCGGCAGCGTCGCCTCGCTGGAGGCGGTCGCCGGCCTCGCCATCGCCCCCGACCTGGCGCCGCTGCGCGCCCTGGTCGAGGAGACCGCCGGGCACATGGTCGCGGTCGAGGCGCAGCTCGCGCCGGCCCTCGAGGCCCTCGCCAATCGCCGGCAGCTCTGGATCGAGCGCGCCGCTGCGGCGGCGCCCGAGCCGCGGCTCCACCGCCTGGAAGCCACGACGATCGCCGGCCGGCCGCTGCGCACCTTCCGCTGGAGCCGCAGCGCCACTCCGCCGGCGCTGGCGGAGGCGCGCCTGCGCGCCCTCCTCGCCGACGGCGCCGGCCACGATCCGCTGCCGGCCGCGCTCGTGCGGTCCTCGCCGCCGCGCCTCGATCTCGACCTCCGCCGCTTCCGCCCGGCCGTGCCGCCCGCCGGCGCCGAGCCGGGCCGCGCGCCGCGGCTCCTGCGCCTGTCGCTCGCCGTGGCCGCCGGCGACGAGCCGCTGTCCGTCCGCCACGAGGTCCTCGACGCCGCGGCGCTGGCGCGGAGCGGCTGGCGGCACGCCGTCGCCCTGCCCGGCGCGACGGCGGCGGGCAAGGTGGCGGTGGTCGTCGAGGACCTGACGTCCGAGACCTGGGCGGGGACGCTCGCGCACTTCGGCGCGCCGCCGAACGAGTAGAATCGAAGACACGCCAACGCCACGCAGCGCCTTCCCGCCGCTCCTCCTCGTGGCCGCGCTCGCCTGGGCCGGCTCGCGCCTGACCACGCCCGGCGCCGCCCCGCCGCCCGCCGAGCGCGACACCCCCGCAGAGGCCCCGGAGCCGCCCCCCGCCGCGCCCGCGGCGGCCACGCCGGCGCCGCTCGCCATCGCCGACCAGCTCAACGACCTGCACGCCGAGTTCATCGGGCTCATCCCCCCGGAGGCGGACTCCCCCGCGCGGGTGCGGGAAGCGCTCAACGGCGCCGGCTACCGGCGCGAGTACCTGATCGTCCTGGTCCCCGACCCGCTCGACTCGACGCTGGCCAACAACTTCGACTTCGCCCTCGACGCCCTGCGCCGCGCGTTCGCCGCGCAGGGCTACCTCCCCGACCGCGTCTATCTCCCCTGGCTCGGCGACGGCGCCAAGGACAACCGCTACCGCCGCGAGCCGGGGATCCTCCTCTTCCGCCGCGCCGCGGGAGGGGAGCGCCGCCTCGCCACCGTGCTGCTGGTCGGCGAGCGCCCGAAGACCGGCATCCACGCCCCGGCCTTCACCGCCGCCGTCGAGATGCTGCGCGGCCGTGCGGTGGGGGGCCCGGGACACCCGCTCTTCGTGCTCGGGCCGTCGTTCTCGGGGTCGGCCGAGTCGCTGCGGCTGGCGCTGCAGCGGCTGCCGGACCTCGACGTCGAGGTCGTCACCGGCACCGCCACCGCCGACGGCCTCGAGGAGACGCTCGAGATCGCGCACGCCGACGCGGGGCCGACCCCGTACGGCGCCGCCGCCAAGCGGATCTCCTTCTGCCGCACCGTCCTGCCGGACTCGGTCCTCCAGGAGGAGGCGCAGAGCTTCTTCGAGGAGTCGCTGGGCTGGAACCTGGGCCGCATCGCCCTGCTCGTCGAGGAGGACACCGCCTACGGCGGCGAGGCGGCGGAGGCGGGCCGCGGCTCGAAGCCGCTCGTGGTCCGCTTCCCGAGCGGCCTCACCGAGGTGCGCAAGCTCTGGGAGACCCACCGGCCGCAGGCGGAGTCGGCGCCGGCGCCCGCCCTGCCGGGCGTGGCGACGGAGGAGGCGGCGTCCGAGCTGAGCCTCGCCGACCCCGCCGCGCCGGCCGACGTCGGCTCCGAGTTCGATCCCCTGACGCCGCGCACCAAGGAGCTGATGATCGCCAACCTCCTGGAGAGCATCCCGCGCTACGGCGTGCGCTACGTCGGGATCATCGCCACCGACACCCGCGACAAGCTCTACCTGACCGAGCGCATGCGCGGCTTCGCCCCCGGCACCGTGCTCTTCGCCTTCGAGAACCACCTCGTCCAGGCCCACCCGCGCTTCGTGCGGCCGCTGCGCCCGGTGCTCTTGGTCGGCAACTTCCCGACCACCACCGACTACCGCCCGCGGAGCGAACGGGCGAATGCCACCCTGCGGCAGTTCGGCAGCGAGTTCCACCAGGGCATCTACCGCGCCGCCGAGCTGCTCGTCGGCCGGCTGCGCGGGCAGCGCGTCGACGTCGGCGAGCCGCGCGTCTGGATCACGGTCTCGGCGAAGGGGACGATCCTGCCGGTGGCCTCGATCGCCGCCGCCGCCCCGGACGCCCGGCTGTGCACGCCGCCGCCGGGAGCGGGCGCGGCGCCGACGCCGACGCCCTGCGGCGCCGGCCTGCCGTCGCTCGGCGCCGCGGGGTATCTCATCGCCGCGCTCGCGGTCGGGGCGCTACTGGCGCTGGGCTTCGTCCTGCGCTGGGCGGTGCCGCCGGGCGCGCCGCGGGCGGCGCCGCTGCTCGAGGCGCTCGGCACCGGAGCGCTCTGGCTGCCCGCCGCGGCGCTCTTCCTCGTCGCCTTCTACGTCCCCGGCTTCTGGCGCGAGCTCTGCCTGCAGGGCACGCCCTGGCTCGTCGCCGGGCTCTGGGTCGCCGTCCTCGCCCCGTTCGCCGCCCTCACCGTGCTGCTCTACCGCAGCGTGGCGAGCCTGCCGGCGGCGCCGGGCGCGGGGATGGCCGCCGGCGCGCTCCTGCCGCTCGTCCTGGCGGCCTTTCTGATCGCGCCGCTCTGGCCGGCGGCGACGGCGGGCGACGACTACCTCACCTTCCTCCACCTCCGCGCCCGCCAGCCGCTCTCCGGGGTCTCGCCACTGCCGCCGCTCCTCTTCCTGGGCCTCGCCGCCTGGACCTGGGCGCGCCTGGAGATGCAGCGCCTGCGTCAGCGCGCGCGCTTCGAGGTCGATTGGCCGATCCACGACGCCAGCGACCCCGCGCTCGCCGGCTGCGGCGAGCTGGTGCGCCGGGTGGAGCGGCGCACGACCGAGCTCCTCCCCCGGTCGCGGCGCTTCTGGGCGATCACGGCGCTGGCGCTGCTCCTGCCCGTGCTTGCGCTGCTGCGCGCCATCCAGCCGATCGTCGAGCCGCGCCGCTACGGCTGGCTCTTCTTCCTCCTCGCCCTCGTCCCCTTCCTGCTGGCGTCGATCTCGTTCCTGCGCTTCGTCCGCATCTGGCGCCACCTGGAGCGCCTCCTCGACCGCTTCGAGCAGAGCGACCTGTGCGCGGCGCTCGCCGGCATCGGCAAGGAGGTGGGGTGGAAGCCGATCAACTCGTTCAGCTGGCGGATGCCGAGCTTCCGCCTGCTGGTGCTCTCGGCGCGCAAGCTCAAGGCGGTCGAGGCGCACTCGACGGTGGACCTGACCGGCGAGGGGACCGTCGCGCTCGACGCCGTCCTCACCGACTTCTTCCGCGCCGAGGAGGCCCGGAACCTGAAGCGCGAGCTGGCGGCGCGGCGGAAGCTGCGCAAGGCGTTCGACGCCGCCATCGCGCGCCTCGACCCGGGCACCGGCGGCGAGGCGGTCACCGCCTTCCTGGCCGTCCAGGTCGTGGCCTACCTGCGCTACGTCTTCCTCCACCTGCGCCAGTCGCTGGTGGCGGCGCTGGGGACCTGGCTCTTCCTGCTGGCCGCGGTCTCGAGCTACGCCTTCGAGCCCAAGCGCTGGATGAGCCTCGGCCTCTGGCTGGCGCTCGGCGCGGCCTCGATCCTGACCCTGTGGACCTTCGTGCAGATGGACCGCAACGCGATCCTCTCGCGCATCGGCGAGGGGGAGGCGGGGCGCGTCAACTTCAGCCGCCCGTTCGTGGTCAACGCGCTGACCTACGGGCTGGCGCCGCTGATCGCGGTGGTGCTCTCGATCTTCCCCGAGCTGGGGCGCCACCTGGGGCGCTGGACCGACCCGCTGCTGCGGCTGGTCGGGGACTGAGAGGCACGGAGCGTGCGCGACGCCTTCGTGGCGACCATCGACGTCGAGCCCGGCGACCGGCAGCTCGACCCCGGCGAGCGGCCGGAGTGGAGCGGCTTCCTCGACTGCTGCCGGCTCTTCGGGCGGCTCCGCGAGCGGTTGCGCCTGCACACCGGCCGGCCGGTCCATTTCAGCTGGTTCCTGCGCATGGACCCGCAGGTCGCGGCGGTCTACGGCAGCCCGGGCTGGGTGGCGGAGCGCCACGGCGAGGCGCTGCGCGCGCTGGAGCGCGCCGGCGACCTCATCGGCCTGCACGTCCACGCCTGGCAGTGGCGGCCGGAGGAGGGCGCGTGGGTGGCGGCGCACGGCGACCCGCGCTGGGTGCGGCGCTGCGTCGCCTTCGGGGCCGCCGCCTTCGGCGCCGCCCGCCGCCGGCCGCTGCGCGCCTTCCGCTTCGGCGACCGCTGGCTGAGCAACCCGACCGTCGCCCAGCTGGCGCGGCTCGGCGTGCGCTACGAGCTGACCGTCGAGCCCGGCATGCGGGAGGCCCCGGGCATGGTGCCGAGCGAGCGGAGCACCGGCGCGCTCCCCGATACCCGCGAGGCGCCGCGGCGGCCCTACCGCCCCTCGCTCGCCGACTACCGGCGGCCGGGGCGCTGGCTGCGGCGCCGCCTCTGGGAGCTGCCGGTGAGCACGGGCTGCGTCAACGGCCCGGCGCTCCCCGCCCGCTTCGAGCCGCAGCACGACGTGGTGCACCTGAACCTGGGGCTGCGGCCGGAATGGGTGCGCCACCTCCTCGACGGCCTCCTCGCGGCGCCCGAGCCGATCGTGGTGAGCGTCGCCCGCACGGGCGACGCCGAGTCGCCCGCCGGCCTGGCGAGCCTGGTCGAGAACCTGGAGTACCTGGCGGCGCACCCGGCGATCGCGGCGCGGGTCTTCGCCACGCCGCCGGAGGCGATCGCTCTCTACCGCGGCCGGCCCGGCCGCGCCGCCTAGCTCCGAAGGGAGGTCGAGCCGCGAGGCGCAGACCTCATTAGAACTCGACCTTCGGCGCCGTCTCGGCCCCCGGCACGGCGGTGAAGTAGGCCTTCTTCTCGAACCCCAGGAGCCCGGCGAAGAGCCGGGCCGGCAGGCGCAGGACCCTCGTGTTGTAGGCCTGCGCCGCCTCGTTGTAGCGCCGGCGCTCGACGGCGATGCGGTTCTCCGTGCCTTCGAGCTGGGCCATGAGGTTGGTGAAGTTGGCGACCGAGCGCAGCTCGGGGTAGCGCTCGACGACGACCAGCAGCCGCGACAGGGCCGAGGAGAGCTGGTCCTGCGCCGCCTGGAACTGGGCGAAGCGCTGCGGGTTGTCGAGGATCTCGGCGGTCGCTCCCGCCGACACCTGCCCGACGCGGCTCCGCGCCTCGACGACCTGCTGCAGCGTCTCACGCTCGAAAGCGGCCGAGCCCTTCACCGTGGCGACCAGGTTGGGGACCAGGTCGGCACGCCGCTGATAGGCGTTCTCCACCTGCGCCCAGGACTGCTCCACCTGCTGCTCCGCGCCGACCAGGCTGTTGTAGAGCCCGACGAGATAGAAGCCGGCGATGACGACGGCAACCACGACGGCGATGAGACAGCCGGTCTTCCCTTTCATCTGCGTCTCCCCCGAGAAGGGCCCGGCGGTCGTGCCGCCGCAGCGGGGAGGATCATAGCGCCGTGGCGGTGCCGCGCGGACGGGGCCGGACCCGGCCGGGCCGGCGGCGAAACGGCGCCGCCGAGCCCGTCACGCGCCGATCAGGATGGGGGTGGAGCCCCGGTCACGGCTGCAAAACGCCCCATCTCGGAGATTGGCGGCCCATCTCGGAGATCCGGCGGTCGTTCCTGGTGTCGAGGATCACCCCGCCGTAGTCGGTCGAAACCGGTACGTTGTCGCGCTCGGCATAGGGGGCGCGAATCCTCGCCGGCTCCGGATCGGCGAACTCGAAGGCTGCGTAGAGGAAGCGGTCGTCGTAGGCGAGCCAGGCGACGTTGGCCACGCCGGGCGGCGTGTTGTCTCCGGGATCGTTCTCGAACCAGGTCTCGACCCTGGCCGCTCCTTGCCAGCCGGGGTCGTCGAGCACGCCGTCGACCTCGATCGCCCCGGCAGCGCGGCGGATCTCGATCGGCGGACCGCCACGCGCCGGCGGAGTCTCCTGCCCACGGAGGGCACAGGGCAGCAGCGCCAGGGCGAGGACACCGAAGACGGTTGGCGAGCAGCGGGCAGGCCGGTGCACGGCGGGGTCCAGCGTTGACGCAAAAAGATGATAACACCGCTTCGCGGTTACGCCTGAGGAGCGCTCAGGAACTCGAGACGGTTGCGCATCTCTTCCGGGGCGAGCTCCCGGCTGAGGCGGAGAATGCGTCGCATCTGCTCACCCACAGAGAACCGCTGCTGGGAGGCCAGAATGATTCCCGCGTGGGACCTGCCTTCCGCGAGGAACTGCGTGTGCAGCCGCTGGAAGTCGCCGATGTTGAAGCTGTAGAGAACCCGACCTTCAGAAGTGGCGTACTCGAGCTGCTCGCGGTCCGAGCGCCCGACCATGCCGTCGTCCACCGCGTTCGCGACGTCCATGCCTCGGGCCTGGAGCGCTCTGATCAGCGCCCGGCTCATCGAGTCTTCGTCGAAGTAGAGGCGCAGAGCCACCGGCTATTCAGAGGCGGATGCGCTTCGCTCCAACCGCTCGGCTTCGGACTCCTCGGCGGCTAGGTACCCTTCGATCTCTTCGCGGTTCGCGTGGTAGTAGGCGAGTGCCGCGTGGACCTGCGCCAGGGAAAGGTGGCCGAAATTCTCGGCGATCTCCTCCGGGCCCAGACCGAGCTTGTACCACCCGACGATGCGGTGGACGGAGACACCCGTTCCGCTGAGGATCGGGCGGTCCCCTCGCACATCCGGGCGGCGCTCGATGAGGCTTCCGATCTCGGTCGTGGCAGCCATGGCGAACGGAATGGTAGCGCAGTCACCATGTAGAATCGAGGCGCCCACACTGGAGAATCGAGCCGGATGCCACGCCCCAGGAAGACCGACGGCGGTCGGTCGAAAAGCTCGCGCAAGCCGATCGAGCAGTACGAGCACACGCATGAGACCCGCCTCAACAATCCGCCCGTCGGGCTGGTGAAGCCCGAGACCGAGCCCGAAGAGAGCAAGAAGAAGTACGAATACGACCCGCACCTCGACCCGCAGCTCGTCTGGGCCGGGAAGGCCGAGCACACGAGCTTCGAGGTGCCGACGGTGTCGCTGCACGTTCACGAGCGGATCGATCCGAAGACGGTGCTCGAAGCCGTGCGCAAGCGCAACGGCGAGCCCGGCCCCGAGCAGCTTTCGATGTTCGCGCGCCCGGAGGAGCAGCGGCCGCTGCGCGAGGCGCTGGATTTCTACAAGCACGCGCACGGCTGGAGCAACCGAATGGTCGCCGGCGACTCACTGCTGGTGATGAACTCGCTGCTCGAAAAGGAGGGGATGGCGGGCAAGGTGCAGATGATCTACATCGACCCGCCTTAAGGCATCCGGTACGGATCAAACTTCCAGCCCTTCGTCAACCGGCGGGACGTGAAGGACGGGAAGGACGAGGACCTGACCCAGGAGCCCGAGATGATTCGGGCGTTCCGGGATACGTGGGAGCTGGGAATTCACTCGTACTTGGCATACTTACGGGATCGCCTGCTGCTAGCGCGGGCGCTGCTGCACGAAAGTGGAAGTATCTTTGTACAGATCAACGACGAGAACCTGCACATCGTGCGAAATCTGATGGACGAAGTGTTTGCTCCAAGGAATTTCATAAGCGTGATTTCCTTCAGCACCACGTCGGCTCTCGCCGGCAACCTGCTCGGTAGAAGCTGCGATTACCTCGTGTGGTACGGACGCACTGCGGAAAGGGTGAAATACAGGCGCCTCTTCAAACCGAGAGGCATTGAAGACGACATCGGCCTACGCTTCACTCGTATTGAACTTCTCGAGGGAACTCGACGGCCTATGAGTACTGAGGAACGCTCGCGGCCGGATACTCTCCCAGAAGGCTCGCGGATCTACCGCCACGACAATCTGACGTCCGCTGGTGCGGAGACCACGGTCTTCCCAGTGCAATTCGACGAACGCACCTATCACCCAGGCGTTGGCCAGCACTGGAAGACGAGCGAAGCAGGAATTGCGCGTCTTATCGCCGCGCGCCGCTTGGCAGGGGGTTGTCCCTCCCGCTGTTGAAAGAGCAATGAGGTGAAGGCGGCTCCTCGGCCCACCTGATCGAGAATCGGGTTGGTCGAATAACCGGCCCCGCCAGGGGGCCAAGGAGCCGTGATGAAGACGAGAGCAGAAAGGCGGGTGGTGTGGCAAGGGGGCCGTGCGGCGCGCATCAGCCACGGGCTACAAGCGCTGCTGCGGCCGATGGTCGAGGGCATCGAGGCCAGCCGCCAGGGGCTGCTGGAGCTGTTTCACGCCGCGGGCGTCGAGGCCCTGGGGCGGCAGCTCGCGGACGAGGTCGAGGCCGTCGTCGGTCCGAAGCGTCGGCGCAATCCGACCCGCGAGGCGTACCGCTGGGGCTCGACGGCGAGCGAGTTCGTGCTGGGTGGCCGCCAGGTGGCGCTGCCGCGACCGCGCGTCCGGCGACGCGACGGTGGCGAGATGAGCTTGCCTTCGGTGCGCGCCTTTCAGGACGAAGATCCCTTCACGGAGCGGGTGATCGAGCAGGCGCTGGTCGGCGTCTCGCAGCGCCGCTACGGTCGGAGCTTGGAGCCGCTCGCAGAGTCGGTGCCGGAGCGCGCGACGAGCAAGAGTGCGGTCCAGCGCCGGCTGGTGGCGGGGACGCGTCGTCTGCTGGGCGCGTGGCTGCGCCGAGACCTGTCGGACTTCCAGCCCCTGATCCTGATGATCGACGGGCTGGAGGTGGCCGGCCACACCCTGGTGGTGGCACTCGGCATCGCGCGCGACGGGACCAAGCGGGTGCTCGGCCTGCGTGAAGGCGCGACGGAGAACGCGGCGCTCTGTACCGGCCTGCTCCAGGAGCTGTTGGAGCGAGGCCTCGCGATGCCGCCGCGCTTCTTGGCGGTGCTCGACGGCGGCAAGGGGCTGCGCAAGGCCGTGCGCGCCGTCTTCGGGGACGCAACCCACGTCCAGCGCTGCCAGCTCCACAAGCGCCGCAACGTCCGCGACCACCTGCCCAAGCAGCTCCAAGCCCGGGTCGACCGCCTGATGGTCGAGGCCTACCAGAGCGCTCGCTTCGACCTCGCCAAGCGTCGCCTCGAGCAGCTTGCCCGCTGGCTCGAGCACGCAGGCCACGCGGGCGCCGCGGGCAGCCTGCGCGAGGGCCTCGACGAGACCCTCACCGCCTTGCGGCTGAAGCTGCCCGACGCTCTGCGCCGGTTGCTCGCCTCGACCAACGCGATCGAGAACACGATCGGCTCGATCCGTACGACGACGCGCAACGTCAAGCGCTGGCGCGGCGGCGACATGGTGCTGCGCTGGGTCGCCCTGGCGCTGTGTGACGCGGAGGCTGGCTTCCGGCGTGTCAAGGGACATCGGCACCTCGGGGCTCTCGAGCTCGCGCTCGCGGCGATCGAGGAACCGACGAACACCAAGGCCGTGGCATGATCAACCGAGCCGCTTTCCCTCTTTCGGCTTTCAACAGGGAACGGGGCATCCCCGTCCGCAAGCTCACCAAGCAGGAGCAGGCCGAGGCGCTGCGCCAGCAGGTGGACAGCGTCGGGCAGCGCGGCAAGCCCGGCGAGCGCATCCAGAACGTGATCTCGGTCGGCATGCTCTCCGAAGGGTGGGACGCCAAGACGGTGACGCACATCATGGGGCTGCGCGCCTTTACCAGCCAGCTCCTCTGCGAGCAGGTCGTGGGGCGCGGGCTGCGGCGCACGAGCTACGAGGTCGATCCCGAGAGCGGCTTCTTCCGCCCCGAGTTCGTCAACATCTTCGGCGTGCCGTTCACCTTCCTGCCGCACGAGGCGACCGAGGGAACGCCGCCCCCGCCGCCCAAGCCGCGCACGCGCATCGAGCCGGTGCCGGAGAAGGTGGAGCTCGCGATCGAGTGGCCGAACGTGGTGCGGATCGATCAGGTCTACGGCACGCGCCTCACGCTCGACTTGGCGGCGGTGCCGCCGCTCCACCTCGCGGCGCACGAGACGATCCAGCTCGCCGAGATCGCGCCCACCGTGGACGGCAAGCCCGATCCGACCCGCATCGCGCAGATCGCGCTCGAAGAGCTCGGCCGCCGCAACCGCATGCAGACGATCGCCTTCAAGACCGCCGCCGAGGTCTTCGACCAGGTCAAGCCCGGCTGGCCCGGCAGCCGCGAGGCGCTGCTCGGCCAGCTCGTGCGGATCGTCGAGCGGTTCCTGGCCTCCGACCGCATCGCCATCACGCCGCGCGCCTACGACGAAGAGCCACTGCGGCGGCGCATCCTCCTGACCCTCAACATGAGCCGCATCGTCCAGCACCTCTTCGACGCCATCCGCCTCGAGAACACGACAGAGCGCAAGCTCGTCCTCGACCGCGAGCGCCCCCTCCGCTCCACCGGCGACATGCTCCCCTGGTACACCTCGAAGCCCAACGCCCCGACCGACCGCTCGCATATCAACTTCTGCGTCTTCGACAGCGGCTGGGAATCGAGCGAGGCCTTCGCCCTGGACCACCACCCCCAAGTCGCCGCCTGGGCCAAGAACGAGCACTTAGGCTTCGAGGTCCACTACCTCTTCGAAGGCGGCGTCCACAAGTACCGCCCTGATTTTCTGGTGCGGCTGAAGAACGGCGTGGTGCTGGTCCTAGAGACGAAGGGCCAGGAGACGGCGCAGGACAGGACCAAGCGCGACTTCCTCGCCGAGTGGGTAGAAGCCGTCAACGAGCACGGCGGGTTCGGGCGGTGGGCCTGTGACGTGTCGCGGTCGCCGTCGGACGTGGCGGACGTGCTGGCGCGGCATAGTTGACGGAAGACGCGACTATTGTCGTTCTATGCCTAGCTAGGTGTGGCCGCCGGTGCTTGGCGCGCGCGCGTGGCTCGGGGACGGCGCTGGACTTTCCGCTTCGACTGTACCTCGTAGCGTTCTCTTGTAATCGGTGATCTCAGATGATCGTCATTAATGAGCTTGAGAATACCCCACGTCTTGCTTTCGTTGAAGATGATTCTACGCGAGCTCCGATCGAGCTCTACATCCACCTCCCAGTTATCCGCCACTTGGTAAAGCTTGTCGAATGTAATCTGATCTAGCCTTACATTCTGATGAATGTCCGCCAGCTTCTTCTGTTTTCTCTCATCGTTCTGGCAAGCCGCCTCGAAGCCCTTCACGTTATCGATCAAATTCAGCGTGGCGATTTCCTGAATAGCCTCCTTAGCCAGGGGTGCATAGATCGTCCCCACTAGCTCGAACATCTGCTCGAAGAGCGTCTCTTGTAGTATGACGACTTCGTCTTCGACGACGATGGCATCAGCCTGCTCATCAAAGTTAAAGACGGGATCCCCAATTCGGGTAAAAGTGCCTTCGTGGAGTAGGGCCTTGAGCCCTCCACCGCGAATCACCTTGGATGGTTGGAACTTCCTAAAGTATGCAACCTGCAAGTTTGGGATGTGGAGAACGACGGCGTAAGCCCAGACAGAGTTGAAGAAGCTATCATCCGGTGTCGCGTACTCAACCTGCGCGGGCTTCTCCATCTGTTTGAGGAGGTCGCTTAGCACCGGAACTTTCCTTACGGCTTCGGTTTGCATCCGAGGTTTATCGCCGACTGAGTAAGGATCGAACTTCACAAACACGAGGTCGTCGGTCGTGGCGAGTTTGTCAATATGAGCCAGTAAAACGCCACGGAACTCCTTGGCAATGTCCTTGTCCATCCTTGCTCGTTGAAGCTCGAAATGAGAGCGCGCTTGCTTCGGCTTGTCTTCGGTCGATGGTCTATGCTCGGCTTTTGGCGTGCGTAGAATGAAGAAGAGGCTTGTCGCTGCCCTCGCGGAGCGCGCAGTCTGAACAAGAGACTTAAGATCACCGTGGTTGACCATCCTTGACCTCCAAGTAAATGTCGTCGGTTACCTGCACGACCGGCATCTGGTGCTCGATCTTTCTTCGATCTCGTTTGGTGATGAGGAAGAATGACTCCTTGCCGTTAGAGGCGAGTTCATACAATCGGTATCCGAAGAGGCTGAGCATCGGGTTTGTGGCAAGCAAGGTCGAGTGTACGTAGATCACTCCGATGACCACGAGGAGAATAAGCAGGGGTAGTAGATCCCTTTGCAGGTCGAACTCCAGGAAAGGAATGATGTAAGTGACGATGTAGTTGAGCGACTCGCCGGCTTTCGGCGTCTTGGTCGTGAATGCGGGTAGCGGCTCTGGCGCGAGGAAGAGCCCTCGTAGAAAAAGAGCGAGGGCGAGGTTCGAAATGAGCAGCAGTGCCACCATCGCCCAGGAGAACCAAGGCATTCCGAAGAGGGTCCAAAGCGCGTGGAGTGCCGAGGGGCTGCTCTGTGGCGGCCACTTCCCAAGCTGCAGGTCCCGAATCAACAGGATGAGGAAGAAGGGTGTATAGGCATTAGCGAAAAGCGCCCACTTCACCCAAACTCTCATGGCGAATCTCCGATGGCTAGCCATTCAGCATACACCAAAGAATGGTGACTTGCAGCTTGGGGCGCCCCCAAGCTCAAGCAATTGATCTGCACTAGGCAGCGAGGTGCCGGTCGAGCATGTCGGCGAACACCGCAACCATCGCCTGGTGCTCGCCTCGCATCGACAGCGCGGCGGCCGTGGCGTAGAGGCTCCCCTCCGGCCTGGGCTTGAGTCTCACGAACGGCGGGAGACCGTAGCGCAACGCGCACCAGTTCGCCCACAGCCGGGCGGTGCGCCCGTTGCCGTTGGCGAACGGGTGGATGCGGACCCATTCACCGTGGGCATAGGCACAGAGGGTGAGCACGGCGCGAAGTTGCATCGCATCGGCCGGACGGCGGTTCACCGGGATCACGGGGTCGAGCGCGGCGACTGCCTTCTCCATGGCAGCCTCGAAACTCGCGAGGAGTTGCGGTACTCGGCGCGACTCCGAACCGCGCTGGCGGCCGACCCTCACCTCGTAGCCGAACAGCTCCGGAAACCTGGGATCGCGGTCGCGCACCTCGCCCGCGTAGTAGCGAACAGGCAGTCGCACGCCGTCGTAGATCCGGCGGTGCCACTCCTGCGCCATCGCCACGGCCGGCGGCGGACGGCGGGCGGCTTGCTGCGCGATCTCTCGAAGGACGTGAGTGAGGTTCTGAACGATGACGGGCGCGTCGCGCGGGTCATCCTCGTTCCACGGAATCGCCAAACAGGGCTCCGATGCCGTAGTCGTCCGGCGACTCCACGAGGCGGGCCTTGAGGGGGTCTTCGACCTCTACCTCGCTCTTGGCGAACTCCCGGATGTCGCGGTCGAGGTCCGCCGGTCCATAGGACTTCAGGCCCTCGAGGGCGCGAGCGAGCCGGCCTTCGACACCGGCGCCGACCGCCGCGAGCTCGCGCTCGATGGCCGCTTCGGCCAGCTCGTCGACCGAGACTCCGAGCGCCTCCGCCAGCCGCTCGAGGTTGCGAAGCGTCTCCTGATTGTGGAAATGAAGCGTCAGCGCCGCATCGCTCATGGCATGAGCTTACATGGTGCCCAGGGCCGGAAACGGGCATGGCTCAACATATGACCGAGCCGGACGCGGTCGTCACGCCGCGACATAAAGGTCTTCGGCCTCCGCCAGCACTTCCTGGCGAAACGCCGAGCTGAGGAAGGCGGGAGTATTGAGGTCGACTCGCCGGCCGAGCAACGCGGTCAGCTCCTCTTCGATGGTGAAGAACCGCAGGCCCACACGCGCTCCCGGTTCGAACTCGACGAGCACGTCGACGTCGCTCTGCGGACCGAAATCGTCGCGTAGCACCGAGCCGAACAGAGCGAGCCGCCGGATGCCGTGACGGCGACAGAACGCCGAGAGGTCCTGTCGCCGGATTTCGTTTCGGATCTCGTCCATGGCAGCGCTCTGAGTGGTGCCCAGGGCCGGAATCGAACCAGCGACACCGTGATTTTCAGTCACGTGCTCTACCAACTGAGCTACCTGGGCACGGTGGGCAGTCTTGGGGGCCGTGGCGGCCCCGCGCGGACGGGGGAGTTTGGCACCCGGGGGTGCGGCTAGTCAAGGAAACGGCCGGCGCGGCGGCGGTGTTCCCGGGTGGACAGCGGGTGCCGGAGGGGTTCATACTCCGCAGATGCCCCAGCTCGACAGCAAGGCCCTACGACTGTTGCTCCGCGAGGCGGTGGAGGCCTTGCTGCGCGACGGCTGGAGCAAGCGCGCGCTGGGGCGACGGCTCGGCGTCGGCAACGGCAACCTCGGCAAGCTGCTCAGCGGCGAGAGCCGGCTGACGGTCGATCACTTGATGGCCTTCGCCGAGGTGCTGGACGTGCCGGTGTCGCAGCTCCTGTCGCTCGCCTTCCCGGAGCAGGAAGCCGCCGCGGGGCGGAGCTTGAGCGACTGGATCGCCCGCCGCGGTCCAGCGGAGCGCGAGGCGGCCCTCGCCGGCCTGCCGCGGACGCGCGCCGAGCTCGAGGAGGTGGTGCGCCGGGCGTTTTGCGCCGAGCTGGACCGGCGCGGGCTGACGGCGCCGCCCGCCGGCCCGAACGGCGGCGCTCCGACAGCGCCGTAAGCGGCGATTCGGGCCCCGCGGTCCCCGTTTTACGCGGTTCGGCGGCCCGATGGGGCCCTCCGGTCCTCTACCTACGCAATTCGCCGGCTCATTGAGCGGTCGCGGTCCTCAACCTACGCGGTTTGCCGGGCCGTTGGCCTGGGTTTTCTGCCGAAATGGCAGCTCCGGTCCTCGTTTTACGCGGTTGGTCGGGCAAACCGGCTGGGTCCTGTCCTCGGTTTACGCAGTTCGTCCGCCGACCCAGCCCATTCGGTCCTCAACCTACGCAATCGGCCGGCCGCCGAGGGCTCCGCGGTCCCCAACTTACGCAGTCGGCCGGCCGACCCGGCCCAACGGCCCGTCGCGAGCGCCCGTCCGGTCCTCAACCTACGCAGTCGGCCGGCCCCTAACTAGGCTCGCGTGCTACACTTTTCCGCATTATGCCCGCACGCGCGATCGGCTCCGGCACGATCTCCTTCGGCCTCGTGGCCATCCCGGTGAAGCTCTACTCCACCGGCGAGCCGCAGAGCGCCGTCTCCTTCAACATGGTGCACCGCTCCTGCGGCACGCGCCTCAAGTACCGCTACTGGTGCCCCACCGACGAGGTCTTCGTCGAGCGCGACGAGATGGCCAAAGGGTACGAGTTCGCCAAGGGGCAGTATGTCCTCTTCAACGAGGAGGAGCTCAAGGCGCTCGAGCCGGAGGCCACCAACGCGATCGAGATCGCCGAGTTCGTGCCGCTGGCCGCGGTCGATCCGATCTACTTCGAGAAGTCCTATTACCTGGGGCCCGACAAGGGTGGGCCGAAGCCCTACCGCCTGCTGGCGCTGGCGATGAAGGAGTCGGGCTACGCGGCGCTCGCCACCTACCTCGCGCGCGGCCGCAGCTACCTCGTGCTGCTGCGCCCGTTCGAGAACGGCCTCGTCATGCAGCAGCTCCGCTACGCCGACGAGCTGCGCAGCTTCGACGAGGTGCCGGTGGGCGACGCCGACGTCAAGCCGAACGAGCTCGAGCTGGCGCTGCGGCTGGTCGACCAGATCGCCGCCGAGCGCTTCGACCCGAAGCCCTACAAGGACGTGCTGCGCGACCGGATCGTGGCACTGATCGAGAAGAAGGTCGCCGGCGAGCAGATCGTGGCGCCCCCCGAGGAGGCGCCGAAGGCGCAGGTCATCGACCTCATGGCGGCGCTCAAGGCGAGCCTCGGCGAGGCGGGCGTCAAGAAGCCGGCCCGCCGGGCGCCGCGCGAAGAGGCGGCCCCGGCGAAGTCGGCGAAGATCGCCGCGGCTGCGAAGGGCAAGGCCCGCGCCGGCGGCAAGCGCTAGCGGCTGGAGTGTCATCCTGAGCGCAGCGAACCCGCAGTCCAGATCAATTGCCGGCTCCGGCCGGCAACCATACGGGTAGCGGAGCCCATCGTGGGGCTCCGCAACGATCTGGGCGGGGGTGAAGGCACCGAGCGTCCCGGCCCCCAGATCCTTCGCTACGCTCAGGATGACAGGCTAGGGCTCGAGACGCCGGACCTCGACGCCATGCTCTCCTCGCCCCTCCCCGGCTACACCACCCACGACGTGGCGCGCCTGCTCGGCGTCGCCGAGGAGCGGGTGCGCTCGTTCGTCCGCGCCGGGTTCCTGGCGCCGCGGCGCGGGGCGCGTGGCGCTTACCTCTTCTCCTTCCAGGACCTGGTCGTCCTGCGGGCGGCGCAGGGCCTCCTCGCCTCGGGCGTCGCGCCGCGGCGCGTGCGCCGGGCGCTGGCGCGCCTTCACGAGCAGCTGCCGCGCGGCCGCTCGCTCGCCACCGTGCGCATCGCCGCCGAGGGCGGGTCGATTGTGGTGCGCGCCGGCGGCGAGGCCTGGCTCGCCGAGTCGGGCCAGCAGGTGCTGGACTTCGAGGTGGCGCCGCTCGCCGCGGCCGCCGCGCCCTTCACCGAGCGCGCCTACGCCGAGGCGCGCGACCGCGAGGACCTCGAGGCCGACGACTGGTACGAGCTGGCCTGCGAGCTGGAGGCGACGGCGCCGGCCGCGGCCCAGGAGGCCTACGGCAAGGCGCTGGCGCTCGATCCCGAGCACCCGGACGCGCACTTGAACCTCGGCCGGCTCCTGCACGAGGACGGCGACGCCGCCCGCGCCGCCGCGCACTACCGCCGCGCCCTCGTCGCCCGCCCCGGCGACGTCACCGCCAGCTTCAACTTGGGCGTCGCCCTCCAGGACCTCGACCGCCCGCGCGAGGCGATCGCCGCCTACCTCGAAGCCCTCGCCGCCGACCCCGCCTGCGCCGACGCGCACTACAACTTGGCGGGGCTCTACGAAGAGCTGGGCGAAGGGGCGGAGACGATCCGCCACCTGGCGGCCTACAAGAAGCTGCTCGAGCGGGAGTAGCGGAGCGGCGCGAAAGCGCGGACGGCGGCGTGGGGAGGAGAACCGCCGCCGCCCGCTGGGATGGGCTGGCGGCTAGCCGGCGGGGCCGACGACCCGGATCGTGTCCTTCAGCACCTTGTCGACGTCCGGCGCGTCCGCGACCTCGACCGTCAGCTCGATGATGATCTCGTGCACCTCGCCGGGAGTCGGCGTGTCGAGGGTCTCGAAGGCGTCGTCCTTGGCGAAGAAGGCGCGGATGTGGTTGCCGACCCGCTGCACGCGCAGCGGTTCGAGGTCCTCGGCGTCGGCGTCGGTGCCGACGAGGACGATCGAGTCGAGGTCCACGTCGCCCAAGTTGCTGCCGCGGATCAGCGCCGTGACCGTGCCGTTGCTGCGCACCCAGTTGGTGTTCCAGACGTCGGGCTGGATCTCGACGCGGAGGTCGCCGCCGGGACGCCCCGGCTTCGCCGGTTTCTCCGGCTTGGCCGGCTTCTCCGGCTTCGGCTTGGCGCCGCCCTTCCCCTTGCCGTTGCCGCCGCGCGCGGCCTCGGGGACGCCGACGACCGGCGACGCGGGAGCGGCGGCCACACGGACCGCCGGGGCGCCGGCCGCCGCGCGGCGCGGCGCCTCGCCGCCCATCGCCTCCTGACGGAGCGCGCGCGCGCCGCCGCGCGCCGCGGTCCTGTTCTCCGCGATCACGACCGGCGCGGCCGCCGCGGTCGCCGGCGCGGCGCTCACCGCCGGGGCGGGCTCGGTGGGGCTGCTGCCGTCGCTGCAAGCCACGAGGCCGGCCGGAACGGCCAGCGCGAGAACGAGGAGGGGAAGGTTGCGGACGAGTCTGAGTGCGCGCACGGTGATCTCCTTCAGGGCAGAGGTTCCTACTCCGCTAGCGAGGCTAGCGCCGCGGACTGACCGCCGCAGTGACCTTTGTCACGCCGAGGGTGTGACCTGCTTCACATTCAGAGCGCGAGGAAAAACACCCGGCCGGCGACCGCATCGCTCGAATAGGAGGCATGGAGAGCGCGGAGGGCGCGCACCCACCCGCCGATGCTGACCCGGTCCTGCGCCGAGAAGGCAATCCCCGCGTGCTCCATCCCTTCCGCAGCGAGGCGCAGAAAGTCTTGGTCGTGGGTGCAGAGCACGCGGCTCATCGCGGCCGCGCGCCGGAGGTGATTCGGATCGTCGGCCCCGAGCAGACCCAGCTCCCGCACCGAGAGCGCATCGATGCCCGAGAGACGGAGCTGCCGGGCAACCTCCGTGGGGACGTTCTCGTCGAGGTAGAAGCTGAGCGCGCTCAAAGAGACGCGGCGCGCCCCTGGGCGGCGAGGCGCCGGCGGAGGATCTCAGCCTCCTCCGCGTTCGCGCGAATCTCCGCGTCGATCTCCCCCTTATGCTGGTAGTAGTAGGAGAGCGCGGCGTGCACGCGCGCCAAGTCGAGCTCGAACTGGACGGAGAGCTGCTCGGCCGTCAGCCCGGCGAACGTGTGGTAGGCGGCCAAGTCGGAAACGCGCAGCGTGGTCCCGGCGATCACGGGCCGGCCATCGCGGACGGCGGGATCGCTGACGACGGATTCGATCGGGAGCACGCGGGCTGCCATTTTCCTCCTCTCGGGGCTCTGCCTAGAGGGTAGCATTTCATGTCCCTTCAGGAACCCCCTCCAGGGGCGCCGTGCCCCTTTTCCACCAGGCAACGCACCTGCCCCCCGGCCTCCTTGGCCAGCTCGAGCAGGCGATGGCCGTCTCTCTCCGCCCAGACCGGCATGTCCACCATCATCGCCGGGTCGTCGCCGACGACTTCGAGGTGGTCGCCGGGGCCCAGGGCGCGCATGGCGCGGCGGGCGAGGAGGACCGGGATGGGGCAGAGGGTGCCGGTGACGTCGAGGGTGCGCGCGGGCATGTACAATGAATCGATGCTTCCCGCATTGTACCGGCGCCGCGCGGCGGTGCTCGCCGCGCTCCTCGCGGCCGCGCCGGCGCCCGCCCTCGGCTGGACGGCCAAGACGCGCTCGACCGTCGCGCTCGAAGGGGCGCGCCTCGCGCCGCCGGACCTGGCGCGGCAGATCGAAAAGCACCGCGCGGTCTTCCTCGAGGCGGCGCAGGCGCCGTTCGCCGCCGCCGGCGACCGCCAGCTCGCGGCCGAGGTCGAGGCCGCGGTCGCCGCCATCCAGGAGCACCGGCCGTTCGCGGAGATCGTGGCGCGCCTGGGCGGCATCGCGGCGCGCGTCGCCGAGGCCAACGACCCGCTCGCCGCCGCCGGCGGCGACCCCGACGAGGCGCGTTACGCCGCCGACTACGCGCGCTACGTCGAAAGCGCCGAGGGCCGCTTCCCGCTCGTCTTCTACGGCCTCCGCCCACAGCTCGCCGCCGCGCGGCCCGACCTCGCCGGCTTCGCCGCCGCCAGCCGCAGCCGCGCCGGCGCCCTCTCTGCTTCGATCGGCCTCGAGTACCGGCGCATCGGCTATGCCTCCGGCGTCGGCCGCTTCGACGACCGCTCCACCGCCTTCGCGGTCGGCTCGCTCTGCTTCAGCCACGCGGTCACCGACCTGGTCTCGGTCTACCGCTCGGTCTGGCTGCGCGCCGGTGGCGCCGACCCGCGCGGCGGCCTCGAGCCCGGCGCCGGGCGGCTGCTCCAGGTGACGCGCGCGGGCGGGCGGCGTTGAGGCCGCGCGCCCTCCTCTCGGTCTCCGACAAACGCGGTCTCGAGGAGCTGGCGCGCGGGCTCGTGCGCCTGGGCTTCGAGCTGCTCTCGACCGGCGGCACGCTCGCCTACCTAGCCGGCCGCGGCCTGCCGGTGCGGCCGGTCTCCGAGATCACCGGCTACCCCGAGATCCTCGACGGCCGCGTCAAGACCCTCCACCCGCGCATCCACGGCGGCATCATGGCCCGCCGCGCCAGCCCGCAGCACCTGGCGCAGCTCGCCGAGCACGGTATCCGGCCGATCGACCTCGTGGTGGTCAACCTCTACCCCTTCCGCGAGACCGCCGCGGAAGCTGGGGCGACGCCGGAGCGGGTCGTCGAGTCGATCGACGTCGGCGGCCCGGCGATGCTGCGCGCCGCGGCCAAGAACTACGAGTCGGTGGCGGCGGTGGTCGATCCCGAGGACTACCGCGCGGTGCTGACAGCGCTCGAGAGCGCGGGCGACGGGCGGCTGCCGGACGCGCTACGCCGGCGGCTCGCCGCCAAGGCCTTCCGCCACACGCACGACTACGACGGCGCGATCGCCGCGTGGCTGGACGGGCAGGAAGCGGCGGGCGCGCCGCAGGAGCTCTTCCCCGAGCGCCTGAGCCTGGCGCTCGAGCGCGCCCTCGTGCCGCGCTACGGCGAGAACCCGCACCAGCCGGCCGCGGTCTACCGCACTGCCGGCGGCCCCGGCGTCCTCGGCGGCTTCTCGCAGCTCCAGGGGAAGGACCTGTCCTGGAACAACCTGCTCGACGCCGACGCGGCGCGCAAGGCGGTGGCGCTCTTCGCCGAGCCGGCGGTCGTCATCATCAAGCACAACACCCCGTGCGGCGCCGGGCGCGGTGCCGACCTCGCCGCGGCCTTCCGGCGGGCGCTCGCCACCGACCCGGTCTCGGCCTACGGCTCGATCGTGGCGGTGAACCGCCCGGCCGACGAGGCCTTCGCCGAGGCGCTCGGCGACCTCTTCGTCGAGGTGCTCGTGGCGCCGGACTTCGACGCCGGCGCGCGCGAGCGCTTCGCCGCGAAGAAGGCGCTCCGCCTCCTCGCCTGCCCGCCCTACGCGCCGCGCCCCGGCGAGGCCGAGCTGCGCGGCATCGACGGCGGCTTCCTGGCGCAGGCGCCGGACGCGGCGCCCGACGACGCCGCCGGCTGGAGCTGCCCGACGCGCCGGCAGCCGACCGCCGAGGAGCGGCGGGCGCTCGACTTCGCCTGGACGGTCGTGCGGCACGTCAAGTCGAACGCCATCGTGCTCGCCGAGGGCGACGGCACGGTCGGGATCGGCGCCGGCCAGATGAGCCGGGTGGACGCCTGCGAGCTGGCGGTGCGCAAGGCGCGGCAGGCGGGGCTGGCGACCGAGGGGACGGCGGCGGCCTCCGACGCCTTCTTCCCCTTCCGCGACGGGCTGGACGTGCTGGCGGCGGCGGGGGTGGCGGCGGTCGTGCAGCCCGGGGGCAGCAAGCGGGACGAGGAGGTCGTGGCCGCGGCCGACGAGCACGGGATGGCGATGCTGCTGACGGGAATACGGCATTTCAGGCACTGACGCGGATTGTCATTCCGAGCGTAGCCGAGGAATCTGGGCGGGGGGACGCCGGAGCGAAGCCTCCTGCCCCCAGATCCCTCGCTGCGCTCGGGATGACATGCGGGGCGCCGGGATGACAAGGCAGCGTGAGTTTGTTTCCCTCCGCATGAGACGCCTCCTCGCCCTCGGCTTTCTCCTCGGCTTACTCCTCGCTTGGCCCGCCGCCGCCCAGGACCCCTGGGGGACGCTGGAGGGAGTGCGGCGGAGCCTCGCGGCGGCCGGGCCGACAGGGGCGAACTTCGTGCAGGTCTACGTGCCGGCCGGGTTCACCTCGGGCGAGCGGGAGAGCGGGCAGCTCGCTTTCGCCCTCCCCGACTGCCTGCGCTGGGACTACCTCGACCCCTTCCCCAAGAGCTTCCTCCTCTGCGGCGGGGTGGCCCACCAGTGGAACCCCGAGGACGGCACCGGCCAGCGCTTCGAGGTGGACCGCAAGAACGAGCCGGGGCTCGATCTCCTGCTCCTTTCGGTCGCCGACCTGCGCGGCCGCTACCGCGCCGCCAGCCGCCCGGGGGAGGGCGGCGTCGCGGTGACGCTGACGCCGATCCGCCCGCTTGAGCAGCTCGCCGAGGCGACCTTCGTCGTCGACCCCGACAAGCAGCGGATCGTCGAGCTCTCCTACCGCGACCGGGAGGGCAACCGCACCCGCTTCGAGATCGGCGGCTACCGCACGCTGCCGCGCCGCGGGCAGTTCACGCCGCCCAAGAACGTCCGCTGGGAAGAGCCCTAGCTATAATCCCGCCCATGCCGCGCCGCCCGACCGCCGCGCGCGCCCTCGGCGCGCTCCTCCTCGCCGGCCTCGCGGCCGCGGCGCCGGCCACCGCCGCCATCCCCGCCGAGAGCGGGGAGAAGGTCGAGGTCAGCGGCCTGGTCACCGGGCCGGACGGCTCCCCCATCCCCAGCCTGCGGGTGGTGCTCGAGGCCTCGCGCTCGACCTGGAGCCTGCGCCACCTGCAGCGCACCACGACCGACACCCGCCGCGTCGCCGCCACCACCGACCGTGAGGGGGCATTCGCGCTCGCCTGGCCGCGCGACCGCTACTACAACCGCTTCGAGCTGCTGGTCGGCGTACCGGTGCGCAAGCCCGGCGGCGAGCGGATCGAGGTGCTGGAGCGGGTGGACCTGACGCCGCGCTTCGCGCAGTCCGGGCCGGTCGTCGCCACCGTGGTGGTCAAGAACGCCGCCTTCGTCGCCAAGCTGCGGCAGTTCGTGGCGCAGGTGCAGAGCGAGGACGAGCAGCGCGTCTACACCGAGATGGGCAAGCCCGACGAGGTGCAGGTGGTCAACTTCCCCGACCACCGGGAGACCGCGTGGTGGTTCTTCGAGAGCGGCAAGGTCTACCGCTTCCGCGACGGCAGGCTGACGCAGGTCACCCCCTTCGAGCCGGTCCGCAAGTTCTGAGACCGAGACTGCGCGACCGCCGCGAATGATCGACCCCGCCGAGCAGACGACCGCCCCGGCCCGCTTCCTCGACCTGGTCGCCGACAAGCTCCTCGAGACCGAAGAGGTCTTCCGCACCCACCTCGACTCGGACGTGCCGTTCATCCACCGCGCCGGCGAGTACATCGCCGCCTCGGGCGGCAAGCGCGTGCGCCCGGCGCTGCTGCTGCTCTCGGCCCGCCTCCTCGGCCACGACGGCCGCGAGGAGGTGACCTACGCCGCGGTCGTCGAGTTCATCCACACGGCGACCTTGATCCACGACGACATCCTCGACCACGCCAGCCTGCGCCGCGGCCAGCCGACGCTCAACCACCTCTGGGGCAACAACCTGACGGTGCTCCTGGGCGACTGGATCTACACCACGGCGATGCGCATGGCGCTCTCGCACGGCCAGCTCGAGGTCGTGCAGCGACTCTGCGCCGCGACCCTCAAGATGACGGAAGGCGAGCTCCTGGCGCTGGCGCGCCTGGGCGCGGCGGACCTCTCGGTCGAGGAGTACTTCGAGATCGTCGACCGCAAGACGGCGCACCTCTTCGCCGCCGCCTGCTCGCTGCCGAGCCTGATCCCGCCCTGCCGCCCGGAGGCCGGCCAGGTGCTCGCCCGCTACGGCCGCGCGCTCGGCACCTGCTTCCAGCTCGTCGACGACCTCCTCGACTTCACCTCCCGCGAGGAGGAGCTGGGCAAGCCCGTGCTCTCCGACCTGCGCGAGGGCAAGCTCACCCTGCCGCTCCTCCTGCTGCTGCCGCGCGTCACGCCGTCGCGGCGGCGGCTGATCGAGTGGGTGCTCGAAGACCGCAGCTTCGAGCGGGTGGGACGCGCGGAAGTGATGGAGCTGGTGAACGCCGAGGGCACGCTCGGCGAGGTGCGCGAGCTCGCCGAGAGCTACGCCGCCGAGGCCAAGCGGGAGCTAGAGTTCTTCCCGCCCGGCGACGCGCGGGACGCCCTTGAGTTCGCGCCGGACTTCGTCCTCAATCGGCGCTCGTAAGGGCGGCGGCCTGAGCCCGAACGCTCCCTCCGGCGGCTCCGGCCGCGCGGCGGCCGCCGCCTCGTCGCCCGAGACCGGGAAGACCCGCGCCCCGACGACCGACGGCGCCCCCAGCAGGAGCACGTAGCGGAAGCGGCGCGGCCGGGCGTCGAGCCAGGCCCGGCCGTCCGGCATGAGCAGCACCGCGCCCTGCGCGTGGGCGCGCGGGTCGGGCGGGCGGTCGCCGGCGAAGAGGAGGGCGACCTCCACCTCCGCGACCGGGCGGTGCTCCAGGCGCAGGTAGCCGGTGACCACGCGGCCGAAGTCGTAGAGCTTGCGCACCCCGGCCGGGTCGCCGGCGACGCGGCGCGGGCGGACGGCGCGGCCGGTGCGCTCGTCGAGCGGCGGCCGGGGCGGCCCGGGGCGCGGCGTGTCCCACCGCCCCACCGGCGGCGACCCCCAGGAGAAGGCCGGCTCGCCGGCGGCCGGACCCTCCTCCAGCGGCTCCCAGCCGCGGACCAGGCCCGGGCGGTGGCGGCGGAAGACCCGCCAGGAGCGGTCGGTGACGAGAAGCGAGCGCCCCTCGCCGTCCTCCAGCCGGGCAATGAAGCCGCCGGCGCCGCGGGTGCTGCGCAGCTCGACGAGGATGCGGTTGACGCCGGGCTGCAGGAGCTCGGCGGCGGGATAGACGTCGAGCGGCCTGCCGGTGCGGTAGTGCCCCGCCCCGATCCGGCGGCCGTTGACCCAGAGCACGTGCTCCTCGTCGGCCAGCACCATGAGACGCCCGCCCGGCGGCACCGCGTCGAGCTCGAAGTCGCGCGCCGCGTAGAAGACCGCCGGCGTCTTCGCCCCCGCCGCCCACTCCGCCCAGATCCACTCCGCCTCGCCGGTCGGCAGGATGCGCCGCGCCGCCGCCGTCACCCCCGCCCGCTCCGCCCAGGCGAGGAGCGGGAGCGCGAGGGCGGCGGCGAGGAGCGTGCGGCGGCGCGTCACCGCAGGTAGCCCAGGGCGCGGAGGCGCTCGCGGGTCTGGGCGTCGAGGGCGGGGTCGGGCGGGGCGGTGCCGCCTTCGGCTTCGACCCAGCCGAGGAGGCGCTGGCGGAGCCACACGGCCTCGAGGTCGAGGCCCGGGGCGCCGGCGAGGTTGACGGTCTCGCGCGGGTCGCGGGCGAGGTCGAAGACGTACTCGGCGTCGCGCGAGCGGCCGATCCCCTCCCCCACTCCCCACATCACGCCGCGGCGCGGTGCCCAGACCACCTTCCAGCGCGCCGTCTGGGCCGAGAAGATGCCGCCGGGGACGCTCGCCGCGGCGGCGAAGTGGACGGCGGGGGCGGCGGGGTCCGCGGCGGGCGCGGGCTTCTCCTCCGGTGCCGACGCCAGCCCCGCCGCCGCGAGCAGCGCGCGGCGCAGGTCGAGCGTCGAGGTCGGCGCGAAGACCGCCTCCGGTGCCACCCGCCCCGGCCCCCAGAGCACCGCCGGAATGCGCAGCATCTCCTCGTAGAGCGTGTAGCCGTGGAGGATGCCGCCGTGCTCGAGCAGCTCCTCGCCGTGGTCGGAGGTGACGGCGAGGAGGATCTCCTCGGCCGGCACGCGCTTGCCGAGCGCGCGCAGGAAG
The DNA here is from genome assembly GCA_963700145.1 of uncultured Acidobacteriota bacterium. Classification (GTDB taxonomy): domain Bacteria; phylum Acidobacteriota; class Thermoanaerobaculia; order Multivoradales; family UBA5704; genus DASUNQ01. The sequence continues at coordinate 1,375,643 of OY969474.1, forward strand.
GCGGCCAGCTCGGCGTCGCCGTAGGCGAGGCCGCCGGCGTAGAGGCCGCGCAGGCGGCGGACGTCGGGGGGCGCCAGCGCGCGCTCGCCGGCGCGCACCGCCAGCAGCGTCTCGGTGCTGCCGCCGATCGGCGAGCGGCCGCCGCCGGCGAAGCGGGCCCGGAAGGCGGGCGGCGGATCGTACGGGTTGTGCGGGTGGATCGCGTGCAGGTAGAGGAAGGCCGGCGCCGCCGGCGGCAGCGCGCGCAGCCAGGCGAGCGCTACCGCGTGGACGCGGGCGGCGTTGTCGTTGAAGCGGACGGCGCGGCGGCCGCCGCCCTCCACCAGCGCCTCCTCCGCCACGTGCTCGAAGCCGCGGTCCATGCCGAAGGCGCGGCTGACGAAGACGTTGCCCGAGAACAGGCCGGTGCGGTAGCCGGCGGCACGGAAGCGCTCGGCGAGGGTCGGACCGTCCTCGGCGGCGAGCGGCAGGTCGCCGCCGGCGAGCGCCGTGCGGCCGGTGAAGAGCGCCTTGGTCGAGGGCAGGGTGTTCGGCGCGACGCTGCGGTGCAGGCGGTAGCTGCGGCCGGAGAAGGCCAGCCGGTCGAGCGTCGGCGAGAGCTCGGGCGGCCCGCCCAGGTGGCCGACGCGGTCGGCGCGCAGGGCGTCGAGGACGTAGACGACGACCAGGCGCGGCGGTGCGAGGCGGGGAGGGTCGACGGCCGCGACGGACAGACCTTCACGCCGGGGCTCGGATGGCGGCGAGGCCGCGCTCTCGAACCGCAGGTCGCGCCAGCGGCACGAAGGGCCGCCCCCTTCGGCGCGCAGGCGCACGCGCACGAAGCCGGGCTCCGGGCCGAGCGGCAGGCGAATGGCGCGCGCGGGTCGGAAGAGATCGAGCCAGGAGGGTGTCCAGGCGAGGCGCGCGACCTCGCTCCCTTCGCGCTCCAGGATCAGCTCGAAGCGCTGACCGGAGCGCGGCGGCCAGGGCGGGCGGAAGGCGCCGGCCAGGGTCTGGCCGCCGGCGACCGGGCGGACGAGGTCGATCAGGGAGTCGCCGCGCTGCAGGAGGTCCGTGCCGTCGACGCGCATGCCGCCGGTGGCGAGCGCCGGGCGGACGGCGGCTCCGGCGACCCGCGGCGGCGCGGCGCCGTCGGGCATCTCCCAGACGAGGTCGAGCGCGACGCGTCCGAGCGGCAGGTCGGCCGGCAGCGGCACCTCGAGCGGATCGGCGAGCGGGAAGCGGCCGAGGTCGCGGGCGCCGTGGCGGAGGCGCAGGAAGCCGCCAGCCGGCGGTGTGGCGAGATCGACGGCCAGCCGCCGCGGCCGCGCCGCGAGCTGCACCAGCTCCAGCCGCGCGCCGGCGGCGGCGGGGACCAGCCGGAGCGCGCCGTCCGCGATCTCCGGCGACCAGCCGGTCAGGAAGCGGTTGCCGTGGCTGGACGGAGGACGCGCGAGGCGCCGCTCCTCCACCAGCAGGTCGGGAGCATGGGCCTCGTCGAGGAGGGGCCGCAGGACCGGCTCGGCCCCGCCGCCCCAGGCCGCCGCGAGGGCGACGAGCGCCAGAGCGGCCAGCGTGATCGTTCGACCGGGAGCCCCACCGCGCACGACTGCCCATGCTACGACATCGCGCCGAGGATTCCGGGGCGGCTACTTCCCCTTGAGGGCCTTCCCACGACCCCGAGAGCGGGCGGGCGCCTTCTCTTTGCCACGCTGCGCGGGCGCTTTGCCCTTGCGGCGCGCCGCAGGACTCTTGCCTCCCCCGCGCGGTTTGCGCTGCTTCCCCGAAGCGGCAGGCGCGCCGCCGTAGACGGTCAGCAGCGCCTCCAGCGCCTCGCGGCCTTCGGCGGTCATCGTCTCGACCAGCTGAGTGGTGCACTGCGGGCAGAAGCGGAGCGGTCCGGCGATACAGCGGGGGTCGTGCTCGCGGTTGAAGTAGAGCGGGCAGTCCTTGGGACCGCGATGGTGCGGCCCGCAGGGGGCGAGGGAGCAGACGACGAGGTTGGCGAGGGCGCGTTCGAGCGGCAGGTGCGGCGGCTGCAGCGCCTCCTCATATCCGGCGAGCGAGATGAGAAGAATCCGCCCGTTCTCGCCCTCGTTGTCCCAGCAAACCAGGTCCCGCCATTTCCTGTCGCCGAAGCGGAAGGTCGTGATGCAGAAGAGATAGTCGAGACCGAGCTGCGCCGGCCGGTCGCGCAGCCGCTCCCCCACCTGTTCGGCATAGAGGTATCCAGGTGCGTCGCTCGCGTCGGTGTCGCGGGTGAGACGCCACGTGCCCAGCGGGGCGGTCAGGTCGACGATCTCGAACTCATACTCCGGCTGGGCCTCCTCGAGGCGTTGCGCGATCGCCCGCAGCCCCGGAATCGCGTGGTTCACGTCCCAAAGGCCCGCGCGCTTGCGCCGCAAGCGCCCCCGCCGCCCGCGGCGGCCCACCACCGGCGCGGCGGTTGCGGCCACTACGGCCGCGGCGACGCTCGGCTTCTCCGCCGACGGCTTGCAGAGCCGCTCGCACGGGTTCTGCGCGAAGACGACCGGCACCGCCCAGTCGATCGCTTCGCCGCTGATCGAGTAGTTGACCGCGACGCGCGCCTCGCGCGCCGCGTCCCCGATCGTGGCGCCGCGCGCCAGCGCCCAGTAGAAGTGCTGGGCGAAGGCGGTGGCCGACGGGTCGAGCACCTTGTACTGGTTGCCGACCACGGCCGGGACGCCGCCGGCCACCAAACCGGGCGCGACGCCGCTGTTGAAGTCGTTCTGCCCGCCGGAGCCGGTCTCGCAGGCATTGAGAAAGATCAGCCGCAGCCCGCGCCGGCAAAGGATCTGCCGCAGGTTTCCGGTGTCCACTCTCGACTTGCCGCCGCGGTCGTCCTCGAACAGCAGGAACCCCTCGTCGTTCTCGCGGTCGTACTCGCCGTGGCCGATGAAGTGGAGGATGTCGAAGGGAACGCCCGCGAGCTGCGCGTGCAGCAGGCGCTTGTGGAGGGTCTCGGGGGTCGTCTCTCGCGCCACCTCGTAGGTGATCAGGCCGGCCTCGCTCAGCCCACGGAAGCCGCGGCCCACGAGCTCGATCTCCTCTTCCACCGACAGCGCGCCGCTGCCGATCGGCTGCGCCGCCACCGCCAGGATGCGCAGCGGCGCCGGGCGCGGCGCGATGTAGTCCGCAGGGATTGCCGTCTGCACGTTGCGGACGAAGTTGATCTCCTCCGTCGCCAAGAACGTCTTGCGCTGCGGATCGAAGGCGAACTCCCAGGGGAGGGCCGCGATCCAGGGGATCATCGAAGTGAGGACGATGTCGAGGCGGCCCCCCTCGCGACTCGAGCGGACCTCGTCGTAGAGGCGCTGCACCTGTTCCGGGAAGAGCGTGGCGAAGAGCAACTCGCCGACGCCGCGCAGCTCCTGGTCGCCGGGGAGCTCCGGGGCGCCGTGGACCCCGTCGACGTAAGCACGGACCCCGCGGTCGAAGTTAATGATGTCCTGGAAACGCTGTCCGGCCTCTTCGACCGCGGTGGGCACGACCTCAGCTCGGCGTCGCTTCCCTTTCCCGGTGTGGAAGGGGGCCATGACGCGGGCGTTGCGGTACGTTGCCAGGAGCTGCGCCGCCTTCACCCCGGGGTCGTCGGGGCGCGCCAGGATGAAGAGCTGAAGGGCGTCGCGGGGCCAGGCGGAGCCGTCATCGGCGGCGGCTTCGCGGCGCCGCGCTACCGGTGCCGGCGCCGCAGCCGGTGCCGGTGCCGGTGCCGGTGCCGCGGGTCGGTCCGGTGGCGGGGGCTCGGCCGCAGGAGCGAGCGCCCGCCGGAACCGGCCGCGGAACGGGAGCTCCCGCGCAGGGTCGAGCGGCGGCAGGCCCGAGGCGCGGCCTTCGAGCGCCCGAATCACGAAGTCCACCGACGCCGGTTGCGCGAGGAGGTTGAGGTGATGGATCCGGTCGCCCGCCAAATTGCCGCCGGGTCCGTAGCAACCGATCCGCTCCCCCTGGAGCAGATCGCCATTCCCACCGCCGACGCTCCAGCCGCCGGCGCTCGGGACGACGAGGTCGTTGGCGCCGGCGAAGAAGCCGTCGACGCCGGCGTCCAGCAGGCGGGGTCCCAGGTCGCCGGGCTCGAAGTTGGCGGCGAGCGCCGCCAGCGTTCCCGGCGGCGGTCCCGGCGGCCCTTGAATTCCTGAGATCGCGGCGCCCGCCGGGTCCATCGCGGCGAGACCCGGCAGCCCGCCCACCACCCGCTGGGCGATCCAGTTGAGCCCTTCCGCCACGAACTCCGCGCCGAGCGTGAACGGGTTGTCTGGGAAGAGGTCGATCAGGTTCGCCACCCAGCCCACCGTGTCGTCCCAGCGCTCGGCGGAGGCCAGCGGCGTCCCCTGGTTCGGCACCGCGCCCAGCACGGCGCGGCCGAGCTCGAAGCGGCGCGCCCCCAGCCCCAGCTCCCCGCGGCGCTCCAGCAGGGTGCGCAGCACGAGCCCGCCGCGCGAGTGGGTGACCACGTCGAAACGCGTCGGCCGGTCGGGAAGCCCGTCGAGGAGGAGGCGCGCGTTCTCCTCCAGATCGGCGCTCACCGTGAAGTGGTTGAAGCCGAAGATGCGGTCGCCGTACGTGCTCTTCGCCCAGTCGAGGAAGGTGCGGCCGTCCGCGGCGCGTGCCGCGGCCAGCTTGCCGAAGGCCCCCTCGGTGGTGGAGAAGGTGCCGTGGAGGAGCAGCAGGTTGCGCTCGCCGAAAGCCTTCCCGCCCTTGACGGGTGCGAGCTGACCGCTGCCGTCCAGCGCGGCGCGCAGGCTCTCGGCGGTGATCGCCACCCAGCCCAGGCGGCCGCGGAGCCGGCGCTCCTCCCAGCGGCGGGCGAGGCGCTGGAGCGCCCACCCCGCGACCTTCTCAAGTGCCTTGAAGACGACGAGGCGCACCACCCGGCTCACGATCCCGCGCCGCGCGACCGGCCCGGCGCCGCGCACCGGCACGTGGAAGCGCGTCACGCCTCCGCGCGCGGCACCGCGCCGGCCGCTGACCGTCTGCGGCGGGTGGAGAGTGATCGCGCCGGAGGCGTGGCGCGCGAGGAGGACGAGCGCCTCCCCCGGCGCGGTCGGGACCTCGATGGTGACGGCGGCCTCCGCCGCCCGCCGGCCCGAGGAGGTCGCGGTCCGCTCGGCGGCGACCTCGACCTGGCCGGTCGCGACGAGCTGCGCGACGAGAGGGTCTTCGCCCGCAACGGAACCGCCCCCCGCCGCGCTCCGCCGGCGGCCCTGATCGGAGGGGGACAAGGTCCAGCCCGGATCGACTGAGCGAATGGATCGGCGTTCCGGCATTTACGTGCCTCCCTGAGGATAGACGAACGCCGGCGAAGAACTCCTCACGCCATGACGGCGAGCAACGCGAAGAAGGGGTCGGCGAGTCGCGGATCGCCGGCGATCTCCGCCCGACCGCGCGCCTCCATTCCCGGCATCCCCTTGGTGAGGAGCAGCCAGGCCGGCTCTTCGTCGAGGGCGACGGCAGCGGCGGGCTCGGGCTCGGCGCCTTTCAGGAGCTGCCAGGCGCCGGCTTCGCGGCGCAGGGTGTAGTCGTAGGTGCGGGCGCCGTGGATCGCGACGGCGACGGCCGTGCCGTCCGGCGCGGCGACGTCGCGGTAGCGGTGCGGGAGGCCGCGGAGGAAGGTGTCGAAGATCGCCTCGGAGGTCTCCGGGTCGGCGAGCGGCGGGGCGCCGACGGCGAGGCGGATCTGCTGCTGGTGGTGCCAGCGCTCGGTCAGCTCGCGGGCGACGTCGAACCAGCTCGGCGAGCGCGTCGCGCCGGCCCAGGCGACGGGCACGCCGTCGGCCCAGGGGTCCAGGCCCGCCAGGTGCGCGGCAAGCTGCGGCTCGACCCACTCGAGGAGATCGGTGAGGAGGCGCGGGCTCAGGCGCCGCGCCGCCGCCACCCACTCGGCGTTGAGGCCGTCGAGGAGGCGCAGCAGCTCGCCGTAAACGTCGATCCGCCCGAACGGCGGGGTGTGGCCGTCGCGGCCGAGCGACAGGCGGCGGCAGGCGGTGTCGAGGAGGTGCGCCGCGACGTCGCCGACCGACCAGGCCGGGCAGACGGTGGGCCGGCGCCACGCGGCGGCGTCGAGCGAGCGCAGGAGGGTGACAAGCTCGCGGCCGAGCGGCGGGAAGAGGTGGGCGACGAGCGTCGGCGCCAGCGGCGCCGGGCGGCCGGGGGTCATCGGTGCCTAGACGGGGACGGCCGGCACGACAGCGACGAGGATGGCGAGGAAGTGCAGGACGCTGCCGGCGAGGACGAAGCCGTGCCAGATGGCGTGGTGATACGGCAGCTTGCGCCAGAGGTAGAAAGCGACGCCGGCGGTGTAGGCGATGCCGCCAGCGAGCAGCAGGGCGAAGCCGCGCGGCGGCACGGCGGCGAGCAGCGGCTCGATGACCGCCACCACCGCCCAGCCCATCGCCAGGTAGAGGGCGACGAAGACCGCCGGCGGCACGCGCGGGCAGGCGGTACGCAAGACGATGCCGGTCACGGCCGCCGTCCAGATCGCGGCGAGCAGCCACCACCCCACGGGGCCGTGCAGGCTGACCAGCGCGAACGGCGTGTAGGTGCCGGCGATCAGCAGGTAGATCGCCGAGTGGTCGATCACCCGTAGGACCCTCTTCGCGCGCTCGAACGGGATGCTGTGGTAGAGCGTGGACGCCGTGTAGAGCAGGACCAGGGTGGCGCCGAAGACGGCGCAGCCGACGACGTGGCGCACGGTGCCGTGGCGGCTCGCGTAGTCGGCGAGGAGCGCCAGGCCGGCGACGGCCAGCACCGCGCCGGCACCGTGGACGACGCTGTTGGCGATCTCCTCGCGCACGTTGTAGCGCGGCTCGCAGGCCCCGGCTGCCATCGCCGCGGATGCTACCCGAAGCCCGCGGCGGACGCGGGCTCCGGCTAGCCGGCGCGCAGCGTCGCGGCCGGGTCCATGCGGGCGGCGCGGCGGGCCGGGAGCCAGGTCGCGGCGAGCGCCACGGCGGCGAGGACGAGCGGCACCGCCGCGAAGGTCGCCGGGTCGTCGGCGGTGACGCCGTAGATCTGGCCGGCCAGGAAGCGCGTCAGCAGGCGCGCCAGCGCCAGCCCGATGCCGATGCCGGCGGCGGCCATCGCCATCCCTTCGCTCAGCACCAGGCGCAGCACGCGCGGGCGCGTCGCCCCGAGCACCACGCGGATGCCGATCTCGTGGCCGCGCGCCGCGACGCCGTAGGCGATGACGCCGTAGAGCCCGACCGCGGCGAGCGCCAGCGCCAGCCCGGCGAAGAGGGCGAGGAGGAGCGCCATGAAGCGCGGCTGCGAGAGCGCGGTGCCGACGACCTCGTCCATCGTGCACAGCCGCGCCACGGGGAGGCGCGGGTCGAGCCGGCGCACCGTCGCGCGCACCGCGGCCGCCAGCGCCAGCGGCTCCTCGCGGCCCTTGACCACCAGCGTCATGCCGCGGCGCAAGGAGCCGGTGGCGAGCTGGAACTGCTCGAGCGGCAGCACCATCTCGGTGCGCGGCTCCTCGACGACGCCGTTGTGGTGGACGTCGGCGAAGACCCCGACGATGGTGAACCAGGGCCGGTCGGGCGCGGTGCCGAGCCGGAAGCGCTTGCCGAGGGCGTCCTGGCCCGGCCAGTAGCGCGCCGCCATGCTGCGGTTGACGACGACGGCGAAGGGCACGTCCGCGCGGTCGGTGTCGCGCAGGAGACGGCCGCGCAGGAGCCGCATGCCCATGGTCTCGAGGTAGCCGGGCGTCGCCACCTGCCAGTCGCCGTTGGGGTTCTCGCGCGGGTCGTGCGGCTTGCCTTCGAGGGTGATGCTCCAGTCGCCGATGATGCCGGTCAGCGGCAGCATGCGCACGGCGCCCGCCGACTCGACGCCGGGCAGCGCCTCGACCTCGGCGACCAGCCGCTGGTAGAAGCCGGCGATCTCGGCGGCGCCGGCATAGTCGCTCGCCGGCAGGGTGAGCTGGGCGGTGAGGACGCGGTCCGGGTCGAGCCCGAGGTCCACCTGCCGCAGCTGCCAGAGGCTGCGGAGCATGAGGCCGGAGCCGATCAGCAGGGCCACCGAGAGCGCCGTCTCGGCGACCACCAGGGCGCGGCGGAAGCGCTGGCGCGGCGGCCCGGCGGTGGCGCCGCGCGCGCCCTGGAGCACACCGCTCACCTCCGCCCGCGAGCCCTGCAGCGCCGGGGCGAGGCCGAAGAGGAGGCCGGTGGCGACGACGGCGCCGGCGGCGAAGAGGAAGGCTGTCCCGTCGAGCCCGACGGTCTCGACCCGCGGCACGGCGGCGGGCGCCAGCGCCACGAGGAGGCGGGTCGCGGCATAGGCCAGGGCGAGCCCCAGCGCGCCGCCGGCCGCGGCGAGGAGGAGGCTCTCGGTCAGGAGCTGGGCGAGGAGGCGGCCGCGGCCGGCGCCCAGGGCGACGAGCACCGCCACCTCGCGCCGCCGCCCCTCCGCGGCGGTAAGGAGAAGGTTGGTGACGTTGACGCAGGCGATGAGCAGAATGCAGGCGACCGTGCCCACGAGGACACGCAGCGCCGGCCGGATGCGGCGGGTCATCAGCTCGGCGACCGGGACGGCCGAGCGCTCGAGGCGGCGGTCCCCCTGGTCGTGGACGTGCCCCGCCTCGACCCACCGCCGGGCGATCGCCGCCAGCTCGCGGCTCGCCGCCGCCGGCGCGACGCCCGGCCGCAGGCGCCCGAAGCCGTAGAGCCAGCGGTCGCCCCAGTCCTCGAAAACGTCGGGGCCGAGGGCGAGCGGCACCCAGAGCTGCGGCGGCTGCTCCTCGCGGTAGGCGAGCGGCAGGTGGAAGTCGGCCGGCAGGACGCCGACGACGGTGTGCGGCTTGCCGTCGAGCTGGACGCTGCCGCCGACGATCCCGGGGTCGCCGCCATAGCGCCGCCGCCAGAGCGCTTCGCCGAGGAGGACGACCTGCTCGCGGCCCGGCACCTCCTCGTCGGCGGTGAAGGTGCGGCCGAGGAGCGGCGCGGCGCCGAGGATGGTGAAGCCATCGGCGGTGACCGAGGCGGCGGCGATCCGCTCGGGCTCGCCCGCGCCGGTCAGGTTGGCGGCGAAGTCGGTGAAGGCCGCCAGCTCGGTGAAGGACCGCGACGACTGGCGGTACTCGACGATCTCGCGCCAGGAGATCCAGGTCTCGTCGTCCGGGTAGAGCATGTTCCAGAGGATGACGACGCGCTCGGGCTCGGGGTACGGCAGCGGCTGCAGCAGGACGGCGCGGACGACGCTGAAGAGCGCCGTCGTGGCGCCGATGCCGAGCGCGATCGTGAGGAGCGCTGTGGCGGTGAAGCCGGGCCGCAGCGCGGCGCGGCGGAGGGCGAGACGGAAGTCCTGGACGAAGGGCATGGCGGCGCCTCCCGGGTCGAAGTGTCCTGCCGGTGGATACCGGGGGAGGAGCGAGGGGTTACAGTGGTAGGTTAGCTCCGTGACCTCGACGCCGGTCCAGACAGCCCGCGATCTCGCCGAGCGGGCAGCTCGCGCTCTCGCCGCCGACCCGCAGGTGCGCTTGGTCTTCCTCTTCGGCTCGGCCGCCGATCCGGACGTTGCGGAGGTCGGAGACGTCGACCTGGCGGTCTGGACCGAGCCGCCCCTCAGCGCGCGGGAGCTGCTCGATCTGCGGACTGCGCTCGTGCAGGCCGTAGGCGGCCCGCTCGATGTCGTCTCCCTCAACCGCGCGCCGATCGTCCTCGCGTGGGAGGTGGCCGAGCACGGAATCTGTCTCCATGCCGCACCGCCGGAGACAGAGACCGAGTTCGTGACCCGTGCGCGGGCTCGCTACTGGGACTTCAAGCCTTTCCTCGAGGTCCAGTGGCGGTATGCAGGCGAGCGCCAGGCGGCGCGCCGGCATGGTCCTCAAGCCTGAGTCGATCCGCTCGCGCCTCCTGAACCTCGAGGAGGTGTCCTCGCGCCTGGAGCAGGTGGGGCCGCTCAGCGCCGACCGCCTCGCCGCGAGCTTCCGCGACGCCTGGGTCGCGGAGCGCGGGCTGCAGCTCGGAGCCGAGATCATCCTCGACGTCGGCAATCACATCCTGAGCGCGTACTTCGGCGTCAGCGCCGAGGACCACGAGGCAGTGGTCACGCTGCTGGGCCGGCACGGAGTGATCGAGGAAGACTTGCGCGCGCGTCTCGCCGGCCTGGGTGGGTTCCGCAACATCCTTGTGCACGACTACCTGCGCATCGACCCCGAGCTGGTCGCCGAGAGCCTCGCGCGAGCGCCGCGCGACTTCTCGGACTTCGCCATCGCGATCCGACGCTGGCTGGAAGGCGCGGGGCGCTAGCGTCAGGCAGTGCTACCATCCGCCGGGTTTTTCGGCCTGACCTCCTGGAGGTACTCCAGCGCATGGAACCGGAGCGGGAGACTCTCGAGCTGGACGTCCTCTTCGTGGGGGCGGGGCCGGCGAGCCTGGCGGGGGCGTATCACTTGGCGCGGCTCGCCGCCGAGCAGAAGCTCGAGGTGTCGATCGCGGTGCTCGAGAAGGGCAAGGAGATCGGCAGCCACGCGCTCTCGGGCGCGGTCGTCGATCCGCGCGCCCTTCGCGAGCTCTTCCCCGAGGACTGGCGCTCGGCGCCCTTCGAGGCGCCGGTCGAGCACGAGCGGCTCCTCTGGCTGACCGGCAAGCGCGCCCTCCCCCTCCCCATCCCGCCGCCGCTCGAAAACGAAGGCAACTACGTCGCCTCGCTCGGCAAGCTCTTGAAGTGGATGGCGCCGAAGGTCGAGGCGGCCGGCGTCGACATCTTCTACGAGTTCCCGGCCGTCGCCGTGCTCATGGACGGCGAGCGCGGTGATCGCGTCGTGGGCGTGCGCACCGGCGACCGCGGCGTCGGGCGCGACGGCCGGCGCAAGGCCAACTACGAGCCGGGCGTGGACATCCGCGCCAAGGTCACGGTACTCGGCGAGGGCCCGCGCGGCACGCTCGCCAAGCAGCTCGAGGAGCGGCTCGGCCTGGCCGAGGGCCGGAACCCGCAGGTCTACTCGATCGGCTTGAAGGAGGTCTGGGACCTCCCCCACGGCCACGTCGAGCCGGGGCAGGTGATCCACACCATGGGCTGGCCGCTCGGCCTGCACACCTTCGGCGGCGGCTTCGTGTACGGGATGCAGGGCGATCAGGCGATCGTCGGGCTGGTCGTCGGCCTCGACTACGAGGACCCGCTGCTCGACCCGCACGTCCTCTTCCAGCGCTTCAAGACCCATCCCGAGATCGCCGCCCTCCTCGACGGCGGCCGCATGGCCTTCTACGGCGCCAAGGCGATCCCGGAAGGGGGCTGGTGGGCGATGCCGCGCCTCGCGGGCGACGGGTTCCTGATCGTCGGCGACTCGGGGGGCCTCCTCAACAGCCAGCGCTTGAAGGGCATCCACCTGGCGATGAAGTCGGGGATGCTGGCGGCGGAGACGATCTTCGAGGGGCTCCGCGCGGGCGCGCTCGACGGCGAGCGGCTGGCGGGTTACGAGCGGAAGATCGAGGAGAGCTGGGTGCGCGAGGAGCTGTGGGCGGTGCGCAACTTCCACCAGGCCTTCGACCACGGCGTCGTGGCGGGGATGTTCCAGGCGGGGGTGGGCCTCGTGACCGGCGGCCGCGGCTGGGGCTTCCGCGACCGGCTTCCCACGCGCCCGGGCCACGCGCGCATGGTGCCGCTCGACACGCCGGAGGGCCGAAGGTTCCAGCCGGAGCCGCTCCGCCCCGACGGCAAGGTCACCTTCGACCGCCTGACCGGTGTCTACCACTCCGGCACCGCGCACGAGGAGGACCAGCCGGTCCATCTCATCGTCCACGACACCGACGTCTGCATCTACCAGTGCGCCGTCGAGTACGCCAACCCCTGCACCCGCTTCTGCCCCGCTGCGGTCTACGAGTGGGTGAGCGACCCGGCCTCCCCCACCGGCGAGCGCCTGCAGATCAACGCCAGCAACTGCGTCCACTGCAAGACCTGCGACATCATGGACCCCTACGAGATCATCACCTGGGTGCCGCCGGAGGGCGGCGGCGGGCCCAATTACTCGAAAATGTAAAAAAAACGCCCGGCACGTCGGCCGGGCGCTACGGAGATTCCTTTGGCTGGGGGTCAACCCTTCGGGCCGATCGAGCAGTCGCCGCTGCCGGTCTCGCAGCGGATCTTGGTGCGGCCGTTGCCGCGCCGCGCGCCGACCACCTTGCGGCCGTCCTTGCGCAGCTCCGCGTCGTCGTAGCCGACATGCACGTCGCCGCTCCCCTGGCTCGCCGACATCTCGAAGGAGGCCGCCGGACCGGCCAGCACGCGGACGTCGCCGCTGCCGGTGTCGACGTGGATGCTGCGCGTCTCGGCGAGCGAGGTCTCGACGGTCACGTCCCCCGAGCCGGTGTCGGCGGCCAGCTCCTCGACCTCGACGCCGAGGACGCGGATCGAGCCCGAGCCGGTGTCGGCGGAGAGGGTGGCGACGGCGCCGCGGCTGACCATGACGTCGCCGGAGCCGGTGTCCACCGAGAGCTTGCCGGCCTTGACCTGGGCGATCGAGACGTCGCCGGAGCCGGTGTCCACCGAGCCGTTGCCCACCCACTGCTGGACGGTGACGTCGCCCGAGCCTGTGTCGACCGAGGTCTCGCCGCGAGTGCTGCCGAGCGTGACGTCGCCGGAGCCGGTGTCGACGACCAGGCCGCCGGCGAAGGCGGCGAGCTGCACGTCGCCGGAGCCGGTGTCGACCACCAGGGTTCCCTGCAGCGAGCCGCCGCGCACCGCGCCGACGACGTTGCGCACCGCCAGGTCGGCGTCGTGCGGCATGCCGATTTTGAGGTTGGCGTAGAGGATCGGCACGGACGAGCGGCGGCTGGCGTAGATGCGCACGCGCTCGCCGCGGTAGGTGCTGCTGGTGTGGCCGAAGTCGATGCCCAGGATCTCCACCTGGTGCCCCTTGCGCGGGTAGGCGAAGCCGTCGTAGTCGTCCACCGGGTAGGTCAGCACCCACTCCTCGCGGCCCTTCTTGTCGTGGTCCTTGACCCAGTGCATGCCGTCGAGGAGCTTGCGAGTCTCGGCGGCGTCCCGCCCCTCGGCGTGGACGGTGGTCTCGACGACGATCTCGGCGCCCTTGATCGGCACCAGCTCGATCCGCCCCGCCAGGTTGGCGAGCCGGACCTTGCCGGCGGCCGGGAAGCCGCGGCGGAAGCCCCGGGTCGTGGTCTCGGCGGCGGCGGCCGTGGCGCCGGTGGCGAGCAGACAGACGAAGGCCGCGGCGAGCGCGGGCCTGCGGTGGTAAGTGGTCATGGCGGTGGTCCTCCTCCGGGGTGCATTACGGGAGTAGACATCTAAAGGTTGCAAAGCCCAAGAAAACGCCCGGCACGTAGGCCGGGCGCTACACTGCCCCGATGCGCCCGCCGACACCGCTTCTCCTCCTCCTCGCCGCGCTCCCCCTGGCCGCCAACGGCCCGGCGCCGCCGCGGGAGCTGACGCTCGACCTGGTCTTTGCGGAGGGGACCGGCGGGCGGCAGCCGAGCGAGCTCGCCTGGTCGCCCGACGGCACCCGCCTCGCCTACCTCTGGGACGACGGCGGCGGCGAGGCGCTGTGGGTGCTCGACGCGGCGACCGGGAGGGGCGAGCCGGTGCTGCGGCGGGAGGAGATCGACGAGCTCGTCTGGTCGCCCGCGGGCGACGCCATCGCCCTCCTCGCCGAGGGCGACCTCTCCCTCCTGACCCTGCGCGACCGCAGCTTCGCCCGCCTCACCACGACGCCGGAGAAAGAGGAGGCGCCGGCCTTCTCGCCGGACGGCAAGCGCCTCGCCTTCGTGCGCGACTTCGACCTCCACCTCCTCGACCTGGCGACCAGGAAGGAGCGCGCCCTCACCACGGACGGCGAGGAGAACCAGGTCCTCAACGGCACCACCGACTGGCTCTACTGGGAGGAGATCTGGAACCGCGAGGCAACCGGCTTCTGGTGGGCGCCGGACGGGCGGCGGATCGCCTACTACCGGTTCGAGGAGGCGGCCGTGCCGCAGTACCCGCTGGTGGACGAGCTGCCGCGCCACCCCGAGGTGCGCTGGCAGCGGTATCCCACGGCCGGCGAGACGAACCCGCTGGTCAAGGTCGGCGTGCTCGACGTGGCGAGCGGCAGGACCACCTGGCTCGCCACCAGCGGCGCTCCGGACGACTACCTGGCGCGCGTCCACTGGGCGCCGGACGGCGAGCGCGTGGCGGTCGAGCACCTCGACCGGGAGCAGACCCGCCTTACCCTCCTCCTTTGCGGCGCCGCCGACGGCCGCTGCGCTCCGCTCCACGTCGAGGAGCTGCCGCCCTGGATCAACCTCGCCAGCGACTTTCGCTTCCTCCCCGACGGCCGCTTCCTCCGGGGCTCCGAGCGCGAGGGCTACCGCCGCCTCACCCTGCACGCCGCGGACGGCCGCGAGCTGCGCGCGGTGACGCCGCCCGGCTGGGCGGTCGCCTCGCTCGACGGCCTCGACGCCGAGCGCGGGGTGGTGGTGGCGACCGGCTTCCAGACCGGCGGCCTGGGGGCGGCCGAGCGGCAGGTGCGGCGCGTCTCGCTGGAGCGCGACGAGGTTGAGAACTTGACGCCGCGCGCCGGCTGGAACACGGCGCTCGCCGCGCCGCGCACCGGCTCCTGGGTCCACACCTGGAGCGACGCCAACACCCCGCCTCGTCTGGTGCTGCGGCAGGCCGACGGCGGCGAGGCGGCCCTCCTGCCGTCGGCGCCGCCGCTCTTCGATCCGGCGGCAGTCTCTCCGTGGCGGCTCTTCACCATCGCCGGCCCGGAGGGGTCGCGGCTGCCGGCGCGGTCGCTCGAGCCCGCCGGCTTCGACACCCGCCGCCGCTACCCGGTCCTCATCTACCACTACGGCGGGCCGGGCTCGCAGGTGGTCGCCAACCGCTGGGAGGGGACCGTGCGCGGCCTCTGGCACCGGGCGATGGCGCAGCGCGGCTACGCGGTGCTCTTGGTCGACAACCAGGCCTCGCTCTTCTTCGGCCGCGCCGGCGAGGACCGCCTCCACCGCCGCTTCGGCGAGGTGGAGCTGGCCGGCCAGCTCGCCGGGGTGGAACACCTGAAGGGGCTCGGCTGGGTGGACCCGGCGCGCCTCGGGCTCTGGGGGTGGTCGGGCGGCGGCTTCAACACCCTCTACAGCCTGTTCAACCGCCCCGGCGTCTGGTGCGCCGGGGTGGCCGGCGCGCCACCCACCGACTGGCACCTCTACGACACGGTCTGGACCGAGCGCTACCTCGACCACCCCCGCGACAACGAGAAGGGCTACGAGGCGTCGTCACCGGTCACCTACGCGGCGAAGCTCGCCGACCACCTGCTCCTCGTCCATGGCACCGGCGACGACAACGTCCATCCGCAGAACTCGACCGTGCTGGCCCAGAAGCTCGTCGAAGCCGGCCGCCCCTTCGAGGAAGCCTTCTACCCCAACCAGAAGCACGGCATGACCGGCGCCGCGCAGGAGCACTTCTATCGCCGGATGACCGAGTTCTTCGACCGGCACCTCAGGGAGCCGAAGACGCCGTCACCCTGAGAAGGCGGCGCCGGCCCAGAAGTCCTCCCAATCGAGGTCGGAGACGTGCTGGTACTCGCGCCAGTGGCTGACCTTGTCGTCGCGCAGCTTGACGAGGACGACGCCGTGGTAGCGCTGGTGCCCCTCGTAGCTGTACTCGGCGGCGCCCACCTGGCGCGCCTCGTCGAAGACGGCGTTGTGCCAGACGGTGCGCTGCTCGTACCCGCCGTCGTCCTGGAAGAAACGGAGCAGCTCGGCGCGGGAGGCGTGGCGGTAGCGGAGCGGGTCGGCGTAGCGGACGTCCTCGGCGAACCAGCCGGCGGCGCCCTCGTAGTCCCGCGCCGTCCACGCCCGCGCCAGGTCGGCGAGCATGGCCTCGAACCCGGCCTGAGTCAGGCGCCCTCTTCCCAGCGCCGCATCAGCAAGGCGCCGTTGGTGCCGCCGAAGCCGAAGGAGTTGGTGAGGGCGACCTCGAAGCTCGCCGGGCGCGGGGTGTGGGGGACGAAGTCGAGGTCGCAGCCCTCGTCGGGGTGGTCGAGGTTGAGGGTCGCCGGCAGGATCTGCTCGCGGACGGCGAGGGCGAGGATGCCGCACTCCAGCCCGCCGGCCGCGCCCAGCAGGTGGCCGGTGGAGGACTTGGTCGAGGACACCGCCAGCTCGTCGGCGTGGGCGCCGAAGACGGCGCGGATCGCCTTGACCTCGCCGCGGTCGCCGAGCGGCGTCGAGGTGCCGTGGGCGTTGATGTAGCCGACGCTCTCCGGCGGCAGGCCGGCGTCGGCGAGCGCCGTGCGCATCACCCGCATCGCCCCGTCCCCCTCCGGCTGCGGCGCCGACATGTGGTAGGCGTCGCCGCTCATGCCGTAGCCCACGATCTCACAGTAGATCGGCGCGCCGCGCCGCCGCGCGCTCTCCAGCTCCTCCAGCACCAGGATCCCCGCCCCCTCGCCGATCACGAAGCCGTCGCGGTCGCGGTCCCAGGGGCGGGAGGCCTTCTCCGGCTCGTCGTTGCGGGTCGACAGCGCCCGCATCGCCGCGAAGCCGGCGAAGGCCAGCGGCGTGACGACCGCTTCCGTACCGCCGGCGATCATCGCGTCGGCGGCGCCGTACTGGATCTGGCGGAAGGCGTCGCCCACGGCGTGGAGGCCGGTCGTGCAGGCCGTGGCGGGGCAGCTGTTGGGGCCGCGCGCGCCGTAGCGGATCGACACCTGCCCGGCGGCCATGTTGACGATGAGGGCGGGGATGAAGAACGGCGAGACGCGCGACGGCCCGCGGTCGAGCAGCACCTTGTGCATCGTCTCGATGAGCGGCAGCCCGCCCATCCCGGAGCCGATGATCACCCCCACCCGGTCGCGGTTGTCGTCGTCGACGACGAGCCCCGAGTCGGTCATCGCGAAGTGCGTCGCCGCCAGCGCGTAGTGGATGAAGAGGTCGCTCTTCTTGACGTCCTTGTGGTCGCTGTAGTCGTGCGGTTCGAAGCCCTTGACCTCGCCGGCGATCCGCACCGGGTACGGCGACGTGTCGAAGCGGGTGATCGTGCCGATGCCGCTGCGCCCGGCCAGCAGCGCCTGCCAGTTGGCGTCGGTCCCGATCCCCAGCGGGGAGACGAGCCCCACCCCCGTGATGGCGACGCGGCGTCTCGGAGAGGCGGTCAAAAGGTTGTCGGCGGGGAGTTCGGCGGGGTCCGCGGGGTCAGTTCTGGTCCCCGGCGTTGTTCTGGATGTACTCGACGGCCTCGCGGACGTTGCCGATCTTCTCGGCGTGCTCGTCCGGGATCTCGATCCCGAACTCCTCTTCGAAGGCCATGACCAGCTCGACGATGTCGAGCGAGTCGGCGCCCAGGTCCTCGGTGAAGCTGGCGTCCGGCGTCACCTCGTCCTCGTCGACGCCGAGCTGCTCCACGATGATGCTCTTCACCCTCTCTTGTACCGCCATCGCTGTCATCCCTCCATGCGGTGGAAATGCGGCCAGCCCCGCGGGTTTGTAGCACAAAGCAAAGGGGAGGCCAAGGCCGCCGCGGCGCCTCCGGCGGCGGTCACCAGCGGGTGTGCTGGGCGATCAGGCCCCCGGCCGCCGAGCGGTCCACGGGGCCGGAGAAGAAGAAGCCCTGGCCGAGCTCGCAGGAGAGCCCGCGCAGGTGCGTCACCTGCTCGGCGGTCTCCAGCCCCTCGGCGGCCACCCCCATGCCCAGGGTGCGCCCCAGGGCGACGATCGAGCGCACGATCTCGGAGCTGCCGCCGGCAGCGGCGCCGGCGCCGCTGCTGATGAAGGAGCGGTCGATCTTCAGGCCGTCCATCGGCAGCCGGTGGAGGTAGGAGAGCGACGAGTAGCCGGTGCCGAAGTCGTCGATGTAGAGCTTGATGCCCAGCTCGCGCAGCTGCAGGAGCTTCGAGACCGCCGCCTGCCCCTGCTCCATGATCGCCCCCTCGGTCATCTCCAGGCGCAGGCTGCCGGGCGCGATCGGCATCTCGCGCAGCAGGCGGCGCATGCGCCGCACCAGGTCGGTCTGCAGGAACTGCTTGCCCGAGAGGTTGACGCTCACCGCCATCGAGCGGCCGCAGCCGTTGGCCTGCCACTCGGCGAGCTGGCGGCAGGCCTCGCGCAGCACCCACCAGCCGATCGGCACGATCAAGCCGGTGTCCTCGGCGATCGAGATGAAGCTCTCCGGCTGCAGCAGGCCGCGCGCCGGGTGGTGCCAGCGCAGCAGCGCCTCGAAGCCGTCGATCTCGCCGCTCGCCAGCTCGACGATCGGCTGGTAGTGGACGACGAACTCTTCGCGCTCGATGGCGCGGCGCAGGTCGGTCTCGACCTGCAGCAGCGCCACCGCGTGCTCGTGCATGGCGCGGTCGAAGATGGCGTGGCGGTCCTTGCCCGCGGCCTTGGCGCGGTACATCGCGGTGTCGGCGTCGCGCAGCACGTCCTCGGGGCGCTCGTAGACGGCGCCCGAGCTGAGCGCGATCCCCAGGCTCATGGTGACGAAGACCTCGTGCCCCTGGATGTCGAAGGGGCGCGACAGCTCGCGGTTGACCCGTTGCGCCACGCGCGAGGCCTGCGTCGGGTCGTCGACGCCGTCGAGGAGGATCGCGAACTCGTCGCCGCCCAGGCGGGCGACGGTGTCGCCGGGGCGCAGCAGCACCTCGACGCGGCGCGCCACCGCCACCAGCAGCTCGTCGCCGACGTGGTGACCGAGGCTGTCGTTGACGTTCTTGAAGCGGTCGAGGTCCAGGAAGAGGACGGCGAAGGCGTGGTCCCCGCGGCGGCGGGCATGAGCGAGCGCCACGCCCAGGCGGTCGAGGAAGAGGGCGCGGTTGGGCAGCCCGGTCAGCGAGTCGTGGAAGGCGTCGTGCTGCAAGCGCTTCTCGGCCAGCTTGCGGGCGGTGATGTCGGCCATCGAGCCGGCCATCCGGTACGGCTGCCCGGCGGCGTCGCGCACCGCGATGCCGCGCGACTGCACCCAGCGGTAGGTGCCGTCCTTGTGCAGCATCCGGTGCTCGCTCTTGAAGTGCGGCGTGCCGCCGGCGCGGTGGGCCGAGATCTCCGCCCGCAGGATCAGGAGGTCGTCCGGGTGGACGCGGTCGAACCACTCCCGCGGCTCCTCGCCCACCTCGTCGAGGCCGTGGCCGAGCATCCCCTTCCAGCGCGGCGAGAAGTAGATCGTGTCGCGCTGCAGTTCCCAGTCCCAGAGGCCGTCGTTGGCCCCGGCGACCGCCAGCGCGTAGCGCTCCTCGCTCTCGCGCAGCGCCACCTCGGCGCGCTTGCGCTCGATGGCGTAGCGCAGCGCGCGGCCGAGGAGCCGCGCCTCGAGGCTGCGCTTGGGCAGGTAGTCCTGCGCGCCGCGGCGGATCGCCTCCTCGGCGACGACCTCGTCGTCGAGGCCGGTCAAGAGGACGGTCGGCAGGAGCGGCGCCGCGGCCTGCACCCGCTCGAGCGTTTCGAGCGAGCCGGCGGTGGTGTCGGGCAGCGCGAGGTCGAGGAGGGCGACGTCGGCCTGCGCGCCGCCGCGCAGGAGGTCGACGGCCTCGCCGACGCTGCCGGCGGTGAGCGTGGTGGCGGGGCCGGCGGCGCCCCGGTCGAGGAGCTTCAGGACGTGGCGCAGATCGTCGGGGTTGTCCTCGACGATCAGGACCCGGATGGGCCGGTCGGTCATCTCCCCCTCCAACAGCAAGTTGCAACCGACCCTACGGACCCGACGCCCCCCGGCGACACAACCTGCTTCAGCTAAACATCAGATCAAATTGAACATATCAGAATGATCGACGCCGTGCAAAGGGTGTCCCGCCCTGCGGCCGCTCCTGCTCGGCCACCCGCGGCAGGGTGAAGTAGAAGGTCGAGCCCTGCGCCGGCTCGGACTTCACCCAGATGTGCCCGCCGTGGCGCTCGACGACACGCTTGCAGATCGACAGCCCCAGGCCGCTCCCCGGCACCTCCGGCCGCAGGCGCTTGAACGAGGTGAAGATCGACTCCGCCTCGACCGGCTCCATGCCGACGCCGTTGTCGTGCACCGAGAAGACCCACTCGCCGTCGGTGCGCGCGGCGGCGACGTGGACCGCCGGCGGGCGGTCGCCGTGGAACTTGATCGCGTTGCCGACCAGGTTCTGCAGCAGCTGGACGATCTGCACCGGGTCGGCGTGGATCGTCGGCAGCGGCGCGTGCGTCACCTTGGCGCCGCTCTCCTCGACTGCCGCCTCGAGGTTGCCGAGGGCCTGCTCCAGGAGCTCGCCGGCGTCGACGTCGACCAGCTCCCGCCGCTCCCGCCCTTCGACCTGCGACAGCGACAGCAGGTCGCGCACCATGTCCTGCAGCCGGCCGGCGGCGGCGGCGGCCCGCTCCACCAGCGCGCGCCCGGCGTCGTCGAGCCCGCCGCCGTGCTCGTCGCGCAGGGCGCGCAGGGCGCGCTCGATGGCGCGCGCCGGCTCCTGCAGCTCGTGCGAGGCGACGGCGGCGAAGCGGCCGACCTCGGCGGGCGGCTCGGGTACTTCGCGCGGCACGGCGGCGAGCTGCGGCTCGCGGCGGCCGGCGGGCGGGACGATCCGCGCCCGCGTCTGCTCGAGCGCCGCCTCGACCTCGGAGGCGAGGCGCAGGAAGGTCCCCGGGCGCTTGACCAGGTACTGGTGGACTCCCAGGCGCGCGGCCTTGAGCGCCACCTCCTCGTCGCCCGAGCGGGTGAAGAGGATGACCGGCAGCTCCGGCCATTCCTCCTTGAGGGCGCCGAGCACGGCCAAGCCGTCGGCCCAGTGGAGCTTCTGTTCGAGGATGACGAGATCGAAGTCGCGGCGGGCGCAGGCTTGGGCGAAGGTGACGGCGTCGGGGACTTCGTGGACCTCGAAATGCCCTAATTCGCTCGTGAGCACAACACTGGCAAGGGAGCGGTCGTCCGGGTCATCGTCGATGAGCAGGATCCGCTGGTTCGCTCCTCTCATGCCGCCGTCGCTACGAGCCAGAACGGTGCCATTGACTCGCAGCTATCGATCGATCGAACGGTGCAGCGCACGATTCTACCTAAATGTACAGCCCCCCGGACACGTTCAGCACATGTCCAGTGACATAGCCGGCTTCCTCGCTCGCCAGGTAGGCGACGGCCCAGGCGACGTCGTCGGGCGAGCCGAGCCGCTTGAGCGCGATGCCGGCGGTCAGCTCGCCGCGCGAGGCCTCGGGAAGCGCCGCGGTCATCGCCGTCTCGACGTAACCGGGGGCGACGACGTTGACCGTGATGTTGCGGCTCCCCAGCTCCCGCGCCAGCGACTTGGAGAAGCCGATGAGGCCGGCCTTCGAGGCGGCGTAGTTCGCCTGGCCGGCGTTGCCCATCAGCCCGACGACCGAGGAGACGGAGACGATCCGCCCCCAGCGCCGGCGCATCATGCCGCGCAGCAGCTCCTTGGTCAGCACGTAGGCGCCCGTCAAGTTGGTGCGCAGCACGCGCTCCCAGTCCTCCAGGCTCATGCGGGCGAGGAGGTTGTCGGCGGTGATGCCGGCGTTGTTGACCAGGACGTCCACCGCCGCGAACTCCTCGGGCAGCGCCTTGAGCCGCTCGGCGGCGGCGGCCGGGTCGGCGACGTCGAGCGCGAAGGGGAGGGCCGTCCCGCCGGCGGCCTCGATCTCCCCCGCCACGCCGCGCAGCTTCTCCTCGTTGCGCGCCGCGAGCACGACGCGCGCCCCCTGCCCCGCCAGCCGCCGCGCCACCGCCTCGCCGATCCCCTGCGAGGCGCCGGTCACCAGCGCCGTCCTGCCGTCCAATCGGAACATGCGTACCTTTCCGTAGCGCCCGGCCTACGTGCCGGGCGTTTTTTGCGCCTCGGCTGCCAGAAATTTGTCCACCTGCTCCGGCTCTCCCAGGCTGGCGACGGCCGCCCGCTCGGCGATCCGCCGGATCAGCCCGGCCAGGACGTTGCCCGGCCCGAGCTCCAGGAAGAGGTCCACTCCCGCCTCCCGCTCCATCCACTGCACCGACTCCACCCAGCGCACCGGGCCGTCGATCTGCCGCGCCAGGGCGTCGCGGGCCGCCTCGGCGGTGGCGACGGGCGCCGCGTCCACGTTGGCGACGACCGGCACCCGCGGCGCGGCGAAGGGCGCCTCGCGCAGCGGCTCGATCATGCCGAGCCGCGCCGGGCGCATGAGCGGCGAGTGGAACGGCGCGGAGACCGGCAGGAGGGTGGCCTTCTTGGCGCCGCGCTCGCGGGCCAGCGCCACGGCGCGGTCCACCGCGGCCTTGTGGCCGGCGACGACCGTCTGCACCGGGGCGTTGAGGTTGGCCACCGCCACCAGCTCTCCCTCCTGATCGGCGCTCGCCTCCCGCGCCACTTCGGCCACCGCCGCGGCGTCGAGCCCGAGGATCGCCGCCATCGCCCCCTCCCCCACCGGCACCGCCGCCTGCATCAGCTCGCCGCGCCGGCGCACCAGGCGGAGGGCATCGGCGAAGGGGAGCGCCCCGGCCGCTACCAGCGCCGAGTACTCGCCGAGGCTGTGGCCGGCGAGCGCCACGGGAACGACATCGGCGAGCGGCGTGCCGGCGAGGGCGCGGTGGATCGCGGTCGAGGCGGCGAGGAGGGCCGGCTGCGTGTTGACCGTCAGCCCCAGCTCCTCCTCCGGCCCCTCCCAGCAGAGGCGGGAGAGCGGCTCGCCGAGCGCCTCGTCGGCCTCCTCGAAGGTCCGCCGCGCCGCCTCCGACACCTCCGCCCAGGCGCGCCCCATGCCGACCTTCTGTGACCCCTGGCCGGGGAAGACGAAGGCCACCCGCCGCGTCGCGAGCGCTGCGCTCATCCCGCCCCGACCTCCTGCGACCCGAGCATCCGCCGCTCCTCGTCGTGCAGCTCGATCATCTTCTCGGCGATCTTCTTGTGCACCTCGTGGCTGGCGAACTCGACGGCGCGGCGGATGGCGTTGTGGATCGCCACCGCGTTCGAGCGGCCGTGGCCGATGAAGCAGCCGCCGTCCACCCCCAGGAGCGGCGCGGCGCCGAAGCCGCTGTAGTGGGTGCGGGCGCGGAAGCGCTCGAAGGCCGGCTTGGCGAGGAGGTAGCCGAGCTTGGTGCGGGCGGAGCGCCCCAGCTCCTCGCGCAGCATCGCGCCGACCATCTCGGCCAGCTGCTCGGCGCTCTTGAGCACCACGTTGCCGACGAAGCCGTCGCAGACGATGACGTCCACCGAGCCGTTGAAGACGTCGCCCCCCTCGACGTTGCCGAGGAAGTTGAGGCCGGTCGTCTTGAGCACCTTGAAGACCTCGCGCGTCAGGTCGGTCCCCTTCGACTCCTCCTCGCCGATCGACAGGAGCCCCACGCGCGGCGACGGGGTGCCGATCACCTCCTGGGCGAAGAAGTGGCCCATGACCGCGAACTCGCGCAGGTGGGCGGGCTTGACGTCGACGTTGGCGCCGACGTCGAGGAGCACGACGCGCCCCTTGGGACCGGGGAGGACGGCGGCGAGGGCTGGCCGGTCCACGCCCTTGATCGTGCCGATCACCATCTTGGCGGCGATCATCGCCGCGCCGGTGTTGCCGGCGGTCACCACCGCCGCCGCCCGCCCCTCGCGCACCAGCTCGGAGCAGATGCGGATCGAGGAGCGGCGCTTCTTGCGGATCGGGGTGATCGCGGGCTCGTCCATGCCGACGACCTCGTCGGCTTGGACGAGCTCGAGGCGGCCGCCGTGGTCGCCGAGCTTGCGCACCAGCGGCGCGACCTGCGCGGTGTCGCCGACCAGGAGGACGGCGGTGCCGTCCTCGACGGCGGCGCGGAAGGCCCCCTCGACCGCCGAGCGCGGCGCGAAGTCACCACCCATCGCATCGACGGCAATATGCACGGTCGGCGGCGGATACGGGCTGCCGGCGGCGCAGCCCGGAGCGTCCTACCCGGTCTTTACGTCGTCTCCTTGACGTCCACCACCTGCCGCCCGCGGTAGGTGCCGCAGTGGCTGCAGGCGCGGTGCGGCAGCTTCGTCTCGCCGCAGTTGGGGCAGACGGAGGTGGCGGGGCGCTCGAGGGCGTCGTGGGCCCGGCGCTTGTCGCGGCGGGCCTTGGAGTGGCGGCGCTTGGGGTTCGGCATGGTTCGGGCCTCGTCGGATTAGCGGGCTCAGGCGCCCGGGCTCTGGTTCATTCGTCGTCCCCGCTCAGCCGGTCGCGCAACGGCGCGAGCACTGCCCAGCGGGTGTCTACCGTCCGCTCTTCGCAGGTGCACGACTCGAGGTTCCGGTCGGCGCCGCACGTCGGGCAGAGCCCCTGGCAGTCCGGCCGGCAGAGGGGCTTCATCGGGATGTTGAGCTGGAGCTGTTCGACCAGGATGGGCTCGGTCTCCAGGATCTCGTCGTCGAGGTAGAGGGTGCCGAGGTCGCGGTCGTGCAGCTCGTGCTCGCCGGCGCCGGCCGCCGGGGCCCCGACTTCGAGCAGGAGCTCGACGTCCGGGGTGGACCGCTCGGCGAACGGTTTCAGGCAGCGGTTGCAGGCGAGCGTCTGTTCGTAGGAAAGCCGGGCGCGCAGCAGGTAGCCGGGATCGACGAAGACGACCTGCCCACGCCACGCGACGGGCCCCAGGGACAGCAGCTCCGGACGCCCCAGGGGCTCGACCGGCACTTCCTGCGTCTCCTCCCAGTCGAACGGTTCTTCGCGAACCTGATCCAGCCAAATCCGCATCCGAACCTCCAACCGGGCCAACGGCGTAGGGTAAGCGGTTGATTCCGTTGTGTCAAATTGGAGCTTCCTCCGCCACCCACCCTCTTGCTGCGGCCGTTCCGGTGTGGGGTCCCGCAGGTCTCCTCCGCGCCCGGCGCTCCAGAGATCCTGCGGGCCCTAGCACCGACAGTGGAGTCCCTGCTCAGATGGTGGCCCAGGTCATCCTGAGCGTAGCGAAGGATCTGGGTGGGGGCCGACGTCACTTCAGAGTTCCGAGTCATGGCGCCGCGTGATGTGCCGGGCCAGAGGCCCGCGAAAGCGTCGCGTTCGGGTGAAGTCACCACCAACGTCCGCGAACGGAGCCGACCTGGCTCTGCGGCCACTACCCGCCCTGACCGGGAACCGCGAAGCGGCGCGACTCTTTCGCGGGCCGGGTGGCCCGGCATCTCACGCGGCACTATCCGCCCCGCGCGGGATGCATTATTTGCAGCCAGCCAACCGAAGCCTAAAAGTCCCCGGCCATTCGGTGGAAACGAGAGAAAGTTCTTCACACCCCGCGAAGGGTTCCAGCACCGTCTCCCAGTCGCGCCAGCGTTGGACTTCGCTGCCGCGGACGAGCGGCAACTCTTCGAGGGTGTCGCGGACCTGCTGGACGAGGCGGTAGGCGCCGCGGGGCTCGGCCCAGACTCCGGTGACCAGGCGCGGCCCCCCGCCCGCCCCGCGCGGGTCGATCGCCGCCGCCAGGTGCGGCGCCAGCTGCTCGGCGCGGCGGAGCGTTTCGCGGTCCATCGCCACGATGCGCCAGCCCGCCACCTCGCCCGACGGCAGGCCACCGCGCAACGCCGCGCCGAGGCGGCCGCCCGGAAGCCTCCACCCCTCCTGGCCGGGGGCCTGGAAGAGCGCGATGCCGGGGAGGCGGAAGCGCGCCACCGATCTGCCTTCGTAGAGCGCGATCGCCGCCGGCGCGCGGCGGTCCTCGCCGGCCGCGCTCTCCGTGGCGGCGAGGAGCAGCGGCCGGTCGCCGCGCGGCAGGCGGGCGATCCCGGGGTCGAGTACCGGCGGGGCGGCGCCGGCGAGGCGCAGCACCAGGTCGCCCTGCTCGCGCTGCAGCAGGTAGCGGCCCGGCGGGAAGCGCGAGATCCCCTCCTCCAGGCGCAGCGCCGCGAGCGCCTTCTCCCCTCCCGCCGCTGCCGCCGGCGCGCGCGCCGGCACCGGCACCGGCGCCCCGCCGCGCACCGTCCAGAGCCCGCCGTCCCAGGCCACCTCCAGCACCCGCTCCCCCTCCTCCACCCGCCCGCCGGCGAGCCAGGGGTTGCCCGCCAGCCGCCCCGCGGTGCGCGCCACCAGCCCGAGGAGCGGGTAGACCCGCGCCGCCACCACCAGCCGCCCGCCGTCGAGGTCCGAGCAGGCGGTCAGCTCGCGCGACGGCGGCAGGGCGAAGGGGCCGAAGGCGGGCAGCGCCGGCGGCGGCAGGCCGGCGACTCTCGACGCCGCCGCCAGCCAGGCCGGCCAGTCCCCCACCGCGCGCTGCAGCGCGCCGGCGTTCTGGTGCGGGTACGGCAGCCAGAGGCAGACGTCGGCGGCCCCGGCGGCGAGGAGGCGCCCCGGGAGGTCGTCGGGGTCGGGCGCGGCGGAGCGCTCGCGCGGCAGGTACCAGAAGGCGTAGTGCGCCGCGAGGAGCGCCAGGACGAGCAGCGCCGCGCCGGCCTTGGCGAAACGGCCGCAACCGAGCCGGTTTCCCTTTTGCGAGTTCCGCATTTCGTCGATGTCAGAACTTGCCGGAATGTGATTTGACTCGGCGGCCCGCGCGCGGCATCCTGGGGACAATATCCAATCAGACGGTCCGTCTCTCCGCGGCAGCGCGCGGCGGAGTGTCGGCCGCCGCTTCTCTCCCGGAGGTCGCGCATGCGACGCCTCGTCAGCCCCGCTCTTCTCATTGTCACCCTCGCGCTTCTCTTCTCGCCCGCGGCCCCGGCCGCCGGTCCGTTGCACCACAACGCCGACGGCACGATCAGCGACCTCGGCACCGGCCTCACCTGGGTCCGCGACCGCAACTTCGCGGTCAGCTCCGGCTTCGCGCGCGCCGCCGTCCTGCCGCGCGCCCAGGCGGTGCAGCTGATCGCCGCGATGAACGCCGGCGCGGTCGAGAACTTCGGCCGCAGCGACTGGCGCCTGCCCACCCGGCGCGAGCTGCTGCGCATCTCGGCGCTCCTCGGCGGCTCGCCGCTGCGCCCGCAGCGCGGCGGGCGCTTCGGCCTGCCCAACCTCGCGGGCGACGCGGTCTACGCCTGGCCGGTCGTCGGCGCCTCCGTCCTCGCCGGCTTCGACGAGGTGGCGGTGCTCGCCACCAACAGCATCGACATCGGCCGCGCCTCGTCGGTGCAAGGCGGCGTCGCGGTCAACGACGCCAGCCCCGGCCCGACGCTGCGCCCCGGCTTCGAGCTGGGCGTCGGACGCGGCACGACCATCGCCGGCGACATCGCGGCGGACTCGATCGTCCTCGACCGCGGCGCCGCGGTGGGCGCGGTCTCCTACAACACGCTGAGCAACGACAACGCCTCGACCGGCCCGCTCGACACCCCGCTGCCGCTGCCGGTCTTCACGCTGCTGCCGCAGTTCCAGACCGCGGCGCTGCGGCCGGAGTCGGTGGACGTCTTCGTGGCCACGGGCCAGACCGTGAACCTCCCGGCCGGCGACTACGACGACATCGAGATCGCCTCCGGCGGCACGCTGGCGCTGGCCGGCGGCGCCTACAACGTCCGCTCGCTCGTCTTCTCGGGCGGCCAGGGCAGCTGCGGGCAGCCCTGCCGTGTCGTCACCTTCGCCGACAACCTCGACCTGCGCATCGCCGAGCGGCTCGACCTCGGCTCGTTCGGGAGCTTCGGCCCGGCCGACGGCTCGGGCCTGACCGCCTCGCAGGCCATCGTCTACGTCGGCGGCGTGGACGGCCCGGACGGCCTGCCGCGGGCGGTCTCGTTCGGCCGCGGCAGCACCCTCGACGCCAACGTCTATGCGCCGAACGGCACCATCGTGCTCGAGCAGGACGCGACCGCCAACGGCACCCTGATCGGGCGCGACGTGCGGCTCGACCGCAACGTCGCGGTGACGCTCGCGAGCTTCTTCGCCAACCGCGCGCCGGTCGCCGACCCCAAGGACGTAGCCACCAGCGGCGCCACGCCGCTGGTCATCACCCTCAGCGGCTACGACCTCGACGGCGACGACATCGACTTCGCCATCCTCACCGGGCCGACCCAGGGGACGCTCGGGGCGATCACCCAGGACCCGCCGCCGACCCCGACGCCGCGTCCGGCGACGTCTGGGCTGCGGGCGTTGACCGCGGCGGTCACCTCGACCGAGACGGCCAGCGTCACCTACACGCCGGCGACCGCCGGCAACGTGGCGGACAGCTTCACCTACAAGGTGACCGATCCCCATGGCGCCATCGGTGTCGCGACCGTGCGCATCAACCCGGCGGATACGCCGGAGGTGCCGGACGTGCCGCCGACCACGGTCATCGCCTTCGACGGCGTCGAGCAGACGACGACCGACCACGCGGTGACCATGACCCTCGACGGCGACGCGCCGGCGGGGGTGTCGCTCGCCTTCGCGATCGTCGCCGGCAGCGGCCCCGCCAACGGCACGCTCGGCCCGGTCGTCGCCGGCAGCGAGAGCCCGCAGCGGACCGCCAGCGTCGTCTACACCCCGGACACCGGCTTCAACGGCACGAACGGCTTCGACTTCACGGCCTGCGGCACGATCTCGAGCACGCTGGTCTGCGACACCGGGCACGTCACGATCACCGTCGCCCCGGCCGTCGTCGAGCCGACCGACCTGGCGCCGGACAAGACGGCGGAGACGTCCGAGGACCGGCCGCTCGAGATCACGCTCGGCAGCCTGTCGTCAGCGAGCGGCGAATTCAGCGCCGCGACGGCGCCCAGCCGCAGGTTCGTCGTCCAGCCGGCCGCCTTCCTCGACAGCGCCGAGATCGCCGGCAACGTCGCCGACGCCAACAACGACGGCTTCGGCGACGAGCACGCCGCGCTGCCCGGCTCGGCGCCGATCTTCTCGAGCGCCAGCGTCGGCTTCA
Source organism: uncultured Acidobacteriota bacterium (assembly GCA_963700145.1). GTDB lineage: Bacteria > Acidobacteriota > Thermoanaerobaculia > Multivoradales > UBA5704 > DASUNQ01. Next base: position 1,404,260 of record OY969474.1, read on the forward strand.
CCGGCGGCGGGCCCGGCACCAACGGCAAGGCCCGCTTCCACATCGAGTGGGACATCTCGACACTGGGCACCGGAAACCTCGAGAGCGCCACGGTGGTGCTCAACACCCACCGCGGCACGATCGACTCGCTCGACACCGTCTTCTTCGCCGGCGCCGGCGGCAACTCGGCGCTCGACGACAGCGACTTCGAGTCGAGCCTGGAGGCGGTCGGCGCCACCATGCCGGTGCCGCCGCTGTCGTCGATGCCGGTCGGCAGCGACGGGACCTTCAGCTTCGACGTCCGGGCGGAGCTGCAGTCGGCGAAGGCCGCCGGCGCGACCCACTTCATCGTCCAGGGGCGGGTCGACGAGAGCCTCGCGGGGCCGGCGCGCGGCCTCGAGATCCGCACCTCGGCGGCCGGCAACGTCGCGGACTTCCTGCAGCCGCATCTGTCGCTCACCACGCCGGGGGTCGTCGCGCCGACGATCTACCGCATCACGTCGCTGCCGGCGAACGGGATCTTGAAGGACTCGCTCGGCGCGACGATCACCAGCGTGCCGGCGACCCTGCCGAGCTCGCGGGTGAGCTACACGCCGAACACCGGCTTCGTCGGCACCAACAGCTTCGGCTACGAGGCGGAGCTGGGCGCGACGATCCACAGCGGGTTGGTGTCGATCCTGGTACGGGCCGGCGACTGCGCGACCGACCCGACGCACTGCGACGACGGGCGGCCGTAGCGGCGCTACGATCGATGTCGTAACGGCGGGCCTCCGGGCCCGCCGTTTTCTTTGCTAACCGAGCCGCGCCAGCACGGCCTCGAAGCGCGGGGTGCCGCGCAGGGAGACGAGGTCGTGGTCGTGCACGATCCAGTCCCTGAGGCCGAAGAGCGGCCCCACCGCCTGCTCGAGGCAATCGAGCGCGCGCTCCGGCAGGCCGGCGAGGGCGTAGACGCAGGCCAGGTTGTAGAGCACCGCCGGCTCGTCGGCGTCGATCGAGAGCGCCCGCTCGGCGAGCGCCAGGCCCTCCTCGCGCGAGCCCAGGCGCACCAGCGCCCCGCCGGCCAGGTAGCAGGCGCGGGAGTCGTCGGGATGGAGCTCGAGGTAGCGCTGGGCCAGGGCCACGCCGCGGCGGGTCGCCGCCTCGGCCTCGTCCGGCCGCCCGAGGGCGTCGAGGACCGAGGTGACCAGGAGAGGCGACTGGTAGTCCTCGGGGCGCGCCGCCTCCGCCCGCGCGAAGAGGTCCGCCGACTCCTCGAGCCGCCCCTGCGCGAAGCAGGCGCGGGCGAAGAAGTAGAGCGCTTCGAACAGCCCAGGCTGCAGCCGCAGGGCGGTCTGGAACTCCTCCTCGGCCTCGGCGAAGCGGCGGGCGAGCACCAGCGACTGGCCGCGCGAGGCGTGGGTCTCGGCGAGGTCGGGCGCCAGCTCGACGGCGCGCCAGCTGGCCTCCTCGCCGCGCCGGATCTCCTCGGGGTCGTTGCCCCACCAGGGGGCGAGCCAGGACGAGCAGTCGGCGAGCCCGGCCCATGCCAGGGCGTAGCCGGGGTCGAGCGCCAGCGCGCGCTCGAACATCTGGCGCGCGAACTCCATCCCCTTGCGCCGCGCCTGGTAGAAGAACTGCCGCCCGCGCAGGTAGTAGTCGTAGGCCTCGACGTTGCGCGTCGCGGCCTGGCGCTGCCCGCGCCTCGCTGAGCACGCCGCGCAAGGCGAGCGCCACCTTCTGCGCGATCTCGTCCTGGATCTCGAAGACGTCCGCCAGCCCGCGGTCGTAGCGCTCGGACCAGAGGTGGTAGCCGCCGTCCACCTCGACGAGCTGCACGGTGACGCGCAAGCGGTCGCCGGCCTTGCGCACGCTGCCTTCGAGGACGTGAGTGACGCCGAGCCGCTGGCCGATCGCGCGCACGTCGAGAGCGACATTGCGGAACTGGAACGACGAGGTGCGCGCGGCGACGCGCAGGCCGGCGACGCAGCAGAGGGCGTTGAGGATCTCCTCGGCGACGCCGTCGCAGAAGTACTCCTGGTCGCGCCCGGGGGAGAGGTCGCTGAACGGCAGGATGGCGATCGACGCCGTTTCCGCGGCAGCCGGCGCGGCGGCGTGCGGCGACGCGGCCAAGGCCTCGAGGTCGAAGGCGAGGTCGGCCGCCGACTGGTAGCGGTCCTCGGGGCGCTTCGCCAGGCAGCGCCGCACCAGCCGCGCGACCTCAGGCGGCAGGCCGAGCGGCGTCGCGGCGAGATCCGCCGGCTCCTCGCGCAGGACGGCGGCGAGGGTGTCGGCCGCGGTCTCGCGCTGGAAGGCGCTCTCGCCGGCCAGCAGCTCGTAGACCACGGCGCCGAAGGCGAAGATGTCGGAGCGGGCGTCGGCCGGCAGCCCGCGCGCCTGCTCGGGCGCCATGTAGCCGGCGGTGCCGAGGAGCGTGCCGGCGAGCGTGCCGGCGACGGTGGGCGCGGTGGCGGCCGTCTCGGGCGCGCTCACCTTGGCGAGCCCGAAGTCGAGGATCTTGAGGTGCCCGTCGCGGGTCAGGAAGAGGTTCTCGGGCTTGAGGTCGCGGTGCACGACGCCGCGCGCGTGCGCGGCGGCGATGCCGCGGGCGAGCTGCAACGCCCAGCCGAGCGCGGCCGCGGGCGCCGGCCGGCCGGCGCGCAGCCGGTCGCGCAGCGTCTCGCCTTCGAGCAGCTCGCAGACCAGGAACGGCGCGCCCTCGTGGCTGCCGAGGTCGTGGACGGCGAGGATGTTGGGGTGGTTGAGCGCCGCCGCGGCGCGCGCCTCGCGCTCGAACCGCTCCAGCCGCTCGGCGTCCCCCGCCACCTCCGCCGGCAGCACCTTGATCGCCACCTCCCGCCCCAGCCGCCCGTCGCGCGCCCGGTAGACCTCCCCCATCCCCCCGGCCCCGAGCGGCGCCAGGACCTCGTAGGGACCGAGCCGGCTGCCGGCGGCGAGGCTCATGGGCGAGAGCCTACTAGCGAAGCGGCGTCGCCGCCGTGACGCTCAGCTCCTCAGGAGCGCCTTGAATCCTGCCTGCTCGAAGTGCCGGTCGTAGGTCAGGGCTTCGGTGATCCCCTGTCGCCTCATGATGCTGAACGAAGAGCAGTCCGTGTGACTCCAGCTCTGGTCGGCGCGCTCCGCATACAGGCGCAAGGCTTCCTCGAAGTCGGCGCTCGTCTGCGGGACGACCTCGACCGCAGGGTCGAGGCGCAACCTCTCGACGAGTGCGGCGGCGGCCGCGCGCAGGAGCCGGCCGCGCCGTGCGAAGTCGTTCAGCCACTCGACGAGGATCGCTTCACTCGTCACCAGGCGAACAGCCTGCAAGGAAGCAGATACGCGCCGTGCAGGCTCGTGCAGGTCGTCGTGTGGGTTGAGCAGCGCGATCCAGTAGGCGGTATCGACGAAGACCGGCCTCAATCCTCGTCCTTCGGCGCGCCGTAGAGGTAATGATCCAGGTTCTTCGAGAGATCGGTCGGCACGCTCTTCCGGACGTCGTCCGGCACCGCGCCGGCAATCTCGGCGGCGACTTCCCAGATGGGAGGCCGGGGCGCCTCTTCCGGACCGGTCACGCCTGTCGGCGTCGGCGTGTCGATCAGGATGATGACCTCGGCGTCCGACCCGACCGTCAGGTCCGGATGGCGGACCTCGATCGTCCCTTGCTTTTCCACCCTGAGGTTCTCCTTGATCGCGCGGACCATCATGCTCTCCCTGCTGCCGCTATGGCTCGGCAGTCCCGCCTCTGCCTCAGTCTACTCCCTCACAATGGGCGGTGCCCCACCCCGAGACCCATACCCACTACATCGCCCGCGAGCTCGCGCAGCAGGTCGTCGTCCTCTTCGCTCGCGCCGAGGTCGACGGCGTCGGCGGTGGCTTCGGCGATGAGGTCGGAGAGGACGTCTTCCGGCGGGTAGGGGGCGAGCGGCGGCACGGCGCGCACCGGCTGCGTGCCGGCGGCGAGGATGGACTCGACGGCGGCGGCGTAGGCGGCGGCGGTTTGCTCGGCGCGGTGGTGGCGCTCGACGTGGCGGCGGCCGGCCTCTCCCATCGCGCGGCGCAGGACGGGGTCGGCGGCGAGGGCGTCGAGGTAGGCGGCCAGGAGGTCCTCCTCGGTCTCGTCGGGCGGGACCTTGGCGACGGTGCCGTCGGGCAGCTCGGCGAACGAGCCGGCGTCGGTCACGACGACCGGCTTGCCCATCCCCAGGAGGCGGATCAGCGTCGCCGAGGTCTCGCCGGCGCTCGGCCAGCGGAGGTTGACCGCCAGGTCGGCCGCCGCCATGAAGCCGAGGAAGTCGGCCAGCTCCGGCCGGCCGGCAAGGAGGACGCGCGGGCGGAGCGCCTCCGGCACCAGGGCGGGGACGTCGTAGTCCTTCGACACCTCGCCGACGACCAGGAAGTACGCCTGCGGGTGGCGCGCGGCGAGGCGCGCGAAGGCGCGGAGCGCCACGTCGAGGCGCTTGGCGCGGGTCATGTAGCCGAAGGCGGCGATCAGCAGGGCGTCCGGGGGGACGCCGAGGCGGGCGCGGAGGGCGGCGGGGTCGCTCGCGGCGGGCGCGCCGGCGCTCTCACCATCGCCGCCGCTCCAGGGGAACGGCACGGCGTGGACCTGCGCCCGCGGGCGGCTGGCGAGGACGCGCCGGCGGCTCGCCTCGCTGTGCACCAGGACGCCGAGGCTCGCGTCCACCGCGCGCTCGAAGAGCGGGTAGCTCCAGACGTCGAAGCCGGTGCCGGTGTCGAGGCTGCGCTTGGCGAGGAGGTAGCCGCTGCGGCCGCTGCCGTAGCGGACCTCGTCGAGGTAGGCGGCACGGTCGCCGGCCACCAGCGTCAGCTCGCGCACCATGTGGTGGAGCACCAGCTCGTGGAGGACGACGATCCCCGGCATCGCGGCGAGCGCGCGGTAGGCGCCGGCGTGGAAGTCGCCGTTGTTGCCGAGCTGGTAGAGGACGGCGTCGCAGACCGCGGCGCGTGCCGGCAGCTCGGCGAGCGGGTGGACGGGCGGCAGCGTGTCGAGGAGCGCGCGCGGCGGCCGCGGGCCGGGCTCGGCGAAGACCTCGATCTCGAAGTGCTGCGCCAGGTGCGGCAGCAGCTCGGCGCTGTAGTCGGCGATCCCCGAGGCGAGCGGCGGGAGCGGGGTGACGTAGGCGAGGCGGCGCACGCGCGGCTCCTTCAGGCCGTCCCGAGCAGACGCCCGATCACCGCGTCCCAGTGGATGTCGCCGACCGACCGCGCCCCCGCCTCCCCCAGCCGCCGCGCCTCCTCGCGGTGCTCGTAGAGCCGGTCGAGCCGGCGCGCCACCTCGGCCGGCGCGCCGGGCGGGCAGACAAAGCCGTTCTCGCCGTCGCGCACGAACTCCAGGATCCCGCCCGCGTCGGCCAGAGTGACGACCGGCTTGCCCGCCTGGAAGGCCTCGACGGTGACGTAGCCGTAGTCCTCGTCGTAGGGCGCGTAGTAGACGGCGAGGGCGCCGGCGTAGAGCTCCACCGCGCGGTCGTCGTCCACCCAGCCGAGCAGCTCGACGCGGTCCTCGACGCCGAGCTTCCCGATCAGCTCGGCGAGGTCGTCGCGCTCCGGCCCGTCGCCGGCGATTTTGGCGCGGACGCCGCTCTTGACGTGCTGCATCGCCTTGATCAGCAGCTCGAAGCGCTTCATGCGGTTCAAGCGCCCGACGGTGAAGACGTAGTCGCCGAAGGGCCCGGGACGGAGGCGGCCGGTGAGCCGCGGCGGCGGGTAGAGGGCCTCGATCCGCATCCCGTTGTGCCGCTCGAGCCGGGCCGCGACGTTCTTCGAGATCGAGAAGACCCGCCGCGCCTCGGAGAGCGTGCGCGAATCCATGGCGCGCAGCATCGCCGTGACGTTGCGGTCGCGCGGCGTGTCGCGGAAGTCGCTGTAGCGGGTGCCCTGGAGGTCGTAGGCCTGGCGCAGCTGGTGAACCAGCCAGACGACCTTGTTCGGGTGCTTGACGAGGTAGGACGGGAAGCGGGTGGCGATGACGAGGTCGATCTTCGCGCCGTCCACCTCGGTCAGGTCGAGGAGGCGCCAGGCGAGGCAGCTCTTGAAGAGCTGCGTGCGGTTCGGCCAGGTGAAGGGGAGCATCACCGTCTCGGCCTCGTGGCCGCGGGCGCGGAGCTGCTCGACGAGCGACTGGACCAGCAGCTCGGCGCCGCCGAAGGTGAACGGCACCTGCACGCCGCAGACGCAGATCCTCATGCTGGAGGGGGCGGCGGTGGCACGCAGTCACCGCGGGCGCGGTCGTCGCGCTCGCGCTCGATCTCCTCGAGCTGCCGCAGCGCGCTCGCCAGCGCCTCGGCGAGCCGCGCCTGGTTGCCCGCCAGCTCGTGCAGGAGCTGGCTCGCCGCCTGGTTGAAGCGGTTCTGCCGCTGCAGGACCGGCCGCGCGTACCACTTGAAGAGCAGGTGGAAGGCCGCCTTCTTGAGAAAGACGAGCGCCCCGCCGACGACCGGCCGCGGCGACACCGCGAGCGGCTCCTCGACGTACTCCAGGGTCTCGAGCTCCATGAGCCGCAGCTTCGTCTCCTCGCCGCCGGAGAGGGTGGCCAGCTCCGCCTGCCGCTGCCGAACACCGGCGCGGACGCGCTCCAGCATCTCGGCGACCTGGCGGTCGTCCGGAAGCGGCTCGCCGGCGGTCAAGTCGCGGGCTCCGTCTCCGGGGCCGGCCCGGGAGCCGCCTTCCGCCGGCGCGGCCGCGGGCCGCCGGTGCGCGGCCGGAAGCCGAACTGCAGCAGCTCCGGGCTCTTGGTGCCGAAGTGGCCGCGCAGCAGGTCGGCGATGCGCTCCTTGACGTCCTGGCCTTGCGCCAAGACCTCGGCGCGGTCCGCGTTGACTTGGCGGAGCAGCGCCGTGACCCGGTTCTGCTCGACCTCCAGGGACTTCGCCTGCCCAATGACTTCCGCAAGCTCCGCCCGCAAGGGCGCCAGGTGCGGCACCTCCCCGAGCAGCCCCTCGAGATTGCCGATCAGGGCCGACCAGTCTTTCAGCTGATCGCCGACCGTGCGGGTGACCATGGACTGACTCCTCTTGAGGCGTTCAGAACTCCGCCCGGAGCGGCCGGGTGGAGTTACCGGGCCCCCGGAACTCGACCCGAAGCGCTCGGGCGGAGTTACGAAGTGCCGAAAACTCAACCCGGAGCCTCCGGGCGGAGTTACGAGGCGCTGGTAACTCGACCCGACGGCTCCGGGTGGAGTTAGGAGACGCTGATAACTCGACCCGAAGCGTCCGGGTGGAGTTAGGAAGCGCCGATAACTCGACCCGAAGCGTCCGGGCGGAGTTTTCAGCCTTTGGAAACTGCTCTCCGCCGCCGCGGGAACACCGCGGCGCCGCGCGCCCATTCCCTCGGGCGTCGAGGGAAAACCGCGCGCCATCTCCACCGGCTCGCCGAGTCTATCCCCACTGTCCCGCCCCTCCACGGAGACAGCTTGGATGCGTTGCTAGACTCGACTCACCGGCGGCACCTGAACCCTTGTTTGCGGCGCGCCGCACGAAGGCTGGCCACTCAATTGGCCGACCCGAACCGTCGCTACCTGCTGGCGGAGCTATGACAGGCTGTGACATCGAGCTATGACAAAGCTAGCTCCGAAGCCGCGGCGCATCGTCATCGAGAAGGCGCCAAGGAACTTCTCGGCCTACTCACCGGACCTGCCTGGGTGTGTAGCCACCGGCGCCACGCGCGAAGAGACCGAGCGGCAAATGTATGAGGCCATCCGCCTCCACCTGGAAGGGATTGCCGAGGATGGAGAGCCGGTGCCCGAAGCCACGGCGGTGGCCGAATACGTCGTCCTCCTGCCTGCTGAGCGTCAATGAAGCTTCCTACCGGCGGAGCAATCGTCGACGACGCCAAGATCCGCGACTATCTGCTTTCTCTCGAGCATCCGGTTGGCAGATTCAAGGCGGTGTTCTTCGGGATTCTCGGCTACCAACGAGAGGACTGGCAAAGGCTTCGACACGACTTGCTTGCGATCCTCGAAGTAGGGGACGCAGTCGCCAGGCCATCAAGAAGCTTCGGGCAGAAGTACGAGGTGCGTGGTACGCTTCGCGGGCCAACCGGACGACGTGCTGAAGTCGTCACCGTCTGGATCGTGCTGGCCGGCGAGAGATTCCCTCGCTTCGTCACCGCGGTTCCGGGTGAGACACCATGAGATTCAAGGAGCTCGATACAGTCGTTCTGGACCGCGACCTCCCGGATCACGGTTTGCGGCAGGGCGATCTCGGGGCCATCGTCCAGGTCTATGAGCCGGATGGTGTGGAGGTCGAATTCGTGACCGCGTCGGGCCGGACGCAGGCGCTGGTCACTCTCACCCTAGGCGACATCCGCGGGGTGCGGGACGAGGACCTCATCGCAGTTCGCACGCTCGCGGCGGGCGCTGCCTAAGACAACCCGGCTCAGGGGACTTACAACAGCATCCTCAGGCTGCCCTGAAGGGGTCGGCATCTTCCTGATCTTTCTCGCCGTCGTCGCGCTGGCCGCTTGCTCACACGACGAGCGCTCGGCGCCGACCGAACGGCAGCAGCTCGCGGCGTGGGCGGAGTACCGAAGCCTGAGCGAGCGCGCCCGTGCGGTCGGCGGCGATCCCGCGGTCCGCGGGGAGCTGGAGCGCTTCGTGGCGGAAACCGAGGAGCGCTACGGACTGACCGCCGCCGACCTGGCGCGGCTCGGCGCGACGCAGGGCGAGCGCTGGCTCGCGAGCGCCGCCTGCCGGCCGCCGGCGGGGCCGATCCGCATGCACGCGCTGGTCGTCGCGCCGCGGGCGGTGCGGCCGCTGCGGGCGGCCTACACGCCGGCGGCGTGCGCCCGGGGCACCGAGGGGATCGCCATCCTGGAGCTGCGGCTGAGCCCGGCCGGCCGCGCCGACGCCGTCCGCGTCCTCCGCGGCCTCCCCGACGGGCTCACCGAGGCGGCGCGGGAGGCGGCCGCGGCCGCCCGCTGGCACCCGGCGCTTCTCTGCGGCAAGCCGGTGGCGGTCTACTACACCGTCACGGTGCCCTTCGACCTCTCGCAATCGGGCTGTCCTCGGCGCGCCGCCGCCTGACATGGGCGTTGGCGTCTGCGTCGCGGGCTTCTTCCTCCTCCTGGGGCTGCTCTGCCTGCTGCTGCCCGAGACCGTCGCCCTGTGGGGAACCTACGCGGACTCCCTGAACCGCGAGCGGTCGCGCAAGATCCTGGCGCTCTTTCCGCGCACGACCCGAGGAGTGAGATAATTCAGGCCATCCGAACCAGACCGGAGGCCGAACAATGAAGACGTCGCGAAGCGGTTGGGCGGCAGCCCTGGCGCTGCTGGCATTGCCCGGGTGCGCCTGGGCGTGGGGGCAGAACGGACACCGGATCGTCGGCGAGGTGGCGGACCGTCACCTGTCGGAGCAGGCGCGGCGGGAGATCGCGGTGATCCTCGAGGGCGACGGCATGGCGGAGGCCTCGACCTGGCCGGACGACATCCGGTCGGACCCGAGCCGCGACGCCGCCAAGCCCTGGCACTTCATCTCGATCGACGACACCGAGACGCTGGCGACGACGGCGCGCGACCCCCTGGGCGACCTGCTCGAGGCGCTGCAGCGCTTCGAAGCGGTGCTGCGCGACCCGCAGGCGACGCGGGAGACCAAGGCGGAGGCGCTGCGCTTCTACGTCCACTTCGTGGGCGACGCGCACCAGCCGCTGCACGTCGGGCGGCGCGCCGACCGCGGAGGCAACTCCATCAGGGTCAAGTGGTTCCGGGAGCCGAGCAACCTACATTCGGTGTGGGACACGGGGCTGATCGAGTCGGAGAACCTGAGCTTCACCGAGTTCACCCGCTTCATCGACGACCGCAGCCTGCGGCAGGTGGCCGCGTGGCAGGCCGCGTCGTACGAGGAGTGGGTGCGGGAGGCGTTCTGCCTGCGCGGCGCGGTGTACGACTTCGGCCGGGAGGCGCCGGCGACACCGGGGGCGGAGCCGGAGCTCGGCTTCGGCTACGCGTTCGCCAAGATGGGGATCGTCGAGGACCAGCTCGTCAAGGCCGGCGTGCGCCTGGCGGCCCGGCTCAACGCGGTCTTCGCCGGCGAGCCGGCGCCGCCCCCGCCGGCCGAGATCCCGCCGTCGCCGGACGCCTGGTGCGGGCGGTAGGGCCGGTTCACATCCCCTCGCCGGTGAAGTCGAGGAACGTCCCGAGGTACCGCAGATCCCCGCTCTTCGGGTCGCGGCGGGCGGGGACGATGCCGGCCGTGCTTTCCAGGGTGAAGCGGTAGTAGTACTCGGCCGGGGCGGTGGGGAGGAAGGCGCCGAGGTCGCGGGCGACGGGCTCGAGGCGCAGCTCGACGGGGGCGCCGAGGCGCTTGCCTTCGGTGTCGAAGCGGACGACAACGCGGTCGACGCCGCTGTCGAGGATCAGGGTGTTCTCGGGCGCGATCGAGCGGGCGGTGAAGCGCAGGGCGTCGAGCGGCTCGGTCGTCACCAGCACGACCTCCGAGCGCGAGGCGCCGCGCACCCAGACGCCGTGCGGGTGGCGCTCCTCGGCGAGGAAGTTGTGCTTCGGCGTGATCCAGATCGCGTCCCCCCAGCCGCGGATCCAGTAGCCCGGCACGCGGCCGTTGGCCAGGAGCGTCAGCTCGAGCGGCAGCGCCTGGAAGGTCGGCGAGCGGACGTGCGCCTGCAGCGTCGCCTCCGGCGCCACCTGGAGGAGCGGCACGGCGACGACCGAGGCGGTCCACAGGCCGGCGGCGGCGAAGGGGAGCGCCAGGCTTCGCCGCGCCCCCATCCGCGCCGGCAGGAAGAGCATCGCCGGGTAGACGCTGGCGAAGTAGCGGTTGCCGACGAAGCCGGCGCCGCCGTGGTAGTTGTAGGGCCTTAGCACGAGGATCAGCAGGCAGTAGGCGGCGGCCGCGGCGAGCAGCAGGTGGCGCGAGCGGTCGCGCGGCCCGCGCAGGTAGAGCGCCAGGGCGAAGAGGGCGAAGGGGAAGTAGGGCAGCAGGCCGGTGTGGCGGCCGGCGAAGAAGTAGCCCAGGTCGCGCGCGAAGACGCGCGGCGTTGTCTGCACGCCGAGCCCCGACCAGGAGCCGAAGCTGGTGCCGCGGTAGAGCTGCCAGAGGTCCTTGCGGCTCTCGACCGGGTACTCGCTCTCGAACGAGCGCCGCTGGACGTTGCGGTAGGGGCTCCAGGTGCCGGTCGCCCGCCACTGCACGCCGGCGAGGAGGAGGAGCGCGAGGAGGCTCGGTGCCGCCAGCCAGGCGAGCGCCTTCCACCGCCGCTGCCAGAGGAGGTCGAGGGCGATCGGCGCGCCGAGGAGCACCGTCGGCTCCTTCGACACGAAGGCCGCGGCGAGGAGCGCGCCGGCGCCGGCCAGAAGCCAGTAGTCCCGCCGCCGCCACTCGACCCGCCGGCGCAGCGTCTGCCACAGCAGCAGCGGGAAGAAGAGGCAGGCCATGTTGAAGACCTCGGGCTGCATCCAGAAGACGTAGACGAAGGCCGCCGAGGCGAAGAAGAAGCCGCCCACCCACAAGCCCACGTGGCCGGGCTCGCCGCGCAGGTACCAGACGGCGCCGGCCACCATCGCCAGCCAGAGCGCCATGTTGAAGACCAGGTGCCCCTGGACGCCGAAGAGGGCGTAGAAGGGCAGCGCCGCCGCCGAGTAGACGTAGGGCTTGCCGTAGTGCATCGAGCGGCCGCCGTCGGTGGTGAAGAGGATGACGCCGTAGGGGCCCTGGTCCCAGACCTGGTAGGCGCGCAGCAGGTCGCGGTGGTCGTAGGCGAGGTCGCGGTCGTGCCAGAGGCTCTGCGTCATCATGACGTAGGCCGCCTCGTCGGCGATCGGCCCGGGCGGGAAGTGGACCTTGTAGAGGGTGGCCGAGAGCCCGAGCAGCAGGAGGCCGAGCGAAAGGGCGTGGACGGAGCGCAGGCGCATCGGGCGGAAGCTCGCGCGTAACGATACCCTGTGCCGAGCATGCCGCGCCGCCTGCTCCCCGACCTGATCGCCGCCGGACTGCTCGCGCTCGGCGCGGTGTGGGCGGACGCGCCGCGCGGCGTGCAGGGCGCGGTCTTGGCGGCGATGCTCTTCGCACTCGGAAGGGCGGGGTGGGCCGCGGCGCGGGCGCTGCTGCCCGACGCGGGGCGGGCCTCGCGCGCGACGTGCGCCTTTTGCGTCGCGGTGGCGCTGGCGACGACGACAGCGACGCTCCTCGGGCACTTCGGGTGGCTGCGGCCGGGGGCGTATCTCCTCGCCGTCGCGCTCGCGACGCTCGCGGTGCGTTGGTGGGGGACGCGCGGCGAGCGTGAAGCGCCTCCGGCGCCGGAGGGGGCGAGCGAGGAGCGTCCTCCCCTGCCCCGCTCCGCCCTCGTCGAGCGCGCGCTCCTCGCCGCGGTCCTCTGCGCTCTCGCGCTCCTCACCCTGCGCGCCGTCCACGAGCATCGCTACACGCTCCCCGGCAGCTTCGGCTTCGACGACCTCTCGTACCACCTCTCCGCCGTCGCCACCTGGCACCGCTACGGCGACCTGCGGATGCTCAAGTTCGCGGTCGGCGACACCAGCACGGCCTTCTACCCGATCGGCTCGGAGCTCGTCGCCTGGGTCCTCCTCGCACCCTTCCGCGACAGCGACGTCGCCGCCCGCTGGGCGCAGCTGCCCTTCCTGCCGGCGGCGCTCGTTGCCGTCGCCGCGCTCGGGCGCACGCTCGGCCTCTCGCGGCGCGGCGCCCTCCTCGCCGCGGCGCTCTTCGGCGCACTGCCGCGGATCGTGCCGCTCTTCTCGCTCTCGGCGGGCAACGACCTCTCGACCGCCTGCTTCGCGGTGGCGAGCGCCGACGCGCTCCTCCTCCTCGGCCGGCGGCCGGCGCCGGGGCGTGCGGTCTACGCCGGGCTGGCGCTCGGCCTCCTCGCCGGGACGAAGTACGTCGGCCTCCTTTTCTGCGCCCCGCTCCTCCTCGTGCTGGCGGCGAGCGCCGCCGCGCACCGGCGGGAGTGGAGCGCGCGGAAGGCGCTCCCGGTCCTGGCGCTCGCGGCCGGCGTGGCGCTCGCCGCCGGCGGCTACACCTACGTGCGCAACGCTTGGAGCACCGGCAACCCGGTGTTCCCGGCGCCAGTGACGGTCGCCGGCCGCACGCTCCTCCACGGCTGGGACGTCATCACCCTCGCTCACCGCCGCCACCTGCCGGAGTTCGCGCTCGACGTGCCGCGGTTCCTGACGCGCCGCCCCGACCTCCTTGGCGGGCTCTTCCCGTGGACACTGCTGCCCGCCGCTCTCCTGGCGCCGGCGGCGGCCCTCGCCCTCCCGCGCCGGCGGCCGCTCGCGGCGCGGCTCGAGACCGCGGCGGTCCTGGCGCTGCCGCTCCTCTTCTTCCTCCAGTTCGTCTACCAGATGCACGACCACCGCGACGTGCGCTACGTGCTGGCGGGCTTGGCGGTCGCGGGGGTCGGCTGCGCCTGGCTGCTTGAGCGGCCCCGAGGGCTCGCCGGGCCGGTCCTGCGCGGCGCTCTCCTCGTCGCGCTCCTGGTGGTGCTCGGGGACCGCCTGGCGCCGGTGCGCGGCTGGCGCGACGTCGTGCCGTTCCCCCTCGCGCCGCGCGTCGAGCGCTACCAGGCCGGGAAGCTGGCGCGCGCCGGACCCGCGCACGCCGCCGAGCTGCCGGCGGCGCGGGCGCTGGAGGCGCGGGCCGGGGCGGCGGGCGCGGAGGTCGCCTTCGTCGGCGGCAACCGCCCCTACCTTTTCTTCGGCAGCCGGCTGCAGAACGGGGTACACGTCGTGCCGACCGGGCCGGGGCTCGCGTCGCGCTTCTACACCTGGGGCGACCCGGCGCGCTGGCCTCCCCCCGGCCGCTACCGCCGCTGGCGGGCGAACCTGGAGCGGCTCGGGGTGCGCTACGTCGCCGTCGTTCTCACCGAGGAGGCGGCAAACCCCGAGCGGCGCTGGATGCGCCGCCGCCCGGAGAGCTTCCGGCGGCTCCACGCCGACCCGTGGGCGGAGCTCTGGGAGGTCCGGGGCGCGCCGTGATCCCGCCGCGCCCGGGCCCGCGCCCCGCCGCCGCGCAGCACGCGCTCGCCCTCGCGCTCTTCGCGGCGCTGGCGCTCGCCTACTTCCGACCCGTCTGGCGGACGTTCGCCAACCACATCGCGCCCGACCTCGGCGATCCGCTCTTCGTCCTCTGGGTGCTCAAGTGGGGCGCCCATCAGCTCCGCGACGGGCTCGCCGGCCTCTGGGACGCGCCGATCTTCTTTCCCGCGCGCTCGACGCTCACCTACTCCGAGCACCTGCTGGGGCCTGCGGCGATCGTCGCGGCGCTGAACGCCGCCGGCGCCGACGCGATCGTCGCCTACAACCTGCTGCTGGTGGGCTCGTTCGTCCTCTGCGGCTGGAGCGCCTGGTACGTCCTGGCGCGCAGCGGGCTGCCGCCGGCCGCGGCGCTCTTCGGCGGCGTCGCCTGGGCCTTCTCTCCCTTCCGCGGCGAGCAGCTCAGCCACCTCCAGATCCTGCTCGCCGCGCTGGTGCCGCCGCTGCTCTGGACCTGGGACCGACTGCTCGCCGAGCGGAGCTGGCGGCGGGCGGGGCGCTTCCTGGCCCTCTACCTCCTCCACCTCACGGGCTCGGCGTACCTCGCCTACATGGTCCACGTGCCGCTCGCGGCGCTCCTCGCCAACCGGCTGCCGGCGCTGCGGCGGGAGGGGCTCGACCGCCGCTCGCGCCGGGTGCTCGCGGCCGTGGCGGCGATCGCGGCGGCGGGCGCCGCTGCGGCCTTCCTCCCCTACTGGCTCACCTGGCGCGAGATCGGCGTGGCGCGCGCGCCGGCCGGGCTGCGCGACCTCGGCGCCAGCGCCGTGAGCTACCTCATGCCGTGGGACCGGAACTGGTACGGACCGCTCTGGCCGGGTTCGCTCCGCCGCAGCGAGAACTCCCTCTTCGCGGGGGTGCTGCCGACTGCGCTGGCGCTCTGGGCGCTCGTGGAGCTCTGGCGGCAGTGGCGCGCGCGCGCCCCGGCGGAGCGGCCGCCTGCGCGCCGCCGGATCGCGGTCCTCGCTTGCGCCGGGTTGGCCGCCGCCGGCTGGCTCCTCGGCGAGCTGACGACCTGGTGGCGGGCGCCGCTTCATCCGCGCCTCGACGGCTTCCTGCCCGGCGGCGACTACGACCTGCCGGCCGCGCTCTTCCTGCTTGGCGCCGGCGGCCTTCTCGCGCTCCGGATCCGCCGCCGGCGCCAGGCGCCGCCGGCCGCCGCGCGCTGGCCGCTCTGGTGGCGCGGGTTGCTGCTCTCCGGCGCGCTCTGCCTGGCGCTGGCGCAGCCGTTTGTCTACCAGCCGGCGGCGCTCCTCCTGCCCGGGCTCGCGACGATGCGCGTGCCGGCGCGCTTCCACGTCCTGGTCTCGCTGGCGGTGGCGGCGCTGGCCGCGCTCGGCCTCGCCGGGCTCCTGGCGCGGCTGCGGTCGCCGCGCGCCCGCCGCCTCGCCGGGGCGCTCGCCGTCACCCTTCTCGCGCTCGAGCTGCTGCCCCGGCAGCTCGCCTGGCCGCCGCTCCGCCGCGAGGCCGAGTTCCCGCCGGTCTACGCCTGGCTCGCCGGCCGCTCCGACGTGCGCGCCCTCCTCGAGCTGCCCTGGCGGGCGCCCGGCCCGACGCCCGAATTGCGCGACATCCCGATCATGTACCTGGGCACGCGCCACTGGCGGCCGCTGGTCAACGGCTACAGCGGCTACTTCCCCGAGCACTACCAGTGGCTGCGGCAGCGCTGCTGCTGGCCAGTGCCGCAGGGGGAGGCGCTGGCGGCGCTGCGCCGCTGGGGAGTGACGCACGTCCTGGTACACCGGCGGGAGTTGCTGCGCGGGCAGCGCCGCGCGCTGCGCCGCTGGGAGGAGACCCCGGGGGTGCGCCGCGTCTACGACCGCGGCGGCGACTTGGTATTCAGGCTAGGAGCCCGTCCCGCTGGGCGCGGGACGGACAGCGCTCCTAGCCATTGATCGCAGCCCGGCGCGAAAGCCTTCGCGCCTTGCGCCCGGCGCAGGCAGTGGCGGAGGGCCGCCGCCAGCATCACCGCGGCCGGCACCAGCCCCTGGAGGAGCAGCCGCTCCCAGGTGACGCCGGCGACGTAGGCCGGGTCCCAGTGCACCGAGTAGGCGAGCCAGCCGATGGCGAGCGGCGCGGCGGCCGCCGCGGCGAGGACGGCGCCGCGGCGGCGGCGGACGCCCGCCCACCCCGCCGCGAGGACGACCGCGGCCATCCACCAGAAGGTGCCCCAGCTCGGCGACAGGAAGGTCTTCTCCAGCGCGATCGGCACGAGCACCGGCAGGCGCGTGACGAGCTGCCCCGGCAGGAGGACCGGGTCGAGGAGCGCGAAGTAGCCCTCGTCGTGCCGGTTGGGGATGCCGGCGCGCCAGGAGGCGAGGAGGAGCAGGGCGACGAGGACGGGGAGAGCGGCGGCGGCGACCGGCGCCAGGGCGCGGGCGAAACGGCGGCGGCGCGCGAGACGATGGATGTGCCGCCACGGCCGCGTGCGGTAGAGCGCCGCGAGGAGCAGGGCGGCAGGGGCGAGGAGAGCGCCTTCGTTCTTGGCCAGCGCGGCGCCGGCCAAGAGGAGCCCGGCGGCGAGGCCGTCGAGCGGGCGCAGGCGCGGACGCAGGAGGAGCAGCAGACCGGCGCCGTAGAGGCAGGCGAGCGGCAGGTCGCTGTAGGCGCCAGCGGCCCGCCCTTCGCCGACGAAGGAGAGGAGCGGCACCGGCGCGACCGCCAGCACCGCGAGCGCCGCCGCCGTCCTGCCGGCGCGGCGGCGGGCGCCGTCCCACACCAGCAGCAGGAGGACCGGGTAGAAGGCTGCGTAGAGGGCGCGGAACGGCTGCTCGTCCGGCCCGGCCCCGGCCACCTCCTGCGCCGCCGCCTGCGCCACCGGCAGGAGGAGCGGGTAGCGCGGGTGGGTGACGAACCACTTCTCGCGCACCAGGACGGTCGGCGAGACGGTGCCTTCGTGGCGCACGTAGGCCGCCTGCGCCGCCCAGGTCATGCGGCCGTCCCAGTCGTCGAGCGGCGCGGTGAGGGCCTCGGCGAAGACGGCGAGGGAGACGCAGGCGACGAGGGCGGCGGCGGCGATTGGGAGAATCGAAAGAGGCTGGGTAGAGAGTTTGGGCCGGCGGGGTTGCCGCCGCCACCGTGCGAGCACGCCGAGGAGGATCGAGACGGCGGCTAGGGCGAGGACCGACGGCGTGCGGAGCGGGAGAGCGACGAGGTGCGATCCCGCGTAGAGGCCGCCCGCTACCAAGCAGAGGCCGAGGAGGTAGGAGTAGGCGAGCCGGCGGACAATGGGCAGACGCCGCAGCGCGGGAACGAGCTCGGCGAGCCCGAGCCCGGCGGCGGCGAACAGCGCGACGGCGAGGAGGCCGCCGAGCGCCTCTCTCACCTGGCTTTCCTTTCCAGCGAGCGCAGGAAGGCGGCGCGATCGAGGACTTCCGGCGGCCGGCGGCCGCCCGTCGCCAGGACCACGACCCGCGCCCGCGCCGGCAGGCGCGGCCGCAGCTCGGCCGGCGGCGGCAGCTCCGAGAGCTTGCCGAGGAAGAGAACCCGCCGCGGCGCGAGGTCGAAGCGCACCCAAAACGGCGCGCCTTCTTCTTGCTCCTGCGCGTCGACGAGCAGGTAGACGCCGTCCTCGGGGATCGCGCGGCGTGCCTCCTCGATCACCGCAACGTAGGCGGCGCCGAAGACACGTTGCCGTGCTGCGTGTGGCGTCTCGTCCAGGTGCTGCGCGGCGGCGAGGAGCCGGCGGGCGGAGCGCGCGAGCGCGAACGGCACGGCGACGGCGAGGTGCAGGACGAGGACGAAGAGTGCGACGCGGGACAGAAGGCGGGAGCTCACCTGTAAGGTCGTATCACAGGCGAGCCTTCCCCCCACCCAGATCCCTCGGCTTCGCTCGGGATGACAGATGAGGGGCCATCCTCGCGCACTACCCAACGCCGTCATCCTGAGCGTAGCGAAGGATCTGGGGGAGGAGTTCGACCGTAAGATCAGCCGGCATGCCCTCCCGCCCCACCGTCGCCGTGGACCTGCGCGCGCTGGTGCCGGCGGCGACGGGGATCGGGGTTTACACGCGGTCGCTCCTCCTCGCGCTCGCGGCGCGCGGGGGGTTCGGCTACCTCGGCATGGCGCATCGGCCGGTCGCCGTCGCCGACGAGCTGGCGGCGGGCGGCGTCCCGAGCGAGAGCCACGGCGGGCCGCTCGGGATCGTCTGGCAGCAGCTCCTGCTGCCGCGCCGGCTGGCGCGCGGCGACGTCGACCTCTACTGGTCGCCGCTCTTTACCCTGCCGCTCCGCTGCCCGGTGCCCGGGGTCGTCACCGTCCACGACCTCACCGCGATCCTCCTTCCCGAGACCCACCGCTTCAAGGTGCGCTGGAGCCTGCTGCCCTTCCTCCGCCAGTCGCTGGAGCAGGCGCGGCGGGTGATCGCCATCTCGGAGGCCACCGCCGCCGACCTGCGCACGCACTTCCCGCAGGTGACCGACAAGGTGCGCGTCGTCCTCTCCGGCATCGACCCCGACTTCCGCCCCGGCGACCCCGACACGATCGCCGCCACCCGCCGCGAGCTGGGCGCACCGGATGGTTACCTCCTCTACACCGGCACCCTCGAGCCGCGGAAGGGCCTCCACCTTCTCCTCGACGCCTGGGAGGCGCTGCGCGACCGCGGCGGCGAGGTGCCGCCGCTCCTCCTCGCCGGGCCGTACGGCTGGGGGAGCCGCGACCTGGTGCGGCGGATCGAGCGGCTGCGGCCGGAGGGCGTCACGGCGCTCGGGCGCCTGCCGCGGGCGCGGCTGGTCGAGGTCGTCCAGGCGGCGCGCGTCTTCCTCTACCCGACGCTTTACGAGGGGTTCGGGTTCCCGCCGGCCGAGGCGCTGGCCTGCGGCGTGCCGGTGGTGGCGACGAACAGCTCCAGCCTGCCCGAGGTGCTGGGCGACGCCGGCCTGCTGGTCGAGCCCGGCGACGCCGGTGCCCTCGCCGGCGCCATTGAGCGGGTCCTCGCCGATCCCACGCTCGCCGCCGACCTCGCGGCGCGCGGCCCGGTGCAGGCGGCGCGTTTCCGCTGGGAGAGCTGCGCGGCGGCGACCGAGGAGGTCTTCCGCGAGGCCCTAGAATGACGCCGGTGCCCTACACGATCGGACTCGACGCCCGCAAGCTGCGCGACTTCGGCATCGGCACCTACGTCCGCAACCTGGTGCGCGGGCTGGCGGCGATCGACTCCGAGAACCGCTACGTGCTGCTCGTCGGCCCGGCCGGGCGCGAGATCCTCTCCGACCTGCCCGACAACTTCCGCCTCGTCCTCGAGCCGTCGCCGGTCTACTCGCTGCGCGAGATGGCGGTCCTCTCCTGGCGCCTGCTGCGCCTCCGCCTCGACCTCTACCACGCCACCCACTACGTGCTGCCGGTCTACGTCCGCCCGCGCGTCGTGGTGACGATCCACGACATCATCCACCTCCTCTACCCCGAGTTCCTGCCCAACACTCTGGCCTTCCTCTACGCCCAGCGGATGATCCGCAGCAGTCTCCAGCGCGGCACGCGCATCATCGCCGTCTCGCAGAGCACCAAGGCCGACTTGCAGGAGCACTTCGACGTCGATCCGGGGAAGATCCAGGTCATCCACAACGGCGTCGAGGAGGAGTACCGGCAGCGCATCCCCGACGAGGAGCTGGAGCGGCGGCTGCGCGCCCTCGGGCTCAGCCGCCCCTATTTGCTCTTCGTCGGCAACCCCAAGCCGCACAAGAACCTCGACCGCGTGGTGCGGGCCTACGCCCGCGCCCGCGAGCTGGCGCCGTTCGACGCGCCTCTCGTCTGCGTCGGCGACCGCGGCAGCCAGGAGTTCAAGATCCGGCAGCGGGCGCTGAACCTCGGGCTCGGCGACAGCGTCCGCCTCCTCGGCCACGTGGCGCAGGAGGTGCTGCCGGCGATCTACCAGGGGGCGACGCTCTTCCTCTACCCGACGCTCTACGAGGGCTTCGGGCTGCCGGTGGTGGAGGCGATGGCCTCGGGGGTGGCGGTCATCACCTCGAACACCTCGGCGCTCAAGGAGGTGGCCGAGGGGTACGCGCACCTCGTCGACCCGCTCGACGTCGAGGGGATGGCGAAGGCGATCGCGCGCTGCATGTCCGACCCCGAGCACCGGGCGACGCTGGCCAAGCTCGGGCAGCGCCGGGCGGAGGACTTCCGCTGGGAGAAGGCGGCGCGCAAGACCCTCGCCGTCTACCGTGCGGCGCTCGAGGCGCCCGAGCCGGCGGCCCCGGTGCCGGCTGAAGCGCAGTCCGGCGAGTGGCGGACCGGGGCGGCGCCTTGAGCGCGGCGACGCCGCGCGCCGCACTGGTCCACGACTGGCTCACCGGCATGCGCGGCGGCGAGAAGGTGCTGGAGGTCCTCGGCGACCTCTTCCCCGCCGCCCCGATCCACACCCTCTTCCACTTCCCCGGCAGCGTCAGCCCGGCGATCGAGGGCCACCCGATCCGCACGAGCTGGCTGCAGCGCGCTCCCGGCGTGCGCCGCCACTACCGGCGCTACCTGCCGCTCTTCCCGCGGGCGATCGAACGCTTCGACCTCGCCGGCTACGACCTCGTCGTCTCCACCAGCCACTGCGTCGCCAAGGGAGCGGTCCCGGCGCCCGGCGCGCGGCACGTCTGCTACTGCCACACGCCGATGCGCTACGTCTGGGACCAGGAGCACGCCTACTTCCCGCGCCGCACCGGCCTTACGGCGCGGCTGCGCGGGCCCGTCCTCGACCGCCTGCGCGCCTGGGACGTCGCCTCCGCCTCGCGCGTACACCAGTTCGTGGCCAACTCCTCCTTCGTGGCGCAGCGCATCCGCCGCTACTACGGCCGCGAGGCCGAGGTGGTCCACCCGCCGGTAGACGTGGACTTCTTCACCCCCGCGGCGGGCGCGGAGGCGCGCCGCGCCCCCGGCGGCTACTGCCTGGTGGTCTCGGCGCTGGCGCCGTACAAGCGGGTCGAGTGGGCGATCGCAGCCTGCGCCAAGGCCGGGGTCGAGCTGCGCGTCGTCGGCGACGGCCCCGAGCGCGGGCGGTTGGCGCGCCTCGCCGGGCCGGGCGCCCGCCTCCTCGGACGGGTGGGCGGCGCGGCCCTCCGCGACCTCTATCGCGGCGCCCTCTGCCTCCTCCAGCCGGGGGTCGAGGACTTCGGCATCGCCTCGGTCGAGGCCCTGGCCTCGGGCACGCCGGTCGTGGCGCTGGGCCAGGGCGGGGTGCTCGACGTGGTCGAGGACGGCGTCCACGGCGTCCTCACCCGCACCGAGGGGGACCTCGACGAGCTCGCCGCCGCGATTGACACCGTGCGCCGGATGTGCTTTAGTCAGACTAGTTTACGGGCTCGGTCGGAGGCGTTCTCGTCGCACCTCTTCGCCGAGCGCATGCGCTCTCTGTTGCTCCCGCAGTCGGCTTTTGCGTCCAGTGTGAGGGGTTCCGCCTCTTGATTCGTCAGCGCCACCGCGTCTCGAAAAGCGTCTATCTCGCCGGCGACGTCCTCGCCACCGCTCTCGCGTACGTCGCCGCCTGGCTCCTCCGCTTCGAGGTGGAGGTCATCCCGGTCACCAAGAACGTGCCGGCGGTCGAGCCCTACCTGACGCTGCTGCCGGTCGCCCTCGTCCTCTTCCCCGTCGTCTTCCACTTCCACGGCCTCTACCAGACCCGCCGCGGCAGGAGCCGCGTGGACGAGGTGCTGACGATCCTGGTGGCGGTGCTGCTGGCGACGGTCCTGCTCTCGGTGGTCATCGCCTGGTACCGCCCGCCGGCGGCGCCCGGGAGCAACGAGTACTTCACCTACAGCCGCGCCTTCCTCGCCCTCTTCGCGCTCACGGACCTCCTCTTCGTCGGCGCGGCGCGCATGGGCATCCGCGAGCTGCTGCGGCGCATCCGCCTCTCCGGCCACAACCTGCAGCGCATCCTGGTGATCGGCGCCGGTCAGCTCGGCCGTGAGATCACCCAGAAGCTGGTCGCCCACCGCGACCTGGGCTTCGAGGTGGTGGGCTTCCTCGACGACGACCCCGGCAAGCAGCTCAAGCACTTCGCCGGCGCGCCGGTGCTCGGGACGCTGAAGCAGGCCGAGGAGGTGGTGTCGCGCCACGACGTCGACCAGGTCTACATCGCCCTGCCGCTCGACGCGCACAAGAAGACGCTGCAGATCCTCCAGCGTATGGGCCGCGAGATGGTGGACATCAAGCTGGTGCCCGACATCCTCCAGTACGCCACCTTGAAGGCGACGCTGGAGGACGTGGACGGCACGCCGGTCATCAACCTCTCGCAGGTGCCGCTCCAGGGGTGGAGCAGCCTGGTCAAGCGCGGCATGGACGTGGCGATGGCGGCGGCGGCGCTCGCGGTGCTGGCGCCCTTCCTGCCCTTCGCCGCCCTCCTCATCTGGCTCGAGGACCGCGGCCCGATCTTCTACCGCCAGGAGCGCATGGGGCTGGACGGCAGGCCGTTCATGATCCTCAAGTTCCGCTCGATGCGGGTGGACGCCGAGGCCTCCAGCGGGCCGGTGTGGGCGATCCGCAACGATCCGCGGCGGACGCGGGTGGGGGGCCTCCTCCGCCGCTGGTCGGTCGACGAGCTGCCGCAGCTCTGGAACGTGCTGGTCGGCGACATGTCGATCGTCGGCCCGCGCCCCGAGCGGCCGAGCTTCGTGCGCGAGTTCAAGCACAAGATCCCGCAGTACATGCTGCGCCACCGGGTCAAGAGCGGCATCACCGGCTGGGCCCAGGTCCACGGCTGGCGCGGCAACACCTCGATCAAGAAGCGCATCCAGTACGACCTCTACTACATCGAGAACTGGTCGCTGTCGCTCGACCTCAAAATCCTCTGGATGACCCTCCGCCAGGGGCTGCGGCACAACGCGTACTAGTGCCGGCTGTCCCGTCTCCACGTTCCGGCAGCACTTCAACAGTTAGCACAGTGCCGATAAATCTGACCGCCCGAGGACCGCCTCGGATCGCTGAAAGGGAGATCTCTATGTCCAGGAAGTCGAAGTGTGTCTTCTCGATCGTGGCCGGGCTACTGTTCGCGATTCCCGTCGCCGCACAGCAAAAGGATCTCACGTACAACACCGTCACCCCCTGCTTCATCCTCAACACCTTCGCGGCCGGCGGACAGTTCGCGGCCAACGAGACCCGCATCTACAACGTGGTCGGAAGCGGCAGCCTCGCGGGTCAGGGTGGATCGGCGAGCGGCTGCGGCATACCCGGCTTCTCGAACGGCATCGCGCGGGTTCAAGCGGTGGCGATCAATGTAGTGGTGGTGAATCCAACGGGAGGAGGGCACGTCTGGGCTGTCGCGGCGGACGCAGCTATTACCGGCAGTACGGGGGCTTTTATGAACTTCCCTGCCGCCCCGCCCGGCAGCTGCTGTATAAGCCTCTCCAACACCGGCCCCGTGGCGGTGGCGCAGACCTCCAGTGTCGGCGACATCAAGATCCAGGTCGCAGGAAGCGGCGCCCACTTGGTCGCCTCCGTCGTCGGCTACTACACGCGCTTCGGCGAGACCATCACGGTCGGCCCCGGCGCGACGCCGGCGGCGAGCGGCACGGCGCTCCTCAACGCCCTCACCAGCATCGCCGACAACTCGGCCGCCAAGCCCTACCTGATCAAGCTGGAGCCGGGCGTCTACGACGTCGGCGACAACCGGCTGCAAATGAAGTCGTTCGTCGACATCGAGGGCTCCGGCCGCAACGTCTCGACCATCCAGGGGGCAGGAAACCCGGGCGGCGAGTTCAGCACAGGTGTCGTGGTCGGTGCGAGCTCGGCCGAGTTGCGCAACCTGACGCTCAAGGGAGTGGGTTCGGGCTCCCGGCCCTTCGTCATTCCCCTCTCCAACACCGGTAGCTCACCAACAATCCGCAACGTCGCCATCATCTCGAGCGGTGGCACGAACCATTGGGGTATCCGCAATCTGAACGCCAGCCCGACGGTCGAGGACGTCAGCATCACGGTGACCGCCACTGGCAACGCAACCTACGGGATATCCAACAACGGCCCCTCGAGCCCAAAGATCCGGCGCACCGAGATCAACGTGACGAACTCCGCTGGCATCCTTCCCACCATCGGCATTTTCTGGGATGGGCTCGGCGTAGCCGTCGAGCTCCGCGAGGTGCGCATCGACGTTTCGGGGGCGAGCGATGCCTATGGCGTGCGGCAGTCGGGAACAAGCGGCGGGATCATGCTGACGATCGAGGACTCGACGATCAACGCACGCACAGCCTCCACCACCTACGGCGTCTACATACAGGGCGGCAGTCTCTTCGTGTCACAGAGCAAGATCCGCGGGCTCGGGCCTGGTGGCACGGGCATTTTCAGCTCTTTTGGCTCGGCAACGATCGACCACTCGGAGGTTGCCGGCGACGTCGCAACGGTGTCGGCATTTGGACCCGCGCAAATCGGCGCGACACTGCTCGACGGTGGGTCAGCCTCCGGCACCTGCGCCGGCGTCTACGACGAGAACTACACGTTCTTCGCCTCGACCTGTCCGTAGGCGGAGTGGAGGTGGGGGTCTTGGCGCTCGACCCCCACCTCCATTGGATGCTAGATTTTCTGTCATGTCGCCAGCTCCTCTGCCGCGGACGGAGTACATCCACATCGAGCTGGAGCCCGACGGCGTGCCCAGGATCGCCGGCACCACGATGAAGGTCGTCGAGATCGTGCTCGCCCAGCAGGCTCATGGCTGGAGCCCGGAAGAGATCCACTTCCAGCATCCCTACCTGTCGCTCGCCCAGATCCACTCGGCGCTGGCGTACTACTGGGACCACAAAGCCGAGCTGGACGCCGACCTCGCGAGGCGCGCTGAGCTGGTCGAGACGATTCGGCGAGAGGCCGGCCCCTCGACGGTGCGAGAGAAGCTCGCCTCGCGCTCGGCGTGAGTCTCGGTCTCTACTTCGACGAGCACGTTCACCGCGCGATCGCCACGGGCCTGCGCCTGCGCGGTGTCGACGTCCTGACAGTCCAAGAGGACTGACTTGGCGGGGAGAGTGGACTTTCTCCCTCTGTAGAGCGTCGGTGTGAGGGCGTGGGGATGCTTGCGCCCGGGAACCGGCGCGAGCGTCTTGCGACTTCGGGATCTGAGGCTCGCGCCTGCGCTGCGCTGCGCGCCGGGTCGGCGTCGGACTGCATAGGAGTTGCCGGCGCTTGCGCAGAGCTTCCCGGGCGCAAGCATCCCCACGCCCTGCCACCGGTGGTGCGTCGGGCGGCCTCTGACTTGCATCGAGGGCGCGGTATGAGAATGCGGGCTCTTCCTTACCTGATCTTCTTTCTCTCGCAGGCGGCGGTGGCCGCGGACTTCGCCGTGGGTGGGAACGTGGGCACGCTGGGGCTTGGTGCGGAGCTGACGGCGGGGCTGGGGCCGCAGGTGAACTTGCGGGTGGGAGCGCACGGGGGGAGTTATGACGACCAGCGGGTGGCGGACGACATCGAGTACGACGCGACGGCCGAGGTGCGGGCGGGGACGGCGCTGCTGGACTGGCATCCCGGCGGGGGCAGCTTCCGGCTGAGCGGCGGGGCGGTGTTCAACGGCAACGAGGTCGAGGGGGAGAGCCTGCCGCCGGCTTCCGGGTTCTACGAGATCGGCGACGTGCAGGTGCCGGTGGCGCTGCTCGGGACGCTGCGGGGGCAGGTGGAGTGGGACTCGGTGGCGCCCTACGCCGGGCTCGGGTTCGGCAACCCGTTCGGCGGCGACGGCGGGTGGAGCTTCGCGCTCGATCTCGGCGTGATTTTCCAGGGCGAGCCGCAGGTGACGCTCACGCCGGTCTTCTCGCCCGGCAGCCCGCTCGACAACCCGGTCGGCCGCGCGCTCCTCCGCACGCAGCTCGACGAGGAGGAGCGGAACCTCGAGGAGGAGTTCTCGGACTTCGACCTCTACCCCGTCGTCTCATTCGGCGTATCGTACCGGTTCTGATGCGCGCTCTTCGCGCCCTCTGTACGCTGCCGCTGGCCGCGCTCCTCGCCTGCGCCGCGCCGTCGCCCGCGCCGCCTTCGGCGCCCGCCGCCGCTCCGGAGCCCCGCACCATGGACGCCATCGCCGAGGAGTACGTGAAGCTGGTCCTCGCCGCCGGGCGGCACGACGACGCGCTGGTGGACGCCTACTACGGCCCGCCGGAGTGGAAGGCCGAGGCGGACGCGACGAAGGTGCCGCTTCCCGACCTCAAGGCCCGCGTCGTGGCGCTCGTCGCCGAGGCCGCGGCGCTGCAGCCGCACCCGGCGGCGGCGATCGAGCACCTCCACATCCTGCGCGCCGCCTATCTGCTGCGGCAGCTCCAGGCGCTCGGCGCGCGGCTCGACATGCTGGCGGGCAAGCGCCTCACGTTCGACCAGGAGTCGCAGGCGCTCTACGACGCGGTGGCGCCGCACCTCCCCGCCGAGCACTTCGCGGCCGTCCTCGCCGAGCTGGAGCCCCTGGTGCCGGGACCGCCAGGCTCCGATCGACTCCCGCTGCCGGCGCGCGTCGAGGCCTTCCGCCAGCGCTTCGTCATCCCGCGCGAGCGCCTCGACGCCGTCTACCGCGCCGCCATCGACGAGTGCCGCCGCCGCACCCTCGCCCACGTCGAGTTGCCGGCCGGCGAGAGCTTCGTCGTCGAGTACGTCACCGGCCGCCCGTGGAGCGCCTACAACTGGTACAAGGGCAACTTCCACAGCCTGATCCAGGTCAACACCGAGCTGCCGATCTTCATCGACCGCGCGATCGACCTCGCCTGCCACGAGGGCTACCCCGGCCACCACGTCTACAACGCGCTGCTCGAAAAGCACCTGGTGCGCGACCGCGGCTGGGTGGAATACGCGGTCTACAACCTCTTCTCGCCGCAGTCGCTCATCGCCGAGGGCACCGCCAACTTCGGCGTCGATGTGGCCTTCCCCGGCGAGGAGCGCGTCGCCTTCGAGCGCGAGCGCCTCTTCCCGCTGGCCGGGCTCGATCCGGCGAGCGCCGCCGAGTACTACCAGGTGCAGCGTCTCGTCCAGCGCCTCTCCTACGCCGGCAACGAGGCGGCGCGCCGCTACCTCGACGGCGAGATCACGGCCGAGGCGGCCGCCGACTGGCTGGTGCGCTACGGCCTGACGTCGCCGGAGCGCGCCAAGCAGCGCGTCTCGTTCGTCGACACCTACCGGAGCTACGTCATCAACTACAACCTCGGGCAGGACCTGGTGCGGGCGCACGTCGAGGCGCGGGGCGGCACCGCCGACCGTCCCGACGTGCGCTGGCGGGTCTTCACCGAGCTCCTCTCGTCGCCGCGCCTGCCGTCCGACCTCGAGCACTAGGGGCCATTTCCCCGCAAGGCGGGAGAAGGCTCTCCACCCTCGACTGGAGTAAATTAGTTGTTGCGATTGATATCCGACTCTATGCGCTTGACGCTCCAGTCGAGGAGGTGAGAGGTGGACGAGACTTTCCGCAGCGAACGCTTCCAGCAGGTGGTGACCGGCGCTCTCGGGCACTTCCCCGTCGGGGCCGAGATCGAGTTCGAGGGATCGACGATCACCATCCCCATCGTCGCCTCGCTCCCCAACGGCTGGATCAGCACCGAGGAGGTGGACTTCAAAGCCTTCATGCGCCTGGAGCTGGAGCGCCGCACCCGTAACCTGCTCGGCCGCACGCAGTTCGAGTTCACCATCGCGGTCTGGGAGCTGTACGGCCGAAGCGAGCTTCTGTCGGAAAAGTTCGGCGGCGACGTGTCGATCACCTTCAGCCTCACGCCGCCCCCCCAGCGCCAGCCCAAGAGCATCTGCTTCGCGAACCAAGACGGTCCCGACTTCCCCGCCACCATCATCTACAGCGCCTGCTACGACGTGTTCATGAACCGCGAGAAGATCATCGACGCACAGATGGGGGTGGCGCTCTGCACGCCGATCGTTGGCATCCCACCGCGCAACGTGCTGGTGGCGTTCGAGAAGCCTTTCGAGGACCGCAAGCGCGGCATCGC
Organism: uncultured Acidobacteriota bacterium; assembly: GCA_963700145.1. Taxonomy (GTDB): domain Bacteria; phylum Acidobacteriota; class Thermoanaerobaculia; order Multivoradales; family UBA5704; genus DASUNQ01. Next base: position 1,432,094 of record OY969474.1, read on the forward strand.
CTTCGCGCGCGGCTGCTGCTGGGGGATGCGGACGCTGCGCCCCGAGGAATTCCTGGAGGGAGCCAACCGGGCGCGGGAGGTTCGCGGCTGGGGACCGCAGGATGACGCCTTCGGCAGCTTCTTCGGGCCCGCCGCCGAGGCACCGCGCCCCCAGGGCCCGCCGACCAAACGGCGACGGGCGCGCGCGGCCAGGTAGTCGAGCACGGCGCCGCTCCCTGGTATCGGGAGCGGTCCTCCCCGCTACGGCGGCAGCCCCCCTTCGCCGCGGACGGTGCGGCCGGGGCCGCGGACTTGGCCGCCGGGCTCGGGGAGGACGTCGGGCCACCAGCCGTCCGGCCTGATCGGCAGCGGGCAGCTCCGGTGGACACCGAGGGCGTGGAGCATCGGGTGGTCGTGGCGGAGGGCGAGGCGGACGGTGGCGTCGCCGCCGCAGCGGTAGTGGGGGCTGCCGAGCGCGAGGACCGCTGAGCAGAGGACCGCGGCCGCAGCCCACACCCAGGTCCCGCGCACCGCGACCCTCCCCCACCGCCGGGTGCGCGCCAGCGCCTCGCCCCAGAGGAGCGGCGGCAGGACCGCCGCATGCAGCACCAGAAAGCCCTGCCACATCATGATCGTCGTCGGCGACAGCGCGAAGGTGACGGCGGCGGCGGCGAAGCAGGCGGCGGCGTAGCCGCGCACCCAGCCGCGCGCCGAGGCCGCCGGCCGGCGGCGCAGCCACCGCCGCGGCCGCCGCCAGAGCCGCGCGTTGGCCAGGAGCGGCACGAGGAGCGTCACGCCGAGCGCCGCGAGGAACCCCTCCGCGAGCGGCTCCAGCACCCGGTCCGCGCCCGCCCCCAGGCTCTCCGCGAAGTCGAGGTCCATCACCCGCTTGCCGACCGCGAGTGAGGCGTAGCGGAACCAGTAGAGGAGGCCCTTGAGGAGCGGCAGGACGAGCACCAGGCCGCGGCCGAGGAACCCCTTCTGCACCGGCAGGCTGCCGGCGTCGGCCTGCGCGGCGAGCGCCCAGGGGATCAACGCGGCGGCGCTCACCGCGGCGGCCGCCGCCGCGCCGGCCCAGTGCAACCGCATCGTCCTGCGCACGAGGAGGATCACCGAGGCGATCCCCAGCAGCACGACCGAGGCGTGGACCTGGAACGCCAAGCCGAGCGCCAGGACGTGCAGGAACGAGGGCCAGAAGCGCGCCCGCTCGCGCTGCTCCCAGGCGCTCCAGAGATGGACCGCGGCCGGTAGGAAGAGCCAGTTCGGGTTCCAGAGGAAGGCCGAGAAGTAGAGCCGCCAGGGGTTGAGCCAGTAGAGGACGGCGAAGAGCAGCCGTCCCCACGGCGTGAGGGCGCGGCGCAGCGTGCGGTCAAGGAGGAGGTAGGCGGCGAGGTGGGTGAGGAGGACGAGCGCGGAGGCGGCGCGGTGGTCGCGCCAGAGCGCGAGCGGCAGGGCGACGAGAAGCGCGCTCAAGCCACCGGGCTGCGCGCCGCCCATCGAGGTCGGGTTGCCGTACGGCACCCACACCCCGTCCTCGATCAGCAGCCAGCCGCGCGCCAGGAGGTTGAGCTGGTCGCCGCCGACCTGGCTCCGCGCCACCATCCAAGCGGACAGCGCGAGGCCGACGGCGAAGACCGCCCAGCGCAGGCGCCGGACCGCCGCGGCGCCCGGCGCGGCGCGCCGATCGAGGAGGGGCATGGCGCCAGAGCTTACGTCGCTCCGGCGCCACGGCCGCATGCCGCGTGATGGATCGGGACTAGTAGAGGTCGTTGATCGCCGCCCGGTCGTCCGCCTCGAGGGTGGCCGGGTTGTTGTTGCAGCTCGAGACCGAGGGGAACATCGTGGCGCCGCTGACGTTGGTGTGGCCGATGCCGAGGACGTGCCCGACCTCGTGCACCATGACGCCCTCGATGTAGTACTCGCTGGAGCAGCCGTCCGGCTCGCCGACCGAGGTCCACTTGATCTTGGTGGACCGGTTGGTCACGACGTCGGCGTCGAAGATGCGGTAGGTGCCGTCGCCGCGCGGCTCGTAGAAGCCGGTGAAGGTGGCGGCCAGGCAGTTGCCGTTGCAGGCGTGCTCGGGGTCGCGGAAGTTGAGCATCGGGGTGCCGTCGCCGAGCTGCCAGCCCGCGACCGACCCCTTGACCGAGGTGACCACCGTGCCGGCGCCGGCGCCGTTCCAGGTGGTGATGGCGTTGGCAACGCGGGTGGCGCCGCCGTCGCCGTCGGTGACCGAGGACTGGCCGCGGTTGTCGACGATGACGCGCGGCGGGTCGTCCCAGGTGCGCCGCGGGCTGAGCAGGACGTAGGCGGAGAGCGCCGTCACGGCCAGGACGCCCACCAGGCAGCAGAGGAGGATGCGAGAAAGGTTCGCGGTCTTCATGGCTTGCGAGCCTCATGAGCGCGGACTTCGTCCTTGAGGGTTTCGAGGCGCAGCGCCCGGGGGCGCGGCGCGGGCCTGCCGTCGGCGGTCAGGAGCTGAACGCCGCGCTCGAGCGTCGGCACGGCGACCTCGTTGCCGCGGCCGTCCGCTGCGATCCGGTAGTGCCCCAGCCGGTAGCCGGTGACCTGCGCCGGGTCGCCGGCCTGCAGGAAGAGGACGACCCGCTGCCCCACCTCGAACTGCGGGAAGCCGTGGGCCTCGACGGTGAAGCCCTGGACCTTGCCGCCGAAGGTGCGGACGACCGCCACCGAAGGCGCGTCGCCGGCGATGACCTCCTCGACCTGGACCATCGCCTCGGTGACGATCAGCCGTCCCGAAGGGGTCCAGAACGAGTCGATCTTGATGACCCGCCCCTGCACGACCGCCGCGGAGGCCGCGACGAGCTCCCCGTGGTCCATGGCCAGGAAGGTCGAGGCCCCGGCCGGCGCCGCCGCGGCGATCGCCAGCAGCAGCAAGGCCGCCCATGTGCTTCGCTTCATTCCATCCTCCTTCTCCCGCGAGGGGAGGTCGGTCGCCCGCGACGCGCGGGCTCCACAAACTAAAGAGGTGCTCCTGGCGGGGACAAAGGGGGCACCCCGGCGGCGATTGGCTCCGCTAGACTTCGCCTCTCCGGAGGGCTTCCCATGCTCAGGTCTTCGGCCCCTTGCCTCGCGGCCGCGACGCTCCTCGCCGTCGTCTCGACGCTCGCCGCCTGCGCCGGCGGCGGCGCGAGCCCCGCGCCGGCGCCTCCCCGCGCGGAGCCGCTGACCACCGCCGATGCCGTCGCCGCCGGCGGCGAGTGGGGGCCTACGGCAACGACCCGGGCGGCTCGCGCTACTCGCCGCTGGCGCAGATCGACCGCGGCAACGTCGGCCGGCTGCGCCCGGCCTGGACCTTCCACACCGGGGCACTCAAGCCGGCCACCGAGCTCAACGAGAAGGCCACCTTCGAGTCGACGCCGGTCGTCGCCGGCGGCACGCTCTACGTCACCTCCCCGTTCAACCAGGTCTTCGCGCTCGACCCGACGACCGGCGCCGAGCGCTGGCGCTTCGACCCCGGCATCGACCGCGGCGGCTCCTACTCCGAGGTCACCTCGCGCGGCGTCGCCCTCTGGCGGAGCGCGGAGCCGGCGGGCGCCTGCGCGGCCCGCGTCCTCTTCGGCACCCTCGACGCCCGCCTCATCGCGCTCGACGCGGCGGACGGCCGCCCTTGCGCGGACTTCGGCCGCGGCGGGGAGGTCGATCTGACGGCGGGGGTCGAGGTCGTCGACCGCGGCGACTACCAGGTGACCTCGGCGCCGACGGTGATCGGCGATCTCGTCGTCGTCGGCTCGTCGATCGGCGACAACGGCCGCTACGACAAGGAGCGCGGCGTGGTGCGCGCCTACGACGTCTGCACCGGCGCGCTGCGCTGGAGCTGGGACCCGCTGCTCCCCGGCGCCGGCAAGACGGGGGCGGCGAACGCCTGGTCGACGATCTCGGCCGACCCCGAGCGCGGCCTGGTTTTCGTGCCGACCGGCAGCGCCAGCCCCGACTACTACGGCGGCCTCCGCCCAGGCGAAAACCGCCACGCCAACTCGGTCGTCGCCCTGCGCGCCGCGACCGGCGAGGTGGTGTGGAGCTTCCAGGTCGTCCACCACGACCTCTGGGACTACGACGTCGCGGCGCAGCCGCTGCTCGTCACCGTGCCGCACGGCGGCGCCGAGGTGCCGGCGGTGGCGGTGAACACCAAGATGGGCAACCTCTTCCTGCTCCACCGCGAGACCGGCGCGCCGCTCTACGGCGTCGAGGAGCGGGCGGTACCGGCGAGCGACGTCGCCGGCGAGCAGGCCGCCGCGACGCAGCCGTTCCCGGCCAACCCGCCCCTCGTGCCGCAGCGCTTCGCCGCCGGCGAGCTCTTCGCGCTGACGCCCGGCGACCGCGAGAGCTGCGAGGCGCTGCTGCGCGGGGCGCGCAACGAGGGGATGTTCACGCCGCCGAGCCTCGGCGGCACGCTGGTCTACCCCGGCAACGCCGGCGGCGTCGCCTGGGGGGGCGCGGCCTGGGACCCCGAGCGCGACCTGATGCTGGTCAACACCATCCGCCTCGCCTTCCTGGTGCGGCTCATTCCGCGCGAGGAGATGGCGGCGCGGCGCGGCGAGGCCGCCAACAACCGCCTGCGCGGGGAGTTCGGCAGCCAGCGAGGCACCCCGTACGGTATGTACCGCGAGCCCTTCCTCGCCCCGAGCGGCCTCCCCTGCACGCCGCCGCCGTGGGGAACGCTCGTGGCGGTCGACCTCGCGACCGGCGAGAAGCGGTGGGAGGTGCCGAACGGCGCCATCGAGCTGCCGGGCGGCAAGCGCCTAGACGGCCTGCCCGGCTTCGGCGGGCCGCTGGTCACCGGCGGCGGGCTCGTCTTCCTCTCCGCCGCCTTCCGCGACGACCGCCTGCGCGCCTACGACGTGGAGACCGGCAAGGTGCTCTGGGAGGCGCCGCTCCCGGCCGGCGGCCAGGCGACGCCGATGACCTACCTCGGCCGCGACGGCAAGCAGTACGTGGTGATCGCCGCCGGCGGGCACGGCAAGGCCGGCACCCGCCAGGGGGACTCCCTGGTCGCCTTCGCCCTGCCGTAGAAACTCAGGCCGCGCGACGTAGGCGCCGGCCCCGCCGCCCTTCGCGGACGCCGCGGCGGACCGCCTGCAAGGCTTCCCGCAGCTCCTCCCGCTGTGGCGCGGACAGCTCCATGCCGCCGAAGCTCTCGCGCAGGTAGAGGTCGACGATGCGCGCGGCAGGCGCGGCGACCTCGGGGTGGCGGCGGGCGGCTTCGCCGCGCAGGGCGAGGGGGGCGAGCGACGGCGGCAGGCGCGCCCCCTCGCGCTCCAGCCGGCGGCGGAGGGCGCGGTAGGCGGCGGTGGCGGTGAGCGGCGGGCGGCGGCGGAGCCAGACGAGCGCGAGCGCCGCCGCCAGCACGGCCGCGGCGATCAGCCAGGGCCAGAGCTCGCCGGCGCCGGGGGCCTCGACCCCGGGCGCCTCCGGAGCCGGCGCCTCGGCGGGCGCTGGCGGAGCTTCCGGCGCGGCCGGCGCCCCGGCGTCCGGCCGGTCGAAGAGCCCTTTGATCTCCAGCCAGAGCGAGCGCAGGGTGCGGAAGATGGTGAGCTGGTCGTAGAGCCCGAAGGTCAGGACGTAGCGATCCCAGCGGAAGAGCAGGAAGTCGTAGGCCTGCCGCACGACGGCGAAGGCCCCCTCGGCGCTCGCCACCGGCCGCCCGGCCGGCGGCGTCGGGTCGAAGGCGCGCCAGCCCGCCCCCGGCAGATACGCCTCCACCCAGGCGTGCGCGTTGGCGTCGCGCACGATGTAGTAGCCCTCGAAGACGTTGTACTCGCCGCCGAGGAAGCCGGTCACCAGGCGCGCCGGCACCCCTTCCGCCCGCAGCATCAGCACCATCGCCGAGGCGAAGTACTCGCACTGGCCGCTGCGGTAGGTGAAGAGGAAGTCCTCGATCGGGTTGTCGGTCCCGCGGCCGGTGAAGTCGGCGGTGTAGGCGTACTGCCCGCTGAGGTGCGCCTCGAGGCGGCGGATGCGCTCCGCGGGCGGCCCCTCCCCCATCACCCGCGACGCCAGCTCGGCGATGCGCGGCGTCACCCCGCCGCGGTCGAGCGTCGCGTCCTCCGCCGCCGGCGCCGGGCCGCGCGCCGCGTCCACCGGCCGCGCCGCCATCCCCACCTTGTAGTAGAGGGTCTCGACCGGCACGTACGGCAGCGAGACCGCGCCGCCGCGGTCGACGTCGAGCGCCGACGACACCGTCGGCTCGACGACCAGCGTCTCGACCGGCAGCGGCAGGCTGGAGCTGCGCATCGGCTGGCGCCAGATCTCGACCTCGGCGATCGGCTCCCCCGGCACCAGCCAGAAGCGCACGCCGCGCCGCCGCTGCAGCTCCCCGGCCTTCGGCGAGCGGCCCCAACGGCCGCCGTCGTAGATCTCGTGGGTCGCCGCCTTGAAGCGCATTTCCTCGACCGGCTGCACGCCGCGCTCGAACTGCAGCCGCAGCGCCACCTCGCGGCTCTCGCGGATCTGGCCGATCGAGTCGAGCGTCACCTCCTCGGTGAAGCCGGCGGCCTCGATCGTGCTCCCCATGGGCGGCGCGCCGCGGCCGACGATGTAGGGGGCGCGCAGGCGCGGCAGGGTGGCGAAGAGCGGGATGGCGAGGACGGCGCTCGCCACGGTGGCGAGCGCCAGGAAGCCGCGCAGCGGCAGGCGCGGCCCGGCCGGCTCGTGCCGCCCGAAGCCGGCCAGCACGTGGAGGTAGGCGAAGCGGGCGAGGAGGAAGAGCGCCAGGCCGGCGAAGGCGAGCAGGTAGAGGACGATCGATGGATGGACGCTGGTGCCCATCGCGGCGAGGAAGAGGAAGAAGACGCCGAGCGCCGCCTGCCACTTGTCGCGCTCGCGGCGCAGGGCGAAGAGCTTGACCGCGAGGGCGAAGAGCGCGAGGTCGAGCACCGGCCCGACCAGGCGGCCGCGGCCGAGGGCGAAGACGTCGAAGACGAAGAAGGGCAGGTAGGCCAGCCCGAGGACGTTCATCCCCCAGGTGGGCAGCCAGCGCGGCTCCTCGTTCCAGGCGCGGTGGAGGCACCAGCCGACCGCCGCGAGGTAGGCGAGGAGGAACGGCCAGCGCACCATCTCGTTGAACGGCAGCGGCAGCGGCGCGAGGAACGCCAGCGCCCCGAGCAGCAGCCGCTTCTCGCGCGCGAAGCTCACGCGGCCCCTCCGGTGGCCGCGGGGGTGGCGAGCTTGCGCGGCTCCATCGCCACCCGCAGCTCCGGCACGCGCGGGTCGCCGCCGGCGAGCGGCTCGGGGCGGCGGGCGACCGGGCCGATCAGCGCCAGCGCCTCCAACACCGCGACCCGCTGCCGCGCCCCGGCGGCGAAGGGCAGCGTCCGGTCGCGGGTGACGAGCTGCACCTCGTAGCCGCGGGCGAGGGCGTCGACGGCGGCCGTCGCGGCCTCCGAGACCAGGCGCTCGAAGCGCTGCCGCGCCGCCTCGTCGGGGAGGTCGCCGACGCCGTTGTCGAAGACCACCGCCAGCCGCCGGCTGCGCTCGGCCTCGCGCTCCATGAAGACCAGGTCGCCGGTGCGCGCCGTCTGCTTCCAGTGGATGCTGCGCGGGTCGTCGCCGCGGCGGAAGGCGCGCAGGGCGTGGAGGTCGTGCCCCCAGCCGGCGCGGCGGGTCGTCTGGTGGCCGATCGGCGAGGCGCCGTCGCGGCGCGGCGGCGCGGCCCCGAAGAGCTCGGGGTAGACGACGAGCTCGCTCGCGCTGCGGAAGCGGACGCCCTTCTGGAAGAGGCCGAAGGGGAAGAGGCTGGTGACGTGCGCCGCGGGGAACGGGTGGCGGCCGCGCGCGCCGAGCAGCAGCTCGAGCTGGCCGCGGCTGCGCCCGCGCCGCGGCAGGTAGGGCACGAGGAGCGGCTGCCCCTGCCGCCCGAGCGAGACGAGGAGGAGCCACCGCCCGGCGAGGCGCCCGGTGTTGTGCAGGCGCAGCGCGACGCTGAAGGGCGTGTTGGCGAAGACCTCGTGCGGCGGGTCGAGCTCGACCGCCAGCCCGCGCACGTTGGCGCGCGAGGTCACCCCCGACACCAGCAGCGCCCCGAGCATCACCGCCAGCACCATGTAGAGGGCGTTGTTCCCCGTATTCGTCGCCGCCACCGCCGTCACCAGCGCCAGCAGCACGTACCACAGCCCGACCTGGGTGATGCGGATGCCTTCGGGAACGGTGCGCGGCATGAGGGCAAACCCTGAGCTCAGAAAAAGATACCAGAGACGCGATGGAGCGCCGCCACGGTGGCGGCGCTCCGATCAAAAAAACAGGCTCTCGCGGGGTGTTTACGACCAGAACCGCACAACCGTCTGGTAACTGCTCGTCTGCCCGCCCGTGTCGGTGACGGTCAGGGTCACCGGGTACTCGCCGGGGCCTTTCGGGTAGCTCTTGCGCGCCGTCGCCTTGGCGCCGGAGGTGCCGTCGCCGTCGCCGAAGGACCACTCGTAGGTGCCGATCCCCATGTCGTCGCTCGAGCGGGTGGCGTCGAAGCTGCACGAGTAGCGGTTGCCGTTGCAGCTCATCGTGAAGTAGGCGACCGGCGGGTCGTCGCTCGCGTCGGCGCCGGCGGCGGCGTAGAGCAGGAGGTCCGGCGAGCCGTCGCCGGCGGCGGTGACGGCGCCGCCGGTGGCCGCGTCGACGAGCGCCATCTGCACGACGTCCGGCGTCGCCTCGCGGTGGTCGGCCAGGTAGAGGGCGGCGGCGGCCGCGGCGTGCGGGGCGGCCATCGAGGTGCCGGTGATCGGCAGGCTGTCCACGTTGCTGCGGATGAAGGCCGAGACGATCTGGTGGCCCGGCGCGAAGAGGTCCACGCAGGGCCCGAAGTTCGAGTAGCCCCAGCGCTGGTCGAGGGCGTTGCTGGCGCCGACCGTGATCGCTTCGGGCAGGCGCGCCGGCGAGGAGGTGCAGGCGTCGGCCATGCGGTTGCCGGCCGCCACGGTGTAGGTGATGCCGGCGCGGATCGAGCTGCGCACCGCGTCGTCGAGCGGGATCGAGCTCAGGGTCTCGAGGCTGATGTTGGCCACCGCCTTCCAGCGCTTCGACGCCGGACCGGACTGGTGGGCCTGGTAGTTCGCGGTCACCCACTCGATGCCGCTGATCAGCCAGGAGACGGCGCTGAAGCCGGTGCAGTCGGCGATCCGCACGGGGTGGAGGGTGACGCCCTTGGCGCCGCCGTAGGTGACGCCGCCGATGATGCCGGCGACGTGGGTGCCGTGGCCGTGACAGTCCTCGGTGCCGCGCCCGTCGGCGATCGTCGTGAAGCCGTTCGCCGTGTCGACGCGGCCGGCGAAGTCGGCGTGCGTGCTGAGGATGCCGGTGTCGAGGACGTAGACGTGGATGCCGGCGCCGTTGCCGCCGTAGCTGTAAGCGCCGTCGAGGCCGGCGGCGCGCTGGTCGATGCGGTCGAGGCCCCAGGAGGGCGGGGCCTGCTGCGTCGCCGCCAGCTCGACGCGGCCGTCCTCGGCGACGTAGGCGACGCGGCTGTCGGCGGCCAGGGCCCGCGCCTGCTCGGCGGTGGCCTGGATGACGAAGCCCTTGAAAACGCGCTCGAAGCGGCGCGTCGGCCGGCCGCCGTAGCGCAGGCCGAGGGCGCTCGCCACCTCGGGCACGCTGGGGCCGTCGAGGAGCGAGCCGCCCGCCTCCCGCGCGGCGCCCTCCTCGAGCTTCACGATGTACTGCCCGCGGATCGGCTCGGGGCTCGCGACCACGCCGTCGGCCGCGGCGGCGGCGGTGGCGGAAGTCGTCAGGAGGATCGCCGCCAGGATCGTCGGGGTGGTGGTGGCTCGCATCGCTCGGCCCTCGTCTGGTTCGCTTCGCGGATTGACTTCCGCTGACGAGAAGCAGCCTAGGGAGCGATCGAGAAGCGCTGGATCGGCCGGACGCTGGACTCAGCGTCGGCGTGCGAGGACGGGCGGTGTCGGTGCGAGTCCTACGGCGCGGTGCGCGACGCGGCCGGAAGGGAGACGCGCCAGCTCCCCTCCCGCGGGCTCTCCGTGGAGCCGCCCAGGGACCGGACCAGTTCCTCGGCCTCGGCGGGCGGCCGCCACGCCCCCGGGCTGGCCGTCACCTCGACCTCGAGGCAGGGCGCCGTCCCCTCGGCCCCCTCGGCGGCCGGCGGGACGCGGGCGGCGAGCGTGAGCCGCCCCTCCTCCCCCACGGCCTCCCGCGCGGCGAGCCCGAGCCGCAGGAGGAGCTGATGGACCACGGCGGGCTCGCCGAAGAGGAGAGGGAGGTCCGGCGGATAGTCGGTCACCAGCTCGACCCCGGGCGGCAGGGCCGTCCGCAGCATCCGCTGCGCGTCGGTCAGCAGGCTCCGGAGCTGGAACGGCGCCGGCTCGCCCGCCGCGCTGCTCGCCAGCGCAAGCATCTGGCGCAGCAGCGCCACCGCCTGCCGCAGGCTGTCCTCCAGGCCCGCCCGGACGTCCGTCTCCTCGGGTCCGCCGGGGGCCAGCAGCTCGAGCGACATGAGCGCCGTCGCCAGGAGATTGTTGAGGTGATGCGCAAGACCCCCGGCCAGGGCGGCGATGGCCTCCGCCTTGCCCGCGGCGAGCAGGGCCTCGCGGCGCGCCAGCGCGGCGGCCTCCTCCGGGCTCGCCGCCACGCTCGCTTCGAGCCCCGCCGCCTCCAGGCGGCGGGCGGCCTCGGCAGGGTCCCCCGCGGCGATCAGGATGATGGGTTGTCGCACTCGACCTCGGGTTTCAATTATGGTGCAAGCACGATCTGAAAGGCTGAGGGGGTGTCGGTGCGGCGGATCCTGGTAGTGGACGACCTCGAGCAGAACCGTCTGGTTCTGACGAAGATGCTGCAGCTGCTCGGCTACGAGGTCGAGACCGCCGCCGACGGCCTCGAGGCGCTGGCCAAGCTGCCGCTCGACATCGACCTCGTCCTCCTCGACGTCATGATGCCCGGCATCGACGGCTACGAGGTCGCCCGCCGCATCCGCGCCGATCCGGCGGTGCGCGACCTCCCCGTCATCATGGTCACCGCGCTCGACCAGCGCGAGGACCGGGTGCGGGCGGTGGAGGCCGGGGCGAGCGACTTCATCGCCAAGCCGGTGGACCGCACGGAGCTGCGGGTGCGGCTCGACTCGCAGATGCAGCTCAAGGAGGCGAAGGACGCGCTCAAGCGCCACAGCCAGGAGCTCGAGGGGAAGGTCGAGCAGCGCACCGCCGCCCTGCGCCGGGCGCTCGAGGAGATGGCCGAGGCCCAGCGCCTGACCTACGCCGCGCAGCTCGACACCATCCACCGGCTCGTCATCGCCGCCGGCTACAAGGACTTCGACACCGCCGAGCACATCCAGCGGCTGAGCCGGCTCGGGACCGTGCTCGCCGAGGCCCTGCACCTCCCTCCCGGCGAGATCGAGGTGCTGCGCCACGCCATCCCGATGCACGACGTGGGGAAGATCGGCATCCCGGACGCCATCCTGCTCAAGCCCGGCCGCCTGACGCCGGAAGAGCGCGGCGTCATGGAGACGCACACGACGATCGGCTCGCGCATCCTCGCCGGCTCGAGCTCCCCGCTGCTCCAGGCCGGCGAGACGATCGCGCTCACCCATCACGAGCGCTGGGACGGCACGGGCTATCCGCAAAAGCTCGCCGGCGAGGACATCCCGCTCAGCGGCCGCCTCTGCGCCCTCGTCGACGTCTACGACGCCCTCTCCTCGAACCGCCCCTACCGGCCGGCGCTCCCCGAGAGCGAGACGCTGACCCTGATGCGCGAAGGCCGGGGCACGCAGTTCGACCCCGATCTCTTCGACCTCTTCCTCGAGCAGCTCACCCGCATCCGCGAGGTCCGCGCCCAGGCGCCGGCCGGCGCGTAGGCGCCGGCGACGCTTCTCCGCTGGCTAGGCTCGAGTTCTCCGCTCGCCATCACTTTTCCACGGGGACCGCCAACCGTTCGAGGACGCGGGCCGCCCTCGGCAACTCGCGGGGCGGCGTTTTCCACTCTCGACCCACCTGTGCCTGATGTTTCCCGGGACTGCTCCAGTGGACGAAGACCCAGTCCACCGGGTCGAGCCAGCCCTTGTGGGGCGGCCGGGCGGACTGCCTCAGGCTGGCGACGAGGCCGCCCTCGAAGCGGACCACATGCAGCGGCAGGAGCAGCTTCTCCGGGAACGGCCCGGCCGTCGCGCGCGCCTTGAGCTCCCGGCGCAGCAAGGGTCGTTCGGCGAGTAACCGGCGCAGCCAGCGGAGAGAGGCGAAGTAGTAGGGGCTGCGGCTGGTGCCGGGGAGCTCCAGCTTCTCGGCCGCGACGATCTGTCCTTTCTCCCGCCGGTGCGGCAGGCCGAGGACTTCGCGGACGAGCGCGGCGGCGGCTTGGTTGCGTGGGAGCGCGGTCTTCGTGCGCAGGCCGGGGGCCCAGGGCTCGCCGTCGGGCGAGGCGAGCGCGTTGTAGAGGCGGAGGGCGCGGCCGAGCCAGTCGAGGGCGAGGTTCCTGAGCTTGGGGCGGGGGTGCTCGAGGGTGGCGCAGAGGATGGCGGTGTGGGCTTCGAGGTGCATGCCGGCGTGGGGGTCCGGGCAGAGGCACTCGGTGCGGTACATGCCCTGCTCGCGCTCCAGCTCGTAGAGCTTGACGACCTGGGCGAAGGCCAGGCGGCGCTCGGCGGGCTCGACCTCGGCCAAGAGCACCCGCCAGAGCCAGCTGGCGGCGAGCATGGCCTGGTAGTTGGCGGTCTCGGCCCAGGTGCCGTCGTCGAGGCCGAGGATCTTGCGGAGGTAGGGATCCTGGCGGGGGTCGGAGACGACGCGGCCTGCGAAGCAGGCGGCGAGGCGGGCTTGGAGGCCGACGTGGGCGGGTTTCATGGGTGGCTTCGGGGTCAGGAAACGACGGGGGGCGTCACCGCCCCCCGCGGTGCGCTCAGCCTACTTCGTCGCCGCCGGAGTGGGCTCCGACGCCGGTGCCGGCGGCGGGGTCTCGGGCTTCTTCGTGCGCCGCCCGCCGCGCGGCCGGAGGCCGAACTCGTGGAGCACCTTGTTCTTGGTGCCAAACTGACCGCGCAGGGCGGCGTCGGCCTGGCTGCGCAGCTCGACGCCGCGGGCCTCGGCTCGCCGGCGCTTCTCGTTGGTCTCCCGCAGGCGCGCGGTGTAGATCTCCTGCTGGGTCTCGAGGCCCCGGGTCTCCGCGAGCCAGGCTTCGAGGTCGGTCTGCAGCGGCTCGAGAAGCGGGATCTCGGGCAGGCGCGCCTTGAGGTTGGTGCTCAGGATGTCCATCGCCGCGATGAGGTTGATCAGGTTCCGGTCAGGCATGGGGGCTCTCCTTCAATCCAGACAGTGGACGAAAGCGCCAAGCGGAGGATTCCGCCGGCGCGGGTGAGAGGGAGGGGCGGCGGGGGAAGCCTCGCCACGCGTTGGCGAAGCTTCCCTTTTCAAGAGCGAAGCTTCCCCACCGGAAAGCGAAGCTTGGCTGTTCAAAGGGGAAGCTTTCCCGTCCGAGAGCGAAGCTTCGCTTTTCAAAAGACAAGCTTCGCCATCGGAAAGCGAAGCTTCGCCTTTCAAGAGGGAAGCTTCGCCAACGGAAAGGGAAGCTTCGCTTTTCGAAGGTGAAGCTTCGCCATCGGAAGGGGAAGCTTCGCTTTTCAGAGGGCAAGCTTCCCCAGTCGGGAGGGGTCGAGCCGCTTCCGGGTTGTTTTGTTCCCTCATGAGCGGGTATTTAACCCGTTCAGTGTGGCGAAGTCAACCCTTCACCATGCGCGAGGGGCGGAAGGACAAGGCGGCGGAGGCCTTCGCCCGCGGCGGCGGACTTCCGGCGGGCAGCGAGGCTCGCGCTCGAGATCGGGGGACGAGGGGAAGGCGGGCGAGCACTCCCTGCGAGCTGCCCTCGGCGAGGTCCCCGACGGCTACGCCGGCGCGCTCCGCCCCGGCCTGCCGGCCGCGTGGCCGGCCTTCCTCGACAAGCTCCTGGCGAAGCAGCCGGCGCAGCGCTACGGCTCGGCCGAAGAGGTGCTGGCAGCGCTCGCGGCGCTGCCGGAGGCGGAGGACGAGACGGTCGTGCTCAAGAGGCAAGCGTCAGGGACGCTTGATCAGGCTTCCCGTGAGCCGGTTGACCGAGGCGTCCGGGAAGACGCCGCCGTCGGGAGCGAGCTGCCCCTTCGCCACGATCGCCGCGCGCAGCGTGAACTTGGAGACGGGACGCGCGCCTATGCCGACGAGCCAGCCCTCGATGTGGTCCTTTTCGTCGCACCGTTCGCCGAGCGCCTGGTGGGAGCCGCTGCGGCTGATGAGCTCGAGGATGCCCCGGAAGTAGAGAACGTCAGGCTGCGGCGGGTTCTTCTTGACGATGCGGAACTGGCCCATGAAATGGGCGAAGCCGTCGGCGCGGGCGATGGTGACGCCTTTCGCGGTGAGCTGGGTGGACGGCCAGATCGCGAGGCTCTCGTCGCACTGGAGAGCCGCCGTGATCCGCCAGGTGAAGGTGGTGACGAAGCGGACCGTCCTTCCGGCCCCGCCTCCGCCTTCGCACGTGTACGACGACGGCTTCGCGCCGTCGAAGACGCCGTCGAAGGTGCGGTCGACCCTGAAGAGACAGTAGCTCACGTTCGCCGCAAGGCCGGGGATCGTCACGTCCGGGAACGAGCTCAGAGGGGGCATGGATCACCTCCATTCCCGAGTGTAGAACGATCTCCAGCCGCGTCATACCGTGACCACGACCTTCCCCCGCGCGTGCCCCTCTTCCAGGTACCGGATCGCTTCCGGCGCCTCGCGCAACCCGTAGCTCTTGTCGAGAACCGGCGTCACCTTGCCGGCGGCGATCAGGTCGCGCAGGAAGGTCAGGTCCTCCTTGTTCCGCCGCGCCATGGACACGACGAGCTTCTGGCTCACGAACGGCGACACCAGGAGCGTCTTGAGCAGACGGAGGAGCGGGCCGACCCACGGGCCGCCCGAGCCGCCGATCACGACGTAGATGCCCTTGGGCTCGAGGGCGCGCCGGCAGGCCGACAAGGAGTGGTTGCCGATGCAGTCGAGGATCACGTCGTAGCGGCGCCCGGTCTTGGTGAAGTCCTCCCGCCGGTAGTCGACGACGCGGTCCGCGCCGATCGAGCGCACCAGGTCCACGTTCCGCGTGCTGCAGACGCCGGTCACCTCGGCGCCGAGCGCCTTGGCGATCTGCACGGCGAAGGTGCCCACGCCTCCCGCCGCGCCGTTGACCAGGACCGTCTGGCCCGGCCGCACCCGCCCCCGGTCGCGCAGGCTCTGCAGCGCGGTGAGCGCCGCCATCGGCACCGCGGCGGCCTGCTCGAAGGTCATGCTCGGCGGCTTGACGACCAGCGCCGACTCGGCAGCGCACACGTACTCGGCGAGGGCCCCGCGGCAGGCGCCGAAGACCTCGTCGCCTACTTTGAGCTGCGTCACGTTCCTGCCCACCGCCTCGACCCGGCCGGCCACGTCGGCGCCTAGCCGCGTCTCCTTCGGCTTGCGCAGCCCGGTGCCCAGGCGGAAGAGGTACGGCGTGCCGCGCATGCTGTACCAGTCGAGCGGATTGACCGACGCCGCGCGCACCCGCACCAGGACGTCGTCGTCCCCGACGGCCGGCTGCGCGACCTCCTCGCAGCGCAGGACGTCGGGCGAGCCGTAGCGGTGGTAGACGATCGCCTTCATCGCAGGCTCCTTCGCGGTTATTTCTCCTCCCTACGGCCGGCGGGCGCGGGTTGTTACAGCTCGTCGGCGCGCAGCGCGAACGACAGCTCCGGCGTCTGTGCGAGGCAACTCGCGTCCAGGCCCTCCAGGCCGCCGGCGGCGACGAAGGCCTGCACCATCCCCGCGACGCACGGGTCCGTGTCGTTGTGCCCCCGGCGGGGCAGGACGAGGTGGCGCGCGTTGGTGAGGGACCGCGCCGCCCTCTCGCCGTAGCGCGGCGCGGTGACGTGGTCCAGGGCGCCGGTGAGGATCAAGGCGGGAACGTCGGAGCGGACCGGCGCCCGGTAGCCCTCGGGCAGCCAGCCGCGCGCCCACTCGCCGCAGGCGAGGACCTCGCGGCCGAGACGGAACCCGCCCAGGAACGTGCCGGCCGTCGCGGCCGGCACGGCGGCGGCGTCGAACTGCGGGATCTCGTCGCTGCAGATGATCGAGAGGTAGACGCCTTTCGGGATCCCGCTCTCTCCCCGGGCCGCCAGCCGGCGGGCGAGCGGCTGGTAGTCGCCGGCATGGGCGAGGTGGATCAGGAGAGGCAGGTCGTGGATCCGCTCGGCCGAGAACAGCACGCTGAGAACGAAGCCGCCGAGGACCTCGGCGTCGATCGGGACCTCCACCTCCTGGCCGGTCTCCGGCTTCCTCACCTTGACCTTGACGGGCTTGCCGGCGAGGCGCTCGCGCAGCGCGCCGAACTCCCGGGCGAGGTGCGGGAAGGCGGCGTGGCAACCCTGGTGCCGGGCGCAGGCGGCGAAGACCTCCTCCAGCGCCGACTGGGAGGAGCGCGGAACCTCGAGCCAGATCGGCGCGTCGATGGGGACCACGCCGTGCAGGACGACGGACCGGACGCGCTCCGGATGCCGGCGCAGGTAGACCATCGCCGCCTTGGTGCCGTACGACACGCCGTAGAGGTTGAGCCGCGGATAGCCGAGCCAGGCGCGGACCTCGTCGAGGTCGTCCATCGCGACGGGAGTCGTGTAGTAGCGCAGGTCGGCCTTGCGTTCCAGCTCCCGGCGGCAGCGGCGCACCGCCTCCCGGAAGCGCGCCTCGTCCCGGTACTCCGCGTTGGCGGGGTCCGTGGACAGCGCGCATTCCAGCGCGTTGGACGCCCCGCTCCCCCGCTGGTCGATCAGGACGATGTCGTGGCGCCGCCGCAGGTCGGGAAAGGCCCGGCTGAAGTAGCTCGCGTAGCTGGTGGCCGGCACGACGCCGCCGCCGGCGAGAAAGACCAGCGGGTCGGGCGCTACGTCCGGGGTCGTCGCCGGCAGGACCACGACGTTGAGACCGATCTTCCGTTCCGTGCCGGCGGCGCGGTCCTCGTCGACCTCGTACCGGCCGCAGAGGACCTCCTCCTTCACGCCCGGGACGCGGCAAGGCGCCAGCTTGTCCGTCGGGCCGCGGCCCGGAGCCGCGCCGAGCGACAGCAGGAGGACGACGGCCGGAAGGGCCGGATTCACCGTGCGAGTCATCTGTCCTCCTCCCGGGGGCGGGTCTCCGCCAATCTACGCGGAGGAGGCGGGCGCGGTTTCGCGGCGCGGGCTACAGCGGGACGGGCACGCCGCCCACCACCCGTTCGATCGCGGCGCGGGCGGCGTCGAGGTCGGGGGTGCCGCGGCGGAGGGCGACGCGGTGGGCGAGGACGGTCGGCGCCAAGCGCTGGACGTCGTCGGGGATGGCGTAGCTGCGGCCCTCGCAGAGGGCGAGAGCTTGCGTCGCGCGGTAGAGGCTCTGGGTGCCGCGGGTCGAGACGCCGAGCATGAACTCGCCGCCGCTGCGGGTGGCCTCGGCGAGCGCCAGGATGTAGTCGGCGAGCTTCTCCGGCACGCGCACGGCCGCGACCCGCCGCTGCAGCTCCAGGAGCTCCTCCTTCGTCACCACCGGCCGCAGCTCCTCGAGCACCGCCTCGACGCCGCCGGAGAGGAGCAGCTCCCGCTCGTCGGTGCGCGGCGGGTAGCCGAGGCGCAGGCACATGAGGAAGCGGTCGAGCTGCGACTCCGGCAGCGGGAAGGTTCCCTGGTACTCCAGCGGGTTCTGGGTCGCCAGCACCAGGAAGGGGTCCGGCAGGGTGTAGCGCTTGCGCTCGACCGAGACCCGCCCCTCGCTCATCGCCTCCAGGAGGGCCGACTGCGTCTTCGGGGTGGCGCGGTTGATTTCGTCGGCCACCAGCACGTGGGCGAAGAGCGGCCCGGGGATGAACTCGAAGGCCTGGGTCTTCTGGTTGAAGATCGAGACGCCGATGATGTCGGAGGGCAGGAGGTCGCTGGTGAACTGGATACGCTGGAAGGCGAGCCCGAGCGAGCGGGCGAAGGCCTGGGCGAGCGTGGTCTTCCCCACTCCCGGCACGTCCTCGACCAGCACGTGGCCGCGGGCCAGCAGGCAGACCGTAGTCAGGCGGATCGCCTCGCGCTTGCCGCGCAGGACGCGCGCCACGTTGTCCTCCAGGCGCTGGATGGGGAGGGCGGCCTCCGGGGCGTCCACGGCGACGGCGGCGAGCGGGCGTTCCATGGTGGCCATCGCGGGATTGTACGGTGCAGCCCGGGGGGAGCGTTGGCGCCGACTTTGTGGTAGCGTAAACAAGGCATAAATGACCGGGGCGCAAAGTTTGACCCCCCGTTTTCCGTCTTCTACGATGCGAGGGCGGTCCGCCGCCGAGAGGAGCCCATGTCCGAGCCCAGAATCGACCGTCTGAAGTCCATCGAAAACGCCGTGCAGCAGATCGAGAGGCAGTTCGGCAAGGGCTCGATCATGCGCCTCGGGGCGCGCGAGCACCTGGCCGTCGAGGCCATCCCCACGGGGTCGCTGGCCGTCGACTACGCGATCGGCATCGGCGGCTTCCCGCGCGGCCGGGTGGTCGAGATCTACGGCCCGGAGTCTTCCGGTAAGACGACCCTGGCGCTCTCGGTCGTCGGCCAGGCGCAGCGCAAGGGGGGGATCGCCGCCTTCATCGACGCCGAGCACGCCCTCGACGCCGAGTACGCCAAGAAGCTCGGCGTCGACATCGACAACATGCTGGTCTCGCAGCCGGACAGCGGCGAGCAGGCCCTGGAGATCGCCGAGATGCTGGTGCGCAGCAACTCGGTGGACGTGGTGGTCATCGACTCGGTGGCGGCGCTGGTGCCCAAGGCCGAGCTCGAGGGGGAGATGGGGGACTCGCACGTCGGGCTGCAGGCGCGGCTCATGTCGCAGGCCCTGCGCAAGCTGACGGCGATCGTCGCCAAGTCCCAGACCTGCCTCGTCTTCATCAACCAGATCCGCGAGAAGATCGGGGTCATGTTCGGCAACCCCGAGACCACGACCGGCGGCCGCGCGCTCAAGTTCTACTCCTCGCTGCGCATCGACATCCGGCGCATCGCCGCGCTCAAGGACGGCGAGGAGGTCACCGGCGCGCGCGCCAAGGTCAAGGTGGTCAAGAACAAGCTCGCCGCGCCCTTCCGCCAGGCGGAGTTCGACATCGACTACGGCGAGGGGATCTCGCGCCCGGGCGAGCTGGTCGACCTGGGCGTCGAGCACAAGCTGGTGGTCAAGAGCGGCGCCTGGTACAGCTACGGCGACGTTCGCATCGGCCAGGGGCGCGAGAACGCCAAGCAGTTTCTACGCGACAACCCGGACCTGGCCGACGAGCTGGAGGCGCGCCTGCGCGAAAAGATGGGCATGCCCGCCGCCACCCAGCGCGCGGCGGTCGCGGCGGCGGCCGAGTAAGAGTTGTACGAACGCTACTGCGACCCCGACCGCATCGGCTGCCGGCGCGAAGAGATCCGGCGCGAGCACTGCGGAACGTTCCTCGACGGCCTCGCCTGACGCGGGCCGATGCGCGCCTTCATCGTCCGCCCGTTCGGGACCAAAAGCGACATCGACTTCGACCGGGTGGAACGGGAGCTGATCGCCCCGGCGCTCGACGCCCTCGGGGTCGCCGGGCGGACCACGGCCGAGATCCTCAAGCAGGGCAACATCCGGGTGGACATGTTCCAGCGCCTGCTGACGGCGGACCTCGTCGTCGCCGACGCGTCGATTCACAACGCCAACGTCTTCTACGAGTTGGGCATCCGGCACGCCCTGCGCGGTAAGCGCACCTTCCTCCTGCGCTGCGACGGCGACAAGTACCCCTTCGACCTGCAGACCGACCGCTATTTCGTCTACGGCAAGGACGACCCCGCGGCGAGCCTCGGCGAGCTGACGGAGGCGCTGCGCCGCACCCTCGCCTCCGAGGACCAGGACAGCCCGGTCTTCCGCTCGCTCCCCAACCTGCGCCCGCAGGACCGCTCCACCTTCCTCGTCGTGCCGCGCGACTTCCGCGAGGAGGTCGAACGGGCGAAGAGCGAGAAGCACCCCGGCGACCTGGAGCTGCTGGCGTACGAGGCGCGCGGGCTCGAGTGGGAGTGCGAGGGGCTGCGGCTGGTGGGCCGGGCCCAATTCGACCTCGAGGCGATGCGCGGCGCCCGCGCCACATGGGAGGCGCTGCGCCAGCTCGGCGGCGACGACGTTGAGGCGAACCTCCGGCTGGCGACGATCCACGAGCGCCTCGAAGACCTGGTGCGTGCGGACCTGGCGGTGCAGCGCGTCCTCGATCAGGCAGAGGCGGGCCCCAAGGACCGCGCGGAGGCGCTCTCCCTCGCGGCACGGAACGCCAAGCGGCGCTGGCAGCGCGATTGGGAGGAGCTGCCCGAAGGGCGGCGGTGCGAGGAGGCCCTTCGCTCCCCCCACCTGGAGACGAGCCTAGAGGCCTACGCCAAGGCCTTCCAGGAAGACCTCAACGCCTTCTATCCCGGGCTTAACGCGGTGGCGATGCTGCGGGTGCTCACCGAGCTGGCGGCAGCGCTCCCCGAGGTCTGGTCCGACCGCTTCGACGAGCTGCAGCAGGCGGTGCCGCAGCTCGCGGCGCGGCAGCGGCAGGCGGCGGAGCTGGCGGCCGCCGTCAGGACCTCGCTCGCGGCCGAGCGGGCGCGGCTCGAGCGGAAGGGCGGGCGCGACATCTGGCTCGACCTCAGCGCGGCGGACCTGACTCTGCTGACGTCGGAACGCCCGCAGCGCGTCGCCGACGCCTACCGCAAGGCGCTCGCCGGCGCTCCCGCGTTGGCCGAGGAGGTGGCGCGCGACCAGATCGCGCTGTACGAGCGGCTCGGTGTCATGGCCGACAACGCTGCGGCGGCCCTGGCCGTCTTCCCGCCGACGGGGCCGCTCGCAGTCCACCGCCAGGAGGGGCGGATCCTCCTCTTCACGGGACACATGATCGACAGGCCGGATCGCCAGAAGCCGCGCTTCCCGGCTACCCAGGAGGCGGAAGATGCGGCGCGAGAGGCGCTCCGGGAAGCCGTCGCACGCGAGCGCGACCTCGCGCCCATCGCCTGCGGCATCGCCGGCGGGGCGAGCGGGGGCGACATCCTCTTCCACGAGGTCTGCGCCGAGCTCGGGCTCACCACCCACCTTTTCCTCACCCTGCCGAAGACGCAATACCTCGTCGAGTCGGTCCAGGCTGCGGGACCGGAGTGGGTCGAGCGCTTCCAGCGTCTCCACAAGGGGCAGCCGGAGGTGCGCGTGCTGGCCGACACGGCGGACCTCCCGAACTGGCTGGTGGAACGGCAGTCCGAGTACTCGATCTGGCAGCGCAACAACCTCTGGCTGCTCTACAACGCCCTCGCTGAACGGGATGAGGAGGTGGTCCTGATCGCGCTCTGGAACGGCGAGGCCGGCGACGGGCCCGGTGGGATCGCCGACCTGATGCAGCGGGCGAAGGAGCGCGGGGCCAAGGCGGTCGTGCTCGACAGCAACGCGCTGTTCGGCCTGCCCTCCTGACTCAGCGCAGCGCCGGCAGCCGCGCCTCGTCGGAGAAGAGGATCGCGGTCAGGTCGCGCACCAGGTTCTCGCCGGAGAGGTGGGGGTCGTCGATGCCGAGCTTGGCGCGGTAGGCGGCGCCGACCTCCTCCATCAGGTCGTAGCGCGCGCTCTCCTCGAGGGCGTCGGCGCGCAGGCAGAGGGCGAGGAGGAACTCCCGCTCCGCGAGGCCGATGCGGTGGCGGATCAGGCGCAGCACCCGCCGCGTGCGCAGGCTGTTGAACTGGCGCGGGCGGCCGAGCGCCGCGGGGCTCAGCGGCCGGGCGCGCGCCTCCTGCACGACCACGGTGTCGGCCAGCAGGTCGCCGAGCCGCCGGCGCTCGCGGTCGAGCAGGCAGGCGGCGCCGCCGACGCCGTAGAAGACGGGCAGGAAGTCGAGGGCGCGCACGGCGTTGCGCGCCAGCGACTGCTGCCAGGTGAGCGGCAGGCCGTGGCCGTCCACCACCCGCAGGCCGAGCAGGCGCTTGCCCCAGGTCCGGCCCTGCCGCCGCACCTCGAACCAGAGGTGGTAGGCCCAGGTCAGCACGAAGCTCAAGGTGATCGCCAGTGCCTGCCCGATCCCCCACGGCAGCCGCGCCAGGGCCGCCGCGAGCATGACGGTGAACGCCAGGATCACCCCGGCGTCCACCAGCAGGGCGAGGAAGCGGCTGGCGAGCCCCGCCGGCACCAGACGCAGCTCGACGTGCTCGGGGGTAAGCACCACCCGCTCGCGGCGGCGCGCGGCGCTCACGGCTCCCCCCGCCGCGCCGCAAAGAGGTAGACGACCAGGGCCGCGAAGAGGGCGGCCGCGGCGCCGACCTTGAGCGCGTAGGGCACCGCCTTCGCCGTCATCTGCGAGAAGGACCCTTCGATCAGCCCGGCCACGACCAGGATCAGCGCCGCGCCGAGCAGCATCGCCCAGAGGCTCGGCAGCGCCCGCCGCAGCGCCGCGCCGCGGCTGAGCCGGCCCGGCAGCCAAAGCGCGTGGCCGGCCACCAGCCCGGCGGCGCCGGCGAAGACGATCGCCGGCAGCTCCAGCGCCCCGTGCGGTCCGACCCAGGCGAGGAAGAAGAGCTGCACGCCGTCGAGGAGGTAGAGGCCGGCCACCGCGCCGAGCACGACGCCGTTGTAGAAGAGGATCCAGTAGCCGCCGAGGATCGTCAGCGCGCCGAGGCTGAAGGCGAGGAGAGAGACCTTGATGTTGTGGGTGTAGAGCGAGGCGCCGAAGTAGAGCGCCTTCTCCACCGTGTCGATGCGCTCCTCCTCGCTCTCGATCCGCGCCACCCGCTCGCGCGGGCTCTCGGTGAAGAACTGGGCCGGGACGAGGTCGCGGCCGTTGCGCGGGTCCTCGAGGACGGCGGCGAAGCCGACCGCGGCGCCCAGGAGGAACGTCGCCGCCGCCGCCAGCACCAGCCGCCGCTCGCGCCGGAAGGCGGCCGGCAGCTCGAAGGCGAAGAAGCGGCGCACCGCCTCGCCCGCCGGCTGCCGCCGCCCGCCGCCGCGGTAGACGAAGCGGTAGCCGCGCGCCGCCAGCTCGTTGAGATAGCCCAGGAGCGCCGGGTTGGCGGTCGCCGAGCGCGCCTGGTTCAAGTCCGAGCAGGCCAGCCGGTAGAGCCGCACCAGCTCCTGGATGCGCTCGGCGCCGAGCTCCCACTCGGGCACCTTGTCGGCGGTCGCCAGCAGCTCCTCGAGCTGCTGCCACTGGGGCCGGCGGGCGGCGATAAAGCGCTCTACATCCATTAACTGCCCCCACCCAGATCCTTCGCTGCGCTCAGGATGACAGCGGAAGCTGTCACAGCCGCTGCGCCCGCTTGACGTCGAGGTAGGCGTTCACCGCTTCGATCCCCGCTTCGCCGGGGGGCGTCTCGACGACCAGGGCGCCGCGCCGGCGCAGGCGGCGCACCATCTGCTGGCGGCCGTGCCAGAGGTCGCGCGCCACGAGAGTGCGGGAGAGCTCCTCCTTGTCCGCCGGCCGCAGGCGCGCCACCGCCTCCAGCTCCGGGTCGGCGAAGAGGACGACGAGCGGCAGGTGCTGCGGCGTCAGCAGCTCGGCGGCGGCGAGGAGGTCGGCCTGCTCCTCCAGCTCCGGCAGCGCGGTCAGGATCATCACCAGCGTGCGGTGCCGCAGCCGCCGCCGCAGGTGGGCGGCGAGCGCCAGGTAGTCGGTGTGCACCACCTCCGGCGCCAGGTCGGTGGCGTAGGCGGTCAGACGCCGGAGCTGCGTCCGCCCGCGACCCTGTGCGATCCCCTGCTCGGCCTCGGCGGCGAAGGAGAGGAGGCCGATCCGGTCCTCCATCCGGTTCGAGATATAGGCGAGGAGGAGCGCGGCGTGGATCGCGTGGTCGAGACGGGTCAGCCGCGCCACCCGCGCCGCCATGCGGTGGCCGCGGTCGAGGCAGACGACGATGTCCTGCGAGCGGTCGAGCCGGAACTCCTGGACGATCAGCTTGCGGTGCCGCGCCGAGGCCTTCCAGGCCACGTCGCGCAGGTCGTCGCCCTGCACGTAGTCGCGCAGGCGGTCGAACTCCCGCCCCTTGCCGAGCCGCGCCGAGGCGCGGCTGCCGAGGCCGCGCAGGGCGAAGCGGTTGAGCCGCCGATGCAGTCGCCCAACGGCCTTGAGGTTCGGCAGCACCTGCACCTCACCGGGTACCGGCAGGGCGAGCCGGCGCTCGACCAGCCCCCAGCGGGTGATCGCGGCGTAGGGCGGCGGCAGCGCCGCCCGCCCGCGCTCGACGCCGCGCACCGTGAAGCGGAAGCGCGCCAGCTCCCCGGGCCGCAGCCGCCGCGCCTCCTCGCTCGCCGCCGGCTCGAGGAGCGGCGGCCAGACCTGCCGCACGACTAGGCGGAGCGCCCGCGGCGCGTGGCTGGCGACCGCGAGCTCCACCTCCTCCGGCTCGTCGAGCGACAGCGCCAGGCGCGCCGGCCGCTCGGCGGCGAGCCGCGCGCGGCCGAGCGACCCGGCCTCGACCGCCGCCGCCGCGCCGAGCGCCAGGACGGCGGCGGCGAGCGGCGCCGCGAGCCCCGGCAGCCAGTGCGCCGCGACGGCGGCGACTGCCAGGAGCGCCAGCAGGCGGATCGCGCGCTCGCCCGGCCGCATCGCGTGCGCCTAGCGCGGCACCGGCACCTGCTCGAAGATCTGCCGCAGCAGGTCGGGCAGGTCGGCCCCCTCCATCTCGGCTTCCGGGTTGAGGGTCACGCGGTGGGCGAGCACCGGCCCCGCCATCTCCTTGACGTCGTCGGGGCTGACGAAGTCGCGCTCGCGCAGCAAGGCCAAGGCACGGCTGCTCTCGAGGAGAGCGAGCGAGCCGCGCGGGCCGGCGCCGATCTCCACCCAGTCGTGGGTGCGCGTCGCGGCGACGACTTGGAGCATGTAGGCGCGCAGGCTCTCGTCCACTCGCACCCAGCCGGGCAGCCCGCGCCGGCAGGCCAGCAGCTCCGCCGGCCCGAGCACCGGCGCCAGCTCGCGCACGCCCTCTTCCAGCAGGCGCACGCCGCCGGCGTAGGCGGCGAGCATCGCGGCCTCGGCCTCGGCGGCCGGGTAGTCGAGCGCGATCTTGAGCAGGAAGCGGTCGCGCTGCGCCTCGGGGAGCGGGTAGGTGCCCTCGAACTCGACCGGGTTCTGGGTGGCGAAGACGGTGAAGATCGGCGACACCTCGCGGCGCACGCCGTCGAGGGTGACGGCGCTCTCCTGCATCGCCTCGAGCAGCGCCGCCTGGGTGCGCGGCGGCGTGCGGTTGATCTCGTCGGCGAGCAGCACGTCGGTGAAGATCGGCCCGGCGCGGAACTCGAACTCCTGCGTCTTCTGGTTGTAGATGTTGGTGCCCAGCAAGTCCGCCGGCATCAGGTCGGGCGTGAACTGGATGCGGCGGAAGCGGCAGTCGAGGAGGCGCGCCATCGCCAGGGCGAGGAGCGTCTTGCCGGTCCCCGGCACGCCTTCGAGCAACGCGTGGCCACCGGCCAGCAGGCAGACCAGCATCTGCTCCTTGACCCGCTCCTGGCCGAGGACCACGCGGTCCAGCGCCTCGCGCAGCGTCCGCCACCTCGCCGCCACGTCCGCGGCGCTCAGCGCGGCCCGCGGCCCGGTGCTCGTCTCAACCATGCTCCACCCCCTCGAAGGCCCGGTTCAGGCGCTCCAGCCCGTCCTTGAACTCCCACGGCTTCAGGTCCGCCGCATGCTTCCCTTCCCCGCCCGGCGCCGCGGGCTGCCCGGCGTCGCCGGCGAGTGCGGCCACCCGCGCCTCCAGCGCCGCGCCGCGCAGGCCGGTGCGCAGGGCCACCGCGCCGGCGAGCGCCCGCCGGTAGAGCGCCAGCGACTCGCGCCGCGACAGCGCCCGCGCGTAGAGCTGCGCCAGCGAGTCGACGAGGTCCACCGCCTCGCGCCGGCGGTCGGGAGGCTCCGGCTCCGGCGGCCCCAGCCGCGCCCGGCCGCGCCAGAAGGCGGCGAGCGCCGCGAGGGCGGCGAGGCCGAGCGCCGGCCCCAGCCCCCAGCCGAGGAGGAGCGCGCGCACGCCCCGCTCCTGCCCGAGGGCGTGCGCCCGCTCGTCGAAGTAGACCGGCCGGCCGCTCTCGGCCAGCGCTTCGAGGAGCCGAAGGTGGTCGGCGCGGCCGAGGTGCGCGTTCTCGAAGACCTCCGGCGCGGCGAGGGCGATCAGCTCGCCGCGGCCGACGCTCCGCCGGCTCGCCACCGCCTCCCCGCCGAGCGCGAAGAGCGCGTGCCCGAGGGGCAGCCCGGGCGCCGCCAGCACCCGCGCCGCCGGCGGCCGCAGGCGCTCGACCGCGGGCCAGAGCGGGAAGACCTTGCGCACCGCGCGCCCCGGCGGCGGCTCGGCCTCCGCCTTCGGCTTCGTCCTCGCCGTCGAGCGCACGCCGAGGGCGCCGTAGGGCGCAGCCACCGCCAGCACCAGGCGGCCGCCGCTCGCCAGCCACTCCTCCTCCTCGGCGCCGAGCAGGCCGGCAAGGGCCGCGCCGCGCGCCGGCCGCTCCTCGGCGAAGGGCGCGGCGACGTCGGGCGGCAGCAGCGGCCGGACGCGGAAGACGACGGCATCCGGCTCGACGCTGCGCAGGTCGAGCGGGCGGTGGAGCGTCGAGGCGGCGCGCCGCCGCACGAGATAGCCGTAGGCCAGCGACAGCCCGTCGTCGGCGGCGCTGTAGACCGAGCCCGGCGGGAAGGCCTGCCGCGCCGTCCGCTCCGGCGCCACCAGGAGCCAGGCGCCGCCGAAAAAGAGCACCGCGGCGAGCGCGACCGGCAGCCACCGCCCCCTCACGCCGCCTCCCGCCGCCGCAGGCCTTCGAGCACCCGGTCCGCCTCCTCGCTCGCCCGCCGGTAGTCCGCCTCGGCGCTCTCGTTGCGGCCGTACCACTCCTCCTCGAAGCTGCGGGTGAGGCGGATGAAGTCGCCGCGCCAGGGCAGGGCCGGGGAGAGGGCGGCGACGTACTCCCAGTTGGTGCGCCCCTTCCGGTAGTGCAGCCAGCCGCCGGCGAAGAGCGCCACCAGCACGCCGTGGAAGCGGGCGCGGACCGCCTCGCGGAAGCGGCCGGCCGCCGCCAGCTCGGCGGCGCGCTCCTCCCACTCGCCGCCGCGGCGCGACAGCGGATCGGCGTCGGCGGCCAGCTCGAACGACGTGGGCGCGGCGGCGAACTCGGTCCGCGCGCGCCGGCCGCGGCGGAGGAAGAGGACGAGGGCGAGGAGCGCCGCGATGACGGCGAGCGCGCCGACCAGGTAACTGACCAGACGCGCGTCAAGGGCGCCGCCGCCGGCGGCGGCCGAGCGCGGGGCGCGGCGGGAGAGCCAGTCGAGAAGGGCGCGCAGCAGGCGGCCGAGCCAGCGGCCGAAGCGCTCCCCCGCCGCGTCCAGCCGCTCGCGCACGGAGCGGAAGAAGCCCGGCTCCTCGACGGCGAGCTCCGGCACCTCGCCCCCCGCGGCCGGCATCGCCGCGGCGCGGTCACGCTGCAGGCGGGCGAGGAGCGCGGCGTCGGGAGCGGAGAGGGGCGCCGTGGCGCCCGCCGCGCCGTCCAGCGCCGCGAGCAGCCGCTCGACCGCCGCCGCGGCGCGCCGCGCCTCGTCCGGCGTCCGCGCCGCGCGCACGCGCTCGAGGAGGGAGGTGTCGGGGTAGAAGGTGCCCGCGGGGGAGGAGAAGACCGCGCCGCGCAGACCGTCCGCGGCCTGCTGCGCGGCGGCGGCGTCGCCAGAGCGCAAGGAGGCGGCGATTCGAGTGAGGGCTTGGCCGTAGTCGTCGACTCCTTGCGCCTGGCCGGCGCTCACGGCCGGAATCAGAAAGAACAAGAGCCATGTCATCCTGAGCGCAGCGAAGGATCTGGGGGCAGGGGCGTTCCAGCCAACCCCCCGCCCAGATCCTTGCGGCGCCCTGTGATGGGCGCCGCTACCCGAGAGGTCGCCTGCCGGAGCAGGCGCTGATCGGAGTACGGGTTCGCTCCGCTCAGGATGACGTCGCATAGTCGCTCGCCTGCAGCTCCGCCCACTGCCGGCGCAGGTCCTCGCCGCGGGTCCGCCCGCGCAGACGGCGGACGTAGACCACCAGGAACGCCAGCCAGTACGGCTCGACCAGGAGCCAGGCGCCGGCGGCGAGGAGGAGCAGGAAGGCGCGGCCTTCCAGGCCGAGCGCCGCCTTCCAGGGTGCCAGGCTCGTTCCGAAGGCGCCGTCAGCCAGGAGCAGGGCGAGCTGGACGAGGAAGAGGAGGTTCAACGCCGCCACCAGGAAGGCGGTCGAGAACAGGAACACCGACGCGATCAGCGTGCGCCCGGCGCGGCCGGCGGCGAGCACCGTGCCGAGCGGCGCGAAGAGCCCCGGCCGGCCGTAGAACGGCAGGCTCGCCGCCGCCAGGCCGCCGAGGGTCACCAGCACCGGCACCGCCACCCCCGTCACCGCCAGCGCGATGAAGAGAGCCTCCAGCACCAGCGCCACGTAGACGTAGACCAGCGTCGCCCCGAGCGGCACCGCCAGCGCCCGCCATCCCGGCGTGCGGCCGGAGGCGTAGCGCTCGCCGCAGGCCTGCGCGTAGACGGCGCGGCCGTAGAGCGCCAGGAGGAACGCCAGCCCGATCGCCCACGACAGCTCGCCGAACCAGTCGCCGTACTGGCGGGCGTCGGCTCCCAGCTCGATCAGGCGATCGGCGAAGGCGACCTGGAGGAGGCGGAGCGGCACGGCGGTGAGCCAGAGCACGCCCACCCAGGGGGCGGCGACGGCCGCGACGACCTCCTCCCCCTCGTCGCACAGCTCGGCGAGGCCGAGGCCGGCGGCCCGCGCCTTCAGAAGAGCTCTCCGAAGTTGGCGGCCACCAGGACGCGCAGCTCGTTGGCGAGGACGAAGAGGAGGGCGGCCGCCAGCAGCATCGGCAGCCAGCCGAGGACGCGCCGCCGCTCCCGCCCGCCGGCGCGCCGCTTGCCGAGGCAGGGCGCGCAGTAGTGGATCCCCTCCCAGGGGGTCACGCACTCCTGGCAGAAGCGCTGCCCGCAGGCCATGCAGAGCGCCAGGGCAGGCCGCTGCGGATGGTTCGCGCAGACCTGGGGCTGCGGCACGGATCGAGCGTACCACGCGCCCTTGATACGATCTGCGCCGACAACCGCGCGAGAGGAGGGCGATCGAATGGAGCTCGTGGTGCGCTGCAAGAACCACCCCGAGGTGACCGAGGGCTGCGTGCGCTGCGCCCGCTGCGGCGACTGGGTGTGCCCCGACTGCCGGGTGGAGCTGGACGGCCGTCCCTACTGCGCCCAGTGCAAGACCGAGTACGTGCGCGACCTGCAGGCCGGCGTGGCGCCGCCCGGGAAGCTCGTCTACGCCTCGGTCTGGCGGCGCTTCTGCGCCCTCTTCCTCGACGGCCTGCTCTTCGGCATCCCGTACGGCATCTGGATGGTCTACATGATCGCCTCGGGGCAGATGGAGGACAGCGCCGAGCCCGACGTCATCGGGATCGTCGGCCTCATCCTCGTCATCCTCTGGGTCACCGTCGGGCAGGTGGTCTACGAGGGGGTGATGCTGTCGCGCGGCGGCCAGACGCTCGGCAAGCGCGCGATGAGCGTCAAGGTCGTCACCCCCGAGGGGCACGACCTCCGGCCCGGTCAGGCCTGGGGGCGCGCCGCGCTGCGCTTCCTGATCGCCGGATGCCTGTCGATCATCGACTACGTGCCGGCGCTCTTCACCGACGAGAAGACCACCCTGCACGACCTGGCGGCTAGGACGCGGGTGATCGACGCGCCGGGCGTTCGCTAGGCGCGCCGCCGGAGGGCTCCCCTGCTCGACCTCTTCTCCGAGCGCCGCGGCACCGGGAGCCCGCCGTCGCGCCTGGAGCGGGCGGGGATCGGCTGTCCGCGCTGCCGGGTGGCGCTCGACCTCTCGCTCCTCGCCAGCGGTCCCCAGACTTGCGCCGCCTGCGGCACCCGCTTCGAGGCGGTCCTCTTCGACCCCCCCTTCGCCCGGACGACGGTCACTCGCCTGGGCGAGGCCGGGCCCGCCGCCGGCACCGCCTGCGCCAACCACGCCGGCAACCTGGCCACCGCCCACTGCGGCCGCTGCGGCCTCTTGATCTGCGACCTCTGCCGCATCGAGACCGAGGGCGTCGTCCTCTGCCCCGCCTGCTTCGCCCGCCTCACCGCCGGCGACGCGCTGACCAGCACACGCAGCCGCTACACCGACCTGACCGGGGTCTCGTTCCTGATGAGTTTCATGGGGCTCCTGATCTGCTTCCTCGGCCCGCTGCTCGGGCCGGCGGCGGCCTGGTGCGCCGTTCGCTCCGCGCGCCAGCGGCGCCAGATGGGGGCGAGCCGCGCGGCGCCGGTGGCGGCGCTGATCGTGGCGCTGCTGGTCACCGGCGTCGGGCTCTTCGTGGTCGGCGCCATGATCTACGGGATGGTCACCGCGTGACCGCTCCGCCGCGCCGCAAGCGGCTGAGCCGCGACGCCGACCTCGCCACGCGCTACCGCGTCTACGAGGTGCCCGGCGGCCTGGAGGTCGAGGAGCTCTCCTTCGTCGAGGCCAGCCGCCGGCGGGTCTTCTTCGACGAGGTGGTGCTGGTGACCTACCACCGCTACCGGCCGGTCGCCGCGATCGTCGTGGCCGCCGTCTTCGCGCTGCTCTTCGCCTTCTGCGCCGCCGTCCTGCTCGACCCGGCCGGGCTGCGGGTGGCGGCGGCCTTCGCGGCGCTCGGCGGGTTCTTCGCCCTCGTGCTCCTGGTGCTGCTGGTCAACCCGTATCACGCGATCACCGTCTTCGGCCTGCGCAGCCGCGCCCGCATCGTGCGCCGCCTGAGCGGCCGGCGGGCGCGCGAGATCTACGCCCGCCTCTGCCGCGAGGTGGAGGCGGCGCAGCGCGCGGCGCGCGGCGGCGCGACGGCGGCCGCGGTGGAGGTGAGCTAGATGGAACGCGCCGTGATGATCTACGCCACCGTCAACCTGCTGGTCATCGGCCTCTCGCATCTGCTGCAGCCGCGAGCCTGGGCCGAGTTCTTCATCCTGCTGCGCGAGAAGGGAGCGCCGGGCGTCTTCGCGGTCGCGTTCCCGACCCTCATCTTCGGCTCGATCATCGTGGGGTTCCACCGCGTCTGGCACGGCATCCCCCTGGTGCTGACGCTCCTCGGCATCGCCCAGGTGGTGAAGGCCACCCTCTACTTCTGCTTCCCCCGCTACGGGATGAAAGGCCTGCAGCGCGTCTCGGTCGAGCGCGCCTGGGAGTTCCAGGTCGCCGCCGTCGCCCTCTTCGTCCTCTGCGGCCTCTTCCTCTACGAGCTGCTGCGCACGGGCTAGCCGCTACTCGTAGCGCAGCGCCTGCATCGGATCGACCTGCGAGGCACGGTGGGCCGGAAGGAGGCCGGCGCCCAAGGCGACGGCGGCGAGGAGGCCCGCCGCGGTGCCGAAGACGACCGGGTCGGTGCCTTCGAGCTGGTAGAGCAGCGACTGCGCGAGCCGTCCCAGGCCGACCGCCGCCGCTAGTCCGATCACGCCGCCGATCGCCGTCATCTTGGCGACCTGCCGCAGCACCATGCCGCGCACGCGGCCGCCGTCGGCGCCGAGCGCCATGCGCACGCCGATCTCGCGCGTCCGCTGCGCCACGGTGTAGGCGAGGACGCCGTAGAGGCCCACCGCGGCGAGCAGTGTCGCCAGGACCGCGAAGGCCGCCGACAGCACGCTGATCATGCGGTCCTCGGCGACGTTCTCGCGTACCTGCTGCGGCAGGGTCTTGAGCTCCTCGACCGGGAGGTTGGGGTCCAGCCGGGCGACGACGCCGTTGACCGCCGGCAGGACGCGCTCGGGGTCGCCGCTCGTGCGCAGGTAGAAGTTGAGGAAGCCGAGGCTCTCGCTCTGCTGGTAGGGGTAGAAGAACTGCGGCGGCACCTCCTGCTTGACCTCGCTGTACTTGGCGTCGGCGACCAGGCCGACGATCTGGACGTCGAGCTCGGTCTCCTCCTCGTTCTCCTCGCTCATGAGCTTGCCGACCGCCTCGCGCCCGAGGTTGAACTTCTTGGCGAAGGCCTGGTTGACGACCGCCACCCGCGGTCTGCCGAGCGTGTCGGCGCGGGTGAACTCGCGGCCGGCGAGGAGCGGCACGCCCAACGTGCGGAAGTACCCCGGGCCGATGCGGTTGAAGTTGGCGTTGTCGTCGGTGTCCGGGCCGGACTCGAAGCCCTGCACCCTGACGTCGGTACCCCAGTTGCTGCCGGCGAGGAGGGGGATCATGCCGGCGGTGACGCCGGTGACGCCGGGCACCGCCGCCAGCTCGTCCTCGAGGCGCTGGAAGAGCGCCCGCGACCGCTCGGGGGTGTAGCCGTTGAGCTCGGGCGAGACGGCGAAGGTGACGACGCTCTCGGTCTGGATGCCGAGGTCCACGCGGGTGACGTTGAAGAGGCTGCGGGTGAAGAGGCCGGCGGCGACGAGCAGCGCCATCGACAGCGCGATCTGCGCCGTCGCCAGGGTCATGCGGAAGCGCGACGCCCCGCGCGAGGTGCCCTTGCGGCCCGCCTCGTCTTTCAATGCCGAGACGAGGTTGGGGCGCGTGCTGTGGAGCGCCGGGAAGAGGCCGAAGAGGAGCCCGGTGCCGAGCGCCAGGGCGCCGGCGAAGAAGAAGACGCCGCGGTCGACGCCGAACCCGACGCCTTCCATCGCCTCGGCGGGCAGGAGCGAGCCGATGAGGGCGAGCGTCCAGCGCGCGACGAGGACGCCGAGCGCGCCGCCGAGCAGGGCGAGCACCACCGCCTCGAGCAGCAGCTGGGTCACCAGCTGCCGGCGGCTGGCGCCGATCGAGAGGCGCACCGCCATCTCGCCGGCGCGCGCGGCGCCGCGCACCAGGAGGAGGTTGGCGACGTTGGCGCAGGCGATGAGCAGGACGAAGCCGGTGACGCTGAGCAGCAGCAGGAGCGGCGTGCGCGCCTCGCCGTGCAGCGAGCTCTGCCCGCGGTAGCCCGGCTCGAAGGTCAGCTCGCGAGTGCGGAAGCGGGCCATCGTCTGGTCGCTCATGTCCTCCTGGAGCGGCGCCTCGACCTCGTTGAGGATGGCGCGGTACGGCACGTCGAGCGCCGCCTTCGCCTGCTCGGCCGAGACGCCCGGCCGCAGGCGTGCGAAGACGTAGGCCCAGTACGCGCGCCGGCTCTCGAAGCCGTTCTCCTCGGGGGTCACGAACCCCGGCTCCATCAGGCCGCGCATGGTCAGCGGCACGAAGACCTGCGGCCGCGAGCCGAGCGTCGTCCCCGCAAAGCCGCGCGGCGCGACGCCGACGATCGTCATCGACTGCCCGTTGACGGTCAGGGCCTGGCCCAGCACGTCGGGGTCGGCGCCGAACCGGCTCCGCCAGTAGGGCTCGGAGAGGACGACGACGAAGTGGCCGCCGATCGTGCGGTCTTCGCCGGGGTCGAGGAGGCGCCCCAGCGCCGGTTCGACGCCGAGCACCGGGAAGTAGCTGCCCGAGACCAGCACGCCGTCGCCGTTGGCGGTCTGGCCGCGGTAGGCCAGGTTGGCGGAGAAGATGCGGTGCGCCGCGATGCCGGTGAAGACCTTCTGCACGCGCTCGAGGTCTTTGAGCATCGGGAAGCTGAAGACCAGGTCGCAGTCGCCGGCCTGGTTGCAGGACGTCCAGCCCGGCTTGGGGCCGGGTGCCGCGAGGTTGACCAGCTCCTCCGGATGCGGCACGGGCAGCGGCCGCAGCAGCAGCCGGTCGAAGAGCGAGAAGATCGCGGCGTTGGCGCCGATGCCGAGCGCCAGCGAGACGATCGCGACGGCGGTGATGAAGGGGCTGCGGAAGAGCGTACGGAGGGCCAGGCGGACGTCGACCATGATGGCGAAGACTATGGCAACCGCGGCGCCTCAGGCAGGGCGCGCGGCGGCGAAGATCGCCCGCACGGTGTCCACGGTGTCGGCCTCGGCCGCCGGCTTGTCCTCGCGGTAGCGCTTGACGCGGGCGAAGCGCAGCGCCATGCCGGCCGGGTAGTGCGGGCTCTCCTGGACGTCGTTGAAGGCCACCTCGACGACCAGCTCCGGGCGCAGCGTCACCGTCCAGCCGTCGGTTTCGACCGCCAGCTCCTGGAAGCGGCGGGTCTGCCAGGCGAGCGTCTCGTCGGTCAGCCCCTTGAAGGTCTTGCCGAGCATCACGAACTGGCCGCTCTCGGCGTCGCGGGCGCCGAGGTGGAGGTTCGAGAGCCAGCCGTGCCGCCGGCCGTGCCCCCACTCGGCGGCGAGCACCACGAGGTCGAGGGTGTGCGCGGGCTTCACCTTGAGCCAGGAGAAGCCGCGCCGCCCCGCCTCGTAGGGCGCGTTCGTCGCCTTCGCCATCAGCCCCTCGTGGCCGCGGCGCAGGGCGTCGGCGAAGAAGGCGTCCGCCGCCTCGGGGTCGGCGGTGACCAGGCGCGGCACCGCCAGCGCCGGCGCCGCCTCGGCCAGCGCCGCGAAGCGCTCGCCGGCCGGGCGGTCGACGAGGTCCTCGCCGTCGACGTGCAGGAGGTCGAAGAAGAACGGGGTGAGCGGCAGCTCGCCGCGCAGGCGCTCGACGTCGAGCTTGCGCCCGAAGCGGCGCATCGTGACCTGGAAGGGGTGCGGCGTGCCGTCGGGCCGCAGCGCCAGCACCTCGCCGTCGAGGAGGAGCTGCTGCGCCGGCAGCGCCGCGACCGCCGCGACCAGCTCCGGCACGGCCTGGGTGACGTCGTTGCCGCGGCGCGAGTAGACCCGCACCTCCTCCCCCACCCGGTGCACTTGGACCCGCGCGCCGTCGAGCTTGAACTCCAGCGCCGCCTCGCCGAGCCGCCCGAGCGCCGCCTCCAGATCCTCGGCGGGCTGCGCCAGCATCGGCTGCAGCGGCCGGAAGAGCTGGAGGCGGAAGCGGCCGAGGCCGACGCGCCCCTCGGTCAGCGCGGCGCGCGCCACCGGCGCCAGCTCGCCGGCCAGCATCAGCGCCCGCCGCACCTCGTCGGCCGGCACCCCGGCGGCGGCGGCCAGCGCCTCGCCCATCAGCCCGGCGAGCGCCCCCTGGCGCAGCTCGCCGAAGATCAGGCGGACGAGGAAGTCCTGCTCCTCGGCCGTGGCGCGGGCGAGGAGGGCCCCGAGCCGCCGCGCCCGCTCGGCCGTCGAGCCGGCGCCCGAGACGGCGGCGATCGAGGCGAAGGCGGCGTCCACCTCGGAGAGGGTGAGCGACGGCTCGGCCGCCGCCTCCCCCGGCATCGCCGCCCGCACCGCCGCCCCGCCGAGGCCGATCCGCCCCTGCCGCAGATGCCCCGAGAGGAAGGCGACCGCGACGTCGATCTCCTCCGGCCGCAGGTGGCGTAAGAGGCCGGCGAGTGCCGCGGTCTTGACCGACCGGGCACGGCTCCCGGCGACGTGGCGCGAGGTGGCGACGAGCTCGGCGAGGCGCATCGGAGAGCATCCTATGGTCGTCCGTCTTCTCCCTCCGTATATACGCGGATATACTCGACCGCCAAGGGGGAGATCCATGGCGAGCGCGAAAGTCTTCCGCAGCGGCAACAGCCAGGCGGTCCGCCTGCCGAAGGAGTTCCGCTTCCCCTCCGGGGTGGACGAGGTCGCGGTCCGCCGCCAGGGCGACCGGATCATCCTCGAGCCGCTCGCCCGCGAGGAGTGGCCGGAAGAGTTCTGGCAGGCGTTCGGAACGCTGAGCGAGGACTTCGAGCGCCCGCGTCAGGTGGCGCAGCGGCGGAAAGACCTCGCCGGGTGAGGTACCTCCTCGACACCAACATCTGCGTCTACGCCCTGAAGCACCGCCCGCCCGAGGTGCTGGAACGGTTGCAGGCCGTCGGCAAGGCCGCCGTCGCGGTGAGCGTCATCACGGTGCTGGAGCTGCGGCAAGGGGCTGAGAAGAGCCAGCAGGCGACCGCCAACCACGCCCGGCTCGACCTCTTTCTCGGACCCCTGCGCGTGCTCCCCTTCGACGAGGAAGCCGCGCTGGCCGGCGCCCGCCTGCGCGCTCATCTGGAGCGCCTGGGCCGTCCGATCGGCGACCTCGACAGCCTCATCGCCGCGCAGGCGCTGGCCCGGGAGATGGTCCTGGTCACCAACAACCTCCGCGAGTTCGAGCGCGTCCCCGCCCTGCAGGTCGAGAACTGGGTCTCCTGAGCGCGGTGCGGCGCCGCGGCCGTGACAGACCCATGCGCCGGTCCGTATGCTCCGCCGCATGTTTTCGATCCGCCGTACCCTGACGTCCTGCTGTCTGCTCGCCTTCTTCGCCGCCCTTCCTCTGGCGGCGCAGCCCCTTCCCTGCCGGCCGTGCGCCGGCCTGCGCGTCGAGACGGCGTTCGCCGGCGAGGCGCTGGAGGCGTTGGCCGGGGCGCTCCCGGCCGGCGCCGACGCGACCGTCGTCCTCGCCTGGGAGGCGCCGCTCGACGGCTCCGCCGACTTGGCGCCCCTCGAGCGCGCGGCGGCCCTGGCGCCCCCTCCGGCTCCCGTCCCGGCGGCCGCCCCGCCAGCGCCCGCCGCCCCGGCGCCGCGGCTCATCCCCTGGCTCACACTCCCCTTCCGCACCCCGTCGCCCCTGGCGCAGCAGGCGGTGCGGCTGCAAGGCGAGCTGGACGCGGTGTCGCGCCTGGCCGCCGCGGCGCCGCCCGGCACCTTCTTCCAGATCGCCTGGCGGCCGGAAGGGCTCGAGGCGGCGCCGCTCGACTTCGCCGAGTACGCCTTCCTGCTCAAGCGGGCGGCGGTGGCGGTGACCGGTGCGCGACCGGACGGCCGGGTGGTCACCCAGCCTCTGCGCGCCGGCGCCGAGGCGGTCGAAGCGCTGTACGCGCAAGAGGTTGCGGCCTACCTCGAGGCGGTCGCGGTGCTTCCGGGCAGGCCCGAAGCGGTCGCGGCCACCGCCGAAGCGGTCGAGCGGCTGGACCCCGGGCGGCTGGTGGTTCTGGACGCGCCGCCGCTGCCGGACGATCCGCAGACTCTCCCGGCCGAAGCGGCCCGCTGGGCCGTCCGCGGGGTGTCGCTGGTCCTGTTTCGGGTAGAAAGGGAACAATCGGAGCCCGCGGAAGGCTCCGAAGGGGCTGCGGAAGCTTCCCCGGCGCCTCCGGAAGCTTCCGCTCCTGCTCCGGAAGCTTCCGTACCTCCTGCGGAAGCTTCCGCTTCGCCTCCGGAAGCTTCCGTACCGCCTCGGGAAGCTTCCGCTTCACCTCCGGAAGCTTCCGTACCTCCCCGGGAAGCTTCCGCTCCGCCTCCGGAAGCTTCCGCTCCCCCCCGGGAAGCTTCCCTACCCGCTCCGGAAGCTTCCGCACCGTCTCCGAAAGCCTCCGCGGCGCCCGGGGAGCCTCTCTCCCTACCTGAATCCTTCTTCCAGGCCCTCACCCCCCTCTCCGTCCTGGCCCGGGAGTTCGCCGGAGATCTTTCTTACGATCCCACTTCGTCTCCGCAAGGCTCCGGCGAGGCCTGGGCCTTCGTGCGCGGGGAGGACCTCGCCCTCCGGGTCATCGCCGTCACCCCCGCCGCGCCGCAGGTCGACCTCCGCTTCCCCGACCCGCTGCTCGGCAGCCCGGTGATCGTGGACGCCCCGACCGGCCGCACCGTCGAGGCGGCGGGCAACCGGGTGGGGGGCGCCTACGTCGTCCGCCTCTACCAGCCCCGCCCGGTGACCCTCCTCCGGCTCGAGCGGGTGGAGCAGGTCGAGCTCGAGGCGGTCAAGGAGAGGGTCACCGTCGCCGGCGAGCGGGAGGTCCCCGTCGAGGAGATCCTCCGCCGCCTCCAGGCCTTCGAGGACGCCCAGGCGCGCCGCCTCCTCAACTACCGCGCCGTCAACACCACCCACCTCCGCTTCCAGGTCGGGGCCAGCTCGCAGAGCTTCGAGGCGACGCTCCAGGGGCCGTTCTTCTGGACCCCGGCGAGCGGCGCCGACTGGGTCTGGCAGGACCTCTTCGTCAACGGCGTCCGCTGGCGCGCCAAGACGATCCCCGAGATCCCGCTGGTGCAGCCGGAGAAGGCGGCGGCCATGCCGCTCGAGATCCACTTCACCCGCCAGTACCGCTACCGCCTGCGCGGCAGCGAAAAGATCGACGGCCGCGACGGCTGGGTGGTGGACTTCGCCCCGACCGCCCTCGAGACCGGGGAGGGGGGCAAGCTCTACCAGGGCACTGTCTGGGTGGACAAGCAGCTCTCCTCGCGCCTGCGCACCCGCGCCGTGCAGGTGGGGCTCGAAGGGGAGGTCATCTCGAACGAGGAGACCCTCCACTACACGCCGATCGACGCCGAGGGGCGGGCCGCGCCCTGGGGGGCAGCGGGGAGCTTCGTCCTGCCGCTGCGCATCCTGGCGCAGCAGATCCTCTCGGTCGTCAACGCGGCGACGGTCGTCGAGCGCGAGACCAACCTGACCGAGGTCAAGGTCAACGACCCCGGGTTCGAGCAGGCGCGGCAGGCGGCCGCGGAGTCGGACCTGACGATGGTGCGCGACACGCCGCAGGGGCTGCGC
Source organism: uncultured Acidobacteriota bacterium (assembly GCA_963700145.1). Classification (GTDB taxonomy): domain Bacteria; phylum Acidobacteriota; class Thermoanaerobaculia; order Multivoradales; family UBA5704; genus DASUNQ01. Next base: position 1,470,381 of record OY969474.1, read on the forward strand.
TACCTGGTCAAGGACGAGGCGACCGGCGAGCGGGTGGTCAAGGAGGGCTTCGACAGCAACAAGCTGTTCCTCCTGGGCGGCCTCTTCTACGACGACGCCCTCGACTTCCCGCTGCCTCTGGCCGGCATCAACTACTTCTCCTTCGACTTCCGCGGCACGGGCCAGCAGGTCAACGCCTTCTTCGGCGGCGCTCTCCTGACCGTGGACGTCGCCGAGCCGCGCCTTTTCGGCAGCCGCTTCGACGCCGGCGCCGACTTCTTCGCCCTGGCGGTGCCGCTCGCCGACACCGTCTGGCGCGACGACGACGAGGTGCACGAGGAGGAGGTCGAGACCCGCTCGGGCAACGTCGGCTTCAAGCTCGGCCGGCCGCTCGGGAACTTCGTCAAGGTCTCGTCGGAGTACACGCTCGCCCACCACGACTACGGCACGACCGACAACACCATCGCCGGCTTCGTCCCCCCCGGCAACCACCTGACGCACTCGCTGCAGCTCAACGGCCGCTTCGCCCGCGCGGGCTGGCGCGTCGGGTTGGAGGGGAGCCTGCACCGCCGCTCGGAGTGGGAGCCCTGGGGGCTGCCGGGGAACCCCGACTACTTCGCCGAGGCGCAGGACTACTCGCTCTGGGGGGCGACGCTGTCGAAGAACTGGTACCTGCCCTACTTCCAGAAGATCGGCGCCGAGGTGAACTACCTGGGCGGCTCCGACCTCGACCGCTTCTCGAAGTACGAGTTCGGCTTCTTCGGCGCCAGCCGCGTCCACGGCTACCAGAGCGACCGCGTGCGGGCGACCGAGGTCACCGCCGGGCACCTCTCCTACGGCTTCGAGATCGGCGAGGCCTTCCGCCTGGAAGCGGTGGCCGACGCGGCGCTCGCCACCGACGAGGACGCCGGCCTCGACCAGGAGCTGCTCGCCGGCATCGGCGTCAACGGCACCTTCCTCGGCCCCTGGCAGACGGTCGTCAACCTCGACCTGGGCGTCCCGGTGCAGGGGCCGGACGACGGCTTCGTCCTCTACGTCGTGTTCCTCAAGCTCTTCCGATGAGCGGCCGGCGCGAGGACGACGAGGAGGACGCCGGCTGGGGCTGGAAGGACGAGCCGGTCGAGCTCGAGATCCGCGACGTCCTCGACCTCCACAGCTTCCGCCCCGACGAGGTCCCCGACCTGGTGCGCGACTACCTCGACAACGCCTGGCAGCACGGCCTCAAGCAGGTCCGCATCATCCACGGCCGCGGCACCGGCGTGCAGCGGCAGACGGTGCGCACCTTGGCCGGCCGCGACCCCCACGTCGAAGCCTACGGCGACGCCCCCCCCGAAGCCGGCGGCTGGGGGGCGACGTGGGTGCGGTTCCTGCGGCGGTAGGCTCGCCGCATGAGGCGCTCGTTGCGGCGGCTGGCACACGCGGTGCGGCCGCGGCGGGTGGAGCTGGTTTACGACGAGCGGTACGCCGTCGAGCTGCCGGGGACGCTTCACGATCCGCTGCGCGGCGAGCGGATCCTCGCGTTCCTCGGCGACGAGGGGCTGGTCGACGCGAAGAAGGTGCTGCGGCCGGAGCCGGCTTCTTACCGCGACCTGCTGCGCGTCCACGGCGCCGAGTACCTGGAGTCGCTCCACCGGCCGGGCGGGCTCGACCGGCTGCTCGGCATGCCGCTCGCCGAGCCGCTGCAGGAGCGCTTCCTCGAAGCGCAGCGGACGGCGGCCGGCGGCACCGTGCTGGCCGCGCAGCGCGCGCTCGCCCGCCGCGGCGCCGCCGTCAACCTGGGCGGCGGCCTCCACCACGCCTTCGCCGACCGCGGCGAGCGGCTCTGCGCCTACAACGACGTCGCCGTGGCGCTCGCCGAGCGCCGCGCCGCCGGCTTCAGCGGGCGGGCGCTGGTCGTCGACCTCGACCTCCACGATCCTGACGGCCTGCGCGCCCTCCTCGCCGCCGATCCGGCCGCCCATATCTTTTCCATCCACGCCCGCTCCGCCGAGGAGTCCGGCCCGGACGCCACTTACGTCTCGCTCGGCGACGGCGTCGAGGACGCGGTCTACCTCGACGCCCTGCGCCGCCACCTGCCGGAGGTCCTCGCCCGCTTCCCGCCCGACCTGGCCTTCTTCCTCGCCGGCGCCGACCCCGCCGCGGACGACGAGCTGGGCTCCTGGAAGCTCTCGGCCGAAGGGCTCCTGGAGCGCGACCGCGCCGTCTTCGCGGCGCTGCGCGGCGTGCCGCTCGTCGTGCTCCTGGCCGGCGGCTACGGCCCGGGGGCCTGGCGCTACCCGGCGCGCTCGCTTGCCTGGCTGCTCGGCGGGCGGGCCCTCGAGCCGCCGACGACCGCCGAGACGGTCCTCAACCGCTACCGCCGCCTGACCAGCGCCGCGGAGCCGCGGCCGGAGGGCGAGGAGTGGGCGCTCCGCCCCGACGACCTCGACGCCGCGGCCGGCGGCTTCGCGCCGCCGCGCCGCCTCCTCGGCGCCTTTTCGCGCGAGGCGCTGGAGCTGCTCCTCGAGCGCGCCGGCCTGCTCGAGCGCCTGCGGGCGCGCGGCTTCACCCGCCCCACCCTCGACCTCGAGGTCGGCGGGCCGGCTGGCGACACCCTCCGCCTCTGGGGGGACGAACGGCGGCGCGAGCTCCTCCTCGAGCTGCGCCTGTCGCGCGACCGCCGCACCCTGCCCGGCTTCGATCTCCTACGCCTCGAGTGGCTGCTCCTCCAGGACCCGCGCAGCCCCTTCACGCCGCAGCGCCCGCCGCTGCCGGGGCAGCGCCACCCCGGGCTCGGGCTGTTGCAGGACGTGGCGGCGCTGCTGATCCTCGCCGGCGAGCGGCTGCAGCTCGACGGGCTGGTCTTCGTCCCCTCGCACTACCACCTGGCGAGCCAGGGGAAGCGCTGGCTGCGCTTCGTCGATGCCGCCGAGGAGGGGCGCTTCCGCGCCCTCCAGGAAGCGCTGCGCGGAGTGCCGCTGGCCGAGGCGACCCACGCGGTCGAAAGCGGGCGGGTGGTGGAGGCGGACGGCGCGCCGTTCGTCTGGCGGCCGGCGCCGATGGTGCTGCCGCTCAGTGCGGCGCTGCGCGATCGGGTGGGCGGCGAGGAGTACGAGGACCGCGCCGCAGCCGCGGCGGCGGGCCACCGCCCGGCGCTGCGCGGGGGCGCGGCGGCGTAGGCAGCCGGCGCTCGAGGCGCCGGGCGCGGAGCGCCGCGGCCTCGGCCTGGAGCGGCCGGCCGGCGGCGGCGAGCGCGGCCGCGAGGCGGCGGTGGAGGCTGGCGGCGAGCGGCGGGTCGGCGGCGGGGCCGAGCCGCCGCAGCGCGCGCTCGAGGAGGCGCAGGGCGCGGTCCGGCTCCCCGATCTCGTTGCGGACCTCGGCGGCGGCGAGCAGGACGCCGGCCTCCAGCTCCCGCTCGTCCAGCCGGCGGTAGGTCGCCGCGGCGCTGCGCAGCAGGTCGAGGGCCTCGGCCGGCCGCCCCTGCGCCTGCCGCAGCCGCGCCGCCAGCGCGAAGAGCTGCGCCCGCTCCATGCAGTCGCCGGTGCCGCGGCGCAGGTAGGCGGCGGCGGCGGCGAACGCCGCTTCGGCGCCGGCGAGGTCGCCGCCGCGGCGCCGGGCGTCGGCGAGCTGGCCCCAGGCGCGGGCGCGGAAGTCTTCCAGCACGGCTTCGCCGTAGAGCGCCGGGTCGAGCGCGTCGAGCCCGACCAGCACCAGCCGCGCCAGCGCCGCGTCGGCCGCGGGCTCGCCGTCGCCGCCGCCGCGCAGCAGCAGCTCGCAGAGCGCCAGGCTGCGGAAACGGCCGCTGTTGCGCAGCAGCAGCTCCCACCGCTCCGGCGGGTGGCGGCGCAGCGCGTCGAGGAGGTAGGGGGCCGCGGCGCGCTCGCGGGCCATCGCCAGCAGGCGCGGCGTGCAGGCGCGCAGCAGGCCGTCGATCGCCGTGCCGTAGTCGCCGGCCGCCTGCAGCTCCTCCCTCTTCGAGCGGTGCTCGGTCATCCCCTCCTCCGCCGGCGCGCCTCGCGCGCTCGCGCCTTCGTCTCTCTACTAAAGTCTCCGCCGGCCGGGAATCCGGGACACCCCGCCGGGGCCCGGGCTGCTACCATGCCGCGGCGACTCACCCGATGACCCGAAGCGTCAGCTTCCCCCTCTGGCTGGCGGCGTTGCTCGTCCTCCTCGCCGCCTGGGCGGCCCTCGACCGGCTGCTCGTCCCCAGCGTGCGCTGGTACCTGCGGCGGCGGGTCAACCGCCTGATCGACGAGGTCAACGCCCGCCTGCGGCTGGAGATCCGCCCCTTCCAGCGCACCCGCCGCCGCGTGCTCATCGAGCGGCTGACCTACGACCCGAAGGTCTTGCAGGCGGCCGAGGCCCACGCCCAGGAGTCCGGCATGCCGCGCGAGGTGGCGCTCGGACGCGTCGAGCGCTACGCGCGCGAGATCGTGCCGGCCTTCAACGCCTACGTCTACTTCCGTCTCGGCTACCGGCTGGCGCGCGGCGCGGCGCGCCTGCTCTACCGCGTCCGGCTCGGCTTCTCCGACGAGGCGGGCCTGGCGGCGATCGAGCCCGGGGCGACGGTCGTCTTCCTGATGAACCACCGCAGCAACATGGACTACATCCTGGTCGCCTACCTCGCCGCCGACCGCACGACGCTCTCCTACGCCGTCGGCGAGTGGGCGCGGGTCTGGCCGCTGCAGACCCTGGTGCGCTCGATGGGCGCTTACTTCGTGCGCCGCAACTCGCGCGACCCGCTCTACCGGCGCGTCCTCGAGCGCTACGTCCACATGGCGACCGAAGGCGGAGTGACCCAGGCGGTCTACCCCGAAGGGGGCCTGTCGCGCGACGGGCGGCTGCGGCCGCCGAAGCTCGGCCTGCTCGATTACATGCTGCGCGGCTTCGACCCGCGCGGCGAGCGCGACCTGGTCTTCGTGCCGGTGGGGATCAACTACGACCGCGTGCTGGAGGACCGGACGCTGCTGCTCGACCTGGACCCGGCGGCGAAGCGCGGCGGCGCGCGCGAGGCCCTGGCCAACACGCTCCGCTTCGCCGGCCGCAACCTGGCGCTCGTGGCGCGCCGGCGCTGGCACCGCTTCGGCTACGCCTGCGCCAACTTCGGCACGCCGGTGTCGATGCGCCGCTGGCTGGGCGGCCGCGGGCTCGACCTGCGCGGCCTCGCCAAGGAGGAGCGGGCGGCGCACCTCGAGCGGCTGGGCGGCGAGCTCATGGCCGGGGTCGGGGCGGTCATCCCGGTGCTGCCGGTGCCGCTCGTCGCGACGGTGCTGCTCGCCGCCGGCGAGCCGCTCTCCGAGCTGGAGGTCAAGGCGCGCGCCCACCGGCGAATGGCCCAGCTCGAGGCCGCCGGCGCCCACGTCTACATCCCCCGCAAGGACCAGGACTACGCCGTGACCGCCGGCCTCCGCGCCCTGGTCGAGCGCCACCTCGCGACCTGCCGCGACGGCCTCTACGCCGCCGACCCCGCCGAGCTCCCCCTCCTCCGCTACTACGCCAACTCGATCGCGCACCTGGACGCCGCGGCCGCGAACCCTCGCCCCGCCGCCGCGTAGAAGGGTTGATGGCCGCCCCCTCCTCCTCCCGCCGCGGGCCCCGCGCCGTGCGCCGCGTCGACGACTTCGTGCGCTCCTACACCAAGGGGTTCTCGAAGAAGGACTTCCAGCGTCTCTTCGACCGCGACGCGGCGCGCGCCTACTCCGTCCTCACTCGCGACCAGGACCTCGGGCCGGAGCCGAAGGCGGGCTTCCGGCAGTTCGTCCACCGCGCCCGCATGATCTTCCTCGGCCTCTCCTACAAGCTCTCGCCGGCGCGGCGCGTCCTCTTCGCCGTCGCCCTCGTCCTGGCGCTCGTCGCGACCTTCCCCGATATCGAATGGAGCGGCAGCGGCGAGCGCGTCCACTTCTCCATCGACGGCTCGCCGACGTTCTACCTGCTCAGCGTCGGGTTCCTGATCTTCCTGCTGGCGCTCGAGCTGGTCGACCGGGTGCGGGTGCGCGACGAGCTGGAGGTGGCGCGGCAGCTCCAGGCCGACCTCCTGCCGCGCGACCTGGCCGCGGTCGCGGGGTACCGGTTCGCGCACTCTTACCGCACCGCCAACGAAGTGGGCGGCGACTACTACGACGTGACGCCGCTGCCGGACGGCCGGCTGGCGCTGTCGGTCGGCGACGCCAGCGGCCACGGCATCGCGGCGGGGCTGGTGATGGCGATCGCCAACGCCACCCTCAAGACGGCGCTCGACCTCGACCCGGCACCGTCCCTCGTGCTGCGGGTGATGAACCGCACCCTCTGCCGCACCGGCGGCAAGCGCACCTTCATGAGCCTCTTCTACGCCCTCCTGGACCCGGAGACCGGGCGGCTGGACTACGTCTGCGCCGGCCACCCCTACCCGCTGCTGCGGCGGGCGGACGGCACGGTCGAGGAGCTGGGGTGCGGCTCTCTGCCGCTCGGCCTGCGCGAGCCGCTGGAGGTGCCGGTCTTCACCGCCCGCCTCGAGCCCGGGGACCTCCTCCTGCTCTTCACCGACGGCCTCGTCGAGGCCACCCGCGGCGAGGCCGGCGAGGCCTTCGGCTTCGAGCGCCTGGCGGCCGTCGTCGCCGCCGGCGGCGCCCCGCAGCGCGTCCACGACGCCGCCCTCCGCGCCTTCGACGCCCACGTCGGCGAGGAGCCGTTGCGCGACGACCTGACGCTGCTGGTGCTCGGCAGGCTGCCGGAGTAGGATCGGCGCCAGCCAACCGCTTCTCGAAAGGGGCAAACCCGCATGAGCAGACTCATCGGTTTGCGGACCGCAGTCCTCCTCGCCGCACTGCTGCTCGCGGCGACCGCGCCCGCCGCGGCGCAGCTCCAGACCGGCGACCTCTACGGCACGACGCAGGACCAGGACGGCCAGCCGCTCCCCGGCGTGACGGTCACCCTCACCGGGGTCGGCGCCCCCCGCGTCCAGGTCACCGACGAGCAGGGGCGCTTCCGCTTCCTGCAGCTCTTCCCGGGCACCTACGCGCTGACCGCCGAGCTCCAGGGGTTCTCGCCGCTCGAGTATCCCGACCTCGCCGTCCGCATCGGCGGCAGGAGCGAGATCGAGCTGACGCTCAACGCGGCGGTGACCGACACCATCACGATCACCGGCGCCGCGCCGCTCATCGACGAGCGGGGGGTGAACCGCGGCGCGACGGTGGCGGCGGCCGAGCTGGACAGCGTGCCCACGGCGCGCGACCCCTGGTCTCTCCTCAGCCTGGCGCCGGGCGTCCAGGTCGACCGCGTCAACGTCGGCGGCAACGAGAGCGGCCAGCAGTCGGGCTTCCTCGGCCCCGGTTCGCTCGACACCGAGAACACCTTCTCGGTGGACGGCGTGATCCTCAACGACATGGCGGCGATCGGCGGCTCGGCGACCTACTTCGACTTCGGCGCCTTCGAGGAGGTGCAGATCACGGTCTCCAGCGCCGACGTCACGATCGCCACCGCCGGCGTCACCATCAACCAGGTCACCAAGCGCGGCACCAACGACTGGCGCGCCGCCGCCCGCTATCTGCAAACCGACGGCGGCCTGCAGTCGGAGCCGACCGTCGAGAACGGCAACAAGATCGACTCGGTCGAGGAGTACGGCGCCGACATCGGCGGGCCGCTGGTCAAGGACCGCCTCTGGATCTGGGCCTCCTACGGCGAAAGCGACATCCGCAACCTGGCGCCCAACCCGACCGGCGTCGGCCGCCTGGCGGACCGCACCGTCCTCGAGGACCTCAACGGCAAGCTCAACTTCCAGCTCGGGGACGCCAACTCCGGCGTCGGCCACTACTGGACCAACGACAAGCTCAAGTTCGGCCGGGTCTTCACCTTCCTCGGCAACCCGCTGGAGGAATCGACCCACGACCAGACCACCCCCCAGACGATCCTCAAGGTCGAGGACACCCACCTCTTCGGCTCCAACTTCACGCTCACCGGGCTGTGGAGCAAGGATCACCCCGCGGAGTTCACCCTGACCCCGAAGGGGGGCCGCGACGCGGATATGTTCACCGACGCCGACAACATCCTGCACGGCACGAGCTTCGACTTCGCCCAGGACGCGGTGATCGAACAGGCGCGGCTCGACGCCAACTACTTCTTCACCGCCGGCTCGACCGACAACGAGCTGCGCTTCGGCGCCGGCTTCCGCGAGCAGGAGAACAACTCGACGACCGTCTGGCCGCGCAACGTCAACGTCTTCTATTACGACGGGAGCCTGGCCATCGCCCGCTTCCCGCGCAGCCGCGTGCTGTCGATCAAGACCGAGTACGACTCGGCGTGGATCCAGGACACGTTGAGCGTCGGCCCCTGGACGGTCGCCGCCGGTGTGCGCTACGACAAGCAGGGAGGCGAGAACCTGCCGAGCGTCAGCCCCGAGAACCCGAAGGCCCAGGGGCTCATTCCCGAGCTGCGCTTCCAGGGCAACGACGGCAACGAACTGGAGTGGGAGACGCTGGTGCCGCGGCTCTCCGTCACCCGCGCCTTCGGCGAGGAGCGCGGCACTCTGGCGCGGGCGACCTTCTCGCAGTTCGCCCAGCAGCTCGGGCAGAACTACTTCCTGCGCGTCAACCCGGCGGGCGGCTACTCCTACGCCTACTTCTACTTCACCGACGCCAACGGCAACCTGGTCCTCGACCAGGGCGAGGTGCCGAGCCTGTACTTCGCCTATCCCTACGGCTTCAACCCCGACGACCCCGGCAGCCTGGTGAGCGCCAACGTCAACGACCCCGACCTCGACCCGATGATGACCGACGAGGTGACGCTGGGCGTCGAGCACCGCTTCCGGTCCGACTTCGCGGGCGGCCTCACCCTCACCATGCGCCGGCTCAGAGACATCCCCACCGACGACGAATCACAGGGAATGGTCGTCGACCCGGTGAGCGGGCTGGTGCGGCCGTGGACGCGCGCCGACTTCGAGCTCAAGGACACGGTCACCGGCACGAACCCCGACGGCTCGTCCTCGGGACCGATCCCGGTCTACGGCCTGCGCGACGACGTCGTCTTCACCGGCGGCTTCCTGTTGGCCAACACCGACAGCGAGCAGGACTACCTCGGCCTCTCCGCCAACTTCAACAAACGGTTGTCCAACCGCTGGTCGTCCCGCGGGCACGTCACCTGGAACGATTGGGAGTGGGACGTCGGCCCCCAGTCGATCCTCCACGACGACCCGACCAACACCACCGACGACGGCTTGACCGCCGGCGACGGCAACGAGGTCTACGCCTCCGAGTCGGGGGGCGCCAAGGCGGACGTGTTCATCGGCTCGCGCTGGTCGTTCAACCTCTACGGCCTCTATCAAGTGGCGCCCGAGCGCCCCTGGGGCTTCAACGTCGCGGCGGGCGTCACCGGGCGTGAGGGGTACCCGTCGCCGCCGGTCTTCCGGGCGTCGCGCGGCGATCCGGGGCGGGTCCTGGCGCAGACGACGAGCGCGATCGACGAGTTCCGCAACGACGACATCATCGTGTTCGACGCCCGCGTCGAGAAGGAGTTCGAGGTCGGCGACGTCACCCTGCTCGTGGGGATCGACGGCTTCAACCTGACCAACGAGAACTACATCCTGCAGCGCGACCGGCGGCTCGACCTCGGGAGCGCGAACGTGGTGCGGGAGCGGCTGAGCCCGCGGGTCGTGCGGTTGGGGCTGACCTTGCGCTGGCGCTAGGAGCCCGTCGCGCTGGTCGCGCGACGGAAAGCGCTCCTAGCCATTGATCGGAGCCCGGCGCGAAAGCTTTCGCGCCTTTTCGCGCCGGGTGTCGCCGTTAGAATCCTGCCATGCTCAGGGCAGCCGGGGCGCTCCTCGTCCTCCTCGCATCGCCGGCCGCCGCGGCGCCGCGGCCGGACGTCCTGCTCGTCACCATCGACACCCTGCGCGCCGACGCTCCCGGCTTCGCCGGCAACCGGCGCGCCGCGACGCCGAACCTCGACGGCCTGGCCGCGAGCGGGCGGGTCTTCACCGCCGCGCACGCCCACAACGTCGTCACCCTGCCGTCGCACGCCAACATCCTCACCGGCCTCTACCCCTACCAGCACGGCATCCGCGACAACAGCGGCTTCCGGCTGCCGGCGACGCTGCCCACGCTAGCGACGGTGCTGCGCCAGGCCGGCTATGCCACCGGCGCCTTCGTCGGCGCCTACCCGCTCGACTCGCGCTACGGGCTCGACCGCGGCTTCCAGGTCTACGACGACCGCACCACCCAGGGCGCCGACGAGACCCAGTTCGTGCTCGCCGAGCGGCCGGGCAACGAGGTCGTCGCGGCGGCGCTCGCCTGGTGGCAGGCGCGGCGCGGCAAGCCGCGCTTCGCCTGGGTGCACCTCTACGATCCGCACGCCCGCTATGCGCCGCCCGAGCCCTGGGCGACGCGCTTCAAGAGCGATCCCTACGCCGGCGAGGTGGCCGCCACCGACGCCTTCCTGGCGCCTCTCCTGCGCCCCCATCTCGAGGGACGCGAGCCGCCCTGCCTCGTCGTCGTCACGGGCGACCACGGCGAGGGCCTGGGCGACCACGGCGAGGAGACCCATGGCCTCTTCGCCTACGAAGCGACCTTGAAGGTGCCGCTCGTCCTCTGGGGCGCCGGCGTGGCGCGCGGCCGCGACGGGCGCGCCGCACGCCACGTTGACATCTTCCCGACGGTCCTCGGGGCGCTGGGGCTGCCGGCCCCCGCCGCGGCGGGACAGGTGCGCCCGGGGCGGTCGCTCCTTGCCGGCTGGAAGGACGAGCCCGACACCTACTTCGAGGCCCTGTCGGCGGCGCTCAACCGCGGCTGGGCGCCGCTGCGCGGCGTCCTGCGCCGCGCCGGTCCGCGGGCGCTCAAGTTCATCGCGCTGCCGCTGCCCGAGGTCTACGACCTGACCGCCGACGCAGCCGAAAGCCGGAACCGCCTCGACCAGGAGCGGCGGGCGGCGCGCGCCGCCTTCGACCTCCTGCCCGCCGAGTCGCAGTGGCCGCCGCCGCGCGGGGCCGTCAGCGCCGAGGAGGAGGCGCGGCTGCGCACCCTGGGCTACATCGCCGCCTCGGGGTCCGCGGCGCGGACCAGCTTCGGGCCCGAGGACGATCCCAAGAACCTCGTCGCGCTCGACCGCAAGATCCACCAGCTCATCGACGCCTATTCCCTGGGCGACCTGCCGCGCGCGCTCCAGCACGCCCGGGAGCTGGTGGCGACGCGGCCGATGCCGCTCGGCTACGACCTGCTGGTCAACTGCCTGCTCGAGGCGGAGCGCGAGGCGGAGGCCCTCGCCGTCATGGAGAAGGCGCGCGCCACGGGCAAGGCCTCCGACAGCCTGCGCCGCCAGCTCGGCCTGACGCTGGCCGGCGCCGGCCGGACCGGCGACGCGATCGCCGTCCTCCAGCCGCTCGCCGACGCCGGCGACCTCGACGCGCTGAACGCGCTCGCGGTGGCCCACTCGGAGGCCGGCCGGCAGCGCGAGGCCTACGAGACGCTCCAGCGGGTGCTGGCCACTGACGCCGAGAACCCCAAGGCCTGGGAGTCGATCGGCCTGGTCGAGCTCCGCCTCGGCCACTGGCAGCAGGCGCGCGACGCCTCGCGCAAGGCGCTCGCCAGGCGGGCGGGGCTGGCCCAGGCCTGGAACAACCTCGGCGTCGCCCTCTTCCAGCTCGGCGACGTCAAGGGTGCCCTCGAGGCCTGGAGCGAGGCGGTCGAGCGCCGGCCCGACCTCTGGGACGCGCTCTGGAACCTGGGCCTGCAGGCGGCGAAGCACGGCCGCCCCGACCTGGCGCGGCCGGCGCTGGCGCGCTTCGCCGCCGACGCCCCGGCCGCCAAGTACGCCGAGGACCGCGCCCGCGCCCGCACGCTCCTCGACCAGCTCCCGAAGGGGCCGGGTTGAAGCCGGGCGGCGCCGCGGCCGTCGCCCTGGCCCTGGTCGTCCTCGCCGGCTGCGCCCGCGGCGGCGCGCCGGGGGTGGCGGCCGGGACGCCCGTCGTCCTCGTCTCGATCGACACCCTGCGCTCCGACCACCTGCCGGCCTACGGCTATCGGGGCGTCGAGACGCCGGCGATCGACGCGCTGCGTCGCGACGGCGTCCTCTTCGAGCGCGCCTACACGGTGACCCCGCTCACCTTCCCCGCCCACGCCTCGCTCCTGACCGGCCTCTGGCCGGAGGCGCACGGCGTGCGCGACAACGTCGGCTATCCGCTCGACGAGGCGAAGATCGCCGCCGGCGACCTCCCCTATCTGCCGCACCTCCTGCGCACGGCCGGCTACGCCACCGGCGCCGCGGTGTCGGCCTACGTGCTCCAGGGGCGGGGCGGGCTGCGCGCCGGCTTCGACCTCTACGAGGACGACATCGAGTACCAGACCGGCCGCGGGCTGGGCGGGCTGCAGCGCGCCGGCGGCGAGACCCTGCGCCCGGCGCTCGCGTGGCTGCGCGGCGTCGCCGGGAAACCGTTCTTCCTCTTCCTCCACCTCTACGAGCCGCACACCCCGTACGACCCGCCGGCGCCGTTCGCCAAGCCCGGCCGGTCGCCCTACGACGGCGAGATCGCCGCCGCCGACGCCGTCGTCGGCGACCTCCTGGCGGAGCTGCGCCGGCTCGGGGTCTACGACCGGGCGATCGTCCTGCTGGTCTCCGACCACGGCGAGGGGCTGGGCGAGCACGGTGAGGCGGAGCACGGCGTCCTGCTCTACCGCGAGGCGATCCAGGTGCCGCTGCTGCTCAAGCTCCCGGACGGGCAGCGCGCCGGGACGAGCGTCGCGGCGCCGGTCTCGCTCGTCGACGTGGCGCCCACCCTGGCCGAGCTGCTCGACCTGCCGCGCTCGCCGGCCTGGCCCGGCCGGTCGCTCCTGGAAGACGCCGGCGGCGCCGCCGGCGAGCGGGCGATCTACGCCGAGACCTTCTACCCGCGGCTGCACTTCGGCTGGAGCGAGCTCGCCGCGGTCGTGCAGGGCGACCGGCATCTCATCGAGGGCCCGGACCCGGAGCTCTACGACCTGCGGCGCGACCCGGCGGAGCGCCGGAACCTGCGCGCCAGCGAGCGGCGGGCCTTCGCGGCGCTGCGGCGGGCCCTCGACGACCACGACCGCCGCCTGCGGCCGCCGGCGGCGGTGGACGAGGAGTCGCGCCGCGCCATGATCGCCCTGGGCTACGTCGGCAGCGGCGGCGGAGGCGAGACGTCCGGCGAGCCGCTCCCCGATCCCAAGACGCGAGTGGGATCGCTCGGCGACCTCCAGACCGGCTTCCGCCACGCCGCCCGCCGCGAGCACGCGGCCGCCGCGGCCGCCTTCCGGCGGGTCCTCGCCGAGAACCCGCGGATGCCCGACGCCTGGGAGTTCCTGGGCCACAGCCTGGCCAAGCTCGAGCGGCCCGAGGAGGCGCTCGCCGCCTATCGCGAGGCGCTGCGCGCCAGCGAGGGCTCGCCGCACATCGCCATGTCGGCGGCCTCGCTCTACCTCGAGCTCGGACGGCTGGAAGACGCCGAGCAGCACGCCCGCCTGGCGCTCGTCGCCCACCCCTCGTTCGCGCACGGGCTCTTGGCGCAGATCGCCCTGGCGCGCGGCGACCTCGCCGCGGCCGAGAGCGCGGCGCAGGCCTCGGCCGAGAAGGGATCGGCGCGCGTCCGGCCGCTCCTCACCCTCGCCGCCGTGCGCCACGCCCAGGAGCGCTACGAGGAGGCGCTGCGGCTGATCGACCAGGCGGTGCTGGTCTACCGGGAGCGCAGGACGCCGGACCCGGAGCTGCTGCAGGGGCTCCACCTGCTGCGCGGCCGGGCCCTGGCCGATCTCGGCGACGTCGCCGCCGCCGAGGCCGCCTTCCAGCGCGAGATCGAGCTCTTCCCCGCCGACCCGCGCGCCTACTCCAACCTGGCGCTGCTCTACGCCCTCGCCGGCCGCCCGCGCGCCGTCGGCCCCACCCTGCGACGGATGGTCGAGGACCACCCCTCGGCCGCCGCCTACGCCGAGGCAGTCAAGACCCTGCGCGTCCTCGAGCTGCGCGCCGAGGCCGAGCAGGTCTTGCGCAAGGGGCGCCGCCTCTATCCCGGGAACCCGCTGCTCACAACACTGGCGACGAAGGCGACCGGGTGAGCGCCGGCGCCGCCGGCAAGCCCGAAACCGCCGCATTCGCCGGCGCGTAGTCTGGAGGGCGCAGGCACTTCTCGAACCTCGGAGGTCGCGCCATGTCCGAAGACGTCTCGACGCTCCGCCTGTATCTGATGAGGTTCCTGTATCTGGGCAACTTCGTAGGGCTCGGGCTCTCGGTTTGGCCCGCGATCATCAACCACGAGGGAACCTGGGACCCGGTGCGCGGCGTGGCCTTCTGCTTCTGGGCGGCGCTGTCGGCGCTGTCGGGGTTGGGGATCCGCTACCCGCTCAAGATGTTGCCGGTGCTCCTCATGCAACTGCTCTACAAGGCGATCTGGTTGACCGTGGTCTGGCTCCCGTTGAGGGCCGCCGGCCAAACGACGGGGCTCACCAAGGGCATGGTCATCGGGCTGGTCGCGGACCTGATCGTCATTCCCTGGCCCTACGTGTGGTCGAATTACGTGACGAAGCGTGGAGATCGATAGCGATGATCCGGACCCTTCTGATCGCGGCGATCGGCCTCCTGGCCGGGTGCCTGGGGTCCGACCAGCCGACGCGCGATGCCGGGCTCGACTACCGGGGCGACGGCGAGTTCGTCGATCACGGGCCCGACGCGGCCATCCGGCGCTACGTGCTCGATCTCGGAAAGCTCGACCTCACCGCCGTGGGGAGCCGCGAGTTCTCGCTCGCCGGGCTGCCGGCCGAGGAGCTCACCGTCGGGCTGCAGGTCGTCGCCCGCGCCGAGCCGCGCGAGGCGCTGTACGACACCTCCCCGCTCGGCGCCACGCTCCGGCTGGAGCTGGTCGACGAGCGCGGGGATGCCCTCATCGCGGAGGAGGCGCCGCTGACGGCCTGGACCTGGTCCGGCACCGGCGGAGAGAAGTCCTGGTCCTTCGTCTACCTGCGCGGCGACACCGGCGGGGACTCCTCGTTCACCGCTCGCCCCGGCGGCAGGTACAAGGCGACCTTCACGGTCGTCCGACCCGATCCGGGCGCGGCGGCCTACGTGGTCACCGCCAGGGCCTCCGGCGGAGGCTGGAAGGTGCCGGGGGAGTGATGAGACCCCTGCGCATCGCGCAGGCCAAGACGTCGAGCGCGACCGATGACCGACACCCGCCGCCAGGAGGCCTGCGCATGACGATCTCCGCAATGCTGAAGCGCCCTAGCGCGTTCCTGCCGCTGGTCCTCGCGTCCGGCGCAGTTCTCACCATCCTCGTCCACCTTGCCCGTTTTGGCCCCGCGCCGCAAGCCGACGAGGGCACGGCCGCCCACGTCTGGCAGCTGCTCATGCTCCTGCAGCTGCCTGCCATGGGGTTCTTCGCGATCAAGTGGCTGCCGGAGGCCCCGAGGCAGGCGCTGATCGTCCTGGCGCTGCAAGTCGCCGCCATCGGCGCGGCCTTGGCGCCCGTGGCTTTGCTTCACTGGTGACCGATCGGCATGGCCAAGCGCATCGTGACGGCGATCGTCGGCAGCATCCTCGCGATGTTGTTTACGGCCGTTGGAGTGCTGGGGTCGTGGATGTACTTCGCGAGCCGAAGCGTAGGACTGTACATGGACATCCAGCTCGGAGCGGTGAGGCTGACGGGCGAGCCCTTACTGGCCGTGTTCGGCATCCTGTTGACCCTGGCCGCCGTCTTCGGCGTGCTCGGAGTCCGTGTTCTTTCGTCCCGCAAGGACGGCTCGATCAGCTGGGTGCGCATGTCCGCGGTATGAGTCGCTGTGTTGGCCGGCAGCGCCGCCTGTTTCATCGTGCTCGGAGGTATCTTTCTCAGCGATTAGATGAGCGACGCCCTGCCGCCGCCCCTCGCCGGCCCCCTCTTCCGCCGCCGCCTCGACGGCTCGCTGCCGCTCGCCGTGCGCGGTGCGGGATGCTGGATCGAGGACGCCGCCGGCCGGCGCTACCTCGACGCGGTGGGCGGCGCCTACACCGTCAACCTCGGCCACGGCGTCGAGGAGATCGCGCGGGCGATCGGCGAGCAGGCGCGCACGCTCGCCTACGTCAACGGCATGCAGTTCACCAACGCGGCGGCCGAGGAGCTGGCGGCCGAGCTCGCCGAGGTGCTGCCGCCGCCGCTCCGCCATAGCTACTTCCTGACCAGCGGCTCGGACGCGATCGAGGCCGCGGTCAAGCTGGCCCGCCAAGTCTGGGTGGAGCGCGGGCGGCCGGGAAAGTGGAAGGTGATCAGCCGCCGCCCCTCGTACCACGGCAACACCCTGGCAGCGTTGGCTCTCTCGGGGCGCGAGTCCTACCGGCGGCCGTACTTGCCGCTCCTCCTCGACCTGCCGTCCGTCCCGGCCCCCGACCCCTACCGCAATCCCGCTTCTCCGGCCTGCACCGGGGAGGCACTGGTCGAGGAGCTCGAGCGGCAGGGCCCGGAGACCGTCGCCGCCTTCCTCTTCGAGCCGGTCCTCGGCAGCGCCGGCGGCGCGGTCGTGCCCGGCCCGGCGCACTACGAGCGGATCGCGGCGCTCTGCCGCGAGCACGACGTCCTGCTCATCGCCGACGAGGTGCTGACCGGGATGGGGCGCACCGGCCGCTGGCTGGCGATCGACCACTACGATCTCGCGCCCGACGTCCTGGTCCTCGGCAAGGGCCTCTCCGGCGGGTACGCTCCGCTCTCGGCGATGGTCGCGACCGACGAGATCCTCGACACCCTGCGGCAAGGCAGCGGGAACTTCGTGCACGCCCAGACCTTCTCGCACACCCCGGTCGTCTGCGCCGCCGGGCTGGCGGCGCTGCGAGTCTTGAAGCGCGACCGGCTGGTCGAGCGCTGCGCGGCGCTCGCGCCCCGGCTGCGCGCCGCGCTCCAGCCGCTCGCCGCGCTGCCGCTGGTCGGGGACGTGCGGTCGATCGGCCTCTTCGCCGCGGTCGAGCTGGTCGCCGACCGGGAGAGCCGGGAGCCGCTGCCGCGCGCGCGGCGGCTGGCCGAGCGCGTCGCGGCGCGGGCCCGCGACCACGGGTTGCTAGTGTGGTCGAACGGCGGCCACATCGACGGCGAGCGCGGCGACCTCGTGCTCGTGGCGCCGCCGTTCACGATCGCCGAGGACGAGCTAGACGAGATCGGCGCGCGTCTCGGGCGGGCGCTCGCCGAGGTGGCGCAGGAGGAGGCGCGATGAGCGAGCCGGGGAAGGTCACCTACACCACGATCAGCGGCTCCGAAGAGACCCACGCGGCCTTCGACGCCGCGGCGGCCGCGGTCGAGGGCCGCTTCGGCGAGCTCTGCGCCAACGCGATCGGCGGCGGGCCGTCGCCGGAGGGCCGGGAGCGCGAGCTGCGCTCGCCGGTGGACACCCGGGTGGTGGTCGGCCGGGCGCAGCGCGCCACCGCCGCCGAGGCGGCGCGCGCCGTCGAGCTCGCCGACGCCGCCTTCCCGGCCTGGCGCGGGCTCGGCTGGCCGCGGCGCGTGGCGATCCTGCGCGCGGCCGCCGAGCGCATCGGCGAGCGCACCCACGAGCTGGCGGCGCTCATGGCCTGGGAGGTGGGCAAGAACCGCCTCGAGGCCTTGGGCGAGGTCGCGGAGACCGCCGACCTGCTGCGCTACTACGCCGGCCTCCTCGAGGAGAACGCCGGCTACGCCCGCCCGCTGGCGCGCCTCCAGCCCCACGAGTCGACCGAGAGCGTGCTGCTGCCCTACGGCGTCTTCGGCGTCGTCTCCCCCTTCAACTTCCCGCTGGCACTCGCCGGCGGCATGGTCGGCGCGGCACTGGTCGCCGGCAACACCGTCGTCTTCAAGCCGTCGAGCCAGGCGCCGTTCTCGGGCGCGGCGCTCTGTCGGGCGCTGTGGGAGGCCGGGGTGCCCGCCGACGTCCTTCACCTCGTCGCCGGCGACGGCGAGGAGGTCGGGCGCGTGCTGCGCGAGCATCCGCGGGTCGGCGGCCTCGCCTTCACCGGCTCCTCCGACGTCGGGCTGGCGCTCCACCGCGAGGGATCGCGGCCCTGGCCGCGGCCGGTGGTCGTCGAGATGGGCGGCAAGAACCCGGCGATCGTCACTTCGCATGCCGACCTCGACGCGGCGGCCGAGGGCATCGCGCGCTCGGCCTTCGGCTACGGCGGCCAGAAGTGCAGCGCCTGCTCGCGCGTCTACGTCGAGCGGGAGGTCGAGGAGCCGTTCCTCGCGCGCCTGCTCGAGCGCACGGCGGCGCTCGTCGTCGGCAACCCGCTGCGGCGCGAGACCTTCCTGGGGCCGCTCATCGACGCCCCGGCGGTCGGCAAGCTCGAGCGCGCGGTCGAGCGCGTTCGCGAAGCGGGCGGCGAGGTGCTGGCGGGAGGCCAGGCCCGGCGCGACGGCGACCTCGCCCACGGCCACTACGTCGAGCCGACCGTGGCGCGGCTCGCCGATCCGGCGCACGCGCTCTACGCCGAGGAGCTGTTCGTCCCCCTCCTTCTTGTCTGCCCGGTGGCCGACCTGGGCGAGGCGTTGCGGCGCGCCAACGACGTTCCCTACGGCCTGACCGCCGGGATCTTCAGCGCCGACCCCGCGGAGGTGCGGACCTTCCTCGACGGCATCGAGGCGGGCGTCCTCTACGTCAACCGCCGCGCCGGCGCCACCACCGGCGCCTGGCCGGGGGTCAACCCGTTCGGCGGCTGGAAGGCCTCGGGCTCGACCGGCCCGGCGGCGCTCGGGCCCTACTACCTGCTCAAGTTCCTGCGCGAGCAGAGCCGGACGGTGAGCGGCGTATGAGCAGCGACAAGCTCACTTCGATGCGCGAGGCGGTCGCGCGGCTGGTGCGCGACGGCGACACCGTGGTCATCGAGGGCTTCACCCACTTGATCTGCTTCGCCGCCGGCCACGAGATCATCCGCCAGGGGCGGCGCGACCTCACCCTCTGTCGCCTCACGCCGGACCTGATCTACGACCAGATGATCGCCGCCGGCTGTGCCCGTAGGCTGGTCTTCTCCTGGGCCGGCAACCCCGGCGCCGGGCCCCTCTACGGCCTGCGCCGCGCCGTCGAGCAGCAGGTGCCGCGGCCGCTCAAGCTCGACGAGTATTCGCACTTCGGCATGGTGGCGCGCTTCGCCGCCGGCGCCGCCGGGCTCCCCTTCTGGCCGCTGCGCAGCTTCACCGGCAGCGACCTGCCGCGGGTCAACGCCGACATCCGTACCGTCCGGTGCCCCTTCACCGGCGAGGAGCTGGCGGCGGTGCCGCCGCTGCGCCCCGACGTCGCGATCGTCCACGTGCAGCGCGCCGACCGCCGCGGCGACGCCCAGGTCTGGGGCCTCCTCGGGGTGCAGAAGGAGGCGGCCTTCGCCGCCGCCCGGGTCATCGTCGTGGCCGAGGAGATCGTCGAGGAGAGCGTGCTGCGCGCCGACCCCAACCGCACCCTAATCCCCGGCCTGGTGGTGGACGCCGTGGTCCACGAGCCCTTCGGCTGCCATCCGTCCTACGCCCAGGGCTACTACGACCGCGACAACGCCTTCTACGTCGGCTGGCGGGAGATCTCCGAGGACCGCGGGCGGCTTGAGGCGTACCTCGACGAGTGGGTGCACGGCGTCCCCGACCGGGCGGCCTACACCGCGAAGCTCGGGGAGCGGGTGGGAGAGCTGCGGGCGCGTCCGCGGGTAGCGGGGGCGGTCGATTATGGGTTCTAGCCAGGATGTCATCCTGAGCGTGAGCGAACCCGCGCTCCGATCAACGCCTGCTCCGGCAGGCGACCTCTCGGGTAGCGGCGCCCATCACAGGGCGCCGCAAGGATCTGGGGGCCGGGCGGCGCGATGACCGCCGCCTACACTCCGTCGGAGCTGATGGTCTGCCGCGCCGCCCGCGAGCTACGCGACGGCGAGGTCGTCTTCGTCGGCATCGGCCTGCCGAACTTGGCCTGCAACCTAGCGCTCCGCCGGCACGCCCCGGAGCTGGTTCTGATCTACGAGTCGGGCGCGGTCGGCGCGGTGCCGGAGCGGGTGCCGGTGTCGATCGGCGACCCAGCGCTGGTCACCGGCGCGCTCGCCGTCTGCTCGATGCAGGAGGTCTTCACCAACTACCTCCAAGGCGGACGGATCGACGTCGGCTTCCTGCAGGGTGCGCAGATCGACCGCCACGGCAACCTCAACACGACGGTGATCGGACCGTACGAGCGCCCGGCGGTGCGCCTGCCCGGCAGCGGCGGCGCCTGCGAGATCGCGATCCTGGCCAAGCGGGTCGTGGTGGTCGCCCGCCAGACCCGGCGGAGCTTCCCCGAGCGCGTCGATTTCGTGACCTCCCCAGGCTTCCTCGACGGCGGCGACGCGCGCCAACGTCTCGGCATGCCCGGCGGCGGTCCGTCGCTCGTCGTCACCGACCTCGGCTGCTACGACTTCGTGGACGGCGAGATGACGCTGGTCTCGCTCCATCCGGGAGTGACGCTCGAGCAGGTGCGGGCCGCGATCGGCTGGGAGCTGCAGGTCACGGACGACCTCGCGACCACCGAGCCGCCGGGCGAGGACGAGCTTCGCGTGCTGCGGGAGCTCGACCGCGACTGTCTCTATCTCGGCTGACGCCACTTCGTCGCTGGTATCGTAAACTCAAACCCGGGGCCTGCAGCTGATGCTTGGCGGCGCCGCTGAGTCCCGGCAGCGTTGGGCGTCGGAAGAAGCGCCGCCTTACTGCGGCCGATCTTCCTAGATCTCCGTCCCCCCAATAGCGAGGAGCAGGGCAAATGACTAATACGCATCTCGGAGCGAAGCTCCTGTCCACTCTCCTCTGGCGGGGGCTTGCCGTTCTCACTAGCCATCGAGACGACAAGCGCCGCCCGCATGACGCGACGGCGTTGTCACATCCATCCGATGCCGAATCAGCCGCTCAGGCACAGTTTCACGCGGCTGAATATGCCTCCGAGAGAAACAGCGTGGACGTCTGGAAGACACTCCAATACGCACTTGTGCCGATCATGCTCAATGTGTGGTATCTCCTGATCCAGGTTTCTTCGATCATGCCGCTTGTCGTCTTCAGGTGGGCGTGTGCCGCGGTCCTTCCTCTGTGCTTGATTGCCTATCAGAAGGCCATGGTCGACGCATTGACAGGCGTACTGCTCATCGAGGAGCGCGTTCGGCCTCTGGCTATTCGACTGGCTGGCACAGACGAATTCTGGCTCCATGAACCGGTGTATCGGAAGCAGGTACCTCCGGATGCTGCATATGGGTGGTACACACCCCCCATCCTCTCATTCTTGTCACCGCTGGCAATGTTAGCTTACCGCGTTACCGTAGATCCTTCTTTGCCGCGCGTCATTTCGTGGGCCGACATGGTTGGCTACACGCTTTGCTGCTTAGCGGCACGGTTCGTCGGCGGTCTTAGCAAGAAGGGGCTCGCACTCAATCGGGACATTGACAAACATATTCGCAAGCGCGACTTCAGCTGGCTCAGAGCTGAAGCGCGCCTCTCTAGCCTGCCCTTTGGTAGGTCGAGTTAAGTTTCTTAGCCATGGCGCTGAGCTGGTAGGCGAGGACGCTCGTCTGCCGGGTCACGCCAACCAAGTCGCCGAGCGGCACCGGATCGGCAGCGACAGCGCCGCCTGGCCGCTGGAGGCCCAACCAGTCGAACTGCGACGGCGAACAGCCGGCGGTTATCCCTTTCGTCGGTCGGTTGACGGAGCGAGGCTCGGGAGGGATCCCAGAGAGGCGGGAGCTACGGTAGGAACGGCTGAGGATAAGGGAGCAAGCGTTCCGGACATATCCTCAGCGGCTGATACGACGTCCTCAGCCGCTGATACGACATCCTCAACGCCTGATACGACATCCTCGGCGGCTAATACGTTGTCCTCAGCGGCTAATACGACCTCCTCAGAGCTTCCGGATACATCCTCAGCGGCTGATACAACATCCTCAGGGGCTGATACGACATCCTCAGGGCCAGATACCGCATCTCCAGGCCCTGGGGAGACGTCCGGAGGCCCCCCGACGACCTCCTGAGAGGACGCGCCGAGGTCCTCCGTCGCCGGGCGCCTCGCCCGCCGACCGGATCGTCACCGGGCCGTTGACTCCCGCGCCTGGTGAGGGGCGGGACCGCGCGCTAGGGCGATTGAGGGGTTGGGCCTCGGCCGTTCGTTGTTCATCTTGCAGGGCAACGTAAGGAGCTTCGCATGAGCCATTTCCTCGGGGTCGCCGTCCACGACGGCCGCACTCTCAACCAGACCACAGGCCTTGACCTGACACCTCGCGTCGGCTCGCTCGGCGGCCCCATAGGTGGTGGTGATCCTGATGCCGAAATCGGACCAACCCTGAACGACGCCTTAGTCGGACGCTTCAGCCCGCAGGAGCGCCGGTCAGGCGGATCACGGTCCGCTTCGGCGGGCCATGACTAACTGACCGGTGATCACATGGGCCTCGAGCCACTCGCTCCGGCGCTGCATTCTGCTCCCCTCGCTCCAGATGAAGATCGGAAGCGCAGATTCAGGCAGGCATTCGGCCGTATAGCGCGGCTTGAGCCTGCGAAAAGCTCTACATAAACCTAAGGAGACGCATTATGATCAACCAGAACTGGGTATTTGGCAAGAACGCCGGATTGGATTTCTCGACAAGCACCCCGACGCCATCATCGAACAACGTCATTAATACGTCCGAGGGCTGTGCATCCATCTCGGATGCGAACGGAAACCTCCTTCTGTACACTGATGGACAGAAGGTATGGGATGGCACGAACACCCAAAGGGCAACGGGCCTGTCGGGAAATCCATCCTCCACACAATCAGCGATCATCGTTCCCGACCCTGCTAACGCCGCTCGATACTACGTTTTTACAGCCGACGGGGCATCCGGCGGCAACAACCACGTCGATGGCCGACGGATTGACACGAGCACATGGGCTGTCACACAGTTGTCATCGATCATGGCGATGCCCTCGACCACTGGCTTCTCGCCGACAGAGAAACTCACAGCCATCCAGCACGCGAACTGCAAGGACTTCTGGGTCATAACAATCATTCAAGCAGGGCAGACTCAGCTTGCAAATGGACTCGGCACGCTTCGCGTGTTCCTAATCAATTCGACCGGAGTTCAGCATGTTGGGGATACACCGATGAACGTCAATGTTCATGATCTGGGGTATCTGAAGGGAAGCCCAGACGGCAAGCGAGTCGCTATCGCAAACTGGTCCAACCATAACGTGCTCGTCTATCCATTCGACAATTCGACCGGTACCATCGACCTGTCGAATCTGATCACCATTCCGGTCCCCGCTATCCCTATCCAGAACCACCCGCGGGTCACATATGGTGTCGAGTTTTCGCTGAACGGCGATATCCTCTATTACACAGTGCTGGGTGCTTCAGTAGGTACCATTCCTCAGGCAAACGGGTATGTTTTTCAGCATAATCTTCTAGTCTCTTCCGCCTCGGTTCAGGTAGGAATGCACCCGAACGCCGGGGGGCCGCCGCCGCGATACGCCCTGGGAGCACTCCAGTTGGGGATTAACGATCTCATTTATATAGCGCAGGACGGCGAGAATGCCTTGGGCGTCATCGCGAATCCAACCGTGCTGGGAGCTGGCTGCGGCCTGACATTTAGCGCGCTTCCTCTTGCCCCCAATACCACATGTTACCTTGGTCTTCCCAACCTAATTCCTAATCCGTGCGGATGCGCCTGCGAGAAGGGTAATTGCGACGATGCGGTGGACAAGGCAAACCAAATCCTCAACACAACGGCCGACACGAAGTTCTTCACGATCATTGCTAACGGCCAAGCGGTACCGCCAAATTGCGGCCTGGCATTCCAGCAGACGAACTTCGAACCGCTCTTCTCGCTACACTGGGGAGACGGACCAACCGACCAGTTCGAATCGCATGACACTGAGATCATTTATATCAGAGTCCAAAACCTCTTCAGGAACCTGATATACCGAGGAGTAAAAATCTTTAATATCAGGGTCACCCCTAATCAGGTGCTGCCGAGCGGCGAGGCTGCCTTGCAGTTGATTCCTGCGGAGATCGTCTGCTTTGATGAGATCGAACCTTGCTCGTATGTCTCCAGAGACTTTGCATTTTTCATTCAGAATGCAGTCGTACAAGGCTACCAGATTACATTCGACTATTGCATCGAAGAGACGGCCATCGTGTCACCCAACGATGGCAGCGCAGCATTTAACGTTCAGGTAGTTGCGAGCTGATCGATCAACTTTACGTCTTGAGGTTCTAACCAAGGCCATTGTGGAAGCAACCAGCGCCCAATGCTGACCGCTCGATGAGGTCGGCGCCCAACCCGCCGATCGAGCGGACGGCAAACGGCGGCGCCGCTCATCGGCAGGGGCGTTATTCGGCCGAGAACAGGGGGGGAAGGTGATCGTGAACCGGGAGACAATGATTCTGCTGTTCTCGGTGGGCCTGCTGTTGGTGGGTTGCGCCTCCAACTCTGGAGTCGGGCCAGTCGGGCCTGACACATTCATGGCCTCTAGGCAGGCTTTTTTCAGGACTTGGTAGCTAAAGGCCGACGCCCCTTGAGGAGGCGAGCCGATACTTGTGCAGGCCAGAAGAAGGAGCTACAGGTGGTAAGCACTAGTGAGTCGAAGCTACCATACGTGTTTGGCAACTTTCCTCCAGCCGAGGTCAGTTCATGTGCCTCGATACGAAAGACCCTGAGCTCGCTCGGCCGAAGCTGCAACCACAGCCGGAGGTGGTCATCCAGACCGCCCCGCAATTGGAGCTCGTCAGCAACAAGCAACAGCCGAGCTTGTTCCCGTCTCAATCGAATCCGAGCCAGCCGGCGCAGACGCCTACCTCGATGGCGCTTCGTCGGTAGCACTCCTCTTCTGAAGACGTCGTCCGTGACCTAACCTCCCGGTCGTTAGCAAACTGCCCATGCGTGCCGCCTGTGTGTCAAAAAAACCGCCTAGCAGGCCGCTGAGAAACGGCCTTCAACGGCGGGTGCGAGGCTGACAGCGATCTGGGAGCGGGCGATGTCGCGTGCGCGGGTGGAAGGGGAGGGCAACAGGCGCCTTGTGGGCGCGTTTGAGCGCCGCTGGTTTTGCTGGGCAGGACCTTTTTGGGCTATGCCGGCACGAGCAGGCGACTTAATCGGAGCAGGTTGTACGCTGCGGCGGCGAGGCGGGCGGCCAGCTGCGTCCTCGCCACGCCTCGGACCCTGGTCCGGTGCAGCCCTGCGCAGGTCTTGAGCCAGCCGAAGATCGTCTCGATTCGCCGCCGTACGACCTGACTGATCCGGTAGCCGGGACGGCGCGTTGTTCGCCGGTCGATTGCCGAGCGCCTGCGCCGGTGGGCATTCTGGGTGACGTGGGGGGTGACGCCGAGCTCTCGGCAGGCAGCCACGAAGCCCTTGGTGTCGTAGCTCTTATCGGCGCCCACCGTCTTGCGCCGCGAGCCTTCGAGCCGCGCGAGCAGACCCAGAGCTTCGCGACGCTCGGCGAACCCATCGGCCTGGGCCACCACGAAGTCCACCAACAATCCGTTGCGGTTCTCCATCAGAGCGTGGCCGGAAAACGAGAGCTTCGCCTCGTGCCCATCCCCCTTGCGGGCCAGGCGCGCTTCCGGGTCGGTCGTCGAGGCGTGCGTCTCGTTGCTCCGCTTCGTCCCCGTGAAATCGCTCCAGCCGTTGGCGTCTCCGCCCGGTGGCCCGTCCTTGGGCCGGAAGCTCTTCATCGACGCCCAGGCCTCGATCAGCGTCCCATCCACCGAGAAGTGCTCGCTCGACAGCAGCCGCTGCACGCTCGCCTCAGCCACGATCGCCGCCAAAAACCGCTCGGCCACCTCGTGCCGGATCAGCCGCTCCCGGTTGCGTGAAAACGTGCTCGCGTCAAACGACGGCTCGTCGAGCTCCAGATCCAAAAACCAGCGAAACAGCAGGTTGTACTCGAGCTGCTCGCAAAACTGCCGGTCGCTCCGCACCGAAAACAGCGCGATCAGCAGCTGCGCCTTGAGCAGCCGCTCCGGCGGCACCGACGGCCGCCCCGTCTCGGCGTACATCACCGCAAACACCTCACTCAACTGCCCGAGAGCCCGGTCGGCCAGCCCCTTGATCCGCCGGATCGGATGCGCCGCCGGAATCCGCTCCTCCAACGACCCCACCATCAACAACGTCCTCTGCTCGCGCGCTTTCCCTCGCATGGCCTGCAAGGGTAGCGCGAACCGGGGTTTTTCAGCAGCCTGCTAGGCATCCCCTTTCCCTAACTCCACCCGATGGCGTGGGCGATGAGGAGGAGCCCCAGGCCGGCGACCAGCCAGGCGAGCTGAAGGGGCCAGATGAAGCGGGCCCAGCGGGTCCAGGGGATCCCGGCCAAGGCTAGCGCCGCCATGAAGTAGCCCTGGGTCGGGGTCAGGATGTTCGAGAAGCCGTCGCCGAGCTGGTAGGCGAGGACGCTGGTCTGCCGGGTTACGCCGACCAGGTCGCCGAGGGGCACCAGGATCGGCAACGATAGAGCCGCCTGGCCGCTGCCCGACGGGACGACGTAGCTGAGCACGACCTGGACGCCGTACATGCCGGCGAGGGTCGCCGCCGACGGCAGCGCCCGCACGGTCTCGACCAGGGCGTGGAGGATGGTGTCGGTGACCTGGGCGCCGTCGAAGATGACCAGGACGCCGCGTGCCAGGCCGACGACGAGGGCGCCGGGGACGATGGCCGCCGCTCCCTCGAGGAAACGGTCGGCCGTGCCGTTGGCGCCGAGGCCGCCGGCCAGGCCGGCGGCGATCGCCAGCCCCACGAACAAGCCGGAGAGCTCGAGCAGGCCCCAGCTCCAGCGCATCGCGCCGACGACGAGGATTGCGATCGTCGCCCCGAGGAGCGCCAGCACTACCCGCTGCCGTAAGCTCGCGCAGGCCGGCGCCGCGCTCACCTCGTCGCCCGGCCCGGCGGCCTCCGGAACGCGGATCCGCCGCGCGTACCACTCGACGTACACGATCGCCAGCGCCGTGAGCACCGTCCAGACGATCAGCCGGTAGCCCATCCCCGAGAAGAGCGGCAGGCCGGCGATCGCCTGCCCGACGCCGACGGTGAACGGGTTGATGAACGCACCCGAGAACCCGGCGCCGGCGCCGACCAGCGCGATCGCCGCGCCGGTCGTCTCGTCGTAGCCCAGCCGGCGCGCCAAAAGGACCAGCGGCGGGATGAAGGGCAGGGTCTCCTCGGCCAGGCCGATCGTGCCGCCGCCGAGCGCGAAGACGAAGAGCAGCAGCGCCAGCGCCAGCGGGCCGCGGCCGCCGCTCGCCCGCACCAGCGCCGCGAGCGCCGCCTCGATTGCGCCGGTCGCCTGGAGGACACCGAAGGCGCCGCCAATCAGAAAAATGTAGACGACGATCGGCGCTGTGGCGATGAGCCCGCGCGGGTAGGCGAGCAGGACCTCGGACCAGCCGGCGGGACGCGACGGGAGCGGATGGTAGGAGCCGGGATCGACGACCTCGCGGCCGTCGCGGACGACGCGGTCGTAGGCGCCGGCCGGGATGAAATGCGTGGCGGCGGCGGCGAAGGCGATGAGGACGAACAGCAGGACGAAGGTGTGGGGGAAGCGGGCGCTCACCCCCGGCTCTCAGGGCTTGGCGGCCGCGAGCTCGACCGCGCCCTTCGGGCACTGCAGCTTGAAGACGAGCCCCGGCGCCGCCGCCTTCTCGACGACGAGCGGGAGCCCGAGGCGCTCGCCAAGGCGCTTCAAGGGCTCGGGCTCGGCGTCGTGGAGCTTCAGGGCGTCGAGCGTGCAGCCGCCGGGGGAGGTCGTCGAGGGGTGCGCCGCGCCCGCCTTCCATTCGATGAAGAACGGCAGCGCGGGGTTCGTGCTCTTGAGCGCCACGATCTTCCATTCGAGCACCTGGCCGTCGGGCTTGACGCGCGAGCCCGGAAACGGCCCGAGGGCCTTGTGGCCGAGCGCCTGGAGCTCCGGGACGATCGCCGCGGCGTCCGCGACGCCGACCGCCCAGGTGAGCGGCGTCAACTGCTCGAGGCCGGCGAGCTGGGCGAAGCTGGCATCGAGCTTCTCGCCCGGGACCGGCGCGATGATCTCGAGATAGGTCCCGCCCCCGAGCGACGCCAGCGCATTCTGCGTGCCGCCACTCGGGTGCTTGCCGCCGAAGACGGGCTCGACGCCGGTCAGTGCCCGGAACTGCGCCACGCCGGCGTCCAGGTTGGCGACTCCGAGCACGAGGTGATCGATCGTCGCGGCGCCGGCAGGCGCGGCGACGAGGGCGGTGGCGACGGCGGCGAGGGCGGCGGCGCGCATGACTTTCCTCCTGCCTCCTGAGAAGATGAAGTCGCGTCACGCTACACCACTCAGCCAGCACACTGAAAGGCGGGGCCCATGGAACAGTACGACGCGATCGCCGGCGATTATCAGGAGATCGCGGCCGCCGTGCCGATGCGGGAGCCCGAGTGGTACTCGCTCCGCCTCCGGCTCGGCGACCTCGCCGGGCTCTCCGTCCTCGACCTCGCCTGCGGCGACGGGATGGGCAGCCGCCTCCTCAAGCGCTGGGGAGCCGCCCGAGTGGTGGCCGTCGACATCTCGCCGGAGATGATCCGGCTCGCTCAGCAGGAAGAAGAGGCGCGACCTTTGGGCATCGAGTACCGCGTCGCGGACGCCGCGGCGCTGGGGAAGATCGGCGAGTTCGACCGCGTCACCGCCTCGTACTTCTTGCACTACGCCCAGGACCGGGAGCAGCTCCTCCGCATGGTGCGGACCGTCTACGACAACCTCGAGCCGGGCCAGCTCTTCGTCGGGAGCAACGCCAATCCGAACCGGCCGCCGCAACCGGTCATCGACCAGCGGCAATACGGCCTCAGGTACCAGCTCGTGGACGAGCCCCTCCGCGAGGGCTCGCGACTCCGCGCCACGCTCTTCCTCGGCGAGAAGACGGTGGAGTTCGACTTCTACTGGCTGCCCTGGACGGCCTACGAGGAGGCGTTCCGGACCGTCGGGTTCCGCTCCTGGAGGCTCGAGCCCTACCTGATCACTCCGGGCTCCGAACGCAAGTACGGCGAGGGCTTCTGGGACGAGTACGTCGCCACGCCGTCGGTCGTCCATCTCATCTGTCAGAAGTAGCGGTCGCCGCCCCTGAAACTGCTGCGCTCCCTGCGCGTGCAGGACGTCCCGCGTCGCGGGCCGCGGTCCCCACTTTGCCGGCCTGACGCACCTCAGATTACGGAGGCGACAACGGTGTCGCTACGAACCTCGCGAGGTGCCCCCATGACCATGAAACAGGTCCCGCTCCTCTTTGTCGTTCTGCTAGGCATGGTCGCCCTATCAACCGCCGCGGCAGTCGCTTCGGACTGCGATACAACCAGGTGCGGTGCGGGCGTCGACGACGATGGAAAGTGCAAGACGCACGCGGACTTCAGCTGCGATGAGGTCTGCAACGACAACGGGTGCGATGGGGGCGACTCCGTGGGTGGAGAGTTCAACTGCGGCGGCGTCGGTCCCTGGAAGATGTGCCAGTGCAACGACTGTGACCTTCTCATGGAAATGGTTTCCTTCGAGCGTACTTGGGGCTTTTCCTCCCTGGCGTCATCCTGCCCTGGCGATGCCTTGATGAACGCTGCTAGGTGACGGAGGGATCGCCGCAGAAGGCGAGGGCGCTCAGGGCGTAGATGCGGGCGGCCTCGGCGACCTCGGCCAAGGGCACCGACTCGTCGGGGCCGTGGGCGAGCGCGAGGTCGCCGGGACCGAGGACGACGGTGGGGATGCCGGCCTCGGCGGCCAGCAGGGCGCCGTCGGTCCAGGCGGGGAAGGCCACCGGCCCCTCGCGGCGGCCGCGCACGGCGGCCGCCGCGCCGGCGATCGCGGCGGCGAGCGGATGCTCGGCGGGCGTGAGCAACGGGCCGTGCGCCATGGTCGCCATCCCGCCGGGCTGGCGCCGGACGTTCCAGCCGAGCCCGGGGAATCCCGCGGCGACACGGCCGCACAGCTCGGCAAGCTCCTCGATCGCCGCGTCCGCGGTCTCGCCGGGGACGAGCCGCCGGTCGGCGGCGAGGACGCAGCGCGCCGCGACGGTCGACGGCTGGTCGCCGCCCCGGATCGTCCCGACGTTGAGGGTCGGCGCGCCGAGCAGCGGGTAGGCGCGGGCGGCGAGGCGAGGCGCGAGGTCGCTCTCGATCAGCCCGAGCAGGCGGCCGGCGGCGGCGATCGCGCTCACTCCGCGCTGCGGCGTGCCGCCGTGCGCCGCCCGCCCGACCAGCTCGATCTCCAGCCATTCGAGCCCCTTGTGGCCGAGGGCGAGGCGATTCTCCGTGGGCTCGCCGACGATCGCGCCGTCGGCGCGCGGGCCGCTCCGCACCAGCCGCTCGGCGCCCAGGCTCTCCATCTCCTCGTCGACGACGGCGGCCAGGGTCACCGACCCGGCGGCGAGCGCGCCGCTCCCATCGAGCGCCACGATCGCCGCCGCCATCGCCGCCAGCGCCCCCTTCATGTCGACCGCGCCGCGGCCGTAGAGGCGCCCGTCGCGCACCGCGGCGGAGAAGCCGACGCCGGGATCGCCGGCGTTGAGCGGCACCGTGTCGGTGTGAGCGCAGAGCAGGAGGGACGGGCCGGGACGCGCCGCGGCGATCGTCGCGACGAGGTTCGGGCGGCCGGGTGCGGCCTCGTCGAGCGTCGCCGCGATGCCGTGGGCGGCCAGGAACGCGGCGAGCCGGCGCACCACCGCTTCCTCCTGCCGCGGCACACCGGGGTGGCTCGGCGTCGCCACCAGGTCGGCCAGCAGCTCCCGCCATCCGGAGCGGTCGATCCGCTCGCCCAGGTCCTGCAAGAGCTCGCGCACGGGCGGCGCGAGCATAGCCCGCGAAGGCTGTATCCTTGTAGCGCTCCGATGACGCCTAGATTCCTCTGCCTGCTCGCGCTGGCGCTCGGCGCCGTGCTTCCCGCCGCCGCGCAACCGCCGCCGGCGGAGAAATCCGCCGAACCCGCCCGCGCCGAGGTGCTGGTCCTCGGCACCTACCACATGGCCAACCCGGGACGCGACATCTTCAACATGCAGGCCGACGACGTGCTCGCGCCCAAGCGCCAGGCCGAGATCGCAGAGGTCGTCGCGGCCCTCAAGCGGTTCAACCCCACGAAGGTCGCGGTAGAAGCCGACGTCGGCGACGACCGCATCCCCAAGCGCTACGCCGACTACCTGGCCGGCACCTACGAGCTGACGCGCAACGAGACCGAGCAGATCGGCTTCCGGCTCGCCAAGGAGCTCGGCCACAAGACCGTGTACCCGGTGGACGTCGAGGGCGACTTCCCGTTCCAGCGCCTCGCCAACTTCGCCAAGGCGAGCGGCCGCTCGCCGGAGCTCGACGCGATGATGGGCGAGGTCGGCGGCATCGTCGAGGCGCAGGGCGCGTATCTCGCCTCCCACACCATCCTCGAGACGCTGCTCTACATGAACGCCGACGACAAGGTCGCCGCGGACGTGGGCTTCTACTACCGGCTGGCGCACTTCGGCGAGCCCGGCGATTGGGCCGGCGCCGACCTGGTCTCCGAGTGGTTCCGGCGCAACATGCGCATCTACACCAACGTCGTGCAGCTCGCCGACTCTCCGAACGAGCGCCTGCTGGTCGTCTTCGGAGCGGGGCACCTCGGCTGGCTGCAACAGGACTTCGCCAGCAACCCCAACCTCCGCCTGCGCAAGCTCGCCGAGTTCGCCAGGTAAGGCCGCTTTTCGAGAGGGAAGCTTCCCTACCGGAAAGGCAAGCTTCGCTTTTCAAGAGGGAAGCTTCGCCTTTGAAGAGGGAAGCTTCGCCATCCAAAAGGGAAGCCTCGCTTTTCAAGAGGGAAGCTTCGCCATTCAAAGGAGAAGCTTAGCTTTTCAAAAGGGAGGCTTCCCTACCCGAAGGGGAAGCTTCGCTTTTCAAAGGTGAAGCTTCCCTTTCCGAAGGCGAAGCTTCGCTTTTCAAAAGGGAAGCTTCCCTTTCGGGGAGGCAAGCCTCCCCTTGCGAGGAATGTCCTCGCCAGGGGACGAGGACTGTTACTATTCGTAGCGCAGCGCCTGGGTCGGCGCGATCCGGGAGGCTCTGCGCGCGGGCACGTAGGCCGCCAGCATGGTCACGAGCACCATCGACGGCACGACGACGAGATACGCCACGACGTCGACCCCGCCGGCGTCGAAGAGCATGGAGTTCATGAGCTTCTCGAGGGCGAAGCCCATCGCCAGGCCCATCGCGGTTCCCAACCCCACGAGCACGAGGCTCTTGCTCATCACCAGGCGCAGCACGGCGAGCGGTCCCGCTCCGATCGCCATGCGGATGCCGATCTCGCGCGTCCGGCGGGTGACGTTGTAGGACACCAGCCCGTACAGGCCGGCGATCGCCAGCAGGAGGCCCACGGCGCCCATCGTGCTGACCAGCCGGACCGCGACCGCCGGGCCTTCCACGGCGTGGTACCGGTACAGGTTCTCGTAGCTCCTCGCCTCGATCAGCGGCATGTTCGGATCGAGCGCGCGGACGATCTCCTTCACCGGCTCGACCCAGCGCAGCGGATCGCCGCTCGTGCGCACCAGCAGGACCATGCGCGCCTTCGGGTCCTGCGCCAGCGGCAGGTAGACGTTGTCCGTCGGCTTCTCGCTGGTATCGCGGTACTTGATGGTCTGCGCGACGCCGACGATCTCGATCGGCGTGCCGTCGCGGCGGCCGAGCCGGAGGCGCTTGCCCACCGCCTCGGTGCCCGGCCAATAGCGCTTCGCGAAGTGCTCGTTGACGATCGCAACACGCGGCGAGTCCGCGGTGTCCGAAGCCAGGAAGCCGCGGCCGCTCAGGATCCGCACCCCCAAGGTCTCGAAGTATCCCTCGTCGACGATGTCCATCATCGAGGTGAAGCTGTCGTGATCGGGCGGCATCTGGAAGCCCTCGGGCACGAAGGAGAGGGCGGCGAAGGCGCCCAGCCCGAGCGGCGGGTTCTGCGCCAGGGCCGCGGCGCGGACCCCGGGCGCCTGCCGGACGCGGTCGGACAGCAGCTCGTAGAACCGCTCCGTCCGCGCCGCGTCGTACTGCACCAGGCGCGGATCGAACCTCGCCAGCAGCAGGTGGTCGTGCGCGAACCCGACCCCCTCGCCGAGGCCCTGCCGGAAACCCCTCGCCATCAGGAACGAGGCCGTCAACAGCGTCAGGGACAGGGCGACCTGCGCCACCACCAGGACGTTGCGGGCCCAGAGGCGTTGGCTCCCGGGCACCTCGACGTCGGCCGTCTTGAGCCCGTTCGCGAGGTCCGGGCGCGTCGACTGCAGCGCCGGCGCCAGCCCGCAGACGAACGCGCTCACGACGGACAGCGCGACGCTCAGCAGCAGCACGCGCGTGTCCATCCGGAAGGGGACCGTCACCGGCAGCTCGGCCGGGATGCTGAAGTCCTGCAGCAGCCCGATGACGCCGTAGCCGAGGGCGATCCCGCCCAGGCCGCCCAGGAAGGACAGGATCAGGCTTTCGGTCAGGAGCAGCCGGACCACCCGGGAGCGCCCGGCGCCCAGCGCCAGCCGCACGGCGATCTCGCGGGTGCGCGTGGCGGCCCGGCTCAACAGCAGCCCCGCCACGTTGGTGCACGCCACCAGCAGCACCGTCAGCGCGAGGACGGTGAAGATCACGCCGAACCGCCAGTTGATGTCGTCGCCCCGCGTCCGCATCTCGAACTGGGTGCGCACCTCGGCGCCGCGGCCGTGGTTGAGCGCCGGGTGCTCGCGCTCGAAATTGCGCGCGACGACGGCAAGCTCGGCCCGCGCCTCCTCGAGGCTCGCGCCCTCCTGCAGGCGCGCCTTGACGCTCAGCTCGCGGTCGTCCCGGTCCTCGAAGAAGCGCTTCTGCGGGTCGGTCGAGAAGACGGGCGCCATCGCCAGCGGCACGTAGAGATCGGGGCGGGCGAAGATCAGCATCCCCCGGAACTCCTCCGGCGCGACGCCGATCACGGTGAACTCCGTACCGTTCAAGCGGATCGTCCGGCCGACGACGGCGGGGTCGCCCCCGAACTCGTACTTCCAGAAGTCCCACCCGAGCACCGCCACCGCGTCGCGGCCGGGCACCTCGTCCTCGTCCTTGCGGAAGCCGCGCCCCAACGGCGGCTCGACGCCGAGCACGGAGAAGTAGTTGCCGGAGACCAGCATGCCGATCTTGACCCGCGGCGTGGCTCCCGGCTCGGCGGCGAAGCCGACGGCCTGGGCCGAAGTGTTGGCGATCACGCCTTCGTAGCTTCTCGTCTGGTCCCGGATGTCCAGGTACTCGCGGTACGAGAAGTGGTCGTAGCGGTTGTCGCGCGACGTGCTCGCCAGCCAGACGACGTCCTCCGGGTTCGGCACCGGATGCGGCCGGAAGATCAGCGCGTCGAGCATGCTGAAAGGCGTCGCGGTCATCCCGATCCCCACGGCGAGCGTGACCACCACGAAGGCGGCCAGCCCGGGGTTGCGCAGCAGGCTCCGGACGGCGTAGCGCGTATCGGCGAAGAAATCAGTCAACCAGTTGACGCGTCGCATGTCCCGCATCTCCTCTTTCCGTTGTTCCAGCCCGCCCATCGCGCGCATGGCCCGGCGGCGCGCCTCGTCCGGGGGCAGCCCTTGGGCGATGCCTTCCTCGATCTTGTGCTCGAGGTGGAACTGCAGCTCCTCGTCGAGCTCCTGCTCCACCCGGCGGCGGCGGAAGATGGACCGCAGCCGCAACGGCGCCGTGAACCACCAGTGTTCGATCCGCATGGCTTTTCTCGCTACTCGTTGATCGGCGTTCGTATTCCCTTGACCAGCAGCCAGATGCCCAGACCGACTTCGTAGATCCCTATCGGCGCCATGTAGGTCAGCCCCATGGCACCCAGACTCGGGAACACCATGATGGCCAGCGTGACGCCCGACAGCACCAACGACGCGAAGATCCCCCAAGCGGCCAGCGCCCGCGGGATGTAGCGCGACCTGAGCCAGAGGTAGCTGAAGAGGGCCGATCCCAGGCCGAGAAAGACGAAGGCGATCCTGAGCCCCTGCCCCTGCACGCCGATGAAGAGGCGCGCCAGCGCCTGCAACTGCTCCGGGTCGACCGCCCGCAAGTACTCGGCGCCGCCCAGGAGCCGCAAGGCCACGAAGCCGTTCAAGACGGCGACCGCGCCGACGGCGTTCTCGGCCAGCCGCCAGAACGCCGCCAGCAAGGCCAGATGCCGGTTGACCGGCGCCAGCACGACGTAGAGCGCCACGATCAGCGCGATGACGGTCACCGCCGTCATCAGGTCGCTTGCCAGACCGATGCGGAAGAGGCGGTCGGACGCCGCCAGGTTCGCGGCGGTCTGCGCGGCGTCGCGGGTCACGACCTGGCCTTTCGCCCAGAACCCGAAGACCCCGGTCGCCATCTGCAGCAGGTAGAGGAAGCCGGCCGCCTTGGCCGCGGTGCGTTGTGCCGGTTCGAGCGCCATCCCTAAGCCTCTGAAAGCTGGAGGACGTGCGAGATGGCGGCCGACAGCCGCTGCCAGTTCGCCGCCTCCGATTCGAGCTGCTTCCTGCCCAGGCGGGTGAGCGCGTAGAACTTCGCGCGCCGGTTGTTCTCCGTCTGCTTCCACTCCGCCTTGATCCAGCCTTCCTGCTCCAGCTTGTGCAGGGCCGGGTAGAGCGAGCCTTCGCTGACCTGCAGCACGTCGCCGGAGATGGATCGCAGGCGCAGGCCGATGGCCCAGCCGTGCAGGGGCTCCAGCGCCAGCAGCTTCAGCAGGAGCAGGTCGAGGGTGCCGAGGACGAGGTCGTTGGGCTTGCTCATATCGGTTTCCTAGGGGAGAATACACAGACTCCCCTCGGTAAGCAAGGGGAGGGCGTCGGAGACTGGGAGGACCTACGCAGGCTGGAGCGGTAAGGCCTTCAATCCGATCCGGCGGTGTACCAGGTCCCGCCGGGCCCGGTGAAGCTGTCGCCTTCGCCCCAGACGAGGTGATTGCGGCCGCCGGCGTCGACGGCGATCTCCAGGTAATCGCCGTAGGGGAAGCGGTAGCCGTTGGCGTGCTTGTAGGGGGCGCCGCTCGTCTGGTCGGAGAGACGCACGGCGGCGCTCCACGTCGCGCCGCCGTTGCGCGTCTCGCGGAACCAGGTGTTCCAGGAGTCCGTCCCGCCGCCGCGCGTGTCCTGCCAGACCAGGCGGAAGTCACCGGCCGCGCCTCCGGCGCCGAGCGCGGGGAAGCCGTTGTACACCGCCGGATCGGGGACCGACACCCGGAGCCGCGCGCTCCAGGTGGCGCCGCCGTCGGTGGAGGTGCGGACGTACATCGGCTGCGGCGCCCCCGCAGCGCCGCCGGCGTGGTAGGCGACGACCACGGTCCCGGCGAGGTCGGCGGCCACGCCGACGGAGGGCCCGAAGAACCCGAAGTAGCAGCCCACCGCCCAGGGGCAGTCAGGCATCTCGCTCGAGGTGTCCAGCCGGGTGTGCGTCCAGGTCGCGCCGCCGTCGCTCGACTTCAGCACCCCGACGTGGGAGTCGCCCGAGTAGTCCTGGCTGTAGTCGGCGGTGGCGAAGAAGACGTCGCCGTCCGGCGCCACGGCGCCGGCGCTGTGGAACCAGTAGCGGGTGTCGTTGCTGGTCTTGACCGCCGGCGCGAAGCTGGCCCCGTAATCATGCGAGGCGGCGACCCAACTGTCGCTGGCGTTGAAGGCCACGTAGACGTCGCGGCCGTCGGGCGAGATGGCGAGGACCGGCCGGTCGGACCAGCTCGGCTTCTTCCCTTTGCCGGTGAACGCGATGGGCTCCGACCAGGTGGCCCCGCGGTCGGCCGACTTGATGAACTTCACGCCCGGCCGGTAGTCGTCGAGCCAGGCGGCGTAGATGGTGCCGTCGGTCGCCACCTCGATCTGCGGGTCGTTCTGCGGCTTCCTGGTGAGGGGGAAGAAGCGGTCGGGTCCCCAGGTGCCGCCGCCGTCGGCCGAGGCGCGGAAGACGATCACCGGGAAGGGGCAGTTCGGGCAGGCCTTGGGGCCGCTGTAGCGCGTCGTGAGCTGATAGACGAAGCTCGAGGAAGGGTCCGCCGCGACGGCCGGCTCCCAGTCGTCGTGGCCGCTCCACACGCGCTCGGCGTCGAACCCGGAAGCGGCGGCCGACGCGAAGGGCGCGCGCTCGACGACAGTCGTCGCGAGGTAGGAGCGGCCGCTGGGGAGCTTCCTCCCCTCGCCCCTCTCCCCGACCTGGCTACAGGTGATCGCGACCGCGCCCAGCAGCAACGAGGAGAGAAGAGGTTGGCGGTTCATGAGCCCTCCCTTTCCAGCGCGAATGGAACGAGCTACCCGCAACAGACTCTACTCCCGCTTGGCTTGAGCGGCCTCGGCGTCGAGTCGGGCGAGGAGGGCACGGATGCGCGACTCGGCAGCCGGGGCGTCCGCCGTAGCGCTATGCCACACCGTCTCGAGATCGACCTCGAAGTAGCCGTGCGCGAGACGATCACGCATGCCAGCGATCGCTGCCCACGGGACCTCCGGCGCCAACGCACGCACCTCGGAGGGAACGTGCTTCGCCGCTTCACCCACGATCAACAGAGCTTGGACCACCGCATATCGGCTCATGCGATCTGACGCCAAGTCGTCAGGCGACGAAAGCCGTGCGCAGAACTCCTGAGCCAAGCGCAGGTTCTCCACCATGTCCGCCAAACGCACCCGGACGTCGCGGGGCTCGGTCATACCGGCACCGCAGCGCCCAGAATGCGTTCCTTGAGCCGCGGCTTGATCGACGTCGGAGTCAGTACGTCAACCTTGACACCGAAGCGGTCACTCAGCTCCTGCTCCATCCCTACGAGCTCGAACAGGCCAACCGGCCTCTCGAACGTCACCAATAGATCGAGGTCGCTCTCGGCGGTAAAGTCGTCGCGGACGCGGGAGCCGAAGACCGCCATTGTCCCGATGCCGTAGCGCTCCCGCAGCTCGGGCAGCAGCTCGCCTAGCTGCGCGAGAAGGCCCTTGAGGTCGGTGGCGAGAGCGGATGTCATGAGCGATCGCGGTCCCGGTCAATCCCGCTCCACCACCATCGCGAATCCCACCCCGCCGGCCGCGCAGACCGTGGCGAGGCCGAGGTTGCCGCCGCGGCGGCGGAGCTCGTAGAGGAGCTGGGTGACGACGCGGGCGCCGGTGGCGCCGAAGGGGTGGCCGATGGCGATCGAGCCGCCGGTGACGTTGAGGCGCTCGAAGTCCACCTCGCCGAGCGGCGCGCTGCGGCCCAGCTCGCGCTCGGCGAACTTGCGCGAGGCGAAGGCCTTGAGGTTCGAGAGGATCTGCGCCGCGAAGGCCTCGTGCATCTCGACGAGGTCCATGTCGGCGAGGGTGGCGCCGGCGCCGTCGAGCGCCTCCGGCGCCGCGTAGGCCGGCCCCTGGAGGAGCTGCTCGCCCGGGTTGAGCGCCGTGAAGGCCCAGGAGCGGACGTAGCCGAGCGGCTGGTAGCCGAGCGCCGCGGCCTTCTGCTCGCTCATCAAGAGGACCGCCGAGCCGCCGTCGGTGAGCGGGCTGGAGTTGCCGGCGGTGAGCGTGCCGTAGCGCTTGTCGAAGACCGGCGGCAGCTTGGCCAGGGCCTCGAGCGAGCTGTCGGCGCGGATGCCGTTGTCGCGCGCCACCGCCTTGTCGTAGCGCGGCGGCGGGAAGGTGGGGGCGATCTGCGCCGCCAGCCGCCCGTCGGCGGTCGCCGCGGCGGCGCGCTGGTGCGACAGCAGCGCGATCTCGTCCTGCGCGCGGCGCGAGATGTCGTTCTCCTTCGCCATCTTCTCGGTCGACTCCCCCATCGTCAGCCCGGTCGAGTACTCCGAGATCGACGGCGGCACCGGCGCCAGGTCGGCGGGGCGGAGCTTGCCCAGCACCGCCAGCTTCTGCGGCAGCGACTTCGCCTTCGACAGCTCCATGAAGGTGCGCGCCGCCTTGCGCGAGAACTGGATGGGGACGTTGGAGAGCGACTCGGCGCCGCCGGCCAGCACCACGTCGCACTCGCCGGCGAGGATCGCCTGCGCGCCGAAGGCGATGGCACGGCTGGAGGAGGCGCAGGCGAGGTTGACGGTCACCCCAGGCACCCGCAGCGGCATCGAGGTGCGGATGACGACCTCGCGCCCGAGGTTGGGGGCGTGGAGGGCGGGCACGACGACGCCGAAGACCGACAATTCGACGTTCTCGGGGTCGAGCGCGGCGCGGGTCAGCAGCTCCGAGGCCGCGGCGCTCGCCAGGTCGATGACGTCCATGCCCTGGAAGTCGGTGCCGGCCTTGGTGAACGGCGTGCGGCAGCCGTCGACGATCGCCACCCGCCCGCGCGGGCCGCGCAGCTCGCGCCGGGAGACTCGCTGGGTGGGGGCGTAGGCGGGGCGGCGGGCGGGTGCGCTGCCGTTGCCCTCGGCGTGCGTCCAGACGGTGTCCGCCCGCTCCCGCACCTCCTCGACGGCGCTCGCTTCGTTCGGCGGGCGGAGCGGCGGCGGAAAGTCGTTCTGCGGCTGCGGCTCCGGCGCGTCCTCGGCCATGGCGCTCCTCCGATCGGCCCAGTTATATCAGCCGCCGTCGCCGGCGGCCGGCAGCGGCACGACGGCCACGCCGCGGGCCCGCCAGAACGCGAGGTCGCCCGAGGCGAGCGGCGCCGGGCCGGTGACGACCAGGGAGTGGAGCCGCCGCAGGGCAGCCCGCGGCGCGCCGGCGGCGGCGCGGCGCAAGGCGGCAAGGCGCGGGGGGTCGCCGTGGAAGACGGTCGGCCGGGCCCAGAGTGCGGAAGGGACCAGAGCCGCGGGCTCCGGCTCGAGGACGAGCGCCGCGCCGGCGAGGAGGGACCAGGTGAAGAGGACCCGGTCCGCGGGCTCCGGCAGGTCGGCGGGGAGGACTAGGACTTCGCGGCGCGAGCGGCCGAGGTCGCGGCCGGGCGGCAGGGCGGCCTCCAGCGCCCGGGCGGCGGCGGCGAGGGTACCGGCATTCGGCGCTCCCAGGACCTCCTCGACCGCCGGCGGTAGGCCCCCCCCGGCGGCCGCCCGCCCCCACCCGATCCAGTCCCAATCCCCGCCGCGCGGCACGAAGAGCCAGGGCTCCTCCGGCGCCGCCGCGGCGCGGGCGGCGAGGGCCGCGCGGAGCGGGTCGGGGGCGTCGGGCCCCGGCATGGGCTCTAGGGTCGGGGGAGCGCTAGGCCGCCGCGGCGGCGCGCATGACCTGGGTGATCTTCTGCTCGATGACCGGGCGCATGAGCGAGGCGGGGGGGCCGAGCTGGGCCTCGCCGACCAGGCGGGCCTCCTCGAGGCGGATGGTGCCCGTCGCGCCCGGGCCGTTGAGGTGCATCACCTCGCCGTCCCAGCGCCATTTCAGCATCCCCCCCGGGAAGGCCGCCTTGAGGCCGGCGTCGAGGAGCGGCCGCAGCTCCTCCATCGAGCGCTTCAGGGTCTCGACGACGATCGTCACACTGCTCATGGGAGGCGGATGCTACCATTCGCCAATGAGCCGCCGTCTCCTCGCCGCCGCCCTCCTCCTCATCCTCCCCGCGAGCGCGGCGCCCCTCGCCGCCCAGGCCGTCTCCGACCCCGACCTCTACGGCAAGAGCCTCAAGGTGGCGCAGCAGGCGCTCCTCCACTACGGCGCCTACGACAACGAGACCGAGATCGAGCGGGTGAACCGCATCGGCTACGAGCTGGCCCGGCACGCGACCTCGCAGAAGTTCCCCTTCAC
This sequence comes from uncultured Acidobacteriota bacterium, assembly GCA_963700145.1. Lineage (GTDB taxonomy): Bacteria > Acidobacteriota > Thermoanaerobaculia > Multivoradales > UBA5704 > DASUNQ01. The sequence continues at coordinate 1,510,838 of OY969474.1, forward strand.
CTTCGGCCTGGTGGACGTCGGCGTGCCCAACGCCTTCGCCCTGCCCGGCGGCCAGATCTTCGTCACCCGCGGCATGCTCGACCTGGGGCTCAGCGACGACATGCTGGCGAGCCTCCTCGGCCACGAGATCGCCCACGTCACCCTCGCCCACTACAAGCGGATGCAGCGCAAGGCGCAGCTGATGAACGTGCTGTCGACGCTGCTCGTCGCCGGCGTCGTCATCGGCTCCGACGGCGGCCGCGACGACCGCGGCCCGGCCCCGTACGACCCACGCCAGCCGGAGCGGGACTCGCGCGGCAACCTGGTGCAGGGGGCCGCCGCCGCCAGCCTGGTCATCTCCGAGCTCCTGCTGCGCAGCTACAGCCGCGAGCACGAGACCGAGGCCGACGAGGAGGGGCAGCGCCTGGCCGCCGCCGCCGGCTACGACCCGATCGGCGCGCGCCAGCTCTGGGAGCTGATGCTCACCCATTTCCCGCACGCCAAGGAGTACGGCTACTGGCAGACCCACCCCTTCCCCGACGAGCGGATGCGCGCCGCCGAGACGCGGCGCGGCCTGCTCAGCGTGGCGGCGCGGCAGCCGGCGGACGACTACCGCCTGCGCACCCAGGCCGCCCTGCTGACCTACCTCGACCGGCACGAGCCGACGCCGGAGGAGACCGATTTTCTCGAAGCGGCGGCGCTCCTCGCCTGGCCGCAGGGGAAGGCGGCCGACGAGCTGCGGCGCGAGGAGCTGGCGGCGCTGCGCGACGCCGAGCTGGCGAAGCCGCTGCTGTCGCGCGATTACGGCAGCCTCCTCGCCGCCTACCGCAAGGGGATCGAGGCGGTGCGCCGGGTGACGCCGGCGGGGGCGCCGGAGAGCCCGCTCGTCGCCGAGCTGCAGCGCGAAGTGGCAGGCTTCGAGGCGAGCCTCGGGGACCTCTACCCCAGGGCCAAGGAGGTGCTGGCCGGCGGGGTCTACGAGACCTCGTTCCTGACCGGCTTCCTCTCGAACTTCGCCGACAAGCCCGAGGTGCCGCAGGTGGCGCTGGCCCTGGGCGACGCCTACGCCCGCCTGGGCAACGCCACCGCCGCCGTCGAGCAGTACCTGCGCGCCTGGGAGGCGGACCCGCAGGGGACGGCGGGGAAGCGCGCCGCGACGGGCCTGCGCAACCTGGCGCCGGCGCTCGAGCAGCTCGCCGCCCTGCAGCAGCTCGTCGATCAGAAGCGCGACCCCGAGCTGCAGCGCCTGGCCGCCGAGCGCCTGGCCAAGATGGCGGCGAGCTACCGCGAGCTTTCCAACGGCGCCGAGTACCTGCGCCGCTTCCCCGAGGCGGCGCAGGCGCAGGCGGTGCTCGGCCGGCTCGACTCCCTGGCCGACAACCTCTACGGCGAGGTCGTGCTCTACCAGGGGGTGGGCGACAACGTGAAGGCGCTCGAGCGGATGAACGCCATCCTCACCCACGCTCCCCTCTCCCCCGCCGCCGAGCGCCTGCGCGACCGCGCCGTCCTCGACCTCGAGCGGCGATCCTAGGCGCTAGGGCACGATGTACCCCTCGAAGATCGCGTCCCACGTCAGGTTGGGGTTGCCCGACGGGTTCGCCGAGTTGAAAGCAAAGGCATAGACCTGCAGGTCGTTGTTGAAGTTCGGCACGTTCTCGATCGAGACCCAGCCCGACAGCGTGCCGATGACCTCGATCACGTTGACGACGTGGTCGAGGCGCGTGACCGAGTCGACGAGCGGGTTCCCGGCCTCGTCGTAGCGCTTGTACGGGTAGGTGACGGCGCAGGGCTCGGGCGACGCCTCGCACAGCTCCGACGGTCCGCCGCCGGTCGAGAAAGTGTTCCAGGTGAAGATCACCAGCTTGCTCCGGCCGCTCAACGGCGCCGAGCCGAAGTGGCGCAGGTGGATGCGCTCGAGGACGGCGTTGGCGTCGCCGGTGCACTCGACGCCGGTGGTGAGCTGCTGGGCGCAGAGCCGCGCGTCGGCGTCGAGCTCCTCCCGCGAGCCGCCGCCGGCGTAGAAGTCGCGCAGCAGCGAGTTGGTGGAGGCGGGGACGAACTCGAGCGGCACCATCGCCAGGCCGTTGGCCGAGCCCTGCGACAGGCGCGTGTAATAGATGTACCCTTCGAGCGCGGCGGTGTTGGCGAAGGGGAAGGCGCCTTGGAGCGGATGGAGCGCGGTCGGCGCCGTCACCAGGTCGATGGTGAGGAAGCCGCGGTAGAACTCGCCGTCGGTGAGCTGGGCCTTGATCGGCGCCGACGCCGGCGTGATGAGGTCGCGCAGCGCCACCGACCAGGTGTCCCGCGCGGTGAGGACGACGTTGCCCTGCAGGCCGGTGGCGTTGCCGTCGATGTCCCAGAACTGGTAGTGGATGGTCTGGCCGGCGTCGAGCACGTTGGTCACCACCAGCAGCGTGTCGTGCGGATGGGTCGTCGAGTTGATGCCGGTCTCGAAGAAGGGCACCAGCAGCGACGGGGCCGGCACGCGGTCGGTGGCGCCGGCGATGGCGCCCGCCGGCGCGGCGGCGACGGCGGCGGCCAGAAGGCAGAGCAAAACGAGCGGCAGGGGTTTTCTTCGCATTTGTTGGTCTCCTCCCAATGGGTGTCCCCCGACGCGTGCAGGGAGCGTGCCCCCGTCCCGGGGACGACGGGCGGCGACACCTGGGGAATGCTGGACGGTCCCGTCCTGAAAGGTAGAGAACTATGCTGATCCACTCGCTCGTCGAGGCGCCGGCGCGCCGCGCACCCCAGGCGCCCGCCCTCGCCTTCGGCGCCGAGCGCCTCACCTACGCCGAGCTGGAGGCGCGCGCCAACCGCTTGGCCCGCGCCCTCCGCCGCCGTGGCGTCGGTCCCGAGGCGCTGGTCGGGGTGGCCGCCGAGCGCTCCGTCGAGACGGTCGTCGCCCTCCTGGCAGTGCTCAAGGCCGGGGGCGCCTACGTGCCGCTCGACCCGAGCTACCCGAGCGAGCGGCTGGCCTTCATGTGGGGCGACGCGAGCCGCCCCCGCCCGGGAGGCGCGGCGCCGGTCCTGCTGACCCAGGAGCGGACCGCGGGCACTGTGCCGGCGCACGGCGCCCAGGTGCTGCGGCTCGACGCCGACGCCGCGCTCTGGGCGGGCGAGAGCGCCGAGCCGCTGCCGGCCGGCGAGGTTGCCCTCGACCACGACCACCTCGCCTACGTCATCTACACTTCGGGCTCGACCGGCCGCCCCAAGGGCGTGCTGATCGCCCACCGCGGCGTCGTCAACGTGATCCGCGAGTCGGCGCGGCTGCTCGACGTCGGCCCCGAGAGCCGCGTCCTCCAGCTCGCTTCCCTCTCCTTCGACGCCTCGGTGCTGGAGATCTTCACCGCGCTCTCGACCGGCGCCTGCCTGGTGCTGACGCGGCGCGAGACCCTGCTCTCGGGCGAGGCACTGGGGCGCGAGCTGGCGGCCGAGCGCATCACCACGATCGCCATCCCGCCGAGTCTCCTGGACAAGGTGCCGGAGGGGATCGAGCTGCCGGCGCTGCGCTCGATCGTCGTCGGCGGCGAGGCCTGCTCGGCGGCCACGGCGGCGCGCTGGGCGCCGGGCCGGCGGTTCGTCAACGCCTACGCGCCGACCGAGGCGACGATCTTCGCCACCGCGGGCGAGGTCACGGGGCTCGACGCGAGCCCGCCGGCCATCGGCGTGCCGATCGCCGAGACCGAGGTCCAGCTCCTCGGCCCGGACGGCACGCCCGTGCCGCCGGGCGAGCCGGGGGAGATCTGCCTCGGCGGCGCCGGCGTGGCGCGCGGCTACCTGCACCGGCCGGAACTGACGGCCGAGCGCTTCGTCCCGGCGGCGGGCGGCGCTCGCCTTTACCGCAGCGGCGACCTCGGGCGGCGGCGGCCGGACGGGAGCCTCGAGTTCATCGGCCGGGTGGACTTCCAGGTCAAGGTGCGCGGCTACCGCATCGAGCTGGGGGAGATCGAGGCAGTGCTCGGCGAGCACCCGGCGGTGCGCAGCGCGGTCGTCGAGGCGCGGCAGGACGGCGAGGAGAAGCGCCTGGTCGCTTACGTCGTCCCCCGCAGCGCCGCCGAGGGGTTGGTGTCGGCGCTCCGCGCCCACCTCGCCGAGCGCCTCCCCGACTACATGGTCCCCGCGGCCTTCGTCTTCCTCGACGCGCTGCCGATGGCCGCGACCGGCAAGGTGGACCGCAAGGCGCTCCCCGCCCCCGACCGCGCGCGGCCGGCTCTCGAGACCGCCTACGCCGCGCCGTCCGGCCCCGTCGAGGAGACGCTGGCGCGGGTCTGGGGGGAGCTCCTGGGGCTCGACCGCGTTGGCGCCCGCGACAACCTCTTCGCCCTGGGCGGCCACTCGCTCCTGGTGGCGCAGATCGTCAGCCGGGTGCGCCAGGACCTCGGCGTCGAGCTGCCGATCCCGGCGGTCTTCGAGCACCCGACGATCGCGGAGCTCGCCGCCCGCATCGAGGCGGCGCGCGCCGGCGGCGGCGCGGCGGACGAGCCGGAGCTGCCGCCCGTCGAGCGGGTGCCGCGCGACCGGCCGCTCCCCCTCTCCTTCACCCAGGAGCGGGTCTGGTTCCTGAACCAGCTCTCCCCCGGCGCCATCGCCTACAACTTCCAGTTCACCCTCCGCTTCCGCGGCCCGCTCGACCGCGCGACGCTGGCGCGCACGCTGACCGAGGTCGTCCGCCGCCACGAGGTGCTGCGCACCACCTTCCCGGCGCGGGACGGCCGCGGTGTGCAGGTCATCCACCCGCCGTTCGCCGTCGAGCTGCCGGTCGTGGACCTGACGGCGCTGCCGCCGCCCGCGCGCGAGGCGCGCGCCGAGTGCATCGTGCGGCAGGAGATTCGCCGCGGGTTCGACGTCGCGGAGCTGCCGCTGCTGCGCTGGACCCTGCTCCGCCTGGCGCCCGACGACCACCTGCTCCTTCAGGTCGAGCACCACTTCGTCCACGACGGGTGGTCCCTGGCGCTCTTCCTGCGCGAGGTCAAGGAGATCTACCGCGCCTTCGCCGCCGGGCTCCCGTCGCCGCTGCCCGAGCCGCCGATCCAGTACGCCGACTTCGCCGTCTGGCAGCGCCGCTTCCTCGACGGGCCGGTCTTGGCGCGGCAGCTCGGCTACTGGAAGGAGCGGCTGGGCGAGGACCCGCCGGTCCTCCAGATGCCGGCCGACCACCCGCGGCCGAAGGCCCATTCCTTCCGCGGCGACGCGTTGCGCGTGGACCTGCCGCACGCGCTCTACGAGGCGGTGCGCGCCTTCGGCCGGCGCAAAGGCTCGACCCTCTTCGTCACCATGCTCTCGGCCTTCGACGCCCTCCTCTACCGCATGACCGGCCAGGAGGACTTCCTGCTCGGCAGCGGTGTGGCCAACCGCCGGCTGCGCGAGACCGAGCAGATGATCGGCATGGTGGTCAACACCGTCGTCCTGCGGACACCGCTCGCCGGGGATCTGCCGTTCCGGGACCTCCTGGTGCGCGCCCGCCGCACGATGCTGGAGGCGCACCAGCACCAGGACCTGCCGTTCGAGAAACTCGTGCAGGAGCTGCAGCCCGACCGCGACCTGTCGCGCAACCCGCTCTTCCAGGTCCTCTTCAGCTTCCACGACGCGCCGGTGCCGGACCTCGACTTCGGCGGCGGCCTCGCCGCCGAGATCTTCGAGCGCCACAACGGCTCGGCCAAGTCGGACCTGAACGTCGTCGCCAAGCCGCGCGCCGAGCAGCGGATCGGCCTGCGCCCTGCCGGCGAGGACGAGCTGACGATGGTCTGGGAGTTCTCGACCGACCTCTACGAGCGCTCGACGATCGAGCGCATGTGGGGCCACTACCAGAACCTGCTGCGCGGCGTCGTCGAGGACGCCGGCCGCACGCTCGCCGAGCTGCCGCTACTGTCGCCGGCCGAGCGGCTGCAGCTCGCGGCGTGGAACGAGACCGACGCGCCGGCGCCGGCCGAGCCGCGCGTCCACCGGCTGGTCGAGGCGCAGGCGGCGCGGACGCCGGATGCGCCGGCGGTCTCGGGCGGCGGCAGGAGGCTCACCTATCGCGAGCTCAACGCGGCCGCCAACCGAATGGCGCGGCGCCTGCGAGTGCTGGGCGTCGGTCCGGAGTCGCCGGTCGGCGTGCTCCTCGACCGCTCGCCCGAACTGGTGATCGCGGAGCTGGCGATCCTCAAGGCCGGCGGCGCCTACCTCCCGCTCGACTCCGCCTACCCGCCCGAGCGCCTCGCCTTCATGCTCGAGGACGCCGGGGTCGGGGTGCTGCTGACGCAGGAAGGGCACTTCGGTCTCGCCTCCGAGGCGGCCGGCGGTAGTGCTCCGGGTCGCCGGGCTCATGTCCTCCGCATCGAACGCGAGCTGGAGCGGCTGGCGGACGAGAGCGCCGCGGACCTGCCGGACGAGGACGCCGACGGCGCCGCCGAGCGGCTCGCCTACGTCATCTACACCTCCGGTTCCACCGGGCGGCCGAAGGGGGTCGAGGCCTGCCACGGCGGCCTCGCCAACCTGGTGGCCTGGCACCGGCACGTCTACAACGTGACGGCGAAGGACCGCGCGACGGTCCTCGCCGGCCCCGCCTTCGACGCCTCGGTCTGGGAGATCTGGCCCTACCTCGCAGCCGGCGCAAGCCTGCACGTGCCGGAGCCGGCGGTCCGCAGCGAGCCCGATCGGCTGCTCGCCTGGCTCGCGGCGGAGGAGATCACGCTCTGCTTCCTCCCGACGCCGCTCGCCGAGGCGGTCATGGAGCTTGCCTCCCCGGCGGGGCTCGCCTTGCGCGCGGTGCTGACCGGGGGCGATCGGCTGCGCCGCGCGCCGGCGCCGGACCTCCCGTACCAGCTCGTCAATCACTACGGGCCGACGGAGAGCACGGTCGTCACGACGGCCGGTGCGGTGCGACCCGCCGCGCCGCCGGCCGTCCTCCGTGTCACGGCGACCGCGGCGAGACGAGAGGGGGCGCCGCCCGGCATCGGCCGGCCGATCGCCGACACCTACGTCTACGTCGTCGACCGCGACGGCAACCTGGTGCCGCCGGGAGTACCGGGGGAGCTGTGGGTCGGCGGGACGGGCCTGGCGCGCGGCTATCGGCGGCGGCCTGGCCTGACCGCCGAGCGCTTCGTCCCGGACGCCTGGAGCGGCGACTCCGGCGCCCGCCTCTACCGCACCGGCGACCTGGTGCGCTTCCGGCCCGACGGCGACCTCGAGTTCCTGGGGCGCACCGACCACCAAGTCAAGGTGCGCGGCTTCCGCATCGAGCTGGGGGAGATCGAGGCCGTCCTCGCGCGGCATCCGGCGGTCAAGCAGGCGGTCGTCATGGCGCGCGGCAAGGAGGATTCGGGTGAGAAGCGGCTCGTCGCCTACGTCGTGCCGCACGACGAGGCGGTCGACGCCGACGCGCTCCGCGCCCACCTCGCCGCCACGTTGCCGGACTACATGGTTCCGTCGGCCTTCGTGCTCCTGCCCAGCCTCCCCCTCACCCCGAACGGGAAAGTCAATCTGCGCGCGCTGCCCGAGCCGGAGCTCGAAGCGGGCCGGGAGGAGGGCTACGTCGCGCCGCGCACGCCGCTGGAGGAGCTGCTGGCCGGCATCTGGGCGCAGGTCGTGGGCGTGCCGCGCGTCGGTGCCGGCGACCACTTCTTCCGCCTCGGCGGCCACTCGCTCCTGGCGACCCAGGTGCTGTCGCGCGTACGCGACGCCGCCGGCGCCGAGGTGCCGCTGGCGGCGCTCTTCGAGGAGCCGGTGCTCGCCGGCTTCGCCCGTGCCGTCGAAGCGTGCCTGCGCGGCGGCGCGGCCGCCGAGGACCGCATCCCGCGCCGCCCGGCCGGCGTGCCGATCCCACTCTCTTTCGCGCAGGAGCGGCTCTGGTTCCTCGACCGCCTGGTGCCCGGCAACGCCGCCTACAACATCGCCCGCGCCTGGCGGCTCGCCGGGCCGCTCGACGCCGGCGCGCTGGCGGCCGCGGTGCGGGCGGTCGTGGCGCGCCACGAGGCGCTGCGCACCACCTTCGCCGAGGAGGACGGCCACCCGGTACAGCGGGTGGCCGAAGAGCCGGACTTCGACGTCGCCTTCCAGGACCTGACCGCGCTGCCGCCCGCCGCGCGCGAGGCCGCCGCGGCGCAGCGCGCCGCCGACCTCGCCGGCCGTCCCTACGACTTGGCGCGCGGGCCGCTCCTGCGCGTCGCGCTCCTCCGCCTCGCCGCCGGCGACCACCGCCTCCTCCTCGGCATGCACCACATCGTCGCGGACGGTTGGTCGATGGGGCGCTTCCTCGCCGAGCTGGGGACGCTCGCCGCCGGCGCGGCCCTGCCGCCGCTCCCCGTCCAGTACGGCGACTTCGCCCTCTGGCAGCGGCGGCGGCTCACCGGCGAGACGCTGGCGGCGCTCGTCGCCTACTGGCGCGGCCAGCTCGCGGGCGCCCCGGCTCTCCTGGAGCTGCCCACCGACCGCCGGCGTCCGGCCGTCCAGGCCCATCGCGGCGACCAGGAGACGCAGCGGCTTTCCGGCACGCAGGCCGAAGCGCTCCGCGAGCTGGCGCGGAGCTCCGGAGCGACTCTCTTCATGACCCTGGCGGCCGGCCTGGCCGCCCTCTTCCACCGTCTCTCCGGCCAGCCCGACGTCGTCCTCGGCACGCCGATCGCCGGCCGCACCCGCAGCGAGCTGGAGCCGCTGGTCGGCTTCTTCGTCAACACGGTCGCCCTGCGCACCCGCTTCGCCGGCGATCCCAGCTTCGCGGCGCTCGTCGCGCAGGTGCGCGAGGCGACGCTGGCGGCCCACGCCCACCAGGAGATGCCGTTCGAGAAGCTGGTCGAGGAGCTGGCGCCGGAGCGCAACCTCGGGCACTCGCCGATCTTCCAGGTGCTCTTCGCGCTCCAGAACACCGAGAGCGAGGAGCTGGCGTTGCCGGGGGTCGAGGCTCTACCGCTGCCGCTGGCACGCGGCGAGTCCCGCTTCGACCTCGAGCTGATCGCGAGCGAGACCGCGGCCGGCGGGCTCGAGATCGCCTGGCGCTACGACCGCGACCTCTGGGACGGCCCGTCGGTGGCGCGCATGGCCGGGAGCTTCGCGAAGCTTCTCAACGCGGCGGCGACCGCGCCGGACACACGCGTGTCGGAGCTGGAGGTGCTGACCGCGGACGAGCGCCAGCAGCTCCTCCTCAACGCCGACGGCGGCGCGCTGCCGGCCGCGGGCGACGAGGTCCCCGCCCTGCTCCACCGTCTCGTCGAGGCGCAGGTCGCGCGCACCCCCGAGGCGGTCGCCTTGGTCCACGCGCCGGCCGCCGGCGCGCCGCGCGTCAGGCTCACCTACCGCGACCTGAACCGCCGCGCCAACCGTCTGGCGCACCGGCTGCGCGCCCTCGGCGTCGGCCCCGAGGCGCGCGTCGGCGTCTCCCTGGAGCGCTCGCCCGAGATGGTCACCGCGCTGCTCGCCGTGCTCAAGGCCGGCGGCGCCTACGTGCCGCTCGACCCCGCCTACCCCGCCGAGCGGCTGGGCCTCATGCTGGAGGACGCGCGGGCGGGGCAGCCGTCCTTCATGCTGCTCACCCAGGAGCGGCTTCTGCCGCGGCTCGACGCGGTGCTCGCGGGGCAGGACGACGTCTATCTCTTCTGCCTCGACCGCGACCGCCTGCTCCTCGCCGGCGAGCCCGAGGACGACCTCCCGGACGGCGCGGCGCCCGCCAACCTCTCGCACGTCATCTACACCTCCGGCTCGACCGGCCGCCCCAAGGGCGTGGCGATCGAGCACCGCAGCGGCGGGGCCTTCCTGCGCTGGGCGCTCGGTGTTTTCACGCCGCAGGAATTGGCCGGCGTCTTCGCCTCGACCTCGATCAACTTCGACCTCTCGCTCTTCGAGCTCTTCGCGCCGCTCGCCGCGGGCGGCGCGGTGGTGCTCGGCGACGACGCCCTGGCCCTCGCCACCACCCCGGCCGCCGCCGAGGTGACGCTCGTCAACACCGTGCCCTCGGCGATGGCCGAGCTGGTGCGCACGGGCGCGCTGCCGGCAGGGGTGCGCACCGTCAACCTAGCCGGCGAGCCGCTCCGCCGCAGCCTCGCCGACGCCATCCACGCCCTCCCCGGCGTCGAGCGGCTGTGGAACCTCTACGGTCCGACCGAGGACACCACCTACTCGACCTTCACGCTGGTGCCCGCCGGCGAGGCGGACGAGCCGACGATCGGCCGTCCGGTCGCCGGCACCCGCGCCTGGGTCGTGGACCGCAACCTGCGTCCGGTGCCGCAGGGCGTCGCCGGCGAGCTCTGCCTGGCCGGCGCCGGCCTCGCCCGCGGCTACCTCCACCGCCCGGAGCTGACGGCCGAGAAGTTCGTGCCCGACCCGTGGGGCGCCGAGCGCGGCGAGCCCGGCGCGCGGATGTACCGCACCGGCGACCTGGTGCGGCGGCGGGCGGACGGCGACCTGGAGTACCTGGGGCGCCTCGACCACCAGGTCAAGGTCCGCGGCTTCCGCATCGAGCTGGGGGAGATCGAGGTGGCGCTCGCCGCCCACCCCGCGGTGCGCGAGGCGGCGGTGCTGGCGCGCGAGGACCGGCCGGATGAGAGACGGCTGGTCGCCTACGTGGTGCCGGAAGCCGGCGCCGCGCCGGACGGCCTCGTCGCCGAGCTGCGCGCCTGGCTCGGCCGCCGCGTGCCGGACTACATGGTCCCCTCGGCCTTCGTCCTGTTGCCCGCGCTGCCGCTCACCCCGAACGGCAAGCTGGACCGCAAGGCCCTGCCGGCGCCGGACGCCGCGGTGGTCGAGAGCGCCGCCTACGTGCCGCCGGCGAGCGACGACGAGCGGCAGATCGCCGAGGTCTGGGCCGAGGTGCTGGGGCTCGCGCTGGTGGGGCGGCACGACCGCTTCTTCGATCTCGGCGGCCACTCGCTCCTCGCCACGCGCGTCGTCTCGCGCCTGTCGCGCCTCTTCGAGGTCGAGCTGCCGCTGCGCGCGCTCTTCCAGGAGCCGACCGTCGCCGGCCTCGCGGCGGCGGTCCAGGGGGCGCGCCGGGAGGGCCGGCGCGAGGCGCCGGCGATCCAGCGCGTCGCCCGCACCGCCCAGCGCCGCCCGCGGGCGACGACATGACACGGCGCCTCGCCGCCGCCGCCGCGCTCCTTCTCCTCGCCCTCCCGCCGGCGCCGGCGCCCGCCGCCGAAGGCCCCTTCCCCCGCCTCATCCTCCGCGGCGCGACCCTGATCGACGGCACCGGCGCCCCCGCCGTCGGCCCGGTGGACATCGTGATCGAGAAGGAGCGCATCGCGCAGGTGGCGATCGTCGGCGCGCCGGGCGTGCCGATCGACCCGGACGACCGCCCGAAGGCCGAGCCCAGCGACCGCGAGCTGGACCTCGCCGGGATGTACGTGCTGCCCGGCTTCATCGACCTCTACGGCCACCTCCACGAGCCCTTCGACTACAGCGCCAAGCTCTTCCTGGCCCACGGCGTCACCACCGCCCGCGAGCCGATATGCGCCGCCGGCGTGCCGCGCTGCCTGGCGTTGCGCGACGAGACCGCCAAGGGGACGAGCGTGGCGCCGCGGGTCGTGCCCTACGTCTACTTCGGCCTCACCGGACCGCAGCAGACGGCGCTGCTGCCCGACGAGGCCGCGGCCCGCCGCTGGGTGGCGGAGACCGCCAAGGCCGGCGCCGCCGGCGTGCGCTTCCGCGACTTCTCCCCCGCGGTCCTCGCCGCGGCGGTCGACGAGGCGCACAAGCGCGGCCTCCGCACCTCCGCCCACCTCGACCAGCTCCTGGTGGCGCGCGCCGACGCCCTCGACGCGGCGCGCGCCGGGCTCGACATCCTGGAGCACTGGTACGGCCTCCCCGAGGCGCTCCTCGAGGGCCGCACCCTCCAGGACTTCCCGCCCGACTACAACTACAACGAGGTGCAGCAGCGCTTCGCCGCCGCCGGCAGGCTCTGGCGGCAGGCGGCGCCGCCGGGGAGCGAGCGCTGGAACGCGGTGCTCGCCGAGCTGGCGGAAGAGGGGCTGGTGCTGGTCCCCACCTTGAGCCTCTACGAGGCCAACCGCGACCTGATGCGCGCCCGCACCGCCGAGTGGCACGCGCTCTACACCCTGCCGGCGCTCTGGGACTCCTTCGCCCCCGACCGCGCCGCCCACGCCGCGCACTGGTTCTACTGGACGACAGAGGAAGAGGTGGAGTGGGGGCGCAACTACCGCCTCTGGATGGAGCTCCTCAACGCCTACAAGAACCGCGGCGGCCCGGTGGCGGTGGGCTCGGACTCCGGCTTCATGTACAGCCTCCACGGCTTCGCTTACGTGCGCGAGCTGGAGCTGCTGCGCGAGGCGGGCTTCCACCCGCTGGAGGTGATCCGCGCCGCCACCCTAGAAGGCGCCCGGGCCCTCGGCCTCGACGCCGACTTGGGCAGCGTCGAGCCCGGCAAGCGCGCCGACCTCGTCGTCGTCGCCGAGAACCCCCTCGCCAACCTGAAGGTCCTCTACGGCACCGGCGCCTTGAAGCTCGACGCCGACAACCGCCCCATCCGCGTCGGCGGCGTCCGCTGGACGATCAAGGACGGCGTCCTCCACGACGCGCCCGCGCTCCTCGCCGAGGTGCGGAAGACGGTCGCCGAGGCATGGGCGAAGGCGGGGCGCTCACCCGCGCAACCAGGGCTGGAGCCCGCGACGCCGAAGCCGTAGTTACTGCAGCCAGGCGTAGCCCACCTTGACGAAGAAGGCGCGGTCGCGTTGTCGGAGGTCGATCTCGACGCTCCCCTCGTAGTCGTCCGAGTAGCCCACCAGCAGCACCGTCTGCGGGTTCAGCTTGTAGGAGAAGAGGAACTGGGTGAAGAGGGTCTCCTCCTCGGGCGCCACCGGGAAGGTCCAGCGCTCGACCTCCCGCTCGACGTCGAGGTACTGCACGATGACGCGCGCGAAGGAGCGGACGTTGAAGTGGTAGAGGAGCTTGCCCTGGGTCAGGTTCGCCTCCTGGAACCGCGGGCCGCTCTTGATGTCGAAGGTCTGCCAGGTGTGGTCGAACGACCCCTGGACGTGCCGGCCGATGCGGAAGTCGATCGTCGGCTGGATGAGCTCGAACTCGGCCTGCCGGGCGTTGTTGAAGTCGATGATCTCGCCGCCGCGGATGAAGAGCTGGAGGCCGAGGTTGCCGCTCGGGCGCAGGCCGAGCAGCAGGTCGCGGCGGAAGTTCTCGTACTCGACGCCGCGGAAGGCCTCCTTGTTGGGGCGCAGCCCGAGGCGCGCGAGGCTCTGCAGCGCGCCCTCGTAGGTGAAGACGATGTTGGTGCTCTTCTCGAAGAGGTCGCCGTCGAAGGTCCGCGCGTCGTTGGTGTTGAGGTCGAATTGCAGGCGCGAGAACCAGCCGCCCTCGCGCCCCCACACCGTGCGCACTACCTGGCCGTAGGCCTCCTTGATGTCCACCTGCGGCAGGAAGCCGCTGTCGGCGCGGAACTCCGGATCGCGGGAGTTGTAGCCGAAGTCCCAGGCCCAGTTGCGGGTGGCGTGCGAGTAGTCGACGCGCCAGGCCGGGCCGCTGAGCTCGTCGAGCGGCTGGCCGTTGTCGATCGCCACCTGCCGGTCGTAGCGGGTCTCGGAGTTGACCGCCTGGAAGCGGATGGTGTCGGCGTCGGTCGGGCGCAGCGAGCCGTCGAGGCCGTAGACGCGGTTGAAGTAGTCGCCGTCCCCCTCGCGGTCGGCGAGGAGGACGCCCAAAGTCGAGGTCTTGCCGATGTCGCGCCGCCAGCGCACGACGGCGCTGCGCACGTCCTCGTCGAGCGAGGTGAAGCCCGACTCCTCGGCGCCGGGGAAGATCAGGTTGTTGATGCGGTCCTCGGCGGCGAAGACGCCGAAGGCGTTGCTCCCTTCCTTGCCGGTGAGCTTGAGCCCGACCTTGGGGTCGGCGACCGTGCGGGTGAAGACGACCTGGTAGGGGGTGGCGAAGAAGTCCGCCCCCTCGAGGAAGAACGGCCGCTTCTCAGGGAAGAAGAGGGCGAAGCGCTCGTTGACGTTGAGCTGGGCGACGTCGGCCTCGACCTGCGAGAAGTCGGGGTTGACGGCGGCGTTGAGCGCCACGTTGGGCGTGATCGCCCAGCGCACTGAGACGCCGGCCTCGAACTCCTCGTCCCCCGACGCCAGCGGCTGGTCGAGGGCCGACCGCTCGTCGGTGCGCTTGGCGGTCACCGTCGGGACGACCTCCAGGTTGTAGCCGCTCTCGACACGCTGGAACCCCTCGATCGAGTCGAACTGGCAGACCAGGCAGTCGAGGCTGCGGTCGTTGCGCGTCGAGCGGAGCTGGTGGAGGACCGAGCGCGGGTAGGCGCGCAGCGCCAGGAACCCCCAGGTCTGCGGCCGCTCGCCGCGCGGGAAGCGGAGCTGCTTCCAGGGGACGGCGATCTCCACCTCGTAGCCGTCCGTGGTGATCCTGCCGGCCGAGTCCCAGATGGCGTCCCAGGAGAAGTCCTCGGTGGCGTCGACGTCGCTCACCGTCGCCTCCATCTGCACCCCCAGCGGGTTGACGCGGAACTCGAAGGCGCGGCGGCGGTCGTTGAAGGTGTCGATCATGAAGCCGACGGCGTCGTCGTTGAAGGCGGTGTCGCGGTCGGCCAGGTAGGCGCGGATCGCGCCCGGCTCGGGGTCGTGGGCGCGGAAGCCGACGTAGAGGTTCTCGTCGTCGAAGGTGACCAGGCACTCGGTGGCAACCGGCGGCGGGGTGTTGTCGCCCGGCAGCCACTCGTGAGTGAGCGGGACGACCGCGGCGGTCTCCCAGGCGGTCTCAGAAAGGGCGCCGTCCACCGCGATGTCCGAGGCGGCCGGGGCGACGGGGAAATAGTTGCGGCCCGGCTTCTCGCCGGGGTCGGCCTGCTGGGCGGTGGCGATCAGGGCGGGGCAGAACAGCACGACAAAACACGCCGCGAGGCGCGCAAAGGCTCCCATGTGAGGATCCTCCTCGTTTCCAGAGTGTCCCATGAAGGCTACCGGGAGACGGAGCGCTAGACTCGGGCCCGGAATCCGAAGGAGGCGAGCGATGCGGCAGAGCTGGAAGCGGCGGGCGTGGCGGTCGGCGGCGGCGGTGGTGATCCTCTCGGCCTTCGCGATGGCGGGCTGCCGGTCGGCGGGACCGGCCAAGCCGGGGGTGGTGGTCGAGCCGGCCCCGGCGCCCGGCGCGGCGGCGGGCGCCGTCATGCTGCCGCCGCGGGTCGAGCTGGCCCCGTGCGGTCCGGCGCAGCTCGGCCCGCAGCCCGCGCCGGAGATGGCCGGCGCGCAGTGCGGCGTCTACGAGGTCTTCGAGAACCAGCGCACGCGCGCCGGCCGCACCATCCCGCTGCAGGTCCTGGTGCTGCCCGCGACCGGCCCCGAGCGGCAGCCGGACCCTCTCCTGGTGCTGCTCGGCGGCCCCGGCCAGGGCGCGGTCGCCGCGGCGCCGATCTTCGCCAAGGCGTTCGCGCCGCTGCGGCAGAAGCGCGACCTGGTCTTCATCGACCAGCGCGGCACCGGCGGCTCGCGCCCGCTACACTGCCCGCTGCCCGGCAGCGACGACGACCCGCAGGCCTTCCTCGGCGACTTCCTGCCGGTCGAGGCCGTGCGCGCCTGCCTCGCCGCGCTCGACGCCGACCCGCGCCTCTACACCACGACGCACGCGGTCGAGGACCTCGAGGAGGTGCGCTCGGCCCTCCAGTACCCGCGCCTCAACGTCTTCGGCCACTCCTACGGCTCGCGCACGGCGCTGGTCTGGATGCGCACCTTCCCGGCGAGCGTGCGCGCCGCGGTCCTCTACGGCGCGGCGCCCACCGACATGCACCCCCCCCTCAACCACGCGCCCGACGCCCAACGCGCGCTCGACCGCCTGCTGGCGGAGTGCGCCGCCGACGCCGCCTGCGGCGCCGCCTACCCCGACCTGCCGGGCAAGCTCCAAGAGGTGCTGGCGCGGCTGGCGGCGGCGCCGGCGGAAGTCGAGATCGAGGACCCGAAGACCAAGCGGCCGGTGCGGCTGCGGTTGTCCCGTGACCTCTATGCCGAGGTGCTGCGCTGGCGCCTCTACGACGAGCGGGCGGCGAGCCTGCCGTCGTTCATCGCCGCCGCCCACGCCGGCGACTTCGCGCCGGTGGCCCGCGCGGCGCTCGGGCTGCGGCGGGCGGGCGCCACCGGCGCGCTCCTGGCGGTCGGGACGTTCCTCTCGACGACCTGCGCCGAGGACGTGCCCGAGATCGAGAAGGCGGAGGCCGACCGGCTGGCGAAGGGGACCTTCCTCGGCAGCTACCGCGTGGATCAGCAGCGCCGCGCCTGCGAGGTCTGGCCGCGCAACGACCTGCCGCGCGGCTACGAGGCCCCGGTCACCGCGCCGGTCCCGACCCTCGTCGTCTCCGGCGAGCGCGACCCGGTGACCCCGCCGCGCTGGGGCGAGAAGGTCACGAGCCACCTGCCACGTGCCAGCCACCTCGTCCTCCCCCACGGCGCCCACGGCGTCCCCGGCCCCTGCCTGGCCGAAGTCTTCGCCGAATTCCTCGACCGCGCCGACCCGCAAGGGCTCGACACGAGCTGTGTCGAGAAGATCGAGCGGCCGGCGTTCGTGCTGCCTGGGGGGTAAAGCTCAGCCGCTGGTCGTGCCGCGCGCTTTCGCCACGTCGGCGAGGGCGGCCAGGAACACGTCGGGATTGGGATCTTCCAACGCCGCGGTCAGGTACTCCGCAATCGTCTCCACCGCGGCCGCCGACCCACTCGGTTCCGCTGCGGACCCACTCGGTTCGGCCGGTGGACCCAGTCGGTTCCGTCGCGGACCCACTCAGTTCGCCGCTGGACCCACTCGGTTCGGCCGATGACCCACCCGGTTCGCCGCCGGACCCACTCGGTTCAGCCGCCGATCCAGCCGGTTCGGCCGCTGCTCCAGTCGGTTCGGCCGCCGACCCACTTGGTTCGGCCGCCGACCCACCCATTCGGCCGCCGGTTTACCCTGTCCCGCTCGCGGGCTGGGCGAACACCGTACAATTGGCGCTCGCGGCGGAGGGGGACGTGTGCCGCAACACGAAATGACTCAGCGACTTCGCGGATGGTCTACGGTGAGGACGGCAGCACTGCTGCTCTGCGCCGTTTTGTGCGCCGGCGGCGCCTGGGCCGTGCCGAACGGGCCGGTCGCGGCCGCCGCCCCGGCTCCCGGTCTCGAGGGGCTGTGGGAGGGGCTGATCGTCTATCGCTCCGCCGAGGTCGAGATCGAGTTCGCCGTCGAGGTCGCGCGCGACGCGAACGGCAAGCTGGTGGGGACGATCGACATCCCGAACCAGCAGCTCCAGTTCCACCCCCTCGACCGCGTGGCGCTCGACGGGCGCAAGGGGGAGCTTGCGTTCACCTGGTTCGTGCCGCACGCGCAGCAGAACGTCTCGACGACCTTCACCGGCACCCTGACCGGCGACGGCAAGAGCTTCGCCGGCACCCTGGTCGAGAGCGACGCGCCGGAGACCAGCGTCCCCTTCACCATGCGCCGGGTCGGCGACCCCGGCACGCCGCGCCCGGAGACCAAGCAGGGCGCGCTCCTGCCCCTCTCCCCCGCCGCCGCCGAGCTCAAGGAAGCCTTCAACCGCGACGCCGGGAAGACCCGCCTCGTCATGCTCCTCTCCCCGACGTGAGGGGTGTGCCTGATCAGCGCCCGGGTGGTGCAACGTTACGTGCTGGACGAGATCGCGAGCGACGACCTGCGGGTCTACACGGTCTGGGGGCCGATGCTGGGCGACGAGAAGGAGCCCGACGCCCGACGCGCCACGGTCTCTCTCCCCGATCCGCGGGTGAGTCACTTCTGGACCGATGCGCACGGCGTCGCCGAGGCGTTCCAGGCGCCGCTCGCGCTGACCGCGGAGCGCGCCTGGGATACTTTCCTGCTCTACCCGCCGGACGCCCGCTGGGCGGAGGCGGCTCCCGCGCCGACCTACTACATGCACGTCGGCAAGCCGCTCCCCAAGGAGCGGCGGCTGAACGGGCAGAAGCTGGCCGACCAGGTGCGCGCCACGCTCGGGGGGGCCAGATAGGTCACCCGGGCTGATGACCGAGCCGACCGCCGCCACCGCAGACCTCCCGAATCTCCCCGCCGGCGCCCCCGCCGCCGCGGGTGAGGAGGTCTTCGTCTTCCCCGCCTCCTCGGGGCAGCGCCGGCTCTGGTTCATCGACCGTCTCGAGCCCGGCTCGCCGCTCTACAACATCCCGCTGGCGCTGCGGCTGACCGGCGGCCTCGACGAGCCGGCCCTCGCCGCGGCGCTCGCCGAGATCGTGCGCCGCCACGAGGCGTTGCGCACGACCTTCGACGTCGAGGACGACGAGCCGGTCCAGGTGGTCGCGCCGCCGGGCGCCTTCCACGTCGAGACGATCGACCTCGCCGCAATGCCGGCGGCGGAGCGCCGGGAGGAGGCGCGGCGGCTGGCGGCCGCCGAGGCGGCGCGGCCCTTCGACCTCGAGCGCGGGCCGCTGCTGCGCGCCACCCTGCTGCGCCTGGGCGGCGAGGTGCCCGAGCACCACCTCCTCCTCACCCTCCACCACATCGTCGCCGACGGCTGGTCGCTGAGCGTCCTGGCGCAGGAGCTCTCGGCCCTCTACGCCGCGCGGCGCGGCCGGCGCTCGTCGCCGCTCCCCGAGCTGCCGATCCAGTACGCCGATTTCGCGGCCTGGCAGCGCGAGCGTCTCGAAAGCGGGCTGCGCGCGGAGCAGATGGCCTACTGGCGGGCGCAGCTCGGCGACGCGCCGCGCCTGCTCGAGCTGCCGCTGGCCCGCCCGCGGCCCGCCGTGCGCAGCCACGCCGGCCGCCGCGCCGTGCGGGCGCTGCCGGCCGCCGCCGCCGCGGCGCTGCGCGAGCTCTGTCACCGCGAAGGGGTGACGCCGTTCATGGCCCTCTTCGCCGCCTTCCAGGCGCTCCTCGCGCGCACCACCGGGCAGCGCGACCTGATCGTCGGCACTCCCATCGCCAACCGCGGCGCGGCCGAGACCGAAGGGCTGATCGGCCTCTTCGTCAACACGCTGGCCCTGCGCGTGCGAGTCGAGAGCGGCGCCGGCTTCCGCGCCCTCCTCCACCAGGTGCGCGACGCGGCCGTCGCCGCCTACGCCCACCAGGACCTGCCGTTCGAGGAGCTGGTCGAGGAGCTGGCGCCCGAGCGCAGCCTCTCGCACCACCCGCTGGTGCAGGCGGTCTTCGGCATGGGCGACGGCGCCGGCACCGCGCCCGAACTGGCGGGGCTTCTCGTCGAGCCGCTCGCCGGCGAGCACGGCACGGTCAAGTTCGATCTCGCGCTCACCGTCGAGGAGGGCGCCGGCGGCCTCGTCGCGCGGCTCGACGGCAGCGCCGACCTCTACGACGCGGCGGCGCTGGCGCGCCTGCTCGCGAGCTTCGCCGCGCTCCTCGAGGCAGCGCTCGCCGCGCCGGAGCGGCGGCTCGGCGAGCTGCCGCTCTGGGACGCCGCGCTGGCTCACCGGACGCTCGTCGAGTGGAACGACACCGCCGCGGCGCTGCCGGAAGGCGGCTCGGCGCTGGCGCTCTTCGCGCGAGCGGCGGCGGGCGCGCCGGAGGCTCCGGCGCTGCTCGCGGCGGCGGGCGACGCCCCGGAGGTCGTGACCTACGGCGCGCTCGACCGCTGGTCGGACCGGCTCGCGGGCCGGCTGCGCGGTTTGATGGAAGTTGGCGCGTCCACGCGCCGGGGCGCCGGCCCCGAGACCCGCGTCGCGGTGGCGATGGAGCACGCGCCGGCACGGATCGCCGCGCTCCTCGCGGTGTGGAAGGCCGGGGGCGCCTACGTCTCGCTCGACCCGGCCGACCCGGCCGAGCGGCGCGCCTTCCAGCTCGCCGACTGCGGCGCGCCGCTGCTGCTGGTCGCCGCGGGGGCGCGCGTCGAGGCGCCGGAGGGTGTGCGGGTGGTGGAGGTGGAGGCGTGCGACGACGGTAGCGGCGAGGAGGGCGAGGAGGCGACGGCTGCAGCCGCGCTCCCGCCGCTCCCCGACGCCGACCGCCTCGCCTACGTCATCTACACCTCCGGCTCGAGCGGGCGGCCGAAGGGTGTCGAGATCACCCACGGCGGGCTGCTCAACCTCGTCGCCTGGCACCAGGCGGCCTACGGCGTGACCGCCGCCGACCGCGCGACGCAGCTCGCCGGGGTCGGCTTCGACGCCTCGGTCTGGGAGCTCTGGCCGTACCTCGCGGCCGGCGCCGCGCTGGCGATCCCGCCGGCCGACCTGCGGGCCGACCCGGCGCGGCTCGTCCCCTGGCTCGCCGACCAGGGCGTGACCCTCGCGTTCCTGCCCACCGCCCTCGCCGAGCTGGCGCTCGCCGAGCCCTGGCCGGCCGGCGCGCCGCTGCGCGCCCTGCTCGTCGGCGGCGACCGCCTCCACCGGCCGCCGCCGGCCGTGCTGCCCTTCCGGCTGGTCAACCACTACGGGCCGACGGAGTGCTCGGTCGTCGCCACCTGCGGCGACGTCGAGCCGGCGCCGGCCGACGCGGCCGCCGACGCCGCCGCGCCGCCGCCCATCGGCCGGCCGATCTCCAACACCCGGCTCGTGCTCGTGGACGCCGACGGCCAGCCGGTGCCGCCGGGGGTGCCGGGCGAGCTGTGGCTCGGCGGCGCCGGGCTCGCGCGCGGCTACCTGGGCCGCCCGGACCTGACCGCCGAGCGCTTCGTCCCCGACCCGTTCTCGGGCGAGGCCGGGCGCGCGCCTCTACCGCACCGGCGACCTCGCTCCGGCTGCTGCCCGGACGGCGCCGTCGAGTTCCTCGGCCGCATCGACCAGCAGGTCAAGGTCCGCGGCTTCCGCATCGAGCTGGGGGAGATCGAGGCCGCGCTCGCCGCCTGCCCCGGGGTGCGCGAGGCGGCCGTCGTGGCGCGCGAGGACGCGCGCGGGCGACAAGCGGCTGGTCGCCTACGTGGTGCCGGCGGCGGCGCAGCGGCCGGCTCGCGGCCGCGCTGCGCGCGCTGCCTGCGCGAGCGCCTGCCCGAGTACATGGTGCCCGCCGCCTTCGTCGCGCTGCCGGCGCCTGCCGCTCACCGCCGAACGGCAAGGTGGACCGCCGGGCCCTGCCGGCGCCGGAGGCGATGGCCGGCGCCGCGAGCGCGGGCGCGGCGGCGCTCTCTGCCGCCGAGGAGCTGCTGGCCGGCATCTGGGCCGAGGTGCTGCGGCCTCGAGCGGGTCGGGCGTCGACGACGACTTCTTCGACCTCGGCGGCCACTCGCTGCTGCGCGACCCAGGTCGCCTCGCGCCTGCGCGAGGCCTTCGGCGTCGAGCTGCCGCTGCGCGCGCTCTTCGAGGCGCCGACGCTGGCGGACCTCGCCGCCCGCGGTCGAGGCGGCGCTGCGGGCCGGCGCGGGCCGGCGCGGCTCCGCCGCTCGCGCCCGGTGCCGCGCGACGGCGCGCCTGCCCGCTCTCCTTCGCCCAGGAGCGGCTCTGGTTCCTCGACCGCTCGAGCCGGGCAGCCCGGCCTACAACATGCCGGCCGCGCTCCGCCTGCGCGGGCGCGCTCGACCCGGCCGCCCTGCACGCCGCGCTTCGCGCGAGGTCGTGCGCCGCCACGAGGCGCTGCGCACCGCCTTCGCGGCCGACCCCGGCGGCGGCCCCGGCGTCGCGCAGGTGATCGCGCCGGCGCTGGCGCTGCCGCTGCCGCTCGTCGACCTGGCGGCGGCGGACGGCGAGGCGGAGCTCGGGCGCCTCGCCGCGGCGGAAGCCGCGCGGCCCTTCGACCTCGCGCGCGGCCCGCTGCTGCGCGCGACCCTGCTGCGGCTGGCGCGCCGACGACCACGTCCTGCTGCTCGACCCTGCACCACATCGTCTCCGACGGCTGGTCGATGGGCGTGCTGCTGCGCGAGCTGGCGGCCCTCTACGGCGCGGCCGTCGCCGGCGCCGCCGTCGCCGCTGCCGCCGCTCGCCGTCCAGTACGCCGACTTCGCCGTCTGGCAGCGGCGGCTGGCTGGCCGGCGAGGTGCTGGAGCGGCAGCTCGCCTACTGGCGCGCGGCGCTCGCGGGCGCGCCGCCGGTGCTGGAGCTGCCCGCCGACCGGCCGCGCCCGGCGGCGCAGAGCTTCCGCGGCGGGCGCGACGCGGCTCGCGCCTGCCGCCGGAGCCGGCCGCGGCGCTGGCGGCGCTCGGCCGGCGCCGCGGCGCGACCCTCTTCATGGCCCTCCTCGCCGGCTTCCAGACGCTCCTCCCCCGCTTCACCGGCCAGCGACGACCTCGCTCGTCGGCTCGCCGGTCGCCAACCGCAACGCGGCGCGAGGTCGAGGGGCTGATCGGCTTCTTCGTCAACACGCTGGTGCTGCGCGGCCGACCTGTCCGGCGACCCGCCGTTCCGCGCGCTGCTCGCGCCGCGCCCGCGAGGCGACGCTCGCCGCCTACGCCCACCAGGACCTGCCGTTCGAGAAGCTGGTCGAGGAGCTGCAGCCGCGAGCGCGAGCCTGACGCACTCGCCGCTCTTCCAGGTCATGTTCGCTGCTGCAGAACGCGCCGCTGGCGCCGCCGGAGCTGCCGGGGCTCGCCGTCGAGCCGCTCGAGGTCGCGGGCGAGACCGCGAAGTTCGACCTGACGCTCGCCTTCGTCGCCGCCGAGGGCGGCCTCGCCGCCGTCGCCGAGTACGACCGCGACCTCTTCGACGGCGCCACCGTCGCCCGCTGGCTCGGGCACCTGGCGCGTCTGCTCGCCGCCGCCGCGGCCGACCCGGACGCTGCCGGTCTCGGACGCTGCCGCTGCTCGCCGCGGCGGAGCGCCGGCAGCTGCTCGTGCGAGTGGAACGACACCGCGGCGCGCCGTGCCCGCGGCGAGGCGCTGCCTCCACGGCCTCGTTCGCGGCGCAGGCGGCGCGGACGCCGGACGCGCCGGCGCTGGTCGCCGGCGACGGCGAGCGCCTGACCTACGCGCGAGCTGGACGCGCGGCGCCAACCGGCTGGCCGCGCCGCCTGCGCGCGCCTCGGCGTCGGGCCCGAGGCGCGCGGTCGGCGTCTGCCTGGAGCGCTCGCCCGACCTGGTCGTCGGCGCTCCTCGGCGTCCTCAAGGCCGGCGGCGCCTACGTGCCGCTCGACCCGGCCTACCCGGCGGAGCGGCTGGCGCTGCATGCTCGACGACGCGCGGCGCCGCGCTGGTGGTGCTGACCGCAGGAGCGCCTGCTGCCGCGGCTGCCGGAGCTCGGCGCGCGCCGGGCGTCGACCGCTCGCTGGCATCGACGGCGCTCGGCGACGACGTTCCGGAAGCCCCCCTCCTTACCCAGCCCTCTCGCAACCTCGCCTACGTCATCTACACCTCCGGCTCGACCGGCCGCCCCAAGGGCGTCGCCATCGCGCACCGCAGCGCCGCCGCCTTCGTGCGCTGGGCGCGCGGCTGGTTCTCCGCCGACGAGCTGGCCGGCGTCTTCGCCTCGACCTCGGTCACCTTCGACCTCTCGGTCTTCGAGCTGTTCGTGCCGCTCGCCTGGGGCGGGACGGTGATCCTCGGCGACAACGCGCTCTCCCTCGCCACCACGCCGGCCGCCGGCGAGGTGACGCTGGTCAACACCGTGCCCTCGGCGCTCGCCGAGCTGCTGCGGCTCAACGCCGTGCCGCTCTCGGTGCGCACCGTCAACCTGGCCGGCGAGCCGCTGCGCAACGCGCTGGCGCAGCGTATCTACGGGCTCGGCACCGTCGAGCGGGTGTGGAACCTCTACGGCCCGTCCGAGGACACCACCTACTCGACCTTTGCGCTCGCCGCTTCCGGCACCACGGCCGAGCCGCCGATCGGCCGCGCCGCTCGGCGGACTCGCGCGCCTACGTCCTCGACCGGCGCCTGCAGCCCGGTGCCGCCCGGCGTGCCCGGCGAGCTGTACCTCGGCGGCGCCGGGCTGGCGCGCGGCTACCTGCGGCCGGCCGGAGCTGACGGCCGAGCGCTTCGTCCCCGATCCGTTCGCGGCGGAGCCGGGCGCGCGGCTCTACCGCACCGGCGACCTGGCGCGCTGGCTGCCCGGACGGCGCGCTCGAGTTCCTGGGCCGCCTCGACCACCAGGTCAAGATCCGCGGCTTCCGCATCGAGCTGGGCGAGATCGAGGCGGCGCTGCGCCGCGCACCCGGCGGTGCGCGAGGCGGTGGTCGCTGGCGCGCGAGGACGCGCCGGGCGACCGGCGCCTGGTCGCCTACGTGGTGCCGCGCGGACGGCGAGCCGCGCCGGCCGCGCGAGCTGCGCGCGCTTCCTGCGCGAGCGGCTGCCGGACTACATGGTGCCGTCCGCCTTCGTGGTCGCTCGCCGGCGCTGCCGCTGACGCCCAACGGCAAGGTGGACCGCCAGGCCCTGCCGGCTCCGGAGCGGCAGCGCGCCGAGGACGCGCTACGTGGCGCCGCGCACGCCGGTCGAGGAGCTGCTCGCCGGGATCTGGGCCGAGGTGCTGCGGCGTCGAGCGGGTCGGGCCGGACGACGACTTCTTCGCCCTCGGCGGCCACTCGCTGCTCGCCACCCAGCGTGGTGTCGCGGGTGCGCGCGGCCTTCGGCGTCGAGCTGCCGCTGCGCACGCTGTTCGAGCCGCCGACGGTGGCGGGCCTCGCCGCCGAGCTGGAAGCGCGCCAGCGCGCGGCGACGGGACCGGCGCCGCCGCCGATCGCCCGCCGCGCCGCCGACGGCCCGGCGCCGCCGTCCTTCGCCCAGCAGCGGCTCTGGTTCCTCGACCAGCTCGGAGCCGGAGCGGCCCGCCCTACAACATGCCGGTCGCCTTCCGGCTGCGCGGTCGGCTCGACCGCGCGGCGCTCGCCGCGGCGCTGGCCGAGATCGTGCGCCGCCACGAGGCGCTGCGCACCGCCTTCGCCGCGCGCGGACGGCGCGCCGGTGCAGGTGATCGCGCCGCCGGCGGCCGTTCGCGCTGCCGCGTGGTCGACCTGTCGGCGCTGCCGGCGGCCGAGCGCGAGGCGCGAGGCGCGCGCGCCTGGCCGCCGAGGAGGCCGGCCGGCCGTTCGACCTCGCGCGCGGGCCGCTGCTGCGCGCCGCGCTGCTGCGGCTGGCGCGCGGAGGACCACGTCGCTGCTGCTGACCCTGCACCACATCGTCACCGACGGCTGGTCGCATGGGCGTCCTGCGTGCGCGAGCTGGCGGCGCTCTACGCCGCCTTCGCCGCGGGCGCGCCGTCGCCCCTGCCCGCGCTGCCGGTCCAGTACGCCGACTTCGCCGCCTGGCAGCGGCGGCTGGCTGCGCGGGCGAGGCGCTGGACGGCGCAGCTCGCCTACTGGCGGCAGGCGGCTCGCCGGCGCGCCGCCGGTCCTCGAGCTGCCCGCCGACCGCCCGCGCCCGGCGGTGCAGACCTTCCGCGGCGGCACGCGTGCCCGTCGCCCTGCCGGCCGCGAGCGCGGCCGCGGCGCTGCACGCGCCTGGCGCGGCGCCACGGCGCGACGCTCGTTCATGACGCTCCTCGCCGGCTTCCAGGCCGCTGCTCGCGCCGCTGCACGGGCGCAGGACGACCTGGTCGTCGGCACGCCGGTCGCCAGCCGCAACCGCGCCGAGGTCGAAGGCCTGATCGGCTTCTTCGTCAACACCCTGGTGCTGCGCGCCGACCTCGCGCGGCGACCCCGCGTTCGCGCGAGCTCCTGCGGCCGGGTCGCGCGAGACGGCGCTCGCCGCCTACGCCCACCAGGACCTGCCGTTCGAGAAGCTGGTCGAGGAGCTGCGGCCGGAGCGCGACCTCGCGCACTCGCCGCTCTTCCAGGTGCTGCTCGCCCTGCAGAACGCGCCCGCGGGCGCGCCTGGAGCTGCCCGGGCTCACGCTGACGCGCCTGCCGATCGAGCCGGGCACCGCCAAGTTCGACCTGACGCTCGCCTTCGCCGAGACGGCGGCGGGCCTCGCCGGCGCCGTCGAGTACAACCGCGACCTGTTCGACCCCGCGACGGCGGCCCGCTTCGCCGGGCACCTGACGACCCTGCTCGCCGCCGCCGCGGCCGACCCGGAGCGCCGGCTCTCGGAGCTGCCGCTGCTCGCCGGCGGCCGAGCGCCAGCAGCTGCTCGCGCGAGTGGAACGACGACCGGCGCGGCGTATCCCGGCGAGGCGGCTGCCTCCACGAGCTGTTCGCGGCGCAGGCGGCGCGCACGCCGGACGCGGTGGCCGCTGGTCGTCGCGGACGGCGGAGCGGCTGACCTACGCGCGAGCTCGACCGGCGCGCCGACCGGCTGGCCCGCCGCCTGCGCGCGCTCGGGCGTCGGCCCGGAGGTCGCCGGTCGGCGTCTGCGCTCGAGCGCTCGCCCGAGCTGGTGGTCGGCGCTGCTCGGCGGTCCTCAAGGCCGGCGGCGCCTACGTGCCGCTCGATCCCGCCTACCCGCGCGGAGCGGCTGGCGCTTCATGCTGGCGGACGCCGGCGGCGCCGGTGCTGCTGACCGGAGCGGCTCGCCGCAGCGCGCTGCCGGCTCGCGCGGCTGCGACGTGCGGCGTCGACGCGCTGCCGCGCTCGACGCCATGCCCGAGCCCGCTGCCCTTCTCACCCAGCCTCTGCACTTCTACCCAGCCCTCTCGCCAACCTCGCCTACGTCATCTACACCTCGGGCTCGACCGGCCGCCCCAAGGGCGTCGCCATCGCGCACCGCAGCGCCGCCGCCTTCGTGCGCTGGGCGCGCGGTTGGTTCTCCGCCGACGAGCTGGCCGGCGTCTTCGCCTCGACCTCCATCACCTTCGACCTCTCGGTCTTCGAGCTGTTCGTGCCGCTCGCCTGGGGCGGGCCGGTGATCCTGGCCGACAACGCGCTGGCCCTCGCCGACCACGCCGGCCGCCGGCGACGTGACGCTGGTCAACACCGTGCCCTCGGCGCTCGCCGAGCTGCTGCGGCTGAACGCCGTGCCGCCCTCGGTGCGCACGGTCAACCTGGCCGGCGAGCCGCTGCGCGGCACGCTCGCCGAGCGGGTGCACGCCGCCGCCGGCGTCGAGCGCCTGTGGAACCTCTACGGCCCGACCGAGGACACCACCTACTCGACCTTCGCGCTGGTCGCGGCCGGGGCCGGCGCGCCGCCCATCGGCCGGCCGCTCGCCGGCACGCAGGGTCTACGTGCTCGACCGCGCGCTGCAGCCCGTGCCCGCTCGGCGTGCCGGGCGAGCTGTACCTCGGCGGCGCCGGGCTGGCGCGCGGCTACCTCGGCCGCCCGGAGCTGACGGCCGAGCGCTTCGTCCCCGATCCGTTCGCGGCGGCGCCGGGCGCGCGCCTCTACCGCACCGGCGACCTGGCGCGCTGGCTGCCGGACGGCCAGCTCGAGTTCCTCGGCCGCGCTCGACCACCAGGTCAAGGTGCGCGGCTTCCGCATCGAGCTGGGCGAGATCGAGGCGGCGCTCGCCGCGCACCCGGCGGTGCGCGACGCCGTGGTGCTCGCGCGCGAGGACCAGCCGGGCGACCAGCGGCTGGTCGCCTACGTGGTCGCCGCGGCCGGAGCCGGCGCCGACGGCCGCGCGAGCTGCGCGCGCTTCCTGCGGCGAGCGGCTGCCCGAGTACATGGTGCCGTCGGCCTTCGTCGTCGCTCGCCGCGCTGCCGCTGACGCCGAACGGCAAGGTGGACCGCAAGGCGCTGCCGGCGCCGGCGGCCGGCGAGGCCGCGGACGCCGCCGCGCCCGGCGCCCGGACGCCGGTCGAGGAGCTGCTGGCCGGCATCTGGGCCGAGGTGCTGGGGGCGGCGCCGGCCTCGCCGCGCGACAACTTCTTCGACGCTCGGCGGCCACTCGCTGCTCGCGACCCAGGTCGTCTCGCGGCTGCGCGAGCGCGCTTCGGCGTCGAGCTGCCGCTGCGCGCCCTGTTCGAGGCGCCCGACGCGTGGCCGGCGCTCGCCGCGCGCGGTCGAGGCGGCGCTGCGCGGCCGGCGCGGCCGGCGCCGCGCCGCCGCTCGTCGCCGGTGCCGCGGCGACGGGCGCCGCTGCCGCTCTCCTTCGCCCAGGAGCGGCTCTGGTTCCTCGACCAGCTCGGCGCCGGGCAGCCTCGGCCTACAACATGCCCGCGCGCCGTGCGCCTGCGCGGGCGCGCTCGACGCCGCGGCGCTCGCCGCGCGCGCTGCGCGCGAGGTCGTGCGCCGCCACGAGGCGCTGCGCACCACCTTCGCGGTCGCCGGCGGGCAGGCCGGTGCAGGTCGTCCCGGCCGCGGCCGCGGCGCCGCTGCCGCTGATCGACCTCGGCGGGCTGCCGGCGCCGCCGCCCGAGGCGGAGCTGCGGCGCCTGGCGGCCGCCGAGGCCGCGCGGCCCTTCGACCTCGCCCGCGGGCCGCTGCTGCGCGCCGCCCTGCTGCGGCTGGCCGAGCGAGGAGCACGTCGCTGCTGCTGACCCTGCACCACATCGTCTCGCGACGGCTGGTCGATGGCGGTCCTCCTGCGCGAGCTGTCGGCCCTCTACGCGGCGCTCGCCGCCGGCGCGCCCTCGCCGCTGCCGCCGCTGCCGGTCCAGTACGCCGACTTCGCCGTCTGGCAGCGCGGCTGGCTGCAGGGCGAGGCGCTGGCGGCGCAGCTCGCCTACTGGCGCGAGCGGCTCGCCGGCGCTGCCGGCCGCTGCTCGAGCTGCCCACCGACCGGCCGCGCCCGGCGGTGCAGACCTTCCGCGGCGCGCAGCGCCCGTTCGCGCTGCCGGCCGAGACCGCCCGCGCGCGCTGCGCGGCCCTGGCGCGGCGCGAGGGCGCGACGCTCTTCATGGCGCTCCTCGGCCGCCTTCGCAGGCGCTGCTCGCGCCGCTACACGCGGCCAGGACGACCTCGCCGTCGGCTCGCCGGTCGCCGGCCGCAACCGCGCCGAGACCGAGGGGCTGATCGGCTTCTTCGTCAACACCCTGGTGCTGCGCGCGCGACCTCGCCGGGCGACCCGCCCTTCCGCGAGCTGCTGGCGCGCGTGCGCGACGCCGACCCTCGCCGCCTACGCCCACCAGGACCTGCCGTTCGAGAAGCTGGTCGAGGAGCTGCGGCCGCGAGCGCGACCTCGTCGCACTCGCCGCTCTTCCAGGTCGATGCTTCGCCCTCCAGAACGCGCCGGCGGCGCGCGCCCACCTCCCCGGGCTCGAGCTGGGGCGGATCGAGGTGCCGGTCGAGACCGCCAAGTTCGACCTCGTCCTCCAGCTCTTCGAGACCACGGACGGCCTCCAGGGCGGCCTCGAATTCAACCGCGACCTCTTCGACGCGACGACCGCCGAGCGGCTGCTGCGCCACTTCGCGACGCTGCTCGACGGCGCCGCCGCGGCGCCCGCGGCGCGCCTCTCCGAGCTGCCGCTCCTCACTGCGCCCGAGCGACTGCAGCTGCTCGCGGAGTGGAACGACACCGACGCTCCCTTCCCCCACGACCTCTGTCTGCACGAGCTGTTCGAGGCCCAGGCGGAGCGCGCGCCCGAGGCGGCGGCGATGGTCTGCGGCGGCGAGGAGCTCACCTATGGCGAGCTGGAGCGGCGCGCCAACCGCCTGGCGCACGCCCTGCGCGCCGGCGGCACCCGCCCCGGCGACCTCGTCGCCGTGTACCTGGAGCGCTCGGCCGACATGGTCGTCGCGGTGCTCGCGGTGCTCAAGGCGGGCGGCGCCTACGTGCCGCTCGAAGGGAGCTGGCCGGCCGACCGCGTCCACTACATCCTGGAAACCAAGGGGATCGAGCATCTGGTGACACAGGCGTCGCGCCTGCCGTTCGTGGAGGCGCTGCCGCCGCTGCCGGAGCTGCGGCAGGTCGTCTGCCCCGACCGCGACGCCGCGCTCCTCGCCGCGATGCCCGAGGAGCGGCCGCCTTGCGGCGCCGGCCCGAGCGACCTCGCCTACATCATCTTCACCTCCGGCTCCACCGGCCGCCCCAAGGGGGTCATGGTGCGCCACGAGCCGGCGGTCAACCTGGTGCACTGGGTCAACCGCCGCTTCGCCGTCGGACCGACCGACCGGGTACTCTTCATCACCACCCTCTCCTTCGACCTCTCGGTCTACGACATCTTCGGCCTGCTGGCGGCGGGCGGCAGCGTGCGGGTGGCGTCGGCCGAGGAGGTGCGCGACCCGGCGCGGCTGGTGGAAGTACTCCGACAGGAGCCGATCACCTTCTGGGATTCCGCCCCCGCGGCCCTCCAGCAGTGCGCGGGTTTCTTCGGATCGCCTTCCACGTCTTCTCTGCGCCTGGTCTTCAACTCCGGCGACTGGATCCCCGTGACCCTGCCCGAGCGGGTCAAGGTCGCCTTCCCGGGCGCTGAGTTCATCAGCCTCGGCGGCGCCACCGAAGCCACCGTCTGGTCGAACTACTACCCGGTCGGCGAGGTGGACCCGGCGTGGCGCAGCATCCCCTACGGCCGCCCGATCGAGAACGCGCGCTACCACGTGCTCGACGCGCACCTGAACCCTTGTCCCATCGGCGTCACCGGCGACCTCTACATCGGCGGCCTCTGCCTCTCGGACGGCTACGCCAACGAGCCGGTGCTGACGGCGCAGAAGTACGTGCCGTCGCCCTGGGGGACGGAGCCGGGCGCGCGCCTCTACAAGACCGGCGACCGCGCGCGCTACTGGCCGGACGGCAACCTGGAGTTCCTGGGGCGGGTGGACACCCAGGTCAAGGTGCGCGGCTTCCGCATCGAGCTGGGGGAGATCGAGAGCGTCCTCTCGGCCCACGAGGGGGTGGCGGAAGCCGTCGTCCTGGCACGCGCGGACACGCCCGGCGACCAGCGCCTCGTCGCCTACTACATCCCTGCTGGCGAGCCGGTCGATCCGGCCGAGCTGCGCCGCTGCGCCGCCGCCGCGCTGCCGGACTATATGGTCCCCGCCGCCTTCGTGGCGCGTGAGAGCTGGCCGCTCTCGCCGACCGGCAAGCTCGACCGCAAGGCCCTGCCGCCTCCCGAGCAGAGCCGCGCCGGCCACGCCGGCGACCTGCTGCCGCCGCGCACCCCGACCGAGCGGGCGGTGGCGGCGATCTGGCGCGAGGTGCTGGCGGTGGACGCCGTCGGCATCGACGAGAACTTCTTCGAGCTCGGCGGGCACTCGCTGCTGATGGCGCGCGTCCTCGCCCGGCTGCAGGCGGAGCTGGCGCCGGCGGCGACGATGGTCGAGCTCTTCCAGCACCCGACCGTCGGCGCCATCGCCGCGCACCTCGACGCGCTGCTGGCGCCGGCGGAGGAGGAGACCGCCGCGGCGCCGCGCCCGGCCGCCGCCGCCGCGCCCGCCGCGCCGCCGGCGAGCGGCAAGATCGCCGTCGTCGGCATGGCCGGCCGCTTCCCCGGCGCCCCCGACCTCGAGCGCTTCTGGCAGAACCTGCGCGACGGCGTCGAGTCGATCCGCGTCTTCTCCGACGAGGAGCTGGTCGCCGCCGGGCTCGACCCCGCCCTCCTCGCCGACCCGCGCCTGGTCAAGGCGCGCGGCGCGCTCGACGGCGCCGACCTCTTCGACGCCGCCTTCTTCGACTACCCGCCGCGCGAGGCGCAGCTCCTCGACCCGCAGCAGCGGCTCTTCCTGGAGTGCGCCTGGGAAGCGCTGGAAGACGCGGGCTACGGCGCCGACGGGTGGCGCGGCCGGGTCGGGGTCTTCGCCGGCGTCACCGAGAACACATACGTCCACGGCCTCCTCGCCAACTCCGACCTGCTCCGCACCGTCGGCCGGCAGGCGATCTCGATCGCCAACAACCACGACTACCTGCCGACCCGCGTCTCCTACAAGCTCAACCTGCGCGGCCCGAGCATCAACGTGCAGACCGCCTGCTCGACCTCGCTCGTCGCCGTCCACCTCGCCTGCCGTGCGCTCCTCGCCGGCGACTGCGACCTGGTGCTCGCCGGCGGCGCCTCGGTCTCGGCGCGCGAGGTCTCCGGCTACCTCTACGAGGAGGGCGGGATCGCCTCGCCCGACGGCCACACCCGCGCCTTCGACGCGCGGGCGCGCGGCGTCGTGGGCGGCAGCGGCGCCGGCGTCGTGGTGCTCAAGCGGCTCGCCGACGCCCTCGCCGACGGCGACACGGTGCGGGCGGTGATCCGCGGCACCGCCAGCAACAACGACGGCTCGCTCAAGGTGGGCTTCACCGCGCCCTCCGTCGAGGGGCAGGCGGAGGCGATCCGCAACGCCCAGCTCGCGGCCGGCGTCGATCCGGCGACGATCCAGTACGTCGAGGCACACGGCACCGGCACGGCGATGGGCGACCCGATCGAGGTGGCGGCGTTGACCCGCGCCTTCCGCGAGGCGACCGGCGAGCTAGGCTTCTGCGCCATCGGCTCGGTCAAGACCAATGTCGGCCACCTCGACGCCGCGGCCGGCGCCGCCGGGCTGATCAAGACGGTCCTCGCGCTCCAGCACCGGGAGGTGCCGCCGAGCCTCCACTTCGAGGAACCCAACCCGGCGATCGACTTCGCGGCGAGCCCCTTCTACGTCGCGGCGCGCCTCGCCCCGTGGGCGGCGCCCGACGGCCTGCCGCGGCGGGCCGGGGTCTCTTCCTTCGGCATCGGCGGCACCAACGCCCACGCCGTGCTGGAGGAGGCGCCCGAGCCGCTTCCCTCCGGGCCGGCGCGGCCGGCGCAGCTCCTGGTGCTCTCGTCCAAGACCGCGGCCGCCCTGGAGCGCGCGACCGAGCGGCTGGCGGAGTGGCTGGAGCGGCGGCCCGAGCTCACCCCGGAGGAGCTCGCCGACGTTGCCTTCACCCTCCAGGTCGGGCGCAAGGCCTTCCGCCACCGGCGGACGCTGGTCTGCCGCGGCGCCGGCGAGGCGGTCGCGCTGCTGCGCGGCGGCGACCTGCGCCGGCTCCGGACGCACACCGCCGGCGCGCCGGCCGGCGCCACCTTTCTCTTCCCCGGCCAGGGCGCGCAGCGCCCCGGCATGGGGGCCGGGCTCTACCGCGAGGAGCCGGCCTACCGCGCGGCGCTCGACCGCTGCTGCGAGCTACTGGCGCCGGAGCTGGGCTTCGACCTCCGTCCGCTCCTCCACGCGGCGCCGGACGACGAGGAGGCCGCGGCGCGCCTTGCCGAAACCGCGGTGACGCAGCCGGCCCTCTTCGCGGTCGAGCACGCGCTGGCGCAGCTCTGGGTCGGCTGGGGGGTGCGCTCGGTTGCCATGCTCGGCCACTCGATCGGCGAGTACGTCGCGGCCTGCCTGGCGGGCGTCTTTACCCTGGAGGAGGCGGTGCGGCTGGTGGCGGCGCGCGGCCGGCTGATGCAGTCGCTGCCGCCTGGAGCCATGCTCGGCGTTCCGCTGCCGGAGGCCGAGGTCGCGGGGCTTCTCGCGGCCCATCCTGAGCTCTCGCTCGCCGCCGTCAACGCGCCGGCTTCCTGCGTCGTCTCAGGTCCGCGAGAGGCGATCACGGCGTTCCGGGAAGAGCTGGGCAGGAAAGGGCTGGACACGCGACCGCTGCGCACCTCCCACGCCTTCCATTCCGCGATGATGGAGCCCGCCCTGCCCGCCTTCCGCGAGGCCGTGGCCGGTGTCGAGCTGCGGGCGCCCGAGGTTCCCTACTTGTCCAACCTGACGGGGGCCTGGATCACCCGTGAAGAGGCAACCGATCCGGAGTACTGGGTGCGCCACCTGCGTTCGACCGTGCGTTTTGCCGATGGGCTGGCGGCCCTCTTGGGCCAGCCTGGGCGCGTGCTCCTCGAGGTGGGCCCGGGGCGCACCCTTGCGACCCTCGCCAACCAGTACCCGCAGAAAGGCGCCGCCGAGCTGATCGTCGCCACGCTCGGGCGGCCGCAGGACAGCGCCGTCGAGCTCGATGCCCTGCTGGAGGCGGCCGGCCGGGTGTGGGCGGCCGGGCTGGAGATCGACTGGGAGCGCTTCCACGGGCCGGGGCACCGGCGGCGGGTGCCGCTGCCGACGTACCCGTTCGAGCGCAAGCGACACTGGGTGGAGTGGCGGCCGGGCAGGGCGGCGGCCGCGGTTGCGGTTCTCTCGAGCGACGACGGCGAGCGGGAGGTCGAACCGCCGGCCGAGCCCGCCGCCGGCTTCGTCCCGCCGCGCAACCCCGCCGAGGAGGGCGTCGCCGCCGCCTGGGCGGAACTCCTGGGAGTGCCGCAGGTCGGCGCCTTCGACGATTTCTTCGAGCTGGGGGGCAGCTCGCTCATGGCGGTGCAGCTCGGGAGCCGCCTGCGCGACGACTTCGGCGTCCAGCTCCCGTCCAACTTCCTGCTCGAGACCTCGACCGTGGCGGACCTCGCCGAGCGGCTCGCCGCGGCCCAGCCGGCCGCGGGCGAGGCCGCCGCCGTGCCGCGCTCCACCTGCCTCGTCCGCCTACAGCCCGGCGACGGTCGGCCGCCGCTCTTCATGGTCCACCAGGTGGGCGGCAACGTCTTCACCTTCCGCGCCCTCGGCAAGGAGCTGGGGCGCGGGCAGCCGCTCTACGGCCTCCGCTCGCTCGGCCTCGAGCCGGGCGAGGAGCCGCTCGCCTCGGTCGAAGCGATGGCCGGGCACTACCTGGCGCTGCTGCGCGAGGCGCAGCCGCGCGGCCCCTACCGCATCGGCGCCGCCTCGATGGGCGGCATGGTGGCCTACGAGATGGCGCAGCGCCTGGCGGCGGACGGCGAGCGAGTGGCGCTGCTGGCGCTCATGGACACGCCGTGCGGCGAGCAGCTGCCGGTGCGCCCCTCGGAGGCGGAGTTCGAGGCCGCGGGGGCGGCTGCGTCCGGCGGCGACGCCGAGCAGGCGCGGCGTTTCGTCGCCGTCCTACGCGGCAACGTCCAGGCCCTCTTCGACTACCGGCCGCGCCCCTACGGCGGACCGATGCTCTTTTTCCGCGCCGCCACCCGCCGCCCGCTCGACCCGCCGCGCCCCGAGCTGCCGTGGATCGAGCTGGCGCAAGGCGGCATCGAGATCCACCTCGTCCCCGGCGATCACGAGACGATGCACGAGCCGCCGAACGTGAGCGCGATGGCCAAGGTGCTGCGCGTGCGCCTGCGCGCCGCGGGCGCCTAGCGCAGAATCGCCGGCGTGACCGGCCCCACCCTCCGCGCCGTCCTCCTCGGCGCCAGCAACGTCACCTTCTCGCTCCCCGCCTGGGTGGCGCGGCTGCGCGGGGCCGCCAGCGGGCCGGTCGAGGTGCTTACCGCCTGCGGCAACGGCCGCTCCTACGGCATCGAGAGCCGCTTCCTCTTCCTCCGGCGGCTGCCGGGCATCCTCGACTGCGGGCTCTGGGAGGAGCTGGCGCGCCGCCCGCCGCTGCCGACCGTGGCGCTGGTTGGCGACGTCGGCAACGACATCCTCTACGAGCAGCCGGTGGAGCGGATCGCCGGCTGGGTGGACGACTCCCTGGCGCGGCTGAGCGGGCTCGGCGCGCGCACCGTCCTCGCCACCGGCTCGCTGCCGGTGATCGAAGGTGTGGGGCCGCTCCGCTACCTCGCCATGCGCACCTTCTTCTTCCCCGGCCGCACCCTGTCCTTCGCGCCGGCGCGCGAGCGGGCGCTGGCGCTCGACGCCGCGCTGCGCCGGCTCGCCGCGGCGCGCGGCGTCCCGCTTCTCGTGCCGGAGCCTTCCTGGTACCGGGGCGATCCGATCCACCTACGGCCCTCCTGTCGCGGCCTCGCCTGCGACGCCGCGCTCGCCGCCTGGGGGCTGCCCTGCCGGACGCCGGCGCCGCCCCCCGGTCCGCGCCGCCACCGCGGCCTCCCCGGCCTCCCCTTCCATCGCGAGCGCTTCTGCGGCGTGACGCTCCGCACCGCGCAGCCGGCGCACCGCTACGCCGACGGCACGAGCGTCAGCTTTTTCTAATCGTTCGCGCCGCTGCGCGGCGAGGGGAACGGTCCTCGGCGGGCGTTGTGTCCTTCGTGTGTGTGACAGACTTGCCCGTGAGTACCGGCCACATGCTGGGCAGAACCGTCTCGCACTACGAGGTGCTCGACCAGATCGGGGGCGGCGGCATGGGGGTCGTCTACCGCGCGCGCGACACCCGCCTCGGGCGCACGGTGGCGCTCAAGTTCCTCTCCCCGCAGCTCGCCGGCAGCGCCGCGCACAAGGAGCGCTTCCTGCGCGAAGCGCGCGCCGCCGCCACCCTCGAGCACCCGAGCATCTGCAGCGTCTACGACCTCGGGGAGACCGAGGAGGGCGGCTTCTTCATCGCCATGGCGCTGTGCCCGGGCGAGAGCCTCAAGGAACGGCTCGCCCGCGGCCCGCTGGCGCCGGAGGACGCCTTGCGCGTCGCCCTCCACATCGCGGAAGGGCTCGCCTCCGCGCACGGCCGCGGCATCGTCCACCGCGACATCAAGCCCGGCAACGTCATGGTCGGCGAGGACGACTCGGTCAAGCTCGTCGACTTCGGCCTCGCCAAGCTGGCCGAGGACCCCGAGCACCTGACGCGCACCGGCACGGTCGTGGGGACCGCCGCCTACATGTCCCCCGAGCAGGTGCTGGGGGAGGAGGTGGACCACCGCACCGACCTCTGGTCGCTCGGCGTCCTGCTCTACGAGATGCTCGCCGGCGTCCGCCCCTTCCGCGGCGAGCGCGACCAGGCGGTGATGCACTCGATCGTGGCGCGCGACTTCGCGGTCGAGCCGCTGCCGCAGGGGGAGGCGCCGGTCCTCACGCCGCTCCTCGCGCGGCTCCTCGCCAAGGCCCCCGCCGAGCGCTACCAGAGCGCGGCCGAGGTCGTCGCCGACCTCCGCCTCCTGCTCGGGCTGCCGGGCAGCACCCACTCGAAGACCACCCCTCTCTCGGTCCCCTGGCAGCCGGCGAGCGTCGCGCGCTCCGCCGCGGTGTCGGCGGCGACCCTGGTCAGCGGCGCGCCGTTGCGCCCGGTCGAGGCGCCGAGCTGGACCGCGCGCTTCCTGCCGCGCCGGCGCTGGGTGACGGCGGCGGCGCTCGCCGTCCTGGCCCTCCTCGCCTTGACCGCCTACCGCGCTCTCGGCCGCTCGACCGACCCGCTGCTCGACGCCGGCCAGGTCGCGCCGGAGCGGCAGGTGCTGGCGGTCCTCCCCTTCAAGGACCTCTCCGGCCTCTCCGGCGGGCAGCTCCTGGGCGACGGCCTCTCCGAGACGGTGAGCGCGCGGCTCGCCTCGGTCGCCGGGGTCCAGGTGGTGCCGCCGTCGGCCGCCGCCGCCGGCAGCGCCGTCACCGACCCGCGCGGCGCCGCCCGCGAGCTGGGGGCGGACCTGATCCTCCAGGGGACGGTGCAGCGCTCGGGCGACCGGGTGCGGATCACCTACGCGGTGCTGGAGGCCGAGCGCGGCGTGCAGCTGGCCGGCAACACCCTGACCGGCCCCGACGCCGACCTCTTCGCCATCCAGGACCGGCTGGCCGCCAGCGTCGTGCGCGCGCTCGACCTCGAGCCCGGGCGGCGCGCCGGGGACGCTCCGCCGTCGCTCGCCACTGCCGACCAGCAGGTGCGCTACCTCCGCGCCATGGGGCACCTGCGCCGCTACGACCGGGTGGAGTCGGTGGACGAGGCCCTCGGCCTGCTCGAGGCCCTGGGCGCCGAGGCGCCACGCTCGGCGCCGGTGCAGGCGGCGCTCGCCCGTGCCTACCTGCAGAAGTTCAATCTGACGCGCGAGCCCCGCTGGGTGGACCTCGCCGTCGAGGCTGGCGCCAGCGCCCGCCAGCTCGATCCCGAGGACCCGGAGGTGGACGTCACACTGGGCACCCTCTACACCCGCACCGGCAAGCCGCGCGAGGCGCTGGCCGCCTTCGAGCGGGCGCTGGCCGCCCAGCCGGAGCACTTCGACGCCCTGCTCGGCCTGGCGCGGGCGCAGGACGCGGCGGGCGCCGCGCCGGCCGCCGAGGCGACCTACCGCCAGGCGATCGCGCTCCGCCCCGCCTACTGGGGCGGCTACAGCAAGCTGGGCGGCTTCTACTACGCGCGCGGCCGCTACGAGCAGGCGGCGGCGATGTTCAAACGGGCCACCGAGCTCGCCCCCGACAACGCCCGCGCCTTTAGCAACCTCGGCGGCAGCTATCAGTCGCTGGGGGACTTCCCGCGCGCGCTCGCGGCCTACGAGAAGTCGGTGCAGCTCTCCCCCACCGCGCTCGCCTACTCGGGCCTCGGCGGCATGCAGTTCTTCCTCGGACGGACCCGCGCGGCCGCCGCCTCGTTCGAAAAAGCGGTCGAGCTCACACCCCAGCACTTCTACGTCTGGGCCAACCTCGGGGACGCCTACCGCTGGACGCCGGGCCTGGAGCCGAAGGCCGCCGCCGCCTACGCCCGCGCCATCGCGCTGGCGCGCGAGGAGCTGCGGGTCAATCCGCAGGACGGGGTCGTCCACTCGGTGCTCGCTCTCTGTCTGGCGAAAACCGGCGACAACGCCGCCGCCGAGCGGCACGTTCGCGCGGCGCTCGCCAGCGCCCCGGACAGCCCGGAGCTGCTCTACAACGCCGCCCTGGTGGCCGCCCTCGCCGGCCGGCGGGCCGAAGCCCTCCGGTTCCTGGGGCGCGCCGCCGAGGGCGGTTATAGCCGGGCGCTCATTGCCAGCGAGCCGGAGCTCGCGGGCCTCCGCCGCGAGGCCGCGTTCCAGGCCATCGTGCGGGGATACAATCGGGGCGTCTTCTGACTTTCTTTATCCGAGGAGGGATCATGTCGAGGATCCGTTGGACCGTTCTCGCCGCCGCCGCCCCGCTCGTCCTGCTCGCCCTCGCCTGCGGCAGCGCGCCGCCGTCCGAGGGGACGTACGCCGCCGCCCCCGCCACCAAGGCCGCAGACGCCGCCACCGCGTGCGACCCGACGCCGCGCAACCACGTCATCGAGGTGGGGGGGCAGGTGAGCTGCAAGGACCCCCACGTCTCCAAGAACAATGGGAACCAGATCACTTGGCGCTCGGTGGTGGTCGGCAGCAACCTGGAGATCAAGTTCAAGCCCAAGGCCGGAGTCGATCCATTCCCCAGCCTGAGCTGCCCGGGCACCACCCCGGTGTGCAACTCGGGGCCGATCGCGGCGGCAGCGAACGGCGCCTACGACTACGACATCTGGCTGGTGGCGTCGGGCGGCGTCAAGACGCAGATCGACCCCGGGGTGATCATCGACCCGTAGCCGGCTCTCAGGTGGCGCGGACCGCGGTGTCGGCGACCTCGGGGGGCAGCGCCACGTCCCCCGGCGCCGAGGTGAGCGCCTGGCGCATCGCCTCGAGTTCGCGCAGGTGCTCCTTCTGCGCCGCCACGACGCGCAGCAGGGCGTCGGCGGTCGCCGGGTCGAGGTCGCGGATCATCTTGGGGTAGAGCACGTCGTTCTCGAAGCGCTCCTCGGCGATGGCGTCGGCGATGTCGGTGGCGCCGCCGCGCACCTGCTCGGCGGCCTCGAGGAGGGCCACGGCGAGGGCGTCCTTGGCGCCGGCCAGCCGCTGCCAGCGGCGGGCGAGGTTGGGGTGGCCGTCGCGCTCGGCGCGGGCGGCGTTGGCGCGGAAGCGGGCGGCACTGACCGCTTCGGCGGTGAAGGCGGTCTTCAGGTGCTCCTGGAAGCGCGGGATCCTGGACATGGCTGGGGATTCTATCGAAGGAAACTTCACTCGCCGGCTGGCGTAGTCTTCGGGCAGGCGTCCGGCGCCGCGATGGCGCCCGGCGGCTGCCTCCCGAACCCGTGAAGCGCGTCCGCCTCCTCGTCCTCGCGAGCGTCGCCGCGCTTCTCATCCTCCTCGCCCAGCTCGACCTTCCGTTCGTCAGCGCCTTCGCCACGGTGGTGGTGGCGCTCGCCGCCATCGCGCTGTTCCTGTGGCTCCTCTGGCGCGCCTTCCGCGCCTTCCTCTGGAGCGTCGGGCGGCGGCTGGCCTTCTCCTACTTCCTGCTCGGCGTGCTGCCGATCCCGATGCTGGCGCTGCTGGCGGCGGTGGCGACCTACCTGCTGGCCGGCTTCTTCCTCGGCCACCTCTACCGCGACACTGCGCGCGCTCTGGAGGCGGACCTGACCGTCCTGGCGCGCGAGCGGCTGGCGGACTTCGCGGGCGGCGCCACCCCGGAGGGGAGCGGCCAGGCCTCCTACGCCTACTACCGCGACGGCCGGCGGATCGCGGGCGACGCGCGCGCTCCCGAGAGCTGGCCGGCGTGGGTGGCGGCGCGCAGCGCGCCGGGGACCGCCGCGCGCGCGGGGGCGCCGCCGATCTACGCTCTCCCCGACGGCTCCCCGACCCTCGCCGCTCCGGCCGCGCGGAACGGGCGCGGCGTCCTGGCGCTGCCGGCCGGCGACCTCGACAAGAGCCTCCGCCGGCGCGGCGACTTCTGGATCGAGGTGGCGGTGCCGGAGGAGGGGGAGCCCGATTTCGTCAGCGTCGAGATCGGCGAGAAGAAGATCCCCCTCCAGTGGTCGGCCAAGGGGGCGCGCTCGGGGGAGGCGCAGCGCTTCTTCGGCGCCCCCGACGGGGCGGGCTGGCGGGACCGGCCGGTGCTCTGGTGGGGGGAGGCCAGCGGCCCGCTGATCGACCTGGCGACCGGCAAGGAGCTGCCGCGGTACGCGGCGGTGACCCTCAACGCCACACCGCGCATGGTGCAGCGCCACCTCCTCTCCGGCTCGGCCGAGGTGGACGCCGCCGCCTGGGCCCTGCTCCTCGCCGTCAGCGCCCTGCTCCTCAACCTCTACGCCGTGGCGGCCATCATGGCGGTGGTGATGATCGTCGGCCTGTCGCGGGCGGTGAACCGGCTCTCCCGCGCCACCGCGGCGGTGCGCCGCGGCGACTTCGCGGTGCGCATCCCGGGGCGCCGGCGCGACCAGGTCGGGGACCTCCAGCGCTCCTTCAACCTGATGGCCGAGAACCTGGAGTCGCTGGTCGCCACCTCGGCGCAGAAAGAGGCGCTCGAGAAGGAGCTGTCGATCGCCCGCGAGCTGCAGCAGAGCCTCATCCCGCACGACCTGCCGAGCCGCGAAGGGGTGGAGTTCGCCACCCTCTTCGAGCCCAGCGCGGCGATCGGCGGCGAC
Organism: uncultured Acidobacteriota bacterium; assembly: GCA_963700145.1. Lineage (GTDB taxonomy): Bacteria > Acidobacteriota > Thermoanaerobaculia > Multivoradales > UBA5704 > DASUNQ01. The sequence goes on from OY969474.1 coordinate 1,551,440, forward strand.
TACTTCGACATCCTCTCGCTCGGCGAGCGGCGGCTCGCGGTGGTGGTGGCCGACGTCTCCGGCCACGGCCTCTCGACCGGCCTGCGCATGGCGATGCTCAAGGCCGCCCTGCTCATCCTGGTCGAGGAGGAGCGCGACCCGGAGGACATCCTCCGCCGCCTCGACCGGCTGGTGCGCTCCGATCCCGAAAGGCGGGTCTTCGTCACCGCCACCTACTCGCGCATCGACCTCGCCGCCGGCACGCTGGAGATCGTCAACGCGGGGCACCCGCCGACCTATGTGGTGCGGGGCGGGGTCGTCGAGGAGGTGCTCCTCCCCGGCTCGCCGCTGGGCGGCCTGGGGTCGACCTACGGGCGGCGGACCCTCCAGCTCGTCCGGGGCGACCTCGTGGTCTGGCTGTCCGACGGCCTGATCGAGGCCATCGGGCCGGACGGCACCCCATTCGGCTACGACCAGGTGATCGACACCCTCACCGGCGCGACCGGCAGCGCCGAGGCGCTGCGCAACCGGCTGCTGGCGGCGGTCGAGAAGCACGCCGCCGGCCAGCCGGTGCAGGACGACCGGACGCTGGTGGTGATGCGCTATGGCGGCGAGGGAGGGCAGGCCCAGGGGGCGCCCGCCGGGATCGAAGGCTAGAGGGTCGTGCTGGCGGTGGCAGCCGGAGCGGCGGCAGGGGCCGGCAGCTCGAGGCCAAGGTTGCCGAAGATCCGCTTCACGTAGTCGCGGGTCTCGCGGTAGGGGGGGACGCCCTGGTAGCGCTCGACCGCCCCCTCGCCCGCATTGTAGGCGGCGAGGACACGGGGGAGGTCGTTCGGGAAGCGGTCCACGAGCCAGCGGAGGTAGGCCATCCCGGCATGGAGGTTCCGCTCCGGCTCGAAGAGCTCGCGCGTCTCCACCCCGAAGCGGCGGGCGGTGGCCGGCATGAGCTGCATCAGGCCGCGGGCGCCCTTGCGGGAGACCGCCTTCGGGCGGTAGGCCGACTCCTGGCGGATCATGGCAGCCACGATCTGCGGGTTGACGCCGTGCTTCTTCGCGCCGGCCAGGATCAGGTCGGCGTACGGCGTGTCGGCCGGGACGGCCTGCCCCTCGGCGAAGAGGAGGGGGATGCCGGCCTCGGCCGCCATCGCGGCCCCAGGCACCGGCTCTGGCTCGGGGAGCACCTCGTCGTCCACCACGTGGGCGACGCGGGCGAGCGGCAGGGACATCCGGCCGCCGGAGGCGAGGACGAGCTGGGCCCGCTCCCCGACCACCTCGTAGCCCTGGACCTTCAGCACCTCGCCCCCCCCGAGGACGACCAACTCGGCGCCGGCCGGACGGGGCACGAGGGCCCCGGCCGCCAAGGCGAGGCAAAGCAAGAGCGAGGAAGGTTCGAAGCGGGGCATCGGCTCCTTTGATTCTACGGGACAGCCGGCCGTCGCGCCTAGGCGGGGTTGGCCACTCCCTCAAACCCCGGCCGGAAAGGCCGAATTCCGCCAGCGCCGCGCAGGGGCGAGCGGGGAGATCAGGAGCGGGGATGGAACCGATCGTAGAGGCTGCGCAGCCGCTGCTGGTGGATGTGGGTGTAGATCTGCGTCGTCGAGATGTCGGCGTGGCCGAGCATCATCTGCACCGCCCGCAGGTCGGCGCCGTGCTCCAGGAGGTGGGTGGCGAAGCTGTGGCGGAGGACGTGCGGCGAGACCTCGCGCACGCCGGCCGCCCGCGCGTAATCGCGCAGCGCCTTCCAGAACCCCTGGCGGGTCATCGTCTCCCCGAGGCGGGAGAGGAAGACCCCCGCCGTGCGGCCGCCGCCGGCCAATCCAGGCCGCGCCTCGCGCAGGTAGCGCCCAACCCAGGCCTCGGCCTGCTCCCCCACCGGCACGATCCGCTCCTTGCTCCCCTTGCCGTAGGCCACCAGGAACCCGGCGTCCAGCCGGAGCTGGGGCAGGGCGAGCCCGACGAGCTCGCTGACCCGCAGGCCGGTGGCGTAGAGGAGCTCGAGCATCGCCCGGTCCCGCAGCCCGCGCGGCGTCGCCGTGTCGGGAGCGGCGAGGAGCGATTCCACCTCGCTCTCCGAGAGCACCTTGGGCAGCGGCCGCCAGAGCTTGGGCGGCAGCAGGTTGACCGCCGGGTTGTCGGCGCGTGCGCCGCTCTCGACCTGCTGCTCGTAGAAGGCGCGGATCGCCGACAGCGCCCGCGCGATCGAGCGCGGCGCGAGCCCCTGCCGCCGCAGCTCCCGCAGGTGCGCGGCGAGCGCCTCGGCGTCGGCGGTCAGGAGGTCGCCCCCCCGCCGCGCCAGCGCCTTGCCGAGCCGCTCGAGGTCGCGCCGGTAGGCGGCAGTCGTGTGCGAAGAGAGCCCGCGCTCAACCGCCAAGTGCTCGAGCCAGCGCTGCAGCTCGCGCCGCCAGGCCGCGAGAGGCGCCGCCCCGGCGCTCACGGGCAGGTTTCGAAGGCGCTGGTGTCCTGGATCGGCTGGAAAGGGAGGTTCTGCGGGTTGATGTAAGTCTTCACCAGGCCGGCCTGAAGGTCGGTGACGGTGAAGAGGGTGCGCACGTTGGTGAGGCCGCCGGCGAAGACCCAGTAGTGGTCGCTCGGCAGGCAGCCGTCCAGGACCTTGACCACCGCTTCGACGTTGGCGGGGCTGAAGAACCAGAGGAAGCCGGTGTCCTCGGTCAGCTCGATCGTGCTCGCCACGCCGGAGAGGGCGGAGTTGGTCAGGAAGCGCCCTTCGACCTTGAAGCGCTCCCCGGCGCCGAGGCAGAGAGCGCCGGTCGAAGGGCAGATGCCCGACACCGTGCCGGTGCCGCGGACCTCGATCTCGAAGGGCTCGATGCCGGAGTCGGAGCCGTCGAGTGTGAGCTTCAGCACGTCGCTCGCCAACCCCGCCTGATCGGCCACCCATTGGACGTCAAAGCGCGCCGCCTCCCCCGGCTCGAGCGTGAGCGGCAGGACGCCCGGGGAGATGGCGCCGGTCGCGCTCACGCGGAAGACCCCGGCGAGGTAGAACGGCGGCGCCAGCGCTTCGGTCAGGGAGATCGTGCCCAGCGCGCCGCACGGGATGGGAGGGGAGCCAATGGCCTCGAAGCAGACGAAGGACGTCGCCTCGGCGATCCCGCCCAGGTCGCGGCTGCCGAAGTTGATGAAGTCTTTGATCGGCTCGAGGGCCACGCCGGCGGCGAGCGACGGGGCCGCCGCCCCGAGGGATGCGGCGAGCGTTAGAGCGAATCCCAGGCGGGGGACGAGGTGCGGCATGAGACACCTCACGGGCAGGTGGCGAAGGCGCCGGTGTCCTGGATCGGCTGGAAGGGGAGGTTCTGGGGGTTGATGTAGGTCTTCACCACGCCGGCCTGGAGGTCGGCGACGGTGAAGAGGGTATACACATTGGTGAGGCCGCCGGCGAAGACCCAGTAGCGGTTGTTCACCGGGCAGCCGTTCAGCACCTTGACGACCGCCTCGACGTTGGCGGAACCGAAGAACCAGAAGTAGCCGGTGTCGGGGGTGAGGTGGACCGGGGACGCCCGCCCCTCCTCCGCGGTGTTGGTCAGGAAGCGGGCCTCGAGCTTGAATCGGCCGTCGCCGAGGCACATGCGGCCGAAGAACGGGAAGCAGGCGTCGAGCGCCGTGCCGGTGCCGCTGAGCTGGACCGTGAGCGTGTCTGCGAGCTCGCCGCCCGGACTGCGCGCTCCCAGGGTGAAGGAGCCGTTCACCTCTCCGACGCGATCGACGGCCCAGTGGACGACCACTATCAGCCGCTGCCCCGGCTGCAGCGCGATGGGGAAGGACGCGGGGGTCACCGCGCCGGTGGCGATGATCTCGCGGAACGGCCCCCCGAGGTGGAAAGGCGGTGCCGGCGCCGCGTCGAGCGTCACGATGCCCGCGGCGTCGCAGGTGCCGGGGGTGTCGTCGTCGTCCAGGCAGAGCTCCAGGAGGACGTCGGAGATCTCGCCCAGGTCGCGCTCGCCGAGGCCGATCGGCACCGTGAGCGGCTCGGCGGCGGCGCCGCCGACGCGCAGCTCGGCGGCGAGGCGTCCCGGCGCCGCTCCGGCGGTCGCCGGGGCGAGCGCGCCGAGGAGCGCCGGCAGCAGCGCCAGGCGGCGGGCCCTCACGAGACCGCCGCTCCCACGCCGTGCTCCTTGCACAGGGCGAGGATCTCGCCCTCCTCGAGCACGCGGTCGGACTCCTTGGCCCGCTCGAAGACGCTGCGCACGAGCTCCGGCTCGGGCTCGATCCCGCGCTCGCGCAGCCAGCAGACGACGTTGGACTCGCCGCTCATCGGCCCCACCTCGATGACCTGCTTGCGGCCGATCAGGCTCGCCGGCACCGACGAGTAGACCCGGTCGGCCAGCCAATCGTCGCCGCGCTGGCGCGCCTTGGCGATGGCCGCGGCGTGGACGCCGGTGGCGGTGCGGAAGGCGTCGCGGCCGACGACCGGGTAGTTGTCCGGCAGCGGCACGCCGGTGGCCTCGGAGACCAGGCGGCAGTAGTCGGGGAGCGACGACAGGTCGCGGTCGAACCAGCCGAGCAGCTGCATGTTGACCAGGAGCTGGTCCATCGGGCAGTTGCCGACGCGCTCGCCGATGCCGAGGGCCGTCCCGTGCAGCCGGTCGGCGCCGGCCTCGGCGGCGGCCAGGGCGTTGATCACCGAGAGGCCGCGGTCCTCGTGACCGTGCCAGTCGACCTTGACGTCCTCCCCGGTCGCGTCCACCACCCCGCGGATGAAGCGCACGACGTTGCGCGCGCCGCTCGGCGTGGCGTGCCCGACGGTGTCGGCGATGCAGACCCGCTTGGCGCCGGTTTCGACGGCCACGGTGTAGAGGCGCCGCAGGTCCTCGGGCGCGGCGCGGGTGGTGTCCTCGGTGACGAACATGACCGGCAGCCCTTCGCCCACTGCGAAGCCGACCGCCTCCTCGACCAGTCGCAGCATGCGCTCCAGCTCCCACCCTTCGGCGTACTGGCGGATCGGTGAGGAGCCGATGAAGCACGAGGCCTCGATCGGGATCCCCACCCGCTGCGAGATCTCGACGATCGGGCGGATGTCGGCGATCACCGTTCGGGCGGCGCAGTTGGGGAAGATGGGCAGCCGGGCCTCGACGATCTCGCGCGCCAGCGCCTCGACCTGCCGCACCACGTGCGGCCCGGCGCCGGGCAGGCCGATGTCGGCCGACTCGATCCCCAGCGCCGCGATCTCGTGCAGGATGCGCAGCTTGTCCTGGAGCGACGGCGAGCGGACGGAGGGGGACTGCAGGCCGTCGCGCAGCGTCTCGTCGTCGAGCTCGACCCGCGGGCGCACCGGACGCATGTCCGGCCCGGCGGCGCGGTTCCAGTCGTGAATGAGGTCGGACTCGGCGGGGCGCATCGCCCGGATGTTACCGCGGGAAGCGGTAGGAGACGCCCACGGCGGCCGAGGCGATGCCGAGGTTGCCGTACAGGTCGCGGTCCTGCTCCTGGTACTGGGTCTCGGAGTAGCGCACCTCCAGCCCGGCCGACCAGGCGGAGGCGCCGAGAGGCACCTCGACGCCCAGCTTCCCGCCGAGGGCGATCTCCGGCTTGCGCCGGGAAAGGCTGAAGGTGTCGTCGATCGAGTAGTCCACCCAGGCGAGCTGCGGACCGGCGTACCAGTCGAGGCGGCCGGCGGGCGCGAAGTGAAACAGCATCGCCAGCCCGAGCTGCTGGGTGGCGAAGTCGGGGGAGGACTGGTGCTGCAGGACCGGCCGCACCGTGTAGGGGTTGGTCGAGAAGTCCGGCACGTACTGGAAGAAACGCACGTCCGTTTCGAAGGTCATGCGACCGGCCGACAGCTCCCACCCGATGCGCGGCGTCTGCCGGAACTCCAACGCCGCCTCGGCACCCCCCTCGCCCTTCAGGTCGAGCGTGCCGAAGCCCGAAAGTACGCCGTAGGAGGAGCTGTTGCTGTAGTCGGTCCAGAGGCCGCGCGCCCGCAGCGCCCAGCGCGGATCGTCGGCCGCGGCGGCCGGGGCGGTGGCGGCCAGGAAGGCCAGGCCGGCGAGGAGCGCGCGCTTCACGGCCGCGCCGCGACGGCCTCGCTGACGGCGCGCGCCAGGAGGTCTCCTACTTGCGAGGTCGTCAGGGTGCCGCCGAGGTCGGGGGTCGTCCGCCCCTCGCGCAGGCTCTGCGCCACGGCGCGCTCGACCTCCGCCGCCGCTTCGCCGTGCCCCAGCGTCTCGAGCATCAGCGCCGCCGACAGCACCGCCCCCACCGGGTTGGCGCGGCCGGTGCCGGCGTACTTGGGGGCCGAGCCGTGGACCGGCTCGAACATCGAGGTGCGGCCGGGGTGGAGGTTGGCGGAGGCCGCGAGCCCGAGCCCGCCCTGGAGGGCGGCCCCCAGGTCGGTGACGATGTCCCCGAACATGTTGTTGGTGACGACGACCTCGAACTGCTCGGGCTTCAAGACCATCTGCATCGCCAGGGCGTCGACGAAGAGGTGGCGCGCCTCGATCCCCGGGTACTCCGCCGCCACCGCGGCGAAGACCCGCTGCCAGAGCTCGTGGGCGTGGCGCATGACGTTCGACTTGTCGGCCATCACCACCGACCGGCGGCCGCGCGCCGCCGCGTACTCGAAGGCGGCGCGCACGATCCGCTCGACGCCGCGGCGGGTGTGGATCTCCTCCTGGATCGCGATCTCCTCCGGCGTGCCGCGCTTGAACTGCCCGCCGACCCCGACGTAGGCACCCTCGGTGTTCTCGCGGAAGACGACGAAGTCGACGTCCTCCTCGCGCTTGCCCTTGAGCGGGCAGAGCCGCGCGTCGTAGAGCTTGACCGGGCGGAAGTTGATGTAGAGGTCGAGGCCGAAGCGGATGCCGAGCAGGATGTCGGCGGCGTGCTTCATGTCCGGCACCCGCGGGTCGCCGTAGGCGCCGATGAAGATCGCGGCGTAGTGGTCGCGGAGGTCCTCGAGGGCCCCCGGCGGCAGCGTCTCGCCGGTCGCCAGGTACCGGTCGGCGTCCCAGGGCAGCCGCACCAGCTCGAGCGGCAGCTCCCAGACCTCCGCCGCCGCTTCCAACACCTTGACCGCCTCGGCGGTCACGTCCTTGCCGATGCCGTCGCCCGGCAGCACCGCGATCCGCTGCGGCCGGCGCTCGCGCGGGTCGGTGGGGGTCGTCATCGGTCCGATGCTAGCAGCGGGCAGCTATCAAAGGCAGGCGGCGCTGCGGGTGGTCGGCGCCGGATGCGGCACGCCGCTCGGCAGGGCCACCTTCGGCACGAAGCCCAGCTCCAGCTCGAAGGGAATCTCGGGGCAGAGCCAGCAGGAGTGGAGCGGCGGCCAGGCGGGGTCGCCGGCGAGCGGCAGGAGCTCGGGGAGGAGGCCGTCGGCCAGCACCTCGGCTTGCATCGGCCAGACCGCCGGGGGCTCGATCGCCTGGCGCGTCTGCACACGGCGCAGGCCGTGGCGTCCCTCGGCGTAGCCGCGCTGGCGGTTGCGGAAGTAGTCGATCGCCCGCTCCAAGGGGCCGAGGCGCGGCCCCTCCCCCACCGCCGGGCTGTCCGGCCAGGCCTCGACCTCCAGCGGGTGGCTGCCCTGCACCGACCAGCGCCAGCGCCCGTTGCCCTGCTCGCGCGAGGGGCGCGGGAAGTCGAGCCGGGCGCGGGCGGCCGGCTGGTGCGAGACCAGGCGCACGCCGGGCACCACCCAGGCCGGCATCAGCATGCGCAGGAAGAGGACCGAGGGGACGGACGAGGCGTCGAGGACGTAGAGCCGCAGGTTGAGCTGCGGGTAGGAGAGGCGGAGGCCGGGGATGCCGCCGACCTGCATCCGTTCCTGGTAGAAGAGGAGGGCCGAGGCGAAGACCCAGTCGCCGCCGCGCCAGGCGTGGACCTCGTAGCGCAGCGGCGCGGGCGGCGGGGGCAACGCCGCGGCCGGGAGCGCCCAGTTGAGGTAGAGGCAGTCCCGCACGATGGTCCGCAGCAACATGGCGTGGGCACCCGTCGTCGAAACATAGCGTGGAGGGCACGAGGGGGCAACTGCTAGAGTCCGCCCGCCCATGATTCCTACGGAGGTCCCCCACGCGATGACCCAGCAGAGCTTGTTCGGCGGCCCGCTCGCGGCCGTCCTGACCGCCTTCCTCCTCCTGCCCGCGGCCGTCCTGGCGAACGGCGCCGCCCCGGTCCCGCCCGCCGCCGAAAAGGCCGCCCGGACGATCGACGAGGCCGCCCTCCGCGGCCCGATCCGCTACCTCGCCCACGACCTGCTCGAAGGGCGCGGCCCGGCGAGCCGCGGCGACCAGCTCACCCAGGAGTACCTGGCCTCGGCGCTCGAGGCCCTCGGGCTCGCCCCCGGCGGCGAGAACGGCACCTACCTGCAGCGCTTCGACATCGTCGGCATCACCAGCGAGGTGCCGGAGGCCTGGACCTTCCGCCAGGACGGGCAGACGCTCGACCTCAAGCGCTGGGACGAGTTCATCGCCGCCAGCGGGGTGCAGGAGCCGGCGGCGCGGATCGACGGCGTCGAGGTGGTCTTCGTCGGCTACGGCATCCAGGCCCCCGAGTACCAGTGGGACGACTTCAAGGGCGCGGACCTCAAGGGGAAGGTCCTGCTGATGCTCAACAACGACCCCGACTGGGACCCCAAGCTCTTCGAGGGCGAGCGCCGTCTCTACTACGGCCGCTGGACCTACAAGTACGAGAGCGCGGCGCGGCAGGGGGCGGCGGGGGCGATCATCATCCACACGACGCCCTCGGCCGGCTACCCCTGGCAGGTCGTGCAGACCTCCTGGAGCGGCGAGCAGTTCGAGCTGCCGGCCGAGGGGGAGCCGCGCGTCCAGGTCGCGGCCTGGGCGACCGAAGACGCGTCGCGGGCGCTCGCCAAGCTCGGCGGCAAGGACCTCGACGCGCTCCGCGAGCAGGCGCGCAGCCGCGACTTCCGGCCGGTGCCGCTCGGCGTCACGACCTCGCTCTCCTTCCCTAACAAGATCTCGCGCGTGCAGACCGCCAACATCGGCGGCCTCCTGCGCGGCGGCGACGCGGGGCTGGCGGACGAGGTCGTCGTCTACAGCGCCCATCACGACCACTTGGGGATCGGTGAGCCGGACGATTCAGGCGACCGGATCTACAACGGCGCCCTCGACAACGCCTCGGGCACGTCGCAGGTGTTGGCAATCGCCAAGGCCTTCAAGGCGCTGCCCGAGCCGCCGCGGCGCTCGGTCCTCTTCCTGTTCGTGGCTGCCGAGGAGCAGGGCCTCCTGGGCTCCGAGTACTACGCCAAGCACCCCACCTTCCCGCCCGGAAAGATCGCCGCCAACATCAACTACGACGGCGGCAGCATCTGGGGGCGGGCGACCGAGGTGGCCTTCATCGGCTACGGCAAGTCCGACCTCGACAAGGTCGTCGAGCGCTACGCCGCGGCGCAGGACCGGACGGTCGTGGGCGACCAGTTCCCCGACCGCGGCTTCTACTACCGCTCCGACCAGTTCAACTTCGCCAAGATCGGCGTCCCCGCCGTCTACCTCGACACCGGCACCAAGTTCCGCGGCAAGCCGCCGGAGTGGGGCAAGCAGCAGATCGAGGCCTGGGAAGCGGTCAACTACCACCAGCCGAGCGACGAGCTGACCCCGGAGTGGAACTTCGAGGGGATGGTCGAGGACGCCATGCTCGGCTTCTTCATCGGCCTCGACATCGCCCAGTCGGAAAAGCTCCCGGCCTGGAACCCGGGCGACGAGTTCGAAGCGGCGCGCAAGGCGGCGCTGGCGGCGGCGGGAAGGTAGGCGCGAAGGCCTTCGCGCCGGGCTCCGATCAGGGGGCTCAGCTCAGGCGTCGGGCGGCGCATCGCCGAGCGCAGCCCAGCCGGCGTCCCAGAGCCGGCGGCTGAGGTCGGAGCGCAGCTCCGGGAGGTCGCATCGCACCGCCGCGAGCGCCCGCCCGGCCTCCGCCCCCCGCCCGGCGGCCGTCAGCGCCGCGGCCGCCCGCGCCGTGAACGCCACCCGGTCGTCGGCGCCGGCGGCGGCGCGGGCGGCGGCAAGGAACGCCGCCGCCGCGGCGCCGAGCTCTCCCAGCGCCTCGTACCGCCCGCCGAGCCAGCCTTGCAGCTCCATCGCCAGGAGGCGCACGGTGTCGCGGGCCACCCCGGCGCCCGGCTCCAGGTCCTCGACCATGGCCGCCGTCTCGCGGCCGAAGGCCGTGCAGCGCTCGAGGTTGGCGGCCTCGTGCTCGCCGAGCAGGAAGAGCGTGTGGCCGAGCTTGAAGCGGAGCGCCGCCCGCTCGTAGTCGGAGCGGGCGTCGGCGCGCGCCAGCCGCTCGTCGTGGGCGAGGGCGTAGAAGGCCGCCGACTCGGGCAGCTCGCCGACCTCCTCGAAGGCGCGCTCGACGAGCAGCACCACGTAGCGCTCGGCGCGGCGGATCTCCTCACGCGCCACCCCCCGCGCCGCCAAACGCTCCACCGCCAGCTCGTGGAAGCGGGAGCCGCACCGCGCCCGCTCCGCCTCGCCGCAGCCGAGCAGAGTGCCGCCGCCGTCCAGCCGCAGGCGCCCAAGGAGCGCGGCCGCGAGCTCGCCGGCGGAGCGGCCGTCCCGATCGCTGTCGTCGTCGTTCATCCCGGAAAAAGGAGACCCGGAAGGCACGTTCTTTGTTGAGACACTACTGAATCTGTTCCGCCGCCGGCGGGACGAGCCGCACCGCGGGATCGCCGACCACGAGGTAGTTGCGCGCGTCGTGGCAGGCGGTCCACATCGCCGCCAGGGTCAGGGCGTCGGGCTCGTGGCCGTGGAGCATGGCCGCCAGCTCGACGCTCAGGTCCGCCGCCAGCTCGGCGTAGCGCTCGGCGAACGGCTGCATCGCGGCGCCGATCGGATAGCCGGTCAGCAGGCGGTCCAGGGCGTCCTCGAAGACCTGGATCTGCGGCCCGGCGCCCGGCCATTCGATCGAGCACTCCCAGGCCCGCTCGATGTGCCCGACGACGGCGAGCGCGCCGCCGCGCGGATGGCCGAGCAGGCGCTGCGGCAGCCGCGCCAGGAACCCTCGCGGCGCCAGCCGGCAGGGGCGGCGGCGGGGGCTGAAGTCGTCGTGCGCGGGGGTGCCGGCGCTGTAGCAGGCGAAGTGGAACGCAATGAGGCCGTGCGGCGCGGCGCCGTCGCCCACGTCTTCGGCCGAGAAGGCCTGAGCGACCGGGATCGGGCCGGCGCAGGCGCGGGGGCCCGGCCACTCGCGGCAGACCAACGCTCCCTGGAAGGGGCGCTGGCGAGGGTGCCCTTCGGGAAAGAGCAGGCCGTGGCTGGCGGTGAAGAGGAGGGCCGGCGTCTCGTCGCCTCCCAGCCAGCGCCCCAGGCGGGGCTTCGTCGCCGCGTCACCGATCGCCGCCTCCGTCGTCCACCCGCCGTGCCGCGACGCCAGCCACTCGGCGAGCGGCACCGCCAGCCGGCGGGTGACCAGCGCCGTTTTCGGGTCGTCCGGGTGGCGCGGCGCGAAGACGGCGACCCGGGCCTCGCGCCGGCATTCGCCCCGCTCCGCGGCGACGACGCTCCGCGCGTAGCGGCGGTACTCGTCGAGGGTCTCGAACCAGAGGCGCCCGACGGCGTACTGCACGTCGAGCTGGTACTGGAAGCTGTAGGGGAGAGCCTCGGGATCGCCGACGAGCAGCAGGTAGTAGGGCATGCGCTCGGGCGCGGCGGGACCGGGTCCGACGCCGTGGCGGGCGAGGAACGCCTGCTTGTTCTCGCCGGCGCGATAGCCCGCCTCGCCCGCGAGCTCGCGGTAGAGCGTCCGGCCGCCGCCGCTGGCCTGCTCGCGGCGCAGGTCGAGCAGCGGCCGCAGCGCCTCGCGCACCGCCGCGGCGTCGCGGTCGCCGGCCGCGAAGACGACCCCCCAGCCGACCTGCGCGAGGTCCCGCGGATCCCCGCCGCGCGGGCCCCGGTAGGGGCCGCGCGGCGGACAGGCGGGGGGCACGGCGCAGCAGGCGGTTTCCGGCCGCGCCAGGGGGGCCGGCACCGGCCGCCAGGCCGGCGGCGCATAGCCCCCGGTGGTGCCGTCGAGCCCGTCCCGGCAGAAGAGCGGCTCGACCATGGCGCGGCCCGAGCGGCGGCGTTGATGACGTCATCAGGCTCCGGGCGCGGACATCGCTCCCTTCGTGCCGCCGCCGCCGGTGTCGGGCGGATCGTCGGGCGAGAAGGAGAGGCCGAGGATGCGCGCCCAGGTCACCTCGCCCTGTCCGTCGTCGAGGCTCGGCGCGTCGTGCGTCGCCGACGGCGGCGGCGTCTGGGCGGTCTGCGGCTGCATGGTCAGGGTCTCGTCGGCCATGATCCCTCCTTGAAGTTTGCGCGGCTGGCACGCGGGGTTCGCGTGCTTGAGACCCTGGGGTCGCGCTTTTGTTCAGGGGAGGGCGATGCCGCGCCATTCGCCCTCGAGCACGAAGCCCGCCCAGTAGGCGGGCGCGCTCCAGCGCGGGTGGCGGCGCATCGCGAGCTGCGCCTGGCGCAGCGCCGCGGCGGGCGCGAGACCTTCGCGGAAGAGGCCGCGGTAGAAGACGGCCATCAGCTCGGCGGTGGCTGCGTCGTCGGCGGCCCAGAGGCTCACCAGCGCCCGCCGCGCGCCGGCACGGAGCACTGCCCGCGACAGGCTCTGCACCCCCTCGCCGCGCACCTCCTCGCCGGCCGCCGTGTGGCAAGCGCTGAGCACGACGAGCTCCGCCGGCAGCTTCATGCGCGCCAGCTCGCCGGCGCGCAGCAGCTCGGCGCGCGGCGCGCCGGCGGCGTCGACGCCGGAGAGGACGATGCCGGAGCGCTCGAGGTCGCGGGCGGCGACGCCGTGCGTGGCGAAGTGGACGATGCGGAACTCTTCCAGATCGCCGCTCAGCACGGCGTCGCGGCTCGCCGCGCGACCGAGCAGTTGGCGGCAGCTGCCGGGGGGTGCCAGCGCGACGATCCGCTCCGCCTCGACGCGCGAGAACGGCAACCGCGGCAGCGCGCCGAGGCCGAGCTCCCCTTCGGCGCGCAAGGCGGCCGCCGCGGCGTCGCCGCGGCCGAAGACCGGATCGGCGACCACCGCGATCAGACGATCGGGCGCGCCCCGGCCCGGCGGCCGCCGGCGCAGCTCGGCGAGGTACGCGGCCGAAGGCAGGCCGACGACCTCGTGTCGCGCCAGGAGCGGCGCACGCGGATCGGCGGGATCGGGGAGCATGGCGAAGGGAACCGCGGCGAGGGCGCCGTCCGCCACCACGAGCAGCCGCCGCGGGAGCGGCCGGCCGGCGAGGGGCGTGAGGATCCGCGCCGCGAGCTCCGCCAGCGCCGCGCGTGCCTCGGCCGCCGCCGGCGGCGCGGCACTGCGCACGAGGAGCCGGTGCGCCTGCCGCGCGAGCGCCTCGATCTCCCCCCGCGGCGGCAGCTCGTGGCCGGTCAGCCTCCCCCGGTCCAGCCGCCAGGCGAAGCTCCGCTCCTCGCCGAGGAAGTAGGAGAGCAGGACGGTCTCCTCATCCAGGAGCTCGCGTCGGATCTGCCCGGGGTCGGAGACCGTGCGCGCCGTCGAGTCGAACAGCCCGCGCGCCCGCGTCCGCTCCACCGCCGCGAAGGCCGTGGCGTCGAAGCCGGCGCCGGGAAGCTCGCGGTCGAGCCGCATGAGAAGGCTCACGGCCAGCTCGTACGGATCGAAGACGGCGCTGGTGAAGGAGGAGCGGAGACGGTCCGCGGGGACGCTCGAGCGCAGTCCGTCCAGCCCGACAACCGCCTCCTCGGCCGACGCGCGCGCCCGCGCCACCTCGCCGAGATCGCGCTCGGCCAGGGCCCGTCCATAGACAGTGAGGGGGATCTCGCTCCGCTCCCCCAGCCGCGCATAGAGCGCCTCCGCCCGCGCGAGCAGCGCCAGGGCCTCCCGCTCGCGCCCGAGCAGGACGTCCAGGCGCCCGAGGCTGGCGAGCGCGTGGGCCTGGCCGCGCGGGTCGCGGACCGCCGCCGCCAACGCGAGGGCTCGGCGCTGCGCGGCGCGGGCGCGGGCATGCTGGCCGTCGAGGAGCAGGAGGTCGCCGTAGGCGTTGAGGACCATCGCCTCGGACGCGCGATCGCCGCGGCCGCGGGCGAGGGCGAGGGCGCGCCGGTAGCTGGCGCGCGCCCGCTCGCGATCGCCGAGGCGGGCCTGCGCGATCCCCAGGCTGCGCAGCAGCACGATGAGCTGCTCCGGCGCCTGGCACTCGAGGGCGAGCGCCTCGCGGAAGTGCGCCAGCGCGCGCGGCAGGTCCCCGAGGATGATCGAGGCCTCGCCCAGGTTGGCGAGCGCCAAGGTCTCGCCGCACGGCAGCCCCGCCGCCCGCGACAGCTCGCGGGCGCGCTGCAGCCGGCGCGCGGCCTCGCCCAGCTCGCCCAACGCGCGATGGGCGAGGGCGAGATGGCCGTGAGCAGCTGCGGCGTGGAAGGGCTCGCTGGCGGCCGCCGCGAGGGCCGGGGAGCGCTCGAGCGTGCGGATGGCGGCGCGAGGGTCCCCCAGCCGCCAGTGCAGCCAGCCCAGGCGGTTCAGAGCGGCCAGCCGGTCGTCGCGGTCGGCGAGGCCGAGCGCCAGCGCCCGCTCGTACGCCGCCCGCGCCTGCGGGTACTCGCCCAGGCTGGCGTGGACCAGACCCAGCCGCGCCGCAGAGCGGGCGGCGGCCGCCGGCGCGGGGACGCCGAGCTGCGCGCGCAACGCCCTGGCGTAGGGCCCCACGGCGGCGCGCAGCCCGGGGCCGTCGCCGCGCTTGCGCGCCCGCTCGCCGGCGTCGAAGTCCAGCTCCGCCGCGGCCAGGCGCCGGTCGGCGGGCGTCGCGGCGCGGACGGCGACGAGCCGCTTGCGGTAACCCACCAGCGAGCCGCGGCGCGGCAGGACGACCTCGACGGCGAGCTTCCCCGCGGCCTCCGCAACCGCGAGCAACCGCTCCTCGCCACGCGTGCCGTTCGGACTGTCGCGCTCGAGCAGGACTGCCCCGCCCGGCTCGCGCAGGCGGACGGCGACGTCGCTCCCTAGCTGCTCGACGACGACCTCGAGCGCCTGGCCGCGCCGGACCTCGACGACTTCGCGGTCCACCGGGCCGTCGGCCGCCGACCACGAAGACGCGCGCCAGCCGAGACGGGAGCCCGGCGCCGCTTCGTGGCGGAGCACGAGGAGCCCACCGCAGGCGGCGGCGAGCAGGGCTGCGGCGGCCGGGAGCGCGCGCGGCTTCAAGGCCGGATCAGCAGCTCCTGCACGGCCAGCTCGCGCGATCCTTGCGGTCCGCTGGCGGTAAGGCGCAGCCGGTACTCTCCTGGAGCCAGGAAGTGCGACGGCAGCTGGAGCACGAAGCGATCACGGGCGGGCCGCGGTAGCGGGGGGCTGCGCCAGACGCGCCGGCCGCCGGCTCCGACGATCTCCCATCGGAACCCGCCCTCGTCGCGTCGCGGCGCCGCCTGGACGGCGACGACCAGCGGCGCCGCCGCGCTGGACACCACCGGCACGTCGCGCAGCGTGCCGCCGGTCGCGGTACGCTCGACGAGCACGGCGTCGGTGCGCGGCCGCGCCGGCGCCCCCAGCCGCCGCTGCAGCGCGACGACCCATGCCGACGCGCCCAGCGTCGTGACCAGCAGCCCCGCCGCCAGCGCCCACGGCACCCAGGGAGCGCGCGGGCCTACCCGCTGCCACGCCGCCGGCCGCGGCTCCGCCGCCTGCACGCTTCCCCACAGCCGCCGCCATTCGCGCTCGGCCTCTTTCGGCGAGAGCTCCGGCACGTCCGCCGCCGGCGCGCTGCCGGGAAAGGCGCGCAGCTCGAGCACCTGGCGGCTGCACTCGCGGCAGAGCGCCAGGTGGTCGCGCAGCTCCTCGGCCTCCGCCTCCTCGAGCCCGCCGCCGGCGTAGGCCACGAGTCGCTCGGGCGCCGGGTGCTCCCCCTCCTGCCGGCGCGCCTCCTCGGCCCAGCGCTTGACCGCTGCCGCAAGCGGATCGTGCCGTTCGTCCACGCTCGTCACCCTCCTTGCAGCGCGTCGCCGAGCCGCGTCTTGAGCTGCTGCCGTCCCTGGAAGAGGTGGGCCTTGACCGCCCCCACCGAGATGCCGAGCAGCTCGGCGATCTCGTTGTAGCCGAGCTGCTGGTCGATGCGCAGCGTCATGCAGCGCCGCATCTGCGGCGCCAGCTCCCGCATCGCCGAGTGCAGCAGGCGGGAGCGCTCGCCGGCGAGGACCCCCTCGAGCGGGCCGCTCGCCTCGCTCCGCGCGGCGCTCGGCGCGGCGGACGCCGCCAGCCGCTCCTCGGTGACGTCCGCGAGCGGCAGCTCGGGGGCGTCCCGCTTGAGCGCCCGGCGTTCGCGGATCCGGTTCAGGGCCACGTTGCTCATGATCTGGAAGAGCCAGGTCCTGAAGCTGGCGTCGCGCCGGAAGGCGTCGAGACCCGACCAAACCTTGAGGAGGGTCTCCTGCGCCAGGTCGAAGCCCTCGTCGCGGGTGAAGCCGTAGCGCACGAAAAAGCAGAGGACGGAGTAGTGGTAGCCCAGGAAGAGCCGGCGGAAGAGCTCTTCCCGATCACCGCCGGACTGCCACTCGGCGGCGACGAGATCGCCGATCTGCTGCTGTTCCGACATGGGAGACGGTCGCCAATCCTAACGCAGGCGGCGCGAGGGCCGACGGCGGGCGCCGGGTGTGGCGCCCGCCGCGGTCACTCGAAAGAGGGAGACGGACTAGCGGCCGCTTTTCGCGGCCGCCGGCTGCTGCCGGTCGGCCTCGATGGCGATGTTGACCTTGACGTCCTCGCCGAGCACGGTGCCGCCGGCGTCGAGGACGCGGTTCCAGATCACGCCGTACTCCTTGCGGTTGACGGTGAAGCTGGTCTCGAAGCCGGCCTTCTCGCCGCGCGGATGGGCGATCGTGCCGAGAATCTCGACCGGGATCGTCACCCGCTTGGTGACGCCGTGGATCGTCAGGTCGCCGGTCACCTCCAGCGTGTCGGCGTCCTGCGCCTTGACGCTGGTGCTCGCGAAGCTGAGGGTCGGGAACTTCTGCGCGTCGAAGAAGTCGGGCGACTTGAGGTGGGTGTCGCGGTCGTCGTTGTCGGTGTCGATCGACGCCGACTGCACGGTGAACTCGACGCTGGAGTTGGCCGGCGCCTGCTTGTCGTACTTGATGGTGCCGTCGAAGTCGCGGAAGCGGCCGGGGACGTTGCTGACGAAGTGGCGGACGCTGAAGCTGACGGCGCTGTGGTCGGGGTCCACCTTGTAGACGGCGGGCTCGGCGGCGGCCAGCGCGGGCAGCGCGAGGGTCAGGACGAGGGCGGAGATCAGGGTCTTCCTGGACACGTGTTCACTCCCTTTCGGAAATTGAGTGCGTAGGTTACCTAAGGACAGGCCGCGAAGGCCAGGGTGTCGGTGACCGCCGGGGCCGGGCGCCCCGCCGGGTTGTCGTAGCGCGCGATGGCGCCGGTCAGCGTGTCGGTGACGACCAGGGTGTGCTCGACGGTGGTGGTCGCGGCGGCGAAGACCCAGACGTGGCCGTTCACCGCGCAGCCGTCGAGGACCTTCACCAGCAGCTCCCAGTTCTGCGGCCCGAAGAACCAGAAGAGGCCGGAGTCGGCGGCGGCGCCGGGGACGACGTGCCCCTGCCCCGCCTTGCCGTCGAAGTCGCGCCAGGCGACCTCCACGGCGTAGCGCCCGCCGTTGAGGCAGAGGCGCGTGTCGCTCGGGACGCAGCCGGCGGCCGCCGGGTAGTGCTGGGCGGCCAGGAAGCGGAAGCCGTCGTCCAGGGAGGCGTCGGGCCAGGAGCCGTGACCGTAGCCGGCCTGCACGTCGGACTCCCAGGGCACGCCGAGACGCTGCCACTGCGCGACCAGCGCGGCGTAGGAGCCGGCGTAGTTCGGGTCCTGGGTGCCGTAGTACATGCGGATCGGAGCGCTGTAGGCGGAGTCGGCGACGGCGCCAACCGGGTAGTAGGGCGCCGCCAGGCTGAACACGCCGCTGTACCGGGAGACGGTCGAGTAGGCGAGGAGGTAGGCGTAGGCGCCGCCGGCGGAGTGGCCGGCGACGGCGATCCGCCGCGGGTCGATCGAAAGGTCCTCGCCGGCGAGGCGGAGGCTCTCGGCGACGGTCGTCGCGTCGGCGGCGGTCCCCCAGCCGAGCGTCTCGGACTTGGGGAGGACGGCGACGCTCCCCGCGGCCTCGGCGGCATTGGCGACGTAGACGCGATAGGGCTGCGGGCTGCTGCCCGCGCCGTGGAAGAAGAGGACGAGGGGCGCCGGAGCGGACTGGTCCAGGCTCGCCGGCACGTAACGGTCGGCGGAGGAGCCGGTGGCCGCGACGTCGATGCGCTGCCAGCCGGGGGCGACCGGCGGGTGCGGCACGGCCAGGGACGAGACGACCGCCAGGAGCCCGAGCATCTCCCCCCTAAAGCCGCCGCCGGGCGGCAGAATTCCGGTGCTACAGTGCCGCGCCGCCATGCCGCTCGCGCCGCCGGACTGGATCGCCCTCGCCGGCGGGCGGTCCTGGATGGGCGGCGGGCCGCGGGCGGAGGAGAACCCGCGCCACGAGGTGCTGCTCCCCCCCTTCCGCCTGGCGCGCGCGCCGGTCGTGCGCGCCGACTACCAGCTCTTCCTCGACGCCACCGGCCATGCGGCCCCCCCGTTCTGGGGCGAGGCGGCGTTCGCCCATCCGCGGATGCCGGCGGTGGGGCCCTCCTGGGACGACGCCGCCGCCTTCTGCGCCTGGGCCGGCGAGCGCTGGGGGGAGCCGGTCCGGCTGCCGAGCGAGGCCGAGTGGGAGCACGCGGCGAAGGCCGGCCGCGAGGCGCTCTACCCCTGGGGGGACGCGCCGCCCGAGGCGCTGCCCGACTACTCGCGGCGCTGGCTCGAAGGGCCGGAGCCGGTGGACGCCTACCCCTCCCTCCACCCCCTCGGCTTCCTCGGCCTCGGCGAGAACGTCCACGAGTGGTGCGACGACTGGTACGACGCCGCCTACTACGCCGTCTCGGCGCTCGAGGACCCGCGCGGCCCGGCGAGCGGCCGGCGCCGCGCCTCCCGCGGCGGCGCCTGGCGGCACGCGGTCAAGGTGAGCCGCTGCGCCGCCCGCTCCTCCATCCCGCCGGCGGCGCGCTACAGCGACTACGGCTTCCGCCTGGCGGCCTCGGCCTAGAATGCGCCTCGTGGACGACGCGCTCCAGCCCTGCCCGTTCTGCGGCTCCCGCGACCTCGAGGTGCAGCCCGACGGCCGCGTCCACTGCCGCGCCTGCGACGCCTGGGGGCCGACGGCGAAGTCCGCCGAGGGGCCGGGATGGGTGCGGGGCTCGGACCCCGCGGCGCAACCCGACGCTCGCCCGGAGGCTCACCCGGGCTCGCTGCTCCTCCTCGGCTTCACCCTCCTGGCCCTCGTCCTGCTCTTCACGCAGATCGGCGAGCTCGCCCGCTGGCGCTACCTCGGCGCGGCGGGCGCGGCCGCCGTCCTGCTCCTCCTCTCCATTCTCAGCGGCGCCGCGCAGCTCGCGCTCGCGCACCTGCCGGACCGGCTCCCCCGCCGCTGGCAAGGGCTGCCCTTCCTCCTCCAAGCCGGCCTCGCGGCCGCGGCCGCGCTGCCGATGGCCCTGGCGTTCCTACTGGACTGAGAGCGCGAGCTCGCGCGGCTTGACGTCGTCGAGGAGCGCCTCGCGGCGCAGGCGGCCGCCGGCGTCGTACTTGCCCTTCTCGCGCCGCTCGAGGAACTCGATGTAGCGGCGGATGCCGGCGTCCTTGTCGCGGTGGGTGTAGCGCAGGAGCCCTTGCGTGATGCGGTAGGCGCGGGGCGCGCGGCTCCCCTCGGGGACGCCGTGGACGGCGCGGAAGGTGTCGAGCAGCTCGCGCTGCAGCACGCTCGGCGGCACCGCCTCGGGGTAGAAGACCAGGTAGTCGCCGGCGAAGTAGTCCCAGTCGTAGTGGACGAACTTCTCGTCGCCGTAGAGCTGGTGCTGGCCGCGCAGCTTCTGCTGGAAGGGGTACTCCATAAGCGGCTGGATGACCACCCGCTGGAGCCGCCGGTGGTAGCGCCGCCAGAAGTCGCGGATCAGGGCCAGCTCCCCGAGCGGGTCGGCGACGTCGCCGACCACGAAGCTGGCCACGATCTTGGTCTTGACGCCGTAGGTCTCCAGCCGCTCCATCGCGGCGTGGATCCCCTCGACCGTCGTCCCCTTGTCGAAGCCGTCGAGGCTCGCCTGCGACAGCGACTCGACGCCGAAGAAGACGTTGGCGATCCCCGCCTCGTCGAAGAGCCGCCAGAGCTCCTCGTCCTTGGTCGAGTCGACGCGGGTGAAGGCGCTGATCTTGCGGATCCCCGGCTTGGCGCGCGCCATCTGCCGCAGCAGCTCCTTGGTCTCGCCGCGGCGGATCGCCAGGTCGTTGTCGTGGAACATGCCGTAGGGGAAGCCGGTCATGCCGTGGAAGCTGGCCAGGTCCACCAGCACGCTCCCCGCCGGCCGCGTGCGGTAACTCTGCCCGAGCTGGCGCATGCCGAGGCAGAAGTTGCAGGAGTAGGGGCAGCCGCGCGAGAACTGGACGACCGGGAACGGGAAGCGGAGCCGGCCGGTGCGCAGGAAGTTGCCGAGGACGCCGGGGTAGTGGTGGATGAGCGGCGGCTCGAGCGGGAAGTCGATCTGCTGCAGGGCCGCCCGGCGCGGCGTGTAGACGATCCCGCCGTCCTCGCCGCGGAAGGTGAGGCCGTCGATGCCGCGCGGCTGGGGCGTGCCGCCGGCGTCCAGGTGCCGCAGGAGGTCGAGGACGATCTCCTCCCCCTCGTTCATCACCACGTAGTCGCAGTGGTCGAGGCAGTCCTCCGGCTCGCAGGTCGGGTGCGGGCCGCCGAAGACCACCACCGGCGGCCCGCCCGGCCGCCGCCGCACCCGGTCGGCGAGGCGGTAGCCGATCTTCGCCGTGTGCACCATCGTCGAGACCAGCAGGTAGTCGCAGTCGGCGAGCCAGCGCTCGTCGAGCCTGGTGCTGGCGAACATCGGGAAGTACTTGACCGCGTAGCCGTGGCGGTGGAGGTGCGAGGCGATCGAGAGACCGCCGTAGCCGAAGAGCAAGAAGAGAGAGGCGAGGCTGTCGGCGCGAGGGTGGCCCGCCTCGACCACCGCGATCTTCTTCACGTCACGCAACCCTCGGGCTACACCAGCTCGCGCACGAAGTTCCGCGCGCGCCGCAACGTTCCCGGCCGCCGCCCCGGCCCCTCGCCGCGCTGCGCCACCAGGTGGTAGGCCTGCAGGCGGTCGACGTGAAAGGCGTGGCAGCCGCCCCAGAGGTAGACGCGGAAAGCGCGGTAGGTCTGCTCCCCCCAGCGCGCCACGATCTCCTCGCGCGCGGCGTCGAAGCGCTCCGCCCAGCCGCGCATGGTCAGCTCGTAGTCGCGGCTCTCGTTGGCCACCTCCATCACCTTGAAGCCGTGCCAGAGCAGCTCCTGCACGATGTCCTGCACCGCCAGGAAGGTGTGCGTGCCGTGCCAGATGTAGCGGCGGGTGAAGGCGCTCATCTCGTACTTCTCGTGCGACGCCGAGGCGTCCATGTAGAGCCGCCCGCCCGGGGGCAGGCACTCCCAGGCGCGGGCGCAGAAGCGACGGTAGGTCGGGATGTGCTCGATGACGCCGTAGATGACGACCGCGTCGTAGGGGCGCTCCGGCCGGTGCTCGAGGAAGTCGCCGCGCAGGACCTCGCCCGGCAGCCCCTCCTCGCGGTAGAGCCGGGTGAGCCAGGCGTGGGAGTCGGCGGCCAGGGTGAGCGACGTCACCTCGACGCCGCGCGCCCCGCAGTAGCGGGCGACGCCCCCCCAGCCGGCGCCGATGTCGAGGAGCCGCATCCCGGGCTCGAGCCCGAGCCCGTTCCACATGCACTCCAGCTTGTGCTCGGAGGCCTCTTCCAGCGATTCGCTCTCGTCGGCGAAGAGGCCGTGCGAGTAGAAGCGCCAGCGGCGGTCGATGAAGGCGTGGTAGAAGTCGTCGCCGTAGCTGTAGTGGCTGGCGATGGCGCGGCTGTTCATGCGCGTCGCCGAGGCCAGGAAGAGGTTGCGCAGGAAGGCGAGGACGGTGAGGAGGCCGCTGCGGCCGGCGAGCGCCCGCCGCAGGTCGAGGAGGGCCAGCATGTCTCCCTCGAGGTCCAGCTCCCCCTCGACGTAGGCGCGCCCGAGGGCCATCTCGTCGAGGCCGGCGCGCAGCGGCCGGTCGGAGTGGAGGACAACGCGGAAGGCCGGCGGGCCGGCGCCGATCGCGATCTCCTCGCCGTCGGCGAAGCGCACCGCGCAGGGCACCCCCGCCCCTTCGAGGAGGCGCGCCAGCGCCTCGCCCCTGCGGCTGCGGGTCCCTGCGGTCTCGAGCGGCAGCGCGGTGGCCATGCTCTCTCCTCTAGGCGGTCGCTTCGGCCGGCTCCTCGAAGCCGGGCGGCAGCGGCGACGGCCGGATCGGCGTCCCCCGCAGCACCCGCACCGCGAACCAGTAGCCGGGGTCGAAGCGGCGCGGCCGGAAGGTCGGGCTCGACGGGTGGCGGTGGTGGTAGTTGTGCCCCAGCGGCTCGCCCCCCATCAAGTAGGCGAGGCAGGTCAGCAGCGGCCCCGCGGCGTCGGTGCCGAGGTTGCGGTACGGCCGCTCCCCCCAGGTGTGGCCGACCGCGTTGACGTAGCCGCTCAGCAGCATGTAGGGCACGATGCGGGCGAACCAGAAGGCCAGCCAGGCGGGCCCGGCGAGGATCGAGAGCCCGAGCTGGAGGTAGAAGTTGGCGTAGGAGACGGCCTTGCCGTCGAGCCACCGCAGCACCCGCTCGTCGCGGAAAGCGCGCAGGTAGCGCTCCTCGGCGAAGCGGCGGTGCTCCCGCGCCCAGCGGGTGACGTAGTACCAGGTGAGGAGCATGACGCTCCACACCCCCTTCTCGCACGGGGCGTGGGGGTCGTCCTCGGTGTCGGAGTTGGCGTGGTGGTGGCGGTGCGCCGCGATCCAGGTCAGCGGCGGCACGCACGCCGTCAGCCAGAGCCAGGCCGCGACCGTGCGGTTGAACCACGGCGGGTAGCGGATCGCGCCGTGGCAGAGGCCGCGGTGGAGCACCGCCGAGGTCAGGTACTGGTTGAGCTCGCAGACGACGAACCCGAGCAGCGCGCCCAGGGCCACGCCCGTCCAGGAAAAGGAGGTCCAAGCGTCCATGCAGGGTCCCCCAGAAAAGGAGAGGTCCAAACTCTATACGGCCGCCGTGCGGCAAGTCCACCGCATCGGCTAGGCTGGCGCCGGGAGGAGAGCGGCATGGCGCGCGCGCGACGCTACTGGCTGATGAAGGTCGAGCCCGGGACCTACGCGATCGAGGACCTGGAACGCGACGGCACCACCTCCTGGGAGGGGGTGCGGAACTTCCAGGCGCGCAACCTCCTGCGCGACGAGATCCAGCCGGGGGACCTCGTCCTCTTCTACGCCTCGAGCGCCGATCCCTCCGGCGTCACCGGCATCGCGGAGGTGGCCCGCGGCGGCTACCCCGACCCCTTCCAGTTCCGCAAGGGGCACGACTACTTCGACCTCAAGAGCCGGCCCGAGGAGCCGACCTGGTACGCCGTCGACCTCCGCTTCGTCGAGCGCTTCCCGGCGATCGTGCCGCTCGAGCGGCTCAAGGAGACGCCGGGGCTCGAGAAGATGATGGTGACCCGCAAGGGGGCGCGGCTCTCCGTCCAGCCGGTGGCGCGCGTGGAGTTCGAGATCGTCCGCCGGCTCGGCCGCGGCCAGTCGTCCGGTCCCTAAAAGCGAAGGGGGCCCGGCGTCGCCGCCGGGCCCCGCACCGCCCGCGAGAGCGGTGTGCTCTAGTCGAAGGTCAGCTCCCGCCGCGCCAGCTCCATCATGATCAGCGCCCGGTTCACCAGGATGTCCCGCTGCGGCTTGCTGTTGGTGTGCGCCGCATCCTGCAGCCGCAGGAAGGCACGCGACAGGCGGAACGCGGCAAAGCGGTGGAGCCGCCGCTCCTGCAGCACCTGATGGCCGTCCTGGGCGTCGAAGGAGGCGAGCTCGGCCAGCCGCTGGGCGGTCGCCCTGTCGGTCTCCTCGAGGGCCGCTTGGGCGACTCCCGACGCCGAGCGTATGTTCTCGAGCGCGTTCATCACCCGCAGGAAGGCGGCGACGTGCTCGACCTCGGTGGTCTCCAGGTGGATCGCCAGGCCTCCGGCCAGCGAGCCCGCGAAGGCGTCGCTGTTGTAGAAGTCGACCGACTCCTCGACCGTCTGTACGGCGTGGTCGTGGAAGAACGGGCCGGTGTCCACCGCCTCGATCGCCGCCTGGCTGTTGAAGCGGCGCATGTTGCCGTCCTCCACCGGGTCGAAGTCGCCGAAGCCCAGGAACTCGCCGGTCACCGTGTCGAAGAGCGGCGTCCTGCCGAAGCCGCCGTCCGGCGGCAGGCCGCCGGGCACCAGCAGGTTGGCCGGGTGGTCGGGCAGCTTCCCGATGCCGATGTCGAAGTTGCGGTTGGTGTCGTCCGGTCCGTTGGCGCCGGCGTTGATGTGACAGAAGGTGCACTGCGACTTCTCGGAGAGGAAGAGCTGCCGCCCCTTCTCCGGGACCGCCCCCTTGAGCCGCAGGGCCTCGATGTCCGGGAAGTCCTGGCGCCCGATGGCGAGCGAAAAGGCCTCGAGAGCGTCCAGCTCGGCGTCTGTGGGGAGGCGGAAGTCGGTCCCCACCACGCGGCCGAGCGTCTTGGTCATGTGCTGGGTGATGGCGCCGATCGGGAACTCGCGCAGCGTGCCGCTGCCCGGAGCGCCGTCGCCCCCCCATCCGAGGCGCTGGTTGGGCGGCGTCGCCTGGTTGCCCGGCACCAGGTAACGCGACAGCCCCAAGAGGTGGGGCACGGCGCGCATGACGAACTTGTTGTTGATGTCCTCGAAGCCGTCGGCGTTGACCCGGATCAGGCCCAGCTCGCGCAGCAGGATCGCGTCTTCCAGCCGGTCGAGCACCGGGATGTTGCTGGAGACGAAGAGCGGGTCGTTGGCCGGCAGCTTGGCGATGAAGTCTGGGTCGATGGTGAAGTTGTTCTCGGCCACGTGGCAGGTGTCGCAGGTGCGGCCGTTGCCGGCGAACGCCTCGTTGAAGAAGAGGTTGGCTCCCTGGGCCACCAGCGGATCGAGGCTGTTGAAGATGGAGTCGGCAAAGGCGGGGCGGGGCGAGAAGAGCGCGGCCACCGCCGTCGGCAGGTGGCTCGGGCCGAGCTGCGGCTTGCGCTCGCGGCGGTAGACCCGCTGGAACAGGGTGGGTGCGCCGTTGAGCAGCAGCGCCTTGTCCGGGCTGCTGCCGGCGGGCGTGACCGCCACCACGTCCACGTCGAACCTCTCGAACAGGCTTGGCGGCACCTGAGCGACCAGCTTTGCCCGGTCTCCGGCGCGGCGCAAGGTCCCCAGACGGTGCATGCGGTCCCCGCGCTCGGGCATGGCGCTCATGCCCGGGCCGTCCTGGTTGTCCACCAGCCAGACCTCCCAGGCACCGGGGGAGGTCAGCTTCTCCACCTCGACCCGCACGAACCCGTTCACCAGGTCGAGGCGAGCGAGGCCGGTCGCCGCGGTGTTCTCGATCGAGAAACCGTTCGACCAGCCGAGGGCGATGACTAGGTTACGGTCGCCGCCCCCCTGCTCGAAGCTCGCACGCCACGTGCGGTAGGCCGAGTTAAGGGCCTGCGCGCTGGCGAGGCGGGCCTCCGGCACCGCACCGAGCCTCCCCGGCTCGGTCGCTACCAGGAACAGGGCCAGGGGCGGCCCCAGAGCGGCAACCGCAAGCAAGATGACCAACACCCTGCTCTTCAGCTTCGACGTTGCTCCTTTCCGCGACATGGGATTCCCTCCAGGGTGACCCCTGGGCAGGGGAGACTGCGGGACACCCGTCCGGCCGGGCGGCGACGCAAAGTCGCCCTGAACAGGGGAGCAGCTATTGTGGAAGTGTAGTGGAAAAGTCGTTCCGGGACGCCCCCCGAAAGTCGCTGGAAGGGACGAATCAGTCCTGCTCGAGGTAGGTGTAGCCGGAGAGCCCCTCCTCGTACATGCGCACGAGGTGCCGGGACTCCTCGAAGGTCATGCGGCGGGCGCGCAGCGCGTTCTCGGCCGCCTGGCGCACGCGGCCGATCAGCTCCTTGCGCGTGTAGCTGACGTACTCCAGGACGTCGGTCACCGTGTCGCCCGAGACCACCTCGTCGATCTTGTACTGCTCCTCGGGGTCGAGCGAGACGTGGACCATGTTGGTGTCGCCGAAGAGGTTGTGCAGGTCGCCGAGGATCTCCTGGTAGGCCCCGACCAGGAAGGAGCCCAGGTAGTAGGGCTCGCCGTGGGTGTAGGGGTGGAGCTCGAGCACCTGCTTGACGTCGCGGCGGCCGATGAAGTGGTCGATCTTGCCGTCGGAGTCGCAGGTGATGTCGGCGAGGACGCCGCGGCGCGCCGGCTCCTCGTCGAGGCGGTGGATCGGCACCACCGGGAAGAGCTGGTCGATCGCCCAGGAGTCGGGCAGCGACTGGAAGACCGAGAAGTTGCAGAAGTAGGTGTCGGCGAGCACCCGCTCGAGCCCCTCCAGCTCCTCCGGCAGCTGCGGCAGGGTGCGGGCGATGCGCAGCACCTTCTGGGTCACCGCCCAGAAGAGCTGCTCGGCCAGGCCCCGGTGCTCGAGCGACAACGCCCCCAGGTTGAACAGCGACAGCCCCTGCTCCCGGTAGGAGATGGCGTCGTGGTAGGACTCGAGCAGGTTCTTCCGCCCCACCTCGCGGTGGGTGTCGAAGAGGTGGCGCAGGAACGGCGGGGCGTCGGACGGCGGGCGGTCGGGGAGCTTCCCTACCGCGAACTCCGAGACGCCGAGGATGTCCACCACCAGGCAGGCGTGGTGGGCCACCGTCGCCCGCCCCGACTCCGAGACCAGGACCGGGTGCGGCACCCCCTCCGGGTCGCAGACCTCCATCACCCCGAAGACGATGTCGTTGGCGTACTCCTGGAGGGTGTAGTTGAGCGAGGAGGCGAAGTTGGTCTGCGAGCCGTCGTAGTCGACGCCCAGGCCGCCGCCGACGTCGAGGTAGCGCAGCGGCGCCCCCATGCGGTGGAGGTTGACGTAGATCCAGCTCGCCTCGCGCAGCGCCTCCTTGACGGCGCGGATCGAGGAGATCTGGCTGCCCAAATGGAAATGTAGGAGCTGGAAGCTGGCCAGCATGTCCTGCTCGCGCAGGTAGGCGACGGCGTCGAGGAGGTCCTGGCCGGAAAGGCCGAACTTCGAGCGGTCGCCGGCGGAGGCCTCCCAGTGCCCGGAGCCCTTGGAAGACAGCCGGCAGCGGATGCCGATCCGCGGCTCGACACCGGTCTTCTTGGCGATGTCGCGGATGAGCGGCAGCTCCGAGGGCTTCTCGACGACCAGGATCACCGTGCGGCCGAGGCGCGAGGCGAGGAGCGCCATCTCGACGTACTCCTCGTCCTTGTAGCCGTTGCAGACGATCAAGGCGTCGGGGTCCTCGAGCATCGCCATCACCGCCAGCAGCTCCGGCTTCGAGCCCGCCTCGAGGCCGAAGTGGAAGGGCTCGCCGTACTGCACCAGGTGCTCGACGACGAAGCGCTCCTGGTTGACCTTGATCGGATAGACGCCGCGGTAGGTGCTCTTGTAGCCGTACTCGCGGATGGCGTTCTGGAAGGCCTCGTTGAGCTCGACGACGCGCGCCTTGAGGATCTCGGCGAAGCGGATCAGGAGAGGGAGACCGATCCCCCGCTCGCGCAGCTCGTCGACCAGGCCCTTGAGGTCGATCGACGGCGTCCCAGGCCCGCCGGGGTGCACGACGAGGTTGCCCAAGTCGTTGACGGAGAAGTAGTTGTTCCCCCAGCCGGCGATGTTGTAGAGGTCGGCGGAGTCGGCGGGAGTCCAGCGCTTCGGAAGGGGTTTCGTCGCGGCCATCGTGCGGCGGGAGACTGTAGCACGCGGTACGAGACGCTGGTCCCGCGGTACGAGACGCTGGTCCCGCGGTACGAGCTGGTCCCGCGGTACCGGGCGCTTGGTACCGCGGTACGAGGCGCTCGTACCGTGGTACCAGGCGCTCGTACTGCGGTACCTGACGCTCGTACTGCGGTACCGGCCGCTCGTACCGCGGTACCAGGCGCTCGTACCGCGGTACCGGCCACTCGCACCACGGTACGCGGCGCTGGTACTGCGGTACGAGGCGCCGGTCCTGTGGTTCGGGATAGCCTTTCCCGTCCCGGAGAGCCTATGAAGCCCGACCCCGCCCCTACGCCGAGCGCCGCCGCGCGCGACGACTTCATCCGCGAGATCGCGCGCGCCGACCTCGCCGCCGGCAAGCACGGCGGCCGCGTCGCGACGCGCTTCCCGCCGGAGCCGAACGGCTACCTCCACATCGGCCACGCCAAGTCGATCTGCCTCAACTTCGGCGTCGCCCGCGAGCTCGGCGGGACGTGCAACCTGCGGATGGACGACACCAACCCGGAGACCGAGGACCTCGAGTACGTCGAGGCGATCCAGGACGACGTCCGCTGGCTGGGGTTCGAGTGGGACGGAATGTTCTACGCCTCCGACTATTTCGAGCCTCTCTACGACGTCGCCGTGCAGCTCGTGCGCGACAGCAGGGCCTACGTCGACGAGCTGTCGGAAGACGAGATCCGCGCCTACCGCGGCACCGTCACCGAGCCGGGGCGGGAGAGCCCGTGGCGCGACCGGCCGGCGGCGGAGAGCCTGGCGCTCCTCGAGCGCATGCGGCGCGGCGAGCTGGCCGACGGCTCGTGTGTGCTGCGCGCCAAGATCGACATGGCGGCCGAGAACATGAAGATGCGGGACCCCCTCCTCTACCGCATCCGCCGCGACACCGAGCACTACCGGCGCGGCCGCGAGTGGCCTATCTACCCGCTCTACGACTTCGCGCATGGCCTTTCCGACGCCTTCGAGGGCATCACCCACTCGCTCTGCACCCTGGAGTTCGAGAACAACCGCCAGCTCTACGACTGGCTGCTCGCCGCCGCCCGCATCCCGGACCCGCCGCAGCAGATCGAGTTCGCGCGCCTGGTCCTCAACTACACCGTGCTCTCGAAGCGCAAGCTCCTCCAGCTCGTCGAGGAGGGGCTCGTCGCCGGCTGGGACGACCCGCGGATGCCGACGCTGCGCGGCCTGCGCCGCCGCGGCTACACGCCGGAGGCGATCCGCGCCTTCTGCGACGCGATCGGCGTCACCAAGGCGCAGACGGTGGTGGACGTCGCCCACCTCGAGCACGCGGTGCGCGACGACCTCAACGCCAAGGCGCCGCGCGTCCTCGCCGTGCTGCGGCCGCTGCGCGTCGTCGTCGAGAGCTGGCCGGAGGGGCAGGTCGAGACACTCGACGCGCCGTCCTTCCCGCGCGAGATCCCGCGCGACGAGTCGCGCCCGCTGCCCTTCGAGCGCGAGCTCTACATCGAGCGCGACGACTTCGCGGAAGCGCCGCCCAAGGGGTACAAGCGCCTCGCCCCGGGCCGGCGCGTGCGGCTCCGCCACGCTTACGTCGTCGAGTGCCGCGAGGTCGTCAAGGACGC
Organism: uncultured Acidobacteriota bacterium; assembly: GCA_963700145.1. Classification (GTDB taxonomy): domain Bacteria; phylum Acidobacteriota; class Thermoanaerobaculia; order Multivoradales; family UBA5704; genus DASUNQ01. The sequence goes on from OY969474.1 coordinate 1,580,820, forward strand.
GGCGGGCGAGGTCGTCGCGCTGCGCTGCGTCCACGACCCGGCCTCGCTCGATCCCGGCGCCGACGCCGGCAAGGTCGCGGGGACGATCCACTGGGTGCCGGCCTCGCGCGCGCTGCCGGCCGAGGTGCGGCTCTACGACCGCCTCTTCTCCGACCCCGAGCCCGACGGCGGCAAGAGCGGGCCGGACTTCCGCGCCTTCCTGAACCCGGACTCGCTGCGCGTGGTCGAGGGGGCCCTGGTCGAGCCGAGCCTCGCCGGCGCGCGGCCCGGCGACCGCTTCCAGTTCGAGCGCCACGGCTACTTCGCCGTCGATCCCGACGCGACGGCGGAGCGGCTGGTCTTCAACCGGATCGTGCCGCTGCGGGACACCTGGACGAAGCGGGCGGCGGAGGGGGAGGCGCCCGCGGCCGCCAAGGCGCCGGCCGCCTCAACGGGCGCCGACAGAGTCGAGAAGGAGATCGCCGTCGAGGATGTCGCGCCCGCGGCCCGCGACCGCTTCCTCCGCTTCCGCGACGAGCTCGGCCTCCTCCCCCACGAGGCGCGGACCGTGGCCGAGGACGAGTCGCACAGCCGCCTCTTCGAGGAGGCCGCCGCCGCCGGCGCCGCACCGCGCGCCGCCGCCGCGTGGATCGCCAACGACCTCGTCCGCGAGCTGCGCGCCCGCGACCTCACGGCGCCCCCCTTCGCCGGCGCCGCGCTGGCCGAGCTGGTTGCCCTCGTCGAGGCCGGCGAGGTGACCACCACCGCAGCCCGCGAGGTCTTCGCCGCGATGGTCGCCGGGGAGGCCGGCCCGCGGGCGATCGTCGCCGCCCGCGGCTTGGGAGCCCTCGCCGGCGAGGCAGCCCTCGCCCCCCACGTCGAGTCCGTCCTCACCGCCCACCCGGCCCAGGTCGAAGCCTACCGAGCCGGCAAGACCGCCCTCCTGAGCTTCTTCGTCGGCCAAGTCATGAAGGCGACCGGCGGCCGCGCCGACGCTGTGGAAGTGCGTGAGCTCGTTGCAAAGCGGATGGAGTGAGGCCTCGGGAAGCTTCCCGTCCTCCTCCGGAAGCTTCCCGCCCGCATCCGGAAGCTTCCCGACCGCCTCCGGAGGCTTCCCTGCCGCCTCCGGAGGCTTCCCGGCCGCCTCCGGAAGCTTCCCGGCCACCTCCGGAAGCTTCCCGGCCGCCTCCGGAAGCTTCCCGGCCACCTCCGGAAGCTTCCCGACCGCCTCCGGAAGCTTCCCGCCCGCCTCCGGAAGCTTCCCGCCCGCCTCCGGAAGCTTCCCGTCCGCCTCCGGAAGCTTCCCGGCCGCCTCCGGAAGCTTCCCGTCCGCCTCCGGAAGCTTCCCGGCCGCCTCCGGAAGCTTCCCGGCCGCCCCCGCAAGCTTCCCGACCGCCCCCGGAGGCTTCCCGGCCACCTCCGGAGGCTTCCCGGTCACCTCCGGAAGCCTCCCGGCCGCCTCCGGAAGCCTCCCGGCCGCCTCCGGAAGCTTCCCGGCCGCTTCCGGAAGCTTCCCGTCCACGTCCGGAGCTTCCCCGCCGCCTCCGGAAGCTTCCCTTTCGCCTCGGGAAGCTTCCTCCGGACCTGCGGTCGTCTCTTCAGGGCTCGGGAGCGCAACGCAGCCGCACGCGAAGGTTAACGAGGAAGGGGCCGAGATAAACACACATCAAGCCGTGCGACAATGCCGGTGCGCTATGAGGAAAAAGGCTGATCACAAGAGGGTCGACAGCGATCGGGACACGATGCGTCCGGAGTACGACTTCTCTGGTGCTGCCCGCGGAGCAACGTCAGCTAGGTACGCCGAAGGCACGACTGTGGCGGTGGTCGCATCAGAGGTTCTCGACGCCTTCCCCGCCGAAGAACAGAAGAAGGACGACCTCCGCCCGGAGTACCACCTCGACTACGCCCAGGCGAAACCGAACCGGTTTGCGAGTGAGTTGAGCCGGGATTCCGCTACCGTCGTTCTGCAGCCCGGTGCGGCTGCCACTACCCGGCGAAGGTCTAGACGCCCGCGCCCGCCCGAGAATGGCTAGGAGGTCGGTTCACCGTCGTGCACCGGTTCGTCCCGCCGCTCGCACTAACTCGCCTCTGGCAGCCCAAGCTCGGGCAGGGACTCGACGATCCGGACTGTTTCAAGACTCACAGTGACGACCTGTCCGATCAGGCGGAGGATGTACTTCGGGTCGTCCTCTCGATTCGGATCGTTCACGATGCCACTGCGTTTGTCAGTCGTGACACGGTATTGATCTACGATCCACCCCAACGCGCTCCTATGTCCCAAGCGATAGCGCTCGACATCGCGCGGGATGCCCTGCAGCGTCAGTGCCTGGTTGTAGATGAGCTCCCCAGCCTCCCGGTCGTATTTCATCCGCTCCACCCTGAAGTCGAGTTTCGCCTCCGTTTTCCAATGCTCGACGAGCGGAAACTCCGGCTGCCGCTCGTAGTCAACATGCAGTTCCGCAAGGTGGCTACCTGCCTCCGCAAATGGCCGGAACTCTGAAGCAAGTGGGATGCGCGGCAGTTCACGCCGCAGATTTGCGATAAAGCGCTCCCGGTACATCGGTTGGTGAAGAACGGCGTAGACATAGTGAAAGATGTCCCACTTCGTTATAGCTGGGTCGTCATAGCGCTCTCGGAACACTGACAGCGACCAACTAGTCAAGTTCTCACGGCGTTTATTAGAGCCATCGAGGTCATAGACGTAGAAGGGGAAAACTTGGGAACCTCCTTGCGGCATGATATCCACGATCTGCCTAACGGCGAGGGCGAAGAACGGCCAGTCCTGTCCCACCTTGACCCAGATGGCACGGTTCTCCTGCTCGGATGCTTCATTCGGAAAGATCTTGTTGAATAGGCGCGGCTCCTCGTTTAGAAGCGGGTCATGGTAGAGACACTTCGTCGTAAACGGTCTGTACTTCGCCCATCGAAGTGCTGCCGGACGGAAAGAGGTGGAACGGCCTCTCTGTAAGTCTAGCTTAAGGTCACGACTCCACGCGATCCTGCGCCCGTCATCGTCCACCCAGTCGTCGACCTCCTTCTTCTGTCGCTCAGCGATCGGCCACCGCGCCACGTGATCATTGTAAGTGTCGATCATTCGCTGGATGTTTTCGCTCAGAGTTGCCCAATCAAAATTGTACGCCCAGGAGTCTCTATTTGTAGTCACTCCGAGACTGTAGAGGCGGAAGAGAACTTTGCCTGGAACTCGGTTCGCGTCCACCTCCTTACTCCCCAATGGAAGGAACGACACGAACTCGGACCGAAGGTCACGTGTAAGCCAATTATGCCGCGAATCTGGTTCAAGGCGCTGCCACTCAATCGCAGAAACACGGCCCTTCTCCTCGAGGAATCGGCCCTTTTCTTCCCTGCGCCAGTCCTCTCCTGTTCGCGAATAGAAGATTTCAGCCCGTCCGCCGCGTTTGCTTCGCCTGACAAAAAGGTTGACGCTCACTCCGACCCTAATGCCGAACACATTGTGCGTCGTGCCCGAGAGCTTCGGGTTCTTGCGCACATTGCCACCGAGGTCAAGCACGTAGATGCGGTCAAATTCCTCTTCGAGGTAGCTGCGCATTCCGTCAGAGGCAATACCGTCAAGGAAGCCACTATTGCAAACAAGCGCCACGATCCCCTTCTCGCCGATGCGGTCGGTGGCCCATCGGATTGCTCTTATGTAGGGATCGCGAAGCTTGGAAGTAGATGAGGCCTTCGAGGCTCTCGCGTAGGTCTCCCTTACCCGCTTGTCCATCTTCTTGTACTTACGGTTCTTGTTGTTGTCATTCTCGTTAACCTGCCCGACGTTGTACGGCGGGTTGCCGATCACTACCCTGATTGGAGCGCGCCTTTGACGCTCCACGCGCGCAGTGTTAGCCTCCGAGAACATCTGGTGCTGCTGGCTATCCTCCGCCAGCTCAAAAGTATCAACGAGGCAAATCCCCTCGAACGGCTCATAGTCGTCGGTGAGCTCATAGTAGGTGTGCTCGATGTTCATGCTCGCGATGTAGTACGGCAAGAGCATGACCTCGTTTGCGTGCAGCTCACGAGCGTACTTCTCAGGCAGAGAGCTCTTCTTGGTCTCCGCGATCTGCCGCAGCACCCGGACGATGAAGTTCCCGGTGCCAACAAATGGGTCGAGGACTTGGACATTCTCGGCCGCGAGGCTCGTGTCGAATTCGCTTGTCAGTAGCTCGTCTACGCTCCGCACCATGAAGTCGACGATGGGCTGTGGCGTATAGACGATGCCGTGCGTGTCGGCGACCTTCACCGAGAAGCCTTGGAAGAACTGTTCGTAGACAGTGTTGAGGAACGCCTGTTTCTGCGAGAAGTCGTCGATACCGGCGGCAGTCGCTTCAATGGCAGTGTAGAAGGGATCGAGACTCTTCAGGAACTCGTGGCGCGAGAAGCTCTGAGAGGTAAGTGCGTCGATCACCGTCTCGATCTCGGCCGCTATTGCATTGCGGCGCGTGAAGTCCGGGACTTGAAACACGTGACGGAAGATGCGCTCGGTAAGTAGGTGCTGGATCAGCATCTCCTCGACGGCGGCCTTCGAGATGTTCGGATTGAGGGAGGCCCGGCTCAGCTCCATGAAGGCATCGAACGCGGCGCGGAAGCGCCGGTTGCGCTGTTCTTCTCGGCGGATCAAGCTGAGCACGCTCTGAGCCAGCTCGGGGACACGGTCCTTGAACTCGCTTACCGCTTCTTCCCAGCGCTCGAGCTGCGGCTCCTCGTGCTCGAAGAAAAGACGGAGCGCGTCGACGAGGCGCGTGGGTTCGGCGACGGAGAAGTCGAGGGCTTCCGACCCCTGGTAAAGGAGGATGCGTCCGGGCTGCCAGAAGAGAGTGTTGTTGCGAGGATAGCCCTGACCGAACTTTTCTCGCGCCTGTTTCGCGAGATCAGCGGCCGCCCCCTTTGCCTCGTACCAACCTCGCGCCAGGCGGAACTCGTCAACCACAAGACCGTCGGGGCGGAGGTTGCGAGATCCGCGGCGCACCGTCGGCTCACGAAGCAACGACCAGCCGGCGTAGCGACGGGCACATCGATCGAGCAGGGTCTCGAACGCGTGCCGCACACCCAGCTCGTGGTCGATCTGAAGCTGCGCACCTTGCTCCAAGGCGGCGTAGTACTCCCGGACCGCCTTGTCGGTTGCCTTGAGCGCCAGTGATGAGCGAGGCACGAGAGAAGGGTAACGAACGCTGCTGCGGCCGACAAGCGCGGCCCGCAATCCGGCTAGCTTGCTCGATTAGCCCAGTAGCGCGGCCGCCGCCTCTGGTGGGCGATCGCCAGGATCATGATCCTCGCGGGGAGGACTTTGTAGACGACGTAGTAGGGGAAGCGAACGATCGCGAGCTGGCGGATCTCGCGTAGGGCTATGGCACCAAGACGCGGGTACTGCCTGATCCGCGCCACGGCCGTCTCGACGTCATCGATGAAGGCCTCGCCGAGACCCAGAACTCTTTCCTCGTAGAAATCGGCCGCCTCGAACAGCTCCCGCCGCGCCAGCGCGTGCCAGGTGGCTTGGCTCACTTGAGCCTGGAGCGTGCTTCCCGGAAGACCTCTTCGGAAGGGATCGCCTCGACCTCGCCGCGCTCGAGCTGGAGCGCCCTGGCTTCGGCCTCCTCGGCCCAAACCCGCGCTACCTCCGCGTCTTCGGTCTCCTCGAGGCTGAGCAGCAACACCCGGAGCAGACGCGCACGGTCCTCGCCGGCCAGCTGGAGCACCTCGGTTTCGAGCTCTTCAACGGTCTTTGCCATCGCAGTTCCCTGCCTCACCAGCATAGCGCACCCCTACTCACCTCACCGCCCCTCCCGCCGCTCCATGAGCCCGTGCTTGCGGAGGAAGTAGGCCATGTTGCGCTCGTCGATGCCGAGGAGTCTCGCCGCTTCGCGGCGGACGCCGCGGGCGCGGCGGAGGGCCTCCTCCAGGACTCGCCGCTCGGCGGCCGAGACCGAGGCGCGGAGGTTCAGGTCCTGGCCTAAGGGCAGCGCCTCCGGCGCCCGCTGCTGGAGGAGGCTGAAGGGCAGGCTCGCCGGCGAGAGCTCCGCCGTCCGCTCGAGCAGCACGCCGCGCTCGATGACGTTGCGCAGCTCGCGCACGTTGCCCGGCCAGGAGTAGGCCTCCATCGCCGCCAGCGCCTCGCGGCTGATCGCGCGCACCGGCTTGGCGAAGCGGGCGCTGAACTCGGCCAGGAAGGCCTCGGCGAGGAGCGGGATGTCGGCGCAGCGCTCGCGCAGCGGCGGCACGGTGATCGTCATCACGTTGACGCGGTAGAAGAGGTCGGCGCGGAAGCGGCCGGCCTCGACCTCGGCGTCGAGGTCGGCGTTGCTGGCGCAGATCAGGCGCACGTCCACCGCCGTCGGCTGGCTGTCCCCCACCCGCTCGAAGGTGCCGTCCTGGAGGACGCGCAGCACCTTCGCCTGCGCCACCGCCGGCAGCGAGTTGATCTCGTCCATGAAGAGCGTGCCGCCGTGCGCCACGCGGAAGCGCCCCTCGCGGTCGGCGACCGCGCCGGTGAAGGAGCCGCGCCGGTGGCCGAAGAACTCGCTCTCGAACAGCTCGGCCGGGATCGCCGCGCAGTTGACGCGCACGAACGGCCCCGCGGCGCGCGCGCTCTTGGCGTGGAGGAGCTTCGCCACCTCCTCCTTGCCGACGCCGCTCTCGCCGAGGAGCAGGACCGAGGTGTCGACCGGCGCCGCCACCTCGGCGAGGCGCAGCACCTCGCGCCAGCCCTCGGAGACGCCGAGCGCGCCGCGCCGCTCGGGCGGCGCCCCCGCCGCGCGCAGGTAGTCGAGCTCGCGCTGGAGGCTCGACTGCGCGATCGCCCGCTCGACCGCCATCGCCAGCTCGTCGGGGTTCGTCGGCTTCAGGAGGTAGTCGAAGGCGCCGGCCTTGACGCACTCGACGGCCGAGTTGACCGTGCCGTGGCCGGTCAGGACGACCACCGGCAGCCTCGGCTCGCTCTCGGCCAGGCGCCGCACCAGCGCGAGCCCGTCCTCGCCCGGCATCTTGAGGTCGGTGACGACGACGTCCACGCCGGCGAGCGTCGCCGGGCGGAGCGCCTCGCTCACCGAGGCGGCGGTCTTGACCTTGAGGCGCCGGCGGGACAGCACGCTCGCCAGCGACTCGCGGACGTACGCCTCGTCGTCGACCAGGAGGACCGTGCCGAGCGTCCGGGTTGTTGCCACTGTTGCTGCTGCTCATCGACGTCCTCCGCTCGCGGCGCGCGGGAAGATCGCCGGCGCCGGTTCAACGGTCATCGCGGCCGCCGGCGGCAGCCGCACCTCGAAGAGCGCGCCGCCGCCGGGGCGGTTGGCGCCGCGGATCTCGCCGCCGTGGTCGGTCGCGATGCCGTGGCAGACGGCGAGCCCGAGACCGGTCGAGCCGCGGGTCGAGGTGAAGGGCTCGAAGAGGTGGTCCAGCACCTCGGGGGCGAGCCCCGGCCCGCGGTCGGCGACGGTGACGACGACGATGCCCTCCGCCCGCTCCGCCCGCACCTCCACCTCGCCGCCGTCGGGCTGCCCCTGGCAGGCGTTGAGGATCAGGTTCAGGAAGAGCTGCCCGAGGGTGATCCGGTTGCCGCGCACCGGCAGCTCGCCGGCGTCGCCGTCGAGCCGCACCGCGAGGCCGCGGAAGGCCGGGTTGCCGCGCACGAACTCCACCGTCTCGGCGAGGACGCCGCGCAGGTCGAGCGGCGCCTTGGGCGCGCGGCCGGGGTCGGAGAAGGCGAGCACCTGGCGGACGATGGCCGCCGCCCGCGCCAGCCCCTCGCGCACCCGCGCCACCAGCGCCGGCGCCTCCGCCGTGCGCCCGTCGCGCAGGTCCTCCTCGAGCAGCGACAGGTAGTTGGACATCCCGGCCAGCGGGTTGTTGATCTCGTGCGCCATGCCGGCGGCGAGGCGCCCGACGCTCGCCAGCCGCTCGCTGTGCATGAGCCGGCGCTCGAGCTCGCGCACCCGCGCCTGCTGCTCGTTCTCGACTTCCAGCCGCGCCGCCCGCCGCACCTGGCGGAAGGCGAGGAGGCCGAGGGCGAGGGTGAGGGTCATGACCGCGAGGTTGAGCAGCACCGTCGTGCGGTAGCGCCCGGCGAGCGTCTCGACCGACTGCACCAGCTCGCTCCCCGGCTCGCTGCGCACCAGCGTCCAGGCGAGCGGCGGCGTCCAGCGCGGGTCGCGCACCGCGACGCGCGCCTCCAGCGCTCCGCCGCCGCCGCGCCCCGCCGCCGGCGTGCGGCCGGTCTCCAGGCGCAGCCGCTCCCCGAAGCCCGGCGCGGCGATGGCGAGGAGGGCGTCGGGGGAGATCCAGGCCTCCAGCGTCCCGGGCGCCGCGGTCACCGGCGTCGGCGCCCCGAGCGGCCAGCGGCCGGCGAGGAGCCGTCGGCCGGCGCCGGTGGCGCGCTCGGCGAAGCTCGCCGGCGGCAGCAGGACGGGGACGCCGCCGCGGCGGCCGACCACCGCCAGCGCCTCGCCGAGCTCGCCGCGCACGACGACGCGCTCGACCTGCGGGTGCGCCTCGACGAAGAGGAGGAGCGTGCTGTCCACGTCCAGCCGCGCCCAGCGGCGCTGCATCTCGTCCTCCCCCTGGAGCGCCGCCAGGTACTTGAGCAGCGGCGGCGACTGGGAGAGGAAGATGAAGTCGCCGCGCAGGGTGGCGAGGACCGCCTCCAGCGAGCGCGCGTGCGCCGTGGTCTGGAGCGCCAGCTCGTCGCGCGCCGCGCGCCGGGCGCCGGCGCGGGCCGAGAGGATCCCCCACACCGCCACCGCGTTGACCGTCAGGAGCACGGCCAGGAGCAGGACGGTGATGCGCAGGCCGGGGAATCCCGCGGCGCGGCCGCGACGCATGCCACTCATACTTTCTATGTTGTCACAGATCGCCATCCGGGCAACGCCGGGCAAGGCGGGATCGCCGCGCGTGGTCCGAAAGTCAACGATCACCTAGACTTGCGCCAACGAAATAGGTCCGGCTCGCAGGCGCGGCACGCCGCTTGCGACGTTCGCGCGCAGGCCTGTCTTACCGACAAGGAGGAGACTTCGATGGAGCCATGTCCGTATCGGTCGCGCCGGCTGCGCGCGGCCACCCTCGCCGCCGCCGCCCTGCTGGCGGCCGCCACCCCCGCCCTCGCCCTCGACCTCAACGGCTTCCTGCCGGCCCGCGGCAGCGGCAGCCTGGCGTTCTCCGTCACCCGCGAGGGCTACGACGAGTTCTTCGTCGGCGAGACCAAGGTCTCCGACCCCGGCGTCGGGGAGGTGGACATCCAGACCATCTCCGTCTGGCTGCAGTGGGGGATCACCGACGACTTCGCCATCGTCGCCAACGTGCCGTACGTCGATGCCGACTCCGACGGCCTGGGCGGCTTTTCGGAGAACGGCCTGCAGGACCTCGAAGTCCTCGGCAAGTACCGCTTCCTCCTGGTCGACAGCGGCGCGACGCGCCACAGCCTCCTCGGGGCCCTCGGTGCGCGCATGCCGATCTCCGACTACGAGGCGAACCTGCCGGTGGACATCGGCGACGGCACGACCGACGGCCTCGCTCGCCTGGTCTACCAGTTCGAGACCGGCCGCTTCTACTTCTCGCAGCAGGTGGGCTACGACCTGCGCGGCGACGACGCGCCGGACGGCTTCCCGCTCTACACCGAGCTCGGCCTGACCCGCGGGCGGGTGACGGTGAGCGGCTTCTACTCGAACTACATCGCCGACGACGGCACCGACATCGGCGACCCCGGCTTCACCTTCCCCAGCAACCAGGAGGAGTTCCAGCGCGGCGGGGGCAAGATCTACGCGCGGATCAGCGACCGCTTGGGCCTCTCGCTCGTCGGCTTCACCACCTTCGACGGCCGCAACACCGGCGACCTCTCGGGGTTCTCGGCGGGGATCAACGTCGACTTTTAAGATGAAACTCCAGGGGGGAGCGAGCGCATAGACTCGCCGGCGGCGTGACCTCCCCCTTCCCCACCTTCCCCGACCTCCGCGCCTTCCTCGACCAGCTCCGCCGCGACGGCGACCTCGCCGTCGTCGAGGCGGAGGTCGACGCGCGGCTGGAGGCGGCGGAGGTCCACCGCCGGGTGATCGCCGCCGGCGGGCCGGCGCTCCTCTTCAACCGCGTGCGCGGCGCCGACGTCCCGCTCGCCACCAACCTCTTCGGCACCGCGCGGCGCGCCGAGATGGCCTTCGGCAAGCGCCCGGTCGCGCTCGTCCGCCGCCTCGCCGAGCTGGCGCCCACGCCTGCTGCCGCCGACGCCGCGCAAGCTCTGGGGGGCGCGCGACCTCGGCCGCGAGGCGCTCCGCCTCGGCACTCGCCGCCGCCGCTCCGGGCCGGTGCGCGAGGTCGTCACCCGCGACGTGCGGCTCGACCGCCTGCCGGTCCTGACCTGCTGGCCCGAGGACGGCGGGCCGTTCGTCACCCTGCCGCTGGTCTACACCGAGCATCCCGAAGGCCGCGGCCACAACCTCGCGGATCTACCGCCTGCAGGTCCACGACGCGGCGCACGACCGGCATGCACTGGCAGATCGGCAAGGGCGGCGGCTACCACTACGCGGTCGCCGAGGCGCGCGGCGAGGCGCTGCCGGTCACCGTCTTCCTCGGCGGGCCGCCGGCGCTCATCCTCGCCGCCGTCGCGCCGCTGCCCGAGAACGTCCCCGAGCTGCTGCTCGCCTCGCTCCTCGCCGGCCGCAAGCTCGACCTCGTGCCCCGGCCCCGGGCCCGCACCCGCTCGTCGCCGACGGCCGAGATCGCGCTCGTCGGGCGGGTGCCCGCCGCGCGTGCGCAAGCCCGAGGGGCCGTTCGGCGACCACTACGGCTACTACTCGCTGCGCCACGACTACCCGGTCTTCGAGGTCGAGCGGCTGGCGCGGCGGCGCGACGCGATCTACCCGGCGACCGTCGTCGGCAAGCCGCGGCAGGAGGACTTCTTCATCGGCGACCTGCTGCAGGAGCTGCTGTCGCCGCTCTTCCCGCTGGTCATGCCGGCGGTCGAGGCGCTCTGGTCCTACGGCGAGACCGGCTACCACTCGCTCGCCGCGGCGGTCGTCAAGCAGCGCTACCCGCGCGAGGCGATGGCCGCCGCCTTCCGCATCCTCGGCGAGGGGCAGCTCTCGCTGACCAAGTTCCTGCTCGTGACCGACCGGCCGGTCGACCTGCGCGACTTCCGCGCCACCCTCGAGCACCTGCTCGCGCGCACCCGCCCCGAGACCGACCTCTACGTCTTCGCCAACACCTCGATGGACACGCTCGACTACACCGGCCCGGAGGTGAACCGCGGCTCGAAGGGGGTCTGGCTGGGGCTGGGGGAGGCGGTGCGGGAGCTGCCGCGGGAGTTCCGGCCGGCGGTGCCGCCGCCGCCCGAGGTGACCGACGTGCGGGTCTTCTGCGGCGGCTGCCTCGTCGTCGGCAGCCTCCTCCCCTTCGCCGACCGACCCGGGCGCCGCCGCCCGCCTCGCCGCGCACCCGGCCTTCGCCGGCTGGCCGCTCCTCGTCCTGACCGACGAGCCGCGCCGCGCCGCCGCCTCGCCGATCAACTTCCTGTGGACGACCTTCACCCGCTTCGAGCCCGCCGCCGACGTCCACGCCGCGCGCGTCGAGCTGCGCGGCAACCACGTCGCCTACACGCCGCCGGTCCTCATCGACGCGCGCCTCAAGCCCTGGTTCCCGCGCGAGCTCTCCGCCGACCCCGACACCGCCGCCCTGGTCACGCGCCGCTGGCGCGAGTACTTCCCCGCCGGCGGCGTCGAGATGGGCGACTCGGAGTCCGCCCACCTGGACCCCGCCTAAGGGCGCAGATCACTCGCCTGCAGCCACTCTGCGGCCCGCCTCTGCCGCTCCAGCTCCTCCGCCTTCCAGCGCATCGCCATCAGGATGCGGTTGCGGCCGCTCGGGTGGTCGAAGAAGACCCACTCCTCGATCGGGCCGGGGGCGAGCTTGCGGTACTCGCCGAGCTTGAGCGCGACCTCGGCGAAGCCGTCGGGCTGGCGGGAGGCGTTCAGGCCGAAGATGTCGGCCTCGGCCTCGTTGACGCGGATGATCGTGTTGTTGATCGGCGTCAGGACGAAGAAGAAGACGGCGAGCAGCGCCACCGAGCAGCGGCAGCCCCGCCGGGTCGTCCACCCCGCGCACGCCGCCAGCGCTCGCCGCACCGCGCCAGCACCCGCCCGAAGGCGAAGTAGAGCCAGGCGAAGCCGATCAGGATGATCAGGCCGAGCTCGACGATCATCTCGTAGACGTGGTTGAGCACGTAGTGGCCCAGCTCGTGCCCCATGACCGCCTCGATCTCGGGCGGCGAGGTGCGCTCGAGCAGGTTGTCGTTGAGCGTGACCCGCGTCGTTCCCGCCAGGCCGCTGACGTTGGCGCTGATGCGCTTGGTCTGGCGCGAGGCGTCCATCATGTAGACCTCGTCGGCGGGCACGCCGTTGGCGCGCGCCATCGACAGGATCGACTCCGCGGATCGGCCCCGGCCCGAGCGGCGTGTACTTGTTGAACAGCGGGTTGATCCAGATCGGTGCGATGAGGACGCCGACGATCAGGAACGCCATCGCCACGACGCTCCCCCACAGCCACCAGGTGCGCGGCGCCCGCCGCAGCACGGCGTAGAGCGCCACCAGCAGCAGCGGCATGAAGACCAACGCCAACAGCAGCCCCTTGACCTGGTCCCAGAGCCAACCGCCGAAGTCGTGCGTCGCCATCCCGTACTGGTGCTCGCGGAAGAAGTCGACGTAGGCGCTCCAGGGGAAGAGGAGGACGCTCGTCACCAGAACGTAGAGGACAGCGTAGATCCACACCGAGAGCGGTCGGAAGCGGGATCCACTCGCCGAGGTCGCGCATCCGCGCCGAGAGGCCGGTGCCGAGGAGGAGCCAGGCCAGCGCGAGGCCGACCAGGAAGCTCCAGAGCTGGATCCAGTAGCCGCCTTCGAAGTAGGCGTCCGAGCGCGCCTTCTGCGCCGGCGGCACGCGGGCGAGGTAGGCCTCGGTCGCCGCCTCGGGATCAAAGGCCGCGGCGAGTGCGGCGGGCGCGGCGAGTGCGCCCCAGCCGACGAGGAAAACGAGACAGAGCGCGCTCCGACGCATCGCCATCTCTCCTATCTGCCTTCCAGGATCGCCGTCGCCTTGTCCACCTGCCGCGCGAAGCCTTCCAGCACCTTCGCCACCACCGCCGCCTGCTCCTCGGCCTCGCGCCAGCGGCGCAGCTCGATCGCCTCGCGCACCGCCGGCAGGGTCTTGACGCCGTAGCCGGTGTACTGCCCGGGGGCGTAGACCTGGTGGCGGTACCAGGGGCGGCCGGGGAGCCCCTGGTCGCGGGTCAGCGCCCGCTCGCTGGTCATGTGCAGCCGGTCGAGGGCGGCGCGCTGGTCGGGGGTGAGCGCACGCCCCGACGCGGCCTGCGCGTCGCGCGCCTTGGTCCAGCGCCCGACGCTCTCCTCCAGCGCCGCCGCCGCGTTCTGCAGCGGCGCGAGGTTCAGGTGCGGCACCGGCGCCAGCGGCTTCGGCACCACCCAGGTCTGCGTCGGGTCGTCGAAGAGCTCGAAGGTGCGGCCCTCGATCCGGCGGTTGCGCTCGGCGGTCTCCTCGCGCAGGTCGTCGGCGAGCTTCCCCACCTCCTTGACGTAGGTCCCGACCGCCTCGGCGAGCGGCGCGAAGTCGAAGGGCAGCACCTCGGACTGCGCCAGCCGCAGCACCGTCCGCCCGCCCACCTTGGCGAGCGCCACGCCGTAGGCGAAGGTCGGGTCGCCGAAGCGCAGGTAGTGGTCGAAGGAGTCGTAGATCGAGTGGTACTGCCCGTACTGCTCCTCGCCGCCGAAGCCGAGGTCGAGCGAGGCGATGCCGAGGTGCTGGAGGAACGGGGTGTAGTCCGAGCCCGAGCCCAGCGGGTAGAGCGGCAGGGGCTTGCCGGAGGAGGCCGCCTTCTTCGCCTCGGGCGGCCCGGCGAGCGCCAGGTAGGCGCGCAGCCGGTCGCCCACGCTGGCGCTCTTCTGCGGGTCGGGGACGTCGCGCGCCACCTGGTTCATCAGTGTCTGCAGGGTGTGCGAGCCGCCCATGCCGAGGAAGCCGCGCAAGTTGCTGTCGGAGTTGATGTAGGCGACGGCCTTCTTGCGCAGCTCGGCGGCGTGGGTCTCGGCCCACTCGACCGAGCCCAGCAGCCCCGGCTCTTCGGCGTCCCAGCCGGCGTAGACGATGGTGCGGCGCGGCCGGAAGCCGGCCTTCGCCAGCTCGCCGACGGCGCGCGCTTCGGCGAGCACCGCGACCATCCCGGAGACCGGGTCGGTGGCGCCGTTGACCCAGCCGTCGTGGTGGTTGCCGCGCACGATCCACTGGTCGGGCAGCTCGGCGCCGGGGAGCTTGGCGACCACGTCGTAGGCGGTCGCCAGGTCCCAGTTGAAGGCGAGCTGGAGGTGGACGCGCGCCGGCCCGGGCCCGAGGTGGTAGGGCACCGGCAGCGCGCCGCGCCACTCTTCGGGCGCCATCGGGCCGCCGATCGCGCGCAGCAGCGGCAGGGCGTCGGCGTAGGAGATCGGCAGGACCGGGATCTTGGTCAGCGTCTTCGCCTCGGAGACCTTGAGCCGCTTGGCGTTCTTGGTGGCGCCGACGAACGGGGTCAGCGGGTCGCCGGAGTGGAGCGGCATGTCGGCCACCGACCCGCGCTGCACGCTGTGTTCGGAGCGCCAGCCGCCCTGCGGGTAGACGTCACCCCACCAGTAGCCGTCGCCGCTCGGGTCGCTGAAGATGATGCAGCCGACGGCGCCGTGCTCGGCCGCCACCTTCGGCTTGATGCCGCGCCACGAGCCGTAGTAACGGGCGATGACGATCTTGCCCTTGACGTCGATGCCGCGCCGCTCCAGCTCCTCGTAGTCCTTGGGCACGCCGTAGTTGACGTAGACGAGGTCGCCGGTGACGTCGCCGTCGATCGAGTAGGCGTTGTAGGGCGGGAGCTGCTCGGCCGCCTGGCCGGAGGTCGCGTCCTCCGGCAGCGCCGGCTCGGTGAGCGTGGCGGTGAACGGCGTCGGCGCCACCATCTCCAGGCGGCGCAGCTTGGGCGTCGGGAAGAGGACGTGGAACTCCTCCAGCGCGGTCTGGTAGCCCCAGGAGCGGAAGAGCCCGGCCATGAACTCGGCGTTCTCCTTGCCCCACGGCGACCCGACCGGGTGCGGGTGGGCGGTGAGGCGGCGCATCCACTCCTTGAGGTCCTCGGCCTTGAGCGCCGCGTCGAAGCGCGCCTCCAGCTCGCGCTGCGCGGCGGCGGCCTCGGGGCCGAAGCCGAGGAGCGGCCCCGGGGCGGGCGGCGGGGCGGCGCCGAGCGCGAGCAGCGCGGCGGTGAGGACGAGCGGGACGGCGAGCGGCGGGCGTCGGCGCATCGGGGCTCCTTTTTCGAGGCGGGCGAAAGGCGCGGGGATTGTAGCGCGGGGACTGTGGCATTCTCCGCGGTGCGATGAACACGACACCGACAGCGGACAACGGCGGCGGCGCGGCCTGGCCGGAGCTGACGCTCGCCGGGCAGCAGGACACCTACGACACGCTCCACATGTGGACGCAGGTAGTGGGCAAGGTGCGGCTCAAGCTCGCGCCGCTCATCAACCACTGGTGGCAGGTGACGCTCTACGTCACGCCGCGCGGGTTCACCACCTCGGCGATTCCTTACGGCACGCGCGCCTTCGCGATCGACTTCGACTTCCTCGACGACGTGCTGCGCATCGCGACGAGCGGCGGGGACGTTCGCACCGTCCCCCTCCGGCCGCAGCCGGTGGCGGAGTTCTACGGCGAGACGATGGCCGCCCTCCAGTCGCTGGGGCTGGCGGTCAAGATCTGGCCGGTGCCCTCCGAGGTGCCAGACCCCATCCGCTTCGACCAGGACCGCACGCACACGGCCTACGACCCCGAGGCGGCCCGGCGCTTCTGGCGCGTCTTGGTGCAGGCCGAGCGGGTGCTCACCGACTTCCGCGCCCGCTTCCTCGGCAAGGTCAGCCCGGTCCACTTCTTCTGGGGGGGCTTCGACCTGGCGGTGACCCGCTTCTCCGGGCGGCGCGCGCCGCAGCACGGGCCGGTGCCGAACATCCCCGACTTCGTGGTGCAGGAGGCCTACTCCCACGAGGTCAGCAGCCTCGGCTTCTGGCTCGGCGCCGGCGTGTCCGAGCCGGTCTTCTACGCCTACGCCTATCCCGAGCCGGAGGGCTTCAAGGAGGCGAAGGTGGCGCCGGACGCCGCCTTCTACAGCCCGGACTTCGGCGAGTTCCTGCTCCCCTACGAAGCGGTGCGCACCGCCGCCTCCCCCGACGCGGCGCTCCTCGCCTTCGCGCAGAGCACCTACGAGGCCGCCGCCGACTGCGCCCGCTGGGACCGCGCGGCGCTCGAGCGGTAACCCGCCGCTCGGCGATGCTCTTCCTCAAGAACCTTCTCTTCACGCTCGTGGTGCCCGGGACGGTCGTGGTGCTGATCCCCGCCTGGGTGCTGCGCAAGTCCGGCGAAGGCTGGCCCGCGCGCTGGGGCACGCCGCAGCTGCTGGCGCTCGTGCCGCTCGCCGCCGGGCTCGCCATCCTCCTGCGCTGCATCTGGGAGTTCGGCAGCCGGGGGCGCGGCACGCCGGCGCCGATCGACCCGCCGAAGGAGCTGGTGGTCAGCGGCCTCTACCGCTACGTGCGCAACCCGATGTACGTAGGGGTGCTGCTGATCCTGCTCGGCGAGGCGCTGTTCTTCGCGTCGCGCCCGCTCCTCGCCTACGCCGCCGTCTGGTGGCTCACCGTCCACCTGTTCGTGCTGGTCTACGAGGAGCCGACCCTCGCCCGCAGCTTCGGCGACTCCTACGCCCGCTACCGGCGGGCCGTCCGGCGCTGGGTGCCGGGAAAGCGCTACGCCGGCTAGGGGGTTAGCGCGCGGCCGGCGGCGCGGATCGCCGGCACCACGACCACGCGCACCCCTTGCGGCGGTTCCTCGACGGCCTGCGACCAGCGCCGCGATCATCTGCCGCAGCGTCACCAGCCCGAGCCGGCGCGCCGTGGCGCGCGTCGCGGGGAGCCGCTCGAGGACGGCGTAGGCGGGGATCGCGAGGTAGGCCCAGCGGTGCCCCGGCCCGAGCACGTACCAGGGGCGGAGGAAGGTGGCGCCGCGCGGCGGCCGGTCGTAGCCGGCGGCGGCGATCCGCGCCTCGCACTCGGCGCGCACGGCGAGGTAGGCCTTCATCACCGGCGCCGGATGGGCCGCCGAGAGGTAGACGAAGTGCCGCGCGCCGGCGGTCTCGGCGGCGGCCAGCGCCGCCCGACCGACACGGCGTCCACCTCCCGGAACTGGCGCGCCTTCCACGGCGCCGGATGGGCGGTGCCGACGAGGTGGACGAAGGTGTCGGCGGCCGGCACGCGGGCGGCGAAGGACGACGCGTCGAGCGCGTTGCCGAGGAGCACCTCGCAGCCGTCCGGCAGCTTCCCCTCCGAGCCCGCCCGCGCCAGCGCCGCGACCCGATGCCCGCGCGCCAGCAGCGCCGGGATCAGCCGCCGCCCCAGATAGCCGGTCCCGCCGGTGACGAAGAGAGAGCGCCGCGCCGCTTGCACACCCACGTCTACGCGCGCGCCGGCCGTGCGGATGAGTCGGACGAGCTCTGGCACCGTCCTTGCGATGCTTCTTTGGTGAACTGTGCTGCAACGCCGCGGCGCTGAGATTTCCACACCTAGGAGGAAGCCATCATGAGAGACGAGAGCAAGTTCACCACGGGCAGCGGCACGACCACCCTGACCGAAGACGAAGTCCATCCCGAGCATCACGACCTCAACCGCGACCCGATCACCGGCGAGCCGGGCTCCCACCCGGTCGGCACCGGCGTCGGCGCCGTGGCGGGCGGGGCGACGGGCGCCGCGGTGGGCGCCGCGGCAGGCCCGGTGGGCGCTGTCGTGGGCGGCACCGTCGGCGCGATCGTCGGGGGTCTCGCCGGGCACGGCGTGGCCGAGCAGGTGAACCCGACGGTCGAGGACGCCTACTGGCGGGAGAACTACAAGAGCCGCGAGTACGTCCAGCGCAACCGGCCGTACGAGGAGTACCAGCCGGCCTACCGCTACGGCTGGGAGTCGCGCTCGAAGTACGCCGGCCGCCAGTGGGACGACAAGCTGGAGCAGGACCTGGAGCGCGGCTGGGACAAGGCCAAGGGGACGTCCGGCATGGCCTGGCACGAGGCCAAGTCCGCGACGCGCGACGCTTGGCATCGCGTCGAGCGGGCCCTCCCCGGCGACGCCGACCGCGACGGCCGCTAGCTCGGGCCGCCGTTCCGCAGGATCGAGGGGGCGCTCCCGCGCCCCCTCCGCTTTTCATGCCGCGCCGCTAGTCGTCCTCGAGCAGCCCCTTCTCCCGCAGCCACTCTTCGTTGAGCTTCGAGAGGTAGCGCTCGCCCGAGTCGGGGAAGAGGGTGACGACGATCGCGTCGTCGGGGAGGGTGCGGGCCACCCGGCGGGCGCCTTCGGCGGCGGCGCCGGAGGAGGAGCCGACGAAGATCGACTCCTTGCGCGCCAGGTCGAAGGTGGCGCGGTAGGCGCTCTCTGTCGTCGACGGTGACGATCTCGTCGATGTAGTCCCACCAGACCGTGCCCGGCATGAAGTCCTCGCCGATGCCGTCGATCAGGTACTGGTGGATCTGCTCCGCCGGCGGCAGCGCGCCGTGCTCCTTGTAGTAGGCGTAGACGCTGCCGACGGTGTCGACGCCGACGACGCGGATCGCCGGGTTCTGCTCCTTCAGGTACTTGGCGGCGCCGCTGATCGTGCCGCCGGTCCCCACGCCGACCACCCAGTGGGTGATGCGGCCGTCGGTCTGCCGCCAGACCTCGGGGCCGGTCGTCTCGTAGTGCGCCTGCGGGTTGGCCTGGTTGTAGTACTGGTACGGGAGGTAGGCCCCCTCTTCGTCGCGGATCCGCTCGGCCGTTTTGTAATAAGAGCGCGGGTCGTCGGCCTCGACGTTCGTCGGGCAGGTGATGACCTTGGCGCCGAAGGCCTCGAGCAGCGCGATCTTCTCCTTCGGGATCTTGTCGGCGGCGGTGCAGACGAGCTTGTAGCCCTTGAGGTTCGCCGCCATCGCCAGCCCCACGCCGGTGTTGCCCGAGGTGGGCTCGACGATTGTGCCGCCGGGCTTGAGCGCCCCGGAGCGCTCGCCGGCCTCGATCATCGCCGGGCCGATCCGGTCCTTGACGCTCGAGCCGGGGTTGAAGTACTCGACCTTGGCGGCCAGCAGCGCCCCCTGTGGGTGGAAGCGGCGCAACGCCACCAGCGGCGTGTTGCCCATCGTCTCGAGGATGTCGGCGTGGATCTCCATGGCTCTCCGGTAGCGCAGTGTCAGGGGAGGAAAGGCGCCGCCAGCGTCGCGACCTCGTTCTCGGCGAAGCGGGCGCGTGAGAGGTTGGTGAGCACCGCCACCGCCACCCGCGCGTCGGGGTAGACGAGGAGGAAGGCGCGCCCCCCTTCGATCGTCCCCCCGTGGTGGAGGATGCGGCGGCCGGCGGCGTCGGCGCCGATCCGCCAGGCGATCCCCACACCGGTCTCCTTGCCGTCGGCGGTCGCTTGCGAGGTGAAGAGGAGCTTGCGAGTCTCGGGGCGCAGGAAGCCGTCGGCGAGATGGGCCGAGGCGAAGCGCACGAGGTCCGGCGCCGTCGAGAGCAGGCCGCCCGAGGGCCACTTGTAGCTGCTGTCGATCGGTTGCTCGTTCTGGAAGCCGCCCCCCTCGGCCGCGGCGTACGGCCGGGCGCGGCGCTCGACGATTCGCTCGACGTCGTCGGCTTGAGTGCCGGCGAGCCCGAGCGGCGCGAGGACCCCCTCCTCGAGCGCGGCGAGGAACTTCCGCCCGGCGGCGGCCTCGGCGACGGCGCCGAGCAGGTTGTAGCCGTAGCTCGAGTAGAGGTAAGCCGAGCCCGGCGCGTGGGCCAACGGGTCGGCGCGGAAGATCGCGAGCCCTTCGCCGAGGCTCGCGTAGCGCTTGACCGGGAGCAGGAAGTCGGCCGGCAGGTAGTGGCGGATCCCGGCGAGGTGGCCGGCGAGCTGCCGCGCGGTGATCGGCTGCCCCTTGTCGGGAAACTCGGGCAGGTAGCGTTGGATGGGGGCGTCGAGGTCGAGCTTCCCCGCCTCGACGAGCCGGGCGACCAGGGCGGCGGTGAAGAGCTTCGAGACGCTGCCGATGCGGAAGCGGGTGTCCGGCGTCGCCGCCACCTTCTGCTCGAGGTCGGCCCAGCCGAACCCCTCCGCCCAGACCAGGGTGCCGTCCACCGCCACGGCGGCGGCGAGGCCGGGGGATCCCACCTGCTCGCGCAACGCTGCGGCGGCCGCGTGCGCGGCGGCGGCGGCCGGAGGCGCGCTCGCCGCCGGGGCCTGCGCCGCCGCGGCGCCCGTGAGGAGCGCGAGGAGCAGGGCTGCCGCGAGGCGTCGGATGGTCATGTGTCGGGGTCCCACTCCGGCTCGGGGTCGATCCCCAGGCCGTCGGAGAGGCGATTGTAGTAGTTGAAGAAGCCGACCACCTGGGCGATCGTGAGGATCGCGGCGTCGTCGAAGCCGGCGGCGCGCAGCGCCTCGACGTCGGCGGCGGTGACCTCGCGCGGCGTCAGGGTGAGCTTGCGCGCATAGGCGAGCATGGCGCGGTCGGCGGGTGTGAGATCTCCTTCACCCTCTTCGGCCGCCGCCGCCAACCGCTCCCCCGCTTCGCCCGCGACCTCGGCCCGGAGGTCGTCCGCGTGCGCGCGGGTTCAGTAGTGGCAGTCGTTGGCGCGCGAGACGGCGACGGCGATCATCTCGCGCTGGGCGCGGCTGAGCGGGCCGCCGGGGGCGAGCATCAACCGCCGGTAGAGCTCGATCGAGGCCTCCAGCACCTCCGGCTGCAGGCCCTGCAGGCGCACCACGTTGAAGACCTTGCCGGCGCGCGCCAGCGCCTCGTCGTAGAGACGGCGCAGCGTCCCTTGCGCCTCGTCGGGGGGGATGGTGCGGATCCAGGCCACGCTAGAGCTGCTCGTTGAACTGGTAGCAGAAGGCGTCCGCCAGCCGGTGCCAGAAACTGCGCTTCAAGAAGTCGTCCGCGCGCAGCGGCTTGCACTTCAGGAGGTCGGCCTCGAAGACGGCCTTGAGCTCGGCGGCGATCCCCTCGTCGAGGATCCCCACCCCGGCCTCCTCGTTGATGTCGAAGGAGCGGTCGTCGAGGTTGGTGGAGCCGACGTGCGAGAAGAGGCCGTCGATGACGATCACCTTCTGGTGCGTCAGCGTCTCCTGGTGCTCCCACATCTTGACGCCGTCGCGCAGCAGCTCCCCGTAGCGGAAGTGCCCGGCGTGGCGGACCAGGCGGCTGTCGATGTACGGCCCGGGGACCATCACCTTGACCTCGACGCCGCGGCGCGCCACCTTGGTCAGCAGGTCGCAGGCCGCGCGGTTGGGGATGAAGTAGGGGTTGGAGATGATCAGCTCGTGTTGCGCCGTCGCGATCGCCACCTGGAACAGCAGCTCGAAGTCCGAGATCCCCCCTTTCGGCGAGCCGCTGACGACGTGCATCCGCAGGTCGCCCGCCCGCTCGAGGGCGGGGAAATACCTCGGGCCGATCAGGACCTGTCCGGTCTCTTCCACCCAGTGCTCGGAGAAGACCGACTGCACCATGTTGACCACCGGGCCGCGCAGGCGCACGCCGGTGTCGCGCCAGTGGTCCTTGTCCTGGCCGTTGCCGGTCCACTGCTGGGCGATGCCGTGGCCGAAGATGTAGCCGATGCGGCCGTCGAAAACCGCGAGCTTGCGGTGCGTGCGCTTGTTGAGCACCCCGAGGTGGTAGAGGCGGAGGCGGTTGAAGACCTCCACCCGGCAGCCGGCGCGCCGCATCTGCCGGCGCAGCCGCCGCTCCATGGTGAAGGCGCCGAGGGCGTCGAGCATCACCCGCACCTCGACCCCCTCGCGCGCGCGCGCCGCGAGCGCCGCCGCCACCTCGTGGCAGATCTCCCCGCGCCACCAGACGTAGGTCTCGAGGTGGATCGACGTCTCGGCGGCGGCGATGTCGGCGAGGAGCGGCGGGAAGAAGCCGTCCCCGTTCTGCAGCAGCTCGACCGCGTTCCCCGCGGTCATCGGCGCGCCGCTGAGTCCGACGAGCGAGCAGAGCCCGTCCTCGAGCCGGGTGAGATCCTGCGGGATGCGCACCTTGAAGCGGACCTCGTGCAGGTTGTTGTAGAGCATCAGCCCGAGCGCGGCGAACGCCAGGACCATCAGCCCGAAGAGCCAGAGAGGGAGCTCGATCACCGGCGCAGGTCGACGACGACGGGGAAGTGGTCGGAGGGGCCGCCGCGGGGGATGCGCTCGCCGACGATGTGCCAGCCGGCGTCGGCGAAGACGTAGTCGAGGCGCTGGCGGGTCATGCGGTGGGTCGACTCCATGGCGTCGCCGCACATGCGGAAGAGGTCGGCGGCCATCAGGTGCCGCAGCTCCGGCGCCTCGGGCGGGGCGTTGAGGTCGCCGACCAGGACGAACGGCTCGCCGCAGCCGTGCAGCCGCTCGGCCACGTGCTGCACCTGGAGGTGGCGCGACGGCGAGGTCAGCCGCCCCCAGGCCGAGAGATGAGTGACGAAGAAGCGCAGCCGCTGACCGCGCAGCTCGACGTCGGTGTCGAGCAGGGTCCGCGGCTCGCCGCTGCCGGGGAGCTTCACCACCTCGGCGGAACGGATCGTGCCGCGGGTCAGGACGGCGTTGCCCACCTCCCAGCGCCGCCCGTCGCGCCCGGCGCCGGCGAGGCTCGCCTCGAAGTGGGAGGTCATGCCGGTCAGGCGCGCCAGCTCCTCAATCTGATCGGCGAAGCGCGACATCCAGGTGCCGCGGTGGACCTCCTGCAGGCCGACGACGTCCGGCGCCTCGCGCTGGATCGCCTCCGCCACCCAGCGCAGGTAGGCGCCGGTCAGGACGTGGGCCTGCCCGAGGACGTTGTAGGACATCACCCGCAGGTCGAAGGGATCGGCCACGCGTGGAGGCGCCTCAAGAAACGTACCAGCCCCCGCCGCCGGCGCCGTCATCGCACCCCCCAGAGCTTGTGTTGCTGGAGAGAGAGCCGCCACGGCGGGTTCTCTCGGACCAGCCGGACGCACCAGTCGAGCGCCCGGCGGTCGAGGTCGGGGCCGTCGAACGCCGGCGAGATCAGGTAGTGGTCGGCCTCGACGACGGTCTCCGGCACCGCCTGGCCGTAGCCGCGGACGTACTTGACCTCGTCGGCGCGGCGCTGGCGGATGGCGTGCTCGGCGACCTTCGGGCTCACCGTCACCCAGTCGAGCCCCGGCGGCAGCGCGACGCTGCCGTTGGTCTCGATCGCGAGTTGGTAACCGGCCGCGTGCAGCGCCGCGATGAGCGGCGCATCCACCTGCAGCGCCGGCTCGCCGCCGGTCAGCACGATCCAGCGGCAGTCCGGGCTCGCCGCCCGCAGCTCGGCGAGGAGCTCCTCGGTCTCGAGCCACCGCCCCGACTCGAACTCGGTGTCGCAGTCGAAGCCGTGCGTCTCCTGCGCGCAGGCCTGGTTGCAGCGGGCGAAGCGGAGGAAGAGGTTCGCCGTGCCGGCGCGCATGCCTTCCCCCTGCAGGCTGTAGAAGATCTCGTTGACGAGATAGCGCCCCGCGGCCACGCCCGCAACTCTATGCGTTTGTGGGTCTGGCATCGCCCTTGCTGTTATGGCCTGCCGCCGGAGGTCCTAACTCGTGATGACCCGCTCGAACCTCCCCTCGGCCCTGGTCTTCCTGCTCCTTGCCACCGCACCCGCCGCAGCGCAGATGCCGCAACGGCTCAGCGGTGCCGAGGTCGCCTGCAACGCCAACCAGCTCACCGGGCTGCTCGCCCGTTCCTACATCCGCATGGCGAGCTCGACCTCGGAGAAGCCGGTGGTGCTGTCGTTCACCTACAGCACGGTGGAAGGGGGCCTCGCCGGCCTCGCCTACACCGAGCAGTTCGAGACCGACAGCGACCTGGCCGCCACGCCGGAGCACCATCTCTGGTTCACCGGCAACCCGCACGAGCCGCGCCTGTTGCGCAACCCGAATAGGCCGCAGCTCGACGCCATGAGCTTCACCCGCAGCCGCCTCAACTCCGACCTCGTCACCCGCGCGCAGGCGGACGCCATGGCGGTGGTGCTCGATCCCACCGCCGATCCGGCGAAGAACACCAACCTGTCCGCGCTGCTGGCGATCGACAACATCGACGGCCCGCAGGGCGTGGCGACGGACGCCAAGCCGGGGCGCGGACTGGCCGGGCTGATCCAGGCCTGCCACATGAAGCTGGCGGCGTCCGACCTGCACGTGCTGTCGGTCCTCGCCAAGACCCTGCGCTCCTTCGCCTACAGCACCGACTCGAGCGACACCACGGCGTTCCTGCGCTCGAAGCTGGTGGCCATCTACCGCGGCGAAGACTCGGAGGACTGGGGCGGGGGCACGCGCACCGCCTACCGCATCGACATCTTCCCCATCGACGCCTCGGGCAGCGCCGGCCGCGCCGCCTTCGAGATGGTGGTGGAGATCGAAGCCGACGGCACCCTCGGCGACGCGACGCTGGCGGCGCTCCCCGCCTGCACGACGGCGGGCCAGCGCGACTGCACCACCACCAAGGCGGAGGTGCAGGCGGCGATCATCCGCCCGGTCCACGCCGGCGAGTTCTGGTCGATCTCGGGGCTGCCGCTGGTCTGCGCCAACGCGGCGAAGGGGAGCTCCTGCAAGCAGCAGGTGAGCTTCTCGTTCGGCGAGCGGCTGGCCGGCACGAGCTGGCTGCGGCCGATCGACTGAGCCGCGGGCGCGACTTACAATCGCCTCCTCTCTCGCGGAGAGGGAGGTGAGGGCGCGGTGGACGAGCACAAGGTCGAGGAGCTGCTGGACGGCGCGTTGCGCGGATTGCGCGCGGCGGTGCTCGTGGCCGACGCCGGCGGCGCCGTCATTTACGCCAGCCCCGAGGCCGAGCGCCTAACCCAGGCCCCCTGGGAGCCGGCCGGCAGCCGGCCCCTCGCCGAGGTCCTGGCCCTGCACGCCGAAGCCGGCGGCGAGCCCGTGCCTCTGCCCGGTCCCGGCGACCCGGCGCGCGACCTCGGCGAGGCGATCGTGCGCGGGCGGCAGGGGCAGGAGACGCCGGTCCACGGCAGCGTCTCGCCGCTGGCGGACGGCGGCCTGGTCGTCCTCCTCCACGACGACTCCGAAGGCCGGCGCCGCCTCCGCGCCCTGGGCGCCAGCGAAGAGCGCTACCACTCCTTCTTCGAGCTCTCCTCGGCCGGCTGCTGGCGCTTCGAGCTCGAGCGCCCCTGCCCCACCGACCTTCCCGAGGACGAGCAGATCGACCACTTCTACCGCCACGGCTACCTCGCCGAGTGCAACGAGGAGATGGCGCGGATGTACGGCTTCGCGGCGCCGGCCGAGATCGTCGGCGCGCGATTGGGCGACTTCCTGCCGCGCGCCGATTCCCACAACGTCGACTACCTCCTCGCCTTCGTCCGCTCCGGCTACCGCCTGCAGGGCGCCGAGTCGCACGAGGTGGACCGGGAGGGGAACCCCAAGTTCTTCGTCAACCACCTCGTCGGGGTGCTCGAGGACGGCCTCCTCCGCCGCGCCTGGGGGAGCCAGCACGACGTCAGCGAGCGCAAGCGCCTGGAGGAGGAGCTGCGGCGGCAGGCCGCCGAGCTCGCCGAGGCCGACCGCCGGAAGGACCGGTTCCTCGCTCTGCTGGCCCACGAGCTGCGCAACCCGCTCGCCCCGATCCGCAACGCCGTCGAGGCCCTGCGCCTGGACTCCTCCTCGCTGGAGTGGTCGCGCTCGGTCGTCGAGCGCCAGGTGCGCCACCTCTCGCACCTGGTCGAGGACCTGCTCGACGTCTCGCGCATCACGCTGGGGGAGATCCGGCTGCGGCGCGAGCGGGTGCTGCTGCACGACATCGTCGGCCATGCCGTCGAGGCCGCCCGCCCGCTGATCGAGGAGCGCGGCCACATCCTCACCGTGGCTCTGCCCTCCGACCCGATCGAGCTGCGCGGCGACACGGCGCGGCTCGAGCAGGTGCTCGTCAACCTCCTCAACAACGCCGCCAAGTACACGCCCCCTGAGGGCCGCATCGACCTCTCCGCGGAGCTGGAGGACGGGCGGGTGGCGGTGCGGGTCAAGGACAACGGCATCGGCTTCTCTGGCGAGCTGCGGGAGGGGCTCTTCCAGCCCTTCGTGCACGCCGAGGCCTCGGCCGACCGCGCCGACGGCGGCCTGGGCCTCGGGCTGGCGCTCGCCCGGCGCCTGGTGGAGCTCCACGGCGGCACGATCGCCGCCGCCAGCGAAGGGCCGGGGATGGGGAGCGAGTTCACGGTGACCCTGCCGGGGGCCGAGGCGAGCGTCGAGCCGGAGGTCCCGCCGCCGCCGCAGACGACGGTCGCCGGCCGGCCGGTGCGCGGCCTGCGCATCCTGGTGGTGGACGACAACCGCGACGCCGCCGAGAGCCTCGGCGTGCTCCTGTGCATGTGGGGGCACGAGACGCTCCTGGCCTACGACGGCCCGGCGGCGCTCGAAGAGGTGCGGCGGGCGCGGCCGGAGGTCGTGCTCCTCGACATCGGCCTGCCGGAAATGGACGGCTACGAGGTGGCGCGGCGGCTGCGGCGCCTCAAGGAGGGGCGCGACCTCCTGCTCGTCGCCGTCACCGGCTACGGCCAGCGCGAGGACCGCCGCCTCTCCCAGGAGGCCGGCTTCGACGACCACCTGGTCAAGCCCGTCGAGCCCACCTTCCTCCGCCACCTCCTCGCCAGCTACGGGGCGCGGGACGTCCCGCCCGGCGCCTAGCGCTAGCGGTAGATCTCGCTCCCCGCCCGCCGGAACTCGTCGGCCTTCTCTTCGAGGCCGTGGGCGAGGGCCTCCGCCTCCTCCAACTCCTGCGCCGCCGCGTAGGCGCGGACCTCCTCGGTGATCTTCATCGAGCAGAACTGCGGGCCGCACATCGAGCAGAAATGCGCGGTCTTGGCGCCCTCCTGGGGGAGGGTCTCGTCGTGGAAGGCGCGGGCGGTGTCGGGGTCGAGGGAGAGGTTGAACTGGTCGTCCCAGCGGAACTCGAAGCGCGCCTTGGAGAGCGCGTCGTCGCGGCGCTGGGCGCCGGGGTGGCCCTTGGCGAGGTCGGCGGCGTGGGCGGCGATGCGGTAGGCGATGACGCCGGCCTTGACGTCGTCGCGGTCGGGGAGCCCCAGGTGCTCCTTCGGGGTGACGTAGCAGAGCATGGCGCAGCCGTACCAGCCGATCATCGCGGCGCCGATCGCCGAGGTGATGTGGTCGTAGCCGGGGGCGATATCGGTGGTGAGCGGCCCCAGCGTGTAAAAGGGCGCCTCGCCGCACGCCGCGAGCTGGCGGTCCATGTTCTCCTTGATGAGGTGCATCGGGATGTGCCCCGGGCCCTCGATCATCGTCTGCACGTCGTGCCGCCAGGCGACCTTGGTCAGCTCCCCGAGGGTCTCCAGCTCGGCGAACTGCGCCGCGTCGTTGGCGTCGGCGATCGCCCCGGGCCGCAGGCCGTCGCCGAGGCTGAAGGCCACGTCGTAGGCTCGCATCACCTCGCAGATCTCCTCGAAGTGTGTGTAGGCGAAGTTGTCGCGGTGGTGGGCGAGGCACCACTTGGCGTGGATCGAGCCGCCGCGCGAGACGATGCCGGTCACCCGCCGCGCGGTGAGCGGCACGAAGGGCAGCCGCACGCCGGCGTGGATGGTGAAGTAGTCCACCCCCTGCTCGGCCTGCTCGATGAGGGTGTCGCGGAAGATCTCCCAGGTGAGGTCCTCGGCCCGCCCGCCGACCTTCTCGAGCGCCTGATAGATCGGCACCGTCCCCACCGGCACCGGACTGTTGCGCAGGATCCACTCGCGCGTCTCGTGGATGTTCTTCCCCGTAGAGAGGTCCATCACCGTGTCGGCGCCCCAGCGGATCGCCCAGGTCATCTTCCCCACCTCCTCCTCGATCGAGGAGGTGACCGCCGAGTTGCCGAGGTTGGCGTTGATCTTGACCAGGAAGTTGCGGCCGATCGCCATCGGCTCGCTCTCCGGGTGGTTGACGTTGGCCGGCAGGATGGCGCGGCCGCGCGCGATCTCGTCGCGCACGAAGTCGGGGGCCACGCCCTCGCGCAGCGCCACGAACTCCATCTCCGGCGTGACCTCGCCGCGCCGCGCGTAGTGCATCTGGGTGACGTTGGCGCCGGGCCGGGCGCGCAGCGGCCGGCGCAGCGGGCCGAAGCGGAGGGCGGCGAGGCGCGCGTCGGCGGCCCGGCGCCGGCCGTACTCGGAGGTGATCGACGGCAGCTCCTCGACGTCGCCGCGCCCCACGACCCAGGGGCGGCGGAGCGGCGCCAGGCCGCGGCGCACGTCCACCTCGGCCTCCGGATCGGTGTAGGGGCCCGAGGTGTCGTAGACCCGGACCGGCGGGTTCTCCTCCAGCGCGCCGTCGGCGCGCCGGGTGGGCGAGAGCGCGATCTCGCGCACCGGCACCCGCACGCCGGGCCGCGCGCCCGCGAGGTAGACCTTGCGCGAGGCGGGGAACGGCTGGCGCGCCGCCGCGGCGGCGGCCGTGGGGTCGAGCGTGACGGGCTCGGAAACGCTCATCCTGCTGCCCTTTCTGCCGGGGAAACGAAGAGCCGCACCGGACGGCGCGGCTCGCAGGCGAGAAGGCTCACGCGCTTCCCTTCGCTGGCATGACCCAGATCAGGTCGTGAGGGTCGTCCGGACGGCGGCGCCGGACCTCTCAGCCTCGCGGCTCCCCTAGCGCCTCGCATCGTAGCCCTCGCGCCGGGGGCCGTCAAACGCGCGCGCGAATGGCGCAGGTAGACGCGCGAATAGGACCGGTACAGCGGCGAATGGGACCGGTACGGCGACGATGGGACAGGTGCGGCGGCGATTGGGCTGGGTACGGCGGGGAATGGGCCAAGTGCGCGGGTGAATGGGCTGGTAGGGCGGCGAATGGGCCAGGTATGCGGCGTAACCGCTCCATTCGTCCGCGGACCTGTCCCATTCGTCCGAAAAATCCACCTATCCGCCAGCCACCCAGGGGATTCGCTCCGCGAAGCCTTCCATTCGCCGTCCGCAAGCAGCGGATCGCCAGCCCGAGAGGCTTACCCGCCCGCCAAGAGGCTGCATCGCAAGCCAAGGACGGTGGCCGCGACGGTAGACTCCACCTGATGCGTCTTCGCGTCGCTCTTCTCGCCGTCTTCGCACTCCGCCTCGCCGGCGCCGCCCCAGCCTTTGCCCTCGAAGGCAAGTGGCTCCCGCAGCAGATCCTCGACCTCGATCCTCAGTGGCTGCGCCAGCAGGGCCTGGCGCTGCCGCCGGAGGCGCTCTGGAGCCGCGAGGGAGGCGGGCTCCTGGAGGCGGCGATCCGGGTCAGCGGCTGCTCGGCGGGGTTCGTCTCGGCCGAGGGGCTGGTCCTCACCAACCACCACTGCGCCTTCTCCATCCTCCAGCAGCACTCGACGCCCGAGCGCGACCTCATCACGCATGGCTTCCTCGCCGCGGCGCGGGCCGAGGAGCTCCCCGGCCCCGCCGTCCGCGCCACGATCCCGCACGCGACGCGCGACGTGACCGCCGAGGTCGAGCAGTCCGTGCCGCGCGGCGCCGACGACCTCGCCCGCTTCCGCGCCATCGACCGCAAGTCGAAGGAGCTGGTAGCGGCGTGCGAGAAGCAGCCGTCCCGGCGCTGCGAGGTCGCGGCCTTCGACGGCGGCGTCCGCTACCTCCTGGTCGAGAGCCTCGAGTACCCGGATGTGCGGCTGGTCTACGCGCCGCCGCGGGCGGTCGGCGAGTACGGCGGCGAGATCGACAACTGGAGCTGGCCGCGCCACACCGGCGACTTCGCCCTGCTGCGCGTCTGGGCCACCGCCGACGCGCAGCCCGCCCCCTCCGGCCAGGGTGCCGCGCCGTACCGGCCGCGCCATCACTTCCCCGTCGCCCCCGGCGGCGCCGAGCCGGGCGCCTTCGTGCTCGTCGCCGGCTACCCCAGCATCACCTACCGCGCGCTGACCGAGGCCGAGATGCGCGAGCGCGGCGAGCGCTTCTTCCCCGCCCGCGCGGCGCTCTACCGCGCCTGGATGGACGTCATGGAGGCCGCCTCGGCGCGAGACGAAGGGGCGCGCATCGCGCTCGCCGACCGGCTCAAGACCCTCGCCAACCGGGAAAAGAACGCCCGCGGCCAGGTGGCGGGACTCCAGCGCGGGCGGATCCTCGAGAAGAAGGCCGCCGCCGAGCGCGAGGTCGAGGCCTGGGCGGCGGCGCGCCCGGAGTGGCGTCCGGCGGTGGGGGCGCGGAACGAGCTGACCGGCCTCGTCGAGCGGAAGCTCGCCGCCTGGGAGCGCGACTTCCTCCTCGAGCAGGGGCGCAACGGTCCCAAGCCGCTCGACCTGGCACTGACGCTCGTCCGCTGGGCGCGCGAGAAGGCGAAGCCCGACCTCGAGCGGCAGGTCGATTACATGGAGCGCAACCGCGCCCGGCTGGAGGAGCGGCTGCGGCTCGACCAGAAGCGGATGCACGCGCCGACCGAGGAAGCGCTCCTGGCCGACGTCCTCGCCCGCTTCGCGGCGCTCCCCGCCGGGCAGCGCATCGAGGGGATCGCGCCCTTCCTCGGCCAGGCGGCCGACCTCCTCGCCCGCACGCGGGTGACCGACCTCGACACACGGATGGCGATGTTCGGCGAAAGCTCCGCGCAGCTCCGCGCCCGCCGCGACCCGCTCCTCGACCTCGCCTTCGCCCTCGACCGCGAGCTCGCCGGCGTCGAGGAGCGGGACGAACGCTTCAAGGGAGCGGTGGCGCGCCTCCGCCCGCTCTGGCGCCGGGCGGTCGAGGCGCACGCCGGCCGGCCGGTCGCCCCGGACGCCAACTCGACGCTCCGGGTCTCGCTCGGGCACGTCCAGGGGTACCGCCCGCGCGACGGCCTCCTGATGGAGCCGCAGACGCGGGTGGCCGGCGTCGCCGAGAAGCACACCGGCGCCGAGCCCTTCGACGCCCCCTCGGCGCTCCGCGCCGCCGCCCCGGCCGCGCCGCAGAGCCGCTGGGCCTCGGGGGCGCTGGGCGACGTGCCGGTCTGCTTCCTCGCCGACGGCGACACCACGAGCGGCAGCTCAGGCAGCCCGGTCCTCAACGGCCGCGGCGAGCTGGTCGGCGTCAACTTCGACCGCGTCTGGGAGAACGTGGCCAACGACTTCGGCTGGAGCCAGGACGTCGGCCGGATCATCGCCGTCGACGTCCGCTATCTCCTCTGGGCGCTGGAGGCCCTCCACGGCCCGCAGGCGACCCCGCTGCTGCAAGAGCTGGGGGTGCGCTAGGATTCCGGCGGCGAGACCAAGGAGGGAAACATGCGGCCACATCAGGTGAGACACGGCGTCATCGGAAGCTGGCTGTGCCTCCTCATGTTCTGCGCGACCCTGGCCAGCGCCGCGCCGGGCTATCAATACTTCGTCACGGGCAACCCCGCCGACGTCGTCACCCCCACGAGCGGGCTCCTGGTGCTGCAGGGCGGCGGCACCGACGTGGACGAGAACTTCGTGCGCATGGGAGCTGGCTCCGGGGGCGGCGACTTCGTGGTGATCCGCGCCTCGGGCACCGATGCCTACAACCCCTACATCTACGACCTGTGCTCGTGCGACTCCGTGGCCACCATCATCTTCAAGAACCGGAACGCGGCGTTCAACCAGTTCGTCATCGACACCATACGCAACGCCGAGGCGCTGTTCATCGCCGGCGGAGACCAGTCCGAGTACGTGAAACTCTGGAAGAACACACCGGTGGAGGACGCTATCCACCACGTCGCGAACAAGCCGGCGCCGGTCGGCGGCACCAGCGCCGGAATGGCCATCATGAGCGAGTTCGTGTACTCGGCGATGAGCAATAGCAGCCTGACATCGGCGGAGGCCCTCGCCGACCCGTTCCATCGCGATTTGACGCTGGACCGGGACTTCCTGGCCCTGGCCGGCGGGATGAACGGCAAGATCACGGACCAGCACCTCCAGGAGCGCGACCGCATGGGCCGGACCATCGCTTTTCTCGCGCGGCTGGTCCGGGACGGGTGGACCACCGAGGGTCTCGCCATCGCGGCCGACCGCGAGACGGCGCTGCACGTCGACCCGGCCGACGGGAGCGCCGAGGTTCTGAGCACGCCCACCCACCCGACGCCGTACGTGTACTTCCTCCGCACCCCCGGCCCGCCAGAGGTGTGCCAGCCGGGGACTCCCCTCACCTACCGCAACATCTCCGTCTACCGGATCGGACCCGGAGGAAGCTTCGACCTCGACACGTGGAGCGGCACGGGCGGCATCGCGTACACGCTCACCGTCGAGGCGGGCACGCTCACCTCTTCACGCGGCGCGATCTACTAGCGAAACGAGGCCGTTTCGCTCGACGCCGGGGGGTCACGAGCATCGGTACGGACCGGAGGCTCTACTACGGCCGCATCCAGGTGTAGATCCCGCGGCCCCAGATCGACGCATAGAGCTTGCGAGGGTTCTTCGGATCCTGGGTCAACTGCAGCACGTATCCGGTCAGACCGGCCGGACGGAACGTCCGTCCGCCGTCGCGGCTCCAGTAGATGCCGCTGCGGTCCGATGGGGAGAAGCTGTAGTCGTTGTCGAGCACCGCGGCATAGAAGATGCTCGGCTGCTTCGGGTTGATCAGCAATTGGGTGACACTCGATGCCGCCGGGAGCCCGCGGCCCCAGGCACGCCAGGAGAGCCCGCCGTCGTCGCTGCGCCAGATGCGCTCGGGGCGATCGCCGTATCCTATTTCCGCGTCGGTGCCCAGGAACAAGCGGCCGTCATGGGACGGATCGATCGCCAGCGAGCGTGGGTCGCCGGCGCTCGCCAGCCCCCGAAGCCGGATACCCGTCCAGTGCGCGCCGCGGTCGGTGCTCTTCCAGAGGCGGTCCGGCTGCCACGTCATCATCCAGAGGGAGCCTGGCCTTGCCGCATCGAGAATCAGCCTCCCCACCGTGTGCCGGAACGGCGGCAAGCACCGGAACGTCACACCCCGGTCGTTGCTGCGCGCCAGGCTGCAAGGCTCACCGGGAGCGCCCAGCTCAGCGCCGTTGAGATAGACGACCTTGGGCGTTGCTGGATCGACGACGACATTGCTGACGTCGAAGAGAACGTCGTCAGCATTCTCCTGGAGCGCGGTCCAGTGCTCCCCCCCGTCGTCGCTCCGGGCGAAGCCATCATCCCAAGCCAGATAGATCGTCTGCGGTTGCCGTGGATCGAGCGCCAGGACGTGGTGCGCAGGGTAGTCCCTCGCGCTGGCGGGCAGGCCTGAATCTACCTGCCGCCAGCCCGCGCCGGTGCTGAGCGTCTTGAGCACGCCTGCCACGCCCGCGCCGGCATAGATCACGCGCGGCCGCTCGGGATCGATGGCGAACGAGGTCACCGTCGTGGCGTGCAGGCCGCGCCGCGCCGGTTCCCACGTCGCGGCGCGATCACGGCTGCGGAAGACCCCGAGGCCGGCCGTCCCTGCCCAGAGCGTTCCGCCGCCCGCCGCGTAGCACAGCGGGGGTGCAGGCAACGTCGCGGCTCTCTGCCAGGTCTGGCCGTGGTCGGTGCTGAGCATGTCGCCGGCGTAGACCACGCCCTGGCGATCCACCGCGATCGGATGGCCACCCTCGGTGCGGTGCCACGTGGCGCCGCCATCCGTGCTGCGCCAGGTGGCAAAGTCGAAGGAGACATACAACAGGTCCGGGGTCGTCGGATCCACGGCGAGCTGCGCGGAGCTCTCGTCGGAGCTCGGTTCGAGCCCCCCTCCGAGCCGCACCCAGGTCTTGCCGGCGTCCGTGCTCTTGATGACTTGCGTGACGCCATAGCCCTCGACCGCCACGCTGACTGCATACAGGGTGTCGGGACGGAAGGGGTCAACGGCGATATCCCTGGCGTGGGTGATGTCGATGCCGGTGTACACCTCGCTCCAGGTGGCCCCCGCATCGTCGCTCCGGTACAGAAAGTTGATATTACTGGCCCACACCCGGCGGACATTGTGTGGATCGACAGCCACCGATGTGGTGTACGCCGAGTGGAGCTTGGGACCGCTCCACGTCGCCCCGGCGTCGCGCGAGACGAAGATACCGTCCTCACCGCTGGTGTACACCGCGGAGCCGTCCGCTGCGACGGCCACGTCGTAGACGCCGCGGCGCACCAGGCCCTGGCTCGACCTGAGCCAGGTCGTGCCGCCATCGGTGCTCTTGAAGACGCCCTGCCCGGTACCGGCGTAGAGCACGCCCGGCTTCCGAGAGTCGGCCTCCAGGGCGAAGATGTCCCCGCCATCCGGGCCGATCGAAGTCCAGACGTTGGCGGCGCCCGCTGGGGCAGCCGCCAGGCAGATCGACACGACGACGGAAAGCGCGAGGGCTCGGCGCATGGCGTACTCCTTCCCAATTATGTACGACGTCGCACCATTCAGAGAGCCCGCTCCCTCAGCCAGGAAGCGAGCGCCTCGGTGAACGCCGGCAGCAGCTTGAAGCCCTCCATGGCGACACTTTGGATGGACCGTCCTTGAGCAGTACTGGCATCTGTATCCGTACATACGACTTTGTCGCTCCCTCGTGATGATCAGAAAACGGTTATCTTTGACGAATCGGCCGACCCTGGCGACTCGACCATACCCTGGCGCCCGTGGACCGACCCACCGGCAACGCCGTGGCCGAGCGCTTCATCCTCACCCCTCAAGTCCGAGCTGATCTGGACCCGCGACTGGGACTCCGCAGCCGAGCTCGACGCGGCCGTCCGCCACTGGCTCGACGACTACAACTATCGGCGGCCTCACCAAGCTCTCGGCTGGCAGACGCCGGCCGAGTGCCGAGCCGCCAACCTCAACCACCGTACTGCCGCGGCGCGCGAACAAGCCCGCGCCGGTCGGCGGCACCAGCGCCGGAATGGCCATCATGAACGAGTTCGTGTACTCGGAGATGGCCGAGGTACTTAGCTACCTTTGCCGGTGTCTCGACCGGGAAGGATTCTCGGCGCCGGAGCATCCAACGATTCGAGTAGGGATCGCTCTCGCCGGCTGCCTCCGCGCGGCGGCGGGAAAGGAGCCGCCGATGAGATCCATTCCGGTCGTTGTCGCCCTCCTCGTCGCCGCCGCCTCGCCGGCCTTCGCCCAGGTGGATCGCTGGAGCATCGACGTCGAGGCCGTGTCGCTCGACGCCGGGGGGAACGATCGGCTCGTCCTGACGGATCGCGCCGCCGCCGCGAGCGGATCGGCCACCGAGACCACCCACACCCTCGACGCCGGCTCCACGCTCGGCTACCGCGCCGAGGTGCACCGCTCCGGCGGCCGCTGGCGCTTCGGCGTCGACTTCCTCATCTACCGCACCGATCAGGAGGTCGATCCCGTAACCGGCGCCGCCGGCGGCGGCGCGGCCCAGCGGATCTTCGTCGTCGGCGGCGGTCAGGTCGTCTCGGACAACCCGGGCGAGCGGCTCTACTACCAGCGCCTCGAGGACACCACGATCGAGCTCTGGTCCGCCGACTTCGTGGCCTCGCGCGCCATCGCGGGGCGGGACGGCCGCGAGCTGCGGCTGGGGCTGGGCCTGCGCGCCGCCGACTTCGACAACGACTACCGCGCCGTCGCCGGCATCGAGGGCGTCGGCGGCCTGCGGCTCGACGCCTCGTCGAACTACGACCGCATGCACGGGCCGCTGGTGGCGCTCAGCGGCGCGATCGAGCGCGGCCGCAACCGCTTCGAGGGCACCCTCGGCCAGGCGGTGGTGTTCGGAGACGTCCAGCTGTCGAGCGGGCTGCGCGAGTTCGCCGGCCCACCGACCCTGGACGTCGACGCCGAGTTCCCGGCGATCCGCGGCGAGCGCTTCAACCAGGTCGAGAGCGTCACCATCCCAATGACCGAGCTGCGCCTCGAGTGGCGGTTCCGGCTCACCGACCACATCGCGCTCGGCGCCGGCGGCTTCTTCGCCGCCTGGACGGACCTCGCCGTGCCGCCCGGCGTCGAGGCGGGCTCGACCCTCGACACGCTCGACGAGAACACCCTCGAACTGTTCGGCGCCTCGGGGGGCGTGACCCTCCGGTTCTGAGCGCCTGCTTCACGGGCAAGTCGACTGCTGGGAGAGCTGCCCGGATGTGCTTGGCGGGCCCTGAGGCTCTATCTGGCCGCCTGCTTCGATCGCAACGACGTTGTCCCCGGGACGATCGGCTTCGCGCAGACAGCGGGCGAGCTCTTAGGCTGGCATCCCCACCTGCTCGCCGACGGCGGTTGGCTCCCCGACGGCAGCCTTCGTCACCTCCTCGACCTCGACTCCGCTCAGGTCGAGAAGCTCTTCCAGGCCGAGGTGCTTCGCCTCCTCGTCGGGCGCCGCAAGATCGGCGACGAGGTGGTCGAGAGCCTCCTCTCCTGGCGCCACAGCGGCTTCTCGGTCCACGCGGCGGTGCGGGTGGAGGAGCGGCAGGAGGCGGCTCGCCTGGGTCGTTACGGGATCCGCTGCCCTCTGGTGCTGGATCGCCTGGCCTGGGACGAGACGAGGTCGTCTACTCCGCTCGCCCCTCGCGCTGCGATGGCGCCTTCATCGTCGAGCGCTCCTCCCTCCACGGCATCCTCAAGAACCTCGACTCCGACGGCCAGCAGCCCGAGCCTCTCGCCCACTCACCGCCCCCCGAGGCCGCGGCTCACTACGACAGCAGCTCGTGGGGCGGCGGCCATCGGCCTAGATCGCTACTCGCAGGCGCCACCAGCCCAACCACGCCAGAAGCACGGCAGCGAGCAGCAATCCGGCGGCGGACGCCGCGGGCACCACGATAGGGGCAGTAAAGCAGAAGCGGACCTGACCATTGCCGGTCTGGAAGCCGCCCATCGGGCTAAAGACCAGCGGTGCTGCTGAGTAGGACCCACCGCCGCCGCCAATGCCGCTAAGAGTCGCCGCCCCTCCACCTCCGCCGTCGAATCCACCGCCGCCTCCACCTCCGCCAACACCGTTGCTGGCGACGCCCGCACCACCGCCGCCGCCAAAACCCCCACTGCCACCGCCGCCGCCCCCGCTGCCGCCGGCCGCGCCATTGACGAGCGCAGCGCCGCCAGTGGCGGCTATGGGGCAGTTGCCAGTCGGTGCGGCGTCGCCGCCATCGGTGAGGAGACCGCCACCACCCGCGCCCGCGCAGCCCGAGGGATGACTACCGGCGGCCCCACCGTTGCCGCCAGCGCCTGCAACGCCTCCGGTACCGCCACCACCACTGCCGCCAGCACCGGCTGTCCCGCCAGCGCCTCCGGCCGTACCCAACTGGCCAGCACCACCGCCACCACCGGCAGCAATGAGCAGGCCGCCTAGATTGGGCGCGCGATACACCCAAGAGCCACCACCTCCGCCACCGGCCGCGCCGGCCGCTCCAATGCCCCCGACCAGTACGTTGAGCGTCTCGCCGGGCGTGACGGCAAAATCCGCCACCAACCGCACGCCTCCTCCGCCGGCGGCTAGCGGCCCTGCACCGCCTCCAGCGCCAGCAAGGTCTATCCTCGCTTCTGTCACGCCCGGTGGGACGACAAACGTCTGCGGCGCCGGCGGAGACACCACGTCGAACACCACCACCCCGGTATCACTGCACGGCGGGGGAGGTTGCGCCACGCTCGGCTCAGCAGCCGTCACCATGACAACTAGCAGAGCTCGCCAGTGGAGCTTCCCCCCCTGCGCGGTCCTCTCGCGGATCTCACGTCCGCACCGGCCGCAGCCCCGCCTCTCGGGTGCCACCTGCGTCTCAAGAGATAAAGGGATAGGGCATTCCTTATCTGGGCAGAGCCTACCATCGTCCAGCGGGAGGGGCGGGATAGATCTCCGGCGTGCGCACAGTAGGGCGATGTCCCGATTCCTGTTGAATTTGGCTGAGTAGCGGCGGCGTCGTGCAGCCGTCCGCTGCTCCCGAGACACCGAAGCGAAGCGGCGGGTACCATGGAGAGAGCGAGGACGGTGGAACGGATCGCACCCTCTGCGAGGCGGACGGGGCCGACGACTGCCGTAGGTACACGATGGCCTTGCGCTGTCGATGAGAGGGCGAGATCTTCGGGTCGTCACGCAGCGCACTCATCGCGTGGCCCTCCTGCGGCGCGGTGAACCGCCTCGATCGCCTCCGCCATGCGGGCGATTAGCTCCTCTTCCACCTCGGGGGTCGTGTGCACCGGAGGTCTCCGCTCCGGCCCGGGATGGAGATCGAGATCCACTGGCAGGATCAGCTGCTGCAGACGGCCCTGCAAGAGCTAGGGGTGAAGGGCGCCCGCTAGGGGCCTGCTACACTCGGTCCTGACGCTCGGACCGATGGAACGCTCGACCGCCCTCCGCACCCCCCGCCCCGCCGAGGAGATGGCCTTCCAGCCGCTCCTGGACTCCTTCCGCGGGCGCCTGGACCGCGAGCTGGCCGCCTTTCTGGCGCGCAAGCGCGAGGCGGCCGGAGCCGCCGAGGCGCTGGAGCTGGTTGACGGGGTGGCGCGCCTGGTGGCGCAGGGGGGCAAGCGCCTCCGCCCGGCCCTGGTGCTGGCCGCCTACCGGGCCTGCGGCGGCCGGCGGGAGGAGGCGGCGCTGCCGCTCGCGCTCTCGACCGAGCTGCTCCACACCTACCTCCTGATCCACGACGACATCATGGACCACTCCGAGGTGCGCCGCGGCGAGCCGGCGGCCCACGTCCGCTTCGCCGACAGCCACGCCGCGCGCGGCTTCCGCGGCGACGCGGGCGACTTCGGCCGCTCGGCGGCGATCCTGGTCGGCGACCTCGCCCACACCTGGGCGGTGGAGCTGTTCGGCGCGGCTGCCGACCTGGTGCCGGACCCCGAACGCCGGCTTGCCCTGCGCGGCGCCTTCTCGGCGATGGCCGAGGAAGTGATCGCCGGGCAGTACCTGGAGATCCAAGTCGGGCTGCGGCCACGCTCCGAGGGAACGATCGAGGACGAGCTGCTCCGCGTCCTCCGCCTCAAGTCGGGCCGCTACACCGCCGAGCGGCCGATCCAGCTGGGCGCCCTGCTGGCCGGCGCTCCGTCCGGCCTGCTCGATCTCTTGTCCCGCTACGGCGCCGCCGTCGGCGAGGCCTTCCAGCTCCAGGACGACCTCCTGGGCACGTTCGGCGACGCGGAAACGGTCGGCAAGCCGGTCGGCGCCGACCTGCGCGAAGGCAAGTACACGTTCCTCGTCCACCACGCGCTCGAGGCATCCTCCCCCGCCCAGCTCCGTCTGCTCAGCGACGCCCTCGGCGACCACGACCTCACCGCTGACCGGCTCGCCGCCGTCCGCCGCGCCCTCGAGGAGACCGGCGCCCGCGCCCGCGTCGAGGCCATGGTCGAGGAGCGCCTGCAGGTCGCCGCCGCCGCCCTCGAAGGCCTGCCGCTGGCGCCCGAGGGGGGCGCCTTCCTCGCCGGCCTCCTCGACTGGCTCTGGGAGCGAGAGCAGTGAAGCTCGCCCCCTGGGCCGCCGATCTCGGCCGCGACCGCAAGGCCGAGCACATCCGGCTCGCCCTCGAAGGCCGCATGCAGGGCACCGGCGGCGCCTTCGACCGCTACCGCTTCGAGCACCAGGCCCTCCCCGAGCTCGACTTCGACGAGATCGACCTCTCGACCACCTTCCTCGGCAAGCCCCTGGCCGCCCCGCTCCTCGTCTCCTGCATGACCGGCGGCACCGAGATCGCGGCGCGGATCAACCGCCACCTGGCGCTCGGGGCCGAGCGGGTGGGGCTGGCGCTTGGCGTCGGCTCGCAGCGCAAAGCGTTGGAGGATCGGACGAAAGCTGATACCTTCCGCGTCCGCGACGCCGCGCCGTCCGTCCCCCTCCTGGCCAACCTGGGCGCCGTCCAGCTCAACTATGGGGTGGGGGCGGCCGAGTGCGAGGCGGCGGTGGCGATGATCGGGGCCGACGCCCTGGCCTTCCACCTCAACCCGCTGCAGGAGGCCATCCAGCCGGAGGGGCAGCGCGACTTCCGGGGGCTGGTCGCCAAGCTCGGCGAGGTGGCGCGGGGGCTCTCGGTGCCGGCGATCGCCAAGGAGATCGGCAGCGGCCTCTCGGCGCGCGCCGCACGGGCGCTCCACGACGAGGGGTTCCGGATCTTCGACACCGCCGGCAGCGGCGGCACGAGCTGGGCGCGGATCGAGGGGGAGCGGGCGGGGGACCCGGACCTGGGCGAGGTCTTCGCCGACTGGGGCATCCCGACGCCGGAGTCGATCCGGGCGCTGGCCGAGCTGCCGGGCATCACGTTGATCGGCAGCGGCGGCGTGCGCAACGGCGTCGACGCGGCCAAGGCGATCGCGCTGGGCGCGGATCTCGTGGGGCTGGCCTACCCGTTCCTGGAGGCCGCCAGCGAGTCGGCCGAGCGGGTCGTCGAGCGGGCCGAGCGGATCGTGCGCGAGCTCAAGATCGCCATGTTCTGCCTCGGCGCCAAGGACCTGGCGGCGCTCAAGGCCGCGACGCTGCACGGAAGGGCCGACCAATGAGCCAGATCAAGCCCGTCGATCCCGTCCCCCCCGCGAGCCACTCGCGCGAAGAGCTGGTGCGTTCGCTGGTCTCCGGCGAGCGCCGCTTCCACGAGCTGCCGCGCGACCTCCCCGCCGGCGAGGCCGCCGAGGTCCGTCGCCAGGCCCTCGAGGAGATGACCCAGGCCGAGCTCAAGCACGTCGGCCACCACTCCCTCGACGTCTGCCGGGCCTCCTACCGCCACTGCGAGAACTTCATCGGCGTGGCGCAGGTACCGATGGGGGTGGTGGGGCCGCTGCGGGTGCGCGGCGAGCGGCTCGACGGCGAGGTCTACGTGCCGCTGGCGACGACCGAGGCGGCGCTCATCGCCTCGACCAACCGCGGGTGCGCCGCGCTGCGCGCCGCCGGCGGCGTCGTGGTGCGGGTCGAGGACGTGGGGATGACCCGCGCGCCGGTCTTCCGCACCTCCGGCGTCATCCAGACGCAGCAGTTCGTGCGCTGGATCCGCGAGCACGACGCCGAGCTGCGGAAGGTGGCCGAGGGGACCAGCCGCTACTTGAAGCTCCTCGACGTCCGCCCCTTCGCCTTCGGCACCACGGTCTTCCTCCGCTTCCGCTTCGACGCCGGCGACGCCATGGGCATGAACATGGCGACGATCGCCTGCGACCGCATGGTCAGCGAGCTGATCGAGCCGCAGACGGGCGTCCCCTGCATCGCCCTGTCGGGCAACTACTGCACCGACAAGAAGCCGGCCGGCATCAACTTCCAGGAGGGGCGCGGCAAGCGGATCTACGCCGAGATCCTGCTCGACGGCGAAGTGCTGCACAGCTACCTCAAGACCGATTCGCGCTCGCTCGTCGAGGCGCAGTACCGCAAGAACCTGCTGGGATCGGTGGCGGCCGGGTCGCTCGGCTTCAACGCCCACTTCGCCAACGTGCTGGCGGCCTTCTTCATCGCCACCGGGCAGGACGCGGCGCACGTCGTCGAAGGGTCGCTCGGGGTCACCTGCATCGAGCCGCGCGGCCCCGAGGGGGTCTTCGCCTCGGTCTTCCTCCCCGACGTGCCGCTCGGCGCCATCGGCGGCGGCACCGCGCTCGACACCCAGCGCGAGGCGCTGGCGGTGATGGGGGTCTCCCCCGACCCGCAGCGGCGCGGCGACGCGGTGATCCGCTTGGCCGAGATCTGCGGCGCCGTGGTGCTCGCCGGCGAGATCTCGCTGATGGCCGCCTTCACCTCGCAGGACCTGGCGCGCGCCCACGAGCGCCTGGGCCGCGGCGCCGCCGCGCCCGACCTGCCGCTGCTGCCGACCTAGCCCGGGAGGGCCCCGCTTGCCGGCGGTCGCGGTCTCCACACCTGGCAAGCTCATCCTCATCGGCGAGCACGCCGCCGTCTACGGTCGCCCCGCGCTCGTCGCGGCCGTGGACCGCCGCCTGACCGCCCGCCTGACGCCGCGTCTCGCCGGCGGGGTCGAGCTCGATCTTCCCCAGGTCGGCTACCGCGAAGAGCTCTCCTGGAGCGACCTCCTCGCCTACGCGCGCGAGGTCCGCGAGCGCTGGGAGCGCTACGCCGCCGAGCCCGGCGCCGCCGCCTTCCAGGCGGTACGCGGCGGCGACCCGGCGCACGTCGTCAAGGTCGCGCTCGGCGAGGCGGCCGAGGCGCTGGGCGAGGCCGGCGGCCCGCCGCTCCACCTACGCATCGACTCCCAGCTCCCGATCGGCTCCGGCTTCGGCAGCTCGGCGGCCACGGCGGTGGCGGTGGTGGCGGGGTACC
This sequence comes from uncultured Acidobacteriota bacterium, assembly GCA_963700145.1. Lineage (GTDB taxonomy): Bacteria > Acidobacteriota > Thermoanaerobaculia > Multivoradales > UBA5704 > DASUNQ01. Next base: position 1,622,882 of record OY969474.1, read on the forward strand.
TCGCCTTCCGCGGCGCCGACGCCGGCCCGGAGGCCGTCCGCCGGCTGGCGCTGGAGGTCGAGCGCCGCCAGCACGGCATGCCCTCGGGGGTGGACGGCGCCACGGTCTTCGAGGGCGGCGTCCTCTGGGCGCGCCGCACGGCGGACGGCGGCCTCGAGAGCGAGCCGGTCGAGGCGCGCTCGCCGCTCCTCGCGGCGCTCCGCGTCTACGACACCGGCGCCCCTCCCGAGCCCACCGGGGCGGTCGTGGCGGCGGTGCGCGACCGCTGGCAGGGCGACCCGGCAGGCCTGGACCGCCTCCTCGACGGGATCGAGGCGGCGACCCGCGCCCTCCGCGCCGAGCTGGAGCGGGAGCGCGCGGACCCGGCGGCCGCCGTCCCCCTCCTGCGCGAGGCCGAGGCCTGCCTGGAGGAGCTGGGGGTGGTGCCGCCGGCGGTGCGCGAGCTGGCGCGGCGGGTCGAGGCCGAGGGGGGGGCGGCCAAGGTCTCGGGGGCGGGCTCCCTCGCCGGTCCGGCCGCCGGCTGCCTCCTCGTCTACCATCCCGACCCGGGCCGGATCCCGACCTGGCCCTTTCTTCGCAGGCTCTCTCATCTTCCGGTCGCCTTGGGGGCGGCCGGCTGCCGCCGGGAGGCGGCCTGAATGCTCAAGGCCACGATCGCCGCGCCCGCCAACATCGCCTTCATCAAGTACTGGGGCGCGAAGGACTTAGACCACGCGATCCCGAACAACCCGTCGATCTCGATGACGCTGTCGCGCTGCGTCTCGAACTGCACCGTCGAGCCGCTCGGCGGCGACGCCCGGGAGGACGAGGTCTGGCTGGCGCAGAGCGGCGGCGGCTTCGCCACCCCGGCCCACGGCTTCGGCGAGAAGGTGCGGGCGCAGCTCGACCGGGTGCGCGAGTGGTCGGGCTGGGAGGGGCGCTTCCGGGTGGCCACGCGCACCGAGTTCCCGAGCGCCGCCGGGCTCGCCTCGTCGGCGTCGGGCTTCGCGGCCTTGACGCTCGCCAGCGTCGCCGCCCTCGACCGCATGGCGACGCCGCAGGAGCTCTCGGCGCTGGCCCGCCGCAGCGGCTCGGGGTCGGCGGCGCGCTCCTGCTTCGGCGGCTACGTCGAGTGGCCGGCGGGCGGGCCCGACGACGACCCCTGGGCCGGCGCCCTGGCGAGCGCCGACGACTGGGACCTGCGCGACGTGATCGCGGTGGTGGAGATCGGGCCGAAGACGATCCCGTCGCTGGAGGGGCACCGGCGGGCACCGACCAGCCCCTACTACAAGCGGCGGCTGGAGCTGCTGCCGGAGCGGCTGGAGCGCACGCGGCTGGCGATCAAGGAGCGGGACCTTTCGCTGCTCGGGCCGGCGCTGGAGGAGGAGGCGATCGATCTGCACTTGATCGCGATGTCGTCGCGGCCGCCGGTCTTTTACTGGAGCTCGGGGACGGTGGAGGTGCTGCGGTTGATCCGGGAGATGCGGCAGGAGGGGGTGGAGGCGTGGGCGACGATGGACGCGGGCGCGAACGTGCACGTGATCTGTACGCCGGAGGCGGAGGATGACGTGGCGGAGCGGTTGGAGGAGCTGCCGGCGGTGGGGTTCGTGATCCGCGACTGCGTGGGGTCTGGGCCTAGTCGGGAGATTGAGCATCTGTTCTGAGGGGGGATCGCGCGATCACCGCCCGCCGGGTGCGCTCCCCTACGGCACCGGCGCGCGAGTTGAGGACTTCGGATCTGAGTCGCGCGCCTCCGGTTCGCTGCGCGCCGGATCGGTGGCGGACTGCGGTGGGGTTGCCGGCGCTGGCTCACAGGTGCCTCCGGGGAGCGCACCCGGCGGGCTACCGTCGTGGTGAACCCTTGCATGTCATCCTGAGCGAAGCGAAGGATCTGGGCGGGGGAAGCTGTGGCTGACATCACCCTATTGAAGCTCGGCGGTAGCCTGATCACGGAGAAGGAGCGGGCTCGGACTGCGCGAGGGGAGGTAATCCGGCGGCTGGCGGGGGAGATCGTCGCGGCCGGGGCGGGGGGCTTGGTGCTCGGGCATGGGAGTGGGTCGTTCGGGCATGTGGCGGCGGCGCGGGCGGGCTTGGGGAGCGGGCCGGTGGCGCGGGAAAACCTGGACGGCGTGGCGGACACGCAAGCGGAGGCGGCGGAGCTGCATCGGATGGTCGTCGTGGCGTTGCGGGAAGCGGGAGCGCGACCGTTTTCGTTCGTGCCGGGGAGCTTCTTGGTGGGAAGGAGCGGGCATGAGCACGGAGTGTTGCCGCCTGCGCTGCCGGTGGCGCTGCGCTCGGGCTTCCTCCCCGTGGTCTACGGCGACGTGGTTCTGGACACCGAGTGGGGCGCCGCGATCGTCTCGACGGAGGTCGTCTTCATCTTCCTCGCCCGCGAGCTGTTGGCCGCCGGCTTCACTGTCCGCCGCGCGATCTGGCTCGGCGAAACGGCCGGCCTCCTCGACTCCGCCGGTCGTACCATCCCTGAAATTCATCCCGACGATTGGGACACCGCCGTCAGGGCGCTCAGGTCCCCACGAGGCACCGACGTCACCGGCGGCATGGGCCTCCGTCTCGTCGCCGCCGCCGCCCTGTCGGATGACGGCATCCCTTCGCTCCTCGCCGACGGCACCGTCCCCGGGCTCCTGGAGCGCGCCCTTCGCGGCGAGATGGTGCCGGGCACGCTGATAGGCTGACTGCGGCGATGGCCGACCTCGACGCGCACCTGCTCAAGACGAGCCGCACGTTTGCGCTCTGCATCCCGCGGCTGGGGCAGCCGACGCGGCGGGAGGTGACGCTCGCCTATCTCCTGCTGCGGGTCGCCGACACGTTCGAGGACGCGGCCGCCTGGCCGCGGGCGCGGCGGATCGAGGCGCTGGAGCGGTTCGGCGCGCTCCTCGCGCGGCGCGCGCCCGAGGAGACGGCGGCGCAGGCTGCGGTCTGGGCGGAGGAGGTCCCCTGCGCCTGGCTGGCGTACCGGGAGCTGCTGGCCGACCTGCCCGAGGTGCTCGACGCCTTCTTCGGCCTGGCGCCGCCGGCGGTGGAGCTCATCCGCGCCCACATGCTACGCACGATCCGCGGCATGGCGGGGTACGTGGCGCGCACCGACGGCGCCGGCGAGCTGCGGCTGGCCGACCTCGCCGACCTGCGCGGCTACTGCTACGTGGTGGCGGGGATCGTCGGCGAGCTGCTGACCGAGCTCTACCTGCTCGAGCGGCCGGAGCTCGCGGCGGTGGCGCCGCGGCTGCGCGAGCGGGCGCCGTTCTTCGGCGAGGGGCTGCAGCTCGTCAACATCCTCAAGGACTCGGCGTCCGACGCGGTCGAGGGGCGCTGCTATCTGCCGGCGGCGGTGGACCGCGCCGAGGCGCTGGCGCTGGCGCGCGAGGACCTGCGAGCGGCGGCCGAGTACGTGCTGGCGCTCCAGGCCGCCGGCGCCGAGCGCGGCCTGGTGGCCTTCAACGCCCTGCCGGCCGAGCTGGCGCTCGCCACGCTCGACCGCGTCGAGGCCGCCGGCCCCGGCGCCAAGCTCACCCGCCGCGAGGTCTTCGACATCGTCGACCGCGTCAACCAGGCCCTCGAGCGCGATGCCCCGGCCGTCTCCCCCGCCGTCTGGAACCCGGCGCAAGCCGCAACCGCCCCTCGCGCCGCGCACTAACCTTAGCCCGTCATCCCGAGCGCAGCGAGGGATCTGGGCGGGGGCGCCGTCATGCCCGTCACTATAATCCGCCGCCGGAGGTGCCGATGGCCCGCGTGCTCGATCTACCGCTCGTCGCTCCCCTGCTCTTCTCCTTCGCCGCCCTCCTCTGCGCCTGCGCCGGCGCGCCCGCGCCGGCGCCCTCCGGCTCCTCCACGCCGGCCGCCGCGCCCGCCGTCCAGGACCCTCACTCCTACGCCAAGCCCCAGGAGGTCGCCGTCGAGCACCTCGGGCTCGACCTCACGGTCGACTTCCCGCGCAAGCAGCTCGCCGGGCGCGCCAGCCTCCGCATTCGCAACCGCACCGGCGCCACCCGGCTCCACCTCGACACCCGCGACCTCGACGTCCGCCGCATCCTCCTCGACGGCGGCACCGAGGCGCGCTTCACCCTCGGCGACCCCAAGCCCTTCCTCGGCCGCGAGCTGACCGTCGAGATCGCGCCCGACACGCGCGTCGTCCACATCGACTACGCCACCAGCGCCGACGCGGCCGCCCTGCAGTGGCTGGAGCCGCGGCAGACCTCGGGCGAGCACCCGTTCCTCTTCACCCAGTCGCAGGCGATCCTCGCCCGCACCTGGGTGCCGCTCCAGGACACGCCGAGCGTGCGCATGACCTACGAGGCGACCGTGCGCGTGCCGCCCGAGCTGATGGCGGTGATGAGCGCCGAGAACCCGACGGCGAAGTCCGCCGACGGCGTCTACCGCTTCCGCATGCCGCAGGCCATCCCCTCCTACCTCCTGGCGCTCGCCGTCGGCGACCTCGCCTTCCGGCCGCTCGGCGACCGCGCCGGCGTCTACGCCGAGCCGGCGGTCGTCGAGCGCGCCGCCTGGGAGCTGGCCGACACCCCGAAGATGATCGCCGCCGCCGAGAAGCTCTACGGCCCCTACCGCTGGGGACGCTACGACGTGCTGGTGCTGCCGCCGAGCTTCCCCTTCGGCGGCATGGAGAACCCGCGCCTCACCTTCGCCACGCCGACGATCCTGGCCGGCGACCGGTCGCTCGTGTCCCTCGTGGCGCACGAGCTGGCCCACTCATGGTCGGGGAACCTGGTGACCAACGCCACCTGGAACGACTTCTGGCTCAACGAGGGGTTCACCGTCTACTTCGAGAACCGCATCATGGAAGCGCTCTACGGCCGCTCGTACTCCGAGATGCTCGCGGCCCTCGGGCGTGGCGACCTCCTCGAGACGATCGAGGAGCTGGGCGCGGACAGCCCGGACACGCGGCTCAAGCTCGAACTCACCGGCCGCGACCCGGACGACGGGGTCACCGACGTCGCCTACGAGAAGGGGTATTTCCTGCTGCGGCGGATCGAGGAGGTCGTAGGGCGGAAGCCCTTCGACAAGTTCGTCAGCTCCTACTTCCAGCGCCACGCCTTCCGCTCGATGGACACCGAGACCTTCCTCGCCCTCCTCGACCGCGAGCTCCTCGCCAAGCACCCGGAGCTAAAGGCCGAGGTACGCCAGTGGGTCTACGAGCCGGGCCTCCCGGCGACCGCGCCGCAGCCCAAGTCCGACGCCTTCGCCAAGGTCGAGGCGCAAGCGCAGGCGTTCGCGGCCGGCACCCCGGCGGCCGACGCTCGCGACGCAGGGCTGGTCCACCCACGAGTGGCTCCACTTCCTCCGCACCCTCCCCGACCCGCTTCCCGCCGAGCGCATGGCCGACCTCGACCAGACCTTCAAGCTCTCCGACAGCGGCAACTCCGAGGTCCTCGCCGCCTGGCTGGAGAAAGTCATCGCCAGCAGCTACGCCCCCGCCTACCCCGCCCTCGAGCGCTTCCTCACCGGCATGGGCCGGCGGAAGTTCCTCCAGCCGCTCTACACAGCGTTGGCGAAGACCCCCGCCGGCGCCGAACTGGCGCTCCATATCTACGAGAAGGCGAGGCCGGGGTACCACACGGTGTCGCGGCAGACGATTGACAAGATTCTGGACTGGCGGGGGTGAGGGTCGCGATCTGAACGCTTCGCACGGGAACACCGACCGCGATATCTTGCAAGCGATTGGCCTTGCAGTCGTCAACTACTCGCACGTGGAAGAGGCCCTTCCGTGACGGCGACTTACACAAATTGTCGAACCTCTGCCTCCAGTAGATCCTTTGTCATGAGTTGGCAGCTCACCGGAACCACTCGCTCGCGAATTCTCTGGAGAGTCCGGAACATTGTACCATCAGTCGTGAACGCTGAGCAGTATGGTAGCAAGCTGATGTGGTGAAGTCACCTATGTCTGAGCCCCTGAGCTTTGGCCGGTTGGCCCTGTCGAACGCTACGTAGGAATACCAAAAACACAGGGAGCTGAGGCGAAACCGAAGTCAAGAGGGGACGAAGGCCCGCTCGAGCGCGCTGACCAACGTCCGTTAGGATCGCGTCAAGGTCTCTCCAGTAGGCGTGACGAAGATCAAGAGAAAACAAGAAGAGCTCCTTGGTCTCTTCTAGCTCGGTGAACTTACCAGCCTTGTCCTGCTTGAGATATCCATGGCTACAGGCATTCTCAATGATGCTCGTCACGTCCGCGGGCCAGCTCTTCTTGGCTTCCTCGTAGTCGAGGCTCCAAGTGTGGATGTCGAGTCCCTGCCTCAAGAAAAGGTCGTCCCTCCGCAATAGCCCAAGCAGAGCTGCCTCTCGCAACTCGGCGGAGAGGTCGAACAAGTCCAGCTCAATCGGGAGGGCTTGCAGTTGGTTCAAATGAGCAGCGACTTCCATCATCCAGACCTTCCGCGGGTTAACGATGACACAAGGAACGCGAGCCAGGAAGCGCGCTGCTGCGGCACCTCTCTCCTTTTCCCCTGCTCTCTGCCAGCCCGGGTTGTAGAGTTCGACCATCGACAAGGACGTAAGTAGGACTGTGAAGCCATTGGACCTCACGAAGGCCGTGAGCCGGGCATCAGCTTCCGGATCGGAGAGAAGCGGGAATACCCAATTGTCAAGAAAGATGTAGCTACGCATATCTTACTCATAACACCGACTGACGACCTAGCTAACCCAGCGCGCGCCCTTGTGCGTCCGTGTTCAGCGCATTGTCGGGCAAGTATGCGTTATTGCAAGACCTGATTCCTTGTTACAGCCTTGATCACGACGTCCCGTGATTCACCGGGAAGGACTTTCATTACCTCAACCTCGGCGAAACTCGGCTTGCCAGTGCGTCCGTCTACGTGCGCTTCGATTACGTACCCCAGCGGGCTGTAAGGTAGCTCTACTTCAGGCTCTGCCTCGATGGCTGTGGTTGCGACCCCTAGGTAAAACAGCGGTCGCGCTGTAAACCATGTATCGGGCAAAATGGCGAACACAGAATAGCCGATCCTGTCCGTTCGTTGCGGCTTACCTTCTCCCGTCTGCAGCTTGATCTTGAGCTTTACATCGGTCTGGATGTCCTGCTCGAACTTCGGCGGCGGCGAACTGCGCGGCGGCGCAGGCAGGGCATAGACAGCCACGGCAATGGCTGTGCATACCGCAAGGTTCGCCAGTGCCTCCTTCATATCCAGAGCTTTTCCCAGCGCAAGCATTATTGTGCTTGCGCTAAGCAGCACCGCCAGAAACCCAGCGCCCTGCCGATAGGTGATCTGCGGAATGTTAACCACCGCGGCCGCGACCACCGGCGCTCCAAAGGCCGCGAGCGTACGCGTCATAGCGCCAGCGCGTGTGAACAGGTTTCCTTCTACGCTCTTGGTCTTGAACAGTGCGAGGTTGCCCATGGCCCATGTCAGGCCGATCATACCCAGGGAAAGCAGCGTCAGCTCCGGCCAACTGCCCAGACCCAGCCAGACCAGATAAATTTCCGCCGCCACCAGGCCAAGCATCACTAGGCTGATAATCTTCTCGAGCAGAGAGACCGCGTGCGTGCTTGTGCTGGTTGGCCCTACACCCTGTGGGTTGAATAGGACACTCATGAATGCTCCCTGCCTTTGACTACCTGCGGCACCAGGCCAACCTCTGTTTCTACGACTCGCCGAGGCGCGGTTATGGTCGGCATGGCCCACGGTCGGCTAATGTCTATGGTCCGTGGCTCCGACTGCGCCGATGCTCCATGCGTAGGCCTCTCAATCAGTTGGCCAGTATAACAAGAGGAGACACGAGCCCTTGCGTGGGGGAGCGCCGCCTAAGCTCCGGTGGCGGAAGCGGCGGCTCAGGCTGCCTGAAGCTCGCGCCATCAGGAGGCGATGGTGATTAGCGGCGCGCGGGCGGCAACTCGTGTGCGGCGCGCTTGCCTGGGGGCGCGGGCGACGCTACACTCGGGGGCGTAAGTAGGGCAGCAGGATCGATCAAGAACGCGTGAAGCCGGCCGCACGCCGGGGCATCGAACGCGCGGGCCGAGAACGTGAAGCGGACGCGACAGAGTTGGCACCTCTGCCGCGCCCTGGACCACACACGGAGGACTAAGCTCCATGCGCAGTCTTGGGACGAAGTCTAGCAACGCCGCCGGTCCCGCCTCTGACACCCCGTATCTCCCCTTCCCCATCGTGGAGGACCTGAAGCTCTCCGAGCTCCTCGAGAGCCCGGCGGGGCGCGCCGTCGCCGGCGTCTTGGAGCGGCGGGCGCGGCGGGAAGAAAAGAGCGAGCGGGCGCGGCGGGCGCGTGCGGCGGGGCGCCGGTCGGGGACGGTTTGCGGTCGCTGGACCGGGAGCGGGCGGGTGCCGGACCTGCGGCTGTCGGGAAGGTGGCTACGGGCGGCGGGTTTCGACCTCGGGCAGGCGTACGAGGTGGAGGTGCGCTCCGGGAGGCTCGTAATCAGGGCGGTTTGAGCGCCCCGCCAGCGGCGGCGACCACCACGGAGGCGGCGGCGACCACCGCGGACTCGGCGGCAGTCTTCGCGGTGGTGAGGGTGAGGGTCACGGCGCCGCCGGCGATCTGGAGGGCGCTGATGTGCCATTCCGGCAGAGAACGACTCAAGGCTTGGCGACTCCTAGGGTTCTGGGCACGACAGGTTCTCCTTTCGTTCGTTGGGGATGGAGCGTGCGACGCTCCGCGACGCCCGCCGAGCGGCGCGAAATGGCCTCCGGGAGGCGCGGAACTCCCTGCGGCGGCTTCGGAACCCTTTCCCGGAGCGTGGGAATGGGTTGCGCGGGCCGGGGAATGGGTTGCGCGGGCCGGGGAATAGGTTGCGGAGCGTCGGGAATCCATTCCGAGCGGCTCGGAACAGGTTCCGCAGCGCGCGCAACCCATTCCCGGCGTCGCGCAACTGGTTCCCGGCGCTGCGCAAGAGGTTCCGCAGCGTGCGCAGGAGGTTCCGAGGTCCCGGGAGGACATTGCGAGGCTCCACCGGGGCGTCTGCAGGCCCCGCGGGGACATTCCGGGGCCTCCGGCGGGTGTTACGCCACCTTCTCCAGGGCCGCCGCGAGCTCCAGCTCCTGCTTGGTCAGGGCGCGGGCGACGAGCGCCGCGGGGCCGGCGGCGGCAGGATCGGTTCATCCGGCAGCTTCGACCTCACAGGACTCTCCACCACGGCGCCGCCAGCACGTCCGGCGCCAACCATTCGAGCGTGCTGCCGCTGTGCAGCAGCAGACCGGCGCGGGCCTTGTTCCCGTACTCGGCGCGGAACGCGCGCAGGTGCGTGGCGTCGGCGAGCCGCGGCCTGGCGCTGGCCTTGATTTCGATGGGGAGCAATCGGCCGCCGGTCTCGATCACGAAGTCCACTTCTTCGCCGATCGTCGTGCGCCAGTAGCCGATCTCCGCGCGCTCGAGCAGCGTGTCGCGCCAGGCCAGCAGGTCGTCCAGCACGAGGTTCTCCAGATGCGCGCCGCCCGGCTCATCCTGTTCGGCCAGGTGCAGCGCCACCCCGGTGTCGCCCCAGTAGATCTTGGGCGCCTTGATCAGCCGCTTGGTGCGGTTCACGGCGTAGGCGGGCAGACGCACGAGCAGGTAGGAGGTCTCGAGCAGGTTGAGCCAGCGGTGCACTGTCGGCTGCGGCAGCGCCACGTCGCGCCCCAGCTCGGTCTGGTTGATGAGCTGGCCCAGGCGCAGGCAGGCCGCGCGCATCAGGCGGCGGAAGTCGGGCAGCGCGCTGATCGCGGCGAGGTTCTGCAGATCGCGCTCGAGGTAGGTGCGCACATAGCCGTCGAACCAGATGGTCCGGTCCTTGGGGGTCTTCAGCTCCACCGCCGGCGTGGGGAAGCCGCCGCGCCGGGCCAGCGCGCGCCAGTCGTCCGGCGCATCGGGCTCGGCCGCGAGCAGGTCGCGCCACTCTTCGTCGCGCGCGGCGAGCAGCTCGCTCCAGGCTCCGCAGCGGCCCAGGCCGCGCTGCTCGCGCCGCGTCATCGGCCAGAGCGTCAGGTAGCTCGCCCGACCGGCCAGCGATTCGGAGACTTGGCGCATCAGCAGCAGGTTCGCCGAGCCGGTCAGCAGGAAGCGCCCGGGCTTGCGGTCGCGATCGATCGCCCGCTTCACCGCGCGGAGCAGGCCGGGCTCGCGCTGCACCTCGTCGAGCGTCACCGGCCCGGTGCCGCCCACCAGGACCTCGGGGTTGCGCCGGGCGGCGTCGAGCACGTCGAGGTCGTCGAGCGACAAGTAGCGCCGCTCGCCGGGCACGAGGCGTTCCGCCAGGGTGCTCTTGCCGGTCTGCCGCGCGCCCGTCACGACGACGGCGGGCATCACGCGCAGCCGCTCGGCAAGGGCGTTGCCGACGGCGCGAGGAAGGGTCTTCACGCCGTGAATGATAATCATTCACGGCGTGAATGATCAAGCCACGGGGCGCCCGGGCGCTAGAGCCCGCGGACTTGGACGGCGATCAGGAGCAGGGCGTAGCCGACGATCCACGCCCAGTCGCCGAGGCCGTTGCCGAGGTGCAGAACCCCGAAATGGGTCAGGATGGCGACGATGTAGAGGAGCAGGCAGATGAGCCAGGTGACGGAGCGCGGCGCTTTGCCACGGGTGGACATGGGGTGTCTCCTTGGGTTGAGCGGCGCCGCGGAGCATATAGGCTGAGGTGGAGAGGGGAAACCGCATGCCGCTACGCCGCACCGCCGTCCTGATGCTCCTTGCCACCCTGACCACGCCCTTCGCCGCCGGCGCCAACGGCGCCCAGCCCGCCTGCGGCGACGCCGGGCCCGCCCTCGCCGCCGCCAGCGAGCGCTGGGAGACCGCCTTCCGCAACCGCGACGCCGCCGGTGTCGCGGCCGTCTACTCGGCGGACGCGCAGCTCTTTCCGCCGAACAGCGAGATCGTGAGCGGCCGCGAGGCCATCACCCGCTTCTACCAGGGCGCCCTCGACGCCGGGGTCGCCGAGATCCGCCTGCGCGGCGCGCCGCCCGAGTCGTCCGGCAACCTCGCCTACCGCACGACCTCCTTCACCGTCGTCGGCCGCGACGGCGCGGTGCTCGACGAGGGCAAGGCGGTCGAGATCTGGCGCTGCCTGGACGGGCGCTGGCAGTTCCACCGCGACATGTGGAACAGCCTGCGGCCGGAGCGCCCGCCTGCCGGGTAATCGCGGCAACGCCGCCTCGGCGGCGTCCAGGTCGAGCCCGGCTGAGATCCCGGTCGGTCTACGGCGAGGATGGGGCGGTGGGCTCGAGACTGCGAACGCTGGTGACGAAGTAATCGGTCTCGCCGAAGCAACTCGTCGGCACGCCTACGTGCTGCTCGTACTGCAGCGAGACGCGTTGCCCGAGCGTCTGGTTGATGCGCTCGGCGACCGCCGCTTCGCGCACGGAGAACTGGAAGATCTGGGGCATGGCGCCGGGGAGATTGACCATGGCCAGCTCGCCTTCCCAGGTCTTGCAGATCCATCCCTTACGGGAGAATTTCTGGACGTACCCGGCGCGCTCCCCCTTGGAGTAGCTGTAGCTGAGCGTGATCCAGGCGTACAGCGCGAGGCCGCCGACCAGCACAAGACACAGGAGGACGAGGAAGAGGGCCGGCTTGCCGCATCCCCGGCGGGCCCGCGGGCCAGCCGCCGGCGCTGCTGGAGACGAACCGATGGACTCGTTCATCGCGATCCCTCCCGTCCAGAGATCACTCTATTCTCACTCGATCGTTAGCACGATCTTGCCGAACACCCCGCCGCGCGCGAGCGCGGCGAAGGCTTCGGGGGCCTGCTCGAAGGGGAGGACGCGGTCGACGACCGGGCGGAGGCGGCCGTCGGCGAGGCGCGGGAGGGCGAAGTCGGCGAAGGCGGCGACGAGGTGGGCCTTCTCGTCGCGCGGGCGGGCGCGGAGGACGGTGCCGATCAGGCGCAGCCGGCGGCGGAGGACGAGGGCGAGGTCGAGCTCGGCGCGGGCGCCGGCTAGGAGGCCGGCGACGACGAGCCGGCCGCCGGGCGCGAGCGCCGCGAGCCGCGCCGCCACCTCGGCGCCGCCGACGAAGTCGAGCACGACGTCGATGCCCGCCCCGCCCGCCGCCGCGCGCAGCCGCTCGGCGTAGCCCTCCCCCTCCGGCACCAGCGCCTCGATCCCGAACTCCCGCAGCCGCGCGAGCCGCGCCGCGTCGCGCGCCGAGGCGACGACCCGCGCCCCCAGCTCGCGCGCCAGCTGGACGGCGAACGTGCCCATGCCGCCGGTGGCGCCGGTGACGAGCGCCGTCTCGCCGGCCCGCAAGCCGCCCTCGACGACCATGTGCGTCCAGGCGGTGAGCCCCGCTTCCGGCACCGCCGCGGCCTCGACGAGCGACAGGTTCTCCGGCACCCGCATGCACTGACCCGAAGGCGCCGCCACCCGGGTGGCGAGCCCGCCGCCGCCGAGGAGGGCCATCGCCCGGTCTCCTTCGCGCCACCCCTCGACCCCCTCCCCCACCGCCAGCACCGTCCCCGCGCACTCCAGCCCCGGCACCTCCGGCTCGCCGGGCGGCGGCGGGTAGTGGCCGCGGAGCTGGAGGAGGTCGGCGTGGTTGAGCCCGGCCGCCGCCACGGCGAGGAGCACCTCGCCGGGCCCGGGGACCGGGTCGGGGAGGGTGCCGAGGCGGGGCGTGGGGTCGGCGGGGTCGGTCGTCGGGAGGACGGCGCGCACGGTCGCCGGCCGCGGGCTCAGGCCGGGACGACGTCCAGCGGTGCCGGCGCCGCGGCCGTCTGGGGCAGGGGCGGCCCGTCCAAGGTCACCTTGGAGGGCCCGTTCGCGTTCCACTGCGCCTGCACGGTCGTCTGCGGCTTGGTCGCGCCGATCTCCGGCCGCAGGTGCATCGTGGCGGTGAGGCCTTCGCCCGTGCGCTTGATGACCGTCGGGAGCGCCAGGACCGGCGGCTCGAGCGGGCCCTTGTTGACGCCCAGCGGGTCGTCCTGGGTGTCCAGGACGCGCTTCATCTCGACCGCCGCGGCGAACCCCGAGAGTGGATCGAACATCCCCGACCACGTCGTGAAGCTCGTCTTCTGGAACTTGTTGTTGCGGTGGTCGAGGCCGTAGAGGTTGCGGTAGCAGGCGTCCGTCACCTGCGAGAACCGGCCGGCCCAGCGGACGCAGGGGAGGAAGACCTCGCCGTTCGGGGAGGCCCCGGCCTTCCAGGCGTAGACGGTGCCGCGCCACCACTGCTTCCAGCCCGGGATGCCGTCGAGCACGAAGCAGAGCGCCGGCAGGAGCCAGTAGGCGGCGTGGGGGTCGGGGGCGAACTGCTCGCTCGTCGCTCCGACCGTCCAGATGCCGTTCTGGACCTGCGACGTCCCCTCGCGCTCGAGGTGCTTGCGCAGGCCGGCGAGGGTGGCGTCATCCGCCGCTCCCGCGCCCCAGCGCTTGAGCCATTCGAGCCCCAGCGCCCACCCCATCATGCGGTGGTTCGGCGACTGCTGCTTCGCCCCCGAGTCGGGCAGCGCCATGAGCTGCGGCGAGGGGCGCTCCACCTTCTCGCCGCGGACGGTGCGGACCAGCGCCGGCCACTGGTACTGCTCCCAGCCCTGGCCTGCCATCAGTGGGTGACCACCGGCCGCGCCTGGGGCTGGACCTCGGCCGGCGCCGGCTCGCCCATCGGGCTCGCGGGTTTGACGGACTGCTGGGTCTGCTCCTCGAGCCCCAGGATCCCCTCCTCCAGCCAGGCGTGGTCGCCGGCGAGGACGCGCAGCGCGGTCTTGTACTTCCGCACGTCGTCGTTGCGCCAGAGGTCGCTGAAGAGGTTCGCGATCTTGCGGCGGGCGCCGCGGCAGAAGAGGTCGGCGAGCTCGAGCGCCTTGTCGGCCTCCGGGTGCCCGGCGCGGCGCATCGCGTCGGCGCGCGCCACCGAGGCGGCGATCGCGAACAGCTCGTTCGCCACGTCCACCAGCCGGAAGAGGAAGGCCTGCTTGTTCTGGAGCTTCGCCTGGTGGACGACCATGCCGTGGAAGACCTGGCGGGAGAGCCGCCGGCAGTTGCGCTCGACGAAGCGCAGGTGCCCGGCGAGCAAGCCGAACTCCGCGTAGCGCGGCCACTGCCCCCAGCCCAGCCAGCGAGTCGGGTACCAGGTGCCGTAGAAGGCGGCCATCTTGGGCAGCTCGGCGAGCTTCTCCTGCAGGCTCTTCTCGGGCTCGATCAGCGCCCCGGCCACCTCCAGGTGCTTGTCCACCGCCTCGCGCGCCATGAAGAGGTGCATGATCTCCGACGATCCCTCGAAGATCTTGTTGATGCGGTAGTCGCGCATCATGCGCTCGACCCCGATCGGCGCCTCGCCGCGGCCGGCGAGCGAGGTCTCGGTCTCGTAGCCGCGGCCGCCGCGCACCTGCATCGTGTCGTCGACGATCTCCCAGGTGCGGTCGGTGTTCCACTCCTTGCACGCCGCGGCCTCGAGACGGATGTCGTAGCCGCCGCGGTCGCTCATCGCGGTGGCCAAGGCGGCGATCGACTCCATGGCGAAGGTCACCGCCGCCATGTTGGCGATCTTGTGCGCGACCGCCTCGTGCTTGCCGACCGGCTTGCCCCACTGCACCCGCTCGCTCGCCCACTTGCGGCAGATCTCGAGGCAGAGCTTGGCGGTGCCGACCGAGCCGTTGGGGATCGACAGGCGCCCGTCGTTGAGGGTGGTGAGGGCGATCTTGAGACCCTTGCCCTCCTCGCCGATCAGGTTCTCGCGCGGCACCCGCACGTCCTTGAAGGAGATGACGGCGTTGGCGAGGGCCCGCAGCCCCATGAAGTGGCAGCGGTACTCGACCTTGACTCCCGGCCAGGCGGTCTCGACGACGTAGGCGCTGATCTTCTTGGTCTTGGGGTCGCGCGCCATGACGACGAGGAGCTTGGCGAGCGTGCCGTTGGTGCACCAGAGCTTCTCGCCGTTGAGGACGTATTCGCTGCCGTCGGCGGTGAGCTCGGCCGAGGTCTGGAGGCGGGCCGGGTCGGACCCGACCTGCGCCTCGGTCAGCGCGAAGGCGGAGAGCTCGCCCGCGGCGCAGCGCGGCAGGTACTTCTTCTTGAGCTCCTCCGAGCCGAAGAGCTTGAGCGGCTGCGGCACGCCGATCGACTGGTGGGCCGAGAGCAGCGCCATCAGGTTCCCGTCGACACTGCAGACGAGCTGCATGATCCGGTTGTACTCGGTGTTGGTGAAGCCCAGGCCCCCGTACTTCTTGGGGATCTTCATGCCGAAGGCGCCGAGCTTGCGGAAGCCGTCGACGACCGATTCGGGGTACTCGCCGGTGGTGTCGATCTGCACGGGGTCCACGTGGTCGCGCAGGAACTCCTTGAAGGCGCGGTAGAAGGCCGCGAACTCCGGCCGCTCCTCGCCCGGCAGCGGGTAGGGTTGGAGCAGGTCCAGGCGGAAGTTGCCGAGGAACAGCTCGCGCATGAAGCTCGGCTGCGCCCACTCGGCCGTGCGCGAGGCCTCCGCCACCTTGCGCGACTCGAGCTCGCCGATCTGCTGCTGGTCTTTGGTCGCCATGAAGTCCCCCTCGTCGGGATGGTGGGATGCTACCGCGGCCGGGACTCTGCCCTTTATGCCGCAGTGCGACATTGTACCAGCGGCGGCGCCGATTCGGCGCTTCAGAGGCCGGCGGCGTCAGCGACGGCGGTCAAGAACCTGCGGAGGGCGACGTCAGCTCGCACCACTCCCGACTGCCTCCCGTAGCCGCTTCACCGCCGCCGCGTTGATCCCGCCGCGCGTAGGGCGCCCAGTCCCACCAGTCGAGCATCGCCTGGGTCTTGAAGTCGGTCCAGGCCCCCGGCTCTCGCTCCATGACGAAGATCGCCGCGAACGGCTGCAAAGAGGGCGATCTCGAAGCACAGCAGCGGCGCACCTCAGGGATGCTCTCCACGGCGGCGCGGACGCGCTCGACGACGTCCATTGAGCGATCTTAGCCCGGATCTGCGACAGGGCTCGCAGGCGGGTGCGCGGCACGCAGGGCGAGGGCCACGCCGGCGGCGACGAGGGCGACGCCGGCGAGCATGCGGGGGGTGATCGGCTCGTCGAGCGCCACGGCGCCGATGACGACCGCCAGGACCGGCGCCGTGTAGGCGACGAGCGCGACGTGCGTCGCCGGCAGGTGCTGGAGGAGCCAGAAGTAGAGGCTGAACGCCACCGCCGAACCGACCAGCGCCAGATAGAGGAGCGCGGCGACCGACGGCCCGTCGAAAGTGACCGGCCGCCCCCGCTCTACCGCCGCCGCCAGCGCCCCCATGATCCCCCCGGTCAACAGCATCGGCACCGCGGTCAGCGACAGCGGATGGATCCCCGCCCCCCACCGCTTGATCGCGATCTGCGCAATCGCCGACACCAGCGGCGCCAGCAGCAGCACGAACGCAGCGATCTCCGCCCGCCGCCCCCCGAGCGGCTCGAAGTCCCCCGAAAACAGCACCGCGATCCCCACGAACCCCACCGCCACCCCCACCAAGCGCGCCGGCGTCAACCGCTCCCCCGGCACCGCAAAATGCGCCATCACCGCCACCAACAGCGGAAACACCGCGAACAACACCGCCGCCAACCCCGAAGGCACCCACTGCTCGGCCCAGTACACGATCCCGTACGACCCGCAGAACGTGCACAGCGCATTCACCACCCACAACCGCCGCTCCACCGCCGTCCGACCCAGCGGCGCCCGAACCCCCCAAACCACCAACAGCAGCGCAACCCCCGCAATCGCAAACCGCAGCGCCACCCCAGTAAACGGCGGCACGCCGCCAAGCCCAACGCGGATCGCAGCCCAAGTGGTGCCCCAGATGAGCGTGAGGAGGCCGAGAACCAGATACGACACAAGTCGCGTAGGAGGCATCTTTCCCCCGCCCAGATCCTTCGCTTCGCTCAGGATGACGGTCTTACGGTTGTACCGTTGACTCGCCAACGGAGGGTCGCGCCGGGCGCTCTCCCCCGGGGAGCTCTCCGCAAGCGCCGGCAACGCCCTTCTCAGTCCACCACCGACCCCGCGCGCAGCGGAGCGCAGGCGCGCGCCCACCCCGAGCATTCCACAAAGCGCGCGCCGGTCCCCCGGGGGAGAGCGCCCGGCGCGACCCGGGCTCCGCGCGCTCGCCCCTCTCCTACCGCCTATGGATAGATCTTGTGCAACATGCGCGGGTAAGGGATGGTCTCGCGCAGGTGATGGAGCCCGCCCATCCATGCCACGAAGCGCTCCAACCCCATCCCGAACCCACTATGCGGAAACGCCCCATACCGCCGCACATCCAGATACCACTGAAACGCCTCGATCGGCAGATTGTGCTGGCGAATGCGCGCCAGCAGCAACTCGTGCTCGTGGATCCTCTGACTCCCCCCGATGATCTCCCCGTACCCCTCCGGCGCCAGCATGTCCAACCCCAGCACCACCTTCGCGTCCTCCGGGTCCGGCTGCATGTAAAACGCCTTGAACGCCGCCGGGAACCGCGTCACCATCACCGGCCGGTCGTACCGCGCCGCCACCGCCGTCTCCTCGTCGGCGCCGAAATCGTCCCCCCACTGAATCGGGTTCCCCTCCGCCTGGAGCTGCGCGACCGCCTCCGTGTACGTGATCCGCGGAAACGGCGGCGCCACCCGCTCGAGCGGCGCCGGGTCCCGCTCCAGGACCTTCAGGTCCTCGCGGCAGCGGTCCAGCACGCGCGCCACCAGCTCGCAGACGAACTCCTCCGCCAGCGCGCACAGCCCCTCGAACTCCAGGAACGCCACCTCCGGCTCCACCATCCAGAACTCCATGAGGTGGCGCCGGGTCTTGCTCTTCTCGGCGCGGAACGTGGGCCCGAAGCAGTACACCTTGCCGAGCGCCGCCGCCGCCGGCTCCAGGTAGAGCTGCCCGGACTGCGAGAGGTACGCCTTCTCGCCGAAGTAGTCGGTCTCGAAGAGCGTCGAGGTCCCCTCGCAGGCCGCCGGCGTCAGGATCGGCGAGTCGATCAGCGTGAAGTCGCGGGTATGGAAGAAGTCGCGGATCGCCTGCGACACCTCGCTCCGGAGCTTGAGCGCGGCGCGCTGGCGGCTGGAGCGCAGCCAGAGGTGGCGGTGCTCCATGAGGAACGCCACCCCGTGCTCCTTGGGGCTGATCGGGAACTCCTCGGTGAGCTGCTCGACACGGAAGTCGGTGAGCTGGATCTCCACCCCGCCCGGCGCCCGGCGGTCCTCCTTGACGCGCCCGGAGAGCGCGACGGTCGATTCCTGCGTCGCCCGCTCGACCTCCGCCCACGCCGCCTCCGGCAGGTCCGCCCGGCTCGCCACCGCCTGCACCACCGCCCCGCCCAGCCGTACCTGGAGAAAGGCGATCTTCCCCGACGAGCGCTTCCCGTCGATCCACCCCCGCAGCGCCACCTCCTGCCCGGCGTGGGCGGGCAGCTCGCGGAAGGAGGGGGACGGGAGCGGCGGGGCGGGCGTGGTCGTCGCCATGGGGCGCGGATTCTAGCAGCGGGTTTCACCCCGCCCCGGTGTACACTTCGGTAAGGAATCTCCAGGAGGGTAAGGAATGCCGACGACCACGCTCACCAGCAAGGGCCAAGTTACCTTGCCCAAGGAGATCCGCGACCGACTCGGACTGCGGCCCGGCCACCAGTTGAGCTTCGAGATCGAACCCGACGGACGGCTCGTCGTGCGCCCCAAGAGCGTGGACCTCATGTCGCTCGGCGGGCTGCTGCGGCGCCGCCGGGCCAAGAAGAGCCTCCGCCAGATCGAGGAAGGGATCGGCCGCGGGGCGGCCGAGAGCTTCCGCGAGTCGGTCGAGTGATCGCGCTCGACACCAACGTCCTCGTCCGTTTTCTCGTCGCCGACGATCCGGAGCAGTTCGAGGCGGCAAAGCGGAGCCTGGCCCGCCTCGGACCGGCGGAGGCGTCGGGCTTCGTTGCCGATGTCGTGCTCGCCGAGCTGGTTTGGGTGCTGCGCACCACCTACGAGCACTCGCGGGGCGAGATCCTACAGGCCCTGGAGGCCTTGGCCAGCGCCGACCATCTGACCTTCGAGGACGACGGCCGGCTGGCCCGCGCCCTGCGCGCCTTCGGCGAAGGGCGCGGCGACTTCGCTGACTACCTGATCCGCGAGCGCGCCGCGGCGACGGGCTGCTCGTCGGTCCTGACCTTCGACAGGACGCTACAGAAAGAAAAGGGATTCTCGGCGCCTAGCTAGCGCCTTCGATGGCCCGCTAGTCGCTCTGCAGCCGCCGCAGCGCGTCCGCCGCGGCCTGCTGCTGCGCCACTTTCTTGCTCGACCCCTCGCCGCGGCCGGCGCGCTCGCCGGCGACCCAGCACTCGACGGCGAAGCGCTTGTCGTGGTCGGGGCCGGATTCGCCGACCAGGCGGTAGTCGGGGAGGTCCCAGC
This sequence comes from uncultured Acidobacteriota bacterium, assembly GCA_963700145.1. Lineage (GTDB taxonomy): Bacteria > Acidobacteriota > Thermoanaerobaculia > Multivoradales > UBA5704 > DASUNQ01. Next base: position 1,642,136 of record OY969474.1, read on the forward strand.
CGCGCGCCTGCGCCAGCTCCTGGAGGGCGGTCTTGGAATCCGAGTGGAGGACCTCGGCGTCGGCGGCGAGCGCGCGGTCGAGCATCGGGCGGACGGCGGCGCGGGCGGGGTCGAGGCCGCCGTCGAGGTAGATCGCGCCGAAGAGGGCCTCCAGCGAGTCGGCGAGCAGCGAGTCCTTGCCGCGCCCGCCGCCCCGCTCCTCCCCCACCCCGAGCTTCAGCTCGTCGCTCACCCCGAGCGTAGCGGCCCAGGCGGCGAGGACCGGCTCGCTGACCAGGTGGTTCAGCCGCTTCGTGAGGCCGCCCTCGCGCTCGTCGGGATAGCGCTCGAAGAGCAGCTCGGCCGTGACGAGCTTGAGGACCGCGTCCCCCAGGAACTCCATGCGCTCCCAGTGCTCTTCGCTCCCCTGCTCGCTGGCGAGCGAGCGGTGGGTCAGCGCCCGCTCCAGCAGCTCGCGGCGGCGGAAGCGGTAGCCGAGGCTCTCCTCAACGCCGGCCAAAGCGCCTTTCGAGGTCGGCGTCGGTCATCTGCAGGACGACGGGACGGCCGTGCGGGCAGGCGTACGGCTGCTCGGCGGCGAAGAGCTCGGCGACGAGGGCCTCCATCTCGGCCGGGGCGAGGGGGTGGTGCATCTTGACCGCCGCCTTGCAGGCGAGGCTCGCGGCGAGGGTCTCGACGAGGCGCCGGCGCAGGGGCGCGGCGCCGCCGCCGCCGTTGTCGCCGGCGTGCTCGGCACCCTCGTCGGCAGCAAGGGTGCGGAGGAGCGCCTCCCCCTCCTCGGCCGAGAGCGGGGCCGGGACGGCGGTCAGGGCCAGCGTGTCGCCCGAGAGAACGGCGAGGCCGAAGCCGCACTCCTCCAGCTCGGGCGCCAGCTCCTGGAGCCGCAGCCGCTCGGCCGGTGCCAGCTCCAGGAGGGCCGGGTGCAGGAGCGCCTGGCTGGCGGGGGACTCGGCGGCGAGGGCGCGGCGGAGGCGCTCGTAGAGGATGCGCTCGTGGGCGACGTGCTGGTCGATCACGTAAAGGCCGTCGGGGCCTTCGAGGAGGATGAGCGTCCCCTTGTACTGGCCGAGGAGGCGGAACGGGCGCGGCTCGCCGCCGCGGCCGGAGAGCGGGACCATCGGGCGGTCGAGGGGTGCGTAGGCGGCGGCTGCGAGACGCTGCGGGCTGCCTTCGGCAAGATCGCCGGCGAGGCGCCGCTCCCACGCTTCCGCCGTCGAGTACGGCCGGTCGCCCAACCCGCGCCAGGCGGGCGGCATCGACGGCGCCTCCCCGTGCGGCGCGCGCAGCGGCGCCGGCTCCTCGCCGCGCGCCCGCGCCAGGGCGGCGCGCAGGGTGAAGTGCAGGCGGTCGAGGAGACGAGGATCGCGGAAGCGCACCTCCGCCTTCTGCGGATGGACGTTGACGTCCACCTCCTCGGGCGGCAGCTCGAGGAAGAGGAAGAGCGCCGGGAACTCGTCGCTCCGCCACTCCTCGCGCACGGCGCGGTAGAAGGCGGCGAGGACGGCGCGGTCGCGCAGGAGGCGCCGGTTGACGAAGACGAAGGCGCGGCGGGCGCCGGCGGTCTCGGGGGTGCCGACGAGGCCGGAGATCGTCTCGTGGAGCGCGCCGGTGGCGGCGAGGGCCGGTGAAGGGATCTCGACCAGGCGGCGCGCGAAGTCGTCGCCGAAGAGGGCGGCGATGCGCGGGCGGGGGTCGGCGGCGGGCAGAGCGTCGAGGAGCTCGCGGCCGTCGTGCGCGAGGCGCAGGCGGACGTCCGGGCGCGCGAGGGCGTAGCCCTGGACGACTTCCAGGCAGCGGCGCAGCTCGGTCGCCGGGCTCTTGAGGAACTTGCGCCGCGCCGGCACGTTCCAGAAGAGGGATGCGACTTCGATGCGGGTGCCGCGCGGCGCGGGCGCGGGCTCGGCGGCGAGGACGCGGCCGCCGTCGATGCGCACGCGCTGGCCGTCACCCGGTTGCTCGGCGGTGAGGAGCTCGACGCGCGCCACGGCGGCGATGGCGCAGAGGGCCTCGCCGCGGAAGCCGAGGGTGGCCACGCGCTCGAGGTCGGCGAAGCCGGCGATTTTGCTGGTGGCGTGGCGGTCGAAGGCTAAGAGGGCGTCGTCGCGGCCCATGCCGGTGCCGTCGTCGGCGACGGCGATGCGGCGGCGGCCGCCGGCTTCTAATTCGATTCGGATGTCGGTGGCGCCGGCGTCGAGGGCGTTTTCGACTAGCTCCTTGACGACCGAGGCCGGGCGCTCCACGACCTCGCCGGCGGCGATCTGGGCTGCCACTCGGTCGGGGAGGATGTGGATGCGGGGCATGTTTGGCGATCTTACGGTAGGCCCCGCTGGACAAGCGGCCCCCCCGCCCAGCCCGGCGGCGGGCGCTCCCCGGAGGAACCGGCGCGCGCTTTGAAGACTGCCGAGGGGGGGCGCGCGCCTGCGCTTCGCTTTGCGCCTGGATCGATAGGGGACTGCAGTGGGGGTTGCCAGGCGCTCGCTCAGAGCTTCCTCCGGGGAGCGCCCGCCGCCGGGCTTCCCCCCTGGACGAACTACAAAGGCAGCAATGTGTAGGGGGGCTCGTGGAGGGTTGGCCTGCGCCTCGCTACTAGGAGAGTGTTGCCCCAGGCTCGGCGCCATAGGGGGACGGCGCGGAGTGTGGCGCGCAGGAGGCGGCGCGGGCCGCGGGGGTCGGGGCGATGCGGGAGGGTGCGGTGGTCGAGGATCTCGAGGTTGGCGGCGCGGAGGAAGCGAGCGAGGAAAAAGGACTGGGCGACGTGGACGGCGTCGGCGTCGGGGACGTAGCCTTCGGTCAGGACGCGGGGGCTCTCGACGAGGTCGAAGCGGTGGCGGCCGTCTAGGAGGGAGCGGAGCTGGCGGCCTAGGCGGCGGGCTGCGACCTCCAGGCGGCGGCGCGGAGGAAGGCTGGGGGGCATCTCGTAGGGGAGGTCCCAGGCCGAGCCGACGAGGAGGAGCAAGCCCCCGGGCCGCAGGACGCGGGCCGCTTCGAGCAGCGTCCTCCCCGGGTCGTGGAAGTGCTCTAAGGCGTAGGTTGAGAGGACGGCGTCGAAGCTGGCGTCGCGGAAGGGGAGGCGCTCGCCGTCGCCGCGGACGCGCGCTCCGGGGCGCCCCCACTCCGCCGCCAGGGCGAGGCCGGCGGTCGCGACATCCGAGCCGACGTAGCGGGTGCCGGGGGGCAGCCAGAGGGCGTTCTCGCAGGAGCCGCAGCCGAGGTCGAGGACCCGCTGGCCGGGCTCGAGGAAGCCGAGGAGGAGGCGCCGCTCGGGGGAGGCCTCGGGGTTGGCGGCGGCGGCCTGCGCGTAGTAGTCGCGGGAGGAGTCCCAGAAGGCGGCGAGCCGCCGGCGCTTTTCCGGGTCCGGCTTCAAGCCACCGGCAGCGCCACTTGCGGCGGCGCGGCGGCCGGCTCGGGCGCCGGCGCCTCCGCCGCGTGCCGCAGCCGCGCCTTGGCGGCGGCGAAGCGGGCGATCGGCACGCGGTAGGGCGAGCAGGAGACGTAGTCGAGCCCGACGCGCTCGAAGAAGTCGACCGAGTGCGGGTCGCCGCCGTGCTCGCCGCAGACGCCGAGGTGGAGGTGCGGCTTCGCCTGACGCCCGCGCTCGCAGGCCAGGCGCACGAGCTGCCCCACGCCCTCCTCGTCGAGGCGGGCGAAGGGGTCGAAGGGGAGCACGCCCTGCTCGATGTAGGCGGGCAGGAACCGCCCCGCGTCGTCGCGCGAGTAGCCGTAGGTCATCTGCGTCAGGTCGTTGGTGCCGAAGGAGAAGAACTCGGCGTGGCGGGCGATCTTGTCGGCGACGAGGGCGGCGCGCGGCACCTCGATCATCGTCCCGACGAGGATCTCCAGCTCCATCCCCTCTTCGGCGAAGACGCGCTCGATCGTGGCGTCGATCAGCCGCCGCAGGCGCGCCGTCTCCTCCTCGGTGCCGACCAGCGGCACCATGATCTCGGGCCGCGCCTCGACCCCGTCGCGGCGGGCGGCGCAGGCGCCGCGCACGATCGCCTCGACCTGCATCTCGTAGATCTCGGGGGCGGTGAGCCCGAGGCGGCAGCCGCGGTGGCCGAGCATCGGGTTGGCCTCGGCGAGGGCCGCCGCCGCGGCCTCGACCTCGGCGGGCTCGACCCCCATCTGCTCGGCGAGCTGCGCCAGCGCCTTCTCGCCGTGGGGCAGGAACTCGTGGAGCGGCGGGTCGAGGAGGCGCACCGTCACCGGCAGGCCGTCGAGGGCGGCGAAGATCCCCTCGAAGTCCTTCTGCTGCACCGGCAGGAGGTGGGCGAGGGCGGCGCCGCGGTCCTCGGCGGCGCGCGCCAGGATCAGCCGCCGCACCCAGGGTAGGCGGTCCTCCTCGAAGAACATGTGCTCGGTGCGGCAGAGGCCGATCCCCTCGGCACCGAGGGCGCGCGCCACCCGCGCGTCGTGCGGCGTGTCGGCGTTGGCGCGCACGCGCATGCGCCGCTCGCCGTCGGCCCAGGCGAGGAGCTGCGCGAAGGCCGCGGCGGCGGGCGACACCTGCGAGCCCTCGAGGAGGGCGCGCAGCGCCTCCGACGGATGGGCGGCGAGCGGACCCGCCAGCACCTCGCCGGTCGAGCCGTCGATCGAGAGCTGGTCCCCCTCGCGGAAGACCTTCTCGCCGACCCGCACGGTCCCCGCCTCGTCGTCCACTTCGAGCGCGCCAGCGCCGACGATGCAGGGCTTGCCGAGGCCGCGCGCCACGACGGCGGCGTGCGAGGTCATGCCGCCGCGCGAGGTGAGGATGCCGACCGCGGCGTGCATGCCGACGATGTCCTCGGGCGAGGTCTCGGCGCGCACCAGGAGGACCGGTCCGGCGGCGGCCAGCTCGGCGGCGCGCTCGGCGGTCAGGACGATCCGTCCCGAGGCGGCGCCGGGGCCGGCCGGCAGGCCCTTGGCGAGGAGCCGCCCGGCCTTGACCGCGAGCTCCTTCTCCGCCGGATCGAACTCCGGCGCCAGGAGCTGCTCCAGGTGCTGCGGCTCGACCCGGTCCATCGCCTCGCGGCGCTCGATCAGCCCCTCGGCGACCATCTCGACCGCGATGCGCACCGCCGCGCGGCCGGTGCGTTTGCCGGTGCGCGTCTGCAGCATGTAGAGGCGGTCGTGCTGGATCGTGAACTCGACGTCCTGCATGTCGCGGAAGTGGCGCTCGAGCTGGCGGCAGACCGCTTCCAGCTCGGCGTGCGCCTGCGGGAAGTCGGCGGCGAGGCCGCCGGTGCCGTCCTCGTCGGTGATCGGGTGCGGCGTGCGGATGCCGGCCACCACGTCCTCGCCCTGCGCGTTGACCAGGTACTCGCCGAAGACGCGCCGCTCGCCGGTGGCGGGGTTGCGGGTGAAGGCGACGCCCGTGGCGCAGTCGGCGCCGCGGTTGCCGAAGACCATGGTCTGCACGTTGACGGCGGTGCCGAGCTTGTCCGAGATCCCCTCCAGGCGCCGGTACTCGCGCGCCCGGTAGCCGTTCCAGCTCTCGAAGACGGCGCCGATCGCCCCCCAGAGCTGCTCGCGCGGCTCCTGCGGGAAGCGCTTGCCGTGCGCCGCGATCTGCTCGGCGAAGGCGGCGACGACGCCGCGCAGCGCCTCGGCCGGCAGCTCGGCGTCGGTCGAGACGCCGGCAGCGGTGCGGGCGGCGCTCAGCACCTCCTCGAAGGCCTTGTGCGGCACGTCGAGCACGACGTCGCCGTACATCGAGAGGAGGCGCCGGTAGAGGTCGAGAATGAAGCGCTCGTCCTCGCCGGCGGCGACGCGGGCCGCGACGATCGCCTCGTTGAGCCCGAGGTTGAGGATAGTGTCCATCATGCCGGGCATCGAGCGCGCCGCCCCCGAGCGGACCGAGACGAGGAGCGGGTTGCCGGGGTCGCCGAAGCGCTGCCCCACCGCCTCCTCGACGCGCCGCAGGTGCTCCTCGACCTCCGCCTCCAGGCTCTCGGGATAGGTCCCGCCGTGCTCCTGGTGGTAGCCGCAGACCTCGGTCGTGATGGTGAAGCCCGGCGGCACCGGGATCCCGAGGCGCGCCATCTCGGCGAGCCCCGCCCCTTTGCCGCCGAGAAGGTCCTTCTGGCTGCCGTCCCCTTCCGTGAGCCCGGCGCCGAACGCGTAGACGTGCTTGGTCTTCAAGATCGCTCCTCCGAAGCCGGCATCCTACACTCCGCCGCCGCTCACGCCGGCGCCCGCTGCACGAGGAGGACGCTGCCCAGGATGAGGAGGCCACCGGCCACCACGACGGCGGTCACCGGCTCGCCGAGCAGCAGGACCGCGGCGGCGAAGGTGACGAAGGGCTCGAGGTAGAGGAAGGCGGCGACGCGCGAGACCTCCAGCCGTTCGAGGGCGCCGTACCAGAAGAGGTAGCCGAGCCCCGAGCAGCCGAGGCCGAGGAAGAGGACGGCGCCCCAGCCGGCGGGCGAGAGGCCGGGCAGCTCGCGCCAGCCGCGGGTGAAGAGGAAGAGCGGCGCGAGCATCAGCCAGCCCAGCGCCATCGCGCCGGCGGTGGCGCGGGTGGGGCCGAGGCGGCGCAGGGTGCGGTGGCCGAGGACCGAGTAGACGGCCCAGTTGACGGTGCTGAGGAGGATCAGGAGGTCGCCGCGGGTCGAAGGGAGGCGGAGGAGGTCGGCGCCGAGCGCGCCACGCGAGATGACGAGGAGGGCGCCGGCGAAGCCGCCGGCGAGGCCGGCGATCTTCCAGCCGCCCAGCCGCTCCTTGCCGAGGAGGACGGCGAGGAGCGCCGACCAGAGCGGGATCAAGCCGATCAGCCAGCCGGTCTGGACCGCCGTCGTCATGGTGAGCCCGACCGACTGGAGCAGCTGGTGGACGAAGATGCCGACGAAGCCCATGAGGAGCAGCGACGGCAGCGCGTCCCGCGGCGGCAGCGGCGAGACGCCGCGGGCGAGGAGAAGGACGAAGAGCAGCGCCGTGCCGAGCGCGAAGCGCATGAACACCAGCGTCACCGGCGACAGCTCCCGCAGCGCCGCCTTCGTCGCCACGAACGAAACCCCCCAGAGCACCACGGCGGCCAGCGCGAGGAGCCGGGGCCGACCCCCGGAGCCCTCGCTCACGCCCGGGATGACCTCCGTTGCCTTACCAGATCACCCCTTCTCCACTACCACCTCGGTCAGCTTCGCCGTCCGGGAGATGGCGCGCTGGAGGTGTTGGAGGAGGGCCAGGCGGTTGCGGCGGAGCGCCTCGTCGGGGGCCATGACGAGGACTTCGACGAAAAAGCGGTCGAGGACGGGCGCCAAGTGCGCCACCTGCCGCAGCACGCCCTCGTGGTCGCGGCGGGCGCCGCCGGCCTCGACTTCGGCTGCCAGGGCCTCGTAGGCGGCATGCAAATCCTGCTCGGCGGGCTCCACCAGCAGCGCCTCGTCGAGCGGCAGCTCCTCCTCGACGCCGCGCAGGATGTTGGCGATCCGCTTCGCCGCCAGCGCCACCGTCAAGAACCCCTCCTCCTCGCGCGCCTTGTGCACGGCGTCCACGCGCGCCCGCAGGTCGGGCAGCTCGGTCCACCCCACCGCCAGCGCCGCCTCGATCTCGTCGTAGGCGTAGCCGGCAAGCCCCAGCAAGTACCGCACGCGGTCGGCGAGGAAAGGCCGCAGGTCGGCGAGGATCGGCCCGACCGCCCGCTTCAGCTTGTCGCCGAAGAGCTCCACCGCCTGCGCCGCCGCCGCGTCCAGGTCGAGCGCGATCTCCCCTTCGAGAGCGATCCGCACCACCCCCTGCGCCGCCCGCCGAAGCCCGAACGGGTCGCGGCTGCCGGTCGGCACCAGCCCGAGGCCGAAGAAGCCGACCAGGGTGTCCAGCCGGTCGGCGAGCCCCGCCACCCGCCCCACCCGCCCGCGCGGAATCGGGTCCTCCGTCGAGGCCGGCAGGTACTGGTCGTAGACCGCCTGCCAGACCGCCTCGTCCGCCCCCTGCTCACGCAGGTAGATGCCGCCCACCACCCCCTGGAGCGAGGTGAACTCCTTGACCATGTCGGTCGTGAGATCGAGCTTCAAGAGCCGCGCCGCCTCCGCGGCCGCCTCGGCCTCCTCCTCCCAGCCGAGCCGCCGCGCGATCCAGCCGGCCAACGCCTCCAGCCGGTCGGCCTTCGCGGCGTAGCTCCCCAGCGCCTCGTGGAAGCCGAGGTGCGCGAGCTGCCCGGCGCGTGCCGCCAGCGGGCGCTTGCGGTCCTCGGCGTAGAAGAAGCGGGCGTCGGCCAGGCGCGCCGCAACCACCCACTCGTTGCCGGCGCGCACCAACCCCGCCGGGTCGTCCGGGCGGTCCATGACGGTCAGGAAGTACGGCAGGAGCTTGCCCTGCGGGTCGGCCACGGTCAGGGCGCTCTGATGGTCGCGGAGGCTGGTCGCCAGCACCTCGCGCGGCAGCTCCAGGTAGGACGGATCGAACTGGCCTTCGAGCATGCCGGGCACCTCGCAGAGGGCCGCCAGCTTGTCGAGGAGCGCGGGGTCGTCCACCAGCGTGCCGCCGACCGCCGCGGCCCGCTCGCGCATGCCTTCGAGCAGCGCCGTCTTCCGGACCCCCGGCCGCACCTCCAGCCGACGCGCCGCCAGCTCCTCCCGGTAGTGCCCGGCGTCCCTCACCTGGAACGCCTGCGGCGAGAGCACCGGGTGCCCCACCGTCGTGTCGCCGGTCTCGACGCCGAAGAAGGTGAACGGCACCGGCTGTCCGTCGAAGAGCGAGACGATGCCGTGCACCGGCCGCACCCAGGGCCCCTCGCCGCTTCCCCAGCGCATTGTCTTGGGCCACGAGAGGGCGCCGAGGATCCGCGGCACCAGCTCCGAAAGGACCTCCCCCGTCGCCCGCCCCGCGGTCCGCTTCGTCGCGGCGAGGTACTCCCCCTTCTCGGTCTGCACCCGCGCCAGCGCCTCGGGCTCGACGCCGCAGCGGCGGGCGAAGCCGAGGAGGGCTTGGGTGGGCGCACCGTCCGGGCCGTAGCCGGCGCGCGCCGGCGGCCCCATCACCTGCTCGTCGCGGTCCGGCTCCTTCTCGGGCAGGCCCGACAGGACGAGCACCAGCCGCCGCGGCGTGTAGCCGGTGTCCACCTCGCGCGGTCCGAGCCCGCGCGCCATCAGCTCCTCGAAGAGGCGGGTGGCGAGCTCGCGCGTGGCCCCCGGCAGCATGCGCGCCGGGATCTCCTCGCTGCGCACCTCCAGGAGGTACTCGCCGCGCGCCTCAGCCGGCGACACGGGTGGCCTCCTCCGCCGGCGCCGCCGCGAGGAGCGGCCAGCCCAGCTCTTCGCGCGCCGCCACGTAGGCGCGCGCGCAGCCCACCGCCAAGTCGCGCACCCGCTTCATCAGCGCCACCCGCTCGGTCACCGACACCGCGCCGCGCGCGTCGAGGACGTTGAAGAGGTGCGAGCACTTGAGAGCGCACTCGTAGGCCGGCAGCACCAGCTTGGCCTCCAGGCAGCGCTTCGCCTCGCGCTCGAAGCCGTCGAACTGCTGCTGCAGGAAGGGCACGTCGGCGACCTCGAAGTAGTAGCGGGAGAGCTCCCGCTCCTCCTGCTGCCGCACCTCGCCGTAACGCGGCCCACCGGGCACCCACTCGATGTCGTAGATGCTGCGCGAGAGGCCGAGGAACATGGTGATCCGCTCGAGGCCGTAAGTGATCTCGCAACTGATCGGCGAGAGGTCCATGCCGCCGGCCTGCTGGAAGTAGGTGAACTGGGTGATCTCCATGCCGTCGAGCATCACCTGCCAGCCCACCCCCCAGGCGCCGAGCGTCGGCGCCTCCCAGTTGTCCTCCTCGAAGCGCAAATCGTGAATCGAAAGATCGAGCCCCATCGCCTCCAGGCTCTTGACGTAGACCCGCTGCACGTCCTTGGGCGAGGGCTTCAGGATCACCTGGAACTGGTGGTGCTTGCCGAGCCGGAAGGGGTTCTCGCCGTAGCGGCCGTCGGCCGGCCGGCGCGAGGGCTGGACGTAGGCGACGCGCCAGGGCTCGGGGCCGAGGACGCGCAGGAAGGTGTCCGGGTGCATCGTGCCGGCGCCGACCTCGAGATCGAGCGGCTGCTGCAGGACGCACCCCTGGTCGGACCAGAAGGTGGAGAGGCTGAGGATCAGCTCCTGGAGGCTTTGCATGTCGGTCCCTAGAGCCGGCTCCGGGTCTGCTGGATGACCTCGTAGCTGCGCAGCTCGCGTTGGAGGAAGTGGCGGCGCACCCGCGCGCAGAGCTCCTCGACCTGCCGCAGCGCCCCGGGCGAAGGCGGCGTCGCGGCCAGCCGCGGCAGCGTCTCGCGCCCGATGCGCAGGAGGAGCTCCAGCGTCTCCCCGGCGATCCACAGACCGCCGCCCGCCCCACCGCACTCCGGGCAGATCAGCGTGTCGCCCTTGGCCGGGAGGACCGCGGCCCGCTCGCCGGCACCGAACGGGCCGCCGCAGAGCGGGCAGGCGCGCGGCGGCGGGAAGATGCCCGCCAGGCGCAAGGTCCAGCTCTCAAAATATCGCGCCGCGAGGTCGCGGTCCACCCCGGCGAGCAGCGCCTCGAGCGTCGAGTCGAGGAGGCGGAAGAGGGCGTCGCTCGCCTCGTCCTCCTGCGCGAACTCCAGCAGGTGGTCGACGAGGTAGCTGCCGAGAAGGATCCCCTCGAGGTCCTCCTGGAGGCGGTGGGCCGACCGCACCAGCTCGACCGCCGAGATCCGCGCCAGGTCCCGCCCCTCCTTCTCGAACCAGCTCACCCGCGCCCGCGCCAGCGGCTGGAGCTGCCCGGCGAAGCGGCTGTGCTTGCGCCGCGCCCCCTTGGCGACCCCGCGCTTCTTGCCCTGCTCGCGGGTCAGGAAGGTGACGATGCGGTCGTCGTCGTGGAGGTCGAAGACGTCGAGGAGGAGCGCCTCGGCGGAAAGGATACGCACGGCGGGATGGTACTCCCATCCCGCCGCGCTCGAAGGTCGAGTCGGAGGCGCGGCTCGGGCGCGGGCGGCTGCGGGGGTCTAGGTCTTCGGCTTCATGAAGACGAACTCCATCCCCTCCGGCGTGCGCCGGTTGTAACGGGCGTTGAACTCCTCGTCGTTCATCACCAGCAGGAGGACGCCCTCGACGAGACCGATGAGCACCCCAAGGCCGCAGAGGACGTTGGAGACGAGCACGACAATCCCTGCGGTCGTCGACCCCAGATAGAAGTGATGGATGCCGAACCCTCCGAGCAGGATCCCCAGGATGCCTGCGATGACCTTCTCCTTGCCACGACTCGCCACGCTTGGTTCCATTGCGCTCCTCCAAGAGAGGCGCCCGGCCAACCGGGCGCGATACAGTGCGCATCATCTAGGAGTAAGGGGTGGAGCCGCAAGTCTCTCCTGCGCCTTTTCTAACCGATGCGACGGGAGCCGCCGTGCCGGCGCTCGCGGCGGCCGAGCCCCGCGATCTCGGCTTCGGGGCGAAGGTGGCGAGCGAGAGCCGCCAGCGCCTCCTCAACCGCGACGGCAGCTTCAACGTCGAGCGCGAGGGGCTCACCCCCTTCGCCAGCCTCAGCCTCTACCACTTCCTGCTCACCGTCTCGTGGCCGCGCTTCCTCACCCTCCTCTCCTGCGTCTTCCTCCTCGCCAACGCCCTCTTCGCCGCCGTCTACACCGCCCTCGGGCCGGGGGCGCTCGGCGGGGTGACCGCGACGAGCCTCGGCGAGCGCTTCGTCAAGGGCTTCTTCTTCAGCATCCAGACCCTGGCGACGATCGGCTACGGCGCCGTCCACCCGGCCAGCATGGCGGCCAACGTGGTGGTGACGCTCGAGGTGCTGGTCGGGCTGATCGGGCTGGCGCTGGCGACCGGCCTCGTCTTCGCCCGCTTCTCGCGCCCGACCGCCAAGATCCTCTTCAGCGACAACGCCCTGGTCGCCCCCTACCACGGCGGCACGGGCTTCATGTTCCGCATCGTCAACGGCCGCAGCAACCAGTTGATCGAGGTGACGGCGCAGGTCTCGCTCTCCCGGCGCGGCATCGGCGGCCGCCGGGAGTTCGACCAGCTCGCGCTGGAGCGCGACCGGGTGACCTTCTTCCCTCTCTCCTGGACGGTCGTCCACCCGATCACCCCCGAGAGCCCGCTCTGGGGGATGACGGAGGAAGAGCTCCTGGCAGCCGACGCCGAGTTCTTCATCCTCCTCAAGGGCCTCGACGAGAGCTTCTCGCAGGAGGTCCACAGCCGCTCGTCGTACAAGGCCGAGGAAGTCGTCTGGGGCGCCCGCTTCGTCGACGTCATCCACGTCGACCGCGAAGACGGCCGCCTGGGGGTCGACATCACGCGGATCAACGAGTACGAGCGCGTCTGAGACGACTGCTACCTCTCGGTGAGGGCACCGGAGGAGCGCGCCGGGACGATTAGTCCGCGGGCGCTCCAGGACCGAATCGGGCGCTCGCCCACCGAAACGGGCGTCCCCGAACCGAAACGGGCGCTCGCGGACCGAAACGGGCGCTCCCGCACCGAAACCGGCGCTCCCCCACCGAAACGGGCGCTCGCCAACCGAAACGGGCGCTCCCCCACCGAAATGAGCGCTCCGGGGCCTAAATGGGCGGCTCGTCCCCGTCCTCGTCGCTCGGTTTACCTCCCGGCAGCGCGATTTCCGCCGCCGGGCCGCCCGCTAGACTCCCTCGCGATGGACGAGCCCGCTCTTTCTCCGCGCGAGTACCACGCCGAGCGCGAGCGGGAGCGACTGCGCGAGCGCGAAGAGCTGCGGCAGGAGTGGCTGGCGAAGACGCGAGAGGCGGCGTCTACTCCCGTCGCCCTTGAGGCCCCTAGCAGGCCGCTGAGAAACGGCCTTCAACGGCGGGTGCGAGGCTGACAGCGATCTGGGAGCGGGCGATGTCGCGTGCGCGGGTGGAAGGGGAGGGCAACAGGCGCCTTGTGGGCGCGTTTGAGCGCCGCTGGTTTTGCTGGGCAGGACCTTTTTGGGCTATGCCGGCACGAGCAGGCGACTTAATCGGAGCAGGTTGTACGCTGCGGCGGCGAGGCGGGCGGCCAGCTGCGTCCTCGCCACGCCTCGGACCCTGGTCCGGTGCAGCCCTGCGCAGGTCTTGAGCCAGCCGAAGATCGTCTCGATTCGCCGCCGTACGACCTGACTGATCCGGTAGCCGGGACGGCGCGTTGTTCGCCGGTCGATTGCCGAGCGCCTGCGCCGGTGGGCATTCTGGGTGACGTGGGGGGTGACGCCGAGCTCTCGGCAGGCAGCCACGAAGCCCTTGGTGTCGTAGCTCTTATCGGCGCCCACCGTCTTGCGCCGCGAGCCTTCGAGCCGCGCGAGCAGACCCAGAGCTTCGCGACGCTCGGCGAACCCATCGGCCTGGGCCACCACGAAGTCCACCAACAATCCGTTGCGGTTCTCCATCAGAGCGTGGCCGGAAAACGAGAGCTTCGCCTCGTGCCCATCCCCCTTGCGGGCCAGGCGCGCTTCCGGGTCGGTCGTCGAGGCGTGCGTCTCGTTGCTCCGCTTCGTCCCCGTGAAATCGCTCCAGCCGTTGGCGTCTCCGCCCGGTGGCCCGTCCTTGGGCCGGAAGCTCTTCATCGACGCCCAGGCCTCGATCAGCGTCCCATCCACCGAGAAGTGCTCGCTCGACAGCAGCCGCTGCACGCTCGCCTCAGCCACGATCGCCGCCAAAAACCGCTCGGCCACCTCGTGCCGGATCAGCCGCTCCCGGTTGCGTGAAAACGTGCTCGCGTCAAACGACGGCTCGTCGAGCTCCAGATCCAAAAACCAGCGAAACAGCAGGTTGTACTCGAGCTGCTCGCAAAACTGCCGGTCGCTCCGCACCGAAAACAGCGCGATCAGCAGCTGCGCCTTGAGCAGCCGCTCCGGCGGCACCGACGGCCGCCCCGTCTCGGCGTACATCACCGCAAACACCTCACTCAACTGCCCGAGAGCCCGGTCGGCCAGCCCCTTGATCCGCCGGATCGGATGCGCCGCCGGAATCCGCTCCTCCAACGACCCCACCATCAACAACGTCCTCTGCTCGCGCGCTTTCCCTCGCATGGCCTGCAAGGGTAGCGCGAACCGGGGTTTTTCAGCAGCCTGCTAGCGGAAGTACCCGTTGACGTCGATCACGAGGTGGACCGTTCCAGGGTCTGCGGCGAGGGAGGCCCGGACGCTCAGCATGCCGCTGCCGATCAGCGCGGCGATGCCGTTGTTTGCCCGCGTCTGGCCGGCGCTGAAGTTGATCGTCGAGGTGAGGGGCTCGACCGTCCCCGCCGCGAAGACTCGCAGGAACCCAGGCGCGGTCGGGCCGACGACGGTGATGTTGAACGAGACGGCGCGGGCGTCGGCGGGGATTCCGCACTGTCCGCCGAGCAGGAAGTCGCGGAGCTCGTTCGCGCCGAGAGCGGGCCCGCCGTGGGGACCGTCGGCCAACCGCGTGTCGACAACCCGGCACGGCAGCAGCGTGTAGAAGTCGCTCGGGGAAAGCGCCGCCGACGGGTCGACGCGAAAATAGGCTGCGCCGCCGCCGAACGGGCTGAGCTTGATCCGCATCGTGATCTCATGTGGCCCCGGCGAGAGAGAGAACAGACCCTGACTGACGCGCGGATCGGCGATGCACGGCTCGGGGTCGTCGCCACAGTCGGCGCCGAGGTCCCGCGGTGTCGAGGTGGCGCCGAGCTGGGCGCCGAAGTCGAAGATCTCGAACTGGTCGCCCAGCAAGAACGCGTCGGTCACCGTCAAGGTCGCCCCTCCGGCCGGAGCCGTGAACGTCCACGGCGGATCGTCGGCGAAAACGGAGTTCCCGCCCGAGCTCGGCACGCAGCCGCCCCCTTGGCAGCCCATCGCAAAGCTTCCCGGGCCGGCGAAACTGAACTCGTTCCACGGCCCGCCAATCGGTACGGGTCCCGGCGGCGGGCCCGTGCCCGGGGAAGCAGCCGGCCCTCCGACCTCGCGGCTCGCGACACCGTTGCCCTCTTGGGCAGAAATCTCCTGAGCGAGAAAAACCGCGACGCAGGCGGCCGAGAAGATCGCTCTCCTGCTGACCATTGGATGAGATTCTACTAAATAATCGCTTAGATTTCAGGGAACGGACAAAGCCTCAACCCTCCTCGCTACTGAAGTCCACGTCTCGGTCGAGGGACGCCAGAACCGACCGATCTTCGCGCCAACCGGGCTCCAGGCGGACGTGGAGGTCGAGGTAGACGCGCTTCTCCAGGAACTCCTCCAGATCCAGCCGCGCCGCCGTGCCGATGTCCTTGATCGCGCTCCCTGCCTTCCCTACCAGGATCTTCTTCTGCCCTGGCCGGTCCACCAGGATCGAGGCGAAGATCTTGACCAGGCCAGGTGACCCTTCCTCCTCCTCCCAGCGGTCGATCTGGACCGCGGTGGCGAAGGGCAGCTCGTCGCGGGTGCGCTCGAGGACCTTCTCGCGGATGCGCTCGGCGGCCAGGAAGCGCTCGGGGTGGATGGTCAGAAGCTCGGGGTCGTAGAGCGGCGCCCCCTCGGGCAGCAATCCCCATAGCACGTCGAGCAAACGGTCGCAGCCGTCGCCGGTGAGGGCCGAGATCGGCACCAGCTCGGTGAACAGGCCGCTCTCGCCGTAGCGGCCGAGGAGCGGCAGCAGGTCGGGCTTGCGCACGCGGTCGATCTTGTTGAGGGCCAGGACCTTCGGCCGGTCTGCCTTCGCCACCTGCTCCAGCATGTAAGCGTCGCCGGCGCCGAAGCGCTCGCCGGTGTCCACCAGCAGGCAGACGACGTCGGCGTCGTTCAAGGCCGCCATGGCGTGCCGCAGCATCTGGCGGTTGAGGCGGTGGAGCGGCTTGTGGATGCCGGGGGTGTCGTAGAAGACCATCTGCCCGCGCGGCTCGGTGAGGATGCCGACCAGGCGGTGGCGCGTCGTCTGCGGCTTGTCGGAGACGATCGCCACCTTCTCGGCGAGGAGGCGGTTCATCAGCGTGGACTTGCCGGCGTTGGGGCGCCCGACCAAGGCCACCGTCCCGGCCTTCATGCCGTCTCCTCGTCCTCCTCGCGCTTGTCGATCCGCTCGACCCGCACCGACTGGATGCGGCGGTCGGCGACCTCCTCGACGATGAAGCGGAGCCCCAAGGCCTCGACGGAGTCGCCGGGCTCCGGCACCCGCCCCAGCACGCCGTAGATCAGCCCGGCCACGGTCTCGACCTCCTCCTCGTCCACGTCGACGTGGAAGAGGTCTTCGAGGAGCTCCAGGTGGGCGCGGCCGTCCACCCGGTAGGAGCCGTCTTCCAGCGGCACCAGCTCGGCCACCAGCGCCTCGTGCTCGTCCATGATCTCGCCGACGATCTCCTCGAGCAGGTCCTCGACCGTCACCATGCCGGCGGTGCCGCCGTACTCGTCGACCACGATGGCAATCTGCTGGAAACGCGCCTGCAGCTCCTTGAGCAGCTCGCCCAGGGGCTTGGTCTCGGGGATGAAGAACGGCGGCTTCAGCAGCTCGGATACCGGCGGCCGCTCGGCGCTGCGCAGGGCGCGCAGCACGTCGCGGATGTGGAGGATGCCGGCGATGCGGTCGATCGACTCCTCGTAGATCGGCAGGCGCGAGTGCCCGGACTCGATGAAGCGCTCGGCGAGGTCGTCGAGCGAAGTGTCGGCCGGCGCCACTACCATGTCCACCCGCGGCGTCATGACGCTGCGCACCTGGGTGTCGCCGAAGCCGACGATGCTCCAGACCAGGTCCCCCTCCTCCGGCTCCAGGATCCCCTCGCGCGTGCCGACGTCGATGAAGGCCTCGATCTCCTCGTCTGTCGCCTCTTCCTCCTCCTCCCCCTCCCGCCGCTCGGGGACGCCCGGCAGGAACGGCGCGATGAGCAGGATGAGCGGCCCGAGCAGCAGGTAGAGGACGCGGTAGACGCGGGTCAGGCGGCGCAGCGCGCCTTCGGGGTCGCGGCCCACCAGCCCGCGGTTGGTGGCCTCGCTGACCAGGACGACGAGCGCCGTGCCGGCGAACGCCCAGAGGAGCGCGCCGCGGACACCCAGCACGGCGAGGAGGCGCGCCAGCAGGACGAAGAGCAGGAGCGGCAGGAGGCGCGCGGCCAGGGAGAGGAGGACGCGGAAGGCGGCGAAGCGGGGCGCCTGCTCGTAGAGCTTGCGCAGCGGGCCGCCCGCCCCCTCGACCCAGTGGCGGAGCCGGATCGGGCCGCTGCGCTCGAGGAGGGCGGAGACGACGGCCAAGAGCACCGCCAGCGGCACCAGCAGCGTCGCCCCCCAGACCAGCGGCGAGATCCCGACCTCAGGCATCCGCCACCCAGGTGCGGCGGAGACGCCGCTCGAGACGCGCCATCGCGCCGTCGTCGGTCTCGTGGTCGTGGCCCAGGCAGTGGAGGACACCGTGGAGCAGGAGGAGCCGCAGCTCGCGCTCGACCGGGTGGCCGGCCGCCGCCGCCTGCCGGCGCGCCGCCGGCACCGAGACCAGGACGTCGCCGAGGTGCCACCCCTCGGGGCCGCGCCCGCCGGGAAAGGAGAGGACGTCGGTCGCGCGGTCCTTGCCGCGGTAGTCGCGGTTGACCCGGCGCACGAGGGCGTCGCCGGCGAAGCGCACGGCGAAGCTTCCGGCCTCCGGCGCCAGCGTCCCGACCAGCCGCTCCAGCCAGGGCCGCAGCCGCCGGGCCGCGGCCTCGGGGTAGCGGTTGGGGTTCTGGCAAGCCACCTCGCGGCGGGCCGGCGCGGTCGCCGCGCGCGCGCCGCTCAAGAGGCGCGCGCGGCCGGGACCGGCCGCCTGGGCACCCGCGCGTTGAAGTCGAAGCCGGGGTAGTCGATGCGCTGGTGGAAGATGGTGGAGAGCACCCGCTCGAAGGCCTCGCCGACCTTCGTCAGGTCGGCCAGGGTGAGCGCGGTCTCGTCGAGCTGGCGGTCGTCGAAGCAGTCGTCGAAGAGGGTGCGGATCAGGGCGCGGATCTTGGCGGTCGTCGGCTCGGCGAGGGTGCGGCTTGCCGCCTCGACGGCGTCGGCCAGCATCAGCACCCCCATCTCCCGCCCCTGCGGCCGCGGGCCGGGGTAGCGGTAGGCCTCTTCGGTCACCTCACCGCCGCCGGGTCCGGCGAGCTCCTGCGCCCGGTTGTAGAAGTACCTGATGAGCCGGGTGCCGTGGTGCTGCTCGATGGCGTCGACCAGGAGCTGCGGCAGCTTGTGCTGGCGCGCCAGCCCGACGCCGTCCTTGACGTGTGCGACGAGGATGAAGGCGCTCATCGACGGCGCCAGCTTGTCGTGCGGGTTCTGGCCCGGGCGCTGGTTCTCGATGAAGTAGTCGGGGCGGAAGACCTTGCCGACGTCGTGGTAGAGGGCGCCGGCGTAGGCGAGGACGGTGTCGGCGCCGATCGCCTCGCACCCCTCCTTGGCCAGGTTCGCCACCATCAGCGAGTGCTGGAAGGTGCCCGGCGCCTCGAAGGCCAGCCGGCGCAGCAGCGGCAGGTTGGTGTTCGACAGCTCGACGAGCTTGATGTCGGTGGTGATGCCGAGCGCCCCTTCGAGCGCCGGCAGCGCGAAGCTCGCCACCGCCGCCACCAGGATCCCGCCGCCGAAGCCCATCAGCAGGTCGAAGACGGCGTGCAGGAGGCCGCGCTCGGCGCCGCCCGAAAAGCCGTAGAGGACCAGCACCATCGCCACGTTGGCCAAGCCCACCCAGAGCCCCACCCGCAGCAGCGCCGCGCGGTGCTTGAACTGGTGGCGCTCGACGGCGTAGACCGCGGCGAGCGAGCCGCCGAGGGCGTAGAAGACGAGCCAGGGCTCGGCCTCGGCCAGGCGCCCGGCAAGGGCGGCGTAGACCAGGCCGACGACCAGCGCTGCCTGGCGGCCGAAGAGGAGGGCGGCCAGGAGCGCGGTGGCGGCGAAGGGGACGGCGTAGGTGTAGCTGCGCAGCGAGTCGAGCGGCGGGGCGTCGAAGGAGCGCGCCAGGGCCCCCGCCAGCACCAGGTGGAGCTTGGTGCCGAGGAGGGCGACGAGGAGGAGCAGCAACGCCTCGCCGAAGAGCCGCGGCCGGCCGTGGTGCGGCAGCCGCTCGTGGCGCAGGCCGAGCCAGACCGCGCCGGCCGCCAGGGCGAGGAGGAGGAGCGTGCCGAGGAGGGTGGGAATGAACTGGCGCGCCCGCCGGTCGCCGAGGAGCTGGGCGATCGCCCGCGCCTGCGCCGGCGTCACCTGGTCGCCGGTGCGGGCGATGACCTGCCCCCTTCGCACCTGCGTGAAGACCGGCGCCACCGCGGCCACCGCCGCCTCCTGCCGCGCCAGGGTCTCGCTGCGGTTGCGGTCGAGGTTGGGCTTCAAGTTGGCGAGAGCGAGATCGACGACGATCCCCCGCTCGCGGCGCGTCAGATCCGGCCAGTCGCGCACCTCATCCTCGAGGAAGCCGCGGGTCTCGTCCGGGTAGCCCAAGTGGTCGAAGAGGTCGAAGTGTTTCTGCGCCGCGCCGGTCTCGGGGTTGCGCAGGGTGACGCCGCGCAGGCGGTGCTCCAGGAGCAGCCCCTTGTTGGCCGCGATGCCGCGCCGCAGGGCCTTGGTGAAGAGGCCGGTCAGCCGCTCCTCCAACGGCCGCCGGAAGCCCTTGGCGGCGAGGAGGGCGAGCGGCTCGTCGCCGACCTCGAGGCCGGCGACGGCGGGCGGCGTGCCCTCGCGCAGCTCGCGCTGCAGCTCGGCCAGGGCCGAGGCGCGCCCCGCCGCCTCCTCCCCGGCCCGCGCCAGCAGGCCCCGGCCGCGGGTAAAGAGGCGCTCGATCTGCACGCCGCGCTCGCGCGCCACCGCCAGGTCGAGGTCGTAGACCGGCAGCACCTCCTGCCGCGCCCCCGCCTGCTTCTCGCGCGTCGTCGCCTCGTCGGGCAGGAGGAGATCGCGGCTGGCGACGTAGTCGCGCGGCGCGATCGCCCCCGCCGCCACCTTGGGCGCGGTCAGGAACCCCGCCGGCAGCAGGGCCCAGCCGCCGGCGAGGAGGAAGAGCACCGTCCACAGCGCCGGCGCCTCCAGCGCCCGCTGCCAGAGCCCGCCCGCGAGGTCGGCGACGCGGCGGCCGAGCGGCGGGCGCATCAGGTGGTGGGCGCCGCTGGCGTCGGGGTCGAAGGGGGTGGGGCGCGGCTTCGGCTTGGGCATGGGTGGCCGGCGCCGCTCAGGCGACCGGCTGCGCGGCGCGCTCGGGCACCCGCTCGCCCTCGCGCTCTTCTTTGCGCTGCTCGAACTGGTCGTAGGCGCTGACAATCTTCTGCACCAGCGCGTGGCGCACCACGTCGCGCTGGTCGAAATAGAAGAACTTGATCCCCTCGACCCCCGAGAGCACGTCCCGCGCCTCGCGCAGCCCGGACATCCGGCCCTGCGGCAGGTCGACCTGGGTGATGTCGCCGTTGACCACCGCCTTGGAGTTGAAGCCGATGCGCGTCAGGAACATCTTCATCTGCTCGCTGGTGGTGTTCTGGGCCTCGTCGAGGATGACGAAGCTGTCGTTGAGCGTCCGCCCGCGCATGAAGGCGATGGGGGCGATCTCGATGATGCCGCGCTCGAGCATCTTGCCCACCTTCTCGTAGCCGATGATGTCGTGCAGGGCGTCGTGGAGCGGGCGGAGGTAGGGGTTGACCTTCTCCTCCAGGTCGCCGGGCAGGAAGCCGAGCTTCTCCCCCGCCTCGACCGCCGGCCGCGCCAGGATGATCCGCCGCACCCGCTTCTCCAGCAGCGCCGCCGCCGCCATCGCCACCGCCAGGAAGGTCTTGCCGGTCCCCGCCGGGCCGATCGAGATGACGATGTCGTGGTCGATCATCGACTGCAGGTAGAGCTGCTGCTTCAGGTTGCGCGGCGAGACCAGGCGGCGGACGGAGGCCAGCATCCCCTCCGGCTGGAAGAACTCGGCGAGCGAGGACTGCGGCGACTCGGCGGCGACGCGGATCGCCGTCTGGACCTCGCCGGGCTTGAAGCGGTAGCCGCGCTCGATCAGGCCGGAGAGCTGCTGGAAGAGGCGCTCGACCGTCGCCACCGCCTCCGGCTCGCCGGAGACCTGGAGCTCGTTGCCCCGCGCCGCGACCTCGACGCCGAAGGTGCGCTCGATCCGCCGCAGGTTGTCGTCGTGCGTGCCGAAGAGGGAATCCAACCCCTCCTCGGCGACGGTGACTTGGCTCATCGTGGGTCGGACAATCTCAGGGGCGCTGGGGCCGGAAGGCATTTAGTGTAGCAGCATCCCTGCA
Organism: uncultured Acidobacteriota bacterium; assembly: GCA_963700145.1. GTDB lineage: Bacteria > Acidobacteriota > Thermoanaerobaculia > Multivoradales > UBA5704 > DASUNQ01. The sequence goes on from OY969474.1 coordinate 1,663,211, forward strand.
AGGCCCCGGCCAGAGGGGCCAATCCGGGCAATTCGGATGCTCTCTGGTATGCTGCCTCAAACCTTTAGGCATCACTGAACCGGGGAGTCCAAAGGAGGTACGGGCGACGCGATGCCGGCCTGGGACCATCTCCACAAGTGGCTCATGACCGCCGTCGGCGGGACCATCGCGACGCTCGCCGGCGGCTATCTGCTTCACGTCTTCCTTCAGCCCCAGACCACGCCGCCCGTCGCGTCGGTTCGAGCTGACGAAACCGCTCGTGCAGACCCGGTTCCACCGGCTCGGCAAACCGGCGGCTACCTCGTCGAGCGCCCCGCTCTTTCCGAGACTCCCATCCAGACACCTGCCCCGGAGCCGGCGGCTGAGACCCTCGAACCGGTCGCGCCGCGCCCCGCCGGAGGCCCGAAGCTCCTCTCACCGGCGGCGCCGGTCCTGTTCTCGGAGATCGACACGCTCGTGAGCGTCAGCTTCCGCGAGACTCTGGGCTCCCGGTACGCGGAGTTCGTCGTCGATGCGCCCGGCAGCGAGAGCTTCCGTTTCCCGGCGCGGAGCGCGGGCGCCGCGCAGGAGTTCGAGACCGGAGGACGGCGCTTCGAGATCCGCGTCGTCGCAATCGACTGGCAGGGAATGACATCGCAGGTCATGTTACGGCCGGCTGCCGGCTCGTGAGGAACTCAATGAAGCGAGTCTCACCGCCATCGCTTTCCGCGGTCTTCCTCTTGCTCTTCTCAGCCGCGTCCTGGGCGCAGGCGCCCCAAGACCTCGAAGGCGGCATCCGCGACCTCGCCGCCCAGCTAGCACAAGGCATGGCGGGTCAGGTGAAGAAGGTGGCCGTAGTCGAGTTCCCCGACCTGAACGGGTATCAATCGACTCTCGGTCAGTTCATCGCCGAGGAGCTGATCACCCAGCTCTCCGCCGGCAAGGCGCCTGGTCAGTTCGATGTGGTCGAGCGCCGCCTTCTCGCGCGGGTGCTGAAGGAGCAGGAGCTCACGGACAGCAGCCTCTTCGATGCTGAGTCGATCGCCAAGATCGGCAAGATCCCTCGGCATCGAGGCGATAGTCACCGGCTCGATCGCGGACCTAGGCTCGGACGTCAAGATCAACGGTCGCGCGATTTCAGTCGAGAGCGCCAAAGTCTTCGCCGCCGCGTCGGCCAAGATCCCGAAGACCGACACCGTACAGCAGCTCATGCGACAGAATGCCGGTCAGGCTGCGCTCTTGTCAGCCTCCGCGCCTGCCTCGCGGGTGGCACAGCGGAGCGACGTGTACTTCCAGAACGACTTTCTGCGGGTTGATATCTCGTCCGCGGCACTTTCCAAGGCCAAGGACCGCCTGACGCTTTCCCTGATTCTTCAGAACACCTCGAGCCAGGAGATTCTCGTCGCAATGGACAAGTACGGAGGTTGTCTAGCCCGAGTGGTCGATAACTCCGGCATAGTCGCACCTAGCGACAACGGCGGCGCCGTCATGGTCACAGGAGTACGCTGCCTCGACTGGAGAGAGAGACCCGAGAACTACGCCCGACTCAGCCCAGGAGCTAAGACGCCTATCGTGCTCGCCTTCGAGACAGAGCGCGAAGAGCCGTTTGGAGGCGGCCCCTTCTCTTTCAGCGCCGAATTCCTGCGGCTCGATGGAGGCAGCTACTCGCGTTTCACCATCGGACTCTCGGACATCGCGGTTAGAGACTGAGGGCAGCGCGAGGGCCCCGCACCCGCACGGCTCAGCTCTCTCTTCCCGGAGGTCGGGTCGCTCCAAGCAGGGATTCGACCTCTTCGATGAGCATAGGAAGGTTCGGCTGGTTGAAGCTCATTCCGGGCGCCGGGATGCGGTTGTGCTTCATCTCGGGAGGGACGTGCTTGTGGTGGGGGAACGTGCTCTGCAACGCCGGCTCGTTCGGATGGGGCTGCGGGTCGTACCAGTAGAGCTTCTCGCCGCCTTGCCAAGCCTCGTAAGCGTAGCCGGCGATGACTACCGGAAGGCGATCGAAGACCAGCCTTTCGCGGACGACGAGCCGAATGCTGCGATCGAAATACAGCTCACCTTCCACGCGCGCCAGCGAGCTGCCACGCCTGACCAATGTGATCGTGGAACGCCGAGTGCTGGCGAATCGCTCGGTCAGGGTGTAGAGGAAGAGCTCGTAGTCCTCGACCGTGCGGAGCGCGTCGGTCACGCGACCACGCGAACCAGACCTGCGAGGCTCGAGCGGCCCCCTTGGAGGGCCTGGATCTCGTTGCGGTACTCGGCTTGCCTTTCCAGCCACGTGCGGTAGACGCTCGCCCACTCGGCGAAGTCGAGCACCCAGGCTTCGTCCTCCGGCTCCTCACCGGCCGCATAGGCGGCATAGAAAGTCTCGGAGCGAAGGCCGTACCTGCGCTCGAGCTCCAGCAGCTCCTCTTCCAGAGCGTGGATGTCGGCCAGGATCTCTTGCGGAGTCATGGGCTTTCCTCGGGCATCGAGTATAGACGGGGGTTAAGACGCCCGGCACGTGGGCCGGGCGCTACTTCTTCGAGTAGTCGTAGAACCCCCTGCCGCTCTTCCGCCCCAGGCGGCCGGCAAGGACCATCTGCTTGAGCAGCGGCGGCGGGGCGAAGCGCTTCTCGCGGTACTCCTCGAACATGATGTTGGCGATGTAGTAGGTGGTGTCGAGGCCGACGAAGTCGAGGAGAGCGAAGGGCCCCATCGGGTAGCCGCAGCCGAGCTGCATCGCCTTGTCGATGTCCTCGAGCGACCCCACCCCCTCCTCGTAGGCGCGGATGGCGTCGAGGATGTAGGGGACGAGGAGGCGGTTGACGATGAAGCCGGAGTTGTCGCGCGCCGTCACCGGCTCCTTGCCGAGCGTCTTGACGAAGGCGAAGGCCGACTGGAAGGTGTCGTCGGAGGTGGCGAGGGTGCGCACCACCTCGACCAGCTTCATCACCGGCACCGGGTTGAAGAAGTGGAGCCCGACGAAGCGGTCCGGGCGCTTGGTGGACATGGCGAGCTGGGTGATGGTCAGCGACGACGTGTTGCTGGCGAAGATCGCCTCGGGCTTGACCGCGGTGTCGAGGGCGGCGAAGGTCTGCCGCTTCTCCTCGGGGTTCTCGACGATCGCCTCGACGACCAGGTCGCAGTCCTCGAAGGCGGCGAGGTCGACCGTGCCGCTCAGCCGCGCCGCCGCCTCGTCGCGCTGGGCGGCCTCCAGCTTCCCCTTCTCCACCGCCTTGTCGAGCGAGCCGCGGATGCGTCCCATCCCCTTCTCCAGCAGCTCCTCGTTGACCTCCCGCACCACGGTCGGGTAGCCCGCCCGGGCGCAGACCTCGGCGATCCCGGAGCCCATCAGCCCGCTGCCCAGGACGCCCACCTTCTGGATCTTCATCGAATCCTCCTTGGGATCATGTGAGTTCCTCCTCGATCACCCGCTCCCCTTCGCTCTCCCCGCGCGCCAGCCGCAGCCGCCGCGCCCCGGCGACCGGCCAGGGAAGCCGCTCCGGCCACTCCACCACCTTGACCCCGGGGCCGGCCAGCAGCTCCTCCAGCCCCAGCCCCGCCGCCTCGGCCGGCTCCAGGCGGTAGAGATCGACGTGCACGAGGCGCGCCCCGCCCGGGCCGGCGTGTTCGCGGATCAGCGTGAAGGTCGGCGAGGCGATCTCCCGCGGCGCGATCCCCAGCCCGCGCGCCACACCTTGCGCCAGCACCGTCTTGCCGCTCCCCAGGTCGCCGGCCAGGAGGAGCGTACCGTCCGGGGCCAGCTCGGCGGCGAGCGCCTCCCCCACCCTCCGGGTCTCCTCCTCCGACACGGTGCGCCAGCGTCTCACGACGGGCCGGAGGCGACGCGGGCCAGATGGCGGAAGGCGGACGGCAGCTCTTCGGCCAGGTCGCCGGCCGAAAGCCCGCGCGTCCCCTGCCGCTCGGCGGCGAGGTCCCCGGCCAGGCCGTGGACGTAGGCGCCGGCCAGGGCCGCGGCGAAGGGATCGAGTCCCTGGGCCAACAGGGCGGCGAGGAGGCCGGTGAGCACGTCGCCGGTGCCGCCGGTGGCCATCCCGGGGTTGCCGGTCGGGTTGATCCAGACCTCGCCGTCGGGGCTCGCCACCAGCGTCCGCCGCCCCTTGAGGAGGACGACCGCGCCGGTCTCGCGCGCCAGGCGCTCGGCCGCCCCTACACGGTCGGCCTGCACCTCGGCGGCGGTGAGCCCGAGGAGGCGGCCGGCCTCGCCCGGGTGCGGGGTGAGGATGGCCGGGCTCGCGCGCTCCGCGAGCTCCCCGGCGCGCCCGGCGAAAGCGTTCAGACCGTCGGCGTCGACCACCACCGGCACCGGCGATTCGCGCACGAGACGGCGCACCGCCTCGGCCGTCTCGGGGTCGGTGCCGAGCCCGGGCCCCAGAGCGAGCGCCCCCTTCCCCGCCATCGCCGCATGCACCCGCTCGACCGCGGCGCCGGCGAGGGCGCCCGCGGCGTTCGCCGGCAGCGGTACCGTCATCGACTCGGCCGAGCCCGCGGCGACACTCGGGAGGATCGGCTCCGGCACCGCCACCGTGACCAGCCCCGCCCCGCCCCGCACGGCGCCGCGCGCGGCCAGAACCGCTGCGCCGGCCTTCCCCCGCGAGCCGGCGACCAACAAGGCATGGCCGCAGTCCCCCTTGTGGGCGCCGGCGGGACGCGGCGGCAGGAGGGCGGCGGCCTCCTCCTCGGTCAGCAGGTGGAGCGCGCCGGGCGCCGCCTCGACCAGCCAGGGCGGGATGCCGAGGTCGGTCACCACCAGCTCCCCCACCGAGTCCGCCGCCGGCGGCAGGACGTGCGCCACTTTGGGGGCGGCGAAGGTCACCGTCAGGTCGGCGCGCAGGTGCGGCTCCCAGGCCTCGGCGCGGCTCCCCGCGAGGCCGCTCGGGAGGTCCACGGCCACGCGCGGCCGCGGCAGCGCGTTGAGGGCGGCGACGAGGGCCGCGAAGTGCCCTTCGAGCGGCCGCGCCAGGCCAGTGCCGAAGAGGGCGTCGACGACGAGGTCGGCCGCCGCGGCGGCGGCGAGGTGCGGGGCGAGGTCGCCGTCGGGCGGCAGCTCGACGAGCGGCAGCTCGAGGGCGCGGACGATGCCGAGCTGCACCGCCGCGTCGCCGCCGAGCGCCCGCCCACCGGCCGCTAGCACGGTCTCGACCTGATAGCCGCGCACCGCCAGGTGGCGCGCCACGGCCAGGCCGTCGCCGCCGTTGTTGCCCGGGCCGCAGAAGACGACCGCGGAGGCGGCGCGCGGGTAGACCTCGCCGATCGCCTCGACGACGCCGATCGCGGCGTTCTCCATGAGCACCAGCCCCGGCACTCCCAGCTCGTCGATGGCCGCGCGGTCGAGCGCGCGCATCGCCTCGGCGGTCAGGACCCGCACGGTCAGGACCCGCGGAGATGTCCCCCTCTCCCATGTGGGAGAGGGGCCAGGGGTGAGGGAGATGGGATCAACGCAGGAAAGGTGGAAGCCTCTTGGATGCTCCCGTCAGGTTCAGCGGCCGCAGCCAACGAGAGGGTCCCTCTTAACCAGTCGATCCCAGGCCTCAAGGAGGCCCCGGGTCCGGGGGCAGCCCAGATCGCCGGCGGCCATCTCGGCGGCGAGGCGGCGGAGGTCGGCGGGGGTGTCCACGTCGGCGGCATGAGGCAGGAGCTCGACGGCGAGGCCGAGCTCGCGGCAGCGGTCGAGGGTGGCGGCGAGGACGCCGGCGGTGGACCAGGGGATCTCGCTGAAGAGGCGCGGGTCGAGGGCGGCGGCGCGCAGGGCGATGAGGTAGTAGCCGCCGTCTTCGGCGGGGCCGAGGACGACTTCGGCGCCGGCTTCTAGGCGCTCGAAGGCGCGGTGGACGAGGGGCAGGGGGAGGGTGGGGTGGTCGCTGCCGAGGGCGGCGACGAGGAGGGCCTCGCGGGCGGCGGCGGAGAGGGCGCGGTGGAGGCGGGCGCCTAGGTCATGGCCTTCCTGGCGGAGGCCGGGGACGGGGCCGGCGGGGAGGGGGTCACCGGGGTCGAGGTCCCAGGCTAGGCGGAGGTCGAAGTCGCCGGCGCTGAGGCGTTCCAGGAGATCGGCGAGGAAGGCGGCGTGGAGGTCGGCGGCTTCCTCGGGGCTAAGATCGCCGATTAGGCGGGTTTTGACTCGGCCGGGGCGGGCTGGCTTGGTGAAGAGAAGAAGGCGGCGGCCGGGCACACGCGGATTGTATATGGGGAGCCGTGGAGGGTCGGTTGGGGGCCTCCCGGCGGGAACCGGCGCGCGCAACAGATGACTGCCGGATCTGAGGCGCGCGCCTGCGCTTCGCTGCGCGCGGAATCGGGCGGTGGGCCGCAAAGGGTGTTGCCAGCGCTTGCTCAGAGCTTCCCGCCGGGAGGCCCCCAACCGACCGGGAGCGGCCGTGGCCGCCCTACCCAGAAAAAAGAAGCAAGAAAAGGATACGGATTGCCCCTCCTGACTCTGCTCACCGACTTCGGGACGGCGGACTACTACGTCGCGGCGGTCAAGGGGGTGGTGCTGCGGCTGGCGCCGGGGACGGTGATCGTGGATGTTGGGCACGAGGTGGCGCCTGGGGACGTGGAGGCGGGCGCTTTCCTCTGGTCGGCCGCCGTGCGTTGGTTTCCAGAGGGGACGGTGCACCTGGCGGTCGTGGATCCCGGCGTTGGGAGCGAACGGCGGATCCTGGCGGCGCGGGGGGAGCGGGGATTCCTGCTGGCCCCGGACAATGGGTTGCTCACGCCGTTTCTGGACGAGCCCGGGTTCGAGGTGCGGGTGGTGGAGCGGGAGGACCTGTTTCTTCACGGGCCCGGCACCACGTTCCATGGGAGGGACAGGTTCGCGCCGGTGGCGGCGTGGGTGCTGCGGGGGGAGGCTTTCGAGGCGCTGGGGCCGGTTGTGGGGGATGCGGTGCGGCTGCCGGGCGAGCGGCCGCGGCGGGAGGGGGGGCGGCTCACCGGACGGGTGATTCACGTCGATCGGTTCGGGAACCTGGTGACCGACATCCCTTCCGACTGGCTGCCGCCGGGGCCCTGCCGCGTCGCGGTCGGCGGCCACGCCACCGAGCGCCGCGCCACGCATTACGCGGAGGTCCCGGCCGGCGAGGCTGCCCTCCTTCCCGGGTCTCTCGGCACCCTGGAGCTGGCGGTCAACGGCGGGCGGCTGGCCGATCTCTGGCGGGTCGGGCGGGGCGCTGGGGTGACCATCGACTGCGGGGTTGGTACGGATCTTTCAGAGATTTCGGGCGGCTAGGCGCCGCGCCGGCCCCGGGGCGGCGCCGGAGGGTGGGAAGGAGCGCGGCCATGAGCAAGTGGGAGTACAAGATCATCAACATCCGGAGCGAGAACTATCGCCTCGATCCGAACGCCGCCACGCAGATGAATCAGTTGGGCGAGGAGGGGTGGGAGCTGGTCTCGATCACCTCGGTCAACTTCAAGACCGGGGCCACGGACAACATCGCGATGGTCTTCAAGCGGCCGGTGACGGCCGCGCCCGCCTAGTCGCTGTCGCGCTTGCTGCGCCGGGCCGCGAGGCGCTTCTTCTTGCGGCGGGTGCGGCGTAGCGCCACGGCCAGCCCGCCGGCGCCGGCGAGCAGCCCGACCAGCAGGTACTTGTGCCGCGGCACGAAGCCGAGCTCGCTCTCGACCGAGCCGCGCAGCTCCCCGAGCCGCAGTTCCAGGTCGCGGCGCGCCTCTTCCAGCCGGCGCTCGGCCTCGCTCAGCTCGTCGCTGTCGCTTCCCATGCTCACTCCTCCTCGACCGCCGCGGCCGAGCCAGCCGCCCGCGCCGCCTCGCGCGGCGTCACCACCGGCCGCTCCTCGCGCAGCAGGCTGCTCTGCCACCAGGCGAGGTGATCGGAAAGGCGGCGGCCGATCGTCCGCGCCGGCCCTTCGAAGGCGCGCAGCTTCTTGGTCCCGATCCAGCCGAGGAGCGCCACGACCAGCGCCAGGAGACCGGTGACGATGAGCGCCGCCCCCCAGACCGGCAGCCAGATCGCCAGCAGCGCCACCAGCGCCACCAGCAGCAGCCCGACGAGCCAGAAGGCCACCACCAGCGCCGCGCCGAAGAGCGCCGCCGCCGCGCCCAGCCGCTTCGCCGACAGGGTGACGTCGGCGCGCAGCGCCTCGCTCTCGGCGCGCAGCACCTCGAGGAAGGCGGCGCCGATCGCGCGGAGCTGGTCGATGAAGTCGTGCATCCGGGTCCCGCGCGCCCCTACGCCCCGGTCCCGACCCGCACGACGCGCGAGATGAAGGAGCTCTCCGAGCCGACGTCGTCGCGCGCCCCCACCGCCACGCGGTGGTCGCCGCCGCGCATCAGCAGGGTCAGCGAGTAGGTGTAGTGCTTGCCGCGGGCGCTCTCCACCTCGGCGATGGGGATCTGAATCGGCACCCGCGCCTGCTGCACCTCGGAGGTGCCGCCGTCGGCGTCCATGACCGCGAAGTAGAGCCGCACGACGCCGTCGTGGGTCTGCTCGCGCGGGATCAGCAGCAGCTTGCCGAGCGGGATGCGGACCTGGACCGGCTGCAGGAAGTGGCCGTCGTCCTTGCGCGTCGGCCGGTCGAAGGTGACCTCGATGCCGAGGGGGTTCTCCTCGTAGGGGAAGTTGAGGGCGGCGAGGGTGCCGTCCGCCATCTGCGCCTCGGAGCTCTTGTCGCGGTAGCCCTCGCGGTGGCGCACCACGAGCCCCTTGCGCTTCACCTTGACCTCGATCGTGTGGTAGCGGCCGTCCCCGACGTGGGACGGCGAGTAGCCGAGCGAGTAGTAGGTCTTGAAGTCGTTGGCGATCTTCTCCAGGTGCGACAGCACGCTGTTGGCGTTGAGGATGGCCTTGCCGCCGGTCGTCGCCGCCATGTACTGCAGCGGGCTCTGCATGTTCGACATGGTGATCTGGTCGAGGAAGATGCTCTGCCCGGCGCCGCCGGAGTTCTCGGCCGAGATCGAGGAGTAGGTGCGCAGGCCGGCGGCGTCGATGGTGTAGAAGGTGATGCGGTTGGCGTTGGCCTGCGAGGCCAGCTCGCGGAAGCGGCGCGAGGCGTCGAAGCGGAAGCCTTCGGTCAGGCTGGCGCCGGCGCTCTGCCCGAACTTCTGCTCGACGGCGTAGAAGAGCTCCTGGCCGGCCGTCATCGGCAGGCCGTCGCTGACGTAGAGGACCGCCTTGCGGCCCGGCATCCCGGCCAGCATGTCGACCGTCGTCTTGAGGCCGTCGATCGAGAAGTTGAGGTCGTTGGCGATCGACTCGGCATAGCTGCGGGCGTAACCCAGCGCCTGCTGCGGGCTCTCCGACTCCTCGATGCGCGCCAGGGCGTCGCGCCGCTCGGAGTCGTGGTGGACGGCATGGCCGGAGACGGTCTCGAGGTCGCCGAGGGCGGCGGCGACCAGGGCGGGGTCGCTGGTGAAGGTGCGCCGCACCTTGAGCGAGCGGTCGTAGGTGACCAGCATCACCCGGTCCTCACGCGTCACGTTCTGGTTGAGGAAGGTGCGCATCTCGCGCAGCACCCGGTTGCGGTTGAACGGGTGGATGTTGAAGTTGTCGACGTAGACGATGAGCCGCAGCCGCTGGTCCTCGGGGACCGGCTCCGGCGCCGGCGGAGCTCCGGTGGCGCTCGCGACCATTGCCGGCCCGGGGTCGGAGGCCGCGGAGGGCTTCCCGCCCTCGACGGCGTAGAAGTTGGTCACGGCCATCGGCTTGCGGTCCTCGAACAGCTCGAAGTCGTTCTTGGTCAGGCCGGTGATCGGGTTGCCCTTCTTGTCGGTGACGTAGACGTCGACGTTGACCACGTTGACGCTGACGATGTCGGCGAAGAACTCCTGCCCCTCCCCCGGCGGTTGCGTGCCGCGAGGCTTCTGCGCCAGGAGGACCGCCCCGGGGAGGAGCAGGAGAGAGAGCGCCGCCGCGGCGAAGGCCCGGCGGGAGTGGCGGAGGGACGTACGGCGGGTGACTCGCATCGCCGCGATTCTAGCTCGCCGGGGGGATGATCTGCGTCTCGGCGGTCAGCAGGACGCCGCTGGCGCGGTCGAAGACGGCGACGATCAGGCGCTGCTTGGCGCGGCGCAGGCGGAGGGTCGTGGTGTAGGGGATGTACTTCCCGGCCGCCGGCTTCTCGGGGATCGAGATGGTGAGCGGCACCACCGGCACCGGGGCCCGGCGGCCGTCCTCGTCCACCGCCGCCACCCGCAGCTCCAGCTCGGCCACCCACTTCTTCCCCTCCCCGCCCACCGGGATGATGGTGATCGAGTCCACCGGGATCGCCACCGTCACCGGCACCTCGATCTCCCGCCGCCCCGAGCGCTTGACCGCCCCGACCTGGATCGGCAGCGGCTGAGTGCCCGGAGGGTTGCCGAAGAGCAGGGCGCTCTCGACCATCATCGAGATCTCGGCGGTCCGCGAGACGTCGAGGTAGTCCTCGCGCGAGCGGACGCTGAGCCCGGGGCGGAGGACGGCGACCTCGATGTCGTGCCGGCCGTCGTCGCGCTTGCGCGTCGGGCTGAAGCCCAGCCAGTAGTACGACCGGGTGTCCTCCGCCGCCCGCGCCAGCGCCTCGCCGCGCGCGGCGTTGAGCAGGGGGCGGCCGCCGGTCTCGTCGGCCACGAACTCCAGCGAGCGGTGGATCTCGTTCTCGCGCACGTTGAGCCCGGTGGGCGCGGGGCTGTCGGCGGCGGCGTCCACCGTCTCGGCCTCCAGCCCCGGCACGTCCACCGGGTAGACGGTGTAGCCGAGGAGGTTCGCGGTGTCCACGAGCGGCCGGAACAGGTCGGCGCCGCCCTGGACCTCGCGGTCGATGATCGGCTGCTGCGGGTCGTTGATCGTGTAATCCGCCGGCGAGTACGGCCAGCCGCCGGAGAGGAGGAGCATCACCTTCCGTCCCGGCGGCGAGGCGAAGCCGCGCAGGGTGGTGACCGCCGCGGCCACCGCCGTCCGCACCTGCTCGGAGAGGCGCTCGGCGAAGGCCCGCTCCTCGAAGTCGAGGCGGGTGCCGAGCCCGGCGATGCGGGCGCGGGCGTCCATCGTCGGGCTCGGCGTGTTGCGGCGGGAGACCTCGAAGCTCCGCCGCTCGGCGAGCCGCTCGAGCCCCCGGCCGCGCCGCAGCATCGCCTTGTCGAAGGCCCGCTCGAGCTGGTTCTGGGAATTCGACCAGGAGGAGAGCATCTCCAGCGAGCGGCCGTCGAAGGCCACCACCGCCATCCGGTCCTGTGGGCCGAGGCGGGCGAGGTCCGCCTTGAGGTCGCGCAGCACCGAGTCGCGCCGCTGCTCGATGGCGAAGAGGTCGTCGATGAAGACCAGGTAGCTGGTGCCGACCGGCTCGCCGGGCGACAGGGCGGGCAGGCCCGGCAGCGGCGCGGCCTCGGCGGCGGTGGGGGCTATCGCTTGGCCGCCCAAGACCTCGGTGAAGTACTCGATCGGCACCTGCTTGCCGTCCACCGTCAAGCGGAAGTCGCCCGGCCCCAGCCCCGAGACGCGGTTGCCGTCGCGGTCGGTGACCACGACCTCGACGTTGACCACCCGCACCTCGATCAGCTCGCCGAAGGTCTCCTGCGGCGGCGTCTCCTGGGCTACGGCGGGGGCGAGGCTGGCGCAGAGCAGAGCGGCGGCGGCGAGAGGCGAGCGGAAGCGCATGGGAAAGGTCTCCGGGATCGGTGGGGGCACAGGACGGACGTCAAAAGGCACAACTCGCTGCGGCCCGGCCGGAATTCCGGCCGGGCGGCAGGCGCGTGGGGCTTTCCACTCCTAGAGATCGACGTCCAGGTCGCTCCAGAGCATGGTCCCCGACAGCGCGTCGTGGATGCCGAAGACCACCCGCTGGTCGATGCGCCGGAGCTTGAGATTGACCTGGAAGCGCACGGCGCTGCCGGGGCGGGGCGGCTCCGCCAGGTCGAGCCGCAACGGCAGCAGCGGCAGCGGCGAGCGCCCGCCCCAGCGGTCGAGCGCGGCGAGCGAGAGGGTGACCTCGGCGCGGAAGCCCTTCCCGGCCGGGTAGATGGTCAGCGCCTCGCTCGGCACCGAGATCGTCACCGGCAGGCGCGTCATGCGCCCGCCGGCGCGGGTCGCCTTCCCCACCCCCACCTGCAGCTTGCGGTCGGCCTCGCGGCCGCCGAAGAGCAGCACGCTCTCGGTGCGGCGCGCCGTCTCGCTCGCCCGCGAGAGGTCGGTGAAGCCGCTGCGGGTGCGCACGCGGAGGCCGGGACGCAGCACCTCGACCCGCACCTCGTGGCGCCGGTCGTTCGCCTGCCAGGTGGGGGTGAAGCCGAGCCAGTAGTAGGAGCGGGTGTCGTCGGCCACGCGCTCGAGGGCGGCCAGGCGGGAGTTGTCGAGCAGCGGTGCGCCGCCGGTCTCGGCGGCCAGGAAGCGCAGCGCGTCGTGCGTCTCCTGCTCCCACTCCGAGGTGAACGCGCCGCGGCCCGGGACCTGGTCCTCGGCGTCGGCGATGACCGACCGGATGTCGCGCCCCTGCACGTCCACCGCATAGATCGTGTAGCCGAGCAGGTTCGCGGTGTCGGCGAGGGGGCGGTAGACGTCCTGGCCGTACGCGAGGTACGCCGTACTGGTGAGGGAACGGCCGGGCTCGCGCAGGTCGTCGTGCGCCGAGTAGGGCCAGGCGCCGGCGAGGAGCAGCATGATCTTGCGCCCTTCGGCGGGCGGCACGCCGCGCAGCGCCGCCGCCGCCGCCGACACTGCTCCCTGGACACGGCTCGACAGATCCGGCCATCGCTCTCCGACCCGCGCCGCCTCTCTGCCGGTCGACGCCGCGTACACTCCCGGCAGCGGTGCGTCGAGCGCCGCTTGGCGCCTGCCGCCGCCGATGGGTGCCATCGCCAGCGCCGACTCGCGGCGCAGCGAACGGCGGTTCGCGACCACCTCGATCCCGCGCGCCGGGCGGCGCCGCGCCTCCGCCAGACCGGCCTGCAGCAGGCGGGCGTCGCCCGTCCACTCGCTGAGCAGATCCAGCCGGCGCCCGTCGAAGGCGACGATCGCCATGCGATCCTCTGGCGCCAGGCGCGACAGCTCCCGCCCGAGCTCGTCGAGCACCTGGTTGCGCTGCGCGGCGACGGCGAAGCTCTCGTCGACGAAGACCAGGATGCTGCGGCCGATCCGGCCGTCGGCGGACGGGACCGGAGCGGCGGCGACCGTCGGCGGCGGCGCCGCGCTCTCGCCCTCGACCACCTCGGTGAAGTAATCGATCGCGACCGGCGCGCCGTCGACGAGGAGCCGGAAGTCGGCGGGCCCGAGCCCGCGGACGCGCTCGCCGGCGCGGTCGGCGACGACCGCCTCGACGTTCACCACGCGCACGTCGACGGCGTCGCCGAACCCCGCGTCGGCCGCTGGGGCCGCGGCGGCGGAGACGGAGACACCGGACAGGAAAGGGAGGGCCGCGGCGACCGCGGCGAGGGCGAGGCGCTGGGGGCGGCTGGAGAGAGTCATGGATCTCCTCCTGGCTGGGACCGCGTTCGAATCTGCAACCTGCTTGATCAAGAAAGGTGCCAGGCGGCGTTCGCTCGACGGCCGCCGGCCGTCAAGCCTTTCACGTCCTCCGTGCAGGACGGGTCCGTGTCTCGTGGGGTCCGCGCGCCAGCGCCGCTCAGGAGGGCGATGACGGCGCGGGGACGGCGAGGCGGGTCAGCAGGTGGGCGACGATGCGCGGGCCGTGGTCGCGGGAGTTCTCGATGAAGATCTTGTCGGTCTGCCGCCCCGCCTGGAGGGTGCCGGCGATGTAGAGGCCGGGGACGTTCGACTCGCAGGTCTCGGGGTCGAAGCGCGGCACCAGGGTCTCGGGGTCTACCTCGACACCGCAGCGGCGCTGGAAGTCGGCGTCCGGCAGATAGCCGATCAGCACGTAGACGGCCTGCGCCGGCAGCAGCTCCGGCCCCGCCGGCGTGCGCACCTCGACCGTGCCGTCCGGCCGAAAGGCGCAGACCACGCTGTCGAAGAGGGCGCGGATCGAGCCCTCCTCGATGCGGTTCTCGACGTCCGGCTTGAGCCAGTACTTGACCCCGGCCTTGAGCTCGGAGCGGCGGTGCACCAGGGTGACCCGCGCGCCGCCGTTGCGCCAGAGCTCGAGCGCCGCCTCGGCCGCGGTGTTGCCGGCGCCGACGACGACCACGTCCTGGCTGTAGTGCGGGAAGGGCTCGACGTAGCGGTGGCGCACCCAGGGGAGGTCCTCCCCCGGCACGTCGAGCCGCTTGGGGCCGAAGAAGTAGCCGGTGGCGATCGCCACCGCGCGCGCCCGGCGGGTGCGCCGGCGGCCGTCGCGCACCGCGGCCGTCTCGACGGCGAACTCCTCCCCCTCGCGACGCGCCACCAGCACCTCCTCGTAGAGCGCCAGCGGCACCTGGTAGCGCTCGACGACGGCGCGGTAGTAGGCCAGGGCGTCGCGGCGGGTGGGCTTGGCCTCCGGGATCGTGAAGGGAACGTCGGCGATCTCCAGGCGCTCGCGGGTGGTGAAGAACTCCAGGAAGGTCGGGTAAGCCTGGATGGCGGCGGTGAGCGAGCCGCGATCGACGAGCAGGACGTCGAGCCCCGCGCGCCGCGCCTCGGCGCCGATGGCGATGCCCGTGGGGCCCGCGCCGACGACCAGGAGGTCGAGGAGGTCAGTCGTAGACATGGCTTTGCCAAAGATGGTCCACCGGCCCCCGCCCGCCGCCCAGCGGATAGGCGGCGCGTAGCGCGCCCTGCAGATACTCGATCCCGCCGCGCACCGCCTCGGCCAGCGGCTCGCCGGCACCGAGGCGGGCGGCGATGGCGGAGGAGAGCGTGCAGCCGGTGCCGTGGTCGGAGGTCGTGGCAATCCGCGGGTGGGCGAAGCGGTGGACCTCGTCGCCGTCCACCAGCAGGTCCACGACCTCGTCCCCCGCCACGTGCCCTCCCTTCGCCAACACGGCAGGCCCGCCGCCAGCTGCCAGTTCCCGCGCCGCCGCCAGCCGCTCCGCCTCCCCCTCCCCCACCTGTCTTCCCGCCAGCCGCTCCAGCTCCGGCAGGTTGGGCGTTACGAGCGTCGCGAGCGGCAGCAGCTCCTCGACGATCGCCGCCACGGCGTCGTCGGCGAGCAGCGGGTCGCCGCTCTTCGCCACCATGACCGGGTCGAGCACCACCGGCGGTCGCGGCCGCGGCCCGGGTCCGAGCCAGGCGCGCAGCCGCGCCGCCACGGCACGGACGACGCCCTCGTCGGCCAGCATGCCGATCTTCACCGCGTCCACCCCGAGATCCTCGAAGACAGCGTCGATCTGTGCCGCCACGAAGTCGGGCGGCGCCGCGTGGACCGCCCGCACGCCACGGGTGTTCTGGGCGGTCAGCGCGGTCACCGCGCTCATGCCGTAGGCGCCGTGGGCGGCGAAGGTCTTCAAGTCGGCCTGGATGCCGGCCCCTCCTCCCGAGTCCGAGCCGGCGATGGTGAGGAGCCGAGGCGGGGTGCGGCGCACGGCTCAGCGCGACGTCGAGGCGCGCGGCGGGGCCGAGGCCGGCCGCGCCGTCGCGGCCGCCGCGCGGACCACGCCGCGCCGCCGCCAGGCGAGGACGCCGACGGCGAGCAGCACCGCCACGCTGATCACCTGCGCCAGCGTGAACTCGCCGAAGAAGCGGTCGTCCTTGGCGCGCAGGAACTCGATCCCGAAGCGCTCGATCGCCAGCAGAGCGATGACCGCCAGCGTCGTCGTCCCCGGCGTTACCCGGCGGCGCAGCAGCCAGACGCCGAAGCCCCAGATCAGCAGCGCCAGCGCGGTTTCGTAGAGCTGCGTCGGGTGGACGGGCAGGAGGGCGTCGGGCGCGACGCCGGACGGCACCTCCGCGCCCATCGCCCGCAGGTTGGCGGCGGTGGGGAGCGGCACCCCTTCGGGGAAGACGACGCCGACCGGCAGGTCGGTCGGGCGGCCGTAGTCGTCGCCGACCAGGAAGCAGCCGAGGCGCCCGACGGCGTAGCCGAGCGCCAGCGCCGGGGCGAGCGCGTCGGAGGTCGGCCAGGGCGGCAGCCGCCGCAGCCGCATGACGACCAGGAGCAACACGACGGCGAGGACGAAGCCGCCGTACCAGACCAGCCCCGAGCGGTCGAAGAGCAGGCGCCAGTCGTCGTAGAGGATCGCGTAGTACACCTTGGCGCCGACGATCCCCCCGAGGCCGGCGGCCAGCAGCAGCGCGCTGGCGTCGTCGTCGTCGCCCACCCCCAGCCGCACCAGGCCCCAGCGGAGCTGGAAATAGCCGGCCAGGAAGGCCAGCACCAGCATCACCCCGAAGGGGCTGATCGAGAACGAGCCGATGCGGAAGAGCTCCTGGATCATGGGGGGCGGAATCGTAGCAGAAGGCTAGGAGCGTCCCGCTGACGCGGGACGGACAGTGCTCCTAGCGTTGATTAGAGCCCGGCGCGAAAGCCTTCGCGCCTTAGAATCCCCCCTTCATGATTACCGACGCCACGCGCGAGCGCGCCGCGGAGCTGCGGCGGGTGGTCGAGGCGCCGCCCGCGGGGCCCTGGCTCGTCCTCACCCACGACAACCCGGACCCCGACGCGCTGGCCTCGGCGGCGCTGCTCGAGCACCTCCTGACCGAGGTCTGGAAGCGCCGCGTCACCGTCGCCTACGGCGGCATCGTCGGCCGCGCCGAGAACCGGGAGATGGTCAAGACGCTGCGGCTCGAGCTCGCCCACGTGCGCGGCCTCGACTTCGGCCGCTTCCGCCGCTTCGCCCTGGTCGACAGCCAGCCGCGCACCGGCAACAACCAGCTCCCCGACCGCATCGTCCCCGACCTCGTTTTCGACCACCACCCGCTGCGCAAGGCGACCCTCGCCGCGCGCTTCGCCGACGTCCGCCCGAAGTACGGCGCCACCGCCACCATCCTCACCGAGCACCTGCTGGCCGCCGGCGTCCGCCCGGGCCGGGCCCTCGCCACCGCGCTGGTCTACGCCATCCGCTCCGAGACCCAGGACTTCAGCCGTGAGTTCGCCCCTCCGGACAAGGCGATGTACGACGCCTTCCTCCCGGAGATCAACCAGCGGGCGCTGGGGCGCATCCAGAACGCGCCGCTGCCGCTCGGCTACCTGCGCAACCTCCACGACGCGCTGGAGAACCTGGAGACCGTCTCCAACCTGATCGTCAGCCACCTCGGGCCGGTCGACCACCCGGACATCGTCCCCGAGGTGGCCGATCTCCTCCTCCGCCTCGAAGGGATGACCTGGTCGCTCGCCACCGGCCTCCACGGCGACCGCATCTACCTCTCGCTCCGCACCACCAACGGCCGCGCCGACGCCGGCCGGGTGATGCGCGCCCTCGTCGGCCGACGCGGCAAGGGCGGCGGCCACGGCATGATGGCGGGGGGCTGGGTCGAGACGGCGAAGGCCGCGAACGGCGACGTCAAGCAGCTCCAGCGGCAGCTCGGGCAGCGGCTCGCAGCCCTGCTGCGCAAGAACCCGGAAAAGCTGGCCCGCATCGAGCTCAAGCGGGTCGAGGCCGAGCCGCCCCCGGCGGGCTGACAGCAGCCGGGGGCCGGCTCCTACGGCTGCTGCACGATCCTCACGTCGTCCACCGCCGCCTCCACCAAGCTCGCGGTCGCGGCGTCGGCGGCCTCGATGCGGATGCGCACCGTCTGCCCGGCAAACGAGCTGATGTTGACGCTGTGCGGCGCCCAGACCGCGTCGTCGTCGTTGCCGGCCCCCAGCTCCTCGAGCACCAGCGACGTTGTCGTCCCGACCACGCGGACGCGCAGGAAGTCGGCGGTCGAGGCGTTGCTGCCGTGGGCCATGTAATAGCTGAAGGAGAGGCTCAGCGTGCCGGTCGACGGCAGGGCGATCGCCGGCGACTGGATCGTTGTGGTGCCGCCGTCGAGGTCGTGCACGCCGGCCGAGCTGCCGGCCAGCCGCCCGGTCACCAGGTCGTTGACGCCGGAGATGGTGGTGCCGAGCTGCTTGGGCCCGGAGGAATTGGTGTCCTCGGGGTTGCCGCGCTCCCAGAGGCCGGTCGTCGCGGTGTCTGTGCCGAGCGGGTTGCGCGTCCACCCGCGGTCGATCTCGAAGTCATCGGAGAAGACCGTTACCGGCGGGTTGCCGGCGCCCTCCGTGGCGGCGCCGGTCACGACCAAAGCGAAAGGCTGCGGCCCGCTGGGCACGGCGAAGGAGCGGACGGTGACCGTGTAGGTGCCGGTCGCCGGGGTCAGCAGCAGCACCTGCTCCAGCGTATTGCGGCGGTCGGCGCTGCCGCCGGTCGCCGACTGCCCGCCCGAGAAGACGTTGCCGCGCCAGACGGTGCCGGTCGGACCGGTGACGATCAGGTCGAGGTCGTTGACCAGGTTGACGCTCGCCGCCGGCGTCGAGGGGAAATCGGTCCAGGCGGCGGTGACCTTGAAGGGCTCGGCGCCGCTCGAGACCGTGAAGGTGAAGGTGCGGTCCTCGTTGGTCGAGCCGGTCGGGAAGGCGGCGGCGTTGTCCTTGGCCCAGAGGCGGCGCGGCTGGCCGGCGAAATGGAGGACGTTCTCGAGCAGCACCCGCCCCCAGCCCTGGCAGTTGGCGGGGATCGCCGTCGTGCCGGTCATGTTGATCGCGGAGTTGACCAGCGCCGCCTTCATCAGCGCCGCCGAGGGCGCGAAGCCGTTGGCCGGCACCTCGGTGCCCGAGGGGTACCACCCGTCGGTGAAGTACTGGCGGATGAGCGCGGTGAGCCCCGCCGCCCCCGGCGTCGCCATGCTGGTGCCGCTCGAGCTCTTGGTGCCGCAGTTGTTGGTGGTGACGTTGAGGTCGTTGTTGGCCGAGATGATCCCCGACCCCGGCACCGTGACGTCGGGCTTGATCCGCCCGTCGGCGGTCGGGCCGCAGCTCGAGAAGGAAGCCATCGAGTTGGCGCTCGTGCCGCGCAGCGTGGCGCCCACCGAGACGCCGCTCTTGGCGGTCGAGGGACTGCCGACGGTGCCCGTCCCGGGGCCGCCGTTGCCGGCGGCGAAGAAGACCAGGAAGTCCTTGTGGTTCCACATGAACTCGTCGACGTCCTGGCTGCCGTTCGAGTAGTTGTTCTGCACTGCCGCGTTCTCGTTGTCGCCCCAGGAGTTGGAGTGGAAGCGCGCGCCCTGGGTGTAGGTCTGCTGGAAGATCGGGTTCAAGTCCACGACCGGGCAGCCGATCCCCGGCAGGTCGCCGCAGTTGTCGACCAGGTAGCCGGCGTCCTGCATCACCAGCTTCGCGCCCGGCGCCATGCCGTCGGCGGTGTCGTGCAGCAGCGGGTTGGCGAAGTTGTCCCCCGCTGCCGTGCCGGCGACGTGGCTGCCGTGGTCCTGGGTGTCCCACTCGGTCGAGGAGATGCCGCCGTTGCACTCGCTCTGCCAGAGAAAGTCGACGGCGATCACCTTGCGCTGGCTCGCGTTGACCGTCGTGCCGCCGTTGCAGGCGTTGGTCGGGGGCAGGCCGAGAGCGGTGTCGCGGAACCAGCACATGTCGGCGTCGATGCCGGTGTCGAGGATGGCGATCGTCTGCCCCTCGCCGAAGATCCCCTGGCTGAAGATCGGCGTCGTCTGTCCGCCGGAGAGCCCGGACTGCCCCACCCAGACTGTGGTGTCGTTGAGCAGCGCCCGCCGCGGCTCGAGCTCGATCCAGAAGACTTCGGAGAGGGCGGCGAGCGAGTCGCGGAGGGAGGCGATCTCGGCCGGCGTCAGCAGCAGGCGGAGGCGCGAGAAGCTCGCGCGCTGGCGCCAGGCGACGACGCCGGGGACGCCGAGCCCGCGCAGGTGGTGCGCCAGCCCGCGCGCGTCGGCCTCGGGGAAGAGGTGGAGCATGACCATCCGGTAGTCCGGCGCGGCGACCGCCTCGATGGCCGGATCGCCGCCGGCGGCGGCGTCCTCGCCGCCCAGCGCCGCGACGGCGCGGGAGACCTTGTAGTCGGGTAGGTAGGCCCCGACCCAGCTCGCGCCGAGCCGCGCCAGGCCCGCGCGGTCGGCGCGCCACCCCGCCGGGGCCCGCACCAGGAAGGCGTCGTGGGGCAGGTAGGTGTAGACGCGCAGCCCTTCCCGGCGCATCGCCTCGGCCTGCCAGCCGGCGATCGGGCGCGGGAACTTGAGGAGCAGGACCTCGCCCGCCGCGGCGCCCGCGGCCTCCCCGGCGCTCGCCGCCTCGTGCGCCGGCTGCGGCCGGCGCGTGTCGATGGTCTGCGACTCGAGGAGGATGAGCGGCGACTCCGCGGCCTCGCGCTGGGCGAGGGCGGGCACCGCCGGGGTCAGGAGGACGAGCGCGGCGACGAGCAGGCGAAGCGGCGAGCCGGACGGGTGCATGGTTTCCCTCCTCTGAAGGAAGGGGTGCAGGAAAGGCGTGCCCGCGAGCCGGCTCCGGCGAGCAGCGCGGCGCGGAGCAGGGCGCGCCTCAGGGCGCCGCCCCCCGCTGCCGCAGGAGCGCGGCCACCCGCCGGCTCGCCATCGACTCGGGCGGCTCGCCCCAGCGGTTGATCGCCGTCTCGCGGTTGGCGCCGGCGTCGAGGAGCTGGCGGACGACGGCGCAGTAGTCACGGTCGTTGCCGGGACGGGCGTTGGTCGAGCCGTGCGCCGCCCAGGCCAGCGGCGAGCAGCCGTAGGTGGCGTCGCGGACGTTGACCGGCGCGCCGAGCGCGAGCAGCAGCCGCACCATCGCCGGGTTGCCGTGCCAGGCGGTGTGGTGCAGCGGCGTGCCGCCCCAGGCGCCCTCCCACGCGAGGTCGAAGCCCAGCTCGGCCATCAGGCGCACGCTGGCCTCCCGCCCCTCCTCGGCGGCGAGGGCGAAGGCTTGCCGGTCTTCGGGCGTCAGCTCGGCGAGGAGGTCCGGGTGGCGCGCCAGGACGGCCCGCGCCGCCGTTTCGTCGGCCGCCATGCAGGCGCCGAGGAACTCGTCGACGGGAGCGCGGCGGCCGGCATCGGCGCCGCGCGCCCGCAGGAAGTCCGCCATCGCGGCGTTGCCGGCGCGGACGGCGAGGACGTACGGCGTGCGGCCGTCGGCGCGCGGCGCGTCGAGCGCGGCGCCGTGGGCGAGGAGCAGCTCGGCCGCCGCCGGGCCGTGGCCGTAGGCGGCGAGGCGGTGGAGCGGCGTCTCGCGCGTCTCGTAGCTCGTGACGTTGGGGTCGGCGCCGTGCTCGAGGAGCCAGCGCATCCCCGCCCTCGCGGTGACGTGGTTGGGGTGGAACTCCTTCCAGCCGGCGAGGTAGTAGAGCGGCGTGTTGTTCCAGTGCGGGTGGCGTGCGCTCGGGTCGGCGCCGTGGGCGAGCAGCAGCTCGAGGCAGCCGCGGTGGTCGAGCTCCGCGGCGTGGTAGAGGGACTCGCCGTCGTTGGGCTCGGCGCCGCGCGCCAGCAGCAGGCCGACGAGCGGTACGTTGTCGCCGACGCAGGCCCAGTAGAGGGCCGGGATGCGGCTGTTGGGGTCGCTCGCGTCGAAGAGGGTGTGGTCGTTGGGGCCGGCGCCGGCGTCGAGGAGGAGCTCGGCGTAGCGCAGGATGCCCGCCGCGCGCTCCGGGCTCGCGGCATGAAGCG
The DNA here is from genome assembly GCA_963700145.1 of uncultured Acidobacteriota bacterium. Lineage (GTDB taxonomy): Bacteria > Acidobacteriota > Thermoanaerobaculia > Multivoradales > UBA5704 > DASUNQ01. The sequence continues at coordinate 1,684,608 of OY969474.1, forward strand.
GCGAGGCGCTGGCATAGAGGAGAGGCGTCCAGCCGTCGGGCTCGTGCCGGGCGGCGGCGAGCGCGGGCTCGGCGGCGAGCCGCGCGGCGACGGTGTCCGCCGCACCGGCTGCGGCGGCGGCGAAGAGATCGGCGCGGGCGACGCCGGGGTGCCGAGCGAGGAGCCGCTCGGCGGCGGCGCGGTCGTGCTCGCGCACAGCGGCGAGGAACCGCTCGGCCGCGCGCACCGCTCAGCGCTTCTCCGCCGCCAGGCGCTTGAGGAGCTGGACCTGCCCGGCGTGGTAGAGGTCGTGGGCCGCGATCCCAGTGCAGGAAGGCCGGTCGAACGCCTGGTCGAGGAGGGCGAGGAGGAGGTCGCGCTCGCCCGCGGCGCCGCTCATGATCCGCGGTCCCCGTCCAGCGCGCCGTGCGCGCGCAGCAGCAACGTCTTGATCGGCAGGTCGTAGCTGCATGCCTGCTCGCAGAAGCCAGCGCAGTGCGCGCAGTGGGCGGCGCGCTCGGAGGCGACGAGACGCGCGTACGACTCCACCGCCCGCCCCTCTTGCCGGTACTCGTGGTAATACATCGAGAAGCGCAGGATGTCGGCGATCCGCACGTCTTCGGGGCAGGCCTCGTGGCAGGCGCCGCTGAAGCGGCAGACCTCCTGCGAGAAGGTCGCGGCGTACTCCTCGAGGACGGCGTGGTCGGCGGCGGCGAGCGGGGCGCCCGAGGCGGTGACGTACTCGTCCACCTGCCGGCGGCTGGCGATCGAGATGATCAGGTTCGACAGCCGCGCGTTCGACAGCACCCACTTGAGCGCCGCCTGCCGGAAGCTCGTCTGCCGGTCGCGGAAGCGCTCGAGGTCGGCGCCCTTGGCCCCGGCGAGGGTCTTCATCGCCACGAAACCGACGCCGCGCCGGTGGGCGCGGTCGATGAGCCGATTCTGCTCCGGGTAGTCGAGGAAGCTGTAGCGGCCGAGGAGGACGTCGAAGCGGCCGTCGGCGACGGCGTGGCCCATCACCTCCATCAGGTCCGGGTCGTGACCGCTGACGCCGAGGAAGCGCGCCTTGCCCGCCTGTTTCGCCGCCGCGAAGGCGGCGAGCATCTCCGGGTTGCGCAGGCGCTCGATCCCCAAGCCGTCCGAGCGCTCCCCCACCTCGTGGTTGAGCAGCACGTCCACGCGATCGCTGCGCAGGCGCCGCAGGCTGCCGTCGAGCATCTCGAGGAAGTGCCGCTTGCGCGCCGGCTTGCCGACGTGGTGCGGGCACCACTTGGTCGCCAGCACGACCTTGTCGCGCCGGCCGCGCAGCCCCTCGCCGAGCACCTCCTCGCTGCGCCCGCCGCGGTAGCAATGGGAGGTGTCGAAGTAGTTGATCCCCTGGTCGACGGCGTAGCGGACGACGTCCGGGTCGTCCACCGGGTAGCCGCCGAAACCGATCTCCGAGACCTGCAAGCCGGTGCGGCCGAGCCGGCGATAGCGCATGCCGCCGGCGCGCGGCGCGGCGGCCGCTTCCGGCTCCGCCGCGGCGCCGGCGGCCGTGAGCGCCCCGAGCGCGGCCGACCCGCGCAGCAGCTCGCGGCGGCTCAGCCCTTCGCGATCCCGTTCAGACATGTCTCCCCTCCAACGCGAGCCGCGCCCCCGGCCGGGTCAACAGCACCAGGAAAAGGACGAAGAACGCGAGTACGTAGACCTTGTTGGTGAGCCAGAGCAGCCGCCAGAAGGAGAGGTCCGGTCGCTGCCAGTACGCCGCCAGCTTGACCGCCACGATGACGACCTCCGCCACCGCCACGGCGACGCCGCAGAGCCAGGCCCGCCGGTCGCGCCGCCAGAGCATCCAGGCGAGCGCGAGGTGGGCGATCCACCAGAAGTCCCACATGACCGGGGGGCCGGCCGCCGCGCGGCCCGCGGCGCGCTCGGCGGCGAACCAGGCGGCGGGGGCGAGGAACTTGACGACGAGGGTCCAGGTCGCCATGACGACGAGCGCGAAGACGCTGAAGACGACCCAGCCGGAGGGCGGCTCCGCAGGATTCCTCATGCGGCCACCTGTCGGCGCCGGCCGAGGAGCGCCGCGACGAGCCCGAGCGCCAGCGCCGCCGTGGCCGCCCGCGCGACGTAGAACAACGGCCCGCCCGCGACGTAGTTGGCGGCCGGGAAGAAGAGGCTGTACCAGTCGTTGATGACGAAGGCCTCGGTGAAGACCAGGAGGCCGCGGTAGAGGCCGGCGACGACGAGGCCCCCGCCGCGGGCGAAGAGCAGGACGAGGGTCAGCTCGCGGCAGACGGTCGCCGCGAGCGAGGCGGCGACGAAGGCGGGGTCCCGCACCTGCCCCTCGGGCAGGATCGCCGGCAGCGCGAGGGCGGTCCCGGCGAGCGCGGAGAGCGCCGCCGCGGCCGGCGCTGACAGCCGGCGGCGCCAACCCGCGTAGACGCAGCCGCGGAGAGCCCGCTCCCATCCCGCGACGCCGAGGACGAGGCACGCCGGCAGCGCCCAGAGCGCCGCCCGCGCGAGCCCCCCGCCGGCCAGCTCCTGGGCGCCGTACGTGAAGGTCACGCTCCGTGTCGCGTGGGCCACGGCGAGGAAGCTCTGATCGGCCGCGAAGGCGAGGAGCGCGGCCGCCAGGCCGGCAAGGCGGTGGGACGGCGCACGACCTGCTGCGCCGCCCCTCCCGCACCAGGCGGCGAGCGCCGCCGCGGCCAGCGGCAGGCCCCAGAGCACGACCCGCCGCTGGAGCTCCACCGCCCCAAACAGCCCTGCGGCTCCGGCGACGGTCACTCCGCCGCCGAGCGCACAGAGCAGCACCGTGAAGATGGCCGTCCGCCGCACGTCTCACTTCCCGGCGGAACGCTACCACCCGGCTCTCGGCACCTCGGCGCCGCGCGCGTAAAAAGATTGCAAAAACCGCGGAGCGTCAGCTCTTGGGCTTGATCTCGTACTCGCCGCCCGGATAGACGAAAGAGTCGCGCGGCGCGAACCAGGAGGAGCCGGTCACGACCTGCAGCGGCTGTGCCGGGCGCATCACCCAGGTCGGGTGGTCCTTGGCCAGGAACTCGACGGCCTGCAGCTCGAAGGGGTCGACCAGGTCGCCGATGTAGGCGTAGTTGCCCGCGATCAGCTTGCCGTCGAGCCGAGTGACGTAGGTGAGGTGGCCGCGGGCGACGACGCCGATCTTCGTCCCCACCCGCGCGCGGGTGCGGATGACCGGCACGCCTTCGAACGAGGTCGTGGCCTCCAGCTCGTGGCCGTTCACCTCGACGGTGGTCGAGCCGGCGGTCGCGGGCACGCCGCGCTCGAGGACGTAGGCGCGCATCACCGGCGAGGAGTTGAGGTAGTTGGTGAAGAAACGCCCCGGGGTGACGCCGTCGGGCGCCGTGACGTTGCCGAGGTCGATGCCGAGATAGGTGAGCGAATAGGCGCCGAAGCCCGAGGTCTGCTCCTCGGAGTCGACGACGTACTGGTTCATGTAGACGGCGCGGTTCGCCGCCGGCTCGAGGCCGCGCGGCAGCAGCGCCGCGACCTTCTCCGGCTCGGCCGGGACCCAGCTCGAGTAGATCATCCGGCTGTTGATGACGAGCTGCGGCGCGGCGAGGCTCGACTGCTCAGGCATGCATAGGCTCCTTCAGGACGACAGATTCACGGACCGGCGCACGCCGCGCCGGAAGGGCGCGCATCTTACCGAATGCGACGACTCGTTTCTCTACTCCGCCGTCCAGCGCGGCACGCGCCCCGGGGTCCAGGGGGCGCCGGCGGCTTCGAGCTTGGACTCCAGGCCTTCGAGGTCCTCCTCGATCAGCTTGCGGAGCTGCTCGAGGACCGGGCCGAACTCCTGGCTGGCGATGCGGTAGGACTCGCGGTGGGTGGCGGTGGCGCCGGAGCTGGCCGCCCAGTGGCCGCCGACCACGGTCTGCACGCGGTCGACGATCGCCGGCGGCACCGGCTCGTTGTAGCGGGCGCGGACCGGGTCGCCGTTGAGCGCCACGTCGAGGTCGCGCAGGCGCGCCTCGATCGCCCGCACGTCCTCGCCCAGCTTGGGGTCGGCGTCCGGCGTGTCGAGCAACGCCTTCTTGATGTGGTCGATCCGCACCTGCGCCTCGCCGGCCGCCTGGGCCGCCCCCAGCACCGCCCGCTGCAGGCGTGCGGTCTTGCGCTGGAAGTCGAGCTCGGCGGCGCTGTCGGCCGCCGGCAGGACCGCCAGGCCGAGCGGCTTGGGCGTGAAGCTCTGCGGCTCGGCGAGCGGCGTCAGCTTCCCGTCCACGAGCTTGCCGAGCGTGACGGTGTAGGTCGCCGGCGCCACCATCGGCCCGCGCGGCCGGTCGGCGAAGATACTGAGCTCGACGGCCTTGAGCTGCACCGGGTTGGCCGGCGGGAAGCGGAGGTCCCAGGCGACGCGGTGGAGGCCGGCCTCGGCCGGCGCCGTCAGGCGCCGCACCACGTTCCCCTCCTCGTCGGCGACCGTCAGCACGATCGCCGGCTCCTCCTCGCGTTGCTCCTCGCGCAGCGCCTCCCAGCTCGGGTAGCTGACGTCGCCGCCGGTCTCGACGAGCTCCTTCTCCGTCGCCAGGCGCGTCTTCTTCCGCGTCTTGAGCTCGTCCTTCAAGTAGTAGGTGAAGACCGCGCCGTAGGGCGGGTTGGGAGCGGTGAAGAAGGAGTCCCCCTGGAAGGCCTTCTCGGGCAGGCCGAGCGGCTGCGAGGCGTGGTACATCCAGATGCGGTCGTCGAGCGGGAAGAGGACGGCCTCCTGCTCGAGCAGGGCCGGCGTCGCCCGGCGCAGCGGCGTGTAGTCGTCGAGGACGTAGAAGCCGCGCCCGAAGGTGGCGACGACCAAGTCGTTCTCGCGCTCCTGGATCGCCAGGTCGCGCACCGCGATGACCGGCATCCCGCCCTTGAGCTGCGTCCACTTCTTGCCGCCGTCGACGGTGAAGAAGACGCCGAACTCGGTGCCCGCGAAGAGCAGCTGCGGATCGACGTGGTCCTCGGCCAGCGCGTAGACCGAGCCGCGTGCCGGCAGGTCGCCGGCGATCGATGTCCAGGTGCGGCCGCGGTCGGCGCTCTTCAGCAGGTAGGGCCTGAAGTCGCCCATCTTGTGGTTGTCGAAGGCGGCGTAGACGGTCGAGGTGTCGTGCTTGCCGGCGTCCAGCCGGGCGACGTACGTCATCTCCGGCACGCCGGGGAAGCGCTCGATCTTGCGCCAGCTGGCGCCGCCGTCCTCGGAGACCTGCACCAGGCCGTCGTCGGTGCCGGCGTAGAGGAGCCCCTCGACCTTCGGCGACTCGGCGAGCGCCACGACGTTGCCGAAGTAGGACGAGGCGGAGTTCTTGAAGACCGCATCGGGGCCCCAGACCCGCCCCATGATCTTGAGCGTGTTGCGGTCGAGCCGGCGCGTCAGGTCGGGGCTCACCCGCTTCCAGGAGTCGCCCCGATCGTCGCTGCGGAAGACCTTGTTGGCGGCGAAGTAGAGCCGCTTCGGCGCGTGCGGCGAGACGATGAGCGGCGAGTCCCAGAAGAAGCGCAGCGGCTCCTCCCCCGCCTCCTCGACCGGCTTGATGTCGATCAGCTCGCCGCTCTTGCGGTCGTAGCGGACGAGGCCGCCGTACTGCCATTGCGAGTAGACGATGTTGGGGTCGGTCGGATCGACGCGCGACTGGAAGCCGTCGCCGCCGACGGTGACGAACCAGTCGTTGTTGGTGATCCCCGAGGCCGAGACCGTGCGCGACGGGCCGCCCAAGGTGTTGTTGTCCTGGGTGCCGCCGTAGAGGTTGTAGAAGGGTGCCGCGTTGTCCACCGCCACGCGGTAGAACTGGGCGAGCGAGAGGTTCGACTTGAAGTCCCAGGTGGCGGCGCGGTCCCAGCTCTCGTAGATGCCGCCGTCCGAGCCCATCAGCAGGTGCTCGCTGTCGTCAGGGTCGATCCAGAGCGCGTGATTGTCCACATGCTTGAAGCGCTCGCCGAGGCGGCGGAAGGTCTTGCCGCCGTCCTCGGAGACGTGCGCCCAGGCGTCCATCGAGTAGATCCGGTCGGCGTCCTTGGGATCGACGAAGATCTCCTGGTAGTACTGCGGGCTGCCCGAGACGTGGTCGCTGCGCTTCTCCCACGAGGAACCGCCGTCCTGCGAGCGGTAGAAGCCGCTGGCCTTGCCGGCGGCCTCGACGATGGCGTAGAGCGTCCCCGGGTCGGAGGGGGCGAGGGCCAGGCCGATCCGCCCGATCTCCTCGCTCGGCAGGCCGTTGGAGAGCTTCTTCCAGGTGGCGCCGCCGTCGGCCGACTTGTGCAGCCCCGACTCCGGGCCGCCGGCGACGATCCCCCAGACGTGCCGGCGCCGCTGGTGGGCGGCGGCGTAGAGGACGTCCGGGTCGCGCGGGTCGAGCACGACGTCGGTGACGCCGGTGTTCTCGCTGATCTGGAGCACCGCCTTCCAGGTCTTGCCGCCGTCGGTCGTCTTGTAGAGGCCGCGGTCGCCGCCGGCGCTCCACAGCGGGCCCTGGGCGGCGACGTAGACGACGTTCGAATCGCGCGGGTCGATGAGGATCTTGCCGATGTGCTCGGAGGCCTTGAGGCCGACGTTCTCCCAGGTGCGGCCGCCGTCGACCGACTTGTAGACGCCGTCGCCGTAGGAGACGCTGCGCTGGACGTTGTTCTCGCCGCTCCCCACCCAGACGACGAGCGGGTCCTTGGGGTCGATCGCCAGGCAGCCGATCGAGTAGGAGCCCTGCTTGTCGAAGATCGGCGACCAGGTGGTGCCGGCGTTGATCGTCTTCCAGACCCCGCCCGAGGCCGCCGCGACGTACCAGGTGCTCTCGTCGCTCGGGTGGATGGCGATGTCGCCGACGCGGCCGGAGGCGACCGCCGGGCCGATGCCGCGCAGCTCGAGGCCGGCGAAGGTCTCGGCGCTCCAGGGCTCCTTCTTCTTCTCGTCCTTCTTCTCGCTCTTCTTGGGCGCCGCGGCGGCGGCGGGGGCGAACAGGACGAGGAACAGCACGACAACAGAGAATCGCTTCACGCAGGGGTCTCCTTCGGGTCTCGGGTTCGGGCCCGAGATGCTACCTCAACGGCCTAGCAGGCTGCTGAAAAACCCCGGTTCGCGCTACCCTTGCAGGCCATGCGAGGGAAAGCGCGCGAGCAGAGGACGTTGTTGATGGTGGGGTCGTTGGAGGAGCGGATTCCGGCGGCGCATCCGATCCGGCGGATCAAGGGGCTGGCCGACCGGGCTCTCGGGCAGTTGAGTGAGGTGTTTGCGGTGATGTACGCCGAGACGGGGCGGCCGTCGGTGCCGCCGGAGCGGCTGCTCAAGGCGCAGCTGCTGATCGCGCTGTTTTCGGTGCGGAGCGACCGGCAGTTTTGCGAGCAGCTCGAGTACAACCTGCTGTTTCGCTGGTTTTTGGATCTGGAGCTCGACGAGCCGTCGTTTGACGCGAGCACGTTTTCACGCAACCGGGAGCGGCTGATCCGGCACGAGGTGGCCGAGCGGTTTTTGGCGGCGATCGTGGCTGAGGCGAGCGTGCAGCGGCTGCTGTCGAGCGAGCACTTCTCGGTGGATGGGACGCTGATCGAGGCCTGGGCGTCGATGAAGAGCTTCCGGCCCAAGGACGGGCCACCGGGCGGAGACGCCAACGGCTGGAGCGATTTCACGGGGACGAAGCGGAGCAACGAGACGCACGCCTCGACGACCGACCCGGAAGCGCGCCTGGCCCGCAAGGGGGATGGGCACGAGGCGAAGCTCTCGTTTTCCGGCCACGCTCTGATGGAGAACCGCAACGGATTGTTGGTGGACTTCGTGGTGGCCCAGGCCGATGGGTTCGCCGAGCGTCGCGAAGCTCTGGGTCTGCTCGCGCGGCTCGAAGGCTCGCGGCGCAAGACGGTGGGCGCCGATAAGAGCTACGACACCAAGGGCTTCGTGGCTGCCTGCCGAGAGCTCGGCGTCACCCCCCACGTCACCCAGAATGCCCACCGGCGCAGGCGCTCGGCAATCGACCGGCGAACAACGCGCCGTCCCGGCTACCGGATCAGTCAGGTCGTACGGCGGCGAATCGAGACGATCTTCGGCTGGCTCAAGACCTGCGCAGGGCTGCACCGGACCAGGGTCCGAGGCGTGGCGAGGACGCAGCTGGCCGCCCGCCTCGCCGCCGCAGCGTACAACCTGCTCCGATTAAGTCGCCTGCTCGTGCCAGCATAGCCCAAAAAGGTCCTGCCCAGCAAAACCAGCGGCGCTCAAACGCGCCCACAAGGCGCCTGTTGCCCTCCCCTTCCACCCGCGCACGCGACATCGCCCGCTCCCAGATCGCTGTCAGCCTCGCACCCGCCGTTGAAGGCCGTTTCTCAGCGGCCTGCTAGCCCTGCCGCGCGATCCAGGCGTCGATCCGCCGCTCCAGCACCTCGAGCGGCAGCGCGCCGGCGCTCAGCACCTCGTCGTGGAAGGCGCGGATGTCGAAGCGCGGCCCGAGCGCCTTCTGCGCCTTCTCGCGCAGCTCCAGGATCTTGAGCTGGCCGATCTTGTAGCCCAGCGCCTGCCCCGGCCAGACGATGTAGCGGTCGGTCTCGGCCTGGATGTCCGGCTCGTCGACGGCCGAGTGGTCGCGGAAGAACTGCACCACCTGGTCGCGGCTCCACCTCTTGTAGTGGAAGCCGGTGTCGACGACGAGGCGGATGGCGCGCAGCATCTCGTCCTGCAGGCGGCCGTAGTCGCTGTAGGGGTCCTGGTAGAAGCCGACCTCCTTGCCCAGCCGCTCGGAGTAGAGCGCCCAGCCCTCGGCGTAGGCGGTGAAGTGGGCCTGCTGGCGGAAGGGCGGCAGGCTCGGCAGCTCCTGGGCGATCGCGACCTGCAGGTGGTGGCCCGGCACCGCCTCGTGATAGGCGGTCGACTCGATCGTCAGCGTCTTCCGCTTGTCCGGCTCGCCAGTGTTGACCCTGACCACTCCTGGGCGGGAGCCGTCGGGCGTGCCCTGGTTGTACTCGGCGCCGGCGGCCTCCTTTTCGCGGAACTCCTCGACCGGCTCGACGACCACCTTCGCCTTCGGCAGGCGGCCGAAGAGCTGCGGGAGCTTGGCGTACATCTGGTCGGTGTAGCGGCGGTAGAGGTCGAGCATCCGCTCGCGGCTGCCGGCGCGGAGCTTGGGGTCGGCCTCGATCGCGGCGTTGAAGCTCTTCAAGTCCTGGTAACCGAGCTTCTTGGCGATCGCCAGCATCTCGGTCTCGATCGCCGCCACCTGCTGGAGGCCGAGCTGGTGGATCTGTTCCGGCGTCATGTCGGTCGTCGTCTGGCGCTTGACCGCCAGGGCGTAGCGCGCCGCGCCGTCGGGCAGCGCCCACACCCCCGGCTCCGTGCGGCCCCGCGGCGCGTACTCGTCGCGCACGAACTTGGCGAAGGCGGCGTAGGCCGGGAGGACGGCGTCGCGCAGGACGCCGTGGAGCTCGCGCGTAAGTCGCTCGCGCTCGGCGGCGGGGACGGCGTCGGGGAAGCTCGAGAGCGGGCGGCTGAAGGGCGAGGTCTCGGGCGGCGTGTCGGCGATCCCCTGCGCTTGCGTCGCCACCTTCTCGAGCAGGAACTTGGGCGGCATCAGGCCCTCGGCCATGCCGACCCGCATGTGCGCCACGGTGTCGTCGAACATCTTCGGCAGCTTCTTGAGCCGGGCGATCCAGTCCTCGTAGTCCTTGACCGACGCGAAGGAGAGGTAGGACGCAAACTGCGCCGCTTCCAGGTGGATGCCGCCCATCTGGTTGACCGGCATGCGCCAGCCGTGGAAGCGGACGCCTTCCAGCCGGTCGCGCATCTGCCGCACCATCAGCTCCTTGTTGAGCGCCTCCTGGTCGGGGAAGCCTGTCGTGTCGATGGCCTCGAAGCGGCCCAGGAGCTCGCGGGTCTTCGCGAGGTCGCGGTCGAGGGCTTCCTGCGAGAGGTCGGAGACCTGGTCGTTCCAGCGCTTGTCGCCCAGGATCGAGGCGAACTCGGGGCTGGTCGAAAGCACGTACTCCCACTGCTCGTCGATCAGGCGGGAGAGCGCCTGGCGGCGGGCTTCGAGGTCCGCCGCGGGTGCGGCGGCCGGGGCGGCTGGTTTGGTGGTCGAGGTGCCGTTCGGGGCGGCCAAGGCGGCGACGGGCAGGAGCAGGAGCGAGACGCAGAGCGGTGCGATTGGGCGCATGGAGGCCCTCCTGCCGCTGTCTACGCTATTCGGGCGGCAGGGTTTCGCCCTCCTCCTCGTCTTCCGGGGCAGGGCCCGCGGCGAAGCCCTCGACCGCGGTCTGGATGAGCGCCCGCGCCTCCTCGGCGCGGTCGGCCGCCACGTGGATCTCGACCGCCATCGGGTCCTCGTTCGAGACAAACCCGCCCGACAGGGGCAGGAGGCCGAACGATTCCTCGCCCTCGGTGTAGAACGGAATCCCGGCCGCCTCCAGCGCCGACCTCAAGACCGGCAAGAGCGTCGGATCGGCCGTCTCGAAGACCTCCACCAGCTCGAGGTTCGGGTTGCCCTGCGGTTCTTCCGGCTCGTCCGCCATCGCGTTCCTCCCCGTGTGACGACCGGAGCATACAAGCGTTCCCTCGCCGCGCTGTAGAATTGGCGGAGCGGGAATCATGAAGGCCCAACCCTCAGTGGTCAGCGCCGAGGTCCGCGACGGGATCCGCGAGATGGTCCGCCGGATCGTCGAGCAGTTCGATCCGGAGCAGATCATCCTCTTCGGCTCCCACGCACGGGGTACGTGCCGACCAGACAGCGACATCGACCTCCTCGTCGTCATGTCCCACCACGGCTCGCGCCGTCAGCAGCAGGTCGAAATTCGCCTCGCGCTCCACGATCTGGCCTTCGCCAAAGACGTGATCGTCGCCACGCCCGAGGAGTTCGCATCGCGCAAGGAGGTCCCGGGCACGATCGAGCGGCCAGCGGCGCGCGAGGGCAAGGTTCTCTATGCCCGATCCTGATCTCGCGCTCGAAGTGGCGCGAGAGTGGATCTCGAAAGCGGAGAACGATCTCAAGACGGCGGCTCACGTCCTCAAGCTCGGCGAGCACAGCCCTACCGACTCTGTCTGCTTTCACGCGCAGCAATGCGTCGAAAAGTACGTGAAGGCCGTGCTCGTCCTCGCCGGCACCGATTTCCCGAAGACCCACGATCTCGAGCGGCTCATCGCGATGTGCCCGAAGAGCCTGCGCCCGAGCCTGTCCGCTGCGGAGCAAGCGCTCCTTACTGAGTACGCAACCGGCGCCCGCTATCCTGGCTGGGGTGAGATCCGACTGGCCGAAGCCCGTAAGGCGGTGAGCTTGGCGCGGCGGGTGCGTAAAGAGCTTCGCGCGGTCCTGCCTAGGAAAGTGTGGGCGGCGAGGTCGCGAAAGCCATGAAGCGCTCGCCTATGCTCGACCAAATGCGATTTCTCGTCACCCTCGAACAGGACGAGGACGGTCGCACTCTGCCTGGAAGTGCGGGCGGAGCAAAGGCTAGCGCTGTCTTCGAACGATTCGCTCCAGCCCTAGCCGGTCCACCCGCACCTTCGCCACCGGCTTGCCGTCGCGCAGGAGGACGGGGACGGCTTCGCCGTAGCGCAGGCGGAGGGTGGGGTTGCCGTCTACGTCCACCGGTTGCCAGGTGAGGCCGTGGGCGGGGAGTACCTCGTCGAGGAGGGCGGCCATCCCGTGGCAGAGGTGGCAGCCGGCGCGGGTGATCAGCTCATAGCGCGCCATCTCTCCCCCGCCCAGATCCTTCGCTGCGCTCAGGATGACGGAGCGATCGCGGCGGCGGGCGTGGTGACGCCAGGGTAGGCGGCGAGCGCCTCGGCCAGCACCTCGACGGCGCGCTCGAGCTGCGGCCGGGCGAGGACGTAGGCGATGCGCGCCTCGTCGCGGCCGAGGCCGGGGGTGGCGTAGAACCCCTCGGCGGGGGCGATCATCACGGTGGCCCCCCGGTTGGAGAAGTCGGTCAGGAGAAAGCGCGCGAAGGCCTCGGCGTCGTCGACCGGCAGGCGGGCGATGAAGTAGAAGGCCCCTTCCGGCTTGCGCAGGAAGACGCCGGGGATGCGGCGCAGGCCTTCGTAGAGGACGTCGCGGCGCGCCTGGTACTCCGCGGTCAGGGCGGCGAAGTAGGCGTCCCCCAGCTCGGCGGCACCGGTCGCCGCGAGCTGGCCCAGACCGGGCGGCGAGAGCCGACCCTGGGCCATCCTCAGACAGGCCTCGTGGACCTCGCGGTTGCGGGTGGCGAGACACCCCACCCGCAGCCCGCAGGCGCTGAAGCGCTTCGACAGGCTGTCGGCCATGACCACGTGGTCCTCGTGGCCGGCCAGCTCGAGGACCCCGGTCGCTCGCCTCCCGTCGTAGGTGAACTCGCGGTAGACCTCGTCGGCGATCAGGAAGAGCTCGTGGTCGCGGCAGAACTCCGCCAGCCAACGCACCTCCTCCGGGCGGTAGACCGTGCCGGTGGGGTTGTTGGGGTTGCAGAGCAGCGCCAGGCGGGTGCGGGGGGTGAGGGCGCGCTCCCAGGCCGCGGGCGGCGGCAGGTGGAAGCCGTCCTCGCCGCGGGCGGTGAGCGGCACCAGGCGCACGCCGGCGAGGGCGGCGAAGGCGTTGTAGTTGGTGTAGTAGGGCTCGGCCACCAGGGCCTCGTCGCCCCACTCGGCGCAGGCCATGAAGGCGAAGAGGAGCGCCTCGCTGCCTCCGGTCGTCGCCACCAGCTCCTCGCTCCCCAGGTCGAGGCCCCAGCGCCGGTAGTAGCCCTGCAGGAAGTCGAGGTACTCGGGCGTGCCGCCCGACGAGGTGTAGGCCACCACCTCCGGGATGCAGGCGGCTCGCCGCCGCATCGGCTCGGGCGTCGGCAGATCGGGCTGCCCGATGTTGAGGTGGAGGACCTCGACCCCCCTCTCCCGGGCCGCATCGGCGAGCGGCATCAGCTTGCGGATGGGCGACGCCGGCACCCGGCGCGCCCGCTGCGAGATCTGGGGGGCCATGGCCCGACTCTAACGCCAAGCCACGCCAGGCCGGAGGACGCGCCGCTCAGGCGGTTCGAGCGGCTCCTCGGGCGCCTAGTCCAAGTCCCTCGATAAGCGCCACCGCCCGGCTGCATCCCAGCGAGCCACGGAGGCCCCGGCGCCATCGCGGCGCGAGGGGCGGGCGGAGTAGACGACCTCGGCGGCGGCCTCGTCCCAGGCCAAGCGGTCCAGCACCAGAGGGCAGCGGATCCCGTAACGACCCAGGCGAGCCGCCTCCTGCCGCTCCTCCACCCGAACCGCCGCGTGCACCGAGAAGCCACTGTGGCGCCAGGAGAGGAGGCTCTCGACCACCTCGTCGCCGATCTTGCGGCGCTCGACGAGGAGGCGGAGCACCTCGGGAGTCGAAGTAGAGCAGGTGGCGAAAGCTGCCGTCGGGGAGCCAACCGCCGTCGGCGAGCAGCACGTGCAAGTGGGGATGCCAGCCTAAGAGACTCCGTCTACGACCGGCTGGCGGACGTGAAGACCACGTACGACCCCGACAACGTCTTCCACCACAACCGGAACATCCGCCCCGGGTTGAGCGACGGTGTGGGTAGTTCCGATGGCGCGGGCGACGCTTGACGGGTGTGGGGTAGTCGCCCGCGACGAAGGCTGGCCATCGGCATCCTGGCCCGAGAGGTGCCAGCGAATGGTCTAATCGGTGACCGGGAGGAAGCGACGGGGACCGTCGGTGCACTTGATGCGCGGCTTCTCAGCGAGGCCGCGAACCCACTCGTTCGCGCAGGCGGGCGCATACCCCGCCCTCCCGGTCCCCCCGCTTTCGAACCGGGCGAGGTACGCGTCGTCTGCCAGTTCTCACCTCGTCCTGACTCTCAGGATCGGCTCCGTCAAGTCGGTCGTCAACACCTCGACCTGCAGGCCGCTTGGCCTGCCGTCGGGCCAGCTGACATTGATCGTGCCGTGGCTATTCTTGAAAAGACCCTGCGAGAAGCCGTAGCTGCCGCCCGGTGCCAGGATGTAGACCGCGAGGTCGATTTCTCCCGGCAGGGGATTTCCACTCGGGTCACGGGCGGGAATGATCAACGGAGTACCGTCGTCGCCGATCTTGACGTACCAGATGGCCAGTCCGCTGTCGGGTATGCCCTGCAGGTTGTTGAAGGGGGCGCCGTCGTAGTTGAAGTAGGCACCTTGGGTGATGTACCCCTCTAGCCGCACGCAGGTGTAGTCGGGTGCCATGGTCGACAGGCCTGGCGTGCCGACCCAGGTCTGAGGGGTTGTCCCTCCCGCTGTTGAAAGAGCAATGAGGTGAAGGCGGCTCCTCGGCCCACCTGATCGAGAATCGGGTTGGTCGAATAACCGGCCCCGCCAGGGGGCCAAGGAGCCGTGATGAAGACGAGAGCAGAAAGGCGGGTGGTGTGGCAAGGGGGCCGTGCGGCGCGCATCAGCCACGGGCTACAAGCGCTGCTGCGGCCGATGGTCGAGGGCATCGAGGCCAGCCGCCAGGGGCTGCTGGAGCTGTTTCACGCCGCGGGCGTCGAGGCCCTGGGGCGGCAGCTCGCGGACGAGGTCGAGGCCGTCGTCGGTCCGAAGCGTCGGCGCAATCCGACCCGCGAGGCGTACCGCTGGGGCTCGACGGCGAGCGAGTTCGTGCTGGGTGGCCGCCAGGTGGCGCTGCCGCGACCGCGCGTCCGGCGACGCGACGGTGGCGAGATGAGCTTGCCTTCGGTGCGCGCCTTTCAGGACGAAGATCCCTTCACGGAGCGGGTGATCGAGCAGGCGCTGGTCGGCGTCTCGCAGCGCCGCTACGGTCGGAGCTTGGAGCCGCTCGCAGAGTCGGTGCCGGAGCGCGCGACGAGCAAGAGTGCGGTCCAGCGCCGGCTGGTGGCGGGGACGCGTCGTCTGCTGGGCGCGTGGCTGCGCCGAGACCTGTCGGACTTCCAGCCCCTGATCCTGATGATCGACGGGCTGGAGGTGGCCGGCCACACCCTGGTGGTGGCACTCGGCATCGCGCGCGACGGGACCAAGCGGGTGCTCGGCCTGCGTGAAGGCGCGACGGAGAACGCGGCGCTCTGTACCGGCCTGCTCCAGGAGCTGTTGGAGCGAGGCCTCGCGATGCCGCCGCGCTTCTTGGCGGTGCTCGACGGCGGCAAGGGGCTGCGCAAGGCCGTGCGCGCCGTCTTCGGGGACGCAACCCACGTCCAGCGCTGCCAGCTCCACAAGCGCCGCAACGTCCGCGACCACCTGCCCAAGCAGCTCCAAGCCCGGGTCGACCGCCTGATGGTCGAGGCCTACCAGAGCGCTCGCTTCGACCTCGCCAAGCGTCGCCTCGAGCAGCTTGCCCGCTGGCTCGAGCACGCAGGCCACGCGGGCGCCGCGGGCAGCCTGCGCGAGGGCCTCGACGAGACCCTCACCGCCTTGCGGCTGAAGCTGCCCGACGCTCTGCGCCGGTTGCTCGCCTCGACCAACGCGATCGAGAACACGATCGGCTCGATCCGTACGACGACGCGCAACGTCAAGCGCTGGCGCGGCGGCGACATGGTGCTGCGCTGGGTCGCCCTGGCGCTGTGTGACGCGGAGGCTGGCTTCCGGCGTGTCAAGGGACATCGGCACCTCGGGGCTCTCGAGCTCGCGCTCGCGGCGATCGAGGAACCGACGAACACCAAGGCCGTGGCATGATCAACCGAGCCGCTTTCCCTCTTTCGGCTTTCAACAGGGAACGGGGCATCCCCCAGGTCTGATCGGCCGTCAGGTAGTTGTCGCTACGCGAAGGGCTGAACCAGGAATACAAGGGGAGCGTATTCGCGGGCCGTGCTAGAGCCGGGTCGTAGACGTAGCCCAGCACCCCCTGGCTGACGTATGGCCTCCTGCGGTCTCCCCTCACTCCCGCCCATGCGGGATTGGTAGTGGTAAAGCCGTCCCCATAGGTACTGCTGTACCAGCCATAGAGGGGAACGGTCCCGGCCGGTGGCGGATTTGCAGGGGTGAAGACGAACCCCTCAATCTTGTGGAACCTGGAAGACAGGGTGCTGGGACCGAACAGCACGTCGCCACCGTGGCTGGTCGTAGCCCAGTTGTCGCCGCGGTCGCTGTCCCAGAGATTGTAGAGCGGTATCAAGTCGCCGCGACCGCTCAGTTGGTGCGTGTGGCGGTATTCGAGGATGAAGAACTCGCGCTTGCCTCTGGCGGGGTCGTAGAACACATAGGCCTTGCCAGTAGAGTTCTTGGGGTTCTCGGTGGCCAATATCTCGAACGGTCCCTCTGTCCCAATTTGCCTCACGATAGGCTCGATCCAGCCCATCAGTATCTTGTTCATCGGATCCGGGTGCGACAGCCGTATGCCGCCTTGGATCGCGGCCATGAGGGAGTACTGGTAGTTCTTGCCGAATCCGGCTCCGTAGACATCCACTCCTCCCACGTAGTGGATCATTTCGTGGCCGAGCACCGAGAGGTTGTTGACGGCGTCCTGGACGACGGTGATGCCGTTGGTCTGGATGCGCAAGCCTCCAGTCAGCCCGACGTCGATCCCGATCTTCTGGGCGCCGCCCACCAGCCCGTTCCCTTCCCACAGGTAGAGAGGCGTCGTGTCCCGTGGTTGCGGCAACGCCGGGTCGAAAATGAAGCCCTCGCCCCTCACCAGGGAATAGCCCCCCTCCCTCAGTGCCCGCGCCTCCGGGCTCGAGCCGCCCGTCGTCGTCAACAGGTAGTCGCGCCGCACCGGGTTGTACCAGGTGAAGATCTCAACGGTATTCGCCGGGCGTGCCCGCGAGGCCGCAAACACGTAGCCGAACGCCCGGTCGGTGGTGTAGCCGGCAGGCACACCACGCTCGTGGCTGGCGCGGGTGGTGGTGTAGTTATCCTTGGGGGTGGGGTCGTGCCAGAAATGCAGTGCCCGCGTTCCGTCGGGGGCCGCCGACAGGCTGGGCGAATAGATGTAGCCCAAGTGCCTGATGAAGGCATAGCCCAGGTCATTGAAGACATTCGGGCCCGAATGTCCGGGCACTGGCGGCCACTCGGTCGTCGCAAAGAACTCGTGAGCCTCCCGGTTGGAGTTGATGATGTTGATGGACAGCTCGTCGGGGCGAATCACCCCGTCCCTGTTCTTGTCGAAGGGCCTGAAATCGAAGCCGGATCTTGCGGCCTCCGCCAGCACCAGCGAAGCGTAAGCGTTGCCGGTGGGAGTTCCGCTGAGCTTGCTTTCGTCGGCGGGCGTGCCGGGAATGTCTCTGGCCGGAATCGGCCCGACGATCCCGGCGTTCAGGAAGTTCACGTTGCCGTTGGTCATCTGGTCGTAGAACCCGAAACTCCCCGCGAGGCTCGGCTTGACCGGAGTCGTGCTGCCGCCGAAGACCAGCTCGGTGTACCGAGCCCGGTAGTCGGGGGAAAAAGTTCCGTATCCGACAGCTGCCAGAGCACGGTAAGGACAGAGACTGCACCCCAAGCAGGGGTAGCCTTGAAGCCAAAGTTCTCGGCTGGTTCCGCAGAGGCGGCGCCGTGGGCAAGGAGAGCGAGCGCGATGAAGAGAGAGCTAGCTTTCATTCCAGATCCTCCGTTAACGCCACCGTTGAAGATGTCGGCCTGCGGCTCACGTGGAAGGAATTCGCGACCTGCACCTGCTTTCTGACAGGCGGACTCCCAGGAGCGAATGTCGCTGGCGTCGCCATGAGACGCGAAGGCGGGCAACGTCGCAGGCTTGCCCTTGTTCGCAGGTCGACTACTTCGCGAACAGAGGCAACGCCTGTTCGCGTCCACGTTCCAGTACGTCTTCCACCACGAGAGCGAAGACAGCATCACCATCGTGCCGTGTAGGAAGTCGCTTTTGGGCCGCGACGGGTGCGAGCGTCCAATCGTAGCGATCAGAGCGGCCTGGGGCCACAGCGAGGGCCGATCCGAGGCCGGGAATCCGCGCTCGCGCCATTCCTGCGTTGGCGGAGAGCTGTGTGTAGGTGTCACTGACCCGAGAGTCCAAGAGGGAAGGGCGCAGAGCGCACACCCCTTCCACGGCCGTCCTTTCGCGTGGCGGGCCGGGGCCGGTCAGGTGGGGGCGTAGACGAGCTCGTCGGGGTGCTGGAGCAGGCGATAGACCGAGGAGCGGTCGACGAGGAACGCGACGATGCGCATCGCGGCGCCACAAAAGGTGCACAGCAGCGGATCGATCTCGTAGACCTTGCGGATGAGCTGCGACCAGGAGAGACGCCGGCTCTTGGCTTCGTCGCCCGATTCGGTGTGCCTTCTGGGGGTGGCGCCCGACTCGCCCTGCAGCCGGCGCCGCCGGCCCCGGGCGGCGTTGCTGTACCAGCCGCAGTAGCGCACGAGCTGTGGTGCTCGCCGGGCGAGGGTGGTACCTTAGGGTCGTGAGCGTCGCCGGGAAGATGATCGTCGACTACATCGAGTCGACGCCGGGGGTGTGCGGTGGGCGCGCGCGCATCGCCAGCACCCGCATGAAGGTCAGTCAGGTGGCCGCCGAGTACGAACACCTCGGCATGACCCCGGACGAGATCGTGGACGCCCATCCCCACCTCACCCTCGCCGGTGTCCACGCAGCGCTCGCCTACTACTACGACCACCGTGACGCCATCCGCGCCGAATGGCGCGAGACGGATGACTTCATCGCCGAGATGAGGGAGCGGCAAGCGGCCCTGGCGGCCGGCAAGCACCCCCGCCCGTAGGCGACACGTTTGCCCCTGCGCCTCTACGCCGACGAGTGCGTCAACGGGCACCTCGTCGCCGGCCTGCGGCCTGCCGCTGGTGAGCCGGCTCCTCCACGAAGGCGGGACTTCCCGGGTCTCATCTTCATCCTGCCGCGGACATCCCTCGCCGCGGCCCTGCGCTCGATCGGCCTAAAGCCTCCGCCGAACAATCCGCTCCAGCCCTAGCCGGTCCACGCGCACCTTCGCGACCGGCTTGCCGTCGCGCAGGAGGACTGGAACGGCTTCACCGTAGCGCAGGCGGAGGGTGGGGTTGCCGTCTACGTCCACCGGTTGCCAGGTGAGGCCGTAGGCGGGGAGGACCTCGTCGAGCAGGGCGGCCATCTCGTGGCAGAGGTGGCAGCCGGCGCGGGTCACCAGTTCGTAGCGGGCAGCCGGGGCGGCGGGTTTGCCGGGCATCCTGGCCGCCTAGAGCTCTTCCCGGACGACCCGGGCACTGGTGCGACGGACCGGGAACTCTGCCCGGACGGTCCGGGAGTTGTTCCCGCGGCTTGGGAACTCTGCCCGGACGGATCGGGAACTGTTCCGAAGGCCTGGGAACTCCGCCCGGACGAACCGGGCATTGTTCCCGCGCCCTGGGAACTCTGCCCGGACGAGTCGGGAGCTGTTCCCGACGCCCAGGAACTCCGCCCGGACGGTCCGGGCACTGTTCCCACGGCTCGGGGAACGCTCCCCGCCGCCCCGGAACTCTGCCCGAAGCGTTCGGGCATTGTTCCAATCGAAAAGGAACTCTGCCCGGTTCGTCCGGGCACTGTTCCTACGGCTCGGGAACTCTTCGGAGCCTGTCAAGCCCGTTGAGACAGAGTTCAGAGAGAAATTAGGGAAGTCTCGTCGGGGTGTCCTCCTGGGGAGGGTTGATCCAGACGGCCTGGGGGAGTTGCCGAGGACGGGGCACGCGGTGGAAGCGTTCCGGGTGGGCGGCGTAGGCCGCACGGAGGACGTCGGCGCGGCGGGCGAGGATCTCGGGGGCGCGGCCGAAATGGACGTCGGCGGGGGTCAGCAGCGCCAGGCCAGAGTGGTGGTGCTGGTGGTTGTACCAGGGGAAGAAACCGCGGCAGAAGAGCCGGCCGTCCTCGAGCGAGCCAAAGCGATCGGGAAACAGCGGATGGTACTTCAGGGTCTTGAGTTGGGCCTCGGAGTAGGGATTGTCGTTGCTGGTGTGGGGGCGGCTGTGGCTGTTGAGGATCCCGAGGTCGGCCAGCAGCTGAGCCACCGACTTCGACGTCATGCTCGGGCCGCGATCGGCGTGCAGCGTCAGCGCGCCCGCGACCACGGGATACTTGGCAAGGGTCTCGGCCAGCAGACGCTGAGCGAGCAGCTCACTCTCGCGTTGGGCCAGCAGCCAGCCGACGACGTAGCGGCTGAAGATGTCGAGCACCACGTAGAGGCTGTAGTGGATCCCCTTGGCCGGCCCGCGGAGCTTGGTGATGTCCAGGACCAGACCTGGTTGGGGCCGGTGGCCAAGAGCTCGGGCTTGCGGTAGAGGGGGTGGCGCAGCTGGTGGCGTCGCTCCCGCACCTCGCCCTGGCGCGCCAGCAGGCGGTACATGGTGCGCACCGAGCAGAGGTAGTGACCTTCGTCGAGCAGGGTGGCGTGGACCTGAGCCGGGGAGGCGTCGACGAAGCGCGGGCTATGGAGGACCTCCAGGGTCTGCCGGCGTTCGTCGGCGCTGAGGGCCCGCGCCGGCGTGGGCCGGGGCGGCGGCGGCCGTCGCGGCCCGGCGCCGGCTTGGCGGCGGTGACGGTCCAGCGACGAGCGCGGCACACCCAGAGCCGTGCAGGCCCTCTGGACCCCGACGCGCTCGGCCAGCGCGGGCACAGCGCTCATGCGCTCGTCTCGTCCTCGTCGGGTGCGGTCAGGCGGATGCCCAGCACCTCCGAGAGTTTTTTTTGCACCTCGACGATGGCCTCGGCCTGCTGCAGCGCGCGCTGCAACCGCTGGTTGTCGCGCTCGAGCCGACGCAGGTGCTCGCGCAAGGCCGTGTCGGGGTCGGGCTTGCGCCCGCGCGGACGGCCGAGGGCTGCGGCGCCTCCCTGCCGGTGGAGGGCACGCCAGCGGCCGAGATGGGAAGCGTACAGTCCTTCCCGCCGCAACAACGCACCGATCTCGCCGCGGCCCTGGCAACGGTCGGCCTGCTCGAGGATGCGCAGTTTGTAGGCGACCGAAAACTGCCGCCGCCGGGCCTTGGGCTCGACCTCAGGATCCGGGAGCGGATCCCGCGGCCCAGCCCGCAGCGTCGTGGGCGAGGAGGGTGGGGAGGCCTCTCCTCCCCCGCCCCCGGCCTCCCCACCCTCCCCGCCGACCCTTGCCTCCGCCCCCTGGACCCGCCACCCATCCTGCCTCTCCAACCCTCGCTTCATCGCCGCGCCTCTCTCCGCCCTCTACCCTATTTTGAGCACGCTCGCCTGTCTCACGGGATGTTGGCAGAGAGGGCTTCCCGGACCGTCCGGGCATTGTTCCCACTGAAAAAGAACTCTGCCCGGTCCGTCCGGGCGTTGTTCCTCGGTCCTGGGAACTGTTCCCGGAGCGTCCGGGCGCTGTTCCTCGCCACGCTCCCCTACTCCCACTCGATCGTCGCCGGGGGTTTGCTCGTCACGTCGTAGACCACGCGGTTCACCCCTTTGACCTCGTTGATGATCCGGTTGGCCACCCGGCCCAGGAGCTCGTACGGCAGGGGGCTCCAGTCGGCGGTCATGAAGTCTTGGGTGTCCACGGCGCGGAGGGCGACGACGCTCTCGTAGGTGCGGAAGTCGCCCATCACGCCGACGCTCTTGATCGGCAGCAGCACCGCGAAAGCCTGGCTGACCTTGTCGTACCAGCCGCTCTCGCGCAGCTCTTCCAGAAAGATCGCGTCGGCCTCTTGCAGCAGGGCCACCCGCTCCGCCGTCACCTCGCCGAGGATCCGCACCGCCAGGCCCGGCCCCGGGAAGGGGTGACGGCCCAGCAGCTCCTCCGGCAGGCCCAGCTCGCGGCCGAGCTGGCGGACCTCGTCCTTGAACAGGTACCGGAGCGGCTCGACGAGCTCGAAACCCAGGCGCTCGGGGAGGCCGCCGACGTTGTGGTGGGTCTTGATGACCGCCGAGGGACCCTTCACCGACACCGACTCGATGACGTCGGGGTAGAGCGTCCCTTGCGCCAGGAAAGCTGCCCCTTCCAGCCGCCGCGCCTCGTCCTCGAAGACCTCGATGAAGACGCGGCCGATGGCGCGCCGCTTCGCCTCCGGCTCCTCGATGCCGGCGAGGGCGGAGAGGAAGCGGGCGCCGGCGTCCACCGCACGCACCGGGACGCCCAGCCCGTCGCGCAGGCTGCGCATTACCTGCCGCGCCTCGGCCTTGCGCAGGACACCGTTGTCGACGAAGACGGCGGTCGACTGCTCGCCCACCGCGCGCTGCAGCAGCGCCGCGACGACCGAGGAGTCGACGCCGCCGGAGAGCCCGCAGACGACGCGCCCCTCCCCCACCCGCTCGCGGATCGCCGCCACCGCTTCCTCCAGGTACGACGCCATCCGCCAGTCGCCGCGCGCGCCGCAGGCGCGGTAGAGGAAGTTGCGCAGCATCTCGCCGCCCGAGACGGTGTGCGAGACTTCAAGGTGGAACTGGATGCCGTAGAGCCGCCGCTCGGGGTCCTCGAAGGCGACGATCGGCGCGTTGTCCGACGACGCCGTGGTGTGGAAGCCGGCCGGCGGCGTGCGCACGCGGTCGCCGTGGTTCATCCACACGGTCTCGCGCGCCGCCAGGCCGCGGAAGATGCAGCCCTCCGTGCGCGCGGCGGCCTCGACCCGCACCTCGGCGCGGCCGTACTCGCGGCGGCTGGAGCCCTCGACGCCGCCGCCCAGGTGGTGGGCCATCGCCTGCATGCCGTAGCAGATGCCGAGCGTCGGCACGCCTAGCCGGAAGAGCTCGGGGTCGGGGAGCGGAGCGCTCTCTTCGTAGACGCTCTGCGGACCGCCCGAGAGGATGAGCCCGACGGGGCGGCGCCGGCGGATCTCCTCGAGCGGCAGGTCGAACGGATGGACCTCGGCGTAGACCCGGTTCTCGCGCACGCGGCGGGCGATGAGCTGCGTGTACTGACCGCCGAAGTCGAGCACCAGGACGGTCTGGTGCTCCGCGCCGGGGGTCGCGGGCGCGCTCAAATCTCGGCCTCCGACTTGGGCTCTCGCGTCATCAGCTCCTCCACCGCGCGTCGCGGGTCCTTGCCATCGTAGATGACCGCCGCCATCTGCTGGGTGATCGGCATCTCGACGCCGCGCGCCGCGGCCAGGCGCGCGATCGCCATCGCGTTGCGCACGCCCTCAGCGACGAAGGGGGTGCCGCCCTGGATCTCGGCGAGGCTGCGGCCGGCCGCCAGCTCCTCGCCGGTGCGGCGGTTGCGCGACAGGCCGCCGGTGCAGGTCAGCACCAGGTCGCCGAGACCGGCCAGGCCGGCGAAGGTGCGCGCCTGCCCGCCGTAGGCCAAGCCTAGGCGGGTGATCTCGTGCAGGCCGCGGGTGATGAGGGCGGCGAGGCTGTTGTGCCCGAGCCCCAGCCCGGCGGCGGCGCCGGCCGCGATGGCGATGACGTTCTTGGCCGCGCCGCCGAGCTCGACGCCGGGGACGTCCGGCGAGGAGTAGAGCCGCAGGGTCGAGCCGGCGAGGGCGTCGCGCACCGTGCGCGCCAGCTCGCCGTCCTCGGCGGCGACCACCGCCGCCGTCGGCATGCCGCGCGCCAGCTCGGCGGCGAAGCTCGGCCCGGAGAGCACCGCGAAGCGGACCTCGCGGTCGGCCGCCATCCCTTCCTCGAAGGCCACCTGGCTCATCCGCGCCAGCGTGTCGGTCTCGACCCCCTTCGTCCCCGACACCAGCACCAGCGGCCGCTCGCGCGGCCAGAGGCGCAGGAAGTCGCGCAGCACGGCGCGGAAGCCGTGCGAGGGGACGACCAGGAGGACGAGGTCGCTCTCCAGCAGGTCGCCCATCGCGGCCGTCGGCTCGACCCCCTGCGGCAGCTCGACCTCCGGCAGGTAGAGGGCGTTGGCGCGCTCCTTCCGCATCCGCTCGGCCAGCTCGGCGTGCCGCGCCCAGAGCCGCACCGGCCGGCCGCGCCGCGCCGTGTGGACGGCGAGAGCGGTCCCCCAGGCGCCGGCGCCGAGGACGCCGATCGGCTTCACGCGGCGCGCCCCTCGCCCAGCCGCCGCTCCCTGCCGGCGCGCAGCCGCGCCAGGTTCGAGCGGTGCTTCCAGACGATCAGCGCCGCGATGGCGGCGCCGGCGGCGAGGACCCAGCCGTCCGCTTCGAGCCAGCCGGCGGCGCGGCCGAGCGCCAGCGCGACCGGGAACGCCACCGCCGCGGCCACCGAGCCGAGCGAGACGTAGCGGCTCCAGGCGACGACGACCGCGAAGAGGAGGAGGACCGCGACCATCGCCAGCGGCGCCAGCGCCCCCATCGCGCCGGCTGCCGTCGCCACCCCCTTGCCGCCGCGGAAGCCGAGGAAGACCGGGAAGACGTGCCCGACGACGACGGCGACGGCGCAGAGGCCGACGACGAGGGGCGGGGCCGCGAGCGCGCGCGCGGCGGCGACCGCCGCCACCCCTTTGGCGACGTCGAGGAGCAGCGCGGTGATCCCGGGGAGCTTGCCGGCGGTGCGCAGGACGTTGGTGGCGCCGGCGTTGCCGCTGCCGACCGCGCGCACGTCCCGCCCCTGGAGCGCGCGCACGATCAGGTAGCTGAACGAGATCGAGCCGAGGAGGTAGGTGCCGGCGACCAGCGCGACGGCCGCGAGCGGCCTCACGCGGCGCCTCCGAGCGGCAGCTCGGCCACCGGCGTGTAGCGCGCGCCCTTGGGCGAAAGCTGGCTCTGGAAGAGCGTGCCGTGAGCAGCCGTCCACGGCTCCCCCACCGGCCCGGCGAAGGCGGCGGCGAAGCGCTCGGCGGCCGGCCGCGGCCAGGGCTCGCGGCAGCGGGCGAGGGTGACGTGCGGATGAAAAGGGCGGCTCTCCGGCTCGTGGAATTGATCAGAGCCGGGGGCCTCGACGCAAGCCGCGACGACGTCGCGCTGCACGGCGGCGAGCTCCGGCCCGGCCTCGACGCCGACCCAGGCGACGCGCGCCGCCCGGCCCGGCGGGAAGGTGCCGCCGCCGGCCAGGCCGAGTGGGAAGGGCGCGTGCGGCGCGAAGGCGGCGGCGAGGCGCTCGGTGAGCGCCGGCACGCGCTCCTCGGGGACCTCGCCCAGGAAGACGAGCGTCAGGTGGGCGCCCGCGAGGTCCACCCAGCGGGCGGGCGGCAGCGCGGCGCGTACCGCCTCCGCCCGGCGCCGGGCCTCCTGCCGGGCCGCGTCGGAGAGGTCGAAGGCCACGAAGAGCCTCAAGCCGACGACCCGGTCCCCTGCCCCCAGATCCTTCGCTGCGCTGCGCTTCGCTCAGGATGACGTCGTTGGGTCGTGCGCGAAGATGGACCCACCATCGTCATCCTGAGCGTAGCGAAGGATCTGGGCGGGGGGCGTGACGGGGCTCGTGCGTCGCGCCGCCCGCGGCAACGAGCGTCTCAGCGTCCGCGAGCAGCCGCCGGCGCAGCAGCTCCAGCGCGAGCTGGCTGGCCTGCCAGCGCACGCGCTCGCGGTCGCCGGGGAAGCGGACGCGGCGGTGACCGGGCGGGCCGTCAGGGCCGGCGATCGCCAAGTGCACGGTGCCGACCGGCTTCTCCTCGCTGCCGCCCCCCGGGCCAGCGACGCCGGTGACGCCGATCCCGTAGTCGGCGCCGAGCCGCCCCCGCGCTCCTTCGGCCAGCGCCACCGCCACCGGCTCGGAGACCGCGCCGTGCGCGCGCAGCAGCTCGGCCGGCACGCCGGCCAGCTCAGTCTTGAGGCGGTTGGTGTAAGCGACGACGCCCCCGACGAAGTAGTCGCTGCTGCCCGCGACCGCGGTCACCCGCTGCGCGACGAGCCCGCCGGTGCACGACTCGGCGACCGCCAGCGTGCGGCCGGCGCGGCGGAGGAGCTCCCCCACCACCCCTTCGAGCGTCTCCTCCTCGCCGCGCGCGAAGACCGCATCGCCGGCCAGCTCGGCCAGCCGCTCCTGCATCGCCGCGAGCCGCGCGCGCCGCTCCGCCGGCGGGCCGGCGGCGGTCGCCAGCAGCCGGATCTCGCCGGGCTTGGCCAGGATGGTGATCGCCTCGCGCCCGAACTCGGCGTAGGCGGGGGCGATCCGCTCCTCGACCGCCGACTCCGGCAGGCACGCCACCTTGAGCACCGCCGTCTCCCTCCCGGCGCCGCCGGCGCGCGCCGCGAGCCACGGCTCGAGGTCGGCGGCAACCATCGCCTCCAGCTCGAACGGGACGCCGGGGAGGAGGAAAATCGTCGTCCCCTCGGCCTTCAGGCGCATGCCCGGCGCCGTACCGCGCGCGTTGGCGATCAGCTCCGCTCCCTCGATGACCTCCGCCTGCCGCTTGTTGACCTCCGGCATGCGCAGGCCGTGGTCGCAGAAGCGGGCGTCGATCCGCCGCAGCACGTCCGCGTCGAACGCCAGGCGGCGGCCGAGGGCAGCGGCGACCGCCTCGCGCGTGACGTCGTCGGCGGTGGGGCCGAGCCCGCCGGTCACGATGACCAGCTCGACCCGGCCGAGGAGGGCGCGCAGCTCGCGCCCGATCTCCTCCTCGCTGTCGCCCACCACCGCCTTGCGCCGCAGCTCGAAGCCGTGGGCCTCGAAGGCGGCGGTCAGGCGCAGGGAGTTGGTGTCGAGCTGCTCCGTCCCCAGCAGCTCCGAGCCCACGGCCAGGACCGCCGCCGAGCGCGGGAGGGGGGGCATGCCGGGATGATAGCGCGCGCTCCGAGACGACCGGCAAACCGTGGCGCCGTAGTAGGATGTGCCGGAATGCGCCGGTCGTTCGCCGCCCTCCTCCTCTTCTCCTGTGCAGCGCTCTTCGCGGTGGAGAGCTCTGGTCAGGAGATGGCTCGCGGCGAGGTCGAGCTGACCGCCCTCGCCGAGGTCCGCGAGGGCCGGATCGCCGCCGGGACGAGGCGGGAGAACGGCGGCACCGAGCTGGTCCTCTTCGCGGAGGAATCCGGCCGGATCTCCTCCCTGCCGGCCCCCGGCGGCCGCACCGGCAGGGCCCGCCACGACCCGCGGCTCCTCGTCGCGAATGGCGAGCTGGCCGCCCTCGCCTGGCTGGAGGGGCGCGACCTGCGCTCGCTCGCGGTCCGCTTCGCGCGCTGGGACGGCGAGGGCTGGGAGGCGCCGCGCACCGTCGCCGCGCCGGGGCCGGGTAGCCAGATGGCCCTCGCCGGCACGCGGCTCGCGGACGGCTCATGGCTGCTGGCCTGGAGCCGCTACGACGGCGGCGACGACGAGGTCGTCTGGAGCCGCTCGGCGGGTCCCGACGGCGCCTCGTGGAGCGCGCCGCGGCGGATTGCCGCCGACAACGCGGTGCCCGACATCACCCCGGCCCTCTCCGCCGCCCCGGGCGGGGCGGTGGCCGCCTGGAGCCGCTACGACGGCGAGGACTACCGCGTGGTGACCGCCCGCTTCGACGGCCGCCGCTGGTCGGCGCCGCGCGTCGTCGGCCCGGCGGGGTCGCTGGAGCCGCGCTGGGAGCGGTCGGCGTCCGACGAGCCGGCGCTCGTCGTCCGCACCGTCCTGCCGCGCGGCCGGCTGACCATCCCCTGGCAGAGGGTGCGGTGAGGCGCGCCGCGGCCAGCCTGCTGCTCGCCGGCGCCGCCCTCCTCCCCGCCGGCGCCGCCGCCCAGACGACCTACGTCGCCTTCGGCGACAGCATCACCTTCGGCATCGGCGACGACCCGGCGCGCAGCGAGAAGGGCTACCCGCCGCGCCTCGAGGCCCTGCTCCAGGCGCGCGGCCAAGCGGCCGACGTGCGCAACGAAGGGCTCCCCGGCGAGGGCACGACCGAGGGCGTGACGCGCATCACCAACGTCCTCCAGCCCGGCGACGACGTCCTGCTGCTGATGGAAGGGACCAACGACGTCAACCAGCTCTCGGTCGAGACGATCCAGTTCAACCTGCGGGAGATCGCGCGCAAGGCGGCCAACCGGGGCGTCTCGACCGTCCACGCCACGATCCCGCCGCGCCTGCCGTCGGCGACCAACGACGGCGAGAACCACATCGCCGGCCAGATCGCGGGCGCGGTGCGCGAGCTGGCCTTCCAGGAAGAGCGCCGGCTCGCCGACCCTTTCGAGGTCTTCCTCCGCCTCACCCCGGACTTCACGCCCCTCATCGTCGGCGGCGACGACAAGGTCCACCCCAACGCGGCGGGCTACGACCTCCTGGCCGAGGTCTTCGCCGACGTGCTGACCGGCGTCGACGAGGTGCCGCCGGTCCTCGGCGTCGTCTCGCCGGCCAACGACGCGCAGGGGGTCTCCCCCACCGCGCCGCTGCGCCTCGACCTCTACGACTTCGGCACCGGCATCGACCTCGCGGCGACCCGGCTGGTGATCGAGGGAGTGGAGGTGGAGACGCCGCTCACCGGCAGCGAGCGGAAGCTCGAGATCCGCTACGAGCCGCCGCAGCCCTGGAGCGGCGTCATCCAGGTGCGGCTGCGGTCGCGCGACCGCGCCACTCCGCCCAACACGCTCGACCGCGAGGTGACGCAGTTCGTGGTCGCCGGCACGACCTTCCTGGCCGGCGACATCGACCGCGACGGCCGCGTGGACGGCGCCGACCTCCTCGCCTTCGCCCCCTACTTCGGCTCCCAGCGCGGCGACGGCCGCTACCGCGGCTTCGCCGACCTGAACACCGACGACCGGGTCGACGGCGTGGACCTGGCGTTGCTGGCCGCCAACTTCGGGCGCAGCTCGGCTTAGGACCCGCCGCGGAACGAGCCGGCGACCAGCGGCGGCGGCGCGGCCTCGCCGGCCAGCGTGTAGCACTCGGCGAAGCGCGCGGCGAAGTCCGGGTCGGCATGCCGGAGGTGGAGGCGCGCCAGCTCCTCGCCTTCCCCGACCGGGTCGCCGATGCGCTTCAGGGTCTCGAGCGCGACGCCGTGGTCGATCGTGCTGCCGGGGACGAGGCGGCCGCCGCCGGCTTCGGCGAGGAGGAGGCCGAGCTGGCGCGTGTCGACGGCGGCCAGGACACCGGCGCGCGGGGCGCGGACCGGGACGACGTGCGGCGCCATGCCGGCGCGCAGGGCGTCCTCCCAACCGGGCTCGGCGCCCTGTAGCGCGATCCAGCGGTCGAAGCGCTCGCGCGCGCGGCCGGAGGCGATCGCGGCCTCCAGCTCGGCGCGCTCGAGCGGACGCCCCACGAGGCGTGCCACCTCCTCGCACTGAACGAAGGTCACCTCGCGCAGGTCGTCCGGCCCGCCCCCCTCCAGGCAGGACAGCGCCTCCAGCACCTCGGCGGCGTGGCCGGCCCAGCGGCCGAGCGGCTGGCTCATGTCGGTCAGCAGCGCGACGGCGCGGGTGCCGAGCGCCTCGGCGGTCTCGACCAGCCGGCGCGCCAGCTCACGCGCCTCCTCCGGCGCGGGCAGGAAGGCGCCGCTGCCGGTCTTGACGTCGAAGACGACGCCGGCGGCGCCCAGGGCGAGCTTCTTCGACAGGATGCTGCCGACCATGAGCGGCAGGGCGTCGACCGTCGCGGTGACGTCGCGCAGCGCGTAGAGGCGGCGGTCGGCGGGGGCGACGGCCGACGTCGCCAGCCCCACCGCCATGCCGCAGCGCTCGAGCAGCGCCAGGGCCGCGGGGCGGTCGAGCGTCAGCTCGACGCCGGGGACCGCCTCCAGCTTGTCGATCGTGCCGGCGGTGTGGCCCAGGCCGCGGCCGGCGAGCATCGCCACCGGCACCCCGCAGGCGGCGAGCAGCGGCGCCAGCACCAGCGACACCTTGTCGCCGACGCCGCCGGTCGAGTGCTTGTCGGCGAGGCGCGGCACCTCCTCGGCGAGGCGCCAGCGCTCGCCCGACTCGAGCATCGCCACGGTCCAGGCGCGGGTCTCGTCGGCGTCGAGGCCGCGGATCGCGGCCGCCATCAGGAAGGCGCCGAGCTGGCCGTCGCTCCAGGAGCCGTCGGCCGCGCCCTGGGCCACGGCGCGCAGCTCCGCCTCGGTAAGCGGCAGCCCGGCCCGCTTCTTGGCCAGGATGCGGTAAGGGGTCTCCACGAGGGCGGGCGCGGGGCCGGCCGCGGGCGCGGCGGCGCGGCTCAGGTGCCGACGGTGAACGTCGTGTTGTCGGTGCCCACCTTCTGCTGCGCCAGCTGGCGGTAGGGCGAGCGCGGGTACTCGTCGAGGATGCGCTGGTAGGACTGCGTCGCTTCCTGCGTGCGGCCGAGCTGCTCGAGGGTCACCGCCAGCTCGTAGAGGACGACGTCCTGCGGCAGCGGCGGCTCGGGGTCTTCGAGCAGCGCCCGCAGCGCGGTCACCACCTCGTTCCCCTTCCCCTGGCTGCGGTCGAGGGCGATGAGGTTGAGCCGGGTCTCGCCGGCCAGGACGTGCCCGTCGTGATCGTCGAGGAAGTCCTCCCAGAGCTTCCGCGCCTCGTCGAGCTTGCCCTCGGCGACGGCGATGTCGGCCAAGTAGAGCCCGGCCACGTCGGCGGCGTCGCTCCAAGGGTGGTCGTCGCGCACCGTCTCGAAGGCCGCCTTGGCGCGCGTCCGGCGCGCCGCCTCGGTGCCGAAGCTCGGAGCCTCGGGATCGTCCGGTTTGGGCGCCGCGGGATCGATCGGCGCCGCCGCGAGCTCCATCGCCTCGGCCAGCGCCGTGTTGGCCGCCTCGGAGCGCTGCCCCAGCCACACCCACACCCCGAGCCCCACCAGCGCCGCCGCCACCAGCGCGCCGACCCCCATGAGCAGGCCGCGCGAGTGGTGCTCGGCGTAATCGACGGTCGACTTGACCGCCGTCGCCAGCTCGTTCTTCTTCATCTCTTTGCGCGTCAGATGGCTCATGCTGAATGTGCTCCGCGTCGTCGTTTTTGCGAGGGGGTGATCGCCGGCACCGGTGAGGGCAGTCGGAGGGGCGCCGGTACCAGTAACGGTAGCATCGGAGTGTGGCCGATGACAATGCTGGGGCGGCTGGCTGGGGTCGAGCTATGCTCAGGCACAGATGGAAGCGCTGGTGATCACAGACGTGGAAGCAGCCCGCCGCGTGCTCCAGGTGAGGGGGCGCTACCACTACTATCTCGGCGCCGGGACATCCGCCGAGGCCGGCGTCCCGACCGCGCGCGAGATCTGCGACGAGATCAGAAGCGATTTGCTAGAGAAGGAGCTGCCGCTGCCGCGCACTGCAGAAGCTGTCGCAGTCTGGGAAAACGCGCGACTGCGGTGGGGCGATGCAGGACTTCGCTATTGCACTTGCATCTGCGCCAGCTATCCAAACCGGCCATCGCGAGTCGATTACTTCCGTAGCAAGGCCCAGAAGGTTGGCCCATCCTTCTGCCACCATGCCATTGCGCTCCTCATGACGCGCGGCGATATCCGATCGACGTGCTTGACCACGAATTTCGACAAGCTCATCGAGAGCGCTTTCCTGAATCAAGGCGATCTCGAGTGCCAGGCGATCCGTACCGATGCAGAGCTCGAGTACTGGCAGTCTGCACCCAACAGGCCCTACGTGCTCAAGCTGCACGGCGACTACGACACGGGGAACGTCTTCAACACCGCTGACGAGACGATCGCTATCAGCGAAGCCATGACGGTCACCGTCAAGCGCCTACTACAGGCATCCGGCCTTCTCGTGCTGGGAACGGCGGGATACGAGAAGAGCATCCATACGCTGTTCGATCAGCTTGCGCGTGCCCATGACAAGGAGAACGTGCTCGCTTTCGGCCTCCTCTGGGGTGTGCACATGGGAGGGCCGAAGCCAAGCGAGAAACTCACCGTCCACCAGATTGCCGGGCAAGTACACGACCGAATCGCGAGTGGAACCATCGGGCCGGATATCTTGAGCATGATGAAGCGGATGGCGCCGCGCAACGAATCGTTCGCTTTTTTCCCAGTCTGGGGGGCTGGAAACTTCCTCTTCGACCTCACACGGCAACTACGGGAGACGGACAAGTACTTGGCCGGGAGAGCAGAACTCTTCCTCGACCACGAGCAGCGGCTCCGACACGTCTTCAGCCGCGCCGGCCTTTCTGACTCGGTCGTCGCCAAGCACCTCGAGTCGCTCAGGCGCCGGCGAAACGCGCCGCGATCGGCGAACGAGCGCTCCGGCGCCTGGGAAACGGTGCTGCGGGCGGCGAGCACATTGCTTCCCCTGGATGTCCGCTTCGTCTACGGCGACATCACCAGCCGCTCCCGGATGTCCGAAGTCGAGTTCCATGATCGGTACCGGGCCGTCGTTAGCCCGGAGGACACCTTGCTCAGCGCGGGCGGTGGTGTAGCCCTCACCTTGCTCGAGAAAGCGGGACGCCACGGGATCCTTAACGAGCTCGCCAAGTTCTCTCCCATTCCCCAGACACAGGTCGCCGTGACCTCGGGCGGCCGCCTACCAGTGCACTATATTTTCCACGCAGCCTCAGTCGCGGTGGAAAAGGACGGGGCCTATGACGCCTCGCAGGAGGCTGTCACCGCTACCATGGAGGCGGTCTTGCAAAGGACGGCGGCGCTCGACGTCGGCGTGCTCTTAGTCCCGCTGCTCGCGGCGGGTGTCGCGTCCCTCGACGGCCGGCACTCATTCGAGGCCATCCTGCGGGCCATCGCCGGCTGGTCCGCGACAACGCGGCCGTTGACGGTCGTGATCGTCTGCCGCCGCGAAGCCCAGCTTCCCCGCGGCATCGCCGAGGAAGTGCTCAGGCGACAGCTCGAGCCGAGCTTCGCATGCGAGCAAGTGGATTCCGGCGGCGACAATTAGGCTTGCCGGGGCATACTGGTCTTCCGGGGGGCTCCGAGGAGGCCGGTTACAACGCCTTTGCCTTCATCGTCATGCGGTCGGTGCGCACTCGGTCGGCGGCGGCGATCGTGCGGGACCACTCGACCGCGCGCGGCCAACCCGTCTTGGTGTCCATCGTGTAGGTGGCCCGGTCGCGGATGTCGAGGGTCGGCATCTCCGCGTCCGTGGGCCCGCCATCGGGCATCAGGCGGCGGAGGATGGCGGCGATCGCCGCGCTCGCCTTCTCCCGGTCGATCTCCTGCTGCCAGGCGATGACGGCCTCGTCGCGCTCGGGCCGGTGCTCCTGCAGCAGGAAGCTCCCCTTGCTCGGGAAGGGGTCGCCGCCGAACGGGTTGGGAAGGGCGTCAGCGTACTCGACCGTCTCGCCCACCGCCAGCGCGGCGCCGCAGACGAAGTAGAAGACTTGCGCCGAGCGCAGCAGCAGGCTCTCGACGACCTCGGGCTTGGTCATCATCGCGACTACCTCGGACACCGCCGGCGCCGGCGGCTCGCCCTGCTTCCCCTTGAACAGCTCGTCGAGCACCCGCTTGAAGACGGCGACGGCCTCGTCGCGGTTCAGCAGCCGCTGCGGCACGCCCGTCTCGTCGGTCTGCATGACCAGGCTCAGGTCGCCGGCGACCTCCTGCAGGCGCTCCGTCGAGACCGGCAGCCGGCCCTGCGCGACCTCGTCGAGCCAGCCGGCGCTGTAGGTCCAGACGAAGACGTAGCCCTGCCGGTTCCGCGCCTTCACCCTCGCCTCCAGGATGCTGCGGCTGGTTCCCGCCGGCGTCTCCTTGCCGCCGGCGGCGTCGATGCGCTCCTTGACGACCTCGAGGCGCAGCGTCTCGCCGACCTTCCAGTCGGTCGGCAGCTCGACGACCGCCGGCTCGGGCTCGGGTTGGGCGGCCGCGGCGGCGGAAGACAGCAGGAGAAAGAGCGCCCAGCGGGCGGTCGCAGGCCTATGGAATTCCATCGAGCTCCATCGGCGTGAGGAGATTGAAGTAGACGAATTCGGCGAGAGCGCGGCCGCTTGCCAGTCCCAGCTGGTTGTCGTACTGCCAATGGATGCCGCCGTAAATCCTGCTCTGTCCCGCCTCCTCGCTGGCGGTGGAGAGGCGAGTGAACGAGCGCTGCACTCCTGGCAAACCGTCCGAGCTCGTCGTGAAGGAGATCTTGTCGGTGCCGAAGAACAGTTCCAGCAACCGGGCGGACGAGCCGCTGAAGGTGCTGTGGCCGGAGGTATAGGTTGGGAACGGCGGTGTCGTGATGAAGGACGTCCAGCCGGCATCGGCCGCGGTATCCGGGTTGCCGTCGGTGTCAGCCATCTGGATGGCCGTCACGGGGCGCCAATGGCTGTAATAGTACTTGTGGTCCCAGGAGACGATGGCCGCGTCGGCGCTGGTAGCGGCGAGCAGTGCAAACAGCCGTGCGTTCTCGATCAGGCTGAGGCCCCGCGCTCGGGAGATGCCCTGCGCGATGACATGCCAGTGGCCGGGCGGTGTGGCGGTGCCGGGACCGTCCGCCCAGAACAACGCGATCTCGGACTGCTCGCGGGTGCGGTGTCGACTGTCGACCCCCCCGAGCCGCTTCACCTCACGGAACGATCTCGTGTACTCCGAGCTGGCCATGGAGGGCGGCGGACGCTGCCGGAACTGAGCTGGATGAGCCATGGCCCAGGGCCGCACGTGGCGCCAGTGCGGCAGCAGAGCCGAGGAGAACCCGGGCGACGTCGGCAGCCACCAGCTCGGCCCGATCGGGGCCTCGTAGTCGACGGTCTTGTCCGCATTGTCCTTGAGGCGCGCCGCCAGGATCTTTAGTGCCACCATCCGTCCCCACGCGATCGAGGAGCTTTCCGATGGGCCATCCGGGATGGCGGCCAGGGACGACGCCAGAGCGGAATTCAACGTGGCCTTTTGCGCCGGGAACAGGTGGATCAGAACCTTGTGGGCGGCCGCGGCGGCTGCGATCTCGGGCGAGATCGGAGAAATGAGCTGGATGGGCGCCACGAGATAGGGGGTGTACATCCCGCCGGTGGCGCCGTTCACCGCGTCGAAGATCGCGGTGTGGACGTACGCAAGGGCCCGGCTCGCGCGTGGCGGGTCCGTCCTGTCGACCCGGATGGCTCCCAGGGTCACATTGTTCCAATCGACCACCATGTCCCCGCGGCGAGGCACCCGCACATCGCCGGACAGCCCGTCGCCGTCGTTGTCCGGATCGACATTGCGGTCGACCTCTTTCTCGACCCGGAGATCACCGAGCAGGACAGAGGCGCTCGCGGGTACCATGAAGTTCACGATCCGCGGGAGGTCCTCCGCCGAGATCTGAGCCAGCGCCGACCCTCTCAGCAAGGCCAGCGCCTGGGCCGCGGCCACCGCGGTGACTCGGTCGGGGCTCTGCGCGGCGAAGTGCATCAGGATCGCCTGTCCGCCGGCCGGCACCGTGACCCGGTACTCGAGTCTGAGCACGCCGTCCGCGGTGAGCGAAGCCGTCATCGGCTGTACCGCCGCCGCTCCCCCGGAGAAGGCGAACGCCAGAGCCGGCTCGGTACTTTCCGTGGTGTCGTCGGTGGCCAGCCAGTCATCCATCGTGCTCAGCACCAGATCGCCGCTCGAGCTGCTGAGCACGACGGTATCGGTACTCGAGCTCAAGTAGGACAGAACCGTCACGACGGCAGTCGTGCTGACGCTGTCCGGGTTGTCCAAGACCTCGAGGTACCGCACCAGACCGTCGTCCTCCGGCACGTAGACCTTGCGCGTCACGCGCAGGCCGGAATCGGTCCAGGGCCCGATCTCCAGCTCGCGTCGGTTCTTGCGCAGCGTCCCGGTCTCGAACTGCGGGAAGGACGATCCGTTCACCGCCAACTCGAAGGCGCCGAAGAAGGCGACGTCGCTGCCGCTGTTGATCCCGCCCGTCCGCATGACGTCCCAGAGATAGTTGTCCCCGTCGGCCAACTCATACGGCAGGTCGACCGCGAAGACGTCGTTGGACGGGTCGCGCGGGTCGCGGCCGGCGGCGATCTCCGAGCCGTCCTTCTCACCTCCCCCGTCGGTATCCGCCGCCAGTGGATCGGTACCGTGGACCTCGATCTCGTCACCGTCCGGGAGCGCGTCGCCGTCGGTATCGGCCTTGGTTGGGTTGGTGCCGAGTGTGGGGTCGATCTCGTACTCGGCCTCGGCCTGGCCGTTACCGAACACTAAGGGGGCGACCGCGGGTACCACGAAGTTGACGATCCGCGGGCGGTCCTCTGACGAGATCTGCGCCAGCGCCGACCCGTTCAACGAGGCCAGCGTCTGGGCCGCGGCCAAGGCGGTCGTGCGGTCGTGGTTCTGCGTCGCGAGATGCATCAGGATCGCCCGTCCGCCGGCCGGCACCGTGAGCTGGAACTCGAGGGCAAGCTCACCGTCCGAGGTCAGGGAAGCCGTGATCGGCTGGACTGCCGCTCCCGCGGCGGAGAAGGCAAACGCCAGAGCTGGTGTCCCGGTGCCGTCCGCGGCATCGTCGGTGGCCAGCCAGTCGTCGGCCGCGCTCGCCACGAGGTCCCCACTCGAGCTGCCGAGCACCGTGGTGTCGGTGAACGAGCCCAGGGACGAGACGAGATTGACGATGACGGTGGCGCTCGCCGTGCCGGGATTGTCGAATACCTCGAGGTAGCGCACCAAGCCGTCGTCCTCCGGCACGAACATCTTCCGCGTCACCCGCACGTTGGAGGCGGTCCACGGCCCGACCTCGAGCTCACGCCGGTTCCGGCGCAGCGTCCCGGTGTCGAAGGCTGGGAAGAACGAGCCGTTGACCGCCAGCTCGAAGGCGCTCGAAAAGGCGCCGTCGGTCCCGTTGCCGACGCCGCCGGTGTGCCACACGTCCCAGAGGTAGCCCTCGCCATCGGTCAGCGTGTAAGGCAGGCCGACCGCGAAGACATCGTCGGTCGGATCGAGCGGGTTCCTGCCGGCGGCGATCTCGGAGCCGTCCTTCTCGCCGCCGCCGTCGGTGTCCGCGTTCAGCGGATCGGTGCCGTGGACCTCGATCTCATCGCCATCGGCGAGCGCATCGCCGTCGGTATCCGCCTTGGTCGGATCGGTGCCGCGTGTGTGCACCTCTTCACCATCGGTGAGCCGGTCGTCGTCGGTGTCGGCATCCGCCGGGTCGGTTCCGTTCTGGCGCTCCTCGCCGAGGGTGAGACCATCTCCATCGACGTCGGCGTTGCCGTCGGCCGCGTTCTTCGGGTCGAGACCGTTGGCGATCTCGTAGCCGTCGGAAAGCAGGTCGCCGTCAGTGTCCAGCTTGTTCGGATCGGTGCCGTAGACGGCAATCTCGTCGCGGTCGGTCAGGCCGTCACCGTCGGTGTCCATCAGGGTCGGATCGGTCCCGTGCTGATGGACCTCGTCGCCATCGGAGAGCCCATCACCGTCGGTGTCCGGGGCGAAGGGGTCGCTCCCCGCCTCTTCCTCGTCGGCATTGGTCAGGCCGTCGCCGTCCTCGTCGCGTGCGCCGTCGGCGGCGTTCTTCGGATCGAAGCCGTTGAAGACCTCGTAGCCGTCCGGCATACCGTCGTCGTCGGTGTCGGGGTCGCGGCGGTCGGTGCCGCGCGCGTTCTCGTCGCGGTTGGGCAGGCGGTCGCCGTCACCGTCCGGGTTGAGCGTCGAGAGCATCAGGGTGTGCTGGGAGCTCACCCCCGCTTTCACCCAGGGCACCCGTACCGTGCCGAAGCGGACCGCGGGCGCGGCGACGGCGTTGCCGAACCCGTTGAACCGCGATGTCGGCCAGTCGGCGACCGGCTGCAGCGGCACGACCTCGGAGCCGTCCGCGCGCAGCCCGCGGGCGAAGAGCGCCGCCAGGCCGTCCGGGTCGGGCTCGGTCCAGGTCAGCGTGGCGAGACCCGGCTCGAACGCCGCCGCCGGCTTGCTCGCCGGGGCTGGGAGCGCCGGCGTCACCTGGATCGGACCGGCCACGGTGATCGCGGCGAGGTCGGCGGCATCGCCGTCGCGGTCGTCGTGGGCCGGGTCGATGGTGAGCCGGAAGGCCTCCGCGTCGGCGCCGCCCCGCAGGAATACGAGGTCGAGCCGGCCGCCAGCGGCCAAGCCGAGCGACGGGTAGCCGACGGCGGACCCGCCGCCGGGCGTCAGGTCGGTGGCGTCGATGCGCGTCACGCCGCTCGCCCCGTCGAGCATCCAGTAGAAGACCGAAGTCGCGGCGATGCGCGCGGTGGCGGCGACGTGCAAGTCGCCGCCGGCATCGACTGCCAGCGCCGGCTGGCTGAACTGATTGGTCCCAGTGCCGGTCAGCAGGACGCGCTCGGGTTGAGCGACCGTGCCGTCCGCCGCCACGTGAGCGTAGCGGACCACTTCGGTCGAGTTGAAGAAGCCGCCGACGTTGCGCCAGACCAGATGGGCGTCGCCCGCGGCGCCGGCCGCCATGCCGAGCCGCGTGGACTGCCCCTGGGCGTTGCTCGACACCGTGAGGGCCGGGGCGGCGGTGATCGCCGCCAGCGCGGCGGGCGATCCGTCGCGATCGTCGAGATACGGATCGATCCGCAGGTAACGGATCGCGGAGGGATCGATCCAGGCGACATGGACCCGGCCGAGCGCGTCGGCGTTGACCACCGGATGCACCGGGTCGGCGCAGCCGTCCGCGGTGAGCGGCGTGTCGCCGATCAGGGTGACGCCCGCCGGCGAGAGCATGCGATAGACGAGGGCGTCGCAGAAGCTCTGCGAGAGCCGCTCGCTCCATACCAGGTGCACGTTCCCCGCCCCGTCGACCGCGGCGACCGGCTCGGCGAGGTCGGTGGCGGTCCGCACCGCGAGCGGCAGAACCTCGTCGACCGGGTCGCGCGGGTCGGTGCCGTCGAACTGCACCTCGGCGCCGTCGCCGCGGCCGCCGCCGTCGCTGTCGGAGAGGCGAGGATCGGTGCCGTGGGTGCCAACCTCCGCGCCGTCGCCCAAGCCGTCGCCGTCGGTGTCGGCCCTCAGCGGATCGGTGCCCGCCGCGATCTCGACGCCGTCCGTCAACCCGTCGCCATCGGTGTCGGCGGCGCGCAGATTAGTACCGCGGTCGCGCTCCTGGCCGTCCGAGACGCCGTCGCCGTCGCTGTCCGCCGCCGGGTCGTTCGCCACCTTGGGATCCATCCCGTTGGCGACCTCGAAGCCGTCGTCGAAGCCGTCGTCGTCGCTGTCGGCGTCGGCCGGGTTCGTGCCCAGGGCGGTCTCCTCCTCGTCCGCGAGCTTGTCGTCGTCGGTGTCGAGCCGAGCGAAGAAGTTGCGGATCTCGCGCCGCTCGGCCGAGGTGAGCCCCGCCTCGGCGACGCCTTGGAGGTCGGCGAGGGCCGCCGCCGCCGCCGCGGCCTGCTCGCGCGTCGTCCGCTGCGCGCCGAAGTGCAGCAGGACCACCCGCTGCCCCGCCGGCACGGTGACGTCGAAGCGCACGGTCATCTGCGGCCCGAGCTTCTGCACCGCCGACGGGCGGAGCGGCTCGAGCGAGTCGGCATGGACGAAGACGACCGGCGGGTTGACCGCGGCCTGCGAGTCGTCCAGAACCACCCAGTCGTCGGCCGCTGTCGCCCAGCGGTCGCCGTCGGAGCTCGCCATGACGAGGCTCTGTCCGTCCACCTCGTGGCGCAGCACCACCGCGGCGGTCACGTCCGCCGCCGTCGGGTTGCGCAGGATCTCGAGGTAGCGGACGAAGGCGTCGCCGCTCGGCACGAAGACCTTCCGCCGCACCTCGAGCCCGCCGCCCGTCGTCCACGGTCCGAACGCCAGCGTCCGCTCGTCGCGCATCAGCGAGGCGGAGGTGAAGCTCGGGAAGTCGGCGCCGTCGACCTCGAGCTGCAGCGCCGGCCCGAACGACCCCGAGGACGAGCCGCTCGAGCTGGCGCCGTCAGGCTGCACGTTCCAGCGGAAGCCGCCGGCGTCGATCAGCTGATAGCCGAGCGGGATCGGGAAGCTGTCGTCGTCGGCGAACAGCGGGTTGGTCCCCTCCCCCACCTCGTTGCCGTCGGTCTGGCCGCCACGGTCGGTGTCCGCCACCTTGGGCTGCGTGTGATGGACGTTCACTTCCTCGCCGTCGGTCAACCCGTCGGCGTCGGTGTCCCGGGCGAGCGGGTTGGTGGTGTGCGTGCGCACCTCGGCGCCGTCGGTCAAGCCGTCGCCGTCGGTGTCGGGCTTCGTCGGATCGGTGCCCAGGTTGCCTTCTTCGACGTTGCTCAGGCCGTCGCCGTCGTCGTCGGCGCCGCCGTCGCTCGGGTCGAGCGGATCGAGGCCGTTGGCGACCTCGAAGCCGTCGGAGACGCCGTCGTCGTCGGTGTCGGGGTCGAGCGGCTGCGTGCCGTGGACGTTGACCTCGGCGCCGTCGGTCAAGCCGTCCTGGTCGCTGTCGGCGCTCTTGGGGTCGGTGCCGAGCGCGGCTTCCTGGCCGTCGTCGAGGCCGTCGAGATCGACGTCGGCGATCGTCGGATCGGTGCCGCGCGTCCGCTCGTCGAGGTTGGTCAAGCCGTCGCCGTCGGCGTCCAGGCCGGCATCGGCGGCATTCAGCGGGTCGAGGCCGTAGCCGACCTCGTAGCCGTCCGGCAGGCGGTCGTCGTCGCTGTCGGCGTCGTTCGGGTTGGTGCCCAGGAGCAGCTCCTGCCCGTCGGAGAGGCCGTCGCCGTCGGCGTCGGCCCGGCCGTCCGTCGGGTCGAGCGGATCGAGCCCGTGGCCGGCTTCGTAGTCGTCCGAATAGCCGTCGCCGTCGGTGTCGGCCCGGGTCGGATCGGTGCCGAGAGCGAACTCCTCGCCGTCGTTCAGGCCATCGCCGTCGCTGTCGATCTCGCCGTCGGCGGGGTCGAGCGGGTCGAGCCCTCGATCCACCTCGTACTTGTCGGGCAGGCCGTCGCCGTCAGTGTCGCGGTTCAGCGGATCGGTGCCGAGCGCGCCTTCCTCCTCATCGGAGAGCCCGTCGTCGTCGCTGTCCGGCGGCGCGGCGAAGTTGACGATGTCGCGCGCCTCTTCCGGCGAGAGGCCGGACTTCGCCGCGCCGCGGAGGGCCTCGAGATCGCCCGCGGTCGCCAGCGCCGTCGCCCTCAGGCCGGCCTGGGAAGCGAAGTGCATCAGGGCCGCTCGCCGGAAGGGCTGCACGGTCACGTCGAAGGTGAGGGTGACGGCGTCGCCGATCAGCGACGCCGAGAACGGCTGCAGGCGCGCGCCCGGACCGGCGAAGGCGTGCACGATCGACGGTGCCGAGAAAGCGGACTCGCTGAAGTCGTCGGTGACCACCCAGCGGTCGGCGAAGCCGAGCACCTGGTCGCCGTTGGAGGTCGCCACGGTTTGGGTGCAGCAGGAGTCGGAGCCCAGGTTGGTGAGGATCTGGACGCGCACCGTCACCGGGTTGGCGGTCGGATTCTCGAAGAGCTCGAGGAAGCGGGCGAAGCCGTCGTTCTCGGGCACGAAGACCTTGCGGTTGATGATCAGACCGTTGAAGGTGCCCGGGCCGATCAACAGCTCCCGGCCGCCGTTCTCGGGGATCGCCGTCGTCGAGCCGCCGAAGTCGAGGCTGCCGCCGAGCCGCAGGCGCAGGCCGTCGTCGAAGGCGTTGCTGGTGCCGTCGAAGATCCTGCCGTTGGTCTGGATGTCCCAGGAGAAGCCGTCGCCGTCCTTGAGCGTCCGCGGCAGCGACAGCCGGTCGTCGCTCGCCGACAGCGGGTTCCTGCCCTGGGAGACCTCCTCGCCGTCGGTCTGGCCGCCGCCGTCGGTGTCGCGCGCCGTCGGATCGGTGTGATGGACCTCGACCTCCGCGAGGTCCGTCAGGCCGTCGCGGTCGGTGTCGGCGACGAACGGGTCGGTGCCGTGCACCAGCACTTCGTCGCCGTCGGAGAGGCCGTCGCCCTCGGTGTCGGCAGCGGCGAGGTCGGTGCCGGCGAGCTGCTCGCCGGCGTTGTCCAGGCCGTCGCCGTCGAGGTCGCCGGCTCCGTCCGCCGGGTCGAGCGGGTCGAGGCCGTGCCGCACCTCGTTGCCGTCGAGGACGCGGTCGCCGTCGGTGTCGGCGACGAGGGGATCGGTCCCGTAGACGCCCGTCTCATCGGCGTCGCTGAGGCCGTCCTTGTCGGCATCGGGCAGCGCCAGGAAGTTGACGATGTCCACGCGCTCTTCGGGCGTCAGCTCGGCCAGCGCCGAGCCGGCCAGGTTGTCGAGCTGCCCCACGATCGCGACCGCAGACGGCAGGGTCGCGGTCGCCGCGGCAAAGTGCATCAGGATCACCCGACCGCCAGGCGGTACCGTCACGCGATAGGTGAACGAAAGCGTAGCGAGATCGAGGGCCACCTGAGAGGGGCGCAGACGGCCGGTCGAACCGGCGAAGACGTGAATGGATCGGGTACTCGATCCACTCCAATCGGTGACGACCGAGCGATCCTCCAGGGTGACGAGCGCGTCTCCGCTCGACGTGCTCGCGGCCTGCGTCGCCGCGCCGCTGGAGAGCGACGTCGCCAGCTTGACTTCGGCCTCGATCGCCTCCCCGGTCGGGTTCTCCAGAACCTCCAGGAAGCGCACGAAACGATCGTCCGCGGGCACGAACACCTTCCGGCTCACCTTGAGCCCGTTGCGGTCCCAGGGGCCGATCACCAGCTCGCGCTGACCGGCTTCCGTGCTGGCCTTCGCGAAGTTGGGGAACAGGGTGCCGGAGAGGCGCAGCGCGAGGCCGGAGGCGGTCATGAAACCACCGCTGATCCTCCCATCCTGCTGGACGCTCCATGAGGATCCGCCGCCGTCGGTCAGGCTTCGCGGCAACGACACCGCATCGTCGGCGGCACTGAGCGGGTTCTTCCCCTCGCTCACCTCGGCACCGTCCGCCTGGCCGCCGCCGTCGGTGTCGGCCTTGAGCGGATCCGTGCCGTGCGTCGAGACCTCGGCGCCGTCGGACAAGCCGTCCGCGTCGGAGTCGGCGGCCTTGGGCTTGGTCCCGTGAACGTTCACCTCGGCGCCGTCGTTGAGCCCGTCGTCGTCGGTGTCGGGATCGGAGATGTCCGTGCCGGCGGCCTCCTCGGCGGCGTTGGAGAGGCCGTCGCCGTCGCGGTCCGCGGCGCCGTCGGCGGCGGCGAGCGGATCGAGGCCGTTGGCCACCTCGCTGCCGTCCTGGATGCCATCGCCGTCCGTATCCGGGTTGTTCGGATCGGTGCCCCGCGCCGTCTCGTCGGCGTCCGACAGGCCGTCGGCGTCGGCGTCGGGGTAGGCGAAGAAGTTGGCGATGTCCGCCTGCTCGTCCGGCGTCAGCCCAAGAAGCGTCGAGCCCCGCAGCCGCATGAGGTCGGGCGCCTTGAAGACCGCCGAAGCGCGGACCTTGTTCTGGGCCCCGAAGTGCATCAGGACGACGCGCTCGCCCGGCTGCAGGACGAAGAGGTAGCGGAAGACGAACGTCCCGCTGCTGCTCAGAGAGATCGTGGAGGGACGAAGACGTCCGCCCGGGCCGGCCCAGACATGGGTCACCGCCGGGTTGCCGAAGGAGGTGCCGTCGCCGCTGTCGTCGGTGACGACCCAGTCGTCGTCGAGGCCCAGAACCCCATCCACGCTCGATTCGCGGATCAGCCGCGTTCCCGTCTCCGAACCGAGATCCGTCTTGATCTCCGCCGTGACGACGTGCGGGTTGGCGTCGTTGTTCTCGAAGATCTCGAGATAGCGGATGAAGCGGTCGTCGGCCGGCACGAAGACCTTCCGCCGCACCTCCAGCCCGTCGTTGGTGTGCCAGGGCCCGAGCGTGAGCTGCCGGCCGCCGATCGTCGTCAGCGCTTCGGCGAAGAAGGGGAAGCCCTGGTTGTTGACCCCGAGCTGGAAACCACCCTGTCGCAGGCTGTGGAAGGCGCCGCTGTCACCGACGCGGATGCGGCCGTTCTGCTGCACGTCCCACTTGAGGCCGCCGCCGTCGAAGAGGTTCAGGGGCAGGGCGATCGCCGTCGCGTCGTCGGCCGGATCGAGCGGGTTCGTCTCGTCGCGGAAGAGCTCGTCGCCGTCCTTGCGGCCGCCGCCGTCGGTGTCGGCGCGGGCCGGGTGCGTGCCGTGGACCGCGACTTCCACGCCGTCCGTGATGCCGTCGAGGTCGCTGTCGGTGGCGAACGGGTCGCTGCCCCAGGTCAGCACTTCGGGGCCGTCGGCGAGGCCGTCGTCGTCGGTGTCGGGGTCGTCCGGATTGGTGCCGGCGGTGTGCTCACTCGCGTCGGAGAGCCCGTCGCCGTCGCCGTCGGCCGAGCCGTCGGCGGGGTCGAGCGGGTTGCTGCCGTGCCGCACCTCGATGCCGTCGCGCACGCCGTCGCCGTCGCTGTCGGGATTCCCCGGATCGGTGCCGCGCGCCGCCTCCTCGGCGTCGGACAGGCCGTCGAGGTCGGCGTCGGCGTAGGCGTAGAAGTTGACGACCTCGGCCTGCTCCTGCGGCGACAGTCCGACCAGGGCCGAGCCG
This sequence comes from uncultured Acidobacteriota bacterium, assembly GCA_963700145.1. Lineage (GTDB taxonomy): Bacteria > Acidobacteriota > Thermoanaerobaculia > Multivoradales > UBA5704 > DASUNQ01. The sequence goes on from OY969474.1 coordinate 1,728,372, forward strand.
AGGAGCGATTCCAGCCGGCCGGCCTGGGTGACGGCGGACGTCAGGTCGGGCCGCAGGGAAAGGAAGTGCATGACGATGCGCCGGCCGCCGGGCGGGATGGTCAGGTCGAAGTCGTAGCGGACGTCCTCGCTCCCGAACTGCTCGGTGCTTACGTTGACCTGGCTGGGGAAGACGCGGCCGTTCGGGCCGGCGAAGACATGGAGCAACCGCGGGTCCGTCTTGCCGTCCGGATCGTCGACGACGACCGAGCGGTCGCGGATGGTGAAGGCGAGATCGCCCGAGGAGGTGGCGAGGATCTGGGTGACGGTGGACGAGTCGAGGCCGGAGCGCAGGCTCAACCTCACTTGGAGGTCCGCGGCCGTGGGGTTGTCGACGATCTCCAGGTAGCGGACGAAGGCGTCGTCCGCCGGCACGAAGAACTTGCGCGTGACCGTGACTCCCTGCACCTGCCCCGGGGCGGTCCGCAGCTCCCGGCGACCCTCGCCGGCGTCCGGGAAGAAGAACGACCCGCCCGAGAACCCACTGCCGAAGGGATTGGGCGGCTTCGTCACGACCAGGTTGGCCGCCGAGGAGAGAATGCCGCTGACGAAGTTGCCGGCGCTGCTGAAGAAGCTCCACTGCGTGCCGCCGCCGTCGGTCAGCTTGAAGTTGGAGGTGGAGACCGCGTCGTCGCTCCCATCGACGGGGTTGGTGCCGTCCTGGAGCGCCTCCTGGCCGTCGGTCCGGCCGCCGGCGTCGGTGTCGGTGCGGTTCGGATCGCTGTGGTAGACGTCGATCTCGGCGCCGTCCGGCAGGCCGTCGCGGTCGGTGTCGCGGTCGAGCGGGTCGCTCCCGGCGGCCGCTTCGGCGCCGTCGCTCGCGCCGTCGTCGTCGCTGTCGGCATCGTTGGGGTCGGTCCCCGCCTGCTGCTCGTCGAGGTTGCTGCGCCCGTCGCCGTCGGGATCGGCGCCGGCCTCCCCCGCCGTCTCGGGATCGAAGCCGTGCCTGACCTCGAAGCCGTCGAGGAGGCCGTCGCCGTCGGTGTCGGCGTTGTTCGGATCGGTGCCGAGGCCCGACTCGTCGGCGTCGGCGAGGCCGTCCTGGTCGGCGTCCGGGAAGGGGAAGAAGTTGACGATGTCCGCCTGCTCGGACGGCGCGAGGGCGGCGAGCGCCTGTCCGGCGAGGGCGGCGAGCGCCTGGGCGCTGAGCAGCGCCTCGTTCTGCCGCGTCCGCTGCGTGGCGAAGTGCAGCAGGATCGTCCGCCCGCCGGCCGGCACCTTGACGCGGTAGGTGATGACGAGGCTGTCGCCGGTGAGCGTGGCAGTGTCGGGACGGACGCGGGCATTGGCGCCGGCGAAGACCAACGTCACCGCCGGCCGGCCCGTGCCGTCGGCGTCGTCGGTGATGATCCAGCGGTCCTGCTTGGTCAGGACGAGGTCTCCCGACGCGGTGAGGACGACGTTGGTGTTCGCGGCGTCGGTGCCGAGGTTGGTCGACACCCGGACCTCGGTCTCGACGTCGGTCGGCCCCGGGTTCTCCAGGATCTCGAGGTAGCGCACCAGGGCATCGTTCGCCGGCACGAAGACCTTGCGCCGCACCACGAGACCACTGCGCGACCAGGTGCCAAGCACCAGCTCGCGCACCGCTTCCTCGGTCAGCGCCTTGGTGACGGTGGGGAACGAGCCGTTGTCGACGAGGAGCGAGAACGCACTGTCGAAGGCGTCGGCGCTGCCGTCGCTGATCCCGCCATTGGTCTGGACGTCCCACAGGAAGCCGGCATTGTCGGTCAAGGTGCGCGGCAGCGGCACAGTGTCGTCGGCGGCGGCGCGCGGGTTCTTGCCCTCGCTCACCTCGGTGCCGTCCGGCTGTCCACCGTTGTCGGTGTCGCTGTCGAGCGGATCGGTAAGGTGGACGTTGACCTCGGCGCCGTCGGTCAAGCCGTCGGCGTCGGTGTCCGCCTTGAGGGGATCGGTGCCGCGGCTCTCCACTTCGTCGCCGTCGGAGAGGCCGTCGGCGTCGCTGTCCGCGTTCCGCGGATCGGTCCCGCGCTGCCGCTCCTCGACGTTGTCGAGGCCGTCGCCGTCGGGATCGGTCGTGCCGTCGGCCGGATCCTGGGGATCGAAGCCTTGCCTTACCTCGTAGCCGTCGGGCAGGCCGTCGTCGTCGCTGTCGGCGTCGTTCGGATCGGTGCCGAGCGTCGCCTCGTCGGCGTCGGAGATGCCGTCGAGGTCGGCATCCGGGTAGGCGAAGAAGTTGACGATGTCCGCCTGCTCGGCCGGAGTGAGGCCGGCGAGGGCCGCGCCGCGGAGGGCGCGCAGGTTCTCGGCGCCGGTCAGCGCGCCGGCGCGGAAGGTGCTCTGGGCGCCGAAGTGCATGACGATGACGCGCTGCCCGGCCGGGATCTTGAGCGTGTACTGCACGCGGTAGGCATCGGTGAGAGTGAACGTCGCCTGGCTCGGCCGCAGGCGGGCGTTGGGGCCGGCGAAGGCGTGCGCCACCGCCGGGCTGCCGAAGCCGTCGCCGTTGTTGTCGGTGACCACGTAGTCGTCGCCGAGGTCGAGGGTGCCGTCGCCACTCGAGGTCGCCAGGACCTCGGTCAGGCTGTTCGAGCCCAGGTTGGTGAAGACGGAGAGCGTCACCTGGCGCTCGCTGGTGGCGGTGTTCTCGAAGACCTCGAGGTAGCGGACGAAGGCGTCGCCGGCCGGCACGAACACCTTGCGCGTCTTCCTGACGCCGTTGCTCACCTGCGGGCCGAGGATGAGCTCGCGGCGGTCGTCCTCCGCGAAGGCCAGGCTGGCGAAGGAGAACGAGGCGCTGAACGCGCCGTCGAAGGCGTTGCTCGTGCCGTCGCTGATCGAGCCGTCCCCCTGCACGTCCCAGCGGTAGCCGCCGCCGTCGGTGAGGACGTGGGGCAGCGTCACCGTCGGCAGGTCGTCGGCGGGGTTCAGCGGGTCGGTGCCCTCGCCCAGCTCCTGGCTGTCGCTGCGGCCGCCGCCGTCGGTGTCCTGGCGCGTCGGGTCGGTGTGGTGCACCCGCACTTCGTCGCCGTCGGAGAGGCCGTCGCCGTCGGTGTCGGTCTTGCGCGGATCGGAGCCCGCGGTCTGCTCCTCGAGGTTGGTGAGCCCGTCGCCGTCGGAGTCGAGCGTCTGGTCGCCGGCGACGCGCGGATCGAGGAAGTAGCGCACCTCGAAGCCGTCCGACAGCCCGTCGCCGTCGCTGTCGGGGGCGAGGGGGTTGGTGCCGTGGGTGTTGACCTCGGCGCCGTCCTTGACGCCGTCGCCGTCGGTGTCGTCGACCACCGGGTTGGTGCCGAGCGCGGCCTCGTCGTCGTCGGCCAGGCCGTCGCCGTCGCGGTCGATCCGGAACGTCACCTCGTTGGTGGTCAGGTTCGAGACCACCAGCGTCACCGGGACGTTGCCGGTGATAGCGGGGACGGTGACCTCGACGTCGAACTTGTTGCCGCCGACCGGTGCCGCCGGCAGCCCGCCGAAGCTGATCGCATTGCTGCTCGGGCTCGGGTGGAGGAAGCGCCCGAGGACGTGCACGCGGTCGCCGGCCCGGCCGGCCGGCGGCTGGATGCGCACCAGCCGCGGCGGATTGCTCCCCGGCAGCACGGTGGCGCCGGCGGACAGCGAGGTCCGCGCGTTGCCGGCGACGTCCTTCGCCGTGGCGTTGACGATCAGCTCGGTCTCGGCGCCGAGCGCGGTCAAGCTGAACGAGGCGGCGTACGGCGCCGCCGTGTCGACCAGCGTCTGGTCGATGGCGCCGTCGGCCGAGCGCACCCGGAACGCCACCTCGGCCACGGCCCGGTTGTCGGAGGCCTCGGCGGCCAGCGCCAGGGAGTCGACGCCGAAGGCGAGGAAGTCGGGCAGCGCCTCGCGCAGGTCGCGCGGGTCGTCCACCGCGGTGAAGACGCCGCCCGTCGCCTCGGCGATGGCGCGGTAGAGGGCGGCGTCGGCGCCGAAGCCGACGGCGAAGGTGTGGATGACGACGCCGGCGTCCACCGCCCGCTGGACTTGGGCCGCCGGGAAACCACCGGTGCCGTGACCGAAGAGGAACTGGATCGGCCGCGCCTCACGGCGGGCGGCGAGGCCGCCGAGCTGGTCGGTCGCCGTGCGGAGCGGCACGGTGAAGTCGGGGGTGCCAGCCGGGGAGGCGAGGGCGACGGTGCTCAGCGCGCTCTGGACGGTCGTGAAGTTGCCGGTCAAACCCGTCCACAGGGCAGCCGAGGCCGAGTAGGAGAGGACCGCCACCTTGCTCGTCACCGGGCTGATCAGGGCGAGCAGCTCGCGCGCGGCGAGCACCTCGGACCTGAGGATGGTGTCCGTCAAGCCGTCGCCGTCGGCGTCGCGGTTGGTGAACTGACCGGTCGTGGACGAGGTGTCGATGAGGATCGCCACGTCGGTCTCGCCGAGGGTGACGATCGCGCCGGGAGTGGGCGCGGTGAGCTCGATCGAGGGCGCCTCCTCGTCGGCCCGGCGGACGACTTGGAGCCGATGCTCACCGGTGAGCCCGATGCTGCTGGTCGCGGTGACCCGGATCTCGACCTGGCTGCCGTCGCCGCCGGCCGTCATCTGGTGCTCGATCCGGTAAGGCGGCGCGGTCAGCACCCCCAGGGAGGTGCCGTCGAAGAAGACCTCGACGCCGGTGATCGGGTTGACGTCGGTGACCGTGGCGGTGATCAGGAGCGGATCGCCTTCGAAGAGCTCCTGGCCCGCCGCCGGGCTGGTGATCTGGACCTCGGGTGCCTTCTGGTCGACGACGTGCAGCTCGATGACTGGTGTGGCCGCCGTCTGGCTGATCGTGTCGACCGCCCGCATCACGAAGCGCAGCGGGCCGGCCACGTCGTCGGCGTCCGGCACCTTGAAGTCGAAGCGGAACGGCGCATTCGATCGGGTGCCGATGACCTCGCCGTCGAGCAGGAGGTCCACCTCGGCCCCGATGTCATCGCTGACATTCGCCTCGAACACGACGGTCGTGCGCTCCAGGGCCTCGCTGCCGCTCGCCGGCGCCTGCTTGATCGAGATCGCCGGCGGCGCGTCGGGCGTGGCGGTGATCGAGATCGTCCGCGTGGCGGGGTTGCCGGCGCGGTCGTAGGCCGTGGCCGCGATCGGCACCGACACCGGACCGTTCGGCGCCGCGTCGCTCGGCAGGGTCAGCACGGCGGTGAACGGCTGGCTCTTGACGATCTGGAAGCGGGTCCCCTGAACAAAGAACTCGATCCGGTCGATGCCCGCGTCATCGACGGCGATCACCTCGACGGTGAGCGACGTCCCCTCGACGAAGCTGGCGCCGGCGCTCGGGCGGGCGAAGTTGACGATCGGCGGCGTGGCGTCGCGATTGACCCGCAGGCGGACCGGCTGCGACAGGGTCTGCTGCCCCGCGTTGTCGGTCGCCACCGCACGCAGCTCGATCTCGGTCCCGCCGGCCGGCGCGAGGGCGATGAAGGGGACCGAGTACGGTGACGCGGTCGCCGTGCCCACCACCTTGCCGCCAGCGAGGAAATCGACCTTCTGGATCCGGTGGTCGTCGCTGGCCGTGGCCTGGAGAGTCACGACCGTGCCTTCGAGCACCTGGGCGCCCGCCGCCGGCGCGGTCAGCGTCACGGCCGGCGGATTGTCCGCCAGGATCGTCACCGGCACCACGACCACCTGCCGGGCCGTCGCGATCTCGCCCGAGACCTGGGTGATCAGGTCGACGTTGCCTGGATGGCGCGCCTGAACGGTAAAGGCGCCCACCGGCACGTCCTCGATCTCGAGCCGGCCGTCGGCGTCGGTCTTCCCGGCGCCGGTGTAGAAGGTGCCGAGCGGATGGCTGCGGATCTGCACCACGGCGCCGTCGACGCGCTCGCCGCCCGCGTACGACGCCTCGACCACCACGATGCCGAAGCCGCGGAACTGGATGTCGCGTACCTCGGTCTGGTCGGCCGCGATCGTCACCTGGACGGTCGACAGCAGCTTGGTGCCGGGTTCGAACGACCTGACGGTGTAGGCCCCGGCCGGGACGTCGTTGAACACGTAGCGGCCCGCGGTGTCGGTGAACATCTCGCGCCGGAACGAGGGAGCGAGGATCTCGACCAGGTGGTTGACCACCGGGAAGCCTTCGCCGGCGCGCACCACGCCTTCGACGCGGCCGGTGCCCGGGAACGTGATGTCGGCGAGCACCCTCTGCCCGCCGGCCGTCAGAGTGGCCGAGACCGCAGCCGAGAGGCCGGAGCCCTGCGCGTGCGGCTCGGTCGCGACCACGGTATAGGAGCCTGGCGGCAGGCCCTCGAAGAGGAACGTGCCGTCGGTCGGCAGGTTCTGGGTCAGGGCGATCAGGTTCTGGAACCCGGTAAGGCGAACCGAGCCATTGCTCACCACTTCGCCGTTGGCACGGCGCACCGTGCCGGTGACGGTGCTGGTGACGGTGAACAGGATGTCGCGAGTCGCGGTCGCGGAGCCGCCGGCGAACTCACCCACGTACGGGGGCGACTTGACACGGCTGACCGGATGGTCGGCATCGACGGTAAAGGCATCTCGCGGCACCACGACCGAGCCGCCGGAGCTGTTGATCACCGTCCGCACCTGATAGCGGCCGCCGCCGTTCGTGCCCAGCGCGATCAGGCGCTGGAAGAGCGGGTGGTTGCTGCGCAGCCGCACCGGCGCGCCGGGGACCGTCGTCGTGCCGTTGGTCTCGAACACCGTGCCCTCGGCCGTGCCGTCGAGCGCCGGCAAGGGCGCGAGGGGGCTGCTGCCGCCGGTCGGCACGGCGAAGTTGGCGATGGCGTCGATCTGCCCGGCGGAGAGGCCGTCGAGCGCCTCCGGCGGGAGCTGCACGAGCCGCGCGGCGGCCGCGCGCGCCGCCAGGAACCCGGTCTCCTGCGTGCCGAAGTGCAGCAGGGCCACGGTCCCGCCGGCCGGCACGGTGACCTGGGGCCAGACCGTGCGCAGGCGGCCGAAGAGGGCGCCGAAGTCGAGGTCGAAGGTGGCGGCGCCGGCCGAGCGCGCGGCGCCGTCGCCGTCGAAGACGTGCGCCACGGTCGGGTAGAGGGCGCGCAGGGCCGAGGCGGCCGAGAGCTCGACGTCGACGACCGCCCAGCGGTCGGGGCTCGCGCCGGTGACGGCCAACCGGTTGTCGCCGCTCGAGGTGCCGAGGACCTCCGGCGGGTCCTGGAAGGAGGCGCCGTCGCGGGTATTGCGCACGAAGCGGAAGAAGGTGCTGACGGCGACGTCGACGGTGATCGGGCCCGCCGTGGGGTTCGAGAGGATCTCGAGGTAACGGGCGAAGTAGCCCTGGACCGGCACGAAGACCCGGCGGCTCACCTCGAGCCCGCTCGCGTCGGTGCCGCTCAGGAAGACCTCGCGGCCGTCGCGGTCGGTCGCCGACGCGGCGGCCTCGAACGGCCGGAAGGCGCCGGCCTGGCCGAGCTCGAGCCGGAAGCCGCCGCGGTTGCCGTCGCCGTCGCCCTCGAAGACGTCGAGCGTGCCGCGCAGGATGCCGCCGTTCGGGAACTCGACCGGGTAGAGGTAATTGTTGACGTCGTAGAGGCGGGCCACGATCTGGTCCCCCTCCATCTGGACGTCGACGGTGATCACCTGGCCTTCCTCGATCAGCTGGCCTTCGCCGCGGCCCTCGAAAGTTCCCTGCCGCGCGGTCACGCGAACGGCGCCGGCGAAGACTTTCTCGGCGCGGTAGAAGCCACGGACGTCGGTGCGCACGGAGCGCGAGGGACCGGGGCTGCCGACCGAGACGAGGACGCCCGCGGCGGGGTTGCCGTTCGGGTCGAGCACGGTGCCCTGCACGGTCCCGCGCTTGACGATCACCAGGTCGCGCCGTACCTCCTGCCCTTGCCGCTCGAGCGTGACGCCGGTGGCCCGCGCCAGCACCGTGCCGTCGCTCTCCAGCGCCTCGAGCGTGTAGCTGCCGGCGACGACGCAGGCGTAGCGGAAGGCACCGGCGATGTCGGTGGTTGTCGGGCGGCTGTCGAGGCGCACGCGCATGGCGGGGATCGGCGTCACGCCGTCGGGCCGGAACACCCGGCCGCCGACGCTGCCGAACGGCGGGAAGGTGACGTTGGCCTGGCGGGTCTCGCCGGCGCCCACCGACACCACGCCGAACCGCACGAGGCTGCAGATGGGCTCGTTGACGCCGAAGTCGTAGGCGCCCGCGTTGATGTCCTGGAAGCGCGCTACGCCGAAAGCGTCGGTCTTGGCGCTGCGCGAGGGACCGCAGGTGCCGTCCCGGGGCGACAGGCCCACCGTCGTGTCGGCCACCGGCACACTGTCGGCGTAGCGCACGGTGACCGCCAGGCTGCCGAAGCCCCGGAGGACGATGTTGCGCACCGCGGCCGGGCCGGGTCCGGGGACCGTGACTTCGCTCGCCCCGCAGTCGCCGTTCGGCTTGCTCGCGAAGAGCGGCGTGAAGACCCCCTCGGGCGCCTGGTCGATGAGGTAGACGCCGGCGCCGTTGGTCGTGGTCGTGCGGCCGAGGCGCGAGGCGGTCACCGTGGCGCCGGGGACGACCGTCGTCCCGTTGACCTCGAAGACCGTGCCGGTGACCGCGCCCGTCGAGCGCAGGACGAGCCTCACGTCCTCGCTGTCGCCGTCGAAGCGGATCTCCGCCCCCGTCGAGTCCCCGGTGCCCGTCGTCGGGTCGCTCGCCGAGACAGTGAGCGTGCCGACGAAGACGCCGTCGATCGCGAAGCGGCCGTCGGCGCCGGTCGTCGTGGTGAGGACCTGCGGGAAGATGCCGCTGCTGCCGGTCCGCACCTGCGCGCCGGCGACCTTCTGGCCGGCCGTGTTCTCGACCACGCCGGTCACCAGCCCGCGGCCGAGGAAGCCGAGGTCGGCGCGCACCACCTGCGAGGTGAACGCGATCGACGAGGTCGTGCGGGCGCGGTTCCCCAGGTCGTCGCTGCCGTCGAGCGTGTAAGCGCCGAGCGGCACGAACTCGAGCCGGTAGCTGCCGCTGCCGTCGGTCGCGGTCTGGCGCAGAACGGAGCGGCTGCTCGCCGCGACGTCGATCCCCTCGCCGACCAGCGTCTCGCCGTCGCGGTGGAAGACGGCGCCCACGAAGTCGCCCGAAGCGCCGAGGACGACGTCGAGGGTCGTCGAGCCGTTCTCCGCCAGCGTGCCCAGGGTGCGCCCGCGCAGCGCCGTGCGCGGGTCGAGCGCCTGGACCTCGAGCGGGCCGGGAGGAAGGCGGTCCATCTCGAAGACGCCGGTGACGTCGGTGTTGGTCTGCCGGCGGTCGATGCCGGAGAGGACGGTGACCCGCGCGCCGGCGACGGTCTCGCCGCGCGGGTCGAGAACGCGCCCGCTGAGGCGGCCGCTCACCTCGGCGAGGCGGATGACGCCGACATCGGTCGTGCCCCCGGCCGCCGGCGGCGAAGGCGACGAGCGGCCGTCGAGCACCCTGCCGTCGCGGATCAGCCGCGCGAAGACCATGAGATCGCCCTGGTCGGCCGGTACGTCGGCGAGCGTGAAGGCGCCGCCGAAGCCGGTGGTGGCGACGAGGCGGCCGAAAGCGACGGCGGCCGCGCCCGGCACCGCCGAGCCGATGTCGTCGAGCACCTGCCCGACGACCGTCGTCGTGGCGTTGGGCACCAGCGGGTTGGTGCCGAGGTCGACCTCGAGCCCGTCCGGGATGCGGTCGCCGTCTGAGTCGGCGGCCAGGGCGTTGGTCTGGCGCACGATCTCGTCGCCGTCGGTCAGGCCGTCGCCGTCGGTGTCGGGGTTGGCGGGCAGCGTCCCGAGCGCCACCTCTTCGCCGTCGAGGATGCCGTCGGCGTCGGTGTCGTCGGAGTCAACCGCGGTGCCGAGCTGGAACTCCTCGAGGTTCGAGAGGCCGTCGCCGTCCGGGTCCTCGAGAACGTCGGTGGCGTCGTTGGGGTCGAGGCCGTTCAAGGCCTCGAACTCGTCGGAGAGGCCGTCGCCGTCGGCGTCGGCCGGGATGTCGAGCTGGATCTCGATCGTGCCGACGACGCCCTCGCGGCGTACAGTGATGAGCACGGAGCCGCGCGCGAGCGCGGTGACCACGCCGTCGCGGTCGACCGTCGCGAGGAGGGGATTGCTTGAGGTGTAGAGCGTCCCGCCCTCGTGCGAGGTCATGTCGATCAGCCGGCCGTCGGCGATGATGCCCTCGACCTTCAGCTCGACCGTCTCGTTGATCCTGGTCAGCCTCGTCGTCGGCGCCGTGATCTCGAGCGCCACCGGGATGGGGCTGACGTTGCCGAACTGGATCGGCCCGACGAGGACGAAGCCGTTGGGGACGAGCGCGAAGAGGTCGGACTGGCCGTAGGCGACGCCGTTGCTCTCGCAGGTCAGGCGGACGCGGTGGAGACCGAGCTCGGCGGGAATGCCGCCGAGAAAGAACGAGCCGTCCTCGCTCGCCACGACCGTGCGGTTGAGCAGGCTCGCGGTGCAGGTCGGGCCGACGACCTGCGCGAGCGCCGGGGTCGCGAGGGCGAGCAGCGACAGGGCAAGGCAGACGATCGCCCGCTCATGACGGCGGCAGGACCTCTGCGCTCTCTCGCTCGGCATTCTCTCTGAGCCCTAGCTCGACAGCGCCTCGTTGAGATGCTTGGCCATCCGGTCGGCGACCTCGGTCGAGGGCGCCACCAAGTGGATCACCGTGCTTCCTTTCCGCAGCACGATCGTCGTCACTCCGGATTGCGGTGAGATCCACTTGAGGCCGCGATCCCCGACGCCTGGCAACGGCACCGCCATCGCAGTAATGCGCAGCTCGAGGGACTCCATGTGAGCGATCGCCTCCTGCTCGGTGGCGGCGGTGAACACCGCGACGGTCAGCGCCTGCTCCTCGTGCTGGAAGTGGTAGGTGACCGTCGCCTTTCCCATCGCCTTTCCCGCCGCCTCTCGGCGTTCCAGGGTCCAGGCGGGCTCTCGCGACCGCAGGACGGAGGCGGCGTCGAGCCGCCGCAGCTCGCCGCCACACGCGGCGTCAGCTCCCCAGAGGCAGCCGATCAGGAGGGCCAGAAGCGCTCTCGAGGTCCTCTCCGTTGGCCTGAGCATGAGCTCAACGCTGTCCATTCTTCTCTTTCGGTTTTGTCGTTTCGATCCGCTTGAGCGACACCTGCGTCCACGCACCGGTCTCCGGATTGAAGCGATACCCGATCTGACGGCATTTGTCGTCAGTTGCCTTCGTTGTGATCAGCAATCCGGCTCGGTCGGAGCTGACGTCCATCTTGCGGCTGTCGCAGAACTCGTCGGACCAGAGCGAGATCAGGAACTTCGCCTGCGGAAGGCGGGTCTCGAGCACCTCTCGTGTACCGCCGCCGGTCAGTTCCCTCGGCACAGGAAACACTCGGAGCTCAACGCTGCCCAGCTCGCCTTGCAGGACCACGACGTAGGTCGCTCCCGTACCGTCGTCGTGAACTACGTCGGCATCGAACCATGCCTCGGCCGCCTGGAGCTTGAGCTCGGTCGCGCGCCCCCTCCACAGAGTTTTCGCCGAGCGCGAATCGCCCAGCGTCGACTCGACCAGCACCAGCGGCGTCCCCTCGTACACCCCGGGTTGCTTGCTCATCGCGCTCCACGGGTCTCGGGGCGACTTCGTAGCCTCTGCAGGCGGGGCGGCCGGAGCTTTTTGGCGAGACAGCGCCAGGACTCGAACCTGAGTGCCGTTCCAGTAGGCGATACCCGAGAGGAGCTCCAACCCTGCGGCCGGGTCAGCCGTTGCCGCCTCGGCTGCAGACGCTGCGACGGCGAGGTGGCTCACCAGGCCGAGCATTCCAAAAAGTGGGGTGAAGACGCTCATCGCTGCGCTACTCCTCGCCAAAAGTCGCCTCCGGTAGATTTGCCGGAGTAAACACCAGCTCTTGCGCGCTCGGACTCTTCTTCCTGGCCAAAGGAAATGGAGGCTGGGCCACGCTGACCGTCATGATGCCGACGACCGAGGCACGTTCCCATGCGAGCTCGTCGGGGAAGGGCCCGTTGCCATACGACGGATCGTAGATCTGCCCGTTGCGGCGGACGATGAAGTGGTTTCTGAAGAAGGCCGGGGGATTCTGCGTCAGCTGGGCCGCAGCTCCCGGCTGATCGGCAACATCACCAAACAGCGAGCCGAACTCGATCCGGTCCTCTTCATCGAACAGGAGGAACGGGAAGCGCGCGTTGAGGGAGGCGAGCACTCCTTCTGCCTCCACATCGGTCGCCGCGACCTGGGTATCGAGATTGCCGTTGCGGCCAGGGGTCATGCAAGTGGGCATCCCTTGACGCGAAGGGATGTCGTCTCCGGCTCGCGTCGACTCGCAGGTGTTGTCACTTCCGGGCAGGATATGTTTGCCAAAATTCCAGTCCCTGACCAAGAAAAACTGCGCCTCCGGGTGCACCGTTTGGTCGGGTTGTACCTGCACCACCTGGGAACCAGGGATGCCGAGCGCAGAGGCGGTCTTGTGGAGCAGGTTTGCCCACGCGCCGCAGCTACCGACACCGTTGAGGCTCGCGTCGCCGGGCGTCGGATTGATCATCTGGGTCATCAGCATGCATTGTGTGAACACGGGGACGTTGAGGGGATCTCCGCGTTCAAACCAGTAACGCATCACCTGCCCGTCCTCTTTGTTGAAGCCGTCGATCGCCTTGCGCCGGATGCTACGGTCGGCGAAGTCGCTCCAGATCCGCCCAAACGCATCGTCGGCGGCGGAGGCTCCTTCGGCGTTGCGGCAGCCGATGTCGAGCAGGGTCTCGTACAACGACGCGCCATCGATCGGATCGGCGAGTGTGACGTAGACGCGGTTGTCCGTCTTGCCCAAATCGGTCCAGGTCCCGCCATCGTCGAGCGAGATCTCCCAGCTCACTTCGAAGGGATCGAGCAGATCGATCGTGCTCGGCAGAGCACTGCCCGCGCGCAGGTCGTTCGCGACGATCCGGTCGCCTTGGAAGTTGGCGGTGGTGGCTGGAAATTCGATCCCCCCGGCGCCGTGCCCGCGGACCTGGATCTGGCCCGCGGCGTTGCCGGAAAAGGCGGCTCCCGCCTCGATCTCGAGCGACATCTCGATCGTGCTTCCTTTCACGTAACTCACCGGGAAGCGGCGGTCGCCGGAGTCCGCAGCGTCGCCGTCCAGGGTTTGCGAGTTGTCCTGCCAGTGCGGCGCGCTGTAAAGTCCGGCGTTCGAATCCTGGCGGACCGCGTGCAGGCCGTCGCCGCCGTACCCCGCCTGCTTGATCGATCCGAGAACGATCACCTCGATCTCGTCCGTCTTGGGCGCGACGCTGCCGCATTCGCCGCAGCGGGCCGTCACCTCGGCCGTGTACGCACCCGGTTTCCCGTAGGCGTGGGAGGCCGACTGCCCCGTCGCCGAGTTACTCCCGGATTGCGGATCTCCGAAATCCCAGTCGTACTTGATGTTGGTGCAACTTCCCTTGGCCACGGCGGTGAAGACGACCGCCTCGTCCTTGGCGGCGATCCGTTTGTCGTCTTCGCCGTCCGCGGAGGCTTTGACCTCGTCGATCGTCATCTCCTTACAGGTGCTGCCGTCACACCTCTGGCAGGAGCTGCACCTCGACACCGGCCGGCCACCTACACAATCGGTGCAACCGCCTGGGTGGCAGGTGTCGGTCAGCGGCGGTGGCGGCGGTACGCCGCCGGCCCAGCCGGCCTTGGTGATGCCGACGCCGGGATTCGAGCGCAAGAGCCGGCCGTCGGGTGTCACCGTCGCGGTGCCGACCGTGAGGAACTCGCCGATGTCGTGGTCGAACGAGAAGAGATCGACCTCCGAGCCCGGCGGCAGCCCGATGTTCGGCAGCGTCACCGCCGCCGGCGGATCGAAGCGCGTGCCCGGCGGCTGCACCGTGAACGCCACCGTGAAGTTCGAGCCCATCGGCGCGATCATCGGCACCTTGTCGGCGTGCACCTGGGTGAAGGTGACGGTGCCGACCCTCGATCCATCGGGGAACGTCACCGAGTTTGGCGCCACCGTCAGCGTCGCCCCGGGGACCCCTTTCATCTGGATCACCACTGCTTCCGGACCGCCGACCAGCTTCCCGCCTGCGACGTCGATCGGCAGCAGCCGGATCGGCATCCCCAAGCTGTTGTCCACGCCGCTGACCGTGGTGAAGTGGAACTCCAGGCGGGGCCAGGTCCCCGGCCGGCTCGTCGTCGTGCCGTCGACCTCGAGCTTCACCGTGCCCACGGGAACCCCGGCGATGCGGAAGCGGCCCTGCGCGTCCGAGACCGCCTCGAGGTCCGTGTCCTCGATGGCGAGCGTCACCCCCGGCACCGGATCGTCCTGGTTGTCCAGCACCAGACCCGCGACGGCTGTCTCGGCCTCGCTGCCTGGCACCGCTCCGGTGATCGCGAACGTCACCGGCAGCTCCGCCAATCCCTCGAACCCCGCCTCCACGAGGTTCACGCCGACCCCCGGCTGCGGCCCCAGAATGAACGTGGCCGACGCGATGCCTTGTCCGTTGGTGACCTCGGTCACCGTCTCGGTCCCGGCGAAGGAGCCGCCGCCCGACACCACGCGATAGGTCACCGGCACCCCTTGCACCGGATTGCCTTGCTCGTCGAAGACCTGCGTCAGCAGGGGCTTGGGATAGGACGCCGAAACCGCCGCCAGCATCGCCCCGGTGTGATCGTCTCCGGCCGTCCGCACGATGCGGCGCGGCTCGGTCACCGTTGCCGAGGCGCAGAAGATCACCTCCCCAGGGAAGCCGGCCGAGGTGACCGTCACCTCGTGGTTGCCCGCGCCGGCCCGGCTGCCCAGGAACCAGTCCACCTGGGCCCGGCCCTGCTCGTCGGTCGCGACCGACAGCTTGCTTCCCTCCTCGCCACCGCCCGCCACCTGCCCACCCCCGCGCGTCACCTGAAACAGCACGCGCCGGCCCGGCAGCGGGTTTCCGATGACATCACGGAGCCGTACCACCAGCGGGTCCGCCAGCCGCTGTCCGGTCGGCCCCGACTGGCCGTCTCCCAAGAGCATCTCGATCCGCTGCGCCGCATCCGGCACCAACGTCACCGCCACCTCGGCCGAGCCCTCGTTGCCTGCCGTGTCCGTCACGGTCACGCGGATGAGGTTCTCTCCTGGCTGCAGGAGCAGGTCGTCGTAGAAGAACGTCCGCAGCTCCGTCCTGGCGATAAAGCCGTTGACCTTCACCACCGGCGGGGCCACGTCGGCGTTGCTCGACAATGGATCGACGTACTCACCGGTGACGGCGATCTGCGGCGAGGTCGTGACCAGCCCCGCACGGGGCGCGGCAATGACAACCCGCGGCGCCGCGGTGTCCCGCACGACGGTCACGGTGGCCGTGCCGATGCCGCTGCCCTCGCTGCGCGCAATCGCGGTCAGGGTGTTGCCGCCCTCGTGCAGAGGCACGTCCGCGACCACGAACACGCCGTCCTGGAGGATTGCCTCGATGTCGTTCACGGAGACCGAGTCGGCCTCGGGAGACACCGTGCCGGAGACCTCCACGGCAGAGGCTTGCGTCAGCTCGCCCTGGACCGGCGATTCGATGACGAGGGAAAGCTGCAGCGAGATCTCGAAGAGCCGTTCCCGCTCCGCGCGGAATCCCCTCTGGTCCTCGATCGCCGCCTTCAAGGTGTGAAGGCCGGTGGTGAGCGGCGGCGGCTCGCAGGTGGCCTTCTCGAGCTGCACATCGCACCCGGCCGTCAAGTCCTGCCCGTCGAGGACGACGCTCAGCGTGGAGAGGTCGACCCCGGAGCCCGGGTCCGAGTACTCCAGGACGATCTCCGGCGTGGCATCGCCGACGACCAGGCCGGCGGAGGGAGAGACGATCCGCAGCGCCGGCGGCGTACGGTCGAGCACGATCTCGAAGCTCGAGGCCGCCGTGGCGCGATGGCCTGCACGGTCGGCGATCTCTGCCGCGACCGCGTGCTGACCTTCCGCGAGCTGCGGCGGCTCGCAGAGTGCCGAGCTGGCGGTCACGGTGCACGAGCTCCGGATCGAGGTGCCGTCGACCTCGACCTCCAGGGTCGCCGGATCGACGCCCGAGGTGGCATCCGAGAAGTCGACGATGACGGCCGGCGTGAGGTCGCCTTCGACGAGTGGGCCGGGAGACGCGATGCGCAGCACGGGCGGGACCGTGTCGGTGGTGAAGCTCCATTCAGCCCGTGCCTCGTTGCCGGCGTTGTCCCGCAGCGCGATCTCGGCCGCGTGCACCCCGTCCGGCAGTGCCGACGGGGGCGACCAGCTCAAGCCCGAGGCGCCGACCTGCGCCCCAGCCGTCCGGTCCACCCCGTCCAGCACCAGCCGCACACTGGTCGGGTCCACCCCTGAGCCTGCGTCGAGAAAGCTCGCCGCAACGACCGGCGTGGCCGAGGACAGGAGGCTGCCGTTCGCAGGCACGAGCCCCGAGATGCTGGGCGGCGAGCTGTCCTCGCCCCCGGCTGTCTCGAAAACGACGACGAGCCTCGGGATCTCCCCCGTCAGGGTCTCTCGGGACCGGTACTCGATCAGCCCGCTCTCACCTTCCCCGGTCTTCTTGAGGATCCAGCCGTGATGAGGAGCACCGGCCAGGAAGGCCGCGAGGTCCGCCGTGACTTCATAACCGACCCAGCCGCTCAAGCCATTCGTATGGAGCACGCTCGCCGTCGTCACGGCCTCGTATGTGCCGCCGGCCCACTGCGGGTTGCAGTCGGCCTGCTGGTTGCCGGGGTTGGCGTCGCTGGCGCAGTTCCAGGTGGCGCCGGCCTCGGTCCATGGCGCCGTCAACCGGTGGGCATCGACGGTGCGGCCGGCACTGCCCCAGTTGTCTCCGTTCTGCGCGATGAAGAGCTCGAGATGGGCCGACCGCAAGGTGGCGCCTTGCAGCGCCGAGGCCATGGCCGCCGGATCGAAGCGCACGAGAGAGCGGTTCTTGCCGCTCTGGCGGACGCGCAGCAGGGCCTCGCTCCCTTGGTTCTGGTTCGGGGAGCCCTGGCGGAGGTCAGTGTCCGCGACAGCGGGGAAGGTCACCGTGTGCAGACCAGGTCCGACCAGGAGCTCAAAAGCGCGGGACGCTTGCGCAGCGTTCCCGGCCTGGTCCGCAAGAGTCACCTGCACCGCATGCGCACCCCCCGCGAGCGGCGGCGGCTCGCAGGTGGCGGACGCGGAGCCCGTCGTGCAATTCCCGGTGATGTTCGTGGCATCCACGAGCACCTGCAGGGAGGCCGGATTCACTCCCGAGCCACCGTCGGCATACTCGATGCGGATCTCCGGTGTCGTGTCGTTGATGACCACCGAAGGCGATGGTGCAGTGATCGCCAGCGACGGCGGCACTTCGTCGAACGTCGCGCTTTCCACCACCAGCACCAGCCGCGGTGCCCGATCGCTCGTCCCCTGCCGCGACCCGTAGTCGGCATTGCCGCTGGCCGTTTCGTCCGCCAGCTTGGCCAGCCAGCCGAAGTTGGAGGTCCCGGCGAGGAAGGCCCGTACGTCCGCCAGCACGTTGAGCTGCACTCGCCCGGACGTGGTGTTGGTATGGAGGACCGATTCGCTCGCGTCGGCCTCGAAGCTGCCGCCGGCCCACTGCGTCGCGCAGTTCGGCTGGCTGTTGGCCGGACTCAAGTCATCCGCGCAGTTCCAGGTGGCACCGCTCTCCGTCCACGCGGCCGTCACGCGATGGAGGTCAACCGTCCGTCCGGTTGACCCCCAACTGCCGCTGCCGGTCACGTACAGCTCGAGCGTCGCCGACGCCAGCGAGCCACTGCCCACGGCCGCCGCGATCGCCGCCTGATCCATCCGCACGAGCGCGCGGTTGCTGCCGCTCTGCTGGACGCGCAGGACCGTCTCCTGCCCCTGGTTCTGATTGGGGCTGCCCAGCCGCAGGTAGGTGTCGGCCACCGCCGGGAGAGTGGACGTCTGCGCCTCGCCGCGAGCGACAAGGCCGATCCACAGGAGGAGACAGGCTGTCGACGTCCTGTTCACACACCTCCCCACGAGAGCAGGCCTGGTTAGCCGTGTCAGGGACGAACTGCAAGAAAGGCAGGTTGCTGCAGCGACGATAACAGGGCTTTAAGTGCTGGTCAACGTAGAAAAATGCAAGACGATTCTAGATATTGAGATATCTAGCCTCGCATTTCGCAGCAGATTGTTGATTAATTGGTGCGGCTGGGAGGACTCGAACCCCCGACCAAGGGTTTAGGAAACCCCTGCTCTTTCCACCTGAGCTACAGCCGCCCGGGCCAGTATAACTTGCCCTCTCCGGCCCGGGGGCCCTACTACGGCCGCCTCTCCTCCGGCTCTGCCGGATGCCATCGTCCTTGTGGATCGCCGGTGAGGCTGAATGCGGCCCAGAACCTCGGATCGCGGTAGAGCGAGCCCCGCAAGAGCGCCAACTGCGCTTCGCGCAGAGCCTCGGCGGCCGAGGCGCCGGCGACGAGACGGCGGTAAAGCTCCTCCATGAGCACCGCCGCCGCCTCGTCGTCGATGTCCCACAGCGTCGAGATCACTCCCGGGCTGCCGGCGTCGAGCAGGGCCCGCGTCAGGCCCACGACCTCGTCCCCGCGGCTGCGCTCGCCGACTGCGCTCCGGCAGGCGGAAAGCACGACGAGGTTGACGCCCGAGAGGTCCAGATCCGTGAGGATCTCGTGGACTTCGAGGTTGCCGTCGCGTCCCCCTCCCGGCGCCAGCACGATGCGGCTGAACAACGGGTTGGCTGGATCGTAGATGCCGTGCGCCGCGATGTGCAGGAGGTCCACCTCCCCGGACAGCTCGGAGAGGCGATGTTCCGTGGCCTCGGCCCCGAGCAGCGGGCGGGTGCCGAGGAGCCGGGCGATGATCTCGGCCTCTCGCCGCGCCGCGGGGAGAGAGCGGAGCGCAGGATCGAGCTCTTCCGGCTCTCCCAGAACCAGCGCTCGGCCCTGGACGGGGGACTCGAGCTGGCGGAGGAATCCGACCGCGCTGGCGCTCGGGGCATAGGTCAACGTGTAGTCCTCGAGCAAGGAGCGTCCTGTCTGCGGGTCGCGCAACGCGGCGAAAGGGAGGTAATGCAGCTCGCCGTGCGGGACCACGATCAGCCGCCGGTGCCGGAGGTCTCCACGCAGCGGAGCGACGAGCTTTTCGTAGAGCGCCTCGGGCCGGACGATTTCGCCTTCGCAGCGGGGGTCGAGAGGTCTTGCGCCTCGGCCTCCGCCTTGGCGCCTCAGCTCGTCGATCCAGCATGCGGCGTTGCGGAGATCCTCGGCGCCGGCGGGCAGCACCACGTGCCGGAAGGTCTCCCTGTCGAGCACCCAGGCATGGACTTGGGACGCGACGAAGTAACTGATGAGACTGGTGCCAGGGGCAAGGCTCTCGCGCACCGCTTGGAGCCGCTGTGGCTCGAAGTGGGTGGGTGGCGCCGCGCCACGTCCCGTCACTTTGAGCCGCACCAGGAGCGACTGGTAACGCTCCCGAGCGCGGCCGAGGTCGGCCGTCAGCCGTGCCCGCTCGCCGGCCGGAGCGGCGAGGAGCCGCTGCTCCGAGTCCTGGATCTGCGCCCGCAGGTTCCTGGCATCCGCCGCGAGCTGCGAACCCGCGTACCCCGGCTCGAGTCGCGGGCTGCCGAGGCCCTGGAGGAACGCCCGCGAACGTGCGCGTTCGGCGTAGTCGAACGCGTCGGCGGGCCGGCCTTGCCGTACCAGCAGATCGATGAGATCGGCGAAGAGGGTTTGCTTGTCACTGCCCAGATAACCGGCTACGAACTCCTCGAGTCGTACGTCGGCAACGGTCTGCTCGACGGCAGCTACCGCCCGGGTGAGGTGATCGATGGCTTCCTCGTCCTTGCCTTCCCTGCCGTAGGATCTGCCGATCATCGCCAGCAGACCGACCTCCAAATCGCGGCGCGGCGCGGCGGCCAGCGCCGCTAGCCACGGCTCGCGCGCCGCCGCTAGCTCGCCGCGCTGGTAGTGGGCGTAACCTTGCACGAAAAGCGGTAGGACTTGGAGATCGACTAGTCGCGTCTTCTCGCCAGGCAGGGCCGGCTTCCCCGGGGCCGCGGGGTTCCCGGCAGTCATCTGAGCGAGCTCCGAGAACACTCCGAGCAGGAGTTGTCCCTCCTCCCGGGACACGATCTCTCGCACCTCGGGAAGCGCCAGTGTCGCCATCAGCGCCTCGCTCACTTCGCTTGCCGACCCCTGATCCGTTCGGAACCGCTCGATTGCGGCCAGCAGCTCGACCCACCCACCGAGCAGGCGCGAACCAATCTGCTGAGCCAGCGCACGCGCCTTCTCCAGGGCGGCACTGGCACTGGCACGCGCGTCGAAGCGCGCGTAAACCTGGGACAGGTCAAGCCAGGTCCGCGCTTCGTCGTCGGGTGCATCGGCGGTCTGGAGAAGCTGGACCGCGCTTTCCAAATGGGCAGCCGCTTGTTCGGGCTGCTCCGCCTTGAGCGCGAGGCGCGCCAGCTGCTTGTAGACGAACGCCTGCCAGCGCAGATTGCCCGCGGCACGGGCGAAGAACAGGGCCTCCCTGAGGGTGTCTGCGGCTGCGGCGCCTTGCCCGCCGAGCGAGAGCGCCCTGGCACGCAGCACCAGGGCCGAGAACTCTGCGGTCGGCTCCCCGCCGCGGGTGACGGCGAGTGCGCGCTCGCTCAGCGGGAGAGCCTCTTCGGGGCGCCCGCTCGCGATCTCGATCTCGATGAGAAACGCCAGGATCTCCCACGTGCGCGCCGCGCTCGCCCGGCCGAGCGCTTGGCGGAAGATCCCCCTCGCCTCGTCGAGCCGCCACTGGCGCCGGCGCAGATCTCCCAGGATGATCGCCAGCTCCTCCTCGAACATCCCGCCGAGGCCATCCGAGAGCTCGCGGGCGCGCGACAGCTCGAGCTCGGCCTCTTCCGCGCTGCCGGTGTCGAGGAGCGCCACCACGGCCGCTTTCCGGGACATGGCCTGCGCGACCCGCAATAGCGTCGGCTTGGCTGCTTCAGGGCGCAGCCGGAACTCGCGCAGGAGATCCGGCGGCATCGCAAACCACCTGCCCAGGTACTCGAGACCTTGGGGAGCGAAGCGCGCGGAAGAGGCCTTGACCTCGCTCAGCAGGCGCAAGGCCTGGCGGTGGTGCGCGAGAGCCTGCTCGGGCCGCCTCTCAGTTCGCTCGATGAGACCCAGCGGCCAGAGCGCCATCCAAGCGCTGAAGCGGTCCCCCTGCGTCTCGAAGAGCTCGGCGCTCCGCTCGAAGTCGGAAGCCGCGGCGCGGAGATCCCCGGCGCCGAGCTCGGCGGCGCCCAGGAGAAACAGGGAGAGCGCCTCGCGGTGCCGGTCCCCGCGCAGATGCGCCGCACGCTGAGCCTGCCGCGCCACCGCCTGGGCCTCCTGGTCGCGGCCCTCGAGGATGAGCTCCTCGACGCTCGCCAACGGATCGGCGGCCGGCGCCGGGCGACTCGCCACCGCCGGCGCCGCGCTGGACGCCGCCGCGCCCCAAGCCGCGAGGAGCACGGCGTACCGGCACGTCCGGACCTGCGCCATTGCGGAGAAGGCCATTCCAGAGGCGATTATGGTTTTGCCTTGGTCACCGTCACCACATCCGACGTGCAGACTACCTTCGGCATCTCGATCGCCGGCCACTTATCCGTCTGTTCGCCCCGGTCGAAGTAGGTTCGAAGGTCCAAGTGCTCGCTTTGCGCCACCACTGCCGCGACCACGTCGAACTGATCGCCGACGTCGACCGGCAGACCGAAGATCACGTCGGTCTCCCAGAAGGCGGTGTCGTGATTTACCCAGCCTTCCTGCTGCGGCCACCACAGGTTGCGTGGTCGTCTCGTCTCGTGCCGGGCGAAGACCCAGATGTTGCCGCCCGGCGGTACCTCCGCCCGGACCCGGACCTTCATGCCGCCAGCCACCTGCTGTCCGGGCTGCGGATCAAGCAG
This sequence comes from uncultured Acidobacteriota bacterium, assembly GCA_963700145.1. Classification (GTDB taxonomy): domain Bacteria; phylum Acidobacteriota; class Thermoanaerobaculia; order Multivoradales; family UBA5704; genus DASUNQ01. The sequence continues at coordinate 1,750,127 of OY969474.1, forward strand.
CTCGACTCGACACTCGGCGGCGCCGGCCTGGGCCGCGAGACAGTCGGCCACGGGCATCGGAGCGAGCAGGGAAACGAGGATCAGCACGCGTTCGAAGCTCATGGTTCACCTCCAGAGACGCCGCACATCATGGTGCGACGAGGGGATCGAGAAGCTCGCTGTAGATCCGCACCGCCTCCGCCCGGCTGCCGTCCGCGAGCTGGCGTGCTCTTGCGACCAGAGCCTGGTTCAGAGTCGCCAGGATCTCGGGCGCCAAACGCTGGAACACCCGCTGGTAGAGACGGAAGCTCTGCTCGAGGTTTTGGATGCCGCCGACGGCGCGCAGGCGCATGGCCTCTTCGATCACCGGCAGTGCGTCGGGAGGGACGGTCGGCGACGGCGGCGATTGCCTGAAGCCGCAGGAGGGGATGACAAAGTCGGCCGATCCTCCACCCATTCGCAGCTCCGGGTTCTGGAGGCCGGCGCTCTGCTTCCTGACCCGGGCAGTGACGAAAGAAGTCAGCTCGCGGAAGCTCCTCTGCCCGCGCCCCAACCTGTCGCAGCGGAGACCTTCCACAAGCGCCGCGGTGAACCATCCGTTCCGGTCGCTCGTCCCGGCAACCTCCCCCTCGCTGGCGGCGGAAAAGACGATGTAGCCGGCGGGTTTCGCCAGAGCCTCGATACGCTCGTGGCGCATGACCGAACGGGAGTCGGCCTCCCGGGGAGTCCCGGTTCCGCGGGTCCGGAAGAGCTGATCCCTGCAGGCGTCAACGAATAGCAGTCGGAGAGCGCCCTCCGAAACCTGCATGGCCTCGAGGAGCCTCTGAGCCGTAACACCGGTGCCGTAGCGGACGAGACCGTCCTCGGGGATCAGTAGATGGACGTTGCCGTCGGAGTAGCCGTGTGTCGCGGCAAACAGAAGGAGGATGCCTCCTTCTCCCACCAGCCGACTCTGCTCCTCGACAAGCATGTAGATATCGGCAAGACGCGCCGTCTGGCGTTTGGCGCCTGCGGTGAGCAGCACCTGGAGACGGTCGTGCGAGGGACCGCGCGGCTCGCCTGACAGGAGGAGAAGCACCCGATTGGCCGGCAGGAGCCCCCGCTCGATCGACAGCGCGTACGCCAAGTCGACGGCATCGTTGGCGGCGAAGACAACGTCGGTCAATCGGAGGTCGTGAGAGAACTCTTCGACGCCGATAAACACTCCCGCTGACCGCTCCGGCAGTAGACGGTCGGCCGCTGCGGCAAAGGTTGCGGCACCGCCGGTGGCGGCGAGCGCCGGCACGAGACAGGCCTGAATGATCCAGCCGACCCGACCTCGCGCTCTGATCGTCATCGCAGCCGGCCTCCAGGTGCCCGGGCGTGCGCCGGGCCGCCCTCCCTCGTTCCGAAAGAGACACGACGATCGACTAAGTGTGGGGCTCGAGGACCAACATGCCGGTCCGCCCCACGGCCGCCTGGAACAGCAGCGGGGGTGCGGGAGACCCTTCCCGTCTCGGCTTGCCCTCCGGCCGCCCCGGGCCTACACTTTCCCGCCTATGCGCGAGGTCGACGAGCGGGCGTTGTGGCAGGTGCTGCGGGAGGCGGTGCGGCTCACCGGACGGTCCCACCGCGACCTCGAGGACGAGCTGCGCATCGGCCACGGCAACATCCAGAAGCTGCTCGATGGCCGCATGCGGCTGACGGTCCGACACCTGATGGCGTTCGCGGCGCTGCTCGACGTGCCGGCGCCGGAGTTTCTGGCGGTGGCGTTCCCGGAGCAGGCGGCGTCGGCCCGGCGGCATCTGCCGGACCTCCTGGCGTCCGCGCTCGGAGGCGACGCGCGGCGGGCGGCGTTGGCGGCGCTGCCGGCGAGCCGCGAGGAGCTGGCGGAGATCGTGCGCGCCACGGTGAGCGCGGAGCTCGACCGGCGGGCGCCCGCTCCGTCGCCCGGCAGCCGCCCGCGGCGTCCGCGGCGCGGGCTGCGGCCCGTCACGTAGCCGCTTCTGCCCGCGACGTACTGGGTCCCGACCTCGACGTACTGGGAGCGCGCCCCGAGCTACTGGGTTCCGGCCTCGACGTACTGGGTTCGCGCCTCGATCTACTGGCTTCGCGCCGCGACGTACTGGCTTCGCGCGGCGACCCAGCCCAATCCGTCCTCGATCTACTGGGTTCCGACCTCGACGTACTGGGATTCGTCCTCGACGTACTGGCTTCGGCCCTCAGTACTGGATCAGCGACGCCACTTCGTACCCTTCGAGCTTCGCGCGCGGGTTCAGGAACGTCAATTCGATGACGAAGCCCATGCCTTCGACCGTTCCGCCCACCGCTTCGACCAACCGCGCCGCGGCGAGCGCCGTGCCGCCGGTGGCGACCAGGTCGTCGACGATGAGGACGCGCTCGCCGGGCGCGACGGCGTCCTTGTGCATCTCCAGCGAGTCGGTGCCGTACTCCAGCTCGTAGGTCTCGCGGATCGTCTCGGCGGGGAGCTTCCCGGGCTTGCGGATCGGCACGAAGCCGGCGTTCAGGTTGTAGGCCACGATCGGCCCGAACATGAAGCCGCGCGACTCCATGCCCACCACCTTGTCCACCCGCTTCTCGAACTGCCAGACGAAGCGGTCGACGGTCATGCGCAGCGCCCGCGGGTCCTTGAGCAGGGTGGTGATGTCGTAGAAGAGGATGCCCGGCTTCGGGAAGTCGGGCACCTCGCGGATGTACTGCTTGAGGTCGTCCATCGGTCAGATCTCCCTATCGCACGATGTCAAAGCGTTCGCGCGGCGCGGCGTCCGGCGCCTCCTGCGCCTCGACCGCCGCGACGGCCGCGCCCCGCGGCCCTTCGCGCAGCCGCCCCTCGAAGGCGTCGAGCGCCTCCGGCGCCCCCGACGCCTCGGCCTCCACCCGCCCGTCGGCCAGGTTGCGCACCCAGCCGGTCAACCCCAGCTCCCGCGCCGTGTTGCGCACGAACCAGCGGAAGCCGACCCCCTGCACGTGGCCGGAGGCGACGAAGCGGCGCGTCACCCCTCCCCCTTCCAGCCGTGGCGTCCGAGCAGCGGCACGAAGGCCACGTCCTCCCACTCCTTCCGCCGCACCCCTTTCGCCGACTTCTTGTAAAGCACCAGCCGCTGCAGCGCCAGCGTCCCTTCCGGCACCAGCAGCAGCCCCCCGGGGGCGAGCTGGTCGAGCAGCGGCTCGGGCACCTTCGGCGCGCCGGCGGTGACCAGGATGCGGTCGAACGGCGCCACCTCGCTCCAGCCGACGGTGCCGTCGAAGACCTGGATCTTGACGTTGGCGATCCCCAGCTCGCGCATGCGCTGGATCGCCTGGTGCGCCAGCTCCGGCACCCGCTCGAGGCTGTAGACCCGGCGCGCCAGCTGCGCCAGGACTGCCGTCTGGTAGCCCGAGCCGGTGCCGATCTCGAGCACCGAGCACTGGGGCCCGACCTCCAGCAGCTCGGTCATCCGCGCCACCACCCAGGGCTGCGAGATCGTCTGCCCGCCGCCGATCGGCAGCGGGTGGTCGCCGTAGGCGCGGCTGCGCAGGTGCTCCTTGACGAAGAGGTGGCGCTGCACCTTGCGCATCGCCGCCAGCACCCGCGGGTCCTGGATGCCACGCGACGCCAAGAGCTCCACCATCCGCTCGCGCTGGACGGCGACGTCGAGGGCGGGGTGGGCCACCACGAGGGTCTAGCCGGCGCGCTGCGGCAGGAGCGCCTCGAGCTTCTCGCGCAACGCCGCGAGGGTCTCGAGACCGGGGTAGTAGGTCAGGTCGAGGTGCAGCGGGGTCACCGAGATGCGGCCTTCCGACAGCGCCTCGAAGTCGGTGCCGGCGGCCGCCTCCCACTCCGGCGTGCCGGCGATCCAGTAGTACTTGCGGCCGCGCGGGTCGAGCTTCTCGACGATCGACTGCTTGTAGACCCGCCGCCCCAGCTTGGTGAAGGAGACCCCCTGCACCTCGCCGGCCGGGACGTTGACGTTGAGCAGCAGGTCCTTCGGAGTTTCCTCAGCGAGCAGGGTCTCGACCAGGGTGAGCGCGAAGCGCGCCGCCGGCTCCCAGTTGAACCCCTGCGCCACCTCCTGGCTGAAGGCGACGGAGGGGATGCCGAGGAGCGTCCCCTCGAAGGTCGCCGAGACGGTGCCCGAGTAGGTGACGTCGTCGCCGAGGTTGGTGCCGAAGTTGATGCCGGAGCAGACGAGGTCGGGCGGGTCGTCCTTCATCAGCCAGAGGACGGCCAGGTTGACGCAGTCGGTCGGCGTGCCGTCCACCGCGTACCAGTTCGTCTCCATCTGCTGCAGGCGCAGCGGCCGCGACAGGGTCAGCGCGTGCCCCGAGGCGCTCTGCTCGCGGTCCGGCGCCACGACGACCACCTCCGCCACCGCGGCGAGGGTCTTCGCCAGCAGCTTGATCCCCTCGGAGAAGACGCCGTCGTCGTTGGTGACGAGGATGCGCTGGCGCTTCAGGCGGCGCCCCCGGGGATGTACTTGCCGACGATCGGCTGGAGCGCCTTCAGGGTCTCCGCCGGGATCAGCTCGCGCTCGGTGATCAGGGCGTGCGCGAGCGCGGTCTCGCAGAGGCAGCCGCGGCCGCCGGTCATCCGGCGCAGGATCTGCCGCACCACCTCCTGCGACATGACGACGTTCTGGCGGATGACCTCCATCACCGCCATGCCCGACACCACCTCCTCGGTCTCGTGCCAGCAGTCGTAGTCGGTGACCATCGCCAGCGTGACGTAGCAGATCTCGGCCTCGCGCGCGAGCTTGGCTTCCTGGAGGTTGGTCATGCCGATGACGTCGATCCCCCAGGAGCGGTAGATCTCGGACTCGGCGCGGGTCGAAAACAGCGGCCCCTCCATGCAGAGGTAGACGCCGCCGCGGTGGACGCGGGCGCCGGCGGCGCGGGCGGCCTCGGCGGCGATCTCCAGCAGGCGCGGGCAGATCGGCTTGGCGAAGGAGACGTGCCCCACCAGGCCGTTGCCGAAGAAGGTGTCGGGGCGGTGGCGGGTGCGGTCGTAGAACTGGTCGGGGACGACGATGTCGGTCGGCCGGTAGTCGAGCTTCATCGAGCCGACGGCCGAGACCGAGACGAGCTGCTCGACGCCCAGGACCTTGAAGCCGTAGATGTTGGCGCGGTAGTTGAGCTCGGCCGGGAGCAGCCGGTGCCCCTTGCCGTGGCGCGGCAGGAAGACCACCGGCGTCCCCTCCAGCTCGCCGAGCACGTAGGCGTCCGAGGGCTCGCCGAACGGGGTCTCCAGCCGGCGCTCCTCGTGCACCGTGAGCCCCTCCATGGCGTACAAGCCGCTTCCCCCGAGCACGCCGATCTTGTAGTCGGTCATTCGACTCTCCCTCGAACCAGAATCCAAAACGGCGGGGAAGTGTAGCAGCAGGTTCGCCCGTCATTCTGAGCGCAGCGAAGAATCTGGGCGGGGGCGCCGGCCGAACCTTCCCTGCCCCCAGATCCTTCGCTTCGCTCAGGATGACCTGCTGCGCAGGTCACCCGATCGCCTCCACCACCGCCAGCGCCGTCGCCAATGCCTGCCGCCCTTGGGCGCCGCCGACCAGGGGCGCGGGCTCGCCGCGGCAGGCGGCGACGAAGGCTTCCAGCTCGCGGCGCAGGGGCTCGGCGCGCTCGACCGGGAGGTCGTCGGGGAGGATGGTGCGCCGCCCGTCCTCTTCGGCCAGCCGGTAGCCCTTGATCTCCTGCGCCTGGTAGTCGAGCGAGTAGTAGCGCGCCGGCAGGAAGGCGCGGAGCTTGCGCACCCGCTCGGCCGAGACGCGCGAGGCGGTGACGTTGGCGACGCAGCCCGACTCCAGCGCCACCCGCGCGTTGGCGATGTCGATGCGCGGCGAGAGCACGGCGATGCCGGTCGCCCGCACCTCGGCCACCGGGCTGGGGTCGAGGGCGTGCAGCACCTGGAGGTCGTGGATCATGAGGTCGAGGACGACGTCCACGTCGAGGCTGCGCGGGGTGAAGGCCGCCAGCCGCTCGGCCTCGACGAAGCGCGGCGGGGCGCCGACGCCCAAGAGAGCCTGCACCGCCGGGTTGTAGAACTCGACGTGGCCGACCGCCAGCACGCGCCCCGCCGCCTCCGCCGCCGCGAGCAGGCGGTCGGCCTCGGCGAGCGAGACGGCGAGCGGCTTTTCGACCAGGAGGTGGAGGCCGGCCTCGAGCAGCGGGCAGCCGAGGCTGGCGTGCTCGATGGTGGGGACGGCGAGGACGATCGCCTCGCAGGCGGCGGCCAGGCCGTCGAGGTCGGGGAAGATGCGCGCGCCGTGCTCGCCGGCCACCGCCGCCGCGGCCTCCGGGCGCCGGTCGTAGACCCCCACCAGCTCCGCCCCCGGCAGCGCCGACAGCAGGCGCACGTGGTGGCGCCCCATGCCGCCGGTGCCGACGACGCCGACTCTTAGAGGGTCCATGTACGCTCTGTCATTCCGAGCGCAGCGAGGAATCTGGGGGCAGGGAGGGTCCGGTCAAGCGCACTTCTCCCCGCCCAGATCCCTCGCTCCGCTCGGGATGACAATGGGTGGGCGTCATCTCTCGCCTTTCCTTCCCGGCAGGCTCTTGTAGACGCCGCGCTTGGCGCTCTCCACGAACTCGACCAGGTAGTCGATCTCGGCGTGGCCGCCCAGCTCCTCGCGGATGCGCGCCAGGGCCTGGCTGGTGTTGAGCTTGGAGCGGGTCAGCAGGTCGAGCGCGCGCTCGACCCGCGCCACCTGCTCCTCGCTCATCCCCTTGCGCTGCATGCCGATCGGGTTGGCGCCGTAGACCGCGGGCTTGGCGCCCACCGTCTTGCTGTAGGGCAGGACGTCCATCACCACCACCGAGTAGCCGCCGACGTAGGCGTGGCGGCCGACGCGGCAGAACTGGTGGACCGAGGTAAAGGCCGAGATCGTGGCGTCGTCGTGCACCTCGACGTGGCCGGCCAGGGTCGCGGCGTTGGCGAAGATCGTGCGGTCGCCGACGTGGCAGTCGTGCGCCACGTGGGTGTAGGCCATGAAGAGGTTGTCGCTGCCGATCGTGGTGAGGCCGCCGCCTTTGACCGTGCCGCGGTGGACGGTGCAGAGCTCGCGGAGCTGGTTGCGGTCGCCGATCTCGAGGCGGGTCGGCTCGCCGCCGTACTTCAAGTCCTGGGGCGGAAAGCCGATGCAGGCGTAAGGGAAGACCTTGTTGTCGCGCCCGAGGCGCGTCGGGCCCTGCACCTGCGCGCCGGCGCCGATCTCGGTCCCCTCGCCGATCTCGACGTCCGCGCCGACGACGGCGAACGGGCCGACCGTCACGCCGGGCGCGAGCCGCGCGGCGGGGTCCACCTGCGCCGCCGGATGGACGCCGGCGGCGAGCGCGGTGCCCGTCCCGCTCAACGATCCACCATCGCCGAGCTGCAGATCGCCTCGGCCGCGAGCTGGCCGTCCACCAGCGCCTTGCCGGAGAGGCGGCAGTAGGTGGCGCGCAGGCGCAGCACCTCGATCTCGTAGCGCACCTGGTCGCCGGGCACGACGGGGCGGCGGAACTTGGCGCTCTCGATCGCGGCGAAGAAGAGGAGCTTGCGCTCGCGCTCGGGCACGTCGTGGAGGAGGAGGAGGCCGCCGGCCTGCGCCATCCCCTCGACCAGCAGCACACCGGGCATCACCGCCTTGCCCGGGAAGTGGCCGAGGAAGAAGGGCTCGTTGGCGGTGACGTTCTTGAGCGCCACGATCCGCTTGCCCGGCTCCATCTCCAGCACCCGGTCGACGAGCAGGAAGGGGTAGCGGTGCGGCAGGATCGACTGGATCCACTCGACGTCCCAGCTCGGGGCCGCCGGAGCACCGCGCTCAGCCGCGCTCGGCATCGACTCGCTCACCGCTCTCCTCCTCGGCCGCCGCGGCGACGCGGCGCTCCAGGGCGCGCAGCCGGCGCGCCATCTCCTCCAGCTTCCCGAGCAGCACCGTCTGCCGCCGCCAGCTCCCCAGCTCGACCGCCGGGATGCCGGCCAGCCGGCTCCCGGCCGGCGCGTCGGCGAGGACCGCCGACTTGGCCGCCACCTGCGTCCCCTCGCCGAGCTCCAGGTGGTTGGCCACGCCGACCTGCCCGGCGAGCACGACCCCCGCTCCGAGCCGCGCGCTGCCGGCGATCCCCGCCTGGCCGCAGAGGATCGAGGCCGGCCCCACCTGCACGTTGTGCCCCACCTGCACGAGGTTGTCGACCTTGCTGCCGCGGCCGATGCGGGTCTCGCCCAGGGTGGCCCGATCGACCGCCGAGTTGGCGCCGATCTCGACCCCCTCCTCGATCACCACCCGTCCCACCTGCGGGATCTTGTGGTGGACGCCGCCGTGGGTGGCGTAGCCGAAGCCGTCGCTGCCGAGCACGACGCCGGCATGGATCACGGCGCCCTCACCGACCTCGGTAGCGTCGTAAAGAACCACGTGAGGATGAAGCACCGCGCCCGGGCCGATCCTGCAGTCTCGCCCCACGACGACGTGCGCGTGCAGCACCGCGCGCGCTCCCACCCGGCTCTCCTTACCCAGCACGACGTAGGGCCCGATGGACGCGGAGGCGTCGATCACCGCGCCCGGGTCCACGACCGCCGTCGGATGGATCCCCGGCGCCGGCGCAGAGGGCGGGTGGAGCTCGGCGAGAAGCCGCGCCAGGGCGTAGTAGGGGTCGTCGGCGACCAGCAGGTCCTTGCCCGCCACCGCCACACCGGGTGCCACCAGCAGTGCCGCCGCGGCGCTCGCCGCGGCGTGCTCCCGGTAGCGCGGATTGGTCAGGAAGGAGAGGTCGCGCGGTCCGGCGGCCTCGAGCGTCCGCACCCCGTCGATCGGGCGCTCGCCGTCCCCCTCGACGCGCCCTCCGACCAGCGCGGCGAGCTCCGCCAGCCGGTAGGGCACGCGCCTACTTGCCCGCGGTCCCGCCGCCGCCGCCGTCGAGCCGCTGGATGACCTGCGGGGTGATGTCCACGGCCTCGTCGACGAAGATCAGCCCGCTCTCGAACTTGCGGAAGATCACCGTGTAGCCGCCCTCTTTGCCGAGCTGGTTGATGATCGGCATCACCTTCTGGTCGATCTGCGCCAGCACCTCGTCGCGCCGCTTGTTGAGGTCGCGGGTGGCGTCGTCCTGCAGGCGGCGCAGCGCGATGAGCTTGTCCTCGAGCTGCTTCTCCATCTCCGTCAGCTTGTCCTGGGAGAGGGAGAGCCGCCCCTCGCTGGCCTTGGTCTGCAGGTCCCGGATCTCCTGCTGGCGGGCCTTGAGGTCGTTCTCTTTCGCTTCCTGTACCTTCTTCAGCTCGGCGAGCGCCTTCTTGCCGGTGGACGACTCGAGCAGGATCTGCTCGGTGTTGATGACGGCGATCTTGGGCTGCGCCTGCACGGCGGCCGGCGCCGCCAGGGCGGTGATCGCCAGCGCCGCGAAGGCGCCGCGGAGGCAAACGGTCTTGCGGGACATCGGGGTCTCTCTCCTTCGGTTTAGAAGCTCGTACCGACGCTGAATTGAAACGACTCGAAGCGATCGCCGGGCACCGGGTCGAGGTTGTACGAATAGATGAAGCGGAGCGGGGCGCCGAAGACCGGCACCAGCACCCGCAGCTCGGCCCCGGCCGTGGTGCGCAGGCCCGACAGGTCGATCGACTCCCCCTCGCCGAAGACGTTGCCGCCGTCGGCGAAGAGCAGCAGCCGGAACGGCCCGCCGAGCAGGAAATGATACTCCAGGTTGATCTGGACCATGCTGTCGCCGCCCAGGGCGAAGCCGTTCTCGTCGAGCAGGATGTTCCCGTCCTCGTCGCGCAGCACGAGCGAGCGGAAGCGGTGGCCGCGGATGCTGTTGTCGCCGCCCAGGAAGAAGCGCTCGAGCGGGGCGAGCTCGCGGCCGCTGAAGGGGTCCACCAGCCCGGTCTTGATGTTGAAGGCGAGCACGGTGCGCGCCGGCGCCCTGGTCATCGGCTGGAAGAAGCTGAAGGCGGCCTCGGGGCGGATGAAGTAGTTGTCGCCGCCCAGGAAGCCCCCGGCGTACTCGACACCCAGGTTGAAGCGGCGGCCGCGGGTCGGCTCGAACGGGTTGTCGCGGCTGTCGTAGCTGTAGGCCGGACGCAGCGAGGAGTTGTCGATGGTGACGAAGCGCAGGGCCTGCGGGTCCGGGATCGGGTTGCCGACGTCGTCGAAGAGGCGCTGGGTCTCGTCCTCGAGGACCGACCGCAGGTAGGTGACGCCCGCCTGCTGGAAAAGACCGAGCTGGCGGCCGTAGGTCACCGAGCCGCCGCGGCTGCTGCGCCGGAACTGCTGGTCGCTGGCGACCCGGAAGTCGAGGTCCTGGTCGAAGGCGCGCACGCCGATCGACTGCGGCCGGTCGAGGAACCAGGGCACGTAGTAGGAGAGGTCGAAGTAGTCGCGGAAGCGGCCGGTCTGGAAGGCCAACCCCACCTGCTCGCCGCGCCCCAGGAAGTTCTTGGTGTTGATCGCGAACTGGCCGAAGAAGCCGTCGAGCTCGCTCCAGCCGCCGCCGAACTGCAGCTCCGTGCGCTCCTTCTCGGCGCCCTTGAACAGCAGGTGGACCTGCTTGGCCTCGGTGTTCTGGTCGAAGGTGACCGGCTCCTCCTTGTCGAGCTCGAAGTAGCCGAGCTGGTTGATCTTGAAGATCGAGTTGCGCACCGCGCCGATGTTGACGACGCCGCCCTCGTGCAGCCGCAGCTCGCGGCGCAGCACCTTGTCCATGGTGCGGTCGTTGCCCTCGAACTCGATGCGCCCGACCTTGAACTGCTCGCCCTCGCTGATCCGCACCACCAGGTCGGCGACGTTGCCCGGCTTCTCCACCAGCTCGCCGTCGACGCGGGCGAAGATGTAGCCGGTGTTGTGGTAGGTCTCGGTGATCGCCTTGGTGCCGTCGTCGATCGCCTTCTGGCGCAGCCAGCTCCCCGAGCGGTGCTCGAAGGCGCGCAGCAGCGCCTGGTCGGTGTAGATCTCGTTGCCCTCGATCGACACCTCGCCGAACTTCCAGCGCTCGCCCTCCTCTATGGGGATGGTGATGAACATGCGGCGTTTTTCGCGAGGCGGCTTACCGCCGCCGGGCCGGTCCTCGGGGGCGTTGGGGTTGCTGGCGCGGACGTCGATCTTGGGCTCGCCGATGACCACGTTCTTGTAGCCGGCGCCGCGGTAGAGGTCCCGCACCTTGTCGAGGTCCTCCTGCAGGCTGGCCGGGTTGTAGATGTCCTTCTTGGTGATGCGCGAGAGGATGCCGCTCTCGTTGGTCTTGCGCATCAGGACGCGGAGGCGCGGGCCGGAGAAGACGGAGTTGCCCTCGAAGCCGATGTCGGCGATCCGCACCCGGTCGCCCTCGTCGACCTTGAAGACGACGCGCTTCTCGGTCGGGGTCAGCTCCTCGATCGTGTAGTCGGCGGTGGCGAAGCGGAAGCCCTTGTCGGCGTAGGCCTCCTCGATCATCTCCTTGACGCGGTACAGCTCGCCGAGGTTCAGCGGATCGCCTTCCTTCAGGCGGATGCCCTTGGCGGAGATGTCGTCGAGCAGGTCGTTGCGCGAGATGCGCTTCATCCCCTGGTAGTCCACCGACCGGATGGTCGGCCGCTCGACGACCGTGATCGTCAGGCGCACCCCCCCTTCCGGGGTGGGCTGGGCGTCCACCTGGATGTCGTCGATCAGGTTGCGGTCCCAGAGCGCCTTGACGTTCTGGTCCAGGCGCACCGGGTCGAGCGCCTGGAGGCGCTCGAGACCCAGGTAGTAGAGGAGGGTCTCCTCGGAGAGGGCACGCAGCCCCTGGAACTCGATCGCGTCGATCCGCTTGCCGGCCAGCGGCTCCTGGGCGAGGAGGCCCGGGGCGGGGAGCAGAAGGGCGGCGGAGAGTCCCCAGACCGCGAGGCGACGAACAAGGGACCAGCTCGGGAGTACGCGGGTCGTCACGGCTTTCACCTCATGGAGTCGGTTTTGCCCCCGGCCAGACCCGGCCGCCGGGGGCTCCTGGAATGTCGGGGGGAAGCTTAGCAGGGTTGGGTGCTCGGGGCGTCGTTCGCCCTATACTGGAAATCACTAAGAAACCATCCTGGCCCGGCTGCGAGACATGGACGTCGAGAACACCACGGGTTTGGTGCGAGAGGCCCTCGCCGGCGATCCGGCCGCCTTGAACCGGCTGGTGGCCTGCCTGACACCCGTCGTCCAGGCCCGCGTGGCGAGGACCCTGCTCCGCCAGTCGCACCTCGGCGGCGGCCGCAACGTTCGCCAGGAGGTCGAAGACCTGACCCAGGAGATCTTCCTTTCGCTCTTCGCCAACGGCGGGCGCGTGCTGCGCCGCTGGCAGCGCGAGCGCGGTCTGTCGCTGCACAACTTCGTCGGGCTGGTGAGCGAGCGTCTGGTGGCGTCGGCCCTGCGCAGCGGCAAGCGGAACCCGTGGAAAGAGGAGCCCACGCCGACGGAGAACCTCGACGCGGCGGCGCTCGACAACGGACCGGAAGAGGTCACGGCGAGCCGCGAGGAGCTGCGCCTCCTGCTCGACGGGCTGCGGGAGCAGTTGAGCCCGCTGGGCCGCCAGCTCTTCGAGCTCCTCTTCGTCCAGGAGCTGTCGGTGCCGGAGACGATGGCCGCCAGCGGCTTGTCCGCCGACGCGATCTACGCCTGGCGGAGCCGTCTGCGCCGCCTCGCTCGCGAGCTGCTGGCCGAGCTGTCAGGAAAGAGTACGTAGGCGCGAAAGACCAGGAAGGATGGAGCAGGATGAGCGAGGACCGGCTATTGCGCGATCTAGGGCACCTGGCGCGGGAGGAGAGCGAGGCCGAGCAGAGACGCCTCGACGAGCGCTGGGATCGGCTGGCCGCCGGGACGCTGAGCGCGGAGGAAGAGGCGGAGCTGCGCGCCCTCGCCGAAGCTTCACCCGAAGCCCGCCGGGCGTTTGAAGCCTTCCGGCCGCTCGGCGCCGACTTCCAGGCGCGCGTGGTGGAGGCGATCCGCGCGCAGGAGCAGGCCGGTAAGTCGGCGAAGCTCTTGCCCTGGCGACAGCACGCTCCCCGTGTCGCCGCCTGGGGCACCGCGGCGGCCGCGGCCGCCGCCTCTCTGATGATGCTCCTGCGCCCGCTGGCGCCGCTGCCCGGCTATGCGCTGGCCGAGATCAGCGGCGGCTCCCGCGCGCTGCGGGGGGAGGCGATGGAGGTGCAGGAGTTCGCGCCGGGCGACGACTTCCAGGTGGTCCTCCGCCCGGAGACCCAGGTCGCGCGGGCGAGGTCCCTGACGACGCAGGCCTTCCTGCTCCGCGGCGCGGAGCTGCGCGACCTGACGGTGCGGAGCCACGTCGAGCCCAGCGGCGCGGTCAAGCTGGAAGGCTCGCTCGACGACGATCTCCCACCCGGGACCTGGACCCTCTGGGCGGTCGTCGGCCGGCGGGGCGAGCTGCCGGACCCCGAGGCGCTGCGGTCCCTGGCCGCGCGATCGACGGTCCGGGAACGAGACTGGGTGGCGGTCCGGACGACCGTCCGGGTCCGTCCCCGGGCACCCTAGCCGTGCCGCCGCTTCGCTGCCGCAGCGTCTTCTTCCTCCTCTTCGCGCTCGGCACGGCCTGTGCCTCCCCGCCAAGCTCGCCTCCGCCGGAGGTGGAGTACGCGGGCTGCGCAGCCGTGCTCGTGCCGGGGCCGGTCTGCGTCCTGGGACCGGAACGGGAGCTCCGGCTCTGGGTCGGCGCTCCGCCGGAGGCGCGGATCGAGCTCCGAGCCGACGGCGGGCCGCTCGACGCCGCGGCAGAGGCCGTTCAGGAGGGGCAGCGGTTCGCCCTCACCCTGCCCTCCGGGGTGAAGAGCCTGGAAGTGATCGTCGCGGCCGAGGAGGGGCGGACGACGTGGTCCCTGCCCCTCGTGGAGAGGAAGGGCGAGGGGCCCGGAGGGCCGCCGGCGGGGCAAGGCACGTCCCGCGACCTGCGGCGCCAGGTCGCAGAGACGCTGATGCGCGTGCACGGCGAGGTCCAGGACCGCAAGCTCGCCGCCGCCCGCGAGCTGCTGCACGCCATTCGCCTCCCGCCCAAGGCGCCGGCGGAATCCCGCTATCAAGTGGCCTACTACCGCGGGCTGCTCGCGGCCAAGAACGGGGACTACCGCGCGGCGCTAGCCGAAGTGCAAGACGCCGTGGTCATCGCCAAGCGGGTAAAGCTGGAGCGCGAGCATCGCCTGGCGGAAGAAGAGCTGGCCCTGCTCCTGCTCGGAGTAGGCCGGTCGCGCGAGGCCGCCGAGCTCCTCGACCGCCTGCGCCGGACGCCGCATTCCGCGAACCCTTGCGAGGAAGCCAACCTCCTCAGCAACCAGGCCTGGGCGACGCTGCTGGCTCGCGAGGCCGGCGAGGGCCTGGACGATCCCACGCTTCTCTTCGAGCGCGCGCTGGCGACGTACGCGACCTGCGAGAGCGCCACGCCCGCGCACGGGGCCAACGTCCTGCTCAATTTGGCGCTGGCTCACCTGCAGGAAGACCGCGTGGCGCAAGCCAAGGAAGCCCTGGCCCGGGCGCACCGGCTCGAGCCTCATCCGTCCGTCCCTCTCAGGCTCTGGCGGCTCGATCTGGAGGCGCGGATCGCCTTGCGCGAGGGGCGGCCCGCCGCGGCGCTGGCTCGGTTCGACGAGCTGGCGGAGCTCGCTCTCGAGACCAGCTCCGCCGACGGCCGGCTGCGGGCCGCGTTCGGGCAGGCGCAGTCGCACGAGGCCCTCGGGGATCGCGCCGCGGCCCTGGAGACGCTCGGCCGGGCCGAGGCCCTGCTGGACGAGCAGAGCCTCCAGATCCCCGTGCAGGAAGGGCGGGAGACCTTCCTGGCGACGCGCCAGGCTCTGGTGAGCCTGCACGTCGCGATCCTCCTCGACCAGGGCCGCCAGGCCCGGGCCCTGGACCTGGCGCGCCACGCCCGGTCGCGGGTGCTGCGGCAGCTGGAGCGCGGCGACCGGCTGGCGAGCCTGACGCCGGACCGGCGGGCCCGCTGGGAGCGGCTTCTTCTGAGCTACAAGGAGAGGCGCACGGCCCTGGAGGAGCGAGCGAGAGACGACTGGAAGCTGCCCGGCGACCAGCTCCGCCGGGAGCAGGCCGCGAGAAAGGCGGGGGCGGAGACCGCGAAGAGGGATCTGGACCAAGCCTTCCTGATGCTCGAAGACCCGGGAGCGCCACTGGAAGGGAGACCGCCGCTGCCGCGACCCGGAGAGCTGGTCCTCGCCTATCAATCGCTGCCTGACGGCTGGGTCGGCTTCGCGGCCAATGGAGAGACCGTCGCGGCGCACCGCTTCGAGCTGCCGCCGGAGGTCCTGTCCCGGCCCGAGGAGCTTTCCCGGCGGCTGCTCCTGCCGTTCAGCGGTTCGATCCGGCAGGCCCGGCGGATCCGCATCCTGCCCAGCGGCCCGCTGCGGGGCGTCGATTTCCATGCGCTGCCGTTCGACGGGGACGTCCTCCTGGCGAGCGCTCCCGTCGTCTATGGGCTGGACCTTCCCGTGTCCGCGGGCCCCGCGGAGCCTTCCGGGCGGCGCGCCCTCCTGGTGGCCGACCCCCGGGGCGACCTGGCGGGCGCGCTCGCGGAGGCGCGAGCGGTCCGCAAGGTCCTGGCATCCGGCTCACAGCCCTGGACCACCACGGAGCTGGAGCACGCGGCGGCTTCGGCGGACGCCGTGCGCGGCCGCCTGGCCGCCGCCGATCTCCTCCACTACGCCGGCCACGGCACCTTCTCGGGGTTCGGCGGCTGGGAGAGCGGCCTGCTCCTGGCCGAGGAGACCCAGTTGACCCTCGGCGACCTCCTGGCGCTCCAGCGGGTGCCGGCCTGGGTCGTCCTTTCCGCCTGTGACACCGGCCGGTCGTCCGCCGAGACCCCCGTCGAGAGCCTCGGCCTGGCCCACGCCTTCCTCCTCGCCGGCTCGCGGGCCGTCGTCGCCTCCACCCGGCCTGCCGACGACCGCACGGTGCCGGCGTTCTTCACCGACCTGTACCGGCAGTGGAGGCTGGAGCCGGACCTCGCCGTGGCGCTGCAGCGCGCCCAGCTCGCCTGGCGGCAGCGGAGTCACGGAGCGGACTGGGCGGGCTTCCGCCTGTTCGAGCCCTGAGCGCCCGGCCCGCCACGCCGCCTGCCTCTGTCAGAAACCGCGCCCCGGCGGCGAAGGATCATTGCGTCTGCGTCAAAAACCAAGGAGATCGGACCATGAGGACCAAGCAACTGTTCTGGATCGCTCCCCTGTTCGCGATCGCGATGAGCTCCTGCACGACGCTGCGGCCACAGCCGATGGACACCGCCCAGGCCTGCGCCAGCTGGCGGTGGATCGGGATCAGCCGGCCCGAAGCCAAGTGCCCGGAGGTCCCGGGCTGGACCGTGCAACCACTGTTTACCTCGATTCGGGAGAAGCCGGCGGACGACTGCGGGAAGAAAGACGACAAGGACGACAAGAAGGTGCTCGCCTTCGCCCCCGCCCCCGGGCTGATCCGGGAGCTCAATCGTTTTTGCGTGTACGAGGCCTCGCCGCAGTCGCTTGGGGGCGCTCCGCTCCCGCCGCCCGCGAGCGCCGAGCTGGTGCGGATCGATCGGGACTGCGCGGCCCTGTCGGCCTCCGGCGAGAACCATATGAGGTGGCCCTGGGGCAACTTCTACCGGCGCCTCCTCAACCAGGCCGGCATCCCGGGGGAAACCTTCACGATCGACAACCCGTTCGGCGTGCGGCTGGCCTTTCTGGACACCGAGCCGACGCGCGAAGAGATCCCCCGGCGACAGGGCCGCTCGCCGCACGGCTACGCGCTCGCCCACATCGCCCGCCACCTGGTGTGCCCGAGAGGGAGCTGTGCGGCGCGGATCACCACCCAGCTCGCGCTCCCGATCGTCGAGTTCGACCCGCAGAGCCGGGAGCTCACCAAGGTCGACACCGAGCGTGGGGGCTTTATCGGCATGCAGAGCACTCTCGCCCAGGCCATCTGGAGCGAAGTGGACGCCTGGCAGAGGGACCGGCGGCAGGAGCATCTCGTTCTCAACCTGTCGCTGGCCTGGGA
This sequence comes from uncultured Acidobacteriota bacterium, assembly GCA_963700145.1. Taxonomy (GTDB): domain Bacteria; phylum Acidobacteriota; class Thermoanaerobaculia; order Multivoradales; family UBA5704; genus DASUNQ01. The sequence goes on from OY969474.1 coordinate 1,767,028, forward strand.
CGGCGAGCTCTTCAGCGGCCTCGACGAGCAGCAGGTCGAGGAGATGAAGGCGGGAACGCAGGCCGTTTATCGTGCCCTGCAGTACGCGTCGGACTTCGACGTCCTCGTGGTTGCCGCCGCGGGCAATATCAAGGGCGAGCCCTGCGCCAACTTCGGGCCTCTCTTGCCGGCTGCCTGGGAAGGGCGATGTGAGAAGGGAGCGCCACGCCTCTACGCCGTAGGCGGGGTGGATGCGAAGGGTCATCCCCTGGTCAACGCCCGCCCGGGCGGCATGCCGCGGCGGGTCGCGTACGCCGACGACGCCGTGGCGGCATGCCCCAGCCGCAGGGGACGCACGGCAAGGCTCACCGGCAGCTCGGTCGCGGCGGCCGTCGTCGCGTCGATCGCTTCCGTCGTGTGGGCCGCCTACCCCGATCGCAGCTCCGGCGAGATCATGGACATGCTCGATGCGAGCGGCGAGGAGCTGCCCATGGCGGCGGACTTCTGGCGCAGGAGCGCCTCCGCATCTCCTGCCCATCCCAGGGTCCACAAGCTGTCGCTCTGCAACGCGCTCGCGACGGCCTGCGACGAATACGGGTGCGCGTCCAAGCCCTCGTGCGCCACGCATGCGCCCGAGCCTCCCGATCCCTGGCGCCCTCTCTACACCAGGACCTGGCGGCGCGGCTCCTGTCAGCCGTGGCTCTACCCCCAGCCCGAGGTCGATCCTTGTCCGGTCTGCCCGCCGTGGAAGCCTTGACCACGGCACCGACGAGCCTCCTTCTCTAACACTGCGCCGGCTGTGCGTCTCCCGCCAGCCGGCGCGTTTCCTCTTCCGACTGCCTCGGTTGTCAGAAATCCGCCGCCGGCCGCGAAGGACCTCCACAAAGGGAGGATTTCGCCATGGCCATCACGATGCAGGGCAATTGGACCGTCTCCGTGAAGAGCAAGAGCGCCGCGTTTCCGCAGCGCTTCGTCATCGCGGGGGCAAGCTCCGGCAACGGGACGTACGCCGGGGACACTTCGACGCCGCCGGTCACGGTCGTCGGCGCCAACTGGACGATCCGCGTCGAGCACAACCCGGGCTCCGGGTTCATCGATTCGGCGGAGCAGATCAAGTTTCCGACCACCACGCTGACCGAGTACCGCTTCGACATCCAGTCGAACGACAGTGGCGCCGACCAGGACTTCAACGACCTGATCCTGACCTGCAGGACGCCGCGCACCGACACCGACTTCGTCCTCTTCGGCAACGTGAGCTGGTACAAGGGCTGCTCCTGGAACCCCTGTTTCCCGCGCTGGCTAGTCTTCGACACGTTGCCGGCGGTCCGCGAGGCGCTCAAGAACCCGCTCTTCCGCGAACCGCTCGAGAAGCTCTATCCGGACCGGCTGTACGAGGTGCCGCCGCGCATCGGGCCCATTCCCGATCCGCCTCCGTTCCGGCCGCTGGTGGTGCCGCTCGAGGGCCTCACGGCCCTGCCGCCCAAGCAGGCGCAGCTCATCAAGCTGCGGGCCCTGGACCTCGAAGGGCCCGAGCTCAAGACCGCCGCGAAGCGGAACGTCCAGGCGGCCGCGGACCGGCCCGCCGACGACGAGCTCGAAGAGAGGTCGATCCTCTCGGCGCGGGCGGTCGAGGTGTCCCGGCCGGCGCCGATCGCCGACTTCAAGCTCGAGCGCATCGAGATCGGCCGCCTACAGGATCAGTTCCGCTTGCTCTGCCAGACCGGGCCTCTCGCCGGCACGGTGCTGCGGTTTCTCGAGTACGACCGCACGGCGGCCGAGCTGGCGGGCGGACCGTATACCGGCACCGGCACGCGGGAAACGCTCGGGATCTGCGTCACCGACCGCAACGGCAACTACGTCTTCCGCTTCCGTCGCCCGACCGCGAGCTTCCTCAACGAGGCCAACGTGGACGTGGCGGCCGGCGAGGACGAGGTGGTGCAGAGCATGCCGGACGTCATCGTCCAGGTCGTCGACACCGTCCACCCCTCCGGCTTCTCCTACGAGAGCGCCCCCTACTGGAACGTGCCGCTCTTCAAGCGGATCAACATCTGCGCGCCGCTCGTCGGCCGTCTCCCGACGGCGTGTCAGGGGCACAACGCCATCCAGGCGATCGGCAACATCTTCATCGGCGCTCCGACCGCTCCCCCGCCGCCGGGACAGCCGCCCGGCTACGGCCCGCGGGTCGGCTTCAGCAACTTCCTCGGCGGCACCGGCAGGATCACCGCCAAGAACACCCTCCCGAACGTGCCGCCGGCGCGCTGCGCCGCCTGGGCCGGCCGGCTCGACCTCTTCGCCTGCTTCATCGACCAGCCGGCGGTGAAGCACTACACGATCCGCTACCGGCGGCACGGCACCGCCGCCTGGAGCAGCTTCTTCCAGGAGAAGTACACCCATCCCAAGATCGCCAACATCAGCCTGCCCGGCTACTCGGGCGACCCCGTGGGGCCCTTCGACGTGCCGCTCCACGTCGACGGCGGCCCGGCTTCACCGACCAAGGCCTACCTCAACATCGAGAGCGACAACGCCTGGGTCCTCACCCACCGCGACCGCAAGGCGGTGATCTCGTCGTGGCTCTATGCCGCGACGCCCGGCTCGGTCGACTTCCGCATCGAAGGGTACGACTCGGCGGGCAACAAGGTGTCCGGCGCGGACGACATGGTGACTCTCTACATCGACAACACCGGCCCCGACTTCACGATCTCCGAGGTGACGATGGCCAGCACCCCGGGCGGCGACTGCGCGCTGTTCACCGTGCCCGCCGCGGCGCCCGCGACCCCGCTGACGGTGAAGTTCAAGGCGAACCAGCTGCAGGGATTCATGCACGACTACGGCTTGAGCGTGCGGAAGGGGAACATCGGCGGCTTCGGCATCACCGGGAGCCCCGCCGGGCTCATCAGCGGCAGCTACACGCACGGCGACGATCTCGCCTGCAGCCAGTTCGTCGGGACGTTGGATACCGGCGGCACACTGGGCCTGGTAACCGTGGACCTGGCGCCGGCGAGCGGCCGCTGGCTGGAGCCCGGGCAGCCCTTCTGCACCTTCGCGGTCAACCTCGGGTGCAGCACGCGGGTCACCAACGGCTACAACTCGGCGGTGGCCGGTTACGGACCCGTCCAGTACTTCCTGGGGATCCAGGCCGGTTCGTGAGCGTGTACGTGCTGCTGGCGGGGGCTCTGGGGGTCTGGCGCCTGACCCACTTGCTGTGGGGCGAGGACGGTCCGTGGGACCTCCTCGCCCGCCTCCGCCGGCGGGCGGGAGACGGGTTCTGGGGCAACCTGCTCGACTGCTTCTTCTGCTGCAGCGTGTGGGTTGCCCTGCCGTTCGCCCTGCTTCTCGGGAGCCGCTGGCAGGACCGGCTGCTCCTCTGGCCGGCGCTCTCGGCGGGAGCCATCCTGCTTCAGGGGCTGGCGTTCCCGCGGACGCTCGAGACTCGCGCCAGCGCGCCGGCACTCCCGCCGGCGCCCTTTACCGAAGACGAGGAACCCGACGATGTCCTGCTGCGGCGACAAGAGACACCAGTTCCAGGTCTTCCACACGCTTCGACCTGACCCCGAGCCGCCGGCCCCGACGGCCGTTCCGCCGGTCTCGCGGGTGCTCTTCGAATATGTGGGGAGGACCGGGCTCACGGCCACCGGCCCGCTCACCGGCCAGCACTACCGCTTCGAGGGGCCCGGCATGCGCGTCGAGGTGGACGGCCGCGACGCGCCCTCGCTCGCGGCGGTCCCCAACCTGCGGCGGGTCTGAGGGAGACGGACCTACGTCTGCTCGACCGCCATCTCGCGGTCGCGGGCGTGGAAGCGGAGGGCGCCGTCCTCCAGCTCGACCTGGATCGTCTGGGTCTCCCCCTCCTCGCCCCAGTGGCCGCCGTGCTGGTGGATGAGGATCTCGGAGACGGCGTCCTGGATGTGGCGCTGGAGGGCGCGGCGGAGGGGGCGGGCGCCGGTGGCGGGCTCGATCCCGGCCTGCGCGAGGAGCCACTCGCGGGCCTCGTCGGAGACCTCGACCTGGAGGCCGCGCTCGGCGAGGGTGGCGTTGACGTCGCGCAGCAGGATGTCGACGATCGCCCGCAGCTCGCCCTCGCCCAGCGGGTTGAAGACGATCACCTCGTCGATGCGGTTGATGAACTCGGGGCTGAAGCTGCGCTTGAGCTCGGCGAGGATCTCCTCCTCGATGCGCTGGAAGCTGGCCTGGGCGTCCGACTCGCCGAAGCCCATGCGGCCGCCGCGCAGGACCAGCTTGCTGCCGATGTTGGAGGTCATCAGCACCAGGGTGTTGCGGAAGTCCACGTGGTTGCCGTAGGCGTCGGTGAGCGTCCCGTCCTCGAGGATCTGGAGCAGGAGGTTGGCGACGTCCGGGTGCGCCTTCTCGATCTCGTCGAAGAGGATCAGCGAGTAGGGCTGGCGCCGCACCCGCTCGGTGAGCTGCCCACCCTCCTCGTGGCCGACGTAGCCCGGCGGCGAGCCGATGAGCTTGGAGACCGCGTGCTTCTCCATGTACTCGCTCATGTCGAAGCGCACGAGCGACTTCTGGCTGCCGAAGAGGAACTCCGAGAGCTGGCGCGCGACCTCGGTCTTGCCGACGCCCGACGGCCCGAGGAAGATGAACGACCCCACCGGCCGCTGCGGGTTCGAGACCCCGAGGCGCGAGCGCCGGATCGCCCGGCTGATCGCGCCGATCGCCCGCTCCTGGCCGACGACCCGGGTGCGCAGGATCTCCTCCATGTTCATCAGCCGCTCGGCCTCCTCGCTCTGGAGCGCCGAGATCGGGATGCCGGTCCAGGAGGAGATCACCTCCTCGACGTCGTGGCGGGTGACCTCGAGCTCGCCGCTCTCCTCGGCCACCATGCTCATCCGCTCGAGGTCCTCGCGCAGCTCGATCTCCTTCTCGCGCAGGTAGACGGCGCGCTCGAAGTCCTTGTCGGAGATCGCGGTCTTCATCTCCTTGACTACCTGGCGGATGTCCTGCTCGAGCTTCCGCAGGTTCTGGGTGTCGCGCACGCGGCGCAGCTTGACCCGCGCGCCGGCCTCGTCGATGACGTCGATCGCCTTGTCCGGCAGGTGGCGGTCGGTGATGTAGCGGGCCGACTGGTAGATCGCGGTGCGCAGCGCCTCGGGGCGGTAGCGCACCTTGTGGAACGACTCGTAGCGGTCCTTGATGCCGTCGAGGATCTGCAGCGTCTCCTCGGGCGACGGCGGCTGCACCTGGATGGCCTGGAAGCGGCGCAGCAGAGACCGGTCCTTCTCGATGTACTTCCGGTACTCCTTGAGCGTCGTGGCGCCGATGCAGGAGATCTCGCCGCGCGACAGCGCCGGCTTCAAGATGTTGGCGGCGTCGAGCGAGCCCTCGGCCGAGCCGGCGCCGATCAGGGAGTGGATCTCGTCGATGAAGACGATCAGCTCGCGGCTCTCCTTGAGCTCCTTGAGAATCCCCTTCAGGCGCTCCTCGAACTGGCCGCGGTACTTGGTGCCGGCGACGATGAGCGAGAGGTCGAGGGCGACGATCCGCTTCTGGGCCAGGAAGATCGGCACCCGCCCTTCGACGATGCGCTGCGCCAGCCCCTCGACGATCGCCGTCTTCCCCACCCCCGGCTCGCCGAGCAGGATGGGGTTGTTCTTGGTGCGGCGCGAGAGGATCTGGACGATGCGGTCCACCTCGTCGTCGCGGCCGATCAGCGGGTCGAAGGAGGCCTCGGCGGCGAGGCCGGTCAAGTCGCGCCCGTACTCGGAGAGGAAGGGCAGCTCCTTCTTCTGCTGCGACGCCTCGCGCTCCTTGGCGATCGCCAGGACCTCTTCCCGCACCGTGTACACGTCGAACCCGTGCTGGGCGAGGATGCGCATCGCCAGGCACCCTTCGACGCGCAGGATGCCGATCAGCAGGTGCTCGGAGCCCACCGTCGAGTGCAGCATGCTGTCCGCCTCGTGCGAGGCGTAGGCGAGGATCTTCTTGGACTCTTCGGAGAGCGGCAGCTCGGCGGTCGAGGAGATGCGCTCGACGAACATCCGCTCGCCCTCGATCTCGCGGCGGACGTCCTCGGGCTTGGCCTGGAGGCGGCGGAAGATCTCGGTGACGGTCTCCTCGCCCTCGCGCAGGATGCCGAGCAGGATGTGCTCGGACTCGATGACCCGGCTGCCCAGCTTGCTCGCCTCGTAGCGAGCGAAGAAAAGGGCCCTGCGGGCCTTCTCGTTGTACTTCTCGAACATTCTCTAGGTCCCGGCTGCCCGTGAGTCTAGCATCCTGAATAGAGAACGCGGGCGGGGCGAGGGTCCATTTCACCCCCTCGCTCCCGCCCGCACGGCGCTGCCGGGACCGCTACCGCTCCTGGATCGACACCTTCTTGACGCTGACGAACGGCCCGCTGCCGGCCGTTGCCGTCAGCGCCTGCTCGCCGTGGCCCGGGACGAAGGTCACGTCGAGCTCGCCCGTCCACTGCCCGGCCGCCTTCAGCGCCGCCACCTCGTCGGTGACGTCGAAGCTGCGGCTCGTCTCCGCCGCGTGCTCGGGGTGGTCGAAGAGCGCCACGGTGCCGACGAAGTTCTTCATCTTGGGATTCGGCGTCGCGCCCGCCGGGAGGTTCAAGTAGACCTCGTAGTGCGCGCCGTGGCGGAGGAGCTTCACCCCTTCGAGCACCAGCCGCACGCGGCCGGGGTCGGGCCCGGCGAGGGTGAGGATGCGCTGGCTGGCCGCCTGCGGCAGCGCCACCTTGACCGACGTCCGCCGCGCCCCGAGCTTGGTGTCCGCGGCCGCGCCCGAGACCAGCGTCTTGGGCGCCGCCGGCGGCGGGCCTCCCGCCTCGCCGGTGAGCGGGCCCTCGTCGCAGAGGACGACGTTGTTCACCGGCAGCCCTTCGTACTGGTAGTCGAGCTGGGTGGCCATGTTGAGGATCTGGCAGCCGGTGAGGGTGACCGCCGTCTTGGTCTCGTCGAAGAAAGTGAACTTCTGGTTCCGCCATTCGTCGTTGGTGGTGTTGGCCCGCCCGGCTCCGAGGTTGAGCCACACCTGCCACAGGCGGTCGATGTTGGCGTGGTGGAGCCAGAAGATCGGATCGCGCGCCGCGCACGCCGGGTCGCTCATCCAGCCGCTGCCGCCGACGGCGACGTGCACCGCGTTGTGGGGCTGGAACTCCAGCTCGCCGGTGCCGTTGCCGAAGTGCACCGGCTGCGCCGTGAAGTTGCCGCCGAAGGTCTCGTCGGAGAACGTGTTGGCGACGCACCCGGCGGCGCAGGTCGCCGTGCGACAGCCGCAGAAGTTCTTGTGCTGATCGTCCATCGCGTCGTCGTCCGAGGCGTCGCCGTCCGAGATGCACGGGTTGCCGGCGACGACGTTGTTGCAGTTCGACGCCCGCGCCGAGACGAAGAGCGGGTTCGAGGCGTCGGCCGGGCTGCGGAACGGCTCCGGCAGGTCGCGGTTGGCGGTGTTCTCGTAGTCCCAGTAGGGCAGCGCGAAGTCGGCCGTGGGATCGCCGCTCGCCTCGCGCACCGCGGCGCGCAGGATGCGCTCGAAGTAGTAGACGTACATGCGGTGCCAGGAGAGGAAGAAGAAGCTCGCGTGCTGGCAGGTGCCCCAGGCCTCCGGCGGGTTCGGCCCGGAGAAGGGCGTGGCGGGGCAGGTGGTGTCGCCCGGCCGCGGGTAGTCGTGCATGTTGGCCTGGTAGAGCCAGCTCGTCACTTCGGTGGCGGCCCGCGACTGCATCAGCGCCACCCCGGCCTTGTAGCGGCTGAGCTCGTCCGCCGAGAGGGTGTTGATCTCGCGCCGGGTGAAGACGGTCGGCGGCGGCGGCTCGGTCGTCGAAGGCTCGGTGGTGGCGGTGGTGTCGGCGGTGTCGGTGTCGTCGCCGCCGCCGTCGCCGCCGTTGCAGCCGACGAGCAGCAGGACCGTGAAGGGCACGGCCGCCCACAGCCAGCTCCGTCGGGCACGTCGCTTGCGCATGGCAGCTCCTCCTCCCTGAAAGGGATGTTCCAGCAAAGAATGAACCACTCGGGCGGGCTTGGCTAGTCCCCCCCGGGGACGGCTAGCGCGCGTGCAGGGCGAGGCGCCGGAAGCGGAGAGCGGGCCCGGCGGCCGCGGCCGCCTCGCCGGCCGGCACGAAGGTCACCCGCAGCTCCCCCGTCCACCGGCCCAGCTCGCGCAGGGCCCGGGCGGCGGGGGCGAGGTCGAAGGTGCGCATCGCCTCGGGGGCCCGACCCGGAGGGGCGTAGAGCGCCACGAGACCGAGGAAGTGGGGGCCCTTGGGGTCCGGCTTCGCTCCTTCGGGGAGGTTCAGGTAGACCTCGTAGGCGACGCCGGGGCGCAGCAGCTCGAGGCCCTCGATCGCCAGCCGCAGGCGGCCGGGCTCGGCCACCTCGAGCAGGCGCTCCTTGGCCTCCGCCGGCAGCGGCACTTCAACCGTCACCGGCTCGGCGCCCAGCTCGACCTGCGTCGTTTCGCTCGCGGCCAGCACCTTGGTCTCGTTCACCTCGCCGCCCGGTGCCGCGGCGCCGCCCGCCGCGGGCGGCTGGCAGCCGGCGAGCGCCAGGAGGAGGAGGTAGGGCGCCAAGCTGCGCACAACACCGCCATCTTACGCCCCTCAGCCCGGTTGCAGCACGCCCCCCTCCAGCCGCAGCACCCGGCCGCAGCGGGCGGCGATCTCGGGGTTGTGGGTGACCAGGACGCCGGTCGTCGCGTGGCGGGCCTGGAGCTCCAGGAAGAGGTCGAAGACCTGCGCGCCGCTCTCGGGGTCGAGGTTGCCGGTCGGCTCGTCGGCGAGGATGAGCGGCGGCTCGAGGGCGAGGGCGCGGCAGATCGCCACCCGCTGCCGCTCGCCGCCCGAGAGCTGGCTCGGGAAGTGGTCGAGCCGGTCGGCGAGCCCGACCTCCTCGAGGAGCGCCCGCGCCCGCGCCAGCACCTGCTCCGGGTCCTGGCCGGCGATGCGGCCGGGGAGCATGACGTTCTCGAGGGCGTCGAAGTCGGCGAGGAGCTGGTGGAACTGGAAGACGAAGCCGATCGTGCGGTTGCGGAAGCGGGCGAGGCGGCGGGGCGAGAGGTCGGTGAGCGCGGTGCCGCCGATCCAGATGGCGCCGGCGTCGGGGCGGTCGAGGGCGCCGAGCAGGTGGAGCAGGGTCGACTTCCCCGAGCCCGAAGGGCCGACCACGGCGACCAGCTCTCCGGGCGCGACCTCCAGGTCCGCGCCGCGCAGCACCTCGACCCGGCGCACGCCGTCGACGTAGGCCTTGTGCACGTCGCGGGCGACGACGAGGACACTCACCGGCGCATCGCCTCGATCGGGTCCATCGCCGCCGCGCGGCGGGCGGTGTAATAGGAGGAGACGAGGGCCAGGAAGAGCGTCAGCGCCAGCACCACCAGAAGGTCCTGCCAGCGCACCAGGAACGGCACGTAGTCGAGGAAGTAGACCTGCCCCGGCACCGGCAGCAGCTCGTAGCGGTCGAGGGCCCAGGCGCCGGCGACGCCGAGGACGGCGCCGGCGAGGGTCCCCAGCCCGCCGACCAGCGCGCCCAGCCAGAGGAAGGCGCGGCGCAGCTCGCCGGGCGTCGCCCCCATGGCGCCGAGCATGCCGATCTCCGGCCGCTTGCTCGAGGTGACGAGGGCGAGGTCGGCGACCAGCGCCAGCGCCGCCACCAGGACGATCAGGAAGACCGCGACGAAGAGCACCACCTTCTCCAGGCGCAGCGCGAAGAGGAGCGGGCGGTTCAAGTCGCGCCAGGTGCGCACCTCGGCGCCGGGCGGCAGCGCCGCCGGCAGGCGGTCGGCCACACGGAGCGCCTCGTCGAGGTCGGCGGCGGTGACCTCCAGGAGATGCCGCGAGGCGCCGACCAGGCTCTCGGCGGCGCGCAGCGGCAGCGCCACGCGCTCCCGCTCCTGCTGCGTGCGCCCGCTCTCGTAAAAGCCCGTGAGCGGCAGGCTGCGCACCCGCGGCTGCGGGCCGAACGGCGTCAGGGTGGGGCGCGGCGACGCGATGCGGAGCGGCTGCCCGCGGTGGAGCGCCCAGCGCTCGCCGAGCGCGCGCGGCACGTAGAGCCCCTCGGGGCGGCCGGCGGCGCCGGGAAAGGAGCGCGGCACCGCGCCCTCGATCCCCACCAGCTCGACCGGCTGCACCTTCCCCTCGGCGACGATCCAGCCGCCGCCGCGCACCTGGAGCTGCGCGGCGCGGACGCCGGGAACGGCGAGCACCGCCTTCCGCGCCGCCGCCGCGTCGGCGCCCGGCGGCAGCTCCACCTCGATCTGCGGCGTGCGCCCCAGGATCTCGGAGCGGAGGGCGTCCTGGAAGCCGGAGATGACGGCGAGCGAGAGGATGAGCGCCGCGACGCCCAGGGCGATCCCCCCCGCCGCCACCGCCGAGAGGAAGCTGGCGAAGGCGTCCTTGCGGGTGCTCTTGAGGTAGCGGAGGGCGAGGACGGCGGGGAACGGGAGGGGCGAGAGAAGGAGACGCGGCATGAGGGAACGTAAACGCCCGGCACGTAGGCCGGGCGCTACGGGGCGTCCTCCGGCTCGGGGCGGAGCAGCGGGAAGAGGATGACGTCGCGGATCGACGGGCGGTCGGTCAAGAGCATCGTCAGCCGGTCGATGCCGATCCCCTCACCGCCGGCCGGCGGCATGCCGTGCTCGAGGGCGCGCACGTAGTCGTGGTCGTAGACGTGCGCCTCCTGGTCGCCGCGCTCGCGGGCGGCGAGCTGGCCGCGGAAGCGCTCGGCCTGGACGTCCGGGTCGTTGAGCTCGGAGAAGCCGTTGGCGATCTCCATGCCGCCGATGTAGAGCTCGAAGCGCTCGGTGAAGCCGGGGTTGTCGGGATCGTCCTTGGAGAGCGGCGAGACCTCGAACGGGTACTCGGTGATGAAGACGGGCTGCACGAGGTGGGGCTCGGCGGTCTCCTCGAAGAGGGTCATCAGCATGTGCCCGTAGGTGCCGCCGGGGGGCGCCGCGACGCCGCGCGCCGCGAGCTCGGCGCGCACGCCCTCGGCGCCGCGCAGGCGCTCGGGGTCGATCCCGGCGTGGCGCGCGATCGCTTCCTTGATCGTGAGCCGCGGCCAGGGCCGCGTGAAGTCGAGCGCCGTCCCCTGCCAGACCAGCTCCTCCTTGCCCAGGATCCTCTTCGCTTCCTCCGCCAGCTCCGTCAGCAACTCTTCGGTCAGGCCCATCAGCGCCTCGTAGTCCACGTACGCCCAGTAGAACTCGAGCATCGTGAACTCCGGGTTGTGGCGGGTCGAGATCCCCTCGTTGCGGAAGTTGCGGTTGATCTCGTAGACCCGCGGCAGGCTGCCGACGAGGAGGCGCTTCAGGAACAGCTCCGGCGCGATCCGCAGGTAGAGGTCGAGGTCGAGCGCGTTGTGGTGGGTCTTGAAGGGGCGCGCGGTGGCGCCTCCCGGGACGAGCTGCATCATCGGCGTCTCGACCTCGAGGAAGCCGCGGTCCTCGAAGAAGCGGCGGATGCCGCGCACCAGCGCCGCGCGCACCTCGAAGACCTGGCGCGACTCGGGGTTGGTGGCGAGGTCGAGGTAGCGCTGCCGGTAGCGCGTCTCGACGTCGGCCAAGCCGTGCCACTTCTCGGGCAGCGGGCGCAGGGCCTTGGCGAGGAGGGTGAGGTCCTCCGCGACCAGAGACAGCTCGCCGGTGCGCGTGCGGGTCAGCTTGCCGGCGGCGCCGACGAGGTCGCCGAGGTCCAGGTTCTCGAGAACGGGTAAGGAAGCCGGCGGCAGCTCGCCGGGGCGGACCAGGAGCTGGAGCTTCTCGCGGCCGTCCCAGAGATCGACGAAGACGGTCTTGCCGTGGCCGCGGATCGCGCGCACGCGGCCCGGGACGCGCAGTGTTTCTCCCGTGCCCAGCTCGTCGATTGGCACGCTCCCGAACTTCGCGTGGACGCCGGCCGGCTCGAGGTCGTGGTCGAAGCGGTGCGGGTAGGTGCGCACCCCCGCGTCGGCCAGCCGCTGCCGCTTGGCGCGCCGGTTCTGGATCTGTTCGTCGAGCTCGGACACGGAGCGGCGATTCTAGATGAACGCGCCTGCTACGATCCGCGCTCGTGACCGCGCGCGATCCCGACGATCACCTGGCCGACGCGCTCGACGACAGCGTGCGGCAGTGGGACCGGATGGGCTGGCCGCGGCCGGCGGCGATGCTGGTCTCCGGCTCCGGCCTCGCCGTCGATCTCGACGCCGTGCGCGGGCCGGTGGCGCTGCAGGACCTGTTGCCCTTCGAGGTCCACCCGATCGCCGGCCATCCGCACGAGCTCGAGCTCCTCGAGCCGCTCCCCGACCGACCGGTCCTCTACCAGCGCGGGCGCCTCCACCCTTACCAGGGCTACACGCCGCACGAGACGGTCTTCCCGATCCGGCTCGGCGCTCTCCTCGGCGCCAAGGTCCTGCTGATGACCAACGCCGCCGGCGGCCTGCGCCCCGACCTCGACCCCGGCGACCTGGTGCTGATCCGCGACCAGATCAACCTCTCCGGCATGAACCCGCTCCGCGGCCAGCTCCCCGAGAGCTGGGGCTCGCGCTTCCCCGACATGACGACCACCTACGACGCGGCATTGCGCGCGCTCGCCCACCGCCATGCGGCGGCGCTGGGGATCGCGGTGACGGAAGGGACTTACGCCGGGGTGGCCGGGCCCAGCTACGAGACGCCGGCCGAGGTGCGCATGGTGCGCACCCTGGGCGGCGACGTGACCGGGATGTCGACGGTGCTCGAGGTGATCGCGGCCCGCCAGATCGGGATGCGCGTCCTGGTGCTGTCGCTGGTCAGCAACCCCGCGGCCGGCGTCCAGGAGACCCCCCTCGTCCACGAGGAGGTCCTCGCCGCCGCCGCGGCAGCGCACGACGACATCCGCCGCCTCCTCACCGCCCTGCTGCGCGATCCCGAACTGGTGTCGGCTGACTGAGCGAGCTTTCGGAATGCAGAGGCTTCAGCGGGGATCAATTCATCCAAACTCTGCGTCGGCAAAACGAGCCCTGACCTCCAACGGCGTCAGCTCACCGAAATAGCGGCCGGGATTGCCGCACATCCAGCATGAGCAGCGTCTCGGCGAGCATGCCCCGGACCTTGAACTGGCGCTGGCGGTCCGGCTGGCAGTCGATCAGCTCACCTTCTAGACATCCAGACAGATTGCAGGCACTGGCGTGAGCGGCGATGTGCGAAGAACTCGGACTTGTCCGAGGTCTTTGCCCAACGGATCCATGAAGGGTGATTCAGGTTCGGGAAGTAGCTCGACGGCGAGCACGCTGAGAGGTGAGTTGAGCGGCAGCCCGAAGGCTTCGAGCCACGCCTCGACCTGGTCCTGATCCCAGTAGCCGAACCCGTGCGGCTCGAAGCCGGAGCGGCCGCGGAAGGCGAGGTCGGGAAACGCCGCGCGAGTGCGGCCGATCAGAATATTGCGCCAGTCGCTCGCGTCGGCGAGGCGTACTTGCACATAGAGCAGGACCCACAGGTCGGAGGTGGGCGGCTCGGCCCGCAGGATCTGTCCGCCGGCAACGGGAGTGGCATACGGCGCGCTCACCCGAATGTGCTCAGCGGTGCGGGAGACGCTGCACGTCAGGACCGGAGCCGGGTGATGCACTCCGGTGACGCGCTGGGGCCGACCGAAGCGCGCCTGGGCGGTGGACCACCCTTCGGCATGGCCCACACGAAGCTCGTAGACGAAAAATCCGAAGAGCTCGGGCGAGGCTTCCGACAGCGCCGGCGGCAGCGGGAGAAGAAAATGCCGGATCGGTCCCTCGCCTTCGGCAGGTATAAGGCGCTGCATGGCTTCCAGCCCCGATGAATCCTCCGGCTGGCCGGGGATAATCGAGCGGATGGGCTCGGGATCGACGTTGAGCGGTGGCTCGAGCGGGCCGGGCGGCGGCGCGGGCTCTCCCCGGATCAGCATGGGGTCGGCGGAGTGCATCGCCACGCGAGCGAAGTACGCATCGCGCGGATCGGCCACCGGGTCGGCGAATTCGATCCACAGCATCCGACGCCGCGGCTCGGTCCTGGAGTAGTTCTCGTCACGCTCGTAGGGAGAGAGCGCGATCCCGGCGGACACGATCCGCGGTACCTGGACAGGTGGGGCCGCCATGGGCAGACGGACCGTAGCGGCCCACTCGGGTGCAGGCAGTCGCGGCGGCTCGCGGAACTGCGGGACGACCATGTAGGTCACCTCGAGCTCACCGGGAAACTCGCCCGGGACGGGCTTGGGGTCGATCGCGTCGAAGAAGACGAGGTCGGTGTGGGATCGGTCGAGCGCGACTCCCCGGCGCACCGCCGTCTCGCTGAGCGCCTTGCGCGGCGAGATGATGCCGACCCGCTCGCCGGCTCCGCCGCCGATGCTGCGGAAGACTTGCAGGCCCTCGTCGGTGAGCGCGTCCCAGGTCCAGTCGCGGGTGAGCCGCAGGGGGACCGCCATCAGCCACTGGGACGTGATCTCCGTTTCGCTGGCGAACGTGATGGTGGAGTGGTCTGGGGAGAGGATGTGTGCCACGGCTGCCGACGCCCCGAAGACCACTCGCCGGCCGGCTTCCGCGCTCAGGGTCAGCGCGCGGCTCTCCAGGCGAAGCCGGCGCGCGAGCCGCTGGATGGAGCTCTCGGGGGCCTGGTCGCGGGTACCTGCGACGGCGTTCTTGTCGTGGAGGTGGGCGTCGTGTGCCGGGCTGGGCTGGAGGAAGATCCCCTGAAACGGCGCGCCCGGCACTTCCTGAAAGAGCCCGCTCTCATCCGCCGATGCACGCCGCTGCGGGACGGTGCTGCGCGTGCCCACGCGCGCGGCGTGCTTACCGAAGTAGACGAGCTTCGGATCGTTCCGATCGAGAGCGACGGGGTCGATGGTCGCGGCTGCCGCGGGATCGGCGAGGGCGGGCGCCATCCCGGGATCCCGGCGCGCCACCGGGGTGAAGGTCAGATCGAGGGTGCGAGCCGTCGGGACTTTGAGGGGGCCGGCGGCCGCGGGAGCCAGGAAGGCGGCGAGGTCGTTTACGTCCTCGAACTCGAGCGTGAGCTCCAGGGGTTGCTCGGGGTCGTCGTCGAACTCGCGGAACGTGGAAAAAAGCTGGTGCCGCGGCTCGGGTCCCGGATCGTTCCCCGGATCGAACTCGAGGCTTGCGACCGACACGTCGATGCGCACGCGGGTGACGTCGGGGTCGGGGAAGCCCGCCGGACGGCCTTCCGCGGCGGCCGCGGCGGCGTCGGCGAGCACGCGTGCCTCGGCGTTCGGGAGCGGTGTGTAGACCAGCGCCGGATATCCGAGCCTCGGCCGTCCAACGGACAGGGTCAGTGTTCCATCCGGGTTCTCGACGGGCTCGGTCACTCTCGCCGAACCGGGCGGGACGAAGCGGCGAAAGCGGCCCGTCGCGATTGCCGAAGGCGGTTCGTTCTCCGCGTCGGGCCCCGGGCCGCCGCCGGTGATGTCCGTCAGCCGAACCCTGAACTGGTACGACCCGCCGTAGCGCAGCGGAACGGAGCGCTCGCCCACGGGGTTCAGGACCCGTGGGGGCGCGGCGACGTTCGCGACCTTGAAGGCGGACGCGTCGGCTGCGATCAGCGACGAGCCGGTCCACTGCGTAAAGTACGGCGGTAGCCAGTACTCGCCGTCGCGCCTCCCCTGCAGCTGCGACGGCGCCAGCTCGATGGCCATCTCGCCGTCGAACCTGCCGAGGTCGAGGTCGCCGAGCTGGAGGGGCCCCTGCATGCGCACGAGGGAGGCCCAGAGTCCCGGACCCTCGGCCTCCCGGACGTCGACACGGAACCCTCGCACTCCGAGAGGTGTGTCGCGCGCGGCGGGGGAGCCGTTGCGGGGGTCGTCGGTCAGCTGGCGGTTCAGCCAGATGACGATCTGCTCGTCGTCCCAGCCGAGCTTCAGACCGACCTCCTCGTAGGGACGCGGCCGGCGCTCCTGCTGCCGCGACAGGTTCAGGTAGTCGGCGCGGTCGGGCTGGAAAGTATGCACGAGGCGGGCGAAGCCGTCCGAATAAAGGTCGGCTTCGCGCAGCAACTCGTCGAACGAGCCCGCGGACGGCACGGACGCGACAGGGAACAGGACGGGAGCGAAGACGGGTGCCGGAACAGCTTGCCACAAGCCCGGGATGCGGGCGGCATAGAGCTTCAGGAAGTCGGGCGCCGCGGCGGTCGTGGAGTAGTCGCTGGTGTCGTCCAACGTCACGTACACCCAGCCGCCGTCCTCGTAGAATCCGTCGTCCGGCTTCACGGACGCGACGTAGACGAGGCCGAGCTGCTCAGCGAGCACGGGCTGGCGGATCGCCGCCGCGAGGGCGGCATCCCATTTCGGCGGTACCGGGGCCCTGGGCGGACGCTTGTCCGGACGCGGCCCGTCGACCAGCGCGCAGACGTACCGGTTGTCGGTGACGGCGAACTCCGTGCGCGGGCGGGCGAAGCCGGACGCCTCGAGATAGCTGGGCATCAGCATCTTGAGGAACCGGGTCTTCGTGGGCGGGACGTACGCGGAAGGCGCTGCGGAGTCCACGCCGAGTTGGGCCGCGAGCTCGGTGTAGGCCTCCCCGATGCGCGGCGGAGTGCCGGCGTCCAGAAGGATGCGGGCCGTGACGTCGTCGGGGCGGGGAAGCCGGTCGAGGCCGGGGATCAGGCGGGCGGAGAGTGCGAGCCGCGCCTGCGCGAACGGCTTCAGCCCGGCATCGAGGGGCTGCAGCGGATTCCCGAACGGCGCTACCAAGATGCGGAGCAGGATCTCAGTTCCGTCCCAGCCCTGGGGAAAGACGCAGATGCGGAGCCGGGTGTCAGTGATTGCCATGGGAGGCTCCGGGTCTACGGCAGCATGGTAGTCGCGACGAAGGCCGCGATGGCGATCCGCTCGTCCACGTCGAACTCGAATTCGAAGGTCTTGCTAAGAACCCAGCCGAGGGTGACGTCGATCGCCAGAGTGCCCTCGCCCTTGCAATGATATTCCTCGTGCGTCTCAATGAGCGCGATCAGTTCGAAGGAGACCGCGATGGCGGCGAGGCCCTTCACCAGCTCGCCTTCGACCTCCCACTCGCTGGCCCCGCCCAGCTCCACCTTTTTCGTGCCGAGGAGATGCCGAAACCCCAGGGCATACGACCGGCGGCCGGTCAGGGTGATCACCCCGAGCTCGATCTCGATGGCGCCCGCCACCCCCACGAAGGTGGAGAGCTTGGTCGCTCCTTCCTCTTCCCCGCCGACCTCGAACTTGAGCACGCCTCCGGCGAACGCCTTTACCGCCTTCGTGATCTCCGCCACCTCCACCATGATTTTCGCGTCGGCTTCGAAGACGAAGTGCCAGCCGCGCAGCGCCGCCTTGCTGGTTCCCTTCGTGCTGACCAGGGAGTGCTCGGAGATTACCTTTCCGATCTCCTTCGCGTTCGAGCTTTCCCTCCCCCAGCGGCCGAGTAGTTCCAGATCCAGCATCACTCCGAAGCCGTTCTTGAGGGTCTCTTCAACGGCATCGAAGCCGTATTTCGGAAAAACGTACTTCCAGCCGCTCTTGAAGCCGTACGTTTCATTCGTCACCGCGATGTCGAGCGGGAACGGAACTCCAAACGCGGTAAGCATTTGTACGATGCTCTGCACGGGGCCAAGCGGCCCGCCGAAGACCATCTGCGGATCGACCAGTCGCGGGGCTTCCTCCGAGCTGCTCGACACGTCCCCGACGACGCGGACGAGGTCGTCGAGATCATCGATGTCGGCGATCGTGGAAACGGGACCGTACGTACACGACCAGTCCGGACGCTGCTCGGAATCAATGATGAGCCGGATCGTGGAACCGGGAAGGAAGCCCGAGCGCACGCGCAACGCAGCGCCCTGGTGGAGCGTGCGGTCGAGGGGCCCCACCTTGAACGAGGCGGGGGCCAGTCCGGACTGAGCGGGGATTTGGAGCCGCACCTTTCGGTGTCCCGTGATCCGCAGGACGGACCCCGCGGGGAGGGGGTGGCACTGTTCGGGCCGGGGGAAGAAGGCGACGCCGCCGGCGAGCGCGTACATGTCCGCGAAGAGGAGCGTCGATCCACCGTGGATGGTGGCATCGCCCCATCGGATCTGTGGCTGCGGGATGAGCATTCGCTGGGCGCCAGCAGAGAACAGGAGTCCGTATTCCGAGTGCGGGTTGGCCGTACGATACAGCTCGTTCGGATCGGCAAAGCGATACGGGGGAACCACGCCCCCAACCGGGTTGGCCCGGATGAGCGGAATGGGACGATTCGCGTCCAAGCGGTGCGGCTCCGGCTCGGACGGACCGCGGTGGGTGAACGTCCACTGCCCGGCGCCGGCCAGCTCGGCACTGCCGCGTGCCGCGGCAACGAACTGCGGGTTGCCCGCGAGGGTGGCCGTGCGGTCTACCTCTACGCGGGAAAGGCGCATGTGCAGCCCCGACTGCGCGACGTTCAGCGCGCAGTCGATGGGCCCGCCGACCGGTCCCGTCGTGGCCAGCAGGTCGTCGAGTCGTTCGGCGCTCAGCGGCGTGATGTTCCCCTTCGTATCGACGGGCAGGACCTGCACGTATCCGACGATGTCGCCGGCGGGAACCAGGCGCTCGTCGTTTGCGCCCAGCGTGACGCCTTCGACTTCGACGTCGGCATCGAACACGACCTGAACCAGCCTGACCGTTTCGGTAGGCGAGTAGACGCGCTCATAAACGTTGGTGGTGTCGCGGATGCGGCGGATGTTGGTCAGCCGCGGCACGACACCGGCGTGGACGACGACGCCGGGTCCCAGCCTGTAGTCGCCGTCGCTCGCAGGCTGCCAGCCGCTGTCGCGGCGGAACACGCCGCCGCTCCCGGTACGCTCCATGGTGATGGTGCGCACCACGATCACGCCCCAAGGGTACAGCCTGGAGCGAACCTGCACGACCTCGCGGGCGGTGCGGCCGACGAGGGCCTCGAACTTCACCTGTACGACCCCGGTTGCCTTGTCGTCGGTACGCCGCCAGTCGCTGAAAGTGGAAGCCCCGTAGCCGGTGAAGTCGATGCGCTGCACCGGGACCATCTTCATCTTGTCGGCGAAGGTTTCGTTGAAGGTCACGTCGACCTCCCCGCCCTCCAGCACGTTGCGCCCGGTGGTGCCGTTGTTCGTCTGGACCGTGGCGCCGGGAAGGCCGGGCGGAGGCCCTCCGAGCGTCTTGAAGACGTGCGTCTGCGCGTGCAGCGCGAGCTGCTGCCCTCCGCTCAGTCCGGAGGCCGGGAAGTCGGGGCGCACGCTCTCGAAGTGCGGCGAGACTAGGACCGGCAGGTTGGGGTCGAACGCACGCCGGCGCAGCTCCGCGACGGCCACCATCCCGAAGGGCAGGGTGAAGCGGGCCGCCAGCGTCAGGTCGGTCCGGCGGTCGTACTCCGCGAGCAGTGTATCGATGACGGGAAGCGGCGCAACCGGCACCAGTGTGGCCGCGGGCATCGCGAAGCGGGCCGGGCCCCCATCCGTGGGTGAGACCAGCTTGGCCGGGAAAGGCAGAGTGCCTTCGGCGGGGAGGTCGTAGACGGGCTCCCACTGGAAGGCGGGGAGCGTGAAAGCGGAAACGTTGCGGGTGGGCGCGGTGAGCTCCATTCCGCGCAGTTGCAGCGCCTCTCCAGACACCGGCTCCACGCCCCGCACCCCGGGACTGTAGCCGACGCCGAAGAGGTCGGCCCGGGAAGAGACATCCAGTAGACGGAAGAGCTCCGGCCCCTGACCCGTCGCGCGAGGGAAGCGGGCTTCCACCTCGGGCAGCGGACGGGGCAGCGTTACAACCTTGAAGGTGGACGCCTGTTCGCGCTCGATGGGGTCCTCGTCGATTCGCAGGAAGCTTGGCGGGAGCGCCGCGCCGGCGCCCAGCTCGAACGAGAGCTCCGGGTTCGCGGGCGTGGTCCACCGCACGCGCCCGGCAAGTTCATGGGTCGGCTGGAAGAACGCGGGATTGAACTCGCGGCGGGGTGGCTGTCGCGTCGTGTTGGCCGCGTATGGGTCGGGCAGCGAGGGAAGCAGGAAGCCCAGAGCGAAGCGGAGCGCCAGGGTGCCGCGGTCGACCTGGTGCTGCGTGTCGAGCACGCCGTTCAGCCGCAGTGCCAAGGCGGCGGACGTGCGTACGAACGCGTTCGACAGCGCGAAGGAGACGCCCGGCTGCGGCCTGTGCGCGCCGGTGACCGGGTCCCGCGGCGGATCCGCCGGAGCAGCGAGGGAAATGCGCGTGACGTCGGCGAGCCGCTGCAGGTCGAGAGTAGCGCGCCGCGAGGAGAAGGGTACCCGTTCGCCCGCGGCAGTCACCGGCCGATCAAGCTGGGTGCTGCATTCCAGCGTCGAGAGGGTAAGCGCCTCGGCTCCTCCGCCAGCCGTCGTCGCATCGAAGCGGAGCAGCAGCGGATCGCTGGCCTGAAGCTCGATCTGCGACCGGCCGCGGGTGCCGTTGTCCCACAGGTCGAGCATCCGGCGATAGCGCGCCGGGGCGGAGCTCGCGAGCACGGACAGGTGGCCGGGCTCGGCGAGCAGGAACGCGGAATCGAGCCGGAGGGGCTTGCTGGACTCCGCCGCCGGCTCCAGGATCACGCGGAGTCCTTTTGCCAGGGATAGGCCCAGGGCGCCGGCACCTGCGGCTTCGCCAAGGTTGAACGGGTCTCCGCTCGTGGGGACGGCGACGGGCAGTGCCCAGGCAGCCTCCTGGATCGCCGCTTCACCAGAAGGGCGAAAGAGCTTGGAGCTCGCCTCGTCGATGGAGATAGCGTCCCGGTTCGCCGACATGGGGCACCAGAGATGGGCGAGACGGCTGTCGTAGCGAAGAGCCGCGCCGTCCAGGTTCCGCAGGCGCATCCGGTTGCCATAGATCTCGAGCGTGGCGCGGGCGAGCTGGACGAGCCGTCCGCCGGTGCCGACGCTGAGCGTGAACGTCGCCTGCTCGGGAAGGTCGGCGCTCACCTTGAGCGCGTCGCCGCTATGGCGTGAGCGCGAGGGCCGGTCAGGCCGGTCGAGCTGCAGCTGCAGGGTCGCCACGATGCCGGGAGCTACCCGGATTGTGTTCCCGTGAATGAAGACCGAGTGGCTGAGCGTAAGCGTTCCCCCGCGGACACGAAGGCCGGCAAACGATCCAGCGGGCGAGGCCGAGTCGAAGAGCGCTGCCGCAAGCCAGACGCTGCCAGCGGGAATGCTCAGGACGGTCGCACCGGGATCGGCCGGACCGGCAGGGAGCGTGGCTCGCGGGAAGCTGATCAGCGGGCGCTCGGTCTGGGCGTCGATCAGGAGCACGGGCGCTGCGGTACGGCGAACGTCGAACCAGACGAGACCGCCATCTGCAGATTCGAACGGTCCGAGGGACGACTCCGGGGACCAGCCACAGGCCCACGCGGGCACCGACTGTCGGACATGAGCGGCTAGAAGCCGGCCAGGCGCGCCGGAAGATGCGAAGGGAAGGGTCGCGCTGTGCTGGGATGGCATCGTGGGCGATGCGGCGGAGGTCGTGGACGATTTGTGGCGGAAGGGTCTCGATGATTGTGGGCACAGAGGTTGGGCTGGACGGATCCTCCATGGGTTCGGATTGGCTATTGAGCAGTGCTTCCGCGAGTAGACGGCGAGCTTGATCGAGTGCCGCGGGCGGAGTGCCTTCGGCGGGGGAAAGAAACCCGGTCAGTTCGGCCAGCCGCGAGACAAGACGTGTCTCATCCATGGCCTACCTCCTCCACAATGTGCGAATTGGCTCACGGCATGGTCGACGGCCGCCGCGGCATCAGGGGCTTGTAGGCCAGGAGCCACAGCCCGGCGTAGTCGCGCATCAGGCGCATCTGGAGGAGCTGGAGCTCGCGGCCGTCTTCGATGGCGGCGCTGGTCAGGGCCTCGGCGAGGAGGTGGTGGAAGCGCCACATGAACTCGTTGGCGGCGCTGGCGGCCTGGCGGGCGCGGTCGAAGATCGGCGCGTCGCCCGTCACCGAGGTCTCGTCGAGGATGTCGGTGATCTCCTGCGCCTCCTCGTTGAGCAGGATGCGCAGCGCCGCGGCCTCGCAGAGGAAGAGCTCGAGGTCGCGGTCGCACAGCTCCTTGCTGTGCAGGCGCCGGCAGGCCACCACCTCGCGGGGCTCGATACGCAGCGGGAAGATCGACGGCTTCAAGACCAGGACCTCCGGCCGCTGCTCGGGGTCCTCGTCGAGCAGCACCGCGACCAGCCGCTGGAACGGCTCGGCCAGCAGCTCCTGGTAGCGGCTGGGCCGCGCCGCCATCATCACCTCGCCGGTGTCGACCTCGGCGCGGCGGATGGCGCCGGTCAGGGTCAGGGTCTTCGCCGCCTCCTCCTCGGCGCCGCGCCCCGAATCCATCGCCGCCGTCAGGCGCGGCACGAGGGACCGCACCCACTGGCGGATCTGCGCCAGGTGGTCGAGCCGCACGTCGTCGCGCTGCAGCTCCTGCTCGAAGCGCTCGACGTCCTGGCGGAACTGCATCAGCTCCTGGTCGAGCTGCACGTCCACCGGCACCTCGCGCTCCAGCTCGAAGACCCGCTGGTACTCGTCGACGATGCGCTGCTCTTCCTGCTTGTAGAGCTTCTGCACCCGCCCCTTGAAGACGAGGTTGGTCTCCAGCACCGCCACCAGCAGCTCGGGCTCGAAGAAGAGGACGCCGAGCCCGTGCTTGATGTCGCGGTAGCGGCGGATCAGGCCGCGGTCGTTGAGCTGGTCGAGGTCCTCGACCGCCAGCGCCTCCTGGCGCACCGCCTCGATCGCCTCGTGGCGCTGCCGCACCTCCTCGACCGAGTGCGAGCCGGCGCCGGCCAGGGCCCAGAGGCCGCGGTAGATCTCGCCCAGGTGCTTGCGGTCGCGCAGAGCCAGCCGCCCGCTGCGCTCGTCCTCCTCGCCGGAGAGGCGGGTCAAGAGGAAGTCGACCTTGTCGAGCCGGTCGGGGGGCCAGTCGGCGGGGTGGGCGTAGAGGTAGAACTTGACGAGCTGGGTGAGGATCTTCTCGTCGTACTGCTTGACCCGCTGGAAGAACTGCCGCAGGGCCTGGGGAGGGAGTCTGTTATCCTCCGCGGCCAGCGCCGCGACGAGGGTGCCGAGGCGCGACTCGATGGCGTCGAGGCGGGTGCGCACGCGCTCGCTCTCGGCGGCGGAGAGCTTCTCCGAGACCTCCTTCAGCTCGCTGTACAGGCTCTGGAAGTCGGCCGCGAGGTCGGTGGCCGTGCCGTAGATGGCGCTCTTGGCGAGGCTCTGCAGGAACTGGTGGAAGGTCCAGGCCGAGCGGAAGAGGTGGGAGAGGTCGGCGTAGCGGCGGTGGAGTGCCGAGAGCTCCTGGACAGTGCTCATCGCGACGGGTCCTCCGGGACCTGCCAGAGAGACAAAGCGAATGATCTACGCGAGAGTCTAGCCGATGGCGAGCGGCAAGGGCAGAGGACGGGTGCGGGAGCTGGTGAGCCAGGAGGCGATCGAGCGGCGCGTGGCGGAGATCGCGGCGCAGCTCGACGCCGACTACGGGCCGCTGGTCTCCGAGGCCGAGCCGCTGGTGGCGATCGGCGTGCTCAAGGGGTCGGTCTTCTTCCTCGTCGATCTCTTGAAGCGGGTCAAGGTGCCGGTCTCGTTCGACTTCTTCCAGACCTCCAGCTATGGCAGCCGCATGGTGCGCGGCGAGGTGCACATCCGCAAGGACGTGGACCTCTCGATCCGCGGCCGCCACGTGCTGCTGGTCGAGGACATCGTCGACACCGGCTACACGCTGCGCACGATCGTCGACCTGCTGCGCTTCCGCGGCGCCGCCAGCGTCAAGCTCTGCGCCCTGCTCGACAAGCAGGCGGCGCGCGAGATCGAGGTCCAGATCGACTACCGTGGCTTCGAGATCGACCCCCTCTTCGTCGTCGGCTACGGGCTCGACTTCGACGAGCGCTTCCGCAACCTGCCCTACATCGGCGTCTGGGAGCCGGCCGCAGGCCGGCAAGACGAGGCGCCGGCGCCGGAAGGAGCCTGAGGCGATGGACTTCCACCACAGCGACGGCGCGCCCAAGGCGATCGGCCCCTACTCGCAGGCCGTGTCGGCCGACGGCTGGCTCTTCACCTCCGGGCAGATCGCCCTCGACCCGATGAGCGGCGAGATCGTCGCGGGAGGCTTCGAGGCGCAGGCGCGGCGCGTGCTCGAGAACCTGCGCGCCGTGCTCGCGAGCGCCGGCTGCGGCTTCGGCGACGTGGTGCGGGCGACGGTCTACGTCGTCGACCTCGCCGACTTCCCCAAGCTCAACGCCCTCTACGGTGAGGCGATGGGCGACCACCGCCCGGCGCGCTCGACCGTGCAGGTCGCGGCGCTGCCCAAGGGGGCGCTGGTCGAGATCGACTTCGTGGCGCGCATCCCCGGCTAGGCCGCCGCGGCGGCGGCCACCTCGCGCACCCGCTCCAGCGCCTGCTCGACGTCGGCCCGCGAGACGTCGCGGTGGGTGACGAAGCGGACGGCGTGGGGGCCGACCGGCACGCCGAGGACGCCGCGCTCGCGCAGGCCGGCGAGGAGCGCGGCGGCGGGGCCCGCGACGCGGAAGATCACGATGTTGGTGCGCACGGCGGCCGGGTCGAGGTCGATCCCCGGCAGCTCGGCGAGACCGCGGGCGAGGAACGCGGCGTTCTCGTGGTCCACGCCGAGCCGGGCCGGCCCCTTGCGCAGCGCCACGAGGCCCGCCGCCGCCAGCACCCCGACCTGCCGCATCCCGCCGCCGAACATCTTCCGCACCCGCCGCGCCTCGGCGACGAAGTCGCGCCCGCCGCAGACGAGCGACCCGACCGGCGCCCCCAGCCCCTTCGAGAGGCAGAACATCACCGAGTCGCAACCGGCGGCAAGCGCCGCGGCGGTCGTGCCGAGCGCGGCGGCGGCGTTGAAGATGCGGGCGCCGTCGAGGTGGACGGGGAGGCGGTGGCGGCGCGCCAGGTCGAGGAGGGCCTCGACGCGCGGCCGCTCGTAGAGCGTGCCGCCGGCCATGTTGTGGCTGTTCTCGATGGCCACGAGCCCGGTGCGGGCACGGTAGGAGACGTCCGGCGCGATCGCCGCCTCGACCGCCGCCGGCTCGAGCAGCCCGTCCGGCGAGGGGAGCATGCGCGGCAGGAGCCCCGAAAGCGCCGCCATCGCCGCCATCTCGTAGGTCACGATGTGGCACGCCGCGTCGCAGATCACCTCGCTGCCGGGCGGAGCGTGGAGGTGGAGGGAGATCTGGTTGCCCATCGTGCCGGAGGGGACGAAGAGCGCGGCCTCGGTCCCCACTGCGGCGGCGGCCTCTTCCTCGAGGACGGCGACAGTCGGGTCCTCGCCGAAGACGTCGTCCCCCACCTCGGCCTCCGCCATCGCCCGGCGCATCTCGGCGTCGGGGCGGGTGACGGTGTCGGAGCGGAGGTCGATCGGGGGCACGACGAGCGATCCTAACGTTGCCAGGGGCGGAGACACCCTCCGGCTGTCATCCCGAGCCCCTGGCTGTCATCCCGAGCGTAGCGAGGGATCTGGGCGGGGGGCATTCAGGTACTCCGCCTTCAGGTCGCCGAGCGCCATCCCTTCCCCGCCCGCCAGCGCCTCCTCCACCACCTGCCGCCCGAGCGCGTCGAGCCACGGCAGCACACCCAGGTTCCCCTCGCGCGCCAGCGCCTCGGCGTCGCGCTCGCTGCGGTCGAGGTGGCGCGCCGCCGTGTAAAGCGCTTCCCCCTGCCGCTCCGCCCGCCCGAGGCGGAGCCAGAGCTCCGCCGCCAGCGCCAGGGCGGCGGCGGCGCGGCGGTTGGCGCGCAGGCCGCGCGGCCCGGGCGGCAGCGGCCGCGGCGGGAACGGGTCGAGCCCGTGGCGGGCGGCCACGCGGTCGAAGGCGCGCTCGGCCGGCGCGGCGCGGTGGAAGAGCGCCTCGTAGACCGCGGCGTCGCGCCCTTCGGCGAGCGCGCGCCGGTCCTGTGGCGCCAGGCGCACCGACACCGCCTGCGCGTGGCGCACGCCGGCGGCGGCGAGACGGGCGCAGCCGTCGTCCCAGAGGCGCGGCTCGTCGGTCAGGCCGGGGAGGAGCGGCCAGACGGCCACGGCCTGCGGCGGCACGCGGGCGAGCGGCTCGAGGTCGCCGGCGAGGAGCGGTGCCAGGAGATCGGCGGCGAGGAGCACTGCCCCCGCGCCGCCGAGGTCGGGCGCCGGCTCGCCCGCGACGACCTGCACGAGCAGCGGCGTCCCCTCCGCGGCGCAGCGCCGCGCGAGCCGATCGCGGGCGGCGGCGAAGGCCGGCGCGGCGGGCGGCAGGTAGAGGAGGTCGTCGAGCCCGCCGCCGTCGAGCGCCAGCTCCGGCGCACTCGACTGCATCGGCGCGAGGTCGCGCCGCGACTCCCCGAGCGTGCCGCGCGCGAGGTCGAGCCAAGCGCCGTCCGGCCCCGGCCAGGCGCGCGGCGCGTGGCGGATCCAGAGGCGGCCGGGGTCGGGGAGGCGCTCCTCCAGCCGCACCCGGAAGGGCGGGATCACGCCGGCAGCCCGCGCGCCGCGAGCGCCTGGTGAACGTACTTGGCGAGCACGTCCACCTCCAGGTTCACCCGGTCGCCGGCGCGGAGGCGGTGGAGGGTCGTGACTTCCAGGGTGTGCGGGATGAGCGCCACCTCGAAGCGGTCCGCGGCGAGGACGGAGATCGTCAGGCTCACCCCGTCGAGCGTCACCGAGCCCTTCTCGACGAGGTATATCGCCAGCGCCGCCGGCAGCTCGAACGCCACGACCGCGTGGTCGCCGAGGTCGCGCCGCTCGACGACCGCGACGGTGCCGTCCACGTGCCCCTGCACCCAGTGCCCCCCGAGCGGGTCGCCGGCCCGCAGCGCCGGCTCGAGGTTCACCTCGTCACCGCGGCGGAGGCTGCCGAGGGTCGTGCGCGCCAGGGTCTCGGGTGAAAGCTCGACCTCGGTGCGCCCAGGTGCGGCAGCGACGACGGTGAGGCAGACGCCGGAGACGGCGAGGCTGGCGCCGAGGGTCAGCCGCTCGGAGAGCGCGGCACCGTGGCCGATCGCCAAGCGCACGCCTCCTTGCGCCGACGGCAGCGGCTCCTCCAGCAACCGCCCGCGCTCGACGACCAACCCCGTGAACATGGCCGGCGAGGCTACAGGAAATCCGCTCCGCGCCCTGCTGCTCCTCGGGCTGTCCTATCCGCGTGCAGGCCGCGTCGAACGCTTGGTCGGGCGCGGAGCCGTCGTCCCCATCCGCTCCGCGACCGCCTCTTGGGTCAGGCCCGCTCGCGAGCGAGCGCCGAGCAATTCACGCGCGAGGGCGTACTCGTCCTCGAGCTTCTCGTGGGCCTCCTGAAAGCCCTTGCGCTTCCGTGCCTTCTCGAGGAAGGCCTCCTGATCATGGGGGACCGGTCGATACTTCAGCTCAGCCATCTCGCACCTCTTTCATTCTCTTCCGGGCGATTCGCAGATCACTCTCTGGGGTCGTCCGTGCCTTCTTCATGAAGGCGTGCAGGATCACCATGCGTTGACCAGATGTGAGAACCAAGGTCAACCAGCAGCGCCAGCCGTGTTAGCCGGCCCGCCGCGTGCGGTACGAGAGCCACCAGTAGTACTGGAGCTCGGTGATTTCAAGATCAGTTCCAGAGGCTGCCGCGGCACTCCTCAGCTCAGCGGCGCTGGGAAAGTTCTTCAGAATCTCGACCTCGGTCCCGTCAGAGAGCGCGCGAACCTGATACGTGTTGCCTACGGAATCGGTGCGCGAGATGGGAGTACTGCTGCCAGGCACCAAGCGATTATCGACGAAGACCACCTTCACACCGAGTCCAACTGTGTCGGAGATCGCGGCAAGGAACTCTGGCAACCGCTCATGCGGGACGTGCGACCACCAGAAGCCGGCAAAGATGGCCGTGAAGCGACCCGCGGCCACGGGCAGGCTGAACGCGTCGGCTACCGCGAAACTCACGGTGCTCGACGGGAAGCTCCTGCCGCGTGCCGCGTTAGCCATGGAGATGGCGGCGTCGGTCGCGAGAACCGAGTGGGCGACCTTCGCGATCAGTTGGGTCCAGTATGCGGTCCCGCAGGCCAGTTCGAGAACCCGATCGCCCACGAAGGCGCTGGCTACGGCTGAGCGGAGCTGCTCGAGGTCCGCCTGCCTCTCAGGCTTGGCGTAGATCGCGTCGTACTCGGGAAGTCGACGGGCGTAGTAGTCAGGTAAGCTGGGCTGTGGCATTCACGGACGATGCCGCGACGGCTAACGGCGTATGAGTTCAGCGGCAACGAGGGTTGGGCGTTTGCTCGCTGCGCTCGGGCTTCATAGTCTTGTCGATCTCAAAGCTCTCGGAATGGTACCGACGATTGCCGGACAGCGACATTCCTGTACGCGTGTCTATCGAGGAGGAGAGTGGCTGCCTTAATGGCTAGTGACTCCATCCGGGAACTTCCGACAATGACCTCCGTTATCGGCAAGACGGGAGGGTCTGTGGTAGCAGCGAGCATGTCGATGAACGGCAATAGCAGGCCGCCCGCGGCCCGGAAATGGAGCGAGGCAGCGTTGGGCGCGAAGTGAACGATTCGGAACTCGTCTTCTTGCTCGAAGGCCGAGTCCTTGAAGAAGCAAAGGTCTTGAAGGAGCTTGCGGAGAAGTGTGGCCTCGACCGCAGAGCGGAACGGCTCGTGGTCGGCGCGCCCTTGGAGGAGAACTGTGCATGCTCTGTCGATGGCATCCGCGACTCTGCTCCGCTGCCGATCGCGATCGTAGTGAACTGGCCCGTTTGCTGAGGGGTGCGCTATGCGAGCTGCATTAACCAAAGAGCCGCGGTCAAACCAATGCAGTATCTACCGGATTGCCCTCCGTACCCACGCCATTGACTAAGCCGATCGGGCGTTTGGCAGAAGCAGGTGAGGTAGAAGTCCGTGGCCTCAAGAGGTGTGGACGCGAGCCTGTCATAGATCCTATTTAGGAATGAACTCTCTTCAGCCTCAACCCTCTCATGAACCACCTCGTGAACCAGCTCCCGTCCGTAGGTGATTTCAGAGGTATCGTTGAGGTAACTGTAGTTCGACCCCCAGAGTGTGCCGGATGAGACGATTCCGTAGAGTCCGCTCGCAGACGTGTAGTGATAGACAGTTTCGGGGAGAAAGTCATCAGGATTGAGAGAGCCGAGACGGAAGAATCCGGCTTCCAGGCTATCGAGCAGGTTCTGTTCGGCTTCATTCATGCGAGCCGCTTCCGGTCCCTTGTCCTTGTCGAGGCTGACACCGCGAGTCTCCCCGCCTTGGACCCGGTACCCGTCGCGTACAAGCCGTGGGCTCATCCCGCGCGCAGTTCCTCGCGAATGACCCTCCTCAGGGTGTCCTCCAAGGGCTCTCGCCTTCGGTCGATGTACTCCCTCAAGGCGGTGTTGATGAGGCTCTGGTAGTTGCCGCCTCCGGCGGCATGGACCTGGTGCTTGAACCACTCCAGGATGTCGTCGTCGAGGCGGATCGTGATCCGCGTCTTTCCCTGCGGCACAGGGACCACAGGGCCCCGTTCGGCTTGGCTGAAGTCGTACTCTTTTCTCATCTCTACCTCTCGTAGCGGCGCCGTTCCTTGCCGGTTGCCTTGCGGGCCGAGATCGGGCGGATGCGCTCTCCCCGCCAGGTGTAGATCACGACGAGCAGCCGGCCGTAGGGATCGTTCCCCATCGTGATGAACCGCTCCTCGGGTCCGGAGCCCGGATCGCGCATCGTCAGGGCAAAGTTCGTCTTCGAACACCTGGACGGCGTCGGCGAAGTCGACGCCGTGCTTGCGGAGATTGGCGACCGCCTTCTCGCCGTCCCACTCGAACTCCACGCGCTATATCGTATGCACACGCGTGCAGCGCCGTCAACCTGACGAAGTGTCGCCGCCATCGGAAATTGACCCCGCACGCTGGGAAATTCTCCCCACGACCTGGGGAATCCTCCTCGCGACCTGGGGGATGCTCCCCACGACCCGGGGGATGCTCCCCACGAGCCGGGGAGCACTCCCCACGAGGCGGGGTGCGCTCCCCATCAGCCGGGGAGTACACCCCGCGAGCCGGGGTGCGTTCCCCACCGGCCGGGGAGCACTCCCCCACGGCCGGGGAATGCGTCCCATCGGCCGGGGTGCGTTCCCCGTCGTCGGGGGAGCGTTCCCTGCGACGCGGGATGCACTCCCCACGCGGTGGGACGGCTTTCCCGCGTCTCGGCGAGAGCGCCCGGAGAGCCGGTGCGAACGCCCTGTCACCTCGGGGGGTCGTTTTCGGTGTCTGGATCTCTTCCCCAGGCGCGCCGGAGCTCGTACGGGGCGTCCGTACTTTCACCCCGCGCATGAGTTCCGACTCCCCGCGTCTCCGGGAGGCTGTACGAGACGCCGGGGAGCCTGTACCGGGTGATCGGGAGCTTGTACGGACGGCCGGGGAGACTTCCCCGAGCGGCCGGACGGCTGTACTGGGCCTTTCGGAGCTTTTGCAGAGAGACGAGGAGTTTTCCCAGAGCGGCGGGAATCTCGTACCGAGCAACGGGGAGCTTGTACTGGCGCTCGCCCCTCGTCCTGAGGCTCCCCCACCCAGATCCCTCGGCTGCGCTCGGGATGACATGGCCCGAGGTTGGCGAGCTGTGCCAGCAGATCGCCGCCGGCGGTTCGCTATGATCGTCTCTAAGGAACAACGATAAGGGACCCCCCCCACTGAGCTTCGTCGGCACGCTCGAAGAGATCGGCTTTCCGGACCTGCTGCAGGCCCTGGGGTCGGGGCACAAGAGCGGGCGGCTGACGCTCTCCGGGCGGCAGGGGTACGGGGTCGTCGTGCTGCGCGGCGGGCGGATCGTCTACGCGGCCAGCAACTCGGCGCGGGAGACGCTCGGGAAGCTGCTGGTCGGGCGGCACCTGATCACCGAGGAGGTGCTCCAGGAGGCGCTCGAGATCCAGCACCGCTTCAAGGAGAAGCGGCGGCTGGGGCAGATCCTCCTAGC
This sequence comes from uncultured Acidobacteriota bacterium, assembly GCA_963700145.1. GTDB lineage: Bacteria > Acidobacteriota > Thermoanaerobaculia > Multivoradales > UBA5704 > DASUNQ01. Next base: position 1,797,774 of record OY969474.1, read on the forward strand.
GCAGGGCTTCGTCCGCGAGGAGGACCTGGCCGACGTGCTGCGCCAGCAGGTCGAGGCGGTGCTCTCGGAGCTGCTGGGCTGGAAGGAGGGCTTTTTCAAGTTCGAGCCGCTGGACGTGCCGGCGCACACCGCGGGGGAGCCGGAGGTCGACATCACGGACTTCCTACTGCACGAGGGGGCGTCGGCCGACGCGCTGATGCTGGAGGCGGCGCGGCTCCTCGACGAGGCGTCCCGCCCCGCGCGCCGCGCCAGCCCGGCGGCCCACCAGCTCGCCACCCTCAAGGCGATCCTCGCCGGCCTGCGCGCGCCGGCGGTCACCAACGAGGTGAGCCAGCAGCTGCTGGCGCTGGCGCGCGGCGTCTTCGGCCGCGCGGTGCTCTTCGCCGTCCGCGCCGACGGCTTCCGCGGGCTCGGGCAGACCGGCCTGGCGACGACGCACGACGGCGACCCGGACGACGCGGTCCGCTTCCTGCTGCTGCCCTGGGAGCAGTCCGTCCTCACCCAGGTCGCCGAGCGCCAGGAGACGTTCCGCGGCCGGCTGGAGCGCAACGCCGGCAACCAGGCGCTCCTCGCCGCGCTCGGCGGCGGCGAGCCGGGGGAGGCGGTGGCGCTGCCGCTCCTCGTCGGCGGCTCGACGGCCCTCCTCGTCTACGGCGACGACCTGCCGCACCGGCGGCCGATCGGCGACCTGGACGGCCTCGAGCTGCTGGCGTTGCAGGTGGGGCTGGCGCTCGAGAAGAACCTGCTGGAGCTGAAGCTGCGGGCGCTGGAGGCGAAGCTCGACCTGCCAGCCGCGGCGGGCGAGCTCTAGATCCGCACCCACGCTGTGTGATTTAATCTTACAGCCATGCGAGAGACACTGACCGTCAGTCTGCCGGGTAAGACGAAGCAGCTCATCGAGCGGGCGGCGAGCGAGAGCGGGTTGACCACCAGTGAGTACGTGCGCCTGGCCATCTTCCGCAAGCTGTGGCAGGACGCCACCGCGGAATCGCGTCGTAACGCCGTGCCGAACGCCCGCCGCAAAGGAGTCTTCACGGACGAGGACGTCTTCCGTCTCATTTCGTGAGGGTCGTCTTCGACACCAACGTGGTCGTGGCGGGTCTCGTCGCCGAGGGGCTTTGCCGGGAGATCGTCGAAATCCACCTGCCGCAGCACACCGCGCTCCTGTCGCCCTGGCTCTGGGAGGAGCTGGTGACGAAGCTGCGCGAGAAGTTCGACCTCGGGCTCGACGAGCTGCCACTGCTCCACATCTATCGACGACACGCCCTCTGGATCGAAGCGGCAGCGCTCGAACAACCTGCCTGCCGAGACCCCGACGACGATTGGGTCATCGCCACCGCCGTTGCCGGCGAGGCGGAGGTCATCGTCACGGGCGACGGGGACCTGCTCGACCTGCGCAGCTACCGAGGGATCGCCATCCTCACCCCGCGGGCCTTCCTCGAACGCCTCTCGTGAGTAGCCGACCCCTTCAGCTTCGCTCGAGGCGCGCCAAAAGCTCGTCGAGCGCGCCCTTCCGGAAACCTGAAAGGACCACGTCCTCGCCGCGGCGGCGGATGGCGAGGTCCTCCAGTCGCGGCGCCGCGGCGAGTGGGCCGGTGCCGGTGCCGGCGATTGGCCCCGACGCTTCCCTCCCGCCGATCAGCAGCGGGGCGTAGGCCGCTTCCACCCGGTCCCAGAGGCCGCTGACGACGAAGGCGGCGTGGGCCTCGGCGCCGCCCTCGACGAGGACGCTCTGGACGCCGCGCGCGTGGAGCGCCGCGAGGACCGCCGTCGGCTCGACGCTCTCCAACCGTTCCACCCGCGCTCCCCGCTCTTCGAGGGCCGCCCGCCGCTTCTCGTCGCCCGACTCCGTGAAGATCAGCACGTCCCCCTCCTCACCCAGCATCTTCGCCGCCGCCGGCAGCCGCAGCCGCCGGTCGAGCACGACCCTCAGGATCGGTCCATCCGCCAGCCCTAACCGCCGGGTCAGCAGCGGGTCGTCGGCGAGCGCCGTGCCGCTTCCCACCAGGATCGCGTCGTGCTCCTCGCGTAGCTCGAGCGCCCACTTCCGCCCTGCCTCCGAGGAGATCCAGCGGCTCTCGCCGCCGGCGGTGGCGATCTTGCCGTCGAGGCTCATCGCCCACTTGAGCGTCACCGCCGGGCGGCCGAGCGTCTGCGCGGTCAGGAACGGCAGGTTGAGCGCCGCCGCGTCGCGGGCGAGCGCGCCGACCTCGACCTCCACCCCCGCCTCGCGCAGCCGCGCGAAGCCGCCGCCGCCGACGCGCGGGTCGGGGTCGCGGTGGCTCGCCACCACCCGCGTCACGCCGGCGGCGAGGAGGGCGTCTGTGCACGGCGGCGTGCGGCCGTGGTGGCAGCAGGGCTCGAGGTTCGTGTAGAGCGTGGCGCCGCGGGCGCGCTCGCCGGCGGCGGTGAGGGCTTCGCCCTCGGCGTGCGGCCCGCCGACCCGACGGTGCCACCCCTCCCCCACCACCGCGCCGTCGCGCACCAGGACGGCGCCGACGCGCGGGTTGGGAGCGGTGCGGTAGCGCCCGCGGGCGGCCAGGCGCAGGGCCCGCCGCAGGTGGGCTTCGTCGGCGGTTCTAGCCAAGGAGCGCTGAGGCGAATTCTTGGGGCTGGAAGTCCACCAGGTCGTCGGCCGACTCGCCGACCCCGAGGTAGAGGACGGGGAGCTTGAGCTCGCGCGCCACCGCCACCGCCATCCCGCCCTTCGCCGTGCCGTCGAGCTTGGCCAGGAGGATGCCGTCCACCTGCGCGACCTGGGTGAAGGTGCGGGCCTGGGCGATGGCGTTCTGGCCGGTCGTGGCGTCGAGCACCAGGAGCGTGCGCCGCTCCCAGTCGGCTGCCTCGCGCTCGATGACCCGGCGGATCTTCGAGAGCTCGGCCATCAGGTGGTCCTTGGTGTGGAGGCGGCCGGCGGTGTCGACGAGGAGGTGCGTGGCGCCGCGGGCGCGGGCGGCGTGGAGGGCGTCGTAGACCAGGGCCGCGGGGTCGGTGCCCGGCTGCGCCCGCACCACCTCGACCCCGAGGCGGTCGCCCCAGACGGCGAGCTGCTCGATGGCGGCGGCGCGGAAGGTGTCGGCGGCGGCGATCAGCACCCGCTCCCCCTGCCGCTGGAGGCGGCGGGCGAGCTTGGCGATCGAGGTCGTCTTGCCGACGCCGTTGATGCCGACGACGAGCGTCACCGTCGGCCTGCCGCTCGCCGCCGGCGGCCGCGGCGCCTCGGCGAGGAGGCGGCCCATCTCCTCGACCAGCTTGCCGCGCAGGATCGCGAAGTCGGCCGGCTCGTCGCGCCGCACCCCCTTGCGCAGCCGCTCCACCAGCTCGAGCGACGTCTCGACCCCGAGGTCGGCGGCGATCAGCGCCTCCTCGACCTGCTCGAGCGTCGCCTCGTCGAGCACGCGCTTGCCCTGTGCCGCGGCCGAGATCCGCTCGATGATCTCCGTGTGCGTCATGAAGAGCGCGCGGTTGAGCTTCGTCAGGAAGCCCGCGCGCGGCGCTTCGGCGGGCGCCTCCAGCTTCACCTCGTCGGCGAGCTCCAGGTACTCGCGCGCCGGCGTGCGCTCCTCGGCCATGGGGCGATGATAGCGGCTCGTCGAGCCGCCTCAGAAGATCTCTTGGCGGAGCTGCTCGGCGGCGTCCAGGAGACTGGCGCGGGCCTGGGCGACGAGGCCGGGCTGGTGCTGCACGAGGGCGAGGCAGTAGCCGTCGGGGAGGGGGATGGCGTAGATGTGCGCCGCCTGCTGCGCGATGTGGATGAGGCGCGGCTCGCCGAGCTCGTAGCCGGCGAAGAGGCGGTCGAGCTGGCGCAGGTAGATGCCCAGGTAGGCGCCGAGGACGCGCAGCTCGTAGGGGGTGATGGCGGCGCAGGCATAGCCGACGGTCTCGCCGCCGGCGTCGAGGAAGAGCGCGCCGGCGGCGCGGTCGTTGCGGGCGAGGAGATCGTGGAGGACGGCGTCGAAGGGCATCGGGGTGGGCCGCGGCGGGGCGTCGCGGCGCGGGCGGGAAGTCTAGCTCGCCTTGGCCTCGAGGGGCTGCGGCGCGGCGGCCGGGCGCGGCGCCGCCATCCGCACCTCGCCGGCCTCGAAGGCGCGCAGGAAGGCGGTCACCACCTTGGCGTCGAAGCGGCTGCCGGTGAGCTTGGTGATCGTCTCGACCGCGAACTTCAGGCTGTAGGCCTGCTGGTAGGGGCGGTTGGTGGTGATGGCGTCGAAGCAGTCGGCCACCGCCACGACGCGCGCGATGAGCGGGATCTGCTCCCCCTTGAGGCCGTCCGGGTAGCCGCGCCCGTTCCACGCCTCGTGGTGCCAGCGCACCGCCGGGATCACCTCGCGGAGCTGCTCGATGGGCGAGAGGATCTCCGCCCCCTTGAGGGTGTGCAGCTTCATCTGCTCGTACTCGTCGGGGCTGAGCACGCCGGCCTTGGTCAGGATGCGGTCCTCGACGCCGATCTTGCCGACGTCGTGGAGGAGAGCGCCGATCCACACCTTGTGCTGCAGCTCCTCGGCGAGGCCGAGGTGGCGGGCGATGGTGCGCGCCAGAGTCGCCACGCGCTCGGAGTGGCCGCGGGTGTAGGGGTCCTTGGCGTCGATCGCGGCGGCGAAGGCGCGCAGCGAGCCGATGAAGAGGTCGCGGTTGGCCTGCGCCGCGTCGCGGAGCTGCTGCACCTGGCTCGCCACCTGGCCGCTCATGCGGTTGAAGTTGGCGGCGAGGTCGGAGAGCTCGAAGGCGAGGCCGTGGCTCTCGACCCGGCCGCCGAAGCTGCCGGCGGCGATCTGGGAGCTGGTGTCGGCGAGGCGCTGGATCGGCTCCCCCACCCGGCGGGCGACCCAGTAGGCGAAGAGCAGCGCCAGGGCGACGAGCGGGACCGCGGCGACCGCGGCGTTGCCGAACATGCGGTCCACCAGCTCGAAGGCCTCGGAGACCGGCTTCTGCGCCACCACTCCCCAGCCGCTCGCCTCGACCGGGCTGACCTGCGCCAGCATCTCGGTGCGCTCGCCGCTGCGCTCGCCGCCGTACTGCGTCGTCAGGCTGAGCGGCATGGCGACGAAGGAGCGCACGACCTGCGAGGCGAGGAGCGCCCGCTCGGCCTCCCTGTCCGCGCCCTGCGACCAGAGCAGGCGGCCGTCGCGGTCGAGGAGGAAGACCTCGACGCCGCCGCTGGCCTCGCTGGCGACGAGCCCGTGGATCGGCCGCAGGGCGTAGACCGCTTCGGCCACCAGCCGCGGCCGGCCGTCGGCCCCGACCGCCGGCACCGCCAGCACGGCCGCCGGGCCCTCCGGCAGCTCGACGAAGCGGTAGACCGGAGCGGTGCCGCTGCGCGCCGTGGCGAAGGCGGCGTCGAGCGCGGCGAGGGCGGCGGGGCCGGCGTCCTGCGCGCTCGAGCGCGGCCCGGCGCCGTCGAGGTCGAGGAGGCGCAGGTCGAGCACCCCCGGCGTGTCGGCGACGAAGCGCTCGAGGCTCTCCCGCACCCAGGGCGCGCGCAGGCGCGCCGCGACGGGGCCGCCCGCGGACGGTGCGAGGACGCCGCCGCCGAGCTGCGCCAGCTGCCGCCGCAGGGCCTGGAGCTCGCCGTCGAGCTCGCGCGACAGGGCGAGCGCGGAGGTGACGAGCTGCTCGCGCTGCTCGTCGCGCAGGATCTGCCGGTTCTGCCGCACCAGGAGCCAGCTGCTGACCGCCAGCGGCAGGGTCCCGGCGAGCAGCAGGACCGCGAAGAGGACGTGGCGCAGCCGGGCGCGTGCGAGGAGATTCCGGGCGCTCAGCATCGGCTACGGCGGGGTGAGGGCACTGCGTGGGCTCGCTGTAAGTCTTTCCACCATTATATCTGATCGCTCCCGATGAAACGTTTCACAACGGGGCGAAGGGATCGGCGAGGAACGGAACGAGGGCGTCCCGGACCTCCTCCGGCGGCACCCCGGCGACGACCCGCCCGCTCCCGAGGGCGGCCGGCAGCACCCACGCGAGGCCGTCCTCGCGCGCCTTCTTGTCGCGGGCCAGGAGCGGCAGGAGGACGTCGGGGTCGAGCGGCGGCAGCGGCGGCAGGTCGAGGCGGGCGAGGAGGGCGCGGGTGCGGGCGGCGGCCTCGGCGGAGAGCGGCGGGACGCCCGCGGCGCCGTCAAGACGCTCGGCCAACCGCAGGGCGAAGAGGATGCCGTAGGCGACGGCCTCGCCGTGCCGCAGCCCGGTGTAGCCGAGCGCGGCCTCGATCGCATGGCCGAGGGTGTGGCCGTAGTTGAGGAGGCGGCGCTCGTCGCGCTCCGCCGGGTCGCGCTCGACAACGCCGATCTTGGCCGCCGCGGCCCGCGCCACGACCGGCGCCAGCGCCGCGGGGTCGCCGGCGAGGAGGCGGTCGAGGTCGGCCTCGACGGCGGCGAAGAGGCCGGCGTCGAGGAGCGCCCCCATCTTGACGACTTCGACCAGCCCGGAGCGCAGCTCGCCGCGCGGCAGGGTGGCGAGGACGTCGGTGTCGGCCAGGACGAAATCGGGGTGGTGGAAGAGGCCAACCGTGTTCTTGCCGTCGGGGAGGTCGACGCCGGTCTTGCCGCCGAGCGCGGCGTCCACCTGGGCGAGGAGGGTGGTGGGGAGCTGCGCGTAGGCGATGCCGCGCAGGAAGCACCCCGCGACGAAGCCGCCGAGGTCGCCGGCGCTGCCGCCGCCGAAGGCGAGCAGCCGGCTGTCCCGCTTGCCGCCGGCGGCGAGCATCTCGCCCCACAGCCGTTCTGCCGCGGCGGCGGTCTTGGCGGCCTCGCCCTCCTCGGCGGTGAGCACGACCCAGCGGCCGGCGGCGCGCTGGAGCGGCTCGAGCCGCTCGCCATGGAGGTCGAGGACGCGGGGCGTCGAGAGGAGGAAGACGGTACGGCCGGTGAGCCAGGGAGTAAGCTCCGCCGCCCCCTCTTCCAGCGCCCCGGACCCCACCAGGACCGGCGTCTCCCCCGCCGGATGGCGGAGCGTCAGGCGATGGAAGGGACTCTCGGCGGCGGGAAGGTGCACGTGGGAGAGCAGTCTACTCCCGCGTTCCGGTGGGCTCGGAGAGGTCGAGGGCTTGCGCGGCGAAGGCGCGCCAGCGGGTGCGGAGGGAAGCGGCGCGATCGGCGGGCCAGGCGGGGTCGCGGCGGAGGCGGGCGGGCGGCGCGGCAGCTAGGTCGATGTCGATCCCGGAGGCGGCCGCCGCGAGGCGGGCGGCGCCGAGGAGGCCCGTCTCCTCCTGCTCCGCCACCTCGACCGCGACCTGCCCGGCGTCCGCCAGCAGGCCCACCAGCCCCGCGAGCCGCGCCAGCTTCCCCGAGACCCGCAGCACCGCCGGCGCGAGCCCCGCCTCGCGCAGCGCCTCGACGCAGTCGAGGACACGCATCGCGACGCCGGCGAGCACGCCGCCCACCAGCTCCTCCCCGGTCGTCGCGAGCCCCAGACCGGCCGCCACTCCGGAGGCTTCGGCCCGCCACCAGGGCGCGCCGGCGCCCGCCAGCGCCGGCAGCACCCACGGCAGCCGCTCCGGCTCCAGCTCGCGCTCGGCCCAGGCGGCGAGCGGCACGCCGGCGAGACGGCAGGCCCAGTCCACCGCGCTGCCGGCGCTGTTGACCGTGCCTTCGAGCTGGAAGCGGCGCCCGTTGGCCGTGGACGCCAGCACCGCCGAGAGCAGCGCCGGGTGCCGCCGCACGGCGCCGCCGGTGGACGCCAGCACGAACGCCCCCGTCCCGAAGTGCGCTGCGGCCACGCCCTCCGCCCAGCCGCCGTGCCCCAGGAGCGCCGCCTGCTGGTCGCCGAGCACGGCGCGGAGCGGCACGCCGTCCGCCTCGCCCCAGTCGCCGGCGCTCGGCCGCAGCGCCGGCAGCGCCGCCTCCGGCACGCCCCAGAGGGCGCACAGCTCCGGCGACCAGCGGTCGGCTTCCAGGTCGTAGAGGAGGGTGCGCCCGGCGTGCCCAGGCTCGGTGGCCGCCGTCCCGGTCAGCCGCCCGACCAGCCAGGCGTCGAGCGTGCCGGCCATGAGCTCGCCGGGGCGCGCCCGCTCCATCCCGTCCGGCAGCGCCGCCAGCAGCCCGGCGAGCTTGGGCGCGGCGTAGTGCGGCGAGAGCCGCAGCCCGGTGCGGCGCGCGATCTCCTCCGCGTGCACCGCCATCCCGCGCACCCGCTCGGCCTCCCGCCGGTCCTGCCACGACACCGCCGGGGTGAGCGGCCGCCCGCTCGCCCGCTCCCAGACCAGGCAGGTCGAGCGCTGGCAGGCGAGCCCGAGCGCCGCCGGCTCCCCGTGCCGCCGGAGCTCACCCAGCAGCTCGCGCACGCTCGCCAGGAGCGCCTCGGGGTCGTGCTCGACCCGGGCCCCCTTGACGCGCCGCGCGACCGCCACCGCGGCCGTCGTCAGTTCCCGCCCGTCCGACGCGAAGAGCGCCCCTTTGGTGGCGGTCGAGCCCTGGTCGATGGCGGCGACGAAAGCGGTCACGGTGAGGCCGCGATCCTATGTGCCGCGGCCCCCGCAAGCGGGTTCACGCTAGAATCCGTCGGTTTCGGCCTCATCGCCCGCTCGCCGGGCGTCCCTCTTCCCGTCCACGGAGAACCCGCTTTTGGCCCGCAAGATGCTGATCAACGCGCAGCGCCCCGAGGAGCTGCGCGTCGCCATCGTTTCCGGCTCCCACCTCGAGAGCTACCAGGTCGAGGTCGCCACGTCGGGGCTCACCCGCGGCAACATCTACCGCGGCCTCATCGCCAACGTCCAGCCTTCCTTGAACGCCGCCTTCATCGACTACGGCGGCGACCGCCACGGCTTCCTGGCCATCCAGGACGTCGTCCCAGAGGCCTACTACCACTCGCCGCGCGGCGGCGGCAAAGCGCGCATCGAGGAGGTGCTCGAGAAAGGCAAGCCGATCGTCGTCCAGGTGACGCGCGAGGCCGAGGGGGGGAAGGGCGGGGCGCTCACCACCAACCTCTCCCTCGCCGGCCGCTACCTCGTCCTCACCCCCTTCGACGACACCCGCGGCGTCTCGCGCAAGGTCGAGGACGAGGACGCCCGGCGCCAGCTCAAGGAGCTGGCCGGGAAGCTCGACCTCCCCGCCGGCTGCGGCGTGATCCTGCGCACCAACGCCCTCGCCCAGACCAAGGCGACGCTCGGGCGCGACCTCGCCGCCCTGCTGCGCATCTGGAAGCGGGTGCAGGCCGAGGCGCGAGAAGGCAAGGGAACGCGCCTCCTCTACAGCGACCAGGGGCTGATCCTGCAGGCGCTGCGCGATCACCTCGACAGCTCGATCGACGAGGTGCTGGTGGACGACGACGACGCCCACGAGGAGGCGCTCGCCTACCTGCAAGGGTTCGCGCCGCGCACCCGCACCCGCCTCCAGCGCTACACCGAGCGGGTGCCGCTCTTCTCGCGCTACGGCGTCGAGCCGCAGATCGACCGCATCTACGACCGCACGGTGCAGCTCCCGGGCGGCGGCTCGATCGTCATCGACCGCACCGAGGCGCTGACCGCGATCGACGTCAACTCCGGCCGCGGCTCGCGCGGCGCCACGCAGGAGGACACGGCCCTCCAGACCAACCTGGAGGCCGCCCGAGAGGTGGCGCGCCAGCTCCGGCTGCGCGACCTCGGCGGCCTGATCGTCGTCGACTTCATCGACATGCGCAGCGCCAAGTACCAGCGCAGCGTCGAGAAGGAGCTCAAGGAGGCGATGAAGGCCGACCGGGCGCGCTCGACGGTCGGCCGGCTGAGCCCCAACGGCCTGCTCGAGATCAACCGCCAGCGCGTCCAGCAGGCGCTGCAGATGCGCACCCACCGCCCCTGCCCCACCTGCGCCGGCACCGGCCGGATCGCCAGCCCGGAGATGGTGGGGCTCAACCTGCTGCGCCGGGTCGAGGAGCGGGCGGCGGCCGGCGCGGTCGGCGGCGTGCGGATTTCTCTCCACCCCGAGCTCGCCGACGCCTTCCAGAACAGCCGCCGGCGCGAGATCGCCGAGCTCGAGGAGGAGTTCGGGATCCACGTCGAGGTGATCGCCTCGCCGCGCCTCCACCGGCCCCAGGAAGAGATCGAGTGGCTGCCGCGCGACGCCTCGGCGCCGCCGCCGAAGCCGCGGGCGCTGCGCCCGGCGGTGACGGCGGCGGAGCTGGCCGAGCCGGAGCCGGAGGCGGCCGTTGGGCCGGCGGCGGACGAAACGGGCGAAGGGGAGAACGGCGAGACCGCGGCAGAGCGCGAGAAACGCGGGCGGAAGCGCCGGCGCGGCGGGCGGGGGCGGAAGAAGAAAGAGCAGGTGGAGGAAACCAGAGAGACGGCCGCCGCGCCGCAAGCCGACGCGGAGGCCGCGGCGGCCGAGCCCGGCGGCGACGAGGCGCCCGAAACGGCCGAGCCCGGCCGTCCGAAGCGCCGCCGCGGCCGCCGCGGCGGCCGGGGACGCCGGAAGGGGAACGGCGCGCAGCCGGCGCAGGAGGGGGACGAGGCGCCGGCCGCTCCTGCCGAAGAGGCCCTTCTACCGGTTCATGTTCATTCCGAGCAGAGCGAGGACTGAGCCATGCCCCACCGCTTCCCGCAGGAGGCCTTTCTGCGCGACGGCCGCCGCCTGCTGATCCGCCCCTTCGGCGCCAACGACGTCGACGCCCTCTACGACCTCTTCCAGCGCCTGCCGCTCGAGGTGCGCCGCTTCGCCTGGGACAAGCTCGACCACCGCGCGCTGGTCGAGGAGTGGGGCCGCGAGCTCGACTACGCGAGGGTCTTCCCGCTGCTGGCCCTGGACGGCGCCAAGGTGGTGGCCGACGCCACGCTCCACCGCCGCGACGGCAGCCCGCTGCGTCTGGTCGGCCGGATCAAGTGGCTGATCGACCCCGCCTACCGCGGCGCCGGCCTCGGCACCGTGCTGGTCAACAACTTCATCTCGATGGCGCGCGACAACGGCCTGCGCCACCTCACCTGCATGCTGGTCTCCGACTTCGAGGCCGACGCCGTCGAGACCCTCCGCGGCCTCGGCTTCACCGGCCACACCATCCCCGGGTACGGCACCGACCCCGACGGCAACCAGCACGACATGATCAAGATGGTGCTCAAGCTGTAGCGGGACCCTTCAACGCGGCAGCCGCGGCACCTCGGTGCCGTAGACGTAGCGCTCGAACCAGGGTTGCCAGTCGCCGCCGGTGAGCTCGTCGAGAGTGGCGACCAGGCCGGCCGTCGTGCCCCAGCCGAGGTGGTTGCGCTTGAGGAAGGTGCGCAGCAGAGCGATGAAGTGGCGGTCGCCCTCGGCGGCGCTCCCCTTCTGGCGCTGCAGCTCCAGCCGCAGCGCGTGGACGACCAGCGGCCCCTTGGCGTAGTGGAGGCGCAGGAGGTCGTCGAAGCTGCGCTCATCGTCCATGGACAACCGCGAGGAGAGGTAAAGGCTGGCGCCCGGGCCGAGCTCGGCCGCGGCCTGCACCCACTGCCTGACGATCCCCTCGAAGGCCTGGCCGCCGCCGCGCTCCTCGCCGCGCAGCCGCCAGAGCGCCAGCGCCGCCGTGTAGTCCGAGAAGGCCTCGATCAGCCAGGCCTCCTCGAAGGCGTCCATCTTGACCACGTGCCCCCACCAGCCGTGGGCGATCTCGTGGAGGAACCGCTCCTCGAGCCCCTGGAAGAAGACGCGCGTCCGCCGCTCGACCGGCGCGGTGTAGAACTCGCGGGTCAGGAAGAGGATCCCCGGAGGCGCCTGGCCGAAGCCCCAGGAGTTGATCTCGACGATCGAGAAGTTGCGGAAGGGGTAGGGGACGTCGAAGAGCTCCTCGAAGAGACGGCGGGCGGGGAAGAACTGCGCGATCAGCTCGCGCGCCGCCTTCTCCTTGAGCAGGGCGTAGGTCGCGGCGCGGCAGGTGACGTCGTCCTGCGTCTCCTCGATCACCTTGTACTTCCCGGCGGTGACGACCGCGAACTGCATCGGTTGCTCCAGGCGGGTGACCAGCCGGCGGCGGCCTCCGGCCGTCGTGCGCGAGACCTCCGCGCCCGAGGCGAACGGCGTCAGCGCCTCGGGAACGTCCACCTCGATCTCCATCGTCGCCCGCTCCCCCGCCAGCTCCTGGCGCGGGTACCAGGGCCAGGTGCCGAGGAGCCAGTAGGAGTGTCCGGACGGCCGCTGCGCGAGCTGGCCTTCGAGGGCGACCTCCACCTCGACCGCGTCGCCGAGGGCGAGCGTGCGGCCGAGCGCCACCACCAGCTCGCCGTCGTCGTGGAGGAACTCGGCGGCGCGGCCGTCGACCTGGACGCCGCGCACCGTCACCGGCCGCTGCCGGCCGAGCGGGTCGTCGAAGGCGCGATCGACGAGCTGCGCCTGCCAGACCGCGACGCCGGCGTGGTTGGCCCGCAGGCGCGAGCGGCTGGCGACGCGGATCTGCTCGCCGGCGGGGTTCTCGACCCGCAGCGCTTCGTGCTCCGCCGTCAGCTCGGCGGGCGGCCGCACCCACCAGGGGCGGCCGATCGGTTGCGCGGCGAGGGGAGCGGCCCGCACGCCTTCGCGAAAGGTCGTGCCGGGGTCCGTGACGCGCGCCAGCCGGTAGAGGTTCTCCTCGCCCGCGGCGGGATCGACGTGCAGCAAGAGATTCTCCCGCCGGCCGAAGAGGAGCGCGTAGCGGAGGTCGGCGTTGCCGTTCGCCTCGGCGGCCAGGAGGTCGTGCGAGGGCGGGGTGAAGCGGCGCGCGGCGAGGAGCTTCGCCGCCCACGCGGGCAGGGCGCCGGGCGCCCCGGGCGCCGGCATCGCAGCGGCCTCGCCGGGCGGGGCCAAGCCCCATCCCCAGACCACCGCCCCGGTCAGCTCCTCGTTGACCTCGAGTCCGGCTTCCGACCGCGCCGGGGCGAGGGCCGAGACCCGCTTCAAGTTGCGCTCCGCCACCGGCACCGAGAAGCGGTCCTCGACGCGGTAGCGGAACCGGGCGGGGCCGTCGACGAGCAGGCCGCAGGGAACCCCTTGCGCGAAGAGCGGATGGACGCGGGCCCCCGGCGCGACGGCGATCTCGCCGCGGCCGACGGCGAGGGGAGCGGCGAGCGCGATCGGGGCGCCGACCCGCGGCCCGTCGATCGCCGCCGCGCGGTCGGCGAGCGGGCCGCCGCGGCCGGGCGCCGCCCCGGCGAGCGCCAGGGCCCCGCCGAGCACGGCACGTTTCCACGGCGCGGCCCTCACCCTCCGATCATCCTCCGTCCTGCCGCTGCAGCACCACGACCGCCCGCCCCTCGACCGCCACCTCTTCGCCCACCCCGACCTCGCGCCCCTCCTCGGGCAGCGGCTTGGCGGTGTCCAGCACCTCGACCCAGCGCCCGCTCCAGGAGGCCTCCGGCACCCGGAAGCCGACCGGACCGTCGTGGGCGTTGAAGAGGAGAAGGAAGCCCGCGTCCTCGATCCGCTCGCCGCGCGGCCCGCGGCCGGGGATCTGCCCGCCGTTGAGGAACACCGCCAGCGAGCGCGCGAAGCCGGTCCCCCAGTCCTCCTCGTCCATCTCGCGGCCGTCCGGGCGCAGCCAGACGAGGTCGCACTCCGCGGAGCCGCGCACCGGGCAGCCCTGGAAGAAACGGCGGCGCCGGAAGACCGGGTGCTCGCGCCGGAAGCGGACGAGGCGGGCGGTGAACTCCAGCAGGTCGCCATCGGCCGCCTCCCAGTCGAACCAGGAGATCTCGTTATCCTGGCCGTAGGCGTTGTTGTTGCCGCGCTGGGTGCGGCCGATCTCGTCGCCGCCCAGGAGCATCGGCAGGCCCTGCGAGAGCAGGAGCGTGGCCAGGAAGTTCCGCTGCTGGCGGCGGCGGAGGGCGAGGACCCCGGGGTCGTCCGTCGGCCCCTCGACGCCGCAGTTCCAGGAGCGGTTGTGCGACTCGCCGTCGCGGTTGTCCTCGCCGTTGGCCTCGTTGTGCTTCTCGTTGTAGGAGACCAGGTCGGCGAGGGTGAAGCCGTCGTGGGCGGTGACGAAGTTGACGCTCGCCGAAGGGCGCCGGCCGTCGTCGCCGTAGAGGTCGGAGCTGCCGGTCAGGCGGTAGGCCAGCTCGTCGAGCGTCGCCGGCTCGCCGCGCCAGTGATCGCGCACCGTGTCGCGGTACTTCCCGTTCCACTCCGACCAGAGGCTCGGGAAGTTCCCCACCTGGTAGCCGCCGGGCCCGAGGTCCCAGGGCTCGGCGATCAGCTTGACGCGCGAGATCACCGGGTCCTGGTGGATGACGTCGAAGAAGCCGCCCAGCCGGTCGACGTCGGCGAGCTCGCGCGCCAGCGCCGCCGCGAGGTCGAAGCGGAAGCCGTCGACGTGCATCTCCGTCACCCAGTAGCGCAGCGAGTCCATGAGGAGCTGCAGCACGTAGGGCTCGACCATGTTGAGGCTGTTGCCGGTGCCGGTGTAGTCGACGTAGAAGCGCGGGTCCTCGGGGCTCAAGCGGTAGTAGGCGGCGTTGTCGAGGCCGCGGAAGCAGAGCGCCGGCCCACGGTGATCCCCCTCGCCGGTGTGGTTGTAGACGACGTCGAGGATCACCTCGAGCCCGGCGGCGTGGAGGGCGCGCACCAGCTCGCGGAACTCGCCCACCTGGCCGCCGGCGCCGCCGGAGGCGGAGTACTCGGCGTGCGGGGCGAAGTAGCCGATCGAGTTGTAGCCCCAGTAGTTGCGCAGGCCGCGCGCCAGCAGGTGCCCGTCGTGCACGAACTGGTGGACCGGCATCAGCTCGACGGCGGTGACGCCGAGCCGGCGCAGGTGGTCGATCGCGGCCGGGTGGGCAAGGCCGGCGTAAGTGCCGCGCAGCTCCGGCGGCACCGCCGGGTGGCGGGCGGTGAAGCCCTTGACGTGGGTCTCGTAGATCACCGTCTCGTGGCGCGGCACGGTCGGCGGCCGGTCGCCCCGCCAGTCGAAGCGCGGATCGACGACGATCGAGCGCGGCATGGCCGGCGCGCTGTCGGCGTCGTTGCGGGCGTCGGGGTCGCCCCAGCGGTGGGCGAAGATCTCCTCCCCCCAACGGAGGTCGCCGTCGATGGCGCGGGCGTAAGGGTCGAGGAGGAGCTTCGCCGGGTTGCAGCGCCGGCCGCGCGCCGGGTCCCAGGGACCGTGGACGCGGAAGCCGTAGCGCTGGCCGGGCCCGACGCCGGGGACGTAGCCGTGCCAGCAGAGGGCGGTGCGCTCCGGGAGGTCGGCGCGGCTCTCGCGGCCCGCCACGTCGAAGAGGCAGAGCTCGACCCGCACGGCGACCGAGGAGAAGACGGAGAAGTTCGTCCCCACGCCGTCCCACGTCGCCCCGAGCGGCGCCGGCTGCCCCGGCCAGACGTCCATCGGCCGAGCGTATCGCGGGGCGCGGTTTCGGCTGCGGGGGGCGGCTGTGTCTATAGTGGTGCGATGAGCCGAGCCCTCGCCGTCCTTTCCCTCCTCCTCCTGCTGGCCTGCGCCGCCTGCGCCAAGCGGGCGGCGGAGGAGGCAGCGGAGGAGGCGGTCGGCGACCAAGCGGCTTCGGGCGTCGCCAACGCTCCCGAGCCCCCTCCGCCCCCCGCTCCCGAGCGCGCCTTCGACAAACAGGCGGGCGCGGACGCGGCGCAGCAGGCCGCGCCCCTCGCCCCCCTCTCGCGCAAGCTGATCAAGACCGTCGACATCCAGATGCTGGTCGCCGACACCGCCAAGGCGGCGCGCGAGGCCCAGCTCCTTGCCGTGAGCCTGGGCGGCTACGTCGCCAACATGACGGCGCAGCGCCAGAACGGCCTCCTCCATTACTCGATCACCCTGCGCGTGCCGGTCGAACGGCTGGACGCCGCGCTCGAGCGCATCCGCCGGCTCGGCGAGCAGATCGAGCGCGAGAGCGTGCGCAGCGAGGACGTGACCGAGCAGTTCGTCGACCTGGGGGCGCGGCTGACGACGCTGCGCGCCACCGAGCGGGAGCTCCTAGAGCTTCTCTCCGAGGCGCGCGAGCGCGGCCAGAAGCTCGAGGACGTGATGGCGGTGTACCGCCAGCTGACCGAGATCCGCACCTCGATCGAGCAGATCCAGGGGCAGCTCAAGGTGCTGACCACGCTCACCACGCTCTCGACGATCAACCTCGAGCTGCTGCCGGCCGAGGCCGGGAAGCCGCTGGTCGAGGAGTGGCGCCCGGCCGAGACGCTGCGCGCCAGCGCCCGGGCGCTGGTCAAGCTCCTCCAGGCGCTCGTCGACCTGGCGATCTGGCTGCTCGTGACGGTGCTGCCGGTCGTCGCGCTCCTGGCGCTCCTGATCTGGGCGCTCCTGCGCCTCCGCCGGCGCTTCCGGCGGCCCCCCGCGACGCCTTCCTAGCGCGGCGTGCCTCGCACCTCGCGCTGGGTCGCCGCCTTCGCCGTCCTCGCTCTCGCCGACCTCCTCTGGGTGGCGCCGCGGCTCCTCGTCCCCGACCTCAACCTCGACTACCCGTTCACCGACGGCGACTCCTGGGACTGGATCGCCAACGGCCTCGCCTTCGCCGGCCACTCGGTGCGCGACCCCGGCCGCTCGCCGCTCCTGCCGCTCCTGCTGGCGGCGCTGGCGCGGCTCGGCGCGCTGGAGCTCTGGCCGCTCCTCCAGCAGGCCCTCGTGCACGCCACCGCGGTGGGGTTCGTGGCGCTCGCCGCGCGCCTCTACGGGCCGCGCGCCGCCGTCGCGACCGGCGCGGCGCTCCTCTTCAACCACTCCTACCAGGGGCTGTCGGTCGATCTGATGGCCGACGTCCTCGGCTCCTGCCTGCTCTTCGCCGCCGCGGCGGCCTTCCTGGTCGCCGCCGAGCGCCCGCGCGCCTACCTCGCGGCCGGCCTCGCCGGCGGGCTCGCGGCGCTGGCGCAGCAGGCGGCCCTCCTCGCGGCGCTGCCGGCCGCGGCCGCGGTCCTCTTGGCGCGCCGGCGCCACCTCCGCGCGCCGGCACTCTGGGCGGGCGCCGCGGTCTTCCTCGCGCTCCAAGTCGCCTGGCTCCTCCTCAAGCAGGCCCGCTACGGCACCTTCGGCGACGTGCTGACGCGCTACTCGACGCTGCTGCGCCTCCATGACGGCGGCTCCCTCGGCGCCTACCTCTGGTCGCTCGCCTCGCTGCTAGGCCTGCCCGGCGCGCTCCTCCTCACCGCGGGCGTGGGGCTCGCTCTGCTCGGCTTCCGGGCGAGCAACCCCGCGGCCGCCGGCCGGCTGTTCCTCGGGGGCACGGTCCTGGCCCTCTTCCTCTTCTTCGCCTGCGCCTACGACTTCCACGCGAAACGCTTCCTCGTCCTCGCCTACTGGCTGGGAGGCCTCTTGATCGCGGAGGTCCTCGCCCGACTCCGCCACCCGGCCCTCTTCTGGGGGGCCGCGGGCCTCTTCGTCGGCGCCTCGCTCCTGTCGCTGCCGGCGCCCGGCCGCGACCCGTCGTACGTCGCGCTCTGGCCCGTGCCGCCGGTCTACGCCCGCGCCGAGCCGGCCTTCGCTCCGACCGGCGCCGTAATGCCGAACCTCGCGCGCGTCGAGGTCGTCCGCCCGCCGCTGCGGGAAGTTCTCGCGGCGGAGCACCACGCGCGCCTGCGCGACGCCGCCCGGCGCCTCCGGCCGGCGCCGCGCCTCGACCCGGCGCTCCTTGCCGCCGATCGAGGCGCGCTCTATCTCTATGGGCCGGGGGAGGCCGGCGCCCGCTACCGCACCGTGACGCGGCTCGGCAACGCGTTGCGCAAACCGCTCAAGTTCGTGCCGGCGGCCTGGCTCGAGCCGTACTTCGGGCTGCTCGACGTGGAGTCGCTCGGGAGCGTCGGCGAGGCGGAGGTCTTCCGCGCCCGGGTGCGCGGCCTCGCCGGCACCTGGCTCCTGGCCGCGGCGGCTGACGGCCCGGCGCGGGCGCACCTCGCCGCGGCGGCCGCCGCCCCGCCGGCTCCCGGGGCGGTCCCTGGCGGGCGGGTCGAGCGCGGGCGCCGGCGCGCCCACGCCGTCGCCGCCTGGCTGGCCGAGAGCGACGCCTACGTCGCCCTCCTCCCGGGGCCGGAGCAGGACCTGGCCCGCCTCTACCTGCCCTTCCTCCTCGAGACGACCGAGCTGTACGTGATCGAGCCGGAGCAGGAGGCCGGGGCCCGCGGCATGCTGGCCGCCGCGCCGCTCTACGCCGAGCGCCGCTTCGGCCCGCTTCGGGCCCGGCGGATCGAGCTCTTCGGCCGTCCCTCGGCGGTGATTGGGAACGGAGGCTGAGCCCCGTCACAGCCGGCGTGGCACACGCCTTGCGGCGCTTCCCTCCCGTCGGGCCGCCGTTCGACCCCGGAGGAGACTGCGATGGAGATCAATCTCTCGAAGGTGGAGCGCCTGGGGTCGCTGATCGCCGGCGGCGCGCTCCTCGCCTGGGCGGTCGCGCGACGACGGTCGCCCCTGAGGCTGCTGACCGCTCTGGGCGGGGCCGGCCTCGCCGCGCGCGGCGCCAGCGGCCACTGCCCGGTCTACGGCGCGCTGGGGTGGAACACCGCCGACGACGAGCCGGGCCTGGCCCGCGCCGAGACGCCCCCGCCGCCGCCGCGCCCCTGGGCGCAGCCGCGCCGCTGGCGCGAGGAGCTGGACGTCGTCGACGAGGCCTCGGTGGAGTCCTTCCCGGCCAGCGACCCGCCG
This sequence comes from uncultured Acidobacteriota bacterium, assembly GCA_963700145.1. Lineage (GTDB taxonomy): Bacteria > Acidobacteriota > Thermoanaerobaculia > Multivoradales > UBA5704 > DASUNQ01. The sequence goes on from OY969474.1 coordinate 1,816,257, forward strand.
TCGTTCACACCGGAGAAGATCGGGTAGCGCCCGGCCTACGTGCCGGGCGTTTTCGGAAGAATCCTCAGCTCGCGGCCGTCTGCGGCGGCGGACCGGACGGCGCGACCGGCCCGCCCACGACCTGGATCCCCTGCGCCTCCCACCCCTTCTCGCCGCGCTTCAAGAGGAACTGCAGGATGACCTCCCGGTTGGGCAGGCGGTCGAAGACCGTCTCGTCCTCGAGCTCGGTGACGTGGAAGAAGCAGTTGGCGAAAGGCGAGCCGGGGCGGCGGGAGTCGTAGAGCCAGAGGTTCTCGTTGATCCGCTGCAGGAAGCGCAGGAATCCGTACCCCTTGTCGCGGTCCACCCAGTAGCAGGCGCCGCGCACCCGCGAGCCCTCCTCGCCCCAGGGCTTCTTCTCCGCCGTCTCGGGGGTGGAGAGAAGGTTGGGGATGACGTAGCCGGAGAGGAAGAGGTCGGCCTGGTTGCGCAGGTCGGAGGAGACGTTGTCGAAGGCCACGACCTCGATCCTGAGGCCGCGGTTCTGGAGCGCCTCGACGACCTTGGTGAAGTCGCCGTCGCCGGTCGCCAGCACCACCCGGTCCAGCCGCTCCGACTGCAGGAGGAGGTCGACCGCCATGTCGAGGTCGGCGTTGGCCTTGCCGTAGCGCTCCTTGGTCTGGGTGTCGACGAGCCAGCGGATCGGCTTCTCGACGACCTTGAAGCCGATGTCGCGCAGCCGCGAGTGGAACTCCAGCACCGTGGCGTAGCCGGGATCGCGCCGCCGCGCCCGCTCCTCGTCGAAGCGGACGTAGGCGTTCATGCGCAGCGCCTCCGAGCCGTCGCGGCAGGCGAACTCCCGCAGCACGTCGTAGCGCATGCCGTAGCCGCCGTTGCGGGTGATGTTCTCGACGTCGACGTAGATCCCGACCTTGGATGCCATCACACCCCCCCAACCCCTCCCAGGGGTCGCGGGATTGTAGCCCGAGGCCGACGGCCGGGCGGAGAGCCCGGCCGTCGGTACGTTCGCGAAGAGACGCGTCTACTGGTACGTCACCGTCAGCTGCGGCCGGTTTGCCGCCGTCGCGGTCTCACCGGGGTAGAAGCCGATGTAGTCGAAGGCCAGGTCGTCGTTGTCGCCGAGCGTGCAGTAGGGGCGGAGCTGCGTCGTGCCGGTCTTGTTGATGGCGCTCAACCCGGCCGCGTTCAGGCTGCCCGTCGAGGCCGCGCCGTTGACGGTGGGGTTCGACAGGGTGACTACTGCGTTGGCCGTCGCCGCCGCCTGCCAGTCGGAGAAGGCGAAGGCCGTCGAGCCGCCGAAGCCGCCGGTCACGATGTCGGCGACGCACGGGCCGTGGGTGGTGTAAGGGTTGGTGCCGGAGATGGCGCCGCGCACCAGGCGCAGGCTCGCCGAGAGGATCGTCGCCCCGTCCGGGATCGACGCCGTGTTGAAGGAGACGATGTTCTTGTACTGCTCGTCGGCGTTGGTGTCGCCGACGCGCAGGGCGATGGTCGAGTTCTCGGTCGCGTTGCCGCCGCCGCCGACGTTGCCGTTCTCTCCCGACTCCCAGATGCGGCCGTCCTGGGAAGCCACCGAGTCGAAGGTCAGCGTGGTCGAGCCGCTGGTCACGGTCAGGGTGATCTGCGCCGAGCCGGGGAGGCCGCCGCTGTCGGTCACCGAAGCGGTGATGGTGTGGTTCCCCGCCGAGAGCGACGAGGTGCTGAACGAGGCCCCGCTGCCGATGGTGCCGTTGATGCTCGAGGTCCAGGTGAGGCTTGTCGAGATGTTGCCGTCTTCGGCGTCGTTGGCGGTGCCGGTGAAGGTGATCGAGGCGCCCTGGGCGAAGGAGCTGCCGTTGGCCGGCGCGGTGATGGTCACCACCGGCGCCGTGTTGCCCGGCCCGCCGCCGATCTGGAACCCGGCGGCGTAGACGTCGACCGAGTCGGTGCCGCCGCCACTCTCGTTGCGGTTGTCGGTGAAGATCGTGATGAGCTGGTTGCCGACGACGTCGAGGCCGTTGTAGTCGCCCCACTCGAAGCCGGTGTCGATCTGCGGCGAGAGCACGCTGGTCAGGCGCACCGGCGTCGGCCAGGTGTCGCCGCCGTCGGAGGAGACCGAGTAGAAGATGTCCACGCCGACGCGCGTCGGGCTGCGGCGGGTGTCGTAGAAGGCCACGTAGACCTTGCCGTCCGGCCCGACCCCGAGCCAGGGGTGGAAGCGGTCGACGCTCGCGGCGTCGGCCGTCTCGTGCGGCGTGCGCACCGTCCAGGTGGCGCCGCCGTCGCGGGAGTAGGCGACGCGGATGCGGCCGTGGTTGTTGGCCGGCGGCGAGGTCTCGGGGGCGGTGGTGTCGGTCCAGGCGACGTAGATCGAGTTGGCGAAGGCGCCGCTCGACAGGTCGGCGTCGGCGGAGGCGTAGATGAAGGCGCGGCGCGTCTCCATCGCCGGGATCGCGAAGTCGTAGCCGTCCTGCGTGGTGGCCACGGTGACCACCGCGGCGAAGCTCGTGCCGCCGTTGGTCGACTTGCGCGACAGGATGGTCTTGCCGTTGGTGGCCGGCCAGAAGTAGTAGACGTTGCCGCTCTTGTCGGTCGTCAGGTCGCAGCCGATGCCCGACTGGCTGGAGCCGCTCGACATCGTCAGCGGCGCGCTCCAGGTGTGGGCGAAGTCGGTCGAGCGGGAGTGCTTCAAGGTGTTGTTGTCGTGCCAGCACTGGTAGATGTTGTCGCGGAAGGGGGAGGTCGCGAACTTGTCGACGTGGATGTACTGCTTGTCGCTGGTGTTCGCCGACGTCACCTCGCGCCGGGGGTCGCCGGGGGTGATGGTCGCCAGGTCGCTCCAGGTGGCGCCGCCGTCCGACGAGCGGTAGACCCAGACGTTGCACACGGCGCCGCAGCCGCCGAGGGTCGAGGTGTAGGCGTACTGGCCGTTCGAGGACCAGTCCACGGTGGGGTCGCAGCAGGTGCCGCCCAGCGGCAGGGCGGCGGCCTGGGTCCAGGAGGAGCCGCCGTTGGTCGAGTACCACATGATCTGCCCGGACCCCGGGCCGTTCGAGCCGGCGACTACCTTGTTGACGTCGGTCGGATGGATCTTGATCGCCGACTCGGCGGCGCCGGTGGGCGAGGTGACGCGCACGTCGGAGGTCAGGGCCTGCTCCTCGAACTCCTCCTCGGTGATCCCGTCCTCCTCGACGACGATGAAACGGCCGTCCTGGAAGATCGCGCCGCGGTAGAGCTTGCCGTTGACCAGGTAGCCGCCGTACTTGAGCTCGAAGACCTGCAGCGCGCTGCGCGGGTACTGGGCCGGACCCGTGCGCGCCATGCCGGGGTTGGCCTTGCGCAGCTCGATGCGGAAGAAGACCGGGATGGGGTCCTTCAGCTCGTGCTCGTTGGGGGCGAGGACGGCGAGGTCCTGGAGCCTGACCTGGTAGTTGCGGTCGTCCCACGGGCCCAGCTGGGTGAAGGACCCATAATCGACCCGGTGGTCCACGCCCCTGCCCTGCTCCACCGGCTGCGCCGCAGCCACCGTGGTGAACGCGGCGGCCGCCAACACGCCGGCCGCCCATAAGGTCCGCCAGCGGCGGACTGCTCCAATGCCTGTCATGAACGGTCTCCCAAGGAAGGTGCCTCGCGGCTCTTTTGCCGCGCGACGGAGAGATGCCTTGCTAAAAGAAGAGGGTGCGCGCCGAGGGTGAGAGCGCGCCTGGGCTACTGCTCAGGCCGCGTCGAACTCGGGGGCGTAGCGGGCGAGGCCGGCGGCGCCGGCGAGGGCGCCGGGGCGGAGCTCCTGGGCCATGAAGACCTCGTCGGGCACGTCGTAGGTCGAGCGGACGCCGAAACGGCTCGCGGGGACGTAGCCGAAGCGCGGGTAGTACTCGGGATGGCCGAGGACGATCGAGGCGCCGTAGCCGGCCGCGCGGCAGCGCGCCAGCCCCGCCTCGACGAGACGCGAGCCGATGCCCCGGCGTTGCAGCTCGGGGAGGACGGCCATCGGCGCGAGCCCCGCGGCGGTCGCGGCGGCGCCGCCGGCGTCAGGCTCGATCCGCACCTCGCTGAACAGGATGTGCCCGACGACCCGCCCGCCGGCGACGGCGACGAGCGCGACGACCGCCTTCCCCGCGGCGCGCAGCGCGTCCACGAGGTCGGCCTCGACCGGCTGCCCGAACGCCAGCTCGTTGACCGCGCGGACCGCGGCGGCGTCCGCCGGCTCCTCCGCGCGGATGACTGTCCCGGTGTCTTCCGCCATTTTCGGATGCTACGCCGCCTTGATTTACGCCCGAGTTGCGCCTAGTCTCCCACTGTGAGGGATCGCAAGGCCGAGACGCTGCCGGGGGACCGGCCGGGCGAGGCGCCGGTGCCGCTGCCGCCGCGTCCGCCTCCCCCGCCGCCCCGCCGCGCGCGCGGCGCCAAGGCCCCGCCCTACGCCGAGCTGCGCGCCGCTTCCGCCTTCTCCTTCCTCGACGGCGCCTCGCTCCCCGAGGACCTGGTCGAGCAGGCCGCCGCCCTGGAGCTGCCGGCGGTGGCGCTGGTGGACGCGCAAGGGGTCTACGGCGCGCCGCGCTTCTACCAGGCGGCGCGCCAGGCCGGCATCAGGGCGCTGGTCGGGGCGGAGGTGGCGATCGACCCGGCGCGGCCCGGGCGCCGCTCGGGGCCGCTGGGGCTGGTGGCGCCGCCGGAGACCGCCGCCGCGCCGCGCCCGGAGTCGCGCGCCGTGCCGCCGCCGGTGCCGCCGGGCGAGCGGCTCACCCTGCTCGTCGAGAGCCGCGCCGGCTACAAGAACCTCTGCCGCCTCCTCTCCGCCGCGGCGCGCGGCCGGCCCAAGGGGGAGGCGCGGGCCACCTGGGAGCTGGTCGCCGAGCATGCGGCCGGGCTGCGCTGCCTGACCGGCGGCCCCGACGGCCCGCTCGCCGCCGCCCTGCGCCAGGGCGGCGCGGAGCGCGGCCGCCGCCTGCTCGAGCGGCTCGGCCGCCTCTTCCCCGGCCGCCTCCACGTCGAGCTGCAGCGCCACCGCCGGCCCGAGGAGGAGCACGCCAACCGCGCCGCCGTCGAGCTGGCGCGCGCGCTCGGCCTGCCGCTCGTCGCCACCAACGGCGCCCGCTACGCGCGGCCGGAGGACAAGGCCCTCCACGACGTCCTCACCTGCATCCGCCACCACACGACCCTCGACGCCGCCGGCACCCTCCTCGCCGCCCACCGCGAGCGGCACTTGAAGCCCGCCGCCGAGATGGCCCGCCGCTTCGCCGACCTCCCCGAGGCGGTCGCCGGCGCCGCCGAGCTCGCCGCGCGGCTCGACTTCACCTTGGCCGACCTGGGCTACCGCTTCCCCGACTACCCGCTGCCGCCCGGCGAGACGCCGGCCTCCTACCTCCGCCACGTCACCTGGAACGGCGCCCGCGCCCGCTTCCGGCCGCTCACCGCGCGCGCCCAGGCGCAGCTCGAAAAGGAGCTGGCGCTGATCGAGAAGCTCGACCTCGCCGGGTACTTCCTGATCGTCTGGGACATGGTCCAGTTCTGCCAGCGCGAGTCGATCCTGGTGCAGGGGCGCGGCTCGGCGGCCAACAGCGCGGTCTGCTTCGCGCTCTCCATCACCGCCGTCGATCCGGTCAAGATGGACCTCCTCTTCGAGCGCTTCCTCTCCGAGGAGCGCGGCGAGTGGCCGGACATCGACCTCGACCTCCCCTCCGGCGACCAGCGCGAGAAGGTCATCCAGTACGTCTACCGCCGCTACGGCGAGCACGGCGCGGCGATGACCGCCAACGTCATCACCTACCGCGACCGCTCGGCGACACGCGAGGTGGCGAAGGCCTTCGGCTACTCGGCCGAGCAGATCGACCGCCTCGCCGACCAGCTCGGCAGCTTCACCTACGACCTGGCGCGCGGCGACCCCAAGTCCTTCGCCGCCGAGCTCGCCGCCGGCGGGCTCGACCCGCAGGAGGGGCGGGTGCGCCGCTTCGCCGACCTCTGGACGCGCATCCACAACCTGCCGCGCCACCTGGGGCAGCACTCGGGGGGGATGGTGATCGCCGCCGGGCGGCTCGACGAGGTGGTGCCGCTCGAGCCGGCCGCGATGCCCGGGCGCGTCGTCGTGCAGTGGGACAAGGACGACTGCGCCGACCTGGGAATCGTCAAGGTGGACCTCCTGGGCCTCGGCATGCTCGCCGCCTTCGAGGAGATGGTGCCGGTGGTGCGCCGGCACGAGGGCACGCACCTCGACCTGGCCCAGCTCCCGGCCGACGACCCGGCGGTCTTCGCCATGCTCCGCCGCGCCGACACCGTGGGGGTCTTCCAGGTCGAGAGCCGCGCCCAGATGGCGTCGCTGCCGCGCAACGACCCCAAGCGCTTCTACGACATCGTGATCCAGGTCGCCATCATCCGCCCCGGCCCGATCGTCGGCAAGATGGCCCACCCCTACTTCGAGCGGCGGCAGGGGCGCGAGGCGGTGACCTACCCGCACCCGAGCCTGAAGCCGATCCTGGAGCGCACCCTCGGCGTGCCGCTCTTCCAGGAGCAGCTCCTGCGCATCGCCATGGTGGCCGCCGGCTTCACCGGCGGCGAGGCCGAGGAGCTGCGGCGGGCGATGGGGTTCAAGCGGTCGGTCGAGCGGATGCGCGCGATCGAGCGGCGGCTGCGCGACGGCATGACGGCGCGCGGCATCGCCGGCAAGACGCAGGAGGAGATCGTCCACGCCATCACCGCCTTCGCCCTCTACGGCTTCCCCGAGTCGCACGCCGCGAGCTTCGCGCTCATCGCCTACGCCAGCGCCTATCTCAAGGTCCACCACCCGACCGCCTTCTACCTCGGGCTGCTGAACGCCTGGCCGATGGGCTTCTACCACCCGGCGACCCTGGTCAAGGACGCCGAGCGGCACGGCGTCGAGGTGCGGCCGGTGGACGTCCAGCGCTCGGAGTGGAAGTGCGCCTGGGAGGAGCGGGAGGGCGGCGCGACCGGGCCGGCCGGGGCGTTGCGCGTGGGCTTCCGCTTCGTGCGCGGCCTGCGCGCCGCGGCGGGCCAGCGGATCGGCGCGGAGCGGGCGCGCGGCGGCGCCTTCCGCGACGCCGAGGACCTGGCCCGCCGCTGCGGGCTGCGCGAGGACGAGCTCGAGACGCTGGCCGCGATCGGCGCGCTCGGCGCCTTCGGCCTCAGCCGCCGCGCCGCGCTCTGGCAGGTGGCGCGGATCGCCCGCCCGGCCGGCCCGCTGCTCGACGCCCTGAAGGACACCGAGCCCTCGCCGCTCCCCGAGATGACCCCGGCCGAGGAGACCCTGGAAGACTTCGGCGGCACCCAGCTCACCCTCGGCCCGCACCCGGTCGCCTACCTGCGCGAAGCGCTGCGGCGGAAGGGCGTGGTAGCGGCAATCGACCTGCCGCGCTACCGCAACGGCGACCGCGTGCGGATTGCCGGCTCGGTCATCGTCCGCCAGCGCCCCGGCACCGCCAAGGGCCTCCTCTTCATCACCCTCGAGGACGAGACCGGGATGTCGCAAGCCATCGTCCAGCCCGAGCTCCTCCAGAAGCACCGCCGCCTGGTCGTCGGCTCGTCGGGCCTGGTCGTCGAAGGGGTGCTCCAGAACCGCGACGGCTCGATCTCCGTCCGCGGCGAGCGCTTCTGGGGGCTACAAGAGCTGGCGGCGGCGACGCCGAGCTATGACTTCCACTGAAACGCGGGCTACGGCTTGGGCGGCGGATCGGGAGCGGAGGCGAAATCCCGCACTCGAGGGCTTGGGGCAGGACCCGGGCAGCGCCGAGCAGGATGAGCTTGTGAAGCGGAGCCAGCTCAAGGAGCTGACCCGCGGCGAAGGACAACCAGCCGACCACTACCAGGGCAACAGGACCGAGCCTGACGAACACGTCTTTGGCCATGGTCAACACTCCTTTCTGCCTTTCGGCATCCGAAGCGCTGCCAGGGTTGCCCTGCTCCGCCAACGGCTTACGCTGCACTGGCCCGCATCGCTATGGGGCCTCAGCGTGTACCTAGGCGCGAACTCGGGTGTCCGCCGTAGGCCCGGGGTTGGCCGCCCAACCTATCCTGCTCGTGTATGTAGCCATGACCCATGGCCTCTTGGCGGGGTCTCGTCGAAGGGGCACGGCTTTTTATCACTGAGGCGCGGAAGCCTGGCAGTAAACCCTTTTTGTGCTGATATTAGCTCGACAGGTAACGTTACCTCCATTGAATTGGAGATCGGAGTTCACCGCAAAGGCCGTTTTCTTACCACCTTGCTGAACATAGCCAGTCAATGTCATCTTGTAGTATCCCTGCGGCAAACTCATGAAAGTCGCATATCCAGACCTGAAAAGGGCACTCCCCGAGCCACCCTCCCTCCTGAGAAAGTTTGTTGACTCATCACCCACAAGTTGAACCCTGAACTCCGTCACCGTCAGATCGAGCACCTCTCCGTAGGTCACTGCCACGCCTAGGCTGCCAGTATCGCGGGCTGCCCTTCTTTGCGCAGGAGGAACTGGGCGCCTGCCGAAACTTTTGCCCTTGAGCAGAAATACTTCGCCTCTGATCTCCAAACTGCCTAGGGCGCTCACCCCATGTTGATCGCCGTAGAACAGAATTTCTCTTGCACCATCTGGAAGTCGCATCACCGAGTACGCTTTCGCCTCTAAGAGATCGCCCAACTCGGGACTGCTTAGCCTGTAGAAAGCTACCTCGTTAGGTGAGCCGGGAACCTTCTCTACCTTATAAGGCTCATCAGTAAACAGAAAGCGTACCGTGTCGGATACGTCCAGGAAGTTCCAGTAACCAGCCAACTTCTTCACACTCTCGTAGTCCGTCAAGTCCTTGTTACTCTTCCTCCGATGATACTCCGTTGTGGTTCCATTTGTTGTCACCATGACGAGCAAATCGGGATTTTTAATAGTCAGATCAAGCTGCGCGAAGCCTTCTTCGTCCGCAAACTTCAGAAACAGTATGGCCGTCTCGCTGTTCCCAATGATAGAGTAAGCGGCATTGAGGCCGTCAATTTTGTAGAAAGTCAGATTGAAAGTGTCGAAGTCGTGAACAAACCCTACATTCTCTGTGAACTCAACCAGCATGTCAGAGTTGCCGACCTGCCACTTACCCAAGACTGCCTTGACACGGGCATTGTCGGTCAAATTTTCTTTCTGAGCATAGCCCGAGCCCGCGCAAAGGATCAAAACTAGGAATGGTGCGACCAATCTACCGTAGCGTGGTTCCATTTCACCCTCCATATTGCGGCAAACCGGCGACAGCCGCGACGGCCAACCTCGGCTTCGAACGACTCGCCGAGGCCCGCGCATGTCGGTATAGCCGCCAGATGGGTGTCGTCTAGGTTCCGGCGGGGCCCCGAATGCCCGGTGCTCCATGCGTGTGGCTTGTCAGTTAGGCACTATAACAGGAGAGGAGGCACGAGCTCCCTCCGGCGAGGGGGGTCGCCTGAGGTGCGCCAGCGGACGCGGCGGCTGAGTGTCCTGAAGCTCGCGACGCCACGGGCGGGCGGTTTGAGGGCGCCTGGGACCTGAAGCTTTCCGAGCTGCTTTCAGAGCGTGGCGGTGCGCGCTCTCGCTCTCCCCTCTTGGAGCGGCTGGAGGTGGAACGGTCTGTGGGCGGTGAGCGGAGGGAGCGGGTGCCGAATTGCGGCGGTCGGGGCGGTGACTCCGGACGGCGGGGTTCGGCCTCGGGCAGGACTACGAGGCGGAGGGTGCGCGGGGGGAAACTCGTAATCCGGGCGGCTGGAGTCGGGGAGGCTGCCGCGGGCTTGGTGGCGACCGCCGAAGGGCCGGCGGCGGACGCCTTGTGAGGCGGCGAAGAGCGGGAATCCGACCGGGGAGAGTGGGAATCGGACCGGGGCAAGCGTACTTTTCACGAGTACGTTCGTACCGGCCGTCGGTACGCTTGTACTTTGCCAAAGTACATATGTACCGCGCGTCGGTACGCTTGTACTTTGTAAAAGTACACTTGTACCGGCCGGCAGTACGCCTGTACTTTGAAAAAGTACGCCTGTACCGGGCGAAAGTACGTTTGCACCGGGCATCGGTACGCTTGTACCAGACGAAAGTACGCTTGCACCGGCCGTCGGGACGCTCGTACCGGGAGAATTCCCCCTGATCCGGCCGAGAAGTACGTCCCTCTCTGCCAACATCCCGTGAGACAGCAGAGCGCTGCCGAAATAGGGTAGAGGGCGGAGAGAGGCGAAGGCGATGAGGCGATCGTTGGCGAGGCAGAAGGAGTGGGGGGTCCGGGGGGCGGACCCGGGGGTGGCTGGGGAGGCCGGGGGAGTGGGAGGAGAGGCCTCCCCAGGGGGTTGTCCCTCCCGCTGTTGAAAGAGCAATGAGGTGAAGGCGGCTCCTCGGCCCACCTGATCGAGAATCGGGTTGGTCGAATAACCGGCCCCGCCAGGGGGCCAAGGAGCCGTGATGAAGACGAGAGCAGAAAGGCGGGTGGTGTGGCAAGGGGGCCGTGCGGCGCGCATCAGCCACGGGCTACAAGCGCTGCTGCGGCCGATGGTCGAGGGCATCGAGGCCAGCCGCCAGGGGCTGCTGGAGCTGTTTCACGCCGCGGGCGTCGAGGCCCTGGGGCGGCAGCTCGCGGACGAGGTCGAGGCCGTCGTCGGTCCGAAGCGTCGGCGCAATCCGACCCGCGAGGCGTACCGCTGGGGCTCGACGGCGAGCGAGTTCGTGCTGGGTGGCCGCCAGGTGGCGCTGCCGCGACCGCGCGTCCGGCGACGCGACGGTGGCGAGATGAGCTTGCCTTCGGTGCGCGCCTTTCAGGACGAAGATCCCTTCACGGAGCGGGTGATCGAGCAGGCGCTGGTCGGCGTCTCGCAGCGCCGCTACGGTCGGAGCTTGGAGCCGCTCGCAGAGTCGGTGCCGGAGCGCGCGACGAGCAAGAGTGCGGTCCAGCGCCGGCTGGTGGCGGGGACGCGTCGTCTGCTGGGCGCGTGGCTGCGCCGAGACCTGTCGGACTTCCAGCCCCTGATCCTGATGATCGACGGGCTGGAGGTGGCCGGCCACACCCTGGTGGTGGCACTCGGCATCGCGCGCGACGGGACCAAGCGGGTGCTCGGCCTGCGTGAAGGCGCGACGGAGAACGCGGCGCTCTGTACCGGCCTGCTCCAGGAGCTGTTGGAGCGAGGCCTCGCGATGCCGCCGCGCTTCTTGGCGGTGCTCGACGGCGGCAAGGGGCTGCGCAAGGCCGTGCGCGCCGTCTTCGGGGACGCAACCCACGTCCAGCGCTGCCAGCTCCACAAGCGCCGCAACGTCCGCGACCACCTGCCCAAGCAGCTCCAAGCCCGGGTCGACCGCCTGATGGTCGAGGCCTACCAGAGCGCTCGCTTCGACCTCGCCAAGCGTCGCCTCGAGCAGCTTGCCCGCTGGCTCGAGCACGCAGGCCACGCGGGCGCCGCGGGCAGCCTGCGCGAGGGCCTCGACGAGACCCTCACCGCCTTGCGGCTGAAGCTGCCCGACGCTCTGCGCCGGTTGCTCGCCTCGACCAACGCGATCGAGAACACGATCGGCTCGATCCGTACGACGACGCGCAACGTCAAGCGCTGGCGCGGCGGCGACATGGTGCTGCGCTGGGTCGCCCTGGCGCTGTGTGACGCGGAGGCTGGCTTCCGGCGTGTCAAGGGACATCGGCACCTCGGGGCTCTCGAGCTCGCGCTCGCGGCGATCGAGGAACCGACGAACACCAAGGCCGTGGCATGATCAACCGAGCCGCTTTCCCTCTTTCGGCTTTCAACAGGGAACGGGGCATCCCCCCGCTCCCCCGGTATCGAGCCCTGATACCTAGGTAGCACCGGCCGATACCCCCGTAGCGAGCGCCGATACCCAGGTATCGACGGTTCCTACCCCGCCGGCCGCTCGCCCGGCGCCGGGGCCTTGCGCTGCGCCGGGGCGGGGCCGCGCTCGCCGAAGATCCAGACCGGCTCCGGCTTCTTCGCCGGCTGCCACTGGAGACCGAACTCCTCCGTCGCCGCTTCGCGGATGCGCGCCACCGCCTCCTCCGGGGAGTCGGTGACCACGATCCGCTCGAGGTCGGCGGCGGCGATCGTGCCGCGGCGCACCATGGTGTCGCGGAGGAAGGCGATCAGCGGCTGCCAGTAGTCGCTGCCCATGAGGATCAGCGGGAAGTCCTTGATCTTGCCGGTCTGGATGAGGGTGGCGCACTCGAAGATCTCGTCCATCGTCCCGAAGCCGCCGGGCAGCGCCACGAAGGCGTAGGAGTACTTGACGAGCATCACCTTGCGGACGAAGAAGTAGCGGAACTCCAGCCACTGGTCGAGGTAGGGGTTGGGCTGCTGCTCGTGCGGCAGCGTGATGTTGCAGCCGATGTTGCGGCCCCCGGCTTCGCGCGCGCCGCGGTTGGCCGCCTCCATGATCCCCGGGCCGCCGCCGGTCATCACCGTGAAGCCGGCCCTGGCGAGCCGCGCCCCGACCTCCTGCGCCAGCGCGTAGTACGCGTGGTCGGCGGCGAAGCGGGCCGAGCCGAAGACGGTGACGCACGGGCCGGCGAAGTGGAGGGCGCGGAAGCCGCGCACGAACTCGCCGAGGATGCGGAAGAGGCGCACCAGCTCGGCGAAGCGCGACTGCGGGCCGGCGAGGAAATGCCCTTCCTCGGCGCTCTCCGTGCGCTTTCCCCACTCGGGCCGCCCGGGGACGTCCGGGGCGGGCGCCGCGGGGTCCCCGGGGCGGGGCAGCTCCTCCGGTCCGCTCTCCTTCACGGCGAGGCAGTGTAGCAACCCAGTTGCCAGGAGCCCGGCGCCGGCGCGCCGGACAATCGCGGCGCCTTGCCGCTGGAAACCTCTTTGCTTGCTATGCTCTGGCCCTCCGGGCCCGTTCCGCATGAACCGCAGACGACGACTCCGCCGGAGCCTCCCCCTGCTCGGGGGCGCGGCTCTCCTGACGCTCCTGCTGCTGGCGCCGCGCGCCGCCGCGCCCGCGGCACAGCAGCGGCCGGGGCCGCGCTTCCCCAACGTCGTCGTCGTCACCATCGACACCCTGCGCGCCGACCACCTCTCCGGCTACGGCTACCGCCGCGCCACCACCCCCAACCTCGACCGCTGGATGGCCTCGGGCGCGCGCTTCGTCCAGGCGCGGACCGTCGAGCCGCTGACCAACCCGGCCGTCTGCTCGATGTTCACCTCGCTCTACCCGCACGAGCACGGCGCGACGCGCAACGGCCTCGCCATGCGCCCGGGGCTGCCGTCGGCGGCGGCGGCGCTCCGCCGGCGCGGCTACCGCAGCGCCGCCTTCGTCGGCAACTGGACGCTCAAGGACCGCATCTCGGGGCTGGGGGACCACTTCGAGAGCTACCACGAGCTCTTCACCCGCAAGCGCTGGTTCGGAGTGTTCAAGGGGGAAGCGACGGCCGAGGACCTGACGGACGCATCGCTCGACTGGCTGGCCGACCACCAGCAGGCGCGCCCTGGGCCGTTCCTGCTCTGGGTCCACTACGTCGAGCCGCACGCCCCCTACCGGCTGCAGGCGGGGTTCGCCGGGCGGCTCGGCATCGCGGCGGCGGGCGAGCCGCCGCGGCAGGACCGCTACGACAGCGAGATCGCCTTCGCCGACCACCACGTCGGGCGCCTGCTGGCGGCGGTCGAGCGCGACGCCGCGCTCGCCGCCAACACCATCGTCCTCTTCACCGCCGACCACGGCGAGAGCCTCGGCGAGCACGGCGCCTGGGGGCACGGGCGCCAGCTCTACGACACGACGCTGCGCATCCCGCTGGCGATCGCCTGGCCGGGGCGGATCCCGCCGGGGGTGATCGAGGCGCCGGCCTCCAACCTCGACATCGCCCCGACGCTGCTCGGGCTCGCCGGCCTGCCGGTGCCGGGCGGCTTCCGCGGCTTCGACTGGAGCGCCGTGCTGCAGAGTGGCGCGGCGCCGCCGCGTGGTCGCGTCGTCTGGTTCCAGGCGCACAAGGGGGCGGTGCTGAGCCAGCAGGAGGCGCGGGCCGGGGCGCGCCGGCGCGGCCTCCTCGAGGTCGCGCTCCTCACCGGCATGCGCAAGGAGATCCTGCGGCTGGAAGGGACGCGCCGCTGGCTCTTCGACCTGGCGCGCGACCCGGCCGAGCGGCGCGGCCAGGCGGCGGACGCCGGCGCCGCCTCCGCCGAGCTGCGGCGCTGGATGACCCAGGTGCAGCAGGGGCTGGCCGCCAGCGACCGCCTGGCCCCGATCGAGCTCGATCCGGAGAGCGTCGAGAAGCTCCGCGCGCTCGGCTACGCGGAGTAGCCGCCCCGAGGCGGCGACCGCTCCGCGTGAAGCTCTGGGCGATCGCCGACCTTCACCTGCGCTACGAGGTCAACCGCAGCGCGCTGCAGGCGCTCCCCGCCTACCCCGAGGACTGGCTGATCCTGGCCGGCGACGTCGGCGAGACCGAGGAGCAGCTCGCCTTCGCGCTCGAGGTCCTCGCGCCGCGCTTCGCGCGCCTGCTCTGGGTGCCGGGCAACCACGACCTGTGGGCCATGCCGGGCAGGAGCGGCGAGCCGCGCGGCGAGCGGAAATACCAGCGGCTCGTCGCCGTCTGCCGCGCCCGGGGCGCGCTGACCCCGGAGGACCCGTTCGCCGACTGGCCGGGACCGGGCGGCCCCTGCTCGGTCGCCCTCCTCTTCCTGCTCTACGACTACAGCTTCCGGCCCGACCACGTGCCGCTCGCCGAGGCGGTGCGCTGGGCCGCCGAGGAGAACGTCGTCTGCTCCGACGAGGTGCTCCTCGACCCCGAGCCCTACGCCGGCCGTGCCGAGTGGTGCGCCGCGCGCTGCGACGCCGCCGAGCCGCGCCTCGCCGCGGCGGCGGCGCGCGCGCCGCTCGTCCTCGTCAACCACTGGCCGCTGCGGCGCGACCTCGCGGTGCTGCCGCGGGTGCCGCGCTTCACCCTCTGGTGCGGCACCCGCCGCACCGAGGACTGGCACCGCCGCTTCCGCGCCCTGGCGGTGGTCTACGGCCACCTGCACATCCGCGGCAGCCACCACCGCGACGGCGTGCGCTGCGAGGAGGTCTCGCTCGGCTACCCGCAGAACTGGGAGCCGCGGCGGGGCATCGCCCCTTATCTGCGGCAGATCCTCCCCGGGCCCGATGGCGACAACGGAGCGGGCTAAGTGATAACGTTCCCACCCGGCCGGCGAGCCGCCTCCGCGCGCGCCTCCCGCCGTCCCCCAAACGGATGAAACGGATCGGCATCCTCTTCGGCCAGGAGAGCACCTACCCGCAGGCGTTCATCGAGCGGGTCAACGCCAAGCAAGCGGACGGCATCGTCGCCGAGCCGGTGCGCATCGACAAGCTCCTGCAGGGGGAGGACAGCGGCTATGCGGTCATCGTCGACCGCATCTCGCAGGACATCCCCTTCTACCGCGCCTACCTCAAGAACGCCGCCCTCAACGGCACGGTGGTGGTCAACAACCCCTTCTGGTGGAGCGCCGACGAGAAGTTCTTCAACAACTGCCTGGCGACCAAGGTCGGCGTGGCGGTGCCGAAGACGGTGCTGCTGCCCTCGAACCAGCACCCCGCCGACACCGACGCGCGCTCGATGACCAACCTCGCCTACCCGCTGGCCTGGGAAGAGATCTTCGCCTACGTCGGCTTCCCGGCCTACTTCAAGCCCTTCGCCGGCGGCGGCTGGAAGAACGTCTACCGCGTGCGCGGCCCGCAGGAGCTGTACGAGGTCTACGGCCAGACCGGGCAGCTGGTGATGATGCTGCAGGAGGAGATCGTCTTCTCCGAGTACTTCCGCTGCTACTCGGTGGACCGGCGCGAGGTGCGCATCATGCGCTACGACCCGCGCGCCCCCTTCCACGAGCGCTACGTGCGCAACCCGCCGCCGATCGAGCCGGACCTCCTCGAGCGGCTGATCGGCGACGTGCTCAAGCTCAACCGCGCCCTCGGCTACGACCTCAACACCGTCGAGCTGGCGGTGCGCGACGGCATCCCCTACGCCATCGACTTCTGCAACCCGGCCCCCGACGCCGACCTGCACTCGATCGGGCCGGAGAACTTCGAGTGGATCGTCGAGGCGACCGCCAACATGGCGATCCGCCAGGCGCAGGAGCAGGTGCCCGGCCGCTTCAACCTGGTCTGGGGGGACTTCGTCCGCTTCACCCGCGGCTTCGCCGAGCCCGGCGCGGCCGGCAAGCCGCGCCCCGAGCCGGCCGCCGCGGCCACCCCCTGACGCCCGCCAGCCCCACGATGCCCTCCCTCCCACCCTTCACGCTCGGGATCGAGGAGGAGTTCCAGCTCATCGATCCGGAGAGCCGGGACCTACGCTCGCACGTCTACCAGCTCCTCGAGGACGGCAAGGAGATCCTCAAGGACCAGGTCAAGGCCGAGCTGCACCAGTCGATCGTCGAGGTGGGCACCGCGATCTGCCGCGACATCGACGAGGCGCGCTCCGAGGTCGTCCGCCTGCGCTCCGGCCTGGCGGCTCTGGCACGCAACCGCAGGCTCACCATCGCCGCCGCCGGCACCCATCCCTTCTCGCACTGGCAGGACCAGGAGATCACCGACCTGCCGCGCTACCACGAGATCATCGAGGACATGCAGCAGGTGGCGCGCGCCAACCTGATCTTCGGTCTGCACGTCCACGTCGGGGTCGAGGACCGCGAGCTGGCGATCCAGATCATGAACACGGTGCGCTACTTCCTGCCGCACATCTACGCGCTGTCGACCAACTCCCCTTTCTGGGAAGGGCGGAACACCGGCTTCAGGTCCTACCGCAGCAAGATCTTCGACCGCTTCCCGCGCACCGGCATCCCCGACAACTTCCGCAGCCGCGGCGAGTACGACAGCTACCTGGCGCTGCTGATCAAGACCGGCTGCATCGACAACGGCAAGAAGATCTGGTGGGACATCCGGCCGCACCCCTTCTTCGACACCCTGGAGTACCGCATCTGCGACGTGCCGATGCGGGTGGACGAGACGGTGGCGCTGGCGGCCCTGATGCAGGCGATCACCGCCAAGGTCGCCAAGCTGATCAAGCAGAACCTCGGCTTCCGCCTCTACCGGCGGCTGCTCATCAACGAGAACAAGTGGCGCGCCGCGCGCTACGGCATCTCCGGCAAGATGATCGACTTCGGGCGCCAGACGGAGGTCGACACGGTGGACCTGATCCACGAGCTGCTGGAGTTCGTGGACGACGTGGCGGACGAGCTGGGGAGCAGGAAAGAGCTCGCCTACATCGAGGAGATCCTGCGCGGCGGCACCGGCGCCGACCGCCAGCTCGCCACCTGGAACAACACCAACGACATGAAGGCGGTCGTCGACCACATCGTCTGGGAGACCCACCTCGGGCTCTCCCCCGGCGTGCTCGGCGCAGCGCAGCAGGCGTGAGGAGGAGGGAACCGATGCTGACGGCAGTGACGGCGGGCGCCGAGCTCGCCCCGGGGGCGCGCAACGCGATCCACACCTGCCTGCGCCTCCGGCCGGAGGAGCGGATCACCCTGATCACCGACCGCGAGTCGATCGAGATCGCGGCGGCGCTGGCGCAGGAGGTCGAGGCGGTGGGCGCCGCCTACACGCTGATCGTGCTCGAGGACCACGCGCCCCGCCCGCTCGCGGCGATGCCGGCGCCGGTCCTGACCGAGCTCGAGCGCTCGCAGGTCTCGGTCTACGCCGCCTCGGCGCTGCCCGGCGAGCTGCCGGCGCGCATCGCCATGACCGAGGTGATCAATCGCCGCGGCATCCGCCACGCCCACATGGTCAACATCGACCGGCAGATCATGCTGGAGGGGATGCGCGCCGATTACCTGGAGGTGGACGCGCTCTCGACCCGGCTCATCGTCAAGGCGCGGGGGGCGCGCGCGATCCGCGTCACCTCCCCCGGCGGCACCGACCTGACCGCCACCTTCTCGCCGCGCCTGCGCTGGATCAAGACCAGCGGCATCATCACCCCCGACAAGTGGGGCAACCTCCCGGGGGGCGAGATCTTCACCTGCCCGGCGGGGGCCGAGGGGCGGTTCGTGGTGGACGGCGTCGTCGGCGACTACCTGTGCCGCAAGTACGGCGACCTGCGGGCGACGCCGCTGGCGATCGAGGTCCGCGGCACGCGCATCGCCTCACTCGCCTGCGACGACCCCGAGCTCCTCGCCGAGTTCCGCGCCTACACCTCGACCGACCGGAACAGCGACCGCGTCGGCGAGTTCGCCATCGGCACCAACGTCGCGGTGCGCGACGTCATCGGCAACATCCTCCAGGACGAGAAGATCCCCAGCGTCCACATCGCCTTCGGCCACCCCTACGCCGAGCACACCGGCGCCGACTGGCTCTCCACCACCCACATCGACTGCGTGGCGCGCGAGTGCAGCATCGCGATCGACGGCGAGCCGGTGATGGAGCGGGGCCGGTTCCTGATCTGACCGCGGGCCGTTAGCCCATGGACCCGGCGCTCCGCCGCGCCTTCAACGCCGCCTTCAGCGAGGAGAAGTACCGGGCCGTCGTGCGCCAGCTCGACGACGAGCTCGGCTTCCCCGTCCCGTTCCGGATCAGCGAGACGCCGATCTTCCTCACCCCCGAGCTGACGGCGGAGCTGGCGGCCGCCGCCGAGGAGATCGTCGCCGCCGTCACCGCGCCGGAGTACCTGGCCGCGGCCGAGCGCGCCGTGCCCCCGGAGCTGGCGGTCCCCGGCGCGGAGGGGCGGCCGCCCTTCGTGCAGGTGGACTTCGCGCTGGCCGAAGGCGAAGGCGGGCGGATCGAGCCGCGGCTCATCGAGCTCCAGGCCTTCCCCTCGCTCTACGCCTTCCAGTGGCTTCTCGACCGCATCTACCGCGAGCACTACGACATCGCGCCCGGGCTCGCCAGCTACTTCGACGGCCTCGACCACGACGGCTACGCGGCGCGCCTGCGCGAGACGATCGTCGCCGACTGCGACCCCGAAGAGGTCGTGCTCCTCGAGATCGAGCCCGAGCGGCAGAAGACGCGGCCGGACTTCGCGGCCACCGAGCGTCTCCTCGGCGTGCGCAGCGTCGACGTGCGCGAGGTCGCCGAGCGCGGCGGCCGCCTCTCCTACCGGCGCGACGGCCGTGAGGTGCCGATCCGCCGCCTCTACAACCGGGTGATCTTCGACGAGCTGGTGCGCCGCGGCCTGCCGCGGGAGCCGCTCTTCACCGAGCCGCTGGACGTCGTCTGGGTGGGGCATCCCAACTGGTACTTCCGCATCAGCAAGTTCTCGCTCCCCTTCCTGCGCAGCCGCTACGCGCCGCGGGCGCACTTCGTCTCCGACCTCGCGGCGGCGCCGGACGACCTCGGCGACTACGTGCTGAAGCCGCTCTACTCCTTCGCCGGGCTGGGGGTGGAGCTGGACGTCACCCCCGAGCGCCTGGCCGCGCTGCCCCGCCCCGAGGAGTGGATCCTGCAGCGGAAGGTCGTCTACGCGCCGGCGATCGAGACCCCCGACGGCCCGGCCAAGGCGGAGGTGCGCATGATGTTCCTCGGCACGGATCGCCTGCGCCTGGTCAACAGCCTCGTGCGCATGAGCAAGGGCGCGATGATGGGCGTCGACTTCAACAAGGCCAAGACCTGGGTCGGCGCCAGCGTCGCCTACCACCCCGAGATCCCCGGCCCTAACCGTCAGCGGTAGAAGAACCGTAGCGCCTGCGGCAGGCGGCGGCGCCAGCTCGTCTCGCTGTGCGTTCCGCGGCTGTCGCAGCGCCAGAGCAGGCGGTCCGGACCGTAGCCGCGGCCCGCGAGCTGGTCGGCGAGGACGGCGGCGAGCGGCCGCAAAGTGCCGCGCCCCTCGCGGGCGCCGCAGTCGAGATAGATGCGCGACACCGGCGGATTCGGGCGGGCGGCGATCTCGTCGAGAATCGCGCCTTCGGCCACCCAGAGCGCCGGCGACATGGCGAGCGCGCCGCCGAAGGCCTCGGGGTGGCGGAAGTGCGCGTAGAGCGCGGCGAGGCCGCCCATCGAGGAGCCGCCGACGATCGTGCCGGCCAGCGAGGGGTGGAGCGGGTAGGCCGCGGCGAGCGCCGGCAGCAGGGTCCCCACCGTCCAGTCGAGCAGCAGGTCGAGCCGCCCGGGCTCGCCGCGCACCGGGAAGGGCGAGAGCTCGCCGATCCGCGCCGTGCCGCCGTGGTCGATGCCGGCGATGATCGGCGCCGGGCGCCGCGCCTTCGCGAGCTTCTCGACGGCGGCGTGCAGGCGCCAACCGCCGGCATACGAGGGCGTGTCGTCGAAGAGGTTCTGGCCGTCGAACATCAAGAGGAGGTGGCGCGTTTCTTCCGGTGTGAAGTCCCGCGGCAGGTAGAGGCGGAGGCGCCGCGGCGCCAGCCCCGGCACCGGGTACGGCCCGAGCACGTGGACCTCGCCCGGGCGTAAGCTCGCCAGCGCACCTGGATCGAGCGCGGCGAGGGCCGGCGGCTCGAGGGTCGGGGCGACAGCGTCTCCGACGGTTTCGACGTCGTTCACGCCCGGAATCATAGCGGCCGCCCGTGCGGCGCAGCGGTCAGGCGGCGGCCGCGCGCGTGCCCGCCGCGTCCAGGAACTCGACCACTTCGGCCACGACACGCGCGTCGCGCAGCAGCCGCCGGTGCCCGAGGCCTTCGACGCGGACGAAGCGCGAGCCCGGCCACGCCGCGGCGACCCGGCGGCCGTGCTCGAAGGGGACGTCGAGGTCGCCGGCGTCGTGGACGACCAGCACCGGCAGGTCGAGGTCGCGCGCCACGCGCGGCACGCTCCACTCCTCCCAGGTGCCGCCGATCTCGGCGCGGATGAGCTCCACCACCCGCGCCGCCCGCGCGCCGCGGAAGCCCAAGGAGTGGGCCACGATCCAGGCGAACTCCAGCGGCTCGGCGCCCGGCGCCAGCAGCGCCACGGCGTCGGCGGCGAGCCCCTGGCGCAGGGCGTAGACGGTGGCGGCACCGCCCAGCGAGTGGGCGACGATCCCGGCCGGCGGTCCGGTCAGCTCGGCGACGGCGCGGATCGCGGCGGCGAAGTCGAGGGCGGTGGCGCGGCGGCCGGTCGAGGCGCCGTGCGCCGGCATGTCGAAGGCGACGGCGCGGAAGCCGGCGGCGACGAGCCCCGGCACGAAGCCGGCGAGCTGCGCCGCCTGCCCTTCCCAGCCGTGGACGAGCAGCACCGGCCGCCCTTCGCCCCAGCTCCAGCCGGCCAGTTGCTGGCCGGCGGCGGCGAGGCTCCACGAGCGGCGGGCGAGGCCCGGCACCTCGGGCGCTGCGGGTCGGCCCAGCCGGCGCGGGGTGAAGAACTGGCGCGCGGCCCAGCGCTCGGCGGCGGCCGGCGCAACCGCCGAGGCGGCGCGCAGACCGGCGCGCACGACGCGGAGCGCGAGCGGCGCGGGACGAACGGTCGTGCTTTTCTTGGACGTACCGGCGGCGGCGGACATGGCTCTCTCCTCTCTCTCAGGGTCGGACGGAAGCGACGAGGCGGTCGTAGGCGGCGCGGGCGCGCCGCGGCGCCTGCGGGTCCTGGAGCAGACGCTTGGCGTTGTGGTAGCCGAGGATGATGCCGTAGAGCTCGAAAGCGAACTGGCGGGGATCGAGGTCGGAGCGGAAGTGCCCCTCCTCCACCGCCAGCCGCGCCGCCTTGGCGAGGGTGTCGAACCAGTCGCGCTTCGCCCCCACCAGGAACTCGCGCTGCGGGCCAGGGCGGTCGTCAAACTCGACCTCGGCGGCGATCAGGACGCAGCCCCCCGGCATCCCGCCGGCGTCCCAGTCGAGCCAGCGCTCGAAGAAGGCGCGGATGCGGGGCTCGCCGCGCGGCGCCGCGAGGCCGGGGCGCACGACGACGTCCTTGAACCGCTCGACCGCCGCCTGCAGCACCTGGAGCTGCAGCTCCTCTTTCGAGCCGAAGTGGGCGAAGAGGCCGCTCTTCGAGAGGCCCAGCTCGGTCGCCAGGCCGCCGATCGAGAGGCCGTCCAGGCCGTCGCGGCTCGCCAGGCGCACCGCCTGGTCGACGATGCGCTCCTTGGTCTCGGCGCCCCTACCCATGCGGAAATAGTACGACCGTTCGTTTTTCGCTGTCAAGCCGGCAGCGCGGCGACCCGCTCCAGGAGCTCCCGCACCTCGCCCGGATCGTGGAGGGAGTAGGCCGCGGCGGTCGGGCGCGGGTGGTCGGCGACCAGGATGCCGACGCCGGTCTCCGCCACGGCGCGGAAAGCGTCCTCGTCGGTGAGGTCATCGCCGACGTAGAGCGGCACGCCGCGCCCGCCTTCGAGGCCCCAGGCGGTGAGGAGCCAGCGCAGCGCCTCCCCCTTGTCCCAGGCGACCGCCGGCCGTAGCTCCCAGACCTTCTTGCCCGCCGCCTTGCGCAGCACCGGGTGCGCGTCAGCCGCGCGGTCGACCGCGGCCTCGATCGCCGCCAGGTCTTCCGGCCGCGCCAGCCGCCAGTGGACGGCCACGCTGAAGCGCTTCGGCTCGACCAGCACGCCCGGGAACCCGCGGAGCGCGCGCTCCAGCTCCGCCGCCGCGGCGCCGATCTCCGCCGGCGTCCCCTCCCCCACCTCGTGCCGCAGCTCCCGTCCCGGCCCGCCGCCCGCGATGTCGAAGCCGTGGCTGCCGGCGTAGACGATCTCCGGCAGCCGGACGAGCGCCGCCACGTCCTCTCGCCCGCGCCCGGAGAGCACCGCCAACGGAAAGCGCCGCGCCAAGCGCGCGAGGAGGTCGCGCACCCCGCCGTCGAGCACCGCCAGCTCGGGGCGGGCGACGATCGGCGTCAGCGTGCCGTCGTAGTCGAGGAAGAGGACCGGCCGACCGGCGCGCAGCCGCCGCTCGATCTCCGGCCACCGCTCGAGGGCCGAGGGGGGCAGCGCCGCGGCGCCCACCTCAGAGCTCGATCCAGGCGTCTTCGAGGTCGAGTTGCGGGAAGTACTCCTTGGGGGTGCGGAAGTCGTCCGGCGCCTCGCCGAGCGCCGTCTTCAAGTAGACGTCCACCCACCAGAAGATGTCCTGCTGGCGCAGGATCTCCTGCATCGCGCGCATCCGCCGCAGCCGCTCCTCGGCCGGCAGGTAGAGCGCGTAGTGCAGGGCGTCGGCCATCCCTTCGATGTCGTGCGGGTTGACCAGCAGGGCCCCGACCTGGAGCTGCGCCGCCGCGCCGGCGAACTCCGAGAGCACCAGCGCGCCGTGGCCGTCCACCTGGCAGGCGCAGAACTCCTTGGCCACCAGGTTCATGCCGTCCTTGAGCGAGGTGACGAAGCCGACCCGCGCCATGCGGTAGAGCGCCACCAGGTCGCGGCGCGGCAGGTGGCGGTAGTAGTAGTGCACCGGCACCCAGCCGGCGGTCGAGAACTCGCCGTTGATCTCGCCCACCAAGCGCTCGACCTTCGCCTTCAGCGCCTGGTACTCGGCCACCCCCTCGCGGCTCGGCACCACGAACTGCATCAGCCGCGCCTTCTCGCGCAGGTCGGGGTAGCGCTCGAGGGCGTTGCGGAAGGCGAGGAGCCTCTCGGGGAGCCCCTTGGTGTAGTCGAGTCGGTCCACCCCGACGACCAGGTCGTACGGGCCGATCCGCCGCCGCAGGTCCTCCATCCGCCGCTCGACCTCGTCGGAGAGCGCGGCCTCCTCGAAGGAGGCGTAGTCGATGCCGATGGGGAAGGCGCCGACGCGCACCGTTCGCTCCCCCACCTTCACCTTGTCGGCGGCGCCGCCGTGGACGGTGCGCACCTCGGGCAGCAGGTGCTTCAAGCAGGTCATGAAGTTCCGCTTGTCGCGCGGCGTCTGGAAGCCGAGGAGGTCGTAGGCGAGCATGGCCGCGAGGACCTGGCCGCGCCAGGGGAGCTTCAGGAAGATGTCGAGCGGGGGGAAGGGGATGTGGAGGAAGAAGCCGATGCGCCGCGCCGCGGCCTGCGGGCGAAGGAACTCGGCGACGTGGATCAATTGGTAGTCCTGCACCCAGATGAAGTCGTCGGGCAGCCCGTGCTCGACCACCGCGTCGGCGAACTTGCGGTTGACCTCGAGGTAGGCGTACCAGTAGGCCGGGTCGAAATCGCAGGAGCCGGTCAAGTCGTGGAAGAGGGGCCAGATCACGGCGTTGGAGAAGCCCTCGTAGAAGAGCTTGACCTCGCGCTCAGAGAGCAGGATCGGTTCGAGCTCGTAACCGCGCTCGCGGAAGCCCTCGGCCATGAGCTGCTCCCACTCGCCGCCCTTCTCCAGCGCCATCCCCGGCCAGCCGATCCAGACGCCGCCGCGGTGGGAGAGCACCGGCGCCAGGGCGTTGATCAGGCCGCCCGAGCCCGGCTTGAGCGACCAGCCGGTCTCGGTCTTTTCGAGCACCACGGGAAGGCGGTTGGAGACGACGAGGAGACGGCGAGAGAGGGGAGGGCTCAAGCGAACGGCATTGTAGCCCTCGCGCCGAGCCGCGGGGTGCTACGATCGGGCGCAAATGGGACGTAATCTAGCCGCCGCAGCGCTCCCGGACACCGCCGCCGCGCCCGGCACGCTCGGTTGGCTCGTCGACGAGCTCCGCCACGACCCGCGGCTGGGACCCCAGCTCGTCCACGCGGCGCACCTGCCCGGCTCGGCGGCCCGCTTCGCGCCGCTCGCGCCGCCGCTGCCGCCGCGGCTCGCGCAGGCCCTCGCCGGCGCCGGCGTGCCGGGGCTCTGGACGCACCAGGCGGAGGCCCTCGCCGCCGTCCGCCGCGGCGAGGACGTCCTCGTCACCACCCCCACCGCCTCCGGCAAGTCGCTCGTCTTCCAGGTGCCGCCGCTCGAAGAGGCGCTCGCCGGCGGTCCCGGCCGCGCTCTCTTCCTCTTCCCGCTGAAGGCGCTCGGCCAGGACCAGCGCGGCAAGTTCCTGCGCCTCGCCGCCGCCTGCGGCCTCGACGAGGAGGCGGCGGGCTGCGCCATCTACGACGGCGACACGCCGCGCGGCGAGCGCAACGCGATCAAGCGGCGCTTCCCGCGCGTCGTCGTCACCAACCCCGACATGCTGCACTTGGGCATTCTTGGCGCCTGGACCGGCTGGGGGCCCTTCTTCGCCGACCTGCGCTGGATCGTCCTCGACGAGCTACATACCTACCGCGGCATCTTCGGCAGCCACTTCCACCACGTGCTGCGGCGCCTCCTCCGCCTCTGCCACGCGGTCGGCGGCGATCCGGTGCTCGTCGCCTCCTCGGCCACCGCCGCCAACGCCGGCGACTTCGCCGCCGAGCTGGCCGGCCGCCCCTTCCACTGGATCGCGGAGTCCGGGGCGCCGCGCGAGGGGCGCCACCTCCTCCTCTTCCGCCCGGCGGCGAGCCCCTACACGCTGGTCCTCGAGCTCTTCGCGCGCCTGCTCGCGGCGGGGCTCAAGACCATCGTCTTCACCAAGGCGCGGCGGATCACCGAGCTGCTCTACTCCTGGCTGCGCGCGCAGTCGCCGGAGCTCGCCGCGCGCGTCGCCAACTACCGCGCCGGCTTCCTGCCGGAAGAGCGGCGGCGGATCGAGGGCGACCTCTTCGCGGGGCGGATCGACGGCGTCATCTCGACCTCGGCCCTGGAGATGGGGATCGACGTCGGCGGTCTCGACGCCTGCATCCTGGTCGGCTATCCGGGCAGCGTCATGGCGCTCTGGCAGCGCTCCGGGCGGGTGGGGCGGGCGGACCGCGAATCGCTGACCGCGCTCGTCGCTCTCCCCGACGCCCTCGACCAGTTCTTCCTCGATCATCCCGACGCGCTCCTGGGCCGCCCGTGCGAAAGGCTGATCGTCGATCCCGGCAACGACCTCGTGGCGCGCTCGCACCTCGTCTGCGCCGCCTCCGAGCTGCCGCTCGATCCCGCCGGCGCTCCCGACGACCGCGCCTGGCTGGCGCGCCACGCGCCGGTGGTGAGCGAGCTGGTCGGCCGCGGCGAGCTGCTGGAGCGCGGCGACGGCGGCGAGCTCTACGCCCTCCGCCGCCGGCCGCAGCGCGGAGTCGAGCTGCGCGGCGCCGGCATGCCCTACGACATCCTCGACGCGCGCGACGCGCGGCCGATCGGCACGGTGAACGGCGTGCGCGTCCTCCACGAGTGCCACCCCGGGGCGGTCTACCTCCACGCCGGGCGGCAGTACCTGGTCGAGGAGCTGGACCCCGACGGCCGCCGCGTGGTCGCCGCGCCCGTCGAGCTCGACTGGTTCACCACGCCCCTGACCGAGAAGGAGACCGAGGTGCTGGAGATCCTCGCCGAGCGGCGCGACGGCCGGCTCGCCGCCCGCCTCGGGCGCCTGGAGGTCACCGAGCGCGTCGTCGGCTACGAGCGCAAGCGGGTGCACGGCCAGGAGGTGCTGGACCAACACCCACTGGAGCTGCCGCCGATCGTCTTCGAGACGGTGGGTCTCTGGTGGGAGGCGCCGCGGCCGGTCGAGGAGGCGCTGCGGCGGGCCGGGGAGCACTGGGGCGGCTCGCTACACGCCGCGGAGCACGCGGCGATCTCGCTCCTGCCGCTTGTCGCCCTCTGCGACCGCGGCGACGTCGGCGGCATGTCCTTTCCCTACCACCCGCAGGTCGGCTGCGGCGCCGTCTTCCTCTACGACGGCCACCCGGGCGGCATCGGCATCGCGGCGCGCGCCTTCGCCGACCTGCCGGGGCTGCTCGGACGGGTGCTTTTGCTCCTCGACTCGTGTCCCTGCGACGCCGGGTGCCCTTCCTGCGTGCAGTCCCCGAAGTGCGGCAACGGCAACCGCCCGCTCGACAAAGGGGGCGCGGCGCACGTCCTGCGTCTCCTGCTCGGCTGAAGCGGCCTTTTCGGCACAGAAATTGAAGGGTTACTAGTCGGGGAGGTGTCCCATGGCACTGACGACCGGCAGTCATCAGGCGTACCGCATCCTCCACTTCGGCTTCACCGTCGCCCCGATCATCGCGGGGCTCGACAAGTTCACTCACATCCTGACCGACTGGACGCAGTATCTGGCGCCGTTCATCCCGCAGACGCTGGGCATGTCTGCGGACACGTTCATGATGATCGTGGGCGTGATCGAGATCGTCGCCGGCCTGCTGGTCGCGGTGAAGCCGCGCTTCGGCGGCTACCTGGTGGCGGCCTGGCTCTTCGGGATCATCGTCAACCTGCTGATCCTGGGCAGCTACTTCGACGTCGCGCTGCGCGACCTCGGGTTGATGCTCGGGGCGCTGGCGCTGGCGCGGCTGGCGGAGGACGCGTGAGGGCGACGCGCGACCCGTGGGGCGGGGTGACGGTCGCGCTGGCCGCGGCGGCGGTACTGGCGGTCGTCGGCTGCTCGGGGCTCGGGTTGGAGCAGGTCTTCGAGCAGCCGACGGTGCGGTTGACGGACCTCGAGGTGGAGCGCGTGAGCCTCGACGGGGCCGATCTGCGCTTCGATTTCGAGGTCGAGAACCCGAACCCGATCGGGCTGCCGCTGGGCGGCATCGATTACGAGCTGCGCATCGACGGTGAGCGGTTGCTCGACGGCCTCGACCGCCGCGGCCTGGAGATCGCGGCGCGCGGCGAGACACCGGTGGACCTACCGCTGACGCTCCGCTTCGCCGACCTACGCCGCGTTTGGCAAAGCGTGCGCCAGCCGGGGCGGTCGCGCTACGAGCTGGACGCTGACTTTCTCTTCGATGTACCGGTGATTGGCGAGGTAAGGGTTCCGCTTCGGCGTAGCGGCGACTTGCCCGAGCTCATTCAATAGAAGATCCCGCGCGGGGCGGATAGTGCCGCGTGAGATGCCGGGCCACCCGGCCCGCGAAGAGGCGCGCCCGCTTCGCGGGTTCCTGGTTGGAAGAGGAAGTGGCGGATGAGTCGGGTCGGCTTCGTTCGCGTGCGGTAGTGGCCCCCTCACCGGAACGCGCCGCTTCGCGGGCCTCTGGCCCGGCACATCACGCGGCGCCATGACTCGCAACTCTGAAGTGACGTCCGTTAGAGAAAAGAGGGGACAACCCTCCTTGTCATCCTGAGCGAGAGCGAAGGATCTGGGCGAGGGGCGGCGCGATGCCGGTGAGTCTTCGCGCCACCCAGCCCCCAGATCCCTCGCTCACGCTCGGGATGACAAAGGGGGGCTCCACCGCCGGTTCTAGGGCCCGCAGGTCTCTGGAGCGCCGGGCGCTCCGTCCGCTCCCCCTGGCAGGCCACCGTGCGAGGCGCCGAAGCCACCTCGGTGTTTGCCGGCAACCCCCTCTGTACCAGCACGCGCAGCGCGGACACAAAGGAGCGCCCGGTGCGGAAGAGAGCCTGCGGGACCCCACACCGGAACGGCCGCAGCAAGCTATCTTTTCTTGCGTTTTCCGCCGAGCTCTTCGTGCAGCAGCAAATGCCGATACCCGCGATACCAGTAAACAAGAGGCGGGCCGAGAGGCTCGGGGGTGCCGCTGGCTTCTACGGAGCCGACGTAGATGGTGTGGGTGCCGGCGCGCAGGCGGCCGGCGATCGTGCAATCGAGCCAAGCCAGCGAATCCTCCAGGATCGGCGCCCCGGTAACCGCCGTCGTCCAGCTTCCTTCCTCGAAGCGGTCCTCGTCCTTGAGCCATGCGAAGCGGTTCGAGAGCTCCATCTGCTCCTGGCGCAGGACATTCACCGCGAACACCGCCCCCTCCTCCTCCAGCATCGGCCACGCCTTGTGCCGGTTGTCGATCACCACCGTCACCAGCGGCGGGTCGGCCGAGACCGAGGCGAAGGCCGAGACCGTCAGGCCGTGGATCCGGTCGCCGGCGCGGATCGTCGTGATCGTGACGCCAGCCGGGAAACGGCAGAGAGCGTTGCGGAACTCCTCCGAGCTGATGGGCATGCGCCCATCCTATGCGGCGGCGAGGCGCTCCGCGACCCGCCGCAGGTCCGCGACGAGCTGCTCCCGCGCCGCCTCGCGCGCCGCACGGTCGGGCATGCGTAGGACCGCCGAAGGGTGGAGCGTCGCCAGCAGCCAGCGTGCCTGCGGCACCTCCAGGAAGCGCCCGCGCTCCTTGGTAATGCGGAAGGCGGGGCCGAGGAAGGCCTGCGCCGCGGTCGCGCCTAGGCAGACGATCCCCTCCGGTTTGACGAGCGCCAACTCCGCCTCCAGCCAGGGTCGGCAGGCGCGCACCTCGCCGAGGGTCGGCTTCTGGTGGATCCGCCTCTTGCCGCGCAGCTCGTGTTTGAAATGCTTGACGGCGTTGGTGAGAAAGACCTCGCCGCGCGGGATGCCGGCCTCGGCGAGGGCGTCGTCGAGGACGCGCCCGGCCGGGCCGACGAACGGCTTGCCTTGCAGGTCCTCCTGGTCCCCCGGCTGCTCCCCCACGAGCAGGGCGCGCGCGGGACGCGGGCCGGCGCCGAGCACCGCCTGCGTCGCCCCCTTGTAGAGGTCGCAGGCGGTGCAGTGTTGCGCGGCCCGGGACAGCGCCGCGAGCGACAGCCGCGGCGGGATGAAGCTCTCGGCCGGAGGGTGGACCTCCGCCATCGAGCGTGCCGTCAGGCCTTGGCCTTGAGCAGCACGTCCACCCGGCGGTTGAGCTGGCGGCCGGACTCGGTGGCGTTGCTCGCCACCGGGTAGCCCTCACCGTACCCCTCGGCGACGATGCGCTGGCCGTCCACGCCCTGCTGCGTCAGGTAGCGCTCGACCGAGGTGGCGCGGCGCTCGGAGAGGGCGTCGTTGTGGGCGTCGCTGCCGGTCGAGTCGGTGTGCCCCTGCACCACGACCGCCGTCTTCTTGTACTCGGTAAGCACGTCGGCGACCTGCTCGAGGGTGCCGCGGCCGGAGGAGTCGATGGTCGCCGAGTCGACGGCGAAGAGGACGTCGGAGTCGAAGTGGACGAGGAGGGTCTCCTTGTCGACGCGCTCGACGGTGGTGCCCGGGATGCGCGCGATCTTCTCCTCCTGGGCGTCCATGTAGGCGCCGATGCCGGCGCCGACGCCGGCGCCGATCGCCGCGCCGACCAGGATCTCGTCGGCCTCGCGCTTGCCGGCGGCGACCGCTCCGGCGGCGCCTACCACCGCGCCGATGCTGCCGCCCTTGACGGTCTTGTCGCGCTTGGTCATGTACGGCTCGTTGCGTCGGGTACGTGGCGCGTCGTTGCCGCCGCCGGCGCAGGCGGCGAGGAGGGAGGCCGCGAGGAGGGCGGCCACCGAGGCGGTGAACGAGCGGGACCTCGTGGTGTTCTTCATGGCGGTGTCTCCTTTTCGGTCGCCCCGGCCGGGATAGCGCCGGCGCCGGAAGCCTGTTCTTCAAGGGCTGTGCCATTGTTCGCTAGAGTGGCGGCGCTGGAGCCCGGGAGGAACGCACTTTTGGCACCCTCCAAGATCCTGGACGCGCTCTCCCGCTGGCCGGTCGCCCGGCAGCTCCGCGATGGCGACTGGACGGCCCTCGCCGGCCCCGCCCGCTCCCCCCGCACCGAGGCCCTCGCCCCCCGCACCGAGCGGGCCGACCGGGTGGTGCGCTCGGTCTGCCCCTACTGCGCCGTCGGCTGCGGCCAGCTCGTCTACGTCCAGGACGAGCGGATCACCGACATCGAGGGGGACCCGGACTCGCCGATCTCCCGGGGGTGCCTCTGCCCCAAGGGGGCGGCCACCTTCCAGCTCGTCACCGGCTCGCACCGGGTGAAAACCGTCCTCTATAGAGGACCCTACGGGACCGCCTGGGAGGCCATCCCCCTGGAGCGGGCGATGGACATGGTCGCCGAGCGGGTCAAGGCGGCTCGCGAGGCCACCTGGGAGGAGCGCCGCGCCGACGGGGCTCCCCTGCGCCGCACGATGGGCCTCGCCCACTTGGGCGGCGCCACCCTCGACGACGAAGAGAACTACCTGATCAAGAAGCTCTTCACCGCCCTGGGGGTCGTCCAGATCGAGAACCAGGCCCGGATATGACACTCCGCCACGGTCCCCGGTCTGGGGACCTCCTTCGGGCGCGGCGGCGCCACCACCTTCCAGCAGGACCTCCAGAACGCGGACTGCATCGTGATCCAGGGGTCCAACATGGCGGAGTGCCACCCGGTGGGGTTCCGCTGGGTGATGGAGGCGAAGGCCCGCGGCGCGAAGGTCGTCCACGTCGACCCGCGCTTCACCCGCACCAGCGCGGTGGCCGACCTCCACGTGCCGCTGCGGGCGGGGAGCGACATCGCCTTCCTGGGCGGCCTGGTGAGCTACATCCTCGAGGAGGAGCGCTGGTTCCGCGACTACGTCGTCCACTACACGAACGCGGCGACCCTGGTCTCCGAGGACTTCCGCGACACCGAGGAGCTGGACGGCCTGTTCAGCGGCTGGGACCCGGAGAGCGGCCA
Source organism: uncultured Acidobacteriota bacterium (assembly GCA_963700145.1). Lineage (GTDB taxonomy): Bacteria > Acidobacteriota > Thermoanaerobaculia > Multivoradales > UBA5704 > DASUNQ01. Next base: position 1,847,301 of record OY969474.1, read on the forward strand.
CTACGACCCCAGCTCGTGGGCCTATGAAGGGGCCCCGGCCTCCGTGCCGACGGCGCACCGCGAGACGACGACCGGCGAGCCCGGCCCCGAGCGCAGCAAGCACCGCAAGCCGGCACGCACCGACCCCACCCTGCAGCACCCGCGCTGCGTCTTCCAGGTGCTACGCCGCCACTTCGCGCGCTACACGCCGGAGATGGTCGAGGAGGTCTGCGGCGTGCCGCGCGCCCTCTTCCTGCGCGTCGCCGAGACGATCTGCGCCAATTCCGGGCGCGAGCGGACGACCGCCTTCTGCTACGCCGTCGGCTGGACGCAGCACACGGTCGGCGTGCAGTACATCCGCACCGCGGCGATCGTCCAGCTCCTGCTCGGCAACGTCGGCCGCCCCGGCGGCGGCATCCTCGCGCTCCGCGGCCACGCCTCGATCCAGGGCTCGACCGACATCCCGACCCTCTACAACCTCCTTCCCGGCTACCTGCCGATGCCCAAGGCGCCGGCGGACCGCGACCTCGCGGCCTACCTCGAGCACAACACCGCCGAGACCGGCTGGTGGCACGAGCTCCCGAAGTACGCGGTGTCGCTGCTCAAGGCCTGGTTCGGCGCGGCGGCGACGGCTGTCAACGACTACCTCTTCGACGCGCTGCCGGCGATCGACGGCGACCACTCGCACATGGCGACGGTGGCGGCGATGGCCGACGGGAAGGTCAAGGGCTACTTCCTGATGGGCGAGAACCCGACGGTCGGCTCGATGCACGGCGGCCTTCAGCGCGCCGCCATGCGCCGGCTCGACTGGGTCGTGGTGCGCGACTTCGCGGTCACCGAGAGCGCCGAGGACTTCTGGCGCGAAGCGCCGGAAGAGGTCGAAACCGAGGTCTTCTTCTTCCCCTGCGCCGCGCACACCGAGAAGGACGGCACCTTCACCAACACGCAGCGGCTCCTGCAGTGGCACCACAAGGCGATCGAGCCGCCGGGAGACTGCCGCAGCGAGCTGCACTTCATGCTCCACCTCGGAAGGCGGCTCAAGGCGCTCTACGCCGGCTCGACCGACGCCAAGGACCGCGCGCTCCAGGCGCTGACCTGGGACTACCCCACCGTCGGCCCGTACGACGAGCCGGACGCCGCGGCGGTGCTGGCCGAGATCAACGGGTACCGCGTGGCGGACGGGGCGCCGGTCGCCGGCTTCGGCGAGCTGGCCGCCGACGGTTCCACCGCCTGCGGCTGCTGGATCTACTCCGGCTGCTGCGCCGGCGGCGAGAACGGCCCGGCGCGGCGGCGGCCGGCCGGCGAGCAAAGCTGGGTGGCCCCCGACTGGGGGTGGGCGTGGCCGGCCAACCGGCGGCTCCTCTACAACCGCGCCTCGGCCGATCCCGAGGGGCGCCCCTGGTCGGAGCGCAAGCGCTACGTCTGGTGGGACGAGGCCGCCGGCCGCTGGACCGGGCACGACGCGCCCGACTTCCCCGTCGACCGTGCGCCTTCCTACCGGCCGCCGCGGGGCGCGCGCGGCGTGGCGGCGATCGGCGGCGCCGACCCCTTCGTCATGCAGTCCGACGGCCACGGCTGGCTCTTCGCGCCGAACGGCCTCCTCGACGGCCCCCTGCCGACTCACTACGAGCCGCAGGAATCGCCGATCGAGAACCCGCTCTACGCCCAGCAGCGCAACCCGGCGCGCCTCGAATGGCGGCGCCGCGACAACCCTTACCACCGCGCCGCGGGCGACCCGCGCTACCCCTACGTCCTCACCACCTACCGCCTGACCGAGCACCACACCGCCGGCGCCATGAGCCGCTGGCTCTCCTGGCTCGCCGAGCTGCAGCCCGAGCTGTTCTGCGAGGTCTCGCCGGAGCTGGCGGCCGAAAAGGGGCTAGCGCACGGCGGCTGGGCGACGATCTCGACGGCGCGCACGGCGATCGAGGCGCGGGTGCTCGTGACGCGGCGGCTGCCGGCGATCCGGCTCAAGGGGCGCGTCGTGCACCAGATCGGCCTCCCCTACCACTGGGGGAGCAAGGGGCGGGTGCGTGGCGACGCGGCCAACGAGCTGATCGGCTTCGTCGCCGACCCCAACGTCTCGATCCAGGAGTCGAAGGCCCTCACCGCCGACATCGCGCCGGGGCGGCGGAGCCGGAGCGCCTAGCCGTGGCCGTCGGTTTTTTCACCGACACGACCGTCTGCATCGGCTGCAAGGCCTGCGAGGTGGCCTGCAAGGAGTGGAACCAGCTCCCCGACGACGGCTTCCACTTCACCGGCATGTCCTACGACAACACCGCCGCCCTCGGCGCCTCCACCTGGCGGCACGTCTCGTTCGTCGAGCGGCCGGTGGCGCTCTCCGAGCAGCTCACGGGCCTGGGGCAGTTCTCGTGGCTGATGATGTCGGACGTCTGCAAGCACTGCCAGCGCGCCGGGTGCCTGGAGGCCTGCCCCACCGGCGCCATCCTGCGCACCGAGCACGACACCGTCTACGTCCAGCCCGACATCTGCAACGGCTGCGGCTACTGCGTCACCGCCTGCCCGTTCGGGGTGATCGACCGGCGCGAGGACGACGGCCGCGCCTGGAAGTGCACGCTCTGCTACGACCGGCTCAAGGGCGCCCTGACGCCCGCCTGCGCCAAGGCCTGCCCCACCGACTCGATCCAGTTCGGCGAGCTCGACGAGCTGCGCGAGCGGGCGGCGCGGCGGCTGGCGGTGCTCCACGAGCGCGGCGTCGGCGAGGCCTGGCTTTACGGCGCCGACGCCGCCAGTCAGCCGGGAACTGGCGGCTTGAACGCCTTCTTCCTCCTCGTCGACCGGCCGGAGGTCTACAACCTGCCGCCCGAGCCGGTCGTGCCGACCCACCGCGCCGGCGAGGCCTGGGGGGCGATGGCGCTCGCCGCGCTCGGCATGGCGGCTGTGGCGCTGGGGTCCGTGCTGGCAACCCGATCCGGCCGCGGATGACCGATTCCGGCGGCGACGGCCGCTACGTCGATCCAGAGCTCGGCCTCCTCCTCGGCGAAGGCGCGGCGCAGCGGATCGCGGCGGGCGAGGCGCGCGAGATCTGGCGCGACGTCGCCGCCAGCCTCCCCGCTCCCGGCGAAGGGCCCACCTACTACGACCGCCCGGTCCTCAAGGAGCCGGTCTGGATCTGGTCGGTGCCGGTCTACTTCTGGGCCGGTGGCACGATGGGAGCGGCGCTCGCCCTCGGCGGCGCGGCGCAGCTCGCCGGCGGCGAGGAGCTGCGCCCCTTCGTCCGCCGCTGCCGCTGGGTCGGCGCCGTCGGCGGCGCGGCGAGCGCCGCCCTCCTGATCCACGACCTCGGCCGCCCCGAGCGCTTCCACCACATGCTGCGGGTCTTCCGCCCGACCTCGCCGATGAGCGTCGGCTCCTGGGTCCTCGCCGCGGCGTCGACCCTGGCCGGCGGCGCCGCCCTCCTCGGCCGCCGCCGCGGCCTGCTGCGCGGCGCCGGCGACCTCGCCGGCCTCGGCGCCGCCCTCCTCGGCCTGCCGCTCGCCGGCTACACGGCGGTCCTCGTCGGCAACACCGCGGTGCCGGTCTGGCTGGCGGCGCGGCGAAGCCTGCCGTTCCTCTTCATCGCCTCCTCGATGTCGGGGGCGGCATCGTTTTTCGACCTAGGCTCCCTCAGACCGCGCGAGGCGAGGATGGTGCGCGCCTTCGGGATCGCCGGCAAGGCCGCCGAGCTGGCGGCGATGGCGGCGGTCGAGAGCGAGGCGGGACGCGTCGAGCGGGTCGGGCGGCCGCTCCGCGAGGGGGTCTCCGGCGCCCTCTGGACCGCCGCCAAAGTGCTCACGGCCGCCAGCTTGGCGGCGACCCTCCTCCCCCGCCGCTCGCGCCGCGCGGGCCTCGCCGCCGGCCTCCTCGGCACTGCCGGCGCCCTCGCCCTCCGCTTCGCGGTCTTCCACGCCGGCAAGGCCTCCAGCCGCGATCCCCGGGCGACTTTCCTCCAGCAACGCGGCGGCGCCTGAATCTCTTTGGTGCCGACTTGCGAAACTTCTCCTGCCTGGGCGATACTCGGTTGTCCCGATCCGCTCACTGCAGGACACCATCAGGTGCAGAGCCGTCAAGCTAAGCTATAGACGGCCATCTATTTACGGCCGGCACGCCGGCCATCGGACGGAGAGGGGAGAAAACATGAAGCGTTCGCTTATCCGATCCTTGACAGCCCTGGCCGTGACGACTTTGCTTATGCTCGCACTCGCTCCAGCAGCAAACGCCGCCCCCTGGGGGCTGGCGGTCGAAAGCGGCTTTCGCGGCGCCGGCTGGTTCGAGAGCGCGCGCGAGTGGCTCCAGAGGCTCTTCGGGATGCAGTCGCCCGCTCCGAAGGCCAAGCAGAAGGCAGTGCAGCCGACCGGCTGCGGCATCGATGGGAATGGGAACCCGACTCCCTGCAGATAGCTCTCCCTCGGAGGTTGAGTGCGATGAAGGATCACCCGACCCCACGTGACCTCGAGGACTTCCTCGAGGGTTCGGCTCCCCCCGAAGTGAACCGGGGGGTGGTGCGCCACCTCCTCGCCGCCTGCACGGCGTGCCGCGGAGCCCTCCAGAGCATGGGATGGCGACCCGAGCGCCTCGAGCGCATCGTCTCCCTGGGCACGAGCAATCCGGAGGAGCTTCCGGAGTGGACGGTCGGGACCGAGAACCACGACTACGATCGCGCCTTCAGGAGGGCCTGGGAGGCGTGCGTGCAGGAGCTCCATTCGCCGACACCGCAGCGGCCCTCGCCTGCAGTCGACAGCGCCGACGAGGACCTACAGGTCGAGGAGCTTCTCGTGGGCGCCGAGGATCGTGTCCCCGAGTCCCGTCTGGTCGAGCTGCTCCTGGCACGCAGCCACGCCGCGCGCTATCGCGATGTCAGGGCGATGCTGCGCTGGGCGCGGTTGGCGCGGATCCTCGCGGAGCGTTGTGACGCAGCCGCCGCGGGAGGCGAGATCGCCCTCTTCGATTTGAAGGCGCGCGCTTGGGGACAGTGCGGGAATGCGTTGCGCGTGGCAGGCCGTCTGCGTGAAGCGGCAGCGGCGCTCGATCGATCCGGGACCTATGCTGCCCGGGGAAGTGGGGATGTCGCATTCAAAGCCCAGCTTCTGAGCTGGACCGCGAGCTTGCGGATCTTCGAGCGGCGATTCGACGACGCGATCACGCTGCTCGACGAAGCCGCTCGCATCGCCCGCAACCTCGGGATGCGAAGCGAGCTGGCGTGGTATCTGTCGAACCGGGCGCTCGCCACCGTCTACTCGGGCGACCCGGAGACGGCGATCCACATCCTGGACGAAGCGATGCCGCTGATCGATCCTGCGGAGCCCCACCTTCTCGTGGCCATCTATCACAACCTGATCTACTGCTACGTCGAGGCCGGGCGGTTGCAAGAGGCCTTGGCGTTGATGCCGCGGACCCGCAGCGTCGGCGAGGAGATCGAGGACGAGCTGCTGGGGCTCCGTCTCCTCTGGCAGGAAGCGCGGATCCTCTGCGAGCTCGGGCTCCTCGAGGAGGCCGAAGCCCAGTTCTCGCGCGCCCGCGACGGGTTCCTCGAGCGCGACCTCTCGTACGAAGCGGCCGTCGTCTCCCTCGACCTCACGGCCGTCTACGTCAAGCTCGGCCTGCACACCGAGGTGCGCCGCACGATCGGCGACATTCTGCCCATCTTCAGCAGCCTCCGCGTCGGCCGCGAGCTCCTCGCCTCGCTCATCCAGCTCCAGCAGGCCGAGGACCAGACCCAGGCCCTCCAGCTCATCCGCGCCCTCTCCCGCGAGCTCGTCGCCGGGCCCAAGCTGCCGCCGTCGGTTTGACCGCGGCCGTCCGCCCGGCCCGGCCTCTAGGTCCCCAGCTTCTCCCAGTCGCTGTCCGGGGCGTCCTGGGCGATGGCCAGGCCGCCGTCTGAGCCGACGAAGACCGGGTCCTTGACCACCCGCACCTTGCCGCCGCCGACCTCGGCGAGCGCGCGCTCGAGGCGCGGCCCGAGGCCGCGGACGAGGCCGGTGCCGCCCGAGAGGACGACGTTGTTGCGCACCCGTTCCTGGTACTCGGGCTCGACGCGCGACAGCAGATCGAGCATCGACTCGACGAGCGGCGGCAGGACGCCCTCGCAGGCCTGGCGCATCTCGGCGGTGATGTCGATCTGCGTCGGCTTGCCCTCCACCGGCACCGTCACCACGACCGGGGCCTTGGTGTCGCCGACGAAGCTCGCCTCCTCCTTCCAGGCGCGCACCATGTGGATCGAGAAGCGCGCCTGCGGCTGCCGCTCGCGCAACAGGCGGAAGAGCTGCTCATCGATCCAGTCGCCGGCCACGGTCAGCGTGCGCTGGTCGTCCTCGGTCGGCAGGCGGCCGTTCATGACGCAGAGGTCGGTGGTGCCGGCGCCGATGTCGATGATCATCGAGTGCAGCAGCGCCTCCATGCCGTAGGCCACGGCGAACGGCTCGGAGACGATGAGCAGGTTGTCCACCGCCCCCTGCAGCGCCTTGCGCACGTGCTGCTTGTTGACCCGCAGCGCCTCGGCCGGCACGCCGACGACGGCGCGCACCTTGGCGCCGTTGCGCGCCGCCGGGTCGACGCCGGCCAAGCCCAGGAGGTGGCGCAGGAGCTCGCGCACCGCCGCTTCGTCTTTCTCCGAGCCGTCCTTGATCAGCCCCGCTTCCAGCGGCCGGTGGAGGTCGAGCATGGTGCGGTTGTCGAGCGCCTCGCGGCCGATCAGCACCGGGCGCTTGAGCACCTTGCGGGCCACCATGTCGAGCGGCCAGCCGACGTAGCTGTCCACCACGTGGCGCTGGCCGTTGGAAGCGGAGATCGAGCTCCTCGAGGTGCCGAGGTCGATCCCCACGAGCACGACGTCGGGGCGGTCGGTCATCGCGGTCAGATTCCTTTCTGGGCGGCGGCGACGCCGGCGGCATAGGTGCGCACGCCGGCGGCGAGCGCCTCGGCGATCGCCTGCCGGTAGTCGGGGCTGGCGAGCAGGCGCGCCTCCTCCTCGTTCGAGAGGCAGGAGACCTCGGCCAGCACCGAGGGCATCTCGGTGGTGATGAGGACGATGAAGGGGGCGGCCTTGACGCCGCGGTCCTGGAGCGCCGGGTTGGCCGGGGCGAGCGAGCGGACGAGCGACCCCTGGAGCACCTCGGCGAGTCGCCGCGACTCCACCTGGCGCACGTCGGTGTAGATGCGTTCGAGGAGCGGCTTGAGGTCCGCCAGCGAGTAACCCGAGTCGTGGTTCTCGGCGGCGGCGAGGCGGTTGACGATGGGGTCGTCGCTGGCGCCGGCGTAATAGGTCTCGACGCCGCGCGCCGCGCGGTCCTCGATCCAGTTGAGGTGGATCGAGAGGAACAGGTCGGCGCCGGCCTCGTTGGCGAGCCGCGCCCGCTCCTTGAGCGGCACCTCGCGGTCGCCGCGGCGGGTCAGCACGGGCTCGAAGGCGTCGGCCGCGAGGCGGCGCGCGAGGCGGCGGGCGATGTCGAGCGTCAGCTCCTTCTCGAGCGGCCCCTGCGCGGCGCGGGTGCCGAGGCTGGCGCCGCCGTGGCCGGGGTCGATCGCCACCCGCCGCACCGCGAGCGGGAAGACCGCGGGGTCGATCGGCCGCGGCGCGGGGAGGAGCGCGGCGGCGCGGGCGGCCGACGGCACCGCGAGCGCCGGCGCGGCGGCAGGGGTCGCCGCGGCGGCCGCCCGGGGGGCCTCCCGGCCGCCGCGGCCGCCGAGGAGCTGCGAGGAGCCGTAGAGCGCCACCGGCAGCAGCAGCACCACACCGAGGCGGAGCACCTCGCGCCCCAGCCAGCGCCGGCGCCGCCGCCGCGGCGGCAGGCCGTGGATCAGCTCGAGGTTCTCTTGCACGAGATCGCGGAGCAGACGGCGCTTGCGCCGGGCGGAGAGCGCGGGCAGACCCAACGGCACGACGGCGGCGGTTCCTCGGAAGTTGCTCGATTAAATACGGTTGCGGAGTGTACTACAGCTCGCGCCTCAGCCCCGGCCCAAGCGCACGACAAGCGCGCCGTCCACCTCGCGGACGGCGCGAACCACGACCCCGCGGTCGGCCAGGTCGAGCACCAGGTGGAGCTCGTCCTCTCCCGGCAGCACGTGGTGGCCGGTGCGCACCTGCTTCAGGTGCGGCGAGCCGACGGCGAGGAGGGCGCGGCCGAACGGGCGCTCGACGCCGCGGATGCGGAAGACCTCGCGCGGCGCCGGGCCGTCGAGGCGGTCGCGGGCGTAGCCGCCGGCCGCGATCGGCCCGTCACCGCGGATCGTCACCTCCGTCTCGCCGTCCACCTGCCGCCAGTCGATGCTGCGGATCGCGGTGAGGCGGACCGTGGGTGCCGGCGCGGGCGCGGCGGCGGCCGGCGGAGGGGCGGCCGGCTCCGCGAGGGTCGGCGGTTCGGCGCCAGGAGCGGCGGCGGCTGCCGCGGCGGTGTCGTCGCCGACGAGCGCCGGGAGCGGCTCCGGGATGGCGTCGTCCGAGGCGGCCGCCGCGGACGCCGGCGCTCCGGCCGGCGGCGCCGCCGGCGTCTCGGCGGTGGCAGTGGCCGAGCGCGCCGCCGGCCCCCGCTCGGGCGCCGCGCCGTCGCCGCCGAGGAGCCCGAAGCGGCGCATCAGGGGCTCCTGGAAGGCGAAGGCCGCCACGCCCAACGCGACGACCGCCAGCACCGCGGCGAGAGCGGCGATCCGCCGTGGGCTCCTCCGCTCGGGCGGGGGCGCGGCGGCGGCGTACGTGGCGAGCGGCGCCGGCGGCACCGGGAGAGGGGGCGGAGGCGCGGCGAGCGGCGCCGGCGCCGGCGCGACGATCGGCTCGACCGGCGGCCCGAAGGTCCGCGCCGCGAGGTCCGGCAGCGAGAGCGAGGCGAGCGCCGGGTTGGAGACGACGGGAAGAGGGACGGCGGCTACTTCCACTTCCACGTCGCCGGCCTCTTCCACGTCGCCGGCCTCGCTCGCCTCGTCCGCGGTGTCCAGCTCGCCGCTCTCGCTCTCCGCGACCGCCGCCGCAGCGCTCGTTTCCGCCTCCGGCCCCTGCTCGACGTCGAAGGGAATCCCCCCCTCGTGGATGTACTCGTCCACCATCTTGTAGATCAGCTCGCGGCTCCCCTTCGACAGCCGCAGGAAGCGGATCCCCATGCCCGCGGGCTTGGCGGCGCCCTGGTCGTCGCTGCGGGTCCAGACGACCTCGCCGGTGCCCTTGATCAGCGGGTAGCCGTCGCCGAGCTGGAACTCGAAATCGAGGAGGGTCCCGACCGGCGAGGGGGCCTGCGTCTTGACGAACAGGCCCCCCGGCGAGACGTTGGAGGAGTACTCGCTGATGAAGCCCGAGAAGCGCTCGAAGCGGAGCTGTACCCGCGTCTCGAGCGGTACCCGGCGGGAGTCCCGCGAGGTGGCGTAATCCGTCATCAATGACTGCTCAATTGCAGGAGTGGAGAGAGTAGTGCCCCGGACCGGGGCAGTCAACAACCGACGCGCCCGCCGGCGTCAGGTCGTGCGGCGGCGCTCGCGCTTCAGGAACTCGGCGAGGTGGCGGGCCAGCTCGAGGGTGAGGGTCTCCTCCTCGGCGGCGTGCTGGAACATGAGGAGAGCGGCCATCGCCTCGCGGTGCACCTCGCGCGACTCGAAGACCGGCAGGAGCTCGGCGGCGAGCTGCTTGAGCTCGGCGGTGCACCCCTCTTGGGCGTAGAGCATGGCGAGGTCGAGCGAGACGAGCGCCGCGTCGTAGCCCATGCCGCGTTCGAAGAACTCCTTCTGCACCTCGCGGAACGACGCCTCCGCCGCGCCCAGCCGCCCGAGGCCGAAGGCGATGCGCCCTTCGGCCCAGGCGACGCGGACGAGGTCGAGAGGGTTGCGCTGGTCGAGCGCGACGCGGCGCAGCTCGGGCAGCGCTTCTTCGGCCTCCCCGTGCTTGCCCGCGGCGATGAGCAATGCAACCAGATTCAGGTGGGAGCAGAAGATGAGACGCGGCTCGCGGAGCGGATCGAGCAGGGGGCTGGCCTCGTGCAGGAACGCGATCGCGGGCTCGAACTCTCCCTGCTCTTCCAGCACCGAGGCCTTGTTGATGAGGGACCTGCCGGCGCGGTGGAGGTCGCCCAGCTCGCGGAAGATGTCGATCGCTTGATCGAGCAGGGTCAACGCCTCGCCGAACCGCCGCTGGCCGCGCCGGAGCGACGCTTTCAGGTCGTAGACCTCGGCGCGCACCTTGAGATTGCCCGTCGTGCTCGTCGCCAGGAAAGTCTCGGAGCGCCGAAACGCCTCGTCGGCGCTCCACAGCTCCCCGAGCACCCGCCGAGCGTTGCCCAGATGAGCCCAGCACTTCGCTCGGAGGTCGGTGACCCAGTGCGGGTCGTAGGCTTCGCCGGGAAGGAGGTCGGCGATCCGGACGCCGAGCTCGGCGAACGAGACGGCTTCGGCCGGGTCGTCCAGGGCCGCCTCCAAGCTGCGCTTCAAGAGGAGCTGACAGAGCCCCCACGTCTGCAGCTCGCCGTCCTGGTCGATGCGCGCGAGCCGCTCCTCGAACGGCAGATCGGCTAGACGGGCGAGCTGCTCCGGGGCGCGCAGCCCTTCGTTGACCACAATCACTTCGTTCCAGTGCTCGACCTGCTCTTGGAGGCGCAGGATCTCCTCGCAGCGCTCGCGACAGGTAGGACAGTGGGCGAGGAAGTGAGGAATGACGTGTCGCTGGAGATCCTCGTACGGCAGCTCTCCGGAAAGCCAGCTCGCGAGCGCCTCCATCGACAGATGTTCATTCCTCACTCCGATGCCTCCTAGAGGTAACAGAGTCCGGGCAGCCGGTGCCCCTTCTAGATCATCTGTTTCCAAACTCGGCGATTTCGTGACAGGGACTAGCCGTTCGGATCTCCCGCCAGCCCCTCCTGCTCCCAGATCCCCGCCAGACCCCTCCACACCCGCTCCACGGCCTCCAGCATCCAAGTACGGCCCGGGGCGGTGATCCGCCCTTCGTGGCGGTCCCGGCCGCGGCTCCAGGCGGCGGCGGGGACGGTGCCGAGGGCGGCGAGCAGGACGAGGGCGGCGAACGCCCGGTTCCATCTCCTAGACATGGTCTCTCCTTCTTCCCGGGGCGGGTCCCTGGACGCTCTAGTGCGGCCCGGGCCAAGCCTCCAGAAACAAAGTTGACCCGTCCGGAACAAACGTGACATCGGAGGAGATAACTTTTCGCCCTTTTCGGCACCCCTTGGCCGCCATTTGGATCGCCGCCCGGCAGGCGCTGTGGTACAAAGGGCCGACTTTTTCGCCCGGAGGGACAATGACGACCGCGCTGATGGAGACGACGAAGGCCCAGGAGCTGGTCGCGCTCGAGGAGCGCTACGGCGCCCACAACTACCACCCCCTGGACGTGGTGGTGGCGCGCGCCGAGGGCTGCTGGGTGTGGGACGTGGAAGGCCGCAAGTACCTCGACTTCCTGGCCGCCTACTCGGCGGTCAACCAGGGACATTGCCACCCGAAGATCGTCGCGGCGCTGGTCGAGCAGGCGCAGAAGGTGACGCTCACCTCGCGCGCCTTCCGCAACGACCAGCTCGGCCCCTTCTACAAGGAGCTGTGCGAGCTGGCCGGCTTCGCCAAGGCGCTGCCCATGAACAGCGGCGCCGAGGCGGTGGAGACGGCGATCAAGGCCGCCCGCAAGTGGGCTTACACGGTCAAGGGCGTGGCCGAGGGGCAGGCAGAGATCCTGGCCTTCGAGAACAACTTCCACGGCCGCACGACGACGATCGTCAGCTTCTCGACCGAGGAGCAGTACCGGCACGGCTTCGGACCCTTCACCCCCGGCTTCCGGGTGCTCCCCTACGGCGACGCCGAGGCGGTCGCCGCGGCGATGCACTCGAACGTGGCGGCGGTGCTGGTCGAGCCGATCCAGGGGGAGGCCGGGATCGTCGTCCCGCCGGCCGGCTTCCTGCGCCGCCTGCGCGAGATCACCCAGGAGCACCGGGCCCTCCTCATTGCCGACGAGATCCAGTCAGGACTCGGCCGCACCGGCCGGCTCTTCGCCTACGAGCACGAGGGGATCCGGCCGGACGTCGTCATCCTCGGCAAGGCGCTCTCCGGCGGGGCTTACCCGGTGTCGGCGATCCTCGCCGACGACGAGGTCATGGGGGTCTTCAGGCCCGGCGACCACGGCTCGACCTTCGGCGGCAACCCTTTGGCCGCCGCCATCGGGCGGGCCGCGATGCGGGTCCTGGTCGAGGAGCGGCTGGTCGAGAACTCGGCGGCGATGGGCCCCTACTTCCTCGAGCGGCTGCGGGCGATCCGCTCGCGCCACGTCAAGGAGGTGCGGGGCGTCGGCCTCTGGATCGGCGTCGAGCTCCACCGCGAGGCCGGCGGCGCCCGCCGCTTCTGCGAGGCCCTGCAGCAAGAGGGGCTCCTGTGCAAGGAGACCCACGACCACGTCATCCGCATCGCGCCGCCGCTGACGATCCAGAAGGACGAGATCGACTGGGCGGTGGAGCGGCTGGAACGGGTGCTGACGACGCTGTAAAGAAAACGCCCGGCACGTAGGCCGGGCGCTACCTTACGTTCTCTGGCAGCCAGGCCTCGCCGCCCGGGTCGTGCATCTCCCAGTAGGCGAGGCGGTCGCACTTGGCGAGCTCGTATGTCGTTCCCTCGTGGTCGGCGAAGCGCCGCAGGCGGTGGGGCGCCGCCTTCTCGAAGGTGTAGGCGAGGAATCGCTTGCCGGCGGTGAGACGGAGGGTCACCTCGTCGCCGGCCTCCCGGCGCTCCAGCGCGTAGCTCGTCGGGCGGAACTCGGCGAAGCGGCCGTAGAGAAGGGAGGGGAAGACGTCGAGGGTCGCCGGCGCCGGGCCGGCGACGTAGTCGCGCAGGTGCGCCGGCAGGCCGTCCTGCGGCAGCGCTCCGGCCGGCCAATCCATCGCGCGATCCCCTTGGCCGTCGAAGTACGAGTGGGTCTCGAGCCGCCCGCGCACCATGTCGGCGCTGGCGACGCCGCAGGCCTCCGAGCTGGTGGCGGCGATCTTGCGCAGCGCTCCCGAATCGCGCCGCAGGTAGACGCTCCCCATCTGGTGGTAGGTGTAGATGCCGGTCGGCACGTCGCGCACGTGGTTGAGCTTAAGGACGTCGAAGCCGTCCGGGCGCGGTTGGTCAGCCTTGACCTCGAGGTCGGGGGCCCAGGGCTCCTTGACCAGGATGAGCAGGGCGCGGCCGGGGTAGTGCTTGCCGTAGCGCGCCCAGGACACCTCGTAGGCGCAGAACTCGGCCTTGCCGTCGTCCCAGAGGCGGGCGTGGCGCCAGGCCGGGTCGCCCGGCGGCGGCGCGGCGAGCTCGCCGGCCGGCGCCGCGGCGGCCGCCGAGCGCGGCTCGGCGACGTCGCTGCGGATCGCCCAGACGACGAGCGCCAGAAAGGGCACCGCCGCCAGCGCTTTCCAGAAGGTCTTCACTCCAGGGCTCCCTCGGAAGATCGAGAACGTGCGGCCGGCGGGCGCCGGCCGTTCTGCCAGTATACGGCGCGATGAAGTGCCCCGGCAGCGCCCCCGCCTCGCCACGCTCTCGCCGCGCGGCGTTGGCAGCGCTCGCCGCCCTGGCGCTCGCCTGCGCCGGTCCCGGCGGCGGCGAACCGCGGAACGAGACGGACCCGCCCCGCCCCTCCGGGACGCTGCGTGTCGCCCTCCGCGCCGCGCCCCGGACGCTCAACCCCAACACCTGGGACGAGGCCGCCGGCTCGGTCGGCCGCAACCTCTACAACCAGCTCGTCTCCCTCGACACCGACCTCCACCCGATCCCGGACCTCGCCCGCTCCTGGGAGGTCTCGGCGGACGGTCTCGCCTACACCTTCCACCTCGCGGAAGGGGTGACCTGGCACGACGGCCGCCCCTTCGGCTCCGGCGACGTCGCCTGGACCCTGCGCGCGCTGCGCTCCGAGAAGGCCTTCGCCGGCGACCTCGCGGCCCGCATCGCCGCGGTCGAGACCCCCGACGCCGCGACCGTCGTCGTCCGCCTCACCGAGCCCTGGGCGCCCTTCCTCACCACCCTCGCCTGGTATGGCACCTACATTCTGCCGCGCCATCTCCACGCCGGCGCCCCCTTCGGCGAGGCCGCCGCCGACCGCGCGCCCGTCGGCACCGGCCCCTTCCGCCTGGCGGCCTGGGAGCCGGAACGGATCGTGCTCGCCGCCAACCGGCGCTACTTCCGTCCGGGGCCGCACCTGGAGCGGCTGGTCTACCGCGTCCTCGCCGAGCCGGACGCGGCGTCGGCCGCCCCGGTCCTGCGCGGCGAGATCGACTACCTGGCGCTGCGGCCGCGGCCGGACCTGATGCAGGCGCTGCGGCGGGCGCCCGAGCTGGTCCTCGACAGCCGCCCGAGCGACGCCCGCTACTACGCCGGCTTCAACGTCCGGCGCCCGCCCTTCGGCGACCTGCGGGTGCGCCGCGCCGTCAACATGGCTCTCGACCGCGAGGCCCTCGTCGAGCGCGTGCTCGCCGGCTACGGCGCCCCGGCCTACGGCTTCTACACGCCGGCCGTCGCCTGGGCCTTCAACGAGCGGGCGCGGGCGCCGGCCTTCGACCCGGCGGCGGCCGCGGCGCTGCTCGACGCCGCCGGCCTGCGCCCGGGCGCGGACGGCGTCCGCTTCTCCGCCACGCTGGTCTGCCCCGACGCCGCGCCGTACACCGGCCTGGCGCGCGAGATGACGCGGCAGCTCGCGGCCGTCGGGATCGCGCTCGACGTCGAGGCGCTCACCGTCGACCGCTACCTCGACCGGCTCCTCGGCGGGCGCGACTTCGACCTCGGCCTCATGGGCGGCAGCCACGGCCCGGACCCCGCGAACCTGGAGATCCGCTTCGGCGCCCGCGGCAAGCAGCAGTTCATGGGCTACGCCGACCCGGCACTGGATCGGCTGCTGGCGCGCGGCGCCCGGCAGACCGACCCGGCGCTGCGCGCCCGCGCCTACGACCAGGCGCAGGCGCTCCTGGCGCAGACGCTGCCGATGGCGCCCCTCGCCGAGGCGGTGGGGTTCGTGGCCTACCGGCGCGGCCTGGCCGGGCTGCCCCAGGGCGACGCGCGCGGCCTCGTCGCCGGCGGCGACTTCAGCCTGGCACGGTGGCGGCGGTGAGCGCGCCTCCGGGGAGCCCGGCGCCCCGCCGCCGCTGGCGCGACCTCCCCTGGGCGACGCAGCTCGCCTTCCTCCTGGTCCTGCTGGCCGTCGCGCCGCTCACCGTGATGACGCTCTACAACCACGCCGCGGCGCGCCGCGACCTGGTGGCGGCCACCCGGGCGCAGGGCGTGCAGCGGGCGCGCGCCACGGCCGTCGCCCTCGACAGCGAGCTGGCGCGCGCGCTCGCCGACGTCAGCTTTCTGGCGGTGGACGGCGCCACCGTCCGCTTCCTGGCCGGCGACCGTCATCTGTCGCCGGCGCGCGGGGAGGTGCGGACGACGCTGCGCCAGCTGCGCGGCATCCACCAGTTCGACGCCCTCTACCTGACCGACCGCGCCGGCCGCGTCGTGGCGGCGAGCGACGACCGCCTCCTCGGCCGCAGCTACTTCGCGGCGCCGCAGTACCTGACGGCCATCGCCGGCATGCCGGCCATGCACGAGCCGCGCTGGGACCCGCTCGACCGGCGGGTCTTCCTCCACGTCTCGGCGCCGGTGCGGCAGCCGGACGGCGGCCTCGTCGGCACCGCGGTCGGCCGCTTCGGCCTGCGGCGTCTCGACCGGCTGATCGCCGCCGACAGCAACTTCGCCGGCCGCAACGGCTACGGCGTGCTGTGGGACGCCCACGGCATCCGCCTCTCCCACCCCACGACGCCGGCGCTGACCTTCCGCCCCTTCGCGCCGCTCCAGCCGGAGCTCGTGGAGCGGCTGGCGGCCGAGGAGCAGTTCGGGCCGGCCACCCGGCGCCTGCTCACCGCCGCGTCCGGCGCGCGCGAGCTGGTGGAGCTCTCCGGCTGGCTCCTCTACGACCGCTCGCGGCCCGCCCACGCCTGGCTCGACCGCGAGGCCGCCGGCGCCGGGCCGCCCGGGCCGGTGCTGGCCGCGGTGGCGCCGCTGCGCGGCGAGCGCTGGCTCTACGGCATCTTCACGCCCGAGGCGTCGATCCTGGCCGCGCAGCGGCGGGAGACCGGGCGCGCCCTCCTCTTCGCCGGCGGCACGGCGATCGGGGCGGTGCTCCTCGCCCTGTGGACCGCCGGGAAGATGGCGGAGCCGCTGCGCCGCATGGGGCGGGTGGCCAACGCCCTGGCGCGCGGCGACATGACCCGGCGGGTGCGCCTCGACCGCGGCGACGAGCTGGGCGAGACGGCGGCGGCCTTCGACGCCATGGCCGACGCGCTGGCGGCGACCGAGGCCGAGCTGCGCGCCCACGCCGGCGAGCTCGAGCGGCGCGTCGAGGAGCGCACGGCGGCGCTCGCCGCCTCCGAGGCCGAGCTGCGCGCCACCGTCGGCCGCGAGCAGGAGGCCCGGCGCCGCGCCGAGGAGGCCAACCGCCTCAAGGACGAGTTCCTGAGCACCGTCTCGCACGAGCTGCGCACGCCGCTCAACGCCATCCTCGGCTGGGCCTACGTGCTGCAGACCGGGAGCCTCGACGACGAGGCGGCGCCGCGGGCGCTCGCCAGCATCGAGCGCAACGCGCGGGCGCAGAGCCAGATCATCGACGACCTGCTCGACGTGTCGCGGATCATCACCGGCAAGCTCCGTCTGAAGCTCGTGCCGGTCGACCTCGAGCAGGTGGTCGGCGCGGCGCTGGAGTCGGTCCGCCCGGCGGCCGACGCCAAGGGGATCGACCTGCGGCTGGCGCTGGAAGCCCCGGCCGAGAAGATCGCCGGCGACGCCGGACGCCTGCAGCAGGTGGTCTGGAACCTGCTCGCGAACGCCGTCAAGTTCACGCCCGCGGGGGGCCGGGTCGAGGTGGCGGTGGAGAGCGCTCCGGACGAGGTCGCGCTGGTGGTGCGCGACAGCGGCGCCGGCATCCACCGCGACTTCCTCCCCTACGTCTTCGACCGCTTCCGTCAGGCCGACAGCACGGCGACGCGCGTCCACGGCGGCCTCGGGCTCGGCCTGGCGATCGTCCGCCACCTCGTCGAGCTCCACGGCGGCACCGTCGCGGCCGACAGCGCGGGCGAGGGGCAGGGAGCGACCTTCAGGGTCACCCTGCCGCGCCGCGCCGCCGTGCCGCAGGCCGACGCCGAGAACGGCGAGGGACGCGCCACCGCCGCCGCGGCATCCGACGAGGCGACGTCTCTGCTCGCCGGGTTGCGGGTGCTGGTCGTCGACGACGAGCCCGACGCCCGCGAGCTCCTGCCGACCCTGCTCGAGCCGCACGGGGCGCGGGTGACGGTCGCCGCTTCGGCCGCCGAGGCGCTGGCGGCGCTGGCGGCGGAGTGGGCCGACGTGCTGGTGGCCGACATCGGCATGCCGGGGGAGGACGGCTACAGCCTGATCCGCAGCGTGCGCGGCCTCGACGGCGGCGCCGAGCTGCCGGCGATCGCGCTGACCGCCTACGCCGGCGACGGGGACCGGCGGCGGGCGCTGGAGGCGGGCTTCCAGGTCCACCTCGCCAAGCCGGTCGACCCGGGCGAGCTGCTGGCCGCGCTCCTGACCCTCACCGGCGCCTTCTAGTGAGGTCTGCGCCCTGCGGCTCGACCTCCCTCCGGTCGCTTGACCCGGCCGCTGGCCGGCTCAAGGGATCACCGCGGCGCCGCACACGCCCAGCGCGCCGCCCCCAGCACCGCCGTTTCCTCGTTGAGCACCACCCGGATCGGCACGCGCTCGAGGAGGTCCCGGAAGCGCCCCTTGTCGCGGAAGGCGCCGACGAAGGTGCCGTCGGCGAGCTTCGGCAGGAGCTTCGGGGCGATGCCGCCGCCGACGTAGACGCCGCCGGTCGCGAGACCCACCAGCGCCAGGTTGCCGGCGGCGGCGCCGTAGGCGGCGGTCCAGAGGTCGAGGGCGCGGGCGCAGAGGGCGCACCGTCCGGCCTGCGCCGCCTCGGCGATGACCGGCGTCGCGTCCCCCTCGGGGTCGGCGAGGGCGTCCGCCACCTCCGGCGTCTCCTCTCCAAGCCCCTCGTCGCGCAACGCCTCGTAGACGTGCCGCAGCCCCGGCCCGGAGACGACGCGCTCGACGCTGACGTGCCCGCCCCAGCGGCTGCGGAGGCGCCGCCAGACGGCGGCCTCCTCGTCCGTGCGCGGCGCGAAGTCCATGTGCCCCCCTTCGGAGGCGAGCGGCCGGCACCCGGCGGGCAAGAGCGCCATGCCGAGGCCGGTGCCAGCGGCGATCAGGGCGAGCGTGCCGTCCGGCTCGGGCTCGCCCGGCTGGAGGACGGCCAGCTCCTCAGGGCCGAGGAGCGGCAGGCCGTAGGCGGTGGCGACGAGGTCGTTGATCAGCTCGACCCGCCCGATCCCCGCGGTGCGCTCCAGCGCCGCGCCGTCGACCAGCCAGGGGAGGTTCGTGGTCTCGGCCCGGTTGTCGAGGACCGGCCCCGGGATGCCGAAGGAGGCGGCCGCGACGCCGCGCTCGCCGGCCAGGAACTCGGCGACGATCGGCCCGAGCCCCGGATAATCGGCGCTCGCGAACTGCGCCGTGCGGAGGAGGCGCGGCGGGCCGTCGCCGGCGGGCTCGTAGAGGGCGAGGTTGGTCTTGGTGCCGCCGACGTCGCCGGCCAGGATCACCGCGGCGCCCTCTCCAGCGCCTCGAGGCCGGCGAGTGGGTCGGCGCCGAGGTCCACCCGCAGCACGCTGCGGCCGCGCTGGAGGAGGGCACGGCGGTCCCCCTCGGCCTGCGCCGCCAGCAGCTCGCCGAAGCCGTAACCCGCCTCGGGCACCGCCAGCTCCGAACGCGGGCGGTCGACGAGCTGGAGGAAAAGGCCGCCGTCCGGCCCTCCCTTGTGGAGCTGGCCGGTCGAGTGCAGGAAGCGCGGGCCGTAGCCGGCGGTGGCGGCGAGGCCGGTCGAGTCGCGCAGCGCCCCCTGGAGCCGGCGCAGCGCGGCGGTCGCCGCCGGCGCCGGCGCGAGGTAGGCGTGGAGGGCGAGGTAGCCGCCGGGCTGCGCCCCCTCCAGCCAGGCGGCGAGAGCGCGGTCGAGCCCGGGCTCGGTGACTGAAACCGCCTTGCCGGCGGTGGAGACCGCCTTCCCGTCGGGCGAGACTGCCGCCTCTCCGGCGGCCGGCTCCCGCTCCGCCGGCGACGCCATCGCCGCCCGCGCCAGGTCCTTGGCGAGCTGGACGTCCGGCTGATCGAAGGGGTTGATGCCGAGGACCGCGCCGGCGGCCGCCACGGCGATCTCCCAGCGCAGCATCTCGGCGCCCAGCTCGGCGCCCGCCGCGATCTCGAAGAGGATCGCCGGGTGGCCGGCCTCGGCCAGCCGCTCGACGTGCTGGCGGGCGAAGTCGTCGCCGGCGCCGGCCAGCGCCACGAACACCCGGTCGCCGCCGTAGGCCGCCGGCGCGGCGGGAGGCTCGGCGACGACCGGCACGATCCCCTTGCCCTCCTTGCCGGTGCTCTCGGCCACCAGCTGCTCGATCCAGTCGGGGAAGAACTCGAGCCCGGGCGCCGCCGCGAACGTCAGCTTGTCGCGGCCGGCCAGGGCCAGCTCGCCGAGCGCGGCGCCGAGGGCCAAGGCGGCGTTGTCGCGCGCCGGCGTCGAGGGGCCGCAGGCGGCGGCGAGGCGGCGGGCCGAGGCGAGGAGCCCGGCGACGTCGGCGCCGATCCCGACCGCCGGCACCACCCCGAAGACCGAGAGCGCGCTGTAGCGCCCGCCGACGTCCGGCGGCGCCTCGAAGGTGCGGCGGAAGCCGCGCTCGCGCGCCAGCTCGGCGAGCGGCGTCCCCGGGTCGGTGATCGCCGCGAAGCGCTCCCCGGGCGCGGGGAGCTTGCGCCGCGCCAGGTCCCAGAAGGCGCGGAAGAAGGAGAGCGTCTCGGTCGTCGTGCCCGACTTGCTCGACACCAGGAAGAGGGTGTGCGCCAGGTCGAGCCGCGCGGCGAGCCTCTGCACGGCGTCCGGATGAGTGCTGTCGAGGACGGAGAGGCGGGGGTGGCCGGGGCGGGGGCCGAGGATGCGCGCGAAGACCTCGGGCGCCAGGCTCGAGCCCCCCATGCCGAGGACGACGAGGTCGCGCACTCCCTCGGCGGCGAGCGCCTCGCCGAAGCCCTCCAGCTCGGGCAGCGCCGCCGCCATCGTCTCGGGGAGCGCCAGCCAGCCCAGCCGGTCGGCCAGCTCGGGGAGCGGCTCGGGCGACCAGAGGGTCGGGTCGCGAGCCCAGAGCCGGCGTGCGAAGTCCTCCTCCTGCCAGCGCGCCAGCCGCGCCTCCGCCGCGCGCCCGTGCTCGCCGAGCCGCAGCTCCATGCCGTCGAAGTTCCAGCGCATCCACGCCTCCCCGTTCGACTCTACGCGATCCGCGGCGCGCGACTCGCATGCTACGATCGCGCGCCATGCAACGGGTGGCGATCGCGCTGCTGCTCGCGCTCGCCGCCTGCGCGCGCACGCAACCGGCGGCGACCGCCAGCCGCGGCGCGACCTACACGGTGCGCGGCGTCGTCGTCGCGCTGCCCGCCGGCGGCGGCGGCGACCTGACGCTGCGCCACGAGGCCCTGCCGCACTTCGTCGACCGCGGCGGCGAGCGCGTCGGAATGATTGCCATGACCATGCCGTTCCCGCTCGCCGCGGAGGTGGCGCTGCCGGGGGTCGCCGTCGGGGACCCGGTCGAGTGCACGCTGCGGGTGGACTGGGAGGCGGAGCGGCCGGCCGAGCTGATCGCGGTGCGGGAGCTGCCGGCGGGCACCCGCCTGGCGATCTAACGATTCAATCAGACGATCGACAAGGAGCGAGAGCGATGGCGGTACGCAGTGCGAACGCGGCATGGGAGGGGGGGCTCAAGGACGGGCAGGGCACGATGGCGCTCGGGAGCGGCGCCTACGAAGGGCGGTACTCCTTCGGTTCCCGCTTCGAGGAGGCCCCGGGGAGCAACCCCGAGGAGCTCCTCGGCGCGGCGCTCGCCGGGTGCTACTCGATGGCCCTCGCCGGGGCGCTCGGCCGCGCCGGCTTCTCGCCGGAGCGGATCGCCACCGCGGCCAAGGTGCACATCGAGAAGCTTCCCGCGGGCGGCTTCGGCGTCACCCGGATCGAGCTCGACAGCGAGGCCCGCGTGCCGGGGATCGACGACGCGGCCTTCCAGGAGCAGGCGCGCCAGACCAAGGAGACCTGCCCGGTCTCGAAGGCGCTGGCAGCGGTCGAGATCGCGCTCAACGCGCGGCTGGCGACGACGCCCGGCACGTAGGCCGGGCGCTACGCGGACGGCGAGCGGCGCCGCCCGGCGCCGCTTCGCCTTGACTTGACTTGCTTCGGGCTCTACTCTCACATTCCCAATCGTCGATAAGAAGGAAGGAGAGTCCCGTGGTCCAGTGGAAGAAGCCCGACAGCGATCCACCTGCGCCGGAGCCCGTCTCCGCCCCCCCGCGCGCTTCCTACGCCACCCCGAACCCCCCGCCCGCCACGACTGCTCCCACCGCCGCACCGGCCCCGGCCGCGCGCGGCGAGCGCGCCACGATCGGCCCCTCCATCTTCATCAAGGGCGACTTGGCCGGCGAGGAGGACCTGATCATCGAAGGGCGCGTCGAAGGGCGCGTCGATCTGCGCCAGCACAACCTGACGGTCGGCAAGAACGGCCGCGTCAAGGCCGACCTCGTCGGCCGCGTCGTCACCGTCGAGGGCGAGGTGGACGGCAACGTCTTCGCCGAGGAGCAGGCGGTCGTCCGCACCTCGGGCACCGTGCACGGCAACATCACCTCGCCGCGGGTGACGCTCGAGGACGGCTCGAAGTTCAAGGGCTCGATCGACATGGAGACCAAGGCGCCGCCGCGCAGCGTGCAGGCGGCGGCCGGCGACCGGCCGCGCCGCGACGAGAGCGCCGCCCGCGAGGCGCCGCGCGACGCCACGCCCGGCACCGGCCCGGCCCGCGCGCCGGAGACCGCGACGGCGACCGCCGGGGCGGGCGCGGCGAGCGCCGGCGCCGCGGCGGCACGGACGACGGCCTGATGAGCTGGCTCTCCGTCCTGCGCAAGCGCGAGGCTCCCGCCGCGCCCCAGGCGGCGCCGGAACTCCACCGCTCGCTCGCCTTCGCCGAGATGCTCGACGGCGTGCGGCCGGACCACAAGCTGCAGGTGCTCGACCTGGGGCCCGCGGTGGGCGGCAACGTCGAGTTCCTCCGCCGCTTCGACTGCAAGCTCTACATCGAGGACCTCTACGCCGCTCTCGCCGGCCGCTCGGCCGGCGAGGACGGCGTGCGCCACCAGGGGATCGAGGACCTGCTGCCGCTGCCGGAGACCGCCCGCTTCGACCTGGTCCTGGCCTGGGACCTCTTCAACTACCTCGAGCGCGAGGAGCTGCGGCGGCTGGTGCGCCACCTCGCCCGCTACTGCCGGCCGGGGGCGGTGCTCCTCGCCATGGTCTCGATCCACAAGCAGATGCCGGCGCAGCCGATCCGCTTCCGCATCGTCGACGACCGGAGCCTGCTCTACGAGCTGCGCACGCCGCACCTGCGGCCGTCGCCGCGCTACGCCTCTTACGACCTCTCCGAGATGCTCGAGGGGTTCCACGTCGACCGTTCCTTCCTGCTGCGCCACGGCATCCAGGAGTACCTCTTCGTCCGCGAGGAGGACGAAGAGACCTGGGTGGCGAAGCCGGAGTGGATGGGCGAGGCAGCGGAGGCGGTCGCCGCCGCCCCGCCCGGCCCGCACTAGCCGCCGGGAGCGCTACTGCCGCTGCCCCGCGAGCCCCGCGGGGATGAGCTCGATCTCTTCGTAGCCCGCCGGCAGCGCAAAGCTCGCGTCGGCGATGTCCGTGCGCTCCAGCGCGGTCACCTCCATCGTCGTGCGGGTGACCGTCTCCTTCCCCTTCTTCCCTTTCGTCGTGCTGACGGTCACGCTCTTGAGCGGGAACCCCTGCACCTTCTTCATCTCCGTCGCGATCAGCTTGTCGAGCTGCTCGTTGCCCGAGCGCGGCGAGGCGCGCAGCCAGACGCCGAGCCCGACGTCCTGGAGCTGGTCGGTCGTCCACAGGTCCTGCTCGGTGACCACGTCGGAGGTGTTGCCCATGCCCATCACCTTGACGGTCACGGTGTAGCTGGTGCGGAACTTGGTGTGGCGGGTGGGGTGGCCGGCGACCCTGCCGCCGTCCTCGTCGGCGAGCTGCTGCACCTGCGGCTCCGAGAAGTCCATTTTTAGCAGCGACCCCATGGCGCCGCCGGTGAGCGCCCCGGCCATGCCGAGCATGGCCTGGAGGTCCCACTCGGCGTAGGTCTTCTCCTCGGGATCGACGAGGTAAATGGTCTTGCCGCCGTCGCGGGTGAGCAGGTAGGTGCCGGCCTCGGTGATCGGCTGGTCGCTGTCGCGGAAGAGGATCTTGGCCTTCTCGCCGCTCACCCAGCCTTCGACCTTGGTGTTGCCGCCCTGACCGTCGGTCTTGGTGACGGCTTCGTAGCGGAACCCCGCGGCGGCCGGGAGGGCGGCCAGGAGCAGGAGGGCGGCGAAAGACGACAGGGTACGACGCATCGTGAGACCTCCGTCTGAGTTCGAGGCGGATTCTCGCACAGCGCCCCCGCGGCGAGGGGGAATTCGCCCGCCGCCGGGCGTCTTACACTCTTCACTCCGGAGGACGCCCGTATGGCCGCCGACCGATCCACCTCCGAGCGCCCCGCCCCGCCCTCCGACCGCCTCCGCCGTGCCCTCCAGCTCCTCGCCGAAGAGGCGCGCGAGCGGGTGGAGCGCCATCCGCTGGGGCACCTGCTGCGCGGCCGCGGCGACGCCCTGGAGCTGCGGCTGGCGCTGCCCAGCGCGCTCCGCCCCGGCGGCCTCGACAAGGTGGCCGCGGAAGCCGCCGACGCTCTGCGGGAGGCGATCCAGGGGCTCCTCGAGCACCGCGCCGTCCTGCGCCCCGGGCGGGTCGTCTGCCTGCGCTGCGGCGGCGCCGACTGCGGCCACGCCGCGCCGGCCGCGCCGCGGCAGGTCTTCGCGGGGTACGGCCCGACCGGCCTCCCCCGCTTCCTCGACTTGGGCGCCTGGCTCCTCGAGCGGCACGACCCCCGGGTCGACCTCCTCTACCGCCAGCCGCCGCCGCTGCTCGCCGCGGTGGCGACGGGCGCCGAGCTGACCGGAGGGCTCCTCCCGCCCTTCCGCGCCGGCACCGCCGGCTCCTTTCGCCTGCACGGCCAGGTGGCGGCCGGCTGGTACGCCGGGCCGGGCGCGGGGGGCGCGCCGGAGGCACTGGCGGTGACGCTGCAGGTGGTCTCCTCGCGGGCGACACGCGGCCCGCGGCGCTACGGCGTCAACGTCCTCGGCGTCGGGCCGCAGGGCGAGCCGCTGGAGCACCTCTGGGACCGCATCGGGGAGATCCCGTGGAGCGACGCCGTGCGCTGGGCGCAGGCAGCGCTCGACGGCCTCGCCCGCTTGCGCGTCGCGCAGGCGGACGACGGCGCCGAGGTGGCGGCGCGGCTCGACGGCATCCTCCACGGCCTGGCGCGCCGCCTGGAGAAGGGGCGCCGGGCGCGCGAGCGCAAGACCCGCCACGCCCGCGAGCGCCACGCCGGCGGCGACCGCCCGACGCGCATGGCGCTCGCCGACCTGGCGCGCGCGCCGCTCGCCGAGGTGCTGGTGGACACCCGCAGCGCCGTCCTCGTCGTCCTCGGCGACCGCGGCCGCGCCCACCTCTTCAGCCCCGAGGGCCGGCTCGTCACCTCGATCCGCTACGCCCCCGCCGCCATCGAGCGCCGCCGCAAGAGCGGCCTCTGGCGCCCCGCCGACCGCGGCGAGGTCGACCTCCTCCGCGCCCGTGTCGAAGAAGCGGCGGCCCTGGAACGGGAGCCGGCGGCGGGGTGAGCGGCAGAGGGCAGGCGGCGCTCCGCGCCGGTGCGCTCGCCGTCGCCCTCGCGGCCGGCGGGGCGCAGGTGCATCTCGAGCCTTCCCGCGCCGCGAGTGGCACCCGCGAGGGTGTCGGCACGGGCGTCGTGGACTTCCCGCCCGAGCGGGTGTTCCGCGCCGTCGCCGATCTGGAGCACTGGGAAGAGTGGGTGCCGTTCCTGGTCGAGGCCGGCGCGCGGCGGCTGCCGGACGGCAGGATCGAGAGCGCGCAGCGGCTGGAGGCGCCGGCGCTCGGCCGGCCGCTGGTCTTCACGGTGCGCGCGCGAGCCGAGGTCGCGGGCGAAGGCCGCGCCCGCCGCTGGACGCTCACCTGGAGCCACGTCCCCGGCTCCGGCAACGTCGCCGGCCACCGCGGCTCCTGGACCCTCGCCGAGCACTCCCCCGGCCGCACCCTCGCCACCTGTCGCCTCTTCACCGACCCCGGCGGCGACACCCCCGCCTGGGCCATGAACCAGGCCACCCGCAAGATGATCGCCTGGATGTTCGACTCCCTGCCGCTCCAGACCAACCGCGGCCGGTATCAGGAAAGAGAGTGAGGCGACTTCCTCCTAGCCGTCGATCGCGCCGCGCGGCGCGCCGGGAGACCCGGAATCGATCCGTGACACGCGTGCTCGAAGAGGCTGTTCGAGCCCAACGCGATGCATGCCTCACGCAGCGGCTGAACGAGCTTTTCGCCGATCCTGGGCTCGTCGAGGACAGACCCGCGTAGCGGGGGAGCTCGACGCGGCCGGCACCGATTGGAGCGACGAGCGCTGGTGATCCACGCCACCGAGCGGCCTGCCGGAGGCGCTGCTCAGGCGACGGGCGTCGCCGGGTAATCTGTCGCGCTTCCCTCGTACTGCGACACTGCATCACCGAAAGGAGGAGGACTCGGCACGGAGGTGGTGCGGGAGGTGACGCTGAAGCCGATCCCGTAACGCGACCGGGCCTCAGGATGATCTTCCCGGGTGTCCGGATCATCTGCCGGAGCGCCGGGATGATCTTCCCAGGCGTCGGGATGATTAGCCGGAGTGCCGGGAACATCAACCGGGTTGCCGGGATGATCTTCCCAGCTCTCGGGATGATTTGCCGGAGCGTCGGGATGATTAGCCGAGGTCTCGGGATGATCAGCCGGACTCTCAGGATTATTAGCCGGAGACTCGGGATGATCTTCCCGAGTGCCGGGATCATCATCCCGAGCGCCGGGAATGCTTTCCGGAGCGTCCGGCCTGTCTTTCGCCCTACCCGAATTCCCCCCGCACGACCCGCCCCAGCCTTTCCACGGCCTCCTGCAGCATCTCCGGGGCGCAGTTGGTGAAGTTGAGCCGCAGGGCGTTGCGGGCGCCGCGGCCGTCGAGGGTGAAGGCGGCGCCGGGGACGAAGACGACCTGCTCGCGCTCGACGGCGGCGCGTAGCAGGTCAACGGTGTCGATGCCGCGCGGCAGCTCGACCCAGACGAACATGCCGGCGCTCGGGCTCCCCCAGCGGGTGCCCGCCGGCAGGTGCCGCGCCAGCGCGCCCAGGAGCGCCGCGCGGCGCGCGCCGTACTCGCGCCACAGCCGCGGCAGGTAGAGCACCCAGTCCGCGTCGAGGGCGCGCAGCGGCGGCACCGGCCGCTCGCCGTACCAGAGGAAGCCGTACGGGTCGTCCTCGACGATCGGCACCTCGTAGCGCCGCGCCAGCTCGACCAGCCGCTCGCGCGCCGCCGGCCCGCCGCGGCGACGTCAGAGGAGAAAGGCATAGCCCACCTTGGCGAAGAACGTGCGGTCGGTCTGGGTGAGGTCGATCTCCCGCAGCCCCTGGCGGGTGTCGGTATAGCCCAGGAAGAGGACGGTCTGCGGGTTGAGCCGCCAGGAAAAGAGGAGCTGCGAGAAGACCCGTTCGCTCTCCGGCTCGACGCGGAAGGTGTAGAGGCCGGGGTCGCGGGTGATGTCGGTGCGCTGGACGATGGCGCGCACCGCCGTCCGCACGTCGAACTGGTAGACCAGCCGGAGCTGCGAGAGGTGCGCCTCGAAGAGCTCGCCGCCCGCGACGTCGAGCCACTGCGCCTGGTGCGAGACGTTCGCCGAGAGCCGCCGCCCCAGCCGCCACTGCAGCGCCGGCGTCAGCGACAGCACCTCGCCCGGGCGGACGTTGTCCACGTCCACCTCGTCGCCGGCGCGGCCGGAGAGCGTCAGCCGCAAGTTGCCGCTGGGGCTCGCCTGGAAAAACCAGCGCAGGCGGTCGAGCTCGAAGCTGGTGCCGCCGACCAACTCGCGCGTCCTTTCCGCGATCAGCTCGACCGTCGATTGCAGCGCCCCCTGCCAGGTGCCGAAGAGCTCGAAGGTCTCGTCGGTCAGCCGGCCGCCGTGGTCCTCGGTGCGCAGGCCGCGCAGGCCGGCGTCGATCCGCGTGTACCAGCCGCCGCGCTTGCCGTGCAGGATGCGCTGGAGCGTGGCCTCGGCGGTCTTGATGTCCACCCGCGGCACGAAGCCGCTGTCGGCGCGGAAGGCCGGGTCGAGGTCGGTGTAGCCGATCGAGGCGCGCCAGGTCCTGGCCAGGTGCTCGTAGTGCGCGAGGAACCCTTCGCCGCCGAGCTCGTCGAGCGACTGGCGGCGCCGCCGCGCCACCGCCTCAGGGTAGAGGGTCTCGGAGTGCACGGCCTGGAAGCGCAGGGAGTCGGAGTCCGTGAAGTTGATCTGGCCGTCCACCCCGAGGAGACGGTTGTGGTAGTCGTCCCCTTCGCGCCCGGTGTAGAGGACACCCAGGAGCGACCGCGCGCCGACGTCGCGGCGGTAGCGGAAGACGCCGCTCGTCACCTCCGTCGCGAGCACCTCGAGAGCGGAGGCCTGGTTCGAGGGGATGAGCAGGCTGTTGCGGTCGTCCTCGGCGAGGAAGACGCCGAAGGCGCTCCCCCCCTCCTTGCCGGTGAGCTTCACCCCCCAGGCCGGATCGACCAGCGTGCGGGTGAAGACCGCCTCCAACGGCGTGGTGAAGAAGTCCGCGCCCTCGAGGAAGAAGGGGCGCTTTTCGGGAAAAAAGAGGGCGAAGCGGGTGTTGACCTCGAGCTGCGCCGAGTCCGCCTCGACCTGCGAGAAGTCCGGGTTGGCGGTGGCGTTCAGGCTCAGGTTCGAGGTGATGCCCCAGCGCGCCGAGAGCCCGGGCTCGAGGTCCTCGTCGCCCGCCACCAGGTCGCCGCGCAGCGGCACCGCCTGGCGGTCGGTGCGCAGCGCCGTCGCCGTCGGCGCGATCTCCAGGTTCCGCCCCGAAGAGACGCCGGCGAAGCCGGTGAGCTTGTTCTCGCCGCAGAGCTGGCAGCGCTTGGCACGGAGGTTGAGCTTCGAGGAGATGCGGTGGACGACGTTGCGCGGATAGGAGCGGAAGGCGAAGAACCCCCAGGTCTGCGCGCCGTGCGTGCGCGGGAAGCGGAGCTGCTGGAAAGGGACCGCGAACTCGGCCGTCCAGCCCTCGGCGGAGGGGCGCGCGGCGGCGTCCCAGATGGCGTCCCAGGTGGTGTCGGTCACCCGGTCCACCTCGCTGAAGGAGGCGTCGAACTGCACGCCCAGCGGGTTGACGCGGAACTGGAAGCCGCGGCGCTCGTCGTTGAACGGGTCGAGCTGGAAGCCGACGTAGTCGTCCTGGAGGAAGCCGTTGATGTTGTCGCGCTCCATCAGGTGGGCGCGGACCGCCTCGGGCTTCGGGTCGCCGACGCGGAAGGCGACGTAGAGCCGGCGGTCGTCGAAGGTCACCAGGCACTCGGTCGCAACCGGCGGCGGCACGTTGTCGCCGGGGAAGAACTCGTACGGCAGGTCGATCACGGTGGCCGCCGACCAGGCAGGCTCGTCGAGGTGGCCGTCGATCCGCACCTCGGAAACGGCGGGAGCGACCTCGAAGTGGCGGGAGGCGGGCGGCTCGGCCGCGGCCGGCGCCGGCGTCGGAGCAGGCGCCGGGACCACCGTCGGCGGGACCGGCGGCTGCGCCGGCGGCGCCTCCTGGCCGACGGCCGGCGCGGCGGCGAGCAGCAGCGGGAGGAGGGCGCGGGCGAAGCGGCGCCGGCGCATCGTCAGGCGCCGGCCGGCGCCTCCTCCGCGGCCCGCTCGTCCGGCAGGGGTTCCGGGGCCCGCTCCTCGCGCGCCGGCGGCTTGTCCCCCACCCGGTCGGGGAGCTCCTCCTCGACGTTGCGCAGCCGCGGGTAGAGGTAGCCCCAGGTCGAGACCGCGAGCGGCAGGATCGCCATCAGGATGAAGATCAACGCCATGCCGCGGCCGGGCCCGACGCCGATCAGGCGGCCGACGCTGCCGGCGAGCGCGCCGCCGGGGGCGAGCAGCGGCTCGAACACGCGGTCGGCGAGCGGGCCGGCGATCAGGTAGCCGAGCGGAGCGGTGAGCTGCGCCGCCATGCGCCGCACCGCGAAGATCCGCCCCTGCATGTCGGCCGGCACCTTGCGCTGCCAGATCGCCTGGCTCGAGCCGTTGATGATCGGCACGCCGAGCATCTTGAGGAACGAGGCGGCGGCGATGAGCGGGGCGTACGGGCGGGCGCCGGTGAGCAGCAGGGCGAGGCCGAAGAGGTAGCCGTAGCCGAGGACGCCGTGGATCTGCCGCCGCGGTCCGCCGGTGAGCGTCATCACGAGGCTGCCGGCGAACAGGCCGGCGCTCGACACCGCGAGGACGCGGCCGAGGAGCTTCGGGTCGCTGCCGGGCAGCGAGAGGACCATCGGGATGAGGAGCACCGTCCCGACCGAGAGGATCAGGTTCATCAGCGCGAAGTAGAGGAGCAGGCCGACGAGCCCCGGCCGCGTGCGGATGAAGCTCCAGCCGGAGCCCGCCTCGCGCCAGAGCGACCCGCGGGCGGCCCGGCCCTCGGCCGAGGTCTCGGGGTCGGGGATGCGCACCAGGAAGAGAGTCGCGGCGGCGATCAGGAAGGTCGCGAAGTCGATGAAGATGACGCCGGCCAGGCCGATCTCGACGACCAGCAGGCCGGCCAGGACCGGTGCCACCACCTCGGAGGCGGCGGCGCCGAGCTGCATCATGCCGCTGACCCGCCCGAACTGCCGCTTGGGCACGAGGAGGGTGGTCGCCGCGGTGTAGGCCGGCCACTGGATGTGGTTGAAGATCGAGCCCACGCCGACGAGCAGGTAGATGTGCCAGAGCTCGAGGGCCTCGGCGCGGAAGAGCAGGGCGATGACGACGGTGCAGAGGGCGGCGCCGAAGTCGGAGAGGAGGAGCGCCCAGCGCCGGTTCCAGCGGTCCACGAGGGCGCCGAGGAAGGGCGCGACGAGGAGACCGGGCAGCGAGGCGAAAAGGGCGATGAGGGCGAACTTGGTCGCCGAGCCGGTCTGCTGGTAGACCCAGACGCCGAGCGCGAAGCGGGTGAGCCCCGAGCCGACGAGGGAGACGAGCTGCCCCCCCCACATGGCTCCGAACGCCCGCATCGACGTGAGACGACCCATCCCCACCTCCTCCGGAGGGCTCCGATGCTCCAGTGAGGCGGCGGCGGGGAAAGGGGACAGGCGGGGGCGCTCGCCGGCCCCCGCCGAGCTGATAGAAACCGCGCATGGAAGAGGACTTAGCGGCAGGGTCGCTCTACGAGCGGGCGCTCGCGGCGCGGCCGGCGGGGGCCCCGGCGGCGCGGCCGCCGCGCCCGTCGGCGGCGGTCGTCCTCTGGCGCCGCGGGGCGGGCGGCGCGCTCGAGGTCTTCTGGGTCCAGCGCGCCGAGACGCTCGCCTTCATGGGCGGCTGGCACGCCTTCGTCGGCGGCGCGCTGGCGCGCGAGGACGCCGGTCTCGAGGTCGCCGGCACGGCGCGCGGGCTCGACCCGGGCACCGCCGCCCCCGCTCCCGAGAGCCTGCTCGACGGCCTGCCCGAGCTGCCGCCCGACCTCGTGCCCGGCCTTCTCGCCGGCGCGCTGCGCGAGCTGTTCGAGGAGACCGGCCTGCTCCTGGCGCGCGAGCTGCCCCCCACGGCCGAGGAGCCGCTCAGGCTTGCGGCGGCGCGGCGGCGGCTGGTGGCCGGCGAAGCGGGGATGGCGGAGATCCTCGCGGAGCTCGGCGCCACCCTCGACGCCTCGCGCCTGGTCTACGCCGGCCGCTGGCTGACGCCGCCGTTCGGCCCGCTGCGCTTCGACAACCGCTTCTTCCTCGCCGAGTGGCCGTACGGGGCGGCGGTGCAGCCCGAGGTTGAGGAAGGGGAGCTGGCAGCGGGCGAGTGGATCGAGCCGGCGGCGGCGCTCGGGCGCTGGCGGCGCGGCGAGGTGATGGCGGCGCCGCCGGTCCTCCACCTGCTGCGCGTCCTGGCCGAAGACGGCCCCGAGCGCGGCCTGCCGCGCCTCCTCGACCCACGGGAGGCGAACCTCGGACCCTGTCGCCGCATCGAGTTCCGCCCCGGCTTCCTCGCCTTCCCCATGCGCACGGCGACCCTGCCGCCGGCCACCGCCACCAACGCCTTCCTCGTCGGGCACGGCGAGACGGTGCTGATCGACCCCGGCTCGGGCGACCCGGTCGAGCTCGACCGCCTCCATCGCGCGCTGGCGGCGGCGCTCGCCGCGCCCGGGCGGCGGCTGGCCGCGATCTGGCTCACCCACCACCACCCCGACCACATCGGCGGCGTCGAGGCGACGCGCGCCGCCTTCGGAGTGCCGGTCCTCGCCCACCCGGCGACCGCCGAGCGGCTGGCGGCGCGCGGGCTGCGGGTGGACGGGACGCTGGAAGACGGCCGGGAGGTGACCCTCGCCGGCGAGCCGCCGCTGACGCTGCGCGTCGTCCACACGCCGGGGCACGCGCGCGGCCACCTCTGCTTCTTCGACGCGGCAGGAAAGACCTTGGTGGCCGGGGACCTGGTGGCCGGCGTGGGGACGATCGTCGTCGACCCGCCGGAGGGGGACATGGACGACTACCTCGCCTCGCTCGAGAAGGTGCTGGCGCTGGCGCCCGCCACCCTCCTCCCCGCCCACGGCCCCGCCGTCCACCACGGCGCCGCCAAGCTCCGCGAGTACCTCGACCACCGCCTCTGGCGCGAAGAGCGCGTCCTCGCCGCCTGGCGCGCCGGCCTGCGGGAGCCGCAAGTGATGCTCCCCACCGTCTACGCCGACGTCCCCCCCGAAGCCCACCCCCTGGCCGCCCGCCAGATCGAAGCGCACCTCGCGAGGCTCCGGCGTGCCGGACGGCTGCGTTGAGGGCCGAGTGGTGGTGATCTGGACCGAATATCTCAAGTACCGTGCCGCACTGCGAGGCTATGATCTCGCCGTGATCGAGCAGATCGCGAGCTTCGCTGAGGAGCGGTACTTCGACACCGCCACGCAGCGGATGGTCGCCATAGGGCGGCACGGGGACAGATTGGTCGCAATTCCGTACGAAGAGAGCGACGAGGGATTGATTCCAATCACCATTCACGCCACCACTCGGCAACAGGTCAACTTCCGCCTGCGTGCTGGAAGGTTCAAGCCATGAGCAAGCCTCAGATGGCGTACTTCGCCGAAGAAGACATCCTCCACCTCGTGATCTCCGAGGAAGAGGAGGCCAACAGCGTCGAGCTGAGTCCCAACATCACCGCCGAGCTGAACGGCAAAGGCGAGCTGATCGGGATCGAGATCCTGCACGCGAGCAGCTACGTCCGTGACGCCATCCTGGAAGGCGTGCAGGCGAAGGTGTTGAACTTGACGACCGCAGGCGAGAGGTAGTTAGCTCTCTACGAGACCTCAGTCCCGCGCCAGCACTTCGTGCCGGGCGTTGAGGACGACGCGCTTGGGTTGGCGGGGGACTTTGAAGGTGGCGTCGATGGGCTTGGTGGTGCTGCCGACCATGGCGATGATGCCGAAGCGCAGGACGTCGCCCTTGCCGAGATCGACGTAGAGGGGGAGGAGGACGCGGAAGTCGGGCGAGACGCCCTCCTGGGTCACCGTGCCGCGCACCCGCACCTCGCCCTTGCCGGCCGACTCCAACACCAGGTCGTGGGTGTAGCGCGGCAGCTCGGCGCCGTAGACCCACTGGTGGAAGAACCAGTCCATCTTGCCGTCGCCGGTGGCGTTCATCGCCGGCACCATGTGGCGCTCGACGACCGCCTGGAAGTCGGCGGTCGTCGCCTGCTTCCCCGCGTAGCTCGCCGCGAAGTCCCGCATCAGGGCGATGAAGTTGGCGTCCGGCGTCTTCGCGGCGCCGTCCCACATCAGCATGCGCAGCATGTGGAGGACGAACCCTCCCTTGCCGTAGACGATCGCCGGGTAGGCGAAGGGGCTGCGCTGCGTCGCCAGGCGCATCCCCATCGTCATCGGCCCCGCCTGCCAGTTGGGGATGGCGTTGCCGCGTGTCTTCTCGAGCAGGAACCGGCGCGTGCCCTCCCAGAACTCGCCGTACCGCCCCCACCCTTCGGCGTGCTGCAGCGCCAAGGCCGACGAGAACTCCGCGAACCCTTCCGAGAGCCACTGGTCGCGCAGCGTGCGGAAGCCCACCTGGTGCCCCCACCACTGGTGGGCGAACTCGTGGTAGCCGACCTCCTCGACGTAGGCGCCGGCGCCGCCCAGCCCCAGCCGCTGCCGCTGCGTGCCGTCGAGGAAGGAGAGGTAGGGCATGAAGATGAGCGCCGGCCACGACTGGCCGAAGGTCCACTGCGCCTGCTGCGTGATCGCCACCTGCTTCTGCGGCAGCGGCCCGAAGTAGGTGGTGAAGACGCGCGCCGAGTTGAGGCCGTCGACCAGGATGCCGTCGGCCAGCCGCTCGGGGATGATCTGCCCCAGCCCTTCGCCGGCGGCGGGCGAGAACTCCTCCGCCCCCTCGACGTCGGCCGCCACGTCCATGGCGCTGCCCATGAGCGGGATCGCCTGCGTGCGCCGGCTGGTGTAGACCGCGACCTCGACCTCGGTCTGCTCGTCGGTCCGCGCCTGGCGCTTGAACTTGCCGTAGTTGAAGCCCGCCACCTGCACCGGCTCCGCGGCCCGCCAGACCGAGACGCTCTGCCCCTTCTCCTCGCGCAGCTCCTGGCGGGTGCCGACCGAGACCACGTCCTTCCCTTCCGGCACGCGGTAGACGAGCGTGAAGGTGGCCGGGTCGATGAAGACGCCGAGGTTGGCGTACCAGCTCTCGCGCGCGCCGACGACGAAGGTGCCGTCGCCGACGTCGTCGAGCACCTCGCTGCCGCCGTAGCTCAGGCGCAGCAGCACCTCCTGCCCCGGCGGCAGCGCCTCGGGGAAGACGACGGCGGCGTCGGGGTCGTCGTCCTTGCCCTCCTGCACCCACGGCAGATCGGTCCAGGCCGCGGGCTCGGCGCCTCCCGCCGGCGCGAGCGAATACGCCGCCTGCTCGATCCGCAGGTCCTCCAGCAGGTGGACCGGCAGCACCCGCAGGCCGGGCGCCAGCGCCTTGAAGCGGACGGTCGTCGTGCCCGCGACGTCGGCGTTGCGGGCGACCGTCGTCTCGATCCGGTAGTCGAGGGCGTCGGCCGCCGGCTGCGCCGGGGTGGCGCGGCCGGCCGCCACCACCGCCGCCGGCTCGGAGAGGTACCAGAGGCCGCCGCTGACGTCGTGCGCCACGAAGAGGAGCGAGTCCTCGCCGCCCAGGAGCGCCCCCAGCCGCAGCGCCTCGGCGCCGCGCGGATCGACGGCGAGGAGCGCCGGCGGCACCTTCTTCCCTTCCGGGAAGGCGAGGAAGGCGCCGCCCGCCGCGCCCGGCGGCTCGAGCAGGTCGTGCAGGACGCGGAGGTGGAAGTTGGTCTGGAAGTCCTGCCGCTGCCGCGCGAGGTGCCGCTCGAACGCGGCGGCGGCGCGCGGGTCGGAAGCGCCGGTCCGCAGCTCGCCGTGGCGCAGGACCTCGGCCGCGGTGTCGTCGCCGAAGAGGAGGACCAGCGCCTCGAAGCGGTCCTCGAGCGCCTCGAGCCCGTCGTCGCCGGTGACCAGCGCCAGGTGGCGGCGCTCGGCGGCGGTGGCCGGAGCGAGCCGCCAGCTCCCCTCCCCCAGGAAGACGGCGCCGACCGTCCGCCCCGCGACCGGGGCCAGGAAGTGGACGGCGCCGGCGTCGAGCCGGAAGCGGAAGACGTCGCGCTCCAGCACCAGCCCCTGGACCGCCACCGTCCGCCCGTCCGGCCGCGCGGCGCGGAGCGCCGCGTAGGTCGGGTCCGGCGGCGCGGCCGCGGCGGCCGGGGCGGCGGCACCCCCGGCGAGGAGCATGAGGAGCGCGAGCAGAAGGGGCGGTGCGGGACGGCGGGGGAACGACATCGACGGCGACCTCGGTTATCCTTGACCCGAGTCTATCGTGCGCTGCCGACGGTCCCTGGCGCTCGCCGCCCTGCTCCTGCTCTGCCCGGCCCTGCCGGCCGGCGCCGCGCGCCTGGGCGCCGAGCTGCGGCTCAACGAGTCCACCGGCTGGTACCAGATCGAGCCGGTCCTCGCCGCGCGGCCGGACGGCTCCTTCCTCGCGGTCTGGAACGACACGTACGACGCCATCGTCGCCCGCCTCTTCGCCGCCGACGGCCGGCCGCTGGGCGGCGACGTGGGTGTGGGCGTGCGCACCCTCCCGACGGCGGGCCGGTACCTCTATCAGCCGCGGGCCGTGGCCCTGGCCGACGGCGGCTTCGCGGTGGTCTGGATGGACGGCTTGACGCTGTTCTCCCGCGTCCTCGGCGCGGACGGCGCGCCGCGCGGCCCGGCGTCCCTCCTCTCGGTGGCGGAGGAGTCTTACCTCTACACCTCGACCCATCCGCCGTCGATCGCTGCGGCGCCGGACGGCGGCTTCGTCGTCGCCTGGCAGCACGCGATGGACTTGCCGCCGGCCGTGTTCGGGCGCCGCGAGCTGGTCCGCTGGCGCCGCTACGCCGCCGACGGCTCGCCGGCCGGGCCGCAGGTCGAGGTCGCGCCGAGCAACGGCGTCGCCGACTGGCCGCGGGTGGCGGTTGACGCGGCCGGCCGGGTCGCAGTGACCTGGCAGAGTGGGAACATCCGGCTCAATCTCTATGACGCGGAGGGGAACCTGGCCGAGGGGCCGGTGGAGATCGGCCACGGCTCCACCCACGGCGGCGGCATCCCGCGGTTCGAGCCCGACGGCGAGCTGGAGGTCACCTGGCAGAGCGGCGCCGCCTGCGGCCTCCGCCGCTTCGCGCCCTCCGGGGCGCCGCTGGCCGAGACGAAATGGCTCCACAACACCGACGAGCCGTTCAGCGGCGACTTCGTGTTGCACGCCGCCGTCGCCGACGGCGCCGGCCATCGCCTGCTCGTCTGGTCCCAGAGGAGCACGCGCGACCCCGACGGCGGCGTCCACGCGCGCCTCTACGACACCGCCTGGGACCCGCTCGGGCCGCCGTTCCTGCTCAACGCCGCGGCCCAGGCCCACCAGCTCGACGGCGCCGCGGCCGGGCTCGAGCGCGGCTTCCTCACCGCCTGGGCCGGGGGCGAGCACGAGTCGGGGGCCGGCGTGCCGCTCGGCCACGAGGGACGGTGCACCGGCGACGGCAGCTTTTTCGGCATCTTCGCCCGCCACCTCGATCCGGAGGCGTCGGGCGCGGCACCGGAGGCGCTGCTCCTGGGCGACGGGCGCTTCGCGCTGGAGGTGGAGTGGCGGACCGGCGGCGAGAAGGGGACCGGCCGTCCGCTGCCGCACAGCGACGAGAGCGGCGCCTTCTGGTTTTTCGGCCCGGACAACCCCGAGCTGCTGGTGAAGCTCCTCGACGGCCGGGCCGTCAACGGCCACTTCTGGGTCTTCCACGCCGCGGCGACGAGCGTCGACTACACGCTGACGGTGACCGACCTCGACACCGGCCGGCAGAGGCGCTACGAGAAGCGCGTGGGACCGCTGGCCAGCGCCGTCGACACCTCCGCCTTCGCCGCCCCGGGCACGCCCGCCGGCCCGGACAAGAGCGTCTGCGCGGAGGGCCTGCCGCTGCTCCACCTCGGATACGGTGACTTCTACCTGACGGTGACTTGGCGCGACCCGAAGACCGGCGCCAGCGGGCGGGCCTCCGGCCAGGCACTGACCCGCGACGGCGGCCTGTTCTTCTTCTTCGGCAACGCCAACCCCGAGATCCTGGTCAAGATGGTGGACGGCCGTCCGGTCAACGGCCACTGGTGGTTCTTCCACGCCGCCCTGACCGACCTGGAGTACGAGATCGTCGTCCGCGAATCGGACACCGGCGCCGAGCGCACCTACAAGAAACCCGCCGGCACCCTCGGCGGCGGCACCGACACCCGGGCGTTCTAGGAGACGCAGCCGGCGCCGGCTACGCCGCGCTGAGGGCGCGGCGGCTGCGGCGTTGGGCGCGAGCGCGGTCGGGGAGGGGGAGATCGCCGAGG
The DNA here is from genome assembly GCA_963700145.1 of uncultured Acidobacteriota bacterium. Classification (GTDB taxonomy): domain Bacteria; phylum Acidobacteriota; class Thermoanaerobaculia; order Multivoradales; family UBA5704; genus DASUNQ01. Next base: position 1,884,330 of record OY969474.1, read on the forward strand.
GCCTCCAGCGCGCGGCCGCGGCCGCCGCGGAGGATGGCCAGCACCTCGCGGAACTGCTGCTCGGCGCGCTCGCGGTGGCCGAGGCGGAGGAAGCAGTCGCCCAATAGCACCCGCACCTGGAAGAGGCCGGGCTCGAGGTAGAGCGCGGCGCGGTAGGCGGCAACCGCTTCCTGCAGGCGGCCGGTGAGGTCGTGGAGGAGGCCGTGGACGGCGTGGGCGGCGGGGTCGGCCGGGTCGGCGGCGAGGGCCGAGGCCAGGTGGTGCGCCGCGGTGTCGCGCTCGCCGGCGGCGAGGCAGCGGGCGGCGGCGAGGAGGGGCGTCGGGACGACGACCGGCACCGGCACCGGCCGCGACGGCGGCGCCACGGCGGCGGGCCGCCCGGCCGGGAGGACCGCGGGATCGCCCGCCGCGTCCTGTCCCGCCGCCGGGGCGGCGCGGTGCCGGTAGGCGTAGCAGTCCCCGAGGTCCACCGCCGCCAGCCCCTCGTGGATCTGCCAGAGGGTCTCGGAAGCGCCGAGGAAGAGGTGGCCGCCCGGAGCCAGGTGGCGCTCCACCTCCGCCATCACCTGCCGCTGCAGCGGCCGCCGGAAGTAGATCAGCAGGTTGCGCAGCAGGACGAGGTCGAACGGCCCGCCGGGCAGCGCGTACGGGGGGCGGGCCAGGTTGAGCGGCCGGTAGTCGATGCGGCGCCGCAGCTCGGGGTCGAGCTCGACCAGGCCGCTGCGTGCGCCGTGCGGCGCCAGCCAGCGCGCGGCCGAGGCCGGCGGCACCTGCGCCACGGCGCGGGCGTTGTAGACGCCGCGGCGGGCGGCGGCGAGCGCCTCCTCGTCGAGGTCGGTGGCGAGGATCGTCCAGTCGCGCCCGGCCAGGGCCGGGCTCTCGGCGCAGACGATCGCCAGGGTCGCCGGCTCCTCGCCGCGGCCGCAGGCGGCCGACCAGAGGCGCAGCGGCCGCGCGTCGTCGAGGCCGGCGGCGAGGGCCGGCAGCAGCCGCTCGGCCAGCGCCCGGAACTGCTGCGGCGCGCGGAAGAAGTACCCCTCCTTGACGGTCAGGAGGGCGACCAGGCGCGGCCACTCGCCCGGCAGCTCGCCGGCGGCGAGCGCCCGCACGTAGGCGTCCACGCCGTCGCGGCCGGCGGCCGCCGCCCGCCGCTCCGCCACTTCGATCAGGAACGGCAGGCGCGACGGCGGCAGGTGGTTGCCAGTCGCCTCGCGCACCAGGACGGCGAGCCGCTGGATCGCAGACTCAGCGCTCATCGTCGCGCCGTGCTCCCTCCCCCGCGCAGCGGGGGAGGGCCGGGGAGGGGGGTATCGAAGTCAATTGCCTTGCCGGGTGGGTGGCCAGCGGCAGGCCCGCGTGGGTTTAACCAATTCAAGGGCACACCCGGTTCCGGCCGGCCGCCTTCGCCTCGTAGAGGCGGCGGTCGGCGAGCGAGACGAGGAGGTCGCCGTTCAGCCGCTCGGCCAGCTCGCCGCTCGCCGCGACGCCGAAGGAGGCGCTGATCCGCACCTCCTCGCGCGTCGGCAGCACGATCGAGCTGCGCTCGAGCGCCTTGCGCAGCCGCTCGGCGGCCTGGCGCGCCGGGTCGAGGTCGACCGAGGGGAGGACGGCCAGGAACTCCTCGCCGCCGTAGCGCCCGAGGACGTCGGTGGCGCGCAGCACGCGGCGCAGCGCCGCCGCGCCTTCGCGCAGCACGCGGTCGCCGGCCAGGTGGCCGTGGGTGTCGTTGACCTCCTTGAAGTGGTCGAAGTCGCAGAGGATCACCGACACCGGGTGGCCGTAGCGGCGCGCCCCTTCGAGCTCGACGGCCAGGCGGTCGAGGATGGCGCGGTGGTTGAGCAGGCGGGTCAGGCTGTCGAGGGTCGAGAGCTCGCGCAGCCGCTGCGCCAGCCGGGCGTTGTCGAGGACCAGCGCGAGATGCCCGGTCAGGCCTTCGCAGAGGGCCCGGGTGCGCGCGTCGAAGGCCTCCGGCTCGCGCGGCAGGAAGCAGAGGGTGGCGGCGGCGCCGCGCACCGCCAGCGGGAACCAGACGCAGCGGTCGAGATCGATCGGCTCGCCGTCGCCGCGGCCGCCGCTGAACTCGACCTCGACCGGCGTCGTCGGCCCGAGCTCGAGGCTCTCGACGAGCCGGCCGGTGAGGTCCTCGAGGTCCTCCTCGCGGATCGGCTCTTGGAGCAGGACGTGGATCATCGCCTCCTCGCTCTCGCCGACCGCGACGGCGAGGAAGCGGGCCGCCACTACCTGGCCGAGGGTCTCGAGGGCCGAGCGGCTGGCCTCGTCGAAGTCGGGGGCCGCCATGCCGCGCTCGAGGAGCGTGTTGACCAGCGTCGCCTGGAGGAGGCTGCGGTCGAGCTGCCGCGCCACCCGGCCGAGGACGTCGAGCGGCCCGGCCGGCGGGCCCTCCTCCGGCGGCGCGGCCGGCGGCGCCTCCCGCGCCAGCCGCTCCACCATCTCGATGAGGGCCTGCGGCTCGTGGGTCTTGGTCAGGTAGCCGTCGGCGCCGGTGCGCAGGCTCCAGAAGCGCGAGGCGGCGCCCGACTCGCCGGTCAGCACCAGGACCGGGATGTGCGCCGTCGCCGGGTCGGACTTGAGCAGGCGCAGCAGCGGGAACCCCTCGAGGTTCGGCATGTCGAGGTCGGTGACGACGACGTCCGGCCGCTCGCGCAGGGCGAACACGGCGCCTTCGACGCCGTCGCGCGCCTCGAGCACCGCGAAGCCGGCGCCGCGCAGCGTGCGGGCGAGGACGGCGCGGGTGACGTCGCTGTCGTCGACGATGAGGACGCGGCGCTCGCTCATACCGTCACCCTCTGCCAGGCGCGCGCCAGCGTCCGCCCCAGCTCGCGCGGCGGCAGCGCCAGCTCGGCGGCGCCGCGCTCCAGCGCCACCCGCGGCATGCCGAAGACGACGGCGCTCGCCTCGTCCTGCGCCATGGTCAGCCCGCCGGCCTGCCGCAGCGCCAGCAGGCCCTCCGCCCCGTCCTGCCCCATGCCGGTCAGCAGCACCCCGGCCGCCTGCCGGGGGCAGCTCGCGGCGCAGGAGAGGAAGAGCTCGTCGATCGACGGCCGGTGGCCGGCGCGCGGCGGGCGCTGGGCGTCGAGGCGGAGCGCGCCGTCCGGCTCGAGCAGGAGGTGGGCGCCGGCGCGGGCGATCCGCACCGCTCCCGGCCGCGGCGCCTCGCCGTCCGCCGCCAGCCGCACGTCGGCGCGCAGCTCGCGGGCGAGCCAGTCGGCGAAGCCCAGCTCGAAGCCGGCGGCGATGTGCTGCACGACGAGGACGCTGACCGGCGGGTCGGGGAGCAGCTCCGCCAGCAGCTCGCGCAGGGCGGCGGGGCCGCCGGTCGAGGCGCCGACCGCGATCCAGCGCAGGTCGTGGGGGGAGGGCGCGGCGCACGGCGCCGGCGCGCGGCGCTCCCCGGGCTCCGGCGCCGCCGTCGCGGCGCTCCGCGCCGGGACCGCGCCGGCCAGCTCGCGGACCATCGCCGGCAGGCCGGCGGCGAGCTGCTCCCAGCCCGCGGGGTCCTCCGGCTTCGGCAGCACCTCCAGGGCGCCGCGGCGGATGGCCTCGAAGCCGGTCGTCGTCGCGTCGCGGTTGACGAGAGAGGAGAGGACGACGATCGGCGTCGGCCGCCCGGCCATGATCCGCTCGATCGCGGCGTAGCCGTCGACGACGGGCATCTGCAGGTCCAGGAGGATGACGTCGGGCGCGAGCGCGGCGGCCGCCTCGACCGCCGCGGCGCCGTCCTCGGCCTCGCCGACCACCTCGATGTCCGGGGCGCGGGAGAGGAAGCGGCGCAGCACCGCCCGCACGGAGAGCGAGTCGTCGACGATCAGCACCCGGACCACGGTCACCGCCCCACCAGCCGGCGCAGCAGCATGACCAGCTCGCCGGCGTCCAGGCCCTGCTTGGTCAGGTAGGCGTCGGCGCCGGCGCGCAGGCCGCGCAGCCGGTCCTCCGGCTGGTCGCGGGTCGAGACCACGACGATCGGCAGCTGCGCCGTGCGGTCGCCGGCGCGTAGGCGCTCGGTCAGCTCGAAGCCGTTCATCCCCGGCATCTCGATGTCCACCACCATGCCGTCGAAGCTCGCCTCCCCGAGCCGCGCCAGCGCCTCCTCGGCGTCGGGGGCGGCCGTCACCTCGAAGCCGGCGTCCTCGAGCAGGCGCCGCTCCATCTCCCGGGTGGCCGGCGAGTCCTCGACCAGGAGCACCCGCGTGCGCGCCGCGGCGATCGTCGGGCGCGGCCCGGCCGCAGCCAGGCTGGCCTCGCGGCGGGCCAGCGCCGTCGGCGAGAGCACCCCGACCGGCTCGCCGGAGGCGAGGAGCGCCACCCCTTCGAGCAACCGGTCGCTCGCGACGGTCGTGGTCACCGGGCGCACCATCACCTCCTGCTCCCCTTCGACGTCGTCCACCAGGAGCGCCAGCGGCGCGCCCGACACCGACCCCTCGAGCAGCAGCGGCCGCTCCGGCAGCGGCTGGCCGTAGCGCTCGGCGAGGGCGGCGTAGGGGACGAGACGCCCGTCCACCGCCGCCAGCCGCCGCCCGTCGCGCTCGACCAGGTCGGCGCGGGCGACCCGCAGCGCGCGGGCGACCGCCGCCGCCGGCAGCGCCAGCCGGAGCTGCCCCACCCGCACCAGCAGCACGCACGCCGCGCGGCGCGCGACCGGCACCTCCAGGGTGACCGTCGTCCCCAGGCCCGGCGTCGAGCCGAGCCCGGCCTCGCCGCCGACCCGCGCGGCGACCGCGGCCACCGCGTCCAGCCCGACGCCGCGGCCCGAGATCTCGGAGACCTCCTGCCGGGTCGAGAAGCCGGGAGCGAAGAGCAGACGGTAGACCTCCTCGCGGCCGAGACCGCCGGCCGCGCCGGCGTCCACCAGCCCGGCGCGCACCGCCTGCTCGACCGCCCACGCCGGATCGATGCCGGCGCCGTCGTCGGAGATCGCCAGCCGCACCCGCCCCGCTTCGCTGGAGGCCACGATCCGGATCTTACCTGCGCGCGGCTTGCCGCGCGCCTGCCGCTTGGCCGGCGGCTCGATGCCGTGGTCCACGGCGTTGCGCACCAGGTGGATGAGCGCCGCCTCGAGGTCGCGGGCGATGCGGCGGTCGAGGCGGGTGTCCTCCCCGGCGAGCTCCACCTCCACCTCCTTGCCCAGGGTGCCGGCGAGCTCGCGGGCGTGGCGGGCGAGGGCGCGGAGGGGGGCGCGCAGCGGCTGGAGCTGGACGTTGACCAGGGTGTCGAGCTGCGCCTCGGCGGCGCGGGTGAGGCGGCGCTGCCCGCCTTCGACCTCGACCGCCATCCGCCGCAGCGTCGTGGCGAGGAGCGCCAGCACCTGCTGCGGCGCCGGCTCGTGGAGCCCCTCCTCGGCCAGGCGCGCCAGCTCGTAGAGGCGCTCGACGGCGCGGTGGGCGCCGCGGGCCATCAGCCGCACCTGGGCGGCGCGCTCGGCCAGGGCGTCGAGGACCTTGGGCTCCACCCGGAGGTCGCCGGCGGGGGTGGCCACCGCCGGCGCCGGGTGAGCCGCCGCGGCCGTGGGCGCGGTGCCGGCGCCGTTGCCGGCGGCCGGCTTGCCGGCCGTCCCGGCGAGCTGCGCCAGGAGGTCGCTTTCGACCGGCGGCTCCTCGCCGCGCGCCACCGCGTCCACCATGCCGCTCAGCCGGTCGGCGGCGCGCGCCAGCAGCGGCCCCGTCCCACCCGGCGGCCCCTGCAGCGCTCCCTCGACGGCGTGGCAGAGCTCGGCGAAGGGACCGAGCTGGAGCATCCGCGCCGCCCCCTTGAGCGTGTGCAGCTCGCGCCGCGCCTCGACCGCCGCCTGCGGCTCCCCCGCCAGCCGCGGCAGCAGCCCTCCCAGCCGCTCCAGCCGGTCGCGCGCCTCCTCGACGAACAGGGGCAGGAGGTCCGAGAACTCGGGGTTCATGGCGGGCTCAGATCTTGGTCCAGTTCTCGACGTTGACGTCGAGGCCGAGGACGCCGAGGAGCCGGCCGCCGCCGTCGTGGAGCGGCGTGGCGGCGGTGAAGATGGGCGCGCCGGTCAGGAGCGAATCGAAGAGCGGGGTGATGATTGTCCGCCCCGCCTCGGTCGCGGCTCGGTACCAAGGCCGGTCGGTGAACCCCTCGCCGGCGCGCACCGCGGCGGGGACCTCGCGGTCGCCGAGGAGGCGGCGGTTGACGGCCAGCGCCGTGTGGCCGTCGCGCCCGTCGATGAAGTAGAGGCACTCGACGAACGGCCGCTCCTGCGCCAGCTCCTCGATCAGGCGCTCGAGCGAGGCCCACTGGTGGAGCGAGCGGGCGACCTCCTGCGCCCAACGCTCGACCGTGTGCTTGAGCGAGTGCGGCGAATCGACGTGGAACGACTGCGCCAGGAGCTGCATCTCGAGCCCCAGGCGGTTCAGGCGGTCGGCGGTGTGCGAGAACTGGCGCAGGCCGAAGGCGGTCTTCTGCACCACCTGCGAGACCTCGCGCAGCGTCAGCACCACCTCGTCCGCGGCCGCGGTCTGCTGCTGGGTGGCGAGCGAGATCTCGCGCGCCACCCGCGCGCTGTCGGTGGCCGCCTGGCGCAGCGCCGCGATGGCGCCGGCGGCGGCACGGGCCTCCTCCAGCACCCGCTCGGCCTCGCGGCTCCCCTCCTCGCCGGCGACGACGGTGGCGTGGATCGACTCGGCCACCTCGCCGAGCAGGCTGCGCACCGACTCCACCGACTCCTGCGAGCGCTGGGCGAGGCGGCGCACCTCGTCGGCGACTGTCGCGAAGCGGCGCCCGTGGGCGCCGGCGGCCGCCGACTCGACGGCGGCGTTGAGCGACAGCAGGTGGGTCTCGTGGGCGATCTCGGTGATCAGGTCGAGGATGCGGTAGATCTCGCGCGAGCGCGCCCCGAGCGCCTCGGCGCGGCCGGCGGCGCCGCCGATCCGCCGCCGCACCTCCTCGACGCCGGCCACCGCCTCCTCGACCGCCGCCGCCCCCGCCTCGCCGCTCTGCTGCGCCGCCAGCGCCAGGTCCGCTTGCGCCGCGGCGTTGTCGGCGATCTGCGCGGCGGTGCGCGCCAGCTCCTCCATCGCGGCGGTGATCTCGACGACCGACGCCGCCTGCTGCGAGGAGCCGGCCGCGAGCTCGGAGGCGACCTGGTGCACGGCGTGCGCCGCTCCCGCCACCTCCAGCGAGCTGGTCTGGATCTGCTGCGCCAGGAGCACCAGCGACCGGGTCGCCCGCAGGCCGGCCTCGGCGAGCTCCCCCGGCAGCTCCTCGGCGCGGGCGGCGCAGGTCACCAGGTCGCCGGCCTCCAGCGCCTGGAGCGCCTCGGCGATGCCGCGCTCGACCTCGGCGGCGCGCCGCTCGACCGCCGCCGTCCGCTGCGCCAGGTCGGCCTCCCCGCGATGCACCAGCGGCAGGTAGAGCCCGGCCGCGGCGAGGGCGAGGAGGAGAAACGCGTCGAAGAACCAGCCCGGCGCGCCCTGGCCCTGCGCGACGAGCAGCAGCGCGAGCCCGGCGGCGGCGAGGACGGCGAGGAGCGGCCAGCCGGCCGCCGCCTCGTCCTGCCGCGGGCGCGCGACGGCGACGGTGGCGGCGCTCACGCCCGGCCTCCGGCGAGGGCCGCCAGGTCGAAGGGCTCGACGCCGTCGGGGAGCTCGGCCACCACCGCCAGCGCGGCGTCGGCGGCGAGCCCCACGAGCTCCCGCCCCGCACCCTCCCCCGCCCAGGCCACCACCGTCACCGGGCAGGGCGCGGCGCCGCCCGGCGGCGCGGCGAGGAGGCGGGCGAGGTCGAGCACTGGCAGCGGCTCGCCGGCGTACTCGGCGAGGCCGCGCAGCGCCGGGCCGGCGCCGGGCAGCGGGTGGAGCGGCAGCGGCCGGAGCACCCGCCGCACCGCCGCGACCGGCAGGGCGCAGACCGTGGCGCCGGCGCGCACCAGGAGGTGTCGGCCGCTCATGCCGTCTGCGTCCAGCTCGTCAGGTTGACGTCCATGCCGAGGACGCCGGTGAAGTCGCCGCCGGCGCCGTTCATCGGCGTCGCGACCGTGAAGCAGAGCTCGCCGCTCTGCAGCGAGTCGTAGAGGGTGGTGAGGCTGGTCCGCCGCTCGCGCGCCACGGCGCGGAACCAGGGGCGCTGCTTCATGTCCACCTGCCGCGCCCCCTCCTCGGAGAGGCGGCGGCGCTCGCCCATCAGCTTCTTGCTGTGGCAGAGGACGACCAGCTTGCCGTCGGCGTCGGCGAGGTAGCCCAGCTCGATGAACGGCGTCCCCTGGACCAGCTCGTCGAGGCGCGCCGCGACCTCCTCCCGCCCGGCGCCGTCGAGGCGGTGCGACCACTGCTCGATCAGGTGCTTGAGCGAGCGCGGCGAGTCGGAGTGGAAGGTCTGGGCCACGAGCTGGATCGAGAGGCCGAGCTGGCTCAGGCGCACCGCCGTGTCGGCCAGCTCTTGGAGCCCGCCGGTCATCCGCTGCACCACCCGCGTCACCTCGCGCAACGTCGTCACCACCTCGTCGGAGGCCGCGGTCTGCTGCTGGGTGGCGAGCGAGATCTGACGCGCCGCGTTCGCGGTCTCGCCGGCCGTGCCGCGCAGGGCGCCGATCGCCGCCGCCGCCTCGCGCGCCCGCTCCAACACCCGCGCCGCCTCCTTCCCGCCTTCCTCGGTGGCGACGATCGTGGCGTGGATCGAGCCGGCGAAGTCGTCGAGCATGGCGCGCACCGAATCGACGGACTCCTGCGAGCGGTCGGCGAGCCGCCGCACCTCGTCGGCCACCACCGCGAAGCGGCGCCCCTCCTCGCCGGCGGCGGCGGCCTCGATGGCGGCGTTGAGCGACAGCAGGTGGGTCTCCTGCGCGATCTCGGTGATCAGCTCGAGGACGCGGTAGATCTCCTTGGCGCGGCTGCCGAGGGCGTCGGCGCGCCGCGCCACGGCGTCGATGCGGCGCTGCACCTCCTCGACGCCGCCGACCGCGCCGGCCACCGCCGCGGCGCCGGCCGCGCCGCTGCGCTGCGCGGTCTCGGCCAGCTCCGCCTGCCGCGCCGCGTTGCCGGCGATCTGGGCGGCGGTGTGGGCCAGCTCCTCGAGGGCGGCGGTGATCTCGACCGCCGAGGCCGCCTGCTGCGAGGACCCCGCGGCCAGCTCGCCCGAGACCTGGTTGACGCCGTCGGCGGCGGCGGCGACGTGGATCGAGCTGTCCTGGATGCGCTCGGCGAGGGCGGACAGCGCCCGGCCGGCGGCGGTGAAGCTGCCGGCGATCCCTTCCGGCAGCCGCGCCGAGCGCTCGCCGCCGCGCAGCAGATCCCCGGCGCCGAGGTGGCCGAAGGCGGCGGCGAGCTCCCCCTGCAGGCGAGCGAGCCGCTCCTCGCCGCGCGCCAGCCGGCCGGCGAGCCGGCGCGAGCGAGCGTCCACCCGCACGCCGTAGGCGACGAGGACGGCGAGGGCGAGGGCGGTGTAGATCCAGGCCAGTCCTTCCGAGGCGCCTGAGGCGCCGGCCGCTACGCCGGCGCCGCCGGCCGCCGCCCACAGCAGCGCCGCGCCGGCGGCCGCCAGGCCGGCGAGGAGGAGCCAGCCGAGGAGGTGCCGTCGGGCCGTCCGCATCCAGAAGTTCGCCTTGGGTCGGGCGAAAGGATAAAGCAGCACATCCTGAAGGACTTGCCGGCTAGTTGGCGTCTGCGGCCGGGCCGAACGCCTTGAGGAGGATCTTCTCGATCACCGTCCCCACGACGCGTTCGGTGCCGGAGACGACGTTCTTGGGCCGCCCGCTCCCTCGCCCGCTCATGCGCAGCTCGCCTTCGCGGGTGACGAGCCGGACCTCGACCCGGGCCTCGGAGCGGCGCTTGCCGCCGAAGCCGTCGCCGCGGTTCGCGAACGGCACGCGGATCTCGAGGACGCCGTCGACTCCGAGCTTCTCCAAGATCGCAGGGCGGAGGTCATCGGACAGCTCGGTGGCGCCGCGGGCGAAGAGCTCGTCGCGGATCGCGGACGGTGAGACGACTTCGAAGCCGGGCTTCCGGCCCGTCAGCTCCTCGGCCGCCGCGTCTTCGACTTGCGTGCAATCGACGCTTTCGTGGCAGGCGACCGCGATCACGGCGACGCGCCTCAGGCCGGCGGTGAAGTCCGGAGAGGCGGTGACTTCGGCGTCGAAGTCGGCACGGGCCGCCCCGGCGGCGAGCGAGAGGATGGCGGCGGCAAGGAGTGCTCGGCGCATCGAGAGGTCTCCCGCGACTAGGCCGTCTGCGGTACCACTTGCGCCGTGCAGTAGGCACACCGCCGCGCCGCGGCGGGGATGCTGCTCAGGCACTCCGGGCATTCCCGGGTCGGCTGCGGCGGCGGCTCGGACGGCTTGACCCGCGCGAGCAAGCGGCTCATCGGCGCGACGACGAGGAAGTACACGACGGCGAGCGTGACCAGGAAGGTGAGGACGTCGTTGAGAATGTTGCCCCACAAGAACGGCCCGGTGCGGATGGCGGAGAAGTCGGCGAACCCTCCGGCCGAGGCGATCAGCGGGGTGATGAAGTTCTTCACCACCGAACCGACGACGGCCCCGAAGGCCGCGCCGATCACGACGGCGACCGCGAGGTCGACCACGTTGCCGCGCAGGACGAAGTCTCGAAACCCCTTGAACATCGTGAAGCCCTCCTTTCAGTGACAGCCGCGTCCCTACAATATCCGCACCCCCTCATTCGTCTACAACCGCAGATGACGGACGCGGCGAGGCTGGAGCGGATGCCACTCGAACAGGACCAGCGGATCTCCCAAGTGGTCCAGCGGGAGCAGTCGCGGCTGCGGAGCTTCATCCGCCGGCGCGTGCCCGACCCGCGCGACGCCGAGGACATCCTGCAGGAGGTCTTCTACGAGCTGGTGGAAGCCAACCGCCTGCTGATGCCGATCGAGCACGTCACCGGCTGGCTGTTCCGGGTGGCGCGCAACCGCATCACCGACCTCTTCCGCAAGCGGACGCCGGAGAGCTTCGGCGACCTCGCCGTCGTCGACGAGGACGATGAGCTGCTGCGGCTGGAAGACCTCTTGCCGTCGCCCGATGCCGGACCGGATGCGCTGTACGCCCGCACCGTGCTCCTCGCCGAGCTCGAGGCGGCGGTCGACGAGCTACCGGCGGAGCAGCGCGAGGTGTTCGTCGCGCACGAGCTCGAAGGGCGCAGCTTCAAGGCGCTAGCCGTCGAGACCGGCGTCGGCGTGAACACCCTGCTCTCCCGCAAACGCTACGCGGTGCTCCATCTGCGCGAGCGCTTGCAAAGCATCTACGACGACTTCACCAACGCGTGAGGAGCCGAACATGAGATCGAAAGCGAAGAAAATGATCCTGATCGCGCCGCTGGCGATCCTGGGAATGCTGCTGTTCATCGCCATCGGCGGCGTCATCGTGCTGCAACTGTGGAACTGGCTGGTGCCACCGCTCTTCGGCGGGCCTCAGGTCACGTTCTGGCAAGCGATCGGGCTGCTGGCCCTGTGCCGGATCCTCTTCGGCGGCTTCCGGATGCACGGCTCCGGTCGCGCCGATTTCCGCCGGCGCCGGGCCGAGCGCTGGGAGCGCATGACGCCCGAGGAGCGGGAACGGTTCCGCCAAGGCATCGGCGGGCGCTGCGGCTTCGGCCCATCCGGCGGCGAGAGCGAAGGGCCATGAAGCCTCGACGCCTAGGGCCACTCCTGTCCAAGCCGCGCCATCAGCAGGGCGTAGATCTCGATCCCGTCCCAGAGGTTCTGCAGGCGGAGGTTCTCGTCGGCGGCGTGCTGGTTGTTGTCGTGGTTGACCATCGGCACGACGAGGAGCGGCGCGTCGAGGACCTCGGCGAAGAGGTGGAGCGGCAGGCTCCCGCCGAGGGTCGGGGTCTCGATCGCCGGCTGGCCGGTCGCCTCGCCGACGATCGCCGCCACGGCGCGCGACACCGGCAGCTCCATCGAGGTGCGCGCCGCCGGGTACCCCTGGTCCCAGACCAGGCGCGCGATCCGCGGGTGGGCGAGGCGAGTCGCCAGATCGGGCGCCTCGCGCACGACGTGGAAGCCGGCGCCGCGGACGTGCTCCTCGACCAGCGCCTGCACTTTCTCCGGCGTCTGGTCGGGGACCAGCCGGAAGTCGAGCGAGGCCTGCGCCTCGGTGGGGATGGCGTTGCGCGCCTTCTCGCCGACGTCGCCGGCCGCCAGGCCGCGGACGTTGAGGGCCGGCAGCATCACCCGATCCTGGAGGCGGCCTTCGCCCTCGCTGCGGGCGAGCCCGACCTCGCGCAGCAGCCCCTCCTCGACGGGCGGCACCGCCGCCGCCGCCCGCCGCTCCAGCTCGGTCGGCGGGCGGACGTCGTCGTAGAAGCCGGAGATCAGGATACGCCCCTCGGCGTCGCGCATGCCGGCCAGGAGGCCGGCGAGCAGGAGCGCCGGGTTGGGCGCCCAGTTGCCGTAGTTGCCGCTGTGCAGGGCGCGGGTGGCGCCGTAGACCGTCAGCTCCAGCCCGACGACGCCGCGCCCGCCGTAGACGACCTGGTAGCGGCGGGTCGGGTGCACGGGGCCGTCGGCGAAGATCCAGGCGTCGGCGGCGAGCAGGTCCTTGTGCGCCGCCAGGATCTCGCGCAGGTGCGGCGACCCCGCCTCCTCCTCGGCCTCGAAAAAGAACTTGAGGTTGACCGAGGGCGCGGCGCCGGCGGCGCGCAGGGCGTCGAGGGCCGCGAGGAGGCCGACGATCGGCCCCTTGTCGTCCGAGGCCGAGCGGGCGAAGAGCCGCCACTCGGGGTCGAGGGGCCCGGCGACGGCGGCGAGGTCCACGGTCTCCGGCACGGCGCCGCCGGCGGCGGTCGGCAACGGCCCGGTGCGCAGGACCGGCTGGAACGGGTGGCTGCGCCACTGCGCCGGGTCGGCAGGCTGGCCGTCGAAGTGCGAGTAGAAGACGACGGTGCGCGTGGCGCCTGGCGTGCGCAGCTCGCCGTAGACCGTCGGCGGCGCCTCGCCGGTGCGCAGCACCCGCGCCGCGATCCCCCGCCGCTCGAGCATCCCGACCAGGTGCCGCGCGTTGGCCTCGATCTCCTCGCGGTTGGCGGCGAGGTTGGGGAGGGCGAGGAGATCGGCGAGCTCGCGCACCACCTCCTTCTCGTGCGCCGCGCGCCAGGCGCGGACACGGTCGCGCAGCGCCGCCGCGTCGCCGGCGGCACCGTTCGCGCCGGCAGCACCGGCGCCGAGGAGCGCCTGCACGGCAACCAGGAGCGCCGCCGGGCCGAATCGTCGGAGTTGCGTCAGTGACGTCATGGCGGCGATTATCCCCCGGACCGACGCCCAGAGCGCGGCGTTCACTCGATCGACTCGAAAGGAGCCCACGAATGAAGCCCAAGAACACGATCTGCCTTTGGTTCGACAAGGACGCGGAGGAGGCGGCGCGCTTCTACGCCGACACCTTTCCGGACAGTGAAGTGACCGCCGTGCACAAAGCGCCCAGTGACTACCCGGGCGGCAAGAAGGGCGAGGTGCTGACGGTGGATTTCACCGTCCTCGGCATCCCCTGTCTCGGCCTCAACGGCGGGCCGGAGTTCCCGCACAGCGAGGCGTTCTCCTTCCAGGTCGCGACGGACGACCAGGAGGAGACGGATCGCTACTGGAACGCGATCGTCGGCAACGGCGGCCAGGAGAGCCAGTGCGGTTGGTGCAAGGACCGCTGGGGGCTCTCCTGGCAGATCACCCCGCGCACGCTGACCGAGGCGATGGCGGCGGGGGGCGACGAAGCCAAGCGCGCCTTCGAGGCGATGATGCCGATGCGGAAGATCGACGTCGCAACCATCGACGCGGCGCGGCGGGGCGGGGCGGGCTAGTTCCTTCTCGGCCTGGAGAAGGTGGCGCGTAACGCTCGCCGGAAGCCCCGGAATGTCCCCGCGCGACCTTCAGACGCCCCGGTGGGGGTCCTCCCGGGACCTCGGAACCTCCTGCGCGCCCTCCGGAACCTCCTGCGCGACGCCGGGAATCGATTGCGCGACGCCGGGAACGGGTTGCGCGCGCTGCGGAACCTCCTCCGAGCCGCTCGGAATAGGTTCCCGGCGCTCCGCAACCCATTCCCCGGCCCGCGCAACCCATTCCCACGCTCCGGGAAAGGGTTCCGAAGCCACCGCAGGAGGTTCCACGCCTCCCGCAGGCCATTGGGCGCCGCTTGGCGGGCGTCGCGGAGCCTCGAACCCTCAATCCCCGCCGCTCGCCGCTCCCTCCTTGAGCCAGGCGCTGGCGTCCACCAGGGCTCTTTCGGTGGAGGCCCCGAAGACGGTCGAGGCGGGCACTAGCGAGACCGACCGATCGAGCTTGCCGCTGCGGCGGAGCTGGGCAGCGACGTCGGCGTGCACGCCGCTGAGGTAGAGCCGCCCGCCGACCCCCGCGAGGTCGTCGGCGTAGTCGTCGAGCACGTCGACCAGCGTCGCGCCCACCTCGGTGCGCCCCCGCAAGCGCAGCACCACCACGGGCCTCGTCGCGCCCCGCGGGGTCGGCAGCGCGTCGGCGAGCGTGCGCGCGCCGGCGAAGAATAGGCTGCCAGTCACGCCGAGGACCGTCACAGTGTCGCTCGCCAATCGCGCTGGCGGCTCAGCCTCCGCGAAGCGACCGTCCTTGAGCCGGACGATCAGTTGCCGCTGTGCAGGGCGCGGGTGGCGCCGTAGACCGTCAGCTCCAGCCCGACGACCCCGCGCGGGGTCGGTCGAATCGAAGGCGGCGACCCAGATGCTGGCGTCGAGCGCGAGCAAGGCTCAGCGCCTGTCCAGCCGGCTCCGGTCGGCGGCGAGGATTTCGGTGGCCGATGGCTTCGGCGGCAGGCACCGAGTCGCTGACTCTCCGAGCTTCACCCACTCGTCGTCCCACTGCGCCATTGCCTGGACCTCGGGAGGACCCGCTGCGCGTCGCGCGCCGAGCCCGGCCCGCACGAACTCGGGAACCAGCTCCTTGAGCTTCTTCTTCTGCCGAGCGGCCTCGATCCTGACCTCGACCGCCAGCTCGTCGGGAAGCTCGATCGTCGTCTTCATGCCAGCCATTTCCCCATAGAACGAGCGCCCTTGCGGATCGCTGAACCGGCGAGAAATCAGTTGCTGTGGGTGGGAATGGTCGGCCTTCCTGGACAGATTTGAACCGATTCCACTCCTCAAGGCGCTCGACGAGCTCCGCAAGGGGCTTCGGGAAGCCGCTGGCTGAAGGCGCCTCCCTCGATGGCTCACCGGTGGGAGGCCAGCGAGTCCCACGTCACCCCAGCTTCAGGGCAGCTGCGACGATCGCCTTGGCCCAATCCGGGGTGGCCCTGAGGTCGGATGGCCCGACAATTCGGCCGCGCTCCAGCTGCAGCACCAGGACCGGTTCCGGCGCCCGGCCGGTAGCAGGATCGGCCTCGGCGCTGTTGTCGAACACCGCCAGCCCGGTGAGCCGGGGCATCAAGCGGATCAGGTTGATTTGACTGCTCGTGTAGCGCCGGCGGATGTCCGCTTCCGGAATGTCATGGCCGCCCCTGCGCACGCGGGAAGCCACGCGCCGGATGTGCAACTCCGGGCTGCTCAGCCCGGCGTACCACACCCAGATCTCCCGTCCGGATTCGGCGGCCTGCTCGAGCAGCCCCACGATGGTGCTCCCGCCGAGGGTTGTCTCGAAGGTGTAGTCCTCTCCGCTCTGGATCGCCGCCCGCAACCGCTCGACGCCCTCCTGCCAAGCCAACGCATTCGCTTCGGCCAGCGTGAGCGCCGGGCTCACCTCCAGGATTCGCCGCGCCGCCTCGTCGGGATTGAAGTACTGGCCGCCTTCGCCGCGGACCATCTGACCGGCGATGCTGCTCTTGCCGGCGCCGTTGGTTCCCGCCAGAACGGAAATGCGGCCCTTAGCCACCGCGGGCGGCGCCCTTCACGGCCGCGCGCCCCAGCTTCTTCGACGTTGCCTGGAACAGCGTATCCACCGCCTTGCGGGCCTTGGGCGTTTGCATGGCCGCGACCAGCTCATCGAACTCGCCGCGCAACTGCGCGAGCGGATCCGGAAGCCGGCGCAAGAGCGCCTCGTACTCTTCCAGCGACAAGATCACTGCGCGAGTGTGGTTCTGTCGCGTGATGGCCACGATGCCGTCGGCGATGGCGGCATTCAGGATCGCGCCGAACGACTTCTTCGCGTCGGTGGCACTGAACGCCTCGACCTCGACGGGGCGGCCAGATGGGTGGTTGAGGGTCAATACAGTCATTGTCGCGCTCCTCACGTCTGACGCAGAATAGCACACTATGGGTATAAAGGGTAATATGGGTAAACGGCTCCAGATCGACGCACCGCTCCGACGCTGCGTTCGTGCTCGCCGAGGCGGCGCACAAGGGTGCCGACGTCGCCCCCGCGCTGCCGCACTTCGCGCCTCTGTTGGGCGCCGATGCCAGCGCCCGGTGGGTGCTCGATGCGATCAAACAGGCAGCCTGGAGGGGGGGCCAACGTGGCGGTCCTGCTGCCGGAGCTGATCGCACGTCTGAGCGAGCGCAAGGACGTCGACCGAGTCGTCTACGTGCTGCACGCGCTCCAGGAGGACGGGGTCGACATCTCCGCCGCCTTCGAAGCATTGCGCGCGGTGGCGACACCGGGGAGTCACGCCAGCGCGCTGCTCGAGCGCGCGGGCCAGCAGGTCTAGACGCGACCGAGGAGGTTGGTCCGCGCACGTCTCTGCTGTTCAACGAAAATAGCGGAGGAACCGGTGCTACTTGTAGGGAGATGGTCGGCCTTCCTGGACAAATTTTGAACCGGTCTCCTTCCTTAAGTCACTGCAAACACTACGCGAGGACCTCGCCAGGGAGGCGGCTTGAGCGCCCTGGGGGCGCTCGAGCTGCCATTCGACGGAACCGCAGAGGAAGCGGGACCGCCACAGTTTCATCCAACACCTGTTGAGCGAGCCCCACGCCGCGGCGGCAGTCTCATCCGCCGAGCGCTCCTCCTCGACCAGGAGGACGCCTACTCCGCCGGCGAGATCGGCTTCCTCGCACGCGCCTTGGTGCAGGCGACCCTGCCGCACAGCGACCCCAAGTCCAACGAGTTCGTCCGCCGCAACGGCCATTTGACCCTGTCGATCCTGGCGCCGAGGAACGTCGGCCTGCCGTACGGGCGCTATCCCCGCCTTGTGCTCGCCTACCTCAGCACCGAGGCAGTGCGGCGCAAGACAAGGCGCATCGAGCTCGACCGGCACTTCTCCCGCTTCTGCGGAGCCCTCGGCATCCCGGCGACCACCGGCCCGCGGGGCTCGCTGCCCATGCTGCGCGAGCAGCTCCAGCGGCTCTTCGCCTCGACCTTCCAGTGCATCTACCACTGCGAGGGCGAGGCGTGCCATGCCGCTGAGGGATTCTTGATCGCCGAGAAGCGGGCTCTCTGGTGGGACTCGGGCGACGGCGATTCCGGGAGTGGGTCTTACGTCGAGCTCTCGGAGCGCTTCTTCGTCGAGGCGACCGAAGCGCCGGTGCCGCTGGACATCCGCGTGCTCCGCGCGCTCCGCTCGCCATTCGAGATCGACCTCTACGTCTGGCTCACCTGGCGGTTCTTCCGCCTGCGACGACCAGTAACCATCCCCTGGGAGTCGCTGATGCTGCAGTTCGGCTGCAGCTACACGAACCCGCGCCACTTCCGCAAGCGCCTCCTCGACTACCTCCGCAGCGTCCTGCTCTTCTATCCAGAAGCGCGCCTGGAGGCCCGGGCGACTGGGCTTCTGCTGAAACCATCGCCGACGCACGTACCCCCGCGCGTCCTGCCGATGAAACTGTGACGCTCGAAGGCGTGGCGGCTGGAAGCAGGAGCCGCGAGGCCGCGCTGGCGGCCGCCGTTGGTCTGTAAGTCTCGGTTCCTCAGACACCCGCCGCCGGGTAAGGAAAACTCGATGGCGCCGCGAGGCCGAGCTCGGACACGTTGCGGCGCAGAGCAGCGTCGGAAGCGGCATAACCCCAGTTGATCAGCCGCTCCTGGAGAACGCGCGGAAGAGCGGCGACGGCAGCGGAGCGCAGGGGGCGCATCGTAGTGGTGATACGTGCGGGTTGTGAGGGTTTCAGCGCGGCCACCGACCAAGTCGAGCCCGGATTGTGCTATCGCGACGAGCGCTGCGCCTCAGCCGACACCGGGAAGCGACTGCTGCGTCGGCTCGCCAGGCGCCGCTCGCCACCGACACGCGCACCTGCGCCACCACCTGAACGAGCCGGGTGCGAACAAACGAGTTCCGCGGCGCTACACCGTGAGCTCATTCTGCTTCAAGTTCACCAACCCCGAGGAGTTCACGACCAGGACCCGGAACCGATGATAGAAGGGGTTGCCGGCGCTGTTCTCCTTGAGAAGGACGCCCGTTCCGAGCGTCGTGTCCTGCAGCTTTACCTGCATGACCGCCGCATCGCCGACGGAGGCGATCTTCACCCACATTCCGACATCGTTCAGTTTGTAGAGGTGGTAGGTGCCGTTGTACGTCGTGCGCGGCCAGCTCAGTTGCACGTTCGCGTACTGGAACGGATGCGTGAGCGACAACGGATCAGACGTCATGGTGATCTGCGGAGGTTCGGGATTGACGGTGTCCGCTACTCTCGCCGTGGCCATCTCCGAAGGCTTCGACGGGATCCTCTCCGGCAGTCCCTGTTCGTTGATGATGCTGCGGAAGGCGAGAACGCGGTAGTGGATCGGCTGCGCGAACGGAACGTAGCCAAGGTCGGCGAAGTCGTCGAACACCGGATCGCCTAGCATGAACTCCCTCACTTCGGTCATCGTGCGGACGTTCAACGCATCGTCGGCGTCGAGAGAGCGGTACAGCTTGTAGCTGGTGACGCCTTCGCTCGGCAGGTAACCGCTTAGCAGGAAGTCGACCCGCGGCGTTGCTCCCGCTCCATCGTCGAGTTGCGCCGTCACCTTGCGGATCACCGGCGCCTCGGGCGGCGCGGCGTTCACCAACTGCACCGGGCCGGTGATCGGGCTGCGCGCGCTCACCTTCATGGTGCTGCTCAGCTCCACCGCGAAGTAGAAGTAGACGTTGGTCGAGGCGCCGTCGATGGTGTAGTCGGTGATGCGGACCCACCGCGTGTTCGTGGCGCTGCCGTGGCCGGGATCGCCGTCGTGCATCACGTCGCCGTTGGCGTTCTTCTCGTAGCGCACGGCCATCGGCCACGGATCGGCGTCGTCCGGTGGGAGGCGCTGGCCGTTGGGGCTGCGCAGCTTCGGCGGGCGGCCTGACGTCTGGAGGGTCTTGTCGTTCAGTTGCTGGTAGATCAGCGGCAGCTCGGTGATCGGGACGAACGCCTTCTCGACCGCTTCCTGCACCACCGACTTCATCGTCCGCCCGCCGGTTCCCGGCACGACGGCGCTGCTGCCGGGAGGCGTGGTGTTGTTCAGCGCGAAGGGGAAGACCGGCGGGTCGAGCGACGGATCGGGAATGACGTAGGTGTCGTCGTTGGGGGGAGGAAAGCGAAAGCCGTCCAAGACGTACTGGACGAACTCGTCGTTGGCGTCGGTGACGACGTGCACGAGGTCGCTCCACCGCTGCGGCTCGAATGTCTTCTCGAAATCCGACATGCCCTCGAGCCGTGCCACGATCTCGCGGGCCGTCTTTGGCTCATAGAGCTGATCGATGATCTTGCGGTCATTCGCCTTGTAGAAGACGAGCGCGTACGGATCGTCGACCTGGACGTCGACGGTGAAAGTCGCCTTGCCGAAGAAGTTGGGCCGGGTGGCGAAGAGCGGTCCGCGGAGCGGCCCCGGCGCCACCGGCTCGCGCAGCTCCTGCGCCAGGATCACGGCCGGCTTCGACATCCGCGACGTCAGGCTGGCGGCGGTCGCTCGCGAGCGAACCGTGAAGAGTGTCTGCCGCGAGCCCTCGCCGCGAGCGGGGAGAACGGCGGGCTCGCCGAAGTTGTGGCCGGGCGTGGTGACGTCGGCGGTCAGGTAGACGCGGTACGAGGGATGGAAGTTGACCGCCACGCTGCCGGTCTGCACCGGAACGTATCCGTCGACCGGAACGAACTGGGTTCCGGCGAGCAGGAACTTCCCGGAAACGGGATCGCGCTGCAGGCCGAGCTCGGCGTCGTACGCGATCACCTGCAGAGTCGCTCCGCTGTTGTCGACGTTCCACACCCGCAGCACCTTGGTCTTGCCGTTCAGATCCGGCAGCCGAACGATGCCTTCGCAGAGCTCGACGTCGGGATCGCTGCTGGCGGCGAGCTGCCGATTGGCCAGGGTGATGGTGTAGGCGCCGGAGGGGACCGAGGACGGCCCGCCCGCCGGAATCGCCGCGACGACGCCGGGATCGAGGTCGGGAATCGCCACCACCGTCGCCGAGTCGGCGATGCCGCCAACCACGACGCTCCGGCCCTGGCCGTCGTTGTTGACGATGAACTCCATGAACGGCGGGGAGAACTGCGCCAGCGACACTTCCTTCGTCAGCTTGGTATCCCATACCGCCGGGTTGTCGAGGTTCTCCGCCATCAGGAAGCGGTCGCCGGCGTGCGGGCTGCTCCACTTTTCGACCGTGCAGAAGGAGTTGTCGTGGTCGGCGTCGACCGACGCCGTGGTGCGGATCTGCTGCAACACCAGAGTCGGATTCGGTCCACTGCTGGTGACCGACTCGACCACCCACGACTGCCCGTTTGCCGTCAGGCGGGCGCCGACGTAGCGCTGAACGTCGGCGGCGGCGATCTCCGGCTGCACGATTTGCGGCGGCTTGGTGCTGGCGATCGGATACGACTTGGTGGTCACCGTCGTGGTGTGCGTCGACGGGTGGTCGGCGACCGCCGCGATCTCGCCGCGCACCACCTGTGGCGGGAGCGTGCGGAAATAGAGCTCGACCGTGTCGACGCCGAAGTAGGCGCGGTTCTGGACGTCGTTCCAGTCGAAGGTCACGCGCAACAGCGTCTGGTCGCCCGCCGGCAGTTGGGCCAGGCGCAGCTGCTCGTCGGCCGAGGTGAAGATGCGCGGCTCCTCCTTCTGAATGAGCTGCACGGCGAGGTTCGACGGCGGTAGCAGCGTATTGCGCGGCGCAAACACCGTGGCGTCGGTCTGCACCTCGTTCGACGCCCCTGCCGTGCGCGAGAAGATGTTGATGCTGTAGAGCTGGTAGTGGTGCACTCCCGCGGACCGCTCGCCATGCGTGTAGACCGGATTGCTGCCGCGCTCCGGAATCGGCGCCACTTCCGCGTAGCCGGCTGAATCGAGCCACGCGTCGTTGTGGCTCAGCTCCGGCCGCACGTCGTTGCCCGCTCCGACCGCTCCCGCGCCGTAACGGACGCCGAAGCCGACCGGTGTCGTTTCTTCGTAGAGGTTGAACTCATCCGCCGTCTGGAAGAACCCCTCCATCGGCATTTCATGCCGGAAGCGCGCGCGGTCGAGATTGACGAAGCGGATCTGATCGAAGACGGCGTAGCCGTTGGCATCCGTCAGCGCCGAGGTCGTGCCCTCGCACTCCTCGGGCGGCAGTCCGTAGCTGAGGGCGATCGCCGGCGGCGGCGGCGGCCGGTGATCGGTGATCCGCACCGGCGGCGTCATGAAGCAATGCCTCACCGTCGACGCCGTCTCGTGCTCGAGCTGCGCCTCGGTGACGTATTGCATGAGGTAGATGAAGCGCGCCCCGCTGCCGGCGGTCGGGCTCGGATCGATGGTACCGAGGCCCAGCATCCGGGCGACGTGAAAGTCGAGCGAGACGAAGTTGAGCAGGTCGAGGTAGCTCAGCTCCGTGGTGGAGAGGTTGGTGACCGGGTCGGAGTTGGCGACCACGACGTTGGCGCCGACGGCGGTCCGGCTGGCGTCGAGATAGGTGATCACGCCCTGTTTCAGGCCGTCCGCCGGCAGCAGCCAGCGGTCGCGATAGCTCTGCGCGTTGACGCGGAACACCCCGGGGTCGGAAACCTGCTGGAACTTCGGCCAGAGGTTGTCGACGACGACGTCCGGCGACTCTTCGAGGCGGCGGAAGACGTTGGTGTTGGCGTCCGCGTTGCCGTCGTCGAGGCTGTAGTCGCCGACCTTCTCCCATTCGCGCCGCGCGTTGGAGGTGTGGAGGAAGTCGTCATACGTAGCGATGTGCAGCCCGGTCGGAGCGAGACCCGAGTAGTCGAAGCGAACCGAGTCGATGTTCTCGCCGACGATCGAGGCATCGACGGCCGCGGCGAAGGTGCGCCGGCAGCCGATCCTGCGCGAAGTGTTGTCGAGCGGATCAGGAAGGGTCAGCGCCTCGAGGCGAAAATGCGGCGGACCGGTGGGAGCGCTGACGACCAGGGGGATGGCGACGGAAAAGGCGAGCTTGCCGATCGCGCGTGCCTCGACGACGCCGCGGTATGCGGCGATGAACTGCCGCGGAGCGGAGTGCGGATCGATCGTCTGCCGGACGGCGTCGTACTCGGGGAGGTCGGCAAAGCGGATCGAGACGTCGGTGGTGCGGCCCGCCGACGGAACGAGGTCTTCGTACAGCCACTCCCGGAACGCACCGCTCTCGAAGAGCGCCGACGGCGGATGGGCGAAGTCGACGTCGACGCCGTAGTCGCTCTTCATCGCCGTCCTGAAGATGCGCACGAAGTCGTCGGCGCGGTTGTACCCGATCGTCGCCGCCCACGGCCCGTTCGGCGCGGCGAGGTTCCCTTTCGGGAGGTGCGCCTTGCCCAGGCTGCGGAGCAAATCCCAGCGGAGATGGAAGCCGCGAACGGTGCGGTCGCTGAAGTCGGAGCCGGCGGCCTGCAGGTAGATGTAGGGCGATTGCACCCGCGCGCCTTCCAGCTCGATGCCGATCCCGGACGGACAGATCTCCGAGAGGATGGGCGTGACGCTGCGAACCGTCACCCGACGCGAGGTGACCTCCATGGTCACCCGCTCGATCTGGGCCGCCCAGTCCGCCGCGTCGAAGCGAACCCTCGCTGGCTCGGGCAGTGGGCGATCTCGGGTGACGCAGCTTGCGAGATCGCCGTCGGCGTAGGCGAGCAGCGGCCGGGTGTACGCCTGCGGCTCGGCGACGACTCCGCAGACGGCGAGGCCGCCGGCCGCGTCGCCGGCGTCCTTGATGTCGATCAGCGCCGTCGATCCGGGCAGCGCCAGCTCTCTCTGCCAGAGCAGCTCGAGCGACGGATCGAAACAGGCGACGAAGCTGCCGCGCGGCGCGTCGTTCACCGTCGCGGCGAGAAGGATGTTCCCCGCAGAGTTGGTCGGGCCGCCCGACTTGAGGAGCCGGCGTCCGCCCACCTCGGATTGCGGCCGGAACCTGTACACCTGCCCGGTGACCTCGGTGTCGTCCGGCGTCAGCTCGGCAACGAAGCTCCTGCGGCCGTCACCCGTTTCACCGGCGATGACGAACTTCGGACCGCTGGCGCCCACCGGAGGGGAGGTGTGAACGATGTCGACCGCCTGCTGAAACTGGGAATTGCCGATGACCCTCTTCCATGAGAGGTTCAGCTTGTCGTCGAGAGCGACGACGAAGCAGTCCCACGTCCCCCTTCCATTCGAGCCTCCGGCCAGCACGCAGCCGCCGGCGTACGGAATGAGAGAGTTGAGCTGGTCGTCGCCGCTAGTGTGGATGCTGAGCGCCGCCAGGACCTTGCCCTTCCCGTCGATCCTCGCCACTTCGACGTCGTCGGTGGTGCCGCGCTCGTTGTACCAGCCGGCGAAGATGTAGGTGTCGCCGCTTCCCCTCACCAGCCGGATGTTGATGCGGGTGCGATCGCGCGCGTAGGAGTTCGCCCAGATCACCTCGCCGGCCGGCGTCAGGCGCATCACCAGGGCGTGGCTCTGGCTGACGCTCGTCACCAACGAGCCGTGAACCATCAAGTCGCCGTTGGGGCAGCGGACGCCGCTCCAGAAGCGCAGCGGCCGGTTGGCGACGGTGTAGGTCTTCTGCCAGACGGTGCGGCCGTCCGCATCGATCGACGCCAGGAGCGCGACGGAGTCGGCGAACGTTCCGGCGACGATGAAGCCCTCGCCGGCGGCGTCGGCGGCGATGATGGCTCGATACGACGCGTCCTCGCCGAAGGTGAAACCGTTGACGAAGTACGTCACGGCAGCACCACCTCGGCCTGAGCCGATTCGACGGGCGAGTACGCGGCGCCGTCCCACTGCTTGTAGTCGAACGCGAAGCTGCAGGTGGCGCCGGCGGGGATGTTCATGCTCCCGCCGGCGTTGGTGACGAAGGCCCGCGAGAGGTCCTTGGAGTGAATGGCCAGGTAGTCGCTCTCGTTGCCGCCGTTGACGGAGAGGCGGATCGAGGTCGCGATCTCACTCGCCGGCAGCTTCGGATCGTTGAACGGCTCAGGATTCCATACCAGGATGCCGAGGACGCGTGAGGTGGTGGTATCGCGAATGATGTTGAATTCCGTTCGTTGCGGCGGCGGCAGCGCCTCCATCTTCAGGGCGCCTTCCATGAGGCGGTTGAACGGATCGGCGAATGCCTGCTTCAGCGGATCGCCGTCGGCCATGCTGCCGTCGACGATGCTGGTGGCCACCGCAAGATCGGCAGCGTCGAACGCCTTCCCCGCCTCGAAGACGGCTGCCTTGAGCACGGTGCCGTCGCCTGCCACTTTCAGCGCATAGCTGCCGACCTGCTCGGCGAAGCTCGCATAGCGCGAGGTCTGGAAGCCGTAGTGCAGCAACTCGCTGTTGGTGTAGTCGGGTTCGCCCGGCTTCCTGAAACGCAGCCGGAAGATCGCGGTGTAGAGCTTCAGCGGCTGGAGATGCTGGGTGTCGAGCGGGAACTCGGAATAGAGCCAGGTCGGATGAATCTCCGCCACCGTCCCGCAAGGGGTGCCGTACGCGATCATGTTGTTGAGGATCGTCACGTCCTGCGACACCAGCGGTAGGGGGCTGAGCTTCCACGTCGCCTCCACCGGCCCCGGGTCGGCGATGCTGGCGTCGGGCGCCGGGTCTTTCACCACCACGTCGAAGACGGCGTCCGCCGCCCCGAGCCCTCCCCATGGAGCCCAGCCGCAGAACATCCGCGCCACATAGGTCTGCAGATAGAAGAGCAGCAGCTTCGGGTTGCTGTAGAAGAGCGGCTTGGCGTTGATCAGTTGCCCGTCGGCGTTGGGGTACGACTTGTCGAAGTCGAGGTAATGCAGGAGCCCGACGAGCTTGAACTCGTCGCCGTGGCCGGCCTGCTCCAGCTGGTGGAAGTCCGCACGCGGGACCAGCTGGCCGGTCGCGTCGCGATAGACGTGGAAGTGGCCGAGCGGTCCCGCGGTGCTGAATCCGAAGACTCGCGAGCTGCCGTCGTGCGGATAGAAGGTCTCGACGTTGCTGCTTCCCTCGCGGAAAAGGGTGTCCCGGGTGGTCACCCGAATGGCATAGCGCGTGTACGGCCGCCACAACGGCTGGATCGAGCCCTGAAACGCGTTGACGATGCTCGCCACCTCGGCGTCGACGCTGCTCTGGGCCGGAAGCGTTGCGTTGAATGCCGCCGACGGGTAGTCGAGCACACAGACCGCGTAGACGTAGACCGCGCACTCGCGGGTTGGCTCCGCATCGCTCCCGCCCGGCGGAGCGACGCCGCGTGGCGGGACGCTCGCCGCGGTCGGCAGCGCGGCCGGGCCGGTGGAAGCGGTGGTGTCAGGCGATGTGCCAACGGTGGCGATCGTGAACGGCGCCTCGCCCCGCAGCACCACCGTGCTCTCCCCTTCCCACGTCCGCACGCGCGCATCGACGAGGAATCCGCGGTTGGGGCCGTGCACGAGGTTGCCGGCGTCGGCACGGAGCGCGGAGAATCCGCTGACGGCGTCGAAAGTGAAGCTGGGCCGCGGCAGCGGCAGCGCCAGCGACACCGTTCCTCCCACCGCACCTTCGCTCAGCGAGATCTCGAGGCGCGGCAGCGCCGTGGGAGCGGGAGTGGCCGTGATCCAGACCTTGCGGCCGGAGACCGGGGAGTTGCGGCGGCCGGTGCTGAACGCGCGGTCGAACAGATCGGTCTCCTGCGGCGACAATTTTAGCCGGGGCTGCGCGAGGCGATTGTTCGCAGCAAGGTAGTCGAGCAAGCCGCCGAGCGCTTCCGCTTCCGCGGTCACCGGGCCCGGAGTCGGGACTCCGCTGTAAGCGCAGCGGCTGATCGGATAGCACGAACGGCCACGGAAGGTGACGCGCTGGCGCCCTTTCGAGGTCAGCACCTCGCCGTCGATGAGGAAGGTGTAGTTCATCCCGGCGACCTTCTGCGAATCGGCGCGCAGGTTGCGCAGCACGGTGAGATGGACCCAATCGATCGCCCGCGCCCCTTCGATCAGCGTCAGGTCGATGAGACAGGTGAATCCCTGCCAGTCGGTGAGGCGTCCGTGCAGCTCCGTGCCGGTCGAGGAAACGAGGCTGTAGCGGTAGAAGTCGGGAGTCACCGGCGCGGCGTGAAGCGTCGACTCGAAGAAGGCGCCGTCCCAGACCTGGTAATCGTGGACCAGCAGCTCCGCCCGGGCGCTGGTGTGCTCGCCGCGGTCGACCAGCAGCGCCAGGAAGCGCTCGAGGTCGCGCGCTGCCGGCGTCAGCGTCGGATCGCAGACCAGCGGCGGGCCGACGCTGCACGCGCCTGCCTCCACCACGATCTTGTCCACCGGTTCCTGGATGTCCTCGTAGAGCACCTCGACCGGTGCACCGCGCGGGATGCCGCGCGTGGCGACCAGCACGTAGTCGTAGGCGTCGAGCCCGTTCGGCGACGGCGGCAGCGCCTCGCGGCGGTAGTAGCGCACCGCGGCATGGTCGGTGCTGGCCTGCGCCTTGAGCCGCACCAGGACGGCCGGCTCGGTAAGGAAGATCTCCAACGCGCTGACGGCGTCCACTCTCACGGCGCGCTCGAAGTCGCCCCATGCCTGGTCGAGCACGTGGCCGTCGGCTCCGGTGACGCGGAACTGGAACTGGTGATGGAAGAAGCGGCGGCGCTCCCGCAGCGTGACGATCTCCTTCGGCGCGCCGAAGTCGTTGAAATTCGTGCAGGTCTCGGCGATCGGGTCGGGTGCACAGAAGATCGACTCGCTGGTGATTCCCGAGTCTTCGGGGACGAAGTCGCCCGCTCCCTGCGAGACGTAGGTGAGAGGGGTCTGCGCCAGCACGCGCAGTTTGTTGTGGAGGTTCGGCTGCTGGTATTGCCAGAAGCCCTGCCTGAGCGTCGCCGGATCGCTGGTGATGAACGGCTTCAGCTGCGGCGGCACCGCCGCGCCGTAGATGTCGTACGGCTTCCACGCCGCACCGTCGTGATAGAGGATCTCGACGGCGTCGAGGGTGTACTCGTGCCGCACCCGGTCGGTTTTTCCGCGCTGCGGGGCGACGAATTCGACGTAGTCGCTCCCCATCGTGTTGCCGCCAAACGCCGCGATCACCGGCGCCGACGGCTTCACCCCCTTCATGAGCTCGATGTCGACGTACGAATCGAGCGGAATCATGTGGCCGTCGAGGACTGCTGGATCGGGAGGAAGCGAGCTCCCCGCCCACAGTTCGTAGGTCTCGTGGGTATGGATGTTGAGCGCTTTCCCTGACTCCTGCAGGTTGTCCTTCAGCAGCTTGGTCTCGCTCAGGTCGAGGCTCTGATTGAAGATCCAGGTGAAGGCGAACTTGGCGCAGCGATCCTTCCGCAGCACGCGCACGCAGACTTCGATCGATCCGGTGATGGTGAACGGCTTGGTCCCCTCCGCCGCCAGCGAGGCCGCGGCGCTGATGCCGAAGCCGAAGCCGAAGATGGAGATCTCGACATTCCCGCCGATACGGATGGACGCGCCGATCTGCTTCGGCCGGAAGCTGATCCGCCCCGCCGTGTCGAGGTATGCGTGCAGCTCGGCCGACAGCGGTCCGAATTTCTTGCTGAGGTGATACGACGCTCCGGCACCCGCGCGGATCCCGGAGTTCGAGATCATGAAATAGAAATAGGCATCGATGATCGACAGCAGACGCACCAGGACTCGCTCGCTGGCGGGCGTCTCGCGACCGATGTTCAGGTACCAGGCGAGCCCGTTCCCCCAGAAGAAGCCCATCTCGATGACCGCGTCGACGGTGACGATGCCGCCCGCTTTCTTGCCGTCGCTGTCGTCGTCGGGCACCGCGTACTTCAGGCCGAACGCCGTCTCCACCGAATTCTTGGTGACGGCGATGAGGGCGAAGAACGGCGGATCGGTCTTGTCGGTGAGGAGGATGCGCCCCTTGAGAATCTGCCCCTGCCCTTGCAGGAGGAAAGCGTCCGGCAGCGACAAAAGGAAAAAGATCTTGGCGGCGAAGGTGTAGCCGGTGTCGGCCACGGTGGCCAGCGACACGCCGGCGCCCAGCGAGAAGCCGGGAATCCGCGCGAACTTCGAGACCTGGATGCCTTCGCGGTTGTCAGGCGCGATTTTCTTCTTGTAGTACTTCCACCATGGATCGGCGTCGGTGAGCTGCAACGCCTGAACGTTTTTCGACGCCACGTAGCGCAGGCCCAGCAGCCCTCGGAATCCGAAGATGCCGAGCCCCGTGGAGCCAAGGAGGATCGGCGTGGAGATCTCCAGCCCGACATCGACGAGGAACGCCGGCACGTCCGGACTGAAGCGCATCGAGGCCGCGCCACCCATCTTCAGCTTCGGCAGGGTGAAGGCGATCGACCCCGCGTACTCCGTGCCGCTCGACGGCGGATCGGCCGCGCGCATCGAGAGATAACCCTTGAGCAGCAGCACCGCGCTCTCCGGCGACGCGCTCCCGGGGAACACCAGGTCGAGGGCGATGCTCTGAATGCGCATGAAGCTGTGCGGATCGCGGCCGGCGTTCGTGTCGTTGTCGACCGTGTAATAGAACGCGATCCCGCTGCCGCTGACGTCGACCCCGCCCGGATTGACGCTCACCCCGCCGTCGAAGGTGAAGTACTTGTATTGCCGCAGCGTCCCCTTGTGCATCTGCTCGTGCGAGCCGAAGCCGATCGCCGTCACCGACAGCTTCACCGGCCCCACCTTCAGCGACACGGCGCGCGGGAGGGTGATCTTCCCGCCTTCCAGCTCGATCTTTCCGTCATCCCAGATAAGCAGCTTCTGGATCTCGATCTTGTCGGGGAGGAACTTGCCGATCGCGCCGCCCTGGGTGAAGTCGACGGCGCCGGCCACGGCGACGAAGAAGCGCTTGTTCTTCCGGCCGACCGAGAAGCTGTTGACGATGAAATCGAGCACGCCCGGGATGCGCAGGGCGCGAATGCCCTGATCCTCGGAGGCGGTGACGCTGAAGTTCCCGTCGTTCCCGATGTTGACCGCGATCTTGATCTCGGCGTCGTTTCCGGCGGTGTCCTTGAAGTTCGGAATCTTCATGAACCCGCGAATCTCGGACCGGGTGAGGACGTTCTGGTGGAAGGAGACGCTGACCGCGCTGAGGCCGAGCACGAAGCCGGAGCCGAACTGCGCCTTCACCAGTGCCGGCGTAGTCGACGACGAGTTGAGCGCCTTCAGTTCGATCGTTCCCGACAGGCCGCCGTGGCCGCCGATGAGCAGGTTCCTGCCGATCAGCTCCGCGCTCGACGTCGGGCTCTGATTGAAGAAGTCGGGAAGGGTGATGACCGCCTTTTCGATGAAGACGCCGATGAAGTCGTCCGGCCGGCCGTCCGCCGTCGCCTCGGGAATGTTCTTGGTGCGGCTGAGATCGAGGCGCGCCTTCTTGACCTCGATCGCGAATCCGCTCTCGCCGATCTGCGACGGCGTCAGGTTGGCGGTCAGGGTCTCGTCGTAGCCGATGCCCGACTCTGTGCTGAAGGAAAACCTGCCGGCGTCGAAGGTCAGCCGGGAGAAGGCGGTCGGGTCGGGGTCCGGCTTGCCGTTCTTGAGCGGCATGAGCACGTTGCGCGGAAAGCGGAGAGCCGCGCCGATCTTCAGCGTGGCGTGGACGCGCGGCGTCACCAGGTCGAGGAAGTAGGTCTTGAGCGACCCGCCGAACAGGCTGCCGAGGAACTCCTCCAGCCGCTTTTCGGTCCCCTCCAGGTCGAGATCGTTGAGGATGTACGTGGCGAAGACGACGGCCGACGCGCCCTGGCCGAGCGTGGTCTCGATCTTGGTGAGAGCCTCGCCGAGCGGGTCGGCGCCGAGCGGATCGACGGGGTGATGGCCGTCTGATAGGCCTCGTTGAGATCGAGGACGAGCTGGTCGAGCCGGTCGAGCGGACTGGCGCCGGCGACGAAGATGCCGAGGGCACGCTCGAGGAGCTGGCGCTCAGTCAGGCCGGTGGCGGTGAGGGCCAGCTGGTAGAAGTCGGCCGGCGAGAACGAGAAGGTGGAGAAGTTGAACTGGCGAAGCCAGGCCAGGATGCCCCACTCGTAGCGGAGCGTCACCGGGAACTCCGATCGCCCGCCCTGATGTCCGGGATTGAGCTCGAGGAAGAGGCCGGTGCCCGGCACCTCGAAGTCGAGCAGCTTCCCGCTGACGATGATCAGGCTGTAGTTCGCGGCGTCGCCGCGCGGGCTGACGCTG
The DNA here is from genome assembly GCA_963700145.1 of uncultured Acidobacteriota bacterium. GTDB lineage: Bacteria > Acidobacteriota > Thermoanaerobaculia > Multivoradales > UBA5704 > DASUNQ01. The sequence continues at coordinate 1,914,617 of OY969474.1, forward strand.
TACTGCAGGTCGCGGAAATAGAGGCCGTCGAAGATCTTCTCGATGCCGTCCTTGACGAAGCTCAGGGCCTCCGGCAGCTTGTCGGTCGGCACCAGCAGAGAAAGCCGCGGGTAGTAGACGGCGGTCATCGGCGCGTCTGGCTACAGGCCCGCGAGAGCGCGCCTGATCAGCTCCTCCACCTGATCGACGACGGCGGTGATGCCGTTGGTGACCTTCGACGCGAAGGGGATGTGGATGTGGCCGGTCAGCGTCAGGCTGTGGCGCGTCTCGCGCTCTCGCGCGACGCGGTAGAAGACCTCGTTGGAGAGAAAGTCTCCGCCGGATCCTTTCACTGCCTCGGCCGTTGGCGTCGCGGCAGGATTCTTCTTGTTGTCGTTGACGTCTCCCTCGCGCGGGTGAAACTGGGAGGCAGTGGTCAAGGTTCGATAGGACTGGTCGAAAAACACCTTTTGAGAGTGGTCGGGCGGGGAGAGGAAAGGGCCGAGAACCATCTTTTCGACCGGCAGCGTCGACTCGTAGAAAGGAGCCCACGTCAAGTCGGAGTCGCCGATTTGTTGCGGGATGAGCCGGCGCTCGTTGGCGTTATCCCGAGTCGACCATCCCCGCTGTCGTCCCGCCAGGCGTTCCACGTCGTACCCTTCGACAGGGATCTGAGAGTCCAGGCTGACGGTCACGATCATCGCCGCACACGTCGGGTCGGGCGTCTGTCCCATCAGCCATTTGCCAGCGAGCTTCTCCACCGCGCCGGCGTCGAAGTCGGCGTAGCGCACCGGGAACACGGCCGACTCGACATACGCTGTCTTTCCCGATCCGGCGATCGTTGTCCCGTGGAGCGCCAGGGCGACGGCTCCTGAGGGATTTAGCCGGTACTCGAGACCCTCCGGAACGTAGGGATCGAAGCCGGTCACCAGGACCCGCAGCGAGTCTGCAGGGGCATTGGCAAAGTCGAGGTCGTAGCCGCGCGACCGCTCTTCGAGCGAGACCAGCAGCGGCGTGGGGTCTTGGGCGGGTTCTTCGGAGAGCGAGCGGCAGAACTCGTGGCTCTTCAGGGCCACCGCCATCCGCAGGCGGGCGTAGTAGAGCGATCGCGCCGCTTCGTCCGCGGCGGCGCGGTCATCGTTCGCCAGCCACCGCGCGCGCTTCAAGATCTTGCTCGCCGCCGTGTCGACCAGCGCCTGCAGCGACGACTTGGCGTTGGCGTCGGAGGCGGCGACGAGGTTGATGGCGCCGACGAAGCCGTCGACGAGCGCGCGCAGGCTGGGGATGCCGTTGGGGTTGGCCGGCCGGTAGTCGCGGTCGATGAAGAAGTCCTCGACCGTCCGCGCGATGGTGAAAACGCTCCCCCACGGTGCGTCGGTCAGTAGCACCGGCGAGCCGCTCAGCACGATGACCGTATCGGTCCCGTTGAACGTCACCGAGGCCGCCGTATATGGCCCGTCATTGTTTTCCGATCCCGAGATCTCCAGGCTGTTGCCGGCCACGAGCTCGGAGCGCCAATCGTCGGCGGCGATGGTGATCGAGGAGGTCGCCACGTCGACCGCGTCGATGCGCCGCTGCCGGACCGGCCAGGGATCCGCACCCCGCGCTTCCTCCCAGTTGCGCCCGTATGGCCCGGGCGGCGGCTCGGCGGCGGCGAAACCGGGCGAGGCGAAGACGCGGCCGTCGACCGAATAGACGTGGATGTCGGCGGAGGGGAACTCCGACGCAGGCGTGCCGTCGGTGGCCAGACCGCGCACGCCGAGGCGGTAACGGTCGGCGCTGGCACCGCCATTGGTCACGGTGGTCTTGCCGTCGAGGATCAGGGTGCGGTCGTAGTCCGTCGTCATCGTCGTCGCGCCGAGGCCGCGCAGCGTGGTCAGCTCCGCATCGGTCACGCCGACGAGCATCGCGCCGGTCGGCGGGTAACCCTCCTCCGCACTCTGCCGGAGGCTCAGCGTGCGCACCGGCGCATTCGCATCGACCACCACTCCTTGGTCCAGTCCGTAGAGGCCGAAGAGGCCGCGCTCCTGGAAGAAGCTCGCTGCCGAGCTCACGCCGTCGGGCACACCGCGCACGGGGACGAATTCGGGATCCTCGAAGTCGGGAGCGGTCGCCATCGCGTACAGCAGCGATCGTGGTGTGGGACCGCTCTGCTGGGCGATGCCGGTGCGCATCATCTGCCGCCAACCCTGAGTGCCCTCGGCATCGACGTAGTGGCTCGGCTGCACCGTCGCCCACTTGATGACCGGGTCGCTGACCGCGACCGGCGTCGCCCAGCCATCGGTACGGTCGATCGGGCCGAAGATGTTGTCGGTGTAGGTCGCGGTGGGAACGACGCCGGGTTTGGGCGGCGGCGGCGTGGCTGGCGGAAGCACTTCGCGACGGCCGTAGTAGAGCCTCAGCGGCCAGGCAACGTTGACCTTCGTGGTGGAGAGATTCGGGAAGCGAAGGCCGACCGGCGCCGTCCACGGAGCGGTTCCCAGCTCGTCGCCGCGCAGGAACGGCCCGCCCGCGGCCGCGGCGAGCAATGGACCGTGCTCGACAAAGAGAACCGGATCGACGTTGTCGTCGCGCCGCAGGCTGACGTGAAGCTCGTTGTGGTCGGCGTTGGGATCGGCGGCGGCAACGGAGTCGAGGAGCACGATGGGCCAGCCGTCGGTGGCGTAGGCCTGTGCGGTCACTGATGCCGCTGAGGTGCCGGTCTGGATCTGATGGCCCGATCCGTCGTCGTAGTTGCGGTGGAAGTTGAGCGACCGTCCGTGCTCGCTGCGGACGTCGAGATAGAGACGATGCTGCGTTGCAAAGTGCGAGACGACGGTGTTGAAGATCTCCTCGCCGTCGAGTGAAGGCCCGCCCGGGACCTCCACCCGGCCACCCTCGTGCAGGTGGAGGCCGTAGAAGGCAGCGGGATCTAGGAACGCCAGGATCTCGTCCTTCTTCAGCCGCCGCGCCAGATCGTCCGTTTGCATGGCGCCGATGTCGATCACATTGGCGGCACGCCGCGCATACCCGAGGTCGGGGAAGTAAGCATTGTCTTCGAGCACGATCTCGAAGCCGAAATCGAAGGCGCCACCGGCGGCGTGGAAGAGGCCGAGCGGAGTGCCCTTCGTGACATAGGGAAGCTGCTTCTCGGTGTCGAGCCGGAAGAAGAGGTTCTGCAGCGTGTCGCCGTCGGCCGCGGCTGGGTCGTAGCCGAGAAAGGTCGACGAGATCGTCGTCGCCGACGGATTGAGGTCCTTGAAAGCGGTCCACAGGGCGGCGATGAACGCCGAAGCCCCCGCCTCGTCGCGAACGCGCTTTTCGTCATTCGTGGAAGAGCCGCCGAGGAATTCGTCAAGCCGCAGCCCGCGATAGATGAAATACCGCACCGGAGGAAAGCCGGCGACCGGCTGGGTGAGAGGCCGCAGGATGAGGTTCACCGCGACGTTGCTGCCGGCCTGCCGCTGCACCGCCACCACGCCGTCGGTGACGGCGTAGGCCTGCGTATCGTTCGGCGCGTGGAAGAGAGCCGTGGTTCGGTATTTGGTGGCCGGAGTCCCGTCGACGGGTCCGAAGCCCTGACTCACTGACTGCGTGAGCGAGGCAACGTCGGCAAAGACGAACGACGCCGGCTTCGGCTGCGCCGCGGCGGCCGCCTGTCGCGCGCCGCCCGGCTGCGGGGCGACGCTGTAGATGGCGACGGTGTGAGCTTCCGAGGCGACTGGGAACTCGCGAAATGCGCTGAGGATCTCCGGCTCGAAGATGAGATCGGTGAAGGTCCGGTCGACGGTGAAGTCGAGGTCGAAATGGATGTCGAACTGCTCGCCGGTGGCCGGGACCTCGGTGCCATCAGGCCGCCGCGCTTCCACCGGCGGCTTGACCGTCGCCCACGGCGTGGCGATGTCCCAACCCCACCCGTTCGCATAGCGGAAATAGCGGATCTCGTCCGCGCCGGCCCGCTTCTTCGCCGTCACCTTCACCCGCACACGTTCCGTCTCGAAGGTGCCGGCCGTCATTCGCACTTCGACGCGGATCGACTTCGTCTTCGCCGTGCCGACTTCGTCGACGTCGAGGTGCCCTTCGGCGGGATCCGCGCCGCCGTTCCTGGTGAAACGGAACTTCGCGAACACCAGCTCGCGGAAGGAGATGTTGTTGTTGGTATCCGCAGTCGTGCCCTGGAGAGCTCCGTCGTGGGGCACGACCTCGCCGAGGGCGAAGAGGCGCATGGAGCGCGCCGGCTTCGGGAGGTTGGGGCTGTTCGTCGGCGGACGCAGCGCCTCGGGCCACGTGGCGGTGAAGATCTTCGTGCTGTTGTCGGGGTCCGTGGCGGGTGCCAGCGACGGCACTTCCTCCTCCTTCAGCCGGCGCGTTCCCGCTTCACCGGTGGCGGGATCGAACGCTCCGGGGTTCACCTCGTCGACATCCCAGTAGTGGTCGAGGTTCAGAAAGCCGGCGGGCATGGGGCGGGCGGCGATTTCCCAGCGGTCGCCCTCCGTGTGCCCGCCGGCCGAGGCGAACACCACGGACACGCCGAAGTCGAGCAACTGCGGCGCCCCCGCGGTGATCGCCACGGACGGCGCTTTCGGCGTGCCGTTGAGGAACCATCGGAAGTGGGCGCCGGAGGCCAGGATCTCGACCGTGTAGCGCGCTCGATCGGCGCCGTTGTAGGTGCCGCGGACCTGGAGATCGTTCACGCCATGGCCGTAGAAGCGGCAGACCGGCGAGCCGTCGCTCGCGCACAGCAGCACCCGCGCTTGGGTGACCGGCAACGCGCCGGCAAGCGCGGAACGCGCAAACGTTTCCTTCGCGCCGCGGTTGTGGACGCGCAGGTGGAAATGGCGTTCCGTCAGTGCCCTCGCCTTGACGAGCCAGCGGTCGCCCACCGTGTGTCCGGCGCTGACCGCGAACCGGATGCTCACGCCGTCGCTGAGCGGTTGCGCCGCGCCCGTGATGGCAACGCCCGTCGCGCCGGCAACGCCGTCGCGGCTCCACTTGAAGGTGTCCGGCGCCTTGGTCTCGATCTCGATCGTGAAGGTGATTTCCGCCGCGCTGGTGCAGACACCGGAGACTTCCAGATCGTTCTTGCCGGCACCGACGAAGATCGCCGGATCGACGGTGACCCGGGGATGCTGATGGTTGCCGGGATCATCGTAGGTGAGGAGCACGGTGGGAGCGTCGTTGCGGATCCAGATGTCGGGACTCTCGACGTCCTTCGTGCCGCGATTGGACGATCCGTCGTCCTCGAGAAAATTACGGATCATCAGGTCGCGGTCGTGCTGGTAGCTCTTCGCCGCTTTCACCGCCTCGAGCGCGTCGATCCGCCCGTAGCCGTAGCCGTAGCTGTACGTGGCGACGAGCCCCACACTCACCGGCTCCCCCATCTCGTGAAGATGGAGAAGAGGATCGATCTCGACTTTCGTCCCGGCCGTCCCGATGACAGCCCTCGCCTCCGTGTTCTCCTTCTGGACGATCGTTCCGGCAGGATGCTGCGCCTTCAACTTCGTGCCGGCGACGAAGGTCAGCGTGTTCCCCGCGGCGCTGCCGATCTCATACGGGCCTTCGTGCTGCGCAGGTGAAGCGTGCCGCACGAGAGCGCCGAATGCCTGAGGCGCCGCCAGCCCGGCACTGAGCTTCAACTTCACGTCCGCGCCCACGACCCTCTTCGGAGGTATCCCGGACAGCGTTTCGTGTGCGGTAACGGCGGTGATCGTGACCTGCTGACCGCCGATGGTGATTTCATCGCCCACTCGAAAGCCGTCGACGTTCGCCACGACGACGCTGGTGGCGCCTGCCGGCGCCTTCTCCACCACCACCGTCTCGCGGCGGCGTCCGACCAGGATCTTGTCGCCGGCGGAGAACCCGGCGGTCGACTCGACGTCCAGCGACAGGGCGTCCAGGTTGCCGACGGTGCGAAGAACGGTTTCCGCGCCGATCAGCAGCGCCTGACGGGGTTGCAGTTGCGCCGCGACCGCGGCGCTGGCCAGGTGGATGAAGCGCGTCTTCGGCTGAGCTTTCACGCTCAGCTTGGTCGAGGAGATGCCGCCCAGGATGAGGAGCCCGTTGGTGTCGGCGATCCTCGTCACCGCCTGCGTGTCGCTGTGGACCCAGAGATTGCGCGCGTCGATGCCGGTGATCTTGAGATCGATCGGCACGGCCGTCCTGCGCAGGATGTCCCGCACTTCCAACCAGGTCAGGGACGGCTTGGCGGAGATCATCAGTGCCGCCACCGCCGCCGCCTGCGGCGTGGCGGCGGAAGTGCCACCGTAGGTCGCGTCATAGCCCGCCTTGCCGGTGATCAGCTCGGCGCTTGCGTGCGCGGAGGTGAGAGGCTCGTCGAGCATCACCTTGAACGTGCCGGCCGGGTCCTCGCTCTTCGAGACCGCTCGACGCACTTCGGAATTGTCCTCGTCGTCCTTGTCGAGGATCAGCGCAGGCCTGGGAAGTCCGATGAGCGCGGCGTAGTCGGCGCCGGAGATCTTCAGCTCCTTCTCTCCACCCAAGAGCGGATCGAGGACGACCGCCCGGGTGTCAGCCGTGCCGGGGAGATCGCCGGAACCGGCGTCGGCGAGTGTTGCTATGCCGCGCAATGCCGGCGGCGAATGCCGGTAGGGGCCGAGGGTAAAGTGGCTCCGGCTGGGCGCGGCGAAGTCGATGTCCGGCGCGTCCGGAGTCGTCCACGAGCTGTCGGGCATCCGGACCTCGGCGCCGCGATGATCGAGCGACGACGCCGCCACCTTCATGACGTTGACGTCCTCACCCCATTCGGATCCGTCCCGCGATTTGCTGTCGTAGTTGTTGGCGGAGACGAAGAACAACGTCCCTCGCCGGCCCCGCCCGAACATCGAAATATGGCCGAGCGCCTTCTTCAGGGACGGGGACATGGCCGGCAGTGTGTGGCTGCAATTGACGATCGCGGCCCGCAGAACTAGCGACGCACCGCCGCCAAGCAAATATGGGAATATTTGCGTGGCTTCATATCCGCCGACACCCTTCTTCCAACCGGGAACGAAGCCGGCGGCGTAAAGAAAGGCGTGCGCCCACCGCAGATCGGCTGTCTTCGTCCACCGATATGCCGCCACGCGCGTGTTGGCGGCGATGCCGATCGTCCCGTCGGCCTCCCCGGCCGCCGAAATGAGGCCCGCCACGTTGATCCCATGCGGGTCGTCCACGGCATCGTTGTCGGCCACCATCGGCGCCGACCTCAGGTCGTAGGTGAACACCACCTTCTGCACCGGGACACCTGCCGGGGTGGTGACGGTGCCTTTGAGCTGCAGATGGTCGACGACACCGCCGCTCGTCTTGATTCCTTCGTCGTGGATCGCCACGATCACGAAGGGGTTGCCGTAACTGGCCGACGTCCCATTCGCGTCGAGCTCTGCCCACGCCTCCGCCACCCGCATGAGCGAGTAGTTCCATTGCAGCGGATAGAGAAAGTCCTGCGGCTCGACGGCGGTGGTCGTCGGGTCGGCGTGCAGGACGGAGTCGACTCTGCGGATGCCGGGCACCCTCCTGAGCTGTTCCAGCAGCAGCTCGGGACGATCGGAGGGCTCCTCGACGAGACGGACCAGATAGAGATTCGGCTGCACCGAGTCGCGCAGCTCGACTTTGATGGGGAAATCGGCCAGCAGCGCTTGCAGGGCCGCGATCGAGATCGGCTCTGCGGTCTCGACGTGCAGGTTGCGCGTCAGGTACAACGGCCGCCCGCCCGCCCACCCGACGAGCGGACCGAGGTCCGGACTCTTCTCGGTCTCGCGGGGCGCGAAGGCGCCGGCGCGCGGCGTCAGCTGCCGGAAGTAGACCTTCCGTCCTTCCCGGTAGTAGTAGGAGTCCCCTTCCCGCCCGAGCATGACGCGCTCCGTCCTCGGGAAGACACGGGCATCGGCTTCGATCGTTTCGGTGAGCAGGCCGGGGGCCTCGACCGTCACCTGGTAGATCGCAGGCTCGACGTCGAGCTGGTAGCCGAGTAGGCGCTCGTTCCACGTCACCGGCGCCGGGGCGGGGACGCCTTGCCGCTGCAGCGAGACCGTGGCGTCGCGCACGGGCGCGTTGGCCGCGTCGACGACTTGAACGACGAGCGCACCCTTCTCCGGCATCTATTCCGACCTCGAAGGTAAAACCTAATTTTAGCGTAGCACAGTGAGCCGCTCGACCGCGGCGGCTCGTCGAGCGTCCGCGTCGAGTGGCCGACGGTGAAGAGGGTCAATGGGGCCACGGGCGCGGCCTCGGACGCGGCCCGATCAATGCAACCAAGGGTCGCGGCGATGGTCGTCGACGACGCGGAACCCGCGCTTGCGCCGTAGCCGCCCCATCCGCTGCCGCAACCACCACCCCTGCGTCCGCAACCACCACTCGCGCCCGGCGCGCCGGAAGCCGCCCTGCGTCAGCGTCCCCCACACCACTGCGATGGCCGCGCAGATGCCCAGGAAGCCCGCCAGGTCGTGCGTCTTGAGGAAGCCGATGAAGGCGATCAGCACCTCGATGGTCAGGAACCACTTCGCACGCACCGGGATGCTCAACATCAACATGATCGTCGCGTCGCGATACAACGTCGCAAACGCCGCGATCACGATGACGAACAACATGTGCTGCCCCTGCGCCAACACCAGCGACGCCGGCGAAACCTCCCAAACTTCCGACGTACGACGACTGCATCTGCCAATTGGACGGATCACTGGCGCGGCGCAGCGAGGACCCCAGGGAATCGCTGGTTCATGCGGCGCTCCACGACGGGATGGCTCGTCACCTCGCAGAAGACGTGTTCGCTGACAATCCATTTGCACTGCTCGCGGCGCGCGACTTGATCGATGCAGCGCCAGTGGCCCTTCTGGGCTACATGCGCGATCTCTCCCAAGACCCCGAGCGTGAAAGACGGTTCCGCGCGGCCATTGCAGCGGACGATGAACGCATCCGGCGCGATCGACCGGCCGACCTACGAGGCCCAGCTCGACAAGCTCAACGAGCAGCTGGCCTTGGCGCGGCTCCGTGCCGTGGATGCCGAGGTCGAGCAGATCGACGCCGAGGGCATCCTTGGCTTCGCCGAGCACCTCGCCGCGAACGCCTCTCGCCTCTGGGTGGAGTTCAACCTCCGCCAGAAGCAGCGGTTCCAGACGTTCATCTTCCCCGACGGCGCGAAATACGCCCATGGCGGGTTTTTGAACCCGCGCACGTCCCTGCTGTTCAACGAGATAGCGGAGGAACCAATGCTACTTGTAGGGAATGGTCGGGGCGAGAGGATTTGAACCTCCGGCCTCACGGTCCCGAACCGTGCGCTCTACCAAGCTGAGCTACGCCCCGAACGGGAGACTGCGGCTAGGGCTCGCCTGCCGCGAAGACCGGCGAGGATAGCGCAGAAGACCCTGCGGTACAATCCGGCCGCTTCCCGCGAGAGGAGGGTCCTGATGTCGATCCGCACCCTGTCGGAGCTGTTCCTGAAGACCGCCGCCTACGACAAGGCCGAGCATCTGATGCACAAGGTCGGCGGCCGCTACGAGGCGGTCTCGACCGCCGAGCTGGTGGACCGCGTGCGGCGGCTGGCCAAGGCGCTCCAGGACCTCGGCGTCCAGCCCGGCGAGCGGGTGGGGCTGATGTCGGAGAACGCCCCGCACTGGCCGACGATCGACTTCGCCGTCCTCTCGCTCGGCGCCGTCGTGGTGCCGATCTACCCCACCCTCCTTCCCGACCAGGCGGCCTTCATCGCCAACGACTGCGGCGCCAAGATCCTCTTCCTCGAGACCCAGGCGCACCTCGACGGCCTGCTCGGCGAGAGCGCCAACACCCCGGCCGTCGTGCGCTACGTGGCGATCCGCGGCACCTCCAGCGACCCGCGGGTCACTACCCTCGACGCCCTCCTCGAGGCCGGCGCCGGCGTCGATCCGGCCTGGTTCGAGGAGCGCGCGCGCTCGCCCAAGCCCGAGGACCTCGCCACCTTCATCTACACCAGCGGCACGACCGGCAAGCCCAAGGGCGTCATGCTCACCCACCACAACATCGCCTCGAACGTCGTGTCGGCGATGGAGGTGCTGCCGGTCGAGGGGCGCTTCACCGCCCTCTCTTTCCTCCCGCTCTCCCACTCCTTCGAGCGCACCGTCGACTACGCCTACTTCTACAAGGGGTGCACGATCGCCTACGCCGAGTCGGTGCAGGCGGTGGCGCAGAACCTCCAGGAGGTCAAGCCGCACGTCTTCGTCTCGGTGCCGCGGGTCTACGAGAAGGTGCTGTCGCGGGTGCAGGAGAGTGTGGCGACGAGCCCGCCGACCAAGCAGAAGATCTTCGCCTGGGCCAACGCGGTGGGGCGGCAGGCGCTGCCCTGGCGCCTCAAGCTGCAGACGCCGCCGGGTCTCCTCGGCTTCAAGCTCAAGCTCGCCGACAAGCTGGTCTTCCACAAGATCCGCGAGCGGCTCGGCGGGCGCTTCCAGTTCGCGCTCTCGGGCGGCGCGCCGCTCGGCCGCGACGTCGCCGAGTTCTTCTGGGGCGCCGGCATCCCGATCTACGAGGGGTACGGCCTCTCGGAGACCTCGCCGGTCATCACCGTCAATCCGCCGGGGAACGTCAAGCTGGGCACCGTCGGCCCGCCGATCCCGGGGGTCGAGACCCGCATCGCCCCCGAGGACGGCGAGATCCTCGCCCGCGGCCCGAACATCATGAAGGGGTACTGGAACAACCCCGAAGGCACCGCCGAGGTCATCGACCCCGACGGCTGGTTCCACACCGGCGACATCGGCGAGGAGGACGAGGAGAAGTTCTTGACGATCACCGACCGGAAGAAGGAGCTGATCGTCAACGCCTACGGCAAGAACGTCGCGCCGGCGCCGATCGAGAACGCGCTCAAGTCCAGCCGCTACATCGGCCAGGCGGTGGTCCTCGGCGACCGCCGGCAGTTCCTCTCCGCCCTCGTCGTCCCCGACTTCGAGGTCCTGCGCTCCTGGGCGCAGCGGCAGGGGATCGCCGCGGCGGACGACAAGGCCCTGCTCGCCGAGCCGCGCGTGCGCGAGCTGATCGGCAAGGAGGTCGACGCGGTCAACCAGAACCTGGCGCACTACGAGCAGATCGTGACCTGGGACCTGCTGCCGAAGGAGTTCACGCTCGAGACCGGCGAGCTGACGCCGACCCAGAAGGTCAAGCGGCGGGTGGTCAACGAGAAGTACGGCGACGTCATCGACCGCCTCTACGCCGCCGCCGACGCCGGCAAGAAGGCGGCCGCGTCCTAGTGGTCGAGACATCCAACTTCCACCTGGCGGTCGGCGGCAACCGCCTCGCCACGCTCACCTTCGACGCTCCCGAGCGCAAGGTCAACGTCTTCTCGCGCACGGCGCTGCTCGAGCTCGAGCGGCTGCTCGCCGAGCTCGCCGGCCGCAGCGACATCGGCTGCCTCGTCCTCCTCTCCGGCAAGGAGACGAGCTTCATCGCCGGCGCCGACCTCGACGAGATCGCCCGCGTCACCGACCTGGTCGAAGCCGAAGCCGGGGCGCGCGTCGGGCAGCGCCTCTTCGCCGCCTGGGAGGCGCTCCCCTTCCCCACCGTGGCGGCGATCCGCGGCATCTGCCTGGGCGGCGGCACCGAGATCTCCTTGGCCTCCACCTTCCGCGTGGCGAGCGATCGGGCGGACACCCGCATCGGCCTGCCGGAGGTGCGGCTGGGCATCCTCCCCGCCTGGGGGGGCTCGGTGCGGCTGCCGCGGCGGATCGGCGTCACCGCGGCGCTCGACATGATCCTGACCGGCAAGACCGTCTCCGGGCGCAGCGCGCTCAAGAGCGGCCTCGTCGACGCGCTCCTCCCCGAGGCGCGCTTCTTCGACCTGGTGCGCGACTTCGCCCTGGCGCGCCTCGACCGCGGCGCCGGCAAGCCGCGCAAGGAGGCCGGCGGGGAGGCGCACGGCGGCGGCGGCTGGAAGGGCCTGCTGCTCGAGAAGAACCCGCTGGGGAGGAAGATCGTCTTCGACCAGGCGCGGAAGAAGACCCTGGAGCAGACCAAGGGGCACTACCCGGCGCCGCTGCGGGCGCTGGAGGTGGTGCGGATCGGGGTCGAGGACAGGCCGCGCGCCGGCTTCGACGCCGAGGCGCGGGCCGTCGCCGAGCTCGCCACCGGCCGCGTGTCGAAAAACCTCGTGCACGTCTTCCGGCTGACCGAGGAGTCCAAGAAGGACCCCGGGCTGCCAGGCGGCGAGGCGCGGCCGGTGCGCGCGGTGGCAGTGCTCGGGGCGGGCACCATGGGCGGCGGCATCGCCCAGCTCGTGGCGCAGGAGGCGGGCGTGCCGGTGCGGCTCAAGGACGTGGACGCCGGCGCCCTGGCCCGCGGCATGGAGCACGCCGCCGGGCTCTTCGACCGCCTGGTCAAGAAGCGCCGCCTCTCGCGCGCCGAGGAGCGGCGGCGGCTGGCGCTCATCCAGCCCACCCTCGACTACTCGGGCTTCGGCCGCGCCGACCTGGTCATCGAGGCGATCGTCGAAAAGCTCCCCGTCAAGCAGGCGGTCTTCGCCGAGGCGGCGGCGGTGGTGCCGGAGACGGCGATCCTGGCCTCCAACACCTCGTCGCTGCCGATCGCCGCCATCGGCGAGAAGGTGCCGCGGCGCGAGCGCGTCGTCGGCATGCACTTCTTCAACCCCGTCCACCGCATGCCGCTCATCGAGGTGATCGCCGCCGAGACGACAGGCGCCACCGCGGTCAACACCGTCTTCGCCTTCGCCCGCCGCCTCGGCAAGACGCCGGTGCTGGTCAAGGACACGCCGGGCTTTCTGGTCAACCGCCTGCTGATGGTCTACTCGGCCGAGGCGCTCTGGCTCCTCGACGAGGGGCACTCGATCGAGGACGTGGACCGCGCGATGGTCGAGTGGGGGATGCCGATAGGGCCGCTGGCCCTCACCGACGAGGTGGGGATCGACGTCGCCGGCCACGTCGCCCGCTTCCTCCAGGAGTCGTTCCCCGACCGCGTCTCGCTGCCCGCCTGGCTGGAGAAGGCCGCCGCGCCCGACCGCCTGGGCACCAAGACCGGCCGCGGCTTCTACCGCTACGACGGGCGCGAGCGGAAGGACCCCGACCCGGCGGTCTACGAGCTGCTGGGCCTCTCGCCGCGCGTCCAGTCCCCCGACCCCGGGCTCCTCGCCGACCGCATGGTGCTGCCGATGGTCAACGAGGCCGCCCGCTGCCTCGCCGAGGGGGTGGTACGCAGCGCCGCCGAGCTCGACGTCGCGATGATCTTCGGCACCGGCTTCCCGCCCTTCCGCGGCGGCCTCTGCCGCTGGGCCGACCAGGAGGGGGTGGACACCCTCGTCGCCACCCTGGAGCGGCTGGAGAGCGCGGTCTCCGAGCGCTACCGTCCGTCGGAGGCGCTGCGCGAGACGGCCGCCGCGGGAGGCTTCTACGCGCGCTTCCCAACGGGCGGCCCTGTCCCCTCCTGAGGACGAGCCGGGGGCGCCCGGCGGGCTGAACCGCTGGTCTACCCCTTGCTACTCACTAGTCTGAAAGGAGGATCGCCATGATCCGATGGAAACGCGCTACGCCTCTCGCTTTGGCGGCGGTGCTCCTGGCCCCGCTCGCCGTGGCCGCGCAGCAGGAGCCGCCGGCCGGCGAGGTTCGCGAGCAGGTCGAGGTCACCGAGGTGCTCCTCGACGTGCTGGTGACCGACTCCCGCGGCAACGTCATCCTCGGCCTGGACGAGAGCGACTTCGTGGTCACCGAGGACGGCAAGCCGATCGAGCTGACCGACGCCGTCTTCTACTCCAACCGCCGGCTGCTCGACCCGCCGGTGGCCGCCGCCAACGTCCGCCGTCCCGAGGTCTCGCAGGGGACCGAGGACCGTTACTTCATCCTCTTCCTCGACGACCAGCGCAGCGCCGCCCTCGAGGCGCCGAGCCTGCTGACGCAGCAGATGGAGGCGGTGCGGCGGGCCCGCGAGTGGGTGGCGACCGAGCTCGTCCCCGGCGACCACGTCGCGGTGGTGAGCTACGACAAGAAGCTGAAGGTCCACCAGGACTTCACCGCCGACCGCCAGGCGCTCGACGCGGCGCTCAAGGCGGCCGGCAAGGGCAAGGACGACGACGGCAACTGGCCGTCGCGGATCGAAGGCCAGGTCGGCACCTCGCTGCGCGCCGCCCTGCCGCGCGGCGACGAGCTGCGCGACCGCACGGCCAACATCTACGAGGCGCTGCAGGTGCTGGGCGAGGCCGCCGGCGCCGTCCGCGGCCGCAAGAACCTGCTCTACCTGGGCATCGGCTTCGGCCGCATCAACAACTTCGGCCAGTACACGCCGGACCCGCGCTACTACGACGACACGGTGCGGGCGCTCAACGACAACAACGTCGCCTTCTACGCCCTCGACCTGACGCCGGCGGGGACCCAGCACGTGCTCGCCGACGCGCTCAACCAGATCTCGGGCGACACCGGCGGCAAGTACTACTTCAACACCGTCAACTTCTTGACCCCGCTGCGCCAGGTCTCGGAGGAGAACAGCGGTTACTACCTGCTGAGCTATAAGGCCACCCACCCGGCGGGCGCCAAGGGCTTCCAGCGGGTGCAGGTGCACACCGCGAACCCCGAGTTCCGCCTGCGGGCGCGCGAAGGGTACGTATTCGGGGAGAGTTGAGTAAGTAGAGGACAGCGGACGCCTCGGCGGCCGGCGATTGGGCTGGGTCGGCCGCCCGAGTGCGTAAGTAGAGGACCAAAACCGCTTCGCGCCCGGCCGATTGCGTAAGTTGAGGACCGAATGGGCTGGGTCTGCGGCTCAACTGCGTAAGTTGAGGACGAAACCCAGCCAGTCGGCCGGACGAACCGCGTAGGTTGAGGACCAAAACCGCCATTTCGGCACCCGACCCACCCCAAACGCCCGGCAAACCGCGTAGGTTGAGGACCGCGAAGCCCCAATCATCCGCCGAACCGCGTAAGTAGAGGACAGGAGCGCCCCATCGGAGCGCCGAACCGCGTAAGTTGAGGACAGCCTCACTTGCCTGGGCTAGGCCTTCGCACCTGCCTTCGCCGGCGGGCCATTCCGGGCCACCGCGGCCTTCACCAGCGCCTTGAACGCGCGCGCGTCGACCTTCTCCCCTTCGTGGATGTCGATCGCCCTTCGCGTGTTGCCTGTCAAGCTGGAATTGAAGAGGCGCGACGGGTCCGGGACGCCGGCCCCCCGGGCGAACGTGAGCTTCACGACCTTCGTGTACGCCTCCCCGGTGCAGACGATCCCGTGGTGCGACCAGACCGGATTGCTCCACTTCCACTCCTCGGTCATCTCGGGGTCGGCTTCCAGGATCAGCGCCCGCATGCGGGCCAGGGTCTCCCCGCGCCATCCCTCCAGGTCGCGGATCCGCTGGTCGATGAGCCGGGAAGCGGGTTCCCCGGTCGCTGGCTCACGGCTCGTCATACCCGTCACGCGTTCCGGTCTAGCGCCCGATGCGGTAGTTCAGCCGGGCGAAGTAGTAGCCGCCGTTGATGCCGAAGGGCAGCGTCTCCCAGCCGTAGGTGAAGCCGAGCTGCGGGAAGGGGAAGGCGTTGACCGGGTCCCACTCGTCCGGGTACTCGTCGAAGATGTTGAGGCCGCCGATCGTGAACTTCAGGTCGTCGTTGATGTTGTAGCCGATCGACAGGTCGGTGAGCCACTTGGCGCCCCAGGTCTGGGTGAAGCCGGGGGTGAAGCCCTGGCCCGCTACCTCGCCGAAGTAGTTGAAGCGCAGGTTCGTCGTCCAGTCGCCGGCGTACCAGGTGCCGGAGAGGACGTAGTGCTCGCTCGGCTGCCCCTCCTCGAGGAGCGTCACCTGCGCGTTGTCGAAGAGCACCGGCGCCGGCAGGATGCTCGACGACGAGCGCCGTGCCGTCACCTCGGTGTCGTTGAAGTGGAAGGCGCCCTCGAGGCTGAGCAGCGAGTTGGCGCCGAGCGTCCAGTCGTAGAGGGCGACGACGTCGAGGCCGTCGGTCTGGGTGTCGATGGCGTTGGTGAAGAAGAGCACCTGGCCGACGTTGAGGCTGTTGAGGATGTTGTCGATCGCGGCCGACGTTCCCAGCCCGATGTTGCTCGAGAAGACGATGCGGTCGTCGATGTCGATGCGGTAGACGTCCACCGTCAGCCGGAAGTTCTCGCTCGGCTTGGCCACCAGGCCGAACGAGTAGCTCTGGGAGGTCTCCTCGTCGAGCGCCGGCACGCCGAAGGCGCTGGTGACGGCGCCCCCCTGCCGCGCGGTCAGGGTGTCGGTCAGGATGCCGGCGGCGTTGAGGTTCGTGGACCGCTGGCTGAAGAACTGCTGCTGCACGCTGGGCGCGCGGAAGCCGGTCGAGAGCGTGCCGCGCAGCGAGACGCGGTCGCTGAGATCGAACCGTCCCGAGAGCTTGCCGTTGACCGTGCTGCCGAAGTCGGAGTAGTCCTCGAAGCGCAGCGCCAGGCCGGCGAGGAAGCGGTCGGAGATCGGCGACTCCAGGTCGAGGTAGAGCCCGGTGTTGTTGCGGTCGTCGTTCACCGCCTCGCGCGGCGACCAGCCGGGGAAGCCCTGCGTGCCGGGCTGGGCGAGGCTGCCGTCCTGGGCGAGGATGCGGATCGCGCGGTTGTCGGTGCGGCCGTACTCGTAGGAGGCCTCGTCGCCCGGCTCGATCTCGTACCCCTCCTCGCGGAACTCGGCGCCCAGGGCGACGAACAGCGGGCCGTCCCCGAACCCCCAGTCGACCTGGCCCCTGAAGTCGAGGTTCAAGGCGAGCTGGTCGAACTTGAGGGTGCCGGTGTCGGCGGCGAGCGGCGACGCGGCGAAGCGCGGGCCGGTCGGGTTGGCCGGGTTGGTCGGCTCGAACCAGTAGCTGACGTTGATCGTGTTCTCTTCGCGGAAGGCGAACTCGCTGGCGCCGTAGTTGGCGCTCAGGTCCCAGCTCCAGTCGCCGCCGCCGAGCGGCGCCTTGTAGCCGACGACGAGCGAGGTGTCGGTGGGCTCGGTGATGATCGTCGGCAGGAAGCCGTTGGGGTAGACCGCGGGCACGGTGCGGGCGTCGCCCGCGGTGCGGAAGAAGCCCGAGGAGTTGGTCTCGCGCTGCGAGTGCCCGCCGAAGGCGTAGAGGTCGCCGCCGCCGGCCGGGATCGAGGCGTTCAGCCAGAGCAGGGCGTCCTGGGCGTCGGAGTCGCCGATGCGCTGGGTCACCCGCGCCGGGGTGACGCGCAGCGAGTCCGGGCCGGCGCGGTTGGTCTCGCCGCGGTCGCGGTACTCGACGCTCAAGTTGAGGAAGCCCTCCGCGCCGAGCCCCCAGCCGGTGTTGACGGCGCCGCTCAGGACGTCGCCGTCGCCCTCGTAGGTCGAGCCCGCGTCGACGGTCAGGTCGGTGCGGTTGGTCTGGCTCTTGAGGATGATGTTGATGACCCCGGCGATGGCGTCGGAGCCGTACTGGGCGGCGGCGCCGTCGCGCAGCACCTCGATCCGCTCGATCGCCGAGGCGGGGATGGCGTTGATGTCGGTCCCCGACTCGCCGCGGGCGATGGTCTGCTGCACGTTGAGGTGGGCCGTGGTGTGCCGGCGCTTGCCGTTGACCAGGATCAGCACCTGGTCCGAGCCCAAGGCGCGCAGCGTCGCCGGCCGGATGGCGTCGGTGCCGTCGCTGATGTACGTCGTCGAGAAGTTGAACGACGGCGCCAGGAGCTGGAGGATCTTGCCGGTCTCGGTGGCGCCGCTCCGTTCGATGGCCTCGGCGTTGATGATGTCGACCGGCGATGGGGTGTCGGTCGCCGTCCGTCCTTCGACGCGCGTGCCGGTGACCGTGATCTCGTCGGTGACGACCCCTTCGACGCCCTCCTCCTCGGCGGCGGCCGCCTCCTCCTCCTGGGCCTCCTCGGCCGGGGGCTCCTGCTGCGCTAGGGCGGGGCCGCACGCCAGGGCCAGGACGAGGGCCGCGACGGCGAGCTTTCTCACGAGTTCAGACAACGATTCTGGGGTGGTCATCGTTTCTGCCCTCCAAGGGATCACTGTGTTGTTCTGCGCTACCTTAGGACAAGGTGCGCGGGGGCGCAAATGGCGCTCAGGCCAGGGCGTCGACGCGGGAGCGCAGCCGCTCCAGGCCCTGCTGGACCTCCGCCAGCTCACTCTGGGAGGTCTCCAGCCGCTCGCGCTCGGCGCGCACGAAGCGGGTGTAGGGGGCGATCGACTCGAGGATCCGGTGGACGCTCGACTCGATCTCGCGGTCGAACTGGCCGGTGAGGGAGCCCATGAGCTGCTCGCGCAGGGCGGCGATCTTCTGCCGCAGCTCGCGCTTGGCGTCGCGCCGGCGGTTGGGGATGATGAAGAATCCGAGCACCGCCACGACGCTCGCCGCCAGGATGCCCGTGGCGTCCACCGCCGCCGAGGCGGCGAGGTGGGTGATGATCGCGCCGAGGCCGATGGCGGTGACCTCGACCAGCGCCGTGCCCGCCACCGCCACCTGCACCGACTCGGCGATCCGGTTGGCCTCCCCCTCCCGGTCGTAGCTCTCGACCGAGCGCTGCGCCGCCCGCCCGACGGTGTCGAGGAGATGGGCGCGGTCGAAGTCGAAGCTCCGCCCCACCTGCCCGACGATGCGGTCGGCGTGCACCTGCCGGCGGCGCAGCAGGTGCTCGTTGATCGCCTGCCACTGCCGCAGGTCGCTCGCCACCAGCCAGTCGATCACCTCCCCCACCCGCCGCTCGATCCGCTGCGGCGTGTCGCCCACCACCTGGCGCTCGAACTCGGCCTTCATCCGCGCCTTGTTGAGCAGGTCGATCACCCGGCCGATGCGCATCGTCTCGTCGAAGAAGGCGACTCCGCGGTTCTCGAACTCGTGGAGGATGGCGTCGACGTCGGCCAGGCGGAAGCGGAACTCGCGCCCCATGTCCTCCTGGTAAAGGGCGAGCTGGCGCTCGAGGTCCTCGAGGGTCGCGAAGTCGGCCTGCAGGAGATCCAGCCGGCCGCGGGCGATCTCCAGGTACTTGCCGACCAGGTGGAGCCCGACGCCCAGCGGGTTCATGAGCTTCAACCGCACCCGCTCCTTCTCGTCGAGCGTGTCGTGGACGTAGCGCTCGAGGGCGTCGAAGCGGCTGGCGGCGAGGAGCTGCGCGTCGCCCGCCTCCTTCGCCTTGAGCGCCTGGCGGGCCGAGACCGGGAAGATCTCGGGCGCGGCGCCGAGGAGAGCGCGCGAGTGCTCGGCGACGAAGGCGCGCACCCGCTCGATGTCCTCGGCGCTGTCGAGGATGTCGATCTTGTTGATCACCACGACGACCTTCTTGCCCCAGTCGCGGATCCCCTCGAGGAAGCCGCGCTCGCTCTCGGTGAACGGGCGGTCGGCGGAGGTGACGAAGAGCACCATGTCCGAGCGCGGCACGAAGTCGCGGGTGATGGCCTCGTGCTCGCGCAGCACGGCGTTGGTGCCCGGGGTGTCGACGATGTGGATGTCGCGCAGCAGCTCGACGGGCGCCGTGACGCGGTCGACCTTCGACTCGGCGAAACCGCGCTCGTCGGCCTCGCCGTAGGTCAGGACGTGGATGCGGGTGGTGGTCGGGGTGACGCCTTCGTCGAGGACCTTCCTGCCGAGGAGGGCGTTGATGAAGGCGCTCTTGCCGGCGTTGAACTCGCCCGCCACCACCAGCAGGAAGAGCTCCTGGAGCTGCGCCAGCGAGCGCTGGATGGTGGCCTGGTCCTCGGCGGCGGCGTCGAAGTGCGCCAGCGCGCCCTGGAGCTCCGTGAGCAGCCGGCGGTTCTCGGCCAGCAGCTCGTCCTGCCGCTTGTTGAGGATTCGCCGCAGCATCGCCGCCCCGCCCGCGGCAGGGTAGCACGGGGTGTGCCACCCCAGGCGGCGGTCAGCCGCCGTGTCCGATCAGGTGCTCAGTTGCCGGCGACCGCGGCGCGCAGCAGCCGGCGGCGGAGGCCGCGGTAGGGCTGGTTGCAGGCGAGGAGGTCGGCGAGGACGCGGCGGACGGCGGGGTGGAGGCGGCAGAGGGGCACCATCCACTGGCCGACGGGCTCCTCGAAGAAGAGCGTGCGGGCGCGGTGGGCGCGCGCCATCTCGGCGGCGAGCTCGCCCTCCAGCCGCCGCGGATAGGTCTCCGGCCGCTCCGCGAGCAGCGCTTCGGCCGCCCACTGGCCCGACAGCGCGGCGTAGCGGATCCCCTCGCGGGTGAGCGGGTCGGCCAGCGCCGCGGCGTCGCCGGCGAGGAGCACCCGCCGTTCGAGCGCGCGCCGCACCGCGGGCAGCGTCCAGGGGCCGAAGACCGGGATCGGGTAGCGGTAGCGCGGCCCGGGCAGCTCGCGCCACCCCGGCAAATGGCGGTCGAGAAACGCGTCGAGCAGCCCGCGCGCCGCGCCCCCCGAAAGCGCCGCGTCGCTGTAGGCGATCCCCACCGAGACGCCGCCCGGGCGGGGGAAGATCCAGAGATAGCCGTCCGCCACGCCGGCGATGGCCAGCACCAACCGCCGCCAGTCGATCCCGGAAAGCGAAGCACCGAGCCCGACACTGTCTCCCTCCGGCGCCAGCCCGAGCGCCCGCCGTACCCGCCCCCGCGCCCCGTCGGCCGCGATCACCCAAGGGTAAGCCCGCCGCTCACCCCCGGCCTCGACCGCCACCGACCCGTTCGCCCACTCCAGCCCCTCGACCCTGGCGCCGACCACCCGCGCCCCAGCCCCCACCGCCGCCGCGACCAGCGCCCCGTCCAGATCGCCCCGCCGAAAGATCCGCAGCCCCTCGACCGCCAGCTCCACCCGCCCCCCCAACCCGTTCTCGACCACGATCTCCGGATCCACCACCGAAGCCAGCCCCCCCGCCTCGAACCCCTCCAGCCGCGGCAGCAAATGCGCCGGCACCGCCCCCCCGCAAGGCTTCTCGCCCGGGCGCGACGGGCGGTAGAGGTCTACCTCCGCTCCCCCGCGCGCCAAGCGCAGGGCTGCCGCGCCGGCGGCCGGCCCCCCGCCGATTACACCCACTCTCATGTAAGCGATTCTAGGGCCGCCCCCGCCCAGATCCTTCGCTTCGCTCAGGATGACAAGGAGGCGACCTGAGTGGGAAGCGCGTGGGGGGAAGCCCGGCGGCGGGCGCTCCCCGGAGGAAGCTCTGAGCGAGCGCCTGGCAAGGCCCTCCGCAGTCCACCGCCACCCCGGCGCAAAGCGAAGCGCAGGCGCGCGCCTCAGATCCCGAAGTCCACAAAACGCGCGCGCCGGTTCCTCCGGGGAGCGCCCGCCGCCGGGCTGGGCGGGGGCTGCGGCCGAGAAAAAAACGCCCGGCACGTAGGCCGGGCGCTACTCCGTCTCGGTTTCGTCCTCTTCTTCGTCGCCCTCTTCCGGCTCCTCGATCCCCAGCAGCACCACCGTCACGTTGTCGAACCCCCCGCGCGCATTCGCATCCGCCACCAACCCGCGGCAAGCCTCCTCCAACGTCCGCCCCCTCCCCAACCGCTCCCGGATGTCCTTGTCCGCCAACATCGTCGTCAACCCGTCCGAACAGAGCAGATAAAGGTCCCCCGCCTGCACCTCCACCTCCCGCACGTCCACCACCACCTCGCTCTCCCCCCCCAGTGCCCGCGTCACCACGTTCTTGAGAGGGTGCGTCCGCGCCTGGTCCTCCCGCAGGAACCCCGCCACCACCTGCTCGTGCACCCACGTGTGGTCCTGCGTCAGCTGGTCCAGCGTGCCGTTGCGGAAGCGGTACGCCCGGCTGTCCCCGACGTGCGCCACCGCCGCCACCGAGCCGCGGAGGAAAAACCCCACCACCGTCGTCCCCATCCCGTGCAGCGTGCGGTCGTCGCGGATCGCCCGCAGCACCTTGTCGTGCGCCAGGCGCACCGCCGTCTTGAGCAGGTTCGAGTGCCGCTGCAGCCGCGAGTCGTAGACGAACGGCCAGGTCGTGTCGTGGTCGAGCGACTTGTCGATGAAATCGCGGATCGCGTCCACCGCGATCTGCGCCGCCACCTCGCCGTGGCTGTGCCCGCCCATGCCGTCGGCCACCACGAAAAGGCCGCGCGGGTGGTCGAGCCCGAACGTGTCCTCGTTGTGGGCCCGCGCCAGCCCCACGTCCGAGACGCCGCAGGCGCGCACCCGCATCAGCCGGCCTTCCCGAAGATGCCGCTCGTCCGCCGCCCCCGCTTGCGCAACGCCTCCAGCGCCTCGCGCAACGCCGGCTCGTCGCCCCCCCACTCCAGCGCCTGCTCGTAGTAGCGCTCGGCGTCGGCCGCCTTCCCGCACAGCTCGGCGATGCGGCCGGCGAGCTTGAAGTAGTCGGGGTTCATCGTCTCCAACTCGCAGGCGCGGACGATCGCGGCCAACGCACGGGCGTGCCAGCGGCTCTGCTGGCTGCAGGCGAGGGCCAGGTGGTGCCAGGCCTTGGCGCTCGTCGGCTCGGCCTGCGTGGCGCGGTCGAAGTTCTCCGCCGCCTCGAGGAAGTTGCGCTCCTTGTAGGCCTTGACCCCGCGCTGCATGAACATCCGGCTGGTCTGGCGGGGGTCGGCCGACTGCTCCTGGGGGCGCGCCAGCTCGAGGTCGTGCTGGCGGCGCCGCTCGTCGTCGCTCAAGACGTTGGCGGCCTGGGTGATCTCCTGGAACTCCACCTCCGCCGCCGCCTTCGCCTCCCCGGCGAAGCGGTCGGGGTGGCGCTCGCGCGCGAGCTCGCGGAAACGCTGGCGGATCTGCTCCTCGGTCGCCGTGCGCTGCAGGCCGAGGACGGCGTAGAAATCCCTGCGCATAGATCGTGGGGTTACTGTTGCCTCATTGTATACAAGCGCTGGGCGGCCGCACGCACGGGCGCCGTGGTGTTGCGGCTGCGGGAGAGGTCGCGCAGGTCGCGGATGTTGAGGCGCCCGATGAGCCGCAGCGCCACCCCCGCCGGGGTGCGCGGGTTCTGCACTAAAGCCTTGAGGATCGGGTACTTGGCGATCCAATCCCGCCGCCGCCCGATCTCCATCAACACCTCCTCGGGGACCAGGCGGTTGTTGGCGATCTGCTCGATCTCGTGCTCGTCGAGGGTGTTGTGCTCCATCACCGCCATGGCCACCAGCGGGTTGGTGTCGCGGATCAGGAAGTTGCGCAGGATGCGGGTGGCGCCGCGCGCCAGCTTGAGCCGCTCCGGCACCGGCAGGTTGCGGATCTCCCACTCGGTCAGGCCGGCCCCGCCCGCGGGCTCCGCCTCCTCGGCCGCCGCCGCAGCGGCGGCCGCCGCCGCGGCCTCCTCGGCCGCCTCCTCGGCGGTCGGTGCCGCCGCGGCGCGCGGCAGGAGGTGCTCGCGGTACTCGTCGATGCGCCGCCGGGCGTAGGGGGTGAGCCGGGGGTTCTCCTCCAGCGCCTCGAGGATCGCCGGCAGCTCGCGGATCGCGTCCTGGCGCAGCAGGAGGACCTCCTGCAGCTCCGGCCCGCAGCGGCGGGCCAAGGCGGCCAGGAGCGGGCGCGGGACGTCCCGCCGGCGCACGATGCTCTCGAGGATCTCGAAGCCGGCGGCGCGCTCGGCGAACCAGGCCAGCGTCTCCGCGTCCGCCGCCTCGGCGAGGAACGGGGCGGCGAGACGCGGATCGAGCCGCGCGAGGGCGTCGGCCGCGACGCCGGCGATCTCGGCCTCGCCGCCGCGCGCCAGGGCGACCTGGAGCGGGATCAGCTCTTCGGGAGGGAGCGGCAGGAGGCCGGCCGCCGCCAGCCGCCGGAGGTGCGGCTCCCCCCCCGCCCGCACTCGCTCGACGAGGGAGGCCTGGCTGTCGGCGGGCCCGGTCACTGCGGCAGGCGCTCGGCGGGCAACCGTGCAGCGCCGCCGGCGGCGACACGCCGCGCCATCTCGAGGTCGATCACCAGGTCCTTGACCCGGGTGTCGGTCGGCCCCCACAGGCGGAGCGGCTGGCCGTTGAGCTGCGCCTGCACGCCCTTGGCGTTGCCGAGCTCGAGCAGGATCTCTTTCTGCGCCTGGAGCTGGAGCGACTCGCCCTGGACCCGCAGCTCGGCGATCCGCCTGGTGCCGTCGATAGTCAGCTCCACCCAACACTCCTCGACGAAGTCGAGGGTCAGCTCGATCGGCGCCCGCGGCCGGTCGGGGGGCGGCGGCGG
Source organism: uncultured Acidobacteriota bacterium (assembly GCA_963700145.1). Taxonomy (GTDB): domain Bacteria; phylum Acidobacteriota; class Thermoanaerobaculia; order Multivoradales; family UBA5704; genus DASUNQ01. Next base: position 1,938,549 of record OY969474.1, read on the forward strand.
GGGCGCCGTCGTGGCGCGCGCGGTGGCCGGGGCGGCGATCGGCGGCGGCTGCTCGGCGGCCGTGCGCTCGCGCCGCCTTTCCGCCCAGTAGGCGAGCGCCGCCACTAGCCCGAGCAGGAGCAGCGCCGCCAGCGCCAGCAGCAGCATCTGCACCAGGCTCCGCCCCCGGCCGCTGCGCTCGCGCGCCACGACCGGTTCGGCGTCGCCGGCCGGCGGCTGGTGGACGGCCAGGAAGTGGTTCACCACCTCGTCCGGAGAGAGCCCGACGTGGCGGGCGTACTCCTTCAGGAACCCCTTGGCGAAGATCGGCGCCGGGAGGATGTCGAAGCGGTCGTCCTCCATCGCTTCGAGGTAGCGGAGGCTGATCTTGGTGCGCTCGGCGATGTCGCGCAGGTCGACGCCGCGCATCTCGCGCTGGCGGCGCAGCCAGGTGCCGAAGGAGACGGGTTCGGCGTCCACGTCCTTGCCCCAGGGCGGGGGCCGGTTCTCGAACCTGGAGGAATCGCTCGGCACGCGGACCATGACTCTACTACCCCTCCCCCCCGGATGAAACGGCATTTGTTATCTTGCCGCTCCGCCATGACGCTTCCCCGCGCCATCCAGAGCAGCCTCGCGCGCGCCGACTACGCGGCGATCGAGGACGACTGGCTGGCCCGCCTGGGCCAGGACCCCGCCGATCTCGACTACTTCGTCGGCGTGGCGCGGGCGCTGGTCGGCACCGCCGAGGAGGAGCGCGCCCGGTTCCTCCTCGAGATGCTCGACGAGCAGCTCAAGGAGCGCGGCGCCTGGCGCCCCCGGCTCAAGCTCCTCGAGCGCGCCGGCAGCATCCTTTTCCCGCCCGAGGGGCTCCACCCGGCGATCCTCCAGACCCTGGAGCGGCTGCACGGCGACCGCCCCAGCTTCCGCGGCCTCGCCGAGACGGTCGGGCTCCAGCGCGCCACCCACGACATCCCGAAGACCTGGGAGAAGATCGAGCGCCTGGAGACTCTCCTCGCCTTCGACATCGGGTCAGTGGTGACGATGGAGGGGAAAGGCGCCGGGCGGGTCGCCGAGGTCAACCTCGGCCTCGAGAGCTTCAAGGTGGCGTTCGAGCGCCAGACCCTGGCCGTCGGCTTCAAGGCGGCGCCCAAGCTGCTCAAGCCGCTGCCGCGGGAGCACGTCCTGCGCCGGAAGCTCGAGGAGCCCGCGGCCCTCGCCGCGCTGGCGCCGCCGGAGCTGCTGCGGGTCACTCTCCAGAGCCACGACCGGCCGCTCACCGCCGGCGAGGTGCGCGAGGCGCTGGCCGGCGTCGTGGCGGAAGCGCAGTGGACCTCCTGGTGGACGGCGGCGCGCAAACACCCGCAGGTGGTGGTGGCCGGCGCCGGCCGCCAGACCTACCGCTGGGCGGAGTCGAGCGGCGACGCCCAGACCGCGGCCTGGAGCGGCTTCGCGGCGGCCGAGCCGCGGCGGCAGCTCGAGCTGCTGCGGCGTGAGGGGGCGCGCGACCCCGAGCTGCGCCGCCGCATGGCCGAGCAACTGGCGGCGCTCGGCGACGAGGTGGCGGCCGTAGACCCCGGCCTCGCCTTCGAGATCTGGTACGCGCTCGAGAAGAGCGGCGGCGCGCCGGAAGGAGTCTCCTGGGCGCCGGAAACGATGCTCGCGGGCTCCGGGGACCTCAAGCGCCTGCTGAGCGGCATCCAGGACCGGGCGCTGCGCGAGCGCGCCTACGCCATGGTGCGCGAGCGGCGGCCGGACTGGCCGGCGGTCTGGCGCGAGGCGCTCGGCAGCGAGACCGACCCGCGCGCCCTCGACCTCCTCGCCGACGGGCTGGCGCAGTCCGGGGACCCCGCCACCGCGCGCGAGCGGGAGCGCTTCTTCGATGCCCTCGTCACCCAGCCGCACAAGCAGCCGGCCGCCTTCACCTGGCTGGCCGAGCGGGCGGCGCGCGACGAGGTGCTGCGCACGCGCAACCCGCTCCGCCTGCTGCAGCAGATCCTGGCGTCGATGACCCGCGACGAGTTCGCGCCCTTCCGCACCCGTCTGGCCGTCCTCGCCGACTCGGGGTCCACCCTGGCGCGGCTCCTCCAGCACCTGACGGCGGAGCAGGCGCCGCAGGCCGAGGACGCGGTGCACCGCGCTCCCATGCTCCAGCCCTACCAGCGCGAGCAGCTCACCAACGCCATCCAGCTCCGCTTCCCGGCGCAACGCAAGGAGACCGCCGTCCCGCTCTACGCCACGCGCGCGGCGATCGAGGCCAAGAGCGCCGAGCTGCAGCAGCTGATGGCGGTCGAGATCCCCGCCAACCGCAAGGCGATCGAGGAGGCGCGCGCCATGGGCGACCTGCGCGAGAACTTCGAGTACAAGGCCGCCCGCCAGCGCCACGAGTACCTGAACTCGCGGGCCGCGACGCTCAACGCCGAGCTGGCGCGCGTCCGCCCGATCGACGTGCCGCCGGGAGAAGCGTCGGAGGTGCGCATCGGCACCCGCGTGCGCCTCGACGGCGGCCGCCTCCTCACCATCCTCGGCCCCTGGGAGAGCAAGCCCGAGGAGGACGTCATCTCCTACGAATCCGACCTGGCGAAGGAGCTCCTCGGCCGCAAGGTGGGGGACGAGGTGCGGCTCGCCGGCGCCGCCTACCGGATCAGCGCTATCGCCAGCTATGAAGGCTGAGGACCGTCGCTGACGATCACCTCGAGGGCGGTTCCTAGTCGTCGAGGTTCACACCACCGCTCGAGCCACTCGCGTCGAAATCCGTCAGCTTGCCGTCGACAAAGCGAAGCGTCTTGGGCGCTCCCATGCCAGGAGTTGCGGTCGAAACTCCCCAGAAGCCGATCTTCATTCCCTTGTTCTGGCGCATGGTCCAGATCTCGACCGGCTTACCCTTTTCCTCCGCTTCGCGAACACTCTCCGGAGAGCCTGTGATGTAGAACACTTGCCGCTTCGTCATGCCCTTCTGGAGCTGCCGTCGGCTGATGGCCTCTTTGACCTCGGCTGGCCAATCCGGGTGTTCGTCTTGGAGCGGCACACGAGAGAAGGCGCGGTCGGCAGCCTTCTTGAAATCGTCCAGGCTGTGGATGCCGACGAACTTGATGACCGTGTCATTCCCGTCGGTGCTGCCGATGCCCTCGAGCTCGATTTCGACCGTGTCGTCGTCGAATTCCATCTCGTCGAGCTGCATCGTGTCGTTCGGGCCGACTCCCCAGTAGGTGCTCTGGGCGTGGTACCAGCCCGCCGAAAAACCGGTCTCACCGTCGGTGTTGATACCGGTAGGCGAGACCTCTACGAGGGGAGACATGTAGGTCCCCATCGGGTGTCTTCCTGTTGCACAAGGAACGTCAATCCTGAGATGGAGCGGACCAGCAAGGTACGCCTTGGCTTCCTTGCGTTCCGCCTTGGCAATCTGGGCGTCCAGCGGTGTGACAGCTGCCAGCCCAATGATCGCCAGAAAAGCTACCGCGAGAGGTCCACGCATCGTGTTCTCCTCATGATTATCGAGCTCGGATGGTTTTTTCGTATTCGGCAAGAGCCTACCGGGTCCCTGGAAGATGGGCTAATAGAGATATAGAGACCATCGATCCACGTTGACTGACGCCCGAACCGGCTTGACAGGACCCGATGACCGCTGTACCGTTACAGCAGTACACCGATGCCGCTCCTCCGCGTAGACCCCGCCGACCCGCGTCCGATCTGGCGTCAGATCGAGGAGGGGGTGCAGAACCTCGTCGCCGCCCGGCGGCTCGCCCCCGGCGATCCCGTCCCGTCGGTCCGCGACCTGGCGCGCGAGCTCCAGGTCAACCCCGGCACGGTCGCCAAGGCCTACCAGCGGCTGGTGGACGGCGGGGTCCTGGCGGTGCGGCGCGGCGAGGGCACCTACGTCGCCGAGGCGCCGGAGACGGGCGACGGCCAGCGGGCGCGGCGCCTCGGCGAGGGCGCGGCCCGCTACGCCAGCGTCGCCGCGACTCTCGGCGCCACCCGCGGCGAGGCGGTCGAACGCCTGCGGCAGGCCTGGACCACACTCGAGCGAGGGAGCTAAGACATGGCTGCGATCGAGCTGCGCGATCTCGGAGTGCGCTACGGCCGCCGCACCGCGCTGGCGGAGGTCTCGCTGGCGGTGCCGGAGCGGGAGGTCTGCGCGGTCCTGGGGCGGAACGGCGCGGGCAAGACCTCGCTCGTCCGCTGCCTCCTCGGCCAGCAGCGGCCGAGCGGCGGGGAGGTCCGGCTGCTCGGGGAGGAACCCTGGCGGGCGCGGGCGCGGCTGATGGACCGGGTCGGCGTCGTGCCGGAGGTCCCGGACGCCCCGCCGGGCCTCAGCGCGAAGGAGCTCTCGACCCTCCTCCGCCGCGCCCACCGCCGCTGGGACGACGCCGCTGTGCGCGCGCGGCTGGAGCGCTTCGGCGTGCCGCTCGGCCAGCCTTTCGGGCGTCTGTCGCGCGGCCAGAAGACCCTCGTCCAGCTCGCGCTGGCGCTCGGCCACGAGCCCGAGCTCCTGGTGCTCGACGACCCCACGCTCGGGCTCGACGCCCTCGCCCGCCGCGCCGTGCTCGAGGAGCTGGTCGGCGAGCTGGCCGACCGCGGCGTCACGGTCTTCCTGACCACCCACGACCTGCCGGGCGTCGAGCGGATCGCCGACCGCGTCGCGGTGCTGCGCGACGGGCGGCTCCTCCTCGCCGAGGAGCTCGAGCCGCTCAAGGAGCGCTACCGGCGGCGCGCCGCCTCGCCGCTCGAGGTGGTGCCGCTGACCCTCGAAGAGATCTTCGTCTCGCTGCACGACACGCCCGCGGAGGTCCACCCATGAGCGCGGTCCTCGCCCTCGCCGCCGCCGAGCTGCGCCAGCGGCGGCTGCTCCTCGCCGCCTCGGCGCTGCTGGGTCTCCTCGCGCTGGCGGCGCCGCTCCTCGATTCGCCCCCCGTGAGCCGACCCGGCGAGCTGCGGGCGGCGACGGCCCTCGTCATCCTCGCGCTCTGGACGACGCTCCTGGCGCTGATCACCGGCGCCACGGCGCTGGCCGGCGAGATGGCCGACCGGCGGCTCGGCTTCTACCTGGCGCGGCCCTTCTCCACCTGGAAGCTCTGGGCGGGGAAGATGGGAGCGGCGGTGCTGCTGCCGCTGCTCGCCGGGGCGCTGGTCGTCCTGCCGGCGGCGCTCGCGGGCGCGCCCGTGGCCGCGATGTTCGAAGGCATCGTCGGGCGCCGGCCGGCGCTCGCGACCGCTCTCGCCGCGGCCACCGTCGTGGCGCTGGTCGCCTTCTCGCACGCGGCGGCCATCGCGCTGCGGTCGCGCCGGGCGTGGCTGCTGCTCGATCTCGCTGCGCTCGCGGTCGGCGCGGCGCTCGTCGTCGAGGCGGTGACGGTCCTCCGCCGCGCGTTCGTCCCGCAGGCGGTCACGGCGGGCGCAAACGCGCTGACCGCGCTGGCCTTCGTCGCGCTGCTCGCCGCCGGCGCCCTGGCGGTCCACCGCGGACGCGGTGACTTGGCGGCGGCGCATCGCACGCTCTCGCTGGTGCTCTGGCCGCCGGTGCTCGCCGGGGCCCTCGGCTTTCTACTCTTCGCCGGCTGGGTCGTCGGCGCGCCGATCGACAGCCTGGAATCGCCCATGGTGTGGACCGCGCAGGGGCGCGTCTCCTGGGTGGTCGTCCACGGCGCGGCGGCGCACCGCTTCGGCTACCGACCTTTCTTCCTGTTCGACGCCGCGACCGGCCGATCGGTCCGGATGGGGGCGGACGGGTTCTCCTGGCCCGCGTTCGCGGCGGACGGCTCGCGCGCTGTCTGGCTCACCGAGCCGGAGGAACGGAGCCCGGAGGCCTGGAGCCTCGACCTGGCGCGCGCGGACGCGCGGCCACGGCGCACGCCGATCGCGCTCGCCGGTTGGCCGCAGTGGCTGGAGCTCTCGCCCAGCGGCGGGCGGCTGGCGATCCTCCAGCACGAGCGCCTCCTCGTCTATGGGGTCGCCGACGGGCGTTTGCTCGCTGCGGTGCGGCTGGCGCCGTCGGGCGAGCGGCGGCTCGCCTTCCTCGACGAAGACCGGGTGCGGCTGGTGGAAAGACAGTCACGCGCGAAGGGCTTCGCCGTCTCCGATCTGGCGATCGGCGGCCGCCTGGAGCCGCGAGGACGGTTCGAAACGCCGGAGGGCGCCCGCGGGGAGGTGAGCCCGCAGGGGGACCGCCTCCTCGTGAGGATTGTGCCGACCGCTCCCGGAAGGCCCGCCGGCATCCGGCTCTACGCCCTCCCCGGCGGCGAGGTCCTGGCGTCGCTGCCGCCCCATCCCGGCCGCGCGGTCTCCTTCTTGGCCGATGGACGTCTGGTGCTGCACCGGCACGGGGATGGAGGACAGCATCTCCGCACGCTCTCCGCCGACGGCAGGCAGGAATGGAGCTGGCGGTTCCCCGGCGCCGTGCTCATTCACCTCGGCGGGCAGCCCGAGCCCCACACGCTCCTGGTGGGCACCTCCGCCGGCGAGGTCCGCACGGTCTACCGTCTCGACCTTGGCACCGGGCGCAGGGTGGAGCTGGGCCGCGGTCTCCTGCCCGTCGCGAACCCCGAGACATCCGGCCCGGCCGCCCGCCTCTTCACGACCGCGGACGGCTCCGTCGTCGAGATCGCCGCGGACGGCGCCCGGCGCGCCGTCCTGCCGCGCCGCGACTAAGGCTCAGTTGGCGCCGGCCCGCGCCTTGGCGGTCGAGGCGACCTGCGCCGGCGGCAGCTCGACGCGCTCGCCGTAGTAGACGAGGAGGCCGGCGACGATCGCCTCGGCCACCTTCTGGCGGTAGGCGCGGGTCTGGAGCAGGCGCCGGTCTTCCTCGTTGGCGAGGTTGCAGACCTCCAGGAGCGCCTTGGCGGGGACGACGTTGTAGCGCAGCACCGCCGGCACCCACTGGCTGCGCTCGCGGATGATCTTGTCGCGCACCGGCTTGAAGGGGTGGACCGCGAGGCCGCCGGCGGCGAAGGCGTCCACGACGCGTTGCGCCAGCTCGCGCGACAGGCCCTCGCTCTTCACCCGCTCCTCCCACGGGAACTCGACGCTCGGGCTCTCCTGCACCTCGCGCCGCGCGGTGTAGACGGCCGAGGACTTGCCGTAGCTCTCCTGGCGCATGCTGGCGGCGGGGATGTAGGCCATGACGCCGCGCAGCGAGGGGTGGAGCGAGTCGGCGTGGATCGAGAGGAAGACGACCTTCTCGGGGCCGGCGTCGGCGGCGAGCGCCCGGCGGTAGAGGCTATTGGCGAGGTACCAGCGGAGGTTGACGCCCACCGTCGGGTCTTCGATCGGATACGGCGGCGTGGTGAGCACCGCGTGGCGGCGGGAGAACGGCAGCACGTCGGTCTCGTGGATCTGGAAGCTCTCGCCGTCGCGCGTGGTGAGCGCCACCTGCGCCGCGGTGTGCGATTCGAGCAGGCGCTTGGCGCGCAGCACGATGTCGTAGACGTAGGTGCTCTCCCAGACGCCGGCCATCGTGGTGCCCGAGTCGCGGCCGCCGTGGCCGGCGTCGAGGATGACGGTGATGCCGGCGAGCCCCTTGGCCCGCACCTGGTTGCTGAAGCGGGCGCTGGCGGCCAGCTCGGCCTCGTACTCGCGCCGCCGCGGGTGCCCTTCGGGGAGAAACTCGGGAAGCAGGAGGTCGGCCGGGATCTTCACCCGGTAGCCGACGGGGATGTCGGTGACGTCGCGGATGCCGTTGCGCGCCGCGATCTCCGCCGCCAGGGCGTTGACGTCGGCACCGAAGACGCGGCCGGTGAAGCGCACGACGACGCTCGAGTAGAGTGCCTCGCCGGGGCGCAGGCGGTAGACCGCGTACTCGCCGCCGGCGTCCTTGCCGAAGTGCAGGCGGTGCCCCTCGGCCGCCGGCAGCGCGGCGCGGAAGGCCGGCAGCAGCAGCTCCGCCGGGACGATCACCGAGGCGCCGCTCGGCAGGTCCTCGTCGCCGAGCTCGTTGTACTCGCGGATGGCGCGGAAGTTCTCGCCGTTGCCGGTGAACCAGCGCGCCAGGTGCCAGAGGCTCTCGCGCTTGAGCGGCCCGACGCCGCGCACGGTGTGGCGCCAGCCGTCGGCCTCGGCGGCGTCGCGCGCGAAGAGGCGCTGCACGGCCTTGAGCTGGACGTCGGGAGCGAGCAGCTCGAACGGCACCCGGTAGCGGACGCCGACCTGCAGCTCCTCGCCGCCGCCGTTGGCCTTGGCGACCAGCGGCGCGCGCGCCGGGTCGCCGCAGAGGCGGCGGGTGAAGGCGAGCAGCCCCTCGCCGCGGCGCGGAGAGGCCTCGAGGCGGATCGTGTGGTCGTCGCCCAGGACGGCGGTGACGCCGTCCTCGAGCGGCGCGCGCAGCGGCCCCGCAGCCGCGGCCGCGACCGCCGCGAGCGGCAGGGCGAGCGCCGCGGCGAGCGCGATCGAGACCGCGTGCCGCCTGTAGATCGTCGCCATCGCCGCCGTCCCCCGCTCAGCCCGCCGGCGCCGCGATAGGCGCGCCCGCCGCCTCGGCGCCGCGGAAGCTCGGCGCCACCTGCCACCCGGCCTCGTGCTCGAAGGCGCGCGCGGCGCGGAAGACCGTCGCCTCGTCGAAGGGGCGCCCCATGATCTGGAGCGACAGCGGCAGGCCCTCGTCGTCCGCTCCCGAAGGCACCGCCACGGCCGGCAGGCCGAGAAGGCTCGCCGGCGTGGTGAAGATGTCGGAGAGGTACATCGCCAGCGGGTCGTCCACCTTCTCGCCGAGCGCGAAGGCGCCGCCGGGCGCCGTCGGCGTGACCAGCAGGTCGACCTCCGCGAAGGCCGCCTCCACCTGCCGGCGCATCCCTTCGAGGACGCCGCGCGCCCGGCCGTAGTAGGCCTCGTAGTAGCCGGAGGAGAGGGCGAAGGTGCCGAGCATGATCCGGCGCTTGACCTCGGCTCCGAACCCCTCGCTGCGGCTGCGCAGGTAGAGGTCGAGGAGGTTCTCGGCCTCGGCGCGCCGGCCGTAGCGCACGCCGTCGAAGCGGGCGAGGTTGGCGGAAGCCTCGGAGGTGGCGATGACGTAGTAGACGGCGATCGCCGCGCCCAGGCTCGGCACCGAGACCTCGATCGGCTCGGCGCCGGCGCGCGCCAGGAGCTCGAGGGACTCGCGCCAGTTGCGCTGCGCCGCGGGGGCGAGGGCGCCGGCGTCGACCTCGCGCAGGATGCCGACGCGCAACCCGCGCACGCCTTCCTCGATCCCCGCCAGGTAGTCCTCGCCCGGACGGGCGGCGCAGGTCGAGTCGCGCGGGTCGGAGCCGGCGACGACCGAGAGCGCCAGGGCGGCGTCGCGCACGTCGCGCGCCACGGGGCCGATCTGGTCGGTCGAGGAGGCGAAGGCGACGAGGCCGTAGCGCGAGACGCGGCCCCAGGTCGGCTTGACGCCGACGACGCCGCACAGCGCCGCCGGCTGGCGCACCGAGCCGCCGGTGTCGGAGCCGAAGCCGAGCGCTGCGCTCCCCGCCGCCACCGCCGCCGCCGGGCCGCCGCTCGAGCCGCCGGGGACGCGCGCCAGGTTCCACGGGTTGCGCGTCTTGGCGTAGGCCGAGTTCTCGGTCGAGGAGCCCATCGCGAACTCGTCCATGTTGGCGCGGCCGAGGACGACCGCCCCTTCGGCGAGCAGGCGCTCGACGGCGGTCGCGGTGTAGGGGGCGACGTAGCCGGCGAGGATCTTGGAGCCGCAGGTGAGCGGCTTGCCGGCGAGGCTCAGGTTGTCCTTGAGGACGATCGGGACGCCGGCGAGGCGGCCGGCCGGCTCGCCGGCGGCGAGGCGGCGGTCGAGGTCGGCGGCGGCGGCGCGCGCTTCTTCGTCGTAGACGGCGAGGTAGGCGGCGACCAGGGGCTCGACGCGGGCGGTGCGGCCGAGGGCGGAGGCGACGACTTCGGCGGCGGAGAGGTCGCGGGCGGCGACGCGACGGGCGATCTCTTCGGCGCCCAGCTCCCAGGGCTCAGGCATCGCCGCTCCCCATGACGCCGGGGACGAGGAGCAGGCCGTCGAGGGCGGAGGGGGCGTTGGCGAGGAAGAGCTCGCGCGGCAGGGAGGGCTGGGGGAGGTCGGTAGCTTCGGGGGCGGGGGCGGAGGCCGGCGGTGGGTCGGCGCTCTCGTAGTGCGCGAGCTGGCCGATGTAGTCCACGATGGCGCCTAGCTGGCCGGCGAAGAGTGACTCCTCCTCCGGTGTGAGACGGAGGCGCGCCAGCGAGGCGATCTTCCTTACTTCGTCGACAGTTAGCGACATAGACCTGACGTGGAATGTTAACAGAAGGGGGAAGAAGGAAAGGCTCGCTTCGGCGGCCGTTCCGGTGTGGGGCCCCGGAGGCTCTCCTGCGCGCCGTGCGCTCCCTTGATGACCGCGCTTCGCGTGCCGGTTCAGGGGCGCCGTGCCGACAGACAAAGCGTTGGCTCCGGCGCCTCGCATGGTGGCCTGCGACGGGGAGCGGTCAGGAGCGCCCGGTGCTCCGGAGACCTCCGGGACCTGGCACCGACGGTGCCCTACCAACCACTTATCCCGACCTACCGCTTATCCCCACCTACCCGTCATCCTGAGCGTAGCGAAGGATCTGGGCGGGGGCGGCAGCTAGACTGGCAGGGTGGATTCCAGCTCCCTGAAGTCGCTGCGCCGGCACCGGGCGGTGCGGGCGCTGGTGCGGGTTACGGGGGGCGAGTGTCACCTGGTGGGCGGCGTGCTGCGCGATCGGCTGCTCGGGCTGGCGGTCAAGGATCTCGACGCGGTGGTGGCGGGGGGCGGGGAGGAGGTGGCGGGGCGGCTGGCGGCGGAGCTGGGGGCGCGGCTGGTGCGGCTGGGGGGCAAGGAGTTCGCCGCCTTCCGGCTGGTGGCGCGGCGGTGGGTGCTCGATCTGTGGGACCGCGCGGAGGTCTCGCTGGAGGACGACCTGGCGCGGCGCGACTTCTCGGTCAACTCGATCGCCTGGGCGCCGGCCGGCGGCGTCTTGACCGACCCCTTCGGCGGCCTCGACGACCTCGGCTGCCGGCTGCTGCGCGCAACGACCGCCGCGAGCTTCACCGGCGACCCGCTGCGCGTGCTCCGCTTGCCGCGCTTTCTCGTCCAGCTGCCGGGCTTCAGCGCTGACGCCGGGACCGTGGAGCTGGCACGCGCGAGCGCGCCAGGCCTCGCCGGCGTCGCCGCCGAGCGGGTGCGCGAGGAGCTGGGGCTGACGCTTGCGCATTCCGAGGCGTACCGGGGAGTCGAGCTACTCGCGCGGTTGGAGGTCTATCCGCGGCTGTGGCTGGGTGGGGAGGGGAACTCGGGCGATCCCGGCCAAGCGCTCGCTCTGTTGCGGGCGCTCCCGGCCGCCGCCGAGCGACTGCTCGTCGCCGCGCCGGAGCTCTCGGGTGCGCTCGATCGTGCCGCCGCGGCTTGGGCGGCCACCTTTGCGCCCCTACCCGGTCCTCTCCAGGCGCTGGAGCGCTTCCGCCAGGCCGGCTACCTTACCAACCATCTCGCCGAGAGGGTGCAGGCCCTCCTCCGGCTGAGCTCCGTGCCCGAGGACGACCGCGCCCGCCGCCGCTTCCTGCACGCAGCCGGCGCCGCCTGGGCCACCGCGCTTGTCTTCCTCGGTGCCCGCGCCACCGCCGCTGGAATGCTCGCGAGCTGGGAGCGCGCAGTGCCGCCGCTCGTCGAGCTGGCGCGCCGCCACGGCGCCGAGCTCGCCGCGCCGCCGCGGCTCCTCACCGGCGAGGAGGTGCAGGCGCTCCTCGGCGTGCCGCCGGGGCCGGCCGTCGGACGGGCGCTGGCGGCGGTGCGGGAGGCGCAGGTAGAGGGGACGGTGAGCGGGCGGGAGGAGGCGGTGCGGCTGGTCGAGTCGCTGCGCGGGAAGGGCGGCTAGCCGGCGGTCAGCGCGAGAAGATCCCGGACTTCTTCCCCTCCCCGCCCCCCTGCTGCTGCTGGTTGAGCTCCTTGATCCGCGCCATCAGCTTGTCGATCTTCTCCTGCGCCTCCTGGCGCAGGCGCCCGTAGTCGGCGCGCACGCGCTCGCGGTCCTGCGTGATCTCCTGCAGCCGCTGCTTCATCTCCTCGATCTGCCCGTCGCGCCCCTGGATGGCGGCGTGCAGCTCGGCGATCTGCTCGTCCTTCTCGGCGAGGCGGATCCGCGTCTTTTCCTCCTGCTCCTCGTAGAGGCGGCGGAACTGCTGCAGCTCGACGATCTGGGAAAAGTCGGACGTCGTGGGGCTCATGTCTCCACCTCGCTCCTCGATGACGGGGAACATCTTGCGCAGCTTGAGCGACAGGTCCTCGGGATCGCCAGACTGCCGCATCGCCTCGGCGTAGGAGATCGTGCCGTGCACCAGCAGCGCCAGCAGCGACTGGTTCATCGACTGCATGCGGTAGTAGGGGACCGAGGACTCGACCTCGTCGTGGAGCTGGCTGGTCTCGCCCTTCTCGATCATCGCCGCGATCTTGGGCGAGGCCTTCATGATCTCGAGCGCCGCCACCAGGCCCTTACCGTCCTGGCGCTCGACCAGCTTCATCGACACCACGCCCTTGAGCACCTGAGCCAGCTGGGTGCGCACCTGCGCCTGCTGGTCGGCGGGGAAGGCGTCGAGGATGCGGTCGACGGTCTGCGTCGCGGTGTTGGTGTGCAGCGTCGAGAAGACCAGGTGCCCGGTCTCGGCGGCGGTGATCACCGTCGAGACGGTCTCGGGGTCGCGCATCTCGCCGACCATGATGACGTCGGGGTCCTGGCGCAGGACGTTGCGCAGCGCCTCGGAGAAGCTGATGGTGTCGGTGCCCACCTCGCGCTGGGAGATGGCGGCCGCGTCGTCGGTGAAGAGGAACTCCATCGGGTCCTCGATGGTGACGACGTGGACCGGCCGCCGCTGCGCGATGTGGTTGATCAGGGCGGCGAGGGTGGTCGACTTGCCGCTGCCGGTGGGGCCGGTGATCAGCACCATGCCCATCGGCAGGTCGCAGAAGTCGAGCAGCGTCGGCGGCAGCTCGAGCTGCTCGATGTCCTTGATCTTGAAGGGGATGCGGCGGAAGGAGGCGGCCAGCGTGCCGCGCTGGCGGTAGATGTTGGCGCGGAAGCGGGCGAGGCCCTTGACGCCGTAGCCGATGTCCACCGCCATCCGCTCGTCGAGCCGCGCCTGCTGCCAGGGCTCGAGCACCTTGAGGATCATCTCGCGCAGCTGGTCGGGGTCGAGCGGCGGCGACTCCACCGCCATGAGCCGCCCGTTGATGCGCAGCAGAGGCGGACGGGTGGGCTTCAGATGGAGGTCGGACGCCCCCTTGTCCGTCATCAGCTTGAGCAGGCGGTCGAGGTCCATCAGCACCCTGTCGGGATGCGGCGCATTGTACAGGACGGCGGCAGCTTCCTTGGCAGGCAGTTCGAGGGTATGGTCTCGCCATGAGCGCCGCGCCGCGCCCGCGAATGAAGGCCGAGGAGTATCTGGCGTTCGAACGGAGTCAGGTGGAGGCCAAGAACGAGTTCCTGGACGGCGAGCTCGTCGCCATGGCGGGCGCCAGTCGCAAGCATGCCTGCTCGTCGGAAACATGGTGACCGCGCTCAACCCGCAGCTCCGCGACCGCGGCTGTGAGGTCTACGCCAACGAGATGCGAGTGCGCATCCCGGCCACAAATTCCTATCTCTACCCCGACGTGGTTGTCGCTTGCGAGCCCCGCTTCGAGGATGCCGAGACGGACACGCTGCTAAATTCCAAGGTGATCGTCGAGGTCCGCTCGCCATCCACCGAAGCCTACGACCGCGGCATCAAGCTCGCCCATTACCGGACGCTCGAATCGCTCGCCGAGATCCTGTTGATCGCCCAGGACCGCGTGCACGTCGAGCACTTCGTCCGCCAGGCCAGCGACCGCTGGCTGCTGATCGAGACCGACGACCTCGAAAGGGTGCTCGATCTCCCTTCGGTCGGCGCCCGCCTTTCCCTGCGCGAGATCTACGACCGCGTGCTTTCCTGACCGCTGCGTCAGAGGGCGAGCGAGCGCTGGAGGGCGCCTTCGAGCTCGAGGAGGTAGCGCTTGCGGTCGATGCCGCCGGCGTAGCCGGTCAAGGAGCCGGCGGCGCCGATCACCCGGTGGCAGGGGATGACGACGCCGATCGGGTTGTCGTGGTTGGCCCGCCCTACCGCCCGCGCCGCGCCGGGCTTGCCGACGGCGGCGGCAAGCTCGCCGTAGGAGCGGGTCTCGCCGTAGGGGATGGCGAGGAGGGCGTCCCAGACGTCGCGCTGGAAGGGGGTGCCGGTGGGGGCCAAGGGCAGCTCGAAGGCGGTGCGCTCGCCGGCGAAGTACTCGGCGAGCTGGCGGCGCAGGAGCGGGAAAGGGGCGGCGTCGGGGTCCATCTCGCCGCCGCCGAGCGCCGCGCGCGCCGCCGCCTCGTCGGCGTAGAAGCTCAGCCCCACGAGCCGCCCCTCCCGCGCCGCTGCCAGGGCGGTGCCGAAGGGGGTCGGGAAGAGGGCGTAGGCGCTCAGAATTTCCTCATGAGCCCGACCACGATCCCCTGCACGCGCACGTCGCGGGCCGGGACGTGGAGCGCCTGCATCGCCGGGTTGGCGGGCTGGAGGCGCACCGTCTCCCCCTCGGGGAAGAAGCGCTTCAGCGTGGCGTCGTCGCCGACCAGCGCGACGACCATCTCTCCGGCCTCGGCGCGCTCGCGGCGCAGCACGACGACGTAGTCGCCGTCCTGGATCCCCTCCTCGATCATCGAGTCGCCGACCACGCGCAGCACGTAGTGGTCGCCGGCGCGGGTCGAGAGCAGGTGCGTCGGCACCGCCAGCCGCTCGTTGCCGGCCACGGCCTCGATCGGCCGCCCGGCGGCGATGCGGCCGAAGAAGGGGAGGTCCACCTGCGAGGCGGTGCTGCCGCCGCCCGGGATGGCGCGGATCAGCTCCATGCCGCGCTTCTGGTTCCAGTCGCGGCGCAGGTAGCCCTTGTCCTGCAGCAGGCGCAGGTGCTTGTAGACCGTGCCGTAGGACGAGAAGCCGAACCGCTCGCAGATCTCGCGGTGGGTGGGGGCGATGCCCTGGGTGCGCAGGAACTCCTGGATATACTCCAGGATCTCGCGCTGGCGCTCCGTCAGGTAGGCGGGTTTGGCGCTCATGGGAGAGAGGATAGGCGGAATCGAGGCGTAATGCAAGCTCCCGGCGCGATCCTCCCCGATCTCACCTGCCAGCTCCACACTCTCGACAACGGCCTGCGGGTGGTCCTCCACCGCGAGCCGTCGCTGCCGCTGGTCGCCGTCAACCTCTGGTACCACGTCGGCTCGAAGAACGAGCGCCCCGGCCGCACCGGCTTCGCCCACCTCTTCGAGCACATGCTCTTCCAGGGCAGCGCCAACGTGCCGATCCACGAGCACTTCCGCCAGGTGCAGCGGGTCGGCGGCGTGCTCAACGGCTCCACCTGGTACGACCGCACCAACTACTACGAGACCCTGCCGGCGCACCACCTCGAGCTCGGGCTCTGGCTGGAGTCCGACCGCATGGGCTTCCTGCTGCCGGCGGTCACCCAGCAGAACCTCGACACCCAGCGCGACGTGGTGATGAACGAGCGCCGGCAGCGGGTGGAGAACCAGCCGTACGGGCGGGCCACCGAGCGGCTGCACGAGCTGCTCTACCCCGCCGACCACCCCTATCACTGGCCGGTCATCGGCTACCTCGACGACATCGCCGCCGCCTCGCTCGAAGAGGTGCGGGACTTCTGCCGCACCTACTACACGCCGAACAACGCGGTGCTGACGGTGGCCGGCGACATCGACCCCGCCGCCGCCCTGGCGCTCGTCGAGCGCTGGTTCGGCGACATCCCGCGCGGCCCGAAGCCGCCGCCGGTCGCCGCCGCCGACCCGCTGCCCCTGGACGGCGAGCGGCGCGAGGCGCTGCCGGACGACATCCGCCTCGCCCGCGTCTACTTCGGCTTCCGCGCGCCGCGCTACGGCGACGCGCGCTGGTACGCCGGCGACCTGCTGGCCGGTGTGCTGTCGGCCGGCAAGTCGAGCGTCCTCTACCGCGACCTCGTCTACCGGCGGCAGCTCGCCCAGGAGGTGGGCGTGCACCTCGACCCGACCGAGCTGGCGGGGACCTTCTACGTCGTCGCCACGGCGAAGCCGGGAGTCGAGCCGGAGGCGCTCGTCGAGGCGCTGTCCGAGCACCTCGCCGGCGCCGCCGCGGCGCCCCCCGCGCCCGAGGACTTCGAGCGAGCGCGCAACAAGGCGCTGACCGACATCTTCGGGGTGCTGCAGAAGCTCGACCACCGCGCCGACCTGCTGTCGCAGTACACGACCTACTTCGACGATCCGTCCGGCCTGGCGCGCGAGGCCGAGCGCTACGCCGCCCTGCGGCCCGAGGAGCTGGCGGGCTTCGCGGCCGAGGTCTGCCGCCCGGAGCGGCGCGTCGTGGTGACGGTCGTGCCGCGCGAGGCGGCGGCGTGAGCGCCGAGGTCGCGCTCGATCGCACCCTGCCGCCGGAGCCGGGGACGCTCCGCGCCTTCGACTTTCCGGACTTCCTGCACACCGAGCTGCCGGGCGGGCTGGCCGTCTACGCCGCGCGCCACGGCGACGTGCCGCTGGTCTCGCTCGAGCTGGTGACGCCGGCCGGCGGCCAGCACGACCCGCCGGGACGGCACGGCCTCTCGACCCTCACCGCCGGCCTCCTCGACGAGGGCACGGCGCGCGGCGGCGCGCTCGAGATCGCCGCCCGCGTCGAGCGGCTGGGGGGGTACCTGGCGAGCGGCGCCGACTGGGACTCCTCGTATCTCGCGGCCGGCGTCCTGTCGCGCAACCTGCCGGCCGCGCTCGAGCTCCTGGCCGAGGTGGCGACCTCTCCCACCTTCCCGCCCGAGGAGCTGGAGCGGCTGCGGCGCCAGCGCCTGGCGGAGCTCCTCCGCCGCCGCCACGACCCGGCGATCCTGGCGGACGAGCGGGTGACCGAGGAGATCTTCCGCGGCACCGTCTACGGCCGCTCGCTCCTGGGCGACGAGGAGAGCGTCGCGGCGATCGCTCGCGACGATGTCGTCGCCCACTACCGGCGGCACTACGGCCTGCGCGACGCGGCGCTGGTGGCGGTCGGCGACCTCGACCCCGAGGCGCTGGTCGAGGCGGCCGAGCGGATCTTCGGCGGCGGCGGCGGCCCGCCTTCCCCGACGCCGCCGGAGGTGCGGCCGGCGCCGCTGCCCGGCGTCGTGGTCCACGTGGTGGACCGCCCCGGCGCCGCGCAGACCGAGCTGCGCCTCGGCCACGCCGGCGTCCCGCGCCGCCACCCCGACTACTCGCCGCTGGTGGTGCTCAACACACTCCTCGGCGGCCAGTTCACCAGCCGCATCAACTTGAACCTGCGCGAGCGCCACGGCTACACCTACGGCGCCCACAGCCGCTTCGTGGGTCGGCGGGGGCCCGGCCCCTTCCTGGTCTCGGCGGCGGTGGCGACGGAGGCGACGGGCGCGGCGGCGCGAGAGGTGCTCGGCGAGCTGGAGCGGCTGCGCGAGGAGCCGGTCGGGGCGGTCGAGCTGGCGGAGACGCGCGACTACCTGATCGGGGTCTTCCCCTACACCGTGCAGACGATCGGCGACCTGGCGAAGCGGCTGGAGATGCTGGCGACCTACGGCCTGCCGGACGACTACTTCGAGCGCTACATCGAGCGGGTGCGCGCGGTGACCGCCGAGGAGGTGCAGCGGCTCGCCCGCCGCCACCTCCACCCCGACCGGATCGCCATCGTCGCCGTCGGCCCCGCCGAAACCCTGGAGCGCCAGCTCTCGGCGCTCGGCCCCGTCACCGTGTGGAGCCCCGACGGGCGCGTGCCGGTGGCGGCGGCGTAGCCCCGAGCGGAAGGACCGTCAGTAGAGCTGGGCCGTGACCCGGCCGCCGGCCGTGAGATGAACAGCCAGGCGGCGGGCGGCGCCGCCGGGGAGGGCGACCTCGACGACCTCGGCGGTGCGCCCTTCGGGCGTAACCAAAACCAGGAGCCGCTCGGTGCCGGCCGGCACCACGACGTTCTGCTGGAACCAACCGCCGCGCGCCCGCCGGCTCAAGAAGCTCCCCTCGCGGAAGTCGAAGCGCCGGTTGAGCAGGCTCTGCTGCCTGGTCCGCACCATCACCGTGCCGAGCGGCAGGTCGCTGCGGAACTCCACCGTCAGCGTCGCGAGCGCCGGCTGCTGCGGCTGCGGGACCGCGGGCAACGTCTCCGCCACCGCCGGCGCCGCGGCCGGCGGCGCGGCCTCGGTCGCCGGCACCGTCGGGCCCGGCCGCTGCGCGCGCTGCGCCGCCCCCTGCCGCTCGCGTCCGGCCACCGCCGTGCGCAGGATCTGCGGCGCCTCGGGATGGTGGGGGTCGAGCTCCAGGATGCGCCGGCCGGCCGCTTCGGCGGCGTCCCAGCCGCGGCGGCGCAGAGCGCCGTGCGCCTCCTCCAGGCGAGTGCCGATCTCCTGCTCGATCGCCTGCCGCCGCGCCAAGTCCATCGTCTCCCGCTCCGCGTCGCGGCGCAGCTTGCCGAGCACTGTCACGGCGGGGGCCAGCCGCTCGGCGCGGCCGAAGGCTTCCGCGGCCGCCGGCGCCTGGCCCGCCTCCCTGAGCGCGGCCCCCTCCGAGATCAGCGGCACGACCTGCGGATGGACATCCGGCGCCTCGGCGTTGGCGGGGACCGGCGGCTGGGTCCAGGCGAGGAGCAGGAGCGCCGCCGCCACCGCGAAGATCGGCACCGCCGCGGCGGCGGCGGTGAGGAGCGCGAGACGGCGGGGCGCCGGGGAGAGCGGCGCGCTGGCCGCGGCCGGCGGCGCCGGACGCACCGGCATCGGGTCGGGCGGGATGAGCGGCACGACGTCCGCCAGCTCGAGCCCCGAAGAGACGGTCTCGTCGTCGCCCGGCAGCGGGCTCAGCACGACCTCGCCGCTCGGGATTTCGGCAGCGGCGGCCACGGCCGCCGGCGCCGCGGTGGACGGCATCGCCGCCGTTCGCTTGCGCGGCAGCAACCGCCTCCAGATCGGCACCACCGGCGCCGCCAGCGCCTCCTCGGCGAGCACCGCCGTCGCCGCCAGGCTCTGCGTCTCGTTGAGCGACTCGTGATCGGCGGCCGGCCGCTCCCCCACCAGGCGCTTGAGGTCGTCGGTCAGCTCGCGCGCCCGCTGGTAGCGCTCCGCCGGGTCCTTCGCCAGCGCCCGGGCGAGGATGCGCTCCACCTCCGGCGGCAGGTCGCGCACGTACTGGCGGGGCGGCGTGAACCCGTCGTAGACGATGCGGTGGGAGACGACCGTCAGGTTCTCGCCCTGGAAGGGCTTGTGCCGGGTGAGCATCTCGTAGAGCACCACCCCGAGCGAGAAGAGGTCGGCGCGGTGGTCCACCTCCTTGCCCAGGATCTGCTCCGGCGCCATGTAGTTGGGGGTGCCGAGGAGCTGCCCCTCCTGGGTCAGGTTCGAGGTGTCGAGCCGCGCGATGCCGAAGTCGGTGATCTTCACCCGGTTGTCGGCGGTGATGATGATGTTGGCGGGCTTGACGTCGCGGTGGACGACGCCGCGCGAGTGGGCGTAGTCGAGGGCCTCGCCGACCTGGCGCACGATCTCGGCCGCGAACGGCAGGCCGAGCGGCGTCCCGCCCTGCAGGAGCTGCTTCAGGTTGGTGCCGCGGACGTACTCCATGGCGATGAACGCCACACCGTCCGCCCCTTCCTCGACGACGTCGTGGATGGTGACGATGTTGGGGTGCGAGAGGATGCCGGCGCTCTGCGCCTCGCGGATGAAGCGGGCGCGGAACTGCTGCAGCTCGTGGTCCTTGACCGAGTAGCCGATGCGGAAGGTCTTGAGCGCCACCAGGCGCCCGATCAGCGGGTCGCGGGCCAGGAAGACCACCCCGGCCGCGCCCTTGCCGAGCTCGTCGAGGATCTCGTAGCGGCCGAGTCGGCTTGGGGTAGCAGGCAACATCGACGTCGTCTGAAAAGCGCGAGTTGGAAGGGGCATTGTAGGCTCCGAGCGGCCCCGAGTCAAACCCGCGCGTGTGCCGCTAAGCGATTCTGCCGCTTGCGTTTAACCGCCGAAGCACGGGCCGGCGTCAAGCCGGGCTGCTATGGTATATCTTCGCGCTGCTCTCCCGGCCGGGAGCGCCGAGCCTACCCACAGGAGGTCCCCAGGCATGCAGGTCGACAGTCCTGAGAAGATCCGCAACCTCGCGGTGGCGGGACACAACGACACCGGCAAGACCACCCTCGTCTCGGCCCTGCTCTTCGCGGGGGGCGTGGTCAACCGGTTGGGGCGGGTCGAGGACGGCAACGCGCCGACGGACTTCGACCACGAGGAAGTGCAGCGCGGCATCTCGATCGGGCTCGGCACCGCCTTCGTGCCCTGGAAGGGCCACAAGGTCAACCTCATCGACTGCCCCGGCTACTCGATCTTCCTGACCGAGACCAAGGCCGGGATGCGGGCGGCGGACGCGGTCCTGCTCTGCGTCAACCCGGTGGCCGGCGTCGAGGTCACGACCGAGCGGGTCTGGAGCTTCGCCGAGGAGCTGGGGCTCCCCGTCCTCCTCCACCTCGCCAAGATGGACCGCGAGCGCGCCGACTTCGACCGCGCCGTCGCCGGGCTCCAGGCGCGCTTCGGCCGCGGCGTCCTGCCGCTGCAGCTGCCGATCGGCGGCGAAGCGCGGTTCGAGGGGGTCGTCGACCTGGTGCAGAACCGCGCCTACCGCTTCGCGCGCGACGGCAACGGCCGCGCCGAGCCGGCTGAGGTGCCGGCCGAGCACGCCGCCGAGATCGACGCCTGGCGCGGGCGGCTGATCGAGGCGGTGGCCGAGACCGACGACGCGCTGATGGAAGGGTTCTTCGAGAGCGGCTCGCTCGAGCAGGCCGACTTCGAGGCGGGGCTGAAGCGCGCGATCGCGCGGCGGCAGGTCTTCCCGCTCACCCTCTCGGCGGCGGCGCACGGCATCGGCCCCGCGGCCCTCCTCGACGCGGTCGTCGCCCACGCCCCCTCTCCCGCCGAGCGCTCCGGCTTCCCGGCGACCAACGTCGGCGGCGACCCGATCGAGGCGCCGACGGGCCCCGGCGACCCGGCCGCGGCGCTGGTCTTCAAGACCATCAACGACCCGTTCACCGGCAAGCTGACGCTCTTCCGTGTGGTCTCCGGCACGCTGCGCTCCGACGCCACCGTCTACAACGCCCGCGAGGAGGAGACCGAGCGGCTCGGCCACCTGCTCGTCCTCCAGGGCAAGCAGACGGCGCCCGTCGGCCAGCTCGTGGCCGGCGACATCGGCGGCGTCGCCAAGCTCAAGCACACCCACACCGGCGACACCCTCTGCGCCAAGGAGCGGCCGGTGCGGCTGGCCTGGATCACGGTGCCGGAGCCGGCGATGGCCTTCGCGATCAAGCCCAAGAGCAAGGGGGACGAGGAGAAGATCGGCGAGGCGATGGCGCGCCTGATGGAGGAGGACCTGACGCTGCGCGCCGGCCGCGATCCCGAGACCCACGAGGTCCTGCTCTCCGGCACCGGCCAGCTGCACATCGAGATCGCGGTGGCGAAGCTCAAGCACCGCTACCACGTCGACGTCGAGCTGCACCAGCCGAAGGTGCCCTACCGCGAGACCATCCTGCGCCCCGCCGACGGCCACGGCCGGCACAAGAAGCAGACCGGCGGCCGCGGCCAGTTCGCCGACTGCCGGATCAAGATCGAGCCGATGCCGCGCGGCGGCGACTTCGAGTTCGTCGACGAGATCTTCGGCGGCTCGATCCCGCAGAACTACCGGCCGGCGGTCGAGAAGGGGATCCAGGATGCCCGCCACCGTGGCTACCTCGCCGGGTACCCCGTGGTCGACTTCCGGGTCCGCCTCCTCGACGGCCAGTACCACGACGTCGACTCCTCGGAGCTGGCCTTCAAGATCGCCGGCTCGCTGGCCTGGAAGGACGCCATGCAGAGCGCCAAGCCGACGATCCTCGAGCCGATCATGAAGGTCGAGATCGCCACCAACGACGAGTTCATGGGCGACATCATGGGCGACCTCTCGCACCGCCGCGGGCGGCCGCTGGGGTTGGACTCGCAGAACGGCGCCCAGCTCATCAAGGCGCTGGTGCCGATGTCCGAGATGCTCAACTACGCCCCCGCCCTGCGCTCGATGACCCAGGGCCGGTCGAGCTTCACCATGGAGTTCTCGCACTACGAAGAGGTGCCGCGCCCGGTGCAGGAGAAGATCATCGCCGACGCGCAGAAGGCCAAGCAGGAGCAGGAGGCCTGACCCCACTTCGCACGCTGCGCCGCCGCCTCGTCCTGCTCCTCGTCGTCTACTTCTTCGCCGGGGGCGCCAGCCAGAAGCTGGTGCCCGGGGTGGACGAGATCTTCCCCTTCTTCGGCTGGTCGCTCTTCTCGAAGGTCCCCAACGACGAAAGCCGGTACTGGATCGTCATCGACCGCCACGACGGCCGGCCGGTCGAGCCTCCCGTCTCCTTCCTCCACGCCCCCGAGTCGATCGTCGGCGGCAACCGCTGGGTCGGCCGCAAGGTGATCCAGCGGCTGGGCCGGGCGTTCGACAAGGGCCGGACCGGCGAGGTCGCCGACCTCCGCCGGCTGCTCGAGCAGAACTACCTGCGGGGCCAAGTGCGCTACGAGCTCCTCTTCGGGCGCTACGACCCGCTGGAGAAGTGGAAGACGGGCGAGAGCCGAGAGACCAGACGCCTGGCGAGCTTCGAGAGCGGCGACGCGGAATGAAGCGCAAGGGCCGCCTCGAGGCGATCGCGGCGTTCTTCCGCCCGCGGCACGCCGTGCCGTGGGCGGAGCGGACGGCGCTCCTGGCGAGCCGGGAGAGGTTCGCCGCCGCCCGGGCGCTCGTCTCGGCCTTCTACGCCGTGCTGCTCTTCTTCGCTCTGAGCAACCTCTTCTCCTGGCAGGACTTCCTCAACGCGACGGAGCTCACGCCCCGCTGGCCGCTCTTCTGGCTGCGCTTCGTGGACCTCCATGCCGGCATCGTCTTCGTCCTCTGGTTCCACCTCCTCGGCGGCCTTCTCGGCGTCGT
The DNA here is from genome assembly GCA_963700145.1 of uncultured Acidobacteriota bacterium. Taxonomy (GTDB): domain Bacteria; phylum Acidobacteriota; class Thermoanaerobaculia; order Multivoradales; family UBA5704; genus DASUNQ01. Next base: position 1,961,442 of record OY969474.1, read on the forward strand.
CGCTCCCGGCTCCCGCCTCGCGCGCATCCTGGTCTTCTGCTCCTGGCTGGAGTTCCTGGCGCTCCGCTACTCGTTCGGGTCCATCAACCACGGCGACCACCTGGGGCTCCTCCTCACCTTCGTCCTCATCTTCCTGCCGCCGGGGTGGAGCTCCAGCCGGACGCCCGGGCGGTCCGTGCGCACCGCGACGCTGCTCGTCTTCTCCGGCTGCCAGGCGATGATCATGCTGACCTACAGCATGTCGGGGATGTGGAAGGCGGGCGGGGTGGTGCAACAGGCGATCGAAGGGGAGGTCACCTACCTCGCCCCCTCGGCGCTCGCCCGGCAGGTGGCGGCCAAGCTCCTCTCCGACGAGTCCTCCGGCCTCCTCGGTCCCTGGCTGATCGAGCACGCCTGGGTGGGCTGGCCGCTGATGATCGCCGCCCTCTACCTGGAGCTCTTCGCGCTGTGGGCCGTGCCGCGCCCGTCGCTGCACCGCGGCTGGGGCCTGGGCCTCATCCTGCTCCACGTCGCCACCCACCTGACGATGGGCGTCGGGTTCCCCCAGAACCCCCTCTGGCTCGCCCTCTTCCTCGTCTTCTCGCCGTTCCGCCCGCAGCCGTCGCCCGGCTGGCGCCGGGCCCTGCGCGATCTGCCCCTCGTGGGGCGGTGGCTGGGGCCCTCTGGTACTCTCGCGCCGGTGACACGCAAAAGCAGCTCTCTGTAGGAGGTTTTAGCCCTTGGTTCAAGCCACTCAGCTCCGCGCCGGCATGTGCATCCTCTTCGAGAAGGACATCTGCCGCATCATGTCGGTCCAGCACGTCACCCCCGGCAACTGGCGGGGGTTCGTCCAGGCGCGCATGAGGAGCCTCAAGAGCGGCAACAGCTTCGAGCACCGCTTCGGCTCGACCGAGCGGGTGGAGCGGGCGATCCTCGACACCCACCCGATGGAGTACCTCTACTCCGACTCCTCCGGCCACCACTTCATGAACCAGGAGAACTACGAGCAGGTGGCCCTCGAAGACGAGACGCTGGGCACCTCCATGCTCTACCTGCTGCCCAACACGGTCATCAAGGTGGACTTCCACGAGGGTCAGCCGGTGGGCATCGAGCTCCCCAACACGGTCACCCTGGAGGTCGTCGAGACCGACCCGCCGCTGCGCGGCGCCACCGCCAGCGCCTCGTACAAGCCGGCCAAGATGGAGACCGGCCTGGTGGTGCAGGTGCCGCCCTTCATCGAGGTGGGGACCAAGATCCTCATCGACACGCGCGAGGACAAGTACCTGAGCCGCGGGTAGCGCCCGGGCCACGTCCCGGGCGTTCTTATGGACCCCAACCTCGTCCTCCTCGGCCTGACCTGGTTCGTGGTCTTCCTCTTCTCGACCACACTGCACGAGGCCGGGCACGCGCTGGCCGCCAAGAAGCTCGGCGACCCCACCGCCTACCACGGCGGGCAAGTCTCCCTCTCGCCGTTCCCGCACATCAAGCGCGAGCCGTTCGGCATGGTGCTGGTGCCGCTGCTCTCCTTCGTCCTGTCGCGCGGCGGCTGGATGATGGGCTGGGCGAGCGCCCCCTACGACCCCATGTGGGCGCACCGGCACCCGCGGCGCGCGGCGCTCATGGCGCTGGCCGGCCCGGCGGCGAACCTGCTGCTGGTGATCGTGGCCGGGGGGCTGATCCGGCTGGGGGTGGCGACCGGGGCCTACCGGGTGCCGGAGTTCGTGACCTTCACGGCCGTGACCCAGCCGGCGGCGGAGGGGCTGGCGGCGGCCGCGGTGCTGCCGCTCTCGATCTTCTTCACCCTCAACCTCGTCCTCTTCGTCTTCAACCTGCTCCCCCTACCCCCCCTCGACGGCAGCGCCGCCATCGCCATCCTGATGCCCGACGAGATGGCCCGTCGCTACCAGGAGTTCCTCCACAACCCCAGCTTCTCCTTCCTCGGCATCCTCATCGCCTGGCGCCTCTTCAACCCGGTCTTCGACCCGGTGCACACGGTGGCGCTGCGGCTGCTATACCTGGGCGCGTTATAGGGCGCTGCGCTACCTCTGCCGGTGACGCACCGTGCAGACGGTTCACTCGGGGCAGCATCCAACATTGAAGGTCAAACCTAGAGACTCTAAACAAGGAAGCACTTAGCATGGACGGAATCACGCCAGACATTGTTGCACGCCTCGATCTTGCGGCAGCGATGCAACAGGCTTGCGTTCCAAATGATCTACTGCCTTCGCGAGAGGAGGATCGCGTGGGCGGAGAACTCGGCAAGCGCTATGCGGAACACCTCCGCAAGCAGTTAGAGGAGGGGCGTTACGAACCCGACCCCGCCTCCTTTGTGCCAGTTCCCAAGCCAGGCTTCACATCCCGCCCCGCCGCACTCCTTACGCTGACCGATCGAGTGCTTTACGAGGCGCTCGTATCCCTTCTTCGCCCTCGTCTCGCGAAGGTCCTTTTGGATCCTGAGGTCGTTCTATGGCCTCGTGAAACGTATGTGGAGAAGCGCTGGGCAGAGTTCGAAGGCGCCCCTCTCACCGTTTCTACTGCCTACGTCGTGCAAGCTGACGTAGCTGGTTTCTACGAGACGATCAGTCACGACCAGCTTGAGGATGATCTCGTGCAATTGACTGGCGAGAGGCAGGTCGCCAAAGCCATTAGCGCGTTCCTTTCTCGCGTCATGAACTCTCCACGCGGCCTTCCCCAGGGCCTCCTCCCATCGGACACACTCGCCACCACATATCTGCAACCTCTCGACGCTGCCCTCTTGCGACAAGGCTTCCACCACTGGAGGCACGGTGACGACATCCGCGTGGCCGCTGATACCATCCCCGATGCACGGGAAAGCATCGCGTTGATCGAGCACGAACTGCGAAACCGCGGACTCCTAGTGAGTGGCTCCAAGTGCGCCATTATCACTCGCGAGAACTACGAGGCAAGTCTGTTGGCTAGCGACGCTGCGCTTAGCGCAGCGCGCGAGAGCCTTCTGGCAGCAAGGATTGAGGAGGTCGCCAGTGATGATGAGGAGTTAATCTCTGCCATGGAGAAGGCGCAGCTCGACGAGGATGTGAGCTGGGCTCTGTTCTACCATATGTCTATTTCGATCGACGAAGTGATCGACATGCTCCGAGAACATCTGCAGCCCACCGACATCGAGGTCGCACAAGAGGTCTTCTTGGAAACTGTCCGGCATGGCCCCGGAAGTCAAGATCCGTTGCCGAAAGAGCAGTTTCATGCGCAAATCACCCGCTCGCTATTGCGCTTAGCCGCGGCCAGGTCTCCTGTTGGCCTGCGGAAGGCGGCATGGTTGACGGAAACATTTCCCGAGAAGACAGGGCTAGTATGCACCTACCTTCAAGCGATGATGCGATCACACTCGCTTCAGGCTGTGCGCCAAGCGGAGAAGGTATTGCTCTCTGCGGCGTTCACTACGGCGTGGCAGCAAGCGTGGCTTCTCAGGGTGTTAGGTCTCGGTTCGGAACGTATCGCACCTGCCACGGTCGAGCGCTTGGAGGCGATAGCCAACGACGAAGCTGCTCACTGGCTTGCCCGAGTAGAAGCAATGAAAGTGCTGGCTCGCCTTAACCGACTCGATCGTGACACCGTGCTTCGAAGCTGGAGACTAGCACCACGGCCATATAGGAGTGATCTGTTGGAAGCGACCGCCTTTCTGCGGGACTCGGAAGAATGGGCACGAAGGTTCCTCAAGGGAACGCAGCTGGATCCTGTCGAGAAGGTGGTCGTGAGTCACTTGACGAGCCAAGCGCGCACCTAAAAAGGGGGGTTGTCCCTCCCGCTGTTGAAAGAGCAATGAGGTGAAGGCGGCTCCTCGGCCCACCTGATCGAGAATCGGGTTGGTCGAATAACCGGCCCCGCCAGGGGGCCAAGGAGCCGTGATGAAGACGAGAGCAGAAAGGCGGGTGGTGTGGCAAGGGGGCCGTGCGGCGCGCATCAGCCACGGGCTACAAGCGCTGCTGCGGCCGATGGTCGAGGGCATCGAGGCCAGCCGCCAGGGGCTGCTGGAGCTGTTTCACGCCGCGGGCGTCGAGGCCCTGGGGCGGCAGCTCGCGGACGAGGTCGAGGCCGTCGTCGGTCCGAAGCGTCGGCGCAATCCGACCCGCGAGGCGTACCGCTGGGGCTCGACGGCGAGCGAGTTCGTGCTGGGTGGCCGCCAGGTGGCGCTGCCGCGACCGCGCGTCCGGCGACGCGACGGTGGCGAGATGAGCTTGCCTTCGGTGCGCGCCTTTCAGGACGAAGATCCCTTCACGGAGCGGGTGATCGAGCAGGCGCTGGTCGGCGTCTCGCAGCGCCGCTACGGTCGGAGCTTGGAGCCGCTCGCAGAGTCGGTGCCGGAGCGCGCGACGAGCAAGAGTGCGGTCCAGCGCCGGCTGGTGGCGGGGACGCGTCGTCTGCTGGGCGCGTGGCTGCGCCGAGACCTGTCGGACTTCCAGCCCCTGATCCTGATGATCGACGGGCTGGAGGTGGCCGGCCACACCCTGGTGGTGGCACTCGGCATCGCGCGCGACGGGACCAAGCGGGTGCTCGGCCTGCGTGAAGGCGCGACGGAGAACGCGGCGCTCTGTACCGGCCTGCTCCAGGAGCTGTTGGAGCGAGGCCTCGCGATGCCGCCGCGCTTCTTGGCGGTGCTCGACGGCGGCAAGGGGCTGCGCAAGGCCGTGCGCGCCGTCTTCGGGGACGCAACCCACGTCCAGCGCTGCCAGCTCCACAAGCGCCGCAACGTCCGCGACCACCTGCCCAAGCAGCTCCAAGCCCGGGTCGACCGCCTGATGGTCGAGGCCTACCAGAGCGCTCGCTTCGACCTCGCCAAGCGTCGCCTCGAGCAGCTTGCCCGCTGGCTCGAGCACGCAGGCCACGCGGGCGCCGCGGGCAGCCTGCGCGAGGGCCTCGACGAGACCCTCACCGCCTTGCGGCTGAAGCTGCCCGACGCTCTGCGCCGGTTGCTCGCCTCGACCAACGCGATCGAGAACACGATCGGCTCGATCCGTACGACGACGCGCAACGTCAAGCGCTGGCGCGGCGGCGACATGGTGCTGCGCTGGGTCGCCCTGGCGCTGTGTGACGCGGAGGCTGGCTTCCGGCGTGTCAAGGGACATCGGCACCTCGGGGCTCTCGAGCTCGCGCTCGCGGCGATCGAGGAACCGACGAACACCAAGGCCGTGGCATGATCAACCGAGCCGCTTTCCCTCTTTCGGCTTTCAACAGGGAACGGGGCATCCCCCTAAAAAGGTTCACAACCAGACTTCTCCTTCCTCGGTACCCTTATCGCCTAGCCCGGTAAGGCTTCCGGAACGCGCCGAAGGCTTGGCCAAGTGGGGGCGTTCAGCGGACGAAGTAGCGGTAGTGCCCGGTGACCTCGTAGGCGAAGAGGATGTCCTCGAGCCGCGTGCCGGCGCCGATGTTGTGGACGACGAGGCGGCGGTCGGTGCGCGCGACGGGGCGGTCGGAGGTGATGCCGACGTGGGGCACTCCCGAGGGCAGGCGCCAGGTGACGACGTCGCCCGGTAGATAGTCGGCGCCGCGGCTTGTGACCGGCACGGCCTTGCCGCCGCGGCGGAAGAAGGTGGCCAGGTTCGGCACGCGGCGGTGGTCGATGTTGGGATCGGGGCGGCGCAGGCCCCAAAGACGGGGGTAGGCGTCGAAGTGGGCCTTCATGTCCTCGTGCACGAGCACCTGCAGGTCGGTGCCGGCGCGGCGGAAGGCGCGGACGACGACGTCGGTGCAGACGCCGGTCGCGAGCGGCACGTCGCCGCCCGGGTAGGCGATACGGCGGTAGCTCGGGTCGTAGCCGGGGGTCCTCCCCACCTGCTCCACCGCCCCCGCGACCAGCGCGGCGACACCGGCCTCCTGCGCCAAGGCGGGGGCCAGCGCGACGACGACCAGGAAGGCGAAGGCGCGCCTCACAGGGGTTGATCAGGAGGACCGGGGAGCCTCTCCGATAGGGGGCTGCGAGGCCTGGATCTCCGCCAGGTCGTCGGCAAAGCGAGGGTCCGGCGCGCCGAGCTGCCGCAGCCGCTCGACCAGCTCGCGAAGGGTGACGCGGCGGCTCGGCGACGCAGGCGAGAATCGTCTTGTGGCCTCGGTCGCGGTGACTCTTTTGTCCATCACCACGACGGTACTCTGAAGAATCAGATTGCCGCAAGGCGCGGGACCGCCCTCCGGGCTGCGCCGGGGGGCCTCCGGCGCCGCCGGAAGCTTCCCCCTCGCCGCCGGAAGCTTCCCCCTCGCCTCCGGAGGCTTCCGCACCTGCTCCGGAAGCTTCCGCCCCGCCTCCGGAAGCTTCCCGTTCACCTCCGGAAGCTTCCGCTTCGCCTCCGGAAGCTTCCGCTCCTCCTCAGGAAGCTTCCCGGCCACGTCCGGAAGCTTCCCGCCCGCCTCCGGAGGCTTCCGCACCACCTCCGGAAGCTTCCGCCCCGCCCTGGGAAGCTTCCGCTCCTCCTCCGGAGGCTTCCGGAGGGGTTACGGGCTGTTCTCGGCCGCCGGCTCAGCCTGCGGCGCCTCCGGCGGTTCCATCCCCGGCTGGTAGAGGACCGGCCGCCCGGCCTTCTCCTTGGCTTCGGCGACGATCCGCCGGACGTCGGCCAGGAGCTTCGGGGCGTCGTAGAGGATGCCGTCTTTGATGGTGTAGCGGACGCCGCCGACGCGCACCGGCTTGTTCTCGGCGTCGAGGCGGATGGCGCCGGTGCCGTAGAGGACCTGGAAGTTGGCCAGCGGGTTCTCGGCCACCACCACGAGGTCGGCGAGCTTGCCCGGCTCGACCGAGCCGATCTCCTTCTCGCGACCCAGCGCCTGGGCGCCGGCGAGGGTCGCGGCGCGCACCACCTCCAGCGGGTGGAAGCCGGCCTCGCGCAGCAGCTCCAGCTCGCGGACGTAGTCGAAGCCGTAGAGCTTGTAGATGTAGCCGGAGTCCGAGCCCGTCGTCACCCGCCCGCCGCGGTTCTTGAAGTCGTTGAGGAAGCGCATCCAGAGCCCGTAGTTGTCGCGCCAGGCGACCTCCTGCTCGGTGCCCCAGCCGAACCAGTAGGAGCCGTGCGCCTTGCGGCTGGGGCGATAGAAGTCCCAGAGCGCCGGCAGCGTGTACTCCTCGTGCCACTCGGCGCGGCGGGCGCGCATCAGGTCGCGGTTGGCCTCGTAGATGGTCAGCGTCGGGTCGATCGTGAAGTCGAGGGCCACCAGCTCCTCGATCACCGCGCGCCAGTGGTCGCTCCCCGGCGCCGCCGCCTGCCGCCAGAGCCGCCCGGCCTCGCCGAAGCGGTGCTGCTCGTCGGCGTAGTTGTAGTCGACCGGGTAGTCCTGGAGCGTGCGCTCGGTGAAGAGCGCCTCGGGCAGGCCGTACCAGTGCTCCATCGAGGTCAGGCCCCAGCGCGCCGAGTCCAGCACGTCCACCCGCGCCACCGCGAGCTGGGCGTGGTGGCAGGCGGTGCGCAGGCCGCGCTTCTTGGCCTCCTCGACCGCGGCGCGGAAGATGTCCGGCCGGGCGCCGAAGAACTTGAAGCCGTCGACGCCGCGCGCGTCCATCGCCGCCACCCACTTCCGCGCCTGCTCGGGGGTGGTGAACGGTTCGTCGCGCTCGGCGCCGAAGGTGACGTAGGCCTCGATGCGCGGCGCGGTGATCTCGTTGCGGGCGCTCTTGCGCTTGTGCTCGAGCGTCCAGTCGACGCCGTTGCCGCTCCCCGGGTCGCGGACGGTGGTGATGCCGTGGCCGAGCCAGAGCTTCAGGACGTACTCGGCCGGCGTCCCCTGCTCCTTGCCGCCGATGTGCCCGTGCATGTCGACGAACCCCGGCAGCACGTAGTGGCCGGCGAGGTCGAGCTCGCGGTCGCCGGGCTCCGCCTTGGGGCGCCCCTCGGGGTCGATCGGCACCCCCGGCGCGCCGACGCTCCGCACCTCGGCGATGCGGTTCTTCTCGATGACGACGTCCACCGGCCCGATCGGCGGCGCGCCGGTGCCGTCGACCAGCGTCACGCCGCGCAGGATGAGGCGCGCGAACGGCCCCTCGCCCTCGGCGCGCGGCGGCGCCGGCGGGATCGAGGTGTCCTTCTCGTCTTCGGGTTTCGCTTCGGGAGCGGCGGCCTGGGGCGCCGCGGGTGTCTGGGCGGCAGTGGTGACAGCGAGTGGCAGCAGCCAAAGTAGGGTCCAGACGGCGACGCGGCTCATGCGCGGGGGATTCCTCCTAGGAACGGCCGGAGGCGCAATCGTAGGAGAGCTGTCCCATCGGAGCAACTACGGAGTCACCGAGAGCAGTAGAATGAGCGATGCCATGATTGTCTTCATCAGCCATTCGTCGAAGGATTCCAAGTGGGCGCAAGACCTCTCGCAGCGGCTCCGCCAAGAAGGTCTGGAAGTGTCCAACCCGAGCTCGGACTACGATCCGGGGAACAACTTCTTTCTCGAAGCCGCCAGGGCTCTCGACCGCGCCGACGCGATGATCGTGCTGATTTCTCCTGCCTTCGTTGGATCCGAATGGGCCGGGAAGGAACTCGAATACGCCCTCTTCTCGCAAAAGTTCAAAGACCGCTTGATCCCGGTCATCCTTCGCCCCGACGCAGAGATGCCGTGGATCCTGCGTCGTCTGCAGCCACTCGAGGCCCATGATCCCGCGACGGTCGACGAGATCATTCGCCGTCTGAAACAGCCGGACGCTCCACATTCGCGCGCACGTGCCGATTCCCGCTGAGCTGTTCCTCTCCCATTCGGATCAGGATCGCGACTTCGCCGAAGCTTTGGGCGCAGTCCTCGGGCGCCACGGAGTGCCCTACTGGTACAGCCGGCGCGATCTCCGCGGCGCCGATATTTGGCACGACGAGATCGGTACCGCGCTGCATCGGTGCGACTGGTTTCTCCTCGCGCTCTCTCCCGCCGCCATCGATTCGATGTGGGTGAAGCGGGAGCTCAACTTCGCATTGCGCGACCCACGGTACGAGGGGCACATCGTGCCCGTGCTTTACCAGCCCTGCGCCTACGAGAGCCTCTCGTGGACGCTCGGCGCGATCGAGAGGATCGACTTCACGGCCGGCTTTGACGAAGGCTGTCGCGAGCTGCTGCGCATCTGGGGCTTGGGCTACCGCCCAGCGTAGATGTCTTAGCGTAGCTCCCCACGAGCTCTCACCGTTCCCTACTCGAGCTAAGGCCTACACCTGCGTGCCGCCGCGGCGAGAAGACAAAGTCACCGAAGGACTAGCGGCTTGTTCGACGTGAACGGCTGAGTACTGTGTCTTCCGAGTGCGGACATGTGCCTCCGGAGTAGCCGCCGCCCAGATCCTTCGCTGTGCTCAGGATGACGAGAGTGCTCATGCCGGACACGACCCCATTTTGAGCGAAGCCTAGCGCAGCGAAGGATATTGGGGCTGACGCTTCTTAGCGGGTTCCGGCGACTGGCGCTTGGCCGAGCGCCGCCAGGTCGGCGCCGTTCTCGCGCGCCTCCTTGGCGGCGCGCTGGTACTCCTCGCCCTTGCCCAGCGCCTTGGCGGCGATCGCCAGGAGCACCTGCCCTTCGGTGCCCTCGATGCCGCCGCTCTCGATTCCCCGGCGCAGCCGCTTGAAGGCGCGGTCGTAGACGCCGCGCTGCATCTCGAGGCGCGACTCGAGGACCTTCATCTCGCGGCCGATCCAGCCGCCCATCCCCTCCTCGAGGGTGCGGTCGGCGCGCTCGAAGTCGGCCTGCGCCTCCGCGGTCCGCCCCTGGTCGAGGTGGAGGCGGGCGAGCCCCAAGTGGATCTGTCCGTCGAGGAGCCGCCGCTCGCGGCCGTCGTCCTCGCTCTCCTCGTCGCTGCCCTCGACCTCGCCTTCGACCGGCGCCGCCAGCGCCCGGGCGAACAGCTCGCCGGCGCGGGCCCCGTCGCCGCCCGCCGCGGCGTCCATCGCCTGGTACCAGAGCACCCGCTTGGGCGAGCGGCTCTCGTCGAAGAAGCGGCCGAAGACCTCCTCGTGGCGGTCCATCCAGAAGCCCTTCGGCTCGTGCTCGACCGCGATGTCGAAGTTCGAGGTCTCGCCGCGGATCAGGATGTGGGCGCGGCCGGTCAGGTTCGCCTGCTCCTTGCCGTCGCGCCGGGCCTTGCCGGCCGGCGGCTTGCGCGGGTCGTAGAGGGTCATCTCGACCGGCACGACCAGCGCCGAGTCGGCGACGGCGACCTGCTCCAGCCGCTCGCGCGCGACGTCGAAGCCGGCGGCGGTCTTGACCGCGCGGTAGCGGAAGCGGTAGGGCGCCTGCTGCCGCGCCGTGCCCTTGACCGCCCACCCCGCCTCGCCCTTCTCGAAGCGGTAGGTGTAGTACACCTCGGGGAGGCCGGTGCCGTAGACGTACTGGTCGGCGAACCAGTCGAGCTCGCCGCCGGTCATCTTCTCGAAGAGGACGAAGAGGTCCTCGGTCGAGAGCGGCCGGTGCGCCACGACGCGCGCCGTCTCCTTGAGCATGCGGGCGAAGGTCTCCTCGCCGACGCTGCGCGCCAGCATGTCGAGGATCACTGCGCCCTTGTAGTAGACGATCGCCTGGTAGGCGGCGTCGGAGCGGCTCGACACCAGCCGGGCGCCGAGCACCACCGGCCCCACCGCCTCGACCGGCCGGCCGTCGTCGAGGGTCTCGGTCAAGGCGCGCTGCCAGCCGGTCGTCGGCCCGATGCGGGCGCGGTCCAGCCACTCCAGCTTGTTCTTGGCGTAGAGCAGGGCGGCGTAGTTGGCCAGGGCCTCGGAGAGCCACTGGTCGCGGTAGCTCGACCACCCCACCATGTGCCCCCACCACTGGTGGGCGATCTCGTGCGCCACGATGGTGCGCCGGTCCTCGAAGCCGAGCAGCTCCTGCAGCCAGTCGAGGTCGGCCATCATCAAGTTGGAAAGAGTGACGAAGCCGAGCATCGCCTGCGAGAACTCGCGCGGGCTGGTGACGACCGTCAGGTGGTCGAGCGGGTAGGGACCGAAGATCTCCTCGAAGTAGGCGAGCGACCCTGCCACCGCCTGCGCGATCTCCTCGCGCTCGGCGCGCCCGACGATGTCCTTGCCGGCGGCGTCGAAGGCGAGGGTGACGGTGACGTGGCCCGCCGGCACGGTCTGGACGTCGAAGTGCCCGACCTCGAAGGCGAAGCCGACGGCCGGGAGGTCGAGGGTGCGCCGCTCCCAGCGCGTTCCGCCGCGCTCGCCGCCGTCGGCGCGGACCCCGCTGGCCAGCAGGTCGAGCTGCTTCGGCCAGGTGAAGGTCGCGTCGTAGCGGGCGCGGTCGAGGGTGCCGGCGCGCGGGTACCAGTCCTGGGTGTCGAGCAGCTGGTAGGCGCGGCCGTCGCGGTGGAGGAGGTTGCCGGCGTACTCGACGACGACCGCCAGCGGCTCGCCGGCCTCGGGCGCCGCCGGCAGGAAGACGTTGAGCTCGCCCGCCGAGCGCAGGAAGAAGAGCGGCGCGCCGGCGCCGTCGGTCACCCGCTTGACCTCGAGGTCGCGCGACAGGCGCAGCGCCAGGTTGCGCGAGCGCAGCACGGGCTGGAGGTCGAGGCGGGCCTTGCCGACGAGCCGCTCTCCCTTCTCGGCGATCGTCACCTCCAGTGTGTACTTCTCGGGCTCGAAGGCGGCGGTGCCGGGCAGGGGCTTGCCGTCCTTGGCGCGCAGCGCCGCGGAGAGCCAGGTGTCCCACTGCCCCATGTCGTCGAGCTCGACGCCCATCAGGCGGCCGCGGCGCTGCTCGCGGTGCACGGCGCGGCGCAGGCGCCGCTTCTCGCGCGCGCTCGCCTCCAGCGGCACGAAGCGGCCTAGCGTGACCTGCTCCTGCGCGTCGGGCTCGACCACGTAGAGGAAGTCCCCGAGCTCGCCGCCGCGGCACCAGGCGGCGAAGTAGCGCTGGTAGAGCGGATCGGCGGCGGCGTCCATGAAGACCCCGGCCTCGACGTTGAGGAGTCGCCGCTGCGCGCTCCCCTTCCAGGCAGCGTAGAACGCCTCGGCGGCCTTGACCGCCTCGGGCGGGAGCGCGGCGGCCTTGGGCTTCTTGAGCAGGGCGTCGACGGCGCCGTCCATCCCCAGCACCAAGACCGCCTCGGTGAAAGGCTGGTCGAAGCGGCCGTCGCCGGTGAAGAGCTCGAGCTGCCCGGCCTCGATCCGGTCCGGCGGCTCGACCGTGATGCGGCCGCTGCCGCGGAAGACCATCTCGACCACCCGGCCGCCGACCGGCGTCGCCGGCAGGAGCACCCCGTCGTCGAGCCGCAGCGTGCCGATCCCGGCCTCCAGCTTGACGCGGCTGACCTGGACGGCGCCGGCCGGCTCCAGCCGCGCGGCGCGCACCTGGGCGAGGAGGGCCGCGGGGTCGGGCTCGGCGGCGCGCGCGGAGACGGGAGCGGACAGAGCGGCGGCGAGCAGGGCGAGGACGGCGGACGGGCGTCGTACGGCGGACATCGGAGCTCCTTGGCGCGACGGAGAAACTTCCGGATTTTATCAAACCGGCCGCGCCGGGACCACGCGGCGCGGCGCCGCGACGGCGATGCCGGCGGCGGCGGCCAGGGCGAGGGCGGCGCCGAGGCCGAAGGCGGCGGGGGCGCCGGCGCGGTCCCAGACGAAGCCGAAGAGGAGGGCGGCGGGGAGGGCGCCGAGGCCGAGGGTCAGGTTGTACCAGCCGAAGGCGGTGCCGCGCCGCGCAGCGGGCACGAGGTCCGCGACCAGCGCCTTCTCGACCCCCTCGGTCAGGCCGAAGTGGACGCCGTAGGCGGCGAAGAGGGCCCAGACCTGCCACTCCGCCCGCGCCGCGCCCAGGCCGAGGTAGACGAGCGCGTAGAGCCCCCAGCCGGCGACCAGCAAGGGCTTTCTGCCCAGCCGGTCGGAGAGCGCGCCGCCGGGGGTGCTGGCCAGCGCCTTGACCGCGTGCAGGAGGGCCCAGAGGACCGGGATGAGCGGCGCCGCCACCCCGAGCTGCGCCGCGCGCAGCAGGAGGAAGGCGTCGCTGGAGTTGCCGAGGGCGAAGAGGAGGATGACCGCGAGGACGGCCCAGAAGCGGCGCGGGAGGGGGACGCGGAGGTCGGCGGCGGCGGGCGCGGCGGGCGAAGGCTCCGTCGCCCGCGGCGTCTCGCGCACGGCGACGATCAGGAGGATGACGGAGAGGACGCCCGGCACCGCCGACCAGAGGAAGACCTCGCGCAGCGGCATCCCGGTCCAGCTCAGGAGGGCGAAGGCCACCAGCGGCCCCACCACGGCGCCGGCGTGGTCGCCGGCGCGCTGGAAGCCGAAGGCGCGGCCGCGCACCTCGGGCGGGGTCGAGTCGGCGATCAGGGCATCGCGCGGCGAGGTGCGGATCCCCTTGCCGACGCGGTCGCCGAGGCGGATCGCCAGGACCTGCGCCGGCGCACGCGCCAGCCCGACGAGCGGCCGCAGCACGGTCGCCAGGGCGTACCCCAGGACGACCAGGGGCTTCCGCCGGCGCAGGCGGTCCGACCACCAGCCGCTGCCGAGCTTCAAGAAGGCGGCGGTCGATTCGGCGGCCCCTTCGATCGCCCCGAGCGCCGTCGCCCCGGCCCCCAGGACGCCGGTCAGGAAGAGCGGCAGGAGGGGGTAGATCATCTCGCTCGAGGCGTCGGTCAGGAAGCTGACCGCGGCCAGGGCGACGACGTTCCTGCCGAGGCGGGGGCGGACGGCGGGCATGCGGGCGGTAGTATCCTTCACTCACAGATGCCCCTCGAGATCGGCTCCGCCTGGCAGCGCGCCTGGGACGGCACGGCGCGGCGGCTCTTCCGCCCCTTCGACTTCCGCACCTGGCTCTGGCTGGGGTTCTCGGCCTGGCTGGCCCACCTCCTCGAAGGCGGCACCGGCTCGGTCAGCTTCCCGGCCGACTTCCCCGTAGGCGCCGACGACGGGCCGGAGCTGGGGCGGGCGGGGGAGTGGATCGGCGAGAACCTGGGCTGCATCCTCGCCGTCGTCGTCCCGATCGTCCTGCTGCTGCTCGCGGTAGTGGTCGTCCTCTCCTACCTCAAGGCCCGCGCCGAGTTCGTCTTCCTCGACCAAGCGGTCGGCGGCCACATTCGCTTCGAGGGGCCCTGGCACGCCTACCGCCGCGAAGGGAGGTCGCTCTTCCTCTGGCGCTGGGGCCTCTTGGGGGTGACGTTCGCCGCGATCGTGGTCCTCGTCGGGCTGGGCGTCCTGCTCTGGCTCCCCGCCCGCGACGGGCTCGACACCGGCCTCGCCGTCGCCGCGCGGATCGCGCTGACGGCGCCGATCGTCCTCCTCTTCACCCTCGCCGTGCTCGCCTGCGTGCTCGCCGACTTCTTCCTGAAGCACTTCGTGGTGCCGATCATGGCCAAGCACCACCTGACGGCGTCCGCCGCCTGGCGCCGCTTCCTGCCGCTCCTGCGCGCCAACGCCGGGGGGTTCGCCCTCTACGTCATCGTGACGCTGGCGGTGTGGATGGTGGTCGGCATGGCGGTCCTCTTCGCCGGCTGCATGACCTGCTGCATCGGCTTCGTCCTCCTCGCGATCCCGTGGCTCGGCATCCTGCCGCTGCTGCCGGCGCTGCTCTTCTTCCGGCTGCTCTCGGTCCACTACCTGGCCCAGCTCGGGCCGGAGTACGACCTCTTCGCCCAGACGCCGGCCGCCTGAAACGAGAACGGCCGGCGGGGTCGCCCCCCACCGGCCGTCGGTCTCGTCGCGAAGCGGGCGCGGCTACTCTTCGGCCGCGTCATCCCGCTTGGCCGGCTTCTTCTTCGCCGGCTTCTTGGCGCCGCCGGCGGGCTTCGCCTGCTTCTGCTTGGCGGGCTTGGCCGCCTTGGCCGCGCCCTTGGCCTTCACCTTCCCCTTCCCCTTCCCCTTGGGCTCCTCCCCCTCCTCTGCCTCGGCCTCGGCGGCCTTGCCGCGGCGGCCCACCCCGGCCAGCCGCGCCGCCGCGGCCGCCATGGCACCGCGCTTGGCCGGCTTCTTCGCCGGCTTCCCGCCCTCCGCCGGCTCCGTCCCCGCCCCGTCCGCGCGCTCGACCAGCTCCAGCAGGGCCATCTCCGCGCCGTCCCCCTTGCGGGGGCCGAGCTTGACGATCCGCAAGTAGCCGCCCGGGCGCTCGGCGAAGCGCGGCGCGATCTCGTCGAACACCTTCCGGACCAGGTCGCGGTCGGGGATCCAGCGCAGCACCCAGCGGCGGGCGTGCACCGTGCCGTGCTTGCCGTGGGTGATCACCCGCTCGGCGATCGGCCGCAGCTCCTTGGCCTTCGGCAAGGTGGTCTTGATCCGCTCCGCCGCCATCAGCGACTGCAGCTGGTTGCGGAAGAGCGCCTCGCGGTGGGCGGAGGTCCGCCCCAGCTTCCTGCCCTTGACGCCGTGACGCATGATTTCCTCTCCTTAAGCCGAGGCGCCGACGCCGACGGGCCTGTCCGGCACGTCCATGCCGAGCGAGAGGCCCAGCTTGTCGAGGACTTCCTGCACCTCTTCGAGCGACTTCTTGCCGAAGTTCTTGGTCTCCATCATGTCGCGCTCGCTCCGGCGCACCAGGTCGCGGAGGGTGTGGATGTTGGCGTTCTTGAGCGAGTTGGCCGAGCGCACCGAGAGGTCGAGGTCGTCGATCGACTTGGCCAGCAGGGCGTCGATCCCAGCCAGCTCCTCGGAGGCGCCGGCCTCGCGCCGCAGCCCCTCCTCGGCGCCGAAGATGGCGAGGTGCTCCTGCAGCAGCTCCGCCGCCATCGACACCGCCGTCTCGGGGGTGATCGTGCCGTTGGTCCAGACCTCGAGGATCAGCCGCTCGTAGTCGGTGGCCTGGCCGACGCGCGCCGCCTCGATCTTGTAGTTGACCCGCCGCACCGGCGAGTGGGCGGAATCGACCGGGATCCAGCCGATGCCCATCGACTCGTCGCTGTTGCGGTCGGCCGAGACGTAGCCGCGGCCGCGCTTGACCAGGGCCTGGAGCTTGAGCCGGCCCTCCTCGTTGAGGGTGGCGATGTGCACGTCCGGGTCCACCACCTCGAGCGTCGGGTCCTCGGTCATCTGGCCGGCCTTGACCGCGCCTTCGCCGTCGACGTCGATGACCAGCACCTTCGGCTCCTCGCCGTGGAGGAGGATCGGCACCTGCTTCAGGTTGAGGATGATGTCGGTGACGTCCTCGACCACGCCGGCCAGCGAGGAGAACTCGTGGAGCACCCCCTCGATGTGCACGGCGGTGATCGCCGCCCCCTCGATCGAGGAGAGCAGGCAGCGGCGCAGGGCGTTGCCGACGGTGGTGGCGAACCCGCGCTCGAACGGCTGCGCGGTGAAGCGGCCGTACGTCGGGGTCAGGGTCTCGGTGTCGATCTCGACCCGCTTGGGTCGCTGAAAACCTCTAGTCGTCATGAAGGCTCCTTCTTAGTGGGCTCCACCCGGGATTACCGGCTGTAGAGCTCGACGATGAGCTGCTCCTGGATCGGGAGCTTGATGTCCTCGCGCGCCGGCTCGCGCAGCACCTTGCCGGCCATGTTCTCGGCGTCCAGCTCGAGCCAGTCGGGGACGCCCCGCCCGCGCGCCGTCTCGACGCTCTGGCGGATGAAGTCGTTCCCCTTGCTTCCCTCGCGCACGGCGATCGTCTGATTGCCGCGCACCTGGTAGGAGGGGATCGAGGTCTTCTTGCCGTCCACCAGCACGTGGCCGTGGCGCACGAACTGGCGCGCCTGGGCGCGCGAGGCTGCGAACCCCAGGCTGTAGACGACGTTGTCGAGCCGCCTCTCGAGCATCACCAGCAGGTTCTCGCCGGTGATCCCCTTCTTGCGGTCGGCCTCCCGGAAGTAGGTCCGGAACTGGGCTTCCAGCACGCCGTAGATGCGCTTGACCTTCTGCTTCTCGCGCAGCTGCAGGCCGTAGCCCAGGGTGCGCCGGCCGCGGCGCTGGCCGTGCTGGCCGGGCGGATAGCCCCGGCGCTCGATGGCGCACTTCTCCTTGAAACAGCGGTCCCCCTTGAGGAACAGCTTCATCCGCTCCCGGCGGCAGAGCCGGCAGACGGGTCCGGTGTATCTGGCCACTTGCTCTCTCCTTTACGTCCTCTCCGCGACGCTACGCGGACTTCGACTCGGGAAGACGCCGGGACGCGGCCCCGGCGCGCCCGGGGCCCGGCGTCCCGCTTCCTGAACGGCTAGACGCGGCGGCGCTTGCGCGGCCGGCAGCCGTTGTGCGGGATGGGCGTGACGTCCTTGATCGACTTGACCTCGATGCCCGCCGCCTGCAGGGCGCGGATGGCCGACTCGCGGCCAGCCCCCGGTCCCTTGACCAGCACGTCGACCGAGCGCAGCCCCAGGTCCTTGGCCGTGTTGCCGGCCGCCTGCGCCGCCACCTGGGCCGCGAACGGGGTCCCCTTGCGGGAGCCCTTGAAGCCGATGCGGCCGGCCGACGACCACGCCAGCACGTTCCCCTCGGGGTCGGCCAGCGAGACGATCGTGTTGTTGAAGGTGGCCTGAATGTGCGCCACACCGTGGGGCACGATCCGCTTCTCCTTCTTCTTGCCGGCCTTCTTCTCACCCGGTTTTGCCATTGATGTCCCCTTACTTCTTCATTGCCTTCTTTTTGCCCGCCACGGCGCCGCGGCGCGGGCCTTTGCGGGTGCGGGCGTTGGTCTGCGAGCGCTGGCCGCGCACCGGCAAGTTCTTGCGGTGCCTGACCCCGCGGTAGCTGCCGATCTCCATCAGCCGCTTGATGTTCTGGCTGACCTCCTTGCGCAGGTCGCCCTCGACGCGCCCTTCGTCCTGGATCACCTTGCGGATCCGGCGCGCCTCGTCCTCGGTGAGGTCCCTCACCTTGGTGGTCGTCGGCACCGCCGCTTCGGCGAGGATCGCCTGCGCGCGCGAGCGCCCGATGCCGTAGATGTAGGTCAGCCCGACCCACACCTGCTTGTGCTGGGGGAGGTCCACTCCTGCGATGCGTGCCATATGCGCTTACCCCTGACGCTGCTTGTGTTTGGCGTTCTCGCAGATCACCCGCACGACGCCCTTCCTGCGGACGATCTTGCACTTGGGACAGATCCGCCTCACCGATGAACGTACCTTCATGACGCTTCCCTTTCCGTGCTCTCCACTACTTCAGCCGGTAGACGATGCGCCCCCGGTTCAGGTCGTAGGGGGACAGCTCCACCAGCACCCGGTCTCCCGGCAGGATGCGGATGAAGTGCTTGCGCATCTTGCCGGAGATGTGCGCCAGCACCTGGTGCTTGTTCTCGAGCTCGACCCGGAACATCGCGTTCGGCAGCGGCTCGACGACCGTCGCCTCGACCTCGATCGCCTCCTCTTTCTTCGGCACCTCCGCCGGCGCGGACCGCCGCGCCGCCGGCTTGCCGCGGGGCCGCCCGCCGCGCTGCCTCACGCCCGCGCCTCCGCGGCGGCCGGCTGCTCGGCCGTCGCGTAGTGGTACGCCGGGTCGGTGCCCAGCACCCGCGCCCCGGCGTCGGTGACCGCTACCGAGTACTCGAAGTGCGCCGAGAGCGACCCGTCCTCGGTGCGGGCGGTCCACCCGTCGGCGTCCATCACCACGCCGCTCGATCCGGCGTTGACCATCGGCTCGATGGCCAGCACCAGGCCCGGACGGAGCCGCGGCCCCTTGCCGGGCGGGCCGTAGTTAGGCACCTGCGGGTCCTCGTGCAGCGAGGTGCCGACGCCGTGCCCCGAGAACTCGCGCACCACCGAGTAGCCGTGCTCCTCGGCGTGGCGCTGGACGGCGTGCCCGATGTCGGACAGCCGCCCCCCCGGCCGCACCTGCGCCACCGCCAGGTGGAGGGACTCCTCGGTCACCCGCAGCAGGCGCAGGGCGTCGTCGCCCACCCGCCCCACCGCGTAGCTGCGGGCGGCGTCGCCGTAATACCCCTTGTAGAGCACGCCACAGTCGATGCCGACGATGTCCCCCTCGGCCAGTTGGCGGTCGCCCGGGATGCCGTGCACGATCACCTCGTTGACCGAGATGCACAGCGTCGCCGGGTAGCCGCGGTAACGCAGGAAGGCGGGCACGCCACCGGCGTCGCGGATCATCCGCTCGGCCGTGCGGTCCAGCTCGCGGGAGGTGACGCCCGGGGCGATCCGGCGGCCCATCTCGTCGAGCACCCGGTGGACGATCCGGTTGGCCTCGTCCATCAGCTCGATCTCGCCCCGGGTCTTCAGGACCATCACCGGGGATCTCCGAGCGCCGCCAGGATGTTGGAGGTCACCTGCTCGATCGGATGGTGCCCGTCGACCTCGCACAGGAGACCCCTGCGCCGATAATAACCGACGAGCAGCGGCTTCGCTTCCCGGAAGACGTCGATCCGCGCCCGCGCCACCGACTCGCCGTCGTCGGCGCGCCCCCGGTCGGCGATCCGCTGCATCACCTCGTCCTCCGGCACCTGGATGAGCAGCGCCGCGTCGAGGGCCTCGCCGCGGCCGGCGAGGATCTCCTCGAGAGTCGCCGCCTGCCCCTCGGTCCGCGGGTAGCCGTCGAGGAGGAAGCCGCGCGCCGCGTCCGGCTGCGCCAGCCGCTCGCGCACCACCTCGGCCATCGTCGCGTCGTCCACCAGCGCGCCGTCGGCCAGGAACCCGGCGACCCGCCGCCCGAGGTCGCTGTCCGCCACCACGGCGGCGCGCAGCATCTCCCCGGTCGAGATCGCCGGCACGCCGAGCTCGGCGGCCAGGATCTGCGCCTGCGTGCCCTTCCCCGAGCCGGGGGGGCCGATCAGCACGAGCCGGCGCGGCCTTCCGCCGTTGCGCGAGGTGGTGATCTCAGCCACGGCGTCCCTTGATCCTGCTCCGACGCATAAATCCTTCGTAGTTCCGCATGACCAACTGACTCTCGATCTGCTGGATCGTGTCCATCGCCACGCCGACCACGATGAGGAGCGAGGTGCCGCCGAAGTAGAAGTTGATCCCCAGCCCGCTGGTGAACCAGTCGGGCATGAAGGCGTCGAGCCGCGGGCCGATCCCGGGGATGCCGGCCACCTTGAAGCCGGTGAGCAGGAACTCCGGCAGGATGGACACCGCCGCCAGGTAGAGCGCGCCGACCAGGGTCAGCCGGGTGAGGATGCGGTCGATGTACTCCGCCGTCCGCTTCCCCGGCCGGATGCCCGGGATGAACCCGCCGTACTTCCGCATGTTCTCGGAGAGGTCGGCCGGGTTGAAGATGATCGAGACGTAGAAGTAGGAGAAGAAGAGGATCGCCACCGTGTAGAGCAGGTAGTAGATCGGCTGGCCCCAGGAGATGGCGTCGGCTACCCGGCGCACGTAGTCGTTCTCGATCATCCCCGCCACCGTCGCCGGCACCATGACCACCGAGCTGGCGAAGATGACCGGGATGACGCCGCCGGTGTTGACCCGCAGCGGCAGGTAGGTGCTCTGGCCGCCGTACACCCGGCGCCCGACGACGCGCTTGGCGTACTGCACCGGGATCCTTCGTTGCGCTCGTTCCATGTAGACGATGAAGCCCACCACCGCCACCATGAAGACGATCAGGATCAGCACCGAGATGATGTTGAGCGTGCCGTTGCGGATGGCGCCGTAGGTGTCGAAGATCGCCGGGATCAGCCCCACGACGATGCCGGCGAAGATGATCAGCGAGATGCCGTTGCCGACGCCGCGCTCGCTGATCTGCTCGCCCAGCCACATGATGAAGGCGGTGCCGGTGGTGAGCGTGATGATGCTCATCAGCCGGAAGCCCCAGCCCGGATCGGGCACCAGCAGCGCCCCCGAGGGGGTCGTCTGCTTCTCGAGGAAGATGGCGATCGAGGTCGCCTGGATGATCGAGATGAGCACCGTGCCGTAGCGCGTCCACTGGGTGATCTTCCGCCGCCCCAGCTCGCCCTCCTTCGACAGTTTCTCGAGGTAGGGCCAGACCACGGTCAGGAGCTGGAGGATGATCGAGGCGGTGATGTAGGGCATGATGCCCAGGGCGAAGACCGCGACGCGCGACAGGCTGCCGCCGGTGAAGGTGTTGACGAAGCCCAGGAACGTCCCCTGCGCCGCCGCCATGAACTCGAGCAGCGCCTTGGCGTCGATGCCCGGCGTCGGGATGTGGCACCCGATCCGGTAGACCGCGAGCAGGCCGAAGGTGAACATCAGCCGCTTGCGCAGGTCCGGGATCGCGAAGACGTTGCGGAAGCTCTCGATCACGCCGCCAGCTCCTCGCAGCGGCCGCCCGCCTGCTCGATCTTGGCGCGGGCCGACTTGCTGAACTTGTGGGCGGTGACGGTGAGCGCCGCGCTCAGCTCGCCGTTGCCGAGGACCTTGACCGGCAGCCCCTTGCGCACCAGGCCGTGGCGGGCCAGGATCTCGGGGGTGACGTCACCCGGCTCGGACGCGGCCAGCGCGGCGAGCTGCGACACGTTGATCACCGCGTACTCGGTCTTGAAGATGTTGGTGAAGCCGCGCTTGGGGACGCGCCGGATCAACGGCATCTGCCCGCCCTCGAAGCCGGGGCGGGAGCGGTAGCCGGTACGCGACTTCTGCCCCTTGTGACCCTTGCCGGCGGTCTTGCCGAGCCCCGAGCCGGGGCCGCGGCCGACGCGGCGGCGGGAGTGCTTGCTCCCCTTGGCCGGGGAGATGTCGTGCAGGTTCATCTAGCCTTCCTCCTCGACTTCGAGCAGGTAGCCGACCTTGGCGATGGCGCCGCGCACCGCCGGGGTGTCCTGACGGACCACCTCGTGGCGGATGCGGCGCAGCCCGAGGCCGCGCAGCACCTCGCGGTGCCCGGCCTTGGTCGCGATGCCGCTCTTGACCTGGCGGATGCGCAGCAGTTTCGTGGCGCTCTTCTGCTCAGCCATTGCCTGCTTCCTTGACTTCCCCGGCGGCCGGCTTGCCGTCCAGGCCGCGCATGCGCATCACGTCGGCCTCGTGGCGCAGGGCCAGCAGGGCGTCGAAGGTGGCCTTGACCACGTTGTGCGGGTTGGCTGAGCCGAGCGACTTGGTGAGGATGTCCTGGATGCCCGCCGTCTCGACGACCGCGCGCACCGGGCCGCCGGCGATCACCCCCGTCCCCGGCGAGGCGGGCTTGATCAGCACCCGGCCGGCGCCGAAGATCCCCAGCGCCTCGTGCGGGATCGTGCTCCCCTTCATCGGCACCTGGATCATGTTCTTCTTGGCGATCTCGATCCCCTTGCGGATGGCGGTGGGGACCTCCTTCGCCTTGCCGGCGCCGTAGCCGACCCGGCCGTTGCCGTCGCCGATCACCACCAACGCCGAGAAGGAGAAGTTCTTCCCCCCCTTGACCACCTTGGTCACGCGGTTGATGTGGACGACCTGCTCGAAGAACTCGCTCTCGCGCTCGAACTCTCTTGCCACGGTTTCTCCTTAGCCCTCTGAACGCTCTTAAAACTCGAGGCCCTTCGCGCGGGCCCCCTCGGCGACCGCCTGCACCCGGCCGTGGTAGACGTAGCCGCCGCGGTCGAAGACCACCCGCTCGACGCCCGCCGCCTTGGCCCGCTCGGCCACCAGCTCGCCCACCGCCTTGGCGGCGGCGCGGTCCTTGGCCGACTTGCCGACGGGCTCGGCCGCGGCGAGCCGCCCCTTGACCTCGGCCTCGGCCGAGCTGGCCTGGGCGAGGGTGGCGCCGCGGCTGTCGTCGATCACCTGCGCGTAGATGAAGCGCAGGCTCTTGTAGACCGACAGGCGCGGCCGCGCCTCGGTGCCGCGGACGCGGCTGCGCACCCGTAGGTGCGCGCGATGCCGGCGCTCCCGCTTCTGCTTGGTCTTCTTGACGACGTGGTCCATGACACTCTATCTCCTCACCGCTACTTGGCGCCGGCCTTGCCGACCTTCCGCTTGATCACCTCGTCGCTGTACTTGATGCCCTTGCCCTTGTAAGGGTCGGGCTTGCGCAAGCCGCGGATCTCGGCCGCGACCTGCCCGACCTGCTGGCGGTCGGCGCCCGAGACGGTGATCCGGTTGTTCTTGTCGATCTCGATCTTGATTCCCTGCGGGATGTCGTAGAGCACCGGGTGCGAGTAGCCGAGCGCGAACTGCACCTGGCTGCCCTTGACCTCGGCGCGGTAACCGACGCCGACGATGTCGAGCTGGCGCGTAAAGCCCGCCGACACCCCCAGCACCGCGTTGGCGAGGAGGGCCCGCAGCAGGCCGTGCTTGGCACGGTCGGGCCCCTCGTCACCGGGACGCGCGACGGTGACCGTCCCGTCCTTGACCTCGACCGGGAAGCCGGCGAAGAGCGGCTGCGAGACCTTCCCCTTCGGGCCCTCGGCGGTGAACCGGCCCTCCTTGACCTCGACCCGCGTCCCGCTGGGGACCGGGATCGGCATTTCTCCGATTCGCGACATGGCCTTCTCCTACCAGACCTCGCAGAGCAGCTCGCCGCCGACCCGACGCTCGCGCGCCTGAGCGTCGGAGAGGAGCCCTTGCGACGTGGACACGATGCCGATCCCGAGGCCGCTGCGGATGGCCGGGAGCTCGTCGGCGTCGCGGTAGACGCGCCGCCCCGGCTTCGAGACCCGGCGCAGGTGGCTGATCGCCGGCGCGCCCTGGGCGTCGTAGCGCAGGAAGACGCGCAGCGTGCCGGCGCCCTGCCCCTCGACGTGGCGGACGTCCTTGATGAAGCCCTGCTCCTTGAGGATGCGGCAGATCTCCCCCTTCAGCCGCGAGGCGGGGAGGTCCAGCCGGTCCTTTTTCGCCAGGTGGGCGTTGCGGATCCGCGCCAGCAGGTCCGAGATCGGGTCGGTCGCGCTCATTCTCTTCTCCTGTCCCTACCAGCTCGCCTTGACGACGCCGGGGAGGTAGCCCTGGAGCGCCAGGTCGCGCAGGTGGATGCGGCAGAGCCCGAACTTGCGGTAGTAGCCGCGCGGGCGGCCGCAGACGCGGCAGCGGTTGCGCTGGCGCCCCGCGAACTTCAGGGTCTTGCGGGTCTTCGCGATCTTCGCGGTGGTCGCCACTCGGTCTCTCCTCCTAGGCGCGAAAGCTTTCGCGCCGGGCTCCAATCAACTCTTACTTGGCGAACGGCATGCCGAGCTCGCGCAGCATGAACAGAGCGCGCTCGTCGTTGCCGGCCGTCGTCACGATCGTGATGTTCAGCCCCTTGGACTTCTCGACCTTGTTGTAGTCGACCTCGGGGAAGATCAGGTGGTCGCGGACGCCCAGGGTGTAGTTGCCGCGGCCGTCGAAGCTGCGCGCCGAGACGCCGCGGAAGTCGCGCACGCGCGGCAGCGCCACCGAGATCAGCCGGTCGAGGAACTCCCACATGCGGTCGCCGCGCAGGGTGACGCGGGCGCCGATCGGCATCCCCTCGCGCACCTTGAAGGCGGCGATCGACTTGTGGGCGCGGGTGATCGCCGGCCGCTGGCCGGCGAGCGCCGCGATCTCCTCGACCGCGTCGTCGAGCACCTTGATGTTCGCGATCGCCTCCCCCACCCCCATGTTGAGGTTGATCTTCTCGATCCGGGGGACGGCCATCGTGTTGTCGATGCCGAACTCCTTCTGGAGCTTCGGCACGACGTCGTCGCGGTACTGCCGCTTCAGCCGCGGCAGGTAGTCCGCGGGCGGCCGGGCGGTCTCGCCCGTCGGCGCCAGCTTGGTGGATTCGACCTTCTTCTTCGCCATGGCTCTTTCTCTCAGCGGCTCAACCGAAGGTGGCGCCGCACTTCTTGCACACCCGCGCGCCGCGGCCGTCTTCCAGCCGCTTGTGCCCCAGCCGGGTGGGCTCGCCGCACTCCGGGCAGACCACCATCAGGTTGGCGACCCGGATCGGCGCTTCGCGCTCCAGGATGCCCCCCTGGATCCCCTTCTGGGGATTGGGGCGGGTGTGCTTCTTGATCATGTTGACCCGCTCGACGACCGCTTTGCCGGACGCCGGCAGGACGCGCAGCACCTTGCCGCGCGAGCCGCGGTCGGCGCCGGAGATCACCAGCACCTGGTCGTTTCTCTTCACGTGCAGCTTCGACATGTCAGATCACCTCCGGCGCCAGCGA
This sequence comes from uncultured Acidobacteriota bacterium, assembly GCA_963700145.1. Taxonomy (GTDB): domain Bacteria; phylum Acidobacteriota; class Thermoanaerobaculia; order Multivoradales; family UBA5704; genus DASUNQ01. Next base: position 1,986,247 of record OY969474.1, read on the forward strand.
CACGATCTTCATGAAGCGGCGCTCGCGCAGCTCGCGCGCCACCGGGCCGAAGACGCGGGTGCCGATCGGCTCGCCGGCGTCCGAGACCAGCACCGCGGAGTTGGTGTCGAAGCGGATGTAGCTCCCGTCCCGGCGCCGCTGCTCCTTGACGGTGCGCACGATGACCGCCTTGACCACCTGCCCCTTCTTGACCGTCCCGTCCGGCGACGCCTCTTTGACCGAGGCCGTGATGACGTCCCCCAGCCGGCCGTACTGCCCCGAGGAGCCGCCGCGCAGGTGGATGCAGGCGATCTTCTTGGCGCCCGAGTTGTCGGCGACGTCCAGCACCGTTCCCATCTGGATCATGGCGTCACCTACTCGGCCCGCTTCAGGATCTCGCGCACCCGCCAGCGCTTGCTGTGGGAGAGCGGCCGCGAGGAGACGATCTCGACCAGGTCACCGACCCGGCACTCGTTCTTCTCGTCGTGGGCGGCGAACTTCGAGGTCCGCTTCAAGGCCCGCTGGTAGAGCCGGTGGGTGACGGCAGTGCCCACCGCCACGATCACCGTCTTGTCCATCTTGTCGCTGACCACCTTTCCCACCTTGACCTGCCGGCGGCCACGTCCCGCAGCGGCGGGCTGCACGGCGGCCTCCTCGGTCGGGGTCGTCTCGGTCGTCTCCGTCGTCTCAACCATCTCCAGCCCTCCCTACTTCCCGGCCTTCTCGCCGAGCACGGTCAGCACGCGGGCGAGGTCCTTGCGCACCTGCCGCACGCGCGACGGCTTCTCGAGCTGCCCCGTGACCTTCTGCAGGCGCAGCGCGAAGAGCTGCTCCGAGAGGTCCCGCTCGCGCTCGTGCAGCTCCTCGACCGTGCGGTCGCGGAGCTCGACTGCCTTCATCCCCTTCATCGCCTTACCTCAACGCCTCGTGGCGCGACAGGAACCGCGTCTTGACCGGCAGCTTGTGGGCCGCCAGCTTCATCGCCTGCTCGGCGACCTCGTGGGTCACCCCTTCGAGCTCGTAGAGGATGCGGGCCGGCTTGACCACCGCCACCCACTCCTCGGGGTTGCCCTTCCCCTTGCCCATGCGGGTCTCGAGCGGCTTCTTGGTGATCGGCTTGTCCGGGAAGACCCGGATCCAGAGCTTGCCGCCGCGCTTGACCGCGCGGCTGATCGCGATGCGCGCCGCCTCGATCTGCCGCGCCGTCACCCAACCCGCCTCGACCGCCTGCAGGGCGTAATCGCCGAAAGCGATGTAGTCGCCCCCCTTGGCGTTGCCCGAGCGGCGGCCGCGCTGCTGCTTCCTGTACTTGACCTTCTTCGGCATCAACATGGACGTGATTCCTCAGTGCCTTGGCGCGCCCCTAGGCTGTGGCGCGGCGGCTCTTCTCCTTGAGCAGGTCGCCCTTGTAGACCCAGACCTTGACGCCGATGACGCCGTAGGTGGTGCGCGCCTCGGCGAGGCCGTAGTCGATGTCGGCTTTCAGGGTGTGGAGCGGCAGCCGCCCCTCCTGGTACCACTCCGAGCGCGCGATCTCGGCGCCGCCGAGGCGGCCGGCGACCATGATCTTGACCCCCTTGGCGCCGAAGCGGAAGGCCGACTCCATGGCCTTCTTCATCGCCCGGCGGAAGGAGACGCGGCGCACCAGCTGGCCGGCGATCGACTCGGCGACGAGCTGGGCGTCGAGCTCCGGGCGCTGGATCTCCTGGATGTTGATGTGCACCTCGCGCCCCATCTGCTTCATCAGGTCGTCGCGCAGCTTGTCGACCTCGGCGCCGCGGCGGCCGATGATGATCCCCGGCCGCGAGGTGTAGATCGTCACCCGCAGCTTGTCGGCGGCGCGCTCGATGTCGATCTCCGACACGCCGGCGTGCCCCAGCCGCGCCTTGAGCTGCTTGCGCAGCGCCAGGTCCTGGTGCAGCGTGTCGGCGTAGTTGCTCTCGCCGTACCAGCGGGAGTGCCAGGTCTTGTTGTAGATCAGGCGGAAGCCGTACGGGTGCGTTTTCTGGCCCACTAGGTCGTCCCCTTGCGCGTGTCGAGCTTGATCTTGATGTGGCTGTACCGCCGCACGATGCGGAAGGCGCGTCCCATCGGCGCCGGCCGCACCCGCTTGAGCACCGGGCCGCCGTCGACCGTGATCTCCTTGACGTAGAGCCGGTCCACGTCCACCTTGTCCTCCCGGTTCTCGGCGTTGGCGATCGCCGACTTGAGCACCTTGCGCAGGTGCTGGGCCGCCACCCGGCGGGGAGTGGCCTCGAGGAGGTTCACCGCCTCCTGCACCCCCTTGCCGCGGATCAGGTCGGCCACCAGGCGCATCTTCTGCGCCGAGCCCGGGGCGAAGCGAAGCAGCGCTGTGACTTCCATCGTGCGTTTCCTCTCGTCTCGCGCCGCGCCCTAAGTCCGGGGCTTCGCGCCCTTCTCGGCGGCCTTCTTGCCGCTGTGGCCGCGAAAGGTCCGCGTCATCGCGAACTCGCCGAGCTTGTGGCCGACCATGTTCTCGCTGACGTAGACCGGGATGAACTTCGACCCGTTGTGCACCGCCAGGGTGTGCCCCACCATCTCGGGGATCACCGTCGAGCGGCGCGACCAGGTGCGGATCACCCGCTTGGTCCCGGCGTTGTTCATCGCATCCACTTTGGCCCGCAGGTGGTCGTCGATGAAATAGCCCTTCTTGAGCGATCTGGACATGGCGCCTCTCCGTCCCTACTTCTGGTTCCGCCGGCGCACGATCATCGGCGTCGTGCGCTTGTTGTTGCGGGTCTTGAACCCCTTGGTCGGCACGCCCCAGGGAGTCGTGGGGTGGCGGCCGCCGGAGGTGCGCCCCTCGCCGCCGCCCATCGGGTGGTCCACCGGGTTCATCGAAACGCCGCGGTTGTGCGGCCGCCGCCCGAGCCAGCGCTTCCGGCCCGCCTTGCCGATCGAGACGTTCTCGTGCTCGAGGTTCCCGACCTGCCCCACCGTGGCGTAGCAGTCGACGTGCACCCGCCGCACCTCGCCCGAAGGCAGCTTGATCTGCGCCCAGGAGCCGTCGCGCGCCATGAGCTGGGCGCCGGCGCCGGCGCTGCGCACCATCTGGCCGCCCTTGCCGATCTTGAGCTCGATGTTGTGGATCACCGTGCCCAGCGGGATGCGGCGCAGCGGCAGCGCGTTGCCGACGTTGACCTCGGCGGTCTCCCCGGCCACCACCTCGGTGCCCACGGCCAAGCCGTTCGGCCAGATGATGTAGCGCTTCTCGCCGTCGGCGTAGTGCAGCAGAGCGATCCGCGCCGAGCGGTTGGGGTCGTACTCGACCGAGGCGACCTTCGCCGGCACGCCGTGCTTGTCGCGCTTGAAGTCGATCGTCCGGTAGCGCCGCTTGTGGCCGCCGCCGCGGAACCAGGAGGTGAGCTGCCCCTGATTGTTGCGGCCGCCGGACCGGCCCTTCCCCTTCACCAGCGGCTTGTGCGGCTCCGAGCGGGTGATCTCCTCGAACCCGAGGTGGCTCTGGAACCGGCTCGCCGGGTTGGTCGGCTTACGTTCTTTGATGCCCATGTCGACTCCTAGACGTTCCTAGACGCTCTCGAAGAACTCGATCGGCTGCTCGCCCTCGGCGAGCCGCACGTAGGCCTTCTTCCAGTCCGGCTTGCGGCCGGCGTAGCGCCCCTGGCGCCTGGTCTTGCCGTGCATGTTGGCGATCCGCACCTCGGCCACCTTGCGCTTGAAGTGGTGCTCGACCGCGCGCTTGACGTCGATCTTGTTGGCGTCGCGGTGGACCTCGAAGGCGACGACGTTGCGCTCGTCGCGCTGGCCGGTCGACTTCTCGGTGATCAACGGCCGGCGGATGATGTCGGTGATCCTCATTTGTCGAGCACCTCCACCAGCCGGCCCAGGGCGTCCGCGGAGAGCACCAGGTAGCCGCGGGCGACGACGTCGTAGACGTTGACGCCCAGGGCGTCCACCGTCTTGAGCGCCCGGTTGTTGCGCGCCGCGAGCTGGAGGTTCTGGTTGTCGCGGCTGTCGACCACCAGGGCCTTGCCGTCGATCCCCAGCCCCGACAGGCTCCGCGCCAGGTCCTTCGTCTTGTGGCCCTCGAGCTCGAGGCTGTCGAGCACCAGGATGCGGTCCTCGGCGAGCTTCCGCGACAGCGCGGACTTGAGGGCGTTCTTCTTCTCCCGCACCGAAAGGTCCTTCTCGTAGCTCCGCGGCACCGGCCCGTGGACCGTGCCCCCCTTGCGCCACTTGGGATTGCGGATGTCGCCGGTGCGGGCGCGGCCGGTCCCCTTCTGGCGCCAGAGCTTGCGGCCCGAGCCCGAGACCTCGTCGCGGGTCTTGGTCTTGTGGGTGCCGCGCCGGCGCGCCGCCAGCACCGCCTGCACCGCCTCGTGGATCAGGTGCTCGTTGTAGGGGTACGAGAACACCGAGTCCGGCAGCTCGACCTCCCGCACCTGCTCGTTGGCGAAGTTCTTGACCCAGGTCTTCATCGCCTAGCCCTTCTTGGCCCGATGGATCGTCAGGTAGCTGTTCTTGGCCCCCGGCACGGCGCCCCGCAGGTAGATCAGGTTCTGCTCGCCGTCCACCTTGACCACCTGGAGGTTCTTGACCGTGACCCGCTCGCCGCCCATGCGGCCGCCGGAGCGCATGCCCGGGAAGACCCGCGACGGATAGGCCGAGGAGCCGATCGAGCCCGGGGCGCGGTGGAACATCGAGCCGTGGGAGGCGCGGCCGCCGGCGAAGCCGTGGCGCTTGACCACTCCCTGGTAGCCCTTGCCCTTGCTCGTCGAGACCACGTCCACGTACTCCTTCTCGGCGAAGATCGTGGCCTTGACCTCGTCGCCCGGGTTGGCGTCCTCGCCGGCGCCCAGACGGAACTCGGCCAGCCGCCGCATCGGCGGCACGCCCGCCTTCTTGAACTGCCCGGCGCGCGGCATCGAGACCTTCTTGGCCGGCCGCTCCTCGACGAGGCCGACCTGCACCGCCTCGTAGCCGTCGGCGGCGGCGGTCTTGCGCTGCACCACCAGACAGGGGCCGGCCTTGACCACGGTGACCGGCACGGCCGTGCCGTCCTCGCCGTAGATCTGGGTCATCCCCAGCTTCTTGCCCAGGATCCCTTGCATCGCCGTCCTCTACTTTCCGAAGGCCTTGATCTCGACGTCCACGCCCGCCGGCAGCTCCAGCTTCATCAGCGCGTCCACCGTCTGGGCGGTGGGGTCGAAGATGTCGATGAGCCGCTTGTGGGTGCGGATCTCGAACTGCTCGCGGGACTTCTTGTCCACGTGCGGCGAGCGGTTCACCGTGTAGCGCGCGATGTGGGTGGGCAGGGGGATCGGACCCACCACCCGGGCGCCGGTGCGGCGCGCCGTGTCCACGATCTCGTGCGTGGAGGTGTCGAGGATTCGGTAGTCGAACCCCTTGAGCCGGATCCTGATCTTCTCGTTGACCATTGCTCCCTCTTTCGCGCGCTAAACCCTAAGAACGTCCTACTTGACGATGTCCGTCACGGTGCCGGCGCCGACGGTGCGCCCTCCCTCGCGGATGGCGAACCGCACACCCTTCTCCATCGCGATCGGCGCGATCAGCTCCACCTCCAGGTTCACGTTGTCCCCCGGCATCACCATCTCCGTCCCCTCCGGCAGCTGCGCCACACCCGTCACGTCCGTCGTCCGGAAGTAAAACTGCGGCCGGTAGCCATTGAAAAACGGCGTGTGCCGTCCACCCTCCTCCTTGGTCAGGATGTAGACCTCGCCCTTGAACTTCGTGTGCGGCGTGATCGAACCCGGCTTGGCCAGCACCTGCCCCCGCTCCACGTCGTCCTTCTTCGTGCCCCGAAGCAAGACCCCGATGTTGTCCCCCGCCTGCCCCTGGTCCAGGAGCTTGCGGAACATCTCGACGCCGGTGACCACCGTCTTCGTCGTCGGCCGGATCCCCACGATCTCCACCTCGTCGCCCACCTTGACGATCCCCCGCTCCACCCGACCCGTCACCACCGTCCCCCGGCCCGCGATCGAAAAGATGTCCTCGATCGGCATCAGGAATGGCTTCTCGATGGCCCGCTCCGGCAGCGGAATGTAGCTGTCGACCGAGCCGATCAGCTCCATGATCTTCTGCCCCGCCTCGCTCTCCGGGTCCCCGCTCTCCAGGGCCTTCAAGGCCGAACCCCGGATGATCGGGATGTCGTCGCCCGGAAAGTCGTAGGAGCTGAGCAGCTCCCGAAGCTCCAGCTCGACGAGGTCGAGCAGCTCCGGGTCGTCCACCATGTCCACCTTGTTGAGGAAGACGACCATCGACGGCACGCCCACCTGCCGTGCCAGCAGGATGTGCTCCCGCGTCTGCGGCATCGGACCGTCCGCGGCCGAGACCACCAGGATCGCACCGTCCATCTGCGCCGCCCCGGTGATCATGTTCTTGACGTAGTCCGCGTGTCCCGGGCAGTCCACGTGCGCGTAGTGCCGATTGTCGCTCGCGTACTCCACGTGCGCCGTCGCGATCGTGATCCCGCGCTCCCGCTCTTCGGGGGCCTTGTCGATCTGGTCGAACGCCACGAAGCTCGCCAGGCCCTTCTTCGCCAACACCTTCGTGATCGCCGCCGTCAACGTCGTCTTGCCGTGGTCCACGTGGCCAATTGTCCCCACGTTGACGTGCGGCTTCGTCCGCTCGAACTTCTCCTTGCCCATGGTCTCTCTCTCCTAGCCCGCCGCCTTGGCGACGACTTCCTCACTGACGTTCTTGGGCGCCTGCTCGTAGGCGGCGAACTGCATGCTGTAGTTGGCCCGCCCCTGCGACTCCGAGCGCAGGTCGGTGGCGTAGCCGAACATCTCCGCCAGCGGCACGCGGCAGGTGATGACCTGGACGCTGCCGCGCGCTTCCATCTGCTGGATGCGGCCGCGGCGCGAGGTGATGTCGCCGATGATCTCCCCCATGTACTCCTCGGGGGTGACCACCTCGACCGCCATGATCGGCTCCATCAGCACCGGCCGGGCGCGCTTGCAGGCGTCCTGGAAGGCCATCGAGCCGGCGATCTTGAAGGCGATCTCCGAGGAGTCCACCTCGTGGAAGCTGCCCTCGTAGAGGTCCACCTCGATGCCGGTCGTGGGGTACCCGGCGACCGGCCCCGTCTCCATCGCCTCGCGGATGCCCTGGTCGATCGGCTTGATGAACTCGCGGGGGATGGAGCCGCCGACGATCTTGTTGTTGAAGAGGTAGTCCCCCTCGGCGAGCGGGCGGATGCGGATCTTGGCGTGCCCGTACTGGCCGCGGCCGCCGGTCTGCTTGACGTAGCGCCCCTCCCCCTCGGCCTCGGCGGTGATCGTCTCGCGGTACGCCACCTGGGGGCGCCCGACGTTGGCGCCGACGTTGAACTCGCGCACCAGCCGGTCGGTGATGATCTCGAGGTGCAGCTCCCCCATCCCGGCGATGATCGTCTGGCCGGTCTCCGGGTCGGTGTGGACGCGGAAGGTGGGGTCCTCCTGCATGAGCTTCCCGAGGGCGACTGAGAGCTTCTCCTGGTCCGCCTTAGTCTTGGGCTCGATCGAGACCGCGATGACCGGCTCGGGGAAGCTCATCGCCTCCAGCGCCACCGGGTGCTTGGGGTCGCAGATCGTGTCGCCGGTGGTGACGTTCTTGAGCCCCACGGCGGCGGCGATGTCGCCCGCCCAGACCTCCGAGATCTCCTCGCGCTTGTTGGCGTGCATCTTGAGGAGGCGGCCGATCCGCTCGTTGCTGCCGCGCTTGACGTTCATGACCGGCTGCCCGGACTCGATGTGCCCCGAGTAGACGCGGAAGTAGGCGAGGTGCCCGACGAAGGGGTCGGTCATGATCTTGAAGACCAGCGCGGCGAACGGCTCGGCGTCGGCCGCCTGGCGGACGATCGTCTGCTCGCTGTGCGGGTCGAGCCCTTCCATCGGCGGCACGTCGAGCGGCGAGGGGAGGTAGTCCACGACCGCGTCGAGCAGCGGCTGCACGCCCTTGTTCTTGAAGGCGCTGCCGCAGATGACCGGCTGCAGCTGCCCGGCCACCGTGGCGCGCCGCAGGCCGGCCTTGAGCTCGTCGTTGGTGACCTCCTCGCCCGAGAGGTACTTCTCGAGCAGCTGCTCGTCGGTCTCGGCGATCGCCTCGACCATCTGCTCGCGCGCCTTGTGGGCGCGGTCGAGGTGCTCCTCGGGGATGTCCACCAGCTCGTAGTCGGCGCCCAGGGTCTCGTCCTTGTAGAAGATCCCCTTCATCGCCACCAGGTCGATGACGCCGCGGAAGTTCTCCTCGCGCCCCCAGGGGAGCTGGATCGGCACCGGATGGGCGTTGAGGCGCGTGCGCATCATCGCCACGCAGCGCTCGAAATCGGCGCCGACGCGGTCCATCTTGTTGACGAAGGCGATGCGCGGCACCCGATACCGGTCGGCCTGGCGCCACACCGTCTCCGACTGCGGCTCGACGCCGGCGACGGCGTCGAACACCGCCACCGCGCCGTCGAGGACGCGCAGCGACCGCTCGACCTCGGCCGTGAAGTCGACGTGGCCGGGGGTGTCGATGATGTTGATCCGGTGGTTCCGCCAGAAGCAGGTGGTGGCCGCCGAGGTGATCGTGATGCCGCGCTCCTGCTCCTGCACCATCCAGTCCATGGTCGCGGTCCCCTCGTGGACCTCGCCGATCTTGTAGTTGACCCCGGTGTAGAAGAGGATCCGCTCGGTGGTGGTCGTCTTCCCGGCATCGATGTGGGCCATGATGCCGATGTTCCGGGTGTCGCTGAGGGGAGATTGCCGTGCCATGGTCGTAACTCGGAGCTAGGTTTCGCCGATCGCCTTTCTGCCTACCAGCGGTAGTGGGCGAACGCCTTGTTCGCCTCGGCCATCCGGTGGGTGTCTTCCTTCTTCTTGATCGCCGCGCCGCGGTTCTCGGCCGCTTCCATCAGCTCGGCCGCGAGGCGGGCGCGCATCGTCTTCTCGCCGCGCGCCTGGGCCGCCTGGATCACCCAGCGCATCGACAGCGCCAGCCGCCGGCCCGGCCGCACCTCGACGGGGACCTGATAGGTCGAGCCGCCGACACGGCGGGACTTGACCTCGACGGCCGGCTTGACGTTCTCGATCGCCCGCTTGAAGACCTTCATCGGGTCGTCGCCGGTGCGCTCGCGGATCACGTCGAGCGCGTTGTAGAGGATGCGCTCGGCCACCGACTTCTTGCCGTCCCGCATGACCACGTTGACGAACTTCGTCACCAACTGGCTGGTGTAGAGCGGGTCCGGCAGGATCTCGCGCTTCGGGATCTCTCTGCGCCTGGGCATCGTGTCGCTTCCTCTTCTCGTCGTTCCGTTCGGACCGTGGTCGGGATCAGCTCTTGGGGCGCTTGGCGCCGTACTTCGAGCGGCTCTGCTTGCGCCCGGCGACGCCGACCGCGTCGAGCGTGCCGCGGATCACGTGGTAGCGCACCCCGGGGAGGTCCTTCACGCGGCCGCCCCGGATGAGCACGATCGAGTGCTCCTGCAGGTTGTGGCCGACGCCCGGGATGTAGGTCGTCACCTCGATGCCGTTGGTCAGCCGCACGCGGGCCACCTTGCGCAGCGCCGAGTTGGGCTTCTTGGGCGTCTGGGTGTAGACGCGCACGCAGACCCCGCGCTTCTGGGGAGCCCCCTGAAGCGCCGGGCTCTTCGTCTTGTAGATCGTGCGCTCGCGCCCCTTGCGCACCAACTGGTGGATCGTAGGCATGCCTCGTAGCTCTCCTCAGGGGCCCCTCGGCCCCGCTCGTCCCCGCCGCCGCAAACAGAGCGGCGCGCCCCCTACCGTCGAGGGCGCCCGACGAGAACACTCTTCCCCTGAACCCAAGTTCAGAGATTGGTTACGGACGAAACGACCCCGCCCCGGTCCCGGGCGGGACCCTCGGCGGCGAAAACCCGCGGATCGTAGCAGAGGCTAGGGCGCCCCGTCAAACCGGGAGCCGAGGGCCGGAGGCCGTCAGCGGGAGGGCGGAGTATAGGGGGAAGAGAAGGGCGGGCGCAAGGGATGTCCCCTGGGTGGCGGAAATGCGGCAGGTTGGGCCGCCGAGCTCACAACGGGCGCCGGAAACGGACAGCATCAGGGCGGCACCAGGGACTCGCCACGGTCGGACATAGGCAGGCCGGAGTGGGCGCGAGGTTTACGCGCCCACCAACCGAACGCTTAAACTGCCTTCGTCATTATCCGATTCAAATACATTTGCCATCCTACCTGACCGCTTGCAGATGCCACCGGTGTCAGGCTTCTGAGGTTACGCAAGAACTTCGACACAAGCCCCGCACACCCTATCCGTTCTTGCTCGGCCTAAATTGGCGATGGTCGCACTCAGTGGCGAGGTGCGGCCACACAGGAGGAATCGCTACCTTCGATGCAGCCGTGGAGGTAATCACATTGTACTGGAATTCTTCGAGATCTTTCTCACACGAACCGGGAGATACTCCTTCCTCACGATACTCCTTGAACACACGGCGAGCAGCCCCAGAACTTCTGTCACTGAGGAGTTCGAAGAAGGCCTCTGAGTGGCGCTTAAGCATGGCACTGTAGCAGTTCGACGATGGTTGGGGGTTGTTTGGATTTTCCCAATGACCAACTAGAAGGGTTACCGTGCTGCTTCCGTGAGTGGGCCGCAGCGCCGCCGCCGCCTTTTGCGTTTCGCGGCCGAAGTCGAACGACTTGATTTCCACTTCGTCACCTTCGACGATCAATTCCACTACGATCGCATCGGCCGCAGCCTGCGTGTAGTTTGGCACCAAGGTTCCGTCTGGCAACTTGAAGTTGAACGTAGCTATCCGATCTCGATCACCAGCCAGGTCAATCGTGTCGTGCAAAAGATGGCAAGTGCTGGCGCGGCCCCCCGTGATCTTGAAACGAGCACTGATCGGACAGGTCTTCGCCTCCGCAAGGCAATCCTCATTGATCGCACCCTTCCCTGAGGTTAAGACATCCATCTCCGGTATCCAAGAGAAGTCGGAAGTCTGAATGACATCGCTTGGAAACTCTGCTGGCTTACCCTGCACCTGAACTCTAGTCTTACGCTCCAAGGCAAAACCAGGCAGTGCTCCGTCGATTTCGAGGTGCTCTCCGTCGAGCCACCAACGAAGCTTATATCTAGCGCCCATTTGCTCCAAAGGGCCCGGCAACCCAACTCCCGCCGCACGAACGCGCTCGGCCGCAGGTTCACGAAGACAGTTTCCGTAACATTCTCCCTCCAAAAGCCAGACCCGGGGGGCATGATCCGGAATGTGGCACTGACCCTCGTGCACTGTAGACGCCTTGATCAAAAGCGCCGTCATCCCCTTTTCGACCTGCTCATTTGGAACGAAGCCGATCAGTCCCCAAAAGATCACGCGAACGATCATATCGCCTCCTTCTTCGGTTGTGTTATCTGTGGAACTACAGCCGTATAAACCTGAAAAGCAGCCCAGTCCAGCGAACGTCGAGCGCTCTGAGGCTGCCTTTGAAGGAATTCAACCTGAGCGTGTCTAAGTGCGATGACTGGAGGAGCACCGGCGGTCAGGCGTTCATGGAATCGTTCAAGCAGGCGACGAGTACTCTGATCCTCTATGTTCCAGAGACTGGCGATCACTGTAGGCACGCCGCGCGCAAGAAGCGGCCACACTATCCCTCCAATCCCCTCACCGGCAGCTACTGCTCCTTCGGCGGAGCCGCAACTCGCCAGGATGACTAGCTCGGTGCCAAGTACAACGGGGCCAAGCAGTTCCCTCGAGTAGAGAACTCCCGTCCCGCTATCCCGATCCGGCGCTAAAAGCAGCATAGACTGAAGAGGCGTCCTCTTGTTGAGAACCGCATGGCCACTAAAATGAAGAATGCGATACTTGCCCAGCGCTCCCCGAAATGCGCCCCGGGTAGCATTTCGACAACACACAACACTGGGACGCCGATAGAGTCGCCCTATGCGAGTACCTTCTTCCAATGCTCCTTGCAGATCGTGGGCATCTGCGAACAGTGAACGTCGAAAGGCCGGGTTGGCTATCACGAGAATCGAACCATCCGCGAAGCCCTCGCGGGCAACGTGCTGCCCCGGCCGGACCAAGACATTGAGACTTGGCGCGACGGCAAATGGTCTCTCTTCGATCAGCGTCCGACCGGTCTGTGAATTTACCAATGCAGCGAGCGGGAGAGAATAGAGGCTGCCATCAAGAACAAATGTGACAACCTCATCTTTCTGAAGAAGTCTGTTGAGCGGACGTATTAGTATGTCATAGAGCCGAATGGCTTCAGGCCGAACGGCTAGTTCGTCTCTCCGAGCTAGTTTGTTGAGCCGATCAATCTGCCTCTCTAAAAGAGACGCCGTAACCGGAATTCTTACCAACTGGACTGATGTCGATCGAACTACCCAAAGAAGCAATGTATCTCCAAGGATCTTGTAGCTAACAAGCACAAAGGGCTTATTTAGCCGCGACTGCAGGGCAGCCACGGGCCTCGGCTGAGTTGAAATATCAATCGCAAAATGGTCAAAATCATTGCCTCTGGGTAAGGCGGACAGCCAATCAAGGAGCACGCGCGCCCGGGCCCGCTCCGAGTAGTCGAAAGCAAGATCATTATCTCCTCTCTTCACCTGCAGGGCAATCATATCGTCAAACGCCGAAGCAGAGCGGCTAGAGAAAGCGAGCCTGTAACTCCCTTGTGGCAAGGAGTTACGCTCTCGTTCCAGGAGATCGATAGCCCGAGCAAGGTCCTTCACCGCGGCCGCTTCCTCATTGAGATGAAGAAACGCCTGGGCTCGCAAGCGTAGCGCGTGTGGAAGCCTGAGGTCATGCCTTCGGTACTCATGAAACCTGAGAGCGGCGCTCAGGGATGCAATTGCTCCAGCCGGGTCACGAGTCCTCCGCACCTCTCCGTCCGCCAGGAGCAAATCGGCGACCACATTCTCACGCACTGACTGATCCGCGATGGCGGAACTACGATGCCGAGCGTGCTCGAGGTCATTAAGGGCCGAACGGTACCTGCCAGCTTCAAAAAGAATTAGGCCTCGATTCAAAAGAGCCGTGGTTAGAGCAAGCGGCTCATTCGTCTTTCGAGCAAGATGTAGCGCCTCCGTTTGAATGATGACCGCCGCGTCGGTATGACCAGATTCAAGGCTGGCAAAGGCGGCTTCCGTGAGAGCGAGACGAAGGCGATTAGGATTAATAGGCTTAGCCAAAGCCTGAATAGCACGAAGGCGATGGCGCCAGGCAGCAGGAGAATCGCCGAGTTCGTGAAGGGCGCTGGCTAGAAGGATGTGCACCGCACTTTGATGTTCGCTTTCTCCAGTTTGCTGGAAGAGTGCCAAGGCAGATTGATAAGCGCGCAGCGCCTCAGCAGGGCGGGCAAGCCCTAGAAGTGCGCTGCCCAAAAGCCATTGTGACCGCCCGGCAAGAATGGGATAGCGTGATTCGTCGATATCCTTGAGAAGCGCCTTGGTCAGTCTGTAAGCGTTCGGTAGGTCCGAACGTTGGTACGCGCAGCGGGCGAGAAGGAACTCGATCCAAAGCCTGCATGGCATGCTTGGTCGGCTGCAATACGAGCGCGCGCGCGCCAATGAACTCTCAGCTTCCGAGAACTGACGTGCCTTAACGAGGGAAAGCCCTTTGCCATAATTATCGATGCCAAACACCAGTAGTCTAAACTCCGAGCTACCCTCTTCAAGTTGATCGATAAACGCAATCATGTCGGCGACTGATCGATCACCAGAAGTCTCCACTACCTTTTCGCTGATGACGCGGGCCGAACTGAGAGCTCTGGCCGCGGCTAATCGGTGCTCGTCCAACCAGAGGTGAGCCCATGCTAGCAAAAGACCTTCCTCCGCATATTCACGGCTTTCCTGTCGAAAGGCATTAACTATTGAGTAAATGGCTTGTCCGTCATTGAGACGTATCGCAGCTTGGAGTCGCTGTTTTTCTTGATCCCACATCTCAGCACTCGAAAGGGATGAGCCGCCTTGCAGTGAAGCCGTAGCTTCTCTAGCCCAACCTGAGCTCCCATCGAGCTCCAAATAGCGCTGTAAAGCCTCCGCAGCCTGCGAGGGAAGAAAGAGCTTTCGACATGCCAGCGCGCGGTTAAAGAGGGCTTCCGGGCTACTGGAATCGAGGCGAGTCGCCTTTTCTGCGGCCGAAAGCGCTCCTACTAGGTTGATGGGCCGGTCGAGAGCCTCAGCGCTCGCGATGTAGGCTGCCGCAAGATCAGAGAGGATTGCGGCATTCTGGGGAACGCGTCGACTCGCCTGTTCCAAAATAGGAACGGCCTTCTCAGGGCGGTTTGTGACGAGATATAGGAGGCCCTTTGCCTGCAGAGCTTCTGGAGTAGCTCGAAGAGACGCTTCTTTATAGATCTCGCGAGCTGCCTTACGTACGGCCTGATTACCGGGGAGCGCAGAACGGCCCGAACGCAGAAATAGTCCCTGAAAGGTGGGCGCATACGAAAAGCCGCCTGTCAAGCGCGACTCAACCGGCCGCTCCCCACCCGCTGCTGCAACGAGAGCCCTATGGCCAGCGCCTCCGGGAGCCGTAGCAAGTACTTTGTTTCGGGGTGGCACTAATCCACAGGCGCAGACTGCGAGACTCAGCAGCAGGGCCGAATAGCGCAATACCATATCGTTCGCTACCCTTCTCCCCGCGAAGCCCGGTTCTCAAGATTCAACGCATTCACTGCCGCTCCTCCCGAGACACCTAAATCATTCGTTTGCAACCTGCACTATCATCGAGCTAGAAACAGAGTTTCCGCCATGATCCCAGACGGTGACTATGACCTCGTGTGGGCCACTTCGCGATTCTAGGGTATTCCAGGCTCTGTCCCTATCGCTCTGCGTGAGCACCCGCGAGCCGTCCATGTTTGTCGCAATAATGTAAAACTTGCGCTCGGTATAACTCCCCTCAGACCGCGCGCTCGCGTCATCCTTATAGAGAGTATGCACCGCGAAAGGATCCGAACCTAGTTCACCATCAAGCACCACTATGGAACGGTAAACTTCTTGGTTGTCCTCGCTTCGTCGTACTATTACATCAATCTTGTAGGGAGCTACGTGCAAGTTCCCGGCAATGGTGTCATGGGCGAGCGCAACGATGTCTAGCCTGCCCCTCAAACTCAAAGGTGGCTGACAAGTAGCAGTTTCATTTTCACAAAAGAGCAAAAGGTCGGTGCCTGTAGCCAATTCAAAGCTGGGGTCCGAGGTGTCCGCGTTAGGGCTTAAGTATAAGATGGGATTATCGATAGGGAATGCTCTACTCCATCTCTTTCCCCCAAATCCTCTAACCCTGCTAAGATGAAGATGGTCGAAATTTGGCTCTGGCCAAGCTACAATCTTGCCGAGGTACGCTCCCTTTTGTACCGACTCTTCAATCGTCACGGCGATGCTGCTCCCCTCCAAGTGACAATAGACGTAACCCTCGCCACCATCAACTGGCTCCCCTATCATGACACATGAAAAATACTCAGACTGTGTATTGACGTATGTGACAGTGCCGTCTTCGACCGCATAAACCTCTCGAGGAGCACCCGCCAGAATATCGATGCCGTTATGATGGTAGGGCCTGCCTTCTGGGTTCTGGTACTCACCGTAGCTATTGCCGATGGGATAGACAACATCGCCAGGGTCGAAAGGCCATCTAATTGCGGACTGTGCATTAAGAGGTGCGAGCCCCGGTTGCACGATGCTTAAAATGACGACCACTCGAGCCAGCAGTGCGCAACTGTCTGTCCATGACCCAATTCTATTGCGGAATGGCAAGGACATAGGGCTCACCATCAAGAGTCATGAAGAGTTTGGTGTTATCAACAAATTCCACGGTTGGCGTCGTCCCCTTCCATTCTTGGAAGTCCACAATTTCACGCTCTTGAAGAGTGCCCAGAAGATCGAGAATCACTATCTCAGCCTGGGCACGGCCCATCCCTGTTGACGTACGTCGTGTACTTATGGCGAGCGTGCTTACGGCGATGCGTTTTGCATCTGGCCGGAAATCGACATCTTCAAAATAGGCATTGGGCTTGGCTCGTACGCGCGATATCATTTCCCCTGTCGTGGTTCGTAGGACATACAAGTTCTCAGGGTCAATGATGACAAGGAGTGTACCGTCGTTGGAAAAGTCTACATCCGACGCAATTTTCGCGGTCGGAATGATTACAGGCGATGGCAATGTGTCGTTGACGACAGTGACCTCTTCGGGTCGGATCAGAGCGATCGAGCGCCCGTCTGGCGATAGGCCGAAATCGAGTGCGGACTTAAAGCGCTGGCGAACCTCAGCCGTACGGTCAAGCACTACGAGTTCGTCTTGAGTATTAACGGCGATCCGGGTTCCATCATGGTTGAGGTCCACCTTTTGAATGCCGACCTGCGATCTTGAACCTAAGACCTCGCCTTCTTTGCCATAGATCGTTAGTCGCCCTGCCGTCGGCAAGTGAATATCGCGAAGGGTTTCAACCACCGTTGAGCCATCGTCGCTAATAGAGAAATCGGAGAACCCAGGTACGGTGACGTTCCACACAGGAAGCCAGTTCTGTAGGAACTCAAAGGTAGATATTCGCTTGCCCTCAAGAGTTTGGTAGCTCACGCGCCCTAACTGAGTTCGGTCCCGAGAAACTATTAGGCGCTGATTGCGGTCGAGTGAAATCGCGCTGGCGATGGCGCTGTAGACCGGTGCTTTTTGATCCTTAGACAAATGAAGGTAGACATGGCCATCGCGAAACTCGATGGCAGCAACGTTGGGAGAATCCTCGTCAGGGAAGACCTTTTCCAGAGCCGGAGATCCGAGGCAGAGGTTGGGGAGTAGCACGGCGGACGCTGCTACGCCGGCTGATGCCCTAATGATGAAAGAAGCCAGCCGCCACATGGAGGGGCGGTGCTCGTGCCCCTTCTGAGTCACGCTATGATGCCCATAAGGTCAGCCCCGCGGTCTGCCATGGATACTGTCCAGCTCATCCTCGCCAATCTCCCAAAGATCGAGACGCTCAGCCAGTACGTCTGTCGTCGCCACCACTGTGGGACGGACGAGGCGGAGGAATTCTCGGCGCACGTGAAGGCGAAGCTGGTGGCGGACGATTACGCCATCCTCCGGAAGTTCCAGGGCAAGAGCCGGTTTGAGACCTACCTTACCACGGTGATCACGCATCTGTTCCTGGACTGGCGGAATCATCTTTGGGGGAAGTGGCGGCCGTCGGCGGAGGCGCGGCGGCTGGGGCCGGAGGCGCGGAAGCTCGAGGAGCTGGCGCGGGACGGGTACACGTTCGAGGAGTCCTGTGAGCTTCTACGCACAAACCACAAGGTGGTTCTGTCGCGGGCGGAGCTGGAGGCGCTAGCGGCTCGGCTGCCGGTGCGGCTGCCGCGGAAGATGGAGGGGGAGGAGCGGCTGGAGGGGCTGGCGGCGGGCGAACTGGGGCCGGACGAGCGCATACTGGAGCGGGAGCGGCAGGAGGCGCGGAGTCGGGTGTGGGAGGCGCTTGGGCGGGCTTGGGCGAAGTTGCCGGACGAAGATCGTCTCATCTTGAAGCTGCACTTCCAGCAGGGGATGCAGGTGGTCGAGATCGCCCGCACGCTTCACTTGGAGCAGAAACCGCTCTACCGCCGGGTCGACCGGCTGAGGGAGACGTTACGGAAGGACCTCGAGCGGGAGGGGATCGGACGTGATCTCGTCGCTGAGGTGCTTGGAGAGGGAAAATAGAGGAACTTCGATGAGTTGGTCCGTCCAATGGGCGAGGGGGAAGTAGGCTGTAGGTGAACGAATGCGCGAACTGAAATATGAAGGAGTTGGTGGCGGCAGCTTCGTACATCCGGAGCTGGAGGAGATCGCGGCCTATCTCGACGGCCAGCTCTCGCGTGCGGAGCGGGCGGGAATTACGCGGCATCTGTCCGTCTGTACGGAGTGCCTCGAGCTGTTCACCGAGACCGCGCACGTGCTGCGGGAGACTAGCGCCGAGACGGCTGGAGGGGACGTAGTCCCTTTCGTTAGGCCCTCCCGGCCTTCATGGCGATGGCTGCCCTACGCGGCGGCCGCGATGGTGCTGTTCGCGCTGGCCGTACCCACCTACCGGCTTCTCCCGGAGGCGACGATCGAGGCGGCGCGCCAGCGCTTCCGGCCGATCGTCAAGACACTCGCCTTCTGGGCAGGACGGGAGATGGAGGTGGCGGAGGTCTTGGAGCCGCTGACGGCAACCAAAGACTTGGAGCAGGTGCGGGCGGAGCTGGTGCTAGCGCGGGCGGATTCGGAGCGGCCGCCCGTGATCTGGAAGGGTGAGACCTATCGCGGCGGTGAACAGCCGGAGGCAGAGGCCTTCAGAGCGCTGCAAGTGCTCGTGGGAGCTCACTTGGTCGGCTTTCAGGAAGCCCTGGAGGCGGGCGATGCCATGGCTGCCGGCGATGCGGGACGGCGGGCGGCTAATTACATGATGAGCCAGGGCATTCTTCTCGAATCGGAGGAGAAGCGCTTCAGCGACGCGGTCATCGACCTGGAGGTCAAGGGAGCTCCGACGAGTCGCTACTCGCGACTGGTTGAGCAGACCAGCCAAGCGATCGAAGACAGCTTCGCCGGGCCCTCCTACGAACTGGGGAAGTGGGCGCAGGCCGGGTACATCGCCTCGCGGATCGGGAACGGCGCCTGGTTCGAGCGCCGGGTCAACCGGCGGCTCCTCTCCTACCTGCTGCGGCAGGACGACGAGATCGACCCGGAAGCCCGGAAGGCGCTGGAGAACATCCGGCAGGTCTGGGGCCGAGGGAAGCTGCGGCCAGCGGAGATCGCCGGGCTTTCGGGGCAGTTCCAGGCGATCCTGGACCGTTACGAGGATCTCAGCGATCAGGACACGCTCTTCTATGAAGATTGAGTCCCACCGAGCCGGTGTCCACGGGAGCGGACGTTCCATCCCAGGCGCCGGGAATTGACCTCCGAAGGCCGGGAAATAAGTCTCCGAGGCCTCAAGATCTATCTCCGGGTTCGGAAGATAGATCTCCGAGGCCTGGAGATGTATCTCGAACGCCCGGAGATATATCTCCAGGGCCAGAAGATCTATCTCCAAGGCCGGGAGATAGATCTCCGGCGGTCGGAGATAGATCTTCCGGCGCGGAAGATGTATCTCGGGCGGCTGAAGATACATCTTGGAGACCTGGAGATAGATCTCCAGCCCTTCCAGATCTATCTCCAGCGCCCTGAGACTCCCCTGGAGGGCTAGCGGGAGGACCTTGGCCACCCGGCGGGCTGGTCCGGTACTCCTCCAGGAGATCCTGGACCTGCCGGTAGACCTCCTCGCGCATTGTCCGGAGCTCCGCGGCCAGGCGGCCGCGGGTCCGGAGCAGGAGGTAGGCCCGCGCCTCGCGGGCGAAGTTGAGGCGGGTTTCATGGAAGCGGAGGGCAGCGTAGCCGGTGAGGGGGGCGGCGGCGACGGCCAGGAGGCCTAGCCAGGGACGGTCGAGCCAGGCGCCGACGGCGATGCCCTGGGCGATCCAGCAGAGGGGGTAGACGAGGAGGGAGGGGAAGACCTTCCAGGTCGCCACCTGGTCGGGGGCGTGGCTCACCCGGCGGGCGATGGCGGCGACGAGGAGATATGGCAGGGCGTTGAGGGCTGTGCCAACGATGGCCACGGGCAGGTGGACGAGGAGGCGCAGCAGGCTCCGGCCGATGAAGCGCGCCACCCCCCCGGGCGGATACTTCGCCGCCACCTGGTCGTCGCGCACCCTCAGGACCCGCAGCAACCGGTCGTAGCGCCGCACCGCCTCGGCCGCCGCGGCCACCTTCTCGGGGCAGCGCTCCGCCAGCTCGCGGTAGCCGGCCAGGAGCGCCCGCCGCAGCTCGATTCCTTCCTCCAGGCTCCGCCGCCCGGGCAGCTCCAGCTCGGGCCGGCCGATCAGCTCCGCCGCCCGCGCGATGAGGCGCGCCTCTTCCCAGGAGGCGTAGTTGAGAGTCACCGCCCGCAGCCCGGCGTCGATCCGCGCCGTCAGCGCCCGCACCGCCGCCGCCCGCCCGCCCGGCTCCCCCGCCGCCCCGCGGTACGCCGCCGCCTCCGGCGCCGGGTCGATCGGCTCCCCCACCTGGGCGAACGCCCGCGAGCGGAAGCGCGGGCGGGCGTCGAAGAGGAGCCCCACCGGCACGATCCGCACGCCGAGGTCTCCGAAGCGCTCCTCGGCCTCCAGCGCGATCCGCGCCGCGCCGGTCTTCAACGGCTGGAGGCCCGGCAGGTTGTGGCTGATCCCCTCCGGGAAGAGGGCGATCGAGCGTCCGGCCGCCAGCTCCTCGTGGCACCTGGCGAACGCCTCGACATTTTTCGCCGGGTCCACTCCTTCGTCCTGCCGCCGGTACACCGGGATCGCCCCGCCCGCGGCCAGCAGCGGCCCGAGCCCAGGCATCTTCCAGAGGGTGTGCTTGGCGAGGAACCGCGCCCGCACCGGCAGGGTCCCGAGGATTAGCAGCGGGTCGACCAGGGCGTTGACGTGGTTGGCGACCAGCACGAGCGGCCGCCCGCGCGGCAGGCGCTCGAGGCCGGCGACGCCGACTTCGCGGTAGAAGGCGCGGAGCAGGAGGCGGATTAGGCGGACGATCAAGCGTCCCTTCCCCCAGATCCCTCGCTACGCTCGGGATGACATTGCAAGGGGGAATCCGCGATCGCAGCTACGCCGCCGCGCCGCCGCCCGCCCCCCCTCCCGTCCGCTCCCACTCCTCGGCCACCCGCCGCCCGCGCGCCTCGTCGACCAGCGCCATGCCGAAGAGCCCGAGGAGGAAGAAGGCCGCCGTCGAGAGCATCGCCACCCGCTGCGAGCTGGCCGAGGAGATGGCGCCGAAGACGAAGGGCCCCACCATGTAGGCGGCCTTCCCCGAGAGCCCCCAAAAGCCGAAGAACTCGCCGGCCTTCTGGACCGGCGCGAAGAGGCCGACGAGGGCCCGCGACGCCGACTGCAGCGACCCGATCCCCAGCCCGGCGAAGAGCGCCACGCCCCAGAAGAGCTGCTTGCCGTCGAGCCCCGCCACGATCTCCTGCCCCGGCACGCAGGCGTAGGCCCCCAGGCAGACCAGGATCCAGATGACCAGCGCCATGCGGATCGTGCGCACCGCCCCGAAGCGGTCCTGCACCCAGCCGAAGAGGAAGGCGCCCCCGGCCGCCGAGAGCTGCAGCAGCAGGAAGAGCTTGGTCAGCTCGGCGAAGGTGAAGCCCAGGCTCTGGACGGCGTAGATGCCGGCGAAGGCAACGACCGTCGTCAACCCCGCGTAGTAGACGAAGTAGACCCCCAGGAACTGCGCCAGCTCGGAGAAGCGGCGCACCTCGGCGGCGGTGGCCGCCAGCCGTGCGAAGCCGGCGCGCACGTACTCCAGCGGCGCCCGCCGCGTGCGCAGCGCCCGCTCGCGCAGGAAGAGGAATGTCGGCAGGCCGGCCACCAGGAAGAACAGCGCCGTCGCCACCCAGGCGAGGCGCAGGCTCCCCAGGTTCGCCGGCTCGAAGCCGCCGCGCAGGAGCGGCTGGACCAGGAGCAGCGACCCCAGCCCGCCGAAATAGCCGAGCCCCCAGCCGAACCCCGAGATCCGCCCGACGTTCTCGGGCGTCGAGATCTCCGGCAGGAAGGCGCCGGCCAGGTTCTCGCCGAAGGAGAAGCCGATGAACGACACGACGAGGAGCGCCACCCCCAGCCCCGCCCGCCCCGGCACCACGAGCCAGAGCGCCGCCGTCCCCGCCACGCACAGGGCGTAGGTGGCGAAGAGGAACACCTTCTTCCGCCCCGAGTCGTCGGCGATCGCCCCGACGACCGGCGACAGCAGCAGGACGAACAGGTTCGCCACCAGGAGCCCCGTCCCCCAGAGGAAGTCCCCCCGCCCCGGCGGCGCCACCAGCGTGGTGAAGTAGACGCTGAAGGCGACGGTGACGATGATCGTCGTGTAGCTCGAGTTGGCGAAGTCGAACATCGCCCAGGCGAGGATCTCGCGCGGGCGCGGGGGCGTGGAGGGCTCGGGCACGGGCGCGGCTATGCTACCCCGCGGATGGGCGCCCCGAGGTGAAACGCCGCCACCGCCGCGACGGCCGCCGCGCCGCCCCGCGCCCCGTCGCCGTCTCGCTGCGCGAGTACGCCCGCGGCGTCATCGGCGGCTTCCTCTTCAGCCTGCCGCTCCTTTACACCATGGAGGTCTGGTGGGCCGGCTTCCTCGCCGAGCCGCTCCACCTCCTCGCCTACCTGGCGGTGGGCTTCCTCCTCCTCCTCGGGTACAACCGCTACCTCGGCCTGCGCCAGGACAGCACCTGGGGCGAGGTTTGCATCGAGGCGGTCGAGGAGATGGGGCTGGGGATCGCGCTCGCGGCCGCGGCGCTCTGGCTGCTCGGCCGGATCACGGGGGCGATGCCGCTCTCCGAGATGCTGGGGAAGGTCGTCGTCGAGAGCGTGCCGGTGGCGATCGGCGTCTCCGTCGGGACCGCCCAGCTCGCCGGCCCCTCGAGCGGCGGCGACCCCGACAAGGGGATGGCGGCGGAGGGCGCGCGCGGCGGCTGGTGGTCGGAGCTGGTGCTCGCCGCCGGCGGCGCCGTCCTCCTCGGCTCCAACGTCGCGCCGACCGAAGAGGTCCTGGTGATCGCCAACGAGCTCGCGCCGTGGAAGGTCCTGCTGCTGGTCGCCGTCTCGCTGGCGCTCGCCGCGGTCATCCTCCACTACAGCGACTTCGCCGGCGCGCCCGCGGCGCGCGAGGCCGGTGTCCTGGCGCACGGCGCCGCCGGCGTCGTCGCCGATTACGGCGTGGCCCTGGTTTGCTCGGCCTTCATCCTCTGGTTCTTCGGTCGCTTCGCCGGCACCGCCCCGGCGCTCTGCCTGGCGCAGACGGTGGTGCTCGGCGTGCCGGCGACGATGGGCGCCGCCGGCGGGCGGCTCCTCCTGCGCTGAGCTGCCGTGACGAGCCCCGCCAAGCGCAAGCCGCAGGCCCGGGAAGGGAAGAACCCCCTCGAATGGGCCGTCTTCGGGGTCGGCCTGGTCCTCCTCCTCGCCACCGTCGGGGCGCTCGTCTGGGACGCGGTGCGCGGCGCCGACGATCCCCCCGAGCTGGCGGTCTCCCTGGGCGCGCCCCGGCGCACGGCCGGCGGCACCCACCGGGTGCCGGTCGTGGTCGTCAACCGCGGCGGCGAGACGGCGGCCGGGGCCCAGGTCGAGGTCGTGCTCACCGGCCCCGGCGGCGAGGAGCGCGAGCGGGCCGAGCTCACGCTCGACTTCCTGCCGCGCGACTCGCGCCGCGAAGGGGAGGTCTTCTTCCGCGCCGACCCCGCCGGCGGCCGGCTCGCCGCCCGCGTCGTTGGCTACCAGCTGCCGTGATACCGTACGTCTCCTGCGCCGTCTCCTAGGTCGCCTCGAGCCGTGAGTCACGAGCCCGCGCGCGCAGCTCCCACCGGCCGCCAGCTCTTCGCCCTCGCCTTGGGCGCCGTCGGCGTCGTCTACGGCGACATCGGCACCAGCCCGCTCTACGCCATGCGGGAGTGCTTCCACGGCGCCCACGCCACGCTCGACCCGACGCGCGCCAACGTCCTCGGCGTGCTGTCGCTGATCTTCTGGTCGCTCATCCTCATCGTCTCGATCAAGTACCTGGTCTTCGTCATGCGCGCCGACAACCGCGGCGAGGGGGGGATCCTGGCGCTCCTCGCGCTGGTGCCGCACGACAGCCGCCCGCGCCGCGTCTGGGCGCTCACCGCGCTCGGCATCTTCGGCGCCGCGCTGCTCTACGGCGACGGCATGATCACGCCGGCGATCTCGGTGCTCTCGGCGATCGAAGGGCTCGAGGTGGCGACCCCCCTCTTCTCCCGCTGGGTCGTGCCGGTGACGATCGTCATCCTGGTGGCTCTCTTCGCCATCCAGCGGCGCGGCACCGCCGGCATCGGCGCCGTCTTTGGGCCGATCATGGTCGTCTGGTTCCTGACCATCGGCGCCCTCGGGTTCTCCTGGCTGGTGCGCGACCTGAGCGTCCTGGCGGCCCTCTCCCCCACCCACGCCGTCACGTTCTTCGTCCGCAACGGCGTGCACGGCTTCCTCACCCTGGGATCGGTCTTCCTGGTGGTGACCGGCGCCGAGGCGCTCTACGCCGACATGGGACACTTCGGCCGCCGCCCGATCCGGCGCGCCTGGTTCGTCCTCGTCCTGCCGGCGCTCTGCCTCAACTACCTCGGCCAGGGCGTGCTCCTCCTCCACGAGCCGGCGGCCGTGGACAACCCGTTCTACCGCCTCGCCCCGGACTGGGCGCTCTACCCGCTGGTGGCGCTGGCCACCATGGCCGCAGTGATCGCCTCGCAGGCCCTCATCTCGGGCGCCTTCTCGCTCACCCGCCAAGCCGTCCAGCTCGGCTTCATACCGCGCCTCGACATCGTCCACACCTCGAAGGAGGAGATCGGGCAGATCTACATCCCGACGGTCAACTGGGTCTTGATGCTGGCGACGATCGGGCTCGTCGTCGGCTTCCGCAAGTCCACGAACCTGGCCGCCGCCTACGGCATCGCGGTGACCCTGACGATGGTCATCACCACCATCCTCGCCTACGCCATCGCGCGCGCCCGCTGGGGGATGCGGCGCGCGGTCGTGCTCCCCATCGTGCTCTTTTTCCTGGCCATCGACCTCGCCTTCTTCGGCGCCAACGCCGTCAAGGTGCTGCAGGGCGGCTGGTTCCCGCTGGTCGTCGGCTTCTTCGTCTACACCCTGATGTCCACCTGGAAGGCCGGCCGCCAGCTCCTCTCCGAGCGCCTGGCGCGCGGCGCCGTCCCCTTCGAGGAGTTCGTCAAGACGATCCAGCCGGGCTCGCCGCCGCGGGTGCCGGGGACGGCCGTCTTCATGTCGCGCGACGCCTTCGCCACCCCCGCCGCTCTCCTCCACAACCTCAAGCACAACAAGGTGCTCCACGAGCGGGTGGTGCTGCTGACCCTGCTGACCGAGGAGGTCCCCTACGTCGAGCCGGAGGACCGCGTCGACGTGGCCGACCTGGGGAACGGCTTCTACCGGCTCTGCGCCCGCTACGGCTTCCTGCAGAGCCCGGGGGTGCCGGACGTGCTCGAGCTGACGCGGAAGAAGGGGCTCGACCTCCAGACCATGCACACCACCTTCTTCCTCTCGCGCGAGACCCTCATCCCGAGCCGCAAGCGCGGCATCGCGATCTGGCGCGAGAAGCTCTTCTGGCTGATGGCGCGCAACGCCGTCCGCCCCACCGACTTCTTCCGCATCCCCCCCAACCGGGTGGTCGAGCTGGGGATGCAGATCCGGCTGTAGCGGTCAGGCTTCCTCTTCCAGCGGCTCGGCGATGAAGCGGTAGCCGACCCAGGGCTCGGTGACGATGTAGCGCGGGTTGGCCGGGTCGGGCTCCAGCTTGCGGCGCAGGGCGCCGACGTGGACGCGCGCCGCGTCCGGGCTGGAGTGCGCCGCCCCGCCGATCCGCTGGAGGATGAGGCGGGCGGAGATCGGCCGGCCGGCGTTGGCGGCCAGCAGCTCCAAGATCGCGAACTCCCGCGGCGTCAGGTGTACCTCGCGCACTCCCTGCGTGACCAGCCGCCGCTCGGAATCGATCACCAGGTCCGGGAAGCGCAGCAGCGGCCGTTCCGGCGCCGCGCGCCGGAGCTGCGTCCGCACGCGCGCCAGCAGCTCCGGCAGCGACACCGGCTTGGTCACGAAGTCGTCGGCGCCGAGGTCGAGCGCCCGCACCTTGTCCGACTCGCCGCCGCGCACCGACAGCACGATGATCGGCGTCCGCGCCCGCCGCCGCACGCCGGCGATCAGGGCGAAGCCGTCGACGCGCGGCATCGCCAGGTCGGCGATGACGACGTCGGGCGGCTCGGTCTCGATCGACTCCAACGCCTCGGCCCCGTCCGCCGCCGCGCGCGCTTCGTAGCCCGCGGCCGCCAGCTCGGCGCAGAGGACGCGGCGGATCGCCGGGTCGTCGTCCACGACCAGCACGGCGCGCGGCCGGCTCACAGCCCCTCCTCCACCGCGGCGGCCGGCAGCAGCACCCACGCCGCCACCCCGCCCCCCGACCGCGGCTCCAGCCGCACCGACCCGCCGCTGGCGGCGGCGAAGCGCCGCGCGATCTCGAGGCCCAGGCCGCGCGGCAGCACCTCGGCCGCCGTCCCCTCCGCGCGCGGGCCGGCGGCGACGATGCCGTGGCCGCGGTCGAGCACCCCGAGCCGCACGCTGCCGTCGCTGCGCGAGGCCACCAGCTCGACCGGCACCCCCTCGGCGGAGGCGCGGTCGGCGTTCTCGACCAGGTTGACGACGATCTCGAGCGCCAGCGAGGGATCGACGAAGACGTCCGGGCAGTCGGCGTCGACCGCCACGCGGAGCGGCCGGGAGAGCAGCGACAGGCTCTCGCGCGCGGCGCGGAAGAGGTCGGCGGCCGGGACCGGCTCCGGGCGCGGCGAGACGGTCCCGGCCTCGAGGCGGCCCAACGACAGGAGGTCCTCGATCCGCCGCCGCAGGCGCGACACCTCCAGTTCGAGATCGGCGAGCCGGGCGCGCGCCTCCTCGCCTTCGACCTGCCGCTTCAAGGCATCGACCTGGAAGCTGATCGCGGTCAACGGCGTCGAGAGGTCGTGCGAGACGGCGCGCAGGAGAGCGGTCTTCAGCTCCTCGCTCTCGCGCAGCGCGTCGATGTGGGCGGTCTCGCGCAGCAGCCGCTCGCGCTCGAGCGCCATCGTCTCCACCCGCCGCTGCCGGTCCTCGGCGCGGGCGGCCTGGGCGTGCGCTTGCGCCACCAGCCGGCTGGTCAGGACGGCCGACGTCAGGAAGGCGGCGAGCGCCACCCAGTTCTGCGGGTCGTCGAGGTGGAAGGCGCCGACCGGCGGCAGGAAGAAGAAGTTGAGGCAGGCGGTGGCGGCCAGCGACGCCGCGACGCCCGCCGCCAGCCCGCCGCGGGCGGCGGCGAGAAGCACAACGACGAGATAGACGAAGGCCGCGGTCAGCGGGTTGAGGGCGGCGAGCCGCGCCGCTCCCGTCGCGGCGAGGACGGCCGCGCCGGCGGCGGCGGCGCGCCAGGCGGCGGTGCGTCGGCTCACGAGGCGAGTCTAATCGACGGCCAGGGCGATCTGATTGGCGAAGGCCTCCAGCAGGTGGAGCTGCTCGGGGGTGACCAGCCGCTGCGGGTCGGCGGGGTGGACGCCGAGCACCCCGACGACGCCGCGCGGCGTGCGCAGCGGCACGTAGAGCCCCTTGGCGGCGGGGAGGGTGTCGGTCGTCTTGCCCGCCATCCGGCCGTGGTCGTAGACCCACTGCGCCACCGCCTGCTCGCGGCCGTCGAAGAGGTAGGTCACGCTCTCGGCCGCGCGCTCGGCGAGACGCCCCGTCTCGTCGGGCAGCAGGAGCAGGACCTGGGAGAGGAAGACGGAGCTGATGTGGCGGGCGGCGGCCTGCAGGATGTCCTCGCTGCGCGAGGCCGCCGCCAGGTCGCGGCTCATGGCGTAGAGGGCCGCCGTGCGCGCCTCCCGCTCGCGTGCCGCCGCGGCCTGCTCGCGCAGGCGCACGGTCAGGGTCGAGATGACCAGGCCGGTGGCGAGCATGACGGCGAAGGTGAGCAGGTATTGGCTGTCCGAGACGGCGAAGGTCCAGTACGGCGGCACGAACCAGAAATCGAAGGCCGCCACGCTCAGCGTCGCAGCCAGCGCCGCGGGCCCGCGCCCCAGCCGCATCGCCACCCCGACGGTGCCGAGCAGGAAGATCATCACCAGGTTGGTGCGCTCGAAGTAAGGGAAGAGCAGGGCGCAGAGGCCGGTGCAGAGGGCGACGACGGCGGCGCTGGCGAGGTAGGGAGCGGCGGCGCGCGGGCGGCGCCGCCGCGCCGGCAACGGCCGGTCGTCCCCCTCGTCGCCGGCGATGACGTAGACGTCGATCTCGCCGCTGGCGCGCTCCAGGTCGTCCCGCACCGAGCCGAAGAGGACGTCCTTCCAGCGCGGGTGGATCGGCTTGCCGACGACGATCTTCGAGACGTTGCGCCGCTGCGCGTAGGCGAGCAGCGCCTCGGCCGGCCGCTCGCCGCTCAAGACCGCCGTCTCGGCCCCCAGGCGCTCGGCGAGCCGCAGCGTCTGCCAGACGCGGTCGCGCTCGGCCTCGGGCAGGCGGGCCTCGGCGGGGGTCTCGACGTAGGCCACCAGCCACTCGGCCCGCAGCGTCTCGGCGAGGCGGCGGGCGGCCCGCACCAGCCGCGCCGCGCCGGGTCCGGAGCTGACCGCCACCAGGATGCGCTCGGCCACCGGCCAGGTCTCGTCGATGCCGTGGAGCTGCCGGTAGCGCTGCATCTGCGCGTCCACCCGCTCGGCGGTCTTGCGCAGCGCCAGCTCGCGCAGGGCGATGAGATTGCCGGGGCGGAAGAAGCGGTCGATCGCCCGCTCGGCCTGCTCGGGGACGTAGACCTTCCCCTCGGCGAGGCGGGCGATCAGCTCCTCGGCCGGCAGGTCCACCAGCTCGACCCGGTCGGCGAGGTCGAAGAAGGAGTCGGGGACGGTCTCGCGCACGGCGACGCCGGTGATCTTGCCCACCAGGTCGTTGAGGCTCTCGAGGTGCTGGACGTTGATCGTGGTGTAGACGTCGATGCCGGCGGCCAGCAGCTCCTCGACGTCCTGCCAGCGCTTGGCGTGGCGCGAGCCGGGGGCATTGGTGTGGGCCAGCTCGTCGACCAGGAGCACCGCCGGCCGGCGGGCGAGTGCGGCGTCGAGGTCGAATTCGCGCAGCGCGACGCCGCGGTGCTCGACGCGGCGCGGCGGCAGGACCTCGAGCCCGGCGAGCAGCGCCTCGGTCTCCTTGCGGCCGTGCGTCTCGACCCACCCAACCGCCACGTCGGCGCCGCGCCGCTGGAGCTCGCGCGCCGCCTCCAGCATGGCGTAGGTCTTCCCCACGCCGGCGACGGCGCCGAAGAAGACCTTCAGCTTGCCGCGCTTGGCCCGCTCCTCCTCGGCGTGCGCCAGGGCGAGGAGGGCGTCGGGATCGGGGCGGTCGTCGCGGGTCACGTCACTGCCGGCGCGGTTGGAGGCCGTCGAGCGCGAGGTTGAGACGCAGGACGTTGACGCGCGGCTCGCCGAGCAGCCCCAGCGTCCGCCGCTCGACCCGCTCCTCGACCAGCCGGCGCACCGCCGCCGGATCGAGACCGCGGGCGGCGGCGACGCGGGGCACCTGGTAGAGGGCCGCTGCCGGGGTGATGTGCGGGTCGAGGCCGCTCGCCGAGGCGGTGACCAGGTCGACCGGCACCGGGCCGGTCCCGTGCGCCGCCCGCATGCGCTTCACGTCCGTTTGAATTCGGGTAAGGAGGGCCGGGTTGGTGGGCCCGAGGTTCGAGCCGCTCGAGGCGGAGGCGTTGTAAGGCGGCATCGTGGCCGAGGGCCGGCCCCAGAAGTAGCGGGCCCCCGAGAACGGCTGCCCGATCAGCTCAGACCCCCTTACCTGGCCATCGACCTCCAGCAGGCTGCCGTTGGCGCGATCGGGGAACACGACCTGGGCGAGGCCGGTGACGGCGAGGGGATAGAGCACACCCGTCAGCACGGTCATGACGAGGAGGAGAAGGACGGCGGTCGCGAGCTGGCGCATGGTCAGACGAGCCTCAGGACGGTGAGCAGGAGGTCGATCAGCTTGATGCCGGCGAAGGGCACGACGACGCCGCCCAACCCGTAGATCAGCAGGTTGTCGCGCAGCAGGCGCGACGCCGAGTGGCGGCGGAACTTGACGCCGCGCAGGGCGAGCGGGATGAGGGCGATGATCACCAGGGCGTTGAAGATGACCGCCGAGAGGATGGCGCTCTCCGGGCTGGTCAGCCGCATCAGGTCGAGGCGGTCGAGCGCCGGGTAGGTGGTGGCGAAGGCGGCCGGGATGATGGCGAAGTACTTGGCCACGTCGTTGGCGATCGAGAAGGTGGTCAGCGTGCCGCGGGTGATCAGGAGCTGCTTGCCGATCTCGACCGTCTCGATGAGCTTGGTGGGGTTGGAGTCGAGGTCCACCAGGTTCGCGGCTTCCTTGGCCGCCTGGGTGCCGGAGTTCATCGCCACCGCCACGTCGGCCTGGGCGAGGGCCGGCGCGTCGTTGGTGCCGTCGCCGGTCATCGCCACCAGCCGCCCGCCCGCCTGGTAGTCGCGGATCAGCTTGAGCTTGGCCTCGGGTGTGGCCTGCGCCAGGAAGTCGTCGACGCCGGCCTCGGCGGCGATGGCGGCGGCGGTCAGCGGGTTGTCGCCGGTGATCATCACCGTCTTGATCCCCATCTGCCGCAGCTCGCCGAAGCGCTCGCGGATCCCGCCCTTGACGATGTCCTTCAAGTGGACCACGCCGAGGACGCGCGGCCCGTCGGCGACGACCAGCGGCGTGCCGCCGCCGCGGGCGATGGTCTCGACCTGCGCGCGCACCTCGACCGGGAAGGCGCCGCCGTGCGCGGCGACCCAGGCCTCGACCGCGTCGTCGGCCCCCTTGCGGATCTGGCGGCCGTCGCAGTCGACGCCGCTCATCCGGGTCTGCGCGGTGAAGGGGACGAACTTGGCCCCCAGGGCGGCGACGTCGCGCTCGCGCAGCCGGTGCTTCTCCTTGGCCAGCACCACGATGCTCCGCCCCTCGGGGGTCTCGTCGGCCAGCGAGGCGAGCTGCGCGGCGTCGGCGAGGTCGCTCTCGGCCACCCCCTGTGCCGGCAGGAACGCGGTCGCCTGGCGGTTGCCGAGGGTGATCGTGCCGGTCTTGTCGAGCAGCAGCACGTCCACGTCGCCGGCCGCTTCGACCGCCCGCCCCGACATGGCGATGATGTTGGCCTGGATCATCCGGTCCATGCCGGCGATGCCGATCGCCGAGAGCAGGCCGCCGATGGTCGTCGGGATGAGGCAGACGAGGAGCGCCACCAGCACCGTCACCGTCACCGGTGTGCCCTGCCCCGCCGCCGCGACGCTGTAGAGCGAGAACGGCAGCAGGGTCACGGTGGCCATGAGGAAGACCAGGGTGAGCCCCGCGAGGAGGATCGAGAGCGCGATCTCGTTCGGCGTCTTCTGCCGCTTCGCCCCCTCGACCAGCGCGATCATGCGGTCGAGGAAGGTCTCGCCGGGGTCGGCCGTGATGCGGATGACCAGCCAGTCGGAGAGGACCTGGGTGCCGCCGGTCACCGAGCTGCGGTCGCCGCCGCTCTCGCGGATGACCGGCGCGCTCTCGCCGGTGACCGCCGCCTCGTTGACCGAGGCCACCCCCTCGATCACTTCGCCGTCGCCGGGGATGATGTCGCCGGCCTCGACCAGCACGTAGTCCCCCTTGCCGATGGCGGTCGAGGCGACGGGCGTGTAGGTGGCGCCGCGCCGCGGCTCCCAGAGCTGCTTGGCGATCGTCTTCTTGCGCGTCTGCCGCAGCGCCGCGGCCTGGGCCTTGCCGCGGCCTTCGGCCATCGCCTCGGCGAAGTTGGCGAAGAGGACGGTGAACCAGAGCCAGAGGGAGATCGCCAGGATGAAGAGCGGCGGCTCCTCGCCCTTGCCGGCCGCCAGCGCGTGGACGAAGAGGCCGCTGGTGAGGATGCTGCCGACGTAGACCACGAACATGACCGGGTTCCGGAGCATCCGCCCGGGGCCCAGCTTGCGGAAGGAGTCGGCCACCGCCTGGCGGACGATGGCGCGTTCGAACATCGCGTGCTTGTGCCTGGACATCGCAAGCCTCCGTCAGCTGCCCAGCATCTGCAGGTGCTCGACGATCGGGCCGAGCGCCAGCGCCGGGAAGAAGGTCAGGGCACCCACCAGCACCACGACACCGGCGAGCAGGACGACGAAGAGCGGCGTGTGGGTCGGCAGGGTGCCGGGGCCGGGGGGCACGTGCTTCTTGCGCGCCAGCGAGCCGGCGATGGCGAGCGTCGGGATGGCGAGCCAGAAGCGGGCGAAGAGCATCGCCAGGCCGCCGGTCGTGTTGTAGAAGGGGTTGTTGGCGCCCAGGCCCGCGAAGGCGCTGCCGTTGTTGTTCCCCTGCGAGGTGTAGGCGTAGAGGACCTCGGAGAAGCCGTGGGCGCCGGGGTTGGCGAGCGTCTTCGTGCCCGGCTCGACGGCGACCGCGAGCGCCGTGAGGCCGAGCACCACGAGCGGCATGATGAGGACGACGAGCGAGGCCATCTTGATCTCGTAGGCCTCGATCTTCTTGCCCAGGTACTCGGGCGTCCGCCCGACCATGAGGCCGGCGATGAAGACGGCGACCAGGACGAAGACCAGCATGCCGTAGAGCCCGGAGCCGACGCCGCCGTAGATCGTCTCGCCGAACTGCATGAGGAAGAGCGGCACCAGGCCGCCCAGCGGCGTGTAGGAGTCGTGCATCGAATTGACCGACCCGTTCGAGGCCGCCGTCGTCGCCGCCGCCCAGAGGGCCGAGCTCGCGATGCCGTAGCGCACCTCCTTGCCCTCCATGTTGCCGCCGGCCTGGAGCGGGCCCGCTCCTTGGTCGGCGCCCAGGCGGTCGAAGGCCGGGTTGCCGGCCTGCTCGGACGCGACGGCGACGGCGAGGAGCGGCAGGAAGATCAGGGTCATGGCGGCGAGCACCGCCCACCCTTGCCGCGCGTCCTTGACCATGCGGCCGAAGGTGACGCAGAGCGCCGCCGGGATGAGCAGGATCGACAGCACCTGGAGGAAGTTCGAGAGCGGCGTCGGGTTCTCGAACGGGTGGGCGGAGTTGGCGTTGAAGAAGCCGCCGCCGTTGGTGCCGAGCTGCTTGATGGCGATCTGCGAGGCCGCCGGCCCCACGGCCAGCACCTGCTCGGTATTTTTGAACGGCGCGAAAGCTTTCGCGCCTACGCGCTCGCCCTCGGCGTCGGTGGTGGCTTCGAGGAGCGGGACCGTGCGGTAGGGCGAGAGCGTCTGCACCACCCCTTGCGACACCAGGACGAGCGCCAGGACGAGCGAGAGCGGCAGCAGGATGTAGAGGGTGGTGCGGGTCAGGTCCACCCAGAAGTTGCCGATCGTCTCGGCCTTCCGCCGCACGAAGCCGCGGACGAACGCCGCCAGCATCGCCATGCCGGCGGCCGCCGAGACGAAGTTCTGGACGGTGAGCGCGAGCATCTGGGTGAGGTAGCTCATCGTCGTCTCGCCGCCGTAGCCCTGCCAGTTGGTGTTGCTGGCGAAGGAGACCGCGGTGTTGAACGAGGAGTCCGGCGTCACCCCGCCCAGACCCTCGGGGTTCGCCGGCAGCACGCCCTGGAAGCGCTGCAAGGCGTAGACGGCGAGGAGGCTCACGGCGCTGAACAGCAGCATCGCGAGCGCGTAAGTGCGCCAGCCCATCTCCTCCTCCGGCTTGACGCCGGTGAGGCGGTAGAGAAGCCGCTCGAACGGCCCGAGCACGCGGTCGAGGCCGCAGGGCTTCCCCTCGTAGACCAGGGCCATGTAGGCGCCGAGCGGCTTGGCCAGCGCGATCAGCACGACCATGTAGAGGACGATCTGCAGGACGCCGTTGGCGGTCATCAGAAGCGCTCCGGCCGCAGCAGGGCGAAGAAGAGGTAGACGGCGAGGACGATCGTCACCGCCAGGCCGAGGAGGTAGAGCGGGCTCATCGCTTCTCCTCCTTAGGGCTGTCCCGCATGGGATCGAGCGCGTCGCAGCCGCGCACGAAGCCCCACGAGGCGGCGAAGAAGACCAGGGTCAGCAGGATGAAGGCGAAGTCCATCGCGTGCCTCCGCGTCAGAAGGTGAAGATCGTCCCGAGCGCCAGCAGGAACTGCTCGCGCTCCGGCGCCCCCGCCACCTCGCCGGTGAAGACGGCGGCGGTCGAGCGGTCGTAACGCCCCTCGAGCTTGACGATCACCTGCTCGTGGGGGCGCAGGTCGAAGGTGAGCGTCGCCTCCTCCAGCCGCTGCGGGAGGCCGGTGATGCCGGCGTCGGGGTCGTCGAAGCGCTCGAGGCGCAGGGCGGCGCTCGTCTTGGGATTGAAGGTCCAGCGCGCCCAGCCGGCCAGGGCCGTCCACTCCGCCGTGGGGCTCCCCGGCAGCTCCTGGCGGCCGAAGTCCACCTCCAGCGCCAGGTCCAGCGCCGCCGTCGCCTTGGCGGTGGCGACGACGTCGAGGAGCGTGCGCAGGCTGGAGTCGTCCCCCGGCAGCTCGGGCCCGGCCCAGCCGTTGACGGCGACCCCGCCGCGCGCGCCGCTCCAGCCGAGCTGGGCGCCCAGGCTCTTGGCGTCGTTGTTGTCGGCGATGATCTGCCAGCCGTTGACGACGTGCAGGCCCCCCGACCAGCCGCCGCCCCACGACCAGACCGCCTTGACGCCGGTCTGGTAGTAGGGGGAGAAGTTGCCCGCCCAGGAGCCGGTGTAGTTCCAGGTGTCGCGCGCCAGCGCGCTCTCGAAGCCGATGTGGCTGGGGTAGATGCCGGCCTCGACGAGGAGCGCCGGCGCGGCGGCGTAGGAGACCGAGGCGCGGTAGACGTTCTCGAAGACGTCCCGCCCCACCCCCTCGCCCGCCGGCTCGCCCAAGTGGAGGACGTCCATCTCGTTGCCGGCGCCCAGGATCAGATGGAAGCCCACGGGCGCGGGATCTCGGCGGACCTCGATCGCCGCGAGGTTGAGCTCGATCTCGCCGTCCCGCTTCGCCACCACCCCGGCGCCGGGGAAGAAGTTGCCGTGGTCGAACGGGCGGTTGGCGTTGTAGGCGGCGTAGAGGTCGACGAAGCCGGCGATGTGCAGCGTCTCTTCGTCCTCCCCGCTATCTGCGGGGGAGGCGCCGAGCAGCGCCAGTGCGAACAGCGTCTCGGCGAGGTGCATGATGAGGCCATGCTGGCGGCCCGCGGCGAAAGAAAGGCGGAAGGAGGACGAAGGACTGGCGAACGGTTTCAGGTGCCGTTGAGGTCGCCGTGACCGCGCGGCGAATCGCGGATCCTGAGTGGAAGGCGTGAACGGACTGGGTCCGTCGATGGACCGCGTGGGTCAGGCGACGGATGGGATGGGTCGGCGGCTCGACTGGCTGGGTCGGCCGGCGACCGCGTCCGCCGCTACGGCTTCCTCGGCGTCGTTGTCGCGTTCCAGCGTGATGGCGACTTTGCCTCGGGCGCCCTCGGCGACCTCAGCGGGGATAAACAATGAGAACCGTCGCAACCACCAACAGCACGAATCCCAGTAGCTGGCTTGGACTAAGGCGTTCGCCGAGCACAAAGTGGGAAACAAGCGCGACGCAGACAACGCCGAAGGCCAAGTGAAACGTAGCCATTTGGGCGCCGCTGTACGAGCCGTATCCGAATCGTGTGGCCGCCACGTTGAGGATGTACTCCGGCAGGACCAGGAGCCAGCTCATGCCAAGGGCCATCCAGAAGCCAATGCTGTCCCGGAAGCGCAAGTGTCCGAGCCACGCCAGTGCCATCAGGCAACTCGCCAGAAACAGACAAGCAGGAACAAGGACTGCCTTCATCTCTGAATATTCCCGAGCGAGCCTCGATCCGGCGATAGGGAAGACTGCACCCGGCTACATCCGTGTAGCTGTTCCTGCGAAGCGGGACAAACGCTAGGAGGCGGTTCTCGCTCAGACCTCCACCTGCATACCGATCTCGATCACCCGGTTGGGCGGCAGGCGGAAGAACTGCGACGGCACCTGGGCGTTGCGCGCCATGAGGATGAAGAGCGCGTCGAGCCCGCGGCCGAAGAGGGACTTCGGGCGCGAGAGGAGGGTGCTGCGGCTGAGCAGGTAGGTGGTGTGGGCCGGGTCGATCGCGATCCCCTGGCCCGCCAGCCCGCGGAGCACGGCCGGCACGTCGGGGTCTTCCATGAAGCCGTAGCGGGCGACGACGCGGTAGAACTCCTCGCCGAGCTCCTCGACCGCCGTCCGCTCCGCCTCGGCGACGTGCGGCACCTCCTCGGTCACCAGCGTCAGGAAGAGGTTGCGCTGGTGGACCACGTGGTTGAGCTTCAGGTTGTGCAGGAGGGCCGAGGGGAGCCCCGCGGTCTGGCCGGTGAGGAAGACGGCGGTGCCGGGCACCCGCGGCATCTGCCGGCGGGCGATGTCCTCGATCAGGCGCTCGGGAGGGAGCGCCGAGGCGGCGAGCTGGGCGGTCAGCGCGTTGCGCCCGCGCCGCCAGCTGGTGAAGACGACGAAGGTGGCGGCGGCGAGGACGAGCGGGAACCAACCCCCCTGCGCCACCTTGACGATGTTGGCGCCGAAGAAGGCCAGGTCGACGACCAGGAAGAGCGCGGTGACCGCCGCCGCCTGCCAGAGCTTCCACCCCCAGACGTGGCGCGCCACGACGAAGGCGAGGAGCGTGGTGATGACCATCGTCGTCGCCACCGCCACGCCGTAGGCAGCGGCCAGGTTGCTCGAGGTGCGGAAGCCGAGCACCAGGGCGATGGTCGCCGCCATCAGCCCCCAGTTGGCCAGCGGCACGTAGATCTGGCCGATCTCCCGGGGCGAGGTGTGGACGATCTCCATGCGCGGGGCGTAGCCGAGCTGGACCGCCTGCCGGGTGAGCGAGAAGACCCCCGAGATCACGGCTTGCGAGGCGATGACCGTCGCCATGGTCGCCAGGACGACCAGCGGGATGAGCGCCCACTCGGGGGCCAGCCGGTAGAACGGGTTGTGCGCCGCCTCGGGGTCGCGCAGCAGCAGCGCACCCTGGCCGAAGTAGTTGAGCAGCAGCGACGGCGCCACCAGCGAGAACCAGTCGATCTGGATCGGCGGCTCGCCGAAGTGCCCGAGGTCGGCGTAGAGCGCCTCGCCGCCGGTGGCGACGAGGAAGACGGCGCCGAGGACGAGGTACCCCGCGAGGCCGTTGGCCTGGAAGAAGCGGACGGCGTGGAGCGGGTTGAAGGCGGCGAGGACCCCGGGCTCGTGGAGGATGCTGGCGACGCCGAGCGCGGCGAGGGTCAAGAACCAGACGACGATGACGGGGCCGAAGATCAACCCGACCCCCGCCGTCCCCCGCCGCTGGAAGAGGAACAGCAGCACGAGGATGGCGACGGTGAGCGGCACGACGTAGGGGGCGAGCTGGGGCGCCGCCACCTCGAGCCCCTCGACCGCGGAGAGCACCGAGATCGCCGGCGTGATCATGCCGTCGCCGTAGAGCAGAGCGGCGCCGAAGAGGCCCAGCGCGATCAGCACCCACTGCCGCCGCCGCGTCTTGCGCGTCGCCAGCGCCATCAAGGCCAGGATGCCGCCCTCGCCGCGGTTGTCGGCGCGCAGGACGTAGACGTGGTACTTCAAGGTGACGACGATGACCAGCGTCCAGACGATCAGCGACAGGACCCCGAGCACGTTGGCGCGGGTCACCGGCACCGCGTGCGGGCCGAAGAAGCACTCGCGCATCGCATAGAGCGGGCTCGTCCCGATGTCGCCGTAGACGACCCCCATGGCGGTGAGGCAGAGGAAGGCGAGGCGGCGTGGCGAGTGCTGGTGGTGTGAGGTCAAGGGGGCTCGAAGAGGGACACCGCCTGCGCGCTGTCAGGTCGGCTGCCTCGCGAGGGCGACGCTACGGGCCAAGGACGAAAGAAGTCCGTAAGAAGGCCGAAAGGGGCCGTGAAGATGAGCGGCGGCGCCCTGCAGCTCGCGCGCGAGATCGCCGCCTGCGCCCAGCTCCGGCGCACCGCCCCGCCCGACGAGCTGCGCTTCCCCGACCTGACGGTCGACCTCCAGCGCCGGCGCGTCGTGCAGGGCGGGCGGGAGGTGAAGCTGACCCCGACCGAGTTCGCCCTCCTCGAGCTCTTCGCCACCCACGCCGGCAAGCCGCTCTTCTTCAACCAGATCATCGACCGCGTCTGGCGCGGCGCACCGGCGACCTCGAAGGACACCGTGCGCGTCCACGTCGCCTCGCTGCGCCGCAAGCTCGAGCCCGACGCCTCGAACCCGCGCTACCTCGTCACCGAGCCCTGGATCGGCTACCGCTTCATTGCCGAGCCGCTGTGAGTCGGCGGCCGCGGGGCTGTTTTCTCAGCGGAAGAGCACTCCGAGCTGCAGGGTGAGGAAGTCGGCGTCGGCGTCGGGGACGCGGTGGTAGTCGGCGCCGAGCTCGAGGCGGTAGGGCGCCTTGATCGGGAGCTGGAAGCCGAGGCCGAGGTTGAAGCCGGCGTCGCTGCCGCCGCTCTTCGGCCGGTAGATCCCCGGACCCGCCTGCAGATAGAAGTCCGTGCCGCTCGGCAGCGGGAAGAGGACCTGCGCGTTGAGCGAGAGGTTGACGAAGCGCGGGTGCTCGATGGCGGCGGCGGTCTCGGCGGTGAGCTGGGAGAGGCCGCCGAAGAGGACGAGCCGGAGGCGGTCGGTCAAGGCGTAGCTCAGGTCGGCGCGGACGTGGATGTTGGCGTCGGCCGGCGGGTCGAGGTCGCGCAGCGGGTGGGTCGAGCCGACGTGGAAGCTCGCCAGCCACCTGCCGCCGGCGGCCGCGCCGCCGTCGACGCTCACCAGCGCCTCGTCGGTATCGGCGAGGCCGCCCTGGTCGGTCACCCGCAGGCGGACGCGGTGGAGGCCCGCCGCGAGCGGCACGCCGAGCGTCTCGCCAGCGCCGAGGAGCACCGGCGGGCCGGCGGTGACGTCGAACCACTCATAGGTCGCGATGCCGTCGCGGGTGCCCGGGGTCGAGTCCGGGTCCGCCGAGCCGGTGGCGTCGAGCGGGATCGGCGCGCCGCCCGGCACCACGCGGTCGCCGCCGGCCTCGGCGATCGGATGCACGTTGGCCAGCTCCTCGGAGCGGACGTCGAAGCCCACCTGCGGATCGCTGCTGCAGAGCTCGAGGAACGAGGCGTAGACCGAGATGAGCGACCCGCCGTGGTTGGTGATGTCGCGCGGGTTGCGGTCGGCCGGGCAGTCGGGATGCGGGCCGGGGATCCCGGGCGCCTGGACCGCCGCTACGAACGCGGCGGCCAGGTCGGCTCCGCTCTGGCCCGGCGCCGTGGGGAGGGTGATGGCACAGGTGCCGATCGGCGTGTGCTCGACGACGCGCACGGTCTCGCCGCCGGCGGCGCCCGCGAGCGGCGTCTCGAAGTCGATCTTCAGCACCTGGATCTGGTTGAACGCCTGGACGCCGAGGCCGCCGAGCCGCAGGCAGGCCCCGGTTGCCGCGCCGGGATCGGTGTGGAGGACGGTGATGAGCTGCCCGCCGACAACGCCGGGCGCGTCGAGGCGCAGCCGCGGCCGGCGCGCGAACTCGTCCTCCTCGGCGCCGGCGAAGCCGGGATCGAGCGTCGCGCGGACGTTGTTGGCGGCGCAGGTGGGGCTCGCGGCGACGGCGTCGCGGGCGCGGGCCAGGATCTCGACGTCGCTCTCGCCGCGCGCGAAGGGCACGGCCACGGCGCAGAGCGACTCCGTCCCCAGCCGCCGCTGGACGCTCGCGGCCAGGTGGAGCACCCCCGCGGCCTCGCCGGCGCCGCCGGGGAGCTCCATGCCGCCGCCGCCGCCGCTACCCTCGAAGTCCGCGAGGTCGAGCTCGACGATGCTGCTCGGGGGGTTGTCGAGCGGGGGGCAGCCGACCACCTTGCCGACGGCGAGCTGCGGGCCGCAGAGGACGGTGATCGTCGACAGCGGATCGTTGTCGCCGTCGCCGTCGGCGTCGTCGTAGCACTCCTCGATCGGCGTCTCCCCTAGGCAGTCGCCGTTGAAGCAGGCCCAGACGACCTTCTTGCCGCTCCAGAAGTCGACGAGGCTGGTCTCGAGCACGCCGTCGCCGTCGGTACGGATGGTGCCGCCCATGACGTCGACCGTGTCTTCGGCGCAGACGTCGCCGTTGGACTGCAGGATGCGCATCGTGCAGGGGCCCTGGTCGGGGAGGAAGTTCTGGCCGTAGACCGGGATGTCCCAGATGCTGTCGTTGACCCAGCCCTCGAAGTTGGTGATGAAGGGCTCGCCGAGCGCGAAGGCGCCGCGGCCGTGGGTGGCGGCGTAGATGCGGCCGTGGGTCTCGTCGATCGAGATCTCGTAGACCGGCGCGTTCGGCAGCCCCTGCGCGAAGGGGTCCCAGCTCGCGCCGCCATCGAGCGAGCGGTAGAGGCTGGCGCCGTCGGGGCCGCTGTCGAGCCCGAGGTAGACCCGCTCGGGGACGCTCGGCTCGATGCTCACCGTGTTGGCGGGAATGCCGGGCGGCAGGCCGGTCACCACGGGGTCCCAGTCGCCGCCGCCGTCGGTCGTCTTCCACAACCGCGCGTGGGCGCCGAAGCCGGAAAAGGTGGCGTACGCGGTGTCGGGCTCGGTCGGGTGGACGGCGATGCGAGTGACCGGCACGTTGGGCAGCTCGGCGGTGTCGATCCGCGGCCAGTCGTCGCCGGCGGTGGGCGAGAGCTGGGTGCGGAAGATCTCGCCGCCGTAGTAGCCGACGTAGACCCGGTCCGGGTCGCTCGGGGCGACGGCGATGGCGGAGATGGCGTTCTGGCCGGTGCCGGCCGCGATGTGGTTCACGGCGCTGTCCGCGGTGACGATCTCGGTCGACGGGCCCGTCGCCAGGACCGGGCTCACCACCGTCCAGGAGCTGCCGTTGTTGGCGCTGCGGTAGAGGCGGTTGGCGCCGAAGTAGAGCGGGTGCTCGCCCGTGCCGTCGGCCGACGGGTC
Organism: uncultured Acidobacteriota bacterium; assembly: GCA_963700145.1. Lineage (GTDB taxonomy): Bacteria > Acidobacteriota > Thermoanaerobaculia > Multivoradales > UBA5704 > DASUNQ01. The sequence continues at coordinate 2,026,564 of OY969474.1, forward strand.
CTGGACGAAGGGGGCGTAGAAGAGCCGCGGATCGCTGGCGGCGATGCCGCTGTTGATGATGTCCCAGTCCTCGCCGCCGTCGAGCGAGCGCCTCAGCGAGCCGTAGTTGCTGGCGGCGTAGACCGTCAGGACGTCGTCGAAATCGAGGAAGGAGTAGCCGGCGTCGCCGCAGCAGGGCCGGTGGGTCCAGCGGCGGCTGCCGTTCCAGGTCTGCCCGCCGTTGTCCTGGCTGGTGCCGACGACCATCGTGGTCAGCGGCGAGGAGCCCAGGCCGTGGAAGCCGGTGATCTGCAGGTCGTCGTTGCGCGGCGTCCAGGTGGCGCCGCTATTGGTGGAGGTGGCGAAGCCGCCGTCGCCGGTGGTGTAGGCGCGGCCGGCGGCGGTGGGATGGAAGACGACCTCGCGGTGGTCGGAGTGCACCACCGCCGACCCCGGGCCCGGCGCCGGGTTGGCGTCGGAGGAGCTGAAATTCCCGCCGCCGTCGATCGAGCGCCAGAGCGCGATGCCGCCCATGAGGAGCGTGTCCTCGTCGGCGGGATCGACCGCCAGCGCCTGGGTGTAGCGGCTGTAGCCGGGGTTGACGCCGGCGCCGTGGCCCGGGTTGCCGGCGCGCTTCTCGGTCCAGCTGTTGCCGCCGTTCTGGGAGCGCCAGACCGCGCGGTCGCAGTTCTGGAGCAGCCGGTCGGCGCAGCGGCCGAAGGTGGCGTAGACGACCTGCGGGCTGCCCGGGGAGATGGCGATCTCGACGTGGTCGAAGGTGAGGACGCCGATGTCGGGCAGGTCCTGGTTGGGGCAGCCCGGCGGCTTCGGGATGCCGTCGTTGAGCGGGCACCAGGAGTCGCCGCCGTCGTCGGAGCGGAAGACGCCGCGGCCGAGGAAGCCGGCGAAGAGGACCTCGTTGTCGTCCGGGTGCATCTCGAGGTCGGTCGGCTTGAAGCCGTCGGCGCCGGCGACGTCGAGCCTCACCCAGTTGAGGCCGCGGTCGTCGGTGCGGTAGATGCCGTAGCCGCCGGAGGGGGCGGGCGCGGTGACCGTGGACTCCGGCGCGCCCACCGTGACGCCGCTCGAGAGGGTGACGAAGACCCGCTTGCTGCCGCCCGAGGTCGTGGGGTCGAGCACGACGTCGTTGATCGAGCCCGGGCGGAGCTCGAAAGGGTTGCCGGTCAACGGCGTCCAGCCGAACTGCGGAAACTCGCCGCCCGAGATGCCGCCGACCAGGAGCCCGGCGCCGTGGTAGGTGTCGCGGCGGACGGCGTTCTCGCCGGTGCCGGCCCAGATCGCGGCGCAGCCGTCGGCGGTGCAGTCCTCGAGGGCGATGGCGCCGATGGCGAGCGCGTCCTCGCGGTCGGACTCGGGCTCCCAGTTGGCGCCGCCGTCGAGGGAGTGCCAGACGCCGCCGGCCGCGGTGCCGAGCCAGATGTCGTCGGCGTTCTCCGGGTTGACGGCGATCGCCGAGGCGCGGCCGGACACGCCGCCGGCGAAGAAGCCGTCGATCGGGGCGGGGCCGAGGGGAAACCAGGTGTCGCCCTCGATCGCGGCGAAAGCCGGCACGGCGGCCGCGACGAGCAGGGCGAGGGATGCGGCGGCAGCGGGTCGCATGGGAGCCTCCTGACACCCTTTGGGCGCAGCAGGCGCTTGGGCCGTTACCTTCTGAACTGCTTTCCCGCCCGAGCGGCAGGGTGAGGGCCGCCGTTCAGGTCTGGGAGCAAATGCAGCGCCGGCAGCAGGAGTTGACCTGGACGCACTGGCCCGGGCCGCCGCAGAACACGGTGCACTGGCTGTCGCTCGAGCAGCGGTTGCCGCAGCAGGCCATCTCCAGCCACTCCGGCGTGCTGTCGCGCACGGCCGGCGCGGCGGCCGCGCCGCAGGTCGGGCCGGCGGCCGGGGCCGGCGGCACTTGGAGGACGACCGGGTCCGCGGCCGGCGCGGGAAGGGGCGCCTCGTATTCGTACTTCGAGACCGGCGCCGCCATGACGTCCTCCAGGGAGCGCTTCGTCACGAGCTCCGCGGCCGCGCGCCTCAGCTCCTCCCGGAGGGCGGGCGAAGGAGTGCCGAGGACCTTGAAGCCTCGATCGACGGGCGCTCCGGTCTCGCGGTCGAAGACGATCGTCGCCAGCGCGAACCCCTGGGGAAGCCGCTCGCGGCGCGGATCGAGCTCGAGGACCCTGAAGCGCGCTTCCTTGCCGCGCACGGCCGTGACCACCTCGCGCGACAGGAGCCGCGGGCGCGCGTCGAGCCCGAACAGCCAGTTCGAGACGACGACTTCGCGGCGGTCTACCCCCCAGACCGGCCAGTCGAACCAGATGTCCGCGAGAACGACGTCGCAATGGAGCGGTTTCAGACTGACGAGCTTCTCGCCGGTGGTCACTCGCCAGAGCTCGCGCCCGTGGGCTTCGTCCTTGGCGTAGAAGTAGAGAGAGTCGCCCACCTCCACCGCGTACGTCGGGAACGAGCCGGGATAGACCGCCGCGTCGTCGGGCATGATGTTTTGCAGCAGGGCGACGGTCGCGCCATCGAACGTGTACGGCTCGCGCCCCATGTCGTCCTCGTAGAAGCCCGTCAGGTAGAGCTGGTCGGCGCTGGAGAACAGGGTCATCCCTCGGGGGTAGAACGGGAGACCTCCCGGCCCGACGTCGAGTGGGTGCACCGCGGTGCCGTCGAAGCGGAAGAGATGGACGCCGGAACCGAAGTAGAGCTCCTCGCGGTAGGTCTGAAAGTCCTGGGGCTGACTCCCCGACCAGGCATCGCCGAGCGTCGCCACCTTGACCGGTGCGCCTTGACCGGTGTAGCGCCACAGCTCGTCCTTCCTCTCCAACGAGGGACCCGTGACAACGCCGAAAAACAACGCGCCCTCATGGACGCCCAGGTGGAAATCGTAGGAGGTGAGGTGTTCTTTTCCCTCGGCCAACGCCTTGATCTTTTTCGCGACGCTCCCGTCGTAGGCCCATAGCTGGTAGTTCTCGGGTGGCCCAGCCTGCTTCACGAAGTAGAGCCGGTTCTTGAAGACGAGGAACGCGCTCCCTACAAGATCTCTGTCATCCACGGAGCCGGGGGCGCCGTTGATGGCGTCGACGGCCTTCGCGGTCACGCCGTCGAACCGCCAGACCTTCTGGCCGCCCTTCGCCCACCGTGTGAAGTAGAGCGCGCCGTCGTACTCCGTCAGGCCGGCGATCTCGCCCCCCTCTGCCCCCGGCGCGATCTCGACGGCGATCCCGGGCGCAACCCCGTCGTAGCGGTACAGCTCCTCGCCGGTGGCGGGCCTCGAGGCCGCGAAGTAGAGCTTGCCCTGGAACTCCGCGAAGCTGTGCGGCCTGGAGCCGGCCGCCCCGGGGGCCACGTCGGCCACTCGGGAGGTCTCCGCTCCCTCCGCCCGCCACAGCTCGGCGCCCGTCTGGCCGTCGTCCGCCTGGAAATAGAGCGCGTCTTCGTAGGCGGCCATGAGGCCGTTGCGCGCGGAGTAGCCGAACAGCGCGTCGGCCGCGTCGGCCGGGCCCGGGTTGATGTCGCGGACCAGCGCGGTCTGGCCCTTCCAGAACTCGCCGTAGGTGCAGACGAAGAAGGGACTGGCGACCGCCGGCGACGCAACGGCGGCGACGAGCGCCGTCCAAAGCACGGCCACGAGGAAACCCCTCGTCCAACGCATGACGACCTCCTTTCGCTGTGGGTAAGCGGGAGGAATTGTAGCGCCACTTCGCCGTTAGACTCCGTCCGCATGGCCGACTACGAGGACTGGCTGGCGCGGTGGATCGCGGAGGACGGCGAGCGGGTCCTCTGGCTGCTCCGGAAGATCGTCGCCGTCTCCGGCATGACGCCCAGGGAGCTCGACGAGCGCATCGGCTGGGGCTCGGGGTACACGAGCGCGCTGTTCACGCGCCGGATCGAGCTCAGGCAGGAGCACGCCGCGACGATCCTCTTCGGCTTCGGCGTCCATCCGCGCCACCTCTACGACCTCCTCTACCCGAAGGACCTCCCCGTCGGGCCGGTGGACGCAACGGCCGACTTCGCCCGCCTCATGGCGCGGGCCGGGATCTCTCTCGAAGACCGCCAGCGCGAGCCGGTTCCAGCGGCGGCCCCCATGACGCCCGCCGAGATCGAAGCGCTGATCGACGACGCCGTCCAGCGCGCCCTCGCCGCCGCCCCGAGCCAGAAGCAACGCACGAAGTCGCAGCCATCGACTTGGGATGTCCACACGATGCCTACAACACGGTCGTCTTAAGCCTTCCGTACTTCGTGGAGTGCCCCGATTCGACCCTTTTCCTGCGCTGGACCTGGCAGTGGGGGAAAGCCGACCGGGATCGCGGTCAGCTCTTCTCGGCCGAGGAGTTGCTGACTCGGGCTCGCGAGGGCTTAGAGCTCGAAGAGTTGGCCGAACTAACCGGCGAAGTCTGTCTCGACCTCGCGATGCTCTATGCCCGCCAGGGCCGCCGGGGGGAGTTCCTGCGCGCGATCGCCGAGGCGATCGCGATCTTCCGCTCCCTCGGCGCCAGGCGCGAGTACCTCGCCGCGATCGCCCAGCTCGACGCGCTGGCGCAGCACGAAGAAGCCGCTGTCGCCGTGCTCCGCCAGCTCGTCCTCGAGTGCCGCGGCGGCGTGCCCCGCGCCGAGTCTTAAGTTTCCTTAGAGCCCAGCCTCAAAGCGGCGACTCGGCGAGCCGCATCGTCTGCTCCAGCTCCTGGAGCATCCGGTCGGCCTCTTCGGGGGTGAAGACGCCCTTCTCCTTGAGCTTCCAGATCATCTCGCGCAACAGCGACCGGTGCAGGACGCGCACGGTGGTGCGGAAGGTGTAGTCGTGGTCGGGCGCGGCGTAGAGCGACGCGCGCGGCGGGCCGTAGACCTCGACGTAGAACTCGATCGGCGGGATGCCGAGAGCCTGGAGAACCGCGGCGACATGCTCGACGCGGAGCTTGAGGGTGCCGCGGAGGACCTGGCGGAGGTACTCGCGCCCCATCCCGGCGCGCTGCTCGACCTGCTCGTAGGTCTGGCCGTGCTCGCGGATCTTCCGCTTGAGCGCTTCGGAGATCTTCCGGACGTCCTCCGCACCGCGGGGCTCAGGAGGCATGCGCCGCAGTGTAACAAGTTGCGCCGAGGGAATTCCACCCTTCCTGACCCAGGTGGGGTTGACTTCAATCGATTGAACGGGTCAAATACCCGCCCATGCGGGGTGAAGAGACGCAGAAGCGGTTCGATGACCTACGGTCCCGGGTGGATCGATGGCCCATCTGACCCACTACGACGCTCTGTTCGTCCTCGCGCCCCTGCCGCGGGCCGAGCGGCGGCAGCTTGCCCACGCCCTCGTCTGCGATTCCTGCCGCGCGGTCCTCCGCGAAGTCCTCGCGGCGCAGACACCCGCCGCCTCGCCTGAACAGTCCGCCTCCCGCCGCTCCCGCCCTCTCGACTACAGCGCCATGTGGACCGCCCTCGAGAAGAAGCTCGCGGCCGAAGTGCCGGGGATCTTCCGCGAGCGCGAAGCCGCCCAGCGGGAGCTAACGGCGCTGCTCCGGATGCGGCGCGACCACCGCGCGGCCGTCGTGCGCCCCTCGGCCACGCCACCTTCTGCCGGCTCCTCTCCGAGCTGCGCCGCGAGCAGGGCCGCACGGAAGAGCCCTCGCCCTGGGCGAACGCGCGCGCGTCCTCTTCACCCAAGTCCACAAGCTTGCCGACTCGACTTCGGGCCCGGGCATTCCGCCCGGTCCCGGTTCACAGGAGACCTGACATGGTCAAGCCCCGAAAAACGCCCCCGACCCCCGTCACCGAACGCCTCAAAGCCGAGCGCATCCAAGTGCTCGCCGGCACCGTCCCGAAGTGGCAGCTCGACCGGGACCAGACGTCGATCAGCCGGCTGTTCCAATCCCTCCCGAGCCTGCGGGCGGCGGCCCTCTTCGCCGCCTTCGCCGCCGAGATCGCCGAGTCCCAGGGCCACACGGCCGCCCTCCTCATCCGGAAGGGGTCGGTGCTGGTGACGCTGACGACGCCGGCGGCCGACGGGCTCACCGAGAAGGACTTCCAGCTCGCCGCCCGGCTGGAGCTTGCCGCGTGACGAGCCTGGCAGCCGCCGAAGACCTCTTCGCGTCCTCTCCGGAGGTCGCCGGGAGGCCTCCGGACGTCTTCCTAGTGCCTGGGGATGTATCCGGAAGCGCGGCGGATCTATCCGGAAGCGCGGGGGATGTATCCGGAAGCGTCGCGGATGTATCCGCACCGCTCGGGGATACATCCGGAAGCGCGGCGGATATATCCGGACGGCCCGCGGATGTATCCGGAAGGCCCGCGGATCTATCCGGACTCGCCGCGGATGTATCCGGACGTCGCGCGGATCTATCCGGACGTCGCGTTCCCTTATCCGGAGCCGTACCGACCGTATCTCCCGTCTCTCCGGGAACCCCCCGGAGCCCCGCTCCATCAACCGACCAACTCAAGGAGGTAACCGCTGTGGCCGAAACATCGCTAGGAGACAAGCTCAAGAACTGGAGACTGCTGGCGGAGGGTCTCAAGCCCCGCATCGAGGAGGTCCCCTTCCTCAAGGAGGACCACGACGAGCTGAGCGCCCTCGTCCAGCAGATCGATGCCCTCCTCACCCAGGGCGACATCCACGAAGGCCGGTTCCGCGAGGCGGTCCGCCAACGGGCGATCGCCGAAGAGCGGATCACCGAGCTCTACGGCCGCATGGTGTTCCGCCTCAAGGGCACCTACGGCAAGCGCGCCAACGTGCTCCACGAGCTCGGGCTGCGGCCCAACGCCCTGCCCGGCCCCGCGAAGAAGGACGAGACAACCCCGCCGGCGCCGGGCCCTGCGCCCACACCAACCCCCGGTCCGGCTCCGGCCTCGGCTCAGCAGGAGCCGACCCGCGAGTCCTGACGGGCGAACACAACGGCCGCCGGCGGAGATCTGACCTCCGCTGGCGGCGCACCGCCCCTCCACAACACGGCGCGTCGAACGAAAGGACCTTCATGGAGCCATCGAGCCTTCCAAAGCCCCGTACCTACGTCGCCCTCCAAGCCCGCCTCGAGAACCTGCCAGTGCGCGTCGTCCGCTTCGATGGCGGCCTCCTCGCTAGCCTTCGGCGGCCGACCGCAACGCCGCGCAACGGCTGGCTCAGCCCGTGCGATTGGGTGCTCGTCCGTTGGCGCGAGCCCGGCCGGCACGAGGTCGCCGTCGGCCGCAACTGGCTGACCCCCGCGCCGGACGTGCCGGGCGACGCGCTGACGATTGGTGAGGGCTGAGGAGGTCTCCCCATGGAACGCACAATCAACTCCGCCCTCCGCCTCCACCGCCTCCTCCTCGCCCTGCGCGGCGCGAGCCGCGAGGGGCGCCCCATCCGCCAGGTCCTCGGCGAAGTCTTCGAGCTCGACCCCGCCGACGACCTCGCCCTCCGCCGCCGGCTGCTGGCGGTCGACGACCTCTTCGCCGAGTCCGAGGCCGCGATCCGGTCGATCCCGGGCATCGACCTGCAGCGCTACCTCCGCTACTTCCCCGCGGCCCGCAAGGCCCTCCTCTCGGCGCGCCTCGACCAGGACTCCCGCCGCTACGCTCCCTTCCAGGAGGCCCTCGGCGAGGCCGTCTGCCAGTCCGTCGAGTTCTGCGGCGCGCGGATCGGCGAGGAGTTCCCCGAGACCGTCCTGCCGACCGACGACCTGGGCGAGGTCGAGGCCCGGCTCAACGCGCTCTTCGCCTTCACCGCCAGCGCCGAGCTCGACCCCGCGCTCCGCACCGTCTCGCTCGACATCCTCCAGACCCTCCGCGCCGCCCTCGCCGACTACCGCATCCACGGCGCCGCCGGGCTCCAGGAGGCCGTCGAGCAGGCGGTGGGCAAGCTCACCGTCCACTACCTCCGCGCGAGAAAGCAGGGTGCCCGCCTCAACCTCGACCAGCTCGACCGCCTCCTCGACCTGATCTTCAAGTTCGAGGCGCTGCTCGCGAAGGCGACCGTGTACCTGCCGGCCCTGACCGAGTACCTGCCGAAGCTCCTGGGGGCGTAAGCGATGGCCGAGCTGCGCTGGCTCCGTGAGCACCGCACCCTGATCGGCATCCTCCGGGGATGCCCCGTTCCCTGTTGAAAGCCGAAAGAGGGAAAGCGGCTCGGTTGATCATGCCACGGCCTTGGTGTTCGTCGGTTCCTCGATCGCCGCGAGCGCGAGCTCGAGAGCCCCGAGGTGCCGATGTCCCTTGACACGCCGGAAGCCAGCCTCCGCGTCACACAGCGCCAGGGCGACCCAGCGCAGCACCATGTCGCCGCCGCGCCAGCGCTTGACGTTGCGCGTCGTCGTACGGATCGAGCCGATCGTGTTCTCGATCGCGTTGGTCGAGGCGAGCAACCGGCGCAGAGCGTCGGGCAGCTTCAGCCGCAAGGCGGTGAGGGTCTCGTCGAGGCCCTCGCGCAGGCTGCCCGCGGCGCCCGCGTGGCCTGCGTGCTCGAGCCAGCGGGCAAGCTGCTCGAGGCGACGCTTGGCGAGGTCGAAGCGAGCGCTCTGGTAGGCCTCGACCATCAGGCGGTCGACCCGGGCTTGGAGCTGCTTGGGCAGGTGGTCGCGGACGTTGCGGCGCTTGTGGAGCTGGCAGCGCTGGACGTGGGTTGCGTCCCCGAAGACGGCGCGCACGGCCTTGCGCAGCCCCTTGCCGCCGTCGAGCACCGCCAAGAAGCGCGGCGGCATCGCGAGGCCTCGCTCCAACAGCTCCTGGAGCAGGCCGGTACAGAGCGCCGCGTTCTCCGTCGCGCCTTCACGCAGGCCGAGCACCCGCTTGGTCCCGTCGCGCGCGATGCCGAGTGCCACCACCAGGGTGTGGCCGGCCACCTCCAGCCCGTCGATCATCAGGATCAGGGGCTGGAAGTCCGACAGGTCTCGGCGCAGCCACGCGCCCAGCAGACGACGCGTCCCCGCCACCAGCCGGCGCTGGACCGCACTCTTGCTCGTCGCGCGCTCCGGCACCGACTCTGCGAGCGGCTCCAAGCTCCGACCGTAGCGGCGCTGCGAGACGCCGACCAGCGCCTGCTCGATCACCCGCTCCGTGAAGGGATCTTCGTCCTGAAAGGCGCGCACCGAAGGCAAGCTCATCTCGCCACCGTCGCGTCGCCGGACGCGCGGTCGCGGCAGCGCCACCTGGCGGCCACCCAGCACGAACTCGCTCGCCGTCGAGCCCCAGCGGTACGCCTCGCGGGTCGGATTGCGCCGACGCTTCGGACCGACGACGGCCTCGACCTCGTCCGCGAGCTGCCGCCCCAGGGCCTCGACGCCCGCGGCGTGAAACAGCTCCAGCAGCCCCTGGCGGCTGGCCTCGATGCCCTCGACCATCGGCCGCAGCAGCGCTTGTAGCCCGTGGCTGATGCGCGCCGCACGGCCCCCTTGCCACACCACCCGCCTTTCTGCTCTCGTCTTCATCACGGCTCCTTGGCCCCCTGGCGGGGCCGGTTATTCGACCAACCCGATTCTCGATCAGGTGGGCCGAGGAGCCGCCTTCACCTCATTGCTCTTTCAACAGCGGGAGGGACAACCCCGCATCCTCCACACCACCGAGGGCGACACCGTCGAGGCGGCGTGGCGCACCCTCCGCCCCGGCCGCAACAACACCGCCAACGTCCACGCGCAAGTGCAGGTGGAGATGGTGGCGAGGCCATCAGTAGCAATGGGATATCGGGTTATCGAGCTTCACCGCGCTTAGCTTGGCCTGCACCTTTTTGATTCCCAGTCAGATAACAGCGGGTAGATGCGAAGTACTAGGTGCAGCGGCGCTCCGCGACCGCGTCACGTCACAACCGACGCGCAAGCGCCTTACGAGGAGGCACTATGACCCTCGGACGAGTCGTCAGTGGGAAGCTCTTAGCAATCGCCTGCCTGGCCGTGCTGGCCTCTCGGTGTTCGCGGGAACGGCGGTCGCGCAGCGCACTCCCGACCAACCCGAGCTGGCTCCGCTTTACAACGAGGGTCTGCCTCATGCGCTCCTCGTGCTCGGGCCGGCCCCTCCGCTTGCCCGGGCGCTCGCATAAAGGAGGAGGGGCAGCCATGCGTCCTGCTATGCGCTGGTGGCAAGCGCTCGTGTTGTGGGCGGTCTGTACCTTGGGTGTGGTCCGGGTCGCCGACGCCGGCGATCTGCGCGTCATGAAGACCGGTCTGGGCCAGGGCACCATCTCCGCGCCCGGGATCATCTCCTGCGGAACCGGTGGCACTGACTGCAACGAGCCGGGCCTGTCCGGGACGATCATGTTGACCGTGAGCGTGCCCGCCGGCTCGGGCTCGCGGTTGAGGGCGTGGGGCGGTGACTGCTCGTCGACGCCGGCGGCGGCGGCGTCATGCACGGTCAACATGAGCGTGACGAGGTCGGTGCGCGTCGACTTCGAGCTGATCACGCCGATCAACCCGATCACCGATTACTCGCCGGGCGGCATCCGGACCTATCTCACCACCGCCGCGAATGCCAACGTCGACACCGCCGCCGAGTTCGTCGCGGCGCTATCGCAGGACTTCAGGGAGAACTGGATCCTGCTGCCCAGGTCGGAGAGCCTGCAGACGGGAACGGCCAAGCTGCCCCGGATCCTGCTGGTGAGCGCCGACGCGACGCGCGTCTTCACCATCGCGCTCGACCTCCACTCTTCGTATCCCGGCGCGCATCCGCTCGCGATCGAATACATGCAGTGGAATGGCGGCAGCGACAACAACTTCCACTTTCACGAGATCGTCCTCAACACCATCCCGGACATGGACATGCTCGCCCCAGGGCCGCCGCCGGTGTTCCGATTTCCGGCGCGCACGCGCGGCACGGATCCCGTCAAGGAGGACGATCCGAGATGCTTCTCGTGTCATTCGACGCGAAACGTGAGACACGACCGTCGCTCCACCACGCCGGGTACTACCGGGATCCCCATCGGAAGCGTCCCGTTCAAGAGCAAGCCGAACTGGGACACGTACGACAGCTGGGGCGGGATGCTGGCATTCAACCGCGATCGCATCTATCAGGGAACGGTCGAAGCGGCCGCATTCCGCCGGACCTTCAATCTCTGGACATGGCAGAACAACGACGCCATCCGCGCCGTGATCGAGCAACTCAAGCTCCAGCCGGATGGCGTGCCGACGAATGACCGCATCGTCCGCTGGGACGCCGGCGGCGCGAACGACGGTCACATCCAGTTCGCTTTCGATCCGCCGGCACCCACGGCCGTCACCCGGGAGCCGCAGCCGACGGGCTCGGGCCCGAACGTCACCTACAACTTCGATCGGCGAGTCGGCCCGGCCAACCCGGACAACGTCCTCCGATCGGGCGTCTTCGTCAGGCTTCACCACTCGTGTCAGCCGGGCAGCGACGAAGGGCGAGCCGTCGAGTTCTTCGATCGATTGACGGGAGGGCGCCCGACGTCGGACCCAGACGCGACGGCACCGCTCAACCCGGCCTGTCCGCCGCGCCCTGCGACTCCCTTGCCGGGCCCCAATCCGCTGCGCATCGCCGACGAGCTGGTCACGCACCAGTGGGCGACGGGCAGCGTCGCGATCGACGTGCGGCCGATCGCGCTCGCGATCGCCCGCAGATGCATCACCGTGAGCGGCGGAACCGACATCACCGCGACGCAGACGGTCACCGGCGTGCCTGCGGCCGCACTCGGCTTCTTCGAGGCGCGCAACGGAATGACCTTTGATCGGGTCTACGACGACACACGACGCCGGGCGCAGAGCCTGACGCGACGGAAGGCCGACATCGCGCGGACGACGTTGGATCGCGACGCCGACCTCTACGTGTACGACCCGAACCCGTTCGATGGGATCCCGATCGCCGACACGTCGGATCGCGTCGACGGCCTGATTCGAGAGTTCGGCGCCGGCACCCTCGGCATCGCCGGGGGAACGGGCGGCGGGGACAGGTCCTTTCAGCGGCTGCGCCAGGAGGTCTTCCGACGCGGGCCGCCTCCCGGGCACGCCGACGAGACCGTCATGGGCGGGTTCTACATCGATCGCGAAGACGATTCGACGCCCGAGGAGGGTATCCCGAGGCCGGACAACACCGCCTCCGTCGCGCTCTACCGGTACTTCCTCGAGCCCCTCGGTGTTTCCGTCGACAAGTGGTCGATGGGTGTCCGCGGACGCTCGCGCACGTACACGTTCGCAGACATCTTCGGCTTCTACACGGGCACCTTCCTGACGGTGCTGCCGGCAAGCCTCGGTTTGCCTGCGAACCCGGACTGCGCGGTGATCAACCCTCTCGTGACCACGGAGCTCGCACGCCTCGCGATGTTTCCCGCGACCCCGGCGTACACGGACATCCAGCGCATCTTCAACAAGAGCTGCATCGATTGTCACGACGCCAGCATCGGTTATCCACCATTCCGCACCTATGCCGGCAGCGGGCTCGACCTGTCCGAGAACGAGGATCCGCCCCCGGGACAACGGCGCCTGTGGCGATCGCTGGATTTCGCTCGGAGGATCAGCAGTGCTCCTGCCTGTGCTCCGAGCACACCCGTGTGCACGGTCGGCGGCGGCACCGACGTCAGCAACAGCTATCTCTACCAGCGCATTACCGACCGCGGAATGCTGCAGCATCCGTACAACCCGGGACAGCCCCATAACTTCAGCAATCCCGACGATCCAGCGAACCCGGACGTGGCCGACGAGCGCTGTCCGGCAGGTCTCATGCCCTGCGAGGGTCCGCCGCTCAGCAAGGTCGACATCGAGACCTTACGTCGCTGGATCCTCGGCGGCCGACCCAACACCGAGGGCGATCCGCACATCAGGACCATCGACGGCGTGAACTACGACTTCCAGAGCGCCGGTGAGTTCATCCTGCTGCGTGGCGAGGGCCTGGGCCTGCAAGCACGGCAGACCGCAGTGACCACCGCCGCCCCGGTCGGGCCGAACGCCCACACCGGCCTCACCTCGTGCGTCAGCCTGAACACCGCGGTCGCGATGAGAGCCGGGCTCGATCGTGTCACCTACCAGCCGGAGATCGTCAGCCTGCGGGCGACCCACGTGCCGGAGGACACGGTGACCCCGGAGCGCAGGCGGCTGGTGCTGCGCATCAATGGAAAGGAAGCACAGCTCGGGGCCGACGGCATCGCCCTCGCATCGGGCGGCCGGATCATCCAGACGACGATGCCCCGCGGCATCGAGATCCTCATTCCGGGCGGCGAAGCCGTCGTGGTCACGCCGCGCTTCTGGGACTACTACCAGGTCTGGTACATGAACATCGAGGTCCGGCACGCCCGATCCACCGAGGGGGTGATGGGTGCGATCGCGCCCGGGAGCTGGCTGCCGGCGCTGTCAAACGGCGCGTCCCTCGGGCCGCTGCCGAGCGACCTCGCGCAACGGCACCGGGATCTCTACGAGACCTTCGCGAAGTCGTGGCGCGTCGACGCCACCACCTCGCTGTTCGACTACGAGCCGGGTCTGTCACCGGAGTCGTTCGTCGTCGAGGGCTGGCCGGTGGCCGCACAGCAGGGCTGCGTGGCCCCGCCGCAGCCGGGTGGGCCGCTCGCGAGGCCGGCACCCGCGCCGATCGCGCGCGCCCAGGCCGAGCAGCTGTGCCGTGGCATCGTCGATCCGCCGCGGCGCCAGAACTGCGTCCAGGACGTCATGGCCACGGGTGAACCCAGCTTCGCGAGCGCGTACGAGGATACCGAGAAGCTGGAGCGGCGGCGGATGCCGGCGCCGCCCGTGCTCAGGTCGCCGGCGGACAACGCCCGCGTGCCGGCGAATCGCGTCGACTTCGAGTGGGCCCCGCATCCGGGCACCGAAGGCATCGATGTCGTCTATCGCCACTGCATCTGGCACGCCGACGAGGTCTACGACTTTAATCACTGCACCGAGCTCCCCGACGGCGGCGCCGGATCATGGTTCGGATCGCTGGGGATCGAGGTGCAGAAGCGCCTCTGGCTCTGGATCCTGATCGCGATTTTGCTGCTCATGTTGATCGCGGTGGTGCTGATCCGGCGATACGGCAAGCGAGGTCTGGTGATCGTGCTGATCCTCGCAGCGATCGTCGCCGTGCTTCTCCTCCTGCTATCGCGGGTGCGCGTCGAGGGACCACGCAAGACCCACGTCAACGGTTTGCAGCCGGGCAAGGTCTACTTCTGGAAGGTCGTGGCGGAGACCACGGAAGGCGTCACGGTCGAGAGCGTGACCCACCGCCTGGAGGTCGCGCAGTGACGGGCTGGCGGGTGCGCCACGTGTGGGCCAGCGCTGGCAGAGCCGCCAACACCCAGTGGAGCCGACGCGGCCAGGCGGTTTGCATCCCGCGGCCCGCGGTCGGACGCTAGCCTCCCATCACACACTCGAATCGTGAGCCGCCCCGCCCGGCCTCGATCTCGTAGTGCTGCCCGCGGTCGAAGCCGGCGCGCTGGAGCCAGGCCGGAGATGCGGAGGTCCGGGACCAAGCGGCGGTAGCCGCGGCTGCGGCAGCAGATGGTGCCGAAGCGGTGGCCTTTCGCTCGGGCGGCCGCAGCGCGGGCGAGCTTGCGCTCGCGCCACTCGTCGGGCTGGGGGAGCTGGTCGGGTGGGGGGGCGGAAAGGTGCGCAGCGCGGTGCTAGCATCGCGTCATGCGACTCGTCGAAGCCAGGTACGAGGAGGGTCTACTCAAGCCCACGGAGCCTCTTGCGCTTCGGCCCGGTGAGCGGGTCGGGCTGATCGTCGTCCGGCGGCCGGACCCCAGCCGCTGGGACCTCCAGCGTCTCGCGACGACCGGCCGGGACGAGGATCTCGCTCTGGCCGAGCAGGGCCTCGGAGACTGGGTAGACGCGCTGGAGGGGGAGGACCGCCGTTGAGGCGGGGCGAGGTCTGGTGGGCAGACCTCGGTCCCTACCGGCCGCTCGAGCAGACGGGGCGTCGGCCCGTCGTGATCTGGCAGGGCGACGCCCTGACGCGAGTCCTGCAGTCCGTACTGATCATTCCCCTCACGACTAACCTGAGCCGCGCGAGTCTCGCGGGGACTGCGGTGCTCACCGCTTCCCCGGACGGTCTACCGACCGACTCCGTGGCGCTCGCGTTTCAGCTCCGAGCCGTTCCGAAATCGGCGTTGGACACGAAGATCCGGAATGTCACCGAGGACGAACTGGCGGAGCTGGAGTTGGCCACGGACGAGGCGGTTGGGCGCGTAGAACCAGAAGGCCTCGACGGCTGATCAGCTCCGCAGATGATCCTCGAAGCGGAGATTCGGGAGAAGCTCGACGTCGAGTCGTTCGAGGATTGGCTCGTTCAGCATAGCTGGAACATGCATCTCGACAGCGACCGCGCCGCCCAGGAGCTTGCCTCCGGAGTGGAGCTTGCGTTGGCCGAGCATTCGTCCGGGCATCTGTCGGACAACGAGCTGCGGCAAGAGCTGCACTCGCTCCTTGGGCAGGTCGTGGCATCCCCGCGGTCCGCAGTCAGCCGCTAGCTTCCATCACATCGCTCGAATCGTAGCCGCCCGGAAGTCACGGCTCGGCAGATTGGCGCACCTTCATCTTAGAGAGAACTCATGGATCTCTCGAACTCTCAACAGAAGGAGGGCACGAGATGCGCACCCGGTCACTCCGCCTCGCCCGAACCGCCCTGGCGACTCTGACGCTGGTTGTCGTCTTCGCCGGTCTCGCTCACGCACAGGGGGCGCCGATGACCGCCAACCGGCCGCCCGGGAAAAACTACACGCCCATCATGTCCGTCGGAGCGTCGCAGCCCGACCTCAACTCTCTGGGCCTGACGACCCCGGAGGCCTCGCCGATGTCCTGCACCTACTTCGGGATGTACGACGAGTGGTGGAAGAACGGGGAGGTCTGCCGCACCCGCAACACCTGCCTGCCACCCGGGCAGCAGATCTCCGGCTCTTGCCCCGACGGCTGGGACGAAAAAACCAGCGAGCAAATCGTCTGCTGGTGCCCCTACTACTGCCCGTGCTGATGATGCTCCGGCCGGTACCATAGCGACTGTCGAGCTGAGGGCAGCGGCTAGCGGGCGTCCTCCCCTAGGCGGGAGCGGCGAGCTCGGGGAGCAGCGTTAGACGGCCCTGGGTGCGTCGACGTAGACCGTAGCAGTGCTACCGAGCTCGGAAACGCTCTTCCATGGAGGGTTCCATGCGCCACAAGCTGGCTGTCGCCTTCTTGATCGCCTGCACCACCTGCGCCACGAGCGCCTATCCTGCGGACGAGGCTCAGGCGGTTACCTTCAGCTTGAACAACACGGCTAGCCGTGATGCTGCGACAGTTCTGCGTACAATCGCTGGCGTCAAGAACCTGGAGATAGATGACGACCACACCATCACGGTTCGCGACACTCAAGAGCAGCTCGAGCTGGCTGCAGCCGTCGTCAAGATGCTGGACGCCACCGAGGACACGGCCGACGCGACTCCTCTGACCGCCAGTGACGGCTCCGTCATCGCAGCCGTCGTCCTGGACCGCGCGTCATCGGCGGAAGTCATGGTCGCGCTTCGGGAGGAGC
The DNA here is from genome assembly GCA_963700145.1 of uncultured Acidobacteriota bacterium. GTDB lineage: Bacteria > Acidobacteriota > Thermoanaerobaculia > Multivoradales > UBA5704 > DASUNQ01. The sequence goes on from OY969474.1 coordinate 2,042,944, forward strand.
TTCAGATTGCGAGATGCGCGACAGCGGGCGAGAAGAGGGTCTTTCTTCGCGACACCGACAGCCAAATTCAGGCAGCTCTGAAGGTGATTGAGAGGCTCGAGCGCGATCACGAGAACTCCTAAAGGACGTTAGCTACCGACTTCCGAAAACGATGCGGCCGATCGACAGGTTCACCCCGACGTCGGGCGTGTTGTCGAAGTTGGCGACGTTCTCGGTGATGCCGAAGCGAATGCCGAAGCCGCGGTAGAGGCGCTGCAGGCCGACGGTCACCTGGATCTTGGTCGCCGCGAGCTCGTCCAGCTTCGTCGCCTGCACGGCGCTCCGGCTGAGATAGCCCTGCAGGATGAAGTTGGTGTTGCGGGTGACCTTGGTTTCCCAGCCCACGATCGAAGTCGGGATCCAGCTTTCGTCCCCCAACCGCCGGTCGATGGGCCGATAGTAGACGCCGGCCATCGTGAGATAGAAGGCGTTGCGATGCAGGAATCGCTGCAAGGACACCTGCACGCCGTAGTCGTGGTGGCCGTTGGTTACGAAGAGGTGCGGCGATTGAACGGCGAGCTTCGCTGCCGTCTCCACGACCAGGCGGAAGCGCGGATTTGACACCGCCTCCATGCGCACCCCGAACACGGGATCGCCGAACCCGTCCTCCGGTGGGCCCTCGACGCGCGGCCGGAATCCGTTGATGTTGCCAACCACCACGAAGCGGTTCCGTGGCACGCCCTCGCGGCCGGCGTTGGAGAAACCGGCCGAATGGTGGAAAGACTCGATGGTGTCATCGAGGAAGCCGCCCTGGAACGTGTAGTACGGGAGCGTGCAGTTGACCGCGAAGCGACGCGTGGCTCGGTAGTGCAGAGTCAGGTCCGTGACACCGAATTCGCCGTCGACCAGGTAGAGCTCCCCAGGCAAGGCGAGGATGCCTTCCAGATCCCCTTCGCTCAACTCCTCGCGCTCGGCACCGCGGGCGGCGAGGTAGTCGCGAACGTTCTGCGACAGCGCCCAGGTGTTCTGGTGCGAGATGTTCAGCTCCACGGCGAACGTCCCCGGGGTGGCGCTCACCGCGTGCGCCGGGAGCATGTCGAGGCGAGAGATCCCGAATGGCGTCATGTCCCGGATTCGCATGAGCCCCAAGGTCTGCCACGCTGGCGCCTCCGCCGTGCCGTCGCCGGCTGCAGGGGTCGAGACCATCACCAGAGCCCCGAGCCCCAGAGCGAACGCTCGCCTCACCCTGGGGAAGTGGCGGATCACGAAGAGCAAGTACGCCAGCCACAGCGCGAGCCACGCAGACCCGACGGCGAGAAGCCCGACCGTGAAGAGGATCAGGCTCGGAACGAGGAACAGCAGGACGTCACCGAGCAGCCAGAAGCGATCGCCTCGCCGGAAATACAGGGCCCGCTCAGCTTCATCGATCCGGCCGCCGAGCGAGGCGAGGTAGTAATAGAAGGACGAGAACACGAGGGAGAACGTCGCCACGCCCATCACGACGAACGTGGCTTGAAACAGCCACGCGTTGAGCTCGCCGCGCGCGAACCTCGGATACATGAAGAACAGCATGAAGGTGAAGATCGGGACGCTCATCGCGGCGAGCGAATACGCGCGATTGACGTTGGCTGCGGCGAGCTCGTCGGCCAAGGCGCCTACCCTCGGACAAACGCCAGCAGGTCGGCGTCGATCACGTCGGCGTGGGTCGTGCACATGCCGTGCGGGAACCCCCGGTAGGTCTTGAGGGTTCCGTTCTTCAGCAGCTTCGCCGACAGCAGCGCGGAGTCCGCGATCGGCACGATCTGGTCGTCGTCGCCGTGCATCACGAGCGTCGGCACGTCGATCTGCTTCAGATCCTCGGTGAAGTCGGTCTCCGAGAACGCCGCGATGCCGTCGTGGTGCGCCTTGGCGCCGCCCGCCATCCCCTGGCGCCACCAGTTCTGGATCACCCCTTGCGACGGGCTCGCGCCGGGTCGGTTGAAGCCGTAGAAGGGACCGCTCGAGAAGTCGAGGTAGAACTGAGCGCGGTTGGCGGCGAGCTGCTGGCGCAGGCCGTCGAACACCTCGATCGGCAGTCCGCCGGGATTGGCCGGCGTCTTCACCATGATCGGTGGCACCGCTCCGATCAGCACCAGCTTGGCGACGCGCCCCTGGCCGTGGCGCGCGACGTAACGCGTCGCCTCGCCGCCACCCGTGGAGTGGCCGACGTGGACGGCGTTGCGGAGATCGAGGTGCTCGACCACGGCGGCGGCGTCGGCTGCGTAGTGGTCCATGTCGTGACCATCGCCGACCTGGCTCGAGCGACCGTGGCCGCGGCGGTCGTGCGCGACGACGCGATAGCCCTGCCCGACGAAAAACAGCATCTGGGTGTCCCAGTCGTCCGCGCTGAGCGGCCAGCCGTGGTGGAAGACGATGGGCTGGGCGTTCTTCGGGCCCCAGTCCTTGTAGTAGATCTCGACGCCGTCGCGAGTGGTGATCGTGGCCATCTCGGTCTCCTTTCTTGACCAGGGGCTCATGCGAACCGCTTGACGAACTCGAGGGCCTTCTCGGCGACCTCCCGCCAGCCGGCGTCGATGGTCAGCGCGTGCCCGCGGCCCGGCATCTTGACGATCTCGGTCACGCCCCGGTTGCGCTTCTGCTTCTTGTACGACGCGTTCGCGATCGCCCAGGGGACCGTCTGGTCCGCATCGGCCGAGACGATCAGCATCGGACCGCGCTCCGGGTTCGTCGAGTCGACCTTCGCCTCCGACCACGGGTTGAGGTTCGCGGCCGCCGCCTGGAAGAGCGGTTCGCCGGCGCCGGGGACGGAGTAGCCGAGGTACAGCTCCTTCGCCTCGTCCTCGCCGACCGCGTTCGCGAAGCTGTAGCGGAACTGGTCGTAGGTGAGCGGGACCGCGCGGTTCCAGTTCGCGGGGTTGCGCAAGGCGACGCTCGCCGTCCGCAGCGCCGCGTACGGCAGCGGCAGCACGCCGCGGAACGGAGCCGGGCTGATCACGACCGAGGCGCTGGCGAGCCCACGCCCCGCGAGGATCATGGCCAGCAGGCCCCCAAAGGAGTGGCCGATGATCGCGGGCTTGCGATGCAGGCGGCGGATGATCGCCTCCTCGTAGCCGGCGATCTCGCCGATCCCCTTGCCCGCGAACACCTCGGGGTGCTCTCTGGCCTCGGCGACCGTCTCGGGATCGTCGGGCCAGCCCGGTGTCACCGCCACGTAGCCGGCCTCTTCGAAGAGCGTCACCCAGCGGTCCCAGGCCGAGGGCAGCAGCCAGAGCCCGTGAACGAAGACGACTGGTGTCACGCCCTTAGCGTTCGCGCGCTCGACCTGGGCTGCCTCGTGCTCCGTGATGGTCCGTTCGGTGGTTGCGGTGGTCATCTCTTCCTCCTCGTTCGCATGCTGGTTAGACCGCGTCGCCTGTCCCGATGTGACAGCTTGCCGTCATCACAGCTTGACCATCGGCAACGGCGACAGCGGATGCCTGCGGAACCTCTCGAACGTCAGCTGCACGAGGCGCCAGTGAAACCCGGCGTTCGGCCAGCCGGCGAGCACCGATCGGACCAGCGTACGCGAGAGCCCGAACGTTCGCAGGCCGCGCGTCACGTCGATCCAATCCGCTCGCCGGAAGGGCTCGACGAGCGAATCGCGACTCGTGTGGGACGACGTGATCTTGTGGTGGTCCGAGATCATCTGTTCGATCTCGGCGACCCAGGCCGCCCGATCGTGGGCGACGAGGTACTCGCGTGCGAGCGCAACGGACGGCGCGATGTAGTCGAATGTCTTGTTGGCCCAGATCCCGAGGTCGTGGAAGACCGCGGCGACCGCGATCTTCTCGAGATCGCCGCGGTCTTCCACCATGGCGGCGCACAGATTCGCGACGCGGTACACATGATTCCGATAGGCGATGAAGTCGGGTCCCAGCTCCGGCGCGTGATCGCGCAGGACCTCATCGATCGTCGGGATGCTCGTCAAGAGGCCGGTGGCGGCGGCGGGCTGCATCGCGCTAATCGTCGAACGGCGCGTTCAGCAACAGATCGACCGTCGACATGGGTTTGTAGCCGGGCACGAAGCGCTCACCGAAATCACGCAGGAAATTGTCGTAGGTCGTCTCCGGCTTCGCGGCCACGAGGCGACAGCACGTCTCGGTGAATTTGGCCTTCATCTCGAGACGTGGGAAGGCGCGGAGGATGGCGGTCATGTCGGCCGCGGGGACCAGCTCGTAGAAGAAGCCGCCGTAATCGAGCCCGATGCCCATGGTGCCGAGGGCCACTTCCGCTTCTTTGTGAAGGGCTATGGAGGGGGTCGAGTTGAGGGCGACGAGGTCCCAGATGAGCTGCGCTCGACGGCCCGAGAGGCCCCGTTCCTTGACGAACGACAGGGCGGCGGCGGCGCCGTTGACCTCGAAGCGGTTTGCGCCCGACACGGCGGGCGAGAGGCCGATGTCGTGGAGGATGGCGCCCACCGCGACCACCTCGAGGTCACAGTCGATGCCTTGCGACTGCCCGATCTTGGCTGCGAAGAGCCACGACCGCATGGCGTGATGGAAGAGGTAGGGGTCGTAGAGCTTCCGGGCGTAGTCGAGCACGTCGCTGATCAGCGGCGAGTCAGGCACGCTGACGCCGGCGACGACGCTTGCGCCCAGTGGGTGGCGAGGAGAGTCCCCCGAGCTCCCAGTGCTCATGTGCCGGTCTCCTGAATGGTCGGCCTGCGAAGCGGGATCGCTTGCAGTCGCGTTCGTGAAGACCGGAGACCGCGCCGCGATGTGACAATCGTGGCTCAGTGCGTGGCAGTCCGTGTGGGAGTCACGAAGTTCGCCTACACTCACACCCGCCCAGGGGGCTCGGTTTCCGAGCGTTGGAGAGGCTGAGCGTTGCCGCCATGCGGAGCATGTCAACTCCACTCGATGACGACGGCCTCCCGGCGTTCCTGAGCATTCGTTCTCGTCTCTTCGGCATCGCCTACCGGATGCTCGGTAGCGCCATGGAAGCAGAGGACGTCGTACAGAACGTCTGGATACGCTGGCAGACGGTGGATCGCAGCCTGGTTCGGGATGCTGCGGCATTCCTGGTGACCGCGGCGACGCGATTGGCGATCAACGTCAGGCAGTCGGCACGCTCGCGCCGGGAGACGCATGTCGACAGCGGGCTTCCCGAGCCCGTGGATACCAGCGCAGATTCGCGGTTGGGAATGGAACGAGGCCAGGCGTTGGCGTCCGGATTCCAGTTGCTGCTGGAGAGGCTGACGCCCAAGGAGCGAGCCGCCTACATCCTGCGGGAGGCGTTCGACTGCCCGTACCGCACGGTCGCGAATGTCCTCCGGCTCGAAGAGGCCAACGCGCGGCAGGTCGTGGCGCGCGCTCGGCAGCACCTCGCGAATGGCCGCAGGAAGCCCGCGAGTGCGACCGGACGCCGACGCCTTCTCGACGCCTTCGTCGCGGCCGCGCAGGATGGCGACGTCGCGGGACTCGCACGTCTCCTGGCGTCGGACGCCGGTCTCGCCGCCATCGAATCGACTCAACGCGGAAAGGACATCGATCATGAAGCTCGTCATCATCGGCGGCACCGGGCTCATCGGTTCGAAGCTCGTGACCAAGCTGACGGCAGACGGCCATGAGGCCGTGCCGGCATCGCCGGGCACCGGCGTCAACACGCTCACCGGCGAGGGGCTGGCTGATGCGCTTGCGGGCGCCGCCGTCGTCGTCGACGTCTCGAACTCCCCGTCGTTCGAAGACTCGGCCGTCATGGCGTTCTTCACGACGTCCACGCGCAACCTTCTGAGGTACGCGGCGGCAGCCGGTGTGGAGCACTACGTCGCGCTGTCGGTGGTAGGAACCGAGCGCATACCCGCATGCGCGGTACTTCGGCGCCGAGCTCGGGGAGCGGTCGCTCATTCCTGCCGGCGCCGCGCGGCTCGGCGAGATCCGCTTCCAGGAGTGGCTCGGCCAGCCCGTGCCCCAGCCGCGATAAGAAGCTGCTGCGGGTGTTTGCCTGTGCCCGCGGGCCGGGCCGCTACACCCCCGGCATCGCCTTCTTGAGCGGCTTGAGCAGCACCAGCAGCACCAGGGCCATGAAGAGGGCGCAGGTGCCGAGGACGGCGAAGAAGGTGGAGTGGAGCCAGTCGTCCCAGAAGACGCCGATGGCGGTCAGCTTGTTGCCGATCGCGGTGGCGACGAACCAGCCGCCCATCATGATGCCGCGCCAGCGGATCGGGGCGACCTTGGAGACCAGGGAGAGGCCCATCGGCGAGAGCATCAGCTCGCCGGCGGTCAGGATGGCGTAGGCCGAGATCAGCCACCAGGGGGAGACCTTGCCGAAGTCGCCCCCCGCCTTGCCGGCGAAGTACATGAGGTAGAAGGAGAGGCCGGTCAGGCACATGCCGAACATCATCTTGGTCGGCGTCGAGGGCTCCCTGCCGCGCCGGTCGAGCCACGACCAGAGGCCGACCAGTGGGAAGGTCAGCAGCAGCACCCAGATCGGGTTGATGGCGTTCGAGATGACGCCGGTGACGTTCCAGTCGGTGTTGTCGTTGGCCCAGTAGGTGAGGGTGATGCTGTTCTGGTGGAAGACCATCCAGAAGACGATGACGATCAAGAAGATGACGATCAGCGCGCTCACCCGCTTCCAGTCGGGGATGGTGTCGATGGCCTGGACCGTTTGGCCGCTCACCCCAGGCGGTGGCGCGTCCACGGCGACGGCGGCCGTGGCGGTCTGCTGCTGCGGGCCGCGCGCCGGCCGGCGGTCGGCGTGCATGACGTGGCGGCGGAAGAACCAGAGGATGTTGACCGAGATCACCATCCCCAGCGCGCCCATGAAGAAGGCGGGGTGGAAGCCGTAGGTCCGATACATGGGCTCGGCCACGAGCGGCGCCAGCGCCGCGCCGACGTTGATGCCCATGTAGAAGATGTTGTAGGCGCGGTCCTTGAGGTGGCTCCCCTCGGGGTAGAGGTTGCCGACCATCGCCGAGACGTTGGGCTTGAAGAAGCCGTTGCCGATGACCAGGCAGGCCAGCGCCGCGTACATGATCGGCTCCGAGCGGAAGGCCAGGAGGGCGTGGCCGGCCATGAAGAAGAAGCCGCCGATCATCACCGACCGCCGGTAGCCGAGCTTGCGGTCGGCGATCAGGCCGCCGATCAGGGGGCTGGCGTAGACGAACATCAGGTAGGTCGAGTAGATCGAGGTGGCGCGGTCCTCGGTCCAGGCGAACCCCTGGGTCGGGTTCTGCACGTAGAGGGTGTACATCGCCGCCACGGTGTAGAAGCTGAAGCGCTCCCACATCTCGGTGAAGAAGAGGACGTAGAGCCCCTTCGGGTGGCGCTCCAGCGTGTTCATTGCACTCCTCCCATCAGCCGGCGGATCGGGCGCGCCAGCACGGCCAGCAGCAGCCCCAGCCCGATCGACACCGCGGTCATGATCCCGAAGAGGCGCGGCAGCGGCATCGCCTCGAAGAGGCCGGCCACCTGGCCGGCGATCAGGTTGCCCAGGGCCGACCCCATGAACCAGACCCCCATCATCTGCCCCACCTTGCGGTGCGGCGCGAGCTTGGTGACGGTCGAGAGCCCGACCGGCGACAGGCAGAGCTCGCCGACGGTGTGCAGGAAGTAGGTCAGCACCAGCCACCAGGGGCTCACCTTGACGCCGCCGGCGGCGAACCCGGCCGCCGCCACCATGACCAGGAAGCCCAGGCCGAGGAAGATCAGCCCCGAGGCGAACTTCATCGGACTCGAGGGCTCGCGCCCGCGCTGCGCCAGGGCCACCCAGAGCCAGGCGAAGAAGGCGGCGCCGCCGCCGATGATGAAGAGGGAGTTGACCGACTGGAACCAGGAGGCCGGCATGTCCCAGCCGAAGACGTCGAGGTCGGTCATCCGCTCGGCGAAGAGGTTGAACGACGACCCCGCCTGCTCGAAGCCGGCCCAGAAGGCGGCGGCGGCGAGGAAGAAGATGGCGATGACGCCCACCCGCCCCTTCTCGGCGCGGTCGAGGTCCTTCGAGAGGAACAGGAACAGGAAGTAGAGGATCGCGATGGCCGAGATGATGACGCCGGTGGCGTTGGCCAGCCCCTCGGCGGTGAGCCGGATGACGCCGAAGGACCGCAGCGCGAGCGCCACGGCCACGACCAGCACGACGCCCCCGACGCCGAGGAGCAGCCCCCGCCCCGGGCTCGCGCCGCTCGTCGGGCGGTCGGGCTGGAGCCCGGCGCCGCCGAGCAGGCGCCCGCCGAGCACGTACTGCACGAGGCCCAGGACCATGCCGACCCCGGCGGCGGCGAAGCCGGCGTGCCAGTCGACCCGCTCGCCGAGCCAGCCCACGACCAGCGGCCCGATGAAAGCGCCGGTGTTGATCCCCATGTAGAAGATCGAGAAGCCGGCGTCGCGGCGGGCGCCCCCTTCGGGGTAGAGCTCGCCCACCATCGTGCTGACGTTGGGCTTGAGCAGGCCGGTGCCGACGACGATCAGCAGCAGCCCGAGGTAGAAGCACGCCATGTTCTCGATGGCGAGGCTGAAGTGTCCTAAGGCGATGACGATGCCGCCCACCAGGACGGCCCGCCGCTGGCCGATCAGTCGGTCGGCGATCCAGCCCCCGGGCAGAGCGGTCAGGTAGACGAAGGCGGTGTAGAGGCCGTAGATCGCCCCCGCCCGGCCGACGTCCATGCCGAGGCCGCCGTCGACGACCTCGGCGGTCAGGTAGAGGATGAGGATGGCGCGCATCCCGTAGTAGGAGAAGCGCTCCCACATCTCGGTGAAGAAGAGGGTGGCGAGGCCGCGGGGGTGGCCGAAGAAGCCGCGGGGGTCGACCGGCGAGGTCAGGGGGGTCGTCGGGTCTGTGGGCATGCGCGCGCGCCCTTTCTCTCTGCTGCCCGAAGCGGCGCGCGAGCCTAGCACGCGCGCTTCGGCCGCCCGGGGTCGGGGCCGGGGAGAGCAAGGGGGGTGCCACCGGCGCCCCGCGAGATATTCCCCTTGGGGAATGATTTGCGGTACTGTAGGGGCAGCAAAGTCTTTCGCCCCTTCGACATCGCGGCGCCCGCCGCGGTCGGCTCGAAGGCTGTTGCACGTCCGGTCGTTGGAGGTCCGTCGTCTCGTGAGAAGGTCTGCGCTCCTGCTCGTCCTCGCCCTGCTCGCACCGCTCGCGCCGGCCCTGGCCGGCACGGTCTACGTCCCGGTCGCCACCCACCAGACGGTGGGCACGGTGACCTACAAGACCGGGGTCTGGGTGAGCAACCCGTCCGACGTCCCGCGCCGCTTCACCACCGCCTTCATCGCCACCGACACCGACGGCACCCGCCGCAGCCTCAACGGCGCCGCCACCGTGCCGGCGAGGGGGTCGCTGCTGCTCACCAACATCGCCCCGCGCGGCGGCCACGGCATGCTCGAGATCGAGGGCGCGCCGCAGCTCGTGGTGCGCGCCCGGCTCGACGCCCTGAACGCCAAGGGGAAGGTCGTGTCGAGCGCCCCGGTGCCGGTCGTCACCGCCGAGAACTGGGTGCCGGCCGGGAAGACCGCCCACCTCCAGGGGCTCGGCACACCGGCCGGCGGCGTCGCCGGCTTCGGCCTGCTCAACCTGGCGTGGAGGCAGGGGACCTGCACCATCGAGGCCTTCCGCCCGGACGGCGGCTCGCTCGGCCGCCTCGACAACGTCAAGGTCGCAGCGCTCGGCCACCGGCAGCCGCAGCAGCTGGTGACGGCGCACGGCGCGGGCCTCCTGACCGACGCCCGCATCGAAGTGACCTGCAACCAGCCGTTCTACGTCTACTCGACCCAGCTCTCGACCAACGGCGGCCGCACCGCCTTCGTCGAGCCGTCGGGGCGTCTGGTCGACATGGAGCAGCCGGGGCGGCCGAAGGTGGGGGACGACGGCAACCCGCCGGAGCCGCCGGCCAACAACCCGCCCGGCAACCCGCCGGCGAACCCGCCGACGACTCCGACCACGCCGCCGGCCGGCACGGTCATCTTCGCCCCCGGCGTCTTCCTCGACGTGCGGCAGGGCGACTCCTACAAGGCCTACGAGCTGCCGCTGGCGCTCGACGTCAAGTACAAGAAGGTGATCGTCGACTTCGACCTCTACCTGCACCGCTGGCAGAGCACCTGGTACCACGGCATCACCAGCATGAAGCGCAACGACAAGACGCTCTACTACGGCGTCCTCTTGAAGGGGAGCCCGTCGAAGACCATCGTCGACCTCGGGCGCGAGCGCCAGGTGAAGGAGAACTTCAACTGGCAGGAGCGCACCGACTACCACGTGCGCATGACCTACGACGTCCCCGGGAGGAAGGTGACGGCACAGTTCTCGCGCAACGGCGCCGTCGTCCACACCGTCACCGGCAAGATGGGGGTCGCCGACGTGCGCGCCTTCTCGAAGTACCGGGTGCGGGTCGACTTCGGCCTGCCGGGCGTGGCGCACAGCGCCTACTACCCGCCGTACGGGTCGCGGTACTCGAACCTCGAGGTGCGGCTGGAGCGGTAGCGGGCGCGCGCAGCGTAGGACGAGAGCGCCGGGAGGCTTCGCCGGCGCTCTCGTAGCGTGACATCCAGTCGCTTCGCGCGCGTTAGGTAGCCGAGCGCGCAGGTCGGGTGGCGCCGACGTCTTCCACCGCCACCCAGATGACCTGGAGGTTCTGCCCCCAACCGCCGGGCACGTCGACGCGGACGACGTTGATCATGAACCCCGTCGGCTCCACGTCGGTGATGGTGACGGCGAAGGTGTCGGAGAGGTTGGAGGGCTCGTAGAAGGGGTCCTGGAAGGCGGTAGCGACGACGAACGGCGTCGCCGTGCCGAAGGGCGAGGGGCTCGGGAACGAGATCTGGAAGTCCTGCACGCTGGTCGGCGACGAGCCGATGACGCCGACGCCACCGAGGACGATGGGCTGGGTGGGGGTGCTCGACATGGGTTCCCTCCGCGGGCTCACGCCCGGCGTGTGGCGACGGCGGGATGCCGGCGCCCCTTCACGACGGCAAAGGCACTCGTCTGCAAGTCTACTCTTAAAGACGAATCGAAGCCGCAGATCGTGCACAGTGGCGGGGTGCGTCCGCCTGCCGCCGCGGGGGGCGCCCCAGAACGCTACTTGCCTTCCTGCGCGACGTCCTCCACCGCCACGTAGATGAGCCGGAGGTTCTGCGCCCAACCACCGCTGCTCGTGTCGACGCGGACGATGTTGACGATGAACCCCGTCTTCTCCACGTCGACGATGGTGACGGCGAACGTGTCGGGGATCTTGAAGGTCTTGTAGAAGGGGTCCTGGAAAGCGGTGGCGACGACGAACGGCGTCGCCGTGCCGAAGGGCGAGGGGCTCGGGAAGGTGATCTGGAAGTCCTGGACCTCGTTGCTCTGCGACGGGCCGATGGTGGCCCAGCCACCGAGGACGATGGGCTGGGTGGGGGTTGGGGTCGACATGGTTCCCTCCGCGGGCTCGCGCCCGGCGCATGGCGACGGCGGGATGCCGGCGCCGCTCCTGCCAGGGGAGTGTACCCACCGCGGCGGTCCGTTTCACCGGCCGCTCAAGAACGCATGCGCTAGCCCGCTCACTCCTCCCGCAGAGCGACCGCCGGCTCGACGCGGGTGGCGCGGCGGGCGGGAACCCACGCGGCGACCATCGCCACCGAGGCGAGCACGGTCGTGACCCCGGCGAACACGAGCGGATCACTCGTGCTCACGCCGAACAGCAGCGTCCGGAGGGCGCGGGTGAGCGCCATCGCGCCGAGCAGGCCGGCCGCGACGCCCGCGGCGACCATCGCGGCACCTCGGCCCAGCAGCAGCTTCAGGATCGCGCGGGAGCTGGCGCCGATCGCCATGCGAATCCCGATCTCGCGCGTGCGCTGGCGCGCGGCGTACGACATGACTCCGTAGGTCCCCACGCTGGCGAGCAGGAGCGCCAGGCCGGCGAACGTGCCCAGGACGATCGCGCGCAGCCGCGGCTGCGCGAGCGACGCCGACACCCTCTCCTCCATCGTCAGGATGCTCGAGGCGGGCACGTCGGGATCGACATGGCGAATCCGCTCGCGGATCGCGGCGGAGAGGCCGGCCGGATCCACGGGCGAGCGCACGACGAGGTACATCGTCGTCGTTCCCTCCGAGCCTTGCGTGAAGGGGACGTACACCAGCGGCAGCGGCGCCGCGTCCAGGGAGCCGTAGTGGACATCCGCGGCGACGCCGACCACGGTGAAGAGCTCGGGCCGGTAGTCGGGGGGGACGGTGCCGCGCGGGACGAGCTGGATGGGAGGGTTGACCGAAATGACCTTGCCGATCGGGTCCTGGCCCGGCCAGTGCCGCCGGACCATCTCGCGATTCACGATCGCCACCTTCGCGCCGTCGGCCGCGTCGGTGTCGGCGAAGGCCCGGCCCCTGAGGATCGGCACCGCCAGCGCGCGGAAGTAGTCGCCGGCGACGACCCGGTACTGGATCGGGGGCAGCTCGCGGATCGTGGCGGGCAGCGGGCGGTCGTAGAGCGTCACGTTTTTGCCCCACACCTCTCCCAGCAAGGGCAGACCGTCGATCGCGCCCGCGGCGCTGACGCCGGGCAGCGTACGGACCTGCTCGACGAGGTCGGTGAAGAACCGGGTCGACTTCACGTAGGCCTGCGGCGAGAAACGCCGCTCGAGCTCCTCGTCGACGTATTTGCGCCGCGGGATGCCGACCTGGACGGTCAGCACGCCGCGCGGCTCGAAGCCCGCGTCGACGCGGGTGAGGCTGTGCATGCTCCTGACCATCAGGCCGGCGCCGATGAGCAGGACGAGCGACATGGCGATCTCCGCCGCGACCAGGGCCGACCGGACGCGATGTCCGCGAGCGTCTCCGCCCGTGCGTGCGCCCTGCTGGAGCGCCTCGCCAGGATCGATGTCCACGTTCCGCCAGGCGGGCGCCAGCCCGAAGAGCACGCCCGTGGCCAAGGCGACGAGGGCCGTGTACCCCAGGACCACGCCGTCGATGCGGATGTCTTCGGTGCGCGGAAGCACGGTCTGGCTCAGCGAGTTCAGCGTGTCCACCGACAGCCACGCCAGGATGACGGCGAGAGCGCTGCCGCAGAGGGCGAGCAGCACACTCTCCGTCAGGAGCTGCCCGAGCACGCGCCGGCGGCTGGCCCCGATCGCGATGCGCAGCGCGATCTCGCGCCGCCGGGCCGCGGCCCGCGCCATCAGGAGGTTGGCCAGGTCGGCGCACGCGATGAGCAGCACGAAGACGACCGCCCCGAAGAGGACGAGCAGCGCGCGCCGCGCGTCCTCCACGAGCGCCGCGTGGAGCGGGCGCACGTCCATGTGCATGCCGCGGTTCTCGGGATGTTCGACGATGATCTGCTGCGAGAGGCGGTTGAGGTCGGCGGCGGCGCTCTCCGGCGTCGCGTCCGCGCCCAGCCGCGCGACCATCGTCAGGAAGTAGTTGTTGTGCGTGTTCAGGTTGTCGCCGGGCGCGAAGGACATGGGCACCAGCGCCTGCGCCTCCCGGCCGAGGAAGGAGAACCCGGGCGGCAGGACGCCGACGACCGTATAGGGCTCGGCCCCGAGCACGATCCGCCGGCCGAGGATCGAGGCATCGGCCGCGTATCGACGCCTCCAGAAGCCGTCGGTCAGGATGACGACCCGGTGGTCCCCCCACTGCTCGTCGCGCGGCTGGAGATCGCGGCCGATCGCCGGAGGTTGCCGGAGCGTGCCGAGGAAGTCCGACGACACGATCAGGGCGCGGATCCGCTCGGGCTCGTAGTCCCCGGTGACGTCGAACGACCCGAAATAGAAGGACGAGAACGACTGGAAGGCGCGGTTGCGGGACCGGTACACGTAGTAGTCCGGCGGCGCCGTTCCCCCCGGCCGATCGTTCTCGTCGACGGTCTGCACGAGCTGCAGGCGGGACGGATCCGGGTAGGGAAGCGGCCGCAGCAACACGGTGTTGACCACCGTGAACATGACGGTGTTCGCCCCGATGCCCAGGGCGAGGACCACGAGCGCGGCGGCGGTCAGGCTGGGGTCCCTCCGCATCATGCGCAGCGCGAACCGGCCGTCCTGGACGATCCGGTCGATCGCGGGCAGGGCTCGCCGATCGCGGTAGATCTCCTTCGTCGGCTCGATCCCTCCGAGCTTGAGCAGCGCGGACCGGCGCGCCTCCTCGGGCGTCATTCCCGCGCGGATGTTGTCCTCGATGTGCATCCCCAGGTGGCTGGCCAGCTCTTCGTCGAGCTCCTTCTCCCAGCGGCCCCGGTGGAGGGTCGCGGTGGCGCGCAGCCAGAACGCCCGCAGGCGTCTCACGACGACGCCTTGGCCGCGAAGAAGCGGGCGAGGATGGCGCTCGTCCGCTGCCAGGCGCGCGCCTCCTTCTCCACCTGCGCCCGGCCGGCCCGCGTGAGCCGGTAGAACTTCGCCCGCCGGTTGTTCTCCGACGTTCCCCATTCCGCAGCGACGTAGCCCTCCTGCTCCAGCTTCAGGAGCGCCGGATAGAGGGTGCCGTAGTTGATGGTCAGGAGGCCCCCGCTCGTCTGCTCGATGCGGCGCGCGATCCCGTAGCCGTGGAGCGGGCCCATCGTCTGGAGCGTCTTCAGGACCATCAGCGCCAGCGTGCCCTGCTGCACCTCGAGCTTGTCGTCCATCGGCCCTCCTATGGTCTTCCCAGGGGAGGGTAGATCAGCTTCTATGGGAATGCAATAGGTCGCCGGGGGCTTCCTCGTTTCAGGGCAGGAGCCGGCGCACGTGCTCCAGCTCGTCGGCGTTGACCGTGTGGCCGAGGCCGGGGTAGAGGCGGAGGGTGACGGCGGCGCCGAGGCCTTCGAGGACGCGCGCCGACTCCTCGACGCGCGCCGCCGGGATGTGGGGGTCGGGGACGCCGCAGCCGAGGAAGACCGGGGTGCCGGCGAGCGGCGGCGGAGCGGCGCCGGCGGCCGGGGCCGGCCGCGGCGTGCCGTCCGGCCCGATGAGCCCGCCGGAGAGGCCGGCGACGCTGGCGTAGCGGCGCGGGTGACGCGCCACGTGCTCGAGGGCGAGGCAGGCGCCCTGCGAGAAGCCGGCGAGCGCGACGCGCTCGGCGGCGTGGCCGGCGGCGGCGGCGAGGTCGAGCGTCCGGCCGACGGCGGCCAGCGCCGAGGAGAGCCAGGGCTCGTTGGCCGCGAGCGGCGCGAGGAAGCTGTAGGGGTACCAGGTGGAGCCGGCCGCCTGCGGGGCGAGGTAGGCGAGGTCGGGGCGGCCGAGCTCGGCGGCCAGCTCGAGGATGCTCTCGGCGGTGGCGCCGCGGCCGTGGAGGAGGACGACGGCGCCGGCGGCGCGGTCGAGCGGCGCGCCGGCGCGGGCGACCGGCTGGCCGGCGTGGGGGTCCTGCATGGACGGAGAATAGACCCGCGCGGCGGGGCGGTTGAAGCCGGACGAGGCCATCGCATGCCCGTCCGCGTTCCCACTCCGGCGCTCGCCGCCCTGCTCCTCCTGATCGCCGGACAGGCTTGCCTGCCGCTTCCGGCGCAGCGCCCGCGGGTGCGCACGATCCCGCCGCGCCGCCCCGCCGCCGCGCCGGCGCGGCCCGCCGCCTCCGACCCGTCCGGGCTCGCCGCCCTGCGCCGCGAGGTGCTCTCGGAGGTCAACGCCGAGCGCGTCCGCCGCGGCCGCGAGCCCCTGGGCCGCGACTCCCTCCTCGAGCAGGCGGCGCAGCGCCACGCCGAGGACATGCTCCGCCGCCGCTACTTCGACCACCAGAGCCCGGAGGGCCGGAGCGTGCGCGATCGCGTCGACGACGCCGGCTACTCGTGGCGCATCGTCGGCGAGAACCTGGCCTCCGGCCCGCGCACCCCGGGCGAGGCGGTGGACGGCTGGATGGGCAGCACCGCCCACCGCCGCGTCCTCCTCGACCGGCGGTTCACCGACCTCGGCGTCGGCTACGCCGAAAGCGGCGGCTCCCGGCGGTCGCTCCGTCTCTGGGTCCAGGTCTTCGGCGGCCCGCGCTGAGATACCCCCGGGGGGAATGGCAGCCCCCGCAGATCCGTTCTGGCTCCCGTACAGGTCCCTTCGGACCGGGAGCGTGAAAAACCGATGACCGCACTCAAGACCCTTCCCGTCCTCCCGCTGCGCGATTTCGTGCTCTTCCCGGGAGTGACGACGCCCATCAACGCCGGCCGCCCCGCAACCCTGCGCGCCATCGAGGCCGCGCTCACCGCCCCGGACCGCCTCGTCTTCGCGGTCTCGCAGCGGCAGAACCTCGAGGGCAAGGAGGTGACGCCGGAGAACCTCCACACCATCGGCACCGTGGCGCGCATCGGCCAGCTCCAGCGCGGCCTGGGGAGCGTCCAGCTCCTCCTCCACGGCGACCACCGCGGCATCGCCATGCGGATCACCGAGAAGGACGACTACCTGCAGGCCGTGGTGCGCGACGCCGAGGAGATGGCGCCGCTCGACGGCGACGATGCGGCCTTCCTCGCGCTGCTGCGCGAGGCGCGGGCGCGCGCCGGCGAGCTGGGGCGACGGTCCGGCCTCGCCGACGAGGTCGTGCAGCAGGTGCTCGCCGGCATCAGCGACCCGGGGCGGCTGGCCGACCTGGTCGCCGCCTACACCGAGCTGCCGGTGGCGCAGAAGCAGATGCTCCTCGAGACCCTGTCGGTCGAGGAGCGCCTGCGCCGCGTGCTGGTGCACGTCGAGCGGCAGATCTCGGTCCTCGAGGCGCAGGAGGACATCAAGAGCAAGGTGCAGGAGGAGCTGGGGGACCGCCAGCGCGAGTTCGTCTTGCGCGAGCAGCTCAAGGCGATCCAGAAAGAGCTAGGCGAAGGCGACGCCGCCGGCGAGCTGGACGACCTGCGCGAGAAGCTCGCCGCCCTCGAGCTGCCGGAGACGGTGCGCAAGGAGGTCGACCGCGAGCTCGGCCGCCTCGGCCGCATGGGCCGCGAGGGGATGGAGTCGCAGGTCATCCGCACCTACCTCGAGACCGTGCTCGAGCTCCCCTGGAGCGAGCGCAGCGACGAGAAGCTCGACCTCGGCGAGGCGGCCGCGATCCTCGAGGAGGACCACTACGCGCTGGGCGACGTCAAGGACCGGGTGCTCGAGTTCCTGGCGGTGCGCCAGCTCCGCGAGCAGGCGCGGCAGGAGGCCGCCGGGGCCGAGGGCGAGGACGGCGCCGAGCCGACGCTGCCCGGCAACCCCGACGACAAGCGCGGCGCTAAGGGGCCGATCCTCCTCTTCGAGGGCCCGCCGGGCGTCGGCAAGACCTCGGTCGCCAAGTCGATCGCCCGCGCCATGGGACGGAAGTACGTGCGGGTCTCGCTCGGCGGGGTGCGCGACGAGGCCGACATCCGCGGCCACCGGCGCACCTACGTCGGCGCGATGCCGGGGCGCATCCTGCAGGGGATGAAGCAGGCCGGCACCCGCAACCCGGTCTTCCTCCTCGACGAGGTGGACAAGCTCGGGGTCTCCTTCCAGGGCGACCCGGCGAGCGCGCTCCTAGAGGTCCTCGACCCGGCGCAGAACGACACCTTCACCGACCACTACCTGGGGGTGCCCTTCGACCTCTCGGAGGTGCTGTTCATCGCCACCGCCAACTTCATCCAGAACATCCCCGGGCCGCTGCTCGACCGGATGGAGGTGGTGCAGTTCGCCGGCTACACCGAGCGCGAGAAGCTGGCGATCGCCCGCCGCTACCTGATCCCGCGGCAGGTCGCCGAGAACGGCCTCTCGCCCGAGCGGCTGGCGATCACCGACGGCGCGGTCACCGAGGTGATCGGCGGCTACACCCGCGAGGCCGGGGTGCGGCAGCTCGAGCGCGAGATGGGGCGGATCGCCCGCAAGGTGGCGCGGCAGGTGGCGTCGCGGAGCGCGGAAGAGCGGGCGGCCGCGGAATCGCCGGTGATCATCGAGGCCGAGGCCGTGCGCCCGCTCCTCGGGCGGCCGAAGGTCCACCCGGAGCGCGCCTCGGGCGCCGACCAGGTGGGTGTGGCGACCGGCATGTACTACACGCCGGTCGGCGGCGACATCATGTTCGTCGAGGCCTCGACGATGAAGGGCAAGGGCGAGCTGGTCCTGACCGGCCAGCTCGGCGACGTGATGAAGGAGTCGGCGCGCGCCGCCTGGTCCTACGCCCGCTCGCACGCCGACGTGCTGGGCATTGCGCCCGAGTGCTTCGAGCGCGATATCCACATCCACGTGCCGGCGGGGGCGATCCCCAAGGACGGCCCGTCGGCCGGCGTGACGATGGCGACGGCGCTGGTCTCGGTGCTCTCCGGCCGGCCGGCGCGGCACGACGTCGCAATGACCGGCGAGATCACCCTCTCCGGCCGCGTGCTGCCGATCGGCGGGGTCAAGGAGAAGGTGCTCGGCGCGGTGCGGGCCGGCATCCGCACGGTCCTCCTGCCGGCCGAGAACGAGGCCGACCTCGAGGATCTGCCGGCGGAGGTGCGCGAGACGCTGACGGTGCACGCGGTCGGCGAGCTCGGGGAGGTGCTGGCGCTGACCCTGCGCGGGGCTTCCTTCGCCGGCGGGCGGCTGCTCTTCCCCGAGGCGACGGTGGGGTCCGATACCGCCGGCCTGGCTCACTAATCTCATGGGCCGCCTGTGCGCGGCCCAATCCCCCGCCCTTCTTTCTCCCACCGGGTTACCATCGGCGGAGTGATCCCTCCGCCGGCCCTCCTCGCCGCCCTCCTCCTGCTCGCGGGCCCCGATCCGGCCGACCCGGCCGGCTGGGTCCGCCAGGGGGTCCTGGCGCGCCTCAACATTGAGCGGGCAACGGCGGGCCTGCGGCCGCTCGCCCTGGACGACCGCCTGGTGCGGGTGGCGCAGCAGGAGGCCGAGGAGATCGCGCGCCGCGGCGTGCGCGCCTACGAGGAGTCGGCGCTGCGCGAGACCTTCCGCCAGACCCGCCACCGCCTGGCGCGCGCCGCCTACGAGCCGCACGGCTGGAGCGAGAGCTGGGCGCTCGGCGGCGGCGGCGACCTGGAGCGGATCGTCGGCGGCGCCGACGGCGTGCTGGCGCAGGCGCGGGACGGCGACTACGCGCACCTGGGCGTCGGCTTCAGCCGCCACGACGGCCTGCCGGTCTACACCTTCCTCCTCGCCTGGCCCGAGGAAGAGTTCTTCGCCCGCCAGACGACCGGCCTCGCCGACCGCGAGGCGGCGCGCCAGGCGATGCTGGCGCAGGCCAACGCGCTGCGCCAGGCGGCGGGCGCGCCGCCGCTCGCCCTCGATCCGCGGCTCAACGCCGCGGCGCAGCGCCACGCCGAGGACATGCTGGCGCGCTCCTTCTACGCCCACGACACCCCCGAGGGGGCGGGCCCGGGCGAGCGCGTGCGCGCCGCGGGGTACCCCGCGCCGGCCCTGGTCGGCGAGAACATCGCCCGCGGCGCCCTCTCGGTCGAGGAGGCGCTCGCCGGCTGGACGCGCAGCCGCGAGCACCGCCGGAACCTCCTCCACGGCGCCTTCACCGGCCTCGGCGTCGGCTACGCCGCCGGCCGCGACGCCGACGGTTGGACGGTCGTCTGGGTGCAGGACTTCGCGCGGCCGAAGCGCCCGGCACGTAGGCCGGGCGCTTCAGCGGTTCTCTCCTTGACCATCAGCCAGGCGTCCAGCCCGCGGCGGTAGTAGCGCGGCAGGCGGCGGACGGCGCGGTAGCCGTGGCGCTCGTAGAAGGCGCGCGCGCCGGCCTCCCCTACCGCCGTCTCGAGGGCGATCTCGCGGGCGCCCGCTTCCCAGAGCCACGCCTCCGCCGTCGCGAGGAGGCGCCCGCCGACGCCGCGCCGCTGCCGCCCGGGGGCGACGTCGAGGGTCGCCAGGTGGGCGAGCCCGCGCCGCTCGACACAGGCGACCGCGAAGCCCACGACCTCGCCCGCCGCTTCGGCCACCCACGTCCGGCACCCCCGGCTGCCGATCCACTGCGCCAGCTCCCGCCGCGAGTAGGCGAGCTCCGGCGGGAAGGCGGCGCGGTCGATGGCGTGCAGGCGCTCGAAGTCCTCCGGCCGCGCGTCGCGGATCAGGAGGGAGGACTGGTCCGTGCTTTGCACCGTGAGCTTCTTACGAGGAGGTGGTGAATGAAAGTGCGAGAGATCATGACCGAGAACCCCGCCTGCTGCACCCCCGAGCAGACGGTGCGCGAAGCGGCGCACCTGATGGTGCAGAACGACTGCGGCTCGATCCCGGTGGTCGAGGAGAGCACCCGCCGGCTGCTCGGCGTGGTGACCGACCGCGACCTGGCGATCCGCGTCCTGGCCGAGGGGCGCGGACCGGACACGCCGGTGCGCGAGGCGATGACGCCGGACCCGGTGACCTGCAGCCCCGACGACGACGTGGACAAGGTGGAGCGGCTGATGGCCGAGCGGCAGGTGCGCCGCATCCCGGTGGTCGAGAACGGGCGCGTCGTCGGCGTGGTGGCGCAGGCCGACCTGGCGCTCCACCCGAACGCCGTCTCCGACCGCGAGGTCGGGCACCTGGTGGAAGAGATCTCGCAGCCGACGCGGTAGACCGCCGGCGCCTACCGCGGCGGTAAGGGCTTGAGGTGGATCGTCGCGTCGCGGTTGAGCACGCCGCGCGGGGAGACCGCGTCGCCGGTGGCCTCGAAGTTGCGGTCGCCGGCGGCGCCCACGAGCTCGAGGACGAGGAGCACCGCGGCGGCCGCGGCGAGCAGCCAGCGCGGGGGCCGCCGGGGCGCGAACCGCCGCAGGCCCGCCGCGACCGCCGCCGCGACGAGCGTCCACCAGAACGGCAGGATCAGCAGCCCCTGGCGCACGTAGCCGAAGGTCAGCCCCACGACCAGCGCCCACACCAGCGTCAGCAGCAGCACCAGGACACCCCAGCGCCGGGCCGGGCCGCCGGCGGCGAGGCAGACCGCCGAGCCCGAGGAGCGCCAGCGGCGGCCCCAGCCAGAGCGTCGGGCGCGAGGCGGCGGAGGTCGGGACGAAGACGTCCACCGGCCGCCGCACCCCGGTCAAGCCGCCGGGCCGGTCCCACTGCGTCCAGCCGAGCCGCCAGGCGTCGAGCGAGAGCCGCCACTTGGCGAGCACGAGGCGCGCGGCCGCGCCGGGGCGCTCGCGCGCCCACCGCCAGGCCATGCGCTGGCCGTGGAGCACCATCTCGAGGTGCTTCGGGTCCTCGAGGTCGAGCATCGTGCCGCCGCCGGCGGTGAGCGGCGCCGGGGAGAAGGTGCCGTCGGAGCCGGGGTGGTTGCCGAGGGCGACGTTGAGCGGTCCGTAGAGGGTGAGCGGCACGAAGAGCGGCAGCGGCTCGGCGAGCCGGCCGGCGTGCCGCTCATTGAACTCCGCGAGCCGCACCGCGTTGCGCGCCGTCCACGGAGCGACCGCGAGGAGCCACCCCGCCGCCACCAGCGCCCAGGGAGCCAGGCGCCGGCCGGGCACGCGCCGGCCGCGCAGCCAACCCCAGAGGCCGACGCCGACCAGGAGAATGGCGACGAGCGCGCCCTCGGCGCGGGTGAGAGCGAGGAGGCCCAGGAGCACGCCCAGGAGAAGGGACCAGAGGTTGCTGCGGGAGCGATCGACTGTCGCGGCAAGCGGCGGTCGATCGGCCGCCGAAGGCGGCGTGGAATCAAGCGGATGCTCCAGCTTCCGGCTCCACACCAGCAGGCAGAGGAGGAGGAGCGTCAGGTACGGCCCCTCCGAGACCGGCGCCACCGCCAGCACGTAGGAGCCGAAGTGGTAGAGGGTGAGCGCGGCACCCGCCAGCGCCACGCCGCGCCCGAGGTAGGGGTGGGCGAGGAGGTAGAGCAGGCCGACCGCCGCGCTCGCCACGAGGGCCAGGACGAGCCGCACCGCGAGGTGCGGCACGTGGTCGGCGGGGTCCCCGGCCCCCACCAGCGTCTGGACCGCGGCGAGGAGCCAGGCGAAGCCGGGGGGGTGGAACGGCACCCCTTCGTCGTAGAGCTTCCCGGCCAGCAGCGCCCGCGCGTAGCGGAAGAAGGCCTCCGAGTCCCCCTCGTAGAAGACGGTGAACGGCCAGCTCCAGTCGCGGTTCGAGAAGAGAAAGGCGGCGCGGTGCGCCCAGGCGAGGAGGGTCAGGCCCAGCGCAATCCCCGAGGTCGCCGGCCAGGAGCGGGGACCGCGCGCCGCCGGCAGTCCGCGCCCTGCCGGCCGGGCCGCTCCGCCGCTCCGCGCGCCGCCGCTCGGCCCTCGCCGTCACGGCGGCGATGCTCTCACATGGGGGTCACTCCGTCGCCGCCGCCGGTACGAGGACGCGCAGGGCGCGCGGCCGGTTGCGGTAGCGGAGCGGCGGCGCCAGGGTCACCACCTCGCCGTCGAGGTAGACGGGCAGCGCCTTGCGCCGTGTCTCGATCGTGAATTCGGGCAGGCACCAGGACTCGAAGTGGCGGGTCGCCGAGACGTCTCGGAAGAGCGCCAGCAGCGTGATGCCGACGATGCACCAGCGCGACGAGCAGCGCGCGATGTAGAGGTAGAGGTCGCCGCTGTCGAGCCGGGAGCGGGCGCCGTAGTCGAAGAGGCTCATCTCGTACTCGTTGTTGCCGATGAAGGCGAAGTGGGTGTGGCGGCTGATCGCCCGCCCCTCGACCTGGAGCCGGACGTCGAGCGGCGGCAGGCGCGGCACCACCTTGAGCAGCGCCGAGGCGGTGGCCAGCCACTTGCCGCGCCCCAGGCGCTCGCGCTGGCGGTCGCGCACCACGACGACGGTCGGATAGAGGCCGATCGAGGAGTTGTTGACGAAGATCTCGCCGTTGACCTCGCCCAGGTCGAGGGCGTGGACGCGGCCGGCGGCGAGGGCGGGGATCGCCTCCTCCACCGCCAGCGGCACCTTCAGGTCCTTGGCGAAGTGGTTGAGGGTGCCGAGCGGCAGGACGCCGAGCGCCTCGCGGCGCCCGGCCAGGACGGTGGCGAGCGAGCGGACGGTGCCGTCGCCGCCGCCGGCGATCAGCGCGTCGACGCCGCGGGCCAGCGCCGCCCGCGCGGTCTCCGGGATCTCGGCGCCGTCGACGAAGTGGACCTCCGCCTCCACCCCCGCGGCGGTGAAGGCGTCGCGGAGCTGGTCCGGGGTGAGCTCCTGGCGCTGGACGGTCCCGGCGCCATGGTTGACGATGACGGCCGCGCGCACGGCCGTGGCGAGTGCAAATAGGCCGGCCCGAGGCGGCGGCCGCGCCTGCTTACCAGTCCATGCGGTCGATGGCGTAGGGCAGCATCTTCCGCCACCACGGCCAGTCGTGGGCCACGTCGTGCCCCCAGAGGTCGAGGACGTGCGGGATGCCCTTGCGGTCGAGGAGCTCGGAGAGCCGGCGCGAGGCGTCCGGCGTCTCCCACGCTCCCTGTCCGGTTAGGACCTGGATCTGGCAGGCGGTGCGCAGCAGCTCGAGGCGCTCCCCCTCCAGGTTGTCCAGGTACCAGGCCGGGTTGTTGAAGTAGCAGTTGTCGTCGCAGTAGCCGCGCAGGTAGTCGCCGGCGAGGTCGTAGAAGCCGCTCATCGCGATGACGCCGTCGAAGAGCTCCGGCCGGCGGAAGAGGGCGTTGGCGGCGTGGAAGGCGCCGAAGCTGGCGCCGGCGGTGGCGACGCGCAGCTCCGGCGACTGGCAGACGCCGCGGATGTAGGGCACCACCTCGTCCTCGACGTAGGCCGAGAAGAGCGCCTGCCGGCGGGCCTGCTCGCCCACCGGCAGCTTGTCGTCCATCCACGCCTGCTGGTTGATGCTGTTGATCGAGAAGACCCGCACCCGCCCCGCCTCGATCTGCGGCGCGAGCGCCTCGACCAGGCCGAAGCGCTCGTTCTCCAGGTAATCCGCCGCCGCCGTCGGGAAGAGGAGCAGCGGGTGCCCCCAGTGCCCGTAGCCGACGATGGGCATCCCCTGCCCCAACGCCGGGCTGTGCCAGCCGTCCAGGTGACGGTCGTCCATAGCGCCGCGGCCGGGCCCCTACTCCCCTTCCAGGACTTCCTGCGGCAGGGTGCGGATCTCTTCGTCGCCGAAGTCGAAGAAGATCTCCTCCTCCCCGTCGGTCTCGGCGGGCACGTACTCCTCCTCCATGTGGAAGTCGGCGTAGTGGTGCATGCCGGTGCCGCCGGGGATGACGCGGCCGACGATGACGTTCTCCTTGAGCCCCCGCAGGTAGTCGACCTTGCCGCTGATCGCGGCCTCGGTGAGCACGCGCGTGGTCTCCTGGAAGCTCGCCGCCGAGATGAAGCTCTCGGTCGAGAGGCTGGCCTTGGTGATACCGAGGAGCAGCGGCCGGCCGATCGCCGCCGTGCCGTCGGCGGCCACCACCCGCTCGTTCTCCTCCTGGAACTTCCAGCGGTCCACCTGCTCGTCGATCAGGAAGTCGGTGTCGCCGACCTCCTCGATCTTCACCGACCGCATCATCTGGCGCACGATCACCTCGATGTGCTTGTCGTTGATCTGCACGCTCTGCGAGCGGTAGACCTCCTGGATCTTGTCCACCAGGTAGCGCTGGAGCTCCTTCTCGCCCAGCACCTGCAGGATGTCGTGCGGGTTGATCGGGCCGTCGATCAGCGGATCGCCGGCGCGCACCCGCTCGCTCTCCTGCACGTTGATGTGGATCGAGCGCGGCACCAGGTACTCGCGGGTCTCGCCGCTGTCGCTCTCCACTACCACCTTGCGCATGCCCTTGTGGATGTCGCCCAGGCGCACTGTGCCGTCGATCTCGGTGATGATCGCCGGCTCCTTCGGGCTGCGCGCCTCGAACAGCTCGACGACGCGCGGCAGACCGCCGGTGATGTCCTTGGTCTTGGTGGTCTCGCGCGGGATCTTGACCAGCGTATCGCCGGGGTGGACCTCCTGCCCCCGGGAGACGACGAGGTGGGACCCCGACGGCAGCAGGTACCGCTTCTCCTGTCCCTTCTTGCCGCGGATGATGATCGCCGGCACCCGCTTCTCGTTGGCCGAGGCTTCGACGATGATCTTCTGCGACAGGCCGGTGACCTTGTCGGTCTCCTCGCGGACGTTCTCCCCCTCGACGATGTCCTGGAACTCCACCTTGCCGCCGATCTCCGAAAGGATGGCGTAGGTGAAGGGGTCCCAGGTCACCAGCTCGGTGCCGGGCTCGACCTCGTCCCCCTCGTGCACCAGCAGGTGCGAGCCGTAAGTCAGGGCGTAGCGCTCGAGCTCGCGCCCCTTGTCGTCCTGGAGCAGCAGCTTGCCGCTGCGGTTGATGACGACCAGCGCGCCCTTCTTGCTCTCGACCGTGGCGACGTTGAGGAACTTGACGCGCCCCGGGTTCTTGGCCAGGTGCTTCGACTGCTCGGAGACGCGGGAGGCCGTGCCGCCGTAGTGGAAGGTGCGCATGGTGAGCTGGGTGCCCGGCTCGCCGATCGACTGCGCGGCGATGACGCCGACCGCCTCGCCGATCTCGACCATCCTGCCCGAGGCGAGGTTGCGCCCGTAGCAACTGGCGCAGACGCCGCGCCGCGTCTCGCAGGTCAGCACGGAGCGGATCTTGACCCGCTCGATGCCCGCCGCCTGCACCGTGTTGGCGATGGTCTCGGTGATCTCCTGCCCGACCTCGAGCAGCAGATCGCCGGTCATCGGGTCGTAGACGTCCTCCTGGCTGACGCGGCCGACGATGCGGTCGCGCAGCGCCTCGAGGATCTCGCCGCCCTCCATGATCGCCGACACCGTGATGCCGTCGATCGTGCCGCAGTCGACCTCGTTGATGATGACGTCCTGCGCCACGTCCACCAGGCGCCGGGTCAGGTAGCCGGAGTCGGCGGTCTTGAGCGCCGTGTCGGCCAGGCCCTTGCGCGCGCCGTGGGTGGAGATGAAGTACTGCAGCACCGACAGCCCCTCGCGGAAGTTCGCCCGGATCGGCGTCTCGATGACCTCGCCCGAGGGCTTGGACATCAGGCCGCGCATGCCGGCGAGCTGGCGCACCTGCTCGCGCGAGCCGCGGGCGCCGGAGTCCGCCATCAGGTTGATCGGGTTGAACTCGCCGCTGTCCCGCTCGACCTGCTTCATCTCGCGGAACATCTCCTCGGAGACCTTCTCCGTCACCCGGTGCCAGATGTCGATGATCTTGTTGTGCCGCTCGCCGGCGGTGATGACGCCGGCCGAGCGCTGCTTCTCGATCTCGATCACCTCGCGGTCCGCCTGCTCGAGCAGCTGCGGCTTGCGCGAGGGGACCACCATGTCGTCGACGCCGAAGGAGATCCCCGCCTTGGTGGCGTAGAGAAAGGCGATCTCCTTGAGCTCGTCGAGCATCTCGACGGTCTTCACGTTGCCGAGGGTGATGAAGCAGTAGCCCACCAGGTCCTGCAGGCCGCGCTTCTTGAGCTGGCCGTTGATGAACGGGATCTCCTCGGGCAGGTGCATGTTGAGGATCACCCGGCCGACGGTGGTCTCGATCAGCAGGTTCTCGACCTGCTGCAGCTCGGCGTGGACGATGTTCTGCTTGTCGTACTCGGTCTCGAGGTTGATGAAGGCGCCGCTGTAGCGGACCTTGATCGGCGTCAGCGTCGTCACCTCGCCGGCCTCGAGCGCCAGCAGCACCTCGTCGAAGTCGCGGAAGACCTTGCCCGCCCCCTTGGCGTCCTCCTTGCCGAGGGTCAGGTAGTAGCCGCCGAGCACCAGGTCCTGCGACGGCACGGCCAGCGGCCGCCCGTGCGCCGGCGACAGGATGTTCTGCGACGACAGCATCAGCACCTGGCTCTCGATCTGCGCCTTCGGCGAGAGCGGCACGTGGACCGCCATCTGGTCGCCGTCGAAGTCGGCGTTGAAGGCGGCGCAGACCAGCGGGTGGATCTTGATCGCCTTGCCCTCGATGAGCACCGGCTGGAAGGCCTGGATGCCCAGCCGGTGGAGGGTGGGGGCGCGGTTGAGCAGCACGGGGTGGTTCTTGATCACCTCCTCGAGCGCGTCCCACACCTCGTCGACCTCGGCCTCCACCATCTCCTTGGCGGCCTTGATCGTGCCGACCAGCTGCTTCTCCTCCAGCCGGTTGTAGATGAAGGGCTTGAACAGCTCGAGCGCCATCTTCTTGGGCAGCCCGCACTGGTCGAGCTTGAGCTCCGGGCCGACGACGATGACCGAGCGGCCGGAGTAGTCGACGCGCTTGCCGAGCAGGTTCTGGCGGAAGCGCCCCTGCTTGCCCTTGAGGGTGTCGGAGAGCGACTTGAGCGGGCGGTTGTTCGAGCCCTTGAGGACGCGGCCGCGGCGGCCGTTGTCGAAGAGGGCGTCGACCGCTTCCTGCAGCATGCGCTTCTCGTTGCGGACGATGACGTCCGGGGCCCGCAGCTCGAGCAGCTTCTTCAACCGGTTGTTGCGGTTGATGACGCGCCGGTAGAGGTCGTTGAGGTCGCTGGTGGCGAAGCGGCCGCCGTCGAGCGGCACCAGCGGCCGCAGCTCGGGCGGGATGACCGGGATGACGTCGAGGATCATCCAGTTCGGCTGGTGGCCGGACTTGCGGAAGGCGTCCACCACCTTGAGGCGCTTGGCCGCCTTCAGGCGCTTGATCTGGCTGGTCTCGGTGCGCATGACGATGCGCAGCTCCTCGGCCATCTCCTCGACGTCGATGCGCGCCAAAAGCTCCTTGATCCCCTCGGCCCCCATGCGCGCGTCGAAGCTGCCCTCGCCGTACTTGTCGCGCAGCTCGCGGTAGCGCTCCTCGGAGACCAGCTCCTGCTCCTTGAGCTCGGTCTCACCGGGGTCGATGGTGACGTAGCTCTCGAAGTAGAGGATGCGCTCGAGGTCGCGCAGGCTGATGTCGAGCAGGTGGCCGATGCGGCTCGGCAGCCCCTTGAAGAACCAGACGTGCGACACCGGGCAGGCCAGCTCGATGTGGCCCATGCGCTCGCGCCGCACCCGCGACCGCGTCACCTCGACGCCGCACTTGTCGCAGATGACGCCGCGGTGCTTCATCCGCTTGTACTTGCCGCACAGGCACTCCCAGTCGGTGATCGGGCCGAAGATCTTGGCGCAGAACAGCCCGTCCCGCTCCGGCTTGAAGGTGCGGTAGTTGATGGTCTCCGGCTTCGTGACCTCGCCGAAGCTCCAGGAGCGGATCTTCTCCGGCGACGCGATCGAGATCTTGATGGCGTTGAAGTCCCGACTCGGCTGCTGCGACGAGCGGTCAAAGCTGCTGAAAGGTTGCAAAGGTCGGTTCCTCCCTTAGACCTTGAGGAGTTCCACGTCGAGACAGAGGCTCTGGAGCTCGCGGACCAGGACGTTGAAGGACTCGGGCAGGCCAGGCGCCTCCGGGACGTCGCCCTTGACGATCGCCTCGTAGACCTTGCTCCGGCCCTCCACGTCGTCGCTCTTGACCGTGAGCAGCTCCTGCAGGGTGTAGGCGGCGCCGTAGGCCTCGAGCGCCCAGACCTCCATCTCGCCGAAGCGCTGGCCGCCGAACTGCGCCTTGCCCCCTAGCGGCTGCTGGGTGATGAGCGAGTACGGCCCGATCGAGCGGGCGTGGATCTTGTCGTCCACCAGATGCGAGAGCTTGAGCATGTAGATGAAGCCCACGGTCACCTTCTGCTCGAAGGGCTCGCCGGTCATGCCGTCGTGGAGCACGGTCTTGCCCGAGCCGGGCAGCGCCGCCTCCTCGAGCAGCACCTTGATGTCCGCCTCGCGGGCGCCGTCGAAGACCGGGGTCGCGAACTTCAGGCCCAGGACCTTGCCCGCCCACCCGAGGTGGGTCTCGAGGATCTGGCCGACGTTCATCCGGCTAGGCACGCCGAGCGGGTTGAGCACGATCTCGACCGGCGTGCCGTCCGGCAGGTAGGGCATGTCCTCCTCGGGCAGGATGCGCGAGATGACGCCCTTGTTGCCGTGCCGGCCGGCCATCTTGTCGCCGACCTGGAGCTTGCGCTTCATGGCGACGTAGACCTTGACCAGCTTGATGACGCCCGGCGGCAGCTCGTCGCCCTTCTGCAGCAGGCCGATGCGCTCCTCGTTGACCCGGTGCAGGACGTCGATGTGCGAGTCCGTCTTGCGGTAGATGATCTCGATGGCGTCGAGCAGGCGCTTCTCGGCCACCGGCAGGCGCAGGACTTCCTGGCGGGTCAGCTTCTCGAGGTGGTTGACGTCGATCTTGTGACCCGCGGCCAGGATCTCCTGGCCGGTGCGCGACTTGACTGCCGCCGTCACCTTCTGGCCGGCCAGCAGGTCGGTGATCTTCTTGTTGCGCTCCTCGAGCAGGATGCGGACCTCGTCCTTGATGTTCTTCTCGAGACGGGCGATCTCCTCCTGCTCGATCTCCTTGGCGCGCTGGTCCTTCTCCACTCCCTTGCGCGAGAAGATCTTGACGTCGACGATCGTCCCCTCGATCCCCGGCGGCACCTTGAGCGAGGCGTCGCGGACGTCGCCCGCCTTCTCGCCGAAGATGGCGCGCAGCAGCTTCTCCTCGGGGGTGAGCTGGGTCTCCCCCTTGGGCGTCACCTTGCCGACCAGGATGTCGCCGGCCTTGACGGTGGCGCCGATGCGGATGATGCCGCTCTCGTCGAGGTCCTTGAGCGCCGACTCCGAGACGTTGGGGATGTCGCGGGTGATCTCCTCGGGACCGAGCTTGGTGTCGCGCGCCTCGATCTCGAACTCCTCGATGTGGATGGAGGTGTAATAGTCCTCCTTGACCAGCTTCTCGGAGATCAGGATGGCGTCCTCGAAGTTGTAGCCGCGCCAGGGCATGAAGCCGACCAGGACGTTGCGCCCCAGCGCCAGCTCGCCGAGCTCGGTGCAGGGGCCGTCGGCCATCACGTCGCCCTTCTTGACCCGCGTCCCCTCCTCGACCACCGGCTTCTGGTTGATGCAGGTGTTCTGGTTGGAGCGGCGGAACTTGATGAGCTGATAGATGTCAGCGCCGAACTCCTTGGCCTCGCCGGTCTCGATGTCCTCGCCCTCGACGCGGACGATGATGCGCTCGGCGTCGACCGAGTCGACCACCCCACCCCGCTTGCAGAGCACCACCGCGCCCGAGTCCTGGGCGAGCTTGCCCTCGAGGCCGGTGCCGACGATCGGCGCCTCGCTGCGCAGCAGGGGCACCGCCTGGCGCTGCATGTTCGAGCCCATCAGCGCGCGGTTGGCGTCGTCGTTCTCGAGGAACGGGATGAGTGCCGCCGCGACCGACACGAGCTGCTTCGGGCTGATGTCCATGTAGTCGATGCGGTCGCGCTCGGGGGTGATGAAGTCGCCGCCGGCGCGCGAGATCACGCGGTCGTTGACGAACACCCCGTTCTCGTCGAGCCGCGCGTTGGCCTGGGCGATGATGTACTTCTCCTCCTCCCAGGCCGAGAGGTAGAAGGCGTGCGGCTCGACCTCGACCTGCCGCTTCTTGCCGCGGGCGAGCTTGCGGTTCTCGGCCTCCAGCTCCTCGCGGGTGACGATCTGGCCGAGGCGGAAGGGGCCGTCGCCGACCTTCATCACCCGGAAGTGGTCGAGCACCCGCCCGTTCTCGACCTTCTTGTACGGGCTCTCGATGAAGCCGTAGTCGTTGATGCGGGCGTAGGTGGCGAGCGACGAGATGAGGCCGATGTTGGGCCCTTCCGGCGTCTCGATCGGGCAGATGCGCCCGTAGTGGGTGGCGTGGACGTCGCGCACCTCGAACCCCGCCCGCTCGCGCGACAGGCCGCCCGGGCCGAGCGCCGAGAGGCGCCGCTTGTGGGTGACCTCGGAGAGCGGGTTGGTCTGGTCCATGAACTGCGACAGCTGCGAGGAGCCGAAGAACTCCTTGATCGCTGCGATGACCGGCTTGGAGTTGATCAGGTCGTGCGGCATCGCCGAGTCGATGTCCTGGTGGACGGACATCTTCTCCTTGATCGCCCGCTCCATCCGCACCAGGCCGATGCGGAACTGGTTCTCGAGCAGCTCGCCCACCGCGCGCACGCGGCGGTTGCCGAGGTTGTCGATGTCGTCGATGCGCCCGACGTCCTTCTGCAGCTGCAGCAGGTACCCGATGACGCGGAAGAAGTCGTCGGCCGAGAGCGTCTTCTGGTCGACCGGCACCTCGGTGTCGAGCTTGATGTTGAACTTGAAGCGCCCGACGCGCGAGAAGTCGTAGCGCTTGGCGTCGAAGAACATGCCGTAGAAGAGCGAGCGCGCGCTCTCCAGCGTCGGGGGGTCCCCCGGCCGCATGCGGCGGTAGATCTCGATCAGCGCCTCCTTGGCGGTGCGGGTGGTGTCCTTGGCCAGGGTGTTCGACAGCGTCGCCCCGGTCAGCTCCCAGTCGGGGAAGAAGACCTCGAGCGCCGTCGTGTTCCGCCCCTCGAGCCGCTCGGCGATGTCCTCCGGTGCCAGCTCGTTGGCCTCGAAGACCACCTCGCCGGTGTCGAGGTCGACGACGTCGGCGATGAAGTAGGCGCGCTCGAGCTCGGCGGCGCCGACCTCGAAGGCCAGGCTCTGGCCGGTGTCGAGCTTGCCGATCTGCTCCTTGCCGAGCGTGATGCCGGCGAAGATCGGGTAGCTCTCGCGGCGGCCGCGGCTCTGCCGGTCCTTGAGGCGCTCCGGCTCCAGCACTTTCGGTGGCACCACCAGGGTGAAGCGGCCGTCCGCCTCGGGGCGGAGGCCGACGCCGGTGTAGAACTGGCGCAGGATCGACTCGTCCGACTCCAGCCCCAGGGCGCGCAGGAAGACAGTGCCGTGGAACTTGCGCTTGCGGTCGATGCGCACCGACAGCACGTCCTTCTGGTCGTACTCGAACTCCACCCAGGAGCCGCGGTAGGGGATGATCTTGGCGAGGAACGAGCGCGGCCCCTCCTTGGTGAAGAAGACGCCGGGGCTGCGGTGCAGCTGGCTGACGATGACCCGCTCGGTGCCGTTGATGACGAAGGTGCCGTTGTCGGTCATCAGCGGGATGTCGCCGAAGTAGACCTCCTCCTCCTTGGCGTCGCGCATCATGCGCACCCCGGTCTCCGGGTCCTTGTCGTAGACGAAGAGCCGGAAGGTGACCTTGAGCGGCACGGCGAAGGTCATGCCGCGCTCCTGGCAGTCGGAGATCGAGTACTTGAGCTGCAGGTCGACCGGGTTGCCGCAGATGTCGCACTTGGTGACCCGGTTCTTGTTGACGAAGCCGCACTCCGAGCAGGTGACCGTCTCCTCGTGCGGGTGGTCGGTCATGACCTTGGCGCCGCAGTTGGTGCAGGTCATGCGCAGGTACTCGAGCCCCTTGAGCTCGCCGCACTTGCACTGCCAGTCGCCGATCGAGTACTTGACGAAGTCGAGCGAGCAGGTCTCGCGGAAGTCGGAGAACGGGAAGATGCCGGTGAAGACGGACTGCAGGCCGTGGTTGGCGCGCTCCTCCGGCAGGAGGTTCATCTGCAGGAAGCGGTCGTAGGAGCGGCGCTGGACGTCGATCAGATTGGGGATCGGCAGCGACGTCGTGATGCGCGAAAAATCCTTGCGATGGCCGTTCGTCTCGTGGTTGCGCGGAGCGGCGGACTTTGGCATGTGTTTGATCAATCTCCTCGGGTCAGGCGAATCGGGGAGGAAAAGAGCCGACACCATGCCCTACCCGTCGGGCGTACCCGGGCGGGCTGTTGGGCATGGTGAGCACTCTCGTTAACAACGAGAGCGCACCGTTTATGCCAACCCCGCCCGCCCGGGCCCGGAGGCCGCGGCGCGCGCGGGGGACTGACGGGGCGGACGTGGGCCGCCCGCCTACTTGACCTGGACCTTGGCGCCGGCCTCTTCGAACTTCTTGCGGATCGCCTCCGCCTCGTCCTTGGAGACCCCTTCCTTGACCGTCGCGGGGGCGGACTCGACGAGGTCCTTGGCCTCCTTGAGGCCGAGGCTGGTCACCTCGCGCACCGCCTTGATGACGTTGATCTTCTTCTCGCCGACCTCCGAGAGGACGACCGTGAACTCGGTCTGCTCCTCGACCGGGGCCGCGGCGGCCGCGCCGCCGCCGCCCGCCGGCATCGCCACGGCGGCGGC
Organism: uncultured Acidobacteriota bacterium; assembly: GCA_963700145.1. GTDB lineage: Bacteria > Acidobacteriota > Thermoanaerobaculia > Multivoradales > UBA5704 > DASUNQ01. The sequence continues at coordinate 2,075,662 of OY969474.1, forward strand.
CGCCGCCGAGACGCCGTAGTGCTCCTCCAGCGCCTTGACGAGGCTGTTCAGCTCGAGGACCGTCAGCTCGTCGATCTGCTTGATGAAATCCTGGGTTGCGATCGCCATCTCGTTTCTCCTTGAGTTCTATGTACGAAGGGCTCAGGCGCCCTGTTCTTCCTTGCGGGTCCGCACCTGGTCGAGCACCGCCACGAACTGCTGCGGCACGGCGGCCAGGACGCGGGCGAGGCGGACGATCGGCGACTGCATCAGGAAGAGGAGCTTCGCCATCAGCTCCTCCCGCCCCGGCAGGGTCGCGATCTCCTTGATCTGCGCCGCCGGCACCGCCCGTCCCTCGACCAGCCCGGCCTTGAACTCGATGACCGGCGCGTCCTTGGCGAAGTCGGTCAGCGCCTTGGCGACCGCCACCGGATCGGTCTCCGAGTAGACGACCGCCGTCGGCCCGGTGAAGTGCTGGGCCAGCTCGCCCATCGGCTTGCCCTCGATGGCGCGCAGGGCGAGGGTGTTCTTGACCACGATGTAGTGGCCGCCGCTCTGGCGCACCCGCGCTCGCAGGTCGCTCACCTGCGGCACCTTGATCCCCTTGAAGCCGAGCAGGAAGGCGTGCGGCGCTTGCGCCAGTCCTTCGCTGTACTCGGCGAGCATCTGCTCTTTGTCGGCACGGCTGAGCGGCATGGGCTTCTCCTTAGGCTTCCGCGTGGGCCAGCTCGTTCTCGTCGATCCGGATGCCCGGACCCATCGTCGAGGAGAGGCTGACCGACTTCAAGTACTTCCCCTTGGCCGCGGCGGGCTTCGCCTTGAGCACCGCGCCGAAGAGCGCCTCGGCGTTCTCCTTGAGCTTCTCGGGCCCGAAGGAGAGCTTGCCGACCGGGGCGTGGATGATGCCGGTCTTGTCGACCCGGAACTCCACCTTGCCGGCCTTGATGTCCTGCACCGCGCGGGCGACGTCCAGGGAGACGGTGCCGGCCTTCGGGTTGGGCATCAGGCCACGCGGGCCGAGCACCTTACCGAGGCGGCCGACGACGCGCATCATGTCGGGGGTGGCGACGACGGCGTCGAAGTCCAGCCAGCCCCCCTCGATCTTCTTGGCCAGCTCGTCGCCGCCGACGTGGTCCGCCCCGGCCTCCTCGGCCTCGCGGATCTTCTCGCCCGAGGCGAAGACCAGGACGCGCACCTGCTTGCCGAGCCCGTGCGGCAGCACCACCGTGCCGCGCACCATCTGATCGGCGTGCTTGGGGTCCACCCCCAGCCGCATCGCCACCTCGAGCGTCTCGTCGAACTTGGCGAAGGCGGAGTCCTTGGCGAGCTGGATGGCCTCGCCGAGCGGATAGGCCCGCTGCTCGACCTTGCCCGCCGCCTGCGTGAACTTCTTGCCGTGCTTGGCCACGATGCTCTCCCTCGCCTACGCCGTGACGTCGATGCCCATCGAGCGGGCGGTGCCTTCGATGATCCGGACCGCCGCCTCGAGGCTGCCGGCGTTCAAGTCCGGGAGCTTCGTCTTGGCGATCTCCTCGACCTGCGCCCGCGTCACCGTGCCGACCTTGTTGCGGTTCGGCTCGCCCGAGCCCTTCTCCACCCCGGCCGCCTTCTGCAGCAGGATCGAGGCGGGCGGCGTCTTGGTGATGAAGGTGTAGCTGCGGTCGGCGTAGACCGTCACCACGACGGGAATGATCATCCCGGCCTGCGACGCCGTCCGGGCGTTGAAGTTCTTGCAGAAGTCCATGATGTTGACCCCGGCCTGACCGAGCGCGGGGCCCACCGGCGGCGCCGGCGTCGCCGCGCCCGCCGGGATCTGGAGCTTCACCTGTCCGACGACTTTCTTCGCCATGCTCGCCTCGCGTTCGCGCCTACAGCTTCTGGACCTGTGAGAAGTCCAGCTCGACCGGCGTCTGCCGGCCGAAGATGGTCACCATCACCTTCAACGTGTTGCGGTCGAGGTTGATCTCCTCGACCACGCCGGTGAAGTTGTTGAACGGCCCGTCGATGATCTTGACCGGCTCCGACTTCTCGAACATGTACTTCGGCTTCGGCTTCTCCTTGGCCGTCACCACCTGCTCGAGGATCTGGTCCACCTCCTCCTGGGTGAGCGGCGTGGGCTTCTTGCCGGTGCCCACGAAGCCGGTCACCTTGGGGGTGTTCTTGACCACGTGCCAGGCGGCGTCCGACATCTCCATCTCGACCAGGATGTAGCCGGGGAAGAACTTGCGCTGCGTCTCCTTCTTCTTCCCGCTCTTGTACTCGACCACGGTCTCGGTGGGGATGCGGATCTCGCCGAAGGCGTCCCCCATGCCGAGCGCCTCGGCGCGCTGGCGCAGCGTCTCCTTGACCCGCTCCTCGAAGCCGGAGTAGGTGTGGACGATGAACCACTTGCGCTCGCCCTTGGCGGCCTCGCGCGTCCCGACTTCCGGGGTCATGAGAACACCTCGAAGATCCAGGCCAGTCCCTTGCTGATCAAGACGTCGGCGGCCGACAGGTAGACCGAGATCAGGAAGCTGAAGACCACGACCACCGTGGTCGTGGCGATCACCTCGTCGCGCGACGGAAAGCTCACCTTGCGCAGCTCCGAGCGGACCTCCCCGAGGAAGGTCACCATCTGGGCCCACTTGCCCGCCTTGACCAGCCAGAAGACGAGGCCGGCGAGGGCCGCGACCACGACCAGCAGAACGATCATCCCCACGCTCATGTCGTCACTTTCCGGCTGCGCTCAGAGGTTTGGCAGGCCAGGAGGGATTCGAACCCCCAACCCTCGGTTTTGGAGACCGATGCTCTACCAGTTCGAGCTACTGGCCTGTAGTCCTTCTTACTTGACGATGTCCGTCACGGTCCCGGCGCCGACGGTGCGCCCGCCCTCGCGGATGGCGAACCGCACACCCTTCTCCATCGCGATCGGCGCGATCAGCTCAACCTCCAGGTTCACGTTGTCCCCCGGCATCACCATCTCCGTCCCCTCCGGCAACTGCGCCACACCCGTCACGTCCGTCGTCCGGAAGTAAAACTGCGGCCGGTAGCCATTGAAAAACGGCGTGTGCCGTCCACCCTCCTCCTTGGTCAGGATGTAGACCTCACCCTTAAACTTCGTGTGCGGCGTGATCGACCCCGGCTTGGCCAACACCTGCCCCCGCTCCACGTCGTCCTTCTTCGTCCCCCGCAGCAAGACCCCGATGTTGTCCCCCGCCTGCCCCTGGTCCAGGAGCTTGCGGAACATCTCGACGCCGGTGACCACCGTCTTCGTCGTCGGCCGGATCCCCACGATCTCCACCTCGTCGCCCACCTTGACGATCCCCCGCTCCACCCGCCCCGTCACCACCGTCCCCCGTCCCGCGATCGAGAAGATGTCCTCGATCGGCATCAGGAATGGCTTCTCGATCGCCCGCTCCGGCAGCGGAATGTAGCTGTCGACCGACTCGATCAGCTCCATGATCTTCTGCCCCGCTTCGCTCTCCGGGTCTCCGCTCTCCAGCGCCTTCAACGCCGAACCCCGGATGATCGGGATGTCGTCGCCCGGGAAGTCGTAGGAGCTGAGCAGCTCCCGAAGCTCCAGCTCGACGAGGTCGAGCAGCTCCGGGTCGTCGACCATGTCCACCTTGTTGAGGAAAACGACCATCGAGGGCACGCCGACCTGGCGCGCCAAGAGGATGTGCTCCCGCGTCTGCGGCATCGGGCCGTCCGCCGCCGAGACCACCAGGATCGCACCGTCCATCTGCGCCGCCCCGGTGATCATGTTCTTGACGTAGTCCGCATGTCCCGGGCAGTCCACGTGCGCGTAGTGCCGCTTGTCGCTCGCGTACTCCACGTGCGCCGTCGCGATCGTGATGCCGCGCTCCCGCTCCTCGGGGGCCTTGTCGATCTGGTCGAAGGCCACGAAGCTGGCCAGACCCTTCTTCGCCAATACCTTCGTGATCGCCGCCGTCAACGTCGTCTTGCCGTGGTCCACGTGGCCGATCGTCCCCACGTTGACGTGCGGCTTCGTCCGCTCGAACTTCTCCTTGCCCATGACCTGTCTATCGCCTCCTCGTGCCGCAGCCTCGCCGCGCCGGGTGGGTGGGGGATGGAGCCCACGACCGGATTTGAACCGGTGACCCCTTCCTTACCAAGGAAGTGCTCTACCCCTGAGCCACGTGGGCTTGTTGTCTAAGTTCCGAAGGACACGCGGCCGACACCCGCCCCCGCCAGGCGGGCAAACCGCGCGATCTTACTGCCTTATCCGCTTCCTGTAAAGCGCCACCTCCGCCCGGAGGGACCGCCTCGGCGGAGGCACCGGACGCCCGGAAGGACGCCCGCGGCGAAGAGGCGCTAGTTTGCCAGAGGACGCTCCGGAAGTCCAGCCTCCGGCGGCGCGCCGGGGGGCCGCCGGAGGAGGTGCCAGCGGCCGGCGGAGCGGACCTGCCAGCCGCCGAGGCCGGGGCCGAGGGCAGTGCGGACCGCGGGCCAGTCGCCGCGCGCCAGGAGGTAGTCGAAACGCGGGCCGTCGCGGGCGAGCGAGAAGGCGCGCGGATGGCGGTCGGCGACTCGCATCAGGAGCTCCGGATGGGGCCCGCGGCCGGGGCGGTAGCGCACCACGCTGTGCGACAGCTCGGCGAAGGAGAAGAGGAGCCGCCCGCCGCGCAACGCCTGATAGAGCGCGGGGAAGTGGGTGAAGACGGGATAACGGAGAAGGGGCCGCCCCTCGCCGGGCGGGTCGGCGTAGGGGTCGTAGACCAGGCCGGCCAGGCGCCGGCCGGGCTCGGCGGCGCGCAGGAGGCCGGCCAAGCCGGCGGCGTCGCGCTCGAACGCGAGGGCGTCGGCGGCCGCCAGCCCCAGCCGCAAGACGAGGAGCCCGGCGGCGAGGCCCTTGAGGAGGAACGTGCGCCGCGGAGGCGGCGCCGGCAGCGCGACCAGCGCCAGCATGGCGGCGAGAGGCGCCAGCCGCTCCGCGACGAGGTAGCCCATGAGGCGCTCCGGCAAGAGCAGGTAGAGGGCAAAGAGGCCGCCGGCGAGCCAGGCGAAGCGAGCCTGGAGGACCCTGTTCCCTCTTCGCCCTACCTGCTCTTCCTGCCGCCGCCGTGCCGCGAGAACCCCGAGAGCGAGGGCCAGCGCCGCGAGCGCGAGCTCTTTCAGTCCCGGATAGGCGCCGAAGACGAGCCCCGGCAGGACCAGGAGCTTGAGCGGCAGCGCGTGCCAGCGCGTGCCGACAGCTTTCATGCTCAGCTCGTATGGGCTGAAGGACCGCTCGGGCGTGAGGAGGTTCGGCAGGAGGACGACCGCGACGACCAGCAGCACTCCGGGGAGGAGCGCCGAGAGCGGCCCGAGCGCCCGGCGCCATCCCGGCCGCCGCACGAGGACCAGCCAGGCCACCGCGGCGGCGAAGAGCAGGAGGAGCTGGAGGTGGACGAGGTAGAAACCGAGCGTCAGCGCCGCGAGCAGGAGCCACGCGCGGGCGCCGAAGCGCCGCTCTCCACCCAGAGCCTCCAGCAGCCGGTCGGCCACGGCCAGGCCGGCGAGGAACAGCGGGTAGGCGAAAAGGGTCCCCACGAACCCCCACGAGTAGGCGTAGTTGTACGTCGCCGCGAGCGGCAGAAGGGCGTACCAGTCCGGCCGGCCCAGGCGGCGGGAGAGGGCGAGCGCCGCCGGCCCCACCGCCGCGATCGCCAAGGCCACGGCGAGCTTCCCCGCCACCTCGATCGGCAGCAGCCAGGCGAGCCCGGCCGTCAGCCACTCGAAGAGCGCCTGCGGCGCCGCCCAGGCGATGCAGTAGGTCGCGGCGAAGCCCCGCGCCGGGTCCCCCCAGAAGCGGAGCGCGGCCGCCATCGCCAGGTGCTGCGGGTAGTCGACCATCGGCGGGAAGGTGGTGAGCCAGACGGGAAGGGTCCAGAGCGCCGAGGCGGTGGCGACGAGGAGGGAGCCGCCCCGCGATCGCGGCGGCGCCGGAGGGGGCGGCATGAGGCAAGATTCTAGGCGCCCGTCTCGGAAAGCGAGACGGACGCCTAGAACGGTTTGATCGGAGCCCGGCGCGAAAGCCTTCGCGCCTAGAGAGAGGAGGTCCCCATGACCAGAACGATGTGCCGAAGCGCTCTCCTGCTGTCGCTCGCCTGCGCCGCCTGCTCGCCCGCCGCGCCACCGGCTCACGAGCACCCGCTGATCGATCTGGCCGGCGGCGAGCTCGTCGACCTTACCCACCCCTTCGACGAGCGGACGATCTACTGGCCGACCTCGCCGTCCACCTTCCGCCTCGAGCGGCTGGCGCACGGACCGACCGAAGGGGGCTGGTTCTACTCCGCCAACGCCTTCTGCACCCCCGAGCACGGCGGCACCCACCTCGACGCGCCGATCCACTTCGCCGAGGGCGGCGACACCGCCGACCGGGTGCCGCTGGCGCGCCTCGTCGCGCCGGCCGTCGTGATCGACGTCGGCCGCCAGGCCGCCGCCGACCCCGACTACCGACTAGCGCTCGCCGACGTCGAGGCCTGGGAGCGCGAGCACGGCCCGGTCCCCGCCGGCGCCATCGTCCTCCTCCGCACCGGCTGGTCGGACCGCTGGCCCGACCGCAAGCGCTACCTAGGCGACGACACCCCCGGCGACGCCTCCAACCTCCACTTCCCCTCCTACGGCCCCGAAGCCGCCCGCCACCTGATCGAGCGCCGCCGCGCCGCCGCCCTCGGCGTAGACACCGCCAGCATCGACCCCGGCAACTCCCCCGACTTCCCAGTCCACCGCCTAACAGGCGCCGCCAACGCCCCCGGCTTCGAGAACCTGACCCACCTAGACCAGCTGCCCCCCACCGGCGCCTGGGTAATCGCCCTACCAATGAAGATCGCCACCGGCTCCGGCGGCCCCCTACGAGCGATTGCGCTGGTACAAAAAACGCCCGGCACGTAAGCCGGGCGCTACGAGTTCGCGACCGACGGGATTCGCTCCGCCGCCCGCGAGCGTAGCGAGCGGACGGCCACCGAAGACCGTCTTCCGTCCAGCATGACGAGCGAAGCGAGGAATGATGGAGCGGGAGACGGGATTCGAACCCGCGACCAGCAGCTTGGAAGGCTGCGACTCTACCCCTGAGTTACTCCCGCGTAGAGAGCGAAGGGAATGGTGGAGGCGGATGGATTTGAACCACCGTAGGGCTTTGCCCGGCAGATTTACAGTCTGCTGCCATTGACCACTCGGCCACGCCTCCGAAAGAAAGAACCCTGCGACCGGACCTGGAGCCGGCACCCGGAATCGAACCGGGGACCTACTGTTTACAAGACAGTTGCTCTACCGCTGAGCTATGCCGGCAGGGGCTCCCCGGAGCCGCGGCAGTCTAACCCCTGCCCTCGCCACCGGCAACCGCTCGCTGCCGCACGGCCTCGTAGAGGAGCGCCGCCGCCGCGGTGGCGAGGTTGAGCGACTCGACCCGGCCGCGCATCGGCAGCCCGATCAGCCGGTCGCAGAGCTGGCGGGTGCGCGCCCGCAGCCCCTTCTCCTCGCCCCCCAGACACAGTACAACCTTCCCCGTAAGGTCCACATTCCAGGGCGCTTCGCCCCCCTCGGCGGCGCCGTAGACCCAGAAGCCCTGCGCCTTGAGCGCCTCGAGGCTCTGCGCCGGGTTGACGATCCGCTCGACCGCCAGCCACTCGGCGGCGCCGGCCGCGGTCTTGACCACCGCGGGCGAGAGCGGCGCCGAGCCGCGGTCGCGCACCAGCACCCGGCCCACCCCCGCGCCTTCGCACACCCGCAGGAGGGCGCCGAGGTTGCGCGGGTCCTGGACGTCCTCGACCAGCACCAGGAGATCGGGGTCGGCGCCGGCCGCGTCCCCGGTCCCTTCCCGCACCTCGGCGGCGAAGCCGTTGTGGGCGGGGCCGGCGAGGGCGGCGAGCGCCCGCTCGGGGAGCGCCTCGAGCGCCACCCGGTGGCGGCGGCAGAGCTCCTCGATCTCGTCCCGCCGCCGGCCGCCGCGCCCGCCGGCCACCAGCACCCGCACGACCTCGTGCGGCCGGTGGCGGAGGGCCTCGCGGACGGGGTGGAAACCGTAGAGAAGCGCCCTACACCTCCAGGATTTGTTGCTCTTTCTTCTGCAGGGCGCCGTTGATCTCGGCGATGTGATGGTCGTGGAGCTTCTGCACCTCGTCGAGGCCGCGCCGCTCGTCGTCCTGCCCGATCTCGTGGTCGCGCTCCATCTTCTTGAGCTTGTCGTTGCCCTCCCGGCGCGCTTGGCGCACGCCATTGCGCGCGTGCTCGGCGATGTCGTGGGCCCGGCGCACGATCTCCTTGCGCCGCTCCTCGGTCAGGGCCGGCACCGGGATGCGGATCACCTTGCCGTCGTTGGCGGGGTTGAGCCCCACGTCCGACTTGCGGATCGCCCGCTCGATCGCTGCGATCTGGGTCGGGTCGTAGGGCTGGACGACGAGCATCGTGGCGTCGGCCACCGAGAGGTTGGCGAGCTGGTTGAGCGGCGTCGGCGTGCCGTAGTAGTCGGCGACGATGCCGTCGAGCAGGGCGAGCGACGCTCGGCCGGTGCGCAGGTGCTTGAGCTCGTGGTGGAGGTGGTCCACGGCGTGCTTCATGTGCTGCTCGACCTCGGTGAACACGGCCTTCATCTCCATCTCTCTCCTCCTTCAGGCGCGGACGATCGAGCCCACCCGCTCCCCGCACACCACCCGGCGGACGTTGCCGGGCCGCGTCAGGTTGAAGATGGCGATCGGCACCCCGTTGTCGCGGCAGAGGCTGATGGCCGCGGCGTCCATCACCTTGAGGTCCTTCTCGAGCACCTGCTGGTAGCTCACCTCGCCGAGCAGCTCGGCCTTGGGGTCGAGGTGGGGGTCGGCGGTGTAGAGGCCGTCCACCCGCGTCGCCTTGAGCAACACCTCGGCGTGGATCTCGTTGGCGCGCAGGGCGGCGGCGCTGTCGGTGGTGAAGAAGGGGTTGCCGGTGCCGGCGGCGAAGATCACCGCCCGCCCCTTCTCCAGATGGCGGATCGCCCGCCGGCGGATGAACGGCTCGGCCACCTCGTGGATCTCGACCGCCGTCTGCACGCGAGTCGGCACGCCGCGCTTCTCCATCGCGTCCTGGAGCGCCAGGGCGTTGATCACCGTCGCCAGCATCCCCATGTAGTCGCCGGTCACCCGGTCGATGCCGCGGTGGCTGGCGGCCAGGCCGCGGATGATGTTGCCGCCGCCCACCACGATCGCGAGCTGCACCCCGAGGGCGTGCACCTCCGCCAGCTCGTCGGCGATCCCCGCCACCACCGCTTCGTCGAGGCCGAAGGACTGCTCCCCCATCAGGGCCTCGCCCGAGAGCTTGAGCAGCACCCGGCGGTAGGCCGGCTGCGGCGCCGCTTGCGGCGCCCCGGCGTCCGTCATCGAGCCGCCGCCATGACTTCCTGCGCGTAATCTTCCTGGCGCTTCTCGATCCCCTCGCCGAGGCGGTAGCGGGTGAAGCGCCGGACGACGATGTTCTCGCCGAGCTTGGCGATCCTCTCCTGGACGAGCTGGCCGACCGTCTTGTCGGGGTCCTTGACGAACGGCTGCTCGAGGAGCACGTACTCGGCGTAGTACTTCTCGAGCTTGCCCGTGACGATGCGGTCCACCACCGCCTCCGGCTTGCCCGAAGCCAGCGCCTGCTCGCGGAAGATCGCCCGCTCGCGCTCGAGGTCGTCCGCGGTGACCTCCTCGCGGCGAACGAAGCGCGGCTCGGCGGCGGCGACGTGCATGGCGATGTCGCGCACCAGCTCCTGGAACTGGTCGGTGCGGGCCACGAAGTCGGTCTCGCAGTTGACCTCGACGAGCACGCCGATCTTGCCGCCGGCGTGGATGTAGGAGCCGACCGCCCCCTCGGCGGCCACCCGCCCGGCCTTCTTGGCCGCCGCGGCGAGCCCCTTCTTGCGCAGCAGGTCGATCGCCTTCTCCATGTCCCCCCCGGCCTCGCCGAGGGCCCATTTGCAATCCATCATGCCGGCGCCGGTGCGCTCGCGCAGTTCCTTGACCATTTGAGCCGTGATCTGCATCCTTCTTCTCCTTGGATTCCTGCGTGCGGATAAAAGAAAAGGTCAGCTCGACCTAGGTTCGACTGACCTTTCCCTTCCGCCGAACCGCGGCCGCGGGCGGCGGGGCGAGCCTGCCGTCCCCTACGCCGGGGCCGGGCTCCCCAGCGCCGGTTCCGGCCGCAGCGCCGGCCCCGGGCCCATGTCCTTGCTCTCGATCTCCATCTCCCGCTCGAGCCGCCCCGACCCTTCGAGGTAGGCGTCGGCGATGCGCGAGGTAAACAGGCGGATGGCGCGGATCGCGTCGTCGTTGCTGGGGATGATGTAGTGGATCAGCTCCGGGTCGCAGTTGGTGTCGACCAGCGCGATGACCGGGATCCCCAGCTTGTTGGCCTCCGAGACCGCGATGTACTCCTTCTTGGGGTCGACGACGAAGAGCGCGTCCGGCAGCTCCTCCATGTCGCGCACGCCCTCGAGGTTCTTGACCATCTTGTCGCGCTCGCGCTCGAGGCGCAGCCGCTCCTTCTTGGTCAGCTGGCCCTTCTCGTCGGCGAGGCGCCCCTCGATCTCCTTCCAGCGCTCGACCGAGCTGCGGATGGTGACGTGGTTGGTTAGCGTCCCGCCCAGCCAGCGGTTGGTGACCGAGAACTCGCCGCAGCGCCGGGCCTCCTCGGAGACCGCGTCGTGCGCCTGCCGCTTGGTGCCGACAAAGAGGAGCCGCTTGCCCTCGGCCGCCAGGCCGGAGACGAAGTCCGCCGCCTCCTTGAACAGCTTCAAGGTCTTCTGCAGATCGATGATGTAGATACCGTTGCGCTTGCCGAAGATGTAAGGCTTCATCTTCGGGTTCCAGCGCCGCGTCTGATGCCCGAAGTGGACGCCCGCCTCGAGCAACTCCTTCATGGTGACTTCGGCCAAGTGATCCTCCTTACCGCTTGCTGAACTGGAAGCGGGCGCGCGCGCCCTTCTGACCGTACTTCTTGCGCTCCTTCTTCCGCGGGTCGCGGGTGAGGAGGCCGGCCGTCTTCAGCCGGTCGCGCAGCTCGCTGTTGAACTCGAGCAGGGCGCGCGAAATGCCGTGGCGGATCGCCCCGGCCTGCCCGGCGCTGCCGCCCCCCTCGACCGTGACGGTGATGTCGAACTTCTCGGCCGTCTCGGTCAGCAGCAGGGGCTGCTTGATGACCATCTTGAGCACCTCGTTGGGGAAGAACTCGTCGAGGCTGCGGCCGTTGACTTCGACCACGCCCGAGCCGGGGCGCAGGTAGACGCGGGCGTTCGCCGTCTTGCGGCGCCCGGTGGCGTAGTAGCGGACCTCGTTCAATCTGGTCTCCTCGATCGTCGCGGCGGGCCGGCTCAGGAGGCGGCGGCCAGGTCGTAGGGGGTGGGCTGCTGCGCCTGGTGCTTGTGCTCGCCGCCGGCGTAGACCTTGAGCTTGCGGAGCTGCTGGCGGCCGAGCTTGTTCTTGGGGAGCATCCCCCAGACGGCGCGCTCGACGAGCTGCGTCGGCCGGCGGCGGCGCAGGTGACCGGCGGTCTCCTTCTTGAGCCCTCCCGGGTAGCCGCTGTGCCGGTAGTAGACCTTCTCGTCTTCTTTGCGGCCGGTGAGCACGGCCTTCTCGGCGTTGAGCACGATCACGAAGTCGCCGGTGTCGATGTGCGGCGCGTAGGTGGGCTTGTGCTTGCCGGTGAGCAGCGTCGCCACCACCGTCGCCATCCGCCCGAGCGGCACCCCGGCGGCGTCCACGACCCACCAGCGGTGCTCGATCTCGGCGAGCTTCGGGCTGTACGTCCTGTTCATTGGGTCTCCGGTCCGAACCTGCACGCGCATGCCTCGACTGACCGAGGTTTCCCTCGCGGCGCAAAGGACCAGGATCTTAGGGATTGACCCGCAGGTTGTCAAGGCGCCGGCCTATACACTAACCGCCCATGCCGAGCGCCGCCGGGATCGACAAGTCGGGGGCCGCGATCCGCGACATGTTCGCGGGGGTGGCGCCGCGCTACGACCTGCTGAACCATCTGCTCTCCGGCTCCCTCGACCTGGTCTGGCGCCGGCGGGCGGCGGCGGCGCTCGACCTCCCGGCGGGCTCCCGCGTCCTCGATCTTTGCGCCGGCACCGGCGACCAGGCGCTGGCGCTGCGGCGGCGCGGCCTGGCGGTCGTGGCGGCCGACTTCTGCTTGCCGATGCTGGCGCTGGCGCGGCCGAAGTTCAACCGACCGGGTAAGGAGGATGGCCGGCGGCCGGTGCCGCTGGCGGCGGACGCCCTCGCCCTCCCCTTCCCCGCCGGCCGCTTCGACGGCGCCACCGTCGCCTTCGGGCTGCGCAACGTGGCAGATCTGGACGGGGGGCTCCAAGAGCTGGGTAGGGCGCTACGCCCCGGAGGGCGCGTCGCGATCCTGGAGTTCGCGCTGCCGCGCGCGCGGGCCCTGCGCGCCCTTTATCTCTTCTACTTCCGCCGCCTCCTGCCGCGGATCGGCAAGCTCCTCTCGCCGCGCGGCTCCGCTTACTCCTACCTGCCCTCTTCCGTCCTGGAGTTCCCGCAGCGCGACGACTTCCTCGCCCGCATGGCGGCAGCAGGATTTAGCGATCTTTCGTCGCGTGACCTCGCTGGCGGCACCGTTTGTCTCTACCTAGGAAAACGCCCATGACCCGCCTACTCGACGGCCGCGCCGTCGCCGCGCAGGTACGGGCGGAAGTCGCCGCGGGCGTCCGCGAGCTGCTGGCCGCCGGCGGCCGCCCGCCGGGGCTCGCCGCCCTCCTCGCCGGCGACGACCCGGCCTCGCGCCTCTACGTGGAGACCAAGGAGAAGGCCGCGGCGGAGGTCGGGATCGAGAGCCGCACCGTCCGCCTGCCCGCCGACGCCGGCGAGGAGCGGCTCCTCGCCGCCGTCGAGGAGCTCAACCGCGACGACGCGATCGACGGCATCCTCGTGCAGCTCCCGCTACCGGCCGGGATCGACGAGCGGCGGGTCCTCGACCGGGTGGACCCGGCCAAGGACGTAGACGGCTTCCACCCGGTCAGCGTCGGCCGCCTCTGGCTAGGGCGCCCCGGCTTCGTGCCGGCGACGCCGCGCGGCGTCCTCGAGCTCCTCCGCCGCTCCGCGGTGCCGCTCGCCGGCCGCCACGCGGTCGTCGTCGGCCGCAGCGACATCGTCGGCAAGCCCTTGGCCGCCCTCCTCCTGCGCGAGCACTGCACGGTGACGGTCTGCCACTCCCGCACCCGCGACCTCGCCGCCGTCACCCGCACCGCCGACCTCCTCGTCGCCGCGGTCGGCCGCCCCGGCCTCATCGGGCCGCAGCACGTGCGGGAAGGCGCGGTGGTCGTGGACGTGGGGATCAACCGCATCGACGACCCGGAGGAGTGCGAGCGCCTCTTCCCCGGCGATGCCGAGCGCCGCGGGCAGCTGGCGCGCCGGGGGCACGTCGTGGCCGGCGACGTGGACTACGCGCGCGTCGCCCCGCTGGCCGCGGCGATCACCCCCGTCCCCGGCGGCGTCGGCCCGCTGACCGTGGCGATGCTCCTGGCCAACACCCTCGACGCCGCCCGCGCCCGCCACGGCGCGGCGGCCTCCGTCCCGACCTCCCCGTGAGCGCCCTGCGCGTCGGCCTCACCGGCGGGTTGGCGAGCGGCAAGTCGACCGTCGCCGACCTCCTCGCCGAGCGCAGCGCCCGGGTGATCGACGCCGACGAGTTGGTCGCCGATCTCTACCGCCCCGGCGCGCCGGGCGCCGCCGCGGTGCAGTCGCTCTTCGGCGACGAAGCGCTGGCGCCGGACGGGTCCGTGGATCGCGCCGCCGTGGCGCGGCGGGTCTTCGCCGACGCCGAGGCGCGGCGCGCCCTGGAGGCGGCGATCCACCCGCTGGTCCGCCGCCGCTTCGAGGAGGTCGCCGCGGACGCGGACGGCATCGTCGTGCTGGAGGCGACCCTCCTGGTCGAGGCCGGCTACGGCCCCGGCTTCGACCTCATCGTGACGGTCGAGGCGGACCCCGAGGTGCGCCTGCGCCGGGCCGTGGCGCGCGGCATGGGCGAGGAGGAGGCGCGGGCGCGGCTCGTGGCGCAGGGTGAAGGGGACGCCCGCCGCGCCGCCGCCCACCGGGTTCTCTGGAACGACGGCGACCTCGCGGCGCTCACCGCGCAGGTGGACGAGCTGGTGACCGAGCTGGGGCAGCTGGCGGCGCTGCGCGAAGGGGGCGCCGGCTGAGCGCGCGCTTCCCCTACGTCCTCGTCACCGGCAACCCCGGCAAGCTCGCCGAGACCCGCCGCCTCGCCGGCGCCGACCTCGAAGCCGTCGCCCTCGATCTCCCCGAGATCCAGTCGCTCGACCTCCTGGAGGTCCTGCACGCCAAGGCCGACGAGGCCTGGCGCCGGCTCGGCCGGCCGCTGGTCGTCGAGGAGGCGGGCCTCGAGCTCGCCGCCTTCAACGGCTTCCCGGGGCCGCTGGTCAAGTGGATGCTGGACGCGGTAGGCGCGGAGGGGATCGCCGGCGCCGCGGCGGCGCTGGGCGACGTGCGGGCCACCGCCCGCTGCGCCCTCCTCACCCGCTCGGCCGCGGGCAACCTGGTGGCGGAAGGCGCGGCCGAGGGGACTCTCGTCCTCCCCGGCCGCGGTACTCAGGGGTTCGGTTTCGACCCGGTCTTCCTGCCGGCCGGCGAGGCCCGCACGTTCGGCGAGCTCGCCGGCCCGGAAAAGGATGCCGCCAGCCACCGCGGCCGCGCCTGGCGGGCGCTGCTCGCGCGGCTGGCGGCGGAACGCTAGCTGCAGCCCGCCATCTTGAACGAGCCGATGCGGGTCTTGAAGTCGAAGTCCTTCCGCGTGTCGTCGTTGCGCTGGTACTCCTGGGTGTACCAGAAGGTGCAGCCGTCCACCGGATCGACGCTCATCGCCGAGTAGTCGCCCCAGCGGTTGAAGGAGCTCTTCTGCACGTCCGACCCGGCGACCAGCGTCACCTCGCCGCCGGGCAGCGTCCCCAGCGGGTCCCCCGGCGTCCGCGTGGTGTAGCGGACCGAGGGGAAGACGTTCTTGCCGCTCACGCTGTAGCCCAGGGCGATGTTGCCGTTCTCGTCCATCGCCGCCGAGCCCGTCCAGCGGTGCAGGCCGTCGGCCGGGGCGAAGGTGCCGTCCTGGTGGCGCACCCAGCCGCCGCCGCTGTTGCGCAGCTCGGCCCAGCGGATCCCCGCCACGTTCGTCCCGGTGGCGTCCACCGTGGTGTTGATCAGCAGCGTGTCGTGGGTCCCGAAGCTCCGGTACTGCGCGCGGTACATCTGCAGCTCGTCGATCGGGTCCAGCCTCTCGCCGCCCTTGGGCTGCGGGATGCAGCCGCGCTGGAAGAAGCCGCACATCGTGTTGTCGAAGTCGGCGCCGGCCGGGACGATCGGCAGCTCGACGAAGGTCGAGTTGCCGGGCGTCGTGAAGTCGGGGTCGAACTGCCAGAGGCGGTAGCCGTCGACGCCGGTCAGCGGGCCGTCGAAGTCGTCGTCCCAGGCCTTGCTGAAGATGCCGGGCGTGCCGGCGGCGGGCGCCGGCCCCTCGAGGTGCGGCGGCTGGATGCCGTCCGGGCAGTCGTTGCTGAGGCACGGCAGGCTGAACTTGACGAAGGTCGCCGCCGGGTTGCCGGCCAGCATCGCCGCGCGGTCGAAGGCGACGGCGCTGGCGAAGGTGCCGTCGCCGGAGGGGAAGTCGCGCAGCGACAGGTAGTAGGCGTCGGGCATCAGGCCGAACTTCGGATAGTCGTTGTTCTCGCCCGGAGAGACCGCGAAGGCCCAGCGGTTGTAGGTGCCCAAGGGGTTGCCGGTCGTCGAGACGGCGACGCACTGGATCCCTTCGTTGATCGAGAACTGGCTCATCAGCCAGCGGTCGGCCAGGTGGTCGTAGAGCGTGATCGGGTCGCCGTCGTTGTTGTTCTGGCAGGGCCCGCCGAAGCCGGCCCAGAGGACGTTGCCCGCGAAGGGGCCGCCACCGGGAACGATCGTGCCAGTCGTCTTGCTGTAGACGGCGAAGATGAGGTTGATCCACTGCACGTAGTGCGTCGCGCCCACGTCGCCTTGGGTGTCGGGCGGCACGATGCGGCCGCCGATGACCGTGGCGTTGTCGTCGTCGCTCAGGCCTTCGAAGTTGAGGATAGGCAGGGGCGTCGCCTGCGCCGACGGTCCCTGGGCCACGGTCTGGCGCAGGGGGTCTTCCTTGCCCTCGACGTCCGGCTTGCCGGCGCGCGGCGGGCGCAGGACGTTGACCTCGCGGTCGGGCTTGGCCTGCTTCGGAACGGACGCCGCTAGCTCGCTCAAGCGGGCCGAGACGTCGTGGTGCAGCGCCTGGCCGACGGTCGGCCGGTTGGCGGGCGGAGCGGCGAGAAGCACCTGCGGGGCGAGCAGCAGCAGAGCGGCCGCCGCCAGCAGGACGCTGCGAACCGAGAACCTCGGATCCATGATTTCTCCTCCGGTAGGGGGCTGGGATGGAGCGCGGAGAGTACCACGGAAAACGCGCATCTCTTGTGGCACACTCCCGCCGTGCCCACCGTGCCCGCCGTGCAAAGATTCCCGACGCTCCTCCTCTTCGCCGCCCTCCCTTTCGCCGGCTGCGCCGCCGGCCCGCCCGCCGCCCGCACCCCCGCGGAGGGCGCGCCGGCGCCGGCCGCCTCCACCGGCTCCACCGAGCCCGCCGCCGCCGCGGCCCCGGACGACGCGGCGGCGGGCCTGCGGCAGGCGCTGGCGCGGGCCGAGACCGACCCGGCCGTGCGGGAGTCGCTGCGCCTCGCCGTCGAGTGTCGGGTCGATTCAGAGTTCCAGTCGCTGCAGGTCTTCGGCCCCGACCTCGGGATCTGGAACGACGAGCGCCAATTCAACCTCGACCCCGAGCGGGTGCGCGCCCTCCTCGCCGCCCTACGCGCCGCGGACTTCCCCGGCCTCGCCGACAGCTACGGCGGCGCGCCGAGCCCGCCCAAGCCGGAGCCCGAGCCCGGCGGCGCGGACGACGGCGGCGAAGCGATGGCAACCGTCCTCACCTGCCGCATCGACCTCGGTCTCGACGGCCACGAGAAGCAGGTCGTCCAGCTCGCCCGCGGCGAGCAGTCGCCGGTCTTGAAGCAGCTCGCCCACGACCTCCTGGCGGTCGGCGAGGAGGCGGCGCGCGCCGGCGGCGTCGGCGCCGCCGGCCTGCGCGAGGGGCTGGAGAAGATCGCGCGCGGCGAGCTGGCGCCCGAGACCTGGCGCCTCGTGCTGCACAGCAAGCCGGAAGAGATGGATGGGCGCGGCGAGACCGCGGGCTTCCTGCTGACGGTCGCCGGCCCGCGGGCGAGCACCCGCGAGTACAACCCGGCGACGGGCTATGCGGAGCCGGTCGTCCTGGAGCTGGCGCCGGACGAAGTCGCGGCCCTCGCCCGCGAGCTGGCGGCGCGGGACCCCGGCCCCTGGCCGGTCAACCTCTGGGCGCCGGACTACGTCGATCTCGCCGTCGAGGTCCTGAACCACGAGCGCGCCGTCCAGGCCCGCCGCTTCGCGGGCATGGCGCCGGACGCCCACGGCCAGCGCCAGCGGGACTTCGAGGCGGTGCGCGAGGCGCTCGAGCGCCTCCACGAGGAGGTGCTGCGCCGGGGCGTCATTCCGCCCGCGCCGCCTCCCGCGCCACCTGGTCGGTGACGATCAGCGTCCCGCTCTCCCCTTCGAGCGCCGCCGAGAGGTGCTCGATGTCGGTGATCAGCACCCGGCGCCCGGTGGCGGCGACGAAGTCGATCGCGGCCTCGATCTTGGGGCCCATGCTGCCGGGCGGGAACTGGCCGCGGGCGAGCAGGCGCTTGGCCTCGGAGAGCCCGAGCACCGGCAGCTCCTCCTGGTTCTTCTTGCCGTAGTTCTTCATCACCCGCGGCACGCCGGTCAGAATGATGAAGAGGTCGGCCTTGAGCTCGCGCGACAGCAGCGCCGAGGTGCGGTCCTTGTCGATCACCGCCTCGACCCCGGCGACCGATCCGTCCGGCCGCCGCACCACCGGCACCCCGCCGCCGCCGCCGGCGATGACCAAGTTGCCGCGCCCGAGGAGGTCGCGCACCGGGCCGACCCCCAGGATCTCCTGCGGCAGCGGGCTCGCCACCACCTTCCGCCAACCGCGCCCGGAGTCCTCCAGCATCCGCCAGCCGAGCTCGCGCTCCAGCACCTCGGCGCGGTAGCGCGAGAAGAACGGCCCCACCGGCTTGCTCGGCTCGCGGAAGCCGGGGTCGTCGGCGTCCACCACGACGAGCGTCAGCAGCGCCGCCACCTCCAGGTGCATGCTCTCGGCCTCGAGGCGGTTGCGCAGCGCCAGCTCGAGCAGGTACCCCATGCTCCCCTCGGTCTGCGCCACCGCGAAGTCGAGCGTCCCCGGCGGCACCTTGGTGGCCGCCTCCTCCATCTGGATCAGCACCTGCCCGACCTGCGGGCCGTTGCCGTGGACGACCACGAGGTCGAAGCCGCGGCGCACGAACTCGACCAGCCACCCGGCGCAGTCCTCGGCGCGCCGGAGCTGCTGCTCGACCGTGCCGTGGTCCTCCGGCCGCAGCAGGGCGTTGCCGCCGAAGGCGACGACGGCGAGCGGCCGCGCGATCTCCAGCCGCAGGTCGGCGACGATCGGCTGGCGCTTGAGCGCCCGTTTCACACCGGGTCCCGCTCGACCGGCATCGTCATGCAGCGGGCGCCGCCGCGGGCGCGCGACAGCTCGTTGGAGAGCAGCGTCACGACCGCCGGCCCCCCCGAGAGGAGCGAGGCGTCGCCGTCGAGCACCTCCTGCTCGGTGAAGACCCGCCAGCCGCGGCGCGCCAGCTCCTCCACCGTCTTGCGGTTGCGGCGGTAGAGGAGGATGACGCCGGGGGCGACGGCGAAGGCGTTGGCGCCGTCGGTCCACTGCTCGCGCTGCTGATCGACGACCTCGACCGAGCCGCCGCAGGGGACGACCTCCAGCTCCACGCCCAGCCCCGCGAGCGTGCCGAGGAGCGACTGGCGGAGGGCGAAGGTCAGCTCCTGGGCGTAGAGGTCCACGTAGTAGACGTGCGCCGACTCCGCGCCGCCGGGCTCGATGACCGGCAGGTAGGCGAGCGAGGTGTTGCGGTCGATCAGGGTGAAGACGGTGTCGAGGTGCATGTACGAGCGCTTGGCCGGCAGCTCCACCAGGATGAGATGCCGGAACGGCGTCTCCTCCAGGCGCAGGTACTCGGCGAGGACTTCCACGCCGCGCCGGTTGGTGCGCTCGGAGAGGCCGATCAGCACGATCTCGCGGTTGACCACGACCACGTCCCCGCCTTCGAGCGTCGGGTAGGGGAAGTGCGGGTTGTGGCGCGGCGCCCCGGAGGGCGGCACCTCGATCTCGAAGAGGGCGGCGTAGTCCTGGAGCTCGGGGTGGTAGTCGAAAAGCATGCGCGCCAGGAGCGGCTCGCGGCTCCGCGCCTCGGTCGCCATCGAGGAGATGACGACGCGGTTGCCCATCACCACCTGCGGGTCGCGCTGGAAGAAGTAGTTGGGCTGCGGCTGGAGGTCGAAGAACGGCGGGCGCGGGCCGGGCGGCGCCTCCTCCGGCTCCGGCAGGACCCCTTCGATGAGCGCCGCCGCCAGCTCCGCGGGCTCCAGCGCCTCGAGCCGCGCCACGGTGTCGCGGGCCACGCCGTACTCATCCTGCAGCTCGTCGAAGAGGCGCCGGCGCGGCTTCTCCAGGTCCACGACGTCGGCGAGGAGGCGCTGCGCCTCCAGCACCTCGGCCCCGGCCTTCTCCAGCACCCGGCGGAAGAGGTCGTGCTCCAGGCGGGTCTCGTCGCCGTCGAGGATGTCGTCGAAGAGGAGCTGCTCCATGCGCGAGGGGACCATGCGGTCGATCTCGCGCCCGGGCCGGTGCACGAGCACGCGGCGCAGTCGTCCGATCTCGGAGTCCACTCGGATGGCCATGGCGGGATGACGAGGGGCCCCGCGGCGGGCCCCGGCGCCCCCGGCGGGAGGGGCGAGGCCGGCATTGTAGCATCGCGCCCATGCCCGCCGAGCCGCCGCAGAACCCGCTCCACGAGCGCTACGCCTCGCCGGAGATGGCGCGGATCTTCTCGGCGTCGCACCGCTACGGCACCTGGCGCAAGCTCTGGATCGCCTTGGCCGAGTGCGAGGCCGAGCTGGGGCTGCCGATCCAGCCCGAGCAGCTCGCCGCCCTGCGGCAGGCGGCGCCGGGACTCGATCTGGAGCGGGTGGCCGAGCTGGAGCGGCGGACCCGCCACGACGTCGTCGCCCACCTCCGGCACTTCGCCGAGCAGGCGGACGCGGTCGAGCCCGGGGCGGGGGGCGTCCTCCACCTCGGGGCGACCAGCGCCTACCTGACCGACAACACCGACGTCCTGCTGATCCGCGAGGCCCTGGAGCTCCTGGCCGCGCGCCTGGCGGCGGCGATCCGCGAGCTGGCCGCCTTCGCCCGCCGCACCCGCGCCCTCCCCAGCCTCGCCTACACCCACTTCCAACCGGCGCAGCTCACCACGGTCGGCAAGCGTGCCTGCCTCTGGCTCCAGGACCTGGCGACCGACCACGCCGAGGTGCGCCACCGCCTCGGCACCCTCCGCTGCCGCGGCGTCAAGGGGACGACCGGCACCCAGGCCAGCTTCCTGACCCTCTTCGCCGGCGACCACGGCAAGGTCCGGGAGCTGGACCGCCGGCTCGCCGCCCGCCTCGGCTTCCACGAGAGCTTCCCGGTCACCGGCCAGACCTACCCGCGCAAGCAGGACAGCCAGGTGCTCGCCGCCCTCGCCGGGATCGCCGAGAGCTGCCACAAGTACGGCACCGACCTCCGGCTCCTCCAGGGGGTCGGCGAGCTGGCCGAGCCCTTCGACGCCGAGCAGGTGGGCTCCTCGGCGATGGCCTACAAGCGCAACCCGGTGCGCGCCGAGCGGATGTGCGGGCTGGCCCGGCGCCTCATCACCGACAGCCTGAACGGCCCGCTCAACGCCGCCACCCAGTGGCTGGAGCGGAGCCTCGACGACTCCGCCAACCGCCGCCTGGTGCTGACCGACGCCTTCCTGACCGCGGACGCCGTCCTGCTCCTGGCGGCGCACATCGCCGGCGGCCTCACGGTGCGCGAGGCGGCAGTCGCGGCCCGGGTCGCGCGCGAGCTGCCCTTCATGGCCACCGAGACCTTCCTCATGGAGGCGGCGCTGCGCGGCGGCGACCGGCAGGCGCTCCACGAGCGGCTCCGCGGCTACAGCCTGGAGGCGCAGGAGACCGTCGAGCGGGGCGGCGAGAACCCGCTGGTCGCCCACGTCACCGCCGATCCGGATTTCCGGATCGCCCCCGAGGAGGCGCGGGCCTGGCTCGACCCCGCGGCCTTCACCGGGCGGTCGGCCGAGCAGGTGGACGAGTTCCTGGCCGAGGTCGTCGAGCCGCTTCTGGCGGGGGCCAAAACCGCCGCGGTGGCGGCCCCCAGGATCTGACGTATCCCGAAGATTCGACTGCACTTACCGCGGACCACGGGGGCCGTTCGGGCCGATCTGCTACAATAGCGATCCGGTAATACTTCGGTGCGGGGAGTCCCCCGCCAGGCAGCTCAGCTCCTCGACGCTCCGCGAGGCGCGCCGATCAGTTCAGCACGAAGGCATGGACACTCCGCTCTCGACACACGCCTGGCCGCGCTCTGCACCGGCGCACCGCCTGTCCCCCCGGGGCCGGGCGCTCCTCCTGCCGCTGGCCGCTGTCCTCGCCCTCCTCGCCGCCTGCACCTCCACCCGCGTTCCCGTCCGCCCCGGCTACGGCCGCCCGATCGAGACCGGCATGGCCTCCTGGTACGGCAACCCCTTCCACGGCCGGCGCACCGCCAGCGGCGAGCGCTACGACATGCACGAGCTGACCGCCGCCCACCGCACCCTCCCCTTCGGCACCCGGCTGGAGGTGCTCAACCCGCGCAACGGGCGGTCGGTCGTGGTGCGGGTCACCGACCGCGGCCCCTTCGCCAAGAACCGCATCCTCGACCTCTCCTACGCCGCGGCCAAGGAGCTGGGGCTGGTGGGGCCAGGGACCGGCTGGGTGGAGCTCTACTCCGCCGACGGCCTGGAGCCCCCGGCGCCGCACTTCACCGTCCAGGTGGCGGCCTTCGCCGAGGAGTGGCACGCCGAGGAGATGCACCGCGGCCTGGCCGCCCAGTACCCCGAGGCGGAGGTCCGCACCGACGGCACCTGGCACCGGGTCCAGGTGGGCTCCTTCGACGAGCGCGGCAAGGCCGAGGCCCTGCGCCGCGAGCTGACGATCCTGGGCTTCACGCCGCTGATCGTGCAGCTCCCGTAACGCCCCGGCGGAATTCAGCGGGCGGCGCCCGCGGTTGTACCCCCTGCCTCCGACATCAGCAGGACCCCCTCCGATGACGCCCTTCAAGCGCCATAGAAAGCCCCCGGCGAGAGTCAACGCGGCCCCCGTGCCGACCGGCCGGCGCCTGCCGCGGGTGGCGCTGCTCGCCGGGGCCGCCTACCTGGTGCTGGTCGCCTGGCAGGGGACCGAAGCGCCGGCGCCGCTCCTGGCGCGCCAGGACGCCCCGGCCGCTGCCGCCGCCGTCCCCGCGCTTCCTTACCTGAAAGCTCCCCTGCCGGAAGAGCCGGAAAAGAGCGCCGAGGAGGG
Source organism: uncultured Acidobacteriota bacterium (assembly GCA_963700145.1). Classification (GTDB taxonomy): domain Bacteria; phylum Acidobacteriota; class Thermoanaerobaculia; order Multivoradales; family UBA5704; genus DASUNQ01. The sequence continues at coordinate 2,098,176 of OY969474.1, forward strand.
GCAGGCAACCGCCGAGCACGGCGTCGCCTCCTGGTACGGCCGCGACTTCCACGGCCGCTCGACCGCCAGCGGCGAGCCCTTCGACATGCACGGGCTGACCGCCGCCCACCGCACCCTCCCCTTCGGCACCCCGGTCGAGGTGCGCAACCCGGCCAACGGCCGGAGCGTCGTGGTGCGGATCAACGACCGCGGCCCGCACACCCGCCGGCGCCTCATCGACCTCTCCTACGCCGCCGCCCGCGACCTCGGCATCGCCGCCCGCGGCACCGCCCCCGTCGAGCTGCGCGTCCTGCGCTGAGGAGAGGCGCCGAAAAGGCGCGCAGGAGGTGCTACGCTTCAGCGAATAGACGGGAAGCGATAGGAGCATCATGCGGCGAAGCGCGGCGGCGGCGGCGGTCCTGGGGTTGGGAAGCTGGTTGTCGCTCGGGGCTTTGCCGGCCGTCGCCGTCGTGGCGCCGGGGTTCACCGACACCCTGGTCGCCAGCGTCGGCTTGCCGACCGCCCTCGCCTTCACCCCCGACGGCCGCCTCCTCATCACCACCCAGGGCGGCACCCTCCGCATCTACCAGGGGGGTGTGCTCCTCGCGACGCCGGCGCTCAGCTTCGCCTCCAACCAGATCTGCACCGCCTCCGAGCAGGGCCTCCTCGGGGTGGCCGTGGACCCGGCCTTCGCGGCCAACAACTTCATCTACCTCTTCTACACGGCGGAGACACCGACCTGCGTCAACCGCGTCTCCCGCTACACCCTGCCGGCCGGCAACGTCATCGACCCGGCGACCCAGCTCGTCTTGATCGACAACATGCCCTCGCCGGCCGGCAACCACAACGCCGGCGACCTGCAGTTCGGCAAGGACGGCAACCTCTACGTCTCGATCGGCGACGGCGGCTGCGACTACGCCGGCGACAGCGGCTGCGCCGGGGTCAACGACGCGGCGCGCGACCAGCACGTGCTGACCGGCAAGGTCCTGCGCATCGCGCCGGACGGCTCGATCCCGGCCGACAACCCCTTCCAGGGGGCGGGGACGGCGCGCTGCAACGTCACCGGCTCGACCACCGCGGGGAACCGCTGCCGCGAGACCTTCGCCTGGGGCTTCCGCAACCCCTTCCGCATGGGCTTCGACCCCAACGCCGCCGGCACCCGTTTCTTCATCAACGACGTCGGCCAGGGGGCCTGGGAGGAGATCGACCTCGGCCAGGCCGGCGCGGACTACGGCTGGAACTGCCGCGAGGGGGCGCACCAGAACCTCAGCGTCCCGCCCTGCTCGCCCACCCCGCCCAACATGGTGGACCCGGTCTTCGAGTACGTCCACGGCCAGCAGATCCCGGGCACCAGCAGCCCCACCAACTGCAACTGCATCAGCGGCGGCGCCTTCGTCCCCGCCGGCCTGTGGCCGGGGTTCGACGGCGCCTACCTGTTCGGCGACTGCGTCTGCGGCGGCATGTTCAAGCTCACCCAGTCGGGCAGCGCCTTCGCCGCCTCGGACTTCGCCTGCGGCTTGGGGACCCTGGTGCACATGCTCTTCGGTCCGCACGGCGCGACCCAGGCGCTCTACTACACGACCTACGCGAGCGGCGGCCAGGTGCGGCGCGTCACCCGCGACGACCCGTACGACTTCTTCAGCCTCAGCCCCTGCCGGCTGGCCGACACCCGCAACCCGAACGGCCCGAGCGGCGGCCCGGCCCTGCAGAACGGCGTCACCCGGAACTTCCCGGCGGCGGGCCTCTGCGGTGTGCCGGCGACGGCCAAGGCCGTGGCGGTCAACGCAACCGTGATCTCCCCCGCCGGCTCCGGCTTCCTGACCACCTACCCCACCGGGTGTCTCGTGCCCAAGACCAGCACCCTCAACTTCGGCACCGGCCAGACCCGCGCCAACAACGCCGTGCTCGCCCTCGGCACCAACGGCCAGGTCGCCGTCCTGCCGAGCGTCACCGGCAGCGGCTCGGCCCACCTGGCCCTCGACGTCGTCGGCTATTTCGAGTAGACAGCTCGAGCGATGGGAGCATCCATGCGGCGAAGCGCGCTGGCGGCGGCGGTCCTGGGGTGGGCAGGCTGGTTGGCGCTCGCGGCCGCACCGGCCGGCGCTGTCGTGTCGCCGGGGTTCAGCGACACCCTGGTGGCCAGCGTCGGCCTGCCGACCGCCCTCGCCTTCACGCCGGACGGCCGCCTCCTCATCACCACGCAGGGCGGCACGCTGCGCGTCTACCAGGCGGGCGCGCTGCTGCCGACGCCGGCCCTGAGCTTCGCGGCCGACGAGATCTGCACCGACTCCGAGCAGGGCCTCCTCGGGGTGGCCGTGGACCCGGCCTTCGCGACGAACGAGTTTATCTACCTCTTCTACACCGCCGAGGAGGCCCCGGACTGCATCAACCGCGTCTCCCGCTTCACCCTGCCTGCCGGCAACGTCATCGACCCGCTGACCGAGCTCCAGCTCATCAACCTCATCCCCTCGGTGACCCCCAATCACAACGGCGGCGACCTGCAGTTCGGCAAGGACGGCAACCTCTACGTCTCGGTCGGCGACGGCGGCTGCGACTACGCCCTCAACAGCGGCTGCGCCGGGTTCAACGACGCGTCGCGCGACGAGCACGCGCTGGTCGGCAAGGTCCTGCGCATCGCGCCGGACGGCTCGATCCCGGCCGACAACCCCTTCCAGGGGGCGGGGACGGCGCGCTGCAACGTCACCGGCCTGACCACCCCGGGGAACCGCTGCCAGGAGACCTTCGCCTGGGGCTTGCGCAACCCCTTCCGCCTGGGCTTCGACCCCAACGCCGCCGGCACCCGCTTCTTCATCAACGACGTCGGCCAGGGGTTCTGGGAGGAGATCGACCTCGGCCAGGCCGGCGCGGACTACGGCTGGAACTGCCGCGAGGGGGCGCACCCGAACGTCGAGATCCCGACCTGCTCGCCTCCGCCCAGCGTGGACCCGGTCTTCGAGTACGCGCACCAGCAGCAGATCCCGGGCACCAGCAGCCCCACCAACTGCACCTGCGTGAGCGGCGGCGCCTTCGTCCCCGACGGCCTGTGGCCGGGGTTCGACGGCGCCTACCTCTTCGGCGACTGCGTCTGCGGCGGCATGTTCAAGCTCACCCAGTCCGGGAGCGCCTTGGCCGCCTCGGACTTCGCCTGCGGTTTGGGGACCTTGGTGCACATGCAGTTCGGCCCGCACGGCTCGACCCAGGCGCTCTACTACACGACCTACGCCAGCGGCGGCCAGGTCCACCGCATCGCGCGCGACGACCCGTACGACTTCTTCAGCCTCACCCCCTGCCGGCTGCTCGACACCCGCGACCCCGACGGCCCGAGCGGCGGCCCGGCCCTGCAGAACGGCGTCACCCGGAACTTCCCGGCGGCGGGCCTCTGCGGCGTGCCGGCCACTGCCAAGGCGCTGGCGGTCAACGCGACCGTGATCTCGCCCGGCGGCTCGGGGTTCCTCAAGACCTACCCCACCGGCTGTCTCGTGCCGGCGACCAGCACCCTCAACTTCGGCACCGGCCAGACCCGCGCCAACAACGCCGTGCTCGCCCTCGGCACCGGCGGCCAGGTCGCGGTCCTCCCCAGCGTCACCGGGAGCGGCACCGCCCACCTGGCGCTCGACGTCGTCGGCTACTTCGAGTAGACGGCGGCCGCCGCCAGCCGCCGCCACGCCAGGGCCGCGAGCGCCAGGGCGAGCAGGAGCAGCGCCCACTCGCTGGCGGTCGGGATGATCGCCACCACCGCCTGCGCCGCGGCGAGCTGGCCGCGGATCGCGCCGCCCCCGCCGCCCTCCACCTCGCCGGCGTGGACCTCGACGTAGAGGAACCCGGCCGCGAACTCGGCGAGCAGGCGCGGCGTCATCGGCACGTCGCCCGAGAAGCCGTCGGCCGGGTCGGCGAAGCTGAAGACGAGCGGTCCGTTGAACCCCCGCGGCGCCTGGTGCAGGTGGGCGGCGTCCGTCCCCGGCAGGTCGTGCGTGCACTGCACCAGGAGCGCCGTCGCCGGGTCGTTGAGGTCGGTGAAGCAGCTGCCGGTCGCGGCGGTGCTCCCGGGGGGGACCACCTGGCCGCCTTCGAGCGGGAAGGTGAGGGAGTCGACGGTGCGCGGCAGGATTTGGCCGCGGATCTCGCCGTCCGGCCGGCCGCCGGTGTGGATGTTGACGTAGAGGTTGCCCGCCAGCAGGTCGGCGAGGTCGGCCGGCGTCATCCCCGTCCAGACGGCCTCGACCGGGCTCGTCGGATCGCCGAGGTCGAAGGCGATCGGGCCGTTGACCCCCGCCGCGGCGCGGTGGATGTGCATGATCGTGGGGCCCGATACGTCGTGGACGCAGAGGATCGCCAGCTCGCCGGCGCCGGCGTCGAAGCTCGCGAAGCAGCCGCCGGAGGCGGCGCTCGGCACCGGCGGCACCTCCTGCTCGCCGGAGAGGTGGAAGATGAAGATCTGGTCGGTCGGCGCCGACGCGAAGTTGCGGAAGGTGCAGGTCACCACCTCCCCGGCCGCGAGCCGGATCGCGGCGGTGCGGGCGAAGGGGTCGCCGGTGCTGTCGTCGTCCTCGCAGGTCACGTCGGCCAGCGTGAAGCCGCCGGGCGCGACGGCGGGATCGAGCTCGGTCACCGTCCAGGTGCCGGGGCCGACGTTGGCGAAGACCCGGGTCTCGCCGTCGGCGAGGGAGAAGGCGGCGGGCCCGCCCGGGACGTCGTCGGTGAAAGCGAAGCCGGCGCCGCCGGGCGGGGTCGTCTCCTTGACGATGCGGATCGTGCCGGTGGTCGGCAGCGCCGGCGGCTCGCCGATCTGGCCGCGGATGTCCAAGAGCGGCTCGCTCTCGTCGGCCGGCGGCTGGCCGTGGATCTCGACGTAGAGGAACGTCGCCGCGAACGCCGCCACCAGCTGCGGCGTCATCGGCACGCCGGCGGAGAGCGGGCTGGCCGGCGACGGGAAGGTGAAGACGACGGGGCCGTTCTGCCCCGCCGGCGCCTGGTGGACGTGGGCGCTGTCCGGCGACGGCACGTCGTGGGTGCACTGGACCAGGAGCGAGGTCGCGGGGCCGTCGAGATCGGCCGAGCAGCTGGCGGTCGAGGGCGAGCCGCTCGGCGGCACCAGCTGCGCGCCGTCGGCGGTGAAGGGGACGGTGTCGACGGTGCGCGGCAGGATCTGGCCGCGGATCTCGCCGTCGGGCCGGCCGGCGGTGTGGATGTTGACGTAGAGATTGCCGTCCAGCAGGTCGTCGATGTCGGCCGCCGTCATGCCGGTCCAGGTGGCCTCGACCGGGCTCGCCGGGTCGCCGAGGTCGAAGACGATCGGGCCGATCGCCCCCGCCGGCGCGCGGTGGATGTGCATGATCGTCGCGTCGGTGACGTCGTGGACGCAGGTCAGATCGAATTCGCCGGCAAGCTGGTCGAGCACGCCGTGGCAGCCGCCGGAGTGGGCGCTCGCCACCGGCGGCACCTCCTGGTCGCCGCGCAGGTGGAAGACGAAGGTCTGGCCGGCCGCGGGGGCGGCGGCGAGGCCGAGGAGCAGGGCGAGACAGGAGAAGAGCGCACGCGGCGTCATGAGCCTCACCGCGCCAACTCCGCCAGCCACTCCTTGATCCCGGCGTCGAGGCGCCGGCGGTCGCGGTGGCGGTCGAGGGCGATCTGGACCAGGCGGTCCACGAGCTTCGGCAGCGGCACGCCCGAGAGCTCCCAGAGGCGGGGGTACATCGAGATGGCGGTGAAGCCGGGGAGGGTGTTGATCTCGTTGACGAAGAGGCCGTCCTCGCCTTCGAGCAGGAAGTCGACGCGCGCCATGCCGCTGCCGCCGAGCGCCGCGAAGGCGGCGACCGCGAGCTCGCGCAGCCGCGCGCTCGTCGCCTCCGGCAGCTCGGCCGGGGCGATCAGGCGGGCGTTGTCCTCCAGGTACTTGTCGGCGTAGTCGTAGAACTCGCGGCCGGGGACGATCTCGCCGACGACCGACGCCTCCAGCGTGCCGTAGCCGAGCACGGCGCACTCCAGCTCCCGGCCGACGACCCCGCGCTCGACGAGCACCGCGTCGTCGAAGCGCAGGGCGAAGCGCACCGCCTCCTCGAGGTCTCGGTACCGCTCCACCTTGCGCACCCCGACGCTCGAGCCGCCGACGCTCGGCTTGACGAAGAGCGGCAGCGGCAGGCGTTCGACGCGGGCGAGGAAGGCCGCCGGGGCGCGCTCGAAGTCGGCGCGGCTCGCGGCCTCGGAGTCCACCACCGGCACGCCGGCGGCGGCGAGTTGGCGCTTCGAGAGCAGCTTGTCCATCGCCAGCGCGCTGGTCGTCACCCCGGGGCCGGCGTAGGCGACGTCGAGCATCTCGCAGAGGCCCTGGAGCGTGCCGTCCTCCCCCCAGGTGCCGTGGACGATCGGGAAGAGCACCTCGACGCCGGAGGCCACGAGGTGGCGCAGCGTCGGCGCCACCGGCATGTCGAGCGGCTCGATGGCGCGCCCGTCGCCGCGCAGCACCTCGGCCGCCGCTTCCGGCGAGATCCAGCAGCCATCCTGGGCGATGCCGAGCGGCGTCACCTGGTGGCCGGCGTCGGTCAGGCCGCGCGCCACCGTCCGCGCCGAGACGATCGACACCTGGTGCTCGACGCTGCGTCCCCCGAAGACCACTCCGACGTGCGCCATCAACGCCCCTTCCGCGCGGCCGGGCCGCGCCCCAGATCGACCAGTTGCACCCGCCGCACCTCCGGCAACGCCGCGAGCTTCGCCAGCACCTCGGGCCCCGGCTCCTGGTCGAGCCGCAGCACCGCCAGCGCCTCCCCCTCGGAGTCGCTGCGCGCGAGATGGATGTCGGCGATGTTGATCTGCGCCTCGCCGAGGAGCGTTCCCAGCCGGCCGACGACCCCCGGCACGTCGCGGTTCTCCAGCACCAGCAGGCGCCCCTCCGGTCGGAACTCCAGCCGGTAGCCGCCGAAGCGCACGACGCGCGGGTCGCGCTCGCCGAAGAGCGTCCCCTCGACCTCCACCCGCGCCCCGGCCGGCCCGGCCAGCGCCACCTTGACCAGGTGCGGGTAGTCGCCGGCCGCGCTGTGGTCCGAGCGCACGATCTGCAGGCCCCGGCTCTCGGCGATGCGCTCGGCGTTGACGTAGTTGACCGTCTCGCCGAGGTGCGTCGCCAGCGCCCCCTTGACCACCGCCACGGCCACCGGCCGGCGCACGCCGTCGTCGATGCCGGAGGTCTCGACCCGCAGCTCGTGCGGCGGCCCGGCGAGGAGGAGGGCGGCGAGCCGACCGAGCTGCTCGCCGAGCGCCAGGAACGGCTCGCCGTGCGCCCCCGCCGGGCGGAACGGCAGGTTCACCGCCGCCACCGCCAGCGAGCCGTCGAGCGCGGCGAGCACCATCTCGGCGGTCTCGGTGGCGATCCGCTCCTGCGCCTCCAGGGTCTGGGCGCCCAGGTGGGGCGTCGCCACCACCTTGGGGTGGCGGACCAGCGCCAGGTCCTTGGGCGGCTCCTCGGCGAAGACGTCGAGGGCGGCGCCCGCCAGGTGCCCGGAGTCGAGCAGCTCGAGGAGGGCCGCCTCGTCGACCAGCCCGCCGCGGGCGCAGTTGACCAGGAGCGCGCCGCGGCGCATCGCCTGGAGGCGCGGCCGGTCGAGCAGGTTGCGCGTCTGCTCGGTGAGCGGCACGTGGAGCGTCACGACGTCGGACGTCGCCAGGAGCTCCTCGAGCGGCAGCAGCTCGACGCGCAGGCGGGCGGCCGCCGCGGGGTCGAGGAACGGGTCGTGCGCCACGACCTCCATGCCGAAGGCGCGGGCGCGCTCGGCCACCTGCTGGCCGATGCGGCCGAAGCCGACGACGCCGAGCCGCTTGCCCTGCAGCTCCTGCCCCTGGAAGCGGCCGCGCTCCCAGCCGCCCCCCTTGAGCGAAGCGTCGGCCGCCGGCACGTTGCGGGCGAGGGCGAGGAGGAGAGCGAAGGTGTGCTCGGTCGCCGACAGCAGGTTCGCGGTCGGCGCGTTGACCACCAGCACGCCCATCTCGGTCGCCGCCTCGACGTCCACGTTGTCCACGCCGACGCCGGCGCGGCCGACGACGCGGAGCTTCTTGCCGGCGCGCAGGAGGTCGGCCGTGACCTTGGTCATGCTGCGCACCACGAGCGCATCGGCGTCGGCTAGAAGTTCCGGCAGGCGCGGCCGCTCGTCGGCGGCCAGCTCGTGCACCTCCGCGCCGCCGCGCCGGAGGATGGCGATCCCCGACGGCTGCAGCGGGTCGGCGACCAGGATCTTGGCGGCCGTCACGCGGCGCTCCGGCCGGCGGCCGTCAGCTCGTCGATGACGGTCAGCAGGTCGTCGAGGTCGCGCTCCCGTACCTCCCCCATGTGCCCGATACGGAAGGTCGTGGGCTTCCAGTCGCCGTAGCCGCCGCCGACCGTGAAGCCGCGCCCGGCGAGCGCCTTGACCAGCCCCGGCGCATCCACTCCGGCCGGGGGCTTGAGGCAGCTCACCGTCGGCGAGCGGGCATCGGGCGCGGTCGGGAAGGTGAAGCCGCGCTCGGCGGCCCACGCCGCGGTTCGCGCGGCGAGCCGGCGGTGGCGCTCCCAGCGCGCCTCCATCCCCTCGGCGAGGACGCGGTCGAGCTGGCGGTCGAGCGCGTAGTAGAGCGGGATCGCCGGCGTCGTGATCGCCCCGCCCTCGCGGTGCTTGTCGCGGTAGCGCAGCAGGTCGGTGTAGAAGCCCCGGTACGGCACCGCCGCGGCGCGCGCGGCGGCGCGGTCGGAGAGGGTAAAGAGCGTGAGACCGGGGGGAAGGGCCAAGGCTTTTTGCGTGCCGGCGAGGACGACGTCGAGGTACCAAGCGTCGGTCTCGACCGGCGCGCCGCCGAGCGAGGAGACCGTGTCCACGAGGACGAGGGCGTCGCTCTCTTCGTGGACGGCGCGAGCGATCTCCGCCAGCGGCGATAGCGCGCCCGTCGAGGTCTCGTTGTGAACGACGGTCACCGCCTCGTAGCGCTTGCGCCGAAGCGCCGCGCGCACGAGGTCGGGATCCACCGCCTCGCCGAACGGAAACGCCACCCGGTCGGCGCTCTTGCCCAGGGAGAGGCTGATCGCGTGCCAGCGCTCGGAGAAGGCGCCGTTGGTGAGGTTCAAGACCTCGGCGCGCACCGTCGAGGCGACGGCGGCCTCCATGATGAGCGTCGAGCTCCCGGTCGCGATCATCGCGTCCCCAGCGGTGCGGAACACCCGCGGTAGCCGCGCGGAGAGCGAGAGCGTGAAGTCCCGGAACCCGGCCGACCGGTGCCCCACCATCGGCCCCGTCATCGCAGCGCGCACCTCCTCCAGCACGTAGCTCGGGCCGGGGAGGAAGAAGCGGATCGGTTCGGTCATAAGGGGAGCCCGCAAGCGCAAGAAGAGTGCCCGCGCGGCGGGGAGGGGCATCTTAGCGTGGCGCTAAGGCGGAGGCCACGCCCTCATCGGCGGGAGCCACGCCCCCTCGGCGGAAAACCACGCCCTCCTTGTCATCCCGAGCGAAAGCGAGGGATCTGGGCGGGGGGCGGCGTGGCAGCCGCTGGCCGGAGCCGGCGGCGAGCTACTCGATGCGGGCGCGGAGCGCCGCCAAGTGGGCGGCGTACTTCTCCGAGTCGGGATGGCCGATCGATCGCTCGTAGTCGACCAGGACCTGCATGAGGTCGGCGGCACGGGCTAGGTCGCCTTCCTGCTCGTAGATCAGGCCGGAGTACCAGCAGGTGTTGGCCTCGCCGACCCGGTCGCCGATTTCGCGCGCGATGGCGCGCGCCTGTTCGTAGTGCTCGATCGCGCGTCGCGGCTCCCCGAGATCCGCGTAGGCGAGGCCCAGGTTGCCTAGGGCCGTGCCCTCCCCGTGCCGGTCGCCGATCCCGCGATCGATCACGAGCGCCTGCTCGTAGTGCTCGATCGCGCGCCGCGGCTCCCCGAGATCCGCGTAGGCGAGGCCCAGGTTGCCCAGGGTGGCGCCCTCCCCGTGCCGGTCGCCAATCTCGCGATCGATCACGAGCGCCTGCTCGTAGTGCTCGATCGCGCGCCGCGGCTCCTCGAGATTCGCGTAGGCGAGGCCCAGGTTACCCAGGGCGTTGCCCTCCCCACGCCGGTCGCCGATCTCGCGGACGATGGCGAGCTGACGCTCGTAGAGTTCGATCGCACGCCGCGGCTCCCCGAGATCCTTGTAGGCGATGCCCAGGTTGCCCAGGGCGCTGCCCTCCCCACGCCGGTAGCCGATCTCGCGCATGATAACGAGGTCTTGCTCGAAGTGGTCGATCGCGCACCGCGGCTCCCCGAGATCCACGTAGGCGAGGCCCAGGTTGCCGAGATGATTGCCCTCCGCCTTGCGGTCCTGCCCGCTGCGGGCGGCCGCGAGGGCGGAGTCCAGCCAAGCGATCTGTTCGCGCGGATGGAGGCGGAGGGAGAGGCAGTAGACCCCGGCATCGGGGTAGTCGCTGCATAGGCCCCCCGCCTGGGTGTCCTCGGCGGCGCGCGCGGCGGCCCAGGACTGCCCGGCCTTGACGTTCCCCCACTCGGCATCGAAGAGGGCCAGGCCGGCGAGCAAGGAGGCGCCCCCCTTGAGGTAAAGGTCGCTCGTGTCGCTCAGCACGCGCTCATAGTGAACGGAGTGTCGGCGTCGGGCTGACTCGCGCTCGGTGCCGCTCAGGTGGGAATCAGCGAAGACGCGGGCGAGGTCGTGGAGGCGGTAGCGCTCGCCCTCGTACTCGACGAGGCTCGCACCGATCAGCTCGCCCAGCGCGTCACGAGCCGAATCGACTTCCACCTCCCACACCGCCGCGGCGCCGGCGGCGTCGAAGCTGCCGGGGAAAACGGCGAGCCGACGCCAGCGTTTGCGCTGCTTTTTGTTGAGGAGGTCGTAGCTGGTGGCGAGGGAAGCCTCGATTAAACCGAGGCGCTCACCCTTGGTCTCCGTAAGCCGGTTGGCGTAATCGCCCGGGGAGAGCCACGCCTTCTCTGCAAGCGCGCTGCCGGCGAGACGGAGGGCGAGCGGGAGGCGGCCGCAGAGGGCCGCGACCTGCTCCGCCGCCTCGCCGATCCGCGGAGCGACGCTTCGCAGGAGGGCTTCAGCGTCGTCTTGGGGCAGCTCGTCGAGATCCTTGGTGACGATCCCCGGCAGGGCGAAGTGGAACCGCGACGTGACGAGCAGAGTGCAACCGGCAGGCGGGATCAGCGGCTCGACCTGCTGGCGGTTTGCGGCGTTGTCCATCAGCAGGAGGACGCGCTGGCCATGGAGCACCGAGAAGTAGAGCCCCGCCAGCGCTTCTTCCCCTTCAGGGAGCTGAGCAGTGGGATGGTAGGCGCGGATGACGTGCGCCATTGCCTGCGCGGTCGTGAGCGGCTGCTGGCTCACACCCTTCAAGTCGAGATAAAGCTGCGCGTCCGGATACAGCGGCTCGAGTTCCTCGGCGAGCCTGAGCGCGAGCGCCGTCTTGCCGATACCGCCCGCGCCGCGAAGGCCGGAGATGGTCGCGCCGCCCGCGCGCAGCGCCTCCCGTAGATCCGCCAACTCCTGCTCGCGGCCTGTGAAGTCGCCGGGCGGCGGTGGAATCTGGTGTAGGGGCTGGGGTAGGGCAGACGGTGGAGAGATCGGCTGGCGGAGGGCCTTGCCCTCGATGAGCTCGAGCACCTCCTCGGCGATCTTCACCAACTCACTGTCGCGCTGGTCGCTCCTGAAGGTGGCGAGAGGCTTGCCACCCTTCGGTCGCACGTGCATTGCCGCGAGCCACGGCACTTGCTTCCAAGTGCAGGCTTTGACGATCACGGGAAGGATGTGGACGCCTTCTTTGGCGCGCCGCTCGAGGAGTCGTTCGACCTCGACGTCGAGGATGAAGTTGGAGGTCAGAAAATCCGCCGAGACCAAAAGCACGGCGACCTGCGCGCCTTCCAGCGCCGAGCGGATCTCTTCGCGCCAGTCCGCTCCGCCGCCGATGCGGCGGTCGTCCCAGGTCTCCAGCCGGCCTTGCCGCTCGAGGACGGCAAGGTGAGATCTCAGACGCTCCATCCAGACCTCGTCCTCGTGGCTGTAGCTCAGGAACACGCTCGGTCCAGGCATGCCCTTCTATTGTAGTGACGGCTGGTCGAACGACAGCGCGGGGGACACCGCCCCTATACTCATCGAATGAACTCTGAACGGACGCGGACGCAAGGCACCACGCCTGAATCGCTCGACATCCCGCCTGAGTGGCTGGCCGAGTTCGAGGCTGCCGCACGGCGGCCGCTGCGGACGCGGTTTCGTTACGCCTTCATCCACACCTACAAGCCGGTGCTCGACGACGCGCCGTTTCGCGCGTTCGACACGACCGCCGACTACCGGCGCTGGTGCGAGGAGAACCTGCCCGACTGGCTGGGATATGGGCGCGTTTGAGTACCGGCAGGCCGAGGAGATCCGCGACGCCTTCGCCCGTCACGGCGTGCGCTATCTCTTCATCGGCAGGTCGGGCGCCATCCTGCTCGGCTTCCCCGACACCACGCAGGACGCCGACCTCTTCGTCGAAAAGAGTCCCGAGAACGGCCGGGCCATCGTCGCCGCCCTGCGCGAGCTGGGCTTCGCGCTCGACGACGATCAGGCGGCCCAGATCGAGCGCGGCAAAGACTTCGTCCAGCTCAAGAACGGACCGTTCGACCTCGACCTGGTCTTCGCGCCCGACGGCATCGAGCGCTTCGCCGACGCATGGCGGCGGCGCGTCGAGGTGGAAGGCTTTCCGGTCTGCCATCCCGACGACATCATCGCCAGCAAAGAAGCAAGCGGCCGCCCGCGGGACCTCGAGGCTCTGCCTCGGCTGAGGTCCTTCCGCGAGTACTGGCTGCAACGGCGCCGCGGCGAGCCGACCCCGGGCTGACGGTCAGGAGCTGGCCGGCGCCTCCCTCTCCTTCGTGTACAGCGCCTCCCAGTGCGGCCTGCCGGGGCGGGATTGGTGGATCTTGCCGAGGCGGAGCATGCGGCGGAGGACGATGGAGACTTGGTCGACGCGGACCGGGCGGCGGAGGCGCTCAGCGAAGCGGTGGTTGACTTCGCGGGCGAGGCCGACGGGGCCGAAGTGTTCGGTGGCTTCTTTCTCTTGGATGATCAGGGCGACCATGCGGCCGAGTTTGGGGCGGGAGGCGGAGCCGAGGTCGGCCTCCTTCACCGCCGGCGCGGCGGCGGGGGCCTGGCGGGCGGCGAGCTCGATGGCTTCGGCGGCGGCGGCGCGGAAGGCCTCCAGCCGGCGGTCGATCTCGGCCAGCTCGGCGGCGTAGCCGCTGCGCTGCTCGCGGTGGCGGGCCTCGTGGCCGGCGTGGAAGGCCTCGCGCTCGCGGAGGACCGCCGCCTGCTTCTCGAGGCTCGCCAGCACCGCGCTCACCGACCAAGTCGTGTCCATGGCTCCTCCTCTGCCGCGAATTCTTGTCCACCGGCGGCTCAGGCGTGCTTTGCAGCCGCGAAATCGGTCATTTCAAGAATCCGAGGATGATTTTCGAGCCGCGACGCCGATCAGGCATGCCGCGGAGGAAGGATCATTTGCGGCTGCGGAAGCTTCCCCTCGTCGACTGGTTGGTTCACTCGCGTCGGAGGCTAACACATTAGCGGCTTCTGATCGAGCCACCGCAGTCGCGGTGAGCTAGTTCACGGCTTCGGCGTTCTCGCCGGCGCCTGCGGCGAGAGAGCCGCGCACCGCCTCGGGCGCCTGCGCCGCGAATTGTCGAGCCGCGAGTCTCGCGGAGAGTTCATCCCGCGGCAGATCCTTCTTATTCCGCGGTCCCGGCGAGAGGATTCGCGGCGTCTGGGCTCTCCGCGCCCCAGGGGTGCGGCTTCCGGAGGAGGGCGAGAAGCTCTGGAGTGGTCAAGGTACGCACGGGGGAGGACGCCGGTGCGACCCTCCAGGCCTCGCCGTCCGCGGCGAGCGCCGGGGCGTCCACCTCACCGCGCACCAAAACCACCCGGCAGCCGAGGAAATGCTCCCGCAGCAGGTCGCGGAGGACCGGCGGGCCCGCGATCGGCTTGACGGCGACCGCCCGCCCCTCCCCCACCGCCACGGCGCGCAGGCAGCCGAGGGCGGCGGCGGCTTCGAGCGTCGCGGGAGCCGGGCCGGCGGACGCCAGCTCCAGCCACCCCACCCGGATTCCTTCGGCCCGGCAGGCCGCGACCAGCGCCGCGAAGCGCTCCGGCCCCTCCTCCACCCGCAGCAGGTGCGGCGTCTTCACGCGCCGTCGTCCTCGGGGTAAAGCAGGATCTCCCGCCGCTCCTCGCGGAACGCCGCCTCGTCGGCGGGCCAGGTCGCGACCCAGTCGTCGAGGATGCGGGCGTCGCCATCGAGACCGCGGCGCAGGGCGTCGCTGCCGGCGAGGAGATCGATCGCCGGCTGGTCGCCGACGAACTCGTAGGGCGCCGCCCGCCAGGCGAAGGCCTGCGGCGCCGCGTCGCGAAAGGCGGCCAGGAGCTCGACGCCCAGCCGGTAGGCCGCGAGCGCCGCGCGGTCGGTCGCGACCAGCTCGACGCCGCCGCAGTTCTCCCCCTTGTGCTTCTGGAACTGCGGCCGGAAGTAGGTCGGGATCGCGGCGACGCCGCGCACGCCGGCCGCCGCCAGCCGTTCCTCCAGCTGCACCGCGACCCGCGGCGGCTCGACCTCCGGCGCGCCGACGAGCAGGAACGGCCGCGTCGTGCCGCGCCCTTCCGACAGCGCGGTGCCTTCGACCAGGCAGAGCCCGGGGTAGACGGCCGCCGTCGCCGGCGTCGGCACGTTGGGCGACGGCGCGATCCATGGCAGGCCGGTCTCCTCCCAGAGCATCGACCGCCGCCACCCCTCCATCGGCCAGACCTCGAGGCCGGCGCCCCAACCGCGCCGCCGCGCCTCCAGCCGCACCAGCTCGGCCGCCGTCAGGCCGTGGCGCACCGGCAGGCGGAAGGCGCCGACGAAGGACTCGAACTCGTCCTCGCGCAGGTTGCCTTCGACGACCGCGCCGCCCAGCGGGTTCGGGCGGTCGAGCACCCAGACCGCGCAGCCGGCGGCGAGCGCCGCCTCGGCCGCCCAGACGGCGGTGGCGGCATAGGTGTAATACCGCGCGCCGACGTCCTGGACGTCGACGACCAGGAGGTCGAGGCCGGCGAAGGCGGACGGATCGGGCCGCAGGCTCGTCTCGGCGTCGCCGTAGAGCGAGTGCAGCGGCGCGCCGGTCCAGGGGTCGGCGCCGCCGGCCGCCGCCACCATGTCCTGCTCGACGCCGTAGAAGCCGTGCTCGGGGCCGAAGAGCGCGGCCGGCGGGCCGGCCGGCGACGCCGCGAGGGCGAGGTGGATGGGGCGGAGGTCGGCGGTGATCGAGGCGCCGTGGGCGAGGAGGCCGTAGCGCCGGCCGGCCAGGCGGCGCGGCTCGGCGAGCAGGCGGTCGAGGCCGGTGCGGACGGCCGCCCGCGCGCTCAAGGAGATTGCCGCCGGAAGTCGCCGCTGCGGCCGCCGCTCTTCGCCTCCAGCCGCAGGTCGGTGACGACGGCGCCGCGCTCGACCGCCTTGACCATGTCGTAGAGCGCGAGGGCGGCGGTGGCGCAGGCGACGAGCGCCTCCATCTCGGCGCCGGTGCGGGCGGTCGTGACGACGCGGCTGCGGATCTCGACGCCGCCGGCCGCGGGCACCACCTCGACCTCCACCTGGTCGAGCGGCAGCGGGTGCGCCAGCGGGATCAGCTCGGCGGTCCGCTTCGCCCCCTGGATGCCGGCCAGGCGCGCCACCGCGAAGGCGTCCCCCTTGGGCAGGGCGGCGAGGCGGATCACGGTTTGCGCGGAGAGCAGGACGCGGCAGGAAGCGACCGCCTCGCGCCGGGTGACCGGCTTGTCCGAGACGTCCACCATGTGCGCTGCGCCCTCGCCGTCGAGGTGAGAGAAGGACTTGGGAAAGGTCATGCGTTCCGCGGCGCGATCGGAGCGCATGCTAGCATCCGCGCGCTCCCCGACTCCGTAGACGAGCAGCATGCGAGCGGCCATCGTCGTGCCGACCCTGGACGAGGAGGAGGCGCTCGCGCGCCACCTGCCGGCGGCGCTCCTGGCGGCCGACGAGGTGGTGGTGTCCGACGGCGGCAGCCGCGACGGCACCGTCGAGCTGGCGCGGCGGCTCGGGGCGCGCGTCGTCGAAGGGCCGGCGTGCCGCGGCGGGCAGCTCAACCGCGGCGCCGCCGCCTGCTCGGCCGATCTCCTCCTCTTCCTCCACGCCGACACGTCCCTGCCGCCCGGCGGGGTCGACTTGGCGCGCGCCGCCGTCGCGGCCGGCGCGGTCGGCGGCGGCTTCCGCGTCCGCTTCGACGTCGATCGCCCGGCGCAGCGGCTGGGCGCGCGCCTCATCAACCTGCGCACCCGGCTGACCCGCGTGCCGCTCGGCGACCAGGCGCAGTTCGCCACCGCCGAAGCCTTCCGCGCCCTCGGCGGCTACCGCGACTGGCCGATCCTCGAGGACCTCGACTTCGCGCGCCGCTTGAAGCGCCACGGGCGGGTGGCACTCGTCGAGCAGCCGGTCATCACCGCCGCCCGCCGCTTCGTCGAGCGCGGCGTGGTGGCGACCGTGGCCACCAACTGGCTGATCTGGGGGCTCTTCGTCGTCGGCGTCTCGCCCCACCGGCTGGCCGGGCTCTACCGGCAGATCCGCTGAGCGGGGTACTTGCGCGTTACTTGCGTTTGGCGGCGCGCTTGACGGCGTTGACCGCGTCGCGCAGCTCTTTGCCGACCTTGAAGCGGACGCTCTTGCTGGCCTTGATGTCGATCGCCGCGCCGGTCGAGGGGTTGCGCCCCTTGCGCGCCGAGCGCTGCGCGACGCTGAACGAGCCGAAGCCGGGAAGCTTCACCGTCTCTCCGCGGCGCAGGGCCTCGCTGAAGGAGTCCACCACCGCGTCGTAGGCGTCGGAGGCCTGCTTGCGCGAGAGCCCTGCGCTGTCCGCAATTTTCGCAACGATGTCTGCCTTCCCAGCCATCTTTTTCTCCTCCGAGCTCAGGGGTAAAAGTTTTCAGAAGGGTGCGGCGCCCAAGATAAGGCTTGGTCCTGGGGCTGTCAATGGCGAGGCGAATCGCCGCGGCGCAGGACGTGGACGGTGAAGCCGTCGTGGTCGCCGCCGGTCAGGACGCGCCAGAGGCCGGGTGCCTCGACGCCGCGGTCGAGCGGCGGCGGCAGCGCGGCGGCGAGCGGCGCCGGCGCGAAGTCGGAGCGCGCGGCGAGGAAGCGGCCGACGACGTCCTCGTTCTCCTCCGCCTCCAGCGAGCAGGTGATGGCGACGAGGAGGCCGCCCGGCGCCACCAGCGGCGCGACGCCGTCGAGGAGGCGCAGCGCCTGCGCGCTGAGGCGCCCGATCTCGCCTTCGCTGATCCGCCACTTGAGCTCGGGGTGGCGGCGCAGCGTGCCGGTGCCGCTGCACGGCAGGTCGAGGACGACGCGGTCGAACGGGCCGGCGGCGGCCGGCGCCGCGGCGTCGGCGACGTGCAGCGGCAGCGGCCGGCCGAGGCGGCGGAGGTTGGCGCGCACGATCGCGGCGCGCGCCGGGGCGACGTCGCCGAGGAGGAGCCGGACGCGCGGCTCCCAGGCCAGCAGCGCGAAAGCCTTGCCGCCCGGCGCCGCGGCGGCGTCGAGCACCCGCTCGCCGGGCTTCGGCGGCGGCAGCAGCGCCGCCGCCTGGCTCGCCGCGTCCTGGACGTAGAAGTCGCCGCGGCGGAAGGCGGCGGTCGCGAGCGGGTTGCCGCGCCGCACGGTGAGCCCGAGCGGCGAGAGCGCCGCCGGTTCCACCTCCAGCCCCTCGTCGATCAGCGCCTCGGCCAGCAGCTCGCGCCCGCCGCGGTCGCGGAAGGCGAGGAGCTGGAGCGGCTTCTGGCGGTTGTTGGCGTTGAGCAGGTCGAGCGTCCGCGCGGTCCCGAAGCGGGCGAGCCAGCGGGCGACGAGGAAGTCGGGGTGCGAGAGCTCGATCCCCAGCCGCCGCACCCGGTCGCTCTCGCGCACCGGCCAGGCGTCGAGGCGCGGCGCCCGCGCGATGCGCCGCAGCACGCCGTTGACGAAGCTGGCGCCGCCGCGGTGGGTGACCTGGTGCGCCTGCTCGACCGCCTCGGAGACCGCGGCGTGCGCCGGCACGCGGTCGAGGAGGAGGAGCTGGTAGGTGGCGATGCGCAGCGGCGCGTGGAGCGCCGGCTCGATGTCCTCGAAGCGGCGGCTGCTGGCGGCGGAGATGACGTGGTCGAGCCGCCGCAGCCAGCGCAGGCTGCCGAGCACCAGCTCGCGCAGCAGCGCCTGGTCGCGCTCGTCGAAGCGCGCCAGGGCGCTGTCGAGGAAGGCGTCGGCGGGGGCGTGCGACAGCAGCGTCCGCTCGAGCACCCAGCCGGCCGCCACCCGCACGTCGTTCTGCGGCGTGCGGCGCGGGGTCGTGCGCCGGGGACGCGCCGGGGCGCGCATCAGGAGAACCTCTCGCCGGGCTGGAGGCGCTCGCCGTTGGCGAAGGTGGCGGCGTCGAGCGCGCGGCGGCCGGGGCGCTGCAACGTTTCGATCCCGAGCGCCGTGCCGCCGCCGCAGGCGACCGCGAGACGGCCGCCGGCGAGGCCGAGGATGGTTCCCGGAGGGTCCTGCCGCGGCGTAGCCGCTTTCAAATCAACCGCGGCGACGAGCTTGACCGGCTCCTCGCGCAGCGTCGCCCAGAGGCCGGGCCAGGGGGTGTAGGCGCGCAGGCGGTCGAAGAGCGCCGGCCCCGGGAGCCTCCAGTCGGCGCGGCCGCTGGCGCGCGTCAGGCGCGGCGCGAAGGTGGCGTCCGCCTCGCGCTGCGGCGCCGGCGAGAGAGTCCCGGCTGCGAGCGCCGCGAGGGTGCGCACGACGAGGCCGGCGCCGCGCTCGGCCAGCCGGGCGCCGAGCTCCCCCGCCGTCTCCTCGGCGCCGATCGCCACCTCCTCCTGGAGGAGGATCGGGCCGGCGTCGAGCCCGGCCTCCATCTGCATCGTGGTGACGCCGGTCGTGCGGTCGCCGGCGGCGATCGCCGCCTGGATCGGCGCCGCGCCGCGCCAGCGCGGCAGGAGCGACGCGTGCAGGTTGATGCAGCCGTGGTCGGGGAGGTCGAGGAGGGCGCGCGGGAAGATCTGGCCGAAGGCGACGACGACGGCGACCTCCGGCCGCAGGGCGGCGAGCTCGGCCAGGAAGGGCTCGGCGCGCACCTTCTCGGGCTGCAGCAGCGGCAACCCGAGCGCGCGGGCGCGGCGGGCGACCGGCGGCTCCTCGAGGCGCCGCCCGCGCCCCACCGGCCGCGCCGGCTGGCTCACCACCGCGACCGGCGCGCGCCCGGCGGCGACCAGCGCGTCGAGGGTCGGCAGCGCGAAGTCGGGCGTGCCGAAGAACACCACTCGCTCGAGCGCCTCCCCCGCCATGCGGGGATGGTAACGGAAGGGGATTAACGGTGAGGACTTGTCATTCCGAGCGCAGCGAGGAATCTGGGGGCCGGGCTTCGTCCCCCGCCCAGATCCCTCGCTACGCTCGGGATGACATAGCGATCAGTTTCCTGGATTCACCACCACAAACCGCCGCTCGCCCAGCAGCGTCGTGCCGCCGACGTCGTCCACCACGATCACCTGCAGGAAGTGCTCGCCGTTGGCGATCTTGGTCGTGTCGACCGCGAACACCCAGCCCGGCACCGCACTGTCCGGGTAGCCGGGGTAGAGCGACGACACCGCAGGTCGCACCAGGCTGAGCGTCGTCGAGCCGACGAGCACGCCGTCGACGTAGAAGTCGAGCCGCGACACCCCGTTGATGTCGAGCGCCCAGCCGTGGGCGGTCATGATGCCGCTGTACTGCTGGCCGTTGAGCGGCCCGCCGATCAAGCCGAAGGCGTCCTCGTTGCCCAGGTCCTCGTCGCAGATGAAGGAGACCGGGATGCTGTCGATGTTCGCCACCTGGCCGTTGAAGTCGCCCGCCCGCACGGTCAGCAGGTGATGGCCGGGCGTGTAGCCGAAGGCCATCAGCAGGCCGATGTCGAGCACGAAGCGGAAGCCGCTCTGCGGGCTGTCCTTGAGGCTGGGGAAGAAGGGCTGGATGTCCACGCGCCGCAGCCCGTAGCAGTTCGAGAGGCCGCCCGTGAGGGTCGAGAAGAAGCAGTCGGTCTTGCTGTTGGCGAACTCGCCGCCGTCGATCAGCAGCTCGACGTAGCCGACGCCGTGGTCGTCGGCCTGGACGCCGGCGTCGAGCGCGTAGCCGGAGATGACCGAGTAACGGCGCGCCGCGGTGGCCAGGTTGCAGTGGCCGCGCAGCTCGGCGTTCTCGTTGGGGAACTCGATCCTGCCGAAGGGGGCGAGGTTGTGGGTGACGTTGCTGAACTGGAAGGTGCGCGAGCCCACGAACGCGAACTCGCCGGTCTTGCTCTTGACCCGCACGCTCACCGTGTGCAGGCCGTTGAGGTAGTGGGTGGTGTCGAGGCCGTAGGAGAAGCCGGCGGCCTTGGCGTCCGGGAAGGTCGGGAAGCGCGCCGCCACCCCCGGCCGGGCGCGGCCGTAGGCGGCGCGGCCGGCGATCACGCCGTCGACGAAGACGTCCACGGAGTCGACGCCGTTGTCGTCCAGAGCCCAGCCGAAGAGGGGGATGACCCCGGCGCCGGCGTTGCCGCCGCCCACGATGCCGCCGAAGGAGCCGAAGGGCGGGGCGGCGGCGGCCGGCAGCGCCGCCAGCAGGACAGCCCCGATCGTCGTCAGGAGGATCTTGCGCCGCATCGCTTGCCTCCGCCTCACACCGCGCCCGGGCCCTGCTGCGCCCCGCGCATAGAAGGCCTTGAATTTGTGAAGCTTTACTCGAAACAGTGGGCGGGATGTTAGCGACGCCAATAGCAGAAAGTCAATTTAAGCTTGCTTTAAGCCCCCTAACCCCTGCAGATGGGCCTCGACGAGGAGCGGCAGGTGGGCCAGGTCGTAGCCTCCTTCGAGCACCGCCAGCACCCGTCCTTCGGCTACCTCTTCGGCCAGCTCCCCCAGCCAGGTTCCCCAGTCGGCGAAGCCGCGCTCGGTGACCGCGAGCCCGCCGAGCGGGTCGCCCTGCCAGGCGTCGAAGCCGGCCGAAAGCAGCAGGACCTCGGGGGCGAAGCGGCGGAGGGCCGGGAGCACGCGGCCGCGGATCGCCTCCTCCAGCTCCTGGTCGCCGGCGCCGGCCGGCAGCGGCACGTTGAGGGTGAAGCCGGCGCCCGGGCCGGTGCCGGTCTCGGAGGCGGCGCCGGTGCCGGGGTAGAAGGGGTACTGGTGGGTGCTGGCGTAGAAGACGTCGGCGCGGGCCTCGAAGAGGTGCTGGGTGCCGTTGCCGTGGTGGACGTCGAAGTCGAAGATCGCCACCCGCCCGACGCCGTGCCGCGCCCGCAGGTGCTCGGCCGCCACCGCCACGTTGTTGAAGAAGCAGAAGCCCATGGCGGTGGCGCGCTCGGCGTGGTGCCCGGGCGGGCGGACGGCGGCGAAGGCGCGGCGGCCGGGGGCGGCGGCCACCCAGTCGGCCGCCGCGAGCGTCGCCTCGACCGCCCCCCAGGCGCCGCGCCAGGTGCCGGTCGAGAGCGGGTTGTCGGCCGAGTCGAGGAGGCCGTCGCCCCGCTCGACGGCGCGCCGGAAGCGGTCGACGTACTCCGGGGCGTGCAGGCGGACGACCGCCTCGCGGCTGGCCGGCGCCGGCTCGTCCGTAGCAGCACCGGCGGGGGCCGCCGGCTCGACGATCGGATAGCCCCGCTGCCGCAGGTGCGCGACGACGGAGGCCAGCCGCTCCGGTCGCTCCGGGTAGCCACGCGGCGCCGTGTGCTCCAGGCACCGGCTGTCGGTGAAGACCTGCACGGCGCGCGATCCTAGCCGGGCGCCGCGATTTCCGCTTCCTGCGCCGCCAGCCGCCGCTTCATGCGGTGGAGGATCGAGGCGACGCTGCCGGGCGCCAGCCGGCCCCCCGCCGCGCGCGAGATCTCGCGGCAGGTCCAGCCTTCGAGGACGGCGAGCTCCAGGATGAAGGCGTCGCGCCCCGCCCGCGCTCCCGGCCGGGCGGCGGCGCGGCAGCGGGCCCGCGCCTCCAGCCGCCGCTCGACGGCGAGGAGGCGGTCCTCCGGCGTGCCCGCGGGATCGGCCGCCCGCTCCGCCAGCTCGTCGGGGCAGAGCTCGACGATCCGGCCGCCGCCGCGCTTGCCGGCGCCGGCGGTGCGCAGCTGGTCGAGCACCACCCGCTCGGCGACCCGCCCGAGGTAGGCGGCGAGCGTCCGCTCCCCCGCCGCCGCGCGGCAGGCCGCGAGCCGCCGGCCGCCCGCGGCGAGGAGGCGACAGTAGACCTCCTGCACCATCTCCTCGACCTGCTCCGCCCGCACCCGCGCGCCGGCCCCGGCGAGCGTCTGCCGCACGCGCCGCCGCAGCCCGGCGCCGTGGCGCTCGACGAGCGCCGTCCAACCCAGTTCACCAAGCGTCGTGTCCATCTCCGCTCCTTTCTGGAGCGGAGGCGGGAAACCTGTGGATGGAGCGCGCGGGCGGGCGCCCGCGGACAGGAGAGATCGCTAGTGTACCATCCGCCCTCCCGCATGCGCCGTCCGCGTCTCGCCCTCGCCTTTCTCCTTCTCCTGTTCTCCCTCGTCGCCTGCCGCGGCCGCGGCGCCGAAAAGGACGCCGTGCCTCCCCTCGCCGGCGCGGCGCGGGGGTGGAACGTCCTGCTGCTCTCGATCGACACCCTGCGCGCCGACCGCCTCGGCGCCTACGGCTACGCCGCGCGGCCGAACAGCCCGCGGCTCGACGCCCTCCTCGGCTCGGGGGTGCGCTTCGCGGCGGCGATGGCGCCGCGCGCCAGCACCTGGCCGGCGCTGGCCTCGACCCTGACCGGCCTCTACCCGGTGGCGCACGGCGTGCTCGAGAACGGCTACGCCTTCCCGGAGGCGCTCCCCACCCTCCCCAAGCGCCTGCACGGCGCGGGCTACGAGACCGGCGCCTTCCTCTCCAACATGTGCCGCGCCGGGCACCGCGGCTGGGACGCCTTCGCGTGCAGCGGCGGCGAGGACGGCAAGACGGTGCGGCGGGCGGTCGAGTGGGCGCGGGGGCGGGGGGGCGAGCGGCCGTTCCTGCTCTGGGTCCACCTCTTCGGCGCCCACTCCCCCTACTACAACGGCGGCGACGGCGCGGCGCGGCTCGACCCCGGCTACCGCGGGCCCGTCGGCCCCAAGAAGTGGCAGCTCGACCGCATCATGCGCGAGCGGCTGCCGCTCGGCCCGCGCGACGTCGCCCACCTCGACGCGCTCTACGACGCGGCGGTGGCGGGGAGCGATCGGCTGGCCGGGAACCTCCTCGACGGCCTGCGCGAGGCCGGAAAGCTGGAGCGGACGGTCGTCGTCTTCCTCTCCGACCACGGCGAGGAGCTCTACGACCACCACGGCTACCTCTACCACGCCTGCTCGGTCTACCAGGCGGGCCTCCACGTGCCGCTCGGGATCGCCGCGCCGGGCCTGCTGCCGGCGGGCGGGGTGGCGCGCGACACCGTCGAGCTGGTGGACGTGGCGCCGACGCTCCTCGCCCTCCTCGGCCTGCCGCCGTTCGGCGAGACGCAGGGACGGTCGCTCCTGCCGCTCCTCGAGCGGCCGGCGGCGGAGCGGGAGGAGCGGCCGGCCTTCTCGCAGTACGGCGCCGAGCCGCTCCACACCGTGCTGGCCGGCGGCTGGAAGCTGGTCTACAACCCGCGCGGCTTCTCCCCGGTCTGCATCCCCGGCGCGCCGCCCGACCACTTCCCCATCGCCCGCGCCGAGCTCTACGACCTGGCGCGCGACCCCGGCGAGACCGCGAACCTCGCCGAGCGCGAGCCGGCGCGGGTGACGCGCCTGGCGCGGCTCATCCGCCAGCGCTTCGCCGGCGTGCGCAACCGCGCCGTGCGCCAGGAGCTGCCCGAGCAGCTTGAGGAGGAACTCAAGAGCCTCGGGTACGCGGTGCCGTGAAAAAACGCCCGGCACGTAGGCCGGGCGCTACGGGAACGTTGACTTGCTACCGTCGGTTCAATAGGATGGACTGCCTTGGAGGCGAGGGGAGGTTAGCTCAGCGGTCAGAGCACCTGCCTTACACGCAGGGGGTCGCGGGTTCGATTCCCTCACCTCCCACCAGCACGGCGGCTGGCGCCGCCAAACCCAGAACGCGGGGTCGTAGTTCAGTTGGTTAGAACGCCGGCCTGTCACGCCGGAGGTCGCGGGTTCGAGTCCCGTCGGCCCCGCCATTTACCACCCGCTGGAGAGACGACGATGCGCGACAAGATCAAGCTGGTTTCGAGCGCCGGGACCGGCTACTACTACACGACGAGCAAGAACAAGAAGGCTTCGACCGAGAAGCTGCGCCTGAAGAAGTACGACCCCAAGGTGCGCAAGCACGTCGAGTTCGTCGAAGAGAAGCTGCGCTAGGAGGCCCCCCATGCACGAGCTCCCCCCTGCCCTACGCCTTCGACGCGCTCGAGCCGCACATCGACGCGCAGACGATGCAGATCCACCACGACAAGCACCACGCCACCTACGTCACCAAGCTCAACGAGGCGCTGCAGGCGCACGCGGACCTCCAGGCGAAGAGCGTCGAGGACCTCCTCCGCGGCTTCGACGCCGTCCCGCAGGCGATCCAGACCGCGGTCAAGAACCACGGCGGCGGCCACGCCAACCACTCCCTCTTCTGGCAGGTGATGGGCCCCGGCGGCGGCGGCGAGCCGGACGGGGACCTGGCCACGGCCCTCACCGAGCAGTTCGGGGGCTTCCAGCCGTTCAAGGAGAAGCTGACCAACGCCGCCGCCAACCAGTTCGGCTCCGGCTGGGGGTGGCTGGTCTTCTCGAACGGCAACCTGGAGGTCGTCGCCAAGCCCAACCAGGACAGCCCGCTGATGGAGGGGAAGACCCCGCTCCTCGGCGTCGACGTCTGGGAGCACGCCTACTACCTCAAGTACCAGAACCGCCGCCCGGACTACCTCGCCGCCTGGTGGAACACGGTGCGCTGGTCCGAGGTCGCCGACCGCCTCCGCCGCGCCCGCGGCTGACGCCGGTCCCCCAAACCCCCCGTTTCGCCCCCGACGGCCGGCCCAGAGCCGGCCGTTTCGTTTCCCGCCCGAAAACGGCTAACTCTTCGTTATAGAGAAGTTTGCACATCTCTGCCCTGGCTGTGAGCGGCAAAAGTCGCGCACGTGCGCGTGTTGCCAATTCCTTTTCAACTCGGGTCGGGGTACGATGGACCGCAGCATCACGAGACGGCGCAGCGCCTCTCGAATCTGGGGGGAAACAGCCCGATGGCCAGCATCGACCGCAGTCACGGCTTCGGACGCGAGGAGAGGCACCTCACGAAGGTCTTCAAGGCCCTCTCCGACGGCACGCGCCAGGAGATCCTGCGGCTCCTCGAGACGCAGCAGCGCACCGTGGGCGAGATCGTGGGCAACTTCAACCTCTCCCAGCCGACCATCTCCCGGCACCTCTCGGTGCTCAAGGAGGCGGATCTGGTCCTCGACCAGCGGCACGGCCAGAACGTCATCTACCGCCTCAACAACGAGGCCCTCTCCGGCTCGATGCAGGAGTTCTTCGGGCAGTTCCGCAGCTGTCAGGAAGTCCTCCGCTAAGCGGCGGGTTGGTATAATCCCGCGCCCGACCGCCCGGCACCCGCCGGGCGGTCCGTCGTTGTCTCCGTGGCGGTGTAGCTCAGTTGGTAGAGCAAGCGGCTCATATCCGCTGCGTCAGGGGTTCGAGTCCCTTCACCGCCACCATCCCTCGCTTTGCTCGGTCTGTTGGCAGTGAAGGGACTCGGTGGCCCACCGCTCGCTGCGCTCGCGGAGGGCGGAGCGAGTCCCGGCCATGACCCCTCGCATGTCATCCTGAGCGAGAGCGAAGGATCTGGGCGGGCGGGTGGCGCGGCAACCTCTGACTACCTGTGACTCTGGAAGCCACACTGGAGCGCTTTTTCGGCGAGAAGGCACCGCTCGCCGCGGAGGAGGGCGTGCTGGTGGCCTTCTCCGGGGGCACGGATTCGACGGCTCTGCTTTGGGGGATGACGCGGCTGACGGCACGCCGGGACTGCCGGCTCTACGCCGCTCACCTGGACCATGGGATGGATCCTGAGTCCGCCGTGCGTGCCGCGGCAGCGGCGCGGACGGCGGAGAGGCTCGGCGTGCCGTTCCGCCAGGAACGGCGCGACGTGACCCGGCGACGCGGGGAGAGCCGTGAGGAGGCCGCACGCCGCGTCCGCTACGCCTTTCTAGAGGAGATGCGGGCGGCGGTGGGGGCGCGGTGGGTGGCTACGGCGCATCATCGGGACGATCAGGCGGAGACGGTGCTCGTGCGGATGCGGCAGGGGAGCGGGGTGACGGGGCTGGGGGGGATCCGGGCGGTGCAGGGGCGGGTGGTGCGGCCGTTGTTGGAGGTGCCGCGGGCGGTGTTGGTGGAGGCGGTGCGGGGGGCGGGGATCGCGGCGCTCGACGATCCGACGAACCGCGACCTGGCGGCGGCGCGGAACCTCGTGCGGCATCGGCTGCTGCCCGCGCTCTCTGCAGAGGACCCCGATGTCGCCGCGCGGCTGGCGCGGCTGGCCGCGGCGGCGCAACGGGCCGAGGGAGTCATTGCGCGGCGGCTGGCGCCGCTGCTCGATGGCACGGCGGCCGTGCCCGGCGGGGTGGCGGTGCGCGCCGGGGAGCTGTTCGCGCTGCCGGAGGCGCTCCTGCCGTTTGCGCTCGCCGCGCTGCATCGGCGCGCCGGCGCGCCGTACCCGGCCGGCGGGGCGGCGCGGCGCGAGCTGCTGCGGCAGCTCGCGCGCGGCGCGCGCGTCGGCTGCGACTGCGGCCGCGGCTGGCGCTGGGAGCGGCGGCGCGAGCTGCTGGTGCTGCGCCGCGCGGCGCCCGCCGCGCCGCCGCGGACGCCGTCGGCCTTCGCTTATACTCTCGACGCCCCTGCCCATCCCGAGCGCCGACCGCCGGGGTCGTCGGGACCCGCGAGCCGATGAGCGCCGACGCCAACCAGTCTCTGCCGAGCCCCCCTGTCGAGCCGCTCTTCGACGCCCCCGCCCTGGCGGCGCGCGTCGCCGAGCTGGGGCGGGAGATCGAGCGCGACCTGGCGCCCGAGGACCCGCTCCTCCTCGCCCTCCTCGGCGGCTCGGTCGTCTTCCTGGCCGACCTCGTGCGCGCGATCGAGCGGCCGCTGCGCTTCGAGTTCGTCTCGGTCGGCGCCTCCGACGCCCCCGACGCCGAGATCACCGACCTCCTCTACCCCATCCCCGTCGAGCTCGCCGGGCAGAGCGTGCTGCTGATCAAGGACGTGGTGGCCTCCGGCATCGTCGAGAGCTATCTGCAGCAGCAGATCCGCAGCCGCGGCGCCGCCTCGGTGCGCTTCGCCGTCTTGATCGACCTGCCTGAGGAGCGGAAGACCGAGCTGCACGTCGACTACCGCGCCTTCAGCGCCCGCCGCGTCGGGACGCTGGTCGGCTACGGCCTCAAATACCAGGGGCGCTGGGGCAACCTGCCGTTCGTCGGCCGGCTGGCGCCGGGGGCCTGAGGTCCCGCGAGTGGAATCCTTGCCACGGATCGATCGTTACTCTGGCGGGAGAGCACGTTGAACTCCACCGTCAAGACCCTGTTCCTCTGGATGGCCATCTTCGTGGTCGTCATCCTGCTGTGGAACACCTTCCAGGCCGGCAAGCCGGCGCGCCAGGAGCTCAGCTACAGCGAGTTCGTGGAGGCGGTCGAGAACGGCCGGGTGGCCGAGGTCACGATCCGCGGCGAGAAGGTGCAGGGGCGGTTCCGCGGCGCCGGCGAGCGCGCCGCGAGCGACGAGTTCCAGACCCTGATCCCCAAGGAGACCCAGCCCGACCTGGTCAAGGCCCTGCGCGCCGGCAACGTCGAGATCGCCGTCGAGGAGGAGCGGGAGAACCCGCTCTTCGCCGTCCTCTTCACCTGGGCGCCGGTGCTGCTCATCGTCGGGCTCTGGATCTTCTTCATGCGCCAGATGCAGACCGGCGGCAACAAGGCGCTCTCCTTCGGCAAGAGCAAGGCGAAGCTCCTCAACGCCTCGGGCAAGAAGGTCACCTTCAAGGACGTCGCCGGCGTCGAGGAGGCCAAGGAGGAGCTGCAGGAGATCGTCGAGTTCTTGAAGGAGCCGCAGAAGTTCCAGAAGCTCGGCGGCCGCATCCCCAAGGGGGTGCTGCTGATGGGCCCGCCGGGCACCGGCAAGACGCTCCTCGCCCGCGCCATCGCCGGCGAGGCCAACGTCCCCTTCTTCTCGATCTCCGGCTCGGACTTCGTCGAGATGTTCGTCGGCGTCGGCGCCTCGCGCGTGCGCGACCTCTTCGAGCAGGGCAAGAAGAACGCCCCCTGCATCATCTTCATCGACGAGATCGACGCCGTCGGCCGCCACCGCGGCGCCGGGCTCGGCGGCGGCCACGACGAGCGCGAGCAGACCCTGAACCAGCTGCTCGTCGAGATGGACGGCTTCGAGTCCAACGAAGGCGTCATCCTGATCGCCGCCACCAACCGGCCGGACGTCCTCGACCCCGCGCTCCTCCGCCCCGGCCGCTTCGACCGCCGGGTGGTCGTCGACCGCCCCGACATCAACGGCCGCCTCGGCATCCTCAAGGTGCACACCCGCACCATCCCGCTCGACGACGACGTCAACCTCACCGTCATCGCCCGCGGCACCCCGGGCTTCGCCGGCGCCGACCTCTCCAACCTGGTCAACGAGGCGGCGCTGATCGCCGCCCGGCGCAACAAGAAGAAGGTCCAGATGGAGGACTTCGAGTTCGCCAAGGACAAGGTGCTGATGGGGGTCGAGCGCAAGACCCTGATGCTGACCGACGAGGAGAAGCGGGTGACCGCCTACCACGAGGCGGGCCATGCCCTGGTCGCCATCTTCACCCCCGGCGCCGACCCGCTGCACAAGGTCACGATCATCCCGCGCGGGCGGGCGCTCGGCCTGACGATGCAGCTCCCCACCGAGGACCGCTACACCTACCGCAAGGGCTACGTCGAGGCGCAGATCGCCATCCTCATGGGCGGCCGGGTGGCCGAGGAGCTGACCCAGGACGACATCACGACCGGCGCCGGCAACGACATCGAGCGCGCCACCGAGATGGCCCGCCGCATGGTCTGCGAGTGGGGGATGTCGGACCTCGGGCCGCTCAACTTCGGGCCCAAGGACGAGCCGGTCTTCCTCGGCCGCGAGTTCGCGCAGCGCTCCGAGTACAGCCAGGAGACGGCGCTGGCGATCGACCGCGAGATCACCCGCATCGTGCAGCGCGCTTACGAGCGGGCGACCGAGGTCCTGAGCGAGCACCGCGAAGTCCTCGACCGGCTGGCGCAGGAGCTTCTCGAGCACGAGTCGCTGGACGGCGAGGAGGTGCACCAGCTGGTCTCCGCGGTGACCGGCGAGGCCACCCCCACCCGGCCGGCGCACCCCGGCGAGCCGGGCCTGATCGTCGGCGGCAAGGAGGCCCCCGAGCTGGTGGCCGGCCGCGCCGGCGGGCCGGTCGGCGTCCCCGCCGAGGACGAGGTCGAGGCCGAGGTCGGCGCCAGCCGCCGCCACGCCGCCCCGATCCCGGCCGAAGAGCCCAGCTGACCCGGCCGCGTCCAGCGGCGCGGGTCATCCTGAGCGAGCGCAGCGAGCGAAGGATCTCAGCAGGGTACACTTGGGGGCCGGCGCGAACGCCGCCCGTGCATGGAGACCGCCACCCTACCCGCAACATCCCGCTCCTGGACCCTCGCCCTCCCCGGCGGCCGCGCGCTCCTGCTCGGCGGCAGGCCGCGGGTCATGGGCGTCTTGAACCTCACCCCCGACTCCTTCAGCGACGGCGGCCTGTTCGCCGAGCCCGCGCGGGCCGTCGAGCGCGGCCTGGCGATGCTCGCCGAGGGCGCCGTCCTCCTCGACCTCGGCGCCGAGTCGACCCGCCCCGGCGGCGGCGTCTACGGCGCCGGCGCGCGGGAGGTGCCGGCCGACGAGGAGTGGTCGCGCCTCCAGCCGGTGCTCGCCGGCCTGCGGCGGGCGACGGGGGCGCCGCTCTCGGTCGACACCCGCAAGGGGGAGGTGGCGCGGCGCGCCCTCGCCGCGGGGGCCGACCTGGTCAACGACGTCGCCGCCGGGGCCGACCCGGCGCTGCTCGCCGCCGTCGCGGAGGCCGGCTGCCCGCTCGTCCTCATGCACAGCCGCGGCGAGCTGGCCACCATGCAGCGCGGCATCCACTTCGCCGACCCGGTGGGCGAGGTGCGCGCCGAGCTGGCGGCCGCCGTCGCCCGCGCCCGCGCCGCCGGCGTCGCGGAGGAGCAGCTCCTCGTCGATCCCGGCATCGGCTTCGGCAAGACAGCGGCGCAGAACCTCCTGCTGCTGCGGCGGCTGGACGACTTGGCCGAGCTGGGCCGCCCCGTCCTCGTCGGGGCCAGCCGGAAGAGCTTCTTGGGCACGGTGACCGGCGCCCCGCCGGCGGAGCGGCTGGCGGAGAGCCTCGCCGCCGCGGCCTGGGGGGCGGCAGGGGGAGCGGCGGTGCTGCGCGTCCACGACGTCGCCGCGACGGCGCGCTTCCTCGCCGTCTGGGCGGCGATCGGCGAGGCGGCGGACCCCGAGGAGACGGCGCCTTGAGCTTCGCGCGCCTCGCCGAGCTGCTGACCTGGCGCGACCTGATCGACGTCCTCGCCGTCGCCTTCATCATCTACCGGCTGCTGCTGCTGATCCGCGGCACGCGCGCGGCGCAGATCGCCGTCGGTCTGGTGTCGCTGGCCGCGGTCTACCAGCTCGCGCGCCTGCTCGAGCTGCCGACCCTCGAGGCGATCCTCGAGAGCCTGCTCATCGTCCTCCCCTTCGCCGTCATCATCCTCTTCCAGCAGGAGATCCGCCGCGCTCTCGCCAACGTCGGCCGCAACCCGCTGGCGCTGACCGAGAAGAAGCCGGTCGAGACCTTTGCCGAGATCGTCCTCGCCGCCACCGCGCTCTCGACGCAGAAGGTCGGCGCGCTGATCGTCGTCGAGCGCCAGCAGGGGCTGCGCGACTACGTCGAGAACGGCGTCCGGCTCGACGCCCTCCTCTCCTACGACCTGCTGATCAGCATCTTCAGCCCCGACTCGCCGCTCCACGACGGCGCCGTCATCATCCAGGAGGACCGGGTGGCGGCGGCGGCCTGCTTCCTGCCGCTGACCTCCAACCCCGCGCTGTCGAGCGAGTACGGCACCCGCCACTCGGCGGCGCTGGGGATCAGCGAGGAGACCGACGCCGTGGCGGTCGTCGTCTCCGAGGAGACCGGCGCGATCTCGGTCGCCTTCGACGGCCGGATGGAGAGCGACCTCGACGGCAAGGACCTGCGCAACGCGCTCTACAAGTACCTGATCACCGACCTCTACCCGCAGCGGGCGCGGGGGCGAGCGGCATGACCGAAGTTGATCTCCACACCCCCCCTCCTGGCCTCCCCCCGCAAGGGGGGGAGGGACGCGGCCGCACCCGAGAGAGCGCAAGCCGATGACGGAGGTAACCCGCCTCTGGGGCATCCGCCTGCTGGCGCTCGCCATCGCCGTGGCGATCTGGTTCAGCGTCTCGCTCGACGAGCGGCGGAAGCTGTCGGAGAAGGTCGTCGAGGCGAGCGTCAGCTACAACCGGCCGCGCGGCATGATCATCCTCGACCCGGTGGGGACCGTCGAGGTGCGGCTGCGCGGCACCGAGCGGGCGATCCGCCAGCTCAACCCCGACCTGGTGGACGTGGAGATCAACCTGGCGCGCACTCCCGAAGGCCAGGTCACCGTGCCGCTGGGCCCGGACGACGTGCTGACGCCCGACGGCCTGGAGGTCGTCTCCATCCGTCCCAACGCCATCCGCGTCGAGCTCGACCGCGAGATCACGCGGCGCGTGCCGGTCGAGCCGGTGCTGGTCGGCGAGCCGGCCGCGGGCGCGACGGTCGGCCCGCCGGAGGTCCTCCCCAACCAGGTGCAGGTGACCGGGCCCGAGTCGCTGCTCAGCCGCCTGCGCTCGCTGCCGACGGCGCCGATCGGCCTCGACGGCCACGCCGTCCCCTTCGACGTGCTGGTGGCGGTCGAGGCGCCCGACCCGCTGATCCAGATCGTGCCGCCGTCGCGGGTCAGCGTGCACGTGCCGATGACCCCGCCCGAGATCCGCCCCGACGCCCTGCGCAGCGAGCCGGACGAGCGGTGAGCGGCCGCCTCTTCGGCACCGACGGCATCCGCGCCCCCTTCGGCGAGCCACCGCTCGACCGCGCGACCGTCACGGCGGTGGGGCGGGCGCTCGCCGCGACGCTGCACGACGAAGGGCGGGAGACGACGGTCGTCCTCGGCGGCGACACGCGCGAGAGCACGCCGGCGCTGTGCCGCTGGCTGGCCTCCGGGCTCGCTGCCGGCGGCGTCGCCACGCTCTACGGCGGCGTCGTCCCGACGCCCGGCGTCGCGTACCTCACGCGGCGGCGGGGCGCCGGGGCGGGCGTCGTCGTCTCGGCGAGCCACAACCCCTACCCCGACAACGGCATCAAGCTGATCGACGGCGACGGCTTCAAGTGGAGCGAGGCGGCGGAGGCGGCGCTGGAGGAGCGGATCGAAGACCGGATGGGTGAGAAGGACGGGGCGGCGGAATCGCCGCTCGCCGAGGACCCCTCACTCCGCGAGGAGTACCTGGCGCACCTCGCGGACAGCGTCCCCGGCGATCGGCCGCTGGCCGGCCTGGCGGTCGTGCTCGACGCCGGCAACGGCGCCACCTCGGCCTACGCCGAGGAGGCGTTCGCGCGCCTCGGGGCGCGCACCACCCTCCTCCACGCCGCCCCCGACGGCCGCAACGTCAACGCGAGGTGCGGCTCGACGGTGCCGGACGAGATGGCGGCGGCGGTGCCGGCCGCCGGCGCCGACCTCGGCGCCGCCTTCGACGGCGACGGCGACCGCTGCATCCTGGCCGACGAGACCGGTGCGGTGCGCGACGGCGACGCCATCCTCTACCTCTGGGGCACCGCCCTCGCCGCCCGCGGCGAGCTCGAGCCGCGCAAGGTGGTGGCCACCTCGATGAGCAACCTCGGTCTCGAGCGGGCGCTCGCCCGCGAGGGGATCGAGCTGCTGCGCACCGGCGTCGGCGACCGGCTGGTCGTCGAGGCAATGCGGCGGGAGGGGGTCCGGCTCGGCGGCGAGCAGTCCGGGCACGTCGTCGAGACGTCGCTCGCCACGACCGGCGACGGGCTGCTGACGGCGCTGCAGATCGCGCGGCTGGTGCGCGAGTCCGGGCAGCCCCTGTCGCGGCTCCTGGCCGGCTTCCGCCGCTACCCGCAGGTGCTGCTCAACGTCCGCGTGGCGCGCAAGCCGGACCTCGCGACCGTGCCCCGCGTCGCCGCCGCCGTCCGCGCCGCCGAGGAGACCCTCGGCGCCGACGGCCGCCTAGTCCTCCGCTACAGCGGCACCGAGCCCCTAGCCCGCGTCATGATCGAAGGCCCCGAACAGGCCGAGATCGACGCCTTGGCCGGCACGATCGCCGGCGCCATCCGCGACGAGCTGGGAGCCTGACGGCGCCGCCGGGACCGTCGCCTGCGGCAGGCGACGGTCGTTTGCGGCAGATGACCGTCGTTTACTCTAGACGACCGTCGTGTGTAGTAGACTACCGTCGCTCAGTACAGATGATAGTCGTCTGGAGTAAACTACCGTCGTTTAGGCCAAACGACGGTCGCCCGGCTCAAACGACCGTCGTCCGGAGCAGACGACCATGACCATGCGCGGAATCAACTCCTTGGCCGACAAGCTCAAGCTCTGGCAGCAGCTCCGCGCCGGCACCGGCCGCCTTCTCGACGACCTCCCCCACCTGCGCCCGGAGGTCACGACGTTCGAGACGGAGCTGCGGGACCTCGTGGCGATCGACGAGGAGCACGCCGCGACGACCGCCCGCCTGCGCGAGCTGACCCGCCGCCGCGCCGAGGCCCAGGTCCGCGTTCGTGGCCTGCGAAACCGCATCGCCGCGACGCTCCAAGGCCACTACGGCCCAGAGAGCGACACCCTGATCGAATACGGTATAGCCCCCCGCCGCCGCCGCCCGCGCCGCAAACCGGAGCCGGAGACCCCCACTATCTCCGAAGTACCTACCGAGCCGGTCGAGGAGTAGGCCTCTACCCACCCGAGTATCTAGGATATCTTCGACGCCTGAATTGGATATCCGGCCCCTGCCGGAAGGAGCGCGGCGATGAGCGTGCGCAAAACCAGCGTCGAGATCAACGAGGACCTCCTGCAGGAGGCCCAACGGGTGCTTTCGACGACGACCATCAAGGACACTATCGAGGAAGCCCTCCGCGAGGTCCTGCGCGTGGAAGCTCGGCGTGAGGAGATCGAAGCGCTCTCGGCGATGCGCGGAATGGACCTCGCCGATCCGGAGGTGATGTCCGGGGCCTGGCGCCCGTGAGGGCGCGGTACCTCGTAGACAAGAGCGCGCTGGCGCGGATGCCGCTCGAGCCGGTGCGCGAGGTGCTGGCGCCGATCATCGACGCCGGCGAGGCCGCCACCTGCGCCATCATCGATTTGGAAGTTCTCTTCAGTGCCAGGAACCGCGAGGACCACGATCGCATCCGCGAGCGCCGCGCCCTCGCCTACCACTCGGTGCCGATTACCGAGGAGATTTTCCAGCGAGCGATCGCGATCCAGTCCGCGCTCGCCCGCAGCGGCCGCCACCGGGTGCCGATCCCGGACCTGATCATCGCCGCCACCGCGGAAGCCGCCGAGCTGGTGTTACTGCACTACGACCACGACTATGACGTTATCGCCGAGGTAACCGGGCAGCGCGCGGAGTGGGTCGTCGAGCGCGGCGTGCTCTAGCGCCGGCCTTGCTTCACCGCTCGATCTCCAAGTCCGCCGAGTGCGGCTGCTCCGGCTCGCGCTGGATGAGGACCGTGGCGGCGATCGGGAAGAAGGCGCGGTGGAGGCGCTCGCCGAACTGGCAGTTGACTTCGTAGTAGCCGTCGCCGCTGACCTGGAGCAGGGTCGCCCTGCCTCCCTTGATCCCCAGCAGCTCGTTATGGATCAGCACCTCGGCCGGTAGCTCCATCGCACTCTCCTAATCCGTGTAAAAACCCGCGTCCTTGTACTCCTTGAGCTTCCGCTGCAGGGTACGCAGGCCGATCCCCAAGAGGTCGGCGGCCTTGGCGCGGTGGCCGGCGGTGCGGGCGAGGGTCTCGAGGATCGCCTGGCGCTCGATCTCCTCCATCGTGCGCGTGCCGCCGACCGCCGACTGTACCCGCCCGCCCGCCGCCGAGACGGTGGCCGCGTCGCGCACCTCGGCGGGCAGGTCCACCGGCTCCACCACGTCCCCCTGGTGGAAGACGACCACCGACTCGATCACGTTCTTGAGCTGGCGCACGTTGCCCGGCCAGGGGAAGCGGGCGAGAAGCTCCAGCGCCTCGGGGGCGAGGCGCTTGGGGGGCTTCCCGTGCTCCTCGGTGAAGAGCGCCAGGAAGTGCTCGGCCAGGAGCGGCACGTCCTCCGGCCGCTCGCGCAGCGGCGGGATGCGCAGCGTCACCACCTTGAGCCGGTAGTAGAGGTCCTCGCGGAACTTCCCCTCCGCCACCACCCGCTCGAGGTCGCGGTTGGTGGCGGCGAGGAGGCGAAAGTCGACCGGGATCACCTCGCCACCGCCGACGCGCATGATCTGCCGCTCCTCGAGGACGCGCAGGAGCTTGACCTGGAGCTCGGGGTAGAGCTCGCTGATCTCGTCGAGGAAGAGGGTGCCGCGGTGGGCGAGCTCGAACTTGCCGATCTTGCGCGCGATGGCGCCGGTGAAGGAGCCGCGCTCGTGGCCGAAGAGCTCGCTCTCCAGGATGTCCGGGGGGATGGCGCCGCAGTTGATGGCCAAGAAGCGCTCGTTGCGCCGCGGGCTGGCGCGGTGGATCGCCGCCGCGACCAGTTCCTTGCCGGTGCCGCTCTCGCCGACGACCAGCACCGTCGACCGCGTCGGGGCGACGAGCTGCATCTGCTCGAAGAGGCGCTCCATCGGCGCCGAGTGGCCGATGATGCTCTCGAAACCGTAGCGCTTGTCGAGCTGCTGGCGCAGGCTGGTGACCTCCTCGCGCAGCTGCTGCTTCTCGATCAGGTTCATCACCCGCTGCCGCAGCTCGTAGAGGTCGACCGGCTTGGTCAGGTAGTCGTCGGCGCCGACGCGCATCGCCTCGACCGCCGACTCGATCGAGCCGTAGCCGGTCACCAGGACGACCGCCAGCTCGTCGCCGCGCTCGCGCACTTCCTGGAGGAAAGCGAGGCCGTCCGTGCCCGGCATCCGCAGGTCGCAGACCGCCAGCCGCGCGCCTTCGTTCTCCGCCAGGTAGTCGAGCGCCTTGCGCGCGTCGTCGAAGGTGCGCACCGCGAGCCCCGCCTTCTCGAGGGCGATCGCCATCGACTCGCGCGAGCCGCTCTCGTCGTCGATGACGAGAACGAGGGGTTTCTCGGCCATGCCGAGCCATTTTGGCACAAGGAGAGGGGAAGGCTCAGCCCGGGTAGCGGACGACCATGACCGTGCGGTCGTCTTCCTGCGGCGTCTCGCCGTCGAACTCCTGGACGCTCCGGAAGATGGCGTCGACGATCGCCTCGGCGGACTCGGCGCGCCGCTCGGTGGCGACGCGCAAGAGGCGCGCGACGCCGAACTCCTCCATCTTGCCGTCCTCGCCCCGGCCGCGCGCCTCGACGATGCCGTCGGTGTAGAAGACCAGCGTGTCCCCGGGCTTCATGATGACGAAGCCGCGCTCGTAGCTGGCGTGGGCGAGCGGCCCGAGCACCGGGCCCCCCTCCTCGAGGAAGCGCACGGCGCCGTCGCGCGCCAGGTGGAACGGCGGCGGGTGGCCGGCGTTGACGTAGATGAAGACGCCGTTCGGCTCCAGCTCGCCGTAGAACATCGAGACGAAGCGGCTGGTCAGGGTGCTCTGGTGGATGATCTTGTTCATCCGCTCGACGGTGCGCACGATCTTGAAGTCGCGCGCCAGCCCCATCCGCAGCCCCATGTAGACGTCGCGCACCTGCAGCGCCGCCGGCAGGCCGTGCCCCGAGACGTCGGCGATGGTCAGGCCCAGGATCTTCTCGGTCACCGGGATGTAGTCGTAGTAGTCGCCCCCCACCTCCTCCATCGACTCCGAGCGGCCGCAGAGGTCGAAGTCGCCGTACTCCGGCACCCGCCGCGGCAGGATCGAGGCCTGGATCTTCCGCGCCTCCTCGAAGATCCCCTGCATGCGGTCGCGGCGAATCTTCTGGTTGATCGAGTGGCGGAGGATGCCGAGCGAGAACAGGACGTCGTCGGGGTGGTGGCCGGGGCGGACGTCGAAGGCGAGGATGTACTCCTCGTCGCCGACTTCGATGGCGGCGAAGTCGCCGGCGCCGAGCTGCTCCTCGAGGCTGCGGTCGACGTGCGGGTCGTCGGGGCCCATGTAGACGGCGCCCTGCTCGAGGAGGAGCTTGATCGGCCGGTAGCTGACCGGGATCTTGAGTCCCGCCGGCACCTCCTTGGCGTCGCCGAAGGTGCCCTGCAGCACGTAGGAGCGGCCGCTCCGCCGGTAGAGCCGCCCGCCGTAGATCCCCAGCTCGTCGCGGAATTTCTGGACGATCGTGGCGACGATCGACTGGATGGTCGCACCGGTGTCCTCGCCGCGGTCCATGACCGCGACCACCTGCTCGACCTTCTTCATCAGCCCCCGATAGTCGACCGGGGGGGCGTCGGTGGTAATCAAATGCGCTCTCCTGGCGTTCAAGGATAGCGGAGGGAGCCCTGGTGTAGCATCAGTGCAACCAGCGGAAACAGAAACAGGGGCCGCGAAGGCGGCGAAGACCTACCGCCAGGGAGCCAAGCTCCGCCAGAAGGGAGAAGACCACCGACGCGGCGGAGCGCGAGGCGCTCTACAAGCACGAGGCGCTCAAGGCCTGCAGCATGGCCAAGGCCCTGAAGCCGCGCAACGAGAAGGCCAAGAAGTGCTTCACCGACGCCGGGGGCGTGGAGGGCTAACCGCCGTAGCGGCCCGTCCGCCGATTCGGGCGGCCGGTTCGCCGATCCGATCTCTCCTCGGCCGCTGGCGTGGGGTACCAATGCGGCGAGGAGGAGACCGAGATGAAACGAACCCGAGTCTGGCTGTGCGCGGCGGTCTTGCTGGTGGGCTGGACGATCACGCTGCCGGGAGCCGCGCGGGGGGACGGCGCGCTCCTGATCGACGACTTCGAGGACCGCGACCTGGAGGCGGCGCCGGGCGTGTCGTGGATCGTCATCGGCGACGAGCTGATGGGCGGCGAGAGCACCGGCCGGCTCGAGATCGTCGCCGGCGGCGGCAGCCGCGGCGCGCTCGCCTTCGCCGGCGAGCTGGTGCCGGGCGCGCGCGGCGCCTTCACCGGCGCCTGGACGGCGATCGGGGCGGC
Source organism: uncultured Acidobacteriota bacterium (assembly GCA_963700145.1). Classification (GTDB taxonomy): domain Bacteria; phylum Acidobacteriota; class Thermoanaerobaculia; order Multivoradales; family UBA5704; genus DASUNQ01. The sequence goes on from OY969474.1 coordinate 2,136,402, forward strand.
GGGGGCGCCGCGCGACCTCACCGGGTACACCGGCCTGCGCTTCCGGACGCGCGGCACTCCCGGCCGCTACACGGCCGGCGTGCGCGGCGCGGGCAGTCTGGGCAACTTCATGGCACCGTTCGAGGTCGGCGCCGAGTGGCGGGAGGTCGAGCTGCCGTTCGCCGACCTGCGGCCCCTGCCGCCGCCGCCGCAGGAGGTCGCGTGGAGTGCCGCCGCCCTCGCCTGGATCGGCGTCTCGGCGGCCGCCGCGCCGGGCGCCCCGAGCGGCTTCCGGATCGAGCTTGACGACGTCGCCTTCGTGCCGGCCGCGGTGCCCACCCCCATGGTCGCGAAGACCGCGCTCGCGGACGCCGGGCCGCTCGCGGCCCTCGCCTGGCGCCCGCTGGTCTCCGATCCGGCCGGCGACGGCACCGCGCCGCGCCTGCCCGACGCGGCGGCGCTCGCCTGGGCGGCCGACGCCGAGGGCCGGGTGTGGTTCCGCCTCGGCCTCCACGGCCCGCCGCCGGAGAAGTGGCTGGGCCTCAACGTGGCCCTCGACGTGGACGGCGATCCCACGAACGGCACCGCCTGGTGGGGCGCCAACAAGGCCTTCCACTTCGATCGGCTGGTCACCGCCTACCTCTGGCCCGGCGCCGGCTACTGGCAGGGCATGCTGGGCGTGGCGGACGCCGAGGCCGTCGGGCGCATGGTCATGGACGACGTCAGCCGGGACGTGCGGGTGGCGGTCGACCGCGACGGGCAGGCCCTCTTGGTGGGCGTGCCGGCCGCCGCCCTCGCCGGCGGCCGCACGACGCGGCTGATCGCCACCGTCGGCTCGCCGATGACCTGGAACGACGACCTGCCGGACAGCGGCGCGGCCGAAGCGGATCTGCCGGCCGGCCCCGGCGGCCGCTGACGGCAAGCGGCGCGGCCGCCGGCGGATCGGCGGGATATCGTCGCCACGACGATGGAGCGGCCCGCCGGCGGCCCGACCCCGCGCCTGGATCAGAGCCCGGCGCGAAAGCACCTTGCCTGGCTCTATCCCCTGGCCTGGCTGCCGTACCTGGCGCTCTACTGCGTGGCGCTGGGCTACGGCCTGGCGCTCGATCCCGCCCTCGCCCTCCTCGCCGCCGCCGCCAACGTGCTGCCGCCGGCCCTGCTCGGGGTGGCGGTCCTGCGGCTCTGCGCGCGGCTGCCGTGGGACCCGCGCCCGAGGCGCGAAGGCTTTCGCGCCGGGCTCGGTCGGCGGCGCTTCTTCGCCGTCCACGCCGGGCTCGCCCTCCTCTACGCCGGCCTCTCGGTGGCCGGCACGTGGGGCCTCTTCCAGATCGCCGACCGGGTGCGCAAGGGCACTTGGTCGGGCGGTTCCTACGACGTGCGGGTGGCCGCCTGGCAGTTCTTCATCGGCCTCCTCCTCTACGCGCTCCTCGCCAGCCTGGCCTACGCCGCCGCGCTGGTCGTCCGCCTGCGCGACGAGGAGGCGCGGCTGGCGCGGCTCGCCGAGCTCCAGACCCGCGCCGAGCTCAAGGCGCTGCGCGCCCGGCTCGACCCGCACTTCCTGTTCAATACGCTGCACAGCCTGCTCGCCCTGGTGCGCCGCGACCCGCGCGCCGCCGAGGAGGCGCTGGAGCGCTTCGGCAGTCTCCTGCACTACGTGCTGCGCGGGCAGGAGGAGGGCGAGGAGGTCCGCCTGGTGGAGGAGTGGAGCTTCGTGCGCGACTACCTGGAGATCGAGGCCCTGCGGCTGGGCGAGCGGCTGCGTGTCGAGGCGGCGGTCGACGCCGACGCCGGCGCCTGCCTGGTGCCGGCCTTCACGCTCCAGCCGCTGGTCGAGAACGCGATCCGCCACGGCATCGCCACCCGCGCCGGCGGCGGGCGCCTCTCGGTGCGCGCTTCGGTCGCCGGCGGGCTCCTGCACGTCGAGGTGGCCGACGACGGCCCCGGCGCCGAGCCGGACGAGGTGAGCGACGGCGGCCACGGCCTCGCCCTGGTCCGCGACCGCCTGCGCGCCGCCCACGGGGCGCGCGGCGAGCTGGCGGTGGAGACCGCGCCGGGGGCGGGCTTCGTCGTGCGGCTGCGGCTGCCGGCCGTGCCGTCTACGGCACTGGAGCTACCGGCGCCGGAGGCCGAGGCGTGAGGGTGCTGGTCGTCGAAGACGAGGTGCTCGCGCGCCGCGAGCTGCGGCGGCTGCTCGAGGAGGCGGGCGGCCTGGAAGTGGTGGGCGAGGCGGCCGACGGCCGCAGCGCGGTCGAGCAGATCGACGCGCTGCGCCCCGAGGTCGTCTTCCTCGACGTCCGCCTGCCGGAGCTCTCGGGCCTGGAAGTGCTGGAGCGCGTCACGCATCGCCCGGCGGTCGTCTTCACCACCGCCTACGACCGCTACGCCGCGGCCGCCTTCGAGGTCGAGGCGGTGGACTACCTGGTCAAGCCGTTCGGCCGCGCGCGCCTGGAGGCGACGCTGGAGCGGGTGCGCCGCCGCCTCGCCAGCGGCGCCCCGGCGGCGCCGAGCGCCGCCCTGCGCGAGGGCATGGGCGCCTGGCCGCTGCGCCGCCTCTTCGCGCGGCGCGGGGACCGCATCGTGCCCCTGCCGGTCGAGCGCATCGACCGCATCGAGGGGGCCGACGACTACGCCGTCGTCTGCTGCGCCGGCGAGCGCCACTTGGTGGCGCTGCGCATCCGCGACCTCGAAGAGCGCCTGGACCCCGAGCGCTTCGTGCGCATCCACCGCTCGCACATCGTCAACCTCGACCGCGTCGCGGCGCTGCAGCCCTTCGACGAGCACCGCCTGGCGGTGCGCCTGACCAGCGGCGAGACCCTCGTCGCCAGCCGCGCCGGCTCGGCCCGCCTGCGCCGGCGGATGAGCGGGTGAGCACGCGCACCGACGTCTCCGTGCTAGCATTCTGCAGTCATGGCGACTCTCACGATCCGCAACCTCCCGTCTGAGACCGTCAGCTCGCTCAAGGAGCTCGCCCGCCGTAACCATCGCTCGATGGAGCAGGAGGTCCGCGAGATCCTCGAGCTCCACGTCGGCGACCGCCTATCGGCGATCGAGCAGATCGAGCGGGCCTGGGCGGAGCAGAGTCGGACACCCTCGGCCGAGGAGATCGAGTCCTGGATCCAGGAAGGGCGCCGCTGAGAGCGGTCGTCGACACGAACGTCGTCGCCTACTTCCTGCTCGGCACGGAGCCCTTCAAGGAGGAATGCGACGCCTTCTGGCGCGCTGTCGAGGAGCCGCTGGCCCCGGCTTCCTGGGAGGCCGAGCTGACGAACGTGCTCTGGATGGCGGCGAAAGCCCGGGTCGTCGATCTCCCGGGAGCGGTCAGGCGCCTCGACCTCGCCCGGTCGCTCGGCGTCTTGTCCGTCCCGGTCCCGAGCCTCTGGCACGGTGCCCTCCTGCGCGCGCACGGTTCCGGTATCGCGGCCTACGACACTCTCTTCGTCGAGCTCGCGGAGCGCGAAGCCCTACCGCTAGCGACGTTCGACGACGCGGTTCTGCGCGCTTTTCCTGCGGTTGCGAATCGTCCCCGGAGCCTCCTGCAGACCGGCTAGGGACACCTGGCCTGCTCAGCCGTTGTCCACCAGCCATGACGATGCGGTCCTGGGCTTGGCGGGCGTCGGCGGCGCTGCGGGCCTGGTTACAGAGGATCGAGAAGGTCGAGACCTTGCCGGAGATGGCCTCCAGACGGACGGCGTCGAACATCACTCGACGAAGCGAAGCTCTCCACCGCGAGGAGCGGCTGGCATCCTCTTCAGTTGCTAGCCTCCGCAGTCGCCGCAACCTTATTCCTGTGGATGGCATGAAGCAGCGCAGAAAGACCCCCTGTATAATCTGAGCGGAAGTCTGCGTACACGCGATCCGATAGCTCCGCTGGAGGATGATCACCTTTGTAGAGAGCGGGGAGGATAAGCGGGCGGCCGCGGCGCTTTTCCTCTAGGAGCGCCATCTTCAACTCCGTCTGAAACCACTTTGATCCGATAGCTTCTGGTGACAGGACAGCCACAATCCACTGGCTCGCGTCCATTGCCTCCTCGAGTTTAGCAGAGAGTCTATCGCCTACGGTAATCTCACGCTCGTCAAACCAGACTGGGATATCACGTCTCTCTAGATCTGTTACGAGCTGCCGAGCGAACTCTCGATCAGCCGCTCCGTAGGTCAAAAACACTCTAGGATGTTTCTGGAGTTGACGAGTAATCATTTCCAGGCGATTCAAACTCTTGTCTATGTTATTCGGACTGAGTTCCACCTTCATCGGGCCAATTTCAACTGTGTACTTTCCTCTTCGCAATTTGAACCAGTAATCTAGAGCGGACATGAGTATGCCTGCGAGAGCCGCTCCCGCAAGAGCAAGGGCAACTGCTGTGAATATTTCCGCCATGTATTTAGCCTTCAAAGGACGTTGGCAACTACAAGGAAGCTCGAAAGCAAGACCAAGAAGCCCAGGCTATTACCGAGTACCATCCACATGTTCTGACCTAGCCATCCTCTCTGGAACAAGTCGGCCAGCTTAGACGCCTCTACACTTTCAATCCGGTCCCCATGGAAGTGCTTGAGAATGATTGAGAGGAAAAGCAGGACGAGATGTACGAATAGCAGCGCCAGCCAAATACCAATGGCCCGATCTGTAGCTTGTGTATTCCAGCGCTGGAAAAACGGAAAGAGTGAGTGGTTTGCCATCCACAGCCCAAGTATCGCAAGGTCGAGACCTATCGCTACAGCCGCCAGATCAGCGCCCCATGCCAAGCTCGCCACTTGACGTGCGCGAATCCGAAGCAGTTCGTCTTTCACGCGTCCCATTGGATCGCCTGTCGCTGCTGCTGTTTCGACCGCTCTCCGAATGCTGGCGACTCCTCGCGTCAGCAAGATAAGCCTACCTGCGATCCAATCTGCAAGGATTGTCGCCAGGGTTATCAGGAGTGTCCAGAGGATGCTGATCCAGAAGTCAAACATGGTATTCACAAATGCCAGAGTAACGCAGGTAGCAGCTGTCGGTAGGCCGGCTGGAGCCTCTCTACGCCAGGGAACTTCCTAGGCCTGTTCGATGCGCGGCACTTTGTCGAGGAGTTCGCCCGCATGGCAAGCGTTGGAGAAGGCATTGGTCTGACTCTTAAGCCAGAGTCAAAGTATACACCGAGATCTCCTCAAGAGGCTATTAGAGCTTCGGCGATAGGCCGACGTTTTTGCGCCGCTCAGCCGTTGTCCACCAGCGCCATGACGATGCGGTCCTGGGACTGGCGGGCGTCGGCGGCGCTGCGGGCCTGGTTGCAGAGGATCGAGAAGGCGTAGACCTTGCCGGAGACCGCCTTGGCGTAGCCGGAGAGGGTGGAGACTCCGTCGAGGGTGCCGGTCTTGGCGTAGACGTTGCCGGCGTAGGGCGCCTCGGCGAGGCGCTTCTTCCACGAGCCGTTGTCCTCGCCGCCGTAGGGCATGGACTGGACGAACTCCGTCCCCGCCGGGTGGAAGTACATATGGCGCAGCAGCGTCGTGAGCTGGCGCGGGCTGAAGCGGTTCTCGCGGCTCATGCCCGAGCCGTCGCTCATCACGAAGCCGGCGCCCGGCGCCACGCCGATCGACGCCAGCCACTCCTCCACCGCCTTGACCCCGGCCTGCCAGCTCCCCTCGCCGCAGCGCTCGGCGGCGAGCAGCTTGAGCAGGCTCTCGGCGTAGAAGTTCTGGCTCCGCTTGTTGGTGACGCGGATCGCCTCGACGAGGTCGCTGCGGTGGACCGCCACCCGCTCCCAGAGCGGCCCCGGCAGGCGCTCGACCGGCACCAGTCGCCCGCGCAGCTCCACCCCCTCGCGCGACAGCGCGTCGCGCAGCCCGGCGCCGAACCAGGCCACCGGGTCCGGCACCGTCACCCAGGTCTCGACCGGCCCCGAGCCGTACCAGATCCGCCCGCCGACCTCGATGACGCCGCCCTGGCGGTCGATGTGCACGAACTGGCCGCGCGCCGAGGGCGTCGTGCGCGCCGTGTTCTCGATCGGCAGGAGCGGCGCGGGCGGCACCAGCTCGACGCGCGGCGGCCCGCCCAGCGTCCCCGGCCAGACCCGCACCAGGACGCAGTTGTCGCTGAACGAGAGCCCGTCGACCGGCGCCTCGTACCAGCGGGTGAGCTGGTCGCGCGGCCAGTCGGGGTGGACGGCGAGGCCGTCGAAGAGGCCGTGGTCGAGGAGCAGGTCGCCCTCGACCCGCGCCACGCCGCGCTCGCGCAGCGCCGCCGCCCACTGGCGGAAGACGGCGTAGGGGTCGCCCTCGAAGCTGCGCCCCGAGATCTGCGGGTCGCCGCCGCCGACGACGCCGAGGTCGCCGCGCAGCACGCCGTCGGCGACCGTGCCGCGCAGCAGCAGGCGGGTCTCGAAGAGGTAGCCGGGGCCGAGGGCGTCGAGGACGGCGGCGGTGGTGAGGAGCTTGGTGTTGGAGGCCAGGATGCGCGGCTCGTCGGCGGCCCAGGCGTAGACGGTCTCGCCGCTGTCGAGCTCGACGACGTGGACGCCCAGGGCTGGTGCGGTGCCGCGGGCGGCGCGGACCTGGCCGTCGAGAGCGGCGGTGAGGCGGGGGGCGAGAGGGGTATCGGATGTCGGAGCCGCCGCGGCCGCGGCCACGGCGAGCAGAGGCGGCAGGAGCGCCAGCCGCCAGCTTTTCCTCCGGTGCGTCACTTCGTCAGGTGCTCCTCGAACCAGCGCACGATCGCAACGTTGGCGCGCATCCGGTTCGGGAGCTTGCGAAACCCGTGCCCCTCGTCGGGGAAGAGGACGTACTCGACCGGCACCCCGCGGCCCTTCAGGCTCGCCACCACCTGCTCGGCCTCGACCACCGGGACGTTGGTGTCGTTGGCGCCGTGGAGGACGATCGTCGGCGCCTTCACCCGGTCCACCTGGTGGATCGGCGAGAGGTCGCGCAGCATGGCGCGCTGCGTCGCGGGGTCGCCGTACTCGACGGTCGAGATCGCCGCCATCCACCCCTCGGTGTGCTGGAAGAAGGTCTCGAAGTTGACCACCCCGAAGAGGTTGGCGCCGGCGGCGAAGAGGTCGGGGTAGGCGGTCAGGCCGGCCATCGTCATGTAGCCGCCGTAAGAGCCGCCCATGATGCCGAGCTTGCCGGGCGCCGCCGCGCCGCTCCCGACCAGCCAGTCGGCGGCGGCCCGGATGTCCTCGACCGCCCCCGTCCGCAGCGGCCCATTGTCCAGGTTGACGAAGCGCTTGCCGAAGCCGAAGGAGCCGCGCACGTTGGGCGCGAAGACGCCGATGCCGCGCGCCAGCAGGGCCTGGTAGTCGGCGCGGAACGACGGGCGCTCCTGCGCCTCGGGGCCGCCGTGGAAGGAGAGGACGTAGGGGCGCGGGCCGGCGGCGCCGGGCGGGCGGTAGAGCCAGCCCGAGAGCTCGAGGCCGTCCTTGGCCGGGAACCGCACCAGCTCCGGGCGCACCAGGGCGTCGAGGTCGACACCAGCGTGCGGGCTGAAGGTGACCTGGGTCAGGCGGCCGCTGACGCGCTCCAGCACCCAGACGTCGGACGGGCGGGTCGAGCCCGAGAGGTTGAAGGCGAGGAGCTTGCCGTCGCGCGAGAAGGTGAGGCCGCCGGCGATGTCGGCCGGCAGCGCCGGGCCGGGGGTGACGCGGCCGCTCGCCAGGTCGAGGAAGGCCAGCTCGTTGCGCCCGCCGACGTTCCAGAGGAGCGCCGCGGTCGTGCCGTCGCGGCTGACCGCGAGGCCGCCGAGCGGGGCGTCGTCGCGCGCCGCCAGCACCTCCAGCGGACTCGCCGCGCCGTCCGGCCCGAGGCGCACGCGGGCGAAGGCGACGAGGTCGAGGTCGAGGTCGGCGCCCAGGTAGACCGCGCCGCCGTCCGGCGCGAAGATGCCGCCGAAGAAGTTGCCCGGGGGCTGATGCGGGGTGAGGAGCGTCTCGGCGCCGGTCGCGAGGTCGAGCAGCACGAGGTCGCTGTCGCTGCGGCTGACGACGCGGCCGACGACGGCACGGCGGCCGTCGCGGCTCAGGTCGGAGAAGGTGCCGACCCCGGGGTTCCTGGCCGCCAGCCGCGCCTCGCGGCGCTCGAGGTCGTAGAGGTAGCTGTCCATCGACGCCGCGCCGCCGCGGTTCGAGGAGAAGCCGAGCCGGCGGCCGTCGTCGCTCCAGGGGCCGAGCCAGTTGTTCTCCTTGCCGCCGTCGGTCAGGCGCACCGCGTCGCGGCCGTCGGGGCGCACCAGGTAGATCTGCGTGTTGAGGCCGCCCCCCGGCGCCACGGTGAGCGCCAGCCAGGCGCCGTCGGGCGACCACGCGACCTCCCCCACCGGGTCGTCGAAGGCGGTCACCTGCCGCGGCCAGCCGCCGGCGGCCGGCACCACCCAGACCTGCGGCAGCCCGGAGAGGGTCGAGACGAAGGCGATCTCCGTGCCGTCCGGCGAGAAGCTGGGGGAGAAGCAGGAGCCGATCTTGGTCATCCGCGCCACCGCGGCTTCGAGGTCGTCGGCCGCCGCCGCGCCCGCCGGCGGCGCGGCGAGCAGGAGACCCAGGGCGAGGAGGAGGAGCCTCCTCACAGCAGCATCCCGGCGATCGTGGCGGTCTGGAAGGTGGCGAGGGAGCCGGCGATCATGGCGCGCAGCCCGAGGCGGGCGAGGTCCGACTTCCGCTCCGGGGCGAGGGCGCCGATGCCGCCGATCTGGATGGCGATCGAGGAGAAGTTGGAGAAGCCGCAGAGGGCGTAGGTGGCGATGATGCGCGAGCGGTCGGAGAGCTCGCCGGCGCCGACCATCTCCTGCAGCCGGATGTAGCCCACGAACTCGTTGACCACGGTCTTGATGCCGAGCAGTGACCCGACGTCCGCGGCCTCCCGCCACGGCACCCCCATCACCCAGGCGAGCGGCTGGAAAAGAACGCCCAGGATCAGCTCGATGGTCAGCTCGGGGTAGCCGAAGAGCCCGCCGAACCACACCAGCAGGGCGTTGGCCAGCGCCACCAGGCCGATGAAGGCGATGAGCATCGCGGCGACGTTGAGGGCCAGCTTCATGCCGTCCGTGGCGCCGTCGGCGGCGGCGTCGAGGACGTTCGACCACGGGCGCTCGGGCTCCAGCGTGACCTGCCCCTTGGTGCGGCTCTCCTCGATCTCGGGGAAGGCGAGCTTCGCCATCAGCAGGCTGGCCGGCGCGGACATGACGCTGGAGGCGATGAGGTGCCCGGCGTCCACCCCCATGCCGACGTAGGCGGCGAGGACACCGCCGGCGAGGTTGGAGAAGCCGCCGGTCATCACCGCCATCAGCTCGGACTTGGTGAGGAACGGGACGTACGGCTTGATCAGCAGCGGCGCCTCCGTCTGGCCGACGAAGACGTTGACCGCCGAGGCCAGCGACTCGGCCCCGGACGTGCCCATCACCCGCACCATGATCCAGGCGAAAACGCGGACGATGAACTGGATGACGCCGACGTAGTAGAGGACGGTGATGACGCTGGAGAAGAAGATGATCGTCGGCAGCACCTTGAAGGCGAAGAAGTGCTCGCCGAAGCCGTCGCCGAACATGAAGCGGGCGCCGGCGTCGGAGAAGTCGAGGAAGACCGTCACCGCGTCGGAGAGCCAGGCGAAGAAGGCCTCGCCGGCCGGGGTCTTCAGGATGATGACGGCGAAGAGGAGCTGGAGGAGGGTGCCGGTGATCACCGTCCGCCAGGGGATGATGCGCTTGTTGTTCGACATCGACCAGGCGAGCAGGAGCATGACCAGCATCCCGAAGAGGGAGATGAATCGCAAGGCCGCCTCCGTGCGCCGGAAGTGTCGGGGCTGAGCGCGGGCGCGAGGCTATACTTCGGGAGTGACAGACTTCAACACCGCCCTCGGCCTCGCGCCCGGCGAGGACGGGAGCGTCGTCCTCGACGCCGGCGCCGCGCACGAGGTGGCGCCGGACACCGTGCACTTCGCCGTCCTCGCCACCCTCGCCGAGGTCGCCGCCGCGCGCGCCGTCGGCGCCCCGGTCGTCCCCGCCGCGGTCAGCGTGCAACTCCTATCCCGCGCCCGCCCCGGCCGCCTCGTCGGCCGCGGCCGGGTCCTGAAGCGCGGCCGCCGCCTGGCCTTCGCTGAAGGCGAGGTCACGCAGGACGGCGAGCTGGTGGCGAAGGCAACGATCACCTTCGCGCTACTGGGCTAGCTGGTCCGCTGTGCTAGCGTTTCCGCGATGAAATTTCTCACCCTCGCGGCCCTTCGCCGGGCACGGGCCCTCGCGGCCGTCACGGAGCTGCAGCGCCTCTCTTCCGAGCGGGGCCTCGCAGTGATCTCCCCTGAGGAGATCGACGAGGAGATCCAAGCCGCGCGCCGCGCGCGCTGACGCCCCAGGCCGGCATGCGGATCGTCCTGGACACGAACGTGGTCGTGTCCGGGCTGCTCAACGCCTTCGGTCCCTCTGCCCAGATCGTTCGCCTCGTCGCCGCCGGCAACCTGGACCTGTGCTACGACGCCCGGATCCTGACCGAATACCGCTGCTCCAGCCAAGGGCCACGGCCGCTTCCGGCCTCCGCAGGCGGCGCGTCAAGGGATCAGAGCGAGAGTGTGGCAGAGCGCTGCATCTACGGCGCTCATCGGCAGGCGGCCTATCCTTCGGTCCAGCTCGGAGACACCGACTGTCGCTAGGTTGTCCGTCATCACGAGGGAGTCGGCCAGCAACCCGGATTCACTTCCTCCAGGGTCTGAAAGCCGGATGAGCACCCGGCTCGGGTGCCCGCTGCGAAAGAGGCGGCTGGTGATCAACGCGATGACGACTTGATCGAGGCCCGTGTCGAGGTCGTCGGCTTGCACCACAAGGGCCGGCCGGAGCCTCGCCGTACGGAGGTCCGAGTTTGGGAAGAGCACCAGAACGACGTCACCGCGCCGGAAGTCTGGCGTCGTCATAGTGGTCGTACGCCGCCATCTCGGGGCTCTCCCAATCCTCGGCGAAGCGGGCAAGGCGCCCCCGTAGATCAGCCGCCCCGCGTTCGTCGATTCCCCGAGTGGCGAGAGGGATGCCGTCGCCCTGGAGGAACGTCACCAGCACCCGCGTCTCCTCGGCCACCTGGGCGGGTTCCTCGGCCAGCTCCACCCGACCTGCCCGGTAGATTCCTTCGACCGTCTTGAGCATGGGTCCACCCTTTCGAGCAAGCGCCATTCTACCTGCTCACCCGCGTTGCGCCGCTTCTACTGCGGGGATGCAAGGCTTCAACGACGCTCCTCGGGTCGCGCCCGGCGATGACAGCACGATGCTGCTCGACGCCGGCGCCGCGCACGAGGTGGCGCCGGACACCGTGCACTTCGCAGTCCTCGCCACCCTCGCCGAGGTCGCCGCCGCGCGCCGTAGGCGCCCTGGTCGTCCCCCCGCAATCGGTCAACGTGCAGCTCCTCTCCCGCGCTCGCCCCGGCAGCCTCTTCGGCGGCGGCCGGCTCCTCCGCCGCGGCCGCCACCTCGCCTTCGCCGAAGGCGAGGTCATGCAGGACGGCGAGCTGGTGCCGAAAGCCACCAGTACCTTTGCGATACTCTGAGAAACGATCCGGAACGATCTAGCGCCTAACTTCACGTTTGAGAGGGTGCGGCGGTCTTACCCTCGCGGTGGGGATCCTGCGGCCGCACCGCTGACCTGGGAGAGCTCTGAGGCACCCCGTGTAGCCGACGAAAGAGTTGGATATGACGTATCCAGAGGAAGTGCAAGAGGCGTTCGGGTGGTATGGCGCAGCGATGCACAACAGCCAATTCCTCGAGGGTGACCTCATAACTCTCCAGCTTGTGGCATCTGCACTTGCTGGCGAAGCTGCTACAGAGGTCGAGTTGCGAGGCCTTGAATTTGCTCTCACTGGGCGGACACTCGGCCAGCTGCTAACCCACCTTCAAGCCGCGATCACAGTGCCAGCGCGTGACCGCGAGCTATGGCAACAGGTCCTGGACCTGCGCAACCGCTTAGCCCACGGCTTCTTCTGGAAGAACCAGCAACGGCTGACCAGCGTTCAGGGCTGCAGAACCGTTGCCGAGGAACTTCGGCAGGCGGCTCTTGCGTTTGATGAGGCGTCTCAGCGAGCCCGTGCCCTTCTTGAACAGTGCATTACGAAGCTTGGTATTGACGGCGCCGTGTGGAAAGCACAGGTCAATGCCGAGTTTGCGCGACTCCTCAGAGTCGATCCAACGTAGTGGTGGTGGCGCGGACGCCTAAGACCTGTGAGACGACGATTGCGCCGCGCATGGCACAGTGAAATTCTAGCGCTGTCCGCTCGTCGCTCCGCAGACCCTGATGTTGGAGGAAATCCGAAACCACGTGACCGCCGCCCCAGGGCCGAGTGCCAGGTAATTACCGGATCCCAAAAGTAGGTACAAAATGATTAGTGTTTACGGCTGGAGAGAGAGTCAGCCGATCACATGGTTCAGCAGGAACCTTACAAACTCAAATCAAGTATGCCTCTATTGTGGCGCTGTTGTCGGTGGAGGTTCCAAAATCCTCTCTGGCAAGGAACACCTAATCGGGCGGAATTTTGTACCCAAGGGATCCTTGGACAAGAGCTTCAACAGGTTGACACTTCGGTTGGGGGAAAATCCCCTCGACGTGGAGAGACGACTCGATGTCATCACAGGGTAGGAAGGACGAGGGACGGGCGGTGGGGGTGGGCGGGGCTGCGGGGTCCGGAGCGGAGCGCAGCGTAGAGCAGGACCCCGCAGCCCTCGAGACACGAGGCAGACCGGGGCGCCGGAGTGTCGAGGATCGCGTCGAGGCGGTGCTCGAGCTGCTGTCGGGCAAAGGCAGCGTGGAGCAGATCGCGCGGCGCTACGGGGTGCAAGCCGAGACGGTCGAGCGCTGGCGGGAGGTGGCGCTGGAAGGTCTGGCCACCTCGTTGCGGCAGGGCTCGGGCAAGAGCGGGCGGGAGCTGGCGCTGGAGCGCGAGCTGCGCGACCTCGAGCAAGTCTTTACCCGCGTGGCCATGCAGAAGGAGCTGCTCGAGAGGGCCTTAAGCGAGCGCCCTTCTCAGCCCAGGAGGTCCGGGCGATGAGCCGCACCACCTCGCTGGGCGCAGCACCCGTGCGACTCGTCTGTGCGACCTTCGGCATCTCGCCTCAGGCCTACTACGCCGCCGGCCATAGGCGGCTGCAGCCAGCGGCGCCTGCGCCGCGCGCCGGGGCCTGGGCTACCGCCGAGCAGCTCACCGTCGCGATCCCACCCATCGTCCAGGCGCATCCCGGCTGGGGGGTGCGCAAGGTCTGGGCGGTGCTGCGCCGGCAGGGCCTGGTGGCTTCCCACAAGCGCGTCTGGGCGCTGATGCGTCATTTGGGATTGACGCTGCCGCCGGTGGTCGAGCGCCGCGAGGAGGCCGCCCGTGGTCACGTCACGGTGGCCGACTCCAACCGCCGCTGGGCCACCGACCTGACCACCATCTGGACCCGCCAGGACGGCGTCGTGGCGCTGGTGCCGGTCATCGACTGCGGCGACCGTTTCGCCCTCGCCTGCGCCGTCACCAAGTCCCAAGAGGCGCCGTGCGTTCTGGCGCCCGTGGGCACCTCGCTCTGGAGCGAATTCCACCGTCCCGAAGAAGTGCCCGACAGCTTGGAGCTACGCTCCGACCACGGCCCGCAATACACCGGCGCCGACTGCGCCGCGCTGTGTGCGCGCTGGCGACTCGACCACACCCTGGCGCCCGTCGGACGACCCACCGGCAACGCCGTGGCCGAGCGTTTCATCCTGACTCTGAAGTCCGAGCTCATCTGGACCCGCGACTGGGACTCCGCAGCCGAGCTCGATCAGGCCCTCCGCCACTGGCTCGACGACTACAACCATCAGCGGCCTCACCAGGCTCTCGGCTGGCAGACACCGGCCGAGCGCCGAGCCGCCAACCTCAACCACCGCACCGCCGCGGCACGCGCCGCGCGCTGATCATGAACCCAGGGTTTCTCCTCTACCCGAGTGTCTTGACTGGATGGGAACACCACACACCGCTGAGCGTCACGTCTCGTCCGTTACCCTCTTCAACAGCCCCGCCCGTGCAGTAGATCAGGACGTCGGCGCAATAGCATTGCACAAAGCATCAGCTGACTACCACCCCGACAAGGGCGGCGTGTTGGTCAAGGATGCGAGTGAGCATCTCGCGATCGAGTTCGGCTGGGCCGGCGGTCGGATGAAGCTCAGCGGTATTGCTCCCCCTCAACTGAGCCCGCATGCTGTTGGACGTCTCTCGTACCATCACATACAAGCCCTGTTCACCCTCGTCACCACCGAGGACCCTCGCATTGCGGAGAAGATCAGCCTGTTGCCTATCGAGCATTTCGGCTTGTTTTCCTACTACAGTCATTGGGACTGGGGCAATCCGCGGCTTGTGGAGCTCTCGAAGCGAGCTGCCGGATGGGCTTGTCGGGCGCATGTTGCTGCAGCGGGAGGATACTACAAGGCGATACTCAGGCGGTCCGACAACGGATCGGACGGATGGTTCTGGGCGCTCGAATGGAACTGTTTTCTTAGACTTGTCGGCTGGATTTACTATCCTTCGCAGCAACCGCAGTTGTTCAGCGATCTTCCAAAGCGCGAAGGGTTGTCGTTGCCGGGTGAACACGGGCGACTCGGACGAGAAATCCCCTTGTCAGAGGCCGACGACAACCTGTTTGCCGTCCTCCCATAGTCCGCATCCTCCGGACTTGCAGCGATAAAGACTAGAAGTCGAAGTAGCCGTCGCGCACTCGCACCGACACGCCCGACCGCCGCACCCGGACCGCCACCTTGTGCCAGCGGCCGTCGTTCTTGGCGTCGGAGGCGTAGTAGCCGAGGACGTACTGCTCGCGCAGCTCGGCGAGGATGGCGCCGAAGGCGGCCGGCAGCTCCTCGATCGTGTCGATCGTCACGATCCGCCCGCCGCTCTCGCGCACCGTCCGCTCGAGCAGGTCGAACTCGGCGGCGTTGGCCTCGGCGTTGCGCCAGGCCGAGGAGAAGGACTTCCGCTTGACCTTGGCGCCGAACTGGATCCAGTAGACCAGGGTCTGGCTGGTCCCCGCCTTCCACAGCGCGTCCTGCATCGACAGCGCGCTGTGCACCTCGGCGCCGTCGGAGAGGAGCACCACGACCCGCCGCCCCTGCTGCGACTCGAGGAGCTTCAGGGCCATGTACATGTGGTCGGCCACCGCCGAGCCGCCGCCGGCCGTGACCTGCGCCAGCGCCTGCCGCAGCACCTGCGGGTCCTGGGTGAAGGGGGTGGTGGCGAGCAGGCGGTCGGAGAAGAGGGCGAGCATCGCCTCGTCGAGCGGCTTCATGCCGGCGACGAAGGCGGCCGCGCCGTCCACCGCGGCGCGCAGCCGCTCCCCCTGCATGCTCTCGCTGCTGTCGACCAGCAGGACGGCGGTGAACGGCAGCTCGCCGCGCCCGAAGGTGATGAGCTTCTGCTCCTTGCCGTTGTCCTGGATCGTGAAGTCGTCGCCGTCGAGGTCGAGCGCCCGCTCGCCGCCGCGCTGGACGGTGACGAAGAGCTGCTGCAGCTCGAGGGTCATCTCGTCGTCGATCTGCACCGCCACGGTGCGCACCACGTCGCTGGCGGTGGCGCCGGAGGCGCCGACGGCGACTACCTTGAACTCGCGCTCGGCGTTGTCGTCCCCGGCCTCGACGACCATGCGGTAGGGGGGCGCGTTGAAGGTCGCCACCCGCTTGCCGTTCAAGAAGAACTCGACCTTCTGCACCGCCTCGTTGGCCTGCACCGTGGCCTCGAACCCGGTCGGGCCGAAGACCGCCTGCCCCGCGGTCGGCGTCACGATGCGCGGCTGCACGGCCGCCCGCAGCGGGGCGCCGGCGGCGGCGAGGATGGGGGCGAGTGCGAGGAGGAGGACGAGGGTGCTGCGGCGCTTCACGGTCCGGTGTCTCCTACCGCCGCCGGCACCGCCGGCTGGCCGAGCGCCTGCGCCAGCAGCGGCAGGCTGGAGCGCGCGCTCTCGACGAGCTGCCGGCGCACCGCCTCCCAGAGCTGCGCGGGGTCCTGGTTGTAGCGCAGCCGGGCGTCGCCGCGCTCGGCCGCCGGCAGGGCGAGGAAGCGGCCCATCAGCTCGCGCCCTTCGACCACCTTCCCCTGCCGGTCGAGCAGCGCGGCGAGCTGCAGGTAGATCGCGCCCTCGTTCGGGAAGCGCTCGAGCCCGGCGCGCAGCACCGACTCGGCGGCGGCGAGGTCCTTTTCGTCGGTGTGGACCCGCGCCAGCTCCTCGACGGCGAGGGCGCCGATCCAGCCCGGCATCCCGGTGAGCGGCCGCAGCGCCCGCACCGCATTGTCGCTCTGCCCGGTACGGTGGAGGTTGATGCCCAGGCGGAGGAGCGCCTGGGGCTGCATCGGATCGACGCCGAGGGCGCCGCGCAGGCTGCCGATCGCGCTCTCGTACTGGCCGCTCTTCTCGTAGATGACGGCCAGCCCCATGTACGCCGGGACGCTGCGCGGGTCGTAGCTCGTGGCGAGGGTGAACATCTGCCCGGCCAGGAGCTGCTGCGAGGCGTCGAGGAGGTAGCCGGCCAGGCTGTTGAGCAGCAGGGCGGCGGTCGCCCGCGCCCGGTCGTTGCCGGCGTGCCGCTCGTAGAGCACCGCCAGGTCGCGCGCCATGCCGCGGGCGTGGGCGGTGAGCACCCTGTGGCGCCGCTCTCCCTGGTCGAGGTGGCGGCGATAGACCTCGTGGTGGAGGACGGCCATCGGCACCAGCACCTCGAGGCTCGAGGCGGCCAGCTCTTGGACGACCTTCTCCTCCGCCTTGAGGAGGACCCTGCGGGCGTCGATGTCCCCCTCGCGCACGACCGCGGCCTCCACCGCCATGAGCCGCTGGGCGGCCGCGTCGTCCTGACCGCCGGCCCACAGCGCCAGGGCGCTGCGGTAGAAGTCCTGGATCCGGTCTTCGTTGAGCCGCTCGCCGGGGCGCAGCCCGAGCTCGGCGGCGCTCGTCTTGTCGGCGCGCGGGATGGAGTCCGCCGCCGCTCCCGGCACGGCAACGGCCGCGGCGAGGACGAGGAGCGGCAGACCCCGCACCAACTTGGAGACGACCCCTGTCACGGTCGCGCTAACTTAGCGCACCGCGCGCGCACGAGCAAGGCTTCGCTTGCGCAATTGCTTGGCACCGTATGCGCGCTACTCGCGCCCTCCCTTCGCCTTGCCGCGCGGCTTGGGCGTCACCTTCGGCGCCGGCGGCGTCGGCCCGCCCCCCTTGGAAGGGGCCAGCTTCGGCACGTCGAGCGACCAGAAGAGCATGTCGAGCGCCAGCGGCGAGAGCTGACCGGACGTCGCGGTCGAGGGCACGAACCCGGCAGTCGCCTCCGGCCCGAACATGAACGGGAAGAGATCGACCGGCGGGATGTCGCCGCCGAACTGCGCGTTGATCGCGTCGATGAAGAGGTTGGCGATGAAGGCGTAGCCGAACGGGGTCGGATGGACGCCGTCGTAGGAGAAAAAGCCGCCGGTCAGGAAGGCCGTGGTGTAGGTCACGCCGCCGATCGTGATCCCGCGTTGGGCGACCTGGGTGAACTCGGTGTTGATGTCCATGACCGCCGCGTTCACCTGGTTGGCCACGGTCTGGATGATGCCGTTGAGGGCCGCAGTGCGCGCCCGGATCGTCGCCACCTCGGCGGCGGAGAGCACCACCTCGTCGGGAAGCGGCGTTCCGCGGCCGCCGAGCGCGGCCGGGATGCCGATCCCCTGGCCGAGCAGGCCGGCGGCCGAGAGCAGCACGAAGTCCTGCCCCGGGGTCACGCCGACGAGCGGCACCAAGTTGCCGCCGATCCGCACCGGCACGTTGGTCCGCGGGTCGACCACGACCGGCGGGATCGTGGTGACGAAGGGGATCGAGGTGACGTCGGGGATGTTGCCGATCGCCATCCGCGCGCCGGCGGCGTTGAGCGAGGTGACGATCTGCCGGAAGTAGAGCTCGAAGCGGGGCACGGTGGTCAGGGTGACGTCGTCGATCACCCGGCCGGAGGTCGCCGCCCCCAGCACGTCGTTGTTGCCCACCCAGACGGTGACGAAGGTCGGCCGCAGCGCCAGCGCCTGCTGGAGCTGGGTCCCCTGGCCGCGCAGCACGAGGTCGTGCAGGCCGCCGGTGACCGTGGCCACCACGTCCTGGGCGTCGGCGCCCGGGACCCCGAGGTTGTTGTAGGGGCGCGGCAGGTTCAAGTTGAGCGGGTTGCCCGGCGTGTTCGACTTGGGGGTGATGATGGTCGGGAAGAGGCCGCGCAGCGTCAGCAGCGGCGGGATGCCCGGCTGCGAGACGACCGGCTGCTCGAAGCCGGTGGCGGTGCCGCTCGCCTGCCGCCAGATGAGCGCCGGGTAGCTGTTGAGCTGGACGTCGCGCACCAGGCCGCTCGACATGAAGCCGGCGGTCAGGCTGTCGCCGATCGCCACGTAGCGGCTGAAGTTGGCGCTGCCGGTGTTGACCTGCGCGGCGGCGGAAGCCGCGCCCGAGAGCAGGAGCAGGAGGGCCGAGACGGCCGCCTTGAGCGAGGGTCGGTGCATGCCGCGTTCTCCTTGCATGGCCGCTGGCGGCCTACCAGTTGAGGGTGAAGGCCAGGAGGACGGCCTCGGTGTTGTAGGTGCCGAAGAAGTCGTTGCCCTCATCGGCGAAGCTCTCGTCGCGCTCGCGCTCGTCGAACTTGACGTACATCAGCGCCAGGTCCCAGGTGTGCTTGCCGGTGTGGCCCCAGCCGATGGTGAAGTCGTTGCGGTCGGCGTCGGGCAAGAGCGGCGAGATCGCCGCCTCCGGCTGCGGCGTCTCGTCGAAGATGTAGCCCAGCCGCAGCTGCGACTTCGGCGAGATCGTCCAGCGGAAGCCGGCGCGGTAGTTGTAGACGTCCTCCCAGTGCTCTGGGATCGTGGCGTTCGGCAGGTCGCCGTCGGTGAAGGTGATCGGCACCTCCTCGAAGCTGCTCCAGCCGGTCCAGTTGACGTCGGTCTCGACGACGATGTTCGGCGACAGTGCGAAGGCGAGCCCGAGGCTCGCCATGTCGGGGAACTGGATCTCGGTGGCCACCGGCAGGTCGCGGCCGAAGGGGATGCGGGCGGCGATGATCGGATCGAGCGGCGTGCCGGTCAGGACCTGGGTGACGCGCGCGTCGCCCTCGTAGTCGACGTCCACCTTGCTGCGGTAGGAGAGCCCCCAGGAGAAGCTGTTGTTGTACTTGTGCAGCACCCCGAAGTTCCAGCCGTACCCCTCGCTGGGGTCGGACTCCAGCTCCAGCCGGCCGACGTCCGAGACCCGCTGGGTGAAGGGGTTGATCGCCGGGACGCCGCGCTTGAGCTCGACGTCCGAGAGGCGGGCGACGGCGCCGAAGCCGACGCCGAAGTTGTCGCTCACCCGCCAGCCGAGCGTCGGGTTGAAGTCGAAGACGCGCAGTGCGGCCTTGGTGCTCAGGAAGCGGCCGGAGAACTCGTTGGGGTCCTTCCACTCGGTGATCAGGCCGAAGGGGTTGGTGACGCCGAGCCCCCAGGTCCAGCGGCTCCCCGCGGACACCGGGCGGCCGTAATAGAGATGGAGGAGCGGCTGGGAGAGGAGCTCCTGCTCGCCGCGGGCGTTGGGGCCCGGGAACGGGGCCGCGCCCTGGAACTCGGCCTCGGTGCCCTGGAACCAGGTGATCCCGCCCATCCAGTCGGCCTTCTCGACGAAGGCGAGGCCGCCGGCGTTGTGGAACATCGCCGAGAGGTCGTCGGCCTGCGCCGTGAAGGCGCCGCCCATGCCCATCGCCTTGGTCCCCTGCTCGAAAATCGCGAACCCGGCCGCCTGGCCGGGCGCCGCGGCGGCCAGCCAGAGAGCGGCCACGGCCAGCCCCTTCAAGAACGCACCTCGCATGCTCGATCTCCTCTCGGGATCCCGGCGGTCAAGAGAACGCGGGCACACTAACCCGCACCCTGGGGGGTGTCAACGCGAAGCTGGCGGTCGCGGCGGGAGTAGAGTAAGGACGGAGGAGCGACGGCGATGCGTTTCGAGCACGAGGTCCAGGAGCAGACGTTCTACCGCGTGGAGGAGTACCTGCGCGAGCTGTTCGACGAGCCGTACCACGAGCCGGAGACCGATCACTTCTACGTCCGCTACGGCACCACGGTGCTGGAGATCTCGGTCGAGCCGTACGGGCCGGAGGAGGCGGTGGTGACGGTGATGTCTTACTGCGTGCAGGACGTGGAGGTGAGCGAGGAGCTCCTGCTCGGTCTGCTCGAGCTCAACCACACGCTCCTCTTCGGCTCGTTCTCGCTGGTCGGCAGCGACATCTTCTTGGCCTACTCGCTCTTCGGCCACTCGCTGCAGCGCCGCAACCTGCTCGGCGCGATCGCCGCCGTGGCTACGTTGGCCGACGACTACGACGACCGCATCGTCGAAAAGTACGGCGGCCAGACGGCGCTCGAGAAGATCCAAGACACCGGCGGGCGGCGGCGGCGGACCGAGACCGGGGCGGAGACGGGGACCGAGGTCGAGGCCTAATTCCCCGGGTCTCCTCCGCGCGGGGCGGATAGTGCCGCGTGAGATGCCGGGCCACCCGGCCCGCGAAAGAGTCGCGCCGCTTCGCGGTTCCCGGTCAGAAGGGGTGGCGGCCGCAGAGCCAGGTCGGCTCCGTTCGCGGACGTCGGTGGTGACTTCACCCGAACGCGACGCTTTCGCGGACCTCTGGCCCGGCACATCACGCGGCGCCATGACTCGGGGCTCTGAAGTGACGTCCAGCAAAAAAAGGGGCAACCCCCTCCTTGTCATCCCGAGCGAGAGCGAGGGATCTGGGCGGGGGGCGGCGCGATGCCGGTGAGTCTTCGCGCCACCCCTACCCCCAGATCCCTCGCTCACGCTCGGGATGACATGGGCCACCATCTGAGCAGGGGCTCCACCACCGGTTCTAGGGCCCGCAGGTCTCTGGAGCGCCGGGCGCTCCGTCCGCTCCCCCTCGCAAGCCACCGTGCGAGGCGCCGGAGCCATCGCCGTGTTTGCCGGCAACACCTCCTGTACCAGCACGCGCAGCGCGGACACAAAGGAGCGCCCGGCGCGGAGGAGAGCCTGCGGGCCCCCACACCGGAACGGCCGCAGCGCGCTTTTCCAGGCTTTATCAGTGCCGCACGCGCTCGCGCGCCGCTTCTTCCATCGCGCGGTCCAGCACGCGCCGGTGCTCCTCTAGAGCCTCCTCGATGAGCCAGTCGAGCTTGCCGGCCGCGGAATCGGCCTCGATCTGCCGGTCCCAGCGCGCGTGCTCGTACTCGATGAACCAGCGCGCAGCTCGGCGAACGACGCGTCGTCCAGCTCCTCGATCTGCTTCTCGATCGGTGCGACCTTGCTCATGCTGTCGATCCTATGGCAGCGGGTTGGACAAGAAAGCAGCATAAGATAGACAAGTTAGGAGAGGCGCTCGTGAACTGGAAGATCGGTGAAGCCAAGCAACGGTTTTCGGAGGTCGTGCGGGCGGCCGAGGACGAGCCGCAGCGGATCTACCACCGGGAGCGCCTGGTCGCAGCTGTCGTGGACGCAGAGACGCTGGAGGACTATCTCGCCTGGTGCGAGCGCCGCGGTCGCCGGACGCTGGCGGACACCTTCGCCGAGCTGCGCGACCTCTTGCACGATGAGCCGGACGGTCTGACAGTCCCCGAGCGCGAGGATCGCGAGAACGCGTTCGCCGAGGTCCTCGACCGTGTACCTGGTTGACACCAACATCCTCTCGGAGCTGGCGCGCCCGGAACCCGATCCAGGCGTCCTGGCCTGGGCCAGTGAGATCTCGCGCGTGGCGGTGAGCGTGGTCACCGCGGAGGAGCTCTATTTCGGCCTGGCTTGGAAGCCGCGGCCGAAAGTGCGTGCCTGGGTCGAGGCGTTCCTCGACGAGCACTGCGACCTCTTACCCATCACTCCCGAGATCGCGCGAGGTGCCGGTGAGCTCCGCGGCCGACTACGCGCCCAAGGTGTGAACCGCTCTCAAGCCGACATGCTGATCGCCGCCACCGCGCAGGCGCACGACTTGATCCTCGTCACCCACAACGTCCGCGACTTCGAAGGCTGCCCGGTCAGGCTCCTAGACCCCATGCAGCGGTAGCTCGATCGTGAACACCGCCCCCCGCGGCTGGTTGTCTTCCACCCGGATCGTCCCCTGGTGGTCAGTGACGATGCGGTGGACGATCGAGAGGCCCAGGCCGGTGCCGCGGCCTTTGGTGGAGTAGTAGGGGAGGAAGAGTTTCTCCTTCGCCTCGGGAGGGATGCCGGGGCCGGTGTCGGCGACGCGGATCTCGAGGTGGCCGTCGGCGGCGGCGGCGCGCAGCTCGACGCGCCCGGGGGGCGGCGTCGCCTCGACGGCGTTGTCGAGGAGATTGATGAGGGCGCGCTTGATCTGCTCGGGGTCGAGCCAGACCTCGCCGAGCTCCGGCGCCACCGCGCCTTCGACCGCCACGCCGGGCTTGACGCCGCGGTAGAGGTGGAGCGTCTCGTCGACCAGCTTCCCCAAATCCACCCGCACCGGCCGCGGCCGCGGCATCCGCGCGTAGCGCGAGAACTCGTCGACCATCGCCTGCATCGCCCCGACCTCGCGGACGATGACCTCCACCCCCTCCTCGATCGCCGCGCCGAGCCCCGGGTCCGCCGCGCGCTGCTTCCGGAGCACGCGCTCGGCGGCCAGCCGGATCGGCGTCAGCGGGTTCTTGATCTCGTGCGCCAGGCGCCGCGCCGCCTCGTTCCAGGCGGCGAGCTGCCGCGCTTCGAGCAGCTCCTCGGTCCGCCGCTCGAGCAGCGCCCGGCTGGCCTCGAGCTCCGCGGTCATGCGGTTGAACGAAGAGACGAGCACCCCCAGCTCGTCGTCGGCCTCGACGTCGACGCGGTGGGAGAGCTCGCCGCCGCTGATCCGCCGGGTGCCTTCGGCGAGCGCCAGGATCGGCACCGTCACCCGCCGTGCCAGGTAGAGCCCGACCCAGGAGGAGGCGAGGAGGATGAGCAGCGTCATCATGAGAAAGATCAGGAAGTGGCTGGCGCGCAGGTCGTCCTTCTGCACTTCGAGCTGGCGGAAGCTCTGCTCGCCCTGCATCAGCGCCTCGGCGCGGCCGGCGAGCGCCGGCTCGAGGACGTCCCCGGCCACCACCACCGTCGTCAGCTCCAGCCGCTCCCCCGGCTCGGCGGCGGCGGCGAGGAGGAGGCGCCCGCGCCCGCCCGGCGGCGCCTGCCGCCGCAGCGCCCGCCCCTCCCGCACCGCCTCCTCCAGCAGGTCGCGGCCGGGCTCCGGCAGGTCGGGGAGACCGGCGCGCGGATCGACCACCGCCTGCACGAACTCGGTCCCCTCGTAGACGGCGAGGAGGTCCACGCCGTGCTCCGCCACGAGCGCCCGCAGCCGGCGCGCCAGCGCGGTGCGCTCCGCCGGGCTCTCGAGGTCCAGCTCCGCGACCTCGGCGAGCACCCGCCCGGCGGCGCGCAGGCTGTCCTCCTCGACGCGGCGGTAGAGCGCCTGCGCCACGGCGCTCCCTTGCTCGAGCACCGGCCGGGCCGGGGCGTTGAACCAGCGATCGATGGAGCCCTGGAGGAGCTCGGCGGCGAGGAGGAAGAGCAGCAGCACCGGGATCAGCGACAGGCCGATGTAGGAGGCCACGAGCTTGGTCTTGAACTTCGAGCCCAGGACGCGGTGCCGCCGCTCGACCGCCAGCTTGAAGAGGTTGCGCAGCAGGACGAAGAGGACGGTGAGGATGAGGACGACGTTGGCGTACCAGAGGACGAAGAGGAGGAGGCGGTTGGCGACCAAGACCGCCGGCAGGTCGCGCCCGCGCTGGAGGAGATAGAAGGCCGCCGCCAGGACGAGCAGGAGCAGGGCCAGCCCGCCGACGATCAGGCGGGTGTCCTTGCGGTGGCGGAGGAGGCGGTCGCGGAGGTCCATCGCCGCGGCTCAGGGGCTCGGCGCCGGCGCCGCCGGGTGGAACTTGCGCGACTCCGCCCAGGCGGTCGCCACGCGCGCCGGGAGGAGCCCGAGGACCATCCGCGTCCCGAACTCGGCGCGCGCCCGCACCAGCAGGCGCTGGCGGCGCGGCAGGCCCTCGAGGCTGAAGACGGGCACCCGCTCGAGGCGGGTCATCGCCCGCTCGATCGCCGGCCGCTCGCGCACCGTGCGCGTGTCGATCAGCTTGCCGTCGAGGCGGTAGTTGACGGTCGTCTCCTGGGTCACCGCGTCGTGCACCGCCGCCACCTCCAGCGTGTTCTCGGCGACGCCGCGGTCGAACCAGCGCTTGCGGTCGCGCAGTAGCTCGAAGCGGTAGACGATCTCGGTCGGCAAGCCACTCTGGAGGCGGGCGAGGAGGGCACCGTCGAAGGCGTTGCGCAGCACCAGCGAGACGAGGGCCCGCTCGCCGTCCACCGCCACCTGCAGGTTCGAGACGCTCGCCTCCGGCCCGCCCTCGGCCAGGAGCAGGAGGAGCCAGAGAAGCGCCGCGCCGCGAGTCATCCCTGGCCGGAGTGTAGCGCGCGGGCGGTTACACTTGCCGGTATGGCGAAGCCCGGCAAGGAGGGGGTGCGCAGCCTGGCGCAGAACCGCCGCGCGCTCCACGACTACCACGTCCTCGAGCGGCTGGAGGCGGGGATCGCGCTCACCGGCACCGAGGTCAAGGCGGCGCGCGCCGGCAAGGTGCAGCTCAAGGACAGCTACGTCGCCTTCGACGGCGACCAGGCCTGGCTGATCGGCGCGCACATCAGCCCCTACAGCCACGGCAACCGGCAGAACCACGACCCCGAGCGCAAGCGCCGGCTGCTGCTCAAGCGGCGCGAGATCGAGCGTCTGTTTGGCCGGACGCAGATCAAGGGGCAGACAGTCATCCCGCTCGCCGTCTACCTCAAAGGCAACTGGATCAAGCTGGAGCTGGGGCTAGCCCAGGGCAAGAAGCTTTATGACAAGCGCGAGGCCGAGAAGCGGCGGGTGTTGGACCGTGAGATGGAAGAGGCGGTGCGGGAGCGGGCGCGGCGCTGATAAGCCTGAAAAGCAGCTTGCTGCGGCCGTTCCGGTGTGGGGTCCCGCAGGCTCTCCTCCGCGCCGGACGCTCCTTTGTGTCCGCGCTGCGCGTGCTGGTACAGGAAGTGTTGCCGGCAAACACGGGGGTGGCTCCGGCGCCTCGCACTGTGGCCTGCTGAGGTGAGCAGACGGAGCGCCCGGCGCTCCAGAGACCTGCGGGCCCTAGAACCGGTGGTGGAGCCCCTGCTCAGATGGTGGCCCCTGTCATCCCGAGCGTGAGCGAGGGATCTGGGGGTAGGGGTGGCGCGAAGACTCACCGGCATCGCGCCGCCCCCCGCCCAGATCCCTCGCTCCCGCTCGGGATGACAAGGAGGGGGTTGCCCCTTTTTTTGCTGGACGTCACTTCAGAGTTCCGAGTCATGGCGCCGCGTGATGTGCCGGGCCAGAGGCCTGCGAAAGCGTCGCGTTCGGGTGAAGTCACCACCGCCGTCCGCGAACGGAGCCGACCTGGCTCTGCGGCCTCTACCGGCCCTGACCGGGAACCGCGAAGCGGCGCGACTCTTTCGCGGGCCGGGTGGCCCGGCATCTCACGCGGCACTATCCGCCCCGCGCGGGAGAGCCAGGAAACTCTTTTGACCGGCAACGGAACACGGGGGAGAAGACCCGGAAAGCTCCCCGCGCCGTCCGGAAAGCGAACGCAGACGGCGGGAAGCGTCTCGAAGGCCGGGGAAATTCGGCGGCGGCGCGGGGAAAGGCTCTGCGGACGCGTCGAAACTCTCCCCGCTCGACTCAGACCGCTCTGCACTGCGAACGGAGCGCTCCGGCGCTCCGCGGGAGTCCGTCGGCGCTTGCGCGGAGCGCTCCCGCGGTGTGCGGATCTCTGGAACGGCTATCGCGGACCTCGCAGCGAGCCAGTCGGAGGCAGCGCCGGCTCGGCCGGCCGGCTCGTGCGGGTCGCCGGAGGCCGCGCCGGCTCGCTTGGAATTGCGCCGCAGACCGCTGGAGCGCTCCCGCCGACGCCGGGAGCATTTCCTCGTCGCGCGGGAGCCTTCCCGGTCGTCCTGGGAATGCTCCCGGTCTCGCTGGGAGAATTTCGCTCTCGCCGGAAACGCTCTGGCAAGGCGCGGGAGTCATTCGCCGTGCGCGCAGAGCGTTCCCGATGTCGTCGGGAGTCTTTCCAGCCGCTCCGGAAGTCTTCCGCGCTATCCTCCTGACGATGATCGGCAGGGTGGTCGGCAGCTACGAGATCCTCGAGCGGATCGGCGAGGGCGGGATGGGGACCGTCTACCGGGCGGTGGACCGGATGCTCGAGCGGGAGGTGGCGCTCAAGGCGATCCGGCCGGATCTCATGGCGCAGTCGCAGATCCTCGAGCGCTTCCGCTCCGAGGCGCGCGCGCTGGCGCGGCTCTCCCACCCCAACGTCGCCACCATCTACAGCTTCTTCCGCGAGGGCGAGGAGTACTTCCTGGCGATGGAGTTCGTGCGCGGCCGCACCCTCGGCGAGCGGCTGCGCACCGAGGGCCCGCTGCCGCCCGAGACCGCGGTGCCGCTCTTCCTCTCGGCCCTCGCCGGGGTCGAGCACGCGCACGCCGCCGGCATCCTCCACCGCGACTTGAAGCCCGACAACCTGATGCTCGCCGAGAGCGGCGCGGTCAAGGTCATGGACTTCGGCCTGGCGCGGGCGGCGGGGAGCGGGCGGCTGACGACCTACGGCGTCCTCGTCGGCACGCTGCGCTACATGTCTCCCGAGCAGGTGCGCGGCGAGGACGCCGACCGGCGCTCCGACGTCTACGCCCTCGGCGTCGTGCTCTTCGAGATGCTCACCGGCGGCCAGCCCTTCACCGGCAGCAGTGACTACGAGATCCTGCGCCTCAAGTGCGAGTCGGAGCCGAAGGCACCGCGCGCGCTCGCGCCGCACCTGCCGGAGTGGGTGGACGCGGTCGTGCTGCGGGCGCTGGCGCGGGAGCCGGAGGAGCGCTACCAGTCAGTGGCGGAGCTGGCCTCGACGCTGGCCGAGCACCAGCCGCTCCCGGCCTCCTACCGCCGGCCGAGCGCGCCGCCGCCCGCGGCCCTCTCGCCGGTCCCGGCGTCCGCCGCGCCGACGGTGGCGCCCACGCGCGTCCTGCCGGTCACGCAGCAGACCGCCATCCTGCCGCCCGCCGACACGCGGGTCGCGGCCCCGCCGGCGCCCGGCGGGGCCGCCGCGCCCGCGCGGCGCCGCGTCCCGCTCTGGCCGGTCGCCGCGGCGGCCGTCCTCGTCCTGGCGCTCGGCGGCGCGGCCTGGTGGGCGTTCGCCTTCGCACGGCGCGGCGAGCCCGACGCCGCGGCGGCGCCGGCGGAGCAGACCGCGGTGCCCGGCGCAAACGTGCCGCTCCTCCCGGCGCCCGACGAGACGGCCGGCACGCAGCCGGCCACCACGGGGCCGCCGATCGGCCAGGTCGTGGTCCAGCCACCGCCGGGCGACACGCCGGCCTATCCCGTCGCGGTCCCGCCCTCCTCTCCCCGCACGCCGGGGCGCCGGGAGATCCCGCCCCCCGCCGCACCGCCGGCTCCATCCGCCGCCGCGGACCCTCAGCCCGCCCCGCCGGCCCCTGCCGCCGCCGACGCCGCTCCGCAGCCTGCCGAGGAGCCCGCCGCGGGCGACGCCGCCGCCACGCCGCGGGTCGAGGGGCTACGGCAGCTCGAGCAGGCGGCGGCCGACCTCTACGCCGCCTACGACAACTACCTGGACTCCGACCGGCCCGAGCCGGCGAACGAGGACCTGGAGGACGAGCTGCTGGAGACGATGGAGCTCTTCGGGGAGGGCGTCACCGAGCTCCGGCAGGCGGTCGCCGCCTCGCAGCAGCAGGGCGGCCTGCGCCGCCTACGCGGCCGCTTCCCGGGCGCCCGCGACGAGCGGGTGCGCCTGCGCAACAAGGCCTGCGAGGCGGCGCGGCCGGCGCGGCGGATCGAAACGCTTCTGCCTCGGGTCGAGGCCCCGGCCAACGTCCGCCAGCAGTGGCAGGAAATCCGCCTCCACCTGCGCCCGGTGATGGGGCTCTGTCCCGGCTAGACCGCTCCTCCCGCTACCACCTGAAGATCGCCGCCAGCGGCGCGCCCTCCGCCGGCACCTCCTCCGCCGGCACGGCGAAGACCTCGCCGCCGTGGAGGAAGGTCTGGATCGCCGCCAGGTCGCAGAGATCCTCGCTCCCCGGGCTCGGCGCGTCGCCGTGGCCGTCGAGCTCGACCTTGCGCTCCTCCGGGTCCCAGCTCCCCCAGCAGCGCGCGCCGACCGAGGTGAAGAGCGTGTCCACCCGCCCGTCGTGGGCGGCCGCGACCACTTCGTCGAGGTCGCCGGTGGCGCGGCCGGTGCCGCTCAGCTCGCCGTAGCGCTCCGCAAGGCGCCGGCGCCGCTCGAGGAAGAGCGGCTCGACCAGCTTCCAGGCGGCGGCGTGCAGCTCCTCCGGCCGTAGCACCTCGGGGTTGCCGAGCACCCCCTCTTGCATCAGGTGTGGGTGCTGCGTCGCCTCGCGGTAGATCGGCAGCAGGTAGTCGACGCCGGCCAGCACCAGCGGCGCGTTGCGGTCGATCGGCAGCTCCTGGATGCCGTTGTCCACCCGCTTGAAGAAGTTGAACAGAGCGGTCTTGGTGTCGTCCTCGCTGGCACCGTGGCTGTGGAAGCCGGGCGCGCCGTGGCTCACCCGCGCGCCCGGGCCGCTCTGGGCGAAGGCCAGCGGCCTCTGCCCCAGCTCCTCCCCCACCGCCTCCTCGATGCTGCGCGGCACGTCCTTGAGGTCCACCTCCTCGACGCTCCAGCGGCTGCCTTCGAAGAGCCGGATGTCGTGCATCGCGATCGCCAGGACGAAGAAGCGGCCGTCGCCGTCGAAGAGCGAGAAGACGGGCTTCAGGTGGAAGCGGTCCTCGACCGCCGCCAGCTCGTCGAAGCGCAGCGGCAGGCGGTAGACGCGGACCAGGTCGGGGGCGCGGAAGGCCGCCAGCCCTTCGCTCTGGTGCTGCCAGAAATCGGTGTCGTCCTGGAAGGCGCGCAGCGGCTCGAGCAACTCTTCGATCTCGGGCCGGCGCAGGCCGCGCTCGGCGAGCTGCTCCTCGGCGGCGCGCAGCAGGTTCTTCCAGCGGATCGGGTTCTGCTGCGTCTCCGCCCCGGCGCGCGCCGTGGGCAGGAAGATCGAGATACAGGGCCCGGGACGGGGCTCCAGCAGGCCGCGGACCTCCTCGCGGGTCAGCGGGCCGGGCAGGGCGGTCTCGACAGGGAGGGGGGTCTCGACTCTCGTCATCGTGGGCACCTCCTTCGCGCGTGCGCCGAAGAGACGGTGCAACCGACATGCCTCCTATAATCGTCGTATGGCCACATCACCCCAGCAGCGCATCGAGTCCGACCTCAAGGAAGCGCTCAAGGCCGGGCAGAAGGAGCGGCTCTCGACCCTGCGTCTCCTGCTGACCGAGATCAAGAACGAGCGCATCCGCCGCGGCGGCGAGGTGGACGAGCCGGCCTTCGTCGCCCTCGTGCGCAAGGCGGTGAAGCAGCGGGAAGAGGCCGCGACGCAGTACCGCCAGGGGGCGCGCCCCGAGCTGGCCGAGAAGGAGGAGCGGGAGGCGGTCGTCCTCACCGCCTACCTGCCCGCCCAGGCCGACGAGGCGCAGATCCGTGCCGCGATCGAGGAGCTGGTGGCCGCCCGCGGCCTTGCCGGCCCCGCCGGCATCGGCCCGGTGATGAAGGAGATGCTCGCCCGCTTCGGCTCCGCCGCCGACGGCGCGACGATCAACCGCCTGGCGCGCGAGATCCTCACTCGGGCGAACTCTGGGACCTAAGGCGCGAAAGCTTTCGCGCCGTGTGAAATCAATTGCGCCGCGTCGTCGTCGGCACCGCCGGCCACATCGACCACGGCAAGACCCGCCTCGTCCAGGCCCTCACCGGCATCGACTGCGATCGCTGGGCCGAGGAGAAGGCCCGCGGCATCACCATCGACCTCGGCTTCGCCTACCTCTTCGACGGCGACCTGCAGGTCGGCTTCGTGGACGTCCCCGGCCACGAGCGCTTCCTGCACAACGCGCTGGCCGGCTTGGGCGGCATCCGCATCATGCTGCTCGTCGTCGCCGCCGACGAGGGGGTGAAGCCGCAGACCCGCGAGCACCTGGCGGTCTGCTCGCTCCTCGGCATCCCGGCGGGGCTCGTCGCCCTGACCAAGACCGACCTCGTCTCCGCCGACCTCCAGGAGCTGGCACAGCTCGAGGTCGAGGAGCTGCTGGCCGCAACCCCGTTCGCCGGCGCGCCGGTCTTGCCGGTGTCGAGCGAGACCGGCGCCGGGATCGCGGAGCTCAAGGCCGCGATCCTCGACCTCGCCGCCCGCCACGCCGCGCCGCACGACGCAGCGCTTCCCGCCCGCCTCCCGGTCGATCGCGCCTTCCACCTCAAAGGGCTCGGCGTCGTCGTCACCGGCACGCTGGCGAGCGGCGAGGTGCGGCCGGGGGACGCGCTGGAGCTGCTGCCGCGCGGCGAGCGGCTGCGGGTGCGGAGCGTCCAGGTGCACGGCCGGCCGCGCGAGGCGGCGGTGGCCGGGGAGCGCACCTCGCTCCAGCTCACCGGCGTGGAGCTCGACGCCCTGGCCCGCGGCATGACCCTCGCCGCCCTCGGCGCCTTCGCCGCCACCACCCGCCTCCTCGCCGACTTCCATCTTCTGCCCGACGCGCCGGCGCCCTTGCACGGCTGGACGCCCGTACGCCTCCACCTCTACGCCAGCGAGGTGCTGGGGCGGCTGCGGCCGCTCGGGGCCGGCGGGATCGCGCCGGGCGGCAGCGGCCCGGTCGAGGTCCGCCTGGAGGCGCCGGTCGTGGCGGTGCGCGGCGACCGCTACGTCGTCCGCCGTCCCTCTCCCGCCGCCACTCTCGGCGGCGGTCGCGTGCTCGATCCCCGCTGGCGCCGCCACCGCGCGCGCGACCTGCCGGGAACTCTGGCCGCCCTCGCCGGCGACCTCCGCGCCGCGCTCCTCGCCTGGGGCGAGGAGGCGGGCGAGCGCGGGCTGGAGGCGGCGGAAGCGGCGCGGCGTCTCGGCGTGCCGGCGGAGCGGGCCGCGGCGGAGCTGGCCGCGCTTGCCGGCGCGCAGAAGCTCCTCGAGGTGCCGGAGGGGCCGGGGTACGCCCGCCGCTGGATCGCCCCCGCGGCGGTGCGCCGGGTCTCCGAGCGCGCCCGGCGGGTGCTCGCCGAGCACTTCCGGCGCGACCGCCTCGCCGAGGCGATGCCGCGGGCCGAGGCGGTGCGCCGCATCCTGCGCGGCGCCGCCGACCTCGCGCCGGTCTACCTCCCCTGGCTGGAGGCCGAGCGGGTGCTGGCGGTGCGCGGCGACCTCGTGACCCTCCCCGGCCGCACCGCCGAGCTGACCGGCGAGGAGTCGCGTCTGGCCGCCGCGGTGCAGGAGCGCTTCGACCGCGGCGGGCTCACCCCGCCCTCGCCCGCCGAGATGGCGCGCGAGCTGGGAGCCAAGCCGCAGATCGTCGACGGCGTCGTCCGCCACCTCGTCGAGCGCGCGCGCCTGGTCAAGCTCCCCGCCGGCCTGGTGCTCTCGGCCGCCGTGCTCGCCGAGCTGCGCGACCGCCTCCTCGCCAGCGACTGGGAGCGCTTCTCGGTGGCCGACTTCAAGGACCGCTTCGGCCTCTCGCGGAAATGGGCGATCCCGCTCCTCGAGCACCTCGACTCGACCGGCGCCACCCGGCGGGTCGGCGACGAGCGGCAGGTCGTGCGCTAGCCCTTCGACCGTCCTCTCAGGAGGACGAGCGCGCCTCTCCGCCGCGCCGCCCGTTCCGTCCGAAGCCCTTTCGTTTCAGTCGCTTCGCGGTGGCATATCGCTTGCTCTCTATGGACCGCGAAGACAGGAGGACCGACAATGAGAACCGCGCTCCGAAAGACCCTGCTCGCCCTCGCCGCCGTCGCCATGCTGGTGCCGGCGACGGCCGACGCGCAGGTCCAGCGTCGCAACCGTGACCGTGCCTACGATCGCTACAACCAGCGCTACCAGGGCGACTGGGCGGCGGCCGAGCTCGAGAAGATGGCCCGCCAGGTCCACCGCCAGGCCCTCGACTACCAGCGCGGCGGCGGCCGCGGCGAGCGCGAGGTGATCAACCGCCTGCGGGCCCTGGAGGAGGCCGCCCGCGCCTTCAACCGCAGCGGCGGCGACGAGCGGGCCTTCGAGCGGCTCGCCGACACCTACTTCGCGGCCGGCGACGCCCTCTCGCGCATCCGCTACCGCGCCCACGTCTACGGCGGTTTCAACCGGATCGACCAGCTCATGGACGAGATGTTCAACCGCTACGGCTACCGCGACCGGCGCTTCAGCAACGATCGCCTCCGTGACCAGGATCGCTTCCGCGACCGGCCGCGCGACCGCTGGCGCTACTAGCGGTCTGGAGAGCGCTCCGTCTTGCAGCGGCTCAGCGTTGGGGGCGCTGCAGCCGCCCAGCGCTCGCCCGGCCTTACTGCATTGACTTCGATACCCCCTCCCTGGCCCTCCCCCGCTGCGCGGGGGAGGGAGCTTCGTCTCTCCGGCTAAACTACCCGCTCACATGAGCTCCTCTCGCACCATCGCGGTGCTCGGCGCCTCCGGCAACCGGCGGAAGTACGGCAACAAGTCGGTGCGCGCCTACCAGGCCGCGGGCTACAAGGTCTACCCGGTCAACCCGCACGAGACCGAGGTCGAGGGGCTGCCCGCGCTGGCGCGGCTCGCCGACGTGCCGGAGCCGCTGGAGCGGATCAGCGTCTACCTCCAGCCGGAGGTCACGCTCCAGGTGCTGCCGGAGATCGAGGCGGCCGGCGCGCGCGAGGTCTGGTTCAACCCCGGCTCGGCCGACGCCCAGGTCGTCGAGGAGGCCCGCCGGCTCGGCCTCCCCGTCCGCCACGGCTGCAGCATCGTGGACATCGGCTTCAGCCCGGCCCAGTTCCCCGCCTGAATCTTCCGTATCGTTGTCCCCTTTTTTCCTCTTCAAGCAACTTAAGGAGGCAGAGGAGGGTCCGCCACGGCGACCGATCTGTTCTCCCGAATCCAGGCTCACCTCGTCGTCCTCGCCGAGGAGCGGGAGGCGGCATGCGGGCACTTGGCCGACCTCCTCGCCCTGCCGGCGGCGCAGCGCGAGGGCGCCACCCGCGTCCGCCCCGCCTGGCAGACGTTCGGCCTCGCCGAGCTGCTGGTCGAGCGGAGCGCCGAGGCGGCGCCGCGCGCGGCGCTCGAGCTGGCGCGCCTCGCCGTGGCGGTCGCCGCCTGCCTCGAGCCGGCGCGCTACACCGCTTCCCTGGTGTGCGACCTGCGGGCCCGCGCCTGGGCGCAGCTAGCCGAGGCGCGGCGGCTCGACGGCGACCTCGCCGGCGCCGCCAAGGCGCTGGACGTCGCCGAGGAGCTGTGCGAAGAGGGGTCGGCGGACCCGCTGTTGGAGGCCCACCTCCTGGAGCGGCGCGCAGCGCTCCGCGCCGGCCGGGGGGACGCCGAGGACGCGGCCGCGATGCTGGAGCGGGCGGCGAAGATCTACGAGAGCGTGGCCGACGCGCCGCGCGCGGTCAGCGCCCGGCTCGCAGCCTCCGCGCTGGGCGCCTCCGAGCTGGGCGCGCCGCCTCGCGCCGCCCGGGCCGCGGGCTAGCGCGCGGCGCGCAGCGTCGCGGCGCGGCCGAGCCAGCGACCCGCCCGCCGCAGCGGCAGCGGCAGGCACCGCGCTCCTCTTCCCTCGACGCGCGCCGGGATGGTCTCGAAGAGCAGCTCCGCCCACTGCGGCAGGATCGCCGCCGCCGTGTAGTCGGCGGCGCGGGCGCGACCGTTCTCGACCATCGCGGCGTAGAGCCCGGGCTCGGCGAGCAGGCGCTCGACCGCCCGCTCCGCCTCCGCGCGCGTGCCGGCCTCCAGGTAATCGAGGGGCGAGCGGCGGAGCTCGCGGTAGGCGACCTCCGGCCCGAGCAGCGCCGGCACCCCGGCCAGCCAGGCGTTGACCAGCTTGCTCGCCGGTTTCCAGCGCCAGAGCGTGCGCTGCGGCGGGCGCACCGCGACGATCAGGTCGAGGTCCCGGTGGTCGGGCCAGTCGAGCGGCAGCCTGTCGGTGGCCGCCCGGGGGAACTCGACCGAGTCCACCACCCACTCGATGCCGCACGCGGCCAGGAAGTCGCGCCAGGCCGGGGCGCGGAGGTCGAGGTGGAGGTTGGCGTCGAAGCCCTTGTAGGCGGCGCGCTCGAGGCGGCTGCCGCGCGCCGGGTCGCGCGGCACGAGCGCCGGCTGCGGCCAGTGCGGCAGGTGGAAGCGGCGGCGGCCGTCGGCGAACCAGCCGTTCTGGAGGATCTCGAAGTCGGCGGCGAGCGGCTCGCGGTTGTCGGCGCGAACGCCGACCAGGACCGCGTCGCCGAGCGCGCCCCCGGCGGCGCAGAGCGCCCGCTCGTGCTTGGCGTGGAAGACGACGAGCCCGCCCGCCGGCGGGGTGCCGGCGAGCTTGACCGGCCAGCCGGCGCGGGCGAGGCGCAGGTAGGCCTGGAGCACCCAGATCCGCTCGCCGCGCTGGAACTCCCGCCATTCGCGGTCGGGGTCGATCCCCGCCAGGCGCTCGAGGTCCGGCTCGCCGGCGAGGAAGAAAGTGACCTCCACGGGCGCGCCAGCCTAGCAGCGCGCGCCCGCCGGACCGCGACATAATCGCCGCCATGTCCGTCGAGATCACCGGCCGCTACGTCGGCCACCTGAAAGTGGAGCTGACGCACGAGCCCTCCGGTACCGTGCTCACCACGGCCGCGCCCAAGGACAACCAGGGGGACGGCAGCTCCTTCTCCCCCACCGACCTCCTCGCCACCTCCCTCGGCGCCTGCATGATGACGCTGATCGCCATCGTCGGCACGCGCGAGGGAGTGGACCTCGACGGCCTCCGCTTCCGCCTGGAGAAGCACATGAAGAGCGACCCGCGGCGCGTGGGCTCGGTGCCGGTGACGATCTGGATGCCGGCGGGCCTCACCCCGGACCAGCGGCGGAAGCTCGAGAACGCCGCCCTCACCTGCCCGGTCCACAAGAGCCTGCCGCCCGAGCTCGAGCGGGAGGTGCGGTTCGTCTACCCGGACTGAGCCGGGTCCAGCGTCTGTAGGAGGCGCTGGGCCTCTTCCGGGGTGAACACCCCGTCGTCCTTGCACTTCCAGATCATCATGCGCAGGGTCGCGCGCTGGAGAACGCCGACGGCCGTCGCGGCAGGATCGCCTTCCGGCGGCGCCTCGGGAGCGGCGGACGTTGGAGGGGGCGTGGATGGGCCGAGCGCCCCTTGGAAGAAGTCGCCGGGCGGCAGATCGATGGCCCGCAGCACGGCGAGGACGTGCGCCACCTTGAGCTGCACCGAGCCGCGCAGCACCTGGCGTAGGTAGTCCTGCCCGATCTGGGCGCCCTTCTCGACATCGCGGTAGCTCTTTCCCGACTCGCGGATCCTCTCCTTCAGCGCCTCCAAGATCCTCCGGGTCTCCGGGTCCGTGGTGCCCAAATAAGCTGTCTTGTCCCGCACGGCGGAGAGCCTATCTCAACGGCTTGACGGAGGGTTGTCAACGGTTCTTGGCTTATAACCGTTGACTTCACTCCGCTAGGCATCGTAAGATGCTCCATGCCGTTCATTTCTCTCCATCCGCTGGAAGCTCGGCCCGGCACCGTTGCGGGCGCTCGCTTTCCATTCCGGACGCTCCGGTACCGTGCCGGCCGCGCCGTTACGGTGACGGCGCGCCCGTTACGGAGATGGTCGTCCCGTTACCGTAACGGAGCGGCAGTCACGGTAACGGCGCGCCCGTTATCGAGACGGGGCGCCCGTTATGGAGATGGAGCGCCCGTTACGGTAACGAGGCGCCCGTCATGGAGACGGAGCTTCCGTCACCGTAACGGAGCGCCCGTCATCGTGACGGAGCTTCCGGCGGCGATCCGGGGCCCTCCGACCCGCCGTGGCGCCACGCGCGGCGACTTCATCCCCCCTGAACAGCTCAAGAAAGGAGGCACATCATGCCCGACGTTCCGATTCCCCGTTCCCTCGCGGACCGGCTCAAGAAGTGGGAGCAGCTCCGCGACAAGATCCCGACCGTCCTCGAGCAGACGCCGCACCTGCGCGAGGAGCACGCCAACTTCGACCAGGCGCTCAAGCAGCTCGTCCTCTTCGAGCACGAGCAGGAAGCCGCGACCGCCCGTCTGCGGGAGGCCACGCGCCTGCGCGACGAGCAGGACAACCGTGTCCGCCTGCTCAACAACCGCCTGGTCGCCGGCCTCCAGGCCCACTTCGGCCCCGAGAGCGAGCGCCTGATCGAGTTCGCGATCCCGCCCCGGCGGCGGCGCCGCCGCCGCAAGAGCGAGCTCCTCAAGGCCCCGACCGGCGTGAAGGCCCAGGAGCCGGCCAACTAGATAGCACTGCCGGCGGAGAGCGCCCTGCCCTCCGCCGGCCCCTTCGTCCGTCATCCTGAGCGCAGCGAACCCGCAATCCAAGATCAATCGCCTGCTCCGGCAGGCGGCCTCTCGGGTAGCGGAGCCCATCACTGGGCTCCGCAAGGATCTGGGCGGTGGACTGCAAAGATCGGCTGTCCACTTCCGTCTTATCCGGAGGATGCCTTCCCACGTCTACATTCTGAGCAACGCCTCTCGCGTCCTCTACATCGGCGTCACCGCAGATCTGAGAAAGCGGCTGGAGCGGCACAAGCAGCGGCAGGGCTGTACCTTCACCAGCAAGTATCGGCTCGATCGACTGGTCTATTGCGAAGCCTTCTCGCGCATTGTCGACGCCATCGTCAGGGAGAAGCAGCTCAAAGGCTGGCTGCGAAGCCGAAAAATCGCGCTGATCGAGACGCAGAACCCAGATTGGAAAGACCTGAGCGATGAAGCGTGATGTCGGCGCATCCCCCCGCCCAGATCCTTCGCTGCGCTCAGGATGACGGGCTGCTTCTCCTCTGGGGCCTCCTCACCCTGCTCTTCATTTTCCACGGGTGCAGGGTGACAGCGGCGCCGCTCCCTACCCCTTCGCGTCGTACCAGCTCTGCCCCCAGCCGGCGTCGACGACGAGGGGGACGCTCAGGGAGGCGACGCTTTCCATCTCCTCGCGCACGGCGGCGGCGACCGTTTCGACGTCCGCTTCCGGCACCTCGAAGACCAGCTCGTCGTGGACGGTCAGGAGGAGGCGCGCTGCGGGCCAGGCGTCGCGCAGGCGGCAGTCGACGGCGATCATCGCCTTCTTGAGCAGGTCGGCCGCCGTCCCTTGCACGCGGGCGTTGATCGCCATCCGCCGCCCGCTCTCGCGCAGCGTGCGGTTGGCGCTCTGGGCCTCCGGCAGGAAGCGCACCCGGCCGTAGAGCGTCTCCACCCGGCCCTCGCGCTCGGCGTAGGCCAGCGTCTCGTCGAGGTACTTCCGCACGCCCGGGTACTGCGCCAGGTACTCCTTGATGAAGCGGTCGGCCTCCTTCTGCGGGATGCCCAGGTTCTGCGACAGGCCGAAGGCGCTCATGCCGTAGAGGATGCCGAAGTTGATCGTCTTGGCGGCGCGCCGCTGCTCCGGCGTCACCAGCTCCGGCGAGATGCCGAAGACGGTGCCGGCGGTGGCGCGGTGGATGTCGGTGCCGGCGGCGAAGGCGCTGATCAGCGCCTCCTCCTCGGCGATGTGGGCGAGGACGCGCAGCTCGATCTGGCTGTAGTCGGCAACCAGCAGGAGGTTGTCGGGCCCGGCGATGAACGCCTTGCGGATGCGCTGCCCCAGCTCGGTGCGGATCGGAATGTTCTGCAGGTTGGGATTGGCCGACGACAGCCGGCCGGTCGACGCCACCGCCTGGTAGTAGCGGGTGTGGAGGCGCCGGTCGCCGTCCACCAGCACCGGGAAGGCGTCGATGTAGGTGCCCTTGAGCTTGGCGATCTCGCGATGGCGCAGCAGCAGCTCCGGCAGCGGATAGCCGCGCGCCGCCAGCTCCTCCAGCGTCTCGGCGCCGGTCGAGTAGCTCCGCGTCTTCTGCGTCCGCTTGAGCACCGGGTAGCCCAGCTTCTCGAAGAGGATCACCCCGAGCTGCTGCGGCGAGTTCAAGTTGAAGGGCTCGCCGGCCAGCCGGTGGGCCTCGCCTTCGAGGGCCTGCAGCTCCTTGCCCAGCTCGGCCGACATCTCGGCCAGGAGATCGATGTCGAGGAGGATGCCGCGCTCCTCCATGCCGAGGAGGACGGGCAGGAGCGGCGCCTCGATCTCGCGGTAGATCGCCTCCAGCGGCGCCGCGGCGGCCAGCTCGGCGCGCATCGCCGGCACGAGCCGCCGCGAGAGGTCGATCCGCTCGCCGGCGTAGGCCGCCAGGCGCGAGTCGCCGAGCGGCGGCTCCTGTCCCTTGTCCCAGCCGATGTCCTTAGGCGAGAGGGGCTTGCGGTTGAGCCGCTCGAGCGCCAGCTCGTCGAGGGCATGGCCCTTCACCGACGGCTTGAGCAGGTAGGAGGCGAGCATCGCGTCGAAGAGCGAGGCATGGCAGAAGCGGCCGTCGGCGCAGAGGCGGAGCACTTCCTTCAGGTTGTGGCCGACGAGCGTCGTCGCGTGGTCCTCCGCCCAGCCCGCCAAGCTCTCGACCGCCGCCTCGCGCACGCCGTCGCGCCGGAAGTCGACGAAGAAGCCGCCCTCCCCGGGCCCGCCCACCGCCAGCCCCAGCGGCCGCTCCTCGCCGAGCAGCGCTACGTGCACCTCGCCGCCGGCGAGCGGCGCCGCCGCGGCGCGCCAGGCCTCGGGCGTCTCCAGCTCGGCCGCCGGCGTCAGCTCCTCGCCGGCGGCGGCGCGCGTCGGCTCGAGCTCGTCGGCGAGGGAGAAGAACTCCAGCTCGGTGAAGAGGCGGCGGAGCGCGACCGGGTCCGGCGTGGTGTGGCGGAGCTTCTCGGGCTCGAAGGGGATGGGCAGGTCGCAGTGCAGCGTCGTGAGCTTTTTCGAGAGCTGGAGGCTGTCGGCGTGGGCGCGCAAGGTCTCGCGCACCTTGGCGGGCGCCTCGTCGACGCGCGCCACCAGCTCCTCGATCGACCCGAACTGCTGGATCAGCTTCTTGGCGCCCACCTTGCCGATCCCCGGCACGCCCGGGATGTTGTCGACGGTGTCGCCGAGGAGGGCGAGGTAGTCGGCGACCTTCTCTGGCGGCACGCCGTAGTCCTGCTCCACGTCCTCGCGGCGGTACAGCTTCTCCTTGATGACGTGGAAGAAGGAGACCCCTGGCCGCACGAGCTGCATGAGGTCCTTGTCGGCCGAGACGACGATGACGTCGTAGCCCGCCTCGGCCCCCTTGCACGCCAGAGTGCCGAGGACGTCGTCGGCCTCGTAGCGCCGCTCCTCGACGATGGGGATGCGGTAGGCGTCGATGATCTGGCGGATCCAGGGCACCTGCCCGCGCAGCTCGTCGGGCATGGGGGCGCGGTTGGCCTTGTACTCTTCGAAGAGCTCGCCGCGCTCGGTGGGGCCACCGACGTCGAGGGCCACGGCCATCAGCTCGGGCTGCTGCTCGCGCAGGAGCTTGCGCAAGGTCTGGACGAAAATGTATACAGCGTTGGTGGGTTGGCCGCGGGAGGTGGAGAGGCGGGTGGGGGCGAAGAACGAGCGGTAGATGATGTAGTAGCCGTCGATGAGGACGAGGGTGGGGCGCGCGGGGGTCATGGGCCGGCCATTGTATTCACCTCATGGCATGGCTCTAGCATTTTGGCGGGTCATCGGACAGGGCCACGAAAGGAGGGACTCACGTGGAAGCGATGGGACTCATCTCCTGGATCGTGTTCGGCCTGATCGCCGGGCTGATCGCGAAGTTGATCATGCCGGGGCGGGACCCCGGGGGGTGCATCATCACGGTGGTGATCGGGGTGATCGGGGCGCTGCTTGGCGGCTTTATCGCCACGGCGCTCGGTTACGGGGGGATCTCGGGCTTCGACTGGCGGAGCCTGCTGATCGCCATCATCGGCGCGCTGATCCTGCTCTTCATCTGGCGGGCGATCGCCGGTCGACGACGGGTTTAGCGTCAACCCCCCGCCCAGCTCTCCGGGGGGCGCTCCCCCGGGAACCGGCGCGCGCTTTTCGAGCCTGCGGGATCTGAGGCGCGCGCCTGCGCTTCGCTTCGCGCCTGGGTCGCAGTCTGACTGCGGATGAAGTTGCCAGGCGCTCGCTCAGAGCTTCCCGGGGGAGCGCCCCCCGGAGAGCTTCCCCCTTCTTGCTTGAGAGATCAGATGGCCCGCTTCCGGGAGGATCAGCTCATTCAGGGCTAGGGTGACGGCCTTGGGGGAGCCGGGGAGGGCGAAGAGGGCTTTGCCGTTGGTGACGCCGGCGGTGGCGCGGGAGAGCATGGCGGCAGCGCCTACTTCCTTATAAGAAAGCATCCGGAACAGCTCGCCGAAGCCTTCTAGGGGGCGCTCGAGGAGGGGGGCTACGGCTTCGAGGGTCACGTCGCGCGGTGCCACGCCGGTGCCGCCGGTCAGGACTAGGACGTCGACCTCGGGCAGCGACAGCAGCTCGCGTGCGGCGGCGCGGATCGCCTCGATCTCGTCGCGCACGATCCGCGCCTCGACGAACCGGTGCCCGGCGCGCTCGACGAGGTCGCGGATCGACCGGCCGCCGCCGTCGGTCTCCGGGGTCCGGCTGTCGCTCACGGTTAACGCCGCGAACCCCAACACCCTGGGCGCGTGGGCTCGGTGCTCCTCGGGGACGTCCATAGGCGGCAGGCTAGAATCGCGGGTCCATGTCGCGCAAGCTCCTGCCGTCGCTCGTTCTTCTTGTACTCGCCGCGCTGCCGGCGCTGCGGGCGAACGGGGACAAGGCGGCGGGGGCGCTGCCGCCGCGGGCGTTGGAGCTGCGGACGCTGGGGCTGGCGCAGCTCGAGAACGAGCAGCCGGCGCAGGCGGCGGAGAGCTTCGGGGAGCTGGCGAGGCTGGTGCCGGGGAATCCGCTGCCGCATGCGGACCTCGCGGTGGCGCAGCTGCGGCAGCAGCAGACGGAGGAGGCGTTGGGCTCGATCGGGCGGGCGCTGGAGAAGGCGCCGGGGCGGGCGGACCTACTGGCGATCCAGGCCGAGGCGCTGCAGTGGGCCGGGCGGCCGGAGGAGGCGCTGGCGGTGCTCGAGAAGGCGATGGCCGCGGCGACCGAGAACCTCGAGGTGCTCTACGCCGCCTACCGTCAGGCGACCACCCAGGAGGGCGAGACGGCCGAGCGGGTCGCCGCGGCGGCGATCGATCGGCTCGCCCGTCTCCGTCCCGAGAACGTCGTCGTCCTGGCGCAGCTCGGCGGCCGCGCGGTGCGCCGCGGCGACCGCGCCGCCGCCACCGGCGCCTACCTGCGCATCAAGGAGCTGATCTGGCAGTCGCCGCAGGCCGAGGGGCCACTCGGGCAGCTCCTGGCGGCGCTGGAGTCGGGCGAGCCGGAGGCGGCGCGCGTCCCCGCCCTGCGGCTCGAGAACGTCCTCAAGGTCACGCCGATGTACCAGCAGGGGCTGCGCGAGCTGACCGCCGGCATCCAGGGGGTGCCGGTCGAGCGCTTCGCGAACGAGCCGCCGCCCGCGGTCTGGGGCGCGCCGGTGCCGGTCGAGCTGAAGGGAAGCGCGCTCGACGCCGCCGCGACGGTCGGG
Organism: uncultured Acidobacteriota bacterium; assembly: GCA_963700145.1. Classification (GTDB taxonomy): domain Bacteria; phylum Acidobacteriota; class Thermoanaerobaculia; order Multivoradales; family UBA5704; genus DASUNQ01. Next base: position 2,177,790 of record OY969474.1, read on the forward strand.
CAAGCCCTCGCCGTCGCGGACTTCGACAACGACGAGAAGCCGGACGTCGCGCGGCTCCGCGCTGGCGAGTCGCCGGCGCTGGAGGTGCGGCGGGCGGCCGGCGGCTGGGCGCCGAAGGCGGCGGGCGAAGGGCTGGACGCGAAGGGCCTGGAGGGCCTGCTCGCCGTCGACCTCGACAACGACGGGACGATGGACCTCCTGGCGTTCGGCACCGACCGCACCGTCCTCTGGCTGGGTAAGGGGGACGGCACCTTCCAGCTCGCGCCCGAGGTGCTCTCCGCCGCGAAGGGCGCGACCGCCGCCGCGGCGATCGATTACGACATCGAGGGCGATCTTGACCTCGCCCTCGCCGGCGGTCCCGCGCCGGCGCAACTCCTCCGCAACGCACTCGAAGGGCCGCAAGCGCCCCTCGCTTCGGTCGGCGACCGTTCCCTACCCGCTCTTTCTTGGAAAGACGTCCGCCAGCTCGTTGCCACCGACCTCGACCGCGACGGCGACCTCGACCTTCTCGCCGCCCACGCTGGCGGCCTTTCCTGGCTCGACAACCTGCGCCAGGGCCGCTTCGCCGACCGCACCGCCGCTGGCGGGCTGGAGGGCACGGGCGCCGTTCTCGCCGCCGCCAGCGCCGACCTCGACGGCGACGGCCTCTTCGACCTCGTCGTCGCGCCGGCCGCCGGCGGCCTCCGCCTCCTGCGCAACCAGGGCGGGCGCTTCGTCCCCTGGGCCGCCGCCGGGCTCCCCGCCGCTCCCGCTTTCCGCGCGGTCTTGGCCGCCGACCTCGACAACGACGGCCGCCTCGACCTCGCCGCCGCCGGCGACGGCGCCATCGTCGCGCTGGCCCGCGACGGCGAGGGCTTCCGCGCCCTCCCGCTCGCCGCCGCGCCCGCCGGCGCCGCCGCGCTGGCCGCCGCCGACCTCGACGGCGACGGCGACCTCGACCTGGTCGCCGCCGGCCCCGCCGGCCTCCACCGGCTCGACAACCAGGGCGGCAACGCGAACCACTGGCTGACCGTCCGCCTGCGCGGCTTGACCAAGGGGAACAGCAAGAACAACGTCCAGGGGGTCGGGTCGGTCGCCGAGGTCCGTGCCGGCGCGGCCTACCAGGCCCGCGAGGCCGCCGGTCCGGTCGTCCACTTCGGCCTCGGCGGCCTGGCGAAGGCCGACCTGCTGCGCGTCGTCTGGCCGAACGGCGTGCCGCAGAACCGGCTGCAGCCGGCGCTCGACCAGCGGCTCGTCGAGGAGCAGCTGCTCAAGGGAAGCTGTCCCTTCCTCTACGCCTGGGACGGCGCGCGGATGGCGTTCGTCACCGACCTCCTCTGGGGGGCGCCCATCGGCCTGCCGGTGGCCGAAGGCGTCTGGGCGTCGGCCGACCCGGACGAGCTGGTGCGGGTGGACGGCGCGCGGCCGGAGCGCGGCGCCTACCGCCTGGCGCTCACCGAGGAGCTGTGGGAGGCCGCCTTCTTCGACCGCGTCCGCCTCTGGGTGGTGGACCACCCCGGCGACGTCGAGGTGGCGAGCAACCTGCGCGTCCTCCCCGGCCGCCGCCTCCCCGACGCGGTCCTGGCGAGCCGCGCGCTCCGCCCGGTCGCCGCCGCCTGGGACGGCGCCGGGGTGGACGTCACCGCCCGCGTCGCCCGCCGCGACGAGGTCTACGCCTCCGGCTTCGCCGAGAGCGCCTACCAGGGGGTCGCCGCGGCGCCCTGGACCTTCACGATCGACCTCGGCGAGGCCCCCGCCGCCCCGGTGCGCCTCCACCTCGACGGCTGGGTCTTCCCCGCCGACGCCAGCTTGAACCTGGCGCTCGCCCAGCGCGCCGCGCCGGCGCAGCAGTTCCCGCGCCTGGAGGTCGAGACCGCCGGTGGCTGGCGGGAGCTGATGGCCGAGACCGGCTTCCCGGCCGGCAAGACCAAGACGATGGTGATCGACACGCCGCCGCTCCCCGCCGGCGCCCGCCGCCTCCGCCTCGTCACCTCGCTCTGGCTGGCCTGGGATCGCATCGCCTGGACGACCGCCCCGGCCGACGCCGCGCCGCGCGTCGCCGCCCGCCTCGACCCGGCGCGGGCCGAGCTGCGCTTCCGCGGCTTCTCGCGCCTAGTGCGGAGCGCGCCGAACGCGCCGCACGGCTTCGTCTACGAGGCGGCCGCGGCGGCCTCCCCCTGGCTCCCCTTCCCCGGCCGCTACACCCGCTACGGCGACGTGCGCGAGCTGCTGGCCGCCGCCGACGACCGCTCCGTCGTGATGGGCCCGGGCGACGAGGTCGCCCTGACCTTCGACGCCGCCGCCCTGCCGCCGCCCCCGCCCGGCTGGCGGCGGACGGTCTTTCTGGAGAGCCTGGGCTGGGACAAGGACGCCGACCGCAACACCTATGCGGCGGCGCAGGTCGAGCCGCTGCCGTTCAACGCCATGAGCGGCTACCCCTACGGCCCCGGCGAGCGCTTCCCGGACACGCCGCTCCACCGCGAGTACCTGGAGCGCTGGCTGACGCGGGAAGTGAAGTAACCTCCGGGCTGAAACCTGGTATCCAATTCGACGTAGAACGGGACACCCGTATGGACATCCCTCGTGCCGACCGCGCCCGCTCGCTCCGCATCCGCCGCATCGCGCTGGCGGGAGGCGGGATCGCGGCGCTCGCCGCCATCACCTTCGCTTCCAGCCAGTTGAAGCCGGCGGCGCCGAGCGTCGACCGCGCCGGCCTGTGGGTCGACACCGTGCAGCGCGGCCCGATGCTGCGCCAGGTGCGCGGGCCGGGGACGCTGGAGCCGGTCGAGGTGCGCTGGATCTCCGCCCCGGTCGAAGGGCGGGTCGAGCGCATCCCCGCCCTCCCCGGTGTCGAGGTGACGCCGCAGACCGTCCTCATCGAGCTCTCCAACCCCGAGCTCGAGCAGCAGGCCTTCGAGGCCGCCTCCGACCTGCGCGCCGCCGAGGCCGACGTCGAGGACCTGCGCGCCCAGCTCGAGAGCCAGGTGCTGGCGCAGCAGGCGGCGGCCACAGTCGTGGACTCGCAGGCGCGCGAGGCGCGCCTGCAGGTCGAGGCCAACGAGGCGCTGGCCAAGGACGGCCTGATCCCGCCGCTCACCCTGCAGCTCTCCCGCCTCAAGGCCGACCAGCTCGACAAGCAGTCCGCGATCGAGCAGCAGCGGGTGCAGAAGGCGCGCAACTCCGCCGCCGCTCAGACGGCGGCGCAGCGGGCGCGGGTGCAGCAGCTCCGCGACCTCTACGCCCTGCGCCAGCGGCAGGTGGGGTCGCTGGCGGTGCGGGCGGCGATCGGCGGCGTCCTCCAGGAGCTGCCGGTCGAGGTCGGGCAGCGGGTGACGCCGGGCACCACCCTGGCGCGCGTCGCCCGCCCCGAGCACCTCAAGGCCGAGCTGCGCATCCCCGAGACCCAGGCCAAGGACGTGGCGCTCGGCCAGCTGGCGCAGATCGACACCCGCAACGGCATCGTCCCCGGACGGGTGACGCGCATCGACCCCGGCGCCCAGGACGGCACCGTGCGCGTGGACGTGGCGCTGACCGGCGCGCTGCCGCCCGGCGCCCGGCCGCGGCTCTCGGTGGACGGCACGATCGAGATCGAGCGCCTGTCCGACGTCGTCTACGTCGGCCGCCCCACCCACGGCCAGCCCAACTCGACGATCGAGCTCTTCAAGCTGGTCGACGGCGGCAAGGAGGCGGTGCGGGTGCAGGTCCGCCTGGGCCGCAGCTCCGTCTCCACCGTCGAGGTCCTCTCCGGCCTGGTGCCCGGCGACCAGGTCATCCTTTCCGACGTCCCCGCCGCCGACGGCCGCGACCGCCTGCGCCTGGATTGAAACCTCCGCATCATCCGAGGGAGAAACGCATGAACGCTTCCGACCGCTCGCTCATCCAGCTCGAAGGGGTGACCAAGGTCTTTCTGACCGACGAGGTCGAGACCCACGCCCTGTCCGGCATCCACGTCGAGATCAAGAACGGCGAGTACGTGGCCATCGCCGGCCCCTCCGGCTGCGGCAAGACCACGCTGCTGTCGATCCTGGGGCTGCTCGACACCCCCACCGACGGCGAGTACTGGCTCAACGGCAAGGAGGTGGCCAAGCTCTCCTTCTCCGACCGGGCGCGGATCCGCAACCGGGAGATCGGCTTCATCTTCCAGGCCTTCAACCTGATCGGCGACCTGACCGTCTACGAGAACGTCGAGCTGCCGCTGACCTACCGCGGCACGCCGTCGGCCGAGCGCAAGCAGCGCGTGCAGGAGGCGCTCGAGCGGGTCGAGATGGCGCACCGCATGAAGCACTACCCGTCGCAGCTCTCCGGCGGCCAGCAGCAGCGCGTGGCGGTGGCCCGCGCCGTCGTCGGCAAGCCCTCGATCCTGCTCGCCGACGAGCCCACCGGCAACCTCGACTCGCGCAACAGCGAGTCGGTCATGGACCTGCTCGGCGAGCTGCACAAGGAAGGCGCCACGATCTGCATGGTCACCCACGACCCGCGCTACGCCCGCTACGCCGGGCGCAGCATCCACCTCTTCGACGGCCGCGTCGTCGAGGAGCAGGAGGGCGAGCTGCGCAAGGTCGAGGAGCGCGAGCTGGCCGAGAGCGGCTTCGACGTGAGCTAGGCGCGCCGGGCGCGCCGGAGGGACTGCCGTGGACACGCTCCTTTTCGACCTCCGTCACGCCCTGCGCGGGCTGCGCCGCAGCCCGGGCTTCACCCTCGCGGCGCTCCTGACCCTGGCGCTCGGCATCGGCGCCAACACGGCGATCTTCAGCGTCGTGCGCGCGGTGCTGCTGGCGCCGCTCCCCTACGGCCAGCCCGAGCGGCTCGTCTCGCTCTTCCACAGCTACCCCAAGATGGACCTGCCGAAGGCCTCGGTCTCCGTCTACGGCCTCTCCCTCTACCGTCAGCAGGCGAAGTCGTTCGACGGCCTCGCCGCCATCACCGGCTACCAGGCGCCGTCCAATCTCACCGGCGGCGGCGAGCCGGAGCGGGTGCTCGGGGCGACGGCCTCCACCAACTTCTTCGACGTCATCGGCGTCGAGCCGGCGCTGGGGCGCGGCTTCGCGCGCGGCGAGGACGAGGCCGGCGCCAAGGTGGCGGTCATCTCCGACCCGCTCTGGCGGCGCCGCTACGCCGGCGACGAGCGCGTCCTCGGGCGCACCGTGGTGCTCGACGGCGTCGAGCACGAGATCGTCGGCGTGATGCCGCCGCGCTTCAAGTACATCCAGGCGGCCGACGTCTTCGTGCCGCTCCGCCTCCCTCCCGAGCTGCTGACCCCCGACGCCTTCGGCTTCGAGTTCCTCTCGGTCTTGGGGCGCACGAAGGAGGGGGTGTCGCTGGAGCAGGCCAAGGCGGAGATGGCGGGGATCTCGGCGCGCATCGCCGCCCAGCCCGACGCCCAGTTCCTGCGCGACGCCGGCTGGCACGTGCTGGTCGAGCCGCTGCGCGAGACGCTGGTCGGCGAGTCGCGCGCCACCCTCCTCGTCCTCCTCGCCGCGGTGGGCTGCGTGCTGCTCATCGCCTGCGCCAACGTCGCGAACCTCCTGCTCGCCCGCTCCGCCGCGCGCGGCCGCGAGATCGCGGTGCGCGCCGCGCTCGGCGCCGGCCGCCGGCGCCTGATGCGCCAGCTCCTCACCGAGACGGCGCTCCTCGGCGTCCTCGGCGGCCTCCTCGGGCTGGTCGTGGCGGTGGCGACGGCGGGCTTCCTCACCGATCTCGTGCCGCCCTTCCTGGCCGGCGCCACGGAGGTGGGGCTCGACCCGCAGGTGCTGCTCTTCACGCTCCTCGTCGCGCTGGTCACGGGGCTCCTCACCGGCATCCTGCCCGCCCTCGCGGTGTCGCGGCCGGCGGCGCTCGACTCGCTCAAGCCCGGGGCGCGCAGCTCGAGCCCCGGCTTCCGCCGCCACCGCGCGCGGGCGCTGCTCGTCGTCGGCGAGATGGCCGTGGCGCTGATGCTGCTGATCGGCGCCGGCCTCCTGGTGCGCAGCCTCTCGCGGCTCGGCGACGTCGAGACCGGCTTCGACGCCGAGAACCTCCTGACCTTGCAGCTCGCGCTCCCCGAGGGCCGTTACCCGGAGAGCAGCCGCGTCGCCGGCTTCTACCAGCGACTGCTCGAGGAGGTCGGCACCCTCCCCGGCGTGACGGCGGCGGGCGCAATCTCGAGCCTCCCCCTCTCCGGCAACTACAACTCGGCCTCCTACGCGATCGAGGGGCGGGTGGCGCCGCCCGGCGACGCCGGGCCGCACGGCGCGCCGCGCGCCGTCACCCCCGGCTACTTCGAGACGATGCGCATCCCGCTGGTCAAGGGCCGGCTGATCGGCGAGAACGACACCGCCCAGGCGAAGCCCGTCATCGTCATCGACGAGGACGTCGTCCGCCGCTACTTCGCCGACCGCGACCCGATCGGCGCGCGCATCAACCTGACCTTCGAGCAGATGCCCGACGGCACGCCGCTCTGGCGCGAGATCGTCGGCGTCGTCGCCCACCTGCGCAACGAGAGCCTGGCCGAGGAGTCGAACGAGCAGCTCTACTACCCGCACGCCCAGCTCCCCTCCTCGATGATGGCGCTGGCGGTGCGCGCCGGCGGCGACCCGCTGGCGCTGGCCGACGCGGTGCGCGCGCGAGTGCGCGCCATCGACCCCGACCAGCCGCTCTTCGACGTCCGGACGATGACCTCGCGCGTCGAGGAGGCGCTGGCGCCGGCGCGCTCGAGCACCGGCCTCTTCGCCGCCTTCGCGGCGCTGGCGCTGCTGCTCGCCGCGGTCGGCGTCTACGGCGTCATCTCCTACTCGGTGGCGCAGCGGACGCAGGAGATCGGCGTGCGCATGGCGCTCGGGGCGCGCCGCCGGCAGGTGCTGGGGCAGATCGTGGGGCAGGCGGCGGCGCTCGCCGCGGTGGGGCTCATCGCCGGCCTGGCCGGCGCCCTGGCCCTCACCCGTCTCCTCGGCTCGCTCCTCTTCGAGGTCAGCGCCACCGACCCCGCGACCTTCGCCGCCGTGCCGCTGCTCCTGGCCGCGGTGGCCGTCCTGGCGGCCTGGCTTCCGGCCCGCCGCGCCGCGCGCGTCGATCCGGCGGTGGCGCTGCGCACCGACTGATGGGCGACCTGCGCTACGCCGCCCGCGCCCTGGCGCGGGCCCCCGGCTTCACCTTCGTCGCGCTCCTGACCCTCGGCCTCGGCATCGGCGCCAACGCCGCGATCTTCAGCGTCGTCCACGGCGTGCTGCTCCGCCCGCTGCCCTACGCCGACCCCGACCGCATCGTCCTGGTGGCCGAGAGCGACCGCCTGCGGCAGACCGAGCGCGAGGGGGTGTCGCTCCCCGACTACCTCGACCTGCGCGAGCGCAGCCGGAGCTTCGCTCATCTCGCGGCGATCCGCGGCGCCTCGGTCGACCTGAGCCGGCCCGGCGCCGACCCCGAGCGCGTCCCCGGCGCGGCGGTCACCCACGAGCTCTTCCCGCTCCTCGGCGTGCGGCCGCTCCTCGGCCGCGCCTTCACGGCCGCCGAGGACCGGCCGGGGAGCGAGCGCGTCGTGCTCCTGGGCGAGGAGCTCTGGCGGCGCCGCTTCGGCGGCGCGCCCGACGTCCTCGGCCGGCCCCTGGTCCTCGACGGGACGCCGCACACGATCGTCGGCGTCCTGCCCGCCGACCTGGCGCTGCCGGCCGCCGACACCGAGCTCTGGCGGCCGCTGGCGCCCGCCGCGGCGGGGGCGTTCCGCGGCGTCCACGACCTGAGCGTCCTCGGCAAGGTGCGGCCGGGCACCGCGCTCGCCGCGGCGCGCGCCGAGGCCGCCTCGATCGCCCGCCAGCTCGAGAAGGAGTACCCGGACGACAACCTGGGACGCGGCATCGTGCTCCTGCCGCTGCGCGAGGCCCTCTTCGGCCGCGTCCAACCGGCGCTCGTCGTGCTGATGGCGGCGGTCGGCCTCGTCCTCCTCGTCGCCTGCGTCAACGTCGCCAACCTCCTGCTGGCACGGGGCGCCGACCGCGGGCGGGAGGTGGCGATCCGCGCCGCGCTGGGCGCCGGCTCGTTCCGCCTCGGGAGGCAGTTCGCGGCCGAGGCGTTGCTCCTCGCCGGGCTCGCCGGCGCCTGCGGCCTCCTCCTCGCCTGGCTGGCGCTCGGCCCCCTCCTCGCCCTCGCGCCCCAGGACGTGCCGCGCCTGGCCGAGGTGCGCCTCGACGGCCGCGTCCTCGCCTTCACCGCCGGCGTCGCGCTCCTCACCGCCCTGGTCTTCGGCCTGGCGCCCCTGGCGCAGTCCTTCGGACGCGACCTCCAGACGGCGCTCAAGAGCGGCGGGCGCACCGCCTCGGCCGACGGCCGCACGCGCTGGCTGCGCGACCTCCTGGTGGTCGGCGAGGTCGCGCTCTCGACCGTCCTCGTCGTCGCCGCCGCGCTCCTCCTGCAGAGCCTCTGGCGCCTGCAGCGCGTGGACCCCGGGTTCGCCCCGGAGAGCGTGCTCAAGTTCGAGCTGGAGCTGCCGGCGGCGCGCTACCCGCAGAGCTTCGCCAACTATCCGGACTGGCCCGAGGTCATGGCGTTCAACGCGGCGCTGGAGGAGCGCCTCGCCGCCCTCCCCGCCGCCCGCGCCGTCGGCCTCGCCAACAGCCACCCGCTCGATGCGGGCTGGACGACGCGCTTCACCGTCGTCGGCCGTCCCGAGGTGGCCGAGGGGGAGCAGGAGGAGATCCGGGTGCGCGCGGCGAGCCGCGGCTACTTCCGCGCCGCCGGCCTGACGCTGCTGCGCGGCCGCGGCTTCCTCCCCGCCGACCGCGTCGGCGCGCCGCTCGTCGCCGTGCTCAACGCGGCGGCGGTGCGCCGCTACTTCCCGGGCGAGGACCCGCTCGGCCGCGAGGTGCGGATCTTCGGCCAGCCGCGGCGCATCGTCGGCGTCGTCGAGGACGAGCGCTTCATGGGCCTCGCCGCCGAGGCGGCGCCGGCGCTCTACCCGCCGCTGGCGCAGTTCCCGAGCCCCGCACTGAGCGTCCTGGTGCGCACCGAAGGCGACCCGCTGGCCGCCGCCGGCACGGCACGCCAGGTGGTGCGCGAGCTCGACCGCGACCTGGCGGTCTTCGCCGCCGCGACGATGGAGGAGGAGCTGTCGCGCTCGCTCGCCCAGCCGCGCTTCAGCGGCTCGCTCCTCGCCGCCTTCGCCGTGCTCGCCCTGACGCTGGCGATGATCGGGGTCTACGGCCTCCTCGCCTACGCGGTGGCGCGTCAGCGGCAGGAGATCGGGGTGCGGATGGCGCTCGGCGCCAGCGCCGGGCAGGTGCTGCGGCTGGTCGTCGGCCGCGGGCTCGTCCTGACCCTCGCCGGCGCCGCCCTCGGCCTCCTCGGCGCGCGCGCCGCCGGGCGCCTGCTTGCGGGGCTCCTCTACGCCGTGCCGGCGAACGACCCCGCGACCTTCATTGCCGTACCCCTGCTCCTCGCCGCCGCGGCGCTCCTGGCGAGCTGGATCCCGGCCCGGCGGGCGGCGCGCGTCGATCCCGCCGTCGCCCTGCGCGCCGAATAAAGTTCAAAGAAGGGACTCCCATGGTTCGACCGCTTCGCCTCTCATTCGCCCTCGCCCTCCTCGCCACCCTCCCCGCCGCCGCCGCCGAGCCGACCTGGGTCGAGCGCAGCAACGCAAACGCCCAGGTCCTGCTCGCCACCCAGGCGCGCTTCGCGCCGGAGCAGGCGGGCGCCTTCGGCGTCGAGGGGCTCGACGAGGAGGTCTTCTCCCTGCCGCTCGACCGCGACGCGCAGCTCCTGCGCGCCGTCGCCGAGGCCGCCGCCGAGCTGGAGCGCCGGCGCGCTGCCGAGCGCGACCCGGCGGTGCTGCAGGACCTCGACATCATGCTCGCCGAGGCGCGGGAGGTGACCGAGGATGTCGAGCTGGAGCGCCGCGTCTTCCTGCCGGTCTTCGACCTGCCGCAGACGGTCTTCCACGGCATCCGCGCCCTCCTCGACGACCGCGTGCCGAAGGAGCGCCACCCGGCGGCGCTGGTGCGGCTGCGCAAGTACGCCGGCCTGACACCGGGGACGACGCCGCTCGCCGACCAGGCCGCCGCCATGCTGCGCGACCGCCTCGACGAGCCCGCCCTCCTCGCCCCCTTCCAGGGCGACCTCGAGCGCCAGCTCGGCAACTCCGCCCGCTTCCTCGCGGGGATCGCCGAGCTGCTCCAGAAGTCCGGCCTGACCGGCTGGGAGGAGGCGCACGCGCGCTTCGGCGAGCAGGTCGCCGCCTACGAGGCGCTGCTGCGCGCCGAGGTGCAGCCGCGGGCGCGGCAGGACTTCCGGCTGCCCGAGGAGGTCTACCGCTTCCGCCTGCGCCAGCGCGGCGTCGACATGCCGCTCGAGGAGCTGGTGTCGCGCGCCAAGACCAGCTTCCACGAGGTGCAGAACGAGATGCAGGTGATCGCGGCGCTGGTCGCCCGCGAGCGCCAGCTCCCCTCCGCCGACTACCGCGACGTCCTCCGCGCGCTCAAGAAGGAGCAGCTCGAAGGGGAGGCGATCCTCCCCCACTACCAGCAGCGGGTGCGCGACCTCGAGAAGCTGATCCGCGAGGCGCGCGTCGTGACGATCCCCGACCGGCAGATGCGCGTGCGACTGGCGAGCGCCGCCGAGAGCGCCGCCACCCCTGCCCCCAACGTCTCGCCGGCGCGGATCATCGGCAACACCGGCGAAACGCCCGACTTCGTGCTGCCGCTGCGCATCCCCGGCGAGGCGGGGGCCGAGGCCGGCTTCGACGACTTCACCTTCGCCGCCGCCTCCTGGACGCTCACCGCGCACGAGGGCCGCCCGGGCCACGAGCTGCAGTTCAGCACCATGATCGAGAAGGGCGTGTCGCTGGCGCGCGCCTTCTTCGCCTTCAACAGCGTCAACGTCGAAGGCTGGGCGCTCTACGCCGAGGCCGAGATGAAGCCGCTCCTGCCGCTCGACGGCCAGCTCGTCGCCCTGCAGCACCGCCTGCTGCGCGCCGCGCGCGCCTTCCTCGACCCCGGCCTCCAGACCGGGACGATCACGCGCGAGGAGGCCTTCCGCGTGCTCGAGGGGGAGGTCGTGCTGTCGAAGGCCATGGCCCTCCAGGAGGTCGAGCGCTACACCTTCCGCAGCCCGGGGCAGGCGCCGTCGTACTTCGTCGGCTACAGCCGCTTGATGGAGCTGCGCACCGACGCCGAGCGCCTGCTCGGCGACCGCTTCGACCGCCAGGCGTACCACGACTTCGTGCTCTCCCAGGGGATGCTCAGCCCGGCGCTGCTGCGCAAGGCGGTCGTCGAGCAGCACGTGCCGCAGCGCCTGGGCGCGGCCCCTGCAAAGGCCGGCGGCTAGGAGGACGCGACGATGGAGAGCTGGCTCACCGACCTGCGCTACGGGCTCCGCACCCTGGCCAAGAGCCCGGGCTTCACCCTCGTCGCGCTGCTCACCCTGGGGCTCGGGATCGGCGCCAACGCCGCGATCTTCAGCGTCGTCCAGGGCGTGCTGCTGCGCCCGCTCCCCTACCAGGAGCCCGAGCGGCTGGTCCGCGTCTTCCACACCCACGCCGAGCAGGGGGTGATGGACGGCGCCTTCTCGCCGCAGGACTTCGACGATCTGACGCGCGAGCTGGCGGGTCCCCGTGGCCCCTGGGAGCGTCTCGGCGCCTACTTCTTCACTCCCGGCCAATCGGGCATGACGCTGACCGGCGAGGGGGAGCCGCGGCGGCTGGAGGCGGCGATGGTCTCCGCCGGCTTCTTCACCGCCCTGGGCGTCGAGGCGGCGCGTGGCCGCACGCTGCGGCCGGAGGAGAACGTCCCCGGCGCCGACCGCGTCGTCCTGCTCTCCGACCGCCTCTGGCGGCGTTCCTTCGGCGCCGACCCGCGGATCGTCGGCGGCACCCTGCGCCTCGACGGCGAGGCCTACACGGTCGCCGGCGTCATGCCGCCGTCGTTCCAGTTCCCGGCCCGCGAGGTCGACCTCTGGGCGCCGATCTCGTTGATCGGCGAGGACGACATCCCGCACCGCCGCTCCCTGCGCTGGATGCACGTCGTCGGGCGCCTGCGGCCGGGGACGAGCCTCGAGCGCGCCGACGTCCAGACCGACGCCCTCCTGGCGCGCCTCGCCGCCGCCTACCCGGACAGCAACGAGGGCTGGAGCGCCGGGCGGGTGGTGCCGCTCCACGAGGCGCTGGTCGGCGACGTGCGGCCGGCCCTGGTCGTGCTGCTGGCGGCGGTGGCGGGCGTGCTGCTCATCGCCTGCGCCAACCTCGCCAACCTCCTCCTCGCCCGCGCCACGACGCGCGGCCGCGAGCTCGCCGTCCGCGCCGCCCTCGGCGCGGCGCGCCGGCGGCTGGTGCGCCAGCTGCTGACCGAGAGCGTCCTGCTCGCCCTGGCCGGCGGCGTCCTCGGGCTCTTCCTCGCCGTCTGGGGGGTGGACGCCCTGGTGGCGCTGGCGGCCGGCGAGCTGCCGCGGCCGGACGAGGTGACCCCCGACGCCCGCGTCGTCGCCTTCACCTTCGCCGTCTCGCTGCTGACCGGGCTCGCCTTCGGCCTCCTCCCCGCGCTCCGCGCCTCGCGCCTGGCCGATCTCCACGCAGCGCTCAAAGAGGGCGGCCGTGGCGGCGGCGGCGGGCGCGGCCGCAGCCTGGCGCGCAACGGCCTGATCGTCGCCGAGACGGCGCTCGCCGTCGTCCTCCTCGTCGCCGCCGGCCTCATGCTGCGCAGCTTCTGGAGCCTCGTCCACGTCGACCCCGGCTTCCGCGCCGAGAACGTCTTGAGCCTCTCGCTGACCTTCCCCGAGTACCCCGAGCCGACCCAGCTCGCCGCCGCCCGCGACGAGGTGATCCGCCGCGTCGAGGAGCTGCCGGCGGTAATCGCCGCCGGCGCCAGCAAGACCCTGCCGCTCGAAGGGGGCGGCGAGCCGTACGGCTTCACCGTCCCGGGGCGGGCCGGAGCCCTGGCCGAGGTCCAGCCGCAGGCGGGGACCTTCATCGTCAGCCCCGGCTACTTCCGCGCCCTGGGGATCCCGCTCCTCGCCGGGCGGTCCTTCACCGCGCGCGACGACGACGGGGAGCGGCCCGTGGTGGTGGTCAACCGCGCCTTCGCCCGGCAGCTCTGGGGCGGGGAGGAGGCGGTCGGTAAGACCCTGCTCCTGGGCGAGATCCCGCTCGAGGTCGTCGGCGTCGTCGGCGACGTGCGCAGCGGGGGCCTCGCCGCCGAGCCCGGGAGCGCCGTCTACATCCCGCAGTCGCTGGCGCCGCGCTCGGACATGAAGCTCTTCCTGCGCACCGCGGCCGATCCGCTGGCCGTCGCCGGCGCCGTGCGCGAGGCGATCTGGAGCTTCGACCGCGACCTGCCGATCTCCGACGTCGCCGCGCTGGCCCAGGTGGTGGCGGAGGACGTGGCGCGGCCGCGCTTCCTCACCACTCTGCTCGGGCTCTTCGGCGCCCTGGCGCTCACCCTCGCCGCCGTCGGCCTCTACGGCGTCGTCGCCTACGGCGTCGGCCAGCGCACGCACGAGATCGGGATCCGCATGGCGCTCGGGGCGCGGCGCGGGCAGGTGCTGCGCAACGTCGTCGGCCAGGGGATGCGCTGGACGCTCCTCGGCCTCGCGCTGGGCCTCGCCGGCGCCTTCGCCGCCACGCGCCTCCTCGCCGGGCTCCTCTTCGGCGTCGCGCCGACCGACGCCGCCACCTTCGCCGGCGTGGCGCTGCTCCTCGCAACCGCGGCGGCCCTGGCGAGCTGGCTGCCGGCGAGGCGGGCGGCGGCGACCGACCCGCTCACCGCCCTGAGGAGCGAGTAGCGTGATCCGCCTGCGCAACGTCGAGCGCGCCTACCGCACGGGGCCGCTCACCACCTACGTCCTGCGGCGCATCGACCTCGACGTCGCCGAGGGGGAGTTCGTCACCGTCATGGGCCCCTCGGGGTCGGGCAAGACGACGCTCCTCTCCATCCTCGGCATGCTCGACGGCGCCTGGACCGGCGAGTACCACCTCCGCGACCAGGCCGTGCACACGCTCCCCCAGAAGCGGCGGCAGGAGCTCGCCAAGCAGGAGATCGGCTTCGTCTTCCAGAGCTACCACCTGCTCGACAACCTGACCGTCTACGAGAACCTGGAGCTCCCCCTCTCCTACCGCTCCATCCCCAAGAGCCAGCGCCAGGCGATGGTCGCCGAGGCCCTCGACCGCTTCCAGATCGTCGGCAAGAAGGACCTCTTCCCCAGCCAGCTCTCCGGCGGCCAGCAGCAGCTCGTCGGCGTGGCGCGGGCGGTGATCGGCAACCCGGCGCTGCTCCTCGCCGACGAGCCCACCGGCAACCTCCATTCCGCCCAAGCCGAAGAGATCATGAAACTCTTCAAGCGCCTGAACGACGAAGGCACCACGATCATCCAGGTGACGCACTCCGAGAAGAACGCCGAGTACGGGAACCGGGTGGTGCAGCTGCTGGACGGGTGGATCGCGGGCGAAGGCGAGGGAGAGCGCGGTCGATGATTACCAAGGTGTTCAGCGTCGGTATGACGGTTTCTCCTTGAGTTGTCGAGAGGGTATCGACCGCTGAACCAGGGGTATCAGCGGCTGATACGGAGGTATCGGCCCGTGATACGCGGGTATCAGGGCTCGATACGGGGGTGGCGGCGCCTGATACGGAGGTATCAGCGCTTGATACCTAGGTAGCAGCGTCTGATACGGAGGTATCTGCGCCCGATACCTAGGTAGCAGCGCCTGATACAAGGGGTTCAGCGGCTGATACGGAGGTATCAGGGTTCGATACGGAGGTATCAAGCTCTGATGCCAGCTTTTCGTCCTCCGCAGAGGACTCCCCTCGCCCAGATCCTTGCAGCGGCGCCCTGTAATGGGCGCCGCTACCCGAGACGTCGCCTAGCGGGTCACTTCAGCGTCTCCAGCATCTCCTTCGCCTGCGCCGCGTCGGAGTCGTTGGGGGCGAGCTCGAGGAACTTGGTGAGGTGCTCGCGGGCCTTGGCGTTTTCGCTGGTCGAGGCGTAGCAGAGGCCCAGCATGTAGTGGGACTTGGGGTGGTTAGCGTCCTTGGCGAGGGCGCGGTCGAAGGCTTCCTTGGCGGCGGCGACGTTGGCGGCGTTGTAGAGCGCCACGCCCTGGCGGTAGAAGTCGTCGGCGGTCATATCGGCCTGGGCGGCCTCCATCGCCGTCTTGGCCTCGGCCGCCTTGGCCTTGTCGCCGAGGAGGCGGTAGGCCTCGGAGCGCACCGTCATCGCCTCCAGGCTCTTGGGGTTGGCCGCGAGGTGGCGCTCGGCGAGCTCCGCCGCTTCCTTGTACTGCTTCTTCGACAGGTAGATGCCGGCGAGCGACGAGTACGCCTGCTCGAGCGTCGGATCGATCTCGAGCGCCTCGCGGATGCGCGCCGCCGCGCCGTCCATGTCGCCGTTGCGCGCCGCCGTCGCCCCGAGGTTGAAGACCCGCACCGCGGTCTCGCGGTCCTTGACCTGCGCGGTCAGGTCCTTGAGCGCCGCCTCCGCCTTCTCCTTCTGCCCGCCCTCGTTGTAGGCGTCGTAGCGGTTGCGCAGCGCCACCGCGTTGGCCGGCTCGAGCGCCAGCGCCTTCTCGGCGGCGGCGGCGGCCTCGGCGTGCTGCTTCTTGTCGAGGTAGAGGCCGGAGAGGGTGAGCGGCGCCGCCACCAGCTTCGGGTCGAGCTGCGCCGCCTCCTCGAACTTGGCGATGGCGGTGGCGTGGTCGCCGGCGTTGAAGGCGACGACGCCGGCGTTGTAGGCGGTGATCGCCTGCCCGGTCCCCTCCTCCACCGCCGGCCCCTCCGGGGCCGCCGCTGGCGGCGCGGTCCGCGCCAGGGTGTAGCCGACGCGGATAGTCTCTTGGAGCTTGACGTCGAGCGGCGCCTCGAAGGGCTGGTAGCCCTCCTTCTCCAGGCGGATCATGTACTTGCGCGTGGCGTCGAGGATCAGCAGGCTGAACTTCCCCTTCTTGTCGCTCTTCTTCTCCTGCGAGTACTTGAACTCGGGGCTGGTGACGGTGATCTTGACGTCGGCCAGCGGCTGGGCGGCGTCGTCTTCGACGGTGCCGAGGACGCGCCCTTCGCCGGCGGCGTGGAGGGCCAGGGGGAGGAGGGCGGCGGCGAGGAGCGCCGCGAGCGCGGCGCGACGGATGCGGTTCATGGCTCGGTGCCTCTCGTGCGGTTCTGGGTGGCGCCGGGGCGGCGGACCGCCCGGCAGTTTCGAGGCGCGGATTCTACAGCCCGCCCCGGCTGTCACGTCTTCGGTGCCCGGCGGGCACTTCCTTTTGAGGGGATGCGGGGAGCCGGGACCCACCCCGCGGAAAGGAACGCCCATGAAAGGCGCACGCGCAGGCAGCATCCTGGCGGTCTTCGTCCTGGCTTTCGGGCTCGCCGGCTCGGCCTGGAGCCTGGACCATTTCGTGGTCTACGAGGTCAAGCGGGTGGCGGCCAACTTCGGGGTCAGCCTGACCGACCAGTTCGCCCCCGCCGCCAAGGACGCGAAGACCGAGGCGTTGACCCGCTTCTCGAACCCGACCCGCAAGGTCCACGGCGCCACCGCGATCGGGGTCTCGGACATCAACGCCCACCTGAGCTGGTACACGATCAACCAGCCGCAGGTCGAGCCGCGCCGGACGGTGCGCTTCCGCAACCAGTTCGGGCAGCACAGCGTGGACATCAAGACGCCGCGCTTCCTGCTCGTCCCGGCGCAGAAGACCAGCCACGCCGGCAGCGCCTTCCCCGAGAAGCTCGACCATTACAAGTGCTACGAGGTCATCCGGATCAACACGGCGCCGCCGCTGCCGGTCGTCAAGCTGCGCGACCAGTTCGGCCAGCAGCCGGCGGCGCAGGTCGGCAAGCCCCGCTTCTTCTGCAACCCGGTGGTCAAGAAGCGCGCGGGGCAGCGCCCCAAGGCGATCGTCAACAAGGTCGATCACCTCGCCGTCTACGCCATGCCGCTGCTGCCGAAGCCGACGCGGATCAGGGTGAAGGACCAGTTCGGCGAGCGCGCCCTGGAGGTGGTCCAGCGCGTCCTGCTCACCGTGCCGACCGAGAAGCAGGTCGCGGTGGCGCACCAGAACTGACCGCCGGGGGCCGCGCCGGCGGACCTAGCGGAGGCCGCCCTGGGTGAGCGGCGGGGCGCCGGTCGAATCGAAGTCCGGCTCCTGCCGCTCCTCGACCCGCTCGAGCTTGCCCTTGACCTCTGCCACGAGGCCGTGCGTCTTGTTGCTCAGGTGCTCGGAGGTGCCGCGCAGCTTCCGCTGCGTCGCCTTGCCGTAGTGCACCGCCTTGTCGCGCACCAGCGCCCGCCGGCGGCGGCCCTTGTCCGGATCGAGCAGGAACATCAGCCCGGCCCCCAGGCCGAGGCCGCTCAAGAGCGTCCATTGCTGTTTCGTCATGGTGTCCTCCTTGGGTCTCTTGGTGGCGTCACGCGCCGGGGGTTCTAGCGGTGCAAGGCGCGTACCGGTCCGGGGGCTGACGGCGCGCTCAGCTCGGGATGAATTCAGTGCGGAGAATCTCGATCTCCGCATCGGATGGTGGACGAACCGGGTAGATGACCAGGTTCGTGCCGCCCGATCGCCGCGCCGACGGAACCAGAAGACCGCCGCAGCCGAGGAAGGCGACGCCGCCGCCGACCTCTTGGCAGAGGCGATAGTCGTCAGGGTCCTGAAGGCGCTCCGGAGTCAGTCCGAGCTCTGCGAGAAGCTCGGGCGCGCGAAAGTCGACCACGCGCGAGGCGCGGACGCGCAACTCGTAGAGTGTCCGCCCCTTGCTGGGCCTCACTGGGTAGAGCGCCATCCTGAACTCGGCCTCGGCCAGCGCGGTCTCGCGTTCGAGGCTCGTATAGATCGCCGCCGTCCCCTTGGGGTTCCAGCGCGCACCGCCGGTGTTCTCGAGCGTCGGCTGCAGCCGGGCGAACATGTGCCGGTAGACGACACCCACCCAGTCCTTTGGATCTAGTTGTTCGAGCCGGTCGAGAAGCTGTGGCGGATAGGCCACGGCCTCATGCGTAGGTGCCGTCGCGGAGCTGCTCGAAGATCGTCAAGACGTCCTCGAACTCGCCGCGCTGGATCTTGTCCGCGGGTGTCTCACCCTGCAGCAGCCGATGAGGAGAGAAGAGCCAGAGTTTCGCCTCTTCCGGGGTATAGAACTGCGCCAGCTCGTCCATCAGCCATTCGAGGGTGAGCAGGCGCTTCAACCGATCCCGCTGCGGCTCGACCCTGCCGGTGCTCCACCGCGAAACGGTTTCCGGCGTCGTGTCGAGGAGCTGTGCCACGTCCCGGCTCCTGATTCCACCCAGGGTCTTGATCCGGTCCAGGCGGGCGGCGAGAGGAGTCGGCATAGTCAGCTTGACACGTCTGTTGACAGTGTCGTTGACGAAACGACCGATGTCAAGGGA
This sequence comes from uncultured Acidobacteriota bacterium, assembly GCA_963700145.1. Lineage (GTDB taxonomy): Bacteria > Acidobacteriota > Thermoanaerobaculia > Multivoradales > UBA5704 > DASUNQ01. The sequence continues at coordinate 2,196,084 of OY969474.1, forward strand.
GCTTGGGCCGGGCTTCGTCCCATCTACGGGGCGCCGGTGTAACTACCTTGTAGAGATTCCTGAAAGGAGCGGTCCCATGAGCCTGGAACACTTCCACGTCTACGAGGTGCAGAAGGTCGACGTACCCGTCGCTCTCGCCCTGACCGACCAGTTCGATCCGGCCGCCAAGGACGGGAAGCTGGAGACGCTGACCCATTTCGCCAACCCCGCCCGCAAGATCCACGGCGGCGGAAAGTTCGGCATCGACTACCCCGAGCGGCACCTCACCTTCTACACCCTCAAGCAGGCGCAGCCCGAGCCGCGCCGCACGGTGCGCTTCCGCAACCAGTTCGGGCAGCACAGCGTCGACATCCGGGACCCGAGCTTCCTGCTGGTCCCGACCCAGAAGACCAGCGCCGGCCACCCCTTCCCCGACTCGCTCGACCACTACAAGTGCTACGAGGTCGTCCAGGTCAACACGGCGCCGCCGCCGCCGGTGGTGGAGATCGGCGACCAGTTCGGCCTACGGCAGAACGTGCAGGTGGGCCAGCCGCGTTACTTCTGCACCCCCGTCAAGAAGGAGCGGGAGGGCGAGAAGCCGACGCCGATCCAGAACGACGTCGATCACCTCGCGATCTACGACCTGCCGCCGCAGGCGCAGCAGGTGTCGATCAAGACGACGGACCAGTTCGGTGACCACGAGCTGGACGTCCTCCAGAGTGTCCTGCTGATCGTGCCGACCGAGAAGCAGGTCGTGGTGGCGCACGAGAATTAGGACGAGCCCCAGGGCCGCGAGATGACGCAGGCGTTGATGCCGCCGACGCCCATGGAGAGCTTGCCGACCGGGCCCTGGGGGGCGGGGCAGGCCTGGTCGAAGACGAAGCGGTCGTGGACGCCGGCGATCTCGCGGTTGAGCTCGTCGCGCGCCAAGGGGGTGGGGAAGATCTTGCCGCGCTCGTAGCCCAGGTACTGGGCGGTCAGCTCCCAGCCGCCGCAGGCGCCCATGCCGTGGCCGAAGGTGCCCTTGCGGGCGGTGACCAGGACGCGGTCGGAGAGCGCCGAGCGCAGGTTGTCGACCTCCAGGTAGTCGCCCGGGGTGGCGGTGGCGTGGAGGTCCCAGGAGACGACCTCCTCGGGGGCGACCTCGGCGCCGGCGAGGGCCTGCTCGATGGCGGCGAGCGGCCCCTCGCGCGAGGGGGTGATGATGTGGTCGGCGTCCGAGGAGACGCCGACGGTCAGCGGTTCGAGCCCCAGCGGCTTGAAGCCGCGTGCCGCCATGTGCTCGACCTCGCCGACGATCCAGATGGCCGCCCCGCCGGCGACGTGGGTGCCGCGCAGGCCGGTCAGGGGCTTCGAGACCGTGCCGTCGGCGGCGATCACCCGCGCGCTGTGGAAGGCGGCCACGACGAGCGGGTGCGGCGGCCCCTCGCTGGCGCCGATGACGACCGCCTTGGCCTCGCCGCGGCGGATGGCGTCCATGGCGCACTTGAGCGTCAGGCCGAAGGTCGAGCAGGCGCCGACCGGCGCGTAGGCGAGGCCGGTGATCCGCCCGAGCATCGAGATCTGCGCCGCCGGCGTGTTGTGGATGTTCCACAGGACGTTGGCCGAGACCTGCCGCCAGGGGGGGTCGGGCGCTTCCCACTTCCGCTGCAGCTGGCCGTAGAGGCGCTGCTTCTGCTTCATCACCCGGAGCTTGCCGGACTCGACCTGCCCCTCGACGGTCAGCGACTCGATCTTCTGCAGCTCCTCGAGGTAGGCGGCGAGGTCGGGCGAGCGCGCCGCCCAGTGGTGCCACCAAGCGTCCTCGGCCTCCAGGCGCTCGCCGTCGGGCACGGCGTCGGGCGCGATCGGCACCTCCGGGTCGGGGTCGCCGCCCGCCCCGAGCGCCGCCAGGTAGTCGCGCAGCGGCGGGTTGCGCTCGGGGTCCGCCCAGAAGCGGTCCCAGCGGCGCTGCGCGCGGTAGAGGCGGAGCGAGGAGGCGTGGAGGGTGTGGACGTTGCCGATGCCGGTGCCGATGTAGACGTGGGCTTCCTGGCGCAGGCGCGTCAGCTCCTCCTCGATCCCCGGGTTCTGCCCCAGGGCCTGGACGAAGGCGCCGATGGCGTACAGAGTGAGGGGGTCCATCTTCTCCTGGAGCTGGCTGAAGCGGCTGGGCGGGAAGCGCTCCTCGATCCAGCCCTTGTAGACGGAGAAGTCGAACTCCGGCGTGCCGACCAGGAAGTTGGCCGGCCCGAAGCCCTGGAAGGGGGCGAGCCAGCTCGCCGAGCACTCCAGGTTCTTGGCGAAGGCCTCGACGTCGGGCGAGCGGGGGGCCACGACGCCCCAGCCGTAGACGCCGACCCGCTTCAGCTCTCCAGGGGGGGGCACCGGGGTATTCTAGAGGAGCCGCGGGCGGCACCGAATTTGCCTGGTGCGCTCCACGAGGCCGTGCAGCGGGCGGGTGCCATGTCCGAAAGCCGTTCCATCACCGACGATCTGGAGCTCCTCTTGGGGGTGATCCCGCCGGCCATCCGCGGCGGCATCGAGCGCCAGGGGGAGCTGGGCGAGCTGATCGAGGTCGTCCTCGACCTGGGGCGCCTACCCGAGGCACGCTTCCCCGGCCGGGCGGCGGACGTCGGCTCGGCGCCGGTCTCGCGGCAGGACATCGAGTACGTCGTCGAGCGGGTGGGGAGCTTCGGCAAGGACAACCGCGCCGGCATCGAGCGCACGCTCCACCGCGTCTCGGCCCTGCGCAACCGGGTGGGCGACGCGATCGGCCTGACCTGCCGGGTGGGGCGCGCGGTCTACGGCACGGTGGACATCCTGCGCGACGTCATCGAGGCCGGCGACTCGATCCTGCTGCTCGGTCGCCCGGGGGTGGGCAAGACGACGCTGCTGCGCGAGGCGGCGCGGGTCCTGGCCGACGAGCTGGGCAAGCGCGTCGTCGTCGTCGACACCTCGAACGAGATCGCCGGCGACGGCGACATCCCTCACCCCGGCATCGGCCGCGCCCGGCGGATGCAGGTGCCCGCTCCCGAGCTCCAGCACGCGGTGATGATCGAGGCGGTCGAGAACCACATGCCGGAGGTCATCGTCATCGACGAGATCGGCACCACCGCCGAGGCGCTCGCCGCGCGCACCATCGCCGAGCGCGGCGTGCAGCTCATCGCCACCGCCCACGGCAACACGCTCGAAAACCTCCTCCAGAACCCCACCCTCTCCGACCTCGTGGGCGGCGTCCAGGCGGTGACCCTGTCGGACGAGGAGGCGCGGCGCCGCGGCACGCAGAAGACGGTGCTCGAGCGGCGGGCGCCGCCGACCTTCGAGCGGCTGATCGAGATCCAGGACAAGGACCGGCTGGCGGTGCACCACGACGTGGCGGAGGTGGTGGACCGCTTCCTGCGCGACATCCCGCCGCGGCCGGAGATCCGGGTGCGCCTGGCGGACGGCGCGGTCGAGATCCAGCGGCCGGCGGCGGCGGGCTTCGGCGCGCGCGCGGGGGAGCGGGCGCGGGAGCGGATGCGATCGGCCGCCGGCGGCAACGGCCGCGGGCGGCGGGAGCGCGCCGAGCCCGCCCCGCGCGTCGAACGGGAGTTGCCGATCGCCCGCCCGGAGCTGCTGCCGGCGCCGCCGCCGCGCCCCCCCGGCAAGACGCCGCGCATCTACACCTACGCCGTCTCGCGCAGCAAGCTCGAGCGGGCGCTCAAGAAGTACCGCGTCCCGGCGCTCGTCACCCACGACCTCGACGAGGCGGACATGGTGCTGACTTTGAAGTCGCAGGAGCGGCGGCAGCCGCGCAAGCTCCGCGAGCTGATCGCGAGCGGCGTGGCTCTCCATATCGCCCGCAGCAACACCGTCACCCAGCTCGAGAACTTCGTCCGCAACGCCTTCGACGTCGGCGACGTCCTGGCCGACGAGGAGGCGGCGCTGCGCGAGGTCGAGGAGGCGGTCGACGAGGTCCTGGAGGAGGGCCGCCCGGTCGAGCTCCCCCCGCGCGGCAACCACTTCCGCCGCCTCCAGCACGAAGCCGCCAACCGCCGCGGCCTCTCCTCCGAGAGCAAGGGCGAAGAGCCCTACCGGCGGGTCGTCATCTACCCCGGCTGAGGGCCGGCTCTTCCCCAGCGCCCGTTACTGCCGCCGCCGCCAGAAATCCGGGCCGTCTGCGCGGATGGGCGACCGCGAGGATGAGGACCGATTCCGGATCACGCCGGTAGACGAGCGAGTAAGGGAACCGCTGCACCAGCATCCGTCGACGTTCAATCCGACCGGTGAGCCGGCGTCGGGATGCTCGCGAATGAGATTGTGGTTCGAGTGACTTCGGCGGCGAAGGATTTGCCGAGGCCCACGACGCGGGATTCGTGAACGAGGCCGCTTCGGGGGGATGCCCCGTTCCCTGTTGAAAGCCGAAAGAGGGAAAGCGGCTCGGTTGATCATGCCACGGCCTTGGTGTTCGTCGGTTCCTCGATCGCCGCGAGCGCGAGCTCGAGAGCCCCGAGGTGCCGATGTCCCTTGACACGCCGGAAGCCAGCCTCCGCGTCACACAGCGCCAGGGCGACCCAGCGCAGCACCATGTCGCCGCCGCGCCAGCGCTTGACGTTGCGCGTCGTCGTACGGATCGAGCCGATCGTGTTCTCGATCGCGTTGGTCGAGGCGAGCAACCGGCGCAGAGCGTCGGGCAGCTTCAGCCGCAAGGCGGTGAGGGTCTCGTCGAGGCCCTCGCGCAGGCTGCCCGCGGCGCCCGCGTGGCCTGCGTGCTCGAGCCAGCGGGCAAGCTGCTCGAGGCGACGCTTGGCGAGGTCGAAGCGAGCGCTCTGGTAGGCCTCGACCATCAGGCGGTCGACCCGGGCTTGGAGCTGCTTGGGCAGGTGGTCGCGGACGTTGCGGCGCTTGTGGAGCTGGCAGCGCTGGACGTGGGTTGCGTCCCCGAAGACGGCGCGCACGGCCTTGCGCAGCCCCTTGCCGCCGTCGAGCACCGCCAAGAAGCGCGGCGGCATCGCGAGGCCTCGCTCCAACAGCTCCTGGAGCAGGCCGGTACAGAGCGCCGCGTTCTCCGTCGCGCCTTCACGCAGGCCGAGCACCCGCTTGGTCCCGTCGCGCGCGATGCCGAGTGCCACCACCAGGGTGTGGCCGGCCACCTCCAGCCCGTCGATCATCAGGATCAGGGGCTGGAAGTCCGACAGGTCTCGGCGCAGCCACGCGTCCAGCAGACGACGCGTCCCCGCCACCAGCCGGCGCTGGACCGCACTCTTGCTCGTCGCGCGCTCCGGCACCGACTCTGCGAGCGGCTCCAAGCTCCGACCGTAGCGGCGCTACGAGACGCCGACCAGCGCCTGCTCGATCACCCGCTCCGTGAAGGGATCTTCGTCCTGAAAGGCGCGCACCGAAGGCAAGCTCATCTCGCCACCGTCGCGTCGCCGGACGCGCGGTCGCGGCAGCGCCACCTGGCGGCCACCCAGCACGAACTCGCTCGCCGTCGAGCCCCAGCGGTACGCCTCGCGGGTCGGATTGCGCCGACGCTTCGGACCGACGACGGCCTCGACCTCGTCCGCGAGCTGCCGCCCCAGGGCCTCGACGCCCGCGGCGTGAAACAGCTCCAGCAGCCCCTGGCGGCTGGCCTCGATGCCCTCGACCATCGGCCGCAGCAGCGCTTGTAGCCCGTGGCTGATGCGCGCCGCACGGCCCCCTTGCCACACCACCCGCCTTTCTGCTCTCGTCTTCATCACGGCTCCTTGGCCCCCTGGCGGGGCCGGTTATTCGACCAACCCGATTCTCGATCAGGTGGGCCGAGGAGCCGCCTTCACCTCATTGCTTTCAACAGCGGGAGGGACAACCCCCCGCTTCGGCGAGCTCGGCCTCCGCCTCGGGATGGAACGAGTAGGGATCACCCGAGGCGGCGGCGCAGCTGCTCGATGACCTCGTCCCCGGGGATGAGCTGGACCTCTCCGCGCTCGATCTCAGCGGCCCGCCGTTCGATCTCGAGCCGCCACGCCGGCATCGGCCGGGCCGTCGAGCGATTCGATCAACGCGAGCGCCAGCGCTGCGCGCTCGGTGTCGGAGAGCTTAGAGGCTCTCTACTTGACTCGCTGGAGTCTATGTCTATCAGCGCTACGGCACCCGCTCGACTGCTCGCGGAAGAACTTCCCAGGCGGCGACAAGCAGCTGTTGATGTACCGGGTGACATAGACCCCGGCGACGGACTTCTACTCGCGGACCCAACCTGAGACCGATTACTTCGCGTGCAATGACTTCGAAGGCCTTGAGAAGTGGCGTCAAGCTGATCTGTGGAGGCACATGCTCATAACCGATAACCACTGCTGCCTTCCGCTCGACTCCGTCTAGCTCCTCGAGCTTCAGACAATCACCGATCACGCTCACATTCCCCCCGTATGGGTGGAGCAGGTTGACCGACCAGTTCTCGGCCTCCTTGCCGTTATCACCGAAGGGGCGAGCAACTTTGAATTCAAAAGCCCACTGACCCGGCAACAACATGTCCGGCTTCCTCTTGGTTCTAATCGCACCAGCGTATGCAGAAAGGGTATTGAGGTGATCGGCCACGGCATGAAGGAGCTGTGGCTCCCCGTACGGACCTACGCCAGGTTGAAAATGCTTGAAGGCGACGCCGCAGGCATCCACCGCGACCAGCGCCTCGGCGACATCGTCCACAACTTGCTCGAGCTCCATTTGTTATCTCTCAAGAAGAGCCATGCCGCCCTGCTGCGATTACACTCCTGCTGCGTCCTCCACTTCCTGCTGCGGCGGCACCGGGAACTTTTCACTGACGCCGCCTTTTTCGACGTCGGTCTGCACCGCTGCGTTGGCTGCGTAGAGCTCCAGCTCCTGGCGGAACTCGGTCGAGTAGATGTCGAGGACGGCGAGGAAGAGAGCGGCGATGACTGGGCCGACGATGAAGCCGATGGGGCCGAAGTCGGCCACGTCTCAGGCGCGGGCGGTTTCCGGTGCGTAGCGCAAGACCATGAGTTGGTCGGGACGGAGCCCGAGCGAAGCGTAGGTTCGCCCGTCCCGATCCGAGAACTCGACCTCGACCGCGGCGCCGCCGGCGAGGATGTCGACGACAGTGCCTACCTGGCCCCGCCGGAGATGCGCCTCGGGCAGGTCGACAGCCAAAGCGACGACTTCCAGAAGCTGGATTGGATCTTCCATCCGGGATGTCTCTGCGCTCATAGCACGTAGCAGCTGGTCAGTCGTGGAACATTCGAGCCGTGCTCCAGGATCCAACCGCTGCGAATTATCGCATGCCTTTCGCGCCACTCGATGGACACGTCGAGCGTGAAGCGCTGCCCGTAGCGATCTCGGTATCCAAGCTCGACGTCAGTGGTATGGACGGCTTTCAGGAGAAAGCCGCGCAAGGCCTCGGCATCATCCGCGGTCATTCCCAGAGCGGACGCAAAGACCCGCGCCTTGTGCTTGCCCTCCGGATGCAGTGGATCGAGGCAGTACTCGCGGAGCTTGCGCAAGTCCACTTCAGCGCGTTCCGCATAGGGAAGCCTCATCCAGTGGTTGCGCCGCCCGTCACGTCCTCGATCTCCTGCTGCGGCGGCACCGGCGAGCGCTGGCTGACGCCGCCTTTCTCGACCGCCTTCTGCACCGCCGGGTCGGCGGTGAAGAGCTCCAGCTCCTGGCGGAACTCGGTCGAGTAGATGTCGAGGACGGCGAGGAAGAGGGCGGCGATGACCGGGCCGACGATGAAGCCCATGGGGCCGAAGGTGGCGATGCCGCCTAGGGTCGAGAAGAAGACCATCAGGTCGTGCATGCCCGACTCCTGCCCCACCAGGCGCGGGCGGATCAGGTTGTCGAGCTGGCTCACCACCGCGACCGAGACGATCAGGATGCCGATGCCGCGGCCGACGTTGCCGCTGAGGATCTGGATCAGCCCCGCCGGCACCAGCACCACCCAGGCGCCGGCCATCGGGATGATGGCGAAGATCACCGCCACCACCGCCCAGAGGATCGCCGAGCCGACGCCGAAGGCCCAGAGGGTGATGCCGGTGGCGACCCCCTGGATCAGCGCGATCACCAGCGTCCCCCGGATCGTCGCCCGCGCCACCGACCTGAAGCGGGCGATGATCGCGTTCTCGTAGGGCTCCGACAGCGGGATCAGGTACTTCACGCGCTCGACCAGCCGCGGGCCGTCGCGGAAGAAGTAGAACATCGTGAACATCGTCGTGAAGAGGACGAGCAGGATGTGGAAGGTGCTGCGGTAGGTGCCGCGGATCACCACCGCCAGGAAGCCGCCGGCGTTCTGCGCCGCCTGACGCGCGGTCGCCATCCAGTCCACCTCGTCGAGCCCGAGGCGCCGCGCCCAGGGCTGGCGGAGGATGCGGTTGGGGATGCTGTCCGGCCCCGCCTCGAGCGCTACGCGCACCTCCTCTTCGATCGAGCGGTAGAAGTCGATCGCCTCGCGGGTGACGAGGTTGGCCACCAGGTAGATCGGGAGGATCAGCAGCCCCAGCAGCAGGAAGCAGCAGAGCAGCGAGGCGAAGCCGCGACGCCCGCGCAGGAGCTGCACGAGACGCGAGTAGAAGGGGTAGAAGAGGCTGGCAAAGACCGCCGCCAGCAGCACCGGTAGCGCGAAGAGCCGCACCATGTAGAAGAAGACGACCACCGTCAGCACCAGGGCGGCGATGAAGAAGGAGCGGCTCAGCTTGCGTTGGGGCACGGCACCATTGTGGCACGTCCGCCGCGGGGGAGCGGGCGAAAATGGCCCGTGGCTTGCACCGGGCCAGAGGCCGACATGCGCCCCGCATGGCCGCTTCTCGTCCTGCTCAGTGTCACGATGCCCTCCTTGGCGGCGGGGACGGCGCCCGCCGCGGCAGAGACGGACGCGCCGGCCGAGCCGCTCGCCGTCCAGGTGCTGCTCGACCGCGCCGGCTTCTCGCCCGGCGTCGTGGACGGGGAGTGGGGCGGCAACAGCGTCAAGGCGCTCGCCGCCTTCCAGGAGGCGCACGGCCTCGCGGTGTCGCGCCGGCTCGACGAGGAGACGCGCGAGAACCTCGCCGCCGCCGCCGGCACCGAGCGCCACCTGGCGAGGTACGAGGTCGCCGCCGAGGACCTCGACGGCGGCTGGCAGCGCCTGGCCGAGACGTTCCACACGACACCCGATTTCCTCCGGCGGCTCAACCCCGGCCTCGAGCCGGCGCCCGGCGTCGAGCTGCAGGTGCCGAACGTGCGGCCGGCAGGCGGCGCGGCGGGCGGCGGCAGCGGCAGGGTACAGGTCGTCGTGGCGCAAGGGGACGGCACCCTCGTCGTCGAGAACGGCTCGGACGTCCTGTTCTTCGCTCCGCTCGCGGCCGGCGGACGGCGCGGGCCGCCACCGCCCGGCGCGGGGAAGGTGCGCGCGGTCGAGGCAGGAGCGGTCTGCACCGAGTCTCACGGCTGCGTGCGCTTGACCAACTGGGACGCGCGGCGCGTGGCCGAGCTGGTGCGGCCGGGGACGCGCGTCGTCTTCCAACCGTGAGCGACGAGAAGCCGCGGAGCGGCTGTGGCCTGGCGGCTGCCGGGCTGGGCGGGTTCGTGCTCGGCGCCCTGTCGGTGTTGCTGGTCGTCTGGGCGACGCTGCGGGAGCCGGCGCGCGACGCGGCGCCGGAGACCGCCCCGCCGGCGACCGCCGCCCCCGCCGCGCCCGCGGCCCCGAAGACGCAGGGCGCGATGCCGCCGCTCGCCGGCCACCACGGTCCCGAGCCCGTGTCGGTGCCGCCCCCGACCGAGCTGACGCAGCGGGACCTCCTGCTGCCGGTCCAGGGCGTCGAGCGCGAGGCCCTCAGCGACAACTTCCACGACCTGCGCGGCGACCGCACGCACGAGGCGCTCGACATCATGGCGCCGCGCGGCACGCCGGTCCTGGCGGTCGACGACGGCAAGATCGCCAAGATCTTCAACAGCGAGCGCGGCGGGCTGACGGTCTACCAGTTCGACCCCGCCGGCACCTACACCTACTACTACGCCCACCTCGACCGCTACGCGCCGGGCCTGAAGGAAGGCGCCGCGGTGCGCCGCGGCCAGGTCCTCGGCTACGTCGGCTCGACCGGCAATGCCGGCGAAGACAGCCCGCACCTCCACTTCGCCATCTTCCGCATGGGCCCCGAGAAGCGCTGGTGGGAGGGGACGCCGATCAACCCCTTCCCGCTGTTCCGGTGAGGTGCTACCCTCGAACGAGGAGCTTCAAACCGTGGCCAAGACCATCACCGCCCTCTTCGACGGCGAGAACCTCAAACCCTCGGACCCGGTGGACCTCGAAGCGGACCGCTCCTACCGAGTGACCATCGAGGAGCTGACGCCCGAGCCGCGAGCCGGCGATGCCTGGAGCGAGCTGACCGCGCTCGCCGGGACGGTCGAGGCGCCGCCCGATTGGGCCGCACAGCACGATCATTACCTCTACGGATCGCCGAAGCGCACCTCCTAGGTGGAGATGGCCAGGGACCGCCTGCTTCTCGACACCGTCTACGTCCAGGCCCTTCTCAACCGCAACGCTACCGCACGCCGAACATCCGGACGGTCAGCGTGGACACGGCGCTGCTGAGGAAGGCCCTCGAGCTCTACCGGAGCCGCGACGACAAGGAATGGGGGCTGACCGACTGCATCTCGATGGTCGTGATGCAGGAGCAAGGGCTCGTCGAGGTCGTCACCGCGGACCGCCACTTCAAGCAGGCCGGCTTTCGCGCCTCGCTCCTCGACTGACCGTCGGGCACGGCCTACTCCTCGGTCTCTCCCTCCTCCGCTGCCGCCTCGGCCGGCGGCAGGGGCTCGGCCTTCCGCAGGTCGGCGAGGCGGTCGCGGACCTGTTGGGCGCTATCGGCGGGGAGGAGGAGCACGACGTCGCGGCCGGAGGCGCGGGCGGGGACGAGGCCTTCGGCGGTCGGCGGGTAGAGGGTCAGCGTCTCGCCCTTCGGCGGGCCGCCGTTGAGGACGATCGTGAGGACCGGCCGGTCGAGCGCGATCCCGGCCGCGCGCGCCTCCTCGACGGTGAGCAGCCGGTCGGCCTTGGCGCCGAGGGCGGCGAAGAGGAGGTCGGAGACGGCGGTGAAGGAGATCAGGTCCTTGCCGCGCTTCCAGTCGGTGTCGGCGCGCACCACCTCGACCGTGCCGGCGGGGTCGGTGAAGCGGGCGCGGTCCACCTCGAAGACCTCGAGCCCGCTCCAGACGTGCGAGCGCCAGGCGCGCGGCTCGCGCGCCACCGCATCGTCCAGGTCGTTGCGGGCGGCGAAGACCTGGCCACCGACGCGGGTCGCGGTGAGCCCCCCGGGGCCGGTCGTCCCCAGCTCGATGCGCGCCGGCGGCGTGCCGCCCGAGAACGTCACCTCGAGGACCCCGCGCGGCGGCGCGAGCCCGTACTCGGCGGCCCGCCCGCGCTCCAGGAAGCTCTCGGCGCGCAGGTTGGTCAGGTCGGAGAGCAGGCCGTCGGCGAGGTCGCGGTCGGCGCGGTCGGCGGCCGGCTGCGCGAGCCGGAAGTCCTCCCCGTCCTTGACCAGGACGACCGGCGGCACCCCGGGGCCGGCGCGCAGGGCGATGCGCTGGACGTCCGCCCGCTCGCCGGGAAACATCTCGCGGCCGCGCCACTCCGCCGGCGGGCGCTGGAGGTCGGTCAGGACCGTGTCGTCGACGACGTAGGCCTCGTCCTCGCCGGGCGGGCCGACCACGACCTTCGCGCCGGTCGGCACCGCGGCGCCGATCGCCAGCTCCTTCGTGCCTTCCTCGGTCTCCAGCCGGATGCGGCCGCGCGGCTTCGCCAAGCCCACATCGCCGAGCTTCACCTCTTCCAGCGTGCGCGCCTTCTCGAGCGCAAGGAGAGCTTCGAGGAGGCGCGCCACCGCCGCCGGGTCGGCCTCGACGACCTCGCCGTCGAAGCGTGGCCGCGCGATCCGCCAGCGCTCCTCGACGACGGGCTCCTCCAGCTCGGCTCCCTCCTCGCCCTCGTCCTCGTCGTCCGCGCCTTCCTCGTCCGTCTCTTCGCCGTCGCCGTCCTTCTTCTCCGCCGCCTTCTTCTCCGGCTCCGGCACCCGCTCGAGCCGCACGCTCCGCCCCTGCCACTGGAGCTCCACCGCCCGCACGTCCTCCTCCTCGACGCGGAAGACCTTCTTCGCCAGCTCCGCGCGCTCGGTGCTCGACGGCAGCTCGCGCTCGTAGAACCAGATGAAGGCGCCGAGCGAGGCGACGACGACGAGGAGCGCGAGGAGCGTGCGCGGCTTCATGCGGGCGGCCTAGCGGCGGCGGCGCAGCGCGATCCAGATCCCGGTCGTCGCGGCGAGGATCGGCAGCCCGAGGACGGCCAAGAGCACGACGCCGCGGAGCTGCGCGCCGGTCAGATTCAAGTGCACCTGCTCGGTCTTCTTGGGCGGGATGCCCAGGAGCGCCTCGCGCTCGACCAGCCAGTTGAGGGCGTTGGTCAAGAGCACCGTGTTGCCGACGTTGGCCTGGAGGAGCTGGTTGGCGGCGAAGTCGGAGTCGCCGAAGACGACGAGGCGCATCGTCTTCGCGCCGCCCGCAGTAGCGGCGGCCGCGGCGGCCTCGGCGCCGGCCGACTCGACCGCCACCCCGACCGGCACCGGCCCGGCGACGTCGGCCGCGTCCTTCGCCACCTGCTCGAGCGCCGCGAGGTTGGTCTCCCCCCAGCCGGCCTCGGTCGTCTCGAGGAGGTTGGTGACGGTGAAACCGGCGGCGGCCCCCTCCCCCACCGAGCGGGCGAGCGCGAAGAGCACCGGCAGGTTCCCCTCCGCCAGCGGGCGGACGATCGGCTGGTCGCCGAAGCGGTTGGCGAAGAAGCTCTCGGCGCCGAAGAAGGGGAGCGTGTTGCCCGGATCGACGACGATGTCCTCCCCCACCTTCACCCCGAAGCCGGCGAGCCAGGGGCCGAGGCCGGTGTCCACGAGGCCGGCACCGCCCAGCGTCGGGTCGAGGAGCACCAGCATGCGCCCGCCGCCGGCGAGGTAGCGGCCGAGGATGTCCAGCTCCGGCGGCACGAAGCTGCCGGTGGGGCCGGCGACGACCAGCAGGTCGGTTCCCGCCGGCACCGCCGGCTTGCCGAGCGGCGACCACTCCTCGATCTCGAAGTTGTCGCGGCCGAGGAGCTGCTGCGCCGTCGAGAGGCCGCGGGCGCCGACGTCGTCGAGGCGCGCCTCGCCGTGGCCGGTGGTGACCAGGACCTTCGGCTTCCGCCCCTCGGCGAGCTGGAGGACGGCGCTGGTCACCGCCTGCTCCCCCTTGAAGGCGCCGACCCGCGCCTCGCCCCCCATCTGCAGGGCCGAGAAGTCCATCTCCGCGAGCTCCGAGGCGTCGATCACCCGCTTGTCGCCGCCGCTCGCCACGACCACGCTGGCGCCGGTGATCTCGTACCTCTGGACCAGCTGCTGCGCCTCGACCGGGTTCTTCTCCGGGTCGATGACCCGCACGCGCACGCGGGGCGAGGCGGCTTCGTAGCGGCTGAGGAGCTCCCGCGTCGGCTCGTACAGCTCGTCCTGGGGCGACAGGAACACCAGCACCTCGACGTCCTTGTCGAGGTCGGCGAGGACGTTCTTGCTCTTCTCCGACAGCGAGTAGAGCCGCGTCTCGGTCCAGTCGAAGCGCTTGTAGTACTTGCCGCCGAAGTAGTTGACGATGACGAGGAGGGCGGCGACGAGGAGCACGCCGGCGCCCAGGGTGCCGGTGCGCAGCAGGCCGCGGCGGGTCGACTCTTCCAGCCGGGCCATGCCTACCTCCACTTCCGCGCTTCGAGGGCGCGGCTGGTCAGGAAGAGGAAGAAGAGGGTGGCCGACAGGTAGTAGATCAGCCGCCGGCTGTCGACGACGCCGCGCGCGAACTCGTCCATGTGGCTCCAGAGGTTCAAGTAGCCGAAGACCGTCTTGGCGGTCTCGCCGCTCAGCAGGTTCTCGAGCAGGCCGAAGCTGAAGAGCAGGATGAGGAGCGCGAAGGTGACGATCGCCGCCACGAGCTGGCTCCTGGTCATCGCCGAGGCGAACAGCCCGACCGCCAGGAAGAGCGCGCCGATCCCCAGGATCCCCAGGTAGCCGGCGGCGACCGGCCCCCAGTCCACCTCGCTGTGGTAGGCGATGATCCCGGCGTAGGCCAGGGTCGGAAGCCAGAGGAAGAGGTAGAAGGTGAGGGCCGCCAGGTACTTGCCAGCCACCACCTCGCCTTCGGTGACCGGCGCCGTCATCAGCACCTCGATCGAGCCGCTGCGCAGCTCCTCGGAAAGCAGGCGCATGGTCAGCACCGGCCCCAGGAAGAGGAGCGTCAGCCAGAAGAAGAGGGTGCCGCCGAAGAAGAGCTCGAGCGGCGGGCCGCCCGGGGCGCGCGGGTCGTTCAGGAACGAGACGATCATCGCGAAGATGAAGCCGTTGATGAGCAGGAAGAAGAAGAGGACCACCCACGCGAGCGGCGAGAAGAAGTAGGCCCGCAGCTCGCGCAGGTAGGTCGCCAGGACCGCCCTCACGACGGCACCTCCTCGTCGTCCTCGTCATCCGTCGAGGGTGCCGTCTCCTCCGGCTCGGCGGCCGGGGCCGCCTCGCCCACCACGTCGCGCGTCGTCAGGCGGACGAAGATGTCCTCGAGCGTCGCGCGCTCCTCGGCCAGCTCGACCAGCACCCAGCCGCGCGCGACAGCCAGGCGAAAGACCTCCGGGCGCGGGTCGACGCCGTTCTCGCGCTCCAGGAGGTAGCGGGGCTCGGTAACGTCCAGGCGCCGCACCGCGCCGACGCCGGGCAGCGCCGCGAGCGCCTCCTCGGCCCCTTCCGGCCGCCCCTCGAAGCCGACGCGCACCGCCGCCTTGCCGAGCGACCGTTCGCGCAGCTCCTGCGGCGTGCCCTGGGCGACGATGCGGCCGCGGTCGATGATCAGCACCCGGTCGCAGAGGAGCTCCACCTCGGGGAGGATGTGGGTCGAGAGCAGCACCGTGCGCTCCCGCCGCAGCTCGCGGATCAGCTCGCGGATGGCGATGATCTGCTTGGGGTCGAGGCCGACCGTCGGCTCGTCGAGGACCAGGACGCCGGGGCGGTGGAGGATCGCGGTCGCCAGCGCCACCCGCTGCCGGTAGCCCTTGGAGAGGGTGCCGATGATCTGGTGGCGGACCTCCTCGATGAGGCACCGCCCGACCGCCTCGTCGATCGCCTCACGCGCCGCCGGCCCGCGCATGCCTTCGAGGCGCGCCCGGTAGGCGAGGTACTCGTCCACCCGCATCTCCGGGTAGAGGGCGACGCTCTCCGGCAGGTAGCCCAGCTCCCGCCGCGCCTCGCGCGGTTTCTCGACGAGGTCCACCCCGGCCACCGTCACCCGCCCGCCGCTCGGCGGCAGGAAGCCGGTGATCATCCGCAGCGTCGTCGTCTTCCCCGCCCCGTTCGGCCCCAGCATGCCGACGATCTCCCCCTCGTGGACGGCGAACGACACCCCGTCCACCGCCGTGAAGTCGCCGTACTTCCGGGACAGGTCTACCGCTTCGATCATCGGGCTCCCCTAGAAAAACGGCTCTCGCGCAGTCGCAAGAGCGGCGAAGTTATACCCGGCCCGGGGCCGGGAGAGCAAACCCGGGAGTTTCTTGCTGCGGCCCGCTCGATGATCTAGGATCGTGACATGTCACGGAAGCCTGCCCCTTCCTCACCGCTTCCCGATCGCACCCGCGCCAGAAGCTACCGGGAACGCATGCGCGCCGCGGGGCTGCGTCAGGTTCAGGTGTGGGTCCCGGATACGAAGGCCCCTTCCTTCGCCAAGAAACTGCGCCGCCAGATCGCCCTGCTCCAAGGGAAGCCCGAGGAGCGCGAAGCGCTCGATTTCATCGAGGCCGTTCAGGACTCGGCTGATTGAGGCTCCGCCGCGGCGACATCGTCACGGTGGCCGCACCGGGCGACTACGGCAAGCCGCGTCCCGCCGTCGTGATCCAAACAGACGCGCTGAACGAAGCGGAAAGTGAAGGCGTGGTGCTGGCGCTGATGACGGGCACGCTACGCGCCGCCCCGCTTCTGCGCCTGACCGTGGAACCGCTGCCAGAGACCGGACTGAGCAAGCCCACGCAAGTCATGGTCGACAAACTGACCACCGTCCGGCTGGAGAGGATCGGCAACGTCATCGGCCGTCTGCCTGAGCGAGACTTGGTGGCGCTCAACCGCCTCCTCGCGTTCGTGATCGGGCTCACCTGAGCTTGCCGTCCCTGCCGCGCGGGGCGGATAGTGCCGCGTGAGATGCCGGGCCACCCGGCCCGCGAAGAGGCGCGCCCGCTGCGCGGGTCCTGGTTGGGACGGGCGGTGGCTGGTTAGCGGATGGGGGCTTCGGCGCTAACGCACGGTGGCCCCTTCACCCGAACGCGCCGCTTCGCGGGCCTCTGGCCCGGCACATCACGCGGCGCCATGACTCGAATCTCTGAAGTAACGTCGCCCCACCCGGATGCCTCGCTGCGCTCGGCAAGAGCACCGCAGTGGCTCCACCAGCGGTGCTAGGGCCCGCAGGTCTCCGGAGCGCCGGGCGCTCCGTCCGCTCCCCCTCGCAGGCCACCGTGCGAGGCGACGAAGGAAAGACCGTGTTTGCCGGCAACGCCCCTCTGTACCAGCACGCGCAGCGCGGACACCAAGGAGCGCCCGGCGCGGAGGAGAGCCTGCGGGACCCCACACCGGAACGGCCGCAGCAAGCCTCTTGGGCGGGGGCTGTATGCTCCCGCCATGGCGGAGAAGGACAAGGCATCGGGGATGAAGTCGGCCTACGAGCTGGCGCTCGAGCGGATGGAGAGCCAGGGGATCGAGCGGCCGCGCGAGGAGGCGCTGTCGGAGGACGTGCGGGCGCGGATGGGGGAAGCGCGGCGGCAGGCCGAGGCCAAGCTCGCGGAGCTCGAGATCCTGCACCAGAACCGCCTCAAGACCGTCTGGGAACCGGACAAGCGGCAGGAGGCGGAGGAGGAGTACGTGCGCGAGCGGCGGCGGATCGAGGCCGAGCGCGACAAGAAGATCGAGAAGCTCAGGAAGTAGCCGCCTCCGCCCCGCGCTCCAGCACGCCGAAGGCGCTCTCCACCTCGGCGTGGCTCCCCACCAGCACCAGGACGTCCCCCGGCTCCAGCACCACCTCGGCGGGCGGGTTGGTCTGCGACCGCTCGCCGCGCACCACGGCGATGACCGTCGCGCCGCTCCGCCGCCGCAGGTCGAGGTCGAGGAGCGACTTCCCCGCCGCCGCGCTCGTCGCCGTCACCCGGAAGAGGTCGGTCGTCCCCGCGGCCAGCAGCTCCAGGACCGCCTGCGAGACGTCGCCGGCGGCGCTCGGAGAGCGCAGCATGGCGTAGCGCTCGCCGCGCAGCGCCCGGGTCTCGGCGCGGATGACGTTGGCCGGCACGTGGTAGCGCGCCAGGACGCGGGTGAAGATCTCGATCGAGGTCTCGAACTCCTCGGCGATCACCTCGTCGGCGCCGGCGCGGTGGAGGGCGTCGATCTCGGAGACCATCCGGGTGCGCACGATGATGTGGACCGCCGGGGAGAGCTGGCGGGCGAGGGTCACGGCGCGCAGCACGGCGAGGAGGTCGGAGATGGCGAAGACCACGACGCTCGCCCGCTCGACGCCGGCGCGCTCCAGGATGTCGCGGCGGGTGGCGTCGCCGAAGAGGACCGGATCGCCCGCCGCCCGCGCCCGCCGCAGCCCTTCGGCGGCGAGCTCCAGCACGACGAACGGGATCCCCGCGGCGCGCAGGACGCGCGCCAGGTTGCGGCCGGAGAGGCCGTAACCGACGACGACGACGTGCCCGCTCGGGCCGTCGGGCGCCAGGCCCTCGCCCGCCGCGGCCGTCCCGCGCCCGCGGCCCCACGCCGCCCAGCGCGGCGCCAGCGCGATCAGCACCGGCGTCGCCACCATGGTCAGGATCGAGGCGGCGATGAAGGTCTGGTAGACGCCGGGGTCGACCAGGCCGTGCTCCTGCCCGACGCGCAGCAGCACGAAGGAGAACTCCCCCACCTGCGCCAGCGCCGCGGCCACGAGGACGACGATCCGCCAGGCGTAGCCGAGGAGCGCCACCGCCGCCCCGGTCGCCACCGCCTTGAGCGCCAGGACCGCCGCCGCGATCCCCAGCACCTGCCAGGGGTGGGACAGAGCGTAGCCGAGGTCGAGCAGCATGCCGATCGAGATGAAGAAGAGGCTGTTGAAGACGTCGCGGAAGGGGACGATCTCGGCCTCGACCTGCGGGCTGTAGTGCGACTCCGAGATGATGATGCCGGCGATGAAGGCGCCGAGGGCGAGCGAGAACTCCAGCCGCTCGGTCAGGAGCGCGAAGCCCAGGCAGGCGAAGAGGGCGCCGAGCACCAGGACCTCGCGGATGCCGGTACGCACCATGACCTCGAGGAGGCGCGGCATGAGATACCGCGCCACCCAGAAGACGGCGCCGACGGCGAGGAGCGCCAGGGTGAAGCGGAGGGCGATCGCCGCCGGCGAGGCCTGCACCGAGCCGGCCAGGATCGGCGTCAGCACGATCATCGGCACCAGCAGGAAGTCCTGGAAGAGGAGGATGCCGAGCACCAGCTTCCCCTGCGGCGCGTCGAGCTCCCGCCGCTCGGCGTAAAGCTTCAGGACGATCGCCGTGCTGCTGAGCGCCGCGAGGAAGCCGAGGAAGAGGGCGCGCGGCGGGCCGGTGCCGGCGAGGACGGCGATCAGGGTGACGGCGCCGATGGTCAAGAACGACTGCAGCGAGCCGCCGAGGAAGAAGGCGCGGCGGATCTGGCGCAGGCGGTCGAGCGAGAACTCGAGGCCGACGGCGAAGAGGAGGAAGATGACGCCGATCTCGGCGAAGAGCTCGACGCGGCGCAGGTCGGAGACCAGCGCGAGCCCCGAAGGGCCGATGAGGACGCCGGTCAGCAGGAAGCCGACGACCGGCGGGATGCGCAGGCGGTGGCTCGCCAGCAGGACGGCGACGGCCGCCCCGAGGATGGCGACCGCCTCCTGCAGGAACTCGTGGACTTCCACCCGGGCCGCCTAGTAGGGCATCTCGTCTTCGTCGAGCCCGAAGTGGTGCCCCAGCTCGTGGATGACGGTGTCGCGCACCTCGCGGATCACCTCGCGGCGGGAGGTGCAGGCGCGCAGGATCGGACCGCGGTAGATGGCGATGCGGTCGGGGAGGGCGGAGTATGCGGTGTCGCGCTCGGCGAGCGAGACGCCCTGGTAGAGGCCGAAGAGCTCCTCCTCGTCGGGGTCGAGCCCCATCGCCTCGAGGTCCTCCGGGTCGACCTCCTCCTCGACGACGACGGCGACGTTCTCGAGCAGCTCGGCGAACTCCTCCGGCAGGCCGTCGATGGCCTTCGCCACCAGCTCCTCGAACTCCTCGGGCGGCACCCGCATCATCGCGGTCAGTCGCCGCCCGTCTCGCGGTGCTCGCCGAACACCCGCCGCAGGCCGTCGGCGATCTCGCCTAACGTCACCTCGGCGCGCACGCAGTCGAGGATCGGCGGCAGGAGGTTCGCGTCCTCGCCGGCCGCGCGCTCGAGGGCCGCCACGGTCGCCGCCGCGCGGGCGCCGTCGCGCCGCGCGCGCAGGGCGACGAGGCGCGCCACCTGCTCGCGTTCCATCGCCGGGTCGACCACCAGCATCTCCGCCGGCGCCCCGTCGTCCTCGGTGAAGTCGTTGACGCCGACGACCTTGGCGCGCCCCTCCTCGACCGCGAGCTGGTGGGCGTAGGCCGCGTCGGCGATCTCGCGCTGCGGGAAGCCGCGCTCGAGGGCGGCGAGCGCGCCGCCCATCTCGTCGATCCGCCGGATGTAGTCGCGGGCGCGGGCGGCGATCTCGTCGGTCCAGGCCTCGATCACCCAGCTGCCGCCGAGCGGGTCGGCGGTCTGCGCGACGCCGCTCTCGTGGGCGATCACCTGCTGGGTGCGCAGGGCGAGGCGCGCCGCCCCCTCGGTGGGCAGCCCCAGCGCCTCGTCGAGGGCGTTGGTGTGGAGCGACTGGGTGCCGCCACAGACCGCGGCGAGCGCCTGGATCGCCACCCGCACGACGTTGTTCTGCGGCTGTTGCGCGGTCAGGGTCGAGCCGGCCGTCTGGGTGTGGAAGCGGAGCCAGCAGGAGCGCGGGTCCTTGGGGGCGAAGCGCTCGCGCACCAGCTCGGCCCACAGCCGCCGGGCGGCGCGGAACTTCGCCACCTCCTCGAGGAAGTTGTTGTGGGCGTTGAAGAAGAAGGAGACGCGCGGAGCGAAGGCGTCGATGTCGAGGCCGCGGGCGAGCGCCGCCTCGACGTAGGCCAGGCCGTGCGCCAGGGTGAAGGCGACCTCTTGGGCCGCGGTCGAGCCGGCCTCGCGCATGTGGTAGCCGGAGACCGAGATCGGGTTCCAGCGCGGCACGCGCTCGGCGCTGAAGGCGATCAGGTCGGTGACCAGCTTGAGCGACGGCCCCGGCGGGTAGATGTAGGTGCCGCGCGCGACGAACTCCTTGAAGATGTCGTTCTGCACCGTGCCGCCGACCTTCTCCCAGGGCACGCCCTGCTCCTCGGCGACGACGAGGTAGAGGCCGAGGAGGATGGAGGCGGTGGCGTTGATGGTCATCGAGGTGGTGACGCGGTCGAGGGGGATGCCGTCGAAGAGGCGCCGCATGTCGTCGATCGAGTCGATCGCCACACCGACGCGGCCGACCTCGCCCTTCGCCAGCGGGTGGTCGGAGTCGTAGCCGATCTGGGTCGGCAGGTCGAAGGCGACGGAGAGGCCGGTGGTGCCCTGCGCCAGGAGGTAGCGGTAGCGGCGGTTGGACTCGGCGGCGTCGGCGTAGCCGGCGTACTGGCGCATGGTCCAGGGGCGCCGGCGGTACATCTCCGGATGGATGCCGCGCGTGTAGGGGAAGCGGCCGGGGTCGGCGATCTCCGTGTCGTAGTCGATGCCGGCGACGTCGGCCGGGCGGTAGGTGGGTTGGATCGGGATGCCGGAGGTGGTCGAGAGGTCGGCTGTCGATTCCGGCGCGGTGGGCGCCGTGGCCGGCTTCGTCTCCGCAGCCATGTTGGCATTATAAGAGTCCCCCACCCTCCCTCCCGCGCGGGGCGGATAGTGCCGCGTGAGATGCCGCGCCACCGGCCCGCGAAGAGGCGCGCCCGCTGCGCGGGTCCTGGTTGAGGGGGATAGTGGCTGGGTTAGCGGGCGCCGGCTTCGGCGCTAACGCATGGTGGCCCCTTCACCCGAACGCGCCGCTTCGCGGGCCTCTGGCCCGGCACATCACGCGGCGCCATGACTCGAACCTCTGAAGTGACGTCCTGCTGAGGAAACACCCTCTCCTGTCATCCTGAGCGAGAGCTCGGGATGACATGGGCAGGGGCTCCACCGGCGGTTCTAGGGCCCGCAGGTCTCTGGAGCGCCGGGCGCTCCGTCCGCTCCCCCATGGCAGGCCACCGTGCGAGGCGGCGAAGGCACGAGCGTGCTTGCCAGCAAGAGCGGTCTGTACCAGCACGCGAAGCGCGGACACCAAGGAGCGCCCGGCGCGGAGGAGAGCCTGCGGGACCCCACACCGGAACGGCCGCAGCAAGCCTCTTTTTCTTGGGGTTGCGCCAGCCGCCTAGCTACAGCCGCTCGTCGAGCCGCAGTTCAAGCACTTGTAGCAGCTGCCGTTGCGCACCATGATCGCGCCGCACTCGTGGCAGCTCGGGGCGTCCTGCTGGTAGAGGAAGGTCGAGGGCACCCGGATCGGCTCCACCTTGACCGCCCCGGCCGCCGGCAGCGACAGCGTCTCGGTGCGGCTGCCGAAGAGCGCCTGCCCCTCGGCGATCTCATCGCGCAGGATGACGCCGGCCGCTTCCTTCTCCGCACGGGAGAGGAACTTCGAGGCCAGCCAGCGGAAGAGGTAGTCGGTAATCGACTTGGCGATCGGGATCTCCGGGTGCTTGGTGAAGCCGGAGGGCTCGAAGCGGGTGTGGCTGAACTTGTCGATCAGGGTCTGCAGCGGCACCCCGTACTGGAGCGCGATCGAGATCGAGGTGGCGAAGGCGTCCATCAGGCCGGAGATCGTCGACCCCTCCTTGGCCATGACCAGGAAAATCTCCCCCGGCTGCCCGTCGTCGTAGAGGCCGACGGTGATGTAGCCCTCGTGCTCGTTGATCGAGAACTTGTGGGTGATGGCGCGCCGCTCGTCGGGGAGCTTGCGCCGCTGCGCCCGCCACTCGGCCCCCGGCGCCGGCGCCGGCGCCAGCGCGGCGGTCGTCGTCTCGCGCTTGGTCGAGAGCGGCTGGCTGCGCTTGCAGCCGTCGCGGTAGATCGCCACCGCCTTCAAGCCCAGCTGCCAGCCCTCGACGTAGGCGTTCAGGATCTCCTCGGAGGTTGACTCCTCGGGCATGTTGATCGTCTTGCTGATCGCGCCGGAGATGAAGGGCTGCACCGCCGCCAGCATCTTCAAGTGCCCGCGGTACTGGATCGAGCGCGACCCCTTGGCCGGCTTGAAGGCGCAGTCGAAGACCGGCAGGTGCTCCTCCTTGAGCTGCGGCGCGCCCTCGATCGTGTCGTGCTCGTCGATGTGCTCGACGACCGCGCGCACCTCCTCGCGGTCGTAGCCGAGGCGCTTCAACGCCATCGGCACGGTGTTGTTGACGATCTTGATCATGCCGCCACCGACCAGCTTCTTGTACTTGACGAGGGCGATGTCGGGCTCGACGCCGGTCGTGTCGCAGTCCATCATGAAGGCGATCGTGCCGGTCGGGGCGAGCACCGAGATCTGGCTGTTGCGCAGGCCGTGCTCCTCGCCCAGCTCGATGACCTCCTCCCAGGAGCGCTTGGCCGCCTGCAGCAGGTCGAGCGGCACGTGCGCGGCGTCGATCCGCTTGACCGCGTCGCGGTGCTTGCGCATCACCCGCAGCATCGGCTCGCGGTTGGCCGCGAAGCCGGCGAACGGCCCCACCGCCTCGGCCAGCCGCGCCGACTGCGCGTAGGCCGCCCCGGACATCAGCGCCGTGATCGCCGCCGCGTAGTCGCGCCCGGAGTCGGAGTCGTAAGGGATGCCGCGCGCCATGAGCAGCGCCCCGAGGTTGGCGTAGCCGAGCCCCAACGGGCGATAGTCGCGCGAGTTCTCGCCGATCTTCTCGGTCGGGTAGCTGGCGTTGTCGACGATGATCTCCATCGCCGAGATCACCACCTCGCAGGCGTGGCGGAAGCTCTCGGCGTCGAACCCCTGGTCTTCCTCGTCGAAGAAGCGCATCAGGTTGAGCGACGCCAGGTTGCAGGCGGTGTCGTCCAGGAACATGTACTCGCTGCAGGGGTTGCTCGAGTTGATGCGCGCCGTGCCGGCGCAGGTGTGCCAGTCGTTGATCGTCGTGTCGTACTGCATCCCGGGGTCGCCGCACACCCAGGTCGAGTCGGCGATCCACTTCATCAGGTCGCGGGCGCGGTAGGTGCCCATCACCTCGCCGCCGCGCACGGCGTGCGTCGTCCAGGCGCCGTCGTCGAGCACCGCCTGCATGAACTCGTCGGTCACCCGCACCGAGTGGTTGGCGTTCTGGTAGGCGATCGAGTCGTAGGCCCCGCCCGGGACGTTGAAGCCGCCCTCGAAGCCGGCGTCGATGAGCGCCCAGGCCTTCTTCTCCTCGACCTCCTTGCACTTGATGAAGTCTTCGATGTCCGGGTGGTCGGCGTTGAGGATCACCATCTTGGCGGCGCGGCGCGTCTTGCCGCCGCTCTTGATGACGCCGGCGAAGGCGTCGAAGCCGCGCATGAAGGAGACCGGCCCGGAGGCGGTGCCGCCGCCGGCCAGCGGCTCGCGCGAGGAGCGCAGGGTCGAGAGGTTGCTGCCGGTGCCCGAGCCGAACTTGAAGAGCATGCCCTCGGTGCGGGCGAGGCGCAGGATCGAGTCCATGGTGTCCTCGACCGAGTTGATGAAGCAGGCCGAGCACTGCGGCTTGGGCTCGATGCCGACGTTGAACCAGACCGGCGAGTTGAAGCAGGCCATCTGGTAGAGCAGCACGTGGGTGAGCTCGGCGTGGAAGGCGTCGGCGTCGTCGGCGGTGGCGAAGTAGCCGTTCTCGCGCCCCCAGTAGGCGATGGTGTCGGCGACGCGGCCGATCAGCTGGCGCACGCTGTGCTCGCGCTGCGGCGAGCCGAGGTGACCGCGGAAGTACTTGGAGACGACGACGTTGGTGGCGGTCTGCGACCAGGTCTTGGGGACCTCGACGCCGAGCTGCTCGAAGATCACCTCGCCGCGCTCGTTGGTGATGACGGCGTCGCGCGTCTCCCACTCGACGGTGTCGTACGGGTCCACACCCGGGGCCGTGTAGTAGCGCTCGAAGCGCAGGCCCGCCCCCTGCGGCGCCGCCGGCCGCTCCTCGGGCCGGGCTTCACGCGGGGTTGGTACCTTGCCGCTCGAATGCTGCGACTGCACGGTCGGGTGAGTCGTCGCCATGGGTCACGCGCCTCCAAGTCTTGATCAGGACAGGGGATTTTTCCGGGTGTCAAGCGTAGCGCCGCGCGCGGCCGGGGTCAAGGCCGAAACCACAAGATGTAGCGGTGACCCCAGTCATCGCTCACTATATGTGGTTTTCCTTCTTACAGCTCCACACGTTCTCCACACCATTTCCGCGGACGGATTTACAGCCCCCCCGGGACCGCCCGCGTTGCAACGACGACACGGAGCCGTCACGACATTGCCGGCCGGCTACTGCTTCGCGGGCTTGGCGGCGAGCGGCGAAAACGCCATGCCGTCGGGCTCCTTGCCGGCGGCGAAGGTGGCCGTGACCTTCCAGGTCGCGAGGTCGAGGACGGCGATCTTGTCGGCGTTGGCGTGGGCGACGTAGGCGTGGCGGCCGTCGGGATCGACGACGATGCCGATCGGCACCGAGCTCGTGCCGAAGGCGCCGAGGAGGCGCCCTTCGGCGGCGACGGCCCGCAGGCCGAAGTCGACGCGGCGCTCGAGCTTGCGGTCGGCGGTCGAGACGACCGCCAGGTCCCCCGTCCGCGCGGCGCTCACCAGCACGCGCTTGCCGTCCGGCGTCGCCTTGGCGCGGATCGGGAACCCCGGCACCTCGACGGCGGCGACCACCGCGAGCGTCGCGGCGTCGACCACCGTCACCGTCCCCGCCTCCCGGTTCGTCACCCACACCCAGCGCCCGTCCGGCGAGACCTCGACCCCCTCCGCCCCCTCCCCGGTCTTCACGTCCGCCAGCTTCTTGCCGGCCGCGAGGTCGATGGCCGTCACCGTCCCCGAGCCGATGTTGGCGACGAAGGCGCGGTTGCCGCCGGGCTGGACCGCCACCATGTGCGAGACCTCCTGGCCGGTCGCGATCTCGCGCTCGACCGTCCCCGCCTTCACGTCCACCACCAGCAGCGCTCCGCTCGCCTCCGCCGTCACCAGCGCCCGCCGGCCGTCCAGCCAGGCAAGGCCGTGCGGCCGCCGCGGGGCGCCGAGATCGATCGTCTTCTCGACCTTGGCGGCGGCGACGTCGATCACCGTCAGCGTCCGCCCCGGGCGCGGGCCGGTGCCGTAGTCGGCGACGAGCGCGGTGCGGCCGTCCGGCGAGACCGCCAGCTCGTGCGGCCCTTCGCCGGTCGGGAGCGTCGCGACGACCTTGCCGGACGGCAGGTCGATCAGCGAGACCGTGGCCTCGGCCTTGTTGCCGACGAGGAGCGTCGCGGCATGGGCGGGCAGGGAAAGGAGGAGCGCGGCGGCGAGCGCCGCGGCGGCACGGGCGGCTGGTGTCATGGGCGCAACTCTAAGGGAATAGGCCGGCACCCGCCGGGGTTGCCCTGGGCGCCGCTCCCTCGTTCTAAGATCCGCGCGGCCTCGAGGATGCCCATGACCTTCCGTCCGACCCGCCCGTCCCGCACCGCCGCGCTGGCCCTGGCGCTCGCCACGACCCTCTTCTTCGGCTGCGGCGGCGGCGCCTCGGCGGGCTCGCCGGGGAAGGTCGGCTCCGCCGTCCCCAAGCTCGCCTTCCGCACCCTGGACGGCAAGCCCTTCTCCTTCGACGACCACAAGGGCCAAGTCGTGCTGGTCGACTTCTGGGCCACCTGGTGCACACCCTGCCACCTGCAGACCCGCATCCTCGAGCCGATCCACCGCGACTACACGGCGAAGGGGGTGAAGTTCTTCTCGGTCGACCTCGGCGAGTCGCCCGAGGCGGTCAAGAAGTTCCTCGCCAAGCACCCGCTCCCCTACCCGACTCTCCTCGACCCCCAGGACTCCGCCGCCGAGCGCCTGGAGGTCTACGCCCTGCCGACGGTGATGGTCCTCGACAAGAAGGGCAAGATCGCCTTCCTGCAGAACAGCCTCGTCGACGGGCCCACGCTCCGGCGCATTCTTCAGAAGGCCGGCGCCTAGCCGCTAACTCCGCCCGGACGCCTCGGGTCGAGTTATCGAGGCCTCGGAACTCCGCCCGAACGCTCTGGGTCGAGTTACCGGCGCCTCGGAACTCCGCCCGGACGCTCCGGGCGGAGTTTCCGCCGCCCCAGGATTCCCCGCCGGGGGGCCGGCCGAAACCCGGCCGTCCCCGCAGATCACTCCCCCCTAGCTCAACACCACCAGCGCCACCCGCCGGTTCTGCGCCCGGCCTTCGCGGCTGTCGTTGTCGGCGACCGGGGCGCTCTCGCCGTAGGAGATGATGTTGATGCGGTGGAGCGGGAACTTGTGCTGCTGCGACAGGTACCGCCGCACGGCCTCGGCGCGCTCCAGGCCGAGGTGCTCGTTGTAGGACTCCCCGCCGATGCCGTCGGTATGGCCCTGGATCTCGATGTAGACACCCTTCCCCGCCGAGACGAGCCCGTTGGCGAACTCGTCGAGCGCCGCCTTGGCTTCCGGCGAGAGCTCCGCGACGTCGAAGCCGAACTTGACCTTCTCGTCGGTGAGCACGGTCTCGTAGAGGAGCTTGCCCTCGGCGAGCTTGCCGGCTTCGGTGGCCCGCTGCAGGGCGTCCTGGGCGGTGCGCGAGGCCTCGCCGATCGCCTGCTCGTTGCGGCCGATGCGGGTCTGGGCCTCCTCGACCTGCCCCTCGACGTCATCGACGCGGGTGTGGACTGCCTGGGTCTCGCCGCGGACGTACTTCTTCGTCGCGCAGCCGGCGCTGCCGACCAGCGCCAGCACGAGCGTGAGACAGAGTGTGATCGCTCTCATCGTTCTGATCTCCTTTGTGCCTCCAGTGGACTTCGATTGAATGAAGCGGGAGGCCTCCCCTCCCTATCCCCCCGTGGTGTCCCCCGCCGGCGCAGGGGCCGGCGGCGGACCGGTATAGCCGCGGCGGAAAGCCACGGCGCGGCGGCCGTCCCCCTCGACCGCCACCTTGAGCTGGCGGAAGCGGGAGCGGCCGTCTCCCGTCGAAAACCCGAGAACGTACTGGTGGCGCAGGTCGTCTTCGATCGCGGCCACGGCTTCCTTCAGATCGTCGGGGCCGTCGACCGGCAGGTAGCGCCCGCCGGTCATGTGCGCCAGCAGGTTCAGCACGTCCGCATAACGGTAGACCTTCTCGCCCTGCGGCGTCACCTCATACGGGTTCCCGGCACGGAGCCCCAGGACGTAGACCGGGAGCTGGGCCTGGCGCACGATCCGCCGCGCCTCCTCGGGCCGGATGCGGCTGGCGTTGTCGAGGCCGTCGGTGACGAGCAGGATGAAGCGCTTGGCGTTGTGGCCGGCGGCCGAGATCCGGGGCAGCGCGGCCACCGCGTCGTGCAGAGCGGTGGTGCCGTAGGCCTTCCAGGAGTCGACCGACTGCCGCAGCGCCGCGACGTCGCCGGTGAACGGCACCTCGACCCGGCTCTCGTCGCCGGAGAAGCTGGCGAGCGCGAACTCGTCGCCGTCCTTGGCGCGGTCGAGGAAGTAGCGCACCACCTCCTGGCTGGCGGCGAGCTTGCCCGAGGTCTCCATGCTGCCGGAGAGGTCCTGGAGGAAGACCAGCGAGGCCGGGGCGTCGGCGCGCGGCTCGAAGCTCTCGATCGCCACCCGCCGCCCCTCGACCTCCAGCCGGAAATCGTCCGCCTCGAGGCCGCGGGCGTAGCCGCTGCCGGCCCGCACCACGACCGGCACCAAGACGTACCCCACCGAGAAGGTCTCGCCGAAGCTGCCCGCGGGCGGCTCGCCGGGGGCCTGCCCCGAGGACGGCGCCGGCGGCACCCCCAGGGCGAGGCCGACGGCGGCGGCCGCCGAGAGGAGCGCGCGGGCTCCACGGCGCGGGGCGGTGCGTGTCATGGCGGCGGGGTGGCGGTGCAAACCGCGGGCCACCTTATGCAGCGTCAGCTAACTATGAGTCGCAGCGCTAAGCTGGCGCCGCGAGGAGGCCACCCCACCCCATGAACGACCCCGTCGACATCCGCGACCTCTCGGTCAAGTGCGGCAACTGCAACACTTACCAGACCCTCGCCGGGTTCTCACGGCGCGACGAGTGGAACGTCTACACCTACGAGTGCGAGAACGAGATCTGCGACCCGGCGGTGACCCGCACCCACGTCGAGGTGCCGCGCGAGCTCGACACCTTCGCGCGCCGCGACCCGGAGTGGCGCGGCGGGCGGCGGCACGCCGGCGCCGAGCCCGAGGCCGGCTGAGCCGGGGGGCTGTGCTACGCTTTCGCCGGGGCCGTCGCTCGCGCCCCAACCCCCGAACCAACCGTCCACCCGAGACGAGGAGCCGATGACGAACATCGTCCACATCGTGGGCACCGGCACGATCGGCGAGCCGCTGATCGGCCTCTTCACCGACTTCCGCGACAAGATGGGGATCGACGAGGTCACCTTCCACAAGCGCACCCCGCTGGCCTCCGACCGCGCCAAGCTGGCGCACCTGATGAGCCGCGGGGTGAAGCTGGCGGTGGACGACGCGGTGCGGAAGGACTTCGAGAAGCTGGGCCACGAGGTCAGCTACTCGGCGGAGGAGGCGCTCGAGCGGGCCACCGTCGTCATCGACTGCACCCCGGCCGGCAACGAGAACAAGGAGAAGTGGTACAAGCACCTCTCCGGCGCCAAGGGCTTCCTCGCCCAGGGGAGCGAGTTCGGCTTCGGCAAGCCCTACGCCCGCGGCGTCAACGACGAGGTGCTGGTGCCCGGCGAGGACCGCTACGTCCAGATCGTCTCCTGCAACACCCACAACATCACCACCCTCATCAAGACGGTCTGCGACGACGAGGACGGCAGCGAGTACAACCTGCGCAAGGGGACCTTCGTCTGCATGCGGCGGGCGAACGACATCAGCCAGTCCGACAGCTACGTGCCGGCCCCCAACGTCGGCAAGCACGACGACCCGCTCTTCGGCACCCATCACGCGCACGACGCCCACCACCTCTTCGAGACGATGGGCAAGGACCTGAACCTCTTCTCGAGCGCGGTGAAGCTCAACACCCAGTACATGCACTCGATCTGGTTCAACCTCGACCTCGACCGGAAGATGGAGCTCGACGAGGTCAAGCGGCGGCTGCTCGAGAACCCGCGCGTGGCGGTCACCGACAAGCGCTACGCCAACCTGATCTTCAGCTTCGGCCGCGACCACGGCTACTACGGGCGGATCCTGTCGCAGACGGTGGTCGTCATGCCGACCCTCATGCTGCGCAACGGCTGCGAGCTCTACGGCTTCTGCTTCACCCCCCAGGACGGCAACTCGCTCCTCTCCTCGATCGCCGCCGCCCTCTGGCTGATCGACCCGGACCCGGACAGCGTCGCACAGCGGCTGGCGCCCATGCGGCGCTGGCTGTACCGAGAGATCTAGACCGCCCGATGCGGCCGGTCGAGCTCCAGCTCCCGGGGCTCCGCCTCGAGGGGTGGTCGCGGGCCGGCGACGAGACCTGGTTCCGTGTCCATCCGCCCGGCTTGGCGATCGACGTCGGGCGCGGGGCGCTCCAGCTCGGCGGCGCCGCCGACGTCTTCATCAGCCACGGCCACCTCGACCACGCCCTCGGGCTGCCGTTCGTCCTCTCGCAGCGCTCGCTCCACCGCGGCCTCTCGACCCGCGTCTTCTGCCCGCAGGAGATCGCCGAGCCGCTGGCGGCGCTGGTGGCCGCCGCCGAAGGGCTGGAGCAGGCGCGCTACCGCTGGGAGCTCGTGCCGCTCGCCCCCGGCGACCGCGCCGAGCTGTCGCGCGACCTCCTGCTCGAGGCCTTCTCGACCGACCACGTGGTGCCGACCCTGGGGCTCCACCTGATCCGCAAGAAGCGCCGGCTCGACCAGCGCCTGGCCGGGGCGTCGCGCGAGGAGCTGGCGGCGCGGCGCGAGCGCGGCGAGGAGACGACGGAGGTCGTCGAGGAGCTGGCCTTCGCCTACTGCGGCGATACCGGCCCGGCGGTCTTCGAGCGCCAGCCGCGGCTCTTCACGACCGACGTGCTGATGCTCGAGTGCACCTTCCTGGGCGAAGGGCACCGCCAGCGCGGCGGGCGCTACAAGCACATCCACATCGAGGACCTGGCGGAGCGCGCCGAGCGCTTCGCGAACCGGGCGATCGTCCTCCACCACCTGTCGCGGCGGCACAGCGTCGGCGAGCTGCGCGCGGCGGTGGCCCGGCACCTGCCGGGGCTGGCGGAGCGGGTGCACCTGCTGGTGGAGGGGACGTGAGGGGGGCCAGACCGCCGGGACGGAGGCCGCCGGGCGGCAGGAAGCCGCCGGGGAGGCCGCCGGGGCGACCGCCGCGCGGGCCGGAGCGCGGGCCGCGCGAGCCGGCGCGGGGGCCGCGCCGCGGCCCGCCTCGGGGCCCGGAGCGCGGGCCGCGCCCTCCCGACCGGCGTGAAGGCGCGCGCCCGGTCGAGCCGCGGCGCGAGCGCCGCCCCCTGCCGTCGCGGCAGCCGCGCCGCCCCGCGCCGCCGGTCGGCGCGCGGCTCGCCGGCGTCGAGGAGCTGGAGGTTTCGATCGAGAAGCTGGTGGCCGGCGGCGAGGGGCTGGCGCGCTACGAAGGGGTGCCGATCTTCGTCCGCCGCGCCGCCCCCGGCGACCGGCTGCGCATCCGACTCGTCGAGCGGCGCCCCGACTACGGCCGCGCCGAGATCGTCGAGATCCTCGCCCCCGGCCCCGACCGCCGCCCCGACCCGGTGCCGTCGCTGGCCGAGTGGGGCGGCTGCGACCTCCAGCACATCGAGGACGCCGCCCAGGCGCGGCACAAGGCGGCGGCGGCGCGCGAGACCCTGGAGCGGCTCGGCGGCGTGCGCCTGCCGGAGGCGCCGGCGCTGGTCACCGGCGACCCCTGGCACTACCGCCTGCGCACGCAGCTCCACACCGAGCCGGTTCGATCGGAGCCTGGGGGCGACGGCGTCCTGGTCGGCTACCACGCGCGCGGCACGCACCGGCTGATCCCGGTCGTCGAGTGCCCCATCCTGGTGCCCGAGCTGGAGCGCTTCGTCCTCGGCCTCTCGCGCGAGCTGCCGGCCGACGCGCCGCGGCGGCTGGACGTCGCCTGCGGCGACGGCGGCGCGATCTCCATGGCGCCGCTCGTCGCCGGCCAGCCGCACGGCGAAGTGGCGGTCGAGGCCGCCGGCTCCGTCTACGCCTACGACGCCCGCTGCTTCTTCCAGGCCCACCGCGGCCTCCTGCCGCGGCTCATCGAGACCGCCGTCGGTCCCTGGGACGGGGGCGAGGCCTACGACCTCTACTGCGGGGTCGGCCTCTTCACCCTGGCGCTCGCCCGCCGCTACGGCCGGGTCGTGGGCGTCGAAGGCGACCGCATCGCCGCCCGCTACGCGCGCAACAACGCGCGCAAGAACCACCTCCCCAACGTCGAGGTCGAGTCGAGCGCCGTCGAAGGCTGGATCGACGCCCTCCCCGCGGCCCCCGACCGCGTGATCGTCGATCCCCCGCGCACCGGCCTCACTCCGCGCGTCCGCCGCGCCCTCCTCGAGCGCCCCGCCGGGCGTCTCACCTACGTCTCCTGCGACCCCGCCACCTTGGCCCGCGACCTCGCGATCCTCCGCCGCCTCTATGCGGTCGAGAGCGTCACCTTCCTCGACCTCTTCCCCCAGACCGGGCACCTCGAGACCGTGGTGCAGATGGTGCGGGCGTGAGCCAGCAGGAGAACGGCGGCGGCGCCGCCCCTCCACTGCGCCTCGCTCGTGCAGATAGGATCACTCTGTCTGACTCTCACCGATCGCTGTCCAATACAATGCCGACCGGTACGTTCCAAGCAGAGCAACGAAAACCGTCTGTGCTATTGCGAGGAAGATCTGTTGGTCCTTTGCCAGCTGGTCGGCGACAGAATGTAGTTGTATTCCGGTAGCATCCGAGGTGATCATCCCCGGTACGTAGGTTGCCAGATTCCATATTTGATACTGAAGAGACACCGCTTCGCTCGAATCGCCTCTGCGACTTGCCTCAAGCATCTGATCTGTTAGAATTTGCCTTTGCGCCGCCACTTCCTCAGTCTGTATTCCAGGCGGCATGTAGAGCGGTATTCGATGCGCGGCGGGATCACGAAGCCTCTTGACTTCGCGGTTCCAGTCTGCGTGCTTCTGAAGTCGAGCCGCCAAATCACTCCCCTTCGGTTCGAGTGCTGCTAGAAACGGCCTACTGAAGAGCCTAGAGAAGTTGCGATGGTCTCTTGAACCTTCGTCAATGTCATTCTTGAGCTCCAACTCATAGGCAAGCAGCCAAGCAAGATTGTCGAGCGCTCCACTGAGATTGAGGTAGTAGGCATTCAGATGGATGCTCAACTCAACCGTCATGTCCGGATTGAGAAGGTTCTCTCGGTTATATGTCTCATCGTAAAGGCGCTTACGCGAGGCTACCATCATCAAGTGTCGCTGCAGAAAACCCTCTCGCAGGTGGCGCCGGGATTGCACATTATGGAGACAATCGGTCCGTATTATTATCCACTCGGTAAGTCGTTTCTCAAGGATCGTCAGGCGGTGATGCACTGCTGCAACTGATTGAAGCCACTCCCGCTCCCGCTCCGCTGCTTCGGAGAGTACAGATATCCGCCAGAGGCGCAGCACTTTGTCATTCTCCCCGAGGGTGGCGATAATAGGCTCACGCGGATGAAAGGCCAAACTCGGTGGCCACCGCCTCGAGGTCGGCTCTTGAAGAACCGAGACCAAGTCCCCCGTGTCGAGTCGCCAAAGCCGGACGGTATCGTCTGCCGCTTTTGAGGCAAGAAGAGTTCCATCAGCGGAGAACGACACCGCCTTCAGGTCGCCTTGATGTCCCTCAAGGCGGCGAGAAAAGCGACCGGTGTCGGCGTTCCATACGAACACGACAGGATCTCCAAAGAAACCACCGGCTATTAGGCTTGCGTCGCGAGACCAGGCCAGCCCGATCAGCTCACGGTCCGGTCTTCCCGAGACTGCGCGCACATCTCCCGTGCCTACATCGTGTAACCAACCGCTCCCTTTCTTACCGCAGATTGCCAGCTGTCTGCCGACAGAGGACCATGCGACGAACGAAACCCCGACACCCACCTGTATCTCCTGGATCAGCTCTCCGGTTGCGGAGTCCCACAGCCGGACCACCTCTCCTTCAGCTGTCGCGATCGTGGTGCCATCCGCTGAGCAACTCGCCTCACGCACACCCCTTCCAATCTCTAGCCGAGTCTTGCGACCGGCTAAAGGATGAACGCGCAGGGTGGCACTTTGCGCCTCGCCCCAAAGCAGCAATTCCTCTTCTCCTGCCCAGGCAAAGGCAACGGGGCTCCGAGGGCCTGCCGTGAACGTCCGAACGAGATGACCGTTCTCGGTATCCCAAACGCGTACTGTGCCGTTTGAGCAGCCGGCGGCGATCCTCGTACCATTGGGCGACCACGCGACGCGTCCTAGCCAGCCGCGCCGACTACGGAGAACAAAGAGCAACCGGAAACCCGGCGGAGGGGCTTCAATCTTGCTCATGCTTCAAAGACTAGCTGGGGCGCTGCCCCCCGGCCATGGATATGCCCGGCTTGGCGAGCCGGATGCTTGGCATCGGGCTGCAAGCCAAAGGAGTCTATGGTCCACCCCTCCCTTTGGGGAACTATTGGCAGTCGGAGCTCGGCGCTCACCGCCCCAGGCGCCCGCCGTTCGGCCATCAGCCGCCCCCCGTGTCTAAGTCTTCAGGATGGACACGACAACACCGCAGTGTTCCCGGGTCTCAGGGTGGAGCGGCCACGAGGAGGGCGGGGCCAACAAGCGGCGGCAGCTGGCGGAGCTGGCGGCCGGGACCAACGCGCGGCAGAAGTCGTGGTGGAACGGACCTACTGCGGCGTCTACGCTTTCCTCCAACGCCTCACCGCCGATCCCGAGCTAGCCGCCGAGGTGACGCAGGAGACCTACCGCCGGGCCTGGGCAGCGTTCTCGTCGTTCGACGGGCGCGCCCGCTTTTCGACCGGGCTCTGCCGCGATGCTCCTCTCCGGTCGGAAGAGCACGTGGATCGCTGGTGTCGGCAGTGGAGCATGGCGTGCGGCGCACTGCTCTCGCCGCAGGCGGCCCGATCGCTGGGCGGCGGTACCGCCGCCCAGCCCGGCCGTAGAAGCTGTCTAGCGCCGCGAGCCGCCGCCCGGCGGCGGCACCGGCGGCGGCGGGATCTCGAACGAGCGCTGCGTATCGGCTCCGGCGCCCCGCTGGCCGCCGAGGAGCACGAAGCTGAACGAGTACCCCTTCACCTCCGCCACGCCATGGCACCCCATGCAGCCGCCCATCGTGTAGCCGGCGCCGAAGAACGCGAGGTTCGGCTTGTCTCGCTGGAATGCCGTTGTGCCGTTCGCGGGGATCAGGCTCTGGAAGTTCTGGATCGGCGTCAGCTGCGGCGGCTGGCCCTGGAAGTGCTGGAGCCCTTCGTTCGTCTCGATCACCAGGTTGGACAGGTAGAGCGGCTGGCCGATGCCCGTGGGGTCGTTCGGACCCACCGGGAACGCCGTCTCAGGAGGCGGCGGAGCGTTCACGTCGACGGGCTGGAACTGCACTCCGACGAGGTGGTAGTTGAGCCACACCGACTGGGAATCGACCGAGCGGATGGCGGTATGGACGGCCTCGTTGACGCGCCGCGTGTTGTCGAGGATCGGGAACTTGCGCCGCACCGGCAGAGCGGCCGACCGGTCCGGGTAAAAGCCTTCGTCGGGTGGCGGCTCCAACCCATTGTTGCCGGGCTTGTAGTCGTTGGCGTAGGTGAAGCCGGCCCGGTTGTTGTCGACGTGCTCCCAGGTGGCGAAGACGTAGGTGCCGCCGAGCGCGCTCGCGTTGGTATCCGCCGGCGACGCCTGATGGATGCGCTGGATGATGTGAAGACCGACGAGCCCGAACTTGCCGTAGCTCATGCAGGTCTTGCCCTTCTCGGTCTTGAAGAAGGCGGCCTCGGCGGTGTGGTACTTCGCCGGGTCTTCGTCCTCGAGCTTGATCCACGCCGCCTTGAGGTGGACGGAGCCGATCGGGCAGGGCGTGAGGTTGCCGGAGGGTGTGATCTGGCTGTAGTAGGCGTCGATGCAGGCCTTCGCGTCGTAGCTGGTGACGGAGTTCGACTTCGCGGCCGCAGGTGCCGGCTGGCCATTGGCCTGCAACGGCGGCTGCTGCGCGCTCGTCCGGTAGGGAAGCAGGATCGCGGCCGCCGTGGCGGCCGCCGCGGCCTTCGGATCCAGGTAGTACTGGCGGCTGTCGTCGGTGACGTAGTTGTAGAAGTCGTAGTTGACTTTCACCTCGTAGAGGACCGGCTGCGGGCGCGGCTTCGTCGGGCTCCCCTTCCACACCCGCGGGCCGACCGCTTTGCCATGCACGGAGCAACAGGGCGCCTGCTGGGGCGTGCCGCACTTGGGGTCTTTCACGTGGCCGGCGCACAGCGCATCTCCCGGCTCCAGGGCCTCGGAGGCGACCTCGACCGTCTCGTCGAGACTGTCGAAGACGATTTTCTGGCCTTGGCCGAAATACCGCCGCGGCGAGGCGTCGCCGTCCTGGTTGTCCGAGCACAGGGGGATGGACGGATCGACCGGCCCGTAGGTCGGCTCCTGGTTCCAGGGCCCCGGGCTCGCGGTGCTCCCCTGGATGAAGACCTCCCGCTTCTCCTTGAAGGTCTCCCAGACGAGCAGCGAGTCGTGGGCGGCGGTCGCGAAGCTCCGCTCGAGGTCCGGGAACCCGCGCTGCTCGTGGTTGTCCTTGGGCACGACCGCCGGCCAGTTGGCGGCGACGAAGCTGTTCCAGGCGAAGTAGTCCCACTCCGGCTGCGCCTTGGGCGAGGTGTTCGGGAACGACGGGCAGCCGAGCTGTAGCTTGCCGCCGTCGTTCTCGCAGGCGGCCTTGGGAGCGGGCCGCGGGCAGCTCGCCGCGGCGACGGTGAGAAGGACGGCGGTGAGGAGGACGGCGGTGAGGCAGACACGCGCCAACGCACTCGGGACGGCCATGGTGGTCCCCTCCGCGTAACTGAATGGATTGTGCAAATAGCTTAACAGAAAGACCGGAGTAGACTCCCTCCATCCCCCGCGTCCAGGTTTCCTCCCCCGCCCCCTCCGTGTCTAAGCCTTCAGGATGGACACCACACGCACCGCAGTGTTCCCGGGTCTCAGGGTGAGCGGCCTCGACACGAGCGAGGCCGGCGACGAGCGGCGGCTGCTGGCGGAGCTGGCGGCCGGGGACCGGCGCGCGGCGGAGGTCCTGGTGGAACGGACCTACCGCGGCGTCTACGCCTTCCTTCACCGCCTCGCCGCCGATCCCGAGCTGGCCGCCGACCTGACGCAGGAGACCTACCGCCGGGCCTGGGCGGCGCTCTCGTCGTTCGACGGGCGCGCCCGCTTCTCGACCTGGCTCTGCCGCATCGCCTACACCACGTTCCTCAACCACCTGCGCCGGCCGCGCCGTCTGGTGCCGCTCGACGAGCGGTACGAGGAGACGGCCGCCGACCCCGCGCCCGCCGCCGACGACCAGGTCGGCGGGGCGATGGCCGGCGAGCGGCTGCGGCGGGCGGTGCTCGCCCTGCCCGAGGAGCTGCGCTACACGGTGACGGCGCTTTTCTGGGGCGAGCGGTCGGTGGCGGAAGTGGCCAAACACGAAGGGGTGACGCCGGTCGCCATCCGCAAGCGCCTGAAGCGGGCGCTGGCGGCCCTGGCGGCGGCGCTCGAAGAGGAGGAAGTCCGATGAGCAGGTCGAGCGAGCGCGAGGTCGCCCGGCGGCTGTCCGAGCGCGGCCCCGAGCCGGAGCCGCCGGCGGAGCTGCTGGCGCGGCTCAAGGCCGAGATCCCCGCCGAGCTGGGCGGCCGGCTGCGGCTGGTCGAAGCGGCGGCCGCCGAGGAGCGGCGGCCGGCGTGGGGCGAGCGGCGATGGCTGCTGGCGGCGTCGATCGCGGCGGCGCTGGCGGGCGGGTTCCTGGCCCTCGAGGTGCGGGAGCGGGCGACGGCGCCGGTCGAAGAGGTGGAAGCGACCCCGGAGGTCGCGGCGCGCGCCGAGAGCGAGCCGGAGCCCTTCGCGGTGCGGCGGGCCGGGCCGCCTCCGCCCGCCGCCCGGGCCGTGCCGCCGCCGGCGTCCGCCGGCGACGAGTCCGTGCAGATGGACTCCGAGGGTCCCCTCGTCGATCTGGGCTACGCCGCAGCGGCGCCGAAGCCCGAGCTGCGGGCGTCCGGGCGCCTCGCGGCGCCGGCGCAGCCGGTCGAGGTGCCCGAGGAGATCCTGGAAGGGGTCGAGGGCGGTGTCGTCGGCGGGGTGCCCGGCGGCGTCCACGGCGGGGTCCCCGGCGGCGTCATGTCCGGCGAAACCTCGCCGCTGCGCGTCGGCGGGGCCACGGCGCGGCGTATCGGCGGGGCCATGCCGCCCACGACCGGCGGCAACGCCGAGCCCAACGACGAGCCGTACGGCGACGTCTTCTTCAAGACCTACGGCGTCAACCCGTTCGTCGACACCGAGGACGACCGCCTCTCGACCTTCGGGCTGGACGTCGACACCGCCTCCTACACGGTGGCGCGCCGCTACCTCACCGACGGCCACCTGCCGCCGGCCGAGGCGGTGCGCGTCGAGGAGATGGTCAACGCCTTCGACTACGCCGACCCGGCGCCGCGCGACCGCGACTTCACGGTGCGCGCCGAAGGCTCGCCCACGCCCTTCGCCGAGGGCGGCCGCTACCGCCTCCTGCGCTTCGGCATCCGGGCGCGCGAGGTGCACGCCGCCGAGCGCAAGCCGGCCGTCCTCACCTTCGTCGTCGATGTCTCCGGCTCGATGGACTACGAGAACCGGCTCGGCCTGGTCAAGCAGGCCCTGGGGATGCTGCTCGACGAGCTGCGGCCGGAGGACCGGGTGGGGCTCGTCGTCTACGGCGACGAGGGGCAGGTGCTCCTCAGCCACACCAGCGACAAGGGGGCGATCCGCCGGGCCATCGACCGGCTGGTCCCCGGCGGCTCGACGAACGCCGAGGAGGGGCTCCTCCTGGGCTACCAGCTCGCCGAGCAGGGGCTGCGCCAGGGCGCCATCAACCGGGTGATCCTCTGCTCGGACGGCGTCGCCAACGTCGGCGCCACCGGCCCGGAGAGCATCCTGGCGCGCATCGGCCGCGACGCCGAGCGCGGCATCGAGCTCACCACCGTCGGCTTCGGCATGGGCAACTACAACGACGTGCTGATGGAGCAGCTCGCCGACAAGGGCGACGGCCGCTACGCCTACGTCGACACGCTGGAGGAGGCGCGGCGGGTCTTCGTCGAGGACCTGACGGGGACGCTGCAGACCGTCGCCTCGCAGGCGCGGGCGCAGGTCGAGTTCAACCCGGCGGTCGTGGCGCGCTGGCGCCTGCTGGGCTACGAGAACCGCGACATCGCAGATCACCGCTTCCGCGACGACACGGTGGACGCCGGCGAGATCGGCGCCGGCCACGGCGTCACCGCCCTCTACGAGATCAAGCTCGCCGAGGACGCCCCCGCCTACCTGCCGGCCGCCACCCTCCGCCTGCGCTGGCGCTCCGACGAGAGCGAGCAGTTCGAGGAGATCGCGCGCACCCTCCGCGTCACCGACTTCGCGCGCAGCTGGGACAGCGCGCCGCGCGCCCTGCGGCTGGCGTCGGTGGTGGCCGAGCTCGCCGAGATCCTGCGCGGCTCCTACTGGGCCAAGGACGGCGACCTCGAGGCCCTCGCCCGC
The DNA here is from genome assembly GCA_963700145.1 of uncultured Acidobacteriota bacterium. Lineage (GTDB taxonomy): Bacteria > Acidobacteriota > Thermoanaerobaculia > Multivoradales > UBA5704 > DASUNQ01. Next base: position 2,234,908 of record OY969474.1, read on the forward strand.
CGGGCGCGGCGCCTGGCCATGTCGGGCGACCCGCGCCTGATCGAGCTGGCGGAGCTGATCGAGAAGGCGTCGGAATTGAAAGGGGAAGTGGAAGAGGACTGACCTGTCTGTCATTCCGAGCGCAGCGAGGAATCTGGGGGCGGGAGCGCTCGCCAAGGTGCCCCCGCCCAGATCCCTCGCTGCCGCTCGGGATGACAGAATCTCCCTGTGTTCCGCCTCGTCCTGGCGAAGGAGGACTTCAAGTTCTCCTCCGCCCACTTCACCATCTTCGGCGCCGGGCGGGCGGAGCTCTTCCACGGCCACAACTACCACGTCGCGGTCGAGCTGGCCGGCGACGCGCTGGACGAGTGGGGGCTCCTCGCCGACATCGCGTCCTTGAAGCAGGCGATCCGCGCCGCCTGCGCCCGCCTCGACAGCCGCACCCTGATCCCGGTCGACAGCGGCGAGATCGCCTGGTCGCAGGAGGGCGACGCCGTCGAGGTCCGCTTCGACGAGCGCCTCTACCGCTTCCCGGCCGCCGACGTCCTCCTCCTGCCGCTCGCCAACACTTCGATGGAGCTGCTGGCGCGGATGCTCTGGGAGGAGATCGCGCCGCGCCTGGCGGGCTCGCGCGTCGAGGTGCTGGCGCTCTCGGTCGAGGAGTCGGCCGGCCAGCGCTGCGTCTACGAGAGCCGCATCTCCCGCCCCTTCCAGGACGAGAGCCTCCCCCGCCGGTAGTCCGCCGCGCCAAGCGCGACGCCGGCCGCCAGGAGCAGCGCGTCTGCCGGCCAGAGGAGCCCCCAGGCAGGGGCGTGGCCGGAGCCGGTGCGGAGGAGCGCCGAGGCCGCCGCGCCAGCCGTCCACAGGAGCGCCGCCTCGACCCAGCGCCCGGCGGCGAGGGCGGCGAAGAGACCGGCGGCGGGGAGGAGCGTCGCCGCGAGCGCCGCGGCCAGCACCTTCGGCCGCCCGCCGAAGAGCCCGCCCAGGTTGCGCCGCCAGCCGCGCAGCGCCTCGCCGAGCCCGCGGTACATGCGCACCGTGAGGCCGCCGCTGCGGAAGAAGCCGGTGCGGGCGCCGCCGGCGCGCAGCAGGCGCGCCAGGGCAACGTCGTCGATCGCCGCACCGCGGATCGGTGCGAGGCCGCCGGCGGCGGCGAGGGCGTCGCGCCGCAGCAGGATGAACTGACCGTTGGCGAGCGCCGGCCCCTCCCCCACGGCAGCGGCCTCCCAGTCGCCCAAGAGGGCATCGAGGAGGGCGAAGACCGGGGGCACGAGGAGGTTCTCCCAGCCGCGCGCCTCCTGCCGGCCGGCGACCGAGACGGCGTCGAGCCGCCGCTCGGCGGCGGCGGCGAGGGCGCGGGCCAGGAGGTCGGGGGCGTGGCGGGTGTCGGCGTCGGTGAGCAGCACCCACGGGGTCTCGACCCCCGACAGCCCGGCGGCGAGGGCGTGGAGCTTGCCGCGCCAGCCGGCCGGGAGCGGGCCGGCCGCGCGCAGGGCGAGGCGCGGCTCGGCCGCGGCGCGCGCGGCGACCAGGGCGGCGGTGCCGTCGGTCGAGCCGTCGTCCACCACCAGGACGCGCGGGCGGACCGTCTGGGCGAGAAGGGAGTCGAGACAGGGGCCGACGTTGCCGGCCTCGTCGCGGACGGGCAGAAGGACGGTGGCCGGCTCGCTAGCTTGGTCGGGAGGGAGCGGCGGCGGCAGGGCCGGGGCCCGGCGGCGCCGCTCATCGATCGCCGCCGCCCCGCCCAGGAGCGCGGCGGCGGCGAGGACGGCGAGCGCCAGCCCCGGAGCGATCAAGCGACGGTGAAGGGGCCTTCCTTGACCTCGGCGCCCAGCCGCAGCTCGAGCTCGCGCTCCACCTCACCGGGCTGCGGGAAGCGCCCTTCCTTCTTCTTGGAGAAGACGACCTCGTTCTCGTAGGTCACTTCGAACACCCCGCCCTTCCCCTTGACCAGGTTGGGACGGACGCTGAAGCGCTTCTCGATCTCGGCCGCCAGACCGGCGGCGCGGGGGTAGTAGTTTCAGACGACGCAGTACTCGATCGTGACAGAGCTCGCCATCGGGCACCCTCCTTGGCCCGGATTATAGGCACGCTCCATGCCTGCGCATGGGGGCCTATCGCAGTTAGACTCTGCTTACTGAGAGGGTGAAATTTGGGCGGAGGTATGTTATAAGGTGCAGCCGACCAGGAGGACCGGGACAACTAGGACAAAGATTTTTGGCCGCTCATCCCTCCGGGTCGGTCTCGGAGGGGTTGAACGAGTTCAATTGCCTAACCTCAACGGAGGAACGGAATGAAAGGCGAGGCGCCCACGATGACCCAGAAGGAGATGGCCCAGATGCGCGCGCAGCTGGAAGGCACGCCGGACATCGAGGAGGCCGCGGAGCTGATGAACCTGGCCGGGAACTCCACCCGGCTCAAGCTCCTCTACCTGCTCGAGAACATGAAGGAGCTGTGCGTCTGCGACCTGGCCGAGATGCTGGGGGTGTCGGTGTCGGCCGTGTCGCAGCACCTGGCCAAGCTCAAGGCCTACGGTCTCGTCGCGCCGCGGCGCGACGCCCAGACCATCTACTACCGCTTGACCGACCATCAGTTCAACCAGAAGCTCCGCGAGAACTTCCTGCGCCAGTTCAACGTCTGACCTTCACGCAGGCGTAAGTAGGGCTCGACGGCCGGGGCGACCCGGCCGTCGCTGTCTTTCGGCGCTAGAATCGCCGGCCCATGAATCAGCACCCGCGACCGAAGTTCACCTGGCTCGGCCACGCCACCGTCTACTGCGAGCTGCCGGGCGGCGAAGGCCTGCTCATCGATCCCTGGGTGGGCGGCAACCCGGCCTGCCCCGAGGAGTGGAAGCGGCTCCCCCGCCTCGACGCCGTCCTCGTCACCCACGCCCACTTCGACCACGTCGGCGACGCCGTCGAGCTCTGCCGGGAGCACCACCCGCGGCTCGTGGTGGCCAACTTCGAGACCTGCGGCTGGCTCGCCGCCAAGGGGGTCGAAGGCTGCTCGGGCATGAACCTCGGCGGCACCCAGGAGGTGCTGGGGCTCCAGGTGACGATGGTGCGCGCCGACCACTCCTGCGGCATCCAGGACGGCGACCAGATCCTCTACGGCGGCCAGGCGGCGGGCTACGTCGTGCGCCTGCCCGGCGGCTACACCTTCTACCACTCCGGCGACACCGCGCTCTTCTCCGACATGCAGCTCATCGCCGAGCTCTACCGCCCGGAGCTGGCCTTCCTGCCGATCGGCGACCTCTTCACCATGGACCCCAACCAGGCGGCGCGCGCCTGCCGCTACCTCGGCGTGCGCAAGGTGGTGCCGATCCACTGGGGGACCTTCCCGCTCTTGACCGGCACGCCCGAGCAGCTCGAGAAGGACCTCGAGACTCTCGGCGTGCGCTGCGAAGTGATCGCCCTGAAGCCTGGGGAAACTTACTAGAACCGCGCCCCGAACCCCGCGCCCACGAACCACTCCGGCTCGCTGTCGCCCAGGCCGGTCCCCACGCGCACGTCGAGCTGCAGGTCGTCCGAGAGCAGCCAGGTCAAGCCGCTGTTGGCGAAGCTCGAGCTGCCCTCGAACGGCTCCTCGCCGTCGAAGCCGTAGACCTCGAAGTAGGAGCCGAGCCGGTCGTTCCAGGTCAGGCCGAGCGACAGGCTCCCGGAGAGCCGGTCGAAGCGCTCGTCGAAGGCGGCGGCGCGGGCCCAGCCGGCGTTGCCGGAGAGAGCGGCGCGCTCGGTCAGCGTGGTGGCGGCGGCGAGCTTCACCTCCGGCTCCCAGGCGTCGCTCGTGAAGTCGTTGTCGCCGCTCGGTGCGCTCGTGCCGGCGAGCAGCGCGAGGTCGAGGCCGCCGCGCCCGCCGCTCCCGGCCGGTAGCGCGGCGAGCTTCCACTTGAGGCCGAGCGAGCCGTCGGTCCAGCCGGAGAGGCTGTCGCCCGCGAACTCCACCCGCCCGAAGGAGGGGAGCCCCACGCGCAGCTCGAGCCGCTCGGCGACGCCGATGCGGAGCAGGGCCTCGCCGAAGGTCGTCAGATCGACGTCGCCCTCTCCCACCCGCTCGTGCGTGACGCCGGCCTCGAGCTGGAAGCGGCCGGGCGGGACGGTCTCGGCGCTCTCGGTGAAATCCGGCCGGTCGGTGACCAGCGGCTCCTGCGCCCGCGCCGCGGCGGCGAGCAGGAACAGCAGGGCCGCCGCTCGCCTCACCGCACTTCCAGGACGCCGCGCATCATCCGCGAGTGGGCGGTGCAGACGTACTCGTAGTCGCCCGCCGCGGCGGGAGCGCGGAAGGTGAGGTCCGCCGACTCGCCGGCGGCGCGCAGCAGGCGGGTGGCCTTGAGGTCGCCGTCCTCGTCCGGGACCGCCACGTCGTGCGGGATGCCCTGGTCCTCGTTGCGCAGCACGAGCCGCACCGCCTCGCCGCGGTCGACGACCAGCCGCGGGTTGGGCGTCGGGTCGCCGGGCAGGTAGAAGGCCATGCCGCGGGCAGCGAGCGCGACGGTGCGCGGCTCCGGGCCACCGGTGGCCGCCTGCACCGCGATCGCCACGCCGCCGCAAACCAGGACAAGGGCGACCAGCGGCACGAGCAGAGCGCGCGGCCGCGCGGCCCGAGCCGGGCTGAACGCGTCGAGGGTGGCTGCCAGGAGCTGCGACATTTGAGGTCCTCTCTCTCCAACGGCCCGAACGGATCGGAGCCGTTATTTCGAGTCCTCAAAGAGTCTAGCTACTAGGAGTCAAAATGTCAAGGCAAGAGGGGGAGCCAGCGCGCCCGCGCCAGGAGGGAGAGCCGGGCGACGAGGCCGAGCCGTGGCGGCGCGGCCAAGAGCTTCTCGTCCGCCTCCTCGACGCGCGCCAGGAGCGCCAGCCCGGCGAGCAGGGCAAAGGCCGCCGCCCGCCGCACCTCGGGCGGCAGCGCGGCCACCGCGCGCGAGGCGGCGAGGAGGCGCGGCCGCAGCCGCTCGGCCTCGCGCCGCGCCGCCGCCAGCACCGCCGCCGGCGGCTGCGCCGACGCCTCGCGGTCGGCCGCCGGCAGCTCGCTCGCCGCGAGCGGCCAGCGGTTGGCCGCGACCGCCTCCCCGAGGTGCTGCAGGGCGTGCAGCCGGAGGAGCGCGCCGCCGAAGGCCGCCGCCTCCGCCGGCGGCGGCGCGCCCAGGAGCGCCTCCCCCACCGCCGCCGCGAGCCGCTCCGCCTGCCGCTCCGCCGCCTCGACCGTCGCCGGCCGCGGCTGCGTCACCCGCCGGCGGGCGGCCGTCGCGATCTCGTCGAGCGCCTCCTCCGGCCAGGCGCGCCGGACGTGCTCGCGCGCCATCGCCACGTCCACCGGCTGGCCGATCCGCTCGCCGCCCAGCGCGCTCTCCAGGGCGAACTGCCAGCGGTTGATCTGCGCCAGCCGCTCCCCCTCGACCCCCGGGTCGCCGGCGAAGTCGAAGAGGGTGCGGGCGTAGGCGACGACGGCCTGGAGCCGCGCGCGCTCGGGCGCGGCGAGGAGGAGGAGCGCCGGCGCGAAGTCGCCGAGCGCCTCGCGGCAGACGGCGGCGCAGAGGGCGGCGGCGCGCTCGGGGTCGAAGTCGGCGAGCGGCTCGGGGACGCCGTCGAGGCGGGCGTGGCGGCTGCGGGCGAGGGCGTCGGCCCGCTCGTCGCGCGCGCCGGCAGCGGCCGGCGGGCGCTCCTCGCCGCTCACCCCAGGAGGCGCAGCAGCTCGCGCTGCGGCTCGCCGCCGGTGATCTCCGCGGCCGCCGGCGTCAGCGCGACGTTGATCTCGCTGCGCACGCCGAAGTCGCCGGTCAGGTAGACGCCGGGCTCGATCGAGAAGCCGGTCATCGGCAGGAGCTGGCGGGTGTCGTGGGTCTCGAGGTTGTCCATGTTGGCGCCCTGGCCGTGGTCGGAGGTGCCGATCGAGTGGCCGGTGCGGTGGATGAAGCGCTCGCCGTACCCCGCGGCGCGGATCGTCTCGCGCGCCGCGTCGTCCACCTCGAAGCCGCGCACGGTCTCACGCGGATATCGGTCCCGTACCAGTTCCCAGGCGGCATCGCGCGCCGCGGCGACGACGGCGAAGACCTCCGCCTGCCGCGCGGTCGGCGCCCCGGAGCAGACACCGCACCAGGTGATGTCGGCGTAGACGCTGGCCGGCCGCTTCTCCTTGGCCCACAGGTCGATGAGCAGGAAGTCCCCTTCGCGGATCGGGTCGGACCCCTCCGGCCCCGGCTGGTAGTGCGGGTCGGCGCTGTGCGCGTTGACGGCGACGATCGGATCGGCCTCGCTCCACAGGCCGGCGCGCTCGAAGGCCTCGACGATGAAGCGCTGGAGGGTGTACTCGTCGAGCAGGTCGCGGCGGCGCAGCGCGGCGCCGGCGCGGTCGAAGGCCGCGAGCACGATGCGGTGGAGCTCCGTGCAGGCGCGGCGGTGGCCGGCGAGCTGCTCCTCGCTCCAGGTGGCGGCGAAGCGCTGCACCAGGTCGGCCGCGGAGAGCAGCTCGGCGCCCGCTTCGCGCAACAGCTCGGCGGTGCCGGCGTCGAGGCGCGACACCGAGGGGAGCTGGTTTCCCGGGCTGTACTGCGCGGCCAGCCGCCGGCGGCCGGCGACCAGCGCCGCGACCGCCGCGCGGTGCTCCTGCCAGGTCAAGTACGAGGCCTTCTCCCCGGGCAGGTGGTCGAGCATCGCCGGCTCGAGGGCGTGGACCAGCTTCTTCGGTTCGCCCTGCCGCGGCACCAGGTAGTAACAGCGCCGGGTGACCAGGCGGTCGCCGAGCCCGAGCAGGTCGAGGCTCACCGGGTCGTTCTGCTGGAAACAGGCGAAGAGCCAGGCGTCGGCGCCGGCTTCTTCCAGGGCCTCTTGGATGGCGGGGATGCGGTCGGCGAGCATGGGGTCGGGATCTTACCGCGCAACGACAGCTTCGCCGTGCGCGGTGTCGCGAGCCGCGCGTGCGTTCCTAGTGCGGTGATCTGCGCTTGGAAAGGTTCGAACGCTGGATCTAGTAGCGGTCTCGGCCGCCCCCTTCGCCGTACCCGCCACGCCCCCCGCCGCCGCCGCCGTAGCCACCCCGCCCACCGCCCCCGCCGCCGCCGTAGCCGCCGCGGCCACCGCCCCCGCCGCCGCCGCCCTCGCGCGGACGCGCCTCGTTGACGTTGAGCTTGCGCCCCTTGAACTCCCGGCCGTTGAGGTTCTGCATCGCGTTCTCGGCCTCGGCTTTGTCCGGCATCTCGAGGAAGCCGAAGCCCTTCGACTCGCCGGTGGCGCGGTCCTTGATGATGGTGCAGGACGATACTTGGCCGTACTCCTCGAATGCCTGCCGCAATTCATCTTCGGAGAGACGGTACGGCAGGTTCCCAACGTACAGATTCATGTGCCTTTCTCCTTGGTCATAGTCCTGGTCTGGGTTGCGCCGAATCAACTGCAAAACCGCTGCCCGCTTGGGCGGAGGTCCGCGGGCGGGCTCGGAGATTGCTAGGCCACCGGGCAGGCGGGCGGTCCAGCCCGAGCGAGGAGGGGCAGCGATGATTCCAACAGGATCGCGACCGGCGGGACGGCGCTTCGGCGGGGGGCGGCTGATCATCGCCGCGATCGTCGCCATCGTCTCCATCATTACCTATTACAGCCAGCGTTCGTCCAACCCGGTGACCGGCGAGGTGCAGCACGTGGACCTCTCGCCCCAGCAGGAGGTGGCGCTCGGCCTCCAGGCGGCGCCCGAGATGGCGCAGCAGCACGGCGGCCTCCACCCCGACGCCGAGGCGCAAGCCGTGGTGGACCGCGTCGGGCGGCGGATCGTCGAGCGCAGCGCGGCGCGCGACTCCCCCTACCAGTACGAGTTCCACGTCCTCGCCGACGAGGACATGATCAACGCCTTCGCGCTGCCCGGCGGGCAGGTCTTCATCACCGCCGGGCTGCTCAAGCGGATGCAGACCGAGGGGCAGCTCGCCGGCGTCCTCGGGCACGAGATCGGGCACGTCGTGGCCCGCCACGGCGCCGAGCACCTGGCCAAGGCGCGCCTGACTCAAGGCCTGACTGGCGCCGCGGTGCTCGCCACCTACGACCCCGACAACCCCGCGAGCCGCAACAGCGCGGCGGTGGCGGCCCTCATCGGCAACCTCGTCAACATGCGCTTCGGGCGCAACGACGAGCTGGAGTCCGACAAGCTCGGGGTGCGCTTCACCGCCGAGGCCGACTACGACCCGCGCGCCATGCTCGAGGTGATGCGGGTCCTCGCCGAGTCGGCGAGCGGCCCGCGCCCGCCGGAGTTCTTCAGCACCCACCCCAACCCGGAGCGGCGGGTGGAGCGCATCCAGGCGGCCATCGCCGAGGTCTTCCCCAACGGCGTGCCGGAGGAGCTGGAGGACTAGCGCCGGCGCGCTGCGGCCAGGTGCTACCCTGGCGCCGTGCGCGGCCGCGGCGCCTCTCTCCTCCTCGCCCATCTCCTCGTCGCCGCCGCCCTCGGCGCGGCGTGCCGCGCGCGCGACGCGGCCGGCGGTCCGGCGCTCGCCCTCACCCACGTGACGCTGGTCGACGTCGAGGCCGGCACGCTCCTGCCGGAGCGCACCGTCGTCGTCGAAGGCGACCGCCTCCTCGCCGCCGGCCCCGGCCGCTCGACCGCCGTGCCCGCCGGCGCGCGCGTCGTCGACGGCCGCGGGCGCTACCTGGTCCCCGGCCTCTGGGACCACCACGTCCACATCAGCGCCCCGGACCGCGTCCTGCCCCTCTTCCTCGCCCACGGCGTCACCGGCGTCCGCGACATGGGCAACGCGCCGCTCGTCTTCCGCTGGCGCGAGGAGGTCGATCGGGGGCGGCGCCTCGGGCCGCGGATCGTGGCCTGCGGGCCGATCGTCGACGGGCCGCAGCCGTCGGCCGCGGCCTACACCTTCGTGGTGGCGAGCCCGGAGGACGGGCGGCGGGCGGTCGTGCGGCTCGCCCGGCTCGGCGCCGACTGCGTCAAGGTCTACGACGAGGTGCCGCGCGCGGCCTACCACGCGGTGGCCGAGGAGGCGCGGCGGCGCGGGCTGCCGCTCGTCGGCCACGTCCCCAACGCCGTGACGCTCGAGGAGGCCGCCGCCGCCGGGCAGGCCACGAACGAGCACCTGGGCGGGCTCCTCGAGGCCGGCTCGCGCGAGGCGGGGGCGCTGCGGCGCGCGCTGCTCCACGCGCCGCCGCCGGCGCGGTGGGAGGACATCCCCGACCGCATCGCCGCGCGCGGCGAGCGCGCCCTCGCCACCTGGGACGCCGCGACCGCGGCGCGCCTCTTCCGCGCTCTAAGGTCCGGCGGCCTGGCGCAGGTGCCGACCCTGGTCACCAAGCGCGTGCAGTCGCGCATCGACGAGATCGCCGCCGCGCCCGATCCGCGCCTCCGTTGGGTCTCCCAATACGATCAATCCTGGTGGCGGCCGGCGCGCAACTACCTCTTCCGCTTCCGCACGCCCGCCTACCTGGCCTATCGCCACCGCGCCTACGCCCGCGAGCTGGCGCTGGTCGGCGAGCTGCACCGCGCCGGCGTCCGGGTCCTCGCCGGCACCGACCTCGGCACCCCTTGGATCTACCCCGGGGCGAGCCTCCACGACGAGCTGGAGCTGCTGGTCGAGGCGGGGCTGCCGCCGCGGGCGGCGCTGGCCGCGGCGACGACGCCGCCGGCAGGGATCGAGGTGCCGTCCGGCGACTGGGTCCTCCTCGCCGCCGATCCGCTGGCCGACATCCGCAACGTGCGGCAGATCGAAGGGGTGGTGGTGCGCGGGCGGTGGCTGGACCGGGCGGCGCTCGACCGCCTGCTGGCGGCCGCCGCTCAGACGGTGACGAGCGGCATCGCCGAGCCCGCGGGGCGGGAGCGGTAGCCGCCGGCGAGGAGCGGGCGGCGGAGCTGCTCCTGGCCGAAAAGGCGCTTCAGGAACTTCATCGCCTCCTCCTCGACCAGGCGCGGGGTGACCTGCTGGAGGTCGACCTGCCGCGCCAGGAGCGAGAAGCCGATCCCCTCGTGGGTGACCTTGACGACGCGCGAGGCGTGGTCGCCGAAGAAGAGGAGCGAGCGCTCGTAGTCCTCCCAGCGGTCGAGCTTGACCCGCATGCCGGCGGCGGTGAGGCGGTGGAAGATGGAAGCCGACTCCACCTTCCCCACCATGATGTCCTTGATCTCCTCGAGCACCGGCACGATGGTGGCGCGCACTACCTCGCTGAAGGCGTCGCGGAAGTCCTCGTTGAGCCGCTGCAGCCCCTCGGGGTTCTGCCGCTTCTCCTCGGAAAGCTCCTCGTGCCCTTTCAGCAGCTGCCGCAGCCGCTCGATGTTGTGCTTCTCCATGGCGCTCGCCTCCCCGCGCCGAGCGCTTTCAAGTTCTCTGCCAGAGGGTGCCTTCGAGCGCCAGGAAAGCCTCCACTACACGCGGGTCGAACTGCGCCCCGCGCTCCCGTTCGAGCTCGGCGCGGGCCGCCGCCGGCGGGCGCGGCCGGCGATACGGCCGGGCGTGAGTCATGACGTCCCAGGCGTCGGCCACCGCCACCAGGCGCCCGGCCAGGGGGATGGCCTCGCCGCACAGCCCCTGCGGGTAGCCGCCGCCGTCCCAGCGCTCGTGATGGGTCAAGGCGATGTCGGAGGCGATGCGCGCCAGGGGCGAGTGGCCGCGCGCCAGGATGTCGGCGCCGATCCGCGGGTGGCGTCGCATGATCGCCAGCTCGCGCGCGGTCAGCCGCCCGGGCTTGCGCAGGATGGCGTCCGGGATCCCCACCTTGCCGACGTCGTGGAGGACGGCGGCGCGCCCGATGAGCTCCGCTTCCGGCGCCGCGATCCCGAGCGCGGCGGCGAGGCGGGCGGCGAGCCGCCCCACCCGGCGGTTGTGCTCGCCCACGCCGTCGTCCCGCAACTGGGTGACCAGCGCGAGCTGCTCCAGCACCTCCAGGCGGGCCGCCTCGAGCTGGCGCGTGCGCCGCTCCACCCGGCGCTCGAGCAGCCGGTTGAGGCGCGCCAGCCGGCGCATGTCGTCACAGAGCGCGAGGACGCCTTCGACATCCTGCGGTGACGCCGGCGGCTCGCCGCCGGCCCGTTCCAGCGCCTCGAAGAGCAGCACCCGCTCGTCGCCGCCGCGCCCCTCCCCACCCGTCAACACCTCTAGGAGCTCTGCCTGGTTCAATCTTTTTCACCCGTGTCCCTCCACGAGTGACGACATGTCTAAAAGAATGCAGGAAGGGCGCGGACACTCAAGATCCGTGCCATCCCCCAGCGGGTAGACTCGCGCCCGATGCCCCGCCGCGGCGATCTCCGCTCCATCCTGGTCTTGGGCTCCGGGCCGATCGTCATCGGCCAAGCCTGCGAGTTCGACTACTCGGGGACGCAGGCCTGCCGCGCGCTGCGGCGCGAGGGGTACCGGGTGGTGCTGGTCAACTCCAACCCGGCGACCATCATGACCGACCCCGAGTTCGCCGACGCCACCTACGTCGAGCCGCTGGTGCCCGAGATCGTCGAGAAGATCGTCGAGCGCGAGCGGCCGGATGCTCTCCTCCCCACCGTCGGCGGCCAGACCGGGATCAACCTGGCGATCGCCCTCGACGAGCGCGGCGTCCTCGGGCGCTACGGCGTCGAGGTCCTGGGCGCCGGCATCGAGGCCCTGCGCCTGGGCGAGGACCGCCTCCTCTTCAAGCAGGCGATGCAGGAGGTCGGCCTACGGGTGCCGCGGAGCGGCTACGCCGGCAGCCTCGACGAGTCGCGATCGATCGCCGGGGCGATCGGCTTCCCGGTCATCGTCCGCCCCAGCTTCACCCTCGGCGGCGAGGGGGGCGGCGTCGCCTACAACCGCGAGGAGCTGGAAGAGGTGGCGGCGGGCGCCCTCCAGGCGAGCCCGGCCCACCGCGTGCTCGTCGAGGAGTCGGTCCTGGGCTGGAAGGAGTTCGAGCTCGAGGTGATGCGCGACACGGCGGACAACGCCATCGTCGTCTGCTCGGTCGAGAACTTCGACGCCATGGGGGTGCACACCGGCGACTCGATCACCGTGGCGCCGCAGCAGACCCTCTCCGACCGCGACTACCAGGCGATGCGCGACGACGCCTTCAAGGTCATCCGTCGCGTCGGTGTCGCGACCGGCGGCTCCAACATCCAGTTCGCGGTCCACCCGCGCACCGGCGAGCGGGTGGTCATCGAGATGAACCCGCGCGTCTCGCGCAGCTCGGCCCTGGCCTCGAAGGCGACCGGCTTCCCGATCGCCAAGATCGCCGCGCTCCTCGCCGTCGGCTACACCCTCGACGAGGTGGCGAACGAGATCACCGGCAAGACCCGCGCCGCCTTCGAGCCCACCCTCGACTACACGGTGGTCAAGATCCCGCGCTGGGCGTTCGAGAAGTTCCCCGAGGCGGCGCCGACGCTCGGCACCGCGATGAAGTCGGTCGGCGAGGTGATGGCGATCGGCGGCACCTTCCGCGAGGCGCTGATGAAGGGGCTCGCCTCGCTCGAGCTCGACGGCGGGCTCGCGGCGCGCGAGCGGCGGGTCTCCGACCCGGTGCGCCTGCGGCGCCTCCTCTCGGAGCCCAACTGGGAGCGCCTCTTCGCCGTCTTCGCGGCGCTGCGCCAGGGGTGGACGGTCGAGGAGGTGGCGCAGATCTCCCACATCAACCCCTGGTTCCTGCGCGAGATCCGCGAGGTCGTCGAGCTCGAGGCCGAGCTCGCCTGCTGGGACCTGCCGTCGGCGCCGCTCGCGCTCCTGCGCCGCGCCAAGGGGGACGGCCTGACCGACGACCGCATCGCCGCCCTCCTCACCTGCAAGGAGGCCGACCTCGCCGCCAAGCTGGCGCGCGGCGGCGTGCGTCGGACCTACAAGCGCGTGGACACCTGCGCCGCCGAGTTCCCGGCCACGACCCCCTACCTCTACTCCACGTTCGGCACCGAGGACGAGAGCGAGCCGACGGCGCGCAAGAAGGTCGTCATCCTCGGCTCCGGTCCCAACCGCATCGGCCAGGGGATCGAGTTCGACTACTGCTGCGTCCACGCCGCCTTCGCGCTGCGCGAGCTGGGGATCGAGGCGGTGATGGTCAACTGCAACCCCGAGACCGTCTCGACCGACTACGACACCTCCGACCGCCTCTACTTCGAGCCGCTGACCCTGGAGCACGTCCTCGCCGTCGTCGAGCGCGAGCGGCCGGCGGGGGTGATCGTGCAGCTCGGCGGGCAGACGCCGCTCAAGCTCGCGCGCGGCCTCGAGGCCGCCGGGGTGCTGATCTGGGGCACGCCGCCCGACGCCATCGACCTCGCCGAGGACCGCGAGCGCTTCGGCGCGCTGCTCCGGCGCGAGGGGATCCGCCAGCCCGACCACGGCACCGCCCGCTCGCACCCCGAGGCGCTGGCGGCGGCGCGCGCGATCGGCTTCCCGGTCGTGGTGCGGCCGAGCTACGTCCTGGGCGGCCGGGCGATGGCGGTCTGCTACGACGAGGCGACCCTCGCCGCCTACATGCGCCGCGCCGCCGAGGTCTCCGAGGGGCACCCGGTCCTCCTCGACCGCTTCCTCGAAGACGCCTTCGAGCTCGACCTCGACCTCCTGGCCGACGGCCGCCGGGCGGTCGTGGCCGGCATCCTCGAGCACATCGAGGAGGCGGGCATCCACTCCGGCGACTCGGCGGCGGTCCTGCCGCCCTCGAACAAGGTCTCGCGCGCGCACCTCGACGAGATGCGCGACATCGCCCGCCGCCTGGCGCTGCGGCTCGGCGTCGTCGGCCTGATGAACGTGCAGTTCGCGATTTTCGAGGGGCGGGTCTACGTGCTGGAGGTCAACCCGCGCGCCTCGCGCACCGTGCCCTTCATCGCCAAGGCGGTGGGCGTGCCGCTGGTCAAGCTGGCGACGCGCTTGATGGCCGGCGAGAGCTTAGAGATGGTTGGGTTCACCGAGGAGCCGCCGGTGCCGGGGGTGTTCGTCAAGGCGCCGGTCTTCCCCTTCCGCCGCTTCCCGGGCGTGGACCCGGTGCTCGGGCCGGAGATGAAATCGACCGGCGAGGTGATGGGGGGCGCGAGCAACTTCGGCTCGGCGTTCGCCAAGGCCTGGCTCGGCGCCGGCCACCGGCTGCCGCTCGGCGGCACGGCGTTCCTCTCGGTCCACGACCAGGACAAGCCGGCCCTCCTGCCGGTGGCCCGCCGCTTCGCCGCCCTGGGCTTCGAGCTCGCCGCCACCGCCGGCACCGCCGAGTTCCTGGAGTCCGAAGGCCTGGCCGTGCGCCCGGTCTTGAAGGTCCGCGAGGGCCGCCCGCACGTCGTCGACCACTTGATCAACGGCGCCATCCACCTCGTCGTCAACACCCCCCTCGGCCGCGAGTCCCACGAGGACGACGCCGAGATCCGCCGCACCGCCATCAAGCACGAGATCCCCTGCATCACCACCCTCTCCGGGGCCCTCGCAGCAGCCGACGCCGTCGAAGCCTTACGGCACGATGACCTGAGCGTCCGGCCGCTGCAGGAGATCCACGCCGCGGTGGCAGCGACCTGATCGAGAGACCCCTACCAGAAGGCGATCACCGCAACCAGGACGTGGGCGACGACGCCCGCGAGAACGGCGAGCGCGAAGGTCGAGGGCGGCAGCGCGCGGCGGCCGGTGGCGAGGCCATAGACGCCGAGAGGCAGATACAGCAGGGTGCCGGTGATGACACCGGGAGAGTGGGAGCCTGTGGCGAGGCTGCCGAGGGCGTGCAGGACGCCATTCACCAGGACGATGCTGCTGAACGCCGTAGGGAACCAGGCGAGGGCCGGCTTCCTGAGGGCCGCCGCGGTGAGGACCGCGAAGAGCGGCCAGACGACGCCGTTGAGGAGCAGGAAGCGGAAAGGGCTGACCTCCCTGCCGTAGGCGCGGGCCATCCAGGAGCCGAACCCCTCGCCGCCCCACCACTCCTCGGCGAGATGGAGCAGGTAGGCGCAGGGCAGCAGCAGCGGCCACCACTCGCGAACGCGGCGACGCAGTGTGGTCTCTGAAGGCATTCCGTTAGCCTCCGCCGGCACGGGTTTTGCACCGTTTTCTAAAACGCGGTTACCGCCAATTCCGAGAACACCTTCGCCTACTCTGGGCTGACCGATCGGGGTTTGCTCGTGTGACTGCGACCAGGAGAACCAACATGACTACCACCACCGTAGAGACCCACCCCAACGTCCTTTCGGCCACCGCGGTCCTCGGCGACAGCGTCGTCAACCGCGCTGGGGAAAAATTCGGCAAGATCGAGGAGCTCATGCTCGACCTGGAGAAGGGTCGCGTCGCCTACGCCGTCCTCTCCTTCGGCGGCTTCATGGGGATGGGCGAGAAGCTGTTCGCCGTCCCGTTCGAGGCCCTCAAGCTCGACGCCAGTCGTGAGCACTTCACGCTCGACGTCGACAAGGACAAGCTGAAGAACGCCCCCAGCTTCGACCGGAACAACCCCCCGCAGGCTTCGAACCGCACCTGGGGCACCGAGGTCTACAACTTCTACGGGTACACGCCCTACTGGCAGTAAGGCCCGTACAGCATCGGGACTAGGACCGAGGGCGGCCGCACGGCCGCCCTTCTTACATGTAGGAACTACCAAAGGCGGCTAGAGCCTCCTGCTCGCCGAGTGTCTCAGCGCGCGCTGCAACGTCCGGCGGCACCCATTGCGGGAACGGAACCGCGTGGCTCACGTGGCGACCGGAAGGCGTGTGCTCCTGGCGCACTTGGGCCAGCTGCTCGGGCGCGAAGCGGTCGGCGAGCCGAACCAGCGCCGGCCAGAGCCGGCGATGCACCAGGGTGATCTTGCCGCCGACGAGCCGGCAGACAAGGACTTCCTCCGACTCGGTGACCGCTTCGAGGATGGCCCAGATGTGATGGCTCTGCGCGTGGGCCCACCAACTGCCCTTGATGGGCTCGCCGACGATGGCCTCGGTGAGGCGCGGCGCAGCTCCCTTGGCCGACGCGAGGACGACGCCGTGCTCGCGGATGAAGGCCAACGCCTCCTCAGCCGTTGTGCACTTGGTCATGACGCCGCGAGCCACTGCTGCATCTGCTCGACGGTGACGTTCCCGCCGCTCAGGACCGCGCCGACGAGCTGACCCTCGAAGCGCCGGCGATGGGCCAGCAGGGCCGCCAGGCTCGCGGCGCCGGAGGGCTCGAGGACGAGGCCGAGCTCCCGGTGCGCACGCCGCATCGCCTCCACGATGGTCTCGTCCTCCACCAGGAGGATGTCGTCCAGGAGGCCGGCGAGGTCGGCGAGCGCCTCCGGGTACGGGCTGGTCACGGCGATCCCGTCGGCGATGGTGTCCGCGCGCTCCGTCTCCTGCAGTCGCCCCGACCGCCACGACTGCTCAAAGGCCGGGGCGCCGCTGGCGCAGACGCCGATCATCCGCGTGGCCGGTTGGTGCGCCTTCACCCAGCGGGCGATCCCGGCGAGCAGCGAGCCGTCGCCCAGCGGCACCACGATCGCGTCGATAGGCTCGGGCCAGCGGAGCAGCTCGACCCCGATCGTGCCGGCGCCCTCGCCGATGGCCGTCTCGCGGCCGTCTTCCACCAGCCGCGCGCCGATCTCGGCGGCGAAGCGCTTGGCCACCTCGTGGGCGGCGTCGAAGTCCTCGCCGGCCAGTCGCACCTCGGCACCGAGGGCGCGCATGCGCTCCACCTTCAGCGGGTTGGCGTGGAGGGAGGAGAAGATGGTGATCGGCAGCCCGCGCTTCCGCGCCGCGTAGGCCAGCCCCTGGCCGAAGTTGCCGGCCGTCGTGCAGACCAGATGGGGCCGGCCCTCCAGCGACGCGGCGAACCACTCCGCGCCGCGCCCCTTGAACGAGCGGATCGGGTTGAGCGTCTCGACCTTGACGACCAGGCGGCACCCGAGATCCTCGCTCAGCGTCTCCGCTTGGAACTGCGGCGAGTCGAGAAACACCCGGTCGATCACGCCGGCGGCCTGCGCGATCCGCTCGAGCGAGAGACGATGGGGCTCGGTCACGCCAGGTCGACGATCGTCTTGAAGCCTCCGTAGACCATGCGCTTGGCGTCGAAGGGCATCGCGTTCGGACCCATCATCGCCGCGAGCCGCGGGTCCTTCATCACCTTGGCGTTGACCCGGTCGCGGTGGGCGCGCGACTTGAAGACGATCCACGAGAACACGGCCGTCTCGCCGCGCTTGAGCTTCAGCAGGCGCGTGAACGACACTCCGAACTTCGTCTGGAGGTCGTCGCCGGCGCACTCCCGGTACTCCAGCGCACCGTGCTCCCGCCAGACCTTGCCGGCCTTGAGCGACATGCGGCGGTAGGCATCGAGGTTCTTCTTCGGGACAGGCACGACGTAGCCATCGGCATAATGGGGCATGCGAGGTCTCCTCGGTTGCGTTCGTTGAGATTCCTACTCGGGGACCTTCTCCAAAGGAATGCCTCGGCCGGCGCGAATGCTCTGGCGAGCCGCTTCGATCCGCGCCAGGAAACGCGGGTCGGACTGCAGGCGATACTCGAACCAGTCGTCCTCGGACTTGAAGCCGACGAGGACACCGGCGGGCTTGCCGTGGCGCGTGATGACGATCTCTTCCCCCTCGGCCAAGCGCAAGTAGCGGGAGAGGTCGCCCTTGACGTCGGACAGCGCAACTTTCTTCATTCTGATTCTCCCAGCTCCGCGAGCCAAACTGACGCTTGCGACTTGGGCACGGTAGGCGGCAAATCCAAGCCGTTTGACCGGCGAAGCTGCCTGCTCGGCCGGCGGACCGCTCAGGCAAACCCGCGAGAGAGCGGTTTCCCGGGCGGACCCCGCTGGCCGGCGGGCGGATGGACGGCATTTTCGCCGAAATGGAGCAGGTACGCGGACGATTGGGCTGGGTACGCCGCGGACCTGGCCCATTCGTCGGAGTATGGAGCCCATCGTCCGCGTACCCAGCCTAATCGCCGCCATACCCGGGCCAATCGCCAGCGTATCCTGCCCAATCGCCGCCGTACCCAGCCCATTCGTCCGCGTACCCTGCCCAATCGCCGCCGTACCTGTCCCATCCACTACCAGGCGACTCCCGGGCTCCGCCGCAGATACGCGTCGCTCGTCACCTGGTCGAGCATGAAGGCCGCGACGTCGGCGCGTGCGATCCGCACCGTCCAGAGCCAGTTGCCGACCTTCGGCCCGTGCTTGTACTTCCCGCGCGCCGGGCGGTTCCTGAGCACGCCGGGGCGCACGATGACCCAGTCGAGGGCGCTGCCGCGGATCACGCGCTCCTGGCGGACCTTGTCGTAGAAGTAGAAGGGCAGGATGAAGACCCCGATGAAGAGCGTGTAGTAGAGGCCCATCCGCCCGAAGCTGTCGCCGACGCCGAGCGCGGTCTCGCAGACCAGCCGGCGCACCCCTTCCCGCTCCATCGCGCGGACCAGGTTGCGGGTCCCCTCGGAAAGGATGCGCGTCGGATAGAACCACCGCTTGTGCCCGAGGGCGGAGAGGACGGCGTCCTGCCCGCGCACGGCGGCCTCGACCGACGCCGGGTCCAGCACGTCGCCGCGCGTAACGGTCAGGCGCTCGTGCTGGACGTCGAGCTTGGCGGGCCGCCGCGCGAAGGCCGTCACCTCATGTCCCCGCTCCAGCGCCTGGCGCACCAGCTCGCGGCCCGTCCCGCCGGTCGCCCCGACGATCAGAAGCTTCGCCATTGAGAATGCCCTCGCAGCTCGTAGATTAGCCCGTTGATAGAGTCCGCGCGCGGATTTCCCCCTCGTGGACGAACCATCGCCAGGCAGCGTCACGCGCTTCCTCGTCGCATGGCGCGGCGGAGACGAGCAAGCGCTCGAGCGGTTGCTGCCGCTGGTCTACGGCGAGCTGCGCCGGCTGGCCGGCCGCTACCTGAACCGGGAGCGGGAGGGCCACACCCTCGAGACCCACGACCTCATCCACGAAGCCTTCCTGCGCCTGGTCGACCAGCGGCAGGTGGACTGGCGCAATCGTGCCCATTTCTTCGCCATCGCCGCGCAAATGATGCGGCGCATCCTGGTCGATCACGCCCGCCGGCGCGGCTACCGCAAGCACGGCGGCGACGTGCGGCGGCTGATGCTCGACGACGTGCTCGACGTCGCCGCCGAGCGCGACATGGATCTGGTGGCGCTCGACGACGCGCTGACCGAGCTGGCCCGGGTCGACCCGGAGCTGGCGAAGGTCGTCGACCTGCGCTTTTTCGGCGGCCTCGACCACGACGAGATCGCCGTCGCGCTCGGCGTCTCCAATCCCACCGTCCGGCGGCGCTGGCGGGTGGCCAAGGCCTGGCTCTACCGCCGGCTCGCGGGCGAGGAGCCGGATGGCGACTGAGCGCTGGCGCGAGATCGAAGCGCTCTTCGCCGAGGTCGCGGCGCTGCCGGCCGCGGAGCGCACGCCCCACCTGACGCGCCGCTGCGGCGGCGACGAGGACCTGCGGCGGGAGGTCGAGTCCCTCCTCGCCGCCGACGCCGCGGCCGGCGACTTCCTCGAGCAGCCGGCGGTGCCGCCCGCCGACGTCTCGCCGCCGCCCTCGGCGGTCGGACGCCGGATCGGTCCCTACGCCGTCGAGCGCCTCCTCGGCGCGGGCGGCATGAGCACCGTCTACCTCGCCGTGCGCGCCGACGAGGAGTACCGCCAGCAGGTCGCCATCAAGGTCTTCGGCTACGGCGCCGACCGCGCCGACTTGGTCGAGCGCTTCCGCGCCGAGCGGCAGATTCTGGCCTCCCTCGACCACCCCAACATCGCCCGCCTGCTCGACGGCGGCACCACCGAGGACGGGCTGCCGTACCTGGTCATGGAGTACGTCGAGGGCCTCCCCATCGACCGCTACTGCGACGAGCGCGGCCTAGGCCTCGACGCGCGCATCGACCTCTTCCGCCAGGTCTGCGCGGCGGTGCAGTACGCGCACCAGAAACCTGGTGGTCCATCGCGACATCAAGCCGTCGAACATTCTGGTGACCGCCGACGGCGTGCCGCATCTCCTCGACTTCGGGATCGCCAAGCTCCTGGCCGGCAGCTCCCTGCCGCCGGCGGCCGCGGCCACGACGACTGGCCAGCGGCTGATGACGCCGCACTACGCGAGCCCCGAGCAGGTCGAAGGCCGGCCGGTCAACACCGCGAGCGACGTCTACTCCCTGGGCGTCCTGCTCTACGTGCTGCTGACCGGCCGCCTGCCCTACCGCTTGGAGGCCGAGCGCGTGGACGCGGTCGAGCGCGCGGTCGTCGAGCAGGAGCCGGAGCGGCCGAGCGCGGCGGTCGCCGCGCGGACGCTCGCCCGCCGGCTCGCCGGCGACCTCGACAACATCGTGCTGACGGCGCTGCGCAAGGAGCCGGCGCGGCGCTACGCCTCGGTCGAGCTGCTGGCCGAGGACCTGCGGCGCCACCGCACGGGCCTGCCGGTCCTGGCGCGCCCGGCGACCGTCGGCTACCGGGTGGGCAAGTTCGTGGGCCGCCATCGCCTGGGGGTCGGCGCCGGTTCTGGACCGGGGCGCGGCCCAGATCACCAACGAGCTCGCGGAGCAGCCGGACGTTCAGGCGGCGCTCGCCGTCACCATTGCCCGGGCCTACGGCGGCCTCGGCCTCTACGATCGCGCCCAGCCCCTCCTCGAGCGCTCGCTCGCCTTGCGGCGCCGGGTCTTCGGCGCCGCGCACCCGGAGGTGGCCGAGACGCTCCACGAGCTCGGCGTCCTGCATTGGGCGCGCGGCGAGCTGGACCTCGCCGAGGCCACCCTCCGCCAGGCGCTCGCGATGCGCCGGGCGCTTCTGGACGCCAGCGACCCCGCGGTGGCCGAAACTCTCAACGCGCTGGGCTTGGTGCTCGTCTTCAAGGCGCGGTTCGACGCCGCCGAGCCGTTGCTCCGCGAAGCCCTCGCCCTCAATCGCGCGCGGTACGGCGACGACCATGAGGAGGTGGGGAGCAACCTGGTCAATCTCGGCCTCCTGACGAAGCAAAAGGGAGACCTCGCCGCGGCCGAAGCCCTCTACCGCGAGGGCCTGGCGATCTTCCGCCGGCTCTTGGGCGGGGCACACCCCCAGGTCGTCATCCAGCTCAACAACCTGGCGGTGCTGCAATACGAGCGCGGGGACTACGCCGCCGCCGAGGCGAGCTACCGCGAGATGCTGCCCGTGGCGCATCGAGTCTACGGCCGGGAGCACCCCCAGGTCGCCCTCTACCTCCACAACCTCGCGGCCGTGCTCTCCTGGCGCGGCAAGAACGACGAGGCCGAGCGCCTGGAGCGCGAGTCGCTGGCGATGCGGCGCAAGCTCCTGGGCGGTGAGCACGAGCAGGTCGGGATGGGCCTCAACATGCTCGCCAAGATCCTGGAGGAGAAGGGCGAGCTCGGCCGCAGCCGGCCGATCTACGAAGAGTCGCTGCGCATCCAACGCCAGGCCCTCGGCGAGGAGCATCCGCGAGTGGCTGCCGTGCTGGCCAATCTCGCCGGCCTGCTCGCCCAGCAGGGAGATCCCGCGGCCGCCGAGCCCCTGGCCCGACAGGCCCTCGCCATCCGCCGCCGGGCGCTCGGCGAGGCGCACCCGGACGTCGGGTCCTCGCTCGCGCTGGTCGGATCGCTCCGGCTCGCCCGCGGCGCACCGGCGGAGGCTGAGCCCCTGCTGCGCCAGGGCCTGGGAGTGCTCCGGGCGGCGCTCTCGGACTCCCACTGGCGGACCGCCGAGGCGCAGAGCCTGCTCGGGGAGTGCCTGGCGGCGCGAGGGAAGACGGCGGAGGCCGAGCGGCTCATGACCGCCGGCTACGAGACCCTGGTGAAGACCCGGGGAGTGGAAAACCCCAAGACCGTGGCCGCGCGTCAACGGCTCGCCAAGCTGAACGGTTGATCACTTTCGCCGCGGTTTCCCGCGTTAGGGGCGAAAGGAGACCGATCCATGAAGACCAAGACCCACGTCAAGGCCGGCGGTATCACGGCGTCCGGCGCCGACTAGGCTCCCGAGAGCCGGCAGGAAGGTTTCGAGGAGGGGCGGAGGCGCGCTCGCGCCGCCGCGCTCGCCCATCGGACAGTCAGTCGGTGAGCAGCCTGCCGCCGGCCTTGACGGTCGTCTTGACACGCATCGCGATCACCTCCCTTCGCTTGGATTCCAGGCAGCGTTCCGCCGCCGGGTCAGTCGCTGAGCAGCACGCCTCCGGCCTTGACGGTCGTCTTGACACGCATCGTGATCACCTCCCTTCGCCAGGTTTTTCCTCACAACGTCTTTCGCCGCGGATCAGTCGCCGAAGATGATGCCTCCGGCCTTGACGGTCGTCTTGACACGCATCGCATTTACCTCCCTTCGCAAGGACTCCAGGCAGCGTTTCGCCGCCGGATCAGTCGCCGATGAGCACGCCTCCGGCCTTGACGGTCGTCTTGACACGCATCGCGGATCACCTCCCCTCCGCCCAGATTTTTCGATCGCTGATCCCTGAGTCCCCGCGGGACCGGAATCCGTTCAATCCGGCCCTACGGGTGGGCGATGACGAGGAGCGTCGGCGCGCGCCGCAGGACGCAGGAGAGCGCCTGCCGCAGGCTCTCCGGGTCGAGGGCGGCGAAGCTCTCGTCGAGGACGACCAGCTCGGCCTTCTGGAGCAGCGCGCGGGCGATGTAGAGCCGGCTCTTCTCGCCGTGCGAGAGCTGCCAGCCCGACTCGCCGACCATCTGCAGCAGGCCGGCGGGCATGCGGTCGAGGACGTCGCCGAGCCCCAGCTCGCGGCAGACCGCCTCGGCCTCCTCGACGTCGCCCGGCCGCGGCGGCCAAGCGCGGCCCATCAGCAGGTTGAAGGCGAAGGTGTCGGTCAGGACGTGGTTCTCCTGGAACTGCGGCGCCGCCACCGCCCGCCGCCGCCACCCCTCGGCGCCGAGCGAGTGCCGGTCCAGGCCGTCGAGCAGCAGCAGCCCCGACTGCGGCAGGCGCAGGCCGGTGAGCAGCGCGGCGAGCGTCGATTTGCCGCCGCCCGAAGGCCCTTCGAGCAGCAGCCGCTCGCCCTGCCGCACCGCCAGCGAGGCGCCGGCAACGGCGAGGTCGGCGCGCTCGCCGTAGCGGAAGCCGAGGTCGTGCGCCTCGAGGACGACCCGCGAGCCGCCGGCGCCTGCCTGCGCCATCGGGATCAAGGCCGCTCCCGGCGCCGACGCCTCGGAGCGCGCGGCGGCGCGGAAGATCGGCGCCACCTGGTCCCACGCCACCGCCGCCTCCGACAGGTCGGCCAGCCCGCGGACCATCTTCCACAGCGCCCAGTACGCGAAGAGGGCGCCGCCCAAGGCGACGGCGAGGCTCCCCGACGACGCCGTGCCGGCGACGAACGGCCGGGCGAGCGCGAGGAGGCTCACCAGCAGCCAGCCGCGCGGCACCAGCACCCGCAGCAGCGCCGCCCGCCGGTCGAGTTCCGCCGAGAGGTCGAGGTAGCGCTCCAGCTCGCCGTCCTCGCGCTCGTGCCAGCGCTCGGCGCTCTGCTGCGCCAGGCGCGTGCGGT
Organism: uncultured Acidobacteriota bacterium; assembly: GCA_963700145.1. Taxonomy (GTDB): domain Bacteria; phylum Acidobacteriota; class Thermoanaerobaculia; order Multivoradales; family UBA5704; genus DASUNQ01. The sequence continues at coordinate 2,258,199 of OY969474.1, forward strand.
GCCCGACCATCTGCTCGACCAGGTCGTGCGTCATCTCCAGCCGGGCCGCGGTCCAGACGCGCCTTTGCTCGAGGTACCGCCAGCCGAGCCAGAGCGCGAAGGCGACCCAGGCGAGGAGCGAGAGGGCGTGCGGCCAGCCCCCGGCGCCGGCGGCGAGGACCGGCAGCGCGAGGAGGACCTCGGCGAAGGTGATCACGCCGACGTGCGCCCCGGTCAGCGCCAGGAACTCCAGGGCCTCGGCGTTCAGGATGCGGCCGAGGAGCTGGCCGGCGCCCTGGTGGCGCGTCTCCTCGGGCGCCATGCGCAGGGCGCCCACCAGCAACCGGCGCTTGAAGAGCCGCCCGGCGCGCGCCATCAGCACGCCCGCCGACCAGAGCTCCAGGGCGCGGAACGGGATGACGGTCAGCTGCAGCAGCACCCAGGCGGTGACCCAGGCGGGATCGAGCCGCCCCCGGAGGACGCCGAGGCCTAGCACCCACCACGACAGGAGGAGCAGCGCGTGCTGCGCCATGTGCGCGCCGACCAGGACGGCGGCGCGCCCCGGCAGCCCTGCCCGCCGCGCCGCCGCCCAGAAGCTGCCGCCGGGCGGCAGGTCGAGGAGCCAACAGCCGCCGATCCGCCGCTCGGCGAGCCGCTCGGCGAGGAGCGCCTCGCGCGCCCGCTCCCGCCGGCGCGGCGGCACCGCCGCCTCGTCGAGCAGGCGGTCCACCTCGGGGCCGAGGCCGGCGTCGAGATCGCCGCGCAGCGCATCGCGCAGCGCGGCCACCGAGACCCGCCGCGGGCGATGATCGCGGCCGAGCACGCGGACCTGCCGGCGGCCGCCGGCGAGGAGGGCGAGGAAGCCGCCCGCGGCCCCCGGCAGGCGGAGCAGCGCCGGCGCGGCGTGGCCGACCAGCGCCGCTACCTCGCCGTAGGCGGCCTCGACGGGCTCGGCCTCGAGCCCCATCGCCGCCGCCGCGGCGCCGATCCAGCGGTCCAGCTCCTCGACCGAGACCTCCGGGGGCGGCTCCGGCAGGTCGAGCTTGCCGGGTGCGAGCCCGGCGGCGCGGGCCAGGGCGGAGAGCGCCTCGCCGAGCCGATCGGCCGGCCAGACGAGCGCGTCGAGGTCGGGCCGCGCCTTCACCCTTCCTCCGCCTCGGTCAAGCGGCCGCGCTCCATCCGCAGCCGCCGCCAGACCGTGCTCTGCCAGAGCCCCGACCGCACGTCGCCTTCGGCGGCCAGGAGCGCGGCGTAGCGCGACCCCGGTTGCGCGGCGAGGCGCTCGGGCGGGCCGTCCTCGACGATGCGGCCGTTCTCGACGACGAGGGCGCGCGCGAAGCCCAGCGTCTCGCCGACGTCGTGGGTGACGCAGAGCAGCGTCGCGCCCTGCCAGAGACGGCGGGCCCGCGCCAGCAGCTCGCGCCGCTGCTCGCGGTCGAGACCGCGGAACGGCTCGTCGAGAAGGACCAGGCGCACCCCGGGCCGCAGCAGCGCGCGCGCCAGGCGCACTCGCTGGCCCTCGCCGCCGGAGACCAGGCCGCCGCCTTCGCCGAGCGGCGTCTGCAGGCCCTCCGGCAGCTTGCGCAGCACGGCCACCAGGTCGGCGGCGCCGATCGCCTGGTCGAGCGGCAGGCCGAGGCCCTCTGCCGCGCCGTAGCGGAGGTTTTCGAGCAGCGGCCGGTTCCAGAGCTGCACCGCCGGATCGACCCAGGCGGTCTCGCGGCGCAGCGCCTGCAGCCGCTCGCCGCCGAGCGGCTCGCCGTCCACCAGCACGCGGCCCGCGGCCGGCCGGTGCCAGCCGAGGAGAGTCCCGAGGAGGCTCGACTTGCCGGCGCCGGAGGGGCCGACGATGGCGACGTGCTCGCCGGGCGCGATCGCGGCGCCGATGCCGGCGAGGATCGTGTGCCCGCCGGCGCGCACGCCGACGTCCTCCCAGACGATGCCGGCGGCGGGCGCGGGCGACGACGTCAGAGAAGACGGCGCGGCGGCGTGCGGTCCGGCCTCCTCGGCCTCCTCCGGCGCGCCGAGCGGCTCGAGCAGGCGCAGGGCGACGTTGCGGTGCGAGGGGTACTGGGTGGCGATCGCCAGGATCAGCATCTGCCCGAGGCTCAGGACCTTGAGCCCCCAGTAGACGAGCAGCAGGATGCCGCCGTCGAGCCCGCGGCGGGCGAGGTGATCGACGAGCAGGACGATCACCATCGAGACCATGGCGATCTGCACCGCCGTGTCCGCCGCCACCTCGGCGCGGCGCAGGTGGAGGTAAGAGCGCCCCCACTCGACGAGCAGCCCCTCGTGCTGCCGCCGCACCGCCGTCTGCGCGCCGTGGGTGCGGATCGGGAAGAGGCCGAGGAGCGCGTCGAGGTAGAAGCGCGACAGTGCGCCGGCGTGGTTGCGCACCCGCAGGTCCCACTCCTCGAGCCGCGGCAGCAGCACGAGCGGCACGCCGACCGCCAGCGCCGCAGCGACGGCGACGACCAGGAGGCTCCCCGGGTCGAGCCAGACGATGCCGGCCAGGGTGAAGAGCAGCTCGCAGGCGGTGCGCACGAACCACTCGCCGAGGTCGGGCACCAGGCGGAGGCGGTGGACGCCGTGGCTGCGGTCGGCCATGTCGGAGGTCAGGCGGCTCTGGAAGTAGCGGTCGCCCAAGCGCGGCACCTTGCGCAGGAAGGCCATCCGCAGCCGCGCCTCGAGGTGCCGCCCCAGACGCTGCGCGCCGCGCACGATCGGCAGGTCGAGGAGGAGGAAGAGGGCGACGACGGCGAACAGCATGCCGAGCGCCGCGGCCCGCTGGGCGCCGAGCCCAAGCGCCCGCGGCAGGTCGAAGAAGGCGCGGAAGAGGAGCGCCTCGACGACGACCCCGAGGCCGGCGACCAGCAGCGCCAGCGCCAGCGCGCCCGGCGCGAAGCGGCCGCCGGCGGCGAGCAGGCGGAGCAGCTCGCGGCCCGGCCGCGCCGGCGGCTCGGCGAGGGCGGCCGCCAGCTCGGGCGAGAGCGGGCTCGGCGCGGCGGCTGCGGCATCGGACTCCGGTCCGCGGCGGCCGCGGACGCGCACCAGGACGGCGCCGCGCAAGAGCACCTGCTCCTCGCCGTCCGCGCCCGGCGGGCCGGGCCGCACGGACCACCAGGCCTCGGGCACGGCCTCTGTCGCCGTCTCTCCACCGTCGCGGCAGCGAGCGAGCAGTGAGCGCAGCAGTCGCCCGGCCTCGCCGCCTTTGGCGAGCCCGCCCGCGGCGACGAGTGAACGGGTCATGCGCACGCAAGCGTCGAGCGCGGCGAGCGCGCGCCAGCCGGGATCGGCCAGTGCCGCCGCCAGCAGCTCGCCGGCCTCGGCGTCCGAGATGCCGAGCTCGCCCAGGAACGCCCGCTGAACGTCGAGGAAGTCGGCCGAGCCGGCCCATTCGCGGAAGGCCGCCGCCGGCACCGCCTGCCGGTGGCGGTAGAGCTCGCCGAGGAGCCGGCGCGCCGTCGTCCAACGGCGCCCGGTGGCCGGGTCCATCACCTGGACGAGCGGGCCGTGGCGGCGCCAGACGACGATGAAGTGGGTCAGCCCGCTCGGGTGGCGGACGACGACGATCGCCGGCAGGTTGTGCGCCGCCGGCGCCAGCAGGTGGTCCGCCGGCACCACGACCTGCTCGGCCTCCAGGCCGAGCTGCGCCGCGACCTCCTCCATGGTGTCGATCGAGGTGCCGTCGAGATCGATCTGGCAGGCCTCGCGCAGGCGGCCGTAGCTCACCGGGATGGCGAAGCCTTCGAGCAGCGACTTGAGGGTCGCCGGCCCGCAGTCCATGGCCGAGGTCTGGACGACCTCGGGGGCGAGGAAGGAGCGGCGGTCCGGCGGGCGGGACATGCGGGCGGCTAGTCGGCGGCGGCGGGGCGGTCGAAGACCTTGCCGACCGTGCGCAGGACGAGGACGGCGGGCGCCACCCGCTCGACCTCCACCTCCGCCGTGCCCGGCAGGCCGTGCTGCAGCGGCAGCCGGGAGCGGCGGTCCGGCCGCAGGGCGAGCTCGACGCGGATGCGCCCGTCGCGCGGCTCGCTGGCGACGCGGGCGACGCGCGCGGCCAAGTGCCCGTACTGCGCCGAGGGGAAGCCACTCAGGACGATCCGCGCCGGCTGCCGCGGCCGGATCCGGCCGAGGGCGGAGGCGGGCGCGAACTCGGCGATCCCCTTGAGGTCGCCCGCCGGCACCACCATCCCGAGCTGCTCGCCGGCGGCGACGACCGAGCCGACCCGCACCGCCGCGATCTCCGCGACGCGGCCGGCGACTGGCGCTCGGATCGCGCGCAATCCGACGTCGCGCTCCAGGCGCCGGACGGCGGCGCCGGCGGCGGCGGCCTGCCCGGCGAGCAGCGCCAGCTCGCGCTCCAGCTCGTCGACGTCGCCGCGCCGCTCGCCCTCGGTGCTCCGCTCCTCGTAGCCGAGGCGGTCGAGGGTGCGGCGCAGGGCATCGGCGGCGGCGCGCCGCTGCTCGGCCGCCGAGCGCGCCCTCTCCGCCTCGGCCGCCGGCACCAGCCCCTGGGCGAGGAGGCGCTCCTGCCGGTCGGCCTCCTGCTGCGCCAGCCGCGCCGCGGCCTCCGCCTCCCGGGTCTTGGCGAGCGTCTCCTCGATGCCGGCGCGGGAGGCGCCGAGCCGGCCGGCCAGCGACCGCCCGCCGGCCGCGATCTGCTGGCGCAGAGCGGCGATCTGCCCGGCGAGAGCGTCCCGCCGCGCCCGCTCCTCGTCGAGCCGCGCCCGCGGCTCCTCCGCCTCCAGCTCGATCAGGACTTGGCCCTGGCGCACCCGCTGCCCGAGCGCCGCCCGCACCGCCGCCACCCGCCCCTCGACCGGCGCCGCCAGCGGATGCGCCTCGCGCCCCACCGCCAGCCAGGCGCGGTCCGTGACCTCGTACACCGACACCCGCCCGCGCACGAACCACACCCCCCAGGCGCCGAGCAGCAACAGCGCCGGCACCAACCCGGCGATCCACCGCCGGTGGCCGTCAACCTCAAGGGCGCGCAACGTGCGCGAGAACGGGCTGGGCATGCGAGTGCGGCAGCGTAGCACCGGCCAAGGTCAGCCCTTCGAGTCACCGCTCGTCGTGGGACGGCTCCAGAGAAGAATTGACCGCTTCGACGCGCGAGAATAGACTTGGCTATCCGTTGTCGTCATCGTCGCGTGCGCACACGCCGGGAGGCTCACATGATCTTGGTCAAGACGTCGCATCGCCGCGGCCTGTTTGCGTCGGCATGTGTGATCGCGTGTTTCTCGCTTGGCGGCATCGCGCTCGCGGGCGAGATTGATGGCGACATCGCCAACACGAACCCGATCAGTTGCGGAAGCAACCCGGCCGCCTCGATCGTCAAGGTGTGCAACACCGTGAAGAAGGTCTTTTCCTCGATCACCTGTCCGAGCGATAAGAATTCGTGTGTCAAGCCAAAGCGGGAGATCTTCACAGGCCTGACCGTCGAGGGCGCGACGCCCACCAATATCAAGCCGTGGAACGGACAAGGCGGCGGCGGCGAGGTTTTCCAACTGGTCGGCGTCTGCTTGATGCGCGACCTGGCCGTCACACCCATGAAGTCGCATGCGGAGGCGACCATTGAGGTCGGGCTGACAAGCGCGACGGTCTCTGCGGACGGCCTCGTCTCTTACGGGAGGTTCGACAAGACCGATCTGACCAAACTGCGCTTCGAGGGCTTCCACAGCTTGCGCGCGCATGCGCCGATCATCGGCGACATCGACATTTTCACGCAGCCCTTCTCGCTGCAGACGGTCTCGCAGTCCCTCCAGGGCCAAGGGTTGAAGGTCGGCGGCTACGACGTCTATGGCGCACAGGCGCTCGAGCTCGAAGCGGTGGGCGGAGCCCAGAGGTTCGACTTCGCCCTCGATGCCATCAAGATCGTGACGCCCTACGGGACGATCTCGCCCCAGCCCCATGTCGGATTCGCGCAGGTCCTCGGCTGGAGCATGTCGCCCTATGGCGGCGCCAGCACGATGCTGCTCAATCCGGGCGCGTACCAAGTCACCGACGTCTATGGCCGCCTGGGCGGACAGAAGGTCGCGAGCGGCCTCAACGTCGTCAAGACGACAAGCGGCCCTGGCGGGCCGGGCTGCATCCCCGTCCAAATCAGTCCCGACAAGATCTGCCCCAATCCGGTTGGTTGGGACAGCCAAGTTCTCCTCGGCTCGCGCAACGTCAACCTCGATACGTCCATTGCGGTGAACACGCCTTGGACAGCGCCGCCCGGCGTCGCCTTTCCGGATCGGCCGGACGCCCAACCGCAGCGCGCACGCGGCGATGCCGAGAAGACACCCGGCGGTGCTGCGTCGGCCGGTATCAAGATCGAATACACGCCGCCCATTCCGCTGCCGGAGATACCGGCCCCTGTCGCGTTGACGGCGAAGCTGAGCGTGTTCGTCGATCCCAATATCGTCGTGCTCTACGGAAGCCAGTACAATCTGTGGAACGGACAAGTCGGCACATGGCTGCCTGGAGGCGTGCCGTTCGGCGCGCCGACCTTGGGTACGCCGGTCGACGTGCAAAGCCTACAGAGCATGGCGATCTATGCCGCCTCGACGGTCTATGGCCGCTTCGCGCTCGATGCCGGGGTCGACATCGTGCTCCACGTGCACATCACGCTGCCCAAGGTGTGCAGCCCCTTCGACTCCGACGAGTGCTGGCCGGACGACATCGACTTCGACATTGTCGATCTCCATCCGCGTACGGCGTTTCTGGAGAGCAAAGCCGGTGACACGGAGCCTTCGGAGCAAGCCGCCTTTGCGCTCGTCGACTCGCAAAACTTCGTCAAGACCCAGAAACTCTTCAGTATCTTCACACCGCTGAATGGCACGCCCACCGACGGCGTCGCCTACATCGAGCAGTGCCTGAAGCAGGATGCGCCGGCGGCGCAAGATCCGCCCGAGAATCCCTACGTTCCGGGCGATCCCCAAGCCCTCGTTGAAGTGATCGAGATGCCCTGCAATGTCTGCCTCGGCATGCCGGACATCAAGTATCAATACCCTCTCGAGTGGGACCCGGTCACCGCCCACGTGACGAAGTCGGAGACCCGCACGCAGGAAGGCTTCGGCATCAAGCAGCTGCCAGAGGTGACAGACGGGCTTGAGCCGGGTGATCAATGGCTATGCGCCTGGGTCCCGCAACTCGAGCGGGTCGTGAACTTGGGCTGCTACGACCAATGCCGGGTCAACAAGGCGACCAACACGTTCACGGTGATCGCCTCCGCCAAGACACTTTGGGCAGAAGGCAAGTTCACCGGCGAATCGTTGCCGCCCCACGGCTGCCTCTAAGTGATCGAAGGGCGACCTTCACCTAGAACTCTCTCGCCGTCCGCTCCGGGCTGACCCGCTCCGCCGGGTAGCGGCGAGAGGGCTCCGCGAGCCGCTGCGGGGAATCCCGCGGCCGCCGGGATCAGCGCCTCAGGAAACGGCTCTGAAAGACGCTAAACGTCGAAACGGAAAGGGGGTTACCAAGCGCCAGACGACAGAGAGGGGTGGAGCTTGAGGAGCCTCTTGGGAGCCGTGTTCCGCCAAGCCATCACGAGGGCGTCGTAGACGGTCGCCGCATCGGCGTTCTCGAGTGTCACGAACGTGGCCCCGCGCCTGCCCCAGCCGCCGGGAACCGGCGCGAACACCTCCGGCCGGGCGCGAGTGAGCGCTTCTTGCTCCTCGTGGATCAGTTTGACCATGGCCCTGCCGCTGTCGGGGTAGCCCAGCGTGGCGAAGATCTTTCCGCGCACCCGGAAGTCGGGATGATCCATGTGAGACTTCTCGGTGGCCTCCGGCAGCGACAACGCGAGGCTGCGAAACTCTTCAGCGGTCATCGAACATCCCGCTGATCTCCCGATAGCTCACGGCTTCGTCCGCGAACGCGAAAGTGCCGTGCTCGCGCATTTCGCGGGCGGCGCGGAGGAAGGCGCCGAGGGCGGCGCGGGAGAGGGCGCTGCCGACGCTGACGCGCTTGACGCCGATCGCCGCCAGCTCCGCCAGGCTCAGCCGGCTGCCTTGCAGGCCCATCACGACGTTGACCGGGCGATCGACGGCACGGACCACGGCGGCGATGTCGTCCTGGCTCGTCAGCCCCGGCGCGTAGAGGACATCAGCGCCGGCCTCCTGATAGGCCTGCAGCCGCTCGATCGTGTCTTCGAGATCGGGCCTGCCGACCAGGTAGTTCTCCGCCCGTGCCGTCAGCGTGAACGGAAAGGGCAGCGAGCGCGCCGCCTCCGCCGCGGCGCGGACGCGCTCGGCCGCCAGCCCGCGCTCGTAGATCGGCTCGCCGCCCGGGCGATTGGTGGAGTCTTCGATCGAGCCGCCGACCGCCCCCGCCGCCGCGGCCAGCCGGATGGTCTCCGCGGCCGTCCCGGGATCGTCGCCATAGCCGTTCTCGAGGTCGGCGCTGACCGGCAGATCGGTGGCCGCGGCGATCGCGCGCACGTGCGCCAGCATCTCGTCGCGGCCGATCGTGTTGTCCCGCTGCCCGACGGAAAACGCATAGCCGGCGCTGGTGGTCGCCAGCGCCTCGAAGCCCAGGCCCGCGAGGAGCCGCGCCGTGCCGGCGTCCCAGGGATTGGGGATGAGGAACGCGCCGTCCCGTTCGTGGAGGGCGCGAAAGACGCCGGCCTTCTCCGCCTGGGCGCTCACCACGGCTCGTCGGCCGTCGGCCCGTAGATCGACGGCAGCGGCACGTCGAGGAGCCGGAGGTACACGGTGAGCTGGCCGCGGTGGTGGACGAGGTGGTTGATGTGGGTGCGCACCACCGTCCCGCGCGGGGCGGTGAAGAGGACCTGGCCGCCGCGCTTGAGCGACCAGGGGACCGTGAAGTCGGCGTCCTGGACCTCCGCCAGCGCCTCGCGCGTCGCGCGGACGTTCTTGTCGAACTCGGCGAGCAGCGTCTCCGTCGTCTCGAAGCTGTAGCCCGCAGTCCCCGCCAGGTCGAGCTCGGTCCCGCGGAGCGTGTTGGCCACCCAGCCCGGCATCCAGGCGACGAGCTGGGCGAGGTGCCCGAGGGCGAACGACTTGGGATGCGGTTTCCAGCTCCCCTTGTCGCTCGGCACCCGCTCGAGCAGCCGCCGCGTCGTCGCCATCTCCTGATCGAACTCGGGCAGCAGGGTCTCGGCGATGGCCATGGCGTTGCCTCCGTCCGCTAGCATAGCCGGGGTCGCGAGGACCTCGAATCGCGGGAGGACGGATGGCCGACACACGCATGGAAAAGGACAGCCTCGGCGAGGTTGAGGTGCCGGGGGGGGCTTACTACGGGGCGCAGACGGAGCGGGCGCGTCAGAACTTCCCGGTCTCGGGGCTGCGCTTTCCGCGCCGCTTCATCGAGGCGCTGGGGCTGATCAAGGGGGAGGCGGCGGCGGTCAACGAGGAGATGGGGATCGTGCCGGCCGGGCCGGCCGAGGCCATCCGCAGCGCCGCCGAGGAGGTGGCGCGCGGCGAGCGCGACCAGGACTTCCCGCTCGACATCTTCCAGACCGGCTCCGGCACCTCGACCAACATGAACGCCAACGAGGTGATCGCCAACCGCGCCATCGAGCTCATGGGCGGCCAGATCGGCAGCAAGCACCCGGTCCACCCCAACGACCACGTCAACGCCGGCCAGTCCTCGAACGACGTCATCCCCACCGCCATCCACGTCGCCGCCTACTCGGCGATCGTCGAGGACCTCGAGCCGGCGCTCACCCGCTTGGCCGAGGCGCTGGAGCGGAAGGCGGCCGAGCTCGACGACGTGGTCAAGATCGGCCGCACCCACCTCCAGGACGCGGTGCCCGTGCGGCTGGGGCAGGAGTTCGGGGGGTACGCGCAGCAGGTGCGCTACGCCCTCGACCGGCTGGCCGCGGTCAAGCCGCGCCTGGCCGAGCTGGCGCTCGGCGGCACCGCCGTCGGCACGGGGCTCAACGCCCCGCCCGGCTTCGCCGACCGCGTCATCGCCCGCCTCGCCGCGCGCACCGGCCACCCCTTCGTGCCGGCCCCCAACCGCTTCGAGGCGCTGGCCGCCAAGGACGCCGCGGTCGAGGCCTCGGGGGCGCTCAAGACGATCGCCGTCTCGCTGACCAAGATCGCCAACGACATCCGCTGGCTGGCCTCCGGGCCGCGCTGCGGCATCGGCGAGATCTCGATCCCGAGCCTGCAGCCCGGCAGCTCGATCATGCCGGGGAAGGTCAACCCGGTGATCCCGGAGTCGGTGCTGATGGTCTGCGCGCAGGTCGTCGGCAACGACGTCACGATCACCCTCGCCGGCATGTCGGGGGTCTTCGAGCTCAACGTCATGATGCCGGTCATCGCCTACAACCTCGAGCAGTCGATCGCCATCCTGGCGGCGGCGGCGCGCCTCCTCGCCGAGCGCACCGTCGAGGGCATCACGGCCAACCGCGAGCGCGCCGAGGAGCTGGTCGAGAAGTCGCTGGCGATGGTGACCTCGCTGGTGCCGAAGATCGGCTACGACGCGGCGGCCGAGATCGCCAAGGAGTCCGTCAAGACCGGCCGCACGGTGCGCGAGCTGGCGCGGGAGAAGGGGGTGCTCCCGGAGGCCGAGCTGAACGAGGCGCTCGACCCCCGGGGGATGACGGAAGGGGGTATCCAGGGCGGCGACGGCGGCGGGTAGGGCGCCAGCGCGGGATCCGATGGCCGCCGACCGCCGCATCCTGCACTGCGACATGGACTGCTTCTACGCCGCGGTCCACGTGCGCGACGACCCGTCGCTGCGCGGCCGGCCGCTGGTCATCGGCGGCCTTCCCGAGAGCCGCGGCGTGGTGGCGGCGGCGAGCTACGAGGCCCGCCGCTACGGCATCCACTCGGCGATGCCTTCGGCACGCGCCGTCAAGCTCTGCCCCGACCTCCTCTTCCTGCCCCCCGACTTCCGCCGTTACCACCGCGAGTCGGAGCAGATCTTCGCCATCTACCGCGAGGTCACGCCGCTGGTGCAGGAGGTGTCGATCGACGAGGCCTACCTCGACGTCAGCGACCACCTCGGCGCGGCCGGCACCGCCACCGCCGTGGCGCGCGAGATCCGCCGGCGGGTGCGCGCCGAGCGCGGGCTCACCGTCTCGGTCGGCGTCGGCCCCAACCGCCTGGTCGCCAAGATCGCCTCCGATTTCCAGAAGCCGGACGGCCTGACGGTGGTGCCGCCGGCCAAGGTGCTCGACTTCCTGGCGCCGCTGCCGGTGCGGCGCCTCCACGGCGTCGGGCCGGCGACCGAGCGGGCGCTGGCCGAGCTCGGCGTGACGACGGTCGCCGAGCTGCGGGCGCTCGACGCAGCGCTCCTGGCCGCCCGCTTCGGCCGGCACGGCGACACCCTCTGGGAGTTCGCGCGCGGCATCGACGACCGCCCGGTCGAGCTGGAGCGCGAGCGGAAGAGCCTCTCGACGGAGACGACCTACGCCGCCGACCTGGTGGGCCTCGCGGCCGTCGAGGCCGAGGTCGGGCGGCTGGCCGCCGGCCTCGCCGGCGACCTCCGCCGCCGCAGCCTCGGCGCCTGCACGCTGACCCTGAAGCTCCGCTACGGCGATTTCACGACGATCACCCGCTCGCGCACCCTTGACCTCCCGACCTGCGACGAGCGCGCGATCGCCGCCTGCGCCCAGGATCTCCTCTCCCGCACCGAGGCCGCCACCCGCCCGGTGCGTCTGCTCGGAGTCGGCGCCTCGAACCTCGTCCGCGGCGAGGTCTGGCAGCTGCCGCTCTTCCAGGGCTAAGGCGCGAAGGCCTTCGCGCCGGGCTCCGATCCGGTGGCACACCCCTTGCTCTCTTCCCCGGCCACACAGGGCGCGGAAGGTGCTGCCAGTCCTAGAGCGGTCGCCCTGATTTCTCCAGCCGCCAACCGCTCGGGAAGCCTTCCGGGCCTTTCATGGAGGAAGCCGCCGTGTTGAGATGGGCACTGATCTTCCTGGTCGTCGCACTGATCGCCGCGGTCCTCGGCTTCGGTGGCATCGCCGGTGGCGCCGCCGAGATCGCCAAGATCCTCTTCTACCTCTTCCTCGTCGTCTTCGTGATCTCCCTGATCCTGGGGCTGGTGCGGAGAGCCTGAACCCCAGCGGCGGCCGCCTGCGCGACGCTTCCACGGGGCCGTTCTCCGTCCGCTCGGCGGCGCTGAGCGGCCTCTTCGTCCTCGCCTCCCTCTACACCCTCTACTTCGCGCGCTCCTTCATCCTGCCGGTGGTGCTGGCGCTGCTGCTGAGCCTGGTGCTCCAGCCGCTCGTCCGCGGCCTGAAGCGGCTGCGCATCCCGGCGGGGCTGGGCGCTCTCCTGGTGCTGCTGGCGCTGCTCGGCACGCTGGTGGCCGCGGGCTACTACCTGGCGGGGCCGGCCATCGAGTGGATGGACCGCGCGCCGGGGAGCATGCGGACGCTCGAGACCAAGCTGCGCGAGCTCAAGGCGCCGGTCGAGCGCATCGGCGAGGCGACGGCGCGGGTCGAGGAGATGACCCAGGTCGGCGAGGAGGGGCCGCGGCCGGTGGAGGTCGAGAGTCAGAGCCTCGGCCAGCGCCTCTTCCAGAACACCTGGAACTTCGTGGCCAACGCCTTCCTGGTGCTGGTGCTGCTCTACTTCCTGCTCGCCGCCGGAGACCTCTTCCTGCTCAAGGGGGTGCGCGTCCTGCCGACGCTGGCGGACAAGAAGCGCGCGGTCGAGATCCTGCGCCAGGTCGAGAGCGAGGTCTCGGCCTACCTCTCGACCCTCACCCTGATCAACATCGGCCTCGGCGCCGCGGTCGGGCTCGCCTTCTGGCTCCTCGACATGCCCAACCCGGTGCTTTGGGCGGTGATGGTGGCGCTGCTCAACTACATCCCCTACATCGGCGCGATTGTCGGCGCCGCGGTCATGGCGGTCGTCGCCTTCCTGACCTTCAAGGAGACCGGGCACGCGATGCTCGTGCCGCTCGCCTACCTGGTGATCAACTTCGTCGAGAGCTACTTCGTGACGCCGATGGTGCTCGGCCGCCGCCTGACGCTCAACCCGGTGGTGATCTTCGTCGGTCTGACCTTCTGGGGCTGGATCTGGGGCGTGACCGGGGCGCTCATCGCGGTGCCGCTCATGGTGATCCTCAAGATCCTCTGCGACCACAGCGAGCGGCTGGCGCCGGTCGGCGAGTTCCTCGGCTCGTAGCGGAGACGCCCGCCGGCCGGTGCTAGTTTAGGGCCATGACCGGCCCTTCCTCGATCTTCAACGACCAGTACCCCGATCCCCGGCGGGTCGAGACCACCCGGCTCGCCGACCAGCTCGAGCGCTCCTTCCGCGGCGGCGCCTGGCACGGGCCCGCCCTCGCCGAGGCGCTGGAGGGGGTCGACGCCGACGCCGCCGCGCACCGCAGCGCGGAGGGCGTCCACACGATCGCCGAGATCGCCGGCCACGCGGCCTTCTGGATCGACGCCGCGCGCCGCCGGATGGAGGGCGAGAGCGTGACCGACGTGCCGCCGGAGGTCGACTTCCCCCGCGACGGCGCGGCCACCCCGGAGGCCTGGCGGCAAACCCTCGCCGGCCTCGAGCGGGCGCACCGCGGCCTCCACGCGGCGCTCTCGGCGCTCGACGACGAGCAGCTCGACGGCGCGGTGTCCGGCTCGGACCCCACGGTGCGCGGGCAGCTCCTGGGCATCCTGCAGCACAACGCCTACCACGCCGGCCAGATCATGGTGCTCAAGAAAGCGAGGGGCGGGAGCCCGCGATGACGCCCGTGGAGCAGCAGGTCGCCGAGCGGCTGCTGGCGCGGCGGCAGCAGCTCGCCGAGCTCGCCCAGGCGCGGCGGGAGCAGCGGCTCGTCGACCTGCTGCGCCGCGTCGACGGGGCGCTGGCGTCGCTCGAGATCGGCGACTGGGGGATCTGCGCCGTCTGCCACGAGCACATCGGCGAGGAGCGGCTGGAGACCGACCCGCTGATCAGGGTCTGCCTCGAGTGCCTCTCCGCCGAGGAGCGCCAGTCCCTCGAGCGCGACCTCGAGGCGGCGGCGCGGCTGCAGCGGTCGCTCCTGCCGCCGCCGCGGCTCGTCCACGGCGGCTGGGAGCTCGCCTTCCTCTGGGAGCCGCGCGGGGCGGTATCGGGCGACCACGTCGACCTCCTGCGGCCGCGACGCGACGACGAGCCGCTGCACCTCCTGCTCGGCGACGTGGTCGGCAAGGGGGTGGCAGCCTCGCTCCTGCAATCGCACCTGCACGCGCTCTTCCGCGCCCTCGCCGCGCCCGACCTGCCGCTCGGCGAGCTGCTGGCGCGCGTCAACCGGCTCTTCTTCGAGGCCACGACGGGCGCGAGCTACGCCACCATGGTGGCGGCGCGGCTCCATCCCGAGGGCCGCGTCGAGCTCGCCAACGCCGGCCACCCGCGCCCGCTGCTCGCCGACGCCCGCGGCGTGCGGCCGGTGGAGGGCGCCGGCCTGCCGCTCGGGCTCTTCGCCGGCAGCGGCTACGAGAGCCGCGACCTGTCGCTGCGCGGCGGCGAGACGCTCGTGGTCTACACCGACGGCTGGACCGAGGCGACGGCGGGAGACGACGAGGAGTTCGGCATCGGCCGCGCCGCGGCGGCGCTGCGGCGCGCGGCGCGGCTGCCGCCCGGCGAGGTGGTGGCGGCCTGCCGGCGCGAGATGGAAGCCTTCCTCGACGGCCGGCCGCGGACGGACGACCTGACGCTGCTGGCGCTGCGGCGAGCGGAAACGCCCGGCACGTAGGCCGGGCGCTACGTGTCGTCGCCGCTCAACCGGTCGATGTCGCGCCGCTCCTTCTTGGTGGGACGGCCGGCGCCCGTCGCGCGGCGCATCGGCGGGCGGCGCAGCAGGCGCTCGAGCGGGTCGAGGACGGGGCGCGGCGGCGAGAGGTCCTCGTAGAGCCGCGCCGTCTCCACCTTGGGCAGCGGCCGGTCGCGCAGCTCCTTGACGACCAGGACGCGCGTCCACTCGCCCTGCTCGACCTCGACCCGGTCCTCCAGCGCCAGGTGGCGGTGGGGCTTCGCGGCTTGGCCGTTGACCTTCACCCGGCCGAGCGTGCAGGCGTGGGTGGCCTGCGAGCGCGTCTTGAAGACGCGGGCGACCTGCAGCCACTTGTCGAGGCGGACGTCCATATGAAGAAGAAAAACGCCCGGCACGTAGGCCGGGCGCTACGGCTGTAAGGGCAGGGCGCGGCCGAGCTTGCGCGCCACCCGGTCCTGGATCCAGTGCGGGTCCCACCACTCGACCGGGTTGATCGCGAGGCCGCCCAAGAGCATCGTGAAGTGGAGGTGGTCGCCGCCGGCCAGGCCCGTCTGCCCCGAGCGCCCCAGTGTCTGACCGCGCTTCACCGTCTGCCCCTGCGACACTTCGAGCGTCGAGAGATGGCCGTAGAGGCTCTGCAGGCCGTAGCCGTGGTCGAGCACCACGGCGTTGCCGAAGATCCCGAAGTAGCGGGCGAGGACGACGACGCCGGCGTTGGACGCCGGCACGGCGTCGCGCTCGACCGAGGCCATGTCGAAGCCGAGGTGGTACTGCTGGTCGACCTCCTTGCCGTTGTGGACGTAGGTGCGGTGGTCGGCGAAGGCGGCGGTGATGGCGGTGTTGGCCATCGGCAGGAAGGGCTGGTTCCAGAGGAAGCGCTTCGCCGAGCGGGCCCCCAGCTCCTTGAGCGTCTGGTTGTTCTTCTTGCGCAGCTCGCGGTTGATCGCCAGGTAGTTCGCGAGGAGGTTCCCCTTGTCGTCCACCTCCGGCGATTGGCCCATGATCTCCGGCACCACCTTGTTCATGAAGGGGTCGGTGACCTCGATCGTGTCCGTGCCCGGCGGCCGCGCCTTGAACTGGTCGATGAAGCCGACCGCGGCCTCGTTGCCGACGTCGTCGATCGCCACCAGGCGGATCTCGGCCGGGTCGGCGAGGTCGTAGGGGATGCCGAAGAGGGCGAAGCGCGTCCCCTTGCCGGCGCCGGGGAGCGGATGCCCGGGGAACCACCAGGCGCCGGAGCGCACGCCGTCGCGCACCGCCGTCGGCCCGACCTGGTAGACGACGCACTCCGAGCCCCCCTGCGCCGCGAAGTGGTGGAGCGAGGCGACGCCGAGGACCGGCGGCGCCAGGCGCACCGGCAACTCGACCTCCTCGACCACCGGCGGCGGCGTGCGCGCCCAGCTGCCGGTGCGCTCGACGGTGACCCGTACGGTCGCCGGCCCGGAGCGCAGCCCCTTGACCGTGTCGCGCCCGACGCCGACGGTCACGGTCTCGGGCTTGCCGCCGCCGAAGGGGTTCCACCCCGAGCGGGGCGTGAACGTCCGCTCGGCAACCGGCACCGCCTTCCCCTGCTGCACCACCTCTACCCGCAGCGCCGTGGCGCGGCCGGCGTCGTCGAGCGCGATCTCGATCGGCGTGTTGCGGCCGATGCCGGGGAGCTTCGGCTTGATCGTGACGTCCGGGGCGCCGCCCACCCAGAAGGCAGTCGCCGCGGCCAGCGCCGCGACCAGCAGCGCGGCCGCCATGAGCCCGCGCACGAAGCACCCCTTGGTCTGTTTCCGTCGATCGCGCCGCGACATGGCGGCGCATCGTAGCAAAGCGCCTGCCCGGCGCCGGGTTCAGGAGGAGGGGCGCAGCACCGCGCGGTAGGCTCGCCAGGCGGCGCGGGCGGCGGCGAGGTCTGCCGGCGCGAGGTCCAGCTCGCTCGCCACGCGGCGGATCGCGTCGTCCTCGACGCCCGAGATCGAGTCGTCGGCGGCCGAGACCGCGAAGAGGCAGTCGAGCAGCTCGCGGCACTGCTCGCGCGTCGCGATCTGCTTGAACTCGCGGGTGACCAGGAAGTCCTCGGTGCCGGCGTCGGCGTGCGCCCGCGCCTTGGCGATCGCCACCGCCAGCACTGCCTGCGCCTCCGGCAGGTGGCCGCGGTCGACCAGGACGCGCTCCATGCGGTGCGTCTCCTGCTCGGAGATGGCGAGGTCGGCGTGGGCGACGCGCGCCAGGACGTAGGCGAAGGCGGCGACGTAACGCGCCCGCTCCGGCGGCAGCGCCTCGAGGCGGCGGACGATCTCGCGCACGGTGTCGGTCTCGCCCGCGGGGTCCGCGGGCCGATTCCCACCCAGCAAATCGCGCAGAGAAAGCATCGGCTGACGCCGGAGCATAGCAAGGCGTCGATTGACAGCGGCGGCGCTGCCGTCTACACTTCACGCGCTCCAGGAAATCCGAATGCCGTTATTCGGCTCGTCGGTTCGGGCCGTTGCCAAGTGTGTGTAAACGGTTCATCCCTACCCAAGGAGAGCACACGGATGTCTAAGAGAGCAGTTCTGATGATGGTCTGCCTGCTGTTGGTCGCGGGTGCGGCTTCGGCCGAGCAGTACGTCCTCAACGCCAACGGCAACTGGAAGGCGAGCCATAGCGCCGCCGTCGCCGCCGCCGGCGGCACCATCGACTGGTCGCACGGCAAGACGGGCCTGGGCGCCGTCACCTCGAGCAACCCCAACTTCCTCGCCAACCTGGCCGCCATCGGCGGCTTCTCGAGCGCCGCCCCCGACATGGTGGTCCAGTGGCAGGAGCCGACCGCCATCGAGGAGCTCGCGGTCAACCCCGCCGACGACACCTTCTACCCGCTGCAGTGGGCTCCCCCGGCGATCGACGCTCCCGCCGCCTGGGCCGCCGGCTGCACCGGCGACGGCGTGCGCGTGGCGGTCATCGACGGCGGCATCTACGCCGCGCACGAAGACCTCGACGCCAACGTCGACGTCGCCTGCTCGCGCTCGTTCGTGCCGGGCTTTGCCTTCAACCAGGACGTCGGCACCTTCTGGCACGGCACGCACGTGGCCGGTATCGTCGCCGCCGAGGACAACAACGTCGGCGTCGTCGGCATCGCTCCCGACGCGACGATCGTCGGCGCCAAGGCGCTGCACAACGGCTCGGGCAGCTTCGGGGCGGTCATCGGCGCCATCCTCTACGCCTCCGACCCGGCCGCCTTCGGCGGCGCCGGCTGCGCCAAGGCCGACATCATCAACATGAGCCTCGGCGCCGGCTTCAACAAGAACCAGCCGGGCGCCGGCCCGCTGGTCGCCGCCATGGCGAAGGCGAACAACTTCGCCGCCAGCAACGGCGTCCTGGTCATCTCGGCCGCCGGCAACAACGGCCTCGACCTCGGCCAGTTCGGCAACGTCACCTTCGTGCCGTGCGAGTCCGGCAGCGGCGCCTGCGTCTCCGCCACCGGCCCGCTCGCTTGGGCCTACGGCAACACCGACTTCTCCCGCCCCGCCTCCTACAGCAACTACGGCGAGGGCACGATCTGGGTGGCCGGCCCCGGCGGCGACTTCGCCTACCCGGGCAACGAGAACTGCACGATGCCGACTGCCACCGGCACGATCACCCGCCCCTGCTGGGTGTTCGACATGGTGATGTCCACCGCCCGCGGCACGGTCGCCACCGGCGGCTACTCCTGGGCGGCCGGCACCAGCATGGCGTCGCCCGCGGCCGCGGCCGTGGCGGCGATCATCAAGGGCGCCAACCCGGGGCTCTCCATGGGCGCGCTCAAGGCCGCTCTCGCGCAGTCGGCCACCAACGAAGGCGCGCACGAGTTCTACGGTCACGGCTGGGTCAACGCGGCCAACGCCTGCAGCCAGTAGGCCCTCGGGTTGCCAGCCGAGTAAGATTGACAAGTTGTTCTGTTGATTGAGTTTCCGAGGGGGGCGCAAGCCCCCCTCGAGCTTTTCAAGCCCGCCGCTTCGCGCCCGGAATAGCCCCTCCCGGGCGGCTGTTACACTCCGCGGTCACCACAAGCGATGTAACCAGCCGTGAGCGGCTGCCAAGCCGCCAGAGCCCTCGACTCGCGAAGCGTTACTCCGGAGGTAGAAGAGGACCCATGTCGTTGCGCCGGATCGCTCTCCTCACGCTCCTCTCCCTCCCCGTCAGCCTGTCCTTGCTCTGCAGCGCTCCCACCCGGAGCGGCGCCGACCCGGTCGCGCCGCCGCAGCGGCTGGCCCCGGCCGCCGCCGGGCTGGACGCCGCGCCCTATCGCGACGCCGCCGAGGCCCTACGCAAGGGCGATGCCACGCGGGCTCAGAAGCTCCTCGCCCGCGCCGCCGCCGGCCGGCCCTCCCGGATGAAGGAGGCCTTCCGCCTCGCCGGCCTCTACGCCTATGCCGCCGGCGCCACCGCCGAGGCCGCGGAGCTCCTGGCTGCGGCCCCCGCCGGGGGCCCGCTGGAGGACTGGCGGCTCTACCTGCTCGCCGAGACCGCCCGCGAACGGGACGACGACGCGACCGCCGCCGAAGCCTACCGCCAGCTCCTCGCCACCTGCCCCGGCTCGCCGCTGCGGCCCCAGGCCTACCTGGCCGCCGCCCGCCTGGCCGACGCGGACGACGACAGCCGCGCCGTCCTCGACCTCGTCGAGGCGGCGCGCGCCGAGCGGGTCGAAGGGGAGGCCGCGACCGAGCTCGAGAGCCTGGCCTGGCGCATCGGCCGCCGGCTGGACGACGCCGCCGTGCGCGAGGAGTCGGCCCGCCGCCTGCTCGTCGAGTCCCCCTTCGCCGCCGGCAAGCTCCGTGTCGCCGACACCTTCCGCGCCTTCGACGGCTCGCTGGCGCTTGGCGAGGTCCTCTCGGCCGACGAGGTCAAGCGCCGCGCCCACAGCTTCCTCGACGGCCAGGAGCTGCCCAAGGCCGCCCTCTCCGTGCTGGAGGGGCTGCCGGAGGGGTCGCGCGACCTCGAATGGCACCTGCTCAAGGCGCGGGCGCTGACCGGCTCGAACCGCGGCGGCGAGGCCCTCGCCCTCCTCGAGCCGCTGGCCGCCGAGGGGCGGCCGCTCTCGGCCCGCCTGGAGGTGGCGCGCTCGCTGGCCACCGCCGAGCTGGCCGGGCGGGACCGCGGCGCCGCCCGCCGCGAGCTCCTGCGCACCTCGCATCGGCACCTCACCCGGGCCGCGCGCCTGGTCGAGGCGAGCCCGGAGCTCTCCGAGCTGCGCGCCGAGGAGCTGCGCTCGCTGCACGAGGACTTCCTCGACGCCGACCTCTTCGACCAGGCGATCGACGCCCTGCGCATCCTCCGGCTCGTCGAGCCGCACGACACGACCGGCGCGCGCACCCTCTGGGAGCGCGGCTGGCGCGAGTACCGGAACGGCAACCCGACCGGCGCCATCGGCACCTGGACGGTCCTCGCCGAGATCTATCCCGAGCACTCGGACGCGCAGCGCGGCTCCTATTGGAAGGCGCGCGCCTTCGAGGAGCTGGGGCAGCCGGGGCGGGCGCGCGACATCTACCGCCAGCTCGTGGCCGCCTCCGACACGATGGACTTCTACAGCCGCCGCGCACTCGACCGGCTCGGCCGCGAGGCCTGGGACAGCGGCGTGCGGACGGTTTCGGCCGCGGCCGCCGGCGCCTGGGAGATCGACCCGCTCCTGGTCCGCGCCAAGCTCCTGACCGACCTCGGCCTCGACGACCTCGCCACGCGCGAGATGGAGCTGGTCGGCGACCGCGCCGAGACCCAGGACCGACTGGCCCTGCGCGCCGTCATCCTCGGCCGCGGGGGCGAGGAGGCGCGGAGCCTCCTCATGCTGCGCGCCGCCTTCCCGGCCCTCGGCGGGCCGCGCCAGGCCGGCGTGCCGGCCGAGATCCTGCGCGCCTACTACCCGCTGGAGTACGGCGACGAGATCCGCGCCGCCGCCCGCGCCAACCGGCTGGCCCCGGCGCTCGTCGCCGGCATCATCCGCCAGGAGAGCGCCTTCGACCGCAAGGCGACGAGCCGCGTCGGCGCCAAGGGGCTGATGCAGCTCATGCCCGCCACGGCGCGCGAGATGTCGCGCAAGCTGGGCATGGACTACCACCCCTCGCGGCTCGAGGACCCGGAGGTCAATCTCCAGCTCGGCGCCGCCTACCTGCGCCAGCTGATCGACGAGTTCGACGGCAACGTCGAGCTGGCGGTGGCCTCCTACAACGGCGGCCCCAACCGCATCCGCCGGCTGTGGAAGGAGAACGGCGGCGGCGAGCTGGACTCCTTCGTCGAGACGATGACCCTCGACGAGTCGCGCGACTACGTCAAGCGCGTCCTGGTCCTCGCCGACAGCTACCGCCAGCTCTACCCGCTGGCGAGCTAGCATTAGCCACACCCAAAGGAGGACCGCATGACGACGAGCGTGGAAGCGCGCAACATGGAGCTGATGCAGACGCTGGACGACGCTTGGAACGCTCAGGACCTGGAGATCTTCCGCGCGCGCCACAAGCCCGACGTGGTCGTGCGCTGGCCGGGACAACCCGATCCGACGGTGGGGATCGAGGACCATGCCGCCGAGTCGATCGCGTTCTGGAAGACGTTTCCCGATCAGAAGCTCGACAACCGGCCGTATCGCGTGTTTTTCGCGTCAGGCGACTGGACCTGCTCGATCGCCCGCTTCCGCGGCACGATGAAAGGGCCGATGGTCGTGGGCGGCAAGGAGATCCCACCGACCGGCAAGTCGTTCGAGGTGGACTTCTACACGATTGCCAAGTGGAACGACGGTCAGATCGTGGAGGAAAACCTCATGTACGACCTGGTGGGGTTCCTCAAGCAGATCGGCCTGAGCGAATAGGTCGTCGTCAGCGCTCCGCCGGTCGCCGCGCGCCGCTCGCCATCGGCAGGCTCCACCCGCGCCGCAACGCCGCGATCCGGATGACGAAGCAGAGAGCGGCGCCCGCCAACGCCACCGGCGCGGCGGGCAGCGGGAGCCAGTGCCCCGCTACCACGACCGCGGCGCCGGCGAGCGCCGCGAGCGCGTAGAGCTCCGACCGCAGCACCGTCGGGATCTCGCTGACCAGGGTGTCGCGCAACATGCCGCCTCCGATCCCCGTCAGCATGCCGAGGAGCGCGGCAACGACGGGATGGAGCCCGAAGCCCAACGCCTTCTGGGTACCCGAGACGGCGAAGAGCGCCAGCCCGGCCGCGTCGAAGACCAGGATCGGATTGCGCAGACGTTCGATGCCCGGATGGCCCCAGAACGTGATCAAGCCGGCCGCCAACGCGACCGTGACGTAGAGCCACCCGGCGAGCGCGGCCGGAGGCACGGCGCCGATCAGCACGTCGCGGATCAGGCCCCCTCCGACGCCCGCGACGACCGCGAGCACGCACACGCCGAAGACGTCGAGGCGGTGCTTCACGCCCACCGCCGCGCCGCTGACTGCGAACACTGCCGTGCCGGCGAGATCGAGGGCGAGCAGGAGGGAGCCGGCTGTAACCGGCCCGGGCGACGGATTCACGTGAGCTCGGCCGAGGTAATCCTAACCGGAGAAGGTGGCGTAACGCCCGCCAGAAGCCCCGGAATGTCCCTGGGAGACCTTCAGACGCCCCGGTGGAGCCTCCCAATGTCCTCCCGGGACCCTCGGAACCTCCTGCGCGCTCTTCGGAACCTGTTGCGCGACGCCGGGAACCCATTGCGCGACGCCGGGAATGGGTTGCGCGCGCTGCGGAACCTATTCCGAGGCGCTCGGAAAGGGTTCCCGGCGCTCCGCAACCCATTCCCCGGCCCGCGCAACCCATTCCCACGCCCCGGGAAAGGGTTCCGAAGCCGCCGCAACCAGTTCCACGCCTCCCGCAGGCCATTGGACGCCGCCTGGAGGCGCGTCGCCGCCGCTCGGCGGGCGTTGCGGAGCGTCGCACCCTAAATCCCCAACGACCCGGAAGCCCGCCCTGCGCGTCCGCTACACGCGCTGGGCACGGACGGCGGCGTGAGCCGCCGCTTGCGTTTGATCCCGAACGGCATCCACCAGAGCCAGACGCCGCTCAGCCTCCGAGGGTAAATAAAGCCCCGGCGGTCGCGCCAACGATCACCGGGGCGTGGACTCGCCCGACCGAAGTCGAGCTCGCCAGCATCTGCATTGTTGCTCTCAGTCAGTATTTTTACAAGGGCTGCGAGCCGCTTCTTCTAGAACAGCTCTCTTACGAGGCCTTCATCGCCTCCAGCGCCGCCGTCGGCCCGAGGAGGACCAGCTCGTCGCCTTGGGCGAGCACGGTCTGGGCGTCGGGGATGACGCGTTCTTCGCCGCCGCGGCCTTTGCGCTTGATCTCGAGGACGCGGGCGCCGATCGTGTGCGGCAGGGCGGCCTCGGCGAGGGTCTTGCCCACCAGCTCGGGCGGCACCGGCACCAGCCGCACCGCGAAGTCGGGCGGCAGCTCGACGTAGTCGCGGTTGGCCCCCGCCTCGCGGCCCGAGACGAAGGTGGCGAGGAGCGCCGGCCGCCCCAGCACCTCCTGGGCGTAGACGGCCAGCAGGTCCTTCTTCGCCAGCACCCCCACGAACTTGCCGTTCGGCTCGACCACCGGCAGCCGCTCGAAGTCGCTGGCGCCGAGGACGTGCGTCGCGGTGTGCAGCCGCTCGTCGCTCTGGACGACCTCGCGCACCGGCACCATCAGGTCGTGGGCCAGGACGTGACTCAGGTGCTCGGGCTCGTCGAGGGCGTGCTTGATGTCGTGGAGCGAGATCGCCCCCAGGAGGCGCCCGTCCTCCCCCACCACGAAGAGGCGCTGGCGGTGCGCCCCGAGGAACTTCTCCACGACCTTCTTGTAGCCGTCGTCCGGCCGCAGGACGTCGGAGTCGGGGCGGGCCAGGTCCGCCGCCTTGAGCCCGGCCAGCACCGCCTCCTCCATCCGCCAGGCGAGGTCCACGCCGCGCCGGCGCAGCGAGTCGGTGTAGATCGACGCCGCGTGCAGCTTGCGCGACAGGGTGGAGGCGAGGATCGACGCCACCATCAGCGGCAGGATCAGGTCGTAGTTGCCGGTGAACTCGAAGAGGATGAGGATGGCGCTGATCGGCGCGTGGCTGGTGCCGGCCGCCACCGCCGCCATGCCCACCGCGGCGTAGGCGCCGTAGGCGGCAGTGTGGGCCGGCCAGAGGGTGTGGACCCAGTAGCCGTAGCCGCCGCCGACCAGGGCGCCGACGAGGAGCGACGGCGTGAAGAGCCCGCCCGAGCCGCCGCCGCCGACGGTCAGCGACGTGGCCAGGAGCTTGGCGAGCGGCAAGGCGAGGAGGAGCATGGCGCCGCCGAGCTGCGGCGAGAGGTCCAGCTCGCCGGCCAGCGCGAGGTTGATGATCTCGGAGCCGCCGCCCAAGACGTGCGGCGCCACCACCCCGAGGGCGCCCAGGAGCCCCATCCCCAGCAGCGGCCGCAGCGGCACCGGCAGCCAGGTGAGCCGGGCGAAGAGGGCGCGGCCGCCGCGCACGCCGTAGATGAAGGCCACCGAGACGATGGCGCCGACCAGCCCCAGCCCGGCGTAGGCCAGGATCTCCCAGCCGCTCTCGAGCGCGTACCCTGGCGCGGCGTAGATCGGCACGTTGCCGGCGAGGGCGCGGGCGATGAGGGTCGAGATGACCGAGGAGACGACGATCGGCCCGAAGATCTCGAGCGCGAAGTTGCCGAGGATGACCTCCATGGCGAAGATCGCGCCGCCGACCGGGATGTTGTAGGCGGCGGCGAGGCCGGCCGCCGCGCCGCAGCCGACCAGGATCTTGATCCGGTGGGTGGGCAAGCCGACGCGCGAGCCGAGCCAGGAGGCGACCATGGCGCCCAGCCGGATCATCGGCCCTTCGCGCCCCAGCGAGCCGCCGCTGCCGACGGTGGCGATCGCCGCCACGGCGTTGACCAGGACCGGCCGCGCCGGCACCTTGCCGCCGAGGAGCGCCACCGCCTCGATGAGTTGCGACATGCCGCCGCCGGACGCCGGCAGCTTGGTCGCCCAGTAGACCAGCCCGACCAGGAGGCCGCCGGCCGCCGGCGCCGCCACCACCCGCCACCAGGGGACCTGCTGCGCCACCTCGAAGAGCGCCCCCGAGGAGCCCCAGAGGAGGGCCTGGAGGCGGGCCATCGCGGCGTGCACCGAGACTCCCAACACCCCCGCCAGCACCCCGACGCCGGCGATCAGCAGGTAGAAGAGGCGGTCCTCGCGGGTCGCCGCCCCGAACCGGCGGGCGACCGTGAAGTCGAACGACTTGAGGGACTTGCGCAGCCGCTCGAGGAGGGCGGCGAGGCGCGCGCGCATGAAAGGAGGGTATCAGGTGAGGAGGAGGGGCGGAGGGGGCCGGGTCGTCCCGGCCCCCTCGTCTGCGGAGGGTTGGGTACCGCAGGGCGGAAAGAACGTCCGCCAACGGGGGTCCGGTGCCGGCGGCGGACGCCGCCGGTGGCCCCCGGCTGGAGACGGCCGAAGCCGTCCTAGGACTTTCTACGGATGCCGAGGATACATTGAACTATGGGAATCTGACAAATCGCGCAGCCGGTGGAGCCGGGAAGCCAGCTCGGCGGGGGTGAGACCGAGGCGGTCGGCGCGCTCGCGGAGCGGGGCGAGGTCGACCGGGTGGAGGTTGTGCCGGGAGGGGTCGTCGAGCCCGACGAGGTCGTACGGAGCGAGGCGTGGCAGGAGCCAGGCGGCCAGGTCGGCGGGCCCGGCGGCGCGGCGGAGCGTGCCGCGCACGAGGGCGACGAGCCGCGGGTCGTCCGCCCCGAGGAAGCCTTCCCACGCCGCCGGGCGGCCGGTCTCCTCCTCGGGCAGCAGCCGCTGGCGCAGCTCGGCCGAGCTGGCGGCGGCGAAGTAGAGCAGCGCGACCGGCACGAAGCGCGCGAAGTCGCCGGCCGCGAGGTAAGCGGCGCGGGTGAGCCGGTCGGTGTGCCCGGCCTCCGCCGCCAGGAGGCGCGCGTAGCGGCGGAGGCCGGCGGCCGAGGGGACCCCGCCGCCCTCCTCGCACAGCCGCGCCAGGCGCTCGACGCCGAGGAGGCTCCAGGCGATGCCGGTCGAGAAGAGCGGGTCGAGGAAGGCGAAGGCGTGCGGCAGCAGTGCCCAGCCCGCGCCGGCGGCGCGCGCCAGGCGGTGCTGGACGCGCGGCGCGGCGACCAGCGGGCGCACTGGCCGGGCGTCCGCGAACTGCGCGGCGATCGCGGGGAAACGGTCGAGGAGGAGGCGCCACTGCCGCTCGGGCGGCAGGTCCGGCGGCAGCGGCGACGGCACGTCGTTGCGCAGCAGGAAGCCGGCGCTCGCCACGCCGTGATCGAAGGGGAGGACGTACATCCAGCCGCCGGCGAAGAGGTGGTGCACGGCGGCGCGGTCGTCTGGGTAGGGGCCGGCGGCCATCGCGGCGCCCTGCTCCACCGCCACCGCCGCGAAGTCGCGGACGCCCGCGAAGTGCCCGCCGACGAGGCGCGAGTCGGTGTGCAGGAGGCGGGCGGCCGAGGCGACCGGCAGGTGGCGGGCGAGGAAGCCGCCCGGGCCGCTGGCGTCGGCGACGAAGCGCGCGGCGAGCGCGAAGCGGCGGCCGTCGCGGTGTCCGGCGAGCCGCGCGCCGTGTCCTGAGAGCGCCTTGCCGGCGCTGCCGATCTCGACGCCGTCGAGCTCCGTCTCCTCCCACAGCGCCACCCCCTCCGCCGCGGCGCGCCGGGCGAGGAAGGCGTCCACGTCGGCGCGCAGCCAGTGGCTGTCGGCGACCTCGTCGCGCGGGCTGGCGGCGACGAGGAGGCGCGCGTCGTTGTCGGGGCCGTTGGCGTACGGCGCGCCCTCGCGCTGGGCGTAGAAGGTGAAGCCGCGCTTCAGGCCCCGCCGCAGCTCGGGGAAGGCGCGCAGCCAGCGGCCGTAGGCGGCGAGCGCGTGGAGGTCCGGCAGGTCGTAGCGGCGGGCCAGCCGCTCGAGCGCCAGGTTGGCAAGCGGCGTCGTGGACTCGCCGAGCGCGAAGCGCGGGTGGCGGCCGCGCTCGATGAGCACCACGCGGTGGCCCAGGCGGGCGAGGACGCGGGCCAGGATCGAGCCGGCGAAGCCCGAGCCGACGACCGCGACGTCGCAGCGCTCGCTCATGCCGCGCCGCAGGCGGCGCAGGCGACCCGCGGCTCGGCGGCGCCGCCGCGGTTGATCCGCCCGAGGCGCGCCAGGCGCGACGCGGCGCAGGCCGGGCAGGCGGCGAGCCGCTCGACGTCCCAGAGGTCGGCCGCGACGATCCCCGGCAGCGGCAGCGCGGCGTCGAGCGCGGCCTCCAAGTCGGCGAGAGCCGGCGGCATCCACTCGCCGGCGGCGCGCAGCCGCTCCAGCTCGCCGTTGCCGCCGCGCACCGGGATGAGCGCCGCCCGCTCGGCGCCGAGCGCGAAAGCGTGGCGCACCGACTCGACGGCCCAGGCCGCCGCCTCGGCGGCGGGCACGAACGGCGCGCCGACCAGGACGAAGGCGCGCCAGGGCAGGCCGGCGGCGGCGAGGAAGTCGGCGGCGCGCGCCAGGTCGTCGAGGGTCGCCCGCTTGTTGAGCCGCGCCAGCGCCGCCGGGTGCACGGTCTCGACCCCCATCGCCACCTCCAGCGTGCCGGCGAGGCGCGCGGCGAAGGCGAGGCAGCGCGCGCCGACCAGTCGCGGGTGGCACTCGACGACGACGCGGGCGAAGGGCGCCGCGAGGGCGGCGATCGCGGCGTCGTCCTCGGGCGGCACGGCGCGCGGGTCGAAGAAGTTGCTGGCGTTGTAGAGCTTGAGGCGGGCCGGGAGCGGCTCGGCGAGGCCGGCGAGGGCGCGCCGGAGCTGCGCCGGCACCGCGCCGCGCGGCGTCGGGCCGTCGAGGGTCGAGCGCCAGAGGTCGCAGAAGACGCAGGTGAACGGGCACTCGGCGCCGGCGAGGAAGACGGTCAGCGCGCTCTCGCCGCGGCCGTCCGCGGTCCGCTCCTCCTCGACGAGCGCGCCGAGCGGGTGCCAGGGATCCACGGCCGCCTTCGCCGGCCGCAACGCGCGGATGCGGCGGTCCTCGGCGCGCGGCGTCGGCGCCGCGGCGGTTGCCGCCACCCTCTACCCTCGCGCGTGCAGGCCGAAGAAGTGCGCGCGGTAGCGCTCGGCCGGGAGCGCGAACCGCTCGCGCAGGGTCGCGGCCGGCGCGGCGCCGTGCTGGAAACGGCGCTTGGGGAAGACGGGCAGCTCGCAGCCGGCGACGGCGCGCACGCCGCGCGCCAGCACCTCGCCCTTCAAGGCGTAGAGCGCCGCGTGCGAGCCCGCGGTGAGCGCGTCGAAGGGGATCGCCTCGGCGGCCTCGACGACCGCCGGCCGCGTGTACGGGCTGAAGGGCACGAAGCCGTGGCGGCGCGCCGGCGCCCAGCCGCGCACGCAGCCGCGCGACAGGCCGCCGCTGTAGGTCAGCGAGTGCTTGATCGCCTCCACCCCCCAGCCTTCCTGGTAGAGCATCGAGTTGCCGACGACGCTGCGGATCGTCAGCTCGCGGTTCTCCTCGATCGGGTAGTCCTTGAGGTTCTCGTCGCCGCCGTCGCCGTCCACGAGGTAGCGCCACTCGGGGTAGCGCGCGCGGATGCCGGCCATCAGCGCCAGGTTCATCGCCGCGCACTCGACGTCGAGCGGCTTGTAGTCCTCGATGACCGCGACGGCGACCAGCGCGTCGATCTCCTCGGCCCGCGCCGCGACCGCCTCGCCGAGCATCTCGAGCCCGGTGCGGCGCAGGAACTCGCGCGCCTGCTCGAGGTCGGGGCCGCCGCCGTCCACCGCCAGGGTGAAGGCCTTGAGCCGCGCCGGGCTCTGGCCGAGATCGAGGAGGACGCGGTGGAGCGTGAGGAGGACGCCGCCGCTGTCGAGGCCGCCCGAGAAGAGGACGCCGAGCGGCTCGCGCGGCGGCAGCGCCGAGACCCACTGCCGCAGCTCCTCGTAGAGGCGGCCGACGTAGAGCGTGCCGATGGCGTCGAGGTCGGGCGGCAGGGTGCCGCGCTCGGGCGCGAAGAAGCGGCGGTAGGTGGGGTTGGGGTCGGGGCAGCCGACCAGGCGCAGCGTCGTCACGTGGTGCGCCGGCGCCATCCGCGTGTAGCTGGGGTGAAACTGGTCGCCGTGTCCTTCGGCTTCGAGGCAGCGGCGGATCTCGTCGATCCGCTCGGCGACGACGAGCATCGGCCCATCGGTTTCCTTGGCCAGGAAGTAGCGCAGCGGGCGGTCGAGGCTGCGGGCGAGATAGACGCGGTCGCCCTCGCGCGCCGCCAGCGCGAAGGAGCCGCGGATGCCGAGCGCCTCCCGCGGGTCGGCGGCGAGGAGGCGCCGCTCGGCCTCGGCGCGGTCCAGGCCGAGGAGGAGCTGGGACGCGGGATCGACGAGGTCGAGGACGCGGGCGATGGCGACGGGCATGGCGGCTCTCTCCTATTCGTAGCGCAGCGCCGCCGAGGGATCGACGCGGGCGGCGCGCCAGGCGGGGGCAAGGCAGGCAACCAAAGTGACGGCGAGCGCGAAGGCGACGATCGCAGCCAGGTCCACCGGCCGCACCCGGAACGGCACCGAGCGGATGAAGTAGATCGCCGCCACCTCGGCGTCGAAGCGGATCAGCTCGAAGCGGGTGAGCACCCAGGAGGCGCCGGCGCCGGCGGCGACGCCCAGGAGCGTCCCCACCGCCCCGAGCACCCCGCCGTAGGCGAGGAACACGCTGCGCAGGCTGGCCGGCGGCAGGCCGAGCGCCGCGAGGACGCCCAGGTCGCGCATCCGCTCGCGCACCAGCACCACCAGCGTCGAGGCGACGTTGAAGGTCGAGACCAGGACGATCAGCCCGAGCACCAGGAAGAGCGCGATCTGCTGCAGCTTCAACGCCGCGAAGAGCTCGCGGTTGAACTGCTGCCAGTCGGAGACCAGGAAGCCGCTGCCGAGGAGGCGCGCGGCGGCCTCGCCGATGCGCGGCGCCTCCTGCGGGTCCTCGACGGTGAACTCCAGCAGGTCGCTCGCCCCTTCCGCGCCCATCAGCCGCTCGACGAGCGGCCGCTCGAGCACCACCCAGGAGCGGTCGAACTCGGCGAAGCCGGTCGAGAAGGTGCCGGTGACGCGCAGGCTCTGGTAGTGGAAGCGCGGCCGCCCCTCCTCGAAGCCGAGGGCGACGAGGCGGAGGACGGCGCCGGGCGCGACGCCGAGCTTCTTCGCCAGGTCGGCGCCGAGCACCGCGCCGGGGATGCCGTCGGCGCCCGGCCGGAGCTGCTCGGGGCGGGCGGCGAGCTGGCCGCCGCCGGGATCGACGCCGCGCAGCACCACCTCGACGCCGTCGGGCGCGGCGCCGCCGGCCAGCGACCCCTGGCCGTAGGCGACGCGCCCGACCTTGAGCACTCCGGGGATCGCCTCCAGTGCTTCCAGCCGGTGCGGCGGGACCCCATCCGCCTCCGCCAGCAGCGGGTAGGCCACGACGGCGGCGTTGCCGCCGATCAGCTTCCCC
The DNA here is from genome assembly GCA_963700145.1 of uncultured Acidobacteriota bacterium. Classification (GTDB taxonomy): domain Bacteria; phylum Acidobacteriota; class Thermoanaerobaculia; order Multivoradales; family UBA5704; genus DASUNQ01. The sequence continues at coordinate 2,288,232 of OY969474.1, forward strand.
TGGAGGTCTTCGCGGTAGCCGGTCATGAGCGCCATGGCGATGACCATGGCGGTGACGCCGAGCGCGGTGGCGAGGAGAGCGGCGCGGGCGGTGCCGTCGAGGAGGCGGCTGCGCGGCCCGCGCAGGAACCGCCAGGCGATCGTCCAGGCGAGCGGGGCGCGGGAAGGGCGGGCGCCGGCGCGGCTCACCAGCGGTCCGGCAGGAGGTCCAGGAAGCGGTCGAAGACGCCGGCCGCGTCGTGCGGCCCGGGCGCCGCCTCCGGGTGGTACTGCACCGAGACGATCGGCCGGCCCTCGGCGGCGAAGCCCTCGACGGTGCCGTCGTTGAGGTTCACCTCGGTCACCCGGCAGCCGGCGGGGAGCGAGTCGGGGCGGACGGCGAAGCCGTGGTTCTGGCTGGTGATCACCACCCGGCCGCTCGGCAGCTGGTGCACGGGCTGGTTGCCGCCGTGGTGGCCGAACTTGAGCTTGAACGTCGAGCCGCCCAAGGCGAGGCCGAGGAGCTGGTGGCCGAGGCAGATGCCGAGGATGGGGACCTCGTGCGCCACGAGCTCCTTCACCGCGGCGATGGCGGTGGTGAGCGGCTCGGGGTCGCCGGGGCCGTTCGAGAGCACCACGCCGTCCACTTCCAACTCGCGGCAGCGCGCGGCCGGCGTGCGCGCCGGCAGGACGTGCAGGCGGGCGCCGCGCGCGGCGAGCGAGCGCAGGATGTTCTGCTTGACGCCGAAGTCGTAGACCGCCAGGCGCCAGCGCTCCTCGCCGTCGGGCGCCAGCTCCCACTCTGCTGCGCAGGTCACCTCGTCGACCAGCGCCCGGCCGGTCATCGGCGGGAAGTCGGCGAGCTCGGCCTGGAGGGCGGCGGCGTCCGAGCGCTCGGTCGTCAGCACGCCGCGCAGCGCGCCGCGGTCGCGCAGGCGGCGCACGACGGCGCGGGTGTCGAGCCCTTCGACGGCCGGCACGTCGAAGCGGCGGAGGTAGGCCGGAAGGCCCTCGTCGGGGCCGTGCTCGGAACGATCGGCGGGCTCGCGGGTGAAGCGGCGCGCCACGAACCCCTCGACCCACGGGCGGGCCGACTCGACGGCGGTATCGGAAACGCCGTAGTTGCCGATGTGCGGCTGGGTCATGACGACGATCTGGCCGCGGTAGGAGGGGTCGGTGAGGACCTCCTGGTAGCCGGTCATCGAGGTGTTGAAGACCACCTCGCCGAAACGGGTGCCCGGGGAGACGGCCTCCCCCTCGAAGACGCTGCCGTCCTCGAGGACGAGGAGGCCGGGCGTGGGGGTTAACTGCATAGGTGGGGCGGAGGCGCCGGGGTGCTCCGGCCGGGAACCGGCGCGAGCGTCAAGGCCTGCTCGATCCGAGGCTCGCGCCTGCGCTTCGCTGCGCGCCGGACCGGTCTCACCTGCCGCGTTCTTGCCGGCGCTTGCTCAGAGCTTCCCGGCCGGAGCACCCCGGCGCCTCCTAGTACCTTAATGAGCGGCGAGGGCCTGAATGCGGCGGTTGACGACGGGGGCGAGGGCGCGCACCTGTTCCATCAGCTCCTCGAGCTGCTCGGGGAGGATCGCCTGGTTGCCGTCGGAGAGGGCCTCGGCCGGGCGGTCGTGGACTTCGACGATCAGGCCGTCCGCCCCGACCGCCACGGCGGCGCGCGACAGCGGCAGGACCTTCTGCGCCGAGCCGGCGGCGTGGCTGGGGTCGGCGATGATCGGCAGGTGGCTGATGCGCTTGACGGCGCAGATCGCCGCCACGTCGAGCGTGTTGCGGCTGTGGTCGGCGAAGGTGCGGATGCCGCGCTCGCAGAGGATGACGTCGGGGTTGCCTTGGTCGAGGATGTACTCGGCGGCCAGCAGCAGCTCGGTCACCGTCGCCGTCATGCCGCGCTTGAGCAGCACCGGCCGGCCGCAGCGGCCGGCGTGCTTGAGGAGGGTGTAGTTCTGCATGTTGCGGGCGCCGATCTGGACGATGTCGGCGTGCTCGGCGACGGCGGGCAGGACGTCGATGTCGGTCGCCTCGCTGACCACCGGCAGACCGGTCTCCTCGCGCACGCGGGCGAGGATGCGCAGCCCCTCGACGCCGAGGCCCTGGAAGGCGTAGGGGCTGGTGCGCGGCTTGTAGGCGCCGCCGCGCAGGACGTGCGCGCCGGCGGCCTTCACGCGGCGGGCGATGCGCAGCGTCTGCTCGTGGCTCTCGACCGAGCAGGGGCCGGCCATGACCACCAGTTCGGGGCCGCCGATGGCGGCGCCGCCGACCTGGACGACCGTGTCGTCCGGGCGGAACTCGCGCGACACCAGCTTGTAGGGGTGGCTGACCTGGATGACTTCGAGGACGCCGGGGAAGGCGTCGAAGACGCCGCGGTCGAGCGCCCCGACGTTGCCGGTGATGCCCACTGCCGTCCGCTGGGCGCCGGCGATCGGGTGCGCCTTGAGCCCCCGGCGCTCGACCTGCCGCACGACCGCGTCGATCTCGGCGGCCGTGGCGTCCATCTTCATCACGATCAGCATTGACAGCCTCTTGACGAAGAAGGCCCCTACGCGGGGCCTGTCGGACGGGTATCATAGCCGAACTGCCGGCCTCGCCGAGGAGCTTCCCCATGCCGCACCGCCGTGCCGCCGTTCTCGCCGCCGCCCTGCTGCTCGCCTTCGCGGCGACCGCCCAGGCCGCTTACACCATCTACCTCAAGGACGGCTCGCGCCTGGTGGCGCAGAAGAAGTACGTGGTCGTCGGGGAACGGGCGGTCTTCACCGCCGAGAACGGCACCCGCAGCTTCGTCGCGGCCGCGGAGATCGACGTCGCGCGGACGGAGGAGGCGAACCGGCAGGGCTACGGCAACGCCCAGGTGCTGCCCGACGAGGTCATCGAGGCGCCGGCGTCGCCGCCCAAGCGGCGGACCTCGCTGACCGACCTGGCGAAGCGGACCGCGCCGGCAGCCCCGGGTGCCCCGACCGCCCGGCGCGAGGCTGCGCGGCCGGAGGTCGCCTCGCCCAAGACCGGCACCGGCGCGGTCGATTTCATGGCCCGCGAACGGCGGCCGTACCCGAACCTGGAGGTCGCCTCCGAGCTGCTCGAGCTCTACCGCGGCCAGGGTGTGGAGGAGGTGCAGCTCTTCGCCGGCACCCGCGCCGACCGGCCGCTGGTCGAGATCACCACCGCCTCCGAGGCCTCGGTCCTCCAGGCCCTGACCGCCAGCGCCGACGCCCTCCTCCAGCTCCGCCGGCGCCACCCCGGCAAGGTCGCCGCCCTCGAGCTCCTGATGGCCACCCCCGCCCGCGAGCGGGCCGGGCAGTTCGTGCTGACGCCGGACCTGGCGGAGGAGCTGGCGGCGAAGAGGGTCGAGGTGACGGCGTTCTTCGTGCGCAACGTGCAGTTCTGAGGCGGCGGCGCCCTCTCAGTTCAGCCCCGCCTCGTACTCCCACGCCGTCTCCCCCACCGTCCCCTCGGCGAAGCGGACGTCCACGTACTCCGCGAACTCGATCGGGCGGTCGAGGGTGCCGGCTTCGAGCATCAGGTCGCGGACGAGGTCGAAGTCCTGCTTGCGCGGCGAGAGGCGAGTGTAGACGACGCGCTCGAGGTCTCGGGTCAGCGCCCAGCGCAGCAGCTCCGGCGGCTGGTTGAAGTAGTAGCGGCCGACGAAGTCGGCGGCGTGCTCGCGGTGCGGGCGGCCCGCGTCGAGCCAGAGGCCGGAGCGGGCGATGCCGTCGACCAGGGTCTGCACCGCGGCGGGGCGGTTGTCGATGGCGTCCTGCCGCACCACCAGGACGCAGGACATGTAGTCCGGCCAGTAGCGGCGCGCCGGGAAGAGGACGCGCCCGAAGCCCATCATCTCGCTCTGCGACGGGAAGGGCTCGCCCATCGAGAAGGCGTCGACGGCGCCGGCGGCGAGCGCCCCGGCGACGTCGGGGGGCGCCATCTCGAGGAAGCGCACGTCCTCGGCGTCGAGCCCCTCGATCTTCAACGCCCGGCGAATGATCAGGTACTCGTCGGAGAAGCGGCTGGGGATCGCCACCGTCCTCCCCACCAGGTCGCGCACGCTCCGCACCGGGCCGTCCTTCTGCACCACGACGGCGCTGCCGTAGCGGTGGCCCAGGTAGACGATCTTGATCGGCACGCCCTGCGCCCGCAGGGCCATCGCCATCGGTGCGACCATGAAGCCCGCCTGCATCCGGTTCCCGATCAGCGCTTCCTTGATCTCCGGGAACCCCTGGAACTTCCTGGGGATGAAGCTGTTCTCCCCCAGGGAGTGACGGGCGATGTAGTCCGTCACCGGGCAGGTGAGGTGTCAGGTGACGGGGATGTAGGCGACGTAGAACTTGCGCTTGTCGAGCGGCTGGCGGTCGTTGAGCGCCACCGACCAGTCGACGTTGAGCGCCAGGTGCGCGCCGGTCACCAGCGCGGCCCAGCCGGCCACCGCCGCGAAGATCCTCTTGCCGGTCGCCATCGCGTCACCCCCTCAATCGGCGCGGAAGCCCCAGCGCACCGCCGGCAGCCGCTCGACGCGGCGGGCCAGGAGGTCGAGCGTCAACCCGATCGCCCCGATCACCGCCATCGCCGCCACCACCAGGTCGTAGCGCTTGCCGGCGTTGCGGGCGTCGATCACCAGGTACCCGAGCCCCGACTCGATGCCGCTCATCTCCGCCGCCACCACCACCAGCCAGGCGACGCCGAGGGCGATGCGCAGCCCGACCAGCACCTGCGGCAGGGCGGCGGGGAAGACGACGCGGGCCAGGACAGCCGGCGGCGAGAGGCCGAAGTTGCGGCCGGCCAGGAGCACCATCGGCGGCAGGCTGCGGACGCCGTTCATCGTCGCCACGGCGATCGGGAAGAGGGCGGCGAGGAAGATCAGGAAGACCGCCGCGCCGTCGCCGACCTTGAAGAGCACGATCGCCACCGGGATCCAGGCGATCGGGCTGATCGGCCGCAGCACCTGGACGACCGGGTTGAGCGCCCGCGCCGCGCCGGCGCTCCATCCCATGAGCATGCCCAGCGGGACGCCGACGACGAGGGCCAAGAGATACCCCGAGCCGACGCGCAGGAGCGACCGCGCGACCGCCGGCGCCAGGACGCCGTTGCGCGCCAGCTCGGCGAGCGCCGCGACGACGTCGCCCGGCGCCGGGAAGACCGTGGCGCCGCTCCAGCGCACGGCGAGTTGCCAGAGGGCGACGAGCGCCGCCGCCGTCGCGAGGGGCAGGAGGAGCGCCGCCGGCCGCCTCATACCTTGTGCGGCATCCCGATCGCCTCGAAGATGCTGTCGCGCACCTCGAGGTAGCGGCGGGCCGAGAGGTCGCGCGGGTGCGGGATGCCGACCTCGACGACGCGGCGGATCGTCGCCGGGCGCTGCGACATGACGACGACGCGGTCGGCGAGCTGCACCGATTCCTCGACGTCGTGGGTGACGAAGAGGATCGTCTTGCGCTCCGCCTCCCAGATGCGCAGCAGCTCGCGGCGCAGGGTCAGCCGGGTGAGCGAGTCGAGGGCGCCGAACGGCTCGTCGAGGTAGAGGACGTCGGGGTCGACCGCCAGCGCCCGCGCCACCTCGACGCGCTGCTTCATGCCGCCGGAGAGCTCGTGCGGGTAGGCGCCCTCGAACCCCTCGAGGCCGACCAGCTCGACGTAGTGGCGGATGCGCTCGGCGCGCTCGGCGGCCGGCAGGCGCCCGAGGCCGAAGCCGATGTTGCCTTCGACGGTGAGCCAGGGGAAGACGCCGCGCTCCTGGAAGACGAAGATGCGGCGCGGGTCGGGCCCGGCGACCTCCTCGCCGTCGATCGCGATCGAGCCCGCCGTCGGGCGCAGGAAACCGCCGACGAGGTTCAAGAGCGTCGACTTGCCGCACCCCGAGGGGCCGAGCAGGCAGACGAGCTCCCCCTCGCGCACCTCGAGGTCGATGTCGCGTAGCACCTCGACGCGCTTGCCGTCGGCCTCGAAGGTCATCGAGAGACCGGCGATCCGCACCTTGACCGGCCGCGCGTCCGGCCGCGGGACGGGCATCATGCGCGGGCCTCCGCATAGCCCCAGCGCAGGGCCGGCAGGCGCTCCAGGCGGCGGATCGCGGCGTCGAGCGCCAGGCCGACGAGGCCGATCAGCGCCATCCCAGCGACCACCAAGTCGTAGCGGTTGCCGGCGTTGCGCGCGTCCACGATCAGGAAGCCGAGCCCGGAGTTGACGGCGATCATCTCCGCCGCCACCACGACCAGCCAGGCGATGCCCAGGGCGAGCCGCAGCGCGACGAGGAGCTGCGGCAGGACGGCGGGCAGCACGACCTTGCGCACCAGGTCGGCCGGCGGCAGCCGGAAGTTGCGCCCGGCCTGGAGGTGCACGCCCGAGATGTTGCGCACAGCGTGGCTCGCGGCCATCGCCAGCGGCAGGAAGGAGGCGAGGAAGATGATGAAGACGGCGGCCAGGTCGCCGACGCCGAACCAGAGGATCGAGATCGGGATCCAGGCGAGCGGCGAGATCGGCCGCAGCACTTCGAGGAGCGGCCCCACCGCGAGCTGCCCGCGCCGCCGCCAGCCGAGGAGGAGCCCGAAGGGCACGGCGAGGACGACGGCCGCCAGGTACCCCCAGGTGACGCGGAAGAGCGAGGCCACCAAGTGCTTGACGAGGAGCCCGTTGGCGGCCAGCTCGCCGAGCGCGCGGGCGACCGCCGCCGGGCCGGGGAGGAGGCGCTCGCCGGAGAGGCGGATCGCCAGGTCCCACAGCAGAACGAGGGCCGCCAAGCCAGAAAGCGCCAGCAGGCGGACGGCGAGCTCCCGCCTCAAGACGGCACCTCGGCCGTCTCCCCCTCCTCGTCCCCGATCCCGAGGTAGCGCTCGACCGCCACGCCGACGCGCCGCGCGAAGCGCTGCTTGTAGCTCTCGACCTCCCCGACCGGCTCGTCGAGGAAGATCCGCTCGACCCGGAAGAGCGGCGCGAACATCGTCGAGAGCCCGAGGTTCCTCTCGCCGCGCGCCGCCTCCCCCATCCAGTCGTCGAAGCTCGAGAGGTTGATGCCGCGCAACGTCACCCCGACCAGCTCCAGCCCTTCGAGCACCCCCCAGAACTTCTCCGTCGGGTTGCTCAGGTGGACGATGACGATCGAGCCGCGCGGGATCACGGGATCTCCTCGTCGAGGGCGGCGGCGGGGGCGCCGCCGTCGGTTTCCTCCTCGGTCCCCGGCTGCGAGAGCTCGAGGAGCACCCCGCCCGTCGAGCGCGGATGGACGAACTGCACCCAGCAGCCGCCGGCGCCGCGCGTGGGCGCGGGGCGGAGCACCTGGAAGCCGCCGGCGCGGAGGCGCGCGTCGTCGCCGGCCAGGTCGTCGCTGCCGAGACAGACGTGGTGGATGCCGGGGCCGCGCTTCTCCAGGAAGCGGGCGATCGGCGAGTCGGGCCCGAGCGGCTCGAGGAGCTCGATCAGGCTCTCGCCGCAGGGGATGAGCGCCACGCGCACGCCCTCCTCCGGCACCTCCTCGATCGCCGTGACGGCGAGCCCCAGCGCCTCGTAGAGCGCGCGCCCCTCGGCGATCGAGCGGACGGCGATGCCGAGGTGGTCGATCTTGCGGATCACGTCTGCCCCTCGGCCGGCGCGCCTTCCAGAACCCCGGTGAACAGCCGCTCGGCGACGCGGTAGGGGTCGAGCCGGTCGGCGAAGCCGCGCTCGACCTCGCGCTCGACGCCGAGCGTCTGGTCGGCGGCGCGCAGCACCCGCTCCTTCAGGATCGCCTCGACGCGCAGCCGCAGGTGCGCCTGCCGCCGCTTCTCCAGCTCGCCGCTTCCCGCCAGCCAGGCGCGGTGCCGCTCCACTTCTTCCAACACCTGCGGCACCCCCTCGTCGCGGCTCGCCACCGTGCGCACGATCGGCGGGTGCCATGCGGCCGCGCCGCTGCCGTCGTCCTCGGCCAAGTGGAGCATGAAGCGGAGGTCCTTCTCGGTGCGGTCCGCGCCGTCGCGGTCGGCCTTGTTGAGGACGAAGACGTCGGCAATCTCCATCAGCCCGGCCTTGATCGCCTGGATGTCGTCGCCGAGGCCGGGGATGGTGACGACGACCACCGTCTCGACGCTGCGCACCACGTCCACCTCGTCCTGCCCCACGCCCACCGTCTCGACCAGCACCCAGTCGAAGCCGGCGGCGTCGAGGACGTCCACGGCGTCGTGGGTGGCGCGGGCGAGGCCGCCCATCGCGCCGCGCGTCGCCATCGAGCGGATGAAGACGCCGGGGTCGGTGTAGAGCTTCTGCATGCGGATGCGGTCGCCCAGGAGGGCGCCGCCGGTGTAGGGGCTGGTCGGGTCCACGGCGAGGATGCCGACCGTCTCGCCGCGGGCGCGGACGAGGCGGGCGAGGCGGTCGACGAGGGTGCTCTTGCCGGCGCCCGGCGGGCCGGTGACGCCGACGACGCGCGCCCGGCCCGTCTTGCCGTAGACGCGGCCGATCAGCTCGCGCTGCGCGGCGCCGCCGTCCTCGGCCAGCGAGATGGCGCGCGCCACCGCCCGCGGCTCGCGCGCCAGCAGGCGCGGCACGAGCGCGTCGAGCGCCGCCTCGCGCGCCGCCACCGCCGTCAACCCTTCTTCAGGAGCTGGCGGGCGATGACCAGGCGCTGGATCTCGCTCGTCCCCTCGCCGATCGTGCAGATCTTGCAGTCGCGGAAGTACTTCTCGGCGCGGTAGTCCTTGATGAAGCCGTAGCCGCCGTGGATCTGCACGCCGCGCTCGGCGCAGAAGACCGCGGCCTCGCCGGCGTAGAGCTTGGCCTCGGAGGCGAGGCGCGTCACCTTCTGGCCGCGGTCGAGCGCCTCGGCGGCGGCGTAGGTCAGGATCTCGGCGGCGGCGATGCGCGTGGCCATCTCGGCGAGCGCGAACTGAATCGCCTGAAACGACGCGATCGGCTGGCCGAACTGCTCGCGCTCCTTGGCGTAGGCGACCGAGGCGTCGAAGGCGCCGATCGCAGTGCCGAGGCCGAGCGCGGCGATCGAGATACGGCCGCCGTCGAGGATCTCCATCGCCTGGCGGAAGCCCTCGCCGGGCGCGCCGAGGAGGCGGTCCTCGCCGACGAAGCAGTCCTCCATCACCACCTCGGCGGTGTCGGAGGCGCGGATGCCGAGCTTGTTCTCCTTCTTGCCCGGGCGGAAGCCGTCCATCCCCTTGTCGAGGACGAAGGCGGAGATGTTGCGGTTGCGGGGGCCGTCCGGGTCGGTGACCGCGAAGACGACGCAGACGTCGCCCACCGAGCCGTGGGTGGTGAAGGTCTTGGCGCCGTTGAGCACCCAGCCGCCGTCGCGCCGCTCCGCGCGGGTGCGAGTGCCGGCGGCGTCGGAGCCGGCGCCCGGCTCGGTCAGGCTCCAGGCGCCGATCTTCTCCCCCTTAGCCAGCGGCGTCAGCCAGCGGCGCCGCTGCTCCTCGGTGCCGAAGCGGTAGATGTGGTTGCTGCAGAGTGAGTTGTGGGCGGCGACGCTGATCCCGACCGAAGGGTCCACCTTGGACAGCTCGGTGACAACGATCACGTACTCGACGTACCCCAGCCCCGCGCCGCCGTACTCCTCGGGGAAGAGCACGCCGAGGAAGCCGAGCTCCCCGGCCTTGGCCATCACCTCGCGCGGGAAGCGCTGGCTCTCATCGATCTCGTCGACGAGCGGATCCACCTCCTGCCGCGCGAACTCCCGCGCCGTCTCCTGGATGGCGCGCTGCTCCGGCGTGAACGAGAAGTCCAAGTGGGTCCCTTTCCGAGTCGTCGGATGGTATCGCGGCGGTGTCCGAGGGAGCAAAAGGCGCTTCCCGCCAGTAGTCTCCAGTTCTTGAGCTTCTCTCCGAGCCATGTCTCGGGCACGGCGGTTACCTCCTTGGGTGGGTCGGTTGGTGAAGCATGGCTCCGGGGGGTTCCCGGAGAGGTGGGAGATCCGGTCGGGACGGCTCCGGATAAGGGAACGCGACGCCCGGATAGATCCGCGCGACGGCCGGATACATCCGCGGCGCGTCCGGATACATCCGCGGGCCGTCCGGATACATCCGCGGCGCTTCCGGATCGATCCGCGCCGCTTCCGGACATATCCTCGACACTTCCGGATACATCCGCGGGAGCTCCGGATATGTCCGCCGCGCCTCCGGATAGATCCGCCGCGCTGCCGAATACATCCCCAGGCCTTGGGAAGGCGTCCGGAGACCTCTAGGCGACCTCCGGAGAGGACGCGCGGGGGTCTTCCGCCGCCGCGGGGTCATTTACGCCACCTTCTCCAGCTCCGCCGCGAGCTCCAGCTCCTCCGGAGTCAGGGCGCGAAGGTGCGCGGCCCAAAGCTATGATGCCCGCCTTCTGCCAACAGGGAGGGCGAGCGGATGACCGTCGCTGACGCGATCGCGCAGTTCCTCTTCCACTGCCGCTACGAGAAGAACCTCAGCCCCAAGACCCTAAAGGCCTACGGCATCGACCTCCGGCAGTTCGCCGAGCACCTGGCGAGCCGCCAGCCCGCTCCGGAGGCGATCGAAGCGGTAGACAAGACGGCGCTGCGCGAGTTCATCCGCGAGCTCTTCGGCCGCTTGGCCGAGAAGAGCGTCAAGCGGAAGGTCGCGACGCTCAAGGCGCTGTACCATTTCCTTGAGCGGGAGGACGTACTGGCCGCAAGCCCGTTCCGCAAGATGGATGTCCGCATCAAGGCCACACGCCGGCTGCCGAGGACTGTGGCGTTGACCGACCTCCGGCGCCTGTTTGCGCACCTCTACCGCGAGAAAGCGCGGCATCCCAACTGCAAGTCCCAGGCATACCGGGAACTCGTGCGGGACATGGCCGTCTTGGAGGTACTCTTCGGGACAGGAGCTCGGGTGTCCGAGGTATGCAGTCTTACTGCCGACGCGGTGGACCTTCGTAGAGGTCGCATTCGATTCCTAGGCAAGGGCGCGAAGGAACGAATACTGCGGCTCTCTGATCCTGAGGCCCTTGCTACGCTCCGCGACTATTCCTGCCTCTGGGCCGTGGAGGTAGCAACCAATGGTTATTTCTTTCATAATCGCCTGGGACGACGGCTCTCCGAGCAATCCGCGCGGACAATGCTGTGCAAGCACGTCTGCGCCTCCGGCCTTCGACTCCACATGACTCCGCATATGCTCCGGCATTCAGTCGCTACTCTCTTGCTGGAGGAAGGCGTAGATATCAGGTATATCCAGCACCTGCTTGGCCACAGCTCTCTCTTGACAACCCAGCTTTACACCCAGGTCTCAGAGCAGCCTTATCACCAGATCCTCGCCTCCAACCATCCCCGGCGCCATCTCCGCACCGCGCCACCTAGAGTACAAGCATCCTCGACGAGCCTGCCGACTGCCTCCTGTCATCCACGTCGCTTGCATAGTTCCTCACCTTGAGCTAGACTTTGACCAACTACTGTACTCGGATCGACTCTGGCTAGATAACTAGGGATTATCGTGCAATTATGGCTCTCCTCAAACTTGGTGTGGGTAACTAAACGGCCCCCTGGTAGGGATAGGCGAGCGGCCGGTGGCCGTGGGAGGCGCGGGAAAGCCCGTCCCACCGGCCTTCCGCGGACTTCCGCCCCTCCCACTGGCCCGACTACGGCCTCGTAGAAGGCCGGGTGTAAGAGGGTGTACAAGAACGCGACGGCGCCAATCGGCCTAACTTTTTCCTTCCTGCTCCTACTTCCTCGCATGGCCCGCCGCCAACCCACAGCTACTGAAGGAGAGCCGCAATCACCGTCGCCGTTGCGCCTGGTGTGGCTCGCCTTCTGGGGCTTCGCAATCAGTCTTGCTTATGGACTATGCGCTGCCGGAATCGTCTACGCTATCGAAGGAAAGTACGATGCCCAGCAGTTCCTCATCATGTATATCGGGCGCTTCAACATGCTGGTGACGACCGGTCTAATCATCGCCACAGTTCTGATCATAGGGGCTTCGCAAGATGTCATTCCTGATACGATTGAAGCTGCTTTCACTGACGAGGATTTGGCAGACACGGACTACTCCGAGCCGCGAAAGTACTATTCGAGCATCGCATCAACGGTTTCCTTTGCATCACTAATGATCATTCTTGGTCTAGCGGTCTTTACGCTGTGCCGGTTTCCGCTCTCAGGCGCAGGGCACACATTTCTGCTGATCGCCGGGTGCATGCAGTGGGCGCTCGCCAGTTATGTCGGCAGGAAGCTGCGCCACGCCGGGATGATGATCCACTCCCTGCAAAAGATCCAAGTTAGACGGAACCTCTTTCAGGAGCGTGCACTCGACCCCATCAACACGGCCGTGCACATCGCTACGACGCTGACCGTGGTGTTCATCTATCTGCACATCCGCAGTTATTACTATGGTCCATTCGAGTATGATGGGTTTCTCGGAAAGAGTGCCCAAGTTTTTCTTCTCCTGCCCGCAGTGATCGCCACGCCAATCTTGGTGATCTTCAACTTCTTCCCGCGCATTGTGCTCCGCAAGCTGTATGACAAGTCGATCGACGTCGAATTACAACTGCTACACACCGAACTGCAGAACGAAGCGTTGAGCCCTTTTGAGAAGCGGCGTAGACTGATGGAGGTCGACAAACTTTATCGCGATCAGTTGCAGTACAGCCTACAACTAACACTCAGCGATCTGCCGATCGGTATCACCGTCTTGATCATGCTTATTCAGCCGCTGTTGAAGAACTGAGAGAGCCCCGACACTGCGCACGGCGGCGAATCGGCGGCGGCCGCGTCATAACAAAAAATACAATCCAAACGCAACTTCCAGCTTCATCAGCGCCAGTGCTACCGCTTGACGATTTAGGTAAAACCAGTAGACGTAGGATGTCGCCAGTACCAAGGCCATTGCGAGCAGACATACTACAGCGACCATATCGCGGATCTGCGAACACAGCATGATCACCGCCAGACCTTGCTGGGCAAAGGCCGCCCGCGCAACATACTTGGGATTGATTCGATGGAGGACGGAAATCGGATCCCCCGGCCGGTCGGGAAGGTCTTTGCATAATTCGCGACCCAGCATCGAGAGAAACAATGCGACGGCGACCACTCGAAGACGGGCAGCGTCAGCGGGAAAGTGCGTCATCAAGATCAATACAGGAACGGTCGTTGTTGCGGCGACGTATAGCGATTTCAGTGCCGGCAGGTACTCGACCACGTAGCGATAGCTGATGCACGCTGCAAAACCCGCGTAGTAAAGAAATGCGGTTTCGATGCGTTGGACGAAAGAACGAGTTGTCAGCAGCGCGAGCGCCAAGCACGCGTAATAAAGAACGACGACAAATATGAGCGTGACATCTCCTTTCGGGAGAGGCCGGTCCGGGTGATTGATGCGATCTTTCTCCACATCATCCAGGTCATTGAGTATGTAGGTGCACATGGCCCCGAATAGGAGCGGCACGGCAGCCCGGAAACTAAGGGTGAGGTCTCTCGTTCGCGCAAGCATGGGCAGGAGGATTGACAAAACGGCCAGTCCGGACGAGTATGGCCGCATCAATCGCAGTGCTGCACGTGCCCGCTGCACGATAATCCCTAGTTATCGTTGGACGGAAAGGGCATCACCCTCCGGACACATTTCCAGAGGGATGAGTGCAGGTGTATAGAGGGCGAGTCGGCTAAGCTAGCGGGCTATGAATCGCCATCTCAGACGGGTCTGGCGAGCTGAGGCCGTTCGCGCTAATTTCTTACGGATCGACCTAGCCGCGCAGTCTGCCTGAAGGGTGGCAGCCCGCATCCCCCTCTGGCTGAAGCTCCTCTACACCGCCTGGCTGGCGGTGTGGGTGCCGGCGGTTTGGCGGAACAGCGGCCTGGAGAACTTCTTCTGGCTGTGCGACGTGGCGAACATCCTTGTCGGGGTGGCGCTCTGGCTGGAGAGCCCACTGCTGCTCTCGGCGCAGGCGGTGGGGGTGCTGCTGGTACAGGTCTTCTGGACGGTGGATTACCTCGGGGCGCTCCTCACGGGCCACCATCCGATCGGCGGCACGGAGTACATGTTCAACGCCGCCGAGCCGCTCTGGATGCGGTCGCTGTCGCTGTTCCACATGGCGCTGCCGCCGCTGCTGATCTGGGGCGTGCGCCGCCTGGGCTACGACCGCCGGGGGTTCTGGCTGCAGACGGCGCTGACCTGCTTCCTGCTGCCGGCGACCCTCCTCCTGACCGACCCGGCGCGCAACCTCAACTGGGTCTGGGACCCGTTCGGGATCGAGCAGCGGTGGCTCCAGGCCGAACACTACGTCCTGGCGCTGATGCTCCTCTACCCGCTTCTCCTCTACCTCCCGGCCCACCTCCTGCTCTCCCTCTGGACGCGACGGGCTAGACTTCCCAAGTGATCGCTCTCGAAGAGGAGGTCGACCCGGCGCTGCTGATCGCGCCGTCCCGGCCGCTGGTCGTCCACTCGGACTTGGCGGTGCGGGCGGCGGTGGGGGCGCCGGCGGCGGCCGAGGCGCTGGCGACCTGGCGGCGGGAGGGGTCCCGGCTCATCGCCCCCGACCTCTGGGCCGGCGAGGCGGTGGGGGCGCTGCGGCGGAGCGTCGCGCAGAAGGTGCTCTCCCGCGCCGAAGGGAAGGGAGCGCTGGCCCGCCTCTTCGCGCTGGGGATCGAGAGCGTGCCGGTGGATCTCCCGTTGGCGCGCCAGGCCTTCGACTGGGCCGAGCGCCTCGGCCAGCCGCGCGGCCAGGAGGCCTTCTACGTCGCCCTCGCCGAGCGCGAGCGCACGGCCCTCTGGACGACCAGCCGGCGCCTCGCCCTGCGCGCCCGCCAGGCCGGCGCCCTCTGGGTGCGCCACCTCGGGGAAGCCGCCCCCTCGTAAACCGCTGTCACCACTCGTAAATCTTCCGTAAATCGGGCGCTTCGGATCCCCCGGGGTGAAACCTTTCGCGCCGCGGGCGGTATCTCCCGTCGAACACGGGAGGAGCCGTCATGACGGGATCGCAGGGACCCAGGCGCCGGAGGGCCGCCACCACCACCACCACGACGCTCGCGCTCGCCTGGCTCGCCGGCGCCGTGCCGGCCGCGGCCGCGCCGCGCCAGGGTGAGCCGGCGGCCCCGGCGGCGCGCCCGACCTACCAGATCCAGCGGACCGACGCGGCGATCGCCGTGGACGGCCGCCTCGACGAGGCCCCCTGGCAGGGGCAGCCCACCTTCGAGCTGGCCTACGAGACCTTTCCGAGCGAGAACGTCAAGCCGCAGGTCGAGACCCGTTTCTGGATGACCTTTGACGCCGAGAAGCTCTACGTGGCGGTCGAGGCGCTCGACCCCCAGCCGGGGGCGATCCGCGCCCGTCTGACCGACCGCGACGGCGCCTTCCAGGACGACTTCGTCGGCGTCGTGCTCGACACCTTCAACGACGAGACGCGCGCCTTCGAGTTCTTCATCAACCCGCTCGGCGTGCAGATGGATCTCCTGCAGAACGAGGTGACGAGCCTCGAGGACGAAACCTGGGACACCATCTGGACCTCCTCCGGCCGGGTGACCGAGAAGGGGTACGTGGTCGAGCTCGCGGTCCCCTTCTCCTCGCTCCGCTTCCCGCGCGCCGAGGGCGTCCAGACCTGGGGGATTGACGCCCTGCGCGTCCATCCGCGCGACCAGCGGACCCGTATCGGCCTGGTGCCGCAGGTCCGCGGCGTCAACTGCTACCTCTGCCAGGGGGCCAAGCTGGTGGGCATCGAAGGGGTGACGCCGGGGCGCAACATCGAGCTCGACCCGACGCTCACCGCCGGCCGCACCGACACCCGCCAGACCCCCGGCGGCGCCATCGAGGAGGGGGACGTCGACTCCGACCTCGGCTTGAGCGCGCGCTGGGGGATCACGCCCAACATGATCTTCAGCGGCGCGCTCAACCCCGACTTCTCGCAGGTCGAGGCCGACGCGGCGCAGCTCGACGTCAACACCCAGTTCGCCCTCTTCTTCCCCGAGAAGCGGCCGTTCTTCCTCGAGGGCGCGGACCTCTTCGACACCCGCGTCCAGGCGATCCACAGCCGCAACATCGCCGACCCCGAGTGGGGGCTCAAGCTCACCGGCAAGGAGGGGAAGAACGCCGTCGGCCTGGTGGTGGCGCAGGACCGGCTGAGCAACATCCTGATCCCCGGCGCCGAGAGCTCGGCCCTGACCTCGCTCGACGAGGAGAACACCTCGACCATCCTGCGCTACCGCCGCGACCTCGCGGGCTCCTCGACGATCGGCGTCCTCTACACCGGGCGCGAGGGGGACAGCTACCACAATCGGGTGGCCGGCGTGGACGCCCTCTTCCGCTGGAAGGGGACGGAGGCGGTGCGCATCGAGCTGCTCGGCTCGCAGACCGAGTACCCGCTGGCGCTGGCCCGCGACTTCGGCCAGCCGGCCGACACCTTCGACGACTTCGGCGTGCGCGCCGTCTACCAGCACACCGACCGCAACAAGATGATCTACTTCCTGCACCAGGACATGGGCGACGGCCTGCGCGTCGACCTCGGCTTCATCCCGCAGGTCGACTTCCGGCGCGAGCAGGTGCTCTTCGAGCGCTACTTCTACAACGAGGGCGAGCGCTTCAGCCGCATCAACTTCGCCGGCCAGTTCAACGACACCTGGGACCACGACGGCAACCGGCTGCGCCGCTTCGGCGAAGCCTGGACGTGGGGCAACGGCCCTTACCAGAGCTTCTTCAACACCGGCGTCGGCGCCGGCGACCGCTTCTTCAACGGCCAGACCTTCGACGACAAGTACCTCTGGTTCTACGGCGAGGTGCGGCCGACGAGCTGGCTGTTCATGACCATCGACTCGTCGATCGGCGACACGGTGGACTTCGCCAACACCCGCGCCGCGGACCAGATTTTCGTCAAGCCGACCTTCCGCTTCGACGTCGGCAAGCACCTGCGCCTGCAGCTCGCCCACAACTGGCAGCGCCTCGACGTCGAGGACGGCGAGCTCTTCACCGCCAACATCAGCGACCTGCGGGCGACCTGGCAGTTCAACGTCCGCACCTTCGTGCGGCTGGTGACGCAGTACCGCGACGTCGAGCGCAACGCCCCCCTCTTCCTCGAGCGCGTCGACCCCGAGAGCCAGCACCTCTTCAACCAGCTCCTCTTCTCCTACAAGATCAACCCGCAGACCGTGCTCTTCCTGGGCTACTCCGACAACCACTTCGGCGAGCCGTCGCTCAATAGCCAGACGACCGACCTGACGCAGGCCGACCGGACCCTCTTCTTCAAGGTGGGCTACGCGCTGATCTTCTGATCGGGGGCGGCCGCCGCCTCGCGCAGGATCGCCACGCCGCTGGAGGTGCCCAGGCGGGTGGCGCCGGCGGCGAGCAGGGCGCGGGCGGTGGCGGCGTCGCGGATGCCGCCGGAGGCCTTGATCGCGAGGCGACCGCCGACGGTGGCGGCGAGCAGGGCGACGTCGGTGACCGTCGCGCCCCCCGGCCCGAAGCCGGTCGAGGTCTTGACGAAGTCGGCGCCGGCGTCGGCCGCGAGGAGGGCGCCGCGCCGCTTCTCCTCGTCGGTCAGGAGCGCGGTCTCGAGGATCACCTTGAGCGTCAGGCCCGCGCGCTCGGCGCGGAGGGCGCCCACCCAGCCGGCGAGGTCGGCGCGCACGCGCTCGTCCTCGCCCCCCTTGAGCCAGGAGAGGTTCAAGACGGTGTCGAGCTCCTGCGCGCCGTCGGCGACCGCCCGGCGCGACTCGGCGAGACGCGCCTCGGGGTGGACGTAGCCGAGCGGGAAGCCGACGACGGTCCCCACCCGCACCGGCGTGCCGGCCAGCCGCTCGGCCGCCAGCGCCACCCAGACCGGCGGCACGCAAACGGAGGCGAACTCGTGCTCCACGGCCTCGTCGAGGAGCCGCCGGATCTCCGCCCGCGTCGCTTCGGGGCGCAGCAGCGTGTGGTCAATCGCCCGGTTCAGCGGCAACATCGCTGTAGCGCCCGGCCTACGTGCCGGGCGTTGGGACCAGCTTCACCCGCCCCAGCTCGGCGCCGGTGTAGTAGTGCTCCAGGATCTCGCGGTAGTCGTGGCCGCGCTGGGCCATGCCGTAGGAGCCGATCTGGCAGAGACCGACGCCGTGCCCCCACCCCTTGCCGTTGAAGAGATACCCGGCCTCGCGCCCCGGCGGCTCGAGCCGGCGGGCGGTGAAGAGCGTGTCGGGGATGTCGAGCGTCCAGCGCACCGCCAGCCCCTCGACCTCCGCCGTCTCGCCGCTCGCGCCGTGGATGCGGATCTTCCCCACCCGTCCCGAGACGCCGCGCGACAGCACCTCGAAGTCGCGGAAGCCGAGGCCGGGGAGGCGGGTGTCGATCGACTTCGCCAGCTCGGAGTCGCTGCGGTAGCGCGTCCAGGAGCTGTAGCGGCTGCTGCGGTCGAAGGCCACGCCCTCGCGCTCCACCTGCTGCACCAGGGCGACCAGCGCCTCGCCCTGCCAGTAGAGGTCGAGCCCGTCGCCGGGCACCAGGGCGAGCGGCGCCGCCGCCGTCTGCCCCGCCACGCGGCGGAAGGTGACGAGCCGATCGGGCAGCGCGTAGGTCTTGTGCTCCTTGCCCGAGCGCACGGTGAGCGCGCGCGGGCCGAGGGACATGTACGAGGCCTCCTCGCGCCGCACCACGTGGAGCAGCTCGGCGAGCCCCAGCAGCATGCGCTCGATCTCGTCCGCGTCGAGCACCTGGTCGGGCGGGCCGGTCAGCAGACCGCTCTTCATCAGGTAGGCGGCGCGCCGCAGGTCCTCTTCGCTCCAGCCCGGCGGCGGGTTCTGCAAGAGATACGGGATGTCCGGCGCGGCGACGAAGAGGCGGGTCTCGGTCCCGAGGTCGAAGAGCGCGGCCAGGAAGCGCTGCACCTCGCGCCGGTCGAGCGAGGCCAGCCGCTCGCGCGGCACCGGCAGGCCGGCGAGGAGCGCCAGGTGCTCGAGCCGGGCGGCGAGGGCCGCCGCCGGCGCCACCCCCGGCGACGGCGGCAGCAGGCGCTCGGTGATGCCGGCCGGGAACGCCGCGCCCGCCGCCAGGTCGCCGGGCAGGCGCGCCACGCCGGCCTCGACGCACGGCACGCCCTTGAGGTATGGCTCCTGCTTGAGCGGGAAGATGACGTGGCCGTCCTCGGTGTGGCCGCCGCAGGTCGAGCTGTAGAGGGCGTCCACCAGCCGCCCCTCGTAGAGCAGCACCTGGCCGGCGGTCTCGGCGATGGCGCGGTCGGAGAGCGGGTGCTCGACCTCCATCCCCTTGTAGACCTGGCAGCGCGGCGTGGCGCAGATGTCGTAGCCCTCGCGCGCGAACTCGCCGAGCGTGCGCAGGGCGTAGGTGCGGGCCGCCACCGCCTGCGCCTTGAGCGCCTCGAGCTGCGGATAGGCCTCGGGGCCCATCTCGCTCGGCACCACGCCGCGCAGGTAGTCCTCGAGCGACACCTCGTTAATCAGGTTGAGGGTGCCGCGGTCGTTGAGATAGACGAGGAGGCGGCCCCGGTAGCGCCGCCCCTCGTGGCGGAGGCCGCTCCGGGCGGCGGCCTCTATAGCGAGCCAGCGGCCCGGGACGGTGATCGTCTTCCCCGCCTGCGTCGTGCGCAGCGCCGGGTCGGAGACCCGCCCCCCTTCGCTGACCACGAAGGCGCCGGCCAGGCCGCGGGCGGTCAGGCGGCGCAGCGCCGTGTCGGCCTCCTCGCGCGTCGCGTAGCGGCCGATGCGCACGCGGTAGAGGTCGACGCCGGCGTCGAAGTGGGCGGCGCCGCCGACGCCGGTCTGCCGCTCCAGCCGCCGCGCCAGCTCCTGCGCCTGCCGCTCGTCGCGCAGCGCCGCCACCTGGATGCGGTAGCTGCCGGTCTCGGCGATCCCCGCCGTCGGCTCGATCCGCAGGGGCGACGAGATCGACCAGCGCTGCTCCCCCGGTGCGGCGGACTCGGCCACCACCTCCCCCTCACAGCAGGGAAGCGTCAGGTTGGCGAGGTCGCTGGCGATCCCCACCTTCAGCACCAGCGGCACCGCCGGTCCCGCGGCGAGCGTCCCGGGCGGCGTCGGTGCCGGCTCGGCCGGCGGCGCGGCGGGGACCGCCGGCTCGACCGGCTCGGGGAGCGGCGCGGGCTCCGCGGGGGGCGGCGGCGGGCGCTCGCTCGTCTTGACCGGCGGCGGCGAGCCGGCGCAGCCGGCGGCCAGCGCCGCGGCGAGGAGGCCGGCAGCGAGCCGGGCGCGGCGCACGGCTCCGCTCACGCCGCGGCGCTCCGTGGCAGGGCGGGGGCCTCCGCCCGCAGCTCGGACTGCACGAGCGCCACGTAGGCGGCGGCCAAGAGCGTCGAGAGCACCGCGTTCACCAGCCACTGGAAGGCGTTGAGCGAGAGCAGCGCCCCGGCGCGCACCGCCGAACGAGCCTCGGTCAGGGCCTGGATCGCCAGGCTCGCCGGCAGCAACACCACTCCGGCCTCCAGCAGGGTGAGCAGCATGAAGAGGAGCGCGAGCAGGAAGCATGCCCCCGGGCGGCGGCCGACCACCCTCAGGCCGTGGCGGATGGCCGCCCAGACCCCCGACCCCTCGCGCGCCGCGTCGGCCATCGCGCCCCAGGTCCAGACCAGGAAGAGGAGGAAGAGGAAGCCCACCGGCAGGGCGCCGCCGCAGCCGAACCCCACTCCGGCCGCCACGCCCCAGCGCTGGGCGCCGTAGGCGGTGAGCGCGACCCACACCGCCAGCGCGACGAGAAGCGGCATGGCCAAGAAGAGCAGGACGTTGAGCACCCAGAAGTAGCGCCAGACGTAGCGCCCGGCCCAGCCGGCGAAGTCGCGGCTGCTGAAGGTGCGGAAGGCGAGGCGGCCGCGCGGCGGTCCGGGCGGCGCCTGGCGGTCGGCGGCGATGAGGACGCCGTAGGTGCCGGCCAGAAACCAGCAGTAGACGAGGAAGGCGAGCGTCCAGAGCGCCATGGCACCGAGCAGCGCGCCGGCGACGGCCGGGGTCAGCGCCTCCAGCCGCGCCGGCAGCTCCTGGACCAGCGGCGCGAAGTCGCTCTCGACCAGCACGTCGTAGGCGGCGCGGAGGTCGAAGCCGAGTGCCAGCATCGGCAGCAGGACGCCGGCCGCGGTGAGCAGCGAGAGCAGCAGCAGGCCGAGCGCGTTGAGCCAGACGAGGCCGAAGTTGGCGCGCAGGCTGGCCGCGCCGCGGCGCAGGCTGCCGGAGGCGGAGAGGCGGGGGCTCACGAGGCGCGGGCGGCGCCGGCGGCGCTGGCGCCGGCGAGCCCGTGCCCGGCGTAGCGGCGGCGGAAGTCGTCGGCCGCGGTGAGCAGGACGGGCTGCGCCATCTCGTGGAGGCGCGACAGCAGCGGCGCCGGGATGCGCCAGGAGAGCGGCTCATCGCGCTTGACGCTCGGCGGGTCCTTCTCCTGCACGCGGTCGAGGGCCACCGCCTCGCGCGGCGTCTCGTCGATCTTGTAGTTGGTGGTGAAGAGCGTCGGCTGGCGGCGCGTGTAGCGGCCGTTGACGATCAGGTAGAGGACGTCGTTGACCCAGGGGCTCGACTTCATCGCCCCCAGCTCGTCGAGCACCAGCACGTCGGCGCGCAGGAAGGGCTCGAGGATCTCGCGCTGCCAGTCGGGCGAGCCGGGGTCGAAGGTGGACTGGATCTGGTAGACGAGGGCGGTGAAGTCGACGAAGCGGCCGGAGAGGTGGAGCTGCTCGATCAGCTCGAGCAGGACGGCGACCGCGAGGTGCGTCTTGCCGACCCCCGCCGGTCCGACGAAGAGGAGCCCGCCCGGGCCGCGCCGCCCCTGGCTGGCGACGAACTCCTCGACGTAGCGACGGGCGACCGTGCGCGCGCCGAGGAGCTGGTCGCGCGCCCCCTGCGGCCCCTGCGAGACGTCGAAGTTGTCGAGCCGGCAGCCGCGGTAGCGCGGCGGCACGCCGGCCGCCTCGAGCAGGCGCGGCTTGGCGTCGCGGCGGCGGCAGGCGCAGCGGCGGGCGGCGCCGGCGGCGCCGTCCGGCTCGACCACCCACCCGCGGCCGCCGCACTGGGGGCAGGGGTCGGGCGCCGCGACCTGAGGCATGGCGAAATCGTAGCACGCGGCGGCGCGCCGGCCGCCCGCGTGGAGCGCGCGGGAAGGTCCTTTTTAGCGCCGCTCGCTGCGGGCGAGCGGGCCGCTCTGGAGCTTGACCAGCGCGTGCTGGCGCTCGACCCCGAAGCGGCGGTCGAGGAGCTCGCGCTTGACGAACTCGAGGAGGCGGTCGACCTCGACCTGCATCTCCTCCATCCGCTCCTTCATGTTGAGGATGACCTCGACGCCGGCCAGGTTGACGCCGAGGTCGCGGGTCAGGGTGAGGATCGTCTCGAGACGGCGGATCGCCTCGTCGTCGTAGAGGCGGGTGTTGCCGGCGCTGCGCACCGGCTTGATCAGCCCCTCGCGCTCGTAGAGGCGGAGGGTCTGGGGGTGGATGCCGTAGCGCTCGGCGACGACGCTGATCATCACGTAGCGCTTCTCGACCTTTCGCCGCCGGCCGGCCATCAGCCGCCCTCCTGGACCGGCACCTGCGTCGGCGTGCGCTTGGGGATGGTGATGCGCAGCACGCCTTGCTGGAACTGGGCGGAGATCTTCTCGGCGTCGAGCGGCGCCCCGAGGTCGAAGCTGCGGCGGAAGGGGCCGTAGCTGCGCTCCATGCGCAGGAAGTTGCGGTTCTCGCCGAGCGGCGGCCGGCGGCCGGAGAGCTCCAGCCGCCGGTCGTGGACCGCGAGCTCGATGTCCTCGCGCTGGATCCCCGGCAGCTCGGCGTAGAGGAGGTAGGCGCTCTCGGTCTCGAGCACGTCGACGGGGGGGCTCCAGGTGCCCGGCGCCCCCCCCTGCGCGTCGTCGTACTCGGTGGCCAGGAGCGCCTGCTCGAGCAGGCTGTTGACCCGCTCCTGAATGCGGGAGAGTTCCTCTAAATAGATTTTCTTCAGCGCCATTGCCTACGGCTCACCGTTATCAGACTCCTCGAAGCACTGATCCCATCTCCCTCCACTCCCTCGTTCCCTCGCCCCCCGCACGGGGGGCAAGGGACGCCACCACCCTCTCTTCGTCCATCTTTGTCAGCTCTTGTCCACGTCCACGTACTCGGCGTCGATCACCTCGTCCGAGGCCGGCTGGCCGCTCGGGGCGCCCTGCGCTCCGCCCGCTCCCTGCGCCCCCTGCGCGCCCGCCTCGGCACCGCCGCCCGGCTGCTGGCGGTAGACCGCCTCGGCCATCTTGTGCGACGCCGCGGTGAGCCGCTCGGCGGCCCGCTCGAGCTCGCCCGCGTCCTCGCCCTCGAGCGCCTTCTTGGCCGCGGAGAGCGCCTCCTCGACCTCGCCCTTCTCGGCCGGCCCGAGCTTCTCCTTCTGCTCCTGGTAGGTCTTCTCGGTCGAGTAGACCAGGCTGTCGAGCTTGTTGCGCGCCTCGACCTGCGCGCGCCGCTTCTTGTCCTCCTCGCTGTGCTCGGAGGCGTCGCGGACCAGGCGCTCGATCTCCTTCTCGTCGAGCCCGGAGGAGGCGCTGATCGTGATCTTCTGCTCCTTGCCGGTGCCCATGTCCTTGGCCGAGACGTGGACGATACCGTTGGCGTCGATGTCGAAGGTGACCTCGATCTGCGGCATGCCGCGCGGCGCCGGCGGGATCCCCACCAGGTGGAAGCGGCCGAGCGTGCGGTTGTCGCGCGCCATCTCGCGCTCGCCCTGGAGGACGTGGACCTCGACCGAGGTCTGGCTGTCGGCCGCGGTCGAGAAGGTCTCGCTCTTGCGCGTCGGGATCGTGGTGTTGCGCTCGATCAGCTTGGTGGCCACCCCGCCGAGGGTCTCGATGCCCAGCGACAGCGGCGTCACGTCGAGCAGCACCACGTCCTTGACGTCGCCGCGCAGCACGCCGCCCTGGATGGCGGCGCCGATCGCCACCACCTCGTCCGGGTTGACGCCCTTGTGCGGCTCCTTGCCGAAGAGGTCCCTGACCTGCTTCTGGATCGCCGGCATGCGGGTCTGGCCGCCGACCAGCACCACCTCGTCGATGTCCTTGGCCTCCAGGCCGGCGTCCTTGATCGCCTGCTTGCAGGGCGACACCGAGCGCTGGACCAGGTCGTCGACGAGCTGTTCGAGCTTGGGTCGCGTCAGGCGGATGTTGAGGTGCTTGGGGCCGGAGGCGTCGGCGGTGATGAAGGGGAGGTTGATGTCCGTCTCCTGCGCCGTCGAGAGCTCGATCTTGGCCTTCTCGGCCGCCTCCTTGAGGCGCTGCTTGGCCATCGCGTCGCGGCCGAGGTCGATCCCCTGGTCCTTCTTGAACTCCTCGAGCAGCCAGTCGATGATCCGCTGGTCGAGGTTGTCGCCGCCGAGGTGGGTGTCGCCGTTGGTGGCCTTGACCTCGACCACCCCTTCGCCGACCTCGAGGATCGAGATGTCGAAGGTGCCGCCGCCGAAGTCGTAGACCGCGATCTCCTCGTCCTTCTTCTTGTCCAGGCCGTAGGCGAGGGCCGCGGCGGTGGGCTCGTTGACCAGGCGCTCGACGGTCAGGCCGGCGATGCGGCCGGCGTCCTTGGTGGCCTGGCGCTGCGAGTCGTTGAAGTAGGCGGGTACGGTGATGACGGCGCGCTCGACCTTCTCGCCCAGGTAGTCCTCGGCCGCCTGCTTGAGCTTCTGCAGGATCATGCCGGAGATCTCGGGCGGCGAGTAGCGCTTGCCCTCGACAACGATGACCACGTCGCCGTTCGGGCCGCGCTCGACCTCGAAGGGGACCATCTTCATCTCGTCGGTCACCTCGTCGTACTTCCGGCCCATGAAGCGCTTGATCGAAAAGATGGTGTTGGTGGGGTTGGTGATCGCCTGGCGCTTGGCCACTTGGCCGACCAGGCGCTCGCCCGACTTGGTGAAGGCGACGACGGAGGGGGTGGTGCGGTTGCCCTCCGCGTTGGGGATGACCTTGGCCTCCCCGCCTTCCATGACCGCCACCACGCTGTTGGTGGTGCCGAGGTCGATGCCGATGATCTTGCTCACGGGGTCTCCTCTCCGGATGTCATTGCCGGAAGCCTAAAACCTTAGTCGGCGCCTGTCAATCTTGGCGCCACCCTATCTGACAATAGGGGACTGAGATTTATTCCTAGTCGAGGAGCACGAGCGGTTGCGCCGCCTGCCCTTCGGGGCGGGCGGAGAGGAACTCGGGGTCGAGCTGGAAGTCGCCGCGGATCGTGCCGCGCCCGGCGCCGGCGGCGAGCGGCCCCGCGGCGGCGGGGCGCACCGCGTAGGCCTCCTGCCCACCCTGCCAGACGAGTGGCCGCCCCTCGGGGTCGCGCAGGTCGGCGGCGCCGAGGAGGCCGCGGGTGCGCAGGGTCTCGAGGCGCTCGGGGAAGTGGCCGTCGAGGACGAACGAGGTGCGCGCCGCGCGGTCGAGCTTGGCGTAGAGGCTGGCGCGCTGCGCGGCAAGGAGCGCCTCGCGCTCGCCGTGCTGGAAGGGGAAGGGGAGCAGGACGCGCTGCGGCGCGAGGAGGAGACCGGCGGCGAGGGCGACGGCGAGGCCGGCGCCGAGGAGGGCCGCCGGCCAGCCCGGCGCCCGGACGACCGCGGCGGCACCGGCCGAGGGCGTCGCGGTGACTGACTCGACCGCCGGCTCCTCCGGTGCCAGGACGACCGCCTCGCGGCGCGGCTCGACCGCGAGCGGCAGGGCGGGCGGCGCCGCCACCGGCACGACCGGGTGCGGCGCGATCGACATCGGCGGCCGCGCCGGCTCGGGCGGCACGGGCACCAGCGTCGGCCGCGGCGGCGGCGGTGGCGAGAGCGGCGGCGCGGACGGGGGAGCCGGCGGCCGCCGCCCCTCCTCCTCCAGGTCCTCGACCGAGCGGATGAGGAGGTCCTGGACGCGGATCGGCGCGAAGCCCTCCTCGTAGGAGACCTCCTCGCCGCTGAAGAACTTGAAGTCGCCCTCCTGCCAGAGCAGGAGTTGCTCGAGGAGGCGGAAGGTCTGGAGCCGCAGCGCCTCCAACAGCTCCGGGCGCGACAGGTGCTGGCGCTCGACCAGGACGTCGATGAGCCGCCCGCCGCCGGTCTGGATCTCGGCGGCGGCGCGGGCGAGGTCCTCGCGCCGCACCAGCCCGTCGCCCACCAGCACCCGCTCCAGCCCCTCCTCGGCGGGCTGGTTCAGGGCGTCGGCGTAGACGATGTCGCCGCGCAGGAAGGAGATGGCTACCATGTCGTGCGGCCCCTGCACGGTGAGGATGCCGGTCTTCCCCTGCTGCGCGATGAGCTGCAGGATCTCGGGCAGCCGGAAGACCCCGAGGGTCCCCTCAACCGCCACGCAGCTCCCTCCGCAGCCGTGCCCCGAGGTAGACCAGGAGGCCGGCGGAGGCGACGATCCAGGGCGCCGCGACGCCGGGCTCGTGCCCCCACGGGACGCGGTAGCCGATGCGCGCGGCGAGGGGCAGCAGGAGCAGGGCGACCGGGACGAGCAGCGCGCCGTAGGCGCGCCAACCCGCCCCCGCCTCGGCGGCGGCGAGCCCGGGGAGGAGCGCGCGGCGCCAGCGGGCGGCGCGGCCCGCCGCGGTCGGCGGCGTGTCGTCCTCGTCGACCGCGCCGCGGACGCGCCGCAGGCCGAAGGCGGCGGCGAGCACCAGGACGGCGAGGAGGAGCGCGGCGGTGCGCGGCAGGCCCCCGCCGGCGGTGCCGCCGGCGTCTCCCGCGGCCAGGAGCTGGCGCCGGATCTCCGGCAGGCGGGCGACGCCGCCCTCCTCGACCACGACCCGCTGCTCGACGTTCTTCCCCCACTCGCTGACCTTGTCGGGGTCGAGCTGCTGCGCCTGGTTGTAGGCGCGCTCCCGCTCGCGGAAGAGGTAGGCCTCGGCGTACGCCTTGCTCAGGTTGAAGTGCGCGGCGGCGCTCTCGGGGTCGGCGGTGGCGGCCTGCTGGAAGTACTGGATGGCGCTGCCGAAGTCCCCTTTGTAGAAGTAGTAGGCGCCGAGGTCGAGGAGGGCGGAGGTGTTCTCCTTCTCCCGCGCCAGGACCTCGCGGTAGAGCGGGCGGGCGAGCTCCCACTGGCCGAGCCGGCGGTGGACGTCGGCCAAGAGCTGGCGCACCGCGAAGCTCTCGGGCAGCGCCGCGCGCAGCGCCGCCAGGTCGTTGAAGAGGGCGCCGTAGAGACGGCCGGCGGCGACCCTTTCGACCGCGCGCATCGGCGGCGAGACCGCCACCGCGACGCGCCGCCCCTGGGCGTCCAGGAGGAGCGGCGCCGCCCCAATGAGAAGGAGCAGCGCCGCCACCACCGCCCGCTCGGAGAGCGAAAGGTAGGCCCAGAGGAGGATGGTCCAGTAAAGCACCAGCCAGGCCGGGCCGCCGGGAAGGGCGGCCGGCCAGACGAGGAGGAGCACCGCCGCGGCGAGCGCGACCGGCCGCAGCGTGCCGAGCTTCGCCGCCAGGTCGCCGACTAGCCGCCGGCCGCGCGTCGCCATCAGCAGCGCCAGGCAGAGGACGCCGGCGGCGACGAGCGCCGTCCACAGCCAGACCAGGGCGTCGTGCAGCCAGACCGCGCGCAGCGCCGGCTCGCGGGCGAGGCGCGCGTAGGCCTTCACGGTCCACGCCGCGGCGGCGTGGAAGCGCCCCTCCTCGGCGGCGACGCGCGCCGCGGCGAAGGCGGTCTCGGGCCGCCCGGGATCGAGCCGCTCGGCGGCGGCGAGCCCGAGCCGGGCGCGCGCGAAGTCCCCCTTCTCCGCCCACTCGACGGCCGGCACGAGGGCAGCGAGCGCGAGGTCGGGGAGGCGGCGCATGCCGGCCTGGCCCGCGGTCTCGAGGAGGCGCGCCACCACCCTCTCAGCCCGCTCCTCGCGCACCTCCTCGCGGCCCTGGTAGTAGAAAGCGCCGATCCACTCCAGCCACTCCTCCTGCAGGCGGAGGAGGGCCTGCTGCACCGGCGGCGTGAGCTGGACGGCGGGGGCGGGAGCGGGGGGAGGGGGCGGCTGCGCGGAGGCCGCCGCGCTCGCGAGGTGCAGGGCCAGGGCGGCGGCGAGGAGCCCGGCGCGAAACCTTTCGCGCCTAGCCCCGCTTCTGGACATAGCGGACCCGCAGCCGATAGAGCAGGTCCTCCAGGAAGGCGTTCTCCTGGACCGTCAGGTTCCCCGCCGTCTTCTGCCGCAGCACTTCGAGCAGGTCGATGTAGAGGCGGGCCATCTCGAGGTTCTCCGCCGTCTGGCCGTCGGGGAGCTCGACGTCGCCCAGGTAGATGGCGACCGGCTCGGCGATCATCGCGGCGAGGTCGTAGAACGTGGGGCCGAGCCCGGGCGGCGTGCCGGGGATCTCGAGCCGCGGCCCGCTCTCGCGCTCCGGCTCGAGCGGCGGCGGCGGGGAGGCACCGCGACGGCGGGGATCGGACTCGGGGGCACGCGCTGGTGGTGGTGGAGGCTGGGGCGGGGGCGGCGGCTCGACCGGCACCGGCTCCGGCGGCGCCTCGGCGGCCGCCGTCGCCTTCTCGTCGAGGAAGCGGTACTCTTCGCGGAGCGCGCCGTCCGGCGTGAACATCCGCTTGTCGTGGACCTTGATCTCCTTCTCGCTCACGGCCCTCCCTTTGCCCCTCCGAGAAAGCTCAGAATCGTAGCATGCGCCGTCTGATCGACCTCGTCGCGCGGCTGCGCGCGCCCGACGGCTGCCCCTGGGACCGCGAGCAGGGCGCCGCCGACCTGCGCGCCTACCTGCTCGAGGAGGCGCACGAGGCCGCGGCCGCCATCGACGGCGGCGACTGGGGCGAGCTGGCGGGCGAGCTCGGCGACCTCCTCTTCCAGATCGCCTTCCTCGTCCGCCTCGCCGAAGAGCGCGGCGCCTTCGATCTCGAGAAGGTCGTCGCCGGCATCGAGGCCAAGATGGTCGCCCGCCACCCGCACGTCTTCGGCGGCGAGACCCTCGCCGACGCCCGCGCCGTGCGCGAGGCCTGGGAGCGGCGCAAGCTCCGCGAGCCCGGACGCGAGTCCCTCCTCGCCGGCGTGCCGCCGTCCTTGCCCGCCCTCCTCGCCGCCTACCGCTTGACGCAGAAAGCCGCCGGCGTCGGCTTCGACTGGCCGGAGGCGCAAGCGGTGCTGGCGAAGGTCGACGAAGAGGTCGCGGAGCTCCGCGAAGCGCTCGCGGACGGCAAGCGCGAGGACGCGCGCGAGAAAGTCACCGAGGAGATCGGCGACCTCCTCTTCACCGTCGCCAACCTGGCGCGCAAGCTCGACGTCGACCCCGAGGCCGCGCTCGCCCGCGCCAACCGCAAGTTCCGCCGCCGCTTCGAGCAGATCGAGCGCCGCCTCGCCGAGCAGGGCCGCACCGCCGACGAAGCCAGCCTCGCCGAGATGGACGCCCTCTGGGACGAAGCGAAGCGCGAACCCTAGCGCCCGGCGCTCGCCGCCGCGGAACTCTCCGCCAGCGCCGCGCGCACCAGCGGCAACACGTTCTCCGCCACCCGCCGGTGCCCCTCCGCGTTCGGGTGGATCCCGTCCCCCAGGTTCAGCTCCGCCTCCCCGCCCACCCCTTCGAGCAGAAACGGCACCAGCGGCACCCCCAGCTCCCGCGCCACCCGCGGATAGATCCCCTCGAACCCCGCCGCATACTCCGGCCCGTAATTCGGCGGGATCCTCATCCCCAGCAACACCACCCGAGCCCCCGCCCCCTTCGCCCGCCGCACGATGTCCTCCAGATTCCCCTCAGTCGACTCCAGCGAAAGCCCCCGCAACCCGTCATTCGCCCCCAGCCCCACCACCACCACATCCGGCTTCTGCCGCAACACCCACTCCAACCGCCGCACCCCCCCCGCCGACGTGTCCCCGCTAACCCCCGCATTCACCACCCGCACAGGAATCCCCTCCTCCACCAACCGCTCCCGAACCAAGGCAGGAAACGCCTGCTCCTCCGCCAACCCCAAGCCCGCGGTAAGGCTGTCGCCCAAGAAGACGACTAGCGGTCCGCTCGCCTCCTCTGCCGGTGCGGAGGTCTGCGCCGGAGCAGTTTCAGGTAGAGGAGCGACTTCCTCCCGCGCCGGCGCGCGGCAGGCGACGACCAGTAGCGCCAGCAGAAGCGCTCTCTTCTTCATCCGACGGATTCTAGTGGCGCGGCTTCCCCCGCCCAGATCCTTCGCTTCGCTCAGGATGACAAGGTGGGGGGTTCCGGCATGGCGCAGGGTTGCGGGCACGGCGCAGGCTTTTGCATCCGGGCGGGGGGGAGCCCTCCGGCGTGCGCTCCCCGGAGGGACCTCTGAGCGAGCGCCGGGCAACTCCCCATGCAGTCCACCACCGACCCCGGCGCAAAGCGAAGCGGAGGCGCGCGCCTCCCTCCGCACTCCACAAAGCGCGCGCCGTTCCCGCAGGGGAGCGCACGCCGGAGGGCGGGGCGGGGGCGGGGGTCTTTCTTTCCCCTGAGGTAAGCTCTGCCGCGCTGCGGCGTACCACAAGCATGCGCGCCGCCCGCCGTTTCCCATCTCCAGCTCCCATGTCGATCCCCCGCATCGAGCTAAGAGCCCTAACCAAACGCCTCCCCTCCGGCGGCCGCGACCTAACAATCCTCGACCGCATCGACCTATCCATCGCCCCCGGCGAATTCGTCGCCATCCTCGGCCCTTCAGGCAGCGGCAAATCCACCCTCCTCGCCCTCATGGCCGGCCTAGACCGCCCCACCAGCGGCGAAGTCCACATCGACGGCACCCCCATCCACACCCTCTCCGAAGACCAGCTAGCCCTCCTCCGCCGCGAGCACATCGGCTTCGTCTTCCAGAGCTTCCAGCTCCTCGGCAACCTCACCGCCCGCGAAAACGTCCTCCTGCCGCTCGAGCTCCTCGCCCGCCCCGACGCCCGCGCCCGCGTCGACGAGCTCCTCGCCGCCGTCGGCCTCAGCGAGCGCGGCCACCACTACCCGAGCCAGCTCTCCGGCGGCGAGCAGCAGCGCGTCGCCCTCGCCCGCGCCTTCGCCGCGCGGCCGCCCATCCTCCTCGCCGACGAGCCCACCGGCAACCTCGACGGCGCCACCGGCCGCCGCGTCCTCGAACAGCTCGTCGAGTTGCGCCGCGCCGGCGGCGCCACCCTCGTCCTCGTCACCCACGACCCGGCCGTCGCCGCCCTCGCCTCGCGCCTCGTCCACCTGCGCGACGGCCGCATCGAGCGCGAGGAGACCGCGACACCGTCGCGCGCCGCAGCGCGCGCCGGGGATAGCGCCGCCGTGCGCGCCGAGGACCCCGCCGCCGAGGCCGTGCGGTGACCGCCGGCACCGCCTGGCGCCAGATGCTCCGCGAGTCGCGCGGCGCGCGCGGCCGGCTCGCCTTCTTCGTCGCCTGCCTGGGCGTCGGCGTGGCGGCGGTCGTCGCGGTCGCCGGGCTTTCGGCCAGCCTCGATCAGGGGATCCGCAGCGAGGCGCGCCAGCTCCTCGCCGCCGACCTGGCGGTCGAGTCGATCCGGCCGCTGCCGCCGGCGATCGAGCGCGCGGCCGCCGCCCTCCCCGGCGCGCAGACCACGCGCGTGCGCGAGCTGGTGACCGTCGTCGCCGCGCCGCTGCGCGCCGGCGGCGCCCCCGGCCCCAGCCAGCTCGTCGAGCTCAAGGCGGTGGACGGCCACTACCCGTTCTACGGCATCCTCGAAGTCGAGCCGCGCCGGCCGCTCGCCGCGCTGCTGGCGCCCGACACCGCCGTCGCCGCCCCCGAGCTGCTGGCCAAGCTCGGCGTGCCGGTGGGCGGCACCATCCGCATCGGCGGCCGCGACTTCCGCGTTGCCGGCACGGTGCGTGCCGAGCCCGACCGGCTGAGCATCTCGCCGAGCCTCGGCCCGCGCGTCTTCCTCTCCGGCGCCGGGCTCGCGCGCGCCAACCTCCTGGGACGCGGCAGCCGCGTCGAGCACCGCCTCCTCGTCAAGCTCCCGGACGGCGAGGCACCGGGGCGGGTGGCGGTGGCTGCTGCGCAGCTCCGCCGCGCCGCCGGCGCCGCCAACGTGCGCGTCGAGACCTACAAGGAGGCGCAGCCCAACCTGCGCGAGGCGCTCGGCGACATCGAGCGCTTCCTCGGCCTCGTCGCCCTGCTGTCGCTCTTCATCGGCGGCATCGGCGTGGCGCAGAGCGTGCGCGCCTGGCTGGCCGGGCGGCTCGACGCGATCGCGGTCTTGAAGTGCCTCGGCATGCGGCCGCGCGAGGTGCTCGGGCTCTACCTCGGCCAGACGGTGCTGCTTGGCCTCGCCGGCAGCGTGGCCGGGATCGTCGCCGGCGCCGCGGTGCAGCTGGCGCTGCCGCCGCTCTTCCCCGACCTGATCCCGGCCGAGCTGATCCGCCCCTGGCAGCCGCTGGCGCTGCTGCGCGGGCTGGGGCTGGGGGTCGGCGTCGCCGTCCTCTTCAGCCTGCTGCCGCTGGCCGACGTGCTGCGCGTGCCGCCGGCGCGCGTCCTGCGCCGCGACGCCGAGCCGCTGCCGCGCACCCGGTGGCTGGCGGCGGCGACGCTCGCCGCCCTGGTCGCCGGCGTGCTGGGGATGGCGGCGGCGCAGTCGGGCTCGTGGGAGCTGGGCGCGCGCTTCACCGGCGGCCTGGCGGTCGCGGCGGGGCTCCTCTGGCTCGGCGCCTTCGCCGTCACCCGCGGCGTCGCGCGGCTGCCGCGCGAGCGCGGCGGCCTCGCGGTGCGCCACGGACTGGCCGCGCTCGGCCGGCCGGGGGCGGCGACGGTCGGGGCGATCGTCGCCCTCGGGCTCGGCGTCCTGGTGGTGCTCGGGATGTGGCTCGTCGAGCGGCGCCTGAGCGAGGAGCTGGCCGCCGACCTCCCGGCCGGCGCGCCGAGCGCCTTCCTGATCGACGTCCAGCCCGACCAGTGGCCGGGGGTGCGGGCGATCCTCCAGCGCGAGGGGGCCGAGCACATCGACTCGGTGCCGGTGGTGACGGCGCGCCTGCTGGCGGTCAACGGCCGCAGCGTCGAGCAGATCGCGCGCGGCGACCGCGAGCGGCGCTGGGCGCTGACCCGCGAGCAGCGGCTGACCTATCTGCGCGAGCTGCCGGACGACAACAAGTTGGTGGCCGGCGCCCTCTGGCGCGACCCGCGGCGCGCCGAGGTGAGTGTGGAGCAGGACTTTGCGCGCGACCTGGGGGTCGGGCTCGGCGGGACGCTCGGCTTCGACATCCAGGGGGTGCCGCTGGAGCTCGTGGTGACGAGCCTGCGGACGGTGGACTGGCGGAACTTCCGGATCAATTTCTTCCTGGTCGCCGAGCCGGGGGTGCTGGAGACAGCGCCGCAGATGCGGCTGGCCGCGGCCGAGCTGCCGCGCGGGCGCGAGCAGCGGGTGCAGGACCTGATCGCGGCGCGCTACCCGAACGTGACGCTGATCCGGGTGCGGGAGGTGCTGGAGAAGGTGATGGCGGTGCTGGAGCGGATCGGGCTGGGGATCCGGTTCCTCGGCGGGTTCACGGTGCTGGCGGGGATCGCGATTCTGGCCGGCGCGGTGGCGGCGGGGGCGGCGCGGCGGGGGCGGGAGGTGGCGCTGCTGAAGACGCTGGGGATGACGCGGCGCGGGGTGGCGGCGGCGTATGCGGTGGAGTACGCGCTGATCGGGTTGGTGGCAGGGGTGATCGGGGCGGGGGGTGGGGCGCTGCTGGCCTGGCGGGTGTTGACGGAAGGCTTCGAGATGAGCTGGCGGTTCCAGCCGGCGGCGGTAGGGGCGGCTGTGGCGGGGACGGCGCTGCTGACGGTGTTGGCTGGGCTCGGAGCTAGCTGGCGGGCGCTGGAGCGGCGGCCTATCGAAGTGCTGCGCAGCGACTCGTAGTGCCCGGCCTACGCCGGGTTCAGCCTTCAGCATGTCATCCTGAGCGCAGCGAAGGATCTGGGGGCAGGGGCCTTCGCGGTCGGGGCCACGCGGCCGGGGGGCCGCCGTTCGCGGGGTGCCGCTCCCGGGAACCGGCGCGCGCTTTTGGGAATGCCGGGGGTGGGCGCGCGCCTGCGCTTCGCTGCGCGCGGGATCGTTCGCGGACTGCTTATGTCTTGCCGGCGCTTGCGAAGAGCTTCCCGGGAGCGGCACCCCGCGAACGGCTTCGTAACGCCAGGATGGTCGCTGCGAACGACCCTGTGAAGAAGAAGGCCCAGCCGACCAGCCAACCGATCGGGCGGTAGTCGAGAAGCACGCGGTGTTGGCCTGCGGGGACGGCGAAGGCTAGAAAAGCTCCGTTGGCGCGGAGGAGGGAAAGGGGGTTGCCGTCTAGCGTGGCGCGCCAGCCGCGGGCTTGGCTGACGCTTGAGACCACTACCCCACCCAGCCCTTCCACGGTCAGCTCGAAGCCGTTCGGTCGCACGCGGAGAATCCGTACCGCGCCGCGTTGCGCGCCTGCGCGTGGCGTTCCCTCGACCGCAGCTGTCGCAGCGAAGTCCGGGTTGGCGCGAGCGCGGGCCAGGGCTTCCTGTTGGCCTCCTACCTGCTCGACATTCGCCGGCATGAAGAAGAGCGGCAGGGCTTCCGGGTTCTCCCACACTCGCCCGCCTTGGTGGTTGAAGACGGAACGCCAGGGAAGTGGGACGCGGGCACGGTGGCGGGTCAGGAGGTAGCGGACGGAGAGGTAGTTCTCGAGTGCCGGGTCGCGGCGGGGGCCGTGGAGGACTAGGCGGCCTACTTTGTGGTGGGGGCGTAGGCGGGTGCCGATGAGGGCGCTGGGGGCGGCGGGGGACATGGGGTCGTGGGCACGGGCGTCCCAGATGCCGTCTAGGGAGGCGAGGTTGGGCATCAGGTCGCGGCCGTCGGCGAGGACGCGGTGGGGCGGGCCCTCGCGGGCGCGATCGGCGAGCCAGGCGACGACGGGGGGCGGGGAGAGGTCGAAGCGCGGGTCGAGGGCGGGGTGGAAGCGGACGCCTAGGAGGAAGAGCTCGACGGCGAGCGCGGCGAGCGCCACCTTCGGGAAGGCGGGGCGGAGGCGGGGGACGAGCAGCGCGGCGAGGCAGGCCGCCGCGCCGGCGAGGGCGGCCAGCCACCAGGCGCGGGTCCACGGCGAGTCTCCGGGCGGCGGCAGCGCGGCGACCGCGATGCCGAGGAGGGCGAAGACGAGGGCGCCCGAGATCACGCCGCCGCGGCGACGGGTAAGAGCCTCGAGGCTGAGGCCGGCCGCGATGGCCACGGCCAGCACCCAGAGGAGGCGCAGGCGGCCGTGGGCGCCGTGGCCTAGGAGCGGCAACGTCTCCATCACTTGGAAGAACGGCGGCACGCGCAAGGCGGCGGCGAGGGCCGCGCCCCCGGCGAGGAGGATCGCCAGCACTCGGCCGCGCAGCACGACCGCGCCCGCGATCGCCACCGCTAGCGCGGCCAAGCCCGCCCAGACGGTGCACAGCTCGTTGAAATTACTTCGGCCCGGCCCTTGCCACGTCCTCTCCCGCGGGCTGCCGTGAACGAGCGGCTGAAGAACAGGTAGGTGGGTCGCGGGTGACGGCGGGCCGGGCTTGACGATGTTCGGGTTGCGGTGCACCGCTTCCCAGCGCTCGCTCTCCGCCAGCGTCTCGACGAACGGCAGGAGCGCCGGCGCGGACAGCGCGAAGGTGAGGGCCGCCGCCGCGGCGAGGCGGGCGAGGAAGCGGAGCCGCCCTGCCTCTTTCGCGAGCAGCAGCGCGACCGTCACTGCCGCGCTCGCCAGCGCGGCGTTGGCGAGGCTCTCAGGGTGCCCGGCGAGGGTCGCCGCGGTGGCGCAGGCGACCAGACCGGCGAAGCCGCCGCGCTCGCCGCGCCGGAGGAGGACCACACCCAGCAGCACGCCCGGCACCCACGCCGCGACCGCGCCGAGTGGGTGGTAGGCCCAGGCTACGGCGTAGCTCGACAGCGCGAAGGCGATGGCGCCGAAGGCGGCGCCGACGCCGCCGGCTCCGAGCCGCAGCAGCAACGCATGCGTGAGGAGGAGCCCGACGAGCATCTGCCAGGCGGCGGTCACTGTCAGCGCCGCGAGCGCCGGCCGCGGCAGGGCCAGCAGGTGGAGCGGCGCGAACGGCGCCGACTGGGCGTTGCCGAGGAGCGGCTGCCCGGTCCCCAGCTCGTGCGCCCAGAGCGGCGCCTCGCCGGCCAGCAGGCGCGCCCGCACTAGGCTGCGGAACGGGAGCATCTGGAGCGGAACGTCGGAGAGGGTCGGGTTGCCCGGCCGGACCGGCTCCTCCAGCGTCTCCTTCCACGGCAGGTGGAGGTAGGCGATGTCCGTCGCCGCCTGGCTCGCCGGGGTGGCGAGCGGCACGGCGTAGAAGGCGAAGGCCAGGAGGAGATACCCGCCGGCGCCCCGCCAAGACACCTCCGGCCGCCACCACCGCGCCAGCGCGCCGAGGAGCAGCCCGCCGGCCAGGAACAGGAGGACGTCGATGCCGAAGACTTTACAGCAGGCCCACAACGTCTCACGAAGAGGACGGAAGGCTTCAGAGGCAGCCGAGGAAGCTTCCCGACGAGCTGCGGAGGCTTCCCGAGGCGGTCCGGACGCTTCCGGACTCGGTGCGGAAGCTTCCGCAGGTGAACGAGAAGCTTCCGGACCCGGTGCGGAAGCTTCCGGAGGTGGACGGGAAGCCTCCGGAGGTCGACGGGAAGCATCCCGGGGTGGTCCGGAAGCTTCCTGAGGAGGTCCGGAAGCCTCCCGAGGCGATCCGGAAGCTTTCGGAGGCGGTCCGGAAGGCTCCTGAGGCGATCCGGAAGCCTCTCGAGGAGGTCTGAAAGGCTTCGGAGGCGGTCCGGAAGCTTTCGGAGGCCCCGCGGCGCCCTCCTCTACTCGGGCGGTTCCCCCGCCTGGTCGAGGAGATAGCTCACGGGCACGAAGCGATAGCCCAGCTCCTGGGCGCGGGGGACTTCGCGGGCGAGGGTTTCCAGCGTCGCGGGGTAGGGGTGGCCGATGGCGATGGCGGCGCCGCGCTGGCGGGCGAGGGCGAGGAGGCGGGCGAACTCGCGGCGGATGGACGGGGCGGCGGGGTCGGTGTCGAGGAAGACCTGGCGCTCGGCGGCCGGCACGCCGAGGGTGCGCGCCAGCCGGTAGCCGACGCTCCGCGGGCTGGTGCGCGAGTCGAGGTAGAAGAGGCCGTGCCGCGAGAGGACGCCCAGGATCGACTCCATCGAGCCCGGGTCGGCCGAGAGGCCGGAGCCCATGTGGTTGTTGACCCCGACCGCGCCGGGGACGGCCGCCAGCGCCGCCTCGGTCGAGGCCTCCAGCTCCGCCGCCGCCATTCCCAATCGCAGCGCGCCCGGGCCGGGGTCCTGGCCGTTGACCGGCTCCATCGGCAGGTGGCAGAGGACCTCTTCCCCCCGCTCCTTGAGCGCCGCCACGACCGCGGGCGTCTGCTCCGCGTACGGCAGGACGGCGTACGAGATCGGCACGCCGAGCCGCTCCAGCGCCTCCAGCTCCTCGAGGCGTTCCCCGAGGTCGTCGATGACCAGGGCGACGTGCGCGCCGTCGCCGGGCTCGATAGGGATCTCGGCGGCCGGCGGCGCGTCCTCCTCACCGGTGCCCTCGCCGCGCGGGGCGGTTGTCTCGCCCTCACGCTCGGCGCCGGGGCCGGTGGAGGGCTCGGTCTCGCGGTCCCGCCCCTCGGCGTCCTCCCGCGCCCGGCATCCGGCCGTATAGAAGAGGTAGCCGGCCCCGGCGAGGACCACCAGCAGCAGGAGGAGGCGGGCGATGGGGTGCCGCGTCCGGCGGCGGGAGCGGCGGCGCGTCACGGCGGGGGGACGAAGGGGACGGCGGCCTGCGGAAGCTGGCGGGCGCGGTTCGCTGACAGCCCGTTAGGCCGCCGCCTTGGCCTCTTCGTCCTCGCCACGCAGGTGGCGGAGCCCGCGGCGGAGGATCAGCTCTTCGATCG
Organism: uncultured Acidobacteriota bacterium; assembly: GCA_963700145.1. Lineage (GTDB taxonomy): Bacteria > Acidobacteriota > Thermoanaerobaculia > Multivoradales > UBA5704 > DASUNQ01. Next base: position 2,325,817 of record OY969474.1, read on the forward strand.
GCGTGTCCTTCTCGAGGAAGGTGCGGCTGCGCTCGTCGACGCGGACGTCGGGCTGCAGGCCGTCGTCGATCGCCGTGCCGTCGGGGCCGGTGTAGAAGGCGTCGGTGAAGAACAGGCGCCCGCGCGACGACAGCTCGACCGCGGCCGGGCGGCCGGCGTGGCCGAAGGTCGGCTCGCCGACCAGCTCGGCGGCGGCCCGCTGGCGCAGGACGGTGGCCAGGACCTCGGCCGGTCCGAGGGTGCCGCGGTCGACCAGCACCACGATCTTCCCCTGCCAGAGCGGCGCCTCGTCGCCGGTGAAGCCGGCCTTCCGCTCCCCCTTCTGGAGGAGGGAGCCGAGCTCGCCGCGGGCGAAGAGCTTCGCCACGTCGTACGCCGCCTCGACCTCGCCGCCGCCGACCTGGCGCAGGTCGACCAGGAGCTGCCGCTCGGCGCCGATCGGCCCGAGCGCCGCGCGCACCTGGCCGGCGGTCTCGGCGTGGAAGGACGGGATGCGCAGCAGCGCCGTCCCTTCCACCCGCTCCAGCGCCGCTCCCGGGTTGTCGAAGCGGCGCAGCTCGAAGGTCACCTGCTGCGGCTCGCCGAGGCGGATCAGCTCGAGCTCGATCTTGGTGCCCGGCGCCGCGGCCAGCAGCTCCTGCACCTCCCAGAGCGGCATCAGCCGGGTCGAGCGCCCGCCGATCTCGGAGACGATGTCCCCGGCCTTGACCCCGGCCGCCTGCGCCGGGCTCCCCTTCTCCGCCGAGACGACGTAGGCGACGCCGCGCTCCTTGAGCAGCTCGAGGCCGCTGTGGAGGCGGCCGATGGCGCGCGCCTTTTGGTAGGACTCGACGTGGCGGGCCGGGACGTAGATCGAGAAGGGGTCGAGGGCGTCGGTGGTGCCGTCGAGGGCGCCGGCCATCAGCATCTCGACCTCGGGCGCCTCGACGTAGGCCTGCCGCACGTGCGTCAGCACCTCGCTGAAAACCGAGAGGTACTTGTAGAAGGAGTCCTCCTGCGGCGCCTTCTCCCGCTCGGCGGCGCCGAGCAGCGTGCCGGTCAGGATGGGCAGCACCAGGGCCGCGGAGACGAGGAGGAAGAAGAGCCGGACTCGAGTCATGGTGAGCGCAACCAGGTCAGTGGGTTTTCGGGGCGGTTCTCGACGCGGATCTCGAAGTAGAGCTTGCTGGAAGAGGCTCCCAGAACATCGCCCAAGCGTACCATAGCTCCCTGCTCCGTCCGCAGCGCGGAGAGCCCGGCGTAGAGGGTGAAGACGCGCCCCGGATGGTGCACGACGACGGTCGTCCCGTAGCCCTCGAAGGGGGCGGCGAAGAGGACCTTGCCGGCGAAGACCGCGCGCACTTCCGACCCCGCGGTCGTGGCGAGTGAGACGCCGTTGTGCGGCACCCGTGTGCGGTAGCGTGGGTCGAGCCGCGGCCCGAAGCCGGCGATGACGTCGCCGCGCACCGGCCAGTCGAGCACCCCCTTGAAGCGCTGCAGCGGGCGGCCGGCGAGGCGCTCCGGGTTGCGGCCGTAGAGGAGGTCGAGGAACTCGGCGAGCTGCGCCACCTTACGCTCGAGGTCGCCGGCGCGGGCGGCGAGGACGCCGCGCTCGCGCTCGGCGGCGTCGAGGAGGCCGGCCTGGCGGCGGCGGGCCGAGAGGAGGTAGAGGCGGCGGCCGCTCTCGCGCGCGATCCAGGTCTCCAGCTCGGCGCGCTGGGCGAGGAGGGCGCGGCGCTCGGTTTCGAGACGCGCGCGGGCGGCGGTGTGGCGGTCGATCGCGGCGCGGTCGCGGCGCGCGAGGTAGCGCACCCAGCGGACGGCGGGGACGACCTCGGAGGCCGGGCGCATCGAGAGGAGGAGCCGCAGGTAGCCCTGGCGGCCGAGCCGGTAGAGACCGGTCAAGCGCCGGCGGAGGTCGCGCCGGCTGGCGGCGAGCGCCGCCTCGAGGCGCGCCACCTCGATCTCGCCCGCCCGCACCTTCTGCTCCGCCAGGTCCCGCGCCGCCGCCGCCTCGGCCAGCCGCCGCGCCTGGAGCTCCAGCTCGAGGTCCGTCGCCGCCAGCTCCCCCCGCAGCCCACTCTGCCGAGCCCGCGCCCCCGCCAGCCGCGCCTCGATCCGCTGGATCTCCGCGCGAAGCGCCGCCAGCTCCTGCTCGCGCGACGGGGGCTGGGGCGGGGCCTGCGAGGCGATGGGCGCGACGACCACGAGCGCCCCGAGCGCGACTGCGACGAGGTTCCTGACGGCGCGCGCCCGCAGCCTGCTCACCCGCCCTTCTTGAGCAGGCTCCTGCCGTCGAGCTTGGCGGTGGGCTTGACGCCGTAGAGGTCGAGGAGGGTGGGCATGACGTCGCCCATGTACGCCTCTCGGGTGTCGAGGGGGACGCTGCTGAAGAGGATGCCTTCGACGAGCGGCGGGTAGACCGAGCAGTGGTCGCCGCTCCAGATCTCGGTGTTGTCCTCGACGACCTCCTTGGCGATGCCGCCCAGGGTGTCCTGCCAGCCGACCCGGTAGCCGTCGTTGTTCGAGGGGATCAGGTCTGGGATCAGCTCCGGGTCGTAGACGCCGTAGGCCTCGTCGCGGGTGAAGACGTGCGCCACCGGCTTTTCGCCGGTGGCCGCGTCGACGTACGCCTCGAGCCCGGCCTTGATCGCCGCCGCCACCTGCTTGTACTCCGCGCCGGGCTTGACGATCCCCTGCGCCTCGCGCCCCGCCAGGTTGACGTAGATCTGCCCGAGCCCCAGCGCGTAGGCCTTGGTCTTCGACCAGTCGACGTTGACGAAGAAGTCGCCCTGGTCGAAGAGGTCCTCGAGGTTCTTGCGCTCGGCGTCCTCGCCGGTCAGGGTCATGAAGCCGTTCTTCGCCAGCCAGGTGTTGTAGTTCATGCTGCGGCGGAACGAAGCGAAGCCGTGGTCGGAGAGGACCATCAGGCGCGTCCCTTGCGGCATGCGCTTCATCACCTCGCCGACGATCGCGTCCATTTGCTGGTATGCGGCGAGGATCGAGCCCCCCCACTTGGCCGCCCCCTCCGGCGTGTAAAGCGGGTGCTTGGGATCGAAGAAGCGGAACATCATGTGCTGGACGCGGTCGGTGAACTCGAAGTAATCGACCAGCACGTCCCAGTCGTCGTCCTCGAGCAGGCCGAAAAGCATCTCCTTGTCCTTCGCCACCGTCTGCGCCACGTCCTCCAGGAAGAGCTTCTCGTCCGCGGTGCCGTTCGAGAGCGACCAGGTGTCGATCGTCCACCCCTTCGTCTTGAAGAGGCCGAAGCGGTCCGTCAGCTCGTCCACCCACTTCCCCGGGAAGGTGATGTCGAGCCCGGGCGGCAGGTTCTCCGGATCGAACTCGATGGGCGAAAGGTACAGCCGCACCTCGGGGTCGAGCGACAAGAGGCGGAACTTGCCGATCCCGTGCGCCTTGATGACCGGGTTGAAGGGGAAGGTGAAGCGCACCCAGTCGCTCCACTCGCCGGGCTTCAGGGCGAGCTCGGTGCCGGAGACCGCGATCTCGAGGCGCGAGCGGTCCTCGGGCACCGTCAGGGTCATCGGGATGACGACGTAGTCACTCTGGTCGGGGAAGAGCTCGTTCGGCGGCCCCTTGATCTCGGTCTCGATGACGCCGCGGTTGTCCACCAGCTCCACCACCTCGACCGAGAAGTCGCCGCCCCCCTTGGGGGTGAAGAAGAGCTCGGAGGTGAAGTAGAAGGGCTTGCCGATCCGCCCCGACATGTCGGGCGTGCCGAGGCCGGTCAGCAGCTCGCCGTGCTCGTAGGGCTTGGGCGGGAAGGTCACCGGCATGCGCAGCACGCGCACCCGCGTGCCCCCCTTGCCGAGAAGCTCCCAGAAGGTCTCCCCCTGCCGGCGATTGATCGCCAGCGGCCGCTCCTTGGGCAGGTAGCGCGCCGCGGCGACGCCGGCGCCGACGCCGGCGGCGACGGCGACGACCGCGACGACGATGGCGGCCAGGCGCGTCCGCACGCGGAAGAGCTTGAGGACCAGGAAGAGGAGGAGCGCGAGCGCCAGCGCCAGCAGCGGGCCGAGGAGCCAGGGCGTCTTCTCACCCCAGAGGAAGGGCGCCTTCCCCTCGTCGTACATGGCGAAGCTCGGCTTGTAGGTCGCGGTGTCGCGCTTCAGGAAGTCGAAGATGGCGTGCCGGCCGGGGTTGAGGCCCGTCGCGAAGGTGGACCAGGAGACCGGCGTCTGCGACGGGATCGTCGAGCGCAGCGGGCTGAAGCTCCCCTGATCGCGCAGCTGGGCGAGGTGCGGCAGCTTCCCTTCGGCCATCCACTGGCGGGTGAGGTCGGCGTCGACGCCGTCGAAGCCGAGGACGATGGTCTTCGGTGGATCGGCGGCGAGGGCCGGGACGGCCATCAGGAGCAGAGCTGCAAGCGGGAGAGAGTGTCGTCTGAGCATCGGTCGCGGAGTATACCGACGCGCTATGTCATCCTGAGCGCAGCGAACCCGCCATCCAGATCAGTTGCCGGCTCCGGCCGGCAGCCTTGCGGGTAGCGGAGCCCATAATGGGCTCCGCAAGGATCTGGGCGGGGGCCGTTTGGAAGGCCGCCCGCCCACCAGATCCCTCGCTCACGCTCGGGATGACAGCGAACCGCTTCTTCCTTCTCGCCGGCACTGTCGCCTGCCTCGCCTGCGCCCGCGAGCGCGGAACGCTGGTGCCGGCCACCGACGAGCTCGTGGTGGCGCTGGAGTCGGCGCCCGTTAGCCTCGACCCGCGGGTCGCCACCGACCAGTCGTCGGCGCGCGTCTTCGCGGCCCTGCTCAACGGCCTCGCCACCAAGGACGAACGCGGTAACCCCTTGCCCGACCTCGCCACCTGGGAGGTGCTCGACGGCGGGCGGCGCTACCGCTTCCATCTGCGGCCCGGGGTCCGCTTCCACGACGGCCGGCGCCTCACCTCGGCCGACGTCGTCTGGACCTTCCGCACCATGCTCGACGGCACCATCGTCACCTCGAAGCGCGGCGCCTTCCCGCAGGTCCAGAGGGTCGAGGCGGCGGGACCGGCGGCGGTCGACTTCCACCTCTCCGAGCCCTTCGGGGCCTTTCCGCTCGAGCTGACGACGTCGATGGGCATCGTGCCGGCGGGCACGACGCCGGAGGCGATGAACCGGCGGCCCATCGGCACGGGCCCCTTCCGCGTCGTCGCGCGCACCCCCGAGCGCGTCGTGCTGGAGCGCTTCGACGGCCACTTCGCCGGACCGCCGAAGCTCGACCGGATCGTCTTCAAGGTCGTGCCCGACGCCACGGTGCGGGCGCTCGAGCTGCTCAAGGGCTCGGTGCAGCTCGTGGTCAACGACCTGCCGCCGGACTTGGTGCCACGCTTCCGCGCCGACCGGCGCTACCGGGTGATCGAGGGCCCGGGGGCGACTTACTCCTACCTCGGCATCAACCTCGTGGACCCCCTGCTGCGCGACGTGCGGGTGCGGCGGGCGCTGGCGCTGGCGATCGACCGCGAGCGGCTGGTCGATTCGCTCTGGCGCGGGCTCGGCCGGGTCACCGAGACAATGATCCCGCACGCGCACTGGGCGCACCACGAAGGCCTGCCGCAGGTGCCCCACGACCCCGCGGCCGCCCGGCGCCTGCTCGACGCCGCCGGATATCCCGATCCCGACGGCCCGGCGCCGCGCTTCACGCTCACCTACAAGACCTCGACCAACGAGCCCTACATCCTCCAGGGGCAGGCGATCCAGGCGATGCTGGCGGAGGTGGGGATCGACCTGCGCGTGCGCTCCTACGAGTTCGCCACCTTCTACGAGGACGTGCGCAAGGGGAACTTCCAGATCTTCGCGCTGCTCCGCCTCGGCGTCCTCGACCCGCACGTCTACCGCCTCGTCCTCCACTCCGCGAGCCTCCCCCCCGCCGGCCAGAACCGCGGCCGCTACATCAACGCCCGCTTCGACCAGCTCATCGACCAGGGCGCCCGCCTCACCGCCCCAGCGGAGCGTCGCCCCTACTACCTCGCCGCCCAGGAGATCCTCGCCCGCGACCTCCCCTACATCAGCCTCTACATCCGCACCAACGTCGCCGTCATGCCCGCCGAGCTGAAGGGCTACCGGACGTACCTCAACGGGGAGCTGCTGAGCCTGAAGGACGTATGGTGGGAGCGGCCCGGGCCGCGTCCTCTATAGATAACCGAGCGAGCGGAGGCCTTCCAGGTACTCCTCGCCCTGGCGGGCCGTGGCGCCGCGGTCGCCTGGGGTGCCGTAAGTCGCAACGCGGGCGGGGGGCGGCTCCCAAGAACAGGCAGGTGGGGGGGCGGGGAGCTCGTCGCTCTGCGGCAGGCCGAGGGCGCGGAGGAGGGCCGAAGCCGTGGCCTCGGGCGAAGCCGTCGCGCGCACCGCGCCGGTCGCCCGGCAACCGCGAAGGCGCCAGAGGAGGATCCGTCCCTCGCCGTCGAGGCGACGCCTACCGGGATCGACGACGATGGCCACCGTCCCGACGCTTTCTTCACCCGCCCCAAGCGCCGCGGCGAGGAGCGCGTCCGTCTCGCGCAGCTCGCGCCGCACGAGGTCGGCGAGCGCCACCCCCCCGCCCCGCCAGTTGTCCGCCGCGATGTCGAGGCCGGGGAGGTAGAGCGCCGCGGCGCGCGGGCGCTCGGCGAGGAGCGCGGCGAAGGTCCGCCGATAGAAGCGGTCCGGGAGGAGCGCCCGGTCGAGCACCGCGGCGGCGGTGTCGCGCGACAGCGCGGCGGCGAGGAGACGGCGCTCCTCCGGCGCGGCGCCGGCGGCGAGGAGGGGCCGCAGGCGCGCCGCCGCCGCGGGAGGCGACACAGCGCCGGGCACCCCTTGCCGCAGCAGGTGGTAGGCGCCGTGCGCGACGACCACGCCCGGGAGCTTCGCCGCCGGGTACGTCCCCCACCAGTCCACCGCCGCGACCGGTGCGCCGCCGCGCGAGGCCAGCTCCCAGACGGTGAAGGCGCGCCGGCGGTTGGCGAGCACGGCGCGGTGGCGGGCGAGCCCGAGCGGCACCGCGACGCCGCTCCAGTAGGCGCGCAGCGGGCCGCTGCGGGCGAGCGGCGTGCGCGTGCCGAGCGGCTGGAAGCTGTCGAGGGCCGAGACGCCGTGCTCGGGGCTCGGCAGCCCGGTGGCGACCGAGGTCCAGAAGGCGGCCGGCACCTCCGGCGGCCGCGCGTAGCGGAGCACCGCGCCCTCCCGCGCCAGCCGCTCGAGCGCCGGCAGGTCGCCGCGCGCCAAGAGGTAGTCGAGCTCTTCCGCCAGCACACCGTCGATGCCGAGGAGGAGGACGCGCTCCCCCGGCGCCGTCGGCAGCGCGCCCGGCCGCGTCTCCCCCGCGCCGCGCGCCGCGAGAAGCGCGGGCAGGAGGAGCAATCCGGCCGCGGCGAGCACCGCCAGCCCGAGCCGCCGCCCCGAGACCAGCCGGCTGCGCGGCGGCGCGTCGGTGAGCTGGATGGCGAGGGTCAGCAGGCCGTAGTGGACCAGCCGCACCAGGAGGTAGAGGGCCGCCGCCGCGCCGAGGACGAAGAGGGCGAGGTGCCAGGCCGGGCCGCCGGCCAGGAACTCCCCCGCCCAGCGCGCGGCGAGCGCCAGCGCCGCCACTCCCGCGGCCGCCGCCGCGGCGAAGGAGAGCGCCTCGATCCGCCGCACGTGGGTGAGGCGGAGGAGGAGCACGAGGAGCGCGCAGAGGGCGAGGAAGGCGACCGCCACCGCGAAGCCGATCGGCGGCAGCAGGTGGAGGAAGAGCGGCAGGAGGTCGGCGGCGGGGGCGTTGTTGGCCGCCGCCAGCGCCACCGCGAGCGGCGCGGCGAGCGCCAGCCCGGCGCCGAGACCGACCTTGGCGGTCAGCCGCAGCAGGTCGAGCCCGGGGCGGCGGGGGCGGAGGGCGTCCTGAAGGAGGAAGCGCTCGAAGCCGTGCGACAGATAGCCGAGGCGCTTGAGCTCCGAGCGCACGCGCTCGAGGTCGTGGGGCTCAGGCGGAGGCACCCGGGCAGTCTAATGCCCGCGCGTCTGGACGAAGGCCGCCAGCTCGCGCAGCGGGTCGGCCTTGCGCCCGAGCGGCTCGAGCGAGGCGGCGGCGAAGCCGAGGAGCTCGTCGGCCAGGGTCTGCGCGCCCTCGACGCCGAGGAGCTTGACGAACGTGACCTTCGCGGCGTCCTGGCCGGCGTCCTTGCCGGTCTCCTCCGGCGTCGCGAGGACGTCGAGGAGGTCGTCCGAGATCTGGAAGGCGAGCCCCAGGTTCTTGGCGTAGCGCGCCACGACCTCGAGGTCCTTCCGCCGCGCGTCGGCGGCCATCGCCCCCAGCTCGGCGGCGGCCATGAAGAGCGCGCCGGTCTTGTGGCTGTGGATGTACTCCAGGCGGTCGAGGTCCAGCTCTTCCGGGCGCGACAGCAGGTCGAGCGCCTGGCCGCCGATCAGGCCGTGGCTGCCGATCGCCGCCGCCAGGTGGTGGATCATGTCCTCGCTGGTGTAGCGGGCGAGCGCCAGCCGCTGCGCGCTCTCGGCGGCGAGGGCGTAGGCGCGGTTCAAGAGCGCCAGGGCGGCGAGGATCGCCACCGCCTCGCCGAAGACGCGGTGGGTCGTCGGCCGGCCGCGGCGTAGGCCGGCGTCGTCCATCGACGGCAGGTCGTCGAGCACCAGCGAGCAGGCGTGGACCATCTCGACGGCGCAGGCGAGGTCGAGGACGGGGGGGAGCTGCGGCCGAAGATCTCGGCCACCGCCAGGGTGAGCACCGGGCGAACGCGCTTGCCGCGGCCGGTCAGCGCGTACTCCATCGCCCGGTGCACCTCCTCCGGGCGCTCGGCGGCGGCCGGGAGGAGCGCCGGCAGGCGGGCCTCGACCCGCGTGCCGAGCGCCGCCAGCCGCCCGCCGAGGCCGCGCACGCTGGCCGGGGCCCTAGGCGAAGGAGCGCACCGCCTCGTCCACGGTGTCGTAGACGTCGAAGACGGTGATGAGCTGGGTGATCGTCAGCACGTCGTTGACCTTCTCCGGGATGCGGGCGAGCTTGAGCTTGGCGCCGCGGTTGGTGGCGGTGGTGTAAGCGCTCACCAGCTCGCCGACCCCGGAGGAGTCGATCGTGGTGACGTTGGCGAGGTCGATGACGAGGTTGGTGGCGCCGCTGTTGAGGGCGCTCTGCACCCCCTCCCGCAACGCCAGATCCCCGGCACCGATGGTGATCTTGCCGGCGACCTCGAGAATGGTGACGTTCCCCTCCTGCCTGGTGTTGATCTTCATTGTCCCTCCTGTGGGATGCCGAGCGCCTCCGCCGGCCGGCCGGCCACCCGCTTGCGCAGGGTGACTTCGGTGCCGCCGGTCGGTCCGGGGGCGTAGTCGATCGCGTCCATGAAGCTCTTCATGTAGAAGATGCCGCGGCCGGTGGGCCGCAGCAGGTTTTCGGGAGCGAGAGGGCTGTCGAGATGGTCGGAATCGAACCCTTCCCCCTCGTCGCGCACGTGCACCACCAGCTCCTGCCCCTCAACACCCCAATCCACCTCCACTTGCTTCTCGGGGTCCTGCCGGTTGCCGTGCTTGATGGCGTTGGCCACCGCCTCGCGCACCGCCAGCCCCACCCAGTGGCGCGTGTCGCCGTCAACCCCCATCCCCTCCAGCGCGTCCTCGAGCACCACCTGCACGAGCTCGATGTTCTCGAACCGGCTGCCGATCGCGAGGTGGACGCGGGGCTCGTCGGACTCGTCGGGCACGGGGGAGCGACCTCGCGCGGAGTCTAGCATCGGGGGAAAGGCACTCTACTTCGCTTGCCGGCCCAGGAGCTCGAGCGCCGCGGGGACGATGACCAGGAGTTGCACGGCGTCGAACAGGGCGTGGGCGGCGATCGCCGCCCAGACGCTCTGCCGCCAGCGCACCAGGGCGCCGTAGAGGACCGACAGGAAGGTCACCCCGACGAGCAGGAAGGGCTGGCCATAGGAGGCGTGGGCGAGGGCGAAGAAGAGGGTCGAGAGGAGGAGCCCGGCGCGCGGCTGCAGGAAGCCGCGGAAGAAGGTCTCCTCGACGGCGCCCGCCGAGAGGCTCACCAAGAGGCGCACGCCCCAGGGCAGCGCCGCAATCCACGGGACCAGCGCCGGCGGCGACTTGGGGAGCGCGTCCTCGCCGCCGAAGGCGAGGACGACGAGCGCGACCGCCATCAGCACCATCAGCGCCAGCGACCAGATGGCGAGGCCCAGGACCAGCCCCAGCCCGATCTCGCGCGCCGGCCGCGGCGCGAGCAGCCCGAACTGCGCGGCGAAGAGGCGGCCGAGGTCGGCGCGGGCCGTGCCCCAATACCCGAGGAGGAACCAGCCGACCAGCGTCGCCACCAAGATGCCGTGGAGAAGGAAGAGCCGCGGCACGGTGAGGCCGGAGAGGTCCATCTCGGTCTCGAGCCCGAGCATGCCGAGCGGCGCGAAGACGCCGATCCAGAAGACGGCGGCGAGAAGGGCCAGCGCGGCGCCGCGCCGCCAGGGGACGGCGAAGCCCGGCGGCAGCAGGCCCTTGGCGGCGCACAGGCGGTCGACGATGAAGGCGGCGGCGAGCGCCAGCAGCGCGGGGCCGACGACGCGCAGGAGGTCGAGAGGGGTCATGGGCGGCGCCGGCGTGAAGCGGCCGGCGCCGCGGAGGCTAGCAGGTCATTCGAGCGGCTGCGCCGCGCCGCTCGTGAGCGAGCCGTCGAGCAGCTCGCGGAACCGGCGGTGGGCCTCGCGCGCCACCTCCCCGTGCTGCCGCGCCAGCTCATTCTGCTGCCGCGCCAGCTCATTCTGCTGCCGGGCCAGCTCCTGCTGCCGCTCGACGAGCTCCATCTGGTCGCTCTGGTCCGACATTCTGTCGTGCAGCTCGCGGATCTTCCCGTCCAGCTCGCGGACCGCGCGGTCGAGTGCCGCGCGCTCCTCCTCGTCGACCCGCATCCGCTGCGCGTGGAGCTGCGACAGCTTGGCGTGGAGCTGCCCCTGCTGCGCGGCCAGCTTCCCTTGCGCGCGTCCCAGCTCGCCCTGCTGCCTTCCCAGCTCACCCTGCTGCTTTCCCAGCTCTCCTTGCTGTCTGCCCAGCTCCCCCTGCTTCCGGCCGAGCTCCCGCGGCGGCGCGAAGGCGGCCTCGACCTGCCGCAGGGTCTCCGCGTCGCGGATCAGGTACTCCTTGCCGTCGCGCTCGAACCAGACGCCGCGGGCGGACGGACCGATGGCCCGCTTGGCGCGCGCGAAGTCGCCGCCGGTGCCGTTGACGAGGGCGTCGTCCTCGTCGCCGAGGATGACGACGAAGGCCTCGTCGTCCTCGTCGCGGAAGCCGTGGGAGTAGCCGTGGCCGCGCCCCAGGCGCGCCGGGACCGCGGGGATCGCCGGGACGGCGGGCACGGCGGGGACCGCCGGCATGGGCGCCAGTGCGGGTGCCGCAGGCACCGCGGGCACCGCCGGGACGGCCGCCACGGCGGGCGCGGCAGGCATCGCGGGCGCGAGGACGTGCATTGGCGGCACCGGGGGGACCGGAGGAATCGGGGGGACCGGGGCGACGGGGGCGACCGGGCCCAACGCGTGCGCGAGGGCGCCGGCGGGTGCGTCGGCGTGGGACGCGGCGGCCGCCTCGGCGGGCGGGGCCGTGGGCTCCTCCTCCTGTGCGACGAGCGTGAAGGGGAGCAGCGCCACGAGGGCCGCGGGGACGACCAGGGCCCACCAGCCGCGGTGGAAACGCTTGCCGGCGATCGATTGCTGCAGCATCTCGAGTCTCCTCTTGAGAGTGCGGAAGGACGGGGCCGCGCCGGCGAGGGCGAAGCGCGGCGGCGCCGCCGTCACGCCGAGCCGCACAAGCAGGCGGCCGTAGCGTTCGGGAGCCGGGCGCAGGAGGCGGAGGACCTCCGCGTCGCAGGCGGCCTCGCGGGCAAGGGCGTACTCGCGCGCCGCCAGGCGCGCCAGCGGGTGGAAGAAGAGGAGCCGCTGCGCCAGGGCCGGCACCCAGCTCAGCCAGAGGTCGCCGCGCCGGAGGTGGAGCAGCTCGTGCGCGAGGGTGAGCGCCAGCTCCTCGCGCGAGAGCGTCGCGAGCGTGCGCGCCGGGAGGAGCACGCGCGGGCGGAGCGGGCCGACGACCTGCGGCGTCTCGATCTCCTCGGAGCCGAGGACCTCCACCTGCCTGCGCAGGCCGAGCGTCTGTTGGAGCTGGGTCAGGAGGCTAGAGAGCGCCGGATCGGCGACGGGCGCGGCGGCGCGCACCCTCGCGCGCAGGCGGCGGAGCTGGAAGCCGGCGACGACGAGCTGCGCGAGGAGCCCGGCGCCCCAGAGCGTCACCGCGAGGAGGGTCCAGTCGACGCGCGCCGATGGCGGTGCGGCGGGCGCGGGCGCCTCGATGCGCGCCGTCTGCGGAGCCACGAGCGGCGCCGGCATGGCTGCCAGCTCCATCTTCCCTACCCCGCTCTTCTCCGCGGCCGGCAGCACCGGCAGCGGCACCGGCGCGGTCCAGGCCAGCGCGACGAGGAGCTTCAAGCAGACGAGCCACCAGAGCGCGCAGCGCAGCGCGGCCGGCAGGCGCGGCACGAGACGGCAGAGCGCCCACACCGCGGCGACCGCGAGCGCGCCCTGGAGCGAGGCGCGGAGGAGGGCCGCGGCGAGGAGGTCGGCGCTCATCTCAGCCCTCCTCCTTCCGCGCCCGCAGGCGGCCGACCAGCTCCTCCAGCTCCGCCAGCTCCTCCTCGGTGACCTCGGCGTTCTCGGCGAGGTAGGCGACGAAGGGCGAGACCGACCCCGCGAGCGTGCGCTCGACGAAGGCGCTCACCGCGCCGCGCAGCACCTCGTGCGCCGGCACCGGCGAGACGTAGTGATAGACCCCGTCCACCTGCCGCCGGTGGAGGTGCCCCTTCTGGCGCAGCCGCTCCATCATGGTGAGCACCGTCGAGCGCGCCAGCCCGCGCGGCGCACCGAAGCCCTCGGCGACCTGGCCGACGGTCGAAGGCCCCTGCTCCGCGACGTGGCGGAGCAGCGCCAGCTCCTGGTCCCCGATCGACTTGGCGGGCATCTCCGGTCTCTCCAACGGCGGATGGTACCGGGTGACTACAACTGTCGTCAAGAGGGGTTTCCGGCGTGCTATCCTTCCCGCCCGGTGCGCACCCCGCGCCAACCGCGCCAATCCCCACGAGTGCCGTCGAGAGCCCGGCGCGAAAGCTTTCGCGCTCCAGGAGGACCGCCGTGAGCCGTTATCCAGGCGTCGATTTCCTCGAGCTGGACCCCCTCCTCTCCGAGGAGGAGCGGCTGGTGCGCGACACCGTCCGCGAGTTCGTCGAGGACAAGGTCAAGCCGATCATCGAGGAGTGCCACCGCGAGGCGCGCACCCCGCTCGAGCTGGTCCCCGAGATGGGGCGCCTCAACCTCTTCGGCGCCACCATCGCCGAGTACGGCCTCCCCGGCCTCAACAACGTCGCCTACGGCCTCATCATGCAGGAGCTCGAGCGCGGCGACTCGGGGCTGCGAAGCTTCGTCTCGGTCCAGAGCTCGCTCGTCATGTACCCCATTTACACCTTCGGCTCGCCCGAGCAGAAGGACCGCTGGGTCCCGGCCCTGGCCTCCGGCGAGGCGATCGGCTGCTTCGGCCTGACCGAGCCGGACTTCGGCTCCAACCCCGGCGGCATGCGCACGACGGCGCGGCGCGACGGCGACTCGTGGGTGCTCAACGGCTCGAAGCAGTGGATCACCAACGGCACCCTCGCCGACGTGGCGGTCGTCTGGGCGAAGACGCCCGACGGGGTGCGCGGCTTCCTGGTCCAGAAGGGCACGCCCGGCTACACCTCCTCCGACCAGCACGGCAAGTTCTCGCTCCGCGCCTCGACGACCTCCGAGCTCGGTTTCCACGACTGCCGCATCCCGGCGGCGAACCTGCTCCCCGGCACGACGGGCCTCAAGAGCGCGCTCATGTGCTTGAACCAGGCGCGCTACGGCATCGCCTGGGGCGGCCTGGGCGCGGCGATGGAGTGCTACTGGACGGCCCTCGAGTACGCCAAGCAGCGCCTCCAGTTCGGCGGCCAGCCGATCGCCTGCCACCAGCTGGTGCAGGAGAAGCTGGTGTGGATGGTCTCCGAGATCAGCAAGGGGCAGCTCCTCGCCCTCCAGCTCGGCCGGCTCAAGGACCGCGGGCGCCTCAAGCCCCATCAGGTCTCGCTCGGCAAGCGCAACAACGTCTGGGTGGCGCGCGAGTGCGCGAAGCTGGCGCGCGAGGTGCTCGGCGCCAACGGCATCGTCGACGACTACCCGGTCATCCGCCACATGCTCAACATCGAGTCGGTCTTCACCTACGAGGGGACGCACGACATCCACGCCCTGGTCATCGGCGAGGCCATCACCGGGATCCCGGCCTACAACCCGCCGGAGCGGCAGCCGCGCGAGCCGCGGGCGAAGGCCAAGCCGGCGCCCGAGGAGGCGGAGACTGCGCCGGCCCTCGAGGGCGCCCGCTGATGTCGCTCGACCGGCGCCTCGAGCAGGACTTCATCCGCGTCACCGAGCAGGCGGCGATCGCCGCCGCCAAGACGATGGGCTACGGCGACCGCCACGACTCCGACCGCGTCGCCGTCGAGGCCATGCGGCGCGAGATGGACTCGCTCGAGATGGACGGCCGGGTGGTGATCGGCGAGGGGGAGCGCGACCAGGCGCCGATGCTTTTCGTCGGCGAGCAGCTCGGCGCGGCGCGCGGCAAGGACGGGGCGCTGGCGGTGGACATCGCCGTCGATCCGCTCGAAGGCACCAACCTCTGCGCTACCGGCGCGCCGGACGCCATCGCCGTCCTCGCCGCCGCCGAGCGCGGCGGCCTCCTCTACGCCCCCGACATCTACATGGAGAAGATCGTCGTCGGCCCGACGGCGCGCGGCTCGGTGCACATCGACGCGCCGGTGGCCGAGAACCTGCGCAACTTGGCGCAGGCCTTCGGGCGGAAGGTCAGCGACCTGACCGTCGTCGTCCTCGACCGCGAGCGGCACCGGCAGCTCGTCGCCGACATCCGCGATTCCGGGGCGCGCATCCGCCTGATCGCCGACGGCGACCTCTCGGCCGGCATCGCCGCGGCGGTGCGCGGCACCGGCGTGCACGCGGTGATGGGGATCGGCGGCGCGCCGGAAGGGGTGATCACCGCCGCCGCCATGCGCTGCCTGGGCGGCGAGATCCAGGCGCGCCTGCGGCCGCTCGGCGAAGCCCAGGAGGCGCGCGCCAGAGAGCTGGGGACCGACGTCGCCAAGATCTACCGCACCGAAGACCTCGCCCCCGGCGAGCAGATCCTCTTCGCCTCGACCGGCGTCACCGACGGCGAGTTGCTGCGCGGCGTGCGCTTCTTCGGCGGCGGCTCGCGCACCTCGACCCTCTTCATGTCGCTGTCGCGGCACCTCATCCGCTTCGTCGACACCATCCACCGCGAGCAGGTGACCACCCCGGTCCGCTTCGTGTGATCAAGCCAGACCGCTGGATCCGCGAGTGGGCGCGCGGCGGCGGCGTGGACCCCTTCGAGGAGGGGCAGGTCAACGCCGCGAGCTACGACGTGCGGGTCTCCGACCACTGGATCTGCCCCACCCGCGAGCCCGAGGAGTTCAGCGCCCCGCACATCAAGCTCTTCCCCGGCGAGGTGGTCCTCGCCTCGACCATCGAGTACGTCCGCATCCCGCGCACGGTCGCCTGCGACCTGAAGCTCAAGTCCACCCTGGGCCGGGTCTGGATCAACCACTCCCTGGCCGGCTGGTGCGACCCCGGCTTCGAAGGCAACATCACCCTCGAGCTCCAGAACCTGGGCCCCGAGCCCTTCGTCCTCGAAGCCGGCCGCCGCATCGCCCAGCTCATCTTCGTCGCGATGGAGTCCGAGCCCGAGATCGCCTACGGCGACCCCGGCTCCTCCAGCCACTACCAGGGGCAGAAAGGGACGACGAAGGCGCGAGGATAGCGCTCCGAGGACGAACTCAATCCTCTTCGAAGCGGGCGATGAGCTCGCGCACGACCGGCACGAGCTTGACGGGAACTTCCATCAGCGTCTCAGTCGGCCGCGAGAGCGTTTCCTCGTGCTCGATGGCGGCTTCTTCATCGCTCTGGTTCTCGTAGTAGTCGAGAACCTCACGGACTCTCTTCTCGTCCCAGCCGGCAGGAAGTTGGTCTGCTCTCACTTGCGTCTCCTACGGCGGCGGCACGATCACCGGCGGTCTTCGAGCACGATCTCGGCCGCGCGATTCCCCTTCAGCCGCGGCGGGCGTTTCGCGCCGCGCGGCTTCCCTCCGCTCCAGCTCGCGCGGCCCGCCGCCACGAGTTCCCCGGCCGCGCGCGCCGGCGCGCCCTGCTCGAAGGGTGCGAGAAGAGCGACCGGCCGGCCACGATCGGTGATGACGATCCGCTCCCCTTCACCGACGCGGCGGAGGTACTTGCTCAATCCGTCCCTTAAGACTTTGACTCCGACCTGCGTCATGCCCATTCCCGTGGCCGGCGCTCAGCTCCCGAGCTGGAAGGGCGGGACGAAGCCCGCGACGTTCTTGATCAGGATGGCCGGGCGGCCGCTGTCGGCGGCGTCGGGGATGTTGAGGCAGGTGCCGTCGTCGTTCATCTGCGAGCGCTTGGTGAAGCCGACCGGCGGGCCGGTGGTGTCCGGGATGTAGGCGTTGCCGCCCTTGAGCGCGGCGATGACGAGCAGGTTGTTGAACGCGGCCGGCGCCGTGATGAAGGGGCCGGTGGTGCAGGTGTCGTCGGTGAAGTAGAGGTCGCCCACCCGCCCGAACAGGCGCGGCCGCTCGACGCCGAGCGAGAAGAGGACGCCCTCCTCGTCGATCAGCACGTCCGCCGGGTAGAGGAACTCGCCGACGAGCTGCGGCGTGGGGAGGGTGTTGTCGTAGACCAGGCGGACCGCGCTCGGCCCCGGCGGTCCCTCGGGCCCCTCGGGTCCGGGCGGACCCGGCGGGCCGGGAGGACCGGGCGGCCCCGGCGCGCCGTCCGCCCCGTCGGCGCCGGGTGGCCCGGCGGGGCCCTGCGTGCCGAGCGTGACGTCGATGGCGTAGATCTGGGTCGCGGCCGGGCCGGAGCTGACGAGGAGCACGTAGGTCCCCGGGTCCGTCGTTGCGAGCTGCGCCGAGATCGTCGAGTCGGTCGAGGCGAGGACCGCCAGCTCGGTGAAGCTCCCCCCCGGGCCGCCCAGGAAGACCTGCGGATCCGCGCCGAAGTGCTTCCCCTCGATCGCCAGCGTGGCGGTCCCGAGGTCGGCCACGACCTGGGTGACGACGAGCTGCGGCGGCGGGTTGCCCCCGCGGTCGGCGCCCGCCGGCGCGGCGAAGGCGAGGCACAGCACGAGAGCGGCGCAAACGGTCCAGCTCAGCTTCCTGGCCATGGCGGCCTCCTTCCTCCAGTCGAATCGTGGGGCGCTGCCGGAGACTGTGGCATGCGGGTCAGAAGGGGTCAACAGGGCGGAGGGGAAGCGCGCGGTCAGCGCCGCAGCCGCGCGTCGAGGAGGAGGAACGCCGCGCAGAGGAGCGCGCCGGCGGCGGCCGTGCCGGTCCACACCGCGCGCGGCCCGAGGTGCTGGTAGACCCAGGTGCCGACGATCGGCGCCACCGTGAAGGCGACGGCGAAGGAGAGGGTGAAGAGGCCCATGTAGCGCCCCTCGGCGCGGCCGGCGGCGCGCGTCGCTACCCACCCCTGGAGCATCGGGAAACTCAGCATCTCCCCGAGCGTCCAGATCGGCACCGTCGCCGCCACGAAGGCGAAGCCCGAGCCGTAGGGCAGGAGGCCGAAGCCGACGCCGACGAAGAGCGCCCCCAGCGCCGCGACGCGCAGCGGCGGCCGGTCGCGCAGCCCGTGCACCAGGAGCATCTCGAGGCAGACGATGATCAGCGTGTTGATCCCGAGCGGCAGCCCGACCTGCGCCTCCGAGAAGCCGTGGACGTCGCGCAGGGTCAACGGGTAGGTGGAGAGGATCTGGAAGAAGACGATCGAGAGGAGCAGCGTCAGCCCCACCACCGCCAGGAACTCGCCGTCGCGCCAGGGCGAGGCCTCGCCGCCGGTGCGCCGCTCGGCCGCCGCCGCCGGCGCCCCGCCGCGCACGCGGAAGGCCGCCCAGAGCAGCAGCGCCGCCGCCAGGCACGTGCCGCCGTCGGCCAAGAAGAGCCAGCGGTAGCTGTGGACGGCGAGGAACCCCGCCGCCACCGGGCCGATCATCATCCCCAGGTTGGTGGCCAGCCGGATGAGCGCGTAGGAGCGCGTGAGCACCGCGGCCGGCGCGGCGCGCACCATCGCCGAGGCCACCGCCGGCCGGAACCCTTCGCCGACGACGCTGAGCAGGAAGACGCCGGCGGCGATCGCCGGCTTGGCGCGCAGCTCGCCGAGCACCAGGAAGCCGAGCCCGCCGAGCACCAGGCTCCCGCCCATGACGCGCTTCGCCTCGAGCCGGTCGCAGAGCCAGCCGCCTAAGTAGGCGCCGGCGATGGCGCCGAGTCCGTAGAGCCCCATCACCCCGCCGGCGCCCGCCGGCGTGAACCCCCGCCGCTCGGTCAGGTAGAGGGCGAGGAACGGCAGCACCATCGTGCCGCTGCGGTTGACCAGGGTGACCGTGGCGAGGAGCCAGACGGCGCGCGGCAGCCCGGAGAAGGCGGCGCGGTAGGCCCCCGCCACCGAGCGGAACGGCAGCGCCACCGTCCGCGCCAGCGGCAGGCTCACGGCGTCTCCGCGTTCCCGCGCCGCGGCGCCCGCGGCCAGGGGTGGGGGCGCGAGACGTGCTGGTTGCCACGAATGGCGAAGCGGAGCGGCCAGGCGGCCGCCTCGCCGGAGTAGTCGACGCCGATGCGCGGGCCGACCGCGACCTCGGCGTCCGCCACCGGCTCGCCGGCGGCGATCCAGAGGGGCGGCCGGCCGAGCGGCGCGCCGTCCAGCGCGCGGTCGATGGCGAGCGCCTGGCAGAGGCGGCCCGGTCCGCCCGCGAGGTCGCCGGGGCGCGGCGCCCGCGCCAGGCCGCGCAGCGCGCGCATGCGCTCCTCCCCCGCCACCGGCTCGCCGCCGCGGATCAGCACCGCGCTCCCCACCCCCGCCTCGCCGGTCACCGCGTTCAGGCACCAGTACATGCCGTAGATGAAGTAGACGTAGGCGAAGCCGCCGGCGCGGTAGAGGCTCTCGTTGCGCGGCGTCCGCCGCCCGCCGAAGGCATGGCTGGCGCGGTCGGGGGCGCCGAGGTAGGCCTCGGTCTCGACCAGCCGCAGCACCAGCCGCTCGCCGTCCAGCTCGCGCACCAGGTGCCGCCCGAGCAGGTCGCGCGCCACCTCCTCGGCCGGGCGGCGGTAGAAGGCGGCCGGCAGCGGGCGGAGGCGCGGGCGGCGCGCGGGCGCTGGCGACACGGGGCGCGACGATAGCAAGCGCTACAATCCTCCGGTGCCCGAGCCCGCCGCGCTGACCGCCGCCGCGCCGCCCTTCCCGACTCTCTTCGCCGAGCTGCCCGCGCCGCTCGCGGCGCGCTTCGATCCGGCGGCGCCGTGGGCGCTGCTCGGCGAGCCGCTCGACGCCCTCTTCGCGGCGCTGCCGGACGACGACGTCCAGGTCCGGCTGCCGCCGGACGTCCACCTCGCCGGCAACAAGATCGTCATCGAGCGCGGCGTGCGCCTCCATCCCGGCGCGGTGATCGAGGGGCCGGTCTTCATCGGCCGCGGCACCGAGGTCCGGCCCGGCGCCTACGTCCGCGGCGGCGTCTGGATCGGCGAGGACTGCGTCGTCGGCGCCAACGTCGAGATCAAGCACGCCATCCTCCTCGCCCACGCCAAGGTACCGCACCTCTCCTACGTCGGCGACTCGGTGCTCGGCGCCGGCGTCAACCTCGGGGCCGGCACCGTCCTCTCGAACTTCCGCCACGACGGCGGCGAGATCCGCATCCCCCTGCCCGGCGGCGGGTCGCTCCCGACCGGCCGGCGGAAGCTCGGCGCGGTGCTCGGCGACGGCGTCCTGACCGGCTGCAACTGCGTCCTCCACCCGGGGTGCGTCGTCGGGCGCGGGACGCAGATCTACCCGGGCGTGCAGCTCCGCCCCGGCCTCTACCCGGAGCGCAGCATCGTCAAGCTCCGCCAGGAGCTGGAGGTGGTGCCGCTCTCGACTTGATGAGCGAGCCCCGCCAGCCCCGCCTGCCCGGGGCGCCCGGACCCGAGCCCGACACCGCTCTCCTCGAAGGGGTCCTCGAGCGGATCGTCTTCGCCAACCCCGAGAGCGCCTGGAGCGTCGTGCGGCTGGCGGTGCCGGACGAGCGCGAGCTGGTCACCGCGGTCGGCAACCTCCTCGCCGTGCAGCCCGGCGAAAGCCTGCGGCTGACCGGCCGCTGGGAGCAGGACGCCCGCCACGGCCGGCAGTTCCGCGTCAGCTCCTACCAGACCGTCACTCCCGCGACCGTCGTCGGGATCGAGCGCTACCTCGGCTCGGGGCTGGTGCGCGGCATCGGCAAGGGGCTCGCCAAGCGCCTGGTCGCGCGCTTCGGCATGGAAACCCTGGCGGTCATCGAGACCAGCCCCGAGCGGCTTGCCGAGGTGCCGGGGATCGGCCGGAAGCGCAGCGGCGAGATCCGGCGCGCCTTCCGCGAGCAGCGCGGCATCCAGGAGCTGATGGTGTTCCTGCAGTCGCACGGCGTCGCCACCGGCCTGGCGGTCAAGATCCACAAGCGCTACGGCGAGGAGGCGATGGCGGTGGTGCGCGAGAGCCCCTTCCGCCTGGCGGTCGAGGTCTTCGGCATCGGCTTCCGCAGCGCCGACCGGATCGCCGCGGCGCTGGGGCTGCCGAAGGACGCGCCGCAGCGGGTCGAGGCCGCCCTCCTCCACCTCCTGGGCGAGGCGGCCGAGCGCGGCCACTGCTTCCTGCCGCGGGCGTCTCTCCTGGAGGAAGCCGTGACGCTCCTCGGCGTCGAGCCGGGGCGGGTCGAGGCGGGGCTCGCGACGCTCGCCGCCGCCGGCGAGGCGATCGTCGAGCCGCTGGCGGACGGCACGGCGGCGGTCTATCTCCCGACCCTCTACACCGCCGAGCGCGAGATCGCCGAGCGCGTCGCCGCCCTCGCCGCCACGCCGGCGCCGCCCCTGGCGCTCGACGTCGAGCGCGCCCTCGCCTGGCTCGAGCAGCGCGAGAAGGTCGCCCTCGCCCCCGAGCAGCGCGAGGCGATTCGGCTCGGGCTGACGCGCAAGGTGCTGGTCGTGACCGGCGGCCCGGGGACCGGCAAGACGACGCTGGTGCGCGGCATCGTCGAGGTGCTGGAGCGCAAGGGGCTGCGCGTCCTCCTCGCCGCCCCCACCGGCCGCGCCGCCAAGCGGCTGGCCGAGGCGACCGGCCACGAGGCCGCCACCCTCCACCGCCTGCTCGAGTGGAACGCCCGGAGCCGCGGCTTCGAGCGCCACCGCGAGC
The DNA here is from genome assembly GCA_963700145.1 of uncultured Acidobacteriota bacterium. Taxonomy (GTDB): domain Bacteria; phylum Acidobacteriota; class Thermoanaerobaculia; order Multivoradales; family UBA5704; genus DASUNQ01. The sequence continues at coordinate 2,347,099 of OY969474.1, forward strand.
GCCCGCTCGACGGCGACCTCGTCGATCGTCGACGAGGCTTCGATGCTCGACGCGCCGCTCGCCGCCCACCTCCTGCGCGCGCTGCCGGACGCCGCGCGGCTGGTTCTCGTGGGCGACGTCGATCAGCTCCCGTCGGTCGGCCCCGGCCGGGTGCTCGCCGACCTCATCCGCTCGGGCGCCGTCGAGGTGGCGCGCCTGCAGACGATCTTCCGCCAGGCGGAGCGCAGCCTCATCGTCACCAACGCCCACCGCGTGCGGCAGGGCGAGATGCCGCTCCTCGAACCGCTCGCCGGCGACCGCGGCGAGGCCGACTTCTTCTTCGTCGAGAAGGAGACGCCGGAGGAGGTGCTGGAGGCCCTACGCGAGCTCCTCGTCCGCCGCATCCCGCAGCGCTTCGGCTTCGATCCGGTCGAGGAGGTGCAGGTGCTGACGCCGATGAACCGCGGCCTGCTCGGCACGGCGAGCCTGAACGGCGTGCTGCGCGAGCTGCTCAACCCGGCGCGCGGCGAGGCGGCGGGGCCGTCGCGCGGCGGCTTCCGCGCCGGCGACAAGGTGATGCAGGTGCGGAACAACTACGACCTGGAGGTCTTCAACGGCGACCTCGGGCGGGTGGCGGCGATCGACGAGGCCGAGCAGCGCGTGGTGGTGAGCTTCGACGGGCGGCGGGTCGCCTACGACCCCGCCGCCCTCGACGAGCTGGCGCTGGCCTACGCCTGCTCGATCCACAAGTCGCAGGGGAGCGAGTACCCCTGCGTCGTCGTGCCGCTGCACACCCAGCACTACGTCATGCTGCAGCGGAACCTCCTCTACACCGCCCTGACCCGCGCCCGCCGGCTGGCCGTCCTGGTCGGCGAGAAGCGGGCGTTGCGCGTCGCCGTCGGCAACGCCCGCACCCGCGCGCGGCACACCCGGCTCGCCGAGCGCGCCGCGGCCGCGGCTGCGGGGGCGGGGGGGGGCGGGGGGGGGGGGGGCGGGGGGCGAGAGGGGGGCGGGGGGGGGGGAGGGGAGGCGGGGGGAGGAGGGGGGGGAGGGGAGGGGAGACGGGGAGGGGCGAGAGGAGAGGGGGGCGGGGGGGGAGCGCGGCGGGGGGGGGCGGGCGCGCGGGGCGCGGAGGGGAGGAGGGGGGGGGGGGGGGGGGGGGGGGGCGCGGGAGGCGGCGGGCGGGCGCGGCAGGGGGGGGGAGGGGGGGAGGGGGCGCGCAGGGCGGGGGAGCGGGCGGGGTCAGCGGGGGCGGGGGGAGGCGAGGAGGAAGGCGGGGGGGGCGGAGGCGCGGCGGGGGAGGGGGGCGCTCGGCGGGAGGCGGAGAGGCGAGAGCGCGGGGGGGCGGGCGGCGCAGCGCGCGCGGCCGCAGCGCCTCCCGGAGCAGGGGCTCGGCGCGGTCGTTTTCGCCCCGGTCGCTGTAGACGCGGCCGAGCTCCACGAGGGTCACGGCGACGTCCGGGTGCTCCTCGCCGAGCAGCCGGCGCGCTGGCGAGCGCCTCCTCCAGCAGCGGCGCCGCGGCGGCGTAGTCCCCCTTCGTCCGAGCAGCGCGCCGAGGTCGTTGAGGCTCTGGGCCACCCGCGCGTGCTCGGGACGGCGATCCGGCGGCCGAGGGAAGCGCCCGCTCGAGGAGCGGCTGCGCGCGGTCGTGCCCCAGCCGCTGGTACACCCGGCCGATCACCGTCAGCACTCGGCCTGGAGCTCGGGCTGGTCGGCGAGCTCGGTGCGGACGCGCTCGGCGCCGGCGTCGAGCACGCCGCGCACGGTGGGCTCCCGCGTCTCGCTGCCGAGGGATCGGCGCGGCAGGAGGTCGGCCAGGAGCTCGCTCACCTTCGCCGCCTTCCGCCTCGAGTCGCGCCCGGTCCCGCTCGGCCGGAGGCGGCGGGAGAAGCGACCAGCCGGCGAGGAGCAGGGTCACCGCGGCGGCCGTGGCCACGCCCGCCGCGTGCCGCCGCACGAACTTGGGGCGCGGTAGGCGAACGAGTCCGGCCGGGCGCCGATCGGCTGGTGGTCGAGGTAGCGCCGCACGTCGTCCGCGAGGGCAGTGACCGAGACGTAGCGATCCGCCGGACGCTTCTTGAGCGTCTGGCGACGATCGTCTCGAGGTCGCCGCGCAGCAGCCGGCGGGCGCGGGGATCGGAGACGGCTTCGGAGAGGCGCTGCGGCTCGGTGTCGACGAGCGCCCGCAGCAGCTCGGCCGGCGAGCGCTCCGCCGGCGCGGTCGGATGCCGCCCGGTGAGCAGCAGGTAGAGCAGGGGCCCAGGGCGTAGACGTCGGTGGCGGTGGTGATCGGCCCGCCGGTCACCGTCGGGAGCGGCGTACTCGGGGGGAGGCCCGGCCGGCCTCGCGGGTGAGCGCGTCGGCGCGGGACGTGTCCGCCCGAGCAGCTTGGCGATGCCGAAGTCGAGGAGCTCACCGCGCCGGCGGTCGAGACCAGCACGTTCGAGGGCTTGATGTCCCGGTGCACGATGAGGTTGGCGTGCGCTGGGCGACGGCGGCCAGCACGTCCAGGAAGAGACGCAGGCGCGCTCGACGCTCAGCTCCCGGGCGTCGCAGTAGCGGTCGATGTGCCGCCCTCGACGTGCTCGAGCACGAGATAGGGCTGGCCGTTCGCCGACAGGCCGGCGTCGAGGAGGCGCGCGATGTGAGGATGGGCGAGCCGCGCCAGGATGCTGCCTTCGCGCCGGAAGCGCTCCGCGCTGGCCAGGCCGACCAGCTCGGCGTTGAGCAGCTTGACCGCCGCCGAGCCCTCGAAGCGGCCGTCGCTGCGCCGCGCCAGCCAGACGCGCCCATGCCGCCGGCCGATCGGCGAGACGAGGGTCCAGGCACCGACCGTCTGACCGGCAAGGGAGGCGAAGAGCGGCGGAGTCGGCCCGCCGCCTTCGAGGAAGCGCTCGCGGCCGACCGCGTTCGCCTCGTCGAGCAGCGTCTCCAGCTCGGCGGCGAGGGCGGGCTCGTCGGCGCGCAGGACGCCGAGCCACGCGGCGCGCTCGTCGCCGCTCATCTCCAGCGCCCGGTCGAGAAGCGGGCTGAGGGCCTGCCAATGGTCCCTGTTCATTCCAGCTTCGCGTCCCGCAGCGAGCGGTGGCGGTAGATGCGCGCCTTGTCCCACTGCCGCTGCACGGTGCGCTCCGTCACGCGCTGCACTCGGCGATCTCGAGGAGGCTGCAGCCGCAGAAGAACTTGAGATCGACGACCGCGCCAGCACCGGCTCGACGGCGGCCAGCTCGTCGAGGGCGTCGCTCAAGCGGGTCAGCTCCTCGCCGTCGGCCGCCGATCGACGGCGTCGCTGGTCAAGGAGGTGAACTCGAAGCCGCCGCCGCGCTCTGCGCCTGGCGGCGCCGCGCGTAGTCGAGACCAGGCCGCGCATGACCCGCGCCGCGTAGGCCAGAACCGGCCGCGGTCGGGGAAGGCCACGCGCTCGCGGCGGGAGAGTCGAGATAGGCCTCGTGCAGCAGGCTCGTCGCGCCAAGAGTCGCCGCCGGCCCGCCGTGAGCCAGCTGGTGTCTCGCCAGCCGGTGCAGCTCCGAGTACAGGGCGGCGAAGAGCGCATCCGGGGCGGACGAGTCGCCGGCCTCGGCGGCGGTGAGGAGCGACGAGAGGCTCGTTTCCACGCAAGGCCTCGACCAAGCGACGCGCAGGACACGCCTAGGCTACTGCCCTCGCGAACGCCGCGGCATGCGCCGAAACGAAAAGGGCGGCCCGGCTGGACCGCCCCTGTTACTTCGTTGTGCGGTCCGGCGTTACCGTCCAGGCTCCCCCTCCGGCCAGACCGGTTCGGCCGGCGGCAGCGCGGTCGTCCCCGGCGACGTGCCGTAGTCGGGGCCGTACTCCGGCTCCGGCTCCGGGGCCGGCGGCGGGGGCGGCGGCGCCACCCAGCGCCCCTCCCGCCGGCTCTGCGACCAGGCGAGGAGCGCGGCGCCGAGCCCGGTCGTCCAGGCCAGGTACTGGGCCAGGAAGCCGACCAGCATGGTGAAGCCGGCGATCGGCCCGAGGAAGCCGTCGATGATGCCGAGCAAGCGGCCGACGGTCCAGGCGAGCTGGATCAGCACCACGCCGCCGAACACCGCGAAGTAGGGATTGACGAAGGCGCGGCCGCCCCGTCCCTCGACCCAGCGGCCGAGCCGCAGCGCCACCCCGACGAAGCCCAGGAAGGCGGCGATCAGCAGCCCCAGGGCGATGAAGGGGTAGAGCAGGAAGAGCGGCCAGCCGATGACCGAGACGAGCAGCACGATGGAGACCACCAGGGTGATCGGCAGGATCAGCAGCTGCACCAGGAAGCCCACCGCCGCCGAGCGCCAGGCGTCGGTCGCGACCTGCCGCTCGATCCGCTCGATCGGGCCGCGCGCCAGGAGCAGCGCCACCGCGCCGATCAAGGAGAGGAAGACGATCCAGACGATCGAACCCAGGAACTCCCCGAACCCGCTGTCGTCGCCGCGGTCGTAGTCGGGATCGAAGTCCCAGCCGCGGTGCCAGCGGCGCCGGTCGCCGACCGACCAGAGGGAGACTTCGTTGACCTCGCCGTGGACCTCGGCGCCCTCGGCGCGGTCCACCCGGCCGCCGACGCTGGTGACGTTGTGCATGACCTCGGCGTTGGGGCCGAGCCGCACGCTGCCGCCGACCGCCGTCACCTCGCCGCCCACCCGGCCGTTGATCGTCGCCGAGCCGCCGACCGCCACGACGTCGCCGCGCACCTCGCCGTCGACGCGCACCGAGCCCGCCACGGCGACCGCCTCGGAGGCCACCTCGCCCTTCTCGACGACCACGTTCTGGGTGATGCTCACCCGCGAGCCGGAGCGCTGCTGCGGCAGGTCGGGGAAGTCCGGCGGCGCCGGGGGTTCCGGCACCGGACGGCGGCAGCGGCGGGAGGCCGGCGAGCGGCTCCTCCCCTTCGGGGACCTCGGTCGACTCGGGGAGCGCCTCGGCCGGCGCCGGCCGGGACGGCCGCCGCGCCGCCGTCGGCGGGGAGGCCGAAGAGCGCCCGCCGCTCGCGCGCGGGCAGGCGGTGGAGGCGGAGGATCGGCTCGGCCTCCTCGGCCAGCCAGGCGCGCAGCACCTCGGCCGAGAGGCGCTCGCCGTTGACCGCCAGCGTGTCGCCGGCGACCTCGATCGAGCGCACGCCCAGCCGCTCGACGCGCGGCTTGAGCAGCACGCCGTCGCGGATCGGCAGCACCTCGTATCGCTGCTCGACGGCGCGCCGCAGCTCGGCACGCTCGCCGGCCTGGGCGGCCGCGAATTGCGGCACGAGCGCCAGCGCGAGCAGCAGCAAGACCGGCAGCGCGGCATAGCCGCGGCCGGGGCGATGCGCCCGGCGCCGATCGTCGAACGACCTATCCGTGAACGTGGCCATGGGACCAGCTCCTATCCGTGGCGATGAGTCGGTTGAGAAGGACGAAGGCCGCCGCCCCGAGGAGCAGCGTGCCGAGAAGGCCGGCGGCGACCGCCGGCGAGCGGAAGGGGGCGGCGAGCGCCCCGGCGAGATCGAGGATGGCGAGCAGCCCATCGAGCGCTCCCACGAGACGGCCGGAGGCCGCGGCCACGAGCCCGGGCACGGCGCCGAGGAGTGCCGCGGCGTCGAGGCCGCCGAAGAGCTCACGGACCAGCGCCGGAACGAACGGCACCGCCACCCCGGCCCCGGCCAGCGCCAGCCCGAGGAGCAGCCGCCCCCAGAGCGTGGCGAGCGGGCCGCGCGCCCGGGCGGGCGCCGAGGCGCCGAGGCCCTCGGGCGCGCCGCCGACGCAGAGCGACGCGACCCGCGCGGCGAAGCCCAGCGGCGGGGCGGCGGCCGGGAGCTGGGCGAAGAGCGCCGCCAGGGCGGCCTCCGCCGCCTCGGCGTCGTCGTCGCGCTCGGCGTCCAGCCAGCGCCGCAGGGTGTCTTCGTTCTTGGCTCGCACGGTCTCCGTCTCCGTTCCCGCCTTACGCGCCGGCGTCGCGCCCGGTTTCGCCGGGGGGAGACCATCCCGCCTCGGCCATCAGCACCGCCAGCGCCTTGCGCGCCCGGTGGAGGTTGGTCTTGATGGTGCCCAGCGGCTGGTCCAGCGCCTCGGCGATCTCCTGGTAGGAGAGCCCCTCCTGGAAGCGGAGGAGGACGGCGGCGCGGTACTCCGGCCGCAGCCGCCCGACCGCCCGCTCGAGGGCCCGCGCCAGGTCGCGGCGGCCGGCGGCGGCCTCGGGGTCCGCGGCGGCGGGGTCGATCAGCACCTCGGCCCAGTCGCGGCGGTCCTCGACCCCGGCCTCCAGCGGCACCGTGTCGAGCTCCTGGCGGCGCAGGTGGTCGAGCGCCGTGTTGTGGGCGATCTTGAACAGCCAGCTCGAGAACTTGCGCCCCGGGTCGTAGCTGGCGAGCGCGCGGAACGCCTTGACGAAGACCTCCTGCGCCAGGTCCTCGGCCAGCGCCGGCTCGCGCACCATGCGCACCACCAGCGCGTAGACCGGCCGCTCGTAACGGCGCACCAGGTCGTAGAAGGCGCGCTCGGAGCCGGCCAGGGAGCTCGCGACGAGCTCGGCGTCGGGGGTTTGGATTAGACTCCGCTCCCCATCTCAGGAGGACACGATGCGCATTCTCGTCTCGCTGCTGCTCGCCCTCGCCCTGTCCGTCCCGGCCTTCGCCGGCACGCTGGCCGGTGTGACGTTCCCCGACAAGGCCGAGGTCAAAGGCCAGACCCTGGTGCTCAACGGCATGGGGCTGCGCAAGAAGTTCGTCATCAAAGTCTACGTCGGCGGTCTCTACCTGCCGCAGAAGGAGAAGGCGGCGCAGAAGATCCTCGCCGGCGACGCCCCCTCCCGCATGGTCATGCACTTCCTCTACGACGTCAGCAAGGACCAGATGTGCGACGCCTGGTCGGAGGGGCTCGAGGCCAACACGCCGAAGGCCTCGGCGGAGGTCAAGAAGAACTTCTCGACCCTCTGCACCTGGATGGACGGCGTCGGCGAGGGGCAGAAGCTCGTCCTGACCTACGTCCCCGGCGAGGGCACGCACGTCGAGGTCGGCGGCAAGGCCAAGGGGACTCTCCCCGGCGCCGCCACCGCCGACGCCATCCTCGCCACCTGGCTCGGCCCCGAGCCGGGACCGGGCGAGGACTTCAAGAAGGACGTGCTGGGGGGCTGACGGGCAAAAAAAGGGGAGGAGCGTCAGTCGGGGGCGCTCCTCCTTTCGGGAGGGATGAGAGGAGGTTGGGACCTCCCCGCGATCAGCACCCTACGCCCCGCATAGCTAGTTGTCAATATGCCCAAAGGGCCAGGATCGCCAAGCCCAGGGCAAGCCGGTAGACCACGAACGGCAGCAGGCTCCGCCGCCGCAGCCAGGCGAGGAGCCAGGCGATCACCAGGTACCCGGTGACCGCCGAGACCGCCACCCCCAGCCCCATCAGCCACAGCCTCTCCGCCGGCGCCGCTCCCGTCGCCAGGTCCACGGCGTCGAGTGCCGCGGCGGCCACCATGACCGGCACCGAGAGCAGGAAGGAGAAGCGCGCCGCGGCCGGCCGGGTGAAGCCGAGGAGGAGCGCGGCGGTGATCGTCGCTCCCGAGCGCGAGGTGCCGGGCACCAGCGCCAGCGCCTGCGCGCAGCCGATCGCCAGGGCCGCCTGCCAGCCGATCTCCGCCAGCTCCCGCCGCTGCTCGCCCACCCGCTCCGCCACCCCCATGAGGAGGCCGTAGCCGATCAGCGTGCCGGCGATGAGCAGCGGGTTGCGCGCCTGGGTGGCGATGAGGTCCTTGAAGGCGAGGCCGCAGACGACCGCCGGCACGGTCCCGAGGAGAAGCGCCCAGCCCAGCCGCCGCGGGTCGTAGTCCGCGTCGGGGACCGCCGCGGGCCCGCGGAAGAACCCCACCACGACGTTGCGCAGGTCGCGCCGGAAGTAGAGCAGGACGGCGAGCAGCGTCCCGGCGTGGATCGCGACGTCGAAGTCCAGCCCCTGGTCGGGCCAGCCGAAGAGGCGCGGCACCAGGATCAGATGCCCCGAGGAGCTGACCGGCAGGAACTCGGTGACCCCCTGCACGACGGCGAGCACGACGGCCTGCGTAGGGGTCATCGGCGGCGGAGTCTATTGAAATGCGCGGGCTATACTTCGGCCCCGCATGCGGACCTGGATCGTCACCGGCGGCGCGGGCTTCATCGGCTGCAACTTCGTGCGGCTGGCGCTCGGCGAGGCCGGCGTGCGCGCCGTGGTCTTCGACAAGCTCACCTACGCCGGCCGGCTCGAGAACCTCGCCGACCTCCTCGACCACCCGCAGGTCCGCTTCGTCCAGGGGGACGTCGCCGACCGCGCCGCGGTGCGCCGCGTCTTCGCCGAGGAGAAGCCGGCGGCGGTCGTCAACTTCGCCGCCGAGAGCCACGTCGACCGCTCGATCGACGACCCCGGCGCCTTCGTCGAGACCAACCTCGTCGGCACCTACGAGCTGCTGGAGGCGGCGCGCCACCACGTCGCGGCGCTCCCCGCCGAGGAGCGGGCGCGCTTCCGTTTCCTCCACATCTCGACCGACGAGGTCTACGGCAGCCTGGGTGAGGAGGGCGCCTTCTCGGAAACCACCGCCTACGCGCCCAACTCCCCCTACGCCGCCTCCAAGGCCGGCGCCGACCACCTGGTGCGCGCCTGGCACGAGACCTACAGTCTCCCCACGCTCCTCACCAATTGCTCGAACAACTATGGCCCGCACCAGTACCCCGAGAAGCTGATCCCGCTGATGGTCCTGAACGCGCTGGAAGGAAAAGCACTGCCGATCTACGGCGACGGCAAGAACGTGCGGGATTGGCTCTACGTCGAGGACCACTGCCGGGGGCTGCTCGCCGTGCTCCAGCACGGACGTCCGGGAGACAAATACAACCTGGGCGGGCGCAGCGAGAAGACGAATGAGGAGGTCGTGGACCTCCTCTGCGACGCCCTCGAGCGCGAGCTGCCGGCCGCCGCCAACCCGGCGCTGACGGCTCACGGCCTTCACTCGTACCGGCAGCTCAAGACCTTCGTCCCCGACCGGCCGGGGCACGACCGCCGCTACGCCATCGACGACACGAAGGTGCGCCGCGAGCTCGGTTGGGCGCCGCGCCACGACCTGCCGGCCGGCCTCGCGCAAACCGTGCGCTGGTACCTCGGCAACCGCGGCTGGTGCGAGGCGGTGCAGACGGACTACCGGCGCGAGCGGCTGGGGCTGCTGCAAGCGACGTGAGCGGCGCGCCGCGCTTCCTGCCTACCGAGATCCCGGAGGTCGTCGTCGTCGAGCCGGCGGTCCACGCCGACGCGCGCGGCTTCTTCCTCGAGACCTACCACGAGCGGAAGTACCGCGAGGGCGGCATCGCCGAGCGCTTCGTGCAGGACAACCACTCCCGCTCGGTGCGCGGCACCCTGCGCGGCCTCCATGCCCAGCGCGCGACGCCGCAAGGGAAGCTGGTGCGGGCGATCGAGGGGACGATCTGGGACGTGGCGGTGGACATCCGCCGCGGCTCCCCCACCTTCGGCCGCTGGGTCGGCGTCGAGCTCTCGGCCGAGGACTTCCGCCAGCTCTGGATCCCGGCCGGCTTCGCCCACGGCTTCTGCGTCGTCAGCGCGGCGGCGCAGGTCGAGTACAAGTGCACGGCGCTCTACGACCCGGCCGACGAGATCACGATCGCCTGGGACGACCCGGAGCTCGCGATCGCCTGGCCGGTGAGCGACCCCGTCATCTCGGCGCGCGACCGCGCCGCCCGGCGGCTCGGCGAGATGCTGGACCAGCTGCCGCGCTACGGAAGCTCCTAAGCCGTTCGCTCTGGGCGGGAGCATGACCGACGACCTTTTCACCGCCCGCGACCGCGAGCAGATGGGTGCGCTCGGCATCGCCCCGCACGAGGCGGCGCGCCAGGTCGCGCTCTTCCGCCGGCCGCCGCCGCCGGCGCGCCTGCTGCGGCCGTGCACCACCGGCGACGGCATCCGCGTCCTGCCCGAGCGGCTGCAGCCGCGCCTCGTCGACGCCGCCGCGCGCGCCGGCGCGGCGGGCCGGATCGGGCGGTTCGTCCCCGCCTCCGGCGCCGCGACGCGCATGTTCAAGCCGCTCCTCGCCGATCAAGCCGGCGGCGAGGAGACCGACGAGGTGCGCCGCTTCTTCGCCGAGCTGCCGCGCTTCCCCTTCTTCGACGCGCTCGCGCAGGTGGCGCGGGAGCGCGGCATCGACGTCGCCGGCGACCTGCCGCCGGAGGCTCGCCGGGCGGTCGTCGATCTGCTGCTCGGGCCGGAGGGGCTGGGCTACGCCGAGCTGCCGAAGGGGTTGATCCCCTTCCACCGCACGGCGGGCGGCGTGCGGACGCCGGTCGAGGAGCACTTGGTCGAGGCCGCTCTCGTCATCGGCCGGCGCGCCGGGGTGTGCCGCGTCCACTTCACCGTCTCCCCCGAGCACGAGGGGCGCTTCCGCGACGTGGTCGAGCGGGTGCGGCCGGAGCTCGAGAGGCTCTCCCGCACCCGCTTCGAGGTGACCTTCTCGCACCAGGGCCGCGCCACCGACACGCTGGCCGTCGACCTCGAGGACCGGCCCTTCCGCCTCGCCGACGGCGGCCTCCTCTTCCGCCCGGCGGGGCATGGCGCGCTCCTCGGGAACCTGCAGGCGCTCGCCGGCGCCGGCTGGGACCTCGTCCAGGTCAAGAACATCGACAACGTGCTCCCCGACGCCGGCAAGTACCCGGTGGTGCGCTGGAAGCGGCTGCTCACCGGCTTGCTGGCGACGTTGGGGGAGCGGGCGGCCGAGATCGCGGCGCGGCTGGAGCGGGCCGGCGCGGGGGAGGCGGAGCGGGCGGCGGCAGAGCGCTTCCTCGCCGAGGAGCTCGACCGCCCCTTGCCGCAGGGCCTTGCCGCCCTTCCGCCCGAGGAGCGCCGGCACCGCCTCCTCGACCTCCTCGACCGCCCGCTCCGCGTCTGCGGCGTGGTGCGCAACGCCGGCGAGCCGGGCGGCGGGCCGTTCTGGGTCGAGAGCGCGGACGGCGAGGCCTCCGCCCAGATCGTCGAGACCTCGCAGGTCGATCCGAGCGACCCGGCCCAGCGGGCGATCCACGCGGCGGCCACCCACTTCAACCCGGTGGACCTGCACTGCACGCTCCGCGACCGCCGTGGCCGCCCCTACGACCTCGACCGCTACGTGGACCCCTCGACGGTCTTCATCTCCACCAAGTCCCACGAAGGCCGCCCGCTCAAAGCCCTCGAGCGCCCCGGCCTCTGGAACGGGGCGATGGCCGGCTGGAACACCGTCTTCGTCGAGGTGCCCCTCGCGACCTTCGCCCCGGTCAAGACCGTCTTCGACCTGCTCCGCCCCGAGCACCAGGGCTAGCAGGCAACTTCACCGACTTCCAGCTACCGGCAGGTCTTCGCTCCCGGCTTGCCCTTGCACCGGTTCGAGCAGCACTGGACGTTGTCCGTGCACGGCTGCCCGGGGTCGAGGCAGCCCGGCCCGCCGCCGCAGTTGGGGTCGGTGCCGGACAGCGAGTAGACCAGCAGGTTGGGCGTGCCGGTGCCCGGGCTGGTGATCACGTTGCAGGTCGCCCGCGCGGTGATCTCCTGCCTGACCTGGCCGACCGTGAATCCCGGGAACTCGTCGCGCACCAGGGCCGCCACGCCGGCCACGTGCGGCGACGCCATCGAGGTGCCGCTGATGGTGTTGGTGGCCGTGTCGGAGGTGTTCCAGGCCGAGGTGATGGCGCTGCCCGGGCCGAAGATCTCGACGCAGGTGCCGAAGTTGGAGAACGACGACCGGGCGTCGGTGATGGTGCTGGAGGCCACGCAGTAGGCCTGCGCGGCGCGGGCCGGCGAGAAGTTGCAGGCGTCGGCGTTGTTGTTGGCTGCCGCGACGGCGTAGAACACACCGGCCGCCACCGAGTTATTGACCGCGTCGTCGAGGGACTGGGTGGCACCGCCGGCGAGGCTCATGTTGGCCACCGACAGCGGGTGCGCCCCGGCCTGCCCGGTGACGAAGTCGACGCCGCGATGACCCCGGCAAGTCCCGGAGCCGCCGCAGTCGAGGCCGCCGCGTGGATGCGGGCGTTCTTGGCCACGCCGAAGCTGGCTCCGGCCGTCGTGCCGGCGACGTGCGTGCCGTGGCCGTTGCAGTCGTTGCCGTTCTGGCCGTCGCCGACCGAGTCGAAGTCCTTGGTCGCCCGGCCGCCGAAGTCGACGTGGGTCGAGCGGATGCCGGTGTCGATGATCCAGACGTCCACGCCGGTGCCGTCGAAGTTGTAGGTGTAGCTGTTGTCGAGCGGCAGGGCCCGCTGGTCGATGCGGTCGAGGCCCCACGAGGGGGGGTTGGTCTGCGTCACGACGATCCTCACGACGCCGTCCTCCTCGACCCGGAGGACGTTGGGGTTGTTGGCCAGCGCCCGGGCGGCGGCGTCCGAGAGGCCGACGAACAGCGCGCCGTTGAGGGCGTAGCGGTAGGTGAAGCGGACGGTGGCACCGTGGGACGCGGCCAGGGACTGGGCCACCTGGCTCGCCGGTGAGCCGGCGTTGAAGACCACGATGTGCTGGCCGGGGACTCGCTCGGCCGCCGCGGGGAGGAACTCCCCCGCGAACGCAGCGGTCGCCAGGGCCCCCAGCACGAGGGCGACGGAAAATGCTTTCATGGCGGTTCTCTCCTATCGAGAAGTGGACGAAAATGCCCCGGGAGGGGCTTCCCTCTATTAAGGTGCCCGCCGCGCCCGCAGCCGAGACGCTCCTAAGGTTTTACTAAAGGATCAGGTCGAGGAGGAGGCCGCTGACCTCCCTAGACGCGAGCCCTAGTACTCCGCCAGGTACCGCTCCTGCTCCCAGGGGTGGACGTGCGAGATGTACTCCTCCCACTCCTGCCGCTTGGCGCGGAGGTAGTGCTCGAGGATGTGCTCGCCCAGGGCTTCGCTGACGACCGCGTCCTTCTCCAGCTCGCCGAGCGCCTCCCAGAGGTTGGCGGGGAGCTGGCCGATGCGCAGGCGGCGCTTCTCGCGGTGGCTCATGGTGAAGATGTTCTTGTTGATCGGCGGGCCCGGGTCGAGCTTCCGCTTGACGCCGTCGAGCCCTGCCGCCAGCATCACCGCCAGCGCGAGATACGGGTTGCACGCCGGGTCGGGCATGCGCACCTCGCAGCGCGTGGACATGCCGCGCTTGGCCGGCACGCGCACCAGCGGGCTGCGGTTCTTCTCCGACCAGGCGACGTTGACCGGCGCTTCGTACCCCGGGACCAGCCGCTTGTAGGAGTTGACCAGCGGGTTGGTGACGGCCGAGAAGGCGACGGCGTGGTCGAGGATGCCGCCGATGTAGCCGAGCGCGGTCTTCGAGAGCTGCCACTCCCCCTTCGGCTCGTAGAAGGCGTTGTTCCCCTTCTTATCGAGCAGGCTCTGGTGGCAGTGCATGCCCGAGCCGTTGACGCCGAAGATCGGCTTCGGCATGAAGGTGGCGTGGAGGTTGTGGTCGAGCGCCACCTTCTTGACCACGAAGCGGAAGGTGGTGACGTTGTCGGCGCAGGCCACCGCGTCGGCGTACTTGAAGTCGATCTCGTGCTGCCCGGGCGCCACCTCATGGTGCCCGGCCTCGACCTCGAACCCCATCGCCTCGAGCACGATGATGATGTCGCGCCGGCACTCCTCGCCCTTGTCCACCGGCGTCAGGTCGAAGTAGCCGCCGGCGTCGTGGGTCTCGATCAGCGGGTTGCCGTTGGCGTCGCGCTGGAAGAGGAAGAACTCGGCCTCGGGGCCGGCGACCATCGAGTAGCCCATCGCCTTGGCGCGGTCGACCTGGCGCTTCAGGGTCATCCGCGGGCAGCCGGGGAACGGCGTGCCGTCCGGGTTGTAGACGTCGCAGATCATCCGCGCCACCTTCGAGCCGTCGGCGTTGACCCAGGGGTTGATGCGGAAGGTGTCGAGGTCGGGGATCAGCAGCATGTCCGACTCTTCGATGCGGGTGAAGCCTTCGATCGAGGAGCCGTCGAACATGATCTGCCCGTCCAGCGCCTTCTCGAACTGGCTGCGCGGGATCTCGACGTTCTTGCCGATCCCGAGGATGTCGGTGAACTGCAACCGCATGAAGCGGACCCCTTGACTGTCGGCTTTGCTGAGGATCTCCTTGGCCGTCACGTTGGTCTCCTGTAGACGTCGTTTGCGGCATCATAGGAGGCCCCTGTCCCCACCGCAAGGCTTGATTTCCGCGAACTGACGCGGAAAGTGTGCACAATCTGCACAAACTTCGTGTCACCGTGAAGGGCCGGGCGGGCACAATCGCTATGCTATCCTCCGTCCGGTCTTGCGGTCCCTGAGAGGAGAGCCATGGAAGGTGAGGCGTTGAAGCTGCCCGCTTCGCGGTTGCCGTCGCTTGACCGCCTGCGCGCCTTGAAGCCCCCCAAGCCGAAGCGCTGGGACTGGGCGGCGATCGGCATCCTGCTCGCCGGGGTGGTCCTCACGGGCGCCAACCTGCTGCTCGCCCGGGGCGACGAGCCGGCGCCGGCGGGCGTGTCGATGCTCTTCGTCTTCCTGCAGCTCGTCGTGGCCTCCGCCGGGCTGCTGGTCCTGGGCAAGACCGCCAAGGAGGGGACGGGGCTCGGGAACCTCGCGGCCATCGGCGCGATGTTCGTCGGGCTGGGCGGCGTGATGCTCGCCGCCGCGCTCTGGGCGATGGCCTAGCGCCGTTCGCCCATCCATCCCCCTCGCCGCCCGCGTAGAGAAAGCCGTGGCAGGCGCGCCTTCCCGATCCACCAAGAAGCTCGTCCTCTACGCCCTCGCCGGCGTCGTGGCGCTCGCCGCGCTCTTCCTGCTCGGCAGCAAGGTCGGGGACGTCCTCCCCCGCTTCACCGCCTGGGTGCAGGGGCTCGGGGTCTGGGGGCCGGTGGCCTACATCGCCGGCTACGTCCTGGCCACGATCCTCTTCGCCCCCGGCGTCATCCTCACCCTCGCCTCGGGCGTCATCTTCGGGCTCTTCTGGGGGACGGTCTACACCGTGATCGGCGCCACCCTGGGCGCCGCCTGCTCCTTCCTCATCGCGCGCTACCTGGCGCGCGGCTTCGTCGAGCGGCGGCTCGCCGACCGGCCGCGCTTCCAGGCTATCGACCGCGCCGTCGGCCGGCAGGGGTTCAAGATCGTCTTCCTGATGCGCCTGTCGCCGGTCTTCCCCTACAACCTCTTGAACTACGCCCTCGGGCTCACCCGCGTGCGCTTCAGCGACTACCTCCTCGCCTGCGTCGGCATGATCCCGGGCACCATCCTCTACGTCTACTACGGCAAGGCGCTCGGCAGTCTCGCCGCCGTGGCCTCCGGCGCCGAAGTGCAGAAGGGGGCGGAGTTCTGGGTCTTCCCGGGGCTTGGGCTGGTGGCGACGATCGCCGTGACGACCTACATCACCCGCATCGCGGGGCGCGCGCTGCGCCAGGAGATCGAGCGGTGAGCGAGGCCGCCCCGCTCATCGAGCCCCTCGACGAGCACAACCGGACGCTGATCGAGCACGTCCACCCGCCGGGCTGGATCAACCCCCGGCCGGCGGCGCGCTACCACCTGGTCGCGGTGGGCGGCGGCACGGCGGGTCTCGTGTCGGCGGCGGGCGCCGCCGGGCTCGGGGCGCGGGCGGCGCTCGTCGAGCGGTACCTCATGGGGGGCGACTGCCTCAACGTCGGCTGCGTCCCTTCGAAGGCGGTGATCCGCGCCGCCCGCGCCTGGAAGGAGGCGCGCGAGGCGGCGCGGGAGTTCGGCGGGCCGGCCGCGTCCGGCGGGGGAAGCTTCGCTGCGGCGATGGAGCGGATGCGCCGGCTGCGCGCCGGCATCAGCGCCCACGACGGCGCCCGCCGCTTCCAGGGCCTCGGGGTGGACGTCTTCCTGGGCGAGGGGCGCTTCGTCTCGCCCGAGGAGGTCGAGGTGGACGGCGCCCGCCTCCGCTTCCGCCGCGCCGTCATCGCGACCGGCGGCCGGGCGGCGGTGCCGCCGGTGCCGGGCTTGAAGGAAGCCGGCTACCTCACCAACGAGACCGTCTTCTCGCTGACCGACCTGCCCGCCCGCTTCGCGGCCATCGGCGGCGGGCCGATCGGCTGCGAGCTGGCGCAGGCCTTCGCGCGCTTCGGCAGCCGGGTGACGGTCATCGACATCGCCCCCAAGCTCCTGCCGCGCGAGGACGCCGACGCCGCGGCACTCGTGCAGGCGGCGATGGCCGCCGACGGCATCGCCTTCGAGCTGGGCGTCAAGATCGCCGAGGTGCGGCGCGGCGAGGGCGGCAAGACCTTGGTCCTCGAGCGCGCCGGCGGCGAGCGGGTGGAGGTCGCGGCCGACGAGATTCTGGTCTCGGCCGGCCGGGCGCCGAACGTCGAGGGGTTGGGGCTCGAGGCGGCGGGCGTGCGCTACGGCAAGAAGGGCGTGGAGGTGGACGACCGCCTCCGCACCAGCAACCCGCGCATCTACGCCGCCGGCGATGTGGCCTCGAAGTACCAGTTCACCCACGTCGCCGACGCCACCGCCCGCATCGTGCTGCAGAACGCCCTCTTCTTCGGCCGATCGAAGGCGAGCGCGCTGGTCGTGCCCTGGGTGACCTACACCAGCCCCGAGGTCGCGCACGTCGGCCTCTACGAGCAGGAAGCGAAGGAGGCCGGGCACGAGGTCGAGACGCTGACCGTGCCGCTCTCCGGGGTGGACCGCGCGATCCTCGACGGCGCCGACGAGGGGTTCCTGCGCCTCCACCTGCTGAAGGGAAGCGACCGCATCCTCGGCGCCACCCTCGTCGCCGAGCACGCCGGCGACATGCTCGGCGAGCTCTGCCTGGCCGTCACCCACCAGGTCGGCCTGGGCAAGATCGCCGGCGTCATCCACCCCTATCCCACTCAGGGCGAGGTGGTCAAAAAAGCCGCCGACACCTGGCGCCGCGGCAAGCTCACCCCGGGCGTCCAGAAGCTCTTCGCCCGCTGGTTCAGGGTCTTCAAGTAGGCGCCAAGAAAAAAGGCCGCCCGGCGCGCACGTAACCGGGCGGCTGGGGCCGCCGGTCCGGCGCGCCTCTGGAGGGCGCCCGGACCGCTCGGGTGACACACAAGGCGATTCCACTCTCGGCTTGAAGCGAGAGCGGGGCAATGAGGAGAAGCCCTCAGTCAGAGGCGGAAGCTCCCCTCAGCGGCGCGGTACCACGCCGCGCAGCTTGGCCTTGAGGTAGTCGCGATTCATCCGCGCGATAAAGTCGATCGAGATCCCCTTCGGGCAGACGGCCTCGCACTCGGCGAAGTTCGAGCAGGCGCCGAAGCCTTCCGTCTCCATCGCCTCGACCATCGCCACCGCGCGCTCGAAGCGCTCGGGCTGGCCCTGCGGCAGGAGGCCGAGGTGCGAGACCTTGGCCGAGGTGAAGAGCTGCGCCGCGCCGTTCGGGCACTGCGCGACACAGGCGCCGCAACCGATGCACTCGGCGGCGTCGAAGGCGCGGTCGGCGACCCCCTTGGGGACCGGCACGATGTTGGCCTCGGGGGCGCTGCCGGTCGAGACCGAGATGAAGCCGCCGGCCTGGATCACCCGGTCGAAGGCGCCGCGGTCCACCACCAAGTCGCGGAGCACCGGGAAGGCCTTCGCCCGCCAGGGCTCGATGTACAGCACGTCGCCGCTCTTGAAGTGCCGCATGTGGAGCTGGCAGACCGTCGTCTGCGGCAGCGGCCCGTGCGCCACGCCGTTGATGAGGAACCCGCAGGCGCCGCAGATCCCTTCGCGGCAGTCGTGGTCGAAGGCGATCGGCTCCGCGCCGCGGGCGGCCAGCTCCTCGTTGACCACGTCGAGCATCTCGAGAAACGAGCTGTCCTCGTTGACGCCGCGCGCCTCGTAGCGCTCCATCCGCCCGGGCGCGCCGGGGCCCGCCTGCCGCCAGACGTAGAGCGTCAGGTCCATCACTTGTAGCTCCTCCGGCTGGGCTCTACGAACTCGAAGGCGAGCGGCTCCTTGTGCAGCGCCGGCCGCCGCCCCTCGCCCTGCCACTCCCAGGCGGCAACGTAGGCGAAGCGGTCGTCGTCGCGCAGCGCCTCCCCCTCCGGCGTCTGGTGCTCCTCGCGGAAGTGGCCGCCGCACGACTCGTCGCGCTCCAGGGCGTCGAGGCACATCAGCTCGGCGAGCTCGAAGTAGTCGGCCACCCGCCCGGCGCGCTCCAGCTCCTGGTTCAATTCCTCGCCGCTCCCCTGGATGCGCACGTCTTGCCAGTAGCGCTCGCGCAGGGCCGCGATCTCCTCGCGACCGGCGGCGAGCCCTTGGGCGGTGCGCGAGATGCCGCAGCGGTCCCAGACGATCCGCCCCAGCTCGCGGTGGAAGGAATCGACGCTGCGGCTCCCCTTGGCGGCGAGGAGGCGCTCGATCCGCCCGCGCGCTTCGGCCTCGGCGGCGGCGAAAGGCGCGCTCTCGGTCGAGAGCGGCTCGCCGAGCCGCCCCGCCAGGTCGTCGCCGATCGTGTAGGGGAGGACGAAGTAGCCGTCGGCCAGCCCCTGCATCAGCGCCGAAGCGCCGAGGCGGTTGGCGCCGTGGTCGGAGAAGTTCGCCTCGCCGAGGACGTAGAGTCCCGGCAGGTTGCTCATCAGGTTGTAGTCCACCCAGAGGCCGCCCATCGTGTAGTGCGGCGCCGGGTAGATGCGCATCGGCACCTCGTAGGGGTCCTCGCCGGTGATCTTCTGGTACATCTCGAAGAGGTTCCCGTAGCGCTCCTCGATGGTGCGCCGGCCGAGGCGCTGGATCGCGCCGGCGAAGTCGAGGTAGACGCCGTTCTTCTGGGGGCCGACGCCGCGCCCCTCGTCCACCACCCGCTTGGCGTTGCGCGCCGCGACGTCGCGCGGCACCAGGTTGCCGAAGGCCGGGTAGCGGCGCTCGAGGTAGTAGTCGCGCTCGCTCTCGGGGATCTGGCTGGGCGGCCGGGTGTCGCCCGGCTCGAGCGGCACCCAGATCCGCCCGTCGTTGCGCAGCGACTCGCTCATCAGCGTCAGCTTCGACTGGTAGTCGCCGGAGGCCGGGATGCAGGTCGGGTGGATCTGGGTGAAGCAGGGGTTGGCGAAGAGGGCGCCCTTCCGGTGCGCGCGCCAGATGGCGGTGACGTTCGAGCCCTTGGCGTTGGTCGAGAGGTAGTAGACGTTGCTGTAGCCGCCGGTCGCCAGCACCACCGCGTGCCCGGCGTGCCGCGCGAGCGCGCCGGTCACGAGGTCGCGGGTGACCAGGCCGCGGGCGCGGCCGTCGCCGTCGACGACCAGCTCCAGCATCTCGCTGCGCGGCACCATCTCGACCCGCCCCGAGGCGATCTCCTTGCACAGCGCCTGGTAGGCGCCGAGGAGGAGCTGCTGCCCGGTCTGGCCGCGGGCGTAGAAGGTGCGCGCCACCTGCGCGCCGCCGAAGGAGCGGTTGTCGAGGAGGCCCCCGTACTCGCGCGCGAAGGGGACGCCCTGCGCCACGCACTGGTCGATGATGTTGAGCGACAGCTCGGCCAGCCGGTAGACGTTCGCCTCGCGCGCCCGGAAGTCGCCCCCCTTGATCGTGTCGTAGAAGAGCCGGAAGACGCTGTCGCCGTCGTTGTGGTAGTTCTTGGCGGCGTTGATCCCCCCCTGGGCGGCGATCGAGTGGGCGCGGCGCGGGCTGTCCTGGAAGCAGAAGCACTTCACGTGGTAGCCGAGCTCCGAGAGGCTCGCCGCGGCCGAGGCGCCGGCCAGCCCCGAGCCCACGACCAGCACCGTGAACCGCCGCTTGTTGTTCGGGTTCACCAACCGCAGGTGGTCGCGGTGGCGGAGCCACTTGGTTTCGAGCGGCGGCCCCTGGGGGGCCTTGGCGTCGAGGACCATGCCGGGTTCCTAGGGGCCGCTCTGGAGGGTGATGAGCCCGCTCCAGACGGCCAGCGGGAAGGAGAGGTTGCCGAGCGTGACGAGCCAGGCGAAGGCGGCGGCGAACCAGCGCCGCCAGCGGTTGTAGCGCGGGTGGTTCCAGCCCAGCGTCTGGAACATGCTCCAGAGCCCGTGGTAGAGGTGGAGCCCCAGCGCCACCTGCGCCGCGGCGTAGAAGAGCGCCACCCACCAGACCCGCAGCCCGGTGACGACGTTGTGGTAGACCGCCCCGGGCATGAACCGCGGGTGCAGCGTGCCCGTCGTCAGGTGCAGCAGGTGGTAGACGATGAAGAGCAGCAGGATCACCCCGCCCCAGCGCATCGTCCGCGATGCGTAGCTCATCGCCACCGCGTCCCGCTTCTCGTACCCGACCGGCCGGGCGGCGTAGCTCATCCGCGTCAGCGCCCAAGCCGACCAGACGTGAAGCACGACGGCCACGAGCAGCACCGCGCGCACGACCCAGAGCAACCCCTCCGGCGGCACCAGCGGCGACCCCACCTCGCGCAGGAACCCGGCATACGCATCGAGCTTCTGAGGCCCCTCGTAGAGCTTGAGGTTCCCCAGCATGTGGAGGAGGACGTACCCGAAGAGGACGATCCCGGAGACGGCCATCACCGCCTTCTTGCCGACGGCGGAGCGGGTGAGGTCGCGGAACCAGGACATGGGCGGGGCGTATCCTATCCGCGCATGGCGCGGACGCAGATGTCCTAGGCATCTAGACCGTCAGCGCCGGCCGAAAGCCAGGGCCGCCCGAATGTCCTCGCGCTCCAGGTAAGGGTAAGCCCGAAGGACTTCCTCTTCGGAGTGTCCCGCCGCGAGGAGGCCAAGGATGGTCTCGACGGCCACGCGCATTCCGCGGATGCAGGGCTTGCCTCCCATGACTTCCGGGTCTACGGTCACTCGCTCCAGCTCCTGCATCGGGCGGATATCCTATCCATCACATAGCACCATTCACGAGGTGACGCTTGCCGAAGCCAAGAAACAAGGCGACCTCAGCAAGAGCCAGCAGTGCCAACGTTGGCTACGAGGCGCAGCTCTGGCAGATGGCCGATGCCCTGCGCGGCAGCATGGACGCCGCTGAGTACAAGCACGTCGTCCTCGGCCTGCTCTTCCTCAAGTACATCTCCGACGCCTTTGAGGAGCAGCACGCGACCCTCGAAGCCGAGAGAGCGCAGGGCGCTGATCCCGAGGACCCTGATGAGTACCGGGCCCTCAACATCTTCTGGGTGCCGCCGGAGGCGCGCTGGTCCCACCTCAAGGCTCAGGCCAAGCAGCCCACGATCGGCCAGCTCGTCGACGACGCCATGGCCGGCATCGAGCGCGACAATCCAGCCCTCAAGGGCGTGTTGCCCAAGGACTACGCGCGCCCTGCGCTCGACAAGCGGCGCCTCGGCCAGCTCATCGACCTCGTCAGCAACATCAAGGTCGGCGACCAGGAGAGCCGTGCCAAGGACACACTCGGCCGCGTCTACGAGTACTTCCTCTCTCAGTTCGCGAGCGCCGAGGGCAAGAAGGGCGGCGAGTTCTACACCCCGCGCTGCGTGGTCCAGCTCCTGGTCGAGATGCTCGAGCCGTACCGGGGCCGTGTCTACGACCCCTGCTGCGGCTCAGCGGGGATGTTCGTGCAGTCGGTCGAGTTCATCCGGGCCCATGCGCGTGGGAACGGCAACGGCGGAAAGGCGAGGGCAGACATCAGCATCTATGGCCAGGAATCGAACTACACCACCTGGCGCCTGGCGCGTATGAACCTGGCCATCCGCGGCATCGACGGCCAGATCGCCCATGGCGACACCTTCCACAACGACCGCCACCCCGACCTCAAGGCCGACACCATCCTTGCAAACCCGCCCTTCAACGTCTCCGACTGGGGCGGCGAGCGCCTGCGCGACGACAAGCGCTGGCGCTATGGCGTGCCGCCCGCGGGCAATGCCAACTTCGCCTGGGTACAACACATCGTGCATCACCTCGCGCCCACCGGATACGCGGGCTTTGTCCTCGCCAATGGCTCGATGTCCTCCAGCCAGTCCGGCGAGGGCGAGATCCGGAGGAACATCGTCGAAGCCGATCTGGTGGACTGCATGGTGGCCCTGCCCGGGCAACTCTTCTACTCGTCACAAATCCCGGTCTGCCTCTGGTTCCTCGCGCGCGACAAGAAGAATCCCGGGTTCCGCGACCGGCGGGATGAGGTGCTCTTCATCGACGCCCGTAAGCTCGGCCGGCTGGTGGACCGGACACATCGCGAGCTGACTGACGAGGAGGTTGCCCGCATCGCCCGCATCTATCACGCCTGGCGCGGTGAAACAGACGCGGGGAAATACGACGATGTCCCCGGCTTCTGCAAGAGCGCGGCGATTGAGGAGATCCGCAAGCACGGTCACATTCTCAACCCCGGTCGCTACGTCGGCGCCGAGGCGCAGGAGGGCGACGGCGAGCTGTTCGAGGAGAAGATGGCACGGCTCACCACGAGCCTACGCGAGCAGATGGCCGAAGCACGGAAGCTCGATACGGCCATCGAGGCAAATCTGAAGGAGCTGGGGTATGGCGGGTGACTGGAGTTCCGCACCCCTGGAAGAGTTGGTGGAGGATATCCTGGATCGTCGGGGGGTGACGCCTCTCAAACTCGGCTCCGACTTCGTGTCCACGGGCTACCGGGTGATTTCGGCGAAACTCATTAAGGATGGTCGGATCGATCTTTCCGCGGATGATCCCCGGTTCGTCGACAGATCGACCTACGAAAAATGGATGCGCACCTCTCTTCTCACTGACGATGTAATTCTCACATCTGAAGCCCCTCTCGGTGAATTAGCCTATATAGCAGAACCGGTCCAGTGGTGTCTGGGCCAGCGCTTGTTTTGCATCAGGACGAAGAAGTCTCGGCTCCACGGTCGCTTCCTCTACTACGCACTCCAATCAGAGGATGTGCGCCGCGACCTTCTCTCGCGGGCGACGGGTACGACGGCCCAAGGTATCCGGCAAACGGAACTTCGGCGTGTCCTGATCCCGTTACCCCACCCTGACGAGCAACGCGCCATTGCTCACATTCTCGGCACGTTGGACGACAAGATCGAGCTGAACCATCGGACAAACGAGACGCTAGAGGCGATGGCGCGGGCGATCTTTCGGTCGTGGTTTGTCGACTTCGACCCAGTCCGCGCCAAGGCTGAAGGCCGCGACCCTGGCCTGCCCAAGCCTATCGCTGACTTGTTCCCTAATCGCTTAGAAGACTCCGAGGTGGGCGAGATTCCGGCGGGGTGGCAGGCAGGCTCGCTTGCCGACTTCGTGGTCTTGAACCCCGAGAGTTGGTCAACGAAGACTCGGCCGGCCGTTATTGAGTATATCGATCTATCGAACACAAAGTGGGGCAGGATTGAGGCAGTAATTCCCTACTCCCAGCTCGACGCGCCAAGCCGTGCCCAGCGGGTGCTCAAAGCTGGGGATACGATCGTCGGTACCGTGCGTCCCGGGAACGGCTCATACGCTTATGTCACTGATGATGGACTCACGGGAAGCAGCGCGTTCGCGGTCCTGAGACCGCGGGCCTCCCAGTACCGCGAGTTCGTGTATCTCGCGGCGACTGCTGCGGAGAACATCGCCGCCCTCTCTCATTTAGCTGACGGTGGCGCCTACCCTGCTGTTAGTCCCGAGGTCGTCATATCAACACGGGTTGCAAGCCCCTCGCATGATGTAGTCCGTCACTTTGCTACAGCAGCTGGCCCTCTGCTCGCCAAGATAGCGCAGAATGAACGTGACTCCCGCACTTTGGTAGGCCTACGCAACGAGCTTCTGCCCAAACTCATCTCGGGCGAGCTGCGGGTGAAAGACGCCAAGCGATTCATCGGAGCAACGGTGCAATGACCTCTCTCCCGCCGTGGGCCAATGGACCCTTTGAACTGCTTCTGCATGCGGAGGGCCACCTGCGAGAAGGTGGGGACTTCGACCGCCGCATCGCGCTCATCAGTTTCGATAATGCGATCGAGGTGGCGATCGCTACCTACCTCACGCTGAACCCGATTCAACGGGGAGGACGGCACTATTCGAAATCCGATGTGGACAAGTGGCTCAACAACTACCATGCCAGACTTGAGTTTCTCGAAGCCGAGCTCGTCCGACGCGGCGTCGCTTGGTCTATTGATAGGAGCCACATCGTCTGGGCCCATGACCACCGCAACGAGCAATATCACGGTGGACACAAGGGACCCCTGAAAGAGTTGTGCTTCAGATTGTGCGCGATGCTGCGTTCTGGATTTTCTCAATGCTGTTCGATGTGACCGATCTTGAGGCGATCCTGGAGAAGGCGATCCTGGATAACGCACGACCAGCGGGGCCCGTTCGTGAGAAGCGACTCGATGTGGCAATCGACGGCAGGTACGGCATAATCGAAGTCGGCGAACAGAGGTACTATACGAGCGAGTTGCTGTTTGCCGCCGATTACGCTGCCTACCGCGATCTCGGCGATCGACTCTGCACCTCCGGCGCTGACTCGAACATCAGCCAGGATGGCAGACTGCCATGATCAGCGCTCGCTTCTCTGAGAACGTCGTCGAGGACGCTTCCCTCGCCTGGCTCGAGAGCCTCGGCTGGAGGGTGGCGCACGGCCGCGACATCGCGCCGGACACCCCAGGCGCGGAGCGTTCCAGCTACGGCGAGGTCGTGCTGCCGCGGCGGCTGCGCGATGCGCTGGCGCGGCTCAACCCGGAGCTTCCTCCCGCCGCGCTCGAGGACGCCTTCCGAAAGCTTAGCCGGCCCGAAGGCGCCACCCTGGAGGCGCGTAATCGCGCCGCGCACCGCCTACTAGTGGATGGCGTGACGGTGGAGCACCGCACGCAGGAAGGCACCATCCGCGGCGCGCAGGCACGGGTGATCGACTTTGCCGAGCCCGAGAACAACGACTGGATGGCCGTCAGCCAGCTCACCATCAGCGAGAACAAGCGCACCCGCCGCCTGGACGTGGTCCTGTTCGTGAACGGCCTGCCGCTCGCTGTCCTCGAGCTCAAGAACGCCGCCGAGGAGCAGGCGACAGTTTGGTCCGCCTTTCAGCAGTTTCAGACCTACAAGTCCGAGCTGCCAACGCTCTTCGCCTACAACGCGCTCCTGGTCGCCTCCGACGGCCTTCAGGCGCGTATCGGCACGCTCACCGCCGGCCGGGAGTGGTTCAAGCCTTGGCGCACCATCACCGGCGAGGCGCTCGCCGACTCGCGCCTGCCGGAGCTGCCGGTGATGATCGAGGGCGTCTTCCACAAGCGGCGCCTGCTCGACCTGCTCGCGCACTTCCTCGTCTTCGAGGACGACGGCAGCGGAAATCTCGCGAAGAAAATGGCCGGCTACCACCAGTTCCATGCCGTGCGGGTGGCGGTGACGGAGACGTTGCGCGCCGCACGGCTTCGAGCTGCGGATCTCGGCGACCTGGGCCGCTACGAGGCGGGACAGCGCCACGGCGGCGACCCCGGCGATCGGCGGATCGGCGTCGTCTGGCACACGCAAGGCTCGGGCAAGAGCCTCACGATGGCGTTCTACGCCGGGCGCGTCATCCGCGAGCCGGGGATGAAGAACCCGACCGTCGTCGTCCTCACCGACCGCAATGACCTCGACGACCAGCTTTTCGGCACCTTCTCGCGCTGCCAAGACCTGCTGCGCCAGCCGCCAGTGCAAGCCGAGGACCGCGCCGACCTCCGCGTCAAGCTCGCGGTGGAGGCGGGCGGTGTGGTTTTCACCACGATCCAGAAGTTCCTTCCCGAGGAGAAGGGCGACCGCTACCCGGTGCTCTCGGAGCGGCGCAACATTGTCGTCATCGCCGACGAGGCCCACCGCAGCCAGTACGACTTCATCGACGGCTTTGCGCGCCACATGCGCGACGCGCTGCCCCACGCTTCGTTCATCGGGTTCACCGGAACACCGATCGAGACTACAGACGCCAACACGCGAGCGGTGTTCGGCGAGTACATCAGTGTCTATGACATCCAACGCGCGGTCGAGGACCAGGCCACGGTGCCCATCTACTACGAGAGCCGCCTGGCCAAGCTCGCGCTGGCGGAGGCCGAAAGGCCGAAGATCGATCCCGAGTTCGAGGAGGTGACCGAAGGCGAGGAGGTCGAGCGCAAAGAGAAGCTCAAGAGCAAGTGGGCACAGCTCGAGGCGGTGGTTGGGGCCGAGAATCGACTTCACCTTGTGGCGCGGGACATCGTCGAGCACTTCGAACAGCGCCTCTCGGCGATGGACGGCAAGGCGATGGTCGTGTGCATGAGCCGGCGTATCTGCGTGGAGCTCTACCGGGAGATCGTTGCACTCCGGCCCGGCTGGCACGCAGACGAGGATGACCAGGGCGCCATCAAGGTCGTGATGACTGGCTCGGCATCCGATCCCTTGGATTGGCAGCCGCACATTCGCAACAAACGGCGCCGTGAGGCGCTGGCCAATCGCTTCCGCGACGAAGAAGACGCTTTCAAGCTCGTGCTAGTGCGCGACATGTGGCTCACCGGCTTCGACGCGCCCTCGCTGTCCACGATGTATGTGGACAAGCCGATGCGCGGCCATGGCCTCATGCAGGCGATTGCGCGCGTGAACCGGGTTTTCAAAGATAAGCCGGGCGGGCTGGTGGTCGACTATCTCGGGCTCGCGCACGAGCTAAGAGCCGCGCTCGCAACCTACACCGAGAGCGGCGGGACCGGCCAGACGGCGATCGACCAACGGGAGGCGGTCGCACTGATGCTGGAGAAGTACGAGGTCTGCCAAGGGCTCTTCCACGGCTTCGACTGGTCGCGGTGGGTCACGGGAACGCCGGCCGAGCGCCTAGGCCTCCTCCCACCGGCGCAGGAGCACATCCTGGCGCAGGAGAACGGCAAGGACCGCCTGCTTCGCGCCGTTCGGGAGCTGTCGCAGGCGTTCGCGCTTGCGGTTCCCCATGAGGAAGCGATCGGCATCCGCGACGACGTCGCCTTCTTCCAGGCGGTGCGGGCTGGCCTGGCGAAGCGCGCGCCAGGGGAAGCAAGACCGGAGGAGGAGCTAGACCACGCTGTGCGCCAGATCGTCTCGCGCGCGGTGGCCTCAGAAGGTGTGATCGATATCTTTGCCGCGGCGGGGCTCGCCAGGCCCGACATCTCGATCCTCTCGGAGGAGTTCCTGGCCGAGGTCCGCGGCATGCCGCAGCGAAACTTGGCCGTGGAGCTACTGCGCAAGCTTCTCTCCGGCGAGATCCAGACACGCCGCCGCAAGAACGTCGTGCAAGCGCGGTCCTTCGCCGAGATGCTGGAACAGTCGCTGCGCCGGTATCAGAACCGCGCCATCGAGGCCGCGCAGGTGATCGAAGAGCTGATCGGACTGGCGCGGGACATGCGGCAGGCGAACGCCCGCGGCGAGGCCCTGGGGCTGAGCGAAGAGGAGGTCGCCTTCTATGACGCGCTGGAGACCAACGACAGCGCGGTGAAGGTGCTGGGCGAGGAGACGCTGCGCCTGATTGCGCGCGAGCTCCTGCGAACCGTCCGTGCCAACGTGACGATCGACTGGACTGTGCGCGAGAACGTCAGGGCGCAGCTTCGAGTGCTGGTGAAGCGCATCCTGCGCAAGCACGGCTACCCTCCCGACAAGCAGGAGAAGGCTACCCAGACCGTGCTCGAACAGGCCGAGGTGCTTTCACAGGAGTGGGCGGCAGCGTGAACTGGCACGACACGCTTGTCCACGTGCAGCGCCGGCCACCTTGGCGCCGATGTCGCTGGTGTTGATCCGCACGGTGCTGCGAAAAACTGTACTTCGGGAAGCAGGCGGGAATCGACTTGCCGGCAGCACGTGTTGCGCGGGTAAGGCTCCTTACGGAGAGGCGAGTTTTCGGATGGCCTTCGCGGCAAGCAGGAGCGAAGAGACTGCCACCGTATCAACGGCCAGCAGCAGGATCGCGAAGTAGAGCACGGTCGCCCAGCCACTCTTCCGGTCGAAAAGGAACTTGCTGTCTTTCAGGTGCGGGTCGGCCAAGAGGCGCTTGATTTCCTCGGGCAGCAAGACATCCTTGAACGACTGAATGTACTCGTCGTGCTGAGCCATGCGCAGCCGATAGGATCGCCGCACGGTCGGCAGGTGGTAAAGCAGTACTAGGAGCATGTAGGAGGCGGTCACCATGGCGGCGCCGAGGACGGCCCAGAGGGTGAGGTCGGGCTTGAGGATCGCTCCCACCAGGCCGGCGGCCACCACCCCGGCGATCTTGTAGAGGTCCGAGCTGACATCACGAGTGAGGGAGATTACGGCGCTGGCGGTTTCGGCCACCGCCTGCCGGATGCGGTCCTGCACCTTCTCGCGGGCGTCAAAGTAGGTCTTGACATCCGCTCTGAGGTCGCGGTCGTAGGTCTTCTTGGTGGCGTCGCGGATCTCCGGAGCTCGCTGGCACAGAGAGTCGAGGTCCTGGGCCATGAGGGATAGAAACTGCTGGGCGATCTCGAGCTTGTCCGCCTTGAAGCGCTCAGAGGCGTCGGCCCAGAGGGCGAAGATTCCATCCGCACAGGGCATCCGCGCCAAGAAGTCGCTCCGGCTCACGGTGCAACGTGACTGCCCGAGGCCTCGGTACTCGACGACGTACCTGTCCTTCGCTCCGACCTCGACAGCGGAGACGTCTTTCCTCTCGGGCTCGAGCTTCTCGACGACGTCCGCCAGGAAGAGAATGGAAAGGAGGCCCTTGAGGCCTCCCCACTGGCGCCGGACGGGGTCGGCACCCGGCCCAGCATCGTCCACCGCGAAGACGAAAACGTCAGGCGTCAGCCAACGGGTCGGGGACGACCAGAAACCCTGAAACTTGCGGAACTCCAGCGTCTGCCGCGCCTTTCCCGCCGCCTCCGCCCCTCTCGCCACCTCCACGGGAGACGGTGAGAGGGCAGCGACCGTCGCCTCGGCTCCGCAGACCGTCAGGCGGTCGCCCTTCATCGCTCCTACCAGACCGAACACCGGGATCACCGTCCGCGTGCCGAAGGGAAAGAAATCCTCCTCCAACTGAGAGATAGACCTGGCCTCCAGCGCGTCGGCGAGGGCCTCCACGAAGAGGAAGCTCACGACGTGCAGGGCGGGCTCGCCGCCGTCCACCTGCTCCAGCTCGGCGTTGATTGGACTTTTGTTGAAGTAGATCTCGACCCTGAGCTCGAGGATCGCACCGGCCGTCTCCAGCGTACCCAGCTCGCGAAGGACATCCTCCGCCGGCAGTCCTTCTTCTTGAGCCTCTGCCCATTCCCACAAGGGCGAGAAGGTCGCTTCCGCCGGCGGTTCACCGTCGTCCTCGCTGATAGGCCATTCCGCGGGCTGGGCGGCGAGCACTGGATCGCCGTCACTCGCTGACAGACTGAACAAGGCGGCCCGGCCGTGGGCGCCCACCTCCAGGCGCACCTCGAATCCCGCTGCGAGCAGCGGCGGAGCGATCTCCGCCAAGCAGCGTCGTAGCCAGTCCACGCGCTCCTTGGATGTTTCACCGTCGGTCCCCACGACCTTGGCGGTTAGGTGGTAATCGGTCGGGGCCTCGCGGGCATAGAGGGTCCCCTCCAGCCGCACCGCGGGATCGTCAGCGAGCTTCTGGAGGGTGGCCACCGCCGCCGCCAGCCGCGCGACGGCGTCGGGGGGGTCAGGCATGGTAGGTCTCGTCGCACTGCTGACTGCGGATCGTCAGCTCCCACTCGTTGCCCACTTTCTTCTTGTTCACTCGGCGCTTCATCGCCTCCCACGGCCCCTCGATGTGGATGCCCTCGGACAGTTGGTACCGGAGCTTCGAGCGGCGCAACACCTGCCCGGGGAGGCGGACCTGATCGAGCCCACGCGCATGCATTGCGTCCTGCAGCTCCTTCCCAGCCTTTACTTCCGCTAGACCGGCGAGCCCCTTACGCCTTTTCGCCGCTTTCCCGAGGGTCTCTTCGATCGCTTGGGAAGTCACCTGGTCCAGTTCCTTAAGCATCCCGAACACCAGGGGAGCCGCCGAGCGCGCCGTCCTCTCGTCGAGCTGCCGCGTGAGCGTCTCCTCGACGGCCCCGATCGTGTCGCCCAAGTCCTCCGTCACCGTGCGGCTCAACCGGCAGCCCAGAAAGTCCACGAAGTACTGCGCCGGATCCGGCGTGCCCTCCTGGTCGCGGATCTTGAGGCCCGTGCGACGGCCAGGATGAGGGATCACCGCCCACTTGAGAACCCGGTCGCTGACCTCTGGCAGAGCCCTCTCGATCTGCTCGACGGCGAGGCCGAGCAGAACCCTATTCGCCTGGTCCGCGCGGTAGACGATCCTTTCCGCTTTCTCCGGGTCCAGCTTGATCAATACCAGGAACTGTTCGTCGGGTGTTTGACTCTCTGTGACCCAAAGAGCCAAAAGGAGACCCGGAGAGGTGCTCTTCTTCTGGGAGACCCGGTGGAGCTCCCGGGCCATGTCCTTCGACCGCGCGAAGAATTCGCCGGGGACTCTGCGGAGGCCCTGGTAGATCTGGGCGAGGGTGGAGTTTTTCTCGAAAGTCGCGAAGCGGGTGCGCGGCGAATCAGGGGCCTTCCAGATCGCGCCGAGATGATCGAAGAAGAACTCCTCGACCGTTTTCTTCTCGTCATCCGAGAAGGCAGGCGGCTGGAGCGAGATCTCGCCTTGCGAGAACTGCGGGCCCTCGGGCCGCTTCCGGTCGACGAGATGAACGGCGACGTGGTTCAGGGTGAATTGGGCCATTCGGTGCCTCCCTTCTGGCCAATCGAGATTTGTCGGCTCAAAGCAAACGCACATTCTACTCCTCCGTCTCGTATTACACTCACGAGCATGGGCGAAGCTGCAGACAGGTTCTCGAAACCCTGGAGCGGCTCCCGGCGGCGGAGCGCGAAGAGGTCGTGGGGGCAATCCTGCGCCGCGCCGCCCTGTTGGAGCAGGCGCTGCCCGAGGAACAGGAACTTGTTGACGCAGCCGATCGCCTCTTTCTCGAGTTCGATCGCCGCGAACAACTCGAATGAGGTCTCCGCAACACGGAGAGGTCCGGCTCGTCGACCCAGGTCACGATCCCGCTTGCGAAGCTGGTGCGGAACTCGGCAGGCTGACTCCCGCTCAGTTGGGTCTCGTCGAGTCCACCGCTGCAGGATGGCTCGGGCTTCCTTCGCGCTTCGAACAATCGGGGGCCTAGCGTTGGAGACACTAGTGGGAAGACGGCACCGGAAGCTCGTTCATGAGGGTGACTACGCGGCTCAGGTCGAGGTCGAGCTGATCGAGACGGATGGGGGATGGTCCCCCTACTTGTCGCTCGAGGACGCTGAGAAGCTCGACGCGGTTCGCGAGGCGCTCCGGCGCGGCGAGGTCGGCGAGGCGAGCAAGCTCGCCCGTGTCTACCGCCTCACGCCTGTCTCGGCCTGATGCCCCGAGCCCATGCACACCGTCGAAGAGATCGAGCGTGCCGTCGCCGAGCTGTCGCGGGCGGACCTCAGCGCCTTCCGCGAGGGCCGCACGCGCCGGCTTTGAGGGACCGTCCCGCAAGCACCCGCGGGCGGAGGGCTCGACGCCGTTTTCATCTGGCCGACCACTAACCTTTCAATCGGCCGGTAGCTAACCTTGCGATTGGCCGAGCCGTAAGGTTACGATCGGCCGACCGTGGCCGCCGCGACCTTCTACTCCCGTTTCGTCGAGCCGCGCCTTGCCGAGGCGCTGGCCGATTCCCCCGTGGTGCTGATCCACGGCCCGCGGCAGTGCGGCAAGACGACGCTGGCGCGCCGCATGGGCGAGCGCGCCGGCTACGCGTACTTCAACTTTGACGACCCCGTGGCGCTGGCGGCCGCCGCCGAAGATCCCGTGGGCTTCGTGGCGGACCTGCCGGAGCGCACGATCCTGGACGAAGTGCAGCATGCCCCGGCGCTCTTCACGGCGCTCAAGTCGGCCGTGGACCGCCGCCGCACGCCCGGCCGCTTTCTGCTCACCGGCTCCGCGAACGTGCTGCTGCTGCCCCGGCTGGCGGACTCACTGGCCGGGCGGATGGAGATCCTGCGGCTGCATCCGCTGGCGCAGGCGGAACTGGCGGGAAAGCCTCCGGACTTCCTCGATGCCCTCTTCCGCAGTGCATTCAAGACCCGAACGCGGCCGCGCCTCGCGCAGGACCTCGCCGCGCGGATTATCGCCGGCGGTTACCCGGCAGCGCTGGCGCGCTCTTCGCCACAGCGCCGAGCGGCCTGGTACCGCGACTACATCGAGACCCTCGTGCAGCGCGACGTGCGCGATCTGGCGCGCATCAACGCGCTCGACGCCCTGCCGCGCCTGCTCGCCTTGGCCGCCGGACAGACGTCGCGACTGCTCAACATCACCGACCTCGCCGCGCCGTTTCAGCTCAGCCGGCCGACGATCCGCGATTACGTCACGCTGCTGGAGCGTGTGTTCCTGCTCGAGACGCTGCCGCCGTGGCACAGCAACCGGTTGAGCCGCCTGATCAAGACCGCCAAGCTCCATCTGGGCGACACGGGGCTCGCCTGCGCCCTGCTCGGGCTGGACCCGGCGAGCCTCGCGGCGGACCGCAGCCTGCTCGGACAGTTGCTCGAGACCTTCGTCTTCCAGGAGCTGCGGCGACAGGCGAGTTGGCGCGACGAGCCCATCCGGTTCTTCCACTTCCGGGACAAGGACGGGGCGGAAGCGGACATCGTGCTCGAGCGAGGCGCCCGCGAGGTGGCCGGCATCGAGGTCAAAGCCGGCGCCACTGTCACCCCGGCAGACTTCCGGGGCCTGCGCAAGCTGCGCGAGGCGGCCGGGGCGCGGTTTCTGGGAGGTGTCGTGCTCTACGACGGTGAGACGAGCGCCTCTTTCGGCGACGGCCTCTTCGCAGTGCCGCTCCGCTGTCTGTGGGAAGCCTCATCGTGAGTGCGTTCAGCGAATCCTGGCCGGCTCGCCGGGGGGGGCCGCGGCCCCACAGTTTGATGGGTGCCGAGCACAGGTAAAGCTTAGAGGGAAAGAGTTTGGGGGCGCCGGGCTAGTTTTTCGGGGCGCTGGAGATTCATTTCGAGGTGCTCGGGATAGATCTCGGACCGCTGGAGATAGATCTCCAGGCATCGGAGATTCATTTCCGGGCCCTGGAGATAGATCTCCATGCATAGGAGTCTTATCTCCGGGCACCCAAGATAGATCTCCGTCTATGGAAGATCTATCTCGAGGCCCCGGAGATGAATCTCGGGGACCGCAAGATGTCCCGGCGGAGGCGCACAATCCTCCGCCGCCGGCGCGGATCGGCCCGCCGGGGCTCGAGATCCCGCCGCGAGACCTGGCGGCGTTAGCTGCGGGCCTTCCGGGCTTAGCTGCAGGGCCGGCGGCGATGACTGGAGCGTTCCGGCGAACGTCTGCAGGGGGCGGTGACGATTACCCCGAGTCCCAAGGCCTGATCCGGGGCCGCCGGACATTCCTGCTGGAGGCTTGGTATGGGTATCACGGCGACGCGAGCTGACGAACGGGTCCGCGACCTGTCCTTCTCGGAGGACTCCTTCACCGTCGAGCTGATGGACGGCCGCGCGATCACCACGCCTCTCGCCTGGTTCCCTCGGCTCCTGCATGCGACTCCGGAGCAAAGGATGAACTGGAAGGTGAGCGGCGGGGGCTACGGCATCCACTGGCCCGACGTCGACGAGGACATCTCCACGGAAGGCCTCCTGCGAGGCGCCCCTGCGCCACGGGGAACGGTCGTGGCGCAGGGCCGCTGAGCTCGCCTTAAGGCACCGGCGCCCCCTTGTCGTCGACGAAGACGTCGAAGACGCAGAAAAGGCTCGGGTCCGGGGGGACGACCAGGCTGGCGTGGTTGGTCACCAGCAGGGCGCCGTTGTGGTCGTCGAAGGCGATGTTGGCGGGGTTGGCCCAGGGCATCGGGTCGGGCGAACCGCCGGGGTTGGCGGCGGGGCCGGAGTAGCGGGCCGCCTCGCTGCCGTCGGGGGCGAGGACGGAGATCTGGCTCGTGCCGGCGAGGGCGACGTAGAGCTTGCCCGACTTGCCGAAGGCGATGCCGTCGGGGCCGGGGAGGAAGCCGGGGGCCGGGTCGGGGAAGGGGTAGCGGTGGAACTCCTCGAGATCGCCCGCCGTGGGGCTCTCGACCAGGGGCAGCCGGTAGACGACGCCGTCGAGGGTGCCGTTCTCGGCGGTCACCGTGACATAGATCTTCATGTCGTTCCGGTCGATGCGGATGCCGTTGGCGCCGAAGGGCACGGCGGGGTCGCCGGCCAGGCGCGGGTCGGTGAACCACACGGACGGCGCGCCGCCGCCGGGCGGGACGCGGAAGATCGTGGCCTGGAACGAGTCGGTGACGTAGAGGTTGCCGGCGTCGTCGAAGACCAGCTCGTTGAGCAGCGAGGTGCCCGGGCCGCCGGGCGCCGGGAACGGCCCGGCGTAGACCGCCTGCGTGTTGGCCGGGTCGAGGTCGAAGGCGATGACGACGCCCATGAAGGGCTCGGGCGCGTAGAGCCGGCCGTCGGGCCCGAAGTTGCCAGGCGAGAGCGCCTTCATCACCGACGGGCTCGGGTCCTGGAGGGTGACCGGGAAGGTGTCCACCAGGGCGCCGGTCTTGCGGTCGTAGGCCCAGATGGCGGACGGGGTGAAGATCCCGAAGTTGGCCGGGCCGGTGACGTAGACGCGGTTGCCCTTGGTGGCGATGCCCTCGGGGAAGCCGGGCGTGGCCGGCACCGGGGCGAAGACGACGGAGTCGCCGAGCGGACGCTGGGCGAGAGCCGGGGTGGCGGCGAGCGCCGCCAGCCCGCCGACGATGGCGAGACACAGCTTGCTTTGCATGGGAATCCTCCCTGGTAGCTGAAGGTGCGGCGACCGCCCCCCGGCGGGACGGTTGCTGGCGCCGGCTCGCGACCTCTTGCGGCCCGCCCCGGTGGGGAGTATCCTTCGCCTAAGAACCTTAGGGAACGGAGCGCAGATGGCCAACGAAGTCCTCCACCAGCTCCTCCGCGGCACCCTGCACGTGCTGATCCTGCGCACGCTGGCGGGCGGTTCGCTGCACGGCTACGCGATCGCCTCGGCGATGGCGGAGCGGAGCGACGACGTCGTCACCCTCGAGGACGGAGCGCTCTACCAGGCGCTCCACCGCATGGAGGAGCGCGGCTGGCTCGACTCGGAGTGGGGGCACGCCGAGAACGGCAAGCGCGCCCGCTTCTACCGGCTCACGCCGGAGGGGCGGCGCCGCCTCGACCTGGAGACCAGGGGCTGGCTCGAGTACGTGACCGCGGTACAGAAGATCCTCTCGCCGGCGCCGGCCTGACCCGCGGTGAGCCCTCGGCCCTTCCGCTTCCTGTCGCGCACGCGGCGCGAGATCGAAGGCGAGGTGGAGGAGGAGATCCGCTTCCACCTCGCGGCGCTGGCGCGGGCGCTGGAGCGGCAGGGCTGGACGCCCGGGGAGGCGCGCGAGGAGGCGCGGCGGCGGTTCGGAGACCTGCAGGCGACGCGCGCGGCGTGCGTGGCGAGCGACCTGCGGCGGGAGCGGCAGATGCAACAGCGCGAAACCCTGGACGAGATGGCGCAGGACCTCAGGCACTCGGCGCGCGAGCTGCGGCGCCGCCCCCTCTTCACCGCCGCGGCCGTGCTGACGCTGGCCGTCGGCATCGGCGCGACGACGGCCATCTTCAGCGCCGCGGACCACGTCCTGCTCCGCCCGCTCCCCTACCACGAGCCGGAGCGCGTCGTGACCCTGTGGGAGACCGACCGCGGCGCCGGCGAGCTGAAGAAGGAGGTGGCCGCCGGCAACTTCGTCTCCTGGCGCGAGCGGAGCGCCAGCTTCGCGGCGCTCGGCCTGGTCGAGCCGTTCGGCTACGACCTGACGGGCGACGGCCCGCCGCAGCCGGCCACCGCGTGGCTGGTGACGGACGGCTTCTTCGCGGCGCTCGGCGTCGAGCCGGTCCTCGGGCGGAGCTTCGCGCCCGAGGACTACCCCGCCGAGGCGGACCCGGAGGCCCCTCCACGGGCGGTGCTCCTCTCCTATGGGCTGTGGCAGCGCCGCTACGGCGCGGACCCGGCGATCCTCGGCCGCCAGATCCAGCTCGACGGGCAGGGGGTGCCGATCGTCGGCGTGCTGCCGCCCTGGCTGGAGTATCCGGACGACAGGGACCTCTGGGCCCCCAAGGTCTTCCCGCCCTTCCAGCTCCAGGAGCGTGCCTCCGGCTACATGCCCGCCGTCGGGCGCCTGCGCCCGGGCGTGACGCGGGCGGCCGCGCAGGCGGAGCTCGACTCCATCGCCGCGGCCCTGGGCGTCGAGCACCCCGGCACCAACGCCGGCGCCGGCGTCAACCTGGTGCCGCTGCAGGAGCAGGTCCTGGGCGGTGTGCGCCCCGCCCTGCTGGTGCTGCTGGGCGCCGTGGCCCTGCTGCTCCTCATCGCTTGCGCCAACGTCGCCGGCCTCCTGCTGGCGCGCGGCACGGAGCGGAGCCGGGAGCTCGGCGTGCGCGCGGCGATCGGCGCGGGACGGGGACGGCTGGCGCGCCAGCTCCTCACCGAGAGCGTCCTCCTCTCCGGCCTGGGCGGCGCGGCCGGGCTGCTCGTCGCCTTCGGCGGGGTCCGCCTGCTCGCGCGCATCGTGCCGCCTGACCTGCCGCGCGCCGGCGCCATCGCCGTGGACGCGCGCATCCTCGCCTTCGCGCTGGGGGTCACGCTGCTGACCGCGGTCCTGTGCGGCGTGGGGCCCGCGCTCCGCCTCTCCCGTCCCGACCTCCTCTCGGCGCTCGGCGGCGGCGGCCGCGGCGCCGGCCCGGGCCCCGCCTCGACCCGGCTCCGCAACGCGCTGGTGGTCACCGAGGTCGCCTTCGCGCTCGTGCTCCTGATCGGCGCCGGGCTCCTCGGCCGCAGCTTCGTCCGCCTCCTCGACAACGACCTGGGCTTCCGCGCCGAGCGCCGCGCCGCCGTCCAGCTCTTCCTCTGGGACCGCAACCCCACCGCCGAGCAGCGCCGGCAGCGGGTGGCGGAGCTCGCGGCGCGCTTCGCGTCGGCGCCGGACGTCGAGGAGGTCGCGGTCGTCTCCGCGCTGCCGCTGCACCCGCACCAGATCGACCCCCAGGACGAGCTGATCAGGGAGGACAGGCCGGGACCACGCCCCGGCGAGTCCGCCCTGGTCTACACCACGGTCGCCTCGCCCGGCTACTTCCGCTTGATGGGGATCCCGCTGCGTGCCGGGCGCGCCTTCGGCGAGCGCGATCGGAGCGACGCGCCGCCGGTCGCGATCGTCAACGAGGCCCTGGCGCGGCGGTTCTTCCCCGGCGAGGACCCGGTGGGCAAGCGGGTGACCGTCGGCGTCATGGGGCGCCCGCTGAGCCGCGAGATCGTCGGCGTGGTGGCCAACGTGCGCCCCACCGCGCTCGACAGCGACCCGCGCTCGGAGCTTTACGTCCCCTTCGCGCAGTCGGCGACCGGCGGCGTCACCTTCGTCGTGCGCACGCGGACGGAGGCGGCGGCGATGCTGCCGGTGCTGCGGGCGCTGGTCTGGCAGGTCGATGCGGACCAGTCGGTGTATCACCTGGCAACCGTCGACCGGCTGCTGGCGGACACGCTGGTGGCCCGGCGCTTCAACCTGCTGCTGCTGGCGGCCTTCTCGGCGGTGGCGCTGGCGCTGGCCACCCTCGGCATCTACGGGCTGATCAGCTTCCTGGCGAGCCAGCGCCGACACGAGATCGGCATCCGCATGGCGCTCGGCGCCCGGCGGGGCGACATCGTCGGCATGATCGTGCGCCAGGGTCTCGGCCTCGGCGTCCCCGGCGTGGCCCTGGGCGTGCTCGGCGCCCTGGCCCTGACGCGCTTCCTGCGTCACCTGCTCTACGGTGTGACGCCGACGGACCCGGTGGCCTTCGTGGGGCTCAGCGTGCTCCTGCTCATCGTCACCGCGGCCGGCGCCTACCTGCCGGCGCGGCGCGCGGCGGGCGCGGATCCCGGCCGGGTGCTGCGGCAGGAGTGAGCTTCCGGCGACGGCGGCGGGACGGTCAGCGACGCCGCCGGCGCCGCCGCCGACGCCGCGCGCGCTCGACCTCTTCGCTCTCCTCCGCCTCGCCGCCGGGGGCGGCGGCCCGCCGCAGCGCCGCCGCGCGCCACTGCTCGAGCGCTTCCTCCCCCTCGCCGGTCGCCCGCACCAGCAGCTCGAGGAGCAGGAGGCTGTCCTCGAAGTGGGGCCGGCGGGTGTAGCGCAGGCGGTCGGGGAGCTTCCAGCGCGGCTCGCAGAGGCGCCAGAAGCCGGTCAGGGCCTGCACCACCTGCAGCGCCTTCGCGTTCGAGGCCGGGAAGCGCTTGAAGAAGCCGGAGGCGGTCTCGCGCACCAGGGCCTCGACGGCGGCGCGGGTCAGCGGGCGCTGGTCGAGGGCCTCGACGTCGTAGCGGCGGAGGAGGACCTGGGGCAAGAGGAGGGCGCCAACGAGGACGGTGTCGGAGAGCTGCCGCTCCTCGCCGACCAGGGCGTCGATCGAGGGCGGGATCTGCCCGAAGTCGCCGAGCCCGCGCTCCGCCGCCGAGACCATCGCGTAGGCCTCGGGCAGCAGCACCTCCATCAAGCCCAGCTCGAGCATCCACTGCATCGCCGCGCCGGCGTGGCCGCAGCGCAGGAGCTGGGCGATCTCCTCGGTCAGGCGCGCCGGCGAGGCGCGCTCGAGGTCGCGGCGGTGGCGGTGGATCGCCTCCTGGGTGGCGGCCTCGATGCCGAAGCCGAGGCGGCCGGCGAACTCGCAGGCGCGGAGCATGCGCACCGGGTCCTCGCGGAAACGGACGTCGGGGTCGCCGATCGCCCGCACCAGCCGGCTCTGCAGGTCGGGGATGCCGCCGGTGTAATCGACGACGCTGAAGTCGGCGACGTCGTAGAAGAGCGCGTTGATCGTGAAGTCGCGGCGGAAGGCGTCCTCGCGCGGCGAGCCCCAGAGGTTGTCGCTGGTGATGAGGACGTCGCGCTCCGGCTCCCCTTCCTCCACCGCCGCCGCCGGCTCGGCGCCGCGGCGGAAGGTCGAGACCTCGACCACCTCGCCGTCGTGGAAGTAGACGTGGACGAGGCGGAAGCGCCGGCCGATGACCCGCGAGTTGCCGAAGAGCCGGCGCACCTCGTTGGGGCGGGCGTCGGTGCCGACGTCGTAGTCCTTGGGCCGCCGCCCGAGCATCAGGTCGCGCACGCTCCCCCCCACCAGGTGGGCCTTGTAGCCGGCCGAGTGCAGCCGGTACATGACCTTGAGGGCGTTGCGGCTGATGTTCTTGCGGGAGATCGGGTGGTCCTGCCGCGGCAAGATCAGCGGCGCCACCCCACTGCGTTCACGCATCCGGCCGATTGTATAGGAGGCGCCGGGCCCTTTTTCCGTCATACTTACGCCCATGCCCCCGCGTTTCGACCTGGAGCGGCGGACGCTCGAGCTGGCGGTGGCGGACCTGCTGGAGGCGGGGCTGCTGCGCACGCTCGGCTTCTCGCAGCGCGGCGGCTACGAGCGGCTCTGGCTGGGGCAGGCGATCCACAGCCGCTACCAGGAGCAGGCGCTGGCCGGCGACCCGAGCTACCGCCGCGAGGTGTGCGTCGCGTGCACCTTCCCGCACCGCGGCTGGGAGGTGACGGTCTCGGGGCGCATCGACGGCCTGCGTCGCGAGCCGGACGGCACGCTGGTCGTCGAGGAGATCAAGTCGGTGCGCCGCGGCGCCGCGCTGCCGCCGGCGCAGCGCGAGATGTACCAGCGGCAGGCTCTCCTCTACGCCTGGATCGTCGCGCAGTGCGAGGAGGCGCCGGTGCGCGCCGAGCTGGTGCTCATCTCGATCGGCAGCGACGAGGTGGAGCGCGAGGAGCTGGCGGCCGACCCGCGCGGGCTGGAGCATGCGGTCCACCGCCGCATCAACGCGCTCATCGCCGCCTACGAGGCCGAAGCCGAGGCCGCGGCGGCGCGGCGCGCGGCGGCGGGCCGGCTCGCCTTCCCCTACCGCGAGCTGCGCCCGGGGCAGGAGGAGATCCTCGCCGCGGTCTCGACCGCGCTCGCCAACGGCGAGCACGTTCTCCTCCAGGCGGCGACCGGCATCGGCAAGACGGTGGCGGCGCTCTACCCCGCGCTGCGCTACGCCCTGGAGCACGACAAGCGGCTCTTCGTCCTGACCGCCAAGACCCTGCAGCAGGAGATGGCCGGGACGGTGCTGCGCCTCCTCAACACCGAGGGCGCCTTCCGCTCGCTCCGCCTGCGCGCCAAGGCCAAGATGTGCGCCAACGAGCAGGTGATCTGCCACGAGGAGTACTGCCGCTACGCCAAGGACTACGCGCTGAAGCTCCAGGGGAGCGGCCTGGTGCGGCGGCTCCTCGACGAGTACCCGACGCTCGAACCGGACGACGTCTTCCGCGCCGCGCAGGCGACGGAGGTCTGCCCCTTCGAGGTGAGCCTCGAGCTGCTGGGGCGGGCGCAGGTCACGGTCTGCGACTACAACTACGCCTTCGACCCCTACGTCTCGCTCCCCGACTTCGGCCCCGACCGCGACCTCTCGGACGTGGTGCTGGTGATCGACGAGATCCACAACTTGGTGGACCGCGGGCGCGGCTACTACAGCCCGGAGCTCTCGGCCGGCGAGGCGCGGCGGGCGGGGGAGATGGTGGGGCGCGGCGGCGAGCCGATCCACTTCGAGATCGAGCGCCTGTGCATGGCGCTCGCGGCGCTCATCGAGCGCACGGTGGACGATGCCCTCGAGGAGGGCCCGCCGGGGGAGCGCGCGGTCGAGGTGCCGCTCCCCGAGGACCGCCTCTGGATGCTGCGCCCGGACCTCGACGCCGCCTTCGTCGATTACCTCGAGCACCAGCGCACGACCCGCACCTTCC
Organism: uncultured Acidobacteriota bacterium; assembly: GCA_963700145.1. Classification (GTDB taxonomy): domain Bacteria; phylum Acidobacteriota; class Thermoanaerobaculia; order Multivoradales; family UBA5704; genus DASUNQ01. Next base: position 2,387,569 of record OY969474.1, read on the forward strand.
GCGCCGACGACCCGTTCGTCGATATCTACTTCGACGTGCTGCGGTTCCTGAACGGGCTGGTGGTCTCCGACGAGGCTTTCAGCCACTACGTCGAGCGGCGCGGCGGCGACAGCCGCTGGAAGGTGCTGTGCAAGGACCCGAGCCGCTTCCTGGGCGGGGTCGTCCGCCGGTCGCACGCGACGATCGGCCTGTCGGCGACGCTCTCGCCGCCGCAGTTCTACTTCGACCTCCTCGGCTTCGAGGCCGGGCGGACGGCGTTCGTCGAGCTGCCCAATCCCTTCCCGGCCGAGAACCGGCGGGTGGTGATCGACTCGACCGTGGCGACGGCGTACAAGGAGCGCGAGGCCAACTACGAGCGGCTGGCCGAGCGGCTGGCCGAGTTCGCCGAGGCGGTGCCCGGCAACTGCCTGGCGCTCTTCCCGAGCTACAACTTCCTGGCCGAGGTGGCGGGGCGGATGCGGCTGCGCGGCAAGCGCGTCCTGGTGCAGCGGCAGGTGGACGGCGACCGCGAGCGCGAGGCGATCCTCGACGCGTTGCGGCTGGCGGTGCTCGGCGACGTGCTGCTCCTGGCGGTGGCGGGCGGGGTCTTCGCGGAAGGCGTGGACTACCCGGGCGACATGCTGCGCGGCGTGGCGGTCGTCGGGCCGTGCCTGCCGGCGCTGACGCTCGAGCAGCAGCTCCTCAAGGCCTACTACGAGGAGCGCTTCGAGAAGGGCTTCGAGTACGCTTTCGTGGTGCCGGGGATGACTCGCGTCGTCCAGGCCGCCGGGCGGCTCATCCGCTCGGCCCACGACACCGGCGTCATCGCCCTTTTCGACCGCCGCTTCCTCCACACCCCCTACCGCGACCACCTCCCCGCCGACTGGCTCCCCGGCGAAGGCGCCGGCGCCCTGGTCGGCGAGCCGGGAGCGGTGGCCGAAGAGTTCTTCCGTGGGCTCGCCACCGCCGAGCGCCGGCGGGCCTAGGGAATGCAGCCCGAAAGCAGAGTGCGGTTGCCGGCGGTCGGCGAGCCGTTCGCCAAGGCGGAGCTCCTCGGCGAGTTGTGGTCGCTGCACGAGCAGAGCACCGCCTTCTGGGAGTCGTTCGGCGCGGCGGAGTTCTTCGCACCGCTCGGGGATGCCTGGTCGCCGGCGGACAACGTGCGGCACCTCCTCAAGTCGAACCGGCCGGTGGCGCGGGCGCTCGGGACGGCGCGGGTGGCGCTGGCGCTCCGCTTCGGGGTCGGCTTCCGGAAGTCGAGGAGCTACGCCGAGATACGGGAGACCTATCGCACGGCGCTGGCGGGCGGGGTGACCGCCGGCCGCTTCGCGCCCCGCCCCGAGCCGGCGGCCGCCGATCCCGAGGCGGCGCGCCGGGCGCTCATGGAGCAGCGCGAGGCCACCGCCTCCGCGCTCGCATCGGCCCTCGCGCGCTGGGGCGAGGGTGCGCTGGACCGGCTCCGGCTGCCGCACCCCGCGCTCGGCAAGCTCACGACCCGCGAGATGCTCTTCTTCACCCTGTACCACAACCTCCACCACGTCCTGAACGTCGCGCGGCGGACGGGGCACGGCTAGCCTCGCCATGCCGGACTTCTACTCGCTCTTCCTGGCCGCCGCGATCGCGCTCGTGGGGGGTGCGCTCGGGGCGGCGGCGCTGTTTCGGATCGGGGCGCTGGGGTGGCGCTGGCGGGGGGCGGTGCGGAAGGCGGCGCTCAGCGGCTTGGCGCTCGGCCTCGCGGCGGCGGTCGTCCATCTGCGGATGGGGCATGAGCCCGGAACTCCGGCGGCGCTCGGCTGGAGCGAGTTCTTCGTCGAGCACCCGGCGCTCCTTGTCGTCGCGGTCGGCGGCCTGCTGGCCGTCTGGCTCTCGGCCTGGCGGCGAGGGCCGTAGGCGCGGCCGCCCGGCGCCGGCGGGGATGCTGGCAGCCGCAAACGTTCGGGCCGGTCCCACCGTATATAGAGGTGAACGGACGAGAGACGGAACAGCTCCTTCTCCCGGATCCCTCCTCCACCCCGCCGCGAGGCGGGGTTTTTTTATGGGCGGAGCGGGCGGCGCCCAGGCGGGAACCGCCGCCCCTGGCCAGCCCGCAGCCGGCGCACGAACTCCAGGAACAGCCGCTCCTGCTCGCCGTCGAGGACGGCGCGGCTGTCCACGACGTTGGCGGCCATCGCCCCCTCCAGCTTGGCGTAGCTGCGGCCGATCTGCTCGACCAGGGCGTCGATCCGCGCCCGGCGCGGCGCGGGGGCGAGGAGCTCCCGCCGCAGCTCGCGGTGGAGCTCGGCGAGGACGCGGCGCTCCTCGCGGCTGGTCTCGAAGAAGCGGCGCTGGATCTCGAGGAACCGCCGCCGCTCCTCGCCCTCGAGCCGCATCTCCTCGACCAGCCGCTGGAGGCGCCGCTGCGGCCCGCCGGGTCCCGGGCGCGCCGCCGGGCCGTCGTCGGGCCGCCGGTCGAACGCCGGCGGCGGCGGTGCCGGGAGGGGTGCCGCCGTCTCCTCCCGCGCCCGCTGGGTGGCCAGCGTGGCGAGGATGCCGACGTTCACCCCCAGCGACAGCAGGAGGGCGAGGACCAGCCCCCAGCGCCTCACGAGCCCTCCCCGTCCTCACCGGCCAGCGCCGCCAGGTACTCCTCGGCCAGGCTGGGGGCGAGGAAGCCGTCTTCCTCCTCGCCGGCCAGCGCCGCCTCGACGGCGGCCGCGGTCGCGGTAGGCGTCGGCGGACGCTCCGCCGGCCGCCGCAGGGTGCCGAGGCCGGCGCCGGCGACGATCCCGGCGGCGAGCGCCGCCGCCCCCGCCGCCCGCACCCAGAGGGGCGCGAGCGCCCAGGAGAGGACGGGCGCCCCCTCGGCCTCGCGCCGCGCCCTCGCCATCACCTCCCGCACGAAGCCGGCCGGCACCGGCGCACCGGGCGCCGGCTCGGCCGCCCGCCAAGCTGTCTCCAGCCGCCGCCAGGCCGCGTCCAGCTCCGGCTCGCGCGCCAGCCGCGCGCTCAGCGACGCCGCCCGCTCCGGCGGCAGCTCGCCGGCCAGCAGGCGCACCAAGTCTTCCGTGTCGTGCCCGCTCATCGCTCGCACCTCCATTGGAACCAGCTACCCCTCCCGATCCTGCGCCGCCGCGAGCCGGCGCATCGCCCGCACCAGGCGGCTCTCGACCGCCCCTTCCGTGATCCCCAGCACCATTGCCGCCTCGCGGTAGGAGAGCTCCTCGAAGCGCACCAGGACGAGCACCGCTCGCTGCCCCGGGGGCAGCCGCTCGATCGCCCGGCGCGTCGCGTGCCAGCGCCGGCGGGCCGCCAGCTCGGCCTCGGGGCCGGCGCGGCCGTCGGCCGGCTCGAGGGGCGGCGCCGAGTCCTCCTCCACTCCCTCCCCCAGTCGGATGAAGCGCACGACCCGCCGCCGGCGCAGCAGGTTCAGGCAGTGGTTGACGGCGATGCGGTAGAGCCAGGTGTAGACTTGGCCGCGCGGGCGGTAGCTCCCCGCCTTGCGGAAGGCTTTGAGGAAGACCTCCTGCGCCGCGTCGCGCGCCTCCTCGACGTCGCCGAGCAGGCGCTCGCAGAGCCGCAGGAGGCGCTGCTCGTGCCGCGCCACCAGCGGCGCGAAGGCCTCCACCTCGCCGGCGGCCACCCGCCGCAGCAGCTCCCAGCCCGGGTCGGCGGCGTCCGCGTCGTTGAGCCCCGCAGCCACGCGCCGGGTGGAACCCCTCAGCCGGGCGGCTCCTGCGCCTTGTCCCGCCCCTCCGCCCAGCGCTGGCAGCGGCGGTGGAGGGTGGCGAGGAGCCAGGCGTCCTTGTCGGCGATGCGGTCCCAGCGGTAGGTCAAGACGAGCGCCACCTCGTGGAGGATGCGCTCGGCGTCGGCGGCGGGGAGCCGGAAGCGCGCGAAGAGGCGCTCGGCATCGGGCTGCAGCCGGCGCAGCAGCTCGGCCAGCCCCTCGCTGCCCGAGGGGCCCTTGGACGGGACCATAAGAAGAGCGCGCGTCGGGGCGCGCGGGGGAACGAGCTTAGGGGCGCAACGTCATGCGACGCGGCTCTCGGCCGCTTCGTGCATCTCGTCGGGGTCGTACTCGTAGAGCAGCGAGCGGACCGTCAGGCTCGGCGCCACCGCCATCCCCTCCTCGTAGCTCCACATCGGGATCGTCTCCCACGGGCAGTAGCGGGCGCAGAGCTGGCAGCCGATGCAGCGCTCGAGGTCCACTTCGACGAGCTTCATGAAGTCGCGGTGCTCGGGGCCGGGGACGATCTCGATGCAGTCCACCGGGCAGAAGGCGATGCAGGCCTCGCAGCCGGTGCAGCCGGTCTGGTCGATGACCGCGAGCTGCTTCGGCGCCTTGGCGCGCGGCGGCTTGTCGATCTCGATCTTCTTGGCGTAGGGAAAGCTTTCGGGCATCGGGTCTCCGGCCGCGGACGGCGCGCGGATGGTATCAAAAGCGCGTGGCAGAATCCCCGCCATGATCGTCGAGCGGGTGGCGTGCTTCGTCCGGGACCCGCAGGCGGGATCATTCGACGAGCTGGCTCTCGCCGCCTTCGCCTGGCAGCACGAGCGGATCGAGCCCTACCGCCGCCTCTGCGCGGCGCGCGGCGCCACACCCGCGACGGTCGCCGACTGGCGGCAGGTGCCGCCGGTCCCCGCCTCTGCCTTCAAGACGATGGAGCTGGCCGCGGCGCCGGCGGTCGAGGTCTTCAGGAGCAGCGGCACGACGGCGGGGCCGGAGGAGCGGAGCGTCCACCGGCACCCCTTCCCGGAGCTCTATCGCCAGACGATCGACGCCGCTTTCCCGGGCTACTGCCTGCCCGCGGCGGCACACGTCCCGATGCTCTCGCTGATCCCGCCGCGGGCGCAGGCGCCGGACTCCAGCCTCGCCTTCATGATCGACCACGTCCTCGCCCGCTGGGGCTCACCGGAGAGCGTCGTCGCCGTCGGCCCGCGCGGCGTCGAGGCGGCACGCGCCCGCTCCTGGGCCGGGGCGCGCCAGCGCGAGGGGCGGCCGGTGCTGGTGCTCGGCACCTCGCTGGCCCACCTGCAGTGGCTGGAGACGCTGGAGCGGCAGGACCTGCGCTTCCGCCTGCCGCCCGGGAGCGCGGCCTTCGACACCGGCGGCTTCAAGGGGCGGGGCCGGGAAACGGCGCCCGGCGAGCTGCATGCGCGACTCGCCGACCGCCTCGCCGTGCCGCCCGACCGCGTGGTGCGCGAGTACGGCATGACCGAGCTGACGAGCCAGCTTTACACGCGGGCACTCGCCGGCGGCGACCCGGAGCTGTTCGTCGCGCCGCACTGGGTGCGGGTGCGGGTGCTCGATCCGGAGACGCTGGAGGAGGCGCCGCCGGGGCGCCCCGGGCTGGTGGCCGTCTTCGACCTCGCCAATCTCGGCTCGGCCGTGCATCTCTTGACCGAGGACCTGGGGGCGATGGAAGAGGGGGGACTCCGGCTCCTCGGCCGCGCAGCGGGCGCCGGCCTGCGCGGCTGCTCGCTGGCGGCCGAGGAGCTGGAAGCCTGAGCCGTCCTACTCGAACGCGCAGACGCTCTCGAGGAGCGCCGCGTCGTGCCCCGTCCCGAGGCCCTGCTTCGTCGTCTTGAGCACCGTCACCCAGCCCTGCGAGACGACCCCGAAGAGCTCGGCGTCGCGGTGGCCGAGGTCGATCTCGGTCCAGCCGAACGGCTCGGTCACGTCGAGCGCCGCGCTGCCGACCACGACTGCCTGCGTCGCCAGCGGGAAGCGCTGGCGGGTGGCCGGAAGCGTCGTCACCCCTTCCTCCTCGTCCCAGGCCACCAGCTCGGGGGCCCCGAGCGGCGCCCACGACGGCGCGCCGCTGCAGTCGACCGGCGCCGCCGCGGCGCTCTTGGTGTCGCGCCAGATGGTGAGCACGGTCTCGGCCCCGCTCGTCCCGCCCTGTGCGTAGCTCGCCGCGAAGCGGGCGCCGAGCGGCTGGCGGTTGTCGCTCGCCTGGCCGCCGACGTAGCGGCCGTAGAAGGTATAGCCGGAGCCGTACGCCGTCTCGTCGGCCGCGATGTGCACCGCCTGCTCGCCCTGGGCGATCCGCTTGCGCGAGTCGACGTAGGCGTACTCGCCGAGAAGCACGTTGTCGTTGGCCGCCACGCCGTGGCCGCCGTCGACGAAGTAGCCCGCGGACGAGGGGTTGAGCGGCGAGCAGGAGTTGACGACGTCCACCGTCACGTAGCCGGTGGCCAGGAGGCCCTGGCGCGGGCTGGCGTGGCAGAGGCCGCGGAGCTTGCGGCCGGTCAGGGCCCGCTGCAGCGGCTCGGCCGCCACCAGCGCCGGCGCCAGGGTGGCGCCGCAGCCCGAGAACTGAGTGGCGCCGTCGGAAAGTGCGCCGACCGGGCTCGTCGCCGCCCCGGTCTCCGGCAGCACGCCGTTCTCCAGAATGTCGCGCAGGTTGAGCGTCTGCACGTCGAAGCCGGAGAGATAGAGGTTGAAGGTCAGGCTCGGGACCGCCCAGTCGCTCCACAGGGTGACGCTCACCAGGTGGGCGCGCGAGTCGGCGTTGGTGATCGAGACCATCGTGGTGAGGCCGTTCGGGGTGCCGAGATCGACGCCGAACCAGGGAATCAGCAGCGTCGCAGCCGGCCGCACCGAGACGCGGCAGTCGCCGCCGTCCGGACAGGCCGGGCCTTCCGCCACGTCTTCGCAGGCGTCGCCGAGGCCGTCGCCGTCGTCGTCGAGCTGGGCGGGGTTGGCGGAGGACGGGCAGTTGTCGCAGGCGTCGCCGAGGCCGTCGAGGTCGCTGTCGGCCTGGTCGGCGTTGACCGTCTCCGGGCAGTTGTCGCCGAGGTCGGTGCCTTCGCCGACGTCGTCCCCGCCGGGTGGGATCGGATCCACCGGCGGGAGGCCGCCGCCAGGGGGTTGGTTACCGCCGCCGGGGGGCGGGGTTCCGCCACCGGGAGGCGGGGTTCCGCCGCCCGGAGGGGGCGGCTCGCCGCCGCCGGCCGGGGGAGGCGGAGGGGGCGGCGTTCCCAGGGTCGCCAGGTAGAAGGTCTCGAAGCCGCCGTCGGTGTCGCTGATCGTGGCGGCGAGGCCGACGCGGTTCTCGCCGTCGGCGAAGGCGGCGGCCGCCGAGGACGGATCGTCGAGGGCGAAGGCCCAGCCGGCTTTGCCGACGCCGGAGTCGGTCGCGTCGATCACCAGGGGCACGACGCCGAGCGACGCCTGGAAGAGCACCGCTCCGTCCGGAGCCAGGATGCGCATCGCCAGCGCCTCGATCCGCAGGCGGTTCTTCGTCCCGCCCTTGGGCTCGTTGGCGTTAAAGACGAGCAGGAACTGCTCGGGCGTGGGGTCGCCGACCTCGGCGAGGCGGCGGGTGAGGGTCTGCGAGGCCCCCTTCTTCTCGTCGCCGCCGGCGATCCCCGCCGGGCAGCCGGGCGCGCCGGGACCGAAGACGTCGGCGCTGCCATTCCAGGAGACGCAGCCCGACTCCAGGTCCTGCTCCTGGATAGTGAGCAGCGTCTTCACGTGGCCGAGGCCGCTGCCCTGGTGCTGCACGGGGCCGGCGTAGCTGAGCCCCGCGCCGCGCGCGGCGGCCGGGACGATCAGCGCTGCGAAGGCGAGGACTGCGAGTGAAGGGAGTACACGACGACCGACAGGAACCATGACTGGGAACCTCCGCTGATGTGCTGCATTCGTGGTGAATGACCCGATTCCCCCACCCGCCCAACTGCGCGGCAATAGCAACTCGAATGCCATCGACGGGCGCGCATAAAACAGTCCGGCCGCGCGGAGGTAGCATCACCCCATGAACCGACCGTCCGCCGCCTCCCGTGACCTCGCCAAGCTCGACGACTTCACGCCCGGGCAAATCGCCTCGTTCTCGAAGACGATCGGCGAGGTGGAGCTGGCGCTCTTCGTGGCGTTGAGCGGCGACGTGAACCCGTTGCACGTCGACGAGGAGTTCGCGCGCCGGACGTTCTTCGGCGGCCGCATCGCCCACGGGTTGCTGTCGGCGTCGCTCATCTCGACGGTGATCGGCACGCTCCTCCCCGGCACCGGCGCGATCTACAAGAGCCAGAGCCTGCGCTTCCTCCTCCCCGTCCACCCCGGCGACACGCTGACCGCGACCGTCGAGGTGCGCGACCTCGACCGCGCGCAGGGTGACCTCCACCTCGCCACGCAGGTCGCCAACCAGCGCGGCGAGGCGGTGATCGAAGGCGAGGCGGTCGTCGGGTTAGTGCGGCGGCTGCGGGACGGCTGAGCCCGCGCCGGCCGCGGCTTCCCAGCGGGCGCGCAGCGCCGCCACCCGCCGGCGGTTGACGCCGCGATCGGAGATGCCGATGCGGGAGCCGGAGCGCAGGTGGACGACCTGCGCTTCCGGATCGACCTGGGCCTCGAGGTCGTCGACGAAGCCGAAGAAGCGCGAGCGGACCTCGGCATGGAGGTAGCCGCCGCCCTGCTGAACGACGCGGCTGCGCGGCAGGCCGGCGACGACCGCGGCCAAGTGCTCGAGCGCCTCCTCCGGCGCCCCCGAGAACGGCAGCGGCTCGACCGCCCGCCCGCCGCAGCCCGGCTGCGAGCAGACGCAGTTGGTGGCGAAGCGGCAGGGGCGAAGGCGGCCGTCCTTCAGGCCGCGCGTACGCGGCCGCCGCGACTGCGCCGCCAGCCAGCCGAGGTACGCCGAGTAGGCCGCGGCGAGGGCGGCGAGGACGAGGAGGGTGAGGAGGCCGCCGGACATTGGCGGAAGCGCGGCGCCGGGCCGAGCCGCGGGCGCGCGCGGGGAGCTAGGCGGCCGCCTCGCCCGAGGTGCGGTGGGCGCGGAGGAAGGTCTCCGGCTTGCTGAAGACCTTGGCCAGGTTCATCCCCTTGCGCACCGCGCCGAGCGAGACCTTGCCGGTGGCCAGCGCGGCGCCGAGCTGGAAGTAGGTGCGCGCCTTGCCGCGGTGGCGGTAGCGCACCTCGAGGGCATGCCGCCAGAGGCGCGAGTACTCGGCGTAGAACTCCTCGAGCGGCAGCTTCGTCGGCAGCACGGTGTGGACGATGTCGTACATCTCCCAGTCGTGCGTCGTGACGTTCTGCTTCGCGGTCTCCCAGAGGTCGGTGCCGGGCAGGGGCGTCAGGATCGAGAAGCCGCTGTTGTAGGCGCCGGTCGTGGCGATCCACTCGCGCAGGCGGGCGAAGTCCTCGTGGTCCCACGCCGGGTCGACGATGAAGTTGGGGGTGAAGCCGACGCCCATCTCCTTGAGGATCTCGATCGCCCGGCGGTTGTTGGCCGCCGTGTTGTGCTTGTTGACCAGCTCGAGCCCCGCGTCGGTGATCGATTCGAGGCCGAGGAAGATCGCCAGGTTGCCGCATCCCTTCCACAGCTCGATCAGGTGCGGGAACTTACAGATGATGTCGGTGCGGGTCTGGACGGTGAAGTACTTCTTGATCCCCGCCGCCTGGATGGCGCGCGCGATCTGCTCGCTGCGCCGTACGTCCATCCAGAAGATGTCGTCGATGACGAAGATGTTCTCGGCCTCGATGGCCTGCAGCTCGGCGACGACGCGCTCGGCCGACTTCTCGCGGAAGGTGCTCTCGTGGAACTTCCAGACCGAGCAGAAGTTGCACTTGAAGGGGCAGCCGCGCGCCATCTCGATCAGCGCCAAGGGCTTGCGGAAGTTGATGTAGTAGTGCGGCGCGTACTCGGCGATCAGGTGCCGCGCCGGCAGGGCGTAGGAGTCGAGGTCGGCGCGCATCGGGGCGCAGCCGGTGGCGACGGGTCGGCCGTCGACGTTGAGCAGCAGACCGGGCGCCTGGCGCAGGTCGCCGCCGCGCTCCAGCGCCTCGACCAGCGGCGGCATGACCTCCTCGCCGTCGCCGATCGCCACCGCGTCCACGCCCTCGCCGATGAACCACTCCGGCTCGCGCGAGGCGTCGTGGCCGCCGATGACGACGAAGGCCTCGGGCAACATGCGCTTGACCTGGCGGACGAGCCGGAGCGTCCGCCGCCGTTCGGTGGTGAAGTTGCACTGCAGGCCCACGACCTGCGGCGCGAAGTCGAGGCAGCGGGCGAGCCCCTTCTCCTCGCCGTCGATGCGCAGGTCGAAGACCGCGCAGCGGTGCCCCGCCTCCTCCAGCTGGGCGGCGACGCAGATCATCCCCAGCGGCTCGACGAAGGTGAGCATCTCGAGCCCGAGGATGCCGCCGATCGGCGGCTTGAGGAAGGCGACGTTCATGGGAGCGTGGATCTTACCTCATGGCTCCAGCCAGAGGCCCACGGCGACGCTGCTCTCGTCGAAGCGGAAGAGCTCGCCGAGCGGCATGCGGCCGTCGTAGAGGGCGACGCCGAGGCGCCAGCGGCGGTCGCCGGCGGGGACGGAGAGGCCGAGGTGGAGGCTGGAGTCGAGGCGCCAGTCCTGCTCCTGCATCGCCTCCAGGTTGGCGGCCGCGTACCAGCCGAGCCGCTCGCGCGAGGGAAACGGGCGGTGCAGCTCGGCGCCGGCCTGCAGGCGCCCGCGCTCCTGGCCGAGCTCCCGCTTGACCTTGTAGCTCCACCCCGCTTCGCCGTAGAGCCGCGCGCCGCGGGCGCCGCTCCACGCCAGGCCGGCCGCGGCCTCCTCGCGGGTGTAGCCGAGGCGCCGGCGCCCGGTGCGCTCGACGTACTCGTCGCCGACGTGGGCGGAGACGTGCTTGGTGCCGAGCTGGACACTGACGCCGCGGCCGAGGCGCGTGCTGGCGAGGAAGCCGTAGGTGCCGTCCCAGCCGATGTTGTCGAGCGAGTGTGCGAGGTCGAACTGGCCGATGAAGCCGGCGTGGATGTCGAGCTGCCAGCCGCCGTCGGGCGCGCCCTCGGGGTGCACGCGGAAGAGGCCGAAGCGGCCGCCGAGCTTGAGGCCAATTCGGCTCGCCCCGGAGTCGGGGACGTCGGGATCGGGAACGCGCAAGAGCATGAGCCCGAACTCCGGGCTGCGCGGGTCGGCGGTGTAGTGCGGGTAGAGGCGGTCGGGTGGGAAGAGACGGAAGCGAGCGGCGCCGGCGGTCGTCGGCGCGAGCAGGAGGGCGCCGGCGACCAGCAGGCCGGCGAGGCGCTGGAGCGGCATGCGACGGAGCGGTCTCTATCGCGTGAGCTGGAGGACAGGAGGCCTGTAGCGGGGCGCGGGAATCGGGTCTCCGTGCTCGTGGGCGACTTCAAGCCAACCTTCCTTCGCGCGCAGCACTTCGCTCAACGCCTCCTCGGGAGTGTCGCCGGAGGCGGAGCAGTAGCGCAGGTCCGGGACATCGGCGATCCAGCAGGCATCCTCGTCGCTCCAGAAGATGACGATCGGATACGCGTCGGTCATGAGCGACCCTCCAGGCGCAGATTGTAGTCCTCGATCAGCCCCAGGAGCTGGCGGATCTGATATGGCTTGGCTTTGCCGCGATCCGGTTGCACGGTCATCTTCTCGGGCAGGCCCGGCCGGCGGAAGTGATGGTGACTCCCTTTGATTCGCACGCAGTGGAACCCGAGACCCTCCAAGAGGTCGCAGAAGGCGGCAAAATCAACGTTCTGAACGTGTCCCTTGCGCAGGCGTTCCAGAAGCCGCCTTCGATCCATGCTCCGAGCCCTCCTTGCGGAGGGAAGACGGAATACGGGATCTCTTTCTTTGCGCGCGGGTCTCCATGAGGCCGCTGCGTGATGCGGCTCTGCCGCCGGGAATGGCGGCACCGCTGTTTGCGGGACGGGAGCGGGCGGGGGTTGAGTACGAGGGGGCGGTGTGGAACCCCGAGTTGCTGCGGGACCTCGTGGCGGGGTTGGCGGCGAGGGGGCCGGCGCTCGCGGGGCTCTCGGACGCGAGGATCCTCGCGGCGTGGTCTGGGGCAGTGAGCGAGGTCGAGGGCGCTGTCGGGGATGTTCTCCCGGCTCTCTGCTGTCTCTCCCACGCCGGAACTCGCGCGGGGCTCGAGCGCGTGCTGGGTGGGGTGAGCGGGGAGCCGGCGCGGCGGCTTTTCGCGGAGGCTGCGCGGCGGGGCGGCGGGACTCGCGGCGGCGGGCCAGTGCTCGTGGTCTTGGCTTCGAACCTGCCTGGGCTTGCGGTGCAGCCGCTTCTCGCGCTTCTGGCGCTCCGCCGCCCAGTCCTCTTGAAGTCCCCCTCGGCCGAGCCGCTCTTCGCGCCGGCCTTCGTCGCGGCGCTCGCGGCGCGGGAGCCGGCTCTGGCCGGCGCGCTCGCCGCCGTGACCTGGCCGGGCGGCGACCGGGCGCTGGAGGCGCCGGTCCTGGCCGGGGTCGAGCGGGTGATCGCCTACGGCGAGCGCGAGAGCTTGGAGGACCTGGAGCGGCGCGCGCCGGGGAAGCTGGTCGGTTACGGGCCGAAGACGAGCCTGGCGGTGATCTCAAAGGAGGCGGTGAGAGCGGACGCGGCGGCTCGCTTGGCGGAAGACGTCGCCCTCTTCGATCAGCGCGGCTGCCTGTCCGTGACCGCGGTCTACACTGACGGCAATGCCGCCGCGCTGGCGCGCCACCTGGCCGCGGCGATGGCGGAGCTGGCCGAGCGCTGGCCGCCGGGGCCGGCCGTGGCGGCGGAGCTGGCCGCGGTGCAGCAGACGCGACTGGAAGCGGAGCTCAGGGGATTGGATGTCGTTCGGGTGGGAGCGGCGCTCGCCGCCGGCACCGTGATCGTCGAAGACGACCCCGCCTTTCGTCCTTCACCTGGATTGCGGACGGTGCGGGTGCACTCTCTCACCGATCTCGCCGTGCTGCCGCCACTCCTCGCGCCCTGGCGCGGCCTCCTCCAAGGCGTCGCGCTCGCCGGCGACGCCGCCCGGGCGCTCGCCGCCCCTCTCGCAGAGCTCGGGATCTCGCGCTGCGCGGCGCCGGGCGAGCTGCAGTCCCCCGACGCCCTCTGGCACAACGGCGGCGTGCACCCCTTGGACTTGATCTAACCCCGCGCGACGATCTTCGCCAGCGCCGCCTCGGGCGTCTTCCACCCTTCGCCGCTGATCCGCCCGACCTCGCGCCCGCCGATGTAGACGATCCCGACCGGCACGCCATGCACGTTCAGGCGCTGCGCCTCCGGGTGCTTGAGGTCGCGCGGCAGGCCGAAGTACTCGATCTGCACCTTCGACCCCTTGAGCTGCTCCTCCACCTTGAGCAGGTGGGGCAGGTACTCCTTGCAGAACGGGCACCAGGAGCCGAAGAAGACGCGCACCTTGACCGGCTTCGCCGCCTTCTTGAGTGCCGCGATCTGCTGCCCGTTCGGCCGGTAGGCCTGGGCGCCGCGGCCGTAGCTCGGCGAGTAGGCGCGCAACGCCGCGGCGTTCTTGGCGCCGAGCAGCGGCGGCTTGGTCTTGAGCTGCGCCTGGCGGCCGTCGACGGTGAAGGCCACGTCCTCGCCCACCACCTTGAACTGTCCCTGCGGCTCGAGCACCGCGTCGGCGAGGAGATCGATCGTGCCGTTCTTCTGTTTGGCCACCTTCATGATGTGAACGGTCTCGACCGACTGCTGCCGCGGCATCAGCATGACCGGCGACGGCAACGACGAGGAGAGCACCAGGATGGCCGGCACGGCCTCGGCCTGGTAGATCTCGGCGTTGACCGGCTTGCCGCCCACCCAAAGGACGTAGTCGCCCGTCGGCTCGAAGCCGCGCAGCACCGCGTCGGACGGGACCTGCGCGGCGGCCGCGCCGGCCACGCAGAGCGACGCGAGGAAGGCGAGGAGGAGCGCCGCGGGGCGGCGGGGAGTCGTCGGGGTCCGGTGGGTCATCGTTCGTCGCCTCTCGTCAGGGCGGGGCCGAGCCCCGCGTAGGTCTCGATCACCTTGCCCTGCCGCACGCGGAAGGCGCGCGGCAGGCTGCGGTAGAGCGGGCGCACCACCGCGGGCGGCGCGTCGCGGATCTGGAAGGCCGGCCCCCAGCGCCAGTAGAAGGCCGTGTGCTTCTCGGGCGGGGCGGCGGAGACGACCACCAGCCCCGGCCGCCCGGCCTCGCCGGCGTAGGCGTTCAGCCTCTCGACCGCCTCGCCGAACGCCGGGTCCTCGAGGTCCGCCAGCACCACCAGGTGCTCGCCCTGGGCGAGCTCCGGCGCCACCGTGTCGAGGCAGACCCGCTCGCCCTCGGCGCCGGCGCAGAGATCGGCGACCTCCACCCCGGGCTTCAGCCGCGTCGCCAGGTCGTCGAGCGGCAGCGCCGGCGACCGCCAGGCGAAGAGCGCCGCGCCCACCGCGGCGAGCAGGGCCGCCGTGCCGCGGACCGGCGGAAACGTCCGCCCGCCGCGCGGCCGCCCGACGAAGGCCAGGGCCAGCGCCGGCACCAGGAGCAAGAGGTCCTGCCAGAACGCCTCGGCCGGCGTGCGCTGCACCAGGTTGCCGAAGCAGCCGCAGGCGGCGGCCTCCGGCGGCGCGATGCCGCGCACGTCCATCCAGTACGCCCTGCCGGTGAGGAACAGGAAGAAGGCGACCAGAATTGCCGCCGGCACCAGCACCCAGAGGCGGCGGACGCCGAGGAGGAGTGCCAGACCGAGCCCCACCTCGAGCGCGATGGCGGCCAGGGCGAGCGGCCCCGCCGCAACGAAGCGATCCAGCCCTTCGAGGCGGATCTGCTCGGCGAAGGCGGCCGGGTCGAGCGCCTTGGCCCAGGCGGCGAAGAGGAGCACGGCGCCGAGGACGACGCCCGCCGCGGTGCCGATCCAGCGCGCCCGGCCGGGCGCGCGCGTCGCCGCCAGGCTGGGCGGTGCGGCCGCGGTCATGGAGGAGCCGTTCATCGAACGCCGATCCTACCCGGACCGCCCGCCGGCCGCGCCTGCAGCACCGTCGTCCCCGCCAGCCGGTCGTGGAGCGCCCGCCGCCCGGGGCCGAGCGCCATCCAGAAGCCGGCGCCGAGCGGCAGCGCCGAGAGCGCGTAGCCGGCGAGGCGGAGGAGGGCGCGGCCGACCGAGAGGCCGGCGCGGCCGTCCGGGCCGTGCACGGTCAGGCCGAGGAGGCGCTTGCCCGGCGTCGTCCCCCAGAGGCACCAGCCGGCGAGCGGCACGAAGAGGGCGAGGAGGCCGCCCAAGACCCAGGTCAGCAGCCGGCCGCGCGGCGTGAACGGGCCGCCCAGCGGCAGGGCGAGGACCGCCGCCCCGAGGGCCACCGCCACGGCGTCGAGCACGAAGGCACCCGCTCGCGCCCAGAACTCGGCGGGCACCAGCTCCACTGGCACGGCGGGCGCCGGGGTCGGCGGTGCGGCTGCCGGCGTGGGCACCGGCGCGGCGGCCGCCGGCGTCCTGTCGAGAGCCGGTACGCGCCAGGGCGCCGGCGAAGCGATCCCCGGCGGCGAGGTCAGGTCGCCGGAGGTCGAGGAGGAGGCGGCCAGCTCTTCGGGCGCAGGGGCGGGCACGATCCGCGACGGCCGGCGGCCGTCGTCGCGGGCGAAGCGGAGGAAGGCCTGCGTCTCCCCTACCGTCAGCCGGTCGCCCTCGGCCATCGGCGTCTCGGCCTCGACGCGCTCGCCGTTGAGATAGGTGCCGTTGCTCGAGCGCAGGTCCTGGACGGTCACCCGGTCGCCGCGCACCCAGACCAGCGCGTGGCCGCGCGACACCGCCGGGTCCTTGACCACGACGCCGCAGCCGCGGCTGCGGCCGAGGGTCGTCTCCCCCTCGCGCAGCTCCACCCGCCGACCCTGGATCTCCAGCACCCAGGCGCCGCGGCCGGCGCGGCTGCCGCCGGTCACGAGGCGGCGCCGGCGGCCAGCTCCTCCATCTCCAGCTCCTCCGCCGCCGGCCAGCGGAGGTGGCGGCGGAGCTCGCGGGCGGTGGGGCTGTCCGCCTGCTCCAGGAAGGGCTCGAGCGGGCCGGAGTAGAGGAGCTTGCCGCCGTGGGCGCCGCCCCCCGGCCCGAGATCGACGATCCAGTCGGCGCGGGCGATCAGGTCCGGGCTGTGCTCGACGACGACGACCCCGTCGCCGCGCTGCACCAGGCGGCGCAGCGTCTGGTAGAGCAGGTCGATGTCGGCGAGGTGCAGGCCGGTCGTCGGCTCGTCGAAGAGGAAGAGCCGCCGCCCTTCCCCCTTCGGCCGGTCGAGGAAGCTCGCCAGCTTGAGTCGCTGCGCTTCGCCGCCGGAGAGGGTCGAGGTGGGCTGCCCCAGCCGCAGGTAGCCGAGCCCGACGTCGGCGAGGAGGCTCAGCCGGCGGCGCAGGCGGCGCTGGTCGGCGAAGGCGACGATGGCCGTCTCGACGGTCAGGTCGAGGGTCTCGGCGATGGTGCGGCCGCGGAAGCGCACCGCCAGGACCTCGGGGCGGAAGCGGCGCCCCTGGCACTGGTCGCAGGGCACCGTCACCGGCGCCATGAACTGCATGTCCACCTCGGTGACGCCGGTGCCCTGGCACCCCGGGCAGCGGCCGCGGTCGAGGTTGAAGGAGAAGTGCGCGGCGGTGATGCCGCGGGCGCGGGCGTCGGGCAGGCCGGCGTAGAGCTTGCGCAGCTCGTCGTAGGCTTTGATGTAGGTGATCGGGTTGGAGCGGCTGGAGCGGCCGAGCGGCCGCTGGTCGACGAGCGTCACGTCGGCCAGCTCGTCGAGGCCGAGGAGGGCGTCGCAGTCGCCGGGGTCCACGTCCACGACGCCGCGCGCCCGGTGGTAGGTGCCGTAGAGGACGTTCTCGACCAGCGTCGACTTGCCCGAGCCGGAGACGCCGGTCACCGCCACCAGCGCGCCGAGCGGGAACTCGACGTCGATGCCGCGCAGGTTGTGGGCGCGGGCGCCGCGCACCGCCACCCGCGGCAGGCCGGAGAGCTCCTCGACCAGCGACTCCCAGCCGTTCTCGCGCCGGAAGCGGGCCATGTGCCGGCGCGCCGGCGTCGGCGGGCGCTCCTTGAGATACCGTCCGGTGAGCGAGCGCTCGCAGGCGAGGATCGTCGCCAGCGGCCCCTCGGCCACTACCTCGCCGCCGCGCTCCCCGGCCAGCGGCCCGAGGTCGATGACGTGGTCGGCGCCGCGGATGAGCGTGCGGTCGTGCTCGACGACCAGCACCGTGTTGCCGCGCGCCGCGAGGTCGCGCAGGAGATGCAGGAGCCGCTCGCTGTCCTGGGCGTGAAGGCCGATCGTCGGCTCGTCGAGGACGTAGAGGGTGCTGGTGAGGCCGCCGCCGAGCGCCGCGGCGAGGTGGATGCGCTGGGTCTCGCCGCCCGAGAGCGTCCGCGCCTGGCGGTCGAGGGTGAGGTAGTCGAGGCCGACGCGGTGCAGCACCTCGACGCGCTCCGAAAGCTCGTCGAGGAGGTGGCCGGCGACCTCGCGCTCGCGCGGCGTCCAGCGCACCGTGCGCAGCCAGACGCGCAGGTCCTCGACCGAAAGGGCGGCGAGCTCGGGCAGCGTCCGGCCCTTGAGGCGCACCGCCGTCGCCTCGGCCTTCAAGCGCGTGCCGCCGCACCCCGGGCACTGGGTGTAGGAGCGGTAGCGCGCCAGCAGCACGCGCACGTGGACCTTGTAAGTGCGGTTCTCCAACCACTGGAAGAAGCCGGTCAGGTTGACGAACTTGCCGGCGCCGCTCCACACCCACTCCCGCGTCGCGGCCGGCAGGTCGGCCCAGGGGACGTCGAGCGGCACCCGCTTGCGCCGGCAGGCGGCGTAGAGCTCGTCGTACAGCTCCTCGTAAGCCGGCGTGTTCCAGGGGGCGATCGGGCGCTCGCGCAGCGTGCGGCGCGGATCGGGGACGACGCGCTCGCGGTCGATGCCGATGACCCGCCCGAACCCCTGGCAGACCGTGCAGGCGCCGAGCGGCGAGTTGAAGGAGAAGAGCGCGGGGGTGGGGCGGCGGAGCGGCTCGCCGCAGACGCCGCAGGCGAGCTCGCGGGCGTAGAGCCGGACGCCCAGGGGCCCACGCGCCTCCGCCCGTCCGCCGGCCATGCGGTAGGCCTCCTCCAGCGTCGCCGCCAGGCGGGCCGAGGCGTCCTCGCCACCTGAGGGCCCGCCCTGCGGGCCCGATCCGATCATTCCGGCGCGGAAGCGGCCGAGGACCAGCGGCAGCGGATCGAGCTTGGCGGGCCAGGGCTCCCCCGGCTCCATACGCTGCGCCTCGTCGCCGTCGAGGCGCCGCGCGAACCCCTGCCGGATCAGCTCGGCGAGCGCGGCGTCGGCCTGCCGGCGCGGGCGCGGCAGGCGCACCACGACGAGGAAGGGGTCGCCGACGGCGCCGGCGGCGAGCTCGGCCGCGGCTTCCTCGACGGTGACGGCGCGCGCCGGGCCGTGCCCGTGCGGGCAGACGACCTCCCCCAGGTGGGTGAAGAGGAGGCGGAGGACGTCCTGCGTCTCGGTGATCGTGCCCACCGTCGAGCGGGCGTTGCGCACCGCGTTGCGCGCCTCCAGCGCCACCGCCGGCAGCACGTTGTCGATGGCATCGACCGGCGGCCGCTCCATCTGGTCGAGGAACTGCCGCGCGTAGGTGGACATCGACTCGACGAACCGCCGCTGCCCCTCGGCGAAGACGGTGTCGAAGGCGAGCGAGGACTTGCCGGCGCCGGAGGGTCCGGTGACGACGGTCACCGCGCGGTGCGGGATGCGGCAGTCGATCCCTTTGAGGTTGTGCGTGCGGGCGCGGCGGACCAGGATGGCGGGGCTCTGCGGCATCTTCGGCGGCCCCGCCCCGGACGCGCCAGCCAAGGGTTCAACCTGCGGCCGGCGGCGGCGGGGCGAAGCACGCCATCATACAGCCGTTCCCGCCCCGCGCAGTGCCGCCGGGAGGGTGCGGGCTAGAAGCGCGAGCTGGCGCCGCGAGCGTCGCGCACGACCTCGATCTGCTCGGCCAGCAGGCGGCTGCCGAGGTCGCGCACCTCGACCTCCACCTCGTCGCCGCGCTCGAGGTTCTCGGGCTCGTAGTTGCGGCCCTCGAAGCGCACCACGGTGTCGGCGTCGTAGTGGACGACGAGGCGGCCGCTGCGCACGTCGGACTCGAAGCTGCGCTCGGCGTCGACGTTCTCGAGCTCGATCGTGCGGTCGCCGGTGTCGACGTAGCGGACGAGCCCGCGCAGGTCGGCGTAGCTGCTGCCGGTCGAGCTGCCGGTGCCGGTGCCGCGGCTGATGTCGGAGAGCACCTCGATCTGGTTGGCGACGAGGCGGCTGCCGCTGCGCTCGACGTCGGCGGCGATGCGGTCGCCGCGCTCGAGGTCGCCGGGCTCGTAAGTGCGCCCCTCGAACTCGACGCGCGTCTGGTCGTCGTAGTAGAGCGCCACCTGGTCGTCCTCGTTGCGCAGCTCGGAGCGGTAGTCCTCGGCCTCCAGCCAGATGATCCGGGAGCCGGTGTCGACGCGCTCCACGGTGCCGCGCACGTCGTCGAGCTGGCTGGGCGAGCTGCCGCCGCCCAGGATGTCGCCGATGTCGGTCGAGCCGCAGCCGGCGACGGCCAGGAAGAGGCAAACGATTGAAAGGAGGAAGCTTCGGGTCGTTCTCATGGTGTTGGCTCCTGGTTGTGGAGACCCGTCGGGCGTCTCGGAGAGGTAGATAGAGCAGGAGCCGTGCCAGATGCGGCCGCTCGGCGGCCGGGCGGCGGCCGGAGCGGGCGACGGCAGCCCGCTCCGGCCTGGGGCGATCAGTGGTTGCACCCCCGGTGGTGGCGATGGCCGCGGCCGCGCTTGCCGCGGTGCTTGCCGCCGTGACGGTCGTCGTCGCGGTCGTAGCGGCCGCGGCGGTCGCGGCGGTCGTAGCGGTCGTCATAGCGGTCGCGGCCGTAGCGGTCGTCGCGGCCGCGACGGTCGTACCGGTCGTCGTAGCGACCGTACCGATCGTCGTGGCGGCCGTCCCGGCCGTAGCCGTCGTAGCCGGCGAAGCGGGGCGCGTAGCGGTCGAACGCCCAGTAGGGGTCCACGTCGTAGTTGCGGAAGTGGGCGCCGACGAGCGGGCAGGACTCGTGGTGGTAGTAGCGCCCGCCGTCGTGGAAGCAGGAGCGGCTACACTGGTGGCCGCGGTAGCGGATCGGCCGGTCGTAGCGGTAGTAGTAGGCGGGTTGGTAGGCGAAGCTCGGTCTGCCGAAGACGAACGAGATGTGCGCGGCGCCGACCCGGAAGGCGGCGCCGACCGCGAGCCAATCGTGGTAGGCCCGCGCCTCGGGGACGAGACCTGGAGCGAACAGCGTCGCCCCGACCAGGACTCCGGCCACTAGCAACTTGCGCATCGCTGTGAAACCTCCTTTGTCGGCCGGCAAGGATCACGAAATGTGCCAGCGGGACGGGAGGGCGGCCGCCGAGGGGCAGGCGGCGCGGCGAGGCCGGTGCGCGTCCACGGCCGTGGACGAGGGAGCAGCCTCGAGGGGTCGCGCGCGGTAGGCTTCGGCCGTGGAGGACAAGGACCTGGGAAGGGCGCTGGAGGTGCTGCGGATCGCCCGCGGCTGGACGCAGGACGAGCTGAGCCGCGCGGCGGAGATGCGCGGCAGCTCGATCTCAAGGTACGAGAGCGGCAAGGAGCTGCCGGACGCCGGCGCCGTGCGGCGGCTCGTCGCCGCGATGGGCTTCGCGCCCGACGCCGTGGAGCGGACGCGGCGGTTCCTGGCCGGATTGCGCGGGGAGAAAGAGGCGGCGCCAGAAGGCGGAGTGCCTGTGCCCGAAGCGCCTGCGGCGCGGCCAGACGAGGCGGAACGGCTCGAAGCGGAGATCGACGGCGTCGTCTCCGACCTCGGCCGGGTCCTCCGCGAGCTCGCGCGCCGCTCCGTTTAGCTCCCGGACGCGCCGGGACCGTCCCGGGCGCCCCGTTTCCGTTGTGGGCGCCCGATTTCCCTCGCGGGCGTCCCGTTTCCTTCGTGGGCGCCCAAGATCCATCGCGGGCGGCCGATTTCCGTCGCGGGCGCCCCATTTCCCTTCCGGGCGCCCCATCTTCGTCGCGGGCGCCGGATTTCCGTCCCGGGCGCCCCGTTTTCATCACGGGCGGTCAATTCTCCTCCCGGACGCCCGATCTCCGTGGTCGCCCGCCGATCTTCGTCGCGGGCGCTCCGTGAGCGTGCCGGGCGCTCCGTCGCCGTCGCCGGCGCGCCGCGACGGTCGCGGGCGCCCCGGGATCCTCCCGGAAGCGCGGCGACCGTCACGGCCGCTCCGTCAGCCCACCCGCTCCGAGAAGGGCGGGTAGCGCACGACGAGGTCCGCGTCGTCGACCTCGATCTCGGTCGCGAAGCCGGTGTCGCTCTCGTAGCGGAGGCGGCGGGCGTCGAGCCGGGTGTAGGTCTGCGCGAGGAGCTTGAACTCGAGGCTCGGAAAGAGGACCCAGGCGGCGTTGACGTCGCGGCTTTCGCCGGGGGCGAGCGGGAGGCGGCGGAGCGGCAGGGTGTTGGTGGCCGGGGTGAGGCTGAGGTCCACGTCGAGGCAGCCGGCGACCGCCGGCAGCTCCTCGGCGCCCGCCCGCCAGCGCCCCTCGCCGTCGGCGTCGAGCTCCAGCTGCCGCGCCTCCCCGCCGTGCGCCATGAGGACCCGCACCCGCCGCGTCCGCCAATCGGCGGCGCACTCGATCTCGTACTCGACGTGCAGCGGCGCCCCCTCGTGCGCCAGGAGGATGGTGCCGGCGAGCCGCGGTCCGTCCGGTCCCTCGACCAGCCGGAAGTGCTCCAGCCCGGGGACGTCCAGCCGCCGCCAGAGGAGCGAAACGCTCAGGGCCCGCCGTCCTCCGGCGGCTCCTCGTCGCCGCCCTCCTCCTCGTCCTCTCCGCCACCCTCGTCGTCCTCGTCGTCGCCGAAGACCTTCTTGAGCCACCGCCGGATCGGGTGGCGGCCCTCGGCGCGCTCGTTGCCGCGCTGGACCTCGGCGACCGCGTCTTCGATCGCCCGGCCCGTGTCGTCGAAGATCGCCCACTCCTCCGTCCAGCCGCGGTGGCGGTCGCAGACCTGGTCGGGGACGTCGCCTTCGCGGAAGACCTCGGTCAGCACGTAGGGGCAGAACTCGGTGGCCAGGAGGCCGGTCGTCGGGTCGATGACCGCGGTGGAAACTCCCGGCGGCTGGTCGAAGGCCGGGTAGCCGCCGGCCGGCGCCACCGCCTTGGCGAAGCGCGCCCAGACCGGCACCGCGCCGCGCGCTCCGGAGAGGCGGGTCGGCGAGTTGTCGTCGTAGCCGACCCAGACCGCGGAGGCGCGGTTGGGGGAGTAGCCGACGAACCAGCTGTCGCGGCGGTCGTTGGTGGTGCCGGTCTTGCCGGCCACCTCGCCGCGCACCCCCCAGGAGCGGACGCCGCGGCCGGTGCCGCGGTCCACGACGCCCTGGAGGATCGAGGTCAGGAGATAGGCGGTCTGCGGCGTCAGCACCCGCGCGTGCTGCGGCAGGTCGGTGCCGGTCACCGGCTTGCCGTAGCGGTCGTAGACGGCCGCGAGACCGTGCACCGGCGGGCGGACGCCGCCGGCGGCCAAGGTGGCGAAGACGGTCGCCAGCTCGAGCGGCGTCACCTCGGCGGCGCCCAGCGCCACCGACGGGTTGGGCGCCAGCTCTCCTTCGACGCCTAGGGGGTTGGCGAAGTCGACGACCGCTCGATCCCCACCTGCAGCGCCAGCCGCGCCGTCGCCGGGTTGTAGCTCCGCTTCGAGCGCCGTGCGCACGGTCACCCAGTCGTGGAAGCTGCCGTCGTCGTTCTTCGGCCGCCAGGGGCGGCCGGCGAGGCGCACGGTGAGCGGCGAGTCTTCGAGGAAGGAGGCCGGCGTGGCGTGCCCGGTCTCGAAGGCGGCGGCGTAGACGATCGGCTTGAAGGCGCTGCCGGCCTGGCGCTCGGCGCGGCCGGCGCGGTCGAACTGGCTGGCGCCGTACTGCCGGCCGCCGACGTAGGCGAGGATGCCGCCGGTGCGCGGGTCGAGCGAGACCAGCGCCGCTTGCAGCGGACCCTTCGCCTTGCTCCTTCGCTCGTAGGCCTTCTCGACCGCCGCGAGGCCCTCCTCGACCGCCTCCTGCGCCGCCCGCTGGTCGCTCCAGCCGAGGGTCGAGGAAGAGGGTGAAGCCGGCGTCCTCCAGCGACTCGACGCCGTAGCGGCGCTGAGCCTCGGCGGCCATGGCGTCGGCGAAGTAGGGGGCGCGGCGGCGGAAGACCGGCGAGGGATCGACCGCCATCGGCTCGGCGAGCGCCCGCTCGATGCGCTGCCGGTCGACCCGGCCGAGCGCCGCCAGCCGCTGCAGCACCCAGTCGCGCCGCGCCTTGGCGCGCTCGGGGTGGTGGAGGGGCGAGTAGGGCGCGGGGGCGCGGATGATGCCGGCCAGCGTCGCCGCCTCGTGCAGGGCGAGCTGCGAGGCGTCCTTGCCGAAGAAGGCGCGCGAGGCGGCGCCGACGCCGATCAGGTTCACGCCGCCGGCCGAGCCCAGGTAGATCTCGTTCAAGTACGCCTCCAGGATCGCCCGCTTGCCGTAGCGCAGCTCGAGGAGCAGCGCCAGCACTAGCTCCTGCCCCTTGCGCACGAACGTCCGCTCCTGGGTCAGGTAGAGGTTCTTGACCAGCTGCTGCGTCAGCGTGCTGCCGCCCTGCCGCACCTCGCCGCCGCGATAGTTCTTCCAGGCGGCGCGCACGATGCCGGAGAGCGAGACGCCGGGGTGGCGGAAGAAGCTGTCGTCCTCGGCCGCCAGCACCGCCTCGATCAGGTCTTCGGGGACGCCGTCCACCACGACCGGCCGCCGCTCCTTGTGGTCGCTGCCGTAGTAGGTGTGGAGGAGCGGCGGCTCGAGCCAGGCGGCCTCGACCGCGGCCCCGTCCTTGGCCACCTTGGTCACCCGGCTGCCGCGGAAACCGACCTCCAGGAGGCCGCCGCCGGGCGTCCCTTCCGGCGTCACGAACTCGCGCAGGTGGACGGCCAGGCCGTTGCGGTAAGGGCGGTAGCGGCCGCCGAGAAGCGGCTCGGTCGTGTCGTCCTTC
Organism: uncultured Acidobacteriota bacterium; assembly: GCA_963700145.1. GTDB lineage: Bacteria > Acidobacteriota > Thermoanaerobaculia > Multivoradales > UBA5704 > DASUNQ01. The sequence goes on from OY969474.1 coordinate 2,411,263, forward strand.
TGATAGCCGTCGGCGGCGAGCTCGCGGATCAGCCGGTCGCGCGACAGCGCCCGCCCCTCGTAGACGCGCACCGGCGCGGCGTAGAGGCGGGAGGGCTGGAGGTAGGTGAGGTCGTCGAACTGGCCGGAGAGGCGCCAGAACGGCCAGATGACGAAGCCCGCGAGCAGCGCGAAGCCGGCCAGGACGAGGAGCAGCCGGCGGGCCCGCCGGCGCCGGTCCTCCGGGGCCGGACGGCCTGCGTACTGCGGTCTGCGGTTCATTGACGGGAGCTTACGTCCAACCGCCGGCCGTCCGTTTCAGGCGGCCGGCGGTCGGATCACGGCGGGAAAGTGCAAGCGGCGGACCACTACGGAACGATGTAACCCTCGAAGATGGCGTCCCAGGTCAGGTTCGGGTTCCCCGCCGGCGCGGCGGAGTTGAACGTGAACGCGTAGACGTGGGAGTCGATCTGGACGTTCGGCACGTCGAAGATCGAGAGCCACCCCGCCTGCGTGCCCCGAGCTGGCGAGTTCTCGATGACGTTGACCACGTGGTCGAGACGGATCGTGGTGTTCTCCACGGCGTTGCCGCCCTCGTCGTACTGCCGGTAGGTGTAGTCGGACTCGCAGGGATCGCGAGTCGCAGAAGATCGACGGTCCGCCCGCGAGGCCCGGCCTCCAGGTGAAGATGACCGCGCGGCTGCTGCCGGTCAGCGGGGCCGAGCGGAAGATCCGCAGGTGGAAGCGGTCGATGTCGCCGTCGTCCGAGCCGCGTCGAGCAGGCGGTGGTGCCGCCCGGGTTCGTCGGCGAGCTGATTGCGCGCAGAAGCGCGACGGTCGAGTCGATCTCCTCGCGGTTGTCGCCGCTGCTGTAGAAGCCTCTCATGAACGAGTCCGTGGTGCCGGCGACGTTCTCCAGCGGCACCATGGCCAGACCGTTCGCCGAGCCCTGCGACAGCCGGGTGTAGTAGATGAAGCCCTCCAGCGCGTTGGTGGTCCCGAACGGATAGCGGCCTGCGCGGGTTCAGGGCCGTCGCCGCGGTGACCACGTCGATGGTCATGAAGCCGCGGTAGAAGGCGCCCTCGGTGAGCTGGGTGCGGACGGCCGGCGAGGCGGTGTTGATCAGGTCGCGCATCGCCGCGCTCCAGGAGTCGAGGTCGTCCAGGGTGATGTTGCCGTTGAGGCCGCGTCGCGTTGCCGTCGACGTCCCAGACGTGGTAGTGGAAGGTGATGTTGGCGAACAGCCAGTTGGTCACCACCAGCAGCGTGTCGTGCGGATGGGTCGCGGAGTTGATCCCGGTCTCGAAGAACGGGACCAGCAGAGTGGCGGCGGGCACCCGGTCGGTGGCACCGGGGACGGCGAAGGCCGGTGCGGCCAGGGTCAGGGCCAGGAGCAGGAAGCAGGCGCACGGAGCGATCGGCGCATCGACTTCTCCTCCAGGTTGGCGTGGGACGGGAGGAAGAACGCCTCCCGACGCGGGTGCGGCATGACAGACGGTTAGGCTGTCTCAGCCTAGCACCCGTTACACCAACCTGGAGGAGCGCCTCACCTTCGGTCAGAACCTCCAGGTGACGCCGGCCGAGATGTCGCGGCCGGAGAGGTCGAGGTCGCCGAAGCCCTCGAAGTCGTGTCCAGCTCGTCCTCGGCGCGCTGCCAGCGGCCCTCGGCGAAGAGGGCGACGTTGCGGCTCACCGGCACTTCGAGGCCGGCGAGCAGGTAGTAGCCGAAGGTCTCCCCCTCGGCGATGAAGGTGCCGGTGAAGATCTCCGCCGGCGGCGGGTTGAAGTCGATGAAGTCGCCCGACTCCTCGAAGCTGTAGCTGTAGAGGCCGCCGCCGGCGCCGACGTAGGGGCGGATCGACGGCGTCGGGGCCGACGAAGTGGAAGATGGCGCCGAGGGTCAACGACGTGATGTCGAGCGTCGTGGTGTGCACGATGTCGTCGCCGAACTCGTCGGTGAAGTCGATGTAGTGCTGGTCGGTCTCGCCCGCGAAGGCGGTGCCCGCGAAGAGGAGCGAGAAATGCGGCGTGACGTCGAGGCGGTAATCGAGGCCGAAGGAGAAGTCCTCCAGGTCCTCGGCCTCGCCGCTGAAGTCGAGCGCCTTCTCGTCCCAGTAGGACGAGTCCCCGTCCGGCACGAAGCCGCCGACGCGCAGGCGGAGGGCGTGGTCGGCGGGGTCGCCGCCGCGATAGCGGCCGTGCCGCTGGGCCGCCGCCGGAGCGGCCGCCAGGAGCAAGAGGACGACAGCGACGATCGAGCGCTTCATGTTCGTTCTCCTTGCCCGTCGTAGGGACGGTGCTGGCGCGGCGTCGGGAGCAACCGCGGTGCCAGAGCGACGTGATCGCCGGAAGTGACTGTGCGCGAAGGGGTTGCGGCGAACTGCCGGCGCCGTGGGCCGGCGCGAACGACCTCTAGAGAGGACGGCGGGCGCGGCGCGCGTCGATGAACGACTTGACGCAGAGGACGACGAAGACGAGCGAGAGGAGGGCCATCGCCGCCTGCTCGAGGACCGCGTTGCGCCGCGCCAGCTCGCCGCCGCCCAGGAGCGCGAAGGCGCGGAGCAGGCCGGGGAGGCCGCCCAGGAAGGCGAGGAGCCCGAGCGCCGCGGCGGCGTGCATGGCGTGCTTGAGCAGCCGCTCCTGTCGGGCGAGGACGCCGCAGACGACGACGAGGACGCCGAAGAAGGCGGGGATGAGCGCGGTGACGCTCCCCTGCCCGGTGCCGAAGTAGAACCCCGCCCCGAGCGCGATCAGCAGCACTCCGTAGGCGATGGTGACGGCCGGCATGCCGACAGCCTAGCACCGCGGCTGCAAAGTTCGGCGCGGCCTCCGACGCAGAACGCGCTGGCGCTAAAATCGACGGCATGAGAACGCCCCTTGCTCGACCGCTCACCTACGAAGAGTTCTCGCGGATGCCCGACGACGGCAAGCGCTACGAACTCATCGAGGGGGAGCTCGTCGAGATGAGCGCGCCGTTCCGCCGCCACCAGGAGCTGCTCGGCCGCCTTTACGTGGACTTTCTAGAAGCGCTCGGCGGCCGCGGCAAGGTCTATTTCGCACCGCTCGACATCATCCTCTCGCCGATCACCGCCCTGCAACCGGACCTCACCGTCGTGCTGCCCGGCAACGAGGGCGTCCTCCAGGACTGGATCCGCGGCGCGCCGGACCTCGTCGGCGAGATCCTCTCCCGCTCGACCGCCGCGCACGACCGCGTCCGTAAGCTGCCGCTCTACGCCCGCTACGGTGTGCGCGAGTGTTGGCTGCTGGACGACCCGAAGCAGCTCCTCGAGACCTACCGCCTGGCGCCGGGCGCGAGCGCGTACCACCTCGCCGCCACCTTCCACCCCGGCGACCGCGCGACCACGCCGCTCATCCCCGACCTCGCCCTCGACCTCGCCGCCCTTCTCGCCGATTGACCTTCCCGCGCGCGGTTGCGCGGTAACTTGCCCTTCCGCTACCATCCCGCCGAGCTTGTGACGGTTGTCACAAGTGGAGTGCTTCGATAAGGTCGCTGCGCCACGGCGGGAGGGAGAGCGCGCCGGATGCAGATCTTCCACCGCAGCACCAACACCATCGCGAAGGTCAGCATCTTCGGGGCGGTCTTCTTCCTCGCGGCTGCTGCTCTGGGTCTGGCCCACTCTGCTGCGCTCCTCCTACGTCACCGGCCAGGGCGTCATCCAGGAGCAGCCGGTGCCGTTCAGCCACGAGCACCACGTCGCCGGGCTCGGCATCGACTGCCGCTACTGCCACACCTCGGTCGAGACGTCGGCCTTCGCCGGCATCCCGCCGACCAAGACCTGCATGAACTGCCACTCGCAGATCTGGACCGACAGCCCGATGCTCGAGCCGGTGCGCGAGAGCTTCCGCGACCGGCACAGCCGATCGCGCTGGAACCGCGTCCACGACCTGCCCGACTTCGTCTACTTCAACCACAGCATCCACGTCGCAGAAGGGCGTCGGCTGCGTCGACCTGCCACGGCCGGGTCGACCAGATGCCGCTGATGTGGCAGGACGGCGCCGCTGCACGATGGAGTGGTGCCTGGACTGCCACCGCGACCCCGAGCAGCACCTCCGGCCGCGCGAGCGAGGTCTTCAACATGGACTGGGCAGCCGCCGGCGGACCGGCGGCGCTGCGGGCGCGAGCTGGTCGACGCGAGTACGACGTCAAGAGCCTCGACGAACTGCTCGACCTGCCACCGCTGAGCCGAGGATGACCGACGAGCGACGGTCTGCCACCGATGAGCGACCGACGCGCACGCGAGACCGGCCGGACGCTCGCCGCGGTCCGGCGCCGCCTGGCCGGCACGCGCGGCCGCGACTTCTGGCGCAGCCTCGAGGAGCTGGCCGGCGACGCCGGAGTTCGAGCGAGCTGCTGCACCGCGAGTTCCCGCGCCAGGCCTCGGAGTGGCTCGACGGACGTCGAGCCGCCGCGCGCGCTTCCTGCAGCTCGATGGGCGCCTCGCTCGCCCTGGCCGGCCTCGCCGGCTGCACCGCGCAGCCGCCGAGAAGATCGTCCCCTACGTCCGGCAGCCCGAGGAGATCGTCCCCGGCCAGCCGCTCTTCTTCGCCACCGCGCTGCACGCTCGGCGGCGTACGCGCACCGGCGTGCTGGTCGAGAGCCACATGGGCCGCCCGACCAAGGTCGAGGGCAACCCGCGACCACCCGGCCAGCCTCGGCGCCACCGACGCCTTCGCGCAGGCCTCGGTCCTCGGCCTCTACGACCCCGACCGCTCGCAGGTCGTCACGCGCGCCGGCGCAGATCAGCACCTGGAGCGCGCTTCGTCGCCGCGCTCGCGGCGCGCGCTCGCGGCGCAGCAGGCGCAGCGGCGGCGCGGGGCTGCGCATCCTGACCGCGACGGTCACCTCGCCGACGCTGGCCGCGCCAGATCGCGGCGCTGCTCGCAGCGCTTCCCGCAGGCCGCGCTGGCACCAGTACGAGCCGGCCGCGCCGCGACCACGCCGCGCGCCGGCGCGACGCTCGCCTTCGGCGCGGCCGCTCGAGCCGCGTCTACGACTTCGCCAGCGCCGACGTCGATCCTCTCGCTCGACGCCGACTTCCTCTGCGACGGGCCCGGCGCGCCTGCGCTACGCCCGCGACTTCGCCGCGCGGCGCCGGCCGCGCGCCGGCGCGGCGCGGCGATGAACCGGCTCTACGTCGTCGAGAGCACGCCGACCGTCGACCGGCGCGATCGCCGACCACCGGCTGGCGCTGCGCGCCGGCGGAGGTCGAGGCGCTTCGCGCGCGCGCTCGCCGCGCGCGCTGGGCGTGCGCCGGCGCCGCGCCGCGGCCGGCGCGCCGGCGCCGACCGCGGAGCGCCTCGCCGCTGGGTCGCGGCGGTCGCCGCCGACCTGCGCGCGCACCGCGGCGCGGCGCTCGTCGTCGCCGGCGACGACGCAGCCGCCGCGCGGTCCACGCGCTCGCCCACGCGATCAACGCACGCGCTCGGCAACGTCGGCACGACGGTCGTCTACACCGAGCCGGTCGAGGCCGACGCCGGTCGACCAGCTGGCGCTCGCTCGCGCGAGCTGGTCGCGCGACATGCGACGCCGGCGCGCGTCGAGACGCTGCTCATCCTCGGCGGCAACCCGGTCTACGACGCGCCGGCCGACCTCGACTTCGCCGCGGCGCTCGCGAAGGTCGCCGCTGCCGCGTCCACCTCGGCCTCTACGACGACGAGACCGCCGAGCTGCTGCCACTGGCACGTCCCCGCGGCGCACTACCTCGAGACCTGGGGCGACGCCCGCGCCTACGACGGCACGGTCGTCGATCGTCCAGCCGCTGATCGCGCCGCTCTACGGCGGCAAGACGCGCGCACGAGCTGCTCGCGGTCGCTCGCTCGGCCGCACCGACGCGCACCGCGCTACGAGCTCGTCCGCGAGCACTGGCGGACGCGAGCCGGCGCGCGGCGACTTCGAGGCCGCCTGGCGGCGCGCGCTCCACGACGGCGTCGTCGCCGGACACCGCGCCGCCGCGCCGCCGCCGTCGACGCTCGCCGCGGCGCGGTCGCCGCGGCCGGCGGCCGCGCTCGCCGCGGCGCGGCGCCGGCGCCGGGCGAGCGCAGCTCGCTCTTCCGCGCCCGACCCGACGGTCTGCGACGGCCGCTTCGCCAACAACGGCTGGCTCCAGGAGCTGCCGCAAGCCGCTGACCAAGCTGACCTGGGACAACGCCGCTGCTCGTCGCGCCCGCGACCGCCGAGCGCGCTCGGCGTCGCGCAACGAGGACGTCGTCGAGCTCGCCGCCGGCGGCGCGCACGGCTGCGAGGCGCCGGTCTGGGTCGCTGCCCGGCCACGCCGCCGGACGCCGTCACGCTCCACCTCGGCTACGGCCGCACCCGCGCCGGCGCGCGTCGGCACCGGCATCGGCTTCGAACGCCTACGCGCTGCGCACCTCGGCCGCGCCCTGGTTCCGCGCCGGCGTCGACGGTGCGCAAGACCGGCGGCCGCCATCCGCTCGCCTGCACGCAGAACCACCACTCGCTCGACATGCCGGACGCCTACGAGGCCGCCGAGCGGCGCAAGCCGGTGCGCTCGGCGACCCTCGGCGAGTACCGCGAGCGACCCCGACTTCGCTGCACGAGGGCGAGCACGGCCCGCGCGCACCTCTCGCTCTACCCCGAGCGACGAGTACGACGGGCTACGCCTGGGGCATGGCGATCGACCTGAACGTCCTGCATCGGCTGCAACGCCTGCGTCGTCGCCTGCCAGGCGGAGAACAACATCCCGGTCGTCGGCAAGGAGCAGGTGCTGCGCGGCCGCGAGATGCACTGGCTGCGCATCGACCGCTACTTCGCCGGCGACCTCGACGACCCCGACGGTCCACTTCCAGCCGATGCTCTGCCAGCACTGCGAGAAGGCGCCGTGCGAGGTGGTCTGCCCGGTGGCGGCGACGGCGCACAGCGCCGAGGGCCTCAACGAGATGATCTACAACCGCTGCGTCGGCACGCGCTACTGCTCGAACAACTGCCCCTACAAGGTCCGGCGCTTCAACTTCTTCCAGTACACCGACGAGCGAGACGCCGGTGCTGAAGCTGCTGCGCAACCCCGACGTGACGGTGCGCACGCCGCGGCGTGATGGAGAAGTGCACCTACTGCGTGCAGCGGATCAACGCCGCGCGCATCGAGGCGAAGATCGAGGGGCGGCCGATCCGCGACGGCGAGATCGTCACCGCCTGCCAGCAGGCCTGCCCGACCGAGGCGATCGTCTTCGGCGACCTCAACGACCCGAGAGCCGCGGGTCAGCGCGCTGCAAGGCCGAGCCGCGCAACTACGGCGCTGCTGGCCGAGCTGAACACGCAGCCGCGGACGACCTACCTCGCGCACGATCACGCAACCCGAACCCGGAGCTCGCCGGCGAGCCTGCAGCCGCCGCGGACGCCGAGACGCACGAGCTGACGGTGGCGGTCCCCGACGAGCCGACCCCGCGATCCGGCCGAGCCGGCGAGCCGCCGGTCGTCGGCGCCGGGGCACACCTCCGCCTCGGTCACCGACAAGATCAGCTCGATCGTCCTGACCCGCGACGCCGCACGTGGTGGTTCCTCGGCTTCGCGCATCGCCTTCGCGCTGGTCATGATGCTTCTCTGGTCGATCGCCGTACCTGCTGTCACCAAGGGCATCGGCATCTGGGGCATCAACATCCCGGTCGGCTGGGGCTTCGACATCATCAACTTCGTCTGGTGGATCGGCATCGGCCACGCCGGCACGCTGATCTCGGCGATCCTGCTGCTGCTCCGCCAGGAGTGGCGGACCTCGATCAACCGCTTCGCCGAGGCGATGACGCTCTTCGCCGTCGCCTGCGCCGGCCTCTTCCCGCTGCTGCACCTGGGCCGGCCCTGGCTCGCCTACTGGCTGCTCCCCTACCCCAACACGATGGGCCTGTGGCCGCAGTTCCGGAGCCCGCTGATGTGGGACGTCTTCGCGGTCTCGACCTACGCCACCGTCTCGCTGCTGTTCTGGTACGTCGGCCTGATCCCCGACCTCGCGACGCTGCGCGACCGCGCCACGAGCCGCTTCGGCAGATCGTCTACGGCTTCCTGGCGATGGGCTGGCGCGGCTCGGCCGCGCCACTGGCACCGCTACGAGACGGCCTACCTGCTGCTCGCCGGGCTCGCGACGCCGCTGGTCGTCTCGGTGCACACCGTCGTGTCGCTTCGACTTCGCCGTCGGCATCGTCCCCGGCTGGCACGCGACGATCTTCCCGCCCTACTTCGTCGCCGGCGCGATCTTCTCCGGCTTCGCCATGGTGCTGACGCTGGCGATCCCGCTGCGCGCCGCTCTTCGGCCTCGAGCGACTTCATCACCATGCGCCACCTGGAGAACATGGCCAAGGTCATGCTGGCGACCGGCCTGATCGTCGCCTACGGCTACGTGATCGAGGTCTTCATCGCCTGGTACAGCGGCAACGAGTACGAGCGCTTCATGATGGCCAACCGCGTCTTCGGGCCCTACCGCTGGCACTGGTCGCGCTGATCCTCTGCAACGTCGCGGCGCCGCAGCTGCTCTGGTTCCGGCGCGTCCGCAACAAGCCGCTGGCCCTGTTGCTCATCTCGATCGTCGTCAACGTCGGCATGTGGCTCGAGCGGTTCGTCATCATCGTCGGCGCCTGCACCGCGACTTCCTGCCCTCGTCGTGGGGCATGTACGCCGGACGCTCTGGGACTGGGCGACCTTCTTCGGCACGATCGGCCTGTTCTTCTGCGCTGCTGTTCCTGTTCATCCGCTTCCTGCCGATGATCTCGATCTTCGAGATGCGCACGCTCCTGCCCGGCAGCCGCGGCGGCGAGCACACCGAGGTGCCGGGCGATGAGTGACCGCGGCGCGGTCTACGGCCTGCTGGCCGAGTTCCGCGCCCCGGAGGAGCTGCTCGCCGCGGCGCGGGCGGCGCGCGCCGCGGGCTACCGGCGGATCGACGCCTACACGCCCGTCCCGGTCGAGGGGCTGTCCGAGGCGCTCGGCCACCACCACACGCGGCTGCCGCTGATCGTCCTGATCGGCGGCATCCTCGGCGGGGTCGGCGGCTTCTTCCTGCAGTACTGGGCCGCGGTCATCGACTACCCGATGAACATCGGCGGCCGGCCGCTCAACAGCTGGCCGGCGTTCATCGCCGACCTTCGAGACGACCATCCTCTGCGCCGCGCTCTCGGCGGTGCTCGGCATGCTCGCGCTCAACGGCCTGCCGCTGCCGTACCACCCGGTGTTCAACGCCCGCGCTTCGCGCTCGCCTCGCGCGACCGCTTCTTCCTGCTCATCGAGGCGAACGACCCGAAGTTCGACCGCGCCGCCACCGGCGCTTCCTCTGGACCCTGAGCCCCGCGAGGTCTCCGAAGTTGAGCGCTAGCGGACCGCACCTCAGCGCCGGCAGCTGAGCGCCGCGGGCTGGGCGTCGGCGCGTTCGCCTCCTCGCCGCCGGCTGCCGCCAGGACATGCACGACCAGCCGCGCTACGAGCCGCTCGAGGCGAGCGAGTTCTTCGCCGACGGCGCGTCGGCGCGGCCGCTGCCGGCCGGCACCGTGGCGCGCGGCCGGCTGCGCGCGGACCCCCGGCCGCCACCGGCATCGCCGACGACGGCCGCTTCCTGGCGGCGCCGCCCTTCCCGCTCACCCGCAGGTGCTCCTGCGCGGCCGCGAGCGCTACGACATCTTCTGCTCGCCCTGCCACGACCGCATCGGCAACGGCCGCGGCATGATCGTGCGGCGCGGCTTCACGCAGCCGACCTCGTTCCACGAGCCGCGGCTCGAGGGGCGCCGGCGGGCTACTTCTTCAACGTCATGACCGAAGGCTACGGCGTCATGCCGAGCTACGCCGCGCAGGTGCCCGTGGCGGACCGCTGGGCGATCGCCGCCTACATCCGGGCGCTGCAGCTGGCGCAGGAGGCGCGCCTCGCCGACCTGCCGCCGGCGCAGCGCCGCGCCGCCGAGCTCGAGCTCGCTGCCCGCCCGGCCGCGCCGCCGGGCCGGCCGCCCCGGAGCGCACCCGGATCGGCGACGCCCGCTACGCCGCTCCGGCGGCGCTCGACCGGGTCCAGCGCCGCGCCCTCATTGCCGGCGGCGCCGGGATCCTGCTCTGCGCCCTCGGCTTCTTCCTCGACCGGCCGGACTTCTTCCGCTCCTACCTGGTGGGCTGGACCTACTGGCTGGGGATCGCGCTGGGGTGCCTGGCGATCCTGATGCTCCACCACGTGACGCGCGGCGCCTGGGGCCTGGTGGCGCGGCGGCTGCTGGAGGCGGCGGGGCGGACGCTGCCGCTCCTGGCCCTGCTCTTCCTGCCGCTCCTCTTCGGCCTGCGGAGCTCTACCCGTGGGCGCGGCCGGAGGCGAAGGCCGACCACCTGCTGCAGGCCAAGGCGGCCTACTTGAACGTGCCGCTTCTTCGTGGCGCGGGCGGCGCTCTACTTCCTGATCTGGAGGGCCTTCGCCTTCGTCCTCTCGCGCCTCTCGCGCCGCCAGGACGAGACCGGCGACCCACCTGACCCGCCGCATGCAGCTCCTGGCCTCGCCCGGCATCGTCCTCTACTGCCTGACCGCCAGCTTCGCCCGGTCGACTGGCTGATGTCGCTCGAGCCGCACTGGTTCTCGACCATCTACGGCGTCTACTTCCTGGGCGGGCAGGGGATCTCGGCGCTCGCCTTCGTGATCGTCGTCGCCCTCTTCCTCTGGCGCCGCGAGCCGATGTCGGAGGTGCTCTCGCCCGGCCACTTCCACGACTGGGGCAAGCTGCTGCTCGCCTTCGTCATGCTCTGGACCTACTTCTCGTTCTCGCAGTTCCTGATCATCTGGTCGGGCAACCTGCCGGAGGAGATCCCCTGGTACGCCGCCCGCACCCGCGGCGGCTGGCAGTGGCTGGCGATCGCCCTCGCCCTCTTCCACTTCGCGCTGCCGTTCGTGCTGCTGCTGTCGCGCGACTTGAAGCGCCGGCCGCAGCGGCTGGCGGCGGTGGCCGGCTGGATGCTGGTGATGCGCTGGCTCGATCTCGTCTGGCAGGTGGAGCCGGCCTTCAGCCCCGAGCGCTTCACCTTCCATTGGCTGTACCTGGCGGCGCCGCTCGCCGTCGGCGGCCTTTGGATCGCCGCCTGGGTGGCCGAGCTCAAGAAGCGGCCGCTGCTGCCGCTGCGCGATCCCTGGCTGCCGGAGGCGCTCGCCCATGACTGAGCGCGCGCGGCCGCACCCGGACCACGTCGAGGGCGCCGGCCCCGAGGGCTTCGACCAAGAGGTGGACCTGCGCGTCGTGACCTGGCTCGGCGTCGCGCTGGCGGGGGCGACGGCGGTCGTGGCGCTCCTCATGTGGTGGCTGGTCGTCGGCTTCGAGCGCTTCGACGCGAAGCGCCAGCCGGCGGCGCCGCCGCTCGCCGAGGCGCGGCGGCAGGTTCTCCCTCCCGGGCCGCGCCTGCAGACGACCCCGGAGCGCGACCTGCGCGCGATGCGCGCCGAGGAGGACCACCGCCTCGGCGAGGCCGAGTGGGTGGACCGCGCCCGCGGCACGGCGCGCATCCCGATCGAGCTGGCGATGGAGGCGGTGGTGGCCGGCGTCAAGCCGGCCGCGAGCGCGACGGCGGCGCAGCCGCCCGCCGGCACCGCGCCGCTGCCCGGCACCGGCGGCATCGGCGCTCCCGTCTCGCCGCAGCCGCTGGCCGACGCCGAGAGCCGCCAGCCGCCGCCGCAGACCACCGAAGAGGCGCCGCCGCCGCGATGACGCTTCGCGGCGCTCGCTCTCCTTACCTGCCTCTTCATGCTCGGAGCGGCCGGGGCGAAGGCCCAGTCGCGCTCGCCCGTCCTCCCCGACGTCGGCTTCGACCAGAACCTGGGCGGGAAGCTCCCGCTCGACCTCCCCTTCCGCGACGAAGCCGGCCGCGCCGTCCGCCTCGGCGACCTCTTCGGCCGCCGGCCGGTCGTCCTCGCCTTCGCCTACCACACCTGCCCGATGCTCTGCGGCCTGGTGCAGGAGGGGATCGCCAGCGCGCTCAAGCCCCTGGCGCTCGAGGCGGGCCGCGACTTCGACGTCGTCGTGGTCAGCATCGACCCGGCCGACACCCCCGAGCGCGCCGCCGCCGCCGAGCGCCGCGCCCTGGACCGCTACGGCCGCCGCGGCGCCGGCCAGGCGCCGGCCGCCGGCTTCCACTACCTGACCGGGCGCGACCCGGCGATCAAGGCCCTCGCCGACGCCGCCGGCTTCCGCTACCGCCGGGTGCCCGAGCGCGGCGAGTACGCGCACGCCGCCGGCGTCGTCGTGGCGGCGCCGGACGGCACCGTGGCGCGCTACCTCTTCGGCATCGAGCTGGCGCCGCGCGACCTGCGCCTGGCGCTCGTCGAGGCGGCGGAGGGCAAGATCGGCACCGCCGTCGACCAGATCCTCCTCTACTGCTTCCATTACGACCCGGCGCTCGGCCGCTACAGCGCCGCGGTGATGAACCTGGTGCGCCTGGCCGGCGCCGCCACCGCCCTCGGCCTCGTCGGCTTCGTGCTGATCATGCGGCGGCGAGACAGCGGGGGGCGCCTGATGCCGGAAGAGATCCCTCTCTTCCCCGAGGCCGCCTCCAGCCTCGCGCGCGAGGTCGACGCCCTCTTCGTCGCCTGGTCGCTGATCAGCGCCTTCTTCACCCTGCTGATCGCCGGCCTGATCGTCTTCTTCATGGTCAAGTACCGGCGGCGCGGCGAGCACGAAGTGGGGCTCGCCGAGCGGGCGCCGCTCTGGCTCGAAGCCGCCTGGTCGATCGTGCCGCTGGCCATCTGCCTGGTGATGTTCGGCTGGGGGGCGCGGGTCTTCTACAAGCTCTACCGGCCGCCGGCCGACGCCGTCGAGTACTGGGCGGTGGGCAAGCAGTGGATGTGGAAGTTCCAGCACCCGGCCGGCAACCGCGAGATCAACCGCCTGCGGGTGCCGGTGGGGCGGCCGGTGCGGCTGACCATGACCTCCGAGGACGTCATCCACAGCTTCTTCGTCCCCGAGTTCCGCACCAAGCAGGACGTGCTGCCGGGGCGCTACTCGTCGGTCTGGTTCCGCGCCACCAAGCCCGGCACCTACAAGCTCTTCTGCACCGAGTACTGCGGCGCCGAGCACTCGCAGATGATCGGCCAGGTCATCGCCCTGTCGCCGCAGGACTACGAGCAGTGGCTCGCCGGCGGCGTGCCCGGGCGCTCGATGACCGAGTCGGGCGCCGCGCTCTTCCAGACCCTGGCCTGCGACACCTGCCACCTGGCCGGCGCCGGCGGCCGCGCCCCGCGCGCCCCGGCCCTCGACGGCGTCTTCGGCAAGCAGGTGGCCCTGGCCGGGGGCCAGGTGCTGATCGCCGACGAGAACTACCTGCGCGAGTCGATCCTGCAGCCGGCGGTCAAGGTGGTGGCGGGGTGGACGCCGATCATGCCGACCTACCAGGGGCAGGTCACGGAGGAGCAGTTGAACCAGCTCATCGCCTACATCAAGTCGCTCGGCGCGGCGACCGCCGCCGCGGGGACGGAGCCCGAATGACGATGGAACCGACCCGCGATACCGCGCTGCCGCGGCGCAACTACTTGAACGCCTCCTACGGCGTCCGCTCCTGGCTCTTCACCCTCGACCACAAGCGGATCGCCATCCTCTACCTCTTCTCGATCACGCTGTTCTTCTTCCTGGGCGGCGTCTTCGCCACGTTGATCCGCCTCGAGCTGCTGACGCCGCAGGGCGACCTGGTGCAGGCGGACACCTACAACCGCCTCTTCACCATGCACGGCGTGGTGATGGTCTTCTTCTTCCTGATCCCGTCGATCCCGGCGACCCTGGGCAACTTCTTCGTGCCGATCATGATCGGCGCCAAGGACCTCGCCTTCCCGCGCCTGAACCTGGCGAGCTGGTACGTCTACACCCTGGGCGGGCTCTTCACCCTCTGGGCGATCGTCCACGGCGGCGTCGACACCGGCTGGACCTTCTACACCCCGCTCTCGACCAAGTTCTCGAACAGCTACGTCGTCTCGACGGCGCTCGGCATCTTCATCATCGGCTTCTCGTCGATCTTCACCGGCCTCAACTTCATCGTCACCATCCACCGCATGCGGGCGCCGGGGCTGACCTGGTTCCGGCTGCCGCTCTTCATCTGGTCGCAGTACGCGACGAGCCTGATCATCGTCCTGGGGACGCCGGTCATCGCGGTGACCGTCCTCATGGTGGCGCTCGAGCGCGTCCTCCACCTCGGCATCTTCGACCCGGCGCTGGGCGGCGACCCGGTCCTCTTCCAGCACCTCTTCTGGTTCTACTCCCACCCGGCGGTCTACATCATGATCCTGCCGGCGATGGGGGTGGTGAGCGAGCTGGTGGCGGCCTTCTCGCGCAAGCGGATCTTCGGCTACCGCTTCGTCGCCTACGCCTCGATCGGCTTGGCGGTGCTCGGCTTCCTGGTCTGGGGGCACCACCTCTTCGTCGCCGGCCAGTCGCTCTACGCGGCGACGGTCTTCTCGGTCCTCTCGATGCTCGTGGCGGTGCCCTCGGCGGTCAAGGTCTTCAACTGGACGGCGACGCTCTTCGAGGGCTCGATCTCCTACGAGACGCCGATGCTCTACGCCCTGGGCTTCATCGGCCTCTTCACGATCGGCGGGCTGACCGGAGTGATGCTCGCCACCCTCGGCATCGACGTCCACGTCCACGACACCTACTTCATCGTCGCCCACTTCCACTACATCATGGTGGGCGGCGCGATCATGGGCTACCTCGGCGGCCTCCACTACTGGTGGCCGAAGATCGTCGGGCGGCTCTACCCGGTGTTCCTCTCGCGCCTCGCGGCGCTGCTCGTCTTCGTCGGCTTCAACCTGACCTTCTTCCCGCAGTTCATCCTCGGCTACCTCGGCATGCCGCGCCGCTACTGGTCCTACCCGGACGAGTACCAGGTGCTCAACGTGCTCTCCACCGCCGGCGCCTCGATCCTGGCGGTCGGCTACGTCATCCCGATGTGCTACTTCCTCTGGTCGATGCGCTACGGCAAGGCGGCGAGCGCCAACCCCTGGGGGGTCGTCGGGCTGGAGTGGGAGACCACCTCGCCGCCGCCGCCGCACAACTTCGACGTCCAGCCGGTCATCACGCACGGCCCGTACGACTACGGCCTCGGCTACCACGGGGCGTCCGAAGAGGCCGGCCGGCCGGGGGAGGCGCACGGTGGCTGAGCACGCCCACGCCGGCGCCAATCCGGCGCTCGCCCACC
Organism: uncultured Acidobacteriota bacterium; assembly: GCA_963700145.1. Classification (GTDB taxonomy): domain Bacteria; phylum Acidobacteriota; class Thermoanaerobaculia; order Multivoradales; family UBA5704; genus DASUNQ01. The sequence goes on from OY969474.1 coordinate 2,426,399, forward strand.
ACTTCGACTCGCTCGAGCAGCAGCGCGAGTCCTCGACCCTCGGGATGTGGCTTTTCCTGGTCACCGAGATCATGTTCTTCGGCGGCTTCTTCCTCGCCTACCTGGTCTACCGGGTGCAGTACCAGAGCGCCTTCTTCGCGGCCAGCCACCACCTCGACATCAGGGCCGGCGCGATCAACACGGTGGTGCTCATCGGCAGCAGCCTGACGATGGCGCTCGCCGTCTGGGCGTCGCAGGTCTCGCGGCGGAAGCTGATCGTCGTCTTCCTCCTCGCCACGATCGCGCTCGGCGGCGTCTTCCTGGGCATCAAGGCCTACGAGTACAACCACAAGTTCCACGACCACCTGGTGCCCGGCCCCGACTTCCGCTGGGAGGGGCCGCACGCGCGCCAGGCCGAGATCTTCTTCAGCCTCTACTTCGGCATGACCGGCCTGCACGCGCTGCACATGGTGATCGGCATCGGCGTCCTCGCCGCGCTGCTGCGGCCGGCCTGGAAGGGGCGCTACACCGCCGAGTACAACAACCCGGTCGAGAACGTCGGGCTCTACTGGCACTTCGTGGACATCGTCTGGATCTTCCTCTTCCCGCTCCTCTACCTGATCGGACTGCACGCGCGATGAGCGAGCAAGCCCACTCCCGGCGGCCCTACTACCTGGTCTTCGGCGCCCTCATGGTGCTGACCGCGCTGACCTACTGGGTGGCGACCCTCGACCTCGGGCCGCTCAACGACGTCGTGGCGCTGGGGATCGCGGTGACCAAGGCGGTCTTGGTCATCCTGATCTTCATGCACGTGCGCCACAGCACGCGGATGACCAAGCTGACGATCGCCGCCGGCTTCTTCTGGCTGGCCATCATGCTGGCGCTGACGCTGGCGGACTACGTGACGCGGGGGATGGTCGGCATCCCGGGCAAGTGAGGAAGGCCAACCAGTCGCTGCTCGACCTCTTCCTCGAGCTCCAGCTCCTCGACCGCATCCCGCGCGCCGGGTACGTGCTGCGCGGTGTCGCCTACCCGGAAAGCGTCACCGAGCACTCCTGGCACACCGCCTTCCTGGTCTGGGCCCTGGCCGGAGAGGCCCCGGAGGTGGACCGCGAGCGCGCGGTGGGCATCGCCTTGGTGCACGACCTCGCCGAGCTGCGCATCGGCGACCTCCCGCGCACCGCGGCGCGCTACTTCCCCGAAGGCGTCAAGCAAGCCGCCGAGACCGCGGCGATCGACGAGGTCCTGGCCCCGCTCCCCGAAGAGGCGCGCGCCCTCTACCGCGAGTACCTGGAGGGCACGACCCCCGAGGCGAAGCTGGTCAAGGCCTGCGACAAGCTCCAGCTCATGGTGAAGGTCGCCGTCTACGAGCGTTGGGGCACCGGCGCGCTGGCCGAGTTCTGGGACAACCCCGACAACTTCCCCGACGGCGGCTTCCCGGCGGTCAAGGAGCTTTTCGACGAGCTGAGGAAGCGGCGGGAGCAGGACCGGCTGCCGATGCCGGGGCCGGTGGCGGAGTAGGTATCCGACACCCTTGCCGTTGGACCGCCCTCCAGGCATAATCGAGGCGTAAGATGAGTTCCTCGACCAACATCGAATGGACAGAGGCGACTTGGAACCCTGTTCGCGGATGCACCAAGGTGAGCCCAGGATGCAAGCACTGCTATGCGGAGACTTTTGCCGAGCGCTGGCGAGGGATTCCGGGGCATCCTTATGAGCAGGGATTCGACCTGCGCTTGGTGCCGGAGAAACTCGAGGAGCCGCTCTCTTGGGCCCGGCCACGCTTGATTTTCGTCAACTCGATGAGCGACCTCTTTCACGAAGAGGTCCCTGAAGACTTCATTCTCAAAGTCTTCGAAGTCATGGAGGCGGCCTCATGGCACACCTTCCAGATCCTTACCAAGCGGTCTCAGCGGTTACGACAGCTCGCGCCGCGGCTTAGATGGCCTCTCAACGTCTGGCAAGGAGTATCAGTGGAGAACGCCCGCTACGTAACGCGAGTAACCGATCTTCAGCACGTACCTGCCGCCGTTCGTTTCCTCTCGATCGAGCCTCTCTTGGGACCCATTCCCGCCCTCCCGCTCAACGGGGTCTCCTGGGTCATCCTTGGCGGCGAAAGCGGCCCCAGGCATCGGCCTCTCCAACTGGAGTGGGTACGGGAGATCCGCGACCAGTGCATCCACACAGGCGTAGCCTTCTTCTTCAAGCAGTGGGGTGGTCGCAATCCCAAAACGGGCGGGAGAGAGCTCGACGGCCGCGAATGGAATGAGCTGCCCCGCTCATTTATCGTGCCCTCTACGTTCCTCTAGCTCGATATTTCCGAGACCGCTCGAAGATCTCTCGGCACGATGCCGTCCGCGATCTCCTTTTGGCTGGCGAAGAACAAGTAATAGACAGTAGCGCCTTGGCTGTTCCGCATGGGTAGCGGCTGCGCGACCCGCGCAAATCCCGCCACCTCCCGAAGCCTGCGCCTGGGGCCGAGCCGCGACCCACGGAACGCCTCGGCAATTACCTCATTGGTCTGCTTCTCGGGTGCGGCAGCAGCAAACAGCTCAGTCTGCCTGGAGGGCTGATAAGCGATCTCCCGGCAGGTCTGCTCGAGCGTCGAGCCCAGGACAACGGGCTTGGCAGCGCTGCGCGAGAGCGGAGCGGACGCGGTCGTAAGTCGGGCTCGTAACAGCTCGCCCAGTCTTCGTCCTGCTCGCGATCGACGGAAGAGGACGACCAATGCCAGGGATGCGCGCGAGATGAAGCGCGCGTGCGAAGAGAACTGAGGCTGCATGGCGCACGGCTCTTGAGCAGCCGGAGCCGACGCGTGTTGCGTCTCGTCGCGCGCGTGCGCGTCCGCCAGCTCTCGTCACCGCCGACAGCCAGTCGATTCGTTGCTCGGCTGGCGTTGCGAGACCTTCCCCGGCTCGGTCCGCAGTGCGTTGCGGCGCGAAGTCCGCGACGAGCGCTCCTGGCCGCCACGTAGAGGCTTGCCGTGGCGTACTCGGCTGCACCTCGCCCAGGGGCGCGCCGCGCTGGACAGCTGCGAGGCGGGCGAGCTCGAGCTCTTTCTCGCTCTGCCAGCGCGCGGCTCGCCAGCGGCGGCTCGCGCGCACAGGTGCTCGTAGAAGGCGCGCGAGCTGGTGGCGTAGAAGTCGCTGACCGAGGTCTGCATGGCGAACGCACGAGGGCAGAATGTAGCCGCGTCTGCGACTGAACGCGCATGGCAGGCATTGAGGAGACCAGCGGCAGCGGTCGCAGTGCTCTGATCGGTTAGAGTGTGGCTTGATGTCCATGATCGGGAAGTTGAGGAACAGGTCGATCGTTCCCAACTTCCCTGCCGTCGCGATCACCCGCCAGTCCAGGTGCAAACCGTATGGGTCCAGGAGGCAGAAGAGGTGGGGGAATGTGAGCCCGCTCTAGTCCAGCAGACGATCGGGCGTCTCGTCGCGCGACGGCGCGAGGATCTTGAGTGGGCAGCAGGGTTGTGCGCCAGCGCGCGTGCGGGCCCCGCTTGTAGTCCTCGAAACAGATCTGGGGAAGAACCTCGTCAGCGAGGATCTCGTTGCAGTCGCCTTCGCTGATGCGGACATCAGGCCGCTCGCCCACCAGCGACCGCAGGTGCTGCAGCTGCACTTTCTCGCCGTCGAGGTCTACGAAGAAGTACTCACGAAAGGGGGGATCGATCTGGAGCGCGACAAGAGGACTGCCCTGTACCTCGCCACCGCTTGTACGGGAAAGGTGCGTGCCGGCGCCGGCGAAGCCGTCGATGTAAACGTGGTGGAACGAGGGGTTCCTCCGAGTTGAAAGAATCCGCGAATAGGCCGCCGCGTACTTGCGGACGATCTCCAGCTTGAGCTCCGACCAATAGCCGATCTCGTCGAGTCGCGTACTAAGAGCCTCCCATTAACAAACTCACAGCCTAGCGAAAACAGGGCGTAATTGCAAGACGAAGGGACTCTAGAGCCGTCTGGACAGAGACTAGTTGAGGAGCTGCCAGCCGTCGACGACTTCGCCGCGGTCGGCTTGACGGATGGCTTCTAGGAGGAGCTCCTGCTCTTCCTGCGAAAGGGTGAAGCCCTCCTCCGCTTCCGGCAGCAGGAGAGTGACAGTTGCACCCTCTTCGAGAGTCCCGTCAGGCACGTCCAACTTGCCGCCCACGACCTTCGCGATGAAAACCTTCATACGCCAGCTCGCCGCCATCGGCGGTCACAGCGGCGCCCCCTGGCGCTCGATGTCCATGACCAGCGGCCGCTCCTGCGTGCGCCAAGTGGCGTAGGTCTCGGCGTCGAAGATGGTGGGAGAGATGCGCAGGTCGAAGGGGAAGCCGACGTCCGTGGCAAGGTCGACCACCTCACGCCACGTCGTCCAGTCGACGTGTTCCAGGACGACGGCCACGTCGACGTCCGACTCCTCGTCGGCCTCCCCGCGCGCGAACGAGCCGAAGAGCCGCACGTCGAGGACAGCCTTCCCGTACCGCTTGCGGAGCTCCTCCGCGAAACGGGCGGCGGCGGTGCGCACGAGCGGCGCGACGGCGACCTCAGCCTCAGGCATGGGACAGGGATGGTAGCACCCGACCCTCAGCGCGCCGTTGTCCGGTCGTCACGTGGTCGATCCTCCATGCAATCTGACCACGGCGTGGTCGAATTACCGGGGATATTGACCGCACGCATCCCCGCCGGCTTTGCTTGCAGAGACGCGCCGGGCGGGAGAGCTACCGGGAGCGCGGCTTGGAACGCCATCGAGCTTCGGGAGAGCTCCGGGATAAGACTCGGGCGAGCGAGCGGCTCGGCGGTGCGGAGGGGCGCGGCGGTGCGGACGAGGGGAGGCGGCTGCCGGACAGACACAAGAGAGACGGCCGCGGTCCTCCTGGTGTTGCGCACTTCTGTCCTCGAATTACGAACCTCCGGTCCTCTACCTACGCGCTTCGCCGGCTGAATGCGCGGAGCTGGCGCGCACTTCGGCGGCGCTGCGCCGCGAGCCGCTGATCGCCGCGCTCGCGGCGACCCGAGGGCGCCGCCGCGCGGCTGCGCGCGTTCCTGGACGGCGCGGTCGGCCGCAAGCGGTGCCGCCAGGCGGCGGTCCAGCACCTCCTCGACTGGGCGGCCTCCGCGCTCCTCCAGTACCGGTCGAGGAGCGCCGGCTGTGGCTGGACGCCTATCAGGCCACCTACCTCCAGCGGGACTTGGCCGACCTCGCGCAGCTCCGCGACCTCGAGGCCTTCAGCCACTGCCACCGGCTGGCCTCGTTGCGCGCGGGGCGGATTCTCTCCTACTCGGAGCTCGCGCGCGACGCCGGCCTCCCCGTCACTACGGTGCGGCGCTACCTCCGCTACCTCGAGCTGTCCTACCAGATCTTCCACTTGCCGGCCTGGGCCGGGAACCCGAGCCTGCGGCTGATCAAGGCGCCGAAGCTCATCTGGTTCGACAGCGGCGTCCAGCGCGCCTCTCCGGAGGTCGGCGGCTGCGCCCGCCGAGAACCCGTGTCCTCGATCACGCGCTTCGCCGCTCGAATGGGCTGGATCGGGCGATGATTGGGCTTCGTTGGTCCTCGGTTTACGCGCTTCGGCCGGCCAATTGGGTCTTCCGGTCCTTGGATTACTAACTTTTGTCTCCGAGTTACTAACTTCTGTCTCGTACCCACTCCATTCGCCGGGCCCCGGGCCTTCCCGCTGTCCTCAACTTACGCACTTCGCCTTCCGACCCAGCCCATCCGGCCGTCGGCGAAGCGCCCGTGTCCTCGACCTACTCGCTTCGCCGGCGTGACTTGCCCTTTTCGCCTTCGAGCTCGATCCCGCGCTTGCCGAGGAGCTTCTTGAGGCGGGCGTAGATGTTCTCGCCGAGGAGGGAGTTGGCGGTGGTGGTCAGGTCGCGCAGCACGGTGCGAAGCTCCTCGGAGCCGCTCCAGTGGCGGCGGGCGTAGGTCTCCAGCTCGCCGCCGAAGGCCTGGGAGAGGACTGCCGCGGCGAGGACCAGGTCCTCCAGGTAGCCGGCGCCGCCGATCAGCGCTTCGGGCAGGAGGTCGGTCGGCAGGACGAAGTAGGCCAGGGCGCCGCCGATCAGGGCGCGCGTCGGGCCCGGGACGTTCTTGTCGAGGGCCAGCCGCACCAGCAGCATGAAGACGTCGGGGACGAGAAGGAGCGCCTTGAGCGCCTTGCCCGAGAGCTTCCCGCCCTTGCTCTCGGCGGTCTGCACCACCCGGCCGCGCAGCCGGTCGTAGAAGGAGAGGAGGCCGGTCGAGCGCAGCTCGCTTTCGAGCTCGGCGCCGCCGCGGACGAGCGCCGTCTCCGAGCGCTCCTCCGCCGCCGCGATCTCCACGTCAGGGTCCTTCGTCACGTTGGCCATGATCCCCCTCCAGCCGCAAGTGGCGTGCCACGCACGCGCCCTCTAGAAGATATACGCAATCGCGAACCCCACCTGCGCCGCCATCAACATCAGGTACATGTGGCGCCAGGAGGGGTGGTTCTCGGTCGCGGTGAGCGAGGAAGGATCGCGCACCAGGAGCCAGACGGTGTAGCAGCCCCAGAGGGTCAAGAGGACCCCCAGGGCGACCAGCAGCACCGGGTTGCCGGTCAGGATCGGCAGGCTCGGGTCCTTGGGGTCGCGCAGCCAGATGCCGAGCGGCACCAGCAGCCAGGGGAGGACGAAGAAGGGGCTCATGATCCAGGCCGCCTTCTTGACGCCGTGGATGATCGGCAGCGTGTGGCAGCCGCCGGCGCGGTCGCCCTCGATGTCGGCGAAGTCCTTGGTCGAGGCGGCGCCGAGCAGGAACAGGGCGAAGACCGCGCCGATGTACCAGGGCTCGGCGTACCAGACCGGCGCCACCATCCCCCAGCCCGCCACCTTGAGCAGCATGCCGCGCGGGATGGCGATCGTCCAGTTGGCGAGCATGCCGCGGGTCTTCGTCCGCCCGAGCTGCGGCGCCGAGTAGACGAAGGTGAAAAGGAGCCCCGCCAGGTAGATGAAGAAGCAGGCGCGCAGGCCGATCGGCGCCTGAAGCTTCTCGGCCAGCGTGTCGTAAGGGTAGGGCACGACCAGCCAGACCGGGATGAGCGCCAGGGCGTAGAAGACCCAGGTGAACCCCCACGCCTCGCGCAGCGTCAGCTCGCCGGTCACCAGCGGCCGCCCCGGCTTGTTGAGGCGGTCGATCTCCAGGTCGTAGACCTGGTTGATGGCGTTCGAGGCCGCGTTCATGAAGGCGGCGCAGAGCGAGCCCAGGGCCACGGTGCCGATGACCGCCCAGGTGAGGCGACGCGCCGGATCGGGGTTGTGGGCCGAGCCGAAGGCGCAGATGGCCCCCGAGACGATGCCCAGGAGCGGCGGCAGCAGGGTGAACGGGCGGGCGAGCCGGACGTAGAGGGGGAGCTTCTGCATCGCGCTCACCGTACCAGGGGCGCCAGCGCCATCGCGGCGAGCGCCCCGATCAGGGTGTTGAGGAAGTTGACCGCCTCGTTGTCGAGCCAGCCGCGCTTCTCGATCGTCGCGCCGACGACGCTCTCCAACGTCGAGCCCAGGAAGGCGGCGAGGACCACCGGCAGCACGCCGGCCCACGGGTAGAGCCCCACCGCCGCCCCGAGCGCCGCGACGACGAGCGACGCGGCGACGCCGGCGAGCGTGCCTTCGAGCGACACCGCCCCCTGCGTGCCGCGCGGCACCGGACGGAGGGTGGTGATCAGGAAGGTGCGGCGGCCGAGGAGCTGGCCGATCTCGGAGGAGGCGGTGTCGGCGGCGGCGGTGGCGAAGGCGCCGGCGAAGGCGAGGGCGAAGAGCGCCGGGTGCGGCGTCACCGCGGCGAAGAGGGCGCACGCCGCCGCGACGCCGCTGTTGGCCAAAGCGTGGCGCGCGCCGCGCCGCCCCCCCGCCTCCTGCGCCAGCTTCGCCGCCGCCTTCTTGCGGTAGCCGAGCTTGGTGGCGGCGCTGCCGAGGACGAAGAAGGCGACGAGGAGGAGGAACCCGCGCCAGTCGAGGAAGGCCCAGATCGCCGTCCCCAGGATCCAGCCGGCGACGACCCCCGAGACGTTCACCGTGCGCGCCGCGTAGGCGGCGGCGGCGAGGGCGGCGTTGACCGCGGCGCCGATCAGCAAACGCGCGCCGATACCGCTCGCCAGCCACCGCTCCCATCCCCCTTGCGTCAGCAGCAGACCGAAGAGGAAGAGCCCGGTCAGGAGCGGCACGCCCAGGTTGTCGTCCAGCCCCTGCGGCAGCGACTCCAGCCAGGCGGCGAAGAGCGCTGCCGTCGCCGCCACCGCCACCGCGAAGGGCCACTCGTAGCGGCCGGGCGCCGTCCAGAAGAGCAGCCCCGCCGCCGCCACCGTGCCGAAGAGGACGTACGCCGCGCTCCCGGCCCAGCTCTTCCGCGGGTTCCAGGGCAGCTTCCGCCGGCCGAGCGTCATGCCGACGACCGAGGCCATGCCATCGCCGAAGGCGAGGATCCCCCAGCACGCCGCCGCCACCTCCAGCCGCCGCCAGAAGAGCAGCACGAGGAGGAGCACGGCGAGCGGGTAGAGGACGATGCCGGCCGAGCCGCCGGCCGCGAGCTCGGCGTCGCGCCAGAGGCGCCGGCCGCCGACCCGCGGCAGCAGGTAGAGGTTCATCAAGAGGGCCGAGCCCGCCAGCACCGCCGACCAGAACGGCCCGAGCGGCCGCAGGGCGAGGGCGAAGAGCCCGGTCCCCATGTGGACGGTCTTGCGCAGCAGCTCGCGGCGCAGGAGCGCCGAGCCGGGGGCGGGCGCCGGCGTCACCGCTTCCACTGCCCGGTCTCCTCGAGCCAGCGGAAGGTGGCGGCGAGCCCCTCGTCGAGACCGCGGGCGCGCCAGCCGAGGTCGGCCGCGGCGCGCGCCGAGTCGTAGGCCCAGTCGTGGCGGTAGACCTCGACCAGGTCGGGGGTGAGCTTCGGCGTGCCGCCCGTCAGCCGCGCCCATCCCTTCTGCGCCGCGCCCAGCGCCTTCGCCAGCCCGTCCGGCATGCGGCGGCGCGGCACCGGCACGCCGGAGAGCCGCTCGACCGCGCCGTAGAACTCACCGAGCGTCACGTTCGGCCCGCCGAGGACGTAGCGGCTGCCGGGCGCCGCCCGCTCCAGGACCGCCGCCACGCCGCGCGCCACGTCCTCGACGTAGGCGTAGCTCCAGCGCCGCTCGGCCGACCCGACGAGCGCCGGCAGGCGCTTGTGGAGGAGGTCGAGCAGGTGGCGCACCACGATGTTGCCCTCGGTCATCTCGCCGGGGCCGTAGATCACGCCCGGGTAGACGACCGCGACCGGCGCCCCCTCGGCGATGGCGCGGCGGGCCAATCGGTCGGCCAGGGTCTTGGTCTCCTCGTAGGGGTTGATCCAGGGGCGGTCGGCGGCGGTGTCGGCCGCCTCGTCGAGGACGCCGCCCGGCGCCCGCTCGGAGGGGCCGAGGGCGATGAAGCTCGAGACGTAGACGACCTTCCCGACGCCCGCCGCCCGCGCCGCCGCCAGCACGTTCTCGAGCCCGCCGACGTTGACGCGCTCGAACTCGGCGCGCGGCGCCAGGATCTTGACCAGCGCCGCGGCGTGGACGACGGCCTCGCACCCCGCGGCCGCCCGCGCCAGGCTGTCGCGGTCGGTGACGTCGCCGGCGGCGAGCTCGACGCCTCCGGGGAAGGGCGCGCGGGCCCCGGCGCGTGGCCGCACCAGCAGCCGCAGGGCGTGGCGCGGCGCCAGCTCCTCGACCAGGCGGCGGCCGAGGAACCCGGTGCCGCCGGTGACGAGGACCCTCACGCCGCGGCCGCGCTCCGGCTACCGCGTGACGCGCACCTGCAGGTTGGAGAACTTCCAGCCGACCGGCGGGAAGTAGGCGCCGTCGGCCACACCGGCGAGCCCGAAGTTGAGCTTCACCGGATTGCCGTTGCGCTCGGCGAGGTCGAGGTTGAAGGCGGCGCTGGTGACGTCGGCGATCACCGCGTCGTTGCGGGAGACCACCATGCGCAGCGTCGCGGTCTGGGTGTCGTAGACGATCTTGACGTGGTGGACCGCTCCCTCCTGCCAGCCGGTGCCGAACTTGATCGCCGGCTCGACGACCGCGCTCCCCTGGTCGACCAGGGTGCGCGAGCGCATGCCGCGCACGAAGCTGCCGAAGTAGAGGGTCTTGTTGAAGCGCTGGCCGCCGGTGTGGAACATGCCGACGAGGCCGGTGAAGTGGGTGGTGAACTTGCTGATCCGCACGTCGAAGTCGATGGTGGCGGCGCGGTAGGCGCGGTCCGGCACCAGCGGCAGGGTGAAGGTCATCTGCGAGTTGGCCGGGGTCGGCGCGAAGAACTGCTTCGGCCGGTCGATCGAGACGGTCTCCACCACCGGCTGCGGCGGCGCGTCGAGCGGGTAGAGCAGGCGGAAGGCGCGGGCGTTGTCGCCGACGAAAGTGCCGTAGGCGTAGAACGGCTGGTTGCACGAGACCTCGGCGCGCAGCCCGCCGGCGGCGGGGAGCGAGAGCAGCCTTGCGAACGGATCGTCCATCACCCGGTGCGAGAGCGGCAGCACCTTCACCTTGTCCACCGGGCCGAGCGGCGAGCCCTTGGGGCGGAGGAGCTTGACGTTGCAGGTGGCGTTGGCCTCGGCGAAGTTGAGGATCTCGAGGTTCGAGTGCCCGGCGGGATCGCGCGCCAGCCCCTGGATGTGGGCCGTCTCGCCGGCCTTGAACCAGTTGTCCTCGGCGAGCACCGGCAGCGCCCAGGTCATCGTGTCGTCCCCCTGCGGCAGGAAGAGGACGCCGGTGTTGACCTGCATCCCTGCCCCCTGCACCTTGAGCATCCCGGCGCCGCGGATGAACCCGGAGACATCGAAGACGTTCGGCTTCTCGTCGTTGTCGACGTCGACGTCGAAGCCGGTGGCGCGGGAGCCGTCGATCCCGGTGTCGATGAAGATGGGGGCGAGGCGGCGGGGCCCGCCCCGGCTCACCTCCAGCTTCCACTCGGCGCGGCGCAGGCCGTCGAGGTCCGGGTTGGGGATGTAGTACGTGCCCGCGGCGGCGGGGAGCGCCAGGGCGGCCAGGGCGAGTGTGAGCGCGAGCTGCTTCATGACGGCTGCCTTCTCCTACGAAATGGCGTCGGGGACGCGAGGAAGTCGGGGGATTGTACCAGAGCCGCTCAGCCGCGGGCCTGGACCGCGGCCCAGAGGTCGGCGAGGGCGTCGTCGAGGGTGCGCTGCGGCGCCCAGCCGAGGGCGCGCAGGCGGGAGGCGTCGCCACGGAGGAGGGGCAGGTCGACGGGGCGGACGCGGGCGGGGTCCTCCTCGACGCGGGCCTCCACGCCGGCGACAGCCAGCAGGCGCGCGAGCGCTTCGGCGATCGAGGGAGCGCAGCCCGAGGCCACGTTGTAGACCCCGCCCGGCTCCCCGCGCTCTACGAGCAGGGCCAGCGCCTCGGCGCCGTCGGCGACGTGGACGAAGTCGCGCCGGGGCGTCAGGTTCCCCACCCGCAGCACCGGCTCCTGCTCGCCGCGAGCGATGGCGCGGAGCTGGGTGGCGAAGGCGGGCAGGGCGAAGCTCGGCGCCTGCCCGGGCCCGACGAGGTTGAAGCAGCGGGCGACCACCGCGCCGGCTGCCAGGGCGAGCCGCTCGGCCGCCACCTTGGTCAGAGCGTAGGGGGTGAGCGGATCGGGCGGCCGCTCCTCCCCGATCGGCTGCTCCGCCTCGGGCACCGCGCCGTAGACCTCGGCGCTCGAGGCCACGACCGTCCGGCGGCCGGCGGCGGCCTCCAGCAGGTTGGCGGTGCCGCCGACGTTGATCTCGACGTACTGCGGCATGCGGTGCCAGGAGTCCCCGACGTGGGAAAGGCCGGCCAGGTGGACGACGACCTCGGGGTCGGCCTGCCGCACCACCTCGCCGAGCCGCGGCAGATCGCGCAGGTCGGCCTCGTAGCACTCGACCCCTGGCAGGTCCGGCCGGCCGTCCACCCAGGTGCCGGCGACCTCGTGGCCGCGGGCGGCGAGGGCACGGGCGAGGACCGGCCCGAGGAAGCCGCCGACGCCGGTGACCAGGACGCGCAAGCGCTTCGCGGTCCGCTAGACGGCTGCCACTTCGGCGGGGCGGCGGCGGCGCGCCAGGGTCTCGCGCCAGTAGTCGAGGAGGTCGGCGACCGTCTGCTCGAAGGGGATGCGCGGCTCCCAGCCGGTGTCGGCGCGGAACTTCGAGCTGTCGCCGATCAGGATCTCGACGTCGGAGGGGCGGAGGCGCTCGGGGTCGACCTCGACGTCCACCTTCACCTTCGCCAGGCCGACGATCATCTGCAGCAGCTCGCGGATCGAGATGCCGCGGCCGCTGGCGATGTTGTAGACCTCCCCCGGCCGGCCGCGCTCGACCGCCAGCCAGTAGGCCCGCACCATGTCGCGCACGTCGGTGAAGTCGCGGACGGCGTCGAGGTTGCCGACCCGGATCACCGGCCCCTGCATGCCGTGCTCGATGGCCGCTACCTGGCGGCAGAAGTTGGAGGTGACGAAGGGGTGGCCGCGCCGCGGCCCGGTGTGGTTGAAGCCGCGGGTGCGGATGACCTTCAGGCCGTAGCTCTGGAAGTACTGGTAGCCGAGGAGGTCCTGCGCCACCTTGGAGACGGCGTAGGGCGACAGCGGCCGCAGCGGGTTGTCCTCGGTGATCGGCACCTCGTGCGGGAGCACCAGGCCGTACTGCTCGGAGGAGCAGGCGATCTGCACCACCGGGTCGAGGCGCAGGGCGCGGATCGCCTCGAAGAGGTTGACCTGGCCCTGGACGTTGGTGGTGAGGGTCTCGTTGGGGGCCGTCCAGCTCGACGGCACGAAGCTCTGCGCCGCCAGGTGAAAGATCGCATCGGGACGCGAGCGCTCCAGCGCCTGTTGGATCGAGCTGTAGTCGCGCAGGTCGGCCTCGAGGAGCTGCACGGCGCCGCCGTCGATGTGGTCGAGGTTCTCCATGCGGCTGCGCCAGCGGTGGGTGCCGAAGACCTCCACCTCGGGGTGCTCCTGGAGAAGGAACTCCGCCAGGTGGGAGCCCGCGAAGCCGGTGATGCCGGTGATCAGGACGCGCATACGGAAGTCTCCTTCTTCATCCTCTGCCCCGCCGGAGGGCCGTCAGGTACTCCACCAGTCCCCACCCCCAGGGCTCGACCCGCCGGCGGAGCGCCCGCTCGCAGCGGCTGACGTCGAGCACCGAGTAGGCGGGGCGCGGCGCGGGGCGGGGGACCTGCGCGGTCGGGACCGGGACCACCTCGACGTCGCTGGCCCAGAGGCGGGCGATCTCGTCGGCGAAAGCGTACCAGGAGACCGGCTCCCGGTTGCGGTAGTGGACGACGCCGTCGAGCGCCAGGGGCGCCAGGTCGAGGACCGCCCGCGCCAGGAACGGCGTGTAGGTCGGGCAGCCGACCTGGTCGTCCACGACCTCCAGGCGCCGCGTGCCCTCCGTGATCTTGCGCACGATCGTCGCCGCGAAGTTGGGCCCGCCGGGGCCGAAGAGCCAGCTCGTGCGCACGACGAGCGCCCGCGGCGCCGCGAGCGCCGCCTCCTCCCCGGCGAGCTTGCTGCGGCCGTAGACCGAGAGCGGCGCGGTGGCCGCCTCCTCGGCGTAGGGCGCGGCGGCGCGCCCGTCGAAGACGTAGTCGGTCGAGAGCTGGATCAACCGCGCGCCGGCCTGCCGCGCGGCGTCGGCGACGTGCGCCACGGCGCGGCCGTTGACCTCGGCGGCGCGCTCGGGCTCGCTCTCGCAGGCGTCCACCTTGGTGAAGGCGGCGCAGTTGACGACCAGCTCGGGGCGGAAGGTCTCGGCCCAGTAGAGGAGGCGGTCGCGGTCGCGCACGTCGGCCTGCCCGCGCGGCAGGGCGAGGGCGGCGAAGTTGCGCGCCCGCGCCTCCGCGACGAGCGCCCGGCCGAGCATGCCGGCGCCGCCGAAGATCAGCGTGCGCATGAGCTGGACTTGTCATCCCGAGCGTGAGCGAGGGATCTGGGGGCAGGGTGGCGCGACACCGCCACGCCCTCGCGCCGCCCCCCGCCCAGATCCCTCGCTATCGCTCGGGATGACATCGGCGTCAAGTGATCCCCACCTCGGAGTTGTCCCCCAGCATGAAGCGGTAGGCCTTGGGCTTGTAGTCGGTCTTGACGATGCGGACGTTGCGGCCGACGAGCGACCCGTCGATGCGCAGGGGGATGTCGCGGATCTCGCAGTCGGAGAGGACGATCGAGTTCTCGATCTCGCAGCGCACCAGGGTGCAGCGCTCGCCGATCGAGGTGTAGGGGCCGACGAAGGCGTGCTCGAGGCGGGTGCCGTCGCCGATCACCACCGGCCCGCGGATCAGCGAGTCCACGATCTCCACCCCCTCGCCGAGCTGCACCCGCCCTTCGATCTGGCTGCCCTTCCCCACCTCCCCGCCGCGCCGCACCTCCAGGGTCTCCAGCACGATGCGGTTGGCCTCCAGCATGTCCTCGAGCTTGCCGGTGTCCTTCCACCAGCCGCGCACGACGTGCGGGTGGACGTCGAGGCCGCGCTCGATCAGGTCCTGGATGGCGTCGGTGATCTCCAGCTCGCCGCGCGCCGAGGGCTTGATCCGGTTGACCGACTCGAAGATGTGCGGGTCGAACATGTAGACGCCGACCAGCGCCAGGTCGCTCTTGGGCTCCTTGGGCTTTTCGACCAGCCGCCGCACCTTCCCCTCGGGGGTCAGCTCGGCCACCCCGAACTGCTCCGGGTTGTTGACGTGGGCGAGCAGGATCTCGGCGTTGCAGCCGAGGGTGCGGAACTCCTCGACCAGGCCGGTGATGCCGCCGGCGATCAGGTTGTCGCCGAGGTACATGACGAAGGGGTCGTCGCCCAGGAACGGCTCGGCGATCTTGACCGCGTGGGCGAGGCCGCGCGGCGCGTCCTGCTCGATGTAGCGGACGCGGGCGCCGAAGCGCCCGCCGTCGCCGACCGCGGCGCGGATCTCCTCCTTGGTCTCCCCCACCACGATGCCGATCTCCTCGATCCCCGCCGCCACGATCGACTCGATGGCGTAGAAAAGGACCGGCTTGTTGGCGACCGGCACGAGCTGCTTGGCCGAGGTGTAGGTGAGCGGCCGCAGCCGCGTCCCCTTGCCGCCGGAGAGGATGAGCCCCTTCATCGCTACTGCTCCGAGGGGACGGAGCTGCGCCCGGTGAGGTCCAGGAAGGTGCCGACGTTCTTGAGCGTCACCGAGAAGCGGTACTCGCGGTTGCGCAGCGCCTGGGCCTGGAAGCTCAGCAGCTCGAGGCGGAAGCCGTAGCACTGCGACATCCAGTTGACGACGTAGCGCTGCTGCTGGATCTTGGCCTCGTCGAGGTCGTAGGAGAGGCGGCCCTCGACGCGCAGCCGGTTGGGGCGCAGGCCGAGGGCGCCGAAGAGCTGCACCTGGGTGCCCAGCTCGCCCGGCTCCCCGGCCTGCGGCCGGCGGTAGAGGGTGAGCCCGAGGTTGTTGGCCACTCCCCAGCCGTAGCCGCCGGAGAGCGAGCTCGAGGCCAGGCGCGCGTCGAGGGTGTTGTAGGTGACGCGCGACTCGAAGCTCGTCTTGTCGCTGGGGTTGATGCGGACCAGGGCCTCCAGCGGCCCGGCGGTGTCGTTCTCGAGGCCGTCGATCGAGGTCTGGAGCGGCTGCTGGTCGTCGAACGAGAGGTCGCGCGCCACCTCGAAGAGGAAGACCTCGCGCGCCGCTCCCTTGCTGTCCTCGGGCTTGGCCAGGATGCGGTTGACCAGGGCGACGCGGGCGCGGTTGGTCGAGAAGGCCGTGTCCACCTCGTCGAAGCGCGGCACCAGCGCCTGGTCCTCGACCTCGCCGCTGTAGACGTAGCCGATGCGCGGCGCCACGACGTGCTTGAAGCGGGCGAAGGCGCCGAGCTTGCGCTCGTAGATGCGCGACAGCGACGGCCCCACCAGCTCGGCGCGGCCGAAAGGGAAGCTGCGGGTGAAGGTCTCGCCGGTGAAGGTGCCGTCGACCGGCGACAGGCTGTCGCCGTACCAGGTGTAGCGGCCGCCGCCGGTGAGGTTGAGCGACAGCCACGGCAGGGTCGAGACCGGCAGCGACAGCTCCGGCCCGACGTCGACGCGGCCGTAGGTCGCGTCGAGGGTGCGCTGGTTGTCGAGGTCGAGGTAGTCGGCCGACCCGCGGAAGCCGACGTAGAAGGGCGTCTTCCACAGCCGCGTCGAGCGCAGCCGGTACTCCACCTCCGGGAGCTTCCGCTGCACCACCGTCACCCCCGGCACGTCGAGGGTCTGGATCTCGTTGAGCAGGACGTTGAGCAGGTGGGCGCCGCGGTTCCGGCTGACGAAGGCGCGGCTGGCGACGCGGCGGGTGGTGTTGCGGTCGATGTCGCGCTCGAAGTCGCGGAAGAACTCGAAGTCGGAGAAGTCCTCGTAGGCGATGACGCCGCGCATCCCCCACGGCAGGTCGTTGGTGACGTGGTCGAGGTTGACCTTCCAGCGCCACTCGTCGCGGTCGGGGTCCTGGACGGCGTAGCCGACGAAGCTGCCGCGCGTCCCCTCGCTCGGCTGGTAGCGCAGCTCGTTGCCGAGGCCGAAGTAGCCGCGGCTGTAGCTGTCGATGTGGAAGGTCGTGTCGTAGCTCCGCCCCAGGGTCTGGAAGTAGGCCAGCGAGAGCGAAGCGCCGCGGCGCTCGGAGTAGCCGATGTTGGGGATCAGCAAACCCGAGCTGCGCTCGCTCTTGGCCGGCCAGAGGAGGTAGGGGGTGTAGAACACCGGCACCTTCTTGACCCGCATCGCCGCGCTGCGCACCCGCGCGTAGCCCTCCATCTCGACCGTCGCCTGGCCGAGCCGGAAGCTCCAGTCCGGGTTTTCGCCGCTGCAGGAGGTGAAGATGCCGTCGGTGACGGTGTAGACGTCCTCGGCGACCTTCGCCACCTCGGCGCCGCTGAAGTAGTACTCGGAGGCGACGTGGGCGGTGGCCTCGGTGAGCTTGCCGGTCTTGGTGTCGAGGTCGAAGGTGGCGGTCTCGCCGGTCAGCCGCCGCGGCCCCTGGTCGACGATGACGTTGCCGGTGGCGGTCACGACCTTGGTCTCGAGATCGAGCTCGGCGCGGTCGGCCGAGAGCTCCATGTCCTGGTACTTGATCTTCACCGCCCCGGAGAGGACGGCGTAGTCCTTGGTCTTGTATTCGAGGTCCGCGGCGCTGCCGGAGGCGCTGCCGCCGCCCTGGTCCTCCGGGAACTTCAGGTCGAACTCGATGCGGTCGGCGGCCGCGGCGGGGACCGCGGGCTGGGCGGGCTGGGTCGAGGCCGGCGGCACGGCCGGCTCGCCGGTCGTCTCCGGCTCCCCGCTGAGCTCCGGCTTCTGCGGGTCCTGGGCGGCGAGGGGAGAGGCGAGGAACAGTCCCAGCAGCAACAGCCTTGTCATTCCGAGCGCAGCGAGGAATCTGGGGGCAGGCTGCCTGACAGCGACCATCTGCCTCACGCGTCGAGCCTCTCAACCACCATCGCCGTCGCCTCGCCGCCGCCGATGCAGATCGCGGCGCAGCCGGTCCTGGCGCCGCGCTCGCGCAGGGCGTGGAGGAGGGTGACCAGGATGCGCGCCCCCGAGCTGCCGATGGGGTGGCCGAGGGCGACCGCCCCGCCACGGACGTTGACCCGCGCGGGGTCGAGCCCGAGGTCGCGGATGAAGGCCAGCGCCACGACCGCGAAGGCCTCGTTGACCTCCCAGAGGTCGATGTCGGCCGCCTTCATGCCGGCCCGCTCGAGGACCACCTTGACCGCCCCGGCCGGCGCGGTGGTGAACCACTCCGGCTTCTGGGCCAGCGAGGCGTGGGCGACGATGCGCGCCAGCGGCTTCTTCCCCAGCGCCGCGGCGTGGGCGGCGGTGGTCAGCACCAGGGCGGCGGCGCCGTCGTTGATCTTGCTGGCGTTGCCGGCGGTGACGGTGCCGTCCTTCTGGAAGGCGGGGCGGAGGCCGCCGATTCGCGACAGGTCCGCCTTGAAGGGCTCCTCGTCGCGATCGACCGGGGTGCCCTCCCCCTTCTTGCCGGGAACGGTCACCGGCACGATCTCCTCGGCCGAGAGCCCGCGCTCGGTGGCCTCGCGGGCGCGGCGGTAGCTCTCGAGGGCGAAGGCGTCCTGCTCCTCGCGCGAGACGGCGTACTCGCGCACGCAGAGCTCGGCGCAGTTGCCCATGTGGAGGTCGTTGTAGGGGTCCCAGAGGCCGTCGTGGATGACGGAGTCGATGAGCTTGCCGTGCCCGAGCCGCAGGCCCTCGCGCGCCCCGGGGGCGAGGTAGGGGGCCTGGCTCATGCTCTCCATGCCGCCGGCGGCGACGATCCGGAAGTCGCCGCAGCGCAGGTCGTTGGCGGCGATCATGACGGCGCGCATCGCCGAGCCGCAGACTTTGTTGAGGGTGACGGCCCCGGTCGCGGGCGGGCAGCCGGCGCCGAGGGCGGCCTGGCGGGCGGGGGCTTGGCCCTGGCCGGCGGTGAGGACGCAGCCCATGTTGACTTGCTGGATGTCCGCGGGGGTCAAGCCGGCGCGCTCGATGGCAGCGGCGAGAGCGCGGGCGCCCAGGACGTGCGCGGGGAGGGCCGCGAGCGTCCCCTGAAAAGCGCCGATCGGGGTACGCACGGCGCTCAGGATGACGACGTCGTCCAATTGGGGTTCCTCGGTCGGAAGTTCGGACGTTCGGACGGGATCTACGGCCGGCTCGGGAAAATCGTAGCACACGCTTTCCCCCCGCCCGCCCGCGCTTGATCGACCGTTCCGGTGTGGGGTCCCGCAGGTCTCCTCCGCGCCGGGCGCTCCTTGATGTCCGCGCTTCGCGTGCTGGTACAGAGGCGCCTTGCCGGCAAACACGGTCTTGCCTTCGCCGCCTCGCACGGTGGACTGCGAGGGGGAGCGGACGGAGCGCCCGGCGCTCCAGAGATCCTGCGGGCCCTAGAACCGGCGGTGGAGCCACTGCTCCGATGGTGGCCCTTTGTCATCCCGAGCGAGAGCGAGGGATCTGGGGGCAGGGCGGCGCGAAGACAGTCCAGCATCGCGCCGCCCCCCGTCCAGATCCTTCGCTCTCGCTCAGGATGACAAGGAAGCGTCGTTTCTTGTGGGCGGGGGCCGTCGTTACTTCAGAGATTCGAGTCATGGCGCCGCGTGATGTGCCGGGCCAGAGGCCCGCGAAGCGGCGCGTTCGGGTGAGGGGGCCACCGCCGTACGCGAACGAAGCCGACTTGACTCATCCGCCACTGCGTCCTCCAACCAGGAACCCGCGAAGCGGGCGCGCCTCTTCGCGGGCCGGGTGGCCCGGCATCTCACGCGGCACTATCCGCCCCGCGCGGAAAAGGGCGGGGGGAAGGGCCGACGTAGAATCCGGGCGGCGATGCGCACCCTGGGGATCGATTTCGGCGAGAAGCGGGTGGGGTTGGCGATTTCGGACCCCGAGGGCCGGGTGGCGGTGCCGCTGGAGACTTTGGGGAGGACGAGCGACGCGGCGGTGGTCGCGGCGATCGCGGCGCTGGCGCGGCGGGAGGGGGTGGAGAGGCTGGTGGTCGGCGAGCCGGTGGGGCTCGACGGGGTGCGCGGGGCGGCGGCGGAGCGGGCTCGGCGGTTCGCCGCCAAGCTCGGCGCCGCGACCGGACTGCCTTGCGAGATGGTCGACGAAGCCCTGACCAGCGTCGAGGCCGAAGCGCGGCTCCGGGCCGCCGGGGTCGACCCGCGCCGCCGTCCCGACCGCATCGACGCCGTCGCCGCCCAGATCCTCCTCCAGGAAGCCCTCGACCGGGCGGCCGCCCGGCAATGAGCCCGCGGCGCCGGGCCGCCCCGGCGAAGAAAACCAAGACACCCCGCAAGAAACGCATGAAACCGCGCTTCGCCCTCGGCCTCGGCCTCCTGCTCCTGCTCGCCGCCGTGCCGGCGACGGCGGTGCTCTGGTCCTGGTGGCGGCTCAACCAGCCCTACCGCGGCTTCCCCGGCAGCGAGAAGACCGTCCTCGTCGAGCCCGGCATGGGCGCGGCCGAGATCCTCGTCCTCCTCGAGCGCGAGGGGGTGCTGGCCGACGCCCGGCTGGCCCGCGCCTACCTGGTCTACGCCCTCGGCGACCCGCCGATCCTGGCCGGCGAGTACCTCTTCGACGAGCCCGCCTCGGCGCCGGCGGTGCTGCGCAAGCTGGTCGAGGGGGACGTCGTCTCGGTGCGCGCGACCCTGATCGAGGGGCTGACCCTCGAGGAGAGCGCCCGCGCCCTCGCCGACCGCGGGCTGGGTGGCTACGACGAGCTGGTCGCCGTCATGCGCGATCCGGCGCCGATCGCCGACCTCGACCCCGAGGCCCCCGACCTCGAGGGCTACCTCTTCCCCGAGACCTACACCTTCGCCAAGGGGACTCCGCCCGCGGAGGTGGTGCAGACCCTGGTCGACACCTTCCGCGCCCGCTGGCGGGAGGAGGTGGCGCCGCGCGCCGGCGCCGCCGGTGCGGGGAACGTCCGCGAGCTGGTCACCCTGGCCTCGATCGTCGAGAAGGAGGCCAAGATCCCCGGCGAGCGGCCGACGATCGCCGGCGTCTATCAAAACCGCCTCCAACGCGGCATCGGCCTCTTCGCCGACCCGACGGTGATCTACGCCCTGAAGCGCCAGGGGCGCTGGGACGGCAACCTCCGCCGCCGCGACCTGCAGATGGACTCCCCCTACAACACCTACCGCTACGCCGGACTCCCGCCCGGCCCGATCTGCTCCCCCGGCCTCGCCAGCCTCCTCGCCGCCGCCCGCCCGTCGCCGGTCGACTATCTCTACTTCGTCAGCCGCAACGACGGCACCCACGTCTTCGCGGCGACCGTGGCCGAGCACAACGCCAACGTCGAGCGCTGGCAGCGCCGCTTCTGGCGCGAGCGGCGAGCGCCAAGTCGCTGACTTGCCAAGGGCTTGACGTGCAAGTCTTGTTGACACCGGGGGTTGCCAGGGTGTATCTAGATCTCACAATTCCCGACACACCGCCGTAGCCCGGAAGCCGTCCCCCGTGTAGGCCGACGCCGGAACCGGCGAGGGGCCCGCGAAGGAGACGTGATGCAGATCCCGGAAGAGTTTGGTCAGTATCTCCTCCTCAAGAAGCTCACCGAAGACTCTCTGGGAGAGACGTTCCGCGCCGGCAAGGTGGGGCGCGACGGGCTCGAGCGGGTCGTCCTGCTGCGCGTCTTCAACGGCCGGGGCCTCGACGCCGAGGGTTTCGCCCAGCGGCTCGGCGCGCGGACGCCGGTGCAGCAGGCGCTGCGCAGCCCCAACATCGGCAGCGGCGTCGACGTCGGCCGGGTGCGCAACTACAGCTACGTCGCCTACGACTACATCTCGGGCAAGAACCTGGCGACCCTCGCCGCGCAGGCGACGAAGGCCCGCCTCCCCATCCCCCCAGACCACGCCCTGCTGATCGTCGAGCGCCTGGCGCTCGCCGTCGCGGTGGCCTACGAGAGCCGCGTCGAGGACGAGCGGGTGCTGCACGGCTTCGTGGTGCCGCACCTGGTCATGGTCTCCAACGAAGGGGAGACGCGCCTCCTCGGCTTCGAGGCCGCCCCCGGGCTGCGCGAGGCCGCGGCCGCCGGCGCCTTCGGGCCGGAGGTCACCCGCTACCTCGCCCCCGAGGCCCTGACCTCGGCGGCGGTGGCCAAGAACGACGACGTCTGGTCGCTCGCTGCGATCCTCTTCGAGCTGCTGACCGGCGAGCCGCTGCCGGCGCCGCCGCCCGGCGGCTACGGCGCGCTCGTCGACGCCGCCACCCTCGCCCAGGAGGGGGGCGCGCTGGCGGCGCCGATCGCGGCGCTGCTCAAGAAGAGCCTGGTGCCGCGGGCCGAGCGCGTCGCCGACGTCGTCTCCTGGCACAAGGCGCTGTCCAAGCTGATGATCGACGGCCAGTACAGCCCGACCACCTTCAACCTCGCCTTCTTCATGCACAACCTCTTCCGCGACGAGATCGAGCGCGAGGGCCAGGAGCTGCAGGCCGAGCGCAAGCTCGACCTCTCCGAGCGGGTGGTGCGGGCGGCCCACGCGCCGGCCGCCGCGGCCGCCGCCGCCTTCGACACCCGCGAGCAGACCGGGGTGCGGCAGGCGCCGGTCAAGGAAGGGACGGGCGTCTACGCCTACGGCACCGCCGCCGCGGCCGCGGCGCCGAAGCGCTCGAAGACGCCGCTCTGGATCGGCCTCGCAGCGGCGCTGCTGCTCGCCGCCGGCGCCGGCGGCTGGCTGCTCTACGCGCGCGACGCCGACGGCAAGCCCGGGCCGCGCGAGGCCCG
The DNA here is from genome assembly GCA_963700145.1 of uncultured Acidobacteriota bacterium. GTDB lineage: Bacteria > Acidobacteriota > Thermoanaerobaculia > Multivoradales > UBA5704 > DASUNQ01. The sequence continues at coordinate 2,448,549 of OY969474.1, forward strand.
CAACGCCGCGGCACCGCCCGTCCGCCCCAAGGCGGCCGCGGCGACTCCGACGCAGGCGCAGATCCAGGCCCAGATCAACGCCATGATCGAGCAGCGCAGCAAGGAGATGGAGGACAAGTACCGGGCGCAGACCGACGAGCAGATCCGCGCCCTCCAGAAGCAGCTCGAGGAGAGCCGCCGCGCCGCCGCCTCGGCCGCGCTGGCGAAGGACGAGCGCCCCGCCCCCGCCGCGGCCAGCGCCCCGCCCGAGCCCAAGCCCGCGGTGCGCACCGCCGCCGCCGAGCCCGAGCCGAGCGCGGCGGACGCCGCCGAGGCCCGGGCGGCGGCGCAACAGCCGACGCAGCAGGCCGCCGCCCCCGTGCCGGCCGTCGATCGCGGCGGCGCGGCCGCCGCCGACACCACCGCGCCGGCGTCCACCGCCGCCGTCCCCGAGCCCGCGCCGGCGGCGCCGGAGGTGCGGGTCGGCGACCTGGTGAGCGGCGGCACCGGCGTCATCCCGCCGCAGCGGGTGAGCGACCTGCGGGCGGTCTACCCGCGCGCCGCCGAGCGCTTCGGCAAGACCGCGACGGTCAACGTGCGAGTGCTGGTGGACGAGAACGGCAAGGTGGCCCAGGCCGAGCGGATCGGCAACAAGGTCGGCTTCGGCTTCGACGAGGCCGCCGTAGACGCCGCGCGGAGGGTGAACTTCCGCGCGGCCACCAAGGACGGCGTCCGGGTCAAGATGTGGCACACGCTGCGCGTCGACTTCAAGCAGCCGTAACGGGGAGGGCATGCACGAAGCGCTGATCCTGGCCGGCCTCTCGGCGGCGGTCGCCGGCCTCATCACCAACCTGCTGGTCCCCTTCGCCGCCAAGGTGGCGGTGGCGATCCGGGCGGTCGACCACCCCGGCGACCGCAAGCTCCAGGGGTGGCCGGTGCCGCGGCTCGGCGGCCTCGCCATCGTCCTCGGGCTGGGGCTCTCGGCCGGCAGCCTCCTCCTCTCGCGCTGGGCCGAGTGGGGCGCCCAGGTCGGCCGCTCCCAGATCATCGCCCTCGCCGTCGCCACCAGCATGGTCTTCCTGGTCGGCCTGGTGGACGACGTCATGGGGGTGAGCACGGCCAAGAAGTTCCTGGTGCAGCTCGCCGCGGCGGCGCTGATGGTGCGCATCGGCTGGTCGTTCGAGGTGATGCGGCTCCCGGGCTTGGGCGAGATCGAGCTCGGCATGTTCGGCCAGCTCGTCTCGCTGATCTGGATCGTCGGGGTGACCAACGCCATCAACCTGATCGACGGCCTCGACGGGCTGGCCGGCGGGGTGGTGGCGATCATCTCGGGGAGCCTGCTGACCTACTCGGTGCTCCTCGGCAACCCGCACACCGTGATCCTCATGGGGGCGATCGCCGGCGCCTGCCTGGGCTTCCTGCGCCACAACTGGGCGCCGGCCCGCATCTTCATGGGCGACTCGGGGTCGCTGACCCTGGGGTTCCTGCTCGGCGTGATGACCGTCCACTCGACGTTCAAGGCGCCGGCGGCGGTGGCCATCCTGGTGCCGATCCTGGCGCTCGGCGTGCCGGTGATCGACACGCTGCTGGTCATGGGAGTGCGCTTCCTCGACCGCCCCAAGGGGGCGCACGCCGAGGGCTTCCTGCGCATGTTCCGCGCCGACCGCAACCACCTCCACCACCTCCTCCAGCACGTGCGCGGCAGCCGCACCGGCGTGGTGGCGACGATCTACGCGGTCGTGCTCGGCTCTTGCGCCGCGGCGCTGCTGGTGGCGGTGAGCGGCGACGCGCTGCTCGGGCTGGTGCTGCTGGCCGTCGAGTTCCTCGCCCTCTTCGGCATCCGCCGCCTCGGCATGGCCCGCGAAGCCGCCAAGCTCGCCCAACAGCAGCGCGCCGACATCGCCCGCCGCCTCGCCGGGCCCGAGGACGACGAAGCCGGCGAAGCGGCGGTGCTACGGTTCGGGCGGTAAGACCTGCCCCCAGATCATTCGCTGCGCTCAGGATGACGTCGTAAATTCATCGCGGGCACAGCCCACGCCGTCATCCTGAGCGAAGCGAAGGATCTGGGCGGGGGAACGCGCAGTCGCTACGTCTGCAGCACGCCGGTCTTGAACTCCGGGATCTCCGGGTTGTTGGCGACCGCGGCGAGGGAGCGGGTGAGGACATCGCGGGTCTCGGCGGGGTCCAACAGGGCATCGACCCAGAGGCGGGCGGCGGCGTAGCGGGGGTCCATGGCGCCGGCGTAGCGGGCCTGGATCTCGGTCAGGCGCCGCGCCTTTTCCTCCTCGGAGACGTCGTCGCCGCGGTTCTTGAGCTGGATGCCGAGCAGCGTCTTGCTCGCCTGGTCCCCGCCCATGACCGCGATCGCCGCCGACGGCCAGGCGTAGAGGAACCGCGGGCCGTAGGCCTTGCCGCACATCGCGTAGTTGCCGGCGCCGTAGGAGTTGCCGACGAAGAGCGTCAGCTTCGGCACCGTCGAGTTGGCGACCGCGTTCACCATCTTGGCGCCGTCCTTGATGATGCCGCCGCGCTCGGCACGGCTCCCCACCATGAAGCCGGTCACGTCCTGGAGGAAGACGAGCGGCAGCCTCTTCTGGTTGCACAGCTCGACGAAGCGCGCCCCCTTGTCGGCCGAGTCCGAGTAGATGACGCCGCCGATCTGCAGCTCCTTGTCCGACTCGCCGGTGCCGGTGCGCCGGGCCACGATCGAGCGCTGGTTGGCCACGATCCCTACCGCCCAGCCACCGATCCAGCCGGTGCCGCAGATCAGCGTCCGGCCGTAGGTCGCCTTGTACTCGTCGAGCTCGCTGCCGTCGAGGAGGCGCGCCAGCAGCTCGTAGGTGTCGTAGGGGCGCGTGCGGTCGACCGGCACGACGCCGTACAGCTCCTCGGCCGGGTAGAGCGGCGGGCGCGGCTCCCGCCGCGCGAAAGGCGCCATCTCGCCGCGCGCGAGCTGCGCGAACTGGCTGCGGATCTTCTCGAGGCAGGCGGCGTCGTCCGGGTGGCGGTGGTCGACGACCCCCGAGACGTCGCACTGCACGACCGCCCCGCCCAGCTCCTCGTTCTCGACCTTCTCGCCGATCGCCGCCCGCACCAGGTGCGAGCCGGCGAGGAAGATCGAGCCGGTCCCTTCGACGATGTGCGCCTCGTCGCTCATGATCGGCAGGTAGGCGCCGCCGGCGACGCAGGAGCCCATGATGGCGGCCATCTGGAAGACACCCTCGGCCGACAGCCGCGCGTTGTTGAAGAAGATCCGCCCGTAGTGCTCGCGGTCGGGGAAGATCTCGTCCTGCATCGGCAGGAAGACCCCGGCCGAGTCCACCAGGTAGACGATCGGCAGCCGGTTCTCGAGCGCCATCTCCTGGAGGCGCAGGACCTTCTTGATGCCGAGCGGGAACTTCGCGCCGGCCTTGACCGTGGCGTCGTCAGCCACGACCAGCACGTCGCGGCCGTGGATGGCGCCGATTCCCGCCACCACCCCCGCGGCGGGCGCGCCGCCGTGCTCTTCGTAGAGGCCGTGCGCGGCCCACAGGCCCAGCTCGAGGAAGGGCGCGCCGGGGTCGCAGAGCGCCGCCACCCGCTCGCGCGCCGTCATCTTGCCCTGCGCGCGCTGCCGCTGCTGCCCCTTCTCGCCGCCGCCGAGCATGAGGCGCGCCTCCTCCTCGCGCAGCCGCGCCACGGCCTCGCGCCAGTGCGCGGCGCGGCGGCGGAAGGCGTCGTCCTGCTGCAGGCGGCTCTCGAGGACGGTCACGGGCGGCGATTGTAGCGCCCGGCCTACGTGCCGGGCGTCGCGGCCGGCGCGCCGGCACGGACTGGCCCCGATCTTGCTCCTGTCCAAAGTGCGGCGCGGCGCACGTGCGGCGCGCCACCCCACGAACTTAGGGAAAGGAGTCCAGCGATGAACGACGACGTGTTCGAGGGCCGATGGAAGCAGGTCAAGGGCGACGTCAAGCGCGCCTGGGGCAAGCTCACCGACGACGACCTGGACAAGGCCGAGGGCAACCGCGAGAAGCTCGTGGGCGCCCTGCAGGAGCGGTACGGCTGGGAGAAGACCCACGCCGAAGGCGAGTTCGACCGCTTCATCGAGTCGGTCCGCACCCCCGCCGGCACCAGCCGGTAATAGCGTTAGCTTCCCGTTCCCGGCGGCGCGGCCAGCGTGCCGCGCCGCCGGGCCTGTAACATCCCCGCGTGCACATCCGCCTCCTCGCTTTCGCCAGCGCCGGCGACGCGCTCGGCGCCGGAGAGCTCGAGGTCGAGCTGCCGGACGGCAGCCGCCTCGCCGACCTGCGCGCGCTCCTGGCGCGCGACCACCCGGCGCTCGCACCGCTCTGGCCGCGGCTGGCGGTGGCGATCGACGGCCGGCTGGCGGCGCCCGACGAGGCGCTCCCCGACGGCGCCGAGGTGGCTCTGCTGCCGCCGGTGTCCGGTGGATCGGGAGGATCGGAGGGGGCGTCCGCTTCAGCCGCGGAGCTGGTGGACGGCCCGCTCGACGTGGACGCCGTCGTGGGCCGGGTGAGCGGCCCCGACCGCGGCGCCGTCGTCGTTTTCCTCGGCACGGTACGCGACCGCCACGCCGGCCGCGCCGTGGAACGCCTCACCTACTCCGCCTACCGTCCGATGGCCGAGTCCCGCCTCCGCGCCATCACCGCCGACCTCGCCGCCGCCGCGCCCGGCGTCCGGGTGGCGATCGCCCACCGCCTCGGCGAGGTGCCGGTCGGCGAGCCGAGCGTCGTCATCGCCGTCGCCTCCCCCCACCGCGCCGCCGCCTACGAAGCCAGCCGCGCCGCCCTGGAGCGGCTGAAGACCGAGGTCCCGATCTGGAAACGCGAGCACTACGCCGGCGGCGAGGCGGCGTGGCGGGAGGAGGAGGCGCTTACCGCCGCCCGGGAAACGGGTTAGTGCTGGAGGTGTTGACCGTCAGGCGGTACACCGAAGTGACGGCCTCGCCGTTCACGCGGGCCGGCGTGAAGCGCCAGTGGCGGAGAGCGTCGAGGGTCACGAAGGCGTGGATCGGGAGCGCCTTCGCCGAGGCGAGGACGGGCTGCGTCGGGCGGCCGTCCGTGTCGACCAGCACTTCGACGGCGACCTCCGTCGCGATCACCGCCGAGACCGGCCTGAAGAAGTGCTTCGGCCATTCGGGCCGCTCGGCCGGCTTGGCCAACTCGCCTTTGACCAAGTCGCCGTTGGGGAGGAGGACCTCGCCAGCTTGAAACTTTCCCGTCGCCGAGCCGACCAGGGACCGCGGGGGCGGCAGCTCGAGCAGGAGGCGGCGCTCGCGGAGTGAAGGCAGGAGCTCGAGGGCGCGCTGGGCGTCCATCGCGATGGCCGTGAACCACCACCAGGTCGCGTCCGCTGGATCGCCGGCGCCGCTCGCGATCGCCGCACACTGCGCCGCCTTCTCGGCGTACTGGGCGGCCGAAAGCTGCCGGCGGTCGGGCCTGCGGGCCTCGTCCGCGGCGAGGCTCTCGCATTTCTTGGAACCGGACGCCCAATCGCGGGTCTCGATCGCGCGGCCGAGGGGATCGGAGGCGTGCGCGGCAGCCGCGAACAGGGCCAACAGCAGGGCGGAAGCGAACGTTCTTCATCAGGTCAGGCACTCCAGCAGGTAGAAGCCTCTCCGTGCTGCTCGGGAAATTCGGTACAGCGCCTGGGAAATTCCCCCCGCGAGCCGGGGAGCGTGCCCCACCGGCCGGGGAGCGCCTTCCCAGCGGCCGGGATACGTTCCCCAGGGGGTGGGGAGCGCTCCCCCGCGGGTGGGGAGTGCTCCCCGCGGTCCGGGGAGCGTGTCCCGCGGCTCGGGGAGCGTTCCCCGCCGCCCGGGGAGTGCTCCCCAGCGCCGGGGGAGCGTGTCCCAGGTCGCGGGGAGCGGTCCCCACCTTCGGGGGAGCATTCCCCGGGCCGTGGGGAGCCCTCCCCGCGGCGGAAAGCGCTTGGACGAAGCGCCGGAACGGCCGTCCGAGCCGCCCGGGCGCTCGCCCGCGGCGCCGGGGCGGTTGGACGAGGCGTTCGGGGGCCTGTGCGAGCCGTCCGGACCAGCGTCCCGGGCGCCGGGGAGACTGTACCGAGACCTGGGGCAAGCGTCCTTGGCATGTGGACGCTTGCCCCAGCCGCCGGGGAGCTTGGACCGGGCAGCGGGGCAAATGGACTTGGCGTCCGTCCGCTCACCCCGCGCGACGGGGAGCTTGGACCGAGCCGCGGGGCCAGCGTGCGGAGCGCTGGGAGTCTTGCACCGGCCGTCGGGGAGGCTGTACCGGACGATGGGGAGCTTGCCCTGCGTGGCGGGGAGCTTGGACACGGGGTTGCCTTCGGGATCGTGCAGGCGCGCGAAGCGCCCATTGGGATTACCGCACCGGCCGCGGCAGCGCCGGCGGCGGATATAGTCATCTCTGTATACAACGCAATCTGCCAAGGAGGTGCATGCCATGTGGAGAGTCACCGCAGGTCGCCGCCGCCCGGGTTTCTGCCTCGCCGTCGCGCTCGGCGCCCTGGCCGTGGCGCGCGCCGCCGAGGCGCAGCCGTTCCAGGCCTGGATCACTTTCGCCGGCAACCCAACCCACGGTTTCGTGCGGGTCCTGCACAGCGCCGCGCTGAATCCCACCGGCGCCTTCACGATCGAGGCGTGGGTCGCGATCTCCAACAACGTCGCCGGCGAGGACTGCCGCTCGATCGCGGGGAAGAACTTTCAGCAAGCCTGGTGGATCGGCCAGTGCAACGTCGCCGGCCAGCCGACGCTGCGCTCGTACCTCAAGGGGTCCGGCTCGCTGAAGCAAGGCGGGATCATCCCGCGCAACGTCTGGACGCACGTCGCCGTCACCTTCGACGGCGCGACGCGGCGCCACTACATCAACGGCGAGCTGGCGGCGCAGTTCCCCGAGGCCGGCCCGCTGACGACGAGCGCCAGCGAGATGCGCATCGGCAGCGACGTCTCGTGGCAGTTCACTCCGGCCGGGGCGATCGACGAGGTGCGCCTCTGGAACGTGGCGCGGACGCTGGGCCAGATCCGCGCCAACCTCAACGAGCCGATCACCTCGGCGCAGCCCGGGCTAGTGGCGGTCTGGGCGCTCGACGGCAACGCCAACGACGTCGTCGGGCCGCGCGACGGCAGCGTGCAAGGCGCCGGCGTCGGCTTCCTCACTTTCCCGGTGCTCTTCGACTGCGGCCCCAACACGGCGACCACTCTCTGCCTGCAGGACCGCTTCGTCATTCGCGCCTTCTGGCGCACCAACCCGGTCCCGGGGACGCCGCCCGACGGCCAAGCCCAAACCGTGCCCGTGGTCAACCAGGGTTCCGGTCTCTTCTGGTTCTTCTCCGCGGAGAACTGGGAGGTGATGGTCAAGGCGATCAACGCCTGCGGCTTGAACAACCGGTTCTGGATCTTCTCGGCGTCGGCCACCAACGTCTTCTACCGCATGGAGGTCAACGACGCGCGGGCCGGCGCGCAGAAGATCTACTTCAACTACTCGGGGCCGCCGGCGCCGGCGGTGACGGACACCGACGCCTTCGCCACCTGCCCGTAACGGCGGGTCACCGGATGTAGCCGAGGGGGCGGAGCTGGAGGCCTATGCGGTCTCCGCCTGCCGCGCCAGCACGAAGGCGCGGAAGCCCGCCTCCAGCTCCTCCCAGCTCCGGCCGAGGCGGGCGCGGAGGGCTTCGGGGGCGACCGAGCCGCCGGCGGCGACGCCGGCGAGGAAGGCGCGGAAGGCGGGGGCGAGGGCGCCCCCTTCCCCTTCGAGCAGGTAGCGCACCCAGAAGGACGCCTGGGCGTAGTGGAGGCGGGCGCCGCCGCCGGCGACGAAGGCGGCCCACTCGAGGTCGAGCAGCTCCGGCAGCGGCCGCAGCGTCCCCGCCTCGACGCCCTCGGCCAGGCGGTGGAGGGCGGCGGGGCCGCCGAAGAACTGCCGGCGGAAGCCCTCGACGACGATGGCGCCGCCGAGCGTCCCGGGCGCCAGCCGCCCGGCCTCGTCGATCCGCGACAGCGCCAGCTCGTCGGCGATCCCCTCGTCGAGCCAGCTCGGCAGCGCCGGGCCGATCGCCCGCCGGTTGAGGAGATGGGTCAGCTCGTGGACCAGCGTGCCGCCGACCTCGGCGCGGCGGCGGCCGCCGTCGAAGAGGGCCGCCAGGCCGTGGCCGGTGTGGCCGGAGGCGGCGAGCCCGGCGAGGCGGCCTTCGCGCTCCTGGAAGCCGCGGTAGGCCGTCTCGTCGGCGAAGAGGACCACGGTCTCGGCCGGCTCGCCCACCGGCGCCAGGCCGTAGCGGGCGCGGTAGCTCGGCTCGATGCCGGCCGCCACGCGGTCGAGCCAGGCCAGCCGCTCGGGGTCGGCGAGGTCGGTGACCAGGGCGTAGGGCCCGAGCCGCCCCTCGGCGGCGCCTTCGCCCAGCGCGGCGCGGGCGACCGCGAGGAGCGCCGGGTCGGCGGGTGTGCCGGGGAGCGGCAGCGTCGGGTCAGAGGCGCTGCCGAGCGGCGGCTCGTCCCAATCCCCTTCGAGCGGCACCCAGCCGGAGTGCCCGCGGTACTCGACCTTCACCCAGCCCGGCCGGTGGTCGAGGACCTTGAGGTTGCCGTAGGCGTGGAAGCGGGTGAGGGCACGGGCCCCGGCGCGCGGCCCGGCGTGGAGGGCCGCGCCGCGCTCGATCGAGACGCTCGCCGGCGGCGGCGGCGCGGCGTTGGGATCGAGCGGGAAGGAGCTCCCCTTCTCGAACAGTCCCTCGCTCAGCTTCCAGGGGCGCGGCGCCCGCGGCGGCTCTTCGCGGCGCAGGAGCCAGGCGGCGGCGCCGAGGCCGGCGGCGGCGAGAAGCGCCAGGGCGGCGACGAAGGCGGTGCGGCGGCCCATGGCCGGCAATTGTAGACGCCGCTCAGGGCGCGGGCGGCCGGTGCGCGCGGCGCCAGACGAGGACGCTCCAGGCGAGCGCGAGGGCCGGCAGCAGGACGAAGAGCGGCGGCATCCAGCGCGCCGCCTCCGCCGCGTCGCCGGGGCTCGGCGGCAGCCCCTGGTGCGCCCGCCAAGCCGTCACGTACTCGGCGATCCAGGCCGGCAGCGCGTCGTAGGCGAGGACGGCCGAGAGGATCGACGCGCCGTGGACGGCGACCGAGAGCGGTAGGACCGCGGGCCGCAGCCGCAGCGCCGCGGCGCCCACCAGGCACTCCAGGACCCCCACGGCGACGCAGAGCGCGGCCGACGCGGCGGCCGGCAGCTCGAGCCCGAACCAGGGCGTCGGCGGTGCCGCGACCGTCCAGCGCACCGCCTGCTTGACGCCGCTCAGGATCGCCAGGACGCCGAAGAGGACGGTCCACCAGGCCTCGGCCTGAAGCAGCCGCTCCGGCACCATCGGCACAGCGGGGCGCGCCGGGCCGGGTGGATAGAGCAGCTCAGAGCCCGGCAGCTCGATCGAGAGGAGGGCGTTGCCCGGCGACCAGCGGGCGAAGCGGACGAGGGCGATCTCGACGACGGCGAAGAGCAGCGTCTTGGCGACGAGCGCCTCGCGCGTCGCCCCCGCGAAGCGCGGCCCGAGGGCCCAGACGGCGAGCGCCCAGAGGCCGCCGAAGAGGAGGTAGTCGAGGTAGACCGCCAGGAGCTGCCGCCAGCCGCTCGCGGGGGCCCGTCCGGGCGGCAGCTCCGGCTCGGCGGTCACGCCGCGCTCACCGCAGCCTCACCCCTTCGAGCACGTACTCCTCCTCCACCGCCTGGTCCGCGTCGAGGCCGCCGTACTCCGCCGCCGCCCAATCTTCCAGCTCGCGCAGCACCTCTTCCTGCACGCCGGGCGGTAGGACGATCCCGCCGAGCCCATCCTTGCTCCGCCAGTCGGCGAGGGCGCGGCGCGGCGAGTGGAAGGCCGGCCAGGAGGCGGCGACGGTACGCGGCAGCTCGCGGGCGCCGCGGGCGCGGAGGGCTTCTAGGAGGCGCTTGCCTCCCGCCGAGCGGGGAGCGTAGCCCCGCTCGCGCAGCCGCCGCCGCATCTCGCGAGCGAGACGTCCCTTGACGCTCTCGGGCGGGCGCTCGACCCACCCCACGACGCAGGCCGCGCCCGCTCCTCCCACCCGGAAAAGCTCCCCTACCACGTGCTCTTCCGGCAGCAGGTGGAGTGCGCGCGAGCCGAAGACGGCGCGGGCGGCGCCGTCCGGCAGCGGCCAGGGGCGCGCGGCGTCGGCCTGCACCAGGGGGGCGCCGCCGGGGAGACGCCGCCGGAAGACCTCGAGCATCGGACGCGAAACGTCGAGGCCGAGGTAGCGGACGGGCTGCTCGAGGAGCCACCGCCCGACGAGCCCGGTGCCGGCGCCGATCTCCACCAGCAAGTCACCCGGGGCGACCTCCGCCATCGCCACGACGGCGACGGCGACGGCGTGGCCGGTCTCCGCCGTCAGCCCGGCCCGGAGGTCGAACTCCGCGGCCTGGGCATCGAAGGAGGTGGCGGAGGTCAGCGGCAGCGCTCCGCGGTCAGCCGCCGTTGTTCGTGTGCCCAATGATCGGCCGCACGATCTTCGCCATCGCCAGGCCGGCCAGGAGCCACCCGCCGACCTGATCGACCAGCTCGGCGCCGAGGTAGGCCTCCGGGAAGCCGTACCAGATCCAGTACGAGGCGCTGACCGCCAGCCAGGCGAAGACGCCGGCCAGGGCCACCAGCAGCACGCGGCGGCCGTAAGGGGCGAGGACGTGCGCCAGCCCGAAGGCGACGAGAAGCGCCGCCAGGACGTCGGACAGCAGCTCGAGGACGAGCTGGCGCACCATCATCGGCTCCGCCCCCTGCGGATGGACGACCATGATGCCGGTCGGCCCGGTGCGCATGCGCTCCACCCACGCCTCGTGCTGCTCGGGCGTCATGTCGGGGCTCATCCCGGCGGCCGGGAAGAAGTAGAACCCGTCCTCGCGGACGTTCGCGCGCAGCGCCCCGAGCACCGCCTCCTCGCCCGGCAGGACGCTGATCCCCGCCATCCCCAACGGCGTCGCCATGTGCAGCAAGGCGCTCCACGCGAAGACGATGAGACCGCCGGCCACGGCACCCAGCAGGATCCGTTTCATAACCCCTCCAAGGGAAAGTGACGAAAGCATAAGGCACCCGCCCCCAGATCCTTCGCTGCGCTCAGGATGACATGCGAACCGTCATCCTGAGCGAAGCGAAGGATCTGGGCGGGGGAAGCCTCGCCTAAAGAGGCCGTATGGCGCAGCTCTTCGCGGCCACCCGCTGCCCGGGCCCGAGGGAGAGGCGCGGGTAGACGCCGGGATTGGGCTCGCGCTCGGCTTCGCGCTCGATCGCTTCGACGAAGGCGTCGCGGGAGAGAGTGGCGCCGAGGTGCGCCAGGGCGTGGTCGGCGAGAGACAGCGTCCAGTGGGCGGTGAGCCGGCGCGCCTCGGGCGCGGTGCCGCCGCCGGCGGCACCGCGGGAGCGCAGCCAGGCGCCGGCGCGGTAGGCGTGCGGGTGCGCCTCGCCCGGTGGGGAGAAGGGACAGACGACGGAGGCGCGCTCCTCCCAGCCGGCGGCGAGCGCGGGCGGCGACTCGCCGAGGAGGGTGCGAGAGAAGAAGAGCTGGGTGGGGATCGAGGCAGCCGGCGGCGGGAGGGCGGCGAGCGCGGCCAGGTCGGCGGCCGGGAGCCAGAGCACGAGCGTCGCCGGTGTGCGGGAGCCCCTCGCGAGGAGGTCCGGCGGCGGCGGCGCACCCGGCGGCAGCACCCGCTCCGCGAGGTGGATGCGCGGCGCGCCGGCGAGCCCGCGGCGCAGGCCCTGCGCGGCGGCGCGCCCGCGGGCGTCGTCGCGGTACACCTGGAGGACGCTCGAGCGCCGGTCCGCCGGAGCGCCGTCGAGCAGGTGCCGCGCCAGCGCCTCGCCCTCCGCTTCCAGCCCACCTGAAAAATAGATGGTGTAGTCGCCGGGAGGCTCCAGCACCGGCAGGTCGGTGTCGGGGAAGAGGCAGGGGATCGCGCGCCGCTCGCAGACCTCGTGCACCGGCCGCCAGCTCCCGCCCGTCCCACCGAGCAGCGCGAAGACCGGCCGCTCGTCGAGCCGCGCCTCGAGCTGCCCCGCCCAGCTCTCCTCCGGCCCCGCCAGCTCCCAGACGTGCAGCACCCACTCGCGCCGCCGGCCGGTCAGGTCCTCGCCGTAGCCCGGCGTCGAGGCCGCCTTGCGGGCCAGCCCTGTGAGCATGGCGTTGCGCCAGCGCACGTAGGCCGCCGCCACCTCCAGCCAGGCCGCGCGCCGCGCCGGCTCGGCGTCCGGGGTGACGACGGTCGCGAAGTGGACCCGCGCCGGCTCGACTCCCGGCGGCTCCGTTGCGCCCAGTGTGCGCAGGTAGGCGGTGAGGTCGGCGAGGTCGCCCTCGCTCAGCCGGTAGCGCGGCATCAGCGGGTCGAGCGTGCGTCCCGTCGGATCGCGCCCCTCGCGCAGGGCCGCGGCGAGCGTGGCGTCGCCGTAGGGCGGGCGCGGCGAGCCGGTGCGCACCCGGCTCCACGGCTGCGGCGCGAGCTGCTCCTGGAAGAGGGCGCGGAAGAGGAGGCCGGTCGGCGGCGGCTCGGCGAAGAGCGCCGGCGCGGTGATCGCCGGCACCGCCACCGTCCCCTCGACGCCGCCGAAGCCGCTGCGGCGGTGGCAGGTGGCGCAGGCCGCGGCGCGGCCGGCGGCCGGCACGTCTCCCTGGAGGACGGCGGCGAGCGGCGCGCCCGAGGGCAGGACGCCGTCGCGGTAGATGCGCTCCCCCGCCCGCGCGTCGTCGGCGGCCGGCGCCGATGCCGCCAGGGGCAGGCGCCCGGCCTCGGCCACCAGGTCGGCGGCGGCGAGGAAGCCGTCGATCCGCACCCAGGGCGCCCCCGGCGCGGCGCGCAGGAAGGCCGACGGCTCGTGCCGCATCTTGTCGCCGCGGTAGGCGTCGAAGGCCTCCTGCACGGCGAGGACGTCGCTCGGCTCGCCGGTCAGGAAGCGCCAGCGCGGCCCCGCGCCGAAGCGCGCCGCGTACTCGCGCAGGCGCGCCGGGGTGTCGTGCTCCGGGTCGATCGAGATCGAGAGGATCCGCACGTCGGGCAGCCGCTCCTGCGCTGCCGCGAGCGTCCCGGTCAGGACCGGGCAGACCGTGGCGCAGGAGGTGAAGAGGAAGTGCAGGACGACCGGCCCCGCGCGCTCCAGCTCGGCGCGCAGGCGGACCGGCGCCCCGTCCATGCCGACCAGCGCGACGTCGGGCGCGCGGTAGGCGTGGAGGGTGCGGCTGTAGCGCGGCGCCGCCGCCGCGCCGCCCGAGAGAGCGGCCGGCGCCAGCGTGCAGCCGAGGAGGACGAGAGCGGCGGCGGCGCCGCGGGTGCGGGGCGCCCTCTCAGTGAATCGAGAAGATCGCCACATCGTGGTGGAACGGGTCGAACTGGTAGAAGCGCAGGCGGCGCCCGGGGTCGTAGTTGTAGGTGATGTGGATCTTCTGGACGCTCGCCTTGTAGGGGTCGCGGGTCGCGGGCGGGAGCATGACCGGCGACGCCGTGTTGATCCACCAGTAGAAGCGGCCGAAGGTGAACCAGCAGCCCGAGCCGCCCACCTTGACCGAGGACTTGTACTGGTTCTCCCAGCCGCGCCCGCCGCCGAAGTCGACGTTCAGGTAGCCGCGCTCGTAGTAGTCGCCGTTGATCACCGTCACCTTGAGCTGCGCGCCGCGGGTCTGCCACTCCGGCCAGCGGGTCAGGCCGCCCTTAGTGAACTCGCCGTAGATCGTGTTGTTGACGTAGAAGAGGGTGAGGTCGGCGTCGCGGTCCATCTCGACGCCCTTGGGGAGCTGGGTGCGCTCGCGCCAGTCCTCGAAGGCGCTCCAGCCCTCGTCGGCGTGCCGCCGCACGTGATGCCAGTGGCCCTCGGCGGCGGCGGCGCGCGCCGCGCGCAGCGCCGTCCACATCTTCTTGGCCGGGGCGAGGTCGCCGATCTGGGCGATCGCCGTTTCCCGCGCATGCTCGCTCGAGGTCGGCGCCGGGCCGAAGACGTCGATCTCCCACTTCGCCAGCGACTTGCCCGCCATGACCAGGTTGGCGTCGTCCATCACCTGCACGCGCGGCGGGTGCATGCGCCAGCCCCAGGTGTAGATCAGCCGGTAGTACTCGGGAGGCGCCATCTTGATCTTGAGCACCGTGCGGGTGCCCTCCTGCAGCGGAAAGAAGCTCTGGTCCATCCCCATGCCGGGGCGCTTGTTCGGCGGCGGCGGCGCGGGCGGGCCGCACGGCGCCGGCGGCGGGGGCGGGGGCGGCGTGCCGTCAGGGACCAGGTTCCAGTACATGACCAGGGGCGAGAAGTCGTCCTCGCCGCGGGCCAGGACGTCGATCGTGTAGGTGACTGTCCACGGCTTTCCCGGGGCGAGCGCGCTGAGGTCGAGCAGGCCGGTGTCGGACTCGAAGTGGTTGTCGTACCAGACCTGGTGGACGTCGACGTTGCCGTCGACCACCTTCTTGATCTTCTCCGGCCCGTTGTAGTGCAGCAGCGGCAGGCCGCTGTAGGCGCGGTTGCGGACCGGCCTCCCCTCCAGGATGTCGATGCCGTTCTGGATGGCCTCACGGATCAACCGGTCGTCGATCGGGTCGCGCGAGCCGAAGTCGCGCAGCCGGCGCCAGAGGGCGTCGAGGTCCTGGGTCGGCGAGATGGGGTTGATCGCGGTGACCACCGGCTCACCGTCGTGGAGGTTGTAGAAGACGGTCGGGGTCGAGGGCAGGGTGTTGGGCACCTCCTGCCCGCGGCTGTCGAAGAGGTTGGTGTAGACCGTGGGCAGGAAGTTCGTGCCCGGCGGATCGACGAACGGATAGCTCGGCGGGAAGTGGCTCTCGCCGGTGACGATGGTGGTGACGTTGCCTTCCGTCGTCTGGCAGGAAGGCGCCAGCGGCGGCTGCGGGTGCGGGTGCTGGGCGAAGCCGGCGGCGGCGCCGAGGCCCAGCAGCAGCCCGGCCCGGGCGGCGAGCGGCAGCGGGCCGCGGCGGCGCGGCGCGCCGGCAGCCGGCGCGCGCGGCGTGAGCCAGGCGATGCGCTCGGCGATCCACGCCGGGTCGGTGCGGGCCGGCACCGACCCCCACAGGCCCACCGCCGCGTTGCCGTAGCGCAGCAGGCCGCGCGAGCAGTCCTGGACCGGCGCCGCGGCGTGCTCGGCGTGCGCGCCGGCCCCCGCGGCGACACCGGCGTCGTGCAGGAAGAGCCGCGAGCGCAGCAGCTCCATCGCCGCCGGCTCGCCGGTCAGGAAGAGCCACCCGGGCCCGGCGCCGTGGGCGGCGGCGAAGTCGCGCAGCGCCCGCGGCGTGTCCCGCTCGGGGTCGGTCGTGAGCGAGTAGAAGAAGACGTCCCGCCCCATCCGCTCGCCGACGAGCGCCTGCACCTTGGCCAGGTTGGCGGCCACCGGGTAGGCGGCCTCGCCGGCCAGCGAGAAGACGTGCAGCACGACCGTCTTGCCGCGCACCAGGTCGGTCCAGAAGCGCCCGCGGCGGCCGTCGTGAGCCTCGACCACGACGTCGGGGAAGTAGCCCGCCGGCAGCCCGCATTGCGGCTCCTCGGCGGCGAGCCCCAGCACCTGCCTCCGGTTCATCATGGCTCGCGCTCCTCCTCCTGGTCCTCCTGGAAGCTCGAGGCGGCGGGCCGCGACTCGAGGTGCGGCGGCGCCGCTTCGGTGCCGTAGACCGCCGAGGCCGGCCGCGAGCCCACGAAGCCCTGGCCGGGCTCGACGATGTCCCAGCGCACCATCATCGAGTGGTCCTCGTGCACCACGTTGTGGCAGTGCATGACGTACTTGCCGAGGAAGTCGGTCCAGCGCATCACCACCTTGATCTCGTCGCCGGGCAGCAGCGTCGCCACGTCGCGCCGCTTGCCGCCCATGAAGCGCTTGATCGGCTTGGGCTTGGGCCCGCCGTCGAAGTAAGGGACGTGGACCTCCTCCCCCTCGTGCCAGTCCTGCACCCAGCTGCGGTCGAAGGGCACGCCGTTGACCTCGAGGATCAGGAACTCGGTGAAGTGGCTGTGGATGGGGTGCGACCAGGAGTTGCCGCCGTTGCGGAAGATCCACACCTCCGCCGTCCCCTGCTCGATGCCGGCGTCGATGCGGTTGGGGTCGAAGACCTTGCCGTTGACCGTCCACAGGCCGCCGTCGTAGTCGAACTCCCACACCCGCTCGCGGCGGATCTCGCCCGGGTCGATGCGCGGCCACTCGCGGAGCTTGTCGGGGATGCGGCTGGGGTCGGGGCCGGTGGCCTCGACGACCCGGAACTGGATGAGCGGATCGCCGGGGTCGAGCATGCGCCCCGAGGGGCCCTTGCCGTTGGTCTGTTCGAGGCGGTTGACGATCTCCACCCTGTCCCCGACCCGGTACTTCGAGAAGTCGAGGATGACGTCGACGCGCTGGGCGACCGAGAGGAAGATGCTCTCGGCTTCCAGCGGCCGCGGCAGGATGTTGCCGTCGCCGCTGATGACGGTGAAGGGACGGCCGTTCGAGAGGAAGATCTGGTAGAAGCGCGACGGCCCGCCGTTCAGGATGCGGAAGCGGTACTTGCGCCGCTCGACCTCGAAGTGAGGCTGGATGCGGCGGTTGACGGTGTAGCGGTCGCCCAGGATGCCGTCGGTGTTGAACGGGTTCCAGCGCACCTGGCCGTTCGCGTCGAACATCACGTCGTGGAGGATCAACGGCACGTCGTACTTGCCGCTCGGCAGGCCCCAGGCGGGTGGCGGGTCGTTCTCGTTGCCGGTGTCCTGCTCGTCGAAGAGGCAGTAGAAGCCGTCGAGCCCGGCGTAGACGTTGGCGGCGGTGAAGTCCAGGCGGTGGTCGTGGTACCAGAGGGTGGTGAGCTTCTCGCGCGGGTCGAAGTTGGACGGGAAGTTGGGGTAGTGGTGGTCCCAGAACTCGCCGGTGTCGATCCAGTCCTGCGGCGAGCCGTCGCTCTCAGAAGCGGTGTGGCCGTTGTGCAGGTGGCTGGTCGTCGAGGGCAGCGCGAAGGTGGCCTTGCTCACGCCGACCGGCGGCAGGTCGTTGTAGCGCCGCACCAGGATCGGCTCGCCGTAGCGTGCGTGGTAGGTGGGGCCGGGGGTCGAGCCGTTGAAGCCCCACGACCCGCTGCCGGTTTTCCACGGCGGGCCGTCGGTGGCCCACGTCGGGCTGCCGTCGCCGTAGGGCGGGTCCGGGTGGTAGGACCAGACGAACTCCTGCTCGTGGATCTCGTAGAGCTTCTGCGGCGGGAACTCCGCGTAGCGCTGGTGGGCGCGCGGATCGGGCGGCGGGTCGAGCTTCGCGACCGGCTGCATGATCGGCGGCACGAAGAGCGGTGCCTTGAAGGGCGTCGCCGGCGGGCTCGGGGTGGCGAGGTCGGGCGGCTCGCCGTCGGGCGGGCAGAGGAACTTGAGCAGATCGCTCGGGTCGGCGGCCGCGGCGCGCCGGGCGAGGAGCCCGGAACCGCCGGCCACCAACCCGAGCTTGAGGACCTCCCTCCGTCGGATCATCGTCACCTCCGAAGAGCGGCTGCTGGGTCGATCTACCCTACTTCACTGACAGGCGAACGCCTCAATGTCCTGCACCGGCTGGTACGCCTTCCCCTCCCGGTTGAAGTAGCGCCGCGTGTGACCGGTCTGGGTGTCGGTGACGGTGACCAGCACCTCGACGTCGGTCAAGCCGCTGGCGAAGAACCAGAAGTTGTCGTTGATGACGCAGCCGTTGAGGACCTTCACCACCAGCTCGGTGTTGTCCTCGTTGAAGAACCAGAAGCGGCCGGAGTCGGCGGTGTCCGCGACGGCGAAGCCGTGGCCGCCGACGCCGCCGGTCTCCCACAGCGCCTCGACCTTGAAGCGTCCCCCCTGCAGGCAGAGGTTGGCGATGCCGGGCACGCAGGGCCCGATCGCGCCGAGCGGCCCGAGCTGGCCGAAGAAGACCAGGTCGCCCAGGTCCCGCCCGGTCTGCAGCCCGACCTGGTTGTCGTACTGCCAGTGGATGCCGCCGTAGATGCGGCTCTGCCCGGCCTCCGCGGCCGCCTGCGAGAAGCTGGTGAACGAGCGCGTGACGCCAGGCAGGCCGTCGGAGACAGTGCTGAAGGAGAAGTTGTCGGTGCCGAAGAACTGTCCGAGGACGCGCGCGGCGGCGCTGCTGAACGTGCTGTGCCCGGAGGTGTAGGCCGGGAAGGGGGGCGTGACGATGAGCGGCGTCCAGGCGGGGTCGGCAACGGTGTTCGGATTGCCGTCCTTGTCGGCGTTAGGGATGCCGGTGAAGGGCCGCCAGTGGTTGTAGGCGTACTTGTGGTCCCAGGAGACGATCGCCGCGTCGGCCTCGGCGATCGAAACCAGTGCCAGCAGGCGCGACTTGTCGAGCAGCGACAGCCCCTCCTCCTCGGCGATGCCCTGCGCGATCACCAGCCAGTGCCCGGGCGGGGTGGCCGTGCCCCCGCCGTCGGCCCAGAAGAGAGCGATCTGGGTCTGCTCGGCGGTGCGCTCGCTGCTGTCCACCCGGCCCAGCCGCTTCACCTCGTTGAAGGCGATCGTGTACTGGACGCTGGTGAGCGAGGGGGGCGGCCCCTCCCGGAGCTGCGAGCCGGTCTGCAGCGCCCAGGGCGTGACCAGCGGCCACTGCGGCAGCAGCGCGGCGGCGAAGGCGGGCCCGGTCGGGATCCACCAGTTGGCGCCGTCGATGGTGTTGTAGGCGACGACCCGATCGTGGCCGTCGTCGGCGCGCAGGGCGAGGATCTGGTCGGCCACCTCCTGCCCCCAGTCGACGCCGATGGCCGCCGCGTTGCCGTCGAGGATGGTCGCCAGCGAGGCCGCGAGAGCGGCGTCGAAGGCCGCCTGCTGCGCCGGGAAGAGCGCCGAGAGCGCGCGGTGCGCCGCGGCGGCCGCCGCTGCCTCCGGCGAGGCGCCGGCCGGGGCGTCGTCGGTGACGTGATACGGCGTGTAGCCGCCGAGGATGCCGACCACGGCGTCGAAGATCGAGACGTGGACGATCGCCATGGCGCGGCTGGCGCGCGGCGGCGAGGTCCGGTCGGTGCGGACGGCGTCGAGCAGCTCCTCGTTCCAGTCCGAGACCACGTCGGCGCGCGCGGCGCCGGCGGCGCCGAGCAGCCCGGCACACAGCATGAGGACGAACAGCTTCCGGGACATAAGGCCTCCTTCAAGCCACAGATCCGACGAGCGCCGCCCTCCAAGGGCGGCCGCGATACGCGATGACTGGGAGGGAATTTACAGGAACCGGCGCCGGAGTCGAGCCCGTCGCAGAGAGTATGAGCTGCGCATAACTCCTACGAGCGTCAGTAGCGCGGGACCGCCGGGTCGACCCGGGTGCTCCAGGCGTCGATGCCGCCGGCGAGGTTCCTGGCGCGGTCGTAGCCCATGCGGCGGAGGAAAGAGACCGCCTGCGCCGAGCGCATGCCGTGGTGGCAGTGGGCGACGATCGTGGCCGCCGGGTCGAGCTCGCCCAGCCGGTCGCGCAGCTCCTGGAGCGGGATGAGCCGCGCCCCTTCGATGCGCGCGATGTCGTGCTCCTGCGGCGACCGCACGTCGAGCACCACCACGTCGCGGCCCTCGTCGAGCCAGCGCTTCAGGTCCTCCGGCTGCACGTCGAAGTCGTCCGCCATCGCCTCCTCCGGCTGCGGCGCCACGCCGCAGAACTGCTCGTAGTCGATCAGGCCGCGCTGCGTCGGGTGCTCGGAGCAGACCGGGCAGGCGGGGTCCTTGCGCAGCTTGAGCTCGCGGAAGCGCATCTTGAGGGCGTCGAAGAGGACGAGGCGCCCGATCAGCGGCTCCCCCACCCCGACGACCAGCTTCACCACCTCGTTGGCCTGCAGCGCGCCGATGATCCCGGGCAGCACGCCGAGCACCCCGCCCTCGGCGCAGGAGGGCACCAGCCCGGGCGGCGGCGGCTCGGGGAAGAGGCAGCGGTAGCAGGGGCCGCGCGCCCCCCAGAAGATCGAGACCTGCCCCTCGAAGCGGAAGATCGAGCCGTAGACGTTGGGCTTCCCGGCCAGGACGCAAGCGTCGTTGACGAGATACCGGGTGGGGAAGTTGTCGGTGCCGTCCACCACGATGTCGTAGCCGGCGAAGAGCTCGAGGGCGTTCTGCGAGGTGAGGCGCGTCTCGTGCGGCACGAGAGTCACGTGCGGGTTGACGTCGTGCAGGCGCTCGAGCGCCGCCTGGATCTTCGGGCGGCCGACGTCCGAGCGGCCGTAGAGCACCTGGCGGTGGAGGTTCGACTCGTCGACGACGTCGAAGTCGACCAGCCCGAGCTTGCCGACCCCGGCCGCCGCCAGGTAGAGGCCGAGGGGCGACCCCAGCCCGCCGGCGCCGATGAGCAAGACGCGCGAGGCCTTGAGCTTCCGCTGCCCCGCCATCCCCACCTCCGGCATGATGAGGTGGCGGCTGTAGTGGCGGATCTCGGAGGGCTCCAGCTCGGGCAGATCGGCGGCGGCCGCCGCCGGCGGCTCGGCCGCCACGCCGCCGGCGATGGACGGCACGATCGAGAGCGCGTCCCCGGCCGCCACCGGCGAGCGCTCGCGGTCGGCGAGGTAGCGCACGTCCTCGTCGTTGACGAAGACGTTGACGAAGCTGCGCAGGCGCCCGTCGTCGGTGTAGAGGTGGCGCTCGAGCCCTGGGTGGCGGCGGACGAGGTCGCGCAGCGCCTCCTCGACCGTCGCCCCCTCGACCGCGATCTCCCCCTGCTCGCCGGTGAAGCGGCGGAGCGGGGTCGGGACGTGGATGGTCGGCATGGGTGTCTCCTACTCCTATTCCTAGGGAGCGCTCTCGCTCCGCTCGGGGACCGGCGGGCCGGCCGCGGCCCTCTCCTCCGACTGGCGCTCGATCGGCTCTTCGACGAAGCCGGAGCGGTCGTCGGCGAGGCGCCAGCTCCGCACCTCGGAGGGCTTGCCGTCGGTCACCGCCACGATCAGGTACGACACCCCCGGCCAGGCGTTCTCGCGGTCGAACTCGCTCGGCTGCGCCGGGTGGTCGGGGTGCGAGTGGTAGTAGCCGACGATCTCGAGTCCCGCCTCGCGCGCCGCGCGCTGCGCCGCGAGCACCGTCTCCGGGCCGATGACGAAGCGGTTGGCGCGGCTCTCCTCCCGCTCGTTGTCGGCCGGCACGATCCGCTGCACCAGCAGACGCTCGCCCTCGGCCTTGCCGAGGAGGATGCCGCAGCACTCCTCGGGGTAGGCCGCGGCGGCGTGCCGCTCGATGGCGGCCAGGTCGGAAGGCACGAGGACGAGGGCGGTCATGACGGGCTCGCGGGCTCCTCCCAGAAGCGCTCGGACAGGTACTTGTCGGCGCCGTCGCAGAGGACCGTGACCAGCGTAGCACCCTCGCCGCCGCCGTCTTCTCCGTCGGCGGCGAGCCGCGCCGCCAGGCGGAGCGCCGCCGCCACGTTGGCGCCCGACGAGATCCCGGCCAGCACGCCGGCCTCGCGCGCCAGCCGGCGCACCATGGCGTGCGCCTCCTCGGTCGTCACCTCCCAGGCCTCGTCGGCCAGCGCCGGGTCGTAGATCGGCGGCACGATGGCCGAGGCCATGTGCTTCATCCCCTCGAGGCCGTGGAAGGCGCTGTCGGGTTCGACCGAGATCAGTCGCACGCCGGGCGCCCGCTCGCGGAGACACCGCCCCACCCCCATGAACGTGCCGCTGGTCCCCAGGCCGGCGATGAAGTGAGTGAGGCGGCCGCCGGTCTGCGCCCAGATCTCGGGGCCGGTCGAGCGGTAGTGGGCGCCCCAGTTCTCGGGGTTGGAGTACTGGTCGAGGTAGGCGTAGCGCGCGGGGTCGGCGGCGGCCAGGCGGCGGGCCTCGAGGATGGCGCCGTCGCTGCCGGTCAGCGGGTCGGTGAGGAGCAGCTCGACGCCGTAGGCGGCGAGGATGCGCTTCCGTTCCGGGCTGGCGTTGGCCGGCAGGCAGAGGGTCACCGGGATGCCGAGCGCGGCACCGATCATGGCGTAGGCGATCCCCGTGTTGCCGGAGGTGGAGTCGAGGAGGCGGCGCGGGGCGCCCGGCGCGAGGAGCCCGCGGCGGACCGCGTCCTCGACCATGGCGAGCGCCGGGCGGTCCTTGACCGAGCCGCCGGGGTTGGCGAGCTCGGCCTTGGCGTAGAGGCGGACGCGCGGCGTCCCGGTCAGCTGCGAGAGGTCGAGGAGCGGGGTGCGGCCGATGAGGTCGAGCAGCCGGCGCGGCCCGTGGCCACCGGCGGGCGAGGTCTCGTCCTCAACCTGCGTCATCGAGAAGAGAGGAACCGGAGAGAGGGAGCTTCCACCTCCCAAGCTAACAGAGGTCGGCCCGAAGGGCAAGTGACTCGGGGGCCCACCGCCAATTGCCTGGCCGCCCGCGCAGGAAATGTGCGCCCTCTACGCATGTTCAAATATCGAGACCCATCTTCTCTTCTTTTAGTGTACGATGATTCTTTCACCTAAAGGAGCCGCTATGACCAAGTCGCGTTTGGTGCAGGCGCTTGCCGTCGTCCTGTTCTCCGCAACTGGAATCAGTGCCCAAGAGGTTCAGTTCACGCAACGATCGTTAGAGCGGATCGAGGGGAGCTTGCCCGAGAATGGAGTCGAGTTCTCATCGGTGCTGAAGCTGCCGGCACTTGCGGTCGTTGAGGTTCGACTCCCCACCGGGACGCTCGTTCGCGCCGAGATCGACTACGTGTCAGGGGATGTATTGGTGCAGAGCCTTGCGGGCGAGTCCGATGAACTGGTGCCTCTCGACTCCGACGATCCTTCCCTACTCGCGGCGCTGCTCGATGCCGTGGGTGATCCTCTGAGCCCGCGCGAGGAGACGCTGGCTCGCATGCTCGCCTTCGTCACAGCCTACCCATCGGGTGCCGTGATCGATGTCAACTCTGCCAGTGTGAAACAGGGACCGCGCGAGAAGGTAGTTAGCTCCCTCTGTGCGACTACCGGAAGCCAGCGTTCGGGCACCTTCGATGTCGGGACGAAGACCTATCGCCAGACGGCAAAGCTTGGACCCTGCTATAACCGCCAAAATCAGTGCATGGGGCGCTGTGGTCCTGGATGCAACGCGCCACCGAACCCCACGTTCCAGGTTTTTACGCAGGACTGCCTGAACCATGATCTTTGTACCCTCAAGACCGGAACGATCTTCGGTGAATGCACGGACGAATGGCACGCTGCCGCCGACGATTTCCTGAGGGGGCGGGATTGCGGCGATCTCGATGGTACTTGGAAGGACAACTTCAATTACGTCTGGAAGCTGGTCCAGGGGCCCATTATCACAGGTACCGTTCAGGGAGCCGGTAGGGAGGCTCACTGCCGGCCTTGGAATGTCTCAGGGCTCCACACTGGAGACGACGTCTCCCTGGATGGCAACCGGCTCTTTCAGAAGGAGGGCTGCTGCCGGGCTTTTTCACTCAAGGGCGACATCACGACCTGCAGCAAAGCGAGCGGGACGTGGACAAATGTCTGCAGGGGAAGCGGAACGTGGACTCTGTCGCGCCAGGGCACCAGTGCCAAGCTTCAGTTCTTTGGGGACGACGGCGAGCCAAGCGCCGGCCCAGGGGCAGTGGAGGAATAGCAGCGCGAAGAACGGCTCAGCCCGTCTTCTTCTCGCCCAGCTCGATCAGCGTCTCCGGCCGCGGCAGCGGCGCCACCAGCGCGGCCTCGACCGCCTCCTCCTCGAGCCCCTGCCGGTCGGAGGAGAGCCGCCAGGCGCGCGTCTCCACGACCTGCCCGGCCGAGATCGCGGTGAGCAGGTAGCTCATGCCCGGGCGCAGCGTCTCGAGCTCCAGCTCGCTCGGCGTCGCCGTCCCGCCGGCGCGCGCCAGGTAGTAGCCGACGACCTCCATCCCCAGCGACTGCGCCTCGTGCGCCGCGGCGGCGTGGGTCTCGGCCGGCACCGGGTCGGCGCCCTGACCTTCGCCGCCGCCGTCGGCCGGCTGCACCGCCAGGATCCGCTCGACGAAGATCTTCTCCAGGCCGTTGCGGTGCGGTCTGCCGATGAGGACGCCGCAGCACTCGCCGGGGTACGTCATGGCGGCGTGGCGCCCGATGGCGTGGAGGTGAGTGGGCGAGATCACGAGATGGCAGTTCATACCCGGTTGCAACCCCTCTCTCGGAGCGTCGTGGCCGGTCGGGCCACGCGATTACGCGTCGCCCCGGCCGCACTGCAAGAGCAGGGCCAGAGGCGTTTTCCTCTATCCTGCGCGGCATGGACGACAGCGTCCGCACCGGGGGCGAGCGGGTGCCGCCCGGCCAGTACGTCACCGAGAAGTGGCCGGTCCTCACCTACGGCCCGGAGCCGCACGTCGATCCAAGCGAGTGGACGCTGCGCCTCTCCGGCCTGGTCGAGGAGGAGCTGGCGTGGAGGTGGGAGGAGTTCCAAGCGCTGCCGCGGGTGCGCGTCACGGCGGACTTCCACTGCGTCACCCGCTTCTCCACCCTCGACAACGCCTGGGAGGGTGTCGCCACCCGCGAGCTGCTGCGCCGGGCGCGCGTGCGGCCCGAGGCATCGCACGTCCTCGTCCACTGCCACGGCGGCTACACCACCAACCTCCCGCTCGAGGACTTCCTCTCCGAGCGCGCGCTGGTGGCCGACACCTGGCGCGGCCAGCCGCTAGCGGTCGAGCACGGCGGCCCGGCGCGGCTCGTCGTCCCCCACCTCTACGCCTGGAAGAGCGCCAAGTGGGTCAGCGGCTTCGAGCTCCTCGACGCCGACCGCCGCGGCTTCTGGGAGGAGAACGGCTACCACACCTACGGCGACCCCTGGCGCGAGGAGCGCTTCAGCTTCCAGGAAGTCAAAGAGGCCTACCAGGTCCGGCGGCGGGCGAAGGAGCTGGGGTTGGTGCCGGGCCGACCTCCTCAATGACGTCGCTCTCCGCCGGCGCGAGGGTGATCGTCAGCGGCCGGCCCACGGCCGCGGCTTCCTTCAAGAGGCGCAAGGACACCTCGAAGGACGGGCGTGCTCTCGGCAGGCGGTAGAAGCGGGCCGACTCGTAGAACATGACCTCGACGTGATCCGCCCCCGGCGGCTCGCGAACGTGAGCCACCGTCATCTCGCGCCGACTCATCCGCTCCATCCTACGGGCAGGTGACCCCGTTCTTGTACCCGATCAGCGTGCCGTTCGTCGCCGTGTACGACGGATCCGTGGTGAACGTCGTGGTCGAGCCGAAGGCCGGCGTGTAGGCCGAGCCCGACTGGATCGAGTACTTCGACACTCTGGCGTGCGGATGGCAGGCGGGGTTCTCCTGCGCGGCCAGCCAACTGGTCAGCAGCACCGGCTTGTCGAACATGCCGGGATCGATGACCATCGCCAGCTCGGCGCTGATGCCCAGCTTTCTGATGTTGATGCGCACCCGCACGAGGGGGGCGACGTGGTACCACCAGGTCACGCAGCAGCCGCCCCATTTGTTCGCCTGCACCGAGAGCCGGTCGAGGTTGTCGACGGCAAAGCTGAACACCTTCTCGCAGCAGTAGCCGTACTGGGTGGTGATGATCCGGCGCATCTCGTGAGCGCGCGCGTAGCAACCGTCGATCACGTACTGGAACGGGATGCAGTTCGGCACGCCGAACGGCCCCGGCAGGTGGCACGACTGTTGAGCGCAGAAGTCGAAGATCGCCTTGGCCGTCGCGTAGTTCGGGACGACGCGCTTGCAGAGCAGGAAGACCGGGATCTTCAGATAGTGCTCGACGATGTTGAAGGTCATCGGATCGATCTTCGAGAGGTCGATGTCATAGATCTTCTCGGGTTTCTCGACGTAGGTCCGGCGGCGTTGGAACTCCTCCAGCTCCTCGCCGCGGAGGACGTCGATACGCCCGATGAAGCCCCGCCCCTCGTCGAGCTGGGCCTTCACCGGAGCGCCCTTCTCGAAGGCCTCCCCGAGCCGGGCCGCCGAGGCCTCGGCGGTCCTGGCGGTGGCCGACCGGAAGGTGTAGATCCGCTGCTTCTCGTTGAAGAGATACTCGGTCTCCTGCTCGCCCCTGCCCCGGCGAATGGCGGCGATCGTCAGGAACTCCTCGCGCGGTTCCCTGGTCATCTCGAGCCTCCTCTTGCCATGATCCTATGGCGTCCGGACGGCAGGCTGCGTTACGCACGCTCAGCCGCTTGACCAGGTGACCACTCTCCTAGGGTTTCGGGCACGACAGGCTCCTTTCGTTCGTTGGGAATTGAGGGTGCGACGCTCCGCAACGCCCGCCGAGCGGCGGCGACCGGCCGCCGCGCGGCGCCCAATGACCTCCGGGAGGCGTGGAACTGCCTGCGGCGGCTTCGGAACCCTTTCCCGGAGCGTGGGAATGGGTTGCGCGGGCCGGGGAACAGGTTGCGGAGCGCCGGGAACCTATTCCGAGCGGCTCGGAGGAGGTTCCGCAGCGCGCGCAACCCGTTCCCGGCGTCGCGCAATCGATTCCCGGCGCCGCGCAGGAGGTTCCGGAGGGCGCGCAGGAGGTTCCGAGGTCCCGGGAGGACATTGGGAGGCTCCACCGGGGCGTCTGGAGGTCGCGCGGGGACATTCCG
Organism: uncultured Acidobacteriota bacterium; assembly: GCA_963700145.1. Classification (GTDB taxonomy): domain Bacteria; phylum Acidobacteriota; class Thermoanaerobaculia; order Multivoradales; family UBA5704; genus DASUNQ01. The sequence continues at coordinate 2,474,919 of OY969474.1, forward strand.
GGGCTTCCGGCGGGCGTTACGCCACCTTCTCCAGGGCCGCGGCGAGCTCCAGCTCCGGTGTAGGCTAGCCAAACAGGCAGGAGCCTGAACTATGGAGATTTCCTTCCAAGTCCCCGATTCCGTCGCCGATCGGCTGAGAGCGTCGTGGCAGGACCTTCCCCGCCACGCGCTGGAGGCTCTCGCGGCCGACGCTTACCGGCAGGGCCTCCTGACGTCGGCCGAGGTGCAGGAGGTTCTCGGGATCGCTTCCCGACACGAGCTCGACGGCTTTCTCAAGCGGGCTGGAGCGTTCCTCCAATACACCGCCCAAGACCTCGAGGAGGACGTCCGGCGCTTCCGCGAAACGACCGCTCGGTGATCGCGGCCTTCCGACACCTCACTCCGCAGCTCGACTCTCATCCTGCGTGGCTTCATCGGAGCAGCGCGCCGGACACCAGTTCTCTGCCAGCCGCGTCTGCTTCGTTGAGAGCCACGATGCCACCGACCCGTCACGACCGCCTCGTCCATGGCGTCCTGGTCTTCATCCTCGCCTGCGCCGCCGGACTCGCCGGCGGCATTGCCGCGCCGCTCGCCGGCGCGGAGGTGGCGCCGGCCGCCGTCGAGGTGCGCGGCACCGTCGTCGGGCCCGGCGGCGAGCCGGCGGCGGGGGCGGTGGTCGCCGTCGTCGCCACGCGGCGCAGCGAGCCGTCGGCGGTGGTGGTCGCCGGCGCCGACGGGGGGTTCGCGGCGACGGTCCCCGCCGGCACCTACGCTTTGACCGCCACTCACCCCCAGTGGGCGGCCGCCTACTCGCCGCCGGCGGAGGCGAGCGGCAAGGTGGTGCGCGACCTGCGCCTCCTGGCGCCGGCCGAGGGGGTTCTCCTCGAAGGCGGCGTCCGCGACTCGACGGGGGCCGCCCTCGCCGGCGCGGAGGTGCACTGCATGCGCACCATCTCCCAGGGCGACCTCTTCGTCGGCCGTGCCGACGGCGCCGGACGCTACGCGCTGCGCCTGCCCTCCTCGCCCTACTACGGCTGCCACGCGGCGGCCGACGGGCTGCGCTCGCCGCTCGTCGAGATCGACGTCGCCGCCGGCGGGGTGCGGCAGCGGCAGGACTTGGTGATCCGCCGGCCGGCGCCCGCGCCGCAGGCGGTGGTCGACTGGATCCGCGCTCAGGCGATCCCGCTGCTGATGACGCGCGCCGGGCCGCTGCAACACCACCAACTGCTAGTCGTCTGTCCATCCCCACGAGTGAGGAGGCTCACATGGTCGACCTCGATGCCCCCGCAGTAGCCTTCGTTGCGCAGCAGCTCCTGGACGTCGTGAGGTCCGGCCGGGTCAGCACGCCGGCGCCCGTGCCGGAGTCGACGGGACTGGAGTCAGGGCTGGAGTTGGGAAAGCTGGAATCGGCGACGCCGAAGCCCAGCGGCCCGAAGCCGCCCGCCGAGCGAGTCGCGCTCCTCGTGGATGCCATCCAGCGCGGCCGGCAAACCGCGAGGCCGGAGGACCGACCTGACCCGGACCTGGCGGCGGAGGTCATCAAGGGTGCCCGCTCCGGGCTCGCCAAGGCGCAGGAGTCGAACCCGATGCTCACCCGGCGCGAGGAGGTCGGCCTCGAGGCCGTCATCCTCACCGACGGCACACGGCCGAGCCTCACCGTACGCGACGGGTTCGTCGACCTCCAGGCGCCCGACATCGGCGACTGGGGCATCGCCCTACGGCACTTCGAAGACCCGATCCGCCGGCTGATCGCCTCCGTCGGTCGCGTCAACGTACCGGTCGGTCAGGGTTTCGTGGGCACCTGTTTCGTCGTCGCCGGCGATCTCGTGGCGACCAATCGACACGTGCTCGAGGAGATCGCCACCGAGGACCCCGAGGGCACCTGGACGCTCAAGTTCCCCGGCCGAACCACCGTCGATTTCATCGGCGAGGACGGTGCTGCGAGCGCCACGCGGATTCCGGTGAAGGGCGTCGTGTTTGCCGGGCTCAACCCCATCAACCGTCAGGTCCACTTTCCCAACCTAGACCTTGCCCTGTTGCGGGTGGACGCGAGCCGAGTCGCCGACTTCCCTTCAGCCGTCCAGCTCGAGAAGGACCTCGCACCGCTGGGGCCGTCCCGCGAACTCTACGCTGTCGGCTTCCCGGCGCGTCCCCAGACCCACTTCGGTACCTCCACGCCGCCGCCGGGGACCGAGACCGTGGAGGTGATGAGCTCGGTCTTCGGTTGGAAGTTCGGCATCAAGAAGCTGGCGCCCGGCGCCGCGGTGGCCGTCCCCGGACAGCTGCCGACGGACACGAAGAAATGGGTCTTCACACACAACGCCTCGACCCTCGGCGGCAACTCGGGCTCCTGCGTTGTCGACCTCGGCATCGATGGCGGACGCGTCATCGGAATCCACTTCGCCGGCGAGTCCAGGGCGCAGAATTGGGCGCACTCCTTTGCGGCCGTGAAGGGGAGTATCAATAGCTTCGGGCTAACGTATGTGTAGGCGACGCGAGGCTGAGCCTGCGCCAATCCCGTCGCGGCTTCGGCAGTCGGCGACCCCGGGACGGGCTGCTATTTCTCGGGGGCGTCAGCGGGGTGGACGGTGGGCGGCTGTAATGTCCAGCCCCACGTGATCGCGCAGCAGCTGGGCCAGGCGGCCGGGTTGGTGCCCGAACTGCCGCGTCAGCAGCTCCACCAGCTCCGGCACTCTCGACGTTCCGAGGCCTGCCGCGCTCAGCCACTCGCGGATGGCGTGTTGGTCCATAGGACCCAGGCGGAGGCGAGTGACCCGCTTGAACTCCCGATCGGCAAGCTGGGCAAACTGTAGGTCGCGGGCCGCGAGCACGACGGTGAAGCTTCCGGCGGCCCAGCTGCTACGGGTCAGAAGCGGCAGGAACAACGACCTCAGCCAGTCCACCACCCCTGCCGGCGCTTCGTCCAAGCCGTCAAAGAATAGCACCGCTCCGTCTGCGCCTTCTGCTAGCTGGTGGACCAGCTCGAACGTCAAGAGATAGTCGTTTGCCTCGTTACTCTCTCGCAGATCGACATTGAGACCTACCGCAATTGCTCGCACGGCGTCGAAGACGTTCGTCCCTTCCAGACGCACCCAGCAATACGGCACTTCGCGGTCATCGCAGAGACGAGTGAAATGGCGCAGCAGGGTGGTCTTCCCAATACCTGCGTCTCCCTCGATCGCGAGCACCTGCAATCCTTTGCCATCCAACATCTTCAAGAAGACACCAACCTCAGCTTCACGATCCAGAAAGATCTCTTCTGAGCGAAGCGACGGCGCCGAACGCGACATGAACTCATGAGGCGAATCGAAGCGGCCGATCTCGTAGTCCAGGCCCTCGTTCGCGGCGCCGGCGTCGACCGCAAAGTAGCCTTCGTGCCGGTCTCCCCACCGGTCCTCCATTTCGCTCATCCTGGCTGACGAGGCGAGGTGCGTGGCGACCAGGGCAGATGCATCGTTGCGATACAGACCGATGAGGACCTCGTCCTCGCGCAGCTCTCGCGTGAGGTCGTTGAACGTGCGACCGTGAAGCCGCCGACCGGTCTCCCGTATCCGCTCCGGCGGATTGAAGAAGTTCGATACGGCCCGAGTTCGTGGCGATGCGGGCTCGCTCAGCATGGGATCTTCGAAAACCCCCGCGCCGGCCAACAGTGGACGATCGACGTGCGACCAGAGCGCAATCGCCGCTCCCAACTTCAGGCCCCGCGGACCTGGACGGTAGACGCCCCCGTAGTGCACGCCCAAGACCTCGCCGGTCTCCAGGTCGACCACCGGCGCGCCGCCGGTCCCGCCTGTCGTGAAGCAGTTGTGAGTTAGCTGGTCGCCCTCTACCGGACCGCCGAAGCGTTCCGGCGCCAGGCCCTGCGCGGACATCGGGGTCGATTCAACGGCTACGATTTCCCCGAGGAGCAGACGGAGGATCCCCAACTCCCCTTCCATCACTCGCGCCAGGACGATCGGATCGATTCTGCTGTCCAACATCGGGTAGCCGAGGAGGTAGACCTTGCGACCCACCAAGTCCGCGGGTCGTCGTGTGGTGGCACGCAGCGGCCGGACCAGGCTTGTTGCTTGATCTCCTACCTCCAGCACGGCCACGCCACTGCCATCAATGGCCGCGTTCGTGACCTCGAAGCGAGGCCTTCCGGCCTCTACTTCCATGAGTTCCTCGCTTTCAACACTTTCTGTGGGCCCCTCCGCCGGCCACTGGTTATGTCCGACCGCGAGCTCTACGAAGACCCGGAGCTCGGGCTTCAGCTGCCACTTTCCCTCGTTATCCGCCACCAGGATGGGTCCCACGGTCGGCCAATGCGTCAGCACCACCGATCTTCCCACGAAGAAGCCAGGGCCGGACCATCGGGTCTTGCCCTCCCCCACGATCCTGAGCAGGCAAACGGCCTGGGCTGTGCTCGCGATCTGGGCTCGGTGCTGCTCGAGCACCCGCCATTCCGGCGGTGCTGGCCCGAAACTCCTCCCGCTCCACATCGGTAGTGCCGGCGTCATGCGGAGCCAGTACTCCTGGATCGCGCTGGCGAGCGCCGCCGTCTCGGGGTGATCCCCGGCGGCGGCCTCTAGCACGGCCGGTACTTGGTTGACGACCCAAGCCGTCTCCAGCACCCGTTGCCAGCGCGCTGCGGGCTGCCTCTCCGCCGCCAAGCCCGCCACGTCGACGCCGGCCTTCTTGGCGATTCGCCGCGTGGCAGCGGCGGTCGGGTAGAGGCTCACCAAGGCATCCCGCAGCTCGGCGAGCGCGGGTATCTGGTCCGCCAGAAACACCGTACTTGTCTCGGCTTCCTTGACCGCGGCGGCGCGGCCCGCGAGGTCCCGCCGCATGGCGACGAACCAGCGTTCGGCCATAGGCGCCGGCCCCTCGCCACGCTCGGTTCGAGCGAGCCAGCTCTCCGCCCGCTGTGGGTCGATGAAGCTCAGTGCCGTCAGCTGCTGGGCCTCGGCGAGACCTGGACGCTCCTGCCATGGCGCGCCGCGCTCGCCGTACTCCCAGAGCAACCGAGCCACGTCCCGCACCCTGGCGAGGGTGTACTCCTTGACCAACCGTTGTAACAGCACGTCGCGAAGGTCGGGATCCATGACGTAGAGACCATCGTCGACCTCGGAGCAGAGCGGCGAGAGGAGGAGCTGCGCCTCCGCGGTATAAGGGAGGACGACGGGCGGATCGAGGAAGTAGTTGATGCGCAGCAGATGCACCAGGTCCGGGTTCAGCACGACCGGCAGCGCGGCGTGGCAGGCGAGCATCACTAGCTCCTCTCCACGCTGGTGCGCGAAGACGTTCAGCCGAGCCTCGGCTTCTTCCCGGCTCAATACGCCTCCAGCCGTGTCCTCAGGCGTTCGCCGCAGTCAACGGCACCGCCGCCGGCAGTGCTTTCTCCACCGGGAACGGTTGTCCCCGCAGCACGTTCACCGCGCGGTGCATGCCATCGCGTTCCATGGAGAACATCGGCAGGTGCCGGGCCAGCTGGGCAGCCGTGGTCCCCTTCCAGGCCGCCGCCGGGAGCGGATTCAGCCACACGATCCGGCTGGTGAACGCCCGCAGGCCCTTGAGAAACGCCACTGTATCGAGCAGCCGCAGCAGGTCGTAGCGGCCGCGGGCGGCGCCGCCGTCGCTGAGGATGACCACCGCTGCGCCCTCGGCATGGCTTGCGAGGACGGCCGCAATCGGCTGCGGGCTGAGCAGCTCCTGGTCCTCGAACAGCTCGCCGCGGCCGAGGACCGGCACCTCCGCCAGCACGGGATCGAGGCTGGGGAACAGTGTGCCACTCAACCTTTCCAGCAGCGCGGGGTCGGTTCCCTCCAGGGGAGCATCGTGGAAGTAATAGAGGCCTACCTGGCGCAACCTGCCAGCCTGGGCAATCGATCGGCAGACCATGTCGACGTAAGAGTGGAATGGCGCCATCGAGCCCTGCCTGTCCACCAGCATGAGCAGCTCCGCGCGGTTGCGCCGCCGCGGCCGCAGCATCGGCGGCGATGCCACTCCCTGGCGCGACCGCTGCTGCACGGTTGCCGCGACGTCGAGCTCGGTCGCCGGCCCCTCCCGTATGGGCCAGCGCAGTCGCCGCCAGGCCTGCGCCACGGTCCGGTAGTCGACGGGATACTGCGGCAGGAAGGTATGCGCGAAAGGCAGCGCCGGCCGCTCGCCCAAGGTCATGGGCGGTAACCGCCCGGCGGTGGCGGTCGCCGGTGTTGCCGCCGTTTCGACCTCCTCTGGCTGCACCGGAGGAACGTTGCCGACTTCTAGCGGTATGACTTGCTCGTCGGCGTCCGGGCCCGGCGCCGCATCATCGAACTGCGCGGTTTGCAAACCGAAGCTCCAGTCGGAGACCACGTGCTGATCGAAGAGGGCCGCCGCCACCGCCCGCTCGTCTAGTGACTTGGCCCACAGCGCGCAGCAAACCTCGCGCAGCTCGCGCCGCGACGACCAACCGAACCCGGCCCGCAAGGCGTCGCGCAGCGCTTCGTATTCCTCCGGGCCCAGCGGGAAGCCACGCCGCACGAGCTGTTGGAACAAGGTCCAGACGAAGACCTCCGGCCCCTCTTCCGGGTCGCTCACTCGAGCGCTCTCTCCCGGCGCGCCCGCTCCTGGTCGGCCCGGTCCTTCAGCACGGCCGCTGTCTCCCGGCGCGCCCGCTCCTGGTCGGCCCGGTCCTTTAGCACGGCCTCGAGGTTGGGCAGCTCTTCGAGCTGCTCGGGCTTGGTCCCCTTTGCCTGCTCATGGGACACCCAGTCGATCAGCTCGGTTAGGCCTGGCTTCTTGCTCAGGTCCTTCTCGCGCAGCTGGCGGATGAGCTCTACCGCCTTCTTCGAGAGCGCCTCTTTGGTGACACCATGCAAGCGGAGGATGCGCTCGAGCTCCTGGCGGCTCCGCGGGAACTCTACGTAGTGGTATACGCAGCGTCGCAGGAACGCCGGCGGCAGCGGCTTCTCCTCGTTGTGGGTAATGATCACGATGGGGCGCAGGTCGCCGGCGCGGTGGCCCAGCCCAGGAGCCTCGGGCACCTCGAACTCCATGCGGTCGAGCTCCCAGAGCAGATCGTTGGGGAAGTCGAGGTCGGCCTTGTCGATCTCGTCGATGAGCACTACCGAGCGACGGCCGTGCTCGGCGCGGGCGATGGCCCGTCCGAGCGGGCCGAGGGTCACGTAGTTGGCAGGCAGGCGCGCCAGCGGCTCCCCGTTCTCACTCTTGGGGCCCTCGAGCCCCAACTGTCAGTCGTAGAGCCGCCGCACCGCGTCGTAGGAATACAGCAGGTCCTGCGCGCGGCTGGTGGACTTGACGTAGGCCACCTCGAGCGGCATCCCGAAGGCGTAGGCCACGGAGTGGGCCAGCCGCGTCTTGCCGCAGCCCGGCTCACCTTGCAGCAGCAGCGGTCTGCCCAGCGCGATGCCGAGGTCCACCACCCGAGCCAAGTCCGCGCTCGGCTCATACACCTCGGGGAAGGCCACTCGGCTGGGCCAGTTGGCCGACAGCACCGGTCCAACGCCCGTGGCCTCGATATTCCGCTGCGGCGGCACCTTCTTGACCGCCTCTGCATAACTCAACGACAGATCGATGGACCGCATCGTCACCCTCCAGCAAGGTCGAGCTCGTCCAGAGCCTGCCCCAGCGCGTCCTGGGTACGGTTCGAGGTCAACAGGTCTCGGTGATACTCCAGCCGCTCGTAAAGCTCGTCGACTGGCAAGTCGTCCTCTGCATAGCCAGTGACGATCATCGCCGCCCAGCGCTGGATGATGGCTTCCTGCCAGTCGAGCTGGCGCGCGATGTCGGTCACCCAGTGGGCGACGTCGATCCGGGTGAAGGCGGGCGCCGGCAACTGCGTCATGCCCGTCGGCGCCCTTGTCGCGTCCGGCATGCCGAAGATCACCACCAGGTGCCGCGGTGGTGCGTTGGCGAACCCGGCGGCGATGCCCTGCCAGAGGGCAGCGGCATCCTCCTCTTGCGCTACGTGGGCCGCCCAGATCACGTGCTTTCTCACCAGCAGGTCCCGCACCTTGAGCGCCTTCTCTGCGGCTAGCGCCGCCGTGGTGTGGAGCGGGTCGACCTCCAGGGGCGGCCGGTTGGGAGCCACCTCGTCGCGGCCCCACGTCCGTAGGTCCGCGCCTCGGTACCTCACCCGCCTCTCACAAAGGTAGCGCAGCAGCCGTGCGGTCCGGCTCGGCACCACGAACCCGCTCACCGCCGGCTGCACCGGCAACATGCTGATGCACATCAGCACCGGGCGGCGGAGATCGAAGAGATGGAGCTGTGCCACCTCCGCGGGGTGGACACGTCTCGGGGTGATGCCGCTCTGCGCGTCCTCGAGGGCACGGCGAATGGTCAGCAGCTCTCCTTGCAGCTCGGTTCCCCGCACGGTGGGCACTGCGTTCTCGATCAGCTGCAGCAGCCGCCACTCCCCCCCAGGGCCGAAACTCTCCTCCAGCTGCGCCACCAGGATCATCAGGTCGCCGCGGGCGTTCTGCTCGTTGCGGCTGAAGTAGGCGGCCTGGGGAATGCCGATGCAGAGCGCCGTGCGGCCCGACCCCTCCCCTTCGATTCCAACCAACGGCACCCGCATCAGCGCTTCGATCAGGCTGAGACGCAGGTCGTCTGGGATCATGCAGGAAACCGAAACGCTCTCACGCCCAACCCTGCGCCCGGGCGATCTCTTCGCGGGCCACTGCCGGCAGGTGGTCGAGGATGTCCTGCATGGCGATCCCCTCGTTGTGGTACTTCACGACGCCGCTCATGCCCGCCTCGCCCTTGTAGAGCTCCGGCCTCACTTCCTTGAAGCCGTGGTGGAGGGCGACGACCTGCCAGCTGTCGTCGAGCACCGGCGATCCCGACGAGCCGAGCTCGGTGTCGGTCAGGTAGCGCAGCTGGTATGTCTGGTCGCCGGTGCCGACGTAAAAGTTGTTGCGGATGGCGAAGCTGAGCGCGCCGCCGCGGGGGCACTGCACGATGTTGAGCCGCGTCCCCACGGAGAGGCTGGTCCGGCCGCGTGAAAGTGGAAGATGTCGCCGTGGCGCCAGCGTGGGATCGTCTTGCAGCCGCAGCAATGCATAGTCGAGCGTCCTGTCGCTGGCCAGCACCGCCGCCGCCTGGACGTCGACGTGGTCGTGGCCCTCGCGGTAGTAGTCGAACCAGGCGGCGGTGCTCTCCCCTTGCAGCCGGAAATCGGCGGCGTTTGCCGGCGGCTCGTTGCGGTCCCGCGCCTCGACGACGTGATGATTGGTGAGCAGCAGCCGCGGCGCCACCAGCCAGCCGGTGCCGAAGCCGGCGCCGCGCGCCCTGCGCCCATCGACGTAACGCGGTACCAGCAAGCGCGCCACTCGGCGGCCGGTCTCTTGCGCCTGCTCGATGAAGCTCACGGTCACCCATTCGCCCGTGCCGCCGAAGATGAGCCGCTCCGGCTCGGCGGGAAGCTCGGGCAGCGGCTGCTCGCCGCCATAGGCCGCTTCGGCTTGCTGTTGGATCTCGGCGAGCTGGCGGCCGAGGTCGGTCCCCCTGGTGATCCGCCACGCGTTGTGGACGACGATCACCACCGGACGCTCGCCGTTGTCCAGCCTACCCAGGCCGTCCAGTTGGCCGATCAGATTGGTCAGGTCGACGAACTGATTGTCGGTGCGATTGAGCGCGCCGCGCACGTTAGCGGGAACACCGTCCAGCAGGGCGCTGCGGCCGGCACGTTCGTCGGTGCCGGGCACATCCATCAGGACGTCGACCAATCGAGCCTTGAGGAACCTGTCGAGCATTCGCTAAGGGCGCGCCCAGGGGTGCGGCAATTAAGATCTCTGCAGGCGTGAACAACTCGAATTCTACCCCAAGCACAAGTCTATAGGCCCCGCTGCCCTTCGGCGATCTCGAGGAGCGGCCGGGCTCGGCGTGGTCGTAGAGTGGAAATAGCCGCAAAAGCCTGACTTCAGGAGCGGATCCCTCCGAACGGCCCCGCCACCATCGGCGTCGCCAGCAGGAAGACGGCCGCGAACGCTCCCTTGAGGAGGCGCGACGGTCGCCGCCGAAAGTAGGCGGGCGTGAACTCGACGGCGCCGATGCAGCTGGCCGTCAGCAAGCCGTCCACCCACGTGTGCTCCAGGTCGATGCGCCGGCGCTGCGAGTCGGCCGCCCAGTAGCCGCGCACCGCGTCCTCGTCGAGCCAGTCCGCAGGCGCGCGTCCGCCGATAGCTCGGCGAGCCCCTCGAAGTGCGGGATCGCCAGTATCAACGCCCGGCCGCGCATCGCCTGCGGCAGCGGCACCGTCGCGCGCAGCCGATAGACGCACGGCGCCGCCGGCAGGCGGTCGTGGAAGTGCGACGGGATGGCGACGGCGGAGGTCCGGCGGTCGGGCGCGACCAGCACCCAGCTCCGGACGGCGGCTGATCGAGGGTGAGCCCAGGAGGAGCGCAGGGATCACTGTCACGGGAAGGCGCCAATCTACGGCAACTCAAGCCGTCGATATGATGCGGCCGTCCGCGAACTCCATGAAGGCCGTCGTTTACAGCCGCTACGACCGCCTCGTCCGTCGCGCCCGGGCCTTCGTCCTCGCGTGCGCCGCCGTCATCGCCGGTGCCGTGGCCGCGCCGGTCGGCGCGGAGGTGGCGCCGGCCGCCGAGGTTCGCGGCACCGTCATCGGGCCCGGGGGCGAGCCGGCGGCGGGGGCGGTGGTCGCCGTCGTCGCCACGCGGCGCAGCGAGCCGTCGGCGGTGGTGGTGGCCGGCGCCGACGGGGCGTTCGCGGCGACGGTCCCCGCCGGCACCTACGCCCTGACCGCCACCCATCCGCAGTGGACGGCCGCCTGGTCGCCGCCGGCGGAGGCGAGCGGCAAGGTGGTTCGCGACCTGCGCCTCCTCGCGCCGGCCGAGGGAGTCCTCCTCGAAGGCGACGTCCGCGACTCGACGGGGGCCGCCCTCGCCGGCGCGGAGGTGCACTGCATGCGCACGATCTCCCAGGGCGACCTCTTCGTCGGCCGCGCCGACGGCGCCGGGCGCTACGCGCTGCGCCTGCCGTCCTCGCCCTACTACGGCTGTCACGCGGCAGCCGACGGGCTGCGCTCGCCGCTCGTCGAGATCGACGTCGACGTCGCCGCCGGCGCGGTCCGGCGGGACCTGCTGATCCGCCGGCCGGCGCCCGCGCCGCAGGCGGTGGTCGACTGGATCCGCGAGCAGGCGATCCCGCTGCTGACGACGCGCGCCGGGCACGCTTCGCCGACCGGGCGCACCTGCGCGAGGTCGTCGGCGACGCCCGGGTGGTGGCCCTCGGCGAGGCCACGCACGGCACGCGCGAGTTCTTCCACCTCAAGCACCGCCTCTTCGAGTACCTCGTCTCCGAGCTCGGCTTCAGCGTCTTCGCCATCGAGGCGAGCTGGCCCGAGTCCGAGGCGGTGGACGAGTACGTGCGGACGGGCCGGGGGGGACCCCGCCGAGGCGCTCGCCGGGCTGTACATCTGGCCCTGGAACACCGAGGAGGTGCTCGACCTCATCCGCTGGATGCGGCAATGGAACGCCGTGCCGGGGCACCGGCAGGTACGCTTCTACGGCTTCGACGTGAAGGCCGCCGCGGTGTCGGCCGAGCGCCTGGCGGCGCGGCTGCAGGAGATCGACCCGGCGCTCGCGGCGGAGGTGGGGCCCGCCCTCGTCCGGCTCGCCGCGGCCGAGCGCGCCTCGCCCGAGCTCGCCGACGCCGACGAGGCGGAGTACCAGGCCGCCGTGGCCGGCGTCGCCGCGGTGCTGCCGCGGATCGCCGCGCGGCTGCCGCCGGCGTCCGCCGCCGACCGGCGGGCGATCGTCGACCGGCACTACGTGCAGGCGCTCGAGCAGTACACGCGGCTGCGCGGCCCCGGGGCGGCGGGCCGGTGCGCGACCGCGGCATGGCCGACAACGTCCGCTGGATCGCCTACGTCGCCGAGCCCGGGTCCCGCATCGTCGTCTGGGCGCACAACTTTCACGTCAACGTCTACGAGGAGGGCTCGCTGCCCTGGATGGGCCACCACCTCGAGGCGGCGCTGGGCAAGGACTACCTGCCGGTGGGGTTCCTCTTCCACCACGGCTCGTTCCAGGCGATGGATCGCACCGGCGGCCCCCGCGGGCTCAAGGAGTTCACGGTCGGTCCGCCCGCGGCGGGCACGCTCGAGGACACCTTCGAGCGCGCCGGCTGGCCGCTCTGCCTCCTCGACCTGCGCCGCCTGCCGGCGGAGGGCCCGGTCGCCGAGTGGCTCCGCGCCCCTCAGCTGACGCGCGCGGTCGGCTCCTCCTTCAGCGGCGAGGCCGACATGGCGATGGAGCTGGCGCTGCCCGAGGTGTACGAGGCGGTGGTCTACGTCGAGGCGACGACGCGCGCCCGGCCGAACCCGCCGGTGCAGCCGTAGGACGGGGCGGAACTCACGTAGCGCGGCTCCGGGGGGTTCCCGGAGAGGCTGGAGACGCGGTCGGAACGCTGGCGGATAAGGGAGCGCGACATCCGGATACATCCGCGAGCCGCCCGGATACATCCGCGGCGCGTCCGGATAGATCCGCGGGCCGTCCGGATACATCCGCCGCGCTTCCGGACATATCCGCGCCACTTCCGGATAGATCCGCGAGCCGTCCGGATACATCCGCGGCGCGTCCGGATATGTCCCCGCGCTTCCGGATACATCCGCCGCGCTTCCGGATACATCCCCAGCCTTCCGGGCACATCTCCAGGCCTCTGGGGAGACGTCCGGAGGCCCTCCGGCGACCTCCAGAGAGGACGCGGAGAGGTCCTCCGCCGCCGTGAGCTAGCCGACGAGGAGGGAGGCGGCGATCGCGCCGGCGGTGGCGACGAGGCAGATGAGGGCGCCGACCGCGTGGTCGGTCCGCTCCGGCTTCAGCGGGTCGAGCCAGAGGGCCGCGAGGTAGCCGCCGGCGAAGCCGCCGAGGTGGGCCCAGTTGTCCACCCGCGTCGCCACCAGGCCGTAGACGAAGAGCATCACGGCGTAGCCCCAGGCCTGGGTGGTGAGGGCGCGGCTGCCGCCGCGGCGGCCGTAGCGCACCAGCGCCCCGAGCAGGCCGAAGATCGCCGCCGAGGCCCCGACGGTCACCCGCGCCCCGCCGAGGAAGGGGAAGAACGCCGCCACCGCGCTGCTGAGCAGGAACCCGGTGACGCTGGCGAGGGTGTAGAGGATGACCATGCGGCTGGCGCCGTAGAACTCGGCGGTGAGCGGCGCGAGCTGGCGCAGCCAGAGCAGGTTGAAGAAGAGGTGGAGGAGGTCGCCGTGCAGCCAGCCGGCCGAGAGCGGGGTCCACCAGCGGCCGAGCTCGAAGACCAGGATCGAGCCGCTCGCCCCGAAGCGGGCGAGGGCCTCGGTGGTGGGCGGGAAGATGGAGAACGGGCCGCCCGCCGGCCCCGGCCCGCCGCCGGCCACGAGCGTGGCGGCGTAGAGGACGATGCACCCCCCGAGCACGAGCTGACGAACCCCAGGTCGCCGCCGAAGCGGCGCAGCGCCCCGGCGAAGCCCCACATCCCCGGCCGCAGCCGCCCGCAGTTGAAGCAGCGCTCGTCGGCCACCCCCACCAACCGCCCGCACGACGGGCAGACGACGGCACCGGTGCGCTGGCGGCGGAACATCGGACGCTTGCCTATCGCGCGAGCCGATTACTGCAAGAAGGGGTTAACGATGCGTACGGTCCCATAGCGGCGATTGTGCTGGAAGTCCTCGCTGAAAAGATCTGACAGCCCGAAGACCTCCGCGTAAGCCCAGAGATGAGCGTCCAGCCACGAGAGGCCGTAGGCAGCGGCACCGCGGACCGCTGTGCGCACGACGGTGTCGTTCGGGTAGAGCACCGCGAACTCGTTGAGCAGCTCCTCCGTCTCGCGTCGGGCCTCCTCCGGGAGCAGGAGTGGCCCTCTGCCCGGAAGCGGACGAGTGACCGCCGAGTAGAACTCGACAATCGCCTGATGAGGAAGGCGGAGACTGCCATCCACGATCCCACGCAGCAGGAACTCCTCGGCGATCGCTTGCTTCTCTGGAGACTGGATGTCGAAGCGATAGACCAGAACGTTGGTATCAACGAGGCCGGCCACGGTCGTAGAGCTCCTCGCGGGTCCAGCCGCGGCCCTCGCCCTCCTTCCTCCTCGCCAACTCCGGCCGCTGCCGCTCTCGCTCCCGTTGGCGGAGGATCGACTGCTCGAAAAGCCGCAGACGCTCCTCGCTGCTCAGACCCTGCTCCCCTTTGCCTTGGGGCACGACGCGAATCACCTCGCCCGCAGGCACCCAGTCGATCTCATCCCCGGGCCGGATCCCGTACTGGTCGGCAAGCGCCTTGGGCAGCGTCACCTGCAGCTTGCTGGTTACTTTGGCCATGTCCTTACCCTAGCAAGGACAGCTTCCTTGTCAAACGTCGATCCGCCACGCCGTCAGCCGCCCGCACGACGGGCAGACGACCGAGCCGGTGCGCTGGCGGCGGAACATGGCGGGAAGACTAGCGCGGCGCGGGCCCCGGCAGGTCGGCGCAGGTCCTGCGGTACGGGACTTCCCTGCCTACGTACTGCTTCCACTCCTCGCGGGTGAGGTCGCGGTTGGCGATCTCGCAGGCGCGGCGGATCCAGGTGCGGGTGTCGAGGTCCCAGAGGATCGGGGGGCCATGCTCGCCGGCCGAGACCAGCAGCGGCCGCTGCGGGTGGAACCTCACGGCCGCCCGTTCGCTCGGATTGCCGGCGATGGGCGGGAAGAGTGTGCGGCCCTGCGCGACGTCCCAGATGGCGAGGTCGCCGTCCTGCTGGTACGCCGCCAGAAGGTCGCCGCCGGACGAGAAGGCAAGGCTCAGGGCGAGAGACTTGCCCGCCAACGCCTCGCCCTTGGGCTGGCGCGAAGCCAGGTCCCAGAGAAGTACTCTGCCGTCCTCGAGGCCGGTGGCGAGCGTCTCGCCTGACGGGGACCACGCCACGCTTACGACCGGTCCCGGGGCAGTCAGCGGCGGCCCGGCGGGCGAGCGGGTGTCGAGGCCTACCAGCGGGATCGTCTCCTCGCCGGTGGCGAACGCCACCAGGTTCTGGCGCGGGTGGACGGCGAGGCCGATGGCCTGTTCGATCAGGGCAGACTCCGCGCGCGGGCCGTCCGGCCCCTCACCCACGAGGTCAAAAACCACGACCTCTTCCCTGAACCCGCCCGAGGGGATCAGTTTCATGGACTCGACCTGTGCGACGAGGCGTCGCCCGTCCGGGCTGAATGCGAGTCCCCGGAAGGGCGCCGGCCCCCGCACCAGCTCCCGCGGCCTCCGGGAGGCGACGTCCCACAGACGCAGGACGCCGAAGTTTTCGAAGTCCTGACCGCTCCGCACGACGTTCCAATCGGTCGCGGCCAAGGTCCGGCCATCCGGGCTGAACGCCACGGCGGTGACCCGGCCGCCGTATCCGGCGAGCGGCGGCAGCGGCCGCTCTTCCACCACGTCCCAGAGCCTGATCTCCTCGCCTGCCGCCCAGGCGAGCTGCGTGCCGTCGGGGCGAAGGCTGAGGGAGGCGTCGCCGCCATTGCCGGGCAGACGTCGGCCGAAGGAGCGCGGCTCCCGCAGGCTCCAGAGGATCACCTTGCCAGCGCCGTCGCCGGCCGCCAGAAAGCTGCCGTCGTGGCTGAACACTGCGTCTCGCACACTGGCAGAGTGACCGCGTAGCTCCTCGATCAACTCGTTGTCCGGCCTCCAGAGGGCCAGGTCGGCGCTGCCGTCGTGGCTGAACGCTGCGTCCCGCAAACTGGCAGAGTGACCGCGTAGCTCCTCGATCGCCAGGTCGGCGCGGCCGAGGACGGCGAGCCGGCTACCATCCGGGCTGAAAAGGGCGCGGCGAGTCGACCAGGGCAGGAAACGCGGGGGCTGGTCCGGGCTGAGCTTCAGGTGCCAAAGCTGAAATCTCGAAATTGGCGCGACGGTGCCCAGCGCGCTCTGGGCCAGCAAGGTGTGCCCTGTCGGGCTGAAGCTCACGGCAGTGACGGGGCCTTTGACGCTGCCGGCCGGGCGGCCCACGGCCAACCCCTGCGAGTCCCAGAGCACGATCGCGCCGTCCTCGGCGACCGAGACCAGCTCGGCTCCATCTGCCCGGAACCCCAGTCCCATGATCGGCGACGGCAGGTCGGACGCGATCGCACCGACGCGGCGCCGGGCCGCCAAGTCCCAGAGCTGGAGCGACGAACGGTGCCGAGCGCCAGCGGGCGCCCGTCCGGGCTGAAGGCGGCGCTGGTCACTATCTCTCCTTCGAGGAACGGCTCCGCCGCTGGCTGGGGCGGCGTTATTCGCCAGAGCGTGGCGGCTTCGTTGTCCCTGCGCACCATCAGCGCCGTTTCTGAGCCGAACTCAAATCCCTTCATCCAACCATAAAAAGCCGCCGGCCGGCCGATGGGGCGAAGGGCCATGAGGTCCCAGAATGCGATCGCGCCCCGACCCAGGAGAGCCATGGTCCTCTGGCTCGGGCTGAAGGCCACTTCGGCGATCTCGCCCAGGCCCTCGGTCAGCTGCACCTTGGCGGCGCGGGCCAAGTCCCAGGCGTGGACCTGCCTCTTACCGGTAAGGGGCACGTCCGAGGGCTTGCCTTCGAGCTGCCACCCGACCTCCACCAGAGCCTTCCCGCCTGGCCCGAGGACGAGATCGATCGGCGTCTCGGCCCCGCCGGTCAACGGCGCACCGAGCGGGCGGCGGTGGCGAGGTCCCAGCGCTGGACGGAACCGCCTTCGAGGCCCGCTCCCAGGACTTTGCCGTCAGGGTCGAGGGCGATCGAGTTAACGCTCGCGGGGGCGTGCAGAAAGGCGAGGATGCGGCGGCTGCGCTCCAGGCCCTCGGCGAGGGCGCCCCTGGCCTCGAAGGTGTCAGCCGTCTTCTGTGCCTCGACTCCCAGGAGCAAGGCGAGGTCGAGTTGCTGCGCCATCTCGACCGTGCCCTGGGCCGCGAGCTGGCGGGAGAGGGAGACGCGGCGCTGCCCTTCGGTCTGCACCCACTGGAAGACCGCAAACACCATGAAGCCGAAAATGACCGTCACGAATGCCTTTAAGGTCCTATTCACTATGCGGTGCTGGTGCTCGCGCTCCTTGCGCTCGCGCTCCCGCAAAGCGGCGCTGGCGGTAATCAGCTCCTGCTCCTCCGGCCCAAGGTCCCCGCGACGCTCGGCGAGCCAGCGCTCGGCCTCGACCAGCGGCGCGCCGCGCAGCAGGGTTCCTTCGTCGCCGCCGGTGCGCCGCCACTCGGCGAGGTCGGCGCGCAGCCGCTGCCGCCAGAGCAGGAACTCGCGGTCTTCCCGCACCCACTGGCGGAGCTGCTCCCAGTGCAGGGGCAGGGTGTCGTGGACCAGCTCGACCGTGGCACCCCGCAGGACCACCAGGCGCTCGTCGGCCAGCCGCTGGAGGACCCTCTCCAGCCCGCTGTCGTCCCCGACCAGCGAGGACTTGTCCGAGCCGGCGACCGGCGGTCGCCGTAGCAGTCTCCTCATCGATCCAGACCAGCCGAGTCAGCAGCCCGCGGGAAACCTTGCGCTCCTCGGTGCCCAGGGCCTTGATCACCCCGTCAGCGTGGAAGCGCAGCGCTCCTTGGACCCCTTCGATCTCCCTGTAGGCATCCCAGGTGAGCCACCGCCCCCGGCGCTTGCGCCAGAGGAGGTCGAGCGCGTGCTGGAGCAGGGGGAGCACCACCTCGCCGCCCTGGCTGGCGTCGTCGCGCACCCGGGCGGCGAGCCCCTTCTCGAAGATCGCCCCCACCTGGGCGGCGGGGGCCTCGATGACCTCGGCCACCGCTCCCTGGTCGAGGTCCTTGATGTAGAGCTGGTGGTCCACCACCTGCCCGGCCAGGTCGGGGTAGCGCCCCAGCCGGCCGTAGAAGTCGGCGCGCATCGTGGCCACCACCCGGGCCCGTCCCTCCGGGGCCCGCGCGAGCGCCAGGACGGCGGCGATGAGCTTCTCCTGCTCCGTCTTCCCGTCCGCCTCGGCGAGGGTGAACAGCTCCTCCAATCGGTCCACCACCAGCGCGAGGCGTCGTCCCGCGGGCAGCAGGAGGGCGAGGAGGGCGGGGAGCTCGCCCGGTGCCTCGTCGAGCCGCCGCAGCAGGTCGTCGGCAGCGGCCAGCGGATCGCCCGGCCGGAAGCGCGCCAGGGCGCCGGCGAGGGCGTGCAGCGGACGGGGCCCCGGCCGCACCACCAGCTCCTCCCACTCCGCCGCCGGCAGGCGGGCGAGCAGACCGGCCTGGACCAGGCTGGTCTTGCCGCTCCCCGAAGCGCCCAGGACCGCCAGGAACGGGTGGTGCGCGAGCCGCTCCTCCATCTCCGCGATCTCGGCGCTGCGGCCGAAGAAGAAGCGCCGGTCCTCGACCCCGAAGGCCGCGAGCCCGCGGTAGGGGGCCGGCTCGTCCGGCAGGTCAGCGGCGAGGTCGGCGGACGGGGCCTCGCCCTTGACGGCGGCCACCAGACGGGCGAAGGGGTCGGCCTCGTCGAGGCCGCCCTCGAAGCGGATCCAGGTGTCGACGTTGGCCCAGGTGCCCTGCGGCGGCGGCGTGCCCGGCAGGAAGACGTAGAGGACGTGGAAGCCCGGCCGGCCGTCGCGCAGCGCGTAGGCCAGGTCCCGCTCCTGGCGCTGCACCGGCCCGAGGCCGCCGGGGCCCCAGACGACGACCGCGGCGGCGCTGCCGTTCATCGCCTCCTCGATCTCGCCGCGCCAGGAGGCGCCGGGCTGGAGGCGGGCGCGGTCCATCCAGACGGCGAGGCCCGCCTCGCGCGCCAGCCGACCGGCGAGGACCTCGACCTCGCGGGCGTCGCGGCGGCTGTAGCTCAGGAAGACGTCGAAGCGGGAGGGGCTCGCAGCCACTCCGCGCAGCATACCGCCGGCGGCGCTACGGAGACGGGGCCGCGGGCTGCGGTTGGGAGGCCGGCTCGCCGCCGGCGACCGGCCGCCGGCCGCGGCGGAGGGCGGCGACGACGGCGTCGCGGGCGTCGTCGAAGAGGGTGTAGAAGACCGGCACGACGAGCAGCGTCAGCATGGTGGCGGTGGTCATGCCGCCGATCAGGGTGAAGCCGAAGCTGGTGTAGGAGAGGCCGATCGAGTTGGAGCCGCCGACGGTGAGCGGGACCATGCCGCCGATCGTGGTCAGCGCCGTCATCATGATCGGGCGGAAGCGCCGCTCGGTGGCGAGGAGGAGGGCCTCGCGGCGCGGGTGCCCCTCTTCGCGCAGCCGGTTCACGCAGTCGATCAGCACGATGCCGTTGTTGACCACGACGCCGATCAGCAGCACGGCGCCGACGAAGCCGAGGACGTCGAGGTCGAGGCCGGTCGCGGCGTGCATCCAGACGACGCCGATCGAGGCCAGCGGGATGGTCAGCACGATCGACAGCGGCAGGATGAAGCTCTCGAAGAGGAACCCCATCAGCAGGTAGACGAAGACGATCGACAGCAGCCCGGCGAAGAGGAGGTTCTTCATCTCCTCGTCACCGCCGGCGCGCTCCGGCGGGGCGCCGAGCGAGATCCCCTCCGGCAGGTCGAGCACCGCGGCGAGGGACTCCAGCCGCTCGCGGGCCTCCTTCTCCTTCCCCTCTTGCAGCTCGACGGTCACCGGCCGGGCGACGCGCTGGTCCTCGCGCTGGATGCGGCGGGCGGCGGGGAGGAAGCGGACGTCGGTGAGGGAGGCGAGCGGGACGACCCCCGCCGCCGACGGCACCTCGAAGCTCGCCAGCTCGGAGAGGCTCTCGCGGTCCTTCTCCTCGAAGCGCACCCGCACCGGCACCTGGCGGCCGTCGCGCTGGTAGCGCGGCAGCGCCTGGCCGCGCAGGGCGTAGCCGACGACGCCGGCGATGACCTCGGGGTTGACGCCCTGGCGCTGGGCGCGGGCGCGGTCGACGACCAGCGCCAGCTCGTCGGGCGGGCGGTCGCCGGCGCGGCGCACCCCGAGCACCCCCGACACCTGCGCGAAGAGCGCCTCCAGCTCCAGCGCCGTCTCCTCCAGCGCCGCGGCGTTCTCGCCGTAGAGGGTGACGGCGTGCACGCCTTCCTCCTTCGCCTCGTCCTCGGCCTGGTCGCCGGTGAAGAGCTTGAAGCCGGCGCGCTCCGGCAGCGCCGCCATCACCCGCTCGGTGGCCTCGCGCGAGGTCACGTCGGCGGTCGACGGCTGGGTGAACCAGCCCTCGATCTCGCCGTAGGTGGCGCGGTGGAAGAGGAACCACCCTTCGAGGCCCAGCTCCTCCTTGAGCCCTTCGACCGTCTTCTCGGCCTGGAGGAACCAGGCCTCGGCCTCCTCCAGCGTGGTGTTGGCCGGCATCTCGACCTGGATCCCCCAGCCGCGCGCCTCGCTCTCCTGGGTGGGCGAGAACTTGACCCGCTGCTTTGCTATGACGCCGGTTGCGACCAGCACCAGGAGGAGCCCGAGCACCACGTCCAGCCGCCGCCCGAGGGCCACCGCCAGGAGCGCCGTGTAGCCGCGGTTCAAGCGCCCGAAGGTGGCCTCGTAGAGGCGCGCCAGGAGGACCTCGACGCGCCGCCACGCCCGCCGGTGCCCCGGCTCCGGCGCGGCGCCGTTCTCGCGCTGCGCCGGCAGAGTCAGGTAGACGGCGAGCGGCACCGCCACCAGCGCCACGAGGAGCGAGGCCAAGAGCGCCACCGACACCGGGATCGAGAGGCGGAGGAGAAAGAACTGCCCTTCGCCTTCGACCAGCGACACCGGCAGGAAGACGGTGACGCTGGTCAGCGTCGCCAGGGTGATGGCGAGGGCGATCTCCCCCGCCCCTTCGAGACAGGCCTGCCGCCGCGGCACGCCGGCCAAGTGGAGGCGGTGGATGTTCTCGGCGACGACGATCG
The DNA here is from genome assembly GCA_963700145.1 of uncultured Acidobacteriota bacterium. Taxonomy (GTDB): domain Bacteria; phylum Acidobacteriota; class Thermoanaerobaculia; order Multivoradales; family UBA5704; genus DASUNQ01. The sequence goes on from OY969474.1 coordinate 2,495,650, forward strand.
AGTTGTCCACCAGCATCCCGACCGAGATCATCAGCCCGAGGAGCGACAGCACGTTGAGCGTCTCGCCGGCGAAGTACATGACGGTCAGGGCGAGGAGCAGCGAGAGCGGGATCGAGAGCGTGATGATGAGCGTCATGCGCAGCCGGCGGAGGAAGAAGAAGAGGACCGCGACGGCGATGGCGCCGCCGAGGAAGCCGCTCTCCACGACCTTGCGCAGCGACTCCAGGATCACGTCGCCCTGGTCGAAGAGCGGGATCATGCGCACCGAGCGCAGGCGCGGGTCGCGCTCCAGCCGCTCGACCAGGGCGCCGATCGAGCGCGCCACCTCCAGCGTGTTGGCGTCCCCCTCCTTGAGCACGACGACCGCCACCGCCGGCCGGCTCAGCGCGCGCGCCCGGTAGTTGCGCTCGGCCTCCTCGTAGCGCAGGGTGGCGATGTCGCCCAGCCGCACGGTCGGCGAGACCGGCCGGCGGGCGAGCGCCTCCAAGTCGGCGTAGCGGGCGACCGAGCGCAGGAGGAGCTTGTCGCCGCCGGCGCGCACGCTCCCCGAGGCGAGGGTGAAGTTGTCGGTGGCGAGCTGGCGGCCCAGCTCGTAGATGTTGAGCCCCGCCGCCTCGGTGCGGTCGCGGTCGAGCTCGATCAGGATCTCTTTCTCTTCCAGGCCGTCGGTCTCGATCGCCGCGACGCCGTCGATCCGCTGCAGCGGCAGGACGATCCCGTTCTGGATCAGGTTCCAGGCGTCGGTCAGCTCGGGATCGACCGCCAGGCCGAGGACGTAGACCGGCACGCCGCTCTCGTCGTGCTTGCGGATGAAGATGCGGTCGGCGTCGCGCGGCAGGCGGGCGCGCACCCGCTGCACGCGGTCGCGCACCTCGCGGTAGGCGACGTCCATGTCGCTGCCGGGCTTGAAGGCCAGGCCGACGCGGCCCCAGCCGGGGACCGCGGTCGAGTCGAGGCGGTCGAGGCCGCGCACCGTCGCCAGCTCCTCCTCGAGCGGCAGGACGATCTTCTCCAGCACCTCCTCCGGTGGCGCGTCGCGCCAGGGGACGGAGACGCCGAGGTGGGGGGCGTTGAAGCCGCGCGGCAGCAGCTCCAGCGGGATGGCGAGGGTGGCCACCAGCCCCACCACCACCGTGCTGGCGACGAAGACCAGGACGGTGATGCGGCGGTCGAGGGAGAGGCGCGGCAGCGCGCTCTCCCAGCGCGAGGGGGTCTTCACGAGGGGGCGATCTCCGGCAGGCGGCCGGGAGCGCCGCCGCCGGCCGCGCCGGCGGTGGCGGACGTGGTGGCTTCCTCGCGCCCGAGGAGGCGCCCTTGCAGGCGGTCCACCAGAGCGTAGATCGACGGGATGATGAAGAGCGTCAGCACCGTCGAGGTGACGAGGCCGCTCACCACCGCGATCGCCATCGGCGTGCGGATCTCGGCGCCGTCGCCGACGCCGAAGACCATCGGCAGGAGGCCCAGGACCGTCGTCGCCGTGGTCATCAGAATCGGGCGCAGGCGCACCACGCCGGCGGTGACGATCGCCTCGTCGCGCGGCAGGCCGCGGCGGCGCAGGACGTTGATGTAGTCGATGAGCACGATGGCGTTGTTCACCACGATGCCGGCCAGCATGATCATGCCGAGGAAGACGACGACCGAGAGGCTGATGCCGAGCGCCCAGAGGGTCGCCACCGTGCCGAAGAAGGCGAGCGGGATGGTGAGGAGGATGACCAGCGGGTGGAGCAACGACTCGAACTGCGCCGCCATGATGACGTAGACCAGGAAGACCGAGAGCCCGAGCGCCAGCCAGAGGCTGCCGCGGCTGCGCTCCCACTCCTGGGTCTGGCCGGCGAGGACGAAGGTCATGTCCGCCGGCCAGTCGATGCGGTTGGTCAGCGCGCGCTCGATCGCCGCCGCGGCGTCGCCGAGCGAGGCGCCGGCGCCCCCCGCACCGGTGCCCGAGAGGTTGGCGCGGATCAGGCCCACGCGGCGGCTGTCCACCCGCCGCACCTCGCTCGGCCCCTCGCCGAGCGCCACCTGCGCCACCGCCGCGAGCGGGATCGGCGTCGTCCCCTCGGGGTTCGCCACCAGGCCGCGCACGTCCTCGACCGCCTCGCGGTCGCGCTCCTCCAGGCGCACCACGATCGGCACCCGCCGGTCGCGCTGGTTGAAGCGGGTCGCCTCCCGCCCCTTGACCTGGTCGCGCACCAGCTCCGCCACCCGCCGCAGGTCGAGGCCGAAGCGGGCGAGGCGGTCGCGGTCGTAGACGATCTGCACCTCCGGCGCGCCGCTGCGCAGCGTCGCCTCGACGTCGGCCAGCTCGGGGAGGGCCGCCATCACCGCGCGCGCCCTTTCCGAGTAGGCGCGCAGGCGCCGCAGGTCGTCGCCGTGCACCTCAACCTCGATGGGCGTGCGGGTCGAGAAGAGGACCGGGCGCACGACGCGCGCCGAGAGGTCGGGGATCTCGGCCAGCCGCGCGCGCAGGCGGGCGATGACTGCCTCCTCGACCTCCGGGTCGGAGCTGGTCAGGAGCAGCTTGAAGCGGGCGCTGTGCTCGCCTTCGTCGGCGCGTTGCGCGTTCGCGGCGTCGAAGCCGACGGCGAGGATCATCGAGCGCAGGTGCTCGCGCTCGGCGAGGATGGCGCGCTCGACCGGCGCCAGCACCGCCTCGGTCTCCTCCAGCGGCGTCCCCACCGGCAGCGCCACCTCGAAGGTGAACTCCCCCTGGTGCACCTCGGGCAGGAGCTCGCTGCCGAGCCGGCTGGCGAGGAGCCAGGTGCCGGCCATGAGGAGGGCCGTCGCGGCGACGACCGGCAGCGGGTGCTCGACCCCCCAGCGCACCGCCGCCGGGTAGGCGGTGCGGAGGCGCCCGGCGCGGCCGGAGGCGGCGCGCCGGCTGCCGCGCGACAGCAACCGCATCAGGCCGCGCGCCGCCGGCGCCACGGTCCAGCCCCAGAGGCGGGTGGCGGCGACGATCAGCAGGAGCACGAGGCGGCCGAGGAGCTCGAAGAGGGCGCCGAGGAGGAGGCGGACGAGCAGGTAGAGGACGACCACGGGAGCGACGAGGAGGCGCAGCGCGCGGACGAGCAGCGGCCACCTGCCCGCCTGGGCACCCACCCAGTTCCGTAAACGCCGCCCGTCGGCGCGGAAGGACTGCCAGGCCGCCAGCGGCCGGCGCAGCAGGGCGCGGCCGGCGGCGGCGCGGGCCTCGGGGTCGCCGAGGGCGGCACCGCGGCGGCTGGCCAGCATCGGCACCAGGAAGAGAGCGACGGCGAGCGCCGCGAACTGCGACACCACGACCGCGAGCCCGAGGTCGGAGAAGGCCTGCCCGGCGATCCCCTCGACGAAGACCATCGGGAAGAAGACCGCAACCGAGGTCAGGGTCGAGGAGATGACCGCCGCCCCCACCTCGTTGGTGCCGCGGATGGCGGCGGCGAGGAGGTCGTCCCCCTCCTCGCGGCAGCGCGAGATCGACTCCAGCACGACGATCGAGCAGTCGACGAGCATGCCGATGCCGAGCGCCAGGCCGCCGAGCGACATGATGTTCAGGGAAACGCCCGAGAGGTGGAGCGGCGCGAAGCAGAGGAGGAGAGCGATCGGGATGTTGACCGCGACGATCGCCGTGGCGCGGAACTCGCGCAGGAAGACGAGCAGGACGAAGACGGCGAGGAGACCGCCCAAGATGCAGTTGTCGCGCAGCTCGGCGATCGAGGCGCGGATGAAGACCGAGCGGTCGGCGACGATCTGGAGGCGCGCCCCTTCCTCGCGCAGGAGGCGCGTCCCGAGCCCGACCGGCTCGGCGCGCCCGCCGCGCTCCCCCGCCGGCGGCGCCCGCGTCTCCGCCTTCCCTTCCTTCTCGGCGTCGCCGAGCGCCGCACGCACCCGGTCGGCCACCGCCACGATGTTGGCGTCGGCCTCTTTGAAGACGTCCACCTGCACGCTCTCGCCGCCGTCGGTGCGGGTGAGCATCTCCCGCTCCTTGTGCGCGCGCACCACCCGCCCGAGGTCCTGCACCCGCACGTCGCGCCCCTCGCGGCTCGCCACCACGGTCTCGCCGATCTCGCGCAGGTCGCGGTACTCGTTGAGGGTCCGCACCATGTACTCGGTGCGCCCCTCCTGGATGGTGCCGCCGGCGACGTTGATGTTCTCCTGCCGCAGGCGGTCGATCACCGCCTGGATCGAGAGCCCGGTGCGGCGCAGCGCGTCGTCGTCGAGGAGGACGTGGATCTCCTCCTCGAGGCCGCCGCGCACCCGCACCGCCGCCACCCCCTTGATCGGCTCGAGGGCGCGCTTGACCTGCAGCTCGGCCAGCCGCCGCAGGCGGCGCAGGCCCTCTTCGCCGCGGAAGCGGTCGCCCTGCCCGGAGAGCGACAGCTCCAGCACCGGGTCGAGCGAGGGGTCGTAGTGGAGGATGAGCGGCCGCTCGGCGTCCTCGGGGAGGAAGACCAGGTCGAGCTTCTCCAGGGTGTCCTGGGTCGCCGCCGAGAGGTCGGTGTCCCAGGCGAACTCCAGCACCACGTCGGAGAGGCCGGCGCGGGAGACGCTGCTGATCCGCCGCAGGCCGCTGACGATGCCGAGCGCCTCCTCCAGCGGCCGGCTGATGTCGTTCTCGACCTCCTCGGGGGCGGCGCCGGGGTACTCGGTGCGCACCGTCAGCGTCGGGTAGCTGAGCTCCGGCATGAGCGTCACCGGGAGCCGGCGGTAGGAGAACCAGCCGAAGACGACGGCGGCGAGGAAGAGCATCAGCACCGCCACCGGGCGGCCGGTGACGAAGCGCGCGAAGCCGGCGCGCACCTGCTGCGGCGGGCCGGCCGGCGGGTCGCCCTGCGGCGGCTCGCCCGTCTCCGGGTCGCGCCGGGGCGGCAGATCTGCGATGGGGCTGTCCGCGGGCTCTTCGATCGGCTCGTCGGGGAGCAGCGGGGGCTCGTCGGGCGGCTCCTGACGGCCGGGATCGGGCGTCTCCGCCGGCGGGTCTTCCGCCGGAGCGTCCGGCCCGCACTCGCGGCTCACGCGCCCTTCCCCGCCAGCCGCACCTTGGCGCCCTGCTTGAGCCCGGCCTGGCCGGCCACGACCAAGCGGTCGCCGGCGGCCAAGCCGCCGGCCGGCTCGACGTTGGCGCGATCCTCGAGCCTGGCCACCAGGCGCACGCGCTCGACGTGCTTGCCGTCCGGCCCCAGGCGGTAGACGAAGAGCTGGTCGTGGTCGTAGACCAGCGCCCGCTTGGGGACCAGGAGGGCGTCGGGGTGGACGGCGGTGACCAGCGCCACGTCCACGTACATGCCGGGGCGGAGCCCCTCCTGCGGCGGCACGTCCACGGTCACCTTCACGGTGCCGCTCTGCGGGTCGACGACCGGCGAGAGGCGCTCGACGCGGCCGGCGAACTCGCGCCCGCCCAGGGCCGGCGCCACGATCCGCACCGTCTGGTTCGGGGCCAGCCGCCCCAGCTCCTTCTCCGGCACGTGGACGCGGGCGACGATCGAGTCGAAGTCCACCAGCTCGAAGAGGGGCTGGTTCAGGTTGACGAAGTCGCCGACGCCGACCAGGCGGCGGGTGACGGTGCCGGAGATCGGCGCGCGCACCTCGGTGTAGCCGAGCTGCCGCCGCGCCTCCTCGCGCGCCAGCTGGAGCTGCTCGAGCTCGTAGGCGGTCTCGTTGAAGGCCTGCTCGGGGATGAGCTGGAGGGCGAAGAGCTTCTTCTGCCGCTCGTGCTCGCGCTCGGCCTTGGCGAGCTGGCTCTGCACCTTGGCGAGGGCGGTGCGCTGCTCCTCGTCCTGGAGGCGTAGGAGCGGCTGCCCGCGCCCGACGCGCCTCCCCTCCTCGACGAAGAGCTGCCGCACCTGGCGGGAGGCCTGGGCGAGGACCTCCACCTGCTCCTCGGCCTCCAGGTGGGTCGAGTAGCGGAGGACCGCCTCGATCGGCCCGCGGGCCAGCGGCGCCACCTCGACCGGCACCGCCTCGTCCTTGGGCTTGGCGTCCTTGCCGTCCTCGCCCTTCTCCGCCTCGCGGGCGGCCTTGTCGTCCGTGTCGCGGGCCTCGGCGTCCCTCTCCGAGCACCCCGCCCCGGCCAGCCCGACGGCCGCCAGCAGCACCAACAGCCAGCATGCGCTTCTCACGACGTTCCTCCTCGGCCGAAAAAGGGACCGCCCCGGTGCGCGCGAAACCGAGCTGGGGCTCCAGAGCCTGCTACGTCCGGCGGAACGGGGTTGTTTCAGGGCGACCGTAACACTCGCCCCCTTTTTGCGCCTACTGGAGGAAGCGAGGCCGCAAGTGCGGCGGCGCAAGGTCTCTCAAACCAACCACAAAAGGAGGAAGGACGATGGCGACACAACCAGCACCAGCGGCACCACCGGCACCGGCGGCACGGGCGAGGAACGTGAGACTGGGGATCTTCGTGGGCTTCGGCGCGCTCGTCGGCTTCGGCATCGGCTTCGGCTTCGGCGGGGTCGTCGGCGGCGTCATCGGCGGCATCATCGGCGGCATCATCGGCGGCATCATCGGCAAGTTCGACTGACCCAAGGAGAGACACCATGGCCAAGGAGCAACCGAAACCGGGTCAGGTCGACCGGGAGGTCGTCAAGGCGCTGCTCGACAGCGGCGCCGTCAACTTCGAAGCGATCGGGGCGGCCGTCGCCAAGTTCGGCCCCAGCCTCGCGCTCAACCCCAACGACGAGTGGGAGAACTTCTGCCTGACGATGAAGATCTTCGTCCGGCTCTACCGGTTCCCCTTCCCGTTCGGCGAGCGCCAGAGGGGGTTGGAGGACCTCGGCGCGCTGCGCGGGGAAGTGGCGCCCGACGTCAAGGGCTAGCCCTTCCCGCTCGGCGAGGACGACATGCACCACGGCTGGGACGAGGAGAACCTGCGGGAGCGGCTCGCCGCCTCCCTGCAGGTGGCGGCACGCGCCGTCACCCTCCTCGCTCCGGCCGGTTATGAAGCCGAGACGCAGGAGGGCCTCCGGCCCGAGAAGGTGCGGGCCGAAACGGCGCTCTTCCTGCTGGCGAGCCACGCCGTCTGCGCCGCCGACCCGGACCTCGCCGCGCGCCACCGGCAGGTCGCCGAGGCGCTGGTCCCGTACGCCCGCAGCGAGCGCGTCGCCGCGATGATCGCGCTCGAGCCGGTCGTCGCCCTGGACCACGCCCTGATCCACCTCTGTCTTTCGCGCCTCGGGCTCGGCGACGAGCGGTTCGACCGCCTCCTCGCCGCGGCCCGGACGAGCCGCGCCGCGGCCGCGCGCGAGCGCCTCCCCCACCGCGACATGGAGCAGGCGTGGCTCGGACGCCTGACCGGCGCCGCCGGCGAGGAGTCCGGCCGGGGGCGCGGCCTGCCCGCGCGGTCCATCCTCGGGCGCCCGCTGGACGCCCTGTCGGCGACGACCGACGACGTCTATGCCTTCACCCACGCCGTGATGTTCGCCACCGACCTGGGCGCGCGGACCCCGCGGCTGCCGCGCTCGGGCGCCGCGATCGCCGCCGACGCCGAAGCGGCGCTCGCCTGGTGCCTGGACGACCAAGACTACGACCTCGGCGGCGAGGTGCTGCTGACCTGGCCGCTGCTGCGGCGGCGCTGGAGCGCCGCCGCGACCTTCGGTTTCCACTGCCTCGCTCGCGTCGAGGACGAGGCCGGCTTCCTGCCGGCGCCCGTGATCTCGCTCGAGCGTCTCGCCACTCTTGAGGGCGAGGCGCGGGCGCGCTACGCCCTCGCGCTGAGCTACCACACGGTCTACGTGATGGGGCTCTTGTGCTCGCTCGCGCTCAGTCCGGGCGGCGCGCCGCCGCGCTCCGTTCCGCCCTCGCGACGCCCGCGAGGAGCGGCGGCGGCCCTCCTCGAGGTCCCCGACATGGACGCCGAGCCGCGGCACTGGCAGGGTGTCTTCGCGGCCCTCGACGGGGCGCAGCGCGACGCGCTGGCGCCCCTGCTTCTCGCCATCCGCCTGCGCCGCGCGGCGGCGCGCCGGGACTTGGCGGGCATCCAGGAGCTGCTCAGGGCGGCCGCGCGGTTCGACCTCCTGGCGGCGCCGGCCCCGCAACAGGCGATCGAGCTCCTCCAGCGCGCGGCCCTCTTGGGCCGGCTGGGGCTCGCCACCGACTGACTAGCTGGCCGTCTTCCGGAACGCCCGCGCGCTGCCAAGCACCAAGACGGTGGCGATGGCGAGGAGGGCGGCGACGTGCTGCCAGAGGTCGAGGAAGCCGGCGCCGCGGATGACGATGCCGCGGGAGATGGCGATGAAGTGGGTGGCGGGCAGGACCTGCGCCACCCACTGCAGCGGCCCAGGCAGCGACGAGAGCGGGAAGATGTAGCCCGAGAGCATGATCGAGGGGAGCAGCACCATCTGCGCGATCTGCGTCGCCTCCATCTGGGTCTTGGCGCGGGCCGAGATCAGCAGGCCCAGCGACAAGAGAGCGAAGAGGTAGACCGTGGCGAGCCCGAGGAGGAGCGGCACGCTGCCGTGGATCGGCACGCGGAAGACGGTGGACATGAGCGCCAGCACCACCAGGAGCTGGAGGAAGGAGAGGGCGAGGTACGGCAGGAGCTTGCCGAAGACCACGGCGATCGGCGAGGCCGGCGTCACCATGAGCTGTTCCAGGGTGCCGCGCTCGCGCTCGCGGACGATGGCGTAGGCCGAGAGGAGCGTCGCCGAGAAGGTCAGGAGGATAGCGATCAGCCCTGGGATCAGGAGGTTGGCGCTGCGTGAGTCGGGGTTGAAGAGGAGCTGCGGCCGCGCCTCCAGCGGCAGCTCGTCGATTCCCTGCTCGCGCGCCAGCTGCTGCAGCGACCGCGACAGCGTCAGCCCGTTGGTCGCCGCGAGGGCTTGTGACGAGAGGCTCGAGTCCGAGCCGTCGATCAGCACCAGGACGCGCGCCGCCTCGCCGTAGAGCCGCCGGCGCGCGAAATCGGGCGGCACCTCGATCCCCACCGACGCCTCCCCGGCCACGATCGCCTCGCGCAGCGCCGCCCGCGACGGCACGTAACGCTCAACGGCGAAGAGCCCCGTGCTCTGGAAGGCGGCGAGGAGCTCGCGGCTCTCGGCACTGCGGCTCTGGTCGAAGACCGCGGTCGGCACGTCGGTGACGTTGGTGTCGATCAGACCGAAGAGGACGAGCTGGAAGACCGGCAGGGCCAGGGCGAAGCGCAGGGTGCCGCGGTCGCGCACCATCTGCAGGCCCTCCTTGCGCAGGACCGCGCCGAAGCCCCTCACCGGGCCGCTCCCGCCGCCGCCGGCGCCACGCCCGCGGCCTTGCCGTCCCCCTGCAGCGCCGTCAGCCGCACGAAGACGTCTTCCAGGCTGGGGTCGATCGGGCGGATGCGCACGTCGGAGCGCCCGGCGGCCTCGAGGTCGCGCTCGATCGTGTCGTCCGGCACGCCGGCGTCCACCAGCAGGTGGAGAGCGTTGCCGAAGATCGTCACCTCCTGGACGTAGGGGAGCGACCGCGCCCGCCCCATGACCGCCGCGGCGCCGCGGTCGCACTCCGCCTCGACCCGGCGCTTCCCCGCCGGCGTCACCTCCGGCCGGCGCGTCAGCTCGTCCGGGCGCCCCTCGACGAGCAGGCGAGCCATGTAGAGATAGCCGACCGTGCCGCAGCGCTCGGCCTCGTCCATGTAGTGGGTGGTGACGAGGAGGGTCACGCCCTCGGCGGCGAGCTCGAAGAGGAGGTTCCAGAGCTCGCGCCGGGCGACCGGGTCGATGCCGGCGGTCGGCTCGTCGAGGAACAGGACGCGCGGCCGGTGCATGACCGCGGCGGCGAGCGACAGGCGCTGCTTCCAGCCGCCGGAGAGCTGGCCAGCCAGCCGGTCGAGGTAGGGCCCGATGCCGGTCAGCTCGATCGCCCAGCGCCGCCGCTCGCGCGCCGTCTCGCCGACGAGACCGTAGACCGAGGCGAAAAAGTCCAGGTTCTCGGCCACCGACAGGTCCTCGTAGAGCGAGAAGCGCTGCGGCACGTAGCCGATGCGCGCCCGCACTTCCTCGCCCTGCGTCGCGACGTCGAGGCCGTCCACCGCGGCGCGGCCGGCGGTCGGGGCGAGGAGGCCGCAGAGGATGCGGATGAGGGTCGACTTGCCCGAGCCGTTGGGCCCCAGGAGGCCGTAGATCTCGCCGCGGTGGACGCGCAGCGAGACGCCGTCGAGGGCGCGCACGCGGCCGAAGTCCTTGACGATCTTCTCGGCCTCGATCCCCCAGCCCCCGGCGGCCGCCGAGGCCGCCACACCGGGTTCACCGGGCTCGCTCACCGCTCCTCCAGGTGCACCAGCGCCGCCATCCCCGCCTTGAGCTCCGGCGCCGCCTCCACCTCCACCTTGACGCCGAAGACCTGCTCGGCCCGCTGCTCCAGGGTCTGGACGTTGCGCGGCGTGTACTCGGCCTGGTCGCGGATCTCGACGATGCGGCCGCGGAAGCGGCGCTCGGGGAAGCTGTCCACCGTCACCGCCGCCGGCTGGCCGACGCGGACGCGGCCGAGCTCCGGCTCCGGGACGTAGACGCGCACCCAGAGCTGCCCGGCCTCGAGCAGCGCGGCCACCGGGCGGTTGGCCGGCACCAGGTCGCCGGGGCGCAGGTCGAGGCTCTCGACCACCCCGGCCGCCGGCGCCGCGACCAGCGTCTCCTGCCGCTGCCGCTCGAGCAGCGCTAGCCGCGTCTCCTCGCGCGCCAGCGCCGCCCGCGCCCCCGCCACGTCCTCCTCGCGGCCGCCGCTCTCGGCCTCGCGCAGGGTCTCGCGGGCGGTCGCGGCACGCACCGTCGCGGCGTCGTAGTCGCGGCGCGGGATCACCCCTTGCCGCCAGAGCGCCTCGAAGCGGCGGCGATCGGTCTCGGCGGCGCGGTACTCGATCTCGGCGCGGCGCACCGCCTCGCTCCTCGGCCCGCGCTCGGTGCGGGCGAGGGCCGCCCGCGCCTCCTCGATCCGCGCCCGCTGCTCGGCGACCTCCAGGTCGCGCAGGTCGGAGTCGAAGCGGACGATGGGCTGGCCGGCCGCCACTCGGTCCCCCTCCTCGACGTAGACCTCCAGCACCCGCCCGCCGACCAGCGATCCCACCTCCACGGTCCGCGCCTCCAGCGACCCCGAGAGGACCAGCCCCTCGCGGTCGCGCCGGGCGGCGAGCCAGAGCCAGACGCCGGCGGCGGCGACGGCGAGGAGGAGGACGGCGACGGCGGCGCGGCGCTTCATCGTGGGGTTTGAGCCGTCGGCAGTGTATCCCCGGGCAGTCTTCTTGCTTCATGAACCCGCCCCCCAGCTCGCAGTGGGTCCTCCAGCTCGTCTGGCTCTTCGCCCTGGCGCTGCCGATCGCCTGCGTGGCCTGGACGGTCACCCACGAGGAGGTCTTCAAAGAGCCGCGCGAGTGGAGCGAGCGGAGATCCAAGACGGCGCGCTCGCTCCTCGCCCGCAAGTTCTTCTACCTCTTCACCTGCGAGTACTGCTTCAGCCACTACGTGACGATCTTCTTCCTCGTCGTGACGCGCTACCGGCTGCTCCTCGACGACTGGCGCGGCTACCTGATCGCCTTCTTCGCCCTGGTCGCCGTGGCCAACAGCTACATGAGCGCCTTCGGCCGCCTGCGCCAGGAGGTCAAGTCCGAGAAGCTGGAAGCCGAGACGAGGGAGAAGGTGCTCGAGAAGGTGGAGCTGGAGGTGGAGCGGGCGGAGGAGAAGCGGCGGCCGGCGCGCGCGCGCTAGGGGTCCGTGCCGGCGGGCACGGCGACCTCGTCCTCCCGCCACTCCTGGCCGCAGCCGCGGCAGCTCCAGCGCCGGTGCAGGACCGGCACCGGGAACCCCAGCAGCAGCCAGGCGGCGACGAAGGCCTTGAGCGACCAGCGGCGGTAGCGCAGCTCGGCCGAACGGCAGCCGGGGCAGCGCCGCACCGTCACCTCTTCCCCCTCCTCGACGAGGTAGATCTCCGGCAACGACTCCTCGCGCGCCAGCTCCGCCGCCGCGGCCTCCAGGTCCTGGCGGCGGACCTGGAGCTTGACGCCGCCGACCGCCTGGGAGACCGCCCAGACGATGCGCACCGTGTGCTCGTCGGCGACGCTGGCCTCGATCCCCGCCGACTCCAGCCGCGCCTTGCCGAGGAGCGCCTCCCAGGGCGTGGTGAAGGCCGCAACCGTCACCCGCGGCTCGAGGCCGTAGGCGGGCTGGGGCTCGGGCTCGGCGTTCACGGCGCCACCCCCCCTTCGCTCAGGAGGTTCCCGATCCACCAAAGGAGGGCGGCGAAGAGGAGGAGCACGGAGAGGGCGGCGCCGGCGGCCACCACCCGGCCGAGCGGCCCGCGCAGCGCGAGGTAGGCGAGGACCGCGGCGAGCAGCGCGAAGACGCCGAAGACCAGCGTCGCCAGCACCTAGCCCGCCCCCTCACCCTCACGCCCCTCGATCCCCTGCACGATCTGCGTCACCTCGACCTCGGCGCGCCGGATCTTGGCGCGGCAGACCTCGAGCAGCTCGGCCGCCCGGCGCAGCTCCTCGGCCAGGCGGTCGACGTCCACCTCCTCCCCCTCGATGCGGGCGAGGATGCGCTCCAGCTCGTCGATCGCCTCGCGGAAGCTCGGCGCGGCCTGTTCTTGCGGCTCGCTCATCCCTGCTCCCCCCCTACGACGCGGCTGCGCAGCGCGCCGGCGGCCAGGCGGGTGACCAGCAGCTCGCCGGCGGCGGCGCGCGCGGCGTCGCGCAGGAGGACTCCGTCCGCCGTGCGGGTGATCGAGAAGCCGCGCGCCAGGGTGCGCTCGGGGCCGAGCTGCCGGCAGAGGCGCTCGAGGCCCTCGGTGCGCCGGGCGGCGGCGCGTAGGACGCCCTGCCCGGCGCGGCCGAGCGCGCGGCCGAGCTCCGCCACCCGCGTCCCGCGGCCGGCGAGCCGCAGCCGCGCCAGCCGCACGCCGCGCTCCGCCCGCCCCAGCGCCTCGCGCCCGGCGCGCAAGGGGGCCGTGCCCTGGCGCAGCAGCGCCTGGCGCAGCTCCACCAGCCGCTGCTCGGCGCGCGCCACCCGCTCGACCAGCAGCTCCGCCGCCTTGGTCGGGGTCTTCACCGCGGTGTGGGCGACCAGGTCCGCGATGGCGTGGTCGATCTCGTGGCCGAGGCCGGTCAGCACCGGGAAGGGCGCCCGCGCCACCGCCTCGGCGACGGCGCGGCTGTCAAAGGCGGCGAGGTCGGCGCGGGAGCCGCCGCCGCGCACCAGGACGGCGCAGTCGACCGCCGCGCGGGCCAGCGCCCCGAGCGCCGAGACCACCTCGCGCTCGGCCTCCCGCCCCTGCACCGAGACGTGGACGAAGACGACGCGGAAGCCGTAGCCGCTCTCGGCGAGGCCGGAGAGGAAGTCGTGGTAGGCGGCGCTGCCTTTAGAAGTGACGAGGGCCACCCGCAGCGGCAGCTCGGGCAGCGGCAGCGCGCGGTTGCGCTCGAGGAGGCCGGCGGCGGCGAGGGCGGCGAGGGTCTCGCGCCGGCGCCGCTCGAGCTGCCCGAGGGTGAACGCCGGGTCCACCTCGCGCACGCAGAGCTGCACCTTGCCGCCGGCGGCGAAGAAGTCGAGGTTGCCGCGCAGCCGCACCTCCTGGCCGTCGGCGAGCTGCTGGCCCGAGCGGGCGAGGAGGCGCGCCACCCGCTGGTGGTCGGTCTTCCAGAGCACCGCCTCGAGCTTCCCCACCACCTCGTCGTCCGCCCCCTTCTCGACCAGCTCGCAGTAGAGGTGGCCGCGCGGGCTCGCTTTCACCCGCTGCAGCTCGCCCACCACCCAGACGCTCGGGAAGGCCGAGGCCAGCAGCCCCTTGACCTCCCCGCACAGCTCGGAGACGGTGTAGGTGGTCTCGAAGAGGGCGAGCGTGCTCAATGCGGGGACTTGAGCTCCTTCGAGGTCGCCAGCGGGATCGACTCCGCCCACTCGATCGCCTTCTTCTCGCCGGCGGTCAACTTGGAAAGGAAGTCCACCGCCTCGTCGCGCTCGCGGAAGAGGCGCCAGATGAAGGTGTGGCCGGCGGGGGCGGTGAAGTAGGTGTAGTGCTTGGAGCCGTTCGAGAGATCGAAGCCCAGGTTGGCCTCGCCGTTGACGCCGACGCAGGCCAGGGCGATCGCCCGGCAGGCCAGGGCCAGCGCCTTGATCTCGTCCTCGTAGTCCGACAGCTCCTCGCGCGACAGCGGCGAGTGGAAGAGCGAGACCCGCGTCCCGTCCTCCTCGGCGAGCAGGGTGTAGGGGATGTCGTTGCGGTCCATCGCGTCCTTGGTCTCGGCGGTGGTGACGAAGACGTCCTCGGTGCCGTGGACCTTGTAGGTGATGGCGTAGACGTCCTTGTCGAGCTGGGCGAAGCTCTCGGCGAGGATCGATTCGTCTTCGATGGTGAAGTAGAAGAGGCGGTTGCGGGTGCGGCGTGCGGTCATGCGGGGGACTCCTGGGGTTGGGATGGGCGGCCGGCCGGGACCTTCCCGGCCGCCGCGAACACGTCAATATATCAAATGGTTAGCCGGCGGTCCTGCGGAGGTACTCGTCGAGCAGGCGCCGCTCGTCGCGGGTCAGCGTCGCCTCGGGCAGCACCAGGCTCTCGCCGGCGCGCGGCAGCTCGACGACCAGGGTGTTGACCGCCCGCTCGACGCCCGCGCAGTCCACCGCCAGCCCCGGCACCAGGGCCATCGAGGCGCAGAGGTCGACGAGGCCGTCGCCGACGCCGCTGCGCACGCTCACCGAGACCCGCTTCGGCAGCTGCTCGGGGGTGATCCGGTAGCCGCCTTCGATGCGCGCCACCTTCGCCCGCCCTTCCAGGGTCTTGGTCTGGCGCGGCATCCGCACCTCGTCCTCCAGCCGCCGCGTCACCCCGCCCATCGTCACGTCCGCCACCAGCCAGCCGGTGCCCTCGAAGGTCAGGGTCAGCTCGGCGGCGTGGCTGCCGCCGGCCCCCGGCTCGAGGCGGAGGAGGTGGTCGCGCACGGTGACGGCGTTGCGCGGCGAGGCCAGGCGGAGGGTCATGTCCCCCTCCTCCAGGACGGCGATCTCGGGCGCCAGGTCGCGGTAGGTGCGGTTGGCGCGCTCCAGGCGGAGGCGCAGGCCCGGCTCGGGGACCGGGGCCGGCGCCGCGCCGAGGAGCAGCAGGGCGGCGAGCGGCAGGAGCGCGCGCTTCACGCTACGGATAGTAGCCGCGGATCGTCCGCGCCTTCAAACCGCCGCGCACCCGCACCTCGACCTCGCGGAACCCCTCGCCGCCGCCGGTCGGGGCGTAGGCGAGGTAGTAGCGGCTGCGCAGCTCCTTCTCGATCTCCTCGTAGACCCCGACGAGCTGCCCCGCCTTCTCGACGAAGAAGGCGCGGCCGCCGGTCTCGTTGGCGAGGCGCGAGAGCTTGCTGCGGATGTCGGCCGAGAGCGGCGAGACGGCGAGGCCGATGGTGTAGATGGCGACGCCGCTGCGCCGCGCGTACTCCAGGGCGTTGCGGTACGGGGTGTGGCTGGCGGTGTCGTCGCCGTCGGAGAGCAGCACCAGGGCGCGCTGCCCGCGCACGCCGCGGAAGTAGTAGAGGCTGGTCACCAGCGCGTCGTGGAGCGCCGTGTAGCCCACCGCCTGCAGCCCCTTGAGCGCCTGGATGACCCCGTCGGCGTCGTCGGTCGGCGGCATCAGGACGACGGGCTTGTCGGAGAAGGAGACCGCGAACGAGCGGTCGCGCGGCGTCACCACGTCGCGCACGAAGTCGGCGGCGGCGCGCTGCGCCTCGACCAGCGAGGACGACATCGAGCCCGAGGTGTCGATCACCAGCCCCACGGAGAGCGGCAGGTCCTCGACCAGCTCGAACTTGGTGATCGTCTGCGGCGTGCCCCCGTCGAGCACCTCGAAGTCCGCCGCCGTGAGCCCCAGCGCCGGCTGGCCGCCGCGGTCGAAGACCGTGGTGTAGAGCTCGACCAGGGTGACGTTGACGTTGGCGAGATTGGGCGGCGCGTTGAGGAAGCGCGTGTCCTCGGCGCGGCCGCCGTCGTCGAGGGTCGCCACCACCGTCAAGTAGGTCACGTCGCCGCCGCCCGGCACCTCGATCTGCGCCTGCCAGGGGGGCTTGACGAGGGTCGCCACCGTCGCGTCGTTGATCCGGAAGTCGACCGACTCGATCCGCTTCCCCTCCGGCACCGAGACCTCGGCGCGCGCCAGCGTCTGCCCGACCACCTTGACGCCGCGGCCGGGGGCGAGGATCGTCACCTGCAGCGCCCCGCGCGGCTGGTTGACCACCACCTCGTCGGCGGCGACCAGCTCGCCCCGCTCGTCGTAGCCCTCGGCGCGCACCACCTGCTCGACCGGGTACTCGGCGAGGCGCACCTCGGCGCTGAACGGTGCCTTGGCGCGGGTGAGCTGCACCGCGCCGTCGACGAGGAAGACCACCTTGACGATGCGCCCGCCGGAGACCAGCGCCTCCGCCCGCCAGAGGCCGAGCACCACGTCCTCCTCGGGCGGCACCAGGATCAGGCTGTCGCGCCCGGCCGGCCGCTCGAGCCCCAGGTCCTCGCCGAGCGCCACGACGACGTCGTCCGGCACTTTTGGCTCGGCCACCGCCTCCGGCTCGCGCGGCACCTGGAAGCCGCGGGCCAGGCGGACGCGGGCGCCGCTGACGTCGTCCTTCAGGTCGAAGCGGAGGAGGAAGGCGCCGGGGCGGAGCGCGCGCTCGAGGGCGAGCGCCACCGGCACCCCTGCGGCCGGGGGCTCCAGCCGGAAGCGGAGCCGGAACTCCTCGAAGGGGCGCCCGTCCTGCTCCAGCATCCCCTGGAGCGTCAGCCGCAGCTCGGGCTTCTCCTTCTCGGTCGCCGGCGTGGAGGCGCGGACGCTCCCCGGCGGCAGCGTCAGCAGCGCGCGGGCGAGGAGCCGCTGGCCGCGCCGGTCCGGGTAGAGCATCTGCAGGTCGCCGAGCGCCAGCCGCGGCGCGTCGGCGGTTGCCTTGGCGGGCAGCGCGGTCTTCGCCGCCGCCGCCGCCCAGGCGCCGAGGTCCTCGGGCGGCGCCAGGAAGCGCTCGAAGTCCGCGCCGGTCGGCCGCCCCTTGCGGAAACCGAAGAGGCCGTTGACGCCGCTCGCCTTGTCGACGCGCGGCGTCTCCTCGCAGACCTGGAGGTCGAAGCGCACGGCGCGGATCTGCCCGCGCAGCGCCTCGAAGTCGTCGAGGAGCTTCTCCATGTCGCGGGAGTAGAGAGCGCGCTTGCCCTCGGCCGGCCGCCAGAGCTTGTACGGGGCGGTGGGGAGCGGCCGGTAGACGAGCAGCTCGCGCCGGCGGTTCTCCGGGTTCGGGTCGCTGCCGACGTCGTAGCCCCAGATCTCGAGCGGCTTGAACGCCTGGCCGCAGTCGATGACCAGGCGCTCCGCCGGCTTGCCGTTCAAGAACAGGAGCTGGGCGCGGACGTCGAGCGGCGAGAGGAACTCCTCGGCGGCGAGCTGCTGGCGGCGCGCGATGCCCAGCGCCAGCTCGTTCTCCGGCGTCGCCGGCAGCGGGTCGCGGGCGAGGAACTCGGCGATGAAGCGGGTGCGGGCGGCCGCGTCGAGCGCGGCGAAGGACGCGCGCTCGGACTCGGGGAGGAGGAGGGCGGGGCCGTCCTGCAGGAAGGCGCGCTGCTCCTCGGGCCAGAGGACCGGGTCCTCGGCGGCGCGAACGGGCGCGGCGGCTAGGGGGGCGAGCGCGCCGGCGAGCGCGAGAGAAAGGACGACGTATCTGGGATGCACGGCAGGCCCGCTTTGCACGGCAGGTGCCAGACACTACACTTGCTCCACCGCTATGGCCAAACCGCTGCGCAACGCGCCGATCCGGACCTGGCAGGCCGGGGACGTCGTCCAGGGCTACGCGCTCCTGACCAAGAAGGAGCTGCGCCAGGACCGCAACGGCAAGAGCTTCATGGACCTCGAGGTGGTGGACGCCAGCGGCTCGATGGTGGCCAAGGTGTGGAACGACAGCCCGGCCCTCAACGGGCAGTTCGAGACCCACCGCTTCATCGCCTTCCGCGGCTCGGTCAAGCTCTACCGCGACCAGCTCCAGCTCAGCATCGACGAGTGCCGCGAGGCGACCGAGGAGGACCGCCGCTTCGGCTTCGACGAGACCCTCCTCGTGCCGTCCACCCGCGAGGACGTGGACGACCTCTGGCGCCGGCTGGAGCGGCTGCTCGGCGAGGAGGTCGAGCGCCCGGTCCTGCGCCGCCTGGCGCGCGAGACGCTGGAGGCGCACGGCGCGGCGCTGCGCCAGCACCCGGCGGCCAAGTCGATGCACCACGCCTACCGCGGCGGTCTGCTCGAGCACGTCGTCTCGATGGCCGAGCTGGCGATGGCGGTCTGCCGCCACTACCGCGACCTCGACCGCGACCTGCTGCTCCTCGGCGTCCTCTTCCACGACCTCGGGAAGCTCCAGGAGCTGGGCGCGATGCCGGTCAACGACTACACCCTCGTCGGCCGCCTCGTCGGCCACGTCGTCCTGGGCCGCGACCTGCTGCGCGAGCGGTGCGCGGCGATCGAAGACTTCCCCGAAGACCTCCAGCTCCTCCTCGAGCACATGGTCCTGGCCCACCAGGGCCGGAAGGAGTTCAGCTCCCCGGTCGAGCCCATGACCCCGGAGGCCCTCGCCCTCCACTTCCTCGACGACCTGGATTCCAAGCTCAACCAGCTCCGTGCCTCGCGCGAAGCGCAGCCCGGCGTGCAGTACCACCGCGGGCTGGGGCGCTTCGTGTACCTGCCGGTCGTCGGCGAGGTGGGCGAGGCCGGCGAGAGAGTCGAGGCGGTCCCGGTCGAAGTCGAAGTCCGCGAGAGCGTGACCGTCGAGGAGGTCGAAGAGGCCGTCGAGGAAGCGGCCGCCGAGCCGCGGCCGCTGACGCTGTTCGAGTAGAGAGGCCGCCCGGGCGATTCTCGAGGTTCAGGAGTGGCCCGTGGACCGCCGGCGGCGGGCTAGCTCGGGAAGCAGCGCCGCGGCCGCCGCCAGCAGCACCATTCCTACCCAGAAATCCACCCGCGGCACCACCGCCACCCGCTGCCGCAACACCGGGCTCTCGTAGGGCTCGGGGTCGGGGCGGGGGCGCTTGGCGTTGATCTCGCTGCGCTGCGCTTCGGGGAGGCGGTGTTGCGCGTGCGGGGGTTGGAAGGAGCGGAGAGTCAGGAAGGGCGTGTAGTAAAGCTCCAGGATCCGGTTCTCCTTCCAGGCGTGGAACCAGTCGCCGCGGTGGTAGCTGGTGTTGCGGTGCTCGACGTGCCAGCCGGCGGCGGTGAGGTAGAAGTCCTCCTTCCCCAGCGGCGCCAGGCCCGACGGCGGGTCGGCGGCCCAGGCGCGCGCCCGCTCGGCCTTGAGCTCGGCCAGGCGCTCGCGCGGGTGGAACGAGCGGAAGCGGCCGATCTCCGGGTCGGCGATCTCGTAGCCCAGGTGGGCGCGGTCGAAGAAGAGGGCGAAGGCGAGGAGCGCGACGGCGGCGGTGCGGCCGACGCGCCGCGCCGCCGGCAGGTCGGGCCGCCAGCGGAAGCCGCGCGGCGGCTCCAGCGCGACGCCGAAGAGCAGACCGCACAGCCCGGCGTAGGCGTTGAGCGCCACGTCGCGCACGTCGCCGGTGCGCACCGGCGTCCACCACTGCACCGCCTCGTCGACGATCCCGACCAGCGCCACCGCCAGCACCGTGAGCGGCAGGACCGAGGCGTCGCCGTAGCGGCGGAAGGCGCGGTAGAAGAGCAGCCCCAGGGCGCCGTACTCCAGGAAGTGGATGCGCTCGACCGCGTCCACCTGGAGGTTGCCGGTGCCGAAGCCGACGACTTGCACGCCCAGCAGGACCAGCGCCAGCGCCAGCCCGCCGAGCCGCAGCAGCCGGGTCGACCGGCGCGGCTCGCGAACGCGCAGCGCCGCCGCCACGACCAGCCCCGCCACCACGACCGCGAAGCCGGCCGCCAGCGCGACGACGAAGCGGCGGCCGAAGAGGTCGAGGAGGAGGTCGCGCAGCGTCCCCATGAACGGGGCGGTGGCGACGATGAAGAGGGCGAGGAGGAGCGGCGGGCGGAGGCTCGGGGAGCGCGTCACCATTGCATCCGGTAGAGCATCCAGTAGACGACCACGCCAGTGACTGATACGTAGAGCCAGATCGGCAGCGTCCAGCGGGCGATCCGTTTATGGCGCGGGAAACGGCGGCGGAAGGCGTGGGTCACCGTGATGATCGCGAGGAACGGCACCGTCGCGGCGAGCACGGTGTGGGTCAGGAGGATCGCCAGGTACGTGGTGCGCGCGGCGCCGCTCCCGGGGAAGCGCACCGAGCCCACCTGGTAGTGGTAGGTGAGGTAGGAGGTCAGGAAAAGGACCGAGCAGGCCAGGGCGGCCAGCATGACGTTGCGGTGGGCGGTGATCCGCCGGCGGCGGATGAGGAGCCAGGCGATGACCAGCAGCACCGCCGCGGTCAGGTTGAGCGCCGCGTTGACGGCCGGCAGGTCGCGGACGGTGAGCACTTGGCGGGGGATTCTAGCCGGCCCCGCCTGGTATCCTCGCCGCGTTTGAGCGACCTCAGCAATGACCGCAGCACGGCGTAACGGCCCCCCCGGCTCCGCCCCGTTCCTCGCGGCTCTCCTGCTCCTCGTCAGCCTGACGCAGGCGCCGCTCCTCCTCGCCGCCGAGGCACGCTACGCCGGCCACAGCCTCGAAGAGGCCCTCCTCGACCTCCGCGCCCGCGGCCTGCGCCTGGTCTTCACCAGCAACGTCGTGCGCCCGGAGATGCGCGTCGCGGCCGAGCCGGCCGCCGCCGAGCCGCGCCGCGTCCTCGACGAGATCCTCGCCCCGCACGGCCTCGCCGCCCGCGAGGCCCCGAACGGCATCGTCGTCGTCGTCCGGCGGCCCGCCCCACCGGCCGCCGCGGCGCCCGCGCCCGGCGCGCCCGGCGCCGCCGCCCCCGCGCCGCCCCCCGCCGCCCCCGAGCCGCCGCTCGAGATCCACGAGGAGATCGTCGTCACCCCGAGCAAGATCTCGCTGCTACGCGAGGACCCGGTCGGCCTCCTCGGCTTGAGCCGCGACGAGATCCTCACCCTCCCCCACCTGGGCGACGACTTCTTCCGCGCTCTCTCGCTGCTCCCCGGCACTTCGGCCAGCGACGTCAGCGCCCGCTTCCACGTCCGCGGCGCGCGCGACGACGAGACCCAGATCGTGCTCGACGGCCAGGAGCTGTTCGAGCCCTTCCACCTCCAGGACTTCGAGAGCCCGCTCAGCCTGATCGCCCCCTCCACCCTCAGCGGCGCCGACCTCTCGACCGGCGGCTTCCCCGCCCGCTACGGCGACCGCATGGGGGGTGTCCTCGACATGACGACGGTGCGGCCGAGCGGCGAGGCGCGCCTGCGGGTCGGCGCCGGCATCCTCGGCTTCCACCTCGGCGGCGGCGGCACCTTCACCGGCGAGCGCGGCGCCTGGCTGGTCGAGGCGCGGCGCGGCTCGAGCGACCTGCTGGGCCGGCTCCTGGGGGACGAGGACCCGCGCTACTGGGACGGCTTCGGCAAGGTCGATTACTACCTCACCGCCCGCCACGGCCTGCGCGCCAACTTCCTGCGCTCCTTCGACGAGCTGGACTTCGAGGACGTGGGCAGGGAGACCAAGCGCTTCGAGACCGAGTACGACAACGCCTACCAGTGGCTGACCCACCAGGCGCTCCTCGGCACCAGCCAGTCGCTGGAGTCCGCCGTCGCCGGCGCCCGCGTCGAGCGCGAGCGGCGGGGGCTCGAGGACGAGGAGGACGCGCGCTTCGGCGTCTTCGACCACCGCGACACCGCGGTTTTCGAGCTGCGCCAGGGCTGGCAGTGGCAGACGCCGCGGCACCTCGTGCAGGCCGGCTGGCAGCGGCGCGAGCTGGAGACCGAGTACGACTACGCCGCCGAGCGCGACCTCGACGAGCCGCTGGCGCGCATCCGCCACGACTTCGGGCAGGACACCACGGTCTTCGCCGGCGAGTTCGACGAGCGCGACTGGGGCGCCTGGGCCAGCGACCGCTTGCGGCTCGGCGCGCCGCTGACCCTGGAGCTCGGCCTGCGCCACGACCGCCACTCGCAGACCCGCGAGAGCCACACCAGCCCGCGCTTCAACCTCGCCTGGGCGCTCGGCGAGCGCAGCGTCGTGCGCGCCGCCTGGGGGCGCTTCCACCAGAGCCAGCGGCCCTACGAGCTGGAGATCGAGGACGGCGAGACGGCGTTCCACCGCGTCGAGCGCTCGGAGCACCGCGTCCTCGGCTTCGAGACCCTGCTCGGCGCTCCCGGCGGCCGCGACTGGGAGCTGCGCGTCGAGCTCTACCGCCGCGACGTCGCCAACCCGCGGCAGCGCTTCGAGAACCTCTTCGAGCCGATCAACATCTTTCCCGAGGTCGAGCCCGACCGCGTGCGCATCGCGCCGGAGGAGAGCGTCGCCGAGGGAGTCGAGCTCTTCCTGCGCGGCGAGGCCGGACCGCGCGCCGCCTGGTGGGTCAACTACACCTACGCCACGACCGAGGACGAGATCGCCGGCCGCCGCGTGCCGCGGCAGTTCGACCAGAGGCACAGCCTGAACCTCGACCTCGACCTGCGCGCTGGCACCCACTGGCGGCTCAACTTCGCCTGGCGCTTCCACACCGGCTGGCCGACGACGCCGCTGTCGCTGGTCGAGACGGTGGACGACGAAGGGGAGGTCGAGTTCCAGCCGGTCCTGGGGCCGCTCAACAGCGCGCGCCTGCCCGACTACCACCGCCTGGACGTGCGCGCCAGCCGCCGCTGGCGGATCGGCGCGGCGTCGCTCGACCTCTTCTTCGACGTGCAGAACGCTTACAACCGGAAGAACGTCGCCGGCTTCGACATCGAGATCGACGAGGACGAGGGGAGGCTGGTGATCCGCGAGGAGGGCTGGCCGGGGATCATCCCGTCGGCCGGCATCAGCCTCGAGCTGTGAGCCGGCCGCTCAGCCGCCGGCGCGGGTGATGCGCAGCGCGCCGCCTTCGAGGCGGTAGTCGAGGCCGCTCCCCGGCAGGACGACGGCGACCGAGGCGTCGGGGGCCATTCCCTCGATCGAGCCGTGGAGGCGGATGGTCGAGGCCAGCTCGGCCAGCGACTCGTCCTCGTACTGCAGCCGCCAAGCGGTCTCGCGCGATACCCAGCGCAGGTAGTCGCGCAGCGTCGCCCCCTCGATGTCGAAGCTCGGCGCCGCCGCCAGCACCCACTCCCAGGCCGGTCCCTGCGGCTCGACGCGCCCCCGGCCGAGGCTGCCGTCATGCCCCAGCCGCAGCTCGCCGCCGGCGGCGACCGGCGCCTCCGGCCCGGCCCGGCGGACGAGGGCGACCGACCCCTCGCGCACCCGCACCCGCAGCGCCACGCCGCCCGCGGGGTCCATGCGCACCTCGAACTGGGTGCCGACCTCGCGCACGCTGCCCCACGGGGTGCCGACCGCGAGCCCGCCGCCGCCGGCCGCGCCCGCCGAGTCGACATAGACCGCGCCGCGCTCGAGCTCCAGCCGGGTGGCGGAGGCGAGGCGGACCCGGGTGCCGGCGTCGAGGCGGACCGACTCGCCGCCCGCCAGGCGGAGGGCGATGAGCCCGCCGCCGCCGGTCTCGACCGTCGTGCCGGCGGCGAGGACGGCGCCGGGAGCCACCGCGGTCTCCCCCTTGACGAGCTGCACGGTCGCCACCCGCTCCGCCGCGGCCGGCGCCGCGTCGCGCACCGACCACCACCAGCCGATCCCCAGGGCGAGGAGCAGGGTCGCGGCGAGCGCCAGCGGCATGGTGCGGCGGACGCGCCGCCGGCGCTCGGCCGCGGCCAGCGCTTCCCACTCGCGCCGCGCCGCCGCGCGGATGGCGGCCAGGTCCTCGGCCGGCACCGCCGGGCGGCGGCCGGCGCTCTCCAGGAGCTCGCGCACCGCCGCCTCGTCGGCCGGCGACTCCGTCCAGCGCGGGTCGGGCCGGGGGTCGCTCATGACGCCGTCACCTCCCGCCGCCGGCGCTCGAACGGGGCGTCCGCGGCCGCCGCTTCCGGCCCGGTGACCCGCCGGAAGGCGTCGCGGAAGGCCTGCCGGGCGCGGGTCAGCAGCGACTCCGCAGCCTTCGTCCGCACCCCCAGCCGCGCGGCGATCTTCTCGACCGGCAGGCGCTCGACGTACTTCCACTCGAGCGCCAGGCTGTAGTGCGGCGGCAGGCCGTCGAGGACGGCGTGCACCAGCCCGGCGCGCTCCTTGGCGAGGAGCGCCTGCTCCGGCCCCGGGGGTCCGGGGACGAGGGCCGCGTCGGCCGCGATGTCAGTGCCCGTCAGGGTCATCTCTTGGTCCCTCCGGCCTTCGCGCCGGAAGTGGGCGGCGATCTCGTTGCGGCAGCAGGCGCAGAGCCAGGTCATCAGCTCCGACTCGCCGCGGAAGGACGCCAGCTTCGCGATCGCCTTGCACACGGTCGTCTGCACGATCTCCCGCGTCAGCTCGCGGTCGCGGAGCTGGCGTTGGGCGAAGCGGTAGACCGCCGGGATGTAGGCGTCGGAGAAGACCTCGAAGGCGGCCCGGTCTCCGGCCAGCATCCTCTCGACGAGCGACCGCTCCGCTTCGCCCGCGCCCATCGGCTCCCGCCAACCCGTTCGCATCGTGGGTCCGCAGCCTACCTCCTAGGGCACGACGCCGAACGAGACCAGCTCCAGGCTCTCGTCCTTGACGATCCCGACGCCGGGGCAGAAGACCTTGACGTCCACCGCGTTGGGGTTGCTGGAGAGCGGGTTGGTCTCGTCGATCTGCACGCACTCGGTGAAGATGCCGGCCGGGACCGACACCGCGAACCCCATGCGCGCGTTCTCGCCGCGGTCCTCGGCGTCGTCCGGGGCCTGCTCCTGGAAGTAGCGCGCGCCGAGCAGGAAGCTGCCGGGCATGAGGAGCCCGGGCTGGGCGCCGTCCACGCCGGCGCGCCAGGCGCCCTCGTGGTCGACCAGCACGCCGTCCTCGTAGTTGTCCACCTCTTCGCCGAAGTAGAAGATGTTGCTCGTCTGGACGCAGCGGGCGACCCAGTTGCGCGACACCTCGACGATCTCGCCGTCCTCGAACTCCCGCTCCTCCATCACCCGGGTGACGACCGTCAGCGGCTTGCCCTTGGCGGTGGTGAAGTGGATCGTCTCCAGCTGGTGCAGCATGGTGACCTCCGCCCGGATCTCCGTGCCGTCCTCCTCGCCCTCCAGCACCTGCTGGCGGCCGGGACGCAAGCTCATGTAGGGGTTCTCCCGCCCCCAGGCCGACCAGGTGCAGTCCTCGATGCGGAAGTCGGTGGTGAACTCGTCCGCGCCGAGGGCGGCCTGCGGCAGGGCGAGGGCGGCCGCCAGGGTCAAAGCCAGTCCGATGCTCGTTCTCATGGGTGGATTCCTCCTCTCTGCGCGGTTGGACGCGCGGAGCGGCGGAATCCTTCGCGGGGGCGGAAAACGCCCGGCACGTAGGCCGGGCGCTACGGAGCGGGCGTAGGGGCGGCGGCCGGGGCCGCCGGCGGGGCCGGCGGCTTGGGGGCGGCGCCGGCGAGCCAGGCCTGGTAGCCGGCGGCGTCGTGGACGGTGAAGAAGCCCTTCATCCGGTAGTGGGAGAGGCCGCAGAGCTGAGCGCAGGCGATCTCCCAGCAGTCCATCGTCTTGGCGCAGCCGCCGGCGAGGGTCGCCTCGGGCGGGGTCACCGTCGTGGGGGTGAAGTGGACGGGGATCTCGATCCCCGGGACGGCGTCCTGCTTGACCCGCATGGTGGGCAGGAAGAAGCTGTGGATCACGTCCTTCGAGGAGAGGCGGATGTAGGCCGGGCGGCCGACCTCGAGGTGGAGCTGGTTGATCGTCGTGACGTCGTCGGCCGCCGCCGGGTCGTTCCTGTCGATCCCCAGCGGGTTGGTGCCGGTCGAGATGAGCTTGACGTCGGTGCGCCCGAAGCGGCCGTCGGCCCCGGGGTAGTGAATGTTCCAGGCGAACTGCTCCCCCACCACCCGCACCTCGATCGCCCGCTGCCGCTCCTCGGGGCTCAGCGCCGACACCCGCCGCGCCCACATCGGCACCGCGAAGCCGATGAGGAGAGCGATCTCGACGATCGCCACCCCGACCTCGCCGTAGGTCGAGAAATGCCCCTTGGCGCCGGCGTAGCGCGCCGTCTGCTGCCGCCCGCCGCGGAAGCGGACCAGCGCCACCAGGAAGTAGATGGACCAGCCGACGAACAGGATGGCCATCACCCAGTGGACGAGGCCGGTCAGGAAGTCGAGCTCCCCGCCGTGCGCCGAGCCGTTGAACGGCAGGTTGAGATATCTCTCCATCTAGGCTTTCCCCCCTTTGAGCAGGCGCAGCCGGGTGGCCGGCCGGGAGACCCGCTTCGAGCGCTGCCAGAAGTCCCAGAAAAGCTTGCCGAAGCCGACCCACATCACCGCCACGATGCCGAGCAGGAAGAGGATGGCGTTGTTCATGCCGCCGACGATCGGCGAGTCGGCGGCGCCGAAGCAGGTGGCGCAGGCGGCGGCCCAGCCGGTCACCTCACTCCTCCTCCGGCGCGATGCGGCGGAGCTTGTCGCGCACCCGCAGGCCGTAGACGGCGAGCACCGCGGCGACGGCGAAGAAGACGATCCCCATCCCCAGCTCCGTGCCGGCGCCCGAGGCGCGCCAGGCGCCGATCCCCCACACCCCCACCCACGCCGACAGCAGCACCGAGGCGGCGATGAAGAAGAGGTGGAAGGTGCGCAGTGAGAGCGGCATCGCGCGCTAGCCGCCTCCGGGCCGGACGCCGATGGTGTCCCCTTCGGTGCCCAGGGGGACGATCATCAGGACGATGAAGAAGACCACCGTCAGCGCCAGCAGCCAGTAGATGACCCGTCGTTCGTCGAGCAGGTGCATGAAGTAGCCGGCCACCAGAGACCCCTTGACGACCGCGATAAGCAAAGCCACCGCAACTGTCATGCCCGGGCCGAGCTGCAGGCGGCTCGCCGCCACCGTCACCACCGTCAGCACCGCCAGCGCCGCGAAGACCAGCACGTAGGTGCGGGTCTGCCGCCGGATCGCCTCCACGTCGTGTCCGCTCATCGCGCCTCCGTCGCCTCCGTCAGAGCAAATACAACGTCGGGAACAGAAAGATCCACACCAAGTCCACGAAGTGCCAGTACAGGCCGGCCACCTCGATGCGGTTGGCGAAGCGCTCGGGATCGCGCTTCCAGAGCTTCGCGCCGGGACCCCAGAAGTAGCCGTTGACGATCATCCCGCCGAGCACGTGCAGGCCGTGCAGGCCGGTCAACGTGAAGTAGATGGCGAGGAAGGTGTTGGTCGACGGGTAGAGGTGGTGCTCGAACTTGGTGCCATACTCGACGGCCTTGACGATCATGAAGCCGAACCCGGCCAGGATCGTCAGCCCCATGTAGAGCCGGTACTTCTTGAAGTCGCCGAGCTTGAGCGAGGCCCACGACATGACCATCGTCACCGACGAGCCGATGAGGATGAGCGTGTTGAGGGTGGCGAGCCAGACGTTGAGGTACTCGGAGCCGTGCGGCCAGCTCGCGGCGCCGGTGCGCAGCAGCACGTAGGAGGAGAAGAGGGCGCCGAAGAGCATCACCTCGGAGGCCAGGAAGAGCCAGATCCCGAGCTTGGCGTTGTAGAGGCCGGTGTCCGGCCGCGGCTCGACGGTATAGGGGATCTGCATGGCTCAGGCCGCCTCTTCGTCGGCGTCGCCGTTCTGCGTCAGATAGGCGGCGGGCGCCTCCGGGACGCTGTACTCGTAGGGGCCGCGCACCACCGTCGGCACGTGCGCGAAGTTGCCGTGCGGGATCGGCGGCGAGGGGGCGGCGGCCCACTCCAGGGTCGTCGCCTCCCAGTGGTTGTCGGCCACGCGCTTGCCCTTCGCCATGCTCCAGAAGAAGTTGATGATGAAGGGGATCTGCGACAGGCCCAGGCACCAGGCCGAGACCGACATCACCTCGTTGAGCCAGAGCACGTCCTGGGCGTGCGCGTACTGCTGGCCGCCGTCGTAGAGGCGGCGCGAGACCCCGGCCAGCCCCTGCCAGAACATCGGCATGAAGACGCCGTTGATGAACAGGAACGAGGGCCAGAAGTGGATCTTCCCCAGCAGCTCGTTCATCTTCTTGCCGGTCACCTTGGGGAACCAGTAGTAGATGCCGGCGAACATGGCGAAGATCGTCCCCGGCGCCACGACGTAGTGGAAGTGGCCGATGACGTAGTAGGTGTCGTGGAGGTGGATGTCGGCGGCGGCGAGCCCCAGCGGCAGCCCGGTGAGGCCGCCGATGCCGAACATCGGCAGGAAGGCGAGGGCGAAGAGCATCGGCGTGTTGAAGCGGATCGAGCCCCCCCAGAGCGACAGGAAGAGGGCCGAGAGGATGATCACCGAGGGGATCGAGATGATCATCGTCGTGGTCTGGAAGAAGGTCGAGATCGCCGTTCCCATGCCGGTCAGGAACATGTGGTGGGACCAGACGATGAACGACATGAAGCCGACGAAAATCAGCGAGTAGACCATCGAGCGGTAGCCGTAGAGCGGCTTCCGCGTGTTGTTGGTGATGACCTCGGCGACGATGCCGAAGGCGGGGAGGATGAGGACGTAGACCTCGGGGTGGGCGAGGAACCAGAAGAGGTGCTGCCAGAGCAGCGGGCTGCCGCCGCCGGCGACCTCGAGGGCCTTGCCCGAGATGACCAGCCCCTCCGGCAGGAAGAAGCTGGTGCCGGCCACGCGGTCCATGAACTGGAGGATCGCCGCGGCCTGCAGGGCCGGGAAGGCGAGGAGCAGCAGGAACGAGGTCACGAACTGCGCCCAGACGAAGAACGGCAGCCGGAACCAGGTGAGGCCCGGGGCGCGGAGCTGGATGATGGTGACCAGGAAGTTGGTGGCGCCGAGCAGCGAGGAGAAGATCAGGAAGAGCATGCCGACCAGCCACCAGGTCTGGCCGGCGGTGGCGATGTTGGAGAGCGGCGGGTAGGAGGTCCAGCCCGAGTTGGCGGCCCCGCCCGGCGCGAAGAAGCTCGCCAGCATGACCACCCCGCCCACGAAGTAGAACCAGTAGCTCGCCATGTTGAGCTTGGGGAAGGCCATGTCGGGGGCGCCGATCTGCAGCGGCACGACGTAGTTGCCGAAGGCGCCGACGGCGAGCGGCACGATGCCCAAGAAGACCATGATCGTGCCGTGCATAGCCCCGAGCTGGTTGTAGAACTCGGGGAGCATGATGCCGCCGGTGGCCTGGCCCTCGCCGAGCAGCCCGCCGATCAGCGGCAGCGGCTTGCCTGGGTAGGCGAGCTGCCAGCGCATCATCATCATCAGGCTGAAGCCGAAGAGCAGGAAGGTGAGGGCGGTGAAACCGTACTGGATGCCGATCACCTTGTGGTCCTGCGAGAAGACGTACTTCCGCCAGAAGCTGGGCTCGTCGTGGTGGGCGGCGTCGTGCGCGTGCCCGCCCCGTTCCTCGACCAGTGCACTCATGCGGCCTTCTCCTCTTGGGGGAGCCTCGAAACCCGCGGGAGTGTATGGGAGGCGCGGAGGGCGGGGCAAGGGTCTGGGCTGCTGAGCTCCGCAGCGCAGCTGGAGGCCACCAACTCTCCCTTAGCGCCCGAGCGATGCCACCTTCCGCACAGTTTGCGCACCGCCTCCACCATTCGCTTAAAAAGGCGGCCTCCTGCTATACTGGCCTTAACCTGGCGTCGAGACTCGAGGACGTAGAAACCCGCTGCTCGGGGGGCATGCATTGTCTGCACTGCCTTTTGCTCCCGGTAAGCCTGCATCGTCGGTGCTGGACGCTAGGTAGATAAGGGATCGCAATGTTGCCAAACCGTGCCTCTCTCTTTCTAGTTTGTACGCTCGCCTTGCTCGCAGCTCTGACACAGCTCCCTCAGCTAACTTCACGTTTACGCCTGACTCCGACGAGCCCCAGCGTCCAGGCGACGACCGCCGACACTTGGCGCAAGCTTCGGTGGCTTGATGAGAACGGGCGAATCCAGCCTGCGCTGGTGATGCAAGCCCAGGCCCAGGACTTTATGAACCGGAACCGGGCGAGTTCCACACTCGCTACGAGCGGTCGCGGAGTCGCGGGGATCCATCCTGCGTTCTGGCAGCCGCGAGGCCCGTTGTCGATCCCCGGCATCGCACGCCATCTCTACGTCGATCCTGCCGACCCCAAAAAGCTCCTGGCCTACTTGGGTGGCGCCGGCCTCTTCCGCACCGAGGACATGGGGCAGGGATGGACATCACCTCAGCGGCTCTCTCTGCCCGGCATCCTCGTCATCGGCATCGCCTATCCGCCGGCACCGGGCTTACCGATGTACGTCACCGGAGGATGTTGTCCGGGAGTGGCCAGTCTGCTGCGCTCCGACGACCTCGGGCATACCTTCCGCACGCTTCACACGACTGACTCAGATCTCTATCTAGCGACCGACCCAGTGGTGACGAGCGATGGCAAGGCGCTCCTTGTGTTCGGCGCTCGCCGCCAAGACCCTTTTCCGGCGCTCCTCCGCAGTACCGACGGCGGGAAAAACTTCTCGCGCGTCCTTGGGGGAACACTCACCCCAAGGGCCGAGTGGGCCACCCCGCTGGCCGCTCACCCCACAGACCCAGGCCGCGTTGTCGCTCTTCGCCTGACTTTTGCCCACGATGCCGAACCGCCCTCGAATTCGCTGCATACTTCGCTCGATGGGGGATTGAATTGGAAGGCCTCCAGCTCGCCCCTTCCGGTCGGTCACGCCGTTGCCGCCTTCGCACCTTCAGACTCCAGTTTTCTATACGTCAGCATCGATGAGAGGGTCTATGGCAGCTCCGACGGTGGACTCAGCTTCGAGTATCGCGGATCGACGCCGCATTTCAAAGTGCTCGACGGCTGTGTGCTGAATCGTCGCTTCTGGGTTTTCTCTGCCGGCTTGACGAATGTCGAGGTCGAACTGGTGGTTCACGATAGGACGACGAATGCGTCGAAGCTCTATCGCAGCAGCGGTGGACAACCCTTCCAACCGATTCAGGATACCTTGGCCCTGCCCGGGTGCTCGGCCCCCACAGAAGACGGGTTCAGTCTCCGGTCGAAAGCTCCTTCGACCAACCTGTCTACCTGTCCCGGCTGTCTACACGATGGGAGATTTAGGCTGTCGGCGGAGTGGCGCACTTCGGATGGCAAGTTGGGACTAGGTACCTTCATCCCGCTGACCAGCGAGACTGGCTATTTCTGGTTCTTCAGTCCGTCAAATGTCGAGGCCATCGTCAAGGTTCTGGACGGCTGCGCGCTCAATCGCCGCTTCTGGGTCTTCACCGCCGGACTGACGAACGTCGGCGTAGAACTCACCGTTACGGACACCGTGACCGGAAAGACCTGGCGCCACTCAAGTCCCCTGAAGACCGTGTTCCAACCACGCCTTGATACGAGCGCTCTTGCGGTTTGTGAGTAGCCGATCTTCGCGCTTCGCGGGCGGCCGAAGTCGGGAAGGGACCGCCTAAGAGCCCGCGCGGCGCCAAAACGGCGCGCAAATCGCTCCGGTACGGAGATGGAAGCTCCGTTATGGTGCCGGGCGCTCCGTTACCGTGCCGGGCACTTCGTCACCGTAACGGGCGCTCCGTCACCGTGCCGGGCGCTCCGTTATCGTACCGGGCGCTCCGTTATCGTACCGGGCGCTCCGTTACCGTAACGGGCGCTCCGTCACCGTAACGGGCCGTCCATCTCCGAGATGGGCGCTCCGTCTCCGTCGCTGGGCTCCGGCGTCCGTCACCGTGCCTCGGAAACCGCCGCGGGCCGCGCCAAGCCAATCCGGTCGCAAGGACGCCACACCGGCCGGCACGTAAGCAGGGACGTATCATCAGCGCACGGCGGGCAACGCGGGGAGCGCGAAGTCGATGAGACTGGAGGTCAGCTATGAGTCAGGCAACCAAGCAACGAGTTGAATCCGAAAGGCCGGTGCGCGTCCTCGGGCGCGGCCTGCGAGCGCAGCGAGGGGTCCACCTCACGTTGCGCACCCTGCGCGAGGCGGCCGGCAAGACGCAGGTCGAAGTCGCCGAAACATCTCAGATCAATCAGGCGGACATCTCCCGGCTCGAGAGCCGGGGGAGCTTCGAAGATTGCCAGCTCTCGACGCTGCAGAGATACGTCGCCGCGCTCGGTGGACAGCTGGAGCTCGTCGCGGCTTTCGGCAACAAGAAGATCGTTCTCGCGGGGGTCCAGAAGCGATGAAGCGCTCCAAGGCAGCAGGTCTCTTGGCAGCCGCCGTGGTCCTCGGCGCGTTGGCTCCTCGAACCGGGGCCGAAGAGCCGAAGGATGCGGCGCCGTTCGACGAAGCGAAGGCGATCGAGGGGTTGAAGCTCCAGATCGCCGGCAAGGAGAAGGAGCCGGCCGGCACCGTCTTCAAGAACGTCCAGGTCTTGGGCGCCGTCCCGGCCGGCAGGCTCCTGGGGATCATGCAGATCGGCTACGCGCGGTCGCTGGGGGTGACGTGCACGCACTGTCATGTCGCGGGCGACTGGGCGGCGGACGACAACGCGCACAAGCGCATCGCGCGCCAGATGTCGCTGATGACGCGCGAGCTCAACGAGAAGCTCCTGCCCGCGATCCCCGAGCTGGCCGGGAAGGAGCCGCGGGTCAACTGCACGACCTGCCATCGGGGTCAAGAGAAGCCGGCGCTCTCGCTCGAGGAGGAGCCCGCCGTGAGACCGCCGGCGGGCGTGGGAAGGGGCGTACCCGGAAGGTAGGATTCAGGCATCCAAGGGAGATCCGCCATGTCCGAAGGCACCGGGAGGTCGGTCCTGTGGTGGCTGTGCCTTTTCTTTTCGCCGCTGGTCCTGCTGGTCATCGAGCTGTTCCACCCCGCGGGGTTCACGACGGACCCCGGGATGTTCGCCTACCTCTCCCAGCCCGAGGCCCACAGCCCGCAGCACGGGGCGTTGGCGTACTTCGGGCCGCGGTGGTGGTTCACGCTTCACATGATCCAGACGGTGCTGATGGGCTTGGTGGCGGTCGGGCTCTGGCTGCTGGTGGACAGCTTCGGGCCGAGCGACCGGCGGCCGGCCGGGATCCTCGCCTGGCTCTCCCGCGTCGCGGCGTTCGTCTTCCTCATCTACTACACGGCGCTCGACTCGATCGGCGGCAGCGGTCTCGGGCGCACCATCGAGCACACGCTGGCCATGAACCTGCCGCCCGACCAGCTCGCGGCGGTGGCGGCCGTCCTCGACGCCACCTGGACCGACCCCTGGGTTGGCGGCGTGGGCTCCTTCATCAGCGAGACCGGCTCCTGGGCGGTCTTCATCGCCGCGCTGGCCGCCGCCGGGGCCCTCTTCGCGGCGAAGAAGGCGCCCTGGCCGCCGCTCGTCCTGCTCGTCGCCTTCGGCTGGGAGCTGCAGGTCAGCCACGCCGCCCCGCACGGGCCGATCGCCTTCGCTCTCCTGCTGGTCGCGGCGTTCTGGCTCTGGTGGGCGTGGCGGCGGCGGGTGGAGACGTAGGCTTACACGAACCCGACGGTTCAGCCCGGCCCGCCACTTCAGCACCGTTTGCCCTCCCCGCGGTTGCACCGCTTCCTATAGCGGACGGTGCTGCCGCGCCGCCGACAACACCTGCTTCGGAAAAGTGTCTCTAGGAGCGGAGTCGCCACAGGCGACCGAGCTCTGTCCTGCGGGTGTCGACAGAAAGGGAGGTTTCGATGACTGGCTCTGAGAAGTTCACTTGGGGTGTTGTGCTGAGCGTCGGAGGGTCGGTTGCGCTTTTCGGCGGGATCCTGTTGTCGATGACGCTCATCGGGGCGTGCCTGGGAGTCCCGATGGCCGTGGCCGGCCTTCCACTCATGATCTGGGGAGCCGTCTGGGCGTATCAGGGTCGCTTCGAAAAGGCGCAAGAGGTCATCAGCGCCGGGATTCGAGAAGGTCTCTCCGCTGCACAGACTGCGAGCTTGCAGCCGGCTCCCAGGGTCGCAGTGGCTGTAAGCGGTAGGCCGGCAGAACTCGCCCCGGCAGCACTGAGCCTCGAAGGTTCGATCTCTGCAGAACCTTCCTTTTCGGAATCGGGCGAGGCGCAAGATAGGGAAGGAACAACTCCGGAAACTCCATCAGCACGGAAAACCGCAGAAGAGGACCAGCATTCAGGGGATGGCTAGGTCTCGGGACCCCTGCCGCCGTGTGCGGGGAGGGGCCGGTCGCCTGCCCGCAGCAGCCCGAGCTCCAGGGCCTGGAGGACGGCCTGCGTGCGGTCGCGCGCGCCGAGCTTGCCGAGGATGCTCGAGATGTGGACCTTGACGGTGCCCTCGGCGGTGCCCAGGGCCTCGGCGATCTCGCGGTTGGTGTAGGCCGCGGCGAGGAGGCGCAGGACCTCCGTCTCGCGCCGGGTCAGCGGCTCGACGGCGGCGGCCGCCGGCGCCGGCAGGGTGCCGCGGGCCGCTTCCAGACCGCGCAGCAGCGAGTCGGTCAGGGCCGGCTGAAAGTAGCTCCGGCCGGCCGCGAGCGCGCCGATCGCCTCGGCGAGCTGCGCCAGCGAGACGTCCTTGCGCAGGAACCCGCGCGCCCCCTCGCGGATCGCGGCCAGGACCAGCTCGCGGTCGTCGAAGGTCGTGAGGACCAGGCATGGCGGGGCCGCGGGGCGCTCGCGCAACGCGCGCAGCACGCCGAGGCCGTCGAGGCGCGGCATGCGGACGTCGAGCAGCACGACGTCCGGCGCGGTCTCGGCGATGCGCGCCAGGGCTTCCTCGCCGTCGCGCGCCTCGGCGGCGACCTCGAAGCGGTCGTCGAGCTCGAGGAGCTTGCGGATGCCCTGCCGCACCAGGGTCTCGTCCTCGACCAGGCAGACGCGGACCTTCACGGCGCCCGCCGCTCGGGCACCTGTGCCGTCACCGTGAATCCCCGTCCCGGGCCGGTCTCGACGGTGAGCCGCCCGCCGGCCTGCTCGAGCCGCTCGCGCATGCCGGTGAGCCCGCGCCCCGGCTGAAAGCCGTTCGCGCCGCGCCCGTCGTCGCGGCCGCGCAGCTCGATCGCCTCGCCGTCCCGCACCAGCGCCAGCCAGAGGTTCTCGGCCCCGGCGTGCTTGGCGGCGTTGGTGACGATCTCCTGGCTGCAGCGCAGCAGCAGGTGCGCCAGCTCGGCGTCGCCGGCGGCGAAGTCCTCGGGCACCTCCAGGTGGACGCGCGGGCGCGGCATCTCGGCGGCCAGCGTCGCGAGCGCCCGGCGCAGGTCGAGCCCCTCGTCGCGGCCGAGCGTCCCCACGATCTCGCCGACGTCGGTGAGCAGGAGCTTGGCGAGCGACTGGGCGAGCCGCACCTGCTCGCGGGCCGGGCCCGCGGTCTGATGGGCGGCGACCTCGAGGTTGAGGCTCAGGGCCACCAGGTGATGGCCGATGGCGTCGTGCAGCTCGCGGGCGATGCGCAGCCGCTCGGCAACCCGGGTGGTGTGCGCCAGTGCCTCGCGCGCCGCGCGCAGCTCGGCGTTGAGCAACGCCAGCTCGGCACGGCCGCGGGCCTCGCGGGCGAGCAGGCCGAAGGCGAGGAACGCCAGCACCTGGAAGCCGAGGTAGGGCGGGGTGAGGAGCAGCGCCGGGCGCGGCGACCAGTGGTAGCCGATCGCCAGGGCGAGGACGAGCGACTGGGCGGCGATCCAGGCGAGCCCAGCGCCGCGGCCGGCGAGCCCGCCGAGCTGCATGGCGACGAGCACCAGGAGCGCGCCCTCGAAGCCGTTGCAGAGGGTGAGGACGAGGGC
Source organism: uncultured Acidobacteriota bacterium (assembly GCA_963700145.1). Classification (GTDB taxonomy): domain Bacteria; phylum Acidobacteriota; class Thermoanaerobaculia; order Multivoradales; family UBA5704; genus DASUNQ01. Next base: position 2,531,168 of record OY969474.1, read on the forward strand.
GACGACACAGGCCCCCTGCACGAGGAGGAGCGCCAGCGCCGTCCGCCGCGAGAGCCGCGCCCCGCTCGTCCCGGCCCAGAACGCGGCGGCGAAGAGGAGGTAGGCCACGGTCCAGACGAGGAGGCGGACGGCGCTGTCGGCCCCCTGCGCCAGCACCGGCAGCCCGACCATCAGCCAGGCGGCGAGGCCGCCCCAGCGCAGCAGGCGGGCGTGCTCGGGGGACATCCTCCGATGATACGCGCCGCCCCCGGGGACGCTCGTATGCCGGAAGTCGTAGACGGCGCCTAGGGCCGGCGGCGGATGCGGCGGCGCCGGCCGCGGTCTACGATCCTCCTCGGACGCCGCCGAGCCCTCGGCCGCGTCCCGACACGGAGGCAAACGATGAACCCGTCCCGCAGAGAGCTGTTCCAAGGCGCCGCGGTCGCCGCCGCCGGCGCGCTCCTCGCCCGGCCCGCCATGCTCCTCGCCCAATCGTCGCCGCCGAAGGCCGCCCCGGACCGCGGGCCGGCGCTCGACAAGGAGATGGTGCGCGAGTTCGTGGTCGCGGCGCACACCAACCTCGCGCGGACGAAGGAGATGCTCGAGCCGCAGCCGGCGCTGGTCAACGCCACCTGGGACTGGGGGGGCGGAGACTGGGAGACCGGCCTGGGCGGCGCCTCGCACATGGGCAGCAAGGAGATCGCCGAGTATCTGCTGGGGAAGGGCGCGCGGATGGACGTCTTCTGCGCCGCCATGCTCGGCCGGATCGAGATCGTCAAGGCGTTCCTGGCCGCCGATCCGCAGGTCGTCCACCTGCGCGGCCCGCACGGCATCCCGCTGGTGCGCCACGCCGTGGCCGGCGGGCAGCAGGCAGTGGTGGACCTGCTCGTCGCGGCCGGCGCGAAGGTCTAGGTCAGGCTCTCGACGTCCGCCCGCAGCCGCTCCATCGCCTCGTCGTCGAAGGCGTCGTAGTAGCCGCGGATGCGGCCTTCGCCGTCCACCAGGACGAAGCGGTTGCTGTGGAGGATCGGCTCCTGGGGCGACGCCGTCCCCGGCGGCGGCGACGGCTCGACCGCGAGCAGGAAGCCCTCGCGCACCAGCGGGTAGACCTCGGCGGCCGGGCCGCTCAGGAAGAGCCAGTCGTCGGGCGCGGCGTAGCGCTCGGCGTAGCGCGCCAGCACCTGCGGCGTGTCGTGCTCCGGGTCGACCGTGAAGCTGACCCGGCGGAACGGCGGCTCCTCCCGCCCGCGGCCCAGGTCCGCCATCCGCTCGGTCATCAGCGGACAGGACAGCGCGCAGCGGGTGAAGACGAAGTCGGCCACCCAGGGGCGGCCGGCGAGATCGGCGCGGGTGACCGTGCTGCCGTCGCGGTTGGTGAGCGCGAAGTCCGGCACCTGCCCGAGCACGGGCGGCGGCGCGGCCTTCTGCCCGCCCGCCAGCCGGCTCCACACCGCCGCGCCGCCGATCCCCACCAACGCCAGCACCAGCACCCCCCAGAGGACGAGCCGCTGGAAACGGCGCGCCGATGCCGGCGCGGGCGCGACGCTCAATCGACCCTCGCGCCGCGGCTGGCGAGGAGCGCGGCGAGGAAGCCGGCGATGGCCACCAGCGCGGTCGCCGCGAGCGCTGTACCGAAGGGCGGCAGCGCCGGCCCGAGGAGCGTGCCGTCGGGGTAGAGGGCGCGGCGCAGCGCGGCGACGCCGTAGGTCATCGGGTTGACGCGCATCAGCGCCGCCAGCCACCGCGGCGCGCCGTCGAGCGGGAAGAACGCCCCCGAGAGCAGCCACATCGGCACCAGCAGCAGGTTCATCACCGCGTGGAAGCCCTGCACCGAATCCACCCGCCAGGCGAAGGCCAGGCCGACGCCGGCGAGGCCGAGCGCCAAAAGCGCGAGGACCCCCGCCGCCGCCAGCGCCGAGCGCAACGTCAGCGCCACGCCGGCGAACGGGGCGAGCGCCAGGAACGGCAGCCCCTGCAGCCAGGCGAGCGCGGCGCCGCCCAGGACCTTGCCGCCGACGATCGCGGCGCGCGGCACCGGCGCCACCAGCACGCCCTGCAGGAACCCCTGGGCGCGGTCCTCGATCGTCGAGATGGTGGCGAAGATGGCGGCGAAGAGGACGACCAGCGCGACCGTGCCGGGGAAGAAGTACTCGCGGTAGTCGAGGCCGGCCGGGCCGCCGGGGAGGCGGAAGGAGCTCGAGAGGCCGCTGCCGATGAGCAGCCAGAAGAGAAGCGGCGAGCCGGCCGCGCCGGCGATCCGCCAGGGCTGGCGGAAGAAGCGCACGACCTCGCGGCGGGCGAGGGTGGCGGTGGCGAGGAGCGCCGAGGGGCTGCCCGGCGCCGTCGCGGCACCAGCCGCCGCCACCGCGCTCACCGCCGCTCCTCGGCGTAGAGAGGATGACCGGTGCGCTGGAGGAAGACGTCCTCCAGCGTCGGCCGCGCCACCGTCACCGCCGCGAGCCGGCCGGGGAAGGCCTCGGCCAGGCGCGGCACCAGCTCGTGGGCGCGCTCCCGCTCGAGGCGCACCTGCCGGCCGCCGGGCCCGTCGGCGACGCGCGGCGCCAGCTCCGGGAAGCGGGCGGCGAGCTCCGCCGCCAGGCCCTCGGGGTCGTCGGCGCCCAGGGTCACCACGTCGCCTCCGATCCCCTCCTTGAGCGCCGCCGGCGCCCCTTCGGCGATGATGGCGCCGCTGTCGAGGAGCGCCAGCCGGTCGCAGCGGTCCGCCTCGTCCATGTGGTGCGTCGTCAGCAGCACCGTCACGCCGGCGCTGCGCAGGCCGGCGAGGACGTCCCAGAGGTCGCGCCGCGCGCCGGGGTCGAGGCCGCTCGACGGCTCGTCGAGCAGCAGGAGCCGCGGCGCGTGGAGGAGGGCCTTGGCGATCTCCAGCCGCCGGCGCAGGCCGCCGGAGAGGGTCGCCGCGCGCTCCCCCGCCCGCTCGGCGAGGCCGAAGCGGGCGAGCTGCTCGCCGGCCCGCCGCGCCAGCTCGCCGCCGGCGAGGCCGTGCAGCCACCCCTGGTGGAGGAGGTTCTCGCGCACCGTGAGCTGGAGGTCGAGGCTCGGCGCCTGGAAGACGACGCCGAGGAGGCGCCGCACGGCCGCCGGCGCGGCCGCGACATCGTGACCGAAGACGCGCAGGGCGCCGCGCGCCGGGCGCGCGAGGGTGGCCAGGATGCGGAAGAGGGTCGTCTTGCCACCGCCGTTGGGGCCGAGGAAGCCGTAGACCTCCCCCGGCGCCACGCTGAAGGAGACGCCGCGCAGCGCCGGGCGGTCGCGGTAGGAGAACTCGAGCCCGGAGGCTTCGACCGCGGCGGTCTCGGCGGTCACGCCAGGCCGTCGACCAGCATGACCGCGAGCAGCGCCGGCAGGTAGAGGATCGAGGCGAGCATCAGCCGGCGGGCGGCCGGCGTCGAGCGCCGGCGCGCGAAGTCGACGCCGAACCCGAGGTAGGCGAGGCCCAGCACGAGAGCGCCGAGAAAGTAAGGCGCGCCGAGCAGCCCCTGCACCGCCGGCAGCAGCGAGATCGGCACCAGCGCCGCGCCGTAGAGGAGCACCTGGCGGGCGGTGCGCGTCCCCTCCGGGTCGTGGACCGTGAGCATCGGCAGGCCGGCGCTGGCGTAGTCGGCGCGGCAGAGCCAGGCGATCGCGAGGAAGTGCGGCATCTGCCAGAGGAAGAGGATGCCGAAGAGCGCCCAGGCGGCGGGGTCCAGCCCGTCGCGCACCGCCGCCCAGCCCATGAGCGGCGGGATGGCGCCGGGCACCGCCCCGACCACGGTGTTGAGCGAGCTCACCCGCTTGAGCGGCGTGTAGGCGAAGACGTAGCCCGCGAGGGCGAGGGCGCCGAGGAGAGCGGTCAGCAGGTTCACCGCCAGCGCCAGCTCGAGGAGCCCGGCGACGGCGAGCCCGACGCCGAAGAGGAGCGCGAGGTCGGGGTCGAGCCGCCCGGCCGGGAGCGGCCGCTCGGCGGTGCGCCGCATGCGCGCGTCCACCTCCCGCTCGAGGACGTGGTTGAGCGCCGAGGCGCCGGCCGAGACGAGGCCGGTGCCGACCAGGGTGTGGACGAGGAGGAGCCAAGGGAGGCGGGCGTCGCCGCGCGCCAAGAGGAACCCGAGGCCGGCGGTGAGGACGACCATCAGGGTGATCCCCGGCTTGGTCAGCTCGACCAGGTCGGCGAAGCGGACGGCGGCCAGCGGCCGCGCGCCGGCGGGAGCGGCGTCGGCCTTCACGCGGCGACCTCCTGCGCGGCGGCGGCCCGCGGCAGGGCGGCCGGCGCGCCGGCGCGCCGCGCCTCGAGGGCCAGGACCAGGCAGGTTCCGAGCAGCACCGCCCCCGTCGCGACGTGCAAGGTGTTGGGGAGGACGGCTTTCTGAGTGAGGACGACGGAGGCGCCGAGGACGATCTGCGTGGCGAGCACGACCAACGCGCTCAACGCCGGGACGATCAGCGCGCGCTCGCCGCGGTGCGCACGCAGGACGCGCGTCGCCGTCGTCCCCACGGCGACGGTCACGAGCAGCGCCCCGACCCGGTGCAGGTAGTGGACGCCGATGCCGAAGCTCCAGTGCGGCGGCACCAGCCCGCCGAAGATGTCCGGGAAGGTGGGGATCGCGAGCCCGGCGCCCGAGTGGCGCATCACCGCGCCGACGAGGATCTGCACGTAGACGAGGGCCACGGTCCACGTCGCCAGGCGCCGCAGCCGGTCGTCGCCCTCGCCTGAAGCTCCTCCGCCCGCTCGCCACCGCGCGGACGTCACCACCGCCAGCGCGACGACGAGACAGAGGAAGGCCTGCGCCAGCGCCGCGTGCGAGATCGACACCGCCGGCGGCAGGAAGAGGCGGACCGTGAGGCCGCCGAGGAGCGCCTGCGCCACCACCGCCGCGAAGGCCGTCCAGGCCAGGCGGCGCACCCAGCGGCGCGGCTCCACCCGCTGCGTCCAGAGCGCCAGCGCCAGGGTCAGGAGGCCGACCGTGCCGGCGATCAGCCGGTGGCCGTGCTCGGCGCGGACGGTGTCGATCTGCCACCAGCGCGGCGGGTTGAAGCCGCCGTAGGAGGTCGGCCAGTCGGGCACCGAGAGCCCCGCCTCCTTGCTCTTGACCAGCCCGCCGGCGGCGATCAGCAACACGACGGCGCAGGCCAGGAAGACGGCGAAGCGGTGGAGCTGCGTCATGCGGGATGGGATGGGGACGACCTTCAAAGGCCGCCGGGAGTGTAGCGGAATTGGCGGCCGCTACGACAGCAGCAGCTCCAGGTCCTCGCGGGTGAGGCTGCGGAGCACTCCCTGGTCGGCCTGGATGATCGCGTCGGCCAGCTCGCGCTTGCTCTGCTGCAGCTCGAGGATCTTCTCCTCGACGGTGTCGCGCGCCACCAGCCGGTAGGCGAAGACGTGGCGGAGCTGGCCGATGCGGTGGGCGCGGTCGATCGCCTGCGCCTCGACCGCCGGGTTCCACCACGGGTCCAGCAGGTAGACGTAGTCGGCGGCCGTGAGGTTCAAGCCCAGGCCCCCCGCCTTGAGGCTGATGAGGAAGAGCCGGCAGTCGGGATCGTTCTGGAAGCGCTCCACCGGCTTGGCGCGGTCGCGGGTCCTGCCGTCGAGGTACTCGTAAGGGACCCCCTGCTCGTCAAGCTGGCGGCGGAGGAGCGCCAGGAAGCTGGTGAACTGGGAGAAGACGAGGGCCTTGTGCCCTTCGTCGAGCACCTCTTCGAGCTGGGGCAGGAGGAGGTCGAGCTTGGCGCTCGGCTCCTCGCGCCTTTTCTCGTCGAGGAGGCCCGGATGGCAGGCCGCCTGGCGCAGACGCAAGAGGGCTTCGAGGACGAGGATCTTCGACTTGCCGAGGCCGCGCTCGCCGATGCTCTGGCCGAGCGCGGCGCGATACCCGTCGCGCAGCTCGTCGTAGAGCCGGCGCTGCCGCGTCGGCAGCTCGCAGTAGAGGGTCTGCTCCACGCGGTCCGGCAGCTCGGCGGCCACCTGCTGCTTGGTGCGGCGGAGGATGAAGGGGCGCACCGCGCTCGCCAGCAGCCGGCGGGTCGCTTCGTCTGGGGTGCGCAGCGCGCCGCCGTGCGCCCGCAGCACCGAGGAGGCGCCGAGCAGGCCGGGGTTCAAGAAATCGAGCAGGCTCCACAGCTCGCCGAGGTGGTTCTCGACGGGCGTTCCCGAGAGCGCCAGGCGGTGCCGGCCGCGCAGCAGCCGCACCGCCTTGGCGGACTGGCTGTCGGCGTTCTTGATCGCCTGCGCCTCGTCGAGGATGACGTAGTCCCATTCGACCTGGTGGAGCAGCGCGGCGTCGCGGCGCAGCGTGCCGTAGGTCGTGAGGACCAGGTCGCATTCGGTGAAACTGTCCTCGGCCTGGGCGCGCCCGAGGCCGGTGTGGTTGACCACCCGCAGCTCGGGAGTGAAGCGCTCCGCCTCGGCGAGCCAGTTGAAGATCAGCGACCGGGGGACGACGACCAGCGACGGCCGCGGCCTCCCCTCCGCGCGCTCCAACCGACGGGCCTCCAGCAGGGCGAGGACCTGAACGGTCTTGCCGAGCCCCATGTCGTCCGCCAGGCAGCCGCCGAAGTCGAACTCGCGCAGGTAGTCGAACCATCCCAGGCCTTCACGCTGGTAGTCGCGCAGCGTGCCCTGGAAGCTGCTCGGCTCGACGGCGGGCCGCACCCCGGCGAAGGCGTGCAGCCGCTCGCGGGCGCGGGCGAAGGCCGCGTCGCAGGAGACCTCCGGCTCGCCGGCCAGGAGGGCGTCGAGCAGCGGCGCCTGAGCATGGGAGAACCGGATCCCCTCCTCCTGCAGCCGCCCGAGATCGGCGGCGCGGTCGAGCCGCCGCAGCCACTCCACGGGCAGGAGGCCGTAGCTGCCGTCGCCGAGGCGCACGAAGGACTCGCCGCGCCGCAAGGCGGCGAGCAGCTCGGGGAGCCGCGCCGCCTGCTCGCCGAAGGCGACCTCGCCGCGCAGCTCGAACCAGTCGATGCCGGAGGCGACGGCCAGCCGGTTCACGCCGGCGGTGGCGTAGCGCCTGCCGTCGGCTTCGACGCGCCACCCGGCGGCGAGCAGGGCGGCGATGGCGGCGGCGAGCCGGGAGGGGTGGAGGCGCCAGACGAGCTTGTCGTCGGCGTGGCTCCAGACCGTCCGGAACCCCAGCTCCTCGAGCTCGCGGCCGGCGCGGCTCTCCGTCGCCGGGTCGCGCAGGAAGAGACGGCCCGCCTCCGCGTCGTAGAAGGCCGGACCGGGCGCGCCGGACACCACCTCCCCCGACCCGTAGCCGAAGGAGAGCTCGGCCCGCAGCCTGTCGCGCGCCGCGCCGGCCGCCCTGCCTCCCCAGAGGCGCAGCACCGGCTGCGGCGGCTCCTGCACCTGCTCGAGCTCCGGCGGCAGCTCGAGGGGCGGCAGGTCGGGGAGCATGAGCAGCTCTTCGAGGAAGGCCGCGCGCTCGCCCTCCGCCACGTGCAACCCGCCCGGCTGGCGCAGCTGGGCGATCCAGCCGAGGGCCTGCGGCGCCAGCGGCGCCGCGGCCGCGTTGGTGACCAGGATGCCGCTCGGCAGGAGCAGGACCGGGTCCGCGAGCGCCATCCGCTCGGCGCCGCGGCGCAGGGACCCCAGCATCTGGAAGCCGCCGCCGGCCGCCGTCCGCAGCTCGAGCACCAGCTCCCACGGCGGGCCGTCCTCCCAGGCGAGCGGCGTCATCGCGACCGCCCGCGGCGAGCGGCGCAGGTGGAAGCGGCCGGTGGCGCAGAGCAGCGGCACGAGCAGACCGACCATCGCCTCCGGCACCACGCTGCGGACGGGCAGGCTCTGGTGGCCGGCGCCGCGGCGGCCGGCGGGTCGGTGGGGAGCGGAGGCGGCGATCCCCGCCAGCAGCTGCAGGACCTCCCGGTCGGGCGTCGGCGGCAGGCGGGCGAGGCGGCCGAGCGGCAGCCGGGGGTGGCGCAGCCTGCCCTCCTCGCCGCCGTGCTTCCGGGTGCGCTGCAGGATCTCCAGCGAGAACCCCTGGCCGGCGCGGACGGCGGGCACGTCGAGGACGTAGAGCAGCTCCTCGAGCCGCGGCGGCCGGGCCGTCTCGGGCTGGTGCGGAGCGGCGCCGGCCAGGACGTTCCGCCACCGCGCCGGCGCGGCGTTGGCGGCGCCGGGGCGGCGCGTGTCGGGCGTCAACCGCTGGGGCAGCCGGCCGGCGGCGTCGGCGAGCCGGCCGTCGGCGGCGGCGGCCAGGACCGTCGCCCAGACGTGCTTGCAGCAGTCGCCGGTGGCGAAGAACGGACAGGTGCAGGAGGCGCGCAGCGTGTCCGCTTCGCGGAGCAGCAGCACGCGGTAGACGCGGCTGCCGCGCACGCTCGCCTCGATGCGGTCCGGGTCCCGCCGGCCGAGACCGACGCGCCGCTGCTGGAAGTAGCGCGCGCCGCGGCGGCGGACCGCGGCCTGGACGAACGGCGCGAGGGTGGCGGCTGGAGTCATGACAGGAGCCCCCCGCGGCGGGCGCCGCGAGGGGCTCGTGGAGAAACGCGCGATGCGCCTAGGCCTTGGGCGCGAAGCTGAAGCTGACCTCGACCGTGCCGCTCTCGGGCACCGTCACCTGCTGGGTCTGCGTCCCCAGCTCCTCGTGCCAGGCCTCAAGCTCGTAGGTGCCCGGCGGCAGCTTGGCGATCGAGAAGCTGCCGTCCTCGCCGCTCACCGCGTAGTAAGGGTGCTCGAGGACGCCCATGTACGAGCTCATCCAGGGGTGGACGTCGCACTTGAAGGGAACCATGACCTCCTTCTGGGCGAAGGTCTTCTCGTTCTCCATCCCCTTCACCGGCTGGCCCTGGTTGAACTCATCGTTGGCCTGCGGCATGGCGTGGATGTTGTGCAGCGTGTCGTCGCTGTTGCGGATGACCAGCGCCTGGCCCACCTGGATGCCGGAGACGTGCGGGTGGTACTGGCAACCCTGCTGATCGAGCACCTTCTTCTCGTCCGGCGCGTCGAAGGTCATCCCCGCCGGCAGCCCCGACTTGACGTAGACGAAGACGTTGGCGAGGTTGCCGTCCTTGGCGACGATCTTTTCGGTGGTGACAGGCGTGGTGTGCAGGCCGGCGCAGACCGCGTCGGCGTCCATGGCGATCGGGGTGTCGGGATCGGCGGTACCGGAGTAGGCCACCTTGCCGTTGACCGTGCCGGCCTTCGACTCGTCGAAGCCGGCCGGCGCGGTCTCCTCGGCCTGCTCCCCCCTTCGGACGACGCCTTCTCGCCGCCGCCGCAGGCGGCGAAGACCGCCACCAGGCAGAGGGCGAAGAGCGCCAACAGCGAGTTCCTCTTGATCACGTGCAGCCTCCTTGTGGATTCGTGGATGGCCGGAGGGGGGCCCCAAGGGCGCTCCGGCGCGTGAATTATATGCAGGACTCGGGCCGGACCCGGGGCCTCAGGGCGCTCCGGCGGCGACCGGCGCGGTCTCCGTTTCGTGCGCCGGCGCGGGTGCCACACCGGCACGCAGCCCGCCCCCGAGGCGCCAGATGTGATCGCGGAGCGCCGCGGTCACCTTGCCGACGTCGTTCAAGTAGGCCTTGAGCTCCGCCTCCGAGCCGAAGTGGGCGAGGAGGCGCTGCCTCTCGGCGGCGTAGCGCGGCTGGTCGATGGCCATGACCGCGGGCGACATCCGCTTGCCCGGCTCGACCTCGGGGAAGAAGGCGGGCATGCGGGTGCCCGGCACCCAGCGCTGCGGGTCCTCGATCCAGGAGGGCACCCAGACGTGGCGCAGGCGGTCGTTGGCGAGGAGCAGCGACGGCGCCAGCTCGGCGGTCGCGGCGCCGGCGGCCACCGGCCCGGAGGGGTGGCACTTGGCGCACTGGAACATGTCGAAGACCACCTGGCCCACCGCCAGCTCGCGCGGGTGCGCCGCGACCGGCGCCGTGGTCAGCGGGTAGGCCGCGTCGCGCGAGGCGAAGTAGGAGACGACGGTGTTGACCTCGTCGTCGCTGAACTGGAAGGTCGGCATGCGCACGGTGAGCCAGGGCCGCATCGTCACCCGCGACGGGTCGTGGAGGTAGGCGAAAAGCCAGTCGCCCTGGACGCGCGCCCCCTCGGCCGCCAGGTTCGGCGGCAGGAAGGCCGGATCCTGGATCATGCTCTTGATGGCGTGCCCGTGCCCCTCGATCAGGTGGCACCCCTGGCAGTTGTAGCGGGTGATCAGCTTCCTGCCCGCGGCCAGCGTCGCGCCGCCGCCGCCGTTGCCCGCCTTGCGGGTCGCGACGACCGACTCCTTGGTGAAGCCGAGGAGGTTCGAGAGCACCGCCTTGGCCTCGCGGTCGCTCATGCCGAAGCTCGGCATCTTGAGCAGCTCGTTGTAGTCCTTGACCTCCTCCTTCCCCTCGTCGAAGACCCGCGGCCGCTCGAGCTTGGTCTCGAGCCAGTCCTGGCGGGTGTGCGCCACCTCGTGGACGTGCCCGAAGTCGAACTGGTGGACCGGCTTCGAGCCCTCCTCGGTCAGCTCGGTGCCGATCGGCTTGAAGTCCTCGAAGCCCTTGATGTCGTGGCAGCCGTAGCAGCCGTACTTGGCGATCGACTGCTGGCCGAGGTAGACCAGCCGCTCGCCAGGGTTCATCTCCTCCTTGAGGCGCTTCTCGGCGGCGGTGATCGAGAGGGTGTTGGTGAGGTAGCCCAGGACCAGCTCGTCGCGCTGCTTCGCGGGTGCTCCCGGCAGGCGCAGCCCTTCGTACTTCGGGTCGCGCGACGAGAGCAGGTAGGCGGTGACGTCGGCGGCTTCCTTGTCGGTCAGCCGCAGGTCCGGCATGTTGGTCTCGGGGAAGTACTCCTTGGGGTTCCGCACCCAGGCGTAGAGCCAGCCGGGGTCGACCTTGCTGCCGGTGCGCACCAGGTTCGGGCCGTGCAGGCGGTTGATCGTGGGGAAGAAGTCGTCGCGCTTGGCCTTGCCGTCGAGCACGTGGCAGCCGGCGCAGCCGACGGTCTCGAAGAGCTGCTTGCCGGCCGCCGGGTCGCCGGCGGGCGGCGCGGGATACCGCGGCCGCTCCGACTGCTGCCAGAGGTAGGCGACGATGCCGGCGATCTCCGCCCGCTGCCGCTCGAGGTCCCCCGGCCGGTCGGTGTTCTCCTGGTGGAAGAAGTGGGGCATCCAGGTCGTCGGGTGGAAGTCGCGCGGCGCCTCGATCCAGCGGTAGGCCCACTGCGGCGTCGTCTTGCCGGCGATGCGCTCGAGCGACGGCCCCGCCTTGCGCAGGCCCGTGAAGGGGGGCAGCTCGATCGGGTGGCACCCCTGGCAGCCCATGTGGACGATCAGCTCGCGGCCGACATCCTGGTGCTCCGAGCGCGGCGTCCAGACGTCGCCGGCGTGGCAGGAGACGCACCCCGCCTCCGACATCTTGGCCGGCAGGATCGGCGTCTCCAGGTACTTCTGCGGCTCCCAGCCCCACTTCTCCTGCCACTGCCGCGCCTCCTCCTCGGACTCCGGCGTGTGGCCGGCGCGCGCGAACTCGGTGGCGCGGTCGAGGCCGCCGTGGCAGGTGGTGCAGCCGAAGCGGGTGTACGGGTGGGGCGAGCTGTCGCCGACGAAGAGGTCGAGCCGCGGGTGGGTGCGGAAGGGCTGCTTCCACTCCTTGTCGTCCTCGAAGCCGGGGCGGTTGGCCGCCACGTGGCAGGTCATGCAGCGGTCGACGCGGTCGACGTCGGTGAAGTTGATGTCGTGGTAGAGGCCGGGGAGGATGACCTGCTCGATCTTGAGGCTCGGCTGGACGAAGTCCATGAGCGGCGCGTTGAGGAGGAAGAAGTCGAGGTCCTTGGAGAGCTGGGCGAGCCGCTCCTCGAGCCCGGTGAGCCCTTCGCGCAACGCCTCCAGCCGCTCCTCGGCGGCGGTGCGCGAGGCGGTGCGCTCGGCGATCTGCTTCTGCTTGGTGGCGCGGGCCTCGCTGAACCCCTCGAGCGCCACCTTCTCCTGGCGCAGCTTCTCCCGCAGCTCCGCGACCTGCCGCTCCTTCTCCCCGATCTCGCCCTTGTCTCCCCCCTGGATCGCCTCGTCGTACTGGTAGCGGGCGGTGTCGAGGAGCGACTTGGTGGCGCGCCAGCGGGCGTCGGTGGCGTAGACCTGGTCGCCGAGGTCGCGCTCCTCGGCGCGCAGCTTGTCGATCTCCTCCTCGTGGGCGGCGATCTCCTTCTCGGCGGCGGCGATGTCCTTCTCGAGCTGGGCGATCTGCTGCTCGTCGATCTTCTTCCGCTCCGCCTCCATCTCCTTCTGCACCTTCGCCCGCTCGAGGGAGCGGAACTCCGCCTGCAGCCGCTTCCAGGGCAGCGCGTAGTCGGCCACCACCATCCAGATCGTCACGCCGAGCAGCGCCAGGGAGCTCAGCGCGAAGACCATGTTCATGCCACCGAAGTCGTAGTGGCGGTCGGGGCGCTTCTCGGGCGGAGACGAGCGGGTCGCCATGTCAGATGTTGAAGAAGAACTCCTGGATGTGGATGAAGTACTTGAGGTTGAAAAGCCAGCGGCAGTACATCTTGATCGGCAGCATCATCATGACCAGGAAGAGGCTGATGCCGACGTAGAAGCGCGGCGCTCCCATCTTCTCGTAGTAGCGCCGCCCCCAGCGGGTCTTCTTGGCGAGAAGCACCGGCAGGACGACCAGGTAGAAGCCGACGAGGAGGATCCCGGGTAGTTCCCTGATGAACCAGTTGCCGGGGAGCCCCGTGCCCAGCATGCGCACCCAGAAGTACTCCGAGAGGTCGACGTTGACCAGCGGCTCGACCTTGTTGACGTCCCAGAACTCGTAAGGCCCGAAGAAGTTCCAGTTCGGCCCGCGGAGGAAGGTGCCGATGACGATCATCTGCGTCCAGAGCAGCAGGAAGCCGAAGAGGAAGAGCGCGATCTCGACCCGGCGCTCGCGGAAGGTGAAGTAGCCGTTCCCCTTGGGGTTGGTGTCGATGTAGGGGATGGCCATCAAGCCCACGATGATGAGCCCCGGCAGCACCACGCCCGCCATCCACGGGTCGTAGTAGACGAGCATCTCCTGGAGCCCCAGGAAGTACCAGGGCGCCTTCGACGGGTTGGGCGCGATCGACGGGTTGGCCGCCTCCTCGAGCGGCGCCTTGAGGACGATCGACCACACGGTCAGCGCCACGGTCAGCACCACCATGCAGATGAACTCGGAGAAGACCAGGTCGGGCCAGGTGAAGATGCGGTCCTCGACCTCGGTCGACTCGAACGTCGGGTCGCCGCGCGCCGTCAGCTCGTCGTTGCGGTGCCCCTTGTACATGGCGAACCAGACGAAGAAACCGACCAGGAAGACCATCATCACGATCGGCACGTTGTCCGGCTTGGCGACGACCGAGAAGAAGTCCTCGTCGAGCATCGACAGCAGCAGGAAGACGACGCCGACCGCCAGCGCGATGAGGCCCCCGCGCTTGGTCCACAGCGACTTCGACCAGAGCATCAGCCCGAAGAGGCCGATCGACAGGGTGAACGACCACCAGGGGTAGGAGAGCGCGTTGATCGCGTCCTTGAGGAATTCCATACGCCTAGACCGGGCCCGAGATGCCGCCGTCCTTGCGCACGCGCCAGAAGTGGACGGCGATCAGGAAGGCGGCGACGAGCGGGATGCCGACGCAGTGGAGCACGTAGAAGCGGAGCAAGGTGCCGCCGCCGATGGTGCGGCCGGCGATCAGCGCGAAGCGGGCGTCGCTGCCGACGTGGATCAGTTTCTGCCCGCCGAGCGACAGCAGCGCGGCGCCGGGCCCTTCGTGACCTAAGAGGGGTGTGGCGCGCGCCATGTTCGAGCCGACGGTGATCGCCCAGATGGCGAGCTGGTCCCAGGGCAGCAGGTACCCGGTGAAGGAGAGCAGGAGCGTCAGCACCAGCAGGATGACGCCGACGTTCCAGTTGAACTCGCGCGGCGGCTTGTAGGAGCCGGTCATGAAGACGCGGAACATGTGCAGCCAGACCGCGATGACCATGGCGTGCGCGCCCCAGCGGTGGAGCTCGCGCATGATGCCGAAGGCCAACGCCTCGCGCAGGTCGAGCATGTCGACGTAGGCGTACTCGACGGTGGGGCGGTAGTAGAACATCAGCAGCAGGCCGGTGATCGTCTCGACCAGGAAGAGGAAGAACGCCGTCCCCCCCATGCACCAGGTGTAGCTCATCCGGATGCCCGACTTCTTGACCTTGATCGGGTGCAGGTGGAGCACCACGTTGCCGAGCATCGCCAGCGCGCGCTTGCGGTTGTCGGTGGGGATGCCGACGCGGAAGATCGAGCGCCAGATCTGCGACTTGGTGATGCTCTTGCCGAGGTTTGCCATGCGCCCTCGCGAGTCGTCCTGGGTCCGTCAGGCGTGTTCTATGCGACCGGGATGTAGGAGCTGGGGTCTTCCCACTGCCCCATCTCCCACTGGAACTTCTGCGCCTTGTCCACCACGACCTGCCCGTCGTCGGGACTGATGTAGATGCGCGCCCGCTCGAGCGGCCGCGGGGTGGGGCCCTCGAAGTTGATGCCGCTCTTGTAGTAGCCGCTGCCGTGGCAGGGGCACTTGAACTTGTTCTGGGTCGCCAGCCAGGCCGGCGGGCAGCCGAGGTGGGTGCAGATGGCGATGAGGGAGAAAATCCGTCCTCCCTCGTTGACGATCCAGACGCCGTACTGGTCGACGAAGCGGGTGTCCACGACGCCGACCGGGAAGTCCTCGGGCTTGCCGACCTTGAAGGTGGTGGGCGGCTCGTAGAGGACGTTGGGGAACATGAAGCGGGTCATCGCCGTGACGCAGCCGCCGATCGCGGCCGCGAACCCGACCCACGCCACCGCCGCCCAGGAGAACTCGCGGCGCGTCACCTCGCCGGCGGGCGCGGCGGGCGCGGCGGTCTTCTTGGCCGGTCCGAAAGCGCTCTGGTCGGGAGGGGTGGGCTGCTTCTTGGCGAGCGGGACGGGGGCGCGGGCGGCGGTGGGCTCGGCGGCCGCTCCGGCTTCGGGAGCGGCCGGAGCCTCGCCTGCGGGCGCCGTGCCGTCCTGGATTTCGTCAGCCATGTTGCCCCTTTCGCGGTGCGACGGGTGTGGCCGGTGGAAGCGGGCTCTTTCTAGCGGAGCCGCCCGGCCGCGTCAAGAGCCTGAAGAGTTCCGCGCGCGCCCCTCAACGCTCGCGCTCCGCCGCCCCGCGGCGCGCCGCGATCGCCGCCTGACGGACCTTCAAGCTGGGATCTTCCTGCTCGAGGCGCGCGAAGACCGGCTGCGCCCCGGGGCCGCCGACCGCGGCGAGCGCGCGCACCGCCGAGACCATCGCCTCCTCCTGCTGCTCGGGCGTGATGCCGGGCACCTGCGCGAGGAGCCGGCGGTCGAGCATCGCCTCGAGCACCGGCACGCCGGCGGCGCTGCCCAGGCGGGCGAGGGCCAGCGCGGCGTTCCAGCGCACGTCGGCGACCGAGTCCTCGAGGCGCGCGGCGAGGGCCGGGATCGCGGCGCGGTCCCCGAGCTCGCCGAGCGCGAAGGCGGCGGTCTTGCGCACCCCGGGGTCGTCCGAGGCGAGCGCCGCCTCCAGCGGCTCGCGCGCCGAGGGGTGGCCGAGGGCGCCGAGCGCCCAGATGGCGTAGATGCGGGTCTTGTCGTCCGGGTCGTCGAGGGCGGAGACGAGGAGCGGCACCGCCGCCGGATCGCGCGTCCGGCCCAGCACCAGCGCCAGGTACTGCCGCATCTCCGGGTCGCGCGTCTCGACGAAGAGCCGCCGCACCTCGGCCTCGGCCCCCGGCGCGTCGGCGAGCGCGCGCGGGTCGGCGACCAGGATCTTCGACAGCTCGTACGCCGCCTGCACCCGCCGCGGCTTCCACCAGGACTGGAGGTCGTTCAAGTAGTCGGAGGTGGACTGCCGGTCGTAGGCGATCCAGCCGAAACCGATGAAGACCGCGACGCAGAGGAGGACGACGAGGAGCGGGACGACGAAGAGGCCGAGGAAGGAGCGCAGGGCGCTGCTGCCGACCTCTTCAGGGAGGTCCGCCTCCGCCGGCACCTCCGCCGGCTCCTGTGCCTCGTGCGGCCGGGGCTCTGTCATGGGCGCGCAGCTTAGCGCAGGGTCGCGGTCGGGCGAGCGGCTCAGCGGATCTGGGCGGCGGCCGCGGGCAGGCCGGCGAGGAGCAGAAGGGGAAGAAAGCAGCAGACGAGCCGACGCCGGAGTCCCAGCGGGTCCATGCGTGGAGCCTGAACCGACGGCGACGCCGGTCCCAGCCGGGACACACCTCAACAGAGGCGGGGAGAATCACCCAGGTCAGGCCGCGGTCACCAACTGCGCGGCTGGGGCGATCGAATCAGACCTCCCCGATCTTCGCTACCGCCCAGGGAACGCTCCCGTATCCGCGACGCTGGCGAACTGGCCGCTGGCGTTCCGGTATTCCCTCACTTCTCCCGTCCGGGTGTCGGTCACGGTCAGGGTGTATTCCACGCTCGAGAGAGCGCCGTAGAAGACCCAAAAGTTTCCGTTCAACGGGGTCCCGTCGAGCACCTTCACCAGGACCTCGACGTTCGCCGCGTCGAAGAACCAAAGGTAGCCGGTGTCGGCGGAGAGCGGCACGGCCGTCCCCTTGCCGGTCTTTCCCGAGAAGTCCTTCCACGCCGCCTCGACCGCGAAGCGCCCGCCGTTCAGACAGAGGCGCCGCGGTCCCGGCACGCAGGCTTCGGCGGCCGCGGCCGGCGAGGTCCAGCCGCGAACCGGAGTCAGAGTCGCAAGGGACGCCGTCTGCAGCGGCGCGCGCCACGTCGCGAACGCCCCGGCCGGCCCGAAGCCGGTCGTGTCGCCCACGCTGGCCAGGTGGCCCAGGGGATTGGCGTACCGTTGGGTCACACCGGTCTGCGTGTCGGTCACGGTGAGCGCGTACTCCACGGTGGTGAGCGCGCCGTAGAACACCCAGAAGTGGCCGTTGAGCCCCCGGCCGTCGAGGACCTTCACGATGACCTCGGCGTTGGCCGGGTCGAAGAACCAGAAGTAACCGGTATCGCCGGTGAGGCCAACGGCCGTCCCCTCCCCGGTGTTGGCCTGGAAGTCACGCCAGGAGGCTTCGACTCGGAAGCGCCCGCCCTGAAGGCAGAGGACGTGAGCGGAGGGCTGGCAACCACTGCCACCAATCAGGGGCAGCGTCCAGAGCTCGCGGCCGACGAGCGCATCGTCGGCGGTGAAGTAGAGCCGTCCGTGGCCCGGGGTCAGCTCCGTCGGGGCCGACGACCTCGGACCCGGAGCCACATCGTGCACCATGCGGGTGCCGGCACCGGTCCCGTCGCTCTCCCACAGCTCGATGCCGTGGACGTTGTCCTGGGCGGTGAAGAAGACCTTCCCGCCGGCGACGGTGAGCCCGCTGACGCCGGCCGAGAACGGGCCGCGAGCGATGTCTCGCACCAGCCGGGTCCCCGCCGAGGTCCCGTCGGTGGCCCACAGCTCGAGGCCGTGCTCGCCGTCGTCGGCGGTGAACAGGACCAGGCCGCCGGCGGACACGAGCCGCAGGGTCCTGCCGAGCGGGTGCTTGCCGAACGTGCGCAAACGGACCGCCGTATCGCCGTCGACCCGCCAGAGAGCCAGGTTCGTCTTGGCAAAGCCGTTGTCGTCGTACTCCTCGGCGAGGAGAACCAGCGATCCGTCGTGCGCGATCACGTCGGCGACGTGAAACGGCTCCGTCGCGAGCGGGACCTCGTGTGTCCCGGCGGTGGTGCCGTCGGTGCGCCACAGCCGGCTGAACTCGAAGTTCACGCCACGGGAAGAGACGAAGTAGTCCACCCCCCCGAGATGGACGAACCGGTTCCTGAGGCCCTCGTACGGCGGCAAGACGAGGATCCCACGGGTCCCCGCAGCGGTGCCGTCGCTCGTCCACAGCCGGATGATCCCGTTCGGGGCGTCGTACAACCTGATGTAAAGCCGCCCTCCGGCGGCGGCCACGAAACCGACTGTCCAGTCCTCCGGGAAGGTCAGGACCGAGACGGTGCCCGCCGTCGTGCCGTCGGTCCTCCAGAGCTCCGCGACTCCGTCGCGGAAGACGTCGAAGTAGAGGTGCGAGCCGAGGGCTGCGGCGGTCACCGAGGCCTCGCCGTAGGTGTCGGTGGTGTCGGCGACGCGCAAGGCGCCGTCGTCCGTGACCCGCCAGAGCGTGGATTGGTCGTCGAAGAAGTAGACCACCCCTCCGGCGGCGACGGCCGCTTCCATGGAGGAGACCTCGCGGGAGGTCAGGCGCGTCGTCGCGGCGGAGCCCGCGCTCCGCCAGAGCCCAGACTCCGAACCGCTGCCGACCACGAAGTGGAGCACGTCACCCTGCGCGAAAAGGCCCTGGAGGTCCGAGCCGGAGCCGAGGCCGGAACCGAAAGTCAGGGGCACGACCTCCCCGTTCTCCAGCAGCCCCAGCCTGCCGAAGGAGGAATCGCCCAGCTTCAGGTAGGTCTTGCCGCCCACCGCGGTGATCTGCGGACGGAGGATGTCGTACCACTGGAGCGGCTGGCGCGTCAGGCGCCGGGTCCCCGCCGCCGTGCCGTCCGATCGCCAGACATGGTTCTGCGCCGTCAGATAGACGCCACCGTCCGCCGCGGGAATGAACGCTGGGTCCGAGTCGCAGGAGCCGGGGCAGAGGTCGCGGAGCAGTCGCGTGCCCTTGGGCGTGCCGTCGGTGGTCCAGAGCTCGATGCCGTGGGCATCATCTACGGCGATGAAGAGGACCGCGTTGCCGACGCGGGCCGTCCGGTACGGGCCGTTCTCAAGGTTGCACTCCCGCGGACAGGGCTGCGACAGTTTGGTCGTGGACTCCGGCCGGCCGTCGGTCGTCCAGAGCTGGAGCGTGTCGGGCAGCCCGTCCGTGGCCCCGAACACCACCCGCTCCCCGATCTCCTGGAGGGTAGCGGGCAGGAAACCGTCCTTGAACGGGAAGTAGTAGCCGAACTCCGTGATCCGCCGCGTGCCCCCGGGAGTGCCGTCGCTCGCCCACAGCTCGTTGCCGTGCTCGATGTCGTCGGCCACGAAGTAGAGGCGGCGTCCGGTGGCCACGAAGGTCCCCTGGTGGCCGAAGGGGTCGCGGTTGGCGAACCGCGTCAGCGCGCGGGTGCCGGCGGCCGTGCCGTCGCTGCTCCAAAGCTCGTCGCCCTCGCTCGTCGTGGAGACGACCATCAGCAGCCGGCCCTGGACGACGAACGTCGGCCCGATCTCGCCCACCTGCGCCACGCGAGCCGGCGTCTCGCTGCCGGGGTCGAGCCGCCACAGCTCGTTCGCCGTCGCCAGGAGCACTCGCCCGCCCGCGAGCGCCATCTGACGGAACGGGAGATCCAGGACCTCGCGCGTCCCGGCCGGGGTGCCGTCGGTCCGCCACAGAGCGCATCCCGGGAGCCCCTCGCAACGCAGGAAGAAAAGCACCTCGCCGCGCACCGCCCAGCGATTGCCGGCAGCGCTGAACAAAACGTCGCCGATGAGCGGGAACGTCCCCGCGCGCGTGCCGTCGGAGCGCCAGAGCGCCGACGGATCGCCCATCATCCAGAACGACAGGTCCCGGGTTGCACCGACGAGCAGCGGGCTGCTGTTGCATTTCCCGGGGCACGTTGCGAGCACCTCGGTGCCGCCAACCGTCCCGTCGCTCGTCCAGAGCTCGTATCCGCGCTCGTCGTCGTATGCCGCGAAGTACAGCCGGCCGGTGGCGACGGCGAGCTGCACCGGGTTGACCGGGCTCGTCGTGTCCCCGCCCTGGGGAGTGATGTCGCGGACGAGGGAAGCGACCGCGGCCTGCGCCGGCTGGGCGGCGGCCAGCAGCGCCAGCAAGCTCAGGGCATGGAGACAGGCCTTGGTGCTCGGCATCGCCGGATCTCTCTCAGAACGCGGCGGTGTCGCCGACGCTGGCGAACCGACCGCTGGGGTTTGCGTACTCCCTCACCGCACCGGTCCGGGTGTCCGTGACCTTGAGCGTGTATTCGACGTTCGACAGGGCGCCGTAGAAGACCCAGAACTTGCCGTTCAGCGGCGTGCCGTCCAGCACCTTGACCGCCAGCTCCACGTTGGCGGGAGCGAAAAACCAGAAGTAGCCGGTGTCCCCGGTGAACGGCACCGCGGTTCCCCGGCCGGTCTTCCCCGCGAAGTCCTTCCACGAGACCTCGACGGCGAAGCGGCCGCCGTTGAGGCAGAGGCGCTCGGGCTCGGGCACACAGGTTCCGGCCGCCGCCGCGGCGGAGGTCCAGGCGCGGACCAGGGCCGGCGGGGATGGCGGGGCGGTGAACAGGTCCGGCTGCGCCGACCGGGCGCCGCGCGGACCGAAGGCCTGGGTGTCGCCGGCGCTGGCGAGCTGGCCGGCGGGGTTGGAGTACCGCCGCGTCAGCCCGCTCTCGGTGTCGGTGACGGTCAGGCCGTACTCGACGCTCGACAGGGCGCCGTAGAACACCCAGAAGTGCCCGTTGAGGCCGCGGCCGTCGAGCACCTTGAGCAAGACCTCCACGTTGGCGGGATCGAAGAACCAGAAGGTCCCGGTGTCGGCGCTCAGGGGGACCGCCCTGCCGACACCGCCCTCGCCCTGGAAGTCGCGCCAGCGGGCCTCGACGCGGAACCGCCCCCCCTGCAGACAGAGCGCCGTGGCCGACGGCTGGCAGCCCTGCGGCTCGGCCGGCCGGACGATCCACAGCTCCCGCCCGCTGACGCTGTCGTCCGCCGAGAAGAAGATCTTGTCGCCCACGACCGTGAGCTGCTCGGGAGAGGAGGACAGCGCCTCGGGCGCGATGTCCTGGACCAGCCGGGTTCCCGCCGCCGTGCCGTCGGTGCGCCAAAGCTCGCGGCCGTGCACCGGGTCGTAGGCGGCGAACCAGAGCGCGCCTCCCGCCGCGACGAGTTCGGACGGCGCCGAGCTGGAGGAACCGGGAGAGATGTCGGCGACGAGCGAGGTCCCGGCCGGTGTGCCGTCGCTGACCCAGAGCTCGGCGCCGTGAGCCGCGTCGGCGGCGACGAAGAAGAGCTTCGCGCCGACCGCGACCGGTCCGGGGAGGGGACGGTCGTCATCGTAGGGCAAGTGCCTCCACGTGAAATCAACCAGGGCGGCGGTCCCGGCCTCCGTGCCGTTCGTGCGGTAGAAGGTCCAGTCGGCGAAGCCCTGCGTACCGTAGAGGTAGAAGGCGCCATCGTGTGCGGTGAGCCGGTGGGCGGACTCGAACAGGGGCTTGCCCCCGCTGCGGGTCAGCGGCACCGTGCCGAGGGCCGAGCCGTCGGTCCGCCAGAGCTCGCCCAGGTTGATCAGAGTCGTCGAGCCGGCCCGCGCGACCTCGAGGCGCCCGAAAGGGGGACGGGCGAGCAGGGGGATCGTGCCGGCGGGCGTGCCGTCACTGCGCCAGATGTAGGGGTCTTCACCGGACCGCGCCGCATGAACATAAACGTCGATCCCGTCGGAGACGACGAAGGGCACGGGGGGCGAGACCGCGTAGGAGACTGCGTACAGCGGGCTTCCCGCGTTGTCGACGAGGCGGGCCGTGCCGGCGGGGGTACCGTCGCTCGTCCAGACCTCCTCGCCTTCCTGCCCCACCGAGAACCAAACCTTCCCCCGATGCTCGAGCAGCGCCAGCTCGCGCGGCACCTCCTCCGCCAGGAGCACGCCGCCCGCCGTGGCGGGATCTGCCCGCCGCAATTGCCGGTCAGAGAAGTCACAGAGGAAGACGAGGGACGATCCCGCAGACGTGAGCTGGGAGGGCGACGGGCAGTCCGGGTCCATCCGGAGGAAGGGGGAAGTGTCCTCGGCCGATCCCTCGCTGGACCAAATCGATCGCTCGGGGCTGGCGCCGCCGTCGACGGCGGTGAAGAACAATTTCCCCTGGTGAGCGATCAGATCCCACGGCCGTGCCGAGCCGTTCCGTAGGCCGGTGCCGAGGATCCGGCGGGCATCGTCACCGGCCTCCATGAGCCAGAGATCCTGCCCGCTGGTGAAGTAGACCCTGCGCTCGCCGCCCGTCACCGCGATCTGGCGGATGGCGGACGACGAGGAGAAGAGCCGATCCGTCCCCTTGACCGTGCCGTCGCTGCGCCAGATCGACCACCTGGAACCGGCGATCTCCGACGCCGCGAAGTAGACCCGGCTGCCGGCCACGCGGAGGACGATATTGTCCCAGTACGTGTCAGGCCCACACGTCCGCGCGGTCAGGCCGTCGACGATCCGCGTACCGGTCGTCCGTCCGTCGAAGCTCCAGACTTCGCAGTCTTCGTCGGCGGCGTCATAGCGGAAGGCGAACACCCGGTTACCAGCCCGGAAGAGGCGGGAGCCGAGGGAAGACTCGCTGATCGCGCGGGTGCTGCCGGGCGTACCGGTGGACGTCCACAGGCGCGGGCCGGTGAGATGGTCGTCCGCCGCGAACAGCAGGCGCCCGTCGATCTCGAACGCCCAGCCTTCGGGTCCGTCGTCGAAGGCGAAGAGATAGAAGGGCGCGAAATAGCCGAACTCGGTGAGCCGGCGCGTACCGCCGGCCGTGCCGTCGCTGCGCCAGATCTCGTGGCCATGGACAATGTCGTCGGCGATGAAGTAGAGGCCGGTCGGGCCGGTGCTCAGCCAGGTCTTCAAACTGCCGGCGAACGACGCCACGGATCGGGTGCCGCCGGCGGTTCCATCGCTGACCCAGAGATCCTGCGTCGCATCGGCCTTCACGGAGAAGAAGAGCAGATTCCCCCAGACGGTCCACATCTCGAAGCGACCCTCCGGAAGCTCCACGACCCGACGCGCCCCGCCGGCATCCGCCATCCAGAGCTGCGCTCTGGAGCCCCGCGAAAAGGCGGCGACGTAGTAAAGCCGATCCTTGCCGGCCACCAGGTCGGAGGCGCGGTCGAGCGTCGGATCTGGCGTGACGAGCGGCACCGGGGCGGTGCCTTCCGGTGTGCCGTCGGTGCTCCAGAGAACGCACCTCGGCTCGGGTTCGCGGCACCCCGGGAAATAGAGGCGGTTGCCGACGATGACGGTGTTGGTCGCCTCGTAGCCAATGGCGAGATCGGGGTCGGTGAGTAGGAGTGTTCCGGCCGGACTGCCATCG
Source organism: uncultured Acidobacteriota bacterium (assembly GCA_963700145.1). Classification (GTDB taxonomy): domain Bacteria; phylum Acidobacteriota; class Thermoanaerobaculia; order Multivoradales; family UBA5704; genus DASUNQ01. The sequence goes on from OY969474.1 coordinate 2,554,079, forward strand.
GTGCTCCAGATCTGGCCTTCCCGCCAGAGAAGACGCCCGCCGAGCGTCCCGAGAACCTCCGTTCGCGAGTTGTCGCAGGAGCCCTGGCAGAGGTCGGCGAGCATCCGGGTCCCGGGGACGGTGCCGTCGGTCGCCCACGGCTCACTTCCCGAGGTGGCGTCGAAGGCCTTGAAGAAGAGGCCTTGCGCCAAGGGATAGATGGGGTACGGCGCACCCGAGGGGTCCATGACCTCCTGCGTCTCGATGTCCTCGACCAGCGAGGCGGTCTGGGCGCCGGCTCCGAGAGGTGAGACCAAGGACGAAACGAAGACCGACAGAAGGATCAGCGGTCGCAGCGGCACCGTCGTGCGGACTTCCATGGATTTCTCTCCGGGATGTTGATTCTTGTGCGCAAGTACCTAAATCGTATCACCCCCCTAGACCCTCGACGCAGAGGAAGGGCCGCTCCGGCGACGAGTCGTCGCATGCGGCGAGGTTGGGCGCCCAGGCCGCAGGGTCGGGCGTGAGCACCGTGCCCTGCCACTCCCCATCGCTGCCCCGGTCGAGCTCCAGGAAGCCGAACTGGCTCACCGAGAAGCCGCTCGCCTCGGCGCCGTCGACGGTCTGTTGGAAGCTACCCTGCGGCGGCCCGGGGTCCTCCTGGACGCCGCTGTTGCCGACGACGAGAGTTTGCGGCCTGCCGGCGGCGGGCGCGAAGGACAGCGACTCGAAGCGGTGCATGTGGCCGGCGAGGAGGAGGTCCAGCTTGGGCAGCAGGTCGGCGCCGGGGCCCGCCGCGAGCGCGCACTGCAGGGTGACGTTGAGGACCCCGTAGGGAGGCGCCGGGCCGCTCACGGGCTGGCCGTCGCAGCCGTAGAGAGGGCCGTCGGCGGCGTCCTCCACCCCCCAGACCGGGCGGTGACCGATCAGCCAGGCCGGCCGGTGGTCGAGGCGGGCGGCGACGGCGGCCAGTTGCTCTGCGTAGGTGTCGGTGAAGTTGGGCAGCTCGTCGCAGGCGTTGGCCGAGTCGAGCACGGCGACCGTCACGCCCCCAAGAGCGACCACCCGCGGCGGCACGAAGACGAGGTGCGGCAGGGCCGGTCCCTCGCTGTCCTGCGACGGGCAGGCGAGCTGCGTGCCGCCGCCCGCGGGGAGCTGCGAGCTGGCGTCGAGGAAGTAGAACCAGCCCGGCCCGGCGTGGCTGCACAGCTCGTGGTTGCCGCGGGCGAACACCCACGGCGCCGCCGCCAGCAGCTCCGCCGCCGGTTGGAAGAAGTCCAGCCACCACGCCTGCCAGGCGTCGGCGTCCGGATTGCCGGTGCTGTTCTGGCTGTAGTAAGGCCCCGGCACCTCGCACTGCTCCGACGGCTCGGCGCCGTCGCCGGCGTCGTAGTACCACTGCTTGACCTGCTTGCCGTCCACCGTCTGCTCGAAGCTCGACGGCGTGCCGCGGTAGTTGTAGTCCCCGACGTGGAGGACGAGGTCCGGCTTGCGGGCGGCGGCGGCCTGGGCGATGGTCTGGAACGGCCACGCCGGATCGTCGAGGCCGCAGCCGGACTGGTTCTTCGGCTGGCACCCCGTGTCCCCCACGACGGACACCCGCCGCACCTCCCGCCGCGCTACTGGCAACGCCGCCCCGCCCTCGCCCACGGTGAGCGCCCGCTCGAACGGCACCACCGCCTCGCAGACGTCCACCGTGAAGCCGTGCGGGTTGAGCCGCTTGCTCATGGCGATAGGGGCGCCGCCACCGATCAGCTCGGGGCAGGGCTGCCCGGAGTTCAGGATCACTCGCGCGAAGACCACGGCCTCCCCGCCGGGCGCCTCGCCCAGCAGCACGTAAGCCGCCAGCGACGCCGGCGCGGGCGGCAGGGGCGTCGACCCCGTCGTGGCACACCCGGCGGCGGCAAGGAGAAGGAACAGCCCGAACCCACAGCGAAGCGAAGCCCTCATCGCAACTCCTTCGCGAATTGCAGCGAATTGAAGACAGCACTCTAGCAGGCCGGCGCGTGAGCCTCTGCCGCCTGCGGTACCATCAGGGCATGGCCAGGGAAACCATCGAGATCCAGGTGGAGCCGGAGGCCGCGCGGGCGTACTCCTCCGCCTCCGAAGAGCAGCGGCGGAAGCTCGACCTGCTGCTCAGCCTCCGCATCCGCGAAGCCACCCGCCCGGGCACTGACCTCGAGACGATCATGGACGAGATCGCGAGTCGAGCCCGGGAGCGCGGACTGACGCAAGCGAAGCTGGACGAGCTGCTCGAGGATGGGTAGCGGCCGCTACGTCTTCGACACCAATGTAGTCATCAGCGCCCTGCTCTTTCCTGACTCCAAGCCTGGTACAGCGTTCCGGTTCGCCCTCGCCAATGCGGCCGTCCTGGTCTCGTCCGAGACTCTCCGCGAGCTCGACGACGTTCTGGCGCGCGCGAAGTTCGAGCCCTACGTCCGAAGAGAGGAGAGGGAGCTTTTCGTAGCGGCTCTCCTAGATCGCGTGGAATTGGTCGAGATCACACACAGAGTGGAAGCCTGCCGCGATCCGAGGGACGACAAGTTTCTGGAGCTCGCTTTGAGCGGCCGTGCAACGGCTGTCGTGACGGGAGATCCGGACCTATTGAGCCTGAATCCCTTCCGAGGGATCGAGATCGTCAGCCCGGCCGATTTCGTCGAGAGCCTCGCCGGCACACCCTAGCAGCGGCTTAAAGCTGCTGGTAGTCCGTGAGCTGTAGGACACGCAGGCTCGATAGCGAAGGGAGCCGGCGGTCGTTGGCGAGAAAGGCGGTGCAGCCGGTCGCGAGCGCCGCCGCGAGCTGTAGGGCGTCGGGTGTGCGGAGGCGGTGCTGGGCGCGCAGCTCGGCTGCGAGGCGCAATAGCGGTAGGTCTATGGGGACGAGCGCAAGGCCGCGGCTTGCGGTAAGCAGTTCTTCGTAGCGCGTGGCGAGCGTGGCGTCACCGGCGCGCAACGGCTTCACGAGCGTTTCGAGCAGGGTGACAGCGGAGGTCACGCCCTGAAGCCGACCTTGGTCGATCGCCTCGAAGACCGGTCTGACGACGGGCCGATAATCCGCATGTCGTTCGATGAAGTAGATGAAGATCGCGGCGTCGAGCCCGACCGGTCCTGGCCCCAAGGTCGCCAGGAGATCGGCTACTCGTCCCACGAAGCGCGCTCTTCCTCGATGTAGGCGGCCGCGTCGATTCCTTCCCAGATCTCCTTGCCAAGCCCCTCGAGCTCCATGATCGAGTGCTTTGCGCCCTTCCGCGTGCCGGTCTCCAGCAGATAGATGATCTCCTGCGCCACGGAGCGTCGGTCGCGGCGCGCCCGGTCCTGGAGCTCGGCGTACAGCTCGTCCGGGAAGTTCTTGATGTTCAGCACCGCCATGGCTATCCTCCGTAGTTCCTCCGTCGTGGAGGAATGGTACCATTACCGGCTCGAATGATCGCCGTCTCAGACCTCTCCAAGTCGTATGGACAGCAGACCCTCTTCCGCGGGGTCTCGATGCAGCTCACGCCTGGGAATTGCTACGGCCTCGTCGGCGCGAACGGGTCCGGGAAATCGACCCTCCTCCGCGTGCTCTCGGGCGAAGAGCCTCCCTCCGAGGGCACCGTCTCGATCCCCAAGCGGCTCAAGATCGGGGTGCTCAAGCAGGACCATTACCGCTACGAGGAGATGCCGATCCTCGAGGTGGCGATGATGGGGAACCACGTCGTGTGGGAGGCGATGGTCGAGAAGGAGCGGCTGCTCGCCGATCCGGGGCACTTCGACGCCGAGCGGTACGCCGAGGTCGAGGACCTGATCCTTCGCCACGACGGTTACACGCTGGAGGCCCGCGCCGCCGAGGTGCTCGAAGGGCTCGGCATCCCGACCGGGGTGCACCGCGACGCGCTCTCGACGCTCTCGGGCGGGTTCAAGCTGCGCGTCCTCCTCGCCCAGGTGCTCGCAGCCGACCCCGACGCCCTGCTCCTCGACGAGCCGACCAACCACCTCGACATCCTCTCGATCCGCTGGCTGGAGAAGTTCCTCGGCGAGTTCAAGGGGATGGCGGTCGTGGTCTCGCACGACCACCGCTTCCTCGACAACGTCTGCACGCACATCGTGGACGTCGACTACGAGACCGCCACGCTCTACCACGGCAACTATGCCGCCTTCACCGCCGCCAAGGTCGCCGAGCGCGACCGCAAGGAGGCGGCGATCGAGAAGCAGGAGAAGGAGATCGCCGCCCACCAGGCGTTCGTCGACCGCTTCCGCGCCAAGGCCACCAAGGCGCGGCAGGCGCAGAGCAAGCTGAAGATGATCGACCGCATCAACATCGAGCGGCTGCCGCAGAGCTCGCGCCGCTACCCCAACTTCAAGTTCAAGCAGGTCCGCCCGAGCGGCCGCCAGGCGCTGGCGCTCGAAGGGATCGACAAGGCCTACGGCGACAACCAGGTCCTCACCGGCGTCTCATTGACCGTCGAGCGCGGCGACCGCCTGGCGATCATCGGCCCCAACGGCATCGGCAAGTCGACGCTGCTCAAGATCGCGGTCGGCGAGACGCCGGCCGACGCCGGCCGCATCGAGTGGGGGTACGAGACCTACCCCGGCTACTTCGCCCAGGACCATCGCGAGATGCTGGGGGAGCGGAAGCAGTCCGTCGAGGCCTGGCTCTGGGAGTCGGCGCCGGGCGAGCCGATCGGCTTCATCCGCGGCAACCTCGGGCTCGTCCTCTTCTCCGGCGACGAGGCCAAGAAGAGCGTCGGCAACCTCTCGGGCGGCGAGGCGGCGCGCCTCATCTTCAGCCGCCTTTCGATCACCCGCCCCAACGTCCTGGTGCTCGACGAGCCGACGAACCACCTCGACCTCGAAGCCATCGAGGCGCTGGTCGAAGGCCTCCACGCCTACGACGGCACCCTCGTCTTCGTCTCCCACGACCGCTGGTTCGTCTCGCAGCTCGCCAACCGCATCCTCGAGATCACCCCGGCCGGCATCCAGGACTTCCGCGGCACCTACGAGGAGTACCTCGACCGCCTCGGCGACGACCACCTCGACGCCGACGCCGTGCTGCAGAAGGCGCGGCGGGCGCAGCGCAAGGCGCGGGCGGCGGCCCGGGGCAACGGCGGCGGCGACGGGCTCGACGACCGCGCCCGCCTGCAGAAGCAGCGCGAGCTGGCCCGCCGGCGCGACCAGGTCACCGTCTCGGTCGAGAAGGCCGAGGCGCGCATCCACGAGATCAACGAGCTCTTCTGCGACCCCACCTTCTTCGACCGCACCTCGCGCGACCGGGTGCGCAAGCTCGAGGAGGAGCAGAAGCGCCTCTCCACCGAGGTCAACTCCCTGATGGGCGAATGGGAGACCCTCGAGGAGGAGTTGGCGGAGCTCGTCCCGCCGTCGTAAGCTCCGGGCCTCTCCCCAAGGAGGTCTCGATGACCGATCCGCGGTCCCGCCCGCCGTCCGTCCGCCCCGTCGCGCTGCTGCTCTGCGCCCTCCTGGCGCTGCTGCCGGCCGCGGCCCAGGCCGCCGCCGCCAAGTCCTCCGTGCCGCTCGGCGCCGACTCCCCCGAGGCCCTGGTCAAGCGCCTCAAGACGGCGGCCGAGAAACAGGACTTCGCCGAGGTCGCCGCCCTCATGGCGCCGGCCGACCGCGCCATGATGACCATGATGATGGTGCTCGCCGCCTCGATGATGACCGCCTTCTCGCAGATGGGGAGCGAGATGGCGACCGGCATGGCCGAGGCCTTCCAGGACGAGGAGAGCATGACGGCCGAGGAGAAGGCGAAGGCCGCCGCCGAGAAGAAGAAGATGGAGGAGCAGAGCGCGGCGGTGGTCAAGAAGCTCGAGGCGGTGCTCGACAAGCACGGCGTCACCGAGCTGATGGAGAACACGCCGGACCCCGAGCCGGGGAGCGACCCGGCCAAGAACGCCGAGAAGCTGATGGCGAACGTCGATCAGGTGGCGCTCATCACCGATCTCATGGCGATCATGAAGGACACCTTCAAGGACGCCGAGAAGGGCGAGGGCGACGGCTCGCCGATGGGCAAGATCCCCAAGGGCGATCTGAAGGACCTCAAGGTGACCGGCGACACCGCCAGCGGCACGATCGACGGCGAGGCCGTCCACTTCGTCAAGGTGGACGGCCGCTGGTACCTGAAGATGATGGACGAGGAGAAGAAGACGGAGTAACGCCCGTGCCCGCCCTCCGCCGCCACCTCGCCGCGGCGCTCCTGCCCTGCCTCCTCGCCGCGGCCTGCTCGATGAACCCGGCGACGGGCAAGCGCCAGCTCTCCTTCTTCGGCGAGGAGGCGGAGCTGGCGATGGGGGCCGAGGCCGACGAGGAGATCGTCGCGACCGTCGGCCTCTACGACGACCCCGACGTCGCCGCCTACGTCGAGGACCTCGGCCGGCGCCTCGCCGCCACCTCCGAGCGCCCCTACCTGCCGTGGAAGTTCAAGGTGCTCGACGACCCGGCGGTCAACGCCTTCGCCCTGCCCGGCGGCTACGTCTACGTGACGCGCGGCATCCTCACCCACCTCTCCTCCGAGGCCGAGCTGGGCGGCGTCCTCGGCCACGAGATCGGCCACGTCACCGCCCGCCACGGCGTCAACCAGATGAGCAAGCAGCTCCTCGTCCAGGCCGGCCTGGTGGCGGCGGTCGTCGTCGAGCCCGAGCTCGAGGACTGGGGGCTCGTCGCCTCGGCCGGCATGGGGCTCCTCTTCCTCAAGTACGGCCGCGACGACGAGCGGCAGGCCGACGACCTGGGGCTGCGCTACATGACCCGCGCCGGCCTCGACGGGCGCCTCTTGCCCGAGGTCTTCAGCGTTCTGCAAGGTGTGCAGACGGTCGAGGGGGCCGGGCGCCTCCCGAGCTGGCTCGCCAGCCACCCCGACCCGGGGGCGCGCCGGCAGCGCATCGAGGAGCAGCTCGCCGCCGCCGGCCCCGCCGCCGACGGCAGCGTCGTCGGCCGCGACGCCTACCTGGCGCGGCTCGACGGCATGGTCTTCGGCGAGGACCCACGCGACGGCTACTTCGACGGCAGCGAGTTCCTCCACCCCGGGCTCGCCTTCCGCCTGCGCTTCCCGGCCGGCTGGGCGACCGCCAACCAGGCGCACGTGGTCTCCGCCGTCTCGCCCGCGCAGGACGTGATGATCCAGGTCTTGCTGGCGCCCGAGGGGACGGCGGCCGCGGCGGCCGATCGCTTCTTCGCCCAGGACTGGATCGAGCGCGGGGACTCCTGGGACGCGCCGGTGCACGGCCTGCCGGCGGCCTGGACGCGCTTCGAGGTGCCCGGCGACGCCACGACCGCGGACGACGACCTCGCCGGCCGCATCGCCTTCGTCGCCCACCGCGGCCAGCTCTTCCAGCTCTTCGGCCTGGCGCAGACCGAGGCCGACGTCGACGAGATGGAAGCGGCCCTCGCGACCTTCGAGCCGCTCGACGACAAAGCGGCGAGCGCCGTCCGGCCCAAGCACCTGGAGCTGCTGAGGCTCAGCGAGCCGATGACCCTGGCCCGCTTCCAGGAGCTCCACCCCTCGACCGTGCCGCTGCCGGTCCTCGCCCTCATCAACCACGCCCAGCCCGAAGAGACGCTGGAGGCCGGGCGGCTGGTCAAGCGGGTGGTGGGCGGCGCGCCGTGATCGGCCTCTCCGAGGTCGAGGCGGCGCGCGCGGCGCTGCGGGGGAGCGTCGTCGAGACCCCCTGCCTCCCCTGCCGCGCCCTCGCCGACGACCTCGGCCTCGACGTCTGGCTCAAGTACGAGAACCTCCAGCTCACCGGCTCCTTCAAGGTACGGGGGGCGCTGCACAAGCTGCGCTCCCTGCCCGCGGACGTCCTCGCCCGCGGCATCGTCGCCGCCTCGGCCGGCAACCACGCGCAGGGGGTGGCCTACGCCGCCCGCGAGACCGGCGCGCCAGCCACCGTCGTCATGCCGCTGACCGCGCCGCTGGTCAAGATCGCCAACACCGAGCGGCTGGGGGCGCGCGCCGTCCTCCACGGCGAGACCTTCGACGACGCCTACGCCGAGGCCTGCCGCCTGGCGGCGGCGGAGGGGCTGACCTTCATCCACCCCTTCGAGGACGAGCGGGTGATCGCCGGCCAGGGGACGATCGGGCTCGAGCTCGTCGAGCAGGTGCCGGAGCTGGGGGCGGTGGTGGTGCCGGTCGGCGGCGGCGGCCTCATCTCGGGCATCGCCACCGCGGTCAAGGCGCTGCGCCCGGAGGTCAAGGTCTACGGCGTCGCCACCGAGGCGGCGCCCGGCGCGGCCGAGAGCTTCCGCACCGGCAGCGTCGTCGAGCGCCCGAGCCAGCGGTCGGTCGCCGACGGCATCGCCGTCAAGAAGCTCGGCGAGCTGACCTTCGCGCACATCCGGCGGTCGGTCGACGATCTGGTGACGGTCTCCGAGGAGCAGATCCGCAAGACGATCTTCCGCCTCCTCGAAGGGTGCAAGACGCTGGCGGAGGGCGCAGCGGCGGCGGCCGTGGCGGCGCTCGTCGCGGGGCGGCTGCCGGAGCTGGCGGGGCGGCGGGTGGCGGTCGTCCTCTCGGGTGGCAACATCGACGTCCAGCTCCTCTCGCGGATCATCGACCTGTCGCTGGTGCAGAGCCACCGCCTGGTGCGCTTCCGCACCGGCGTCCCCGACCGCCCCGGCTCCCTCGCCGAGCTGCTCAAGGTGATCGCCGCCGGCGGCGGCAACGTGGTGCGCGTCCAGCACGACCGCGTCTTCAAGCACACCGGCTTCTGGGAAGCGGAGGTCGAGATCACCCTCGAGACCCGCGGCCCGGAGCACGTCACCGACCTCCACCGCACCCTCCGCGAGCGCGGCTTCCACGCCGAGGTGCTGCAGTAGCGCTGAAACGCCCAGCGGCTGCGAGCTCCGCACCCAGCAGGTGCACAGGACGGGTAGTTCAACGCCCGGTTCAAAGACGAAGACACCGAGGTTAGCGGAAACGGCGCGGTTGGCGGGCGGCTTGCTCCTAAACCATCCGTCATGTGGCGTCGTCACGTGCCCGGCCATTTCTTTCCTGCCTACAGGCAACGGATCCGATCACAGAGAACTCCAGCCTCTGGTCAGAGCCTTGCGCGAGCACTGCCGAAGGAATTGTCAGTTGGCTGCGATCAAAATCGCAGACTGGCGCAAGAATTGCCCCGATTCGGCCAACGCTGTAACGCCGGTCTATCGTCCGCTTAAGACCTCCTATCGGGTAGAGTCTTGGCTATTCCCACCTTGTTCAAGGCAGCGAGTAGTTTCTTATGGCCACCCTTCTCGAACAAGTTTACCCATTGCAGGTGCATGAGTCTCTCGGGGACCTCGCACTCTTCGAGCCTCGCAGGAATGATGAAGATAGTGCCAGGAGGTCGCAAGTCAGCGGCGTCAAGGGCTAGCTTTATCTCCTTTTGCACAAATCCAGTCTTGCTGACCGAGTTGCGGCTAAGGCATACGACGACGACATCTGACTTCTGTAACGCTCTCTCTATCTCCTCTTCCCAATTCTGTCCCGGCAGAAGATCCACTTCATCGAACCAAGGGTTCATGCCGTCCTTCAGCAATCTCTGATATAGATCCCTGATACGAGTTCTATCGGAGGAGGAGTAACAAAGAAAAATGACTCGCGATCTCTGCTGCCAACGTGAGTAAAGTTCCTCCGACTGGTTAGCATCAACGAGGTTTGCCTCCTCAGCTTGTGAAAGAAGCGCACGTAACCGGTCCGGGTGAATATGGCGAAGGTCCCTGTCTGAGGCCCGAAGCCAAGCATCCAACGCCGCTTCCGATACATCCATTTGTAGGTAGTAAGGCAGGTGATGTTCACCAACCTGCATCGCCATGTGGAGAAGAATGTCCTGAATGGTTTCTGTGGGTTCAAGTTCTAAGGCCAGCAGAGCTCCCTCTGCCGTGACTGCGTAATCAACTCCCAAAACTCCCTCTTCGCGCTTGACAAGTCCATCCGCTTGAAGAGTATCCAATTGGAGTTGAATCTCTTCGAGCGACACGCCAAGTAGATAGCTTAGCCCACCAGGACTGACCCCAAAACGATTATGGAAATATGGGCTGACTCGCGTGTGGACGCCCCACAAGTAAAAGTATCCTATCTCGCAAAGACGTGCTCATCTCTCCGCACCTATCGATTGTATCGCCCAGCGTTCAGGCGCCAGCTTGATGGTGGCGGTCCGCTCGCTCGAGAGTCAGGCGGCGTATTCAATTCAGTACCACATGTGCATTGGCAGTCCGGTTGAGTCGAACGCGGGCTCCGCCGGCAGCCGGTTCGCTGTACTCGCCAGCGCGCGCCGAGTTGTCCAGAGGTTGGCGAACGCGTCGGCAAGATCGTCGGCACCGAAGCGGTTACCGCGGAGAGTCGCTGCCAGCCTTGTGAACTCATTCGAGCCGTAGAGTTGAGCAATCAGCTCCTGGCGACACTGCTTGCCCGCTGCGCTCTTCTCGCGGTGAACCATCGGGGTGCCCGCCCAAGCGGCAAAGCACAATTCCGGATGAACATCAAGCAACCGATGGCGCAACTCAGGATTGGCCTGCAACACACTGTCGATCTCTCGGATCTTCGGGAGAATCGCGAACGTCTGCCGTGAAACCCGCCGACCATCAACAGTGGCGGTGATGTTGCAGGCTTCCTCCCAGGAGGTTGCGCGAAGCGCAGGTCGGATGGGAGTGGGAAAAACGCTAGCGCAGCGGGGCCATCCCAGTTTGACGCGTGCCGCTTGATCAGCTCGCCGTGAGCCACGATCAGGAAGACCGATCGGCACGTCGATGGCGGCAAAGTCGTAGTCAAAAGCAACCAGCTCCGCTGTAGTCAGCACATAGGCCGAGAGGTGGAGTCGCTGGTGTCCATGACTACTACGACCCATCCGTCCTTACATCCGTCAGAGTCTGCTCACGATAAACCGAGCGATCCAACCTTGTTTTGGGTGGCGCTTCGAGTCGTCAGGGCCTCGTGATAAACCAACCGTGGGTAGTGGTCCATGAGGTTGATGAACTCTCCGCGGTTAGAATCTTCAACAATCCGTCGCATCTTTCGGGCGGTTGGCGTCGAGACGTGGGTTGCGACAGCGTCCCAGTCGAATGACGCGAGCTTCACGAGCCAGGACGAGTAACGTTCATGCTTGAGGATTTCGTACAGCAGCTCATAGAAGCTCGTGCCGAACTCATTTCTCTTGCCGTCGCCGCTCGCAAGGACCAGTACCGTGGGCGACTTCTGGTGCAGCGCCACCAACCTCCAAATATGACCGATAATTGCGTGGTCGACTCCCCTCTCTCGCCATTGGAGATCGCGAAAGAGCCGCTGAGTATCGTAGTTGTTCTTCTGGTATTCGGCCCAGACCTTCTCCATCCCTGGCGGTACTCCTCCGGACACGATCTTTGTACTCAGGCCCTTCCCGCTACCTCCAAGTATGCGGTCAAGATTCCTCACGCTAATTCGAGCGCGATGGTCTGCGATGTTGGAGTCTCGAATTCTAGTAGCCCCTCGCGCACCGCCCCAGACGTTGCTGTGGTCTACGAATATGTGCACAAACGGCAGGATCTCATGTGCCATAGCCCCTAAAGCTCCTCGATGCCCAGTGTAGCAAGGCCGCCGTTCCGCCGGCGCCCCCGTTTCGGTGCCCGACCTACGGCTGTCGCGGCGATGGCTGCGGGCGGGAATCGGCCTGGGCGTGGAGGTGGGGGAGGTTCGTTATCCGGGCGACTTGAGGCCCCGGCGAGCGGCTGCGCGCTGCGGACTCGGCGGCGACACCGCGAGCACGGCTTCCACGCCGAGGTACTGCACTAGGAGCTAGAGGGAGGAGCGCCGTCCCGGACCGCTACAAGGCGCTCCGGAATTCCTCGACCGTCAGCCCGGCCTCGCGAATGAGCGCACGGAGCGTCCCCTTGGCGACGCTCCGATGGCTTGGCACGACCAAGCGTCGATGGGGCTCTTCGACATGCCGGAGGACGACATGGCTCCCCCGCTGGTGGTCAACCTTTATCCGAGACGCTCGAAGGCGCGGATCGCCTCCGCACCTGAGATGCTAGGGAGCCTGCTCAAACCGACTTCGACGACCTCTTCCTCGATCGGTGGCGGAATCGGCTCACCATGCGCCTTGAGGCTCTCGAGGTAGGCCTCGATCGCTTCCTGTACGTTGGACAGGGCCTCTCCGCGGGTCATCCCCTGCGAGACGCAGCCTGGGAGAGACGGCACCTGGGCCACGAAGACCCCGTCTTCGTCGCGCTCGATCAGCACTCGGTATTTCATTCCCCACCTGCCCTTCCGGAGACCAGCAGCCAGTTTACCAGGAGCCAAGAGGCGGCTGGGGCCGCCGCCGGACCTGGAGACGTCCTCCCGGGCGCCGGAAACCCGTTTCCAGGTGCTCGGGAAGATCCCGGGCCGCTCCGGGATAGATCTCCGGGGCCTGGAGATAGATTTTCCGGGCTCGGAGATCTATCTCCGGGCCTTGGAGATACATCTTCCGGGGTCGGAGATCTATCTCCAGGCCTTGGAGATAGATCTCCGGGCCTCCAAGATAGATCTCCTGGCCTGGTACTGTCCTATTTAGTTTCCCGCCCGTCTGACCCCTTGATTCCGCGCTAGCTTCTCCCCCGAAGGGGGAGGCGTTCTCCCCTCAAACCGAAGCGGCCCGACGGAGCGCAGGCACGCCCCGCCGAGCCTGACCACGCACGGAGGACTAGCCCCCATGCACGGCTCAGACGAGTCTACCGCCCCGCGCCCCGCCGTTCCCCCACCCACCATCGACCCCGCCAAGTGGGAAGACTTCCCGACGTTCCGAGAAACCTTCCTGCGCTGGTTCACAGAGCCTACGGCGAACGCCGCGCTCCGCAGCTTTGGCGTGCTCCTCCACGACCTGATTCTGGAAGCCAACCGCGTCCAGCCCGACGAGCCGGAGGGGATCTACCGCCACGACCTGCGCGCAGCGTTGGCGGACCTCCGCGCGATCCAAGGCTTCCTAGCCTTCATCGCTCAGTCGCAAGAGGACTTGGACGAGGACGACGCCGAGGACGCCGATTCCCTCCGGCTGTGCTACCTGGCAGAGCAGCTAGCGCCGCGCGTCGGGCGGATCGCGGACAGCATCGAAGGGGCGTTGTCATGAGAGCGCGCAAGCTGGAAGGCGGCGAGCTGGCGGTGGCCCTGCACATTCTGCGCATCATCCGCGGCTGGACCCAGGCCGAAGTCGCCACGGCGGCCGGGACACGGCCCGGCGCCGTCTCCTACTACGAGAGCGGCCTGAAGGCGCCGGAGCTGCCGACGTTGAGGGCCATGCTGGAAGGGATGGGCTACCAGCTCTCAACGCTCGACGAAGCGCGGGCGTTCATCCGGCAGGTGCAGAGGGGCGATGCTCCCGCATCCGAGACGAATGCCCAGCTCCTCGCGCTGGAAGTCGGCCGGCTCGCTACGCGCTTCGCTGCCGCGCTCCTGGAGGCGCGGAAGTGAACCGGCTTCGGACCGCGACGTTCACGGTTCACGGCACCACGGCGCAGAGCGCGCGGTGGAAGCAAGCGGCAGAGGCCGAAGGCTTCGCCAGCGCCGGCCAATGGCTTGCGGCGGCGGCCGATAGCTACCTCAAGGCTAGAGCTCGCGCCGGCGCTCCGGTGCCGCTGGCGTGGCGCCTGGGGCGCTTTAAGGTGCGGCTAGAGGACGGGGGCGAGGAGCTGGTGAGCGGCCACCTATCGCCCCCGTTCGCCAGCTTCCGGGGCGGGAGCGATGGGCCAGCGCCGCGCGGCTTCAACGTCCATAGTCTCGTCTACCTGCCAAGCGGGCGCATCCTTGCGACCGTGCGCCGCTACCAGGAAGTGAGGGCGCTCGCGTCTGAGCTGGCGCGGCAGTGGCTACGGGAAGAGCAGCCGGCCAGGATCGTGTTACCGTGAGCGCCATGCCTAAGCGCCCACGCAGACCCCGCGACCCTAACGAGCTGGCGTTTCAGGTCTACCAGGAAGCCATTGGAGAGGCGCCGCCGCAAGCCGACGAGGACGCAGGAAAGAATCCCGCAGCTGTGGCGCTCGGGAAGCTCGGTGGAGCGAAGGGCGGGAAGGCGCGGGCGGCAAGGCTCACAAAAGAGGAGCGGAGCGAAGCTGCGCGCAAAGCCGCGCTGGCCCGATGGGCAGCCTCAGCGCGCAAAGATTAGGGTGGAATGTGGACTTGGACCTGTTGTTTGACGAACGCGTTTCCTAGGTGGTTCTCGATGATCTTGAATGCTGCCGTGTTCGTCAGGCTGTGCATATAGCAGTGATGCACCGTTAGCACGAGATCCTGTAAGTGTTGATCGTCCTCGATCAGCTTGACCTTTAGACCAATCGCTGCGCACTCGTCAAAGTGAATGTGGCGTTGGTGTGCGCGGTTACGGCTGTAGTCGGTCAGTTTTTTTACGATTCGCGCAGCCTTCTGCGCGGCGTCCGGCTCGCCGTCAAACATTACTTGCTCTAGCTGCTCCCTCACGAAGTCATTAGACCAGCGAATTGCATTCTGGCAACGGCTGAGGAGGGTTGGGGGGTATTGCGCGATGATCGGCTGCCACACCGCCAGTGCCGCCGGATCTTTCTTAATCTCTTTCAACGCCCTCTTGAACTCAGCTATGATCCCGAAGGCTGGACGTCCAGCAAGATGCGGGTCCATTGGCCCCAAGTTGGCGTGGCGAGCCATGAGAATCTCATGGCAGGAACAAGCCAGCATCGTGCCGGCCGACATCGCAATCTGCGGCACAATGGCCCGGATATCCTTGCCGAACATCTTGCGGAGGTAATGCACCAGCGATTCTGTGGCGGCAATATCGCCGCCTGGCGTGTGGAGAATGAGGTCTAGGCCGATGGCGCGATCCATTCCGTGCACGGCCATCATAAAGCCGTTCTTATCTTCGTCGTTGATCTCCGCCATTGGTAGCGAGGGCTTCGAGAGAAAGCCAGAATAGTATGCGATGATGTTCCTGTGGGTGAGCTGGTGGAGCTGGCCTAGATAGTCATGGCGGACACCATCAACAGCAAGCGCCGCCAAGTTCTGGCGGCGCTTGATCTCGGCTAAGACTTCCTTCCAGTTCGGCATGCCTGGAAGGCTATCTTAACCCACGATAGGATCTTCGAAGGGCGAGTACGTCGTGATGTAGCGCACCTCAGGATTGGACGTCTGGGTCTGCGGCAATACGACCACAGGTGGAGTGTAGCCCCTCAATAGCTCGAGACGCTCTTGCTCCAGATCCTGCGGTTCAGTCCGTTCATGGGTAGGCTGCACTCGCTTGGCGCCCGCCCGGCCTCGAACGCGCATAGCGTGAACCTCCTTTCACGGTACAGGTACTCGTGATGCTATCACGAACGCTGCACCTTGTCGAAACACCCTAGCACGATCTGCGCCTTGTCAACCCCCGCCAGCACGAGCCGCGTCTTGTCAACCCCTGTCAACCCCCCGCCCAAAGGCTTGACTTTGCCTAAGCGCCTACGTATAATGTCTAGTATGGCTAACGTGCTCAGCACCGAGAAGCGAGTCGAGATCGTCCGCTGCCTGGTCGAAGGCTTAGGCATCCGCGCCACCGCCCGCAAGGAGCGCGTGTCCAAGGACACCGTCATGAAGCTCTGGCGGGAGATCGGCGAAGCCTGCATCCAGCTCATGGATGAGAAGCTGCGCGGGCTCACCTGCAAGCGGCTCCAGGTCGATGAGATTTGGGCGTTCTGCCACGCCAAGGAAAAGAACGTCCCGGCCGACAAGCGGGGCGTCTTCGGCTACGGCGACATCTGGACCTTTACCGCGATTGACGCGCAGACCAAGTTGATTCCGTCCTTCCTGGTCGGCACGCGGGACGCGGGGTGCGCCACCGAGTTCATGCAGGACTTGGCGGGCCGGCTGGTCAACCGCGTGCAGCTCACCACGGACGGACACAAGATGTACCTGTCCTCCGTCCCGGATGCCTTCGGGGGCGGGATCGACTTCGCGCAGCTCCAGAAGATTTACGGCGGCGGGCCGACGGATGAGCAGCACCGCTACAGCCCGGCGAAGTGCCTAGGGACCGAGCGGCGCCGTATCCTCGGCGACCCCGACCCCAAGCACGTCTCGACGTCCTACGTCGAGCGCGGGAACCTGACCATCCGCATGAGCATCCGCCGCTTCACCCGGCTAACGAATGCCTTCTCGAAGAAGGTCGAGAATCACGTCGCGGCGCTCGGGCTCTTCTTCGCCTACCACAACTTTTGCCGGATTCATCAGACCCTGCGAATCACTCCGGCGATGGCGGCCGGGGTCACGACGCGGATATGGGAAGTCGAGGAGCTGGTGGCGCTCCTGCCGCCGGTCGCGCATGCGGGCGGTCGGCCGCGCCGGGCGGAAACTAACTAGGACAGTACCCCTGGCCTTGAAGATATATCTCCGAGCCTCCGAGATATATCTCCAGGCGTCCAAGATAGATCTCCAGCCCTCGGAGATAGATCTTCCGCGGCTGGAGATCTATCTCCAGGCGCCCGGGAGACATCTCCCGGCGCCGCCGGGACATCTCCAGGCGCTGGGGGGACATCAACCTTCGACTGAAATGCCCAGCCGGTGCGCGGCGGGTGCCAAGCGGGTGAGCGGCGGGGGTAGTTGAGCGTCCGGTTCAACTTCCGTGAAATGAGTGACTTGGCGCTCGCGCCCCGCTGGCGCGCGGCTTGCCTCTGCCCCCTGCCGAACCATCCGTCCGATGTGGGCCGTCGCGTCACCGTGCCGCGGCGGCCCCTTTTTTCTCCCGACTACAATCCGCGGCCGTGAAGCCCTGCGTCTTCTGCGAGGTGGTGCGCGGCGAGCGGGAGGCGGCGGTGGTCTAGGACGCGGAGACGGTGGCGTTCCTCGACCACAGGCCGCTCCTCCACGGCCACTGCCTGCTGGTGCCGCGGCGGCACGTCGAGACGCTGGCGGAGCTGCCGGCGGAGCTCGCCGGGCCGCTCTTCGCCAACGTGCAGCGGCTGGCGGGGGCGGTGGAGCGGGGGCTGGACGCCGCCGGCGCCTTCGTCGCGATCAACGTCAAGGTCAGCCAGAGCGTCCCCCACCTGCACGTCCACGTCGTGCCGCGCTGGAAGGGGGACGGCCTCTTCTCCCACAAGCTCCTCTGGAAGCGCACACCCTACGCCGGCGACGCCGAGAAGCGCGAGGTGCAGGAAAAGATCCGCCGGGCCCTCGCCGAGTAGGCCAGCACTCGCAGACTAATCCCCCACCCGCGCTTGATCGGCCGTTCCGGTGTGGGGTCCCGCAGGTCTCCTCCGCGCCGCCCCCCGCCCAGATCCTTCGCTCTCGCTCAGGATGACAAGGGGGGTAGTTCCCTTCCCTCTTTCTCCCCCCGACGTCACTTCAGAGGTTCGAGTCATGGCGCCGCGTGATGTGCCGGGCCAGAGGCCTGCGAAAGCGTCGCGTTCGGGTGAAGTCACCACCAGCGTCCGCGAACGGAGCCGACCTGGTTCTGTGGCCACCACCCCTTCTGGTCAGGAACCGCGGGGCGGCGCGACTCTTTCGCGGGCCGGGTGGCCCGGCATCTCACGCGGCACTATCCGTCCCGCGCGGGACAGCAGCCTAGGGGACAAGCCCCAGGTCTTCGTAGATCCCTTCCAGCGCCGCGCGCATGCGCCGCTCGTGGGCCTCGTCGGCGGGCGTGCCGTTGAAGACGAGGGCGACGACGAGCCCGTGCTCGGGGTCGAGGAAGGCGGTGGACGAGCGGCGGCCGCTATGGCCGAAGGTGCGTGGGGAGGAGTGGCGACCGTAGCCGTAGGGGACGGTCTCCTCGCCGTAGTGCTTCGAGTCCACGATCACCCCCAGCCCCCAGTCCAGCTTGTGGCGGAAGGTCAGGTCCACCATCCCCACCCGGTGCCGCGCGGCGATCGCCTCGATCGTCTGCGCCGAGAGCACCTGCCGTCCCTCGAGCGTGCCGCCGCCGCGGAACATCTCGTAGAGCCGCGCCAGCTCCCGCACCGGGCCCCGCCCGTTGCCGCCCGGGTTCGGCCGCACGCAGCGCGCCTCGCTCTCGCTGCCGTCCGGCCGCGGCGGCGCCGCCTCGGCGTCCCACATCGTCCCCAGCCGCCCCTCCTCCCGCGCCGCGCGCCAGCGCTCCGGCGGCATGCCGATCCAAGAGTCCGCCATCCCGAGCGGCTCGAACACCTCCTCCCGCACCGCCCGCTCGAAGGGTTGTCCGGTGAGCCGCGCCAGCACCTCGCCGAGCACGAACCAGGACGACGCCGGGTGGTAGCCGGCCTTCCGCCCCGGCTCCCAGCGCGGCTCGGGCTTGGCGGCGGCGATGCGCCCGACGATCGTCTCCCACGGGTCGCGCGGCCAGCCGACGTCGAGCATGCGGATGCCGCCGGTGTGGGTGAGGAGGTGGCGGAGGGTGATCCGCTCCTTGCCCTGCGCCGCGAGCTCCGGCAGGTGCCGCGCCACCGGGTCGTCGAGGTCGAGGAGCCCGCGCTCCCAGAGCCGCGCCAGCCCGACCGCCACGACCGGCTTGGTCGTCGACTGCCAGAGCGCGAGCGTGTCGCGGCGCAGCGGTACCCCGGGGCGGTCCTCCCCCACCGCCGCGTCGGCCACCGCCTCGCCGCGCAGCGCGACGTAGAGCTGGGCGCCCAGGTGGAGCCCCTCGGCAATGCCCGCCTCGATGACTGCCCGCGTCCGCGACAGGCGCGCGAGGTCGCCGTCGATCGGGATCTGCGTCGCCATCGCGCCGAAGGGTATCCCACCGTTTGTTACGATCCCGGGCCATGCTCGAAACGATCGACCACGGCCCGGTGCGCGAGCTGCGCCTCGCCCGCCCTCCCGTCAACGCCCTCGACACCGGCCTGATCGCCGCGCTCCGCGGCGCCATCGCAGGGGCGCCCGGCGGCGGGGCGCGCGCCCTCGTCCTCTCCGGCCGGCCGGGGATGTTCTCGGCCGGGCTCGACGTGCCCTACCTGTTGAACCTCGACCGCGCCGCCATCACCGCGGCCTGGGAGGACTTCTACGGCTTGATGGAGGCGCTCGCCACCTCCTCGATCCCGATCGCCGCGGCGATCACCGGCCACAGCCCGGCCGGGGGCGCGGTGCTGGCGATCTTCTGCGACTACCGGGTGATGGCCGAGGGGGACTTCCGCATCGGGCTCAACGAGGTGGAGGTGGGGATCCCGATGCCGCCGGTCATCCACGCCGCGGCGGCGCGGCAGGTCGGGCCGCGCCAGGCCGAGCGGCTGCTGGTCGGCGGCTTGATGATCCCGGCGGCCGAGGCGCTGGCCATCCGGCTGGTCGACGAGCTGGCGCCGCTCGAGCAGGTCGTCGAGCGGGCGCTCGACTTCTGCCGGCGCTTGCTGTCGCTGCCGCCGCTGGCCATGGGCTTCACCCGCCGCCTCGCCCGCGGCGACCTCGCCTGCCTCTTCGAGAAGAAGCGCCAGCTCGAGCTCGACACCCTGATCGACGCCTGGTTCAGCGACGAGACGCAGGGCGCGATGCGGGCGCTGCTGGCGCGCCTCGCCGAGAGGCGCGCCTAGCCGCTACGCGCCGCTCAGAAGTCCGGGTGGGTGTAGATGTGCGGGTCCCACGCGTCCTCGCCGTGCCCTTCCAGCTTGACCTTCCAGGTGAACTTGTACACACCGTGGATGAGCGGGGCCGGCAGCCGGGTGCTGACGATGCGCTCCCCCTTGGCCTTGAAGCCGGCGGGCGGCGCCCAGTCGACGGGCTTCGGGCCGGCGGCGTCCCGGGTGACGACGAGCTCGCCGTCGATCCACTCGAGGGCGATCTCCCCGTCGATGTACGGCTCGCGCGAGTCCCCCTCGTCCGCCTCGCCCTGCGAGTCGGCCCGGACGGGCTCGCTGAGCACATCGACCATCTGCTCGACGTTGGCGACGAGGTGCAGACCCTCGACGGAGAACTCCGTTCCGTCCGGGCAGTCGCGGCAGATCCAGGCGATCTCGTCCCCCGGCTTGACGACGGCCGTCTCATGGTGCGCCTCGTCCTTGTCGATCTTGATCTTGCCGTCCTTATCCAGCCTGGCGGTGACGCCGATCTCCCTCACGGCGGCGGCGTCCGCACCGTTCTCCCGGTCGACCTCCTCGGTGCCGGCCTCGTCGGTTCCGACCTCTTCGGTACCGGGGCACGCCACCAGGAGCGGCAACGCCAGGGCCACGAGCACGCTGCTTGGGAATTTCATCTCTGCCTCCCTTCGATCAACAAAAAATTGGAAGTGCCACGACGACGATACCCACCGGGCTAGCCGCCTGCAAACAGCGCTTCGAACCGGGGCTCGCCCTTCAGGTTCTTGAACTCCACGTCGAACCTCGCTTCCGCCCGCGAGTAGCCTCCTCGCAGCGCCTTCTCGAGCGAGTCCAGCGTCTTCTCCCGCTCTCCGAGGAGGTTGTACACCCACGCCGCGAAGTAGAGGTAGTGGGCGGTGTTCGGACGCCGGTCGAGAGCTTCTTCGAGAGCCCGGAGGCTCTCCTCCCGGCGTCCCAGCGCGGCCAGGCTGTAGGCGAGCCAGATCCATGCGCCCGCCCTTTCCGGGTCTTCGACGAGGCGCTCGCGACAGAGCGCCACCGCGCGCTCGAACGCCGCGTCCGCGTCCTCCCGGCGTCCCGGCGCGAAGAGGTAGGCCCGCGCCAGGTTGCCGAACGCCGTCTCGTTCGCGTCCGGGAACGCCACGGCACGCTCGAACGACGCGATCGCCTCCGGGAAGCTCCCCAGGTTCATGTAGAGGCTCCCGAGGTTCGAGTACGCCCCCGGGTTGGGGCGGATGGCGAGGGAGCTCTGGTAGGCCTCGATCGCCTCCTCGTGCCGCCCCCGCCCCACGTAGGCCGTGCCGAGCGTCAGATAGGCCTCGGCGTTGTCGGGCGCGAGCACGAGAGCCTGCCGGTACTGCTCGATGGCGGCGTCGTACCGCTCGGAGTCGAGGTAGTAGCCGCCCAGGGACCAGTACCCCGCCCAGTAGCGCGGCTGGAAGTCGATGACCCGCTTCCAGGTGCGCTCCGCCTGCTCGGTGACGCCCTGATCCAGGAAGACCTGCCTCAGCTCGCGGTAGGCGTCGAGCAGGGTGGGGTCCAGCTCGATCGCCCGGACGTACTCTTCCTGGGCGTCGACGGTGCCTCCGCGCGCCCGGTTCACCCCGGCGAGGCAGAGGTGAGCCGCGGCCAGCTCGTCGTCGATCTCGGCGGCCTCGCGACAGGCGGCGCCGGCGGCGTTCAGGCTGGCGGGCCGACGCGACCTGAGATAGCGCTGGAGGTGGATCTCCCCTTCCAGGACCCGGGCCGGCGCAAAGCTCGGGTCCTGCTCGAGGGCGCGCTGCACGAACGCCAGCGCCGCGCCGGGATCCGGCGCCGCTCGCGCGCGGAGGAAGAGGTCGAAGGCCACGGGCTCCCGGGACGGAGCCGGGCCGGGCCGGTAACGGACGGCAAGCCCGGGCCTGTCGCCGAGGAGCTCCGCCAGGGCCGCGCCCGCCCGGTCCAAGAGGTCGAAAGGCTCGCGGACACTCCCCTCGACCAGCTCGCTCCCCAGGGTGCGCCGGCGCCGCCGCTCCTGCACCTGGAACCGCAGGGTCACCGTCTCGTCGACTTTCCGGACGTCGGCTTCGACGACGAGGTCGGGCAGCGGGTCGCTCCCGGGGGGCACGATCCAGACACCGTCGAGGCCGCCCAGCCGCTCGCCGAGGGCCGCGATCAGCCCGCTGCGGAAGTACTCCGGTGCCACCTTGCCCGGGAAGAGCCGCGCTTCGCTCACGGCGAGATGGGGGAGCGGCGGCCGCGCCGGCGGGCTTCCCCGGTTGATCGCCCAGAGCGCGACCACGAGGGCCAGGGAGAGCGCGGCCGCGAGGGCCGCGGCCACCGGGCGCCGGCGCGACGGCCGCGCGGGCAGGGAACGCTGCGAGACCACCCCGCTCGCCAGCTCGGCCTGGAGGCCCGCGAGCTGGTTGCGCAGGTCCATCGCCGACTGCAGCCGCTGCTCCGGGTCCTTCTCGAGGCAGGAGCGGAGGATCCGGTCCAGGTGCTCCGGCAGGTGCCGCTTGACCCCGAGGAGCGGGGGCGGATCGTCGCGGAGGATCGCCGAGACGGTGTCGGCCGAGGAGGCCCGCTGGAACGGGTGCTGCCCGGCGACCATCTGGTAGAGCACGAGCCCGAGCGCGAAGATGTCGGAGCGCTCGTCGGCGATGCCGCTGCGGATCTGCTCGGGCGCCATGTAGGCGGGTGTCCCCACCACCGCTCCGAACGCCGTCTGACCCTCGGTCGGCGCGCTGGTGACGGCCGCCGGGTCCGCGGGGACCGCCCTCAGCTTCGCCAGGCCGAAGTCCAGGACCTTGACCCGTCCTTGCGGCGTCACGAGCACGTTCTTGGGCTTGAGGTCGCGATGGACCAGGCCCTCCTCGTGGGCCGCGGCGAGCGCGTCGACGAGGGGGATGGCGAGGGCGAAGAACTTCGGCAGCTCGAGCCCTTCGGCCGGGATGACCTCGCCGAGGCTCTGCCCCGCGACCAGCTCCATCGCCAGGAGGAGCTCGCCTTCGAGCTCTTCGACGGCGTAGAGCGTGACGATGTTGGGGTGGTTGAGGGCGGCGAGGCTGCGGGCCTCGCGCCGGAAGCGCGCCAGCCGGTCCGCGTGACCGGCCATCTCCGGAGGCAGCGCCTTGAGCGCCAGCTGCCGGCCGAGCTGGAGGTCCTCGGCCCGGTACACCACCCCCATCCCGCCGCGCCCGATCTCTTCGACGATCCGGTAGTGCCCCAGCGTGCGGCCGACCGGTCCGGAGTCCTCCCTCCCGGAGCCTGCGATCACGCGGTCCTCTCCGCAGCGATGTGCTGCCGGTCTGTTCTTAGAGGATGATTTTACACGACCGCTTTTGCGCTACCGCCGCCGTCGCTCTTCCCGCCCCTTGAAGAAGTCGCCGAGCGAGCCGAAGCCGCTGCCGGCCGGGCTGCCGCCGGCGCTCTCGCGGGCGTACTCGCGCACTTCCTCGGCCCCCGCCTCCGTCGACTCGCCGGCCATCGAGAGCGAGATGCGGCGCCGCTGGCGGTCGACGCCGAGCACCGTGACCTCGACCTCCTGGCCCGGCTTGACGACTTCGCGCGGGTGGCTCACGCGGCGGCCGGCGCCGAGCTCCGAGACGTGGACCAGCCCTTCGAGACCGGGCGCGACCTCGACGAAGGCGCCGAAGGACTCCAGCCGCGCCACGCGCCCCGTGACGCGCGTCCCTTGCGGGAAGCGCTCGGCCGCCTCCTGCCACGGGTCCCCTTCGAGGGCGCGGCGGGAGAGCGAGATCCGCTCCGGCTGGCGGCCGTCCTTCCCCTTCTCGACCTTGATGACCTGGACCTCGATCTCCTGCCCGACCGTGAGCACCTCCTGCGGGTGCTCGACCCGGCGGTGGGAGAGCTCGGAGACGTGCAGCAGCCCCTCGAGGCCGCCGACGTCGACGAAGGCGCCGTAGCTGGCGAGGGAGGTGACCTTGCCCTTGAGCACGGCGCCCGGCTTGAGCAGCTCGCGGGTCTCCGCAGCGCGGTTCTGCGCCTCCTGCTCGAGCAGGGCGCGGCGCGACAGCACGATGTTCGGGCGCCGCCCCTTCGGGTCGTCTTCGAGGCGGAGGATCTTGAAGGTGAGCTTCTGGCCGAGGAAGCGGTTGGGGTCCTCGACGTAGCGCAGGTCGAGCTGCGACAGCGGGCAGAAGCCGCGCTGGCCGGCGACCTTGACCTCGAGGCCGCCCTTGTTGACGCCGGTCACCGTCCCCTCGAGCGGGATGCCGTGGAGGTGCGCCTGGCGCAGCTCCTCCTTGATCTGCGGGCCGCGCGCCGGCTTGGCGCGCACCACGACGCCGCCGGTCTCGGGGTCGGTCGCCGAGACCGTCCCTTCGACGCGGTCGCCGACCTCGACGGTCAGCGCCCCTGCCTCGTCCTTGAGACCGTCGAGCGGCACCACCCCCTCGGCCTTGCCGCCGAGGTCGACGAGCGCGGCGTCCTCGCCGATCGAGAGGATCTCGCCGCTCACCGTCTCTCCTACTTCGGGCTCGCCGCCGCCGGCCGCGCCGCCGCCCTGCTGCTCGAACTCTTCGAGCATGGCGCCGAAGTCCTGCTCCTCGGTTCGGTTCTGGTCATCCATCGTGCTGTCCTCTACGTCTGTGCGACTTCGTATGTCCGCGGCGGGTTACCGGCTCGCTAACGCTGCACCTGGGCGGGGTTGGAACGCGGCGGCTCGCGGTGGGGTCTCGACAACGCGCGGCATTGTAGCCCATCGGGAGCGCCCGCGCACCCCGTGCTACCCTTCGCCGGCATGCTCCCCGAGGAGCGGTGGCGGGCGGGCGCGGCGGCGGGGCTGACGCTCGCCGTCATCGTCGTCTGGCAGGGGGCGCAGGTCGTCGTCCTCGGGGCCTGCGCGGTCGTGCTGGCGCTGCGCGGCGAGTCGCTCGCGGGGATGGCCTGGATGGCCCGCTACCTGGGGCTGCTGCTCTCCCTGAGCACGCTCGTCGCGGCGCCGGTCGGCATCGCGCTGATCATCCTCTTCATCCGTTTGCGGCGCGGGCTGCCGGTGCGCGATGCGCTCGGGCTGCGCGCGCCAAGCCTCCGCCAGGCCCTCCTCTGGACGCTGGCGCTCGTCGCCTTCCTCGCCGCCTACGATCTCGCGGCGCGCGCGCTCGGGCGGCCGGTCAGCCCCGAGGTGATGGTGGACAGCTACCGCACCAGCGTCTGGCCGCCGCTCTTCTGGGTGGCGGTGGCGGTGGCGGCGCCGCTCTTCGAGGAGCTGCTCTTCCGCGGCTTCCTGCTGCCGAGCCTCGCCGCCTCGCGGCTGGGGGCGGCCGGCGCGGCGGCGCTCTCCTCGCTCCTCTTCGCCGCCCTCCACCTGCAGTACGACCTCTTCGACATGACGGGCGTCTTCCTGCTCGGCGCGCTCTTCGCCGCCGCGCGCCTGGCGAGCGGCTCGACGCTCCTGACCATCGGCCTCCACGTCCTCACCAACGTCCTCGCCCTGGTGCAGCTGGCGCAAGTCGTCGGCGAGCCGCCGTAACGCGCGGGGGCCGCGGCGCGCCCAAGCTGGCGGACGAGCTTGGCCGTGCAACCCCCCCGCGAACCCTCCGCCGCCCCGCCGCCGCGCCCGTCGCCCTGGGAGGAGCGCGCCGCCCAGAAGCTGCTCGTCGCCCTCGCGCCGCGCCTGCCGCGGGTGGCGGTCACCGCGCCGCCGAGGCGGCTGGCGCCGTACGAGCGCTTCACCATCCCGCGGGCCGGCCGCGCCGGCGGGCTGGCCGCCACCTGGTATCCGGCGCCGGCGGCCCGCGGCGCCGTCCTCCTCGTCCACCCCTGGATGGAGTGGGGGCAGACCTACTTCCACCGCCGCGGCCGCGTCGAGGCGCTGCGGCGGGCCGGCTATCACGCCCTCAGCTTCGATCTGCCGGGCTTCGGCGGCAGCGCGGCGGCCGACGGGCTCTACGACCGCGACGTCGAGGACGCCCTCGCGGCCCTCGCCGCGCGCGCCCCGGGGCTGCCGCTCCACGTCTGGGGGATCAGCTCCGGCGGCTACTGGGCGCTGGCGGTCTTGGCACGGCGCAACGGCGTCGCCGGCGCGATGTTCGAGGACGTGGCCTCCCACCTGCTACGCTGGTCGCGGCGGGAGGCGCCGCTCGGCACGCCGGCCTACCGCTGCTTCGAGTGGCTCCTGCCGCGCGCCTTCCGCTACCTCGACATGACGCGCCACGCGCCGCACCTGACGGCGCGGTCGGCGACCTTCCTGAGCGGCGCGCTCGACCGCGGCGTCCGCCCCGCCGACACCGAGCGGCTGGCGCGCCTCGCCGGCGCCGGCTGCCGGATCGTGCCGGACGCCCCCCACCTCGGCGCCATCAAGCAGGCGACGGGGGAGGTGATCGGGTTGGCGCTGGAGACCTTCGAGCGGGCTACTTCCAGATAGCCACTTCGAAGCGGCCGGAGGCGTCGGCGGCGCCGCGGTACATCCCCGGCGAGTTGAAGGCCATGACGATCGAGCCGTCGCGGCCGACGGCGATGATGCCGCCGTCGTCGGGCTCGAGCACCTCGAAGACTACCTGCCGCGCCGCCTCCTCCAGCGAGAGCTTGCGGTAGGCCATGCGCGCCGCGACGTCGTAGGCCACGGCGTGGCGGATGAACTCCTCCCCCTTGCCGGTGCCGGAGACCGCGCAGGTGGCGTTGTCGGCGTAGGTGCCGGCGCCGACGATCGGCGTGTCGCCGACCCGCCCCCAGCGCTTGTCGGTGCGGCCGCCGGTCGAGGTGGCGGCGGCGAGGTCGCCGTTGCGGTCGAGCGCCACCGCGCCGACGGTGCCGTGCTCTTTGGCGCCCCCGGCCGCGGCCTCCTTGGCCTTCTTCGCCATCTCCTCCTGCCACTCCTGGTAACGGCGCGGCGTCGCGAACCAGGCGTTGGGCACGCGCGCCACGCCCATCTCGTCGGCGAACCGCTCCGCCCCGTGCCCCATGAGCAGGACGTGCTCGGTGCGCTCCATGACCAGCCGCGCCAGGGTGATCGGGTGGCGCACGGTCGTCACCGCCGCCACCGCGCCGCAGGCGTGCGTCCTGCCGTCCATGATCGAGGCGTCCAGCTCGTGGCCGCCGGCGTGGTTGAAGACGGCGCCCTTGCCGGCGTTGAACAGGGGATCGTCCTCGAGGAAGCGGACGATCCGCTCGACGGCGTCGAGGCTGCGGCCGCCGCCGTCGAGCACCCCTTTGCCGATCGTCAGTGCCTGGGTCAGCGACGCGACGTAGGCGCGCCGCCGGTCCTCGGTCATCTTGGCGCGGTCGATCGTGCCGGCGCCGCCGTGGACGGCGAGCGCCCAGGCGACCTTGGGGCGGGCCGGCGCGGCGGGCTCGTCGCCTCCGCCGCAGGCCGAGAGCAGAACTGCCGCGAGAATCGCGCACCGTCGCTTCATGCCCTCTCCTCCTCCCGCCGCAGCAGCACCAGCGTCTGGTCGTCCCCCTGCGGCGTGCCGGCGCCGAAGGCGCAGGTGGCCCCGTCGATGGCCTCCACCAGCTCCGCGAGCGGCAGGTCGCGGTGCTCGGCGAGGAGCGCCGCCAGGCGGTCGGTGCCGAACTCCTCGTCGCCGGGCGACAGGCACTCGGTGATGCCGTCGCTGTAAAGGCAGAGGAGGTCGCCAGGCGCCAGCACCACCGCGCGCGCCTGGTAGCGGCTGCCCGGCATGAGCCCCACCGGCAGGCCGCAAGCGTCGAGCCACTCGACCTCACCGTCCCGCCGCAGCAGGAGCCCCGGGTTGTGGCCGGCGTTGACGTAGCGCAGCGCGCCGCTGCCGGGGTCGAGCTCGGCCAGCAGCAGGGTGATGTACTTGCTCGGTGCCGAGGAGGCGAGGACGTGCGCCGAGAGCGCCTCGACCAGCTCCGGCCCCGGCGGGTAGCGGTCGAGCAGCAGGCGCAGCCCGGAGTGGAGGGTCGAGACCATCAGCGCCGCCGGCACCCCCTTGCCCGAGACGTCCCCCACCGCCAGGCCGATCTGCCCGCCCGGCAGCGACAGCAGGTCGAAGTAGTCGCCCCCCACCTGCCGCGCCGGCCGGTTCCAGCCGAAGAGGGAGTAGCCGGGGACGGGCGGGGCGCCGGTCGGCAGGATGAGGCGCTGGATCTCGGCGGCGAGCTCCATCTCGCGCGCCATCCGCTCGTTCTCGAGCGCCTGCTGGTGGAGGCGGACGTTCTCGAGCGCCAGCGCCGCCTGGGTGGCGAAGAGGACGAGGATGCGCCGGTCGCCCTCGGGGAAGGGCGCGAGACCCCGCCGGGTCTCCTTGTCGCCGACGGCGAGGAAGCCACGCGGGCCGGCCTCGACCTGGATCGGCACGCCGATCGCGTAGCGCGCGCCGGGCAGGAGCGCCGCCGGCGCCTGCCCCTCGCCGGCCAGGAAGCGCGCGAGCTCCGGGTCAGCGACCGCCACCTCCGCCGCCGCCGCGCCGCCGAAGGCGCGGTCCAGCCGGTAGCTGCCGTTCTCGATCAGGTAGAGCGCGGCGCGGCGCGCGTCGAGCAGCGAGATCGCCCGCAGCAACACCTCTTCGGCCAGCCGCTCGCGGTCGAGCGTGCCGGCCACCGCCAGCCCGACGTCGTAGAGGGCCTCGAGCTCGACGATCCGGTAGTTGACCTGGAAGCGCTCGGCCTTGATCTGCTGCTTGAGACGCCGGTTGGTCGCCGCGGCGCCGAGGAGGAGGGTGAGCTGCGCCGCCGCCCCGGCCGCCGCCGCCGCGGCCTCGGGGGGCTCGACGACCAGCGCGCCGCCGGGGAGCGGCACGACGCCGGCGGCGCCGTCGGCCACGTCGTCGCGCTCGAGGATCGACGGGAACCCGTCCCCGATCGCCACCTCCCGCCGCAGCAGCTCGCCCTGCTCCAGGTAGAGCGCCACGCCGCGGGCGCCGCTGGTCCGCGCCCATACCTCCACCAGGTGGCGCAGCAGCAGGTGGTCGGCCGACTCCTCGCGCGCCAGCTCGAGCAGGCGCCCCCAGGCCTCCGGCTCGGCGGCGGGGTCGGAGCCGGGGCCCGGCAGCGGCAGGCTCATCGCGCGGCTCAGCCGCGCAGAGCGGCCACGGCCGTGGCCTCGTCGCCGTAGATCGGCGCGTACTGCGTGAGGCCCATGATGTGGAAGGTCTTGTCGATCGTCGGGGTGAGGCGGCAGAAGGCGAGACGGCCGCCGATCTCGATCATCTTCTCGATGATCTCGATCAGGATCGAGATGCCGATCGAGTTGACGATCGTCGTGCCCTCGAGGTTGAGCAGCAGCGCCTTGTGCCCCTCGTCGATCAGAGAGTAGGCGACGCGGGCGATCTCCTCCCCCGCCTGGTTGTTGATGTAGCCCTTGGTGTAGATGACGGCCAAGCCGTCTCGGCGGTCCGCGGTGACTGTCGGGTGGTCGGTCATAGTGTCTTTCGTACGCCTCGTGCCCTACCGCCGCCGCTTGCTCATGACCACGGTCGTCCCCTCGCGCCCGGAATGGATCTCCACCTCGTCCATCAGCCCGCGGATGATCTTGAGCCCCCAGCCGCGCTTGCGGTCCTCGCGCAGCTTCGCCTCGATGCTCGGCTCCTCGATCGACTCCGGGTCGAAGCCGATTCCGGAGTCCCGGACCGTGATGCGCAGCTCTTCCGGCTCGCCCTTGCCCACCACCTCGAAGGTCATCGTCACCTGGCGGTCGGGCGAGTGGCTGTGCTCGAAGGCGTTGATGCAGGCCTCGATCACCGCCATGCGAACCTCGTCGATTCTATCCGGACTCATCTTCATGAACTCGGCGATGGCCGTGGCGGTCTTGCTCGCCGCGACTTCCATGTCGGGCGCCATCGGCAGCGTGAGGGTGACCTCCCTCAGGATGGCCTGGCCGTTCATGGCTCAGAGGCGCGCGGGCGAAGTGCCCTCAGAAGGAGAGGTAGAGCTGCAGGGCGAAGACGACGAGCGGGTCGATCAGGTCGTTGGCGAGCAGCCAGACGAAGCTCGACAGCGTTCCGGCCGAGAGCAACAGGCGGGCGGGCACCTGAGGGACGGTAGCGGCGTGGCGGCGCAGGGCTTGGAGCATTCCATTCCTCCTCGTCGCCGCCGATCATTGCCAGGGGGCTGCCAGCCGCTGCCGCGGACCTGTCACCGGGCCGTAACCTCAAGATGGCGAGGAGCTTACACGAACCGCTGCGGCGTGACGGCGGCGCGGCGCTGGTAGAGCCTGCGACATTCTGACGCAGAAACAACCCGGCCGCTCGCGCGTAGTACGTCAAAAGCCCTACGTCCGTAGGGCCCAACCACCGAGAGACAGAATGCCGCGCCCGCGGCAGAATGTCGCGCGCGGTCAAAACCCCTTTCTCTGCAAGGTCTTGCGGTCGAGCCCCAGGAGCTTGGCGGCCTCGCTCTTGTTGCCGCCGGTCAATTGGAGCACCCGCACGATGTGCCGGCGCTCGACCGAGTCGAGATCGAGCGAGTCCGTGCGCTCCGTCTCGGCGCTCGGCGAGGCGACGAGGAGGGAGCGCACCAGCTCGCCGTCCACCTCCCCCTCGGCCAGCGACACCGCCCCCTCGACCAGGTTCTGCAGCTCGCGCACGTTGCCCGGGTAGTCGTGGGCGAGGAGCAGTGCCAGCGCCTCCGGCCGGAACAGCGGCACCGGGATCCCCTCGCGGCGACAGAACTCCTCGGTGAAGGCGCGCAGCAGCAGCGGGATGTCCTGCCGCCGCTCGCGCAGCGGCGGCAGCTCCACCTCCACACCCTTCAGCCGGTAGTAGAGGTCCTCGCGGAACTGCCCGCGCGCCACCAGCGCCTCGAGGTCCTGGTGGGTCGCGGCCACCAGGCGCACGTCCACCGGGATCGGCCGCCGCCCGCCGACGCGCAGCACCTCCCGCTCCTGGAGCGTGCGCAGGAGCTTGACTTGCAGCGACACCTGCATGTCGCCGATCTCGTCGAGGAGGAGCGTGCCGCGGTCGGCCAGCTCGAAGCGCCCGGGGCGCGCCTGGACGCCGGTCGCCACCCCGCCCTCGATGCCGAAGAGCTCGCTCTCGAGCAGCGACTCCGGCAGGGCGGCGCAGTTGATCGCGATGAGGGCGCCCTCGCGGCCGGAGAGGTCGTGGAGGAGCTTCGCCACCAGCTCCTTGCCGGTGCCGCTCTCGCCGCGCACCAGGACGTTGACGCCGCGCGGCGCCACCCGCTCGACGATCTCGAGCACCCGCCGCATCGCCGGGGCGGTGGCGACGATCTTCCGCTCCCCCACCCGCCCCTCGGTGGCGAGCCGCCCCTTGAGGGCCTTGTTCTCCTCGGCCAGGCGCTCGCGCTGGCTGGCTAGCTTCTCGCGCTGGCGGGCGGAGTCGAGCGCCGCCCCGGCCAGCGCCGCCACCGAGTCGAGGAAGCGCCGGTCGTCCGGCGTGAAGCGCGCCCCCGGCTCGCCGCGGACCTCCTTGTCGAGGAGCGCGAGGTACCCTAGGAAGACGCCGCGGTAGGCGAGCGGAGTGGCGAGGAGATCCTCGTAGCGGCGGCCGGCGAGCGCGCCCCCGGTGCGCGAGATGGGCTTCCCCTCGGCCAGCAGCTCGCGCCAGAGCGGCGCTTCGAGCAGCGCCTCCCCCGCCGGCGGCGGCCCCTCCCAGCCGGCCGTCGAAAGCGCGTGCGGCCGGCCGTAGGCGTCGCGCGTCACCGCCACCGCCGCCGCCGGGTCGGTCACCGCCACCACCCGCTGCACGAGCTCCTCCACCAGCTCGCCCTCCGCCTGCTGCGCCTGCAGGGCGAGGGCGAGGTCGTAGAGCGTCTCGAGCTGGAGGATGCGCCGCTTCTCGGCGAGGTTGACGTCCGGGCGCACGAGGGAATTCTAGCGACAGGGCGCCGCGAGCACTGTTATCGATCCTGCTCCTGCATCTCGTTGAGCTCCCGCCGCGCCTCCTCCAGGCGATTCACGGCGTCGATCTTCTCCTGCTCGGTGCCCTCCATGGTGCGGATCTCCTCCGCCATGCGCTCGATCTCGGCGGCCTTCTCCTCCATCCGGCGAGTGCGCTCGGCCTCATCCGAAACGGCAGAGTCGGTTGCCGCGGAGGAAGTGCCGCTCGGCGGCGGCTCGCAGCTCCACGTGACCGGCAGCAGCAGCGCGAGCAGAGACAGCAGCGGCCACGACGGGAAACGACGGACTCGACTCTCTTTCATGGCGGCCTCCTGCGACTCAGGTTCGTTCGTTCAGTCGCCGCAGCCGCTCCTCGGCACGGCGGACGATGGGGCGGAGCTCGGGGTCGGGATCGCGCCAGAGCTCGAGGAAGCGGCGGTAGTGCCAGACGGCGTCGCGCGGCTTGCCCAAGCGCTCGAAGGCCTCGGCGCGGCGGAGGTGGGAGTAGGCGGCCTGGATGTAAGCGTCATCGCCCCCGGTCTCCTCGAGCGAGCGGTACCAGGCGATCGACTCCTCCCAGCGACCGAGAGCGAAGAGCAGGTCGGCGCGGAGCTGGCGGGCAAAGAGGAGGTTGTAATAGATCGACTGGCCGAGATCGCTCGACGAGGCCTCCAGCTTGATTCCTTCCAACTCGCGCAGCGCCTCGTCCCTCCGCCCCTCTCCGGCGGCGAGGTGGGCACGCAGCGTGGCCGCCAGGGACCGCGCCAGGGGCGCGTCCTCCGCGGCGTCGAAGCGGCCGAGAGCGGTGACCGCCTGCCGCACCCCGGCCGACTCGCCGAGCCGCGCGTTCGCCATGCCCACGATGAAGACCTTGATCAGCGCGGCCTGGCGGTTGTGAACCCACCGGCCCCATTCCGCGGGCGCTTCCCAGGCGGCCCAGCGATCGCGCATCGCGCGCAACTCCTCGCGGCGCAGCGGCAGGAAAGGATGGCGCAACAGCTTGGAGGAGGGCTCCTTCTGGAGGCGCTCCCGCGCCGCGATGTGCGGGCGCGCCGCCGCGAGCTGCCCGCGGGAGAGCGCGAGGGACGTCTTCATGGAGTGGTAGCCCGCGGGCTGGATGATCGAGGCGGCCTGCGCCCGCTCGACGAGCCGCTCG
The DNA here is from genome assembly GCA_963700145.1 of uncultured Acidobacteriota bacterium. Lineage (GTDB taxonomy): Bacteria > Acidobacteriota > Thermoanaerobaculia > Multivoradales > UBA5704 > DASUNQ01. The sequence continues at coordinate 2,586,373 of OY969474.1, forward strand.
GCGCGAACGAGCTGACCCAGCATGGCGAGGTTGCCGGAGGCTCGGAAGATTTCGTCCGGCCCGGCGGCGAGCGCGCCCGCGGCGAGCCGCTCAAGGTCGGCCTCGGAGCCGAGGAGGGACACGCGCCAGAGTCGGACGATCGTCGCCCAGTCGGACTCGGGGTAGAGGGCGAGGTAACGGGCGCTGAGACGGTCCAGCTCGCCGAGGCGTCTCTGCTGCGCCATCTCTTCCGCCAGATGGAGGAGGGAGGCCGGGAACGCCGGGTCGAGCGCCAGGACGCGCGCGAAGGCGGCGTCGGACTCGGCCCGCGGCCGCCCGCGTATCGGGTTGTGGTGGAAGAGCACCTCGCCCAGGCCGTGCCACCCTTCCACTTCGTCGGGGTGGCGGGCGAGGACCTCGCGGTAGAGCCGCTCGGCCTCGCCGGCGGCGCCCCGGGTGTGGGCATGGAGCGCGGCGAGGAGCCGGCGGTCGCGCTCGGGCAGACCGGCGGCGAGGGCCACGGCGCGCTCGGCGGCGCGGCGCGACTCGTCGAAGGAGCCTTCCCAGTCCGCCGCCACCGCCAGCCGGTAGTGGGCGAGCGCGAACTCCGGGTCGGCGGCGACGGCGCGGCGGAACGCCTCGGCGGCGGGAGCCATCCGCCCGCTCCGCAGCATCCTCTCCCCCTCGAGGTAGGCCTTGAGCGCCGGCAGCGACCCGGTGGTGAGGGCGCCCTGGCGCGCGATCCGCCCCGCCGGCGCCGCGAAGCGCCGGGCCACGAGCTGCCGCGCGAGGTCGTCGACGACGCGGAGGACCTCCCCTTCCCCGCGGCCGCTCGCCTCGGCCGAGCCGAGCGCCCGCTCCCCCTGGTAGAGGGTGGCAGCGAGCTGCAGGCGGTCGCCGACCGCCACCAGACTGCCGACGACGTGGAGGCCGGCCCCGAAGCGGCGCGCCAGGGCCGCTCCCGAAGCGGCGTCGAAGTCGCCGCCGGACTCCTCCGCCACCGCGCGCAGCAGGGCGTGCGGGTCGACGGTGCGCAGCTCGCCGGCGCCATCGAGCTTGCTGCTCAGGAGGTCCACCAGCCCCTCGCGCAGATAGGCGAGGCGCGGGCCGCCGCGGATGGTGAAGGGGAGGACCGCGAGGCGGGTGGGCGAGACCTCGGCCGCCGCGCCGCGCTGGCGCAGTGCCCACCAGGTGCCGCCGGCGGCGAGCAGCAGCGCCACGGCCGCCACCGCGGCGAGCGCCAGCTGACGGCGGCGGGCGGGCGACGGCCGCATGGCGCCGGAGCGGGAGGAGAGCGCGACCTCCTCGCCGGTCAGCGCCTCGAGGTCGAAGGCGAGGTCCCCGGCCGACTGGAAGCGCTGCTCGGGGGCCTTCTCCAGGCAGTGGCGGACGATGCGCGCCAGCCCGGGCGCCAGCTCCTCGTGCAGGCGCTCGAGCTCCGGCGGCTCCTCCTTGAGGATGGCGCTCATCGTCTCGACGGCCGACCCGGCCTGGAAGGCGCGGCGGCCGGTCAGCAGCTCGTAGAGGATCGCGCCCAGGGCAAAAATGTCGGCGCGGTGGTCGGCCGGGCGCCCGCGCACCTGCTCGGGAGCCATGTAGCCGACGGTGCCCATGACCACGCCCGGCTCGGTGCCGGGCAACGCCGTCGCCGCCGCAGCCAGCTCCGACGCCGAGCCGTGGCCGCCTTGCAGCTTGGCGAGGCCGAAGTCGAGGATCTTGACCCGCCCGTCGCGGGTCAGGAAGAGGTTCTCGGGCTTGAGGTCGCGGTGGACGATGCCGCGGTCGTGCGCGGCGGCGAGCCCGCGCGCGACTTGCAGCGTGATCTCGACCGCCCGCCGCACCGGGAGCGCGCCGCCGGCCAGCCGGTCGCGCAGCGTCTCGCCGTCCAGGACCTCGGTGACGAGGTAGGCGGTGCCGTCCTGCGATCCGGTGTCGAAGACGGTGAGGACGTTCGGGTGATTGAGCGCCGAGGCGGCGCGCGCCTCCTGTTCGAAGCGGCGGAGGCGCTCGGGGTCGGTGCCGACGGCGGCGGGGAGGACCTTGACCGCCACGTCGCGCCCGAGGCGGGGGTCGCGGGCGCGGTAGACCTCCCCCATCCCGCCCGCACCGAGCGGACCGATGATCTCGTATGGGCCGAGCCGCGAGCCGGCGGCGAGCATGGGAAGCCGACGAGGATTCTACAGCCCTGAAACGACCGGCCGGCCCGCCGGCACTGCAGGTGAATCCCAAGAGCAGACCGGGCAGCCGGTCGGCGGCCCGGCTGCCCTGGGTTTCACGAGCTCAGGGGGTGACGACCAACACCCAGTCGCGCTCGCCTCGATAGGGGTTGCCGGCATCGACGCAGTAGCACGGGTCGCTCGTCGGCTCGCCGCTGCAAGCGATCAACGGATCCGGATTGGCGACCGGCGGACACGCCGGCGGCGCCGACGGACGGTTGTAGCTCACGAATGCCGGGTTCGCCGGATCGGGCACGGCGACGGCGGTGGTCAAGGCGCCGGTCCGCGGGTTGAGCCACAGGCCGTTGACGCGCAGGTTGGGGAAGTTCGTGAGATTGATCTTGATCGCCGGGTTGTCGGGCAGGTAGCCGATCATGGAGCTGCCGTCCGTGGCCCGTCCGAGGACCAGCCGCTTCTCCTCCTGCGCCGGCTGCGGTGTCAGGATCTGCACCAGCCGCGGGATGTAGAGCTGCCACTTCACCTTGGGCACGGTGACGCCGCGGAAGAGATTGCTGAGATAGGACATGTGCCGCCCCGAGCGGCGGCTCCAGCCGACCGAAGGGGCGGTGCCGAAACGGCCCCAGTCGGTGACGCCGCCCGAGCCGTAGGTATAGCCGGTGCCACCCGAGAGCAGCGAGAACCAGCCGGTACGGCGGGCGTTGTAGGCCGTGTAGTTGACGGCGCCGAGCTTGGGATCGCTATTGACGGCGCCGTCGTAGATCGACTCGCCGTTGAAGCCGCCCTTGGTCGCCGAGACCGCCGGCGGCGCGGGCTCCGGAACCTCCAGGCAGGTGCGCGAGCCGCAGGTCCGGTCGAAGACGCACTGGGCCAGCTGCTGGGCGCGGCAGGAGAGGGTCGTGAGCTGCTGCTGCTGGCACACCGCGGCGCTGTCGGCGCCGCCGCAGACGTAGGCCGCCTGGCCGCTCTGGAAGAGCTGGAGGTCGAGCCAGGTGTCGTTTTGCAGGCTGAGGATCTCGTTGCCCGGCGTGCGGCTCGCCCAGTGGGTGGTGACCAAGGCGTCGGGCACGGCGGCGGTGACCGCGGCGCCCACCTGCCTGATGCGGTCGAGCACCGGCGTGGCGCCGGTTGCACCGCACTGGTTGGAGCCGCTCCAGCGGTCGAAGGCGGGCGAGAGGATCACGTGGCTGCCGGCGAAGCGGGCCGCTACGGTCCGCGCGTAGGTGAGCGAGTCGGCCAGCGCCGGCGGGCACCAGGTGCCGTTGGCGTTCCTCTCGATCGTGCCCTCCATGAGACCCACGAGGAGCACGGCGAAGCCGCGGTCGTTGGCGTCGAAGATCCGCTGCTCGAACGCGCTCCAGAAGGCCGGGTTCCAGCAAGAGTCGTTGCGCGGCACCGGATTCGTCGTCTGCGCGGTGCCGGAGGTGCAGCTCGTGTTGAAGGGGGCCTGGGTGCCGATCCTGGGCTGCTCCCCCGCGGCGACCACCTGCATCCAATCGACCGGCAGCGCCACCTGGATGAGCGAGAAGCCCCAGCTCGTCCGGTTGGTCAGATAGTTGGACCAGGCGCTCGGCGAGTTGGCGGCGCGCAGCGGACCCGCCCAGGCGGTGTCTCCCAGCCAGTAAAAAGGCTGCTCGGCGCCGCTGCCGTCGAGCGCCTTGTGCTTGAGGTACCGGCCGGTCGCGGCAACCTCGAGCGAGCCTTTGAGGTAGAGAGCGCTCGTCTCGCCGGGTGCCGGGGCGGAGACGGTCACGGTGCCCGATGTCGCGAGCCCGGAGCCGCAGAGGCTGCCCGGGTCACAGGTGCTGGTCCAGTTCCAGGTGCCGGTGGCCGGAAAAAGCATGCGGAAGGTGAATGTGTTTCCGCCGTCCCAATAGGCGTAGGTCAAGCGGTCGCTCTGCCCGGTCTTGGTGAACCGCACCCGCAGCCGGACGTCGCGGTAGGGGTTGGTGAAGCCTTGCGTACTGGTGAGGGTCTTTTGCCAGCACTTCCAGAGGTAGACAGTGTCCGGTGGGGTCGTCGGGTCGCTGGGATTGATCTTGTTGGTGCAGGCCGCTTCGGCCACGCCGGTGGCGAACGTTCCCAGGAAGACGACGATGGCCGCCCAACGAAGGCATGAGGCACAGGGTTTTGGCATGGAGCTCCTCCGGTCCGGGTCTCGGAGAGCACGGCGAGGCTGCCGCGCGCTCGTCATCCCAAGTTGAAGTGGCTCCGTCCGAGGAACTACAGAACAATGGAAGGGTGGCGGCAAGCAACACCGCCAGATGTTCATACGGACGACCAGCGTCGAGCGTTGGGGCTGTGTTAGGCGCCGGCCGCTCGGCGGCGGCGCGGACGGCCTTAGTCGCCGATCGCCGCACCCGTGCCGGCGATCTCGACGACCTGGAAAGGACCGTCGCCGATCGCCGTCTCGTCGAAGGCCGTCCCCGTCTCCTCGGCGAGGTGCTTGCGCCACGCCACGTAGCGCTCGCGGCTGAGCGTCTCGAGCCGCACCGTCCCCTGCGCCACCGCCTTCTGCCCCACGGCGTCGGCTGGGAAGACGATGACCCCGTCCTCCACCTTGATCCGGATCCGCCGCTTCGCCTCGTCCTCCAGCTCCATCCAACACCCCGCCATCGCGCACACCCCCGAGACCTTCCCTTCCACCCGCACCACGCGGCCGGCGTGCTCGGCCGGGGAATCGAGGAGGGCGGCAATCGGCGTCGGCTTCTCCACCGTCACCGCCGCGCCGTAGGCGGCGGGCCCGGCGGCGGAGAGGGGGGCGGCAGCGAGGGCAAGGGCGAGCACAAGCGTGGCGATCCTGGGCATCGTGGTCTCCGGTAGAGAGCGAGAGGATATCCGTTGCAGAGGTATCCTACCCGAAGTAAGATTTGCGCATGGCGACCGAGAAAGTCTCGCTGACGTTGGAGGAAGAGCTCGTGGCGGAAGCCCGCGAGGTGGGTGGCGCGCGCGGCCTGTCGGGTTATGTGAACCGGGCGCTGCGTCACCAGTTGCAGCGCGATCGCATCACCGGCTTCCTCGCGGAGCTCGAGCAGGAGAACGGCCCAATCCAACCGCAGATCATGGAGGAGGTTCGCCGAGCATGGCCCGCCCGCGGCGCCAAGGGAACCGCCCGCCGCAGCGGCTGATCCTCGACTCCGGAGCGGTCATCGCGCTCGCGCGAGGTGACGCCAGAGCGCGGGCCTACCTGGCGCGAGCCCTGGAGCTGGAAGCGACGGTCGAGATCCCGGTGGTCGTCGTCGCCGAGACGATCCGCGGCGGGCCGCGCGACGCGCCGGTTCACCGAGTTCTCAAGACCGTGGGCTCGGTACCCTCAGCGCGAGAGGAGCACGGACGAACGGCGGGAGGGCTCCTCGGAGCGTACCGCTCGACCGCAACCGTGGATGCACTGGTCGTCGCTCAAGCCGTCGAGGCGGGAGGAGCGCACATCCTGACCGGAGATCGCAAAGACTTGGAACGCCTCGCCAGCCGGCATCCCGAAGTTTGGATCCACGCCGTCTGAGTGAGGTGGTTTGGTTTACCAAACCACCTCATCCCACTTCTCTCCCAGCTCATACAATTTTCCCCGGTCGTGGAGAACAAATGCTCGATCAAATTGGCCGCAATGCGTACGATTTTATACTGCCTGGACATCGCTAGAATCACCTGCGCCTAACGTTATTCGCGTGAGCGGCAGCGTCAGCCGTCCGTTCCACGCGCTGGGTAAGTGATGTTGGTGAAGTGGTCCCATAGCTCCCAAAGGGGCAAGAACCCGCGTCTAGAAGTCTCGATCGCGGTAACCGTTCGTTGGCCGCTAGCTTCAGGCGACTGCAAGCGTGCGTACATCTGATACCCATCTTCGCCTGGGGGAGGTAAAGTTACAGCAGCATAGTGGTTGCTCTCGGCGTCGAGACGAAGCATGACCATAAAACATTGAAACTCGACTGGCCGGCTGACGACAGTTACTACGGGCATTGAGAGTTCCGAAGGTATCGGCTCCTGAAGGCGCCAGATTATTCCATTGAACACGCCGGTGTGATCGAACGGATTCTGGATTTGTCTATTCACACTCTTCCCGCTTACATCCAGGACATAACGGTAGCCAAAGCATCGAAACATCAGCAAGTAGGCGGCTCGCACGAGGCCAGCCAGACTGCGCATTTGGTTGTACCCAAAGTTCAGTGTGAAGTGTATCTCGTGCTGCCCGGTCAGTAATTCTTGGTGCGCAGCTGCGAGCTTTCTGGGGTCTGATTGCCTAGGAATGCGCATGATATCTAAGAGGTCAGACTCTGACCGCGGAAGGTGCACCTGCGCGCCGAACTCACCTTTGCCTATTCGAACCCGTGCAGGAAGACGGTACCTTCCCGTCTCGGCTCTAACTCGCTGGATCAGATGGGCGTCCAGCTCACTTCCCTGTTCGTTATTACACCTGCGACAAGTGAGAGTAACTAGGCGTCCTCCCAGTTGTTCTGGAACGATGTGCTCCTCAGCTACGACATCGCGGAGTGGAGTAGCCCGCTGGATGACCTTATAACAGAGTGGACAGCCAAAGTGTCCCTTGAATCTGGGGGCGTAGCGCTCCAGATCAGCCGAGTATCCAGTGAAGAGCCTCTCAAGTTTGGATGGCACGGTCACTGCCACTTAACCTCTGTTTCTACGACTCACCGAAGGTCGGCATGGCGGCATAGGCGACACGTACTTCGCCTATGCTCGGCTGCCAAGATCCAGGGCGCGCAAGTTCTGGCCCTGAACCGGTTAACGGGAGCATACACTTGGGGTAATGGGCTTCTGCGGCGCGGCAGGGGCGCCTATGCATCCGCGGTAAAGCGGCGCGGAGCCGAACCGAGTGGGTCGGCGGCCGATGGGTTGGGTTGACCGCCGAATGGACTGGGCCGGCGGCCGAACTGAATGGGTCGGCGGCCGAATGGGCTGGGTCTGCGGCCGAATGGGCGGGGTCTGTGGCCGAATGGACTGGGTCTGCGGCCGAATGGGCTGGGTCGGCGAACGAATGGGCTGGGTCTGCGGACGAATGGGCTGGGTCGGTGACCGAATGGACTGGGTCTGCGGACGAATGGGCTGGGTCTGCGGACGAACCCACTGGGTCGAGCTGCCGACCCAGCCCAATGGGCCGGCAACCCGTCCCAATGAGCCGCCAACCCACTCAAATGACCTGCCGATTCACCCCGATGGGCGCCCGACCCACTCCATTGGCCGGTCGACCCAGCCAGTCGAGCCGCCGACCCTCGCCATTCGTCGCCTGATCCCGTCCAGCGGCTAGCCGCGGGCGGCGCGGCGGGCTCGGCGCGGCTCGGGCAGCGCCCGCGCCAGGTACTCGCCGGTGTAGCTCCCCCGCGTCGCCGCGACCTCTTCCGGTGGCCCTGCCGCCAGGAGCCGCCCGCCGGCGGCGCCGCCTTCGGGACCCAGGTCGATCACCCAATCGGCGGTCTTGATGACCTCGAGGTTGTGCTCGATGACGACGACGGTGTTGCCGAGGTCCACCAGGCGGTGGAGCAGCTTCAGCAGCTTCCCGACGTCGTCGAAGTGCAGACCGGTCGTCGGCTCGTCCAGCAAGTACAAGGTCCGCCCGGTTTGCCGCTTGCACAGCTCCCGCGAGAGCTTGACCCGCTGCGCCTCGCCGCCGGAGAGGGTCGTCGCCGGCTGCCCCAGCCGGATGTAGCCCAAGCCCACCTCGCACAGGGTCTCGAGGATGCGCTCGATCGCCGGGATGTTGCGGAAAAACTCGCGCGCCTGCTCGACGGGGAGGTCGAGGATCTCGGCGATGTTGAGCCCCTTGTAGCGCACCGCCAGGGTCTCGCGGTCGTAGCGCTTGCCGCCGCAGACCTCGCAGGTGACGTAGATGTCGGGCAGGAAGTGCATCTCGATCTTGATCTGCCCGTCCCCCTTGCAGGCCTCGCAGCGCCCGCCCGGCACGTTGAAGCTGAAGCGTCCCGGGCGGTAGCCGCGCGCCCGCGCCTCCGGGGTCATCGCCATCAGGTTGCGGATCGGGTTGAAGACGTTGGTGTAGGTCGCCGGGTTCGAGCGCGGCGTGCGGCCGATCGGGCTCTGGTCGATGGCGATGACCTTGTCGAGCTGGTCGAGCCCTTCGATCGCGTCGTGCTCGCCGGGGCGGTCGGAGGCGCGGTAGAAGTGGCGCGCCAGGGCCTTGTAGAGGATGTCGTTGACCAGCGTGCTCTTGCCCGACCCGGAGACGCCGGTGACGACGGTGAAGGAGCCGAATGGAATCTCCACGTCGAGGTCGCGCAGGTTGTTCTGCCGCGCGCCGCGCACGACCAGCGGCTTCTCCCTGCCCGGCCGGCGCTTCTCGGGCACCGGCACCTCGAGGTCGCCGCGCAGGTAGCCGCCGGTGAGCGAGCGCGGGTCGTCCATGATCTCGTCCGGCGTCCCCGCCGCCACCACCTCGCCGCCGTGCACGCCGGCGCCCGGCCCCAGGTCGATCACCCAGTCGGCGGCGCGGATCGTCTCCTCGTCGTGCTCGACGACGAGGACCGAGTTGCCGAGGTCGCGCATCCCCTTGAGGGTGGCGATCAGGCGCGCGTTGTCGCGCTGGTGGAGACCGATCGACGGCTCGTCGAGGACGTAGAGGACGCCCATCAGCTTGCTGCCGATCTGCGTCGCCAGCCGGATGCGCTGGCTCTCGCCGCCCGAGAGAGTGACCGACGAGCGCTCGAGGGTAAGGTAGCCGACGCCGACGTCGTCGAGGAACGACAGCCGGTCGGCGATCTCCTGCACGACCTTTTCGGCGATCGCCCGCTCGCGCGCGTCGAGCTCGAGGCCGGCGACCCAGCGCCGCAGCTCCGCGACCGGCAGCGCCGACAGCTCGTCGATCGCCCGCCCCGCCACCAGCACCGCCAGTGCCTCGGGCTTCAGGCGCCGACCGTTGCAGGCCGGGCAGGGGTTGACCGACATGTACTTCTCGATCTCGGCGCGGATGACCGCCGAGTCGGTCTCCTTGTAGCGCCGCTCGAGCATGGGGATGACCCCCTCGAACGAGCCGGTCCAGTGGTAGGCGGAGCGCTTCCCCTTCCAGCGGAAGGTGTGCTCGCGGCCGCCGCTACCGTGGAGGATGACCTGCCGCCCCTCCTCCGGCAGCCGCCGCCAGGGGGTCGAGAGCTTGAAGCCCATCTCCGAGGCCAGCGTCTCGATCATCCGCATGCGCCAGGAGCGCGAGCCCTCGGGCCAGGGGGCGAGGGCGCCGGCGGCGACCGAGCGGGCGGGGTCGGGCACGACCTTGTCGGGGTCCACGCCCATGAGCGTGCCGAGCCCCGAGCAGTTCGGGCAGGCGCCGTAGGGGCTGTTGAAGGAGAAGAGGCGGGGCGTGATCTCGGTCAGGCCGGTGCCGCACTCGGCGCAGGAGTAGTTCTGGGAGAGCGTCTCCTCGGCCGCGGGTTGATCCGCAATTTGGGGCGCCAGCACGACGAGCCCGCCGCTCACCTTGAGCGCGGTCTCGATCGAGGCGGCGAGCCGCCCCTCGACCCCCGGCTTGACGACGATGCGGTCGATCACCAGATCGATCGCGTGCTTCTTCTGCTTGTCGAGGACGGGCAGCTCACCCGAGAGGTCCACCATCGCGCCGTCGATGCGCGCCCGCAGGAAGCCCTCGCGCGCCATCTGCGCGAGCTGCTTCTTGTACTCCCCCTTCTTGCCGCGCACGAAGGGGGCGTAGAGGACGAGGCGCGTCCCCTCCGGCAGGTCCATCGCGCGGTCCACCATCTGCTGCACCGTCTGGGCGCGGATCGGCTGGCCGCAGGTCGGGCAGTGGGGGACGCCGATCGAGGCGAAGAGCAGGCGCAGGTAGTCGTGGATCTCGGTCACCGTCCCGACGGTTGAGCGCGGGTTCTTGGCCACCGACTTCTGCTCGATCGAAATGGCCGGCGAGAGGCCGTCGATCGAGTCCACGTCCGGCTTCTCCATCTGCTGCAGGAACTGCCGGGCGTAGGAGGAGAGCGACTCGACGTAGCGGCGCTGCCCCTCGGCGAAGAGGGTGTCGAAGGCGAGGGACGACTTCCCCGAGCCCGAAACGCCGGTGATGACCACCAGGCGGTTGCGCGGGATCTCGAGGTGGAGGTTCTTGAGGTTGTGCTCGCGTGCGCCGCGGACGACGATCGAATCCATAGAGCCGGCCATCGTAACAGAGGCGGCAAGCCCGGGATTTCCCTAGAACGCCTCGTCCAGCCCTCCGCAGTAGGTGCCCGCCGGGTTCCTGTAGGTCTCGACGGCGCCGGTCGTCGTGTCGGTCACCCGCAGCGTGTACTCCAGGTTGCTCAAGGCCCCCCAGATGACCAGGATGCGGTTCCCCTGGTCGAGCACCTTGACCAGCAGCTCGACGTTGCGCGGGTCGGTGTAGGCGAAGCTGCCGGTCTCCTCGGTGAGCGGGAGGGCGATGCCGCGGCCGGAGGAACCGTCGAACTGGTTGCGCCAGTCGAGCTCGACCTGGAAGCGGGCGTGAGACAGGCAGAGGCGGTCCCTGCCCTTGGTGCAGCTCCCCACCTCGTGCGGCTCGGCTGCGAAGCTCATCTCCGCCGGGGGGGCGAGTGACGTCCTCCCGGAGATGCCGCGGCCGCGGGCCGCGGCGTCGAAGACCTGCGGGCTGAGCAGCGGGGCCGCACCTGCGGTCGAAGCGCCCGCGAAGCTGTCCAAACCGCCGCAGTTGTTCGGGCCGTTGCGATAGCGCCGCACGAGGCCGGTCTTGACGTCCACGACACGGATCGTGAACTGCAGGTTGGTGAGCTGGCCGTAGAAGAAGCGGACCTCGTTGCTGAAGGGCAGCACCTTGACCATCAGCTCGAGGTTGCTGGCGTCGCCGAAGTGGAAGTAGCCCGAGAGGTTGCCGGCCGCGACCGCCCGCCCCTCGCCGCTCGTGCCGTTGAACTGGCTGGTCCAGTCGACGTCCACGTAGTAGCGGTTGCCGAGCAGGCAGAGGTGGTCCGGGCCGGGGCGGCAGGAGGTCGGCACCGGCTCGCTCGCGGCGCGGCCGGTCGGCCGCACGACGAAGAGCCCCTGCTCGATGCCGCTGACGATGACGTTGCCGCTGGGGAAGAACGGGTAGACGTTCCAGGCGCCGCTGTAGCCGCTGGCGTCGTCCTGGGGGACGATGTCGAAGTAACCGAGCTCCTCCAGCCGTCCGGCGCCGATCTCCGCGACGTCGAGGATGCGCAGGCCGGCACGGTAGTTCGCCTGGAAGAGGCGCCCCTGGTAGATGTACTGGTTGTGGTCGGTGGCGGCCGTCGTCGCGGTGTAGGTCGCGAACTGCCGGGGCGCCGTCAGGTCGGAGAGGTCCCACAGGTACGTGCGGGTGTTGTGGTTGCGCTGGAACTCGTCGAACTCGTCGTCGAGCACCATGTGGCGGTGGTCCTCGGTGAGCCAGGCCTGGTGGGCGAAGCCGTTGCCCTCGTAGGTCTGCGCCGCGAGCAGGCGGGGCGCGCTCTTGTCCGAGACGTCGACGATGACCAGGGCGCCGGCGCTGCTGCCGAAGCAGACCTCGTGGCCGCTGAAGCGCGTGTCCGGACCGCGATAGACCACGCACTGGGAGTCGTGGACGTAGGAATGGGTCGGGTGGGTGTAGCAGCCGGCGAAGGTCAGCACCGGGGCCCGGCGCGCGTCGATCATGTTGAAGCCGCCGCCGCACTGGTCGGAGCCGTTGGCGTAAACGAAGCCGGTGTCCTGGTTGACGGTCACCGTATGGACCCGCCCGACCGTCTGGTAGCGGGCGGTGGCGGTGAGCAGCTGGCGCGCGCCGCGGAGGCGGCGGAGCTGCGTCAGGTCGTAGACCTGGATGCCGTGAGGCCCGACGCCGTCGGCGCCGATGAGGGCGAAGTTACGGTAGACGTTGACCTCCCGGTTCCCAGCTCGGGTGGTGGCGCCGGGCAGGTAGCCGACGACCCGCGGGCTCGCCGGGACGGTGATGTCGACGAAGGAGGTCCCTTCGGCCAGCGGCACGATGGCGTACTCGCGCCGGGTCTGCGGGTCGGTCCAGCCCCAGATGCCGCGCGCCCGGTCGTCGGGCCGCGGGCTCAGCTCGCCCAGCGGCACGAAGCTCTGGAGGTCGACCCCGCGGCAGGGGTAGGGCCCGGCGAAGCCGTCGCGGCAGGCGGTGGCGCCGAGGGCGGCCGGTGTCGCGAGGAGCGGATCGCCCTCGCCTCCCGCGTGGTCTCCGTGCTCCCCGTGCGGCGCGACGACGGCCTTGGGGCCGGACGCCGCCGCGGCGGCGGCGAGCAGGCCGAGCGAAAAGGCGAGGCGGAGACGGCGGCGCAAGACGGCTGACTTCATGGCGAGCTCCTTGCCGCCCTCACGGGAACCAGGACTTCAAACCAGCAGGGCTCCTATTCTACGCCGCTCGGCCCGTCTCCGCCGACTAGGGCTCGGGCGCGGCGGCAGGGGAGCGCAGCCACGCCGCAGCCGCGGCGGCATCGTCGAGGCGCTTGGTTCCCGCGCATCGCGTGTCGCGCTGCGTGCGGCGCGCCAGCGCCTCCAGAGCGTAGGAGCGTGTGCCCAGCTCGCTCGGCCCCTTCTTCGGCGTCTTCTTCGGCGTCAGATACCCCTCGAGCCGCGCGAGATCGGCAGGCCCTCCGAGCGCCCCGGCCATCAGCACCATGCGCTCGCGTACCCACCACCAGTAGTCGGCGTCGAGCGGCAGCGTCGTGAAGAGGCGCGAGAACTCGGCGTGGGCGGCGGGCGGCGGGGCCGACGCCGGCGCGCCGTCCGGGCGCGGGAAGGCGTCGCGCACGATGTCGGCCGCGGCCGCGGCGCGCGCGTAGCGGCCGGCGGCGCGCGCTGACGCGTAGCCGGCCCATTCCTCCGCCACGCGCATGCGGTACCTGCCGGCCTCGATCACGTTCGCCACCGCGACGAAATCGTGGGTCGTCGACCCGGAGACGCTGCCGGCGATCCCCCCCTCCACGCCGTCGTCGTCGCCTTCGCGCTCCTGCCGCGGATCGGCGACGAACTTCTTCTCGTAGACGCGGACGAAGAGCGCCGCGCGCGCCGCCCGTGTCGCGGCGCGGACGGCCTCGGCGGGCACGCTCCAGGTCGCGCAGTCCACCAGCGAGAGCGGCGCCGGCGGGCAGGACCGGTCCTCGTCGTCCCCGAGGCGCAGCACGCACTCGGTCGCCGACGCGCCGGCGCCTTCCGCGCTGACGTGGAGGAGCCGAAGGTGCGAGCCCGCCGGCTGCCCGTCCGAGCCGATCACGACCATCGCGTGGCCCGCCCCGCTCAAGACCGTGGCGGCGACCGGCTCGCCGCGCTCGGCGGTCTCCCCCGCGGGCGGGTCGGCGCCCCACTCGGAGCCGCCCCCATCCTCCAGGATGATCTGGCGCACCCTCTCGGTGACGGGGTCGGGGCCCGCGGGCGCCGGCGCCGGCTCGGCACCCGACGCCGGGCCGCACCAGGCCGTGACGAGCACCGCCGCGCGGACGAGGGCCTGCCTCATAGCCACGAGGCCCTCATTCTACGCCGCCGCCTACGGCGTTTTGATCGGCCCGGCCGGCTTCGCCGGCAGCTTCCGCGGCTCGGCCTCCATCTTCTCGAGCACCTCCTCGACGGCCCGCTCGAGCTGTGGGTCGCGGCCGGCGAGGAGGGACTTGGGGTCGTTCTCGACCTCGATGTCCGGGTCCACGCCGTGGCCTTCGATGATCCACTCGCCGGCCACCGAGGCCGACCCCGCCTCGGGGACGAAGACGCGGCCGCCGTCGATGAGCGGACCGCGGCCGGAGATCCCGACGACGCCGCCCCAGGTGCGCTTGCCGATCAGCGGCCCCATGCCGGCCTGCTTGAACATGGCGGGGAAGATGTCGCCGTCCGAGCCCGAGTTCTCGTCGATGAGGCAGACCAGGTGGCCGTGGAAGGCGAAGAAGGGGTAGGTCTGCGGCAGGTCCGAGAGGCGGCCGAAGTCGAGCGACAGCGCCTTGCGGCCGATGCGCTCGAGGAGGGTCTGCGAGATGAAGCCGCCGCCGTTCCGGCGCACGTCGATGATCATCCCCTCCTTGCGCCACTGCCCGTACCACCACTTGACGAACTCGCGCATGCCGCCCTCGCCCATGTCGGGCAGGTGGAGGTAGGCGACGCGCCCGCCGGTCATCTCGTTGACGCGCTTCCGGTTGGCCTCCACCCACTCGAAGTAGAGGAGGTCCTCCTCGCTCGCGAGCGGCTGGAAGGTCACCTCGCGGGCGCCCTCGCGCACCGGGCGGTCGTTGAGCGTCAGGCGCACCGGACGGTCGGCCTTGTGGCGCAGCAGGCGGTAGGGGTTGTCGCCGGCCAGGAGCTCGACGCCGTCGATCGCCAGGACGTAGTCGCCCACCCGCGCGTCGACGCCGATCTCGGTCAGCGGCGCGCGGTAGGTCTCCTCTTCGTTGTGGCCGCGGAAGATCTTGGCGATGCGATAGCGCCCGGCCTTCTCGTCGAAGTCGAAGCGCGCGCCGGGGAGCGCCACCCGCGGCCGCTCCGGGAGCTTGAAGTCGCCGGCCTCGATGTAGGCGTGCGAGACGTTGAGCTCGGCGATCATCTCGCCGATCAGGTAGTTCAGGTCCGAGCGATGGCCGACGTGGGCGAGCAGCGGCCGGTATTGCCGCCCGAGCGCTTCCCAGTCGTAGCCGTGCATGTTCTCGACGTAGAAGAAGTCGCGGTAGCGGCGCCAGACCTCGTCGAAGATCGCCGCCCACTCCTCGGCCGGCACGCGGTCGACGACGAGGCCCGAGGTCGAGAGCGTCTTCTTGCTGTCCTTGCCCTTGGCGATCTCGTAGAGGTTCCACTGTCCCTCCTGCGAGACCAGGATCTTCGTGCCGTCGCCGGAGATGACGTAGCCGTCGACCTTCTCGGCGAGCGTCGTCTCCTTGCGGTCCTCGAAGTTGAAGACTTGGAGCATCGCCGGCACCGGCCCCGGCTCGCGGCCGAGGAAGAAGCCGGGGAGCTTGGTGTAGACGAGCCTCCCGTCGACGGCGTAGAGGCCGTTGTAGTCCTCGAACGGCACCGGCACGCGGGCGACGCGGTCGGCGAGGCCGTCGAAGTCGATCTTGATGTAGCCGGCCGGCTTCTTCGCCTTGTCGTCCTTCTTCTCGCCGTCCTTCTTCTCGCCCTCCTTCTCGACCGTCACCTCGTCGCTCTCGGGCGGGAACGGGTGCGGCACGTCGCGGCGCAGCGCCAGGGCGTAGATCCCCTCGTTGCGCTCGACCGCCCAGTTGAAGTCGACGGTGTCGAACTGCGGCGCGTAGCCGCGCGCCGAGAAGTAATAGAGGTAGTTCCCCTTCGGGTCCCAGACCGGTTCGACCTCGTCGAAGACCTCGCCCGTCACCCGCCGGGCCTTGCCGTCGGCGGCGCTCCAGATCCAGAGCGAGCGCCAGCCGGTGACGTCGTTGCCGCTCCAGGCGAGGTGCCCGCCGTCCCACGACCAGGTCTGGTCGCGGATCTCGCGGACCGGGTCGTCGTAGACCTCGACGAGCGACTTGTCGGCGAGAGTGAGCACCCAGAGCTTGCCATCCTTGTCGCCGAAGGAGATGCGCTTGCTGTCCGGCGCCCAGTCGAGCTGGTGGCGCATCGCCTTGCCGCCGCGGGTGAGCTGCTCGGCCGTGCCCGAGCCGTCCTGGTTGCGGATCCAGACCTCGTCCTCGCCGCTCGCGTCGGAGATGTAGGCGATCTTCCGTCCGTCGGGCGACCAGCGTGCCCACTTGTCGTGCGCGTTGGAAGACCCGGTGAGGTTGCGCGTCACGCCCTTCTCGATCGGCACCGTGAAGACGTCGCCGCGAGCCACGAAGACCGCGCGCTCGCCCTTCGGCGAGAGCGCCGCGCCCTCGATCTGCTCGGCGGCCGAGACCTGCGACGGGCGGTTGTAGAGGCCGTCGGTGGGGACGGCGATCGAGATCGGGCGGCTTGCGCCGCTCGCGGCGTCGAAGACCACCAGCTCGCCGTTCTGCTCGTAGACGATCCGCCCCCGGTTGTCCGACGACGGCCAGCGCACGTCCCACTGCCGGCTCTGGGTGAGCTGCCGCACGGCGCCGCCGGCGAGGTCCAGGGCGTAGAGGTTGAGGGTGCCGCTGCGGTCGGAGCTGAAGTAGACCGTGTCGCCGATCCACATCGGGTGGTTGTCGTTGCGCGGGTGGTCGGTGAGCTTGCGCGAGTCGTGGCTCGCCAAGTCGAAGAGCCAGAGGTCCTGCTGCCAGCCGCCCTGGTAGCGCTTCCAGGTGCGGAAGTCGCGGGCGTTCGGGGTGTAGACGATGCGCTTGCCGTCGGGCCCCAGGTCGCCGGCGCCCGAGATCGGCATCGGCAGCGGCTGGCCGAGCCCGCCGGCCGCCGGCACCGTGTAGAGGCGCGAGTCGGACAGGCCCCAGGCGTCGCGCAGCGAGCGGAAGAGGACGGCGCTGCCGTCCGGAGTCCAGTTGACGACCTGGTTGTCGTAGCCCCAGCGCGGGTTGAGCGGCCCGCGCGCCGGGTAGAAAGTGAGCTGCTTCGGCACGCCGCCCGCGGCCGGCACGACGTAGACCTGCTCGTCGCCGTCGTACTGGCCGGTGAAGGCGATCGAGCGGCCGTCGGGCGAGAACTTGGCGAAGAGCTCGAGCCCGGGATGGGCGGTCAGCCGGGTGGCGGCCGCCGGCCGCCGGCGCCAGCCAGAGGTCGCCGGCGTAGGTGAAGACCACGCGGTCGCCATGGATGTCGGGGAAGCGGAGGAGCTTGGTCTGGGCGGCGGCGGGGGCGGAGGCGAGGGCGGCGAGGCAGAGGAAAGCCGTCAGCGGTCGGGTGCGCATGGACGCATATACGAGCCCGGGCGCCGGGGGTTTGCTATTTGCTCGGCTGCCAGACGAGCTTCCCTTCGCGGTCGATGTAGCCGCGGGCGTCGCCGACCTGGACCTCTGCGAGGCCGCCGTTGAAGTCGAAGGCCTCCTCGTACTGCGGGTTGATGACGATCTTGCCGTCCTCGTCGACGTAGCCCCAGCGGCCGCCGACCTTGACCCGCGCCAGCCCGTCGGCGAAGGGGGCGACCGACTCGAACTGCGGCGTGATCGCGAGCTTCCCGTCCTCGCCGACGTAGCCGCCGCGGTCGCCGACGCCGACCGAGGCCAGCCCCTCGGAGAAGCTGTAGGCGTTGTCGAACTGCGGCGCGATGACCACCTCGCCGTCCTCGTCGATGAAGCCGTAGCGGCCGTTGCTCTTGACCAGAGCCTTGCCCTCGGCGAAGGCGAAGGCCTCCTCGTACTGCGCCGGGACGGCCATCTGGCCGTCGCGGTCGATGAACCCCCAGCGCCCCCCGACCTTGACCGCCGCGCGCCCCTCGGAGAACGGCTGCGCCTCGTCGAACTGCGGGTTGATGGCGAACTTCCCCTCCTCGTCGATGTAGCCGTGGCGGCCGCCCACCCGCACCCGCGCCAGCCCCTGCTTGAAGTCGCCGGCGTCCTCGAACTGCGGCGGGATGACCACCTCGCCGTCGCGGTCGAGGTAGCCCATGCGCTCGCCCTCCTTGAAGGCGGCGAGCCCCTCGTAGAAGCTGAAGGCGTCGTCGAAGCGCGGGTTGATGGCGAAGCGCCCCTCCTCGTCGATGTAGCCGTAACGGCCGCCGATCTCGACCACCGCCAGCCCGTCCGTGAAGCCGTAGGCGCGGTCGAACTGCGGCGGGATGACCACTTCGCCCTCGCGGTCGATGTAGCCGACGCGCCCGTTCTGGGTGACGGCGAAGAGGCCGCTCGGGTTCTTCTCCGAGCGGCGGTCGCAGCCGGCGGCGAGGAGCAGCGCCAGCGCGGCGCTCGCGCAAAGTGTTCTTTGCTTCATGAGGCCTCCCTCCCAAAGCGGCCCGGCGCCGTAACGCCGCGCCCCTGCCGCGCGCCGATGGTGCCGGCGCGCCCGAAGAGGTTAGGCTCTTCGGCAGCGCGACTCAAGAGACCCCGAATGCCGCGGAACCTCGCCTTCTACGTCGTCGTGATCCTGCTCTTCGGGGCCGGGATCCTGGGCATCCTGCGCCTCGGGGCGGACCTCCAGCCCGCCGCGGCCCCGGCCGTCCCGGCCGCCGCGGCCGCGGGCGCGCCGGCTACCGCCCCCGCCTCCGCCGGCCTCGCCGGGACGGTGCGCGAGAACCTCCACCATCCGTTCGCCATCCTGCTCCTCCAGGTGCTCGTCATCGTCGTCGCCGCGCGCCTCCTCGGCGCCCTCTGCCGGCGCATCGAGCAGCCGCCGGTGATCGGCGAGATGATCGCCGGCATCCTGCTCGGGCCGTCGCTCCTCGGGACGGTCGCGCCGGCCGCCCACGCCTTCCTCTTCCCCGCCGACTCGCTCGGCGCGCTGCGGCTCCTCAGCCAGATCGGCGTCGTCCTCTTCATGTTCGTGGTCGGCATCGAGCTCGACGTCCAGCACCTGCGCCGCCGCGCCGACGCCGCGGTCCTGGTGAGCCACGCCAGCATCGTCCTGCCGTTCTTCCTCGGCACGGCGGGCGCGCTGCTCTTCTACCGCGCCCTGGCGCCGGCCGGCGTCTCCTTCACCCCGTTCGCCCTCTTCATGGGTGTCGCGATGAGCATCACCGCCTTCCCGGTGCTGGCGCGGATCATCGAGGAGCGCGGGCTGGCGGGAAGCCACCTCGGCAGCATCGCCATCGCCTGCGCCGCGGTGGACGACGCCACCGCCTGGTGCCTGCTGGCCGTGGTCGTGGCGATCGTCAAGGCCGGCGGCGCGGCCGGCGCGGTGCCGACGATCGTCCTCACGCTGCTCTTCATCGCCGCCATGCTCTTCCTGCTCCGGCCGTGGCTGGCGCGGCGGGCGGAGCGGCGCCAGCCCCTGGAGAACGGGCGCAGCGCGGGGCTGCTCGCGGTGGTCCTCGTCTTCGTCTTCGCCGCCGCGCTCTTCACCGAGGTGATCGGCATCCACGCCCTCTTCGGCGCCTTCCTGGCCGGCGTGGCGATGCCCCCCGACCCCGCGCTCCGCCAGTTCCTGCGCGAGCGGATGGAGACCTTCAGCTCGGTCTTCCTGCTGCCGCTCTTCTTCGCCTTCACCGGCCTGCGCACGCAGATCGGCCTCCTCGACGACCTCCGCGGCTGGCTCCTCTGCGCCGCGATCATCGGCCTGGCGATCGCCGGCAAGCTGGGCGGCAGCATGATCGCCGCGCGCTGGACCGGAATGGGCTGGGGGGACTCCTTCGCCCTGGGCGCCCTGATGAACACCCGCGGCCTGGTCGAGCTGATCGTCCTCAACCTGGGCTACGACCTCGGCATCCTCTCGCCGCGCATCTTCGCCATGCTTGTCCTGATGGCCCTCGTCACGACCTTCATGACCGGGCCCCTGCTGAACCTCCTCGCCTGGTGGCGGCGGCGCACGGCGCCCGAGGCGGAGGCGGCGCGGGTCGCCGTCTGACGGCGAGCGCTAGAGGCTGAGGAACAGGAACACGACCCACAGCGCCAGGAAGAGGGCGGGGATCACGTAGGCAAGCATCAGCGTGCTCGAGATCGGCCGGTGACCCGCGAGCGTCTCGGCGTATTCGCCGGCCAGGCTCGCGACCCGGCGCTTGAGCTGCTTGAGGAGCTGGTACTGGCGTGCCTGCACGTACGCCCAGATCAGGCTCATCAGCACACCCAGGGTGCTCATGATCCGCAGCAAAAGCGTGTCTCGCGGCTGCGCGCCGAACAGAAAACCCGTGATGGCGACCAGCACGGACTGGATCACGAGGAAGAAGTTGAGCCGCTCGTTGAAGATGAGATCGTCGTGCAGCAGGTGTTGCCACAAGCGATCGACCGAGAAGTCACGCGCTTCGGCGCCCATCGGCTTGGCCCTCCTTACGAACGCTGGCTGAGTGGACTTCTCAGGATAGCAGGGGCAGAATCCCTCGCGTGACGACCTCCGCGACGCGGAAATGCTTGGTGACGGTCGGCGCCCATCCCGACGACGCCGCGATCTTCTGGGGCGGCACCATCGCCAAGAGCGTCGACGAGGGCTGGCGCGTCATTTCCGTCATCGTCGATCGTGGCGCCGGAGCCCCGGTGTCCTCGGGTCTCGAGGGCGCCGACCTGGCGCGCGTGCGCGCCGAAGAGCTCGTGCGCGAGGCGTCGCGCTTGAAGGCCGAGCTCGTCCATCTGTCGCTCGGCGGCCTCCAGGATCCGGAGCATCAGAGATCGGCGCGGGAGGACCTGGAGCGGGTGCTGGCAGAGGCGCTGCCGCAACGCGTCATCACCCACCATCTGGAGGACAAGCACCCGACGCACGTCCTGTGCGCTCGGCTGACGCTCCAGGCACTGGCGCGGCGGGCGCGCAACGGCGAGACCGCGCCGGAGATCTGGCTGGCGGACGGTTGGGACCCGGTGAGCTCGCCGGACGTTTACGTCGACGTCACGCCGTACTTCAACACCAAGCTCGCCGCCATCGCGCAGCACAGCAGTCAACTCTTCGACTCGTCCTACATCGTCGGGTCCCTGGGACTGGCGCTGTATCGCGCGTCGTTCGCCGAAACGCACGCGGTCTCCGATCCGAAGCGGGTCTTCGCGGAGGCATTCCGCACGCTCTCGCCCCGGGAGCTGCAGCGCTTCGCCGAGGAAGGAGAGCTGGCGCAGGCCACCGAAGCCGCCGCCGCCCCACTCGGCGGTTGACGAGGACCTCGAAGCAGCGTTCAGGGATCTGCCAAGTTCGAAGGGCAGCTCGGTCCCTCGAGGGCGTGTTTTGGCACCTTCCCCTTTGAGGGAGCTGCCGCATACGGCGCAGCTCGGCCCGTCAACCGTTCCTCAAAGGAGACCCGCATGAAGCCCAGAGCGATCTTCCTGGCCTTCGCCCTCCCGCTGCTGATCGTCCCCCTCGCGAGCGCCGATCAGGCTTCCGGCCCCGCGGCGAGCGAGATCCGGGCGGCGATTTTCTCCGACCCGGCGTCTCCGGATTGCGAGGACGAGGAGCTTGCCTGGCTCGAGCCCGCCCGCCAGGAGCGCAGCATCCTCTGCGGGTCTTGCAGCCAACCGCTCTGCGTGGGCAAGCAGTGGGGGCAGTTCTGCAAGTACCAGGGCGGCAGGTACTACTACTGCCAGCCGGCGTACGTCGTCTGCGACCCCGACGACTGCCAGTGCTGGACCGGGCCGCTGCCTTAGGCGACCGGCAGCTCGTCGCCGGTGCGGACGTGCCGCACCGGCAGCCCCGGCGCGGCGGCGCGGGCCTCCTCCAGCGAGACTTCGGGGTCGAGGTCGGGCCAGAGGTGGGTGAGGGCCAGGGCGCGGGCCTCGGCCTGGACGGCGGTCTCGGCGGCCTGCGCCGCTGAGAGGTGGAGCGGGGCGCCGATCCTGGCGTTCTGGTAGGTCGCTTCGCAGACCAGCAAGTCGCTGCCGCGAGCGAAGCGCGGGAGTTCGGTGCCGGGACCGGTGTCGGCCGAGTAGGTCAGCACGGTGCCTGCCCCTTCCGCCCGCACCGCCAGGGTGTGGATCGGGTGGCGGGTACGCATGAACGTCAAGCGCAGGCCGGCCGCCTCGACGACACTCCCCTCCTCGATCTCCCGGAAGTCGAGCACCCGCGCGAAGGTCGCGGCGTCGTCGGGCGCCAGGAGGCCGGAGAGGGTCTCCCGGGATCCGGGCGGCGCGTAGACCGGCAGGCGTCGCTCCGTCCCCCACCCCTCGCCCGGCGTGAAGCGGAGCGCGTAGTAGAGAGGGTAGATATCCAGGCAGTGGTCGGCATGGAGGTGCGAGAGCAGGAGCGCGTCGAGCCGCGTGTACGGCACCCCGGCCCGCTGCAGCGCCGCGAAGGTGCCGGTGCCGGCGTCGAGCCAGAGGCGCCCCTCGTCGGTCTCCAGCACAAACCCCGTCGAAGGGTTGTCCGGGCGCGGGTAGGCGCCGGAGCTGCCGAGGACGCGCAGGCGCACGGCGCGCCTCAGCCGCCGGCGCGCTGGCCGGCGCGCGCCGCTGCGGCCGCCAGCGCGTCGCGGTAGAAGGCGGCGAGGTCCTGCTTGAACTTCGCGTGGTCGGCGACGCGGATGTACATCATGTGCCCCGACTCGTAGAAGGCCACCCGCAGGTTGCCGCGCAGCTCCTCGGGGAGCCCCAGGTGCTCGGCGGTGTAGACCGAGTCGAAGTACGGCGTCGCCAAGTCGTAGTAGCCGGAGGCCATCAGCACCTCGAGGTGCGGGTTCTTGGTCATCGCCTGCCGCAGCCGCTCGGCGACGTTGACGTAGCGGTTCTGGAAGCCGCGGAAGCTCCACGGGAAGACGCTCGCCAGCCGCTCGTAGACCAGGTCGATCTCGAACTTCAGCTCGCGGCGCAGGAAGTCGTTGAAGGCGGCCACGTACGGCCCGTCCACCGAGGTCAGGCTGGGGTCGAACTCGAAGTTCTCCCCGGCGGCGTCGAGGTCGCGGCCGGTGAAGCGGCTGTCGATCCGCCCGACGGTCTTGCCCTCGGTGCGCAGCAGCTCCTTGGTGAAGCGGAAGATGTCGATCCGCAGGTTGGTGCGCTCGACGTACTCGGGGGTGAGCCCGGTGTAGCGCGCCACCCGCTCGGCGATCTCCCGCCGCCGCGCCGGCGGCAGCCGGTCCCCTTCGAGGAGCGCCGAGGCATACTCGCCGCGCGCGAAGCCCTCCACCTCGTCGAGCAGCGCCCGCAGGTCGCCCGAGAGCTCGGGCGCCAGCTTCTTGTGGTACCAGGCGGTGGCGGCGTAGCTCGGCAGGTGGATGACGTAGCCGATGTCGTTGCCGACGTGCAGCTCCTGGTTCTGGAAGTTGAGCACCGAGGAGATGAGCACGACGCCGTTGAGCTCCATGCCGAAGCGGTCCTGCAGGTAGTCGGCGAGCCCGGCGGCGCGGGTCGTGCCGTAGCTCTCGCCGGCCACGAACTTGGGCGAGGCCCAGCGTCCGTTGCGCGTCGTCCACAGGCGGATGAACTCGCCCACCCACTGGATGTCCTCCTCCAGCCCGTGGAACTGCTTGGGGTCCTCGCCCGGCGCCGGCCGGCTGAAGCCGGTCGAGACCGGATCGATGAAGACCAGGTCGGTCAGGTCGAGGATCGAATGGCGGTTGTCGATCAGCCGGCCGGGCGGGGCGAGCCCCATCCCCTCGGGGTCGCGCTCCACGACCTTCGGCCCGAAGGCCCCCATGTGCACCCAGAGCGCCGCCGCGCCGGGGCCGCCGTTGAAGCTGTAGGTGACGGGGCGCGCCGCGGCGTCCTTGCCGTCCTCGCGCACGTAGGCGACGTAGAAGACCGACGCCTTCGCCTTCCCCGTGTCGTCCTTGAGCACCATCGTGCCGGCGGTGGCGGTGAAGGCGAGGGTGCGGCCGTCGATCGTCACGCTGTGGCGGGTGCGCGAGGTCCGCTCCTCCGGCTCCTTCTTCTCCTTCTCCTTCTCCTTCTCGTTGTCCTTGTCGGCGGCCGCCGGTTTCTCCGGGGGGTCGTGCGGCGATGCGTAGACGGATGTCGATGGCACGAAAGCGGCAGCCGAAAACGCCACGGCGAACAGGGCGACGACGGACCTCTTCATTCGGACCTCCAACGGTGATCGACGGGGCACGAGCATAGCCCAGGCGCGCCCCGCGCCTGAGGGAAATCCCCCCGTCACGCTGAGGGGAGGGCCTCTCGCCTGCCACTTCCGCCGCCGGTCAGACTGACCCCGGGAGGGATCTCCATGCCGCTCTCGCGTCTCCGCTCCTCGGCCCTCGCGACCTGTCTTGCCCTCGCGGCGCTTCTTGCCGGCCCCGCCGCGGCGCAGACACCGCTCCGCTTCCTCAACTTCGGTCCGCCGCAGGACCCGACGCCCGACCTCGGTAACAGCACCGGCGACTCGGGCGTCGGCTCGGCCGCCGCCGAGCCGTCGATCGGGGTCAACTACGCGACCGGCGCGATGATGTACATCGCCTTCCTCGATACCCTGCGGCTCACTCCGAACCACTGCTCCTCGCCGCCCAGCGTCGAGTGGCTCAACAAGAGCTTCAC
This sequence comes from uncultured Acidobacteriota bacterium, assembly GCA_963700145.1. GTDB lineage: Bacteria > Acidobacteriota > Thermoanaerobaculia > Multivoradales > UBA5704 > DASUNQ01. The sequence goes on from OY969474.1 coordinate 2,610,371, forward strand.
CACGACGGCGGTGCGGACCCTCGATCCGATCCTCTTCACCGACCACGACACCGGGCGCACCTTCTCGAGCCAGCTCGCCGGCAAGTGCAGTGCCATGGCCTTCTCCGACGACGACGGCGACACCTGGACTCCCAGCCAGGGGTGCGGCATGAACGCCGGCGCCGACCACCAGACGATCGGCGGCGGCCCCTTCCCGGCGAGCGACCCGATCAAGGGGACCACGGCCTACGCGAACGCCGTCTACTACTGCTCGCAGGACGTGGCGCTGGCGCAGTGCGCCCTCTCGCGCGACGGCGGCGTCACCTTCGGCCCCGCGGTGCCGATCTACACCCAGGCCGACTGCTCGGAGATCGGCGGCAAGCTCCACGGCCACGTCAAGGTCGCGCCCGACGGCACCGCCTACGTGCCGCAGTCCGGCTGCAGCGGCCACCAGATCGTCTCGGTGAGCGAGAGCTCCGGCGCCACCTGGACCGTGCGGCCCATCCCGCAGTCGACCAACGGCCAGGGCTCCGATCCGGCGGTCTACGCCGACGCCGCCAACCGCATCTACTTCGGCTACGTCGACGGCGACGGCAAGGTGAAGGTCACGACCTCGACCGACCGCGGCCTCAACTGGACGCCGTCGGTCGACGTCGGCGCCGCGGTCGGCGTCGTTGCCGGCGCCTTCCCGCAGGTCGTGGCCGGCGACGCCGGCCGCGCCGCCGTCGCCTTCCTCGGCTCGGACAACCCCGACCTGACCAGCGCCTACGGCACCGACGTCACGGCGCCGCACACCTGGTACCTCTACATCGCCGTCACCTACGACGCCGGCGCCAACTGGGAGACGGTCGCGGTGACCCCCGGCGACCCGGTCCAGCGCGGCACCATCTGCATGCAGGGGACGCTCTGCGCCGGCGGCCGCAATCTCCTCGACTTCAACGAGATCGACGTCACCGAGGACGGCCGCGTCGTGGTCGCCTACGCCGACGGCTGTATCGGCGCCTGCCTCGCCGGGACGCCGAACAGCGGCACCGACGTGGCGCGCATCGCGCTCCAGACCGGCGGCAAGCGGCTCTACGCCGCCGCCGACGCGGCGCCCACCGACCCGCCGGCGGCGCCGGCGGTCGAGGCGACCTGGTCGCCGCCCAACGTTACGCTCACCTGGAGCGAGCCGGAGTCGCCGGCCGCGATCACCGGCTACCGCATCTACCGCCAGCGGACGGGCGAGCCGGGCTTCACCGTGCTGGCGACCGTCGACAACGCGACCTTCTCCTACCTCGACACGCCCGGCGGTGCCAACCCGAGCCAGACCCTCTACCGCGTCGCGGCGCTCAATGCCAACGGCGAGGGCCCGCACTGCGGCGAGCCGGAGCTGCTGCCGGCGCTGGCCGTGGACCCGTGCACGCCGCCCGGCGTGACCGTCGCGGTGGACAGCTTCGATCCCCTCCCCGTCCTCGACGGCAACTTCGACGCCCAGTCGGTGTCGCTCGCCGAGCCGTTCGTGGGCGTGGGCGTCGACCGGCTCGACTTCACCATCGAGCTGGCCGACCTCACGGACCCGGTGCCGGCCGGCGCCTGGTTCGTGCTCTGGAACCGTCCGGTCCCCGACGCCGGGGCGGACCGCAATTACGTCGCGATCAAGAGCACCGGCCTGCCCGGCGGGCTCACCTTCGAGCACGGCACCGTCTCGCCGCCCAACGCCAACGTCGCGAGCAAGCTGGGGGACCTGACCGGCGGCGGCGACTTCACCGCCGACACCTTCACCGTCAGCGCCGACCCGGCGCTCTTCGACGGCATCGGCGCCGGCGACGACATGCCCGGCGTCGAGCTGCGGACCTTCACCGGCACCAGCCCGGCGACGGTGGCGCAGTCGGCCTCGACCGACTTCAGCGGCGCCGGCAACTACGCCGTGGTCGGCAACGCCTTCTGCGCCCCCAACGACTTCCCCGTAGCGCTGGACGACGCCGCCTTCACCGACCCGGGCCAGGCGAAGGTCATCGACGTCCTCGCCAACGACACCGACCCGAACGGCGACGAGCTGCGCGTCGCGGTCGTCTTCCAGCCGCCGCACGGCACGACCGCGAAGACCCCCGAGGGGGAGATCCTCTACACGCCGGACAACGGCTTCTCCGGCGTCGACGCCTTCCAGTACAAGGTCGCCGACGGGCGCGGCGGCGAGGCGATCGGCGACGTCGCGGTGACCGTCCAGGTCCTGCCCAACTTCGCGCCGCACGCGGTGGACGACGAGGCGACCGTGCCGGCCGGCCACAGTGTGGCGATCGAGGTCGTGGCCAACGACACCGACCTCGACGACGACGAGCTGACGATCGCCAGCGTCACGCTGCCCGGCGCCTGCGGCACGCCGCTCCTCGACGCCGGCGCCAACCGGATCAACTTCTTCGCCGACGCCGGCTTCCTGGGCGGCTGCTGCTTCAACTACGTGGTCCAGGACGGCAGCGGCGGCGCCGACACCGGCGAGGTCTGCGTCAACGTCACCTGTGCGCCGGTGGCGACCGGCGACCTGCTCTACGACTTCCAGGTCGACGCCCAGGGGTTCACCGCCGAGCACGTCGAGCCCGGCCCGGCCGGCTCGCTCGACTGGGCGCTCACCAGCGGCCCGCCCGGCGCCACCAACGTCGATCCCCTCAACGTCGCCTGGTTCACCAACGACCCGGCGATCACCGACCTGACGTCGAAGGACGACCGGCTGATCTCGCCGCTCGTCGACCTCTCCGCGACCAGCCGGCTGGAGTTCCGGCACCGCTTCGCGACCGAGGACACCTTCGACGGCGGCTTCCTGCAGGTGAGTCTCGACGGCGGCGGGAGCTGGCAGACGGTGCCGGGGACGGCGTTTGTGGCCGGCGGCTACAACAGCACGGCGACCGGCCTGCCCGAGGCCTGGTCCGGCAACTCCCCCGCTCTCCCCGACGTCGACGACGTCGAGGTGGACCTCTCGGCCTACGCCGGCTTCGACCGCCGCTTCCGCTGGCGCTTCCTGGCCGACACCAACGCCGGCGTCGAGGGATGGTGGGTGGACGACGTGCACTTCACCAACACCCTCGTGCCCGGCACCTGCGACCCGATCGCGCCCTGCCAGCCGGGCGGCGGGCTCTGCTACCACACGCTGACGCCCTGCCGGATCTACGACTCGCGGCAGGACGCCGTGAACGGGGCGCTCTACTCCGCGGCCGAGCGCCCGATCGCGGTGGTCGGCGCCGCCGCCTGCGGCGTGCCGGCGGCCGCGCGCGCAGTGGCGCTGAACCTGACCGCGGTCCAGCCCACCGCCGGCGGCTACCTGACCGTCTACTCCGAAGCGGGCGAGATCCCGGGGACGAGCACGCTCAACTTCAACGGCGGCCAGACCCGGGCCAACAACGCCGTCGTGCACCTGGATGACCTCGGCCGGCTCTTCGCCCGGCCGATCCTCAACGACGCCGGCAGGGTGCACCTGGTCGTGGACGTCTTCGGCTGGTTCGAATGAGGAGAGAGGCGAGCCCGGCCTGCTAGGTCTGGCAGGCCGGGCAGTAGAACGTGCTGCGCCCGGCCTGCACTCGCCGGCGCACCGGTCGGCCGCAGCGCGGGCACTCCTCTCCTTCGCGGCCGTAGACGCCGAGGGAGACCTGGAACTCGCCGGCGTTGCCCTCGCCGTCGGCGAAGTCGTTGAGCGTCGTGCCGCCTTCGGCGATCGCCTGGGCGAGGACGGCGACGAGCGACTCCGCCAGCCGCTGCCAGCGCGCCGGCGAGAGGCGGGCGACCGACCGCTCCGGGTGGACGCCGGCGCGGAAGAGCGCCTCGCTGGCGTAGATGTTCCCCGCCCCGACGACGACGCGCGCGTCCATCAGGAAGGACTTGACCGGCCCGCGCCGTCCCGCCGCGGCACGCCGCAACGCCTCGCCGGAAAAACCTTCCGCCAGCGGCTCGACGCCCAGGTGGGCGAAGTGCGGGTCGCGGTCGAGCGCCGCGGTCGGCAGCGCCAGGACGAGCCCGAAGCGGCGCGGGTCGCGGAAGCGGAGGCGCCGGCCGGAAGCGAGCGGGAAGACGACGTGCTCGTGCGGCTCGGGCGGCGCCGCGCCGGGAGCGAGGGTCAGCCGCCCGCTCATGCCGAGGTGGACGACGAGCGTTCGCGCCGCTTCGAGGTCGACGAGCAGGTACTTGCCGCGGCGGCGCAGGGCGACGACGCGCCGGCCGGTCGCGGCGCGCCGCAGCGCGCGGGTGTCCACCGGCTCGCGCAGCCCGCGGTGGCGCACCACGACGCCCTCCACCCGGTCGCCGACCAGGTGCGGCTCGAGGCTGCGGCGGAGGACCTCGACCTCCGGCAGCTCAGGCACGCCGCTCCCGGCGGTGCTCGCCCGCCACATGGGCCACGAGCCGCGCCAGCGCCACGTCGGCTTCGCCGCTCTCGCCCTTCATCTGCAGCTCGGTCTCCAGCACTTCGGCGGGGAGGCGGGCGAGGAGCGGCGCCGGGAGGCGCGAGGCGGCGAGGTAGGCGCGATGGAGGGGGTAAGGCTTGAGACTGGCAATCGGATTCCTGCCGCTGGGCAGGTCGCGCTGGAGAGCCGGTGCGATCTGCCGTTCGAAGCGACCGCGGTCCCGCTCCCCGCTCGGAACCTGAGCAAGGTGCATCATGCCGCGCACCGCCACGAGCCGTCGACAGTAACCGGCGAGTAGGGTGAAGAAGGAAAGGCGTGCGGCGACGGGATCCTCGGCGGTCGCGAGGAGGCGGCGTAGACGCTCTAACGCTTCGCCGGCGCGGCCGTCACCCATCGCGTCGAGGATCTGCCAGACGTCCTCTTCCCCACGGTCATCCACTGCCGAAGCGACTAACGCGCGGTCGATCCGCGCGGCGCCGCGGCCATGGGCGAGCTGCGCCAGCTTGCGGTACTCGCCGGCGAAACGCGCCGTGGAAGCGGCCTCTGCGCCCTTATCCTCGCGGTCCCAACCGCTCCCGCGGTGAAGGGTGCGGCGCGCCAGCTCGGCAAGAGCTTCCCGCTCGATCCCTACCCCGGTCTGTTGCTCCATCTCAGCGGCCACCAGGTCCAGGCCATCCCACGTGCCACGGCGATATCCGGCCTCGACCTCCCCCACCCGCGCCAGCGCGCCGCGCTCGGCGAGGAGGCGGACGATCGGGTGGCTCGCCGCCACCATCCGCTCGGCGAGGACCAGCGTGTGCCCGGGCGGCAGCCCACCCTGGACGACGGCGACCAGCTCCGCGAGCGCCGACTCCCCCCACCCCTGCAGCCCTTCGCGCCGCGCCGCCGCGAGCAGCGCGGCGAGCTGGCCGCGCAGCTCCTCGCCCGGCTTGCGCGCGCGCTTCTTCCCCTCGCCGCCCGCCGCCGCCACCGCCGCGAGGAGGCGCTCGATCGCCTCCTCCGCCGACCCGCGCTCGGGGTCGATCGAGAAGAGACGCAGCGCCTGGAGGAGGCGCGAGGCGGCCTGCCGCTCGCGCGCGGCGAGCGGCCGCGCCGGATCGACCGGCAGCCCCTCCTGCGCGTCGGAAAGGAGCTCGGCGGCGGCGTTCTGGTCGGCGAGCGCGGCGCTGTCGGTGACGAGCAGCACCTTGCCGCTAGCGAAGAGGGAGTAGGTGCGGAGGTCGGCGAGGAGCGGCAGGAGGTCCGCGGGGCGGCGGTGCGACTCGACCGAGCAGCCGGCGCGCTCGGCGAGCGCGACGGCCAGGCGCGCCGCCGCCGGCTCGGCGAGGACGAGGTCGCCCTGCACCAGCCAGACCGGCTGGCCCGCTCCTTCCGGGGAGCGGGCCAGATCGAAGAGCTTGTCGATCGCCGGGGGCATCGCTCGCCCGGCCGGCGCTACTCGTTCTCGGCGAGCAGGCCCTTCTCGGAGAGCTCCTGGCAGTCGATGCAGTAGCGGGCCCAGGGCACCGCCTCCAGCCGCTGCAAGGAGATGGGCCGGCCGCAGTTGCTGCAGCGGCCGTAGACGCCGTCGTCCATGCGGCGCAGCGCGTCCTCCACCTGGAAGAGCATCTGCCGCTCGCTGTCGGAGATCGAGAACATCAGCTCCCGGTTGTAGGAGTTGTTGGCGCGATCGACGATGTCTTCGGTGCCGTCGTCGGCCGACTCCTGGCCGGCGCGGAGGTCCTGCTTGTAGAGGTCGAGGATCTCCTGGCGCTGCTGCTCCAGGCGGCTGCGGAGGCGCGCGAGGGCGTCGTCGGGGATGGGCTGCTCGGGGGCGGCCGCGCTGCGGGGCTTCGACATCGTGCTCCTGATCTCCCTCTCCGGCTGGACCTGCGGTTGACGGATGACGGACGGCGTCGGCTTGGGGAGGTGGGTCGGCCGCACCACCGCGACCGGGGCCTTCGGCGCGGCGGGCTTCGCCGGCTTGGGGGCGGCCGGGGCCGACTTCGGCGCCACCGCGGCGACGAGCGGCTTGGCGATGGCCTTGGCGAGCTGGATGAGCTTGCTCGGCTTGGAAGGCTTGGGCGGCGTGGCCGGCTTCGCGGGCTTCGCCGCCTTCGCGGGCGTGGCCGGCTTGGACGGCTTCGCCGCCTTGGCGGCAGGCGCCGGCTTCTTCGGCTTCGCCGCCGCCTTCGCGGGACGGGCCGGCTTCTTCGCCTTCGCCGCCGCCTTGGCCGGACGGGCAGGCTTCTTCGGCTTGGCCGCCGCCTTGGCGGGCTTGCTCGGCTTGGACGGCTTCGCCGGCTTGGCGCGCTTCGCTACCGGCTTGGCGGGCTTCGCGGGCTTCGCGGGCTTCGCCGCCTTCGCGGGCTTCTTCGGCTTGCTCGGCTTGGCCGGCTTGGCCGGCTTGGCCGCCTTGCTCGGCTTCGCGGGCTTCTTCGCCACCGCCTTCTTCACGGGCTTCACCGGCGGCTTGCTCGGCTTCGCCGGCTTCTTCTTCGCAGTCTTTTTCGCCGCCGGCTTGCTCGGCTTCGTCTTGGCTTTGGTTTTCGCCACGCTGGCCCTCCTATGAAGCCCCCTCAAACGAGCGCGCGATGATAACTCAAACCGGCCTCGATCGAGAGACTGCGGAAGAGCTGTTCGTAGAGCACCAGACGCGCCAGCTCGTGCGAGAGGGTGAGCGGGCCGAGCGAAAGGCGCCAGCGGGCGGCGGCGACCGCCGCCGGGTCGAGCCCGAGATCGGAGCCGATCAAGAAGGCGACCGGATGCGGCCACTCCTCGCGCAAGCGGGCGAGGCGGCGGGCGAGAGTCGGGGAGTCGAGCGCTTCGCCGAGCGGGTCGAGCGCCACCGGCCAGCAGGGGTCGGGGAGGGCGGCGAGGAGGGCCTCCCCTTCGGCGCGCAGGCGCTGCGGGTCGTCGGCGCCGCCGCGCGCCCGCACCGGCAGGTCGCGCACCGGCGCCAGCCGCGCGATGCGCCGTCGGTAGCCGGCGCATAGCTCCTCCCAGCTCGACCGCTGGTGGCGCCCGGCCCAGACGACCAGGAGCTCGCGTGCCAACGCCGCGGTCCCTGCTTGCTAGCCGATTTCGGAGATGGCGGCCGCTTCCTCGTCGCCGGCCATGAACTCGGCCCACTCCTCGGAATAGGACAAGGAGCGCAGGTCGCGCATGCGGTCGAGGAAGACGACGCCGTTCAGGTGGTCGAACTCGTGCTCGACGATGCGCGCCTCGAAGTCGGCGGCGACGTAGTCGACGGTGCCGCCGTCGCGGTCGAGGCCGCGCACGCGCACCCGCCCGTGCCGGGGGACGAGGCCGCGCAGCCCGGGGATCGACAGGCACCCCTCCCAGTCGTAGATCAGCTCGCCGACCAGCGGCGCGAGCATCGGATTGATCACCACCCGCAAAGGGACCGGCTCGCCGTCCTCGCGCCGCACCTCGTAGACGAAGAGCTGCAGCTCGACGCCGACCTGCGGCGCCGCGAGGCCGACGCCGTTGGCGGCGCGCATCGTCTCGATCATGTCGTCGATCAGCTCCTGGATCTCGGGCGTGGCGATCTGGGCCGGGGCGACGGCGCGGGCGGGGGTCCGCAGAGAGGGGTGACCGAGCCGGACGATCGGGCGGACAGGCATCGCGAGTTCCTCGTCGAAAAGTGGCCTCTCAGTATACGCCGGCGGCCTCGCGCGCGCGGAGCCGCGCGGGCTCTGGCACGCCGGGTGCTACGTGCCCCGGGCGTGACCGCTAGGACCGCCGCCGACACGCGCGCCCGCAAGCGCAGGTTGGGCCGCCGCCTGCTGCGGGGGACGCTCCTGCTCTCGGGCGCGGTCGCCCTGCCGCTCCTCGCCGGCGCCTTTCTGCGGCGCCGGACCGCGCCCCTGCCGGCGGTGCGCTGGGGGCGCTCGCGCCACTACGCCTGGGACCTCGGCGCGGTCGCCTTCCGGGAGCTGGGCGCCGGGCCGGCCGTCCTCCTCCTCCACTCCCTCGGCCCCGGCCACCACGGCGCCGAGTGGCAGGCAGCTGCCGAGCGGCTGGCCGAGACCCATCGCGTCTACGTCCCCGACCTCCTCGGCTGGGGGCGCTCCGACAAGCCGCGGCTGACCTACACCCCCGACCTCTACCTCGACCTCCTCGACGACTTCCTGACCGAGGTCGTGCGCGAGCCCGCGGTCGTCGCCGCGGCGGGCTCGACGGCGCCCTACGCCGTCCGCCTCGCCGTCGAGCGCCCGCAACGCGTGCGCGGCCTGGCCCTCGTCGCACCGCTCGGCCTCGACGGCGGCCGCCGCGCCGCACGCCGCGCCGTCCTCCGCACCCTCGTCCCCGTCCCCGTCGTCGGCAGCTCCGCCCTCGACCTGATGACCAGCCGCGGCGCCCTAGCCCGCCACCTCCGCCGCGAGGTCTACGCCGCCCCCGAACGCGTCGACGCCGCCCTCCTAGAGCACCACTGGCGAGCCGCCCACGCCCCCGCCGCGAGACCCGCCCTAGCAGCCTGGGCCGCCGGCCGCCTGGACCTCCCAGTAGCCGACCACCTCCTCCGCCTGGAAACCCCCGTCTGGCTAGCCTGGGGCCGCTCCGCCCGCCACCCCTCCCCAGCCCAAGCCACCCTCTGGCTCCACCACCTCCCAAAGGCCGAGCTCCAAGTCTTCGAACGCAGCAGCACCCTCCCCCACGCCGAAGAGCCCCAGGCTTTCGCCACCAACCTAGCCCGCTGGATCCGCACTCTCCCCTCTTCTCTTCCCTCTTCTCCCGCAGCGTCCTAGAGCGGTCCCAGGGTAGGGGCTGTGGGGCGCTCTCGCGGGGAGCTCTCCGCAAGCGCCGGCAATCCATCCGCAGTCCTTCATCGATCCCGCGCGCAGCGGAGCGCAGGCGCGCGCCACCCCCCGCAGTCTTCCAAGCGCGCGCCGGTCCCCGCGAGAGCGCCCCACAGCCCCTACCCCCTCACCCACCGCCCCGCCAGCGCGCCAGCTACAATCGCGCCCCTTATGAATAGCCCCGCCGCCAAGCGTTTCCCCGAAGTACCAGGCGGCTATCCCTTCCCGCGCCTCGAACAAGAAGTCCTAGCCCACTGGGCCAAGCACGAAGTCTTCCGCCAAACCGTAGAGCGCACCCCGAAAGAAGGCGAATACGTCTTCTACGACGGCCCCCCCACCGCCAACAACGTCCCCCACGTAGGCCACGTAGTCACCAGAGTCGTCAAAGACCTCTTCCCCCGCTACCGCACCATGCGCGGCTGGCGAGTCCGCCGCAAAGCCGGCTGGGACACCCACGGCCTCCCCGTCGAGATCGAAGTCGAAAAACGCCTCGGCTTCACCGGCAAGCGCCAGATCGAGGAGTACGGCATCGCCGCCTTCAACCGCGCCTGCCTCGAAAGCGTTCACACCTACGAGCGCCAGTGGCGCCTGATGAGCGAGCGCGTCGGCCACTGGCTCGACTACGACCACGCCTACTGGACCTACTCCAACCGCTACATCGAATCCGTCTGGTGGGCCCTCGCCGAGCTGGCCAGGAAAGGCCTTCTCGACCGCGGCTACAAGATCCAGCCCTACTGCGCCCGCTGCGGCACCACCCTCTCGAGCCACGAAGTCGCCCAGAACTACAAGGAGGCCGACGACCCCTCCGTCTGGACCCTCTTCCCGCTCCGCGCCGGCCAGACCCTGCGCACCGCCGACGGCGGCGAGCAACCGGCCGGCCCGCACCTGAAGCTAGTCGCCTGGACGACCACGCCCTGGACCACCCTCGCCAACGTCGGCCTCGCCGCCCACCCCGATCTGGTTTACAAGGTCGTCGAACACCCCGGCCGCCCCGGCGAGCAGCTCCTCTTCGCCGAAGGGCTCGAGTGGCCGGTGCCGCTCGCCGTCGAGGAGGACGGGAAGCGCCGCCAGCTCGACCCGCGGGAGCTGCCGGCCCTCGCCCGCGTCCGCGGCAAAGACCTCGAAGGGCTTACCTACGAGCGCCTCTTCCCCTTCTTCGCCCCCGAGGAGCCGGGGCGCGTCGTCTTGGGCGATTACGTCACCGCGAGCGAGGGCACCGGCCTCGTCCACACCGCGCCGCCGTTCGGCGAGGACGACTACCAGACCGGCCTGCGCTACGGCCTGCCGCTCCTCCTCACCGTCGACGCCGAGGGCAAGATCGTCGAAGGCGCCGGCCCCTTCGCCGGGATGTGGTTCAAGGACGCAGACGCGCCGATCACGCGCGACCTGAAAGAGCGCGGCCTCCTCCTCCACGGCGAGCGCTACCGCCACAACTACCCCTTCTGCTGGCGCTGCGACCGGCCGCTCCTCTACTACGCCACCGAGAGCTGGTTCGTGCGCACGACGAAGAAGAAACAGGAGCTGATCGAGCGCAACCGGACGATCGACTGGCGGCCCGAGCATGTCGGCGAAGGGCGCTTCGGCAACTGGCTGGAGAACGTCGTCGACTGGGCGCTCTCGCGCAGCCGCTACTGGGGGACGCCGCTGCCGGTTTGGCTCTGCGACGCTTGCCCGCACCAGCAGGTGATCGGCTCGTATGCCGACCTCTTCAAGGAAGCCGAGCGGGAGCTGCCGGCCGACGTCTACGACGCCGCGCAGTTCGACCCCCACCGCCCGTTCATCGACGAGATCGCCTGGCCCTGCAAGCAGTGCGGCGCGGGGACGATGCGGCGGGTGGACTACGTCATCGACGCCTGGTTCGACTCCGGCTCCATGCCCTTCGCCCAGCACCACTACCCGTTCGAGAACCGCGAGCTGCTCGAAGGTCCGGAGGGCGAGCGCCTCTTCCCGGCGGACTTCATCAGCGAGGCGGTGGACCAGACGCGCGGCTGGTTCTACACCCTCCATGCCCTCGGCGTGCTGCTCTTCGACTCGGTGGCCTTCGAGCACTGCATCGTCCTCGGCCACGTCAACGACGAGCAGGGCCGCAAGATGTCGAAGCGCCTGGGTAACGTCGTGGACCCGATGGGGGTAATCGAAGAGGCCGGCGCCGACGCCCTGCGCTGGTATTTCTGCGTCAACAACCCAGAGCTGAACTCGCGCTTCTCGGCGCGCCTGGTGCGCGAGGCGGCGCAGGGGTTGCTGCTGCCGCTGTGGAACGCGCTGAGCTTCTTCACGATCTACGCGAACCTCGACGGGTGGGGGCCGGGTAGGGCGAAAGCGCCGGCGCTACGCGACCGCAGCGAGCTCGACCGTTGGATCCTGCTGCGGCTGGATAACCTCGTGACAGACGTCACTGCCTTTCTGGACTACTACACGGTCGCGCTTCCCGCGCGCCTAATCGAGCTTTTCCTCGGCGACGTTACGAACTGGTACATCCGTCGCAGCCGAGGCCGCTTCTGGGCTGGGAATCCAAACAGCCTCGATAAGGAGGCTGCCTACCACACGCTCTATGAAGTGCTGACAACCCTCGCCTACATGCTCGCGCCTTTTACACCGTTCGTCGCCGAGGTTCTGCATGGGCACCTAGTGCGGAGCCAGCGAACGAACGCCCCGGTGAGCGTGCATTTGGAGCCATGGCCCACGCCTCGCGGATATCTGCAACAGCTGGGTAGCGAGGAAGCGCTCACTCTGTTGCAGGGGATTCTGCTAGTGCAAAGCGTCGTGGGGCTGGGACACGCGGCGCGAAGCACACACAATCTGAAGACGCGACAGCCTCTCGGAGGTGTGACCCTCGTTGCACATCAAGAGCAGATCGTCCGTCCCCACCTGGAAAGATTCGCCGAGCTGGTGCGGGATGAGCTCAACGTCAAGGAGATTCGCTGGGCGGAGCGGAGAGGGGACTTCGTCCGGCAGGAAGTGCGGCCCAACTTCCGGCTGCTGGGGAAGAAGCTCGGCGCCCGCATGCCGAAGCTGAAAGCGTTGCTGGAGGAGACAGACGGCGACGCGCTGGCCGAGCAACTCGAAGAGCGGGGCGCGATCGAGCTGGAGGTGGACGGCGAGCCCGTGCGGCTGGAGCGCGAGGAGCTGGAGGTCCGCCTGGTCGAGAAGCCCGGCATGGCCACCGCCGGCGACCGCGAGCTGCTGGTGGCGCTCGACACCGAGCTGACGCCGGAGCTGGTGCGCGAGGGGCTGGCGCGCGAGTTCGTGCACAAGGTGCAGAGCGCGCGCAAGGACGGGGGGCTCGACTACGCCGACCGCATCGTCGTCCACTACCGCGCCGTCGACGATGAAGCCGAGGCGATCCGCGAGCACGCGGAGTGGATCAAGGGCGAGACGCTGGCCCTCGAGCTGGTCGAAACCGGCGAGGGCGAGCTGGCGATCGAGAAAGCTGGATAACGACCAACACTTGTCATTCCGAGCGAAGCCGAGGAATCTGGGCGGGGGAAGGCCGGAGCATCGCCCCCGCCCAGATCCTTCGCTTCGCTCAGGATGACAGTTACTCGTCATCCTGAGCGGAGCGCAGCGTAGCGAAGGATCTGGGCGGGGGAAAGGAAATCTATGGCAGGTATCTTCAAAGCCTACGACGTGCGCGGGATCTTTCCTGCCGAGGTCAACGAGGAAGTCGCGCGCCGGATCGGTCTCGCCTTCCAGCACGTCCTCGACGCCGAGGACCGCGCGCGGGGCAACACGGTCGTGGTCTCGCGCGACATGCGCGAGCACAGCCCGCCGCTCGCCGCGGCGCTGATCGAAGGGCTACGCGAAGCCGGGCTCGACGTCCTCGACATCGGCCTCGCCACCACGCCGATGAACTACTTCACCGTCGGCCACACCGGCGCCGCCGGCGGCATCCAGGTCACCGCCAGCCACAACCCGTCCCGCTACAACGGCTTCAAGTTCAGCCGCCACGGCGCGCGCCCCGTCTCGGGAGACCACGGCATCGCGCTCATGGAGGAGAAGGTGGCGAGCGGCGACCTGCCGCGCGCCGACCGCCCCGGCGCGCTGCGGCAGGGCGACGTCTTCGACGACTACCGCCGGCACGTCCTCTCCTTCCTCCACGACGGCCACGCCCGCCGCCTGAAGGTCGCCGTGGACGTCGCCAACGGCATGGCCACGATCTACCGCCCGATCCTCGAGGCCGCGGGGATCGAGCTCGTGCCGCTCTACTTCGAGCTCGACGGCCGCTTCCCCAACCACGAGGCGAACCCGCTCAAGGAGGAGAACCTGCGCGACCTGGAACGCGCGGTGCGCGAGCACGGCGCCGACCTGGGCGTCGCCTTCGACGGCGACGCCGACCGCGCCGCCTTCGTCGACGAACGGGCGGCGCCGATCGGCAGCGACCTGATGACCGGGCTGATCGCCGGCGAGCTCTTGACCCGGGCACCCGGCAGCGCCGTCCTCTACGACCTCCGCTCCTCGCGCGCCGTCGCCGAGTACATCGAGGAGAAGGGTGGCGTGCCGGTGCGCGAGCGGGTCGGGCACTCCTTCATGAAGGCCACCCTGCGCCGGCGCAACGGCGTCTTCGGCGGCGAGCTGGCCGGCCACTACTACTTCCGCGACCACTTCTACGCCGACTCGGCGATCCTCGCGGTGGTCGAGGTGCTGAACCTGCTGCGCGAGACCGGGCAGCCGCTCTCGGCCCTCGTCGCGCCGCTCCGCCGCTACGCCAAGAGCCCGGAGATCAACTTCGTCGTCGAGGACAAGGCGGGGGCGATCCGGCGGCTCGCCGAGCGCTACGCCGACGCCGAGATCGACTACCTCGACGGCATCACCATCCGCTACCTGACTTGGTGGGCCAACGTCCGCCCCTCGAACACCGAGCCCTACCTGCGGCTGGTGCTGGAGGCGAACACGCCGGAGGAGCTGGAGCGGCGGCGGCGGGAGCTGGAAGCGATTCTCGGCACGCCGGCCGAGGAGTGATCAGAACCGCGAAGCGGTGAGGCTGACGTCGGCGCGCGCCCAGGCGCGCCGGAACTCCTTGTCGGCGGCGGCGGCCTCGGGCTCCTTCCCCTGCGCGCGCAACGCCTGCGCCAGACCGAAGAGCGACCAGCCGTTGGCCGGGTTGAGCCGCAGGTCCTCGCGGTAGACCGCCTCCGCCTCGGCGGCGCGGCCGCCGGCGAGGAGCACCGCGCCCAGCGACTGGCGCACCGGGTAGTACCAGGGCGGCGGCTCGGTGAACCAGTGGCCGTCCTGGGCCGCGGCCGCCGCCTCCAGGCGCCGCACCGCCTCCGCCGTGTCGCCGCGCTTGGCCGCCAGCTCGCCGGCGAGCACGTCCTCGGCCAGCCGCAGCATGTCCACCGTCTTGAAGTATCCGGCGAGCGTGCGCGCCGGCGGGACGGCGGCGCGGTGCGCCGCCAGGGCGTCGAGCTCGCCCTGCGCCTCGTCGAGCCGCCCGCCGGCGGCGAAGGCGAGGCCGCGGGCGTAGCGCCAGATGCCGGTCGTGTAGAGCAGCTCCGCCGGGGGCGCCGGCTCGCGCAGGACTTCCTCCCAGCGGCCGAAGCGGGCCAGGACGTAGAGCGGCGCCGCGGGCGCCACCTCCATGTCCGTCATCTGGCGAACGTCCTCGAGGCTGACCTCCGCCGCCAGCTCGCGCGCCGCCCGCAGCGCCTCGGCGCCGCGCCCCTCCATCGCCGCCGCCGCCCAGATGAAGTCGATGTTGTGCGGGTAGTAGAGCATCCGGTAGATCGGGCTGGGCTCGCGCCGCTGGAAGTAGGCGCGGTCGGCGGCGAGGGCGCGCTCGTTGACCTCGCCGGCCTCGGCGTAGCGCCCGACGCGGAAGTAGATGTGCGACGGCATGTGCACCATGTGGCCGGCGCCGGGCACGAGGCCGCGCAGGCGGTCGGCGGCCGCCTCGGCCCGCTTGGGGTCGGGCGAGGCCTCCAGCGCGTGGATGTAGAGGTGGTTGGCGCCGGGGTGGTCTGGGGCGGCGGCGAGGACGCGCTCGAGGGTGGCGATCGCTTCGGTGGTGCCGGGGTGGGGCTGCCCGTCGGGCTGCCAGAGGTCCCAGGGGCGCAGGTTCATCAGGGAGTCGGCGAGGAGCGTCGCGGCGTCGAGGTCGTCGGGGAAGCGCACCACGACGTCGCGCAGGGCGTCGGCGTAGGCGCGGTCGAGCGCCTTGCGGTCGGCCGCGGGGTCGGGCGAATGGCGCCGCAAGGTGGCGGCGATGAGCGCCCGCTCCCGCTCGCTCGCGCCGCCCGCCAGCGCCTGCGCGCGCTGGGCGGCTGCGTAGGCCGTCCGCTCGCGCTCCGGGTCGGTCGGGCTGTTGTAGTTCGAGCCGAGGGAGAGGGCGATCCCCCACTCGCAGAGCGCGCAGCTCGGGTCGAGCCGCGCCGCCTCGCGGAACGACGCCAGCGCCTCATAGTGGTTGAAGGAGTAGAAGAGCCGCAGTCCCTGGTCGAAGTACGCCTGGGCCTCGGGCGAGGCGGTGGTGATCTCGCGGTGGTAGCTGCCGAGATCGGTGAAGAGCGGCGGCGCCGCCTCGGCGGCGGCCGTTGCCGTGGGAGCGTGGACGTGCGGCTCAGGCGCCGGTGTCGGCCGGGCCGCGCAGCCGGCGCTGAGGAGCGCGGCGGCCAGCGGCCCGGCGGCGAGGAGCCGGAGCGGAAGCGGCGGGCGGGCCGGGATCAGTCCCGCCGCCCTCCGAGAAGGCCGGCGCGGAGCAGGAAGTAGAGCAGCGTCATCAGGGTCGAGATCGCGGCGGCGACGTAGGTCAGGGCCGCGGCGTTGAGCACCCGGTCCATCCCCTCGCGCTCCTGCGCCAGCACGATCCCCTGCTCGACCGCCAGCCGCTTGGCGCGCGCCGAGGCGTCGAACTCGACCGGCAGCGTGACGATCTGGAAGAGCAGCACCGCCGAGAACAGGACCGCGCCCAGGCCGACCATGTTCTGCGACTGCATGAAGAGGCCGAGCATCATCGTGATGTAGCCGACCGAGGAGCCGATGTTGGCCGTCGGCACCAGCGCCGAGCGCAGCCAGAGCGGCTTGTAGCCGACGGCGTGCTGGATGGCGTGCCCCGCCTCGTGACAGGCGACGCCGATCGCGGCGATCGACGGCACCTGGTAGACCCCCTCGGAGAGGGCCAGGGTCTTGGTCAGCGGGTTGTAGTGGTCCGAGAGCATCCCCTGGTGGGGGACGACCTTCACGTCGTGGAGCCCGGCGGAAGAGAGCAGCCGCTGCGCCGCCTGGGCGCCGGTCAGGCCGGAGGCCGCCCGCACCTTCGAGTACTTCTTGAACGCCGAGCGCGTGCGCCAGCTCGCCCAGAGCGAGAGCGCCAGTGCCGGCAGGATGAAGACGAGGTAGACAGGGTCGAACATCATGGGGGTTCACACCCTCCTTCAACTCATCCTAACAGTGCCCCCGGAAGAGGCATTTCAGAAACGCCCGGGACGTGGCCCGGGCGCTACGGCGCCGATGCGTAGCGCCCGGCCTACGTGCCGGGCGTTTTCGGGCGGGGGTTAGAGTACGCCCATGACGGAAACGGACGGGCGGATCGCGGTCGTCACCGGCGGCAGCCGCGGCATCGGCCGGGCGATCGTCGAGGCGTTCCTCGGCGAGGGCTGGCGCGTCTACCTCTGCAGCCGCCGGCAGAGCTCGGTCGACCGCGCGCTCGGCGAGCTGGCCGGGAGCTACGGCGCCGGGAAGGCGGCCGGCCGCGCCCTGGACGTCGGGCGCGAGGAGGAGGTCGAGGACTTCGCGCGCTGGGTGCTCGGCGAGACCGGCGGCCGCGTCGATTGCCTGGTCAACAACGCCGGCCTCGCCCACTTCGGGCCGGTCGACGAGCTGACCGGCGAGCAGTGGCGCGACGTCATCGACACCAACCTCTCCGGCCCCTTCTACTGCGTCCGCGCCTTCGCGCCGGCGATGAAACGGCGCGGCACGGGCTGGATCGTCAACATCGCCTCGCTCGCCGCCAAGAACCCCTTCGCCGGCGGCGCCGCCTACAACGCCAGCAAGTTCGGCCTGGTGGGGTTCTCCGAGGCGTCGATGCTCGACCTGCGCCAGCACGGCGTGCGCGTGGCCTCGATCCTCCCCGGCAGCGTCGAGACCGACTTCGGGCACGGCCAGCAGTCCCGCGACGGCGGCTGGCGCCTGGCGCCCGAGGACGTGGCGGCGATGGTCCTCCACCTCCTCACCTATCCGGAGCGCGCCCTGCCCAGCCTGGTGGAGATGCGGCCGACTCGGCCGCCGAAGCGCTAGAGGATCTTCAGCGGCTCGGCGCTCTTGAGCACCATCGGGCCGGTGGGCTGGGGGGCGCCGCCGGCGGGCTCGACGGTGATCGCGGCGAGCTCCGTGCCGGCGGGCATCGTCGGGGCGGAGAGGCTCGCCGAGGCGCCCGGCTCGAGGTCGAAGGTGCCGGCCGGCACGGGCTTCCCGTCCGCGATGAACCAGAGCTGGTAGTCCCGCTCCGGCCCCGCCGGCGGCAGGCCGTCCACCGACAGGAACCAGTGTTGGTGGTCGGCGGCGACGTAGAGGACGCCGCGCGAGCGCGGCGGCGCCGCCGCCTCCCCCTCGACCGGCCGCAGCGGCATCACCTCGACCGCCGGGGAGGTGACGAGCCCCAGCCGCTGGCGCAGCGCCGCGAGCTCCTCGCCGCCGCCCTCGCTCTCCAACGAGGCGATCTGCTCCTGCAACAGGTTCCGCTCGGCCCGGAGCCTGTCGATCTCCGCCCTCTGCTCCTGGAGCCCGAGCCAGAGCCAGGCCGAGAGCCCGAGGCAGGCAAGCGCCACGCTCGCCGCCAGCGCCAAGGGCCACCGGCGCGCCGGGCGCCCGTAGGGCACGGCCGTCGCCGCCGGGTGCCGCTGCGACTGCGGCGGCTCGAGCGGCTGGCCGAAGAGCGTCGCGCCGGCGGGGAACGGCACCGGCGGCGGCTGGCGCTCCGCCGCCTGCGGCCCCTCGGGCTCGACCTCCATCGTCTCGTCGCCGCGCACCAGCGCCAGCACTTTCTCGCGCAGCGCGGGCGCGGGCGCCGCCGGCGGCGCGTCGTAGGCCACCAGCCCCAGCACCTCGGTGTAGAGGCGGACCAGCGTCTCGGCGTCGGCGCCGCGCGGGGCCTCCGCGCGCGGCTCCGCGGGCGCGGTCGGGTCGCGCTCGAGCGCCGCGAGGGCCTCGTCGATCAGCTCGTCTTCGTGGCGTTCGTCGTTCGTCACAGCAGCTCTCGGATCGCGGGACGCAGGGCCTGCCGCAGCTTCTTCATCGCCAGCAGCGACCGGGTCTTGACCGTGCCGAGCGGGATGCCGGTACGCCCGGCGATCTCGCTCTGCGACAGCCCTTGAAAGAAGGCCAGCTCCAGGACCTCCCGTTGTTCGGCGGGCAAAGCGGCCAGCTCGCTCCGCACCCGCTCCCGTCTCTCTCGGATCAGTACGTTCTCCGCCGCCTCGGGGGATGCATGGCCGCCGCCGGGGTTTTCCCGCTCCACGGCCTCCACCGTCCGCTCGGCGACGCGGCGGCTGCGCAGGCGGTCGATGGCGCGGCTGCGCGCGATGAGCACCAGCCAGGTCGAGACGGAGGAGCGCGAGGGGTCGTAGCGGTCGGCGCGGTTCCAGACCTGGAGGAAGACGTCCTGCAGCACTTCTTCGGCCTCGGCGCGGCTGCCGAGGATGCGCGCGGTCAGGCCGAGCAGGAGCGGGCTGAAGCGGTCGTACAGCTCGCCGAGCGCGTCCGGCCGCCGGTCCGCCACCTGGCGCACGAGCGCGGCGTCGCCCAGCGCGCCCAGGTGGTCCGCGAGAGACGTCGAGTCCGTGGTGAGGGCCATGCGGAAAGGTCAGCTTAGCACGCGGTAGCATGCGCCCCGTGAGCGAAGCGAGCGGCGAATCGAGCGGCGGCACCGGTCCGACCCAGCCGGCGATCCGGGTCATCATGATGCCCAAGGACACCAACGCCCTGGGCACCATCTTCGGCGGCATCATCCTCTCCTACATCGACCAGGCGGGCGCGGTGGAGGCGCACCGGCACGGCACCGGACGGCTCGTCACCGTGGCGATGAACGCGGTCGAGTTCCACGCCCCGGTCTTCGTCGGCGACCTGGTGAGCTTCTACACCGAGACCGTGCGCATCGGCCGCACCTCGCTTACCGTGCGCGTGCTGGTCGAGGCCCAGCGCGTGGAGACCGAGAGCCTCTACGGCACCCGCGGCGTCGGCAAGGTCAAGGTGACGGAGGCGGAGGTGATCTACGTCCAGGTAGACAAGGACGGAAAGCCGCTGCCGATCCGAAGGGAAGAAACGCCCGGCACGTAGGCCGGGCGCTACGTTGTTGTTCGTAGCGGCGGGCCTACGTGCCCGCCGTTTTTTTCTCGCCTTGGAACACCTCGTAGCAGCGCCGGCAGCGCGCCTCGTAGGCGTCGGTGTCGCCGATCTCGAGCTGCTGGCCGCCGCCGGCGATCCGCTGGCTGAAGCTCGCCGGCGCGCCGCAGCGCACGCAGACCGCGTGCATCTTGTCCACGTACTCCGCGCGCGCCAGCAGCTCCGGCATCGGCCCGAAGGGGCGGCGCAGGTAGTCGAGATCGAGGCCGGCGACGATCACCCGCACGCCGGCGTCGGCCAGCTCCTCGACCAGCGGCACGAGGTCGGCGTCGAAGAACTGCGCCTCGTCGATCCCGACGACCTCCACCTCCGGCTCGAGCCGCCGCCGCAGCTCGGCGCTGCCGGCGACCGAGACCGCCCGCAGCTCGCGGTTGTCGCGCGTCACCAGGAGCTCGGGGTCGTGGCGGCTGTCGGCCTGCGGCTTGAAGCACTGCACCTTCTGCCGCGCGATCGTGGCGCGGCGCAGGCGGCGCACCAGCTCCTCGCTCTTGCCGGAGAACATGCCCCCGGTGATCGCCTCGACGTGGCCGCGCGTCCCTTCGTCCATGCGGCCGGGGATGGTATCGCAGCTACCTGGAGCCGCCGGCGGGCTTTGCTACCATGCAAGGCATGGCGACGCGGCGCAGCGGCCGGCGGGTCTTCTCCTACGAGGAGGCGCTCGCCCTCTTCCCGGCGGTGCGCGACCTGACCGCGGCGGCGGTGCGGCAGGTCGAGGAGCTGATCCAGGAGGCGCGGAGCAGCGACGAGCCCGAGGACCAGGAGACGGAGCTCGAAGAGGCCTACGGCAAGGTCGTCCAGGCCTGGGCGGACGAGATCATCGCCCTGGGCTGCGAGGTCAAAGGCCTCTGGCTCGTCGACTGGGACAGCGGCGACGGCTACTACTGCTGGAAGTACCCCGAGGAGTCGATCGGCTTCTTCCACGGCTACGAAGAAGGCTTCCAGGGGCGGCTGCCGATCAACTGAGGCGGCGCTCGAGGAAGCCGGCGACCGCTTCGATCGCGGCGGCGAGGTTCTCCTTCTCGGTGCGGCCGGAGGAGGCGCGGGGCTTCAGGGAGTGGTCGCCGTCCTCGATCCAGACGACCTCGATGGCGGGTGAGAGGGTGTAGCCGGCGACCTCTTCCGCGGTGCCGAAGGGGTCGCGGGTGCCCTGGACGACGAGTGCCGGGGTGCGCAGGGCGGCGAGGTGCGCCGTGTGCAGCTTCTCGGGCTGGCCCGGCGGGTGGAAGGGGTACCCCAAGCAGACCAGGCCGCGGGCGCCCAGCTCGTCGGCGACCATGCTGGCGATGCGGCCGCCCATCGACTTGCCGCCGACGACCAACCGCTCGCCGCCGCCGAGGGCGCCGACCGCCTCCTTCCACGCCTTTTCCAGCACCGGCGCCGGGTTCGGCCCCTTCCGCGTGCCCTGCTCGCGCCGTGCCCGCATGTAGGGGAACTCGAAGCGCGCGACGCGGAACCCGCGCGCGGCGACGCCGCGGGCGACGGTGTTCATGTAGGGCGCGTCCATCGGCCCGCCGGCGCCGTGGGCGAGGACGAGGATGAGGGCGGAATCCTCGGGGCCGTCGAAGAGGAAGTACGGCTCTTTGGTCTCGGGCATGGCTACTCCACCTCTCTTTCGATTGCGGCGCGCAACGCCGCGATCCACTCCTCGGCCCCCCGGCGCCGCTCGGCGCCGAGGGCGGCGCCGCGGGGGGTGCGGTAGCGCTCGGCGGGCGGGCCGGGGTCGAGCAGGATAAGGGCGCGCGTCAGCGGCAGGCGCTTCTTGCCTGCCGTCATCAACCGCCCGGCCGCCGCCGCCACGCCCGCCGATTCCAGGAGGAGTGCGTCGTGGAGCAGCTCCTCCTCCGGCCCGCGCGGGTCGTCCGCCAGGCGCGGCAAGCCCGCCCGCGCCCGCCGCACCAGCTCCTCCGGCAGGCCCAGGCCCTTCAAGAAGAGGTCGAGCCGGCCGCCAGCGGCGAGCGAGCCTAGCCGGTCCACCACCCCGTGCAGCAGGAGGAGCAGCTCGAGGAGCGCCGCGTCCACCGGGTCCGGGCCGCGCAGCGCCGCCGCCCGCCGCGCCAGGCGCTCGACGCGGTCGAAGGTCTGCACCCCGTCGAGGCCGGCGTAGAGCGGCCGCACGAACTGCTCGACGGCGCGGCGGGCCTCGGGCGTCAGACCCGCGCTCATGCGAACAAGGCTTCCAGCCGCTCGGGCGTGAGCCCGGCCAGCGCCGGCACCACCGCGTGCGCCCCGCGCAGGTCCGCCGCGCCGTAGGTGTGGGCCACGCCGAGCGTCAGCAGCCCCGCCTCGCCCGCGGCGCGGATCCCCGCCAGGCTGTCCTCCAGCGCCAGGACCTCGTGCGGGTGGACCATCCGCTCGGGGAGCGGCGGCCGGGCATTGAGCGCCTCCAGGGCCAGCCGGTAGCCCTCCGGGTCGGGCTTGCCGTCGGAGACGTCCTCGGCCGTCACCAGCACCTTGAAGTGGCGCGCCAGCCCGAGCTGCCGCACCGCCCCCTCGACCTCCTCGCGCAGCGCGCCGCTGACGATCCCCAGGAGCCACCCCCGCGCCGCCGCCGCCCCGACCAGCTCGGCCGCGCCGGGGAAGACCGGGTAGCCGCCGGCGAGCATCCGCTCGCGGTAGTAGCTCGCCTTGCGCGTGATGAGCCGCACGAGCCGCGAGGGGGTGGCCTTCTCCCCCGCCGCCGCCAGCACCGCCGCGAAGCAGGCGCGGTCGTCGAGCCCGAGGTAGCGGCCGTAGTAGTCCTCCTCCGAGAGCCGGACCCCCTCCTCCCCGAGCACCCGCTGGAGAAGCTCGAGGTGGATCGGCTCGTCGTCCACCAGGACGCCGTTGAAGTCGAAGAGGAGGGCGCGGATCACCGCCGAATCATACGCCCCGGGGAATGGCGGAAACCCTTTTGCCGTTTGACTTTCCGGGCCCCCACCGCTAGGGTGGAGGGCGACGAGGAGAGAACCGATGGAACCGACCCAGACGACCCAGCCCGAGCAGCCCGAGACCCACGCCGCGGCCCAGCCGCTCCCGCCCGAGGACATGCCGGTGACCCTGACCCCGAAGGCGGTCGAGATGGTCAAGACGACGCGCGGGCAGGAGGGGCTGGATGACTCGCACGGCCTGCGCATCGCGGTGCGCGGCGGCGGCTGCAGCGGCTTCGAGTACGCACTCGACTTCGAGAGCGAGGCGCGGGACAACGACTTCGTCTACGAGCAGAGCGGGCTGACGGTGTACGTGGACGGCCTCTCGGCGCGCTACCTCCACGGCACGAGCATCGACTACGTGATGGGGATGGCCGGCGCCGGGTTCAAGTTCCACAATCCCAAGGCCGCTGGGACCTGCGGCTGCGGATCGTCCTTCACCGTCTGATCTAGCTAACCGCGAACGAAGGGGAGCGCCGCGACCGTGGCGCTCCCGCCCTCTTCCACCTCCAGCGCCGTGCCGGGCTCCGCGGCCCGCTTGTGGACGATCGCCAGGCCGATCGGGCGGCCGAGCACCGGCGAGACGAGGGCGGAGCCGACGGCGCCGGCCTCGCGGCCGTCGTGGCGGAGCGCCGTGCCGCGTGGCGGCGGCGCGCCCCCGCCGAAGTCGAGACCCACGAGCTGCCGCTGCACGCCGCCGCGGTAGTGGATGCGCGCCACCACCTCCTGCCCGAGGTAGCACCCCTTCGTGTAGCTCACCGCCTCCTCGATCCCGGTCTCCTGCGGGAAGTTGTCGGGCCCGAAGTCGGCGCCAAAGCGCTGGATGCCGGCCTCGACGCGGACGGCTTCGAGGGCGGCGAAGCTCGCGGGGACGGCGCCGCGCGCCACGAGGGCGGCGGCGAGGTCCGGCGCGAGCGAGGAGGAGACCCAGAGCGTCAAGGCGGGGACGCCGAGGCGCCCCTGCCGCACGAGGGTGACCTCGGTGCCGAAGACGGCGGCGCGGGCGTGGCTCCAGACCGCGTCGGGGAGGGGCGGCGCGCCGGCGGCGGCGAGGAGGCCCTCGGCGCCCGGCCCGGCGAGCGTGAGCGGCAGCAGCTCCTTCGCCGGCATCACCTCCACCCGGTCGGCGATGACGTACTTCCGGAGCCGCTCGGCGACGACCGGCGCCAGCCCTTGCGGCACCTCCAGCCGGAGCCGGTCCTCCAGCGCCAGGACGACGGCGTCGGCCTGGATGCGCCCCTGTTTGTCGGTGAAGAACCCGTACGCCCCGCCCCCCGGCGCGAGCGTCTTGACGTCGCAGGTCAGGTAGGCGTTCAAGAACCGCTGCCGGTCGGCGCCGAGGACCTCGAGGCGCCCCACCCAGGAGCGCTCGACGAGCGCGCAGCCGCCGCGCAGCGCCTCGTAGCCTTCGTCGCTCATGGCCGGAGTCTAGATGCTCCGCGTAAGATGCACCTCATGGACCCGCACTTCGACGGAGTGATCTTCCAGACCCACGCGGCCGAGCTGCGGCGCCGGCTGCCGCACCCGTGGCCGCCGTTCGTGGTCGTGGACGTGCGGCCGGAGGACGAGTACGAGAAGGGCCACATCCCCGGCGCGGTCTGGGGCGGGCACCTGGATTTCCCGCGCGCCGTGCCGGCTCTGGGGCACCTGCCCGCGCGGATCGAGATCTTCGTCGTCGGGCGCGATTCCGCGGACCTGATGATCCGCGAGGCGAGCCAGGCGCTGCGCCGGCTGGGGGCGAAGCGGGTGGTCGAGCTGACCGGCGGGATGGTCGAGTGGGCGCTGGACGGTGGCCCGCTCGAAGGCGGCGAGACCGGCGGTGGCGAGCTGCCGGAAGCGGCGTAACCGCAGGATCGCTCCGCCGAGCCCGCAGTCTTTCTCCCGGTCGTGGGAGCTTCCTCGGCGGCCTCCGGGACCTTCCGGCGGTGCCCGGGGATCTTCCCCCGGCAGCGGAAGATGTCTCCCCGAGACCGGAGGACAATCCGTCCCACCTCCGGGAACCTCCGCCGGTCCCCGGAGATCCTCCGGCGGCGCCCCGAGATGTTCCGGCAGCACCGGGAGATGTTCCGGATGCACCAGAAGATCTATCTTTTGCACCAAAAGATACATCTCCAGGCGCGGAAGATGTATCTCCATCTCTCGGAGATATATCTCCAGGGCCGGGAGATATATCTCCAGCCGCTCGGAATCTATCTCGAGGGCCTGGGAATCTATCTTTTGCACCTGGAGATACATTCCCGGTGCATGCCGGAACATCTCCAGGCACCGCCGGAACATCTCCAGGCACCGCGGCGGGATCTCCCGGCCGCCGGCGGCCAAAATGGCAGGATCGCGAGACTCCCCGCCCACCTTCCGCCTCTTACGCCTGCCCGAGGTCTCGCCTGCTAGAGTGTCGGCATGTTCACCACGGTCGAAGCCGAGGTCGACGAGCAGGGGAACATCCGGCCCAAGGAGCCGCTGACCCTCGCCCCGGGCTCGCGGGTCCTCGTCACGGTGCTGGAACCCGAGGGCGCCGAGGCTTCGCTGCTGAGCGAGGCGGCGCTGGCCGCCGACTGGGGCCGTCCCGAGGAAGATGCGGCGTGGTCGCACTTGCCTCAGGGCTAGTAGTCCTAGTCCGGTTTCCCCCCTCGTCCTGAAACGGCGGCCGGCTGTCGTCCTGGCTCACGCCGGTGGCGGCGATTGGGTTTCTCTGCCAACTCACCCACTCCTGCGAGCAGGAGTGCGGTGAGAGCGCCGTCCGACTGAGGTCTCCTTCGGCGCGAACTCTCGCCTCACCGCACGCGCCGTATGCAGAGTCGCAGCGGTAGGCACTGAAGAGGATGAAGTGGACGCGCGCGGCGCGCTGCGGAGCCGTTGGCCATCATTTACCGATCGAGCGCTACACGAGTGCGATTCGCTCGATTTCTTGTCCTTTCTTTAAGCGGAGATAGTTGTTGAGTAGCTGTGTTCCGCCGTTCACGAATACATAAGCCAGTAAGGCCGCGAGGAAGCTGTTCACCATTGGCGCGACTGTCTCCTTCACGACCAAAGAATAGGCTTCCACGGGTTGCGGAGGGCATTTATCGCATCCCCCCTTAGCCTTCTCATCGAGGTACTTACCATACGCCGTCACCTTCGTGCCGTAGGCTTGGACCATCTGTGTATAGAGGAGAACTTGCTGCTTGTAGGTATCGACCCGTTGGCTCAATATTGCGGCCGACTCCTGGGGATCGATCCAGGTGACTTCCTTGATCGCCGGCGGCTCCGGCGGTTGTGGCACCTCTCTTGGCTGAATTGCCCCGCCTGTGCCGAAAAGTAGACGTGAGCTAGGGATCAGGACTACTAGTGCGATCACGAAGAACCAGAGCAGGAGAACAATGCGGGCAATTTTCTTGAAAGTTGTTTCGTCCATAGTCTCTCCTTAGCCTCCTACAAGAGAGACGGACGTGACTCCGAAGTTCCTCCTATCTGTAGAAAACGGTTGTTCGGCAAACCCGGCGGCGCGCCTGCCCCACCGGCGGTGGTAAAGGCGGCCGCTAGCTAGCAGCTCAACAACGGATCGCACCCGCCAGCCGCGCCGAGGTCGGGGACGACCCAGGTGGCGCCGGCTGCCGCCAGGGCGGCGGCCGGCGTCCGGCCGGTGGCGACGGCGAGGCAGGGGATGCCGTGGGCGCGGGCGCAGGCGACGTCGTGGACGCTGTCGCCGACGATCAGGGTGTCCTCCGGTGCGAACTCCCGGCCGTGCGCGCGGGCCGCGCGGCCTAGGGCCACCGGCGGCAGCTCAGCGCGGTCCGCGGAGTCGCAGCCGTAGGCGCCGAAGGGGAAGAAGCGGTTGAGGTCGAAGCGCGCCAGCTTGGCGCGGGCGCCCGGCTCCCAGTTGCCGGTGAGGAGGCCGAGCGCCGCCTCGTCGGCCCGCCCCGCCAGCTGCTCCAAGAGCTCGACGACCGCCGGCAGCAGGCGCATCCGCTCGCGCGTCAGCCCGGCGCCCAGCCGCTCGAGGTAGAGCTCGCGGAAGCGCGGCAGGACGGCCTCGACCGCCTCGCGCTCGATGCCGGCGCCGGTCATCAGGTCGAGCACGATCTGCGGGTCGGTCTTGCCGACGAAGTCGTAGCCGTCGACGTCGCCCGCGGTGCCGAAGACCTCGACGAGTGCCGCGCCGAAGAGCGGGCGCACCTGCGGCCCGCAGTCCACCAGCGTGCCGTCGATGTCGAAGAGGACGAGGCGCATCCGGCGCTCCCGTAGGCGCGAAGGCTTTCGCGCCGGGCTCCTGAGCCGGCCGCTATCATAGCGGCCGCATGTCCGCCGACCGGCGCCGGGACTTCTCGCTCGACGACGGGATCGTCTATCTCAACTGCGCCAACCTGGGGCCGATGCCCCGCGTCGCCGTCGAGGCGACCGAGCGGGCCCTCCATCTCAAGACCAACCCGCACCTGATCGACGACCGCTCCTTCTACGCGGTCCCCGACGACTTCCGGCGCGCCGTCGCGCAGCTCGTGGGCGCGGCGCCGTCCGACATCGCGGTGACCGACTCGACGACCTTCGGCGTCATGCTGGTGGTCAACGGGCTCGACTGGCGCGCCGGCGACCAGGTGGCGATCACGGCCCGCAACTTCCCCGCCAACCGCTTCCCCTGGCAATGGCTGGAGCGGCGCGGCGTCGAGGTCGTCGAGGTGCCCGACGACCCCGAGGTCCCGGAGGTCGAGCGCTTCGCCGCCGCCCTGACGCCGCGCACGCGCGTCGTGTCGCTGGAGTGGGTGAGCTACCGCACGGGGGCGCGGCGCGACCTCGCCGGCGTCGGCGCGCTCTGCCGCGAGCGCGGCGTCCTCTTCGTGGTGGACGGCACGCAGGGGGTCGGCGGCCTGCACTTCGACTTCGCCGCCACGCCCTGCGACCTCCTCGTCTGCTCGAGCTACAAGTGGCTGCTGGGGCCGGTCGGCGTCGGCTTCGCCTACGTGCCGCCGGCGACGGCCGAGCGCCTGGTGCCGCACAACGTCAACTGGTTCCGCGTCGCCGGCGCCGAGGACTTCAGCCGCCTCGCCGAGTGCGAGCTGGAGCTGGTGCCGGGCGCCACCCGCTTCGACAAGAACGCCCCCGCCAGCTTCTTCGACCTCGCCGGCGCCATCGCCAGCGCCGACTACCTGGCCGAGGTCACGCCGCGCGCCGTCGAGGAGCACGTCCGCGGCCTCCTCGACCGGCTCGTCGCCGGGCTGCCCGAGGGCTACCGCGTGCTGGGGTCGCTCCAGCCCGAGCGGCGGTCGAACATTTTGTGCTTCGCGGCGGCGACGCCGGAGGCGACGCGCGCGGCGTACGAGCGGCTGCGGGCGGCGGGGGTGATCGTCAGCCTGCGCGACGGGGGGATCCGGGTGTCGCCGGGGATCTACAACACAGAAGGGGAGATCGAGCGACTACTCCAACTCCTCTAGCAGTACCTCGACCACTCTGCGGCCTGGTTCAGACCAGTCCAAGCGAAAGATGTCTACCTAAGCATTAAGCGGGCTCCTCCTCTCTTGAAGCCTCTCTCCCCGAAAGTTCTCTCTGGATCATGTTGAGAACCTCGACAGCGATTCGCGCTTCCTCCCTCCCGAGGCCAAGACCAGACCTGATCTCGTAACCAGGATGTACAAGATTCCGATATTCACGGACAGAATGAGATAGCTTCTCCGCTCCCACCGGGACTAACCCAAGCTCAATACCCACGTTGATTAATTCGGAGATAGTCCACTTAGTGATTTCGGCAGCTGCCTTGCGCGCGGCCGTTGTTGTCTTTGCAGCGGCCGAATTTTGAAGGGCAAGGTCAAGCAAACAGGCCTCGATCGCACTACCAGCCAAGATAATGACAGCCTTCCAACACTCTGCCACGAAAGCTCTCTGGATCTCCGGGTAATCTCTGTCCAAAAGCCTACGAAGACCAGTGTCCCTTACGAAGGAGAAGTCCCGCTCTTCAGTGATAGGGCTACTATCCGATTCCGGAATTTCAGCCCGTAGCCGCGCGAGTACTCTACCCAGATACATCGACAAAGCACGCGCAGAATAGCCGCCAAATGAGACGAAGGCGTCCCGGTCACAGGAAGGTACCAAGAACGGAAAAAGCTCCCTGGCGCTTTCGACCTCATCCATTATCTGACTGAAGACATCCCCATCAACGTAGCTATGCGTACCGAGACGAGCATCGAGGAAGTTTTTCTGTTCCGCTAATGTGCTACCGAACAGGCGAAGTGACTTCAGTTCCCGCCGTTGGTCAAGTTTCACATTCCCTCCTCACTCCCGCCAGCGGGGCGGTTGTTTGGTCTCGAGGAACGTGGCGATGCCGCGCTTGCAGTCCTCCGTCGCACGGGCGGCGGCGTTGGCTTCGGCGGCTAGGGCGAGGGCTTGGTCGAGGGGCTTGCCGAGGACTTCCAGGAGCAACCGCTTGGTGCGGGCGATCGACTCCGAGCTGGCGTTGGCGAGGATTTCCGCCGCCAGCTCGTCGCCCGCCGCGGCCAGGCGTTCGCCGGGCACCACGCGGTTGACCAGGCCGATCTCCAGCGCCCGCGACGCCGGCAGGGGGCGCGGGAAGAGGAGCAGCTCGCGCAGGTCGGAGCCGCGGACGCGCAGCGGCAGGAAGGTGGCGACGAGCGCCGCGACGAAGCCGATCCGCACTTCGCTGTAGAGAAAGGTCGCGGTCTCGGCGGCGACGACGAAGTCGTGCGCGGTGGCGAGGCCGCAGCCGCCGGCGACGCAGGCGCCGTGGACGAGGGCGATCGTCAGCGCCTCCTGCCGCAGCACCGCGTCGAAGAGGTCGCGCACGCGGCGGGAGTCGGCGAGGTTCTCCTCCGGGCCGGCGTCGCGCAGCGCGCGCAGGTGGTCGAGGTCGGCGCCGGCCGAGAAGTGCCGGCCGGCGCCCGAGAGCAGCACCGCCCGCACCCCGTCCTCGCGCAGCGGCCGCCGATAGAGGTCGGTCAGCTCCGCGACCATGGGCGGCGAGAGCGCGTTGGCGCGACGCGGGTCGTTGAGCGTGACGCGCAGGAGGTCGCCGTCCTGCCGCACCTCCAGCGCCTCCCAGCGCGCCTCGGCGAGCGCGCTCATCCCTCCTCCTCCTCCGGCGGCACCAGCTCGTCCGGCAGCTCGACCTCCATCGCCAGGAGGCCCTGGGCGTGCGTCTTCCCCTGGGCGTCGGTCTTCAAGCTCTCGGTGCCGCCGCCGCCGAGGGAGTCGTGGAGGAGGAAGTTGAGGGCCAGGAGGTTCGGCACCTCGAAGCGCTCGACCCGGCCGCGGCAGACCTCGCGGAAGTGCTCGCGGACGCGCTCCGCCGTCACCTCGCGGCGCAGCACCTCGTAGACCTTCGGGTCGAAAGCGATGAGGCCGACGTTCGAGGCGTCTCCCTTGTCCCCCGAGCGGGCGAGGGCGACGCGGCGCAGCGCGACCTTCACGCGCCCACCCCGAAGACGGCGCGCACGCCGAGGTCGAGGTCCTCGCGGTGGACGGCCGCGAGCCCGGCGAAGGCCGCCAGGCCCACCGCGGCGAGGAGGGCGAGGCTCCCCCACCGGCGCCGCGGCTCCCAGCCGGCCTCGATCCCCTGCCGTAGCAGGACCGTCCAGAGGAGCGCGAAGGCGAGAGCCCAGCCGACGAAGACGATGCGGTCGGCGACGGCGCTGGCCAAAAAGCCGAGCAGCAGGATGGGGAGGAGGCCGCCCAGGAGCGGCGCGTACCAGCGGGCGACGAGCCCGCCGCCCGCCGTCACGCCTCCTCCACCGACACCTCGATCTGCCGCTCGACCTCCTCGCGCGCCAGCAGCGCCGGCCAGTAGGCGACGATCTCCTGCGCCTTCGGGCGGCCGCCGGCGAAGCCGGTGACGCCCGGCGGGCCGGCGGTGATGAGCGGCGCGATCTCCATGCCGAAGCGCTCGACCTTGGCGCGGTCGGGGTCGCGCACGCCGAGGCGGAGGACCACCTCCGGCGGGTCGGGCGGCACGGCGAAGATGCCGGGGAGGCAGACGCCGAGGCCGAGGACCTCGGTCGACTTCTGCTCCGGCTCGAAGGTGACGCCGGCGCGCTCCAGACGCTTCCAGACGGTCTCGGCCGCCAGCTCCGCCTTGGCGGCGGCCTCCGGCCCGCAGAGGGTGATCTGCCCGCTCGTCTTGTAGCCGGCGAGGTAGGAGCCCGAGACCTTGAAGAACGGCGTCTTGGGGCGGCCGCGCACGCCGGAGACCTCGACCCGGTCCGGCCCGTCCTGGCGCAGGCGGATGGTGGTGAAGTCGGCGGTCACGTCGGGGGTGATGTACTCCTCGGGCCGCCCCATCTCGTAGAGGAGCTGCTCGGCGACGGTGGCGACGGTGACCATGCCGCCGGTGCCGGGGTGCTTGGTGACGACGAAGGTGCCGTCCGGGCGCGCCTCGACGATCGGGTAGCCGACGTTCCAGAGGTCGGGCACCTCCCGCCAGCGGCTGTAGTTGCCGCCGGTGCACTGGGCGCCGCACTCGATGATGTGCCCGGCGACGGTGCCGGCGGCGAGGCAGTCCCACTCCTCCGGCCCCCAGCCGAACTCGTGGATCATCGGCGCCAGCGCCAGCGCGGTGTCGGTGACCCGGCCGCAGAGGACGATGAGGGAGCCCTGCTGGAGCGCCTCGCACACCGGGCGGGCGCCCAGGTAGGCGTTGGCGCTTGCCATGCGGCCGACGACCGGCGCCAGCGGCTCGCCGGTGTCCATGTTCTTCAGCTCGTGGCCGGCGGCGAGGAGCTCGGGCAGGCGCGGCAGGACGTCGTCCCCTTCGACGACGCCGACGCGCAGGCCGGTGATCCCGAGCTCGCGCGCCACCTCGAAGATGCGGGCGCGGCAGGCGTGGGAGTTCAGGCCGCCGGCGTTCGTGAGGACGCGGACGTTGCGCTCGACCAGCTCGGGCAGGACGCGGCGGACGAAGCCGATGAAGTCGGTGGCGTAGCCCAGGCGCGGGTCCTTGAGCTTCTGCCGCATCATGATCGACAGCGTCACCTCGGCCAGGTAGTCCATGCCGATGTAGTCGATCGGCCCGCCGCGCAGCAGCTCCACCGGGGCGTCGACGTTGTCCCCCCAGAAGCCCTGGCCGTTGCCGATGCGGACGGTGCGCATGCGCGAGGGAGCGTAGCAGAGCGCGCCGCGGGCGCCGCCCGCTAGACTACGCGCCGTCCCGATGAAGAAACCGCGAATCGAGAGCCGCTGGAACGAGCGGGAAGCGCGGCGGTGGCGGGAATCGACGCCCGACCCGCTGCTCGGGCTGCGGGTGTACACCTCGCGCCTCCTCGGGGCCGATCCGTCGCTCGTGCTCCACGGCGGCGGCAACACCTCGGTCAAGTCGACGGCGCGGGACGTCCTCGGCGAGGAAGTGGAGGTCGTCTGGGTCAAGGCCAGCGGCTGGGACCTGGCGACGATCGAGGCCCAGGGGTTCGCGCCGCTCGAGCTCGGGCGGGCGCGGCGCCTGCTCGACGCGCCGGCGCTCTCCGACCTCGAGATGATGCGCGAGCTGCGGCGCTGCCGGCTCGACCCGCAGGCGCCGGACCCCTCGGTCGAGGCGCTCCTCCACGCCTTCCTCCCCCACCGCTTCGTCGATCACACCCACGCCGACGCCGTCTTGGCGCTGATCCAGACGCCGGACGGCGCGCGGCGGGCGCGCGACCTCTTCGGCGGCGAGTTCCTCATCGTGCCGTACGTCAAGCCGGGCTTCGACCTCGCCGTCGAGTGCCGGCGGCGCTGGCTCGCGGCCGTGCGGGAGGGCTTCGAGGCGCGCGGCATGATCCTCCTCAACCACGGCGTCTTCACCTTCGACGACGACCCGCGCGCCAGCTACGAGCGGATGCTCGCCGCGGTCGCCGCCGCGGCGGCCGAGCTGCCGCGCCCCGAGCGCCGCGCCGCCGCCCCCCGCCGCCGCCGCGCCGCCGCTGCCGATGCCGCCTGGACGCCGGCCGCGATCGCCGGCCTGCGCGCCGAGCTGTCGCGCCTCGCCGGGAACCCGATGATCCTGACGCTCGACACCGGCGAGGAGGCGCGCCGCTTCGCCGGCCGCCCCGACCTCGACGCCGTCGCCGGCCGCGGCACCCTCACTCCCGACCACGTGCTGCGTACCAAGCGCGTCCCCGCCGTCGTGCGCGACCCGGAGCGCGCCGCCCGCGACCTCGACCGCTACGCCGCCGCCTACCGCCGCTACTTCGAGCGCCACGTGGACGGCCGCCCGCTCGCCATGCTCGACCCGGCGCCGCGCATCGTGCTGGCGCCGGGGCTCGGCTTCTTCGCCGCCGGGCGGACGGCCCGCGACGCGGACATCGCGGCCGACGTCTACCGCCACACGATCGGCGCGATCGAAGCCGCCGAGCGGCTGGGCGGCTTCCGGCCGCTGCCGGCGCGCCACCTCTTCGAGGTCGAGTACTGGGACCTCGAGCAGGCGAAGCTCCGGCGCGGCGGCGCGCCGGCGCCGCTGGCAGGACGGGTGGCGCTGGTGACCGGCGCGGCCAGCGGCATCGGCGCCGCCTCCGCCGCGGCCTTGAAGGAGCGCGGCGCCGCGGTCGTCGGGCTCGACCTCCAGCCCGCACCGGACGGGCGCGCCGATCTCCACCTCGTCGCCGACGCCGCCGACGCCGCCGCAGTGCGCGCCGCCGTGGCGCAAGCGGTCGAGCGCTTCGGCGGCATCGACGCGGTAGTGAGCTGCGTCGGCGTCTTCGCCGCCGGCCCGACGGTCGAGGAGCTGGACGACCTCACCTGGGCGCGGGTCATGGACCTGAACGCCCGCTCTCACTTGACGCTCCTGCGCGAGACGATCCCGCTGCTTCGCCGGGCCGCCGGCGGCGGCTCGGTCGTCCTCATCGGCTCGCGCAACGTCGCCGCCCCCGGCCCCGGCGCGGCGGCCTACTCCGCCTCCAAGGCCGCGCTGACCCAGCTCGGCCGCGTCGCGGCGCTCGAGCTCGCCGAGCACGGCGTCCGCGTCAACGTCCTCCACCCCGACGCGGTCTTCGACACCAACCTCTGGAGCCCCGAGCTGATCGCCTCGCGGGCCGAGAAGTACGGCATCTCCCCGGAGGAGTACCGGCGCCGCAACCTGCTCGGCGTCGAGGTGCGCGCCGCCGACGTCGGGGCGCTCGCCGCCGCCCTCTGCACCGACCTCTTCTCCCGCACCACCGGCGCGCAGATCCCGGTTGACGGCGGCAACCCGCGGGTTATCTAGGCGCCGATGCGCTCGGGCGGGTAGATCCGCACCTCCACGCCCGGCGCGGCGTGGACGAGTGGCGGCGCGTCGGGGCGGGTGACGCCGGCGGCGGCGAGAAGGGTCTCCTCCAGGCCTTCGAGCGCCGTCTCCTCCTGGAGCGGGTAGGCCTCGTGGTGGACCTGGCCGCGCCAGAGGGTGCCGTCCTCGCCGGCGGCGTAGAGGAAGTAGCGCTCGACGAGGAAGAAGTCGAGCGAGCGGAAGGCGGCCGGGTGCGTGCCGCCGCGGGTCGTCCAGCGCAGGTCGCAGCCCGGCGGCGGCGCCGGCGCCCGCCGCTCGGAATGGAAGTGGTAGCGCGCCGGGTCGCCGGGCTCGACGTCGAACTGCATCCGCGCGTCGTAGTAGGGCAGCCGGTAGACGGCGCGGGCGCCGGCCACGGCGAGCAGGCTCGCCGCGTCGAGGCTGAAGAACCAGACGCCCGGGTCGCGCCCGCCGTGGTGGACGTAGGTGCGGACGTTGACCTCGTGGAAGTCGGAGACGAAGGGCACCGGCGGCGTGAAGGGGGCGCGGCTGCCGGTGATGGTGAAGGGGATCAGGCCGACCCAGGCGCGGCCGTCGAAGAGGTCCAGCTCGAGCCCGGCCGGCACCAGCGGCCGCAGCACCTCCGGCGGCAGGTCCCAGTGCAGGAAAAGCAGGTGGTGCCAGCTCTGGCGCAGCAGCGGCGCGCGCTCCGGCCGCAGGGTCGGCGTGGTGCGGTCGATCTCGGCGGAGCGGTCCACGCCGCGAGGCTAATACATGATGCCGCAGTGGTACTCGACGATCTGCTCGTCGCTCTCGCCGAGCACGTGGTTCGGCCAGGCGATCCGCGCCGTGCGCCGGAAGAAGCCTCCGAACTTGGTGTAGACGAGGACCTCCACTTCCGCGAAGTCCCCCGCCCGGCGGACGACCGGCGCGAGGTCGTACTGCCGCAGGCGCTCGCGCTCCCCGGGAGTGACGCCGTCGATCATGCTCGGCCCCTCCGGCTCGTCGGGGAGCGTCCCCACGAGCTGCTCCAGCCGCTCGGGCGTGCAGACGTACTCGGTGTCGAAGTAGTTGTCGTGCCAGTGGAGGTAGAACTTCTGCCCCTCGAGCGCGAGGAGGGAGAGCTGGAAGGCCCCTTCGGGGGAGCGCTCGGCGGAGAGGCGCCAGAGCCAGGGGTGGACGCCGGGCTGGTTGCCCCAGGGGAAGTGTCGGCTGTACTCGTCGGGCGTGGTGAGCGGCGGCGCGTCGCGGCGGCGCGGGTAGAGGAGCGGCGAGCCGCCGTTGCCCCAGTAGCTGTAGACGTAGTCGAGGTCCCAGCCGTCGTCGGGGCGCAGGCGGTCGAAGACCTCGAAGTAGCGGTTGGGATCGAAGCGCTCCTCCGGCGGCAGCCAGGGACGCGGCTCGTCGAAGATGCTGGTGTGGGCGTCGGGCATCTCCGCGTGCTCGCGCCGCAGCGCCGCGAGCGCGGCGAGCACCCGCGCCGCCTCGTCCGTCGTCACCCGGCTCGTCTCCTCGGGCACGAACGGCTCGGGAAACGGCAACGGCGACGGCGGCCGCGGGGGACGGCCGAAGAGCGAGCGGAGGCCCATCGGCGGAGAGGCTAGCACCGGCCCGGCGCCGCTGCGCTACGCTGCGCGGGTGCCTCGCCGCGCGCCTTGCGCCCTCGCCGCCGCGCTCCTCGTCGTGGGCTGCGCCGGCGGCGGCGCGGCGGGCTGCGCCGGCGACGGCGAGCCGCGGCCGCTCAACGTCGTCCTCGTCCTCGTCGACACCCTGCGCGCCGACCACCTCGGGGCCTACGGCTACCCGCGCCCGACGAGCCCGGCGCTCGACGCCTTCGCGCAGGAGGCGGTCGTCTTCACCGACGCGCGCAGCCAGGCCGGGTGCACCTTCCCTTCGGTCAACTCGCTCCTCACCTCGCAGCTCCCCGAACGCTTCCTCGGCCAGCCGGAGGGCAGGATCGGCATCCCCGACGGCCTCCCGACCCTTCCCGAGCTGCTGCGCGCCCGCGGCTGGACGACCGCCGCGGTCTCGGCCAGCTCGGTCGTCCGCCGCCGCCCGAGCGACCTCAACCCGCACGGCGGCTTCGGCCGCGGCTTCGACCTCTTCTTGGAGGACTGCGTCTGGAAGTCGGCGGCCTGCGTCAACCGGCAGGCGCTGCCGCTCCTCCAGAGCCTGCCGCGCCCCTTCTTCCTCTACCTCCACTACCTCGACCCGCACGCCCCCTACCAGCCGCCGCGCGCCCACCCCCGCCGCTTTGCGCACGGCTGGTCGGACAAGCGCTTCGTCCGCCGCGGCAATCCCAAACCGATCGGACGCTGGCTCTACCAGGGGGCGCCCGACCCGGGGGTGACGGCCGCCGACCTCCGCCTCCTCGTCGACTGGTACGACGAGGAGATCGCCTTCTGGGACAGCGAGCTCGCGCGCCTGCTCGGGGCGCTCGCGCGGGCCGGGCTCGACGAGGAGACGGTGGTGGTCGTCGCCGCCGATCACGGCGAGGAGCTCCTCGAGCACCGGCACGTCCAGCACTGCCGCACGGTCTTCGACAGCTCGATCCGGGTGCCGCTCCTGGTGCGGGCGCCCGGGCTGGAGGCGCGGCGGGTGGCGGCCGGGGCGCAGAACCTGGACGTCCTGCCCACGCTGCTCGACCTCTTGGAGGTGCCGGCGGAAGGGGTCGCCTTCGCGGGGAGGAGTCTGCGGCCGGCGTTGGAGGAAGGCCGGCGGGTGAACGGGCGGCAGGTGAGCGCGCAGGGCGCGTACCACGCCGTCGTCGGCCCGCGGCACAAGCTGATCGCCGACCTGGCGAGCGGGAAGGCTTGGCTCTACGACCTCGAAGCGGATCCCGGCGAGACGCGCGACCGCCTCGCGGCAGAACGCCGCGCCGCCGCCCCTCTTCGCGCCGCCCTCCGTACCTGGCTCGCCGCAAGCGCCGCCGGCGACACCGCCGCCCTCCTCGACCGCTCCCGCGAGGCCGAGGAGCGGCTGCGTGCCGTCGGCTACATCGAGTGAGGAACGAGCGCCCAATATAATTGGCCGGATGTGGCGTTTGACGTTGGTCGTCCTGTCGTCCTGTCTTTTCTCCGGCGTCGCGGCCTTCGCGCAGTCCGCGCAGCCGGAGCCCCGAACCCTCCAGCGGGCGCGCCTCGGGCACGCGGCGCGGCCGCAGCTCCGCCACGATCCCCGGCACCTGCTGGTGCGGCTGGCCGCCGGCGTCGAGGCGGCGAAGGCCCTACCGCCTGGCTCGCGCCCCATCTTCGGGCGCTGGTTCACGGTGCCAGCCGGCCCCGGGCTGACCGCCGGCCAGGCGCTGGAGAGCTGGCTCGACCGGCCGGGCGTCGAGACGGTCGAGCTCAACTACGTGGCGCGGGCCCGGCCCTCCCCCTCCGGGCCGCGCGCCGCCCCAGCCGCCGCCACCTTCACGCCGAACGATCCGCTCTACCCCCTGCAGTGGCACCTGAAGGCGATCCAGATGCCGGCGGCCTGGGGCCTCTCGCGAGGCGAGGGCGTGCGCGTCGCGGTCATCGACACCGGGGTCGCCCGCGGCGG
Source organism: uncultured Acidobacteriota bacterium (assembly GCA_963700145.1). GTDB lineage: Bacteria > Acidobacteriota > Thermoanaerobaculia > Multivoradales > UBA5704 > DASUNQ01. Next base: position 2,647,431 of record OY969474.1, read on the forward strand.
CAAGGATCTCAAGTGCCAGGCGTTCCCCGCCGAGTACGACGCTTTCCTCGACGTCGAGGGGCCGGGCGCGGCGGCGCGCGACGTCCTGGGGCACGGCACGCACGTCGCCGGCACCGTCGCCCAGTGCACCCACAACGCCGAGGGCTTCGCGGGCGTCGCCTTCGCCTCCACCCTGCTGCCGATCGTCGCCGCGGACCCGGAGGACCCGCAGGACCTCCCGAACGACGCGCTGGCGCGGGGTGTCGTCTGGGCGTCCGAGCACGGCGCGCGGGTGGTCAACATCTCGGTGGGCACCGACTGCGACGGGCTGGAATGGCCGGAGTGCTCCTCCTCCATGCTCAACGAGGCGCTGGAGCTGGCGGCCGCCCGCGACGTCCTGGTCGTCGTCTCGGTGGGCAACTCGGAGCAGGACTCGGTGGCGCACCCGGCCAACCACCCCGACGTCGTGGCGGTGACGGCGCTCGACCTCGACGGCCTGGCGCCCTACCCCAACCGCGGCGAGGCCGTGGACCTCGCCGCGCCCGGCGGCAACGTCCGCCAGGACCTCGACGACGACGGGCACCGCGACGTGGTCTTCCAGGAGACCCTGGGCAGCTTCTGTGTCAGCCCCAAGGAGTACGTCTACTGCGGCAGCGAAGGCACCTCGATGGCGAGCCCTCACGTCGCCGGCGCCGCCGCCCTGCTGCGCTCCCACCGCCCCGCCGCCACCGCCGTGCAGGTGCGGCGGGCGCTCGAGGAGTCGGCGCAGGACCTGGGCGAGCCCGGCCATGATCCAGTCTTCGGTAATGGTGCCCTGCGGGCGCATGACGCGCTGCTGCGGCTCGACGAGCTGCTCCTCGACGACGCCGCGCAGCCCTGTCAGCCCGGCCCGACCACGCTCTGCATCGACGACCAGCCCGGCGACGGCCGCTTCCGCATCGAGGTGACGTTCGCCACCAGCCAGGCCGGAGGCGTCAGCGGGGAGGCGCGGGCGATCCCGCTAGCGGGGCTGGGGGTGTCGGCCGGCGGCCTCTTCTGGTTCTTCGGCCAGGAGAACCCCGAGATGCTGGTCAAGGTCCTCGACGGCTGCGGCGTCAACGGCAACTACTGGGTGTTCTACTCGGCCGGCACCAACGTCGGCTTCACCGTCACCGTCGACGACACCGCCACCGGCCGGCGCAAGACGTACGAGAACGAGGACCGCACGCCCGCCCCGCCGGTCCAGGACACCGCGGCGTTCTCGTGCAGTTGAGGGCTACTCGTAGACGATGAACCCGGGCGCGAGGATGCCGTCCGGGTCCCAGCGCTTCTTGGCGGCCTGGACCGTGGGCCACCGGTCGCCGAAGTGCTGCGCCCAGCGCTCGGCGGTGTCGAAGCTGATGTAGCCGGAGAGATAGCGCTTGCCGCCGTAGTAGATCGACAGCTCGCTCGCCATGTCGAGCTTGGCGAGCCCCTCCTCCAGGAACTCGCGCGGCACCGCGCCGAGGATCCCCCAGCCCATCACCACCTCGCCGCCGGGGTGCATGAAGAGCGGCACGTCCGAGCAGTCGGTGCGCGAAGGCCACAGCAGGACGTGGCCGCCAGCCCCGAGCGCCCCGGGCGGGAGCTGCGCCAGGATGCTCTCGATGAACTCCTGCGACCCCTCCCAGGGGAGGATCGTCTCCATCCAGGGGTGCGGGTGTTCCCAGTAGCCGGTGCGCCGCCAGAGCTCGAACATCGGCTCCATGCGGCGGCAGAAGTCGAGCTGCGTCGTGTCCTCGGTGTGGGCGTGGCGGTGGAAGCGGAGGCCGGCGAGGAGCGCCGCGTCGTCCGGCTCCTCGCCGGGCGCGAGCTCGGTCGAGAGGAACATCGGGAAGACCCAGTGCGCGAACCCCAGGACCCCCACCCCCAGCTCCAGCCCCTCGCCGATCGAGCGGAAGCCGAGCGGCGCCGGCGAGCAGATGCCGCCGAGGCTGTGGAAGGAGCGGTCGGCCGGGTCCATGATCCGCCGCGCGTCCTCCATGAAGAGGTCGAGCCGGTCGTAGACCAGCGTGAACATCCGCACCCGCGGCCGGCAGCGGCGGAGCTTGAGCGTCGCCCGGGTGATGATGCCGAACTGCCCGAGGCCGCAGCGCACGACGTCGAAGAGCTCGCGGTGGCGCTGGCGCGAGCAGACGACGATCTCGCCTTCGCCGGTCACCACCTCCAGCTCCAAGACGTTGTCGGCCTGCGTGCCGTAGCGGAAGCTCGCCACGCCGAGCCCGGCCATCGAGAGCGTCCCCGCCACCGTCACGCCGAGGTTGTTGGTGAGGACCGGCGGCACCAGGTCCTGCGCCGTCGTCGCCACGACCAGGTCGCGCCAGACGACGCCGCCGTCGACGGTGGCGGTCAGCGCTTCGGCGTCGATCGCGTGGATGCGGTTGAGCGGCGCGGTGTCGAGCACCACGCCGCCATCGGAGGTGGCCTGGCCGGTCTGGGTGTGCGCCTGGCCGCGCGGCACGATCGGCACCCGCAGCTCGCGGCAGCGGCGCACCACCTCGGCCACCTCCTCGGCCGAGGCGCAGAACGCCACCGCGCCGGGCAGGCGGTCAACGAGACGGCCGAAGTCGCTGCGGTAGCGGGCGCGCACCTCGGGGTCGAGGCTGATGCGGCCGCCGAGCGCCGCCTGCAGCGACTGCAGGGCGCCGGCGGCGGCGGTCGGGTCGGACGTGTGGACGGTCATCGTTCCTCCGGCGGCGGGTCCGGCCGCGGTCCCGCCGGCTGCGGCGGCTGCGGGGTCGGCGGCGGGCTCTCGACGGCGAGGACGGTGTCGAATCCCTCCTCGACCCAGGCCGCGAAGCCGCCGTGGATCAGGATGGCGTCGCGATAGCCGCTCGCCATCAGGAACTCCATCGCCTGCTCGCCGCAGGCCGCGTTCCGACAGTAGACCAGGAAAGTCTGGTCGCGGTAGGCGCTGATGTCGAGCAGGAGCCGGCGGAGGCGGTCCTCCTCGATGTTGATCGCCCCCTTGACGTGCCCCTCCGGACCCCGGAACTCCTGCGGCGGCCGCAGGTCGAGGATCAAGATGTCCGGGCTGTCGCGCAGGATCTCGTAGGCCACCGCCGGACGCACCTTGCGGAAGGGCGGCGGCTCGCTGCGCCCGGAGCGGCAGGCGGCCGCGGCGCAGGCCAGCGCGAGGATCGGGACGAGCTTGGGGAGGAGCGGTGCGGTCAGGGCTGCGGCCTCGGAGCGGGAGTCTAGCAGCGAGAAACGCCCGGCACGTAGGCCGGGCGCTACGAATCGTCCCGTAGCGCCCGGGCTACGTCCCGGGCGTTTCTTCCAGCTCGAGGTCGGGCACCACTTCGCCGACGACGAGGCCGCGGGCGTTGGTGAGGACCGGGCGGTAGAAGGGGGCGAGCTCGGCGAGCTCCTCGCCGGCCAGCGAGCCCATCTGCCGCAGCAGGTCGAGCACCGCGCCGTCGCGGCAGCGCTCGCCGCCGTCGGCGACCTTGAGCGCGATGCCGAGCGCCACCGGCCCGCGCACCGCCAGGGCGTAGAACCCCTCCGCCCCCTCCTTGGCGACGACGCGGCCGCCGGTCGCCTCCATGAGGCGGGTGGTGAAGCGGCCGCGGCCGGCGACCATCGCCGGCGCGTGGGTCATCGCCGCGGCGATCCGGCCGAGCGCTTCGGCCGGCGCGGCGTCCACCCCGGCGGCGGCGGGATCGGCCAGCGCCGCGTAGCCGCGCGCCGCGGCCTCGACCGGCAGGTGGAAGGAGACGGCGCTGCAGCCGTCGACGCCTTGGCCCATCCGCTCGGGCGCGACGCCGCAGAGCCGCGCCACCCAGCCGGCGATGTCGCGCTGCAGCGGGTGGCCGGGGGCGACGTACTCCGCCGGTGGGTAGCCGAGGAGCCGGCAGGCGAGGAGCATGCCGGCGTGCTTGCCCGAGCAGTTGTTGTGGAGCGGGCTCGGTTCGCGGCCCTGACGCACCAGCTCGGCCGCCGCCTCGGCGTCGTACGGCGGGTGGGCGCCGCAGAGGAGGTCGTCCACCGAGAAGCCGCCGCGGTCGAGCAGCGCCGCGGCGCGCTCGGCGTGCTCGGGGCAGCCGGCGTGCGAGGCGCAGATCAGGGCGAGGTCGGCCTCGTCGAGGGCGAAGCGCTCGATGCCGCCGGCCAAGACCAGCGGCAGGGCCTGGAACGGCTTGGCCGCCGAGCGCAGGAAGGTCGCGACCGTCGGGTCGCCGAGGCGCGCGACCAGCCGCCCCTCCGGCGTGACGACCGCCGCCATCCCGGAGTGCCAGGACTCGGGCAGACCGCCGCGGGTGACGACGGCGAGGGGAGCGAACAGGAGTCGGCGGCCTCGGCGCGTCAGGCGTGGGCGGCCATCGCCGCCTCGACCGTCTCGTAGGTGGGGAAATGCTCGGCGAGGCGGGCGACCTCGAGGAGCTTGCGGATGCGCTCGTTCGGCTGGACCAGGATCAGGGCCCGGCGGGCGCTCTGGAAGCGGCCGAGGTAGCCGACCAGCTCGCCGATGCCGGTCGAGTCGATGTAGTTGATCCGCGAGAAGTCGACGATGACGTGCCCGCGGTCCTCGTCGAGGGTGCGCTCCAGGGTCTGGGCGAAGAACTTGGCGCTCTCCCCCAGCTTGATCACCCCCTCCACCTCGAGGACGGTGAACCCCTGGTCCTGGCGTTTGGCGACGATCATGGGCGGGGCGGCCGGCGAGGTGGCGAAGCTTAGCACCCGCCTCAGCCGCGCTTTTGCGCCACGACGTAGAGCTCGCTGGCGCCGAGCGTGAACGGCTGGCGGTCGGTCGAGCCGTAGAGGGCGATCGTGTCGAGCTTGGAGCGCGCGAGCATGCGCTGGATCTCGGCGGTGGTGTAGACCCAGTGGACCGACTCGCGGACCTCGGTCTCGCCGCCGCGGGCGAAGGTGTACTCCTCCTCGACGCAGCTCGCCGCGGTGTTGTAGCGGCTGTCGATCGTCATCTCCACGTCGCCGATGGTGAACTCCTCGTGCTCCTGGTGGCGCGGCAGGACCGACTCGGCGGCCATGCCGGTCGCGACGACGACGCGCGCGCCCGGCCGCAGCAGGCGCGCCAGGCGGTCGAGGAAGCTCTTCATGCCGGGCCCGTCGAGGTAGCCGAAGCTGTTGCCGAGGCAGTAGGCGCCGTCGTAGGACGCGGGGTCGCCCTTGAGGCGCCCCATGTCGCCGAGCTTCCACTCGACGTCGAGGCCCGCCGCCGCGGCGCCGGCCCGCGCCTCGGCCAGGAACTCCTCGGAGATGTCCACGCCGGTCACGCGGTAGCCGCGCCGCGCCAGCTCCAGCGCGTGCCGGCCGTTGCCGCAAGGGACGTCGAGCAGGCGCCCGCCGGCGGGCGCGCCGAGCTCGGCGACGAGGAAGTCCACCTCCGCCGCCGTCGGCTGCTCGGCGATCACCTCGCGCCAGACGTCGAGCGCCACGCCGCGGAAGAAGTCCTGGTACCAGTTCGTGCGCACGGCGCGGCGGAGCATAGCAACGGCTGGTATCCTCGCCGGCGCCAGCGAGGAGGATGTTCATGCCCCAGCCCCGACCGTCGCAGCTCCCGTCGACCTACGCGCTCCTGAGCGGTCTCGTCTTCGCCCTGGCCGCCCCCGCACTGGGTGCCGCCGCCGGCTTCGGGCTCTTCCAGCACGGCGCCCGGGCGATCGGGCAGGCCGGGGCGCTCACGGCGCGCGGGCACGAGCCCTCGACGGTGACCTACAACCCGGCGGCGATGACCCGCCTGCCGGGCCTCCAGCTCCAGGCCGGGCTCGACTTCTCGAATGCCGAGGACCGCTACGTCAGCGCCAGCGGCACGCACGAGGCCAAGCACACGATCCAGTTCCCGCCGGCGGTCTACCTCACCTGGCGGACGCCGCAGGACTACACGCCGATCGCTTTCGGGCTCGGCATCGACGCCCCCTACTGGCACAACCAGGACTGGCACTCGGCGCTCTTCCCCGGCCGCTTCCTGACCCGCCGCTTCTCGCTCGAGGTCTTCGAGCTCCACGCCGCCATGGCCTACGAGGTCGCCGAGGGCTGGAGCCTGGGCGGCGGCGTGCGCTACGTCTTCGGCGGGCTCGAGCAGGCCGACAACGCGTTCGCCGACGTCTTCGTCCCCAGCCTCTCGCGCACGGTCCCGGTCGAGATCCAGCGCGACGCCGACGCCGACGTGGACGCCCTCGGGTGGGACCTGGCGCTGCACTACGCCGCGCCGTCCTGGGGCTGGGGGACGGTCTTCCGCAGCGAGGCCGAGCTGGAGGGCAACGGCGAGGTGAGCTACGCGCCGCGCGACGTGGCGATCTCGGAGGTCCTCCCCCTGGTCGCCGCCCGCTTCGTGCCGGGCCGCGCCGGGCAGTCGTTCACCCTGCCGTGGGAGCTGCGCGCCGGCACCTGGTTCGCGCCCTACCCGGAGCTGCGCCTGGAGGTCGACATCGCCTACCAGAACTGGTCGACGCTCGAAGACACCGTGGTCACCTTCTCCCCGGACCCGCTGCTCGGCACCGGGCAAACCGTCCGGGAGCGCAACTGGAAGGACACCGTCTCGGTGCGGCTCGGCGCCGAGGGCGAGCTCACCGACAACTTCCAGCTCTTCGGCGGCATCGGCTGGGAGCCCTCGCCGGTGCGCGGCAACACCGTCGAGCCCGGCTTCCCGCGCGACGACGCCTACGTCTACGCCGCCGGCTTCGCCTACAACTTCCCCCACATCTCCTTCGACCTCGCCTACTCCTTCCACGACCACGGCAACCGCGGCGCCTCGGAGCAGGAGCCGCGCAGCCCGGACATCTCCGGCAGCTACACCGGCCGCGAGCAGGTCTGGGGCTTCTCGGCGCGGTGGAGGTTCTAAACGGCATCCTGGCGAAGACAGCGCGGCGCGTTGCCGTCGCGCTGACGCTTTCGATCGGTGTCGGGCTCCTGCTGTTGACTCACTTGAAGAGTCCGCCGTCCTCACTCCTCCTCCGCGCCATCACCCTCGGCCTGGCGGCGACGACGGTCTTTGCCCTCTTCGAAGTGTGGCCCCGGAGGCTGCCGCGCTGGATCGAGCGGTGGGTACTCCAGGTCGTTGCCGTCGGCGTGTCCATGCCGATCACGATCATCGCGATGTACCTTCCGGTCACCCCGGAAGGTGCACCGTCATTCTGGGAGCACAACGACTGGATGCTCCTCACGTTCGCCGCCGTCCTGGTCGCGCCCTGGACGGCGCTCGCGGCGATCGTTCGGCAGAAGGAAGCCTTCGCGCGCCATCAGAAGCTCGCCTTCGCGCTCGAGCGCAGTGAGCTCGAGCGACAGGCGCTCGACGCGCGTCTGCATCTGCTGCAGGCGCAGGTCGCCCCGCATTTCTTGTTCAATACGCTCGCGAACGTGCAGGCGCTCGTCGATGCGGGCTCGCCGCATGCGTCGACGCTGCTGCGGAGCCTCATCGAGTACCTGCGCGCGGCGGTGCCGCTGCTCCACGAGCCGGCGGCGACCATCGAGCGCGAGCTGCGGCTGGTGCGGCCGTATCTCGAGCTGATGCAGATGCGCATGCCCGATCGCCTGCAGTACGCGATGAACGTCGACTCGTCGGCGCTCGAGGTTCGCTGTCCTCCGACCACACTGTTGACGCTGGTCGAGAACGCCGTGCGCCACGGGATCGACCCCAGCGAAGAAGGAGGCCGCATCGACATCGACATCGAACGGCTTGGTGAACGCTGTGTCGTCCGCGTCACCGACACCGGCGCCGGGCTCCAGCCATCGGCGAACGGTCTCGGCACCGGGCTGACGACTCTGCGCGAGCGGCTGCAGCTCATCTTCGGCGATGCCGCCGAGCTGCGCCTGATCGCCGGCGCCCCCCGCGGCGTCGCGGTCGAAGTCGAGATGCCGGCACAGACATGAACGCCCGCGCGACCGCCTTGATCGCCGACGACGAGCCGCTGCTGCGCGAGGCGCTGCGGCGCCAGCTCGCGAACGTCTGGCCCGAGCTCGAGATCGTGGCCGAGGCGCGGAACGGGCGGGAGGCGGTGCGGTTGTTCGACGAGCGCCATCCCGACATCTGTTTCCTCGACGTCCACATGCCGGGCCTCTCCGGTGTCGATGCCGCGAACCACATCGGCCGCCGCGCGCATCTGGTGTTCGTCACCGCGTACGACCACTACGCGGTGCAGGCCTTCGCGCAAGGCGCGCTCGATTACCTGCTGAAGCCGGTCGAACCGGCGCGGCTCGCGGAGGCCGTGAGCCGCCTCCAAGAGCGTCTGCAGTCCTCGCGGCCGGCGATCAACACCGAGCAGCTACTGCAGCAGCTCAGCGCCCAGCTCGCGAAGCTGCAAGGCGGCGGGAAGGCCGAGCCGCTGCGCTGGATCCGGGCGCAGGCGGGGAAGACCGTGCGCCTCATCGCGATCGAGGACGTCGATTACCTGCGGTCGGACGCGAAGTACACGCTCGTCGCCTGGCGCGATGGAGGGAAAGCCGCGAAGGCGGTGGTCCGGACGCCGCTCAAGGACCTCTACGAGCAGCTCGATGCCGAGCAGTTCGCGCAGGTCCATCGCTCGGTCGTCGTGAATCTGCGCGCGATCAGCCAGGTGCGGCGACACGACAACGAAACCGCGGAGATTCACCTGAAGGGCCGCGAGGACGTGCTGCCCGTCAGCCGCCACTACGTTCACCTGTTCCGGCAGATGTAACCGCCGTTCGTCCGCGCGAATCCGCCTTTCGTCGCAATCTGCTTGTTCGCGCGCACGTGTGCCGCCACCATGGTGGCGCAATGAAGGAAAACACAATCCTGGTCGTCACGTCTCTGCTCTCGATCCTCTTGCTGACGCTTCACATTACAGACGACATCGTCCGTGGGATATCGAAGGCCGAGCCCTCAAACATTGCGCTGCTCGTCCTCGTGGTCTTCCTGTACGGGACGCTCGTGCTCGCCGAACGGCGATCGGGGCACGTCATCATGCTGCTCGTCGGGTTGTTCGCGGCAGGCATGCCCGTCATCCACATGCGGGGCGCACATTACGGCGAGATCGCCAGCTCCACCGGCGGCTTCTTCTTCGTCTGGACGCTGTGGGCGCTCGGCGGGCTCGGGGGCCTCACCTTCATCCTCTCGGCGCGCGGACTATGGAGTCTGCGGGCCCGCTCCCGGTAGGCTGCCATGGAACCGATGGCAGATGCTTCGGCGCGCGGCTTTCGCCCGAGGTTCATTGGCAGGATGGTGGGCGCCGGTTATCTCCTCATGCTGGCGTCGGGATTCGACCTGTTCTACGTCCTCGCCAAGCTGTACGTCCGTGGCGACGCTGCCGCCACCGCAGCCAACATCAAGGCGCATGAAGGACTGTTCTTGGCGGGCTTTGCCGGCGCGCTGATCGGGGTCGCGTCCAGCCTTGTGGTAACGGCTCTCTTCTACCGCCTGTACGAACCGGTCAACCGGACGCTGTCTCTCTGCGCGGCGTTGTTCGGCCTTACCGGATGCGTCATCCAAGGCATCGCCCTGATCTTTCACCTGATGCCCGTGCTCGTTTTGGCCGATCAGCCCTACCTGAGCGCCTTCACGCTGGACCAGCGGCAGGCGCTGGCGCTCGTCCTTCTGCGTTCGTATGGGCAGGCCTACAACATAGGCCTGGTGTTCTTCGGCTTCTACCTGCTCCAGCTGGCCTATCTCACGTACCGTTCGGCATTCCTGCCCCGCTGGCTGGGAGTGCTCGTAGCGCTCGGCGCGGGCTGGCTCGTCTTCCTGTATCCGCCGCTCGCAAGTGCCACCCCTCGCTACGTCGTGTTGGCCAGCCTCGGAGAAGTTCTTCTGGTGCTGTGGCTCTCAGTCAAGGGCGTGGATGAAAAACGCTGGCACGAGCAGGCCACTGCGGGCCTGCATGACTACGGTCGGTCGGCGTAAGAGCGGTCCGCTCACGTCCTAGGTCGTGGCCTCGACCAGCGCTTCCTTGAACATCCCCGGCGTGTAGGGCGTGATCTTGCCGGTGAAGGCGGAGGCGGCGACGGTCAGGGGGGAGGCGAGCCAGAGCTTGCCGGGGCCGGAGCGGCCCTTGTAGTTGCGGTTGATCGCCGAGACGGTGACCTGGTCGGTGGTCTCGGAGACCCCCGGGCCGCAGCCGATGCAGGCGCCGCACCCCGGGTGGATGACCTCGACCCCCGCCTGCGCGAAGGTGTCGAGCAGGCCGTGCTGGCGGCAGAAGTCCTCAACCGCCGCCGACCCGAACTGGATCAGGAAGCGCACGCCGGGCGCCACCTTGAGCCCGGCGTCCACCGCCTCCTTGACGACCTGGTGGTAGAAGACGAGGTCGTCGATCTTGCCCGCCGTGCAGCTCCCGCCGTAGGCGATCTCGATCGGCACCTCGCCGATCTCGTCGACGAAGGCGCCGTTGGTGGGGTCGGAGGGGATGCCGTGGTCGGGGTCCCCGGGGTGGGCCACCATCGGCCGGATCCCCGAGAGGTCGATCGTGTGCACGCCGCCGTCGTAGACGGCCCCCGGGTCCGGTGCTACCGCCCGCGCCCGGTACTGCTCGGGGTCGGTCCCGCGCCAGGCGGCGAGCCAGCGGAACGTCTCCTCGTCGGCCTCGACGATGGCGGTCCGCGCCGAGCACTCGGTCGCCATGTTGGTCAGGGTGGCGCGCTCGTCCATCGACAGGCCAGAGATGCCGGGGCCGGTGAACTCCATCACCCGGTTGAGCGTCGCCTGCGGCCGGGCGTAGTTGAGCAGGATGTAGAGCATCAGGTCCTTGGCAGTGACCCCTACTCCGAGCTTGCCCTTGAGCTCGAAGCGGATCGACTCCGGCACCTCGACCTGGGTGAAGCCGGAATGGATGAGGTTGGCGTACTCGGTCGCCCCGACCCCCCAGGTGAGCGCGTTGTTGACGCCCCCCATGCAGGTGTGGCTGTCGGTCGCCTGGATGAAGTCGCCGGGCTCGACCAGCACCTCGCGCGCCACCTCGTGACAGATGCCGGGCGAGATCCCCTCCTTGGCCGAGAAGTCGCGCACTCCGGTGTGACGCTGGAACTCGCGCTGGAGCTGCCGCAGGACTTCGATCTTGTCGGCGAAGGCGCGCATCTTCGGCACCTCGTCGGCGTAGACCAGGTGGTCCTCGAAGACGGCGAACTTGGCGGGGTTCTTGATCTTGTAGTCCGGGCCGTACTCCTCCTGCAGGAAGTGGTGGACCTGCGCGGTCGTGAATTCGTGGGTGTAGCCGCCGTCGACGTCGACGAGCACCGCGTCGCCCGGCTTGACGAACTTGGGCCCATCGCCGAGGAGATGGCGGGCGAGGATCTTCTCGGCCATGGTCATCGGCCGCGGGCCGGTGTCGGGGCGCGGCAGCTCGATCCCGCCGGCGGCGAGCGCCTTGGCGAAGGGGAAGAGTCCGCCCTCGCGCACGATGAGCCGGGTGATCGGGTCGCAGTCGCGGCAGAACTCCTCGAGCGGCACGCCCTCGCCGTCCTGCAGGCGCCGGAGCTGGTCGTGGTCCCCCATCAGCACGCCCTGGGCGTGGTTGTTGGCGGCGTGGATGGGGGCGAAGGAGGCGGCCACCGCGAGCCGGATCCCCGACCACTTCTCGGCCTGGACGGCGGTCTCGCGCGAGCTCCCCACCCCCTTGCGCAGCCCCGAGACGATGACCTCGAAGTTGCCGTTCTTGAGCGCGTCACGCTCGAAGAGGCGCTTGCCGTCCACGATCAGCCCGGCGTAGGCGTCGCGGGCCAGCTCCTCCGGCTTGTAGGCGAAGCAGACCCAGGCCGGGGTCATGGCGTCGGTGTTGATGTCGTCGAGGAGGTCGTCGACGGTTAGGTCCGCCATCCGCAAGTCCAGCTCCCCGGCGAGCTGCCGGCGGATGAGGTCCGGGTCCTTGGTCAGGAAGAGGACCCGCTTGCCGGGGGTTAGGCGGATAGTCTCGGGTGGTTTCAACCAGGCTCTCCTGCGACGAACACCCCCGCCGCCGGGCGGCGAGGGACACTCATTGTAACCCTCACCGCCCCAGCGCACCTTCCCCGGGAACGCCCTGGTGTTGCGCCCGCTGTACGAGGGTTAAGGCGACCCGCCTGTAGCGCTCAGAATTGGTGCCGTTTCCCAAATGGATCCCATGCGGAGGCAGAAGTGGCCCACCTTTGCCACGGCGAGGATGTCGTCGCCATCGGGAGCGTCCTTTGTACCCTTCACGTTCCATAGTACCCAGAGGCCGATGTGGGCTGGGATGAGGTCCTTCGGGATTCGCTCGTCGCGCTTGAACATGAACGTCAGAAAGTCGGCGACTGCCTCGCGTAGGAGTGGATTTTCCTCCCTTAGCAGACGATCGACTGCATCCACCATACCTGCGCTGTCTCGCTCTCGAGTGGTTGCGAGGCCGATGCTCGCAGCTGTAAGGCACAGGCGCCAGACGTCCAGCCGACTGAAGACCCACTGGGGTGGGGAGTCAGCGTCGACGAGATCGAGCGCCGATGCCGTGACGCCAGCCTCAACGGCGCCGATGAGACGTTGAGCTCGCTCCGTTGGCTGGACGGGCGAGATCTTGCCCGCTGCCTCCATGGACTGCAGCCGCCTCCCAGTGACCTGACGTCGAACCGTCCGGCCTGAGGATGAAGGCAATTCGAGCTCGACTCGCTTGCCGAAGAGACGGTCCCAGAGATTGACAGAGAGCTTGGTCGAGTTCTCCAACAGCGTTCGGAGATCGGCCGATGAGCGGTGGCGCCAGCCGTCCACTCGATCGTTGGCCGTCTTCTGCCAATCGGAAAGAGCTTGTGCAATCTTGCTTCTGAGGTCGTCTGGGTTATCTACTTCGTGCAGGACATATGTCTCACGATGCTTCCTCCGCCACTCCGATACCCATGGATCAGCTGCCAACTTACTTTGGGGTTCAGCAGTATGGAATATAAATATGGGTATTCTGGCTTTCTTCGCTGTCTCATATTCAAGAGATGTGAACGATGAGTCCTCTAGTCCTGCCAGCCTTGGCGTCGATCCGCGAGAGGAGGAAACTACAAGAATGCACGCATCCGCATCGTTTACCCTCGACTTGCAGATCTCTACAACCTGCTCATCGCTGAGATCCGTAAGCGGCTCAAGAACGTCTGCTTCCATACCCACTGCCGCAATTGCAAGCGCAGCTGCTTGACGAAACGGCAGTAGGTCCCGGATAGTAGAGGCGACGAAGATCTTCTTGGTCCTAACCTTTGTATCGTGTGTCATATCTCTTGCCTCGGCCAACCTCTGTTCCGAGGACTCGCCGCGGCTTGCGTATCGCGGCATAGGCGACAGGTGTATGTCGTCTATGCTCCGACGCCTGACCGCCCCCGAACCTCCGTGGATGTGGCTTCTCAGCTAGTTAGACACTATAACAGGGTGTCCCCGAGGATCTGGAGGTCCCCGAGCTGCTGAGAGCGCGGCGGGACCTGCCTCGCGGCCGCCTTGGGGCGGCGGGCGCGGCGGGAGTGGAAGCGGGAGCGGGTGCGGTTGATCGGCCGCACACCGGAGCGGCCGAATGGAGTGGGTCGGCAGGCGAATGGACCGGGTTGACAGCTCAATGGACTGGGTTGACGGCCGAACCGGGTGGGTTGGCGGCTGAATGGACTGGGTCGGCGGACGATTGGGCTGGGTTGGCCGCCGAATGGACTGGGTCGGCGGGCGAACCGAGTGGGTTGGCGACCGAATGGACTGGGTCGGCGGCCGATTGGGCTGGGTTGACCGTCGAATGGACTGGGTTGGCGGACGAACCGAGTGGGTCGAGCCGCCGACCCATCCCAATGGGCCGCCGACCCAGTCCATTCGGTCGCCAACCCAGCCCAATCGCCGCTCGAATCACGCCAATGGCGCGCTGACCCACTCCAATCGCCGGCCGACCCAGCCGGTCGACCCGCCTACCCAGCCCATCGGTCGCCTGACCCACACGATCCACCGGCCGACCCACTCAGTTCGCAGCGCGCCGGAGCGAGAGCTCTACGTGCTTAACACCGATCCCGCCGCCGACACGCCGATCAGCGCCCCGGGCTGAATGCCGGAACGGCAAGTGCCGAGTTAGACGCCGGTTCGGAGCGACTGGATTGCTTGGCGAGTTCTTGCCCAATCGCCGCTTCGCAGGAAGAGGAGGTGAACGAAACCAAGCCGAAATCTGAACCGCCGTCTCATGCGATTCATGATCTTTTCCTCGAGCCAACCTTGATCGAAGCCAGCCCACTCACCAGCTACGGAGAGGAGATTCCAGCTGCAGATAGGACAGACCTCGTAGACCAGAATCCGTTCCAATTCGACGATCGAGTATGGAGAAGCTGCGAGGGTCTTGGCGCGATACTCAAGATCCAAGGAAGCATCGGTGTCGAGAAACAAGGTCGAGAGCGCAGTCCAGACAGGACGTCGAACTTCGATCTCCGCAGCCGACAGAGGCTCTGGATTCATGGTCGGCGTCTAACGTTCAGCATCAGCGGCGGCGCCGCGATGTCCTCGCACCTCGTAACGAAGCTCCACCATGCCGCTTTTGTAGGCTTTGACCTCCGCCAGGTGGAGGGGGATGTCTCTGTCGAGCTTCTCGAAGAACGGGATCCCATCACCAATCAAGATCGGCAGGATCGAATAGCGAACTTCGTCGGCCAGCCCGAGGCGAAGGCACTCGGCGGAGACGACGCCGCCCCCAACAAACCAGATGGTGCGGAACGTGGGCCGTAGGCGCCCATTCACGAATTGCGCGAGATCGCCTGAGTGGAACTCGACGGTATCCCGGGTCCGTGGTAGTTCGCGACGAGTGAGGACGAAGGTGGGTTTGTCGCCGTACGACCACCCCAGCCCTTGGGCTTCAAAGCGAAGCGCGGTCTCATAGGTTCGCGATCCCATGACGTAGCAGTCGATCGTCTTGAGGAACGCCTCGACGAAGCCTGGGTCCATTGTGTCCCCGCCTACGAATTCGTCTGAGGTCTCGAGCCAGTCGACGCGCCCGTCCTTTCGAGCGATGAAGCCGTCGAGGCTCGCCGCCATGTGGATCGTTACGCGAGAGTCAGGGATTGCCACCACTGCCGACTCGAGAGAACCCCGTGACTATTGCGCCCCACCAGCAGCGTTCCAGCTTGCCAATCTCCGCCACCTGCGAAGGATCGTCAGCATCTTGGACCAAGAAGTCAGCGACCAAGCCGCATTGAGCGGTCAGCTGAGCGGCCGGGTCGCCCAATGGACACTGGCCACCCGTGAGGTAGTAGTACTGACCTGGCATGGGTGACTGGGTTGGTGCCCCCATGATTCGGTCCACGGAGCTCTTCGAAAGGCCGAGGTGAAGTTGGTCGAGCTTGCGCGGCGCGAGATGGAGTGGACCTTCGATGAGGCAATCGCCGGGAGACGTGTCGGGAAGGGGCTGGCACGACGCGCACACCATCGCGAGCACAAGCGTGGCGACGCCGCACGTTCTCTTCGCGATTCTTACAATTGTCACTGGTGGTTCTCCCGACGCCTGACCTCTGTTTCGACGACTCGCCGCGGCAGATAGAGTACGCCATCCTCGCAGGAACTCGAACCAGACAGGCGCTCGCGGCGCTGCTCGTGCTGGCCGTCGGCCCGGCCGGGTGCAGTCGGCCGCCCGACGCCGGCGGCGAGGCGACCGTCGACATCGAGCCGCGCCCCGGGCTCCCCTTCCCCGACAGCGACGCCGGGCGCGCCGTCGCGGCGCACCTCGACGCGATGTTCGCCATCGGTCCCAACGCCGACGCGAGCTACCAGGCGTCGCTTGCGGACCTGCGCGCGCGAGGCGGCGAAGCGATCGCGGCCCTCGTCGCCACCTACAACCAGGCCGACAAGACGCTGTACAACGAGCGCGCGGCCCTCGTCGAGACGCTGGCGGTGCTGTGGCTGCCCGAGGCGCGCGACGAGCTGCTCGCGATCGCCAACGAGCCCCTGCCCGAGCGCGTCCCGGCGCCCGACGGCACCGTGCCGCCGATCGGGCCGGAGATCGTCACCCGGACGACCGCGATCCGCGGCCTGGGGAACCTCGCCGAGCGCGACGACGCCGCGGCCCGGGACCTCGCCGCGCTGGCGGAGCATCGCGAGCCGGCGCTGCAGGAGGAGGCCAAGCAGTCCCTGGCCAACGTCATCGCGCAGGAGAAGGACCGGCTGCGGCGCCAGCGGCTGATCCAGCTCTTCCCGGGCGAGCTCCCGGACTGGCTGCAGCTCCAGGACCTCGCGCCCCCGGCGCCGACCCGGTGACAAGAGGCCCCCCCTTTTGTCACCGCCCTACGACTGACCCCGTCACCGGCGGCTCCCTAGAGTTCCCGGGTGTCGATCGCCCTCGAGCACCTCACCAAGCGCTACGCCGGGCAGCCGGTGGTGCACGAGGTGTCGCTGGAGGTCGCGGCCGGGGAGCTGTTCGTGCTGCTCGGGCCCTCGGGGAGCGGCAAGAGCACGCTGCTGCGGATGATCGCCGGCCTCGCCGAGGTGGACGCCGGGCGGATCCTGCTCCACGGCCGCGACGTCACCTCTCTCTCGCCGCAGGCGCGCGGGGTCGGGTTCGTCTTCCAGCACTACGCCCTCTTCCGCCACATGACGGTGGCCGAGAACGTCGAGTTCCCGCTCGCCGTGCGCAAGGTGGCGGCGCGCGAGCGGCGGCGGCGGCGCGACGAGCTGCTCGAGCTGGTCGGCCTGGCGGGGCTCGGCGCCCGGCTGCCGCGCCAGCTCTCCGGCGGCCAGCAGCAGCGGGTGGCGCTGGCGCGGGCGCTGGCGCACGGCCCCGAGGTGCTCCTTCTCGACGAGCCCTTCGGCGCCCTCGACGCCCGCATCCGCCTGGAGCTGCGCGGCACGATCCGCCAGATCCAGCGCGAGGTCGGCATCACCACGCTCTTCGTCACCCACGACCAGGAGGAGGCCTTCGAGCTGGCCGACCGGCTGGGGGTGATGAGCTTCGGGCGCCTGCTCGAGACCGGCCCGCCACGCGAGCTGTACCTGCGGCCGGAGACCGAGTTCGTCGCGACGTTCCTCGGCAGCGCCAACCTGCTGGTCGGCGCCTCGACCCCCGGCGGCCTCTCCGTCGGCCCGGTCGAGTTCCCGCAGCCGACGCTGACCTCCGATGGCAGCGAGTCGCGGCGGGTACAGGTGCTCTTCCGGCCCGAGGACGTGGCGCTGGAGGCCTCGGCCGAGGCCGTCGCCGCGCCGGTCCTCGGGCAGGGGGTCGTCGAGAGCGGCTCCTTCGTCGGCGCCTTCGAGCGGCTGCGCCTGCGCCTGCCGGCGCTCCCCGGCGTGCGCGCCATCGCGCCGGCTGTCCCCTTCGGCGGCGACTATCTGCTGGTCGAGGCCACCCGCACGCAGCACCAGGCGCGGCGGCTGCCGCTGGCGCCGGGGGACTCCGCCTGGGTCGGCGTGCGGCGGGTCCACGCGCTGGCCCATCCGGGGCTCTCGTTCCTGATCTTCAGCGACGGCTCGCCGGCGACGGAGCCGGCGGTCGGCTTCGGCGACGCCCTGGCACGGCGGACGCACGCCCGCGTCGAGAAGCTCTCCTACCGCGCCGAGAGCGCCGCCGAGACGATCTCCCTGGAGGCCGGGCGGCGGGCGGCGGACCTCGTCGTGGCGCCGCTGCCGCGCGAGGGGCTGGTGCTCGCCGAGGCGGCGCTCGCCGCCGGCGGCCACCACCTGCTGCTGGTGCCGGGGCCGGCGGAGACGCCGACGCGCCTCCTCATCTGCGTCGCGGTCGGCGAGCCGGGCAAGGAGGACGTCGGCTTCGCCGGCCGGCTCGCCCGCCACCTCGGCGCCGAGGCCACGATCCTCACCGTTCTCCCCGCCGCGGAGGGGACGGGCATGGCGCGCGCCCTGGCCGAGCGCTTCCTCGCCGCCAGCGCCCGCACGCTCGGCCGCATGGGAGTGCCAGCCAAGACCGCGATCCGCCAGGGGGCGCCGCGCGAGGAGATCCGCGCCGAGCTCGCCGAGGGGGGGCACGACCTCCTGGTCCTCGGCGCGCCGCTGCCGCAGCCGGACGGGCGGGTGCGCCTGACCGGTGTTGTGGCGCGCCTGCTCACCGACGCCCAAGGCCCCGTGCTCATCGTCCGCTCGTCACGGGGAGCCGTCTGAAAGGTGGGAGACATGAAAGCACTCGTTCTCGCCCTCGGGCTCGCCCTCACCTTGGTCGCCGCCCCGGCGGCCGCACAGGAGAGCGCCGAGCCGGCCAAGCCGCAACCCCCCGTGATCACGGCCGGGAAAGACGGCTTCAGCCTGAAGTCCGCCGACGGCGCCTTCGTCCTCCGGTTGCGCGGTTACGTCCACGCCGACGGCCGCTTCTGGCTCGGCGACGACGAGCGCCCGGCGACCGACACCTTCCTGCTGCGCCGCCTGCGGCCGATCTTCGAGGGGACGCTCTACGAGTTCGTCGACTTCCGCATCATGCCGGACTTCGGCGAAGGGCAGACGCGGCTCTTCGACGGCTACATCGAGGCCCGCTTCACACCCGCCGCGAAGCTGCGCGCCGGCAAGTTCAAGCCGCCGGTGGGGCTCGAGCGGCTGCAGTCGGCGACCGACATCGTCTTCGTCGAGCGCGCGCTGCCGAGCAACCTCGTCCCCAACCGCGACGTCGGCGTGCAGCTCGCGGGGGACCTCGCGGCGGGGCGGCTGGCCTACGCCGTGGGCCTCTTCAACGGTGTGCCCGACGGCGCCAGCGCCGACCTCGACAGCAACGACTCCAAGGACGTCGCCGCCCGCCTCTTCGCGACGCCGTTCGCAAAGGCGGAGGGGCCGCTCAAAGGGCTGGGCTTCGGCCTCGCCGCGAGCCGCGGCAACCAGCGCGGCACGGCCGCCGCGCCCGCCCTCCCGAGCTACCGCACGCAGGGCCAGCAGACTTTCTTCGGCTATCGGACGGACGGCGTCGCGTCGGGCGGCCCGACCCTCGCCGACGGCGCGCGCGAGCGTCTCTCGCCGCAGGGCTACCTCTACCGCGGGCCGCTCGGCCTGATGGCCGAGCACGTCCGCTCGTCGCAGGAGGTGCGGCGCGGGACGACGCAGGCGGAGCTGACCCACGACGCCTGGCAGCTCGCGGCCTCCTGGGTGCTCACCGGCGAGGACGCCTCCTACCGCGGCGTGACGCCGCGCGCGCCGTTCGATCGCGAGACGGGCGCCTGGGGCGCCGTCGAGCTGGTCGCCCGCTTGAGCGCCCTCGACGTCGACGACGACGCCTTCCCGTTCTTCGCCGACCCTGCCGCCGCCGCCAGCGAGGCCACGGCCTGGGGGGTGGGCGTCAACTGGTACCTCGCCCGCGGCATACGGCTCGGCGCGAACTACGAGACCACCAGCTTCGAGGGCGGCGCCCCGACGGGCGACCGCGAAGACGAGCGGGTCCTCCTCACCCGCCTGCAGATCAACTTCTAGGAAGGAGAGCCGCCATGCGCCACCACAACCTCGCCGGCATCCTCTGCGCTCTCTCCCTGGGCCTTGCCGCGGCCGTGCCGCCGGCCTTCGCGGCTCCCGCGCCCAAAGCTCCGGCCAAGGTCGAGCTGCTCAACGTCTCCTACGACCCGACGCGCGAGCTCTACACCGACTTCAACGCCGCCTTCGCTCGGCGCTGGAAGGCGAAGACCGGCCAGACCGTCACCGTCCAGCAGTCGCACGGCGGCTCGGGCAAGCAGGGGCGGTCGGTCATCGACGGCCTCGAGGCCGACGTCGTCACCCTCGCCCTCTCCTGGGACGTCGACGCCGTCGCCAACGCCGGGCTCGTGCCCAAGAGCTGGCAGGCGCGCCTCCCCAACAACAGCGCCCCCTACACCTCGACGATCGTCTTCCTGGTGCGCCAGGGGAACCCGAAGAAGATCCGCGACTGGGGGGACTTGGGGCGCCCGGGCGTGGCGGTCGTCACGCCCAACCCCAAGACCTCCGGCGGCGCGCGCTGGAACTACCTCGCCGCCTGGGGCTGGGCGCTGCGCCAGCCGGGGGGGAACGATGCCAAGGCGCGCGCCCTCGTCGCCCGCATCTTCAAGAACGTGCCGGTGCTCGACACCGGCGCCCGCGGCTCGACCGTCACCTTCGTCGAGCGCGGCATCGGCGACGTGCTGATCGCCTGGGAGAACGAGGCGCTGCTGGCGGCGCGCGAGCTGGGCAAGGGGAAGTTCCAGATCGTGGCGCCGTCGCGGTCGATCCTCGCCGAGCCGCCGGTCGCGTGGGTGGACAAGGTGGTGCGCAAGAAGAAGACCGGCGCCGTCGCCCAAGCCTACCTGCGGCACCTCTACACCCCCGAGGGGCAGGAGATCGCCGCCCGCCACTACTACCGGCCGCGCAACAAGGCCGTGCTGGCGAAGCACGCCGCGAAGTTCCCCAAGATCGAGCTCTTCACGATCGGCGACTTCGGCGGCTGGGCCAAGGCGCAGAAGACCCACTTCGCCGACGGCGGGGTGTTCGACCAGATCTACGGCGGGCGCTAGGTGGCGGCAGCCGCGCGTCCCCGCCGCCGCCGCACGCACGGCGTCCTGCCGGGCTTCGGCCTGTCGCTGGGGTTCACGCTGCTCTACCTGTCGCTGATCGTCCTGATCCCGCTGTCGACGCTCTTTCTCAAGACCCTGACGCTCTCCTGGGACGAGTTCTGGTCGACCGTCACCGCGCCGCGCACGCTCGCCGCCTACCGCCTCTCCTTCCTGGCGGCGGGCGCCGCCGCGGTCGTCAACGGCGTCTTCGGCCTGCTCCTCGCCTGGGTGCTCGAGCGCTACACGTTTCCCGGCCGGCGGCTGCTGGACGGCTTGGTGGATCTCCCCTTCGCCTTGCCCACGGCAGTCGCCGGCATTTCCCTCGCCTCACTCTGGGCCAAGAACGGCTGGCTGGGCCGCTGGGTCGAGCCCTTCGGGATCGAGGTCGCCTACACGCCGCTCGGCGTCGTCGTGGCGCTGGTCTTCGTCGGGCTCCCCTTCGTCGTGCGCACCGTGCAGCCGGTCCTGCGCGACCTCGACCCGGCGGTCGAGGAGGCCGCGGCGAGCCTTGGCGCCGGGCGGCTGGCGACGCTGCGGCGGGTGGTGCTGCCGGAGCTGCGGCCGGCGGCGGTGACCGGCAGCGTCCTCGCCTTCGCCCGCGGCTTGGGCGAGTACGGCTCGGTCATCTTCATCGCCGGCAACATGCCGATGCGCTCGGAGATCACGCCGCTGCTCATCATGATCGAGCTCGAGCAGTACGACTACGCCGGCGCCACCGCGATCGCCCTGCTCTTCCTCCTCGCCTCCTTCGCCCTGCTCCTCGGCCTCAACTTCCTCTCCCGCTGGCAGGCGCGCGCGCACACGGCCGTCGAGGAGGAGCGGTAGAGATGGCGGCCGCGGCGCCGGCGCGCGTGCGGCCGCTCGAGGAGCCGCGCCTCGTCCGCTGGCTCCTCCTGACGCTCGCGCTCGCCTTCGTCGGCCTCTTCCTCCTCGTGCCGCTCGTCGCCGTCTTCGTCGAGGCCTTCGCCGAGGGCTGGGCGGTCTACCGCGCCGCGGTGACCGACCCGATCGCCCGCGCCGCGATCCGCCTGACGCTCACGACCGCCGCCATCGCGGTGCCGGCGAACCTCCTCTTCGGCCTCGCGGCGGCCTGGGCGGTGAGCAAGTTCCGCTTCCGCGGCAAGGGCCTGCTGGTGACGCTGATCGACCTGCCGTTCAGCGTCTCGCCGGTCATCTCCGGCATGATGTTCGTCCTCCTCTTCGGCGCCCAGGGCTTCCTCGGCCCCTGGCTCGCGGCGCACGACTGGAAGGTTATCTTCGCCCTCCCCGGGATCGTCCTCGCCACCGTCTTCATCACCGCGCCGCTGGTGGCGCGCGAGCTGATCCCGCTGATGCAGGCTCAAGGCAGCGAGGAGGAGGAGGCCGCGCTCACCCTCGGCGCCAGCGGCTGGCAGACCTTCCGCCGCGTCAGCCTGCCGAAGATTCGCTGGGGCCTCATCTACGGCGTGGTGCTGTGCAACGCGCGGGCGATGGGGGAGTTCGGGGCGGTGTCGGTCGTCTCGGGGCACATCCGCGGGCGCACGACGACCCTGCCGCTGCACGTCGAGATCCTCTACAACGAGTACCAGTTCGCCGCCGCCTTCGCGGCCGCCTCGCTGCTGACGCTGCTCGCGCTCCTCACCCTCGGGGTCAAGGCCCTGGTGGAGTGGCGTACGGCCCGGTAGTACAGTGCCCGGATGCGCTGGTTCGGGAGGAGGGAGCGCGAGCCGGACGAGGAGATGGAGCG
This sequence comes from uncultured Acidobacteriota bacterium, assembly GCA_963700145.1. GTDB lineage: Bacteria > Acidobacteriota > Thermoanaerobaculia > Multivoradales > UBA5704 > DASUNQ01. Next base: position 2,669,482 of record OY969474.1, read on the forward strand.
CCGTCTCCTCGCCACGACGGCGGAGCTGCGCCGCCGGCAGGCGGAGACCGACGCCGTGCTCGGCGGCATCGTCGAGGGGGTCTACTCGGTCGACCGCGACCGCCGCGTCCGGTACCTCAACCCGCAGGCGGCGGAGCTCCTCGGCGTCACCCGGGAGGAGGCGCTCGGCCGTTTCTGCGGCGACCTCCTGAACCCGCAGGGCCCGGACGGCGTCCGCCCCTGCGAGACGAGCTGCCCGATCGTCCACGCGCGCTCGCGCGGCAGCTCGCGCGCCACCGAGCAGCTCCTGCTGCCCGGCGGCGGCCGGCGCACCGTCGTCCTGACCAGCGCGCCGCCGGCCGAAGGCAGGCAGGTGCAGGTGCTGCGCGACGAGACGGAGGTCGAGGCCAGCCGCCGCCAGCGCGACGCCGTCCTCGCCAACATCTCGCACGAGTTCAAGACCCCGCTCGCCGCCCAGCTCGCCTCGATCGAGCTGCTGCGCGACAGCCTGGAGGCCGGTGACGGCGCCGGCAGCCGCCAGCTCGTCACCGCGCTGGCGCGCGGCACGCTGCGGTTGACACGGCTAGTGGACAACCTGCTCGAGAGCGTGCGCATCGAGGCCGGCCAGGACGCCCTGCGCCTGCGGCCCGTGGCGGTCGACCAGGTCGTCGAGGAGGCGGTCGAGCTGACGGCGCCGCTGCTCGAGCAGCGCGGCCAGCGGCTCGCGGTCGAGCTCCCCTTCCCGCTGCCGCGGGTGCAGGCCGACCCGCCGCGTCTGGTCCAGGTCTTCGTCAACCTCCTCGCCAACGCCAACAAGTTCGCGCCCGCCGAGTCGACGGTGCGGATCGGCGGCGAAGCGACCGACGGCACGGTGACGCTTTGGGTGGAGGACGAGGGGCCGGGGGTGCCGGCGCCGGCGGAGGGCTCGATCTTCGACCGCTTCTACCGCGCCGGCGGCGAGCCGGAGCAGACCGGCTTGGGGCTCGGGCTCTGGATCGTCAAGTCGATCGTTGAGCGGCACGGCGGCCAAGTCGCCGCCGCGAGCGGCGGCCGCGAGGGGCGCGGCGCCCGCCTCTGCGTCACCCTGCGGCGAGCGGCGGACGATGAAGATCCTGGTCGTTGACGACGACCTCGACCTGCTGGGGCTGGTGTCCTACGCGCTGCGGCAGGGCGGCTACCTGACGGTCGAGGCGGTGGACGGCGAGGCCGCCCTCGCCGCCTGGGAGCGCGAGCGCCCCGACCTGGTGATCCTCGACGTCAACCTGCCGAAGCTCTCCGGCTTCGCCGTCCTCGAGCGGCTGCGGGCGAAGTCGCGCGTGCCGGTCATGATGCTCACCGTGCGGGCGGCGGAGGAGGACGTCGTGCGCGGCCTCGACCTGGGCGCCGACGACTACCTGGCCAAGCCCTTCAGCCCGCGGACGCTGCTGGCCCGGGTGCGGGCGCTGCTGCGGCGGGTGGGAGTCGAGAAGCCCGGCGAGCTGGCGGCAGGGGACCTGGCGCTCGACCAGGAGCAGCACTTGGTACGGGTGCGCGGCGGACAAGCGGTGCGCCTGACGCCGTTGGAGGCGCGTCTCCTCCAACTCCTCCTAGCCAACGCCGGCCGCGCCCTCCCCGCCGAGCGCCTCCTGTCCCACGTCTGGGGCCGCCGCGGCGAAGGCGACCGCCAGCTCCTCAAACAGCTCGTCCACCGGCTGCGGCAGAAGATCGAAGAGAACCCCGCGGCACCGCGGTATCTGCAGACGGAAAGCGGGGTCGGGTACCGGCTGGAGCCTGGGTCTCCGTCATCCTCGAACTCGGGACTACCGCGATGAAGCCGAGGGTCTACGTAGAAACCAGCGTGATCAGCTACCTGGCGGCGATGCCGAGCCGTGACGTCGTCACCTTGGCGCATCAGCAGCTCACGTTCGAATGGTGGTCAGAGAGCGGCCGCTTCGATCTCTACGTCTCGGACGCAGTTCTCGCCGAAGCTGCGCGCGGCGATCCTGCAGCTGCGGCACGCCGCGTCGCGGTGCTTCAGGATCTCCCGGTACTCGAGGTGACACGAGAGGTGTCGGAGCTCGCCGGTCGATTTCTGAATGCCGGTGTGCTGCCTGCGGCGGCCTTGGTGGACGCGGTTCACGTCGCCGCTGCCGTCGTCCACGGAATGGACTACCTGCTGACCTGGAACTGCGCGCACATTGCCAACGCTGCGGTTCGTGCTAGCTTGGAAAGAGCGTGCCGGGAATACGGTTTCGAGCCGCCGATCATCTGCACGCCCGAGGAGCTCACGGAGGGCTGACGCATGGAGCGAGATCCGATCGTCGAGGAAGTGCGCGCGATTCGAGACGCCTTCGCGCGCGAGCACGGCTACGATCTGGAGTCGATCGTGACCGCCCTCCAGGAGGAGCGCGCGAAGAGCGGACGCCAGGCTATTTCCCTGCCGCCAAAGCGACTGCAGAAGACCAAGGCCGAGCGCAAGGCCGGCTGACGCGACCGAAGAATGCCCCGAGCGGGTTGCCGGGAAGAGCCTCGGAGCAAGCGTCCGACACGCTCCGTCAAACGGGAAAACGTCCGAGACAAGTGGGAATCAGGCCGGTACGAGCGGGAATCGTAAAAGTACGCGGTACCGCAGGCCGAGGCAAACGGGAGTTGTAAAAGTACGTCTGTACCGAAGCCTGGGGCAAGCGGGAATCGTAAAAGTACGGCGTCCTTTCCCGATTCCCGCTTGTACCGAGCGTTTCCCCTCTTGTACGGAGCATTTTACCGCTTGCACGGGGCGTGAGTCCGTTCGTCCCCGGCCTTTTCCCCTTTGCACCGGCCGTGCGGGCGTTTGACAGGAGCCTTGGCCCGTTTGCTCCGGGCCTGCGGACGATCGTCCCGCGCCGCGGGGCGCTTGCTCTAGGAGGTTCCCCTCAGCTCCCCACCAGCCGGCTGAACTCCGGGCGGGTGAACTTGCCGTCCTGGTAGTAGCCGCTGTTGATCAGCAGGTCGAGCTGCGGCGGCGCCGCGAAGCCGCCGACGAGGAAGAGCGAGGTGGAGTCGGCCGGGACGAGCCCGCCGTGGCGGATGCCGCAGGGGGCCAGGGTGCAGTCGTAGGAGTGGGTGGGGAGCCAGCGGTCGCCGATCCAGACCTGGTCGCCGCCGAACCAGTTGACCACGCACTCGTCCGACACCGGATGGGTGTGGATGTCGGCCGTCACCCCCGCCGCCATCGAGGAGAAGTTGAAGCCGGTGGCGCCGGTGCCGAAGCCGGCGAAGAGGATGAGGAGCATGGCCGGCGGGCCTTCCGCCGCGCCTTGGACGAGGCCGGTCAGGGCGCCGCCGTAGAAGCAGTTGAAGAGCGCGCCGCCGCGCCGGATGTCGTCGTTGGCCAGGTTCCAGGCACGGACCTCGGAGTGGCTGTCGTGGAAGGCCATCTCGTTCTTGTTGGCGTACTCGACCCGCTTGGTGTTGAGCTTGGCGTAGTCGATGGCCTCGAAGTTCATCACCTTGTGAGTGGCGTCGTAGAAGCCCGCCGGCTGGTAGAGGTCGAACTGCGGCGGCGTGGTCTGGATCACCACGACGAAATCGTCCGTGTTGTCGGCGGAGTTGCGCAGGCCGCGCTCGGTCGTCTGCGGGTAATAGACGATGTCCCCGGGCTCGACGTCGAGCCACTGCCCGCGCAGGTAGACCTCCCCCTTCCCCTTGAAGACGACGATCGCCTCCTCAGCCATGTCGTAGACCCAGCTCTCGCTCGCCTGCCCTGGCTTGACGGTCAGGACGTGGACGGACTCGGTCAGGAAGCCGTTGCCCGGCCAGGCGATCGGCCGAGTGTCGATGCCGTGGGTCGTGATCGGGATGCCGTCGCCCAGGTTGCTGAGGGCGCCGAACTGCCGGATCTCGGTGTGCGTGAGGTATCTCTCCCAGTAGTCCTCGAGCTCCATGGCTCCTCCCTATCCTTCCCCTAGCTCCATGCCCATCACGTGATAGCCGGCGTCGACGTAGACGGTCTCGCCGGTGATGCCGGCGGCCAGCGGCGACAGCAGGTAGAGGCCGAGGTTGCCGACGTCGTCCTGGGTGACGTTGCGGCCGAGCGGCGCCAGCGCGGCGACGCGCTTGTACATCTGCATGAAGCCCGGGATGCTGCGCGCCGCCACCGTCCTCACCGGCCCGGCGGAGACGGCGTTGACCCGCACCCCCTTGGGCCCCAGCTCGTAGGCCAGGTAGCGGACGCTCGCCTCCAGCGCGCTCTTGGCGATCGCCATGACGTTGTACTTGGGGACCACCTTCTCGGAGGCGTAGTAGGTGAGAGTGACGATGCCGCCCCCCTCGCGCAGCAGCGGCTCGGCGGCGCGCGCCGTCGCCACCAGGGAGTAGGCGGAGACCTCGAGGGCGGTGCGCCAGTCCTCGCGCGTCGTCTCGATGTAGCGCCCGTCCATCGCCGCGCGCGGCGCGAAGGCGATGGCGTGGACCAGGTAGTCGAGATGCCCCCAGGCCTCCTTGAGGTCGCCGAAGGTCGCGGCCAGCTCCGCTTCGCTGAGCACGTCGCACTGGTAGAGGCGGCGCCCGGGGAGGTCCTTGGTCAGCCCCTCGAGATCTTCCCGCAGCCGCTCCCCCTGGTAGCTGAAGGCGAGCTCCGCGCCGGCCTGGTGGAGCTTCTCGGCGATCGCCCAGCCGAGGCTGCGCGCGTTCGCGACGCCCATGACGAGGCCGCGCTTGCCCGTCAAATCGATGGGGATCATGGCGCGCTACTCTAGCAGCCCGAAATGGACCTCTTCGCTCTTACGCGCGCGCTGGTGGACATCGACTCGACGACCGGCCGCGAGCCGGCGGCGACGGAGCTCCTCGCCGGGTATTTGGAGCCCTTGACGCGCGACGACGGCGGCGTGCTGGAGCGCTGGCCGGTCGAGGGCGCGCGCGAGAACCTCTTCGCCGCCTGGGGCGAGCCGGTGGTCGTCCTCTCGACGCACCTCGACACGGTGCCGCCGTTCTTCCCCTCGTCGGAGGACGGCGAGCGGATCGGCGGCCGCGGCGCCTGCGACGCCAAGGGGATCGCGGCGGCGATGGTCAAGGCGGTCGAGGGCCTGCTGGCGGAGGGAGGGCGCGGCTTCGGGCTCCTCTTCGTCGTCGGCGAGGAGACCGACAGCGTCGGCGCCATCGCCGCCAACCGCACGCCGCGCGGCTCGCGCTTCCTGATCGACGGCGAGCCGACCGAGAACCGCCAGGTCGTCGGCCACCGCGGCGCGCTCTGGCTGGCGCTGGAGGCGGCGGGGCGGGCGGCCCACTCCTCCACTCCCGAGCTGGGGGACTCGGCGATCGAGCGGCTGCTCGACGGCCTGGCCGCGCTCCGCGCCCTGCCGCTCCCCGAGGACCCGCTGCTCGGCACGACGCTCCTCAACATCGGCACGATCGCCGGCGGCCGGGCGCCGAACGTGATCGCCGACGAGGCGCGCGCCGAGGTCATGCTGCGCACGGTCGGCGACACGACGGAGTGGAAGCGGGCGCTGCGGGCGGCGCTCGGGCCGAGCGGCGTGCGGGTGGCGGACGAGCGGGAGATCCCGCCGATCGTGATGCGGCCGCTGCCCGGCTTCCCGACCGAGGTCGTCCGCTTCACCACCGACATCCCGCGCCTCTCGGCCTGGGGGGAGCCGTTCCTCCTCGGGCCAGGGAGCGTGCGTCTCGCTCACACGGCGGAGGAGCACGTAGAGAAGAGGGAGCTGGTCGAGGCGGTGGGGCTCTATCAGAGGATGGTGCGCTTGCTGCAAGCGGAGTGACGGCGGAGGGGAAGCGCGATGGCAGCGGACGCGGCACACGGCAAGATCGAGGTGGGCATCCTGGGGGCGACGGGGACCGTCGGCCAGCGCTTCGTGCGCCTCCTCGAAGATCACCCCTGGTTCGTTCTCCGCTGGGTGGCGGCGAGCGACCGCAGCGCCGGCAAGCGCTACGCCGAGGCCATGACCTGGCAGCTCGAAGGGGCGCCGCCGGCGGGGGCCGCCGACCTCCGCCTCGACGACTGCACACCCGGGCGCGCGCCGCGCCTCGTCTTCTCCTCGATGAGCTCGGACGTGGCCGGCGAGATCGAGCGCGCCTTCGCCGCCGCCGGGCACGTCGTGGTCTCCAACTCCAGCAGCTACCGCATGACCCCGGACGTGCCGCTCCTGGTGCCCGAGATCAACCCCGGGCACCTCGGCCTCCTGCCGGCGCAGCGGCGCGAGCGCGGCTGGGAGGGGGCGCTGGTCTGCAACCCCAACTGCGCCGCAGTGGTGCTGGTGATGGCGCTGGCGCCGCTGGCGCGTTTCGGCCTGCGGCGCGTGGTGGCGACGACCTTCCAGGCGGTCTCCGGCGCCGGCTACCCCGGGGTGCCGTCGCTCGACGCGCTCGGCAACGTCATCCCCTTCATCCGCGGCGAGGAGGAGAAGCTCGAGCCCGAGACGCAGAAGATCCTCGGCAGCCTCGACGGCGACCGCGTGCGGCCCTTTCCGGTGACCGTCTCGGCGCACTGCAACCGGGTGCCGTCGCTCGACGGCCACCTGGTGGCGGCGAGCGTCGAGCTGGAGGAGAAGCCGCCGCTCGACGTGGTGCGCGCCGCCCTCTGCGCCTTCCGCGGCCTGCCGCAGGAGCGCCGGTTGCCGTCGGCGCCGGAGCGGCCGATCCACCTGCTCGACGCCCCCGATCGCCCCCAGCCGCGCCGCGACGCAGGGCTCGAGAACGGCATGGCCACCGCCGTCGGGCGGGTGCGCGAGTGCCCGGTGCTGGGCTACAAATTCGTGGCGCTGTCGCACAACGTCCTGCGCGGCGCCGCGGGGGCGGCGGTATTGAATGCCGAATTGATGCACTCGGAAGGGCTGCTCGAATGAAGAGCGCTGTCATCCTGAGCGCAGCGAAGGATCTGGGGGCGGGAAGGTCGTGCACCGCCTCCCCCCGCCCAGATCCCTCGCTTTCGCTCGGGATGACATGCAAGGGGAACCCCGAGAGGCTGAAAGTTCCATGATCGTCATGAAGTTCGGCGGCAGCTCGGTGGAGGCGGCGCCGGCCATCGAGCGGGTGGTGGGGATCGTGCGGGCGCGGCTCGGGCGGCGGCCGGTGGTGGTGGTGTCGGCGATGGGGAAGACGACGCGGCGGCTGCTCGAGATCGGCGACGCTGCGGCGCGCGGCGACCTTGGGCGCGCCCTCGAGCTGGTGGACGAGCTGCGCGACTTCCACGCCCGCGAGGCGGCGGCGGTGACGGCGGAGGCCGACCGCGCGCGCCTCGACGCCGCCCTCGCCGGCCGCTTCGGCCAGCTCCGCCAGACGGTCTCCGAGATCGTCGCCGCGCGGGCGCTGGCGCCGCGGCTGGCCGACGAGGTCGCCGCCTACGGCGAGCTGCTGGCGAGCGAGGTCCTGACCCTGGCGTTGCGGCGCGGCGGCGTGGACGCCGCCTTCCTCGACTGCCGGCGCCTGATCGTCACCGACGACCGCTTCACCCGCGCCGAGCCGCTCTACGAGGCGACCGACGAGCGCCTGCGCGCCGCGGTGCCGCCGCTGGTCGACGCCGGCCAGGTGCCTGTCCTCGGCGGCTACGTCGGCGCGACGGAGGAAGGGGTGACGACGACGCTCGGGCGCGAGGGCTCGGACTTCACGGCGGCAATCGTCGGCGCCGCGCTCGACGCCGAGGAGGTGCAGATCTGGACCGACGTCGAGGGCATGCTCACCACCGACCCGCGCCTGGTGCCGGCGGCGCGGCTCATCCGCACGCTCTCCTTCGCCGAGGCACTGGAGCTGGCCTCGGCCGGCGCCAAGGTGCTCCACCCCGGCACGCTCGGGCCGGCCGGGCGCAAGGGGCTGCCGGTGCGGATCCTGAGCTCGCGCCGGCCGGTTGATCCGAGCCGGGGCTCAGACGACGGCGCCGGCACGCTGATCGGCCGGCGCGGCGCGGCGCCGCCGCACGTCAAGTCGATCGCCTTCCGGCGCAACGCCTACCTGCTGCGGGTGACTTTCGAAGACGGCGCGGCGATGCGCGATCTGGCGAGGCTCCTGGCGCCCACCGTTCTCTGGCTGGGGGAGGAAGGAGGGGCGGCGCTCCTGGCGCTCGATCGCGCGGACCGGCTCCCCGAGGTCCTCGACCAGCTCCTGCAAGTCGCGCGCGTCGAGGTGCAGCCGGGCCGGCCGGTGGTGTCGCTGGTTTCGGAGGACCTCGCCGATCACGGCCCGCTCGCCGGCGAGATCCTGGAGGCCGCCGCGGCGGCGGGCGCTCGCGAGGCGCGTCTGGTCGCCGATGGTGCCGCCTGCGCCGCCGTGCGGGTCCTCGCGGACGAGGAGGGCATGGCGGACCTCGTCGCCGCTCTCCACCAGAAAGTCTTCGCCAGCTCCTCCGGGGAGGCGGTGCCGTGAGCGCCACGCGTCTCGCTCTGATCGGCTACGGCAAGATGGGCAAGCTCGTCGAGCAGCTCGCGCCGCAGCACGGCTGCGAGGTCGTGGCCCGCGTCGCCGGCTCCGACGGCGGCGCCGCGGCGATCGCTGCCGAGCGCCTCGCCGGCGCCGAGGTGGCGATCGACTTCTCGGTCGCCTCGGCGGTGGCGGAGAACGCCGAGCGGCTGGCGGCGCTCGGCCTCGACTTGGCCATCGGCACGACTGGCTGGGGGGAGGTGCTGCCGCGGGTGCGGGCGGCGGTCGAGCGGCACGGCGTGGGGCTCGTCCACGGCGCCAACTTCTCGGTCGGCGTGCAGGTCTTCTACGGCATCGTCGAGGCGGCGGGGAAGCTCCTCGCCGACGAGGCGGCCTACGGCGCCTGGGCCTACGAGATCCACCACGCGGCCAAGCGCGACGCGCCGTCCGGCACTCTCAAGGAGCTGCTGCGGGTGCTCGAGCGCGCCGGTTACGAGCGGCCGGTGGACGCGGCCTCGAACCGCGCCGGCGCGGTGCCCGGCACGCACCTCCTGGGCTTCGATTCCGAGGCTGATACCATCACCCTCCAGCACACCGCCCGCAGCCGCGCGGGCTTCGCCCACGGCGCCCTGCGCGCCGCCCGCTGGGTGGTTGGGAAGAAGGGCGTCTTCGAGTTCCGAGAGATTTGGCGCGAGGTGTGAACCGTTCCCCCGCCCAGATCCTTCGCTGCGCTCAGGATGACGTGATCGGAGGAGGATCCCCATGAAGTTCAAGGGCTGCGGCACGGCGTTGGTCACCCCCTTCCGCCGCGATCTCTCGCTCGACGAGGACACCCTCCGCCGGCTGGTGCGGCGGCAGATCGAGGGGGGCATCCACTTCCTCGTCCCCTGCGGCACGACCGGCGAGAACCCGACGCTCAGCCGCGGCGAGCACCTGCGGGTGGTCGAGATCACGCTGGAGGAGGCGAGCGGCAAGGTGCCGGTGCTCGCCGGCTCGGGCGGCAACGACACGCGCGAGGTGGTCGGGCTGGCGAAGGAGCTGGCGGCGCTCGGCGCCGACGGCCTGCTGGTGGTGACGCCGTACTACAACAAGCCGACCCCCGAAGGCCTCTTCCAGCACTACGCGGCCATCGCCGCCGCCACGCCGCTGCCGATCGTGGTCTACAACGTCCCCGGGCGCACAGGCCTCAACGTCGATCCCGCGACGCTGCGGCGGCTGGCGGAGATCGACCGCGTGGTGGCGGTCAAGGAGGCGTCGGGCAACATCTCGCAGATGGCGGCGATCTGCCAGACGCTGCCCGAGGACTTCGCGGTGCTCTCCGGCGACGACTCGGTGACCCTGCCGCTCATCGCGCTCGGCGGCGTCGGCCTCATCTCGGTCGCCTCGAACGAGGCGCCCTACGCCATGGCGCGGCTCTGCAGCCTCGCCCTCGACGGCGACTTCGCCGCGGCGCGCGAGGTCCACCGCCGCCTCTTCGAGCTGATGGAGGTCAACTTCGTCGAGGCGAACCCCGGGCCGGTCAAAGCCGCGCTCGGGCTCATGGGCCTCCTCGAGCCGGTCTTCCGCCTGCCGCTCGTGCCGCCCAAGCCGGCGAGCCTCGAGAAGGTCCGCGCGGCGCTGGTCGGGCTCGGGCTGCTGCCGGGCGAGGGCGACGAGGCCGGTACCGGTACGGTGGGCGCCGGGATCGCCGTGCCCGAGCCCGCCGCCGCGGCCGCCGCGACGTGAGCGCGGAAACGCTCGCCGAGCTGGCGGACGCCATCGACCGCCTCTTCGCCGAGCCCCCGACCTACACCGCCGAGGACCGCGCCCTCTTCGCCCGCTTCAAGGAGGCGCTCAACCGCGGCGAAGCGCGCGCCGCCGAGCCCGACCCCGCCTCCCCCACCGGCTGGCGCGCCAACCCCTGGGTCAAGCGCGGCATCCTGCTCGGCTTCCGCATGGGGTCGATCGTCGACATGACGGTCGGCCCCCCCGGCGGGCCGCACCTCCCCTTCTTCGACAAGGACACCTACCCGCCGCGCGAGCTGGCGCCCGGCGACGGCGTGCGGCTGGTGCCCGGCGGCTCGGCGATCCGCGACGGCTGCTACCTCGGGCGCGGCGTGACCTGCATGCCGCCGATGTACGTCAACGTCGGCGCCTGGGTGGACGACGGCACGCTGATCGACTCGCACGCCCTGGTCGGAAGCTGCGCGCAGGTCGGCAAGCGCGTGCACCTCTCGGCCGCCGCGCAGCTCGGCGGCGTGATCGAGCCGGTCGGCGCGCTGCCGGTGATCGTCGAGGACGACGTCCTGGTGGGCGGCAACTGCGGCGTCTACGAGGGGACGGTGGTCAAGCGCCGCGCGGTCCTGGCGGCCGGGGTGGTGCTCACCCGCTCGACCCCGGTCTACGACCTGGTGCGCGAGACGATCCACCGCGCGAGCGAGAGCGACCCGCTGGTGATCCCGGAGGAAGCGGTCGTCGTCCCCGGCGCCCGCGCCGTCACCCGCGGCGCCGGCAAGGAGTGGGGGCTGTCGCTGGCGACGCCGGTGATCGTCAAGTACCGCGACGCGGCGACGGACGAGCGGGTACGGCTGGAGGACTGGCTCAGGTAGCGGCGGCGGCGGCTTCCAGCTCGTGCAGCAGGAGCGCCTGCGCGAAGGCGGGCGGGGAGCCGATGAGGGCGCGGAGGAGGGTCTTGGCCTTGCTTTCGATCGCCGCGGCGAGGTCGCTTTCGGGCGGGAAGGGGAAGGTGAGGAAGCCGACGCCTTCGCCGGCGGCGTCGACCTTGACCGGGAAAAGATTCGGGTGGAGAGCGGCGAGGCGCCAGAACGCCGACGGCGAGGGCTCGCCGTCGGCGACGATGACGGCCAGCGGGCGGCGGGCGGCGATCGCGGCTAGCCGGGCAAGAGGCGCACCGTCTTCGCCACCCAGAACCACGAGCGCCGGCTTGCCGTCCGCTTCCCCACCCAGCTCTTCCAGCCCCACCCGCCGGGCGCCGGTGCGCAGCGTGAACGTCGCTGCGTAGTCCTCGGGCGCGTCCGCCGGCAGCGCCACGCACGTCCCCTCGCCCGCGAACAGCTCCGCCGCGATCGCCAGGGCCTGCACACGCCCGGCGGTCACCAGCGGCAGCGTGGAGAGGAGTTCCTCCGCCACGCCGCGCCGCTGCCGCTCCCGCCACCGCCGGCGCAGCTCGAGGAAGCCCTCGACTGGCGAGTAGAGGAAGGCGCGGCTCCGCTCGGCGTCGCTCAGGTCCGTAATCGCCGCCGCCATCGCCGGCAGCGGCACGGCGCGGCCGTGGCCGTCGGTGATCTGCCCGATCGTGGCGTTGAACGGCTTGCCGCGCGCCTCGGCGCTCTGCTGCGGCAGGAAGTTGGCGGGCTGGCGCAGGCGGCGGCCGAGCGGCGAGAGGCACTCCCAGAGCGCCGGGCAGCCGCGGCGGATCGCTTCGTCGGCGGGGGAGAGGTCCATGGCGCGGCCGATCCTATCCGGCAGGCCGCCTGTACAATGCCCGTCCCGCTTGCGCGCCCGCCGCGCACCCGTCCTGCCGGAGGAGATCCCCATGGCCGCCCACGTCGAAACGCTGCCGTTCCAGGCCGAGACCCGGCAGCTGCTGGACCTGATGATCCACTCGCTGTACTCGCACAAGGAGATCTTCCTGCGCGAGCTGATCTCGAACGCCTCCGACGCCCTCGACCGCCTGCGCTTCGAGGCGCTCACCCGCCCGGAGCTCCTGGCCGGCGACGAGACGCTGGAAATCCGCCTCGAGGCCGACCCCGCCGCCCGCACCCTCACCGTCCGCGACAACGGCATCGGCATGAGCCGCGAGGAGGTGATCGCCAACATCGGCACGATCGCCAAGTCGGGGACGCGCGAGCTGGTGGACCGGCTGCGGGAGGGCGAGCCGAAGGAGCTGGTCGCCGAGCTGATCGGGCAGTTCGGGGTGGGCTTTTACTCCTCGTTCATGGCCGCCGAGCGGGTGGTGCTGGAGACGCGGCGCGCCGGCGAGGACACGGCGACGCGCTGGGAATCGACCGGCGACGGCACCTACACCGTCGCGGACGCCGAAAAGCCGGGGCGCGGCACGACGATCACCCTGCACCTGAAGCCCGCCGACCCCGAGAACGGCCTCGAGGACTACGCCGACCGCTGGGTGCTGTCGCGCATCGTCCGGCGCTACTCGGACTTCGTCGCCTACCCGATCGTGCTGCGCGCCGAGAAGGACCCCGAGATCGAGGACCTGGCGGCGGAGCGGGAGGGCAAGCCGCGGCCGCGCGAGATCGAGGAGAAGGTCCTCAACTCGATGAAGCCGATCTGGACGCGGCCGCAGGCCGAGGTCGAGCCCGAGGAGTACCGCGAGTTCTACCGCCACATCAGCCACGACTGGAACGAGCCGCTCAAGCACCTCTCGCTGCGGGCCGAGGGGCGGGTCGAGTACCAGGCGCTCCTCTTCATCCCCAAGCAGGCGCCCCACGACCTCTACTACGTCGGCGCCAAGGCCGGCCTCCAGCTCTACGTGCGGCGGGTGCAGATCATGGAGCGCTGCGAGGACCTGCTGCCCCACTACCTGCGCTTCGTGCACGGCATCGTCGACTCGCCCGACCTGCCGCTCAACGTCTCGCGCGAGATGCTGCAGCAGGACCGCCACATCGCCCAGATGCGGAAGTGGCTGACGAAGAAGGTCCTCGAGGCCCTCGACGAGACGCGGCGCGACCAGCCCGAGGAGTACCTCGCCTTCTGGGGCGAGTTCGGGCGCGCCATCAAGGAGGGCGCGAGCAGCGACCACGAGAACAAGGAGCGGCTCCTGGAGCTGCTCCTCTTCCACTCCTCGCACGACGCCGAGAAGCTGACCTCACTCGCCGACTACGTCGGGCGCATGCAGCCGGAGCAGAAGGAGGTCTTCTACCTGACTGGCGAGTCGCTGGCGCAGGTCGGGACCTCGCCGCACCTCGAGGCCTTCCGCGCCAAGGGGATCGAGGTGCTCTACCTGATCGACCCGGTGGACGAGCTGCTGGTGCAGACGCTGCCCGAGCTCCAGGGCAAGAAGCTCAAGTCGATCGGCAAGGGGACGGTGGCGCTGGGCAGCGAGGAGGAACGCAAGGAGGCCGAGGCGTCGCTCAAGGAGCGGGAGGAGGCGCTCAAGCCGCTCCTCGACGCCCTCCAGCAGCGGCTCGACGAGCACGTCAAGCAGGTGCGGCTCACCAACCGGCTGACCAGCTCGCCGGTCTGCCTGGTCGGCGCCGAGCACGACTACAGCCCGCAGCTCGAGCGGCTACTGCAGAAGGGGAAGGGGGGCGGCCCGAAGCAGCGGCGGATCCTCGAGCTCAACCCGCAGCACGAGGTGCTGGCGCGCCTCGAGGAGCGGTTCGCGCGGGACGCCACCGACCCGTTGCTCGACGACTACGCCGACCTGCTGCTGGGCTACGGCCTGATCGCCGAAGGCTCGGAGCTGCCCGACCCGGCGCGCTTCAACGGCGCGGTGGCGAGGTTGATGGTGCGGGCGTAGCGGACAAACGCCCGGGACGTGGCCCGGGCGCTACGGCATCCAGAACGGCAGGACATTGCCCCGCCCGCCGGCTGTCGCGCCGGCAATGGCGGGCGCCGCCGCCGCTCCCACCCGCCCGAAGCGGCGCTCGCGACGGCGGAACTCCTCGACCCCCGCCGCGAGATCGGCGCCGTCGAAGTCCGGCCACATCCGGTCGGTGAAGACCAGCTCGGCGTAGGCGCACTCCCAGAGCAGGAAGTCCGAGAGCCGCTTCTCGCCGCCGGTGCGGATGAGGACATCCACGTCCGGCACCGGCTCGCCGCCGTGCGCCTGGGCGAGGAGGCGCGAGAAGGCCTCGCGCGAGACGTCGCCCGAGCCGGGGAGGCGGCGGGCGGCGTGGAGGATGGCGTCGCGCGCCGAGTAATCCACGGCGATGCGCAGCAGGAAGCGCGTGCCGCCGGCGGTCTGCGCCTCGGCGCGCTCGATGGCGCGCCGCAGGCGCGCGTCCAGCCGATCGCGGCGGCCGATGACCGTGATCCGCACCCCCTCCTCGGCGCAGCGCCCCGCCTCCTCGGAGAGGTAGTGGCGGAAGAGGCGCATGAGGTGCGTGACCTCGCCCGCCGGGCGCTGCCAGTTGTCGGAGGAGAAGGCGAAGAGGGTGAGGGTGCCGATGCCGAGGTCGGCGGCCGACTCGACGGTCCGCCGCACCGCATCGGCGCCGGCGCGGTGCCCCTCGGCGCGGGTCTTGCCGCGCGCCGTGGCCCAGCGGCCGTTGCCGTCCATGATGATGGCGACGTGGAGCGCGCTCATCGTCCTCCCACCCCCTAGCTCAGCCGCGTGGCGTGGATGATCGCTTCCATGTGATCGAGGTAGCGCTCGAGCGCCTTCCGGCCCGACGCCGCCAGCCGGTACTCGGTCTTCGGCACCCGCCCCTCGAAGCGCTTGTCGCAGACGACGTAGCCCGCCTCCTCCAGCTTGCGGGCGTGGACGCTCAAGTTCCCGTCGGTCGTCTTGAGCAGGCGCTTCAAGTCGTTGAAGCTCAGCCGGTCGTTGACGGCCAAGGCGCTGACGATGCCCAACCGGATGCGCTCGTGGATCAGCCGGTCGAGGCCCATCGCCTCGCGCTCGCCGCCGTGGCGCGGGCCCTCCGGACCCTTCCCTTCCGACGGCCCGGGCCGGTGCGCGTGGTCGGCGGCGGCGAGCGGCTTGCGCCTAGCCACCGTGCCGCCGCGCGATGATCGCGCCGAAGAGGAGGTGGAGGCCGCCGAAGCCGGCGGCGAGGAGCGCGTCCCCCCAGGAGTGAGGCGCGAAGAGGGCGAGGGCGCCCAGGGCCATGAACGCCAGCCCCATGACCGGCACGATGCGCACCGAGAAGGCACCGCCGGTGGCGATGCCGGCGCCGTAGAGGAGGAGCCAGACGCCGGGCAGGAACCCGACCCGGCCGGCGTCGAAGAGCGCGGCGGTCAGGAGCGCGCCGGCGAGGAGCGGCGGGAAGAGGCTCAGCAGGAAGCGCCGGCCGGGGACCGAGAAGAAGCTCCCCTCCAGCCGCTGCGCCTTCCAGAGCGACGCCCCGACGGTGAGGATGAAGGCCAGCGCCGCCTCGCCGAGCCAGGTGGCGAGCCAGGTCTCCGGCGTCGTCTGCCGCGCGGCGAGCCAGGCGGCGCCGATCGCCGTCGCGCCGACCGCCATCTCCCCCGCCCCGGAGACGGCGGTGAAGCAGGCCGCCCCCTCCATCGTCTCGCGGATGTAGCGCAGGTTGTCCATCGCCCGCGCGTGCAGCTCGCGCGGCGGCTGGAAGCGGAGGGGCGGCGTCGGGGTGGAGCTCACGACAGGAGAGTGTAGGAGGAGAACGGGCCGACGTCAAGTACTTTGCAAAGCAAAGCCCTGCGCCTGCCGCGCCGCGTTGCGGACCATCGAGACCATCGCCATCAGGCCCATCGACTTGCCCATCGACAGCTCGTCGCCGAAGAGGCGGTAGACGACGTCCTGCGGCACCGCGGCGACCTCGGCGAGCGGCGCGCCCGAGAGCCCCTCGTCGAGGATCACCGCCAGCGCCTTGGCCGAGATCCCCTGCGGGTTCTCGACCGCGAAGTGGAAGTCGAGCCGGCCGTCCGGCCGCCGCTCGGCCCAGACGTAGGCCTGCGACTCGCAGGCCGGCACCTTGTTCTCCTCGGCGAAGGGGCGGGCGGCGATCCGCGGCGGCACCTCGCGGAAGCGCTCGGCGATGTCGATCAGGAGCTGGATGCGGTCGGCGCGGTCGGGCACCAACGCCAGCGTGTCGACGATCTCGCCCAGCTTCTCGGGCAGCGCCGCGGTCGCCATCTCCTCAGCTCGCCCCGCTCATTTCTCGATCGGCACCCCGACCAGGTTGCCCCACTCCGTCCAGCTGCCGTCGTAGTTGCGGACCCTGGGGTAGCCGAGGAGGCGGGTGAGCACGAACCAGGTGAGGCTGCTGCGCTCGCCGATGCGGCAGTAGACGATGACGTCGTCGTCTTTCTTCAGCTTGGCCTCGCCTTCGTAGATCGCGCGCAGCTCGTCGGCGGTCTTGAAGCTGCCGTCGTCGGGGTTGACGGCGCGCGCCCAGGGGATGTTGGCCGCCCCCGGGATGTGGCCGCCGCGCAGCGCCCCCTCGTTGGGGTACTCCGGCATGTGCAGCCGCTCGCCGCTGTACTCCTGCGGGCTGCGCACGTCGACGAGCGGCCCCTTCTTCCCCGCCACCTGCCCCAGCACCTGCTCGCGGAAGGCGCGGACCTTCTCGTCGTCGCGCTCCGGGGCGCTGTAGTCGGTCGCGGGGTAGCTCTTGACGTCGCGGGTGAGCGGCCGCTTCTCCTTGTCCCACTTGATCCGCCCGCCGTCCATGATCTTGGCCTTGTCGTGGCCGAAGAGCTGGAAAACCCAGAAGGCGTAGGTGGCCCACCAGTTGTTGCGGTCGCCGTAGAAGATGACGGTGGTGTCGCGGGTGGCGCCGATCCGCCGCATCAACGCCTCGAAGCCTTCGCGGCCGAGGTAGTCGCGCCGCACCGGGTCGTTGAGGTCGCGCGTCCAGTCCACCTCCACCGCCCCCGGGATGTGCCCGCTCGAGTAGAGCAGCGGGTCCTCGTTCGATTCGACGATCCGCACCTCCGGGTCGTCGAGGTGCTCAGCCACCCAGTCGGTCGAGACCAGCGCCTCCGGGTGGACGTACCCACGATCGGCTATGTCGCTCACGGTCGCTCTCCTTTCATCTCTCTAGTGCTGCGAGAGCGACAATCTAGTCCTCTAGCCCGAGGTCTTCAACCAGCCGCGCAGCACCTCGGCCACGCTCCAGGCCTGGGCGACGCAGCCACGGGCGCGGTAGGGCTCCTCGGCGTCGAAGACTTCGGAGATCGACCCCAGGCAGACGTCCCCGAGGTGGGGCAGGAAGCCGGCGAGGAGAGCCTGCGCGCCCTCCCGGTCGGAGGGGTGGAGCTTGAGCCAGGCGTCGACGAAGGGGCCGATCAGCCAGGCCCACACCGTCCCCTGGTGGTAGGCGGCGTCGCGGGAGCGCAGGTCGCCGTCGTAGTAGCGCTGGTAGTCGGCGTGGTCGGGGGCGAGCGAGCGCAGCCCGACCGGCGTCAGCAGCTTCTGGCGCACCGTCTCCATCACCGGCGACCAGCGCTCGCGCGCCAGGATCGGGTGCGGCAGCGAGATGGCGAAGACCTGGTTGGGACGGCAGGCCGGGTCGTCGCCCTTCTCGCCGTCGACGACGTCGTAGAGGTAGCCGCCCGCCTCGTACCAGAAGCGGGCGTTGAAGCTGTGGTAGGCGCGCTCGGCGTGGCGGGAGAGGCGGCGCGCCGCCGCGATGCCGCGCCCCTCGCGCATCCAGCCTTCGAGCAGGCGCAGCGCGTTGTACCAGAGGGCGTTGATCTCGACCGCCTTCCCCCGCCGCGGCGTCACCACCCAGTCGCCGACCTTGGCGTCCATCCAGGTGAGCTGGTAGCCCTCCGCCCCCTGCCGCAGGAGGCCGTCCGCCGGATCGACGCAGATGCCGAAGCGGGTGCCGTTCAAGTGGCGCTCGACGATCTGGAGCAGCGCCGGCAGCAGCACCTCGAGGGTGGCGTGGTCGTCGCTCGCCGCGACGTAGCGGTCGAGGGCGTGGAAATACCAGAGGGTGGCGTCGGCGGTGTGGTAGAGGCCCTCGCGCTCGCCGTCGGGGAAGAAGTTGGGGATCAACCCGTCGCGCACGTGCGCGGCGAAGGTGCGCAGGACGTAGCGCGCCTCCTCCAGCCGGCCGGTGGAGGCGGTCAGCCCTTCGAGGCTGATCATCGTGTCGCGCCCCCAGTCGGTGAACCAGTGGTAGCCGGCGATGACCGTGCGCGGCTCCTCGCCGGCGGCGTGGGCGCGCACGGCGTCGCCCTGGCGCTGAGGCGCGATCAGAAACTGGTCGGCGGCGAGCACCAGCTCGGCGGGCGGGCCGCTGCGGGCGAGCGGGTGGGCGGCGGCGAGCAGGCGCACCCGCCGCTCCTGGTCGAGCTCGAGCGCCTCGCGCGGCGGCAGCGACAGCGCCTCCTCCCACGAGGCGGTCGAGGCCACCAGCGCCGCCTCCTCCCCGACCGCCAGGTCGACCGCGAAGCTGCCCGGGCTCCAGGCGTCGCCGACCGCGTCGTAGCCGCGCGCCGCCTCGACCCGGTAGTGGAGCCCGGCGATCTCGCGCGGCCCGTCGGTGAAGACCGCCGCGCCGCCGAGGACGGCCAGGCGCAGCGCGGGGCGGCCGCGCCGGTCGACGAGCGCCGGGTCGGCGGCCGGGCGCACCTCGCAGCGCGCGCCGCTCGCCTCCACCTCGAACGGCGCCGGCAGCGGCCGGCTCACCGGTTCGTCCTGCGGCCGGAAGTGGACCCGCGGCTCGAGGATCAGGCGGAAGCGGCCCTCGCCGTCGAGCAGGCGGTAGAGGACGTGGACGGTGTTCTGCCCGTGCGGCAGGACGAGCCGCTTCTCGAGGCGCACGCCCTCGCCGGCGAAGACCCAGACCGGCAGCCCACCCTCGATCCGGAACTCCACGAGCTGGTGGACGGCGCGCAGGTCGGGCGGCGAGCCCTGCCGCTCCTCGCCGCTCAGGCAGAGGTCGGCACCGGAGGGGAGGCGGACCTTCTCGCCGAGCTGCGCCAGGGTGACGACGCGCCCGACGCGCAGCGCCGCGATCAGCAGCCCGTGGTAGCGGCGGGTGGGGATCCCCGCCACCGTCCCCGCCGCGTAGCCGCCGAGGCCGTTGGCGACCAGCCACTCCAGGGCGACCAGGCGCTCGGGATCGGCGCCGGGCACCGGCACCTCGCGCACCGGCAGCGGGATCGGGAGCACCGCGTCGCCCGGCGCGATCGTCTCCTCGCCCGCGGCCGCCGCCGGCGGCGGCTCAGTCGTCGTCATGCGGCACCTCCTCGCGCTGCGGGTCGTGCTTCGGGAACTGCACACGCCGGCGCGGCGGCGGCTCGTCGGCGCGCGGCCCGGGCGCCAGCACCAGGGCCGCGTGCCCGGTCAGGAACCACCCCTCCGCTCCCTCCGGCTCGGTCGCGCCGCCGCCGGCGTAGCGGGCCGCCTCGCTCGACCAGAGAATGCGCCAGCGCTCCCCCGCCGGCGGCGCCAGGAGCGGCTCGGGGGCCGGCGTCAGCTCGAGGTCGCGGCCGAGGTTGACGACGAGAAGGCGATCGCCGTCCGCGCCGCGGCCGAAGAAGCGCAGGACGAAGGCCTCGGGGCCGAGGACGGCGCCGTCGATCCCCTCCGCGCCCTGCAGGCGGAAGACCGGGTCCTCGCGCCGCAGGCGGAGGAGGTCGCGGTGGAGGGCCACGGCGTGCACGTGCCGCCGCCGCTCGCCGGGGTCGAGCCTCGAGACTTCGAACGTTGCCGCGGTCTCGGGGTCGGGGATCGCGGCCCGGATCTCCGGGTCGCTCAGGCTCTCGAACTGCTCGAGGAACTCCAGCCGCCCGCGCCGCACCTTCGCCGCCAGCTCGGGCTCGTGGTCGGCGAAGTAGTGGAACGGGCT
This sequence comes from uncultured Acidobacteriota bacterium, assembly GCA_963700145.1. GTDB lineage: Bacteria > Acidobacteriota > Thermoanaerobaculia > Multivoradales > UBA5704 > DASUNQ01. The sequence goes on from OY969474.1 coordinate 2,689,233, forward strand.
CGAGGTCCAGAACTCCTGCCCCTGGAAAAGCAGCGGCGTCTCCGGCCCGAGCAGCAGGAGCGCGGTCAGCGCGCGCATCCGGCCGGGCGAGGTGCGCTGGTGGAGGCGCAGGCCGCGCGCCGAGTTGGCGAGCTGGTCGTGGTTCTCGAGGAAGTGGACGAAGGCCGGGAACGGCAGGTCGAAGGCCGGCCCGCCGCGCCGCTTCTGCTGCCAGACGTAGCGCTGCCCCTGGTAGAGGAAGCCGCGCTTGAGCAGCGACACCAGCTCCTGCGGCGTGCCCGAGTAGTCGGTGTAGTAGGCGTCGTTGCGGCCGGTCGCGGCGACCAGCGCGGCGTGGTGGAAGTCGTCGTTCCACATCATGTCGAGGCCGTGGCCGCGCTGCTCCGGCGGCAACTCCGGGTCCGCCGGCCGCACCAGCCGCCCGTCCTGCGGCTCGTTCTCGGCCACCAGCAGCGTGCGGCGGCGGCCGCCGGCCTCCCGCACCCGGCGCGCGATGGCGGCGATCACGTGCTCGGGCGACTCGTCGTAGATGTCCTGCGTTGCGTCGAGGCGGAGGCCGTCGAAGTGGTGCTCCTCGATCCAGTACTCGGCGTTGGCGAGGAAGAAGTCGCGCACCGCGCCCGAGCCCTCGCGGTCGAAGTTGATCGCCGCCCCCCAATCGGTCGGGCGTCCCCGACTGAAGAAGGTGTCCGAGAACTGCGCCAGGTAGTTGCCGTCCGGCCCGAGGTGGTTGTAGACGACGTCGAGGACGACACCGAGCCCGAGGGCGTGTGCGCGGTCGACGAAGCGGCGGAGGTCGTCCGGCTGCCCGTAGCCGCGGTACGGTGCGAAGAGGTTGACGCCGTCGTACCCCCAGCCGAAGCGGCCCGGGAACTCGGCGATCGGCATCAGCTCGACGGCGGTGATCCCCAGCTCCACCAGCGCCGGCAGCTCGCGCGCCGCGGCCTCCCAGGTCCCCTCCGGCGTGAAGGTGCCGGGGTGCATCTCGTAGAGCACCTGGCCTTCGGGGGCGAGGCCGGGCCAGGCGGCGTCGGTCCACGGGAAGCCGGCCGGGTCCTCGACCCGCGACGGCCCGTGCGGACCCTCCGGCTGGAAGCGCGACGCGGGATCGGGGAAGGCCTCGCCGCCGTCGAGCCGGAAGCGGTAGAGGTCGCCCGCGCGCGCCGTCTCGGCGGCGCCGGAGAACCACCCCTCCGGCTCGGCCTCCAGGGGCACCGGCGGGAGGTCGCGGGAGAAAAACACCACCTCCACCCGCCGCCGCTTGGGCGCCCAGACGCGGAAGGAGACGCCGCCCCCGGCGAGGGGCTCCGCCCCTACGGGCAGGCGTCTCGCGAGAGCTAAAGCAGGGGGCTGGGCAGGCATGCGGTTTGGGGAGGCGTGCACGGTGTATGCCGGAAAAGAACCCGCCCCCAGATCCTTCGCTGCGCTCAGGATGACGTCTTTGGGTTGTGCGCGGAGTGACCCATCATCGTCATCCTGAGCGAAGCGAAGGATCTGGGCGGGAGGATTCCCAGACCTGCCCGGCCGCCAGGAACCAGAGTTCGAAACGGGGAATCTCAGGGAGGCCGAGCGCCTCCTGGACCGCCCGGGTGTAAGCGGTCCCCTGGGTGGCGTAGACGGCGGCGCGGCTGGTCAGCTCGTCCCCCTCCACCTGGTCGGTCTTGTAGTCGGCGACGACCAGCCCGCCGTCGGCGGCACGATACAGGAGGTCGATCGTGCCGGAGACATAGCCGACGGCCCCGCCGTCGCCGCCGGCCGGGGGGAGGAGGACCGGCAGCTCGCGGGCCAGGATCGAGCCGCGGGCGGCGCGGAGGCGGGCGAGGAGGCCGGAAGAGAAGACTCGCGTGAGGATGGCGCGCGCGCGGGCCGCGGCGGCCTCGCGCTGCTCGGCGTTCAGCGACTCCACCAGCCCCGGCAGCCGCGCGAGCTGCCGCGCCAGCTCCGCCGCGGGCTCGGCCTCCAGATCCCACTCTTCGAGCGCTTGGTGCACGGCGCTCCCGGCGGCCATCGCGGCGTCCCTCCCGGCCGCGCCTGCCCTGCCCGCTCTCGCCGCTTCCTCCGCCGCCGCCTCCCGCTCCTCCCGCAGCCGCTCGTGTGCCTCGGCGCTCGCCGCCGCGCCGAACGGCCTCGCCATGCGTGCCCGCGCCGCCTCACGCCGCGCGTGCAGCGCCTCCGCCTGCCGCGCCGCCTCGGCCGGCGTCGCCAGCCAGGCCGGTGCCTCGCGCTCCGCCTCCGTCTCCTCGCCGGCGCCGGCGAGCGCCGGGAACCGCCAGAGCGCCCCGAAGGCGTCCGCGCGCGCCGCCTCGCCCCCCTCGCCGGTCCCGCGCAGCTTCGCCCACAGCCCGTCCAGCCCCTCCTCCGGCCGCCCCGCCCGCCACACCAGCAGGTCGAGGAGGCTGCGCGCCCGCTCCGGCGGCCGCGGCGCCGGCGCCTCCGCCGGCCAGCAGCCCAGCAGCACCAGCCGCTCCTTGGCGCGCGTCGTCGCCACGTAGAGGAGGCGCACGCGCTCCGCCGCCTCGACCTCCTCGCGCTGCGCCTCGACGCGGTCGAAGCCCGAGGTCGCGGCGCCGAAGAGCGACAGCTCCAGCCACCCGTCCACCCGCCCGAAGGCGAAGGGCTCGCGCTCGTCGGGGCGCTTCTGCTTGTGGAGCTGCGCCACGTAGACGTGGCGGAAGTCGAGCCCCTTGGCGCCGTGGATCGTGAGCACCTGCACCGCGTCGTCGAGGCCGGCCTGTGGGCGCGCCTCCTCGGCCTCGCGCGCCGCGGCGACGCTGCGGCGGAGCGAGCGCAGGACGGCCGTGGCGTCGCCGCCACCGGCCTCCAGCGCGGCCGCCAGCTCGCGGAAGAAGCGCTCCAGGTTGGCCAGGCGGTAGGCGCCGAGGGTGCGCGCCGCCTCGACCGGCTCGAGCAGCGTCAGCGCCCGGAGCTTGTCGACGAAGACGTCCACCGGGTCGCGGGCGAAGGAGCGCCGCAGCGCCGCCAGGGCCTCCAGCCCGGCGATCAGCCCCTTCTCCCAGCCGGCGATGCGCTCGAGCCCCGGCGCCGCCGGTACTTCCTTCGCCGCCCCCTCGACCAGCTCGGCCAGCGCCGCCAGCGCCTCGCGGTCCGCGGTCTCGTCGGCGTGCCCGGCGCCCAGCTCCGTCGCGCGCCGCGGCAGCTGCCGCCGCCAGAGCGGCACCAGCGCCGCGTCGGGCACGCCGATCAGCGCCGAGCGCAGCACGGTGAGCAGCGCCAGGTGGTCGCCGGGGTCGAGCACCGCCCGCACCAGCGCCGCCGCCTCGATCACCTCGCGGCGCCGGTAGTACTGCTTGTCGCGGCCGACCAGGAAGGGCACCCCGGCCCGCCGCAGCGCTTCGAGGTAGATGTCGAGGTCGCCGCCGCTGCGCACCAGGATCGCCGTCTCGCCGAGCCGCACGCCGGCGGCGCGCAGCGCCAGGAGGTCGCGCGCCAGGGCCGCCGCCTCCAGCTCGGTCGCTTCGGTCAGCGACGGCGCGCGCGCCCCCGGCTCCCAGCCGGGCGGCCAGCTCACCCAGTGCTCGACCGCCCGGCGCTCGGGATCAGCGTAGCCGGCGCTGCCGGCCAGCCGCTCGCAGGCGAGGAGCGGCTCGAAGCGCGGCTGGATGCCGGCGCGCTCGCGCAGCACCGGCTCGACGATGCGCGTGACCTCCTCGAGCACCGCCGGCACCGAGCGGAAGTTCTCGGCCAGCGGCCGCACCTCGCCGCCGGCCGCGCGCACCGCGCCGACGAACGCGTCGTAGGCCGCGAGGTCGGCGCTGCGCCAGCCGTAGATCGACTGCTTCGGGTCGCCGACCAGGAAGAGCCCCGGGCGTTCCTCGGCAGGCCCGTCGAGCGCCAGCCAGCGCAGCAGCTCGCACTGCACGCGGTCGGTGTCCTGGAACTCGTCCACCAGGAGCTGGTCGATGCCGCGGCGCAGGCGCGTCCGTACCCCGGGGTGCCCGGCCAGCAGCGCGACGGCGCCCTCGAGCAGCCCGTCGTAGGTCACCGCGCCGCGCGCCCGCATGCCGCGCTCGACCTCGGCGAGGAGCGGCGCCAGCGCGCCGCGCGCCGCCGCCAGCAGCTCGGGGTCGAGCGTCGCCAGGTGCCGCGCCAGGCGGCACAGCTCGTCGGTGTGGCGGCGGAGGGCCTCGCGCTCGGCGTCGGGGAGCGCGGGCTTGCCCCCCTCGGCCTCGCGCGCCAGCTTGCGCAGGTGGGAGAGGAGGTTGTCGGGCAGGAGCGCCGCGAGCCGCCGCTGCAGGAGGCGCACGCCGGCCGACTCCCGCTCGTCCTCGCCGAAGAACGCCGCCTCCGCCACCGTCGGCTCCAGCCGCCCGCGGGCCGCCAGGCGCTCGAGCTCCTGCGCCAGCCGCGCCAGGCCGGCGCGCAGCGCCTTGGTGTTGGGGCGCGAGTCGCCGCCGAAGGCCGCGGCGACGAGCGGCGCCAGCGGCCCGACCGCGGCGGCGAAGCGCGCCACCAGCGCGGCGGCCTCTTCGCCGGGGTCGGCAGCCCCGGCCAGCTCCTCCGCCGAGACGGCGTGGACGTGGAGCAGCGTCAGCGCGTCGGCCACCTGCTGCGGCGGGATGCCGCGCGCCGCCAGGCGCAGGAGGTCCGAGTCCGCCTCGTCCTCGTAGGCGCGGCGCAGCGCCGGCTCGACCGTCTCGCGCACCACCTCCTCCAGCGCCAGGCCGTCGGCGTCCACCGTGAACGCCGGGTGCAGCCCCGCCTCCAGCGGGTGGTCGGCGAGCAGGCCGCGGCAGAAGGCGTGGATGGTGCGCACCGTCAGCCGATCGAGCGTCGCGGCCAGCGCCCGGGCGCGGCGGGTGCGCTCGCCGGCCGGCGGCAGCAGGTCGGCGGCGAGCCACTCCGGCGGCTCGCCGCCCGCGGCCAGCTCCGTCAGCCAGTGCCCCGCCCGCTCCGCCATCTCGGCCGCCGCCGCCTCGGTGAAGGTGATCGCCACGACGCCGGCGAGGAGCGCCGCCGCCGTGCGCTCGCCGGTCGGGTCCGTCTCCGCGCCGGCGCGCTCCGCCCGGCGCGCCGCCGCCCGCTCCCACCCCGGCCCCAGGCACCAGGCGAGGAGGCGGGCGACGAGAGCGGTGGTCTTGCCGGTGCCGGCGCCCGCTTCGAGCACCACCGGCCGCACGAACTCGCTCTGCGCCAGGCGCCGGGCGGCGTGGTCGGCGGCGCGCAGGGCGGAGCGCTCGCCGCTCAACCTTCCTCCACCGCCGCCGCCAGCCGCCAGACCCCGAGCAGCGCCGCGGATTCGTCCGTCGCGCCGGCGTCCACCGCGGCCGCCGCCGCGGCATGCGCCCGCTCGCTCCATTCGAACAGCCGCCGCCGCGCTCCCGAGTCGCCGCGCAGGCACCCCTCGGCCACCTCGCAGAACTTGCAGCGCACCGGCTCCTGCCGCCCGCTCGGCTCCACCACCCGCGGGAAGAAGCTGCCGGCGTCCCAGAGGGCGAGGAGCGACGCCGCGGTGCCGGCGAAGAGGTCCGCCAGCTCGCGGTCGCCCTCGGGCATCGCCAGCTCGGGCGCCCCGGCCTCGGCGTTGAGGTAGAGGTAGCGCCCGCGGGCGCCGCCGGCGGGATCGGCCCGCTCGTAGGCCATCGCCTGCAGGAGCTTCCCCTCGCGCACCGCGGCGAGTAGGCGCTTGCGCGCCGTGTCGCGCTTCTGGCCGGGGTCGAAGGGGCGGCCGGTCTTGTAGTCGGTCAGGCGGAGGGCGCCGTCCGGGCCGCGGTCCAGGCGGTCGGCGCGGAAGGCGATCGGCCGCGGCCGCCCCGCCGCGTCGGCGACGGAGACCTCCCCCGCCAGCTCGACGCCGAGGACCGCCAGCCCCGCCTCCCCCCAGTCGAGCGACCGCGCCCGCTCGACCAGCGGCAGCGCCCGGTCGGCCAGCACCCGCGCCAGCCCGCGCCACGGCACCCCGTCGTCGCGCAGCGCCGCCTCCGCCTCCTCGCGCACCAGGCGCGCCAGCGCCTCGGGCGCCGGCCAGGGGACGGGCACCGGCATGCCGCCGGCGAGCGCGGCGAAGGCCGGCGCCGGCTCCCCCGCACGCGGATCGCCGCCCGCCGGCGCCCCCGCCTCGCGCGCCAGCCGGGCGAGGATGCGGTGCACCGTGTTTCCCAGGAGGCGCGCGTCCACCGCCGGGAGCGCCGCCAGCGGGTCGGGCGCCCGCTCCACGCCCAGCAGCCGCGCGGTGAAGAACTGCCAGGGGCAGCCGGCCAGGCGCTCCAGGTGGGTGACGAAGAGCGGGCGGTGGCGCGGGTCGGGCGGGGCGGCGCCGGCTGCCGCCGCCGGCAGCGCGCCGACGAAGCCGAAGTAAGGCCCGAGCCCGGCGGCGCGCGCACGGCCGGCGGCGGTGCGGCGGTCGGGGTCCAGCTCGTCGAGCACCGCGACGCGCGCCGCGGCGAGCTGCGCCGGCGGCAGCTCGCGTCCCGGCGCAAGGTGCTCCCGCCGCGCCTCCGCGATCGCCGCCGCCAGCACGCCGCCGAGCCGGGCCCGCGGGCCGTGCAGGGCGACCAGGGTCGCGTGCTCGTCGGCCGGACGCGGCGTCGGAAGGGCAGGCGCGCCGGGTCTCGGCGCCGCGAACGGCGGCTGCACCCTGTCCACGTCCTCCTCGCCCTCGGCGCGCGGCAAGCGCTCGACCAGCGGCGACGGCGACCGCGCCCGGCCGTCGTCGTCCGTCTCCTGCCAGGAGAGCGTCACCGCCGGGCTCGCCGACAGCAGCTGCGCGAAGAGGTAGCGCTCCTCGTCGAAGCCGCCGCGCTTCTCCGGCAGGTCGGGGAGGACGCGCCGCAGCACCGCGCGCAGGTCGTCGGGCAGCAGCGGGTCCTCGCGCACCGGCCGCGGGAACTCCTCGCGGTTGAGCCCGAGGAGGAACAGATGGTCGAAGGTGCGCCCGCGCGCCTCGGTGACCGAGAGCACCTGCACGCCGCCCCCGGCGCCGCCGAGTGAGCCTCGCCCCACCGCGTCGAGCGGCGCGCGCAGCACGAGGCGCAGCTCCTCGGCGGCGAGCTGCACGCCGGGCGGCAGCGCCGCACGCAGGGCGGCGACGGCGGCGAGCGCCTCGGCGTCCTCGTCCTCGCGCCAGCCGAGGTCGTCGGCCAGCAGCGCGGCCAAGCGGTCGAGGTGCTCGGCCGCGGGCGCCCGGCGCGGCCAGTCGCGGAGGCGGCGGTCGAGCCGGCCGGCGGCGCGCACGGCGGCGCGCAGCAGGTCGCCCGGGACCCGCCGCCGCGTGGCCCAAGCGGCGACCGGCTCCGGCGCCTCCGGCTCGCCCGCGTCGTCGCCGTTTCCGACCCCGGCCTCCGCGGCGGCCGCGGAGAGCCCCTGGCGCAGCGGCAGCGCGTAGGCGTCCTTCTCGCCGAGGACGCGGTCGAGGTCGAGGTCGGCGACGTCGCGCAGCCGCGCCGCGCCGAGGGCGAAGAGGGCGAGCCGCAGATCGGCGCGGCGGGCGGCGGTGAGGCGCCAGCCGCGCTCCTCGCCCCGCCCGCCGAGGCGCGCCACGGCGTCGAGCCAGCGGTCGGAGGGCGCCGCCTCGCCGCGACGCAGGAGCTCCACGAGCGCGCGGGCGCGGCGCCCCGCGGCGCCGGCGGGCCCCGCCTCGCCGGCCCCCGAGAAGGGGACGCCGGCGCGCCCGAGGTGACGGCGGAGGGCGAGGCGGTACGGCGCGAGGTCGCGCGCCACGATCCCGATGCGCTCCGGCGGAGTCCCGGCGTCGAGGAGCCCCCGCGCCGCGGCGGCGGCGGCGCGGGCCTCCGTCTCGGCGCCGGGCGCGGCGCGGCGGCGGAGGACCGGCGGAGCGGGGGGCGCGCCGGCCGTCTCGCGCTCGACCTCGGCGGCGCCCGCTATGCGCTCCAGCAGGCGGCGGGCGAAGGCCCGCTCCAGCGGCAATTCGCCGCCGGCGGTGCCGGCCGCCCCCGGGCGCAGCGCCGCCGGGTCGGGCGGCAGGTCGACGATCAGCCGCCCACCGCGGGCCCGCAGCACCGCTTCGAGGAGGTCGCCGGCGACGCCGGTCACCTCGGCGAAGCCGTGCACCAGGACCGCCCGCGCCGGCAGCAGATCGGGATCGCGGCCGAGCATCTCCGCCGCCCGCCGCTGCACGTCGCCGGCGCGGGCCAGGCCCAGCCGCTCCAGCTCCGCGGCCGTCCGCGCCGCCACCCGCACCAGCGCCTGCGCCCGCTCGACCTGCTGCCGGCTGCCGGCCGCCGCGCCGTCGGCGGCGAGGGCTTCGAGCGCCGCCTCGGCGTGCGCCGCTTCGAGCCCGGCGTCGAGGAGGTCGCGCACCGTCGCGGCGACGGCGGCGTAGCCGTCGAGCAGCGGATCGAGCCCGCGGGCCAGCGCCCCCTCCCGCCGCGCCGCCCGCTCGACCAGCACCGGGAAGAGCGCCTCGCCGCCGGCGGTCGCGGTGTCGCGCGCCCCGCCCGCCCGCTCCAGCACCTCCAGTGCGAGGCCGTGCAGCGTCTGCACGCGCACTCCGGCCAGCGACCGCCCGCGGCGGGCGACCAGCCGCTCCGCCACGTGGGCGCGCAGGCTGCGGGACGGGACGACGACGCGGACCGGGTCGGCCAAGAGGCGCGGCTCGCGCGCCGCCTCCGCGGCCAGCGCCTCGACCTCGGCGAGCAGCCGCTCCTCCGCCGCCCGCGCACCGTGGGCGACGACGACGCAGCCGCGTGCCCCGGGATCGGGGACCGGCGGCGCTACCGCGACCGGCTCGGGCGGAAGCAGCTCCTCTACCGTCTCGCCGAACGGCCGCTCGTCGAAAAGATTGCCTTGAACCGCCACGAATGAAGGATACCTGCGCCTTCCCCGCTCCGAGCTTCCCCCCGCCCAGATCCTTCGCTGCGCTCAGGATGACGTCGGGCCGCTTATCCGGGCCACAACCTTCCGACGTCACCACAACCCTCCGACGTCATCCTGAACGGAGCGAAGCGAAGTGAAGGATCTGGGCGGGGGGCCCTTTTTTTACCCGGCCGCCTGCTCCTCGGCCTCGACCATCGCCCCCGCCAGCTCCTGCTCCCGGTACTGCAGCAGGTACAGCCGGTAGTAGATCCCCCGCGCCGCCAGCAGCTCCTGGTGGGTGCCCTGCTCGCGCAGCTCGCCCTTGTGCAGGACGAGGATGCGGTCGGCGCGGCGCACGGTCGAGAGGCGGTGGGCGATGACCAGGCTGGTGCGCCCGACGAGGAGCCGCGCCAGCGCCTTCTGGATGCGCTGCTCCGTCTCGGTGTCGATCGAGGAGGTGGCCTCGTCGAGGATCAGGATGCGCGGGTCGAAGGCCAGCGCGCGGGCGAAGGCGATGAGCTGCTTCTGCCCGACCGACAGCCCGGCGCCGCGCTCGCGCACCGTCGACTCCAGGCCGCCCGGGATGCGCTCGATGAACTCCAGCGCGTGCACCTCCTCGGCCGCCCAGCGCAGGCGCGCGTCGTCGATCGCCTCCTCGCCGAGCCGGATGTTGCCGGCGATCGTGCCGGAGAAGAGGAAGACGTCCTGGAGGACCAGCCCGACGCCGCGGCGCAGGCGCTCGAGGTCCCACTCGCGCACGTCCACGCCGTCCACCCGCACGGCGCCCGTCGTCACGTCGTAGAAGCGGAGGATCAAGTTGGCGAGCGTGCTCTTGCCGGCGCCGGTGTGGCCGACCACCGCCACCGTCTCCCCCGGCTCGACCTTGAAGGAGATGCCGTGCACCACCGGCTCCTCCGGCCGGTAGCCGAAGTGGACGCGGTCGAAGTCGATGGCGCCGCGCACCTGCTCCGGGCGGTAGGGCTCGGGCGGCGCGGCGATCGTCACCGGCGTGTCGAGGACGCGGAAGAGCCGCTCCGAGGAGGCCATCGCCGACTGCAGGATGTTGTACTTCTCCGACAGATCGGCGAGCGGCTGGTAGAAGCGCTGCGCGTACTGCAGGAAGGCGATCAAGGCGCCGACCGACACTGTCCCGGCCAGCACCTCGCCGCCGCCGTACCAGAGGATGATGCCGAGCCCGAGGACGGTGATCAGCTCGACGCCGGGGTAGAAGACCGCGTAGTAGAAGATCGCCCGCACGTTGGCGTCGCGGTGCTCGTCGTTGACGCGCGCGAAGTCCGAGAAGGCGCGCGCCTGGCGGTTGAAGAGCTGCACCACCGGCATGCCGGTGACGTGCTCCTGGAGGAAGGCGTTGATGCGGGCGATCTTGACCCGCACCTCGCGGAAGCTGTCGCGCGCCCGCAGCTTGAACCAGAAGGTCAGCACGAGCAGCAGCGGCAGGATCGAGAAGGCCGCGAGCGCCAGCCGCCAGTCGAGCCAGAAGAGGACGCCGACGATGCCGGTCAGGAGCAGGATGTCGCCGACCACCGAGACGATGCCGGCGGTGAACAGCTCGTTGAGGGCGTCGACGTCGGTGGTGACACGGGTGACCAGCCGCCCCACCGGGTTGCGGTCGAAGTAGGCCACCGGCAGCCGCTGCAGGTGCCCGAAGACCTCGCGCCGCAGGTCCTTCATGATGAGCTGCCCCATCGTCTGGAGCAGCACGCCCTGGAAGTAGAGGACCGCGAAGGTGGCGAGCAGCACGACGAGGTAGAGGAGCGCCATGCCGGCGATCCCCTCGGCCGGCGTCGGGCTCAAGTCCCACGCGGCGAGGAGCCGCCGCGCCGCGTCGCTCGCCGGCGAAGTCCGCGCCCCGGCCCCGCCCGGTCGCACGAAGAGATCGAGCGTGACGGCGGTGAGCAGCGGCCCGGCGAGCTGCAGCAACGACGAGGCCAGGATCGACAGCAGCGCCAGCGCCGTCATCCCGCGGTAGGGCCGCAGATACCCCACCAACCGCCGCATCAACCGCGCGTCGTACGCCTTGCCGAGGACCTCCTCCTCGTGCTGAGAAGCGATAGGCTCCGCCACGCCATGGACGATAGCAGGGAGGGCGGGCACTCCATGCCCAATTTCGGGCCGATCGTGGAAGCGCCCCGCCCGCTGCGGCACCTCTTCGGCGCCGTCGTTTCCCTGAGCCTCGCGGCCTTCTTCACCTGGGCCTTCTACATCCGCTATTGGGAATGGAGAGAGTGCATCGCGCAGGCCCTCTCGAGCTGCGCGGAGCCGGAGGCCGGCAACCCCACAACTGCCGGCGCGTTCTGGGCGGTCCCCGCCGTCCTCTTCGCCGTGCTCGGCGTGCGCTTCATCTATTTATGGCGTCGGAGGCGCACCCCATGAAGGGCCGGCCGGGGCGTGACGAGGCCGCGCCGTACTACTTCACCTACATCGACCGGGTCGAGAGCGACGACGTCCTCGGCGTGCTGGCGGCGCAGCTCGACGAGATCCCCGCCTTCCTCGCCGGGATCGGCGAGGAGAAGTCCCTCTACCGCTATGCGCCCGAGAAGTGGAGCATCCGCCAGGTGCTCAACCACGTGAACGACACCGAGCGGGTGTTCCTCTTCCGCGCCCTCTGGTTCGCCCGCGGCTTCGCCGACCCGCTGCCGAGCTTCGACGAGAAGGTCGCCGCCGCCGCCGCGCCGTCGGACGAGGTCTCCTGGGCGCGCCACGTCGAGGAGCTCCGCACGGCGCGCCAGGCGACCCTCTCCTTCTTCCGCAACCTGCCAGCCGAAGCCTGGATGCGGCGCGGCATCGCCAGCGGCAATCCCTTCACCGTCAGGTCCTCGGCCTACATCCTGGCCGGCCACGCCGCGCACCACGTGGCGATCCTCGGCGAGCGGTATCTGAGCCCTCGTTGACCAGACTGGCACTGCGGCTATACTTCGGATAGCCGCAGGAGGCGACATCATCATGATCACCAAGGTCCAGAAATGGGGCAACAGCCAAGGGCTCCGGCTGAGCAAGGAGCTGCTGGGTGGCGCCGCGATCGACGTGGGGGACGCGGTCGAGGTGGTGGTGCGCGAGGGCACGCTCGTCGTGACGCCGGTTCGCCGCGTTCGCGGCGGGCACGACTTGCGCGAGCTGGTGCGCCGCATTCCCAAGGGCTACGAGCCGGAGGAAGTGAGCTGGGGTCCGCCCGTCGGCCGAGAGGTCTGGTAGGTGGCGGAGTACGTGCCGCGAAAGGGCGACCTCGTCGCCCTCACCTTCGACCCTCAATCAGGTCACGAGCAACGCGGGCGCCGGCCGGCGCTCGTGGTCAGCAACGACCTCTTCAACAAGCACACCGGGCTCTGCATCGTCTGCCCCATCACCAACACCCGCCGTGACTACCCTTTCCACCTGTCGATGCCTGAGGACGGGGACGTCACCGGCTTCGTCATGGTCGAGCAGGTCAAGTCGATCGACTTCCGCTCGCGGCGAGCGCAGCGCATCGGAAAGGCGTCCGAAGAGGTCCTGGAAGAAGCACTCTCGATCCTCGACGCGTGCCTCTACTGAGCTCCCCGATGAGCGTGCAAGCTGATCCTCTCCTCATGGTGCTGGAGGACGCCGCGCGCTCGGATGCGGTGAGCGTCCGGGTCGCTGAGGTGTTGGAGCGGGTGCAGCGGGAGCTCGCCGCCGGTGACGCGGTGATGGCTTGGGAGACCGTCCCGCTCGCCATCTTCGACCGCCCGCTCCCCGACACCATCCGGTCGTGCTGGGTGTTCGTCATCCGCGCCGGCGCGGAGACCGGCGCCGAGCGGCATCCGAACAGCCACCAGCGGTCGTTGTCGCTGGCGGGGTCGGGAGAGTTTCAGCTTCGCCAGGGAGCCAATTGGGAGCCGCACCCGTTGGTCAGCGACCCGGCCGCTCCACCGGAGCGGCGATGGGTGTCGATTCCCCCGAGCACCTGGCACCGGCTCTTCGTCGGCGCCGAGAGCTGGGGGATGCTCTCGTTCCACACCGTGCCGGCGGAGGACCTGATCGAGGAAGTGCCGATCGGCCCCGACGGCCTCGACGGCGGCCCGACCGAGCGGCATCGCTATCAGGCGCAGGGCTGACCGGTATAACCCCACGCCCGATTGAAGGGAATCGACATGGACGACCAACCCACCTGCGGCAAGGGCCTGGCGGAGCACTCGGTGCTGCCGGGGAGGATGGGGGAGGTGATCGACGCGCTGGCCGAGAACCTCGAGGTGCACATGGGGGCGCTCGATCTGACGGACGAGAATTCGCGGCGGGAGCGCGACGCCTACGCGGCGCTGGCGGCGGAGCATCGGGAGATCGCCGGGCGGCTGCGGGCGGTCGCCGGGAGGATGGCGGGGTACCGCGACCTGCCGATGGGGCGGCACGACTGGCAGGCGCTGGCCCGCCCGGAGGTCCGCGCGGCCTTCGGGAGGCTCGTGGCGCGCGAGGGGGAGCTTCTGGCGCTGCTTCAGGAGAGCGTCGAGCGCCACGGGAAGATGCTGGCGGGGATGGGGGCGCATCCCGGGTCTCCATAATTGTCGCCTCCGGCCAAGAAATTGTTTCCTCCGGGCCGGAGGATGTTTCCTCTGTCCTAAAGGATGTTTCCTCTGTCTCAGAGGATGTTTCCTCCGGTCCTTAAATTGTTTCCTCCGGTCCGAAGGAAGTCTCCTTTGGTCCGAGAATTGTTTCCTCCGGTCCGGAAATTGTATCCTCTGTCCTAGGAAATGTTTCCTCGGAGCCAGAGGATGTTTCCTCTGGGCTCGATACAACATCTCCAGGAGGCCGCGATGCCCGAGAAGTCGTTGGCGGACAAGCTTTTGCTGTGGGGGACGCTGGGCGAGGGCATGAAGTCCCGCCCGGAGGAGCTCGCCTACCTCGAGGAGCAGCGGCGGGAGCTGGTCGCCCGGCTCGAGCAGGTCGAGGCGCTGATGACCGAGCAGAACGCCTACGAGGCCCGCCTGCGCGAGACGACGCGGCAGCGGATCGAGGCCGAGGCCCAGGCCGACGAGCTGTGCAGCCGCCTGACCGGCGCGCTCAAGGCGCGGTACGGCAAGCGCAACCCGGTCCTGCACGAGTTCGGGATCCGTCCCAACGAGCGGCCCGGGCCGCGGGGGAGGCGCGAAGAGGAGCCGCCGCCCGCCGAGGAGCCGGCCACCTAGCCTGAAACGCTTCGCGGCCAACCGCCACCTCCAACCAAACAGCTCGATCCCCGCTCAAGGGTGCCGCGAGCATGGAGGTGACTCATGCGACGAAGTCGGAGGCTTTTCGACCGCAGTCTGTTCGTCCTCGTTCTGTTCGCCCTGCCGGTTCCCGCCCTCGCCTGGAAGCCGTACACCCACAACACCTCGGCGTTCGAGGCCTACAGCGACGCGACCGACGGCACCATCACCATCAACGGCCGCGACTACCCGGTGCTGGCGACCGACCTGGTGACGGCCCTGCAGCTGTACCCGCAGTTCTACAACGCCGGCGTCATCGGCCCCGACGGCTTCCCCGACCTGACCTACGGCCAGTCGGTGATCCACCCCGGCTCGTCCATGCCCGGGGCGGGGCACACCGGCGCCTGGCTGCGGCTCCTGCTCGCCGCCGCGCAGCAGGCGCGGGCGGGCAACGACCCGCAGAAGCTGCAGATCCTCGCCTTCACCTACGGCTTCTTGACCCACGCCGCCGGCGACCTCTGGGGGCACACCTTCATCAACGACTTCGCGCGCGGCGTCTTTCCCGGGGTGGGCGAGATCCTCACCGACACCGACGACGCGGGCATCGCGCTGCGGCACATCGTCGCCGAGGGCTACGTCGGCGACGCCACGCCGAACTTCGACGGCGACCGCGACGCGCGGACGCCGGCGCCACGGCCCCCCTACGTCGCCGCGCTCTGCCCGGCGGGCGACCTCGGCTGCGACGTCAGCGACGACAGCACGCCGGGCATGAGCTACGACGCCCCGCACGCCTTCATCTACGACACGCTGATCGACAACGCCGGCACCCCCGCCTCGGGGCGCGGGCCGCTCATCGACTTCTTCCTCGAGCTGCGGGCGGACCTCGAGGCCTTCCGCGCCTCCGACCCCGACCCCGTCGGCGACGCCCTCGCCGCCTTCGACGACCTGGAGGAGGCGCTCGACCAGGTCGAGAGCGACTGCAACTTCTCGTCGGTGGACGATGCCATCCATGACGCCGTCGCCTGCCCGATCGCCCTCGCCGAGTTCGGCTTCGACGTGGCGATCGACAGCGCCAGTGCCTTCGCGGCCTTCGCCAGCGGCGCCCTCGAGGAGCTGGCGCAGGCGGTGCTCGACGCCTACATCGCGGCCTGGATCGACGACATCACCGCCGGCCTGCAGCGCTGGAGCGAGCTGGGCCTCGCCCTGAGCAAGGCGCTCTTCGACCCGGACACCCGGCGGGCGCTGCAGAACGACGACTGCGCCTCCCTCGGCGACGAGGACGGGATCCTGCGCGCCAACTGCGAGGACGCCAAGGGGATGCTGGACGTCGTCCTCGACTCGATCAACCCGTTCATCAACGCCCACCTGCTCAGCATGATGGGCTTCCCTGACCTGGTCGGCGACATCAAGGCGGCGGTCGAGGAGATCCTCGCCGTCGTCGACGACATCATGGCCACGGTGCTCGGGCCGTTCAACCCGATCCGCGCCGGGCTGGCCACCGTCACCGAGTTCATCAAGGACGGGATCAAGGCGGCGATCAGCGAGGTGCTGGGGGTCGACATCGACGCCCTGCAGAGCTTCCTCACCGAGCCCAGCCGCTGGGTCTGCCTCGACAGCACGGTCTTCGACTTCCCGCAGCCTCTCGGCCAGCAGACGGTCAGCCTCTTCCCCGCCGGCGAGCACGACCGGCTCGACGGCCTGCTGTCGCTGCCGGCCGGCCACCACGTCCCCGAGCCCAGCCTGCCGGACGGCTGCGGCCGCCTCGAGGACGACGCCGAGCTCAGCTTCGCCAGCATGGCGGCGCTGCGCAACACCGTCACCACCGCCAAGCTCCTGCTGCTCGACGGGCCGGAGCTCAACCAGGTGCTGAGCGATCTGCTGCGCGGCCGCACGATCGGCCAGTACGGCGCCGGGACCAACCTCATGGTGCAGGCGCTGACCCAGAGCGACGAGTGGCTGCGCTCGATCGACGGCGACCACGCCTGGCGGGAGGACGGCCTGCCGCGCTTCTGCGACCAGGGGGGCGACTGCCCCGGCGACGCCGAGACACGCTCGGCGGAGCTCAACGGCGGCGCCGGCAACTTCCCGCTCTGGGAGAGCTGCGTCCTGCGTCCCGCCTTCCGGCAGCTCTTCGTCGACTGGGAAGGGGACGGCTTCCCCGACCTCGAGGACGAGGTCTCCGCCGACTCGCTCAACGACCCGCAGGCGCCGGCGAGCACGCTCGCGCTCTCCGGCACCAGCTTCCCCCCCGGCGCCGACGGCTCCGGCGTGCGCACCTACGTCGCCGCCGACCACCTGCTGACGCAGTCGGCGCACGACGCGCCGGCGGGGCTCGCCTACCAGGACGACGAGCTGGCGCTGCGCCGCCGGGTCTATGCCAACAACATGCCGCCGGGCGCCTTCGCGGCGGTGAGCCAGAACAGCACCTTCACCCTCGCGGGAGCGGACGGCGTCTACGTCGTCGAGTACCAGTCCGCCGACAACTGCCACGGCTTCGACGACCAGCCCGCCGACTCCGAGGGCCTGCAGACGCGGACCTACACCCTCGACACGGCGCCGCCGGTCGTCACCTGCAAGACCCCGCCCTTCGCCCTGGAGTGGGACACCGACGACGCGCCGCCGGTCGACTACGACATCGACGACGGCATCGACGGCTCCGGCATCGCCAGCGAGTCCTCGACCGTCGACGGCTACCAGGGCCTGCCCGGGGTGGTGCCCACCGCCGACGGGGCGACGATGGACCTCTTCTTCTTCTATCCCGGGACGCGGCGGGTGGTCGTCTCCTCCGCCGACAACCTGGGCAACGCCGGCGTCACCACCTGCAGCTTCGAGCTGCACGCCACGCCGGGGAGCCTGCTCGCCAACGTCAACCGGGCCGAGACGCTCGGCCTGATCGCCAACCACGGCGTCGCCCAGTCGCTGCGGCAGAAGCTGGAGCAGGTCCAGCGGCTGCACGGGCGAGAGCAGCACGCGACCGAGCACAACGTGCTCCGGGCCTTCGTCAACGAGCTCCTGGCGCAGCGCGGCAAGAAGGTGGACGCCTCGACCGCCGACCGGTTCATCGCCTTCGCGCTCGACCGCATTTCTCTGGGGAGATAACGATGAGAACCACGATCGCCACGACATTCGCCACTGCCCTGTTGCTCACCGCGGCGGCCGCCGCCGCGCACCAGCCGGCCGCCGGCGCCGCGGAGCCCGCGGCGAGCAACCCCTGGAAGGAGGCCCGCCGGCCGGCCCTCGAGGCCTACGACGCCGACGGCGACGGGCGGCTCGACGACGACGAGAAGGAGGCCATGCGCGCCGCCCGCCAGGCGCGGATGGAAGAGGTGAGGGCGCGCGTCTACGCCCGCTTCGACGCGGACGGCGACGGCGTGCTGGACGACGACGAGAAGGAGGCCCTGCGCGAAGAGCAGCAGGAGCGGAAGGAGGCCCGGGAGGCCATCCGCGAGAAGCTCGCGCAGGGCGCCCTCGCCCGCTTCGACGCCGACGGCGACGGCGAGCTCGACGAGACCGAGCGCAAGGCGATGGCGGAGAGCCGCGCCGCGAGCTCCCGACGGCTCAAGCAGAAGACCCTGGCGCTCTTCGACACCAACGGCGACGGCGTCCTCGACGACACCGAGAAGGCCGCCAAGCGCCAGAAGGCGAAGAAGGCCCACAAGAGGAAGGGCCGCGGGTAGCGGGGCTAGAGCGAAGACCAGCCGTAGACCGTCACCCCGCGCCGCCGGAAGCTGCGCTCTCCGCCGTAGACGAGGGCCGCCGGCGCCGCGGGGTCGCCCACCAGCTTGCGCCAGAAGTCGATCCCCGCGAAGAAGTCGTCTGCCACCGTCTCGGCGGACTTGGTCTCGACCGCCACCAGCTCCCGCCCCTGCTCCAGCAACGCGTCGATCTCGTGGCCGGTCGAGTCGCGCCAGAAGTAGAGGTCCGGCTCGCGGCCCTGGTGGAGCGCGTTCTTGAGCAGCTCCGAGAGCACGAAGCTCTCGAAGACCGGGCCGCGGCTGGCGTGGGCGCGGAGGTCGTCGGGGGAGCGGACGCGCAGCAGGTAGCAGAGCAGGCCGCTGTCGAGGAAGTAGAGCTTGGGAGTCTTGATCAGGCGCTTGCCGAAGTTGGCGTGGTGCGGGCGCAGCAGGAGGACGAGGAAGCTGGCCTCCAGGATCGACAGCCAGCGGCGGGCGGTGGTGTGGGTGACGCCGCAGTCGTTGGCGAGGGAGACCAGGTTGAGGAGCTGGCCGTTGCGGCCGGCGCAGAGGCGCACGAAGCGGCCGAACGACTCGAGATCGCCGACGTTGACGATCTCCCGCACGTCGCGCTCGACGTAGGCCTGGTAATAGCCCGCGTACCAGCCCTGCGGATCGAGACCCTTGTCGTGGATCCGGGGGTAGAAGCCGCGATGGAGGGTTTCCAGCAGGCCGGCGGGGCGCTCGCGGCGGCCGGACGGCAGCTCGCGCCCGAGCTTCTCGAACGGCAAGGGGCGGCGCCCGTCGAGCTCGGCGAGCGAGAACGGCAGCAGGTGGAAGATCGCGCTCCGCCCGGCGAGCGACTGGCTGATCGAACGCAGGAGCAGGAAGTTCTGCGACCCGCTGACGACGAAACGCCCGGCCCTGTCCTCCTGGTCGACGATCGTCTGCACGTAGGAGAAAAGGTCCGGCACCCGCTGCGCCTCGTCGAGGATGACGGGGCCGGCGAACTGTCCGAGAAAGCCACGAGGGTCGTCGCGCGCGAAGGCGCGCACGTCGGGGTCTTCGAGGGAGGCGTAGTCGTGGTCGGGGAAGGCCGCCCGCACTAGCGTCGTCTTGCCCGACTGGCGGGGGCCGGTGACGGTGACCACGGGGTATTGCCGTGCGGCCTGCCGCAGGGGGGCTTCCAGGAGACGCCGGATCATGCCTGGTAGATTGAACTCCTGAAGTTCAATTTGCAAGCCTACGGAGCGGTCAAGCCGCCCCTCTCGAGGTCGGAGTCGGGACTCAGTCGTCGCAGCCGAGCGCGAAGGCGATGGCGGCGCAGACTTCGCGCAGGCGGCGCTCGGAGAGCTGGGCCAGGCGGGCGCCGAGCCCGTCCCGGGCCACCGTGACCAGGTTGAACAGGTTCACCGCGCAAGGCTGCTTCATCCCGTCTTCGGGTCCCAGCAGGACCTCCGAGGGAACGCCGCGAATCGTCGAGGTGATGGGAGCCACCGTCACGCGCGCCAGGTAGGCGAGAGACGAACCACGCGTGAGGACCAGGACGGGCCGCGCTTTGTCCGGCGGCGGGAAGCGGTAGAGCCGGACCTCGCCGCGCTCTAGTCGTCCGGCCGCGCCGCGGCCCGCTCCCACCGCGCGGCATCGTCGGCGCGGTCCGGGCGCCGCTCGTAGCCGCTGCGGTCCTGCGCCTCCTGCTCCAGCACCTTCAGCCGCCGGAGGTGCTCGCGCAAGGCCGCCCGCACGAGCTCGGAGCGGTTGACCCGCGCCGCCCGCGCCGCGCGATCCGCCTCGCGCAGCAGCTCCTCGTCCAGTACGACCTGCACCGTCACCGTGCTCATGGTACGGAACCTATTCCACACAGGACCCAGATGGGGCCTCGTCCTGCCCCCGCCAACTCCTCCTCAACCCTCTAGAGATATGCGCTTCCGTCGATGCGCCCCCTGGTGTACACTCCCGCCGACCTTTCGTCCTGACATTTTTTGGTAGGGGTCCGCCGAGCGAGAGGGATCGCCGTATGCCGCCGACGCTGAACCAGCTCTTGAAGCAGATGGTGGAGCAAGGGGGGTCCGACCTCCACATCACCACCAACTCGCCGCCGCAGATCCGGGTGGACGGGGTCTTGAAGCCGCTGAACGTCCCGCCCCTGAACCCGACCGAGACCAAGCAGCTCTCCTACTCGATCCTCACCGACAACCAGAAGCACCGCCTCGAAGAGGACCTCGAGATCGACTTCTCCTTCGGCATCAAGGGGCTGGCGCGCTTCCGCGCCAACGTCTTCCACCAGCGCGGCGCAATCGCCGCCGCCTTCCGCCAGATCCCCTACGAGATCCGCGGCTTCCGCGAGCTCGGGCTGCCGGGGGTCATCGAGCGGCTGTGCGAGAAGCCGCGCGGCCTCGTCCTGGTGACCGGCCCCACCGGCTCCGGCAAGTCGACGACCCTTGCCGCGATGATGGACAAGGTCAACCGCGAGCGGCACGAGCACATCATCACCATCGAGGACCCGGTCGAGTACCTGCACAGCCACAAGAAGTGCATCGTCAACCAGCGCGAGCTGCACGCCGACACCCACAGCTTCTCGAACGCCCTGCGCTCGGCGCTGCGCGAGGACCCCGACGTCGTCTTGATCGGCGAGATGCGCGACCACGAGACCGTCGAGTCGGCGCTGCGCATCGCCGAGACCGGGCACCTGACCTTCGCCACCCTGCACACCAATTCGGCGGCGCAGACCATCAACCGGATCATCGACATCTTCCCCGCCCACCAGCAGGGGCAGATCCGCGTCCAGCTCAGCTTCGTGATCGAGGGGATCGTCTGCCAGTCGCTGCTGCCGCGCGCCGGCGGCAAGGGGCGCGTCCTGGCGATGGAGATCCTGGTGCCCAACCCCGCCATCCGCAACCTGATCCGCGAGGACAAGGTGCACCAGATCTACGGCATGATGCAGGCGGGGCAGGCCAAGCACGGCATGCAGACGTTCAATCAATCGCTCGCCGCTCTCTACTTCAAGCGCATGATCACCCAGCAGACGGCGCTCGCGCGCTCGTCGCACCCCGACGAGCTGCAGGAGATCATCGCCCGCGGCCCCAGCGCCCTCAGCCCGGCGCTGGTCGGCGACGTGCGCGAGGTCCGCGAGGCGAGGAGCTAGCCGATGCCCAACTTCGTGTGGAAGGGCCGCGCCCGCTCCGGCGCCCTGCAGGAGGGGCAGCTCCTGGCCGACTCGCGCGACGCCGCCGTCGCCACCCTGCGCCGGCAGCAGATCCAGATCCTCAACATCCGCGAGAAGGGCCGGGAGATCAAGCTCATCCCGCGCCTGCCGCGCGGCATCTCCGACAAGCGCGTCGCCATCTTCACCCGCCAGTTCTCGGTCATGCTCGACGCCGGGCTGCCGCTCGTCCAGTGCCTCGAGATCCTCGGCGAGCAGGAGGAGAACCAGAAGTTCCAGACGATCATCCAGCAGGTGCGCAGCGACGTCGAGTCGGGGTCGTCGCTGGCCGACGCCATGGCCAAGCACCCCAAGGCCTTCGACCGGCTCTACGTCAACATGGTGGCGGCGGGCGAGGCGGGCGGCATCCTCGACATCATCCTGCAGCGGCTGGCGACGTACATCGAAAAGGCCGTGCGGCTGAAGAACCAGGTCAAGTCGGCCCTCATCTACCCGGCCTCGGTCATCGTCATCGCCGCTTTCGTCGTCTTCATCATCCTGTGGAAGGTCATCCCGGTCTTCGCCTCGCTCTTCGCGGGCCTGGGCAGCGAGATGCCGTTCCTGACCCGCGTCGTCATCGGCGCCAGCAACTTCATCGGCCGCTTCTTCATCCCCATGGGGCTGGTCCTCGGCGCCGCGGTCTTCATGGTCATGCGCTGGCACAAGACCCACCGCGGCGCCCGGGTGCTCGACGGCCTGATGCTCAAGATCCCGGTCATCGGCATGCTGCTGCGGAAGGTCGCGGTGGCCCGCTTCTGCCGCACGCTCTCGACCCTGACCGCCTCCGGCGTGCCGATCCTCGACGGTCTCGAGATCACCGCCAAGACCTCCGGCAACGCGATCATCGAGGACGCGGTGATGGCGGTGCGCAAGGCGGTCGAGGAGGGCAAGACGATCAGCGACCCGCTGCGCGAGACCAAGGTCTTCCCGCCGATGGTGGTGCAGATGATCAACGTCGGCGAGCAGACCGGCGCCCTCGACCAGATGCTGTCGAAGATCGCCGAGTTCTACGAGGACGAGGTGGACACCGCGGTGACCGGCCTGATGAAGCTGATCGAGCCGATCATGATCACCATCCTCGGGGCGATCATCGGCACCATCGTCACCGCCATGTACCTGCCCCTCTATTCGTTCCTCAAGGACATCGGGTAGGGAGACGAGTCAGCCCGCGCTCGCCCGCCAGCTCCGCTGGACCATCGCGATCCGCGTCGTCGCGATCGCCAGCGTGCTGCTGCCGTACGTCCTGCTCCAGCTCGCCTCGCCGCCGGTCGAGGGGTCGGCGGCGACGCCCCCCGCGCCGGAGGTGCAGGCGGCGCCCGGTCCGCCGGCCCCGGCGCCCGCCGCCGAGCCGCTGCTGCCGCCGCGCGTCGTCTACCTGGTGGCGGGGCTGACGTTCCTCGCCACCCTCGCCTACATCGCGCTGCTCCAGACCTTCCCGGGCCATTACACGCTCCAGGCCTACGCCCAGTTCGCCGGGGACCTCCTGCTCATCACCCTCCTCGTCTACTCGGTCGGCGGCATCGCCAACCCGTTCTCGCTCCTCTACCTGATCGTCATCGCGGTGGCCGCGACGCTGCTGCGCCGCCGCGCCGGGGTCATCGTCGCCTCGGCCGCCTACCTGCTCTACGCGCCGCTCGTCCTCGGGCTCTACTTCGGCTGGCTGCCGGCGCCGCCGCACGCCCCGGCCGAAACGGTCTCCGCCCTGCGCTTGGCCTACAACCTGGCGGTCCACTTCGTCGGCTTCTACGCCGTCGCCCTGCTGACCTCCTACCTGGCGCGCAACGTGGCGCGCGCCGAGCAGGCGCTGGAGGAGAAGAGCGAGGACCTGGCCGACCTCCAGGTCGCCTACCGCGACGTCGTGCAGTCGATCGGCAGCGGCCTCGTCACCACCGACCTCGCGGGCACGATCACCAGCGCCAACCGCGCCGCGCTCGACATCCTCGGCGAGATCGTGGAGGGCGCCGACCGCGAGCTGGTCGGCCTGCCGATCCACCGCACCCGCCTCTTCGACGAGGCGCGCTGGCGGGGGATCGCCGAAGCCGGCGTCGGCGAGGAGCAGATCCGCGCCGAGGTCGAGGTGCCGCACGGCGGCGAGGTCGCGACCTTCGGCTACAGCGTCGCGCAGCTCGCCGACGCCGCCGGCGACCACCGCGGCTACATCGTCGTCTTCCAGGACCTGACCCGCTGGCGGCGCCTGCAGGAGCAGGTGCGCCTCAAGGACCGGATGGCGGCGGTCGGCGAGCTGGCCGCCGGCCTGGCGCACGAGATCGGCAACCCGCTGGCCGCCATCTCCGGCTCGGTCCAGCTCCTCTCCGGCGCGGTCGGCGAGGGGCCCTCGGAGCGCAAGCTCGTCGAGATCCTGCTCAAGGAGAGCCGCCGGCTCGACCGCACGATCAAGGGCTTCCTGCGCTTCGCGCGGCCGCGCGAGCGGGTGAGCGTGTGCTTCGACATCGCGCGCCTGCTGTCGAACAACTTCGAGCTGCTCAGAAACAGCGACGAGGTCTCGCCGCGGCACCGGCTCAGCGTCGAGCTCGACCCGCCGTCGGCGAGCCTCCTGGCCGACCCCGACCAGGTGAGCCAGATCTTCTGGAACCTGGCCCGCAACGCGCTGCGCGCCATGCCCGACGGCGGCGAGCTGGCGGTCTCCGGGCGCCTGGCCGGCGACCGCTACCGCCTGCAGGTGGCCGACACCGGGCGCGGGATGTCCGAGGAGGAGCGCGCCAACCTCTTCCACCCCTTCCAGTCCTTCTTCGACACCGGCACCGGCATCGGCATGGCGATCGTCTACCGCATCGTCGAGGAGCACGGCGGGCGGGTGGACGTCGAGAGCCACCCCGGCCGCGGCACGACGATCACCGTCGACCTGCCGGCGCTGGGGCAGGACGTGGCGGTGCCGGCCTCGCTCGCCGCCGAGGCGCGGCCGTGAGCTCGCCGGTCGGCCGCCGCCTCCTCGTCGTCGACGACGAGGCGAGCATGGTGGAGTTCCTCGCCCTCCTCTTCCGCGACGACGGCTACAAGGTCGACACCGCCGGCTCGGTCGAGGAGGCGCGGAAGGCCCTCGCCGGCCAGGGGTTCGACCTCGTGCTCTGCGACATCCTGATGCCGGACGGCAGCGGGCTCGACCTGCTCAAGGAGATCAAGTCGAGCGACCCCAACGCCGCGGTGGTGATGATGACCGCCTACACCTCGACGCGCTCGGCGATCGAGGCGATGAAGCTCGGCGCTTACGACTACATCTCCAAGCCTTTCGACGTCGACGAGCTGCGGCTGGTGGCGCAGAAGGCGCTCGAGCGGGTGGAGCTGGTGGACGAGAACGTCTACCTGCGCCGCGAGCTGGAGCAGAAGTACACCTTCGCCAACATCATCGGCAAGAGCTCGCGGATGCAGGCGATCTTCTCGCTCATCGACCGCGTGGCGCGCACCGGATCGACGGTGCTGATCCACGGCGAGAGCGGCACCGGCAAGGAGCTGATCGCCCGCGCCATCCACTTCGCCAGCCCGCGCGCGCAGCGGCGGTTCCTGTCGATCAACTGCGGCGCCTTGCCTGAGAACCTCCTCGAGAGCGAGCTCTTCGGCCACGAGCGCGGCGCCTTCACCGGCGCGGTGCGCGAGAAGAAGGGCCTCTTCCACGAGGCCGACCGCGGCACCCTGTTCCTCGACGAGATCGGCGAGATGACGCCGGCGATGCAGGTGAAGCTCCTGCGCGCCCTGCAGGAGCGGACGGTGCGCAAGGTGGGCGGCACGCAGGAGGAGCCGGTGGACGTGCGGATCATCGCCGCCACCAACCAGGACCTCGAGGGCAAGATCGCGCGCGGCGAGTTCCGCGAGGACCTCTACTACCGGATCAACGTCATCCCGATCCACCTGCCGCCGCTGCGCCAGCGGCGCGAGGACATCCCGCTGCTGGCCGACTTCTTCATCGACAAGTACAGCCGGCAGATGGAGCAGCCGCCCAAGCGCCTGTCGGTCGAGGCGATGCGCATCGTCGAGGGCTACGACTGGCCGGGCAACGTGCGCGAGCTGGAGAACCTCATCGAGCGCCTGCTGGCGTTGGCGCCGGGCGAGACGATCACCTCGCGCGACCTGCCGGTGCACCTCCTCACCCACCGCCGCGGCGGCTCCGCCGACGGCATCACCCTGCCGCGCGAGGGCCTCGACCTCGAGGCCTACCTCGACGAGGTCCGCGCCCAGCTCATGACCCAGGCCCTCGAGCGCACCAGCGGCGTCCAAACCCAAGCCGCCGAGCTCCTCGGCATGAGCTTCCGCAGCTTCCGCTACTACGCCAAGAAAGCCGGGCTCAAAGGGAACGGCGAAGACAGGGAAGAAGGAGCCTGAGGGTTTCCTCCCCTACCTTCAGCGCTTCACTTGGCGCAGGTGAGATCCGCGTTTGCGACCGGGCCGAAGCCCTTGCCGCGCGGGTCCGGCGCGCACTTCAGGAACTTCACGGTCGCTACGAGCAGCCCTGGCCCCTTCGAACCGCATTGCTTGTCCAGATTGGGGAGCATAATGCCGAGATAGGGGACCGCAGCAGCGTCGGACCGCTTGTAAGTAACGCCGAGGGCCGGACAAGGCGTGTTCTCATTGCCTCCTTGCATCGGCAGGTTGGAGATGGTCCCGGGAGGCGACGTGGGTGAGCCTTTCTTCGCGACACGCAAGGTGACACCACCGTCGACTCCCTTGCTGCTGAACTGCGTGACCTGGATGTCGCCCTCGGCGCGGGTCCCTGTCTTCGCGTCGAGTTGAATAGTGGCCGCGCCCTGCTGACGCGCCGCCAGACGGATGCCGGTGACACGCGCCGTGGGCGAGGTGACAGCGAAGACGCCCTGCCCGGTCATCCTGAGACCCTTCAGCTTTGCCTCACCGGCCGCGAAGCCGCGCCGCAGCGTTTCGTCGAGACGGAGTACCAGCCTGCCGGTCTGGAGAAGCGCCGGTGCCACATCGAACTGCAGAGCCAACCGCTCGTTGCCGGCCTGGATGTTGCGGACGATGAACCGCGCCGACTTCATTCCCCCTCCTGGCTCCTCGATCTTGAGGTTGCGCCAGGCGATGCTATTGCTGTTGGCGACATTGGTGTCGATGTTCGCGCCCTCGACGAGCGGCGCCTCCTGAACGCTCAACACGCGGATGTAGATGCACCAGTGGTCGGATGGCGAGGGCGAGGGCGGAGTCCACGGCAACGGTCCGATGTCGGTTACCTGGCCCGGTTCCAAATTGAGCGTGATGAACTGGCGCGACTCCGGAAGCATCGTGAAATTCGTCGGCCATGCCAGTCCAGTTGAAGCGTTGGCGATGTAGACCGCGACCTCGGCATAGACGTTGCGCGTCGGCCCAGGCCGCGTGTTGCGCAGCGTCGCGTAGAGATAGTTGGTGACGCCCGCCACGGGGTTCTCGTGATCGGCGGAAGAGCCGCAATCGCGTGTCACTCCTCCCACGGTGTTGAGATCGGGTGGCGGATCGCGCGGGATGCAGAGGTCCGTCGTGACCTCGGCAGTGCGATTCCAGATGTCCGGGCTGAGCCAACGCGGGGCGGGCGAAGCCACGTTGCCGATCGCCGTGATGTCCGCAGCGTTGTCGCCCATCCATGGATCCGACGCGGGATCGGGTCCGGACAGGCAGGTAATCCCGCGCAGCCTGCAGTAATTGCGGTACATCGTGTCGATGAAGCCGTGCCAGCGCCAGAACATCGGATCCTTGGGTGACGATGCTCGACACATGCTGCCGAAGCCCGCCCCGCTGGTGGCGAAGAAGCCGCCAACGGCCGGGCCGATGTTGCAGTGAACTTGCCCGTGATACGTTCCTTCGAAGGAGCTGGTGAAAGAGGCGAGGCTCGTATAGTCGGCGAGTTTGGTCTGGCCGCCGCCATCCGCGACCGTTCCGCCAGCGATCGTGTAGTAGGTCGGAATGCGGTTGACGTCCGGATTGAAGGCCAAGCGCAGGCTCGCCGGATGGTTGAACGCCGGCCCGGTCGGCAGAGGCCGGCCGGGATACCAGGGCGCCACGGTGGCATAGCCGAAAGCGGTTCGCCATTCGTCGAAGCGGCGCAGGAAATAGCCGTGCCATGCCAGAAACTGGCGCCAGTCAGAGCCGCCGCCAACAAACTGATGCCAGTAGATGTGCTCGTCCACGACGTGGCCGAACCCCGGGTTGGTCGTCGTCAAGGCGCGATGGGTCGAGGTATAGAAGTCCTCCGGCTGCTTGGCCGGATCGGTCATGTTGCGTTCGATCGTGAACGTAGTCGAGCTGGTGCAGCTGCCGCCGCTCGAGGGGGTGACCGTTAGGGAGACGACGCGCGCCTCTGGGCCGTTGAGCGGATGAATCTGCGTCGCCGACGGCTGCCAATAGAACGAGACGGTGGACGCGGCGAGATCGGCCGCTGCGAGCGGCGTCGTGCTCCACGGCAGGGGCGTCGCCAGAGATGCCTGCGTGCCGAGGTCGTCGTTGTAATCCTTGATGCGCGGACCTTGGATCGTCCAGGAAAAGCTCGTTGCCGTGAATCCCGCGGTTACCGCGGTGAGCGTGGTTTTCTGTCCAACGTTGAACGTCGGCAAGGTGAACGGCGTGTCCGACACGGCCGTGAAATCGAGCGTTCCACCCGCGCATGGCACCGGCGCGGCGGTGACGGGCGCGGTGAGAAGGCCGGCAAGTCCCAGGACCATCGCGCAAGAGAGCGGAAGCCGTCGCAGGGTCATGGTTGGTCCCCCCAAAAATTTCTTCAATTCGCTGCCGATCCAAGCGACGACGAACGAGGGTTTTCAGTTCACCGGCTTGAAGGCGCCATAAAGTTCCCCGTCCGGGAACCGGCTGGTGCTCACGGCGATACCGACCTCGCGACTTCCAGTTGCCAACAGATTGGTCGCGAAGAGGGCGTTGCTCTCGCGACGATCGACTTCGTATTCGCCGGTCATCGTTCCGCCGGTCGCGTTGGCGTCTGACGAAAGCAGCTTCAGCCGCGGCAGCACGTTCTGGTTGAGGTTCCTCGGCAGCGACTCCGCTTGCCCGGTCGCTGCGGGTACGCCTACCAGCGCCGCGCTCCGCGGCGTGCCGCTCGTGCGGGCCACCGTGAGGTGGTAGAAGACCGCGACCCGACCGTCGGGAAAATGGACTTCGCTGAGGACCGCCGTGCCGACGCCATGAGACTCCACGCCGGGCGCGGGTTCGAGGTGCGCCAGGTAGTTCTTCACCGGCACCATGGCGTCGTTCGGTTCGAGTTGGCCGCGGATTTCCGGCTTGCCGTCGCCCCCCACGATCTCTAGATAGACGCGAGCCGAGGCGAATTCGCCGAGGAGCTTGCCATCGAGCCGGGAGCGGCCTTGGCCATCCCAGGCGCCGGTGATATTCGCCGAGGCGAGGTCAGGGCAGGGACGGGCGGCGTCGCCGCAGATCGTATGGACTAGCGCGCCGTTTCCGCCGACGCCGAAGTTATAGAGCGCGATCTTCTTCGGCGGTCCATGCTCGAGGCCTTGAAAAGTGAGATCGAAGTTGACCGTCCGCGAGGCGTGGTCGATCAGGAAGACTCCCGTTGCCGTCGCAGAAGAGGTGCCCGGAGGAACCACGTTGGCGGCCGCTGCTTGCGCGAGGAAAAGGGTCGTTCCACCGTGGCCGGTGGCCATCGCCCTTCCGTTCTGGGTGTGCCCTTGCGCAAGGGCCGGTGCGCTCAGAGCGGAGAGGAGGATTATGAGGAGAGTGACCGGGCCGGTTTTCAGGTGGGTGGTGTCTCCATCATGAGCATCCATCAGAACTTTCTCCTCTCACGCGCGTGAAGGCCTCTGAGGGGCATGCGGCGCAGGCTGCCCGAAGCCGGCGCCGATCAATCTGACAGTGTGGATCATCCGTTAATGTAACTCTATACCGATAGGTTGGACTTGTAAAGGCGCCGCAGTATGGCGAAGGGCCGCCCGCCGCAGACGGGCTTGAGTCAGACTGGTCTACGACATCGCGCCGAGCGGCTAATTGGAGGAGCCGCCGCCGGCAATCGGGTCCGTGGCCGGCGCGGGCTCGGCAGGGTCGGCCGGCAGGTCGCCGAGGAGGAGGCCGTGACCTTGGGTGCCGAGGATGAGGCGGCCTTCCTGGACGAGGGCGGCGGCCAGGTGCTGGGCGGGGACCGAGAGGGGGAGCTTGCGCAGGGTGGCGCGCTGGCGGTCGTAGAGGTAGGCCTTGTCGCCGGCGACGAGGAGGGCGGGGAAGCGGGGGTCGCCGGTCGAAAAGACGCGGGAGGGCTTGGTCGGGAGCTCGACCCAGAGCGCCTCCTCGCCGGCCCGCGCCCAGGCGCCGTACGGGCCCCAGTAGAGGAGGCGGTCGCCGAGGGCGGCGAGCTTGCCGCCGGCCGAGGGCGTCGTCGTGCTGTGGTTGCCGGCGCCGCTCAACTGGTGGAGGAGGGCGCCGTCGCTCACCCAGAGATCGCCGGCGTGGAGGGCGGCCGAGCGCGGGGTCCCCTGCTGCAGGCGCTTCTCCACCCACTTGGTTTCGCCGCGCTCGAAGAGCCGGTCGGCGGTGCGGGCCACGACCAGCCCGCCCGCGCGCGGCTCGGCGAGCACCTGCTCGACGCGCCCGTCCCCCAGCTCCTTGACCTGCCGCCACTCGGCGCCGCTCCGCTCCCACAGGCCGCGCTCGGTCGCCGCCCACGCCCGCCCGTCCTGCACCGCCAGGTCGAGCACCGTCGGCACCGGCGCGAAGTCCGGCTCGAAGCTCCGCCCGCCGTCGGTCGAGCGGTGGATGCCGGAGACCGGCCCGGCGTGGTTGACCGCCGCCAGCAGCTCGCCGGGGCCGGCGGCGAGGGCCGTGACCCGCAGGTTCGTCATGCCGCGGGCGGCGCGGCGGAAGGTGGCGGCGCCGTCCACCGACACCCAGACCCCGGACCCCTCGGTGCCGAGGAGGACGCGCTCCGGGCGTCGCGGGTGGTAGACGACGGTGTGGATCGACAGCTCCGACCCGGTGATCCGCCGCCAGGCGGCGCCGCCGTCGGCCGACTGGTAGAGACCGCCGACGGTGCCGGCCAGGAGGCGCCCGTCCGGCAGCGCCGCGAAGCTCGGCGTGCGCCGCTCGTCGAGGCCCTCCTTGAAGCGCTGCCAGGTGCCGCCGAGGTCGGGGGTGCGGTAGACCCACCCGCAGGTCGTGGCCCAAAGCTCCCCCGGCCGCCCCGGCACCGGCGTCAGGCTGAAGACCTCGGAGTCGAGGACCATGCCCTCGAAGACGCCGCGCCAGCTGCGGCCGGCGTCGTCGCTGCGGTAAGCGCGGCGCCAGGTGCCGGCGAGGACCGTCGCGGGGTGCAGCGGATCGACGTGGAGGCTGGTGACCTTCTGGATCTCGGGCAACTCGCCGGTCAGCCGGCGCCAGGTGACGCCGTCGTCGCGCGTCCCCCAGACGCCGGAGAGGGTGCCGGCGTAGAGCCAGCCCTCCTTTCCCGGCACCGGCTCGAGGGCGTAGACAGGCTCGTTGGGCAGGCCGCCGGCGGCCGCCACCCAGTAGCCGCCGAGGTCGTCGGACCAGGCGACGTGCCCGCTCCCCCACATCCCCCAGATCGCCGCCCAGACCCGCCCCGGCCGGTTGGGGTCGAAGCGGAGCGCGCCGACGACCCAGCCGGCGAAGGGGAGGTGCGGGCCGGCGTCGGCCCAGGTGACGCCGCCGTCGCGCGAGCGGTACACCTGGCCGGCGGAGGTGCCGGCGAGGACGAGGTCGGGGTCGTCGGGGTGGATGGCGAGGGCGCGCACGTCGGCGCCGAAGAGCGGCGCCGTCTTCCACTCGTCCGCGGCGGCGGGCGCGGCGGCCAGGACGGCGGCGAGGAGGAGGAGCGGGAGGCTAGTGAGGCGACGGCGAGGCTTCATACCGCACTCCGATGACTTCGGCGAGGATCGAGATCGCGATCTCCCCCGGGCTGTCGCCGCCGATCGGCAGGCCGATCGGGGCGCGCAGCGGCAGGCCGTCGAGGTCCGCGCCCTGCGCCGCCAGCTGCTCGCGCACCCGCTCGACCTTCCGCCGGCTGCCCATGAGGCCGAGGTAGCGCAGGCCGCGCGGCGCCTGGCGCACGACGCCGGCCATGGCGGCGACGTCGGTCTCCCAGCAGCGCGAGACGACGGCGACGTAGAGCTCGCGGCCGGCGACGCCGGAGAGGAACTCGTCGCCGAAGTCGCGCTCGACCGCGGCGAAGCGGGTGCGCTCCGGGAAGAGCTCGGGGCGGCGGAACTCCTCGCGGTCTTCGACGACCAGGAGGTCGAACCCGGCGAGGGCACCGGCGCGGGCCAGCGC
Source organism: uncultured Acidobacteriota bacterium (assembly GCA_963700145.1). GTDB lineage: Bacteria > Acidobacteriota > Thermoanaerobaculia > Multivoradales > UBA5704 > DASUNQ01. The sequence goes on from OY969474.1 coordinate 2,720,279, forward strand.
CTGCCCCACCGGGCCGCCACCGCAGATGGCCAGGACCGGCGGCGACTCGACGACCTCGAGGAAGACCTCGGCCATGCCGCCGCAGACCATGCCGGTGGCTTCGCCGCGGGTCGCCTCTTCGGTCAGGTAGTAGCGCTTCACTTCGGAGGCGCCGGCGCCGTTCACCAGCTTGGCCGCGGCGTCGGCCTGCACCATCGCCTCGAAGGCGCCGCCGCCGAGGTTGCCGCAGGCGCTGCCGTCGGGACGGACCAGCAGCTTCCATCCCACTTTCCCCGGCGTCGAGCCGTCGGCGCGCACGATCTGGCAGAGCACAACTCGTCCCCACCGCTGCAAGGAGCGTTCCGTCTCGGCGAGGACCTCGGCGGGGAACGGGGCGACCATCCCGCTCATTGTACGGCTGTGCGGGCTTCAGGGGGTGGAGGCGGGCCGCGGCGTGGGGTGCTCCCCCGCGGGAACCGGCGCGGGCCAAGAGGACTGCGGCGGGAGGGCCCGCGCCTGCGCTTCGCTGCGCGCGGGGTCGTTCTCACTTGCCGGGCGGCTTGCCGGCGCTTGCTCAGAGCTTCCCGTGGGGGAGCACCCCACGCCGCGGCCCGGTCACCGTTGGTGTAGGGCACGGGGACGACGTCACTGCTCGTCGGTCAAGCGTAGGAAGCGCTTCAGGGTGAACCAGCGGTTGCGGAGCTTCCAGAAGCGGCTGGCTTCCATCGCGGCGATGCGGGCGTGCAGGCCGGCGGTCTCCGCCGCCGCCCGCGCTGCCTCCTCGCGGCGCTCTGCTTCGGTCCGCCACAGCTCTCCTTGGAAGAAGGCCGACTCCTGGCGGGCGGAGAGGAGGAGCGCCTGGGCCAGGGTGCTGACGTGCACGACGGTGGCGCCGCCGTTGCGGTCGACCAGGCGGACCACGAGCGGCGCCGAGCGGGCCGTGCCCGCGGGCAGTGACCCCTCGAAGAGCCACCCTGCCTGCAACGCACTCGGCTCGCCGAGGAGCGCCGCGACGTCGGGGCGCTCGCGCTCGATCGGCGCCGTGCCGAGGAGCGCGCCGTCGAGGAGCACCTCGGCGCGCGCCAAGGGCGTCCCTTCAACGCGCACCGCCCACCCGCGCATTGTCAGGCGTCCGCCGCGCTCCAGCGCGCACTGCTCGGTGTAGGAGCGCGGCTCGGGGTCGTAGGCGATGCGCGCGAGGTCCGGGCCGCCGGCCGTGCCGACGAGGTAGAGGTCCTGGAAGTCGCAGAGCCCGCGCCGGAGCCGCCGCACCGGCACCTCGCCGACGGCCCGCGCGATCGCCGCCCGCACGAAGGGCTCGGTGACCCAGGTCGAGCCGTACTCGCTCGGCGCCAGCGACCCGCTCTCGCTGACCGCCTCGAAGCGGATCCCCGCCGCCGGCATCTCGACGCCGGGGGCCAGCACGCTCTCGTCGTGGACGCTGAAGGCGAGGAGGCCGCCCGGCGCGAGGAGGGCGTGGAGGCGCGCCAGCCAGGCGACGAAGCGCTCCTCGGGCAGGTGGGTGAAGAGCGAGGTGACGAGCACCGCGTCGAAGCGGCGGTCGCAGCGCAGCTCCTCGGGCCGCGCCGCCGAGACGAAGCCGTGCACGCCGAAGCGCTCCTCCTGGAAGCGCACCCCCTCGGCGTAGACGTCGGCCACCCACACCCGCTCCGGCGGCAGCTCGCGCACCAGGAAGCGGGTCACCCGCCCGTAGCCGCTGGCGAAGTCGAGGAGCGACCCCACTCGCTCGACGCCGCCGAAGTGCCCGGCCAGGAGCTGGCGGAAGGCGCCGGCGATCGACAGCCCCGAGCCGGCGTAGACGGCGAGCGCCTGGTCGCGGTCCCCCTCGGCGCAGTCGAGCAGGAAGCCGAGCATCTCGTCGTCCGGGTGGACGGCGAGGTCCACGTCCTCGGGGGAGAGGCCGGAGGCGGCGAGGAGAGCGCTGACGAGGGGGGTGGAGGTCACGGCTGCGGGTTCGCGGGGCGGATTGTAAGCGTATGGCAGACTCATCGCGCTCGATGCCCCCTTCTCCTCTACGCGCCGCGGTGCTCGGGCTGCTGGTGGCCTGCGCGGCGCTCGGGTTCCTGGCTTCGCTCGGGGACGGGCTCGCCGGCTACGACGCGCGCCACGCGCGCGCCGGGCCGCCGCTCTCCTGGCGCTTCGGCCGGGCGCCGGTCGCCGCGCTCGAGACCTGCCTCGCGGCGGCCCGGCCCCATCTGCCGCCGGTGGGCGTCGTCGCCTTCGCCGGCCCGGCCGAGCCGCGCGGCGAGGCCTTCCTGCGCTGGCGCTGGGCCAGCTACTTCCTGCCCGAGCGCGACGTCGTGCGCTGGGGCAGCGCGGCGGCGGCGGGCGCCACGCACGTCGTCGCCTGCCGCCGCGCGCTCGGCGGCGACCCGCGGCTCGCCGAGGTGGCGCGCCTGCCGGCCGGGCGGCTCTACCGAATACGAACGGCGGAGACGGCGCGTTGAGCGCCCTGCTCCTCGCGCTCCTCCTGCTCGCCGTGGGGAGCCGCTTCGCCGGCCTCCTCGCCGGGCCGCGCGACGGCCGCGCGCAGCGGCTGGTCCTGTCGTGGGTCGCCGGCCTCCTGGCGCTCTACCTCCTTCAGATGGCTTGCGACCTCGCCGGACTGCGCTGGAGCCGCTGGAGCCTGGGGCTCGGCCTCCTCACCGTCGCCCTGGCCGCGCACCGCTTCCTGCCCCGCCCGCGCGAGACGCCGGCCTTCGCCTCCGACCTCGGCTGGGGGGACGCGGTGGCGCTCGCCGCGCTCGCCGCCTTCACCCTCTTCGCCCCGACGCTCTGGGTGACGACGCCCGACTGGGCCTACCACTGGGGACTCAAGGGGCACCGCTTCTTCTTGGCCGGCGGCATCGACTACGAGCTCCTCACTCGTCCCTGGAGCGCCAGCCTCCACCCCGACTACCCGAACCTCCTGCCCGGCCTCTACGCGGCGACCGCTGTCCTCGCCGGCCGCTTCGCGGCGGCGCCGCAGATGCTCTGGTCGGTCTTCTTCTGCGCCGCGCTCCTCGCCGCGGCGCGCGAGCTGCTGCGCGCCGAGGGCGTGGACCGAGCCGCGCGGCAGGCGATGACCGCGCTCCTCGCGCTCCTCGTCTGCGGCTTCGCGCTGCGCCAGCTCGCGGCGGGCGGCGCCGACTGGCCGCTGGCGCTCGCCTTCGTCCTCGCCCTGCCGGCGCTGCTCGGCGCGCGCGACCCCGGCCTCGACCCCGCGGCCGAATGGCAGCTCGGCCTCGCCGCGGCGCTCGCCGCCGGCGGCAAGATCGAGGGCGTGGCGCTCGCCGCGATCCTGGTCGCCGTCTACGCCGTCTGCCGCGGCCGCCGGCTGCGCCCGGCGACGCTGGCGCGCACCGCCCTCCTGCCGCTCGCCGTCGCCCTCCCCTGGCTCGTTCAGGCGCTCCGCCACGACCTCTTCCTCGACTACGACGCCGGCGGCCCCAGCCTGCGCCACGCCGGCGCGGTCGGCGCGGCGCTCGTCGAGGCACTCGGGCGCCGCGAGTGGAGCGGCCTGGCGGTGGCCGCCCTGCTCCCCCTGCCGCTGCTCTTCGCCCGGCGCGCGCGCGCCTTCGCGGTCGCCGCGATCCTGCAGCTCGGCTTCTACGGCTACGTATACCTCTCGGCGCTCTCCGACCAGCGCTTCTACGTGCTCTCGACCTTCTCGCGCCTCGCGCTCCACGTACTGCCGGCCGCATTGGTCGCCGCGGCGGCGGCCTGGCTGCGGGAGCGGCCGCGGTGAGCGCCGTGGACTGGCGGCTGGTCGCCGTCCTCGTCCTCCTCCTCGCGCTGCTCCAGGGCGTCTGCCTCCTCCTGGCGCGCGGCTTGGGCATGCGCCTGCGCCGCCCGGCGGTCGCGCTCGGCCTGGCGCTGCCGCTCGTGCTGCTCGCGCCCTGGCTGGTGCAAGGACGGCTGCTCGTGCCTTGCAACCTGCTGCGCGTCCTGCCCGACGTCCACCGCACCGTGCCGGAGGCGCTGCCCGCCGCTGCCGCCGACCCCTACGACGTGCTCAGCGACGTCGTCTACCAGCTCCTGCCCTGGGAGCTGGAGGTGCGCCACGCGCTCGCCGCCCGGCGGCTCCCCTTCTGGTCGGACGCTGTGGACGGCGGCTGCAGTCTCTGGGCGAACCCGCAGGCCGGCGCGGCGGCGCCGCTGGCGATGCTGGCGCGCGCCGTCCCCATCCAGCACCACCTCTTGGCGGCGCTGGCGCTCAAGCTCCTCCTCGCCTTCGAGGGGACGTGGCTGCTTTGCCGGCGAGTGGGGCGGAGCCGCGCGGCGTCGCTCCTCGCCGCCGGCGCCTTCGCGCTCGGCGGCGGCCTCGTCGGTTGGGGGCTCTACCCGATCAGCTCGGCGCTGGCCTGGGTCCCCTGGCTCGCGGTGGGGACGATCGGGCTCTGCCGGCGGCCGCGGCCGCGGGCGATCGCGACGACCGCCCTCGTCACCGTGGCGCTCCTGCTTTCCGGACACCCGGAGACGGCGGCGATCGGCGGTCTCTTCGCCGCGGTCTGCGGCCTCGCCCTGGCGCGCCGGCGCGGTCTGGCACGCGGCCTCCTGGCGGCCGGCGTCGCGGCGGCGCTCGGCTTCGCGCTGGCGGCGCCGCACCTCCTCCCCTTCCTCCACCTGCTGCCGGAGTCGCAGCGGGCGCAGGAGACGCTGGCCGAGACGATGCCGGAGTACCGGTTCGAGCCGGCGAACCCGCTCACCTGGTTCCTCTTCCCGCACCACCTCTTCCTCGTCTCGCCGGTGAATCCGCACGTTTACGGGCGGCCGTTCCGCGATCCCTTCCGCGGCCCCTTCGTCTGGCCGGAGGCGGTGAGCGGCTACGTCGGCGTGCTCCTCTTCGCCGGCGCGCTGGCGGCGCTCTGGGCCTGGCGCGACCGGCGTGTGCGGCCCTTCCTCGTCTTCGCCTTCGCGGCGGTGCTGATCACCGCGCGCTGGCTGCCCTTCGCCCACCTCGCCTACGCCCTGCCGCCGCTGCGCGTCACCGCCTGGTCGCGCTTCCTCGGCGTCGGCGCGCTGGCGCTGGTCGTGGCCGGCGCCTTCGGGCTCGACCGCATGCTCACGCGGCGGAGCGGACGCCTGGGACTCTGGATCGCCGTCGCCGCCGCCGCCGCGCTGAGCCTGGCGGTGCACGCCGATGCCTGGGTGGTCGGGCTCTGGCTCCTCGTCGCGGCGGCGGTCCTCGCGGCGCGCTGGAGCCGCCGCCTCGGCGTCGCCCTCGCGGCGCTCGCGGTGCTCGTCGATCTCGTCCCCTGGTCGCGCTCGCTCCTGCCCTCCTGCCCGCCGGCGCTCTTCTACCCGCGGACGGAGATGACCGAGCTGATGGCGCGCGAGGCGGGGCCGGCGACGACGGGGCGCGCCGCCGGCGCGCTGCAGCTCCTCTTCCCCTCGCTCCTGCCGGTCTACGACATCGCCGACCCGCGCCCCCACAACCCCTTGGCGCCCATGTCTCAGCTCCGGGTGCTCGACGCGGCGTTCGGCTTCGCGCCGACACAGCTCCGCTACTTCCCGCGCTTCGATAACGTCGACCACCCGCTCCTCGACTTCCTCAACGTCCGGGTAGTCATGGGCAGTGTCGGGCTCGATCCCCCGACGACGCTCGAGCGGATCGACGCCGGCCGCTACGGCCTCTACCAGGTCTACCGCAACCCCGACGCCCTGCCGCGCTGGTTCCTCACCGACCGGGCGCGGGTCGTCGAGCGCGGCGCGCTGCGGGCCTGGATCGAAAGGCTCGCCGATCCGCGGGAGGTGGCGCTGCCGCCCGAAGCGGGCGGCTGGCGGCCCACGCCGGGCGCCACCGGCGGCCTGCGCGTCCGCGCGCCGGCGCCCGGCCGGCTGGTCTTCGCGGTGCCGCCCGAAGGCGAGAAGCTGCTGGCGACCTCGCTGCCCGCGGCGCCCGGCTGGCGGGCACGCTCCGCCGGCGGCGCCGCGCGCCTCCTCAGGATCGACGGCGCGTTCGTCGGGCTGGCGATCCCGGCCGGCGTCTCACGCGTCGAGCTGGCGTTCGTGCCGGCCGGCTTCGTTCCCGGCCTCGTCGCCGGCTCCGCCGCGGCGCTCGCCGTCGGCGCGCTCCTCCTCGCGCCGCGCCGGCGGCGCCACCGTCCAGGCGGCGAGCAGCGCCAGCGCGACGGCGCCTAGGGCGCACCCCGCGACGAATGCCGGCGGCCGGTAGAGCAGGTGGACGGCGAAGTCGCCCGCCGGCAGCCAGGCGCCGGCCAGGGGACCGTTGACCTCGACGACCGGCCGGCGCCGGCCGCCGGCGAGGAGGCGCCAGTTGCCGTCCGCGAAGACGCTGGAGGCGAGAAGGCGCGGCTCGGCGAGCGCCGCGGCGGCGTCGATCCGCGCCGCCTCCAGCCGCGTCAGCCGCAGCGTCGAGAGTGCGGGGGCGCGCGCCGCCCAGTGCCCGCGGCCGTCCGGCAGGCGCTCGACGACGGCCTGCCGCGCGAAGTGGCGGTTGCGCTCCAGCCAGGAGGGCCAGGAGCCCTGGGAATAGGCTTCGGCGGCCGCCGGCAGGAAGAGGCGCGGCAACGGGCGCGGCCGCTCGTAGATCCAACCCGCGGGGTCCTCCAGCACCCGCCGCAGCGGCGGCTTGTGCCGCACTCCCGGCCGCGTCAGGGCGTAGCGCACTCCCAGGAGGTCGTAGAGCGCGTGGCGCGGCCGCCCGAACTCCGGGATCACCCACCCCGGCGAGCGGGTGAGCGGGGCGACGAAGTGCTGGTAGAGCGCCGGGCTGATCGGGTTGTAGACCCGCACGTCCGCCAGGCCGTAGAGGCTGGGCAGGTTGGGGGGGAAGACCGAGCCGAGCCCCACCATCCGCTGCCCCGTCCCGAGGTGGCGCTGCAGGAAAGCGACCGGCGGCGGCGCCGCGAAAGCGAGCTGCTTCGGCATAGGCGGGTTCTCCGGCCCGTGCGCGGCGAGGAGCTCGAGCGCGACGATGAGGGCCAAGAGCGCCGGCGCCCAGCGGTGCGCCGGCTCCCGCCACCGCGCCGCGGCGAGGACGCTCGCCGCCGCGGCGGCGAGCGCCGCGAGCTGCCCCCAGAGCCAGCGCGTGCGGAGCTCCGCCAGCGCCTCGCCGCCGTGGGGGTGCGCCACGTACGCCCAGCCGATCAGGAGCGCCAGGAGCAGCGCCCAGGCGAGGACCAGCGGCGCGCGCCGCGCCAGCTCGCCGCGCCGCAGCCGCTCCACCGTGCAGGCCGCGAGGTAGGGCAGCGCGAAGGCCACCAGCAGCAGGAGCCGCCGGTTGTGATGGGCGGCGGTGGCGCCCACGAACGGCAGCTCGTAGGTCAGCGCCGCGAGCCCCTGCGGTTGGGCGAGGAGGACGAGCGCGACGACCAGCGCGCCCCAGACTAGGCGCTCTTGCGGGAAGCGGCGCGGCGCGGCCAGGCCGAGCAGCGCCAGCAGCAGCGTCGCGGTGCCGGTGAAGGCGGTCGAGTTGTCGTTCGAGTTGATCTCCCCCCAGTAGTGTCCGAGGCGGCTGGCGCCGAAGGCGAAGGGGGAGGAGATCGGCAGCAGGCGCTGGCCGGCCAGCGTCCGCCAGGCGGCTTGCGCTTCGGGGTCGGCGAGCTCGGCGCGCAGCTCGGGCCAGCCGCGCGCGCCGTACGCGAACGCCAGGGCTTGCGCCCGCTCGCTCTTGGGGAGGTGCTCGAGCATCGGCAGCCAGACCGGCGCCGCGGCGCCGGCGGCGAGCGCCGCGGTGACCGCGGCGGTGGCGAGCAGCGGCAGGCGCGCGCCGCGCGGCCGGCGGCGCACGCGGGCGAGCAGGAAGGCGGCGGCGAGCGCGCCGGCGTAGAAGATCACCTCCGGGTGGCCGGCGGCGAGGAGCGCGAAAAGGGCGAGCCAGAGAAACAGGCGGTCGGCGCGGCGGCCGCTCTCGTCGCAGCGCACGATCGCGTAGAGGACCGCCGGCAGGAGCGCGGCGGCGTTGACGATCGGCCAGCCCAGCCAGATGAGGAGGAAACCGGAGAGGCCGTAGGCCAGGCTGCCGCAGAGGCTCGCCGCCTCCCCCAGCCCTTGCCGCCGCAGCAGCAGGAACATGAAGGCGAGGGCGACGAAAAGGCGGAGAAAGGCGGTGATCCCGGCCGCCTGCGGCAGCGGGAAGGGCCAAGCGAGGAGGACGAGCGGCTGGAAGACCTGCGACTGCGGATCGGCGAGGAGCGGGATGCCGGCGGCGACCAGCGGGTCCCAGAGCGGCCAGCGGCCGGCGGCGACGGCGTGCCGCACCGCGCGCTGGGTCGGCGCGATCTGCTGCAGCAGGTCGAGCTGGTGGTTGCCGGGCGGGTCGGTGGGGGGCAGGTGCTGGAAGGGCGGGGTGAGCCGGAGGCTGTCGAGCGGGAGGAGAACGCGGCCGCCGAAGAGGACCGGGCCGAGGAGCGGCAGGAGGACGAGCGCGAAGGCCAGGAGCGCGCGGCGCGGCAGCGGGTCGAACCAGCGGCGGAGGGCGCCGAGCAGCAGGCCGGCGAGCGCCAGCGCGTAGAGGCCCGGCAGCAGGTCTAGCGGGCGCCAGTCGGGCATGTGGGCGCGATGGTAACGCGAGGGCCGCGGCGGGGGCTCGCGCCGGGAACCGCCGCGAGCCTGGAGGACTGCAGCGGGGAGGCTCGCGGCTGCGCTTCGCTGCGCGCGGGATCGGTGGAGGACTGCGGTGGGGTTGCTAGCGCTTGCTCAGAGCTTCCCGGCGCGAGCCCCCGCCGCGGCCCGGGACCGTTTGCGCGCAGAAGCGCTCCGCCTGTCATCCTGAGCGAAGCGAAGGATCTGGGCGGGGGGAGTTGGAGCTACGGCTGGTCGGTGAGCCGGAGCAGCCGCTTGAGCGCGAACCAGCGGTCACGCAGCTTCCAGAAGCGGCTGGCTTGCATCGCCGCCATGCGCGCGCGGAGGACGGCGAGGTCGTTGGCGTGGGAGAGGGACTGTTCGTCGATCTTCGCCTGGAGGTCGGTGCGGGTGCGGTCGAGCTCGGCGCCGGTGGCGAGGAAGTCGAGGCGCGCGGCGCGCAGGAGGGCTGTCTCGACGGTGCCTTCGGCGAGGACGGCGGTGCGGCCGGCGGCGTCGATGGCGCGGACGACGAGGGAGGTCGCGGCGAGCGGCGTGCCCGCCGGCAGGTCGAGCCGCAGGCTCCAGCCCACCGGCTCGATCGGCTCGCCGGGGAAGAGCGGCGCGACCTCCGGGCGGTGCACCGGCTCCCGGGAGACGGCGGCGACCTCGCCGTCGAGGAGGGCCTCGACGCGGGGTATCGGCGCGCCGTCCATGCGGTCCACCGCCCACCCCTGGAGCGCCAGCCGGCGCGCCCCGAGCAGGCGGCAGCTCTCGACGAAGCCCTCCGGCCGGCCGCCGAGGTCGAGGGCGGCGGGGTCGGGAGCGGGGCCGTCCACCACGAGGTAGAGGTCCTGGTAGTTGCAGAGCGCGCGCGGGAAGCGGTGCACGGCGGCGCCCGGCGCGGCGGCGGCGAGGGCGCGGCGGACGTACGGCTCGCCGGCCCAGGTGCTGCCGTAGTCGGCGGCCGGCAGGGCGCGGTCCTCGCTGGTGGCTTCGAAGAGGAAGCCGTCGCCGCCGGCGGCGGCGTCCGGGTGCAGGCTGGGGTCGTGGACGCTGAAGGCGAGGAGGCCGCCGGGCGCGACGAGGGCCCAGAGGCGGGCGAGCCAGCGGCCGAAGGTGGCTTCGGGGAGGTGGGTGAAGAGGGAGGAGACGAGGACGGCGTCGAAGGGGCCGGCGGCGGGGAGGTCTTCGGGGGCGGCGGCGGAGACGAGGCCGCGGACGCCGAAGCGTTCGGTCTGGAAGGCGACGGCGCGGGGGTCGATGTCGGAGGCGCAGACGCGGGCGGGGGGGAGGTCGTGGGCGATGAAGCGGGTGACGCGGCCGTAGCCGGCGGCGAAGTCTAGGAGGTTGGTGACGCGGTGGAGATCGCCGAAGCGCCAGGTCAGGGTTTGGCGCAGGGTGTGCCAGAGGAGCCAGCCGGAGCGGAAGTAGCTGGAGAGGGCGGAGCCTCGGTGCCACTGGCGGAAGAAGAAGAGGCGGAACATTTCGTCTTCTTCGTCGACGGTGAGGTCGGCGCCGGATTCGACGATCTCGGGGCAGAGGGCTGCGACGTAGGGATCGAGCTGATCCGGCGTGTGGGCGAACGGCATGCGGGCTGGATGGTAACGGAGGGCGAGGCGACCGGTGGCGGAGGGGCCGCGGCGGGGCTCGCGGTGCCGGGAACCGCCGCGAGCCTGGAGGACTGCGGCGGGAGGGCTCGCGGCTGCGCTGCGCTTCGCGCGGGATCGCTCGAGGACTATCGCGGTCTTGCCGGCGCTCGCTCAGAGCTTCCCGGCACCGCGAGCCCCACCGCGGCCCGGGACCGTTTGTGTTCCTCCGCGCAAACCCTTCCCACCTGTCATCCTGAGCGAAGCGAAGGATCTGGGCGGGGGAAAGCTAAAACGCGCTCGTATCGCTGCGGCTTGCGAGTGTGCCTTGCGGGTTGTGGTAGGTGCGGACTGTGCCGGTGGCGGTGTCGGTTACTTTGAGCCAGTACTCGACGTTGGTGAGGGCGCCGTAGAAGATCCAGAAGCGGCCGTTGATGGCGCGGCCGTCGAGGACTTTGACGACGAGCTCGGTGTTGCCGGCGTCGAAGAACCAGAGGTAGCCGGTGCGGTCGGTGCCGCGGACGGCGCGGGCGTCGCCGGCGGCGGCGCCGTTGCGCCACTTGACCTGGACCTTGAAGCGGCCGTTCTGCAGGCAGAGGGTGGTGGCGCCGGCGGCGCAGGCGGTGGCGGGCTCGTTGATGACGGACGGGGCCTCGGAGGCGGTGGGGGCGCGGCGCGGCAGCTCGGAGACGGGGAGCACGGCGCCGGCCGGAGCGGCGCCAGCGGCGGCGAGCGCCGCGGTGTCGCCGAGGGCGCCCTGGCTGCCGGCGGGGTTGTGGTAGACGCGCACCCGGCCGGTCGTGGTGTCGCTGACCCTGACCCAGTACTCGACGTCGGTGAGGGCGCCGAGGAAGAGCCAGAGGTGGCCGTTGACGGCGCGGCCGTCGAGGGCCTTGACGATCAGCTCGACGTTGGCGGTGTCGAAGAACCAGAAGGTGCCGGTCTGGTCGCCGCCGGTGGCGGTCGGCGGCAGGCCGGCGCGGGCGGCGCCGACCGCGCCGCCGGTGCGCCAGGTGACCTCGACGCGGACGCGCCCGCCGAGAAGACAGAGGGCGGTCGAGCCGGCGCCACAGCCGGCGGCGGGGACCGCGGCAGGAGTGGTCGCCGCCGCGGCGTTGCTCGCCGCCGAGAGGCCGCCGGCGGCGCGCGCCCGCACGCGGAAGGAGTAGCCGGTGCCCGGCGACAGCCCGCGCACCAGGGCGCCGGTGGCGTTCGCCGGCGCGGTGCCGACCTCCTGGAACGACCCGCCCGCCGCGCTGCGCTCGATCCGGTAGTCCAGCTCCGCCTGCGCGTTGTCGCGCCAGGCGAGCAGGACCTCCTGCCCCGAGTGGGCGACCGCAAGGAGCCCGGTCGGCGCCGGCGGCGCCGCCGGCCCGCTCTTGAGGCTCGCGGTGTTGCTGTAGGGCGAGAACCCGCCGGCGCCGGCGGCACGCACGCGGAAGGCGTAGGCGATGCCCGGCTGCAGGCCGGAGACCGTGGCCGAGGTGGTCCCCGCGGCCAGCTTCAGGAGCTCCTTGAAGGCGCCGCCGGCGACGCTGCGCTCGACCCGGAAGTCCAGCTCGTTGCCCGAGTTGTCGCGCCAGGCGAGACGCGCGGCGCCGCCCGCCTGCGCCTGCGCGGCGAGCTGGCTCGGCGCCGCGGGGAGGTTCGCCGGAGGCGGGGGCGGGGGCGGCGCCGGGGCCACGCCCGAGGGATAGATCGAGGCCACCGCCGTCCGGTCGTCCGCCTCGAGGCGGGCGCCGCGGCCGTCGTCGTGCACGCTGGCGTGCATCAGGGCCGCGCGGCTGCCCGAGTGGCCGATCCCCAGCGTGTGCCCGAGCTCGTGGGCGAAGACCTCCTCGGCGACGCGCGGGTCGTCGCGGAAGAAGCACTCGGTGCCGTCGTTGGTGACGATGTCGGCCTCGACCGCCTCGTGGTAGGCCTTGCCGTGGTGGGTGCGGGTGGAGGTGTAGAAGAACGGGCCGCCGACGGCGATGACGCCGCCGCTGCCGCACTGGAAGCCGCCCTCGCCCTCGGCGTGGTGCGGGTCGTCGAAGAGGATGGCGTTGGTGCCGTCGGAGCGGTCGAGGCCGGTGCTCGCCGAGGTGGTGCCGTGGTAGGCGTAACGGATGGTGCTGCCGAGGTCGCCGTTCCAGGCGTCAAGGGCGGTGCGGAAGGCGCCGATCGAGCGCTCGACCCCGAGGCCCGCCTGGCCGGCGGTGTGGACGCGCCAGCCGACCGTCTCGCCGCGGTCGAACTTGAACCAGCGGATCGGGTTGCCCTTGGTCGAGGTCATCAGCGAGAAGCCGGCGGTCGTCGCCCGCAGCGCGTCGGAGGCGCTCTCGTCGAGGAGGTAGTCGCGCTCGCGGCGGCGGCCGGCGGCGCGGTCGCCGAGCCAGTCGGCGAAGCGCTCGAGGTCGCGCGGCCGGTCGGCGCCGCGCTCGTGGAAGGTCGGCCGCCCGTCCGGACCGAGGACCACCTCGTGCGCGCCGGAGAGGTCGCGCACCGCCGCGCGCCGGCCGGCGAGCCGCCGCTCGTGGAACGCGCCGAGCATGAGGTGGAGGATGCGGTAGGCGCCGTCACCCCCCGGCACCAGGAAGAGGAGGGCGCGCTCGCCGCGGGCGAACTCGGGAGCGCCGAAGACGCGCAGGCCGACGCCGCCCGGGCCGATCCCGCCCGGCACCCGCACCACGATCCGGCTTCCCGGCAGGTGCCCCTTGACGACCCGATCCACCTCGACGAGGTAGTCGGTGGCCGGGGCGTCGCCGGCCGTCGCCAGCCCCGCCTCGACCACCCGCACCTCGGCCACGGCCCGCGCCTGGTCGGCCAGGGAGGCGTCCGAGACCATCACGTAGGTGGTCGCTTCCACGGCCGCCGGGACCGCCAGCGAGGCCAGTAGAATGAAGGGGATCCGGAGCTGTCGCATCGAGCGCCTCATGGCCGCTCGATGAATGTATTGCGCTAGGGATTGGGGCTACGGAGGCGACTTTACTCTGAGCTGACATTTCCCCCGGACTTGGCACCGGCGGGCGTTTTCTCACTGGCTTTCGCCGTCTCGCTCCCAGTTGTCACGCCTTTTTCAGGCCCGGAGGCGGCTTTCTCGCCGCCCGTGTCGGCCTTGTCGGCTTTCTCGGCCTTCTCGTCCTTCCCTTCGCCACCCTTCGCTTTGCCGCGCCCGGCGTAGTCGGTCACGTACCAGCCGCTGCCCTTGAAATGCATGGCCGCCGCCGAGATGAGCTTCTTGACCTCGCCGCCGCAGTGCGGGCAGGCGGCGAGAGGGGGGTCCTCGAAGCGCTGCAGGCGCTCGGTGCGGCGGCCGCACTCCAGGCACTGGAACTCGTAGATCGGCATCCCCGGGCGTCCTCAGCTTTCGCTTTCGCCTTCGCCGCCGCCGCCGCCGCCGGCGCCGAAGTCCTCGCCCTCGGTGCGGAAACGGATCTTGATGGCGCGGGGCGGCTCCTCGTCGACCTCGACGCCGCGCGGCCCCGGCTCCGGCGTGCCGCCGGCGCGGCGGATGAGCTGCAAGACCGAGAAGGCGTAGAGGAGCTTGCCGTTGTCGGCGGCGCTGTAAGGCCCCTCGCTGCACACCTCGTAGAGGGTCCGCTGGCCGTCGACGAGCGAGAGGAGGTCCACCTCCTCGCGCTCGAGCGCCGCCTCGATCAGGTCCTCGGTCCGCCAGGAGGGCTCGAAGACGGTGTCGCGCCGCCCCAGCCGCGCCACCAGCGCCTTGGCGTCGGGCGCGCCCTTGATCCCCTGCATGATGACCTGGCGCATGGGCAGGAGGATGCGCACCTGGTGCTCGGGCTCGAACTCGCCGATGGTGAAGGTCACCCGTCCCTCGGTCCAGTAGAAGAGGCTCCAGACGATGGCCTCGACCTGCTTGCGGATGGCGTCGTAGACCTCGGACGGCGACAGCATGCCGCCCTCGACCAGAAGCTCGCCGTGGCGGCGCTTGAGCTGCTCGCGCTGGCGCATGGTGTCGAGGAAGTCGCGGGCGGCGATGCGGCCGCTGCGCAGCAGGAAGTTGCCCAGGCTGTCGTCGCGGTCGTTCGAGGTGGCGTGGACGACATTGCCTTCGCGGATGTGCACCGTCTTGACTACCCCGTCGCGGCTTGCCTCGATCACCCCCGGCACCTGGAAGCGGTCCACGGTGTGGAGGATCTCCGGCAGCGCCGTCTCCGCGAGGTCGCCGTGGAACTGGAAGCTGGACTCGGCACCGGGAAGAGGCACGCGTACCTCCGGTCTAAAGGCCGGTGGGAAAAGGATTTGAGCCTCGGCTCGAGGCGCGAGTATACCATCCGCGCATGATCTCGCCGGAGGAGGCGTGGGCCCGACTGGAGCCGCACTTGACACCGCTGCCGGAGGAGAGCGTGGCGCGCCGCGCGGCCGTCGGCCGGGTGCTGGCGCGGCCGCTCGCGGCGCGCGTCGACGTCCCCGCGCTCGACGTTTCGGCGATGGACGGCTACGCCCTGGCCGGCGCGGCCGAGGCCGGCGAGCACCTGCCGGTCGTCGGCACGGTGGCGGCCGGCGACCCGCCCGGGCTCGCCCTTCTCGCCGGCACCGCGGCGCGGGTGATGACCGGGGCGCCGCTGCCGGCCGGGGCCGACCGGGTGGTGCCGGTGGAGCAGACCGACGGCGGGCGCGACGTCGTCGCGCTCGGCGCCGCGCCGGCCGCAGGCGAGCACGTGCGGCGGCGCGGCGAGGTGCTGCGCGAGGGCGACGAGCTGCTGCCGGCGGGCGCGCTCCTCACCCCCGGCGCCCTGGCACTCCTCGCGACGCACGGCTACGGCGAGCTGCCGGTCCACCGCGCGCCGCGGGTGGCGGTGCTGGCGACCGGCGACGAGCTGGTGCCGCCGGAGGCCGAGCCCGCGCCCGGCCGGCTCCGCGACTCCAACACCGACTTCCTGCTCGCCGCCGGCGCGACGCTCGGGCTCGCCTTGGTACCGCTGGGGATCGTCGGCGACGACCCCGAGGCGCTCGCCGCCGCGATCGCGCGCGGCCTCGCCGAGTCCGACCTCCTCCTCCTCTGCGGCGGCGTCTCGGTCGGCGAGTTCGACCTGGTCGAGCCGGCGCTCGCGCGGCTCGGCTGCCGGCCGCTCTTCGACGCCGTCGCGGTGCAGCCGGGGAAGCCCCTGGTGGCCGCCGTCCACGACGGCGGGCTGGTCGTCGCCCTGCCCGGCAACCCGGCGGCGGTGATGGTCGATTTCTGGCTCTTCGTCCGCCCGGTGCTGCGGCGCCTGCTCGGCGCCGCCGACGGCTACTGCCACGGCGCCCTGCGCGGCCGGCTCGCCGCGCCGCTCCCCGGGGCGCGCGGGCGCACGCGCTACCTGCCAGCCGAGGTGACGTTCGCGGGAGGGGAGATCGAGGTGGTCCCGGTACCGGCGAAGGGGTCGCACGACCTCGCCGCCTACGCCCGCGGCACGGCGCTGGTGCGCGTCCCGGCCGGCGCGCCGCCCGCCGAGGCCGGCGCGCCTTGCGAGGTCCTGCCGCTCGCCGACTGGCGGGCTCACTCGTAACGCAGCGCCTCGATCGGCTCGAGCCCGGCCGCCCGCCGCGCCGGCCAGAGGCCGAAGAAGACGCCGACTCCGGCAGCGAAGCCGAAGGCGACGAGGACCGCCTCCGGGGCGACGGCGAGGGTCCAGCCGGCCAGCCGCGCCAGGGCGAGCGAGCCGCCGATCCCCAGCAGCAGCCCGAGCGCGCCGCCGGCGAGACAGAGCACCAGCGCCTCGATCAGGAACTGCAGCAGGATGTCGCGGCGGCGCGCGCCGAGTGACTTGCGCAGGCCGATCTCGCGCGTCCGCTCGGTGACCGAGACGAGCATGATGTTCATGATGCCGATGCCGCCGACCAGCAGCGAGATGGCGGCGATGCCGGCGAGGAGGAAGGAGAAGGTGCGGGTCGTCTCCTGCATCGTGGTGAGCAGCGTCGCCTGGTCGCCGACGTTGAAGTCGGCGGCCTGCCCGGGCCGGAGGCGGTGCTCGCGCCGCAGCACCCGGTCGATCTCCACCATGGCCGGCTCCATCGCGTCGCGGCTCACCGCCTGCACCGTGATCGAGCGCACCGTGTCGTTGCCCAGGACGCGCAGCTGCGCCGTGGCCAGCGGCACGTAGACGCTCTCGTCGGGGTTGGAGAACCCCTGCCCCCCCTTCTCCGCCAGCACGCCGATCACCCGGAAAGGGACGCCGCCGAGACGGATCGTCTCGCCCAGGAGCGCCGAGGCCGGCACCCCCAGCTCGTCGCCGGCCAGCGCACCGAGCACCGCCACCCGCCGCCGGCCGCGCTCCTCGGCCGGGGTGAAGAGGCGGCCGCCGTCGAGCGCGAAGTTGTTGATCGCGAACCAGCTCGGCCAGGTGCCGACGATCTCGAGGTTGGCGTTCGCCGCCCCGTGCTCGACCTGCACCCGCCCCTGGGTCTCCGGCGCGACGCCGCCGATGTGGAGCGGGCGCTCGAGCAGCGCTTCGGCGTCGTCCACCGTCAGCCGCGACTGCCCCCGCCCGGCGCCGCCGAAGGACGACTGCCCCGGGCGCACCGTGAGGAGGTTGGCGCCCAGCCCCTGCAGACGTTGCTCGACCGTCCGCTGCGCCCCCTCGCCGAGGGCGACCATGGTGATGACCGCGGCGATGCCGATGACGACGCCGAGCGTGGTCAAGAGCGACCGCAGCTTGTTGGCCAGGATGGCGGTCATCGCCACCCGCACGGTCTCGAAGACGAGCACCTCAGCTCCCGCCCGGCCGGCGGGCGCCGGCGCCGCCGCCGCTGGGACGCGAGCCGCCGGCGCCGCGCGAGCCACCGCCGAGCGGGCCGCTCATCCGCTCGCGCAGGCGCTCGGAGCGCTCGGCCTGCCGCTGCTGGAGCTGCGCCACCGAGACCAGCACTACCTCCTCGCCGGGCTCGAGGCCGCGGACGACCTCGGTGTACTCCCAGTCGCTCAACCCGAGGACCACGCGGCGCGGCGCCGGGCCGCCGGCTCCCTCGACGAAGACGACCGCGGGGCGGGTGTCGCCGCCGCCGGCCTGCGGCCCCTCGGTTCCGGCACCGCCGTCTCCGCCGCGCCGCCACCCCGACCCGCCACCACCGCCCTCGCGCCGCTCGCGGGCGCCGTCGCCGCGCATCGCTTCCAGCGCGGCCTCGTCGATCCCCAGCACCTCGGCCGCGGCGCGCGCCTCGCGCGGGCTGACCACGGCGGCGTTCGGCACCGCCAGCACGTCGGCGCGGCGGGCGATCTCCACCGTCACCTCGGCGTTCATGCCCGGCCGCAGGAGGCCTTCCGGATTGGGCAGCCGCACCAGCACCGGGAACATGGTCACGTTCTGCTCCACCACCGCCTGCGGCTCGATCTTGCTCACCGTGCCGCGGAAGACGCGGCCCGCATAAGCCTCGACGGTGACCTCCGCCGGCAGCCCCGGGCGGATACGGCCGATGTCCACCTCGTCGATCTGGGCCCGCACCTGCATGTCGGCGAGGTCGGCCATGCGGAAGAGGGTGGTGCCGCCGGAGACGTTCGAGGTGGCCGAGGCGATGATCTGCCCCGGCTCGACGGTGCGCTCGATGACCGTGCCGGCGATCGGCGCCCGGATCGTCACGTCCTGCCGCTTCTCCTGGGCCAGGCGGTGGATGGTGCGCGCCCGCACCAGCGCCGCCCGCGTCGCGGCGGTGATCTCGACGGTCTGCTCGTACTCCTGCGCCGGCAGGAGGCCTTCGTCGCGCAGGCGGCGCGAGCGGGTGCGCGCGGCCTCGGCGGTGGCCAGGGCCACCCGCGCCGACTCGAGGTCCGCCGCCGCCTGGTCGACCGCGCTCTGCACGTCGCGCGGGTCGATCTCGGCGAGGAGCGTCCCCTGCTCGACCCGGTCGCCGGTTTCGACCGTCACCTGCAGCACCTCGCCCGAGGCGTTCGACTTGACCTCCACGACGCGCACCGGCTCGACCAGGCCGGCCGCCTCCGCCACCACGTCGATGGTGCGCCGCTCCACCGCCGCCACCGCCGCCGAGCCCTCCCGTCCGTCCTCTTCGCCGCGGCGGCCGAGCGCGAACGCCGCCAGCGCCAGGAGGACCAGCCCCGCGGCCCCCACCGACATGCTCTTGCCCCTGCTCATCTCGTCACCTCGCGAAGGCGGCGCCTGCCGCCGCGACACCTATAACCCGGGATTAGACTCGCCGCATGCCCGCCCCGACCTCCCGCCGCCTCCTTGCCGCTCTCCCTCTCCTCGCCGCCGCCCTCGCCTGCCGCCTGCCGGGCGTGGAGGAGGGCGGCGCCGGCGAGGACGGGACGGGAGCGGAGGAGGAGCGCGCGGCCCTGGCGCCGGACGCGGCCGTGCCCTCCCCGGCCGTGCGCGAGCTGGCCGAGGAGGAGCGGGCGCGGATCGAGCTCTTCCGCGCCGCCTCCCCCTCGGTCGTCTTCATCACCACCACCGCCCGCCGCCGCGACTTCTTCCGCATGAACATCCTGGAGATCCCGCAGGGGTCGGGCTCCGGCTTCATCTGGGACCGCCGCGGCCACGTCATCACCAACTTCCACGTCCTCCAGGGCGCCACCGCCGCGCGGGTCACCCTCTCCGACCACTCCGCCTGGGACGCCGAGCTGGTCGGCGCCACGGGGGAGAAGGACCTCGCCGTGCTGCGCATCGAGGCGCCGGTCGAGCGCATGCGGCCGCTCGCCGTCGGGCGCTCCGCCGGCCTGCAGGTGGGCCAGACGGTGCTCGCCATCGGCAACCCGTTCGGGCTCGACCAGACGCTGACGACCGGCGTCATCAGCGCCCTCGGGCGCGAGATCCAGTCGCTCGGCGGCGTGCCGATCCGCGACGTGGTGCAGACCGACGCGGCGATCAACCCCGGCAACTCGGGCGGGCCGCTGCTCGACAGCCACGGCCGGCTGATCGGCGTCAACACCGCGATCTACAGCCCCTCCGGCGCCTACGCCGGGATCGGCTTCGCGATCCCGGTGGACACGGTGGCCTGGGTGGTGCCGGAGCTGATCGAGCACGGCCGCGTCGTGCGGCCGACCCTCGGGGTGAACCTGCTGCCGGACGCCACGGTCCAGGAGCTGGGGCTCGAAGGGGCGCTGGTGGGAGACGTGGTGGCGGGGAGCGGCGCCGAGCGCGCCGGTCTGCAGCCGACGCGGCAGGACCGCTTCGGACGGATCGTGCTCGGGGACCTGATCGTGGCGGTGAACGGCGAGCCGGTGCGCACGATCGGCGACCTCTTCCTGGCGCTCGAGAAGCGCCGCCCGGGCGAGGCCGTCCGCGTCGCCTTCGACCGCGCCGGCGAGCGGCACGAGGTCACCGCGGTGCTGGGGACGGGTGGCTAGGGGATCAGCCCGAGAACGCGAAGGGGGCTGCACCGCGCGCGGGCGGCTCTGTGCGCGGGTGGCGGAAGCGCATGGGAATCGAACCCACCCCCCACACCGCAACCGGCGCGGGACAACGGTTTTGAAGACCGCGGAAGGCACCAGCCCCCGAGCGCTTCCGTTCCGGAAGAAAATAATTGTAGAGCATCAGGGGGGCTCGCCGCGGGCACCGGCGCGAGCTCTGTAGATGGTCAAGGGGTGGGCTCGCGCCTGCGCTGCGCTGCGCGCGGGGTCGGTCTCGTTTGCGGAGGTGCTTGCCGGCGCTTGCGCAGAGCTGCCCGCCGCGAGCCCCCCTGATGCTCTGGTTACTTCATTTTTACTAGCTGCACTAGCACGGGGGCTCGGGGGGTTCCTCCGGCTCGGGGGGCTCAGGAGTTTCGTGCCGCTCGTAGCGGCGATCGCGCTCGTGATCGCGGCGCTCTTCTTCGAGCTCTTCCCGCAGGTCTTCCATCGCCTCGCGGACGCCTTCCAGGGCGCCGTGCTTGATGGCTTCGATGGCTTCGCTGTGGGCTTCGACGGCGTCGGCGATGGCTTGGAGCTCGCGTTCGGTGGGGCGGGTGGCTTCGGCGAGGCGGCGGGCGGCTTCTTCGAGCTCGCGCTTCTCGCGCGGCGTCAGGCGTACGGTCTCGGCGATGCGCTTGGCGTCGCGGACGATGTGGCGGAGGTCGCCTTCGAGGAACTCGGCGTGACGCTCCAGGATCCTCTCGACCTCGCGGGTGATCGCCACGATCTCGTGCTCGGAGATGCGCTCGACTTCGCGCTCGAGGTGACGGACCTGCGGCTCGATGCGGATGGCGATGTCGGCCGTGCGGCGGGCGATCTCCTCGGCCATGCGCTCGATCTCTTCGATCCGCTCGCGCTCCAGCCCCGGGTGCACGGTGACGTGGCGGATGCGCTGGCGGCGGACCTCGCCGATCTCGGCTTCCTCCGCCGGCTCCGCGGGCTCGGGGGCTTCCGCCGGCTCGGGCGGCTCGACGGCGGCGGCGGTTCCCGCGGACACGCCGGGCGCCGCCAGGACGACGACGAGCAGCGCCGCCGCCAGCGCCGCGGTCACCCAGGGCGCGCGTAGCCGCGGCTCGGCGGCGTGCTCGTCGAGCAGGCGGCGGATGCGCAGCGCGAGCTGCGACGGCCGGCCGGCCATGCCCGGGGCCGGCAGCGCCGCCCCGCGCCCGGCGCCGACCGACCAGTGCGCGACCTCGGTCAGGCACTGCGCCAGCGACAGCGCGCTGCCGACGCGGCCGACCGACCACTCGTCGCACTGCAGCTCCGAGATCTCGCGCAGCCGGCGGAGCGCCAGGCGGTTGAGCGGCTGGAGGAATGCGACCGCCGCCACGAGCTGCCCGGCGAGGAGCCACGCCGGATCGCGCCGCGCCAGGTGGCCAAGCTCGTGCGCGAGGAGGCCAGCGAGCGGCTCCTCCTCCAGCTCGGCGTAGGCGCGCGGCGGCAGGGCGATCTCCGGCCGGCGCACGCCCATCGCCACCGGCACCGGCAGGCGCGGCGCGCAGGTCAGGCGCACCGGCTGCGCCAGCGGCGCCAGCCCGGCCAGCCGGGCGAGGAGGCGGAAGGCGACGCCGCCGGTGACCTCGGCGCGGCCGCGCAGGCAGCGGCGCAGGAGCAGGTACGAAAGACCGAGCCGTCCGAGCAGCACCAGCGCGCCGGCGGCCCAGAGGGCGAGGAGCGCGGCGGGCCAGTAGGCGCGGCGCGCCGGCGCAGGAAGACCAGGAACGGAAGGCTCAGCGGCCGCGGCCGCCCCGGGAACCGGCGCCGCGACCGTCGCGGGCGCCGGGACGCCGGCCTCGAACCGCTCGGACACGACCGGCGACGCCTGCACCCGACTCTCCTCACCCGTTCTCGTTTCCAGCTCCCAGCTCCCGGCCAGCGGCCGCCAGCCGGTGCCGACCTGGAGCGTGGCGGTGAGCAGCGCGCCGAAGAGCGCGGCGCGCCAGACCGTCTCCTCCAGCGCCAGCGAGCGGCGCGCGAGGCGGGGCGCGGCCAGCGCGGCGAGCGCCAGCAGCAGCGTGCTGTGCAGCAGGTAGGTGAGGAGCCAGGCGGTCATCGCTTCTCCTTTTTGGCGTGGGCGGCGATCAGCGTGCGCAGGCGCGCCAGCTCCGCGCGGTCCACGTCGTGCTCGGACAGCAGGTGGCTGACGAGGGCGGTCACGTCGCCGCGGAAGAGCTGCGCGGTCAGCTCGGCGACCGCCGAGCGCGTGACCTGGTCCTCGGAGACGAGCGGCCGGTAGACGAACCGGCGCCCTTCGGTGCGGTGCTCGACGACGCCCTTGCGCTCCAGCTTCTGGAGCATGGTGGCGATGGTGGTCGGCGCGAGGCCGCGCGCCGCGGCGAGCGCCTCGTGGACGTCGGCGACGGTCGCCTCGCCGTCGCGCCAGAGGACGCGCAGGATGGCGAGCTGCAGGTCGCCGAGGCGGTGGGATCGGCTCATGACGACCGGGATAGTACTACCGCGGTAGTTTTGAAGGCAAGAGAACGGCGCGCACGCCAGGAACTACGTGAAAGGCGGCGCAGGGTTTCGGCCGAGAAAACGCCCGGCACGTAGGCCGGGCGCTACAACGCCGGTCTCCGTAGCGCCCGGCCCACGTGCCGGGCGTTTACGTGAGCAGCGCCAACCGCTTCCCGGTCCAGCCGGGGAAGAGGGCGCCGTCGTCGCCGATCCCCAGGTGCTTGCCGGCCACTTCGCAGAAGACGGCGCGGAAATCGGTCGTCACCGGCAGGTCGCGCCCTTCGTGGAGCGCGTCGGGCGAGAGCCCCGGCAGGTTGCCGTGCACCCTGCCGCCGGCGACCTGCGAGCCGAGGACGAACATGCAGGAGCCGTGGCCGTGGTCGGTGCCGCCGGAGCCGTTCTCGCGCACCGTGCGCCCGAACTCGGTCATCGTCATCAGCACGACGTCGTCCTGGTAGGCGCCGAGGTCGGTCCAGAAGGCGGCGATCGACTGCGCCAGGTCGGCGGCACGGCGGGCGAAGGTGCCGCGCGTCGCGCCCTGCGCCACGTGGGTGTCCCAGCCGCCCGACTCGGCGAACGCCACCTCTAGCCCGACCTTCGCCTTGACCAGGAAGGCGATCTGGCGCAGCGCCTGCCCGAGCGGGCTCTGCGGGTAGTCGGCGCCGGCGGCGGGGCGGTAGGCGGCAAGCTCGGAGGCCGCGAGGATCTCGACCGCCTCGAAGGTCTCCCCCGCCGTCTCCTGGAGCAGCTCCGGCGCGGTCCGGCGGTAGAGCGCTTCGAACCCGGCGCCGGCCGCCGCCGCGGCGCGCTCGGCGCCGGGGAGGCGGACCTCGAAGCGAGACAGGTCGGTCACCGCGATCGCCGGCGCGGCGCCGTAGAGAGCGCGCGGCAGCGCCGGGGTGAGCGAGACGGCGCGCAGCGGCGAGGCCTCGTGGCCGAGGAGGCCGACGGCGCGGTTGAGCCAGCCGGACGGCGTCCCCTTCCGCCCCGGCGTGCCGGTCTCCATGTAGTCCTGGGCGTCGAAGTGCGAGCGCGTCGGGTCGGGCGAGCCGACGGCATGGACGACCGCCAGCCGCCGGTCGCGCCAGAGCGGCAGCAGCCCCGCGAGCGCCGGGTGGAGCGCCCAGCCGGTGCCGAGGTCGAGCGCCTGCTCGTCGCCGGCGGCGCGCGCCGCCGACACCGCGAGGCGCGGGCGGAGGCGGCCGAGCACGGGCTCGGCGACCGGCGCGACGGCGGCGAGGCCGTCCATGGCGCCGCGCTGGAAGATGGTGACCAGCACCTTCCGCCGCCCGAGCGGCGCCGGCAAGGCCGCCGCGCGCACGGCGCGCACCAGGAAGCGCGGCCCGGCCCCGAGGCCGAAGAGAGCGATGCCGCCCGCTTTCAGGAAGACTCTGCGCGTCCACATGGCCGGCTCTCCTACCGCCGCTGGAACTCGGGCGAGCCCAGGATCACGCCGACGGCCTCCACCCGTGGCGCCAGCTCGGGGTCGTCCACCATCGGCTCCAACGTCGCGATCACGCCGTCGAGCGCGCGGCCGGGCAGGAGAAGCGGCGCGTAGAGGGCGACGGCCTCTTCGCGCGTGGCCGGCTCGCGGCCGCCGCTGAGGGCCCCGAGGTCGAAGCGCACGCCGCGCACGCCGCCCGAGGCGAGCTGGAGGCCGAAGTTCATGCGGTTCAGCAACGCCCCGGTGTTGACCCAGGCGTCGGCGCGGTCGGGGAAGCCGGTCGGCGCCGAGTAGGCGTAGAGCCGCTGCCCCATCTGCGCCGTCCACTGCAGCAGCCCACGCGGGTCGGCGACCTCGGCGCCCAGCGCGCGCACCGCCGAGACCGCCAGCTCGAACGGGCTCTTGATCTTGGCGCCGCGCGTCCCCTCGGCCCAGAACTCCGGCGACTCGGCGATCGCCCGCACCACCCGGCGGAGGTCTCCGTTCGTCTGGGTATAGACCGCGGCGAGGCGCTCGACGAGCGCCGCCGGCGGCTCGTCGCCGACGAAGCGGACGGCGAGCTTGCGCGCCAGGTGCCTGGCGGTCGCCGGGTGCCTGGCGAGGAGGTCGAGCACCTGCCGCCCCTCCTCGACGCCGCGCCCGGCCGGAAAGCGCTGGCCGAGCACCGTTTTGGCGCCGGCGTCGTGCAGGTCGGCGCGGAAGAGGAAGGCGCCGTTGCTCTCATAGCCCATCGCCGCCAGGCGCTCGGCGCGGGCCGGCGCCGCCTGCGCGGCGCGGCGGCCACCGCCCAGCGGCATCAGCGTCCAGCCGGTGAAGGCGCGCGCCACCTCGACGACGTCCTGCTGCGTGTAGCCGCCGTCCACGCCGAGGGTGTGGAGCTCGAGCAGCTCGCGCGCGTAGTTCTCGTTCAGGCCGCGCGGCCGCTGCCGCCGCCGCTCGGGGGGCGCGGCCGCCGCTAAGGTGGGCTCCGCCGCCGTGCCGCCCGCGCCCCGCATTTCGGGCAGCTCCGGAATAGCGCCGCCGGCGCCGCCGCGCACCTCCGGCGGCCGCCGCCGTCCGCCGCGCCGCCGCTCCGTCATATCCGGCGCCAGGGTCGCCGTCCCCTCGGCGGCGCTCGACTGCGCGTTGTCGAGGTAGACGAGCATCGCCGGGTGCTGCGCGGTGGCGCCGAGCATCGTGCGGAACTTGCCGAGGACGTGCGGGCGGATCGCGTCGCGCTCGTAGGCCAGGAGGTAGGTGCGCGTCCGGTTGTCGGTCAGCGAGACGTTGAAGTGGTTGAACCAGAAGTCGACCAGCACCTCGGCGAGCTGGTTCTCGGCGTAGACGGCGCGGTAGAGCTTCTGCGCCATGAGCTGGCCGAGCAGCTCGCGCTCGGGGCGGTAGCCCTGCTCGCGCGCCCAGCGCATCACCGCCCGGCGGGTCTCGGCGCGCGCGGGGTCGCGCACCGCCTCGCCGGTCTCTTGCATCACCTCACCCGTGTCCTGCATCTCCGCGCCGGCGCCGCGCCCCTCGACGACCCCGGCCCGCCGCGCCTCGGCGAGCAGCCGCGGTGGCCGCGGGAACTGCCGCGCCATCTCGGCGGCGCTCATCTCCAGCGCGTCGAGTTGCGCGAGACGCCGGTCGAGGTCGCGGTCGGGGAGGTCGGCGGCGAGCTGCCGCTCCAGCCAGCGGTCGAGCCCCATCGCCACCACCTTCTCGACCTCGCCGGGCCGGGCGCCGAAGGCGAAGCGGTCGAGAAGGTGCGCGGCGGCCTCGCGCTCGCTCCAGCCGGCCTCGCGCCAGGGCATGTGGAGGGCCGAGGGCGCCGGCGCGGCGGCGGCGGTCAGGAAGACCGCGGCGAGGGCGGCGGCGAAAGTGGCGGTCAGGAGTCGTGCGCGCATCGGGTCGTCTCCTCGCGGGAGGAACAGGCCAGCCGGGAAAACCCTGCGGCTATGATGCCGCGGATTCCCCGCCGATGGACGACCGCCGGCTCGCCGCGCTGCTCAACCTCTACCCGCCCTACCTGGGCGCCGGGGTGCGGGTGCGGCGTCTCCCGGACGGCTTCGAGTCGCGGATGAAGCTCCGCTGGTGGAACCGGAACTACTTCGGCACCCACTTCGGCGGCTCGCTCTACACGATGTGCGACCCGTTCTTCACCCTCATCCTGGCGCAGCGGCTGGGGCGCGGCTACCTCGTCTGGGACAAGGCCGCGACGATCCGCTTCCGGCGGCCGGGGCGCGGCACCGTGACGGCGCGCTTCGAGATCCCGGCGGCCGAGGTCGAGGCGATCCGCCGCCAGGCCGAGCCGGGAGCGCCGGTCGAGCCGGTCTTCACCGCCGAGGTGCGCGACGCGGCCGGCGAGGTCGTGGCGGAGGTCGAGAAGCTGTTGTGGGTGCGGAAGAAGTAGCGCCCTAAGCCGGCTCAGGAGACCGGCTCAGCCCTTGCTCTGCGAGATCTGCCGCCGCAGCAGCTCGTTCTCGAACGCCATCCCGACCTGCGCCGTCGCCAGCTCCAGGATGTCGATGTCCTCGACCGGGTCGTCGCGCTCGCCGTTGTCGGCGTAGATCAGCGAGATCACCCGCTGCGCGCCGAGCACCGGGAAGACGACCACCTGGCCGTTCTTGGGGCGCCCGACCAGCGAGCGGAAGGGCTCCGGCAGCCGCGCCTCCTCGAACGACACCGACTGCACCTCGCCGGTCTCGTACCCCACGGAGAGCACGCTCTCGCCGTCGAGCGGCAGCTTCAGGCCGCGCGTCAGCTCGGCGAGCGAGCGGCCGTCGCGGTCGGTGCCGAAGGCGCCGAGCGCCGCCATCTGCTCGCGGCTGACGAGGAAGAGCACCGCCCGCTCGACCGACTCCGAGATGATGTGCATGAGGTTGAGCGCGACGGTGGCCGAGATGAGCCCCGAGCGCAGGTCGCCGAAGACCCGGCGCAGGCGCGCCACGCCGGAGCGCGGGTCGTCGGCGCCGCCGGCCGCCTCGCGCCGGCTCTCCACCAGGTTCTCGACGCAGGCCACGACCGCCTCGGTCTCCGGCGGGATCGCCGCCAGCGCGCCGGCGGCGTAGACCTTGGCGAGCGGCATCCCCGGCTCGACCACGGCCACGACCGACGCCCCCGGCCGGGCGCGGCGCAGCGACACCACCTGCGACAGCGTCACGCCGTTCTCGCGGAGGTCGAGCAGCACGATCGGCGGCGTGTCGCCGAGCGGCACCTTCCCCGCCTCGGCGAGCGCCACCGCCCGCGCGCCGGCGACGTCGCGCAGCTCGCCGAGCGCGCCGGTCACCCGCGCCGCGAAGTCGCGGTCGGGCGAGACGACCTGGAGGTGGAAGGCCTCGACGGCCGGCCGCGTCCCCGCCGCCGCGAAGAGCTGCTCGAGCTCGTCCCCCTCCTCCTCGACGACCGCGGCGAGCGCCGCCCGCACCCGCGCCGCCGCCGCGGCCGGGCTCGTCGCCGGGGGCGGCACCGCCGGGCGCTCGCTGCCGGGCCAGCGCCGCTCGCCGCCGGCCTCGCCCGCGCCGCCCTCGCCGCCGAGCCGGTTGCGCTCGTCGAAGATGCGCGCCGCCTCGAGCAGCACCATCTGGGTGTTGATGTCGGCGTCGGGGATCACGTCGCCCGGGTAGAGCGCCACGTCGTCCACCGGCCGCAGGTCGCCGACCGCGAACTCGAAGGTGCCGCGGTCCCAGGCGATGATCTCGGAGACCGCCTGCTCGATCTGCCGCACCACCGCGTTGCGCAGCGCCTGCGGCTCGATCGCTCCGCCGGCGACCAGCGTCTGCCCCAGCGTGCGCCGCTCGAGGGCCTGCTCCTGCGCCGTCACCGCCACCGCCAGCGCCGCCGGCTCGACGAGCCCCGCCTCGACGAGCAGCTCGCCGAGCTGCGGCGTGCGCGGCGCCTGCGCCGAGACGAGCTTGCCGAGATGGAAGCCGATGAGGGCGCGCTCGCGGCTGCGGCGCAGCACCAGCGTCCCGGTGCGCCGCCCGAGGTGGATGAACTGCATGACGTCGGCGACCGAGACGTCCTGCAGGCTGCCGGAGATGCTCATGGCCTATTAGAAGGAGGTGCGCGCCCGCTGCGGCCGCGAGACAGGATGACCGGCCACTTACTCGCCTCGCGCCAGCTTGACCAGGCTCTCCAGGGTCCGCAGCTTGCGGTCCTGGGCGGCGAAGAGGCGGGCGGCGAACAAGGCCGAGGCGGCGTGCACCGAGAGCAGGTCGAGGAGGTCGCGGTCCTCGGCCCGCAGCTGCGGCTTCTGGTCGAGGAGCTTGAGCACGACGAGCGCCCCCACCACCGCGCCCTGCACACGCAGCGGCACGGCGGCCTGGGCGTCCGATCCGGGCGCCGGGCCGAGGCGCAGCACGCCGTCGCGCAGCGTCGCGTCCACCATCGGGTCGCCGCCGGCATAGCCGCCGCCGGCCCAGAGGCCGCTCCGCTCGCCCTCCATCCCCCCCTCCAGCGCCACCTCGCACCCCTCCTCGGCGTCGCGGCGCAGCAGCAGGACGAACCGCTCGGCGCCGAGCAGGTTGATGGCGATCTCGGCGATGGCGGCCTGCACCTCGTCCGGCTCGAGGCTGGCGTGGAGCTGGTAGGCGGCGACGTAGAGGTTCATCAGCCGCCCGACCTGGTGCTCGGACTCGACCAGCCGGCTGGCCAGCTCGCGCACGTCCGACTCGGCGCCGGCGAGCCGGTGCTCGAGGTCGCTCTCGGCGCCGGCCGCGTCGTCCGCGCCGGTGGCGCCGGAGGCCGCGCTCGCCTGCTGCAGGTTCCCTTCGAGGATGCGCAGCAGCTCGCCGGCCCGCTCGAGCGTGGCGCGGAGCTGCTCGACCAGCTCGGAGCCGGCCGCCGCCGCCGGGAACCCCTCGCTCACTCCGCCGCCTCCGCCGGCTGCTCCAGGCGGGCGATGACGTCGAGGATCTCGTCGGACCGGAACGGCTTCTTGATGTAGGCGGCGGCCCCGGCCTCGAGCCCGCGGGCGGTGTCCTCCTCGCGGCCTTCGGTGCTGATGATGACGACCGGCGTGCCGTTCCCCTCGGCGCGCAGCGCGGCGAGGAACTCCAACCCATTCATGTTCGGCATGTTGATGTCGAGGAGGATCAGCTCGACGTCCGGGTGCTCGCCCAGCCGCTCCAGCGCCTGCCGCCCGTCCAGGGCGTAGACCAGCGGGTACTGCCGCAGCATCACCTCATACATCTTGTGCATCAGCTTGGAGTCGTCGACGACGAGGACCTTCCTGGGCTGCACGGCATCTCCCGAGGGACGGGGCAGTCTAGGCCCAACGCGGGGGAGGCGGCAAGGCACATCCCTGGACTGGCCGGCAGGAGGCTTCGCCGGGCAGGTAGGGGTAAGCTCTCATTCTCGTGGACGACCGCTCCGGCTCTGCCGCGAGGTGCCCGAGATCCCGGCGACTAGGAGCCTCAGAATGGCAACGCTCACTCTCGATCTCCCGGAGGAAGTCTTCTCGGCCTTGCGCCGATCGCCCGAAGAGTTCGGCCGGGAGCTGCGCCTTGCGGCGGCGATCCACTGGTACCAACGCGGCCAGATCTCCCAGGAGAAGGCGGCGCAGATCGCTGGGCTTGACCGCACCGACTTCCTGCTCGCTCTGGCGCGCGAAGGCGTAGACGCCTTCGTGGTGGACTTCGAGGACCTGGAGCGCGAGCTCGGGCGTGGCTGACCGCGCCGCCGTCAATGCCTCACCGCTGATCTTCCTCGCCCGAGCCGGACTTCTCGATCTCCTCCAACTGGCCGCTCCAGAGGTCGTCGTCCCCGCGCCCGTCGCCGATGAGATCAGCCGGCGCGGGCACACCGACCCGGCGGCGCAAGCCATGATCTCTCTGAATTGGTTGACCGTGGTCGACGGTCCCGAGATCCCTTCCGTGATCCAGTCGTGGGACCTAGGTCCTGGCGAATCCGCCGTACTCTCCTGGTGCCATGCGCGGCCGGGAGTCGAGGCCATCGTCGACGATCTCGCCGCTCGCCGCTGCGCGGAGGCGCTCGGCTTGCCCGTTCGGGGCACTCTCGGCCTGGTGCTTCTAGGAAAGCGACACGGCCGGCTCGCCGCGGCACGCCCGGTGCTCGACTCGCTTCGAGCCTCCGGGATGCACCTTTCCGATCGTGTTATGGACCGCGCGTTGCGCTTGGTCGGCGAATAGGGCTCGGTTGAGAGACGCCTACTGCCGTTAGGTCATTGAGGGGGATCTGGTGGAGCCGATCGGGATCGAACCGACGACCTCTTGAATGCCATTCAAAGAATGCGGGCTTGACGTAGCCTGCATGACTCTGACAAACTCCCTGTTCTACAATGACTTACGCGACATCAGGCCGGCTGGAGTTTGTCCCGACTTATGGCCGTGTGATTGCTATGTGATTGCTGGCGGCGCCGATTGACTGCCCACTCAAAGGAGCCGGAAGAGATGCGCCAACGGATCACCAAGCGGGCGGTCGATGCCCTGAGACCCACCGATCGGGACGCCTATCTCTGGGACAGTGAGGTCGCCGGCTTCGGCTGCAAGGTGACCCCTGAAGGACGGAAAGTTTACGTCCTTCAGTACCGACCGCCAGAGCAAGCGGCGAAGCGGAAAACCGCGCCTAGGCGCCTGACGCTCGGCACGCACGGCCAGTTGACGGCAGAGCGGGCCCGGGAGCTCGCCACCAAGCTTCTCCTTGAGATCCGGTCGGGCCGAGATCCCGCGGCTGCACGTCGCCGCGGAGCGTCGCCAGAAGTTGCCGAGCTCGCCGAGCGCTTCTTGACCGAGCATCTCCCCGGCAAGAAGCGCCCGCCACGCGCCTCCACCATCGCCAACTACGAGCTTCTCTTCCGCTGTCACGTGCTACCGGCACTCGGCAAGAAGCGGGTCGACGCGGTGACCACTGCCGATCTCGAGCGGCTTCACACCGCGATGCGCGCCACCCCGTACGTCGCAAACCGCACGCTCTCGCTTCTGCAGCAGGCCTTCGACCAGGCCGAGCGATGGGGCTGGCGCCCGCAGCACTCGAACCCCGCGCTCCACATCGAGCGCTACCGCGAGGAGCGCCGCGGGGCACGCAAGGAGGTCATGCTCACCTCGGCGCAAATGGCGAGCCTTCTTGCGGCCATCGACGCCGAAGAGGAAACCGAGGGGGCGAACGCGGCCGCCTGCGCGGCACTCCGCGTCACATTCTGGACCGGGTGGCGGATCGGCGAAGTCCTCGCCCTTCAGTGGTCGAACCTCGACCTAACTTGCGGTAGGGCGCGGCTCCTTCTGACGAAAACCGCGGCGGAAGAATACCGGCAGCTGCCGGCGGAGGCCATTGCGGTCCTCGAAGGCATCCCGCGCGTCGCCGTCTGCTCCTACGTCTTCCCCGGCCAGGACCTCACAGGGCATCTCACCACAGTCCGCAAGGCGTGGGCGCGCATCCGCCGGCGCGCGGGCCTCGACAACCTCGACCAGCTCGGCGGCTTCCGGGTCCACGATCTGCGGCACAACGTCGTGAGCTGGGACGTCTCCCGCGGCGTTGCTCTGGAGATCGCAGGCAAGAACGTTGGCCACCGCTCACGCCGCTCGACCGAGGTCTATGCGCACTTTGCACCGGATGCCTTGAAGCGCGCGGCCGATGAGCGCGCCGCGGCAATGCGGGCTGCTATGGAAGGAGAGGCAACCCCCTGACCGAGTTGAGCGCAGGTGTGCAGAGTTTAATCCTCATCCGGCCACGGGCTGACTGAGGAGATGTCTTGGGAGGAAGGGGGATCTGTGCCGAGAAAGCCATCGGTGGATTCGATGAGCATGCAGCGGAAGTCGACGCGCCGAGTGCGCGCCTTCCGACACCGCCATGAAGAGAATTTCCAGAGAGTAGAGGTTCGCTTATCGGTCGCCGAGGTAAGCAAGTTACACGCGACCGCTAAGCGCTGGCGGTGTCCTCGACAGGAAGTTCTGCGACTGGCGATCACCACGCTAGAGCCGGTGTTTGCGAAGAACCTTTCGAAGGACGTCTCCATGCAGATCCTCGCGCGACTCCGGGACCACCTTCTCGATCCGACAAGACCGTTAGTTTCCGGAAACGCTCCCGGAAACCGTCAGCAGAGGTAAACGGCATAGAGTCAATAGGTTATTCCTGTAGTCACCGCACTGTTACCCCAGACAGACCAGGATATCGGCGATAGGAGAACCACTTATGGCCAAACAACAACTCTCCCGTGCCGATCTGGTAGAAGCACTCTTGGTGGTAGTCGGGGCATTAGCATCAGTGGTTGCCCTAGCCCTTATGTTGGCGGGCTAACCGCGCCATGTTGGGAACAGCTATTCCCGATTCCAGGAAGCGCTGGGGTTGTCCCTCCCGCTGTTGAAAGAGCAATGAGGTGAAGGCGGCTCCTCGGCCCACCTGATCGAGAATCGGGTTGGTCGAATAACCGGCCCCGCCAGGGGGCCAAGGAGCCGTGATGAAGACGAGAGCAGAAAGGCGGGTGGTGTGGCAAGGGGGCCGTGCGGCGCGCATCAGCCACGGGCTACAAGCGCTGCTGCGGCCGATGGTCGAGGGCATCGAGGCCAGCCGCCAGGGGCTGCTGGAGCTGTTTCACGCCGCGGGCGTCGAGGCCCTGGGGCGGCAGCTCGCGGACGAGGTCGAGGCCGTCGTCGGTCCGAAGCGTCGGCGCAATCCGACCCGCGAGGCGTACCGCTGGGGCTCGACGGCGAGCGAGTTCGTGCTGGGTGGCCGCCAGGTGGCGCTGCCGCGACCGCGCGTCCGGCGACGCGACGGTGGCGAGATGAGCTTGCCTTCGGTGCGCGCCTTTCAGGACGAAGATCCCTTCACGGAGCGGGTGATCGAGCAGGCGCTGGTCGGCGTCTCGCAGCGCCGCTACGGTCGGAGCTTGGAGCCGCTCGCAGAGTCGGTGCCGGAGCGCGCGACGAGCAAGAGTGCGGTCCAGCGCCGGCTGGTGGCGGGGACGCGTCGTCTGCTGGGCGCGTGGCTGCGCCGAGACCTGTCGGACTTCCAGCCCCTGATCCTGATGATCGACGGGCTGGAGGTGGCCGGCCACACCCTGGTGGTGGCACTCGGCATCGCGCGCGACGGGACCAAGCGGGTGCTCGGCCTGCGTGAAGGCGCGACGGAGAACGCGGCGCTCTGTACCGGCCTGCTCCAGGAGCTGTTGGAGCGAGGCCTCGCGATGCCGCCGCGCTTCTTGGCGGTGCTCGACGGCGGCAAGGGGCTGCGCAAGGCCGTGCGCGCCGTCTTCGGGGACGCAACCCACGTCCAGCGCTGCCAGCTCCACAAGCGCCGCAACGTCCGCGACCACCTGCCCAAGCAGCTCCAAGCCCGGGTCGACCGCCTGATGGTCGAGGCCTACCAGAGCGCTCGCTTCGACCTCGCCAAGCGTCGCCTCGAGCAGCTTGCCCGCTGGCTCGAGCACGCAGGCCACGCGGGCGCCGCGGGCAGCCTGCGCGAGGGCCTCGACGAGACCCTCACCGCCTTGCGGCTGAAGCTGCCCGACGCTCTGCGCCGGTTGCTCGCCTCGACCAACGCGATCGAGAACACGATCGGCTCGATCCGTACGACGACGCGCAACGTCAAGCGCTGGCGCGGCGGCGACATGGTGCTGCGCTGGGTCGCCCTGGCGCTGTGTGACGCGGAGGCTGGCTTCCGGCGTGTCAAGGGACATCGGCACCTCGGGGCTCTCGAGCTCGCGCTCGCGGCGATCGAGGAACCGACGAACACCAAGGCCGTGGCATGATCAACCGAGCCGCTTTCCCTCTTTCGGCTTTCAACAGGGAACGGGGCATCCCCGGAAGCGCTTGGCTGGGCTTTTCTGGACATACGGGAGTTTCCCCCGCTATGACCCCGCCTCGGCGCTTCTTTATGAAGGGTGCGGCTAGTGCTCCGTCAGCGGCCGCTCGCCCGGCCGGTGCCAGTGCCGCAGCACGTACTCGCGGATCGCCTTGAAGGCGCCCTCCTGGTAGCGGCGCTTCCTCACCGCCTCGGTTGTCAGGTACCAGACCACCTGCAGCTCGGGATGGACCTGCCAGACTTCCAGGAGCTGGTACACCCGCTGCCCGAGCGCGATGGCTTCGATGAACCGTTCTTGTGCCACGAGGACTTCCATGAGATCAACCGAGATCAGGACGTGCTCGGAGCGCATGTTGTGCTTGAGGAACTCTCCGGCCGTGCGACGGAACGTACTCACCGCACCACGCACGTCTCCAAGCTCGCGGGCGATCCGGCCTTCCAGCCAGTGCAATCGAAGCTGCGTCCAGGCATCCCCGAATTGCCGGTAGAGCGGACGGGTGAAGTTGAGGATAGCCACGGCATCATTGACCCGACCGGCTTCAACGAGAAACCAGGCAAGGTTGTGCAGGCCGCACAGTTCAAGTCGCGCGTCCGGAATCCCAGCGATGAGTACGAGCGCCTCTCGAATCCAGGTGATTCCTCGCTCCGGGTCGACGTACCCTAGGTAGAGACCCTGCTGGAGGTGGAGGCGCGCGGAGGCTCCCTCGTCTTCAATCTCAAGGAGCAGCTCTTGGGCGCGCGTGAGCAGCTCGGCCGCCTCCTCGAAGTACCCGAGGTCTGCCCGCAGCGATGCCCGAAAGGAGATCAGGTTGGCCTCTTCGATGGGGTCGCCGGAGCCTTCGTCCAGCGCCTCCTGTGCCGTAGCGAAGGCTTCGGCCGCACCCTCGAAGTCCGCCGCGAGCCGCTTGGCGTTCCCCAGGATGCCGAGGGCCTGGCACCTGAGGTCAGCGAGAAACGCGGCCGTGTACTCCTCCGGCTGCAAGTTAACGTGGACGGAGAGCGCAAGGGTAGCAAGCGCGACGGCCTCTTCCGGATCGCTCGACCATGCTTCGCGTGCTTCCTCGATCACCCGGTCAAAGAAGCCCCAAATGTGGAAGCGGCTATCGGCCTTTGCGATCGCAAGGCGCTCCTCGGGCTTCTGAGCGGCGACTTCGCTCCAGAGTCCGCGCGCCCTGACGTGCTGCTCGGCGATCTTCTCCTTCAGGGGATGTGGGTCGAAGGCACGGGCATACACGAGCTGGAAGGCTTGCTCGAAGTTCATCGGCGGCTTCGGGACCACGAACTGCCCGTTCCTGAAGGCGAGGCCGAAGCGTGCCGCAACCTCCTCTGCCACCGCCTGGCACTCGGGACAGCGCGAGAGCAGGTGGTTGATGATGGGAGTGCTCTCCGCCGGGGTGAGCTCGAAAAAGAGGAACCGCTCCAGGATCTTCCGGGACAGGTGCTCGTCGGCCATCGGCCCCTCCGGTGCGAGACTTCCCTAAAAGGCTAGGTAGCCGTAAGGCCCAAAAAAGTGACACGGGAGGCAAGGACCGCCGGCGAGCATCGCCCGCCGGCGGGATTTGCAGCAGCACTACCTCGGAGTGGCCTACCCGTTCGGGTCCATCCCGCCCCGACTTGGCGGCGGAGGGGGCGGTGCGTCGGCAGCTACCGACGCCTTCGGCCCGCGGGGCGCTGCGGGGGCCAAGAGATCCTCGAGGAGCTCGAACACCCGGGTCCAGAGCCTGGAGAGGACGGCCCCCGCCGGTCTGCCGGCGAAGGCGTCCGATCTGCCTGCGGCGACGGCGGGTGCTGCCGCCGCAAGCATGACCGTGAGGGCCAGAAGCCCGACTACCGCTCGTCTGCGTCGCATCACTTTCCTTTCGAGCCGGAGGAGAAGACGCGCCGACCAGGGCGGCCGGCGGCCGTGTTTCCTCCGCGCCTAAAAGGCAAGTGCTAATGGGCTATGGGCGGTTGACTGGCGCGGGGGACGACGGGAGCCCATTTCGAGAAAAAGTTGCGCAGATATAGTCAGCGGTACATGCCACGCCGTACCGTCTGGCCGGCGCCGCCCGAGGTGGGGATCGCGCGGGAGCAAGCGGCCGCTTTCGAGGAGCTGCTGCCCCGAGTGCGCCCGCGCCTCAAAGCGATCCTTGGCCGCTATCGCATTCCGGCGGAAGACGCGGATGACCTAGTCCAGGAGGCGCTCTTGTGCACCCTTCGGCGCTGGCAGGAGATCAAGGCCCCCGAGGGTTGGCTTCTTGGTGTGTTCGATCGAATGTGTCGCAGCTACTGGAGCAAGAGGAGGCGCAGTCGGGTCGAATGCGTCGAGAATCTCGAACTCGAACGCCTCGCCGGCGCAGTGCCCGCGCCGCAGATCGCCCGAGAGTCGGCGGTCGATGCTGCGCGGCTCCTTGCGAGTCTGCCGCCGCGAGCCGCGGCGGTCTTGTGGCTGCGATATGGCGAGGGCATGGTAAGTGGAGAGGTGGCCGCCGCACTCGGCTACCGATCGGGGAGTGTGCGGACGGTTTCCTCGCGTGCGATCGGCCGGCTCTTGTGCATGAGAAGTTCCAGCGCCGCACCTGAAGCGCCGCCTACGTGACCGGCAGGAGTGAGTGGTAAGGTCTGAGGAAGTGGAAGACGGTACAGACGTAGTTGAGGAACGGCAGGAAGCGGAGCATTGCACGGGCTGCGGGCAGCCGACCGTTACGGCGATTTGGGATGGAGAGAGGAAGCTGCCGCTGTGCCCGGAGTGTCACCCGCTGCTTCTGGAGCGGCCTGAGGTTCACGACCTCCTACTCGCGCCTGTTGCTGTCCAAGTTTGAGGCTGTTGGCCGGTGACACTTCGGCTCTACTCAGCGACTGTCATCCATCGTGACGTGGACGGCCGGGTCCACGAGCAGAGGTTCCCCATCCGCGCTGCGGACAATGAAAAAGCCTCCGCGCTGGCATTCGACTATGTTCTAGAGGTGCTGAAGCTCAAGGAATTTGAGCTGCGAGTCGTCGGTTCCTGACGCGACGGCTACTTGTTCTCCTCACCGCCAGCCGAGATGGCTAGTGCGATTACCGCACCTTTGTACGACGCGCGATGAGAACACTTTTGAGGGGGTCGCCCGACGGGTGCGGGTGGTTCTCCATCACCATTTTGGTTTCTGGCTTCGGGTTGTAGAGATCTCCCGCTCGTGCCAGACTTCTGAGGTGGGCTTCGTCTCTGGCGATGGCGTAAGTTTCGGTCTCCACGATGGTGGCGAGGTTGACGTATCGGACTTGGTCGCGGGTAAGCTCGATGGTGCGCATGTCGTCGCCGAGCTCATTGAAGAGTATGCAGGTCTGGGGCGAGAGCGGAAAGGTTCTTACGATCTCCGGGCGAGAGACTCCCCAGGCCCACTCCCTTTTCGCCGTCGGTATCTCGGGAGGGAACAGAAGCCCAAAGGGGTTATCGCACGTTACAAACGAGGTGTTTCTATCGGCTTTGGCTATAAGCCAACTGGCGCAGAAGAACCGCTCTCCAAAGTTGTCACCCTGCTTGAGCATCAGTCCCAACCGCGTGTTGTCGCCTACCTCAAGCGCAAACTCCCCGCTGTCTAGGTATTCGATGAACTCTTCGGGCGGCCCGTCAAAGTTCTTTGCCGCCTCGGGGTCTTCAAGATTCTTGCGCAGTATGACCTCCGCGAAGCCAGTGGTAATTTCGTTTAGGCTACGTTCAAACGCCGGGGTACGCGCCATGAGCAAGCCGAGGAAGCGGGCGAGGCGAAAGCGATCTTCACGACTGAAGTCAGCTCCGGACTCAAGGGCATCGAATGCGGGCTTTGCCGCAGCTTCAATCGCGGCGAGCAGACGCTCAACATCGGCGCGCCGCTCACCTGACTCATCGGTAAAGGAATAGTAGTGCCCTATGACAGCGGTATTTCGCGGTGTCGTTCCGCGAAGCTGTCCTTTGGAACGGTCGAAGACCCACAACCTTCCAGAGCCTGTGAACCGGTCCAAGTAGAACTCGGGCAGGTAGTGGTGCCGCTTCGGTGTGGACATACCGCGAATTCCATCAACTTTCTTCTCCATACCAGACTATCAGACAATGAAGACGATATGAGTTGGGGGGTAGCAGGGAGCGTGGAGGTCGGCTCTTCAGACGCTCCCGGCAGAAGCGGCAGGTCCAGGTTTGGAGTGGTGCTGGCTCAGCACCTATAATCTGGGGGCGAGGTTGACGGAACTAGGATCGGGAGATGGCCGGTGGTGGAGAGAGACTTAGGACCACTTGGAGAAGCAACACTAGCGGCGTGGGCAGCCGCCCGTGGGATTACCGCCCAAAGAGTGACAGTAGATCGTTATGGGTGGGATTGCCTGCTTGAGTTTCCCCCGGCATCGCTTAGTGGGCCCTTTACGCTGCCACGCGACCGAGAGCCTGCGAGCCTTCGGTGTCTGGTACAAGTGAAAGCCACCGGCGTGGGAAGACTGAGATATCAGGTGAAGCTCACGAAGCTGCATCAATTGATTACTCACATCTTTCCAGCTTTTTTCCTTGTGCTCGTTTTTGGCGACGATGAGCGAGCGCAATCTGCATACTTGATACATGTTGGTGAATCGCTAATTGAGAAGGGGCTTCGGCGGATTCGGAAGCTGGATTCACAGGGAAAGTATGACGCGCAGCGTACTTTCAGTGTTGGCTGCAGGAGCGAGGCCAAATTGGAGGCTGCGACCGGTGAAGCTCTGGAACGGGCTATTCGACGACACGTTGGCCCTAGCCTTGAGGAGTATGTGAAGTGGAAGCTCAATCTCAGGGAGAGCATTGGGTATCAACCGGCTCAGAGCGAGTTGACTATGACCGAGTTAACTATGACCGTGAACCTAGATGAATTGCATGGAATGAGTCTGCCTGAATACTTGCAGGACCTTTCACTTGGGTTAAAGCCGGCTCTGAATATACGGCGTGCGCAATTAAAGGATATCCGCTTCGATATACCACGCGTGGTGCACGAGCTTCCAGCTGGTGAGTTTGCCGTCATCCAAGAGGATCCCGAGCCAGTGGAGCTAGTCCTAACGGTTGGTACAAAGGTTGTACGCGCGGCAATGGAGATGATTCTCCCGAAGGGCCTGGGAAAGGTAATCAAGCCGGAATCTCTCAAGGTGCGCTTCCGAAGCCGCTATTTTGATTTTGTGGTAGGCCAATCGCAGCTCAACGTACACTTTAGTCTTGATCCTTCCGGGCCACCACAGGAGCTTGCGCCACTTCACGAGTGGGCGCGGGTGATTCTCCTTTTTGCTGAGGCGATTGAAACGGGAGATGCAGTCGATATCGTCATTCATTCGCATGGGCAGATTTGGATCCAGAATGCACTTGCTATGCATGATGAGCTCTTGCCGCCAGAGGCCCAGAAGGTAGCGGAGGTCGTTCGGAATGCATGGCTGGTGGCTGAACGATTGGGGATACAGGATATCGTGCGTGCGCCAATTGCTGAGCTGCTGGACCAGGGAGAACGTTTTTCATTCTTCAATCAGCTTCTTGCTGCCACAACTCCGAGAATCAAGGTCGGTGATACCTTCGAGCCGGAGCCAAGCGAAGGTAGTCGTGTTTTCGTACCCTTTGGAATGGAGGTGCTCCTGGGTGACTACAAGGGCACCGTCGTTGTGACGGTGTGGGGCGAGGCGAGACGTACAGGACGTTATCGCGAAGGCTTGCCGGAATACGAGGTAGTGACTGACGAGAAGCGAGTGGAGAAGGTGTTTGCAACACGGAGCGACGAGGTAGCACCGATGAGTCTTGCCGCGGCGGTGAACGCTGTTGTAGATTCTTACTCCGAGGGCCAGTGTTGGTTATTGCGACAGTACGTCATGCCGGAGACCGAGTGAGCCACTCCCTGTGTGACCCTTGTAGATCCCTCGCCTGCCTAAAAACAAAAGGACCCCGGGTGGGGTCCATGAGAAGGTGCTAGCTCTCCGCGACTGCCGAGGCGGGCGGAAGCGTTAGATCCAGTTGATCGGAGGCGGGAGGAAGCCCTGCTCTGTGCAGCCGCGCCGTCTCCATCCGAGCCCGCTCTCGCCAGAGTTCCCGCTCCAGTTCCTCCTTGGTCAGCTTCGCCACCGCGGCCAGCGCGTCGATTGCGGCCGCGAGGTAGTCGCCGACGACGCACTCAATCGCGCCGAGGATCTCCGCGGCCAGGTCGGGCGCCAGCTTCTCCTCGAGCAGCCCGTCGTGAAGCTTCGGCGCCGGCAGCCCTTCGTGGACCTCGTTGAGGGCGGCAACGATCGCCGCGAGCTTCTCCGCGAGCGCACCGAGAACCTGCTGTGCTTCGGGAACGGAGTAGCGCGTTCTCGGAGCACGGCCGGTCAGGGTCAGCGAGAGGGTGCCGAGAAGAACGTCGACCGTCATCTTCGCCCCGTTTGCAAACCCCGCTCGTTCGAGCCAGCGGCCCCGCAGACGAATCATGGGAACGCTGTCCGGCTTCTCGGAGTGAGACCATCCGGGCTCCCGATGGTCGCTGTAGAGGCCAACCGTCAAAGTCTTTCGCTTCATGCGTGTTTCTCCATGGAAGCCCGGGCCACCGGGCGAATGCCGGCGGCACTTGCCGCGGCGGCCCGGTGTTCCTTCTCTCCTGTCTGCGGGCGCTGCATCGTCGCGTCCTATCCCGGTCTCCGCACCTCCGCTCTAGTAATCCTCGGCAGAGTCATTCCGCCGGGAAAAGTGAAAGCTCTCGCACCCGCAAGGTGCGAAGGCGATTGCTCAACTTGGGGGAAGGCGTTAAGGTGCTATCTGAAGATCAGCGTAGGCGAGGAGATCAAGCAGTCATAGCCGTACAAATCTGCCGAGAAGGCAGGTTGGGCGGGCGGGCAGACTGCAACGGCCAATGGCCGAGTGGTCCTGAAGAAGCTGTGCGGGTCTTCTTCCGCATAGCTCGATAGACACTTACCTATGCGCCATCTTCATTGACACCGACCAAACCAGGTTTCAGGATGCGCGTAGCCGTCTCTTGCCAGATGGGCTGAACTTGTGGAGGACCTTATGCGCTCACACAGGACGATCTTCCTATTCACGTCTCTCGCGCTGACCTTGTCATCTTTAGCACATGCCGTCGAACCCGCCTCTGGCCATGCGGAAATACGGATCAATCACAAAGATGCCATCGTTTATAAGCACCCCACCTATGTCTTCCGATCCTGGACCACTGATTACAAGGAGCTGCCGGCTCGCGTCCTGGCGACTCCACATCCGTTCACTGTTCGACCGGGAGAAAAGGTCACTATCTATATAGAAGATCGTAACCCGTTCCTCTATTCATACGTATGGACTAGCGCTGAGGGAATCGCCACTCAGAATGCGACGGCAGCGGCAGTCTTCACGAAGGGGCTGCTCACGCTTATACAGAACCTTGAGCCGGCTTCCGGTTCCAGCGACCTAACCCCATACGATCCTTACGGTATTCGGACAGCACGGGGTGCGCAGTTCGTGCTGGCGTCGCTGCACCAAGACTTCGAATTAGACGATGACTTTCCGATCGAAAGCCCGGGCTCGAGCAAGGAGATTCTCGAGAGAGCTGCTGGAAGGATCAATGCGCTTCAAATAGGTGGAGACCGGACATTCGGCGAGCAGGTCATGGATTTTCGCGTTGACGACATCATGGAGCGCGCTATCGAGGCCGTCCGGAGCAAGAATGTCCCCACTCCTGAGAATCCGAGGATCAGAGAAATCCTAAAAGAAGCGGGTATTCCGAATACCCGAAGCTTTCTCCAAGA
The DNA here is from genome assembly GCA_963700145.1 of uncultured Acidobacteriota bacterium. Lineage (GTDB taxonomy): Bacteria > Acidobacteriota > Thermoanaerobaculia > Multivoradales > UBA5704 > DASUNQ01. The sequence goes on from OY969474.1 coordinate 2,761,035, forward strand.
CTTCAAGGCGCTCGCAGCTAAATTGTATCTCTTCGGTGAACAGACAGAGAAGCTCATCAGTGAAGTCGAGAGTGGCAACGGTCGCGCCGCTAAGGAAGTGGTGAACGGATGGCAGCTGGAGCGCAATATACCTGACCTCGGCAAGCGCTACGACCTCATGCGAAGCGCAATGGATGCTCTCGTATCAGAAGTGAATGCAGAGAAGAACACAGAAGAGCTCTCCGAGGAGATCGCTACCAAGATCCGGAGAGCCGACTTCATCAAGCGTAAGTTGGCAAGACTTCCCGGGATTCTAAATGAGGCCGAGGCACAGCAGCTGCCGGCGCTATGTAGTGAGTGGTCCAAGTTGACCGGCGGGAGTCGCGCCGCATGCCTGGCTGACCCAACGAAGCTTGTAGGTAAGACGACAATTCAATCGGAGGAGCTTGAACACGAGGACACGGGAGATGTGGAACTGATCGATCTTCCGGAGCGGCTTGTCCTTACTGGAAGGCGATTCGAGAAGGGAGAAATCAGGGCTCTTGCCGATGAACTTGACCGAGCCCGGGCGGCCAATCGGGTAAGCAATAGGATAAGTGCCGATCCCTTTTATATCAGCGCCCAATTTCTGCTGACGCAGGAGGATGAGACGCGCACCACGTTGTCAGAAATGGAGCAATTCGCCACGACGATGGCTCTGGTCGACACAGCGATGCCCCTTGCCGAGATCACCTACGACGGCACGTTGATCAAAGGCGGCAAATTGACGATCACACGGGTTAAGGGCCTCCCGATCGGGTTGCAGAAGCTCTTCCGAAGAGGTGAACAGGTGGAGGCTGTCTACGATCTCGCGTTCAAGCCGTACAGCGCTGTTCAACTCGAAGCGGGCGTCGCAACGGTATATAGCTTCGTCAAGCAGCACGATTTTGAGCTCACGCCAGAGGGGAGCAACTTCAGGATCATCGATACTGAGAACGAGTACTCCGGAGTGGAGCTAGGAGCTATGTTGACCATAGTGCCCGCTCGATGGGCCGACTCCGATTTTTATGGACTGTTCCAAGTAGGAGTGAAGCCAAGCGAGAACCTCGGGTTCTTCGCTGGGGGCGGTATCAAGTTCTCGAATTGGTTCTCATTCGGCATAGGAGCCGCCTTCGAGCAGGTGGAAAGGCTCAAAGCAGGCGTCGACCCGGACGGAGACGGCTTGATCCCGAGTAGGGACGCGCTCAAGACAGAGAAGCATTTCGAGCCCGGATTCTATATACATCTAACGGCTAGTAAGGAAATCGGTAAGAAGAACTGAGCGTGACCGGCAACGCTGTATTGAGGACGAATCACACCCCGCTATCAAGCGGGGTGTGTGAGAATTCTGCAACTGGTCATCATAGAGATCCTGGATGTAGAGTGAACTCAGGATTCTTCTCGAACCAGTCGAGGATCTCTCGCATAACGTGTCTCAACTCAGATTCTCTCGTGACCTGCGTCTCCGGCAGGTTTGTACCGCTTCGACCTCCGGCCCGTTGAAGGTCACTACATAGGGGAGGCCATGTACGCACGAACGATCGTCGTCTTCTTCACAGTCCTGCTGACCGCGTGTGCCACCACGACGCGGGGCCGGTCCGTCGTCCTGCGCGGGCAGGTGCTCGATCCGGCGAACGCGCCGGTCGCCGGCGCGATGGTCACGGCCGGATCGCGTGCGGCGCGCACGGATGCTCTCGGCGAGTTCCGCCTGGTCGTGCCGCGCGCGGAGCGCATCGCCGCGACCATCATTGCGCCGCGGTTCATCGAGACCACGCGGGTGTTCACGTCCGAGAACCTCGCCCGCGGCAAAAACGTCATCGTGATCTGGCCGCGTGCGGCCGCGGTTCCGCTCGACGCCAGCCTCGGCGGAACGCTGACGTTCCCTGGCGGCACCATCGCCATCCCTCCGGCCGCGCTGGTCGATGCGAACGGTCAGCCGGCGACCGGCAACGTGCGCGTCTCGTTATCGGCCATCGACGTCTCCGATCCGCGCCAGCTTCGCAGCGCACCCGGTGACTTCACCGCCCGCATGCGCGACGGCTCCACGCAGCGGCTGGAGACATTCGGGATATTCGAGGTCTTCGCCGAGGACGCGGCCGGGCGGCGGCTGGACCTCGCCCGGGGCCGCGAGGCGCAGGTCCGGCTGCGCATCCCGCCGCCGCTGCAGCGCAACGCGCCGGACGTGGTCGGATCCTTCCGTTTCGATCCGGCCGACGGGCGGTGGGTGGAGGAAGGTCGGATGATCCTCGCGCCCGCTGGAGACGCGTTCGACTTCCCCATCCCGACCTTCGCCGTGAAGTGGAACGCCGATCAGGTCATGGCAACCACGTGCATCAAACTGCAGGTCCTCGACTCCGGCTGCGGCCAGGCAGCGGCGACGGTGAACGCGCACGTCGAGGCGGGCGGAGTCAATTACACCGGCTACTCCCATGACTACACCGATGGAAGCGGAGAGGCCTGTCTCTCGGTCAAGAAGAGCGCCGTCGCCGGCGTGACCGTCAACGGCGGCAACGCGCTCAACATCGCCACGCCCGCCACCATCGCCAGCGCGCCGGGCGACTGCAACAACCCCGCGCTCTGCCCGCTGGTGGCGACGACGCACCTCGGCGGCGCCGGCTTCGTCGAGCCGCTGAATGCCGACGATCCGTCCCGCTGGACTAAAGCCGACTGGCAGAACGCCGATCAGCTCTTCGGCACCGCCTGGAAGCCGACCACCAACCACGTCTCTTTCGCGAACGGTGAGCTGACCCTCACCCTCACGGACTACGGCAACACTCCCGCGGACGTCTGCGCCACGGATCCCGTCGCGAACTGCCACGGCGAGAACTACACGTCCGGCGAGTACCGTACCAACTGCTTCTACGGCTACGGCACCTACAAGGCCAAGATCCGCGCCGCGCGCGGGGACGGACTGGTGACGACTTTCTTCACCTACACCGACATCTTCGACGGCACGGCCGGGCCGAACAACACCAACTGGCACGACGAGATCGACATCGAGATCCTCGGCAAAACCCCGGCCTCGAGCGGTTGCGCGGGGACGATCGTGCAGTTTAACTACTTCATCAAAGGCACTCAGGACCCGGAGCCGAAGTGCCTCCTCTTCGACGCGTCGCTGATGGAGCACGAGTACGAGTTCAGGTGGACGCAGACAGAGATCAAATGGTACGTCGACGGTGTCCACCAGCACACCGAGTTTCGCCCGTCGCCTACGGCCGATTGGCCGAGCCAGCCCGGGCGGGTCATGGCCAGCGTCTGGGCGGGCGACAATACTAACGGGGGTGCTGTCGCTTGGCTGGGCACGTTCAACTATAACGCCGCCGGGATCATCCGCGACGCCGTCTTCTCCGAGATCAGCTACACGCCGTGACGCCCGCCCTGCGGCTACGCTTCATAGACGAACTCCCAGGGAAGCAAGTGGCGGCAATTCTCGGAGTGCATGCACCCAAGCGCCCGCAAGATCGTGCAGCGCGCGCGAGCCCGACTCGGAGCAGCTCGTCGAGAGATTGAGGATGGTGCAAAGCAAAGGCCGACTCCGGCAGCTTTGTACCGCTTCGACACCTGATGGGGCCACGTGCAGGCACCGATGAGAGACGGTGGAGTAAACCGCTGGTGTGCTGGCTAGCAGGTTAGTGGTAGACTAAAGGTAAGCAGCGCCATTGTGCGATCACGTCGACGATGGTGTTCCAGTCAAATCCGCGTGGGCGGGCACTACGCCTTTGCGTTCCGCCCCAGGTCTTCCCACCTCCGCTCTGGTAATCCTCGGCAGAGTCATTCCGCCGGGGAACTCACGAAGCTCCCGCACCCGCGAGGATGCGAGGGTGACTGCTCAAGTCGGGGGGAGTGAGACAGTGAAGGTGCTATCTGGAGATCAGCGTAGCGCGATCATCTCGCCTGCATAGGCGCAGGAACCTGCCGGAGAGGGACGACCTTCTAGGCCCCATGCAGCTGTGCACATTCTTTGATTTGACCGCACGCGCTTAGAGAGTTACCGTAGAGCAGCAACTCCGAAAGGGAGGGACTATGACTGCTCCGCTATTGCGCACGGCACGTATCTGTTCGCTTGTTCTTCCACTGATGTATCCGTTGGCAGGCGCGCCGCTCCAGGCAGACGCCTATGCCTTGCAGGTCGATAGTGGCGGCACTCTCCTCACCAACCTCGAGTACTACGCTCGCGAAGAAGCGGACTCGAATGATGTTAGCGTTCACGCGAAGCGCAACCTTAACGGGCAGTCCTACGTGGGGGTCGGGCAAGATCGGCAATAGCATGTCCCTGACCGCGCTCTCAAGTGGTGTGCAGCTGAACGGCCTGCCGATTTGGACCGAAGATCACCTGCCACTCGCCCTATAGGAGAAGAGCAATGGCTGATCAACGAGACGAGAAGAACGATGCGGATGTTAGAAACCTTGACGCAAGTAGTTCTGACGAAGAGACGCGCGAATGCCGAATGCCGTGTCCGGAAGAAGGTTGCTACCAAAGGTGTGGTAAGAACTGGGGTCATCCGCGTCCGCACACTTGCCCTACGCACGGGGATTTCTAGCGATGACGAAACCTTGAATAAGAGTAACGTTAGAGCTGCGGCGCGATAGGTTTCGTGTAGACCTCGTAGAAAAAGGCGCGCAGCCTTGCTCGACGCGTACATCTGCTCCGGCCGGGTGTGGGGGGTTCTCGCGGCGACCGACTTTTTTTCCTCTGCCCTCGTCGCCGCGGCCTCTTCAACAGTCGCCGTTTTAGGAGGCCAGTATGCCTGAGAATCAACAGAGTGAGGCGCATCGTGTGACTACGGCTGCAATTCATACACAAGGTTCGGAGGCTGAAGTGACATTTTTGAAGCTTGCGGCGCTAAGCATCCCCTCTGTACGAAGGCCTTGGAGAATGTGAAATGCGAAAAGGACATAAAATTGGGGCCAAGATCACGTATGTAAGTGCAATGCGACCTGGTGATATCCGATGCGCCCGGTGCATTCAGCGCAAGGTCTATTGAACTTGGCGATGTCGAAGCGGTTGACCCGGCTTGAGGTGAGTTGCTGCGGCAGCGGTACCATCGGCTGATGAAATTCCACCAAGACACGATCCGCGACCCAGAAATCGTGGACCTCGAGGGCGCCACCGTGCTGCTACCGGAGGGCTGGAAGCGGGAGGGCGGGTTCGTGTGGATGCCGCAGTTTTCGATCCAAGCCAACCTGCTCATCAGGGTCTCCGACCCGAACACGGGCGCGGCGATGCAGACGCTGCTCGCCCAACACTTCGTCTGGTCCTGGCAGCCATCGGTCACCTCCATGCCGCCCGGCTCGAACTGGCTCGGCTCGGTGATGCTCCCCCCGCCGCGCGAGCCGGCCGAGTGCGTGCACATGGTGTTCATGCCCGGCCCCCTGCAACACTTGCGTGGCGCGCGGCTCGTGCGGGTCGAGGACCTGCAGCCATATGCCGCGGAGCTGGCGCTCGGCGCCCCCCAGATGAACCTGCACGCGACGCGATTGCGTTACGCCTTCGACTGGAACGGGCAGGGATGGGAAGAGGACGTCTATCTCATCGTCGTGCTCTCCCCGCCGGAGGAGGGGTGGTTGGCGATCTGGCGGTGCGCGGCCTGGTCGGCGCGTGCGCCGATGGATGAGTTGGACGGGATGACTCCCCTGCTCGCGGCGATCGCGCTGTCGGTGCGCACCACCTTCGATTGGGCGGCGCTGCTCGCTTACACGCAGCTCGAGTTCCAACTGAATATCAAGAGGCAACAGACCCGCCCGATCATCCGACAACAGCGGGGAGCGATCTGGGCGCAGGAGCAGACGCCGTACACGATGTGGGTCCAGCGCCAGGAAGAGATCCGCAAAAAGCACCGCCCGGCGTGGGAGGCGCGGCAACCGGGCCTCGACCGTGAGCGCATCGTCCTGAGCCGACTCATCGGCGGACTCGAGACGTACATCAACCCGTTCGATTCGGGCCGTGTGCAATTGCCATCGAGCGATTCCGGTTACTGGATCAGCAAGGAAGGTCAGGTCGTCACCGCAAGCGATGCCGCCTTCGACCCAAGCGCGGGCAGCACGCCAGGGTGGAAGAAAATGATGTTAGATGTCGGAGCTGCAACGCACTCGCAGCATTAGTATGACTAGCCCTGCAGCACGCTTCTCAAGGTGCTTTATTCCTTGGAGTCTGGTGGCAGCTCGCATCTCCTGTTAGGTTCAGACAGAAGCGAAGGTTACATTCGGGGCTGTTGAGTGGGACCGAGTACAAGCACACCCCGCCGTCTGGCGGGGTGTGAATCGATCTACTGCTGGCGATCTCGGATACTCCGAAGTACACTGGTAGGTACTGTGGGATTCTTCCGAAGCCAGTCATGGATCTCTTGGAGAACGTGTCTCAATCCAGAAACAGGATGAGTATTTAGCATCGTACTTGTCGCCGCCGGCAGGTTTATGCCGGTTCGAGAACTGTCCCGACTACGTCCACCTAGTTGCGTTTGGTCGTGCTTAGACAGTAGGCCAAACGGGAATAGTAGCTCAACCACAACGTTCTTTCGATCCGCGCGCCGGTTCGAGGTGAGCATTTCCAGCAGCTCACGTTTTTCATCGTCCGTTCCCAGTTCGTGGCTCAGTGAGGCCGTGGAGGCAAGTTCGAGGATTTCGCGCAGGCGAGTTGCCTCTTCCTCAGCATCCACCTCCCTGGCAAGCTTCTCTTCCAGCTCTCGCTGATCGAGGAGGAGTCGCTTCTTGCGTCCCTCAAAGGCCTCCTTGTCGAGAGTTCCTTCAAGGTAAGCGTCCACTAAGCGGTCTTGGCGAGTCTGGAGAGCAGCGAGCTGGAGCTTCCACGTCTCCTTCGTCCGCTCCGTACTTTCCTCATGGTGACCGAGGAATGCATCTGCTTCCACCTCCAAGGCAGCGCGTTCGGTATCGGACAGCCGCAACATGGAATACGCGCTCGTAACCGCGGCCTCGAGCAGCTCCTCCCTCACGCCGGTCATCGGGCAGATCTTCGTGTGGCAGCGGTAGTAGACATGGCCCTTCTGCAGCTCGCCGATCAGCGCGTAGCCGCACTCGCCGCACCGGAACATTCGGCGGTAGCGGAGGAGATTGCGCCCGGTAGTTTTCTGAGACTTCCCGGAGAGAAGTGCCTGCACACGCTTGAAGAGCTGCGTGCTGATGAGCGCTTGATGCACTCCCTTGTAGACCGCACCCCCCTTGTGGACGATGAGCCCCATGTAAAAGGGATTGTTGAGCATCGCAGAGAGCCCGTTGCGCGTCACCGGGCCGCCTTGGCGGTTGCGCAATCCCATTCGGGCGAGCTCCTCGCACAAGGTGTCGAGGCTGTGGGCGCCGGTGGCGTACAGCTCGAAGGCTCTCCGTACTGTCGAACCTGTTACGGGGCAAATGGTCTTGACCTTCCCGCGAGGCCCGTTGTTGACGTAGCCGAGGGGTGCTCCCCAGGGGAGCAGTCCCTGGCTCAGCCTCCCGGCAATGCCTTTCTTCACTTCCTCGCGGAGGTTGCGGATGTAGTCGGTGGCGAAGACTGCCTGCACGTCAGCCAAGAGCCGCTTGCCGCGGGTGCTCAGGTCTAGGTTGTCGCTGGCGAACCGGACGCCGAAGCCTTCATCGGCAAGGTCGTTGATGTCCGCCCAGTCGTGATAGTTGCGGCTGGAGCGATCTACCTTGTGCACGATGAAACCTTCGGCCTCTCCTCTTCGCAGGCGCTTGGCCATGGAAGAGAAGACGGGCCGGCCGCGGACTGCCGCGGTCTCGATCTCGCGAAACCACTCGACGATGGTGAGCCCCTCACGTTCTGCGTAGCGAGAAACGACGCTGCGCTGCTCGGCGAAGGAGGCACCCTCCCGTGAGTCTTTCTGGTCCGGGTCCTTTTCGTCATCCTGTTTTGGATCCGAGACACGGATGTATGCGAAGAATCGCTTCATACGTTCGTGTCGCGGATTTGGCTTGTAAATGATCGACCGTCATCCATGCTACGGGTGCCGTACTCTCGTGTCAAAGCCGCAAAGCGTTCTCGCTCCTCAGGATCAAAGGCAATGCGGCCGTGCAGACGCACGACGAAGTCTAAGTAGCGCCGCAAGGCGGCGCGTGCCTCTTCCTGCTCGTCGGGCGTGAGGCCAGGAAAGAGGTCGGTCATTGTGAGTGGCGATGCGTGCATCGCCACAGGGTAGGTTCGCCTTTGATACCGCACAAGACTTCGTTTTCTGCCGGATGCCGGGTTCGGCAGGATGCGGCGTCTTCCGCTCGATCACGGCATCGGTACCCTGTGCTCCATGACGCCACAGTTTCAACAAGCAGTGAACTTCCATCGTAATCTTCCTGAGGACTTGTGGTTTGCGCTGGAGGGCTGCGGGATACCGTCCGCGCTCATCCACGCCCGTCTCATCGGGTGGGACGGAGAGGCAATCACCATCCCGGTCTTCTCGCGCGATCGAAAGGTCGTCGCCTTCGAGTACGCGAGCTTCGATGAGCAGGGCCGGCTCGCCTTGCTGCCTCAGGAGGGAGATCGCCTCTACCTCTACGGCGAGCCCGTCCTTAACCTCAATCCGCAGGAAGTTGTCCTGACAGAGGGAGTGGTCGAGAGCCTGCTCCTCTCCGGCCAGGGCTTCAATGCGATCTCGGCGACTGGAGACGGTTTGTCATTCCGGCCCGAGTGGGCGCCGGCACTCCGCAAAGTCCGGGAGTGCTTCATCTGCTTCAAGCGCCACGCCGAGAGTATCGGCTCGGCGCTCATTGTCCGCGATCTCGTTCCAGAGGCGCGGATCGTGACGCTCCCGCCCGAGGTCGGTCACGGCGGCGGGCTCTACGAGTTCTTCCTCGAACTGCAAGGGACGAAGGCGGACTTCCGGGCGCTCCTCAAACGGGCGGCCGATTCAACCGATGCCTGACAACGCCCCCAAGAGAACCCGGATACGGCCGGCTGTCTCCGCCATCTTGTCCTCCGGCGAGCTCCTCGAGACGGTGTATGACCCCGCCACGCCGGCGACAGGGTTTGTGGTCTTTGACGGCGCAGCGTGGCGAGTGGAGAAGCGAGTTGAGTTGCCCTCGGGAGTGAGCCTTGTCCCGTACTCGCCGGAGAACAACCTGCTGACCCATCGGGTCGTGCTTCTCCCTTCTGCGCCGGAGGACTACGGCTCCGAGGAAGAGCTTCTCCTTGAAGTGCGCAAGTTCATCCACCGCTACGTCGACCTGGGCGAGCTGTTTGAGGAAGTCGCCGCCGCATACGTTCTCTTCACCTGGATCTACGACGCCTTCAACGAGGTGCCGTACCTGCGCGTGCGCGGCGACTACGGCTCCGGCAAGTCCCGCTTTCTCCTCACCGTCGGCTCTCTCTGCTACAAGCCGATCTTCGCTTCGGGCGCCTCGACGGTCTCTCCCATCTTTCGCATCCTTGATGCGGTCCAAGGCACTCTCGTCATCGACGAAGGCGACTTCCGCGCCTCAGACGAGAAGGCCGACATCGTCAAGATTCTCAATAACGGCAACGCCCGCGGGTTCCCGGTGCTGCGAAGCGAACAGACACCGTCCAAGGAGTTCAACCCCCGGGCCTTTCACGTCTTCGGCCCCAAACTCATAGCGACTCGCAGCCTCTTCGACGATCGGGCGCTTGAGAGCCGCTGCCTCTCCGAGGACATGGGGATGCGGCCGCTGCGGAAGGACATCCCGATCAACCTGCCGGAGAGCTTTGAGGAAGAGGCCCGAACACTCCGCAACAAGCTCCTTCTGTACCGCCTCCAAACCCGCGGAAAGAGCCGAGACCTCACCGCGGCCCTGCCCGCAGGTCTTGAGCCGCGCCTGAGCCAGATCCTCGTACCACTGCTCTCGACCGTCTCAAGTGAAGAGACGCGAGAACGGCTCCTCTCGCTTGCCCGCCGATCAGGCCAGGCGCTTTCAGCCGAGCGCGCCATGGCGATCGAGGCCGAGGTGCTCGCGGTCCTGCACGAGCTCCGCGCGGAGGGTCTGCCGCTGTCGGTTTCCGAGATCACCAAGCGCTTTGCCGATCGCCACGCTGCCGAGTATGAGTACGTCGTGACGCCCCGCTGGATCGGCTCGGTCCTAAGGCGAAAGCTCATGCTCACCCCGCAGAAGCGCGGCGGCACCTTCGTCATCCCGGCTTCCGAGCACCCCAAACTCGCACGGCTCTTCGAGAAGTACAGCGTGCCTTCGGAGCAGGACATTGGGGACGTTGGGGATGTCCCACAGGATGACGGCGGCGAGAGCCTAAGCACGGAAACATAAGGCTTCCCGGCCCGCCTGCCCCGTAGAACGTCCCCAACGTCCCCAACGTCCTATCTCCTCCTCCCAAAACCTGCCGACTCCGGCAGCTTTTTACGCCTTGCATTTGACTTCATGTCAAGTAAGTTGTCACGGTGGATATGACATTCACACCATTACAAAACTATCTCCGTACCCACCGTAGGCGAAATCACCTGTCGCAGGACGAGGTTGCCTTCCTCATGGGGGTCGCGACCGGCAGTCGGGTCACGCGGCATGAAGGAAGCGACCGGATTCCCACGCTCCAGGTCGCGCTTGGCTACGAGTTGCTCTTTGGCGTGCCCATGCGGGAGCTCTTCACCGGCGAAGTGCACAAGGTCGAATCCATTATCAGAGAACGCTTACCCGAGCTGATCCGGCGTACCAAGGAAGAGAGCCCGGAAAATGTGCAGAAGCTCTCCTTTCTCCACGGTCTCGCTGGGCGGCTTGCAAGCCAAAATGAAAAGCATTCACGCAGTGAGGACGTTAGCGCTTGACTCCACGACTCCCGGCTTTGCGTTTGCGGCGCTTGAAGGAAGCGGGCACCTGGTTGACTGGGGGCTGGTGCACATGGCGGTGCAAGACGCCGGGGCATACCGAAGCCGGATCGAGAAGCTCCTGGACCGGGTGAACCCACAGGTCCTCGTCGTCGAAGACATGAGTGACTCCCGACGCAGCGGCCGAGCACCCAGGCGCGCGGACATTGCAGAGAAGTGCGCAAGAACCCGCGGCATTGCGGTAAAGAGAGTCAGTCGCGCCGACGTCAAGCAGATGTTTGCCGCGTCAGGAACGACCAAATGGGAGATCGCAGCTGCGGTCTCACGCTTCTTTCCTGAGCTTTCGCCGAGCCTCCCGAAGAAGCGGCGAATCTGGGAGACCGAGGACCGGCGCATGGCAATCTTCAGCGCAGCATCGTTTGCCCTCACGTTCCTGCGAACACGAGAAGTGGAGTAGAGGTAGGTAGCGTACGGTGGATTTGACTAGGTGTCCTTACGGAGAGGGCACACACGCTTTCCCGCGAAGAACGGGGGAGCTTTGGCGTGCGTCAGAAAAGGACGCCTTGGAAGGAGAGGGGCAGTCCATCACGATGGGCGGATGCACTCCGAGGACCGCATCACGTACTTCGCCCGCACCAACCACCGCAACACGCGGAGGCTCTTTGGCATTCGCAGGCGCGATCGGCTCATGCACCTCTACACCATCGGCCGAACCGGCACGGGAAAGTCCACGCTTCTGAAGACCCTCATCCTCCAGGATCTTGAGGCCGGCGAGGGCCTGGCGCTCTTTGATCCGCACGGGGACCTGGTGGAGGAGGTGGTGGAGCTCGTGCCCACCGCTCGGCGGAAGGACCTTCTCTACCTCAACGTCCCGGACAGCCGCTGCCGCTTCTCGTTCAATCCCTTCGCCGGCGTTCCTGCCGGCAAGCGAGCGCTCGCGGCCGCCGGCATGGTCGAGGTCTTTAAGAAGCTCTGGCCGGACGACTGGGGACCGCGGCTCGAACACCTGCTCCGAAACACCGTCTTCACGCTCCTCGAGACGCCGGGAGCCAGCCTTGCCGATATCCCGCGTCTCCTTGCCGACCGGGAGTACCGCCGAGAGGTGGTCGCCGGCGTCACCAACCAAGAGGTCCGCGCCTTCTGGCGCGACGAGTACGAGCGCTACAGTCCTGGCATGCGGGGAGTGGTGGTGGCGCCCCTGCAGAACAAGGTCGGAGCGTTCCTGACCGACCCGCGGCTGCGGGAAATCCTCGGGGCCGAGGAGTCGAGCTTCGATCTACGCGAGATCATGGATGAGGGCAAGATACTGCTGGTCAATCTCGCCCGCGGGCGGATCGGCGAGGGGCCGGCGGCGCTCCTGGGATCGCTCCTCGTCTCCTGCCTGAGCCTTGCGGCCTTCGGCAGAGAAGAGCAGCCGCAGGAAGAGCGCCGCGACTTCTACCTTTACCTCGACGAGTTCCACACCTTCGCCACTCTGACCCTGGCGACCATGCTCTCCGAGCTGCGGAAGTACCGGGTGGGACTTGTGCTAGCCCACCAGTACCTCTCCCAGCTTGAGACGGAGGTCCGGGATGCGGTCTTCGGGAACGTGGGGACGTTCGTCAGCTTCCGGGTGGGAGCGCTCGACGCGCCGACGATCGCCCGGGAGCTCGCGCCGACGTTTGAGTCTGAGGACCTGATCTCCCTGCCTAACTACCGCATCTACCTGCGGCTAATGATCCGAGGAGAGCCGAGCAAGCCATTCAGCGCCACGACCACCCACGAGAAGCTGTTGACGCCGGCGGCGGCGCCCGGTTAGGCTTTCGCCAACTTAGGTAAGGTTGAGCTGGGCATAGAGGGAGGGGTCTTCCGGTTGAGAGTAGCTATGCAGCTCAAAGAAGGGAACCAGCCATCTGTGCCGCGCCGCGTCGGCACCGGCTCCAGAGGGCCGTACCTGCGATGGTCAGTCGGTTCCCGTACACCTTGCTCCCGGGTCCCAGTTTCCCCCTCTCAGTCCACCCGCCGCCACCACCTGACACAAGTACTCAGCGCGTAACCTGATGACTCGATACACCAATAATTCCACCTTGACGTCGCAAGAGCGAGGTATATCATGGAGACAATGGCAACAAACCCAGTCGAGCTCCATCCTGTACCGGCGAAATATGCAGTCATGCGCCAGAAATGCGAACAACATCTTCAACAAGCCAAGGAGTCGCCGCTCTATGATCGTCTAGTCCTCCCCTTGGCAAAAAGGTGGGGCTACTCCTCCTCATATGTGGAGGATGCGTTCAAGAAATACAATCTTGAGATCAATGACTATGGCAATGATATTTACTCCGGCCTACCTTCTCGGTTCGCGCTGCTCCTGAACTACCTCCTCGACGAAGGTTGGTTCGCGGAGCGTCTTGCCTACTACGAGAGGGTCGCCGCGCCATTCTCGACCATCATTGATGTCGGGTTCGGCATCCCCTTGCTGCACCTACAATGGCTGAAAACGTTCGCCGTTCCGGTTGATTTGAAGCATCTCCTGCTCCTTGACAAGTTTCCTATCGCTCATGATTTCGCGCAGGGCTTCATTGATGTTGCCGAGGCCACATCTCCAACGCTCCGCGATGTGGTAACATGCGACTACTCCTCAGTCGACCTTGATAAGGCAGAGAGGCATCTCCATCTCGCACCTCACACGAATGGCCACTCTTTGGTTGTAGCTCTTGACTGTATCGAGCATGCCCGAGACCCCCACGCTGCCCTCTCAGGTCTTGCGGCCACCTATGCTGGGTGTGAATTCTTAATCGCCCTTCCTCTCGGTCCGATAATTCCTCAGCACACCGTTGAGTTCCTCTCTGAAGACGAGATCACCGCCTTCGTCTCCAAGGCGTCCCTCACGGTAGAAAGCTCGTATCTTGTACGGACCTCATGGGCGCGCGATGTGATCGGCAATGAGGATTTCGAGGGATCGGTGTTTGTCCGAGCGAAGGCGACTTAGAACGATATCACGGAGCTCACCATGACGACCAACCACTCTCGGTACCTGGATACTCTTACAGCACTCTTTGCGGCCTTCGCTATCATCTCTGGGGTTGTTGCCGGCAAGATTTTCATTATCGGCGGCGTGTCGCTGCCCGGTTCAGCCGTGATTTTTCCGATGACTTACATCTTCGGCGACATCCTGACCGAAGTCTATGGGTTTCAAAGGTCGAGACGGGTTATTTGGATCGGGCTGCTCTGCTCCATGCTTGCTAGCATCATTTTCGGAATCGTTGCCTTGCTTCCTCCGGCGCCCGGCTTCGATGCAAATGCTGCGTTCGTAAGGGTACTTGGCCAGGTGCCGAGAATTGCCGTCGCCGGGTGGATAGCTTTCTTCCTCGGTGAGATGTCAAACTCGGTCATACTATCACTCATGAAAAAGGCTACGCGCGGCAGATTCCTATGGATGCGAACGATCGGTTCGACCATGGTTGGTGAATTGATTGACACTGGACTGTTTTTTACCCTCGCCTTTTGGGGCGTGCTGCCGACCAGTCTAATACTGAACACAATTTGGGGACTCTATCTCTGGAAAGTTGTGGTGGAGGTAGTCCTTACCCCGGCGACCTATTGGGTGATTAGACACTTGAAGATGGTAGATCAAAGCGATGTTTACGATTATGGCGAGAGGTACAACCCTTTTCGATTTGGGACAACACGGCGGCCATCCGAGTAAGTCCCCCTTCGCTGAGCGCTTCTCGGCGATTTTGAGAATGATTTAGGGAGGTTCGTTCCCCATGAGTGGACGCACGAGTGGAAATTGGAGGCTACAGCCGCTACGGCTAGCCGAGCTTGTCTATTACAGCCTCTTCATACACGCCATTGCGATTCATTTCTTTGGTGACGGCCTACGAGTCGTTGGTAGCGGCATCCAGTTTGATAAACTGACTGCTGCGCCCGATCAAATCATAGCGCGATCCTTGTGGGCTCTCTGCTTTCTATGCATACTCGGATTTGCTGCCTTTCAATTCGTTCGCGTGTATGCTCGAATCGGAGTTGACGATGAGACCATAGCGGAGGCCTATCCGGCACTCAAGAATGACGACTTCAATGACGGCGCTTATTATCGGAGGTTCGGTCGCCTTATCGACTGGCTGTTGCGCTGCTTGGCGTTGGTGGTTCTACTGGACATTGAGCACCGCTCCGTTGCGCGCCTGACGACGCCACAGCCGGATACTTTCCAGGAGTTTTGGAAGCTATGGGTATTGGACATTGGTAGCCTATATTTCGTCCTGGGTATGTATAGCCTCCTGATTGCACTACCTCGGTGGCGCAAATCCCAGAACAAGGCAGCGAGTTCGCAGGCGGGTGGCTGGTTTATTACAGATCTTCTAATGATTGCCACCTGGGCGCTTTTCGGGATTGGATTGTGGTTCGCGGCGCATGCAGTGCTCGTTCCACTCGTATGCGGTGTAGGATGCATGGTCCTTATGTTTTTTGTCTGGAGGACGGAACGAGGTAGACCTCTCCTAGAGCCGTCACTGAGGTATCTGCAGCAATATTCGATCGGGAAGAGCATGTTGTCCGTGAGTTTGATCATCGTGGTTTTTGAGACTCTGGAGTACGCCGGTGGTGCTGGGCATGTCTTTGGAAGGGGTGTGGACCTCGTAAGAGCGGTGGGTAGCACTCTCTTCTAGTTGGTGTTCGCGAATGCGCTGCCATGGCGGGCGGGCCTGTCGTTTGATTCATTGCGGTCACAGGTAGTGGAGTTTAGACTGGGGGAGAGTAAAAGTGGCAAATGCCGCTGATAGAGTAGTCATCTCGCACTGGCACACCCTCTTCGAGGAGTTCTCGACCTCGACACAGGAGTTCTACCGAGCCGTGGAAGCGGCGGTCCAGCAGCGTAACCTTCCTGAAGTGACGCTCTCGCGAGTACTCTTTAGAGAAGGCGGGATCGCCACGGCAGAACGCGAGTACCTCCGGGTGCAGCGCAAGCGCATCGCCTTCGACATCTGCTCGGCACCGTACGGACGCGGTCACTTTTTTTCCTGGTGGCTCGCTCGGATTCCGCCACAGTATGGCCTGTTTGCCGCAATGGGCGTCTTCTTCGTGGCGATGGGCCTCACTTGGATACTGCACCTCATTCTTTCCCCGCTGCTGCCGAGCGATAGTTTCGCTGCTATCGCGGTGAGAGTGATATTCCCACTCGTCCTGTACCTCCTGGTCCTCCTGGTCATGGGGTATTTCGTCGAGCAAGGAACGCTTGGGGACGAGGAGTGGGTGATGTCGCTGCCAATCGTGGGCCGGCTCTACGTCCTTGTCTTCAATCCCTTGACCTACTACCGCCAGGACACGGCGATGATGTTTCGCGATTCGATCCGGTCAGCGGTGAACGAGGTCATCGACGGACTTCTTTCTGGCCAGGGCTTGCGCGCTTTGACGGAGGACCAGAAGCTCCCGGGCATCCGTGACCTTGCCGGTTAACCGGCATGCTCATTGACTCGCGGACGGTCGAGCTCACCCGACGCTTCTACGAATGGGAGCTGCGGGGACGCGGCTGGGCGACCTACCCGTACCCGGTGGCGCTCGAGCCGCCGTTCCAGCCGTTCTTCTCCCACCACATCTCGACCGTCGTCGTCGACGACGGCAGGCGACACTCGCGGCTCTCCTCCCTCATCGAGAGACTTCAGGGCGTTCAGGAGGCGCCAAGAGATTTGCCTGCGGCGCTCCCGGAACCGCAGACCGCGGCCGACCTCCGGTTCGACGAGACCGCTCTCGCCGAGTTCGTGGTCGCCTTGCCTGAAGGCACCCGCGTCGCACGAGGTGCGCTTCTCGGCTTTCTGCGAGCGCTCGCAAGCGTAGGGCGGCGGATCGCGTTCGAGCTGCTCGGAGGGGACAAACGCGTCGAGGTCCGCCTCGCCATGGCGCGGGACGACGCCCCGCACGTGCTCGGCCAGCTCAGGGCCGCCTTTCCTGCGGCCGTCGTGGTCGGCGCCGGCGAGTCGCTGCGGGAGAAGTGGAACAAGGACGAAGGCGCCTTTGTCGCGATCGAATTTGGCCTCGCCTGCGAGTTCATGGTGCCGCTCTCGGGTCGCACCTCCGACGAACCTCTCCTGCCCCTCATTGCGGCCCTCGCCGATGTAGAGGCCGGTGAGCTTGGCCTCGTTCAGGTGCTCTTCGAAGAGACGCGCGAGCCCTGGGCGGCGAGCATCCTGCGCTCCGTGGTGACGCACACGGGTCAACCATTCTTCGCCGACGCGCCGGAAGTCACAGCCCTTGCCAAGGAGAAGATCGCATCGCCGCTCTTCGCCGTCGCCCTTAGAATCGCGGGCGCAGCTCCACGCGGCGACCGGGCCTGGGACATTGTCCGTCGACTCGCCGGCGGCCTGGCGCAGTTCGGCAGTCCGCGGACGAACGAGTTCATGCCCTTGCCTCCCTCCAACCCGGAAGTCCTTGCCGAAAATCTCCTCAACCGGACGACCCACCGACCTGGAATGCTCCTCTCGGCCGAGGAGCTCCTGTCGCTGATTCAGCTCCCCGGCGCCGGCGTCCAAGTGCCGGAGCTCTGGCGAGGAGGGCAGAGATCGAAGCGGGCGCCGGCGGAAGTCAGCGGTCCCGGCTGCCTCTTGGGCCGCAATGAGCACGCCGGGGAGAGCGTGGAAGTGCGGCTTCCGGTCGACGCGAAGACCAAGCATGTCCACGTGGTGGGCGGCTCCGGCACCGGCAAGTCGACGCTTCTCGTCCGCATGATCCTTGAGGACATCGAGGCCGGGCATGGGATCGGGGTCCTTGACCCTCATGGCGACCTCGTCGACGAGGTGGCCGCGCGGGTACCCGACTCGCGCCTCGACGACGTCGTCCTCTTCGATCCCAGCAACGAGGAGACGGCGGTCGGCTGGAACATCCTTCGCGCGCAGTCGGAGAGCGAGAAGGACCTTCTCTCCTCCGACCTCGTGGGCGTCTTCCGCCGCCTCTCGACGTCCTGGGGAGACCAGATGACGGCGGTCCTCGGCAACGCCATCTTGGTCTTCCTTGAGAGTGAGCGCGGGGGAACGCTCCCCGACCTCCGCCGCTTCTTGATCGACGAGAGCTTCCGGAGGGAGATGCTCGGCACGGTCACCGATCCCTACATCCGGTCCTTCTGGCAGACGGAGTTCCCGCTTCTCGTGGGCAAGCGGCCGCAGGCGCCCATCCTCACGCGGCTCGACAGCTTCCTGCGCTCGAAGCTCGTGCGCCGCGTGGTGACGGCAGCGGAGCCCACGCTCGACTTCCGGAAGCTCACGGACAGCGGGATGATCTTCCTCGGCAAGCTCGCCGCCGGCGCGATCGGCGAGGAGAACGCGGCACTTCTGGGATCGCTCCTGGTCTCGAAGTTCCACCAGGTGACGCTCGGGCGCGAGGCGCAGGCGATCGAGGCGCGGCGGCCGTTCTTCCTCTACATCGACGAGTTCCACCACGTCGCGACCCCCTCGATGGCGTCGCTCTTCTCCGGCGCGAGGAAGTACCGGCTGGGTCTGACGGTCGCCCATCAGGACCTCTACCAGCTCCACCACTCGATCCCTGAAGTGGAGCGCGCGCTCCTCGGAAACGCCTACACGCGCATCTGCTTCCGGGTCGGTGAGGACGATGCCCGAGCGCTCGAACGCGGCTTCAGCTTCTTCACGGCCGAAGACCTCATGAGGCTGGGCCTCGGCGAGGCGATCTGCCGCGTGGGCGGTCGCGACCGGGACTTCAACCTCTCGGTCGAGCGCTTGCCGGCTCTCGACCCTGCCGAGGCGCTCGGGCGGCGACAGGCCCTGCGCGACCACTCGGCCCGGCGCTTCGCGCGACGACCCGTCGAAGCCCCGACGATGGGAGACGCGCCAGCGCCTGAGGCGGTGACGGCTCCCCGGAGTCTCGACGCGCCCGAGGTCGCTCCCGCCCCAACGCCGATTCGGGGAGAGGCGGTTGCGGAGCAAGTGAGCCGAGTGGAGCGCGAGCCGCCCATAGATAAGCTCACACTCGATTACCTGACCCTCGTCGCGTCCTCCCCGTTCCTCACCGTGCGGGAGCGCAACCGCGCGCTTGGCCTAAGCGCCTGGCGAGGGCAGCGCTTGAAGAGCGCGATCCTGCGGGACGCTCTCGCGCAAGAGGTGGTGGTGAACCCCGGCGGCCGCGGCGAACGCTTCAAGCTCCTCGACCTCACCGCGGAGGGCCGCACCCTCCTTGCGCGCTACGGAGTGTCTCTCTCCGGGGGTCACGGCCGCGGCGGGCTTGCGCATCAGTGGTGGGCGCAGAAGATCGCCGCATGGCTTGCCGAGCGCGGGATGGATGCCAGGATCGAGGACCCCTCCTCCGGCGCGCGGGTGGACCTCACCTTCCCGCTTGAGGGCGGGAGCGTTGCCGTCGAGATCGAGATGAGCGAGACCCATGCCGCAGAGAACGTGAGGAAGGACCTCGCCGCCGGCTACGAGCGGATCGTCTGCCTCGTGGATGAGGCTGTGAACCTCGCGGGGCTCAGGACGAAGCTTGGCCCGCTTCCGCCCAGCGTCCTTCTCGGAGAGCTTCGGGCCTTCGAAGCGCTCCTCACCCCCCTCCTCCCCACCCATCCACCCCTACGAGGGCCGAACCAAAACAAAGAACCAAGACGCCGGCGTCGTTACGCAGCCGGAGGAGCCGCGCCCCTTCCGCTTCACGCGACCACTCCTCACAGCGGCGCCCCCGCCCTTTCCGATCCGGGCGCGCTCTCGACGCTTGCGGCGGCGGAGTACCTGGGACTCAGCCCCGCGACCCTGGAGACGCTGCGCTGCCGCGGCGGCGGTCCACCCTTCGTGAAGCTCGGCCGGCGCGTCGTCTACCGCCGGGAAGATCTGGAGGCGTGGCTCGCGGAGGGACGCCGCTCCTCGACAAGCGAAGACCCTAGCCGAAACCCGCGAAGGTGATTGCTATGTGATTGCTGGCGGCAGGAAGTGCTATTGGGCGGATGATGCTAAGTACTTGATTATACTGGTGGAGCCGATCGGGATCGAACCGACGACCTCTTGAATGCCATTCAAGCGCTCTCCCAACTGAGCTACGGCCCCACGCGGAGAGGGGGCAGTGTAGTCGGCCGGGCTTGCACTGTCAAACACTTGGCTCGTAGATTGAGCGCCGCATGGAGCGCGAGCTGCCGCCTTATACCGTCCCTGCCGGCACGGACATCGGGCACGTCCATCTCAAGGTGGCGGACATCGATCGGTCGCTCGAGTTCTACTGCGGGGTGCTGGGGTTCGAGCTGGTGATGCGCTACGGGCCGCAGGCGGCGTTCGTGGCGGCTGGGGGGTATCACCACCACATCGCCTTGAACACCTGGGAGAGCCGCGGCGGGTCGCCGCCGCCGCCGGGGCGGACGGGGCTGTACCACGTGGCGATCCGCTACCCGACGCGGCCGGACCTGGCGGCGGCGGTGCGGCGGGTGCTGGCGGCCGGGGTCCGGCTCCAGGGGGCGGCGGACCACGGGGTCAGCGAGTCGGTCTACCTGGCCGACCCGGACCAGAACGGTCTCGAGCTCTACTGGGACCGGCCGCGCGAGGAGTGGCCGCGCCGGCCGGACGGCCTGCCCGCCATCTCCACCGATCCGCTCGACCTCGAAGAGCTGCTGAGGAGCTGAGCGCGCGCCTCACTCGTCGCGCAGCGCCACCTTCACCCGCGCCCGCCCGAAGTACAGCTCGTCGCCGTGGCGGATGCAGACGCCGCGGCGGTCGTTGGCGCTGACTTCGATCGGGCGGCCGTCGCGGAAGATGCGCGTGCCGTAGGCGCTCCCCTCGTCGCGCAGCCAGTAGCACGCCTCGGCGGCGTCCCAGGTGATGCGGGCGTGCTCGCGCGAGACGGTCTGGTTGACCTCCCCCTCTTCGAGGAAGACGACGTCGTTGCGCCGCCGCACGCGGCCGTCGGCGTCGAGCACCTCGGCGAGGCGCCCGATCTGGACGCGCTCGGCGTTGGCCAGGTAGACCGGCTGCGACGCCGCGCCCTGCTGGACGGTGAGCACGAGGACCGGTCGCGCCGCTGGCGGCTCCGGCGCGCTCGGCGCCTCCGCGCCCACCGCCGCCCCCGCCCCCGCCGCCGCCCCCGCTCCCGCCGCCGCCGGCGCGGTCTTCTCCTCCCCGCGCTCGAAGGCTACGCGGTAGCGCGGCTCCCCCTCCGCCGCGCCCTCCCGCTCGCGCACCGCCACCTCGACCGTGAAGTCGTCCGGCACCCGCGCCCCCGCGGCCAACAGGCGCGCCCGCGCCTCGGCCGGCAGGTCCCAGGCCTCGCGCGCCAGCGCCTCCAGCACCGCGCGCTCCTCCTCGTTCGCGGCGAAGAGGTCCACCCGCACGCGGCGGTAGGGGAAGAGGTTGCGGCCGCCGCCGGCGGGCACGACGCGGGCGGCGATCTGGTCGAGGACCGCGCGGCGGACCTCCATCGGCTCGCTGCCGGCGATCCAGGGCTTGAGCCAGTGGCGGAGCTGCGCGATCAGGCTTTCGGGGTCGCCCATGGCCGCGATCCTATGGCGGGACCGCCGGCCGCGGCGCGGAGGTCGGCGCCGCCGCCTCGGCCGCAGTCCGCTTGAACAGACCCAGCTTCGCGGCGGCGCGCACGATCTCGCCGGCGGCCGGCGCGGCGAGCCGCCCGCCGTAGCCGCCGTGCTCGACGATGACCGCCACCGCCAGCGTGCGCACCGCCGGGCTGGCGACACCGAACGGCGCGAAGCCGATGAACCAGGAGTGCGACTTCTTGCCCTGGACCTCGGCAGTGCCGGTCTTGCCCGCCATCGGCGGCTGGATGCCGCCGAGATAGCTGGCGGCGGTGCCGGAGGTGACCACCGCGCGCATGGCGCGGGCCAGCAGCGCCGCCGACTCCGGCGGCAGGACCGCGACCGGATCGCCGCGCGGCGACACCGACTCGTCCGCCGTCCAGCGCGGCTCGGGCGCCGTGCCGCCGTTGGCCACCGCCGCCGCCACCCGCGCCATCTGCAGCGGCGTCGCCACGACCTGCCCCTGGCCGTACGCGGCCTGCGGCAGGGCGTCGGCGAGCTGCTCGGGCGTGTTGGGGCTGGCGACCGAGATCCCCAGCAGGCGCGCCGTCTCGAGCAGCGGCTCCGGCCCCACCTCGTAGGTGCCGAGCTGCGCGAAGTAGGCGTTGCACGACTGGCGAATCCCCTTCTCCAGGTTCACCCGGCCGTGCGGGCTGGTGACGATGGGATCGTCGCGGATCGCCCGCCCCCAGCCGCGCACGCGGTTGCCCACCCGCCCGCCGCCCAGCGGCAGGCACTCGAAGACCACTCCCGCCACGGCGGGGTCCTTGCGCAGGCCGGCCATCGCGGTGACGATCTTGAAGGTCGAGCCCGGCGGGTAGATGCCGTAGCGGGCGCGGTCGAGAACGCCGCTCATCGGGTCGTCCGACGGCTCGACCGGCAGCCGCCGCGGCCAGGGGTAGGAGACCGCGGCCAGCAGCTCGCCGCTGCGGGCGTCGAGCACCACCGCCGCGGCGCCGTGCCCGGCCTGGGCGGCCTGGCGGGCGAGGATGTCGCCGGCCGCCGTTTGCAGGCGCGCGTCGATCGACAGCCGCAGCGTGCGGTCGCGGCGCAGCAGGCTCTGCACGTCCTCGGCCTGCGGCTTGTGCCGGTGGCGGAGGAGCGGCACCAGCTCGCGGTAGTCGCGGCGCACGACCGGCGTCGTCGAGCCGTCCGGCTGCTCGACCTCGACGACGGCGGCGAAGTCGTCCCACCCCTGGAGGCGCGCCGCGGCGTCGCGCTCGGCGAAGGTGGTGTTGCTCGCCGCCCAGTTGACGCGGTTCCGCAGGTCGCCCAGAAGATGGAAGGTGCGCCCGGCGAGCGGGTACTCGCGGTCGGCGGCGGTCGTGCCCGAAGCGAGGGGGCGGCCCTCGCGGTCGACGATGGCGCCGCGCGGCAGCGTCTCGGCGACGCTCATCAGGCGCGGGTTGTAGACGAAGCGGCGGTTGCCGTCGGCCTGGAGGACGAGGGCGCCGCGCGTCAGGGTCTGGTCGCTGCGCACCAACTGCACCTGCGCGGCGCGCGCGGCGATGGCGACGGCCGGCAGGGCCAGCGCCACGGCCACCCAGCGCAGCGGCCGGCGGAAGGGCTCGGTGACACCCACTTCGCCGCGTTTGGCCGACACCGCGAGCAGGATCCCCGCCAGCAGGAAGTTGGCGAGCATGGCGCTCCGGCCGGCCGAGAGGAACGGCGTGACGACGCCGGTGAGCGGCACCACGCCGAGGACGCCGCCGGCGATGAGCACCACCTGGACGGCGAGGAGCAGCGTCGCCCCGAGCGCCAGGAAAAAGCCGTAGCCGCCGCCGGCGCGGCGCGCGGCGCGCAGGCCGCGCGCCACCAGCACGGCGTAGAGCGCGAAGACGGCGAGGAGGCCGAGGAAGCCCAGCTCCTCGCCGATCGCCGCCAGGACGAAGTCGGTGTGCGCCGCCGGCACGCGCCCGGGCTCCCCCAGGCCCGGACCGGTGCCGGCGATGCCGCCGCCGGCGAAGCTCCAGAGCGACTGCGCCAGGTGGTCGCCGCCGCGGAAGGGGTTGTCCCAGGGCGAGGTCCACATACCGATGCGGCCGGTGACGTTGCGCGGGTAGCCGATCCGGTAGCCGACCCAGAAGCCCACGACGAGGACGGCGACGCCGACGACCGCCAGCGTGGCGCGGCCGCGCGCCACGGCGTAGAGGATCAGGAAGAGGAGCGCCAGGATGAGCGCCGGCCCGAGGTCGCGCTGGAGGAAGAAGAAGAAGAGGACGATCGCGATGGCCAGGAGCGGCGGCAGCGCGTACTCGAGCTTCGGCGGCGCCAGCCGGCGCGGCAGCCAGGCGAGCCCAGCGCGCCGCTCGCGCAGCTCGCGCAGGAACTCCCAGCGCTCGACGAAGTAGCCGGCCAGGAAGAGGACGAAGAGGATCTTGATCAGCTCGACCGGCTGCACGCCGAAGAGGTTGACCTTGGCGTCGCTGCCCGCCGGGCCGCTGCCGAAGACGATGAGGATGAGCGAGACCCCGACCGCGGCGAAGAGCGGCGTGTAGGTGAGGCGCGCCAGGCGGGAGCGCTCGAAGTCCACCAGGCTCGCGGCGAGGAGCAGCGCCAGGCCGGCGAGGATCCCCTGCGCCGAGGTGCGGAGGAGAGCCAGGTCGCGCAGCGGGTCGCGCACCGCGAGCATGACCATCAGGCCGAGGCCGGAGAGCAGGAGCAGGAGCGGCAGGAGGAGGTCGTCGCCTTCGAAGCGGCGGCGGCGCCAGACGATGTGGACGATGGCGAAGCCGGCGAGGGCGGCGGCGACCCAGCGCCAGGTGATCCCCTTGAACTCCCGCGCCGTGCGCACCACGAGGCGCTCTTCGAGGGCGCGCAGCTCGTCGCTGGTCAGGAGCGGGATGGTCTGGTCCCCGCGCCGCGCCTCCAGCCGCGCGTTGAGGCCGGTCAAGCGCGAGTCGTCCTCGATCTCCGCCGCCGGCACGCGCAGCCGCCCCAGCTCGCCGACGTTGTCGACGCGCCCGCGCGAGATCCGCTCCCAGATCTTCTGCGCGATGAAGGCGCGCTCGGGGCGGTCCCCCATCTCGCCGAGGACGCGGACGAGGTCCTCCGGCCGGCGGACGGCGTTGAGGTTGACGACCTCGCCGGCGGCGAGGCGGGCGTCGTCGGCGGCGACCGACCGGGCGGCCGCGAGATAGGCGAGCACGAGGCCGAAGAGGACGACGGCCGCCGAGGCGAGGAGGAGCGCGGCCTCGCGGTTGCGCACGCCACGGCGCGCGCCCGGGGCCAGGCCGGCGTCCGCGTCGCGCGCCCGCCGCTCGGCGGCGGTCGAGCGGGTCACCGGCACCGGCGCCCCCCCCGGCGGTCCGCTCCCGCCCGGCTCAGTAGCTGATCTCCAGCAAGCGGTCTTCGATCGCCTGGAGCTGCCGCTCGGCGCCGGCCAGGTTGCCGCGCACGTTGGCGTAGCCGCGGATCTGGTCGTAGAGGTCCACGGCCTGGAGGAGCTGCTCGCGCGCCTCCTCCAGCGCGTCCACCTCGCCCGGCTCGCCGCGCAGCGCCCCGGCGCGCGCCAGCAGCTCGGCGGCGCGCATGCGGTGGCCGTCGGCGAGCATCGCCCGCTCGCGCCGCCCCAGCCGGTAGCCGCGCTCGGCCAGCTCCTCGAGCGCGCCGCGCAGCTCGTCGAGGTCGAAGTCGAGGTAGGCGTAGACGCGGGCGAGGCCGAGCCAGGGGTCGGGCCAGTCGGGGTCGCGCCGCGCCGCGTCGCGGAAGCCGGAGACCGCCTCGCGCGTCTTGGTCAAGGCGTCGCGGCTCTTCCCCTGGTCGCGCAGCGCCTGCGCCTCGATGCGGTCGAGGTGGGCGCGCGCGTAGAGCATGCGGGCGCGGCTGCGGTTGTCGCTCCAGTCGAGCTCGACCGCGGCGCGCAGGTAGTCGTAGGCGCGCCGCCAGTCCCCTTCGCGCGTCGTCGGGTTGTCGCCGTGGTAGCTGGCGAGGATCGGCTCGGCGGCCACGACCAGGGCGTCGTGCAGCTCCTTGCGCGCGCCGCCGAGCGCCGGGCCGGCGAGGATCGACAGCCCGCCGATCTCGCGCACCCGGGTGGCCAGGGCCTGGAGGTCGGGCCGCGGGTTGTTCAGGAGCTCGCGGCGGATCTCCCGCGCCTCGCGCCAGACGTAGGCCTGGACGAAGCCGACGCCGGCCAGGGCGAGGAGGAGGATCGTGCGCAGCGTCCGCCGGCGGCGGCGCGGCGCGACGGGCGCGTCGCCGGCGGCCGGGGGCGGCGCGATGAGCAGCTCAGACTCAGACGTCGCAGCTGCTGCCATCGCCGCGCCGGCGGCCGGCTCGGTGCGGCGGGTCGGCTCGGCAACCACCGCCGCCGCCGTCTCCTCCACGCGGTCGGTGCGCCGGGTCGCCCCCTCCACGACCGGCTGCACCGTGCGGCGGGTCGCCTGCGGGTCGGGGACGGCGTCGGCGGCGAGCGGCCGTCCCTCGCGCAGCGCGTCGAGGTCGGCCTTCAAGTCGGACGCCGTCTGGTAGCGCCCCGCCGGCGTGTACGCCAGCGCCTTGCCGAGGATCTGCTTGAGCCCGGGCGAGACCCCGGCCGGCAGCGGCCGCGGCGGGTCGCCGGCGCGGATGCGTCCCTCCAGCTCCTCGTCGCCGCCGGCGTAGGGCGGGTAGCCGGAGACCATCAGGTAGAGCACCACCGCCACCGCCCAGAGGTCGGACTGCGGATCGACCAGCCCCTTCTCCAGCCGCTCGGGCGGCGTGTAGGGAGGCGTGCCGAAGAGGTTGCGGGTGTAGCGGCGCTGCTGCGACAGGTGCTTGGCGATGCCGAAGTCGAGCACCCGCACCCGGTCGTCGCCCTGCAGGCGGATGTTCTCGGGCTTGATGTCGCCGTGGACGATGCCGTGCACCTCGCGGCCGTTGACCTCGGCGGTGTAGGCGTGGCACTGCTCGAGCATCTGGCAGAGCTGGTAGGCGATGTGGACGGCGCGCTCCTCCGACAGCGCCCCGTGCGCCAGGACGCGCGCCAGGTCGCTCCCCTCGACGTACTCCATCGAGACGTAGAAGGCGCCCTCCAGCTCGCCGTACTCGTAGACCGCCGCCACCTGCGTCGCCACCTGCGCCAGCCGCGCCTGGATGCGGATGCCGGCCTGCTCGGCCTCCAGCATCTCGGCGTCGCTGGAGGGCCCGATCGGGATCACCTTGAGCGCCACGTTCGAGCCGCGCCGCGGGTCCCAGGCGAGGTAGACGTCGCCGTGGCCGCCGCGGCCGAGGAACTCCTTGATCTCGAACCGCCCGACCGTGCGCTGGAAGTTGAGGACGCCGGCCATCTCAGGGCTCCGGGGACGACGGCGGGGCCGGCGCGAGCGGCGCCGTCACCGCCGCGGCGCGGCGCGCGCCGCCGAAGGTGTTCCAGAGCCAGACCTCGTCGGCGTCCTCGGCGACGGCGAGGCGCACCTGCGGGGGACCGTTGCCTTCGATCCGGTTGCCCGAAAGGAGCGGCCGCCCCTCGCCGCGCACCTCGACCCCCGGGCGCGGCGGCGGGCCGGCGCCGTTTCTGGCGATCAGGTTGTGGAGGAGCCGCGGCGCGGCGCCGCCGCGCACCAGGACGCCGGCGCCGGGGTTACCGTGCAGGTAGCTGTAGCGCACGGTCGAGCGGTCGCCGCCTTCGCTCTCGACCGCGGCGACGCCGGCGCCGGTGACCTCGACCTGCTCGACCGTGACGTCCGAGCCGGCGAGGCGGAGGCCGACCGCCAGCGGCGTCTCCGGCGCGCCGAGGATCTTGAAGCCGGCGAAGCGCGCGCCGCGCACGCCGAAGGCGGTCACCACCGGCGCCGGCCCCTCGCCCGCCGGCAGCAGCACGGCGCCGCGCGGCGCCAAGCTCACCAGGGCGACGCCGTCGCGCAGGCGGAGCGGCTCGCGGTAGAGGCCGGGGGCGACCTGCACCGTGTCGCCCGGCCGCGCGTCGGCGAGCGCGGCGCCGATCGTCTGGTAGTCGTCCTCGCCGGAGCCGACGCTCAGGATGTCCCCCGCGCCGCCACTGCCCCAGCCGAGGCCGCCGAAGCGCTGCGCGATCGCCCACGCCAGCCCCAGCCCCAGGGCGAGGCCGAGGAGCGTCCAGAGCAGCGCGCGGGCGCCGCGGCCGGAGAGCGCCCGCCGGACGCGGTCGAAGGCGCCGGGAGCGGCCTGCGCGCCGCCGCGCCGCGCGGTGTCCGCGCCGCGGCCCGCCGCCGCGCCCTTCCCCGCCGCACCGCTCTTGACGGCCTTGGCGAACCCCTCCCCCTCGACCAGCACGACCGACACGTTGTCGCGCCCCCCCGCCGCGTTCGCCGCCGCGACCAGCGCCTTGGTCGCCGCCGCCGGGTCGCCGGCGTGCTTCTCGACGATCGCCTGGATCTCGGCCCCCGGCACCAGGTCGGAGAGCCCGTCGCTGCAGAAGAGCAGCGCCGCGTCGCGCTCGAACGGCACCTCGAGGACCTCGATGAAATCGGCGTCGTCCGGCTGGTGCGGCGCCGAGCCGACGTCGCGGAAGATCTCGTTGCGCCGCGGGTGGCTCATCGCCTCGGCCTCGGAGAGCTCGCCCCGCTCCTCGCGCGCGCCGACCGGCGAGTGGTCGCTGGTGAGCTTCTCGAGGGCGCCGCGGCGGAGCCGGTAGAGGCGGCTGTCGCCGACGTGGCCGACCGTCGCCTGCCCGTCCTCGACCACCGCGACCGTGAGCACGCACGACATGCCGCGCAGCCGCGGCTCGGCCTCGGCGCGCTCGAGGATCTGCCGGTTGGCGAGGGCGATCGCCTCGCGCACCCGGCGCGGCGGGTCGGTGGTGCGGCGGGACAGGCGGCCGCGCAGCACCTCCAGCGCCGTCTCGGCGGCGATCTCCCCGGCCGACTCGCCGCCGACGCCGTCGATCACCGCGAAGATGCCGCGCTCGGGGTCGCAGAGGACGCGGTCCTCGTTGTTGCCGCGCTCGCGCCCGGGATCGCTGAGCGCGGCGGCCGTCCAGTGGGTGGAGGCCACGCCGGCTACTCCCGGTCGGCGGCGGCCAGCCAGACGAAGACGCCGGTCAGCACCAGGAGCGCGGCCAGGAAGACCAGGCGGGCGGTGTAGAGGTCGGTCACCGCGGCGCGATCCGCTCGAAGTCGAGGAACAGCACCCCGGCGAGGCCGATGCGGGCGCGCTCCGGCAGGTCGACCCACTGGTCGCGGTCGCGCACCTCGCCGTCCACCATCTCGACGCTCGCCGGCACGGCGACGCCGTTGACCGTGGTGCCGAGCTTCGAGAGGTCCTTGAGCCGGAAGGCGCCGCTCTCGGGGAGGCGGCGGATGCGGGCGTGCTCGCGCGAGACGTCGGGGATGGTCTCGAGGCGGAGGTCCACCCAGACGTCCGGCGCGTCGCGGCCGATGACGATCTCGTCCTTGGTCACCAGGAAGGTCTGCGGGCCGCCCTCGTCCTTGTAGGTGATGCGCGCGTAGGCGTCCGCGGTCTCGACCACCTGCCGCTCGGTGCTCATCCGCCCGCCGAGCCGGCGGGTGGTGGAGATGCGGTGCGTCGGGTTGCCGGAGCCGTACCCCGGCGCCGGGCGCTGCGCGAACTCCGAGACGACCTCGATCTCGCCGGGAGCGAGGCGGCCGTTGGGGTCCTCCTGGAAGCGCACCGTCCAGCGCCCCTCGGCGCTCACCACACGGCTCGCCGGCGCGGGGCCGGTGCGGAGGCCGACCGTCGAGAGCAGGCGCGCCACCGGCGGCAGGGCCTCGCGGTTGAGGAGAACGAGCTCCTGGTCGAGCAGGCGCTTGGCCTCGGACTCCATCTCGCCGAACAGCGTGCGCAGGTGGTCGTAGTCGCCGGCGTGGAGGTACACCTGGTAGAGGCTCGGCGCCACGGTCTTGGTGACCAGCGGCTCGAGGCTCTGCCGCATGTTCTCCCCGATGGCGACGACCACGTCGCGGGCGGTGGCGCGGTCCTGGTCCTGCGTCATCCCTTCCGCAGACCTCCAAAAAAGCCGCGGCTATCGTATGCGAACCCGCATGCGAGGACAGTGCCTGCTCAGGCAGGCGACCTTACGGGTAGCGGAGCCCATCAACGGGCTCCGCAACGGCGCGCCCGCGCCGGGCCAGGGCCGGAACTCCAGCATCTGCGCGCCGCTGAACACGTTGTCCGCCGTCCCGTAGATCAGCACGAAGCCGACGAACACTCGCAGCAGCAACGGCGCGAGGTCGCGGTAGCGGTCGAGGGCAGAGAGCATGTGAGGAGGACGGATCAGTGAACCGAAAGTTTCTCCTGGAGCGGCCTGGAAAATCTCCCGACAGGCAGCGGAATGATTGGGAGAAGGCCGGAAAAGCTCTCCGCGCCGTCCCGAATGCGGACAGGGACGGCGGGAAGACTCCCGCTGCCCGGGGAAACAGGGCGGGACCTGCGGGAAATGCTCTGGAGGCGCGACGGAATTCTTCCTCTCTCCCGCGGAGCGCTCTGAGCTTCGCGGGGAGCGCGCCGGCGCTCTACGGGAGCTCGCCGGCTGTCGCACAGGGCGTTCTGACCGTGCGCAGGAGTTGGGAGCGGCCTGCGCGGAGTCGTCGGAGGGTCCGCCGGAGGCCGCGCCGGCTCGGCGGGCCGGCTCGTGCGGTCGGCCGGGGCCCGCGCCATCTCGCCTGGAATTGCGCCGCGGACCGCGAGAACGCTCCCGCGGCCGCCGGGAGCATTTCCTCGCCGCCGGGGAGCTTTCCCGGCCCGCCTGGGAACGCTCCCGGCCTCGCGGGAAGAATTACCGGGTCGTTCGGAAACGCTCCGGCCGAGCGCGGGAGCATTCCCCCACGCGCCGAGAGCTTTCCCGGCCGGGCCGGGAGACTTCTGCGAGCATCCCGCCGAATTTCCGGGGCCGTTCTCCAGCGTGGCAGCCGGGTTGCACCTCTTCGCCCGCGAGAAAAGGAGATACCCCATGCTCGACTGGCGAGAGGACGTAGACGCGGCGCTGGAGGAGGCGAAGCGGACCGACCGGCCCGTCCTGCTCGACTTCACCGCCGCCCCGCTCTGAAGCGGATGCGCTCGGCTGGAAGCCGAGGTGTATCCCGACCCGCGGGTCGAAGCGCTGATCCGCGACAACCTGGTCCCCATCCGCATCGACGTCCGCAAGAAGCCGGAGCTGATGGAGCGCTTCAACGCGCAGTGGACGCCGACCATCCTGCTCCTCGGCCCCGACGGCCGGGAGCACCACCGCATCGAAGGGTTCCTGGAGACCGGCGACTTCCTCGCCCACCTCCTGCTCGGCCTCGGCCACGTGGCGCGGGCGCGGGGGAAGTGGGACGACGCGATCGGGCGCTACGAGGAGATCCTGGCGCGCCATCCGGACTCCGACGCGGCCCCCGCGGCCCAGTACTGGCGCGGCGTCGCGCGCTACAAGAAGACCGGCGACCCCGCCGAGCTCGGCGCCACGACCCAGGCCTTCAAGGAGCGCTACGCCGACACGCCCTGGGCGACGCGGGCGTCGGTCTGGGGGTGAAGCTGCGGCTCGAGCCGTGCAGCTTCAGTCCTGGACACACCACACCGGGACAGCTGTCGAGCATTCCAGGAGGCTGCTCACCCAGGGCGTGATTGCAACGGCCGGGACTGTCCAATCGCTGCTTCCGATCTGGGCGACTGGGCCATCGTGGTCGTCCGACGACGAGGTCCAGGCACCACAGTTCAGCAACGCGCTGTCGGAGGACCCTGTCCGCACCCAGCCGCCTGCGCTCGGGGGCCCAAGACCGGAGTCCCCGAGTGTGGACCCCAGCGCGGTGTTGTACCTGAGGTAGGTCACGTCGTGAATCTCCCACAGCGAGGCCATGTGATACCCGGGCGCGCAGGCGGTGAGTGTCTCGTCACCCTGAAACGCACTGCGCGTCAAGTAGAACTGTCGGGCTCCGACGCTCAGGAAGGCGCTCGTGCCGTCGGTGCACGAGATGGTGACCGAGGTCGAGCCGCCCTGGGCCACCGAGCAGGATGAGCCGGCGGGACCCTCCGGTCCCTCGGCGCCCTGAGGCCCGGGCGGACCTGGTGCCCCCGGATCCCCGGGAGGGCCCTGTGCCGCCTCCGGCCCGGCAATGAAATAGCCCAGGGCGTCGATTCGTAGATGGGCTCCGCTCGCGGCCGTCTTGGCGTGGAAGTCCGACACGCAGGGTTCGGCGTCGCAAAGCTCGATCAGTACCGAGGAGTTGAGACTGGGGCCGCCCGCCCTGTAGTCCACGAGGACGCTTCCCGGCTCGGGCTCGTCCGCCGGCCAGACCTTGAGCTGCCCGATGCCGGCCGCGTTGGCGACGCGCAGCGTCACGGCGAGAACCGCCGCCTCCTCCGAGATCCCGCAGCCGGCGGCGGAGCCGCCCTGCGCCGCCAGGCTCACCGCCCCACGGGCAAGCAAAGCCCGGGTCTCGTTGGCGCCCATCTTTCCCTCGGGAGATCCGGCAGTGCGCACCAGAACGCACGGGTCGACCGGCACGTAGATGAGGCCGTGAGGCGCAGCGGCCGACGCCGGCGCACGCGAGACCGATGCCGAGATCGCCAAGAGAACCGCCATGCACAGGGTTCGTCTGCTCATCGCCTGCCCTCCTTGCGCCGCAGCCTGCCGGCTCGGCGAGGCGATTCTCTCGCATCTGCTCGACCCGCAGACCCTGCGCTGGCAGCGCAGGCGGCTCGCCGCCGCCGCAGGTGACGACGCGGACGTCAGTGTGGGAGTTGAGCTCCCTGCCTGCCCTCGGGCTAAGGCCGCCTACCTGGCGCCTTTCGCGAGCGCCTTGAAGGCCCGGGTCAGCGCGTCGTTCGAGCCGTAGCCGATGCCGTCCCAGAAGGTGCAGATGGCGTCGGTGGCCAGCTCGTTCTGCGCCGTGTGGATCGTCGCTCCGCCCTCGTTGACGAGGACGAGATAGTCGCTGCCGAAGGCCGGCCAGCTCACCGTCCCGGCAGGAGCCTGGCTCGTGGCGAAGCTCGTCCAGTAGCCTTCCATCGCCTGCGAGAGCTCCTGCTCGTTGGGGTTGAATTTGCAGCCGCATGCCGTGTCCGCGGTGTCGAAGACGTAGATCAGCTCGTCGCCGTGGCACACCTCCCCCTGACAGGCCCCGACGTGCGAGGGATTGAAGCACGTGACCTCTTCGAAGGCATAGAGGTAGACCTTGTGGGCGTTGGGCGCCGTAGCCGCCAGGTGGCGGTTGGCGCAAGTGAACAGGTAGTCGGTGAAGATGCTCGTCAACTGCGCCCTGCAGTCCTCGCTGCCCAAGCTGCACTTGTACGGCGCCTGCTGCTTCACACTGGACTTCTGGCCGGGTAAGGGGAACATCTTCCCGAGGACGTAGTCGTACTTGACCCCGCCGAACGTCTTCTCATCGGCCAGGGCCAGGCTGACGAACAGGATGCCTTCGTCGCGGTTGGTCCCCAGGACCAGGGGCACGCCGAGCGTGCCGCTCATGGGCTCTTTCGTGAGCAGCGTGCCGTCGATCGCCGGGGTCCAGATCAACATGTCGCGCAAGCCCTTCCAGCCGCCGATCGGATCGAGGGTCTTGTCGATCTCGGCGCAGAGCAGGTCCGGCGCCGTGGCGTGACTCGCGTCCAAGCACTTCGAGCGCGTGTCGGTGCAGCCGGTGAGCCCGGTCACGACGCCGTAGTAGGTCTCCCCGATGGTCTCGGTCTGGTCCAGGGTCTTGTAGGGGATGCCCAGCGGGTTGCTCTCCATCAGGGCGGCCTTGAAGAGGCCCGCGCTCTTGCTGCTCGACAGCGCGTGCAGCCCCACCGACATGGCGCCGGCGCTCTCGCCGAAGATGGTGACGTTGGTCTTGTCGCCGCCGAAGGCGCCGATGTTGGTCTGCACCCAGTTGAGGGCCAGGAGCTGGTCGCGAAAGCCGAAGTTGTTGTTGTCGGTCGCGTCGGTGACCTGATCGAGGGCCAGGAAGCCCAGCGCGCCCAGACGGTAGTTGAGGGTGACGACCACTACGTTGCCGCTGGCGGCCAGGTGGGAGCCGTCGAAGACCGGCGCGGTCCCCGAGCCGATGACGAAGGCGCCGCCGTGGATGAAGACCATGACCGGCAGATTCGCCTGCGGATCGGGGGGGCTCCCGGGCACCCAGACGTTGAGGGTGAGGCAGTCTTCGGACTGGGTCGCCGGCAAGCTCGTCGAGACGCTCCCCGCCGTGCAGGTGAGGCCGGCCCAGGGCTGCGGGCACGTCTTGCCGTAGGCGACGGCGGAGAAGCTCCCCAACGGATCGGCCGCCACCGGGTTCTGCCAGCGCACCGGCGGCTTGGCGAAGGGGATGCCCAGGTATTCGGAGACCTTTGCCTGGCCCACCGTCTGGACGTTGCCGCAAAGGTCGCCCGCCGGCGCCGTGACGCCGGTGTTTGGGACGCAGGCGGGGGTTTGCGCCGGTGTGGCGGCGGCGGCGAGCAGTCCGAACGCGAACACGGCTAGCGCGACACCCGGTTGAATCGAGTGCATCTTCATGGTTTCCCTCCGCTGGTTGCAAAGGATCTTAGTCTCTAAGCCGCGCCACTTGGCGGAAGGTGCTTGACGGGAGGTGTAATGTAGGCTACATTACACGCATCCGCCGATGACGACCGCCCCCGTAACCCACCCGAGGACCGACCACCGCGGCGAAGCGCGCCGGAAGGCGATGCTGGAGGCCGCTTGCGAGTTGTTCCTGGAGCGCGGGTTCGGGGGCACCAGCATGGGGGACGTGGTGGCCCGCTCGGGCGGCTCCCTCGCCACGCTCTACGCCACCTTCGGCTCCAAGGAGAAGCTCTTCGAGGCCATCGTCGAGGAGGTCTCGGCGCAGCTGCTGGCGCCGCTCGACGCGCCGGAGTTCGAGTCGAAGCCGCTCGACGAGGCGCTCTGCCGGCTGGGCGAGGCCTTCCTCTCGCATCTCCTCGACCCCCAGACCTTGCGCTGGCAGCGCATGTGCGCCGCCGAAGGGCCCAAGTTCCCCGAGCTGCGCGCCGCCCTCCTCCACTCCGGCCAAGAGCGAGTGCGCGGGCGGCTCGCCGCCTACCTCGCGGCGCAGGCCGAGGCGGGGCGGCTGGCGCTCGACGACCCCCACGCCGCGGCCGTCCACTTCCTCGCCTTGGTCAAGAGCGAGGTGGGGTTCGCGGCCGTTTGCGGCGAGCCGATCGACCTGGCGCCCGAGGCGGTGCCGGGTAAGGTGCAGAGCGCCGTGGACGTCTTCCTCTACGGCTACGCCGCGCGCCGCTTCCGTTCCGGACGCACTCCCAGGAGATGACGATGCCCCGATCCCGTTTCCCTGCGGCCTCCGCCGCCGCTTTCCTGTCGATCGCCGGGGCGCTCCTCGCCGCGGGCTGCGGCGACAAGTCCGCCGCTGGCGCCCCGCCGGGCGGCGCGCCGCCGCCGCCTGAGGTCACGGTGGTGACCGTGGCGCCGCGCACGGTGGCGGTCCCCTACGAGTTCAACGGCCGCGTCGAGGGCTCGCGCGAGGTCGAGGTGCACGCGCGCGTCTCCGGCATCCTGCTGCGGCGGAGCTACGAGGAGGGGCGGGCGGTGCGCCAGGGGCAGACGCTCTTCGTCATCGATCCGGCCCCCTACCGCGCCGAGGTGCAGGCGGTCGCCGCCGACCTCGCCGAGGAGAAGGCCCGCCTCTCTCGCGCCGAGCGCGAGGTGGCGCGGTTGAAGCCGCTGATCGAGG
This sequence comes from uncultured Acidobacteriota bacterium, assembly GCA_963700145.1. Lineage (GTDB taxonomy): Bacteria > Acidobacteriota > Thermoanaerobaculia > Multivoradales > UBA5704 > DASUNQ01. The sequence continues at coordinate 2,795,825 of OY969474.1, forward strand.
AGCGCGCGGTCTCCCGCCGCGAGTACGACAACGCGGTGTCCACCGCCGAGGAGGCGCGCGCCGCGGTGCAATCGGCGCAGGCCCGCCTCGCCCAGGCGCGGCTCGACCTCTCCTACACCACCGTCGCCGCGCCGATCTCCGGCGCCTCCAGCCGCGCCGAGCACTCGGAAGGCTCGCTCGTCGGCCCGGGGGCGGCGAGCCTCCTGACGCGCATCTCGCGGGTGCAGCCGATCTGGGTGAGCTTCAGCGCCTCCGACCAGGTGCTTTCGGGACTGCGCCGGGCGGTGGCCGCGAAGGAGGTGGTCAGCCCGGCCACCAATCAGCTCGAAGTCGAGCTCGTCCTCGCCGACGACTCGGTCCACCCCGAGCGCGGCCGGGTCAACTTCTCCGACTCGCTGATCGACAGCGCCACCGGCTCGGTCGAGCTGCGCGCCGAGCTGCCGAACGCGGCCGGCGACCTGATCCCCGGCCAGTTCGTGCGCGTGCGCCTGCTCGGCATCGAGCGGCCGAACGCGATCCTGGTGCCGCAGCGCGCGGTGCAGCAGGGGCAGGAAGGGAAGTTCGTCTACGTCGTCGGCGCCGACGGCAAGGCCGTGGTGCGCCCGGTCACCGTCGGCGACTGGCTGGGCAGGGACTGGATCGTCGAGTCGGGGCTCGCCGCCGGCGACCGGGTGATCGTCGACGGCGCCCTCAAGGTGGCGCCCGGCGCGCCGGTCCAGGTGGTGGACGCCGCCGCGATGCCGGCAGGCGTACCCGGGGCCGCGAAGGCCGCCGGCGCAGGGCACTGAGCGAGGAGCGCGCGCATGTTCTCCCACTTCTTCATCCGCCGCCCGATCTTCGCCAGCGTCGTCTCGATCGTCATCGTGCTCGCCGGGCTGGCGGCGATCTTCAACCTCCCCGTGGCGCAGTACCCGGAGATCTCGCCGCCGGTCGTGTCGGTGACCGCCTTCTACCCCGGCGCCACCGCCGAGGCGCTGCAGAAGACGGTCGCGGCGCCGATCGAGGAGCAGATCAACGGCGTCGAGGGGATGCAGTACATCCAGTCGATCTCGACCTCCAGCGGCCTGGTCTCGACGGTCGTCACCTTCGCCGTCGGCACCGACATCGACTTGGCCGCCAACAACGTCTCGAACCGCGTGCGGCTCGCCGAGCCGGGCCTCCCCGAGGAGGTGCGGCGCAACGGCGTGACGGTGCAGAAGCAGAACTCGAACTTCATCCAGATCGTCACCCTGACCTCGCCCGACGGCCGCTGGGACGAGGTCTTCCTCTCCAACTACACCTCGCTGAACCTGCTCGAGCCGCTCAAGCGCGTGCCCGGGGTCGGCGACGTCCAGATCTTCGGCGGCCGCGACTACTCGATGCGCCTCTGGCTGCGCCCCGACATCCTCGCCGAGTACGGCCTGACCACCGCCGACGTCGCCCGCGCCGTGCGCGAGCAGAACGCCCAGTTCGCGGTCGGCAAGGTCGGCCAGCAGCCGGCGAGCCCCGACCTCGAGCTCACCTACACGGTGACCGCCGAGGACCGCCTGGCCGAGCCCGAGCAGTTCGCGGACATCGTGCTGCGCTCCGACCCCAGTGGCAAGCAGCTCCGCCTGGGGGACGTGGCGCGCGTCGAGCTCGGCGCCCGCGACTACGACACCGAGACGCGCCTCGACGGCAAGAAGGCGATCTTCCTCGGCGTCTTCCTCCAGCCCGGCGCCAACGCCCTGGCCACCGCGCACGGTATCCAGCAGGAGATGGCAACGCTCGCCGCGCGCTTCCCGGCGGGGGTCGAGTACGCGCTCCCCTTCGACACCACGCGCTTCGTCGAGGTGTCGATCGAGGAGGTGGTCAAGACGCTGCTGATCGCGATGGTCCTGGTCTTCGCCGTCGTCTACCTGTTCCTCCAGAGCTTCCGCGCCACGCTGATCCCGATGGTGGCGGTGCCGGTGTCGCTGATCGGCACCTTCGCCGGCATGTTCGCTCTCGGCTTCTCGATCAACACCCTGACCCTCTTCGGCCTGGTGCTGGCGATCGGCATCGTCGTCGACGACGCCATCGTCGTGCTCGAGAACACCGAGCGCATCATGGCGACCGAGGGCAAAAGCGCGCGCGAGGCGGCGTTCGAGTCGATGACCCAGGTCACCGGGCCGGTGGTGGCGATCGTCCTCGTCCTCTGCTCGGTCTTCGTCCCGGTCGCCTTCCTGGGCGGCCTGGCCGGCCAGCTCTACCGGCAGTTCGCGATCACCGTCGCGATGTCGGTGGCGATCTCGGGGCTCGTGGCGCTGACCCTGACGCCGGCGCTCTGCGCGCTCATCCTCCGTCACCGCCACGAGCCGCGCGGCCCCTTCGCCCTCTTCAACCGCTGGTTCGAGAAGGGCACCGGCGGCTTCGTCGGGGCGGTGCGCTTCCTGCTCCGGCGGCCGGTCGTCGGCCTGGGGCTCTTCCTCCTCGTGCTCCTCGCCGCCTTCGGGCTCTTCCGGCTGGTGCCGGGGAGCCTGGTGCCGCCGGAGGACCAGGGCTACTTCATCGCCGCGGCGCTCTTGCCCGACGGCGCGACGCTGCCGCGCACCCGCGCCGTCACCGACCGGATCGAGAAGGTCCTGCTCGCCGACCCGGCGGTCGAGGACGTGGGGTCGATCATCGGCATCGACTTCGTCGGCGGCGGCAGCAACAGCGCGGTGTCGACGATGTTCGTGATCCTGAAGAAGTGGGACGAGCGCACCGGCGAGGGCCTCGACCTCGACACCACCCTCGGCCGCTTCTACATGCAGACCGCGGGCATCCGCGAGGCGATGGTCTTCGCCTTCAACCCGCCGGCGATCCAGGGGCTCGGCACGACCGGCGGCTTCGAGGTCTACGTGCAGAGCCGCGGCGAGTCCGATACCGCGCGCCTCGCGGCGGTGACGCAGGAGCTCCTCGGGAAGCTCAACCAGGACCCGCGCTTCGCCGGCGTGCGCACCCTCTTCCGCGCCAACACGCCGCAGATTAACGTCAAGCTCGACCGCGAGAAGGCCAAGGCGCTCGGGGTCTCGGTGGACGAGGTCTTCAGCACGCTCCAGGCGGCCTTCGGCAGCCTCTACGTCAACGACTTCAACAAGAGCGGCCGCGTCTTCCGCGTGCAGCTCCAGGCGGAGGCCCCGTTCCGTTCGCGGCCCGAGGACCTGACCAAGCTCTACGTGCGCGCCGACAGCGGCGCCATGGTGCAGCTCGGCTCGCTCATCCGGCTCGAGTACGGCGCCGGCGCCGAGACCCTCGAGCGCTACAACCTCTACCCCTCGATCAAGCTGCTCGGCGCGCCGGCGCCGGGCAAGAGCTCGGCCGAGGCGATCGCCGCCGTCGAGGAGATCGCGGCGCGCGAGCTGCCGCCCGACTTCGGCATCGCCTGGACCGGCAGCGCCCTCGAGGAGAAGAAGGTCGGCGGCTCCTCGGCGCAGGTGCTGCTGCTCGGCATGGTCTTCGCCTTCCTGATCCTCGCCGCGCAGTACGAGAAGTGGTCGCTGCCGCTGGCGGTCCTGCTGTCGGTGCCGTTCGCCTTCCTGGGCGCTCTGCTCGCCGTCTGGGTGCGCGGCATGCCGAACGACGTCTACTTCCAGATCGGTCTGGTGACGCTGGTCGGCCTGGCGGCCAAGAACGCGATCCTGATCGTCGAGTTCGCGGCCCAGGAGCGCGAGCGCGGCAAGACCATCCTGGAGGCGGCGCTCGAGGCGGCGCGCCTGCGCTTCCGGCCGATCGTCATGACCTCGCTCGCCTTCATCCTCGGCGTGCTGCCGCTCGCCTTCTCCTCGGGCGCCGGCGCCGCGGCGCGCCGCTCGATGGGCACCGGCGTCTTCGGCGGCATGCTCGCGGCGACCCTCCTCGGCGTCGCCTTCGTGCCGCTCTTCTTCCGCTGGGTCTCGGGCCGCGACCCGGAGCCCGAAGAGGCGGCGCTGTCCGAGCCCGAGGTCGAAGAGGAGCGGGAAGAAGAGAGGAGCGCCGCGTGAGCCGGCCTCGCCGTCTCGCGCTCGCCGCGTTCGTTGCGCTCCCTCTAGCCGCCTGTACGGCGCTGGGGCCCGACTACGCGCGGCCCGAGCTGCCGCTGCCGGAGGCCTACTCCGCGGCGGCGGCCGCGGCGGCGGCGCTGCCCGACCGCTGGTGGAGCCTCTTCGGCGACCCGGCGCTCGACCGCCTGGTGACCGAGGCGCTCGGCGCCAACCAGGACCTCGCCGAGGCCGCGGCGCGGGTCGAGGAGGCGCGCGCCCTGGCCGGGATCGCCCGCGCCGACCGCTACCCGGAGGTCACCGGCACCGTCGGCAGCTCGCGCACGCGGCTGTCGAAAGAGACGCTGAACCTGCCGCCCGAGGTGGTCATCCCGCTCGAGATCGACCGCTACCGCGCCGCCGCCAACATCTCCTACGAGCTGGACTTCTGGGGGCGGCTGCGCCGTCTCGCCGAGGCGGCGCGCGCCGAGCTCCTGGCGAGCGAGGAGGGGCGGCGCAACGTCGAGCTGGCGCTGGTCTCCGAGGTGACGGCCGCCTACTTCGACCTCCTCGCCTTCGACCACCAGCTCTCGATCGTACGCGAGACCCTCGGCTCGCGCGGCGAGTCGGTGCGTCTCCAGAGGCTGCGCTTCGAGCACGGCACGATCTCCGAGCTCGACCTGGCGCAGGCCGAGGCCGAGCTGGCCGCCACCGAAGCGACGGTGCCGGCGCTGGAGCGCGCGGTGCGGCAGACCGAGGACCGGCTGGCGGTGCTGCTGGGGCGGATCGGCGGCACCGTCGAGCGCGGCGGGGCGCTCTCGGGCGTGGCGCCGCCGGCGGTGCCGGTGGGGCTGCCGTCGGCGCTCCTGGCGCGGCGGCCGGACGTCCTCGCCGCCGAGCAGCGGCTGGCGGCGGCCAACGCGCGGATCGGCGCCGCCCGCGCCGCCTACTTCCCGTCGATCTCGCTCACCGGCTACGCCGGCACCGAGAGCGCCGAGCTGGCCAGCCTCTTCGCCTCCGGCACCGGCGTCTGGCAGGCGGCGCTGGGCCTCGTCGAGCCGATCTTCAACGCCGGCCGGACCCGCCGCCAGGTGGAGGCCGCGCGCGCCCGCGAGCGGCAGGCGCTCGCCGCCTACACCAAGGCGGTGCAGAGCGCCTTCGCCGAGGTCGAGGACGCCCTGGTCGCCCGCCGCACCGGCGCCGAGGAGCGCGCCGTGCTGGCGCGGCAGGTCGAGGCCCTCACCCGCGCCCGCCGCCTCGCCGGGCTGCGCTACGAGGCCGGCGAGTCCTCCTATCTCGAAGTGCTCGACGCCGAGCGCAGCCTCTTCCGCGCCGAGCTCGAGCTCTCCCGCGCCCAGCGCAGCGAGCTGGACGCCGCGGTCGACCTGATGCGCGCCTTGGGCGGCGGCTGGGAGCCGACGCCGTCGCCTTGAGCCGCGCGAGCCGCGCGGGGCACGCCGAGCCGGCCCCGGGCTACCTTCAGCCCTACCACGACGCTCATCGACGCCGCGCCCAGGGCGCCGAGGCGCTCCTCTACCCCGACCGGCGCAGCCAGTTCGTGCGGCTGGAGGCGATCGTGCGGCACTGCCCGCTCGCCGGCTTGCACGTCCTCGACGCCGGCTGCGGCCGCGCCGAGCTGCTTGGGCTGCTGCTGGCGCGCGATCTCGCGCCCGCCCACTACGCCGGCCTCGAAGCGCTCCCCTGGCTCGCCCGCGCCGCCCGGCGGCAGCGCTACCCGCGCTGCACGATCGTCGAGGCCGACTTCGTGCGCCAGCCGGAACGGCTGCGCGCCGGCGCCGACGCCATCGTCTTCTCGGGGTCGCTGAACCTGCTGCCGTCGCGGCAGTTCTACCGCACGCTGCGCGCGGCGTGGGCCGCGACCAACCGCTGGCTCGCCTTCAACTACCTCTGCTCACCGGTCGAGGCCGGCGACCCGTGGCTCCACTGGCACCGCCGCCGGACGGTCCACGACTTCGTCCGCCGCACGGGCGCAGAGTTCCGGGTCTACGAGGGCTACGCCGACGGCGGCGACTGCACGGTCGTCATGCGTCGGCGTCGCGGCTAGGCGCGAAGGCCTTCGCGCCGGGCTCCAATCAATCGTCGGACGGCGCGGGGCGCTCTCCCTCCTCTTCCTCCCACTGCCGCAAGAGTGCCGCGGCACGCGCCCGCCGCCGCCGCGCCGCCCAGAGGGCCAGCGCGGCGATGGCGAGCCAGAGCGTCAGCGAGCTGGTGAGGAGCGGCAGCCAGCGGTTGAGCAGGTCGTGCCGCCGCCAGAAGGCCGCCTCCGCCGAGGCCAGCGGCTCGCCGGTGGCGCGCGCGAAGGCCTCTTCGAAGGGCAGGCCGCGCGCCGCCTCGGCGAGCACCGCGGCCGGCGCCCCCTGGCCGTGGCGCTGCAGCAGCGATCGCACGAAAGCGGCCGAGAAGGCGTAGGCGCGCGTGACCTCGGCGGGGCCGCCGGCGAAGCGGCGGTCGAGGCCGGCGAGCCCGCCGCGCTCGCGGTCCAGCCGTACCAGGCGCGAGCGGTCCGCGAGGCCCCACGAGCCGCCCGCCACCGTCGCCAGCCCCTCGTGGAACCAGCGCGGCAGCGCCGCCCCTCCGGCGGCGCGGTCGATCAGGACGTGCGCCACCTCGTGGCCCAAGAGCTCCTCGAGCGAGCCGTCGGGGTAGGAGGGCGTGCGCGCCGGAAAGAGCACCACCGGCCCGCGGGCCCCGAGCGCGTACCCCGCCACCCAGGAGGGCGCCGAGCGCGCCACCGGCGACCCTTCGGCGGCCAGCAGCACGCGGATCGGCGGCCCCGGCTCGTCGAGCCCGACGAGACGCATGGCGCTCTCGATGCGCGCCGGCGGCAGGCGGGCGAGCTCGGCGGCCCGGCCCGCCAGTTCGGGAGGCGCCTCGAACTGCAAGCGCGGCGGGACGGCCGCGGCGGCAGCGGCGTAGCCAAACAGCGCTACGCATGTCATCCCGAGCGCAGCGAGGGATCTGGGCGGGGGAGGCCTGCGCCGGAACAAGGGGCTGCCGGTCAACCCGGCTAGCCGGCGGGCGCGAAGAGGTCTAGCGGCACGCCGGTGCCGGAGCCGAAGTACTCGCGCGAGTTGGCGCCGGCGCAGGCGAAGCCGTTGATCAGGATGCGGCGCGGGGCGCCGCCGCGGTTCTCGGCGCTGCGGTGCACGACGTAGGGGCCGAAGAAGGCGGCGCTCCCGGCCTTGAGCAGCGCCGGCACGCCCTCGCGGTCCTGGTAGTCGCGGCGCACGTCGCCCGGGTCGAGGTGCCCGCGCCGGCCGCTGCCGGGGTAGAAGACCAGCGGCCCGTTGTCGAGCGTCGAGTCGTCGATCGCCACGACCGCCTGCACGTAGCTGCCGCGGCCGTCGACGTCGCGCCACTCGGCCGTGCCGTAGCGGCGGTGCTCGCTGTCCTGGTGGGGCTCGAACTCGAGGCCGTCGTTCGGGTACTTGGCGTGGAGCTGGTTGAGCAGGTGGACGGCGCGGCCGGCGCCGAAGAGCTGGCCGACGACCGCGGTGAGCCGCGGGTCGCGCCCGCGGGCCAGGAGCTCGGGCTCGCAGCCCCCGGCCCACACGACCCGCAGCAGGCGCCGCGAGCCGTTTCCTCCGCTGAACACGAACTGGCTGCCGGCGTGCTCGACCTTCTGTTCGCCGCCCTCGCCGCTTTCCTCCGCGCTCTCCTCGGCGAGCCCCCGCCCCACCGCCCGCACCCGCTCCGCCGCCTCCGCCATCGCCGCGACCTCGTCGCGCGCGAACAGGCCTTCCAGGACGAGGTAGCCGTCGTCGTAAAACCGACCGATGTCGGCCCGGGAGAGCTGCGGGTACGTCAAGCTGCGGAATTCCTGGCGGCGAAGGATAGCAGATTCCGTATGCGGTACTGTAAGGAACGCCGATGGACGACGCCCCGGAGACGCCCGCGCCGGCCCCGTCGGGGGCCCCTCTCGGCCGCCAGGCGCGGCTGGCCGTCATGGCGCTCGCCGTCTGCGCGCTCGGCGCCCTGTTCTGGCCGCGGGGGAGCGGGGACACGGCGCCGGCCGGGCTCCTCCTCGACGCCTCCGGGCGGTCGGCGACCCTGGGGGCGCACATGGCGCCGGTGTCGCTCGTCCACTTCTGGGCCACCTGGTGCCCGCCCTGCCTGACCGAGATCCCGGCGATCCAGCGGCTCGCGGCTGAGCTCAGCCGCGAGCCGAGCTTCGGGCTGGTGCTGGTGGCGGTGGCCGACGACCGCGGCAAGGTGCGCAGCCTCATGGGCGAGGCGAGCAACGTCGTCCTCCACGACACCAACTGGGAGGTGGCCCGCCGCTACGGCACCAAGCAGCTCCCGGAGACCTATCTCGTGGTGGAAGGCAAAGTCGTCGAGAAGTGGGTCGGCGCCACCGACTGGGACGCCCCCGCCCAGCGCGCCAAGGTCCGCGCCCACCTCGCTGGCGCGGCGAAGCCGGCGGCCTAGGTTCCGCCCTCCCCGCCCCGCTCCGCTTCCTCTTCGTAGTCCGCAATCGACGCCTCGATGACGCGGTAGGCGTGGTCGCGGCCGTAGGTGCGGTCGACAGCGACCGCCGGCGTCGCGCCGGGGACGAGCTTGTAGGTCGAAAAGTAGTGGACCAGCCGGTCGAGGAACGGGCGCGGCACGTCGGCCAGGTCGGCCGTGGCCGCCCACACCGGGTCGTTCTCGAGCACCGCGACGATCTTGTCGTCGGCCTCGCCGCGCTCGACCATCTGCAGGCCGCCGATGACCCGCGCCGCGAGCAGCACCTCGGCGCGGGCGATCGGCCGCTCGGAGAGGACGCAGACGTCGAGCGGGTCGCCGTCGCCGCGCGCGGTGCCGGGGGAGAGCGCGCCGACCCGCGCGCCGCAGTAGGTGCGTGGCACGAAGCCGTAGAGGGTCGGCGGCAGCGACGAGGTCGCCTGCGGCCGGTCCACCTTGAGGTAGCCGGTCACCTTGTCCACCTCGTACTTGACGAGGTCGAAGGGCGTGATCTCGACGTAGGCGTAGACGACCCGCGGCGGGTCGGGCCCGGGCTCGAGGCCGTGCCAGGGGTGCGGCCGCAGGGAATGGAAGGGGCGCGGGAAGCTCATGGTCCGACGATCTTACGGCCCGCCGCCCCGCTAGAATGCCGGGCGGCCATGGAAGAGCTGCCGCAGCTCGCGCTCAAGGTCGGCCTCTCGGCGCTCCTCGCAGGCGCGATCGGCGCCGAACGGGAGTGGGTGGGGAAGTGGGCGGGGCTGCGCACCCACATGCTGATCGCCGTGGGGTCGACCTTGCTGACCCACGTCTCGGTGCAGATCGGGCTGCTCTACGCCCATGGGAGCAACGCCTGGGACCCCGGGCGGATCGCGGCGCAGATCGTCTCGGGCATCGGCTTTCTCGGCGCCGGCACGATCATCCAGTCGCGCGGCGCCGTCCACGGCCTGACCACCGCCGCCGGCCTCTGGGTGGTCTCGGCGCTCGGCATCACCGTCGGCGCCGGCCTCTACGGCGAGGCGGTCCTCACCACCGTCGTCCTGCTGGTCATCCTGGTCGGCATGGTGCCGATCGAGAAGCACTTCTTGAACCCCGACCAGCGGCGGGTGAAGCGGCGCGCACCGCCACCGGCTGTGACGCCCGAGGAGGAAGAGCCGCTTTAGAAGTGAACGGCGATGCCGGCGTGGCCCATCGCGAAGACGTTGGCGTCCTCGAAGTCCACGTAGTGCCCCGAGAGCTCGACCAGGATCCCCACCCGCCGGTGGAGCGGGAACTCGCCGGTGACGCCGAGCACCAAACCGGGCGCCGTGTCGGTCTCCTCGACGAAGCGGAAGAAATCCCCTTCGACCGTGAACCGGGCCTGCTGCCCTTCCAGCCGGTAGCCCCCGAGCGCGAGATAGATCCCCGAGGTGTAATAGGTCTCGCGCCAGCGGTACTCGCCGCCGATCGTGGCGTAGGTCAGCTCCGCGTCGTCGTCGAGCGAGCCGAACCCCTCGTCGGTGTCGAGGCCGAGCTTGCCGAGCCGGAGGATCAGGTGCGTGCGCTCCTCCGTGACGAGGCCGAGATTGAGCTGCCCGCCGAAGTTGTCGAGAGCGTCGCCGCGGTCCACGTCGAGCGAGCCGCCGGCGCCGCCCAGCGCGCCGACGGTGAAGGTGTAGAGCTCCTGCACCTGCGCGTGGAGCGCGCCGGGGGCGAGGAGCAGGAGGAGGGCGGCGAGCGGCAGCAGCGTGCGGGTTCGGGTGCTCGATTGCAGAGTCACAAGGCCCTCCTTGGCGGCGCTGGCGGAGTCTAGCAGCGGGGTGCCCGCGCTCTCCGCCCCGTTTTCCGTCTATCCCTGCGGGCTGCCGGGCACGCCTCCGGCCGGCCCACGGGGATGACCGCCTCTTCTTACGAACCCGCAGCGCCGAACGTCGCGCCGCTCCTCCATCTCCTGCTGCCGGCCTGCTGCGCCGGGTGCGGGGCGCCGTTGCCGCGGCGGGCGCCGCTCGGCCTCTGCGCGCCCTGCCGCGGGCGCCTCGTGCCCCTCCCCGCACCACGCTGCGCCGCCTGCGCCCGGCGGCTCGACGCCGCCGCCCTCCCCGCCGGCTTCCTCTGCGGCCGCTGCCGCGCCCGCCCGCCGGCCTACGACCGCCTCCTCGCGGCCTGGAGCTACGAGCCGCCGCTCGACGCCGTCGTGCGCGGCCTCAAGTTCGGGCGCCTCGATTACCTGGGCGACCACCTCGCCGCGGCTCTCGCCGCCGCGCTCGGCCCCGAGCTCGCCGCCGCGCTGCCGGCCGACGCGCTCGTCACTCCCGTCCCCCTCCACTGGCGCCGCCGCCTCGCCCGCGGCTACAACCAGGCCGAGCGCATCGCCCGCCCCCTCGCCGCCCGCCTCGGCCTCCCCTACCGCCCCCTCCTCCGCCGCCGCCGCGCCACCCCGCCGCAGACCGCTCTCCCGCGCGCCGATCGCCTCGCCAACCTCCGCCGCGCCTTCGTCCCGCGCCGCACGGCGCGGGCGGCGCTGCGCGGCCGCGCGGTTGTGCTGGTCGACGACGTCGCCACCACCGGCGCCACCCTGAACGCCGCCGCCGCGGCCCTCAAACAGGCCGGGGCAGCAATCGTCCTTGCCGTCGTCGCGGCCCGGACACCGGAGGAGTGATAGGGCTCTCTGTGGCCGGCCTCACTTCACGGTCGCGAGGAACTCGTCCAGGATCCGGTTGACCTCTTCGGGCTTGTCGAGCTGCGGCCAGTGGCTCGTGCCGGTCACGACCTGGCGCGGGATCTCGGGCGCGAGGTTGTGCAGCGCGCCCGGCGACTCGCCGTGTGAGGTGTCGACCAGCAGCTTGGGCCCCGGGTACGCCTTCAACGCGGGCGTCGGGTCGTAGTCGAAGATCGCCTGGATGATGGCGAGCGACGCCTCGCGCGGCACGCTCTTCCTCTCCTGCTCGATCCGCGCCGCGACCTCCGGCCGGGCGCCGGTCAGGAGGCTCTGCCAGTAGGTCCCCATCGTCTTGTCGTAATCGGCCTCGAGCGCGCCCATGACCTGCCCGGACTGCTCCGGCGACGACTTGCCCGGCGTGCCGACCAGCACGAGGCCGGCGACCCGCTCGGGATGCGCGTCCGCGTAGGCCAGCGCGGCCGCGCCGCCCATGCTGTGTCCGACAAGGACGAACCGCCCGAAACCCAAGGCGTCGACCACGGCGGCGATGTCCGCGGCCAGCGAATCCACCGCGTAGTCGCCGGCGGCGGGCGCCTCCGATCGGCCGTGCCCGCGGAAGTCGAGCGCCACCGCGCGCCGCGTCGGCCGCAGGTGCGCGAGCTGGGCCGCCCAGTGCTCACTGCTGCCGGCGTACGAGTGGACGAACACCACCGGCAGCCCGCCGGTGCCGCCGTCGTCGACGTGCAGCCGGCCCGCCGGGCCCTTGACCGGACCGGTCATCGGCGCGCTCTCCTCCTCCGATTCCTGCGGCGCCTGCGGAACGTCGCGCGCGCAGCCGATCGCAAGGCAGACCGCACTCGCGAGGATCCATGTGGCCGCCGCCAGGCACGTGGTCCTTCTCGCGGTCGCCATGGTGATGCACCCTCCCCGGCTACGGCTTCCGGTCCTTTCGCGATCTCGGATCGTGCCCGGAGCTGTCCTTGTCGCGGATCGTGCCGTCCTTGCGGTGAAAGACCGCCTCGACCTTGTCGCGTTGCGCATGCCGCCGCGCCGCCTTCTCCGCCTCGACCTGCGTGCGGTGGTGCGACAGGGGCGTCGCCGTGCCCTCCCGCTTCACGTCCCACCCGGCCCCGCCCTTCGCCGGCACCGAGTGAATGTTCCGCTTCCCGCTACCCCGGCTTCCGCTGCTCTTGGCCATGCTGTCTTCCTCCTTTGTATGCTCGAGGGCCGGCTGACGTTCATCCGCGCCGGCACTCCTTCATGGGCTTGCCGAAAATGTGCCAGCCTTAACCGCAGTGTTTGCAGGAGTGTAGGAGCGAACCGAAGTGCCGCTCGTCGCTGGTGGCGCGCTCGATCAGGAGCAGGCCATGGACGGACGGCTCGCCGCCGGACGCGCTCTCGCCGCCGACGCGCTTGTAGTGCACGGTGAGACCCTACAGCAGCGCAAACGCCGCTCGCTTGACGAAGTCGTCGCGCTGGTCGCTCCACTGCGCGACCTTGGCCCAAGCATACGGCGTGCGGTCAAAGAGGTTGAAGCACAGGGTGTCGCAGATGCTCCACTTGTCGAAGTCGCGGCACCAGCGGTCTATCTGCGCGGGCGCGACGCGCGCCGGCTCGTCGACGAACGAAGTCAAACATCCGAGGCTGTTACCAGCCGGTGTCCCACGGGGCGGCGGCGAGCTCGTGGCTGCGCCCGAAGCGCTTCGCCACATCTGAGAGTTGGCCATCGACAAGCTGGGCGAGACCGGCCAGGAGCGGCCGCCCTCGGGGGCGGCGGCGGGAGCGACAGCGGGGGCCGCGGGGCCGGGCGCGCTGCCCTCGACCGACGGCTCCGGGATCAGCGGCTTGCCCGCGCGCACACCGAAGACCTTGCTCGCAGTGATGCCGAACCGCGCCAGGTTGTCGCGATCCTTCCGAGTGCTCATCCGCTCGAGCGGACAGCGCCGCCTGGACCTGCTCCTGGAGCGGCCGCGCTCTCTTGAGTGGCCCTGGTAGGCATGTTTTTGGCGCGCTCCCTGGTGCGCTCTTCGGCGCGGGTTCCCACGCGGACTTCGTCTTCCTCGTCGTCTTGGCAAGCATGCGGATGCTCCGTGGGCGCTACGCCGACGTCGCCAACACTAGGCCACTACACAGGTAAGGCGCACGCCCGTTGCCGATGAGCCTGATTGTGACAACATACGCTAAACAATAGAGACCCCTAACTAGGAGGCACTCGTCAGTACCTTCTTGCTTTTTCTTTGGCTCTCAGCGGACGCCGTTCTCGGACCGAAACCCCCTGTCGAGTCTTCTTGGGTGCTTGGGAGCGAGGGTCTCCACGCGAGCGAGATGTCCGGAGCCGAGCCTCGCTCGGTTCCCGATGAGGTAAGCGACCGCGATGACAAAGTCAGGTCACTCCTGGAGGCTGGGAAGTACCGGGACGCAATTGCTTTCGCCCGCGAACTCGTCGCGCGGGAGAAAGCCTCCGCCGGCCCCTCTCTGGCTGGGCACCTTCACTGGCTCGGTTCCGCCCTCAACTCGTGCTCTCAGTACCGTGAAGCCCGACCGCTTCTCGAGCGAGCGGTGGAGATCAAACAGCAGATGCGGCCACGCGATGGCTTGGGCTTGGCCTCCAGCCTGATCGAGCTCGCGCGCGCCTTGGTCGGACTTGGAGATTTCCCTGCCGCAGCCATCCGCCTCGGCGCTGCCCTTTCCCTCTTGGAGAAGGAGGGAGGCAGCGAAACCAGGATTCTTGCCGATGCACTGTCCGTCCGCGCTTCCCTCTTCCTTTCCCAGGCTCGGTACCGAGAGGCAAAGCCACTTCTTGAGCGTGCGCTCGCGATTCGTCGGCGGATCGGTCTGGAATCCGACGCGGGGCGTAGCCTCGCCCAACTCGCATCCCTTTTCGGCGAGCAGCGCGACCGAACAGGGGCACTGCCGCTGATCGAAGAATCGCTCGCCATCCTCGAGCGGACCCTCGGGCCAGGGCATCCGGCGCTCGTCCCCCCGCTGACACTCCTCGCGTGGAGTCGAATCGAGAAGCGCGAGACCGCCCAGGCCCAGGCTCTCGTCAGCCGCCAGATCCAGATCGCCGAGGATGCCTGCGGCCCAAGCAACTCTCTTTCAGTTTCGGCGCTCCTCCAACGTGCATGGCTCCATCTGCTAGTCCACGATACCTCCGCGGCCCGCGCCGACGCCGACGAGGCCATTCGGATCCAGGAAGCCTCGATCGGCGCTGCCAGCCCGCGCCTGGCCGCATGGCTTCGCCTTCAGGGTGACGTTCTGGTGGAGGCGGGTGACATTAACGGGGCAGAGTTAGCGTTACGACGGTCGCTCGAGCTGGCTAGAGTTCCGGGAGGCGAGGTCCTCACCGCTGCGACCACAACCTCACTGGGCGCTCTGAGCTTGGCTCAGGGCAAACCGGAGGAGGCGAGAGAGCTGTTCGAGCGTTCGCTGGGCATCTACGACGCCCAACTCGGGCCTGGCCACCCACTCTCCCTCGTTGACCTGCAGTTACTTATCGGCATCGCACTTTCTCGCGGAGAGGATGGCGGAAAAATTGCTCCGCTTCTCGAGCGCGCTATCCCCTTGGCGGAAAAGGTCTATGGCCCTGATCATCTCGGTGCCGCACAGATGACGCTGTTACTAGTACCCATCCTCGGCAGAAGGGGCGAGGTCTGGCTAGCGGAAATACAGGCAATAAAAGCGTTCCAAGTCCTTGAAAGGAAGTTGGGGCCGGCGAGCGCCGATTTGGCCCAACCGCTCATTGTGCTTGGCCAGGCCGAAACGGCGAAGGGCGACTTCGGAGCGGCCCGCTCCCACTTCGATCGTGCCGTCGCCCTTTTTCGCTCCCGGTTCGGAGACTTGCACCCAGCGACCGCCGCCGCGCGCCTTCAGCTGGCGCAGCTGTTCGAGTCCCAGGGGGATCTCGCTGGCGCGGGAGTTCTCTACAAAGCCGCCGCGACTGTGCTCGCAACGCACCTTGGGCCCGACCATCCTGCCGCGGTCCAGGCGACCGCTGGATCGGCTTCGGTCGCGCTACGCTCGGGCAAAGTTGAAGAGGCGGCACAGCTTTATGATCTCGCCATCGCATCGCTCGAGCGGGCACTCGGTGCCGAAGCCGCCAGCCTTGCGCCGCTCCTCGCCACTCGGGCGGCGATTTACCAGCTGCAAGGCCAGCTCACACGGGCCGAGGCGACATTCGTTCGGGCCACCGAGAGCGTCGGTCGAGACTCGTCTGAGGTGCTCTTGCGCGCGCAAATCGATGCCGGCCGAGCGTCGGTGCTCGGCGAGATGGCAAGGCCATCAGAAGCGCGCAGGCTTTTTGAGCAGGCGGTCGATGTCCTCGACGCGGGCGGAGATAGCTTGGCCCTAGCCTCGGTTCTGCAACAGCAGGGATCATTCCTGTTGGCTCAAGCGTCTTATGGGGACGCCGCGGGAGCCTTCGAGCGCGCCTACCTCATTATCCAGAAGCTTGGGGGCGCCGACCATGCCCTCGGTGGTCACAGCTTGGTGGGACGCGGGGTGGTGGAGGAAGCAAGAGGCGACTTTGCGGCCGCGCGGACCTCCTATGACGCGGCGTTGTCCCTCTGGCAGACGCATTGGGGGGCCGAGCACCCGTACGTCGCCCAAGCCCTGATGCATCTGGGCCAGCTGGCGATGCACTTAGGTGATTTCGAGGCGGCAGAGGAGACGTTTCGGCGATCTTTGGCAATCCAGAAGACGATCGCGGGCGCGCCGCGTCCTGCCGTCGGACAAGCCCTACTTGCCCTCGGCAACGTGCGTTCCAAGCGCGGTGACTATCCTGCCGCCCGGGCCTTCATCGAGGAATCACTCACCATAGCCCAGGAGGCCTTTGGTCCGACTGACCCCAGACTCGCCGCGCCCTTTAACAGCCTTGGTGTATTGCTCCGCGAACAGGGCCGGTTCAGAGAATCGGCTGCCGCTCTCGACCACGCCCGCCAACTGCTTGAGGACGCGAGGCAGACCGATTCGCTCCATTACGCAGCCGTGCTCGAGAATCTGGGCGGGTGTTTCCTCAGTATGGGGCGATTCCGCGAGGCGCGGCCCTTGCTGGAGCGGGCGTTGGCCAAACGGCGCGAGCGAATGGGCCCCGAGCATCCCGACATAGCACGAAGCCTCGGAGCTCTCGCCTCACTCCTCGCTTCGGAAGGTGACTACGACGGCAGCCGCCGTGCCTCCGAGACCGCGCTGGCGATCTTCGACAAAGCCCAAAAGATCTCTCCCGACGACGCGGCGAGGGTAAAGAGCGCTCTTGCCCCTGTGCTCACTCAGCAGGGCGAGTATGCGCGGGCTCGCCGGCTCGCGCAGGGGTCCTTGGAGACCCTTCGCAACCTGCTGGGACCGGGTCATCCAGACGTCGGTGACGCTCTACGCAATCTCGGTGACATGCTTCAACAACAGGGAGAATGTCCGGCAGCCATCGACGCATATCGGTCGGGATTAGCCGTGACTGAGCAGGCTCTGGGGGCCGATCATCCACAAGCCGGGCTCATCCTCCGCGGCCTGGGCGTGGCTCTCCGCTGCAAGGGGGATCTGGTCGCGGCGCGCGAAACCCTGGAGCGAGCGAGGAGAATTCTCGGAGCCTCTTTGGGCGAAGAAGCCCCGGTTGTGGGCGAAATCTTGTTCCACCTGGGGCTGCTTCGTACCAGTCAGGGAGACCTGGAGCCTGGCGAGGCGCTAATCAGCCGCGCGGCAGGAATCTTCGAATCCAGTTTTGGTCCAGATCATCCCGGCCTGATCGCCATCCTCTCCAACCTCGCCATTCAGCGATCTCTGCTCCAGCGGCGAGAGGAGTCAGCCGCACTCCTAGACAAGGCTATGAAGATCCAGTCTACTCGGGAGCGTGAGAGTAGTGCATCTTCCGTGGGTTTGCTGTGCCATATCGCGTCGGCACAGGCTGCCACCTCGCATGCGGATTCGGCCAAGGCCACCTACGAACGAGCCCTTGAAGGCCTAGGAGAGCTTGGTCGGGCTTCCGGGTTGGAAGCGATGGGACTGCTCATGGGCCACGGTGCAGCAAGCCTGGTGGCGGGAGATCTCAAAGCAGCCAGGACCTCCTACGTGTCAGCTCAGGGTATGGCCGCGAAGGCCTTGGGCGCCGACGACCCTAGATTGGGGCTGATCGTTGGCAATCTTGGGCTCGTGGATTGGCGAGAGGGAAAGCGGGCCTCGGCGCGCCGGAGGCTTCTCCGCGCGGCCGATATCCTCCGCCACGGCACGGAAACTCTGCTGCCGTCGTTGTCTTTTGCCGAGCAACGCGCCTTCCTGGGCACTCTCGTGGGGTATCCGGTTCCCTATCTTCTCTCCTTTCTTAGGGGAGGGACGGACCTGAAAGGCGCGGCTGCACGAGTACTTCCCTTGAAGGGGTTGCTTGTCGAGTCTCTGCGGAGAGAGGCGGTCCTCACTAAGACGGCAGCGCTCGAGCCGCACTTGGCGCCCCGCGTGGAGCGGCTGCGCGAACTGCGCATGGAGATCAGCGGGTTGCATACGGCCCAATCGGCGAACCAAGGTGAGTTCAGGCTACGGCTGCGCGAGCTAAGCAGGGAGAAGGAGCAGATTGAGCGGGACCTCGTAAGGATGGATTTGGGAACGGGTCTCGAAGACCCCATGAAAGGGATCGACGATCGTTTCGTCCAGCGCCTGCTGGCGCCGGACGAAGCGATCGTCGATGTATACCGGTACCAGGACCTTTCCGGCAACAAGCCAGTTGATCAGTACGGAGCTGTTGTGATCACGCCGCGGCGTGATCCGGTCCTTGTCAGCCTGGGTCGCGTCACAGAGGTTCACATGACCCTTCAGTACTGGTGGAACCTCGTGCTCTACGCGAGCGCAGGTGTCGATACTACCGACGCCGCCTGGCAGGCTCTCGCGGACAGGCTTTGGGCGCCCATCGTATCCAAGCTGGCGCCGGCGACGCGACGGATTTGGATAAGCCCGGATGACGAACTCTCCCGAATTCCCTGGCAGCTGTTTCCCCCGACTGGAAGCGGCCACCCTTCGCGCCTGGTAACCCAGATCGACTCGGTACGCGAGCTGGTGCGCCTGAGAAACCACGGCCAACCCGCCGCTAGTCCCGTCAGGCCGGTCGCTCTGATCGCAGGCGGTATCGATTTCGACGTTGGTGCTGGGGATTCGGACCGACGTTTCGCGCCGCTTCCAGCCAGCGCGGCTGAGGCCGAGGCCATCCGTGACCTGGGACTGCGCGAGGGGTTCGATGTGAGGCTCCTCGCGGGAGCGGCGGCGAGCAAGAAAGAGATCCTCGACCGTCTGCCACAGGCCGACTACGTGCATGTTGCGACCCATGGATTCTTCGCAAGGAGTGCGCCAGCCGCGGACTCCGCCGATCTCTCCGCAGCATTTGGCGGGCTGCGGGAACCTTGGATGGAGTTGCTGGGCCAGGCACGCAACCCCCTCGCAGAGTCTGGGATCGCAGTGGCCGGGGCAAATCGGCGGCCGTCGGCAACCGGGGAGTCCACGGGCGTCCTTACAGCAGAGGAACTGGTCGGTCTCGACCTAGGCCGCGTCCGTGTCCTGACGCTCTCCGGGTGCGAGACGGGACGCGGCGAAGAGGCGACAGGGCAGGGCGTTCTTGGCCTGCGCGCGGCCCTCCTCGCCGCGGGCGCGAGAAGCTTGATCATGTCAGTCTGGAAGGTACCGGACGAGGCGACCCAGGAACTGATGCGGCGGTTCTATGCCAATCTTTGGGAGCGGAAGCTACCACGGCTCGCAGCTCTCCTCGCAGCCCAGAAGGACCTGCGGGAGGATCCTTCCGGAAAATTCACTGCTCCGTTGAACTGGGCGGGTTGGATCCTCGTCGGCGAGGGCTGGTAAGAGTTCGACCTCATTTAGCAAGGGCAGACCTAAACTCGATATCTTCGCCGTGACATACCTGCGCCTCCGGCTCCTGATCGACCTGGGAAACGGAGGTTACGCCGGGCGCCATCCTTTTTTTCTGGGCCCGTTTCGCCCTTACCGGGGACCGCGGAAAAAGCTCGGCATGCAGCGGCGAGGGCCTGTCCAGTTCCCGCTCACTGGTCCCGTTGCCCAATCCTTCGTCCCGAGCCCGGTCAAGACCGGTCAGCATGAAGGCTGCCCAGAAAAAGGGCAAGCGCCATTCCGGCCGTGCCAGGATCTCGAGCTGCGCGGCCCGCAGTGCCGTTGCGGCCGGCTCTCCCTGCCGCAGCCGGCGATGCAGTGCCACCATCAACGCCGCCGTGGCTCGGTCATCGATGCGCCAGAGTGTCGAGATCGCAGCCGGAGCGCCCGCAGCGAGCAATGCGCGGCTCAGGCTGACGATATCGTCCCCCTCGCTACGCTCTCCCAGGGCGGTGTCGCAGGCGGACAACACCACCACGCGCGTGGTGGAGAGATCAAGATTGAAAATCTCATGGACCTCAAGCCGACCATCCTGCCCACCACCCGGGGCGAGATCAACGCGGCTGAACAGCGGATGCACAGGATCATAGACACCATGAGCCGCCAGATGGAGGACGCCGGCCCGCCCCGCTTCTCTCCGGACCAGAGCCTCGCTGGCAGCAATGCCGCGATAGACCGGTGCACCGTAGAGGGCCGCGACCGCCTCCGCCTCCTCGCCAGCCTCGGGCAAGCTCCCGTCGGGGTTGCCCAGCACCAGGGCTCCCCCCGCCGCCGGCTTTCCCTGCGCGACGAAGCGCAAGACGCTGGCGCTGGGCGCTAACGAAAGAGTGTGATCCTCGATCAGGAAACGGCCGGACGGCTTGCGGAGAGCGGCGAAAGGAAGGTAATGCAACGGCCCATGCGGGACGACAACGAGGTTCTCGTGGCGCAGGAACGGCTCGAGGGGACCCAAGAGAGCCGCATACAGCTCCAGTACACCCAGGTCGTCTTCCCTGCGACCGGCTAGTTGGTCCCGCAGCGTCTTCACCTTGTTCTGAAGATCCCCGGCGGCGACCGGCAGCTCCACGAGATCCATGGTTTCCCGGTCGATCACCCAAGCCAGCGTTCGGCGATCGAGAACGAAGAATTCGATCAGCGTAGTCTTGGCGGGCAGGAGTCGCTGGACCTCCTCCCGGCCTGCGACTTGGACGCTGATCAGGGACGCATATTCCGGGCTCGCCCGCTTGAGCCGGTCTAGCACCCCCTCGTACGCCCGGCTCGCCTCCTCCTCCGCTCGAGCGTCCTCTACGGCTTCGTGTTCGGCGTTTGTGCCGCTCGGGCGCACCCGGCGACGTGCGCGAGCGTCTTCAAGCCTCTGCCGCGCCGTCTGCCACTCAGCGATCAGGTTTGGCGGAACTCCTTGGAGATCGATCCGGCGATTGCCGATCTGGTTTAGGAAGGCTCGGGCACGCGCCCGTTCTGCGAACTCGAATGCCCGGTCGGGCTGGTTGAGATCAACGGCCAGCTCGATGGCACGTGTGTAGAGGGGAGCCTGCCGGCCGGCAAACGAGGAAACGAGCTGATCCAGCCGTATCTCTCCGAGGATCTCCTCAGTTGCATCGATGGCCTGGCGGTAGGCGTCGAGAGCTTCCTGTTTCTTGCCCTGCCGCTGGTAGATCGCGGCGATGCCGCTCAGAGCCAGAGGACGGGACTGATCAACTTCCTTTGCAGACGCGAGCCGGTAGGCTTCGAGCGCTCTTTCGTCTCTTCCCGCGGCAGAGAATAAATCGCCCCACCAGAGATCCTGCCATCCGTCCCCCTGGATCCCGCAGGACTTGCCGAGTTGCGGAGGCGCTGGCAGCCTCAGCGCACGCGCTGCTCCGAGCTCGCGCACCAAGTCGTATCTAGGGCCGGAAGCCGAGCTCTCTTCGTCGGTAGGGAACCAGAGCTGTATGAGCCTTAGATCGGTCGCCTCCACGATATCCCACGCTTGCCGGTACTCTTCTGCTGCCCTTTCCGCGCTGCCGTCGAGCGCATAGATACGGCCCAGAAAGTCGTAGATCTCGACCTCACAAGGCAGGGCCGCGATCGCGTCGGCGTTCACCTGCCCGATTCTCTTCACGGCCTCTTGGGTTTTCCGGAACTGCCCCCGAAGGAAACCCTCCATCCAAGGCCACTGGATCAAGGGAGGAGAGCCGGCGAGCGATGCGGCTCTGAGACCGAAGCGTTCGGCCTCCTCCTTTTGCAGATCCTCCCAAACCATTTGCCGAAGGCGGGCGAGGTCAGGGTCAGTGGGCTCAGGGACCACAGTTACGGCAGGAGGTTGGTCCATTGCGGTGAGGGCCTGCTCACCGACGCGGCCGCTCTTGAAGTCCTCCACCAACGGGCGTATGGCTTCCAGATAGTGCTCGTAGGCGTGAGGGTCCGCGCGCTGGCGCAACGCGCGGAGGCCTGGAAGCGACGCCTCAAGGTGCTGGGCAGCCTCCCGGTAGCGCCCGAGGATATAGCTTAGACGGCCAAGGCGCAGGCTCTCTGCCACCTCTTGTAAGAACGGGAGGTTTGGGGGCCGCACCTCCCGCGCTCGTATGAGATTAGCGAGAGCCTCTTCATAGAGCCCGAGCGGTTCCTGCGCCTTGGAGAGGAGGTCGAGGGCACCTGCCTGACCCCGAGGATCGCGCAGGCGATGAAAGATCTCCGCCGAGCGCGCCAGTGGATCGAGGCCTTTGCGTGGCAGCCGGCGGTTCAGCTTGAGCTCGCCTAGAGCGAAAAGCGCCGCCGCCTCCGTTCGCTGATCGCCGAGGTCCAGGCTGATCTCCAGGGCTCGGCGGATGTGTGCCTCACCGGTGACAGGATCAATCAATAGTAGCCGCCCCAGGCGGGTACGGACAGCGGCCTCGAGGCTACGGTCGCCGGAGCTGCGGGTCCGACGCAAGGCTGCGTTCAGCTCGTCCTGGAGGCCAGGATTCCAGGTCGTTCCATCGAAAGTGGCGTCAACTCGCTCGAGCAGCTCCTGGATGACATCCGCGGCCTTCCTCGCTGTGGCAAGCGGGGATTGACCCCGATCTGGAATAGCGGCAGAGAAGACCAAGAAAACCATCCAGCACCAAGCCTTTCTCGGGATGCCCACGGATTGACCCCCTCCTCCTGAAGCCTGAAGAGCCAACAGCTCTCACCGTGAAATGCGTGCCGTGCCTAGGACACAGCGGCTGTGCCGGTGTTTAGAAGTCGAGGCGGGCATTGGTAACTGCCGAAGGATAGATTACCGGCAGCTGGGAGCCGGCACCCGCGAAGGCTCAATTCGTTTTCACTTTAGAACGCGGCCCGCTGCTTTTTCTGCCGCCTGTCGTGCCGCGTCCTCCTCCTCCCCGAGCCTAAGCTGAGAGTACAGCTCACGTGCCTCGCGGAAAGATGCTGCGGCATCCCAGTACGTGCCGCGGGCGTAAGCGATCCGGCCCAGTCCGAAGGCTGCCGCCGCGCGAATGGAAGGCGCGCCATCTGTATGCGCCTCTCGGTAGTACGGCTCCGCAAGGAAGTGCAGGCCCATGGCGAAATCGAGGTCGGCTAGGGTTATGCGCAATTCTGCGGTGGGAGCGGCAGCTAGAGCTCGCCGATACAGATCGACGGCGTCCGCGTACAGGCCTTTCTCGGCGAGCAGGCCCGCCCGAGCCGCGTCGAGGGCGGCACCTTCGAGGCCGATGCTCTCGAGATCGCGGAGCTGACGCTCCAGCGCGACGGCTTCCGCAATCTCTTGCGTTCGCACCTGCACCGGATCATTCGAGTGCCAGGGCTCTGCAACTCCACTCCGTGCCGCGATCCTGAGAAAAAAGATCTCTCCCGGCGGCAGATCCGGACGGTCCTCCGGCCATCGCAGCGAGCAGATGACCATCCCCTTCGGCTCCTCAGTGCAGGTGACCTCTCCGGCCTGGAGGCGAACATCATGACCGCTGGCGCCGCGCCCGTTCCATCGCACTTCGTAGTCGGTCGCTGAAGTCACGCGGCTCCAGGAGGCCGTTGGACGTGGCGATCGCAGGACCGTATTGCGCGGTCTCAGCACGACCGGAGCGAGCGGGTCATCGCCATCGTCGCTCCGCATCTCCCGCTCGAGCACCAGGAGGCCCTCGACCACTTTGAAGCGCCCTCCTTGCGGTGCGATCAGGGAGTACTCGCCGGGCGTTAGCTCTTTGCCCGCGGCGCAGGCCGGCTCCGTCAGCGACCAGGAAGCAGGACCGCGGACATGAACGAAGTGGCGGTCGGAGCACACAATGCCGGCGGAGCCATCTTTGGGGACATAGATACTGACCCCCTCCTGGATCACCTGCCAGGGACTGGCCAGGGGAAGATCGCCGGCCCCAGGGCCAACGGCCTCGACAGCTCCCTGAATTTGGGTGATAACGCCGTGTAATGCCCTGGGCGGCGGTTGCTCCGCGCCGGCTGCCGCCAACCCGACCAAGAGGAACAACGCCGCCATGGATCTCAACGACATCAGTCTGGGCTCCTCATTAGGAAGAACAATGATGCTTCGCGGCGACCGCCTCCACGTGTGGCGCCCAAGGAGTGACCTTTGCCCCATCCAAGCGGCGGAACTCGTAAACCTGCCGGCAGGCTGACGGCACATTGCCAAGCTGATCGTAAGCTTGAATCAGCAGCCAGAACGTCTCGATCCGGCCAAGATCTCCAAGAACATAACGGTTGCGCGCCTCCTCTAGGTGCGGGATTGCCGCCTGCGGTTGCCCAGCCCGCAGCTCCAATTCTCCATAGAGCCGATGCAACGCAGGCCGATCTGGGTCCAGGCGCAAGCCAGTAGAAAGGGCTGCCCTCGCCCTACTCAGCATGTTGAGGGCGAGAGCCGCATGCGCCAACTCGCCATAGGCGTCGACCCGCTCGGGTTCACGCACGCTAGCCTGCAGGAGAAACGGATACGCATCGGCGAACCTTTCCCTGCCGTTGAGGTAATGTCCAAGGTTGAACAGGTGCTCTGCCGAGTCCGGCCGCTGTTTCACCGCCGCTCGGTAGTGATCCTCGGCAGCCCGGACATCCCCAAGCCTCTCCTCGGTCGCTGCGAGATTAGAAAGAATCTCCGCCTTTCCGGGCGCGAGCTTCAGGGCGTCGCGAAATTGTTTCCGGGCCTCGGACCATTGTCCATGCTCGAAGAACGCCACGCCTTGTGTGACCAGCCGCTCCTTCCACCAGTTGCAGCCCGCTATCCCCATAATTGTAGCCAGCAGGAGGCTCAGCAAGGCTGCGGTCGGCCAACCGGCCCAGTGTTCGCTGCGCTTGATGAACGGCCCCGGCAGCAACTCGCCACCTTCCCCGGGGCCGGGCACTTTGCCTCGTATGCCAGCAAGGAGCCTTCGGAAGGCCTCTTCATCGTCGATGCCGGCGCGGAAGTCAACCCAGGCCAGGAGGCGGAGGAAACGGGGAACCTCACCTTTAGTGGTCCAACCGGGCAGCAGCACTGGGATCACCCGGATCGATTGGTCGCGGACCCGTTCGGCTAGCGCCGAACGCATCTCTTGATTCTGCCAGGGCCCGAGCTCCTTGCCGAGAAAGACAGCGCAGGTGCGACTCTCGTCGAGTGCTTCCTCCAGCGCCTCCTCCCAAGGGTCTCCGGGAATAAGGTGCCATTTGTCGAGGAACGGCTCAAGTTTTTCCTCCCGAAGCTTGCGAGCAATGTGCTCAATGGCTGGCTTATCGGCGTTGGCATGGCTGAGAAAAACGTCGTAGCGGGGCATTCACAGTCCCCTTCCTGGGCTGTTGCAATCTTAGAGAATTACCTTGCCGTTTTGTACCCGACTCTCTCCTGCCAGTCCAGGGAAAGGCTTGTCGTGCGGCTAGCTCGACATGGTACGCACGCCGCGGTCGTGGTCTTACCTCTTGGCGGCTCCTCGAACGGCATGAGCTTTGTCGAACATCCGCTCCCGGAAGGAACGAGGGGGCCGCCGATGGGAGGAACGGAAAGAGGGATTGGCGGCAAGGAGTGGGCAGGTTGCCCACGGATCAGCCGGCAGTGACGAGCTGCGTATCGACGAAGTGGTCCTCCAGCTCGGGATCGCCGTCTTCGAGAAGCATGGCAATGACTTCCTGGAGGTTCTGCTGGAGCTCGTCGAGGCTTTCGGCTTGGGAGTGCGCGCCGGCGAAGCCGGGCACATACCCGACGTAGAAGCCGGTGTCGGGGCACTTCTCGACCACCGCTGTATACGTTCGCATGGCTCGGAAAGGATACACCCCTCGTCGGCCGAACGCCGTTAGACCACCACCCCGTTGAAGTGCACCGTGTTCCCGTTGAGGGTCACCGCGGCGCCTTGCCCGTTGTCGATGACGACCGTGGTGTCGATCAGGGAAATGCGCGCGCCGGCCGGCGTTTGCAAAGTGATGCCGCCCGCCGGACCCGGAACGTCGGAGATCACTAAAGCGTGGCCGCCTGGCGTCACGAGCGCGACCTGGCCGCTCCCCGGCGGCCCGGCCTGGACGACGGCGGGGAGCTCGGATGTCGCGCCCCACCAGCAGCCGCTCCAGATCGGGTAGTCGGGATCGCCCTGCTCGAACTCGATCCAGACGCCGGCGCCGGTTGGGGGAAGCGCGACGATGCCGGCGCCGGTGCCGGCGTAGGGGACGGACGGCATCGCCCAGGTGGTGGGCGCGGCCCCCGCCACGTCCGGCACGACGGCCTGCAGCCGCGCCAGCCGCAGCGGATCGAGGGTGTTGACGACGGTCCCGCGGTACTTGCCAAAGTAGGGCGGCTCTGCGCTCATGGCTTCCCCCCGCCCGCCGCGCCGAGGCCGGCGCGCACGAGCTCGAGCTCCTGGTGATGGCTGCGCGCCGTCAGGGTGTCGCGCACGCGGCTGACGGCGTAAAGGCCGTCGAAGGGATCGGCGGCGCCGCGGACCTCGACGATCTGGCCGGGGCGCAGCCGGCGCTGCCCCTGCACGATCTTGAGCGTGCCCAGCCCCGTCGTCGCCTCCGCCGAGCGGGCGGCCTCGGCGAGCAGCGCGGCGGCCGCCTGCAAGGCCGTGAGCTTCGCCGCCCCGGGCAGGCGTCGCTGCCGGTGGGCCGGCGGCACCACCGCCCCGAGCGGCGGCGCGAGGGCCGCGATGTCCGGCACGGGGATCGGGATCGCGACCTTCGTCGCGGGGTCGAGGATCACGGCCTGTGGCGCCACGCGTCCCATGGCGTCGAAGCGCAGCTGGAGCGTCTCGACGTTGCTGCGCCGCCCGAAGCGGACGAGGAGCGCCGGCTGCGCGCGGTCGCCGCGCGGCTCGGGCCCCCAATGCGCGACCGAGGCGCCGGGCGCCGGCCCCGGATCGAGCGTGAACCGGTAGCCGACGCCCTGGGCGAGCGCCTGCAGGTAGGCGTAGTCCGTGCCGTGCTGGAGGATGGGCGCGGACGGCTCGGGCACGTTTACGAGCGGCGGCGGCACGACCGCGGCCGTCACGCCGAAGACCGAGTAGCCGGCGAGGATCACCGCGACGCGCGCCGCGACGGTCATGCCGGGGAACGGGCGTCCGCTGCCGTCGCGGAGGTCCATCAAGAGCGTCAGGTCCTCGCCGCCGACGACCAGCTCGCCGTCCTCGGCGCCGGCCGCCACCGCGTGGGTGACCGCGACGCCGTCCATCGCCACCACCTGCTCGCCGCACTCTTCGGTCAGCAGGACGACGCGCACTAGGTCGCCGGACTCGGGCAGGAAGCGGGCCGGCAGCATCGAGCCGCGATCGAGGCGGAAGGTCAGCCGGAAGGAGCCGCGCTCGCCGAGCGCCGCGACGATCTCGACCCTGCCGAGCGCCGCCGTCACGTCGGCCGGCACCGGCGCCGGCGCGCCGACGCCCGCCAGCAGCGAGAGCTTGCGCACGCTCATGCCGCGGGCGCTGCGCCGCTCACTTCTCGAAGAGGCCGAGAATGTTGCCGTCGGGGTCTTTGAACCAGGCGATGCGCTTGCCGTCCGAGCGGCGGGCGACGCCGTTCTCGGTCGTGAGCTCGGGCATGTCGTACTCCTCGAAGACGACGCCGCGCTCGCGCAGGCCGGCGAAGACGCGATCGAAGTCGTCGACGACGAAGAAGGCGACGGTGTGCTCGGCGCGCGAGGGCGGGCGCTGGTAGACGAGGAGCACCGTGCCGCCGCCGGCGCGGAAGGTCAGTGCCCCTTCCTCCTCTTCGGGCTCGGCCTTCAGGCCGAGGGTGTGCTCGTAGAAGCCGCGGGAGCGGGCGAGGTCGGTGGTCGGCAATGAGGCGTAGACGGGTGCGTTGGCGAGCATGGGTCCCCCTTTCTCGTGGTCACCTCTCGTTCGCGCCGGGCGGCTGGACCAGGATCTTCGCGGCGGCGCGCCAGCCGAGGCTCACGTCCCGGCCGTCGGCGAGGCGGAGATGCACGGTCTCTGCCGTCTCGTCGCGGGACTCGACGCTCAGGACGCTCCCCGGCACCAGGCCGCTGCGCTCGACCAGGCGCAGGAACTCGGCGCTCTGGTCCCCCACCCGCGCCACCCGGACGGGCTCCCCGAGCGGGCAGAGCAGCAGGCTCGGCAGGTCGCGCTCGTGGACCAGGCCGGTGGGGCCGGGGATGGGGTCGCCGTGGGGATCCACGGCGGGGTGGCCGAGCAGCTCGTCGATGCGCTCGATGACCCGCTCGGAGACGGCGTGCTCGAGCTGCTCGGCCTCGCCGTGCACCTCGCTCCAGTCGAGCCCGACGACCTGCACCAGGAAGAGCTCGATCAGCCGGTGGCGGCGCAGCACGTGGGTGGCGAGCTCGCGGCCGGCGGAGGTGAGCCGCACGCCGCTGTAGGGCTCGTAGCTCACCAGGCCGCTGTCGGCCAGGGCCTTGACCATCGCCGTCACCGTGCCGGGGGTGACGCCGAGGCTGGCCGCGATCTGCCCCATCGGCACCAGCGCGCCGGGCTGCCGGTGCTCCTCGAGCAGGATGCGCTTGAGGTAGTCCTCGACCGTGCTGGTGGGCACGGCGGGAGCCTATCCCGAGGACTGCCGAGGCCCGCGGTTTGACATTTCGGTGTCATCTGCCTATCCTTTTTGACGACTCGAAATCAGGTCCTAGACCATGCAAACCCCCCTCTCGCGCCGCGCCCTCCTCTACCTGGCGGGGGCAAGCGGCGTGGGAGCCGGCCTCGCCGCCGCGGCGTCGCCCCGCCCGCGCCCGGCGGCCGAGCACGGCCACGCGGCGCACGCGATGGCCCACGCGATGGGGGTGGTCGGCCGGGTCTCGACGGACGCCTTCGACCCCGCCCTCTTCCTGCGCTCCTGGAACTTCTCGCACCTGCCGGAGGAGGAGCGCTCGCGCTACTACCGCGCGACGCCGCGGCCCGACGGGTCGCTGCTGCGCGAGTACGACATCTTCGCCGTCGATCGCGAGGTCGAGATCGCCCCGGGGGTCTTCTTCCCCGGCTGGACCTTGAACGGCCAGGTGCCGGGCCCGACGATCCGCGCCACCGAGGGGGACCGGATCCGCATCCGGTTCCTCAACCAGGGCTCGCACCCCCACACCCTGCACTTCCACGGCTGGCACCCGCCGGGGATGGACGGGTCGCTCCCCGACCAGCAGGTGGCGCCCGGCGACAGCTTCCTCTACGAGTTCGACGCCGAGCCCTTCGGCGTCCACCTCTACCACTGCCACGCGGTGCCGCTGAAGCGGCACATCCAGAAGGGCCTCTACGGCGCTTTCATCGTCGATCCCAAGACGCCGCGCCCGCCGGCCGACGAGCTGATCATGGTGATGAACGCCTTCGACACCAACTTCGACGGCGAGAACGAGGTCTACGCTGTCAACACGGTGGCGCACTTCCACATGCACGCGCCGATCGCGGTCGAGGTCGGCCGGCTGGTGCGGATCTACGTCGTCAACGTCACCGAGCTCGACCCGATCAACAGCTTCCACCTGCACGGCATGTTCTTCAAGGTCTACCGCACCGGCACCTCGCTCGAGACGCAGGAGGTGACCGACACGCTGATGCTCTGCCAGGGCGAGCGGGCGATCCTCGAGACCACCTTCCGCTACCCCGGCCAGTTCATGTTCCACGCCCACCAGAGCGAGTTCGCCGAGCTCGGCTGGATGGGGTTCTTCGACGCTAAAGGGGGGACCGGTGAAGCCTGAGACCGGGCGCTCGCTCCTCCTCGCGCTGCTGCCGCTCGTCGTCCTCGCCGCGCTCCTGGTCTGGATCGTCCGCTCCCGCCCGAGCGAGACCCTGCGCGGCGACGCGCCGCCGGTCGAGGTCCTCCAGATCCAGCGCGTCGAGCTCCGGCCCAACGAGATGCTGGTCTCGGTCCTCAACGACGGCCCCGACCCCTCGACGATCGCGCAGGTGCAGGTGGACGACGCCTACTGGGCGTTCGAGCAGGACCCGGCCGGACCGCTCGGCCACCTCGACCGCGCGCGGCTGCGCATCCCCTACCCCTGGGTGCACGGCGAGACGCACGTCGTCCGCCTGGTCACCGCGACCGGGATCACCTTCGACCACGAGGTGGCGGTGGCGCTCGAGACGCCGCGGCCCGGCTGGCGCACCTTCGGGCTCTTCGCCCTGATCGGCCTCTACGTCGGGATCATCCCGGTGGCGCTGGGCCTGCTCTGGTACCCGCTCGCCCACCGCCTCTCGCCGCGGGCCATCGACTTTCTGCTGGCGCTGACGCTGGGCCTCCTGCTCTTCCTTCTCGTCGACACCCTGCACGAGGGGCTCGAGGCGGCGGGCGAGCTGCCGGGGAGCTTCCAGGGGGTGGCGCTCCTGGTCTTCGGCGCCGCGGCGGCCTACCTCGCGCTCGAAGCCCTGGGGGGATGGCTGTCGCGCCGGCGGAAGGGGTTGGCCGAGGCGGGGTGGGTGACGGCGCTCCTCCTCGCGATCGGCATCGGCCTGCACAACTTCGGCGAGGGGCTGGCGATCGGCGCCGCCCTGGCGCTCGGCGAGGTGGCGCTCGGCACGCTCCTCATCCTCGGCTTCACGCTGCACAACCTGACCGAAGGGCTGGCGATCGTCGCCCCGATCGCCCGGCTGCGCGTCGCCCTCGGCCGGCTCATCCTGCTCGGGTTGATTGCCGGCGCCCCGACGATCGCGGGCGCTTGGCTGGGCGGCTTCGTCTACTCGCCGGTCCTGGCGGTGCTCTTCCTGGCGCTCGGCGCGGGCGCCATCGCGCAGGTCGTGGTGCAGATCACCCGCGGCGTCGCCGGCCAGCGGCCGCTCGCCGCCTATCTCTCCAGCGCGCCGGTCGTGGCGGGCCTCTTCGCCGGCTTCGCCGTGATGTACGGCACGGGAATGCTCGTCCAGTGAGGAACCGACGATGACGAAACGCGCTCTGGTCCTGCCGCTCCTGGCCCTGCTCGCGACCGGCGGCGGTATCGCTCTCGCCCTGCAGGCCCCCGACCCGGCGCCGCGCACGCTGACGCTCGCCGCGCGCGGCATGTCGTTCTACCTCCCCGGCGACCCCACCCCCAACCCGCGCCTCGTCGTCGGCCGCGCCGAGGCGGTGCGGCTGGTGCTGCGCAACGAGGACAGCGGCATCCCGCACGACGTCGCGGTCCCGGACAAGAACGGCGAGCGCAAGGCCACCCGCCTCCTGCGCCGCGAGGGCGAGTCGGCAGCTCTCACCTTCCGCGCCCCCGCGACGGCGGGCGAGTACGAGTACGTCTGCACGTCCCACTCGCGGATGATGCGCGGCGTGCTGGAAGTGCGGTAGTGCGGTAAGGCGCCCTACGGGTGGCGCCGCCGCCACCACCACCAGAAGACCGAGCCGAGAAGCGGCACCACGACGACCGCCACCGCGGCGATCAGGCGCCCGGGGACCGCGGGCGGCCGCGGGCCGCCGTCCGGCGCGCCCGGCGCGCCCGGCGTCGCCGCGGCGGCGACGCCGGCGCAGGGGACGGGGTCGAGCGCCGCCAGCTCCTGCGGCGGCCGGAACTGCCAGGCCGTGCCGGCCACGGCGAGGAGCGGCCGCCCCTGCGCCGGCGTCCCCTTGAGCAGGCAGTAGATGTCGCCGAGCATCGAGCCGTGGTTGGCGTAGTAACCGTGGCCGAGGAAGTCGCTCTCGAGCGTCGAGGCGTTGATCGCGTCGAAGCGCTCGACGCCGCGGCTCGCCTCGAGCAGCCCGCCCGCGACCTGGCCGGCGCGCGGCTCGTCGCTGCGGATGCGGCTCGAGGCGAGCAGCGCCCGGTCGTGGTCCGAGACGTAGAGCGTGACCCGCGACGCCAGCTTCGGCAGCCTGCGCAGGAAGCGGTTCTTGAAGCGGCTCGCCCAGACGTCGGGGGCCGCCAGGACGAGCTGGTCGACGAGGGGCTCGGGCCGGTCGCCGCGGGCGTAGAGCGCCTCGGTGACGACGCGGTTGCCCATGCTGTGGGCGATGACGTGGACGCGGCGGATGCCGGCCTCTCTCTTCACCAGGTCGAGGAAGCGGTTGAAGGCGTCGATCGACTCGAACGAGACGTCGTAGTCGACCCCGTAGGCGTCGAGCGCGCCGCGCGACGGCCAACTGAACAGCATCGGCACGCCGCGGAAGTCCGCCTCGAGGTCGAAGTCGAGGTCGTAGGCGAGCTGCGCCGCGCGCCGCGCGGCTTGGTCGAAGCTGGTCTGGAAGCCGTGGACGTAGATGAACGCCTGGTCGCGCCCGGTCGCCTTGAGGTCGCGGGCCCAGGCCGCGGCGTCGGCGTACGACCGCAGCTCGGAGATCACCACGTCGCGGTCCGGGTCCTCGTCGCGCAGGCTGATGCTGAAGACCTGGAACGGCCGCTCGATCTTCCCGGCCTGGTGGCCGGGCGGGAAGGTGACCTTCAGCGTCCCGACCTCCAGCCCCTCGCTGCCGTCGGCCGGGAAGCCGCCGTAGTAGGCGCCCGGCTGGCACTCGCCGGGCTCGTCCCACCGCGCCGCCGCCTGCCGCACGCAGGGTCCCGTGCGCGCTCGGTTGGTGCCGTAGAAGAGCCGGACGAAGCGCAGGGTCTTGTCGACCAGCGGCGGCGGCGCCCCCCGGGCCCGGTCCAAGTCCGGGGGCGCCGTCACCCAGACCGGAGGCCGCTCCTCCATCGTCGCCTCGACGTCGTCGTCGTCGCCGGGGAGCGCCATGGCCATGTCGTCGTCCTCCCTCTCCGGCGGGGGCGGCGGGGGCGGCGGCGGGGGTGGAGGGGGAGGAGGAGGAGGCTCCGCCTCCACAGCGCCGGGCGGCGGCGCGGCGCTATCCGGCGCTTGGCTGGAGCACGCCAGCGCCAGGCAGACCAGCGCCAGGATCGTCAGCGGGCGCACCGCGGAGCTGGACATTTCTTCCCTCGATCTTAAGCCAGGACGCGACGAGCCGCCCCGGGAGCGAACCTCGCCCCCGGGGCGGTCCGGCGGCTACTTGAAGGTGACGAGCACCCGCCGCGCGCCGCAGCCCCGGCGGTCGGCCCGGCCGGTGATCACCTGGTTGAGGCCCAGGTAGATCGTGCGGCCGTCGCCGGTGCCCGGGATCGCGAACAGGTCCTTCGTCGCCAGGGCTTGCACGCTGTTGTAGGGCTGGCCCCAGCTCACGTACTCGTTTCTCACCACGAACTTGAGCGCCCCGTCGGTCAAGGCGAGGTGGTCTTTCACGAGGGGATTGTTGATCGCGGCGGCGTTGCTGCTCCCGTTTACCACCGACAGGTCCTCGGCGAGCACCCACAGCTCGGCGTTGTCCGGGGCGTGGGTGCCGGCGTCGCCCGCGAAGCCGTCGTTGGTCGCCGAGTCGCCGACGTTGACGCTCCAGCCGGCGGGGAGGCCTTCGTACTCGACGACCATGTTGGCCTGCGTGCAGCCGGCGGGGATCGCGATCCGCAGCGTCGCCCGCTTCCAGTTGGCGGCGGGCGGACAGGCCGCGATCGCCGGTACGGGCGCGATCGCGGTGCAGGCGACCAGGAAGCTGACGTGCGGCGCGAAGGTCGCAGTCGTGCAGTTCTTGAGGTCGAGGTAGAACTGCCCCGTGGGGCACTGGGCCTCGCCGGCAGCCGGCAGGCCCAGGCCGGCGACGAGGGCGGTGAACAGACACACGACGGTCGTGCGAATCGATGGCATGGCTCTCTCCATTCGTTAGGGGTTACCTCCCTTGAACGAACGCGAGAGCGGAATCCCCTCACACCGCGTCTAGAGTTCCAGCCGCCGCAGCCGCAGGGCGTTGCCGAGGACGGAGAGCGAGCTGAAGCTCATCGCCGCCGCGGCGATCATCGGCGAGAGCAGGAGGCCGGTGAACGGGTAGAGGACGCCGGCGGCGATCGGCACGCCGAGGGCGTTGTAGACGAAGGCGAAGAAGAGGTTCTGGCGGATGTTGCGCATCGTCGCCTCGGAGAGGCGGCGGGCGCGCAGGATGCCGCGCAGGTCGCCCTTGACGAGTGTCACGCCGGCGCTCTCCATCGCCACGTCGGTGCCGGTGCCCATCGCGATCCCCACCTCCGCCTGCGCCAGGGCCGGCGCGTCGTTGACGCCGTCGCCCGCCATCGCCACCTTCCGCCCCTCGCCCTGCAGGCGCTTGACGACCTCCACCTTCTGCTCCGGCAGCACCTCGGCGATCACCTCCTCGATCCCCAGCCGCCGCGCCACCGCCTCGGCCGTCGTCTTGCTGTCGCCGGTCACCATCATTACCCGCAGGCCCTGCTCGCGCAGGGCGCGGAGCGCCTCCTCCGTTCCCTCCTTGATCGGGTCGGCGACGCCGAGGAGCCCGGCCGGACGGCCGTCCACGGCGACGAACATCACCGTCTGCCCGTCGCGCCGCAGTTCTTCGGCGCGGTCGCCGGGCGCGCCGAGCGCGACGCCCAGCTCGTCCATGAGCGCGCGGTTGCCGAGCGCCACCTGCCGTCCCTCGACGGTGCCGCGCACCCCCTTGCCGGTCGCCGATTGGAACTCCTCGGCGCGCCCCGGCTCGACGCCGCGCTCCTCGGCGCCGGCGACGATCGCCGCCGCCAGCGGGTGCTCGCTGCCGCGCTCCAACCCGGCGGCCAGACGCAGCAGCTCGCGCTCGTCGAAGCCCGCGGCGGGCTCGACCGTCACGAGCCGCGGCTTGCCGAGGGTGAGCGTGCCGGTCTTGTCCACGACGAGGGTATCCACCTGCCGCAGCACCTCGATCGCCTCGGCGTCGCGGAAGAGGACGCCGGCGGTGGCGCCCTTGCCGGTCGCCACCATGATCGAGACCGGCGTCGCCAGCCCCAGCGCGCAGGGGCAGGCGATGATGAGGACCGCCACCGCGTTGACGACGGCGTAGGCCAGCCGCGGCTCGGGCCCGACCAGCGCCCAGACCGCGAAGGTGACGACGGCCGCCAGCACGACGGCCGGCACGAACCAGCCCGACACCTGGTCGGCCAGCCGCTGGATCGGCGCCCGGCTGCGCTGCGCCTCGCCGACCATGCGGACGATCTGCGCCAGGAGCGTCTCGGCGCCGACGCGCTCGGCGCGGACGACGAGCGCGCCGGTGCCGTTGACGGTGGCGCCGACGACGCGGTCGCCGGGGTTCTTTTCGACCGGCATCGGCTCGCCGGTCACCATCGACTCGTCCACCGCGCTCGCCCCCTCCTCGACGACGCCGTCGACCGGCACCTTCTCGCCGGGGCGGACGCGGAGGCGGTCGCCGACCTGCACCTGATCGAGCGGCACGTCCTCCTCGCCGCCGTCGGGACGGAGGCGGCGCGCGGTCTTGGGCGCCAGGCCGAGGAGGGCCTTGATCGCGGCGCCGGTGCGGCTCCGCGCCCGCAGCTCGAGGACCTGGCCCAGGAGGACGAGGGTGACGATCACCGCCGCCGCCTCGAAGTAGGCACCGACCTGGCCGTGCGCGTCGCGGAAGGCGGCCGGGAAGAGGCCGGGCGCGAGCCGCGCGGCGAGGCTGTAGAGGTAGGCCACGCCGACCCCGAGGGCGATCAGCGTGAACATGTTGAGGGCGCGGTGGACGAGCGAGTACCAGCCGCGGATGAAGAAGGGCCAGCCCCCCCAGAGCACGACCGGCGTGGCGAGGAGGAGCTCGAGCCAGCCGAGGGCCCGGTGCGGCAGGAGCCGCGCGAAGGGGTCGCCCGGCAGCATCATCCCCATCGCCAGGACGACCAGCGGCAGGGTGAGCACGGCGCTCACCCAGAAGCGCCGCGTCATGTCCCGCAGCTCGGCGTTCTCCTCCTCCCCGGCCGCCCCCGTCGCCACCCGCGGCTCGAGGCCCATGCCGCAGATCGGGCAGAACCCCGGCCGATCGCGCACGACCTCGGGGTGCATGGGGCACGTCCACTCCGTCCCTGCCGCGGGGGCCGCTGCCGCGGGCGGCGGCGGAGACGGCCGGTGGGCGACCGGATGCACGGCGTGCTCCGCTGCGGCCGCACCGCCGCCGACATACCGCTCCGGCTGCGCGCGGAACTTCTCCAAACAGCCGGCGCTGCAGAAGAAGTACGTCTTCCCCCCATGTTGGGCGCGGAACCGCGCCTTCTCCGGATCCACCGTCATGCCGCAGACCGGATCGAGCGCTGTCATTCGATCTCCTCGAGCTTGGCCTTCATCCAGTCGATTTCGGTCTGCTGCGAGGCCACGATGCCGGCGCACAGCTCCTTGATCTCGGGGTCGCGGATCGGCGCTTGCTCGCACATGAGGAGCGCGCCCGCGTGGTGCGGGATCATCGACTTCAGGAACTGGCGGTCCGAGATGGCCGACTGCTGCCGGATCAGGAACCAGAAGGCCAGCAGCGCCACCGCGCCGGCGGCGAGGATCAGGCCGTTGAGCTTCGCATTGGGATACATGCCCCACATGAGCGCCAGCTCGAGGACCGCCATGGCGGCGGTCATGAGCCCCGCCATGTAGAACTGGTTGGTGTTGGGCAGCGCGTTGGCGAACCTGTCGACCATCGCGTACATCAGGACGTACATGCTCGCGAACGACAGCGCGAGCATCGCCAGCAGGCGGACGTAGTGCCCTCCTCGCTGCGCCTTGTCATGCTTGTCATGTTTGTCCTGCTTCGCGTGCTCCATGTCGCACCTCCGGCGCCCATCCGGCGCCTCAGTGGGCGTGCGCTTCGCCGGTCTCGAGCGCTTCCATCGCCGCGATCTCTTCGGGCGTCAGCCGCGGCAGGTGCCGGATCAGGTGGACCAGCGACCAACTGCCGTAGCCGGACTCCGCCGTGCCGTTGCCCCATCCCGGCATGCCGGTCAAGCGGATGCCGTTCTCGATGATCGCGAACAGCTCACCGTCGGAGAGCTCCTGTGTCGCGGGCAAGGTCATGTCCGGCGCCCGCGGGTACAGGTGCTCGCCGATGGTCGTCCGTCCTTTGCCGTCGTTACCGTGGCAGGTCGCGCAATGGTCTGCCCAATGCGCGCGGGCGTCGGTGAGGACGGCAGGGGTGAGGCCCAGAGGGTTCTTCTCGCCGCGCAGATCGGCGGGCACCGCCCAGCTCCGGACCGTGCGCGCGACGAAGGCCTCGATCGCCGTCGGCTCGTCGTGGGCGCTGAAGCCGCGGCGCAGCAGCCGCGCGAAGCCGCCGACCGCGAGCACGACGAGCGCCGCGCCCACGGCGATGCCGATCTTCAGGGGACGGAGCACGTCACCTTCCCCGGGCGCCGGCAAGAGCGCCGCAGCTCCCCGCCTTGACCGCCTGGAAGGTCGCGGCAGGCCGCTCCGCCGGACGCCGTGCGCCGGCCTCCGGGCGGGGAGCGGCCGCGGCATGATGCTCGCCGACCGGCGAGGCCACCGTCCCCGCCGGGTGCTCGTACCACCCCGGGTCCTCGTCGTAGCTCGCCAGCCCCTCGCGCACCTTGAGGACGGTGAACATGCCGCCCATGAAGATCTCGCCGAAGGGCCCGTCGCCGCCGCCCATGAAGAGCGAGTTGCGCGGCGTCCCCATGTGCATCATGTCGCCCATGCCGGTGTCGCCCATCGGCATGTAGCCGGGCACGAGCTGCTCCAGCTTCTCGGCCACGCCGGTCTGATCGACGCCGGTCATGATCGGCAGGCCGTGCCCCATCTGGTTCATCGTGTGGTGCACCTTGTGGCAGTGCAGCGCCCAGTCCCCCGGGTTGTCGGCCACGAACTCGACGTCGCGCGTCGTCCCCGGCGGTACGTTGATGCTGGTCTCGGGAATCCAGGCGGTCTCCGGCAGCGGCCCGCCGTCGCTCGCCGTCCAGCGGAAGTTGTGGCCGTGGACGTGGATCGGGTGCGAGTCCATCGAAATGTTGGCGATGCGGAGGCGCACCCGGTCGCCGAGCCGAGCGAGGAGCGGCGCGGTGCCCGGGAAGACGCGGCTGTTGAAGGTGAAGACGTTGAAGTCGAGCATCACCGTCGGGTCCGGGGTCGAGGTCCCCGGCTTGATGAACCACTCGTTGAGGAAGATGGCGAAGTCGCGGTCGACGCGGCGCCGCGGCTGGCGCGGATGGAAGACGAGGAAGCCCATCATCCCCATCGACTGCTGCACCATCTCGTCGAAGTGCGGGTGGTACATCTGCGTGCCGTGCTGGCGGACCCGGAACTCGTACTTGAAGGTCTCGCCCGGCTCGATGCGCCGCTGGTTCAAGCCGGCGACGCCGTCCATGCCGTTGGGGAGCAGGACGCCGTGCCAGTGGACCGACGTCGGCTCCGGCAGCCGGTTCTCGACGTAGATCCGCACCCGCTCCCCTTCCACGGCCTCGATGGTCGGCCCGGGCGTCTGGCCGTTGTAGCCCCAGCAGTTGACGCGCAGCCCCGGCGCGAACTCCCGCACCAGCGGCTCGGCGACGAGATGGAAGGTCTTGTGCCCGTCCTCCCACCGCCACGGGAGGGACGACCCGTTGGGGGTGACGACGGGGAGATAGCCGCCGGCGCCGCGGCGAGCGGGCTGGGCGCCGTGCGCGGCGCCGTGCGGCTCGGCGGCGAGCAGCGGGACGCGCCGCAGCAGGCCGGCCGCGCCGGCGGCCGCCGCCGCCAGGCCGGAGGTGAGCACTTTGCGTCGCGAGATCATCGTTCGTCCTCCATGGTCTCCTGTTGCCGGGCGGGCTCGAACAGCTCCAGGCGGGGCAGGCGCGGCCGCTCGGGCCGCGCCGAGAAGCCGGTCACGCCGCTCAGCGCCGCATCGAGCTCCGTACGCGCCAGCCAGTAGTCGCGGATGGCGAGGAGCCGCTCGCGCTCCGCGTCGGCCAGGTTCTGGCGGGCGCGCAGCAGGTCGAACGGCCCGCGCAGCATCGCGTTGTACTCGAGCTGGGTCAGGGCGAGGATCCGCTGCCGGCGCGGCACCACGACGGTGCCCAGGTACTCGGCGCGCGCCCGCGCCTCGAGCAGCCGCTCGCGCGCGGTGCGCGCCTCGGAGCGGGCGGTCACCGTCAGCGCGTGCAGCCGCTGCTCGGCGCGGCGCAGCGTCGCCACCGCGCGCGTCCGCCCCGCCAGGCCGCGGTCGAAGAGGGGGATGGGGACGGTCGCGGCGGGGCCGGTCGTCCGCTTGCCGTCCGGCTCCCGCTCCCGGTGCACGCCGGCCGCGAGCTCGTCCCAGACCTCGGAGCGCGCCAGCGGCAGCGCCCGCCGGGCCGCCTCCACCTCCGCCTGGGCGAGCGACAGGTCGATGCGGCGCGGCAGCGAAGCCTCCACCTCGTCGAGCGACCGCTCCGCGCCTTCGCCCGGCGGCGTCTGCGGCGGCAAGACCAGGGGCATCGCGTCGGGCGCGCCGAGATCGGCCAGCAGACGCTCGCGCGCCTGCAGCTCGTCGAGCTGCGCCCGGGCGAGGTCGAGCTTCGCGCCCTCGTAGCGCGCCTGCTCGGTCTCGAGGTCGAGGTCCGAGACGTTGCCGGCCTCGTGCTGCCGCCGCGCCAGCTCGGCCGACGCCTCGGCGGCGGCGGCGATCGCCTGCTGCTGCGCGAGGGCCTGCTGCGCCGCCTGCAGGGTGTAGTAGTCGGCCCGCACCTCGGCGGCGAAGCCGAGCACGGCGCCGGCCACCCGCAGCCGCGCCGCCGCGAACTCGGCTTGGCCGAGAGCGCGCCGCCGGCCGAGCTGGAAGAGGTCGATGAGGGTCTGGGTGAGGACCACCTCGAACGGCCGCGCCGGGCTCCCGGGGAACCGCACTTCCCCCTCGAACAGGGGGTTGCGGACTGTGCTCGCCGCGATCAGCTCCGCGCGCGCGATCCCTAGCTCTTCAAGCGCGGCGAGGAGGTCGCGGTTTTGGGCGAGCGCCGTCTCGACCGCGCGCTCGACGGTGAGCTCGCCGACGAGGAGCGGCCGCAGCGGCTCGCCCGTGGGCGGCGCGATCGGCTGCGCCGGGTCCCAGGCGAGACGCTGGCCGCCGCGCTCCTCGACCAGCGTCCGCACCTCGCCGACGCCGGCGTCGCGCGGCACCGAGGCGCAGCCCGCCGCGGCGAGGGCGGCGATGACGGCGGCGAGAGACAGGAAGCGGCGCGCTCTCATCCGTCGTCCCTCCCGTCGTCGGGGTGGTCGTGCTCCTCGGCAGGCTTCGGCTCCGGCCCCTGCGGCGCCCGGCCGGCGTCGCGTTGCCGGTAGGTGGCGGTGCCGTGACCGTGGCCGCCGGCCATCTCGCCGGCGAGCGCGGCCGCGCGCGCGGCTTCCGCGACCGCGGTCGCCGCCGGCGCGTCTACCGGGCCGGGCGCGAGCGTCGCCGCCGGCTGCCCCGGCTCGGCCGCGACGGCGGCCTCGACGAACGGCACCGCGCCCGCGTGCTCGCCGGCCGCGGCCGGCGCCGCCGGCTTCGCGTGCGTCGCGTGGCCGCCTGCTTGGGGCGCCGCCGCCGCCTCATGACCGGCATGGGAATCCGCCGGCGCCCCTGGGGGCGGGCTCGCGCCGTGCCCCGGGTGGCCGCCGCCGCGAGGCGCGGATGCCATCTGATGACCGGCGTGGGGGCCGGCCGCCGGCCCTGGTGCCCGGCGGCCGTGTCCTGCGTGTCCCTCTGGCTGAGCCGCCGCCGGCGCGGCGTGGCCCTCGTGCTCCTCGGCAACCCCGTGCGCATGAGCGCCGCCCGGCTCCTCGCCGGGCCCTCCGGGGGCGACCGCTCCGTGGCCGTGCGCGTGGCTGTCGCCGCCGAGCGGCTCGCCGCGCTCCTGCGCTTCGCGAAAGGCCGCGGCGCTGCGGCTGGCGGCGGTGTCGTCGCCGCCGCAACCGGAAAGGGCGAGCGCGAGCGCGGCCGCCGCCACCGCGCAGGCGAGAAGTGTCCTGGTTCTCATCTGCCGTACCTCCGTGCCGCAACTCTCGGCAGCGCCGACGCGCCGCCGCCGCGGCGATCCGCCGCGGAGATGGAGACCTCAGTCGTGGAGCTGCGGGAAGCTAGGCGAGAGGGACGTGGTCGAGACCGTGAGGCAGGGGCGCAAGGAGGTGCTCGCTGTCGGGCATGCGCGCTTCGGCGGCGAGCTCGACCGCCGCGAGATGCGCCGCGAACGCGAGCACCGCCGCGCCCTGGCAGGCGTGCTCGCAGAGGGCGTCGCTGCCGTCTGCGCAGCAGTCGTCCTGCGGCGCGGCGTCGCGGCTGGCGAGCGCCGGGCCGCCGGCTGCATGCTCCTCGTGGCACGGCGCCTCCGTTTCGGGAGGAGCCGCCTGCGCCCGGCACGGATAAGGACCCGCGAGCAGGATCAGCCCGGAGAGGGCGAGGAGGGCGAGGGCGGTGAGACGGTGCGTCATCGCGACGAAGGCGGCCGCGGCCACCGGGTGAAGCTTAGCACCTCGCGGGAAACGGCCCGGCCCTCGAGCGAGGCGCTTCGGGGAGGCGCCGGGGCCGCTCCGCTCTTCAGCCTAGGTCTGGGAGCAGACGCACCGCCGGCAGCAGGAGTTGACCTGGACGCACTGGCCCGGGCCGCCGCAGATCGCGGTGCACTGGGCGTCGCTCGAGCAGCGGTTGCCGCAGCAGGCCATCTCCAGCCAATCCGGGGTGGTGTCGCGCACCGCCGGCGTGGCGGTCTCGCCGCAGGTCGGCCCCGCGGCAGGGGTGGACAGCACTTCGGCGACGACAAGGTCCGCGGCCGGCGCGGGAAGCGGTGCCTCCCCGGCGGCGGCCGCCCCGGTACAGAGGGCGAAGGCGAGGACGAGGCAGGTCAGAGTGGGCTTGATCATCGCGTGCCTCCTTTCACCCTTTGGGGTGTTCCAGCGGTCCCCGTCTGGGACAGGCGCAGGCTTCACCCACTGCACGGCCGCGTTCTCTGTGCTCGGTTTGACCGGTCATTCAGGCGTGGGACACAATCCGGCTGTGCTCGTCTGCCGTCGCCTCGCCGCCGCTCTTCTCCTCGTCGCCGTCACCTCTGCGCCCGGGCTGCTCCAGCTCGGAGCGGCCGTGTGGGATGGTCACAGCCATCCCGAGACGCTCGCCGAGGCGCTGGTGCACGGGCACGACCATCCCGAAGGCACGCCGCCGCACGCCCACGACCTCACTCCCGCGCCCTCCGCTCGGCAGGATCCGCCGCGCAGCGTCCAGTCCCCCGCCTTCTCGCCGCTCCGGCCCGGCCCCCCGGCGCAGCTCGCGCTCGCGACGGCGCCCCTCCGCGGGCGCCCGCCTGCCGGCCCGTCCGGCTGCGGCCCGCCGCGGCTCGCGCTGCTCTGCAGTCTGCTGATCTGAACCCCGCCTCCTAGCGCCGGCGCTCGCCCGGCCCCTTGCGGTGCCCTCTCGCGGCGCCGCGCACCCTGTTTGTTCCGCGCGAACGGAGTCGCCATGTCCAGAACCTGGTTTGCCTTGCTGCTTCTGCTCGCTGTCGCGCCGGCCGGCGCGCAGGAGGAGGCGGTCCTCACCGAGGCGGAGCTCCTCGCCGCGGTGGGCGAGGACCACCCGGCCGCCGCCGCGCTCCTGGCGGAGCGCGAGGTGGCCGCCGCCGAGGTGGTGCGCGCCGCGCTGCTGCCCAACCCGGCCGTCGAGGTCACCCGCGAGGAGCCGGACCCGAGCGCGCGCGAGACGGCCGCCGTCGCCACCTGGACGCCGCCGTTCGGCGGGCGCCGCGCCCTGCGCCGCGAGGCGGCGGAGCGCGGGCTCGCGGCCGCCGAGGGGCGCCTCGCTGCGGGCCGGCTGCGGCTGCGGCTGGCGCTGCGCGCCGCCTACGCCGGCTGGGCGCTCGCCGCCGAGCGCCGGGACCTCGCGGCGGCGCACCTCGCCCGCGTCGGCGAGCTGGCGCGGCGGGCCCGCGCCCGCGCCGAGGCGGGGGAGATCCCCGGCCTGGCCGCCCGGCGCCTGACGCTCGAAGAGGGGCAGGCGCGCGCCGACCTCGCCCTCGCCGAGGCGGAGCTGGCCGGCCGGCGGGCGGAGGTGGCGGCTTGGCTGCCCGCGCTGTCCGCCGGCGCCCGCCCCGCCTCGCCAACCCTGCCGGCCGCCGCCGAGATCGCCCCGGCGGCCGCCCTCGCGGCGCGGGCGGACCTCCTCGCCCGCGAGCGGGAGGTCGAGCGCGCCGAGGCCTTGCGGCGGCTCGCCGGCCGCGTCGTCGATCCCCCGGCGCTCGGCCTCGGCTGGAAGCGGGTGGAGCAGGAGGGGGACGCCCACGCCGGGCCGGTCGCCTCGGTCGGCTGGACGGTGCCGCTCTTCGACCGCCGCCAGGCCGACCGCCGCGAGGCCGAGGCCCGCCTCGCCGGCGCCCGCGCCGAGCTGTCTCTGGCCCGCGCCCGCGCCGAGGCCGAGCTGGCCGGCGCGCTCGCCGCCTACGAGCGCCTGAGCCGCGAAGCCGGGGCGGCCGAAGCGGCCGCCGCCGAGACCGACGCGGTGCTGGCCGGCGCATCCGCCGCGTTCGAGCTCGGCGAGGCCGACCTGACCGACTTCCTCGACAGCCTGCGCGCGGCCCTCGCGTCGCGCACGACTTCACTCGCGTTGCGCGAGGCGGCGCTCGCCGCCGAGCGCGCCCTCGAGGCCGCCGCCGGCCGCCCCGTCGGATCGACTCCCGCACCTGGAGAGCTGCCATGACCCGTGCCGCGACGCCGCTCCTTCCCCTTGCCGTCCTGGCGCTCGCCCTTCTGCCGGCTTGCCGCGACGCCGGCCCTGAGGGCGACGAGCACGCCGGCGAGGCCGAGCCCTGGTCCGTCACCGCCTGGAGCGAGCACTACGAGCTGTTCGCCGAGACCGACCCCCTGATCGCCGGCCGCGAGGCCCCGTCGCACGCCCACTTCACCGTGCTGGAGGACTTCTCGGCGCTCGACCGCGGCGCCGTCACCGGCATCCTGCGCGGCGCCGGCCGGGAGGAGACGTTCCACGCGCCCTCGCCGCTCCGCCCCGGCATCTTCCGCGTCGTCTTCCGCCCGGCGCGCGAGGGCACCTTCGACCTTGTCTTCCGCGTCGAGGAGCCGGGCCGCCGCGAAGAGATCGCCGCCGGCCGCGTGCGGGTCGGGACGGCGGAGTCGCCGGGCGGGCTGGTCGCACCGCCGCCCGGGACGCCGGCCGCCGCGGCCGCTGCCGGCGAGCCGATCGGGTTCTTGAAGGAGCAGCAGTGGCGCACGGAGTTCGCCACTGCCTGGGCCGGGACCGGCACTCTGCGGCGGACGCTGCGGGCGCCCGCCACCGTGCGGCCGGCGGCCGGCGGCGAGGTGACGCTCACCGCGCCGACCGACGGTGTCGTCAGCTCGGCGCGGTGGCCGCACGTCGGCCTCGACGCGGCGCGCGGAACGCCGCTCTTCTCGATCGCGCCGCGCGTTCAGAGCGACCGCAGCCTCTCGGAGCTCGGCGCCGACGTGACGGCGCTCGAGGCGGAGCTGGGCGCGGCACGGGCGCGCCTCGCGCGCCTGCGGGAGCTGATCGCGGTCGAGGCGGCGAGCCGCCGCGAGGTCGAGGAGGCGGAGGCGGCGGTGCGCTCGCTCGCGGCGCACCTCGAGGGGGCCCGCCGCGGCCGCGCGGCGGTGGGCGCGGTGCGGCGGGGCGGCGCCAGCCCGGAGAGCTTCCGCATCGCCGCGCCCATTGCCGGCCGGGTGGCGGAGGTGGCGGTGAGCCCAGGACAGTTCGTAGAGGCCGGGGCGCCGCTCGCGCGTCTGGTCCAGACCTCGCCGGTCTGGCTGGAGCTAGCCCTCCAGCCGGCCCAGGCGGCGCTCCTCACCGCCGCGCCGGCGGGCCTCTACGTCCGCCGCTGGGCGGAGGAGGAGCCGTTCCCGGTCCCCGGCAGCGAGCTGCGGCTCGTGGCGCGCGCCCCGGAGGTGGACGCCGGGACCGGCATGGTGCCGCTGGTCCTCGAGGTCCGCCGCGGCGTCGACGTGCTGCGCCTCGGCAGCCGGGTCGAGGCCGAGCTGCTGCTGCCGGAGGAGCTCCGCGGCGTCGTCGTGCCGGCTTCGGCGCTGGTGGACGACGACGGGGTCGAGGTCGTCTACGTCCAGCTCGAGGGCGAGAGCTTCGACCGGCGCGAGGTGCGG
This sequence comes from uncultured Acidobacteriota bacterium, assembly GCA_963700145.1. GTDB lineage: Bacteria > Acidobacteriota > Thermoanaerobaculia > Multivoradales > UBA5704 > DASUNQ01. The sequence continues at coordinate 2,839,921 of OY969474.1, forward strand.
ATCGAGGCCCGCCAGGGCCCGCACGTCCTGGTGCGGGGGGTCGCCCCCGGCGAGCGCATCGTGACCCGCGGCGGCAATGCCATCCGCCGCAGCTCCCTCCTCGGCGCCGGTGCCGTCGAAGGCCACGTCCACTGATCGCCGCCGAGGAGACCCGCCATGCTCGACGCCGTCATCCGCTTTTCGCTCCGCTACCGCGGCCTGATCCTGCTCGCGACCGGGCTCCTTCTGATCATCGGCTCGCTCTACGTCGTCCGCCTGCCGCTCGACATCTTCCCCGACGTCAGCGCCCCCACCGTCACCGTCGTCGCCGAGGCCCGCGGCATGGCGCCGGAGGAGGTGGAGCTGCTGGTGACCTTCCCGATCGAGTCGGTGCTCAACGGCGCCCCCGGCGTGCGCCGGGTGCGGTCGGTGTCGGCCGCCGGCATCGCGGTCGTCTGGGTGGAGTTCGGCTGGGGCGAGGACGTCTACCGCGCCCGCCAGGTGGTCTCCGAGCGCCTGCAGGGGGCGCAGCTGCCGGCGAGCGTCGATCCGCCGCAGCTCGGCCCGATCAGCTCGGTCATGGGCGAGATCACCTTCATCGCCATCACCGCGAAGACGATCTCGCCGATGGAGCTGCGCCTGCTCGCCGAGAGGGTGGTGCGGCGGACGCTGCTGTCGGTTCCGGGGATCTCGCAGGTCGTGCCGATCGGCGGCGACGTGCGCGAGTACCAGGTCGAGGCCGACCCCGTCGCCCTCGCCCAGCGCGGGATCACCGTCGACGACCTCACCGACGCCCTGGAGCGGTCGAGCCGCAGCGCCGCGGCCGGCTTCCACGTCGACCGCGGGCAGGAGTATCTCGTGCGCGGCCTCGGGCGCGCCCGCGGCGCCGCGGACCTGGCGGCGACCGTGCTGCGGGTCGACGGCGGCGTGCCGGTCAGGGTGGGGGACGTGGCCGCCGTGCGCGAGGGGGCCGAGGCCAAGCGCGGGACCGCTTCCTACAAGACCCGGCCGGCGGTCATCCTCTCCGTCCAGAAGCAGCCGGACGCCAACACCCTCTCGCTCACCCGCGAGATCGACCGCCTCCTCGCCGGCCTCGCCCGCTCGCTCCCGCCGGGAGTGACCATCGAGACCGAGAACTTCCGCCAGGCCGACTTCATCGAGGTGGCGATCGCCAACGTCGTGGCGGCGCTACGCGACGGCGCCCTCCTGGTCGTCGTAGTGCTCTTCCTCTTCCTCGGCAACCTGCGGACGACGCTGATCACGGCGCTTGCCATCCCGCTCTCGCTGGTCGCCGGCGTGCTCGTCATCTCGCTCTTCGGCCAGGGCCTCAACACGATGACGCTGGGCGGCTTGACGATCGCCATCGGCGCCCTGGTCGACGACGCGATCATCAACGTCGAGAACGTCTTCCGCCGCCTCAAGCAGGAGCGGACGCGCCCCGAGGCCGACCGGCGCCCGCCCTTCGAGACGGTCTTCCGTGCCTCCTCCGAGGTGCGGGGACCGATCCTCTTCGCGACGCTGATCATCGTCCTGGTCTTCCTGCCGCTCTTCGTGCTCCCCGGCATGGAGGGGCGGCTGCTGCGCCCGCTCGGCTTCGCCTACGTCGCGGCGCTCGCCGCCTCGCTCGTCGTCTCGCTCACCGTGACGCCGGTCCTCTGCTATCTCCTGCTGCCGCGCTCGAAGGTCCTCGACCGGCCCGAGCCCTGGCTGCTGCGGGCCTTCCACCGCGCCTACCGGCCCGCCCTCGCGTGGTCGCTGGCGAACCGCGGCAAGGTCGTCGCGACGACCGTCCTGGCCACGGCCGCGGCCGGCGCCGTCCTCTTCTTCGTCGGCCGCAGCTTCCTGCCGCCGTTCAACGAAGGGGCCCTCACCATCTCCGTCGTCAGCCCGCCCGGCATCACCCTGGAGGAGAGCGACGCGCTCGGGCGGCAGGTCGAGGCGAGCCTCCTCGCCTTTCCCGAGGTCGTCTCGACCAGCCGGCGCACCGGCAGGGCCGAGAAGGACGAGCACGTTCAGGGGGTCAACGCCTCCGAGATGGAGGTGGTGCTGCGCGAGGGGCGCGAGAAGGACGAGCTGCTCGCCGAGATGCGCCAGGCGGTGTCCACGATCCCCGGCGCCCAGGTGACGTTCGGACAGCCGATCAGCCACCGCATCGACCACATGATCTCCGGCAGCAAGACCAACCTGGCGGTCAAGATCTTCGGCCCCGACCTGGCGGTCCTGCGCGGCCTGGCGGCACGGGCGCAGTCGCTCCTCTCCGGGGTCCCGGGGTTGGTGGACGTCTCCAACACCGAGCAGGCCAGCGTGCCGCAGCTCGTCGTCGACTTCGACCGCCGCGCCCTGCCGCTCCACGGCCTCACGCCGGCCGGCCTCTCGCGCTCGGTCGAGGCGCTCTTCCAGGGCACCGAGGCCGGCGAGATCGTCGAGGGGGGCGTCGTCTCGCGCGTCGTCGTCCGCCTGCCCGAGCGCCTGCGCGCCGCGCGCGAGGAGCTCGCCGCGCTGCCGGTGCCGACCCCGTCCGGCCACACCGTGCCGCTGGGCGAGGTGGCGCGCGTGCGCTTCGACTTGGGGCCCGGCCTGGTGCGGCGGGAGAACGTCGAGCGCGTGGCGATGGTCACGGCCAACATCGCCGGCGCCGACCTCACCGGGACGGTCGAGCGGGTCCGCCGCCGGCTGGACGCCGGGCTCGAGCTGCCGGCCGGCTACCGCATCGCCTACGGCGGGCAGTTCGAGGAGGCGGCGCGCAGCCTGCGTAACCTGACGACGCTGTCGGGGCTGGTGCTGCTCGGCATGTACGCCATCCTCTTCTTCGCCTTCCGCAACCACCGCCACGCGCTGATCGTGCTCGTCAACCTGCCGCTGGCGCTGGTCGGCGGCGTCTTCGCGGTCGCCTTGGGCGGCGGCGTCCTGTCGGTCGCCTCGCTGGTCGGCTTCATCACCCTCTTCGGCATCGCCACGCGCAACGGCGTGCTGCTCGTCTCGCACTACCAGCACCTGATGGCCGAGGAGGGGCTGGGGCTCCAGGAGGCGGTGGTCCAGGGCTCGCGCGAGCGGCTCGCGCCGGTGCTGATGACGGCGCTGACCGCCGGGCTCGCCCTGATCCCCCTGGTCCTCGCCGGCGGCAAGCCCGGCAACGAGATCCAGAGCCCGATGGCGCAGGTGATCCTGGGGGGCCTGCTGACCTCGACCTTCCTCAACCTCGTCCTCGTGCCGGTGCTCTTCGCGCGCTGGGGAGGGGTTCGGGCGCCGGTGGGCGAGCGGGCGTGAGGCGGCGGTTCGCTCCGGCGCTGCGCTTCCCGGCGCTCACCCGGTTCTACGACACGCTCGCGGAGCGCTTCTTCCGCGACGCGGAGCGGAAGCGGCGTCTGGTCGCCCTCGGCCCGCCGCGCGCGGGCGAGGTCGTGCTGGACGTCGGCGGCGGCGCCGAGCTGCGTGTCGAACGCACGCCGTTCGGCATTCTCGTCTACCACTGCGCGCGCCGCGGCCGAGCGGCGTAGACTTCAGAGAAGAACCATCTGACACGAGGGGGATATCCGATGTTCTACCGCTCTCGCCGAATCGTGCTGACCCTCGCCCTGGCTCTGTTCGCCGTCCTTCCGGTCCTGGCGGGCGGTGAAAACGGCCAGCCCACCACCACCGCGGCCGCCGCGGCCGTCGAGCACGTGACGGTCGTGTCGGGCACTTTCAACGTCGGCATGGGGGACACGTTCGACGCGGCGAAGGGGATGACGCTGCCGACAGGCACCTTCGCCTTCCTGGCGCCCGGCATGCACCACTACGCCTGGGCGAGCGGCGACACCGTCATCCAGCTCCACGGCGTCGGACCCTGGCAGATCAACTACGTGAACCCGGCCGACGACCCACGGAAGAAGACCCAGTAGCACTGATGCTCCGGGCTCCCCTCCTCGCCGCGCTCCTCGGCCTGGCCGCCGCCGCGCCGGGGTGGGCGTTCGCCGACGACGCTGGCGCCGTCCTCTGGCACTTCGACACCGGCGGCTGACTCTTCACCGCCCCCGCGGTCGCGGAGGACCTCCTCTACACCGGCGCCTGCCCCGGCAACTTCTACGCTCTCGAGCGCGCCACTGGGCGGGTGCGCTGGCAGTTCGACACCGCGCGCGGCGGCGGCCCCAAGGCGCTCTTCCACGGGCACCCGGTGGTCGCGGGCAACCTGGTCATCACTCCGTCCGACGGCCGGCCGATCTCGTCCGTCTACGCCTTCGACCGCGCCACCGGAGCGCTGCGCTGGGAGTGGCCGGCCGAGGGCGGGGTGGAGGCCGACCTCGTGCTAGCCGGCGGCCGCGTGCTCGCCCTCACCGGCACCGCCGAGCTTGCGGCGCTCGACGCGCGGACCGGCAAGGAGCTGTGGCGACTGGCCCCGGACGGCCCGCAGCCGCGGCAGGAGCTCCACAAGAGCGCGCCGGCGGCCGGGGAGGGCCGGGTGTTCTTCGAGAGCGCCGTCGGCCGCCTCTACGCCGCCGACCTCGGCACCGGCAGGGTGCTCTGGCAGCGCGACTTCGGACTCGACGTCACGACCTCGCTCCTGCTCACCAAGCGAGGCTTGTTGATCGGCCTCGCCGACGGGCGAATCGTCCGGCTCGACCCGAAGACCGGTGACGTCGAGACCGCCCTGGCGGTGGACGGCGTGCCGCGCGGCCCGCTGGTGCTCGCCGAGGGCGTTCTCCTCGTCCTGCTCGACAGGGAAGGGACGCTGCTGGCGGTGGAGGAATCGCTCGCCAAGACCCTCTGGCGGCGCGAGCAGGTGGGCAAGTGGAGCGCACCGCGGCCGACCGTGCGGGGCGACAGCGTGCTGATGGGCACCGCGCAGGGGGAGCTCCAAGCCTACGCGCTACGCGACGGCGCGCCGCGCTGGCGTTCTGCCTTCGAGGGCGTGCTGCGCGGGATCGGCGTCGCCGGCGACGCGCTCTACGTCGGCACCGAGGGCGGCCGCCTGTACGCCTACCGGCCCGATGCTGGCTCGCCTCGCTCTCGCTAGCGGCGCGGTCGCGCTTCTGCTGTTCCGCCGAGCAGCGGTGGCCGCTGCGGCACCCGACCGCGGCCTTGCTGGCGCGCCTGGCGGTCAATCTGATCCTCGCCGCGGGAGCGTTGGGGGTGCCGGCCTACGCCGCGCCCGCCGACAACTGGCGGCGGCCCGACGGCGCACCGGCCCGGCGCAGCGAAGCGCTCCCAGGGCGGCCGGAGGACTTGGCGGAGTGACGCAGAACGCCCCGGCGTCAGACGGTCTTTAGAATTAGGAGCGCGACCCACAGGAGATAAGGACATGACTCGATCTTCGGATCCATTCCCGACAGACGCCGCCGGTCTGCCCGAGGCGCGCCCCTCCGAGCCGGTCGACCTCGGCGACGGGGACCAGTTCGACCTTCGCATCGCGCCGGTGGCGAAGCAACTCGGCGGCGCGACCGTGCGGATGCTGGCCTACAACGGCTCGATTCCCGGCCCGACGCTGCGAGTGCGGCAGGGGTCGAGGCTCGTGGTCGACGTCGCCAACGAGGGCGACCTCGAAGCGACGGTGCACTGGCACGGGCTGCGCCTGGAGAACCGCTACGACGGGACGGCCGAGACGCAACCGCCGATCCCCATCGGCGGCAGCTTCACCTACGAGATCGAGTTCCCGGACCCGGGCGTCTACTGGTACCACCCGCACATCCGCGAGGACTACGGCCAGGAGATGGGCCTGTACGGCAACATCGTGGTCGTGCCGGCTGAGCCGGACTACTGGCCGCCGGTCCACCGCGAGCTCACCCTCACTCTCGACGACATCCTGCTGGAGGACGGCACGGTCGCCCCGTTCGACCGGTCGCACCCCACGTACACGGCGATGGGCCGGTTCGGCAACGTGCTGCTGGTCAACGGCGAGCCCGAGCTGGCGCTCGCGGCGCGGCAGGGCGAGGTCCTGCGGCTCTACCTGACCGACACCGCGAACACGCGGGTCTTCAACGTCGCCGTGCGCGGCGCGCGCATGAAGCGCGTCGGCGGCGACAGCGGGCACTACGAGCGGGAGGAGCTGGTCGAGAGCGTGGTGCTCGCGCCCTCGGAGCGGACCGTGGTCGACGTCCTGTTCGACCGGCCCGGCCAGGCGACCCTCGAGCACCGCACGCCCGGCCGGACGTACACGCTGGCCACGATCGCCGTGAGCGACGAGCAGGCGGAGCCGTCGCTGGCGCCGCGCTTCGCGGACCTCCGCACCAACCCCGACCTGGCGGCCGAGCGCCAGCGGATCGCGCCCTATCTCGAGGCCGCGCCGGACAAGACGCTCGCCCTGGTCGCCGAAATGGACATGGGCGCGCCGGAGCTGCCGGCGGGCGCGGCGGTCGAGTACTACTGCCCCATGCACGCGGAGGTGGTCAGCGCCGAGCCGGGCCGGTGTCCGAAGTGCCACATGAAGCTGCTCCCCCGCGAGGCCGCGGCACCGGCATACGCGTGCCCGATGCATCCCGAGGTGCGGAGCGCCGAGCCCGATCGCTGCCCCAAGTGCGGCATGAAGCTGGTGCCGGCGCAGCTCGTGCCCGAGCCCGGGCACGGCGAGCACCAGCACGGGCCTTCCCACGGCGATGACGGCGGGCACCCGCACGAGCACGACGGGGACCAGGCGCCCGAGCACCTCGGCATCGAGTGGGAGGACGACATGGTCGAGGTAAACCGCATGACCACCCCGGCCAACATGCGCTGGAAGCTGATCGACCGGGCGACGGGCGCCGAGGGCGCGGCGATCGACTGGCGGTTCCGCGTCGGCGAGCGGGTGAAGATCCGGCTGGTCAACGAGATGGACTCGGATCACCCGATGCACCATCCCTTCCACCTCCACGGGGCGGGGCGTTTCCTGGTCCTCGCCCGCGACGGAGCCCTCGAGCCCAACCTCGTCTGGAAGGACACGGTCCTGGTGCGCACCGGCCAGACGGTGGACATCCTCCTCGAGGTCACCAACCCCGGCGTGTGGATGGCGCACTGCCACATCGCCGAGCACCACGAGAGCGGGATGATGTTCTGCTTCCTCGTCGAGCCGTAGGCTCCCTACGGGCAGAGCCCGCAGGTCGAGCTGGTCTTCGTCACCGTCCCCTGGCAGGCGACGTCCGCTCCCGTGGCGCAGGCGACGGTGCCGACCGTCGAGTCCGCGATCACCCCGTTGGCGAAGGTCTGCAGGTCGAGCGGGCGGGCGAGGCTCGAGCCGGCGACCGTCAGGGTCGAGTTGGTGAGCACGAAGTTCGTCCCCGCCCCCGCCGGCTGCGTCACGTCCGCGAGGTTGATCTGGCTCTTCGTGTCGGCGATGACGCGGCCGTCGAGCGTCCCGGTCTCCCAGTTGACGACCGACTCCAGGTCGGCGCGCAGCGCCGGCCCGGTCGTCGCCGCGACGTCGGTGTCGAAGCCGTCGATCCGGCCGCCGCCGAACGCCCGGAAACCGATCGGCCCGGAGACGTTCGAGGTCTCGAGGAACAGCTCCCCGGCGGCGTCGACGATCCCGGCCGCGCCGGCGTTGCCGTGGATCTCGCAGTCGGTGCAGCCGATGCGCGCGACGCGCGCCACCGAGAGCGCCGCCTGGCCGTTGTTCTCCAGGCGGCAGTCGCGCAGCAGCGCGAAGGTGCCGCCGGAGAAGCGGGCGCCGATGCCGGCGTTGCCGCTGATCCAGACGTTGGTCAGGCTGACGTTCGCCTCGTAGGCCACGAGGCCGCCGGCGGCGCCGTTCTCGAGCGACAGGTTCTCGAAGTTGACCGAGAGCTGCCCCTGGACCGCGACCGGGCCGCTGAAGGCCGAGTCCGAGACCACCACCAGCGCGTCGGCGCTCGTCGGCCCGACGATGCCGTCGAGGGCGGGGTCGGTGCCGCGGATCGTGACGCCGGAGCGCCGGATCCACAGGCCCTCCTGGCACTTCCCCTGGACCTCGACGACCAGGGGATCGGCCTTGTCTTCCAGGGCGGCCTGGATGCTGTCGCCCTTGGCGCACTTGACGACCACGGTCTTGGCGACCGCCGGCGATGAAACGGAGGCGGCGAGCGCCGCCCAGAGCACGGCCACGAGGAAACCCCTCGTCCAACGCATGACGACCTCCTTTCGCTGTGGGTAAGCAGGACGATTGTACGCCCCCGCCGGCAGCGCACGAGTTATCTCGGACCGTCCGAGATGGATCCCGGGGTGCCGGAGATTCATTGCCGGACCCTGGAGACCTGTCTCGGGGCTCCGGAGATGAATTGGCCATGGCCCGGGATCTCTCGCCGTGCCGCCGCAACTCATCTTCCATAGCCGGAGATCTATCTCTCACCCTCGGAGACCTCCCTCCGGGCATCCGAGATGTCCCTCCGGCGACCCACAACCTCTGGCCGTGGTGATGGTCGGCGGCCCGAGAGGAGCTCGTTGCGGCCCTGGAGTGGCGTAACGCCCGCCGGAACTCCGGAATGTCCTCGCGCGACCTGCAGACGCCCCGGTGGAGCCTCCCGATGTCCTCCCGGGACCTTCGGAACCTCCTGCGCGCCCTCCGGAACCTCCTGCGCGACGCCGGGAATCGATTGCGCAACGCCGGGAACTGGTTGCGCGCGCTGCGGAACCTCCTCCGAGCCGCTCGGAAAGGATTCCCGGCGCTCCGCAACCTGTTCCCCGGCCCGCGCAACCCATTCCCACGCTCCGGGAAAGGGTTCCGAAGCCGCCGCAGGACGTTCCACGCCTCCCGCAGGCCATTGGGCGCCGCGCGGAGGCCGGTCGCCGCCGCTCGGCGGGCGTCGCGGAGTTCCCCCTGGGAAGGCCGAGTACAATTCCGACGATGAACTCGCGGCGCCGCTTCCCCACCGTCGCCTTCGCCCTAACGGCGTGGACGCTGGTGGTGGGCCTGAGCGGTCCCCCCTGCCGCGAGCCGGCTTCCTGCCCGATGGACGAGACCGCCGCGGCGCCGACGTGCGACGGCCTCTCGTCGGACTGCTGCCAGCCGGCCGGTGAGAAGGCGCCGCAGTTGCCGGGGCCGGTCGCGCCGGCGGCGGCACCGCTGGCCATCGCGCCGAGCGCGGCCACCGAGCTGGTCGCCCTCCGCGACGCGCCCCGGCTCCTCGCGGCCGTCGAGCACCCGCCGCCCCTCGCGGTCGTCCGGGGCACCGGCCTCCACACCCTCCTCGCCGTCTTCCTGATCTAGCGCTCCCCCCGGGAGAGGTGCGCCCCGCCGCCGTCGCGGCGTGGGTTCTCTCGCCAAGGAGGAGCGCATGCGAGCTGGATCTCAGAGTCTGCCACCGCCCGGAGCGGCCTCGCCGAAGGTGACGGCGTCGTCGCTGCTGTCTCTCTTCACCTCGCTCGGGACGCTGGTCTGTTGCGCGCTGCCGTCGCTGCTCGTGCTCGCCGGCCTGGGCGCGACGGTGGCCTCGACGCTCTCGGCCCTCCCCTGGCTCGTCGCCCTGTCGCGGCACAAGGCGTCGACCTTCGCCGTCGCCGGCGTCCTCATCGCCGGCAACCTCGGCTACGTCTACTGGCTCGCGCCCCGATTGCGCGCCCGGGCCCTCGGCTGCCCAATCGACGACCCGGCCGCCTGCCAGGTGGCGAGCCGCTTCAGCCGCCGCGTGCTCTGGCTCTCGGCCGCGCTCTACGGGATCGGCCTCTTTGCGGCGTACCTGCTCGGGCCCCTGCTCGCGAGGTTCGCGTCGTGAGCGCGCGAGTGCGCACGACGCTCGCCGCGGCGCTCGGTCTCGCGCTCGCCGCCTCCCCGCTCGCCGCCGCCGGACACGGCCCGGTGTACGGGCTCGCCACGCCGACGCTCGGGCAGGGGCTGTGGAGCCTGGACGTCGCCGCCATGGGGCGCTCGGGGGGCGCGGGCGAGATGGCGATGGTGCGGCCGATGCTCGGCTACGGCTTGACCGAGGACCTCCAGGTCTCCGTCTCGCTGCCGCTGTCGCTCGACGACGACCCGGGGGTGCCGCCGGCGCGGATGATGGCGATGATGCCGGGGGTCCGCGACGCCGAGCTCCTCCTCGGCTGGCGCTTCCACCGCCGGGCGCTCGGCGTCGGCGCGCGCTTCGAGTCGACCGCCTACCTCGGCCTCGAGGTCCCGACCGACGACGTCCGCGCCGGCGTGCGCACCGCGCCGGGGATCCTCGGCGGCCTTGCCACCGGCTACGCCTCGCGCAGCCACTACGCCTGGGGCGGCGCCCAGGTCCAGCGCGCGGCGAGCGCGCGCGGCGGCGACCGCACCGGCGACATGGCGATCTGGAGCCTGGTCTACGGCTACCGGCCGCAGCGCTTCCGCGAGGAGCTCCCACACGCCGACTGGCGCTGGTTCGTCGAGCTGGTGGGCGAATACCGCGGGCGCGACGAGATCGCCGGCCGCGCGCTGGCCGACACCGGCGGCCACGAGGTCTTCCTCGGCCCGACGGTGCTCGGGCTCTTCGGGCCCTGGGGCGTCTCCGGCGGCCCGCTCTTCCCCGTCCACAGCGACCTCCACGGCGACCAGCCGGAGGAGGACGTCCGCTTCGTCGTCAACTTCAGCTACTGGTTCGTACCGAGGAGCACGCCATGAAACGACTCGTTCTGCTCTCGCTCCTGCTCACCTTGCTCGCCCCCGCCGCCGCGGCGCGCGCCGAGCTGCTGCGCATGCAGCAGGTCCTCTTCGGCATGGACTGAGCGGTCTGCGCCCACGCCGTGCGCGTGGCGATGCAGAAGATCAAAGGCGTGGAGAAAGTCGAGGTCTCGCTCAACCGCGGCGTCGTCGACCTCACCTTCCGCCCCGGCAACACCGCGACGGTCGAAGCGGTGCGGCAGGTGGCGATCGACGGCGGCTTCGCGCCCAAGGACGCCGAGGTGCGGATCGCCGGCACGATCGTCCACCGCGGCCAGCCCGGGCTCGCGGTCAAGGGCCTCGACGTCGTCTACCTGCTCGTCGACCACCCGAGCGCCAAGGGCCTCGCCAAGCGCCTGCACGGCGAGCACGCCGGGAAGGACGTGGTGCTGCGCGGCGTGGTTCCGGAAACCCGGAAGGCAGGGGAGCCGCGCGTGCTGCAGGTCCAGGAACTGGTGCGGCGCGATTAGCGGAAGACCACCTGCCGGAGGCTCTTGTCCTTGTCCTCGAGCAGGATCTTGTTGCCCTTCTCGACCTCGTCGTGGAGGAACTTCTCGGTGGCGATCGCCTGGCGGACGACTTCGGCCATCGTCACGCCGCGTTTGGCGGCGATCTGCTTGAGGGCCTCGACGGCGGGTTCGGGGAGGTTGAGCGAGGTCTTGACGTAGCTCATGGGCGGTACTGTAGGCACCTAATAGCCGCCCGTCAATGTGGGGATCCGCGTTGACTCCTCCTATGCATGGGACTACACTCCGGACTCGTAGGACCAGAATGCCGATGACCCCCCTCCGGCACAGCGCCACCGTCCTCGCTCTCCTCCTCGCAGGAGCGGCGAGCGCCGCGGCGGCGGAGCCGGCGCGACAGGCGGCGGTGGCCGGGCGGGTGGTCGGCAAGACCGCCCCGCTTTCCGCGGCCGGCGTCTACGCCTATCAGCTCGCCGATCTCAGCCTGCGCAAGGTGACGACGGACGCGCAGGGCAATTTCCTCTTCCGCGATCTCCCCGCGGGCCTCTACAAAGTCATCGCCCACAAGGCCGGTTTCCTGCCGGCGGTCGTGCTGCTGACCCGCACGACGGCGCAGACCTATCAGTTCGTCGAGCTGAACCTCGCCGCGAACGACCCCGGCGAGCGGCTGGCCGGCGAGGACTTCTGGTCGCTGCGCGCGCGCATCCCGGCCGACGTGCTGCACGAGATCGAGATGGAAGAGGTGCAGCGCCTGGCCTTCGCCGCCAGCTCCGACGGCGCCAGCGCCTCGTTCGAGGACGCGCCCTTCGCCGCCGAGATGACGGCGATGACCGGCGTCGATCAGGGCGCCGGCATGGCCGAGGGCACGATCAGCGGCGGGCGCGTCGGGGTCGAGGGGCGGCTCGGCGAGATCCGCGTCGGCCTCTCCGGCGACTTCTGGACGCTCGGCCCGACCGCGGCCGGCGGCGCGCGCGGCACGGCCATGGCCGACGCCGAGGCGAGCGTCGTCTCGCTGGAGGTGGCCGCCGGGCCCGACAGCCGCGTCGCGCTGATGACCCGCAGCAACCGCCTGGTGCCGTCGCGCGACGGCAACGGCCTCGAGGCGCCGGTCGGGCTCGACCAGTACCAGGTGAGCTGGTCGCAGGCGCTCGGCGAACGCGGCCACTCCGAGGTTTCGGCGAACTACACCAGCGAGAACAACTACCACCGCCACGGCGGCCTCGGCCCGATCGGCATCCCGCGCGCCTCGCGCACCTGGGGCTTCGAGGGCTCCTACGCGACGGCGCTCGGCGAGCGCTCCCACCTCGACACCGGCCTGCGCTACCGCGAGCGGCAGGCGGCGGGCTTCGAGGGCCTGGTGATGCCCGAGGTGGACCAGCGGGTGGACGTCTTCGGCAGCGGCGGCGTGCGCCTGCAGCCGGCGGTGCTCGTCGAGTACGGCCTCTACACGACGCTGCGCGACGGCAGCGTCTCGCTGACCCCGCGCGGCGGCGTCGTCGTCCAGCTCGGCCCCTCCTGGCAGGCCGAGGGCTCGGTCTCCCAGCGCGTCTACGAGGACCCGGCGCTCACCGGCCTCCAGGACTTCGTGCCGACGATGTACCAGGAGCCCGAGACCTGCGAGCAGTCGGGCGACGCCTGCTACGAGCTGTCGCTCTCCCGCCAGGCGAGCGAAGAGGACCTCTTCACGGTCTCGGCGGTGCAGCGGACGCTCGGCGAGACGCTGCGGCTCTACTTCAGCGAGGACTTCTTCGACCGGCTCGACAGCCTCTATCTCGTCGGCGGCGACACCCTGCGCGAGGTGCAGATGGCCTGGAGCCACCGCGTCGCGCCGCAGGTCGTGACCCGCTTCGAGTCGAGCGTCGCCGAGGGCGGCGGCGGCATCTTCCACGCCACCGACGACCAGCCCTACGAGAACCGCGTGCGCTGGTCGGTGTCGTCGCTCGACACGCAGTTCCAGGCCACCTCGACCGGCGTCTTCCTCGCCTTCCACCAGCTCGCCCAGGAGCTGCGCCCGGCGGGCAGCGGCGCGCCCCCGGCGCCGCGCAAGATGGAGCGGCTGCAGGTGCTCCTCTCCCAGGACCTCAACGTCCTGCTCGACCTCGCGGCCGACTGGGCCGTGCAGCTCAACATGGAGCTCTCCCGCGGTGCCACCTCGGCCGCCGCCCCGCCGGACGAAGAGAGCCTCCGCCGCCGCATCATGGGCGGCATCGCAGTTAAGTTCTAGCAAGGTCTCGCCTTCGGCTCGACCTCGCTGCGGTCGCTTGAGCGGGCGCACTGGCCCGCTCAAGGGAGCTAACCGCGCGCGGTATCATCCGCTCCCGTCCCGCCAACGGAGAAAGAGCCCAGGATGACGCGAGCCCCCCAGGACGACGTGGTGCGCAAGCTGCGCGAGCTGGCGCACAACCTCTGGTGGACCTGGCAACCCGACATCCGCGCCCTCTTCCGCGAGCTCGAGCCCGAGCTCTGGCGCATCGGCCACCACAACCCGGTGGCCATCCTCTCCCGGCTCGAGCCCGACGACATCGAGCGGCGGGTGCACGACCTCGAGATGCTCACCCGCGTCAACCAGGCGCACCGCCGCCTCGGCGACTACCTGGCGGGGGACGCCTGGGGCCTCATCCACGCCGGGCCGCTGCGGGCGCGGCCGGTGGCCTACTTCTCGGCCGAGTTCGGCATCCACCAGTCGCTGCCGATCTACTCGGGCGGCCTCGGCGTGCTGGCCGGCGACCACCTGAAGAGCATGAGCGACCTCGGGATCGGCGTCGTGGGGGTGGGGATCCTCTACCACGAGGGGTACGTGCACCAGCACCTCGACGCCGCCGGCTGGCAGCAAGACAGCTACGAGCCGATCGCCGCACACGAGATGCCGCTCGATGCGGTGGCCGACGAAGCCGGCGCGCCGGTGCGGGTGACGGTCGGGCTGCCGGGGAGGGACGTGGCGCTGCGCGTCTGGCGGGTCTGGGTGGGGCGGAGCCAGCTCCTCCTTCTCGACGCGCGCGACGACGCCAACGCGCCGGCCGACCAGGAGCTCACCGCGCGGCTCTACGGCGGCGACCAGGAGACCCGCATCCAGCAGGAGATGCTCCTGGGCGTCGGCGGCTACCGCGCGCTGCGCGCGGTGGGGCATACGCCGTCGGTGCTGCACCTGAACGAAGGGCACTCGGCCTTCGCCCTCCTCGAGCGGGCGCGCGAGATCGTCGAGCTGCAGGGCCTTTCGGCCGCCGACGCGCTGCGCGAGGTGGCGGCGGCGAGCGTCTTCACCACGCACACGCCGGTCGAGGCCGGGCACGACCGCTTCCTCTCCGAGCTGGCGGGCCGCCACCTGGAGGGGCTGGCGCGCGGCCTGGGGCTCGACTTGGAGGCGCTCCTCGCCCTCGGCCGCGAGCGCCCGGCCGACCCCGCCTCGCCCTTCTGCCCCACCGTCCTGGCGCTCAACCTGTCGCGCAAGGCCAACGGCGTCTCGGCCATCCACGGCCGGGTGGCGCGGCGCATGTGGCGGCACCTCTGGCCGGAGCGCAGCGAGGAGGAGGTGCCGATCGGCCACGTCACCAACGGCATTCACGTCAAGACCTGGCTCGCCGCCGACATGCAGCAGCTCTACGAGCACTACCTGTCGCCGGCCTGGGCCGACTCGCTCACCCGCCCCGACCTCTGGCGGGAGATCGAGAAGGTGCCGGACGCCGAGCTGTGGGAGGTCCACCAGGTGCTCAAGGCGCGCCTCTTCGCCTTCGTCGAGCGGCGGCGCGCCGAGCGCTGGGAGCGGCTGGGGCTGCCGGCGGGCCGGCCGCTCGACCAGGACGCCCTGACCCTGGGCTTCGCCCGCCGCTTCGCCACCTACAAGCGGGCCGACATCCTCTTCCGCGACCTGGAGCGTCTGGCGCGGCTGGTCGGCGACCCCGAGCGACCGGTGCAGATCATCTTCGCCGGCAAGGCCCACCCCGCCGACGGCGCCGGCAAGGAGCTGGCGCAGCGCGTCTCGCAGCTCGGCCAGGACCCGCGCTTCGCCGGGCGCATCGTCTTCGTCGAGAACTACACGATGCACGTCGGCCGGCAGCTCGTGCAGGGCGTGGACGCCTGGCTCAACACCCCGCGCCGGCCGCAGGAGGCGTGCGGCACGAGCGGCCAGAAGGTGATCTTGAACGGCGGGCTCAACGTCTCGATCCTCGACGGCTGGTGGGCCGAGGCCTTCGAAGGCGGCAACGGCTTCGCCATCGGCGGCGGCGAGGTGCACGCCGACCCGGCGGTCCAGGACCGGAACGACGCCGAGGCGCTCCTCGCGGTCCTGGAGAAGGAGGTCGTGCCGCTCTACTACGCGCGCGACGAGGAAGGCATCCCCCGCGGCTGGATCGCCCGCGTCAAGCGGGCCATCCAGACCCTCGCCTGGCGCTACAACGCCGACCGCATGGTCAAGGACTACGTCGGGCAGGCCTACCTGCCCGCCGCCGGGGGGAGCACCTGCCGGATGTAGCGGTCAGCTCGGGCGCGCGAAGAGCGCCGGCTCGAGCGGCGGGTTGACCTCCGCTTTCGTGATCGTCGCGGTCTGGAGCACCTGGCCGGTCGCCAGGTCGATCTGGATCGAGCGGAACGGCTTGAGCGTGCCGCCGAGCGGCCGGTAGTCGCTCCAGACGGTCTCCAGCCGCTTGACAGTCGGGTCGAGGTCGGGGTGGAGCGCCCGCTCGTCCTGCGCGCGGGTGATGAGGTGGGTCGCCGGATCCAGGGTGTACCGCATCTCCCAGCCGTCGCTCAGCACCAGGCGGAGCGCGTGGCCGCCGGCCAGCTCGACCCGGTGGCCGCGCGCGGCCATCTCGTGCAGGCCGAGGATGTTGGTGGGGTACTGCGTGCCGTGCCAGAGAGCTGCACTCCCTTCCGGAGTGGCGTCGCGCGCCGGCTCGCCGTCGCCGCCGAGCTGCCAGCCGCTCCGGCCGTCGAAGGCCTCGGTGAAGACCCGCTCCTCGCCGGAGTACACGTCGATCCGCATCCGGCCCAGGCGGTCCACAACATAGGTGGCGCGGACGGTGAACGCCGGCTCGACGATGTCGAGCTCGTAGCGCAGGCTGTCGATCCCCTCGATGGCCGCGGCGCCGCCCAGCGCCCGCGTGTGCCGCGCGACGACCTCGGCGAGCGACGGCTCAGGGACGCGGCGCGCGCTCGCGGGGCCGGCAGCGGCACAGTCAAGGGCGAGCGGAAGGAGAAACAGAGGCAGAAACCGGACAAGGGCACAACGCGACGTGCGCATGCCGCATTAGACGTGCGGATGCAGCGCCAGTTGGGCTAGCAGCGCGCCCGCACGGCGCTGGCGAAGGCGAGGAGGTCGTCGAGGCGGTTGATGACGACCGACTCGACGATCCCGAGGTTCAGCGAGTCGTAGTCGTGGACCAGGACGTTGCGGAAGCTGGCCATCTCCTGAAGCGCCGCGGCCAGCTCGGGGGCGAGCCAGCCGGCGCGGCGCAGGAGATCGAAGAGGTCGCGGTTCGCGCCGGGCTCGCCCAGGCGCTCGTCGGAGACGACGTGCGAGGCGACGTCGAGCGCCGCTTCGATCGCCAGATGCAGGGTGCGAGTCACGAACCGCTCTTCGCGGACGTCCTCGTGCAGGCGGTCCAGCCGCGACATGGTGCGCAGCTCGCGCACGTACGTCTCGACCGCAGCCAGCTTCTTGAAGACCAGGTCGCGGTCGGTCATCCCTCGGCGGGCATGCGGCGGTAGCGGCGCAGGATGGGCTGGAGGTCGAAGAACTCGCGGCGGGCCTTGACCTCGAAGGCGATGCGGCGCGAGGGGTTGCGGTCGAGGAGCAGGCGGCCGTCCCGCAGCACGCGGTGGATCAGGTCGACCGGGGCGCGGTCGAGGACCGTCACTTGGATCGGGACACCTAGGCGGCGTTCCAGCTCGCCCTGGAGGCGCAGGTAGAGGCCCGCGAGGCCCGGCGGCGGCCCGGCCGCCGTGAGCACCGCGACGTCGACATCGCTCGCAGCACCTGCCTCGCCGCGCGCCACGCTGCCGAAGAGGTAGGCCGTGACGATCCCCTCCGCCGCCGCGGGCGAGGCGGCGAAGAAGTCACACAGGCGGCGCTCGATCGTCGCGGCGTCCACGACGGCAGTATACGCGCCGGTCCCGGCCGCCCCGAGGCGCCCGCTGCTCAGCGCAGAAGCTGTGCCGCGCGGTCGAGGAAGGTCTTGGTCTGGTGGGGGCCGAGGGCGGCGGAGACGACTTTTTCTTCGGCGCGGACGAGGTCGAGGATGGCTTCGGTGCCGCGGCCGGCTTCGAGCTCGGCCTTGCTCATGCGCAGGTTGATGTCGAGCTCGCCCTGGCGGTCGTGGCCGGAGAGGAGCTCGCGGGCGTGGCCGTGGATCGCCTCGGCCAGGCGCGCCAGCTCCTCGTGGCTCATGCGGTGGAGGCGCTCGGTGTTGAGGCGCGAGAGGTCCTCCTTGAGCGCCACGAGGCCCGAGGTGATGAGGCCGTAGAGGAGCTTGCAGGCCTCGAAGGGGCTGGTGTTGAGCCCGATCGCGATCTCCTCGATCGAGCGCCGCTCGTCGATCTTGCAGATCAGGCCCCACTCCTGCGGCGTGAAGGAGACGGAGGTGGTGGCGGCCTGGGAGGTGAAGACCGGCACCAGGCGCGTCGAGGGGATGCGCTTCGACAGGATCTGCCATTCGTCGATCCGCCGCGCCGCTTCCATGAGGAGGTTGGTGTTGGACTTCTGGATCGTCGTCGTGTCGGTCTCCTGGCCGGGAGTGAAGACGAACTCCCCCTCGGGCCAGATGGCCAGCTCGTAGACCGCCTCCTCGCCGCGCAGCTCGCCCAGCGTGGCGTGCACGATGTGGCCGCCGCGCAGGTAGATCTCCCCCGAGCCCTCGCCGGCGCGGCGGAGCGCGAAGACTCCCGTCTTCCCCGACACCGACACGAGCTGGATGATGTCGGGGAGCGGCAGCTCTTTGAGAGAGCCTTGGAAAGCCATTGATCTCTCTATGTTTAAAACCGATCCGACGCCAAAAAGGATGCTACCACGCGCTATCTCCCGGCCAGGGTGTCGAGGCGCGCGCGCTGCGCCGCGCAGATGGCGAGAGCGAGGGCGTCGGTGGCGTCGGTGGCCCAGCCGTCACCCTGGAGAGCGAGAAGCAGCTTGACCATGTGCGCGACTTGCCGCTTGTCGGCGCGGCCGTTGCCGGTGACCGCCGACTTGACCTCGGCCGGGCTGTACTCGCGCAGCAGGATGCCGCGCCCCGAAAGCGTCGCGAGGAGTGCGCCGCGCGCTTCGGCGAGCACGATGAGCGAGCGGCTGTTGAGGCCGTGGAAGGGGGTCTCGAGCGCCACCGTCTCGGGGCGCCAGCGGTCGAGGAGCGCGGCCAGGCAGCTCGCGAGGTGGGCGAGGCGGTCGGGGAGCGGCTGGCTGCGCGAGCAGGAGAAGCGGCCGAGGTCGAGCGCCGCGAGCGCCGAGCCGCGCCGCTCCACCACTCCGTAGCCGGTGTGGAGGCTGCCGGGGTCGAGCCCCAGGATGAGCATCGCAGGGCGCTCGGCGAAGGCGGCGCCGGGCGGCTACCCTTCCTGCGCCGCCAGCACGCCCTCGTCGACCTCGAGGTTGGCCCAGACGTGCTGCACGTCGTCCTGGTCCTCGAGGGCGTCGATCAGGCGCAGGACCTGGGCGGGGTTGGCGACCCCGATCGTCGAGTCGGGGACCATCGCCAGCTCCTTGGCGGCGAGCGGCAGCTCCCGCCGCTCGAGCTCCTCGCGCACCCGGTTGTAGTCCTCGACGGCGGTGTAGATCTCGAGCTCGCCGCCTTCGGTCGAGACGTCGTCGACGCCGAGGTCGAGGGCGAGCTCGAGGAAGGCCTCCTCGTCCATCGCGCCGGGCTCGAGCGCGAAGTAGCCGCGGCGCTTGAACATCCAGGCGACGCAGCCGTTCTCGCCGAGGTTGCCGCCGTGGCGGGAGAAGAGGTGGCGGACCTCGGAGGCGGTGCGGTTGCGGTTGTCGGTCAGGCCCTCGACGATCATCGCCACGCCGCCGGGGCCGTACCCTTCGTAGGTGAACTCCTCGTAGGACTCCCCTTCGAGCTCGCCGGTGCCCTTCTTGATCGCCCGGTCGATGTTGTCGCCGGGGACGCTGTTGCCGCGCGCCTCGAGCATCGCGGCGCGCAGGCGCGGGTTGCCGCGCGGGTCGCCGCCGCCGAGCCGCGCCGAGACGGTGATCTCGCGCAGGAGCTTGGTGAAGAGCTTGCCGCGGCGGTGGTCGGTGGCCGCCTTCTTGTGCTTGATCGTGCTCCACTTGCTATGGCCGGACATGGAACGGGCTCCCTCTCGGACGGTGGCGCAGGCGGCGATTTTACAGGAGGCCGGCGCGCGACCCGGGGCGGCCTCCGTAAGTGCAAGAATCGGCGAAGTTTCCGGTTGACTGGGCGGGGCGCGGGGTGCTAGAAACGACCCCTCAGTCCCCCGAGGAGTCGCCGTATGTCTCTGATCCTGGTGGTCGAGCCGGAAAACCGCTACATCGAGCGCATCAGCGACGCGCTGGGCGCCGACGGCTGGAAAGTGCAGGCCGTGCCCGGCCACGACGAGGCCCTGGCCGCCGTCGCGTCGCAGTCCCCCGACCTCATCCTCGTCAGCGCCCAGGCCCCCGGGGCCGAGCGCGTGGTGAGCGCCTTCTCGCGCCGCGCCGGCGGGCCCGGCGTGCTGGTGCTCCTGGCCGAGGGGGAGGAGGCCAACGGCCGCTTCGGCGCCGAGGACCGGCTGGGCAAGCCCTTCACCGCCCAGGAGCTGCGGCTGGCGGTCAAGCGCGCCGCGGCGGTGCGGCGCGAGGCGGCGGCGCCGGCGGCGGTGGACGGCCCGAAGCTGACCTCGCGGCAGATCTTCGGCGACCTGCTGGCCGAGGTGGAGGACGAGGTGAGCGGCGCGCACAAGACGATCGAGCCGCCCGCCGCACCGGTCCCGCCGGCCCCGCCCACCGCCGCGCCGCCGGCCGCCGTGCCGCCGCCGCGCGCCGTGACGGCCGCCGGCGGCGACGAGATGCAGCGCCGGCTGGACGAGACCATCTCGGGCGTGTTCAAGCCGGCGGTGTCCGCGCCGCCCAAGCCCGCCGCCAAGCCGGCCGAGGACGTCGACGACCTGATCAGCAAGACCCTGACCGGGCTGCACCTCGAGAAGGAGCTGAGCAAGAGCAAGGCGGGAGTGACGGCGCCGGCCGCCGCGCCGTCCACGGCACCCTCCGCAAAACCGCCGGCGAAGCCGGAAGCCGCGCCCGTGAGGCCGGAGCCCGTCGTGGCTGCGCCGCCTGCCGAGCCGCCCGCAAAACCGGTCGAGGAGCCGGCGCCCGCCGTCGCGGCCGCGCCGCCCGTTGAGCCGCCCGCGGCTCCGATCGCGGCGCTCGAAGAGCCGGCGCCCGCGGCTCCCTTCGCCGCTCCGGCTGCCGCCGCCGCGCCTCCGGCCCCCGTCCCCGCGGCGCCCGCGCCGCCGCCCGCTCCCGCGAAGGCCGCCGCCGCGGTGACGCCGCCGCCGGCCGCCGCCGCGAAGCCCGCTCCGCCGCCGCGCCTCGAGCGCACCGGCACCGGCGCCGGAAAGCCGACGCCGATGCAGGAGCTGGAGGAGCTGACGAAGACCCGGCGCCCCGGCAAGCCGGGGAAGGCGGCCGCCGCGAAGCCAGCGCCCGCGGCCGACCCCGCGGCCACCGTCCGCATCCCGGTCGCCGCGGAAGTGCAGCCGGGCCAGAAGTTCGGCCAGTACACGCTGCTGGAGCGCATCGCGGTCGGCGGCATGGCCGAGCTCTACAAGGCGCGGATGCGCGGCGTCGAGGGGTTCCAGAAGACGGTCGCGATCAAGCGCATCCTCCCCCACCTGACCGACAACGCCGAGTTCGTCGAGATGTTCATCGACGAGGGCAAGCTGGCGGCCCAGCTCACCCACCCCAACATCGCGCACATCTACGACCTCGGCAAGATCGGCTCGGACTACTACATCGCGATGGAGTACGTGGAGGGCAAGGACCTCCGCTCCGCGCTCAACCTGGCGCGCAAGAAGGGGACGCCGCTGCCGATGGGGCTGGCGCTCCTGATCGCCGCGCGCCTCGCCAGCGCCCTCGACTACGCGCACCGCAAGCGCGACTTCGACGGCCGCGAGCTGGGGCTCGTCCACCGCGACGTCTCGCCGCAGAACATCCTGCTCACCTCCGAAGGCGACATCAAGCTGGTCGACTTCGGCATCGCCAAGGCGGTGTCGAAGGCGAGCCAGACGCAGATGGGGGCGCTCAAGGGGAAGCTCCAGTACATGTCGCCGGAGCAGGCCTGGGGCAAGACGGTGGACGGGCGCTCGGACATCTTCTCGCTCGGTGCCGTGCTCTTCGAGCTGCTGACCGGCGAGCGCCTCTTCTCCGGCGACAGCGAGATCTCGGTGCTCGAGGCGGTGCGCGAGGGCAAGATCCGCGCCCCGCGCGAGGTCAACCCGGCGGTGCCGCCCGAGGTGGACGCGATCGTCATGCGCGCGCTGCGGGTCGAGCCGGAGGACCGCTACGCCACCGCCGGCGAGCTGCAGCAGCGGCTGGAGGCGGCGCTCTACTCGCTGCGCCCGACGCCGGGGCACTCCGACCTCGCCGCCTACCTCGGGCGGCTGCTGGAGCCCGAGCCGGGGACCGCGGCCGCGGGAGAGGCTGCCGCGCCGGCCGCCGTCGAGCCGCGCGAGTCCTCGGCGCCGACGGCGGTCAAGGCCGCGGCGGCGGCGGCGGTCCGCGCCGGCGCCGAGGTGCCGGCGATGGTGCCGTCGCTCCCGGCCGGGGCGCGGCCGCTGGTCGAGGAGGGGCGCCGCGGGCGCGGCCTGCTCATCGCAGCGATGATCGGCGTGGTGGCGATCGGCGCCCTCCTCTTCGTCCTCTTCGGGCGCGGTCGCGGCCCCGAGACGCCGGAGCGTGGCGCCGCCCAGGCCGAGGCCGCGGGCACCCCCGCGCGTCCGCTGCCGGCCGCGCGCCGGCCGCAGGCGCCCGGCGGGGCGCCCGCCGAGGCCGCTCTCACCACCGGCCTCAACGTCGACCAGCTCGTCAACCAGGAGATGGCCAAGCGCGAGGAGGACCTCAAGCGCCGCGGCGAGGAGGAGAAGCAGCGGCTGGAGCGCGAGGTCGAGGCGGCGAAGGTCGCCGCCGCCAAGCGGGCCGAGGAGGAGGCGGCGAGGGCGCAGGCCCAGCAGAGCGCCCCCGAGCCGGCTGCCGCCCCGCCGGTCCCCGAGCCGGCGCGCCAGGAGCCGGAGCCCGAGCCGGCGCGCCAGGAGCCGGCCCGCCAGGAGCCGCCGGCGGCCGCTCCGCCCGAGCCCGAGGCGCCTCGCACCCGCGCCGGCGACCTCGTCCAGCTCGGCCCGGGCGTGACGCCGCCGCAGCTTGTCAGCTATTCCAAACCGCAGTATCCTGCCGCCGCCAAGCGGACGGGGGTCCAGGGTGTCGTCGTCGTCTCCTTGCTGGTCGACGAAGAGGGCCGCGTCCAGGAAGCGCGCATCCACGAAGGCGTCAAGCAGGCCGGGGGGTTGAACGAGGCCGCGCTCGCGGCGGCGCGCACCGCGCGCTACCGCCCGGCGACCAAGGACGGCGTGCCGGTCAAGGTCTGGACGCGCCTGCGGATCCCGTTCAAGCTGTGAGCCGCGCCCAGTCACGGAGGGGACGATGAGCCTGACCGATCAGCAGCGGAAGTTCTACGAGAACACTCTCGCCGTGACCAAGCAGGAGATGGAGGACCTCGACCGGCAGATCGAGGAGGAGCTGGCCAAGGTCAAGGACCGCCTGGCCGAGCTGCAGAACGCCAAGAAGGCCTCCCGGCAGATGTACGACGCCGCCTGCATGCGGCTCGGGGTCGCCAACGACCTCGAGGCCGAGGAGAACCAGGCCGCCGAGGCCTGACCCCTTCCGGAGCGGCGCCCTCGGCGCCCGCTCCGGCCCGCCGCCGCCCCGGTGAGGGGCGCGGGCACATCCCTCCGCGATGGCCTGGTTCCGCAAAACCAAGCAACCCAAGGCGCTGCGCCAGGACCGGGCGCGCTCGACCGTGCCCGAAGGGCTGTGGGTCAAGTGCGAGGGGTGCAAGGAGGTCATCTACTCGCGCGAGCTCGACAAGAACCTCCGCGTCTGCCCCAAGTGCGGCTACCACTTCCGCATCGACGCCCGCGGCCGCATCGCCCTGCTCCTCGACGACGAGCCCGAGCCCAAGGAGCTCTTCGCCGGCGTCAGCCCGAGCGACCCGCTCGGCTTCCGCGACACCAAGCGCTACCGCGAACGGCTCAAGACCTACCAGCAAGCGGTCGGCGAGCGCGACGCGGTCGTCGTCGTCCAGGGAGAGATCGAGGAGATCCCGGTGGTGCTGGCGGCGCTCGAGTACCGCTTCATGGGCGGCTCGATGGGCTCGGTCGTCGGCGAAAAGGTGACCCGCGCCGCCGAGCGCGCGCTCGACCGTAGCTGGCCGTTGGTCGTCGTCTCCGCCTCGGGCGGCGCGCGCATGCAGGAGGGGGTGCTGTCCCTGATGCAGATGGCGAAGATCGCCGGCGCCCTGGCGCGGCTGCGCGACGCGAAGGTGCCCTACCTCTCGGTCCTGACCGACCCGACGACCGGCGGCGTCACGGCTTCGTTCGCCATGCTCGGCGATCTCAACATCGCCGAGCCCGGCGCCCTCATCGGCTTCGCCGGCCCGCGCGTCATCGAGCAGACCATCCGCCAGAGCCTCCCCGAAGGCTTCCAGCGCAGCGAATTCCTCCTCGAGCACGGCTTCCTCGACATGATCGTCCCGCGGGCCGAGATGAAGGCGACGCTGGCGACGTGTCTGCGGCACTTCGCGGGCTGACGGCTGCTAAGCTCGACAGGGGGACTGGAGATCGAGCCATGAAAGTCGTCACCTACGAGGCCACTGTCGAAGATGGTCAGGTAAGGCTGCCTGAAGCAGTATACCTGCCCGAGAAGGCGAAGGTGTACGTGGTGGTGCCCGGTACCGAGGAGGCGCCGCCGTATCGCATCTGGAGTCCTCGCCTCGTCCACCCGGAGCAGGCGTCCGCCTTCGCGATGGAGGTGCTTGAGGACGAGCCAGATGCCGGCCTATGACGACCGGCTCTACTCGCCGCCAGCGCCCGTTCTCCACGCCACGCTTCGCAACCCCCAGACAGGAGCAGCGGTTTCCGATGTGCTGCTGTTGATCGACACAGGCTCCGACGTGACTTTTCTTCCGGTGTCGGCAGCCGATTCGATCCGTATCGAGCGATCCGGGACGCGCTACGAGCTGGCGGCTTTCGATGGCACGAAGAGTATTGCCGAGGCGATTCGAGCGGACCTATCGTTGCTGGGGCGCAACTTCCGCGGCCAATTCCTTCTGATTGACGCCACGGTCGGAATCTTGGGTCGCAACGTCCTGAACCGTCTCTCGCTCGTGCTGGACGGGCCTCGCTTGACTTGGGAGGAAAACAGACCGTTAAGGGGCGCCTGAGTGCTCGAGCGTGGCGATCCCGATGTCGTCCTCGCCCGCCTCGAGGCTCTCGGCATCCGCCTGGGGCTCGACCGGCTGCGCGTGCTGCTCGCGGCGCTGGGCGAGCCGCACGAGCGGTTCCCTTCGGTCCTCGTCGCCGGCAGCAACGGGAAGGGGTCGACGTCGGCGCTTCTCGCCGCGATGGCCGGGGCGGCCGGCTACCTGGTGGGGCACTACACCTCGCCGCACCTGGAGACCGTGGAGGAGCGGATTCGGATCGACGGGCGGGCGATCGAGCGGGGCCGGCTCGCGGGGTTGATCGAGCGCGTGGTGGCGGCGGCGGAAGCCGACGGCGGCGAGCTGCCAACCTACTTCGAGGCGCTCACGGCGGCCGCCTTCCTAGCCTTCGCCGAGGACGCGGTGGAGCTGGCGGTCCTGGAGGTCGGGATGGGCGGGCGGCTGGACGCCACCAACGTCGTCGAGCCAGTCCTCTCCGTCATCACCCCGATCAGCCTCGAGCACCGCGAGTACCTGGGACCGACCCTGGCCGCGATCGCGCGCGAGAAGGCCGGCATCCTGCGCCGTGGGCGGCCGGCGGTCGCCTGGGTCGACGAGCCGGCGGCGGAGAGCACGCTGCTGATCGCGGCCGAAGAGATCGGCACCGAGCTGAGCACCGTCGATCCGGAGGTGTGGATCGAGTCCGTCGAGCCGCTGGGCTGGGCGGGCCAGGACGTGCACCTAGTAGCCGCCGGCGAGCGCCGCGTCCTGCGGCTCCACCTCCTCGGCGAACACCAGGCAGGCAACCTCGTGCTCGCCATGGCCGCGGCGGCGGCACTGCAAGGCGCAGGCTTCCCCCGGCTGACCCCCGCCGCCATCGCCGCCGGTGCCGAAGCCTGCCGCTGGCCCGGCCGCCTCGAGCCGGTAGAGCTCCCCGACGGCCGCCGCGTCCTCCTAGACGCCGCCCACAACCCCGCCGGCGTCGCGACCCTCACCGCTTTCCTAGATCAGCAAGGCGAGCCCTTCGACCTCCTCTTCGGCGTCCTAGGCGATAAGCAGGCCGACGAGATGCTCCTCCCCCTAGCCTCCCGCGCGCGCCAGATCGTCCTCACCCAACCCTCGTCCCCCCGCGCCCGCCCCGCCGCCGAGCTGGCCGCACTTCTCCCGGACAAGGCGGCCGCAGTCGAGACGAAACCATCGAGGGCACTGGACCGCGCGCTCGTCAGTAGTGGGCCCCCGCTCGTTATCTGTGGTTCAATGATCCTGGTAGGAGAGCTGAGGAAAGCCATTCACGTGCGTTTCGGCGTCCCGCCACCCGCGGCACAGCCTCTGTTGCTCTAGGAACTCGCTCCCTCGGATCTGCTGTCTCGCCGATGTCAACCTCCAGTTTTGCTGCCCAAGCCAGAAGCTACGAAAGACAGCCACGAGAGCCGAGCCACCCCTCGCGACCTTTGGAGGTTGTTTATGACTGCTAGAGTACCCCTATGAGGAGCCTAGCTGATTTGGCAGCAGATCTCCTTGTTGATGTCGGCCGGACGAAAAAACCTCGTGCTTACGGCTTCACAATAACACTTGATAAGGGTATACCGCAGGCCGACATTCGGCAGCTAGCAGAGGTTGCCGGTCCTTGGTGGGATTTTGCCAAGCTGGCATGGGGGAGCATTCTGATAACGCGCGACATTGAAAAGCGTCTTGCCACCTATGATGAAGTGCTCGTCACTCCAATTCTCGGCGGTACGCTATTCGAATATGCGTGGCTCCATGGCCGCATGAACGAGATGCTTGCTCTCGCACGAGCCGCCCAAGTCCATATTGAGATCTCGGATGGGGTTGTCGCTTTGCCCCGGGCAGAGAAGCTCCGTGCGATTGAGCGATTTGCTGAATATGTACCGGTTTTCTCTGAGATTGGTAACAAGGCGGTGCCTATTGTCGCCGACTGGCCGACCCTCGTGAAGGAGGAGTTAGATGCAGGTGCGAAGCACGTCGTAATCGAAGATAGAGAACTAGGGCCTGAAGGCAGGGAGATCCGCGGTGATCTCGTTGAAACGCTCCTCGACTCTATACCGATGAATCGTCTTGTTTTCGAGGCGATTGAGCGAAAGCAGCAAACCTGGCTGATACGGCATCTCGGATCGAATGTCAATTTGGGCAATACGCTACCTATGGACCTGATGACAGTCGAGTGCATCAGACAAGGCTTGAATCACGACACCGTTGATCCGCGATGCTGGAACGTATACAAGCATCGGCCTAGTAAGTAGCTACGCACCGAGTGCGCGCTATTCATCACGCCTTCGTCGGCGTAGCTCCTCTGCTTGGGTGGCATGAAACGAGATGCGACTCCCCGCGATGCCGGAGGCGAGAAGCGCCAAGAGCGACTTAGGATATTTGTCGAAGGCCGCCGACCATAGCGGCCCTTCGACATCCTGCGCGAACCTTCCCGCTATATCCAAGAGCTCTTGTGTAAGATAGTTCCCGGTAGGCGATCGTAGCGTCTGGAACAACTGCGCGACGACTTCGCGAAGATCATCATAATGTCGTTCCTGCCGACGGCCATAGCGACTGCTGTTCCAGCCATCAGGGTCGAACCAATCCTGATCGACAAACTCACTCAATCCGTGACCTGAGAGTGCTTCCGCTGTTCGCTCGAAAAAGGACTGCCAGGCTGACGCAGCGGCTCTCGCCGCACAGGGGTGATCGCTACCTTCCCAAGCGCAAGTGGCGGCGAAAGCACCGTACTGGCAAAATTGAAGGTCGTAAATAAATAGGAAGTCCAGTCTCTTGCCTGCGCCGGCCCGGCTTTCAGTTCCAGGGACATCCAACAGGTCGCTAACGCCTCCGCCAGCGATAATGGACCCCACCGACCGCCCCTCGATGTGGACTGACGCGGTCTGAGCGCTCAAGGACGGCGGAAGATAGCGCCCGTACTCGACGGCGGCGATGAGATGAGCGTAACGGAAGGAGTCCACAGCCAATGAGACCTGCTTCACGACGCCAGGAATTCGAGAACGCAGCGGCGGGATATAGGACTCCCAGCTGTGATGCACTCCTGCGTGTACCCAAGGATATCCGAGCCCGTAGCCGCGGAAGTCTCCTCCCTCTTTGTTTGGGAAGCGGATGCGCGCCCTCGCGTCCCAAAGGCGCAGACCTATCGTGGGTAGAGTGCCTGCCGCGACGTCTTCTTTGACAAGGTAGCTGATGACCGCCGGTGGAAGCAATGAGATAGCCGCTAATACTGGCTGCTCGTGACGTTCCGCGAGCGCCACGAGACTGCGCCATGCCGACAAAGGAGGCCTCTCCTGCCAGAGCGTGCTTGCAAGCGCCGAGATGACTGCGGGGGTCTCGACCTTAAGAGAACTGAGTTCAAGTGCGGATGTCAGTCGGACTGATAAGTCGGGATCGTGAAGGCCGACACCTAGCCAAGTAATCTTGCTTCGGGCGCCGCCGCGAGCACGGGTTAGCTCTCTATAGGCGGCGCTTCTTACTGACGCGTCAGGGTCTCCAAGGCTGCGTTGCAGAAGCGGTAGCCCCGTGGCATCGCGATGAGCGATATAGCCGATTGCCTCCACGGCGCTCTTCCGCACCTCCGGTCGAGAATCGCGCGCGCAGAGCTCCAGCGCCCCGCGGGCACGCTTGTAACGGACAGGAAGACCGTGGCGCGCTACAAGATTCGCGGTATGCTGCCTTACACGAGCGTCAGGATCCCAGAGTCCAACTACGAGGGCGCGCAGGGTTTTTCGATCGAGGTGTTCCTGTGCCGCTAGTAACCGAAGCGCATAGCTGCGAACCGCGGCATTGGTCGCCTTAGTCGCATAAGGAGGTAGAAGCGCCTGCAGCAGGTCCCGATCAATCGTTTCTTTCAAGACCCGGTCTGCATGCCAGCGTACCCAGTGATCGTCGTCGGCCGAGGCTCGCACGAGTGCTTCAGCCCTCTCGTCTGATGGCATTGAAGTGGCGGCGAGTGCCTCAGCTGCGCGCCAGCGAACGGAGCGACAGGGATCAGACTGTAGTACTCCCGCGAGAGCCGGAAGGGTGTACGGGGGAGGGCCAATTTTCCTAAGGGCTTCAACGGCACGCCATCGCACAGAGGCGAGTTTGTCTCCAGTCATGGCCGACAGGAGTGCGGGTATAGCAGCATCAGCTTCGCGCCCCAGGCTCAGAATGGCGCTTGCGGCCCGCAGGCGATCCATTGCCCCGGCTGAGCCCAGCAGCGCAGCAAATCCAGCGACCGATTCTCCCACCGGTAGGCCGGGGGGCACACGAGGCTCCTCCGGCGGCGCCGCGAAATGCCATCTCTTTAGGAATCGCGGCGGCAAGACCAGGCGGACACGGTCACCCTCCACAGTGGCCACAGCCCCCAGCTGACGGGGACGTCGGAGGCCCTCAAACCAGTTTGGCGTCGCTACCCGAAGGGTCATACCACTAGGCTCAGTCCCCATCCTGGATCTCAACAAGCATGTCGCTACGCCAGCCATGCTTCTGGGTCGATCTGAAGATTGGAGACGACCTCAAATATTCGTCCGGGCGGAGCGCGCGCGGAATGAAAGCGACATCCGACTCCCTGATATGGCTGCCACGCACCGCTGTAATTTTGTGAACGAGATGGCGCACTCTCCGCATTTCCACTCCAGGAGAGATCCGCCAGAAGGTGCGAAGTACACCGAGGCTGATGTGCGTCACATGAGGGAATCGTTGGTGCAACAACGTGACTGCCACATACACGCGTTCAAGGCGCTCAAGCTGCTCGTCAGCCTCACGGCCGCCAACCGCTGCGAGTGTCAGTTCACCATCCGTCAACCTCGACTTGAAATCATCAAATTTACTTCCCTGCGCGGGCTGCTTTCCACTTCCGGCAAAAACCCAAACACAAGGCCTAAGGTAAACTGCATTACCTTCACGGACATACATGCTCGCTTCCAGGGGAAGAAGAAACTGCCCATACCAATTACCCCCGTCATCATCAATCTCGTCCACGAAAACGAGAAGTGGTCGAGGGGAGTTAGCTTGATCTGTCGCGAGCGCGTCGAGGCGAGTAATAAGGTCTGCTCGCTGGGCCATCTGGCTAAGGTCAATCTTCCGCCAATCAGCGTTGAGACTCGTTGCAATTCCCTCGATCAAGGCAGATTTGCCTGAGCCTGGCTTGTCAACAAGCAGACAACTTATACTCCTCTCGGGAGCGGATTGTCTGTTGATAAAGCTGTCGACGAGTCGATACAAATAAGAGGCGGCGTCGCGCCGTTGCTTCGTGAGGGCTATGTAGTTGCGCGCAGCTGACAGCCCTCGCCAGGACTGGAACACAGGGCGACTGTCATTATTCTCCGTAATGATCGTTATGATGCCGAGGCCCGTTCGGCTCTCAGTCCATTCTCGCTCGCATTGCTTCCATTCGGCTGGTCGGATTGTATAAGAAGCTGATTCCTTGACGTCTTCATCTTCGCGCAGGTCTGGCCCGTAGCTCACTTCGGACGGCTGATTAGGCCCGCTCAATCGCCGCTCCTCGTTGCATCGCCACTTGTACGCCTTTCGAGCGGCTTGGCAGAGTGTATGATCGAACCTCGACCTCGGGCTAGGGAAAAGGGTTCTAGCTACAAGGCTAGCAAAAAATACGCTTGCCTTACCAACTCGCCCGCTCATTGCCGCGAGCTCTTCAGAGCCACTACTGACGTGAATGTGGCCCTTCGCTGGCCCACTTTCGGAAGCACACAGAGAGAGCCCGCTCGGCATCGCGACGATCGCGCCGAGTTGTCCCAGAACTGGCTTATGAGCGGCACGTACAGCGGAGAGGTACTGGTATGCCTCCAGTGAAATGGGGTTGTCCCTCCCGCTGTTGAAAGAGCAATGAGGTGAAGGCGGCTCCTCGGCCCACCTGATCGAGAATCGGGTTGGTCGAATAACCGGCCCCGCCAGGGGGCCAAGGAGCCGTGATGAAGACGAGAGCAGAAAGGCGGGTGGTGTGGCAAGGGGGCCGTGCGGCGCGCATCAGCCACGGGCTACAAGCGCTGCTGCGGCCGATGGTCGAGGGCATCGAGGCCAGCCGCCAGGGGCTGCTGGAGCTGTTTCACGCCGCGGGCGTCGAGGCCCTGGGGCGGCAGCTCGCGGACGAGGTCGAGGCCGTCGTCGGTCCGAAGCGTCGGCGCAATCCGACCCGCGAGGCGTACCGCTGGGGCTCGACGGCGAGCGAGTTCGTGCTGGGTGGCCGCCAGGTGGCGCTGCCGCGACCGCGCGTCCGGCGACGCGACGGTGGCGAGATGAGCTTGCCTTCGGTGCGCGCCTTTCAGGACGAAGATCCCTTCACGGAGCGGGTGATCGAGCAGGCGCTGGTCGGCGTCTCGCAGCGCCGCTACGGTCGGAGCTTGGAGCCGCTCGCAGAGTCGGTGCCGGAGCGCGCGACGAGCAAGAGTGCGGTCCAGCGCCGGCTGGTGGCGGGGACGCGTCGTCTGCTGGGCGCGTGGCTGCGCCGAGACCTGTCGGACTTCCAGCCCCTGATCCTGATGATCGACGGGCTGGAGGTGGCCGGCCACACCCTGGTGGTGGCACTCGGCATCGCGCGCGACGGGACCAAGCGGGTGCTCGGCCTGCGTGAAGGCGCGACGGAGAACGCGGCGCTCTGTACCGGCCTGCTCCAGGAGCTGTTGGAGCGAGGCCTCGCGATGCCGCCGCGCTTCTTGGCGGTGCTCGACGGCGGCAAGGGGCTGCGCAAGGCCGTGCGCGCCGTCTTCGGGGACGCAACCCACGTCCAGCGCTGCCAGCTCCACAAGCGCCGCAACGTCCGCGACCACCTGCCCAAGCAGCTCCAAGCCCGGGTCGACCGCCTGATGGTCGAGGCCTACCAGAGCGCTCGCTTCGACCTCGCCAAGCGTCGCCTCGAGCAGCTTGCCCGCTGGCTCGAGCACGCAGGCCACGCGGGCGCCGCGGGCAGCCTGCGCGAGGGCCTCGACGAGACCCTCACCGCCTTGCGGCTGAAGCTGCCCGACGCTCTGCGCCGGTTGCTCGCCTCGACCAACGCGATCGAGAACACGATCGGCTCGATCCGTACGACGACGCGCAACGTCAAGCGCTGGCGCGGCGGCGACATGGTGCTGCGCTGGGTCGCCCTGGCGCTGTGTGACGCGGAGGCTGGCTTCCGGCGTGTCAAGGGACATCGGCACCTCGGGGCTCTCGAGCTCGCGCTCGCGGCGATCGAGGAACCGACGAACACCAAGGCCGTGGCATGATCAACCGAGCCGCTTTCCCTCTTTCGGCTTTCAACAGGGAACGGGGCATCCCCAGTGAAATCGCCCCGGTGGCAGCTCGCCACGTTGCCACACCCGACTCTTTGAGAGAAGAGGGGGGGAGATACAGAAGTCGGAGACAACTCCTGGGAATGAATCGTAACCACGTAGCCTTCGTCCCCAAAACGCTACTGACGAACCAAGGGACCTTGCCAACCGCGGCGCCGATTAACGTTACAAGTTCCTCAGAGACCGTGCCCTGCCCTAGGCACTTGACGACGACCGCGTCAAACCGCTTTCCTTCTATGAGATCTCGGAGGTCGCCGCTTCGGTCTCGCTCGAGGCGCCACACGCGGTGGCCACGAGAATCTACGTCAATCTCTGGGTAGTTCCACGCAATACGAAGGGAGAGCCTCAGCTTCTTTCCGGTGCTCTCGAAGACGTGGTAGCTGTGAAATGTGCTGAGTG
The DNA here is from genome assembly GCA_963700145.1 of uncultured Acidobacteriota bacterium. Classification (GTDB taxonomy): domain Bacteria; phylum Acidobacteriota; class Thermoanaerobaculia; order Multivoradales; family UBA5704; genus DASUNQ01. Next base: position 2,871,980 of record OY969474.1, read on the forward strand.
CGCTGCGGTCGCCGTTCGGGGCAACGACGCAGCCAGATAGATTCCAGAGTTGTGGTGTGTCGTATTGGTCTCCATCTGTGAAAAGCTTGCTTCGAAGCTGGTAAGGATTAGCGGATTTAGTGATGTCAGGAATAAAAAGCCGGGGGAGGATCTCGTCATCGGTCTCAGCCCAGAGACCGAGGCCAAAGACGTTGAATCTAGGGCCCTGAGAATTTGCTTGTACGGCCTCCTCTTTATCATCGAGCTCCCAACGATTCATCCAGTGAAGGGCACGAGCTACCCTGCCGGCTCCGGAGAGGCCATAAACGCTCTGTTTGCGGCCGATTATGGAACGATAATAGCGCTCTAGCGGTTCGATAGAAGTGTCGGAGTAGTCGGGAGCAACTGTCCAATTCTCATCGATGATCCAATCGCCGACTACGAGAATATTTTTTGTGTCCATTGGTCATAGAACAAATCTATTCAACGCCGGGTAGGCAGGTCCGAGGGGCAAACTAGCCCAGCGGGTCATAGAGCGGGAACCGCCGGCAGAGTTCGCGGACTTGCTCGCGCACTCGTCCCTGCACGGTCACATCTTCCGGCGCCCCCAGCACGTCCGCCATGAAGTCACCGACCAGGTCCATCTCCGGCTCCCTCATAGCGCGGGTGGTCAGGGCGGGGGTCCCGACGCGGATCCCCGAAGCCACCAGCGGAGGGTTGGCGTCGTAAGGAATGGTGTTCTTGTTGACCGTGATCCCCGCGGCTTCGAGCGCCTTCTCCGCCACCTTCCCCGTCGTCCCCCCCGCCGCCACGTCCACCAGAAAGACGTGATTGTCCGTCCCCCCCGACACGATGCGGAACCCCCGCTCCGCCAACCGCCCCGCCAGCCGCCGGGCGTTCGCCACGATCTGCTGCTGATAGCCGCGGAACCCCTCCGACAGCGCCTCCTTGAGCGCCACCGCCTTCGCCGCGACCACGTGCATCAGCGGCCCGCCTTGGATGCCGGGGAACACCGCCCGGTCGATCTCCTTCGCGTGCTCCGCCGTGCACATCACCATTCCGGCGCGCGGCCCGCGCAGCGTCTTGTGCGTCGTCGTCGTGACGAAGTGGCAGTGCGGCACCGGCGACGGGTGGAGCCCCGTCGCCACCAGCCCCGCGATGTGCGCGATGTCGGCCATGAGAAGCGCCCCCGCCGCGTCCGCGATCTCGCGGAAGCGGGCGAAGTCGATCACCCGGCTGTAGGCCGAGGCGCCGCAGACGATCAGCCGCGGCCGCTCCGCCACCGCCTGCGCCTCGACCGCCTCGTAGTCGATCCGCTCGCTCTCGCGGTCCACGCCGTAAGCCACCACCTCGAAGTCGCGCCCCGAGTAGGAGAGCCGGTGCCCGTGCGTCAGGTGCCCGCCGCACGAAAGGTCCATCCCCATCAGCTTGTCGCCGGGCTTCAGCATGGCGAAGTAGACCGCCATGTTCGCCGACGTGCCGCTGTGCGGCTGGACGTTCACGTGCTCGGCGCCGAAGAGCTCCTTGGCGCGCTCGATCGCCAGCCGCTCGGCGACGTCCACGAACTCGCAGCCGCCGTAGTAGCGGCGGCCGGGGTAGCCCTCCGCGTACTTGTTGGTGAGGACGCTGCCGGTCGCCTCGAGGACGGCGCGGCTGACGAAGTTCTCCGAGGCGATCAGCTCGAGCCCGTCGTTCTGGCGCGAGCGCTCGTCGGCGATGGCCTGGTAGATCTCGGGGTCGACGGCCTTGAGCGGGCTGTAGTCCGGCATCGGCGCCCGGCCTCAGGCGCCGCCGCCCTCGCTGCCTTCTCCCTCGGCCGGCGCCTCGGCGGCGGGCGGGGCCTCCGCGGCGGGCTTCTTCTTGGCGGCGGTCTTTCGAGCGGGGGCCTTGCGCGCGGGCTTCGCGGGCGCGGCCTCGGCCGGGGCCTCGGGGGCGGGAGCGGCTTGGCCGGCAGCCTCCTGGGTGTCGAGCGAGGGCTTCTGCTTGCCGGTTGCGGCCGGCGCGCCGCCGCTGTCTATGCCGCCTTCCGTCGCCGCCGCCGGCGGCGCCGCGGCCGCCTTCGGCGCGCGCGTCCGCTTCGGCTTGGCCGGCGCCTCGCCGGGGGTCTTCGTCGCCGCGGCGGCCGACGTGGTGACCGCGGTCGGCGCCGTCTCCTCGGCGTGGGCGGGCTTGCGCACCGGGCGCTTCGACGCGGTCGGGCGCTCGGGCTTCCTCGACAGCTCCTCCTGACGGCGCTTCTGCAGGCGCTTGCCGCGGCGTTGGCGGCGGCGCCGTAATTCCCGGTCTTTCTCTCTCATGTCCCCATCCTACAGTGGAATGTTGCCGTGCTTCTTGGGCGGCAGGCTGGCGCGCTTGCTGCCGAGTTGGTGCAGCGCGCGGATGACCATCGGCCGCGTCTCGCGCGGCTCGATGACGGCGTCGAGGAAGCCGCGCTCGGCGGCGATGTAGGGGTTCGAGAACTTGGCGCGGTACTCGGCGACCTTCTGCTGGCGCAGCGCCGGGGCGCCGGCGCCGGCGGCGTCGAGCTCGCGCTTGTAGAGGACGTTGACCGCGCCCTCCGGGCCCATGACGGCGATCTCGGCCGTCGGGTAGGCGTAGTTGACGTCGGTGCGCAGGTGCTTCGAGGCCATGACGCAGTAGGCGCCGCCGTAGGCTTTGCGGGTGATGACGGTGATCTTCGGCACCGTCGCCTCGGCGTAGGCGTAGAGGAGCTTGGCGCCGTGCTTGATGATGCCGCCGAACTCCTGCTGCGTGCCGGGCAAAAAGCCGGGGACGTCCTCGAAGGTGACGAGCGGGATGTTGAAGGCGTCGCAGAAGCGGACGAAGCGGGCGCCCTTGAGCGAGGCGTCGATGTCGAGGACGCCGGCCAAGTACGCGGGCTGGTTGGCGACGACGCCGACGCTGCGGTTGCCCAGCCGCGCGAAGCCGACGACGATGTTCTTGGCGTACCGCGCGTGAACCTCGAGGAACTTGCCGTCGTCGACGACCAGGGCGAGGAGCTGTTTGATGTCGTAGGGCTTGTTGGGGTCTTCGGGGACCAGGCTGTTGAGCCGCTCGTCGGCGCGGTCGGGGTCGTCCTCGCTGTGGCCGGCCGGCGGCTCGTCGAGGTTGTTGCTCGGCAGGTACGAGAGGAGGTCGCGGACCGCCGCCAGGCAGGCGGCGTCGTTGGGCTCGGTGAAGTGGCAGACGCCGCTCTTGGTGGCGTGGGTCGAGGCGCCGCCCAGCTCTTCCTTGGAGACCTCTTCGTGGGTGACGGTCTTGATGACGTCGGGGCCGGTCACGAACATGTAGCTCGTGCCTTCGACCATGAAGACGAAGTCGGTGATGGCGGGCGAGTAGACGGCGCCGCCGGCGCAGGGGCCCATGATGGCGCTGATCTGGGGCACGACGCCGGAGGCCAGGGTGTTGCGCAGGAAGATGTCGGCGTAGCCGCCCAGGGAGGCGACGCCTTCCTGGATGCGGGCGCCGCCGGAGTCGTTGAGGCCGATGACGGGGGCGCCGTTCTCGACGGCGAGGTCCATGAGCTTGCAGATTTTCTGGGCGTTGGTTTCGGACAGGGAGCCGCCGAAGACGGTGAAGTCCTGGGCGAAGACGTAGACGAGGCGGCCGGCGACGGTGCCGTAGCCGCCGACGACGCCGTCGCCGGGGACGCGTTTGCCGTCCATGCCGAAGTCGCGGCAGCGGTGGGTGACGAGGGCGTCGATTTCTACGAAGGAGGCGGGGTCTAGGAGGAGCTCGACGCGCTCGCGGGCGGTGAGTTTGCCGGCTTCGTGCTGGCGGGCTACGCGGTCGGTGCCGCCGCCTTCGGTGGAGGCGCGCATGCGCGCTTGCAGCTCGGCAAGGGCCTGTTGCTGCGCGCTGATGGTGGGGGACGAAGACATGAGATGAGGGGCGATCTTACCTTAGGGGTGTTCGGGGGTTGGGGAAAGGGGACCGTTCGGGGGGACTCGCCCGGGGACCGGCGCGCGCTTTGAAGACTGCCGAGGGTGGCGCGCGCCTGCGCTCCGCTGCGCGCGGGGTCGCTGGGGGACTGCGGTGGGGTTGCCGGCGCTTGCGGAGAGCTCCCCGGGCGAGTCCCCCCGAACGGCCCCCTGGCACCGTCGGTGGTGGGGAGGAGGGGCCCCCCGCCCAGATCCTTCGCTGCGCTCAGGATGACAAGGCAGGGGTACACCGCTTCGCACGTCATCCTGAGCGCAGCGAAGGATCTGGGGGCGGAAAGATAGCCGACTAGAATCCGATGGTGCCCTTCTCCCACGTAGACACCGCCGCCGTAGCCCGCCTGCTGTCGCAGCTCGCGGAGCGGGAGGAGGACATCGCGGACGCATTTTTCGAGCGGGTGGAGGAGGTGGAGGTGGCGCCTGAGGGCGAGGCGCCGCGGGTTCGGGTGCGGCGGGAGGAGGGGTTTGCGGTGCGGCTGGTGCGGGAGGGGCGGACTTGGCTGGCGGCGCGGGACGAGCTGGCGCCGCGGGCGTTTGCGGAGGCGCTGCGGCAGGTGGCGCGGGCGTTGGCGCCAGCCTCTTATCCGGAGCCGGCGCTCTCGGGGGTGCCACCGGGGGCGGCGGGGGCGCTGGAGCTGCTGGAGCTGCCGGGGGCGGTGGAGCGGGCGGTGCGGGCGGAGCACGTGGGGTTTCCGCTGCGGGTCGGGGTGCGGCGGCACCGGCGGTGGGTGCAGGTGGTGGGGCCGCGGCTGGTGCCGGCGGCGGAGAGCGAGACGTTTTACAGCGCCGTCGTCGAGACGCCGTGGGGGCGGCACGGGGCGCTGCTGCCGGAGCTGGGGGTCGCGGCGGCGGCGGGGCTCGCGGCGGCGGCGGTGGCGCTCTTCCGCGCCCGCGAGGCGCCGCCGCCGGCACCGGACCGGATGACCGCCGTGCTCGGGCCCGGCGCCGCGGCGGTGCTTCTCCACGAGGCGGTGGCGCACGCTCTCGAGAGCGACACGCTGGCGCTCGGCGGCCCGGTCGAGGCGGCGGTGGGGGTGGCGCTCGCGGCGCCGGCGCTCGACGTCCTCGACGACCCGTCCGCGGCGCCGCCCGGCGTGCGGCGGACGACCGACGACGAGGGGATGCCGGTCTGCCGGCGGTGGCTGCTGCGCGGGGGGATCGTCGAGCAGCCGCTCGCGGACGCCCTCGCCGCCCGTGCCTCGCCGGCCCTGGTGCCGGGCGCGGCGCGGCGCGGCAGCCGGCACCTGCCGCCCGGCCCGCGCTCGCACCACCTGGAGCTCCTCCCCGGCACGCTCGACGACGCCGCGCTCCTGGCCGGCGCCGAGGGCGGGCTCTACGTCGCCGAGGCGGTGCGCGGCGCGCTTGACGCGCTCTCCGGCGAGTTCCGCCTCGAGGTGGCGGCGGCGCGGCGCATCCGCCGGGGCGCCCTCGCCGAGCCGGTCGGCGCGTTCACCCTCGCCGGCCGCGTCGCCGACCTCCTGGCGCGGGTCTCCGGCGTCGGCGCCCGGGCGGTGCCCGCAGGCGCCGGCTGGTGCGCCAAGGGAGGCGCGAAGCTCCCGGTCTGGGCGACGACGCCGGCGCTGCGGCTCGACGGCGTTGACGTGGCGTAGGCTGGTATCCTTGCGTCGAGCAAGGAATCGCAAGTGAGGTAAGGAAAATGGCAGCCAGCACGCTCACGAGCAAGGGCCAGCTCACCATGCCCAAAGCGATCCGGGAGCGCCTGGGTCTGCGCGAGGGAGACAGAGTGGAGTTCCGGGTGACGGAGAACGGCCAGGTGCTGGTCGAGGCCGTCACCGTCGACCTGCGTGAGTTGCGGGGAGCCCTCAAGACCCAGGGCCGGCCGGTGTCGGTCGAGGAGATGGAGGAGGCGGTGCGGAGCGCAGGGACGCGCTTGTGATCGGCCTCGACACCAACGTCCTCGTTCGCTACCTCGTCGAGGATGACCCCGATCAGGCGCCGCGCGCCGCGGCGCTCATTGAGCAAGCCTCCGAGGCGGGCGAGCGCCTGTTCGTGCCGCAGATCGTACTGTGCGAGATCGTGTGGGTCCTGGAGAGCGCCTTCCGCTTCCCGCCAGAAAAAATCGTCTCGGTCCTCGCCGCCCTCCTGCGCTCCCGCCAGCTCGTCATCGAAGACGTCGGCACGTCGCGGCTTGCCCTCGAGCGCTACGCGGCGCGCGGCGGTGATTTCGCGGACTACCTCATCATCGAGCGCTGCCGCGCCGCAGGCTGCGAACGCGTGGCCTCCTTCGATGGAGGACTGGCCTCGGAGGAGGGCGTCTTCGCGCCTTGAGCGCCGGCGATCCGTGCAGTCCCTTCTCGACGAAGTGCTGGTCGCGCTCACCCGCCAGGGCCTGACGCGCGCCGAGATCTACGCCAAGCGCGGGCGCTCGCGGCGGCTGGAGCTGGGGCCCGGCGGCGAGATTGCGAGCTTCCACGAGGAGCGCGGCTGGGCGGTGCGCGCCGGCACCGGGCGCGGCGCCTTCTTCACCGCCGCGACCGGCGAGCCCGACCCCGGCGCCACCTGGCCGGCGATCGACGGCCCGGCGTTGGAGCTGCCGGAGGCGGCGGCGCCGGCGCCGTGGAGCGAGCCGTCCGACTTCGAGACGCCGCTGGTCGGCGAGAGCGAGGGGCTGCGCCTCCTCGCCGGCCTGGCGCGCGAGCTGGAGAGTGAGCTGCCCGGCGCGCGGCTCCTCACCGCCGTCCTGGAGGACGGCTCCAGCGAGGCCGAGCTGGCCAGCTCGCGCGGCGTGCGGGCGCGGGTGCGCGGGCGGGTGGCGGCGCTGCGGCTGGAGGCGGCGCTGCCCGCCCGCGGCACGGCGCGGGACGGGGCACGCGCCAGCGTCTACCTCGCGGCGCGGGAGGCGCGCCGCTTCGCCCCGAGCGCGCTCGCCCGGCGGCTCGCCGACGCCCTCTCGGTGCGCGCCGGCGGCGCTCCCCCGCCGCCCGAGAGCGGCGGCGAGCTGCTGCTGGCGCCGGCGGTCGGGGCGCGCCTCCTGGCCGCGCTCCTGCCGCTCTTCGTCGGGCCGGAGGCGCCGGCGCGCACCGCGGCGCTGCGCGACCGCCAGGGGCGGCTCGGCTCGGCCGCGCTGACGCTGATCGACGACGGGCGCCTGCCGGGCGGGGTCTTCGAGGCGGCGGTGGACGGCGAGGGAGTGCCCTGCCGCGCGGCGACGCTGGTCGAGCGCGGCGTCTTCCGCGGCCCGCTCCTCGCCTGGCGTCAGGCGCGCGGCGGCGAGGGCGCCGCCGGTTGCAGCCGCCGTCCGAGCTGGCGCGACCTGCCGGCCCCCGGCCCGACCCACCTCTACCTCCAGCCCGACCCGAAGCTCGCGGTGGCGGCGCTCCTCGGCGGCATCGACCGCGGCGCCTACCTGATCGAGCCGACCGGCGCGCCGCGCATCGACTGGGCCGGCGGCCGCTTCGCCCTGCCGGTCTGCGGCCTGGCGGTGGCCGGCGGGCGGGCCGAGGCGCCGCTCGCCGGAGCGTGGCTCTCGGGCGAGATCGGCGCGCTCCTCCAGGGGGTACGCGCCGCGGCGCGGGACCTCACCTTCTTCCCCTTCGACGGCATGCTCGGCGCGCCGACGCTCCTGGTGACCGGGCTGGAGCTGCGGTAGTCCCCGCCGGGCCCGCGGCAGTCCCCGCCGGTCCCGCGGTAGTCGCCGCCGAGCCCGCGGTGATCGCCGCCGTCCGAAAAGAGACCGCCGCGGTCCGAAAAGCGTACGCCGCCGGCCTCGCGGTGTTCGCCGCCAAGCCCGCGGCGATCGCCGCCGTCCGAAAAGAGACCGCCGCGGTCCGAAAGGCGACCACCTCCGTCCGAAAGGTGACCGCCGCCAGCCCCGCGGCGCTCGCCGCCAAGCCCGCGGCGATCGCCGCCGTCCGAAAGGCGTACGCCGCGGTCCGAAAGGCGACCACCTCCGTCCGAAAGGTAACCGCCGCCAGCCCTGCGGCGATCACCGCCGAGCCCGCGGCGCTCGCCGACGTCCGAAAGGCGCACGCCGCGGTCCGAAAGGCGACCACCTCCGTCCGAAAAGGCGACCGCGGCCGGTCCCGCGGCGGGCTCTCCCTCCCCGGCGGGCTCAAACCGCTCGGATCACCAGCCTCCCGGAGCGCACCTCCACCTCGACCCCCCGTCCCACCTCGAACCCGGCCGCCCGTAGCCACCTCCCGGAGAGCCGCAGGGAAGGCGCTGCCCCCGCCGGATGCCACCGCGCCGACACCGTCCCTGCCCGCCGCCCCTCCGCCCGCGCCCACCGCGCTCCCTCAACTCCTCCCCCCGCGTCTCCTCGCGGAGCGCAGCGGTCTCTGCCGCCTGCTCGTGGAGCTCGAGCAGCCGGCGATCCTCGGCGGAAAACGGATCGGGGTTGGGGAGGTAGGGACTGGAGAAGGGGCCGGGCTGGGCCGGCCGGCAAACGCGGTTGCTACACTTCGTCCCACGGCTGGACATAGAGCTCATACCTCCGGTCTGGTCGAGGGCGCGGCAGAGCGGTAAACTCTGTCGCGCCCGCTTTCACTTCTCGGCCGGCGCGCTGACGCGGCCGGCTTCACGCGCTTCGTCGCCCTTCTACGCCGAACTTACGGCATCAGAAAACACCATACCAGTCAACGGCATCAGCGAGAGTACTCTACCAGCAATACTCATACGCGACAAGCCGAGTTCGCTAGTCGTCCAATCTCTGGAGGGGAGTGTTCATCACCTCAACACAATGATCGACTTTGCCGCAATTCAGGGGCCTCGTGGCTCGAGGGAAGCTAACTTCGCACAATTGGTCGGCGAGGTTCTGGCACGCGAACGTAAGGCCTTCACACTCGACGGCGCGGGAGGTGATGAAGGTATCGACTCCTATGCGACAGATGAAACCGGCGTCCTTACGATCTTTCAGGCGAAATACTTTAGGGGCCGTATAAGCTCTTCTCGTCGCTCCCAGATACGGCGCTCGTTCGATATCGCGCAGCGACACCCAAAACCATTTCGCTGGATCCTCTGCACTCCGGTTGACCCGACACCTGCTGAAGGCCGTTGGCTACAATCGCTGGCGATCGGCAAAGACACGACTGTTGAGTGGTGGGGCGAAACCTACCTGCGGAGCCTGATTTCTCGCCATGTCGATCTTGTGGCAGCTTTTTTCCCAGAGCAAAGAATTCTTTCTGAACTGAAGACTATCCGTCAAGAGCTGGGCTCCTATCATGCAATTGTAAGCGCCAAAGCATCCTTCCTACGATACGGGGAAAGTGTTGAGGGCGTATATCTCAGAGAAGCGGCCGAGCTTTCGCGGCTCCTTCATGAAGACAGACCACTTGCGGAAAAGCCTGGGGGCGGCAGCCTCGTTGTAATAGATTTTAGTGAGTTATATCGGTACATGGCAACTGTGCCCACGTTAGTCCTTGCTCGGCCGATTGTGGATTACTGCATTGAAACCTCTCCCGCTCCTCTTACGCTTGCACCCGGGGGTACCCTACATCTGCACCGCCTAACGAAAGCGATCGCCTATGATACGCCTCCATGGCGAGCAATCCGTAATTTTGAACAGGAGCTTCTGGCCATGCGAGATGCTTTCGTAAGCTCCTATGAGAGTGATCCGAAAGGTAAAGCAACTGCGCGCGCTTACAACCAACTGATGCACGCTGTCGCTCCATCCGAACATTTAACATATAGTGGTCTTCAACGTCTGACGAAATTGTTCCGTAGTGGACGACTACGGCCTTGGAGCCGCGCCACTCCCCCCGGAGATGAGCTCCTATTCAAGATCCACCATCGCCTCGAAATGATTCGCCAAGGACGGAGCTTTGCGAACCTAGCCAGCTCTATAGACCTGCGAGCTATTATAGAAGCTCGAGAATCAGGAGAGAGCAGCGTAACAGTAGTGACTTCGGCTCCTTACTTTCGGCTCATCGCCGCTGATATATTCGCCAACGACTCGCCTATCAGGTCGACGCGTCAATACGGTCAGTTGCTGTACCTTGCCGAACTAAGCCGAACTGGCGTCGATTGGACAGGGATTTTAGACACCCTCGGAGATGTCATCGATGGGATGCAGAGAATTCTGCCTGGGCTAGATGCATTCCTCGATGGTAGCAGTCTTCTTAGTCATAAAGAAGTAGAAGTGTTAGAGCGGTTTGCCAAGTGCTATAGAATTCTGCTAAGGCCGGTGGACCAGATGGTCGAGAGTGGATTTCAAGCGGTAAACAGGAGCGCACTCGCTTCGATGACGGAGCTTTATCGGGCGCTGAGTTCGGAAGCGGAGCTCACGGCCGCCTTTCGTGTATGGTGGGAGCGGCTATGTATGGCTGCTGCTGAATTGCAGGAATATCTCACTGATAACTACGATACCGACGAACTAACCACTCTGTTTGCGTCAGTCAGAGGAAAGGAGGTCAAGTGAGGCCGCAGAGCATGGTGCCGAACCCGGCCCCTTGAACGACGTTCGGCTTCGTCGTCGGTCTCGTGTATGCCAACGATACCGACGCAACGCATCGACGGGCTCTCGATACTCGTGCGCGGGCTCTCGAGCCGGCCGACATGCCCTATGGGAACCGCCGTTGTATGGTGGAAGATCTCTGAGGTAACACCTGGCAAATCGCCACTCGTAGGAGGTCATGATGCCGCCTAGTCCGTCGATGCCGCCGGTCGCCAAGGCGCAGATGCTCATCCGCAAGCCGGTCACGGAGGTGTTCGAGGCGATGGTCGATCCCGCCGTCACTTCGCGCTTCTGGTTCTCCAAGGGCAGCGGCCGGCTGGAGGCCGGCAAGCACGTTCGGTGGGACTGGGAGATGTACGGCGTCTCCGCCGAGGTCGACGTGAAGGAGGTCGAGGAGAACCGGCGGATCCTCGTCGAATGGGGCGGGCCGGACAACCCGACCTCGATCGAGTGGACGTTCGAGCCCCGAGGCGAGGACCGGACCTTCGTCACGGTCAAGAACTGGGGCTTCGGCGGCGACGCGGAGAAGGTTGTCGCGGAGGCACTCGATTCGACCGGCGGCTTCACCTTCTTGCTCGCCGGCCTCAAGGCGTTCCTGGAGCACGGGATCGAGTTGAACCTCATCGCCGACCACGAGCCGACCGCGCTCGTCGAAGGCTGGGCTTAGCCTCCCGCCGCGATGCAGCTCGGCATCCTTGGTCTTCCCAAGGTCGGCAAGACGACCCTTTTCAACACGCTCACGGCGTCGCGCCAGGAGACGGGGAAGTTCGCTGCCTCGGCGGCGACGAACATGGGGGTGGCTTCCGTACCGGACCGGCGACTGGAGCAGCTTCGGGACCTGTTCAAGCCGCGGCGGTATCAGCCGGCGACGGTGCAGTATGTGGACATCCCGGGGATCTCGCGCGGCGAGGGGAAGGAGAGCCTGGACCTCGTCAAGCTCAAGGGGATGGACGCGCTGGTGCACGTGGTGCGGGCCTTCGTCGATCCGGAGATCGTGCACGCCGAGGGGAGCGTGGATCCGGCGCGGGACATCGCGACGCTCGACCTGGAGCTGATCCTGGCCGACCACGATCTGGTGGAGCGGCGGCTGGAGCGGCTGGAGAAGGCCGTGAAGCGCGGGCTCTCGGAGGAGGAGAAGCGGGAGCGGACGCTGCTCCAGGAGGTGGTGCTGCCGCGGCTGGAGGCGGAGCGGCCGCTGCGCGAGGCGGAACTCGAGCCGGACGACGAGCGGCGGCTGCGCGGGTTCCAGCTGCTGTCGGCGAAGCCGCTCCTGGTAGTGCTGAACGTGGACGAGGGACGGGTGGCGGAGCACGCGGAGCGGGAGCTGACGCTCGGGACGGCGGTCAGGGCGGTGGCGGTGTCGGCGCCGATCGAGGAGGAGATCGGGCGGCTGGCGCCGGAGGAGCAGGCGGAGTTTCTGGGGGCGCTGGGGTTGGAGGAGCCGAGTCTGGATCGGGTGGCGCGGGCTAGTCAGGAGCTTCTTGGGTTGATCTCTTTTTTCACTGTCGGGGAGGACGAGGTGCGGGCTTGGACGGTGCGGCGGGGGACGCGGGCGCGGGCGGCTGCCGGGACGATTCACTCGGATATCGAGCGGGGGTTTATTCGGGCGGAGGTGGTGCGGTGGGATGAGCTGCTGCGGTTGCGGACGTTGGCGGCTTGCCGGGAGCAAGGGGTGCTGCGGTTGGAGGGGAAGGAGTATGCCGTGCAGGACGGGGACGTGGTGCATTTTAGGTTCAACGTCTAGGAGTTAGGGGTCGTGGTGGAGGGCGTGCGGGGGGCTTGCGCCGGGCACCGCCGCGCGCTGTGAGTGGACTGCTTGATCTGAGGCGCGCGGCTGCGCTTCGCTGCGCGCCTGGATCGCTCTCGGACTGCGGAGGACCTGCCCGGCGCTTGCTCAGAGCTGCCCGGCGCAAGCCCCCCGCACGCCCTGGGACCGTCCTACCGAAAAAACAGCAAGATCCTTCCCTTACCCAGCCGCTCCTAGGCCAGTCCTTGAGGTCCGCTGTCTCCTCGGGCTGATCTGGAGGTCCAGGCGGCCGGTGCTTTGGATGCCGGGGCGGACGATGACTGTGGTGGAAGGCGGGGGGATGGGCTCTTCCATCGTGTCGCCGCGGCCTTCGGGGTCTTGGGAGGTCCAGTCGGGCTGGGCGGGCGGGACGTAGGCTGGCGGGGGGGCCATGTTGCGGCCGCGGGGGACGCCGCCGCCGCCGCCGACCTGGTTGACTCCGCCTCCCTGGAGGCTGCCGGGCTGGAGGACTCGCGTTCCCTCGGGAGTAGCGCCGGGGGGCTGGGTCTGGATGCCGGGGATGGTCGGGGTGCCGGCGGTCTCGTCGCGCTCGGTGAGGGTCTCGTCGGGGGCGGCGACCGGGGGCACGAGGAGCTCGGCGATGCGGTTGGGCTGCTCGTAGACCGGCGGCGGGAAGGTGTCGGGCTCTTCGCCTTCGCTGTAGGCCTGGAGCATCGCCTCGGTCACCAGGTCGCTCTGGATCACCTGCGGGTTGATCTCCGGGAAGGCGAGCTGCGGGTCGAGGCGGAAGGCGCGGGCGTAGGACTCGATGGCCCGCGCGTCGTTGCCGTCGGCCTCGAGGAGAGCGCCGACCTGGAAGTGGGCCCAGGCGTGGCGCGGCTGCTGGTCCAAGACGGCGCGGTACTGGCGCAGCGCCTTGCGCCGCTCGCCGCGCTGCTGGAGGAGGAGCCCCAAGTTGAAGCGCGCCGAGACGCGTTCGGGGTCGAGCTCGAGGGCGCGCTGGTAGGCCTCCTCGGCCTCCTCCGGCCGGCCGGCCATCTGCAGCAGGTTGCCGAGGTCGTTGAATGCGCCGGGGTCGTCGGGCCGCTGCTGGACGAGCTGCCGCTGGACTTCAAGCGCCTTGGACAGGTTGGGGGGGGCCGCGGCCCAGGCGGTCAGGGCGATCAGCGGCAGGGCGAGCGCCCAGGGAATCCATCGTCGCACGTCGTCTCTCCTTAGTCGGTGATGGGCCGCGCCTTGAGCCGGGGCTTGCCGTCCTCGACCGCGATCCGGAACTGCACCGCGGCGCAGCCGGTCTTGGCGCGGATCGCCGCCGCCTGCCGGGCGAGGTAGGCCCCGAAGCCGGCGAGGTCGAAGACCGCCTTGCCGCCGCCGCCGAGGCCGGCGTAGAGGGCGGCGACGGCCGCGGGCTCGGGCCGGTCGTCCATCACGATGCCGCGCTCGGCGTCGTAGCGGGGAGGCGCGGCCGGGGCCGGCGCGTGGCGCGGCCCGCGGCGCCCCTCCTCGCGGTCGCGGAGGCGGCGGTTGAACTGCTCGTTGTAGGTGTTGAAGCGAGACTCCAGCTCGGCCAGGCGGAAGTTGTCGGCGGCGGCGCGGAAGGTGGTGTTCCTGAGGCTGCGGAGCTGGGCCTGGATGCGCTCGCGCAGCGCCTCGGGGGGGAGCGGCACGCCGCCGTTGAAGAAACGCTCGAACTCGACCCGCAGCTGGCGGATCTCCTCGCCCAGGAGGTCGAGGATCCGCGTCGGCGGCGGCGCGGGGGCCGGCGCCTGCCGGGCGGCGGCGGCGCGGCGCGCGGCGGCCGTCGCCGGGGCCTGCGGGCTAGAATCCGGTCTGGAGATGGGTGCCCTCGATTCGCGTCGCCTGATTCCGTCGGTCGATCGGCTCCTGGGCGACCCGAGGATCGCGAGCCTCTTCCCATTATACGGACGGGCCCAGGTGAGCGCCCAAGCGCGGCGGGAGGTCGAGGCGGCGCGGGCGCGGCTGGCCGCCGAGCCGCCGCCGTCGCGCGAGGAGGCGCTGGCCGCCGTCGCCGCGCTCCCCGAGCGGCTCGCCGCCAATCTGGAGGAGCGGTTGGGCGGCGGCCTGCGACGGGCGCTCAACGCGACCGGCATCTTCCTCCACACCAACCTCGGGCGCGCGCCGCTGCCGCAGAGCGTGGCGCGGGCGCTGCCGCCGCTCCTCGACGCCTACTGCGACCTCGAATTCGAGCTCGACGACGGGCGGCGCGGCGACCGCAACCGCCGCCTCGAGCGCCTGCTGACCGCCGCGACCGGCGCCGAGGCGGCGCTCGTGGTCAACAACAACGCCGCCGCGCTGGTCTTGGCGCTGGCGGTGCTGGCGCGGGAGCGGGAGGTCGTCGTCTCGCGCGGCGAGCTGGTCGAGATCGGCGGCTCCTTCCGCATCCCGGAGATCCTCGCCGCCGCCGGCGCCCGCCTGGTCGAGGTGGGGTCGACCAACCGTACCCGCCTCGCCGACTACGAGCGGGCGATCGGGCCCGAGACGGCGCTGCTGCTCAAGGTCTTCCCCAGCAACTTCCGGGTGGTCGGCTTCACCGCGTCGGTCGCGCCGGCCGAGCTGGTCGAGCTGGGGCGGCGGCGCGGCCTGCCGCTTTTGGTCGACGAGGGGAGCGGGCTCCTCCGCCCGCACCCGGCGCCGGCGCTCGCGGGGCATCCGAGCCTCTCGGAGCTCGTGGCCGCCGGCTGCGACCTCGCCTGCGGCAGCGGCGACAAGCTGCTCGGCGGGCCGCAAGCCGGGCTCCTGGTCGGGCGAGCGGAGGTCGTCGTGCGCTGCCGCAAGCACCCGCTCTACCGCGCCCTGCGCCCCGACCGCGCCGGCGTGGCGGCGCTCGAAGGGGTGCTCAAGCTCCACCTCGCCGGCGCGCCGCTGCCGCTCGACCGCCTCTGGCCGGACCCTGCCGCGCACCGGCGGCGGCTGGAGAGCGCGGCGGCGGCGGTGGGAGCGGAGATCGTGCCGGCCGAGGCGTTCCTGGGCGGCGGCTCGGCGCCCGAGGCGCCGCTGCAGGGGGAGGCGCTGGCCCTGCCGGGGGACGACGCCCTCCTCCGCCGGCTGCGCACGGGCGACCCCCCGGTCGTCGGCTACCTGCGCGGCGGGCGGCTCCTCCTCGACCTCCGCACCGTCGATCCCGAGGACGACCCGCTCCTCGTCGCGGCGGTGCGCGCCGCGCTCGCCGGGTGAGGCGGGGGGCCCGCGAGGCCACGGCGTGCGCGGCCGCGTCCTGATCGTCGAGGACCGGGAGTCGCTCCGCCGCATGCTGGAGCGGGCGCTGGCCGGCGAGGGCTACGAGGTGGCCGCCGCGGCGACCGGCGGCGAAGGGGTGCGCGCGGCGCGCGAGCGGCCGTTCGACCTGGTGCTCACCGACCTCAAGCTCCCCGACCTCTCCGGCTTGGAAGTCCTGGCGGCGAGCCGCGCCGCCCAGCCGCGGGTGCCGGTCGTCGTCCTGACCGGCTACGGCACCGTCGCCGCCGCCGTCGAGGCGATGAAGCTCGGCGCCTACGACTTCCTCGAGAAGCCGGTCGAGCTGGACGACCTGCTGCGCCTGGTCGAGGGTGCGATCGGGCAGCCCGAGGCCGCCGCCGCCTTCGCGGCGCCGGGCGCGCCGCCGATCGTCGGCGCCCACCCGCGGCTGCGCGCCGCCCTGCGCCTGCTGCAGCGGGTCGCCCCGACCGAGAGCACCGTCCTCCTGACCGGCGAGAGCGGCACCGGCAAGGAGCTCTTCGCCCGCGCCCTCCACGCCCTGTCGCCTCGGCGCGGCGGCCCGTTCGTGGCGGTGAACTGCGCCGCCATCCCGGAGACCTTGATCGAGAACGAGCTCTTCGGCCACGAGAAGGGGGCGTTCACCGGCGCCGACCGCCGGCAGCCGGGGCGCTTCGAGCTGGCGCAGGGGGGGACACTGCTGCTCGACGAGATCGGCGAGCTGCCGCCGGCGGTGCAGGGCAAAGTCCTGCGGGTCCTCGAGGAGCGCACCTTCGAGCGAGTGGGGAGCGGGCGGACGCAGCGCGCCGACGTGCGCCTCGTGGCGGCCACCAACCGCGACCTGCGGGCGATGGTCGAGGCCGGGGAGTTCCGCTCCGACCTCTACTTCCGCCTCGCCGTCTTCCCCGTCGAGCTGCCGGCGTTGCGCGAGCGCGCCAGCGACGTGCCGCTCCTCGCCCGCCACCTGCTCGCCGAGATCGCCCGCCGCCACCACCGCGAGCCGCCGGCCCTCGACGACGAGGCCGCTGCGCTCCTCGCCGCCCAACCCTGGCCGGGCAACGTGCGTGAGCTGGCCAACCTGCTCGAGCGGGCGGCGATCCTCGGCGAAGGGCCGGCGCTGCGCGCCGCCGACCTGCGGCCCCTCCTCGAGCCGCTCGGCGGCGAGCGCGAGCGGCTGCGCCGGGCGCTGGTCGAGGCGGACGGCGACAAGCGCCGCGCCGCCGAGCTGTTGGGGATCTCCTACCGCACCCTCCTCCAGCAGGTCAGGGCCCACGACCTGGAGGGGGTGCCGCGCTACCGCGAGGGCTGAGCTCTCGGCCTAGGGCGCGGCGGGGGGCGCCGGCGCGGCGGGCTCGGGGGCCGTCTCGAGGCGCATGGCGCTGGTCTCGAACTTGACCGCGGCGAAGGCGAAGACGCCGGGGAAGTCGGCGCGGAAGCCGGTCGTCTCGCCGGCGGGGAGCACCGTCGTCGCCAGCTCGGCGGCGACGCTGGCGATCAGCCCGCCCCCGTCGTCGAAGAGGCTGACGACGAGGCCGGAGTCGGCCGCGGTCGCGGCGGCCGTGTTGCGCACGGCGCCGGTGATCATGACGTGGCGGTCGACGCTGTCGTCCTCCCGCTCCCACGACGTCACCTGCAGCACCGGCCCGGCCGCCGGCGCCGGCGCGCTCGCGGCGGCCTCCGGGGCCGCGCCGGTGCCGCCCGCGACGCCCTCCGGCGGGGCCGGCGGCGCGGCGCGCGGGAAGTCCTTGTCGGTGAGCACCCGCACGGGACGGCGCTTGGCCGGCGGCTTCTTGGCCGTCTCCGCGCTCGCCGCCGCCGCGGCGCCCGCCTCGGCGGTGACGGCGCGGCTGGTCTCGAGGTCCACGTCGGCCAAGCGGAGCGAGGCGAGGTCGCCGGCCGCGGTCTTGAAGACCACGAGCTTGCCCTTGACCTGCCAGGCGCCGGCGGTCTCGACGCGCGCGCCGTCGCGCGTCACCAGCCAGTCGGCGCGCGCCGCGGGGGCGACGGCGGCGGTCGCGGCGAGCAGGGTGGCGGCGATGCGGGAGGCGCGCGCTCGGCTCATGCTCAGAACTCCTTCCAGTTCTTCTCGATGATGCAGATCGGCACCGGCGCGATGTGGATGATGCCGGTGTCGGAGGCCAGCGTCTTGACGTCGTGCCGGTAGTTGGCGAACTTGCAGTTCGAGGGGAAGAGCTTCTGCAGCTCCTGCATCACCTTGTTGAGGTGCGCCGCGAGCTGGCCGGAGGTGGCTTCCTCGCCGGGCGCCGTCGCCGTCTGCCCCTGCTCGATGTAAGGCTCGGTGACGAAGTCCTGGATGACGGTGAAGCGCGTCGGCAGGAGGTTGGTGTCGTAGAGCAGGCCGTTGCCGTTGGTGGCGTTGACCGCGAAGATGCGGCTGCTGCCGGTGCGGCGGCAGGTGGGCTCCTCCTGCCCCTGCCCGGGGGTGACCAGCACGTCGGGGTCGAAGACCGTGAAGACCAGGACCCCAGAGAGGGCGAACGGGTTGGTGATCAGCTTCTCGTCGGCGTTCAGCGGCAGGAGCCACCCCTTGCCGGCAACGCCGGGATCGGTGATGAAGTCGGTGTTGGTGGACGCCGACGCCGGGTCGATCTGCGTCAGGTCGGCCTCGGTGTAGAAGGTCGTCTTGTCGTCGACGCGGATGTCGTCGCGCATGACGTAGAAGCGCCCGGTCTGTCCCTCGGCGCTCCACAGGTCGTTGCGCTGGCCGACGCCGAAGGCCAGGGCGTACTCGTTGCGCCGCGCGATGAAGATAACCGAGGGGCGGTAGAAGATCGCCCGCGGCGGCACGGCCGGGGTGGTGGCGTCCTGCTGCGCCTTGAAGACCACCCGCGGCGCGAAGCGGAGGTCGGTCGGCAGGATGCGCTGCACTGTCACCGGCCCGAGGCCCGGCGGCAGGCCCTGCGCCACGTCCAGCACCACCGGCGCCAGCTCGGGCAGCTCGCCGGCCGGCCCGCGCAGGTCGACCCGGTACATCAGCCCCTTGTTGGTGCCGAGGTAGATGCGGTCGAGGTAGCCGTCCTGGTCGGTGTCCACCGCCGCCGGCTCCGACGGCGCGGCGCCGTCGACGGTCTGCTTGTAGATCGCCTGGCCGGTCTCGATGTCCACCATGTAGAGCCAGTTGCCGGCGAGGTTGGTGGTGTCGAGCCCGCCACCGAAGACCGCCACGTACTTGTCCACCGGGACGTTAGCCTCGAGGACCCGGATGCGGCCGATGTTGGGGATCGACCAGGTCTGGGCGAGGTCGTTCCTGCCGTTGCCGTCCTCGTCGAGCCGGCTGGGCACGCCGGCCAGGGCGTCGTAGACGCTGTCGGTGAACTCCCAGAGCTGCGCCGGGAACTTGACCGGACCGCAGCTGGAGTCCTCGGCCATGTCGAAGCAAGTTGGCACCCACGGACCCGGATCGCCCGGTACGCCCGAAATGTGCGGCAGGTGGTCACCGTGGTCGCGGATGGTGTCGGGTTGAGTGATGTCCAGCGCGTAATAGGCGCTCCCTCCTTCGCGCATGCCGCCGATCAGCACCGTCCGCCACTCCGGCCCGTCTTCGCTGTCCGGGTCGTCGGGATTAGGCACACCGACGAACCGCGGGTCGATGCGCACGTCGGCGGCGGCCACGGTGCCGTCCACCGACCAAGTGCGGTTGGTGCCGGAGCCGGCGTAGAGGTCTTTGAGCGGGCGCAGCGACGCCCGCGGCACGAAGGCGAAGAGCTCCCGGCCGGTCCCGTCGTCGAAGGTCTCGTTCTTCTCCGGATCGAGCGGGTCGGTGAAGGCGATCCCGTCGTCGTCCTTGTCGCGGAAGACTCCGGCGTCGAAGACATGGAGCTGTCCATCGTTTGCTCCGACGATGAGCATTTTGCGGCGGAAGCGGTGCTTTTGCGCGAACTCGCGGTAGCCGTTGACGTTGTTGGCGAAGAAGAGCGAGTTGCTCGGGCCGCCGGTGATCACCGGGTTGGAATGGAAGATGTCGCCAAGGACAAAGGGCACGTCATCGGCGAGGTTGGCAGGCGTCCCGGCGAGATCAGCTGTCTTAAGCGCGAGGGCCTCGCGAATCACCTCCACGGCGATGGCCTGATTTGTGGTGGCATCGCCTGACTGCGGGAGGCCCATGCCGCGATAGAGGTCGACACGGTCTGGCAAAGTTGCGGGGGTTTCGAATGCCCTTCGGGCCAAAGGCCACTGGCCGTTCGCAGTCAGACGAGAATAGTAGACCCGTCGGTCCTCGGGGTTGGGGCCGATCACCACCGGATCGTTCGGGTCCTCCGGCGTCTGCTTGAGCAGCTCCGCACCGGCGTCCCATAGGAAACACTTCCTCTTGACGCTGTCACTGCAGGCAGGGCTGGTTTTCGGCGTGCCGTCCTGCTCTTCCGGCACCGGTTTTCTGAAGGCATTCATACGCCCCAACCACACCGGCTCCGGCTCGTCGGGGAAACCTGGACGGACGAGCGGGGCGAGGGGGTTGAAGTTGCTCAGAAAGACTTTCTGCTCCACGTCGGCCTGGACGGTGGGGACGGCCGCCGAGGCGAACGCCTTGGTGGCCTGCTGGATCTGGCCGATGATCTTGCGCAGGGCGTCGACCAGCTCGCCGTAGGTCTGCGGCGTCAGGCACTCGCCTTTCCCGGCCTGGGTGAGGCTGTGGTAGGTCGAGTTGGGCGGGCAGGTGCCGCCGAAGTCGATCGCCCAGGTCTTGACCCGCGTCTGCCGCAGGCTGGCGACCGCCGCGGTGGCGTCGTTGTTGTCGCCGTGCGCCTCGCCGTCGCCGATGACGATCAGGAACGGGCGTCGGCACCCCCACTCGGCGAAGTCCTTGACCACGGCCACGTCGTCCCAGCCGCTGCCGAAGGGCTGGAAGTCCGACTTGCACTTCTGGTCCTCGCTGCCGATGTACCAGCAGCGGAAATCGACGATCGACTTGTTGAGCGGGCTGGCGCCGAAGGGGACGAGCGGCCGCCGGTCGGCGTCCTTGAGATGGAAGAAGCCGTCGCTGCGCGGCGCGTTCTCGAAGTAGGCGGCGGCGCGGAACTCCATCTCGGAGAGCGGCGCTCCGTCGGACCAGTTCGGGGCCAGGCGGCGGGCGAAGTCCTCGCGGTTGGTGAGGTCCCAGTGCAGCGGGATCATGTCGCCGCGGTCGAGGACGATCGCGGGGTCGAGCACGGTGTCCTGCTTGATCTTGTACGGGCTGCCGGCCACCCGCGGGTCCTGGTCGCCGATCTGGTCGAAGCCCGGGCCGCTGCGGGTCGGCACCGAGTCGTAGTTGCTCTCCCAGCCCTGGCCCGAGAAGGGCTTGTTGCCCGGGCCGCAGGTGCTATTGGCCTGGACGTCCTGCCAGGCCCAGCCCATGCCGCGGCTCTGCTCCTCGTTGTTCTCGGGGTTGCCGCCCCCGCCGCCCCCGCCACCGCCACCCCCACCGCCCCCGCCGCCGCCACCGCCCCCGCCGCCGCCCCCCTGCCCGCAGTCGGCGAACTGGGCGCTGTTGGTCACCAGCTCGTCGGACATCAGGAACTCGGTCGAGTAGTCGAGGGTCGAGACGACCTCCTCGTGTTCCGTGAGGACCGGGGAAGGCAGGCACACCGTCGCCCTGTCGGTCGCGAAGCGGACCTGCAGGACGCCCGGTCCGAAGGCCCCGGCCTCGTGGCTGACGGTGAGCTTGTAGGTGTTGGCCCCCTTCTTGAGCCAGAGCGTTGTCGGCGCGTAGGTCAGGATGCCGTCGAGGTCGGGGTCGGTCGGCGAGAGCTTGGCGAAGCGGTCGACCTTGTCGAGGTCGGCGGCGCTGCTGGCGTTGAGCGGCGCGGCGCAAGTCCCCGCCACGCCCGGCGTCGCCGTCTCGAAGTGGGTGCCGAAGGTGACGAAGCTGCCGCGGCGCGGGTAGGCGAGGGCGGTGGACTGCGCCGACGCCGACTGCACCCGGTAGAGCCAGTGCTTGCCGCGCACGCGGAGCTGGTCCTGGTTGTAGGTCGCCAGCCCGAAGTGGATGGTGTCGCCGTTCTCCTGGTAGGTCTCGGTCAGCACCTGGAGCAACGCCTGCTTGACCTGCAGGAACTTGGAGGTGACGCCGTCGCCGCTGCCGTGCACCCAGGTGTCGTCGGGCGCCAGGTTCATCGAGGTCGAGGTGTCGATGATGAAGTAGACGTAGGGCTTGCCCGACTGGATCTTGAAGAGCAGCGTGTCGTCGCCGGCCGCGTAGCCGGCGAGCAGGGCGGCGGCGAGCACGCCGGCGACGGCGGCGCGGAGCGGGAGCTGGGATCGGCGAGTGCGCATTTCGGGACCTCCTCGGGCGGCGGCGATCAGAACCTGATGCGGTCGAGCTCGGCCTGGTTTTGCACCGCCGAGTAGGCCTCCGGCGAGGCCCGCCAGGGCTGGATCTCGATCATCGCGCTCAGCGTCTTCTGCGCCACCGGCGTCTCGTTGCTGCCGTCCTGGAGCGTGGCGAAGCGCGCCGCGTCGACGGTCACGGCGTGGATGATCTTGCGGAAGGCGCGCTCGTTGTAGGCGCCGGCGTTGTTGATCTCGCAGAGATTGCAGGGGGCGTCGAAGATCGGGTAGAAGGGCGAGACGTCGACGCGGGTGCCGAGCTTCACCTTGCCGGTAAGCAGCCCGCCGCTGTCGGTCATGGTGTAGACGCGGGCGCGGTGGTCGGCGGTCACGAGCACCCGGGCGGTGGCGATCTCGATGCCCGAGTCGGCGACGTAGAAGACGCGGCTGATCGTCTTCTCGTTGCTCCCCACCAGCATCTCGGTCTGGGTGATCAGCGCCAGCGCCAGGCCGAAGATGGTGAGGACCACGAGGACCACGAGCACCGCCACGTAGGCGCTCCCCCGCTCTCCCGTGCGGTCCGTGTGCTGCGAGGCGGCGTGCGTGTCGTTCGGCTTCATAGCTGGTCTCCGGGTCAGGCCACGTTGCGCAGGTCGACGACCGTCTGCAGCGTGCGGCGGCGGTACATCCGCGACTCGCGGGTGTTGAAGCTGGGGTCGTAGGCGCGGTTCTCGAGCTGCACCAGCAGCGGCCCCTGGTACTGCGGGTCGCGGCGGTCGGTCTGGACCAGGGTGGCGACGCGGACGTAGTGGAGGCGCGCCGGATTGACCTCCCACTTCGCCGGGTTGTCCATGTCGTCCTCGTGATTGAAGAGCCACTCGTCGGCGGCGGTGCCGAGGTCCTCGATCAGGCCGTTGCCGTTGAGGTCCACACCGAGCGCCACCTGCAGGTCCAGGATGTTGTCGGCGACGTCGACCGCAGCGTTGGCACGGCGCTCCTGGTCGTCGCCGCCGTAGACGATCTCGGTGCCGGGGAGGAAACGGGCGCGCGACAGCCGCGGCGCCAGGTCGCTCGCCAGGTTCGCGGGCTCCACGTGCTCCTCGCGGATGTAGAAGCGGTACTCCTCGAGGATGCCGGCGTAGGCGACCCGCAGGTTCGGTGGGAAGCGGCCGCCGCTGGAGAGCAGACCCATCGCGTCCGCCTCGGTGCTGCCGGTGACGCGGAAGTTGAGGGTGGCCTGGCCGTCCGCCACCGAGCTGCTGGGGAGCAGCTCGACGACCGCGAACTGGGCATCGTCGAGCGGGCTGACCAGCAACAGCGCCTCGGGGCGGGAGGGGTCGGCGTCGACCGCGTCCTTGAGCGGCTGCAGCGTCTGCGGCACGCCGGTCGGGCTGTGGTCCTGGATGATCAGAGTCCCGGCGGTGGGGTTCTGGGCGTCGGGGGTGAGCGTGAGGGCGCCGATGGCGGTGGTGTTGATCTGGTAGAGCGGCGCGCTGATGACCCCGCGCACGGTCAGGACGTCGGTGCCTTCGAGGATCCGGGTCGCCGGCTCCGCGGGGAGCATGAAGGTCGACGCCGGCACGTCGTCGCGGACCGAGACTGCCACGCCGGTCGGCAGGTGCCGCGGCGCCAGGCCCGCGGGCTCGCTCGCCGGCAGGCCGCCGCGCCCGGCCATGCGCACTAATCGCACCATGTCGTACTGGGCGACGCGCAGCGACTGCTGCATGTCGGCGACGTGCGTCTGGACGCGCGCGATGCGGTTGTTGAAGTCGAAGAGGGCGAGGACGCCGAGCAGGAGGATGACGGTGACGCCGAGCGTGACCAGCAGCTCGACCAGGGTGAAGCCGGCTTGGCGGCGCATAGAACGCTCCATCACTTGGCCTTGAGCATCTGGAGCACCAGCTCGTTCCTGCCGCCCAGCGGGTTGCCCGGCGAGCGGTTGCCCGCCACCTCGACGCGGATCTCCTTCAAGTGCACGTAGCTCGGATCGGTGTCGCCGTCGAGCGGCTCGTCGAGGTCGTTGATGCCGAAGAGGCGCACGCGGGTGCTGCGCCGCCAGATCGCGTAGTCGCCGCTCGGCGGCGTGGTGGTCCAGGTGTGGGCGGCGAAGTTGTAGCTGTCGCTGACGACGAGCTGGGTCTGGCCATCCGGCACGTCGAGGCGGGCGCTGTCGAAGGGGAGCTGGAAATACTCCTCGAGGCGCGACTTGCCCATGTTGCTGACGTCGGTCGCCTCGCGGCCGGAGAGGTTGTTGCGGATCGACTCGACGAAGAGGGGCAAGAGCCCCACCGCGATGATGAGGAAGATCCCCGCCGCGATCAGCACCTCGATGACCGAGAAGCCGGCGTTGCTCCGGTTGCCGTTGCCCATGCTGGGTCTCCCGCGCCGGCGGCGCCGGCGCACACTGCTGGTGGACTTCCGGCAGGGGCAGGGAGCAAGGGGGGTGCCACTCGCGCGGGCGCCGGCGCCGGCGCCGTAAAGCACTGCGCGAGTGGGAGTTCCGCCCTCAGGCGGGGCGCGCGGGAGGGGGGAGTGGCTGGGCCGCGCCGTTACCGGCGGTAACGTTTGTGTCGTGAGCGTGAGGGAAGGCGATACGCACCCGCGTGCCGCCGCCGGGGCGGTCCTCGAGCTGGATCGAGCCGCCGTGCAGGACGACGATGCGGTGCGCCAGCGCCAACCCCAGGCCCACGCCGCCGGCGCGGCCGGTAACGAAGGGGTGGAAGAGCCGCTCGCGCACCGCCGGCGGCACGCCCGGACCGCGGTCCTCGATCGTCAGCTCGACCCCCTCCGCCGTGCGCGCCAGCGCCGCCCGCACAGGGCCGCTCCGCCCCGCCTCGCGCTCCGCCTGGGCGGCGTTGCGCAGCAGGTTGCGCAGCGCCCGCTCGAGGAGCTGCGGGTCGCCGGCCAGGCGCGGCTCCTCCGCCTCGGCCCCGGCGAGCTCCACCGCCACGCCGTCGAGCGCCGGGTCCGCCGCCGCCCGCCGCAGGAGGGCCGGCAGCGACAGCTCCTCGATCCGCGCCGTGCCCGGGCGGGCGAAGGCGAGGAAGTCCTCGAGCACCCGCTCCAGGTGGTCGGTCTCGCGCCGGATCTCGCCCAGGAAGTCGGCGACCGCCTGCTCGTCGGGGCGGCGCTCGATCAGCGTCAGGTAGCCGCGCAGGGTCGCCAGGCTGTTGCGCAGCTCGTGCGCCACGCCGCCGGCCATCTCACCCAGGCGGGTGAGGCTCTCGGCCAGGCGGCTCTGGTCGGCCTGCCGCCGCGCCTCGGTCAGGTCGGCGAAGAGGACGAGGAAGCCGCGCGCCGCGCCATCGCCGCGCCGCAGCGGGTGCACCGAGAGGCCGAGGGTGAGGGCGCCGTCCGCGCGGCGCAGGGTGACCTCCTGCCGCTGCAGCTCGCGGCCGTGGGCCACCGCCTCGGTGAGGAGCGTGAGGAGCTCGGGGCGGCCGGCCAGGACCTCCTCCAGCGGCCGTCCGGGCTCGGGGGGCTCGACGCCGAGGAGGCGCGCGCCGACGGCGTTGAGCGCCAGCACCTCGCCCGCCGCGTCGAGCAGCAGGAGGCCGCTCTGCAGGCTGCCGACGAGGGTGCGCTCGAGGGTGGCGATGTCGTCCTCGGCGCTCCGCGCCTCCGCTCCCGCCATCGCCGCCAGCGCCCGCTCGAACGTCGCCACCAGGAACTCCGCCTCGTCCCCCTCGGGCGCCGCCGCCGGGTCGCCGACCGCGCGGGCGCGGGCGAGGAGCGTGTCGTAAGGCGCCAGGAGATGGCGGAGGAACGCGAGGACGAGGAGGATCAGGGCGCCGTTGACGGCGAGGACGACGACGGTCAGCACGCGGGCGGCGCGGGCGCTGCCGGCGAGGACCGCGGCCGGGAGGTGGACGCGCACCACGCGCCCGCCGCCGAGCGGCGCGTCGCCGGCCACCGCGCCGTCGGGCGGCTCGCCGGCCGCCGCGAGCACCTGGCCGCCGGCACCGAGGACCGCCACCGCCGCGGCGCCGGGCGCCAGCCGGCGGAGCGCGCCCGGCCCCGGCGTCGCCGCCGTCCCGCCGAGCGCCGCGGCGACGCTCCGCGCCAGCTCCGCCGCTTCCTCCCGCCGCTCCTCGGCGAGGAGGGCGAGCGCGCTGCGGTAGGCGAAGATGGTGAAGGTCGACAAGGCGGCCAGGAGGACGACCGAGGCCGGCAGGAGGATCAGCACCTCCCGCCGCAGGCCGAGCCCCCGCCGCCGCTGCCGCACGCCGTTCACAGGAGACCCAGGTAGGCGCCGAGGAGCCGCTCGCCGGCGAAGAGCGCCACCAGCCCGCCGAGGGCGAGGAAGGTGCCGAACGGGAGCTTGGTCTTGGTGTGGCCGCGGCCGGCGCGGATCAGGACCAGGCCGGCGACGGCGCCGGCGAGGGAGCCGCAGAAGAGGGTCACCACGACGCCGCGCCAGCCCAGGAAGGCGCCGATCATCGCCAGCATCTTGACGTCGCCGAGCCCCAGGCCCTCCTCCCCCCGCAGCAGGTACCAGAGACCGTAGAGGGCGAGGAGGAGACCGCCGCCCAAGGCGGCGCCGAAGAGCGCGCCGCGCCAGCCCACCCAGTCGATCCAGGGCTGGACGGCGATGCCGGCGGCGATGCCCGGCAGGGTGACGCGGTCGGGCAGGTAGAAGTGCTCGAGGTCGATCATCGCCAGCGCCACCAGCAGCGCGCAGAAGAGGGCGGCGACGGCGGCCTCCGGCCGCACCCCGAAGCGGGCGACGCAGCCGGCGAAGAGGAGAGCGGTCGTCCCCTCGACGATCGGGTAGCGGCGGGAGATCGGGGCGCCGCAGGCGCGGCAGCGGCCGCCGAGCAGCAGCCAGCTCACCACCGGCAGGTTGTCGCGGGCGCGGATCGGCGCGTCGCAGGCGGGGCAGCGGGAGCGCGGCAGGACGGTCGAGATCCCCCGCGGCAAGCGGTGGATGACGACGTTCAGGTAGCTGCCCACGATGAGGCCGACGGCCGCGGCGTAGGCGCCGACGAGCAGTTCGAGCACGTGGCCGGGATTCTAGACGGCTACGAACAACGAGATCCTTCGGCGCTGCGCGCCTCAGGATGACCGGCTCCGCCGGTCAATTCTTCTTCCCCTCCGGCCAGCGGATCATGTAGCCGTCGGTCCAGACGATGTCCTGGTCGTAGTCGGTGGTCTCGAAGCCGCCGGGGGTGTAGGTGTCACCGGTCTTCTTCTGGTCGCGGCCGCTGCTGCGGATCGCCATCACTTCCTTGCCCAGCGGGTTGGCGGTGTCGAGGTAGAAGTCGAAGGGGTGCTTCCAGCCGTCCAGCTGGGGCAGCTCCTGCATGTAGGTCGAGACCAGCTCGGCCTTCAGGTTGGTGGCGCTGATCGACGCGTACTTCGTGAGGTCCACCTGGTTGGTGGAGGCGCCGGCGGCGGCCGCCGCCGCCTCGTCGGTCAGCCAGGCCATCATCGCCGTGCCGGTCATCTGGACGTTGGCCAAGGTCCGCTTCTGCCGCGCCCGCTGCAGGGCGTCGATCAGGTTGGGGATGAGGATGGCGGCGATGATGCCGATGATGGCGATGACGATCAGCAACTCGATCAGCGTGAAGCCACGCTGCTCCGCTTTGCGCCTCATGCAGGGGACCTCCGTCGCCATGCAAAAGCAAGGAGGAAGCCATAGCCGGCGGCGCATCTGCGCGGCGCCGCGACGGGCCGTGCGACAGGAATCGTCAGCGCGCGCCGGCCGCGGTGACAAAGGCGGTCACCACGGCGCGCGTCCGCGCCACGCCGCGGTCGAGCTCGGTCAGCGGGATGCGCTCGTCGGGGCCGTGGATGCCGGCGCTGTCGGCGGGCTCCAGCGCGAAGGGGGAGAAGCCGTAGGTGGGCACGCCGCGCTGGCGCAGGTAGCGCGAGTCGGTGAAGCCGGGAACGAAGGCGGGGACCACCGGCGCCTCGCGGCCGAGGGTGCGCTCGAGCAGGCGGTAGAGGGGGTTGGCGGTCGGCGATGGCGGCGAGGGTGGCGCCGTGAGCAGGACGCGGCTCGCCAGGTCGCCGCCGAGCGCCCGCCGAATCCGCGCCAGGTGGCGGTCGGCCGGCGTGTCGGGGAGGAGGCGGACGTCGACCTGCGCCCGCGCCCGCTGCGGCGTGACGTTGATCCGCTCGCCGGCCGCGAGCACCGTGACCTGGACGGTGTCGAGGAGGAGGTTGGCCATGCCGGGCGGCAGACCGGACGGCGGCCCGCCGGCCGCGATCGTCCGCTCGGCGCCGAGCATCGCCGCGCGCAGGCGGTCGTTGTGCAGCGGCGCCAGCGCGTGGAGGTAGCGGCGCGCGGGCGCGGTCACCCGCCACTCGGGCGGCAGCGCGAGGAGGCGCGCCAGCCCCTGGATCAGCCGGTGGGCGGCGCTCGCCGGGTTGAGCCCCGAGGCATGGCCGCCGCGGCCGCGCGCCTCGACCTCCAGCCAGAGCGGCCGCTTCTGCGCCACCTCGATCCCCCACCAGAGGAGGCGGCCGTTGAGCTGCTGGTTGCGCCCCCCCTCGCCGAGCGCCGCCGCGACCCCGGCGAAGAGCTCGGGGTGCGCGGCGAGCAGCCAGCCGGTGCCGCGCCCGCCGCCGCTCTCCTCGTCCGCCACCGCCAGCAGCACGAGGTCGCGCGCCAGCGGCACCCGCCGGCGCTTGAGGTCCACCATCGCCGCGAGGTGGGCGATGCCGAGGCTCTTGTCGTCCACCGCGCCGCGTCCCCAGAGGCGCCCGTCGCGCACCAGGCCGGCGAAGGGGGGCACGCTCCAGCCGGGGCCGGGGGGGACGGTGTCGAGGTGGTGCAGCAGCAGGAGGGCGCCGGGACGCGGGGCCGTCCCGGGAGCGGCGGCTGCGGCGGGGAGCCGGGCGTACAGGCTGGTGCGCCCGCCGGGGGCGGTGAGCAGGCGCGCCGCGATCCCTTCGCGGCGGAGGAGACCGGCGAGGTAGGCCGCGGCCCGCCCTTCGCGCCCGGGGGGGTTGCTGGTGTCGAGCCGCAGGTAGCCCTGGAGCCAGCGCGCCGGCTCGGAGAGCTCCGGCGCCGCGGCGGCCGGCGCCGCGCCGAGCGCCAGGAGCGCGGCGGCAAGGGCCGCCGGCAGACGGGTGCGGGTCACGCGCGCGAGCATGCCGGGGGGCGGCCCAAAAGGGAAGGGCGCCGGAGTAAATCCGGCGCCCTCGTGCTGCCGTGCCGCGCGTCGGGAGGACTTACGGCTTCTTGCGCCCTTCCGGCCAGCGGACCATGAAGCCGTCCGCCCAGACGATGTCCTGGTCGTAGTCCGTCGGGTTGAAGTTGGTGACGGTGTAGGTCGCGCCCTCGGCCTTGGTGTTGCGGCCGAAGCTGCGGATCGCCATCACCTTGGGGGCCAGCGGGTTCGCCGTGTTGAGGTAGAACTCGTAGTCGAACTTCCAGCCGTCGAGCTGCGGCACTTCCTGCAGGTAGGTCGAGACGAGCTCGGTCTTGAGGTTGGCGTGCGTGATCTTCTTGTAGTCGGTGATCGTGACCTGACTCGCCGAGCCCGCCGCCGCGGCGCCGACCTGGTCGGTGAGCCAGGAGAACATCGCCGTGCCGGTGTTGCGCACGTCGGCCACCGTCCGCTTCTGCTTGGCCTTCTGCAGCGCGTCGAGGAAGTTGGGGATGAGCAGGGCCGCGATGATGCCGATGATCGCGACGACGATCAGCAGCTCGATCAGCGTGAACCCCCGCTGCCGGTTGCGAAGCCTCTTCAGCATTTTGAGTCCTCCCTCCGTCCGTGGAATTCGGTCTTTGCGAATCCCTTGGAGAGCAGGCTTTGTGCCAGCGGCGCCGCGCGCGTGGAATCAGCGACTTGCCGGGCGTGCGCGGTTGCTGACTGACAAGAATTGACAGATAGCAGAGCGACAAAGTGTCAGCCGCGGCGGCTGCGGCGCACCGGCTCAGCCGACCAGGCGCTCGACGAGCCGGCGGTAGAGCGCCACCCCTTCGACGTAGGCCGGCAGCGAGATCCGCTCGTTGCCGCCGCCGACGATCAGGGTGTCGGTGACCGGCGTCGGGAAGGGCGAAAAGCCGTAGCTCGGGATGCCGGCGGCGCGGAAGAAGCGGGAGTCGGTGGCAGTGCGCGGCAGGAAGAGCGGGCCGACGGCGGCGCGCGGATAGGCCGCGCGCACCGTCTCCTCGATCGCGCGCGGCACCGGGTGGTCGAGCGGGCTGCCGTGTGCCGCCGACCCGTTGTCGTAGAGCTGCACGCGCAGCCCCCAGGTCAGCCAGCGCGGCACCAGCACCTCGCGCGCCGTCGCGACGTCCGAGCCCGGCAGCAGGTGGAGCTTGAGGAGGAGCTGCCACCCCCCGCCCGGCGCCTCGCGCACCGGGAAGACCACCACTTCGTCGCGCAGCATCGCCTGCAGGAAGTTGGGAAGGCGGCGGAAGGCGGCGAGGTCGCGCGTCAGCGCCTCCGGCTCGGCGAGGAGGCGGCGCAGCTCGTCGCCGTCGCGGCTCGGGGCGTAGGCGCGGAGGAGGACCGCCACCTCCGGCGTCAAGCGCAAGTGCTCTTCCGGTTGGCCGCGCGCCCGCAGCTCGCTCGCCAGCTCCTCCAGCGGCTCGCGCGCCGCGGCGCAGACCCAGAGGTCGAGGAAACGCTTCTGCGCGAGCTCCGTCCCCCAGTACTTGACGTCGCCGGCCTGCCGCACCTCGACCGAGCCGCCTTCGGTGAGCACCGCCCAGGCGCGGCGCACCAGGTCCGGGTGGCGCGCGATGACCCAGCGGGCGCCGAGCTCGCTGCCGGTCTCCTCGCCGTTGGTGGCGAGGAAGAGCACCGAGCGGCGGAGCGGGCGGCCGCGTTTCTTGAGCTCCGCCATGGCGAGGAGCTGCGCAACGGTGGTGCTCTTCATGTCGAAGGTGCCGCGGCCGTAGACCCAGGGCCCCTCGATGTGCGCCGAGAAGGGGGGGAAGAGCCACTCCTCGGAGTAGAACTCCGGCTCGGTGTCGATATGGTTGTGGAGGATGAGCGGGCGAGGGTCCTGCCCCTCGAGGAGGGCGTAGACGTTGGCGCGGTCGCCGACGAGCTCGAGCGTGGCGGGGATGCCAGCGGTCTGGAGCTGGCGGTGGAGGAAGCGGGCGCCGGCGACCTGGTCGCCGGTGTCGCTGGTGTTGATCCGCACGTACTCGCGGAGCAGGCGGACCTCGGGGAGCGCGGCGTAGTCCACCCCGCGCCACAGTCCCGCCGTCCCCAGCGACAGCGGCCGCCGCAGGTAGGCGAACCCCGCCGCGGTGGCGGCGAGCGCCAGCGCCAGGCTGCCGTAGAGCGCGACCCGCGCCGCCAGCCGCTGGCGCCTCTCGAACGGGGAGTAGCGGCGGCGGCGCATGCGGCGGCAGATCGTATACCTGCGCCTCGGCGGGGGCAGGCGTCCAAAGGCCCGGGGCGACGGGGATCAGGCGCCGGACAAACGGACTGCGGCCGAGGGCAAACGTACTTTCGCCCAGTACGCGCGTACTTTCCCTGAGGGCAAGCGTACTTTTCGTCGGTACAAGCGTACTTTCGGTTGGTACAAGCGTACCGGCGCCTGGTACAACGTACTTTCCGTTGGTACAAGCGTACCGGCCGTCGGTACAAGCGTACTTTTCCTTGGTACAAGCGTACTTTCGTCTAGTACAAGCGTACTGGCGCCTGGTACAGGCGTACCGCGCCCCGGTACTAGACTCGTCGCCCGGTTCCCCGCATGACGGCCGAGCGCCCGCGCCTCCTCGTCCTCCTCGCCGCCGCCCTCCTGGCCGGCGCCGGCTACGCCGCGACCGAGTGGTACCTCCTCGGCGGCGACGTCGGCTTCCCGCTCGACGACAGCTGGATCCACCTCCAGTTCGCGCGCAACCTGGCCGCCGGCGACGGGCTCTCCTACAACCCGGGCGAGCCGGTGACCGGCTCGACGGCGCCGCTCTGGACGGCGCTGCTGTCGCTCGTCTTCCTGCTGCCGGGCGGCACGGCTACGGCCATCTGGGGCGCGAAGCTCCTCGGCTGCGCGCTTTACCTGGCCGGGGTGCACGCCACCTGGCGCCTGGCCCGCGAGCTGGGGCTCTCGCCAGGCCTGGCGCAGCTCGCGGCGGCGCTGGCGCTCGCCACCAGCTGGCTCGTCTGGTCGGCGCTTTCGGGGATGGAGGTGCCGCTCTTCGTCCTGCTGTCGGTGTGGGGGATGGTGCTCCACATCCGCGAGCGGCAACGGCCGGAGCGGCCACCGCTCGCCTTCGCCCTCTTCGGCTTGGCGGCGCTGGCGCGGCCGGAAGCGTTTTTGCTTCTCGCCGCGGCGGCGCTCGATCGGCTGCTCGTCTTCGACCGCGACGCCGGCGGCGCGCTGCGCTGGCGGCGGCCCGACTGGCGCGGGCTCGCGCTCGGGTTGGGGCTCGCGGCCCTCGCCGTCCTCCCCGTCCTCGCCTTCTACGCCGCCGCCGGCGGCTCCGTCCTGCCGACGACCTTCGCCGCCAAGGGCGCCGAGGTGCGGCGCTGGCTGCCGGACGCGCGCTACGTCTACCAGGTGCTGGGCATCCTCTTTCGGCCGCAGCCCTGGGCGGTGCTCTTCGCCGGGGCCGGCGTGGCGGCGCTCGTCGAGCGGCTGGGGACGGCGCGCGACCGCGGCCTGCTGCCGGCGCTCTGGCTCTTCGGCCTGCCCCTCGCCTACTCGACGATGAGCCCCGCCGGCGCGCACTGGATCGCCGGCAACTTCGGCCGCTACTACTTCCCGCTCTTCCCGGTCGTCGCGGTGCTCGGCGTGCTGGGGCTGGAGCGCGCCGCGGCGGCGCTCGGCCCGCGCGTGGCCGCCGGGCGATTCCGTCTGCCGCTGCGCGCGGCGCTCGCGGCGCTCCTCCTCTGGCCGACCGCCGCAGCCCTCGTCGAGGGGTCGCTCTTCTACGCCCGCAACGTCGCAAACGTGCAAGGCAGCGACGTGCGCGTCGCCCGCTGGCTCGCCCCGCGCCTGCCGCCCGAAGCGGTGCTCGCCGTCAACGACATCGGCGCGCTCAAGTTCCTCCTCCCCAACCGGGTGATCGACCTCGCCGGCATCGCCACCCCCGAAGTGCGCCGCCGGATGAACGCCGCCGCCGCCCGCCACGAGCCCTGGGAGCGCGCCGTCGCCGACTACCTCGCCGAGCGGCGTCCCGACTACCTGGTGATCTTCCCCGACTGGTTCCCCTACCTCTCCCAAGACCCCCGCTTCAAGGCCGTGGCGGGTGTGCGCGTCGAGGACAACATCACGATGGGAGGGGACGAGGTGGTGGTCTACGCCACGCCGTGGACCCGGAATCCGCTGCGCGGCCCCTCGTGACAGCATGCCTGCCGCCCAGCGATAGGTCGAATCTCTAGAAGGAAAGCGAGGACTAGTTGAAGCCATTCCTGGTTGAGACGATCGGCCTAGTACTGCGATTTTTGAATCGTCTCAGTCCGTTCGAGTACGTTCTGCGCCGGTTCAGTAACCTCAACAAGGAAAGCACTGGAGCGCTTACCGAAATTTGGGTGCTTTCCCACTTGCTGATCGCTTTCCTCTTCCTCGTGTTGCTCCCGAGTTCCTCGCTGTATATACTTCGTTGGGTCGTGATGACATACGCTGGCGTTCGTATGCTTGAGGTCGTCTCGTTTCAGGCATATACGCAGCTATACGGTGGCTACCGAAACAAGACCCCACGGCTTCACTATCTGCTTCTCAGCTACCGTCGCAGCATCTTCCTTGCAGTTATTCTTTACCTGGAAATCATCATCTGGTTTGCAATGCTATATCGCCTCAACACTGCCGCCTTCGTCACGAAAGGCATCGCACTCAGCGATCCCCTGAAGGCCCTCTACTACAGTACCGTCACTATGACCACTATCGGATACGGCGATGTCTATGCTCAGTCCCGCACAGGCTTCTTACTCGTCACGAGCCAGGCGCTCATCGCGATATTCATGACGGTGCTGATCTTCGCCCGAATAGTAACCTACATACCCCGCCCCGCGACGGCCGATCCGATCGAGTGCGAGACGCCTTGCCGGGCCCCCTGTGAGCCTCAGAGGAGAACCACAATGGCAATTCTCGCGATCTCTACCGGTATCGGCATCACCAAGCAGATGTACGAGTCGCTCCGTCCGGAAGTGAACTGGGAGGGCGAGCCGGCGCCTGGCGGGCTCCTTCACGTCTGCGCATTCGACGACGCCGGAGACCTTCACGTCGCGGACGTTTGGGAGTCCGTCGAGGCGATGAACGAGTTCGTACACACCCGCCTCGCCCCGGGAATGCAGAAGCTGGGCATCCCGGTCCCGTCGGTCAGTGTCTTCCCGGTCCACAACGTCAACGTCTATCTGGCGGCGAAGAAGTATCTGCTGACCTAGGGCGGCTTCTTGACGGCAAGTCGCCTCCCCGTCTGTAATGCGGCGCGGTTGGGACAAGGAGGCTCGAGGATGCGCGCGAGATCCATCACGCTCTTTGCTCTTCTTCTCGCCGGTTGCGTGTCGGCGCCGCCGGGGACTCCGTTGGTGACCCGGAGGGTTGGCGAATCTCCTGAGCTCGATGTCGTCACTCAGCGGGCGGTGGGCGAGGTCATCTACGAGACGTTCAACTACGAGGAATGGCACGGTGCTCGGCTCGCGCAGTCCGTGGTCATCGACGTCTTGGCGGCCAGCGCCCTCCTGGGGCCGAGCGATCCGCTGATCGCGGTCGTCGAGGGAAGTGAGACCGTCTACTGCACCGCCGCGCCCGCGCTTAGGGTCGCCGGCCGACCGCCTTCGAGCCGGGTCTGTCTGGCGGATCGGGATGGCGACGAGGCATTTGACACCTGGAGAGCGCCCGAAGGGCCTCCGGCCCGTCTCAAGTGGGCTCCCCTCAAGAGCGCTGCGCCGTTCTCGACCGGCACCTCGATGGAACGGTCCGGGAAGGGCTTCAAGTACGAGCTGCTCTACCAGGGGATCGCCGCGGGCGTCGTGAGCCTTCTCTATCGCGAGTACGTCGACGACCTGGTGCGCCCCGCCTTTCAGCAGGACCTCTCCTACACCCTCTCGCCGCAAGGCCCCACCGAGATCTCGTTTCGCGGCACGCGGATCGTCATCGAAGCGGCGGACAACAAGGGCATCCGCTACCGCGTCCTAACGGGGCTCTTGCCCCGGCCCTGAAGTCTTGGGTCGTCCGCAGAGCTGTTAGACAGAAGGAGCTTGAATGGATCCAGTATCGTCAGTCTTAGTTGGCCATGCCGCCGGCAAGCTCTTGGACAGGTTTGGATCCATCTTCCGAACCCATGTCATCGACCGATGGTCACGACGCCGAGCAGAAGAGTTTTTTGCTCAGTTCTGTAAGGAGGTGTCGCACCAACGTGATGGCGCCACGCCTTACAAACTGGACGAAATTCTAACAAAGATAGTAGAAGATGAGGTTTGTTCAGAGATTCTGTTTGATGCGTATCGACGCGTTGCTCTCTCGAGATCAAAAGCACTCGGCCCACGAATCATTGCACTTCTAACGGCGGAGCTCGTAGCTGAGGGGCGCGTTGCAGCCGATCTCGAAGATACAATCTTTCTCGCTGCAGAAAATCTCACCGACGATGAGTTGAAAGCCTTCGCAAGGTTCGTTCGTGAGGAGCAAGCGAAGTCCGCCGCTAGCGCCGACAAAGGAGAGCGCGGACTGCGAATCAAGTGGTGTGAAGAACAACTCGATTCCAATTGGCCCCGTAAGGACGCCGTTTCTACGGGGCCTCTCGATCTAGATGAGTGCCTAGGGAGATGGGCCGGCAAGATGAAGTCTTATGGGATCATTAGGGATGATGTGCAGGAACGCCAGTTCGATTATCAGGAAGACTCAGAGCGACACATTGATGAGCCAGGGACGGTACGCGAGATCAACTGGTGGATTAGCGTTCCGGCGGAGTATTTCAGGCTCGTGGATTTGATCATCCGCGCCGGTGGTGACGCAGAGACTACAGCATAATCCGGTCCCTGCAGCGGACGGCTGGCGCCGCCGCTGAGGGGCAGAGCCGCTGGCCGTCGGGAGTTGAGATTCGGTTGATACTCTAGGTAGGCAAGTAGAGGGCGACGTGATCAGGGAATGGAGATGGAACGAACAGAGGGCCGGTGCTGACGGCGTGACTCTCTTTGACAACCGCCCGGCGTGGTGGTCGGCGAATTGGGCCTCAATCCCGGCGGAGATGCCCGAAGAGCTGCGCGCGACCGTCGCGACCGTG
Organism: uncultured Acidobacteriota bacterium; assembly: GCA_963700145.1. GTDB lineage: Bacteria > Acidobacteriota > Thermoanaerobaculia > Multivoradales > UBA5704 > DASUNQ01. The sequence goes on from OY969474.1 coordinate 2,907,673, forward strand.
CTCGAGCAAAGGAAAATCCTGCCTTGACCCGCCGGCTCGGTGGTGTCATTCTCGACCAGCATCGGGCGTCGACCTGCCGCCCAACCCCGCTCGGCCTCCCCCCGCGAGGCCCTCGGCCGGGGCAAAGGGGTCTCCAAGCCTCGGGTCGTGTGTTTCGATCTTCGGTCACCGGGCGTGCAGGCGGGGGCTGGCGCCGCGTGTGACGGGAGACGAGACACATGACCGATCAGAAGAAACTCAAGCGAGTCGTCCGCGCCCGGTCCGCCAAGACCGGCGAGAGCTATACCGCCGCGCGCCGCCAGGTCCTCGCGGCGCGTTCCAAGTCCAGCACCTCCACCGCCGATCCCGCACCGGCCAAGAAACCGGCCCTGGTCGCCGCGCCGGCGCCTGCTCCGGCGCCGCCGGCGTCGAAGTCGGGCGCGCTGACCGACAAGTCGGCGCGCGAGAAGACCGGCCACGGTCTCGACCACTGGTTCGCCGTCCTCGACGCCTTCGGCGCCGCCGAGAAGGGCCACACCGGCGCCGCCGATCACCTCTACACCGTGCACGGCGTCCCCGGCTGGCACGCCCAGGGGATCACCGTCGCCTACGAGCGGGCGCGCGGCCTACGCCAGGTCAACCAGTCGTGCACCGGCAAGTTCCAGGTGTCGGTGTCGAAGACGGTGCCCGTGCCGGTGTCGGAGGTCGTCGCGGCGCTCCGCGACAAGCGGCGGCGGGCGGCCTGGACGAAGGGCACCGATCCGGCGCTCGTCGCCGCGCTCGAGGCCGCGTTCGCGGGTCCCAAGCCGCGCGAGGTCAAGACCAAGGGGAGCGACTACGCCTGGCTCCGCTACCCCTGGGACGGCGCGACGGTGGTGATCTACATCTACGGCAAGCCGAAGGGCGCGAGCGTAGTGGCGGACAGCAGCAACCTCCCCGAGCCGGAGCTGGTCGAGGTGCGCCGCGCGCAGTGGAAGGTCGCCCTCAACGGGCTGCTCCGCCACCTGAGCGGCTAAGGCGCGAGTTGATCGGAGCCCGGCGCGAAAGCCTTCGCGCCTAGGGAACGAACGCGGCGGGCGGGAGGCGCACCACCTCGAAGAGGGTCGCCACCAGCTCGCCGTGCCGGCCGGCGCGGTGGGGGCTGCGGAACTCCCACACCACCGTGCCGGCCGGCGTCACCTCGAACGCCCGCCCGCGCTCCGACTCGGTGATCAGCGTGTTGCCGTTGGCGAGGCGCTGGCAGGAGCCCGCCTCGGGCGAGGAGAAGCGCGCCGGCGGCTCGCCGTGGAACTCCCAGACGATCTCTCCCGTCGCCAGGTCCAGCTCCAGCACCCGCGAGTGGCCGCGGTAGCCGCGATTGTCGAAGAGGAGGAGGCGCCCGCCGGGGAGGAGGGTCGGCTGGTGCTGGGCATCCCAGGGACCGCGCCGTGCCCAGACGACCTCGCCGCGCGCCGGATCGACGAGCGCCACGGTGTCGATCTCACGCAGCGAGACGAGGACGCGCCCGGGCGCGAACGGCGGCGGCGCGCCGGCGGTGTCGCGCAGGACCTCGACGGTGTTGCTGTGGAAGATGTCGCCGGCCGGCGGCAGCGGCCTCAGGAGCGGCGCGAAGCGCGAGCGGCGGAGGGCGCGGAGGAGCGAGACGCGGCGCAACGGCCGGCCGTCGGGCTCCAGCTCGACGAGGAAGTCCTCGAGCACCGGCTGCTTCGGGTTCAGCTCCGGGACGAGGCGCGCCTCCTTTGTGAGGCCCCAGAGGCGGCCGCCGGCGTCCACGTCGAGGTCGTTGTAGAAGCCGGCGTCGTAGGCGCGCAGCAGCCGCGAGCCGCGGTCGAGCCGCACCAGGCCGGCGCCCTGGTAGAGCGCCAGGAGCGACCCGTCCGGCAGCAGCCTGGCGCGGCGGAAGTAGCCGCTCTGCTCGTCGGCGCGCTTGCCGGGGAAGGCGCGCGCGAAGGGGTGGCGCCAGCGGTGCAGCGGCCGCCCTTCCATGTCCATGAGGATGGCTTCCGGCGCGTGGCCGGAGACGTAGAGGTTGAGCCCCGGCTCGGCGCGGGCGCGGTCGTGGAAGACGACGCCGCTGCGGCCGCCGGCGCGGGCGCCTCCCGCCGAGTACGGCAGCGACATGGCGCGCGCGGCCTCTTCGGCGGCGCGGCGCCCGCCGGCCGCGGTCAGGCCGTCGAGCGCGAGGTGCCAGCGCCCCGGCGGAAAGGTGTCGCCGCGGCGGAGGACGCCGGCGTCGCGCGCGTCCCGCGCGCGCAGCAGCCAGACGGCGCCCAGCGCGAGCGCCAGGGCGAGCGCGAGGACGGCGAGCCGCCGGCGGAGGGGCATCGGCGCGCACGATACAATGCGCCCCTCGCCGGAGACCCGCCCCGTTGGACGTCCCTTATCTCGATCTCTCCCGCGCCCGCGCCCGCATCGCCGCGGAGCTGGAGACGCGCTGGCGGCGCGTCCTCGACACCAACGCCTTCATCCTCGGCCCCGAGGTGCGCGAGTTCGAGGAGCGCTTCGCCGCCTTCCTCGAAGTGCCGGCCTGCGCCGCGGTGGCGAACGGCACCGACGCGCTGGTCCTGGCGCTGCGGGCGCTCGGCCTCGGGCCCGGCGACGAGGTGCTGGTCCCCGCCTTCAGCTTCTTCGCCACCGCCGAGGCGGTGATCCTCCTGGGCGGCCGCCCGGTTTTCTGCGACGTCGAGCCGGCGACGCTGAACCTCGACCCGCGCGACGCCGCGGCGCGGGTGACGCCGCGCACCGTCGGCGTCATCGGCGTCCACCTCTACGGCCGTCCGTTCGACGTCGCGGCGACCACGGCGCTCTGCGAGCGGCACGGCCTCTGGCTGCTGGAGGACGCGGCGCAGGCGCAGGGGGCGCGGCTCGACGGCCGGCGCGTCGGCGGGCTCGCGCCGCTCGCCGCCTGGAGCTTCTACCCGACCAAGAACCTGGCCTGCTTCGGCGACGGCGGCGCGGTCACCGGGCGCGACCGCGAGCTGGTCGAGCGGGTGCGGCGGCTCGCCAACCACGGTCAGACCAGCCGCTACCACCACGTCGAGGTGGGGACCAACAGCCGCCTCGACAGCCTGCAGGCCGCGGTGCTCAACTGCCGGCTGCCGCTCCTCGACGCCGACAACGCGCGCCGCCGCGAGCTGGCCTGCCGCTACCACGGCGGCCTCGCCGGGGTGGGCGACCTGCGGCTCCTCGAGGACCCGCCGGGCTCGGTCTCGGTCTACCACCAGCTCACCGTCCGCACCGCGCGCCGCGACGAGCTGGCGCAGCACCTCTCGGTGCGCGGCGTCGGCAGCTCGGTCCACTACCCCTCGCCGCTCCACCGCCAGCCCGCCCTCGACGGTCTGATCCCCGACCCCGGCGAGCTGCCAGTCTCGACCGCCGCGGCGCGCGAGGTGCTCTGCCTGCCGATGTACGCCGAGCTCACCGACCGCGAGCTCGAGCAGGTGTGCGAGGCGGTGCAGAGCTTCTTCCGCTAACCTAAGTCAGGTCGGTCTCGGCGGAAACTTCCCCACGACGTATTGCTGCACCCGCCGCGTCAGGTCCCGCCAGGGATGATCCTGGTGAGCGAGCGCGCCGAGCGCGTCCAAAAGCTGCTTCTCCTTCTTCAAGAGCACGGCGTCGCTCGGCTTCTTGTCGAGCTCGATCTCCACCGCCAAGTACGGCTCGAGCAGCTTGAGCACACTCTCGAAGTGCGCGACGGCCTGTGCCGCCATGCCCACGTAGTCACAAGCGTCTCCCGCCATCGCGTGCAGCTTCGCCAGAGCAGACCTTTGATCGGCGGCATGGAACTGACCCTTTGGCTCGGTGGCGACCCGCCAGGTGAACTCGCACACCTGCTCCATCTGTAGCTCCAGCTCGTCGAGCCGCTTTCGTCGCCACTCGACTAGACCGGAGCGATGAAGCCCGGTGACCGCGATCGTGGCTTTACCGCGATCGCTCACTGCTCCGCCTTCGAGGAGAGCTTGAACCGATCCGTTGGCAGTGAAGCGCAAGTGAGCGGCGGGATCGACGCCCTGATTGCAGGGGTCGAGCAACAAGGGTGCCTCCCCCGTCTCCTCTCCACGTTTCTTGGCTCGCTTCGAGGGGTCTCGGAGCGGGAACTTGCAGGCTTTGCCGCCCTTTCCCGGCGTCGTGGAGCCGCCCGGCGCAACCAGCTCCTGTCGGCGCTCGCGGTTACAGTCGATGCACGACGGCAGCAGGTTCGTCCATTCCAGCTTGAGCCAGCCGTACCCTTTCCGCTTCGTGCCGTCGTCCTCCAGAACTTCTCCCTTGGGGCGATAGTGCTCCACGTCGGTCGGGCCGACCGCCGTGATTCGGCTCTCGCAGTAGGCGCACTTCGACTTGAACAACCGGTTCAGCTCGGCGACGACGTGTTTGTCCTTGTAGGTCTTGAACGGATGGGGCTGCGGCGGCGTTGGCCTGGTGACGAGGATCATGGCGTGCGAGGCAGGGCCTGCTCATCCGCCTGCCAGAGTTCGGCGAGCTTTTCGACTGCTCGAGACGGCAGGTGGGTCTTGGCCAAGAGTGCCCTCTGCTCGCTGCGGCTCGCCAGGAAGGCCTCGATCGCCGCGTAACGCAGCTGCTCGAAGGGGGTGGAGCCCAGGACTTGCAGACGTTCGATCTCGGTCCTGAGTTCTTCCAACCGAGACCTGTCCGCGGGCGACTTGTCCTGCTTTGAGAGTAATGTCGAGTACTCTCGCGCAAAGGCGTCGAGCTGAGGATCGGCGGCGCTGTGCAGCCCAAAATGATCGGAGGTAAGGATCTGATCGACCCGGAGCCCTTCGATCGAAGGCAGGTCGGTGATCGCCACGATCTTGTCGCTTTCGTCGCGCTCCATGACCACGACCTCGCCAGCGCGCAGTCCCCGCAGGCAGAGTGGGTCGTGCGTCGTAGCCAGGAAGCGGACTTGCGGGAAAGCGGCCCGAAGCTGCTCCACGACCTTCATCTTCCACCGCGGATGCAGGTGCGGCCCGATCTCGTCGAGGACCACGATTCCGACCGCGTCTGCGATGTTCTCCGTCCGCTGGGTGAAAAATCGCATGACGTCGACTGCAAGCGTGATCGCAGCTTTGTACCCGTCACTGAGACTTGCGAGCGGCACCGGCATTCCGGACTGTGAGACCTCGATCTGTCCCTTCGTGGGGTTCGGGATCAACCGGTCGTCCGGGTCTCCCAGCATCCGCTCGATGGCCTCGGCGACGGAGGTCCATTGCAGCTCGGTGCGCGCCAGAAGCCACTCGGTCGGATCTCCCAAGGGCCAATAGGGATCGAACAGGTTCTCGACGCGAATGACTTCGGAGTGCGATTCTCTGGAAGCCGCGTCGCGTCGCGGCGGCAGGCGAGTGGCCCCATAGGCGGCCAGCAACATCTTTGGTTTTTGTGGCACGACACGGAAACGCTTGGACCGCCGGGAGAGACTCAGCCGAATCGTCTCGGGCTCAGGATCACCCGAGAGCGTAATTGCGACTGTTGCCTTCGGCTGCCCGAACCGGATGAACTCTAGGGGATCGAGGTCAAGGGCGTTGGCAACGCGTTCGCCGGCCAGGGTGAGAGCGACGGCCTGAAGCACGCTGCTCTTGCCGGTGCTGTTCTCGCCCAGGAGGACGAGCCAAGGCTCGGTCTCGGTTGCTTCGCGAGGGAACTCGAGTTCCAGGTGCTCGATGCCCTTGAAGTCGTCGATGACCACCCGCTCGATCCACCGGTTGCCGCCGCCGAGCTGATAGTGCTCGGCTTGTCCCCTATCCTCGACCGAGTACGCCTTGACCTCCCGCTGCAGGCGCCGGGCGGCCCTTTTGACCTTTGCGCTAGGAGCCGGCCGGCTCAGGGCCTCGTTGGCAAGCTCAGACAGGGACGCTCGCACCGCTTTCTTCTCCGCGCGCGTCCTCGAGGGGCGAGCCTTCGCTTCGGCCTCGATTAGAGAGTGCACGGACTGCCGACGGGCAGCCGCAAACGGGTAGGCGGGATCCGCAGTCTTGTCGGTGATCTCTTTGATCCGCGCCGCATCGCCTGTGGCGAACGCGAGAGCAAGCTCAAGCCGCAGCGCCTCGATGGCCGCTTTGCGCTGGGCTACCAGGTCCGAGCGGCTGAGCCCCAGAATCTCGATCGAAACCACCCCACGATCAGTCTTCCCCTCCACCCCACCGGCCAAGCCGAAGGACAAGTGCTCGGCGGGGTCCTCGATGCAGGGATCGATCAGATAGGCGCCTTCGGCGGCCAGATCAGCGCCAGGACTGGTAGCGCGTGCATGCCGAACCGGGAATCGGTTCCGCTTGTACTTGCGGTTACAGAGCTGGCAGCAGTAGTAGAGGTTGGTCCACTCGTAGGCGAGCCACCAATAGCCGATGCTGGTCTTGCCGTCAAGGTCGGTGGCGGAGGCCTTCGGGCGGAACCAATCGATATCCGCGGTTTCCGTGGCCGGCAGAACCGACTCACAGTAGGCGCACTTGCCGTGGAACAGCTCCTCGAGGGCGGATCTCACGGTTGGATGAGCAACGACGCGAACATCAAAGTCGTCAGCACGCGGTACCCTCCCTTCGGCAACCAGCAGCTCGAGCTTCTTCCGGGCAGCTTCCGCTCGCCCACCCGTGCCGAAGAAGAGCTGTGGTCCGAGAGGCCGCTCGATCCGAATCATCCGCCGGCGCTCCGCGCTGAGAAGAGTTGCAGCCAATTCTACACGACCTACTCGGTGGCTATAATGCGGTGATTGCCGTGCCTAGTGGTGACACTCCACGCACCCTGCGGAGAATCCGAATGCCGAAAGCCCGTGTCGCCGTTCTGAAGACCCGCCCGGAGACCGTCCTCGAGGACGTCGGGCGGACGATGGAGCTCGCCGAGGCCCGCCGCCACCTGGCGCCGGGTGCCACGACGATCCTCAAGGACAACATCTCCTGGCACTTCCCCTTCCCGGGCGCCAACACCACGCCCTGGCAGCTCGAAGGCACGATCCAGAAGCTGCGCGCCGACGGCTACGACGACCTGGTCTGCGTGCAGAACAACACCGTCGTCACCGACCCCAAGAAGGGCGAGCGCTTGAACCGCTACCTGCCGGTGCTCGACGAGTACGGCGTGCCGGTGCGCTACAACTGCTTCCCCGACGACCTGAAGTGGGTGCGCTACGAGCCCAAGGGGAAGATGCTGGCACTGCCGCGCATCTACCCGGAGGGGATCACCATCCCGGAGTTCTTCCTGGGCAAGAACGTGGTCCACCTGCCGACCGTCAAGTGCCACATCTACACGACGACCACCGGCGCGATGAAGAACGCCTTCGGCGGCCTGCTCAACACCCGCCGCCACTACACCCACTCCTGGATCCACGAGACCCTGGTCGACCTGCTGACCATCCAGAAGGAGATCCACAGCGGCATCTTCGCGGTGATGGACGGCACGACCTGCGGCAACGGCCCGGGGCCGCGGACCATGATCCCGGTCGAGAAGGACGTGCTGCTCGCCTCCGGCGATCAGGTGGCGATCGACGCCGTCTCCGCCAAGATGATGGGCTTCGACCCGCTGTCGATCCCTTATATCCGGCTGGCGCACGACGCCGGGCTGGGCTGCGGCGACCCGCGCGACATCGAGGTCGTCGGCGAGGACGTCTCGCGCTGGAACTTCCGCTTCTCGGTGGGGAACAACGCGGTGTCGCGCTTCGGCCACCTGGTCTGGTTCGGGCCGCTGCACGGGCTCCAGAAGCTGCTCTTCCGGACGCCGCTCGTCTACCTGTTCGTGTTCGGCTCGTACTTCTACCACGACTTCGCCTGGTACCCGACCGTCGGCAAGCGGCGCATCGAGCAGTACACGCGGACGAGCAAGTGGATGCGCCTCTTCGAGCAGTACCCGGAGGCGGTCGCGGAAGAGAAGGCGGCCTGAGCGAAGAGTCCCCGCCGCCCGCGGCCGCCGCGGTCGAGCCCCCCGCGCCCGGGCTCGAGCGGTTGGGGCGGCGGCTGGGCGTGCCGCTGCTGCTGGCGCTGCTCGCCCTGGTCGGCCTGGTGCTGGTGGCCGACGCCGAGAAGCTGGCCGCCGAGCTTCACCGCTTCGATCTCTGGCTCCTCCTCCCCGTCCTCGGCCTCTCGCTGATCAACTACACGCTCCGCTGGCTGCGTTGGGAGATCTACCTCGCGCGGCTCGGCGTCCGCCTGCCGCGCCCGCGGAGCCTGGCGGTCTTCCTGGTCGGGTTCCTGCTCGGGATCACCCCCGGCAAGGCGGGTGAGCTGGGGAAGGCCTGGATCATCCGCGAGCTGGGGGGTGGGCCGGCGCGGCGCGTGGTGCCGGCGGTGCTCGCCGAGCGGGTGACCGACCTCGCGGGGGCGCTTCTCCTGCTCACGCCCGGGGCCCTGGCGCTCCCCGGCGGGCCCTGGATCGCGGCCGCGGGTCTCGCGTCGGCGGCGGCGCTGATCCTGCTGCTCACCTGGCGGCGCGGCGCGGTGCGCGTCTTCGCGCTGCTCGGGCGCCTGCCGCTCGTCGGCCGGCGCATCCACGTCCTCGCCGAGCTCTACGACGGGGTGCGCGACCTCATCTCGCCGGGGCGCCTGGAGCTGGGGCTGGTCCTGGCGATGGTCGCCTGGGGCGCCGAGGGGATGGGGTTCTGGCTGGTGATCCGCGAGTACGACCCGAGCGCCGGGGCGCTGCTCGCGCTCTTCAACTACACCGCCAGCACCTGCCTCGGCGGACTCTCGGTACTGCCGGGAGGGCTCGTCGCGGTCGAGGGGATGCTCACCGCGCTGCTCGACTCCCAGGGCCTCTCCACCGCCGCCGCCGCTTCGGCGACCCTGATCATCCGCGCCGCCACCCTCTGGTTCGCCGTCCTCCTCGGCCTCGCCGCCCTTCCCTTCGTCGCCCACTGGCTGCGGCGGCGGCGGCGGGGATAGCGCTCCGGCGCCCTGCGAGATGATCCCCCGCATGGCGCGCAACGGGGGACGGCGGCGGTGGGCGCTCCTGGCGGTCCTCGCGCTCGCGTTGCTGGTGCGGGTCGCGCACTGGTGGGTGGTGCGCGAGGCGCCGTTCGTGGCCTCCCTGGCGGTCGATGCGCAGGAGTACGACGCCTGGGCTCAGCGGCTCGCCGCCGGCGCCTGGCTGGGGGAGGAGACGTTCTTCCAGGCGCCGCTCTATCCCTACTTGCTGGGGGCGCTCTACGCCGTTTCGGGGCGGAGCCTCGACGCCGTCTACCTGCTGCAGATCCTCGCCGCCGTCGCCGGCTGCTGGGCGCTCTACCGCGCCGGCCGGGCGATGGCGGGCGAGCGGGCGGGGCTCGCCGCCGCCGCTCTCGCCGCGCTCTACGGACCGTTCGTCTTCTACGACGTGCAGGTCGCCAAGGAGTCGCTGGCGGTCACCGCCGTCTGCTTCCTGCTCTGGGCTCTCGCCGCGGCGCGCGCCAGCGGGCGCGCCGCGCTCTGGCTCGCCGCCGGCGCCCTCCTCGGTGTGTTGGCGCTGCTGCGCGAGAACGCGCTCCTCGCCGCGCCGTTCCTCCTGCCGCTCGCCTGGGAGCGCGGGCGCGGCCTTCCCGCCTTCGCGCGCCGCGCCGGCGTCTTCCTCCTCGGCCTCGCCCTCGCGCTCGCGCCGGTCGCCTGGCGCAACCTGGCGGTCGGCGGCAGCCCGCTGCCCACGACCTTCCAGGGGGGCGTGAACCTCTGGATCGGCAACAACCCCGACGCCGACGGCACCTACCGGCCGCTGGTCCCCGGCCGGCAGGTCCCGGCGCTCGAGCGGCAGGCGCCGGTCGCCCTCGCCGAGCGCGCGGCCGGCCGGCGGCTCGGCCCGGCCGAGGTCTCCGCCTTCTGGGCGCGGCGGGCCCTCGCCTGGGCGGCGGAGCGGCCGGCCGACGCCCTGCGCCTGCAGCTCCGCAAGCTGGCGATGTTCTGGAGCTGGTACGAGTGGCCGGACGCGGTCGATTACTACCACCTGCGCCGCCTCTCACTGCCGCTGCGGCTGGCGGCCGTCGAATTCGGGGGCGTGTCGCTCCTGGCGCTCCTCGGGCTCGCGCTCTGGATCGCCCGCCGCCGCGCCGGCGCGCCGGCCCCGGCCCTCGCCCCCACCCTTCTCTGGATCGCCGGCTGGACGCTCTCGACGGTCGTCTTCTTCCTCTTCTCCCGCTACCGCCTGCCGGTCGTGCCGGCGCTTCTCCTCCTTGCCGCGCTGCCGCTCGCCGCGATCCCCGAGCTCTACCGCGCCGGCGCCCGGCGCCGGGCCCTCCTCCTCGCTGGCGTCTGCCTCGCCGCGCTCGCGGCGCCGCACTTCGCCGGTTTCCGGCCGCGCATGGACCTCGTGCACTACAACCTGGCGCGGATCGCCGAAGAGCAGGGGCGCCCTGAGGCGGCGGCCGCGCACGACCGCGCGGCCCTGCGCCTCGACCCGTCGGCCTTCCTGCCCCACCTGACGCTGGGCAACCGAGCCGCGCGCGCCGGCGATCTCGACGCGGCGCTCGCGCACTTCCGTCGCGCCGCGGCGCTCGAGCCGCGCTCGCCGGAAGCCTGGAGCAACCTGGGAGGGGCCTACCTCGCGCTCGGGGACGCCGCCCGCGCCCGGCGCGCCCTCGAGCGGGCGCTGGCGCTCGACCCGGCGAGCCTGCCGGCGCTCCACAACCTGGCGCTCCTGGCCGAGCGCGAGGGCGACCTCGACCGCGCCCGCGGCCTCAATCGCCGGGCCCTGGCGCTCGATCCGGCGAACGCGGCCGCCCGGCGCCTGGCGGAGCGCCTCCGGAACGCGGTCGCGCCCCCCGGTCAGCCGCTCCCTCCGGCAGGACCTCGAAGACGACGCTGAGGTCCTCCAGGTGGCGCGGCGCGAAGCGCTCCGGGCGCTCGACCACCCACTTCGCCTCGATCGGCCAGTCGGTGCGCGGGTTGCCGACGATGTGCAGCCAGCGCACGCCGGCCCGGCGGAGGTTGGCGAGCCAGGCCTCGGGGTCGGGGTTCAGGCGCGGGTTGCAGCCCGGATACTCCGCCGCCGCGCGGCGGTCGGCGGCGTCGACGTTGACGTAGATCGCCCGCCGCTCCAGCCGCGGCCCCATCGCCGGGTAACGGAAGCCGTGGGTGGCCGAGCTGGCGACCGCCACCGTGCCGTCGCCGCCGTGGGCGTCGAGCCACTCCCAGGCGCCGGCGTAGAGCGGCGCGGGGGTGAGGTGGACGGTGAACTCCTCCCGCAGGGCCCGGCCGCGGTCGAGGATGCGGAAGTGGGCGAGGAGGGGCGCGCCGAGGACGGCGAGCGCCAGCGCCGCCGCGGCGAGAAGACGCCAGCGCGCCCGCACGGCGGCGCGCGCCGCCGGCGAGAGCGCGAGGCCGGCGACCGCCAGGTCGGCGAGCCCGGCCGCCGCCCGCACCGCCTGGGGCAGCTCGGCGTGGAGCATGAGGAGCCCCTGGAGGACGACGGCGAGGGCGAGCCCCCGCAGCAACCGTTCGTGGGCGCCGCGGATCTCGGCCAGCGCCACCGCTGCCGCGAAGGCGAGCCCAAAGGCGGGCAGCAAGTAGCGGGTGTTGGCGTAGACGTGCCCCAGCGCGGCGTAGGGGACCAGCGCCCAGAAAGCGCCCTCGAGCGCGATCTGGCTCCACACCACCCAGGCTTCGCGCCGGCGGCCGGCCGCGGCGGCGAGCGGCAGCACCAGCGCCGCCGGCAGGAGCAGCAGGACCGCGGGCCCCGCTCCCATCTCCAGCGACGCCGGCTGCGTGGTGCCGAAGAGCGAGCGCAGCGCCTCCCCTTCCAGCCACATCGGCCGCGGCAGGTCGGCGACCGAGCTGCTCCGCGGCAGGCGGTGCGTTTCCGCGCGCGGCTCGACGCGGCCGGTCGCCTCGCACTCCAGGGCCAGCGGATCGACCCCCAGTGCGACGTTGCGCAGGTAGAAGCCGCCGCCGACGGCCGCGGCGACGAGCAGCGCGGCGCCGAGCTGCGGCAGGCGCCGGCGCCAGGCGCCGCGCGCGAAGGCGACGACGGCCGCGCCGAGCGCCAGCGCGTAGAGCACGCCGAGCACCTTGGTGCCGGCGGCGATCCCCAGGCCGGCGGCGGCGAGGAGCGCCTCGCCCCAGGCCGGCTCGCGCAGCCAGCGCAGCCCGAAGTAGGCGGCGGCGAGGAGCCCCGCGGCGGTCAGGATGTCGACGTAGGGCGTCGCCGCGAAGCGCAGCACCGCCGGGATCGAGAGCGTGGCGAAGGCGGCGAGCGGCCAGTGCCGCTCGGCGCCCAGCCGCCGCGCCACGCCGCCCACCGCCAGCCCGAGCAGCGCCCACTGCGGCAGGAAAGCGAGGTTGACGTACAGCTCGCTGTGCGAGGGCGCCATCCACCACCAGAGCCAGAGCGAGCCGTTGGCCGGCGCGTAGCCGTAGTAGTTGACCGGGAAGGCGCCGAAGACCGGGCGGAGGTCGCCGTCTTGGAGCCAGGTCGCCGCCAGCAGCAGGTGGTACTGCAGCGCGTCCCACGACAGCGGCGGCCGCAGCAGGCCGCGCAGCGCTTCGCTGGCGACGCCGTGGAAGAGCGCCAGCGACAGCGCGGGGTGGGCGCGGAGCTGGCGCCAGACGGCGGCGGCGAGCGCGGCGGCGGGGGCGCGCAGCTCGCCGGCCCCGAGGCGGCGCGGCCAGGCGAGAAGCGCCGCGGCGGCCAGCGCCTCGACCGCCAGCGCCAGCTCGATGCGCAGCGCGCCGAGGGCGCCGAGCAGGAAGGCGACGGCGAGCGCCTGGCCCGTGGCGGCGGTGAGCGTCGCCACCGCCAGCGGCAGCGGCTCGACGGCGGCGCGCGGGCCGAGCAGGCGGAGCGCCAGGATGTAGCCGACCAGCCCCAGCAGGCCGAGCGTCAGCAGGGTGAGCGCGGCGCCCAGCAGGTCGAGCACAGGCGCGGCTCCTCAGGCGGCGGCCAGCCGGGCGACCAGGAAGGCGCCGTGCCGGCGGTCGAGGCGGGTCGCCCAGCGGGCGAGCCGCGGCGGGAGCGGGTAGTAGGCGACGGTCTTGAGCGTCTCGACGCGCAGCCCGTGGTGGCGGCAGAGCTCGGCCAGGGCGCGGCCGCTGAAAAGCCGCAGGTGGCTGTCCTCGGGGTGGTCGATCAGCTGCCCGTGGAGCGGGTCGAAGGGGTTTCCGACCAGCACCTCCGAGGAGACGTGCGCGGGCGGCGGCTGGAAGCCGAGGGCGAGCGAGACCACGTTGTGCCAGCTCGCCAGGTTGTTGGTCGAGAGCAGCGCCACGCCGTCCGGCCGCAGCACCCGGCGCACCTCGCGCAGGAAGTGGTCGGTCGAGCGCAGGTGCTCGATCACCTGGTTGGCGTGGACGACGTGGAAGCTGGCGGCGGCGAAGGGGAAGGGGGCGTTGAGGTCGGCGACCGCGACGCGCACGCCGCGCGCGGCCGCGACGCGCGCCCGCGCCGGCACCGCCTCGATGCCGTGCGGCCGCGCCTCGGAGCGCGCCGCCAGCTCGGCGGTGAAGGCGCCGTCGCCGCAGCCGCAGTCGAGGAGCGCGCCGCCCGGGCGCCGCTCGAGCAGGCCGAGGATCTCCTCCCGGTTCAGCCGCTCGCTGGCGCGGAACACCCTGAAGAGGTAGCTCTCCGGCTCGTCCATCGGCGCGCTCCCGTGGGGTCGCGGCAGTCTAGCAGCCGCCTCCGCGCGCCCCGCCCAGCACCTCGGCGTAGAAGGCCTCGACGCGCGCGGCGAGGACCTCCCAGTCGTACTCCGCGGCGCGCGCCCGGGCAGCCGCGGCGAGACGCGCGCGCGCCGGCTCGTCGTCGAGCAGCCGGGAGAGCGCCGCGGCGAGGGCCTCGGCCTCCGGCTCGACGGCGCTCCCCTCCACCCCGTCGCGCACCAGCTCGGAGACCGCGCTGCCGGGGGCGCGGCAGTAGACGACCGGCAGCCCCGCCGCCATCGCCTCCAGCGGGAACATGCCGAAGCTGTCCTGCGAGGAGGGCTGGACAGCGACGCGCGCGCCGCCCATCGCGCGCCACAGCTCGCCGCTCGGCAGCTTGCCGGTGAAGCGCACGGCGCCGCCGAGGCCGAGCGCTGCGGCGCGCCGCTCAAGCTCGCCGCGCCCGGGGCCGTCGCCGGCGAGAGTCAGGAGCAGGCCGGGGCGCGCCTCCGCGAGGCGGGCGACAGCGGCGAGGAGGAGGTCCAGCCGCCGCTCGCGCGTCAGCCGGCCGGCGAAGAGGAGGGGCGGCTCCGGCCCGGTCGCGGCCGCGGCGGCGCGGCGGACCGCCGCGCCCGGGACGCCGTTCGGCAGCACCCGCACGTCGGCGCTCCCGCGGTCGGCGGCGACGCGCTCGGCGGTGAGCCGGCTGACCGCCGCCACGGCAGTCCCGCAGCGCGCCGCCCGCCGCTCGATCGCGCGATAGACCGGCCACCGCCAGCCGCCCAGGTACTCGCGCCAGTAGGGGCCCCAGTGGGCGTGCCAGTTGACGATCAGCGGCCGCCCCGCCCGCCGGCAGCGCCGGGCGAGCGGGAAGAGGTGGAGGTAGGGGATGTTGGCGGTCTCGACGAGGTCGTAGGGATCGAGGTCGAGCCGCGCCACGCGCGCCGCGTAGGAGATCGCACGGCGCGTGCTGCGCCGCCCCGCCGGCGTGTAGAGCGGCAGGTCGGGCCCGAGCGGCAGGTAGCGCACGCCGGGGGCGGCTTCGCCGCGCGCGGCGCAGAGGCCGCCCAGCGTCACCGCGTGGCCGCGCGCCGCGAGCGCCCGGCCGAGCTCGAAGTTGCGGTGCTCGACGCCGCCGACGTGCTCGGGGTAGACGACGTCGTAGAGGAGGAGGACCTTCATACCGTGCTCGCCGCGTCCGTCGCGCGCCGCCGCCGCCCCAGCAGCGCCAGGCAGAGCGCGCCGGTCGCCGCCTGGAAGGCGAGGCCGAGGCCGGCGAAGGCGAGCCCGAAGGCGAGGACCGCCGCCTCGCGCGCGGCGGCCGTGGCGCCGGGCGCGAAGGAGGAGAGCAGGACGATCTGCGCCGCCTGCACCGTCCCCAGCCCGGCGGGGGTGATCGGCAGGGCGGCGACGAAGAGCACCAGCGGGAGCAGCGCGAGCCCCTGCGCCAGCGGCATGCGGACACCCCAGATCCAGAGCGCCCCCCACTGGCCGAGCGCGAGCGCCGCGACGTGCGGCAGGCGCGCCGCGGTCGTTAGCAGGTGACCGCGCAGGCCGGCGCCGAAGAGTGGCGCGAGGCCGGGCCGCTCCGCCAGGGGGCGGGGCCGCGCGGCGACGATCCCGTAGTAGACGAGGAGCGCGCCGCCGGCGGCGAGGAGCGCGGCGTCGACCCCCCGCAAGCCCGCCGGCCCCGGCCCGCCGGCCGCCCGGCCCACCGCCGCCGCGGCGACCAGGGCCGTCAAGTTGCAGCCGAGGAGGAAGAGCACGCAGCCCGCGGCGCGCGGCGCGGCGAGCCCCCGCCGGTGGAGGTACACCCCGATCCCGCCCTGCCCCGCCGTGTAGCTCACCAAGCCGAGGAGGTAGCTCGCGCCACGCACCAGGAGCAGCTCGCCCGCCGGCAGCCGGACGCCGGCCGCCGCCAGCCCGGCGCGCGTCGCCCAGGCGTCGGCGAGGAGCGTCAGCGCGGCGAGCGGCAGGGTGTAGAGCGCCAGCGCCGGCCAGGGGCCGGCGGCGAGGGCGCGCCGCACCTCGTCGAGCGGCAGCCGCCAGACGAGCCAGGCGAGCAGCGCGGCCGCGGCGAGCCAGGGCCAGAGCCGGCGGCGGGCGCGCGGCGCGGCCTCCACTACCGGCGCGGCACGAGCATCAGGTTGAGCAGGAAGGCGGCGAAGACGGTCTGCGCGCCGAGCACCAGCGCCGCCATCCCGATCACCACGCCGCGCACCGCCATGAGGTCGCCATAGCCCGTCGACACCCAGTCGGCGACGATCTTGATCTCCAGCCCCAGGCCGGCGAGGAAGAGCAGCGCCCCGGCCAGGAGGCCGCGCTCGAGGCTGAAGCGCGGCAGCCAGCGCCGCAGCCACTGCTCGCGGCGGGCGAAGCCGGCGGTCATCGAGAAGGTCTTGGCGAAGAGATCGAAGAGCACCAGGTTGTAGCCGAGGATCAGCGCCGCGGCGCCGAAGAGCAGCGGATGGTAGTCCCAGCGGTGGCCGAAGAGCTCGCGCGGCCCGCCGGCCAGGGCGAGCATCAGCGCCCCGCCGACCGCCATCAGCAAGAGGCCGGGGAGCTGGAAGAGGTAGGACGGCGAGAAGAGGAGCATGAAGCGCACGTGCCGCCAGGCGTCGCGCAGGCCGGAGAGCTTCGACTCCCCTTCGCGCGGGTGGTAGGTGATCGGCACCTCCTCGATGCGCAGCTCCTCGCGCAGGGCGTTGACCACCATCTCGGAGGCGAACTCCATCCCGGTCGTGCGCAGGTGCATGCGCTCGGCGGCGGCGCGGGTCAGGCCGCGCATGCCGCAGTGGGAGTCGGAGACCCGGGTCTTGAACAGCAGCCGCAGCATGCCAGAGAGGATCGGATTGCCGATCCAACGGTGCGACCAGGACATGGCGCCGGGGAGGATCGTCCCCTTGAAGCGGCTCCCCATGACGAAGTCGCAGCGGCCGGCCAGCAGCGGCTGGAGGAAGCGGCCGATGTCGGCGAAGTCGTAGGTGTTGTCGGCGTCCCCCATGACCAGGTACTGACCGCGCGCCTCCGCGAAGCCGCGCAGGTAGGCCGCGCCGTAGCCGCGGCGCCGCTCGTGGACGACGCGCGCGCCGGC
Organism: uncultured Acidobacteriota bacterium; assembly: GCA_963700145.1. Taxonomy (GTDB): domain Bacteria; phylum Acidobacteriota; class Thermoanaerobaculia; order Multivoradales; family UBA5704; genus DASUNQ01. The sequence goes on from OY969474.1 coordinate 2,924,260, forward strand.
GGCGGCGGCGACCTCGGGCGAGCCGTCCGTCGAGCCGTTGTCCACCACCACCACCTCCCCCTCGACGCCGAGCGCGGCGAGGGCGGCGAGCGCCTTCTCGACGCAGGTGCCGACCCCTTCGGCCTCGTTCAGGCAGGGCATGACGACGGAGACCAGCGGCGCGGCCGCCGGAGCGCGGAGGTCGCGCAGCTCGGACGGTCGGGTGACGGCGGGGTCAGCCAAGCGGGACGGCCTTACGGTTGGCGCTGGAGCGCGCCGCTATTGTACGTCGGCCTCCGGCAGGACCTCGTAGAGACGGTTGCGCGCGTCGGCGAAGACGCGGCGGAAGCGGCGCGGCCGCGCCTCGGCCCAGGTCCACTCGACCGGCCAGGGCCGGTCGGGATAGCCGTAGACGTGCAGCCAGCGCACGCCGGCGTGCCGCAGGTTGGCGAGCCAGGCGTCGGGGTCGAGGTCGACGCGCGGGTTGCACGCCGGGTACTGCGCGGCGCCCGGGTGGTCGGCGCGGTTGACGTTGACGTAGACCGCGCGCCGCTCGAAGCGCGGTCCCATCGCCGGGTAGATGAAGTACGTCGGGTGCCCGACGACTGCCACCGTCCCCTCCGCACGGTGTCGCTCCAGCCAGCGCCAGGCCGGGGCCCAGTGGCGCGCCGGCGTGGCGTGGACGCTCGACTCGCGGGTGAGCGCGCGGCCGCGGTAGGCGACGCGGTAGCTCGCCCAGGCCGGGGCGAGGACGACGACGGCGAGGAGCGCCGCCGCGGCGAGGGCGGGCAGGCGCCGCCGGGCCGCGGCGCGCAGGCGCGGCGCGAGAAGGAGCGCGAGCGCGGCGAGGTCGGCGGCGCCGATTACCAGCCGGGCGCCACGCGGCATCGCCGCCTGGAGCATCAGCAGGTCCTGGACGAGGAGCGCCACGGCGAGCAGGCGCAGGGCGCGGTCGGGGACGCCGCGCGCTTCGGCGATCGCCACGCCGGCGGCGAAGAGGAGCGCCACCGTCGCCAGCAGGTAGCGCGGGTTGGCGAAGACGTGGCGGTTCCCGGCGTAGGCGACGGTGGTCCAGAAGAGGAGATGGAGGAGGACCTGGACGAGGACGACTGTCCCTTCGCGGCGGCGCGCCCGCGCCAGCCCCCAGGGCAGCGCCAAGAGGGCGGCCAGGAGGACGAACGCCTGCGGCCCCACGCCCAGCTCGAGCGACGACGGCAGGGTGATCCCGAGGAGCGCGTCGAGGAGCTGCCCTTCGGCGAGCATCTCCCGCGGCATGGTGACGATCGAGCCGGCGCGCGGCAGCGAGCCGACCCGCTCCGGCGGCTCGCCGCGCGCCGTGCCCTCGCAGACCGCGGCGAGCGGATCGGCGCCCAGCGCCAGGTTGCGGGCGTAGAAGAAGCCGCCGAGCGCCAGGGCGAGGACCAGGGCGGCGGCGGCCTGCGGCAGGCGGCGCCGCCACTCCCCGCGCGCCGCGGCGAGCAGCGTGACCGCGAGGGCGGCGCCATAGAAGACCCCGAGCACCTTGGTGCCGGCGGCGAGCCCCAGCGCGGCGCCGGCGAGGAGCGCCTCCGCCCAGCGCGGCGCGCGCAGCCAGGCGAGCCCGCAGGCGCAGGCCGCCGCGAGGCACGCGGCGGTCGGGATGTCCACGTACTGCGTCGCGGCGAAGCGCACCACCGCCGGCACGTTGAGCGTCAGAAAGACGGCGAGCGGCCAGTGGCGGGCCGCGCCGAGCTGCCGCGCCACCGCGCCGGCGGCGAGCCCGAGGAGGAGCCACGCCGGGAACGCCGCGAGGTTGACGTACAGCTCGCTGTGCGACGGCGCCATCCACCACCAGAGCCCGAGCGCGCCGTTGCCGGGCGCATAGCCGTAGTAGTTGATCGGCACCGGCCCGAGCACCGGCCCGAGGTCGCCGCGCTGCAGCCAGCTGGCGGCCAGCAGCAGGTGGTACATCAGGCTGTCCCAGGAGAGCGGCGGGCGGAGCAGGCCGCGCAGCGCTTCGCTCCCGGCGGCGTGCAGGGTGATGAGCGCGAGCGCCGGGTAGTCGGAGAGCCGCGCGCCGGCGCGGCGGGCGAGGTGGGCGAACGGCGCGAAGTCGGCGCGCGCCACGGCACGCGGGAAGCGGGCGAGGAGGACGACGACCGCGGCCAGCAGCGGCAGCGCGAGGGCGATGCGCAGCAGGCCGATGGCGCCGAGGAGGAGGGCGAGCCCGACCGCCACGGCGGCGCCGCCGACGAGGGTCGCGAGCGCCAGGAGGAGGGGGTCGGAGGCGGCGCGCTCGCGCAGCAGGCGGAGGGCGAGGAGCGCGCCGGCCAGGCCGAGCAGCCCGAGGGCGACGAGGGTCGCCAGCGCCCCCAGGGCGTCGGTCCAGAGCATGGAGCGCATTGTCTAGCACAGCCCCGCGGGCGCCGCGCGCTACCATCCGCGCGTGCACGGCGAGGCCGGCTACTTCGAGCGGGAGTACTTCGAGCTGCACCCGGGGAAGGTGCGGTATCTGGAGTGGCTGATCCGGCTGCTGCGCGCGCACGGGGTGGGGGGAGGGGCGGTGCTGGATGTCGGCGCGGGCTACGGGTTCTTCCTCGCGGCGCTCGAGCGGGGGGGGTACGAGCCGGCCGGGCTCGAGGTGGCGCCGCACGCCGTCGAGGAGGCGCGGCGGCGGACGGGCGCGGAGGTGGCGGCGGGGAGCGCCGAGGACCCGTTACCCTTCGCGGACGGCCGCTTCGCGGCGGTGACGATGCTCGACGTCATCGAGCACCTTCGCGACGTCCCCGGCGCCCTCGCCGAATGCCACCGCGTCCTCGCCCCCGGCGGCAAATTCGTAGTCATCACCCTCAACGCCCAAAGCCTCGCCCGCCCCCTCCTCGGCCGCAACTGGAGCTGGCACCTCGACCCCACCCACATCCATATGTTCTCCCCCCACTCCCTCCGCACCGCCCTCGAAGAAGCCGGCTTCAAGGTGGAGAAGCTGACGACCATCTCCAACTTCTGCAACGTGGGCGAGGGTAATGCGTCGCTTAAGCCCCTGCGGCGGATAGGACGTGTCGTCACGACTCCCTGGTTCGGGGACTCGTTACTCGCTATTGCGGTGCCGCGCGGGACGGATAGTGCCGCGTGAGATGCCGTGCCACCCGGCCCGCGAAGAGGCGCGCCCGCTTCGCGGGTTCCTGGTTGGAAGACGAAGTGGCGGACGAGTCGGGTCGGCTTCGTTCGCGTGCGGCAGTGGCCCCCTCACCGGAACGCGCCGCTTCGCAGGCCTCTGGCCCGGCACATCACGCGGCGCCATGACTCGAATCTCTGAAGTGACGTCAGTGGAGAAAGACGCCCCCTCCTTGTCATCCTGAGCGAGAGAGAAGGATCTGGGTGGGGGGCGGTGCGATGATGGGGCGTCTTCGCGCCACCCCGCCCCCAGATCCCTCGCTCACGCTCGGGATGACAAGAGAGGACGCTCGGGGTGACATGGGCACCCTCTCGGCAGGGGCTCCACCGCCGGTTCTAGGGCCCGCAGGATCTCTGGAGCGCCGGGCGCTCCGTCCGCCCCCCGTGGCAGGCCACCGTGCGAGGCGACGAAGCAAGAACGTGTTTGCCGGCAAGAGCGGTCTGAACAGGCACGCGAAGCGCGGACATCAAGGAGCGCCCGGCGCGGAGGAGACCTGCGGGACCCCACACCGGAACGGCCGATCAAGCGCGCCTAACCAGCGACCCGAAGATCTCTTCGAAGCGCCCCGCGATCTCGCCCCAGTCGTAAGACTCGGCACGGGCCATAGCCGCGGCTGCTAGCCGGCGACGTTCGGCGTCATCTCCAAGAAGTCGCGCCAGCACGCTGGAGAGGGCCTCTGCGGTGGGCGCGCAACAGATGCCCTCGACCCCGTCCCGCACCAGCTCAGGCACCGCGCTCTCCGCCGATTCGCAGTACACCACCGGCAACCCCGCCGCCATCGCCTCCAGCGGAAACAAACCGAAACCTTCCCGAGCGGACGGCTGCACCGCGATCCGCGCCCCTCCCATCGCCCTCCACACCTCCTCACTCCGCTCCACGTGCCCCCTGAACCGCACCCTCCCCTCCACCCCCAGCTCCCGCGCCAACCCCTCCAACCGCCCCCGCTCCGGCCCCTCGCCGAAGATCGTCAGCAGCGGCTCCGGGGCCGGCATCGTCTCCGCCAGCCGCCGCACCGCCTCGAGCAGCAGCGGCAGCCGTTTGTGCGCGATCAGCCGTCCGGCGAAGACCAGCGGCGGCGCCCCCGGCTCGGCGTCCGCCGCCGCCGCCCGCACCCGCGTCACCTCGATGCCGCAGGGCACCAGCTCCACCCCGCCCCGCCGCCGTGCCGCCGCCAGCCGGTCCGCGGTGAGGCGGCTCGTCGCCGTCGCCACCGTCCCGAGCTGCGCCGTCGCCCACTCGACCGCGCGGTAGGCCGGCGCCTTCGCCGCGCCGACGTACTCGCGGAAGTAGGCGCCCCAGTATTCGAACCAGGTGACGACCAGGGGCTTGCCCGCCCGCCGGCAACGCGCGGCGAGCGGCAGGAGGTGGACGTACGGCATGTTCGGCGTCTCGACCACGTCGTAGGGCCCGAGGTCGAAGCGCGCCGCGGCGGCGGCGAAGCGAAGCGCCTGGCGCGTGCTCCGCTTCCCCTCGCGGTTGTAGAGGCGGCCGCCGAGGTCGCCGAGCGAGCGCACGTGCAGGCGCGGCGGCTCGCCCGGGAGGTCACCGCAGAAGCCGGCGAGCGTCACCTCGTGGCCGCGCCGCACCAGCGCCCGCGCCAGCTCGTGGTTGTGCGTCTCCACCCCGCCGATGAAGTCGGGATAGACAGTCTCGTAGAGGATGAGGACGTGCAGGGCCGCGCCCTCGCGCTATCGCCAGGGCAGCAGCGAGGCGAGCTCGGCCGAGCGGCGGTTGATCGACGACAGCAGCACGCCGCAGGTGAACGACAGGGCCGAGAGGATGAAGAGCGCCGCCGAGAGCACCGCCAGCGGCAGCCGCGGCACCAGCCCGCTGCGCAGGAACTCGGCGATGACGACCGCGCCGCCGGCGAGCGACAGCGCCAGGAAGACCAGCGCCAGGCCGCCGAAGAAGGCGAGCGGCTTGTAGTCGCGGAAGAAGGTGAGGATGGCGAAGAGGATGCGGGTGCCGTCGCGGTAGGTCTGGAGCTTCGACGGGCTCGTCTTCGGCCGCGCGCGGTAGCGCACCGGCACTTCGGCCACCGGGAAGCGCTGCACCGCGGCCTGGAGCGACAGCTCGGCCTCGACCTCGAAGCCCTGGGCGATCAGCGGGCAGGCCTCGAGGAAGCGGCGGCTGAGGACGCGGTAGCCGGAGAAGAGGTCGCGCGTGCGCACGCCGAAGAGGAGCCGCACCAGCCAGATGAAGAGCCGGTTGCCGAGCGAGTGGCCGGCGCGGAAGGCCCCCTCCTCGGCGCCGGCGAGGCGCGTCCCCACGACCATCTCGGCGCCGTTGCGCGCCGCGGCGAGGAGGCGCTCGGCGTCCTCGGCCGGGTAGGTGTCGTCGCCGTCGACCATCAGGTAGTAGTCGGCGGGCCGCGCCCGGCGCAGCCCCGAGAGCAGCGCGAACCCCTTCCCCGAGCGCGGCTCCTGGACGACCGTGGCGCCGGCGGCGCGCGCCGCCGCGGCGGTGCCGTCGCTGGAGGCGTTGTCCACCACCAGCAGCTCCGCCTCCGGCAGCGCGGCGTGGAAGTCGCGCACCACCTTGGCGACCGTCGCCTCCTCGTCGCGGCAGGGGATGACGACCGCGACGCGCTCAGGTGCCATAGACGATCCAGACCACCGCGCCGCCCCAGAGCGCCAGGTTGATGAGGAAGGGGAGATCGCCGAGGATCGCCTCGGTCGGGTTGCGCTGCTGCGGGCTCTGGTAGATCAGGTAGAGGTAGCGGAAGATCCCGAACAAGACCAGCGGGATGGTGTAGACCAGGTACTTGGTGTGGTACTTCTCGACCGTCTCGGGGGCCACCGCGTAGAGGGCGTAGGCGACGACCGACGAGGCGGTCACGACGTTGATCATCTGGTCGAGGAAGGCGGGGCTGTAATGGTGGAGCACCCGCCGCTGCTCGGTGGCGCCGCCGGCGAGGAGGATCAGCTCGTGCCGGCGCTTCGAGAAGGCGAGGAAGAGGGAGAGGAAGATGGTGCAGAGGACCAGCCACGACGACACCTCGACCGCCGCCGCCGCCGCGCCGCCGAGGACGCGGAGGACGAAGCCCAGGCTGATCGCCATGACGTCGAGGATGACCTGGTGCTTCAGCCAGATCGTGTAGGCGAGGTTGAGCAACAGGTAGCCGGCGAGGACTGGCACCAGCGGCCCGCCGACGGCGAGCGCCGCGGCGACGGCGCCGAGCCCGAGAATCACCAGTGCCGCCACCGCGACAGCAGCAGGCAGAGCGCCGGAGGCGATCGGGCGGAGCTTCTTGAGCGGGTGCCGCCGGTCCTCCTCGCGGTCGCGCAGGTCGTTGAAGAGGTAGACCGCGCTCGAGGCGCAGCAGAAGGCGAGGAGAGCGAGGAGCGCGCGCGTCACCGCCGCCGCGTCGTCGAGCTTCTGGCCGAAGACGAGCGGCGCCAGGACGAACAGGTTCTTGGCCCACTGGGTGGGCCGCAGCGAGCGCACGAGCGGCCGGAGCATCGGCAGGTATTGTAAGAGGGCGTGGAGGGATCGCGAGCGAATGGCGCGGCGGGGGCGGGCCGCGAGCGGATGGCGCTCGCGGCGGCCGCGGCGCTGGCGCTCGGATTGTGGCTCTGGATCGCCCTGCCCCTGGCGCTCGGCCGGCGCACCCTCTGCTACCGCGACGTCTTCGCCACCCACCTGCCGCTCAAGGCCTTCGGCGCCGCCGAGCTGCGGCAGGGACGGGTGCCGGCCTTCAACCCGACCTGGGGGCTCGGGCAGCCGTTCCGCGGCAACCCGAACGCCCTCGCCTTCTACCCCGGCAACGTCCTCTACCTGGCGCTCCCCTTCTGGAGCGCCTTCAACCTGCACTACGCCCTGCACTGGCTGCTCGCCGGGCTCGGCATGCGGGCGCTGGCGCGCGCCCTCGGCCAGGGGCGCGGCGCCGCGCTCCTGGCGGCGATCACCTACGCCGGCTCGGGCTGGGTAATGAGCGGGCTCTCCTTCTACAACCTGCTCGCCGTCTCGGCCTGGTGGCCGTTCGTCCTCTGGGGCGCGGTGCGCGGCGGCCGGCGCGGCGCGGCGCTCGGCGGCGCCGCCTGCGGCATGGCGCTCTTGGGCGGCGAGCCGGTGGCCGCGGCGCTCGGGACGGTGCCGCTCCTCCTCGCCGCCGCGATGGGCCGCCAAGGCCCTCTGCAAGCGGGGCGCGGCCTGCGCCGGGGGGTGCCGCTCGCGGCGGCGATCGGCGGGCTGGGGCTCCTCGTCGCGCTGCCGCAGGTGGTGGCCACGGCGCGCGTCCTCCCCTTCACCCTGCGCGGCGCCTACGGCACACTCCCCGGGAGCGGCGGCTACGCGCTCGCGCCCTGGCGCCTGGCCGAGCTGCTGGTGCCCTTCCCGCGCGGCGTGCCCTGGGACTTGGGGCCGCTGGGCTTCGGCGGCGAGCCGCCGTACGTCCTGACGCTCTCCTGCGGCGCGGTGGGGCTCTGGCTGGCGGTCCTCGGCGCGCGGCGCGGGCGGGCCTGGGCGGCGCTCGCCGCGGCCGGCCTCGTCGGCGCCTGGGCGGCAGGGCTCGGCGGCGACGCCCTCCTGACCCTGTCGCGCGGCCTCGCCCGCTACCCCGAGAAGCTCCTCTTCTGGACGGCGCTGGCGGCGCCGCTCCTCGCCGGCTGGGGCTGCGAGCGCGCGCTCGCCGAGCGGCGCTGGCGCGGCGCGGCGGCCCTCGCCTGCGTGGCGCTGGCGCTGGCGGGCGGGGCGCTCGCGGTGGGGTCCGCCTTGGCCGGCCTCTGGGCGGGCCTGCTGGCGCTCGCCGCCGCGGCGCTCGGGCTCGCCGCCTGGGGCGCCGCCCGCGGCGGCGCCGGCAGCCTGGCGACGGCGCAGCTCCTGGCGCTCCTGCCGCTGGGCGGCCTGGCGGTGACGGCGCCGGTGGCCGACTTCGACCGCCCGGCGCCCTGGGCCGAGCGGCTGGGAGCGGGCGCCGCGGTCGTCAGCTCGACGACCGCCAGCCCCTTCGGTAACCCCCGCCCGGCCTACCGCCTCGCCGACACCTCCTACGCCGCGCAGCTCCGCCTCTCGGCGCTCGACCTCGACCCCGCGCCCGGCGTGCTGCACGGCCTGGCCTACCCCATCGCCCCCGACCTCGAAGGGATGCAGTCGCCGCTCGCCGGCCTCCTGCAGCGGAACCTCCCGGGGATCGACTGGCCGGAGCGCGCCAACTGGCTGCGGGCGCTCGGCGTCGACGCGGCGGTGCTGCACCAGCCGCCGGCGACGCCGCGCCTGCGTCTGGTCGAGGCGGCCGAGCGCGCCGGCACGGTGAGCTTCCTGGCGCGCGTCGTCGCCCCCGCGCCGGGCGCCTGGTGGCCGCGCGAGGTGGCGGTCGCCGACATCCCAGCCGAGGCGTTTCGCGCGGTGAGCGTCGCCGCCGATCCGCTGGCCCGCGTCGTCGCCTCGCGGCCGGTCGCGCACCGGCCCGGCGGCCTTGTGCGCGCTCTGCGCGCCGGCCCCGACCGGTTGGAGGTGGAGGTCGATTCCCCAGGCGGCCTCCTCGTGCTCCGCCGCGCCTTCCAGCCGCTCTACCGCGCGACGAGCGCCGGCCGGCCGCTCGCCACTCTACCGGTGGACTTGGCGCTTCTCGGCGTCGAGCTGCCGCCGGGACGGCACCGCGTGGTGCTGGCGGTGCCGGCGGGCCCGGAGGTCGCCGCCGCGGCCGCCGGCACCGCGGCGCTCGCCGTCGCGCTGGCGCTCGGGCTCTGGCCGGCGCGGCCGCGGGCGCGCGGGAGCGCCGCGTGAGCCTCCCGGCCCGCCTCGCCCGCGGCGGCGTCCCCTGGGGGCAGGCCGCGGCGCTCTTGCTCCTCCTCGTCTGGGTCTTCCTGCCGCTGGTGCGCGGCACGGAGACCCTCTTCATGCGCGACGTCTTCAACGCCCACCTGGAGATGAAGTGGGCGCAGGCCGAGGCGATGCGCGAGGGCTATCTGCCGCTGCTCGACATCTACCGCGCCGGCGGCCAGCCGCTCCTCGGCAACCTCAACGCCGTGCCGCTCTACCCCGACAACCTGCTCTATCTCGCGGCGCCCTTCTTCTGGGCCTTCAACGCGCACTTCTGGCTGCACGTGCTGCTGGCGCCCTTCGCCATGGCCTGGCTGGGGCGGGCCTGGGGCCTCTCGCCGCCGGCCGCCTGGGCCGCCGGGGTTTGCTACGGGCTCTCCGGCTTCTATCTCTCGAACCTCACCTTCTACAACCTGATCGCCGGGGCGACCCTGGCGCCGGCGCTGGTCGCCGCGGCGCTGCGGCTGGCCGAGGCGGAGGGGCGGCGTGGCTGGCGGGTCGCGGCGGTCGCCGCGCTCTGGGCGCTCCTGCTCCTCGCCGGCGACCCGGTCACCGCGCTCCTCGCCGCCGTCCTCGCCTGGGGCGCGGTCGCCGTGCGCTCGGGCCGCCGCCTCGCGCCCTTCGCGCCCCTCGCCTTCGCCTTCGTCTGCGGCACGCTCCTCGCCGCGCCGCAGCTCGTCGAGTTCCTGCGCATCCTGCCGCTGTCGCAGCGCGGCCAGGGGTACGGGCGGGAGGCGACGACGGTCGCCAGCTGGGACCCCTGGCAGCTCCCCGAGCAGCTCATCCCCTTCTTCTTCGGCCGCCCCGACCGCATGGGCATCGGCGGTTTCTGGGGGCGGCGCTTCTACACCAACTGGCAGCCCTACTACTACGCGCTCTACCCGGGGCTCCTGGCGCTGGTCCTCGCCGCGGCTTCGGGGCTGCCGCGGCGGCGGCGCGCTTCCTGGTGGGCGTGGGGCGCGGCGGGGCTCGGGATCTTCCTCGCCCTCGGGCGCTTCAACCCGCTCGCCGCCTGGCTCTTCAGCCTGCCGCGCGCCGAGGCCTTCCGCTACCCGGTCAAGTTCTGGCTGCTGGTGGCGGTCGGGGCGGCGGTCCTCTGCGGCCTCGGCTTCGAGCAGGTCTTCGAGCGCGGCCGGCGTGCCGTCTTCCGCGCCGCCTTCGCGGTGCTCTTCCTGCTGCTCGGCGGCTTCTGGGTCGTCCTCTCCTTCCAGCCGGAGCCGGCGCGGCGGATCAGCGGCTTCCTCATCCCGTCGCGCTTCACGAATGCGTTCGAGGTCAACGAGCGAACGCGCTGGGCGGGCTTGTGCCTGATCTCGCTCCTCGTCCTGGCCGCGATCCTCCTCGCCTGCGGCCTGCTGCGAAAGCGGCCGCTCGCCGCCGGCGCCGCCGCCCTCCTCCTCCACGCCGGCGCGCAGCTCTTCTTCCTGGCGCCGCTCGCGGCGCGTGACGCCGTCCTCCCCTACACCCTGCGGCCGGCGCTGGCCGCGGAGGTCCCGCCCGGCTCCTACGCCGAGCACGCTTCCTTCCTCGATCTCTTCGGCAACTGGAAGGACCGCGCCCGCTTCCCCGAGCCGCAGAACCGCTGGGTCGAGCGGCGCGCCTTCCACGACCTCTACCCGCTGGCCGGGCCGCTCTGGGGGGTGCGCTACCAGCTCAACACCTCGCCCGAGGGGCTGGACGCCTTCATGACCCGCATGGCGCGCGGCACGGTCAAGCAGAGCAAGGACCCGGAGCGGGTGCGGCTGCTCGCCGCCTGGGGGGTGGACTTCCTGCTCATCACCCGCGAGCTGGCGAAGGAGGCCGAGCCCTACGCCTGGCTGGTGCGGCGCGAGCCGAGCTTCGGGCAGGAGGTCTTCGTCTACGCGCTGCGCGGGCGGGCGCCGCGGGTGCTCTTCGCCGGCGAGGTGCGGCCGGCGCCGACGATGACCCACGCCTTCAAGATGCTGGCGGCGCCGGACTTCAACCCCTGGCGCCAGGTCGTGGTGCGCGACGACGTGCCGGCGCGCCGCGGCGCCGGCGGCACGGCGCGGCTGCTGTGGGAGAAGCGAGAGGCGCTGGAGGTCGAGGTCGAGGCGCGCTCGCCCGGCGTCCTCCTGGTGCAGCGCGCGCACCTGCCGATCTACAAGGCCACCCTCGACGGCCGCCCCGTGGAGCTGACCGTGGCGAACCTCTACCGCCTCGGCGTCGAAGTCCCCCCGGGCCGCCACCGCGTCCACATCTGGGTCGACCGCCGCCCCCCCCTCTGGGGCCTCGCCGGCACCGCGCTGGCGCTGCTCAGCCTGACGGCGTTCGGTGCTTGGGACCGCCGGCTACGTAGCCCTGGCCGTACCGCTCTTGGCTCGGCCGCGGTTGACGCTGCGCTTCGGCCGGAGCTCCAGCGAGAGCTGGCAGCCGAGCACCCGGGCGTAGCGGGCGAGAGTCGATAGGCGGATGTCGCCGGCGCGGGTCTCGATGCGGCTGACGGCGGACTTTTTCGTGGCCAAACGCTCCGCCATTTCGTCCTGGGTCAAGCCGGCACGCTGGCGGGCTTGCCGGAGGAGCACGCCGATCCGGAGATCCGCATAGCCGGACTCTAGTCCCTCGGCGAACTCCGGGTCTCTCGCGGCGCGCGCTCGCGCGTACTTTTTGACGTCACTCATCCCTTGTTCCTCCTGCGATGCAGATGATCCTGCCGGCGTTGTTGCGCGAGCGCGATCTCGCGGCGCGGCGTCGTCTCGCTCTTCTTGGCAAAGCCGCCGGTCAACACGAGCAGGCGCGGCCCGTCGAAGAACCCGAGGAGGCGGAAGGCGTCTCCGCCATGCTGCGCTCGCACTTCCCAGATGCCGTCCGTCCCTTCCAGTTTCTTGAAGAATTGCACGGGCACGACCCCCAGCTCCTCGACCAGCCGCAGCACCCAGACCAACTTCTGCGCCTGCTTGCCCGTCAGCGAATCGAGGAACTCCTCCACCGGGCAGCGGCCCGAAGCGGCCCGGTAGAAGCGGACCTCTCGCACCTGGAGAGGTTAACACCAATGTGAACCGCGAGGCGCGCTACGGGATCAGGAAGTAGCTCGGCAGCCAGGCGGCCTGGTGGAGGGCTTCGATGAGCTCGATGACGCCGATCAGGGGCACGACGGCGCCGGCGGCGATGAGCTCGTGGCGGAAGGCGCGGGGGTTGAGCTGCAAGGCGCTCTCGTCGACGAAGGCGGACCAGCGCGGGAAGAAGAGGGGAACCCGCCGCTTGTAGGCGGCGTAGCCGGGGAAGTTGTCGTCGAGGAACCGCTCCTCGCGGCGGATGACGGAGGGGTAGTAGACGGCGAAGGCGGCGGCGATGAGCAGCGGCGCGGTGAGCGTCTCGGTGCAGAGGCCGAGGCCGACCGCGCCGACGAGTGAGCAGAAGTAGAGCGGGTGGCGGCAGAGCGAGTACGGGCCGGTCGTGACCAGCGCCCGCTTCTTGCGGCCGGTGATGTAGGCGAGGCACCAGAGGCGGCCGAGGAAGCCGAGGGCCACGAGCAGGATCCCGAGGATGAAGAGCGTCTCCTCGACCAGGACGTGGTTCGCGTGGTCCCAGTAGTTCGAGCCCAGGGTGAGGAGGACCAGCACCGCGACGCCGAAGCCGCGGCTGGCGATCAGCCGCACCCGCGTGCCGCGGCACTGCAGGCCGTTCAGCGTCTGGGGCGGGCGCACGCGAAGCTCCATCCGTCCCTCCTCGCTCGAATGATTAAATCGTTCGAGATCAATACTTTGCCGCGGCAGTGGCTGCGTAGCCTTGTAGGGGAATCGGCGCCCGCTGTCAATGGGCCCGGCCCCGAGACGGTCCTCGGCATCGACACGTTGGACGCGCGGCGGTGTGGAATCCTTCGCTAGGATAGCCGCCTCCCGCATGCCCCCCGCCCTCCGCCGCATCCGCAAGGTCCTGATCGCCAACCGCGGCGAGATCGCGGTGCGGGTGCTGCGCGGGCTGCGCGAGCTGGGGATCCGCGGCGCGGTCGTCTACTCCGAGCCGGATCGCAAGAGCCTGCCGGTGCTGCTCGCCGACGAGGCCTACCCGATCGGTCCCGCCCCCTCGCGCGAGAGCTACCTGCGCGGCGAGGCGATCGTCGAGCTGGCGCGAGAGATCGGCGCCGACGCCATCCACCCCGGCTACGGCTTCCTCTCCGAGCGCGCCGAGTTCGCGCGCCTCTGCCGCGACGCCGGCGTCGTCTTCATCGGTCCACCGCCGGAGGCGATCGCCGCGATGGGCTCGAAGGTCGAGAGCCGGCGGCTGATGATCGACGCCGGCGTGCCGGTCGTGCCCGGCGGCCGCGACCCCCTCCCCGATCTCGAAGGCGCAACCGCCGCCGCGGCCGAGATGGGCTACCCGGTGATGCTCAAGGCCTCGGCCGGCGGCGGCGGCAAGGGGATGCGCCGGGTCGGCGAGCCGGGGGAGCTGGCGGCCGCCTACCGCGCCACGCGCTCGGAGGCCGGCGCCAGCTTCGGCGACGACTCGGTCTACCTCGAGAAGTACATCGAGGAGCCGCGCCACGTCGAGATCCAGGTCATGGGCGACCTGCACGGGCGGATCGTCTCGCTCGGCGAGCGCGAGTGCTCGCTCCAGCGCCGGCACCAGAAAGTCGTCGAGGAGGCGCCGTCGCCGGCCGTCGGCGAGGACCTCCGCCGGCGCATGGGCGAGGCGGCGGTCAAGGCCGCCGCCGCGGTCGGCTACGCCAACGCCGGCACCGTCGAGTTCCTGCTCGCCAAGGACGGCGCCTTCTACTTCCTCGAGATGAACACCCGCCTCCAGGTCGAGCACCCGGTGACCGAGCTGGTGACCGGCCTCGACCTCGTGGCCTGGCAGGTGCGGGTGGCCGAAGGCGAGCCGCTCGGGCCGGAGTTCGACGACGTCCGCCCGCGCGGCCACGCCGTCGAGGTGCGCCTCTACGCCGAGGACCCCTACCAGCGCTTCGCACCCTCGCCGGGCCGCATCGCCCTGCTGCGCTGGCCGCAGGGGCCGGGGGTGCGGGTGGACGCCGGCGTCGCCGAGGGGGCGGAGGTGACCATCCACTACGACCCGCTGCTCGCCAAGCTGATCGTCTGGGCGGCCGACCGCGAGCGCGCCCTGGCGCGCCTCGGCCGCGCCCTGGCCGAGCTGCGCATCGAAGGCATCCGCACCACCGCCCCGCTCTACCGCGCGCTCCTGGCCGACCCCGACTTCGCCGCCGGCCGCCTCGACATCGGCATGCTCGACCGCAAGCTCGCCGCCGGCGAATTGACGCCACCCGCGGACGAGGCGGCCCGCGACCTGCCCTTCGTCGCCGCCGCCATCGCCCACCTCGAGCGTGCCTCCCGCACCGCCGCCACCGAGCCGGCCGCGGCGGGCGGGCGCCGGACCCGCTGGGGAGAAGCGGGGCGGCGCGAGGGCCTGCGGAGCGGCTGATGGAGCTCGTCGTGCGCGCCGGCGAGCGGGAGGAGCGGGTGCAAATCGCGCGCGCCGAAGGGGGCTACCGCGTGACCGTCGGCGAGCAGACCTACGAGGTCGATTCGGTGGTCGTGGCCGGCGAGCTCTACAGCCTGCGCGTCGGCGGCGTGCAAGAGGAGGTCTGGGTCCACCGCGCCGAGGAGGGCCGCTACCAGGTGAGCTGGCCGGGCGGCGCCGTCGAGGCCGAGGTCGCCGACCCGCTGACGGTCCTGGCCCGCTCCGCCCACGGCCCCGGCGGCCCCAAAGGCCCGCGCCGCGTCGCCGCCTACATGCCCGGCCGGGTGGTAGCGGTCCTGGCGGCCGAAGGCGACGAGGTCGCCGCCGGCCAGGGCATCGTGGTGCTCGAAGCGATGAAGATGGAAAACGAGATCCAAGCCGACCGCGCCGGCACCATCCGAGCCGTCTTCGTCACCCCGGGGCAGGCGGTGGAGGGCGGGGACCCGCTGTTCGAGATCGGGTAGGTCGCGGCCAAATCAAGCCGCTTTGAGAACGAAGCTCACGCGCACGGCGTCGAACGGGAAGAGGATCCGCCCTTCCTCCGTCCGCCTGAGGATCCCGGCGTCGAGCAGCGCGTGCACGTCGCCGTGCACCGCCTTGACGTCCCGCTGAACGCGGCGTGCCGCCTCGCGCAGCGTCACGGGGCCCGCGCCGGTTAGCGCCGCGAGCAGCTCCCACCGCTTCTGCGTCAGCACCTTGAACAGCAGCGCCGGCGTCTCGAAGCTGATCACGGCCCCCTGCGGCCGCCCCTCGAACGCCTGCCGCACCCGGAGATCGGTTTCGCTGCGAGGCGAGACTTTCAAGACGACAGTGCGCATGTCAGGACCTCCGTTGCTCTTGCTGACACGGCGCAATGCTAGTGCGACTGCTAGCATGGAAAGCAAGTGTCATAGCTGACGAGCTGACCGATGCCCGACGTCGTCATCGAGAATCCGATCCTCAACTCGCCGTTCGCGGAGCCGACGCGGCATTTCCGCTTCACCGACGATGGGATCACCGACGAGATCGTGGAGGAGCGCCGCCTCGCCGGATATTTCATCCCGATCCCACAACCGAAGAAGCGCGGCAAGCAGCTCGCCATCGACACCCAGTGGACGCAGGACCGCTTCAAGGAGGCGGAGTTCATCAATCGGGTGCGGGCGCGGGTCAAGGTCTGGCGGCAGCAGCGGTGGCCCGGGGTCACGAACACAACGGCGCGCCTGCTCGAGCACTGGTCGAGCACCGGCCGCGAGCGCCGCCTCTTCTTCTGCCAGATCGAAGCGCTGGAGACGGCGATCTATCTCGCCGAAGTCGCCGACAAGCAGGGCGACGCCTGGATCGCGAACTCCTTGCGCGAAGCAAACGAGCTCGCGAACCCGGGCCTCTACCGGATCGCCATCAAGATGGCGACCGGCAGCGGCAAGACGGTGGTCATGGGCATGCTCATCGCCTGGCAGGCTCTCAACAAGCTCCAGAGCCCGCAGGACGCCCGCTTCTCCGACGCCTTCCTGATCGTCACCCCGGGGATCACCATCCGCGACCGTCTCCGCGTCCTGCTGCCGAGCGATCCCGAGAACTACTACAAGCAGCTCGACCTCGTCCCACCCGATCTCGCCGAGCGCCTCGGCCAGGCGAAGATCCTGATCACGAACTTCCACGCCTTCCTTCTCCGCGAGACCGTCGAAGCGTCGAAGACGACCAAGGCGATCCTTGGCCGTGGCAAGCCGGGGAGCTTCACCGAGACCCCGGCCGAGATGGTGCGCCGCGTCTGCCGCGACCTGGGAAACAAGAAGCACCTCGTCGTGCTCAACGACGAGGCTCACCACTGTTACCGACGCCGCCCGGAGACCGAGGAGGAGAAGCTGTCCGGCGAAGAGAAGAAGGAGGCCAAGAAGCGCGAGGAGGAGGCCCGTGTCTGGATCTCGGGGCTGGAGGCGATCCAGCGCAAGCTCGGCCTTCGCGCCATCTACGATCTGTCGGCGACCCCGTTCTTCCTCAAAGGCTCGGGCTACCAGGAGGGAACGATCTTTCCCTGGGTCGTCTCGGACTTCTCACTCATCGACGCCATCGAAGCCGGCATCGTCAAGGTGCCGCGGGTGCCCGTGGCGGACGACGCGATGATCGGCGATGCGCCTACCTACCGCGACCTCTGGGCGCGCATCCGGGCGGACCTCCCAAAGAAGGGACGCGGAACTGAAGCGGTCTCCGGACGGCCGGTGATTCCGGCCGAGCTGGAAGGCGCACTCCAGAGCCTCTACGGCAACTACAGGAAGGACTACCAGCGCTGGGAGGCCGACGCCGACGCGCAGGCGCGTGGCCGCACGCCGCCGGTCTTCATCGTGGTGTGCAACAACACCAACGTCTCGAAAGTGGTGTTCGACTACATCGCCGGATTCGAGACCATCGGGCCGGACGGGGCGCCGCTCCTCGTGCCCGGCCAGCTCGACATCTTCAGCAACGTCGACGGCGGGCGCTGGTCGTCGCGGCCGAACACCATCCTCGTCGACAGTGAACAGCTCGAATCGGGCGAGGCCATGAGCCCGGACTTCAAACAGATCGCCGTGCACGAGATCGCCGAGTGGAAGGCCGCGTACCGCCTCCGCTTCCCAGGCCGCGACCCGGATCAGCTCGGCGACGAGGACCTCCTGCGCGAGGTGATGAACACGGTCGGCAAGTCCGGCAAGCTCGGCGAGCGGGTGAAGTGCGTCGTCTCGGTCTCGATGCTCACCGAAGGCTGGGACGCGAACACGGTGACCCACATCCTCGGCGTCCGCGCCTTCGGCACCCAGCTCCTCTGCGAGCAGGTCGTCGGGCGCGGTCTCCGGCGCATGAGCTACGCCGTCGACGCGGAGGACAAGTTCGCTCCCGAGTACGCCGAGGTCTACGGCGTCCCCTTCTCCTTCATCCCTGCTTCGGGCTCGACGCGGGAGCCGAAGCTCGGCGCCACTCCGACGCGCGTCCGCGCCCTCGAGGATCGCCGCGACCTCGAGATCACCTTCCCCCGCGTCGAGGGCTACCGCTACGAGGTCGGCGACCAGCCCCTCCAGGCCCGATTCAGCGAGGAGTCGCGGATGGCGGTCTCGACGGCCGACCTCCCGTCGAAGACCGAGAACGCGCCGATCGTCGGCGAGACCTCCCTCCACACGCTGGACGACATCAAGGCGCGCCGCCCCCAGGAGGCCGAGTTCCTGCTTGCCAAGCTCGTCTGCGAGACACACTTCGGGGGCAAGCCCTGGCGATTCCCCGAGATCCTGCGGATCACCCGCCGCTGGCTGGGGGAGTGCCTGACGCTCAAGGACAACGTTTTCGTGCAGTACCTCCTCTTCGCGGAGCTGGCGCATCGCGCGGCCGAGAAGATCTACCGTGCGATCCCTCCGGCGACTGGCGGCGGCGACTCGGTGCTCAAGCCGATTCTGGCTCCCTACGACACCGTGGGCTCGACCCGTTACGTAGAGTTCGATACCACGAAGGGCGTTTGGCGGACGCGGCCGGACAAGTGCCACGTCTCCCACGTCGTGCTTGACAGCAACTGGGAGGCGAAGCTAGCGCAGTCGCTCGAGGAGATGGACGAGGTCGTCGCCTACGTGAAGAACGCCCAGCTCGGCTTCACCATCCCCTACACCGTCGACGGCCAGACGCGGCGCTACATCCCCGACTACATCGTCCGCATCGACGACGGCCGCGGGCCGGACGACCTCCTCAACCTCGTCCTGGAGGTCACGGGCGAGAAGGAGACCGACAAGGAAGCCAAGGTCGCGACCGCCCGCGACCTCTGGGTCCCCGCGGTGAACAACGAGGGCGCCTTCGGCCGCTGGGCCTTCCTCGAGGTCCGGGACCCCTGGAATGCAAAGAAAGAGGTCCGAAATTCCGTCTTCCTCGCTGAGGAGGACGGACCGCGTGAACCGAATGCGTCTTCTGGAGCGGCTGCGTAGAGGGCATGTTCAGAACGTCCCATTCGACGATTTCTGCGCTCTACTGGAAGCGCTGGGGTTCGAGCTCGTGCGGACGGTCGGCAGTCACCGCCAGTTCGACCACCCGGCCTTGCCGGAGACATTCACGGTCCAACCCCATCGCGGGGACGCCAAGGCCTACCAGCTCCGCCAATGCCTGCGGCTGATAGACCGGTACAATCTCAAGCTGGAGGACACGCCGTGAAGGATCACCACATCAACGTCTTCTGGAGCGACGAGGACGATTGCTACGTCGCCGACATCCCTGACTTCGAGTACTGCTCCGCGTTCGGAGACACTCCAGAAGAGGCGCTGGCCGAGGTGCTCATCGCCAAGAAGGGTTGGATCGAAACCGCGCGGGAGCGCGGCAAGAGGATCCCGGAGCCGTCCTACCGGCCACCGCTCAAGCGACCTGTCAAGACTCGGGCCGCCGGCTGACACTGCCGATGCCGCCCCGCAAGCCGAAGGCCCCGACGCCCGTCGAGGCCCTCAAGCACCAGGACAAGCGCGTCAACATCCCCACCGAAGAGCTCCGGGAGTTCGTGCGCGACGAAGAGGAAGCTCCCAAGACGAAGCTCTACCCACGTGACCCTTCACTCGACCCGCAGCTCGTCTGGAGGGGCAAGGACGAGCAGGACCGTGAAGACCTCGCGGTGCCGGTCGTGCCGATCTACATCCAGGAAAAGATCCACCCGCAGGCGCTGATCGAGAACCTGCGCGAGACCGCCAAGGCCGGCGAGCCGGAACCGGAGCTCCGCCTCTTCGACGACTTCAACGGCCTCAAGGCCTTCGAGCAGAAGATCGACTTCTACAGCCACGACATGGGCAACCAGCCCAAGTGGTCGAACCGCATGATCCTCGGCGACTCGCTGCTGGTGATGACCAGCCTCGCCGAGAAGGAAGGGCTCAAGGGTAAGGTCCAGATGATCTACCTGGACCCGCCCTACGGAATCAGGTTCGGCAGCAACTGGCAGGTTTCGACGCGGAAGCGGGACGTCAAAGACGGCAAGGTCGAGGATGCGACTAGGCAGCCGGAGCAGGTGAAGGCCTTTAGAGATACATGGGAGATCGGAATTCACAGCTACCTGCCGTACTTACGGGATCGGCTAGTCGCGGCGCGGGAGCTGCTTACCGACACGGGCTCGATCTTTGTCCAGATTGGGGATGAAAATGTGCATCTCGTTCGGTGCTTGCTAGACGAGGTCCTCGGTAGTGCCAACTTTGTATCGCAGATTGCTTTTCAAAAGACTGGCGGTTTCGCGCCTTCCGGTGCCCCCGCCATTCTAGATTATCTGCTCTGGTACGCGAAGGACCGAAATCAAGTGAAGCTGCGCCCTCTCTTCCAGATGAGTCCAGCCCCCCCGATCGATGAACCGTATTACGTGCTGCTGGAGTTGGAGTCCGGGGAAATACGAAGAATGAACGCTGAGGAGAGAGCTCGTAGAACATCTCTTCCCAGCCATAGCAAGATTTTTCGCTATGGACCACTCACTTCCGAAGGAAAAGCGGCCGAGCCGCAGGAGTTCAGACTAGAAGGTCAGTCCTACTTTCCCCCCGCAAATAGTCACTGGAAATCAACGGTTGCCGGCCTACGCCGGCTTCAGTGGGCGGGGCGGCTAATGCGCGTTGGGCGAAGCCTCGGCCACAAGCTCTTTTGGGACTACTTTCCCGCACAGCGAGTTGCGAACATGTGGTCAGATACACAATCAGGTGGCTTTGGGGATCCAAAAGTGTATGTTGTGCAGACCACCAATGTCGTTGTGCAACGTTGCATCGCGATGACAACTGATCCCGGCGATCTCGTGCTAGACCCAACCTGTGGCTCCGGGACCACCGCGCTCGTTTCCGAACAACTGGGGCGCCGTTGGATCACCATTGACACCTCGCGTGTAGCTCTCGCCCTTGCGCGCACGCGCCTCATGACAGCCAAATACCCGTACTACCTGCTGCTAGACTCCGAGGAGGGTTTGCGGAAGGAAGCCGAGGTTATAGGAAACCTCTCCTCGCAACCCGAATCCATCCGGCCTACCGGGGATATCAAGAAGGGCTTCGTCTACGAGCGCGTGCCCCACATTACGCTGAAGTCCATCGCTAACAACGAAGAGATCGATGTCATCCATGCCCGCTACGAGGAAAGGCTCGAGCTTGGCCTCGCGCAGCTTAACCAGCGCCTCAGGAAAGACTGGCAGGAGTGGGAAGTGCCTCGCGAGCCCGAGCGAGCATGGCCCAGGGACGCCCACGAGGCACACGAGAGCTTGTGGAACCTGCGTCGCGAGCGCCAGCGCGAGATCGACGACTCGATAGCTCGTCGCGCCGACACAGAGCTTCTCTTTGACCAACCTTTCGAGGACCCTAAACGCATTCGGGTCACCGGTCCCTTCACCGTCGAGAGCCTCTCGCCGCATCGCGTACTTGCCTCAGATGACGAGCGCCCCGCCGCTGAAGCGCAGGCAGAGAAAGGCGAGGGCTCAGGCAGATTCGAGCAAATGATCCTCGACAACCTGCGCAAGGCAGGGGTCCAGAACACCCGCCGCGACGAGCGGTTGACCTTCGATCGCCTCGAGCCGTTCGCCGGCGCCTGGGTCCAGGCGGCGGGTGAGTACACCGACGCGGCGGGAAAGGTGCGGCGCGTGGCGGTCTCGATCGGTCCCGAGAACGGCACTGTCGGCCCCCACCAGATCCAGGAAGCCGCCAAAGAAGCGGTGCGCGGCATCCCCTTCGACCTCCTCCTCGTCCTCGGCTTCGCCTTCGACGCCCACGCCAGCGACGTCGCACGCGAGATCAGCCCCGAGGGCTTGAGGATCGAGGAAGGATTCGTCGCCGAGCACGAGGAGCAGTACGGCAAGCTGCCGGTACTCCTCGTGCGCATGAACCCCGACCTTGCGATGGGCGACGAGCTGCTCAAGAAAACCGGAGCCGGCAACCTCTTCATGGTCTTCGGCGAGCCCGACCTGGCGATCGCGAAACAGCCGGACGGCAAGCTCGTCGTCGAGATCCGCGGCCTCGACGTCTACGACCCTACGACCGGCGTCATCCGCAACTCCACCACCGACGACATCGCCTGCTGGTTCATCGACACCGACTACAACGGCGAGAGCTTCTTCGTCCGCCACGCCTACTTCACCGGCGCCGACGAGCCCTACGACCGCCTCAAGCGCGCCCTCCGCGCCGACATCGACGAAGCCGCCTGGGCGACCCTCTACACCACCAAGAGCCGCCCCTTCGACCCGCCGACGACCGGAAAGATCGCCGTCAAGGTCATCAACCACTACGGCGACGAGGTGTTGAAGGTCTACGCGCTGTAGAAGTAGGGAACCCTCTGCCCGGCAAGCCGGCGCGGGAGCGGATTCCTGGAGCGGCGGCTCCGGGATTTCGCCCGAGCGCTCGGAAAACCCCTGCGAGCCGCTGGGAACGGCTTCCGACGGGGCGGGGAGAAGCTCCCGAGATCTCGAAATAGGTTCCTTGGCGCTCGGAATACCTTCCCGATAGCCCGGAAAGCTTTCCCGACGACACGGAAAGCTTTTCCAGCACCTCGGAAAGCTTTCCCGACAGCTCGGAAGGCTTTCCCGACGGCCCGGAAAGCTTTCCCGATGGCTCGGAAAGCTTTCCCGATAGCCCGGATGGAGTTGCCCCGCTTTGGTGGACACCTCATCCTTCGGGAGAAAGGAGTCCATGATGGGGAGTCACCGCGGCAAGCCCTACCCGGCGGAGTTTCGTCGGCGGATGGTTGAGTTGGTGCGGGCCGGGCGGACGGCCGAGGAGCTGAGTCGGGAGTTCGAGCCCTCGGCCGAGTCGATTCGCGACTGGGCACGCCAAGCCGACCGGGACGAGGGCCGGCGCGACGACGGGCTGACGACGGCCGAGCGCGAGGAGCTGCGCCGGCTGCGGCGGGAGAATCGCCAGTTGCGTGAGGACCGGGAGATTCTGGCAAAAGCCGCGGCCTGGTTTGCTCGGGAGACCGAGTCGAGCCCACGGAAGGGTTCGGATTCGTGAGGGCGCACCAGGCCTGCTACAGGGTAGTGAGGATGTGCCGACTGCTGGGTGTCTCCTCCAGCGGGTATTACGCCTGGTGTCGGCGTCAGGCCGGTGCGCGAGCCCGAGCCGACGCGGCGCTCGGCGCGCAGATCCGGGCGATCCACGCGCGGTCGTGGGGGACTTATGGGGCGCCCCGGATCCACGCCGAGCTGGCGGCGCAGGGCGTACGGGTGGGGCGCAAGCGTGTGGGGCGGCTGATGCGCGAGGCCGGGCTTGGGGGCGTCAGTCGGCGGAAGTGGCCCCGGACGACGGTGCGAGACGGCCAAGCCCGCCCGGCGCCGGATCTGGTCGGCCGTCACTTCACGGTCGACGCTCCGGATCGGCTCTGGGTGGCCGACATCACCTACATCCCGACCACGGCAGGGTTTCTGTACCTGGCCGTGGTCGTCGACGCCTGGAGTCGGCGCGTGGTGGGCTGGTCGATGGCGACGCATCTGCAGACCGAGCTCGTGGTGGCGGCACTGGAGATGGCGCTTGGACAGCGGCGGCCGCAGGGCGTGATCCATCATTCCGACCAGGGGACGCAGTACACCTCGTTGGCCTTCGGCCAGCGCTGCCGACGAGCCGGTGTGCGGCCGTCGATGGGGTCGGTCGGGGACTGCTACGACAACGCGCTGTGCGAGAGCTTCTTTGCCACGCTCGAGTGCGAGCTGCTCGACCGGCGGCGCTTCGGGACCCAGACCGAGGCCCGGATGGCGGTGTTCGAGTTCCTCGAGGGCTGGTACAACCCGCATCGCCGGCACTCGGCCCTGGGCTATCTCAGCCCGGCGGAATT
Organism: uncultured Acidobacteriota bacterium; assembly: GCA_963700145.1. Classification (GTDB taxonomy): domain Bacteria; phylum Acidobacteriota; class Thermoanaerobaculia; order Multivoradales; family UBA5704; genus DASUNQ01. The sequence goes on from OY969474.1 coordinate 2,947,328, forward strand.
CGAGCGCCGGCGACGGGCAGCCTGAGATGCACGTCACTCCTGGCGTTTTCGTCGGATCGTGGGACGGGCAGCTGCCCGCCTCACGCAGGGGAGGAGACCCCAAACTTCAACTGTCCACCAAACCGGGGTAAGTCCAGGAAGACTTTCCCGACGGCCCGGAAAGCTTTCCCGACGGCTCGGAGGACTTTCCCGAGGCTCACCGGGGCATTTCCAGGCCTCCGGGAGGACCTCAGACCTCCAGCTTCACCCCCGCCGTCTCCGGCAGGGTCCACACCCAGGCCCCCGCCAGGGCCGCGAAGGCCGCCGCCAGGGCGATGCCGCCCGCCAAGCCCCATTTCCCGGCCACCGCGGCGATCGCCAGCGGGGCGACGAACTGGATACTGCGCGTGACGTTCATGATCACCGACATCGCCGCCCCGCGCACCCTCGTCGGGAAGAGCTCGGAGAAGTAGGGGCCGTAGCACGACCAGGTGCCGGTGCCGATGCCGGCCACCAGCATGCAGGCGAGCCCCACCGCCGGCCGCGCCGCGAGGGCGTCCCAGAAGAGGGTCACCAGCGCCAGCCCCACGGCCGTCACCGCGCAGTAGAGGGTGAAGGCGCGCCGCCGGCCGATGCGGTCGGAGACGACGCCGAAGGTGAGGTAGCCGAGGAGCGAGCCGGCGACGAAGGTCAGCGTCCACCAGCCGGAGCCGAAGATCGAGAGGCCGCGCTGCTTTTGCAGGTAGCGCGGCAGCCAGACGACCGCGAACCAGTAGGCCGACATGTTGAGCCCGGTGAGGACAAAGGCGCGCAGGAAGAGGCCCGCGAGGTCGGGGGCGACGAGCTGCGCCAGGATCGGCCGCCGGCTGCGCGCCTCCTCGCCGGCGCCGAGGCCGCCCGCGTCGAGGCGCCGGCGGTGCTCGAGCCAGAGGTCGGACTCCGGGAAGCGGCGCCAGGCGAGGAGGGCGACGGCCGGCAGCGCCGAGAGCAGGAAGACGGCGCGCCAGCCGACCGCCGGCGCCAGGAACGAGCCGACGATCGCCGCCAGCCCCAGCCCCGCCGGGGCGCCGCTCTGGGCGATGGCGCCGTAGCGGCCGCGCAGCGCCGGCGGGAAGGTTTCGCCGAGCATCGCCTGCCCCGCCCCCCAGGTGCCGCCGATGCCGAGGCCGGCGAGGCCGCGCGCCGCGAACAGCGTCCCCGCCCCCGGCGCCAGACCGCAGAGGGCGTTGCCGAGGCAGAAAGCGGCGATCGCCACGACCAGCGACAGCCGCCGCCCCAGCCGGTCGCTCATCCAGCCGAAGAGGAGGCCGCCGGCGCCGGTCGCGCCGACGCCGACCGCGGTGAGCCACGCCAGCCCCTGCTCGGAGAGCCCGAGCTCGTCCTGCACCGGCTGCAGGACGAAGGAGAGCAGCATCAGCGAGTAGAAGCCGGCGCACCAGGCGCCCCAGGCGAAGGCGAGGACCCGCCGGTGCGCGGCGCCCGGCCGCTCCTGCTCGCTCCAGAGGAGCGGCGGCGCGGCGGCCGCTATCGCGTCACCTTCAGGTAGACCAGCGCGTGCTCGCCGAAGCCCGCCGGGCGGACGCTCTCCCCCTCCGCCGTCGGCTCGCCGGGCGCGCAGTCCATGCGGAAGGCCGCCGCGGACGGCCACTCCAGGATGCAGTAGAGGGTCTTGCCCTGGAGCTGGCCGCGGTCGAAGCCGGTCAGGTCGAGCGTGTTCGGCTCCGACTCGTCGTCGAAGGCGTAGCGGATCTCGAAGTCCTCGTCGACGCCTTGGCCCTCGATGGCCCAGAGGGCGCGGCCGCGCGGCTGGAACGACAGCGTGTGGCGGCGGCCGTCGGCGTCCTCGGCGGTCCAGTTGCCGCGGATCGGGTTGGGGTCGCCGCAGGCGGCGAGCAACATGGCGGTCAGGACGGTGAAGGCCAGGACTCGGCGTCGCATGGCACCTCCTCGGGGTCGCGGGCGGGTGTCGAGGATACCGCGTCGGCGGCGCGGAGGTATCGTCCCGGCGTGCCCGCCCGCCTCGCGCCGCGCGCCGAGTGGCCGCTCGCCCTCGTCCTGCTCGCCGCCTTCGCCGCCCTCTGCGCCCACGGCCTGGCGTGGGACTCGCCGACGGTCGACGAGTTCTACCACCTCCCGCTCGGCCTCTACACGCTCGAGACCGGCGACTTCATGCTCTTCCCGGCCAACCCGCCGCTCGTCGAGCTGCTCGCGGCGCTCCCCCTCCTGGCGCTCGACCCGGTGCTCGAGACGCGCGTGCCCGGGGCCCGCGGCGGCTGGCTCCCCTGGCAGCTCGGCACGCGCTTCATGGAGCGCAACCGCACCGTCTACGACCGGCTCTTCCTCCGGGGGCGGCTGCCGATCGTCGGGCTGGGGGTGCTGCTCGGTCTCCTCGTCTGGCGCTGGGCGCGCGCCCTCTACGGCGGCGCCGGGGGGCTGCTGGCGCTCGGGCTCTACGCCTTCCACCCGGCGTTCGTCGCCCACGCGCATCTGGCGACGCTCGACGTCGGGCTGACCTTCCTCCTGCTCCTCGCGCTCTACACCTTCTGGCGCTTCACGCGGCGCCCAGGGCCGGGCGCGGCGCTCCTCTGCGGCGTCGCGGTCGGGCTCGCGCAGCTCGCGAAGCTCACCGGCCTCCTGCTCTATCCGGCGCTGGTGATCCTCGCCGTCGTCGAGCTCGCTCGCGGACGGCGCTTCCCGTTGTGGCGCGGCGCGGGGGAGGGATGGCGCGGCGTGGCGGCGAGCCTCAGCGCGGTGGCGGCGATCTTCGCCGTCAGCCTGCTGGTGCTCGACGCCGGCTACCTCTTCCAGGGCGTTGGACGGCCGGCCGGCGCCTACCGCTTCGCCAGCGCGCAGATGCGCGGCCTCTTCGCGGCGCTGCCGGCGGGGCTGCCGCTGCCCTTCCCCACGCCCTGGCTGGTCGGCTACGACGCGCTGCAGCGGATCAACGAGGCCGGCGAGTTCCCGACCTACTTCTTCGGCGAGGTCCGCTACGGCCCCGCGCCCGCCTACTTCCCGGCGGCGATCCTGCTGAAGACGCCGCTGCCGCTCCTCGCCGCCTGGCTCTTCGCGCTCTTCGCGCGCAACGGGCGGCGCGACGGCGAAGTCTTCGTGTGGCTCCCGGCGCTCTTCTACCTCGTCGTCTTCTGCCTGCTGTCGCAGGTCCACTACGGCATCCGCTACGTGCTGCCGGTGGTGACACTGGGGACCGTCTGGGCCGGGCGCCTCGCGCCGCACCTGGCCGGCGAGCGCCGCCCGGTGCGGCTCGCCGCCGGTGTCCTGCTCGCCCTCTACCCGCTAGCCGCGCTGCGCGCCACGCCCGACACGATCGATTACTTCAACCCGCTGGCCGCCGGCCGCGGCGACGCCTTCCTCCTCGACTCCAACCTCGATTGGGGGCAAGGTCTCAAGCGCCTGGCGGCGTGGATGGAGCGCGAGCGGGTGGAGAAGGTCGGCCTCGCCTACTTCGGCCACGTCGACCCGGCGATCTACGGCATCGCCTGGGAGCTGCCGCGGCCGGGAGGCGGCGGCCCGGAATGGACCGCCGTCTCCGCCAACTTCCTCCACGGCCTGCCCTACGCCACCTACGACCGGGGCCGCATCCTCCCCGTCCCCGCCGGCGCCTTCACCTGGCTCGCCGCCTACCCGGACCGCCGCTACCTCGGCGGCGGGCTCTTCCTGGTGCGCACCGGCGCCTCACCTACCAGAGGAACGCGTAGCTCACCTTGAAGAAGTACGCCTGCTCCTGGCGGCTGAGGTCGAAGTTCTGGTCGCCGAGCTCGTCCTGGCTGTAGCCGAGGAAGACCAGGGTGCGGGCGTTGAGCTTGTAGGAGAAGAGGAACTGGCTGACGATGCTCTCCTCCTCCGGCCGCACGGTCGCCCCGCGGTTGTAGAGCGAGAGGTCGCGCGTGACGTCGCGGTGCTGGACGATCGCGCGCACGAACATCCGCGGCGTGAAGTGGTAGCGCAGGGTCGACGAGATCGTCGCCGCCCGCTGGTACTCGCCGCCGCCGTCGGTGCGCCCCCGGCCGCTCACCTCGAAGACCTGGCGGTTGTACTGGACGTCGCCGAAGAAGCTCTTGCCGAGCTGGAAGTCGACGCGCGGCCGGATCTGGAGGAAGGTGACCTGCCGCACGTTGGTGGTGTCGATCGTCTCGCCGCCGCGGACGAAGAGCTCGAGGCCCAGGTCGCCGCGCGGCCGGATCTGCATCAGCAGGTCCGAGCGCATGTTGGTGAACATCCGGCCGCGCAGGCTCTCGTTGTTCGGCCGGAAGGCGAACCGGACCAAGCTCTCCTTGGGCCCTTCGTAGAAGACCTGGATGTTGGAGTTCTTCTGCAGGACCAGCTCGGTCTGTGCGTCCTGTTGATACAGGGCGTCGACGTGCACGGTCAGCCGCTGGTACCAGGAGTCCTCCCCGCCCCAGAAGAAGCGCTGGAGGAAGCCCCCGGCCTCGCGGACGCCCACCTGGGGGATGAAGCCGCTGTCGGCCCGGAACTCGTGGGCGAGCTCGCCCGCCCCGACGACCCAACGCCAGTCGCGGGTCGAGTGGCTCCAGTCGACGAGGTAGGCGGTGCCGTCGAAGGAGTCGGTGGGTTGCCGGTTGGCCAGGGCGAACGCCCGCGGGTAGGTGGTGTCGGAGGCCAGGACCTGGGCCCGGAGAGTGTCGGATCCGGTCGCCCGCCAGTTGGCGTCCACGCCCAGGACCTGGTTCTCGTAGTCGGTGGCGTCCCGGCCCGTGTACAGCAGACCCAGGGTGGAGGTCTCCCCGAGGTCGCGGCGGTAGCGCAGGATGCTGCCGGTCACGTCCTGCACCAGGGTGCGCTGCACCGAGCGCTCGGGCCCCGGGAGCACCAGGTTGTTGAGCTGGTCCTCGGTGAACATCACGCCGTAGGCGTTGGGGCCCCCCTTGCCGGTGAGCCGCAGGCCGTACTCGGGGTCGGCGACGGTGCGGGTGAAGACGGCCTCGAACGGGGTCTCGAAGAAGTCGGCGCCCTCGAGGAAGAACGGCCGCCTCTCCGGGAACTGGAGGGCGAAGCGCTCGTTGACGGCGAGCTCGACGGTGTCGGTCTCGACCTGGGAGAAGTCGGGGTTGAGGGCGGCGCCCAGGACGACGTTGGGGCTGATGCTCCAGCGGGCCGAGACCCCGAGGTCGGTGTCCTCGTCCCCCTCGGCCAGCGGCGCGCTCTGGGACGCCCGGGTGTCGGCGCGGGTCGCGGTCAAGGTGGGCACCACCTCGACGTTGAGGCCGGTCTCCATGTTCTCGAGCCCGCTGATGGCGTCGAACTGGCAGACGAAGCAGTTCTTGCCGCGGTCCACGCGACCCGAACGGAGCTGGTGGAAGACGTCGCGCGAGTACTCGCGCGTGGCGAGGAAGCCCCAGGTCTGCGGCCCCCGGGTGCGGGGGAAGCGGAGCTGCTTGAAGGGGATCGCCAGCTCGACGATGTAGCCGGACTCGGTGAGCTTGCCGGCCGAGTCCCAGAGCGCGTCCCAGGAGGTGTCGAGCCGCTGCAGCTTCTCCGTCTTGGGCCCCACCTCGGTCACCGGCCGGAAGTCGGCCACCACCGCGTCGGTCTGGATTCCGAGGGGATTGACCTGGAAGTAGAAGGCGCGGCGCCGGTCGTCGAAGGCGTCGATGAAGAAGCCCACGGTGTCGTCGGAGTTCGGGGTGTCGCGGTCGGCGTAGAAGGCCCGCACGGCGCCGGGCTCCGGGTCGTGGGCCCGGAAGGCGACGTAGAGGTTGGCCTCGTCGTAGGTCACCAGGCAGTCGGTCTCCACCGGCGACGGGGTGTTCTCCCCGGGATACCACTCGTAGGGCACCGGGATGCGGGTCGCGCTCTCCCAGGCCGGCTCGTCGAGCCGGCCGTCGATGGTGATCTCGGAGGTGGCACGGTCGACGCCGAACCTCTGGCGCGGCTCCGCGGACGCCTGCTCCGGGGGAGATCCCTCCTCGGCGGTCTGGGCCGGCGGCGCCTCCTCGGTCTGCGTGTCCGGGGTCTCGGCCGGCTGCGCTTCGGCGGCCGCCTCCTCGGGAGTCTCCTGGGCCGCTTCGCTGTTCTGGGCGGCGGCACCGGCGGGAACGGTCAACAGCAGCAGCGCCAACAACAGGCGCACGGCGAGCGATGAGGGCCGAGTCATACGGATTGCCTCCACTTGAGCCTCCTTGGAAGGGAAGAGATGTGATGTGCTCCAGCCGCACAGTGCGGCCCGTCGCCTCCGGCGGGACGGGGAGGCCTTCGCGCCGCCCTCGGGCGCTGTCCCTACTCCCCTACGTTCCCACACTGATAGGCTGAATCGCCCCACTGTCTGGGAGGGAGACTAGCAGCCTTATGCCTCACCCTGCTTCGACCGCGCTGGCGTTCGTCGCCCTGACCGCCGCCGCGGCGACGGCCGCCTTCGCCAACGGGCCGGCCGCCGCCCCCGACGCGCAGGGGCTGTGGGTCGGCCACGTCGTGCATAAGCGGGGAGAGGTGGAGCTGGACCTCGTCGTCGAGCTGGGGCGCGCCGCCGACGGGGGTCTGGTGGGAACGATCGACTTCCCCGTCCGCAACATCCTGTTCCACCCGCTCGACGGCGTGCGCCAGGAGGGCCGGGAGATCACCTTCACCTTCAACTGGCACAACCCCGAGATCGACAAGCAGGAGTCCGCCCCCTTCAGCGGCACCCTCTCGGCCGACGGGCGGACGTTCGAGGGGCTGATGACCGACGACGGCACCCCCCTGCGCTTCGAGCTGCGGCGCCTCGGCCCTCCCGGGACCGACCGGCCGGTGCGGCCGGAGCAGCCGCTGGCCGCTCTCGGCGCCGCGGCCAACGAGCTGCGCGCGGCGTTCAACCGCGACGCCGATCACCCGCGCCTGGTGCTGCTGCTCTCGCCGACGTGATGGATCTGCCTGATGAGCGCCCGGGTGGTGCAACGCTACGTGCTGGACGACATCGCCGACCCGCGGCTGCGGGTCTACATGGTCTGGGGGCCGATGCTGGACAAGGAGACGGAGGCGGACGCGCGCCACGCCACCACCTTCATCCAGGACCCGCGGCTGACGCACTTCTGGACCGACTCGGACGGCGTGGCGGAGCGGTTCAAGGCCCCGCTCGGCCTGACCACCGCCGACGCCTGGGACACCTACCTGCTGTTTGCGCCGGGCATCCGCTGGACGGAGGAGGCGCCGCGGCCGTCCTCCTTCATGCACGTCGGCAAGCCGCTGCCGAAGGAGCGGCGTTTGAACGCCGTCACGCTGGCCGCCGAGGTGCGCGCCGCCCTTGCCGGCGCGCCTTGAGCGCAGCGTGCTCGAGCTGATCCCCCTCCCCGCCGCCGAGGACGCCGGCGACGAGGTCTTCGTCCTCCCGGCCTCCTTCGCCCAGCGGCGGCTCTGGTTCCTCGAGCGGCTGGAGCCGGGGAGCCCGCTCTACAACATCCCGGTCGCCCTGCACCTCGCCGGCGAGCTGGCGGTGGGCGCGCTGGCGGGCGCGCTGTCCGAGATCGTCCGCCGCCACGAGCCGCTGCGCAGCGGCCTGGAGGCCGATGGGGAGGAGCCGGTGCAGGTCGTGGCGCCGCACCGGGAGCGCCCGCTGCCGCTGGTCGACCTCTCCAACCGGTCCGCCGCGGGGGCGCGGGAGGCGGCCCGCGCGCTGGCCCGGGCGGAGGCGGCGCGCCCCTTCGACCTCGAGCGCGGGCCCCTCTTCCGCTGCCTCCTGGCGCGCCTGGGCCGGCGCGAGCACCTGCTGCTCGCCACCTTCCATCACGCGGCGGCCGACGGCTGGTCGCTGGGCGTCTTCCACCGCGAGCTCGCCGCCCTCTACGGCGCCTTCCGGCAAGGGCTCCCCTCGCCGCTGCCCGAGCTGCCGATCCAGTACGCCGACTACGCCGGCTGGCAGCGGGAGCTGCTGGCCTCGGGGGTGCGCGAGCGTCAGCTCGCCTACTGGCGGGCGCAGCTCGCGGACGCCCCGCGCGTCGCGGAGCTTCCCGCGGCGCGGCCGCGGCCGCCGGCGCGCAGCCACCGGGGCGTCCAGGCCGCCCGCCCGCTGCCCGCCGCGCTCGGCGCCGCGGCGGCGGAGCTGGCGCGGCGCGAAGCGGCCACCCCGTTCCTGACCTACCTCGCCGCCTGGAAGGCGCTCCTCTTCCGCACCACCGCGCGGGAGGACCTGGTGGTGGGCACGCCGGTGGCCGGACGGCGCCCCGAGGAGACGGAGGGGCTGATCGGGCTCTTCGTCAACACCCTCGCGCTGCGGACGCGCGTGGACGGGCGGCTGGGGTTCCGCGCTCTCCTCGGGCGGGTGCGGGAGACGGCGCTCGCCGCGCTCGCCCACCAGGAGCTGCCGTTCGAGGAGATCGTCGAGGAGCTGGCGCCGGAGCGCAGCCTCGCCCACGCGCCGCTGGTGCAGGTGATCTTCGGCCTGCAGGACGCCGCCGCCCACCCGCCGGAGCTGCCCGGTCTGGCGGTGCGGCACTTCCCGGCCGGCCACGGCACGGCCAAGTTCGACCTCGCGCTGTCGCTGGCCGAGGAGGCCGGCGGGCTGATGGCCCGTCTCGACGCCCGCGCCGACGTCTACGACGAAGCGGACCTCGAGCGACTGCTGGCCGCCTTCGAGACGCTGCTCGCGGCGGCCCTCGCCGAGCCCGACCGCGTGCTCGCGGAGCTGCCGCTGCTGTCGGCCGCCGAGGAGCGGCAGGTGGTGGTGGAGTGGAACGACACGGCGGTGGCGCTGCCGGCGGAGCCGACGATCCCGGCGCTGTTCGCGGCGCAGGCGCGGGAGCGGGCGGACGCGGTGGCGCTGGTGTGGGACGGGGGGAGCCTCTCCTACGGCGAGCTGGAGGCGCGGTCCAACCGCCTGGCGCGGCGGCTGGCGGGGCTGGGAGTGGGTCCGGAGAGCCTGGTGGGTGTGGCGCTGGAGCGCTCGCCCGAGCTGATCGTGGCGCTGCTCGCGATCCTCAAGGCCGGCGGCGCCTACCTGCCGCTCGACCCCGACTACCCGCGGCAGCGGCTGGCGCTGATGCTGGAGGACGCGCGCGCCGGGCGGGAGGGTCTGGTCGTGGTGACGCGCGGCAGCCTGGCGGCGGGGCTGCCGGAGCTGCCGCCGGGGTGCCGGATGGTCGACCTCGACCGCGAGGATCTCGCGGCGGAGAGCGCGGCGCCGCTCGCGGTGCCGCTGACCGGCGACCACCTGGCCTACGTGCTCTACACCTCGGGCTCGACCGGCCGGCCGAAGGGGGTCGCGGTGCCGCACCGCGCCGTGGCGCGGCTGGTGCGCGGGGCGGACTACGCGGAGCTCGGGCCGGAGGAGGTCTTCCTGCAGCTCGCGCCGGTGCCGTTCGACGCCTCGACGCTGGAGATCTGGGGGCCGCTGCTCAACGGCGGGCGGCTGGCGTTGCTGGCGCCGGGACGGGCCTCGCTCGAGGAGCTGGGCGCGGCGATCGCGCGTCACGGAGTGACGACGCTCTGGCTGACCGCCGGGCTGTTCCACCAGATGGTGGAGGCGCAGCTCGGAGCGTTGCTCGGAGTGCGCCAGCTCCTGGCCGGCGGCGACGTGCTGTCGCCGGCGCACGTGGCGCGCGTGCTCGACGCCGCGGACGGCGCGGAGCGAGTGCTCGTCAACGGCTACGGCCCGACCGAGAACACGACGTTCACCTGCTGCCACCGGATGACGGCGGCGGCGGCGGTGCCGGCGAGCGTGCCGATCGGGCGGCCGATCGCCAACACCCGGGTCTACCTGCTCGACCGGGCGCTGCAGCCGGTGCCGGTGGGGGTGGCGGGGGAGCTGTACGCGGCCGGCGCGGGGCTGGCGCGCGGCTACCTGCACCGTCCGGAGCTGACCGCGGAGCGTTTCGTGCCGGACCCGTTCGGCGACGGCGGGCGGCTCTACCGCACGGGGGACCTGGCGCGGTGGCGGGCGGACGGCGCGGTGGAGTTCCTGGGGCGGCTGGACGCGCAGGTCAAGCTGCGCGGCTTCCGCGTCGAGATCGGCGAGGTGGAGGCGGTCCTCGCGGCGCACCCGGCCGTGGCGCAGGCGGCGGTGGTGCTGCGGGGCGAGGCGGAGGACAAGCGGCTGGTGGGCTACGTGGTGCCGGCCGAGGGGGAGGTCGCAGGGCCGGAGCTGGTGGCGGCGCTGCGCAGCGAGCTGGCGCGGCAGCTCCCCGACTACATGGTGCCGTCGGCCTGGGTGACGCTCGAGCGGCTGCCGCTCAACGCCAACGGCAAGGTAGACCGGGCCGCCCTGCCGGAGCCGGGGCCCGCCGTGGGCGCCGCGACGGCGGACACCGCGCCGCGGACGCCGCTCGAGGAGCTGTTGGCGCAGGCGTGGGAGGAGCTGCTGGCGGTGCGCGGGGTCGCGCGCGGCGACTCGTTCTTCGACCTCGGGGGGCACTCGCTGCTGGCCACCCGGGTGGTGTCGCGGCTGCGCGAGCTGCTGGGAGTGGAAGTCCCGCTGCGGGCGCTGTTCGAGGAGCCGACGCTGGCGGGGCTGGCGGGGCGGGTGGAGGCGCTGCGCGCGGAGGGTGAGAGCCCGTCCGCGCCGCCGCTCGCGCCCCGACCGCACGACGGCCGCCCGCTCGCCTCCTTCGCCCAGGAGCGGCTCTGGTTCCTGGACCAGATGGGGGGCGCCGGGACCTGGGCCCGCGCCGCCTACAACGTACCGCTCGCCCTCGAGATCGAGGGGCCGCTCCAGCCCGCCGCCCTGGCGGCGGCGCTCGCCGGGGTGGTCGCCCGACACGAGGTGCTGCGCACCGCCTTCGCCGCGGAGGACGGGCGGTTGGTGCAGGTCGTGGCGCCGCGGTGCGATCCGCCGCTGCCGCTGGTGGACCTCTCGGGCCTCGCCGCCGCCGGCCGCGAGGTCGAGGCCCGGCGCCTCGCCGCGGTCGAGGCACACCGCCCGTTCGACCTGGCGCGGGGGCCGCTGCTGCGCTCCGCCCTGCTGCGCCTCGCGGCCGCCGCGCCGGGGAGCGGCCGTCACCTCCTCCTGGCGACGTTCCACCACGCCGTCTCCGACGGCTGGTCGATGGGCGTCTTCCTGAGCGAGGTGGCAGCGCTCTACGGCGCGGCCGCCGGCGCCGACAGGCTGCAGGCGGCGGTCCTGCCCCCGCTCCCGATCCAGTACGCGGACTACGCGGCCTGGCAGAGGGGGTGGCTCGACGGCCCGCAGCTCGCCGTCCAGCTCGCGCACTGGCGGCAGCGTCTCGACGGCCTGCCGGAGGCCTTCGAGCTGCCCACGGACCGCCCGCGCCCCGCCGCCTTCGACTCGCGCGGCGGCCGTCTGCGGCGCCGCCTGCCGGCCGGCCTGCTGGCCGACCTCGAAGCCGTCGGCCGGCGGCAGGGCGCGACCCTGTACATGATCCTCATGGCCGGCTTCCAGGCGCTCCTCGCCCGCTGGAGCGGCAGCGAGGACTTCGCGGTCGGCTCGCCCGTGGCCGGGCGCAACCGGGTTGAGCTGGAGGGGCTGATCGGCCTCTTCGTCAACACCCTGGTGCTGCGCGGCGACCTCTCCGGCGACCCGCGCGGCACCGACCTGCTGGCGCGGGTGCGAGAGGCGGCGCTCGCCGCCTGGGCGCACCAGGACCTGCCGGTCGAGAAGCTGGTCGAAGAGCTGGCCCCGCGCCGGGACCTCGCCCGCGCGCCGCTCTTCCAGGTCCTCTTGGTGCTCCAGAACGCGCCGCTCGACCCGCCGCGGCTGCCGGGCCTCGCGGTGCGCTCCGTCCCGCTCGCCGAGGCGGACGAGACAGCGGTCAAGTTCGACCTGGCGCTGGCCTTCGCCGCCGCCGAGGACGGTCTGACCCTCGAGGCCGAGTACAGCCGCGACATCCTCGACCGCGAGAGCGTGGCCCGACTCGTGAGGCATCTCGAGACGCTGCTCGCGGGCTTCGCGGCCGCGCCCGAGCTGCGGGTCTCGGAGCTGCCGCTGCTCTCCGCCGCCGAGACGCGGCAAGTGCTCGTCGAGTGGAACGACACCGGCTCGGCGCTGGCGCTGTCGGCGGCGCCGGCGCTCCTCCACCGGCTCTGCGCGGAGCAGGCCGACCGTACACCGGACGCCCCGGCCGTGCTCTACGCGCCGGCGGGCGGAGAGGCGGTGGAGCTGACCTACCGCGCCCTCCAGCGCCGCGCGCGGCGCCTCGCCCGCCGCTTGCGCGGACTCGGCGTGGGGCCGGAGGTGCGCGTCGGGGTCACGCTCGAGCGCACGCCGGAGCTGCCGGTGGCGCTGCTGGCGGTGCTCGAGGCCGGCGGCGCCTACGTGCCGCTGGACCCCGCCTACCCGGCCGCGCGGCTGGCGGCGATGGTGGAGGACGCCCGCGCCGGGCAGCAGGGGTTCGTCCTCCTCACCCAGGAGCGGCTGGTGCCGCGCATCGAGGCGGCGCTGGGCGGGCTGGACTCTCCGCCCGTTCACCTGCTCTGCCTCGACGCCGAGGGCGCAGAGGTCGCCGAGGCCGCCGGGGAGGAGGAGCCGCTCCCGGCCGCGGTCGATCCGGACAACCTCGCCTACCTGATCTACACCTCCGGCTCGACCGGCCGCCCCAAAGGGGTGGCGATCACCCACCGCAGCGCCGCCGCCCTGCTCGCCTGGGCCCGCACGCTCTTCCCCCCGGAGGACCTGGCCGGCGTTTTCGCCTCGACCTCGATCAACTTCGACCTTTCGGTCTTCGAGCTCTTCGTGCCGCTCGCCGGCGGCGGCACGGTGGTGCTGGGAGACGACGCCCTCGCGCTCGCCGGCAGCCCCCTCGCCGTGCGGGTGACGCTGGTCAACACCGTCCCCTCGGCGATGGCCGAGCTGGTCCGCCTGGGGGCGGTGCCGCCGACGGTGCGCACCGTCAACCTGGCCGGCGAGCCGCTGCGCGGCGCCCTGGCGCGCCGTCTCTACGAGCTGCCTCACGTCGAGCGGGTGCTCAACCTCTACGGCCCCTCGGAGGACACCACCTACTCGACGGTGGCCCTGGCGCCGCGGCGCGGCGAGCCCACCATCGGCGTGCCGGTCACCGGCACCCGCGCCTACGTCGTGGACCGCTGGGGCCGGCCGGCGCCGGTCGGGGTGCCGGGCGAGCTCTTGCTGGGCGGCGAGGGGCTGGCCCGCGGCTATCTCCACCGCCCCGACCTGACCGCCGAGCGCTGGGTGCCCGATCCCTTCTCCGGCACCGCGGGCGCCCGCCTCTATCGCACCGGCGACCTCGCGCGCTGGCTGTCGGCGGGGGAGCTGGAGTTCCTCGGGCGGATCGACCACCAGGTCAAGGTGCGGGGCTTCCGCATCGAGATGGGCGAGGTGGAGGCGACGCTCGCCGCGCACCCGGCGGTGCGCGAGAGCGTGGTGCTGGCGCGCGAGGCGCCGCCCGCGGCCGGCGCCCTGTCCGGGGAGAAGCGCCTCGTGGCCTATGTGGTGCCGGCCGAGGGGGAGGTCGCAGGGCCGGAGCTGGTGGCGGCGCTGCGCAGCGAGCTGGCGCGGCACCTCCCCGACTACATGGTGCCGTCGGCCTGGGTGACGCTCGAGCGGCTGCCGCTCAACGCCAACGGCAAGGTGGACCGCGCCGCCCTGCCGGAGCCGGGGCCGGCCGTGGGCGCCGCGACGGCGGACGCCGCGCCGCGGACGCCGCTCGAGGAGCTGCTGGCGCAGGTGTGGGAGGAGCTGCTGGCGGTGCGCGGGGTCGCGCGCAGCGACTCGTTCTTCGACCTCGGGGGGCACTCGCTCCTCGCCATGCGCGTGGTGTCGCGGTTGCGCGAGCTGCTGGCAGTGGAAGTGCCGCTGCGGGCGCTGTTCGAGGAGCCGACGGTGGCAGGGCTGGCGGCGAAGGTCGAGGCGCTGCGCGCCGGCGCGCTCGGCACGGCGGTGCCGCCGCTGGGGCGCCGGCGGCGCGACGCGCGCGCGCCGGCCTCCTTCGCCCAGGAGCGCTTCTGGTTCCTCGAGCAGATGGAAGGGCAAGGCGCCGTCTACAACGTGCCGGCGGCCCTCGCCATGGACGGACCGCTCGAGGTGCCGGCGCTCGCCGCCGCGCTGGCGGCGCTGGTCGGCCGGCACGAGGCGCTGCGCACCAGCTTCGCCGAAGAGGGCGGGCGGGTGGTGCAGATCGTCGCTCCCGTGCTGCCGATCGCCCTGCCGCTGGTGGACCTGTCGGCGCTGGGCGCGCGGGCGGCGGGCGAGGCGAGGCGCCTGTCCGCGGCGGCCGCGGCGCGGCCCTTCGATCTGGCGCGCGGGCCGGTGCTGCGAGCGCTCCTGCTGCGCCTTCCCGCCCGCCACCTCTTGCACCTCTGCCTCCACCACGTGGCCTGCGACGGCTGGTCGATGGGGGTGTTGTTCGGCGAGCTGGCCGAGCTCTACGGCGCCGCGGCGGGCTCGCGCCCGGCGGCGCTCGCGCCGCTGCCGATCCAGTACGCCGACTTCGCCGCCTGGCAGCGCGAGTGGCTGGAGGGCCCGGCCCTCGAGGCGCAGCTCGGCTTCTGGCGCGCGGCGCTCGCCGGGCTGCCGCCGTTCCTCGAGCTGCCCACCGACCGGCCGCGCCCGGCGGTCCGCGGCTTCCGCGGCGGCCGGCGCTCGGCGCTGCTGCCGCCGGCGCTGGCCGCGGGAGCGGCGGCGCTCGGCCGGCGGCACGGCACGACGCTGTTCATGACGCTCCTCGCCGCCTACCAGACGCTGCTGTCGCGCAGCACCGGCAGCGAGCGGCTGGCGGTGGGGTCGCCGGTGGCCGGGCGCACGCAGGCGGCGACCGAGGGCCTGATCGGCTGCTTCGTCAACACCCTGGCCCACGCCGGCGACTTGCGCGGCGATCCCACGGTCGCGACGCTTCTCGCCCGCACCCGCGAGGCGACGCTCGACGCCCTGGCCCACCAGGAGCTGCCGTTCGAGGGGCTGGTCGAGGCGCTCCAGCCGCCGCGCGACCTCGTCCACCCGCCGCTGTTCCAGGTGGTGCTGGTGGTGCAGAACACGCCGGCGCCGCCGCCGCGCTGGCCGGGGCTCGAGGTGGCGCAGGCGCCGGGCGGGAGCGCGAGCGCGAAGTTCGACCTGACGCTGGCGTTCGCGGTCGACGGGTCCGGCGGCCTGCGGGCCGAGGTCGAGTACGACCGCGACCTCTTCGACCCCGCGACCGTCGAGCGTCTGGAGCGGCGGTTCGCGCTGTTGCTCGCCGGCATGGTCGAGCAGCCGGAGGCGCGGCTCTCCGAGCTCCCGTTCCTGGCACCCGCCGAGCTGGCGCAGGTGCTGGTCGAGTGGAACGACACCGCGGCGCCCGTGCCGGGCGGCACGGCGGTGAGCGCTTTCGAGGCCTGGGCGCGGCGCCGGCCGGCGGCGACGGCGGTCGAGTCGGCGGAGGGGGCGCTCACCTACGGCGCGCTCGACGCCTGGGCCGACCGCCTGGCGGCCAACCTGCGCGGCCTGGGCGTCGGACGCGAGGCGCGGGTGGCGGTGGTCATGGAGCACTCCGCGGCGCGGGTGGCGGCCGTGCTCGCGGTACACAAGGCGGGGGGCGCCTACGTCTCCCTCGATCCCGCCGACCCGCCGGAGCGCCTGGGCTTCCTGCTCGCCGACTGCGGCGCGGCGGTGGCGCTGAGCGCGGCGCCGATCGCCGGCGGGCGGCGCTGCTTCCTGGTGGGCCGGGAAGGCCTCGAGCCGGCCGGCGGAGCCACGCCGCCGCAGAGCGCTCCCCCGATGGCCGCCGCCGCCGATCCCGAGGACCTGGCCTACGTCATCTATACCTCGGGCTCGACCGGCGTCCCCAAGGGGGTCGAGGTACCGCACCGCGGGCTCGCGAGCCTCGTCGCCTGGCACCTCGCCGCCTACGGCCTCGCGCCCGGAGACCGCACCACGCAGCTCGCCGGGGTGGGCTTCGACGCCTCCGTGTGGGAGCTCTGGCCGACGCTCGCCTCCGGCGCGACGCTGGTCGTGGCGCCGGCCGAGCTGCGGTCCGATCCGCCGCATCTCGTGCCGTGGCTCGCCGCGCAGGAGATCAGCGTCTGTTTCCTGCCGACGCCGGTGGCCGAGCTGGCCCTGGCCGAGCCCTGGCCGCCGGAGGTCCGCCTGCGGGCGCTCCTGACCGGCGGCGACCGCCTGCGGCGGGCGCCTCGTCCGGGTCTTCCCTTCCGGGTCATCAACCACTACGGCCCGACCGAGAACAGCGTCGTCGCCACCTGCGGCGAGGTCGTCCCCGGCGCCGCGGGCGCGCCGCCGATCGGCGGTCCCATCGCCAACACCCGGGCCTACGTGCTCGACGGCGCCGGCCGCCCCGTGCCGCCGGGCATCGCGGGCGAGCTCCATCTCGGCGGCGCCGGTCTCGCGCGCGGCTACCTCGCCCGGCCGGACCTGACCGCCGAGCGCTTCGGGCCCGACCCGTTCGGCGGCGTGCCGGGCGGGCGTCTCTACCGCACCGGCGATCTGGCGCGCTGGCGTCCCGACGGGACGATCGAGTTCCTGGGGCGGCTCGACGGACAGGTGAAGCTGCGCGGCTTCCGCATCGAGACCGGCGAGGTGGAGGCGGTGCTGGCGGCGCACCCGGCGGTGGCGCAGGCGGCGGTGCTGCTGCGGGCGGCCGCCGGCGGCGAGACGGGCGCGGCCGAGGACAAGCGCCTCGTGGCCTACGTCGTCCCGGGCGCGGAGTGGTCCGCGGGGCCGGAGCTGACGGAGGCGCTGCGCGCCCACTTGGCGCACCGGCTCCCCGACTACATGGTGCCGTCGGCCTGGGTGACGCTCGCCGAGCTGCCGTTGACGCCGAACGGCAAGCTCGATCGCGGCGCCTTGCCGGAGCCGGACCTCGCCGCGGCCGGCGACGCCTACGCGCCGCCGCGCGCCGGGATGGAGGAGCTGCTCGCCGGGTTCTGGACCGAGCTGCTGGGGGCGCCGCAGGTGGGAGCCGGGGACGACTTCTTCGCGCTCGGCGGGCACTCGCTGCTCGCCGCGCGCCTGGTGTCGCGCCTGCGCGAAACGCTCGGCGTCGAGCTGCCGCTGCGGCGGGTGTTCGAGCGGCCGGTGCTCGCCGACCTGGCGCGCGAGTTGGAGGCCGTGCACGGCCTCGGGGCCGCGGCGGCGGGCGCGGCGGCGCCGCCGCTCCTCCCCCGGCCTGACGCCGCGGACGGCACGGCGCCGCTCTCCTGGGCGCAGGAGCGACTCTGGTTCCTCGGCCAGTTCGAGCCGGGGACCGCCGCCTACAACGTCCCCGCCGTCCTGCGCCTCACCGGATCGCTGCGCCCCGACGCCCTGGCCGCCGCGTTCGCCGAGGTCGAGCGGCGCCACGAGGTCCTGCGCACGACCTTCCACCTGGCCGCCGACGGCGACCGGCCGGTGCAGGCGATCGCGCCGCCGGGCCCGGCGCGGCCGCTGCCGCTGGTGGACCTCTCGGGCCTCGCGCCAGCGGCCATCGAGGCGGAGGCGGCGCGCTTGGCGGCCGCCGAGGCGCAACGCTGCTTCGACCTGGCGGCCGGGCCGCTCACCAGCCGCCGGCTGCTGCGCCTCGGCGGCGACCGGCACCTGCTCCTCCTCAACCAGCACCACATCGTCACCGACGGCTGGTCGCTGGGGGTGCTGATCCGGGAGCTGGCGGCGCTCTATCCGGCGCTGCTCGAGGGGCGGCCCGCGCCGCTGCCGCCGCTGCCGGTGCAGTACGCCGACTACGCCGCGTGGCAGCGCGAGTGGCTCGCCGGCGAGGTGATGGCCTCCCAGGTGGCGCACTGGCGCGAGCGTCTCGCCGGCGCGCCGCCGCTGCTCGAGCTGCCCACCGACCGGGCGCGGCCGCCGGTCCAGAGCTTCCGCGGCGACTGGCACTCCCTGGTCCTGCCGGCGGAGCTGGCCGGCGCGCTGTCCGCGCTCTCGCGCCGCTCCGGGGCGAGCCTCTTCATGACGCTCCTCGCCGGCTTCAAGCTCCAGCTGGCGCGCCTCGCGGGTCAGGAGGACGTCTCGGTGGGCTCCCCCATCGCCGGCCGCGGGCGGGGCGAGACCGAGGGGCTGATCGGCTTCTTCCTCAACTCCCTGGTGCTGCGCACCGATCTTGCCGGCGCCCTGGCCGGAGAGCTCTCCTTCCGCGACCTGCTGGGCCGCGTGCGCGAGACGGCGCTCCAGGCCTACGCCCACCAGGACGTGCCGTTCGAGAAGCTCCTCGAAGAGCTGCAGCCGGCGCGCAGCCTGAGCTACACGCCGCTCTTCCAGGTCTTCTTCAACATGCTGAACCTGCCCGCGTGGGACCAGTGGCTCGGGCCGGAGCTGGCGCTCGAGGTGGCGGGGTCGCCGACGGTGCAGTCGAAGTTCGACCTCACCCTCTACGTGCTCCAGGGCGCGGCCGAGAGCAACGGGCTGCGCATCGACTGGGTCTACAACGCGGACCTCTTCGACCGCGAGCGGGTCGTCGAGATGGGCCGCCAGCTCGAAGCGCTGCTGCGCCAGGTCGTCGCGGAGCCCGAGGCGCCGGTGGCCGGCTTCTCGCTCTCGAGCGAAGCGGCGCGGGCGGTGCTGCCCGATCCGGCCGCGCCCCTGGATGCCGCCTGGCGCGGCTCGGTGCCGGAGCGCTTCGCCGAGATGGCGCGCCGCTTCCCGGCGCGGCCGGCGGTCGCGGACGGCCGCCGCGCCTGGAGCTACCGCGAGCTCGACGAGGCGGCGAGCCGCCTCGCCAACCTGCTGCGCGCCGGGGGCGTCGAGCGCGGCGACTTCGTCGTCCTCTGGGCCCACCGCAGCGCGCCGCTGGTGCTGGCGCTGCTCGGCACCCTGCGCGCCGGCGCCGCCTTCGTGTCGCTCGACCCCGACTACCCGGCGCCGCGCCTGGTCCACATGCTGGCGCTCGCGCGTCCCAAGGCGTTCGTGGCGCTCGCGGCCGCCGGGCCGGTGCCGGCGGAGGTCGAGGAGTGGCTGGCGGCCTCCGGCTGCCGCTGCCGCCTGACCCTGCCGGAGGCGCCGCGCGGCGGCGCCGCGGACCCGCTCCTCGCGCTCCTCGCCGCCGCCTCGCCCGAGGACCCGCGCGTGCCGCTCGGGCCCGACGCCCCGGCCTACGCCGCCTTCACCTCCGGCTCGACCGGCGTGCCCAAGGGGATCGTCGGGCGGCACGGCTCGCTCACCCACTTCCTGCCTTGGCAGCGCCGGGAGTTCGGGTTCGACGAGAGCGACCGCTTCAGCATGCTCTCGGGCCTGGCGCACGATCCGCTCCACCGTGACGTCTTCACGCCGCTCCAGCTCGGCGCCGCGATCGCGGTGCCCGACCCGCGCGAGATCGGCACCCCCGGCTACCTGGCGGCCTGGATGCGCCGCGAGCGGGTGACGGTGACGCACCTGACCCCGGCGATGGGGCAGCTCCTGGCCGGGGTGGAGAGCACGGACGGCGCGCCGGCCGGCGGCGTGCCGTCGCTGCGCTGGGCCTTCCTGGTCGGCGACGTGCTGTCGCGCCGCGACGTCGCCCGCCTCGAGGCGCTCGCCCCCGCGGTCACCTGCGTCAACTACTACGGCTCGACCGAGACCCAGCGGGCGGTCGGCTACCACGTCGCCGCGCGCGGCGCCGGCGCCGGCGGCATGGAGGTGCTGCCGCTGGGCCGCGGGATCGAGGACGCGCAGCTCTTGGTGCTGACGCCCGGCGGACGGCTGGCCGGCGTCGGCGAGCTGGGCGAGCTCGCGATGCGCAGCCCGCACATCGCGCTCGGCTACATCGACGACCCCGAGCTGACCGCCCGGCGCTTCCCCGTCAATCCGCTCTCGGGCGACGCCGCGGACCGCATCTACCGGACCGGCGACCTCGGCCGCTACCTGCCGAACGGCGAGGCGGTCTTCGCCGGCCGCGCCGACCTCCAGGTCAAGGTGCGCGGCTTCCGCGTCGAGCTGGGGGAGATCGAGGCGGTGCTCGGCCACCACCCGGCGGTGCGCGAGGCGGTCGTCGTGGCGCGCCAGGACGGCGGCCCGAACACCGAGCGCCGGCTGGTCGCCTACGTCGTGCTGGCGGCGCCTGCCGGCAGCGACCCGGAGGCGTCGGAGTCACAGCAGCTCGACGCGGAGGCGACCGCCGCGCTCGCCGACCACCTGCGGGCGCGCCTGCCGGATTACATGCTGCCCGCGGCCTGGGTGCGTCTCGCCGCCTTGCCGCTCACCCCCAACCGGAAGGTGGACCGCCGGGCGCTGCCGGCGCCGGTCGTCGCGTCGGGGCCGGCCGCCGCGCCGCCGCGGACGCCGCTCGAACGGCTGGTGGTGGCGGCGTGGGAGGAGGTGCTCGAGCGGCGCGGCATCGGCCGCGGCGATCACTTCTTCGAGCTCGGCGGGCACTCGCTGCTGGCCGCCCGCGTCGCCGCCCGCCTGTCGCGCACGCTCGGAGCCCCGATCCCCGTGCGCGCCTTCTTCGAGCACCCGACGCCGGAGGCGCTGGCGCGCCGTCTCGAAGAGATGGGCGCCGGCGCGGCCGCGGCGGGCGAGCCCGCGGCGGACGGCGCGGCGCCGGAGGCGTTGACCGCCCCGCTCTCCTTCGCGCAGGCGCGGCTGTGGTTCCTCGAGCAGCTGGCGCCGGGCCTCACCGCCTACAACGTGCCGCTGGCGATCGGCCTGGCCGGACCGCTCGGCGGACACGAGCGGGCGGCGCTCGCGGCCGCCCTCTCGGCCGTGGTGTGGCGGCACGGCGCGCTCCGCACGGTGTTCGACGTCGCCGGCGGCGAGCCGGTGCAGCGCGTGCTGCCGCCGGCGCCGCTGCCGCTGCCGCTGGCCGATCTCGCCGGACTGCCGCCGGCGCGGCGCGGTGCCGAGGCCGGGCGCCTGCGCGCCGCGGAAGCCGCCGTCTCCTTCGACCTCGCCCGCGGCCCGCTCTTCCGCGTCCGCCTGCTGCGCCTGGCGGCGGCCGAGCACCAGCTCCTGCTCACCGCCCACCACATCGTCTCCGACGCCTGGTCGAGCTCGATCCTGGTGCGCGAGCTGGTCGCCGGCTACCGGGCCGCGCTGGCGGGTGCGCCGCCCGACCCGCGGGCGGTGCCGCCGCTGCTCGTGCAGTACACCGACCACGCGCGCCGCCAGCGCGCCTCGCTGCAGGGCGCGGTGCTGGAGGAGCAGGTCGCCTACTGGCGGCAGGCCCTGGCCGGCGCCCCCGAGCTGCTGGAGCTGCCCATCGATCGGCCGCGCCCGGCGCTGCAGAGCTTCCGCGGCGCCAGGGTCCGCCTCGCCCTGCCGGGCGCGCTCGTCGGCGCGCTGCGCGCCCTCTCCCTGCGCCGCGGGGCGAGCTTCTTCATGACTCTGCTCGCCGGGCTCCAGACGCTCCTCGGCCGCTACAGCGGCAGCGCCGACGTGCCGGTGGGGACGGCGGTGGCGGGGCGCGACCAGGTGGAGACCGAGGACCTGATCGGCTTCTTCGTCAACACCCTGGTGCTGCGCGGCGACCTCCGCGGCGACCCCGCCTTCGCCGAGCTGGTCGACCGCACGCGCGAGGCCAGTCTCGAAGCCTTCGCCCACCAGGAGGTGCCGTTCGAGAAGCTGGTCGAGGAGCTGCAGCCGCGGCGCAACCTCGCTCACTCGCCGCTCTTCCAGGTGATGTTGACGCTGCAGAACGTGCCCGGCGAGACGCCGGCGCTGCCGGGCTTGACCCTGTCCCCGCTCGCCGCCGAGGCCCGCGCGGCCAAGTTCGATCTGACCTTCCTGCTCTTCGAGTCGGGCGACGACCTGAAGGGGCACGTCGAGTACAACCGCGACCTCTTCCACGCCACCACCATCGATCGCCTGGTCGCCCACTTCGGCAACCTGCTGGCCGCCGCGGCCGGCGACGCGGTGTGCCGCGTCTCGGAGCTGCCGCTGCTCGGCCGCCGCGAGCGCCACCAGCTCCTCGCCGAGTGGAACGACACCCCCGCTCCCTACCCGCGGCACCTCTGTCTCCACCAGCTGTTCGAAGCGCAGGCGGCGCGGGCGCCGGAGGCGGTGGCGGTGGTCGAGGCCGGGGGTGCGTGGATCTCCTACGGCGAGCTCAACCGGCGGGCCAACCGCCTGGCCCATCACCTGCGCGCCCTCGGTGTGGGTCCCGGGTCGCTGGTGGGGGTGCACCTGGAGCGCTCGCTCGCGATGGTGGTGGCGGTGCTGGCGGTGCACAAAGCGGGGGGCGCCTACGTGCCGCTCGAGGTCTCCTGGCCGGCGCAGCGGGTGCACGGCATCCTCGAGCGGCACCGCCTCGGGCACCTCCTCACCGAGAGCGGGCGGCGAGGGGCGATCGAGGAGCTGGCGGCGCTGCCCGCGCTGCGCCACACGCTCTGCCTGGACGAGTGGAAGGACGGCGCTCTACCGGAGAACGACCCCGCTCCCGCCGCCGGTCCCGAGGACACCGCCTACATCATCTTCACCTCGGGCTCGACCGGGCTGCCGAAGGGCGTCGTGGTGCGCCATCGCCCGGCGGTCAACCTGGTGCACTGGGTGAACAAGACGTTCGCCGTCGGGCCGGCCGACCGGCTCCTCTTCATCACCGCCCTGTCGTTCGACCTCTCCGTCTACGACATCTTCGGCATCCTCGGCGCCGGGGGCTCGATCCGCCTGGCGACGAGTGACGAGGTCCGCGACGCGGAAGGGCTGGCAAGGATCTTGGTGCGCGAGCCGATCACCTTCTGGGACTCAGCCCCGGCGGCGCTCCAGCAGTGCGCCTCGTACTTCCCGCGGCATCCGGCCGACGCTTCTCTCCGCCTGGTCTTCCTCTCCGGCGACTGGATCCCGGTTTCCTTGCCTGACCGGGTTCGCGCCGCCTTCCCGAAAGCGCGGGTGATCGGCCTCGGCGGCGCGACCGAGGCGACGGTCTGGTCCAACGTCTACCCGATCGGCGAAGTGGACCCGGCCTGGAAGAGCATCCCCTACGGCCGGCCGATCGAGAACGCCCGCTACCACGTGCTCGACCGGCGGCTCGAGCCCTGCCCGATCGGCGTCGCCGGCGACCTCTACATCGGCGGCGAGTGCCTGTCCGACGGCTACGCCGGCGAGCCCGAGCTGACCGCCCGCAAGTACCTGCCCGACCCCTTCTCCGGCGTGCCGGGCGCCCGCCTCTACCAGACGGGGGACCGCGCCCGCGCCTTCGCCGACGGCAACCTCGAGTTCCTGGGCCGCAGCGACACCCAGGTCAAGGTGCGGGGCTATCGCATCGAGCTGGGGGAGATCGAGGCGGCGCTCGCCGCCCATCCGGCGGTGCGCGAGGCGGTGGTGCTGGTGCGGGAGGACGCCGTCGATCCGGCGCGCGTCGACTCGGTGCGCGACCAGCGCCTGGTCGCCTACCTGATCCCGCGCGACGGCGACGAGCCGAACGCCGCCGAGCTGCGCCACTACCTGCGGGCGCGCCTGCCCGAGTACATGGTGCCGGCCGCCTTCGTCTGGCGGCAGAGCTGGCCGCTCTCGGCCACCGGCAAGCTCGACCGCAAGGCGCTGCCGCCGCCGGAGCGGCCGGAAGGGACGGCGGCGCGGCAGGACGCGCGCACCGCGGTCGCGACGCGGAGCGGGCGCGAGGAGCTGGAGGAGACCATCGCCGCCGTCTGGCGCGAGGTGATCGGCACCGAGACCGTGGGCCGGAGCGACAACTTCTTCGACCTCGGCGGGCACTCGCTGCTGATGGCGCGGGTGCAGGCGCAGCTGCGGGAGCGCCTGCAGCGCAGCCTGCCGCTGGTCGAGCTCTTCCAGCACCCGACGGTGGCGGCCCTCGCCGAGCACCTGCTGCCGGACGCCGGGCTCGTTCCCGCCGCCGCCCCCGCCGCGCGCGAGCGGCGGGGCTCGGCCATCGCCGTGATCGGTATGGCCGGGCGCTTCCCCGGCGCCCCCGACCTCGAGACCTTCTGGGCCAACCTGCGCGCGGGGGTGGAGTCGATCCGCTTCTTCGGCGACGAGGAGCTGCTGGCGACCGGGCTCGATCCGGCGACCCTCTCCGACCCGCGGGTAGTCAAGGCGCGCGGCGCCATCGAGAACCCGGACCTCTTCGACGCCGCCTTCTTCGACGTGCCGCCGCGCGAGGCCCAGCTCCTCGACCCGCAGCAGCGCTTCTTCCTCGAGACCTGCTGGCAGGCGCTGGAGGACGCCGGCTACGGCGCCGCGGCCCATCGCGGGCGGGTCGGAGTCTGGGCGGGCGTGAGCGAGAGCACCTACCTGCACGAGCTGCTGCGCGACCAGGAGCTGGTCGCCACCGTCGGCGCCCTCCAGCTCCTGATCGCCAACGGCCACGACTACGTCCCGACCCGGGTCTCCTACAAGCTGGACCTGCGCGGCCCCAGCGTCAACGTGCAGACCGCCTGCTCGACCTCGCTGGTCGCGGTGCACACCGCCCGCCTCGCCCTGCTCCACGGCGACTGCGACATGGCGCTGGCCGGCGGCGCCTCGGTGCAGGCACGGGAGGTCCGGCCCTACCGCTATCAGGAGGGCGGCACCTACTCGCCGGACGGGCACATCCGCGCCTTCGACGCCGCCGCCGGCGGCATGACCACCGGCAGCGGCGTGGGCGTCGTGGTGCTGAAGCGCCTCGAGGACGCACTGGCCGACGGCGACCGCGTGCGCGCGGTGATCCTCGGCAGCGCCAGCAACAACGACGGCGCCGCGAAGGTGGGCTTCACCGCCCCCAGCGTCGAGGGGCAGGCGATGGCCATCCACGAGGCGCAGGCGGCGGCCGGCGTCCACCCCGACACCATCCGCTACGTCGAGGCCCACGGCACCGGCACTCCCGTGGGCGACCCGATCGAGATCGCGGGCCTGACCCGCGCCTTCCGTATCGCCACGGACCGCCGCGGCTTCTGCGCCGTCGGCACCGTCAAGCCCAACATCGGTCACCTCGACACCGCGGCCGGGGTGGCCGGCCTGATCAAGACCGTGCTGGCGCTCGAGCACCAGGAGATCCCTCCTTCGATCAACTTCCGCGCGCCCAACCCGGAGATCGACTTCGCGGCGAGCCCCTTCTACGTCGCCGACCGCCTGGAGCCGTGGGAGAGCGACGGCGAGCCGCGGCGGGCGGGCGTGAGCAGCTTCGGGATCGGCGGCACCAACGCCCACATGGTGCTGGAGGAGGGCCCGGCGCCCGAGCCCGCGGGCCCGGCGCGGCCGGCGCAGCTCCTGCTGCTCTCGGCCAAGACCCCGACCGCCCTCGCGGCGGCCGCCGTCCGCCTCGCCGACCACCTGGAGGCGCGGCCGGAGTGGGGAACCGCCGACCTCGCCGACGCCGCCTTCACCCTACGGCTCGGCCGCGCGGAGCTGCGGCACCGCCGGGCGGTGGTCTGCCGCAGCCGGGCGGAAGCGGCGGCCGTCCTGCGCGGGGAGGACCCCGCGCGGTCCTTCGCCCGCACCGCTTCCCCGGCGCCCGTTTCCACCCTCTTTCTCTTCCCGGGGCAGGGCGCCCAGCACGTGGGGATGGCGACCGAGCTCTACGCCGAGGAGCCGGTCTTCCGCGCCGCGCTCGACGAGTGCGCGGAGGGGCTCGCTCCCGAGCTGGGCTACGACCTGCGCGGCCTCCTCTACCCGCCCGCGGGAGCGGACCTCGCGGAGGCCGCCGGACGTCTCCGCCGCACCGAGGTCGCCCAACCGGCCCTCTTCGCCGTCGAGTACGCCCTCGCCCAGCTCTGGCGCTCCTGGGGGATCGAGCCCCGCGGCATGCTCGGCCACTCGATCGGCGAGCTGGTGGCGGCCTGCCTCGCCGGCGTCTTCCCGCTGCCGGAGGCGCTGCGGCTGGTCGCCCTGCGCGGGCGCCTGATGGGCGAGCAGCCGGCCGGCGCCATGCTGGCGGTGCCGCTGCCGGAAGCGGAGGTCGCGGCGCTGCTCGCCGAGCACGACGATCTCGCCCTCGCCGCCGTCAACGCGCCGGCCTCCTGCGTGGTCTCCGGTCCGGAGGAAGGGATTGCGCGGCTGGAGGCGAGGCTGGCGGCGGTCGAGACCCGCCGCCTCCACACCTCCCACGCCTTCCACTCCGCGACGATGGACCCCGTCCTCGAGCCCTTCGCGGCGGCGGTGCGCGCGGCCTGCCCGCGGCCCCCCGAGGTGCCCTTCGTCTCGAACGTCACCGGCACGTGGATCACCGACGACGAGGCGACCGACCCGGCCTACTGGGCGCGCCAGCTGCGGCACACCGTGCGCTTCGCCGACGGCCTCGCCACGCTCCTCGCCACCCCCGGCCGGGCGCTGCTCGAGGTGGGACCGGGGCGGACCCTCGTCACCCTCGCCCACCAGCACCCCGACAAGGAGTCCGCCGAGGTCGTCGCCGGCTCGCTCGGCCGCGCCGGCGACGCCGGCTCGGACCTGGAGTCGGTGCTCGGCGCCCTGGGACGGCTCTGGGCGGCCGGGGTGCCGGTGGACCACGCCGCCTTCTTCGCTCACGAGCGGCGCCGGCGGGTGCCGCTGCCCACCTACCCCTTCGAGCGCAAGCGCTACTGGATCGACGTCCAGCCGGCGGGGAAAGCGATGCGGGCGCGGGTGGAGGACGAGGACGAGGCACCGTTCGCCGACGCCGTGGAGGACGCCGCCGAAGGGGCGGAGGTGGCCGCCGGTCACGTCGCGCCGCGCAACGAGCTCGAGGTGGAGATCGCCGCCGCCTTCCGCGCCCAGCTCGGGGTGGAGCTGGGCGTCCACGACGACTTCTTCGAGATCGGGGGGAGCTCGCTGATGGCGGTGCAGCTCGGCGCCCGGCTGCGCGACCGGCTGGGGGTGGAGCTGCCCTCGAACTTCCTGCTCGAGACCTCGACCGTGGCGGCGCTGGCCGAGCGCGTCGCCCGCGAGCGCGGCGCCGAGGGCGAGGCGCGGCCGGCGGCGCCGCCCTCGTGCCTGGTGGCGCTCCAGACCGGCGGCGGCCGGCGCCCGCTCTTCCTGGTCCACCAGGTGGGGGGCAACGTCTACACCTTCCGCGCCCTGGCGCGCGAGCTCGGGCGCGACCAGCCGGTCTACGGCCTGCGCTCGCTCGGCCTCGAAGGGGACGAGCGGCCGCTCGCCACGGTGCCCGAGATGGCGGCGCACTACCTGGAGCTGGTGCGCGGCGTCCAGCCGCGCGGCCCCTACCTGCTGGGGGGCGCCTCGATGGGCGGCATGGTGGCCTTCGAGATGGCGCAGCGGCTGATCGCCGCGGGCGAGGAGGTGGCCCTGCTGACGCTGATGGACACCCCGCGCATGGACCAGCTGCCGGGGCGCCCGCAGAGCTCCGGCGAGTTCCTGGGCGCGATGGTCCAGGGGACCGTGCCGCTGACGCGCGAGGAGCTGGCCGGCCTCGAGCCGGAGGAGCAGCTCGCGCTCGTCGTCGGTCGCATGAACGAGCCCGACCCGGAGCTCACCCGCCGGCTGCTGCGCGTGCGCCTCGCCAACACCATCGCGCTCTTCGACTACACGCCGCAGCCCTACCCGGGCTCGCTCCTCTTCTTCCGCGCCGTCGAGCGGCGGCCGGTGGACGACCCGCACCCCGAGCTGCACTGGCCGCCGCTCGCCCGCGACGGCGTCGAGGTCCTCTTCGTGTCCGGCACCCACGAGTCGATGCACGAGGCTCCCAACGTCGGCGCCATCGCCAAGCGCCTGCGGCGCCGCCTGCGCGAAGCCGCGCGGTAGGCGCGCGCCCGCCGCTCACCCGCCCCAGCGGCGGTGCATCCAGAGCCACATCTCCGGGTGCTCGCGGATCTGCTCCTCGGCGACCTCCAGGTAACGGCGGGTGAGGGCCAGCACCGCCTCCTCCCCCTCCCCTTGCGGGAAGATCGGCGGCCGGGCGACGAAGCGGTAGCGTCCGCGCGGCGCCGGCAGCACCGCGATCGGCACGACCGGCGCGCCGGTGCGCAGCGACAGGCGGGCGAGGACCGGCGTGGTGCGCGCCGGGCGGCCGAAGAAGGGCACCTCGATCCCCTCCCGCGGCTGCACCCGCTGGTCGATGAGGATGCCCACCCGCCCGCCTTCGCGCAGCACCTCGAGCATCCGCCGTGCGGCGCCGCGCTTGGGGACGACGACGCCGAAGAAGCGCTCGCGCAAGGCGCGCAGCTCGCGGTCGAGCCAGGGGTTGTCGGGCGGGCGGACGACGATGTGGAGGCGCCCGCGCCAGAGGCCCACCGCCGGCGCCACCAGCTCCCAGAACCCGATGTGCGGCGAGAGCACGAAGAGGCCGCGGCCGGGCGCCTCCGCGGTCTCGAAGTGCTCCCACCCTTCCAACGTGAAGCGGTCGCAGGTCTCCTCGTAGTCGAAACGGGTCGAGGAGACGGCGTCGCAGAGGGCGGCGCCGAAGTGGCGGAAGCAGGCGGCGGCGAGGCGCCGGCGCTCCGCTTCCGGCAGCTCCGGGAAGACGAGCGCCAGGTTGCGGCGCGCCACCTCGCGGTGGCGGCGGTCGAGCCGGTGGGCGAGGGCGCCGAGCGCCCGCCCGACGCGGCGCGTCGCGGCGTGCGGCAGGGCGCGCAGCCCCCCCTTGAGCGCCAGGTAGAGCGCGTACTCGACGCGGTGGCGGAGCGGGCGCGCCTTCACCGCTCGGCCGCGCCGCTCTCGCCGAATCGGCCGCGCAGCGCGTCGACCTCGCCGTCCAGCCACTGCCAGAAGGCGGGCTCCGGCTCGGCGCGCACCGGCAGCTCGGCGAGCGGCAGGTCCAGGCGGCCGAGGAGCTTGACCCGGTCCTTGCCGGTGGTGAGGACGGCGGCGGCGGCGTTCGCCGCGAAGGCGCGGCGGATGCGCGCCAGGCTCGCCTCCGGGTAGGCGTGGTGGTCGGCGAAGCGCAGCTCCCCGGCGACCTCGTGGCCGGCGGCGCGCGCCGCGCGTGCGAACTCCTCCGGCCGCGCCAGCCCGGAGACCAGGAGGACGCGCGTGCCGGCCGGCAGCGCGCGGCCGTCGCGCAGCCGCGCCGGACCGGCCGCGGTGGCGCTGGCGAAGCCGGGCCCGCGGAAGCCGAACGGACCGAGCGCCTGGGCGAGCGCAGGACCGGGCGAGAGCCCGCCGCTCCAGCCGGCGCCGGTCAGCACCACGGCGTCGGCGCGGGCCGACGACGCCAGCGGCTCGCGCAGCCGGCCGCCGGGGAGCAGCCGCCCGCCGGCGAAGGGGTCGGCGGCCGGGAAGGCCAGGAGGTCGAGGTCGCGGGCGAGCGCCAGGTGGGAGAAGCCGTCGTCGAGGAGGAAGAGGTCGGGGACCGGGTCCAGCCGCTCGAGGGCGTGGCGGCCGCCGAGCCAGCGGTCGGCCGCGGCCACCACCGCCACTCCCGGCAGCTCGCCGGCGAGGAGCACCGGCTCGTCCCCGGCCAGGCCGGGCCCCAGGAGCGGTCCGGCGCCGGCGCTCACCAGCCGCACGCCGCGCCCGCGCCCGCCGTAGCCGCGGGTGAGGATGCAGACTGCGAGGCCGCGGTCGCGCAGGTGCGCGGCGAGCGCGGCGACGAGGGGCGTCTTGCCGGCGCCCCCCCAGTGGAGGTTGCCGACCGACACCACCGGCCGCGGCAGCCGGCGCGCCCGCCGGCGGTACCAGCGCCGCCGCAGGCGGTGCGCGGCGCCGTAGAGCCGCTGCCAGGGGGAGACGGCGGCGCGCGGCGGCTCGAGGAGGAGAGGGGAATGGGTCATGCGCTCGCGGGGCCGGGGGGCAGGGCGGCGAGGACCGGCGCCAGGAGCTCCAGCGTGCGCGCCAGGGCGCCGCGGTTGGCCTCGACCAGGGCGCGCCCGCGGCGCCCCTGCCGCTCGGCCTCCGCCGGGTCGTCCAGCCAGCCGCGCCAGGCGTCTCCCAGCTCGGCGGCGTCCGCCACTCGCCGCCAGGCGCCCGCCCGGTCGAAGCGCTCGGCCACGTCGCGGAAGTTGTGGAGCGAGGGGCCGACCGCCAGCGGCACGCCGAAGCGCGCCGGCTCGAGCGGGTTGTGGCCGCCCGTCGCCACCAGGGTGCCGCCGATGAAGGCCGCGGCCGCCAGCCGATAGAGGCCGGCGAGCTCGCCGAGGCTGTCGAGGAGGAGGACGGAAACGAGCTGGGTAGGAGGGTCTGTGGGGAGCCGGCTGCGCCGCAGGTGAAGCGCGCTCCGCTTCTGCGCCGAGGCAGCCAGAAGCGCGTCCACCTCGTCCCAGCGCTCCGGATGCCGCGGCGCGAGGACGAGGAGCGCCCGCGCGCCGCCGCCGGCGCGCTCGAAGGCGGCGAGCACCTTCTCTTCTTCACCCGGCATCGTCGAGCCGGCCAGCAAGACCGCGCGATTCGCGGCCAATTGCCGGATCTGCGCGGCCAGCCCGGGGTCGAGGACCGGCTCCGATGCCTCGAACTTGAGGTTCCCGGTCACCCGCACCCGCTCTTTCGGCACGCCGAGCGCGGCGAGGCGCCGGCGGTCCTCGGCGTCCTGCACGCCGTAGAGGGCGACGCCGGCGAGGAGCCGCCGCGCCAGCGGCGCGAGCCGGCGCATGCGGCCGAAGCTGCGGTTGCCGACGCGGCCGTTGACGACCGCCACCGGCAGGCCCCGCCGCCGCGCCTCGGCCAGGACCAGCGGCCAGTAGTCCCCCTCGACCAGCACCAGGGCGCCGGGGCGGAAGCGGTCGAAGAAGCGCTGCACGGCGAAGCCGAGGTCGAAGGGGAGGTAGGCGACCGCGGCGCGGCCGGCGAAGGCCTGGCGGGCGCGCGCCTGGCCGGTCGGGGTGACGGTGGTGACGACCAGCGGCAGCTCCGGCGGCAGCGCCCGCGCCAGCGTCGCGGCCACCGCCACCTCGCCGACCGAGACCGCGTGCAGCCAGAGGCCGCCGGGCGCCGCCGGCCCGCTCGCCGAGTCCCGCCCCAGCCGCCCGGGCAGGGTCTCCAGGTAGTGCCGCCCGCGCCGCGCCAGCAGCAGCGGCCCCGCCGCCAGCAGCGCCAGCCCCATCGCCGCCTGATAGAGCCCCCGGGCGGGGGCTCGATCGAGCATCGGCGGCGGCATGCGCCGGCAGTATAATCAACCGTTCCCGGCGGCCGTCCCCGCACGTTAGACGCTCTAACTCCTGCCGCCGTATACGCCTAAGACCATGCTGAGGCTCGTTCACTCCACTCCGACGCCCCGCCCCGCCTGGGGGGAGGTGTCCGACCGCGAGCTGCTGCTCGCCGTGCGCGAAGGGGAGGAGGCGGCGCTCGCCGAGCTGATCGCCCGCAAGACCAAGCCGCTCCTCCAGGCCACCCAGCGCATCCTGGGCGACCTCGAGGAGGCGCGCGACGTCGTGCAGGTCACCTTCTTCAAGGTCTGGGAGAACCGCCGCAAGTTCGACGAGCGCTGGAGCCCCAACACCTGGATCTACCGCATCGCCAGCAACCTCGCCATCGACCACCTGCGCTCGCGCAAGAGCCGCGAGCGCAGCCACGAGCCGGTGCGCCAGCACCTGCTCCACGTCGCCGATGGCACCGCCCAGCGCGACCTCGCGCGCCTGCAGGACGGCGAGGTGGCGGCGATCTTCCGCGAGCTCTCGGCCGGCCTCTCGGAGAAGCAGCGCATGGTCTTCCTGCTGCGCGAGATCGAGGGCCTCTCCTCGCCCGAGGTGTCGCAGATCGTCGGCTGCCGCGAATCGACCGTGCGCAACCACCTGTTCAACGCCCGCAAGTACCTGCGCCGCGAGCTGCGCCGCCGCTACCCCGAGTACGCCGGCCCGTTCGCCGCCCAGGAGGTGGAAGCGTGAGCGCCGCCTGCCCCGACTGGACGGCGCTCGCCGCCCACCGCCGCGACCGCGACGGCGCGGAGCCCGCGGCGTGGGGCGAGGCCCTGGCGCACCTCGACGGCTGCCCGGCCTGCCGCCGCGCCGCCCCCGCGGCCGACCCGACGCTCCTCTTCCGCCGCCTCGCCCGCGTCGAGGCCCCGCTCGACGAGCGCGCCGAGGTCGAGGCCGTGCTCCAGGGCGTAACCGCGCTGCGCGCCGCCCGCCGGGTGGCGCAGCGGAGCGGCCGCGGGCGGAGCTGGGCGCGCTGGGCGGCGGCGGCGGTGCTCGCCTTCCTCGCGCTCTCCATGGACAACGAGGGCCTGCCGCGCGCCCTGCACACGGCCGGCAGCCGCTCTCTCGCCGCCGCCGCGGTGCCCGCCGCGATGGGCCGGCTGCCGCTGCTCGACGGCATCGAAGGGCCGGCCCGCGCCGGCGCGCGCATCTACCAGCTCGAAGGCGAAGACCTCTCGGTGGTCATGATCGTCGACGAGAGCCTGGATGTCTGAGTCGCGTGCCCGCCGCTCCGCTCTCCCTTCGCGCCGCGCGGTCCGTTGACCCGCGCTCTCTCCCGAGCCTCACCATGTCGCGCCTGGTCTCGCCGCTGCTCGTGCTGCTCGTGGTCTGGACGTCGGTTGCGGCCGCCCCGCTGGCGGCGCAGAACGCCCAGCCCGGGGCGCGCGCCGACACGCTCTACGTCCACGCCTACACCCTCAAGCACCAGAAGGCGGCCGAAGCCCTGATGCTGATCCACCCGCTGCTCTCGCCACGCGGCACGGTCGAGCTGCAGCCGGTGGGCAACACCCTGGTCGTGCGCGACACCCTGGCGGGGCTGTCGCGGGTCGTGCCGGTGCTGCGCAACTTCGACCGGCCGGCGCGGCTGCTGCGCATGGACGTCTACCTCGTCCACGCCAGCCGCCAGCGCGAGGCCCAGGCGGTCTCGCCGGTCATGCCGGAGCCGCCGGCCGACCTGGTCCGGCGCCTCAAGGCCATCCTTCCTTACGAGTACTTCACCCTGGTGGCGCAGGCGCAGGTGAGCGGCCTCGAGGGGCAGCCGGTGACCTACGAGATGGGCGGCGGCTTCGAGGTGAGCTTCCGGCCGGGGACGGTGATGCCCAACCGCCGCATCCGGCTCAACGACTTCCGCGTCCTGCGCCGCAGGCGGCAGAACGAGGCCCAGCCGCTGCTCCACACCCATCTCAACCTCATGCTCGACCAGACCGTCAGCGTGGCGCTGGCGAAGAGCGAGGCGAGCCCGGACGCGCTGATGGTGGTGCTGACGCCGCATCAGGACAACGCGCCGCGGCTGCCTTAGGGAGCGCACGGAGAGAGGATGCAGTTCGTTTGCCGCATCGGCACACCCGAAGGGCACGTCGTCGAGCAGGTCTTCGAGGCGAGCGACGAGCTCGCCCTGCAGAGCATCCTCGACAAGCGCGGCTATCACCTCTTCGAGGTGCGGCGGCGCGGCCTGCCGCGGGTGAGCGGCGTCGGCGGCCTGCGCCGGCGGCGGCGGAAGATCAAGGACCAGGCCTTCCTGATCTTCAACCAGGAGCTCGCGGCGCTGCTCAAGGCGGGCCTGCCGCTGCTCCAGGCGATCGAGCTGATGCTCGAGCGGCTGCGCGACCAGCACTTCAAGGCGGTGCTCACCGACATCCGCGACCGGGTCAAGAGCGGCGAGGACCTCTCCGAGGCCTTCGCCGCGCACGGCGAGCTCTTCCCCCGCCTCTACCCCTCGACGCTCAAGGCCGGCGAGCGGAGCGGCGAGCTGGAGAGCGTGATCCGCCGCTTCATCCGCTACATGCGGCTGGTGCTGGGCGCGCGCAAGCGGGTGGTCTCGGCGCTCGTCTACCCGGCGGTGCTGGTGGGGCTCTCGGTCACCATGATCGTCATCATGATGATCTACGTCGTGCCGCGGTTCATGGGCTTCTTCGCCGAGATGGAGACCGAGCTGCCGCTGATCACCCGCATCACGCTCGGGGTCTCGGGCTTCACCAGCCGCAACTGGCCGCTCCTCCTCGTGCTCGTGGTGGGCGCCGTCGTCTTCGTGCGCTGGTGGGGGCGGACCGCCGCCGGGCGGGTGGCGCTCGACCGCTGGAAGCTCTCGGTCCCCCTGCTCGGCGGGGTGCTCCACCGCTTCGCGCTGTCCGAGTTCTGCCGCTCGCTCGGCACGCTGCTCGCCGGCGGCATCCCGCTGGTGCCGGCCTTCGAGATCGCGGTCGGCGGCGTCGGCAACGCCGCGATCCGGCAGCGCATCGAGCCCCGGATCCAGATGGTGCGCGAGGGCAAGCCCTTCCACGCCGCCCTCGAGGACAGCGAAGTCTTCACCGACATGGCGATCGACATGGTCAAGGTGGGCGAGGCGACCGGCTCGCTCGACGACATGCTGAGCAGCGTCTCGGAGTTCCTCGACGAGGAGGTCGAGACCCGCATGCAGCGCATCCTGGCGCTCGTCGAGCCGTTGATGCTGGTGATGATGGGGATCATCATCTCGATCCTGTTGGTGTCGATCTACCTGCCGCTCTTCGGCCTTCTCGGCCAGGCCAACCAGTAGGGACCGGGAGACGACCGTATGGTGGTGCAGACCAGACCCGTGGCGATGGCGGGGAAGGACCCCGAGCCCGAGACCGTCGAGCAGGCGCGCGCCCGGCTCGACCGCGAGCGGCGGGAGGCGGAGGCCTTCGCCGCGCGCTACGGCCTCGAGTTCGTGGACATGACCCGCTTCCGCATCGACAACGACCTGTTCCGCCGCATCCCCTTCGACCTGCTGCTGCGCTACGGCTTCATCCCCGAGGCGCAGCTCGACGGGCGGCTGGCGGTGGTCATGGCCGACCCCTCCGACGTGGTCAAGATCGACGAGATGGAGCTGCTCCTCGGCCAGCCGGTCGAGGTCAAGGTCGGCGTGCGCTCGGCGATCGAGGAGATCCTGCAGAAGTCGGAGAGCGCCCAGCGGGTGCTCGACGAGGCGGCCGAGGACTTCCGCATCCAGCTCGTGCAGGAGGACGACGACGGCGAGGAGGTGCTGTCGACCGACCGCATCAGCTCCGACACCAGCCCGATCATCAAGCTGGTCGACTCGACGGTCTTCAACGCCATCCAGCGCCGCGCCTCGGACGTCCACATCGAGACCCGCGACACCGAGGTGATCATCAAGTACCGCATCGACGGCGTCCTCTACCAGGCAATGGAGCCGATCGACAAGCGCCACCACCAGACGATCATCAGCCGCATCAAGGTGATGGCCGAGCTCGACATCGCCGAGAAGCGGGTGCCGCAGGACGGGCGGTTCAAGCTGCGCCTCAAAGGGCGGACCATCGACTTCCGCGTCTCGATCATGCCCTCGACCCACGGCGAGGACGCGGTCATCCGCATCCTCGACAAGGAGTCGATGAACACCGAGTTCAAGAACCTCCGGCTCGACATCCTGGGCTTCGACGGCGACACCCTGCGCAAGCTGCACAAGTTCATCCGCGAGCCCTACGGCATGGTGCTGGTGACCGGGCCCACCGGCTCGGGCAAGACGACGACCCTCTACGCCTGCCTCTCCGAGATCCAGTCCTCGGAGGACAAGATCGTCACCATCGAGGACCCGGTCGAGTACCAGCTCCGCGGCATCACCCAGATCCCGGTCAACGAGAAGAAGGGGCTGACCTTCGCGCGCGGCCTGCGCTCGATCCTGCGCCACGACCCGGACAAGATCATGGTCGGCGAGATCCGCGACCAGGACACGGCGCAGATCGCCATCCAGTCGGCGCTCACCGGCCACCTCGTCTTCACCACCGTCCACGCCAACAACGTGGTCGACGTGCTCGGGCGCTTCCTCAACATGAACGTCGACCTCTACAACTTCGTCTCGGCGCTCAACTGCGTCCTGGCCCAGCGCCTGGTGCGCAAGATCTGCCCGCACTGCAAGCGCGAGATGAAGGCGTCGCGCCAGCTGCTCGAGGAGAGCGGCCTCGAGCCGGCTACCTACGCCGACTTCACGTTCTACGAAGGGACCGGCTGCATCGAGTGCAACGGCACCGGCTTCCACGGGCGGCTCGCCGTCTCCGAGCTGCTCGACCTGTCCGACCACATCCGCGAGCTGAT
The DNA here is from genome assembly GCA_963700145.1 of uncultured Acidobacteriota bacterium. GTDB lineage: Bacteria > Acidobacteriota > Thermoanaerobaculia > Multivoradales > UBA5704 > DASUNQ01. The sequence continues at coordinate 2,982,836 of OY969474.1, forward strand.
CCTGGACCGCCGTCCGGCCTCCGAGATCAAGCGCGCCGCCAAGGAGGAGGGGATGTCGTTCCTGCGCGAGTCGGCGCTGGAGAAGGCGTTCCAGGGGGTGACCACGCTGCGTGAGATCAACAAAGTCACCTTCGTGGACTAGCGCCGGAAGCGGCGCCGGCGCGGCGGCCCGCGGCCTGGCCGGGCGGCTGCTCGGCCTGACGCCGCTGCCGGTGCCGCCGCACGTCTTCGCGCTCGACGCCGGCGCGCTGCGCTACGGCCTGCTCGCCCCCCAGGGGCGCGGCTTCCGGCTGCGCGCCTGGCGCGAGCTGCCGCTGCCGCCCGACGCCTTCCACTCCGGCCTCCTCGGCGGCACGCTGCGCGATCCCGCGCTCTTCGCCGAGCGGCTGGGAGGGTTCGTGCGCGCCCTGCCGGTGCCGCTCAAGGCCGCCTCGCTCGTCCTGCCCGACGCCTGGCTGCGCGTCGCCTTCGCCGAGAGCGGCGAGCTGCCGCGCGGCGGCGAGGCGCGCGCCGAGGTGCTGCGCTGGAAGCTGCGGCGGCTGGTGCCCTACCGCGTCGACGAGCTGCGGGTCGCCGGCGAGGAGGTGGCGCCGCTCCCCGCCCAGGCCGGCACCGCCGAGCCGCGGCGCGTCCTGCTCGGCTTCGCCCTCGAGCAGCTCCTGACGCAGCTCGAGGACGCCTTCGAGCGCGCCGGCGTGCGCATCGGCCAGGTCACCAACTCGAGCCTCGCCCTCCTCGCCGCGCTCGAGCCCGAGGCCGGCGGCGACGTGGACGCCCTGGCCGTCGTCGAAGGCGAGGGCTACAGCATGGTCTTCGCCCGGCGGACGGCGCGGGGCGCCGAGCCGCTCGTCCACCGCTACAAGGGGCTCGGGGGCGGCGTCCCCGAGGGGACGCGCACCGGTCTCGTGGCGCGCGACCTGAAGCTCACCGCCAACTTCCTCGCCGAGCACCTGGGCGGCGCCCGCCTGGGGCGGGTGGTGCTGGCGGCGCCGCCCGAGGCCGAGCCGCTCTGGCTCGACCGCCTGCGCGAGGGGCTCGGCGTGCCGGCGCAGCCGCTCGACGGCCGCCACCTGCCGCCGGTCGTGGCGGAGGGCGAGAGCGCTCCCTGGCGGACGATGGCGCCGCTCCTGGGCGCGGCGCGGCGGGAGGTCGTGTGATCCCGCCCGCCCCCAACCTCGCCCGGCATCCTTTCGCCAACACCCGGCCGGTGAATCGGCTGGGGATCGCCCTCTGGGTGGTGGGGGCGCTGCTCCTGGCCGGCAACGTCGCCGTCTACTACAGCTACTTCGCGGGCTCCGGGGACCGCCGCGCCGAGCTCGCCCGCCTCGAGGAGCAGGTGACGCTGCAGCAGCGGCGGGCCGGTCAGGCGGAGACCGACCTCGCCGGCATCGACCTGGAGCAGCAGAACGAGCAGGTGGAGTTCCTCAACCGCAAGATCGCCGAGCGCGCCTTCTCCTGGAGCCTGCTCTTCGACCGCCTCGCCGAAGTGCTCCCCTCCCAGGTGCGGCTGACCTCGCTGCGCCCGCACGGCGTCGTCTCCGGAGACGAGGGGCGCCGGCGGGTCGCCGGCCGCGTCGTCGTCGAGGAGGGGCGCGTGGCGCTCGAGCTCGCCGGCGAGGCGCAGAGCGGCGAGGCGCTGCTGCGCTTCGTCGACAACCTCTTCGCCCACCCCGCCTTCGAGGACCCGGACCTGGCGCAGGAGGCGGTCGACGACGGCGAGCGCATCGAGTTCACGCTGCGGGCGCAGTACCTGCCGGAGGTGGCCGAGTCGGCCGCGACGCTCGCGGAAGACTCCCCGGCGTCCCCCGCCGCCGCGGTGGACGAGGAGCCGGTGCCGCGCTACCCGAGAGACGAAGAGGAGGAGAATTGAGCGCCGAGTCGATCTGGCGCCAGCGCCTCTGGGTGTGGCTGCCGGCCCTCCTCTTCTTCCTCCTCAACGCCGGCGCTTGCTCGGTCTACCAGCTCGGCTACGCCGGCAGGGTGGAGTCGCTGGAGCGGGCGATCGAGGAGCAGGAGAAGGCCCTCGAGCAGGCGAGCGCCGAGCGCGCCGCCCGCCAGGCCCTGGTCGACCGCGCCCGCCTCGCCCGGCAGCGCCTGACGGCGCTCTACGACCAGCGTTTCTCGACTCGCGCCCGGCGCCTCACCGAGATCACCGCCGAGGTCAAGGACCTGGCGCGCCGGGCGGGGATGGTGCCGCGCTCGCTCAGCTACCCCGAGCAGGCGATCGAGGACTTCGGGCTGATCAAGCGCTCCTTCATCTTCTCCGTCGAGGGGGGGTACGGCGAGCTGCGGCAGTTCATCAACCTGCTCGAGCTCTCCCCCTCCTTCCTGACCCTCGAGGAGGTGACCCTCGCCGAGAGCCAGGGGGAGCGGCTCAACATCCAGCTCCGCCTTTCGACGCTCTTCGCCAAGGAGCCGGTGGAGGGGGCGCTGCCGGTCGCGGCGCCGCGCGCAGCGCCCGCCCGTGCGCGTCCCGTTGGAGGCCGCTCGTGACGGAGCCGAAGCGCCTCCGCTTGCTGCTCGGCCTCCTCGGCGTGCTGCTCGTCTTCCTCGCCTTGCGCGTGGCCGGGCTGGGCGGCGGCGAGGACGACCCGGCGCCGGCCGCGGCGGCCGCGCGCCCGGCGATCGACGACCCCGACGCCTTCCCCGCCCCGCGCCCCGGCACCGTCCGCCGCGCCCGGCCGGCGGGGGGCGAGGAGGACGACGCGCCGCCCGACGAGGTCGTGGACCTGCGGCTCGACCTCCTCGAGCGCGAGCCGCGCACCTACCGGCCGGGGCGCAACCCCTGGACCTTCCCGCCGCCGCCCCCGCCGCCGGAGCCGCCGCCCCCGCCCCCGCCGTCCCCGGCCGAGCTGGCGCGCCAGCAGGAGGAAGCGGAGCGGATCGCGCAGGCGCAGGCGGCCGCCGCCGAAGCGGCGCGGCTCGAGGCGCTCAAGCCGAAGCCGCCGCCCTTCACCATGAAGTACGTCGGCAGCTTCGGCCCGGCGAACCGGCGCCTGGCCGTCTTCTCCGACGGCAAGGAGATCGTCAACGCCCGCCAGGGCGAGGTCCTGCAGGGGAAGTTCGTCGTCGCCCGCATCGGCTACGAATCGGTCGACATCCAGTTCGTCGGCTTCCCCGCCGAGCCGCCCCTGCGGCTGGCGGTCGGCCGTCAATGAGACAGTGAGACGAGGAGTCCCACGCATGCGCACTCCGTTCCCGAAGCTCCTGACGCTCCTGCTCGTCGCGGTCATGGCCGCCGGCTGCGCCAGCTACAGCGCCTACCGCCGGGCCGAGATCGCCTCCCAGACCGGCGACTGGGACGAGGCGGTGCTGCAGTACATGCAGGCGCTGGAGCAGGACCCGGGCAACATCACCTACCGGGCCGCCCTCATGCGGGCCAAGATCCGCGCCTCGCAGGAGCACTTCAAGAAGGCCAAGGAGTACCGCGAGGCGGGGGTGCAGGAGCGGGCGCTCGTCGAGCTGCAGCAGGCGGTGCAGCTCGACCCGACGAACCAGTACGCCGCGGCCGAGCTGGAGAACGTGCGCCTGGCGATCGCCGTGCAGCGGCGCGAGCCGGCGACACTGCAGGAGCTCAAGGACAAGAGCCGCGGCACGCGGCCGCAGCCGCCGGTCTTGAACCCGCGCTCCAAGGAGCCGATCTCGCTCAACTTCCCGCAGCCGGTGTCGCTGTTCGAGATCTACCAGGCCCTGGGCAAGGCCTTCGGCATCAACATCCTCTTCGACCCCAACCTGAAGGACCAGGAGATCGCCATCGACCTGGTGGACGTCGACGCCCAGTCGGCGCTCGAGACGCTGATGCGCGCCTCCAACCACTTCTACAAGGTGCTCGACGAGCACACCATCATCATCGCCGCCGACACGCCGCAGAACCGCCGCACCTACGAAGACCTGGTCATCCAGACCTTCTTCCTCTCGAACGCCGAGGTGAAGGACATGATGACCATCCTGCGCAGCCTGGTGGACGCCAAGAAGATCGCCACCAACGAGCAGCTCAACGCCATCATCCTGCGCGACACCGCCGACAAGGTGAAGGTCGCCGAGCGGATCATCGAGTCGAACGACAAGTCGAAGGCCGAGGTGGTGGTGGACATCGAGCTGCTGCAGATCAACACCAGCAAGCTGCGCGACCTCGGCGTCTCGCTCTCCGACTACCGGGTGACGCAGACCCTCGATCTGGGCGGCGAGAACGTGCCGCTGCGCATCTCCGACCTCCAGTTCCTCGACCAGAGCAACTGGGTGCTGGCGATCCCCAACTTCATCTACAGCTTCGTCAAGCAGAACGGCGACGCCCAGCTCCTGGCCAAGCCGCAGCTGCGCATCACCGAGGGGGAGAAGGCGAGCCTGGTGATCGGCGACAAGGTGCCGATCCCCCTGACCACCTTCAACACCTCCAACACCGTCGGCGGCAACATCGTGCCGATCACCTCCTTCCAGTACCAGGACGTCGGCATCCGCATCAACATCGAGCCGCGCGTCCATCACAACCGCGAGGTGACGCTGAAGATCCAGGTCGAGGTCTCCAACCTCGGCGAGTTCGTCGAGGGCTCGGGCGGGCAGCGGCAGCCGATCATCGGCACCCGCACCTTCGAGTCGGTCATCCGCCTGCAGGACGGCGAGACCAACTTCCTGGCCGGCCTGATCCGCTCCGACGAGTCGCGCACCGACTCGGGGATGCCGGGGCTGTCGGAGATCCCGGTGCTCGGCCGCCTCTTCTCCTCGCGCGTCGACCGCAACTCGCGCACCGACGTCATCCTGACCCTGACGCCGCACATCATCCGCAACGCCGAGATCACCGCCGAGGACCTGCTGCCGATCTGGGTCGGCACCGAGACCAACATCAGCTTCCGCGGCGCCAGCCCGCGCGTCGAGTCCGACGTCGAGGGGCCGTTCGAAGGCGAGGAGGGGACGCCGGAGGAGATCCAGGACGCCATCCGCCGCCGCATCCAGCAGCTGCCGCGCGGCCTGCGGCCGGGGGAGGCGGAGATGGCGGGGGAGCAGACCCCCGAAGACGTCGAGGAGGTGCCGCCGCCGCCGGGTGTCGACCTGGTGCCGTCGGCGCCGCCGACCGACATCTTCCGCCAGCCCGAGCCGCCGACGGAGCCCGAGGAGCCGCCGGTCGAGGAGGAGCCGCCGGGCGGCGGCGCGGCGGTGCAGGAGGAAGAGGTGGACGAAGTGGGCATGGTGGGCGTGCCGGCGGCCGAGGCCGTCGCCGCGGCCGGCCTGCGCCTGGCGGCGGCGGAGGCCGGCAACGAGGCCGACGCGGCCGCCTCGACCAACGTCCGCCTGTGGCTGGCGCCGCAGGCCGTGGCGGTCGCCCCCGGCGACCTCTTCGAGGTGCGGCTCCAGGCCGCCTCCGCCCTCCCTCTCTCGCACCTGCCGCTCGCCCTCTCCTTCGACCCCAAGGTGCTGGCGGTCGAAAAGGTCGAGGCCGGCACCTTCCTCGGCCCGCGCGGCCAGGCGGAGGTGCTCGCCGACCACTCCCGCCCGGGCGAGCTCCTGCTCGGCGCCAGCCGGCTCGGCGAGCTGCCCGGCGTGACCGGCAACGGCACCGTCGCGCGCGTCACCTTCAAGGCGCTCGCCGCCGGCCGCACCCGCCTCGCCTTCCTCGAGAGCCGCGCGCTCAACCCGCAGCTCCTGCCGCTCGCCGTCGCCGCCGAGCCGGCCGAGGTGCGGGTGACGCCGGGTGGGCCGCGCAAGCCGGCGGCGAAGAAACCGGAGAGCTAAGAGATGCGCGAGGGTTTGCCTCTGGCCACCCACCCGTCAAGTCCATTGACTTCGACACCCCCTCCCCGGCCCTCCCCCGCTGCGCGGGGAGGGGGCGCCTGCTCCGGAACGGTGAGGCCGGCTACACCCTCGCCGAGCTGGTCATGGTCGCGGTGGTGATGACGATCCTCGCCATGGCGGTCCTGCCGGTGGCCAAGTACACCAGCCGGCGGACCAAGGAGCTCGAGCTCAAGCAGGCGCTGCGCTCGATGCGCGCCGGCATCGACGAGTTCAAGCGCTACAGCGATGCCGGCATGATCCCGATCGACCTCGGCACCGACGGCTATCCGGCGGAGCTGGAGGTGCTGGTCGAGGGCGTGGACCTGGTCGGACAGATCGACCGCAAGGTCAAGTTCCTGCGCCGGGTCCCGATCGACCCGATGACCGGCGAGCAGGAGTGGGGGCTGCGCAGCTACCAGGACGAGCCCGACTCCACCTCCTGGGGGGGCGAGAACGTCTACGACGTCTACTCGCTCGCCGGCGGCACGGGGCTCAACGGCGTCCCCTACGAGAAATGGTAGCGCCCGGCCTACGTGCCGGGCGTTCAGGCGCAAGGAGATTCAGGTGAGCACAGAGGGCAGGCGCCGCACCGCCGGATTCACCCTGCTGGAGCTGATCGTGGTCATCGCGGTCATCGGCATCCTGGCGGCGATCGCCATGCCGGCGCTCAAGAACGTGCCGCGGCGAGCCACCGAGTCGGTGCTCAAGAACAACCTGCGCACGATGCGCGACGTCATCGACCAGTACATGGGCGACAAGGGGAACTACCCGCCGAGCCTCGAGGCGCTGGTCGAGGAGGGCTACCTGCGCAAGGTCCCCAACGATCCGATCACCAAGAGCAACGACACCTGGCTGCTGGTCTTCGAGGAGCCGAGCGACGAGGAGTCCGGCGGCTTCTCGGACGACGAGACGGCGCAGCCCGGGATCATCGACATCCACTCGGGCTCCGACCAGCTGTCGCTCGACGGGACTCCCTACTCCGAATGGTGACGCCGCCCCAGGACCGGCGCGCGCGGCGCGGCGAGGCGGGGTACAACCTCGTCGTCCTCGCCGTCGCCCTGACCGTCATGAGCATCCTGGTCGCCGCCGCCCTGCCGCTGTGGAGCCAGGCGATCCGCCGCGACAAGGAGGAGGAGCTGATCTCGCGCGGCCTCCAGTACGCCGAGGGGATCCGCGTCTTCCAGCACCGCTTCGGGCGACTGCCGGTGCGGCTCGAGGAGCTGGTCGAGGTCGAGCCGCGCTGCCTGCGCAAGCTGTGGAAGGACCCGATGACCGAGGACGGCCGCTGGGCGCCGGTCTTCGCCGGCACCGAAGAGGTGCCGGTGCCCCCCGAGACGCCGGACGGGCGGACGCGGGGGCGGCGGCAGCCGCCACCCGAGAAAGACGACGAGGAAGCCACCGACAGCCTCGACCCGAACGCGCCGCCGGAGGCAGGCCAGGAGGTGGCGGTGGGGCCGATCATCGGCGTCCGCAGCCGCAGCCAGGAGGAGTCGGTCCTCAACTTCCTCGGCCAGACGCGCCACGACCGCTGGGTCTTCCGCGCCGACACCTTCGCGCTGCGCCCCAACGCCATGGGCAACCCGCAGGTGGTCCCCAGCTTCAACTACTACTGGTGGCGGCCGATGCGCGGCGGCCTGCTGCCGCCCGGGCTGCAGCCTCCCGACACGCCGCCTCCGCCCGTCAAGTGACGACCGTGCGGCTCCGCTTCCGGCGGCTCCCCTGGGCGCAGGGTCTGCCGGCGCCGGGCCCGGCCTCCCCCGGCAGCGCCGGCTGCGACCTGCGCGCCGCGGTCGCCGACGAGCTGGTGCTCCCGCCCGGCGCGCGGGCGGCCGTCCCCACCGGCCTGGTGGTCGAGATCCCCCCCGGCTGGGAGGGGCAGGTGCGGCCGCGCAGCGGTCTCGCCCTGCGCCACGGCGTGACCCTCCCGAACGCCCCCGGCACCATCGACAGCGACTACCGCGGCGAGGTCCAGGTGATCCTGCAGAACCTCGGCGACGCCCCCTTCACCGTCCGCCGCGGCGACCGCATCGCCCAGCTCGTCCTGGCGCGCGTCGAGGCGGTCGAGTGGGTGGAGGCCGAGGAGCTGTCGGAGACCGGGCGGGGCGAAGGGGGCTTCGGCTCGACGGGGAGCTAAACTAGGGCGCAACGACCCCAAAGGAGTGCGACGATGCTCGGACTGCTCCTGCTCATGGTCTCGTTGACGCCGGCACCGCAGGTCGAGGCGGTCGAGCCCGGCGCGGCCGTCGACCTCTGCGCCGCCGCCGAAGAGATCGCCATGCAGCGGCCCTGCTTGCGGGCCGAGGACTGCGGCGCCTACCAGGATTGGCAGCGGCTGTTCGGACCGGCCGGCCCGCGGCAGCTCGACCCGGCGCTCCCCGCGGCGCGCCGCGCCGACGGCGTCGAGCGGCGGTTGGTCGTCTGCCCGGCGCGCCCGCGGCGCTGAGGCGGCCGGCAAGCCGGCCCGGTACACTGCGCAGATCGAGGGACCAAGAGGAGGCATGACATGGCCAAGTCGAAGGGCGGCAAGGGCAGCAAGCCGAAGCGCGAGGCGAAGAAACCCAAGAAGAAGGGCGGCCCGAAAACCCGCTCGGGAGATTCCGGAACCAAGGGCAGCGGCAGCGCCGGGTAGGGCCCGGGCGGCGGAGCCGTGGCACTAGCGCCCCGACGCGCGCCGCGGCGCCTGCCGCTCCTCGTCCTCCTCGTCTGCGCCGCTTGCCGGGCCGGCGCGCCGCCGGCACCGACGCCGGCCGAGCCCGCGGTCGCGGCCGCCGCGGCGGAGAGCGCGCGGCCGCGGCGGGTGATCCTCGTCTCGCTCGACGGCGCTTCCACCGCCGACCTGGAGCGCTTCTACCGCGAGGGTGAGTTCGATGCGGCGCGCGGCTTCCGCCGCTTCTTCGAGGAGGGGCAGGTGGCGGCGGGGCTGATCCCGGTGGACCCCACGCTCACCTCGCCGAACCACGCGAGCCTCGCGACCGGCGCGCCGCCGGCGCGCACCGGCATCGTCAGCAACACCTTCCACCGCCCGGGCGATCCGCTCGGCAAGACGGTGAGCGGCTTCGACGTGCCGCTCGAGACCGAGGCGCTCTGGGAGGCGGCGCGGCGGCAGGGGAAGCGCACGGTGTCGCTCACCTGGCCGCACGCGCATGGGGTGGAGGGCCGGCGCCGCGCCGACTACGGCGTGCTCTACGTCAACGACCCGGAGGCCCCGGCGCGGATCGTGGACGTCGGCCGCGCGGCCTGGGGCGAGCCCGACTACGCTCCCGCGCGCAACGCCTATTCCCCCGTCCGCATGGCGCGGATCGCCACTGCGGGAGCGGGCGGCGCCGACGTCCAGGTCCGGCTCTACGCGCTCGACCGCTCCGACGACGGCCGGGCGGGCTACGACTCGATCGAAGTCTGGCCGGAGGTCGCCGGCGCCCAGCCGGGCCTGTTGGAGCCCGGCGGCGGTTGGGAGCAGGTCGTCTTCGACCCCCACCCGCGCGGCGAGGACGAGGGGGCGGCGGTGTCCCACGCGAAGCTCCTCGACCTCGCCCCCGACCTCGCGCGCGTGCGCATCTACCTCGGCGGCATCTACCGCACCCGCGCCTTCCCGCGCGGCTACCTCCTCAAGCTCCAGCGCGCCGGCCTGTACTGGCCCGGAGCGCCGGACGACGACCACCTCGACGACTTCTGGGCCGGGCGCCCGGGCATCGACCTGGCCACCTGGCTCGAGCAGGCCGCGAACCTCGCGTCCTTCTACGACCACCTCAAGGCGCTGCTCTTCGGCCCCGACGACTGGGACCTGGCGATGGTCTACCTGCCGCACATCGACGAAGCGGGGCATCAGCTCTACCTCGCGTCGCCGCGGCAACCCGGCTACGGCCGCGAGCGGGTGGCGGAGCTCGACGCCGCCCGCCGCGCCGTCTGGCGCATGGCCGACGGGTTCCTCGCTCACCTCTTCGCGGTCGGCGAGACGATGGCCGACACGGCGGTCGTCGTGGTCAGCGACCACGGCATGCACCCGCTGCATTCGACGCTCGACCCCAACTTCCTGCTGCGGCGCGAGGGGCTGCAGGCGGTGGACGCGGACGGCCGCGTCGTGGCGGCGGGCACCTCGGCGTGGGCGGTGACCTCGAGCGCCATGACGCACGTCTACCTGACGGCGCCGGCCGCGGAGCGCGCCCCGCTCATCGAGCGGCTGCGGCGGCTCTTCGCGGGCTTCGAGGTCGCGGGCGAGCGGCCGGTGGCGCGCGTCGTGACGCGCAAGGAGGCGGGGCCGCTGGGCCTCGACCACCCGGCCGCCGGCGACCTCATGCTCTTCGCCACCCCCGGCTGGCTCTTCGACAAGGGCGGCGCGAAGCGCGGCGCCGCCACCGGCCCCGCCGACCACCTCGGCGCCCACGGCTACCTCAACACCGTTACGGCGATGCACGGCATCTACCTGGCCCTGGGCCCCGGCGTGCCGCCAGGACGTGTCGGTCAGGTGAGGACGACGGAGGTGGCCGGAAGGGTGGCGGCCCTCCTCGGCATCCACCCGCCGCAGCCGCTGCCGTCGATGCCACAACCGCCGGCGGAGCCGCCGTAGCGCCCGGGAGCAAGCGCCCCGCAGCACGAAACAGACGTCCGGAGGCCCGGAGCAAGCGGACGGGCGCTCCGGGAGGCTGTCCTCAGGGGTTGGGCAAGCGTACTTACGGCCGGTACAAGCGTACCGACGTCGAGGGCAAACGTACTTTCGGCTGGTACAAGCGTCCCGTCGCCCGGTACAAGCGTACTTTCGGCCGGTACATATGTACTTTTGAAAAGTACGCTTGCCCCGAGGCCTGGGGCAAACGTACTTTCGCTTGGGGCAAGCGTACTTTCGGCTGGTACACACGTACTTTCGCTCGGTACATATGTACCAGGCGTTTTCCCGCTTGCCCCGAGCGAATTCCCGCTTGTACGGAGCGTTTTCCCGCTTGCCGCGGCTTGCGGTGCGTTTGCTCCCGGGCGCTTACCGCGGTCCCGGCGTCCATTCCCAGCCGAGGAGCGCCGCCAGGCGGCGGGGGAGCTCGGCGTTGTCGAGGACGCCGGCGAAGCGCTCGGCGCCCGGGCCGCCGGCGTAGAGGGGGACGTCCTCGCCGGTGTGCCCCTTGGTGTCGTCGAGGTTGACCTTGGGCATGAAGGTGACGCGGTGGCGGCGGGAGAGCGCGGTGCCGAGGGCCCGCTCGGCCTCGTAGACGTCCTTCTCGGCCCGCACCGCCGCCACCTCCTCCGGCGTCAGCTCGTAGCCGGTCGCCTCCCTGACCGCCTCGCTCCCCGCCCCGTCGCGTAACGCCCGCGCCAGCGCGGCGACCGACGCCCGCTGCCGGGCGAGCGCCGCCCAGTCGGCGTCGTCGTTGATCGCCAGGCCGCCGGTGGCGTGATCGGCGGTCAGTAGCAGGAGCGTGTCGGGGCGGGCGCGCTGGAAGGCCAGCGCCTCCTCGACGGCGCGGTCGAAGGCGCGGGTCTCGGCGGCGGTGCCGGCCGGGTCGAAGCCGTGCGCGGCGTGGTCGATGCGGCCGCCTTCGACCAGCAGGAAGAAGCTGCCGTCCTCGCGGCCGAGGACGGCGAGCGCCAGCCGGGTGAGCGCCGCGAGGCTCGGCGGCCGCTCCGCCGCCGGCATCTCGTCGCGGTCGAGCTCGAAGGGGAAGTGGTCGAGGGCGAAGAGCCCGAGGAGACGCGCCGGCGGCGGCGCGGCGATCTCGTCGGTCTTGGTCCAGACGGTGTAGCCCGCCTGCCGCGCAGCGGCCAGCAGGTCGCGGTCGTCCTTCCGGTCGCCGCCGGCCGACGCGGGCAGGAAGAGCCCGGCGCCGCCGCCGAGCGCCAGGTCCGGCGCCTGCGCCAGGAGCTGCGGCGCGAAGCCCGCCTCGTCGTCGTAGCGCTGGCCGTGGGCGTAGAAGGCGGCCGGCGTGGCGTGGGTGATGCGCGTCGTCGTGACGTAGCCGATCCGCCAGCCGTGGGCGCGCGCCACCTCGGCGATGCAGCGCAGCGGCCGCTCCCCCGGGTCGCGGCCGACCTCGCGGTTGGCGGTCTTGACGCCGCAGCCGAGCGCGGTGGCGGCGGCGCCGCTGTCGGTGACGAAGTTGGAGGCCGACCAGGTCGAGACGATGCCGGTGACCGGGAGCCCCCGCTCGAGCGCCAGCCGCTCGCCCTTGCCGTAGAGGAGGTCGCGCGTCACCGCGAGCTGCGGGAAGCCCATCCCGTCGCCGATGAAGAGGACGACGGCGCGCGGGCGGACGGCGCTGGCGGCGGCTGCGGCGGTCGGCGCCGGCGCCGGCCGGGAGGCGGCGGCGCAGCCGAGCGCGACGGCGAGGACGGCGGCGGCGAGCGCGGGGACGGCGGCGGCGCGGCGCTCCATCTCACTCCTCCTTGCCCTGCTGCAGCTCGAGGCAGAAGTCGACCAGGGCCTGGATCTCCTCCGGCGACAGCCGGTGGGCGAAACCGGGCATCGGCCCGTAGCCCTGGGCGATGCGGCGGTGGACGACGGTGCGGGCGCCCTTGGCGATCATCTCGGAGCGGGTGAGGTCGAGCCCGGGGTAGAGCGCGACGTTGCGCGGGTCCCCTTCGCCGCCGGCGCCGTGGCAGCGGGCGCAGTAGTGGGCGTAGAGCGCCGCCGGGTCGCGGCCCTCCGGCTCGCCGGCGCAGGCGGCGAGGAGCGGGGTCGCGAGCAAGAGCAGGAGGGCGGCGCGCCGCGGGCCCATCACGACGCCGGCCCGCGCCGGTGGACCAGCGTCGCCGTCGCCTGGTCGCGCGGGCGGACGACGATCTCGTCGATGTTGACGTGCGGCGGGCGGGTGGCCGCCCAGACCACGCAGTCGGCGATGTCCTCGGGGGTGAGCGGGTCGAGGCCGCGGTAGACGGCCTTGGCGCGCTCCTCGTCGCCGAAGAGGCGGACGCGCGAAAAGTCGGTCTCGACCAGCCCCGGCGCGATCTCGGTCACCCGCACCGGCTGCCCGAGCAGCTCGAGCCGGAGGGTGCGCGTCAGCGCCCGCAGCGCGTGCTTCGAGGCGGTGTAGCCGGCGCCGCCGGCGTAGGTCTCGAAGCCGGCGATCGAGCCCAGGTTGACGACGTGGCCGTCGCCCGAGGCGAGGAGCGCGGGCAGGAGAGCGCGCGTCATCCGCAGGACGCCGAGGACGTTGGTCTGGTACATGGCGAGCCACCGCTCGTCGAGCGCGTCCTCGATGCGGTCGGTGCCGTAGGCGGCGCCGGCGTTGTTGACCAGCAGGTCGCAGGCCGGCACCTCGGCCGCGAAGCGCTCGACGCTCACCGCATCCGCCACGTCCAACCGCACCGCCCGCCCCCCGATCTCCGCCGCCAACGGCTCCAGCCTCTCCATCCGCCGCGCCCCCACGACGACCGCGAACCCCGCCCGCGCCAGCCCCCGAGCCGTCGCCGCCCCGATCCCGGCGCTAGCCCCCGTCACCGCCGCCACTTTCCTCGTGTTCGTCATTTTCTTTCCCGTAAGCAGGCCACAGACGGTGCCAGGGGGCGGCGCGGGGTGCTTCCCCGGGAAGCTCTGAGCGAGCGCCTGGCAAGAACTGTCGCAGGCCCCGATCGATCTGGCGCGAAGCGAAGCGCAGGCGCGCGCCCCCCCGACGCAGTCCTCTTGGCGCGCGCCGGTTCCCGGGGAAGCACCCCGCGCCGCCCCCTCACCTCACACCTCCGCCGAAGGGCACAGTTCATTCACCACGCACCTCCCGCACTCCGGCCGCCGCGCCTTGCACACGCTCCGCCCGTGGTAGATCAGCAGGTGCGACCAGAGCGTCCACTCCTCCTGCGGCACCAGCTCCATCAGATCGCGCTCGATCTTCTCCGGGTCCGTCTCGTCCGTCAGCCCCAGCCGCCGCGACAGCCGCTGCACGTGCGTGTCCACCACCACTCCGACGTTCTTGCCGAAGGCGTTGCCCAAGACCACGTTCGCCGTCTTCCGCCCCACCCCCGGCAGCGCGTGCAGCTCCTCCATCGTCGCCGGCACCTCGCCGCCGTGCTCGGCCACCAGCGCCTGCCCCAGCCCCTTCAGCGCCTTCGCCTTGTTGCGGAAGAACCCGGTCGTCTTGACCATCTCCTCGAGGTCGGCGAGCGGCGCCTCGGCGTAGTGCCGCGCGCTCGGGTAGCGGCGGAAGAGCGCCGGCGTCACCTCGTTGACCCGCTTGTCGGTGCACTGGGCGGAGAGGATCGTCGCCACCAGGAGCTCGAGCGGGTTGCGGTGATCGAGGGCGGTGCGGCTGTCGGGGTAGGCGGCGCGCAGGCGGGCGTCGATCTCGGCGGTGCGCAGGCGCTTGCCCCGCCGCGACTCCCGCCGCGCCTCGGCCGGCGTGATCCCGGCCCGCGCCTTCGCCCGCCGCGGCGCCACCGCTCAGTCCTTGGCGAAGGCCGCCCGCACGACCCAGTTGCAGAGCGCGATGATCAGCCCGCCGAGGATCGCCGGCAGGCAGCCGTCCACCGCCAGCTCGTCGAGGAAGGCGGCGGCGAGCCAGAGGATGAGGCCGTTGATCAGCAAATAGAAGAGCCCGAGCGTCAGGACGATGAAGGGCAGCGAGAAGAAGGTGACGATCGGCTTGACCAGGAGGTTCAGCAGGCCGAGCACCAGCCCGGCCAAGAGCAGGTAGAGGAGGTCGCCGGTGTAGACGATCCCGGGCACCAGGCGCGCCGCCAGCCAGACGGCCGCGCCGTTCGCCAACACCTGGACGACGGCGCGGATCAATTGGTCGTCTCCTCGCCCCCGCCGGCGGAAGGGAAGGAGGGGAGGGCGGCGGGATCGACCCCCACCGAGCGCAGGGCGTTGCTCCAGATGCGCTCGGGGTCGGGGCCGAAGATGAGGTCGTTGTCGACCGGCGCGGTGAGCCAGTCGTTGCGCAGGATCTCGTCGAGGAGCTGCCCGGCGCCCCAGCCGGCGTAGCCGAGGATCAGGCGGAAGCGGTCCGGCGGCTTCTCGGCCAGCTCGGAGAGGTCGCCGATGTGCTGGGTGATGGCGATCCCCGGCAGGATCCAGGAGGAGGTCTCGCCGAGCGCGTTGTCGCCGGCGCCGCCGTCCTCGGGGGTCCACAGGACGGTGCCGAGCTGCGGCTGCACCGGGCCGCCGAAGTAGGCCACCGCCTCGTCGCGGCCGCGCCAGGAGACCTCCATGCCGGAGAGGATCTCGCTCACCCGGATGCCGGTCGGGCGGTTGACGATGAAGCCGAAGCTGCCGCCGTCCTCGTGATGGGCGAGCAGGACGACGCTGCGGTGGAAGAAGGGGTCGAGCACTTGGGGCATGGCCAGCAGCAGGACGGGGGCCGTCAGCTCCGACCCGGCGCTCGACATGCGCAGATCGTACTACCTCTAAACGCCCTCTGTTATCGTGCCCCGCATGACCGACAGCTTCGGCAGCCACGGCATCCTTCAGGTCGGGGACCGGCGGCTGAAGATCGCGCGGCTCGCGGCGCTGGAGGCGCGCGGGCTGCCGGTCGCGCGCCTTCCCTACGCCCTGCGGGTGCTGCTCGAGAACCTGCTGCGGCTGGAGGACGGCACGGTCGTCGACGCCGACGACGTCGAGGCGCTCGCCCGCTGGGAGGCGGCGGCGGTGCCCTCCACCGAGATCGCCTTCATGCCGGCGCGCGTCCTGCTCCAGGACTTCACCGGCGTCCCCGCGGTGGTGGACCTCGCCGCCATGCGCGACGCCATGGCCGACCTGGGCGGCGACCCGTCGCGCATCAACCCGATCCAGCCGGTGGAGCTGGTCATCGACCACTCGGTGCAGGTGGACGAGTACGGCAGCAGCGCCGCCTTCCTGATCAACGCCGAGCGCGAGCTGGCGCGCAACTCCGAGCGCTACGCCTTCCTGCGCTGGGGGCAGAAGGCGTTCGACAACTTCCGCGTCGTGCCGCCGGACACCGGCATCGTCCACCAGGTGAACCTCGAGTACCTGGCGCGGGTGGTGATGACGAGCGAGACGGCGGGCGAGACCTGGGCCTACCCCGACACCCTGGTCGGCACCGACTCGCACACCACGATGATCAACGGCCTCGGCGTCCTCGGTTGGGGGGTCGGCGGGATCGAGGCCGAGGCGGCGATGCTCGGCCAGCCGGTCTCGATGCTCATCCCGCAGGTCGTCGGCTTCCGCCTGACCGGCGCGCTGGCCGAGGGCTCGACCGCCACCGACCTGGTCCTCACCGTCACCGAGATGCTGCGCAACAAGGGCGTGGTCGGGAAGTTCGTCGAGTTCTACGGCCCGGGGCTCGCCGCCCTGCCGCTCGCCGACCGCGCCACGATCGCCAACATGGCGCCCGAGTACGGCGCCACCTGCGGCATCTTTCCGATCGACGCCGTCACCCTCGACTACCTTCGCTTCACCGGCCGCAGCGCCGAGCACGTTGCGCTGGTCGAGGCCTACTGCAAGGAGCAGGGCCTCTTCCACACCGCGGCGAGCCCGGAGGCCGTCTACTCCGACACCCTGGCGCTCGACCTCGGCACCGTCGAGCCGAGCCTCGCCGGGCCGCGCCGGCCGCAGGACAGGGTCCGCCTCTCGGAGGTCAAGCGGAGCTTCCTCGACGAGCTGCCCGGCCTGGCGGTCGCCAAGAAGGCCGCCTCCGCCCTGCCGGTGGCCCCCGCCGCCGGCGGCGCCGCGGCGGAAGAGGGCGGCGTCGCGGTGGCTACGGCGGCGGAGCCCGCGGTCGAGCTGCGGCACGGGTCGGTGGTGATCGCCGCGATTACGAGCTGCACCAACACCTCGAACCCGACGGTGATGGTGGCCGCCGGCCTCCTGGCGAAGAAGGCGGTCGAGCGCGGCCTGCGCTCCAAGCCCTGGGTCAAGACCAGCCTCGCGCCCGGCTCGAAGGTGGTCACCGACTACTACGCCGAGGCCGGGCTCACCCCCTACCTCGAGGCGCTCAACTTCCACCTCGTCGGCTACGGCTGCACCACCTGCATCGGCAACAGCGGCCCGCTGCCGCCGGCCATCTCGCGCGCCATCGACGAGGGCGGGCTGGTGGCGGTGGCGGTGCTCTCCGGCAACCGCAACTTCGAGGGGCGGATCAACTCCGACGTGCGCGCCAACTACCTGGCCTCGCCGCCGCTGGTGGTGGCCTACGCGCTGGCCGGACGGATCGACATCGACCTCCTCGGCGAGCCGCTGGGGACCGGGACCGACGGCCGGCCGGTCTACCTGCGCGACGTCTGGCCGACGCAGCAGGAGGTCGAGGAGACGGTGCGGCGGGCGCTCCACCCCGAGATGTTCCGCCGCCAGTACGCCGACGTCTTCGCCGGCGACGAGCGCTGGAAGGCGCTGCCGGTGCCGGAGGGAAACACCTACGCCTGGGACCCGGTCTCGACCTACGTCAAGCGGCCGCCGTACTTCGCGGGCATGGGGATGGCGCCGGCGCCGGTCGCCGACCTGCGCGCGGCGCGCGTCCTGGCCGTGGTCGGCGACAGCATCACCACCGACCACATCTCGCCGGCCGGCGCGATCAAGGCCGACAGCCCGGCGGGGCGCTACCTGATCTCGCACGGCGTCGCGCCCAAGGACTTCAACTCCTACGGCGCGCGGCGCGGCAACCACGAAGTGATGATGCGCGGCACCTTCGCCAACGTGCGGCTGCGCAACTTCCTGGTGCCGGAGATCGAAGGCGGCTGGACCCTGCACCTCCCCGACGGCGAGCCGATGCCGATCTACGACGCGGCGATGCGCTACCAGGAGGAGTGCGTGCCGCTGGTCGTCATCGCCGGCAAGGAGTACGGCACCGGCTCCTCGCGCGACTGGGCCGCCAAGGGGCCGCTGCTGCTCGGGGTGCGCGCCGTGCTCGCCGAGAGCTTCGAGCGCATCCACCGCAGCAACCTGGTGGGGATGGGCGTCGCGCCGCTCGAGCTCGTCGGCGGCTCGAGCGCCAAGACGCTGGGCCTGACCGGGCGCGAGCTGATCGACGTCGACGGGCTGGCGGCGGCGCTCGCCGGCGGCCACGCCGCCGGCGCGCTGCTGACGGTGACCGCGCGGCGCGAGGACGGCACCGCCGTCAACTTCCCGGCGCGCCTGCGCCTCGACACGCCGCAGGAGGTCCTCTACTACCGCCACGGCGGCATCCTCCACTACGTCTTGCGCCAGCTCGCCGCCGGGGGCTGAAAACAAAAAGCCCCGCGCCGTGGAGGGAGACGACGCGGGGGGAGGAGAGGGAGCTGATGGTGATTGCCGGAGCACTCGCTCCCGGGTCGGGCCCAACTCCCAGCAACCCGTCCCGCTACGTTTAACCTACGGCAAACATTGGAGATTCCCGGCCTACGGCGTCCTCGCGCGGGGGCGGAGCGTCCTCCGGAAGCGACGGCCCGCCTCCGCTCCCTGGGGCTCGCCCTCGGGCTCGCCGTCCTCACCGTCCTCGTCTTCGCGCCGGTCGTCGGGAACGACTTCGTCAGCCTCGACGACCCGGCCTACGTCACCGCCAACCGCCAGGTCCGGCGCGGGCTCACCGCCGAGGGCTTCGCCTGGGCCTGGGGCGCCGAGGTCGCCGCCAACTGGCACCCGCTGACCCTGCTCTCGCACATGCTCGACTGCGAGCTCTACGGCCTCTACCCGGGCGGCCACCACCTGACGAGCCTCCTCCTCCACGCCGCCAACGCGGTGCTGCTCTTCCTCGTCTGGCGGCGGCTGACCGGCGCCGCCGCGCGCAGCGCCGTCGTCGCCTCCCTCTTCGCGGTCCACCCGCTGCACGTCGAGTCGGTGGCCTGGATCGCCGAGCGCAAGGACGTCCTCAGCGGCTTCTTCTTCCTCCTGACGCTCGCCGCCTGGCTCGGCTGGGTGCGCCGGCCGACGACGCGCCGTTACCTGCTTGCCCTGCTCGCCTTTTTGCTGGGGCTGCTCGCCAAGCCGATGCTCGTCACCGTGCCGTTCGTCCTCCTGCTGCTCGACGTCTGGCCGCTCGAGCGCCTGCCGCGCGGCGCGCCGGCCGCGGAGATCCGGCGCGCTCTCGGCCGGCTGGTGCGCGAGAAGCTGCCGTTCTTCCTCGCCGCCCTGGCCGCCGGCGTCGTGACGCTTTTCACCCAGCGCGAGGCGATGTTCCCGCTCGCCGCGCTGCCCCCCGCGCAGCGCGCCGCCAACGCCCTGCTCGCCTACGCCGCCTATCTCGGCGACACGCTCTGGCCGCGCGGCCTCGCCGTCTTCTACCCGCTGCCGCCGGCCCAGCCGGCCTGGCGCGTGGCGCTGGCGGCGGCGCTCTTCGCCGCGCTGACTGCCCTGGCGCTGGCGCGCCTCCGCCGCTCGCCCTGGCTGGCGGTGGGCTGGCTCTGGTTCGCCGGCATGCTGGTGCCGGTGATCGGGTTGCTGCAGGTGGGGAGCCAAGGGCGGGCCGACCGTTACACCTACCTGCCGTCGATCGGGCTCTTCGTCGCCGTGGTCTGGGAGGTGTGTGCGCTGGTGCGGCGAAGAGAACGCCCGGCACGTAGGCCGGGCGCTACGAGGGCGGTGCTCGCCGCGGCGGCGCTGCTCGTCATCGCTTCGCTCGCCGTCGCCGCACGCGCGCAGGTCGCCACCTGGCGCGACAGCCTGACGCTCTTCCGGCACGCCCTCGCGGTGACCGAGCGCAACCTGCTGGCGGAGATGCGGGTGGGGACGGAGCTGGCGCGCCGCGGCGACCACGCCGGGGCCGAGCGGCACCTGCGCGCGGCGGTGCGCATCGCCCCCGGCGCGCCGCGCCCGCAGGCCGCGCTCGGCCGCTGGCTCCACGAGCGCGGCCGCCCGGGGGAGGCGCTGCCGCACTTGCGGCAGGCGTCGCGGCTGCGGCCGCGCGACGCCCGCCTCCAGCTGCGGCTGGGCATCGTCCTCGCCGAGCTGGGGCGCACGGAGGAGGCGCGCGCGCGCTTCCGGCGGGCGCTCGAGCTCAACCCCGGCCTCGAAGGCGCGCGGCGCAGGCTTGCCGCGCTCGACCGCTAGAATCGCCGGCCGATGCGCGTCTTTTTGACCGGCGGCACCGGCTACATCGGGAAGGCCCTCTGCCACCGCCTCGTCGAGACCGGCCACGAGGTGCGCGCCCTGGTGCGGCCGACGAGCGACGCCGCGCCGCTCGCCGCGCTCGGCATCGCCACCTTCCGCGGCGACGTCACCGACCGCGCCTCGATGCGCGAGGGGATGTCGGGCGCCGACTGGGTGGTCCACGCCGCGGCCGAGCTCGACGTGCGCGCCCCCGAGGAGCGGATGCGCCGCGTCAACGTCGAAGGGAGCGAGAACGTCGCCTCGCTCGCCCACAAGCTGGGCGTCGGGCGCTTCCTTTCGGTCTCCTCGATCGCCTACTTCGGCGGCAGCCCGGCGGACGGCGCCGCCGCGGACGAGACCGCCCGGCCGCTCACCCCCTTCCCCAGCCCCTACAGCGCCACCAAGCACGCCGCCGAGCGCGCGGTCCAGGAGTGGGGCAAACGCGGCCTGCGCGTCAACACCGTCTACCCGAGCCTGGTCTACGGCCCGCCGGGCAAGCGCGAGGGCGCCAACGCCATCCTGCGGCAGATCATCCGGCGGCGGCTGCCGGCGGTGGTCGGCGGCGACCGCCGCACGAGCTGGGTCTTCCTCGACGACGTGGTGGACGGCATCGCGCGGGTGATGGAGCGCGCCGCGCCGGGGCGCGACTACGTCCTGGCCGGCGAGATCGTGCGGCTGCGCGACCTCGTGCGGCGCGTCTGCGCGCTGGCCGGCGTGGCGCCGCCACGCCGCGAGCTGCCGGTCGGGCTGGTGCGCGCCGGCGTCGCGGTGACCGCCCCGCTCTTCCGTCTCGCCGGACGGCGGCCGCCGTTCCAGCCGTCGCAGATCAGCAGCCTCGCCCGCCACTGGGCCTTCGACGACACCCGCGCCCGCCGCGAGCTGGAGTGGCGGCCGCGGGGCCTCGACGAGGGGCTGCCGCCGACGGTTGTGTTCCTGCAGGCGAACTAGGGCGGAGACGAGCCGCCCGTAACGGGCGGAGGCAAGCTCCGCCCCAGTAGCTTCCCGGTGCGTACTGGCAAGACAACGCTGGTAGAGCGGGAGAAGCGGCGCCGCGCTGCGCGGATCGAAGACCTGCACGAGCCGCGGCGCGGTCCCCGGCCGCTCGGAGCGGAAGTACCAGAACGCGCCGTCGCCCGAGCATTGGTCGAAGAGGTAGAGGTGCGCCTCTCCTCAGACTCGGTGGTTTCTTGTCGGTCCTCAGAGTCGTCCCAGGAGGCCACGACCAGCCTTGCGGGCCCTTAGATGGCCGAGTTCAAACAGACAAGCGCCCGGTACCAAAGCTCGACTCTCCTAGTTGACAAGGCTCGATCTGCGATGCAACCCTTGGATTGCGCCGTCAGTGACGCCTCAACGCTATGTGGTAGAGGAGCTGCCATGAAATCGATCCGAATTGCTTTCGTGCCTCTCGGAAAACGCGACGACGATGAAATCGACTCGATCCTTGCCGAGCTCAGGAGTGGAGATCTCAGTGTGAAGGACTATCGCCTCGTCGACCGAGAGCGCCTCCTCTTTGAGGTAGACCTAGAAGCCAGATCCCAGATCGTGCCTCACCTCCTGGACTAGCCGCTCGATGGAGGCTCGCCACGAATGCGACCTCAGGCTGCACTCTCACTCGGTCTCCTGGTTTTCTTGCTTTCGTGCAACCCCCACACACAAGATCGGGCCTCCTCAAGCACCACGGCTGAGCAGGCGTTCGCACGCAAGAGAGCCTGCTATCAGCTGGGCCAAGCGCGACTCGCCAAAGACCAAGCTGACGACCCCGGCCCCGGCATCCTGATCGACGGGGAGTGGTGTTACCAAAAGACTCTCAATACTTGTATCTACGCAAGCCAGCGGCAGGGGTTGTCCCTCCCGCTGTTGAAAGAGCAATGAGGTGAAGGCGGCTCCTCGGCCCACCTGATCGAGAATCGGGTTGGTCGAATAACCGGCCCCGCCAGGGGGCCAAGGAGCCGTGATGAAGACGAGAGCAGAAAGGCGGGTGGTGTGGCAAGGGGGCCGTGCGGCGCGCATCAGCCACGGGCTACAAGCGCTGCTGCGGCCGATGGTCGAGGGCATCGAGGCCAGCCGCCAGGGGCTGCTGGAGCTGTTTCACGCCGCGGGCGTCGAGGCCCTGGGGCGGCAGCTCGCGGACGAGGTCGAGGCCGTCGTCGGTCCGAAGCGTCGGCGCAATCCGACCCGCGAGGCGTACCGCTGGGGCTCGACGGCGAGCGAGTTCGTGCTGGGTGGCCGCCAGGTGGCGCTGCCGCGACCGCGCGTCCGGCGACGCGACGGTGGCGAGATGAGCTTGCCTTCGGTGCGCGCCTTTCAGGACGAAGATCCCTTCACGGAGCGGGTGATCGAGCAGGCGCTGGTCGGCGTCTCGCAGCGCTGCTACGGTCGGAGCTTGGAGCCGCTCGCAGAGTCGGTGCCGGAGCGCGCGACGAGCAAGAGTGCGGTCCAGCGCCGGCTGGTGGCGGGGACGCGTCGTCTGCTGGGCGCGTGGCTGCGCCGAGACCTGTCGGACTTCCAGCCCCTGATCCTGATGATCGACGGGCTGGAGGTGGCCGGCCACACCCTGGTGGTGGCACTCGGCATCGCGCGCGACGGGACCAAGCGGGTGCTCGGCCTGCGTGAAGGCGCGACGGAGAACGCGGCGCTCTGTACCGGCCTGCTCCAGGAGCTGTTGGAGCGAGGCCTCGCGATGCCGCCGCGCTTCTTGGCGGTGCTCGACGGCGGCAAGGGGCTGCGCAAGGCCGTGCGCGCCGTCTTCGGGGACGCAACCCACGTCCAGCGCTGCCAGCTCCACAAGCGCCGCAACGTCCGCGACCACCTGCCCAAGCAGCTCCAAGCCCGGGTCGACCGCCTGATGGTCGAGGCCTACCAGAGCGCTCGCTTCGACCTCGCCAAGCGTCGCCTCGAGCAGCTTGCCCGCTGGCTCGAGCACGCAGGCCACGCGGGCGCCGCGGGCAGCCTGCGCGAGGGCCTCGACGAGACCCTCACCGCCTTGCGGCTGAAGCTGCCCGACGCTCTGCGCCGGTTGCTCGCCTCGACCAACGCGATCGAGAACACGATCGGCTCGATCCGTACGACGACGCGCAACGTCAAGCGCTGGCGCGGCGGCGACATGGTGCTGCGCTGGGTCGCCCTGGCGCTGTGTGACGCGGAGGCTGGCTTCCGGCGTGTCAAGGGACATCGGCACCTCGGGGCTCTCGAGCTCGCGCTCGCGGCGATCGAGGAACCGACGAACACCAAGGCCGTGGCATGATCAACCGAGCCGCTTTCCCTCTTTCGGCTTTCAACAGGGAACGGGGCATCCCCCAGCGGCACGACATTCGATTCGAGCATGTCGGTCTCTTCTTCACGACGGTAGACCTCCTTACAAACCACAACCTGCTTGTGTACTCCAACCAGGAGCCATCCGACGATCGCGCGTTGCAGCGGTACAACCACCAGCGAAAAGAGCTCTTTGCTCACTGCGAATAGAGAGCCTTACCGGTTCGGGGTGGGCACTTTCGCTTGACTCCCCTGCCGCGGCGCGGCACGATGCCCGCCGCGATGCACACGGTGTTCAAGGACTTCCAGTTCGCCGCCGCGCACGCGATCCGCGGCCACACCCGCGGCTGCGAGAACCTGCACGGCCACAACTACCGGGTGCGGGTGCACGTCGCGGCGGACCAGCTCGACGAGCTCGGCATGGTGCTCGATTTCGCCGACCTCAAGGCGGTGGTGCAGGAGGTCCTGGGGCCCTTCGACCACCGGGTGATCAACGACATCCCGCCGTTCGACCGGCGCAACACGACCGCCGAGCTGCTCGCCGAGTTCGTCTACCAGGAGGTCGGGCGGCGGCTGGCGGCGACCGAGCGGGTGCGGGTGGCGCGCGTCGAGGTGTGGGAGAACGAGACCGCCTGCGCCGTCTACGAGCCCTCCTGAGGCCAACCCTGAGGTAGACTCGGCGGCTCGAAAACCCCGCGCTTAGGCCCTGCGTACACCTCGCGGCCGGCGGAACCGAAAAAAGGACATGGCGAGCGACAAGAGCGCGATCGAAGGCCTGCGGATCGACCGCGGCCCGGAGGAGGCGACGGAGTCCCGCCGCGGGCGGTGGATCGCCCTGGCGGTGGCGGTCCTGCTCGTCGGCAGCGGTCTCTGGCTCTGGCTCGGGCGCTCGCGCGCCGCGCCGGTGCGGGTGGCCGAGGCGGTCGCGGTCTCCGGCGGCGCCACCCCGGGCGCCGTGCTCAACGCCTCGGGCTACGTCACCGCCCGCCGCCAGGCGACGGTCTCCTCGAAGGTGACCGGCAAGGTGATCGAGGTGCTGGTCGAGGAGGGGATGGTGGTCGAGGAGGGGCAGGTGCTGGCCCGCCTCGACCCCTCGACCGTCGAGCGCACCCTCTCGCTCACCCGCGCCGAGCTCTCCTCCGCCCGCCAGGCGCTCGACGAGACCCGCGTCCGCCTGCACGAGGCGGAGCTCAACCTGCGCCGCGCCCGCCGGCTCGCCGAGGAGAAGGTGGTCTCGCAGTCCGAGGTGGACGCCGCCGAGGCGGAGGTCGGCTCGCTGCGCGCCCGCCTCGACGTCGGCCGCGAGCAGGTGACGGTGGCCGACCGGGTGGTGGCGCTCCGCCGCCAGGACCTCGACGACACGGTGATCCGCGCCCCGTTCAGCGGCGTCGCGGTGACCAAGGACGCGCAGCCGGGGGAGATGATCTCGCCGGTCTCGGCCGGCGGCGGCTTCACCCGCACCGGCATCTGCACGCTGGTGGACATGACCTCGCTGGAGATCGAGGTGGACGTCAACGAGGCCTACATCGGCCGCGTGCGTCCCGGCCAGCCGGCCGAGGCGGTGCTCGACGCCTACCCGGAGTGGCGCATCCCGGCGCGCGTCATCATCACGGTGCCGGCGGCCGACCGGCAGAAGGCGACGGTGAAGGTCCGTCTGGCGTTCGACCAGCTCGACCCGCGCATCCTGCCCGACATGGGGGTCAAGGTCGCCTTTCTCGGCGACGAGGCGCAGGCGGCCGCTCCGGGCAAGCCCGCGGTGCGCGTGCCGCGCGAGGCGGTGCGCGGCGACCAGGCGAGCCCGGTCGTCTTCGTCGTCGAGGACGACACGGTCGAGCGCCGGGCGGTGCGGCTCGGCCCCGCCCCGGGCGAGCAGGTCGAGGTGCTGGCCGGGCTCGCCGGCGGCGAGAAGGTGGTCGTCGAAGGGCCGCGCGAGCTGGCCGACGGCGACCGCGTCAGAGTCAGGGAGTAGCGCCCGGTCTACGCACCGGGCGTCTTTGGAGGAGAAATGAACGGCAACGGCGCGCTGGTCCAAGTCCGGGACGTCCACAAGGTCTTCCGCCGCGGCGAGGAGCGGATCGAGGTGCTCAACGGCCTCTCGCTCGACGTCGCGCCGGGGGAGTTCCTGGCCCTGATGGGCCCCTCCGGGTCGGGGAAATCGACTCTGCTCAACCTGATCGGCGGCCTCGACCGCCCGACGCAGGGCGCGATCCGCGTCGGCGGCGAGCAGATCGACAAGATGCCGGACGGGCAGCTGTCGCGCTGGCGCTCGCGCCACGTCGGCTTCGTCTTCCAGCTCTACAACCTGCTGCCGGTCTTGACCGCCGAGCGCAACGTCGAGCTGCCGCTGCTGCTGACCAAGCTGTCGCGCGCGCAGCGGCGCAAGCACGTCGAGACCGCGCTCGGAGTCGTCGGACTCGCCGACCGCGCCAAGCACTTCCCGCGGCAGCTCTCCGGCGGCCAGGAGCAGCGGGTGGGGATCGCGCGCGCCATCGTCACCGATCCGACGCTCCTGCTCTGCGACGAGCCGACCGGCGACCTCGACCGCAAGAGCGGCGACGAGATCCTCGATCTTCTGCAGGCGCTCAACCGCCAGCAGGGGAAGACGATCGTCATGGTCACCCACGACCCGCACGCCGCGGCGCGCGCCGGCCGCACCGTCCACCTCGACAAGGGCGTCCTCTCGACGGAGCCGGTGGCCTGATGCGCTACCTACCGATCCTGCTCGCCAACCTGCGGCGGAAGAAGGTGCGCACCGCCTTCACGCTGCTCTCGATCCTCATCGCCTTCGTCCTCTTCGGCCTGCTGGCGGCGATCCGGCAGGCCTTCAGCTTCGGCGCCGAGCTGGCCGGCGCCGACCGGCTGATCACCACCCACAAGACCTCGATCATCATCTCGCTGCCGAAGAGCTACCAGGACCAGATCGCCCGCGTGCCCGGCGTCACCCTGGCGACGCACGCCGGCTGGTTCGGCGGCGTCTACCAGAACCCCGACCGGCGCTTCCAGAACCTCTTCCAGGCGCCGATCGAGCCGGCGGCGTACATGAAGATGTACCCGGAGTTCAAGCTGCCGCCCGAGCAGATGGCGGCCTGGCTGGCCGACCGGGAAGGGGTGATCGTCGGCCGGAAGACGGCCGAGAACTTCGGCTGGAAGATCGGCGACCGGGTGCCGATCCAGGCCACCATCTGGAGCAAGAAAGATGGCACCAAGCTCTGGGAGTTCAACATCCGCGGCATCTACGACGGCGAGCAGAAGGGGACCGACACGACGCAGTTCCTCTTCCGCTACGACTACTTCGACGAGGCGCGGCAGTTCGGGCAGGGAACGGTCGGCTGGTACCTGCTGAAGATCGCCGACCCCGAGAAGGCGCCGGCCATCGCCCGCGCCATCGACGACCAGTTCGCCAACTCGCCCTACGAGACCAAGACGACGACCGAGAAGGCGCTCATCCAGGGCTGGGCCGACCAGGTCGGAGACATCGGCGCAATCATCACCGCGATCGTCTCCGTCGTCTTCTTCATCCTCCTGCTGGTGGCCGGCAACACGATGGCGCAGGCGGTGCGCGAGCGCACCTCGGAGCTGGCGGTGCTGAAGACCCTCGGCTTCACCAACCGGAAGGTGATGGGGATGGTGCTCGCCGAGTCCCTCCTCCTGGCGGTCCTCGGCGGCGGGCTGGGGCTGCTGCTGGCGTGGCCGATCGTGACGGTCGTCGGCGGCCTCCTCAGCACCATGCTCCCGATCTTCTACCTGCCGGCCAAGGGCGTGGCCATGGGCGTGGCGCTGATCCTCGTCCTCGGCCTGGTGACCGGCTTCCTGCCGGGGCTCCAGGCGATGCGGCTGCGCATCGTCGACGCGCTGCGGCGGGTGTGACGATGCACTGGCTCGAGCAGACCTGGGCGGTCATCAAGCTCAACCTCGCCACCCTCCGCGAGCGGCGCGGCGGCGCCCTCGCCACGATCTTCGGCGTCGCCGGCGTGGTGCTGGTCTTCGTCGCCGTGCTGTCGATCGGGGAGGGCTTCCGCCGCACCCTGGCGACCGCCGGCCGGGACGACACCGCCCTCGTCCTCCGCGCCGGCAGCGACAGCGAGATGATGAGCATCCTGGGGCGCGACGACGTGCAGGTCATCGCCCAGGCGCCGGGCGTCGCGCGCGCCGCCGGGGCCCGCCAGACCGTCGGGGCGGACGCGCCTCTCGCCTCGGCCGAGCTGTTCGTGGTCGTCGACCTCGCGAAGCGCTCGACCGGCTCCCCGGCCAACGTGCCGCTGCGCGGCGTGCAGCCGGCCGCTTTCGCGGCCCGCGACGACATCGAGATCAGCAAGGGGCGGATGTTCGCCTGGGGGAAGAACGAGATCATCGTCGGCGACGCCGCCGCCCGCCAGTTCGACGTCGACGTCGGCTCGCGCATGCGCTGGGGGCAGAACGAATGGGAGGTGGTCGGGCTGTTCACCGCCGACGGCGCGCTCTGGGAGTCCGAGCTGTGGTGCGACGTCGGCGTCCTCCAGCCCGCCTACCGGCGCGGCAACAGCTTCCAGTCCATCATCGCCCGGCTGGAGTCGCCGGAGGCCTTCGACCGCTTCAAGGACGCCCTCACCAAGGACCCTCGGCTCGACGTCAAGGTGCAGCGGCAGAGCGACTTCTACGCCGAGCAGTCCGACGCGATGACGAGCCTCATCCGCATCCTCGGGTTCGCGGTGGCGCTGCTGATGGGCTTCGGCGCGGTGTTCGGCGCCCTGCTGACGATGTACTCGGCCGTCGCCACGCGCACCCGCGAGATCGGCACCCTGCGGGCGCTCGGCTTCGGCAGCGGTCCGGTCGTGGTCTCGGTGCTCGTCGAGTCGCTCGTCCTGGCGCTGGTCGGCGGGGCGCTGGGCGCCGCCCTCGCCTACGCCGCGTTCGACGGCTTCCGCACCGCGACGATGAATTGGCAGACCTTCAGCCAGGTGGCCTTCGCCTTCCAGGTGACGCCGGCGCTGCTGACCCAGGGGATCTTCTACGCCCTGCTGATGGGGCTCGTCGGCGGCCTCTTCCCGGCGATCCGCGCCGCGCGGCTGCCGGTGGCGACGGCGCTGCGCGAGCTCTGAACGAGGGGCGCCGCGCGCCCGAGAGCGAGCTATAGTTGGCGAACATGAAGGCCGTGACGGAAGAGAACGCCAGCCCCGGCGCGGAGATCGTGGCGAGCCGCGCCAAGCTCACGCTCGACGACAAGGAGCTCGACCTGCCGGTCGTGGTCGGGACGGAGGGCGAGGTGGCGGTCGACGTCACCCAGCTCCGCGCCAAGACCGGCGCCATCACCCTCGATCCCGGCTACGGCAACACCGGCTCCTGCGAGAGCGCCATCACCTTCATCGACGGCGAGCGCGGCATCCTGCGCTACCGCGGCTACCCGATCGAGCAGATGGCGGGGACCGCCGAGTTCGTGGAGGTCGCCTACCTGCTGATCCGCGGCGAGCTGCCGAGCAAGAGCGAGCTCACGGCCTTCAAGCGGCGGCTGACCTACCACAGCATGCTGCACGAGGACATGAAGAAGTTCTTCGAGGGCTACCCGGCGAGCGCGCACCCGATGGCGATGCTCTCGGCGATGGTGGCCTCGCTCTCGGCCTACTACCCGGAGAACGACCGCGACCTCGAGATGAACATCGTCCGGCTCCTCGCCAAGGTGCCGACGATCGCCGCCTACTCCTACAAGAAGAGCGTCGGCCAGCCGTTCGTCTACCCGCAGAACCGGCTCGAGTACCCCGGACGGTTCCTCCACATGCTGTTCTCGGTGCCGGCCGAGGAGTACCGGGTGAACCCCGTGGTGGAGCGGGCGCTCAACCTGCTCCTCCTCCTCCACGCCGACCACGAGCAGAACTGCAGCACCTCGACGGTGCGCATGGTGGGGAGCAGCCAGGTCAACCTCTTCGCCTCGATCGCCGCCGGCATCTGCGCCCTCTGGGGCCCGCTCCACGGCGGCGCCAACCAGGCGGTCATCGAGATGCTCGAGCGCATCCGCCAGGACGGCAGCGACTTCAAGAAGTACGTCGAGATGGCGAAGCAGAAGGACTCCGGCTTCCGCCTCATGGGCTTCGGCCACCGGGTGTACAAGAACTTCGACCCGCGCGCCAAGATCCTCAAAGAGACCGCCGACGAGGTGCTGCGGGAGCTCGGCGTGCAGGACCCGCTCCTCGACATCGCTAAGTCGCTCGAGGAGGTGGCCCTCTCCGACGACTTCTTCATCGAGCGCAAGCTCTACCCGAACGTCGACTTCTACAGCGGCATCATCTACCGCGCCATGGGTATCCCGACCAACATGTTCACGGTGATGTTCGCGCTCGGGCGCCTGCCCGGGTGGATCGCCCACTGGCTGGAGATGCGCGCCGATCCCAAGACCCGCATCAACCGCCCGCGCCAGATCTACACCGGCGCCACCGAGCGACGGTACGCGCCGCTCGCCGAGCGGTAAACCTCTAGTGCTTCCGGAAACGGTGGAGGCGCGCGTGGGCGCGCGCGCGGAAGCGCTCCACCCGCTGCCAGGCGCGCGGCCAGCGCACCAGAGCGCGGCGGAGGCCGCGGTAGACCAGCTCGTTGTCGAGCGAGAGGAGGGCGGCGCCCAGGAGGATGGTGAGGACCCCTTGGAGGCCGGGGAGGACGAGGCCGGCGACGCCGATCAGGATCAGCGCCCAACCGGCGATGAAGATGGCGATCCGCCAACCGAGCGGCAGGGGCGGCAGCGGCTCGCCGACGATGCGGATCGTCAGCTGCTCTTCCGGTCCGCAAGTCTCCTCGACCGCGACTTCCGGTTCCCGTCTCTCCATGCCTCGATCAAGCTAACACACCGCGTGCCAACTGCTTGGGCGACGAGCGTTGACAAAGAGGACCAGCGCGGTCCAGAATTGATTCGTGCTTCTTGAGAATTCGTCTCAACAAGTAGATCGGCCCCCGTTCGAGCCGCGCGAGAAGGAGCAGTTCCTGCGCGCCCTGCGGGCGCGCGGGCAGCGGGTCACGGCCGAGCGCCTCGCCCTCTTCGACGAGGTCTTCACCCAGCACGGGCACATCGACGCCGACGAGATCCTCTCCGCTCTCCGGGCGGCGGGCGTCGCCATCTCGCGCGCCACCGTCTACCGCAACCTCGACCTCCTGGTCGCCTGCGGCCTGGCGCGCAAGCAGCGGCTCGGGCGCCGGCGCTACCTCTACGAGCACGTCCACCCCGGCCAGCACCACGACCACCTCGTCTGCACCGGCTGCGGCCGGGTGGTCGAGTTCGTGAGCCCGGGGATCGCCGCCCTGCAGACCGAGATCTGCCGCGCCCACGGTTTCGTGCCGAGCCGGCACACGCTGCGCATCGACGGCATCTGCGTCCGCTGCGCCGAGGCCGAGGCGGCGCCGGGCGCGAGCGCGCCGGAGGCGGCCGGTGTTTGAGGCCCTGGTCGTCACCCTCCGCGAAGGGGTGGAGGCGGCGCTCGTCGTCGGCATCATCGTCGCCTTCCTGCGCAAGGAGGGGGAGGAGCGCTACCTGCCGGCGGTCTGGGGCGGGATCGCCGCGGCGGTGGCGGGCAGCGTCCTCGGCGCCTGGGCGCTCTACCGCTGGGCGGTCAACGAGGAGGCCTTCGAAGGCGTCCTCTACATGGCCTCGGCGCTCGCCGTCGGCGGCATGGTGGTCTGGATGTGGCGCCACGGGCGGGAGGTGGCCGGCGAGGTCAGGGGCTCGCTGGGGCGCATCCTCACCCGCCGCGCCGGCGCGCCGGTCGCCGCCGGCGTCGCCCTCTTCACCTTCCTGATGGTCTTCCGCGAGGGGATCGAGACCGTCCTCTTCCTCTCCGCCCTCTCGCTCACCACGCGCGGCCTGCTGGCGGCGCTCGGCGCCGCCCTCGGGCTCGCCGCGGCGGTCGTCTTCGGCGTCCTCTTCGTGCGCGGCAGCCTGCGCATCGACCTCGCCCGCTTCTTCAAGATCACCGGCATCGCCCTCGCCGTCTTCGTGCTGCAGCTCCTGGTCAACGGCTACCACGAGCTGTCCGAGGCCGGCTGGCTCCCCGCCAACGAGACGACGATGGCGGCGGTCGGGCCGCTGGTGCGGAACGAGTTCTTCTTCCTCCTGGCCGTCCTGCTGCTGCCGCTCCTCATGCTCCTGGTGCCGGGCCGCGAGGCGGGGCCGGCGGAGACGCCGCACGCCGCGGCGGCCCGCCTGGCGCGCGCCGCCGAGCGGCGCCAGCGCCGGGCGCGGTTCCTGGGCGGCGCGCTCGGCGTCGTCATCCTCTTGACCCTGGGCGCCGGGCTGGTCTACGGGCGGGCGCCGCTCGAGCTGTCGCCGGCGGCGCCGGTGGCGCCGGGTGCGGACGGCGCGGTGCGCATCCCGCTCGCCGGGCTCGCCGAGGGGCAGCTCGCCCGCTTCAGCGTCGCGCTCCCCGGCGGCGCCGTCCGCTTCGTCGCCATCCGCCTGGACGAGCGCGAGGTCGCGACCGCCTTCGACGCCTGCCTGATCTGCGGCCCGCGCGGCTACGTGCAGGAAGGGGTGGACGTCTCCTGCCTCCACTGCGGCTCGGCGATCTACCCGCCGTCGATCGGCCAGCCCGGCGGCTGCAACCCGGTGCCGTTGCGCGCGCGGGTCGAAGGCGACGAGCTGGTGCTCGCCGCGGCCGACCTGGCGCAGGGCGCGAAGCTCTTCGCGCCGGCGGCCGCGCACGGCGGCCACGCAGGGTAGGCGCCCGGTGCTCGCCCGCCTCCTCGCCGAGTCGCTCCGCCGCGGCACCCGCCGCAAGCTCCTGGCGCTCTCCGCCGTCGCCCTCGGCACGCTCGGCGCCACGGCGATGACCGAGGTGCTCCTTGCCTCCGGCGACCGCCTCGCCGCCGACCTCGGCTCGTACGGGGCCAACCTGACGATCGCGCCGCGCGACGGCGAGACGCTGGCCGCCGCCGACCTCGCCGCCGTGCGCCGCATCTTCTGGCGCAACAACGTCGTGGCCCTGGCGCCGCTCTACCCGCTGCGCGCACGGCTCGCGGTGGGCACCGGGGGCGCGCCGGAGGATGGCCTCGTCGCTCCGCTCGTCGGCACCTGGTTCGACCACCCGCTCGAGCCGGGCTGGCGCACCGGGCTGCCGCGCACCCGCCCCACCTTCGCGCTCACCGGCCGCTGGCCGCGCGACGGCGCGCCGGAGGCCGCCCTCGGACGCCGCCTCGCGGCGCGGCTCGGCGCCGGCGCGGGCGACGAGGTCGCGGCGTCGCTCGGCCGAGAGACGCTCCGCTTCCGGGTCACCGGCATCCTCACCTCCGGCGGCGAGGAGGACGAGCAGGCGTTCGTGCCGCTCGCCGCCGTGCAGGCGCTGGCCGGCCGCCCCGGACGCACCCGCCGCGCCGAGCTCTTCGCCCTCACCACGCCGGAGCCGGCCGGACGCCGCAAGCCGCCGTCGGCGATGACGCCGGAGGAGTACGACGCCTGGTACTGCACCGCCTACCCGTCCTCGGTCGCCTTCCAGATCGAGGAGGCGCTGCCGGGCGCGCGCGTCGAGCTGGTGCGCGGCGTCACCGCCGCCACCGCCGAGGTGCTGGGGCGGCTGCGCGCCGTGCTCGTGGCGCTCGCCGCGGTGGCGCTGGCCGGCGCCGCGCTCGGCGTCACCGCGGCGATGACCGCGACCGTCCTCGAGCGGCGGCTCGAGGCCGGCCTGCTGGTCGCGCTCGGCACGCCGCGCGGCCGGGTGGCCGGCTTCTTCCTCCTCGAGGCCGCGCTCCTCGGGCTCGCCGGCGGCCTCGCCGGCGGTGCCCTCGGCCTGCCGGCCGGACGCCTCCTCGGCGAGCTCGCGCTCGGCGTCGCCGTCCCGGTGGCGCCGGTCCTGGTCCCCTTCTCCGCCGCCCTCGGGCTCCTCCTCGCCGGGCTGGCGAGCCTGCCGCCGGTGCTGCGGGCGCTCCGCCGCCACCCGGCGTCGCTCCTGGCGAGGGCCGCCGCCTGATGCTCCTCCGCGTCCTCTGGGGGAGCTTGCGCCGCCGCTCCCGCCAGCTCGCGCTGATCGCCGCCGCTGTGGCTGTGGCCGCCGCGACGGTGGCGACCCTCGCCGGCTTCTCGGTGCGGGTGCGCGACCGGCTCGCCGAGGACCTGGCGCCTTTCGGCCCCAACCTCGTCGTGCGCCCTGAGGTCGGCGGCCCGGCCCATCTGCCGGTCGAAGAGCTGGCGGCCGTGGAGCGGCTTCCGGGCGTTGCCTGGGCGCGCGGCGTCGCCCTGGCCGGCGGACCGGGCGGCCCGGCCCTCGAGCGCATCGAGGTGCGCACCGTGCCGGCGCGGTTGGGCGAGGTGGCGCGCGCCGTCGAGGCGCAGGTCGCCGGCGCCGAGGCACGGCCGCTCCGGCGCGTCGCCGAGAGCGACGCCCTCCTCGGCCGCCGCGTGGCGCTCCTCCTCGCCGCGGTCTGCGGCGTGGCGCTCCTCTCGGCGCTCCTCGCCGTCGCCGCGGCGGCGACCGCCCTCCTCGGCGAGCGGCGGCGCGAGGTCGGCCTCCTCTTCGCCTTGGGCTACGAGACGCGGCGCGTCGCCGCCCTCTTCGCCGGCGAGCTGCTCGCCGCGGCGCTTGTCGCCGCGCTCCTCGGCGCCCTCCTCGGCGAGGCCGCCGCGGCCGGGCTCGCCGCGCGCCTGCTGGGCGCGCCCGCCGCGCACTCCCCCACCGCCGCCGGCCTCACGGCCGCCGCGGCGACCGCCGTCCTCGTCGTCGGCGGCGCGCTCGCCGTGGCGCTCCGCCGCCTGGCGCGCACCGACACCGCCCGGGTGCTCCAGGGTCTCTGATCGTGCAGCCTCTCGTCGAGGTCCGCGGCCTAGTCCGCCGCTTCGGTCCCGTCGCGGCGCTCGACGGCCTTACCTTCGCCCTCGCCGAGGGGGAGTGGGTGGCGGTCACCGGCCCCTCCGGCTCCGGCAAGACGACGCTCCTGAACGTCCTCGCCGGGCTCGACCGCCCGACCGCCGGCGAGGTGCGCGTCGCCGGCACCGATCTCGCCGGCCTCGCGCCGCGCGCCCTCGCCGCCTACCGCCGGCGCAGCGTCGGGCTCGTCTTCCAGCAGTTCCACCTGATGCCGTACCTGACGGCGCTCGAGAACGTGATGCTGGCGCAGTACGTCCACAGCATGACCGACCGCGCCGAGGCCGCCGAGGCGCTCGCCCGCGTCGGGCTCGCCGACCGCCTCCACCACCTGCCGGCGCAGCTCTCCGGCGGCGAGCAGCAGCGCGTCTGCCTGGCGCGCGCGCTGATCAACCACCCGCCGCTGGTCCTCGCCGACGAGCCGACCGGCAACCTCGACGCCGCCAACCAGGCAGTGGTGATGGCGCTCCTCGCCGACCTCCACCGGCGCGGCCACACGGTGGTGCTCGTCACCCACGACCCGGCGCTCGCCGCCCGCGCCGATCGCGAGCTGCGGCTGGAGCACGGCCGCTTCGCGCCGCCGCCGCACGGCGAGGCGGCGCCCGACCGCCTCCTCGCCGACCTCTGGCACGCGCTGGAGGAGGAGGGCGCGCGGGTGTCGACGACGCGCGCCGGGGTGCCGGAGCTGCTGGCCGAAGGGTTCCTCGGCGCCGAGACCGGGGCCGGCGTGGCGTTCACGCCGGCTGGGCGCCAGGCGGCCCTTGCCGCCGTGCGGCGGGTGCGGCTGGCCGAAGCCCTCCTCGCCCGCACGCTCGGCCGCTGCACGACCGAGTGCGGCCGCGAGACGCCGCTCGCCCCCGGCTGGGAGGAGCAGGTGGCGGAGTTCCTGGGCCGGCCGGAGCTCTGCCCGCACGGGCGGCCGATCGGCGAGGTGGCCGGGTGAGGGGGGCGAGAGCGGCGGCGACGGCGGGCGTCGCGCTGATCTCCGCGGCCGTCGGTGCGGTGGCGGTGCCTTCGTCTCCCCCGACGGCGTTCGTCGAGCGCCGCATGGGGATGATGGGCACGACCCTGGTCCTGAGAGTCGAGGCCGGCGACCGCGCCGCCGCCCTCGCGGCGAGCGAGCGGGCGGCGAGAGCGCTCGAAGCCGCGGAGGCCCGCCTCTCGACCTGGCGCGACGACACCGAGCTGGCGCGGCTCAATCGCGCCCCGATCGGAAGAGCGGTTCCGCTCTCTGCGTCGCTCGCGGAGGAGCTGGCCGCGGCGCGCAGGTGCTGGCAGGAGACGGACGGCGCCTTCGATCCGGCGATCGGCGAGCTGGTCGCGGCGTGGGGCCTCCGCACCGGCGGAAAGATTCCGGGTAAGGAGGAACGGGAGGAGGCGCGGGTGGCGAGCGGCTTGGACGGCCTCCGCATCTCGACGTCTGCCGCCGTGCGCCGGCGCGAAGGGGCCGTGATCGAGGAAGGCGCTTTCGGCAAGGGCGCGGGTCTCGCGGCGGCGCTCGACGTCTTGTCGTCCCTACCCGGAATCCGTTCCGCCGTCCTCGACCTCGGCGGCCAGCTCGCCTTCCTCGGTGCCGGCCGCCGCGAGGTGCTGATCGCCGACCCGCGCCGGCGCGACCGGCCGGTGCTGGCGCTCGCCGTCGAGGCCGGCTCCGTCTCAACGTCGAGCGACTCCGAGCGGCCCGGCCACCTGCTCGACCCGCGCACCGGCGAGCCGGCCGCGGACTTCGGCAGCCTCACGGTCTGGGCCGCCGACCCGCTGCGCGCCGACTGCCTCTCGACCGGGCTCTTCGTGCTCGGTCCGGAGCAAGCGCTTGAGTGGGCGGCCGCGCGGACCGATGTCGAAGTACTGGCGCTGGTGAGCGCAGGCGGACGGCTACGCGCCCTCGCCACGCCCGGCCTTGCCGGGCGCTTGCGGCCGCTGGTGGAGGAAATCGAGATTCGGCAAGAGAACTGAACCCGGGACGGAGGGTGGCGGCTTGCCAACCGGTGTCCACCCACCGTCCCTTGACCCGCGCGGGCGAGCCCGCGCGAGCACCAGGAGGATACAGATGTCGGAGCGGTTCGCGAAGTGTGTGGGTAGGTGTGGCGCGGCGCTGCTGGTCCTGGCGGCGCTGGCGCTGCCGGGCGCGGCCATGCCGCTGGCGGCGCAGGAGGTGGAGGGAGACCAGGCGACGGAGCGCGACCGGCTCGAGGCCCTCGAGCAGGAGATCACGGAGCTGCGCGCGGAGATCGAGCGCCTCAAGCGGGCGACCCCGCAAGCGGGCGAGCCCGCGCCCGCACCCGACGACGGCCGCCTCGCGGAGCTGGAGCGCCGCATCGAGGTGCTCGCGGAGGAGATCGAGAAGCTGACGCTCGGCGAGGCGGCGGCGCAGGCCGACCGCGGCGAGTTCGGGCTGGGGCCGGCGGCGTCGAAGGTCTACCGCACCGGCGAGGGGCTGTCGATCGGCGGTTACGGCGAGCTGCTCTACGAGAATTTCGATTCGTCGCGCGACGACGGCGCCGCCTCGGGCCGCACCGACCGCTTCGACCTGCTGCGCGGCGTCCTCTACTTCGGCTACAAGTGGAACGACCGCTGGCTGCTCAACTCGGAGGTCGAGTACGAGCACGGCGCCACTGACAAGGGAGGGTCGGTCGCGGTCGAGTTCGCCTACGTCGATTACCTCTGGCGGCCGGCGCTCGGCCTGCGCGCCGGTCTGCTGCTGGTGCCGATGGGGTTCTTGAACGAGCTGCACGAGCCGACGGTCTTTCTCGGCGCGCGGCGGCCCGGTGTCGAGACCGCGATCATCCCCACGACCTGGCGCGAGAACGGGCTCGGGGTGTTCGGCGAGACCGGCAATCTCACCTACCGCGCCTACGTGGTGAACGGCCTCGACGCGGCGGGGTTCACCGCTGGCGGGCTGCGCGGCGGGCGGCAGAAGGGGGCGCAGGCGAAGGCGGAGGACTTCGCGCTGGTCGGACGCTTGGACTGGCGGCCGGCGCCGGGATTGCTGGTCGGCGGGTCGGCGTACTTCGGCGATTCGGGGCAGGGGTTGCGGGGGCTGGATGTGGGGACGCGGATCCTGGAGGCGCACGCGGAGTGGCGGTGGCAGGGGTTGGAGGTGCGGGGGCTGCTGGCGCGGGCGGAGCTGGACGAGGTGGGGGCGCTGAACTCGGCGCTGGGGTTGACGGGGGCTGCTTCGGTGGGCGAGGAGATGGAGGGGTGGTATGCGCAGGTTGGGTATGACGTGTTCTCGCGGTGGGGGCGGGGGGAGCAGTCGTTGACGCCTTATCTGCGGTGGGAGGAGATGGATACGCAGGCGGCGGTGCCGGCGGGGTTCCGGGCTGGCGCGGCGAACGATGTGGAGACGCTGACGCTTGGGGTGGCTTATCAGCCGATCGACTCGGTGATCCTGAAGAT
This sequence comes from uncultured Acidobacteriota bacterium, assembly GCA_963700145.1. Classification (GTDB taxonomy): domain Bacteria; phylum Acidobacteriota; class Thermoanaerobaculia; order Multivoradales; family UBA5704; genus DASUNQ01. The sequence goes on from OY969474.1 coordinate 3,019,991, forward strand.
CGATCATCAGGACTTCGACAACGGGGCGGGGACTGGGGTGGATCAGTTCAACGTGTTGCTGGGGTACATCTTCTGATGGTGCATGGCGTAACGGTGGCGAGGGGGTACCGGGGGGCTTGCGCAGGGGACCGGCGCGAGCCAAAAGGCCTTCGGGAGGGGGGCTCGCGCCTGCGCTTCGCTGCGCGCGGGATCGTCGAGGCCTGCGGAAGGAGTTGCCGGCGCTTGCGAAGAGCTCCCCTGCGCAAGCCCCCCGGTACCCCGGGACCGTTCCCTCGCTACCTGAAAAGACTGGCGCTCGCCGTCGGGTTCGTGTCGCTGTCGGGGACTCTGCATGCGAAGGTGTTTCTGACTGTGGACGAAGCGCTTCGGCTGGCTTTTCCGGACGCCAAGGTTGAGCGGCGCACGAGCTATCTCACCGAGCAGCAACGGAACAAGGCGACCGAGTTGGCGGGGATTCCGGTGCCTTCGCGGTTGGTGCATGCCTACGTCGCTACGGCGGGTGGTCGGGCGGTGGGGACGGCTTACTTCGATACGCACCGCGTGCGGACGTTGCCGGAGACGGTGATGGTGGTGCTCGATCCTTCGGGGAAGGTGCGGCGGGTGGAGGTGTTGTCGTTCAATGAGCCGCAGGATTACTTGCCGGGGGGAGGCTGGTATGGGCAGTTCGCGGGGCGGGGGTTGGACGAGCGGCTGGCTTTGAAGCGGGACATCCGGCCGCTGACGGGGGCGACGTTGACGGCGCGGGCGACGACGTCCGCGGTGCGGCGGGTGTTGGCGGTGCATCGGGTGCTCCAGGAGGGGGCGGCGCGGTGAGCCGGTTCGAGGCCTGGCTGGCGCACATGGCGACGATCCTGGTCGGCGGCACGGGGCTGGTGTACGCCTGGATGCGCTACGTGATGCAGCCGCTGGAGCCGTTCGCGGTGGTCAATCATCCGCTGCAGCCGACGGTGCAGCACCTGCACGTGCTGGTGGCGCCGCTGCTGGTGTTCGTCGCCGGGCAGATCTGGTACCGGCACGCCTGGATGCACTGGAAGAAGGGGGTGCCGCAGGGGCGGCGGAGCGGCATCGGGCTGGCGCTGACGCTGGTGCCGATGGTGGTCTCGGGGTACTTGATCCAGACGACGGTGTCGGAGGGGTGGCGGACGGCCTGGGTCGTCGTCCACTGCACGGCCTCGGCGCTCTGGATCGCCGGCTATCTAGGCCACCAGCTGGCGCGTCAGGCGGGGGGCCGGTCCGCGGGGGAGACCAGCCCGTCGAGCACCGCCGCGAACGCGGCGCGCGTCTCGCGCGGGCCGTACGCGGCCGGGTAGCCGACCCGGTCGGCGAGCAGGCGGTCGCGCAGCAACCCCTCGAAGGAACCGATCAGCACCGAGCGCGCCGCTTGGGGTTCCACGCCGGGGCGCAGCTCACCGCTCTGCCGCAAGGCTTCGAGAAGGTTGTCGAGGACCTGGACGAGCTGCAGATAGCCGCTCGACAGCACCACGATCTGGCCGTGCCGGCGCATGCGCCGCCCCTCGAGGAGCATCAGGGTGCGCAGGTCGGCGTCGGACTCGAGGCCGGCGAAGAGCACATCGGACAGGAGGCGCAGCTTGGCGAGCGTCGTTCCCGGGCGCTGGAGCGCGACGCGGATCCCCTCCCCCAGCCGCGTCCAAGCCTCCTCGAAGATGGCGTCGAGCAGGCCCTCCTTGCCGCGGAAGTGCTTGATGAGCTGGGACTCGCTGGTGCCGGCGGCGCGGGCGATGGCGGCCGTCGTGGTGCTCTCGTAGCCCTCGCGGGCGAAGAGTTGGCGGGCCGCCTGGAGGATGCGGTCGTGCGAGGAGAGCTCGGCCGGCTCCTCGGGGGACCGGCCCTGGGTCAGGGCGGACTTGGCCACGGCGGGGCGGATGATAGGGCGGCATTGCGCTTTTTGCAATAGTCGTACTACTACTATTGACACCCGCCGCCGGCCGCTGGCAGAATCCCCGCCTGGCCCCGTGCACGGGCCTTGCAGGCTGAGCCGCTGGCTGTTTTTGGGGGGATGAAATGAAACGGACAGCCGTCCTCTTCTCTTTTGCCTTCCTCTGTCTAGTCGCCGCCCCGGCGCTCCGCGCCCAGGGGATCGTCAACCCGGTCGTCTCGGGCGACACGCTCACCGCGCAGATCGCGCTTCCCGGGGGAATCGGCGCCGACCTGACGATCACCTTCGAGCGGGCGGTGGGGCTCACACCCGACGCCCTCGGGCTCTCGGCCCGGCTCGTCAGCCTGCCCGACCTCTCGATCCTCTCGCGCCTCACCAGCGGCCTCTCGATCCCCATCGGCTTCCCGGTCCTCCTTTCGATCGAGCCGCCGGCCACCGGCGGCCTCTCCTTCAGCGGCATCGCCGCCGTCGGCTTCCACACGCACAACTTGAACTTCACCGCCAACACCCCGCTCCGCCTCTTCAAGTCCAGCGACGGCGGCCCCTTCGAGGACGTCACCGAGACGATGGGGATGGGCAGCTACCGCGCCCGCGGCACGAGCCCCGGCTTCTCCCAGTGGCTGATCGTGGCCGACATCCGGCCGCTCAACTCCGTCATCGCCGGCAAGTTCAACCGCCTGCAGGGCCTGCTCGCCGAGCACGAGGCGGCGATCCCGGCGGAGATCCACACCGACCTCGTCGACCAACTGGCGTCGGCCCGCGCCTCCTACCAGGCCGGCGCCCTGGTGACGGCGATCCAGAAGGTCGAGGGCTTCGCCGCGACAGTCCAGGCGCACAGCGGCAGCGAGATCCCCGACGTCTGGCGCTCGGCCCGCGACCTCACCAACGTCGCCGGCGCCCTGCGCGCCGCGGCCGGGACATTGCGCTTCAGCATCAATTTGAAGAGCAACGGCGGCGGCGGGCTCCTGTGACGAGCTGAGGGTCTCTGTGACAATCTGAGCGTCGGCATGGCCGCGCGCCTGATCCTCCACCTGCCGATGGGTCCGGCCCGCGTCGTCGACCTCGCGGACGACCGCGAGCTGGTGGTGGGCCGCGAGGCGGGCTGCGAGGTGCTGCTCGACGACGATCGGGTCTCCCGGAACCACGCCCGCCTCACCCCGCCGGCGCGCGACGGCGAGCTCTGGATGCTCAGCGACCTGGAGTCGAAGAACGGCACCGCCGTCGACGGCGTGCCGGTCAAGGTCGCGCCCCTCCCCGACCGCTGCTGGGTCAACTTCGGCGGCCTCCTCGCCCGCTTCGAGCGCGTCGAGCTGGCCGAGAGCCACGACGAGCGCCTCCGCCGCTGGCGCACCTCGCTCGACCTCTCCCGCGGCCTCGCCCCGGCCGAGGGGCTCGAGCGCCTGCTGCGCCGCATCCTCGACTCCGTCCTGGCGCTTTCCGGCGCCGAGCGCGGCATGGTGCTGCTGGCCGAAGCGGGAGGCGACCTGACGATCGCCGCCACCGCCGGCATCACCTCTTCCGACCTGGCCGACGCCGAGTTCTCGGGCAGCGTCGCCGCCGTCGAGCGGGTGCTCGCCACCGGCCGCCCCTTCGCCACCTCCGACGTGCGCAGCGACGCCTACCTGGGCGAGCGGCCGAGCGTCCTGCGCGAGGGGATCCGCGCCCTCCTCTGCGTGCCGCTCAAGGTGCTCGACCGGCTGGCCGGCGCCGTCTACGCCGACAGCCGCCGCCCGGGCGCCGCCTTCACCGAGCTGGACCTCGAGATCCTCGAGGGGCTGGCGTCGCAGGCGGGGATGGCGATCGCCGTCGCCCGCCTCGACCACGAGCTGCACGCCCTGGCCCACGAGCTGGAGGCCGAGGGACCGGCTGGCCGCTCCTGGGGAGAGCGCTTCGAAGAAGTGCTCGACCGCTCGCTCGGGCCCCACCTGCTGCCAGGCCGCGCCGCCGCCGCGGCCTCCGCCACCGCCACCGGCGCCCCCACCACCTGGCACGGGGTCCTCGCCAGCCACCGCCGCCCGCTCGGGGTGGAGGAGTGAGCGCGGCGCCCCCCGACCCGGGCACCGATCCCGGCTCCGCCGGCGGCGCCACCCGCACCAGTAGCGACGGCCCGCGCCGCCTCGCCCCCGGCACGCTGCTGGCCGGCCGCTACCGCATCCTCGAGCTGGTCGGCGTCGGCGGGATGGGCGTCGTCTACCGCGCCCTCGACGAGCAGCTCGGCGTCGAGGTGGCGGTCAAGACGCTGCGCGGCGAGCTGGCGCCCGACGAGGCGCTCCTCGACCGCTTCCGCAAGGAGCTGATCCTCGCCCGCCAAGTCAGCCATCGCAACGTCGTCCGCATCCACGACATCGGCCACGACGGGCCGCTCCACTTCCTGAGCATGGACTTCGTGCCCGGGCGCTCGCTGCGCGAGGTGCTCGAGCAGGAGGGGCCGATGCCGCCGGAGCGGGCGCTGGCGATCGGCCGCCAGCTCGCCGAGGCGCTCGACACCGCCCACCGCGAAGGCGTGGTGCACCGCGACCTCAAGCCCGCCAACGTCCTGATCGGCGACGGCGACCGCGCCTACGTCACCGACTTCGGCGTCGCCCGCTCGCTGCGCTCGGCCGGGCTCACTCGCCCAGGCTCGGTCATCGGCACTCTCGACTACCTCTCGCCCGAGCAGGCCAAGGGGGAGGAGGTGGACGGCCGGAGCGACCTCTACGCCCTGGGGCTCCTCCTCTTTGAGATGCTCTCCGGCAAGCTCCCCTTCGCCGGCGGCACCGACACCGAGGTCCTGGCGCAGCGGCTGGCGGCGCAGCCGCGCGACCTGACCGAGCTGGGGGTCGCCGCGCCGCGCGGCCTGCGCGCCGTCCTCAAGCGCCTCCTCGCCCGCGACCCGGCCGACCGCTACCAGACCGCGGGCGAGCTGCTCGCCGATCTCGACCGCGGGATCACCGGGCTCCGGCCGGCGCTCCGCTTGCCGCGCCGCGGCCGCTGGGCCGCCGCCGCGGCGCTCGTCCTCGTCGCCCTCGCCGCCGCCGGCTGGCTCGCCTGGCGGCGCGGCCTCGACCGCCCGGACGGCGCCCCCGCAGCGACCGCCGCCTCCCCCGCCAAGCCGCGCCACGCCGTCGCCGTCCTCCCCCTCGCCGACCAGACCGGCCGCCCGGACCTTGCCTGGGCCGGCACCGGCCTGGCCGAGATGCTCGCGGCCGCCCTCGCCGAGAGCCCCGAGCTGCGCGTCGTCGACAGCGCGCGCGTTCTTTCCACGTTGGCCGACCTCAAGCTCCCCGCCGGCCCGCTCCCCGCCGCCCAGCTCCGCCAGCTCGCCGACCTCCTCGACGCCGACCGCCTGGTGACCGGGAGCCTGCGCGCCGTCGGCGGCCGGGTGCGCGCCGACCTCCGGCTCGTCGCCGCCGACCTTCCCGACCTCCCGTCCGAGCAGGTCGCCGCCGAGCGCGGCCGCGCCGAGGAGGTGCTCGACCTGGTCGCCGAGCTAGGCCGGGCGTTGCGCGCGCGCTTGACCGTCGAGCCGGTCCCCGAAGCCTCGGAGGTGGCCTCCGCGGTGCCGGCCGCGGCCGCCGCCTACGCCGAAGGGGTCGGGCACCTCTTGCGCGGCGAGCCGCTCAAGGCGGCGCCGGTGCTGGAGCGCGCGACGGCGGCCGACCCCGCCTTCGCGGCCGCCTGGGTGCGCCTCGCCCACACGCAGCAGGCGCTCGGCCACGACGACCGTGCCCTCGCGGCCGTGCGCCAGGCGCTCGGGCGGCTCCAGGGGTCGCGCAGCCGCCTGGCCTCCGAGGCGCGGGCGCTGGAGGCGCGCATGGCCGGCGATCCGGAGCGCGCCCGGCGCCTGCAGGAGGAGCTGGTCGCGCGCTACCCGAACGACCTCGAGGCGCGCGTCGCGCTCGCCGAGGCGCGGGCCGAGGAGGGGGAGCTGGCGCCGGCGGCCGCCGAGCTGCGGCGCGTCGTCGCCCTCGACCCCGACCATCCGCGCGCCTGGTACCTGCTCGGCAAGTACTCGATCATGACCGGCCAGAGCCGCGCCGCCGTGGACGACCACCTCGTGCACGCGATGGTCATCCAGAACCGGCTCGGCAACGAGCAGGGGAAAGCCGAGGTGCTCAACGCGCTCGGCGCCGCCTACAACGAGCTCGGCGACCACGAGGCCGCCCTCCGCCACTACCAGCAGGCGGCCGAGCTGCGGAAGAAGATCGGCGACGACCGCGGCTACGCCATCACCCTGCGCAACTTGGCCGACATCTACACCGTGCGCGGCGAGGGCGCCAAGGCCGAGGAGCTGCTCGGCGAGGGGCTCGCCATCCTCGAGCGGATCGGCGACCGCACCGGCATCGCCGACCTGCACAACGCCTTCGGCGTCCTGGCCGAGGAGCGCGGTGACCCGCAAGAGGCGCTCGACCACTACCGCCGCGCCCTCCAGGAGCGCAAGGCCCTGGGCGAGCGGCTGGGCCTCGCCCAGAGCCTCAACAACGTCGGCTTCGCCTACTACCTGCTCGGCCAGTACGACAACGCGATGGTCTACTGGCGGCAGGCGCTCGACCTCTACCGCCAGGCCGGCGACGCCACCGGCGTCGTCTTCGCCACCCAGAGCGTCGGCCTGCTCGAGTTGGCGCAGGGCGAGTGGCCGCGCGCCACCCGCTCCTTCCTTTCGGCGCTCGAGAAGAGCCGCGAGCTCGACATGCAGGACACGACCGCGGTCTCCCTCGGGCACCTCGGGCGGCTCGCCCATCTCCAGGGGCGCTTCGCCGCCGCCCTCGCCAACTACCGCGAGGCGCTCGCCGTCTGCCAGGCGCTCGAGGACCGGCGCGGCTTGGCCGAGTTCACCCTCGCCGAAGCCGAGGTCTACCTCGACCTCGGCGCCCCCGGCGAGGCCGCCCGCCGCCTCGACGCGGCGGCGCGCTGGATCGACGAGGAGGGCGGCAACCGCGAGCAGCGCGCCGAGCTGCTGCGGCTGCGCGGCGAGCGGGCGCTCGCCGCCGGCGACGCGGCCGGCGCCCGCCGCGACCTCGCCGCCGCCGTCGCGGAGGCGCGCGCCAGCCACAGCGTCGTCGGGCTCCTCCAGGCCCGCCTCGCCGCGGCGCGGGCGGCGGGGGCGGCCGGCGCCCGCGAGCTGGCGGCCGTCAAGGACGAAGCCGACCTCCTCGGCCACGCCGCGCTGCGCTTGGCCGCCGCCGAGGCACTTGCTGACGCGACCCTCGCGGCAGGCGACGCCGCCCGCGCCGAAAGCCTGGCGCGCGGGGCGCTAGGGATCGTCGGCGAGGGCGGCTACGCCGGCGAGCACCGCCTCCGCCTCCTCCTCGCGCAGGCGCTCGCGAAGCAGGGGCGGGGCGCCGAGGCCGAGCGCGAGCGCCAGCTCGGCCGCGCCGAGGTCGAGCGCTTGCGCCGCGAGCTGCCGGCCGGGCAGCGCGCCGCCTTCGAACGGCTCGCCGCCGTGCGGGCGCTCGCCGGAGAGGGGGCGCGCCGTGCCGCCTAAGGCGAGCCCGCCCGACCCGATGGCCGCCGTCGTCGAGCGGGTGCGCCGCATCACCACTGAGAACGAGCGCGTCTTCCGCCAGTTGATCGAAGGCGAGCGGCGCTACCGCGGCCTGGCGCGCGCCGTCTGGCAGGTGCAGGAGGAGGAGCGGCGCCGCCTCGCCCGCGACCTCCACGACGGCCTCGGCCAGACCCTGACCGCGCTCAAGACCCAGCTCCAGCGGCTGGAGCAGAAAGCCGACGACCTCGACCCCGCGCTGCGCGAGCGGCTGGCCGACTCGGTCGAGCTCGCGCGGCTCGCCCTCCAGGAGACGCGCGAGATGTCGCGCCTCCTCCGCCCGCCGGTGCTCGACGACCTCGGCCTCGTCCCCGCCCTCTCCTGGCTGGCGCGCTCGCTGGAGGAGCGGGCGGGGCTCGCGGTCGAGCTGCGGGCCGAGGGACTCGACCGCCGCCTGCCGCCCGACCTCGAGACCCTGATCTTCCGCGTCGCCCAGGAGGCGCTCACCAACGTCCTCAAGCACGCCGGCGTGTCGCGGGTGCGCGTGGCGCTCGCGCCGCGCGACGGCCGCATCGCCCTGACCGTCTCCGACCAGGGCGCCGGCTTCGACGCCGCGGCGGCGGCCGCGGTCGAGCGCCCCGGCTCCGGCCTGCGCGGCATGCGCGACCGGGTCGAGCTCTTCGGCGGCACCTTCCGCGTCGCCTCGGCGCCGGGCGAGGGGACGGAGGTCGAGGCCGAGATCCCGCTCGCCGGCGAGGGCGGCGAGGACGCGGGCGCGGAGGGCGGAGCGTGAGCCGCGTCCGGGTGCTGGTGGCCGACGACCACACGATCGTCCGCCAGGGGCTGGTGTCGCTGCTCAACGAGAGCGGCGAGTGCGAGGTCGTGGCCGAGGCCGCCGACGGTGTCGAGGCGCTCGAGAAGGCGCATGCCGTCCGCCCCGAGGTGGCCGTCCTCGACCTCTCGATGCCGCGCCTCTCCGGCATCGAAGTGGTCCGCCGCCTGCGCGAAGAGCTGCCGGGCGTCCGCGTCCTCGTCCTGACCGTCCACGAGGAGGAGGAGTACGTCCTGCCGATCGTGCGCGCCGGCGCCGCCGGCTACCTAGTCAAGGACAGTGCCGCCGCCGAGCTCCTCGCCGCGGTCCGCGCCCTCCGCGCCGGCCGAAGTTACTTCGGCCCGCAGGCGGCGCGCGCCCTCGCCGAGCAGCTCCAGCACCCTGCCGGCTCCCCGGAGGACCCCTACGGCACCCTCACTCCCCGCGAGCGCGAGGTCTTTCACCTAGTGATCGAAGGCAAGACGACGAAAGAGATCGCCCGCGCCCTCGGCATCAGCCTCAAGACCGCCGACAACCACCGCTCCCGCGTCCTCGCCAAGCTCAACCTCCACAACACCGCCGAGCTCGTCCGCTACGCCGCGCGGAAAGGACTGCTGCCGTAGCAGCGCCAACTCACTTACCGGGGGGAACGATGAGACACGCCACGCTGGCCCTTGTCGTGTCGTTGCTGCTGTGCGCGCCGGCCGCGGCCCAGCACCACGGGCGCTACGGCGAGACGGCCGCCGCGACCTATTCGCCCTGCAAGCCCCATGAGGATCCGTTGGTAGACGTGCAGCCGGCGGATCTCAAGTTCCACGTCACCGCGCCGCAGGAGATCCAGCACCTCATGAACCAGGGTCTGACCCTGTTCTACGCGTTCAACTACGACCACGCCTTCATCAAGTTTTCGCAGGCGGCGGCCGCGCGCGAAGGAGCCAAAGTGGCCATGACCCATTGGGGGGTCGCCCTGGCCGCCGGCGCCAACATCAACATCGGGATGGACGACACGTGCCGGGACAAGGCCATCGCGGCCATCAAAGAGGCCGTTCGGCTGGCCAAGGAACAGCAAGGCACGCCGCTGATCACGCAGCAGGAAATCGACTACATCCAGGCGTTGGAGATGCGATACCTGCACGCCGACAAGGCGACCATCCCGCTCGACGCCGAGTACAAGGTCGCCATGGAGCGCCTGATCGGACCGAAGAAGTATCCCGACGATCCAAACGTGCTCACGCTGTACGCGGACAGCGTGATGGAGCTGAGGCCGTGGGGCCTGTACGACGTGGCGGCACGGCCGGCGATCGAGACGGAAGAGATGGTCAAAAAGCTCGAGCACGCGATCGCCAAGCAGAAAGAGCATCTCGGGGCCAATCACTACTACATCCACGCCGTCGAGCCGTCCCTGACTCCCGAGCGAGCGCGGGACTCGGCGGACCGCTTGGCGGCGCTCTTCCCCCAAGGCGGCCACATCCAACACATGCCCGGCCACATCTACATGCGGCAGGGCTTGTACGACAAAGTCGTGGCAAACAATCTGGAAGCGATCAAAAAGGACCAGGAGTACTTGAAGGTGTGTCCGGGCCCGAAGTGCCTCGCCTTGTACACCGGCCACTACTTGAGCCACAACATCCTGTTCCTGATCGCCGGCCACACCATGTTGGGACAGGAGGCGCCGGCGACCGGGAACGCCGACTCGCTCAGGACGGTCGCCGAGAAGTTCGTCGACGATCAGCCGGGGCTCGAGCGCTACATGACCGCCGGGATCTTCACGCGGGCCACCTTCCATCGCTGGGATCAACTCCCCACGAGGCAGCCGGCGGACAAGTATCCGTTGGCCCTGGCGGTGTGGCACTGGGGAAAGGGGATGGCGTTTGCCGGTCAGGGCAACGTCATCAACGCCGAGGGCGAGCTCACGACCTTTGCGCAGCTCGCCGGAGCGGTGAGCGGGCGGTCCTGGGGCAACAACACCGCGGACAGCCTGCTGCGGATCGCACAGCAGACCCTCAGGGCCAGGATCTCGACCGCCAAAAAGAATCTTCCCGCGGCGATCGAAGCCCTGAAGGTCGCCGTGACCCTCGAGGATGGCCTCATCTACGACGAGCCTCCCCCCTCGATCTACCCGGCGCGGCAGTCGCTAGGCGGCGCGCTGCTGGCGGACAAGCAGTACGCGGAGGCCGAGAAGTACTTCAGGCAGGACCTCGAGAAGCCGCGATTCCCGGACAACGGGCGCTCCAACTACGGGCTCGCCGTCAGCGTGAAATGCCAGGACCCAAAAAAAGACTGGCAGACTGCCTACCAGAAGTACAAGGATCTCTGGAAAGGCGCCCCGTTGACGGTCGCCGCCTTGTGGTCCGATCTCAACGAGCCGTGCGCCAAGATGCCGTAGGGGAGACGCCATGTACGCCGCCGTCGTGACCTTGTCGATCGACCCGGAGCAGGCGCCGGCCGCCGCCGCCGCCTTCACCAACGACATCCTGCCGAGGATCCGCTCCGCCCCCGGCCTCGTCGCCGGCTACTGGCTCGACCCCGCCGACGACCGCGGCCTGGCCTTCGTCGTCTTCGACACCGAGGAGAACGCGCGCCAATCGACTCCCCCGACGGCCGACTGGTCCGCACCCGGCGTCACGATCCACGGGGTCGAGCTCCGGCGGGTGGCGGTCAGGGTGTAGGTAGTGCCCGCAGCCGCGGCTACCGCCGCTTGGTCCCGGACCTCGCGGGCCGGGCGGTGCGCCGCCGTCGGAGGGCCGATCTAGGTGTTGTTACCGTTCGAAACGCCTCCGAGCGCGCCAAACTGGCGTGCGAGGGCCGCGCAATCGAGTGCGGAGCCGCCGCAATGGATTGCGGAGCCGGCGCAATCGAATGCGGAGCCGCCGCAGGCCATTGGAGGGGCGCCGGAAGGCATCACCAGGTGGAACGCGGGCGTCAGGCTGCCTTCTGGAGGGCCACCGCGAACTCCAGCGCCCGCGCTACGATCCGCGGCCATGCCACCGCTCCGCCTCCGCCGTCTCCTCGCAGGCGCGCTGCTGCTGGCGCTCGCGGCGCCGCTAGCCGCGGCCGAGCCCGCGCCGGACCCGGAGGTCGCCTGGCTGCGCACCGGGGCGGTCGCCTTGCGCTCGATCGCGCCGGACGACGGCGACTTCTCGGACCTCGAGCCGCTGCGCGCCGTCCTCGCCGGCAAGCGCGTCGTCATCCTCGGCGAAGCCACCCATCGCGACGGCAACACGCTCCTGGCCAAGGCCCGCCTCATCCGCTTCCTGCACCAGGAGCTGGGCTTCGACGTGCTGGCCTTCGAGAGCGGCTTCTACGACTGCGCGAAGGCCTGGGAGCGCATCGTCGCCGGCGACGACCCGGCGCAGGCCTTCCGCGATTCCGTCTTCGCGATCTGGACGCGAAGCGCCCAGATGAAGCCGCTCATCGACTACTTCGCCGCCGCGGCGCGCTCGCCGCGGCCGCTGCAGCTAGCCGGGTTCGACTCCCAGTTCACCGGCGTGATGTCCGATCGCCACCTGCTCGCCGACCTGACGCGCGTGGCGGCGGCCGCGGGGCTGCCCGGCGAGGAGCTCGCCGCCAAGGTCTCCGCGCCGCTGGCGAACCTGGTCCTCGGGAAGTACGAGGAGGGTGAGGTGCCGCCGGAGGCCGCCCGCGCCGGGTTCGACGCGACGCTCGCCGAGCTGGCGCGCCGCCTGCGCGCGGGCGGCGACGACATCCCGGAGCGGGAGTTCTGGCTGCGCTTCGTCGAGACCACCCGCCAGCACGGCGCCAACTCCTGGGCGACCGACTGGAGCAAGCCGCTGCTGGAGGACCCGGAGGGGTTCGCCGTGCGCGACCGCCTCATGGGCGAGCAGCTCGCCTGGCTCGCCCGCCACCGTTTCGCCGGCCGCAAGATCGTGGCCTGGGCGGCCAGCTTCCACGGCGCGCTGGAGGTGGCCAAGATCGAGGTGCCGTCGTCGCCGGTCCACGAACGCCTCTTCCGCACCTTCCAGCCGGCGGGCCTGTCGGCGCGCAAGGAGCTGGGCGACGAGCTCTACACCGTCGCAGTCCTCGCCTACCAGGGCAAGTACGGGCCGGCCCAGAAGCCGACCGAGCTGCTGCAGCCGACCGCGGGCTCGCTCGAGGACCTCTTCCACCGCACCGGCCTGCCCTACGCCTTCCTCGACCTCAGCCGCGCCGCGCGCCTCCCCCAATGGCTGCGCGACCCCACGATCGCCCGCCCCATGGGCTACAAGGAGATGCGCGCCCCCTGGGGCCGCGTCTTCGACGGGGTCCTGTTCCTCGACAAGATGGAGGTCGCCGAGAAGGCGGAGCCTCCGCCGGCTGACGACCGCACGCAGGCGTTCCTGGAGAGCACCCTCGAGACGGCGCTGCGCACGCACGGCTATCCGGCCGCCGCGGCCGCCGTGATCACCAGCCGGGACATCCACGTCGCGGCGCTCGGCACGCGCCGGGTGGACCGGCCGGACCGGGTCACACTCGACGACCGCTTCGGGCTCGGCTCCAACACCAAGGCGTTCACCGCGACGATGCTGGGTGCGTTGGTCGAGCGCAGCGTGCTGCGCTGGGAGGTGACGCTGGCCGAGGCGCTGCCCGACGTGGCGATGCGCCCGGAGTACCGGAGCGTGACGCTGCGCCAACTGCTGACCCATCGCGCCGGCATCCCGCCGCACACCTCGGCCGAGGCGTTCGCGCGCGCCGAGTCGTTCGTCACCGCGGACCCCGTCGCCGGCCGGCGGGCGTACACGGAGGCCGTGCTCTCCGAGCCGCCGGTCAACGTTCCGGGGACGGAGACGCGCTACTCCAACGCCGACTTCTCGGTCGCTTCCTTGATCGCCGAGCGCGCGACCGGCAAGAGCTGGCGGGACCTCATCGCCGAGCACGCCTGCCGGCCGCTCGGGATCGAGCCGAGCTTCGGGGCCCCGGCCGCCACCGACCCGCACCAGCCCTGGGGGCACTCGCGCGCGTCGGGCGAGCTGACGCCGATCGACCCGACCGCGGCGCGCCGCTCGGCGATGGAGGGCGCCGGCGGGCTGAGCCTCTCGATCGAGAACTACAGCCGCTTCCTCCAGGCCCACCTCCGCGGCCTGCGCGGCGAGGACACGCCGCTGCTGCGCGCGGCGACCGTGCGCGAGCTGCACCGGCCCGACGGCCGCTACGGCCTCGGCTGGGGAATCCAGGAGTACGCCGGGGCGACCAGCAGCGTCCACGCCGGCGGCAACGGCCAGTTCTACGCCCTGGTGGCGATCCAGCCCGCGCGCGACGTCGCCGTCGCCTTCCTGACCAACGACGGCGGCGACGATGTCGAGGCCCAGGCCTCCGCCATCCTCAAGACCCTCCTCGCCGGTCCGCCCACGGGCTAGGGTGGGACGCTCGCCTGTCCTCAGGATGCGGTTCGGCGGCAACTACTAGGAGGAGGCACGTGGGCCGACGACCGAAGGAGAATCCCAATGCCCAAGGCTCTGGTACTCGTCCTGTTGTTATGGCAGGCGCCCTTCTGTCCTTCCCGGCAAGCTTGGATGCAGAGTGCGGTGACGACCCGTGGCTCACCTGCGACTCCAAGTGCAAGTACCACGAGGATGGATCGTATTGCCAGCCCGGCGCCTCGCCCGGAGGCTGGTGCACCTACGTCGGCGGCGCGGGCTGCATGGGCGGGGCGGGCAGGCATCCCTGCTGTCGGGGAGTAAGCCTCTTCTAGAGCGCAGCCGGATGCTCATGCGGTCGGCGCTCCTCCCGGCGCTCCTTCTTCCCCTGCTCGCGCAGCAGCCGCTGCGGCCCGATCCCACGAAGGGCGTCGTCGACGGCAAGGCGGCGGTGAGCTTCTGGCCGGCGGTGGGCCCTGAAGGGGAGGAGTTTCTCGCGCCCGTCGGGTTCGAGGCCCATCTCGTCCCGCTGTCGGAGCTCGACCGCGAGCTCGTCTACCCCTGCGGCATCTGGTTCGTCCCGCCGGGCGGCGGGTACAAGGCGTGGGTGGAGGGGGAGGATCGGCTCAGCTCTCCCATGATCGTCCACTACAAGCCGTCTCCTTTTACGGGGCGGGGATTCGTAGCCGTCTTCCCGGTGGAGCCGGCCGGACGCGTGGGGATCCCGGCCGAGAAGGAGCTGCCCGCCGACACCTCGCTCCGCCTGCTCCATCTCGACCCCAAGTTTCCGCAGCGTGCGTTCGACCGCCGGACCGGCGCCACGGGCGCCGCCCGCAAGGGGCTGCTGATGCCCGCGGGGCGCGTCCTCATGGGCTCGTTCGCCCGCGCCTCCGGCGGGGCCCTGGCGCTCTCGCGGCCTCTCGAGGTGGTTCCCGGGCGCGTGGCGCGCGCCTGGCCGCAGCCGCCGGCTGCTGGTTCCGACCTGCTGGCGGTCCTCGATCGGCCGCGGTTGGCTTCGGCGGAGCAGCCGGACGCGGTCGAGTTGTCCGTCGCGGGCGTGGACGGCGCGCCGCGCGCGCCGGACGTCTTCGTCAACGCGGGGGACCGGGTCTACGGCGTGTGGTACGGCCTCGAGGGGAGCGCGGCGCGGCTGGTCGCGAGCTCGACCGTCCTCTTTCTGCCGCCCCGCGACATCCCGCTGCGGCCGGGCAAGGTCGAGACCGTGCGGGGCGAGCTCGGCCTCCTGCCGGGGATCGACGTCACTCTGGATCTCCCCGACGCGCTCAAGCCGGACCGCATCACCCTGGCGGTGCGCGCCGCAGCCGGGGACCCCGAACCGTTGCGCCGGGTGGTGCTGCCGCGCGACACCGGGGCGCACCGCTTCGACGCCCTGCCTGCCGCGCCGCTCGACGTCGTGCTCGAGGCGCCGCCCTGGATCGCACACCGGACGGTCGACCTCAGCTCCGGCGAGGACAGCAGCGTCGAGTTCCGGCCGCAGGCGATCGCAGTCCGCGGCACCGTCTATCGCGGCGCGAAACCCGCGCGCGCCGAGGTGGCCTTCCGCACTGGCGGCGAGGACGGCTGGCTGCGCGTGCAGACCGATGAGCGGGGAGCGTACGAGGCGGTGCTCTGGGGGCCGGGCGGCTATCTGATCCAGGTCGACCTGGCGACGACGTCCGGGCCGCCGTTCGTCGAGATGGAGACGATCGAGGAGAGTGGGACACTCGACCTCCACGTCCCGGGCTCCAGCTATTCGGTGCGCGTCCTCGACGCGGAAACTGGCCGCGGGATCGCGGGCGCGGCGGTGAGCGCCGGCAACCGCTACGTGGACCCCCGCCTGGGGGAGCGGGACGCCGGACAAAAGGCGACCACCGACGAGGAGGGCGTCGCCGAGCTCCAGCCGCTGCGGCCCGGGGAGCTCATGGTGGCGGCGCGCGCCGACGGGTATCTGCCGTCCGAGACACTAACGGAGACGGTGCCGGAGAGAGAGCTCGAGCGCGAGCTGACGTTCCGGCTGCGGCCCGTCGGGCCGACGAAGGCGCTCCGCCTGCGCCTGCCCGGCGGCGCGCCCGCCGCCGGCGCCGAGCTGCGCGCCCAGCGTGGCCTGGGCGACGACTCCGCCCTCTGGCAGGGGCTCACCGACGCGACCGGCGAAGTCCAGGTGCCCGATCTCGCGGAGGGCGCCTTCCTCCTCGTGCGTCATGCGCAGGCGGGGTCGCTGGTGCGGGGGTGGCGCGGCGGCGTGGAGACGGCCGTGTGGACGCTGCCTCCCGCAGCCCCGCCGCTCGCCGTCGCCGCGGTCCGCCCCTCGGGCGAGCCGGCCGCCTACGTGCCGCTGGCGCTGTGGCTGGACGGCGTGCGTTTGACCGGGCGGAGCCTGGCGTTCGTCGCCTGGTCGCATCACGCGGGCGCGGGACAGGACGGCTCCTGGCTCGGCCGCAACCTGCCGCCGGAGCCCCTCCGCCTCCTCGCCTGGACCGCCGCCGAGCAGGAAGCCGCCCTCGCCGGCCTCTTCGACGCCCGCGCCCTCGCCGTGCCCGCGCCCTGGCCCGCTGCCGTACGGCTCGAGACCATCGATTAGCCAAGCCGCCCGCACCCACCCCCGCCGCGTCCGCGGCTACAATTCAGCCGTTCCTTAGGGGGAGAGGTTGACGCCGCGCGAGCCGGGGACCGTCCTCGAAGGCAAGTACGAGATCGTCCAGCGCCTGGGGGGCGGCGGCATGGGGGAGGTCCACCTCGTGCGCCACATCCACCTGCAGGAGCTGCGGGTGGTCAAGATCCTGCGCCAGGACCTCGCCGCCGACCCCTCGGCGCAGAAGCGCTTCCTGCGCGAGGCCCGCCTCGCCACCCAGATCAAGCACCCGAACGTCGCCATCCTCTACGACTACTCGCGCCTGGCCGACGGCAGCTTCTACACCGTCTGGGAGCACATCGAGGGGCAGGACGTGGGCGACCGCCTGCGCAAGGAGGGGCCGTTCCCGGTGCCGGCGGCGATCCAGCTCGCGATCCAGGCGCTGCGCGGCCTCGAGGCGATCCACGCCACCGGCGTCATCCACCGCGACCTCAGCCCCGACAACCTGATGCTGACGACCGACCGGCGCGGCCAGCTCCGCATCAAGATCATCGACTTGGGGCTGGCCAAGAACCTGACGGCGCACGACTCCGGGGGGTTCGAGATCACGCAGGTCGGGATGTTCATGGGCAAGCTCCAGTACTGCTCGCCCGAGCAGGCGGGGACGGGGCCCGGCGCCGACCTCGACCGCCGGAGCGACATCTACTCGCTGGCGCTGGTGCTGTACGAGATGACGACCGGGCTGCCGCCCTTCCACTCCGAGAACCAGGCCGGCTTCATCTTCAAGCGGCTCTCCGAGGACCCGCTGCCGATGGTGGGGCGGAACCCGAAGATCGAGATCCCCGAGGACCTCGACCGGGTGATCCGCCGGGCGCTGGCGCGCGACCGCGAGAAGCGCTACCCGGACGCGGTCTCCTTCATCCTGGCGCTCGAGCGGGTGGCGCACGGCCTCCAGGCGCACGAGACCCAGGAGGTGCCGATCCTCCACGAGGCGCGGCGCCCGCCGGCGGCGCCGCGCCCGGCGGCCGCGACGCACCTCCCGCCGGCGCGCCCGCGCAGCTCGAGCGAGCTGACGCGCGAGGAGCGGATGGAGCTGCTGGCGCAGATCGAGCGCGCCGCCACCCGCACCCGCGAGGTCTCCGAGGCGGCGGTGCGGGCCGAGGAGGCGCTCGCCGCCGGCCGCGTCGAGGAGGCGCGGGCGATTGTGGCGGAGCTCGAGGCGGCCAACCCGCGGAGCCTGGGGCTCGACCGGGTCAAGCAGCAGCTCGCCGCCGAGGACGAGCGGCGGACGCGGGCCGAGCGGCTGGCCGCGAGCGAGAAGATGCTCGACACCTACCTCAAGAAGCACCAGATGCCGCTGGCGCGGCTGGCCTTCGAGACGCTGCTCGAGCTCGCCCCCGACCACCCGCGGCGGGCGGAGTTCGAGACCGCGCTCGCCTCCGCCGGCGCCGAGGCGCAGCAGGAGAAACGGCTCGACGGCGCGCTGGCCGCCGCCCGCGCCGCCCTCGGGCGCGGCGACTTCCGCGCCGCCCGCCGCGAGGCCGAGGCGATCGCCCGCCTCGACCGCGAGGGGAGCACGGCCGCCGCCTTCCGCGCCGAGATCGAGGCCGCCGAGCGCGACCAGCGCGAGCACCGGGAGCTGGGACGGCGGGCGGCGCGGCTGGAGGAGGACCTCGACGCCGGGCGGCTGGAGGAGGCGGAGCGCGAGCTGGAGTCGCTCGCCGCGCTCGGTCTCTCGCGCGTCACGCTGGAAGGCTACCGCGAGCAGCTGGCGGCGGCGCGAGGCCGCGCCGAGCAGCAGGCGCGGGTGCAGGTCTACGAGGCGCGCTTCCAGCAGGCAGTCGGGGCCGGCGACTGGTTCGCGGCCCGCGACGTCGCCCACGAGCTCGGCGAGGAGCTCCCTGGCCACGCCCGCTCGGCGGCGATGTTCGCCGAGGCCGCCGGCCTGGAGTCCGAGGCCAAGCGCCGCCAGGGCATCGAAGGCGGCGAGCGCCAGATCGAAGGCTTCCTCGAATCCGGCGACTGGCGCAGCGCCGAGCTGGCCCTGAAGATCCTCCTCCAGATGGACCCCGAGAACCGCCAGCGCAAGAAGTTCGAGAAGGCGATCAAGGCGCTGCAGCGGGGCTAGGAGGATTTTGGGCGTGCGGATGTTCTAATCTCAGTCGTGGAGAAGCAGATGGCGCCGCCGGAACCACTCATCACCTCATCACCTGACCGCCTGAGCGGCACGCCCGTCTTTGCCGGGACTCGCGTGCCCGTGCAGACGCTCATCGACTATCTCGAGGCTGGGGACTCTCTCGACGTGTTTCTCCAGGACTTCCCAGCGGTCTCCCGCGAGCATGCCGTAGCTGTTCTCCAGCTCGCCAAGTCGGCTCTGCTCGCCGCGGTCGTCGCGGCCTAACTCTTTTCCATTTGCGCGTTCTCCTCGACGCGTGCGTTCCTCGTCGACTTGGCTCGGCGTTGGTCGGCCATGAAGCGGCGACGGCTCAACTCCGCGCGAGGACAAACCTGCTCGCCGATTTACTGCCGCTCGTCCCGGCAGTGCTCGCCGCTCTCGTCGAGCTCGGTCAAGGCGAGGTGCGTGAGCTGGTGGCCGGCGCTTGACGTCGGCGCGTACCTGCCGTTCGCCGCGCTGTTAGACTTTCTCCCTCGATGGCCACCCTCGACGCTCCCGAGCAGGCGACGGCGCCGGCCGCCCTCGCCGACCGGCAGGCCCGCCTGCTGCGCTACGCCTTCATGAAGCTGACGCGGGACTTCGACTCGCGGTTCGAGGCGCTGCTGCTGACCGGACGGGTGTCGAAGTGGTACAGCGAGGTGGGGGCAGAGGCGACGACGGTGCCGGCGGGGCTGGCGCTCGAGGCGGGCGACGCGCTCTGCACCCTCCACCGCGACTTGGGCGCCATCCTCGCCGTCTACCTCGACCCGGCGCGCACCTTCCCGGGGCTCGGCTTCGGCGCGCCGGACGGCCGCCGCCCCGATCCCGAGCCGCTCCTCTACCGCCTGGCCTGCCAGCTCCTCGGCAAGGCCGACGGCTTCTCGCAGGGTGTCGAGCGGTCGTTTCACTACGGATATCTCGCGCCCGAGCACGGCATCCTGCACGTCGGCATGATCAGCCACCTGGGCTCGATGATCCCGGTCGCCGCCGGCTGCGCCTTCGCCTTCCGCCAGCGCGAGAGCGACCGGGTGGCGATCAACTTCATCGGCGACGGCGGCACCTCGACCGGCGACTTCCACGAGGGGCTCAACATGGCGGCGGTGTGGAAGCTGCCGCTCGTCCTGGTCGTCGAGAACAACCGCTACGCCTTCTCGACCCCGACCTCGCTCCAGTTCGCCTGCCGCCAGCTCAGCGAGCGCGGCCCCGGCTACGGCATCGCCGCCGAGACCGTGGACGGCAACGACCCCGACGCGATGGCCGAGGCGCTGGCCCGCGCGGTGGCGCGCGGCCGCGCCAGCGAGGGGCCGACGCTCCTCGAAGCGATGCAGGGGCGGATGCGCGGCCACAGCGAAGGGGACGACTCGCTCAAGGTGGTGCCGGCCGACGAGCTGGCCACCTACCGCGAGGCCGATCCGGTGCCGACGTACCGGCGGCGGCTGGAGGAAGACGGCGTCTTCGACGCCACGACCCGCGAGCGGCTCGACGCGCGCATCGCCGAGCTGGTCGAAGGCGCCATCGGCCGCGCGCTGGAGGCGCCGCCGCCGGACGTCGCGGTCGCCTTCCGGCCGGTCTTCGCGCCGGCGCCGGAAGCGGAGCCGACTCCCGCCGCGCCCGACCCGGCGCGCGCCCCGGCGGTCCAGACCCGCGAGACCACCTATGTGGATGCCATCAACGACGCCCTCCGCGAGGAGATGGAGCGCGACGAGTCGGTCGTCTTGCTAGGGCAGGACATCGGCGCCTTCGAAGGCGCCTTCCGCACCACCAAGGGCCTCCACGCCCGCTGGCCGCGCCGGGTCTTCGACACCCCGATCGCCGAGAGCGGCACGATCGGCATCGCCGCCGGCGCCGCGCTCCTCGGCTACCGCCCCGTCGTCGAGATGCAGTTCGGCGACTTCATCACCTGCGGCTTCAACCAGCTCGTCAACGTCGCCGCCAAGCTCTACTACCGCTGGCAGGTGCCCTGCCCCATCGTCGTCCGCCTCCCCACCGGCGGCGGCGTCGGCGCCGGCCC
Organism: uncultured Acidobacteriota bacterium; assembly: GCA_963700145.1. Classification (GTDB taxonomy): domain Bacteria; phylum Acidobacteriota; class Thermoanaerobaculia; order Multivoradales; family UBA5704; genus DASUNQ01. The sequence goes on from OY969474.1 coordinate 3,040,252, forward strand.
CTTCCACTCGCAGAACCCGGAAGGGTGGTTCGCCCACACCGCGGGGATCAAAGTCGTCTGCCCCGCCACCGCCACCGACGCCAAGGCCCTCCTCAAGGCCGCCATCCGCGACCCCAACCCGGTCATGGTCTTCGAGCACAAGTTCCTCTACCGCCGCATCAAGGAGGCGCTGCCCGAAGGCCTGGACGCCGGCCGCCTCGGCGAAGCGCGCGTCGCCCGCCCCGGCCGCGACCTCACCCTCGTCGGCTACGGCGCCTCCACCTGGACCTGCCTAGAAGCCGCGACCGAGCTGGCGAAAGAAGGCGTCGAAGCCGAAGTGGTGGACCTGCGCACCCTCGTCCCCTACGACGAAGAAACCGTCCACGCCTCCGTCAAGAAAACCGCCCGCGCCCTGATCGTCCACGAAGCCCAGCTAACCGGCGGCTTCGGAGCCGAGGTAGCCGCCCGCATCGCCGACGCCTGCTTCCCCTGGCTAGACGCCCCCGTCCGTCGCCTCGCCTACCCCGACCGCCCCGTCCCCTACGCCAAGAATCTGGAGAAGGCATTGCTTCCGGACCGCGACAAAGTCCTCAAGGCAGCACGAGAGCTCCTAGCGTTCTAAAAACGCCCGGCACGTAGGCCGGGCGCTACGTCCGATTGCCGGAAGGCCGGGCGTCACGTTTTCCAGCCGTCGAATTGCGGGGTGGGGGGAAGGCGTTGCGGGGCGCCCCGGCGGGGAAGCTCTGAGCGAGCGCCGGGCAACCCCACCGCAGTCCGCCGTCGATGCCGGCGCAAAGCGAAGCGCAGGCGCGCGCCCCCCCTCGGCAGTCTTCAAAGCGCGCGCCGGTTCCCCGCCGGGGCGCCCCGCAACGCCGTGGGGGGAAAAACCCCCCGCCCAGATCCTTCGACTCGCTGCGCTCGCTCAGGATGACGTGCGTCTGAACGACGCACGTCACCTCTCCAGCTGTTTCTCCAGCTCCTTGATCCGCTTCTCCAGCTCAGCCAACCGCTTCTCGAGCTCCGCCTCACGGCTCCGCAGCCGAATCAACCCCGAGTGCTCGCCAGGCTTGAGCTCCATCTCGAACTGCTCGCCCATCTTTTCGGGGTCGATCTTCAGCATCATCGGCTCGCCCGGTCTCCCCTTGCGGATGAACATCGGGGCAAGATCGATCTCCGTCCGCTCGCGCCGCTCCAGATTCGCCGTCACCGTCTGCGCCTTCCCGTCGCGCCACAGCTCCACCGTCGCCGCCTGCCCGTCCTCCGCGTCACGCAGCGCCATGCGCAAATCGTGCGGCCCCTCGATCGCCTCCCCGTCCACGCGCGTCAAGACGTCGCCAACGCGGATCCCCGCCTTGTCCGCCGGGCTCCCCGCCTCCACACTCGCCACCAGCACCCCGCTCTCCTCCGGCACCCCGAAGTGAGCCCGCAGCTCCTTCGTCAGCGGCAGCGTGCCGACCCCGAGGAAACCGCGCGGCCCGCCGAGCAACAGCTCGCCGTCCGGACCGAGCCGCCGCTCGACGATCACGTCGCGGTGGACGTCCTTCTCGGCGCCGGGCTTGGCGACGCGCTTGACGTGCGGCTGCGGCTCCTTGGCCGCGGCCGGAAGGGGAAGCGCCACCACCGCCAGCAGCAGCGCGGCGCTCGTGAGAGATCGGGACACTCGTCGGTTCATGCGTCGTCTCCTAGAGAAATCGGTTCAGTTCCTGGTCTGCCGGACTTCGCCCTCGGCGGGGACGCGGCTCAGGTCCACCACCAGGTCCACCTCGTCGTCGCCGCCGAGGTAGAGCACCGGCGGCGCCTCCGCCAGGGCTTCGATCTCGCTCTCCAGCGCCCGGTGCTCGCGCCGCAGCTCCTCGAGCAGGCGCCGGGCCTCGGCCGCTTCGATCCGTCCTTCCGCCTCGCGCCCGCGGCCGGGGCGGAGCGGGCCGGCGGCGACGCCGATGGCCAGCGCGGCCGCGGCGGCCGCCACGGCCAGGGCCGCGATCGGCCGCCGTCGCGGGGCGGGTTCGTCCAGCCGCGCCAGCAGGCGGGCGGTGAAGTCCGTCCCCGCCCGCTCGCGCGGCAGCGCGCGCAGGGTGCGCAGAGGCTCTAGCCGGTCGTCTTCCATGATGCGGTGCCTCCGTTCCAGTAAGGCTCGAGCGATTGCCGGAGCTGCCGGCGCCCGCGGTGGATGCGCGACTTGACCGTCCCCTCGCGCAGGCCGAGCTGCGCCGCGACGGCGGCGTAGGACCAGCCCTCGATCTCGTGCAGCACGAGCGGCACGCGCCAGCGCAGGGGGAGCGCGGCGAGCGCCGCGGCCACCTGCCGCTGCAGCTCGTCGCGCAAGAGGCCTGCGGCGGTGGACGCGGGCTCGGTGGCGTGGCCGGCGAGGAGGAGGAAGGGCGCGAGGAGCTGCTGCCGCCGCTCGCGCCGCCCTTCGGAGCGGACGAGGTTGGTGGCGATGCTGTAGAGGAAGGCGCGGAGCTGCCCTTGCTCGCAGTAGCGCGGGGCGGCGCGGAAGAGGCGGAGGAAGGTCTCCTGCGCCAGGTCCTCGGCGCGATCGCGGTCGCCGGTCAGGCGGGTGACGTAGTTGACGATGGCGTCCTTGTAGCGGTCGACGAGGGCGGCGAAGGCCTGCCGGTCGCCGTCCGCGGCCCGCGCCATCAGCTCGTCGTCGCCCGGCCCGAAGGCGGCGAGAATCGGCTCGGTCATCGCAGCTTGAAACGCACGGCCGAGCCTAAGGTTCCCAGTTCGGGTCAGCGATCTTCGAGCCGATAGACGAAGCGGAGCCCCGACCAGACCTCGTCGACGGCGCAGACCTTGTTGTCGACGAGCCCGAGGTCGAGCCCGGCGCGCTGCACCGGCGCGAAGGCGAGGTCGGTGGGGACGCCGGCGCTCTTCTTCGGCCAGGCCACCCAGAGGGCGCCGCCGCGGTCGAGGGCGCGGGCGAGGGGAGCGAGGTGGCGGCCGAGGGCCGCGAGGTCGAGGGCGAAGAGGAGGACGAGGTCGAGCGGCGCTGCGCCGGCGCGCCGGCCGGGCGCCCCGTCGAGGCGCTCCACCCGCGCCCCCTCCGGCAGCGGCTCGAGAAGCCCCTCGAACCCCTCCGGCGCCCCCACCAGCGCCAGCCGCCCGCCGGGCTTCAGCCCCAGCTTCCGCGCCAGCGGCGTCCCCGAGTACCCGGCCACCGGCGGGACGGTATCACCGGCGGTCGCTACAATCGGCCGCATGAGCGACGACGCGCACGCCCCGACGATCTTCGACAAGATTCTGGCCGGGGAGATCCCCTGCCATCGCGTCTACGAGGACGAGAAGGTCCTCGCCTTCCTCGACGTCGGCCCGCTGTCGGACGGGCACACGCTGGTGATCCCCAAGGAGCGGAAGGCACGGCTCGATCAGCTCTCGGAGGAGTCGGCCGCGGCGATCGGGCGCGTCCTGCCGCGCCTCTGCCGCGCGGTCGTGCGGGCAACCGGCGCCACCGCCTACAACGTCCTCCAGAACAACGGCGCCGCGGCGCACCAGGCGGTGATGCACGTCCACTTCCACATCATCCCCAAGCACGGCGGCCGCGGCCTCGGCATCGGCTGGACCCCCGGCCGCCTCGACGACGCGACCGCCCGCGACCTCGTCGCCAAGATCCAGGCGGCGCTCGCGGAGGAGGCGGCTTGAAGGTCGTCGAGCTGCGGGCCTGGGGCCTCGAGAACCTGGTCCTCGCCGAGCGGCCGGAGCCGCAGCCCGGGGCGCGGCAGGTGGTGGTGCGGGTGCGCGCCGCGTCGCTCAACTACCGCGACCTGCTCCTCATCCGCGGCGCCTACAATCCGAAGCAGAAGCTCCCCGTCGTCCCGTGCTCGGACGGCGCCGGCGTCGTCGTCGCGGTCGGCGACGGGGTCACCCGCGTCCGCCCCGGCGACCGCGTCTGCCCGACGTTCCATCAGGCATGGCTCGCCGGCGAGCCCTCCCGCGAGCGCCTCCGCGCGTCCCTCGGCGGTCCGCTCGACGGCACGCTCGCCGAGTTCATGCTCCTCGACGAGGAGGGGCTCGTCGCGATCCCCGGGGACCTCAGCGACGAGCAGGCCGCCACCCTCCCCTGCGCCGCCGTCACCGCCTGGAACGCGCTGGTCACCGAAGGGGGCGTCGTCGCCGGCGACACCGTGCTCGTCCAGGGCACCGGCGGGGTCTCGATCTTCGCCCTCCAGCTCGGCGTCCTCCTGGGCGCGCGCGTCCTCGTCACCTCCAGCTCAGACGCCAAGCTCGCCCGCGCCAAGGAGCTCGGCGCATGGGAGCTGATCAACTACAAGGAAATACCGGCCTGGGGCGTGCGAGCGCGAGAGCTGACCGGCGGGCGCGGCGTCGATCACGTCGTCGAGGTCGGCGGCGCCGGCACCTTCGAGCAGTCGCTCCAGGCGCTGCGCCCCGGCGGCACGCTGAGCCTGATCGGCGTCCTCGCCGGCGCCGCGCTCGAGCTGCGGCTGCCCGCGATCCAGATGCGCATGCTGCGCGTGCAGGGCCTCCTGGTCGGCCATCGCGACAGCTTCGAGGCGATGAACCGCGCCATCGCCCACCACGGCCTCCGCCCGGTCGTGGACCAGGTCTTCCCCCTCGCCGAAGCGCGCACCGCTTTCGAGCACCTCGCCTCCGGCGCCCACTTCGGCAAGGTGGTCGTCCGGATCTAGAGCGTCAGCGGCAGGTCGAGCAGGCGCGGCAGAGGCGGCGGTTCAGGAGGTGGCCGGCGGCGAGGACCCCGGTGCCGGCGGTGACCAGCGCCGCCTCCCAGGGCTCGTGCGTGGCGAGCAGGCCGGCGGCGATCGCCGCCAGCGCCACGGCGAGGAGGAGCAGCACGCCGTGCCGGCGGTGGCGCCGGAAGCCCCAGCAGAGGCTGGCCGAGCCGAGGAGCGCGGAGGCGACGACCAGGAGGCGCTCGACCCCGTGGTCGAGACGAAACGCGGTCGAGGCGAGCGGCAGGAACGTGAGGACGAGCGGCATCGCCAGGCAGTGGAGGGCGCAGCCGAGGGCCAGCGCGGAGCTCCAGCGGCCGAGGCGGTCGACGGCCGCGGAGCCCGCGGGCGGGCTTTCAGCGGGGGCGAGGCCGATCGGCGCGGTTTGTGGGTGCATGGAGCGATTGCCTGCGAAGCGCGGGGGCGCGATAGATACCCCAGGGCCCCCCGCGGCGTCAACCGGCCCCGGCGTAGCGATAGCATCGCGGCATGCCCTCCCGCCCCCGCCGACGCCGGCGCCGGAGCGCCCGCGGCGGCGTCCTCTGGGTCCTCCTGGGCTTCCTGACCGCCGGTCTCGCCTCCTGGCTTTTCTTCAAGCGGCGGGAGGACGAGTGGGAGGGGTCTGGGGGCGGCGGGCCCCCCGCCGAGCCGCCGGACACGACCGAGCCCGCCGAGCGCGCCTTCTGGGTCGCCGGGCCGGCCGGGAACCTCCACGTCCTCGACGGGGGCGGCGGCGAGGGCGCGGCGGCCGGGCGCGCGCTGCCCGTCCTCTTCGTCCACTCCCTGGCGGGGAACGGCGGCCAGTGGCGGGCGCAGCTCGACCACCTCCGCGCCGCCGGCCGCCGCGCCGTCGCGCTCGACCTGCGCGGCCACGGCGAGTCCGAGCCGGCCGAGGACGGCGACTACTCGATCGCCGGGCTGGCGGCGGACGTCGCCGCCGTCGCCGACCAGCTCGGCCTCCGCCGCTTCGTCCTCGCCGGCCACAGCCTGGGGTCGCTCGCGGCGATCGACTACGCCGGCCGCCACCCCGAGCGCGTCGCCGCGCTCTTCCTCGTCGATCCCAACGGCGACATGACCGACACCCCGCGTTCGGACTTCGAGCCGTTCCTCGCCACGCTGCGCGCCGACCCGCACGCCGAGCTGACCTCTTATTACCGCCAGCTCGTCGTCCACGCTCCGCCCGCGGCCGCCGCGCGCGTCCTCGCCGGCGTCCGCGACACCGCCGAGGAGGCGATCCTCGGCGGCATCGAGGCCGCCTTCGCCTACCCGCCCCTCCCCGCCCTCGACGCCTACCCCGGCCCCAAGCTCTCCGTCGTCTCGGACCTGAACGACCTCCCCGTAAGCCTCCACAAGCGCCGCCCCGACCTCCCCACCCGCTGGATCCCCCACACCGGCCACTGGCTGCAGATGGACGCGCCCGAGGCCGTCAACCGGATCCTCGAGGAGCTCCTGGGCGCTCTGTAACAACCCCCCGCGAGGCGCGTTCTAGGGATGGAGACGAAAGGAGGGCCACCGGCCGTGATTGCCGCCGCCCACTCAGATTCGACGCCTCGGAGACCGCCGCTGCCGCTCGAGGCGCTGTTCCAGGAGCACCACGGCGCGGTCTACCGCGCCGCCTACCGCATCACCGGCGACGCGGCGGACGCCGAGGACGTGCTGCAGACCGTCTTCGTCCGCCTGCTCCGCCGCGAGGACGAGCTGGACCTCTCGGAGAGCGCTTCGAGCTACCTGCACCGCGCGGCGGTCAACGCCGCGCTCGACCTGCTGCGCTCGCGCCGGCGCTCGCGCGCCGTGGCGCTGGCCGAGGTCGAAGGCGCGCTCGAGGAGACCGACCCCGGCCCCGAGCGCAGCCGCGGCGGCCGCGAGCTCGCCGCGCGCCTCCGCGCCGCCCTGACCCGCCTACCACCGAAGAGCGCCGAGATCTTCACCCTGCGCTACTTCGAGGAGCGCAGCAACCTGGAAATCGCCCGCATGCTCGGCGTCTCGCAGACGTCGATCGCCGTGATCCTGCACCGCGCGCGCCACCGCCTCCGCAAGGAGCTGGCGTTTGAAGGAGGTTTGTCATGAGCCGCACCCCGAAGATGGACGACGCCACGCTGGACCGGGCCATCGCCCTGGCCCGGAGCGAGGCCCCCGAGCCGGCGACGGTCGAGGCGGCCGCCGCCCGGGTCTGGGAGCGCCTGGCCAGCGGTACCGATACCGCCCCGGCCGCGCCGGCCGCGGTCCCCGTCAACGCCGGCCCGATCGAGTCGATCCGGGGCTGCGCCGACTTCACCAGCCTGATCCCGGCCTACGTCGCCGGCGGGCTCACGCCGGCGCGCGCCCTGCTGCTCGAGGACCACACCCGCGAGTGCCTGGCCTGCCGCCGCGCGCTCAAGGAAGCCAAGAGCGGTGCTCCGGCCGCCGACGCTCCCGCCGCCGGCTGGAGCGCCACCCGTCCGGCCGCCGCCCGGCGCCCGGTCGCGGCGTTCCGCACCCGCCCCGCCGCCCTCGCCCTCGCCGCGACGCTGGCACTGGTCGCCGGCGCCGGCCTCTTCGTCCTGCTCGCCGAGCTCTTCACCGGCGGCGCCGAGATGGCGCGCGTCGCCTCGGTCCAGGGCGACCTCTTCCGCGTCGAGGGCGCCGGCGTCGCGCCGGTCGCCGCCGGCGAGGCGGTCGGCGAAGGCGAGGAGCTGCGCACCGCCAAGGGCTCGACCGCCCTCCTGCGGCTCGCCGACGGCTCCCTCATCGAGATGAACGAGCGCGCCAACCTCGCGCTCGACGCCGGCCTCTCCGGCAACACCATCGAGCTGGCGCGCGGCCAGGTCATCGTCCGCGCCGCCAAGCAGCGGCCGCGCCACCTCTACGTCCAGAGCGGCGACGCCCTAGTCTCGGTCACCGGCACGATCTTCTCGGTCAACGCCGGCACCAAGGGCTCGCGCGTCTCCGTCATCGAGGGCGAGGTGCGCGTGGCGCAGGCGCGGAGCGACAGCGTCCTCCACGCCGGCGACCAGATCGCCACCCACGCCAGCGTCGAGCGGGTGCCGCTGGCCGAGGAGATCGCCTGGAGCCGCGACCGCGACCGCTACCTCGCTCTGCTCGGCGAGCTGGGCGAGCTCGGCCGCGAGATCGACGCCCGCCTCGACTGGCCGGGCCTCCGCACCTCGACGCGCCTGCTCGACCTGGCGCCGGCCGACACGCGGATCTGGGTGGCGCTGCCGAACCTCGCCGCCAACCTGGCCGAGACGCAGCGCAGCCTCGACGCCCGCATCGCCGGCAGCGAGCTGCTGCAGCAGTGGTGGGAGCAGACGATGCGCTCGCCCGCGACCGAGGCGCGCTTCCGCGAGCTGCTCGGCCGGCTCGACGCGCTGGGGCGGCACCTCGGCCCCGAGGTGGCGGTGGCGGTGACCGAGGCCGGGCCGGTGGCCCTGGCCGAGGTCGTGAACCCCGCCGGCCTGCGCGCCGCGATCGCCGACGAGATGGCGCGGGCAACCGCCGAGAACGGCGAGCACGGCGAGCACGGTCTGACGATCGTCGACGACCCGGCCGCGGCGGCCGACGGCAAGGCCTCGGTCTGGATCGGCGAGGACGTCGTCGTCGCCAGCCCCGAGCCGGCCCTCCTCGCCGCGGTCGCGGCGGCGGCCGGCGGCGGCTCGGGCGCCTTCGCCGGCACCGAGTTCCACGGCCGTCTCGCCGAGGCCTACGCCGAGGGCGCCGGCTGGCTCTTCGGCGCCGACGCCAAGAAGCTCCTCCTGGGCCACGGGCCGCACGGCGACGGCGCCGACGGCGAGGCGCACGAGCGCCACGCCGAGGCGCTCGGTATCCTCGACATCGAGCACTTCGTCATCGACCACCGCGAGACCCCGGCCGGCGGTCAGACGATGGCCGCCCTCTCCTTCGACCGCCCGCGGCGCGGCGTCGCCTCCTGGCTCGCCGCTCCGGGGCCGATGGGGAGCCTCGGCTTCGTCTCGCCGGAGGCGACCATCGCCGCCGCCTTCGTCGTCAAGGACCCGGCGACGATGCTCGACGAGATGCTCGCCGCCATCCCCGAGATGGGCGAGTCGCTCGCCAAGCTCAAGAGCGAGCACGGGCTCGACCTGCGCGAGGACCTGGCCGCGCCGCTCGGCGGCGAGGTGGCTTTCGCGGTGGACGGGCCGCTGCTGCCCAAGCCGTCGTGGAAGCTGATCGTCGAGGTCTACGACCCGGCGCGCCTCCAGGCCACGCTCAAGCGCTTCGCCGCCGAGGTGGCGCAACGCGACGGGCAGCCGGGGATGACGCTCACCGAGGACGAGGCGGGCGGCCGCACCTGGTACACGCTGCGCTGCACCGAGCAGGGCTCGCCCTTCGAGGTCCACTACACCTACCTCGACGGGTACCTGGTGGCCGGCCCGAGCCGGGCGCTCGTCGAGCGGGCGCTGCTGCTCCGCGACTCGGAGACGACGCTGGTGACGAGCGCGGCCTTCCGCGAGCTGCTGCCCGCGGACGTCGAGGTCAACTTCTCGGCGCTGGTGTTCCACAACCTGGGGCCGGCGCTCGGCCCGGTGGCCAACCGGCTGCCTGCCATGCCCGGTGGCGCCGGCAAGGGGCCGGCGTCGGTGGCGGGCTTCATCGGCAGCCTTCGGCCCACCCTGGCCTACGCCTACGGCGAGGAGGACCGCATCCTCTTCGCCAGCTCCAGCCGCCCCTCGCCGCTCGGGCTCAACCTGAACGCGCTGGCCGGCTTCGGCGGCCTGTTCGGGATGATGAACGGCGCGGCGGGCCAGGCGGCGGCCGCCGAGGCCGAGGCCCGCTAGGTGGTCGCCGAGCCGCTCGCCGCCGCTCCTCCGGCCGCCCCCCCGGCCACCTCCCCGTCCTGGCGCTGGACGGGCTGGAGGTGGCCCTCGGCGGCCGGCCGATCCTCCTCGGTCTCTCGGGCAGCTTCTCCGGCCGCTGCATCGGTCTCCTCGGGCCGAACGGCGCCGGCAAGACGACGCTCCTCCACACTCTGCTCGGCTTCCACAAGCCGAGCCGCGGCACCGCCCGCATCTTCGGGCGCGACATCCGGAGCGAAGGGCGGGAGATCCGCCGCCTCATCGGCTACATGCCGGAGAACGACTCCTTCATCGCCGGCCTCTCCGGCGTCCGCTTCGTGCGGCTGATGGCCGAGCTCTCCGGGCTGCCGCCGTCGCAGGCCTTGGAGCGGGCGCACGAGGCGCTCTTCTACGTCGGCCTGGGCGAGGCGCGCTACCGCAAGACCGAGAGCTACTCGCAGGGGATGCGCCAGCTCGCCAAGCTGGCGCAGGCCCTCGTCCACGGCCCGCGCCTGCTGCTGCTCGACGAGCCGACCAACGCCCTCGACCCGCCGGCGCGCGAGCGGATGCTGAAGCTGGTCAAGGAGATCCGCGACCAGGGGAAGATCCAGATCGTCCTCTCCTCGCACCTGCTGCGCGACGTCGAGGAGTGCTGCGACGAGGTGCTGGTGCTCAAGGCGGGGCGGGTGGCCGTCTCCTGCGACCTCGAGGCCGAGCGGCGCGCCAACCGCCGCTTCCTCGAGCTGGAGCTGCGCGGCGACGACGCCGACTTCGCCGCCGCGGCCTCGGAGCTGGGCTGCGAGGCGGCGGCGACCGGCACCCTCGGCCGCCAGCGCCTCAAGCTCGTGCTCCCTGACGGCATCGAGGTGGCCGACCTCTACCGTCTCGCCGACGCGCGCGGCGTGCAGATCCGCCGCCTCAGCCACCGGCGCGACTCCTTGGAAGACATCTTCTTGAAGGCGATGGAGAACGGGGTGGAGAACTGACATGGCGGTCTACGAGCGCACCTACCGTCCTTACGCCGGCGGCTTCACCCCCGAGCGGCGCCGCTTCCTGGTGCTGCCGCGCTACGCCTACGGGGAGGTCTTCCGCTCGAAGCTCTTCCTCATCTTCTTCGTCCTCTGCTTCATCCCGCACCTCGCTGGCGCGGTGCTCATCTACCTGCGCCACAACGCCTCGGCACTCAAGTTCCTGGACCTCTCGGCGGCGCAGCTGCTGACGATCGACGGCTCGTTTTTCTTCAACCTGATGGGGATCGAGGCGACGATGTGCTTCCTGCTCTCGCTCTTCGTCGGCCCGGCCCTGGTCGCCCCCGACCTGCGCAACGGCGCCCTGCCGCTCTACCTCTCGCGTCCGTTCACCCGGCGCGAGTACGTGCTCGGCAAGCTCTCGGTCCTGGCGCTCCTGCTCTCGGCGATCACCTGGGTGCCGCTGCTCCTGCTCTTCACCCTCCAGGCCTCGCTCGAGGACGGGTGGCTGGCGGCCAACGGCCGCGTCGGCTGGGCGATCTTCGCCGGCTCCTGGGCGTGGGTCCTGGTGCTCTCGCTCATCGCGCTCGCGGTCTCGGCGTGGGTCAAGTGGAAGCCGGTCGCGCGGATCGTGCTGCTCGTCGTCTTCTTCGTCCTCGCCGGCTTCGGCGCGGCGATCAACGAGATCCTCGACACCACCTGGGGGAGCCTGCTCAACCTGGGCGAGCTGATCCGCGCCGTCTGGGCCGGCCTCTTCGGCATCGACGTCCGCGTGCGCCTGGAGCCCGGCCCGGCCTGGATCGCGCTGGCCGCCGTCTGCGCCGTCTCGCTGGTCCTCCTCGCCCGCCGCATCAAGGCCTACGAGGTGGTACGGTGAGCGTCGCCGACGTGACTACCGCCATCCCCGTCCCGGCCGCCGACACCGCGGGCGCCGCCGCCGCCGCGACCTCGCGCCGCATCCTCTTCGACGAGGTCTCCAAGTTCTACGGCGAAGTGCTGGGGATCAACCGCGTCAACCTGGCGATCCCCCCCGGCATCACCAGCCTGGTCGGCCCGAACGGCTCGGGCAAGACGACGCTGATGAACCTGACGGCCGGCCTGCTGCGCCCGACGCGCGGGCGGGTGAGCGTCCTCGGTCTGGTCCCCGAGCGGCCGGAGGAGATGTTCCGCACCATCGGCTACGCCACCCAGCACGACGCCTTCCCGCCGGGGCTGACCGGCTTCGAGCTCATCGCCTCCTACCTGCGGGTGCACGGCTATCCCCGCGCCGACGCCGAGACGCTGGCCTGGGCGGCGATCGAGCGGGTCGGGCTGGCCGACGCCGCCGGCCGCAAGGTCGCGGCCTACAGCAAGGGGATGCGGCAGCGCATCAAGCTGGCGCAGGCGATGGCGCACCGGCCGTCGGTGCTGATCCTCGACGAGCCGCTCAACGGCCTCGACCCGATGGCGCGCGCCGAGATGACGGTGCTCTTCCGCGAGCTGGCGTCGGCGGGGCTGCACGTCGTCGTCTCGACCCACATCCTGCACGAGGTGGACCGCATCTCCGACCAGGTGGTGCTCCTCAACGGCGGCTACGTGGTGGCCGAAGGCGAGATCGAGGGGGTGCGCGACGAGATGGAGGAGCACCCGGTGCAGGTCGCCGTCCTCTGCGACCGGCCGCAGCTCCTCGCCTCGCGCCTCTTCCTGGCCGACCACGTCGTCGAGGCCAAGCTCGAGCGCGGCGTCCTCCTGGTGCGGACGCGCGACGCCGACCGCTTCTACCTCCTCCTGAACCGCGTGGTGCTCGAGGAGGGGGTGCGCGTCGAGTCGGTCGCGCCGGCCGACAGCGACGTGCTGGCCGTCTACCACTACCTGATTGGCGGCCAGGAAGGAGTGCAGCGATGAGCGTGCTCGAACGGGCCTCGGCCCTGGACGCGGCGGCGGTGCCGCCCCTCCCCGCCCCCTCCTGGGGTCTCTGGCGGCGGCAGCTCGCGGCGGCCGTGCGCCTGGAGCTCAAGAAGGGGTTCCGCGGCCGGCGCGTGCTGGGGGTGGTCCTGCTGGCGGCGATGCCGGTGACGCTCTTCGCCCTGCACGCCCTCTTCAACTCCCCCGACGACCCGGCGAACGTCAGCGACGTGGGCTGGGTCTTCGCCCGCCTCTACCAGGCCTTCATCCTGCGGTTGGTGCTCTTCTTCGGCTGCGTCCTGGTCTTCGGGAACCTCATCCGGCGCGAGCTCCTGGACCGCAGCCTGCACTTCTACTTCCTGTCGCCGGTGAGGCGCCCGCTGTTGGCCGCCGCCAAGTACCTGACCGGCCTCGTCGTCACGCTGAGCGTCTTCGGCGCCGCCACCGTCGCGTCGTTCTTTCTCGCCTACGCCGCCCACGACGGCGCCGCGGTGCGCCGCTTCATCTTCGACGGCCCCGGCCTCGGCCACCTCGGCGCCTACCTCGGCGTCACCGCTCTCGCCTGCCTCGGCTACGGCGCCGTCTTCCTCGCCGCCGGCTTCTTCACCAAGAGCCCGGCGCTGCCGGCGGTGACCGTCTTCGGCTGGGAGAACCTGCACTTCCTGCTCCCGCCGGCGCTCAAGAAGATCTCGGTCATCCACTACCTCCAGGGGTTGTGCCCGGTGCCGATCTCGCAGGGCCCCCTGGCGATCCTCGCCGACGCCCCCTCCCCCTGGGTCGCCGTCCCCGGCCTCCTCGGGCTGACGCTGGTGCTCCTCTTCCTCTCGGCCTGGAAGATCCGGCGGATGGAGATTCTCTACACCGAGGACTGAGCCTCGGCGCCCATCTTCGCTGCCTTGGCTCAGGGCGCACCCGGGTCCGTCCAGGCCAACCCTTCGACGTGCTTGAAGTGGGGATCGGAGGACATGAGCTCGGCTCCGGTTTCCATGGCATGGGCGGCGAGCCACATGTCGTTGGTGGGGATTGGCGTGCCGCGGCGGCGCAGGGCGGCGTAGATCCGACTGTAGCGCTCAGCGGTGACCCAGGTCACAGGCAGCAGGTGAACCCGCGGCTGCGCAAGAAAGCGTTGCAGGTCAGCGAAGTTCTCCTGGAAGCGTGTTCCACGGCGGAAGCCTCCCATCAGCTCGCCAGCCACGACCGCGGAGACCAGCACGGCTTCGGCCTCGCGGACCCGATGAGAGATCGGCGAGTGTCCTCGCGCCAGATCGGAGTAGGCGTTGGTGTCGAGGAGGATCTTCACCTCCACAGGTCCTGGTCGACCATTTCGAAGTCGGCGACCGCTTGCTCGAGCTCCCTGGCCTGCTCATCCGTCCATGAACCGATGAACCAGTCCAAGGAGTCTCCGATCCCCTGACGGGGCCGATCCGGCTCGTCGATGTGCGCCCCTTTGCGCAGTAGCCGCACCGCTGCCTGGTTCTGTGAGATGCCTTCCCGCCGAGCCAGCTCCTCGATCTCGCGGGCCAGCGCATCGTCGTAGCGAATCGTCAGTTGACGCGGCATGGTGCGTTCCCCCGTCGCTTCAGCCTAGAGGTCCGCTGCGAGTGAGTCAAGAGTTGAGGCGTCCTGAGTCATCGGGTGGATCGTGTGTGCTCGGCGTCCGAGACAAGTCTCCGAGCCCCGGAGATAGATCTCGGGCAGTCCAAGATAGATCTTAAGCTATAGGAGATTCATCTTCCGGTCCCGGAGATAGATCTCCGTGCATGGAAGATTGATCTCGGGCTGCCGGAGATAGATCTCGGACCCCTGGAGATAGATCTCGGAGCCTCCAAGATCTATCCCGGAGTCCCCGAGATAAATCTCGAGGTCCCCGGGATAAGTCTCCAGGGGCCCAGAAAAACATGCGGGGCTCGCTAAATCTCTCTGAGAGAACGCGTTACGCCGTGGCAGGAGGCTACGCGCACAGCCGGAAGTGCCCGGCGAAACTCCCGGAGGGCCTGCGGGTCGGCTGGGGTGCCGGTGAAGTCGGCTTCGGCGGCGGGGACGGGGGGTTCGCCTCGGGGCCGAACCGAGGACTAAGCCCCGCCGTTCTTTACTGGAAGTAGCCGAAGACGTCCAGGATGACGTGCACCTGCTGGCCCGGCGCCATCACCGGGTTGACGGCGAGGTTGCCGCGGCCGTCGAAGGACAGCGACACGACCTGGTTGTTGGCGCGCGTCTGTCCGGCGGCGAAGTTGATGACGCTGGCGCTCGGGGCCCCGTCGCCTCCCGGGAAGATCTTGAGGAAGCCGCCGGCGGTCGCCCCGGTGACGGTGACGTTGATCGCCACCGCCTTGGCGGTGGCCGGCACGCCGCAGGCGTTGAAGGGGTTGTCGTGGAAGGTGATCGTCCGCTCCTCGCCGGCGACCAGCTTGGGGCCGCCGAAGACGAGGTTGCCGGGGAGGCGTGAATCGGAGACCCGGCAGGGCGTGCGGGTGTGGAAGGAGAGCGGCGGCGGCGGGACGAAGCAACCGACCGTCCCCGGCGCCCGCCCGGTGCGGCGCGGGTTCTGCCGGTGGAGCGGCCAGGGGAGGGAGCCGATTGAGCCTTCGTTCCAGGCCCAGACGCGGGTGTCGCTCGCGTTGGCGCCGGAGGCGCCGACGATCACCAGGCCGCCGTTGTCGTCGAGGTCGGCGACCGCCGGTCCGGTGACCTGCCGCAGCGTCGTGTAGACCTTCTTGCCGGCTTCGTAGGGAGGCCCGTCCTCGGAGAGCTGGACGCCGGTCTTGGAGACGATCGCCACGTCCCAGCCGACGTAGCCCACCAGGACGGCGGGGTTCTGGGCGCCGATCTGGGCCACCAGCGCGGCGCCGAGCGCGTCGGCGGAGGTGCCGGTGTAAGCGGTCTTGGGCCGCATCTGGAAGAGCGTGCTGCCGTCGCCGTTGGCGGCGAGGAGCCACCCCTCGACCGGCACCGAGAGGCCGCCCGAGTTCACGTAGACGTTGAGGGGCGCGACGATCTCGAGGGCGGCGTCGGCGTCGAGGTTGCCGAGCGCGAAGGAGCCGACGGCGTGCCCGATGAGGGGCTTGGGCCAGCCGGGCGGGATCGTGCCGTCGCGCCGGTAGACGTGCAAGAGGCGCCCGACGGTGAGGTCGTCGGGCCAGGGCGGCCCCGTGCCGACGACGATCTCGGGGCAGCCGTCGCCGGTGACGTCGCCCACGACGGGCGAGGACTGGATGCCGACCGCGTGGTCGCCCGGCGGGTAGCTCAGGAACTTGGGGAAGCCGGGGAAGAACGTGCCGTTGCGCCGGAAGACCCAGAGACCGCCGCCGTCGGGCGTGTTGTAGGGCGGCGCCTCGGCGTGGACGTCGGAGCCGATGATCACTTCGAGCGTGCCGTTGCCGTCGAGGTCGGCGAGGGCCGGCGAGCTCCAGATCGAGTCGCGGACGAAGAACGGCCAGCCGGGGATGACGGTGCCATTCGTCCCCTTGACCGCCCAGACGCGGAAGTCGAAGGCGCCGAAGGCGACGTCGTCGAGGCCGTCGCCGTCGAGGTCGCCGAGGGCCGGCGTCGAGAACACCGCGTCGGGCTGGCCGTCGAGCGGGTAGTGGTCGAGCGGGTCGAAGCGCCACTTCACCGCCCCGTTGTCCTCGAACGCCACGACCTCGCCGGTGAGCTGCGAGCCCGACCCGGAGCCCACCACGATCTCGAGCTGGCCGTCGAGGTCGAGCTGCCCGGCCGCGGGGCTGGAGGCGACCTCGGAGCGCAGCAGCTTCCCCCCGGCCCACCCCGCGCGCACCGTGCCGTCGCTGTTGAAGACGAACAGCCGCGAGGCGTTGGTGCCGACGACGATCTCCTCCGGTCCGCCGTTGGCGTCGAGGTCGACGACCAGCGCCGTCCCGTAGGTGACGACCCCGCCGCCCGCCGCCGAGGTGGGGAAGCCGGAGTTCGGCGTCGCCTCGTTCTGCGCCGCCGCCGGGCCGCTAACGAGCCATATCAGGCCTAGCCCGATCCAAACGAGAGCCCGTGCTCGCATGCATTCACTGTACCGGTGCAGGGAGGGCGGCGGTGTGAAATAGGTCACAGGTCGTGGGTCGTCCGTCACGCGCAGAGCCGGAAGTGCCCGGCGAACTCCCGCAGGGCTTGCGGGTCCGCGGGGGTGCCGGTGAAGTCGGCTTCGGCGGCGGGGACGTCGGGGTTCGCTTCCGGGCCGAACCAGATGCCGAAGCGGAGGCGGCCGTCGTCCTTCTTGCACTCGACGAGGAAGAAGTTGGCGATCCCCTCGGCGTTGCCCTGCTCGGCGCGCAGGCTGCCGCGGCGGGCCTGGTAGCGGAGCTTGCCGCCGCCGGCCTCGACGGTGCCGGTGGCGACCGTCTCGCGGCTCTCGAAGTCGAGCTTCGTCCCCTCGAGCCCCGGCGGCTCCTCTCCCTCCCCCTTCAGGAACTTCTCGAGGTCCTCGTCCCCCTTGCCGAACTGGCGGACCTTGATGAAGAAGAAGCCGCGCTGGTCGAACTCCTGCCCTTGCCCTTCCTCCATCTCCGGCCGCGGCTCCCGGTCGGAGAACATCACCATGTCCATGAAGAAGGGGATCGAGATGGCGCCGAGCGGGTGGTAGCCGGCCGGGAGCTCGTCGTAGGGGAGGACCGCGCGCGTCCTCTCGGCCCGCTTGACCGGGTCCTTGAACCCCGCCTCGATCTCCTTGCCCTGCTTGTAGCCCCACCAGCCGAGCGCGACGATCGCGGCCATGACGAGCCCCACCAGGACCGCGCAGCCGCAGCCGACCCAGACCCACGGCGAGGTGCCCGCGCGCTCTTCCCGCATACCTCTACATACGCTCCGGCACGGGCACGCCGATCAGCCCGACCAGCGCCTCCAGGCCGCGGCGGAAGACCTGGACGGCGGCGAGGCGCGTGGCGCGCAGGACCGGGTCGCTTTCCTGGAGGATCGGGTGCTTGTGGTAGACGGCGTTGAAGCGCTGCCCGAGCTCCAGGGCGTGGCGGGCGATGAGCGAGAGCTCCAGGGCCTCGGCGCCCTTCTCGACGATCTCGCCGCTCTGCGCCACCGCCAGCACCAGGTCCCAGAGATCGTCGCTCCAGGGCTCCTCGGGGAGCGCCGCGACCTCCTCGCGCGTCACCTCGTCGGCCAGCCCCTCCTCGCGCAGCCGCCGCCGGATGTTGCCGGCGCGGACCAGCGAGTACTGGAGGTACGGCCCGGACTCCCCTTCGAAGGAGAGCGCCTCGTCGAAGTCGAAGGCGATCACCCGGTTGGTCGTCGCCTTGACCATGAAGAAGCGCAACGCCGCGGTGGCGATCTGCCGCGCCAGCGGGCCGAGCTCGGCGGCCGGCAGCTCGCGGTTGCGCGCCGCGATCTCCTCGCGGCTCTTCGCCTCCAGCTGGTCGAGGAGGTCGTCGGCCTTGACGCCGATTCCCTTCCTGCCCGACATCTCGAGGGTCTTCTCCTCGTCGCCCGCCTCGAGGTAGCCGAGCTGGCGCGCCGTCGCCGGCGACAGCGCCACCATCTCGTAGGCGAAGTGGACCGAGCGCTCCGCCTCCTCCCGGTGCCCGAGCGCCGCGAGCCCGGCGCGGACGATCTTCTGCAGGTAGCTCTGCCGGGCGTCGATGACGTTGATCACCCGCTCCGCGCCGCCGAAGGCCGGGTGGTCGCCGGTCCCCTCGGGGGCGGTCTCCCAAACCCCCTCCTCTTGCCAGAAGGCGTAGCAGAAGTCGCGCCCCAGGAGGCCGAACTTCCAGAGCTGGTAGGCGATGTCCTTGCCGACGTAGGTCACCGTGCCGTCGGAGCGGACGATCACCTTGTCGGGGTCCTCGAGGCCGGCGAACTCCGGCGTGTCGGCGAGCGGCATCACCCAGCAGCCGTCGTTCTTCCCCGCGGTCTCGAGGCGCACGGCGCCGGCCTCCTTCAGCAGGGCGAAGGCGGTCTCGAAGAAGCGGCGGGCGAGGACCTCGCTCTCGCGGGTGAGGAGGTCGTAGCCGACTCCCAGCCGCCGCATCGTCGCGAGATGCCGCGCGACGACCCGCCGCGCCACCAGCCGCCCCAGCTCGGCGCGCGGGCCGCGGCCGATCTCCAGCTCGTGCAGGGTCTCGCGCCGCAGGGCTTGGCGCTCGGGGTCCTCCCCGTACCAGCGCCCGACCTCGGCGTAGAGGTCCCAGCAGAGGAAGTCGAAGGGCTCGGGGAGGGCGGCCACCTCGTCGTAGGCGGCGCCGCGCAGGTCGTGGAAGCCGACGACGACGTCGGCGAGCTGGACGCCGGTGTCGTCGATGTAGTTCTGCACCTCGACCGGCCGGCCGAGGGCGCGCAGGGCGCGGGCGAGGACGTCGCCGAGGACGGCGTTGCGCAGGTGGCCGATGTGGGCCGCCTTGTTGGGGTTGATGTTGGTGTGCTCGAGGACGACCTTGCCGCCGCGCTCGCCGCCGGGCAGGAGCGGGGCTTCGAGCAGGGCGGCGGCGAACGGGCTCCGCTTGAGGCGGAGGTTCAGGTAGCCGGCGCCCTCGACCGTGACCGCCCCGACCGCCGCCGGCGGCCGGAAGGCGGCGGCCAGCTCCTGGGCGATGGCCCGCGGCGGGCGCTTCAGGACCCGGGCGAGCTGGAGGGCCGCCGGGAAGGCCAGATCGCCCAGCTCGCGCCGCGGCGGGACCTCCAGGAGCGGCTCGTGCTCGACCCCGTAGAGCTCCCGGATCGCCCGCGCCATCTCGGCCGCCAGGTCGCGCTTGAGGTCCCCCCACATGGAGCGCGGAGTGTAGCGCGGCAAGTGCTTGATATCATTCCGCCGATGGGGAGGGGCCAAGAGCAAGCGATGACCGAGAAGGCGGAGAACAAACTGACCGTCCCGCTGGAGGGCACCCAGCTCGAGCTGGTGCAGGGGGACATCACCGACCTCCACGTGGACGCGATCGTCAACGCGGCCAACGAGAAGCTCCAGCTCGGCGGCGGCGTGGCGGGGGCGATCAAGCGTAAGGGCGGTCCCTCGATCCAGGAGGAGTGCAACCGGATCGGCGGCACGGCGGTGGGGACGGCGGTGATGACCGGCGCCGGCCACCTCAAGGCCAAGCACGTCATCCACGCCGTCGGCCCGAAGATGGGCGAGGGGGACGAGGACCGCAAGCTGGCCAACGCGGTGCGCTCCTCGCTCGCCGTCGCCGACCGCTACGGCCTGCGCTCGATCGCCCTGCCGGCGCTTTCGACCGGCAACTTCGGCTTCCCCATCGACCGCGCCGCCCGCCTCATCCTCACCGAGATCCACCGCTACCTGCAGGGCGGGACGAAGATCGAGCGCGTGGTCGTCTGCCTCCGCGACACCGACGCCTTCGACGCCTTCAAGCGCGAGCTGCGTCGCGGCTTCCGCTAGCGCGCATACAATCCCCGGCGATGCGCGGCACGTTGACTTGGGTGCTCCTGGCCGCGCTGACCCTGCCGGCCCTCGCCGCCGCGCAGGTCCCGGAGCCGCCGCCCCCCGTCGAGGAGGAGGAAGCCGCCGAGCCCGCCGAAGAGCCGGTGACGGAGCCCGCCGCGGCGCCGGCCCCGGAGACCGCGCCCGCGGACCCCGACCTGCCGTCCGAGCCGCCGCCACCGCCGCCGCGCGACAACGGCTCGCGCGAGCGCAGCCTCCCCCGCCTCGACGTCTACTTCCCCGAGGGTGACCTCGACTTCCGCCTCTCGCGCCTGGTCAACAAGGTCTTCTTCGAGGGGCAGGTCAAGTACAACTTCATCGACGGCGACATCTCGGCTTTCCTTCGCTACCGCTACTACGGTCTCGGGCGGACGCTGCAGTTCGCCGTCTTCGACGCCATCGAGTTCCCCGACATCGAGGACTTCACCGACGACTTCGACCGCGTGCGCGGCGTGCTGCTGCTGACCGAGTGGCCCTACGACGCCAACCACCGCACCTTCCTCCTCGGCGAGCTCGACCGGCTGAGCAACAACAAAGAAGGCCTCGAGTCGCAGAACAACCGGACGAACACCTACCTGCGGCTGGGCTACCAGATCGGCACCCCGGACGACGCCCGCTCCAACGCCATCGTCGGCGAGACGCGGGCGCGCAGCGAGCGGCTGTTCACCGCCTACCGCGACCTCGGGCCGGGCAACTTCGGCTTGACCGGCGCCCTGACCTACGGCTTCGACTACGGCTGGGGGGACTTCGACTACGCCAAGGCCGAGTTCGAGGCGCTGAAGCGCTTCGACGTGACGCGGCGGAGCTTCGTCATCGGCCGCCTGCACGGGGGGACGTTCCTGCGCAAGGAGGAACTGGCGCGCGGCGAGGACCTCGGGGAGTTCGAGCGCTTCAACATCCCGCTCTCCGAGTTCTTCCGCCTCGACGGCCGGGAGTACCTGAAGGGGGTCAAGGACCGGCTGCGCGGGACGGAGCAGCTCCACACCACCTGGGAGTACTTCTTCCCCTGGTTCCTCAACGCCCACCACGACTTCCTCAAGCTCGACTGGCAGAACTGGTACTGGGTGCTCTACGCCGGGGCGGGGACCGTGGGGTTCGACCGGGAGGTCTACACCGACGTCTCCGAGTACGTCCCGGACGCGGGGGTGGGGTTCGAGTCCTCGTTCCGGTTCCGGAGGAAGTACACTTTCTTCCTGTCGGGGATCGTGGCACAGGCTTTGAAGGGAGACGACGGAGTGGAGGCACGCATCTCTGTCAAGTCGTACCGCTAGGCAGCCTCCGTTTCTTTCTTAGAATGGGGTTAACCGCTCGCCACACGGTGCGGGCGTAAATCGGGCAGGAGGAGAGACCCATGAAGCGGAGATGCGTGGTGCTGTTGGTGGCATTTTTGGGCCTGTGCCCGATCGCCGCCTTCGCGGGGGAGGAGGCGAACGCTCCGACCGCGACCGGCGAGACGGGGCTGTTCACGCTGCTCAGCGGGGAGACGGTCCCCCAGGGCGGCTGGTCCTTCAGCCTCTATTACAACAACTGGGACCGCCTGATCGACGGCGGGGGTGCCCAGGACGTCAGCGTCGACTGGAACCGGTTGAGCGCGAGCCTGGGCTACGGCATCACCGACCGCTGGGAGTTCAGCGTCATGGTGCCGTACGACGACTTCGAGTTCGACGACGACGACCGGTTCTTCGACGAAGACATCGACCCGGACGCCAGCGGGCTCGGCAACATCCGGCTCGGGACCAAGTTCCGGCTCGGCGGCGACCCGGCGGCCGACGGCGGGACCGCCCTCGGCCTCTTCGTCGAGGCGCCGACCGGCGACGACAAGGTGGCCTCGCAGGACCTGGGCTTCGGCGCCAGCATCAACTGGAGCCGCGCGAACTGGGTCTTCTCGCTGGGCTACCGCTCCCCGGGCGAGCTCGAGGACGAGGACAACGACCCGGACGACGACATCGTCGGCCTGAACCGCTTCGAGATCCAGGACGAGATCAACGCCGGCATCGGCTACGCCACGGCGGTCTCGGAGCGGCTGGACTGGATCACCGAGCTGGCGGGTACGTTTTACACGGGCGCCGACGACGGCGTCGGCTTCGAGGACGCGTTCGACCTGACCAGCGGCGGCCGCCTCTGGCTCGGGGAGGCGCGCAACTGGGCCTTCAACTTCGCCCTGCGCACCGACCTCGCCCAGCTCTCCGACATCGACGAGCACTGCCCGATCGGCGGCTTGCTCGGGCTGACGTTCTTCCCGGCGCTGTTCGTGGAGCCGGAGGAGCCGCCTCCGCCTCCGCCTCCGCCGCCTCCGCCACCGCCGCCTCCGCCGCCCCCACCGCCGCCGCCGCCACCGCCTCCGCCGCCGCCGGCGCCCGAGACGATGGAAGTGGTGTGCGAGTTCATGACCGGCAGCGCGCGGGTGGACAACATCTGCAAGGCCAAGCTCGACGAGGTGGCGCTGCGGATGAAGCAGGAGCCCGACTCGACCGCCGAGGTCACCGGCTACGCCGATGGCTCGAGCGGCTCGCAGGCGAGCAACGAGCGGCTGGCGCTGGCGCGCGCCGAGGCCGTGAAGAACTACCTGGTGACGCGGCACGGGATCGACCCGAGCCGGATCACTACCCAGGGTGAGGTCACCGACCGCGCCGCGGCCGTGACGATCCTCACCATCCCGTAACCGGCGCCCTCAGGCTGGTTGGGGAGGCCCCGCTTCGGCGGGGCCTCTTCTTTTTTGGCCTCTTAGCTTTCGCCGCGCAGGGTCTCGCGGCGCAGCGAGGCGACGGCGCCGAGGAGACCCGCGACCCCGCCGAGGAGGAGGAGCGCCGCCGCCTGGCCGGGGGTGAGGAAGCGCTCGGCCAGGAGGGTGGCGAGGAGCGACCCTCTGGCCTCGACCTGCGCCAGCTGCCAGCCGCCGAAGAGGGCGGCGAGGGCGATCACGCCGCCGAGAAGCCCCTGCAGCAGCCCCTCGGCGTAGAACGGGCCGCGGACGAAGAACTCGGTCGCTCCGACCAACCGCAGGACGGCGATCTCCTCGTGGTGCAGGTAGGCGGTCAGGCGGATGACGCTGCCGATGGTGAAGATCGCCGCCGCCAGGAGCACCCCGCCGAGCGCCAGCCCCACCCCGCGCAGCACCGCGATCACCCCCTCGAGCTGCGCCAGCCACTCCCGGTCGTCGTCCACCATCTCGACTGCGGGACGCGCCCGCCAGGCGGTGAGCCAGGCCTCGTACTCCGCCGCCGGCAGCGCCTCCTCGCGCTCGAGCTCGATCTCGAGCGTGGCGGGCAGCGGCTCCTCCCCCCAGCCCCGCAGCAGGTCGGAGAGCCCCGGGAAACTGGAGCGGAAGCGGGCGCGCGCCGCGGCCGGGGAGACGGCCGTGGCGCCCCGCACCCAGGCGGGACCGCGCGCCGCCTCGCCGCGCAGCCGCTCGACCGCCGCTGCCGGCGTGCCGGGGCGTAGGTAGACGACGACCCGGGTCTCGGCGCGCCAGCGGGCGAGGGCGCGGGCCAGGTTGCCGCTGGCGAGGAGGAACACGCCGCCGACGAAGAGGCTGACGGCGATCGTGAAGACGGCGAGGAAGCTCACCTTCCAGCCGCGCCGCAAGCCTCCCGCCGCCTCGCGGAAGAAGTAGGCCAGGGCCTGGAGGATGCTCATGGCGGTGGGACCAGGACCTCGGCGCCGGCGTCCTCCTCGTCCTCCTCTTCCTCGGGCGGCGGCTCGAGGCGCGGCGGCTCGGTCCCTACGAGCTCGACGTCGGAGGCGACCTCGCCGCGGTCGAGGGTCAGGACGCGCCGGCCGATGCGCTGGATGGTGTCGCGGTCGTGGGTGGCGACGATGACCGTCGTGCCGCGCAGGTTGACCTCGAGGAAAAGGCGGAGGATCTCGCGCGAGAGGTCGGGGTCGAGGTTGCCGGTCGGCTCGTCGGCGATCAGCAGCTCGGGGTCGGCGATCAAGGCGCGGGCGATCGCCACCCGCTGCTGCTCGCCGCCCGAGAGCTGCGGCGGGAAGGCGTACAGCCGGTGCGCCAGGCCGACCCGGCGGAGGGCGTGGTAGGCGAGCCGCTTCTGGGTCTCGCGGTCGCTGCCCAGGATGCGCGGCAGGTAGGCGACGTTCTCGAAGACGGTCTTGCGGCCGATCAGCCGGAAGTCCTGGAAGACGACGCCGATCGTGCGCCGCAGGTAGGGGACCTTGCCCGGCGGCAGCGAGGCGACGTTGCGGCCGTTGACCAGGATCTGGCCGCTCGTCGGCACCTCCTCGCGGAAGATGAGCCGCAGCAGGGTCGTCTTGCCGGCCCCGGAGGCGCCGGTCAGGAAGACGAACTGGCCGCGCGGGATCTCGAAGTTGAGGTCGTGGAGGGCGACGCGGTCGCCGTACTTCCGGCCGACGTGGAAGAACTGGATCACGCTGCAGCGGCGCCCCCGCCCAGATCCTTGCGGAGCCCGATGATGGGCTCCGCTACCCGTAAGGTAGCCCGCCTGAGCGGGCGTTGATCCGGGGGCGGGTTCGGTCCGCTCAGGATGACAGGCCCGATTGTCATCCCGAGCGCAGCGAGGGATCTGGGGGCGGGACAGGTTCGGCCTCGAGAGCCTGTCTGAGAAGCTGCTGCACCAGCTTCGGCTCGGCGCGGCCGCCGGAGCGCTTCATCACCTGGCCGACGAGGAAGCCGAGGGTCTGCGTCTTCCCGGCGCGGAACTGCGCCGCCGGCCCCTCGTGCTCCTCGACGACCTCGTCGATCCAGCGCTCGATCTGCGCCGTGTCGCTGACCTGCCCGAGGCCGAGGCGCTCGGCCGCCGCCTCGGGGTCCTCGCCGCTGGCGAAGACGGCGGCGAAGACTTCCTTGGCCGCGGTGTTCGACAGGGCCCCGCGGTCCACGAGGCGCACGAGCGCGGCGAGATGGGCGGCGGGGAGCGCGGCCTCGACCCCGCCGCGCCGCTCCTTGAGCTCGCGCAGCACCTCGGTCATCACCCAGTTGGCCACCCCCTTGGGATTGGCCGGATGGGCGGCGGCCGCCGCTTCGAAGTACTCGGCGAGCTCGCGCGCGGCGGCGAGGACGCCCGCGTCGTAGGGCGAGAGCCCGTACTGCGCCACCAGCCGCTCCCGCAATGCCCAGGGCAGCTCCGGCAGCTCCGCCCGCAGCGCCGCCTGCCGCGCCGCGTCGACGCCGAGCGGCGGCAGGTCGGGCTCGGGGAAGTAGCGGTAGTCGTGCGCCTCCTCCTTGCTGCGCAGCAGGCGCGTCGTCCCCGAGCCGGCGTCGTAGCCGCGCGTCTCCTGCACCACCCGGCCGCCGGCCTCGAGGAGCGCGACCTGGCGCTCGATCTCGTGCTCGATGGCACGCGCGACGTTGCGGAAGGAGTTCAGGTTCTTGACCTCGGTCTTGGTGCCGAGGCGGCTTTCGCCGGCGGGGCGGACCGAGACGTTGGCGTCGCAGCGCAGGCTCCCCTCCTCCATGTTGCCGTCGCTGGTGCCGGTGTAGAGGAGGAGCTGATGCAGGGTCTGGAGGTAGTCGGCGGCCTCGGCGGCGGTCCCGAGGTCGGGGCGCGAGACGATCTCGACCAGCGGCACGCCGCAGCGGTTGAAGTCCACCAGGCTCTGGCCGGGGAGCGGCGCCCCGCCCGGCAGCTCGTGGAGGAGCTTGCCGGCGTCCTCCTCGAGGTGCAGGCGCTCGATCCGCACGCTCTTGTCGTGCGAGGTGAGCGGCAGCGCGCCGTCCTCGGCCAGCGGCCGGTCGTACTGGCTGATCTGGTAGCCCTTCGGCAGGTCGGGGTAGAAGTAGTTCTTGCGCGCGAAAACCGACTGCTCGCGGACCGTGCAGCCGAGGGCCAGGGCGAGCTTGGCGGCGAGATCGACGGCGCGCCGGTTGACGACCGGGAGCGTTCCCGGATAGCCGAGGCAGACCGGGCAGACGAGGGTGTTGGGCGGCGCCCCGAAGCGGTTGGCGCAGCGGCAGAACATCTTGGTCTCGGTCCGGAGCTGGACATGCACCTCCAGGCCGATGACCGCTTCGTACGCCATCCCGGCCGAAGTCTACTCGCTCCGGTAGACCTTCCCCCCCTTCATCACGAAGCGCACGCGCTCCATGACGCGGATGTCGGCGAGCGGATCGCCGGGGACGGCGACGACGTCGGCCTCCTTGCCGGCTTCGAGCGTGCCGACGGTCTTCTCGATCCCGAGCAGCTTCGCGGCGTCGGCGGTGGCCGAGCGCAGGGCGGCGGCGGGCTTCATGCCGTGCTCGACCAGCAGCGCGAACTCCTCGGCGTTCCTGCCGTGCGGCGAGACCGCCGAGTCGGTGCCGAAGGCGATCGGCACGCCGAGCGCCAGCGCCTTCTTGAAGGTCACCGAGCGCGCCGCCAGAGCCTGCGCCGCCTTGGCGGCGATCTCCGGCGGGTACTCGCGCTTGGTGGCGCGGCCGCCGGCGTACTCGCCGGCCAGGAGCGTCGGCACCAGCCAGGTGCCGCGCTGCTTCATCAGGCGCAGCGTCTCGTCGTCGAGGAAGGAGCCGTGCTCGATCGAATCGGCGCCGGCGCGGATCGCCACCTTCGCGCCTTCGGCGCCGTGGGCGTGGACGGCGACCTTCTTGCGCAGCCGGCGGGCCTCGCCGACGATCGCCTCCATCTCCTCCTGGGTGAGCTGCGGCGTGTCCACCTCGTCGCCGAGCGACAGCACGCCGCCGGTGGCGCAGACCTTGATCACGTCGGCGCCGTACTTGACCTGGAAGCGGACGGTGTCGCGGAACTGGTCGGGGCCGCTGGCGATGCCTTCGGCGATGCCGCTCTCCTCGCCGAACGTCTCGTATGGGAAGCCGGTGGCGTCGCAGTGGCCGCCGCGCGAGCCGAGCGAGTGGACCGCCACCAGCATGCGCGGGCCGACCGCCATGCCGTCGCGGATGGCGTTGCGCAGCCCGACGTCGACGTACTCGTTGGAGCCGACGTCGCGGACGGTGGTGAAGCCGGCCATGAGGGTCCGCCGGGCGTACTCGGCGGCGCGCACCGCGACCTCCGGCACGCCGCGCCGCAGCCCCGCGATGGCGTCGCGCGCCCAGTCGTCGCCGGACTGGCCGGAGAGGTGGGTGTGGGCGTCGATGAGGCCGGGCAGGAGCGTCGCGTCGCCGAGGTCGATCACCGTCGCCCCCGCCGGCACCGCCAGCCGCGACCCCACGGCCTTGATCTTGCCCCCCTCGACGATCACCACGCCGTCGCGCCACGTGCGATCGCTGCGGCCGTCGAAGAGGCGCGCGGCCTTGAGGACGGTGACGGCGGGCGGCGCCGCGGCGGGCGGCTCCTGGGGAGCGGCCGCGGCGGCGAGGGGGAGCAGGCAGAGGACGGCCGGCAGGGCGACGCGGATCTTCATCGAGGCACCTCCGAGGGGTCGGCGAATTGGGACACGGCCACCGCCCCTTCCTGCAGCCAGTGGGCGAGGAGCGTGCGGATGCGGTAGCCGTCGGCCGGCACCGCCTCTTCGCAGGCGGCGGCGGTGCCGCCGTTCTTGAGCCGGCCCCAGAGGTCGCGCACGAAGGCGCCGTCGCTCTCGCCCGGCGGGGCCGTCGGCCGGACGCCGGTGGGCAGGAGGACCGTCGCGTCGGGCACCAGGGCGCGGGCGCGCTCGTACTCGTCGTAGCGCCGCATCCCCTCCATGAGGAGGGGCAGGATCTCGCGCGCCGGCGCGGCAGTCGCCGGCGGCGGCGCCGCCGCATCGCGGCCGGCGAACAGGAACGCCGTCGCCAGCGGCCGCTCGAGGAGCTGGTAGAACGCCGTCTCGCCGGCGAGGCGCGGCGTCGAGCAGGCGGCGAGCGCGCCGCCGCGGAGCTCGAGCGTCGCGAGCGTCGCCCCGTGCGCGTCCTTGAGCGCCAACGTGCCGCTGAGCGCGCTCTGGGCGAGGCTCTGGAGGAGGTTGGGGAGACCGAAGAGCTGCAGGTCCCCTTCCATCCGCCGCGGCGGCGCCGCCGCCGGAACGGCTTCGGCAGGGCGCGCGCCCGGAGCGGCGGCGGCATCGAAGGCGGAGAGCGCCTTCGACGCCTCCATGCCGAAGGGCTCGCCCGGGAAGCGCCCGGCCAGCTCCTGCAAGCTGCGGCGAACCAGGGGCGCGGGCGTGGCGGACAGGGCCTGCACGAGCTGCGTGAGGGCCTCGGCGTTGCGCCGCAGCACCATCCCCAGGAGCTTCCGCGGTGCGAGGTCGTGGAGCGCGCGGAGCAGGGCGTCGACGAGGTCCGGCTCGCCGGACAGATCGACCGTGCGCAGCTCGATCAGACGGTCGCCGTTGCCGTCGCTCCGCAGCCGCGCCAGGGCGCCCTGGACGACCGCCCGCCGTGCGGCCGGAGAACCGCCGCGCAGCACGCCGGCCGCGATCAGGCTGCGCAGCCGCTCCAGGTCCTCGGGCGGATAGTGCGCCACGACCGCGCCGGCGAGCTCGGCCTCGACCTCCTGCAGACGGGCCAGCAGGGCCTTCTCCGCCCGTTCGCCGCGGATCTGGGTGAGGCGGACCAGGGCCTCCCCCACCAGCCGCGGGTGGTGCGTGAGCGTGGAGAAGGCGATCACGTGCTCGAGCTCCCGCTCCTCCAGCGCCGCGGACGGGCACGGGATGCGGTGCAGCAGGTAGACGAGGTTGCGCTGGAAGAACCAGGCGTCCGGCCGCACGTCGGTGAGCGTGCTCTCGAGGACGTCGAGGATGGCGGGGCGCGCCGTCTCGCCGTGGACCTCGAGCAGGGTCAGCCGCAGGCGGCGCAGCCCGCGGTCGCGCTCGCCGTCGAGCGCGGCGAGGAGGCCGGCCGGGTGGAGGGCCGGGAAGAACGCCATGACCTGGCGCAGCAGCGGCTGCTGCTGCGGATCGACCGCGAAGCCGCGCAGCCGCTCGGCGTCCAGCGCCTCGTGGGCGCTGCCGCGCACCAGCTCGGCGTCGCTCACCGGCACCTTCCCTTCCGCCAGCAGGCCGGCGGCCACCTGCGCCAACGCCACCGCCCGTGCGAGCGACCCGGCGTTGAACTCCGCGACGACGGAGTGGACGAGCTCGCGGAAGCGCTCGATCCGCTGCTGCGGGCCCTCGGCGAGGTCGACGAGCCGGCGCAGCGCCCGCGCGTTGCCTCCCAGCTCCTCCGCCGAGGTCGCCGCCGCCGGCGCCCAGTTGGGGACGGCACGGCTCAGCGTGCGCACGACCGCCGCCGGGTCGGCGGCGAGGACACCCAGCTCGCGCAAGTGCTGCAGGTACTGGGTCAGCTCGGAGCCGTCGCGCGCCGTGGTGGCGGCGGCGGCGAGCACGGAAGCGATCAGCGGGTCGCCCGCAGTGCCGGCCGGCGGTCCGGGCGCGGCGCCCGGGGCGGCCGCAGGCTTCAGGCGCTCGAGGAGGAGCGCGAAGCGCCGCAGCTCCCGGGTCAGCTCGGCGGCGCCGGCGCCCCCGGCGGGCGCCTCGCCGGCGTCGGGCTGCAACCCGGCCGCGGGCGCCCGGCCGATGCGGAAGGCGCTGCCGGCGATCTCGGCGGGGGCCGAGCGCAGGCGCTCGAGGGCAGTGCGCACGAGCTCCCGTTCGGCGGGCGGACAGAGCGGGAGGAGGGCCTCGACGAGGACGTCGAGATAGCTCGCCAGCTCGCGCTTCGAGAGCAGGCCGAGGTCGCCCAGGAGGTGCAGCTTGCTCAGCGCGTGATAGGCGAGGTCGGAGTAGCCGACGGCGCGGCCGCGCGCCCGGTACTGGAACGACAGCCAGCTCTGGATCTGTGAGGTGATGGCGTCCGGCGCGCCACGGATGAGCGCGCCGACCGCGCCGGCGGCGAGGAGCGGCGGGATGCCGTCCGCGAGGTAGTCGCGGAGCTCCTCGACGCTCTCCTGGAGGTCCTGTGCCGACGGGCCGTCGCTCATGGCGCTTCCCGGCGCGCGAAGACGGCTGGGAGCGGCGCGAACGGGAGGGGATGCGGGACCATCGGCCGCGGGCGGGAGGGCGCCGACTCTAGCATGCGGGTCGGGGCGCGGCGGCCCATAGAATCCGCCCGTGCGCGCCGCCGCCAGCTCCGTCGTCCCGCTCGCCGTCGTCGCTCTCTTCGCCGCCTGCCGCGACCTGCCGCCGAACCTCGACTCGCGGGGGACGACGATCGTCTGCTTCGGCGACTCGATCACCGCCGGGGTGGGCGCCGACGGCGCGCCGACCTACCCCGACCTCCTGGCGCAGCGCCTCGACGCCGACGTGGTCAACGCCGGCTACCCCGGCGCCACCGCCGCGGACCTCCTGGCGCGGCTCCCCGAGGCGCTGGCGCACGACCCCTGGCTGGTGATCGTCGAGGCGGGGGGCAACGACATGCTGCGGCGGGTGCCGGTCGCGGAGACGGAGGCGGCGGTGCGCGGGCTCGTGCAGGGCGTGCTGGCGGCGGGCGCGGTGCCGATGCTGGTCGAGATCCGCGCCCCCTTCGGCGGCCTCGGCGACCTCTTCGTGCGCCTCGGCGACGAGTACGACGTGCCGGTGGTCGAGGACGTGCTGCCCGAGATCCTGCTCGACCGGCGGCTCAAGAGCGACGAGATCCATCCCAACGCCGCCGGCTACGAGCGGCTCGCCGCGGCGGTCGCCGACCAGGTGGAGCCGCTGTTGGACGCGCGGCGATGAACGCGGAGGAGAACGGCATCGCCGGGCCGCTCCGGCGCGGCGGGCACTGGCTCTGGGAGGCGCGCGGCGCCGGCGCCCGGGCGGTCTTCGCAGGCGCCGGCCCCGCCGCCGGGCGCGAGGAGGTGCTGGCGCGGGTGGCGGGCCGCTCGCTGCCTCTCGCCTGGGCGAAGCAGGTCCACTCGGCGACCGTGCTGACCGCCGCCGCCGGCGGCTGCGGCGAAGGGGACGCGCTGGTGAGCGGCGAGTCGGGGCTGGCGCTGGCGGTGGCGACCGCCGACTGCGTGCCGGTCCTCCTCGCCGGACCCGAGGGAGTGGCGGCGGTCCACGCCGGCTGGCGCGGGCTCGCCGCCGGCGTGCTGCCCGCGGCGGTCCGCGCCGCCACGCCGGCGCCCGAGCGCTGGACCGCCTGGATCGGGCCGGCGATCGGCGCCTGCTGCTACGAGGTGGGCGACGAGGTGGCGGAGCAGGTGGCGGCGGCGAGCGCTCCCGAGGTCGTCGTCCGGGGTCCGGCGGGGCGCCCCCACCTCGACCTGGCCGGCGCCGCCCGCCGGCAGCTCGCCGCCGCCGGCGTCGGCACGATCCGCTTGCTGGCCCACTGCACCCGCTGCGACGCCGAGCGCCTCGCCAGCTTCCGCCGCGACGGTCAGGCCGCCGGCCGCAACTATGCCTTCGTCTGGCGCGAGCCCGCGGCTTGAGCGGCGCCGGGGGGTCCCCGCTCGCACCGGTCGTGGTGATGGTCAAGACGCCCCTCCTCGCCCGCGGCGGCAACGCCGCGCTCCTCGCGGCGAGCGGCCGGCGGGTCGCGCGCACGGTGGCGCCGGCCGCCGCCGAGCACGAGCGCACCCTGGCCGCGGTGCTGGCGGCGCTCGCCCGCCACGGCGTCGAGCCGCTCGTCACCGGCGTCGCGCCGGACGCGGCCGCCCGCCGCGCTCTCGGCCGGACGCGGCTGGTGATCACCGTCGGCGGCGACGGCACGCTCCTCGCGGCGTCGCACCACGTGAGCACGGCGGCGCTCCTCGGCGTCAACTCCGCGCCGCGCGACAGCGTCGGCCACTTCGCGCTGGCGCGCCGCGAGACGATCGTGCGCGTCCTCGACGCCATCGCCGCCGGCCGCCTGCGGTCCTTCGCCGTCGCGCGCATCCGGACCCTGCTCGACGGCGCCGACCTCGGCACGCTGGCGCTCAACGACGTCCTCGTCGCCCACGGGCACCCTGCCGCGACCAGCCGCTACCTGCTGCGCCGCGGGCGGGTCGCCGAGGAGCACCGCTCCTCGGGCCTCTGGATCGCCACCGCGGCGGGCTCCACCGGCGGCATCCGCTCCTCGGGCGGCGCGGTCATGCCGCTGCGCTCGCGGCGGCTACAGTTCCGCGCCCGCGAGCTGTACCGCCGCCCGGGCGTCGTGCACCGCCTGGCGAGCGGCTTCATCCCGCCCGGCGAGGGCCTCGTCGTCGAGTCGCAGATGGAAGCGGGCTGGCTCTTCGTCGACGGCTCGCGCATCGGCCACCCCTTCGCCTTCGGCGCGCGTGCCGAGCTGTGTGCCGCGCCCGAGCCGCTGCGCCTCTACGCCGACCCGGCGCGCTGGCGGAGCGCGGGATGAGGTGGCGCGCCGGCAGGCTCGTGCTGCTCGCTCTCCTCGTCGTGGTCCTGGCCGGCTTTGCCGTCCTCATCGTTCAGGATCACCGGGACGTCGCGCGGCGGGCACGGGAGGAGGAGGCCCTACAGTCGGCGCTGCGCGCCGAGCGGCAGCAGGTCTTCGCCCGCGGCTGGTTCGACCCGGTCCTCGAGCTCTGCCGCGCCGGCTGGCGCGACGCGCTGAGCTTCCACCACGAGCCTTCGGCCCTCGCCTGGACGCGCCGCAGCCTCGACGGCTACTTCCTCGATGGGAACGACGTCCGCTCGTGGCGCCAGCTCCGCTGCGACGCGGACGGCGTGCGGCGCGGCCCGCGCGTGGCGCATCCCCTGCTCACGCCCCTCGCCGAGGCTACCCCCGAGGCGGGGTCGGAGTCCGCCGCCGCCGACGAGGAGGCTTGGCAGCTCGCGCTCCGCCAGCTCTCCACCGCGCCGCGCGGCGCGCAGGAGCACGGCGTCGAGGTGGCGCGGCATCCGTTGACCGGCGCCGTGCTCGTCCGTCGCTGGCGCGGCGTCGAGGGCGGCGCCGTCGCGGCGCTGGAGCCGGCGGGCGCATCGCCGTTCCCGTTGCTCATCGCCGAGCCGGAGTTCCCCATGGCGCCCGGCGCGGCGCCGCCGCCCCTGCGTCCTCTCGCCAGGTACGACTGGCTCGCGCAGCCCGACGCCGCCTTCGACCTCGTCGAGAGGTCGCTGCCCGCAGGCGCCCGGATCGTCGAGCTGACCCTGAGCGCCGACGAGATTGACCTGAGCGTCGAGTCGCCGACGCCGGCCTTCGACGGCGATCCACCGGCGCCCTACGGCGACATGGAGCTCGACGAGTACGGTATCGCCGACTCGAGCTGGTGGTATCCGCGGACGGACCCGGGGTTCGGCTGCCGCACCGGGGCGCCGCTGGCGGCGGTGCGCGCGGCGTACGCGAGAGCCCGCCGCCGGACGCCCGGCACCATCTACCGGGCCTGGTACTCGTGCAGCCCCGCCTACAGCAACGGAAGCCGCGGCGCCTGGCACCTGGTGGACTGAGACTGGAGATCTAGGAGGCGCGCCGGCGGAAGCCGCGCGGGTCCCGCCCAAAGGCGCGGAGCTGGCCGCAGGCGGCGGAAACATCGTCGCCGCGGCGGCGGCGGACGGTGGCGATCAGGCCGCGCCGGCGCAACCGCTCCTGGAAGGCCTCGACCCGCTCCGGCGCGGGCGGCAGGAGCGCGGGGTCGAGCACCGGGTCCGGGTTCATCGGGATCAGGTTGACCTTGGCGCGGAAGCTGCCGATCAGGCGCGCCACGGCGTCGGCGTCCGCCGGCGCGTCGTTGAAGTCCTTGACCAGCAGGTACTCGAAGGTGAGCTTCCGCCCGCTCTCCAGCGGGTAGCGGCGCAGCGCTCCGAGCAGGTCGCGCAACGGCCAAGTGCGGTTGAGCGGCATCAGCCGGCTGCGGCGCTCGTCGTCCGGAGCGTGCAGCGAGACGGCGAGGTTCGGCCGCCGCTCCCAGAGCGCCATCGCCTCGATCCCCGGCACGACGCCGGCGGTCGAGACGGTGATGCGGCGCAGCGAGATCGTGCGGCCCAGCAGCTCGAGCGCCTCGTGCACCGCCCCGAGGTTCAGCAGCGGCTCGCCCATCCCCATGAAGACCAGGTTGAGGCGGTCGCTCGCGTGCCCGCGGTCGCGCTGGATGGCGCGCACCTGGGCCACGATCTCCCCCGCCCCGAGGTCCCGCCCCGCGCCCCAGTAGCCGGTGACGCAGAAGGTGCAGGCCAGGGCGCAGCCGGCCTGGCTCGAGAGGCAGAGGGTGCGGCGCTCGCGGTCGGGGATGTCCACCGCCTCGACGGTGGCGCCGTCGGCGAGGCGCAGCAGGTACTTGCAGGTGGTGTCGCGCGACAGCTGGCGCGAGACGACCGCCGGCGGCGCGATCGCGAACCGGTCGGCGAGCCGGGCGCGCAGCTCCTTGGGCAGCTCGGTGATCTCCTCCCAGCCGCCGGCGCCGCGGACGTGCAGCGCCTCCCAGACCTGCGCCGCGCGGAACGGGCGGTCCACGTGCGGCGCCAGCACCGCGGCCAGCTCGGCGCGCGAGAGACGGAGGAGGTCCATGACGGCTACAGCGTGCGGCGGGGTCGGCGGAGGCGGCGCGTGGGGTCGATGCCGATCGAGCGCAGGAAGGAGAGGTCGCGGCCGTCGATCTGGAAGTTGGGCTCGCCGCGGTGCGCGGCGCGATGGGCGGGGGCCGGGGTCTCGGCCGTGCCCTGCGGCGTCAGCGCCAGCGGCTCGCCGTCGGCGCCTTCGCGCTTGCAGTCCACGAGGAGGTAGAGCGAGTAGCCCTCCTCGCGGATCTTCCGCAGCGTGCGGCTCACCTCGCTCGACTCGGAGATCGCTTCCGAGAGAGCGCGCCGCAGGTCGCGGAGCATGTGATGCAGCTTGTCGTTCAGGCGACGCCTCCTACCACGTGCGAGCGGTCGACGCGGGCGA
This sequence comes from uncultured Acidobacteriota bacterium, assembly GCA_963700145.1. Taxonomy (GTDB): domain Bacteria; phylum Acidobacteriota; class Thermoanaerobaculia; order Multivoradales; family UBA5704; genus DASUNQ01. The sequence goes on from OY969474.1 coordinate 3,074,565, forward strand.
TTATGGCCAAGGGTCCAGGGGGTGTCAAACCACGCGCAACCCCCGGAACAAAGGCGTTTTCACGGGCATTTTGGGTGCTAGCCTTGCGCGTTTCCGCGCCGCATGGACGAGACCGCGAGCCCTCCCTTTGACCCGGCCCTGGCGGCCTGGATCGCGACGCTCGGCGAGCGCCTCGACGCCGCCGCGCCGCTCCCCGGCGACGTCTCGCCGCGCCGCTACACGCGCCTTAGGCTGGCGTCCGGCCGCAACGCCATCCTCGCCAGCTATCCCGACGAGGTGCGGGCCACCCTGCCGCGCTTCGCCGCCACGTCGCGGCTCCTCGCCGGCGCCCGCGTGCGCGTGCCGCGCGTCCTCGCCGTCGCCGAGGAGCGGGGGTGGATGCTGCTCGAAGACCTCGGCCCGGCGACCCTCGCCGATTGGCGCGGCCGGCCCTGGAGCGAGCTCGGGCGCTGGTTCGCGGAGGGGCGCGCCGCGGCAGCGCGGATCGCGGCGCTGCCGGCGGCGGAGGTGCGCGGCCTCAACCCGCCGCTCGGCCGCGAGCTCCTCGAGCGCGAGCTGGAGCAGACCTGGCGCCTCCACCTGGCGCCGCGCGGCCTGGCCGGCGACGCGGCGCTCGCCGATGAGCTCGAGCGGGCGCTGGCGGCGCTCTGCGCCGCGCTCGCCGCGGAGACGCCCGTCCCCTGCCACCGCGACTTCATGGCGCGCAACCTGATGCCGTTGCCGGCGGAGCCGAGCCTCGCGGTCCTCGACCACCAGGACCTGCGCCTGGGACCGCCGGCCTACGACCTCGCCTCGCTACTCAACGACACGCTCTTCCCGCCGCCGGAGCTGGAGGAGGAGTGGGTCGCCGCGGCGCTGCCTGATGCGGCGGGACGGTTGAGCTACCACCGCGCCGCCGCGCAGCGCACGCTCAAGGCGGTCGGCACCTACGTCGCCTTCGCCGAGCGCGGCGCGCCGCGCCACCTGCCGCTCGTGCCGCCGACCCTGGCCCGCGCCCTCGCCCACTTCGCGCACACCCCCGAGGGGGCGCCGCTCGCGCCGCGCCTGGCGCCGCTCTGGGCCCCGGCCGCGCCGGCGGCGGCCGGGTGATCTGCTACACTGCGAAACTCACCAGCAGGAAGGAAACCCCTATGCCGCACCTCGGCGTGACAGAGCTCATCATCCTGTTCCTGATCGTCATCGTGCTGTTCGGCGCCACCCGCCTGCCGCAGATCGGCCGCGGGCTGGGCGAAGGGATCCGCAACTTCAAGAAGGGGGTGCGGACCGGCGACGAGGAGGACCGCGCCGCCGAGAAGGACGTCCGTCCCTAACGGAAGGCCGCCTTCGTCGCCGTGGTCACGCGCGACGGCAGGAACGGGTCCTCCGCCCGCATCACCGCCTCCTCCACCCGCCGCCGGCTCTCCTCGTAGCGTCCCATCACCCGCGCCACGTAGCGCCGCGTCTCGCGAAACGGCGGAATGCCGCCGTAGCGGGCCACAACCGCCGGGCCGGCGTTGTAGGCGGCGAGCGCCAGCGACAGGTCGCCGTCGTAGAGGTCGAGGAGCGAGGCGAGGTAGCGGCAGCCCGAGTCGAGGTTCTCGTGCGGGTCGTGGAGGTTGACGCGGCCGTAGCGCGCGGCGGTCGTGGGGAGCACCTGCATGAGACCGACGGCGCCGCGCGGCGAGACCGCGCGCGGCGAGAAGCGCGACTCCACCTTGACCACCGCCGCGACCAGTAGCGGGTCCAGACGGTGCCGCTCCGCGGCGGCGCCGATCGAGACGCCGTACGGGAGGTCCTCGAGGAGGCGGCGTTCCGCCCGCTCGGCGGCGTCCTCGACCGCGAAGAGCGCCATGCGCCGCGCCGGCGCGCCGAGCGCGACTGCCAGGTCGGCAGGTGTGACGACCGGGGTGGCGCGGCGCGCGCCGGCCGGGGCGAGCCAGCCGTCGAACGCGGCGAGCGAAGGCAGCGCCGGGCCGGACGCCAGGAAGGGCGGCTCGGGACGGCTGGATGGGGCGGGTTGAATGGCGAGAAGGAACAGCGGCGTGGCAACCATGGCCACGCGCCCGAATGGCACGGGTCTTCCTGGCACGTTGTAGCCCTCCAAGGCGCAGGCCACCCGGATGGCTGGGTGGTACAGAAACTCCTACTCGGAGAGCAGAGCGAAATCCGTGCCAGCGGAGACGCTAGATCAGGGTGCGGCGGCGCAGGCGGGCGCCGCGCGGGGGGCGCGGCAGGTCGTAGTCACGCTCCTCGATCCCGAGGTCGGTGACCTTGTTGCGCAGCGTGTTGCGGTGCACGCCGAGGCAGCGGGCGGAGCGGCAGAAGTTGCCGTCGTTCGAGCGCAGCGAGGCGACGATGAACTGGCGCTCGAACTCGCGGCGCGCCTGCTCGAGGGTCACTCCACGGCGGACCAGCTCGTCCACGATCTGGTGCAAACGCCCGTTGAGTGTCTCGGCCACGTCCGGTCCTCGTGGAAGAACGGCTGAAGGGAACCGGCAGAAGGTATCACAGGGCTACTTCGGCTCCAAGCGGTCGCCGGCGTAGATCGGGTAGCGCGACTCGATGACCTTGGCCACCGAGCTGCGCGCGTGCACCGAGAGCACTGCCAGCTCGCCGATCACGATCGGCGGCATGCCGGAGATGCGGTTCATGCGGTAGATGGTGAAGACGTCCCCCGGCGTCAGGTCGGCGTCGCTGCCCCCTTCGATGAAGACCACGTGGTCCTGACCCAGCGAGTACACCTCGTCGTCGCCCATCAGCACGACGCGCGCGCCGGCCAGCTGCTCCTCCGAGCTCGGGTAGTTGATCGGACGCCCGGCGGTGCGCCGCCCGAGCGGCACCGGCTCCTCCTCGAACGGCATCAGCCGTGCGCCGACCAGGACCGCCGGGTCGCAGGTGTGGACGACCTCGGCGATCGCCGACTCCTCCTGGACGGACAGCACCCGCACTCTGCCGGTGTAGCGATAGAGGCGCCCCATCGTCGCGCGGCTCACCGGGTGCCGCACCGTCTCGGCGGGCAGCACGACGGTGAAGACCTCGCCGGGGCGCAGGCCGCCGGACCGCCCGCCGTCGAGGTAGACGACGTCGCCGGTCGAGAGGCCGTACTTGACCGAGCCGATCGGCCCGAAGGTGCCGACGCGCCGCGCCCGCTGGCCCCAGAGGTCGGGGTCGAGCGAGTCGTACTCGGAGCCGACGACGCTGTAGCGGAAGTCCTGGTCGAGCTCGCCGATGAAGCCGCTGCAGTAGATGTCGCTCTCGGAGCCGAGCGGCGCCGGCGCCGCGGCCGCCGCGCCGGCCGAGAGGACGCCGCTGTCGGCGGACTCCTCGGCGGCCTCCTCGACGAGCGGCTCGCCGAGCTCGGTCAGGTCCTGGACCGGCGAGACTTCGATGCCGAGGACCAGCGGGTCGCCCGGGTAGATCCAGTGCGCGTCGAGGATGTACTGGTTGCGCTCCCAGAGCTGCGGCCAGAGGTACGGGTCGCGGTAGAAGCGGGCGGCCAGGTCCCAGAGCGTGTCGCCGCGCTGGATGACGTGGACGTCTGGGCCCGGCTCGACCTGCGGCGGGTACCAGGCGGTCCAGTGGTCGCCGACCCAGTGCAGCTCCTCGGGCGGCCGGTCGGCCGCGGCCAGCGGCAGCGCGGCCAGAGTCGCGATGGCGAAGAGGACGACGGGGAACCGCGCGCTCATCGAGGTCCCTCCAATACGCGCACGGCGAGCACGGTGGATCGTGGCGAGCCGGACGCCTTATACGCAAGTCGCTATGGATGCACGGTACAACCGCTGCCCGCTAGTGTCAACCTTTCGCGGCGAAAGTTCAAGTGCTACTTGAACTTCGCTTCGCGGTGCGCGGCGGGTTGCCGGCGCTAGCGGAGCTTGGCCCGGCGCTCCTCGGCGACGGCCGCAGCGGCGGTGCCGGGGAAGCGCTTGAGGACCTCGGCGTAGGTGACGCGCGCCCCCTCGCGGTCGCCGAGCGCCTCGAGCGACTGGCCGGCCTTGAGCAGGGCGTCCGAGACCTTGTTGCCGTCGGGGTAGCGCTCGACGGTCTCGCGGAAGGCGGCGAGGGCGCCGCGGTGGTCGCCGCGGGCGTAGCGGCATTCGCCGATCCAGTACTGGGCGTTGTCGGCCAGCTCGCTCGCCGGGCTGCCCTGGAGGAAGCGCTGGAAGCTGGTCTCGGCGTCCACGAAGTGCCCCTGGTGGTAGAGCGCGTAGCCGCGGTCGTAGAGGGCCTGCGAGGCGGGGCCGGGCGCGCCTTCGACCGCGGGAGGCGGCGGCACGGCGGCCGGCGGGGCGGTGCGCACCGGCGGCGGCGCGGCCGTCGCGGGCGCGCGCACCGGAGCGTCCTCGACCTCGAGGTCGCTCTCCTCGAACTCCGGCACGCGCTGCGGCCGCACCGGCGCCGGCTCCTCGCCGATCTCCTCGGCCGGCGCGGGGGGCGTGACGCGGGCGCGCGGCTCCTCCGCGCGGACGGCGGGGCGCGCCGGGGCCGGGGCGGGCGCGGTCGTGCTCGGCGCCTGCCGCCGCACCGCCGGCTCGCCGCGGCGGACGCCCACCTGCGCCTCGAGCTCGGCCACCTGCTGACGCAGCCGCGCCAGCTCGACCTCCGAGACGGCGGCCTTCCGCTGCAGCTCGATCACCCGCGCCTTGAGCTCGCGGAGCTCCTGCGCGGTCGTGTCGTCGGCCGGGCGCACCGGCAGGCTCGCGCAGCCGGCGGCGAGGACGGTGGTGAGGACGAGGGCGGGGGCCAGCGCGGAGCGTCTCATCAGCTCGCCTTCTGCGTCAGCTCGGGCACGCGGTCGTTGTAGGGGCTGTCGGGGAACTCGTTCTTCAGGCGCTCGAAGGTCTCGCGCGAGGCGTCCAGCTGATCGCTCTGCTGATACGCCAGGCCGAGGTGGTAGATCACCTTGTCGCGCTCCGGGTACTCGGGGTAGGTGTCGAGCAGGTAGCGGAAGCGCTCGACCGCCCCCACCGGCCGGCCGTAGCGGAGGTAGAAGCGGCCGACTACGAACTCGTGCTCGGCGAGGTTGGCGCGCACCACTTCGATCTGCTGCTTGGCCTGCGCCGCGTACTCGCTCGTCGGGTGGAGGCGGAGCACCTCCTGGTAGGCCTCCAGCGCCTTGCGCGTCACCGACTGGTCGCGGTCCGGCTTCTCCATCCTCTTGGCCAGGCTGTTGGCGATCTGGAACTGCACGTAGGCGGCCTGCTCGCTGGTCGGGAAGCGGTTCAGGTAGTCGCGGTACTTGGCCTCGGCCTGCACGAAGTTCGAGGAGCCGCCTTCGAGGTAGTAGGTGTCGGCGGCCAGCAGCAGCGCCGTGCGGCCGGCCACCGAGTTGGGCTCGGCCTCGAACGCGTGCTCGAAGTAGGGGCGGGCGCGGGCGTACTTCTCGCGCGCCAAGAGCTCCTTGCCGGTGGCCAGCGACTCATCGGCCGCGAGCCTCAGGATCGGGTCGTCGGCCGGCGCGCTCTTGCAGCCGGCGAGCGCGGCGAGCGCGGCGAAGGCGAGCGCCAGGAGCGCCGCCGCGGGGGTCAGGGTTCGTTTCATACGGTCTCCGACCGGGCGCGCTGCCGCAGCTCGGTCATGGCTTGCAACGGATCCGGGGCGGCGAAGATGCCCGAGCCGACCACCGCCACCTCCACCCCGGCCGCGACGGCCTGCCGGATGTTACCCCGGTCGAGCCCGCCGTCCATGGCGATCTCGACCCGGGCGGCCCGCGCCCGGGCGAGGGCGGCCAGGCGCCGCGCCTTGTCGAGAGCGTAGGGGAGGAAGGCCTGGCCGGCGAACCCGGGATTGACCGACATCAGGAGGACGAAGTCGAGGGCGGGCAGGACGTCGGCCAGGAGCTCGACCGGGGTCGCCGGGTTGAGCGCCACGCCGGCGCGCGCGCCGCCGTCCTTGATGCGCTGGAGCTGGCGGTCGAGGTGGGCCGTGGCCTCCCAGTGCACCGCCACCCGCGCCGCCCCGGCCGCGAGGTAGGCGTCGAGCAGCCGCTCGGGCTCCTCGACCATGAGGTGGACGTCGAGCGGCAGCCGGGTGCGACGGGCGAGCGCCTGAACGACCGGGATCCCGAAGGTCAGGTTGGGGACGAAGCGGCCGTCCATGACGTCGACGTGCACGAGGTCGGCGCCCCCCTCTTCGCAGAGACGCAGGGCGCCGGCCAGGTCCGCCAAGTCGGCGGCGAGGATCGACGGCGCGAGCTGCATCGGCTACCGCGCTCCTTCGGGCTCGGCGGTGGTGCCAGTCGTCGCCGGCGACGGCGCCGCGCCGGGCGTCTCGGGCGGGAGCGGCCCCGCGTCGTCGAGCAGCCCGGCGGCGGTGGCGACGGTCAGCGATACCGCGTCGCGCCGGGTCAGCGGGTGCCCAGGCAGTGGAAACTGGCGGAGGACGGTCCCGGCCGCCACGCCTTCGTAGCGCTCGTAGCGCACGCTCCCCAGGCGGAACCCCTGGCGCGCGAAGAAGGGGGCGATCTCCTCGTAGCGGCGGTAGACCAGGTCGGGCATCAGGAACTGCTCGCCCGGCGACGGCAGGGCGAGGACGAGATCGACGCGGCTCTCCGGGCGCGCCGTCGCCGCCGGCGGCGGGTGCTGGGCGACGACGGTGCCGGGGGCGCGGCGCGCCTCGAAGGCGGCGACGGTGCGGCCGACGACGAGCCCGACGGCGTTCAGAGTGACCTGCGCCGCCGGCACGCCGCGGCCGGCCAGGGTCGGCACCTCGATCCGCTGTGGCCCCAGGGAGTAGGTGACCTCGACACCGCTGCCGCGCTTGACCCAGGTGTTGGGACCGGGGCTCTGCAGCAGCACGTACCCGACGGGCACCTCGCTGTCGTAGCGGCCGCTCCCTTCGCCGGCGCGCAGGCGGAGTCCCTGGTCGGCCAGGGTGCGCGCGGCGTCGGCGCGCGCCATGCCGCGCAGGCTCGGCACGCGCGTCGCGCCGCTGCGCACGAAGAGGCTGAACGAGATGTAGGCGGCGAGCAGGAAGACGGCCCCGACCACCGCCGCATAGGCCAGCAGGGCGAGGGCCCGCAGCAGCTTCCGCAGCACCCGAAGGAGCATAGCAGGCGGCGCTGGCTAGAATGCCCGCCCCATGCCACCGCGCCGCCGCCGCAAGCACCCGCCGCTCGGCGCGCACCTCTCGGTCGCCGGCGGGCTGGTCAAGGCGTTCGCGCACGGCGCGGAGCTGGAGTGCGAGGCGGCGCAGATCTTCGTCAAGAACGCCAGCCGCTGGCAGGGGCGGGCGCTCGGCGACGAGGAGGCCGCCGCCTTCCGCGCCGCGCACGCGGCGAGCCGCGTCGGGCCGGTGGTGGCCCACGCCAGCTACCTGATCAACCTCGCGGCCACCGACCCGCTGGTGCTGGCGCGCTCGCGCGCCGCCCTCGCCGACGAGCTGCGGCGCTGCGCGCGGCTGGGGATCGGCGGGCTGGTGGTCCACCCCGGGGCGCACCTGGGATGCGGCGCCGAGGCGGGCGTGGCGCGGGTGGCGGCATCGCTCGACGCCGTGCTCGGGCCGCTGCTCGCGGAGCTGCCGGAGCTCGAGACGCGCGTCCTGCTCGAGAACACCGCCGGCCAGGGGAGCTGCCTCGGCTGCACGCTCGCGCGAGCTGGCGGCGATCCGCCGCGCCACGGCGCACCCCGAGCGCGTCGGCTTCTGCCTCGACACCTGCCACGCCTTCGCGGCGGGGTACGCGGTGCACGAGGAGGAGGGCTACGGCGAGTTCGTCGCGGAGGTCGCGGAGACGCTCGGGCTCGCCGCGGTCGGCTGCTTCCACTTGAACGACTCGGTGCGCCCCTTCGGCTCGCGGCGCGACCGCCACGCCCACATCGGCGAAGGCGAGATCGGCCTCGAGCCCTTCGCCCGCTTCCTCCACGACCGCGCGGCTGCGCGAGATCCCGATGCTCCTCGAGACCGAGCCCGGCCTCGGCCTCGAAGGCCACCGCCGCGATCTGGAGAAGCTGCGCGGGCTGCTATGACCTAGAACGGCCCGGCGGCGGCGTAGACGACCCAGACGCCGATGCCGACCGCACCCAGGCCGACCAGCGTCTCGAGCGTGTTGTGCGCGCCTCCGAGCAGGCCGGCCGTGTGCCGCAGCGGCAGCGAGATGGCCGCCGACAGCGCCGCCATGCCGAGGACGGCGCCGACGCTGAAGCAGGCGATGTAAAGCAGGCTCACGGCCGGCGAGCTGAGGGTCGAAGCGACCAGTAGGAGCAGCGCCGCCGAGCCGGCGAGGCCGTGCAGCATGCCGACGCCGACGGCGCGCCAGGGGAGGCGTTCGGCGTGAGCGTGCCGGTGGTGCTCGGGGTCGTGCGCCTCCTCGGCCGCGTGGCGGTGCGCGTGCAGATGGACGGTGCCGTCGTCGTGCCGGTGCAGGTGCACGTGCACGCGGCGCTGGATGACGCGGCGCAGCACGCCCCAGCCGAGCACGATCAGCATCACGCCGATCCCCGCCTCCAGCAGGCGGGCGGCCTGCTCCGGCACCGCCAGCCGGAACAGCAGGCAGACGCCGCCGACGGCGAGCAGCACGACGCCGTGGCCGGCCCCCCAGGCAGCCCCCTGCAGCACGGTGCGACCGAGGCCCCGCTGGCGCGTCGCCAGCGCCGCCACCGCCGCCAGATGGTCGGCCTCCAGCGCGTGGCGCAGGCCGAGCAGGATGCCGAGGAGCAGGAAGGAGGTCAGTTCACCCAGCGATCGACCAGCCGGTTGATCACGCTCTTGGGGTAGCTCGCGGTCGGCGAAGGCTGGCTCTTGAGGAGCTTGACGACCTGGGGCAGCGCCTCGGCGACGGCGGGGGCCGGGTTGGCGTGCCAGAGGATGCGCTGGCGGCGGCTGACCAGGAAGAGCGCCGGAGGGGCTTGCTGGCCTTCCTCGGCGGCGACGCCGTAGGCGGCGGAGAAGTTGCGGTCGTCGTGGAGCAGCGGGAAGAGCAGCTTGCGCTCGGCCTGGAGAGCCTTGAGCGCGTCGAGCGGCAGCGGCGAGACGGCGAGCACCCGGCAGGTCAGCGGCGCCAGCTCGTCGAGGCCGCGGTTGAGCGCGTCGAGGTCGTTCCGCACCTGCTCGCTGCCGGCCTCGGCGAAGAAGTAGAGCACCTGCGTGGTGCGGATCACCTCGTCGCGCAGCATCAGCAGCACGCCCTCGGTCGAGCTGAGGTCGAAGTTGGGGGCTTCGTCGCCGGTCGACACCGCCATGCCTGACTCCTAGGAGCCCGAGAACAGTCCCGGCAGCCGTTTGACGACGTCGAAATATAACACCGTGACCATCAGGATCAGGATGAGCACGAAGCCCACCTGCGTGATCACCTCCTTGAGACGCAAGGAGAGGTCGCGGCGGATCACCGACTCGACGAACAGGATGGCGACCTGGCCGCCGTCGAGCACCGGGATCGGCATCAGGTTCAAGATCGCGATGCTCAGGCTGATGAAGCCCATCAGGTGGACGAGCTCGCGGAAGCCGCGCCGCGCCGCCTCGCCGGTGCGCGCCGCGATCTCGATCGGCCCAGAGAGCGCCCCCTTGGCCGAGAGCTCGCGGCGGAAGATCTTGCCCAGCACGCGGAAGGTCTCGCGGGTGAGCCGGAGGTTGTACTCGACGCTCTCGCCGAAGGCGCGCAGCGGCCCGTAGCGCTGGAAGTAGCCGAGCGAGATGCCGATCCTGCCGTCGGCGCGCGGCACCACCGGGATCGTCATCCGCCGCCCCGCGCGCTCGATCTCCAGCTCCAGCCGTTGGCCCGCCCGCTGCCGGACGTGGGCCACGAACTGCTCGCTGTTGGCGACCGGCACGCCGTCGATCCGGACCAGCTCGTCGTCGGGCCGCAGCCCCGCCTTCTCGGCCGGGCTCCCGGGCTCGACGCCGACGATCTCCGGCCGCACCACCGGGAAGAGGCCGGCGAAGTCGGCGCCGATCGCCTCGTTCGGGTCGCCTTTCGGGGTGACCACGGCGGTGAAGGTCCGCTCGGCGCGCTGCACCCGCAGCCGCACCGGGCGGTCGGGCGAGTAGGCGAGCTCGCTCGCCACGTCGAGCCAGCTCTCGGCCCGCTTGCCGTTGACCGCCAGCACCCGGTCGCCGCTCTGGAGGCCGGCGCGGGCGCCCGAGGAGCCCGGCTCGACCACGCCAATGACCGGCGGCACGTCCGGCAGGTGCGGCACCTCGATCCCCACCATGAAGAGACCGGCGAAGAGGACGATCGCCAGGAGAACGTTCATCGTCGGGCCGGCCAGGTAGACCAGCACCCGCTGCCAGCGCGGCTTGCTCAGGAAGTCCCGCGGGTCGCCGCTCGTCTCGTCCGGGTTCTCGCCGCCGAGCTTCACGTACCCCCCGAGCGGGACGGCCGCGACCTTGTACTCGGTCTCGCCGCGGCGGAACCCCCAGATACGCTTGCCGAAGCCGAGCGAGAAGGCGAGGACGCGCACGCCGAAGGCCTTGGCCACGAGCAGGTGCCCCGCCTCGTGGACGAAAATGATCAGCCCCAGCGCGACGACGAAGGACAGAACGTTGGTCAAGAGATCCATGGCGTGTACCCCAACCCCGCCCCGCGGGCGGGCATTCCCCCGCGCCTCAGGGGCGCGCGCGGGTCAAACCGTGCCGGTTCCCAGGAGCCAGGCCCCGAGCAGCAGCACCGGAGCGGCGAAGAGCATGGCGTCCATCCGGTCGAGCATGCCGCCGTGACCCGGCAGCAGGCGCCCGGAGTCCTTGACCCCGGCGCCGCGCTTGATCATCGATTCCACCAGGTCTCCGACCTGCGCCGCCACCCCGGTCATCGCGGCGAGCGCCAGGATCCCCGGCCGCAGCGCGCCGTGCCGCGCCACGCTCCAGACGGCGCCGGCGACGAGCGCCACGGCGAGCCCCACCACCGCCCCCTCCCAGGTCTTCTTCGGCGAGACCACCGGCGCCATGTGGTGGCGGCCGAAGCGCGAGCCGAAGTAGAAGGCCGCGGTGTCCCCCAGCCAGACGATGGAAAGCAGGAGGAAGAGCAGCCAGGGATCGAGCTGCTGCAGGCGGTGGAGGCTGGCGATCGGCAGCGCGAAGTAGGGGATGCCGAAGCCGATGACGCCGATCGCGAAGACGGTCTCCTCGAGCGGCGTGCGCGACAGCAGCAAGAGGCTGCCGACGCCGACCGAGAGGAGGAGGCCGCCGAGCAGGAGCTGCACCGGCGGATGCCCCAACGGCCCCGGCTCCCGCGCCTCGGAGAAGGCCGCGGCGAGCCCCGCCGCGGCGATCGGCACGAACACCAGCAGGGCGCGCAACGGCGCGTGCGGCGCGCGCGGCCGGACGATCGCCACGTACTCGGCCGACCGCCGCCTCGATCAGCAGCGCCATGATGGCGAAGAACCACACCCCGGGCAGGAAGAAGACCGCGGCGAGGGTCAGTGGGGCGCCCACCGCGGCGGTGACCAGGCGCTGCATGCGGGGCGGCTATCCGGAGCGGCGGCCGGCGCCGGGGGCGAAGAGGTCCTCTTCCGGCTTGACGCCGCCGTAGCGGCGGTCGCGGCGCTGGAAGTCGAGGACCGCTTCGAAGAGGTCGCGGCGCCGGAACTCCGGCCAGAGGGTGTTGGTGACCCAGATCTCGGTGTAGGCGATCTGCCAGAGGAGGAAGTTGGAGACCCGCAGCTCGCCCGAGGTGCGGACCAGGAGGTCGGGGTCGGGCTGGCCGGAGGTGTAGAGGTAGCGGTCGAGGGTCTCCTCGTCGATGTCGGCGCGCTTGCCGGCGGCCCAGTCGGCGACGATCTTGCGGCAGGCGTCGACGATCTCGCAGCGGCCGGAGTAGTTGAGGGCGATGTTGAAGTGCATGCCCCGGCAGTCGCGGGTGGCTTCGAGGGCGCGGTCGAGCTCGCGCACGACGGTGGTGTCGAGGTCGCGCCAGCGGCCGAGGACGTGGAAGCGGATGTCGTTTTCGACCAGGGTCTCGGTCTCTTTCCGCACGTACTCTTTGAGCAGGTTCATCAGGGTCCAGACTTCGAAGCGCGGGCGCTTCTGGTTCTCGACGGAGAAGGCGTAGAGGGTGAGGACTTCGAGGCCGAGCTGGGCGGCGGCTTCGACGGTGTCGCGCACGGATTCGACTCCGGCGCGGTGGCCTTCGACGCGCGGCAGGTTGCGCGAGCGGGCCCAGCGGCCGTTGCCGTCCATGATGATGGCGACGTGGCGCGGCAGGCGGGCGAGGTCTAGGCGCCGGACCAGCAGTTCTTCGGGGGTGCCGGGCTCGGCGAGTTTCGAGTGATCGGCCATCGGCGACGGGGGCGGCCTACGGTATCACAGCGCGTTTCTGACTGCGGCGGGAGCGCGCGCCTCCGTCGCCACTCGGCGCCGGAGGCTTGGTCGAGCCAGCTCTCCGAGGACCAGCCCGTGCGGCCAGGCGCGGTAGGGCCGGCGGGTGGGGCGGGGGGCGCCGGTTAGGAGGGCGGCGAAGTCTTCGGGGGTGCGGCGGTCGAGGCCGACTTCGAGGAGGGTGCCGACTAGGGCGCGGACCATGCCGCGGAGGAAGCCGTCGCCGGTGATGGTGAAGAGGAGCTCTTCGCCGGCTTCGGTCCAGTCGGCGGCGAAGATCTGGCGGTGCGGGTCGCGGTGGCCGCCGCCGGCGGCGGCGAAGGCGGTGAAGTCGTGGCGGCCGGGGAGGTGGCGCGCCGCGGCCGCCATGCGCTCGACGTCGACGCGCGGCTCGACCGGCGCGACGTAGGGCGCGTCGAGGGGCGAGACGACGGCGGCGCGGGACAGGCGGTAGCGGTACTCCTTGGCCGCGGCGTGCTTGCGGGCGTGGAAGCCGGCGGGGGCCTCGCCGGCGGCGAGGACCCGCACGTCCTCCGGCAGGCGGGCGTTGGTGCCGTGGACCAGGCCGGCGGGCGGGAAGGGGCGCGGCAGCTCGAGGTGGGCGACCTGGCCGCGGGCGTGGACGCCGGCGTCGGTGCGCGAGGCGCCGTGGATGCGCGGCGGCGCCGGCAATCCGAGAAGGTCGCCGAGCGCCTCCTCGACGACCTGCTGCACGGCGAGCGCGTTCTCCTGCCGCTGCCAACCGGCGTAGGCGGCGCCGCGGTAGGAGAGGGTCAGGCGCGCGATCATCGCGCCTCCCAGCGGCCGCGCCCGAGCGCCAGGAGGAGGAGGAAGAACGGCCCCCAGATCGCCAGCCAGAGCCAGGGGAAGAGCGGCACACCGGCGGTCTGGGCGAGGTAGGAGAGCGGCAGCAGCGCCGCGAGCGCCAGCCACGCCGGGTGGCGGGCGAGCGCGGCCCAGGGGAGGACCCAGAGGAGGTACCAGGGGTAGACCGTGGCGGAGAGCAGCAGGGCGCGCCCGAAGAGCCGGCCGGTGCCGGCGACGAGGTCGCGCTCGCGCCGGGAGGCGGCGATCGCGGCGAGGAGCCCCACCCCGAGGATCGCCTTGGCCATGAGCTGCGGGGTAGACGTAGGGGTAGACCCGCTCGAAGAGGTACCAGCGCTCGCTCCGCCGCTCGATCCATTCGAGCAGCGCCTTCGTGCGCGGCGCCGCGTCGACCGCGTCGAGCAGGCGCCAGAGCGGCTCGAAGAGCGGCCCGTCGAACTCCCACGTCCGGCCGTAGACGAGGAGGCCCGGCGGCACGCCGCCGGTCGCCGCCACGACGGGCCCGCAGGCCAGGACGAGGAGCGCGAGCGCCGTCCCCCAGAACCGCCGGCGCGACGCGCCGGCCGGGTACGCCCGCCCCCAGAGCGGCAGCGCGACGAGCGGCACCAGCTTGGTCAGGGCGCCGGCGGCGGCGCAGGCGGCCGCGGCAACGGGCGAGCGCCGCCTCGTAAGGAGCAGCACGGCGCCCAGGCACGCCGCCACGCCGAGCGCGTCGACGTGCCCCATCCCCGCGGTCTCCAGCGCCACCAGCGGGTTCCAGGCGTACCAGACCGTGCGTCCCGCCGGCACCCCCAGCCGCCGCGCCAACGCCAGCAGCAGGGCGCAGGCGGCGAGGTCGCCGGCCACCGCCAGCGCCTTCCACAGCGGCAGGGGCCACGGGGTCCTAGCGGCTATACTGAATGCCGCGACGGCGAGCGGCGGATAGACCGTCGGCACCTGGCGATGCGGGAGAGCGCGCCAGAGCTCGTCGCGCAGAGGGGCGAGCTCGGCGGCCGCCGGGGGGAGCGCGTAGGGATTGCGGCCGGCCGCGGCCACCCTCCCGTCCCACAGGTAGCGCAGCACGTCGTCGGACAGCGTCGGAGCGAGCGGGAGCAGGGGGAGCCGTAGCAGCAGCGCCCCGGCGAGGACGGCTGCGCGCACCGAGCCGGAGTCCACCTCCAGGCGGCCGGCGGCACTCCACAAGGCGAGACAGCCCAGCGCCAACAGCGCCAGGGCGGAGGGCAGATGGTCGGAGAGCGGATCGAGAGCGAGCAGGCCGAGCGCCACCGCGAGGAGCGGCAGCGCGTGGACGAGCGGCCGCAGGCCCGGCGCAGAGCCGCCCTCCGGAGAGCTGGAGGATGACCCTGCCGTCGTCGGCGGCCTTGCTGGCACTGTACTACCTCGTCCTCGGGGTGCTCGCCTTCTACGGCGTCCACCGGCTGCTGCTCGTCGGGCTGTACGTCCGCACCCGGCGGCGCAAGGCCGTCCGACCTCCGGACCCGGAGGACTGGCCCGTCGTCACGGTGCAGCTCCCGATCTACAACGAGCTGTACGTGCGCCCAGCGGCTGATCGACGCCGTCTGCGCGCTCGACTACCCGCGCGACCGCCTCGAGATCCAGGTGCTCGACGACTCGACCGACGAGACCGCCGAGATCGTCGCGCGGGTCGTCGCGCGAGCTGCGCGCGCGCGGGCGTCGACGTCCAGCACGTCCGCCGCACCGACCGCGCACGGCTTCAAGGCCGGCGCGCTCGCCGCCGGGCTCGCGCGCGCGCGGGGCGAGCTCGTCGCCGTCTTCGACGCCGACTTCGTGCCGCCGCCGCGACTTCCTGCAGCGGCTCGGTGCCGCTACTTCACCGACCCGGGCTCGGCATGGTGCAGGCGCGCTGGGAGCACCTCGAACCGCGACTACTCGCTGCTCACGCGCGTCGCAGGCGATGCTGCTCGACGGCCACTTCGTCGATCGAGCACACGGCGCGCAACCGGACGCGGCCGCTTCTTCAACTTCAACGGCACGGCCGGCGTCTGGCGGCGCGACGGCGATCGACGACGCCGGCGGCTGGCAGCACGACACGCTGACCGAGGACCTCGACCTCTCCTACCGCGCGCAGCTCGCGCGGCTGGCGCTTCGTCTACCTGCCGGACGCTCGGCGTCGCCGGCCGAGCTGCCGGTCGACATGAACGGCTTCAAGAGCCAGCAGCACCGCTGGGCCAAGGGCTCGATCCAGACCGCCCGCAAGCTCCTCGGGCGCGCGATCCTGCGGCGCGACGCTGCCGCTGCAAGGTCAAGGTCGAGGCCTTCGTCCACCTGACGAACAACTTCAGCTATCTCCTGATGGTGCTCCTCGCGCTGCTCATCTTCCCGGCGATGCTGCTGCGCCGGTCGAGCGGCCTCGAGGTGATGCTCTTCGTCGACGCGCCGCTCTTCCTCGCCGCGTCGGTGTCGGTCGTGGCCTTCTACCTGTCGAGCCAGGTGATCGCCCGCGGCCCCGGCGCCTGGCGGCGGGAGGCGCGCTACCTGCCGGCGCTCATGGGCCTCGGGATCGGCCTCTCGGTCAACAACGCCCGCGCCGTCCTCTCGGGGCTGCTTCGCCGCGGCGGCATCTTCCACCGCACCCCGAAGTACCGCATCGAGCGCCGCGGCGAGGACTGGGCCGGCAAGCGCTACCGCGCCGGCACCGACCCGCTGATCGCCGTCGAAGGCGCGCTCGCCGCCTACTTCCTCGCCTGCGCCGCCTACGCCGTCACCCACGCGATGTGGATCTCGGTGCCCTTCCTCCTGCTCTTCGCGCAGGGCTATCTCTACATCTTCGTCCTCTCGGTCCTCCCCAAGCTGCGCGGCGCCGGCGCGCGGCTGCGCCTGGCGCGCAGCGGCGGCCTGCCGTAGCGCCGAGCGACGGCTCCGCCACAGGTTTACGAGTCGCGCGGCGCCGAGCGTCTGCGCCAAGCGCTCGCCGCACGGCGTGCGTAGACCTGCGCGATGGTGCGGCCTCGTTACGTCGTCGCGGTGCTCGCGTTCGTCCTGCCGATCGCGGGCGCCGCGCAGTGCAGCGAGCGGCCGGGGCCGCCGAACCTCGTGCTCCTGGTGCTCGACGACCTCGACGTGGCGATGGGGAGCCTCGGCGCGATGGCCTCGGCGCGCCGCCTGGCGGCCGAAGGGACGAGCTTCACCCACTACTTCGCCTCGACGCCGATCTGCTGTCCGTCGCGCGCCACGATGCTGCTCGGGCAGTTCGCCCACGACCACGGCGTCATGACCGCCGCGCCGCCGCTCGGCGGCTTCCCGCGCGTCTTCGCCTCCAACCTCGAGGCCGACGCCCTGCCGGTCGCCCTGCAGGAGGCCGGCTACCGCACGGCGCTTCTCGGGAAGTACTTCATCGGCTACCCGGGCGACGCCGGCGACGACTACGTCCCGCCCGGCTGGGACGACTGGCTGAGCCCGCTCCGGCTCTTCACCTACTTCGGCGACCTCCTCAACGACAACGGGCGCACGGTGTACCGCGGGCACACGCCGAAGGACTACTCGACGGACGTCCTGGCCGAGCGGGCGCTCGAGTTCGTGCGCGCCGCCGAGCGCGACGACCGCCCGTTCTTCCTGCTGCTGGCGCCGCTCGCGCCGCACCGGCCCACCGTCCCCGCGCCCCGCCACCGCGACACCTTCCCGAACGCCCGCCTCCCCCGCGTCCCCTCGTTCGACGAGCGCGACGTCTCCGACAAGCCGGCGTACCTGCGGGCGCTGCCGCGGCTCTCCCGGTCCGAGATCGAGGCCTACGACGGGATCTACCGCGGGCGCCTGCAGACGCTGCCGGCGGTCGACGACCTGGTGCGGCGGCTGCTCGACACCCTCGCCCGGCTCGACCTGGCCGGACGGACCTACGTCTTCCTCACCTCCGACAACGGCTTCCACCTCGGGCACCACCGGCTGCGGGCCGGGAAGGCGAGCCCCTATGAAGAGGACGTGCGCCTGCCGCTCCTCGTCACCGGCCCCGGGGTGCCGCGCGGCCGGCGCCTCGCCCACCTCGCCCTCGGCGTGGACCTGGCGCCGACCCTCGCCCAGCTCGCGGGCGCGCGGCTGGCGCGCCCGGCCGACGGGCGCTCGCTCGTCCCGCTCCTCGCGCTCCGACGTCTCGCCGCCCGCGGCTTTCCGCCGCGTCGGCCTGCTGGAGCTGCCGGCGGTGGAGCCGGAGGCGGCGCCGGCGGCGGCGGCCGTCGCGGACGCGGACGGGACGCTCGTTCAAGCGCGCCTCGGGGCCGCCGCAGGGCTTCGCCGGCCTGCGCACCCACCGCCTCAAGTACGTCGAGCACCGCTCGGGCGAGCGGCGAGCTCTACGACCTCGCGCACGGACCCCTACGAGCTGCGCAACCTCGCCGCCGCCGTGCCGCCGGAGACGCTCGCCCGACTGGCCGGCGTCCTGCGCGCCCTGGCGACTTGCCGGGGGGCAGGTTGTCGCCAAGCCGACCGCGCCGCGATCCGCTGGCCGGTGAGCCGCGGGCTAAACTACCGGCCATGGCGATCGCCGAGCGCCGTGCGGACCTGGAGATCACCCTGCGGCCGGCCGCCCCGCGCGACGCCGAGCTCCTCCGCCTCTGGCGCTCCGAGCCCTCGGTGCGCCGCCACCAGCCGCTCAACGACCTGCCGGTGTCGCAGCTCCGCGCCGACGTCGCCAGCCAGCGCATCGCCGACCTCTACCGCGGCCGCGGCGAGAAGTTCCAGTGGATCGTCCGGTCGCGACGGCCAGCCGGCGGGGTGGATCACCCTGGTGGTGAGCAACTGGGAGCACGGCCTGGCCGAGGTCGGCTACGCCCTCTCGACCCCCTTCCAGCGCCGCGGGCTGATGAGCGAGGCGCTGCGCCATCCTCCTCGAGGACCTCTTCGCCAACACCACGCTCGAGCGGATCGAGGCGCGCTGCGCGGTCGAGAACGTCGGCTCGCAGCGGGTGCTCGAGAAGAACGACTTCCGCCGCGAGAGGCCGCTGCTCGGCTACTTCAAGCTGCGCGGCCGCCGGGTCGACAACTACCTCTACGGCCGGCTGCGCGAGCCCGCCGGCTGACGGCCCGTCCTACTCGTCGCCTTCGCCGTCCGACTCGACGAACGGGCGGACGTCGAGCTTCACCTGGTGCTCGGCCGCGACGAACCCGGCCGGCGAGGCGCCCCGGAAGTAGTGCCGCTGCCAGCCGGCGCGGTGGGCCGCCGAGCCCGGGTGGGCGAGGTCCTGGTTGAAGCGTCGGCGGTCCTCGCTCCACGCCTTGTGCGCGCGAGCCAGCTCCGGCGCGCTCGCCAGCGGGCGGACCTCCGGGTCGAAGCGCTCGACCTCGTACCGCGCCTGCGGCGCGATCATCGCGATCGGCTGCCCCTTGGGGAAGTCGACCCAGGCGCCGGGCCGCGTCAGCAGCCAGTTCATGGTGAAGCTCGCCACCGCCCAGTCGGCCTCGACGATCCCGTCGAGCGGGAACGCCCCGTCGACCGGCAGGTTGGCCGGCCCGCGCACCAGCAGGTTGTAGCCGGGCGGCGTGCGGAAGAGGAACGGGACGTGCCAGGTGAGGACGCCGCAGCCGAAGTGGCTCACCGCGACCGGCGGCGGCGCGGGCGGGTCCTGCTCGACGACGAGATCCTCGCAGCGCGCGCCCCCGTTCCAGCAGGCGCGCACCGCGACGTCCTGGACGACGAGCCACCCGGCCTGATTCGCCACCACCAGCGGCAGGCAGCGGTAAGCGAACCGCCGCGAGCTGGCGTCCATCCAGTCGCGCGTCGCCGGCGCCGGCACGAGGCGCAGCGGCAGGTCGGAGACCCGGTAGGCGACGAGAGGGAGCCGCTCAGTCTCGCCGCCGCCGTGGGCCAGCTCTTCGCGCTTCACTTCGAATCACGAGCTGCAAAAGGTGGACCGCCTACAGCAGCTCCAGGTTCGCGTAGCGCGCGATCAGGCGGCGCTTGCCGGCTTTCTCGAAGAAGACGGTGAGCTTGGTGTCGTCGCCGTCGCCGTCGATCTCGAGGACGACGCCTTGGCCGAGGGTGGGGTGGCGGACGCGGCTGCCGCGGCGGGCGGTGCGGCGGGGGGCCATGACCGGGTCGACGGGGTCGGCGCGGCGCTGCGGCGCCGGCCGCTCGGCGCGCGGCGCGAAGAGAGTCGGCGCGGCCGGCGGCAGGGTGTAGCCCGAGCCCTCCCCGGCGCCCGCCCGCGCGCCGGTCCCGCCGCCGCTCCGCCCGAAGAACGAGTACACCGCCTCCGCCCGCTCGCCGCGCGGCGGCTCCCAGGCGAGCGACGGGCTCGACGTCACCTCGCGCAGGTGCTCGGGCAGCTCGGCCAGGAACGGCGACTCCTCCTGGTCCTGGTAGCGCCCGGCGATCCGCCGCCGCCGGCAGCACGACAGGTACAGCCGCTCGCGCGCCCGCGTCATCCCGACGTAGAGGAGACGCCGCTCCTCCTCGACGTCCTCGCGCGCCCCCTGGGCGTTGAAGTGCGGTAGCAGGCCGTCCTCCAGCCCCGAGACCACCACCGACCGGAACTCCAGGCCCTTGGCGCTGTGCAGCGTCATCAGCGACACGCCGCGCTCGCTCTGCCAGGTGTCGAGGTCGGTGACCAGCGAGACGTGGTCGAGGAAGCCGGTCAGCAGGTCCTCGTCGGCGGCGTTGGTGCTGTTGGCTTCGGTGAAGTCCTGCGCCGCGGAGAGGAACTCGCGCAGGTTCTCGAGCCGCGCCAGCTCCTCGGGGTCGTTCTTGTCGAAGAGGTCGGGGTAGCCGGTGGCGGCGAGCAGGCGGTCGAGGAGCGCCGGCAGCGGCAGCTCCTGGGCGTCGCGCTGGAGGTCGAGGATCAGGTCGCGGAACTTGCGCAGCGCCGCCGCGCTCTTGCCGGGGAGGTTGCCGAGCTGGTCGAGGAGGAGAACGTCCCAGAGCGGCTGGCCGAGCTGCGCGACCTGGGTCTGGAGCAGCTCCTGCGTCGCCTTGCCGATGCCGCGCGGCGGCTGGTTCAGGATGCGCGAGAGCGAGAAGCTGTCGCGCGGGTTGCGCAGGACGCGCAGGTAGGCGACCAGGTCCTTGATCTCGGCGCGGTCGTAGAAGCGGGTGCCGCCGACCAGCACGTACGGCACCTCGCGCGCCAGCAGCTCGTCCTCGATGGCGCGGGTCTGCGCGTTGGTGCGGACCAGGACCGCGATGTCGGCGAGCTTGTGGTCGCGGCGCAGCGTCTGGATCGTGTCGACGATCCAGCGCGCCTCGTCCCCCTCGTCGAGCGCCTTGAAGAGCTGGATCGGCGCGCCGGCGCCGGTGTCGGTCCACAGGCGCTTGCCGCGGCGGTGGACGTTGTGCGCCACGAGCGCCCCTGAGATGTCGAGGATGTTCTGGGTCGAGCGGTAGTTCCGCTCCAGCTTCCGCACCACGGCGCCGGGGAAGCCCTTCTCGAACTCCAGGATGTTGGCCAGCTCGGCGCCGCGCCAGCGGTAGATCCCCTGGTCCTCGTCGCCGACCGCGGTCAAGTTGCCGTCGCGCCCCGCCAGCTCCTGGATCAGGCGGAGCTGGGCATGGTTGGTGTCCTGGTACTCGTCGACCAGCAGGTACTCGGTGCGTCGGCGGATGCGGGCGCGCAGCTCCTCGTCGGTCGCCAGGAGCTTGACCGCGAGCGCCAGGAGGTCGTCGAAATCGACCCCCGAGGCCTGCTGCAGGAGCCCCTGGTAGCGGCGGTAGAGCAGCGCCGCCTTCTTCTGGAAGAAGTGCTGCGCCTGCGCCTCGTAGGCGGCGGGCTCGAGGAGGCGGTTCTTGGCCGAGCTGATCTCGGCCAGCACGGCGCGCGGCGAAAACGCCTTCTCGGAAAGCCCCTCGGCGGCCAGCGCCTGCTTGACCAGGCCGAACTGGTCGGCGGTGTCGAGGATGGCGAAGTCGCGCTTCAGCCCCACCCGCTCGCCGTAGCGGCGGAGGAGGATCAGCGAGTAGCGGTGAAAGGTGCCGACGATGGCGGGAAGCGGGTAGATGCCGAGCAGGCGCTCGACCCGCTCGCGCATCTCGCCCGCCGCCTTGTTGGTGAAGGTGACGGCGACCAGGTGCCCGGGGTCGATCCCCCGCTCCTGCGCCAGCCAGGCGATGCGGTAGGTGATGACCCGGGTCTTCCCCGAGCCCGCCCCGGCCAGGACGAGCTGCGGCCCCTCGCCGTGGGTGACGGCCGCAATCTGATCGGGGTTCAGCTCGCGCTCGAGGTCGAGGGGGGTGCGGACGGCTCTCACCGGCGAGAGTGTAGAGTGATTGCAGCCCCACGCGGAGGGAATTTCGATGAGACCACGGACGCTTTGTGCGCTCCTCGCCTGCCTCGCCCTATGCGCCGTTTTCGGCTGCGGGCTGCCGCCCCAGACGGCGCCGGAGGGCGCCGCGCCGGCCGGCGGCCAGCCGGCCAGCACGGCCATCCAGCAGCAGATGGCCGTCCTCGCCTTCGTCGCCTACCTCGGCGAGGAGCTCACGGGCTCGGACGACAAAGTGGAAGGCGAGCTCTATCCCTGCCTCGAGGCCCAGCTCAAGGCGGAGCCTCTGACCAACGGCAAGTGGATCCTGACGTGGGGACCGGCGGCCTACAAGTTCGACATCGCCCACTACGACGACAACATGCTGTACGTCGTCCGCGACGCCGCCGACCCGGCGCACCTGGCGATCGCCACGCGCGGCACCAACGCCGAGGCGATCCTCGATTGGCTGCTCGAGGACCTCGACGTGGACCACCAGGTCGCCTGGCGGTACGGCGACGCGCCGAGCGGCGCGAAGATCTCGCAGGCGACCGAGAACGGGCTCCGCGTCCTGCAGACGATGGTCCCGGCGAGCGGGCCGGTGCCGAACAAGACGCTGACCCAGTTCCTCAAGACGTACTCGCAGGCCAACGGCGCGCTCCAGATCCACGTCACCGGCCACAGCCTGGGCGGCGCGCTGGCGCCGACGCTCGCCCTCTGGCTGGCCGACACCCGGCGCGACTGGGACGCCTCCGGCCAGTCGACCATCGCGGTCGTCTCGCTGGCCGGCCCGACCGCCGGCAACGCCGCCTTCGCCGCCTACTCCGACTCGCGGATCGGCTCCTCCACCACCCGGCTGCACAACCCGTACGACGTCGTGCCCCTGGCCTGGAACCACGCGACGATGGGCACCATCGCCGGTCTCTACGCGCCGACGATCGAGCCCGAGAGGGTCATCCGCGACGCCATCGACGTCGCCAGAGATCTCGTCAAGGACAAGGGCTACACGCAGATCCGCCCCAACGCGCCGGCCCTCCCCGGCGCCCTCTTCGCCGGCACCAGCTACGTCGAACAGGTCTCCTCGCAGCACACCTGCGGCTATCAGTGCGCCCTGGGGCTCGTGCCGTCGCTCTACACGCCGGTGTCGCTGGACTGCAGACCGGGGGGAAGCCAGAAAAAGGGCTGCTCCTGCCCGACGACCACGCCCACGCCGTAGGACGGGCGCCCCGGGCCCGGGAGCGAGCGTCCACCGGCGGGGTTTCCGCCCCCCAACCCGACCAGCTCCCCCAGCCCGACGAGTGGCGCGAGCGCAAGCTCGCCCGCGCCGCGGCCGCCCGAGCGAAAGGCCACCGCTTCGGCACCATCTGCTGCCGCATGCGCGGCTATCGCAACCTGGTCCCGGACCTCCGCATCTCAGGCCGCTGGCTCCAGCGCGCCGGCTTCGACCGCGGGCAGCACTACGAGATCGAGGTCCGGGCGGGGCGGCTTACGATTCGAGCTGTGTAATGGGAAGCCAGCAGCTGACCGCGGACCGCAGCCGCGGGGATGCTACGACCTGACCTGCGAGCGAGTGCAGCTCTTGCTGCAGCTCGTCGTCCGACGGATGCCCGGACATGTCTCCGCGGTCGCCGCCGGCTGGTCTAAGATGCGCCTTGTGGCGGGCCAAGCTGCCCCGAACAATCCCGGAGGCGACAGGATGACGAAAGCGGCGGCATCCTTTAACGCCTACACCCCCGAAGAGCTCCTAGGCTCCCTCAACGAAGTCGAGCGGCTCAACGCGCCGGAGCAACTCTACGTCGAGGGGGACCTCCAGCTGCTGCGGCGGCGGCCGCGAGTCTCGATCGTGGGCGCGCGGCGTGCCTCCGAGGAGGGGCTGCGAAGGGCAACGCGCCTGGCACGCGAGCTGGCGATGCGAGGGGCTGTCGTCGTCAGTGGGTTGGCGGAGGGGATTGATACGGCCGCGCACGAGGGCGCGATCGTGGCTGGCGGCAAGACGGTGGCGGTCCTCGGCACACCGCTCGATGACGTCTACCCCAAGCGGAACCGAGAGCTCCAGGCGCTCATCATGCGGGAACACCTCGCGGTATCGCAGTTCCCGCTCGGATCGCCCGTTCGGCGAGGCAACTTTCCCAGGCGGAACCGAGTCATGGCGCTGCTCAGCGATGCAACTGTCATCGTCGAGGCCGGCGAGACAAGCGGTTCGCTGTCGCAGGGCTGGGAGGCGATCCGTCTGGGAAGACAATTGTTGATCCTGAAGTCCACCGTTGAACGCCGCGATCTTCTGTGGCCTCGGATGATGGTGGACTATGGCGCCGAGGTCCTGAGCGACACAGAGCGCCTGCTCGAGCAGCTTCCACAGGAGGAGCTCGCCGAGGTTGCCTCCCTACCCGCTTTCTAAACTCACGTTCGGGTCGTTCCTCGCGTACTCGTCACACGGCCAGTCAGAACTCTCCCGCACCTCGCGAACCCTGCGCGATCGCATCAAGCACGACCGAGAAAGCTGGACCCCGGGACTGCCGATGCTGCGCTACGCCGCCGCAAGGCTGGCAGAGGAGCTGGAGAATGCTCCAACCCTCCGTGAGCTCCTCAATCCTCAGGCGCTCCTCGTGCCGGCGCCTGGTCATACGCCGCTGCCGCCTAGCCGATACGCGGCGTCGATCCTGTGGGTGCCTCGCCGAATCGCTCAGGAGCTGCATCAGGTGAGCCTCGGCGCCGCGGTGGCACCGATCCTCGTGCGTCACTCACGGATTCCCAAGGCGGCCTTTGCTGTCTCTGGCGAGCGGCCCACTCTTGGTGATCACTTCAACTCACTGCACGTCGACTCGCAGATCGTCGATCCACCGCAGGCGATCACGGTCGTGGACGATTTCGTGACAAAAGGCACGACCCTCCTCGCTTGCGCGACGCTGCTTCAGAATGCCTACCCTGATTCAGTGGTCAAGGCCTTCGCCCTCGTGCGAACCTTCAGCTACAGTGACGTCGAGTCGATCATGGACCCGGTCGTCGGGGTAATCGAACCCGACTCCTGGGGCGAAGCGCGGCGGGCGCCTTAGTCCTTGCCCTGCCGCAGCCGCGGCTATCGCCGCTTGGTACCCGACCTCCCCACCTCGGGCTGGCTGCAGCACGCCGGCTTCGACCTCGGCCAACACTACGAGATCGAGATTCGGGCGGGCCGGCTTACGATTCGAGCTATGTGAGCGCGAAAGGCCTGTCGGTGTACAGCCAGCGGTTGACTTTTGGCCGCGCGGCGAAGCTACGACCGACGGATCCCCGGCAAATGCTCGGCCGCCCCTCTGTGATTTGAGGGGGGCGAATCCTGCCACCGTAGAACCAGGGGCCGGTCTCTTCAAGCAGCTCGAGGTGGCTGCCAGCTGGCAGTTGCGCCCACCGTGTGAGAGACTGCGAGCATCATAATCAACCAAGGAGGGCCTCGAGATGCGCTTTCTCGGCCTAGGTTTAACGCTCCTGCTACTCGTTCCCGTGGCGGCACTAGGCCAGCCACGGACAAGCAGCGCCACTGCCAGGGCTGTAGGAGCCGCCGTCATCACCGCGCCGGCTGTTCCAAGCAAAGATAAGAGCGCCGGTGAGCTGGTTGGCAAGGTGGTCGGTGTTGCCGATCTTGGGTTTGTTTGCGGTGTTCGTGCGACGTTCGTCGAGCTCTCCATTAAGGGCATCCTGCCTTATGCGATGCCTGCTGCTGCCATCTGCCCGGGTAACTTAGCAGCTACATGCCGAGCGTTCCGGCCTAATCAGCGAGTGCGGTTACTAGGCAAACTGGCCACTGTGCCAGATCCGGAGCAGCCCGGATATCAGGTCTGCAACCCCCGGTCGTGGGTGGACTTCCTTCCAGCGTACGGGTTCGGGGTCACTAGCGTGCCGCGGTAGGATGCAACCAAAACTCCTTTAGAAGGAGAAGTGCTATGCGCAGTCTTGTTGCCCTCCTGCTCCTCATCCATGCAAGTGCTGGCCTAGAGGCTCAAGAGGCTGTTGGCCCGGCGCTGATCCCCGCTTCACTTGTCTCACAGAACCAGATTCCGGTGCCGGTTTTTATGCCTAGCGAAGTGCGGCCCATTGCTATTCTGCGTTCTGCTACCGAGGGTGCGGCCGATGAATTGGAAGCCATGTTGGCATGGAATAGGGCCGGCAATGTGCCCCCACGCAACGGGTTCGTTCGCCCATTGCCGCTTGGGAAGCGTCTGAACGTATCAGAGTTCCAAACAACGTCGAATCGCCGGGGGACTAGCGAGAACAAAATCGTCTGGGCCGGACGTGTCGAGGTTGCAGGCGCGCACCGAATACGCATTCACCTCGAAGAAGTACGACTGCCGGTCGGCAGCCAGCTATGGGTTTCCGGTGGGAGTGGAGAGACTGTCGGGCCGTTCGGTCTGAATCTTTTGGGACCCGGAGGGGAGCTCTGGACACCGAGCGTGAGCGGGCCAGTAGCTACATTGATTGTGCAGCTCCCAGAGAAAGAGCAGTTCACAGCGCATGCGTTGTTCCGTGTGACTCAGGTCGCCGAGATATTCGCGCTTGAAGACCAGAATCCGGCCCTGCCACTGCCCAGCCACGTGCAATCCTGCCTCATTGACGGTCGCTGCATCACCACAGCCACTCTAGATGTTATCGACTTCTATCGTTCCGCTGTGGCCCAGTTGCAGTATCTCAAGAGCGGGTCTAGCTTTGTGTGCACCGGTGCTCTGCTGAACGACACCGACGATTCAGGGTTCATACCCTATCTCCTCACCGCAAATCATTGCTTCAGCTCCCAGGCTTCGGCATCAAGCCTTGAAGCATTCTGGGACTACGTTACCTCAACCTGTGGGGGCCCATTCCCGGGTCTTGGCTCTCTGCCGCGATCCAGTGGCAGCACACTCCTCGCAACAAGCTCGCAAACTGACTTCACATTTGTGCGACTCAACTCAATACCTGGAGCGCGCGCATTACTTGGTTGGAACGCAAACCCATCGGCCGTGGGGCAAAACACGTTTCTTAACCGTTTATCTCACCCGGCTCCAAATTCCTTTCCGTATTCGCAGGGCTACTCGAGGACGAGAGCCACCAATACGCCAGCGGGCACCTGCGGGCCCGACCAAGATGGTCGGCCTCTGAATGACCTGACAAAGTTTATCTATTCAGCTCCCGACCTAGGGGCTACCTTTCCAGGAAGCTCTGGTGCTCCTGTTATTCTCGCCGGCGGATTTGTTGTGGGCCAACTTTACGGCGCGTGTGCGTTAGACCCCACCGAACCTTGTCTGTTTGGGGCCCAGGATTACACAATCGACGGCCGCTTCTCCTCTACTTTCCCCAGCATTGCCCAGTGGCTCAATCCGACCACGGGGAACGGCCCATGTGTTCCGGGTGCCAATACCGCCTGCTTGGCCAACAGTCGGTTCGAGGTAAGAGTCGATTGGCAGACGACAGCAACGAGCGGAGCGGCCCAGGTCATGGCTTTTGGGGGTCAGCGGGCCGAGAACAATGACTCGGCCTTTTTCTGGTTCTTTAGTGCGACGAACTTCGAGATGGGGTTGAAGATCCTCAACGCTTGTGGGATTAACGGCAGATTCTGGGTCTTCATCAGCGGGCTGACCGACCAAGGATGGACGGTGCGCATCCGCGACACTCAAACCGGGAGCATAAAAACCTATAACAACCCGACGGGACGTCTCACGCCAACAACGGCTGACACCCTGGCCGGCCTGCCATGTAACTGAGACTGCAGAGCCGCGGAACGCCGAACGGAGCGCCGGCCCTGGCCGCAGCAACCTGCCATACAGGCATTTTGCCGCCGAGGGTCCCTGGTCCCTTCTAAGAGCTGTCATGCGCAGGGCTAGGGCACCGCGGATGCACGTCTTCCAACAGGGCGCCTCAACACCTCACACCCATGTCTCTCGAGGATTTCATTAGTAGCCACCGGGTGCCGCTTGAGGAGTGATTGATGGCAAAGAGTCGAAGTCTCACTATCATCCTCCTCAAGGGCGAGGTTACAGAACCGGCGGATTTCATACGGCCGGAGCGGTTGGGTGGAATGAGCACCCCTTTCTCCCTAGTCCTGAGGGATGCGACACCCGCTTGGCTCTTTGTCCGGAAGACTCACGCCCAGCCGCCACGATGGGCAGGCTTCTTCCGTGATCACATCTCTGCAAATGATTTAGGCAGCGTGAGCACCGTGGCGGCAGTTCTTCTCATACGCATACGCGGGATCTGGTTTGCTCTCACCTTTGGCCAGGGACGCTATTTGCTCCTATCCGACAGGATCGTCGACGAGTTTGGTCTACGCACGACGCTCAACGCAGTGGAGGAGGGAAGCCTACGGAGCATCGATAAGGAAACGTTTGATGCGATCGCTAGCCACTCTCGCCTGCAGGCCAATCAGGGGACCGACACAAGTGAGTTCGGCCTCGATGTCGAACGAGACCTTCTACGTGCTGTAACTGGCACTCCCTCCAATGAAGCTTTGGGAGAACGTCTAAGCGGAATGGACGCGCTTGCGGTCAGCAGCCAGACCGCACTAGATGCTGTGCCGGAGCTGCTGGCTGGTTTGCTACAGATGTACCAGGAGGATACCTATCTTTCAAAGTTCCCGTGGGTCGAAAATATTCGTGCGGTTCGGGAGCCGGATCTTCTCGCTGACCTGGATGCGGCGCTCTTCAATGCCATTCTCGCAAAGGACTTCAACAACACATGGCTGGCTCCCCCACAGGTCTTGGATTGGGCCGATGTGCGCTACTTCGGATATAGCGACTCTGACAGCGCCCACGTCTTTACGGACATTCACTGGAGAACCCTGCTCCGAAACATGAAGGGTCCACTTTCGCGAGAAGCACTAAAGCGCAAGAGGATATATTGCTTTGGTGAAGACGGGAACATTCTGCGCGACTGGCCGGCATTCAACTGTATTTACGCAGAAGTCCAGATCGGCAAGGATTATTATCTGTTGACTACCGGTCAGTGGTATAAGGTTTTCCCCGAATTCGTCGATGAAGTCGAGGAATGGTTCAAAAACTTCCCGAGGCGCAAGGCTGACTTACCAATCTATGACCATGATTCCGAGGAGCAGTACAACGAACACGTCGCCGCTACGAGTAAGGGCCATTATGCGCTACTTGACCAGCGAACGGTCGTTTATGGTGGAGGGCGAAGCCGCATTGAATTTTGCGACCTCCTGGGGCTTGACGGCGAGATTGTACATGTGAAGCGGTATTCGGGCTCTCGTGACCTTAGCCACCTTTTCGCCCAGGGCTTTGTTTCTGGTGAGTTGCTACGAATCGACCAAAGTTTTCGCGACGCCCTTCGAGGCGTAGTGCCGCGACAGCACTGGAGGGCTTGCCGACTTGGCGGCAAGCGCGTTCCGGGACGCCAGGTCACATTTGCCATCATCTATAGATCAGAAGGGCCTTTTTTCTTGCCCTTTTTCTCTAAGATCTCTCTGCGGCAGGCTGCCCGTCGCTTGACGGGATACGAGTACAGTGTAACGTTGGCTCGGGTGAACATGAACCAGATTAGAGCACGGCTCGAAAAGAAGAAGAGCGATGCACTCTAGGCACGTCTTCTCTTGGCGCTTCAAACTCCGTAATCGCTCGAAAGGCGCTGTGCGTAGCCGGAGCTCCGACTGCTCGCGATTTCTTTCATCGCTTCCATGCTTGCCGTGCTCCCGAGGCTAAGTCAGAGTTTCGCCATCGCCAGCATCCTGCTCCTCCGCACCGCCCCGCAGTCCCAGTGCCAGGTCGGCCCCTGATACGGCACCTCCAGGTGCATCCACCAGCCCTTCTCCTTGGGCCACAGGCCCCGCTGCGCCTGCTTCCGCCGCCGGTTGTTGGCCGCCCACGGCAGCGGCATGTCCGAGCAGTCGTCCGGCCAGTCGTTCGGGACTCGTAGCGGAATCCCAAGCGCCTTTTCGCAGAAGGCAAGGATGGCGACGGTCGGGTCCAGCGTTGCCGCCTTCGGGAGCCACAGCTTCTGCTTGCTCCTCGCCACCATCTCGACCTGCACCTGCGCGTGGACGTTCGCAGTGTTGTTCCTGCCGGGCCGAAGGGTGGACGCCTGCACGTTGAGGGGCCGGCACTGGACGATCGTGTGCTCGCCGGCGATGAAGTGGGGGGCGGCGTTCTGCTGGCGGAGGGTGCGCCACGCCGCCTCCACGGTGTCGCCCTCGGTCGTGTGGAGGACGCCGATCAGGGTGCTGCCGTTGAGGTAGTACGGCTTGCCGCCCGGGCGCGGGATCTCGCGGCGGACGACTTCGTAGTCCCCGATGCGCGTGAGCCAGCGAAGGTCGGCCATCGCTCACGCTCCGAGGAGCTTCGGCAGGTACTCGGTCAGGGCCGGTATGTAGACGACCGCCTTGGCGAGCAGGGCCTCGAACTTGAAGATCAGGTCGAGCAGCCGCTCGAGCTGGTCGAGGTCGAGATGGGTGCCCTGCTTTCTCGCGCGGAGGTAGTGGACGGTGAGCTTGCCCACCGCCTGCTCGACGGCCTCCTTGAGCCCGGCGGCGCCGTGGATGCGGTAGTCGGTCAGGGCGGCGCGGAGGGCCTGGAGGATTTCGAGGCTGACCTGGCGGAGCGCGGGGTCGAGCTCGGCGCTGGCGGTGAAGGCGAAGAGAGCGTTGAGGCGGGCCTCGACCTCGGCGAGGTCGTCGGTCGCCAGCGAGGTCTCGGGGAACTCCTCGGCGATGCGGGCGCCGCAGAACTCGACGGACTTACAGACGGCCTCGCCGAGGGCCTCCTGGAAGGGAGCGTAGCGGCGGGAGTCCTGGTCGAGGCGGGCGCCGAGGAGGGCCTTGCGCGCCGCGGGGAAGTGGCGGAGGTAGCGCTGGAGGTCGACGCCCGGGATCGAGCGGATCGCGGCCTCGGACTGGACGAAGAGGTCGTCGACGGCGAGGAGGCGGCGGCGGAGGGCGAGGTCGTCGTCCGGCTGGAGCTCGAAGACCTCGGCGAGGACTTGGCGGATCGGGCGCCCCTCGCGGCTCGCGTCGCGCAGGGCGAGGAGCATCTTGTGGAGGCGGAGAGCGGAGTTGATCGTGCGGTCCATCGGGAGCCTCTCCTAGCCCTCGCCGATCGTCAGCGCCTCGCCCGGCACCTCCGGCGCCGGGGTCAGCCAGTTGCGGCCGACGGCGGCCTCATGCCCGCCGGGCTCGTTCCAACGGACGAGGACCCAATCGCACGGGCTCATCCAGCCGTTGCGCGGCGTTGCGGACGGGCGCCGGAGGCTGGCGACGAGGCCGTCGTCGAAGCGCACGACGCGTAGGGGCAGCAGGAGCTTCGGCGGGAAGGGGCCGGAGGTCGCCCGCTCGCGCAGCTCGGCGCGCACGGCGGCGATGTCGAGGCGGATGGAGGCGAGCCAGCGGAGCGCGCCGTAGTAGTCGGGGTCGCGGCTGGTGCCGGGAGTCGCCAGCTCCTCGGCGCTGACGATGCGGCCGTCCGAGCGCCGGTGCGGCAGGCCGAGGACCGCGCGGAGGAGCGCCGCGGCCGCCTGATTGCGGGGGACCTGGGTGCGGGTGCGCAGGCCCGGCAGCCAGGGCTCGCCGTCCGGCGAGGAGACGGCGTGGTAGAGCCGGAGCGCGCGGCCGAGCCAGTCGAGGGTCTGCTCGCGCAGCTTCGAGCGGCCGGACTCGACCGCCAAGCGGAGCAGCGCGACGTGTGCTTCGAGGTGCATGCCGGCGTGGGGGTCCGGGCAGAGGCACTCGCCGCGGAACATGCCCTGCTTGCGCTCGAGGGCGTAGAGCTTGTCGGCGTGGGCCATGGCGTGCAGGTACTCCTCGAACACCGCCATGAAGGCCTTCAGGTCGGCGGCCTCGAGGAGGTAGACGCGCCAGGCCCAGCTCGCCACGAGCATGGCCTGGTAGTTGGCGGTCTCGCGCCAGGGGCCGCCGTCGAGGCCGAGGATGCGGCGGTAGTAGGGCTCGGTGCGCGGGTCGGAGACGACCTCGCCGCTGAGGCACGCGGCGAGGCGGGCTTGGAGGGCGACGTGGGCGCGGGCGCGGGCCATCACCCGGCCTCCGCGCGGCGGGTCGCCTGCGCCGCGTCCACGGTCTCTTCGATCGCCTGAGCGATGGCGCCTACCCGGACCACGTACCGTCCCGCACCGCGGGCGAGCTGGCGGTCGCTCTGGGTGAGCTTGCGGTCGGAGGCCTTGCGGCCGAGCCCCGAGAGGAAGCGCTCGAGGTACCGGAGGTCGGCGGCGGCGGCGCGCAGCGCGGTTTCTATCTGCGTCACCTCGCCGGGCGGCTCCAAGGCCGGCAGGGTCGCGGCGAACTCGGCCAGCTCCGCCAGGAGGAGGCCCAGGTTGTGCTGCAGCGAGGTGTGGGGGAAGAGGGCCGCGAAGGTCTCGCGGAATGCCTCGCCGGCGCTGACGGGCGGCTCGGCGGGGCCTTGCGGGGTGGGTCGCTTCGGGGCGGGCATTCGAGAACCTCCATTCGTTCGACGCGCCGTTGTGAGAGAGCGGTGCGCCGCCGGCGGAGGTCAGATCTCCGCCGGCGGCCGTTGTGCTGGGCCCGCTCGGTCAGCCGGCGGTCGGCTCCTCCTCAGCCGATGCCGGGGCCGGAGCGGGGGTTGGAGTGGGTGTGGTGCCGGGGACCGGCGGTTGGGTCTCGTCCTTCTTCGGCGGCCGCCCGGACAAGGCGTCGGGCTTGAGCCCGAGCTCGTGCAGGACGTTGGCGCGCTTGCCGTAGGTTCCCTTGAGGCGGAACACCATCCGGCCGTAGAGCTCGGCGGTGCGTTCTTCGGCGATCGCCCGTTGGCGGACCGCCTCGCGGAGCCGGCCTTCGTGGACGTCGGACTGCAGGAGCAGCGCATCGATCTGCTGGACCAGGGCCGCGAGCTCGGTGTGGTCGGTGGTGAGGAACTCGACCTCGCCGAGGCGGGACTTGAGCCCCTCCGCGAGGAGCCGCCAAGACTTGAGTCGTTCTCCTAGGGTGTCAGGCACGACGGGTTCTCCTTTCGTTCGTTGGGGATTGAGGGTGCGACGCTCCGCGACGCCCGCCGAGCGGCGCGAAATGGCCTGCGGGAGGCGCGGAACTCCTTGCGGCGGCTTCGGAACCCATTCCCGGAGCGTGGGAATGGGTTGCGCGGGCCGGGGAATGGGTTGCGGAGCGCCGGGAACCCTTTCCGAGCGGCTCGGAACAGGTTCCGCGGCGCGCGCAACTAGTTCCCGGCGTCGCGCAATCAATTCCCGGCGCCGCGCAACAGGTTCCGAAGAGCGCGCAGGAGGTTCCGAGGTCCCGGGAGGACATTTCGGGGCTTCCGGCGGGGGTTACGCCACCTTCTCCAGGGCCGCCGCGAGCTCCAGCTCCTCCGGAGCCAGGGCGCGGGCGGTCTTGGCGGTGGTGAGGGTGAGGGTGACGGCGCCGCCGGCGATCTGGACGCCGCTGATGCGCCATTCCGGCATCGCGCGGAGCAGCTCCTGGATGCGCTCCGCCTTCAGATGCTCGGTGACGGGGGTGGGGGGCGGTTTCTGGGGCTTGGCCATGTCAGGTCTCCTGTGAACCGGGACCGGGCGGGATGCCCGGGCCCGAAGTCGAGTCGGCGAGCTTGTGGACTTGGGTGAAGAGGACGCGCGCCCGTTCGCCGAGGGCGAGGGCTTCTTCGGTGCGGCCTTGTTCGCCGCGCAGCTCGGAGAGCAGGCGGCAGAAGGTGGCGTTGACGGCGAGGTCGGTCGCCAGATCGAGGCGGGCCTGGGCCTGCTGGAACGCCCAATCGGCGCCGGTCAGATCGCGCCGGTGGCGCCGCGCGTTGCCGACCAGGGCCCAGGCCTGGCTGGTCAGCTCGGCCAGTAGCGTCACCGGCACGCGCGCGACGTCGAGCTTTCCCACCATCGTGATGACCAGCCGTGCCAGGTGCTCGCCTTCGCGCGGATCCGCGGCAGTCACTTCGGCGCTCTTGTCGAGGAGGAGGATGGCGAGCGAGGCCGAGGGGCGCGCGACGGCGGCGCGCTGGTCTCGCCGCAGGCGCAGCAGCTTGTCCAGCTCGCGCTGCGCGGCTTCGCGCTCGCGGAAGATCCCCGGGACCTCCGCCGCGAGCTTCTTCTCGAGGGCGGTCCACATCGCGCTGTAGTCGAGAGGGCGAGAGCGGCGGGAGGGATGTTCGGGGGAGGCGGCGGGCGTCTGGGCGGCGAGGACTTCGCGGAGGACGGCGCGGCAGGCGTCGCAGACGAGAGCGTGGGCGAGCTGCCGCCGCTCGGCCCGCGGGACCGGGGCGAGGACGAACAGGGCGTCGAAGTGACTCAGGTGGGCCATTTCTTGGCGAGAGGCCGGTGGGCGGGGCCATCGAGCAAAGCTTGTGGGGAATGGCCCCAACTTTGTGTCCCCGCGGCCCGCACGCCGGGTACTTTCACCGAGGTATTGTGCTCTGTCAACCCGTTGTGTCTAGAGAAACGGTAAGGGGCACCCGGAGCGGTGGTGTACACTTCCCCCATGGACCCGAGCTGGGAGCCGCAGCCGGAGGGCAAGAGGCTGGCCGAGGCCCTCCAGCGGAAGATTCGCGAGTCGGGGCTGGGCTACAGCGAGGTCGAGCGCCGGCTAGGGATGGGGAAGGACACCCTGCGCCACATCCTGAGCGGCAGGGTCGAACTCAAGGCCAAGCACGTCTACGGGGTTCTCAAGGCTTTGGGGGTCGCGCCCCCGGAGTTCTTCGCCGAGTTCTACGGGCTGCTGACGCCGGCCCAGGTCGCCAGCCAGCACCTCCACCCGCAGTTTCTGCCGAGCCTCTTCCGCGTCGAGAGGGGCGCGGTCTGGTTCATCGCCCGCAAGCTCAAGGAGAAGGGCATCCTCACCGACGAGGAAGTCGCGGCGTTCGTCGCCGAATACGAGCGGAGGGGGCCGACGCTCTAGCCGGCTTCGGGGCGGTAGGACCGGCGGAGGCGGCCGGCGAGGTCGTGCAGCACCGCCAGCGCGTGCTCTCCCTGGCGGCCCATCTGACCCAGTTCGAGCAGGGCGCCGAGCAGCTCCCGGGTGGCGCCCAGCGCCTGGTAAATCGGGATCGTTTCGCCGATCGTGCGCAGAACGCCGGCGCGGTCGCCCAGTCGCAGGTAAACCTCGGCCAAGTCGAGCGAGACGTCGGCCACTTCGACTCGCAGGTCGCGCTCGAGGAAGCCTTCGCGCACCTCCAGCAGCCGGGCGGCCGCCGCCGGGAGGAGACCGAGGTCGCGTTCGATCATGGCCCCTTGCCACTGCCACTTCAGAAGGTGGATCGTGTCTTCACAGACTTCGAAGGCGGCTTGCCCACGCATGAACAGAAGGTAGGCCGCGATCGGGCGCCCGAGGTCGATGAAGCAGCGCACGAGGTTGTTCGTGGCGGCGCGCGCAAGGTCGTCGGCATCGCACTGCTGCGCAAGGTCGAGGCCGGCCTGCAATGGCTCGAACGCGGACTCGGGATTGCCGGCGTAGATGTGCGCGATCCCTAGCTTCACCGCGGCGGCACTCTCGCCGCGGGGATTGCCGGCGGACCGGTAGCAGCTCGCTGCCTCGGCCGCGAGAGCTGTCGCTGCCTCGAACTCGCGGTGGAATAGGCGAAGAGAGAAGAAGTGCTCACAGATCCAGCCGCGCACCTCCGGGTCCCCGCTCCCCGCCTCTTGATGAGCGAAGGCCGTGGCGAAGGCGCGCTCGGCTTCCGGCAACTCGCTCCGGAGCCGGTGTGCGTTGGCGAGGGCCGCCCAGGCGCGGGCCTGAGCATCGTGCGGCGCGGGGACGCTGCCCGCCTTGGTGGAGGCCGCTGCTTGCGCCGCCGCGACGGCGAGCCGGGCGTCTTGCCACATTCGCTCCGGGTCGCTGTGGCATGCCGCGAGGCTCCGCTCCGCGAGCAGGTCCGCAACTGCGCAGGCGGCAAAGCGGCCGGAGTTCCGGATCACAAGCTCCCGCTGCGCGAACGGCAGCGCGTCGATCTCGGTGAGCAGGCGCTCGGCGGTCCTCCGCGCGAGCTGGCGGTCTACCGCTGCCTGAGTTCTGGAGAAGGTTTCCGCGTAGGAGGTCTCGGGCGCCAGGAAGCCGCGCAGGGTCTCCTTGCAGCTCGTGCAGCCCGCCAGAAGATGGCGGACGAGGCGCTGGCCCTCCTCACCGGAGGCCTTCCCGCTCGCGAACCTTGCGGCGACCTCCGCAGGGACCTCGTGCTCGCTGTCGCTCACAGAACCCGCATTCTAACGGAAAGACGTAGACGCGGCGCCGCTCGACCGGCCGGCCGGCGCCGGCCGAGCGGGTATAACTCTGCATCAGGGCTTGCAGGGCGCTCCGCTCGGATCGATGCACGACCCGTGATCCCCGGTCGGCAGCGGCCCGCCCCCGATCCCTCCCAAGCCGAACCACCCCGCCAGCCGTGCGAACCAGCCGGCGATCCGGCCGCCGTGGCTCACGGCCACCAGCGGCGTATCCATCACCCCGGCCTCCGCGGCCGGCACCGCCGTCAAGACACACGCCACCACCGCCAGCCCGAAGGCCGCTTTTCGCAAACCTTTCATGGGATTCACCCTCCGGCGGGTCGGAGCCCGACCGGAAGCGGCGCGGGACGCCCGCATTCCGATAGTGCCATACGGCCCCAAGACCGGGGCGCGCGAGCAGGGCCATCAGTGGGCAGTCGAAAGGTGATTAGACTACCGGCATGGAGACCGCGGTCTCGGTCCCGCG
Source organism: uncultured Acidobacteriota bacterium (assembly GCA_963700145.1). Classification (GTDB taxonomy): domain Bacteria; phylum Acidobacteriota; class Thermoanaerobaculia; order Multivoradales; family UBA5704; genus DASUNQ01. The sequence continues at coordinate 3,110,398 of OY969474.1, forward strand.
GCAGGTCGGCCGCGGCGTCGTGAATGCTCTCGCCGAAGTCGGCAGCGAGCCGGACGTTTTCAGCCGCAGGGCCGCGCGAGGTGTTCTGGAACGCGTCGAGTGGGAGGAGGAATCGGGCTCATGACGGTCAGACACAAGGTCGCCCTGCGTAAGAGCGAAGAGGGGTACAGCGTCTCGGTGCCCGGCCTGCCGGGCTGCTGGTCGCAAGGCACGACCGAGTCCGAGGCGCTGGAGAACATCGAAGACGCCATCCGCGAGTACCTCGCGGTGGTGTCCGACCCCCGCCCCAACCGCTAGAATCCCCTGCCACCCGAGGAATGCCCCGCCGTCCGGAGCCGTTTGGGCGTGGGGAAACCGCCATGCAACCCGCCATGCAACCGACCGACATCTACGGCAGCCTGCAGCAGCGCGTCATCGGCCAGGAGGAGATCCTGCGCTTCGTTTCGGTGGCGATCTTCAAGCACCTCCAGGGGGAGAAGTACGGCAACCTCCTGCTGATCGGCAACTCCGGCACCGGCAAGACGACGATCATGCGGGCCATCGAGGAGCTGTACCGGCAGCACGAGGAGCTGCGCGACTACCGGGTGCTGGTGATCATGAACGCCTCGACGATCGCCAACGAGGAGGGGATGGTGGACGTCGGGCGCCTCCTGACCCGGGTCGAGGAGCGGGCGCGGCAGATCCTGGGGGAGGACGCCACCCCGGAGGAGATCGCCCGCGCCATGGAGCGGGCCACCGTCTGCCTCGACGAGATCGACAAGGTCTCGGGGCAGATCGGCGGCAAGCCCTACGTCACCGGCATCAACATCCAGCAGGCCCTGCTCACCCTGATCGAGGGCGAGAGCGTGCTCTGGCCGATCACCGTCGTGCGCGACAAGCTCCCCGAGACGGCGCGCCTGACGGTCGACACCGGCCGCATGCTCTTCCTCTGCGCCGGCGCCTTCGAGACCCTCTACGACCAGGTCTTCCAGCGCGTCGTCTCGCCCAAAAGCGGCATCAAGCTGCCGACGACGACCGTCTACGAGAACGGCAAGATCCAGATCCGCGAGTACTTCACCCTGCGCGAGCACTTCAAGCAGGAGGACCTCTTCGCCTACGGCATGCAGCCGCAGTTCATGTCGCGCTTCGACAACGCGATCATCCTCGAGGACCTCACCGCCGGCACCCTGGCACGCATCTTCCGCGACCTCGAGGACGGCGTCTTTCGCTCTTCCCAGAACTTCTTCCGCAAGTACGGCATCGAGCTCGAGGTCACCGACCAGGCGGTGCAGAAGATCGCCGAGGAGGCCTCGCGCCACAGCCGGATCGGTGCGCGCGCCCTCAAGTCGGTCTACGGCCGGATCATCAAGCCCTTCGAGTTCGACCCCTTCTCCCGCCAGGAAGTCAAGGCCAACGGCGGCGGCCACCGCCTGCTCATCGACGAGCCGCTGGTGACGAGCGCCATGCGGCCGTCGGCATAACATACGCCGCATGCGCCGGACCGCCGCTCTCGCCGCCGTGCTGACCTTCGCCTCTCTCGTCCCCCTCCACGCCCAACCGGCGCTGCCGGCCACGGCGGTCGAGCAGGCCGTCGCCCGCTTGACCGCGAAGCATGGCGAGGCGCAGGCGGCACGCATCCGCCGCGGCGTCGAGCAGGTGGCGCAGCGTTGGTGGGCCGAGGACGGCACGCCCGAGGAGTTCCTGGCCTTCGTCGAGGCCAGCTTCCTGGCCGACCCGGCGGAGCTCGACGTCACCGCCGCCCGCCTCGAGCGGGTGATGGAGCAGACGCTCGGGCACCTGCACGAGGTGCGGCGGGAGATCATGACCCCGCTCGACCTCGACACCGGTCCGGTGCGGCGGGTGGACGAGCTGCTGTCGAACGTCGACTTGAGCGCGCACGTCGACGAGGACCTCTACCGCACGAAGGTCGCCTTCCTCGCCCTGCTCAACTTCCCGGTCCACACCCTCGAGGAGCGGCTGGCGCAGGGGCCCTCGTGGGACCGCGCGGCCTGGGCGCGGTCGCGCATGATGGACCGCTTCTCCGAGCGCCTGCCCGCGGCCGTCCTCCAGGAGTGGACGGCGGCCACGACGCGCGCCGACCAGTACATCGCCGACTACAACATCCGCCTCGACCGCCTGGTCACTCCCGAGGGGGAGCGCCTCTTCCAGGAAGGTCTGCGGCTGATCAGCCACTGGGGGCTGCGCGACGAGCTGCAGTCGCTCTACGCCGACCCCTCTCCCGCCGCGCTCGCCAAGCAGCGGATGATCCTCGAGGTCATGAAGCGGATCGTGCGCCAGGAGATCCCGCGGACGGTGATCGACAACGCCGACCGCCTCTGGGAGCCCTTCGCCAACACCGTCCGGCCGCTCGACCCGGCCGAGGCGGTCGACCCGGAGCGGCTGGCGCGCGAGCGTGAGCCGGACACCCGCTACGAGCGCCTGCTCGAGGTCTTCCGCGCCGCCACCAAGCAGGACCCCTACAGCCCGGCGACGCCGACCTTCGTCGAGCGCAGCTTCGAGCGCGGGCGCGAGATCCCGGAGAAAGAGGTCGAGGCCCTCCTCGTCTCCATCCTCGAGTCGCCGGAGGTACGCGACCTGGCGGCGCTGATCAAGCGGCGCCTCGGGCGCCCGCTCGAGCCCTTCGACATCTGGTACACCGGTTTCCGGCCGCGCGGCCGCTACAGCGAGGCCGAGCTGGACGCGGTGGTGCGCGAGCGCTACCCGACGGTCGAGGCCTTCCAGGCCAAGCTCCCCGAGGTGCTGCGCGCCCTGGGGTTCACGCCGGAGAAGGCGGCATGGCTGGCCGAGCGCATCGTCGTCGACCCGGCGCGCGGCGCCGGCCACGCGATGGGCGCCGCGCGGCGCGAGGACAAGGCCCACCTGCGCACCCGCGTGGCCCAGGGGGGGATGGACTACAAGGGCTACAACATCGCCATCCACGAGCTGGGGCACAACGTCGAACAGGTCTTCTCGCTCAACGCCATCGACCACTGGTGGCTCACGGGCGTCCCCAACAACGCCTTCACCGAGGCGATGGCGTTCGTCTTCCAGCACCGCGACCTGGAGCTGCTGGGGCTCGGCTCCCAGGACGACGCGGCGCGGCGGGCGCAAGCCCTCGCTCTCCTCTGGAACGCCTACGAGATCGGCGGCGTGGCGATCGTCGACATGCGGGTCTGGAACTGGATGTACGCGCACCAGGAGGCGACGCCGGCCGAGCTGCGCGAGGCCGTGCTCGGGATCGCGCGCGAGGTCTGGAACCGCTGGTACGCGCCGCACTTCGGGGTGCGCGACTCCGAGGTCCTGGCGATCTACTCGCACATGATCATCTACGGCCTCTACCTGCCCGACTACCCGCTCGGGCATCTCATCGCCTTCCAGGTCGCCGAGAAGCTGCACGGTGCGGACTTCGGCGCCGAGTTCGAGCGCGTGACCCGGCAGGGCCGGCTCACCCCCGACGCCTGGATGCGCGGCGCCGTCGGCGGACCCCTCTCCGCGCGCGCCCTCCTCACCGCGGCGCGCGAGGCCCTGGCGGCACCGCCGCAGTAGGCAACGAACACCTCCTCCCAACGCTTTTCCCTTCCGGCGCGTTTAGAGCGGTGTGACCCAGCCGCTCTGCGCGACCTTGGACCGACCGCTCGAAGACACCGCCCGCGACCGGCTGGCGGCCCTCTTCGACCTGCACCACGAGCGCCTCTTCCGGCTGGCGCGGCGCCTCGCCGGCGAGCGCGAGGAGGCGCTCGACCTGGTGCAGGAGACCTTCGTACGCGCCGCGCGGCGGCCGGGCACGGTGCCGGCGCCGGAGAGCGGCGGCGAGGCCTGGCTGGTGCGGACGCTCGTAAACCTCTGCCGCGACCGCCACCGCCGCCTCGCCGTCCGCCGGCGCCGGCGCCACGAGGTGGAGCCGCCGGAGGGAACGCCCGACCCCGCGGGCGCCGCGGTGGCGCGCGCCACGGTGCGCCGCGCCCTGGCCGCCCTCCCCGCCCGCCGCCGGGCGGTGGTGGTGCTGCACGAGCTCGAGGAGGTGCCGGTGGCGGAGGTGGCGCGGCTCCTGGGCATCGCACAGGTAACGGTGCGCTGGCACCTGGCGGCGGCGCGCAAGCAGCTCGCGGTCCTGCTGGGTGAAGGAGAAAAGTCATGAAGAACGAATTCCACGACGATCACGACGCGCACCTGCGCACGGCGCTCCGCGACGGCGACCCGGCGGCAGGCGACGGCTTGGCGCCCGCGGAGGTCCGGGCGCTGCGGCGGGCGATGCTGAACGCCGCCGAGGATGCCCCGCGGCGCGCCTGGCTTCCCGCCGCGGCGCTCACCGCGGCCGCCGCCGGCATCGCCGCCGCGATCGTCCTCTCGCCGGCACCGCCGCGCGTCGCGACGCCATCCCCCGCCCCGCCCGCGATCGTCGCGTCGGCGCCGCCGCCGCGAGTCTCGGTCGAGCCCGCCGCACCGGAGCCTCCCGCGGCCGCCCGCCCGGAGCGGCGCGCCCGCGTCGAAGCGCGGGTGCCGGCACCGCGGCCCGAGCCGCCCCTGCCGCCATCGGCGGAGCCGCCGATCCTTCCCACCCAGCCCGTCCTGGCCGGCGCGGCCCCCGAGCCGCGCCCGTTGCACATCGAGTTCGCCACCCCCGGCGGCACCCGGGTCATCTGGATGCTCGCCGAAGAATCCGAGTCCTAGAGGAGAACGACCGTGCCCCATCTCCGCACCCCTCTCGCCGCCCTCCTGCTCCTCGCCGGCCTGGCCGCGCCCGCCACGGCCGCGCAGGGCGGGGACGGCTCGCCGCCCTATCAGAACCGCTACCTCATCTCCTACCTCGACCTCCACGCCGCGGAGCTCCTGGCGTGGGAGCTGTGCCCCCAGAAGGAGCGCTGCAAAGTCGTCAGCACCATGACCGGCGAGGGAGTGAAGGTCCTCGAGGTGCTGGCCGACTCCGCCACCCACGAGCGGATCGTCCAGGCGCTGGCGCGGGAGGACGCCGCGCCGCGCACTCAGGTCTTCCAGCTCCACCTGCTCGAGGGCTCGACGGCCGGGGCGGTCGCCGCCCCCTCCGACCTGCCGCTGGGAGCGAGCAAGGCGCTCGAAGACCTGCGCGGCTTCCTCCCCTACAAAAGCTACCGCCTGCTCGATACCGCGTGGCTCCCCACCACCGGCGGCGTGCAGGCACGCCTGGTCGGCGACGGCGGCGCCTCCTACGCCGTCGACCTGCGCTTCAAGCGCGTCGGCGACCGCAAGGAGAAGCGGCTCTTCGTCGAGTTCTTCCGCATGCGCGAGGAGGGGACATTGCCGGCCCTCGCCCGCCCGCCCCGCCAGCTCATCGAGACCTCGTTTGGCCTGGAGATCGGCGAGACCATCGTCGTCGGCACCTCGCGCGTCGACGGCGCGAGCGACAAGGCGCTCGTCGTCCTGCTCACCGCCGTGGCCGAAGCGGCGCCCTGAGGCGCGAAGGCTTTTCGCGCCGGGCTCCGGTCACCGGATATGCTCCGCGGGCGCGCGCACGCCCCACATCCCCCCGCGCGCCCGAGGAGCCCCATGCGACGACTGCATCCCTTCCTGCTCACTCTCCTTCTGCTCGCGCCGGTGGCGGCGCTCACCCAGGACCCGCCTCCGCCGCCGCCCGAGGAGGGCGAGAAGCCGCCGATCGAGGAGGGCGAGCGGCCGCCGCAGCCGGGCGAGCGCCCGCCGGTCGAAGGGGAGCAGCCGTTCGAGCCGGTCGAGAAGCAGCCGATCGCGGGCGAGAAGAAACCGGGCGAGGAGGCCGAGAAGGAGGAGGAGAAGTGGGACGTCAACAACCCGCCGGGCCCGAGGGAAGAGGTGACGATCGACGTCACCACGGGGACCTGGATGAGCCTCGACATCTCCCCCGACGGCAAGGAGATCGTCTTCGACCTCCTCGGCGACCTCTACGCGGTGCCGATCGGCGGCGGCGAGGCGCGCGCCCTGACCAACGACATCGCCTGGCAGGAGCAGCCGCGCTACAGCCCCGACGGCAAGAAGCTCGCCTTCACCAGCGACCAGGGGGGCGGCGACAACGTCTGGATCTCCGACCGCGACGGCAAGAACCCGCAGCAGGTCAGCAAGGAGACCTTCCGCCTCCTCAACAGCCCCGACTGGTCGCCCGACGGCGAGTACATCGTGGCGCGCAAGCACTTCACCTCGCAGCGCTCGGCCGGCGCCGGCGAGATGTGGCTCTACCACCGCAGCGGCGGCGAGGGCCTGCAGCTCACCAAGCGGCGCACGCAGCAGAAGGACAGCGGCGAGCCCGCCTTCTCCCCCGACGGCCGCTACCTCTACTACAGCGACGACGCGACCCCCGGCGAGGTCTTCGAGTACAACAAGGACCCCAACACCCAGATCTACGTCATCCAGCGCCTCGACCGGAAGACCGGCAAGACCGAGCCCTTCGTCACCGGCGCGGGAGGTGCCGTCCGCCCGACGCCCTCGCCGGACGGCAAGCTCCTCGCCTTCATCCGTCGCATCCGCGGGAAGAGCGTGCTGCACCTGCACGACATCGCCTCGGGCGAGGAGTGGCCGGTCTACGACAAGCTCGAGCGCGACATGCAGGAGACCTGGGCGATCCACGGCGTCTACCCGGGCATCTCCTGGACACCGGACTCGAAGTCGATCGTCTTCTGGGCCGAGGGGGAGATCTACCGCCTGGACGTGGCGAGCAAGGTTTGCACCGAGATCCCCTTCCACGTCCGCGCGACCAAGCAGGTGACGCCGGCGGTGCGCTTCCCGCAGGAGGTGGCGCCGCCCGAGTTCGAGACCAAGATGCTGCGCTGGGTGGAGGTCTCACCCAAGGGCGACCGCGCGGTCTTCCAGACCCTGGGGCGCCTGTGGGTGCGCGACCTGCCGGACGGCAAGCCGCGCCGCCTCACCCGCCAGGACGACCACTTCGAGTACTTCCCCGCCTTCTCGCGCGACGGCCGCTCGATCGTCTACACGACCTGGGACGACGACGAGCTGGGACGGGTGCGCGTCGTGCCGACGGTGGGCGGCGACGGGCGGACGATCGTCGACGAGCCCGGGCACTATGCCGACCCCGCCTTCACGCCGGACGGCAAGCAGGTCGTCTACGCCAAGATCGCCGGCGGCTACCTGCGCACCCCGGCCTGGTCGCGCGAGACCGGCATCTACAAGGTGGCGGCCGGCGGCGGCAAGCCGGAGCGGATCACCGAGGACGGCGTGCGCCCGCACTTCGGCGCCGAGAGCGACCGCGTCTACCTCCTCCGCTTCGGCGAGGAGAACAAGCGGCTCCTCGCCTCGGTGGGGCTCGACGGCAAGGACGACCGCACCCACCTCACGAGCGAGCACGCGAGCGAGTACCGGGTGTCGCCGGACGGCCGCTGGGTGGCCTGGAGCGAGCGCTTCCAGGTCTACGTCGCGCCCTTCGTCCCCACCGGCCAGACGGTCGAGATCGGCCCCAAGACCGCCGCCCTCCCGGTCAAGCAGGTGAGCCGCGACGCCGGCTCCTACCTCCACTGGTCGGGCGACTCGAAGAAGCTCCACTGGTCGCTCGGGCCGCAGCTCTTCACCCGCGCGCTGACCGACGCCTTCACTTTCCTCGAGGGCTCGCCCGAGAAGCTCCCCGAGCCGGCCGCCGAGGGCGTGGACCTCGGCTTCGATGTCCCCTACGACGTGCCGACCGGCACGGTCGCCTTCACCGGCGCGCGCATCGTCACCATGCGCGGCGACGAGGTGATCGAGGACGGCACGATCGTCGTCGAGCGCAACCGCATCAAGGCGGTGGGGCCGCGCGGCCAGGTGGCGGTGCCGGCCGGCGCCCACGTCGTGGACGCCGCCGGCAAGACGATCATCCCCGGCCTCGTCGACGTCCACTGGCACGGCACCTTCGCCACCGACGACATCGTCCCCGAGGAGAACTGGGGCAACCACGCCTCGCTCACCTTCGGCGTCACCACCGTCCACGACCCGTCGAACGACACCGGCTCGACCTTCGCCGCCTCCGAGATGGCGAAGGCCGGCCTCATCACCGCGCCGCGCATCTACTCGACCGGCACCATCCTCTACGGCGCCACCACCGCCTTCACCGCGGTCATCGAGAAGCTCGAGGACGCGCGCGGCCACCTGCGGCGGATGAAGGCGGCCGGCGCCTTCAGCGTCAAAAGCTACAACCAGCCGCGGCGCGACCAGCGGCAGCAGGTGATCACCGCGGCACGCGAGCTGGAGATGCTGGTGGTGCCGGAGGGCGGGTCGCTCTTCCAGCACAACATGAACATGATCGTCGACGGCCACACCGGCATCGAGCACTCGATCCCGGTGCCGGCGGTCTACGACGACGTCAAACAGCTCTGGCCGCGGACCCAGGTCGGCTACACGCCGACCCTGGTCGTCGGCTACGGCGGGCTGTGGGGCGAGGAGTACTGGTACGCGACGACCAACGTCTGGGAAGACCCGCGGCTCCAGAAGTTCGTGCCGCGCGAGATCCTCGACGAGCGCTCGCGCCGGCGGCGGACCGCGCCGCCCGAGGAGTGGGGGCACTTCAACAACTCGCGGGTGGCGGCAGAGCTCGGCAAGCTCGGCGTCAAGGTCAACATCGGCGCCCACGGCCAGCGCGAAGGCCTGGCGGCGCACTGGGAGATCTGGATGCTCGGCCAGGGGGGCATGACGCCGCTGGAGGCCCTCCGCGCCGCCACGATCACCGGCGCCTGGTACATCGGCATGGACAAGGACATCGGCTCCCTCGAGCCAGGCAAGCTCGCCGACCTGGCGGTCCTCGACCAGAACCCCCTGGAAGACATCCGCAACTCGCGCAGCGTCTCGCAGGTCATGGTCAACGGCCGCCTCTACGACGCCGAGACCATGAACCAGATCGGCAACCACCCGAAGAAGCGCGGGCAGTTCTTCTGGGAAAAACAGGCGCCGGCGTTCGGGGGGAAAGACGGGAAGAAATAGGCTCGCTATTGTGCGGTGGCGGCGTGTAGCCGCAGGCCTAGCGCCCGTACAACTTTGAGAACCGTCGCGAACTCCGGGTTGCCTTCCGCCGACAGCGCTTTGTAGAGGCTTTCGCGGCCGAGGCCCGTTTCGCGGGCGATCTGGGTGATCCCTTTGGCGCGGGCGATGTCTCCCAAGGCGGCCGCTACCAGCGCGGCGTCGCCCTCCTGGAGGGCGGCTTCGAGATAAGCGGCCATGTCCTCGTCGGTTTCCAGGTATTCGGCCGCGTCCCATGGGCGGGTTCGAGTCTTGGCCATGTCGTCTCCTACAATTCTCGCGCCAGTTTCAGCGCCGCTGCAATGTCCCGGTCCTGGGTACGCTTGTCTCCGCCGGCGAGCAAGATCGCCAGCGTCTGCCCGCGCTGCACGAAGTACACCCGGTAGCCGGGGCCGCAGTCGATCCGTAGTTCCGAGACACCCTCCCCCACCGGCCTGACATCGCCAGGGTTGCCCAGCGACAGCCGGCGGATACGGGCGTTGATGCGTGCCCGCGCCAGTGGATCCCGCAAGCCGCCAAACCAGCCCGCATACACGTCGGTCTGGCGAACCTCGATCACCGCCACATCGTATCCTACGGGATACGTGAAGTAGGAGGGGCGGAGGGGACGTCCGGTGGCGGCTACTCGATCAGCCGCTCGAGGAGAGACTGCGGCACCAGCTCGCGCAACTCGGGGTACTCCTCGAGGAGACGGGCGATGTCGGCTAAGTCTTTCTGGCGCTTGCTGGCGCGCCGGGTGGGGTCGCCTGCGGCCCAGACCTTGCCGCGCAGGACGTCTTCCAGTTGGGCGACGGGCAGCCGATGGCCGAGGACGTCGCGCAGCTCGGCCCGTTCGGGGAACTCCTGGTAGCGGGGATCGACCTGCAGTTGAATCCGCAAGTCCGAGCCCGGCGCCGACAGGTTCACCGAGTGCTCGAAGCGCTCCACCCGGATCGGCGCCTCGAACAGACTTCCGACACGCTCGAGCTCGCCGGGGGCCAGCGCGAGGTCGAGGTCGAGGCTCACGACCGGTTCGGCATAGGCGTTGACCGCCTGACCGCCGATCACGCAGTAGCGGGCGCCGGCCTCCGCGAGGATCTCCAACGTCCGCTCGAGCAGGTCGGCGTGGTCCATGGTCACGGTTCTCCAGAAGGTTGCCGCCTGCATCGCCTTCTCCGTTATGCCGCGCGGCGGACCTGCTCGGCGCCGCGCGGCCACTCGCCGGCTAGGAAGGCGCCGGCGGCGGTGAAGAACTCTTCGGGGCGCTCGAGGTAGGGGTGGTGGCCGCACTCCTCGATGGTCAGGAAGCGGGCGTCGCGGGCGTGGGCGGCCCACTCGCGGGAGGCCTGGACGGGGACCAGGTCCTCGGTGCCCTGGATCACCAGTAAGGGCGGAGCGAGCTGCGGCAGGCGCGGGCGGAAGTCCCAGTCCTTCATCCGCGGCAGGATGTGCTCGAAGTAGACCGGCATGGCGTGGGCCGGCCACTCGTTGGGGAAGGCGCAGACGTCGGCGACCGGGAAGCGGCCGACCGCGGCCGGGTCCATCATCTGCGCTGGCAGCAGGAAATCGGTGAACCAGGCGTGGCAGTAGGCGACCGGGTCGGTCTCGTCGAGCCCGGCGCGGCGCAGCTCTTCGATCGACGGCACCCCCGGCGGATAGACCAGCACCTCCGGCCCCGGCAGCTCCTGCAGCCACTCCCCCGGCCGCCGCGGCGTGATCGGGCAGACCAGCAGCAGCCGCTCGACCCGCTGCGGCTCCTCCAGCGCGTAGAGCGCGGCGATCGCGGCGTGGTAGGAGGAGCCGAGGAGCGAGAGGCGGCGGAGGCCGAAGAAGCGGCGCACGGCCTCGAGGTCGCGCACGTCCTCCTCGAGCGAGAGCTGGCGGCGATCGGAGACGACGCTCGAGCGGCCGCGGCTGCGCGGGTCGTAGAAGAGGAGGGTGCGCCCTTCGGCGAGCGGTTGGAGAAGCTCGGCGAGCCAGCTGGCGTTGGGGACGACGACCACCTCCGGCGTGTCGTCGAGCGGCAGGCCGACGGCGCGGAAGTAGAGCTGGAGCCCCGGCCGCACGAACACGAAGCCTTCGCTGGTCTGCATCGGTAAGCCCGAGAGGGACGCTCGCCGCGGTGCGGCGACCGCGAGTGTACAACGGCGAGCGAACGCCCGGCACAAAACGCCCGGCACGTGGGCCGGGCGCTACGGCGCCTCGCGCGGCACTTCGATGACGCGGAAGGGGAGGCGGTCGGGGTAGGTGCTCTGCAGGACCCCCATCGCCACGTTGTAGACCGGCGTCCCCGCCGCCGTCTTCCCCTCCGGCCGGCCGCGGTGGGCGTGGCCGTGGAAGACCGCCGCCACCGGGTAGCGCGAGAGCGGCTCCTCCAGCCGGCTGCACCCCAAGAAGGGGTAGATCTCGCACGGCTCCCCCTCGACCGTCTCCTCGATCGGCGAGTAGTGGAGCACCGCCACGCGCGGCACCCGCCGCAGCCGCGCCAGCGCCGACTCGAGCTTCAGCGCCTCGTCCACCGCCTCGCGCACGAAGTCCTTGACGATCTTCTCGCCCCAGGGGCCGAGCGCGCGCTTGCCGAAGCCGCCGGCGAAGCCCTTGACGCCGGCGAAGCCGATCCCCTCGACCACCTGCGCGTCGCCGTCGAGGATGACGATCCCGGCGTCAGCGAGGATGTTCTTGACCTCGTCCGGGCAGCCCGACTCGAAGTCGTGGTTGCCGAGCACGGCGACGACCGGCACCTTGACCGTGCCGGTGACGGCGCGGGCGAGGAGGTGCGCCTCCTCGGGGAGGCCGCGGTCGGTGAGGTCGCCGCAGACCAGCAGCACGTCGGCGTGCTGGCCGACCTGCGCCAGCAGCTCCTGGATGACGGGGGGCGGCGGCGGGTGCTTGGCGAAGTGGAGGTCGGCGGTCGCGGCGATCCGCACCACTCCGTTGCCCACCGCGGCGGTCGTGGCCATGTCCCCGAAAGGAGGCAAGGCATGTGCCAGAAGGGCGCGGGGCGGCCCGCGGAAACCTCTGATGGTACGTCTCTTGCTGCCTCTGGAGCCGTGACCGAGCCCGCCACAGCACCCGCCACTGCACCCGCCAGTGCTCCAGACACCGAGCTGTCGCCGGAGACCCGGGACTGCTACCGGCGCGCCCTCGAGACCCTCGAGAAGGCGGGGGTGCCGTTCCTCGTCGGCGGCGCCTACGCCTTCGGCTCCTACACCGGCATCGTCCGCCACACCAAGGACTTCGACGTCTTCCTCCGCGAGGAGGACCTGCCGCGCGCGCTCGGGGCACTGCGCCGCGCCGGCTACGCGGTCGGGGTCCACTCCCCGCACTGGCTGGGGAAGGCGTACTGCGGCGACGACTTCATCGATCTGATCTTTTCGGCCGGCAACGGCATCGCGCGCGTCGACGACCTCTGGTTCGAGCACGCCGTCCCCAGCGAGGTGATGGGGGTGCCGGTCCGGCTCTGCCCCGCCGAGGAGATGATCTGGTCGAAGGCCTTCGTCATGGAGCGCGAGCGCTACGACGGCGCCGACGTCGCCCACCTGCTGCGCGCCATGGCCGAAAAGCTCGACTGGGAGCGGCTCCTCGCCCGCTTCGGCGAGAACTGGCGCGTGCTCCTCGCCCACCTCGCGCTCTTCGGCTTCGTCTACCCCGGCGAGCGGCACCGCGTCCCGGCCGCGGTGATGCGGCGGCTCACCGACGCCCTGGGCGCGGAGCTGGACGCGCCAGCGTCCGGCGAGCGGGTCTGCCGCGGGACGCTGCTGTCGCGCGAGCAGTACCTGCCGGACGTCGAGCGCTGGGGCTACCGCGACGCCCGGCTGGCGCCGAGCGGCACGATGACCGAGGAGCAGATCGACCTCTGGACGGCGCGCATCGAGGAGGACGGCGCCCAGGCCACCGCGGCGGCCGTCGTCAGCGCAGGAAGTCCACCCGATCGGTGATGACGCCGGTCACCCCGAGGGCGGTGCAGCGCCGGTGCTCCTCGGGGGTCTTCATCGCGTAGACGAAGCTGCGGAAGCCGAGCGCGGCGGCCTGGTCGAGGAGCGCCGGATCGAGCGTCTCGTAGTGCCAGACCGCGGTGCGGATGCGGCCGTCGCGCGGGAAGAGCCCGGCGAAGGCGTCGAAGCTCGCCGGGCGGGCGGCGACGAGGAGGCCGCACTCGACCTCGGGCAGGTGGGCGAAGCGCTCGACCAGCGGGTGCCAGAAGGAGGTCACCAGGAAGCGGTGAGTGGCGAGCCGCGCCGCGACCGCCGCCGCCACCGCTTCGAGCGCGGCCGGGGCCTTGATCTCCAGGTTCCAGAGCAGGTGCGGGAAGCGGTCGAGGGCTTCGTCGAGCGCCGGCACGGCGTGGCCGGCCGCGGCCGCCAGCTCCGCTCGCGTCAGCTCGGCGACGGCGCGGCCGTCCGGGAGCAGACGGTCGTGGAAGAGGACGGCCTCGCCGTCCGCGGCCAGGCGCACGTCGGTCTCGATGCCGTCGGCGCCGAGCGCGGCGGCGCGGGCGAAGGCTTCGAGGGTGTTCTCGGGGCAGTCGGTGTGCTGGCCGCGGTGGGAGAGGACGAGCAAGGGGAGGCGGGCGCTACGGCCAGATGCCGCGCGACAGCGCGACCTCGGCCACCCGGCGGATCGCCAGCACGTAGGCGGCGGTGCGCATATCGACGGGGTCGCCTTCGGCCGTCAGCTCCTGCAGCGTGTCGATGACCGCGTCGGTCGCCCGCTCCATGCGCGCGGCGAGCTTCTCGTTGACCACCTCGAGCGGCCACTGCTCGTGCTCGATGTTCTGCACCCACTCGAAGTAGCTGACGGTGACGCCGCCGGAGTTGGCGAGGATGTCGGGCACTACGGGGATACCGCGCCCGGCGAGGACGCGGTCCGCCTCCGGCGTCGTCGGGCCGTTGGCCGCCTCGACGACCAGCTTCGCCCGCACCGCGGCGGCGTTGCCAGCGTGGAGCTGGTTCTCGAGGGCGGCGGGAATCAGGATGTCGCAGGGGACGGTGAGCAGCTCCGCGTTCGACACCGGCTCCGTGCCGTCGAGCCCGGCGACCGAGCGGGTGCGCGCCTTGTGCGCGATCGCCGCCGCCGGGTCGATCCCCGCCTCGCTGTAGGCGCCGCCGGTCGAGTCCGAGAGGCCAACGATGCGCGCGCCGGCGGCCGAAAAGAGCTCGGCCGCGATCGCCCCGGCGTTGCCGAAGCCCTGGATCGCCACCCTGGCGCCGGCCAGCCGCTCGAGCCCGGGCACCACCCCGCGCGCCAGGACCCGCGAGGTGACGAAGAGCGCCCCCTGCGCCGTCGCCTCGCGCCGCCCGAGCGAGCCGCCCATCTCGACCGGCTTGCCGGTCACCACCGGCAGGTTGTTCTCGCCGGGGTGCATCATCTGGTAGGTGTCGTAGATCCAGGCCATGGTCACGGCGTCGGTGTTGACGTCGGGGGCCGGGATGTCGGTGTGCGGGCCGATGCTCCCCCCCAGCTCGACAATGAAGCGGCGCGTCACCTTGCGCAGCTCGGTCTGCGACAGGTGCTTGGGGTCGCAGACGATCCCGCCCTTGGCGCCGCCGAAGGGGACGTCGGCGACGGCGCACTTCCAGGTCATCCACGAGGCGAGCGCCCGCACCTCGTCCTCGGTGACGTCGGGGTGGTAGCGGATCCCGCCCTTGCCCGGACCGCGCACGCGGCTGTGCAGGGCGCGGTAGCCGATGAAGGTCCGCACCGAGCCGTCGTCCATCTCGACCGGGAACTCCACCGTCATCACGCGGCTGACGCGGCGGAGGTAGTCGAGCAGGCCGTTGCGCAGCTGCGGCACGAAGCGCGCCGCGCGATCGAACTGCTGCTGCGCGATGTGGTAGGAGTTGAGGTCCTCTACCGGGGGCGGCTGGCTCATGGGCGCGCGGGATGCTACACCACTGTCAGCGCGCCGGGCTTGGCAAGGCCAGCCCCGGGTGCCAGCCGGCGGGGGCCATCTCGAACGCGGCGAACTCGAAGGCCGGGGCCACCGTGCAGCCGGCGAGCGTCCAGGCGCCGAGCGAGCGCGCGCTCTGCCAGGCGCCGGCCGGCACCGTCGCTTGCGGCAGCTCCCCGGCCGCGAGGTCGTCGCCGAGCCGCAGCGCGCGCACCTCGCGGCCGTCTTCGGAGACCAGCAGCTCGAGCGGCGCGCCGGCGTAGTGGTGCCAGACCTCGACCGCGTCGTTCACCCGGTGCCAGGCCGAGAGCTCGCCCGCGCGCAGCAGGTAATAGATGGCGGTGAGGGCGCCGCGGCCGCCGTCGCCGGGGCGGTCGCGGAAGGTCTCGCGGTAGAGGCCCCCTTCCGGATGGGGGCGGAGGTCGAGGCGGCGGGCGATCTCCTCGGCGCCGCCGCTCACGGCCGCGGCGAGGCGCCGGGCTCGATCCGGTAGGTCAGCGTGACCGTCGCCTCGACCGAGACCTGCCCGGGGGAGACCGGCGTCGTGTCCATCTGCGCCGACTCCATCGCCATGCGGACGTTGGCGACGCGCGGGGTGAACATCTGCACCCCGCCTTCGGCGACCTCGAGGAGCCCCACGAGCCGCACGCCGAGCGCGTCCGCCAGCGCCTCGGCCTTCTGCTTTCCCGCATTGGCCGCTTGGCGCAGCGCCTGCTGGCGGGCGGCGAGCGCGCCGCGCAGGCCGAAGTTCACCCCTTCGACCTGGTTGGCGCCGGCCTCGAGCCCGGCGTCCACGACCGGCCCGATCAGGTCCAGCTTCTCGAGCCGCACCGAGACGACGTTGGTCGCCCGGTAGCCGACGATGCGCGGCTCGGCCGGCACCCCGCGCTCCGGCGGCGGCGTGTCCTGCGAGTAGACCGGGTAGAGCTGCAGCTCCGAGGTCTGGATCTGCTCGCGCGGCACGCCGAGCTTCCCGATCGCCGCCAGCACCGCGTTGGCGATCCGGTTGACCTCCCCCTGCGCCTCGCGCGCCGTCGGCCGCTGCGCCACGACCCCCAGCCGCACCGTCGCCTCGTCCGGCGCCGTCTGCACCTGGCCGGTCCCCTGCACCGTTAGCGAGGGGACCGGATGGGGCCCCTCGCCCTCCTCGTGGGCCCACGCCACGGGCGCCAAGCAAACTGCCAGGATCAAACACCACGCCGCTCGTCTCATCGCCGACCCTCCCTAGGTTCGTCCCGGAAAGGCTAGCAAAGGGCGGGCCGGGCGGGCGCGAACGGTCAGCTAGGGTGACGGCGGAATGATGCCACCGCCTTCAACGCCATCCGGCGGTACCGGGATGTTGCCACCCAAGCCACCTTCGGGAGGCGGCGGCCCCACTGGAATGGTCCCGCCGGTGCCGCCCCCCTCCCTCTCCCAAGTTGCCTGCATGGGGCCTCCACCTCTGGTCATCCCAAAACCGACCAACCCTGCCAGGAGAAACAGGAGAACAAAATCTCTTAACCTCACTGCGCTCCTCCTTTCATTCGGCGCTGCACGCTAGGGCACCCACTATTGAAGCGGCGGCCGGTCCTCGGGAGGAGGAGGCGGCGGCGGCGGCTTGGGCGGTACGCCGACCTCTCCGCCAATACCTCCGGTTTGCTTCACGAGCAGGCTTATCGCGATGAAAACAGCGCTCAGACCGCAAAAAATGAGCAGGACGCTGTCATAGCCGAGCAACCCGGCGATCACGCCCGCGATCGCGGCGACCAGAGCGAGGATCTGGAACGTCGCGGGGGGAGGTGACGGCCTGGGCGGTACGCCGACCTCGCCGCCTATGCCTCCGGATTGCGTTCTTGGACCGATTCGGCTGTCTCCTTCTCGTTCCGGCATGCCATCCCTCCTTTTGAGTTCACGGCAGAACGGGCGGCGCCGCCCGTCGATGTGTTACAGGCGCAGGTCATCCTGCTTCGCCGAGCAGGACGAACGGCGCCCAGTAGTAAGGATGCGCTCGTTCCTCTCGTCCGAGAACGCTAAGCTTGGCGGCGCGCAACGCCTCGCCCACACCGGCGCCCTGCTGCAGGCGACGATAGAACTCGATCATGAGATCGGCGGTCGAAGCGTCTTCCACCGACCAGAGGCTTACCACGAGACTGGGGGTGCCTGCGTAGAGGAAGGCCCTCGCGAAGCCGATCAGCCCCTCTCCGGCCACCGCTCTGCCCAAACCACTTTCACAAGCCGACAGCACGATCAGCTCCGCGTCGAGCTCGAGATTGAAGATCTCATAGACTTGCAACAGCCCATCCTCGGCAGAATTTTCGGAGCGTGCCAAAACCAGGCCGGACAGCTCCGGTCGCACGTCGCTCAAGAACGCGTGCGTCGCAAAGTGAATGCGGCGAGCGGTCGAAAGCGACCGGTCCTGTTTCACGTGGTCTTCGGTCGCTTCCGGGCCGAGGAAAAGATCGACCTCGCTGGATGCGAAGAGCTGTGCGATGGCCTCGACCTCTCGGCGGCTCTCCGGCAAATCGGCGAGATACGTTGCCGCGCCCAGCATTGGAACCTTCGCCGTCCGGCTAGCGACCGGATCGGCAAAAGCGACCAGACTCTTCGCCGCAGTCGACTCTTGGTTGGCGGCGTGCCCTGCCTCTGCCTGGAGACTGAGCAGAACGCTGGCCGAGGGGGCGTAAGAGACCATATGGGTCCGCAGGAGATACGGCGGGGCCGCAGTGCCTTCTATCCGGCTTGGCTCCGTCGAGACGAGAGCCTCGAAGGGAACCAGGTGGAGAACACCATCAGCTACAATCACGAGTTTGGGGCGCTTATTCAGAATGCCGGCGGCAGGTGCAAGGAGGAGTTGATACAATCGATGCGCCGACAAAAGGTACGGACCGAACAGTCGGCGCTCGGGAGACACCAGAGTCTGGCGTAGTCGCTCCACTTCCTCGGTGATCTCCCGAGCCGGGGGAAGCCGGTAAGTCTCGAATTCTCCCTTTGTCAGCACGAAAAGATAAGAGGCGTCGTGCCCAAGGGCGTACTCCAGCAGAGCGACATCCGACTCCAGCGATGCTTGGACTTGTGCGAGCGTCGCGATGGGAGGATAGCGGACCTCCGCGTAACGCGGGTGCTTGAGACGGATGTCAGACTCCATTTCCTTCAGCTCGTCGAGTGCAGATTTCAGCTCGCGCCTGAGCTCGGCGGTCTCATCCGTCTCGGCATTCAGCCTCGATAGCAGGTCGACGAGGCGCGACTGCGTCGAAGAGATCTTCGCCGCGAGCTGCCGTTCGCGTTCCTTGAGCTCGGGCGCGACACCTCGTCGGACATCGATTCTGCCCTCAGCCAGAAGCTCCAAGAGGCTGCGCGCTCGCGCTCTCTCGCTGGTATCGAAGGCCTGCTCCGCAAAACCTCGCGCGGACGGCTTGCTCCCAAGCCGCATCAGCAGATCGATGTAGGCGTCGTAGTACTCCCGGCGCGCAGCGAAGTAGGTAGCCCTTAAGTCACGGCTCAGGACCTGTTGCCGGCCCGACTCAATGATGGCGAGCGCTTCTTCCAGCCGCGGACGTGCGTCTTCCAGGCGGCCGCCTTCGCGGTCGAGCCCCGCCCAGTGGAGAAGGATGCTTGCCTGGAGGATTGAGTTCTCGGCGCGCCGAGCTAGCTCAAGTGACTTCTCGAGATTCTCCACGGGACCGTCGAGTCCGAGCCTGTGCTGGACCATCCCGAGGTCGAGAAGTGCGCTGGCTTCCTCAACACGGTTTCCCGCTTCGCGCCGCAGCGCAACGCACTCCTGTAGGCTGGCAAGTGCGGCATTTAGATCACCAAGGGCGAGCTGTGCGATGCCCGTACGGTGCAACGCCATCCCTTCCACCCGCCGGTTACCGATCTCCCGGCTGATTGACAAGGCCTGCTGGTGGTGATTCAGGGCCGCCTGTGGCTGATCAGAAAGCGATTCGACCCAGCCGAGACTGGTAAGCGCCCGCGCTTCAAAGTCTCGATTACCGCCTGCCCTATAGAGCTCTAAGACCTTCCGATACTCGTCTGCAGCGCGCTCGAGCTCTCCGAGATCGCGGTGTAGGCCGGCCAAGGCCTCCCTAACGTTACCCAAGCTCGTTGAATCGCCGACCGCCTCCCACTGAGCGATAGCCTCACCATAGAGGCGAAGGGCTTGCTCGAACTCTCCGCGCGTACGATGGGCAAGAGCGAGGTTACCCGTTATGTACGCTTCGCTCTCAAGACTTCCAGCTGCCCTGCTAAGCGTCAGAGCTCGATACAAGCGATCCAGTGCAAGTCGCGTTTCACCGAGGTACAGCAGATCCAGGACACCCAGGCTGTTAAGCGTGTAGGCCTCGCCTTCGAGCTCGCCGGCGACGTGCCAGAGCGGTAGGGCCTCCTCGAACATCTCGAGAGCGCGTCGCGGCTCCCCGCGCTGATTGTGAAAAAGGCCCAGGTTGTGGAGCGTTGTCGCCGCCTCGGCGGTGTTGGACGTCTCACGCCAGATCGCCAGTGCTCGATGGTAATGGTCGAGCGTCTTGTCGGGCTCACCCAGGCGGGAGTAGGCGAGCCCGAGATTGTTCAAGGCCTCCCCTTCACCCTGCCGGTGGCCGGCGGCCTTCGCCAGCGCCTCGGCTCGCTCGAATCGAGCGATCGCCTCGTGCTCGTTTCCCTGCGAGTGCAGCACGAGACCTGCTTCGTTCAGGCATTCCGTCTGACCTACTTTGTCGCCCAGCTGCTCCCACAAGGCTAAGCTCTCGTCGAACCTGGAGATGGCTTGCTGCTTTGACTGCGAAGTACTTAGCGACTGGAGGTGATAGGCCTCGCTGAACAGTTGCTCGGCTCTAACGCGAATCTCGTCGGTGGGCAGCGCAGGACGGCGTGCTTCGAGATTCACGGCGTAGCTACGGTTGTCACCCTCGTCTTTCCTCTCCACGATCAGCCGGAATCGTCCGCTTCTCTGGGCTACCAGCGTCAGCAGCTCGCGCTGTTTGGAGCCGCCGGGACCATCTGCAGTGGCGAGGAGGTCACCGTCGGGCGCAAGCAGGGTGAGCGCCAAGTCCATGGCGCGCGGTTCCGCACGGATACGCAGGTAGGAGCCGGCCGGCGTCTCTACGCGGTAGGCGTGCTTTTCCCCCGGTGCGAGCTCCCGCTGGACCGGCTCTCCCAGTCGCAACTCAGGCTCGACAGCGGCGGCCGGGGAGCCCGGCGGCGCACCCGAATGGGTGGCGCAGGCGGCGGCGAGGGCGAGGAGGAGCGCCGAGAGGGGTTTGGAGACGCGGCCTTGGGCGCGTGAGACCTTCACAGAAGTTTCCCGCGAATCTGTAAGGCAGTCTATCGCATAGACTTCTGTCAATGCGCCCAGACGACGCGGCGGTGGTGACCGGGTTCTTGAGCGGCGACCCGGCGGCGGTGGCGACCGTCGACGGGTGGATCGCGCGGGCCGCCTGGCCGTTCCAACGGCGGCTCGGCCACCGCTGGGACGACGTCCTCCAGGACGTGCGCGTCGAGGTCACCCGGCTCTTCCAGCGCCAGGAGTTCCGCGGCGGCTCGAGCCTCAAGACCTACCTCTGGCGGGTGGTCAACCACACCTGCCTGGACCAGGTCCGCGGCCAGGGGCGCTGGCAGTGGGCCGACCTCGACGTGCTCGACCGGGGGGAGGAGGAGCTGCCGGCCGCCCAGCGGCGCCCCTCGCTCCAGTCGCAGGAGGAGTCGCGCGACCTGCTGCTGCGGGTCTGGGGGCGGATGCCCGTCGACTGCCGCGAGCTCTGGGGGATGATCGCCGCCGGCCTCTCCTACCGCGAGATGAGCGGGCGCAAGGGGGTGGCGGAGGGGACGCTGCGGGTGCGGGTGCTGCGCTGCCGGGAGAAGGCGGCGGCCCTGCGCGAGGAGCTGCGCGCCTGGCGTAACACAAGCGACAGAACTTCGCCTAAGACTGCTGGAAAGAGCGAACCCGAATGACCTGCGAACACGCCACCGAGCTGCTCCCCTGGCTCCTCAACGGCACCCTGGAGCCGGCAGAACGGCAGGAGGTGTTGGAGCACGTCCGCAAGTGCGAGGCCTGCCGGCGCGCCCTCGACGAGGCGCGGCTGGCCCTCGCCGCGGCCGGCGCCCACCTGCCGGCGGAGGCCCTGGTGGCGGCCGCCTTCGGCGAGCCGATGCCGCCGGGGATCGATGCCGCTCTGGTCGAGGAGCACCTCGCCGCCTGCCCGCAGTGCGCGGCGGACCTCGAGCTGGCGCGGACGAGCCACGCCCTGGCCGACGAGGAGGTCCTCCTCTTCCCGCGCACCGCGCCCCCGGCCGCGGTCCCGGCGCGGCAGGCCGCCCCCGCCGGCCGCTGGCGGGCCGCGGCGCTGGCCGCCGGGCTCGCGGCCGTGCTCTTCGCCGGCGGCTGGCTCACCAACCGCCAGGCGCTCGACCGGATGGAGGAGCGGCTGGCCGGCCGCACCGCGCCGCCGGCCCCGGCCGCGCCGGGAGGCGGCCCGGAGGAAGACCGCACCGCCGGGCTGGCCGAAGAGAACCGTCGCCTGCGCGACGAGGCCGCCGCCCGCGCGGCGGGGGAGCAGGCCGCGCGCGAAGAGGCCGATGGCCTCCGCCAGGAGCTCGCCCGGCGCGAGGCGCCTGCGGGCGGCGGCGCCGCCCCGCAGCTCAACCCGGTGATCGCCGACCTCTTCCCGCCCGGCGGGGACGTGGTGCGCGGCGGCGGCGAGACCGGCACCACGATCGAGCTGCCGGCGGGCGCCGGCGGCGCGACGCTCATCCTCAACACCCGCGGGCCCTCCGCCTTCCGCGAGCACGCCGTCGAGCTGCGCGACGCCGCCGGCAAGCCGGTGTGGAGCGCGCGCGGCCTCGTGACACAGCCGGACGAGGGACCTTTCCACCTCCACCTGCCCCGCCAGGTGCTCGCCCCCGGCACTTACACGCTCGAGGTCTTCGGCCTCGACGGCGCGCGGCGCGAGAAGGTGCAGACCTACAGGTTCACGATCCGCTAGCGCCCGGCCTACGTGCCGGGCTTCTAATGTAGGAACATCGGCAGCCCCAGCACGCCGGTGATCTTCGGGCGGTAGGCGTCGCGGTCGTAGAAGAGCTCGACGTCCACCTGCTTGACCCCTTCGCCCACCGTCTCGAGCGGCACCGTGGCGTAGCGCCCGCCCTCGACGACCGCCATCCGCCCCGCCTCGCCGGCCAGGATCAGGTCGGCGGCGAGGTTGGCGAAGTTGCTGGCCACCAAGCGGTCGAGCGAGTCGGGAGGGCCGGAGCGCATGAGGTACCCGAGCCGCTGGTAGATCACCCGCTCGCCAGTCCCCTCCTGCAACAGCTCGCGCACGTAACGCCCGACGCCGCCCAGCTCGCGGTTCCCGACCGCGTCCGCCTGCCCGGTCTCGAACGGCCGCCCGCCGATCGGGTAGGTCCCCTCGGAGACGGCCACGACGGCGTAGTTGCTGGGGTTCGACCGCTTGTCCTCGGCGAGGAGCTCGACGATCGCCCCGGGCGCGAAGGGCACCTCGGCGATGAGCGCCCGGTCGGTGCCGGCGAGGTAGGAGGCGAGGAGGCAGGTCTCGCCGGAGTAGCGGCCGAAGAGCTCCACGACGAGGAAGCGCTCGTGCGAGCCGGCCACCGTGCGCAGGTCGTGGATCAGATTGACCGACCGGGTCACCGCGGTCGAGAAGCCGATGCAGTAGTCGGTGCCGAAGACGTCGTTGTCCATGGTCTTCGGGATGCCCACGACGCGCGCCCCTTCGCGGTGCAGGCGGCGGGCGAAGGTCAGCGTGCCGTCGCCGCCGATCGCCACCAGCGCCTCGAGCCCCAGGAACCCGAGCGTCTCGACGGCCGCCGCGGTCAGGTCCACCTTGCCGTCGCCGAGCGGCGTGCCGCGCCCGGCCAAGTGCGGCGGCACGGCGTCGGCGCGGACGAGAGCGGGGTTGATGCGCGAGGTGTGCAGGACGGTGCCGCCGCTGCGGTCGATGGTGCGGGTGTTGGCGCGGGTCAGCGGCAGGAGCCAGGCCGCGTTGTCGGCGTCGCGGGAGGGGACGACGTGGAGGAGCGCCGCCCAGCCGCGGCGCAGGCCGACCACCTCGTACCCCGCCTCCTCCATCCGCCAGACGAAGGTCTTGATGGCGCTGTTGAGCCCCGGCACGTCGCCGCCGCCGGTCAGGATCCCGACCCGCTTGGTGCTCAAGCCGCGGCCAGCCGCTCGATCAGGTCCACCACGCGGTTCGAGTAGCCCCACTCGTTGTCGTACCAGGCGACGACGCGCACGTAGCCGTCGCCGGTCGAAGTCGTCGAGAGGGCGTCGAAGACCGAGGAGTGCGGGTTGCCGATGACGTCGGAGGAAACGAGCGGCACCTCGCTGTACTCGACGATGCCGGCCAGCTCCCCCGCCGCCGCCTTCTGGACCGCCGCGTTGGTCTCGGCGACCGAGGGCTTGGCGCGCAGCTTGACCACCAGGTCCACGATCGAGCCGTCCGGCACCGGCACCCGCATCGCCAGGCCGTCGAGCTTGCCTTTCAAATGCGGCATCACCTTCCCCACCGCGCGCGCCGCGCCGGTCGTCGTCGGGATGATGTTCTGCGCCGCCGCGCGGCTGCGGCGGAGGTCCTTGTGCGGCACGTCGGCCAGGCGCTGGTCGTTGGTGTAGGCGTGGACGGTGGTGATGAAGCCCTCCTCGATGCCGAAGGCCTCGTCGAGGATCTTGGCCAGCGGCGCCAGGCAGTTGGTGGTGCAGGAGGCGTTCGAGACCAGCCGGTGCTCGGGACGGAGAGTCTGGTCGTTAACGCCGACGACGATCGTGGCGTCGATCTCGTCCTTGGCGGGGACGGTCAAGATGACCTTCTTGGCCCCCCCTTCGAGGTGCTTGGCGAGGAGGTCGCGCTTGGTGAAGACGCCGGTCGACTCGACGACGATGTCCACCCCGAGCTTCCCCCACGGGATCGCCGCCGGGTCCTTCTCGGCCGTCATCTCGATGCGCTCGCCGTCGACGTACATGGCCTCGTCGTCGGCCCGCACCTCCTTGGGGAAGACCCGCATCAGCGAGTCGTACTTGAGGAGGTAGGCGAGCTGCTGGTTCTCGTAGAGGTCGTTGATCGCCACCACCTTGATGTCCTCGCGGTCGGCGAGGATGCGGAAGACGCTGCGGCCGATGCGGCCGAAGCCGTTGATGCCGACCTTGATCATCACGCCACCTCCTTCTTCTCGGCCGCGGCTTTCTTCTCGGCCGCGGCGCTGTCGAGCTCCTCGAAGCGGCGGATCAGATCGACGACGCGGTGGGCGTACCCCCAGCCGTTGTCGAACCAGGCAAGGGTCTTCGAGACGCGGCTCCCCAGGGTCATCGTGGCGAGCGAGTCGAAGGTGCCGGAGAAGCTGCTCATCTGGATGTCGCTCGAGAC
The DNA here is from genome assembly GCA_963700145.1 of uncultured Acidobacteriota bacterium. Classification (GTDB taxonomy): domain Bacteria; phylum Acidobacteriota; class Thermoanaerobaculia; order Multivoradales; family UBA5704; genus DASUNQ01. The sequence goes on from OY969474.1 coordinate 3,134,539, forward strand.
GATGGGGTCGTCCTCGTAATCGAGGATCCCCCGCCAGCGCTTGGTGCCGCAGGCGGTGCGCACGACCTCGTTGATCGCCTCGACGGTGACGTCGGCGCCGTGCCAGCAGACGAGGTCCACGACCGAGCCGTTCGGCACCGGCACGTTCATGGCGATGCCGCTGACCTTGCCGGCGAGCTCGGGGATCAGCTCCGCCAGCATCTCGTCGGAGTTGGTCTCCTGCGGGATGATGTTCTCGGCCGCCGCCCGGCCGCGCCGCGGATCGGCGTCCGGCACATCGGCCAGCCGCTGCTGATTGGTGTAGGCGTGGACGGTGGCGAGGAAGGCGCGCTCGATGCCGAAGGCGTCGTAGAGGATGCGCGCCAGCGGCGCCGCGGCGTGGGCGGTGTTCGAGGCGTTCGAGACGATGCGGTGCTCGGGGCGGAGCTGGTCGTCGTTGAGCCCCATGACGACGGTCAGGTCGGGCGGGTCGGCGGGCGGCGCGCAGAGGATGACGCGCTTGGCCCCCTTCTCGAGATGGCGCTCGATCTCGGCCCGCGTGCGGAAGCGGCCGGTCGCCTCGACGACCACGTCCACCCCGAGCGCCCCCCAGTCCACGTCCCCCGGCTTCTCCCCCGAGAGCATGCGGATTTGGCGCCCCGCCGCGTAGAGATGGCCGTCCTTCAGGCTCACCTCGTCGGGGAAGCGGCCGAGGATGCTGTCGAAGCGGAGCAGGTAGGCGAGCCCGGCGTGGTCCGCCGTGTCGCTGATCGCCGCGATCCGTATGTCGTCCCGTTTGTAGAGGATGCGGAAGATGTTCCGCCCCACCCTCCCCAGCCCCATGAGCCCGATCCGCGTCGCCATTCTCACCTCCTCGAACCCGAATGACCGTTGCAAGACGCGCTCCGCCGCCCGCGGTATCGATCTTGCCTTGCCCGGTGTCTAACGTCCAGGAGGTAAATGACCGTGTTCGAACAGAGCTTGGTCCCCGCGACGTCGCCGATGCACCCCGCCGGCAGGTGGCGCTACCTGCCGCTTGCCATCGTCTTCCACGCCGCCCTCTTCGCGGCCCTCGCGGGCGCGCACACCTGGAGCGTCGGGGAGATCGGCGAGCCCCCCATTCTGGTCGTCTTCCGCCCCGACCTGCCGATGCCGGACATGGGCACCCCCCGCGGCCCCGAGCCAGAGCCGGCGGGGCCGACGCCGCGTCCGGCCGCGCCGACCACCGCGGCCACCGTCCAGCCGCAGGACCTGCCTGCGGACGTCCCGCCGCCCGCAACGGGCAGCGAGGAGCCGTCCTTCGGCCCCGCGTCGGACCTGCCGCTGACCGGCCCTGGCGGGAGCGGCCCCGCCACCGGGCCCCCCTCCGACGGCGGCGGCGGCGACTTCGTCGTCACCCTCCCCGGGCCCGCGGTCCCCCAGGAGCCGATCCGCTACGTCGTCGGCATGACGCCCCCCGAGGTCGTCTCGCGGGTCGAGCCGCGCTACCCGGCCTCGGCGCGGCTGATCAATAAGGAAGGGACGGTCGTCGTCGAGGTGGTCGTCGAAACCGACGGCAGCACCGGCGACGTGCGCGTCCTACGCGGCATCCACAAGGCCCTCGACGAAGCCGCCGTCGCCGCCATCCGCCAGTGGCGCTTCCGCCCGGCTCGGGTGGAAGGCAACCCGGTGCGGGCGTACCACACGGTGACGGTGCGGTTCGAGCTGCGGCGTTAGGACGCGAGCCTTCCACCGGGGCGGCTGAGATCCTTCGGAGCTCAGCCGCCCTGTTTTTTTGGGGATTATGCCTGACCAGGGAGCCAGCCGGTCTAAGCTCTCGCGGATGGACAGGCAGGCAGCCGGAGCTGTCTTTCGCCGGTGGGTTGGGCCGGTAGTGAGCTTCCTTCTGGGATGGGCCTACAATCTGACCGGCCCCAAGAATCCGCTCATTGCCCAAGTTCTTCTTGCCATTGCGGCCCTCTGGAGTTTCGCGGCTTTCGTCACGCTTGAAAGCGTCAGGCGGTTGTCGTGGAGGGCCAAAGGTGTCGTTTGGTCCGCCGCGGCTCTAGTTTTGTGCTTCCTGTGGTGGGGTGCTGCTTACCACATCTTCGTCCCACCGCCCGAGATCATTCCAGAACAGCTCGCGGAGGCAGCAGCGGAAGCCGCTCTAAGGAAGCAGGCTGCCGCCCAACCCTTATTTGCGTTTGTCCTACGCTCTTGCGCTCATGACAGAACTGTTGACTGCCTCGAAATTTGGAACCGCGGAGAGCGGATCAGGTCTTTCACTGTACAGCAGTATGCGTTTGTCAGGGTTACCGGTAGAGACTATCCAGCGTCTCGGGTTATCCCCACCCTCTATTACCAAGAGCAGCGACCGACGGGAAAGCTTGCGGGCAAATTGACGACTCTGGTCGGGGCGCCGCCCAGCGGCGGTTCCCTCCGAACCCTAGACCTTCTCGATTCCCAGATGACGAAGAAGTACGGGGAGTGGAATAGCGTGGTAGATATTCGACTCTTTATCGAGATGAAGTACATCGATACCGCCGGAAGTAGCCGTAGCTCCGGCTATGAGATTCTCCTGCGAAATCGCTTCGACCCTATCCGGATTCTTGACTACGATGTCGGCCGATACGGACATTTCACGCAAGAAGAGGAGCGAATAGAACAGTTATCGGTAGATAGCATCGAGAAGAATTGGGACCGCTACAGGTCCTCCGACGAAGTATTCCCGAGCCTGTTTCGAGGAGAGTAGCGAGAGTGCTAATCCTCCACCCCGAGGGCCCTGCGAATGATCTCGCTCTTGGACGTGCGCTCGCGCTCTGCCTTCTGCGCCAACGCTTCGACTTCATCGGGATGCATAGGTAGGCGACTTCGCGCACCAGTCCGCGACTCGTGGCGGGCCGGCTTGGGCGGCTTCTTGGCCTTGGACGCCATGCCGGGAACATGGCCATAGGTGTGGCGCTACTGTAGACACACTGCCGCGCTAGCTCCTTCGCACGGCCCTTGCCGTTCCCGCGCGACTGGAGTGCGCTCTTCGGCACGGCGAGAATCCCTCGCATCGCCGTGTCGAATTCCAAGGGCTCGGCGAGGTGCATCGGCCCTCCCTCGCCTTAGGCTGAGGATAGGTGCCTAAGACCTTGGAAGCGGAGACTGGGCACCGGTCACCCCGCCGCGAGAGGATGTCGCCAGCGCAGGTGCGGGAAGCGGCCGAAATCGGAGTCGGTGGTGACCAAGGTGCAGCCGTGCTCGATGGCGATGGCGGCGTGCTGCGCGTCGGCGACGAGCTTCCCGGTCGCCTTGGCGGCGCGGCAGAGCTCGCCGACGAGCTCCCAGTGCTTTGGTCCAGGACCCAGTAGAAAAGCTGTCGGCCGGCTCGTCAGCTCGTCTGCGAAGCCGAGCGCCTCCTCCAGCGTCGACGGGCGGCGAAAGATGCGCGGGTTGGTCACGATGCGGACGAGCCCGACGAGGGTGAGAACCGATAGCGCGAAGGGCTCCGGGCCCGTTGCCAGGTTCGCGACCCAGTCGGCGAAGCGCGGGTGCTCCGCGTGGCTGTCCGCGCGGTGCGCGTAGACGAGGACGTTGACGTCTGGAAGCAGCACGTCAGGTCTCCTCGTCGGCGGATCCGTAGATGGCCTCGTCCTCCGCGACGAGAAGCTCCGAAGTCCGGTCGAGGTCGATGCCGGGACGGGGACCGCCGCCGCCGACGGTGATGAGCCGGAACGGAGGCGGCTCGTCTGGGCGGGGCCGCTTGGCGAGATACTCCTCGAGCGCGCGCGACACCAAACCGCTCAAGGACTTCCCCTCGCGCCGAGCGCGGCTCCGCGCCGCCTCTCCAAGCCGGTCGTCGACGAAGATCGTCGTCCTCATGTGGCGTAGAGTACCACGGGTTCATACCGTAATACTACGACCTTAATCCCTCTCGACTAAAGTGTTCCAGGTCTTGAGCTTATCGGCGAGTGAGTTGGGGTTCGTGGGCATGATCCTCTCCTTCGAACGGGGGTTTGCGGGGCGCCGGAGATAGATCTCGAGGACCCGGAGATAGATCTCGGCGGTCCGGAGATAGATCTCGAGCTATGGAAGATTCATCTCGGGCGCTCCGGGATAGATCTCAGAGGGCCGAAGACTTATCTTTCGGAGCTCCGGGATAGATCTCCGTGGCTCTGGGATAGATCTCGGGAGGCCCGGGATAGATCTCCGGGACTCCGGGATAAATCTCCGGGGCTCCGGGATAGATCTCGGACGAAGAGCGAAAGGGGAGGAAGTCCGGCGGACTACGCCTCGGTTACGCCGGTTGTCGGGGCGGGGCTCCGGCGTTTCAGCCGCCGCGTCCTTAGAATCCACACGATGGCGGACGACGAGGTGCTGTACTTCGCCACGCCCGCCGCCTGGCGCGGCTGGCTGGAGAAGCACCACGACAAGGCGAAGGAGCTGTGGGTCGGCTTCTACAAGCGGGACTCGGGGAAGCCGTCGATCACCTGGCCCCAGTCCGTCGACGAGGCGCTCTGCTTCGGCTGGATCGACGGCGTGCGCAAGTCGATCGACGAGACGCGCTACAAGATCCGTTTCACCCCGCGCAAGCCGACCAGCACCTGGAGCAGCGTCAACATCAAGCGCGTCGCCGAGCTCACCGAGCTTGGCCGCATGCGCCCCGCCGGCCTCGCCGCCTTCGAGCGGCGCAGCGAGAAGAGATCGGGGATCTACGCCTACGAGCAGCGCAAGGAGATCGTGCTCGACCCCGCCTACGAGAAGAAGCTCCGCGCCAACAAGAAGGCCTGGGTGTTCTTCACGTCGTCGGCCCCTTCCTACCAGCACGTCATCCTCTTCTGGATCATGGGCGCCAAGCAGGAGCAGACCCGCCTGCGCCGCCTCGAGCGGCTCATCGAGGACTCCGCCGCCGGCCGCAAGGTCGGGATCATGGGAGCTGCGGCAAAGTGAAAGGGGGGCGGTTGCCCGCCCCCCGGAAGGGTCCTGCTGTTTGCCTAGCGCCCCGCTCTAGAAGTCGTACCGCAGCGAGAGCTGGAAGGTACGCGGGGTCGCATAGACGCCGTTGAGGGCGCCGAAGCCGGCGCGGGTCGGCGTCGCGCTCGTGGCGCTGCCCCAGACGGGCTGGGTGACGAAGCGGTTGGCGGCGTCGCTGCAGTTGAAGCACTCCACCCCCACCGCGAGGTCGCCGGGGCCGATGCCGAACTCCTTGAACACCCGCAGGTCGAGCTGGCGGAAGTCCGGCTGGCGGAAGCTGTTGCGGCCGAAGTGCTCGCCGTTGACCGTCGGGCGGTCGGTCGCGGTCTCACCGTCGAAGTTGACGTCGGACCCGACCGTGGCGTTGAAGGGCGAGCCGGTGGCGAAACGGAAGCTGCCCGAGAGGCCGAGCCCCCAGAACGGCGTCCGCCAGAGGGCGTTCGCCCCGACCTTCCACTCCTGGTCGCGGTTCGACGGCCCCCAGTTGAGGTCGAGGTTGTTGAAGTCCTCGGCCTGGATGCCGGCGAAGTTCCGCTCGTTCGAGTCGCTGTCCTCGTCCTCCGACCAGGTGATCGACGCGAAGGCGCTCCAGTTGTCGGAGTAGCGGCGGTTGAAGCTGCCGGTGATCGCCTTGAACTCGGACTCGGCGTCCGAGAGGCTGGTGGTGATCCGGCCGTAGAAGGGGAACGGGAAGACCGTGCGGCTGTAGGTCGGCAGCCCGTTGGCGCCGACGCCGCCGTCGTAGACGCGGTTGATGTCGGTCAGGCGCTGGAGCTGCTTGCCCTCGGCGTAGGTCAGGTCGAGTCCCACCGAGGCGTTGGCCATGACCTCGTGCTGCACGCCGAGCGTCAGGCGGTCGGTGTAGGGGTTCTCGAAGCTCTCGTCGACCGTGAAGACGCCGGGGCGCGGCACGAAGGGCACCCGCGTGAAGTCGATGCGCTCGACCCCCACCGGCGTCCAGGACGTGCCGAAGCCCAGGGGACCTGCCAGCGGATCGGTCGGCGCCTGGACGACCCCGTTCACGACCCGGTTGCTGATGATGTACTGCGTGCCTTTCAGGCCGTTCGAGGTGTAGAGCTGGGCGAGCAGGATGGCCGGCGTGCGGCTCCAGAAGCGCCCGGCCGAGACGCGCACCACGGTGTCCTCCCGCGGCGACCAGGAGACGCCGAGGCGCGGCGAGATCTGGTCGGTCAGGTCCATGTCGGGGATGTCGCGGCTGAGGTTGAAGGAGCCGTTCGGGTTGCGGTCGTCCGGGTTGAGGATCGGGTCGTCCGGGTTGTCGAGCGCCTCGAAGCGCAGGCCGCCGCTGACGGTCAGGTTGGAGCTCGCGAACCACTGGTCCTGGAAGAAGAGGGCCTGCTCCTTCTGCCCGAAGCTGGCCCGGCCGGCCTCGATCGAGGTCAGGCCGCCGACGCCGCCGAACTGCCGGTACTGCGACCACCGTCCGGCCAGCAGGTCGGCCTCGTTGTTGAAGACGAAGACGCCGCGCCAGTTGCCGCGGAAGACCTGGTCGATCGAGGTGTCGTTGTACTCGAGCCCGCCCTTCAGGACGTGGTCGCCGACCGAGTAGGTCACCGTGTCGCCGAACGCCTTGCGCTCGGTGTCCGTGGGGTCGATCGGCAGGAAGCTGACCTCGCCGTAGCGGAAGGCGCCGAGCTGGATCTCGGGGAGGTTCAGGCCCTTGTCGGCGCGCGGCGTCGACTCCTCGATGAAGTTGAGGTTGAGGTCGTTGAGCAGGCTCGCGCCGAAGGCGCCCGACCACTGCCCGACCCAGGCGTCGGTGTTGAGCCCCTCGACGCCGTTGTAGCTCGCGGTGCGGGTCTGCGAGTTCGAGGTGCCGTTGACTCCCTCGTAGTCGGTGAAGTTGCCGCGCAGCATGAAGCGGTGGGCCGGGCTCGCCTGGAAGTCGAGGCGGCCGAAGAGGACGTCGCCGTCCTGGGTCTGCACGTACTGCGGGGACGAGGCGAGCGCCGGGTAGCGGGCGAAGATGTCGGCGTCGAGCACCAGCGGGTTGATCGGGATGGTCTCGCTCTTGGCCTGCTCGTCGTAGGACACGAAGTAGAAGAGCTTGTCCTGGATGATGCGGCCGCCGAGCGAGCCGCCGTACTGCTCCTTCTCCTGGTCGCCCGGCGCGGTGCCGTTGTTGAAGTCGGCGATGTAGTCCTGCGGCTGGTTGTAATAGAAGACCGAGCCGTGCAGGTTGTTGGTGCCGCTCTTGGTGATGACGTTGACGAAGCCGCCGCCGGAGCGCCCGAACTCGACCGAGGCGCCGTTGGTGATGACGGTGAACTCCTTGATCGACTCCTGCGAGATGGCGAGCGGCGCGCGCCCCTCGGCGCCGCCGACGGTGCCGCCGAAGAAAGCGTTGTTGAAGTCGACGCCGTCGATGGTGACGTTGGTGTTGATGCCGCGCTGGCCGGAGATCGCCAGGTTGCCGCGCTCGGAATCGGTGCGCGTCTGCGGCGTCATCAGCACCAGGTTCTTGAAGTCGCGGCCGCTCACCGGCAGCGCTTCGATCTGCTCGGTCTGGATGGTCGTCGAGGAGGAGGTGTTGGTGACCTCGACCAGCGGCACCGTGTCGGTGACGGTGATCGTGTCGGCCACCTGCGCCGGCTGCATCGTGAAGTTGATCGTCGGCGCCGAGCCGAGGAGCAGCCGCACGTCGGGCTGCTCCAAGGTGGCGAACCCGTCGAGCGCGGCGGTCAGCACGTAGGTGCCGGTCGGCAGGTTCAAGAGGCGGTAGAAGCCGTTCTCGTCGGTGACCCCCGTCACGACGAGCCCCGTCTCGGTGTTGCGAGCCTCGATGGTCACGCCCGGCAGCGGCGTGCCTTCACCGTCGGTGACGATGCCGGAGATGCGGCTGGTCGTGACGTCCGTCTGGGCCAGGCCGGGGGCAGCGGCGCCCAGGAACAGGACGGCGGCGAGGAGCGCCCACACTCCCCGCATGGGGTTGGTTAGGCCGGACAGCATAAGGACCCTCCTTTGGTCTTTGGTGGTCGGTGGGGAACGGCGCGATTCTAGCCCAAAGCGGGTCTAGAATCGCGCAAGAGGCCCATCCTTTTGTACTCCCGCAATCCCGGTCCCGGTCGCGTCGCTCTGGGCGGGCTGGGGCTCGGCGGGCCGGCGCCGCGCGACCTGCTGGCGCTCCTCGCCGTCCTCTTCGCCACCTTCGCGCTGCAGTTCCTGGCCCCGGCGCTGGTGGCGCCGCTGCGGCTCACCTCCGAGGCCTGGCGCAGCCTCTGGCTCTGGCAGCCGCTGACCTACGCCGCCATTGGGTACGGGCCGCCCAGCCTCTGGTTCTTGCTCGAGCTGCTGATGCTCTTCTGGTTCGGGCGCGACGTCTACGGCCAGCTCGGCCGGCGGCGTTTCTGGCGCACCTTGGCCGCCGGGGCGCTCGCCGCGGCGGCGGCGGCGCTTGCCGTCGATCTCGCCGGCGCGTTCCTCGCCGGGCGTCCGGCCACCCTCTTCTCGCTGATGCAGGGGCAGCGGATCGTCCTCGTTGTCGTGGTGGCCGCCTTCGCCACCCTCTACCGCGACGCCACGATCTACCTCTTCTTCATCCTGCCGCTGCCGGCCCGCTGGCTCCTCTGGACCACTCTCCTGATCGCCTTCATCGGCTTCCTGCAGATGCCGGCGCCGGGGCAGCCGCGCGACCTGCCGGGGCTCCTCGGGATCTGCGCCGCCGTCGCGGCGACCTGGCTGGCGCTGACCGGCCGCGGCTCCCGCCGCGGCCTGCGCGACTCGCGGCTGCGGCTCGAGCGCTGGTGGCTCGAGCGGCGGCTGGACCGCCACCGCCGCAAGAGCCGGCTGCGCGTCGTGCGCGAAGACCCGGGCGAGGTGCGCAAGGGCCCCTGGGTCCACTAGCTCCCTACATTTCCACCCCCGCCGCCGCCAGCCAGCGCTCCATCCGCGTCACGTGCGTGGCGCGCCAGTAGTAGCGGCCGCAGCCGGGGCAGCGGCGGAACTTCTCCTGGGTGCGGGCGACGAATGGGGGCACGTGCTGGCGCGCCGTCGCGGCGTCCACCGGCACCAGCGGCGTGTTGCAGCGCAGGCAGCGGGTGAAGAGGCCCGCCGGGTCGGGCGTCAGCGCCAGCTCGTCGAGCACCTGGCGGAGCTGCTCGGGGACGCGGCCGGAGCGCACCAAGAGGTGGTCCCGGGCGAGGCGGCGCTCCAGGAGCTTGCGGTCGCGGGTGAGGATCGTCCGGCCCTCGGCGGCGGCGAGCTGCACGAGAGCGCCGTCGTCGAGCCCCGGGTCGTAGGCCGTGTCGAGGCCGAGCACCCGCAGCCAGCGGGCGAGTGCCCCGAGCATCGCGTCGGCGAAGAGGCGGCCGGCCATCCGCGCCGTTTCTACCACCCGGCCGGCCCGCGAATGAACCGTTCCCGGCCGCCGCGGGACGTACCCTGCGGAGGAGTCTTCTATGAGAAAGCCGCTCCAGATCGCCGGGCTCGTGGCCTGGGTGCTGTTCGCGACCGCCGCGGCGCGCGCGCAGTACGACGATCCCCCCGATCCCGAGCCGGGCGCCAACTGCCTGGCCGGCGACGTCCAGATCAACGCCGGGACCAACAACCGCTTCACTCCCGGCAACACGACCATCCAGCAGGGCCAGATCGTCTGCTTCCGCAACAACACGTCGATCCCGCACAGCGTCCACGCCACCGGCCTCTTCCAGTGCTCGGGCGACTGCGACCCCAACCCCAACAACCCCAGCGGACCGCTGGGCGAGCCGTCCACCGGCTGGGTGACGCGCATCCGCTTCACCGACACCGGGACGGTCAACTACTTCTGCGACCTGCACGTCAGCATGGGGATGACCGGCACGATCGTCGTCCAAGGCTCCACCGCCACCACGCCGGGAGCGCTCTCCTACACCGTCTCCAACTTCTCCGTCTCCGAGGCCGGCGGCAACGCCACGATCAACGTGCGGCGCACCGGCGGCGACGACGGCGCGGTCTCCGTCCAGTACGCGACGGCGAACGGCAGCGCGACGGCCGGCAGCGACTACACGACCAAGACCGGCACCCTCTCCTGGCCCGACAACGACGACAACAACAAGAGCTTCACCGTCGCGATCGCCAACGACACCGCGGACGAGGCGAACGAGACGGTGCAGCTCAGCCTGAGCGCCCCGACCGGCGGCGCCACGCTCGGCAGCCCGTCGTCGGCGACCCTCACCATCAACGACAACGACGGCGGCGGCGGTGGCGGCGGCGGCACGACGGCGCCGGCGGCGCCGAGCCTCCTCAAGGCGCGCGGCGACTCGACCACCGAGATCCTCCTCACCTGGAAGGACAACGCGACCAACGAGACGCAGGTCCTGATCGAGCGGCGGCCGCTCGAAGGGGGCACCTTCGTCCAGGTCGGCACCGCCGCGGCCAACGCGACCGCGTTCACCGCCGGCGGGCTGACGCCGGAGACCGCCTACGAGTTCCGGGTGCGCGCCGCCAACTCCGGCGGCAACTCGGCCTACTCCAACGTCGCCGACGCCTCGACCGACACCAACGACGTCGGACCCTGCATCGACGGCCCCAACACCCTCTGCGTCAACAACGAGCGCTTCAAGATCGAGGTCGACTTCGCAACCGCCCAGAACAGCGGCGCCGCCTCGGCCGTGGCGATCCCCACGGCGCCGGCCTCCGGCCTTTTCTACTTCTTCGGCGCCGACAACATCGAGCTGCTGATCAAGGTGCTCAACGCCTGCGGCGTCAACAACCGCTACTGGGTCTTCTTCGCCGCCACCACGAACGTCGAGTTCACGGTGAAAGTGCTCGACACCCAAACCGGAAAGACGCGGTTCTACTTCAACCCGCTCAACCGGACCGCGCCGCCGGTCCAGGACACGGACGCCTTCTCGACCTGTCCGTAATCAGGGCCCTCCAGGGCCGGCCGGCCCCCGTTTTTTCCCGCGAGGGGGCCGGCCGATTTTTTTTCCACCGGTCTCCTTTAGGATGCAGCCAGAGAGTCTCCGATGCTGCCGCACGCCGGGAAGATGGTCGCCTTCGCCTCGCTCTGGCTGGGCGTCGTCGCCGGCAACGTGCCGGTCGAGCTGCTGGTGCCGCCCGGCACGGCGCGCGTCGAGCTCCTCCTGGACGGCCGTCCCGCCGGCGCGCTCGCGGCGGCCCCCTGGAAGCTCCCCGTAGACCTCGGCGAGGAGATCGCCCCGCACGAGCTGGTCGCCGTGGCGACCGACGCCGCGGGGGCCGAGCTCGGCCGGGCGCGGCAGTGGCTCAACCTGCCGCAGCCGCCCGCCGTCCTGGAGGTCACGCTGGAGGCCGACCCCGCGACCGGCGGCGTGGCGCGGGTCGCCTGGGCCGCGGTGGGGGGCGTCCAGCCGCTCGCGGTGCGCGCCGCGCTCGACGAGCAGCCGCTGCCGGTCCGCGACCCCGCCGTCGTCGCCCTGCCGCCCTTCGACGCCGACTCCCCCCACCTGCTGCGCGTCGAGGCCGAGTTCCCCGACGGCTACTCGGCGCGCCGCGACCTGGTCTTCGGCGGCGTCCTCGCCGAGGAGCTGACGTTCGAGCTGACCCACGTGCCGGTGCTCCTCGAAGGCAAACGGCTGGCGAGCGAGATCGTGGTGTTGGGCGGCGGCGAGCGGCTGGCGCCGATCGCCGTCGAGGAGGGGGAAGCGGACCTCGTCGTGGTCGTCGACCCGAGCGCGCGCGAGGAGCTGCGCGCCCTGGCGCGCGAGGTGTCGCGCATGGGCACCATGCACCCCGGGGCGCGCGGCCTGCTGTCCAAGATCGACGGCCGCTTCGTCGCGCCGCTGCCGGCGGGGGCGCGGCTGCGGGTGATGTGGCCGGTGGCGCGGCGGACGGCGCGGCAGGCCCTGCGCTGGCAGGTCTTCGCCCACACCCAGGAGATGCCGGCGCGCGACGGCGGCCTCCTCTGGCACCTGCTGCGGCTGGGCGACCCGGCGCGCAAGGGGGCGGCGGCCTTGACCGACGCCGTCGCCGTCGCCGGCCTGGCGGCGGCGCAGAACACGCGCCGGCGCGCCGTCCTCCTGCTTCTCGGCCCCGAGCCCCAGGACATGAGCCTCTACGCCGCCGCCGCCGTGCGCCGCTATCTCGAGCGGCTGCGCGTGCCGCTGCACGTCTGGTCGGTCGGCGGCGAGGAGCCGCCGCCAATGTGGGCGGACGCCGAGCGGGTGCGCAACCTCGCCGGCTTCGAGCGTGCCATGAAGCGCCTCTCCGACGTGCTGGAGCGGCAGCGCATCGTCTGGGTGCCCGGCGCCCACCTGCCGCAGTCGCTGGCGCTGGCGCCGGAGGTGCAGGGCGTCGTGCCGATCGGCACGCTGGGGAGCGAGACCGCCGCCGAGGAGGTCGAAGAGGCCGCAGCCGTGGAGCTCGCGGCCGCCGCCGATCTGGCGCCGGCGCCGGTCCCGAGTCCCGCCGCGGCGGCCGCCATCGCCGTCCCCGCCGGGCTCGCCGCCTTCGCCGCCGGCCCCTTCTCCTTCCACACCGACCTCGAGGACCGCGCCACCGTCGCCGCGCTCAAGCGCGCGGCGCTCGCTCTGCCGCAGGTCTGGACGGACCGCTTCGGCGTGGCGCCCGAGGGCCCCCTCGGCGGCACGCTCCTGGTCTTCCGCCGCGACGAGGACTTCCGCGCCTTTGTGCGCGGCGAGGGCGAGGAGGTGGACCGCGGGGTGCGCGGCAGCGCCCGCGCCAGCCGGGTGGCCCTGGCCGCCGCCGGGGCGCCCACCGAGGAGGTGACGGCGCTTCTCGTCCACGAGCTGGCCCACCTGCTGTCGCGCCGCTCGTTCGAGCGCGAGCTGCCGCCCTGGCTGGAGGAGGGGCTGGCCGAGGAGCTGGCGCTGGCGCGGCAGGCGCGCAACGGCGCGATCGTGCCCGGCACCCTGCGCGGCCGCGTGCGGGCGCGGGCGCTCGACGCCGGCTCCAGCCGCCCGACCTTCGCCTCCCGCTTCGAGATCTCCGCCGACGGCGCCTACGGCGCGCTCTCGGCGCTGCTCGTCGCGCAGCGCAACGGCGCGGCGCCCTCGCTGGCCGAGCTCCTCGCCCTGCCGCACGCGGCCTTCACGCGCTACGAGGGGCGGCGCGAGCGCTACACCGCCAGCGCCTTTTTCGTCCGTTTCCTCCTCGACGGCCGCGAGCGCCGCGCCCGCGAGCGCTTCCACGCCTTCCTCGACGAAGTGGCGCGCGGCGGCGCCGCCGACGCCGAGGCCCTGACCGCCGCCCTCGGCGAGCCGCTCGCCCACCTCGAGCGCGACTACCTGGCCTGGCTGCGCCTCCAGGCGACCGTCAACCGCTAAGCGCCGTCGCGGGGGCTCGGCTCCTCGGTGCCGTCGAGGTAGAGGCCGACCAGCCGCGCCACCTTCCCCACCGCGTCGCGCTCGAAGCGGACGCGGAAGAAGTCAAGGTCGCCGACCAGGAAGCGGTCGTCGCCGGCCGCTTGGAGGCGCACCTTCGGGCCGCCCTGCCGCTGGTACCAGAGCGCCCCGTTCTCGAGCGACACGAGGCGCGGGCCGTAGCTGCCGACGTAGGCCTGCATCTCGCCCTCGGAGAGCGTCACCTGCGCGCGGCGGTCCTCCAATAGGCCGCGGGTGAACTCCGCCTCCGCCTTGACCTGCGGGTCAGTTGCCTTCGCGGCGACGGCGGCGAGCGCCTTGGCGTGCGCCACCTCGAGGGCCTCGGCGGCCGGTACCGCGATGTCGGGCTCGACGCCGGTGCCCTCCCAGTTGGTGCCGGTGATCGGGTTGACGGCGCGGCCGGAGGGGAGGCTGACGACGACCGGATAGCCCTTCACCCGGTGCTCGTCGGTGGGATGGGCGCCGCCGCCGGTCGTCTCGCCGACGATCGTCGCGCGCTTCAGGTTCTTCAGGTTGTAGGCGAACTCCTCGGCGCCGGAGAAGCTGCGCCCGCTGGTCAGGACGAAGACCGGCACGTCGGGGAGACGCGTGCCCGGCACCCAGGCGTGGGTCCAGAACTGCTCGGTGCGGTCCCCCCTGCGGACGTAGAAGCTGTTGAGGTGGGTCGGCTCCTCGGGCAGCAGGTAGCTGGTCAGGAGCTGGATCATCGTCGGGTTGCCGCCGCCGTTCTGGCGCAGGTCGAAGATCAGCGCGTCGCTGCCGGCGAGGAAGCTCATCGCCGCGACGGCCGTGGCGCCGCCGAGCTCGGCCGGCGCGAAGCAGTCGAGCCGCAGGTAGCCGACGTTGCCGGCCAGGCGCTCGATCTTGCGGAAGCAGTAGTTGTCGCGGCGGATCGCGGCGCGCCGGCGCTCCATCTGCTGCTCCGGCGTGAGCGCGGTGCCGCCGGCCGGGGCCGGCTCCTGCGGCGCCCACATGACGCCGAGGTGGAGGTCCTTGCTCACCGACCGCAGGTCCTCGGTGAGCTGGTTGGCGAAGGCGTCGAGGGTGGCGAGCCGGTCGTAGGCGCCGCTCGCGAGCTGCCGGCGGACGTGCTCCTCCATCTTCTTGGCCGTCTCCGGGAAGACGTAGCTCTCGTTCAGGACGGCGGCGACGTCGTCGACGATCGCCTGCCGGTCCTTGGCGGCGATCGTGGGGGGCGGCGGCGGCGCGGCGACGGCCGGCGTGGCGAGCGCGGCGGCGAGGCAGAGGGCGGCGAGGCGGTGAGCGGAGTTACGGCGCATACGGAAACCTCCTTGCGGCCGATGGATACGAGGAGAGCGGAAGGAGGTTTCAGCGATTAGGATCGGCGGCGAAAGCGAGGAGACCCGAATGGCCACGACCAAGACCCCGAAAGAGCAGTTCCTCGACGCCTACGAGCGCGAGCACCGGACGACGATGAAGGTCCTGCGCGCCTACCCGCCCGAGAAGGCGGACCTCCGTCCCCATGAGAAGTGCAAGACCGCGAAGGAGCTGGCCTGGATCTTCGTCCTCGAGCGCGGCCTCGGCACGATGGGGCTCAAGGACGTCTTCGCGAGCGGCAACGCGGTCGCCGGGCAGGTGCCGCCGCCGCCGGACACCTGGGAAGAGGTGCTCGCCGCGCTCGAGAAGGCGCACGGCGAGTTCGCCGAGACCGTGCGCTCCTACAGCGACGAGGAGCTCGAGGAGCGGATCAAGTTCTTCGTCGGCCCCGGCACCCTCGGCGACTGGACGCGCACCGAGTTCGCCTGGTTCCTGCTCCACGACCAGATCCACCATCGCGGGCAGTTCTCGATCTACCTGCGCATGGCCGGCGGCAAGGTGCCGTCGATCTACGGCCCGAGCGGCGACGAGCCCTGGTTCTAGACGTGCGGCGGCGAACCGGCGGCCTGGCGCTGGCGCTTCTCCTTGCCGGCTGCGGGCCGCCGGCCGAGGAGCTCGCGGCGCGCTTGCGCGACGGCGCGACGGCGGAGCGGCGGCAGGCGGCGGAGGGGCTCGGCCGCAGCGGCGGGCCCGCGGCGGTGGGTGCGCTCTGCGCCGCGCTGGATGACGCGGAGTGGACCGTGCGCGTCGAAGCGGCGCGCGCTCTCGGGCGGATCGGCGCGGCGGAGGGGATCGGCTGTCTGACGAAGGCGCTGGAAGAGGACGACGTCCAGACCCAGATCACGGCGGTCAAGGCGCTCGCCGCGATCGGCCGGGCGGCGGCCGGCCCGATGCTCGCCGCCCTGCCGCGCACCCGCGGCCCGGTCCGCGACGCGCTCGCCGCCGCCGCCGGCCGTGTCGACGACCCGCGCGCCGTGGCGCCGTTGCGCTCGCTTGTGGCGCGCGCCGACGGGGCCGAGAACGGCGCCGCGAGCGGGCTGGTCGCGCTCGGCCGGCCCGACGTCCTCCTCCCCTTCCTCGAAGAGCCGGCGGGCTCGCCGCGCCGCCGGGCCGCCGCCCGCGCGCTGGGGATGGCGCGCGACCCGGCCTCGCTCGCGGCGCTCGACCGCGTCCTGCGGCGCCAGGACGGGACGCTCGACCCCGACGTCGCGCTGGCGCTCGTCCGCCGCCGCCGGCTCGACCCGGTCATCGCGGCCCTCGACACGGACGCTCCCGACGCCGACCGCCGCGTCGCCGCCGACGCCCTCGCCGCGAGCCCCGAGCGGCGCGCCGAACGGGCGCTCGACCGCGCGATCGGCCGCCGCGACCTCGCCGCCGTCGCCGGCGCCCACCTCCGGCTCATCCGGCAGGGCCGCCCCGAGTCCGAGCCGCTCCTCCTCGCCGCCCTCGCCGCCGGCGGCGACGAGCGGATGGCGATCCGCTTCTGGGAGTGCGGCAACCCAAGGCTCGCCGCCGCCGGCAAGGCCTGGCTCGAAGCCCACGGCCTCAAGGAGGTGGGAGGCCGCTGGGTGCCCGCCGACTTCGACTACGTCATCCTCCCCGGCGCCGCCGCGGCGCCGCGCGAGCCGGAAGTGCGCTGGGGACGGCCGTAGAGAGCCATAGCTTGGGTCTCACGGAGTCCGGGTCCGTCAAGGCTCTTGAACCTAGAGGACGCACTGGACCATTTTCTCGATCGGTTTCCAGGAGTGGACCCCGCGAGCAGATCGAGGCCGCCCCGAGCACGCCGGGCAGAGCCCTCGCCCAGCAGAACCCGGCAGGACTGCCGCTCGCACCAGCGTGAGAAACCTGCTCGACTAAACAACCTCGGCGCCGTTGCGCGATGCCGTTGAAACGACATTGTGCTTCCACGAATCCAGCACTTTCCGACGCGTCGTGGTTTGATCGCCACTAAGCTTCACCGGGGCCATTGGCTCCAAACCAGGTGCGAAGCAGTTCCCTGAAACGGAGAAAAGCGCGATCCCGGCACCGACTCTAACCCGTTCCGCGAGGTCACGATAAATGGATGACGACCGGGGTTTCCTCACCTGACGTAGTGCCCACTCGAGGGAACGCTTCGGATCCTGCGGCTTAGTATTCCCTCTCGGCCACAAGCCCTCGTTATCGAGCGCGCTCCGCAGGTCGCGACCGTGACTGTCCCAGCCGAGCGCCCGCGTGACATGTGGCGAGTCGCTGAACACCCAGACCTCAAGCTCTGGCTCAATCACGACGGCACGGGCCCAGTCCCCTAGGCCGCCAGAAATGAGTCTGTTCTCCAGCATCCACTCGGTCTCCTCAGCCCCCTCTCCAGGCGCGCCCTGCCATCCCTGATCGAGAAGGACGAGGGCGTGGCGGGTATCCGCGCAATACCCGCGCAGTAGACCGTCGGGCTCGTGGAAGCAGCCGGGATCGCGACGCGGGTGGACAAGCACTTCGAATTCGATGTGACGGATCCCGAGGGCCTCTGGCCTAGCCAGTACCCCCTTTACAGTTGCCTCCATGTTCCTGTCCGCCACAACGCAAACAAGATCTCTCATGCGAGCAACCCACTCGCAAGTAGCGTCCCTAGGTCGACTTCCCCCTTCCACTCACGCAGACGCGGGTGCTCGTTGCCCGGCACGACGTCGGTCGCACCTTCCACGTTGCGCGCGAAACACAGAACCTGGGCCAGCTCCGCCATGCTCACGATTACTGGAGAATGCGTGGCGAGCAACACTTGAGCGCCGTACACCGAGGAAAGCGACTGGAATACCGTCTCGACCGCCCGAGGATGAATGCCGTTCTCGGGCTCTTCGATGAGATAGAGCCCAGAAAGATCTGGCAGATAGGCGAGAAGCGTAAGCGCGAGCAATCGAAGCGTACCGTCCGAGACAAGCCAGGAGGGCGCCTCTAGTCCGCTGAGATAGCGCAGGATTAGGTAGCGATGACGATCTTCTTCTCGTTCACGCGTTGTGATGGATTGGAGATCGGGCAGTGCCTCACGGACGTGCCGGACCCACTCCTCGAAGCGTGCCGGATGCTTCCTCTGAAGCGCGTTGACGACATGCGGAAGGTTTGAGCCATCAGGAAGGTACCCACGTGCGCGGCCCGGCGGGCTTGGCTTTCGCATGTCCTCGCTTGAAAGGACCAGCCGCTGCACGCCTGCCCCGAGGACGTCGCGAAACCACGTTGCCACGGGAAACCGCTCCTTGTCCTCTGGAAGACTTGCGAGAGCAGCCTTGTCGGCCCCGAGGCGGAACGGATTGTTCCATCCCGAAGTCTCGGAAAGGAACATCACCTTTTCCGGTTCCTCCCCTCGGGAGATAACCTTCTTCCAGCCTGGCGGCGTGTGCCTCCGCGGTGGATGCACAATGCTCTCGGGAGGACTCGGAGGTTGGGGAAAGAGCGACCGCTGGGGAGCTGAGCTGGTTCGATCCTCCGCTGGCTTGAGCCACAGGGTCTCGGCGACTAGTCGTAGGTGGCCTGAAACGTCGATTGCGACCTCATAACGGCACTGTTCGGCACTGCCATTCTTGAGTCGCTCGCGACGATCGGGGGGGATGCTGAGTTCTACCGCCAGCTCGAATCGGCCGCCGTGTCGCATCCACGTTAGATGCTTGGCGTCGGGAGCCCGGTGCGGGATGCCGAGACGGGAATCGCCCTGAAGCGCGACTTCTACTCCTGCACGGACGATGTCGCCCAGCAGAGCAACCACATCGAGAAAAGTCGACTTGCCACTGGCATTCGGTCCGACGAGGACATGGAGTGCATCTAGCTCTTGGGAGACATACCGCAAAGAGCGGTAGCTGAGCGCTTCAACCCGCGTCACGATTCCCGCGGTTGTACCGGCGTCCTTCGTGCTCACCGCATCTCTCCTCTGCAAATAGAGTCCCTTGATCGCGCTCCGTGCTCAGACCTTCTTGAGCGGGTCTCTGCGGGCGGCCAGGGCCTTGTGGCCAGCTCTAGAACTTCGGGGGCCGTACCGAAGCCACATTGACAGAGGATGGCAGGATGTCGCGCCGCAGTGATGGTTCGGAGATCTTCGCGCTTGATCATGCAGACGACTCACCCCCTCGAGGCCCATCGCCGGATACCCCATGGCCTCGGATCTTGACGGCAGGACCTGATGAAGGAACCACATTCTAGCGTGGGCAGCTACTCTGCCGGCTAAGTCCTACTGCAGTCGGCGTCCTTCGCCCGCGATACGCTCCGGGGCATGGACCCCCGGGACCTCCGTCCGCTCCCCTTCGGCACCTTCATCGGCGAGCGCCGGCACGCGATCGCCGTGCGGGGGTTTTCGCTGGCGGAGATCGTCGATCGGCGGGACGAGCCGATCTTCCGGCACACGCATGAGGACGCCCACTTCTGCTTCGTCCTGAAGGGGCGGTGGATTACCGAGGCGCGCGGCGTCGAGGCGGTCTGCGCGCCGGCGACGATGATCTGGAACCCGGCGGGCACGACGCACTTCGATCGGTTCCACGCCGGGTCGCGCGGCGGGAGCTTCCTCACGCTCTCGGTCGCGGCCGAGGCGATCGAGCTGGCGGGCGGGCACCGCGGCCTCCTCGATCACGCCGTGGGCTTCGCGGCGGGGGAGCTGCCGGCCCTCGGCGCCAAGCTCTTCCGCGAGCTGCGCGCCGGCGACGACCTCTCGCCGCTCGTCGTCGAGGGGCTCGCGCTCGAGCTCCTCGCGCACGCCGCGCGCGAGGCCGATCGCGCCGGCCGCGGGACGCAAGCCTGGCTGGGCCGGGCGCACGAGCTGATCCGCGACAGCTACCGCAGCCGCCTCACCGTCCGCCAGATCGCCGCCGACCTCGGCGTCAACCCGCTGCACTTGAGCCGCTCCTTCTGGCGGCGCTTCGGCTGCACGCCGGGCGATTTCCTGCGCCAGTGCCGGGTGCGTCGCGCGGCGGAGCTGCTCGGGAAATCGCGGGTCAGCCTGGCCGAGGTGGCGCTCGAGAGCGGCTTCGCCGACCAGGCGCAGCTCACCAAGTCCTTCAAGCGCGTCACCGGGACGACGCCGGGCCGCTACCGCAAGCTCCTCGCTTCCTGACAATCGGCGCGAAACGACAAGACGCGGCCGGCGCGGCGCGATAGCTTGGCGCCCGCCATGAACGCCGCGCTCGCGCTCTCCCTGCTGCTCCTGCTCTTCAGCGCTCCGGCGCCCGCCGCCGCGCCGCCGGCCAAGCGCCCGATGACGGTGGACGACCAGTTCCGCCTCGCCGCGCCCGGCACGCCGCTGCTGTCGCCCGACGGGCGGTGGGTGCTCTACACCGTCGAGCGCGCCTCGCTGGCCGAGAACGCGCGCCACACCTCGACCTGGCTCGCCGCCGCCGACGGCCGCGTCCCGGCGCGGGAGTTCCTGCGCGAGGGGGACTCCTCGCCGACGTGGGCGCCGACCTCGCGCTCGGTCTTCTTCTTCCGCGGCGGCGAGCTTTTCGAGCAGGGGGTCGAGGAGACCGGCGCCGTGCAGCGCAGCCGCCTCGGGGTCGAGGACCCCGGCAGCTGGCAGCTCGCCCGCGACGGCAAGTCCTTCCTCGTCGTCCGCCAGGAGGCCTCCCCGTCCGGGCCCGGCGCCGACTCCGACGTCGTCTACGTCGACGAGGGCTCGAACGGGCAGACCCGGGACTTCTGGACCAACCTCTGGCGCTACGACCTCGCGGCCGGGACCCTGGCGCGGGTCACGCAGCGCGACTGGTCGATCGGCGGCTCGGACCTCTCGCCCGACGGTCGCACCGCGGTCGTCGCGGCGCGGCCGGACAACGGGCGGAACACGCGGGCCAAGACCGAGTTCTACACCGTCGATCTCGCGACCGGCGCGGTCCGCCAGCTCACCCGCAACGGGGTGCCCGAGAGCGGCCCGCTCTGGTCGCCGGACGGCAAGTCCGTCCTCTTCACCGCGGTGCGCCTCGACCGCTGGGAGCACGGCAACGGCGACCTCTGGCTGCTGGACGTCGAGAGCGGCGAGGCGCGGAACCTGACGCCGAACCACACCGGGCGGTTCATCCAGCCGGTCTTCGCGCCGGACGGGAGCGCGCTCTTCGTCACCAGCGGCTACGGCACCACCCGCTTCCCGGTGCGCATCGACGTCGCCTCCGGCCGCATCGCCCCGCTCGTCGAGACGGCGGGCAACGTCCGAGTCGGCTCCTGGTCCGACGACCGGCGGAGCTTCGCCTACGTCTACCAGGACTTCACGACGCCGCCGGACGTCTACGTCGGCCGCACCGGCGACGCCGCCGACCGCCAGCACCGCGTCACCGACTTGAACCCCTGGGTGCGCGAGGAGATCGCGCTGGGTTCGGTCGAGACGGTGCGCTGGCCGAGCCTCGACGGCAAGGAGATCGAGGGCCTGCTCCACCTGCCGCCCGGCGCCGCCGCCGCTCCCGGACCGCGCCCGCTCCTCGTCCACGTCGCCTGCGGGCCGGGCTGCGCCTGGCTGAACCAGTTCGCGGTCAAGAACCACGTCTGGGCGGGGCTCGGCTACGCCCAGCTCTCGCCCAACGTCCGCGGCGCGAGCAACTACGACGACGCGCACATGCAAGGCAACCGCTTCGACATCGGCGGCGGCGACCGGCAGGACCTTCTAGCCGGCGTCGACGCGATGATCGCGCGCCAGATCGCGGACCCGGAGCGGTTGGGGATCGGCGGCTGGTCCTACGGCGGCATCCTCGCCGGCTACACGATCACCACGACCACGCGCTTCAAGGCCGCGAGCCTCGGCGCGATGGTGAGCGACTGGACGAGCGAGTACGGCGCCGGCGCCAACTACGACATGGAGCTCTGGTACATCGGCGGCGATCCGTGGAGCAACCCGCAGTGGCGCGAGCGCAGCCCGCTGACCCACGCCGACCGCGTGCGCACGCCGACCATCCTGCACCACGGCGACCTAGACGACACCGACTCGCCGTTCCACAGCCTCAACTACTTCGCCGCGATCAAGCGGGCCGGCACGCCGGCGCGCCTCATCCGCTACCCGACCGAGGGGCACGACTTCCGGCAGCCGCGCAGCCTCAAGCTCCGCGACACGGAAGACATCGCCTGGATGCAGCGGTACGTGCGGGGAGCGGAGAGCCCGCCCTAGGCGAGGCTGCGCAGCCGCTCGGCGAGCTTCCCGAGGCCCCAGCGCGCGAAAAGGTCAGCGGCGCCCTGCCAGTCCGGCTCGGCGTCGGGAAACTTCGGGATCGGCGCCGTGCGGTCCAGCGTCGCGATGCGGAGGTAGGCGCGGAGGTTCTCGGCCTGGCCGGCGAAGCCGCCGGCCTGGAGCGTCGCCTCCAGCGAGCCGTTGCGCTTCAAGATCGCCGCGGCGCTCACCGGCCCGACGCCGGGCGCGCCCGGGATCTTGTCCGAGGGATCGCCGCGCAAGGCGATGAAGTCCGGCACCAATGCCGGCGGCACGCCGTAGCGCTTCTCGACCTCGGCCGGCCCCACCCGCTCCAGCTCGCTGACGCCGCGGCGCGGATGGAGGATCGTCGTCCGCTCGCTGGCGAGCTGGAAGAGGTCGCGGTCATTGCTCAAGACGAGCGCCGTGCCGCGCCGCTTCTCCTCCGCCGCCACCCCGGCAGCGAGGAAGTCGTCCGCTTCATAACCGGCCTGTTTGGCCGCGGCGAACCCGAACGCCGCGACCAGCTCCGGCAGCCGGTCGAGCTGGAAGCGGAGCTCGGGCGCGAAGTGCCGCCCCGACTGGTACTGCGGCAGCAGCGCGTGGCGGTAGGTCGAAACGTCGAGCGTGTCCAGCCCCACCAGCACCGCTCGCGGCCGCTCCGCCTCCCACACCGAGACCAGCATGTTGGTGAACCCGACGAGCGCATTGGCCGGCCGCCGGTCCCCATCCCGAATCGACGGCGGCAACGCATGAAACGCCCGATGCGCGAGGTTGTCGCCGTCGACGACGAGGAGCGGCTTCATAAGTAGGGGGCCAAGTCGTCTTCCGTGAGGATGCTCCGCTCCTTCGCCTGGCGACTCCAGTAGCCCTGGAGCCCCGCCAGTTCCCGCTCGAGGCGCGTCCGGCGAGCGAGACGGAGGGCGTCCGCGACAACGGCACTTAGCGTCTTCCCCTCCGCCTGCGCGACCTTCTCGGCCTCCCGGGCGAGCGCAGAAGGCAGAGTGATCGTTTTCTTGACGGCGGCACCCATCACCATGCTCCTTCGGCAGGTAGAAATCATGCCAGATGAGGCGGGACCTTGGCGTCAGACCTCGAGAAGACAGCGTAGCGGCCGGCAAAGTCGCTGCCGGCGCCGGAGTCATCCCGACGGGTGCGGCGGCGCTTCCGGCCGACGTTGGAGATGTCGCGGCGACTCCCGAAATACACCAGCCGGCCGGAGGATGGTGCACGGCGGGCGCCGGAGACGTTTCCCCAGGCCCCGCGGCATTATCCGGAACGCTCGCCGAATTATCCTCGGCGCCTGCGGCATTATCCCCAGCGCTTGGAGATCTGTCCTCAGCCGCTGCCCCATTATCCCCAGCGCCCGGGGGGTGTACCCCGGCGACAGAAGGGTGTATAGCAGCCGCCGCGGCATTATCCGGAACGCCCGCGGCATTTCCCCCAGGAGCCGCGGAAAACGACTTCAGCGGCCCGGAAGTTATTGGGAACCCGGGGCTTACGTGGAAACCACCACGCTGGAGCCGCCGGGCCAACCTCCGGTGCTACCATCGTTCCTCGTGAGTCCCCGCGATCGCCTTCACGTCCTGGTCGACGAGCTGCCGGACTCTGACGTGCCGACCGCCGAACGTGTCCTCGAAGCGCTCCGCGCCGCCCCGGCTCCCTCCTATTCTCTCGAGGACGCACCGCTCGACGACGAGCCCGACGAGGACGACCGCGACGGCGGCCTCACCGAGGCCCGCGCGCAGGCGGACCGTGGCGAGCTGATCCCTCACCAAGAAGCCAAGCGAATCCTCGGCGTCCGGTGACGCCCCTGCGGATCGACTGGACCTCGCGCGCCCTGCGCGAGGCCAAGCGGCTCGATCCCCCGGCGCGGCAGCGCATCGCGACAGCGCTGGACGCATTCGTCGAGACGGAGCGCGGCGACATCGTGCTCCTCACCGATGTCACGCCGCCCGAGTACCGGCTACGCGTCGGCCCCTGGCGCGTACGCTTCCGCGTCGACCGCAAGGCCGGCGCCCTGGTGGTACTGCGCGTCCTACCGCGAGGAAAGGCCTACCGCTAGCCGGCCGGGTTCCCATTTTGGGAACGCTCCTTCCCAATCTGGGAACTCAGCCCCGAAACACCGTGTCCGCATGCCATTCCAGAAACTCCGGCCGCGGTCGCTCCGCTTCGCCGGAGGGCCGCCAGATCTCGCGGCCTTCGAGCGGGTAGTAGATCTCGCCGTTGTCGAACTCGTCCTTGAGCCGGCGGCTGACGCGCACCCGCCCGTCGGGCGTCACGGTGACGTAGCCGCGGTCGAAGAGGCGATGGAGGTCCGAGCGCAAGAGGAGGCCGTTGTCGATCCGGTGGAGCCCGCCTTCGCCCACCGGCCGGATGTGCGCCGCCTCGAGCACCGGCAGCGCCCGCTCCTGCGTCACGGCGCATCGCCGCTGGTAGGTGTCGGTGATCAGCACCCGGAACGACCCCTGCCCCAACCGCGGCCGTACCAGCACCGGCTCGCCGAACATCGGCAGCTGCTCTTCCGCCAGCTCCGCCGGCTGGCTCATCCGCAGGACGCCCTGCACCCGCATCCAGAGCGAGCGCCCGGGCTCCTGCAGCGCGTCGTAGGTTTTCCCTTGCTGCGTAGCGAGGTGGAAGTCCGCCGGGATCGGGATCCAGTCGATCTCGTCGAAGAAGAACGGCTGGGTGAGGATGACGCAGCCGATCTCCGGGTCCTCCCGCGGATCGAGGAACGCCCGTCGGTACCTCCCGATCCGCGCCCGCATCTCCGCGAACGTGCGCGCGCCGTTCTTCTCCTCGAACGCCTCCCAAGCGCGGCTCGCCGGCAGCCGGGAGAAGTGGGCGAAGAACCCGCCGCCAACGATGAAGTTCTGGGGTGCGTGGAGCTTGAAGAGGAGCGGCTCCCCGGGCTGGAGGCGACGAAACGTCGAGCTCCCGCCCGGCTGCCAGAAGTTGACCTCGTCGATCAGCGGCTGGCTGCGCAGGAAGCGGAACCAGTCACTGTCGGTGATTGCAACGTAGAGGTTCACGAACTCTGTTGTGATCAACCCACAACTAGGAGATCTTAGCGCGCGGCAACAGGTGCGCCGGCATGAACATCTCGCAAGGCGTCCCTACCCGCTCCGCCCGGTCACCGCCCTCGCTTCGCGTGCCGGGCCGGCCGGCTGGTCGAGCGCCCGCAGGTACTGCCGGTCAAACGCCGCGAGCTGGCTTTCGAGCTCGGAGTACGGGCCGGGGTCCCAGGCGCTCGAGACGGCGCCTTTGTAGGCGTTGGCGCAGAGCTCCCAGTCCTGGCGGTTGGTGAGGTCCCAGAAGTCGATCGCCGGCTGCGGGTCGAAGCCGGGAGCGGCGATGGCGTCGGGGTGGAAGAGCCAGTCGCAGAGGATGCGGGTGCGGTCGAGCGCGAGCGGCTGCGCGCGGTGCAGGAGGACGTAGTCGGGGTGGAGCGACATGAAGGCGCTGGGGAAGAGGACGTAGTAGTAGACGCGCCCGCGCTGCTCGGGCGAGAGATCGGGGAAGGGCGGCGCGCAGCGCCCGCCGTGCATCGTCATGCTCCCTTCGGGGTTGGTCATCCACATCGGGCCGCCCAAGACCGGCCCTTCGTCGAGGTCGTTCTCGGTCTGGCGGTACGGCGTCAGCTTGTTGAGGTGCGGGTGGACGTTGGGGCAGTGGTAACACTCGCTGTAGTTGTGGAAGAAGAGCTTCCAGTTCGCCTCGACCTCGTAGACGGTCTGGTGTGCCGACTTGAGCTCCGGCAGCCGCCAGGGCTCGAACTTGCCGACCAGCGCCGGCAGTGCCTCGGCGAACGGCTGCGGGTCGGGCGCGAGGTTCAGGAACAGGAACCCCTGCCAATCGGCGAGCCCCACCGGGTGCAGCGGGTAGTCGGCGCGGTCGAAGCCGGCGACGCCGGTCATGTTGGGCGCCGCCCGCAGCGCGCCGTCGAGGCCGTAGGTCCAGGCGTGGTACGGGCACTGGATGGCGGCGCCGAGGGTGCCGGCCGGCTCGCTGCACAGGCGCGTGCCGCGGTGGCGGCAGTGGTTGTGGAAGGCGCGCACCGCGCCGTCGCCGTCGCCGTCGCGCACGACGAGCACGCTCTCGCGGCCGAGCGTGTGGACAAAGTAGGCGCCCGGGCCGTCCAGCTGCGAGACGTGGCCGGCGAGGAGCCAGGAGCGGCCGAAGACGCGCTCGTGCTCGAGGCGGTAGATCTCCTCGGAGGTGAAGTACTCGCGGGGCAGGGTGTGCTGGCCGAAGGCGCTACGCTGCTTCATTCCGGCCGCCATGATAACTTTCGCCGGCCTGCCGGCGCAGCCCCCTCGACGATCGCGACGATGCCGATCCCGTCCCCGTTTCACGAGCGCACTGCCAAGCTCTGCACCAGCTACCGCTGGAAGGACTGGTCGGGGTACGCCGCGGTGTGCAGCTACGACACCACCCACGACCGCGAGTACTTCGCCTTCCGCGAGTCGGCGGGGCTGCTCGACGTCTCGCCGCTCTTCAAGTACGAGGTCTACGGGCCGGACGCCGCGGCGCTGCTGTCGCGCATGATGGTGCGCGACGTCTCGAAGCTCAAGATCGGCCGCGTCGGCTACAGCTGCTGGTGCGACGACTACGGCAAGGTCATCGACGACGGCACGGTGACGCGGCTCGACGAGGACTACTACCGCGTCACCGCCGCCGACCCGACGCTGCACTGGCTGCAGACGGTGGGGCGCGGCATGCGCGTGACGCTGGAGGACTCCAGCGCGCGCCTAGCCGCCGTGGCGCTCCAGGGCCCGCGCTCGCGCGACATCCTGCGCGCCGCCTGCGACGCCGACCTGGACAAGCTCAAGTTCTTCGGCGCCACGCGCACCCGCCTCGACGGCCTCGACGCCTGGCTCACCCGCACCGGCTACACCGGCGACCTGGGCTACGAGGTGTGGGTCGAGAAGGCCGAGGCGCCGCGCCTCTGGGACGCGCTGATGGACGCCGGCCGGCCGCACGGCATCACGCCCGCGGGCCTCGACGCGCTCGACGTCTCGCGCATCGAGGCCGGATTCATCCTCCTCGGCGTCGATTACTTCAGCGCCCCCAAGACGGTGCTCGAGGCGCGCAAGTCGACGCCCTTCGAGATCGGGCTCGGCTGGCTGGTCGATTTCGAGCGCCCGCGCTTCCCGAGCTTCGTCGGCCGCGAGGCGCTCGAAGCCGAGAAGGCGCACGGCTCGGCCTGGGCCCTGATGGGCCTGGAGGTCGCCTGGGAGGCGCTGGAGGCGCTCTACGAGAGCTTCTCGCTGCCGCCCAGCCTGCCGGCGACGGCGCGGCGCGACGGCCTGCCGGTCTACGACGGCGACGGCCGCCAGGTGGGGAAGGTGACGAGCCACACCTGGTCGCCGATTCTGAAGAAGTACGTCGCGCTCGCTTCGCTGCTGGCGCCGCACGCGGCGCTCGGGACCGTGCTCGAGATGGAGCACACGGTCGAGTTCGAGCGCCGCAAGGTGCCGACAAAGGTGGTCAAGACGCCGTTCTTCGATCCCGAGAGGAAGCGCAAGCCGTGAGCGCCGCCGCGAGCTCCGTCCCGAGCCCGTCGCCCGCCGCGCGCTACGACGCGATCGTCGTCGGTGCCGGGCACAACGGCCTGGTCTGCGCCGCCTACCTCGCCAAGGCGGGGCGGAAGGTGCTGGTCCTCGAGCGCCGCCACCAGGTCGGCGGCGCCACGACGACCGAGGAGATCCACCCGGGCTTCAAGTACTCCTGCTGCTCGTACGTCGTCTCGCTGCTGCGCCCGTGGATCATCCGCGACCTCGACCTGCCGCGCCACGGCTACGAGGTGCTGCCGCTCGAAGAGACCTTCACGCCGTTCCCCGACGGCCGGTACCTGCTGCGCGACTCCGACCCCGAGCGCACCAAGCGCGCCATCGCCAAGTTCTCGCCGCGCGACGCCGAGGTCTACAAGCCCTTCGGCCAGAAGATGGCCGAGCTCGGGCGGCTGGTCAAGCCGATGATCGACGGCCCGGCGCCCGACCCGGTGTCGCGCAACCCGCGCGAGCTCTGGCGGCTGGCGAAGTTCGCCAAGCACCTGCGCGGGCAGGGCGAGGAGTGGCTGATCGGCAACGTCAAGATGATGACGATGTCGGCGGTCGACTTCCTCTCGGAGTGGTTCGAGAGCGAGCAGCTCATCGCGCCGATGTCGGTGTCGGGGATCATCGGCACCTTTCTGGGCGTGCGCTCGCCGGGCACGGCCTACGTGCTGCTGCACCACTACATGGGCGACATCGACGGCTCCTACCGCGCCTGGGGCCTGCCCAAGGGGGGCACCGGCGCGGTGGCCGACGCGATCGCCGCCGCGGCGCGCGAGCTCGGCGTCGAGATCCGCGTCAACGCGCCGGTCGCGCACCTGCAGATGAAGAACGGCCGCGCCACCGGCGTGGTGCTCGAGAACGGCGACGAGATCGCGGCCAAGGTCGTGGTCTCCGGGGTCGACCCCCACCGCACCTTCCTGCGCCTGGTGGGCGAGGAGCACCTGGAGCCTGACTTCGCCAAGCAGGTCAAGCGCTTCAAGATGCGCGGCTCGACCGGCAAGGTCAACCTGGCGCTCGACGCGCTGCCCGAGTTCGCCTGCCTGCCCGGCGACGGGCCGCACCTGCGCGGCGACATCACCATCGCCCCCTCGATCGAGTACCTGGAGCGCGCCTACGACGCCGCCAAGTACGGCGCCTACTCGCGCCGGCCGTTCATGGACATTGTCATCCCGTCGCTCACCGACCCGACCGTAGCGCCGCCGGGAAAGCACACGATGTCGATCTTCGTGCAGTACGCGCCCTACAACCTGAAGGAGGGCGCGGCCGACTGGCCGAACCAGCGCGAAGCCTTCGGCGACGCGGTCGTCGACACGCTCGCCGAGTACATGCCGAACCTCAAGTCCCGCATCCTCCACCGCCAGGTGCTGACGCCGCTCGATCTGGAGGAGATCTACGGCCTGACCGAGGGCAACATCTTCCACGGCGAGCTGTCGCTCGAGCAGCTCGCGTTCCTCCGCCCGGTGGCCGGCTGGAGCCGCTACCGGACGCCGATCGAGGGCCTCTGGATGTGCGCCTCGGGGACCCACCCCGGCGGCGGCATCATGGGCGCGCCGGGCGCGCTGTGCGCGCGCACGCTGCTCGACGGACGAGCGGTCTAGTGGGAGCTCGGTGAGCGCCGCCCGCTACGACGCCGTCGTCATCGGCGCCGGCCAGAACGGCCTCGCCGCCGCCGCGCGCCTTGCCGCCGCCGGCAAGAAGGTGGTGGTCCTCGAGCGGCGCGACGCGGCCGGCGGCCTCGCCGGCGCGAGCGAATTCCACCCCGACTACCGGGTGCCTGGCATCCTCCACGACGAAGGCCTGGTGTCGCCGCGCGTCGCGGCGGCGCTCGGCCTGGAGCGGCACGGCCTCGCCTGGCGCGAGGCGCCGCCGATCCTCCTCACCGAGGATGGCGGCCCCGGCCTGCTCCTCGACCGCGACCCGGCGCGCGCCGCCGGCGGCGAGCTGGGCGCGCGCTCGCGCCACGACGCCGAGGCGTACGGGCGCTACCGCGGCTTCCTCGCGAAGCTCCGCCCGCTCGTCGCGGCGGTGATGAGCGCGCCGCCGCCACCGCTCTCGCCGGCCGGCGCCGGCGACTTCTGGGAGGTCGCCAAGAGCGGGCTCGGCCTCTGGCGTCTCGGCCGCCGCGACACGCTGGAGCTGATGCGCGTGGCGCCGATGTGCGTCGCCGATTTCCTGAACGAGCTGTTCGCCACGCCGCTCCTGGTCGAAGGGCTGGCGGCGCCGGCGGTTACCGGCACCTTCGCCGGGCCCTGGTCGGCCGGCACCAATACCAACTTGCTGCTGCTGGAGGCCGCGCCCGGGACGTACGTCGCGGGCGGACCGGCCGCGCTCGTCGCGGCGCTGGAGCGCGCCGCGCGCGCCGCTGGCGCCGAGGTCCGATTCGGCGCCGAGGTGGCGCGCATCCGCGTCGAAGGCGGCCGCGCCGCCGGCGTGACGCTCGCCTCGGGCGAAGCGCTCGACGCCGCCGCGGTCGTCGCCACCGGCGATCCCAAGCGTACCTTCCTCGAGCTGATCGCCCCGGGCACTCTGCCGATCCGTATCGAGGACGAGTACCGCCGCATCCGCATGCGCGGCACCGCGGCGAAGCTGCACCTCGCGCTCGACGGCCCGCTCGAGCTGGCGGCTCGGCCGGGCGAGCGCTTCGAGTCGATCCGCATCGGCGGCGGCCACGTCGACGACCTGGAGCGGGCCTTCGACGCCGTCAAGTACCGCGAGGTCTCCGAGCAGCCGCACCTGGAGGTCCGCGTCCCCACCGTCGCCGATCCGGCGCTCGCCCCGGCGGGGCACCACGTCGTCTCGGTCCTCGCCAGCTACGCCCCCTACGACGTCGCCGGCGGCTGGACCGAGGAGCGCCGCGCCGCGCTCCTCGAATCGATCCTCGCAACGCTCGAGCGCCACGCCCCCGGTCTGCGCGAGCGGGTCGTGGCGCAGGAGCTGCTGACCCCGGCCGACCTCGAGGCCCGCTACGCCCTGACCGGCGGCCAGCTCCACCACGGCGAGCCGGCCCTCGACCAGATGCTGGTCCTGCGCCCGACGCCCTCGGCGGCGCGCTACGCCACCTCGGTCCCCGGCCTCTACCTGGGCGGCAGCGGCAGCCACGCCGGCGGCGGCGTCACCTGCACCGCCGGGTGGCTGGCCGCGGGTGGCGCGCTGGCCCAGTAGGTCAGCGAACGCCTTTCCGTCGGACGTCGAACGCTACGAACCCAGAACGCGAACGTCGCGGCCTATCCCACGCTCGCGCCGATCTCGTGGTGTTTTTTCAGCGCAATCCTGCCCCGGCCGGCGCCAGCCGCAGCCGGGAAACACCTCGCCACAGGTGGGAAAATCCTCCAGGCATTCGGCAGCGTTACCCGACGGCGGTGCACAGACTGCTGAGGGCGCGCTGGCCTACGAGTGACTTCGGGTCGGCTAGCCTCAGCCGTGCGGCTCTCGCGCTCATTTGACTCCGGCGGCCGTTTGCAGAATCTCTTTCGCCATCTCCTCCAGCTCACGCTGGCTGATGTTGATTCCGATGATGTCGAAGTTGAGTTTCTCGGTGTCACGCAGACGCCGAGCTATGCCCTCACTCGGCACATCCTTCGGAAGGACTCCGAATATTTTTGTCTTGGAGACACTTCTTACCCACACAAGGTACTCGTCGTCGCCGATGAAGATGGTTGGTAGCGAGCCGTCCTCGAGTTGATCGAGCCGCTCGATGGTGCCCCGCGCCTGCCCGCCCAATTCCCCGAGCTTGTGCTCCTTTGCGACTTCTTTCTCGAACTGCTCGAGGCTGCCCTCAAACGGCTGACCAAGTTTCTCAGCCGCGAGCTTGGCCTTCGCCAGCCGCCGCTCCGCCACAGCCCGCAGCGCTGCGCGATCGGACGCGGTGACGTCGTACACGTATGAGAGCTCTCGCGCGACGGCCTTCCCAGCCTTCGTCTCATCCACCGCTAGAACCTCTATGACGCCCTGAATACGAGCGCTCTCATCGGCCGTGCGTTGGCCGTACCACTGCTGCCTGATCTCCTGCGACGGCAGTCTCCAGCCGACGATCCCGTCGCTCAGCTTGCGGCGATGGACGTCCGTGATCATGTATCCGGGGAAGTATTCGGCACGCCGCGCGGTGGCTGCGATGCCGAGCGCCTTGGCCCCGTGGATGTCCTGCAAGAGTCGCACGGTGCGGCTCTCCTTCAATTCCTCCAGGAGCTGCCCCTTTGCTTGCCCAATGGCCAGGCCCCTCTCCGTCTTGGCCGCGTCCACGACGCGCTTGAGCGCCAACTCGTCGAGTTCTTTGAGTAACGGGCGGCTCTCGCCGAGTTTGGCAAGGGCAGCGAGCAGCTTCTTGCGGGAGAGGGAAGCCGCGGGACCCAGCAGGCGACCGGCCGCCGCCGCCGAACCGCCCGGCTGCGAACCTTTCCCCACAAGCGAGGCGAGCGCCTTCTCCACGTCCTGCGCGAGCTGCGTCGGGAGCGGCTTTTCCGCCTTGAGCAGCTTGCCGGCCTCGCGCACAGCGCGCCGTACGGAGGGGTCAGCGGTGGCACGCTCACCCATGGTCACGATGAAGGCCCAATGCTGCGCGTCGCGCCCGTAGAGCCGCGCGAGACGCGAAGCGGTATAGAACGCGAACCCGCCCCGCGCGATGCGCCCGAGCGCCGGCAGCATCATGGCGATGCCGATGATCCCGCGTTCCTCCACGCTCAACTTGCGACAGAACAGATCGCGGCCAGTCGCCGCCTCGATCAGCGCCATCGCGTTCCCGACGTACGGCAGGCACGACACGACGAAAGCGATGAGTTCGTCAAGGAGCGCCGGCTCCAGCTTGGTAATTGAGGAGACTTTGCCGAGCCCAAGGTCTTGCGCCGCTCGTAGCGAGACGACGACGTCCTGCCGCTCTTCCAAAACAGCCACCAAGCCGGCAACGGCCGACGCCTTGTAGAAGGTTGGGTCGTAGCGGTGCGCGGCCATGTACTCCTGGACGGCGACGAGGAACTCATTCCGGGCCTCCTGGACGCGCGGGTGTTCCTCGATGAAGTATCGCGTCTCGCAGTCTCCTTGGGTGTGCGCCTTGACGCTGAGAGACCGAAGCGTCGCCCCGACGGCCGCGGTGTACTCGTTCTGCTTCGCGATGACTTCGGCGTCGGTCGGCTCGTACTGCCGCAGGAGCTCCGCCGCGCGCCTGGCGGAGGCGCTCTGCCAGAGAAATGGGCCGCGGGAGCCCGGCTCCCGTGCCGAGGCATGCTCGTGGAAGTTGATGACCTCGGCCGGCCGGAGCCTTAGTTCTTCGTCCATCAGCTCAACGATGGTGCGGAGGAGCGCGATGCCGTAGGCGGTCTCCGAGCCGCCGGCGAGAGCAACGTGAAGTTTGGTGCGCGTTTCCTGGAGCGCGCGACGGTAGTCGTCGATCGTACTGGACATGGTTGGGTGGCGGGGCGTGGTTGCCACCGCCCGCCTTCTCAAGTGAACTTGGGCAGTCCGGCGTCCGGCTGGAGCCATACCAACGTTGTCGGGACGGTGAACTCCCAGGGTGTTCCTTCCGGAGTCGCGCCCGCGAGGTCGTCAGTCTGGTTGCGTATCTCTTCGGTAATCGAGATGTAGAGGTCGCTCCCGAGCGTGGGCCGCTCGCCCCCGTGCCAGACCTTTTTCCCCAGGTCCGTCTCCTTCGACTGAAGCAGGTACTGCACAGCATCAGCGTAAGGCATCGGCACCGGCACCACGACGCGTGCCGCTCCAGCGGTGAGGAAGCGGGCGAAAAGGGGGTCTGGATCCGACAGGTTGCTCACCTCGACCCAGTTCCTCTTCCGCCCCCAGAAGTACGGGTAGAACAGGTACGTCATCTGCTCCCACTCGAAGGCCTGCTCGAAGAACTGGACGATGCGACCCTCCGCGAGCGCCTCCAGCACTTGTACCTCGGGATGGTGCGCGGGCTTATCCGCTGGGTCCGTCATCGCGTTGAACTGCTTGAAGTGCTGCCCCGTCATCATGGTGATGCAAAGCTTTTTGAGTTCATCCTTCTCGATGGTCCTGTTCAGCCCGGGGTTCCGGCCCTCGATTGCGATCCCGCCGGCTGCCTCTGCCTGCGCGACCTTCTGGTCGTAGGCATTCTTCAGCGCTTGGTACGCAGCCTGAATCTTGTCGAAGGTCTGGAGCTGCCACTTTTGTAACGTCCGCTGCCCAGCGTCATCGCGCAAACAGACACCCTGGGCATTGACCGCGAAGCCTCTCACGTCGTAGGCCGCGACAGTTACTCGGACGGCGCCTGTCCAATTGACCACTTGCTTCGGCGTCCCCTGCTCGTGAATGGTCATGTCCGGCACATCAGGGTCCGGCGGCCAAGGCTTGTGTAGAAGCAGGTGAGTGTCGGGGCCGATCTGTAGGCTGAAGCGACTGGCGTGTGCCGAAAGGATCGAGGCGGTGGCGCTGTAGTAGATCAGCACGTACCCTTCGGGGACTAAGAAGTCCTTCGCCTCCATAGCGACCGCCTGCCCAAGACCCACCCCTTCCTTTATCAGCGAGATGCCGATGTACTTGTGGAGCTGCGGCGGCGGCGTCACTCCGGCGACGTTGTAGCGGCTGGCATAGAGGAGATAATCGGTCTCGGTGATATCTGCGACCGTGAGCGGCCCGTCAGACGTGTTGAGGAAGGCGGCCGGCGGCGTCGCATTCACCGACTTCAACGCGCGCCGGAGCTGCGAGGCCCGGAAGAAGGCGGCGGGCTCCGGCACGACGAACTCGAGCAGCAGGCGGACGCCGTAGTTGTAGACCTGCGCCCGGTATCGCTTGTCCACCCAACGGTAAACTCCGATCACGTGGTCAGCGCCGGGTTGTGCGTTGTCCACCAGATGAGTGTTAATCTCCTCGACTTCGTTCAAAGTCTTTGTCGTCCGCTCGGTTCGGGTCTTGATCTGCACTTTGCTGACGGACCGGTCCACTAGATCGCGCGCGAAGTTGCTGCTGCTCTTCTGCGAGTCCTGCTTTGAGGTCGAGTAGGCGAAGTCGCCAGTAGCCGTAGTGACGACGGGACCGAAAGAGGCGGTGACCGTGAGGCCCGCCTTGACGCTCATGTCTTCCTTGACCGTTTGTTCCGTCTCGCGCTTGAGCTCGAAGCGGTCCGTGGACTGCGTGTCGCGCTCGGTCTCCTTCGTCTCTTCCACGGAGGCGAACAGGGTCGTCTCCGTCCGGTCGAGTTTCCGATGCTTCCGTTCCTTTGATTCACCCTTGAGCACGTTCTCAATATGGGCGACTTCGCCGGGTAGGTAGGCAAGGAGCGTCTGCTTGACGACCTTAAGGTCGCCGACACCGAGCGGCGTGATGTGCCCCGCCACGTTCACGTCGGGCGAGGTGCCGGGATCGTCGAGCAGCGCGCTGATCTTCGGGCCTTCATACAGGGAGGGCACTAGGATGCCTCTCAGCTCCCGCACGTACCCTTGGTACTCCCGGTCGTCAGCGAGGATGATGGCCTGCTCGCTCAGCTTCATCAAGTGCGACTGCAGCGCCTGGGCAGCATCAGTGACGGGCGATGTCTCGGCCACGCGTAACCGATCCAGGATTGCCGCCTGCTCGCGAGAGATTTGGCCGGACAGCGCGTGATGCAGCGCTGGCGCGTTGCGCAGGTCGAACTCGCTGCGTACCCATCCGCCGGTCTGTTCTGTCGGGCCCGCGATCACCCGGGCAGTAAGGGCAGGCGCGGTCGCCACAGTCGCGAGCAGCCGCTCTGTGGCGTCGATCTCCTTTGCGAGCTCGCGCAGCCGAGTGCTGCGCTCTGGGTTGTTGGCTTCCCTAGGGCCGCCCTGGGCCGTAACACCCGTTGTGCCGGGCGCTGCCCCTGCTGGGAGCCGGATGGAGTCATCGAACACGGTCGGAATTGCGGGTGTGGCGCGGAGTGCTTCCAGCGCTGCGGTCGGAGCGGGGTACTGGTCCTCGTCGAGGAGACGGGCGAAGTGCAGAACCCGAAGAGCTGCGATCGGCTTCTCAAGCAGCGGCCCGGCATCCGGCCCGGTAAGGTGGGCTGTGTAGAGCGCATCCCACGCGACGCGGAGAAGTTGCGGGTCGCGACCGGTGCGCGCGCGCGGCGCAGCCTCATTGAGCAATTCCCTCCCGTCGGGCGCGTGCTCGTCAGCGCTGAAGTTCTCATAGCGCAGCACAAGCTCGCGATGCGCCTCCGCCAGCGACTCGATTGGTGAGAGATCGAGTTCCCGCCAGCGCCCCGGGGCTACGCCGGAGTGCGATAGCTCGCGGGCGAGCTGCGCCAGCTTGACCGCGCCGTCCGGATTGTCGGCGCGCTCGTCGCGAATGATGGTACGGCGCGTCTCTTTCTCCGTGACGCGTTGCGCGGGACGAACGGCAACGAACTTGAACAGGTCCGTTGTAATCGGCTCGGCCATATGATGTCCTCCATCGTCTCGATGCTGGACAGCCAAAGAGGAACTTTCAGGAGCCTGGAAGCGACCACTGCAGCTACCGCGAGTAGTGAGTAAAGTTTCAAACCTCGAGGTCCGCGTCCCCACTGTCGCCGACCCGGCGCTTGCCCCGGCGGGACATCACGTCGTCTCGGATCCTCGCCGCCGGTCCCGTAAGGCGCAAGAAACATTCCGCGTTGGCCTTCACTCCACTCACGCGGGATCGCGAGGTGAAAACCGGCAGGCGGCGTCGAGAACTCCGGTCCAAGCCCTCAATGTCTTACAATTGCAGCAGACTCCCGAGCTTTTCTCATGAGCGCAGGCGCTGCCCCCGACGACGTCACAGGTCTCCTCTTTGCCTGGTCGCAGGGCGACCGCGCCGCGCTCGACCGGCTAGTGCCGCTCGTCGAGCGCGAGCTGCAGCTCCTCGCGCACCGCTACCTGCGCCGGGAACGCACGGACCACACGCTGCAAACCACCGCGCTGGTCAACGAGGCCTATCTGCGCCTCGTCGATCAGCGCGAGCCACGCTGGCAGAGCCGCGCGCACTTCTTCGGCATCGCGGCGCAGATGATGCGGCGCATTCTCATCGACCACGCTCGCAAGGTCGCCTACGCCAAGCGCGGCGGTGGTGCGCAGAAGGTCTCGCTCGACGAGGCATGCTTGCTCGCAGAAAGCCGCGCGTCCGAGCTCGTGGCGCTCGACGATGCGCTTACCACGCTCGCCCGGGTGGACGAGCGCAAGAGCCGGGTGGTGGAGCTGCGCTACTTCGGCGGCCTCAGCGTCGACGAAGCAGCGGAGGTCCTCGGCGTCCACCCTGACACCATCACCCGCGAGTGGCGGCGGGCGAAGACCTTCCTCCGCCGCGAGCTCGAAGCCGACGGCGGCGGTTGAGCCGCCGGTGAGCGGCAACGACCCGGAGCGCTGGCGCCGCGTCGACGGCATTCTCGAGGCGGCGCTCGAGCTGCCCGCCGGCGAGCGCGACGCCTTTCTCGAGCGCACTTGCGGCGACGACGCCGACTTACGTCGGGAGGTCGACTCGCTGCTCGCCCACGATCGAGCCGACGACTTCCTCGCCGCGCCGGCGGCGAGTGAGGCGGCCCGGCTGCTGGTCGCCGCCGCCGTCCAGCCGCTCGTCGGACAGCGCATCGGCCCCTTCGAAGTCCTCGCGGTCATCGGCACCAGCGGCATGGGTGAGGTCTACGTAGCTCTGGACACGCGCCTGCAGCGGCGCGTCGCGCTCAAGCGCATCCCGGCGCACTTGGCCACCGACCCGGAGCGCGTCCTCCGCTTCCGGCGGGAAGCCCTCACCACCTCGGCGCTCAATCATCCGAACATCGTCACCGTGTACGAGATCGTCGCGCACCAGGGCGGGGATCTCCTGGTCACCGAGCTGGTCGACGGCGTCTCGCTGCGCGAGCGCCTGCGCGAGGGTGCGCTATCCCTCACGACGGCGCTCGACATCGCGCTGCAGATTGCCCGCGGACTGGCGGCCGCGCACGCTGTCGGCATTGTGCACCGCGACGTCAAACCCGAGAACGTGATGGTCCGCCTGGACGGCCTCATCAAAGTGCTCGACTTCGGCATCGCCAAGTCGCCGCCGCAGCCGCTCGTCGACCCCGGAATGGGAACCACCCCAGGGGAGCTGATCGGCACCGTGGGTTACATGTCGCCCGAGCAGGCGCGCGGCCTCCCGGTCGACGCGCGCACCGACGTCTGGAGCCTCGGCGTCCTCCTCTACGAGCTCGCGACCGGCGAGTCGCCGTTTCCAGGCGCCACCCCCGCCGATCGCCTCGCGGCGATCCTCGAGCGCGAGCCGGAGCCGCCGAGCCGTCGCCGCCGCGGGCTGCCGGCGGCTCTAGACCGCGTCATCGCGCGCGCCCTCGCCAAGGATACTGCGGGGCGCCACGCCGACGCCGCCGAGCTCGCCGCCGACCTTGAGCGCCTGCGCTCGACAAGCGGCGAGGCCGTCGCACCGGCGGCGCACCGGCTCAGTGCCGCCCCGTGGCGCGCTGGGATCGAGGCGGCGCTGGTGCTGGCGCTGGCGCTGGCCGTGTGGCCCCCGTTCCAGGCCTCGCGCCGAGAGCCGGGCAACACAGCAGACAAGCTGCCGCGCCTCGCGGTCCTACCCTTCGAGGACCTCGGCGCGCCGGAGGATGCCTACTTCGCCGCCGGGATGACCGAGGAGCTCATCGGCGGCCTGGCCACTGTCCACGGCCTCCAGGTCATCTCGCGCACGACCGTCACGCAGTACAGCCGCGCCGGCAAGCAGTTGCGCGAGATCGGCCATGACCTCGGCGTCGACTACGTGCTCGAAGGCACAGTGCGTTGGGACCGCGGCCGGCCAGGGAAAGACCGCGTGCGCATCACCCCGCGGCTGATCCGGGTGTCCGACGACACCCATCTGTGGAGCGACGAATACGACCGGGACTTGGCTGACGTCTTCGCCGTGCAGTCGGACATCGCAGGGCAGGTGGTTCGCGCACTGGGGGTCACGTTGTCGGTGCGCGAGCGGCGGCTGGTCGAGGCCCCGCCCACCCGCAACCCGGAGGCGTACCAGCTCTTCTTGCGGGGTCTACGAACGCTGGATGCTCCGGTCACGAACAGCTTTGAGAACACCCTCCTTACCGGCGCCGACCTGATGCACCGCGCCGCCGAGCTCGACCCGGGATTTGCCCGGGCGCACTGCCGCGAGGCCGGGGCGCTCGCCTACAACTACTTCCTGGGCGGGCCGGCGGAGGACCGGGAGCGCGCCCGCGCCGCCCTGGCGCGGGCGCAGGCCGTGGCACCCGATGATCCGAGGGTACGGCTCTCCGCGGGATGGGTCTACTACCACGGCGCCCGCGACTACCGCCGTGCCCTGCTGGAATTCGAGGCGGCCGGCCAAGCGATGCCCAACAACGGGGTCGTGCCGTATGCCATCGGCTCCGTGCTCCGTCGCCTAGGCCGCTACGAGGAGGCGCTGGACCGCTTCGCGCGCGCAAGAGAGCTGGGGACAACTCAGGAGGGCTTCGCCTCCTACTACCTCGACAGAGACATCGCGCTGACGAACTGGGCCCTCCGCCGCTTTCCGGAGGCGGACCGCCTCTACGAGCAGAGTCTACGCGTCGCTCCAGACACGAGCCAACTCTGGTGGGAGCGCGCCTTGCTGCAGCTGCATTGGAAGGGGGACACCGCCGCCGCCCGCGCCATGCTCGCGGATGCGCCGCTGCCGCTCGAGGCGCCACTGGCCGGGATGCGCGTCAAGATCGAGCTCTGGGACCGGCGTTTCGTGCAGGCGGTCGCGTTGGGGGAACCGCGCTTCGACCCGCGGCGGTTCCGCTCTCTCGAGTTGGACGTAGCCTATGCCTACCTACGGCTGGGCAGGTCACGGGAGGCTACCGACCTCGCTCGCCGGCTCATCGCCGCACGGAAGGAAGAGCTCGCCGTGCGCCCCGACAGCATCTTCCACCACCAGTATCTGGGCGAAGCCTATGCTCTCGTGGACGGGCGCGAGCCCGCGCTGGCGCACGCTCGCAAGGCGATCGCCCTCGCGGCCAACGACGCGTACTGGGAGCCACAGATGTTGGAGTCGCTCGCCAAGGTGTACACGCTGCTCGGCGACCGCGAGCAGGCGCTGGCTCTCCTTCCCGGGCTCCTGGATAAGTCCTACGCCGAACCGCTCAACGCCAACCGCCTCCGGCGCGAGCCCTGGTGGGACCCGCTGCGCGGCGACCCGCGGTTCGAGCGATTGCTCGTGCGCGCGGAGGCGACGTCGCGCGCCGCCGCCCCCTGACCCGTCCGCTCGCGTCGCCCTGCGCTAGCGGTCTACTGGCCCGCGGCGTGGGCGGCGAGCGGGAACGAGATCGTCTGGTCCTTCAGCTCGCGGGTGTCCAGCACCGAGTTCCTCGCGTCGCAGTTGCAGTTGAGGATGTTGCAGTCGGTGGAGAAGTTGGTGAGGCGGGCCTGGCTCTCCTCGAGCAGGAGGCTCACCGAGAGGTCGATTCCCTGCAGCCCCTGGCGCCGGCCGCCGGGCAGGCGGTAGATCGCGTACTGCTTGCTCTCCATCGCGCCGCGCTGGACGGGATAGGGCATCTGCAGGAGGTTGTCGCAGTTCGTCGACGGCCCGCCGTAGGCCCGGAGGTCGTTCACCGTCCGCATCTGGGGCATCTCGAAGCGCCAGCCGGCGACCTCGGTGGCGGGGTTGCTGATCCCCACCAACGTGGCGTCCTTGATCGTCACCTTGCTGCTGCGGCTGAACTCGGCTCCGGCGCTCAGCTCGACACCCCCCTTCGCGCCCTTGTCGTCGTAGCCGGCGGTGACCTTGCCGCCGAGGGAGAACTTGCTGCTGTAGGTGTACTCGTCCTGCACGCGGTCGGAGTCCGGGCCGTAGTAGACGAGCTCGAGGCCGTTGGTCTTCGGCGCCACCTTCACTTGCACCTTGGTCGCGAAGCGGTCCCGCTTGCAC
Source organism: uncultured Acidobacteriota bacterium (assembly GCA_963700145.1). Classification (GTDB taxonomy): domain Bacteria; phylum Acidobacteriota; class Thermoanaerobaculia; order Multivoradales; family UBA5704; genus DASUNQ01. The sequence goes on from OY969474.1 coordinate 3,174,606, forward strand.
GAGGACTTCACGATCGCCCGGCAGTGGGTGTCGTTCTTTTCCCACTCGTCCCAGGGAAAGGCCGCGCTGTAGGTCGCGAAGTTCAACGGCTGCGACGTCGTGGTGAGCTCGAAGATGTACCAGTCCTCGTTCTGCGCGGGGGAGTAGGCCGCCCACGACTTCACGACCGTGGCCATGCTCCCCTGGTCGAACTGGAAGCTGACCTTGCGCACGATCGCGCTGGTGAGATCGTCGATCGCCGGCCGGCCGCCCTCCTTGGCGGCCGTCAGCGCCCGGCGCGCCGGCGCGTCGGCCTGCGGCGCCTCGCGGACCCATTCCGCGATCGACGCCACCAGCGCCGCGTCTTCGGCCTTCTCCTCCGCCGCCGGCCCGTCGCCGTCGTCGAAGGCGACCCAGAACTCGGCCGTATCGGCCGCGGCGCCGCCCCGGCGCTGGAGCCCGATGGCTTCCAGCCGGGGCTCGCCGGAGGAGGGGTTGCGTGCCGACACACCCTCCGGGAGGTCGACCTCCCCGCCGGTCACCTCGTCGAGGAAGCCCTGCGTCTCGGCCGTCGGCTCCACGACGACCACCGGCAGGCCGGCTTCGTAGGCGGCCTTGATGCCGGCCACCGCGGTGCCGAGCCCGGCGCCGTCGCTGCCGTCGACGACGATCGGATGCTGGAGCCGCCCCTTCTCCGGCAGCGCGACGCTCTCGAAGGCCGACCCGAGCTCGTCGGCGATCCGCGCGAAGAGGTCCTTCTCCACGTGCGCCTTGATCTTCGCCGTCTCCTGCCCCCCCGCCGGGGAGACGACGAGCAGCCAAGCCAGACACAGCCACAGCGTTCTCGAAGACAAGCTACGAGTCGACATTCTCCCTCCCTTTGACGGCCTTGCGGCCGAGCTGGATTGGCCGCCTAGCCTAACAATCTCGGCGGCCTGGCCCGAACCCTGAACGATCCACAGGCCGGGGGATTTGCGCGAACCGAATAGCCGGCCCGTGTTACAGTGCAACCGAATCTTCCAACAGGGAGAGTTTTCTTGACCTTGATCGGCTCGATGGTGGGCCGTATCCGTGTGGAATCACTGCTCGGGCAGGGCGGCATGGGGGAGGTCTACGTCGGCTACGACGAGACGCTCGACCGCCGTGTCGCGCTCAAGTCGATCCTCGCCGACCGGCGGCTGCACGCCGACGCCAAGGCGCGCTTCCTGCGCGAGGCGCGGGTCCTGTCGCAGCTCGATCACCCGAACATCTGCCGCATCTACGACTACCTCGGGTGGGGCGAGCGCGACTTCCTGGTGCTCGAGCTGATCGCCGGGCGCAATCTTCAGACCGCGATCCGGGAGGGGCTCGCCCGCGACCAGCAGCTGCGCATAGCCGAGCAGATCGCCGCGGCGCTGGTGGCGGCGCACGCCGAAGGGGTGGTCCACCGCGACCTCAAGCCGGGCAACGTGATGCTGACCGAAGCGGGCGAGGTCAAGGTGCTGGACTTCGGCATCTCGCGGTCGCTGCGCGAGCGGCCGGCACCGCCGCCTCCCGTCCCGGCGGAGCGATCGCTCGAGCCGGCGTTGCCGCCCACGGAGCTGGCGCGCGGCGGCCCCCCGCGGGCGCCGGCATTGGCGGCGCCGACCTTCGTCGAAACCACCGGCGCGACGCTCGCGGAGATGCGCTTGCCCCGCCCGGAGGCAGGCACGGCCAAGGACGACGAGTGGCTGGAGACCGAGGGCGGGAAGATCACGGGCACCATCGCCTACATGAGCCCCGAGCAGGCGCGCGGCGAGCCGGCCACCACGGCCAGCGACCTGTACTCCTTCGGGCTGCTGCTCCAGGCGCTGTTCACCGGCCGCCTCCCCCACCCGGCGGGCCTCGACAGCACCGAGCTCCTGGCGCGCGCGCAGCGCGCCGAGACGCTGCCGGTCGCCGGCCTCCCCAAGGAGCTGGCGGCGCTCGTGGAGCGGCTGAAGGCCGTCGCCCCGGCGTCGCGCCCGACCGCGATGGAAGCCGCGGCGCGGCTACGCTGGATCCGCGACGCGCCCAAGCGCCGGCTGCGCCGCCTGGCGGCCGCCGCCGTCCTCCTCGTCGCCGTCCTGGGCGGGGTCAAGTACACCCTGGACTTGCGGCGCGAGCGCGGCATCGCCGTCGCCGCGCGCCAGGAGGCGGAGCGCCGCCGCGACCAGGCCGAGGACCTGATCCAGTTCATGCTCGGCGACCTGCGCGGGCGGCTCGAGCCGGTGGGCCGCCTCGACGCCCTCGACGGCGTGGCGGACAAGGCCCTCGACTACTTCGCCACCCTGCGCTCGGAGGAGCTGACCGACGCCGATCTCTTCCGCCGCTCGCGGGCGCTGACCCAGATCGGCGAGGTGCGGACCGCGCAGGGGAACCTGCCGGCGGCGCGGCGCTCGCTGCTCGAGGCCCACGCCCTGGCGCGGGACCTGGTCGCCCGGCAGCCCGACAACGGCGAGTGGCTGATGGGGCTGGGGGCGATCGAGTTCTGGATCGGCAACGTCCACTGGCTGCAGGGGGACCTGGCGGCCGCCGAGGACCGCTTCGAGGCCTACCTCGACGTCGCCGACCGCCTGGTGCGGCTCGACGACGTCAAGCCCGACTGGCGGCTCGAGCAGGCCTACGCGCACAGCAACCTGGGCTCGGTGCAGGAGGCGCGGGGGGACGTCGACGGAGCGCTCGCGCACTTCCACCAGACGGTCGCCGTCAAGCGCCAGCTCGTGCGCTCCGATCCCGCCAACGCGCGCTGGCAGAAGGAGCTCGCCAGCAGCCTCTCCTGGCTCGGCGAGGCGCTCCTCGGCCGCGGCGACCTGGCCGGGGCGAGCGAGCAGTACGAAGCGGGCCGGGCGGTGGTCGCGCGGCTCGCCGCTCTCGAGCCCGAGAACGCGCAGTACCAATTTCTGCTCGGCATCGCCCACAACAAGCTCGGGTCGGTCCTCGAGAGCCTCGGCGCGGAGGCGGAGGCGCACCGGCAGTTCGAGCTGAGCCTCGCCGTGCACCGGCGGCTGGCCGAGCTCGACCCGGCCAACGCCGACTGGCGCCGCGAGCTCGCCGCCGCGCAGCAGCGGCTGGGTGTGGCCCTCGTCCACGGCGATGCGGCCGCCGGGCTGCGCCACCTGCGGCGCGCCGCGCAGAGCCTCGGCGAGCTGCATCGGGCCGACGTCTCGAACACCGAGCGGCGGCTCGATTTCGTGCGCGCCCGCAAAGACCTGGGCCGCGGTCTGCTCGCCGCCGGCGACGCGGCCGCGGCCGCCGCGGAGGTGCGGGCGGCCCTCGCCGCGCTCCCGCCGATGGCGGCGGCGAGCGCCGACGACCGCCGGCGGCGGATCCTCGAAGCCGAGGCACTGGTGGTGCTCGGCGAGGCCGCGAGCGCCGCCGGGCGCACCGGCGAGGCCCATGCCGCCTGGCAGCAGGCCGCGGCCGTCCTGGAGCCGCTGGCCGCCGGCGGTCACGACCCGCGGGTGCTCGCGCCGTTTGCCCACGCCCTGCTGCGGCTCGGCCGGCGGGAGGAGGCGCGGCCCGCCGTCGAGCGGCTGCGGAGCAGCGGCTACCGGCGCCGGGACTTCCCGGCGGCGGCGCGGCAGCAGGCTTCTCAGAGCAGTTGAAACCCACGCCCGCTCGCGCGGGCTTTTCAAGAGGAGAGCAGATGGCCGATATCACCGTCACCGTCACCGGTACCCCCCCGTCGGGGACCTACAGCCCCGCGGGACCGATCGTGGTCAGCCCGGGGACGACCACCATCCAGTTCCAGCGCGGCAGCGGCCAGAGCTGGGCCTTCGAGTCGCCGTACTTCACGACCTCTCCGTCGGGGCCGTTCACCATCGCCAGCCACTCCGACGGCCAGGTGACAATCACGGACACCGACCCGGGCGGGACGACCGTGGATTACGAGTACACCCTCTACACCACGGAAGGCCCCTTCGACCCGGAGATCATCAACAAGGGCTAGCGCTGCCGGCGCCGGACGGTCCCGGCGGAAGGCTCGGCAGCTCTGCGCCGCATCATCCGCGCCGCGCTCAGCGCCAGCAGGGCGGCCAGCACCGTCAGGCCGAGCCCGTCGAGGGCCGGAATGGCCACGGCCGTGCCCGGCAGCTGGAAGGAGGTCGGGTCGTCCTCGGCCGCCGTCCCCGGATCGTCGGTCACCGCCGAGGCCTCGTTGGTGCCGTTGCCGTCGGCGTCGTAGGCGATCGTCCCCTGGTTGGAGATCGTCGTGCCCGGGCCGGCGCCGGCGTCGATGACGGCGTCGATGGTGATCGTCACCGAGGCGCCGTCGCCGAGCGAGCCGTTCCAGGTGACGGTGTTGGTGGCCACGGTCGCCGTCGCCGTGCCGGAGGTCGCCGTGGCGTCGACCAGGGTCAGCTCCGCCGGCAGGACGTCGGTGAACTCGTCGCCCGGGTTGTCGCCCTGGCTCTCGGGACCGCTGTTGGTCAGCACCACGGTGTAGGTCACCGCGCCGCCCGGCACGAACGTGCCCGCCACGGTCTTGGTGCCCGCGAGCGTCGCCGGCGAGACCACCGTCGTCGAGGCGCTGGCGCCGTTGTCGGTCTCGTCGGGGTCGTCGCTCGAGGAGGAGACCGTGGCCGTGTTGAAGATCTCGGCGCCCGCGGCCCCGCCGGCGTCGACCGCCACGGTCAGGGTGAAGACCGCGCTGCCCACGTCGAGCGAGAAGATCGTGCACAGGACGTCGCCGGGGTCGCCCGGCGCCGGCGTGGCGCACGACCAGCCTGCCGGCGCCGACAGCGACACGAACGTCGTCCCGGGCGGCAGCGCGTCGATCAGGCTGGCGCTGACCGCGGAGTCCGGACCGCCGTTGGTCACCGTGATCGTGTAGACCAGCTCCGCCCCCGGCGTCACCGGATCGGGGTCGTCCACCTTGCTCACCGCGAGGTCGGCCCCCGGGGGCGGGCTGCCGACCGTCGTCGAAGCCAAGCCGTCGTTGTTGCCCTCGACGGGGTCGCCCTCCTCGGCGCCGGCCGTCGCCGTGTTCTCGATGACCGTGCCGGGGGCGAGGTCCGCGTCGACCGCCACGGTCAGGGTGACGGCGGCGCTGCCGTCCACGACGAGCGACGCCAGCGAGCAGTCGACCGTGCCGGCCGACCCCACCCCCGGCGCGGTGCAGCTCCAGTCGGGGTCCGCCACGAGCGAGAGGAACGTCGTGCCGGCCGGCAGGGTATCGGTGAGCGTGACCCCGGTGGCGTCGAACGGGCCGTTGTTGGTGACGACGATGTCGTAGGTGATGCTGCCGCCCGGCAGCACCGGGTCGGGGCTGTCGGTCTTCACCGTCTGCAGGTCGGCGGTCTGGGCGGCGGCGGGCTGCGCGGCCGGCAGACCGAGCGCGAGCGTCGTCAGCAGGATGAGCGACAGGCGAGAGACGTAGCGCATGCGAAAGGTCCCGCAAGGATAGGGGATTGCTCGCGGCGCCACAACGGCCCGCCTGCGGTGGCGACGAAAAACCACCCACCCCCGGCGACATGTGAGCCGCGTCGCCGGGGGTGGGCTGGGAGTCACTTGCGGACTTCGGGGACCTGCTCGACGTCGATGCTGACGGAGTCATCCCTCAGACCGGAGGCGGTGTAGACCGCGGTCACGGTCAGCGGGACGTCGCTGACGATCTCCAGGAAGCCGACGGTGAGCGGACCGTTGAGGCTCACCGGCTGCTTGAGCAGCTCGGCGAGGCGGCAGCAGTCGTCCATCGTCGCCGTGCGCGGCGGCAGCTCGATCTTGTCGCGGGCCATCTCCTTGCCGTGGCGCGGCTCGCGCCCGATGGGCTCTCCCTTGACGACCACCGGGACGACGTGCTTCTCGATCACCGCGGCGGAGCAGTGGCCGTTGTAGATGTTGATCTCGGTGGCGTAGCGGCCGGGCCGGAGCGGGCTGCAGCGCTCGTCCGACGTCTCGTTGAGGCCGCAGACGAACTTGGCCGTGTAGTGGTAGCGGCACTTGGGGATCGTGATCTTGGTGGGCTTCTTCGCCACCACGACCTTGTCCATCACGACGTCGATGGATCCCGTGAAGACCTGGTCGCGCAGCGCGCAGCGCTCGGCGCCGCGCTCGAACACGACCTCGAACGTGAGCGTGTGCGCCTTGGTCGGGTCCAGCGGCCCGAAGCCGCCGGCGGGCGTGATCGAGGTCACGAACGGGGCGATGGCGCCGGAGGGCACCAGGCTCACGTTCTGGATCTGGATGGCCTTGATCAGCGCGTCGAGGATCGTGGTCGCGACGGCCGACGGGTCGATGTTGGTGGACAGCGAGCCGCCGCTGGCGGCGGTAATGCTCGTGGCTTGGCCGGAGAGGCCGTTGCTGGGGCAGCCGGGGTAACCATCGGTGCTGGCCCCATCCAGACCGGTGCTGCCGGTGTTGACCGAGATGGCCAGGACCGCGATGCCGCCGGGCTGGTTCGGCGCGACGACCGCTTGGAGAGCGGAGATCACCGTCGCCCGGGTGATGTTGAAGCCGCCGCCCCATACCGCGGGGCAGATCGGCTCATGGCCCGGAGCGTCCCCGAACCAGACGATGAACTTGATGGCTCCCGGGCGCCAGCCGGCGACGCTCGCCACCTGCTGCAGGCCGTACAGGTTGGCTTCGGGGGTATCGGCCCCGCCGCCGGCCGACCAGTTGTTGATGGCGTTGGTGACGGCCGCCTGGCTGGCGGTGATCACCTGCTGGTTCTGGAAGGCCGCCGCATCGGTGAAGTCCCGGTAGTTGCCCACCCCGAACTGGATGTCGAGGCCCATCCCCAGCAGGGTGTTCATGATCGCGCTCGCGCCCGCCTGCACGTTCGCGATCGCGGAGCCCATGCTGCCGGTGTTGTCGGCGAGGAAGTAGACGTCGACCCTCTCGCCGATGGCCTGGGCCGGGATCGAGACCTTGATCTTCTCCCGGAAGCCGCACTCGGTGAGCTGAATGTCGTTGACCTTGGGATCGATCTTGACGAGCTTGTCGAAGATCCCCTTCGGCAGATCGACCTTGAACGGGGGCACGGCGAAGAAAGCCCTGCCTTCCACCCGCGCCAGCTTCGTCAGGTCGACGTGCTTGCCCGCCGCGTCCAGGACGATCGTCGCGTGGGACGCGTTCGGCTGGTCGGCCGGCCGGACCGTGAACCGGTGGAGGGTCTGCTTGGAGGAGGGAACAGTATCGGTCTCCTCCGCGACGATCTCCGGCTTCTTGCCCTCGAGCTGCTTGGCGAGCGACTCGAGGGCCTTGGCGCGCAACGCCTTGATGTCTACCTTGGCCATCGTTCTTTCCTTTCGGCGATCGCGCGGAGCTCGGCCCATCCGGCTCTGCAGCGACCTCCAGAAAGGGCATTCGCGGCCCGCGCCGGCTTTCTGACACGGGAGCCTGCTGGAGCGAGCGGTAGAAGCGCGTCAGTGCGTCTGCAGCCAGCTCAGGATCGCCTGCCAGCTCAGGGACTCGGCGTTGGCGGCGGTGAAGAGGTCGCCGTGGCCGAAGTCGAAGAGGCGGGTTGCCGGGGGCTCGAGGTCGACGAGATGGACCTGGACGTCCGTGCTGCCCAGAAGCGTCGTCGTGTAGACCCCGAACTCGCCGAAGCCGCCGCCGCCGCCGACGTAGAGGACCGGGACCGTGATCTCGCCCAGGTGGTCGTCGAATGCCACGTCGGTCTCGTCGCAGAGCACGCGGTCGCCGTCGACGACCTCCTGCTCGGGCTGGAAGGGGGAGGCGCCGGTCAGGAAGTCGAACCACAGGGCCTCGTCCGTGTAGAGCAGCCCCGTGGGGACGCCGAATTCGTCGAACGTGCCGGCCGTGAAGTGGTAGACGGGCACGATCTGCTGGTCCGGTGGGAAGAGGGCGAAGGTCGCTGCGCCCAGCAGGAGGGCCGCCTGGCGATTGGTCAGGCCGGGGAAGACCGGCGAGGGGTCGTTCGGCGCCGCCTTGGCGAGCTGGCCGAGCGTGATGACCAGGACGCCGATCGTGCTCTGGTAGGTCCCGCCGTCGATCAGCGCCTGCCCCGCGTCCGCCCGCGTGCAGGCCGCCTCCCGCAGCTCCTCGACGGCGGTCTTCAGAAAGATGTCTACCGGGATGAACCCGGCCGCGTTGCGCAGCCCTGGCGGCACCTGCGTCTCGGCGTTGAGATAGGCGTAGCCGATATGGCCGCCGCGGCTCCAGCCCAGCAGGTGGACGCGGCCGTGGCCCTCGCCCGTGCGGGTGCGCACGGCGCGCGCCAGGGCCAGGGCGAGCCCGACGTCGCGCGCGTCGCGCTCCATCCCCCAGCCGGCGAAGAACGAGAAGTCGGTGGTCGAGGCCGGTACGAAGCTCCAGCCGAGATCGATGCCCCAGACGTCGACGCCGTTCTGCGCCAGGAAGACCGGCAGGGCGCGGTCGTCGGGCGCGGCGGGCGAGTCGACGTTGGCAAGGAAGGCGGCGTCGAAGCCCCAGACGTCGCCGTGGGTCATGAGCACGGGCGGCCCGGTGGGCGCGAGCTCGTAAGGCGCGGTCTCCTGGACCACCCGGTGGATGCCGATCGAGTCGAACGCGCCCGGCCCGGTCGCGAGCCGGAAGGCGTACTCGGCGATGCCGGGGACGATCTCGCGGCGGGTGAAGGCGGAGACGGTGCAGTCGCCCTCCAAGGCCGGCAGGGTGCCGGCGAAGAACGTCTGCACCTGCACGCAGGCGAGCGCGGCGGCGTGCTCGACGTCGGACTGCCACCGCTCGGCAGGCGTGGGCGCCTGGGCCGCGGCGGCGGCCGGCAGGACGGCGAGACCGAGGGCGAGGAGCAGGCTGTGCGTGGTCACGGCTCTCATCGGCGTCCACCTCCTGTTGCTTAGATAGTGCATGCAGACGCCGCAACGGCGACAGTCGCCCGTGAGCGGCTAGGCGCCGCCGCTCGTCCCGCAGCGAGCATCCTCTGGTCCTGTTCCGCCGACTGCTGGAGTAGCTCCAGAAGCTCCCGCTTCGCCCGCACGAACTAGCTTCGGCCGGTAGGAGCTCAGCTTCGACCTCGACGTCGTCTTCGAGACCTCGGCGGAGAACCGTGCGCGCCTCCTCGCGGCCCTCGAGGAGATCGACGCCGTCTACCTCGACCCGCTCGACCGCCGCATCCCGCCGACCGACGAGCGCCTCCAGGCCCACCGTCTCAACCTCTTCACGACTCGCCTCGGCCACGCCGGCAGCGGTGAACCTCTCGCGCGGCGCCCTATTCGGCCACCAGGGCCTCGAGCGGCGAGACCCGCGCCGCGCTGCGGCCGGGGAGCCAGCAGGCGAAGAGAGCGGCGCCGAGCAGGCCCGCCGCGACGGCGGCGAGCGTCAGCGGGTCGGCCGCGCCGACGCCGAAGAGCAACGCCTGGAGCAGGCGCACCTCCAGCACCGCAAGTAGGAGGCCCAGCGCCAGCCCCGCGACCGCGACGCCCATGCCGCGCCGGACGATCATCCAGGTCACCGACTGCGGCCCGGCGCCGAGGGCGATCCGCACGCCGATCTCGCGCCGGCGCTGCCGCACCGAGTAAGACATCAAGGCGAAGACACCGATCGACGCGAGCAGGACCGCCGTCGCGCCGAAGGCGCCGACGATGGCGGTCCAGCGCCGGGGGTCCGCCAGCTCCCCCGCCAGCCGCTCCGCCAGCGTCGCCTGTGCCACCGGGAGATCGGGGTCGAGCCGGCGCACGACCTCGCGCAGCGCGGCCAGGGTCTCGGCCGTCGTCCCCCGGCCGCGCGCCACGAGGTGCCCGTCCCGCGGCCCGCCCTGCGCGAACGGCAGGTACACCGCCTCGCCGGCGTTCTCGAGGCCGAGGTACTTGACGTCGCCCACCACGCCGACGATCGTCGTCCGCGGACACTCCACGCAGCCGCCCTCGATCATCTGCCGGCCGACCGGCGACTCGCCCGGGTAGAACCGCCGCGCCCAGGACTCGGTAACGATAGCCACCGGCGGCGCCTCGGCGGTGTCGCCGACGCGGAACGCTCGGCCGTCGACGAGCGGCACGCCGAGTGCCGCGAAGTAGCCGTTCGTCGCGTAGACCCACGGCGAGGTGGGCTGCGAGGCGCCCGCCGGCACCGGGCGGTCCACCAGGTCGAAGTTGTTCTCGTTGCCGGGCTGGCTCGGCGGCAGCTCCGTCGACAGCCCGAACGCTTCGATGCCGCCGAGCTCGGCGACGAGCGCTTCGGCGCGCCGCCAGAACGCCGGCGTCGCCTCGTCGGGGTGGCGGGCCTCCGGCAGCGCGACCGACGTGGTCACGACCCCGGCCGCATCGAACCCCGGATCGACCCGCTGGAGCCGCAGGAAGCTGTTGAGCAGCAGCCCCGCGCCGAGGAGCAGCGGCAGCGCCAGCGCGAACTCCGCCATCACGAGAGCCGTGCGCACGGCGTGCGTGCCGCGGCCCGGTCCGACGCGCCGGTCGCCGGCGCCGAGCCCCGCGGCGCGCCCGGGCCGGAGCGCCGCGAAGAGCGGCGGCAGGCTTACCAGGACGCCGACCGCGAGCGTCGCCGCGGCGATGAACGCGAGCGCGCGCCAATCGAGCCCGACCTCGGCCTGCCGCGGCAGGTACGGCGCCAGCGCCCCGGCCAAGCGCACGCCGAGCGCGGCGACGAGCAGGCCGGCGAGACCCGCGAAAGACGTCAGGGTCAGCCCCTCGACGAGCACCATCCGCACCAGCCGGGCGCGCGGCGCCCCGAGCGCGACGCGGACGGCGAGCTCCTGGGCGCGCGCCGAGGCGCGGACGAGGACGAGTGTGGCGACGTTGGCGACGGCGATGAGGAGGACGAGCGCGACGGCGGCGGCGAACAGCCCGAGGCTCCTGCCGGCGTCGCCCACGAGCGCCTCGCGCAGCGGCACCGGCGTGAAGCGCGCGTCGCGATCCTGGAACCCGGCCGCCCAGAGCGGGAAGATCCGCTCGCTGATGCCCGCGAGGTCGCGCCCCGCCTCGGCCAGGGTGACGTCCTCCTTCAGGCGCGCGATGCCGCGGATCCAGAACGGTCCGCGCCGGGTCGGCGTCTCCATCTGGACCGCGGGCCAGAGGCCGAGGTCCCAGCCGGCCAGGCCGGCCGCCGCCGCCGGGCCCCCGGGCAGGACGCCGACGACCTCGTGGCTCCTGCCGTCGAGCGTGACCGCCCGCCCCAACGCCGCGCGCGCGCCGCCGAACAGCTCTCCGGCGAGCGCGTGCGACAGCACGACGACCGGCGGCGCGCCGAGCGCCTCGTCGCGCGGTTGGATCAGTCGGCCCACGGCGGGGACGACGCCGAGCGCCTGGAAGAATCCGGTCGTCACGCGGCCCGCGTAGACCAGCTGCGGCTCGCCCGCCCCCGACAGCGCCATCGTGGCGAGCTGGACCCCGCCGAAGGCGTCGAAGCTCCGCTGCTGGTCGCGGATCGCCTGGAAGTCGACCGTCGAGAGGTTCCCGAAATTCCGCGTCACCCGCGGGTAGACGCGCACCAGCCGGTCGGCGTGGGGGTGCGGCAGCGGCGCCAGAACCACCGCGTCCACCACCGCGAACGAGGCCGCGGTCGCCCCGATCCCGACGCCCAGGACCAGCACCGCGCCGCAGGCGAAGCCGGGGTTGCGCCGCAGCCCGCGCAGCGCGTGGCGCACGTCGGCGGCGAAGTCCTGGAGGGGGCGCACGCCGGTGGCGTCGCGGACCTCCTCCTGGAAGCGCTCGGCGCCGCCGAAGGCGAGCGCCGCCTCGCGCCGCGCCGCGTCCGGGCTCGCGCCCCGCCGGCCGCGCTCCTCGGCCTCCCGCTCGACGTGGAAGCGCATCTCCTCCTCGAGCTCGCGCCGGTGCCGCCGCGGGAAGAGCAGCGCGCGCAGCCGCTCGGAGAGGTCGGAGAGCGCGCTCACCGCGCCTCCCCGGCGAGCCGGCCGCGCAGGATGCCGGCGATGACCTCCACCGTGCGCTCCCAGGCCTCGGTCTCGAGAGCGAGCTGGCGCTCGCCGGCCTTGGTGAGCCGGTAGTAGCGCGCGCGCCGGTTGTTCTCGCTGGCGCGCCACTCCGCGCGGATCCACCCCTTGCGCAGCATGCGCTGCAGCGCCGGGTAGAGCGATCCCTGCTGCACTGCGAAGGCGCCGCCCGCGAGCTGCTCGATCCGCTGCCCGATCCCCCAGCCGTGCATCGGCTCGAGCGACAGGGCCTTCAAGGTCAACATCTCGAGCGTGCCCTGCAGGATCTCGGCGGTTCTGGTCGTCATCGGGCCTCTCCTCTAGATGAGCTAGAGGGATGATACACGGCCCTCTTCTAGACGGTCAAGAGGAGGCGAGATGCGAGGGGTGGGCAGGAAGGCGGCGGCCGCTCCGGCGACGGCCGCCGCCTCGGGGGGTCAGCTCACTGCGCCGCCGCCACCGCCGCTTCGTAGGCATCGATGTGGCCGGCGCCGACCTCGAACGCCGCACGGCCCGGCATCGGGTTCGCGGTGCTCGCGAGGATCTGCTTGACCTCCGCCGGCGTCAGCGCCGGGTCGGCCTCGAAGAGCAGGGCGGCGATGCCGGCCACGTGCGGCGTCGCCATCGAGGTGCCGCTCATGTGCGTGTAGTACGCCACGTGGCCCAGGTCCAGAGAGAGGTCCTGCGGGAGCGCCAGGACGGGCAGGGCGCCGGTCAGGGCGCGCGTCGAGACGATGTCGACGCCGGTCGCCACCAGGGTCGGCTGGTTGACGTAGGTCCACTGCTGGCCGTCGGGCATGGTGAAGGTGCCGGACTCGCCCGGGTTGCCGCGCGAGGAGAAGTCGGCGAGCGTGCCGTCCTTGTTCCCGGCGCCGACCGAGACGACCCACGGCGCCTGGGCGTAGGGATTGTGCGTGTTGGCCCCCGGTCCTTCGTTGCCCGCCGCGAAGATGGACAGGATGCCTTCCTTGAACGCCGCGTAGCTGGCGACGTTGACCGGATCGGTGGGATCGAAGGCGCCGGAGCTGCCCCAGGAGTTGCTGATCACCCGGATCGGCGCCGCGAAGCGGTTCTCGTTGGCGATCGCGTAGTCGAAGCCGCCGATCGCGTCGAGGATCGAGATCACCGCGCCCGACCCGTAGCCGACGAGCAGCGAGTCGGTCGCGACGCCGCGGTAGAGGCCGCCGGCCTGCCCGCCGCTGCCGCCGACGATCCCGGCGCAGTGGGTGCCGTGCCCGGAGCTGATGTCGGAGTTGGGCTGGCCTTCGAGATAGGTCACCGGCAGGATGGTGACGACGGCGCTCAGATTGGTCAGCGCCTGCACGTTCTCGACGACGTGGCTGCCGAACGCGAGGTCGCCGTGCGTCGCGTCGATCCCCGAGTCGTTGACCAGCACCGTGACGCCGGCGCCCGTGTAGCCGAGGTCGGGATCGGCCTGCACGAGGTCCACTCCCGACAGGCGCCGGGCGTCGTCGTTGTAGTAGCTCAACGTGCTGTTGGCGGTGATCGACAAGACGTCGCCGCGCCGGGCGAGCTGGTTGATGGCGTACGGCGTCGCGAGCGCGCCGACGACCGGCAGCGCCCGGAAGGAGATCCCGCGGTTGATCCCCAGGGACTTGAGCGCTTGCACCTGGGCCGCCTGTACCGGGCCCGACTGCCTGTAGGTGACCACGATCTCGAGCTGCTGCAGCGGCAGCGCCGCGGCCATCTTGCCGGCCAGCTCGGCGCTGATGCGCGCGTCGGCCATCGCGGGGCCGGGCCCCAGAACGGCGGCAAGCGCGAGCGCGACAAACACAACCCTGCTGAACGATGGATGGTTCACGTTCCCCCTCCTTGTTGGGCTCGTCCTTCGTTGACTCCATGAATGCTGGCACCGCGCCGGCGGCGCGGCGATGAGGGAAACCCCTCAGGCGGAGGGGGGAATTCACCCATCGCGCCGCGGATAGGATGGAGCGCATGGCGCCCGTGAGGACCCGCCGCGCCCTCCTCTGGGTGATCGCCGTGAGCCTGGCGGTGATCGCCGCCGCCAGCGCGGCGCTGCTCTGGCTGCGCGTCGAAGAGGAATCCGCCTTCGAGGTGACCGGCGAGGAGCCGCCCCCGGCAGCGGAGCCCGAGTCGCCGCTCGCCGAGCTCGCCACCGCCATCGGCTTCGACGAGGACGACTGCGGCCGCGACATGCTCTACGCCGCCACCGGCGGCATCACCGGCAACGCCGAGGGCGAGAGCCCCGTCGAGAGCCCGCGCGCGCCGTTCTCCCTCAAGTTCAAGGACGAGGTGAGCCCGTACAGCCTGATCTCGACCTTCGTGCTCCCGGGCGAGACGCTCGAGGTCGAGGCGGTCTTCACCGACCAGCCGATCGCGCTCGAGGCCTCGGCCGAGGAGGGCGAGCTGGAGCGCCTGGGCCCCGACCGCTGGCGCTGGACGGCGCCCGAGGAGACCGGCGGCGTGCACTGCCTGGCGGTGCGCGAGGTCGGCTCGGCGCACAGCACCTGCCTCAACGCCTTCGTGATGGTTCCGTACGCGGGCGAGGAGGAGGTCAACGGCTACCGCGTCGGCCGCTATCAGCCGACGGCGCTGCGCGGCCAGCCGACCTACGAGCGGCCGCGCGGGCTCGTCGAGGTGACGCGCGAGACCCTCGGCACCTGGGTCTCGCCCCACTTCCGGCTGGCGCAGTTCGTCGGCAAGCAGGAGAGCGACTATCCCAAGTACCTCGTCCTGCGCACGCGCCTCCTGCTCAAGCTCGAAACGGTGCTCGAAGAGCTGCGCGAGCGCGGCATCGACGCCGACACCCTCTTCGTGATGAGCGGCTACCGCACGCCCTTCTACAACGCCGCCATCGGCAACACGACCACCTACAGCCGCCACTCCTACGGCGACGCCGCCGACGTCTTCGTCGACCTCGACGACGACGGCCGGATGGACGACATCAACGGCGACGGCAAGGCCGACCTCGGCGACGCCCTGCTCATCTACGGCATGGTGGAAGAGCTGTCGAAGGACACCTGGTTCCAGCCCTTCGAAGGCGGCCTCGGCATCTACCCCCCGAACCCCCGCTTCGGCCCCATGGTCCACATGGACACGCGGGGGGAGAAGGCGCGGTGGAAGGGGTAGGGGCCGCAGTCGCCGTGACGGGCGTCGCGATGGACGTCAGAGCCGCCGCAGAAGCCGAGATCGGTCGCTTGGCGAAGATCTGGCACGAGGCCTGGCACGATGCGCACGCGCGGATCGTGCCGGCGGAGCTGACCCGGCTGCGGACGCTGGAGAGCTTCGAAGACAGGCTCCGGGCGGCGCTGCCGGACGTGCGCGTCGTCGGCCCGCCGGGCGAGCCCCTCGGGCTCTGCATCGTCAAGGGCGACGAGCTCTACCAGCTCTTCGTCGCGCCGCAAGCCCGCGGCGCGGGCGTGGCAGCCGCGCTGCTCGCCGACGCGGAGACCCGGCTAGCCGAGCGCGGCGTCGAGACCGCCTGGCTCGCCTGCGCCATCGGCAACGACCGCGCCGCGAAGTTCTACGAGAAACACGGCTGGCGGCGAGCCGGGACCATGATCAGCCAAGCGGAAACCTCGGCCGGCCCGTTTCCTCTGGAGAGCTGGCGCTACGAAAAGCCGCTGACGCGCCCGGCCTGAAGAAGAGCTCGCCTACGGCTGCGTCGGCTGCGCCCGCACCCCCGCCACCCACTCCTCGATGCTCTTCTGCAGCAAGTCCAGCGGCAGCTGCCCGCTGCCGAGGACGCGGTCGTGGAAGGCGCGGACGTCGAAGGCGGGGCCCAGCTCCTTTTCGGCGTAGCGGCGCAGCTCGCGGATCTTGAGCTCGCCGATCTTGTAGGCGGTCACCCCGCCCGGGTGGGCGATGTAGCGGTCGACCTCGTTGACGATCTCGCGGTCGGTCCTGGCGGAGTTGGCGCGGCAGTAGTCGATTGCCTGCTGGCGGGTCCAGCCATAGGCGTGCAGGCCGGTGTCCAAGACCAGCCGGATCGCCCGCCACATCTCGGCGTTGAGCTGGCCGAACTTCGAATAAGGGTCCTTGTAGAGCCCGAGCTCGCCGCCGATCGTCTCGGCGTAGAGCGCCCAGCCTTCGGAGAAGACCGGGTAGACGTCCCACTGCCGCCAGGCGGGCAGCGCCTCCAGCTCCTCGACGAGGGCGTACTGCAGGTGGTGCCCCGGCACCGCCTCGTGCGCCGCCAGGCTCTCCATCGCCCACTTGGGCCGCGCCTTGAGGTCGAACGTGTTGATCTGCATCCACCCCGGGCGCCCCGCGGCGAGCGAGCCGTTCTCGTAGAGGGCCGAGGGCGCCATGTTCGCCTCGTCGCCCATCGGCTTGACGCCGTAGGGCAGGCGCGGCAGCCGGCCGAAGAGCTTGATCAGCTCGGGGTCGATCCGCTTGACGATGTCGCGGTAGCCCGCGACCATGTCCTCGGGCCGCTCCCAGAAAAAGCGCGGATCGGTGCGCAGGTGCTCCAGGAACTCCGCGAAGCTCCCTTCGAAGCCGGTCGAGGCGACGACCGCGTCCATCTCCTTGCGGATCCGCGCCACCTCGGAGAGGCCGAGCTGGTGGATCTCGTCGGCGGTCAGGTCGGTCGTCGTGTAGCTGCGCAGCAGGCGGGCGTAGTAGGCCGGGCCGTCGGGCAGCGCGCTCGCCGCGATCGACTCGCGCGCCCGCGGCACGTAGCTCTTGGCGAGGAAGTCGTGGAGCCGGCGCAGGGCGGGCTCGACCTGCCGCCGGAAGACCTCCGCCGCCTCGGCGCGCAGCCGCTCCCGCTCGGCCGCCGGGACGGTCTCGGGGATGCGCTGGAAGGGCTCCAGCGTGGGGCTCTGCAAGGGATCGTCGGCGAGCGGCGCGAGCACCTGATCGGCGACCCCATCGAGGGTCACTTTGGGCGGGGTAATGCCGCGCCGCGCGCCCTCCTCGAGCAGGGCGATGCCCTGCTCCACCAGCCGGGGAAAGCCGCGCAGCCGGGCGAGCATGTTCTCGTAGTCGGCGACGGTGCGGGCGGGCATGTAATAGAGGAGGCCGAGCGCCGCGGTCAGCCGGTTGCCCTGGCGGCTGACCAGGAGGTACCTGCCGGGGGACGGCTCGCCGGTGGACGACCCGCTTTCGGCCTCGAGCCCCACCTCGAAGCCCCGGCGCAAGAGGTCGTAGCTGAGCTGCTCGGCCGGCGTCAGCCGCGAGCGGTCGATCGAGGCGAGGGCCGCGCGCTCGAGCTCCAGCAGGCGCTGGGAGTGCGCGAACGCCTCCGGCGAGTAGTCCGGCAGGCGGTCCTCGACGCCCGCGTAGCCGATGTACGACGCGAAGTCCGGCGCCTCGCGCATGGTCGCCGCCCAGTAGAGGTCGAAGAACCTCGCCAGCCGCGCGCTCTCGCTCGCGCTCCCCGCCGCGCTCTCGGGGAACCGCTCGATCTGCCGCGTCAGCTCGGCGAGGTCCGGGGCGACTTGGGAGCGCGCGGGGAGCGCGAGCAGCAGGGCGGCGAGTAGGTAGGCGGCGAGCCGCTCGAGATCGCGTATGAACTTACGGAATGAGCCGGCCCGGTCGGCCAGCCGGAAGTCGAGCGCTTGCGCGAGCGCCGCCTGGTCGACCCGCGGGCCGTAGATTCTTCCCGTGGTCATGCGGGCGGAAAGCCAGCCCTTGGCGTCGCGCACGGCTTCCGGATCGGGCGGCGATTCGATCTGCACCGGCAAGCCTCGGTGGCCGCCGAGGGATTCGGCCGAGGCGAGGAACCAGGCCTCGAATTCTCGGACGGGCAGAACGACCGCGATGTCGCGGTCGGCGCGCGCTTGTCGCGCTCGCTCACGCAGCGATCGGCCCAACTCCGCCGCACAGTCGTCGTCAGCGTCGACGAGAACCAGGACGGCCCCGTCGGTACCCGCCTTGCGTGCTGCCTGCTCGACCGTTCGCTCCAGCTCGCCCGCGGCTAGCAGCCTGCTCTTTGGAACACGGATCGGCCGTGGAAGCTCAGGCGCGAGCAGCCCTCTGGACTCGAACCACCGGCGGATGAGCAGGGGTACAGCCTCGACTTCTCCGAAGCCCTCGACGATGGCGACGATCGTCCTAGGCAACGGGAGCGGGCTCCTCGAAGAGCTTCACATCCGGCAGGTCCGCCTGGGCCGGGTCGGGGAAGAGCTGATCCATGCGCAGCAGCTCGCCCGGAGTCCGAAGGTGGTCCTGCAGAAGCCCCCGAGTCACCTCGTCGAGCTGCCCAACTTGCGTGCGACCTTTGAGCTGCTCGACCACGAGCACTTCGTCCGCTCCGATCGACGAGTCGTCCAGGAGATCCGGGCTGTGGCTCGTGACGACGATCTGTCTCTTCAGGCCCGCCTCCCGCATCGCGTCGAGCAGCACGCCGAGGGCCGCGGGGTGGAGCGCGTTTTCCGGCTCCTCGATGGCTACGAGGGGCGCCGACGGCCGCGGTAGGCCGTTCGGCTGGAAGAGCGCGACCAGGATGCCCAACGCGCGGAGCGTTCCGTCAGACATGTTCGCCGCCAGGAACCGCCACGGGCTGTCGGTGTCGCCCACCTCCTGACGAAACTCGATCGTCTCGCGCGGCCCCAACGTCTTTCGGGAGATTCCTCGCACTCCGGGAACGATCTTTTCCAAGTACTGCTCGACGCGCTCCTTGGCGGCCGGCAGCTCCTCCTGGAGACGGCCGACGACGCTCGCGAGATTGCTCCCGTCGCGGCGGAGGATCGAGCCCTCCTCCGGGGGTTGCAGCTCCCGAATCTCCTCCGGAATCAGGTTGTAGAACCCGGCGCGCCCGAAGCTGTCGTAGAGCTCCCGGAACTCCTCGCGCCCGGCTGCCTGGCCGAGGTAGAGACGGTCCGCTGCCGCCGGCGGAGGAGAGGGCATGGAGCTGCGCGCCACGCGGCCACTCTCCACGCGGTAGTGACCAGTAGCCGTGCCGTGGATGAAACACTCTTCGAGCTGCACTTCAAAGCCACCTCGCGAGCGGGCGGCGACCTCGAAGGCATAGCTGCCCGAAGCTCCGCCGGCAAGTCGAAAGTGGTATCGCGCGCCGAAATGGGTGGGATGACCGGCCGAGCGCCGCCGGACCTCGTTGATGCCGCCACGCTCGCGGATGGCGTGGTCGAGGGAAGCGGTAAGAGCGTCGGTGACGAAACGAAGTGCGTCGATGAAGTTGCTCTTGCCGGAACCGTTGCGGCCGACGAGGAATGTCGGGGAGCCCAGCGGCACGTCGCATGCCGCGATGCTCTTGTAGTTGCGGAGAACGACTCTCTCTATGAAGACTGGCATCGGCAGTCGAGCCCTTGCAGAGGCATCTTCCCACAGCGACAACATCAAGGGTGCCGAAGGCGGCGGGAGCGTGGTCCGCTGCTCGCCCTGCCGCGCCCTACGGCCGCACCGGCGGGTTCGGCCGGGCGCGCGTCGTCGCCTCGACGTAGATCACCGCCTCGAAGCGGTCGGGGAGCACCAGCTCCGTCGCCATCTCGGGCTCGCCGCGGAAGACGGCGCCGATCTCGCGGATCGGGTGCGGGGCGCGGAACCAGTCGGCGACCGGCCCCTCCGCCGGCAGGCGGCGCAGGTCGAGGAGGCTGAGCGGCCAGCCGGCGCGCTCGAAGGCGTCCTCGAGCGTGCCCGCGGGGGGCGGGCCGACGGTGTGCTCGATCAACCCGCGCCGTCCCCCGGTGCCGTCGAGCGCCTGGAAGCCGCCGTGGTGGAAGAGGAACCCCACCGGCAGGTAGTCCTCGCCCAGCTCCGCCTCGAGGTGGCGTCCCAGCGACGTGAAGCGGAGGCCGGCCTTGGCGATGTGCCCGTTGTGCGCCCACAAGACGATGCGCGACCCGGGCTCGGCGACGTCGGCGATCCAGTGCAGGTTGTCGGCCATGCGGCGGTCGCGCACCTCGGAGTTGCCCAGGGGGTCGCTCCCCAGCTCGACGTACTGGCGCAGCACCTCCACGTACCGCCGGTCGACGAGGGCCTGCCGGTCGGCCGCGGCCGCCGGCTGCGGCAGCCGCTCGCCGATCCGCGGCAGCAGCGCGCCGACGGCGGCGAGGCCCTCGTCGGTGGGCCCCGTTTCGGCGCGCTCCTCCGCGACGAGCCTGGCGAGGGCCGGCCCCGCCGCCGCCGCGAGCGCCGGGTCGATCTCCCCGAGCCGCGCCGCCAAGCGCTCGGCCGCCACCGCGCCCGCCTGCATGTCGATGCCGTAGAAGCGGACCTGCCGGCGCCCCGGCACGGCGTTCCACTGCCGCATCCAGCGGATGAGGTCGAGCACCTCCTCGGTGTTCCAGGTCCAGAAGTACATCCCGGCGAGCGCCGCGGCGGGGTCTCCCTGCCCCGTCCGCACGTACTCGTCCACCGCCTCGGACTCCGGCCAGTTGGCCTCGATGGCGAAGACGCTGAAGCCGAGCTCCGAGACGAGGTACTCGAGCATCCGGTGCTTCATCTGGAAGTGCTCGCGCGTGCCGTGCGTGGACTCGCCGAGCGCCACCACCCGCGCGCCGCCGACGACCTCGCGCAGCGGCGCCATGTCGGCGAAGCCGTGCCCGGCGCGCGTCGTCAGCAGCGGCACCGCCTGGCCGCGGATCCAGTCCACCACCGCCTCCGGCGGCGGCGCCGGCCGGCGGATCACCAGGTCCTGCCGCGCCGCGCCGGCGGCGACCTCGAAGTGGGCCGAGCGCTCCTCGCCCGCCACCGCGCGGCAGACGTGCGGCGCCGCCGGCAGGCGCAGCGCGTAGCGCCCGGCGCCGTCGGCGCGGACGACAAAGAGGTCACTCCGGAGGAAGGAGCGCATGCACCGCACCTGCGCGCCGCCGAGGGCGGCCCCCGTCGAGTCGCGGACCTCGCCGGCCAAGAGGAACCCCTCGGCCGGGGCCAGGAGGCGCAGGTCGCGCACCACCTTGCCGCTCGCCTCCGCCGGCGGCGAGTAGGCGGCGGTCCACTGCGGATGGGTCGCGGTCAGGGCATAGGAGCCGGCGGGGACCGTCGCGGCGAACGCCCCGCCGGCGCCGGCGACCACGACCGCCGCCGGATCGGCGCGGTTGCGGGGGACGACGGCAACGATCGCCCCCGCGGCCGGCTCGCCGCCGGGCCCGAGGACCGTGCCGCTCACCTCGGCGCTCGCGGGCGCGGGCGGCTCCTCCGCGCCGGCGAGCGGCGCGCCCGCGGCCCCGGCGAGCCCGGCGGCGCAAGCGAGGACGAAAGCTCTGCCGCGGCGGATCACCCCGGAGCGCGGCGGACGCAACGGACCTTGAGCGTCCCTTCCTTGTCCCACTTCCAGGTGGTGTAGACGCTCCCGTTCGAGGTCTGCGCCTGCCACGCCGACTCCGGTCGGTTTTCCCCTTCCGTCGAGCTCCAATAGGTGCCGGTGGTCATTCCCAAGGTCGCTCGGTTGTCCATCAGGCAGCGGAGCTCGTTGCTGGCCGGTAGATACCAATCCTCCCGGTTGGCGGCGTTGAGGGCCGCGCAGACGGCGGCCGCCGAAGCCGGCCCGCACTCGTGTTTCCCGATCGCCGCCGTGTTCTCGTCGCCGTTCCACTCGGAGCGCGCGCCGGTGGAGACGCCGGTCTGGCCGCGTCCGGGATCCGGCCGCCAGCAACCCCAGTCTCTGTTCGTCGCCGAATCGTTGGGCATGACGACGAGCGTGCGATCCCCGCAGCGGAGGCGCGGATAGCCCTTGAACGAGACTTTGGTGTCCGAGGTCGTGGTGCCGCACTCGTTGGCCACCGTCCAGCGGAGCGTGTAGGTCTCGTTCTCCGAGCCGGTGAAGCCGCTCGCCGGATCGGTCGGCGAAGCGATCCTCCCGCGGCCGTCCGCCGCCCCGACGATCGACCACCGTCCGGCCCCCGCTTCGCGGCTCGCCGCCAGGGACGCCGACGGCGCGGCGAGGTCCCGCTGGTCGGCGCCGGCGGCCGCGGCCCGGTCCTCGACCTTGAAGGGGGCCGAGGAGACGCGGCAGCCGTTGCGGTGGGTCGTGTGCACGGTGTACGTGCCCGGCTGGGACACGGCCAGGGTTTGACCCTTGCCTCCGGTCGACCAGACATAGCCCTCGGCGCCGTCGCCGATGAGCTCCACCTGCCGCCCGGGACAGAGCAGCGGCGGTTGGTTGGTCCTGATCGTGGGCTTCGGCGCCGGGTGGATGACGACCTCCGTCGCGCTCCGCGCGCTCGAACAGCCGCCGACGATGGCGCGGACGTTCCACGTCCCGCCGGCCGCCGCCGCGACGTCGTCGATCCGGACCGTCGGTCCGAACGGCTTCTGCCCGTTCGGGCCGGTCCAAAGGTGGAGGACGCCGGGAACCTCGCTCGCCGCGAGCTGGAGCCGGCTCCCCGCGCACTGGGGCCCGTCGTTCGCCGCCCTCGGCGCCGGGGGCGGCGTGCCCGGGCAGGCCGCGCGGACGCAACGGACCCGAGCGCGCGTGTCTTTGAAGGTGTTGCGGCTGGTACCGGTGCCGAAGAGCATGGCAAGGGCGTACGAAGGGTCGAACGCTTCGGTCGAAGACCAGTACTCCTCCCGTTGGAACCCGCCGATCCGGGCGCGGTTGTCGAAGAGACACTTGAGCTCTTGGTTCGAGGGCAGATACCAGGGGGTGTCGCCGCTCGCGAGCCCATCGCAGACGCCCGCGCCGCCCGCGTCGGCGCCGCACGTCAGGAAGATGGCCTGCCCGTTGAAGAGACCGTCGTCGTGGGAGCCGGCGTTGGTCCTTTTGCGGCAGCCCCCGGTCGCGGTCCCACTGTCCTCGGGCTGCACCTGGAGCCTCCGGCCGAAGCAATCGATCTCCGGCAGAGCGGCGCCGAGAGCGGGACCGGCCGGCAACGCGCCGAGAGCGAAGAACGCCGTGACGAGGATCGACCGGGAAACCGGCAAGGTCCGCACGTTTCGCTGTCCTCCGAAAGGGTGGCGGGAGCGTAGCATGGTGCCATGCCAAGCACCGGGCGCTCGCGCGACACCCTTCTCCTCCTCGCCGTTCCCGCCCTCCTCTGTGCCGTCGCGGCCGTGCAGCTCTATCTGGTGGAGCAGCGCTCGCTGTCGCGCTGGAAGGGCGGCGGGTTCGGGATGTTCTCGACGGTGGACTCGCCGAGCGCGCGCTTTCTGCGGATCTACCTGAAGTCGGACGAGGGCGAGGTGCCCGTCCTCGTCCCCGACGAGGTCCGGGAGCTGTCGCACAAGGTGCGGGTGATGCCCTCGCAGCGGCGGTTGGCGGAGCTGGCGGACACGCTGCGCAACGGCACCTGGGTGCACCTGTCGGTGGTCTCCGCCACGCAGCATTACCACGACCTGCTGCGCGCGGCCGGCGGGGAGTACCAGGACTCGGCGGACGACATCCAGGTCCAGACCCAGCCCGGTCCCGCCCGCATCGACTTCGAAGGGATGAAGCTCGTCCGCATGCTCGGCGAGGACGAAGGTCCGTCGGACGACAAGCCGCTCGTGGTGACGGGCGCCCGCGTCGAGGTCTGGCGCTACGTCTTCGACCGGGAGGGGCTGGTCCTGCGCGCCCGCAAGATCGCCGAACACGCGTCGCCGGGCGATGGCCGCTGACCTCGCGCCGGCCGAGGGCCTCCCCGCCCGGCGGCGCCGGCCGAGCGCCCTCGAGCGGGCGGCGGCCGAGATGGACCGGCTGGAGCTGAGCCTGCTCCTGACGCTGCTGCTGCTGGTCTTCCACCCGCCGCGCTACCTCTACGTCAGCCTGCCGCTCTCGGTGATCGCGCTGGTGGCGATCCTGATGCCGCCCCTGCGCCGCAGCCGGCTCCTGTGGCTCCTGGCCGCCCTCCTCGTGGGGGCGGCCGCCGTCGGCCACTGGCAGACGACCGACAACCACAAGTACCTCCTCGCCTACTGGTGCCTGGCGATCGCCTGCGCCCTCTGGACGAGCGACCCTAGCCCGTCGCTGGCGCGCATCGCGCGCTGGCTGGTCGCCGCCGTCTTTGCGTTCGCGGTGCTGCAGAAGCTCCTCTCGAGCGACTACCTGAGCTCCGACTTCTTCTACTTCGCGCTGCTCTTCGACGAGCGCTTCGCCAGCCTGGCCCGGCACCTCGGCGGCGTCTCGGAGTTCAGCGGCGAGCTCAACGAGTCGGCGCGGCGCGCCCTGGTCAACTACGACAGCGCCCTCGAGGCGGTGAAGCTCTCAAGCCAGAGCGGCACGCTGCCGGTCGTGGCGGCGTTCGTCACCTGGTGGACCGTCCTGCTGGAGGCGGCGATCGGCGCCGCCCACCTGGCGCCCCAGACGACGTGGCTCGCGCGCTGGCGCCACCCACTGCTGCTCCTCTTCGTCTTCAGCACCTACCTCTTCGCGCCGGTGATCGGCTTCGGCTGGCTGATGATCGTCCTCGGCGTCGCGCAGCTCGGCCCGGCGGCCACCCGGATGCGGCTGGCCTACCTGCTGTCGATCGTCGTCCTGCAGGCCTACCGGTACCCGTGGTCCAGCCTCTCCGACGGCGGCTGACGGCGGCGCCGCGGGCGGGCGTATACTCGGGCCAACTTGCGAACCAGACAGGCGCTCGCGGCGCTGTTCCTGCTGGCCGTCGGCCCGACCGGGTGCAGTCAACCGCCCGACGCCGGCGGCGAGACGACCGTCGACATCGAGCCGCGCCCCGGGCTCCCCTTCCCTGACGGCGACGCCGGTCGCGCCGTCGCGTCGCACCTCGACGCGATGTTCGCCATCGGTCCCAATGCCGAAGCGAGCTACCAGGCGTCGCTCGCGGCCCTGCGCGCGCGGGGCGGCGAAGCGATCGCGGCCCTCGTCGCCACCTACAACCAGGCCGACGAGACGCTGTACAACGAGCGCGCGGCCCTCGTCGAGACCCTGGCGGCGCTGTGGCTGCCCGAGGCGCGCGACGCGCTGCTCGCGATCGCCAACGAGCCCCTGCCCGAGCGCGTCCCCGCGCCCGACGACACCATGCAGCCGATCGGGCCGGAAATCGTCATCCGGACGACCGCGATCCGCGGCCTGGGGAACCTCGCCGAGCGCGACGACGCCGCGGCCCGGGCCCTCGCTGCGCTGGCGAAGCATCGCGAGCTGGCGCTGCAGGAGCAGGCCAAGCAGTCCCTGGCCATCGTCATCGCGCAGGAGAAGAACCGGATCCGGCGCCAGCTGCTGATCCAGCTCTTCCCGGGCGAGCACCAGGACTGGGTGCCGCTCCAGGACCTCGCGCCCCCGGCGCCGAGCCGCAACTAGCAGGGAGGCCGATCCCATGCGAACGAAGGTGTCGCGGACGCTGTCGCTGATCGCGCTCCTGACCCTGGCGCTGCCGACCCGCATGGCCAACGCCGACTTCGAGGAGGAGTGCGTCGAGGAGGAGTGCGACGGCGAAGAGCTCGAAGAGATGCACGAGGACTACGCGGACGAGTGCCTCGAAGAGGAGTGCGACGTCGAGGAAGTGCGCGAGCTCGCCGGGACCCGCGGCAACATCAACGCCCTGCTCGACGCGTTCCAGAGCCGGGGCTTCCAGATCGACGCCTGCAGTCGCGTCGGCGCCTGCTCCCCCTCCCCGGGAGACAACAACGCCAGCCTCGACAACTTCTTCGACGGGTTCTGCAACCAGTCCTCGATCGACCAGCACTGGGACGACTTCGAGATGTCGAAGGACGACTGGGACGGCACCTTCGGGTGGGACGCCCCCTGCGACCAGAACCTGCCGCTGGGCCGCACCTTCAACGCCCTGAACCTGCTGGACTTCTTCGGCACGTCCAAGCGCGAGCGCAGCGACAACTTCCTGCCCTTCTTCTACGAGTACACGGCCGGGACCGACGAGCTCCTCGGCCGCTGCGGGTCGGGATGCCCCGGACAGTGTCCCGGCTGCAATCAAGCGATCTTCGGCTGGCACTTCGGCGGCATCGACGAGTACACCGAGCTGTACTGGCCCTTCTTCTATGGCCAGAACGTGTTTCAGCGGGCCGGCTGGATCGTGCACGAATCGCGTCACGACGACGTGGGCCACGACGGCGGGACCACTTGCGGCAACGGCGGCTCGTGCGACACCACTTGGGGACACAACGGCGCGAACCGCTACCAGATCCTCTACCTCTGGTGGCTGAGCGCCTGCGCCGACGGCGAGCTGCTCGCGACGACCGGCTTGCGCGCCCAGGTCGTCGCCTACGGCAACGGCCTGTGGAACATGTTCAACACCCGCCCCACCCGCGCCGTCGTCTTCGGCCCCAACGTCACCAACCCCGGGGCGCCCGCGGTCATCCCGCCGGCGTCGGCGTGCCCGGCGCTGTAGCACTGGCCCCGACCGAATCGCCGAATCTGCGATCTGCGCTACACTCCGTCCAGATGGCCGAGTACGAGGAATGGCTGGAGCGGTGGATCGCCGAGGACGGCGAGCGGGTCCTCGAGCTGCTGCGCAAGGTGGTCGTCACCTGCGGCCTGACGCGCAAGGACCTCGACCAGCGCCTCGGCCGCGGGGCCGGGTACACGAGCGCCGTGCTGACCCGCCGCATCGAGCTCAAGCAGGAGCACGTCGCGGCGATCCTCCTCGGGCTCGGCGTGCACCCCGGCCTCTTCTACGACGTCCTCTACCCGAAGGACCGCCCCGTCGGGCCGGTCGAGGCCACGGATGACATCGCGCGGCGCGTGGCGCTCGCCGGCGCCTCCCTGCCCGACGCCGCGCCCCCGCCGGTCCCCGCGGCGGCGGCCATGACTCCCGCCGAGATCAAGGCCCTGGTCGACGACGCCGTCCAGCGCGCCCTCGCCGCGGCGGAGGCGGCCAAGGCGCACAAGGCCCCGCCGCGCAAACGCAAGCGCGCGACCGCGGCACCGCGCCGCGGCTAGCTCCTCTTAACGCTCGATCTTCTGCAGGTCGGCCGCCGCGCTCTGGAGGATGGCGACGGTGAGGCGGTCCTCGCGGACCGCGTGGCTGAGGAGGAGGACGGCCATGATGGCTTCGCGCTCGATGCGCAGGACGCCGAAGGTTGCGACGGTTTCGCTGACGAGAGCGCGCGCCTCGGCGGTGCGGCCGCGCTCGAGCCAGAGAGCGGCCAAGTCGAGGGCGACGACGCCGGCGGTGTAGGGGAGCTTGCGGGCGAGGAAGACGTCGCGCGCCCGCTGGAAGCAGCGCTCGGCGCGGCCGAGCTGGCCGAAGCCGGCGGCGATGCGGCCGTCGAGCCAGACGAGCTTCGCCTGGTTCAGCGGCTCGGGATGGTCGCCGAACAGCTTGCGGCTCTGCACCGCGAGATCGCGGGCCTCCTCGAGCTGGCCGCAGTCCGCCGAGGTCCACGCCAGGTTGTGCAGGCAGGCCGCGATGGCCTTCGGCTCGCGCTCGGGATCGAGACGGGGGAGGGCGGCGAGGAAATGGTCTACGGCCGCCTGCGAAGCGGGCTCGTACATGGCCGCGAGGCCCATGTGCATGAGGGCCACGCCGGCCTCGTGTCTCCGGTTCTCTCTCTCGTAAAGGCGCAACGCCCAGCCGAGGACCCGCCGGGCGTCCTCAAACCGGCGCTCGTACCTATAGACAATCCCTAGGCCCTCCAGAATCTCCGCTAGGACAAGCGGGTCTCCCGTCCCGGCAGCGGAGCGCTCCAGCGCGGCGAGGAGGTCGGCTTCGGCCGTCTGAAGGTCGTCCCGGACGCGGCGCGCGTTGCCGAGCGCCACCCACGCGCGGGCCTGGAGGTCGGCCAGGGCGCGCGGGCCGCGGAGGGCCGGGTCGATCGTCTCGGCGGCGGCCACCGCGATGACGGCGAGCCAGAGCATCTGCTCCGGGTCGTCGTGCCGCATCTTCCAGCTCTCCTCGAGCAGCGTCTCGCAGTGCCGCCACGCCCGTTTCCCTCCGGGCGGGAGCGGCGGGAGCATCGCGGCGTAGAGCTCGCGCGCCGGCGCCGGGATGGCCGCAGGGGCAGGGCGTCGCCGCGTGGCCTCGCGGTGGACCGCGCGGAAGGCCTTGCGGATCGGAAACTCGTACTCGCTGCCGTCCGAAAAGGGGCGTGGGGGAAAGAGTGCCGCGGCGAGCGGGGTGGCGCACTCGGCGCAGCCGCGGACCAGGTGCGCGACGACGGCTCGGACCGAGGCGCGATCGAGCGTGCCGAGCAGGAACCGGCGCAGATCCTCGCGCGACGGGTGGGCTGCGGCCTGCCGGTCTCCCTCGGACATCTCCCCTCCGTCAGTTACGCAAGTGGATTCATTCTCTCATAGGGAGAGCATCCGGAGGCGGTGGTGCCGCCTCCGGCTATCGACGCACGCTACCCCCAGGGGTCGATCCCGCCCCCATCGTCTGCCCAAGTTGCCGTGATGCCCTTCCAGGCATCCGCCACCCGGCTCCACACGCTCTCGATCCAGCTCTCGTGACGCAGCGCGGCGGCCGGGCCGCGGGTTGCGGCCGCCGCGTGAAGTGGTGCCGCCAAGTGCATTACCGCCGCCACCGCGAGGGCAGCGGCGAGGCGCGAAGCTCTCTTTCCGTTCATCTCCCATTCCTCCGATCCGGGAGGCGGCGGAGAGCCCTATTGCCCCCGCGCCCCGCCGGGGCAACGCGGGTCGGTCGCGTTGCCCCGAGTCTCGCACCAACTTGCGTAAAACGCCTTTCTTCCAACCCTCCCGCGGGCCCCTGATCGTGGCCCGTTCCGGCAACAAAGCTAGATCAGGTGACAACAAATCCTCCCGAACCTGCGCAACGTTCCCCGTTCGGCGCGTCCGGGTAGGCGTTTCACGCAGGAAAAGGAGAAAAACACCAGGCTTGACGCTTCGTGGACTCGGTCGTAGAGTTTGCGATCAGTGCAGAATCACCAACGATCAGAGCGCTTCCCTGCGGTGCCGCCGCTCGCCCCCTCCGGCCCCGAGAAGAAGCTCCTCAAGGCGCTCGGCCGGCGCCTCGCGCACGTCCGCGGCGAGCGGGGGTTCTCGCAGAAGGCGCTCGCCCGCGAGCTCGGCATCGCCGAGGAGCTGATCAGCAAGTACGAGCGCGGCCGTCACGCCCCGAGGATCGGCACCCTCCTCCGGCTCCGCACCCTCCTCTCCGTCAGCCTCGACTACCTCCTCGCCGGCGCGTCCCTGAACGGCATCACCGATACCCGCCTCCTCCAGTGGGCGCGGGCGGCCAACCAGCTCTCCCCCGGCCACCGGGACCACGTCGCCTTGCAGCTCGAGAGCATGGTGCGGGCCGCCCAAGCGCTGGAGGAGCGCATGGAGGAGGACTGAGCAATGCGGCAGCCGAAGGCCCTGAGCGCGCGGACGTTGCGGAAGTACTTGGTCGCCTTGCCGGACTGGCAGGCCGTCGGCGGCAATCGTGAGCTCGTCTGCCGCCTCCGGCCGCCCGACCTGCCCTCCGCCACCCTGGCCGCCGCCACCGCCCTGCTCCTGGCCAAGGTTTGCGGCGGGCACGCAGAGGTCGAAAGCTGCGGCGTCGAGCTCGTCGTGCGCTTCACGACCCCCGAGGCCGGCGGCGTCACCCGCAACGACCTGCGGCTCGCCGCGCTGTTCTCAAAAAACCAGGGCAGCGTGCGGATCTGGAAGGACTGAGACGCGATCTTCCGGCCCGGACATCCCGTCCGGCGCCGGTTCACAGGAGAGATGACATGGCCAAGCCCAGGAAACAGTCCCCCACCCCCGTCACCGAGCACCTGAAGGCCGAGCGCATCCAGGTGCTCCTCGCCGGCCTGCCGGAATGGCGCGTCAGCGGCGTCCAGATCGCCGCCGGCGTCGTCACCCTCACCCTCACCACCGCCAAGACCGCCCGCGGCCTGACCCCGGAGGAGCTGGAGCTCGCGGCGGAGCTGGAGAAGGTGGCGTAGGGAGGATTCCGGTGCGGAAAGCGCTCCGAGGCGGTCGGCGAGATTCATCTTCCCGGGCCCAAGATCTATCTCGACGTGCCGGAGATCTATTTCCCGGCCCGCGAGATCTATCTCGGCGCCCCGGAGATGAATCTTCCAGCCGCCGAGATCTATCTCGGAGCGCCCGAAATGAATCTCCTATAGCTCGAGATCTATCTCCGGGCCGCCGAGATCTATCTCCCGGTCCTCGAGATCTATCTCCGGCGACCAAAAACCCTCAATCGAAGGAGCCGATCATGCCAACGAACCTCAGCTCTACCGCCGATAAGTTCAAGACCTGGAACACCTTAGTCGAAGGGATGAAGCCTCGCCAAGAGGAGCTCGCCCACCTCAAGGAGGACCACGCGGAGCTCGGCGGCATCGTCCAGGAGATCGAAGCGCTCGTCACCCAGACTGACCAGCACGAGGCCCGCTTCCGGGAAGCCACCCAGAAGCGGCTCGACGCCGAGATCCGCGGCGCCGAGCTGTACGGCCGCCTCGTCGCCGCCCTCCGGGGCAAGTACGGCAAGCGCGCCCTCTTGCTCCACGAGTTCGGCATCCAACCCAACGCCCTGCCGGGCCCGCCGAAGAAGGATGAGGTCCCGGCCCCTGCTCCGGAGCCGACCTCCGGCGGAGCCTGATCGCGGAGCCACAACGGCCGCCGGCGGAGATCTGACCTCCGCCGGCGGCGCACCGCTCTCCCACAACGCGGCGCGTCGAACGAGAGGACCTTCCGGATGAACCGCACCAACTCCGCCTTCCGCCTCCACCGCATTCTCCTCGCCCTGCGCGGCGCGGCCCGCGACGGCCGCCCCATCCGCGACATCTTGGGAGAAGTCTTCGAGCTCGACCCCGCCGACGACCTCGCCCTCCGCCGCCGGCTCCTCGCCGTCGACGACCTCTTCGCCCAGTCCGAGGCCGCGATCCGGTCGATCCCCGGCCTCGACCCGCCGCCCTACCTCCGCTACTTCCCCGCGGCGCGCAAGGGCCTCCTCGCGGCGCGCCTCGACCAGGACTCCCGCCGCTACGCCCCGTTCCAGGAAGGGCTCAGCGACATCGTGCTCCAGTCCGTCGAGTTCTGCGGCGTGCGCATCGCCGAGGAGCTCCCCGAGTGGATGATCCCCACCGACGACCTGGCCGAGCTCGAGGCCCGCCTCAACGCCCTGTTCGCCTACACCGCCCGCGCCGAGCTCGACCCCGCGCTCCGCGCCGTCGCCCTCGACATCCTCCAGGCCGTCCGCACCGCCGTCGCCGACTACCGCATCCACGGCGCCCGCGGCCTGCAGGAAGCCGTCGAGAGCGCCGTCGGCAAGCTCACCGTCCACTACCTCCGCGCCCAAAAGCACGGCACCCCGCTCAACCTCGACTACCTCGAACGCCTCTTCGACCTCATCATCAAGGCCGAGGCCCTGCTCGCCAAGGCCCACGTCTACCTCCCGGCCCTGACCGAGTACCTCCCCAAGCTCCTCGGAGCCTGACGCGATGGCCGACCTGCGCTGGCTCCGTGAGCACCGCACCCTGATCGGCGTCCTCCACACCACCGAAGGCGACACCGTCGAAGCCGCCTGGCGCACGCTAGGGCAGCAGAATGCGGCGCCGCACTTCATCGCCGGCGAGCACACGATCGTCCAGTGCCGCCCCCTCAACGTCGAGGCCTCCACCCTCCGCCCCCGGCAAGAACAACACCGCCAACGTCCAAGCCCAGGTTCAGATCGTGGCGCGGAGCAAGCAGACGCTGTGGCTGCCGAAGGCGGCGACGCTCGATCCAACGGTCGCGATCCTGGCCTTCTGCGCGAAAGGCGCTCGGGATTCCTCTGAGAGTCCCAAACGGCTGGCCCGACGACTGCTCGGGCATGCCACTGCCGTGGGCCGCGAACAACCAGCGCCGGAGACAGGCCGTCAAGGACCTGTGGCCCAAGGAGAAGGGCTGGTGGATGTGCCTGGAGGTGCCCTACCAGGGGCCGATGTGGCATTGGGACTGCGGGACGCTGCGGAGGAGCAGAATGCTTGCGATGGCGAGCCTGGACCAGATCGCCTTCGAGCGGCGGATAGAATCGTCTGAATAGGTTCAACCTGTGCCGATGCCGAGGGCCATTGGAGTGCTACCGGATGCAGTATTCGCTGTTTGATGGAAGCGGGGAGGGCTTGCTCTTCGGGCACGTCGTGCTCAGGCGTTATCTCGATGATCATCGAGTGACTGCCATACCAGGTCTAGACGCGACCGGAGCGATCATCCGTGACTGGATCAAGGCGGTCCGAGGAACGTCGGTCAGCAAGGAAACCAGCCTCGAACAGAAGTTTGGGCACGACATCCTCGGGGGGGCGCTGGGGTACCGCCTCTGGCCGCCGAGCCCAGGCGCAACCGCCACGGCTTGGCCAAAACCGCCCTCTTCGGAAACAGAGATTTCTGGAGAGCCGGACTTTGCCCTCGGCGCTTTTGACTCAGATCAGCGTGCATTCGCCGCGATCCTTGAATTGAAGTCTCCCGGTACCGACCTTGATGCACCGCAATCACGCTCTGACCACCGCACTCCTGTGGAGCAGGCCTTTCACTACGCGCACCAGCTTCTTGGTGTCCAATGGGTCCTAGTTTCCGACATGATTCAGATACGACTTTATTCCGTCGAATCCGCGCGCGAGTTCGAGCGGTTCGCTCTCGACTTCGATGGTCAGCTATCGCAAAGCACCACGATCGACAAGCTCCGGCGCCTCGTCTTATTGCTTCATCATGATTATCTGATTAGCGGTGGTAACGACTCTCCGGTGGCACGCTTACACCGCAAGTCGGCATCACGGCAGCTGCAGATCAGGCAGGGCTTCTACAGGGTCTATTTCGAGATCCGGCGCGATCTTTTCCATAGCATTCGGGAAGCAGTGTCTCAGGGCGGAGTCGAAGTAACTCGCAATGAGCTGCTCGAGGCCACACAGCGCCTTCTCGATCGACTTATGTTCATCTACTACTGCGAAGATCACCCCCAGAAGCTACTCCCTGATGGGCTGATTGAACGTATTACTGCGGCTGCACGCCAACTTCCTGGCCGGAGCGATAGGAGGGTTTTCGACCAACTAAAAGAACTGTTCCATGAGATTGATAGCGGCAGTCCTTACGCGAGCGGTGCCCAGGTACCAGGCTACAACGGTGAACTCTTTAAGAGACATCCGGTCATAGATTCTATCTCTCTCCCTGACGCGCTGCACGATCGCGTCTATGACGCCGTAGACCCCGATGGGAGGGTTCGGCAGGTGCGGGGAGCATGGGGCCTGCACGTTTACGACTTCTGGTCGGAGCTGAACGAACACCTTCTCGGCCATATTTTTCAGGAGTCACTGTCGGATCTGGTGAGCCTGGCTGCCGGCCATGACGTCTCACTTGCGGACAAGCTGCATGAGCGGAAGCGGAAAGGAATCTACTACACCGATCGGCTTCTTTCCGACTTTGCGTCTTCGAGCGCAATCAAGGCACTTTTGGGAGAGTTCCCCACTATTGCACCAGAGGCTAGTTCTCTGGAGCTGGTCGACCACCTCGAAGGTCGACTCCAACAAATCGCGACCCTCCGAATCATCGATTTCGCTTGTGGTTCTGGCGCATTTCTGGTGTCTGCCTATCACGAACTGCTAAATGAGACCTGGCGCAACCGCGATCTGTTGGAGGTATTGCGAGCGCAGTCCAATAGGGGTCAACTCCCTTTGCAGCCCGCAGATATCGGATTGACTCAGGCGCGCGTGCTGCGGGAGTGCCTATTTGGAGTCGATCTTCTTCCACAGGCCGTCGAAATCGCGAAACTCGCCCTCTGGTTACGCTCGGCGCGGAAGGGCGAGAAGGTTGCCGACCTCGGCTCTAATCTGATCGCGGCCGACAGCCTCGATGTTGATACCCTCTCTAGACTCATCGGCGAGAATCGGGGCAGCTTTGATCTGGTCATTGGTAATCCCCCGTGGGGAGGAGAGGTCGATTCCAGCTCTCACAGCCGTATAGCCTCATGGCTCGGCATAGACACAGATTACGATTGGGACTCCTGGGAACTATTCGTCTTGGTAGGCATGCGCGCTCTGCGCGAGGGCGGCCGGCTGGCGTTACTTGTGCCGGACAGCTTTCTTTACCCAGAGAAGCAGAGGCTGCGCCAAATCCTCCTTGAGTCGGCAACTGTCGAAAAGGTCTACAGCCTTGGGCCCGATTGGTTTGGAAGCTCGGTGCGAATGTCCACGGTCTTCCTACAAGTACGGAACGGCAAACAGATGGCCCATTCGATCCGAGGCCTTCTGCTTGCAGGCCCTCTTCGTCTCAAGGCCATCAAGGGTGAGGTACCCCTCCAGCAAATCGAGGCCCGCCTAAGCCGAGACTTGCCTTACGAGCGCAGTCTCAGTCCAGGGTACCCCATCGAAGTATTCCGGGGTGGCCGCGATGACAAACTCCTTGCCCAAATGGAAGACGGGGGGATTCCATTGCGGGAGCTATGCGACCACTTTCGTGGCGAGGAGATGAGTAAATTCGGCCTCGTGTGGGTTTGCCCTGGGTGCCTGTCACCGAACACCCCCGGCGAAAAGAGCAAGGGCGGTGGATTTGACTCAAAGACCTGTTCCTTCTGCGACTTGTCGCTCTCGCCTGACACCGTTCAAGCTCTTCGCCTTGTTAGAGAGTCGCGAGAAGGCCCAAGCTACGATCCATTCATAGATGGCGACGACATAACGCATCGATATCAAAGGGTCGAGAATTCTAAGTGGCTTTGGCTTGGGCTAGAAGGCTGGAAGTACAAAAAGGCGGCCATATATGCGGCACCCAAGATACTGATCCGTCAAGCAGGTATCGGCGTACTTGCAACATACGACGAGAGCGGTGCGCGGTGCCCGCAGTCAGTCTATGTATATCGCCTCAAGGAGCGTTGGGCCAAGGTTGGCTATCGCCATGAATTTGTGCTTGGTGCACTCCTGTCGCGAACCATGGCCTATTACATCTTCAAGCGATTTGGAGAGGTTGACCCCGCAAAGGCACATGCGAAGCTCACGCACGAACGACTCAGGGACCTCCCGATTCCGAAGGTGGACCACAGTGAGAAGTGGGAACGAGCGGCTCACGCTAAGGTGATCGACAATGTGGGGAAGCTGCTGGACGGCAGCGCACGCCTGGGAGGTCCGGAGGACCGCGAAGTGGAGAGCGACTTGAGGAAGCTGTGGCGTGTTTCGCCAGAAGATGGCGCATACCTCCACAGGGAATTGGCAGGTCTACCCGATAGCCGCATTCTCTCCGGTTTATTCCCTGACGGGCGACCAGGAGCGCCGGCTGGCAGTTAGCTCCTAGCCGCGACCGGCACCGGTTTGCGGCCGAAGGTCTCGAAGGGTTCGGCGAGATGCCCTGACGCTGTACGAGACCGTCAGTATTAATTGACACAGCTTAGGAGTGCACCTAATCTAGGTCCGTGAGCGATATCCGCGACGTGTTCATCTGCCACGCCTCCGCTGATAAGGAGGAGGTCGTTTATCCTCTCGTGAAGCTACTCGAGGCGGGGGGTGTCTCGTGCTGGTTGGATGAGGCAGAGATTGCCTGGGGAGATAGCGTCACGCAGAAGGTCAACGACGGCCTGCGAACCTCACGACTCGTTATAGTCGTCTTGAGCCCAAACTTTGCGCGACACTGGCCACAGCGCGAACTCTACTCAGCCCTAGAATTGGAAGCCTCGTCAGGCGCTGTGAGGGTTCTGCCGCTCTTGACGGGACCTGCCCAACACCGATCGGAAGTCATAGACCGTTATCCTCTCCTACGCGACAAACTATATTTGCTTTGGCCCGGGGGTCAGGAGAGGATAGTACCGGAGATACGGAGGCGATTGGGAGCAGATCGAGATCCAGGCCAGCCAGCTCCACCTCCGGTGCCGAAGCGATTCGACATCCCGATTCCACAGGTGAGAACGGAGCCGAGCCAGCTGGATCGAGACCGATTCGCGCAGGAGGGGTTCGAGACGGTGAAGGCCTACTTCGCAGACGCCCTCCAAGAGCTCCGCGCCGCGAACCCAGCGGTACAAACAGATTTCTTGGAGGTGCATGCGCGGAAGTTTGTGGCGAAAGCATATGCGGGAGGTGATTTAAAGGCGCAGTGCAAGATTTGGTTGGGCGGGCCGTTCAATGACGTTCAGATTTCTTACAGCGCAGACGCCAGAGATGTTGATCGTGATAATGCATACAATGACTGGCTTTCTCTGAAAGCAGGTAGCTTAGCCTGGGAACCTAGTATGCCGCCGTACGGCAGTGAGCGCGGGCCTTTCGATCATGAGGGCGCTGCTGCCTACTTGTGGGAACGGTTCATCGAAGGACTGCGATAAAGGAGTACGTTCGATGGAGAAGAGACGATTCCATTGCCGGCACTGCGGGTGTAAGTTCGAAAAGGATGTTTTTGAACCCGGAGAGGCGGAGGACAAGAACCTTCCGAGTGGGCCAGTCCGCTGTCCCGAGTGTGGTAGCACGGACGTTGAGCGACGGTAATCGACTAGAGAATCCCTACCGCTCCTCGCCTGTACCCACCGCAGCTCTTTAGCTTGGTTCAGCTCAACCCGGCGGGCGGCGGTTACGACGTCGTGAGCGTCGAGCGAGCGGGGATCGGGCACCCCGAGCGGTCGGAGCGACCGCGAGTAGCTCCCTGGCCAGTTGCGCGGGCGCGGCGATCTTGTGTCTGGCGTAGAGCGCCTTGGGGTCGGTTTCGCCCTGCTGCTGGGCGATCCGCTTGAGCCGGTCCCAGGGGTCCTCTGCCGGTCTGGGCGCGGTTCGCAGAAGCCATACTTGTGCTTGGTGCCCGTGCTTCCGCTTAGCGATCCAGGGGAGGTAGGCCAGCACCAAACCGGTCGCCTTGATGGGGTCATCCCCTGCTGCATCGGCTACCACGAGGGTCAGCTTGGTCTGGATCAGCACCGCCAGCTCTCGCTCCTGCAAGAGCATTGAGTTGTCGGTCGTCACCAAGCCATCGCACGCAGGGGACTCGCGGCTGAGCACGACGAGCAGTTGCCAGTCGTCCAAAGTTGGCAGCCGCGGGTGGATGTCCCCGATCGCCACAAGGTCCGCCTCGACGATGTAGTCGCGGAGAGCTGCGACAATCGGAGCGGGGAAGTTCTGATCGAGAGCGAAGCGCGGGCGCCGAGGCAGGCTCACGCGGCCCTGCGGAGGTTGCTGGCGAGCTGCTGCTCCAGATCCAGCGCCTCTTCGATCGCCTCGCTGGTGACCGCCGGATAGAGAATGCCGATGCGATCGGCCGAGTAGCCGCGGGTCGCCAAGGCGGCCAGGGCCCGCGTTTCGATGCGGGTTCCCTCCACGTGTGGAGAGCCCGCCAACTTCAGCGGGAGAATCCGCAGGTGCTGGCGCGGCGACTGGAGATCCGGCCCACGCAGCCCTTCCGCGGTCTTGAAGGGCGCCACCACGTCCAGGAGGTCCCGCGAGACCGTCTGCCCGGTAGGAGTCTGCAGGGCAAGGCCCGGCGGATCCAGGAGGACGTTGCCGCTCCGATCGATGACCACTAGCGGCCGCCCATTTTCAAACAGCTCGAGGTCGAGAGCGCGCAACGCTTCCAGCGAGCGTCGAACTGCCGGCATCGTGCTCGAAGGGATCTCCTGGCCGTCGCTCGTGCGCTTGGGCTGCCGCAGCCAGTAAATCGTTCGCAACGCCAGCAAGTCGGTGTAGGACCAGAGCTTGACGCGCTCGGGCGAGATGGAGGGCACCAAATGCCCCTTCCGCGCCCAATAGTGGACGGTCGACTTCGGCACACCGGAGAGGGCGGCTGCCCGGTCGGCGGTGTAG
The DNA here is from genome assembly GCA_963700145.1 of uncultured Acidobacteriota bacterium. Lineage (GTDB taxonomy): Bacteria > Acidobacteriota > Thermoanaerobaculia > Multivoradales > UBA5704 > DASUNQ01. The sequence goes on from OY969474.1 coordinate 3,211,867, forward strand.
GCCCCGGCGCGATCCATGGGTGCAGTATACGTGGGCGCGAGCTTGATCCTCACCTTCTTGCTACACAGCTCGAATCGTGAGCTGCCCCGCCCGGACCTCGATCTCGTAGTGCTGGCCGCGGTCGAAGCCGGCGTGCTGGAGCCAGTCGCCGGAGATGCGGAGGTCCGGGACCACGCGGCGGTAGCCGCGGCTGCGGCAGCAGATCGTGCCGAAGCGGTGGCCTTTCGCGCGGGCGGCCGCGGCGCGGGCGAGCTTGCGCTCGCGCCACTTGTCGGGCTGAGGGAGCTGGTCGGGTTGGGGGGCGGAGAAATCCGGCGACGTAGAATGACTGGCACGTCCACGCATGAGGTGACTCTCCTGTGTGGGCCAGGGCCGGCAGAGGCTCCACCCTCTGCCGCGCCCGCTTATCGTTCTCGGCCCGGAGCGACCGGGCCGGCTGCACGCGCTACGGGTCTCACTCTACTTACGCCTGCGTTGCGGGTCAAGGGGAAGGGGTGTACGCTGCTCTTCGATGACGTGGCAGGAGATTCGTAGCCACTACCCCCACCAGTGGTTGGTCGTCGAAGCCCTGGAGGCTCGTTCCGAGCAGGGGAGGCGGGAGCTCGACGATCTGGCCGTCGTCGACGCGCTGAGTGACGGAGAGACCGCCTTTCGCGCCTACTTGAAGCTCCATCGCGGCGCGCCGGAGCGCGAGCTCTACGTGCTTCACACCGACCGCGAGGAACCGGACATCACCGAGCGGACCTGGCTGGGCCTCCGCACCGCCTGATGAAGATCCGCCTCGAGCGCGGCCTGGCTTACGTCGAGGCCACGCTGACCTATGGCGGCCGCAGTCTGCAGATCGCGGACGTCATCCTGGACACAGGCTCCGCGGGGACCATCTTTTCGGCCGATCGGCTGTTCGAGATCGGGGTCGCACCCGAGGGAACCGATCCGCTGCGGCGCATCCGCGGGATCGGTGGGGTGGAGCTGGTGTTCATGAAGCGGTTGGAGCGGTTGGCGGTCGGCGAGCTCGAGGTTCCTGACTTCGAGATCGAGGTGGGTGCGATGGACTATGGCTTTCCGGCGGATGGGATCCTCGGGCTCAATTTCCTCGTCGCGGCAGGCGCGCTCATTGATTTCCGTCGTCTCGAGCTTGGCGGGGCGACGGGCCCATCCAGCATGAGTGACAAGCCGAAGCCCGAGGTTGCACAAAACTAAAGCCTGGCTTAAGGTTTGTGCGCCATGGCCGTCCCCGACTGGGATGCTCTGTTCGAGGTCGCGCAAGCGCAGGCCGGCTACTTCACAACCCGGCAAGCAGCCGCCACGGGCTACTCGCCGCAGCTGCTCGCCTATCTCGGCAGCAAGAAGGTCGCCCGCATCCGGAGGGGCATCTATCGCCTCGTGCACTTCCCGGCCAGCGACCACGAGGACCTCGTCGTCCTCTGGCTCTGGAGTGAGCAGGCCGGCGTGTTCTCTCACGAGACGGCGCTGGCGCTCCACGACCTCTCCGACGTGCTTCCCGGCAAGGTCCATCTGACGCTGCCCGCGGCCTGGCGCCGGCGACGCCTCCGCGTTCCGGCGGGCCTCGTGCTCCATTTCGCCGACGTCGGCGACGCCGACCGCGCGAGCTTCTCAGCCGTGCCCGTGACAGCCCCGCTCCGAGCTCTCAGAGACTGCATCGAGGCCAACGTCGCTCCGAGCCTCGTCCGGCAGGCGATCCTCCAGGCGCGGCGGCGGGGTCTCATCACGGCGAGGGAGGAAGCTCGCCTCGCGGCAGAGCTCGGCGACCAGAAGGGCGCGGCGGTCGCGCGATGACCGCGCGCCAGTACGCGACGCCCCTGGCCTTCAAGCAGGCGCTGGAGCAGCGGCTCAGGTCCGCGTCGACCACGGGGGCGGACTTCGCGCGCCGTCGCCAGCTGCTCGTCTTCGATCGGTTTCTCGCACGCCTGACCCAGGTCGCCAGCGATGCGGTCATCCTCAAAGGCGGGCTGGTTCTCGAGCTGCGCCTCGCCCGGGCTCGGACGACGAAGGACGTCGATCTGCACATGATGGGTTCGTCCGGCGACGTGCTCGAGCGCCTCCAGGAAGCCGGGCGGCTCGACCTCGGCGATCACATGCGGTTCGAGGTTCAGCCGGACAGGGAGCACCCGGACATCCAGAACGAAGGGATGCGTTACGAGGGCTTCCGCTACCGCGCCGAGTGCCGGCTGGCCGGGATGATCTACGGCCGTCCGTTTCGGCGTCGACGTGGCCTTTGGTGACCCGCTCGTAGGCGAGCCTGACGTCGTCATTGCCGACGACATTCTCGGCTTCGCCGGGATCGCTCCTCCATCGCTGCGGCTTTATCCCGTCGTCTCGCATGTCGCCGAGAAGCTGCACGCGCTGACGTGCCCCGAGCGAGGCCGAACACGCGAGTGCGCGATCTCCCCGACCTTGCGCTCCTGGCCACGACCGGACCGATCGAGGGGGCTGCGCTTCGCCGGGCCATCGAGAAGACATTCGAGTTCCGCGGCACTCATCCGGTGCCGGTTGCGGTTCCGCCGCCTCCCGAGTTCTGGGAAGCCCCGTACGCCGCGATGGCTACGGGCGACGAGCTGATTTGGAGGACCCTGGCGGAAGTGACGCAGGCGGTGACGAGCTTCCTGGATCCCGTCCTCGCGTCAACCGACTGCGGCTCCTGGCAACCTGCCGCGTGGACTTGGAACGGCGTGGTGCCCTGATGGGAGCTTCGGGGACGCATACGGGATTCGAACTCTGAGCCGAGCTGCTGAAAGAACGTCGGCACTTGACAGTAAGTGCCGACGTTTGGCGATCTCGGCGCCCTCGCTCAATACGCACACGACGTCATCGTGAAGAAGGTCTGATCGACGCCGCCACCCAGGCGGTCCGCTACAATTCCTCGGCATTTAGCCATGAATGCCAAGGTATCGTGACAGGTAGCACTCCCCCCGACCGCGCCCTCGAGCTTCTCGAGCGGTCCTTGACGAACGTCGCCGCGTCCGTACGGGCGCGCCTGCTCCAGCTCAGGCGTCAGCGGAGTCTGGGGCCAGCCACCCTTCTTCGCGGAGTCGTTCCATGGCCGTCTGGATCTGGCCACGACTGAACTGCCGTTTGGTCGGTCCCCAGGCGTAGGTCGCCTCGGCCACGGATTCTTCGCCGGCGGCGTCTTCCTCGGCTACGACCCAGTGGACGGTCGCCAGCAGCTCCATCCCGAAGGGAGTCTCGAATCCCTCGACTAGACGAGCCACTCGATCAAACCGTTTAAGCGTCTCTGGGTGCTCCTCCAGGAATCGCTCGGCCTCGGGGACTGCCCCCGGGACGAGCACCAGGTGCTTTCCAGGGGCGTCTCCACCATCGGCGTAACCGGCCACGAGATGGCCCTCGATGTCGCGGATGACGTGACGTAGGTTCTCGGCGTACGGACCATATAGGCCCTTCTTGAACTGCAGCCGGAGAGGCTCGCCGGCGACCTGAAGGAAGTACATCAGCTTGTGGACTTCGAGCAGGGTGATGGCCGGGTCCATCAGACCCGCGAGGTAGCGGCCCATCAGGCTCACGAGGGCGGCACGACCCGCGGTCATGCGCGCTCCGGCGGCTCGGCGATGACGATGACTTCCGCCTCGCCCGCTGGACAGTCAGAAGGCAACGTCACCTTGACCTCGTGATCCTCCGTGACTCTGGCTCTGGTCCGATGTGCTTGCATGACGTTCACCCGCGCCGCGGGGCTCTCAGTCGAAATCGAGGGACGTCGAGAGGTCCCGCTCGGCGTCGATCTGCGCCTTCAGGTCGGCGATCTTCTGCTCCGCGGTGGCGATGGCGTCGGCGCCGGCGATGAAGCGGCGCGGCGGCGGGTCTTGGCCCGCAATGGCGATGAGGGCTCGCGCGAGCTTCGCCGGGTCGCCGGATTGCTGGCCGTTCTGGGCTTTCCAGAACTCCAGCTGCTGCGCTCTGCGCTCGTCGTAGTCCTCGATGGACGGCTCGGCGTAGTTGGTCGATTGCTCCGTGAGGAGCTCCGTGCGGAAGAACCCCGGGTTGAGGATGGTGGTGGTGATGCCGAACGGCGCGACCTCGGCGTGCAGCGACTCCATCCAGCCCTCGAGGCCGAACTTCGAGGCGGCGTACGCGCTGACGAACTCGAAGCCGGCGGCGAGGCCCGCTGAGGAGGAGATCGAGATGACGTGCCCCGAGCGCTGCCGGCGCATCACCGGCAGGACGGCGCGGGTGACGTTCATCGGGCCGATGAGGCTCGTCGCCAGCTGCCGCTCCATCTGCTCCGGCGTCAGCTCCTCGAAGTAGCCCGCGTAAAAGCTGGCGGCATTGTTGACCAGCACGTCGATGCGGCCGAACCGGTCGACAGCGGCCCGCACCGCCGCCTCGGCATCGGCGCGGCTGGTGACGTCGAGCTTGACGGCCAGCAGGTCGTCCGACGGTCCCAAGGCCTCGGACACGCGGCCGCTGTCCCGGCCCGAGGCCACAACCGCGTGGCCGGCCGCCAGGGCGGCCTTGGCGAAATCGGCGCCCATGCCGCGGCCGGCGCCGGTGATGAGCCAGACCTTCTTGTTCGTCATGGCATGCGGATCAGCGAACAGCACTAGAGCTTTTCGCCCTTGGCCGATTGCCCGCGAAGCAGAAAGGTCCTGGGAAACTTGCCCTCACCGCAGATCTTGAAGGAGCCGAAGTCCTTGTACCAAGGGCCCTCCGGGGCCTCGGGCTCGGATTCTCTCCATTCCTTCAGCCGGTAGAGATCCTCTACTGTGATCTTCCTTTCCCGGAGGCGGTCGAAGAGATGGTCGCGAAGCTGGGGAGGTAGCTGAGTCCACTGGATCTTCGGCATCATTCACCGAAGGTCATGCGGGCCAGTTCCTCCTTGAGGCTCCGCTGCTCCTCCGGATCGCCGCTGCTCGCTAGGCGGTCGGCCAGCTCGAAGAAGCGTTGCCGCTCCTTCTCCCTTGCCTCGAGGCCGGACTCGATCAGCTCGACGAGGATGCGGTTGGCGCTGGTACGGCTGGAGTCGGCAAGCGCTTTGACGCGGCGAGCGACTTGCGGAGGGAGGCTGACGCTCTGACGGACTGTCGTCTTCGACCGAGCTGCCTGCGCCGTCCGCCTCATGAGCCGAGGATACACCGAAGTGCACCATGGTGCACCAGGAGCGCCGTCCCCTCCGGGGATCACGCGCCCTTCCAGGCCTCGCCAGGGAGACGCGGCGTGATCTCGTCGAAAACGAGTCGCGCCGCGCGCTCCAGATCCCACTCGACGCCCGGCGCCAGCAGCGGCTGAAGATCGGCGGTAAACACGCGATCCTCGAGCTTGCCCATCAGATTTGCCTCGAGCTCGGCCCGAGAGACGCGAAGTCCGTCTGACCGCAGGTACTCGCGGAAGCAGGCGACAACGCGATCGATGTCGATCGCGGCGTGGCTTGCCGCCCACCAGAGGTCGAAGAGGTCCCTGCCCTTCCTGCGCTGGTAGAGCGCGCGGAGCTTGGTGCCGAGCAGCTCGTCGAGGGCGTAGGTCGAGATCGAGGCAGCTCCCGAGAACCAGCGGGAGCGTACGGCGTACGGTCGGCTCTCGAGCCCGAGGACGCTGAAGTGCTCGCGTGAGTTGATCTCGACCTTGAGACGAAGCGGGAGAGGCTCGGCGTCTTCCGAGGCGAATCGATAAAGGAGGGTGACCCGGCCCTCCGTGAGCGTTCGCTTCGGCGGGCCGAGCCAGGGGTCGAGCCGCGAGCGCAGGCGATCGAGCGTCGCTCCGATCGGTTCGGCTCGCGTCTGGACGAGATCGATGTCCTCCGAGTACCGGGGAGCCGGCGTCAGGTGCAGCTTGAAGAGCGCGGTCCCTCCCCGGAAGGCGAGGGCTTCCGCGAGGTCCGGTTCGCCGAAGATCTCGACCAGGACCCGGCTGAGGACGAGATCCTGCTCAACCTGAGAGCTCGGCACCCAGGCGACGTGCTGCCGCCACTCGGCAATGTAGTCCGCCGGGATCACAGGTCGGGCTCCACGTCCGCGTTGACGCGGAGCTTCCAGCGCTCGTCGCGCGGCGCATTCTTGAGCTCATCTCCTGGGATGAGCGAGGCCGTCTCGGTCGCATGCCGGGCGACGAACGCCGCCAGCGGCTCGCTGCGCGACGACTGCCCGACCCGATCGAGGAGGTAGCCGAGGCGCTGTGCCCAAGGAATCGGCGAGAGTGGACCAAGGGCAGCGAGCCGGTCCGCGTCAAGCTTCTCGGCCAACTCCGCCAGGACGGTGGCGACGTTGTCGAGACCACCGCAGCGCTCCTGGTAGCCGACCAGATCGAAGGCTGTGGCCTCGGGAGAGGAGACACGAAGGAATCCCCGCGGGGTGTTCACCTTGTCTGTCGGCACGGCCTCTGCGTTGCGCCGCGCCACGAAGTCGACCCCCACCCGGCCGCAACGGATCGGCGGCCGGTTCTTCGGCACGACGACCTGGAACTGCTGCGGCTGCTGATGTGCGGCACCGTGGTAGCGCGCCGCCGTCAGAAGTCCGGCGTAGTGGACGACCGAGAGACGATCCATCAGCTGAGGGACGAACTGCTCGGGGGGCAGGCAGCCGAGCGACTGGTATTCAGGGGGAACGAAGAGATGGAAGCCCCGGTACGGAGTGGCGATCTCCCCTCTCGCCTTCAGCCGGCGGAGAGCGGCACGCGCCGCAGTGCCCGCGACCCCGAGCTCTCGGACGACCTCGTCTGTCGAGAAGAGGTATCGCCCGCGAGCGGCCCACTCCCGAACCAGATTACGTGCCGCGAGGCGGCCAGTCTCCGGATTCACGCGACGAAGGTAACGTAAAACGTTACATTTGTCGAGTGAATCCGGAGCTTACGCGCACTCAGCGCCCTAGCACCACGTCGATCCCCGCGAACAACAGCTCCAGTTGGCGGGTGCCTACCTTGCCTGCTTGTTCGGTCAACTGCCGTGCACCACGACCACCGGCCGGCGGTATCCGGGGCCCGACCCGAGCGGTTCGCCGAGGTCGGCCCACCAGACCTAGCCCTGGCCGATCACCACTCGCTGCGCTCGAGCACACTCCGCGCGGCCCGCCGCGTGAACTCGTCGACCTCGGCTCCGGCCTCCTCGACCGTGCGATCCATCGCTTCGGTGATGCGGTCAGGCGCGTGCCGTGCCACGAACTCCGTCAACGCGCGGCTGTAGAGCCGGCTGCGCGAGGTCTTCAGCTCCGCGGCCAGCCGCTGCCAGACGGACTTCGCGCGCCGTCGCCATATACTCCGCCGCTGCGCGACATGACACCGCTCCTGTCGACCACCAGCGAAAGGGGATTGAGATGAGCCATCGGTTCAGGGCCTTCGCGTCGTTGTGCGTCGCGCTCGCAGTTGGGTCGATCACCGGCTGTAACGGGAACAACCCGCCCGCCAGCGGGCCATTGCCGACGCCGGTGTTCACCCTGCTGGAGATTCCCGACCCGAACGGGGCCCCCGTTTGGCAGCCGATTCCGATCCCTCCGGCGCCGACAGTGCTGCCCACACGGGGACGCGGCGTGCGCGTGTCTTTCTCCGCGCCCGTCGGCAGCTCCTTCAGCGTGTCGCTTCGGCCCCTCGGCGGCACCCTGACGCCGGTGCCTGAGAACCAGGGAGCTCCAGCGCCGCCGGAAGCCGGTTACTTCCAGGTCTTGAACGTGAATACCAGCGCCAATCCGCCGGTCTACCGCATGTACGTGCGCGCGCCGATGTCGCTGTCGGACCCGGCGAACTACGACGTGGAGATCGTCAACCGCAGCCTGCGCACCGACGTGACCGACAGCAGCCCCCTGGTCGTTGGTCTGCGCCAGCGCCCCGTCTTCACGGTGACCGTCATGGTGCAGGGCGATGGCCACGTGACGAGCACGCCCCCCGGCATTCAGTGCGGCCGCTCGCCGGGCGGCTCGACATTGACACCGTGCAGCTACACCTTCGGGCCTGGCCCGGTGAGCCTCGCGCCCAACTCGAACGATCCCAATACGACGAAGTTCATCGGCTGGAGCGGTAACTGCGCGCCCAACGTTCAGGTGTGCACGTTCGCGCTCGCCGGTCTGTCGGCGATCAGCGCGACGGCGACCTTCGGCCCGCGCGCGACCAACGTGCCGGTATCCGCTTGTCCCGCCGCGGCGGCGATACCGGGACTCAGGTGGACCGACGTACCGCAATGCGACATCACCCATACGGGCATCAACCTCAGATGCGACGCGCAGGGCTTTTTTTGCTGTGAACCGGCGCCTATGAACGCCAACGCGCCACGCTGTGGTGGTCAGGGGCAGCTCGAGACCAGCCCAAATTGCCAACATCTCGCACCGCGGGGCCTGCTACGCCCCGGCGGATGCTACGAGGTCGACAGCGGGCCGTAGCTGGGGCTACTTCCCGGCGATCACGGGCAGCTCGATCGCGCTCGCGCTGCCCGGCGCATGCCAGATTCGCTGGGTCGCCTTCACGTAGCTTTCGGGCTTGGCGTACATGATGTTCGGCACGAAGGTCTGCGGATTGCGGTCGTAGAGCGGGAACCAGCTCGACTGGATCTGCACCATGACGCGGTGCCCGGGCAGGAAGGTATGGCTCGCGTGCGGCAGCCGGATGCGGTACGGCAGGGCCTCGTTCGCCGCCAGGGGCTCGGGCTTGGCGGGATCGACGCGGAAACGGCCGCGGAAGATGTCGGCCGAGAGCATCTGCTGATAGCCGCCCAGGCCGGGCTGCTCGGGCACCTCGTCCGGCCACACGTCGACGATCTTCACGACCCAGTCCGAATCGCTGCCGCTGGTGGAGGCGTAGAGGTGCGCGACGGGCTCGCCGGCGATGCGCAGCGGCTCCTTGAGGACGTCGGTCTGATACACCAGCACGTCGGTGCGCGAGGCGGCGTTGCGCTGGTCGTCGAGCAGCCATTCGCCCCAACCGGAGCCCTCTGCGCCGGTGGGGAGCGTCGGGCGCGTCCGGTACGGCACCGGCTTGGCGGGATCGGAGACGTACTCGTCATAGCGCTCGCCCGCCGCGGCCGGAGGCTCGAAGCCGAGCCGGCCGCCGGGCAGCAGGAACAACGACCGGGACCGCTCCGCGCAGCCTTCGCCGCAGGAGCGCGGCCAGTGGTCGTACCGCCGCCACTCGTCGGCGCCCGTCTCGTAGACCAGCACCCGGGGCGTGTCGGGCTTCGGCGCGTCCTTGAGGTGGTGGTCGAGGAACGGCTGCATGACCGTGCGGCGAAACCGTCCGGCGGTATCGCCCTCGAACTGGATGGCGCCGATGCCGCGGCCCGCCCGCCGGCCCTGGCCGTGGTTCCACGGCCCGAGCACCAGGTGCACGAGCTCGCCGCCCGGGTCCTTGGGCGCCAGCGCCCGGTACAGCGCCGGGCCGCCGTAGATGTCTTCCTGGTCGAAGAGCCCGCCGACGATCATCAGCGGCACCGTCAGCGGCTCCTTGGCGAGCAGCTTGTCGACGGCCTGGTGCCGCCACCACTCGTCGTAGCTGGTGTGCGCGGCGAGGGCGCGCCAGAAGCCGAGCTGCTCGAGGCCGCGCGAGGCGGCGAGGGCGCCGGCCGAGCCGGCCCGCAGGAACGTGTCGTAGGCGTCGTACTCGCCCGTCCACCACTCGTGGTCGCCTTTGCGCGCCGCCTGCTGGTCGTAGATGAACTCGAGCGCGACGGCCTGCCGGAAGGCGCCGTTGTGGAACCAGTCGTCCCCCATCCACCCGTCGACCATCGGCGCGAACGCTACCGCGGCCTTGAGGGCCGGATGCGGGCCCACCGTCGACATGACGGTGGTGTAGCCCTCGTAGGAGCCGCCGATCGTTGCGACGCGCCCGTTGCTCTCCGGCACGTTCTTCACCAGCCAGTCGATCGTGTCGTAGCAGTCGGTCGCGTGGTCCACTGCCGTCGGGTTCAAGGGGCCGCGCAGCGGGCGGGTCAGCACGTAGTCGCCCTCGGACCCGTGCTTACCGCGCACGTCCTGGTAGACGACGATGTAGCCGGCCGCCACCGACGTGTCGTTCATGTGCGGCACGGCCGCCGCGAGGCGCGGGCTGTTGAAGCGAGAGACGCGCCCCTCCGCGCCGTACGGCGTACGAGTCAGCAGCAGCGGTGCGTTGGCGGCGCCTTTGGGGACCAGGATGAGGGTCTTCAGCTTGACGCCGTCGCGCATCGCGATCATGACTTCGCGCTTCTCGAAATCGAACGCTTCGGTGCGGGGCGTGAAGGTCTCGGGCGTCTCGCTCGGCAGCGAGCGCACGCGCTCGTCGGCGGCGGCGTACGCGGCAACGCCGACAACCGCGACCGCGACGATGCAGGCGCCGCGCAGTGGGTTCACAGGCGGCGCCAGAAGAAGTACGAGAGCCCCCAGAGCACGCCGGCGCCCGCCGCCCAGCCCCACGCCTCCGGGCCGTCGCCCACCGCGAAGTGGGCGATGAGCGCCGAGGCGAGGGTGATGGCGAAGCCGGCGTAGGCCCACTCCTTGAGCCGCGCCGGCACCGGCGCAAGCAGCAGCACCACGCCGAGGAGCTTGGCCAACGCGAGCTCCACCCGGAAGTAGCCGGGGAAGCCGAGGTGGGTGAACGCCTCCGCCACCACCGGCAAGGTCAGTTGCGCGTAGGCGGTGAAGCCGATCTGCAGGCAGAAGAGCGCGGTGGCGATCCAGTAGACGATGGTCTTGGCTTTGGGGGTGGCCATATTCGTCAATCCTATGACGGGCCGCGATGGGAGAATGTCGCCCGATGCGAACCGCGGCCGCGGCACTCCTCCTCGGTCTGCTCTGCCTACTGGTCTACAACGCGAACCTGCGGTGGATCGGGGCCGGAGACACGTTCCCCGCCCGCTACCTGCCGCTCGGCATCTGGCGCCACGGGACGCTCGAGCTCGACCCGGTCGCACGGCTCGTCGCCCACGGTCACCCCTCGGCGGAGACGTGGAGCGAGCCGCCCGGCCCCGGCAATCCCGGCACGTTCTTCGAGCCCTGGGCCTACTGGATGATCGAGACGCGCCGCGAGAATCTCGCCTCGATGTATCCGATCGTGACGCCGGTCCTGGTGGCGCCGCTCTACCTCCCGGCCGTGGCCTATCTCCGTGCGCGGGGCTGGCAGCCGTGGCAGGTCGACTGGGTCGCGACCATCATGGAGAAGCTCTCGGCGTCGCTGCTGGCCGCGCTCACGGTGGTGATCGTGTATCGGTTGCTGCAGCGCGAGGCCGGACGATGGGCCTTGCCGCTCGCCGTGGCGTTCGCCTTCGGCACCAACACCTGGATGATCTCGAGCCAGGCCCTCTGGCAGCACGGAACGGGCGAGCTCCTGGTCGCGCTCGCGCTGCTGCTGGCGACGTCGACGCTGACGCCGGCGCGCTGCGCGGCGCTCGGCGCCGTCTGCGTCGCGATGGCGGCGAACCGTCCTCCCGACGCGCTGATCGCCGCGGCCATCGCGCTCTACGCCGCGTGGGCCGTGCGGCGGACGGCGGCGTGGCTGGCCGCCGGGGCTCTCGTGCCGCTCGCGCTGGTGGTCGCCTACAACCTGCAGGTGACGGGGAGTGTCTTCGGCGGGTACGGCACCGTCGAGGCGCCCGGCTTCCTCGAGCATCCGCTGTGGGCCGGGCTCGCCGGGCTGCTGGCCAGTCCGATGCGCGGTCTGTTCGCCTTCTCGCCGTTCCTCCTGTTCGTGCCGCTGGGGCTCGTCCGGCGCCTCCGCACGCCGGGTACGCGGCTGCTCGCGGCGCTGTTGGCGGCGGCCGTCGTCGGGCAGCTCGTGCTCTACGCCAAGGCGGACTGGCGGGCGGGGTTCTCCTGGGGGCCGCGCTGGCTGACCGACATCTTGCCTATCCTGATGTGGATGCTCGCGCCCGCGCCGCTCCTCCTGCGCACCCCGGCGCGCATCGCGCTGGTGGCGACGATGGCGGCCTCCATCGCGGTGCAGACGATCGGCGCCTTCTGGTACACGGGGGCGAGCGACCAGCCTCTCTACGCCGGCGCCGACGGCTGGATGCGGAGAGCCTGGCAGGTCGCCAACGCGCCGGTGGCGGCCGAGCTGCGCCACCCGCGCCCGCGCGGCGACCTCGCGTGCTCCGCTCGCGGCCATCTCGACTTCGTCGGCGCCGCGCCGGCGTCCGAGCCGGGAGGACGCCCGCTGGTGGTCGCTCCCGGCACGAGCTTGCGGGGCTGGGCCCTCGCCTGCGGGAAAACGCCCGCCTACGTGCTCCTGCTCGCCGACGGCCTGATCATCGGACAGACGAGCCGATTCGCGCCGGCACGCCCCGACGTCGCCGCGGCGATGCAGACCACCGCGCGCTCGACGTGGCGCATCGCAGCGGACACGCGCGGCCTCCCGCCCGGCGAGCACGTGGTGCAGGTCGCCGTCCGCGCCGGAAAGGACAGCGACATCCGCATCGCGAGCGAGAGCCGCGTGCTGATCGCGCCGCCCCTGGCGGCGCTCGCCCACCGTGCCGCCGCGCTGCTGCGCGAGCACCAGAGCCCGGCAGGCTACTGGCTGACGACGCACACCATCGAGCCCCGCTTCGCGAGCCCGCTGCAGGAGATGAACACGTACCTGACCGCGACGCTGGTCGACCTGCTGGCGCCGGTGGCCCCGCGCCACGGCCTCGAGGACGTGCTGGACAAGGCTCGCCGCCACCTCACGGCCCAGATCGAGCCCGACGGGCTGGTGCGGTATCACGGGCTCCCTGACGGCCCCGGGATCGGCACGCTCGGCTGCGCCATCACGCCGGACGCCGACGATTCGGCCCTGACGTGGAGGCTCGCCCCCCCGCCCGCCGGGGATCCCCGGCGCGCGTCCATGCTGCGTATCTTGGAGAGCTATCGCGACGGGCGCGGCTTCTACCGCACCTGGCTGGCGCCGCAGGGGCGTTACCAGTGCCTCAACCCCGGGCGCGATCCCAATCCTCCCGACGTGGCCATCCAGATGCACGTGCTCCTCATGCTCGCGGAGGCGGACCCCGCGGCCGCCCGGCGTCTGTGCGCGGCGCTCGCCGCCGAGGTCTCCGACGAGAGCCTCTGGGTCTACTACGCGCGGGCCCCCCTCGTGCCGCTGCTGCGCACCGCGGACCTGCGGAGGGTCGGGTGCGGGGTGGAGATCGCAAGCGAGCGGCTCGCGGGAGCTCCCGGCCAGGAGCGCTGGATCGAGGCCGCACGGCGCCTGGTGGACGCGCAAGCGAGGACCGCGGCCGCGAGCCCGGACGATGCGCCCGCCACCCTCGCGCTGCTCGCCGAGCTCGGCCGGGACGACTTCGCGGAGCTGCGCCGCACGCCGCCGCTGCTCTACCACAACGACCTGACGGCGACGGTGTCGCGGTACTACTGGTCCGAGGATTTCGGCTACGCCCTGTGGCTGCGTCTCTGGGAAACGACACTCCGATGAACGGGCCGGCGGGGTTTCGTCAAACGGGGCGTGCGCTCCGGCACGTGGCGGGCGGGCGCTGGCTCGAGGTGCTCCTGCTGCAGGCGTCGCCGCTTCTGGGAGCGGCCTTCGGCGGCGGCGCGAGCGCCATCGGGCTCGGACGGCTGGCGACCCTGGCCGCCGGCAGCGTGCTGCTCACCGCGCACGTGTTCGTCTTCAACGACTGGGCCGGCCGCCACGGCGATCTCAACGACCCTTACCGCGCTCCTCGCGTCTTCGCGCACCACGGCATCGGCAGCGGCACCGTCGCGGCGATCGCCGTCGCGCTGCTCGCCAACGCGATGGCGGCGCTCGCCGCGCTCGGCTTCACCGCCGCCGGGCTGGGCGCGGCGATCGCGTGCCTCGGCATCCTCTACTCGGACACCGAAGCCGACGGCAAGGGAGTGCCCGTGCTCGCCTCGCTCATCCACCTGGTGGGCGGCGCGCTGCACTTCCTGCTCGGCTACACCGTCGCGCGGCCGATCGACCTTTCGGGGCTCGCCATCTCGCTCTTCTTCGGGCTGGTGTTCGCCGGCGGCCATCTCAACCAGGAGGTGCGGGACCGCGACGCCGACTTGCGCAACGGCATCCGCACGACCGCCGTCGTCTTCGGACCGCGGCGCGCCTTGCTCGCCAGCCTCGCCGTCTTCTCGGCCGCCCTCGGCGAGCTCGCCCTGCTCGCCGTGCGCGACGTCGTGCCGCGGCCGGTGCTCTGGGCGGTGGCGCTGCTCTGGCCGGTCCAGGTCGTGTGGACGCTGCGCGCGCTGCGCGGCGAGCCCGGCAGCGAACAGGCCCGCTGGCTGCAGCGGCGCTACCGGCTCCTCTTTGCCATTCTCGGTGTGGTCATGTTCTCCTCACTGGTCCGGTTCGAGCACTAGGTCGAACCGGACCCTCCAGCCGGGCCTGCCGCGTTCCGCCTCCTCGGGCTGGAGCGGCACGACCAGCGATTCCTTCACCCACGGATCGCGACGCAGGTAGGGATCGCCGGCGAAGTAGAGCTGGGTGACGAGCCTGCGGTGGCCGGGGCAGGTGACGAGGAAGTGCACGTGCCGCGGCCGCGTGAGAACCCAGAGCGGATAGTGGCCCGGGATTCTGGAGACGAAGCGATAGCGACCCTCGCCGTCGGACCGCAGGCGCCCGCGCAGGCGGTACCCTCGCGGATCGCCCGGCCTCGCGAGCCCGAGGAGGTTGGAGTAGAGCCCGCGGGCATCCGTTTGCCAGACGTCGAGCAACGCCGCCGGCAGCGGTACGCAGGTGCCGGCGGCGGTCACGGTGCCTTCGACGACCAGCCGCTGGCCCGGCTCGGAGGGATCGCAGAGAAGCTCGCGAAAGGGCGCGCCCCGTCGATAGACGGGACCCTTCACGCTGTCGGCGGTGGGAACGCACGCGACCGCCAGCCGGCGCGCGAGCGGGAGTAGGCGACTCACCACCGACGCATTCGAGTGCACGAGGCGTGCCCCGAGGGCGCGGCACACGGCTTGCTCCCTTGCCTCGTGGCGCGGAGGTGGAGGCGATGCCAGGACAAAGCGGGAAGGCGCGGACGAGGAAGAAGGGGCGACTGGCAGCCCAGCCCGGTCCAGGGGCCCATCGCGCCAGCGGTGGTCGGCGCGCGTTACCTGGGAAAGCAACGCGCTCGACTTGCGACCAGGGGTCTTCACGCTGGACGACCCGCGGGCGATCGCCCGCTCGCTCAAGCGATCGGCCGAGCGCAGCCGGCGCCGCAAGAGCGATCCCTACCGGTCGGCGATGTCGATGCTGACCTTCTATCTCAACCGCGCCGGCAAGAGCCTGCCGGCGCGCCGGCGCCGCGTGCTGGAGCGGGCCAAGGAAGAGCTGCGCGACCTCTACCACCGGCGCTGAGCGCGGGCCTCGGCGCACCGCCGCAACGGTGCCAACTCAGCATACGGGATTCGCTCCCGAGCGCCCGAGCCGAAGGCGAGGGCGCGACGACCGAAGCCCGAATGCGCTGCTAAACCGAGCGAAGGCGAGGTTTGGTAGCCCATCCGGTGCTGAGTTCGAACCAAGTCTGGGATTCGAACCGCATTTTCGCCTGGCTCCATGAAGTCGCGGCCCTGAGGCCGGCGGCGTGAAGCGAAGCCTACGCCAGCTGCGCCTTCAGGTGCCCGTGCGCGTCTCCGGCCCCTGCCCTGCGGGCAGTCCGGGCGGCGCCGTGCGGTCCCTGAAAGCCAGATGCAGTCCTGGTGCGATCACTGCGGCGAAGTCCGGTTCGAGGTCCCGCAGCGAGCCCCCGCGATCCTCCGAAAAAATCGGTGGCATCAGGAGTCGACGGTCACCTTACTCTTGCGCCTCGAACTTCCATCGCTGCCGCGTCGGGTTCCCGGCTTGGTTCTCGTCTTGGGCGAATCCGGACCGTCTCAGTCGATCCGAGATTTCTCGGTACCTCCCTTGGTCGAAAGGGCGGTGGCGAGGCCGCCGCCGTCCGTGAGCTCGGCCGGGAGGCACGCGCCGAAAACGGACGCCGCCGACCGTCTTCACAGGAGCTCATCCGACACAAGTGCGCTCGCGCATCAGGTCCGCACCGAGACGTTCCTGAAGGTCGCCGTCGCGGGCAGACGGCTATCGTCAAGTCGCCCAGCGAGCTCCTTGGATCGGGGCACCCACAGGTTCGCATGCAGCCTCATCGGGAGATGGGGAAGCGGGGTGGGGTCCCAGCCTACGCGCTCGTGAACGACTCTGCCGTCTACGAACCAAGTAATGCAGCCGGGTCGCCATTCGGTGGCGTAGCAGTGGAAGTCGCGAGTGGCATCAAAGCCGAGGTCGATGTGGCAAGGGGAGCCCCGATAGCCAAAAGCCATCGTCGTCCCCTCGTCGCCTGGATTGAAGTACACATTCACCAGCATGCGAGTTGGGTCGCCGCCGGCGAGTTCAACGTCGATTTCCTGGCGTGGCGCATCTCGATGGAGGAAGAAGCCGGTGACTAGGCCGGCACCGGCAGCCGCCTGAATTTCCGCTTCGAAACGTCCGTACATGAACGAGCGGACGGAGGCGAACGCCCCGGAACGATAGGGCCTGCTTCCGAGCCCCGCCTTGGTGACAACGAGGCGCGCACCCTTTTCATCGTGCACAAGACCTTCCTTGGCGAAGGTCGCCAGATTGCCCGGGAAGGTTTCAACGAGCGGACGGAAGCAACTCGATGCCTGCCCCATCGGTGCGTGGATCAGGCGGCGTCCTGCAGACGGAGTCCTCCGCGCAGTCGGGATCGCCGGCTGCCAGCCGCTCCTAGGCGGCAAGACCCATGGCGAGTCGTCCATAGGGGGGACATTCCGGTGGAACAGAGTGGCGACGGCGCGCGGTGGAGCGTCGCGACGATCGTCTCGGAAAACCCGGAGGTCTGGCGCCGCTCCGCTAGGGAACGGCTGCGCAGGCTCCTCGAGGCGCAGGAAGGAGCAGAGAGGCTTCCAACGCTCTTGATCTCGCAGGTCGGCCGGAAGAATCAAGGTCCTATCGGAGGGGAACTGATCTCGCAATCTTGACGTTGAACGTGCCCCCTCCTCGATCAGGAACTTAGACTCACTCGTCGCAAGAGTTGCGGCCAGCGCGTTTGGGCTTAGCCGTGGATTGACGAGAGCGTCGAAGGTTTCAAAGGCAGTTGAGAGGGCCTCAACCTGAACCTCACCCTCGTCGTCATCGAAAGCTCGAACGCGGAGCCCAATCATCGACAAGGCCATGGAGAGGCTTTCCTGCTCGCCAGGTGTGGTCCACGCGAGCACGTGCCCGCCCTGCGGCCGATCGGATGGCGCTGGCTTCGAGCCCGCATCAGTGGTTCCAGCGCGCGCGAGGTAGGGCATGATTGAGTAGGAATTGTCAGAGCCGGCGTCCCGCCGCTGCAGGATCACCGGGGAAGAGAGCGCAAGCGCGCCGAGCGCCTCGAAGCGGTAATTCATCCACAGGTCTACGGGACCAACTACGGGCATTGCCCGCAACAGTGCGGCCGCACCCTCCCGCGACAAAACATAGCCCGAGAGGAACCAGAGACCACGGACCGGTCGGAACAGTCCGTCGGCCAAATCGGCGCGCTCCGCCGTGCCGCCAGCGTCTAAGTAAGAGAGGTAGAGAAGCGTCGGTCCGTCTCCAGGACCGCAGTGCTTGAGCGCGGCGGCCCAGCCGCGGTCGATAGCAGCCGCTGCGCCAGGCCTGAACCAGACATCATCCTCAAGCACGAGCACGTAGTCCTCCGAGCCCGTCGCGACCGTTTTCCACACCTCAACGTGCGATCTCGCGACGGCCACCTCCTGCCGCGTCATCCTGACGGGCTCCTCGGCGCCAAAGCACGCAGCTAGCCTGGCGTCAGGCTGCACATGCAGCTGGTCCCCGACGCGATACACCGTGTCCACATCGGCGGTGGCCGCCACCGCTCGGCCATCGCGAGCATCCACCGCCGACAGCCTCCGTGTGATCGACGGCAGGGGCGCACCGTCGCAGGTTCTAAAGCGGCCAAGTTCGCGGCAAGTCCTTCGCCATCGCCGCGGCTGACGGTCAAGATTCACAACGACTATCGCTCCGATCCTGCATTTGCCCGCCCCGAACGCCGAGATCCGGCCTCCTGGAAGCAGGCCCGACACCGCTCGCGTGATCCGAAATCCAAGCCCCCGCAAGGGCCCGGAGGTCTTCGCGAGATTCATCGCGACGTGCGACCCTGCTTCATGACTCGGGGGCGTCCATGTTGCGCCAGTTACGATGGTCACCCCGATACGAGAGGTCCCAGCGCGTCTCCGCGATAGCTTCCCAGTCCTCCAGTAGTTCGAAGTCGAAAGGCGCGCCCGCGAGAATGAGATCGCGGGCGTGCGCAACCAAGGCTGCCGTCAGGTTTCCCGGACCAGTCGTCGCTTGGATTTCAGGACGCGGATCATTGCCCAACAGCTTCCGGGTCGCACGCGTTAGGGCGCGGCGCAGGACGGGATGGCCGGCTGGTGCCGCGATTGGGTCGTTGTTCACGTAGAAGATGCGCGCCTCGGTAGGCAGATCGCGTCGCCAGATCTCAGCGACGGGGACCATCCGACCGGCTGGGATGTCGTAGCACAGCGGCTGCAGCTTCAGCTCGCCATTCCGGAAGATGGTCTTCCAGCCGTCCCCCAACAGCACGTCGTCCGCATCGACGTAAAATCCTCCTTCCGCAAAGAGGAAGCACAGTCTCAGGTAGTCGCTGCGCATCGCCGGATGCCGACAGCGGGCAAATGCGGCGCGCGTCCGCGCGTCGTATCGCATCGCAATGTAGGCGGCTGCCGACGCCTCGCTGAACGTTCGGAGTTCGAAGCCCGCTTCCGCCAGTCGGTCCCAGCTGGCGAGGCAAGTTCCCACGTCGTCAGGCAGATCATCCGGGTCGTTCCAATACCGGATGAGCGTTTTGGGGACAACGGGAGATCGGCTCGGGTGGTCGGCGTCAGGGGTCGTGGAGCGCTCCGCTTGTTGCAGTGTAATCGCCCGCATGAAGGTCGATCTGAGCAGATCATCCTCCTCGAACCCAGGTGAAAAGGTCTCCATGCTCAGCATGTCACGCGCTTGCCGGCCGGAAGCACTGATGTGTGCCGATAGCGTTGATACGGCTTGGAGGCTCTCCTGAGATAAGCGCGCCCTTCGACGACAAAGCCGTCCAGGGCACGCTCTGACGCGTAGGCAGCGAGATCGCCTATATTGTTGATGAAGCCCCTCCCATTGAAGTTAAGAGAGGTGTTGCACAGCACGCCGTAGCCTGTGCGCGCTCTGAATGCGACAAGCAGGTCGTGCAGTCGTCGGTTGCTTGCTGGGGTGACCGTCTGGATGCGGGCGGTGCCGTTCACATGCGTAACCGCTGCGAGCGCATCCGTCGTCGCCCGGTACGTGAAGAGCATGTAAGGGCTTGCATGATCACAGTCGAACCACTTGCCGGCCTCATCCAGCAGGCAGACCGGCGCGATGGGACGGAACTGTTCGCGTTGCTTGATCTCGTTCAGGCGTACTCGGCTGCTATCGTTGAACGGCGCTGCGAGGATGGACCTGTTGCCAAGCGCCCGCGGACCAATCTCATAGCGGCCATTCGCCCATCCTAAAATGGGTTCGTTCGCCAGGAGATCGGCGATTCGCTCATCGTCCGCTTCGTGGATCTCGTACAGACCGGGATCGACCGCCCCCTCGGCCTGAAGCGGCAGGCCGGAGTAAACGTCCCACTCGATCGTCGGGTCCCCAGTGAAACGGAGCTGGGCGTCAATCGCCGTACCGATGGCGGATCCCGAGTCGTTGGCCACAGGTGGCACAAAGACTTCGGAAAAGTAGCCCGTCTCTCTCCACCGACTGTTCCAGTCGCAGTTGAGGCCACATCCACCGGCGATGACCAGAGGGCGCCCTGGCCTCAGATTCTTTTGAGCGAACCGGTAGAAGATGTCGAAAATCGCATCACTGTAGATTCCCACGAAGTTTCGGAACTCCGGATCTTCAACGCCGACGTCCAAGTGTGGCGCGCGCTCGAGATCCTCGTAGGCGCTCAGCTCCCGATATGGCCCTTCCAGGAGGAATGTGAGCAGCTTTTTTTCCCGGGGGGACGGTGCGCTTCTGGTCGAGAATGACGCCAGCGCCATCAGCTTCCCCGCATCCGAGAGGCGCGGATACAAGCCGGTCTTGGGGAAGGTCGGGTCAGCCAGTCCGTACAGCAGGGCGAAGCGGTTGCCCGGTTGGTTCAGGACGTCGGCGATGAGCTTGACGTTAAGCTCCGCATCGATTTCGTAGAAGGCGCCGATCGCACCTTCCCAGACCAACGCATAGCATGGCGCACCCTTGGGCAGACGGGACATGCCGAAAGCGCACAGAACGTGCGATCGCTCATGTGATGACGAGAAGTAATCGACCTCTTCCCCCAGGAAGCGCTTCTTCCCGACGACGATGTCGCAATCCGAGATTCCACGGTAACCTGCATTCTTGCTCGATGCGTGCACATATTCATGGTGATCTCGCGGCCACCACCCCCCCATGCAGACGACATCTGGAGGATCGCGCATCTCGCCGATCGCATTCAGGATATCTGGGCTAGAGATTGGTGAATAACGATAGTTAGAGTCCTTCTCGGCTTCGATCGACATCACGAGTCGACCGTCTTCAAGAAGGGCGACAGCCCCATCGTGGCCCGGATTATACGAGAGGATCCTCACGGGGTGCCTTTTCCACTTGAGCTTTCCGAGCCCTACGCGTCACGCATGATATCCTGCACAGTCAAGGTTGCATCATCGGGCCAGATACCTGCGGGAATCCCACGCGATAGCCCATCGCCTGCCACGCCGATGAGTGGCTAGGTCATCGCGAGAGAACAGCGACTATGCACTTCTCCGGAATTCAGCTGCCTCAGCTTTGCGCCATGAGGCACCGTCGTGAAGCGGACATTCTAGGGCTCGGCTCCGGCACGACGAGACACCCGCCAAAGTTGATGGTCGGACGAGTTGGGCGCTTCTTTCGCCAGAAGACCGATGGCTGGATGCACTGAGCCCTGCCCAACTAGACGCGAACGGGCGTCGCCTTAGCGTGCAGACGGATGATTGATGCTCTGCAAACATCGCGGACGGCCACGTTCTTCGAGGGATAGGGAGTTGCCTTTCAGCGTACCCAGCCTACGACGGCCCTGGGCGCTCGGGAGTGCGCTGGGAGGCGCAGGATGCGGCGGCAGGCGGGGGTGGCCACGATGCAGTTGGGGGTTGGGGGGATGGGGATAGCCGGGGTGCCGTCAGGGATGGCGAGGGGGCGAGACGGGTGCGGCGGCAGGGGTTCGAGGCGGACCTCTGCGGTAGCCGGCGAGGAACGGCGGGCTGTGGGAGGCACCTCAGGAGGCAGCGCGGGGTGGGAGCGGAGATCTGCTCGGACGGGGCTCGCGAGGGGCGCCTGCCTTGGCCCTCGATGCGGCCAGGATCTGGCGGATGGATGCGGGCTCTTGGATGAACGCGACGACCCGCATCGGCGAGCCGCAGTGGCGACAGGTCGGCGGGCCGGCCTCGTAGACGGGGCGCAGCAACTGCGCCCAGGCCGGCACTGGCGGCGGCGTTGCGCCGTGTCGTCCGTCTTGGCCGCTCGACGTCGGCGGTGGCACCGGCACGCTGGTCTGAGCTGCTCATCGCCGCCGACGCTCACTGTCGGGTCATCGTCGTGGATCGCGAAGTCGCCACGCTCGCGAGCGCGCGGCGGCGTGTGGGCCGCCGGGGCTGGCTCGTCGTCGCCAGCGCCGGAGAGCTACCGCTGCGCCGGGAGTCCGTCGACCGCGCGCTGCCAAGTCTCGTCTTCCACCGCCTGCCGCCTGTCGTCAAGCGCGCCGCTCTCGCCGAGATCCGCACTGCGCGTCGGCCCAGCACTGGTTCTGCCTGCTCGACTTCGACCGGCCTCGCGATCCGCTCTCGTGGGTCATCGGGCTGGCGGTTCGCTCCTTCGACGGCTGGGCGAACACGCGTGACGACTTCGCCGGCAGGCTGCCGGCCCTCATCGAGAGAGCAAGATTGGACACACCCGTAGAGCTGGCTCGCGAGTGGGCGGTCGTCGGTCCCCCCGTCTACAGTCCGGCACGCCGGGCGTGACGCGGGGCGGCTTCGAAAGTGCCCAAGGTCCGTCGCGGCGGTCGACAGCCGCTATCCCCCTAAATCTAATGGGGTCCACGGATTGGCTGGTAGCGCATACGGGATTCGAACCCGTGTTACCGCCGTGAGAGGGCGGCGTCCTGGACCCCTAGACGAATGCGCCACGTGTCCCGGTCGGGACGGCCGGTAGGCTAGCACAGGGCTCCAACAGCGGACAACCCGGAGGCCATTCCAAACGGGCTCGCGGGCGGGCGTGCTGGTGTACCGTTTCGAGCTATGAGCTACGACCGTTTCCCTTCTCTCCTCGGCGCCGTCGTCCTGTCGCTCCTGGTGGGCTGCCAGCCGGCGCCGCCGACCCCGGAGCCGCCGCCCTCGCCGGAGCCGCCGACCCCGGAGCCACAGGCCTGCACCATGATCGGCTGCTCCGACGGGCTCAACGTCGTGGTGGAGAACGCTCCCGCTCCTCCTTACACCGTCGAGGTAATCCTCCCGAATGGCACCCGCCGCACCTCCCGCTGCGAGGCCGTGCCCGGCTGCGACGCGGGTCTCTTCGTCGAGGGCATCACGGCCGAAGAGGTGACGGTTCGCGTCACCGCCGGCGCGGGGAGCAGCTCGCAGGTCGTCCGGCCACGCTACGAGACAGCGCAGCCGAACGGACCGGGCTGCCCGCCCGTCTGCAAGCAGGCGCGCGTGCAGGTACGCTACGCGCCGTGACCCCTTAGAGGGGCCCTTCGGAACCGCTTGAGCCTCCGCCTCATCGCCGACGGCGATCGCACCTTCGTCCTACCGGGCGGGCGCGCCTATACCGTCGGACGCTCGGAGCATTGCGACCTGCCGGTGCGCGAGCCCACCGTCTCGCGCCGCCACGCCGAGCTCGAGCCGGACGGCGCCACCCTGCGGGTGCGCGACCTCGGCTCGACGAACGGCACCTTCCTGAACGGCAAGCGGGTGGCCGAAGCGGTCGCCCGCGCCGGCGACACCCTCGCCTTCGGCAAGCTCGCCTTCGCGCTCGAGGAGCTGCCGAGCGAGCCGGCGGCCGGCGTCGAGGAGCTCCTCGACGCCACGATCCTGCGCCAGGTGCCGGTGCGCGCCCCGGGCGAGCCGGCCGCGCCCGGCAGCGGCACGATGGGCGGCCTCGGCACGGTCAACGCCTCGGTCCTCCGCCGCGCCGGCTCGGACGCGGAGCGCCAGGCGCTGCAGCTCGCCCTCCTCCTCGACATCGCCCAGACGCTGTCGCGCCAGGCCGAGCTCGACCGCCTGCTCGAGAAGGTGGCCGACGTCGCCTTCGAGGTGATGAGCGCCGACCGGGTGGGGGTCTTGACCGGCGCCTCGGGCGAGGCGCTGGTGCCGCGCATCTGGCGCACCCGCGGCGAGGAGATGAAGGCGCCGGCGTCGGTGCCGCGGGCGGTGGCGCGCAAGGCGATGGAGGAGCGGCTGGCGCTGCTCATCGAGAACGCCCCCGACGACAGCCGCTTCGGCGAGGGCACGATGCACTCGCACGGCGTGCAGAGCGCCATGTGCGCGCCGCTCTTGGGCTCGCGCGGCTGCCTGGGGATCGTCTACCTCGACAACCTCTCGCTCATCCACTCCTTCGACGCCGGCGACCTCGACTTCCTCTCGGCCTTCGCCGGCATCGTCGCGGTGGCGATCGAGAACAGCGAGCTGGTCGAGCAGGTGCGGCGCGAGGCGGTGGTGCTGTCGAACTTCCAGCGCTACTTCGCGCCCGACCTGGCGGCCGAGATCGCCGGCCACGCCGAACGGGTGCAGCTCGGCGGCACGAGGACGCGCGTCGCCGTCCTCTTCTCCGACATCCGCGGCTTCACCGCGCTCTCCGAGGGGCTGGCGCCGGAGGAGACGGCGGGCCTCCTCAATGACTACTTCACCGAGATGGTGGAGATCGTCTTCCAGCACGGCGGCACGCTCGACAAGTTCATCGGCGACGCGCTGATGGCGCTGTGGGGCGCGCCGCTCGCCCGCCCCGACGACGCCGACCGCGCGGTCGAGGCGGCGGTGGCGATGCAGCGCGGCCTGGCGCGGCTCAACGAAGCCTGGGCGGCGCGCGGGCGGCCGCGGCTGGAGGTGGGGATCGGCCTCTCGGCCGGCGAGGTCT
The DNA here is from genome assembly GCA_963700145.1 of uncultured Acidobacteriota bacterium. Classification (GTDB taxonomy): domain Bacteria; phylum Acidobacteriota; class Thermoanaerobaculia; order Multivoradales; family UBA5704; genus DASUNQ01. The sequence continues at coordinate 3,235,855 of OY969474.1, forward strand.
TCGCCGGCAACGTCGGCAGCGAGCGGCGGCTGGAGTACACGGTCCTCGGCGACGCGGTGAACACCGCCTCCCACCTCTGCGCCGAAGCGCAGGGCGGCGAGATCCTGATCGCCGAGCCCCTCCGCGCCGCCCTCGCCGCCCCGCCGCCGCTCGCGCCCGTCGCGGCGATGCAGCTCAAGGGGAAGGCGCAGGTGGTGGCGGTGTACCGGGTGGCGTGGTGAACCTCAGGTGAGCAGCTCGTAGCGGACGCCGACCGCCTCGTAGGCCTGGAGGGCGCGGCGGTCGCGAGTGAGCAGCGTGGCACCTGCTTGCTTAGCGGTCGCGGCCACCAGGGCATCGTAGATCGCTCCCCCCGCCAGCCCCGCGCTGACGGCGAGACGCACCAGGTCCCGCTGCTGGTCTCCGAGCAGCGTCAAGGGAGTGGCCGGGAAGCGGGCGGCGAGGAATCGCTCGACGACGTCGGCCGGGGCGCGGTGCGGCGGAGGCAGCCTCGTCAGGACGGAAAAACTCTCGATCACCACGTGGGCGGGGATGCGGGGCCGGCGCGCGAGCGCCGCGATCGCGCCAGCGTGTCCCTCGTGCCAGACGGCAAATGCCGCCACGACGACGCTGGTGTCGAGCGCGATCAACGCCGCGAGCGTTCGAGCGTGGCGCGGACGACATCGTCGGTCAGGGGCGGCAAGCGCCGCTCCGGCACTGCCGCCAGTCCGCCTTTTGTCTTGGCGAGCGTCATCGGCGTCGCCGCCGGCTCGAGCTCGATCCGGCCTTCCCGCTCGCGCAGCTCCAGAACCTCGCCGCCGTTGAGGCCGAGACGCTCACGCAGAGACTTGGGGATCACGACCCGACCGGCGGCGTCCATGGTCGTCTTCATGGTAGAACCATACCATTGGTCCGCCCATCGGGCGGCCGCAGGTCACTCGACGCGCAGGGTCGTCATCGGGTCGACGCGGGTGGCGCGGAGAGCCGGGAGGAGGGAGGCGGCGAAGGCGGTGGCTGCTAGGACTGCCGCGGCGGCGGCGAGGCTTGCGGGGTCGGCGGGGGCGACGCCGTAGAGGAGGCCGGCGAGGCCTCGGCTGGCGGCGGCGGCCAGGGGGAGGCCGACGAGGAGGCCGAGGGCGCAGAGACCGAGCGCCCAGGCGGTGGTCGTCCAGGCGACGCGCGCCGAGCCGGCGCCGAGGGCGATGCGGATCGCGATCTCGCGCCGCCGCGCCGCCAGGGTGAAGGCGATCAGGCCGTAGAGGCCGACCGCGGCCAGGACCAGCGCGATGACGGCGAAGAGGCCGAGGAGGACCGCCAGGAGGCGCTCGCGGCGGGTGGCCTCGGCGAGCACGCTGGACAGGGTGCGCGCGTCGTAGAGCGGCAGCTCGGGGTCGAGCCGGGCGACGCGCGCGCGCAGCGGCGGCAGCAGCGCCGCCGGGTCGCCGGCGCGCGCCCGCAGCAGCAGCGAGGCGCCGCGCAGCGGCAGGTCCGCCAGCTCGCCCGTGGTCTCCTGCCCCAGCGGGACGAAGACCTCCATGGAGTCGGCCGCCGCCAGGCTCTGCACCCGCTCGTCGGCGACCACCCCCACCACCGTCCGCCAGAGCGTCTCCTCCATCCCCTCGATCGCCAGCCGGTTGCCGAGCGGATTGCGGCCGCCGAAGAGCCGCCGCGCCAGGGTCTGGTTGATGACGACGACTGGCGGCGATGCCGCGTCGGTGCCGGGGTCGAAGCCGGGACCGCGCAGCAGGCGCACGCCGGCGGTGCGGAAGTACTCGGGGGTGACGATGCGCCGGTTGACGTCGATCACGGCCTCCGCGGCCGGCCGCCCTTCGAGGACGATGTCCGTCGTCCAGTTGCGCCCCTCGAGCCCGAGGCTGCTGGCGAGGGCGGCGTCCGCCACGCCGGGCAGGGCCCGCGCCTCGGCGAGGAGGCGCTGGTAGAAGGCGTGGACCTGCGCCTTCTCGGGATAGCGCGCTCCCGGCAGCGCGAGGTCGACGGCGACGCGCCCCTCGGGGCGGAAGCCGGGGTCGACCGCCGTCAGCGCGCCCAGGCTGCGCAGCGTGATCGCCGCGCCCGCCAGCAGGACCATCGCCAGCGCCACCTCGGCAAAGACCAGGAAGCCGCGGCTCCACGGACCCTCCCGGCCCGCGGTGACGCGGCCGCCGCCCTGCCCGCGCAGCAACGGCGCGGGCGGCGCGCTCGCCAGGCGCAAGGCGGGTACCACGCCGAAGAGGAGCACCGCGAGGACGGTGGCGCCGAGCGCCGCGCCGAGCGCGGCCAGGCTGGTCCCCACCTCGTGGGCGCGCGGCAGGGTGTCGGCGGCGAGCCGCAGCAGCAGGCGGGTGCCGGCGGCGCCGAGCAGCGCGCCCACCGCACCGCCGAGGGCGGCGAGGACGAGGCTCTCGGTCACCAGTTGCCGCGCCAGCCGGCCGCGCGAGGCGCCCAGCGCGCCGCGCAGGCCCAGCTCGTGCGCCCGCGCGCCGGAGCGGGCGAGGAGCAGGCCGGCGGTGTTGGCGCAGGTGACGAGGAGGAGGGTGACGACGGCGGCGAGGAGCACCAGGAGCGGGCGGCGGACGTCCCCCACCAGCACCTCCTTGAGCGGCGTCGCGCCGGCGCCCATCAGCCGGTTGGTGTCGGGATAGCGGCGCTCGAGGCGCGCCGCGACGGCGGCGAGCTCGGCGTTGGCCGCGGCGACCGAGACGCCGGGCCGCAGGCGGGCCACGCCGTGCAGGAAGTGCGCGCGCCGGAACCACACCTCGCCGGCGGCGCTGCGCGGGAATTCCGACGGCACCCAGACGTCGAGGCCGGGCCGGGGGTAGGCGAAGCCGCGCGGCGCGACCCCGACGATCGTGCGCGGCTCGCCGTCGAGCTCGATGCGGCGCCCCAGGACCCTGGGGTCCCCCGCGAAGCGGCGGCGCCAGAGGTCGTGGCTGATGATCACCGTCCGCTCGCCCCCTTCCCAGTGCTCTTCGGCGTGGAAGTCGCGGCCGAGCCGCGGCGGCACGCCCAGGACGGTGAAGAAGCGGCCGAAGACGTCCACCCCCTCGACGCGCTCGGGGCGGCCGCCGCCGCCAAGCGCCCACCCGCCGACCCAGCCGCGGGCGGTCGCGCCCTCGAACGCCTTCACCTGCTCGCGCCAGTCGAGGAGGTTGGCCGGCGCCACCGACTCGCGCTCCCAGCCGCGCTCGGGGTTGCTCTCCCAGAGCGCGACGAGCCGGTCGGGCGCCGGGTAGGGGAGCGGCGCGAGCAGGACGGCGTGGACGATCGGCACGATCGCCGTCACCGCGCCGATGCCGAGCCCGAGGACGACGATCGCGGTGGCGCTGAACGCCGGCTCCTTGCGCAGGACGCGCAGCGACCAGCGCAGGTCCCGCGTCGTGGTCTCGAAGAACGGCAGGCCGCGCTCGTCGCGGCAGGCCTCGCGCACCTGCTCGACGCCGCCGAAGTCGCGCAGCGCCGCCCGGCGCGCCGCCTCCGGCGTCAGGCCGCGGGCGCGGTGGCGCTCGGTCTCCATCTCGAGGTGGAAGCGCAGCTCCTCCTCGGTCTCGCGGTCGCGGGCGGCGGCGCGGGGCAGCGTCCGCAGCCGGTGGAGGAGGCTGCGCAGCGCCGGCCGCGCCCGCCCGCCGGTCATGAGGTGCGGAGCACCTGGAAGACGGCCGCGGCCAGCCGCTCCCAGCTCTCCGTCTCCGCGGCCAGCCCGCGCCGCCCGGCGGCGGTCAGCTCGTAGTAGCGGGCGCGGCGGTTGTTCTCGGAAGGCCCCCAGGACGAGCGGATCCACCCCTGGCGCTCCAGCCGGTGGACCGCCGGGTAGAGCGAGCCCTGCTGCACTTGCAGCACCTCGTCCGACATCTGCCGCAGCCGCTGCGCGATCCCCCAGCCGTGCATCGGGCCGCCGGCGAGGGCCTTGAGGATGAGCATGTCGAGCGTGCCCTGCAGGAGGTCCGACTTGTCGCTGGCCATGCGGCTCGCGTCTCCCTTTGACGTTCTACAGGAGGAGGGTAGGACCGCTCCTGTCGATTGTCAAGGGGAGCCGCGCGGCAGCTCAGTCCAACTGGCGAAGGTAGATCTTGACCCCGTCGGGGTCGTGGGTCTCGAAGAGGAGGCTCTCGGCATCGCGGCGGAGGCCGCCGGGGATCTCCTTGTCGCGGAAGAGAATCTCTTCATACGCCTTCTCGGCCGAGGGGACCTGGAAGACCAGCAGCAGCTTGTGCTCCGGGCCCTGGTACTCGAAGACCTCGTCGTAGTCGCCGGAGTCGTCGCTGGCCGGGCGCCCAACGACCTCGATCACGCCGGGGCCGGCCAGGTAGAGGGCACCGCGCAGGTCCTCGCGCTCCCAGCTCGCGAGCCGCGGCAGCGCCAGCGACTCGCCGTAGAAGCGGCAGGTGCGCTCGAAGCTCCGCGCCCGCACCACCACCCGGAACTGTCTTATCTCCATAGGCAAGAGTGTATCCTTCGCCGGATGACCGCGCGCCGCCTGCTCGGGCTCGCCTGCCTCCTGCCCCTCGCCTTCGCCGCCGCACAGGGCGCCCGCACGGCGGCGCAGGGGGAAGGGACCGCGCGGGCGCCCGTCGTCACCCTCGAAGGCCAGGCGCTGGCGGTGCCGGTGACCCTCGCGCCGGCCGGGCCGCTGGTCGCGCTGGCGCCGCTCGCCAACGCCCTCGAAGGAACGCTGGCGCGCGACGCCGAGAGCGGCAGCTGGACCCTCACCCTGCGGCAGGCGCCCGAGAAGCCGATCGTCCTCGCGCCCGGCAGCTCGGTCGTGACCGTCGGCGACAACATCGTCTCGCTATCGCAGCCGGTCAACCTGGGCGACGGCGGCCCGCAGGTGCCGGTCGACTTCCTCGAGCGGACCTACGGCGCGCTCGCCGGCTACGCCTTCGAGTGGCGCCCCACCGAGGCGCGGCTCGCCATCGGCCAACGCACCGCCAGGCAGGTGCCGGTCGCCGTCGACGTCGTCCACCTCCAGGACACGACGACCGTCGTCCTGCAGTTCGGCGAGATGCCGCGCTACCGCCTCGTCGAGACGCCGGCGGGGGTCGAGGTGGAGGTCCTCTCCGACCGGCTGGCGATCCCGGCGACCCCCGTCGTCCAGGACCCGCTGGTGCAGAGCGTGACCGTCGAGCCGCAGCGGGTGCGGATCGCGCTCGCCCCCGGCGCGCGGGCGGAGAGCTACGTCCTCGAGAACCCCTTCCGGCTGGTCTTCGACATCCACGCCACCGACCTGGCGCAGCCGGCCGGGCCGGCCTTCACCCCGCCGGCGCGCCCGAGCGGCATCCGCACGATCGTCCTCGACCCCGGCCACGGCGGCGCCGAGACCGGCGCCATCGGCCCGGGCGGCGCGGCCGAGAAGGACCTGACGCTGCAGCTCGCCCGCGCGCTCGCCGACCGGCTGGCCTCGCGCCTCGGCGTGCGCGTCGTCCTGACCCGCACCGCCGATGCCCTCCTGCCGCTCGAGAGCCGCACCGCGATCGCCAACCAGAACAAGGGCGACCTCTTCGTCTCGATCCACCTGAACTCCTCGCGCGGCGCCGGCGCGCACGGCGCCGAGACCTACTTCCTGAGCGCGCAGGCGACCGACCCGCGCGCCGCCCGCGCCGCGGCGGCCGAGAACGCCGCGGCGGCCGGGGCACCCATGCCGACCGAGGGGGACGCGGACCCGCTCTACGACCTGCAGCTCATCCTCTGGGACCTGGCGCAGAGCCACCACCTGGCCGAGAGCCAGCGCTTCGCCGGCCTGGTGCAGCAGGAGCTCAACCAGGCGCTGGCGTTGCGCGACCGCGGCGTCAAGCAGGCGCCGTTCCGCGTGCTCGTGGGTGCGGCGATGCCGGCGGTGCTGGTCGAGCTCGGCTTCCTCAGCAACCCCGAGGAGGAGAAGAAGCTCGGCCAGGCGACCTACCGCGCCGAGCTGGTCGAGGCGCTGGTGCGCGCGATCGGCCGCTACAAGGAGTCGGTCGAGCAGACCGCGCAGCCCGCGGCGCCGGCGCCGGCCGGGCCCGCCGGCGGACCCGCCCAGCCCGCTCAGCCAGGAAAGCCGCCGGGGCAGCCGCCGCGATGAACCGCCGGGCGGCGGGCCTGGTGCTCGCCATCGCCCTGCTGGTCGTCGCCGGCGGGCTCGTCTGGTGGTGGGCGCGCGGCCGGGACGGCGAGATCGCCGGCGCCGAGGGTCCGCCCCCCGGCGGCACCGGCAAGCGCATGACGCTCGAAGCCGTCCTCTACTTCCCCGGCCCGCAGGGCGGGCTGGTCGCCGAGCGGCGGCGCCTGGAGACGACCGACGTGCCGGCACACCAGGTGTGGTCGGTGGTGCGCGCCGCGCTCGTCGGGCCGCAGAACGACGCGCTGGGGCGCATCTTTCCGGAGGACGTGAAGGTCGGGGCCGTCCTGATCGGGCCGGAGGGGACCGCCTACGTCGACCTCCGCGCGCCCGAGCGCCCGAACCCGCCTCCCGGCGGCTCGACCGCGGAGATGCACATGGTTTACGGCCTGGTCAACGCGGTGACCGAGAGCGTGCCATCGGTGCGCTCGGTGGCCCTCCTCTGGAACGGCAGCCAGCGCATGACCTTCACAGGCCACCTCGACACCAGCCGCCCGCTCGCCGCCGACCGCTCGCTGGTGGCGCGCTGAGCGCGGGAGAGGGCGCGACGCGCATGGGCCCGATCGGCGTCTTCGACTCCGGCCTCGGCGGCCTGACCGTCGCCGCGGCGCTGCGGCGCCGGCTGCCGAGCGAGTCGATCCTCTACCTCGGCGACACCGCGCGCCTCCCCTACGGCTCGAAGTCCCCCGAGACCGTCACCCGCTACACCCGGCGCAACATCGAGTTCCTGGAGGAGCGCGGGGTCAAGGCGGTGGTCGTGGCCTGCAACACCGCCTCGGCGCTGGCGCTGCCGCAGATGGAGACTCGCCTCCCGACCTGGGGGGTGATCGAGCCTGGGGCGCGGCGGGCGGCGGAGCTGTCGCGCGGCTCCGTCGGGGTGATCGGGACGGAGTCGACGGTGCGCTCGGGGGCCTACGCCCGCGCGCTCCAGGCGGTGCGCCCCGACCTCCAGGTGGTGAGCCGCGCCTGCCCCCTCTTCGTGCCGCTGGTCGAGGAAGGGTGGCACGACGATCCGCTGACCCAGGAGGTGGCGAAGCGCTATCTCGGGCCGCTCCTCGCCGCCGGGATCGACACCCTGGTCCTCGGCTGCACGCACTACCCGCTGCTGGTGCCGGTGCTGGAACGGGTGGCGGGGCCGGACGTGACCCTCGTCGATTCCGCCGAGGCGGTGGCCGAGGTCGTGGCGCAGGGCCTCGAGGCCGCCGGCCTGGCCGGCGCCGAGGGCGAGCCCACCTACAGCGTCTGCGTCACCGACGCCGGCGAAGGCTTCCGCAGCATGGCCACCCGCATCCTCGGCCACGACCTCGAAGACGACCAGGTGACGATGGAGTGGGTGGAGGTGGTCTAGCGTCTAGAATCGCCGCGTGACGACCCCGCTCAGCTCGCCGCAGCCGCGCGCCCGGCCGAACGGGCGTGCCGCCGACGCGCTCCGGCCGCTGCGGCTGGAGACCGGGGTCATGAAGTTCGCCGAAGGGTCGGCGCTCATCGAGCTGGGGGACACGCGGGTGGTCGCGGCGGCGAGTGTCGAGAACCGGGTGCCGCCCTTCCTGCGCGACAGCGGGCGCGGCTGGCTGACCGCGGAGTACTCGATGCTGCCGCGCGCCACCCACACGCGCGCGGCGCGCGAGGTGACGCAGGGGCGCCCCTCCGGCCGCACCGCCGAGATCCAGCGCCTGATCGGCCGGAGCCTGCGCGCGGCGGTGGACCTCGGGGCGATGCCCGACCGCACGCTGATCCTCGACTGCGACGTCCTCCAGGCCGATGGCGGCACCCGCACCGCGGCGGTCACCGCCGCCTACGTCGCGGCGGGCCTCGCGCTCGGCAGGCTCTTCCTGACCGGCGACCTCCCGGCCTGGCCTCTCCTCGGTCCGGTCGCCGCGGTCTCGGCCGGGCTGGTCGACGGCGTACCGCTCCTCGATCTCGAATACGTCGAGGACCAGGTCGCGGAGGTGGACATGAACGTCGTCGCCACCGAGGCCGGCGAGCTGATCGAGATCCAGGGCACGGGCGAGAAGCGGAGCTTCCGGCGCGACGAGATGGACGCGCTCGTGGACCTGGCGCTCAAGGGAATCGGCGAGCTCGCCGCCGCACAGCGGCAGGCGCTGGCGGCGACGCTCGAAGAGGTGGCCGCGGTGCGCGAGCGGCGCGGGCGGGGGCCGGCGGCGCCGAAGTCGGAGAAGGACCTCTGGGGCAGGCCGTGAAGAGCCCCCACCACTGTCATTCCGAGCGCAGCGAGGAATCTGGGCGGGGGAAGGCCGGGAAGCAGCCCGCCCCCCAGATTCCTCGCTGCGCTCGGAATGACAAGTTGAGAGGCTGTCTTGCTCCATGTAATTAGCGGCGACTGCGCCGCCGAGGAGCTGCGGCGGGCCGGGCTGCCCGGCGAGGTGCTCGCCTGGCGCGACTCGCCGGCGGTGGGGCCGGCACCGGCGGCGGTGCCGGAGGCGGAGCGCCGCGCCCTTCGCGCCGCGTTCTGGGGGGTGCCGGAGGACGAGCTGCAGGACCCCGCGGCGGCGCACGCCGACGGCGGCGAGACCGTCTTCTGGTTCGACGGCTGCCCGTGGGACCAGGCGATGCTCGTCGAGCTGCTCGCTGCCGGCAACGGCGCCGCGCCGCCGTCCCTGATCCAGGTCGGCGAGCACCCCGAGGTCCCCGGCTACGCCGGTCTCGGACAGCTCTCGCCCGAGCAGCTCGCGGCCTTCTACCCCGAGCGCCGGCCGGTCACGCCCGCGCAGCGCGTGCTCGCCGCCGCCGCGTGGAGCGCGCTCGGCGCCGACGACCCCCGGCCGCTCGCGGACCTCCTCGACGCGGACACCTCGCCGCTCCCCTATCTCGAGCCCGCGCTCGAGCGCCTCCTCGAAGAGCTTCCCTCGACAGCGAACGGCCTCTCCCGCACCGAGGAGCAGGTGCTCCGTGCGGTCGCCGACGGCGCCCGCCGGTTCCCCGACCTGCTGCGCGCCGTCGCCGCGATGGAGCGGCCGAGCCATGGCCTCTGGTTCGGCGACCGGGTCCTCGCCCTCACCCTCCGCGCGCTGGCCTCGGCGCCGGAGCCGGCCCTCGCCGCCGACGCGGTCGCGCTCACCCCCTTCGGCGAGGCCCTCCTCGCCGGCCGCGCCGACTGGGTGCGCGACCACGGCGTCGACCGCTGGCGCGGCGGCGTGCGGCTCGCGGGCCGCGGGCCGGTCTGGCGCTGGGACCCCGCGGCGCGGCGTCCGGTCCTAGGCGCGAAAGCTTTCGCGCCGGGCTCCGATTCTTAGCCCGCGCATGCTCCGCGTCGCGCGCGAGCTCTTCCGCTACCGCGGCCTCCTCTGGACGCTCACCGCCCGCGAGCTCAAGGCCCGTTACCGCGGCTCCGCGCTGGGCTTCCTCTGGTCGCTCGCCAACCCGCTGCTGCTCCTCGCCGTCTACACCTTCGTCTTCGCCGTCGTCTTCGAGCCCCGCATCGGCGGCGTGCCGAACTACCCCCTGTTCCTGGTCGCCGGCCTCTTCCCCTGGATCTGGGTCTCGTCGTCGCTGCTCGAAGGGTCGATGTCGCTGATCGCCAACGGCGGCCTCTTGCGCAAGGCGGTCTTCCCCGCCGAGCTGCTGCCGATGGTGGCGGTGCTCTCGAACCTCGTCCACTTCCTCCTCGCCATCCCGATCCTCCTCGTGGCGCTGGCGGCCGGCTACCTCCTCGACGCGCGGGTCGGCGGCCTGCCGGCGGTGCTGCTGCCGGCGGTGATCCTCCTCGAGCTGCCGCTCGTCGCCGGCCTGACGATCGGCATCGCGGCGCTCAACGTCCACTTCAAGGACGTGCGCGACCTTCTCGCCAACCTCTTGACGCTGCTCTTCTTCCTGACCCCGATCCTCTATCCGCTCTCGGCCGTCAAGAGCGACGTCCTGCGCTGGCTGGTGCGGCTCAACCCCTTCGCCCCCTTCACCCTGGCCTACCAGCAGACCCTCGTCGACGGCACCTGGCCGGAGCCGCTGCTCTGGGCGCAGATGGCGCTGGTGAGCCTCGTCGCCTGGGCGCTCGGCGCCTGGGTCTTCGACCGGCTGCGCGACACGTTGGTGGAGTCCGTGTGAGTTTGATCCCATCTCCTCCCCTCCTGGCCTCCCCCCCGCACGGGGGGGAGGAACGTCTCTGGGTAGCATTCCGCGGCCCATCATGAGCGACCTCCGTTCCGCCGCCATCCAGGTAGAGGGGCTGACCAAGCTCTTCCGCCGCGCCGCCCCCGGCGAGCAGCTGCGCACGCTCAAGAGCGCGCTCCTCGAAGGCAGCCTGACCGCGCGCCTCAAGCCCGAGGAGGCGATCGCGGCGCTCGAGGACGTGAGCTTCGAGGTCGGTCGCGGCGAGGCCTTCGGCGTCGTCGGCGGCAACGGCTCGGGGAAGAGCACGCTGCTGAAGCTCGTCGCCGGCATCCTTCGCCCGACCGCCGGGCGCGTCGTGGTGGACGGCCGCGTCGCCGCGCTCATCGAGCTCGGCGCCGGCTTCCACCCCGAGATCTCGGGGCGCGAGAACGTCTACATCAACGGCGCCATCCTGGGGCTCTCGCGGCGCGAGATCGACCGCCGCTACGACGCGATCGTCGAGTTCTCCGGCCTCGCCGACTTCATGGAGGAGCCGGTCAAGAACTACTCTTCCGGCATGTACGTGCGGCTGGGGTTCGCGGTGGCGGTGCACACCGACCCGGACGTGCTGCTGGTGGACGAAGTGCTGGCGGTCGGCGACGAGGCCTTCGCCCACCGCTGCCTGCGGCGGATCGAGGAGCACCTGGCGGCGGGCAGGACGCTGCTCTTCGTCAGCCACACGCTCGACCTGGTCGAGCAGGTCTGCGACCGCACGCTCTGGCTCGACGCCGGCCGCCCGCGCCTCCTCGGCGAGCCGCGGCGCGTGGTGGACGCCTACCGCCAGGCGGTGGCCGAAGAGGAAGGCCGCGAGCACCAGGCCGCGAAGGAGCAACAGGAGGGCGACGCCGCGGCGGCGGCGGCGCTGCGCTGGGGATCGGGGGAGGCGGAGGTCGCGGGGCTGCGGCTCCTGGCCGGCGCGGCGGGCGAAGAGCGCTACCACCTGGTCTCGGGCGAGCCCGCGGTCTTCGAGCTCACGGTGCGCGCCGCCCGCCCGCTCGCCGACTTCGTCTTCGGCATCGCCGTCGCCACGCCGCGCGGCGTCGAGGTCTGGGGCACCAACACCGACCTCGCCGGCTTCCGCCCGGCGCAGCTCGAGGGCGAGGCGGTCGTGCGCGTCGTCTGCCCGAGCCTGCGCCTCGCCGCCGGCGACTACGAGGTGGACGTCGCCGTCCACGCCAAGGAGGGCGCCCCCTACGACTACCGCCGCCGCGCCCTCACCTTCACCGTCACCGCCCCGGAGCGCGGCGTCGGCGTCTACCTGCCGGAGCACCGCTGGGAGTTCGCGGGCGGAGTCAGGTGGGAGACTTAGGAAATGCATGTACTGGAGGACCACGACCAGCCCATCGAGAAGCCTCAAGAACAGCCGCGGCGCCGCCTCAAGAACCTCGCTTCCCAGTAGGACAATCTTGCGCAAGTACCGCCGCGCCGAAGTCCTGGCATACGCGTTTTCGTCTCGTCCACCTTCGTCGATATGGACGAGGAGCGAAGCGAGCTCGCATATCGGGTCTTCCCGTTCCTAAAGAGCAGGTGTGAGGAACGTGGTATTCCTTGGTCAGAGGTGGACCTTCGGTGGGGAATCACAGATGAGCAGAAAGCCGAAGGCAAGACGCTCGAATTGTGCTTCGCCCAAATCGATCGCTGCCGCCCCTTTTTGATCGGGCTTCTAGGAGATCGTTATGGCTCGATACCACAGGAGATTCCAGCAGACCTCCTGGCGCGAGAGCGGTGGCTTACCGAGTATCAAGACCGCTCCGTTACAGAGCTTGAGATTCTCCATGCTGCTCTAAATACCCCTACACAGGCTACATATGCTTTTTTTTATTTCCGGCAGTCCCGCACACTATCCGTTCTTGACTTGAACCAGAAGAAGCTTACGGCCCTCAAGCAGAGGATCCGCCAGAGCGGTCTCAAGCTGCACGACAACTATCGCACTGCTCATGAGCTTGCGGAGATGATCATTGCTGACTTCTCCGCGGTCATCGATTCCTTAGCGCCCAAAGCAGCGCATACAGATCCACTGGCGCGAGCTGCCGCCGAGCAAGAAGCATTCGCTCAGTCCAGGACCGACGTTTACGTCGGCCGTGACTCGGACTTTGCGCGCCTGCACCAGCATGTGCTCGCAGATGGACCTCCCCTCGTAGTAATCGGGGCAGCGGGGTGCGGAAAGACTGCGTTGCTTGCAACCTGGGTGCTTCGCCAGCAGAGAGAAGAGAAAGTTTGCTTTCACTTCATCACTCGCGGATCGAGCGTGAGAGAAATGCTGCGTAGGCTTCTGAGCGAGCTCAGGTTGGCCTTCAAACTGCCGCCCGAACTAAGAAAGGGGCTTGGGCTGCGACAAGAGTTTGAGGAGTGCCTGGGATCGCTGAGGGGCAAGGGAAGATTAATTCTGTTGTTGGACGGACTGGATCAACTCGAGGAGCGTGATGGCGCTCATGATCTAGCTTGGCTGCCCCTTGATATCCCGAGCGAAATCCGCCTGGTCATCTCCACGTCGGGAGGCCGCACATTTCAAAAGCTGGTGGATCGCGGGTGGCCAATATTCGAGGTGGCTCCGTTCACGATCGCTGAGCGCCAAAGCGTAATCGAGGCAGTTCTAGGAGCCTATGGAAAATCCCTTCCGGTGGAACTCGGCACACGTATCGCTCGCTCGCAAAGCACGGCCCTGGCTTTATACCTTCGGACTCTGCTAGACGAACTCCGATTCCATGGAGATCCATCTACGCTCAGTGAGCTCGTGGACCAGTACCTCGCAGCTACAAGGCTTGATGATCTATTGGTTCGCGTTCTCAGGCGGTACGAGCGCGACTATGAACGTGACCGCCCCAGCCTGGTACGAGATACAATGTCCGCGCTATGGGCCGCTCGGCAAGGACTGGCCGAGGCCGAGCTGCTTGAGCTGCTCGGCACCGACGGCGAGCGGCTACCGCGTTCGTTGTGGTCCCCAATCTACATTGCCTCCGAAAGAGGGTTTCTCCATCACGCCGGCCGCCTTGCCCTTCAAGGATATTGGCGCCGTGCGATCCAGCGACATTTCCTGCCTACGGAAGTTGAGCAGCGGCGGGCTCATCGACTCTTAGCGGCCTATTTCTCGGCGCAGCCGACCCATGCTAGAACGCTCGCGGAGCTCCCCTGGCAACTTGCAGCTGCGGAAGCTTGGCAGGAACTCTACCACCTCCTGCGAAGGCCTTCCTTTTTTCAGGCACTCTGGATTCACAACCAGTTTGAGGCAAGAGGCTTTTGGGCACAATTGGAAGCGCGTTCTTCCTATCGGCTGCAGGAGGCCTACCGATTTGTTTGCATGCAACGAGGGCACATCGATCCGCACTTCGCGACGAACGTGGCCTCGTTGCTTGCCTTCGGTGGGCACGCGCAAGAAGCCCTCACGATTCGGGAGTGGGTCGTTCGTCATTACCAAGCCGCCGGGAAGCGAGGCGAGCTCGCTGACGCTCTCAACAACTTAGGGCTGAGTTATTTAGGAACCGGAAATCTGGACCTTGCACATGAGGTGTTCAAGGCTAGCGAAACGATCTGCCGCGAGCTGAACGACGGGGCTCGCCTGTGCCTGGTTTTAGGTAATCGCGCGGCCACGTTAATCAGGGAGGATGACCATGAGAGGAAGCTGGGGATAACTGAACTATTGGTCAGCCGGCAGCGAAAGAGTCGAAGGCTCGATGAAGCGCTTGTTCTTCTGAGAGAGCAGGAAGAGCTCGCGCGCGAACTTCAAGACGCTCGAGCTCTGGGAATGTCACTCCTCAATCAAGGGACGGTGCGTTTCAAGTGTGACGACGCCGGAGGTATCGAACCCCTGAGGCAAGCGGAGGCTCTATTCTTAGAGATTGGCGATCTTGGAGACTTGGCGACCTGCTTGCTCAATCAGGCGAGCATGCTGATCCTCAAGCGTAAGAGTCAAGCTATAGGCCTATCCCAACTTGAGAGATCAGAGCAAATCTATCGTGAGTTGGGAGATCGTGCAGGATTAGCCACTGTCGAAGTGGTCCGGAACGCCGCGCGAGCAAAGATCCCGAATGATGGGATCCTTGACCCGCTGACCGAGTTCGTTGAGTTCTCGGAGGAAGAGCTCCGGCTGCGCCAGTTAGGTGACGACAGAAAGGTGATCCGAGCTCAACTCGGTCAAGCGAAAATTCGCGGAGCACTTCGAGACTCGGTCTCGCGCCAACGCGGATTAGAACTGTACCAGGAAGTGGCACGAGCTTGTAGTCAACTCGACGATACCGAAGGCCTCCGTGAGGCCCTCATAGCGATTGGTTCACTTCTCCTAGTTACAGTCACGCCTCTGCGAATTGCGTTGCCCATTCTCGCCGAGGGGCGAAAGTTGGCGAGGAAGCAGCATCAGTTTTTCCTCTGGTTTGCTTTGCAGGGGTTCCGGTTCTTCATAGTTCTCCTCGCACCGTTCCCCTCACTGGTGGCTCGCTTGATCAACTTCATTGGATCGTTCTTATCAAAGCTATAGGTGTCATTCCTCCCAGTCACCGGGCGAGTGAATCGAGCGCAGCATTAAGGCGAGGCGGGGGGGCGCGTCACTGCCGCCGTGCCCTCACCTTCACCGTCACCGCCGCCGAACGGCGTCGGCGTCTACCTGCCGGAGCACCGGTGGTAGTTCGAGGGCGGGGTGGCGTGGGAGGACGTCCGTTCAGAAGAACAAGAGACCTAGGGCAATAGCTCGAAGGCTTCCAGCCGGCGCCCCACGCGGACGCGATAGGTCGAGAAATCGTCGCGGTCCAGACTGAAGATCCTGCGGGTTTGGAGCTGCTCGGCCGCGACGACGAGGCTGGCGTCAGCGAGGTCCATCGGATGGTCGGCGTACTCCTCCATCAGCTCGAACGCGCGACGCAGCGCGTCCTCGTCGAGGAACCAGACCGCCAGGCCGTCGCGACGGACGAACTCCCGCAGCGCGGTCGAGCCACGGCTGGCGGGAGAAAGCAGATGGAAGGCTTCGGTCAGAACGGGGACCGTGGTGACAAGCGGCTGGCGCAGCTCCTGGACGACGGCCTTGCAGCGGCTGTGGTTCCGGTCGCGAGGATCGAAGAGGGCGACGAGCGGACCTGTGTCCGCCAGGATCACCGTCCGTGTTTCCGGCGGACAGCGGCCAGAACGCCGTCTCGCGCCCGGTCCGAGGGCGCGATCGCGTAGCCGCCGGGCCCGAGGTCGAGCTCCCGGTAGATCTCGAACGCCATGCGCGCCGGCTTCTCCTCGGCCTCGATGCGGTCGCGCAGAGCGCGCAACCCCTCCTTGAGAACCCCCGAGGTCGAGAGCCCGGTCGCCTGCACGAGCTGCTCCAGGATCTCTTCGCTGTCGTCGTCGAGCCGGACCGTGCGCGTGGCCATCGCCGTCACCTCGTAATACGGAGTGTATTACAGGTACGCCGGCGCGTCGACCTCACAGAGGCTACTTGCCTAGCAGCTTCTTGACGCGCGCCGCGACGACTTCCGGGGTGAAGCCGAGGTCCTTCGCCAGATCCTTGTAGGGGGCGGAGGCGCCGAAGCGCTCTAGGCCGTGGACCTCGCCCTCCTCGCCGACCCAGCGGTGCCAGCCGTCCGGGGCGGCGGCTTCGACGGCCAGGCGCTTGCGCACGGCCGGGGGCAGGACCGCGTCGCGGTACTCCTGGTCCTCGGCTTCGAAGAGCTCCCAGCAGGGCATGCTGACGACGCGCGTCCACACCCCCTCGGCCGCCAGGGCCTTGTGCGCGGCGAGCGCCACGGAGACCTCGGAGCCGGTGGCGAGGAGCAGCGCCTCCGGGTCGCCTTCGGCCGGGTCGGCGAGGACGTAGGCGCCGCGCCCCACCCCCGCCGCGGCGCGCTCGCGCGTCTCGGCGAGGACCGGCAGGTTCTGCCGCGTCAGCGCCAGCGCTGTCGGCGCGTGCCGGCGCTCGATCGCCACCCGCCAGGCCTGCGCCGTCTCGTTGGCGTCGGCCGGGCGGATCACCGCCAGGCGCGGCACTGCGCGCAGCGCCGCGAGCTGCTCGATCGGCTGGTGCGTCGGGCCGTCCTCGCCGAGAAAGATCGAGTCGTGGGTGAAGACGTAGACCGCCTGCACGCCCATCAGCGCCGCCAGGCGGATCGGCGGCCGCATGTAGTCCGAGAAGATCAGGAAGGTGCCGCCGTAGGGCACGAAGGCGCGCGAGAGGGCGATGCCGTTCAAGATCGAGCCCATGGCGTGCTCGCGCACGCCGAAGCGGAGGTAGCGGCCGTTGCGCTCCGTCGCCGAGAAGTCGGCCGAGCCCTTGATCCTCGTGTTGTTCGAGGGCGTCAGGTCCGCCGAGCCGCCGACGAGGTGCGGCAGCGCCGGCGCCAGCGCCTCGAGCACCTTGCCCGAGGCGGCGCGGGTCGCCATCCCCTTCTCGTCCGGCTCGAAGACGGGCAACGCCTCCTGCCAGCCTTGCGGCAGCTCGCCGGCGAGCCGCGCCCGCAGCTCCCGCCCCTCCTCCGGGTGTGCCGCCGCGTAGCGCGCCACCAGCTCCTCCCACTCGGCCTGCAGCCGCCGCCCGCGCTCGCGCGCCTCCTCGAACGGCGCGCGCCCCCCCTCCGGCACGTGGAAGAGCGGCTCGAGCGGCCAGCCGAGCGCCCGCTTCGTCGCCTCCGCCTCCTCTTTCCCGAGCGGCGAGCCGTGGACATCGGCGGTGCCCGCCTTGTGCGGGCTGCCGTAACCGATCACCGTGCGCACGACGACGAGCGACGGCCGCTCGCTTTCCGCCTCCGCGCCGCGGATCGCCGCCTCCAGCGCCGCGAGGTCGTTGCCGTCGTCCACGCGCTGGACGTGCCAGCCGTAGGCGGCGAAGCGCGCGCCGACGTCCTCGGAGAAAGCGAGTGACGTCGGCCCGTCGATCGAGACGTCGTTGTCGTCGTAGAAGACGGTCAGCTTGCCGAGCTTGAGGTGGCCGGCGAGCGAGCAGGCCTCGGAGGCGACGCCCTCCATCATGTCGCCGTCGCTGGCGAAAACCCAGGTGCGGTAGTCGACGACCGGGAAGCCGTCGCGGTTGAAGCGCGCGCCGAGGAGCTGCTCGGCGATCGCCATGCCGACGGCGTTCCCCACCCCCTGGCCGAGCGGGCCGGTCGTCGTCTCGACGCCGCGCGTCAGCTCGCGCTCGGGGTGCCCCGGGGTCTTCGAGCCGAGCTGGCGGAAGCGCTTCAGCTCCTCGATCGGCAGGCCGTACCCCGCGAGGTGGAGCAGCGCGTAGAGCAGCGCCGAGGCGTGGCCGCAGGAGAGGACGAAGCGGTCGCGGTTCGGCCAGTCGGGGTCGTCGGGATGGTGGCGGAGGTGGCGGGTCCAGAGGAGGTAGGCGAGCGGCGCCTGCCCGAGCGGCGCACCGGGGTGCCCGGAGGCCGCCGCCTCGACCATGTCCACCGCCAGGAAGCGGATGGTGTCGATCGCCAGGCGGTCGGCGTCGGTCGTCGCGGTCTCGCTCGTCGCGGCGCGCGTCTCCAGGTCCGTCGTCACGGGGGCATACTCTACCCCGCGGTGCTGTTTTGACTGCCCGGCGGGCGGCCCCTACAATGGTCCGCTCGGTCGAGAGCCCGGAGAGGTGCTGGAGTGGCCGAACAGGGCTGCCTGCTAAGCAGTTGTTCGGGGTAATCCCCGGACCGAGGGTTCGAATCCCTCCCTCTCCGCCATCGACGACCCGGCCGGCGGCCTCCGCCGGCCGCCGCGGCACCCCGACAATGAAAGCGACCAATCCGGCCACCGGCGAGACCCTCGCCGACTACCCCGACACCTCGCCCGAGGAGGTCGGCCGCCTGCTCGCGCGCGCCGAGGAGGCCTTCGCCGCCTGGCGGCGCGAGCCCTTCGCCGAGCGCGCCCGCCGCATGCACCGGCTGGCGGAGCTGCTCGGCGAGCGCCGCGCCGAGTCCGCCAAGCTCATCACCGAGGAGATGGGCAAGCCCATCGCCGCCGCCGAGGCTGAGATCGACAAGTGCGCCCTCGGCTGCACCTTCTACGCCGAGCACGCCGAGGCCTTCCTCGCCCCCGAAGAGGTGGCGACCGAGGCCTCGCGGAGCCTGGTGCGCTGCGACCCGCTCGGGCCGCTGCTCGCGGTGATGCCCTGGAACTTCCCCTTCTGGCAGGTCTTCCGCTTCGCCGTCCCGGCGGTCATGGCCGGCAACGTCGCGGTCTTGAAGCACGCCGGCAACGTCCCGGGGTCGGCGCTGGCGATCGAGGCGCTCTTCCGCGAGGCCGGCTTCCCGGAGGGGGTGTTCACGACCCTCCTGGTCTCCTCCGATCGGGTGGCCGAGGTGATCCGCCACCCGGCGATCAAGGGCGTGAGCCTGACCGGCAGCGACCGCGCCGGCATGGCGGTGGCCTCCGCGGCCGGCGGCGCGCTCAAGAAGACGGTGCTCGAGCTCGGCGGCTCGGACCCCTTCCTGGTCCTCGCCGACGCCGATCCGGTGGCGGCGGCGGGCGAGGCGGCGAAGGCGCGCGCCCTCAACTCCGGCCAGAGCTGCATCTGCGCCAAGCGCTTCCTGGTCGAGGAGCCGGTGGCCGACGCCTTCGAGGCGGAGCTGGTGCGGCGGATGGACGCGCTGGTCGTCGGCGATCCGCTCGACCGCGCGACCGAGGTCGGCCCGCTCGCCCGCGAGGACCTGCTGCGCGACCTCCACGACCAGGTGCAGCGCACCGTCGCGGCCGGCGCCGTCCTGCGCACCGGCGGCCGGCGCCTGCCGGGGCCGGGCACCTACTACGCCCCGACCGTGCTCGCCGGCGTCCTGCCCGGGATGGCCGCCTTCGAGGAGGAGACCTTCGGGCCGGTGGCGGCGGTGACACGGGTGCGCGACGCCGAGGAGGGCGTCGAGCTGGCGAACCGCTCGCGCTACGGCCTCGGCGCTTCGATCTGGACCGGCGACCCGGCGCGCGGCGAGGAGCTGGCGGCGCGCATCGACGCCGGCTCGGTCTTCGTCAACGGCATCGTCAAGAGCGACCCGCGGCTGCCTTTCGGCGGCGTCAAGGCCTCCGGCTACGGCCGCGAGCTGGCGCGCGAGGGGATCCGCGAGTTCGTCAACCTCAAGACCGTGTGGGTGAAATGACCGAGATCACCGGCCCGGTGCGGGTCCGCTTCGCTCCCTCGCCGACGGGGTTCCTGCACGTCGGCGGCGCGCGCACCGCGATCTACAACGACCTGCTGCGGCAGAGCGCCGGCGGCGCCTTCGTGCTGCGCATCGAGGACACCGACCGCGAGCGCTCCGACGAGGCGATGACCCACCAGATCCAGAGCGCGCTCGCCTGGATCGGCGTCGAGTGGGACGAGGGGCCGTACCTCCAAAGCGAGCGGCTGGGCCGCCACCGCGAGCGCGCCGAGGAGCTCCTGGCCGCCGGCGGCGCCTACCGCTGCTTCTGCGCGCCCGAGGAGCTGGACCGCCTGCGCCAGGAGGCGCAGAAGCGCGGCGACGCCTTCCGCTACCCGCGCACCTGCCTCAAGCTCTCCGACGACGAGGTGCGCGAGCGGCTGGCGCGCGGCGAGCCCTTCGCCGTCCGCTGCCGCATGCCGGACGAGCCCATCCGCTTCCACGACCTGGTGCGCGGCGACATGGACTTCCCGCCCGAGGCGCTCGACGACTTCGTCCTGCTGCGCTCGGACGGCACGCCGACCTACCACATGTCGGTCGTCGTCGACGACATCGACATGGCGATCACCCACGTCATCCGCGGCGAGGACCACCTCTCGAACACGCCGAAGCACATCGCGCTCTTCCGCGCCTTCGGCGCCGCGGTCCCGACCTTCGGCCACCTGCCGCTGATCCTCGGGCCGGACAAGAAGCGGCTGTCGAAGCGGATCGGCTCGACCGCCGTCGAGGAGTTCCGCGCCGAGGGCATCCTGCCGCAGGCGCTCTACAACTTCCTCGCCCTGCTCGGCTGGAACCCCGGCGACGAGCGCGAGGTCCTGTCGCGGCGCGAGCTGATCGAGCTCTTCACCGTCGACCGCCTCAACGCCTCGGCGGCCGTCTTCGACCGCGACAAGCTGCTGTGGATGAACGCGCAGTACCTCTCGAACCTGCCGCTCGGGGAGATCCGGCCGCACCTCGAGCCGTTCCTGGCCGAGGTGGGGTTGGGCGGCGGCGTGATGGACGAAGCGCGGCTCGCCGCGGCGCTCGAGCTGCACAGGACGCGGGCGCGGACGCTAAGGGACTTGGCGCAGGCGGTCGTGCCGTACTTCGCGCCCGCGCTCGACTACGACCCGGCGCTCTGCGGGAAGTACGTCGAGGATCCGGCGGTGGCCGAAGGGCTCGCCGCATTGCGCGAGAAGTTGCTGGCCTTGCCAGAATGGGAGAAGGGCGCCATCGAGGCGGAGCTGCGCGCCGTCGCGGAGGCGCGCGGCGTCAAGGCCGGGGCGCTCATCCACCCCACCCGCATGGCCCTCTCCGGCGCCAGCGCCGGACCGCCGCTCTTCGACCTCCTCGAAGTCATGGGCCAAGAGGCCACCGCGCGCCACCTGGAGCGCTTCGCGGCGTGCCTGCGAGAGGAATTCCGCCCGGCACCGACCGGTTGAGCGGGTTGACCCAAAACGCCCCGTTCGGCTAGCGTCCGCAAGGCCTTGGGAGGTCGTTCAACGGTAGGACACGTGGCTCTGGACCACGGTATCGGGGTTCGAATCCCTGCCTCCCAGCCAACGCCGGTTTCGTCGTAACCCCCTCAAGACAAAGCTGCTGCTAGACTGCCGCTCGATGAGCGGCATCCTGCG
The DNA here is from genome assembly GCA_963700145.1 of uncultured Acidobacteriota bacterium. Classification (GTDB taxonomy): domain Bacteria; phylum Acidobacteriota; class Thermoanaerobaculia; order Multivoradales; family UBA5704; genus DASUNQ01. The sequence goes on from OY969474.1 coordinate 3,256,719, forward strand.
GAAGTACCGAGCGGAGATCCTCGACCTGGCGAAGCGCCACGGGGCGGGGAACGTGCGTGTCTTCGGTTCCCTTGCGCACGGCGAGGGTGGCGAGACCAGCGACCTCGACCTGCTCGTGACGCTCGCGGAAGGACGCTCGCTGCTCGATCTCGTGGGGCTCAAACAGGACTTAGAAGACCTCGTCCATCGCCGGGTGGACGTTGTCACGGAGCGGGCACTCTCTCCCTACCTGCGAGAGCGTGTTCTCTCAGAAGCGCTCCCGCTGTGAGCCGGGATGATCTCTACCTGCAGCACGTCTTAGATGCCATCGCGAAGATCGAGCGGTATGTAGAGGTCGGCCACGATGAATTCATGGCCGCTTCCCATTGGCAGGACGCGGTAGTCCGCCAGCTCGAGATCATCGGCGAAGCGATCAAACGCCTTCCATCCGCGCTGACACAGCAGAGACCTGAGATCCCTTGGCGTCGCATCGCCGGCATGCGAGACGTCCTAATCCACGATTACATGGGCGTGGACCTCGAAGCCGTCTGGCAGGTCACGCAGCACGATCTACCCAAGCTGCGCGACGCTATCGAGGAACTCCAGGGCAGGAGATAGCGTTCTTGCTCGAGCTTCCCCTTCGCGCCAACGGGGTGGCCCACGCGCGTGAAGACGTCGCTTTCGATAGTCCGCTCTCCGCCAGCAAGAAAAGTCGCCGAGGTGATTAACCGAGATCCTTCGTCGGTATAAGTCGGTCTACCTCAGAAAACTCAACCCTAACGTACTGCTCTACTCTCTTTGGCACTTCGTTGGCAGCCACCAACACTTGGATCTCCTCGCCGAGTTCAGCGGATAGATTGATCAGCGCAGTCCAGATATCTTCGATCCGGGCCGCGTCGTATCCCACTGTCCCGATGTTCTTGGCGATTCCGTCGATCATGATTAGTCCTGGAAGGGGTAAGCCAAGTTCAAGCGCTGCGCGATGGTGGGCGAGAAGGTGAGCTATGTTGACCAGCACACGAACACCCGCGCTGAGCTGAGCGAATTTCTGTCCGTTCACTATTGGCTCGTAGCTGTTGCGGTCAATTGCGGCGCGCACTGCGCTGCCGAAGCTTGGAATTTCAAGTGCCTCAACGTATCGAGCAAACCAGCTCTCTAGGTGCTCGATCCTGCTCACAGTCACAGCCTCAAGCTGCTCGGCTCGCTCCAAAGCTGCTTCGAGTTCTGCCCTTTGCTGCATGAGCTCCGAAATTCGCGAGAGCACGCTGTCAAGTCGCTGGAACACGCCAACGTAGTCTTCCAGGCGCCGTATGCGCTCGCCGAGCACTGCCTGATCACGCGCAAGCCTCTCGATAAGTTCCGCCTGATCTGATATAAAGTGAGCCACCTCGTGATCCAAGGCGGATCCGAGCTTTTTCCGTTCCGACTCAAGCGCCTCAACCGTCTGTTCAAGCTCTCGACCACGTTGTTCGTGCGCGTCGATGAGCTCCTCCGTCTCCGCAATCTGTGCGTTCAGGCGATCTTGTTCGCGAACGAGTTCCTTGCGTGTCAGTGCGGGCGGCTCCGGCTGGAGACAAAGGTAGCAGTGACCCTCCTCTGCTCGACCCCCGACGAGCTTGGACCCGCAACGCGGACAGACCACAAACTCGAAGTCGAAGAAGCGCTCGCCGGCAACAATGGCTTTGGTAAGGCGTATCGAGTGTGCCTGTAAGTCGTTCGCAAGCTCGCCCAGCTGGACGGCGCTGCGACGCTCGTGTTGGAGTTCTGCTGCCGCGTCGCCCATTCGCTGTTCCAGAGCTGCGATCTCCGTCCGCAACTGGAGCGCCTCTGGTGTTGTCTGCTCCGGAGCGACGAGCTGTGCTCGCTCGTATGCGAGTGCAGCCTCTCGCTCACGCGCTTCGCCAAGCTGGCGTTGGATCGCGGCGCGATTTGCGAGAGCAGTTCCCTCAAGGAACCTCTCGAACGCCGCCTGTCCCCCCTCGAGCTGGCTTAGCTCGGATTGTACGGCCCGAAGCTGATCCTGAAGGCGAGCGACTTCGAGATCGTAGCCTCCATACAGAATTCGGAAGACGTAGCGCCGTTTGATGTCACGAAACGGCTGCGACGAGCCAAGGACATCGACATCGATCTCGTCTTGACGCAGCCGGCAGTAGCGGAGGTAATCATTGATGCTTACAGGAATGAAGGCCGACTCCGCCGGCCGCGTCGGAGCTTGTGGCACCCGGAGGACAGGAAGGTTGAGCTGCTCGAGTAGCCAAACGCCATAGGTGACACGTGCGCCGGCATCAAGCCGCATTGCCGGAAGCCGCTCGGCGACTTGGTCACCAGCGATTTGCACGCGCGCCGTGTCGCTCTGAACCAGGGGGCGGATCACTGAGTATGCGCGGTGATCGATCGTTAACTCACCTGCGAGTTCGCTGACCGAGCGATCCACTTCTGGGCTGATGCCGCGATAACTCCCGCCGAGGAGTACTTCAAACAGCTTCATCAACGACGTCTTCCCCGTCGAGATCGGCCCGAGAATCACGTTCAGACCTGTCTGAAAGCGAATCGCACGTGAGGTCCCGACGAGAGCGAGCGAATCTACTCGGAGGATCATAGTGCCTCGCCCCAACTCGCTTGTGTTACCTCGGGAAAGTGTTGGTAGATAAAGTTCTTGAGAAACGTGCCGCCCTGCTGCGGGAAAGCGCGCTTCAGCAGGCGCGCCCGCTCGGCGGCCTGAGCCCAAGCCTCAGTCGTGGAGAGCTGCTTCGCTAGGACCCGCCCAACTTCCGTCGCGCGGAATCCAATAAAGCGGGGCTGCGGAATCGTCTCGATCAAGCCGCGGCCAAGGAGGCTTCCGAGGAGGGCGTAGTAAGCCGGATCCCATGGACCGTATCGGAATCGAACCATCCGCTGCTCGATTGTGTTCTCACTTGTGCCCGGTTCGTGTAGATCGATATCGATCTTCCGAATACGCAGAGCTCGACGAAAGAACGAGGGGTACCTAAGAAGAAAATCTAGTTTGGCGAGCTTTGTACGACCCTGCAATGTCCCCTCACGGCCGGAGAAGGCGTTGATTAGGAGAAGTAGGCGAGCTTCGCCTTCGACAGAAGCAGCGTAGACAGCCGGTGACATCGTCAAGCGGGTCTCAGCCATCTGTTCCCCATCGGAACTTGCACTCGTCCGAGTATTCGCAGATCGCCCCCATAAGCAGCAGTGGCTCCTGGCTGAGAATGCGGCGAGGGTCGTGCTCGATCGGGTGCGTCTCTAACCGCCGTTGGATCGCACGCCAAGTCGTGGGTGCCGGAGGCCTGTCACTTACAGTTGCCGCAGTAGCCTCAGCCACCGCGAGTAACCGGAATTCAAGGTCGGCGAGCAAGTCGTCGACGTTGAGGAGACTCGAGGCACGAAACTCGCGCATGCGGAGACTGGCTTGTGCTCGGAGTTGCTTCGCATGTTGGATGAGTGCCGCCGGCGCACCCGCGGTCTCCATTTTTTGTTCCAAAGCGGTCGCTCTCAGGCGATCGGGATCCGTAATGCGAGCAAGTAATGCGCGGTCGCTGCCCTCTAGACGCCCGAGGGTCGGCGAGAGCCGCAGGCGATCAAGGCGCTTGGCCTCTGCCCGCCGCCTTGCTTCCTCCTCCGCGTTCTCAGGTTCGAGTATTACCTTAGGCCACGCATCGGCGAGCAACTCTGCCCGCATCGCCTGCTCAATCAAGTCAATTGCCGCCTCGTAGATCGCCTTCAACTCGTTTGCCGATAGGTGCCCCGCGGCGCGACCGAGGTGGCCGAGGTTCCGGTCCTCAATGAGTTCCCGCGGAGGCTCCCCGGCGTGAACGACCACTCGCGCCAACAGAGCCGTCGCTTCTGCCTCGTTGCAGTCCAGCTTCCGCGCACAGGTCTGCGTCATCTCCTGGTTGGCTCCACTACCACTACGCGGGAAACAACGAATGTCGTCCTCCCGGTGAGGCGCTCCCTCAAGCCGAATGTCGTAGACGATCCGGCGCCCGTCGTTGAAGTCGCCGATAGCGCGATGTGTGCGCAGCAAACTCTTTAGTGCGCCACCAGCCTCCAACAAATGCCGGTATCTCCAGGGACCCCGGTCGGCGTTGCGTGTCTTGATCTGGACAAAGCGCAGCTCGTCTCGTGATTCGACTAGGATGTCCTCGAAGTGCTCGGGCAGGACAGCGAGCACACCTTGGTTGAAGTAGCATCTCAAGCAGAAAGGGAATGCGACGTGAGCTTGATATCGGAAGCGGGTGAAAGTGCCCGCACCCGAGTCGTCGGGCGGCTGCATCTCAGAAATCGACACAGACCTGTATCTTAGGCTAGTTACCGAGCATCCGCAGCCCGTCGGGCCGCAGCCTCTCGGGCGTCGCAGGATCCCATGCTACCTACTGCCGGCAACGGGCCGAGGCGAGGACCTCGTCAGGTCGCATCGACCGGGATGGCTCTCGCCCTAGGTGCGACAACAACCACCTGGGCGGCTGCTGGGTGAAAGCGCAGCGCGGTTTGTTCGTCTCGACCGATCAGGCCGAGAAGCCGGCCAGATTCCCGTTTGGCCAACCGTGCGGGGGCGAAAATCCGGCGCTTGCCGGCAGGTTCGGTAGGCGCTAAGGTCACGTTGGAGACGCTGATGATGACGACCATCTCGCTCAAGGATGCCGAGTCCTGGCTGGCGGAGACGGTGAAGCGTGCCGAGGCGGGGCCCGTGGTGCTGGAGGACTCGGGTCAGCCTGTGCCAGTCGTGCTCTCGGTCGATGAGTATCGCCGCCTCGCCGTCGTTGAGAACCGAGAACACGAGCGCCTCTCGCAAAAGGCCTACGATCAGGTCTTCGGTCCCTTCGACCGGGGTGAGCTCCGCGAGCTCACCGACGAGGATTGGCAGGCTCTGATCGATGGGGAGCGCAAGTTCCCGCACGACCCCCTGAGCCTCGCCCTGCCGTCCAAGGACCTGGGCGGGCTAAATACCAGCTAGTAAAGAGTTTCCAACCCGGAGACCCGTTTCCGCAGGCGCCGCGGGAAATGCCGCGGGCGTTGCGGGGAATCCCGCGGGCGCCGCGGTACACATTTCTCCGGCCGCGGTACACCCCGCAGCCGCCGCGGGAAACTCCGCGGGCGCTCCGGGAAATGCCGCAGGGCCTGCGGGAAATGGCGCGACGCGCAGGGGAAATGCCGCGGGCGGCGCGGGAAATCCCGCGGCGGCTGCGGACATCCCTTTTCGCGCTTCCGCGCCGCCGATCCGCGCGACGCCAGGCACCCGCAAGGCGCTGCGCTGTTCGGCTATCCCTTCGACTTGCTGCCCACTGGGAGCCCCCGGGGGCGAGTCGAGGCCTCCAGGACGGTGATCCCGATCAGCTCCTTGCCGTGATAACGAAGCAGGACGCCCTCGTCGGTCGTCTTGGTATCCGTCGCCTGCTGGGGCCGCCGGAAGCTGATGTACAGGACATCAGCTTCCCTGTCGTAGTCCACCCAGAATCGCTCCACGCGGTGATGATAAACCCGGCGGTACGGGAAAGCTGGCGGGGCAAGCCACGCCCGCCTGTGCGAGAATCCACCCCGCATGGCCCGCTTCCGCTTCCGCCCGCTTCACGGCGTCTTCCTGGTCCTCGTCTTCATCGCGGCGGTCTTGGGGGCCGACTACGTGCTCGAGGGGCGGATGGGGCAGGCGCGGTTCGAGCGGGTGGGGCCGGAGCCGGACGGCAACGTCCGCGTCTCGCTCGCCGGGCTCGACGCGCGCGAGGTGCGCTTCTATCGCTTCTTGAACCCCGGCAACCAGGAGGTCCGCTTCTTCGTCGGGCGCGATCCCGAGGGGGTCGTGCAGGTCGCCTTCGACGCCAGCGAGAGCCACGCCAACGTCGGGCGCGGCTTCCGCCACGAGGGGGAGTGGGTGGTGGACAACAAGTGCGACACCACCGTCCGCCTCGCCTCGGTCAACCAGGGGGGCGGCGGCTGCAAGCCGGTGCCGCTCGTCCACCGCGTCGAAGGGGACACCCTGGTCCTCACCGAGTCCGACCTGCTCGCCGGCTGGCGCCTCTTCCGTTGAGGCCTTCGGCATAGAATCCCGGCGGGCCGCGCCGCACGGTCCGGAAAGGCTCCCCATGTCCTCCGCCGACTTCGTCCTCTACGAAGAGGAGTTCCGGCACCTCCAGGAAGCGCTGCGCCGGCTGCGCCAGGAGGCCAACGCCAAGGCCGTGTTCCTGATCGACAAGAACGGCCAGCAGATCGCCTCGGCCGGCGAGGTCGAGCAGTTCGACACCACCTCGCTGGCCTCGCTGACCGCCGGCAACGTGGCGGCCACCGACGGCCTCGCCAAGCTCATCGGCGAGCGGGAGTTCTCGGTCCTCTTCCACGAAGGGCAGCAGGACCACATCCACATCTCGATCGTCGCCAAGCGCGCCATCCTGGTGGTCATCTTCGACGACCGCTCCTCGCTCGGCCTGGTGCGGCTGCGGGTCAAGCGCGCCAGCGCCGACCTCGAGCGGATCTTCGAGACGATGGCGGAGAAGGCGGCGCAGGGCACGCTCGGCGCCGGCCACGCCAGCCCGTTCGCCGAGATCACCGACGAGGACATCGACGCCCTGTTCGGCGAGTAGCGCCGTGCCGCGATGACCTTCATCAACTACGCCAGCAAGGAGATCAACTGCAAGATCGTCTTCTACGGCCCCGGGCTCGGGGGCAAGACGACGAACCTGCAGTACATCTACGGCAAGACGGCGCCCGAGGCGAAGGGCAAGATGATCTCGCTCGCCACCGAGGCCGACCGGACGCTGTTCTTCGACTTCCTGCCGCTCGACCTCGGGTCCATCCGCGGCTTCACCACCCGCTTCCACCTCTACACCGTGCCCGGCCAGGTCTTCTACGACGCCAGCCGCAAGCTGATCCTCAAGGGGGTGGACGGCGTCGTCTTCGTCGCCGACAGCCAGGAGGAGCGGATGGAGGCCAACATCGAGTCGATCCGCAACCTCGAGGAGAACCTCCGCGAGCACGGCTTCGACCTCGCCGCCATCCCCTACGCCCTACAGTTCAACAAGCGCGACCTGCCGACGGCGGTGCCGGTCGATCAGCTCTACCGCGTCCTCAACTACAAGCGCGAGCCGACCTTCGAGGCGGTCGCCACCACCGGCCTCGGCGTCTTCGACACGCTGAAGGCCGTGGCCAAGCAGATCCTCATCGAGCTGCGGAAGCGCTAGGGATCCCCCGATGGCGGGTTGCAAGCTGGTCGCGGTCGGCGGCGGCACCGGGCTCTCGGTGCTGCTGCGGGGCCTGAAGCACCAGGTCGGCGGCGAGCGGCTGCGCGAGCTGGTTGGGGTCGTCACCGTCACCGACGACGGCGGCTCCTCGGGGCAGCTCCGCAAAGACTTCGGAGTGCCGGCGCCGGGGGACATCCGCAGCTGCCTGGTCGCCCTGGCCGACGACGAGGACCTCCTCACCCGCCTCTTCCAGTACCGCTTCCCGAACGGCGGCGGCCTGGTCGGCCACTCCTTCGGCAACCTCTTCCTCACCGCGCTGACCGGCATCACCGGCGACTTCCACCAGGCGATCCTGACCGCCGAGGAGATCCTCTCGGTGCGCGGCAAGATCCTGCCGGCCACCGTCCAGGACGTGCGCCTGTGCGGCCGCGGCGTCTCCGGCGCCTGCTACGAGGGGGAGTCGGCGGTCGGGCTCTCGGGGGAGGAGCTGGCGGCGGTCGAGCTCGACCCGCACGCCCCCCCGGCCTTCCCGCCGGCGGTCGCCGCGCTCGAGACCGCCGACGCCATCCTGCTCGGCCCCGGCTCGCTGTTCACCTCGATCCTGCCTAATCTGCTGATCCCCGGCATCCGCCAGGCGCTGGCGCGGCGGCGCGGGCCGTCGATCCTGCTGCTCAACCTGATGACCCAGCCGGGGGAGACGGACGGGATGATGGGCGCCGCGCACCTGGCGGCACTGGAGCGCCACGCCGGAGAGGGGCTCCTCGATCTCGTCCTCGCCAGCTCGACGCCGATCCCCGAGGCGCGGCTGGCGCCCTACCGCGAGCGGGGCGCCGCCCCAGTCACCGTCGAGCGCGCGGCGCTGGAGGCGATGGGGGTCGAGGTCGTCGAAGCGGACCTCCTGGCCGAGAGCGGGCTTCTCCGCCACGACCCCGACAAGCTGGCGTGGGCGGTCCTGGAGCTGGTCGAGGAGTTACGGTCGCGGCGGGCGGAGACCGCCGGAGAGCAGGGCGGGGGCATCCCTCGCCCCCCGCGAGGGGGGAGAGGGACCGAGGGTGAGGGGGGCGATGCGCTCGACCGGGCGGGGGATTAGTCTGTTCGCTGGAGTGGAGCCTTAAAACTATGTGCGGAATCGTAGGTTACGTAGGGACCCGCGAGGTCGTTCCGCTCCTGATCGACGGGCTGAGCCGGCTGGAGTACCGCGGCTACGACTCGGCGGGCGTGGTGACCGTGGACGACGGCGACCTGCTGACGGTCAAGGCCGAGGGCAAGCTCGAGCGTCTCAAGGAGAAGCTCCGGCAGCAGCCGCTCGCCGGCCGCTACGGCCTCGGGCACACCCGCTGGGCCACCCACGGGCCGCCGAGCGAGCGCAACGCCCACCCGGTGGTGGACTCGCGGCGGCGCCTGGCGCTCATCCACAACGGCATCATCGAGAACTTCCTGCCGCTCAAGCAGCGGCTCCAGAAGGAAGGGTGGAGCTTCACCTCCGACACCGACACCGAAGTCGTCGCCAACCTGATCTCCTCCTACCTCGACGGCGATCTGCGCGCGGCGGTGGCGCGCGCGACGCGCGAGCTCGAGGGCATGTACGCCTTCGCCGCGGTGACCGTCGAGTCGGACGGCCAGGAGATCGTCGCCGCCCGCCAGGGACCGCCGCTGGTCATCGGCCTGGGCGAGGGCGAGCAGTTCCTGGCCTCCGACCCGGCCGCCCTCCTCGCCCACACCAAGGACGTGATCTTCCTGGAGAACGGCGACCTGGCGCGCCTGGCCCCCGGCGGCGTCGAGGTCTGGGACCGCGAGGGGCAGCCCGTCGAGCGCACCGTCCAGCGCCTCAACTGGGACCCCATCCAGGCCGAAAAGGGCGGCTACAAACACTTCATGCTCAAGGAGATCCACGAGCAGGCGCAGGCCGTCCAGGACACCTTCGCCGGGCGCGTGGACTTCGAGCGGGCGCGCATCCTCCTCGACGACACGGTGACGATGAGCGACGAGGAGGTGCGCGGCCTCGAGCGCCTCCACCTCCTCGCCTGCGGCACCTCCTGGCACGCCGGCCTGATCGGCAAGTTCATGATCGAGGCGATCGCGCGGCTCCCGGTCGAGGTGGACTACGGCTCCGAGTACCGCTATCGCGACCCGATCGTCTCGGAGAAGGTCCTGGCGGTCGGCATCTCGCAGTCCGGCGAGACCGCCGACACGATCTCGGCGATGGAGGCGGCGCGCGAGCGCGGGGCGCGGCTCTTCGCGGTGTGCAACGTCCAGGGCAGCCAGGCGACGCGCATCAGCGAGGGGGTGATCTACACCCACGCCGGCCCCGAGATCGGCGTCGCCTCGACCAAGGCCTTCACCACCCAGCTCGTCGCCCTCTACCTCCTCGCCCTCTGGCTGCGCCAGGCGCGCAACGGCGGCGCCGTCGAGCGGCACTGGCTCGACGCGCTGGCGCGGGTGCCGCAGGCGGTGGCCGAAGTGCTGCGCCAGGAGGAGCGGATGGCGGCGCTGGCCAAGGACTGGCACCGCGCCAGCGACTTCCTCTACCTCGGCCGCGGCATCAACTATCCGATCGCCCTCGAAGGCGCGCTCAAACTGAAGGAGATCAGCTACATCCACGCCGAGGGCTACCCCGCCGGCGAGATGAAGCACGGGCCGATCGCGCTCATCGACCGCGACATGCCGGTCGTGGCGCTGGCGACCGGCGACGCCGTCTACGAGAAGGTCAAGAGCAACATGCAGGAGGTCAAGGCGCGCGACGGCGTGGTCATCGCGCTGACCGACCGCGACCCGGCCGACTTCGGCGGCGTCGCCGACGAGGTGGTGCGGGTGCCGACGCTGGCGCCGCTGCTGCAGCCGATCGTCAACGTCATCCCCCTCCAGCTCCTCGCCTACTTCATGGGCCTGCGGCGCGGCGCCGACGTCGACCAGCCGCGCAACCTGGCGAAGAGCGTGACCGTGGAGTGACCGCGCGCCCCGGCCGCACGCGCCGCCCCGCCGCCGCCCTCGCGCTCGCCGCCCTCGCCGCCCTCCTCGCCCTCGCCGCCGCCGAGGGCCTCCTCCGCCTCGCCTCGAAGCACGCGCTGCGCGTCCTCGACGTCGAGATGTGGCGCTACGCGCGGCTGGTCAAGCGGCCGGAGGCGGAGCCCAGGCTGGTCGCGGACCACCGGCCGGAGGCGGACGCGCTCCTCATGGGCGTGCGGGTGCGCACCGACGCGCGCGGCTTCCGACGCGCCGACCCGGCGACCGAAGCGCGGCGGATGCCCGGCGAGCGGATCGTCGCGGCGCTCGGCGACTCGCTCACCTTCGGCTGGGGGGTGGCGGAATGCGACACCTGGCCGGCGCAGCTCGAGCGGCTGCTGCGCGCCCGCTGCCCCGGCGGCGGCGCCACCGTCGTTAACGCCGGCATCGGCAACAGCAACACCGCCATGCAGCGCGCCCGCTACGAGCGGCGCGTGCGCCCGCTCCGCCCCGACTGGGTGGTGCTCGGCTGGTTCATCAACGACGCCGAGCCGTCGCCGGTCCCGGCCGAGAGCCTCCTCCTCCGGCACTCGGCCCTCGCCGGCCTGCTCTCGACCCGCCTCCGCCAAGGTGCCGAGGTCCAGCTCCGCGACTTCCGCGCCTACTACGGCGCCCTGTACGGCGAGGACCGGCCCGGCTGGCGCGCGGCGCGCGAAGCGCTGCGGGCACTCGGCGCGCGCTTGAAGGAGGACGGCGCCGCCGCGACGCTGCTCCTCCTGCCCGAGCTGCACGAGCCGCGCGCCTTCGGACTTTTCGCCGACATCTACGCCCGCGTCGCCGCCGAGGGCCGCGCCGCCGGCTTCGAGGTCATCGATCCCACCCCCGCCTTCCCCCCCGGCCCGGGCGACCGCTACTGGGTCTCCCCCACCGACGCCCACCCGGACGCCGCGGCGCAGCGGCTCTTCGCCGAGGCGGCGGCGCGCTCGCGCTTCGCCTGCCGCGGCGCCCGCTAGCTCTCCCTACCCCTCCGCCCCGGGCCCCACCGGGCGTACACTCGGGCTAGGTTTTTAGAAATGTCGCTCGTACGCCGTCTCGCCCGCCCGGCCGCGGCTTGGGACCGGGGCTCCTGGCTCTTCGCCGGGCTGGCGCTGTACGTCCTCGTCTACTCGGCCGTGCGCCTGGCGGGCGGGCCGGACTTCGGCGAGTCCCTCGCCAACCGGGCGCTCTTCCTGCCGGCGGGGGTGGCCGCCTGCTTCCTCGCCGTCCGCGCCTTCCGTGGCAAGAGGTCGGACCCCGGCACGCGGCGGGCCTGGTGGCTGCTCGCCGCCGCCTTCTTGGCACTCCTGACCGGCAACGCGCTCTGGTTGTTCGGCTTCGAGGCGCACGCCGCCTGGCTGCTTTACTACCCGTTGCTCCTGGCCGGCGTGCTGAGCTTCCCGCGCACGCGGCGCTCGCCGGCCGAGTGGCTGCAGTTCCGCATCGACGCCGCCTCGGTCTTTTGCGGCGGCGCGATGGCGATCTGGTTCTTCCTGCTCCGGCCGGCGGCGCACCCGCTCGACCGCGGCGCCTTCCTCTCCTTCGCCTACCCGTTGGGCGACCTGGTGCTGCTGCTCGGGATCGCGCTCCTCGCCCTGCGCCGCGTCGACGAACCCTATCGCCCGGTCTTCCTGCTGCTGACCCTCGGGCTCCTGGTCGAGTTCTCCGGCGACGTGCTCTACGGCGCCATGACGCTGGCGGGGAAGTCGCCGGACACCGCCGCCTCCGACCTCGCCTACATGCTGGGCTGGGGCATCCGCGGGGCGGCGGCCCACACCCACTGCCGCGTCCCCAGCCGGCCGCCGCCGGCGCGCCCGCTCGAAGCCCCTGCGCTCCACGGCCCGAGCCTCCTGCCGCTCGGCTTCGTCGCGGTCGGCTACGCCACCCTCTTCTGCGCCCTGGCGATGCGCGCCGCGACCTCCAGCGTCGCGGTCCTCGTCGCGGGCGCGGCGTCGCTCACCATCCTGGCGCTGGCCAGCCAGGCGGTGACGGCGCGCGAGGGCCTGCGCCTCCAGGCCGAGCTCGGGGCGCGCAGCAGCGAGGCCCGCTTCCGCACCCTGGTGCAGAACTCCTCCGACGTCATCGCCGTCGTGGACGCCGAGGCGACCCTGCTCTACGTCGCCCCCTCCGCCGAGCGGCTGCTCGGTCTCGCGCCGGAGGCGCTGTACGGCCGGCCGCTCGCCGGCCTGCTGCATCCGGAGGACGAGCTGCGCGCCCGGGTCTTCCTGTCGCACGCCATGGTGCAGCCGGGGCTGACCGGGCCGGTCGAGCTGCGGCTGGCGACCGGCGGCGGCCGCTGGATCACCATGGAGGCGGTCGCCACCAACCTCCTGTCGAACCCCGAGATCGGCGGCGTCGTCTTGACCCTGCGCGACATGCGCGAGCGCAAGGAGCTCGAGGAGCAGCTCATCCACCGCGCCCTGCACGACCCGCTCACCGGCCTCGCCAACCGTGCCCTCTTCGGCGACCGCCTGCGCCACGCCCAGACGCTGAGCGCCCGGCAGCACAGCCGCTACGCCGTCGCGGTGCTCGACCTCGACGACTTCAAGGCGGTCAACGACGGCCTCGGGCACGCCACGGGCGACCAGGTGCTGGTCGAGACCGCCCGCCGCGTGCGCGGCGCGGTGCGCGACTCCGACACCGCCGCGCGGCTGGGGGGCGACGAGTTCGCGGTGCTGCTCGAGGCGGTCGAGAGCGACGACGACCTGCGCGCCGCCGCGGCGACGATCCTGGCGGCGATCGCGGCGCCCTTCACCGTCGGCACCGGCGCCCTCCACCTGACCGCCAGCCTCGGCGCCGCGGCGAGCGCCGCCGACGCGACCGAGGACGAGGTGCTGCGGCAGGCCGACGTCGCCCTCTACCACGCCAAGGAGTCGGGCAAGGGCCGCTCGGCGCTCTTCGCCCCCGGCATGCGCTCGGCCCTGCTGCGCCGCCACGAGATGGAGGCCGACCTGCGGCGCGCCATCGAGCAGCGGGAGCTCTACCTCGTCTACCAGCCGGTCGTCTCGCTGCGCAGCGGCCGCGTCGTCGGCGCCGAGGCCCTGGCGCGCTGGCGGCACCGCGACCGCGGCCTGGTGCCGCCGGGCGACTTCATCGACCTGGCCGAGGCCTCGGGCCTGATCGAGCCGCTCGGCGAATGGGTGATCGACCAGGCCTGCCGGCAGGCGGCGGTCTGGCACCGGCTCGACCGGCGGGGCCTCACCGTCGGCGTCAACCTCTCGATGCGGCAGCTCTACGAGCCGGGCATCGTCGATCAGATGCGCGCCGCGCTGGCCGAGCACGAGCTGCCCAGGGACCTCCTGGTGTGCGAGATCACCGAGTCGCTGCCGGCGCGCGACCCGCTGGCCGCCGCGGCGCGGCTGCACGAGCTCAAGGCGACGGGGGTACGCCTGGCCCTCGACGACTTCGGCACGGGGTACTCGTCGCTCGGCCACCTGCGCGACCTGCCGATCGACATCCTCAAGATCGACGGCGCCTTCACCCGCCACCTGGGCACGGAGCAGGACAGCTCGCTGGCGCGGGCGATCGTCATGCTGGGCAAGGCCATCGGCCTGCTGCTCGTCGCCGAGGGCGTCGAGAGCGCCACCCAGGCGGCGGCGCTGCGCGAGCTGGGCTGCGACCTCGGCCAGGGCTTCCACTTCGGCCCGCCGGTGACGGCGGAGGAGCTGACCGAGCGCTTGCGGCGCGAGGGCGGGCTAGCGGAAGGCGAAGCGGCGGATCGCGAGCAGTGGACGGCGAGGTAGCAGACCGCCGCGGCGCCAGGCGATCACGAAGTGGCAGGCGAGGCCAAGGACGCCGGCGGACACGCCGGCCTCGAAGGCCGCGGCGCCGAGGAGCCGCCCCGAGGGCGACGATGGCGTAGACGATCGCGGACGCTCAGCGCGAAAGCCGCGCCGCCGGCTTCGAGATCATTGATCCCTCCGCCGCATTACTGGCGCTCGCTGATACTTTGCCGACACAGCGTCCCAGGCCAACTCGAAGCTCGCTGCTCCGGCCGGACACACGAGACAGTCCTTAGTCGTCCGATGCAGGGATTGGTGCCAGACCTTGCGCAATGCTAACGACAACGTCGGCAAAACTTATGCTCATGAATTCTTTCACTGCGGTGATCCATTCCCTCACCTGATCGGGAGTGATCGACTCTACCTGTTCCAGCGCATCGACCCTCGGCGGCGCTTTATCCGCTCGGTGTACAATCTGATGCCGCCGCCTGACAAACTTATCCAGTTGGGGGAATAGATGCTCTACCTTTTCGACCTTTGCTCCAAGGCTTACCAGAAGCGACGAGATCTGTGTCGTATCGTTGTATGTGGCGGTGGATAGGCACTCATCAACCGACTCTCGTATCAGGTCGAACACCGTCTTGCCCCGGTGCGGAGCAAGGCGCCCCAAGAGAAATTTCTCAGCTCTGCCAGAGCTGCCCACCCCCACGAGAGGAATGGTATTCAGAGTTGACTCGTCGGCAAACGGCAATAGAGTGGCCGCCGTGGACCGAAGATAATCTTCAAGAGTAGCATGGACTAACACTACAGCAGCACGCAAAATGTCAGAGAAGTGCAGCTCGGCGCCGACCTCCTCAAGGGTGCCGAGCGCTTGAGCAGAGCCGCGAAGGATGGTAGTTAGATCGTAGATCTGGACTAGCGCCTCTGCGCGTGCCAGATTCTCGGCAAGCCGAGTTACCTGTGCCTGCGAAAAGCTTATTAGGTCACTCTTAGTTGTAAAGGCATTGGTATCGATCGCCATGGAGTGTTACCGCCTAACGGCTTTCGGGAAATATATGCTACGGCATTCTCGCGCCTTGTGCATTAGGTCCCAGTCGCCCCTTGGAGAGAATCTAGCACCCACTTACGCTGAAGCAGGCCGCCGGCTAGCTACTGGCTCGCGCCGCGGAAGGAGAAGCGGCGGATCGCCAGCGCGATCGGGATGCCGACGAGAAGCGCGTGCGAGACGAACCCCTGGAGGAGCACGCGCGGCGGGTAGGAGAGCTTGAACGGGGCGGCGGAGAGCGGGATGACGACGAAGTTCATGAACAGGTAGACGAGGATCCCGAAGACGGCGCCGGTGAGGAGCGGGCGCTCGCGGAGGAGCGCGAGGCGCCGGGCGGCGAGGTAGTACACCGCCGCGGCGCCGCAGGCGATCACGAAGTGGCAGACGAGGCCGACGACGCCGGCCGGCACGCCGCCCTCGAAGGCCTCCGCGCCGAGCAGCCCGCTCGCCACCGATTGCAGCACTCGCAGCGGCGAGGAGCCGCGCCGCCCGAGGGCGACGATGGCGTAGACGATGTCGAGGACGCCGGCGGCAAAGCCGCCGACCAGGACGCCGGTCACGCCGCCGGCGGGTCTCGGGGCCGTCACGGAGTCAGCCGGTCAGTTTCTCGGATCGCGCCAGACGAGCCGCTCGGAGGAGCGCGCGGCGAAGAAGTCCGGGCAGCGGCCGTCGCCGTTGCCGGTGATCCCGCCGTCGGGCGCGCAGAGGACGTTGCCGTCGCGGTCGTAGAGCACGCTCGCGACGTCGCAGCAGCGGCTCGGGCGGAAGTAGACCGTCTCGTCCCGGTAGCGGTAGCTGAAGATCGCCGACGGGGGATTGGTCACCGGCTCGCTCGTGATCTGGGCGATGAGGGCCTGCAGCCAGGACGGGGACTCGTCGGGCTCGCTCGGCGAGGAGTCGCTGCACGCGAGTGCGAAAAAGCACGCGGCGCACAGGGTGAAAATGAGGGCGACTCGCTTCATGCCGCTCGCCGCTCGCAAGGAGAATGCCCGCCGGTCGCGAGAGGGGAGCGCGGGTGCGGACGTGCCTTCGATTCGGCGGCTTGAATCACGGTCTCCAGAAAATCGTTCCCGCGCGCTGGATCAGGCGCTCCTTCGAGCCTGCCGGACGGTCTCCAGCCGCGGCCCGTCGAGCGGGCAGGAGTAGCAGTGCGCCACCTCCCGGTCCGCGGGTGCGGCGGCCGGCTCCTCCGCCGCGCGCGGCATCTCCTTGCCGATGAACGCCGCGAGGGCGGCGCCGAGGAGCATCAGGCCGACGTTGACGAAGGTCGCGATCCGGTAGCCGGCCTCGACGGCGGCCGGGTCGCGGTAGTCGTTCCCGGCGAGGCCGGCGAGCGCGGGAAGGATCGCCACCGCCAAGAGGCCGGCGGCGCGGGCGACGGCGTTGTTCACCGCCGACGCGACGCCCGCGTGCTCGGACGGCGCGGCGGCGAGGACCGTGGCCGTGAGCGGGGCGACGAGCGCCGCGAGGCCGAGGCCGAAGAGCGCCATCGCCGGGACGACCACCGTCCAGTACGACGCGCCCGGCCCGATGCGCAGCGTGAGGAGCAGGCCGCCGGCGGCGATCAGCGGCCCGAGCGTCATCTGCAACCGCGGGCCGATGCGCTGCGCCAGCGCTCCCGAGCGGGCGGAGAGCACCAGCATGACGGCGGTCACCGGCAGCAGCGACAGGCCCGAGGCGACCGGGCTGTAGCCGGCGACGACCTGCAGGTCGAGGACGAGCAGGAAGAAGACCGCGCTGAGCGCCGCGTAGACGGCGAAGGTGTAGAGGTTGGCGACGGTGAAGCGGCGGGAGGCGAAGAGCCCCGGCGGCACCAGCGGGTCGGCGCGCCGCCGCTCCACCACCACGAAAGCGGCGAGGCAGGCGACGCCGGCCGCCCCCGCCGCGAGGACCGCCGGGCTCGCGCCCTCCTTGCCGGCCGCGATCGAGGCGTAGGTGAGCCCCGCCAGGCCGAGCGCGCCGAGCACGGCGCCGGGGACGTCGATGCGGCGGCCGGCCCGCGGGTCGCGGCTCTCCGGCACGTGCCGCAGCGCCACCGCGACGACGACGGCGGCGAGCGGCAGGTTGACGAGGAAGATCCAGCGCCACGACCAGGTCTCGACCAGCCAGCCGCCGGCGAAGGGGCCGATCGCCGCGGCGATGCCGCCGAAGCCGGACCAGGCGCCGATCGCCCGCGCCCGGTCCCCCGGCGCGAACGACGCCGAGATGATCGCCAGGCTCCCGGGGGTCAGGAGCGCGCCGCCGACCCCCTGGAGGGCGCGCGCGGCGACCAGCGTTTCGACGTTGGGCGCCAGCCCGCAGAGCGCCGAGGCGGCGGCGAACCACGCCGTCCCGATGACGAACACCCGCCGCCGCCCGAAGCGGTCCCCGAGCGCCCCGCCGAGCAGGATGAACGAGGCCAGCGTCAGCGCGTAAGCGCCGAGCGTCCACTGCAGGTCCGCGAGGTCGGCGCCGAGATCGGCTCCGATCCGCGGCAGCGCCACGTTGACCACCGTGGCGTCGAGCATCGCCAGGCTCGACCCGAGGACGGTGGCGAGGATCACCCAGCGGCCGGAGGGCTCGCCGAAGCGGACTTGGCGGTCGGAGGTCTGAGCGGCCGTCATCGCGTCGCGGGGGAGGCTACGCGAGCGAGGGGCCTGAGCGGGTTAGCAGCCGCCGGCACTGCACGGCCAGCAGTTGCCGACGAGAAGGCTGAGGGAATAGACCTGGCCGGCGGGCGCGACGCAGTAATGGTTGCCCTGGGTGTCCTCCAGGCAAAAGCGGCAGTTCGGATGGGGCGGCACCCGCGCGCCCACCTGCAGGAGGTTCCGCGCCTTGGACAGGACGAGGTTGGAGGCGGTGATGACGAGGGGCTCGCCGTTGATGACGCAGCCGTCGGTGTAGGAGACGGGCGGCATCTGCGGCGGCACGACTTGCGGCTCGACCGGCCTCGGGACCGGCTCTGTGTTGACGTACGGCGTGGGAACCGGGTCCGGCTGCGGCGCCGGCTTGTCGGGACCGATCCAGCCGATCTGGTACAGGATGCCGACGAGGGCCACGATGGCGGTGATGAAGGTCGCGCCTCCGGTCAGCAGGCCGGTCGCGGACGTCCAGAACGACTTGGTGTTCTCTTCAGGCACGGCGCAGCACCTTCTCGCTCAAGGGTTTAGCAGAGCCTACCACGAGCTACGAGGCCCCCACCTGGGCAGTCAGCGAACGTCGAGAGCTGCCTTGATGGCTTGGTTGAGCTCGTCCACTTTCGCGGCGTCGCAGGCGCCCATCAGCCGTTTCAAACGGCTCCGTGGCACGGTCAGGATGTTGTCCAGGTTCGCGACGCATTGGACCGGCAGCCCCTGCCGGCGGCCGAGCACGACCTCGGTCGGCACTCCCCGCACGGTGCGGGTCACGAGAGCCACCACGATCGAGTCGATCGAGGGAGAACGGCGTCGCGGGTCAGGATCACCACCGGCCGGCTGCCGACCGGCGGCGGCAGCTCAGCCCACCAGACCTCCGCGCGTCTCACCCACCGCCGGCCTTCCACGCCGGGATGCCGCTCAGCTCACCAACCAGCGCGGCCTGGGATTCGGCGACCTCGGCCGAGTCCAAGTCGGTGATCGCGGCGGCTTCGAGGTACTGGCGGACCGCGTCCTCCACGAGGGCGCCGACCTCTCGGTCTTGCCTTCTGGCGAGGTCCCGGAGGGGCTCCTCCACGCTGCGAGGCAGCTCGATGGTCATGGACAGAGCCTATGGAGCCGTGATGGCAGCCGCAAGGGCCTCCGGGAGGCCTCCGCCGGCCTCGGAGATGTTCCGCCGGCCGCCGGAGATAAGTCTCCGGGGCCTGGAGATAGATCTCCGAGTGCCGGAGATTCATTTCCGGGTGCTGGAGATAGATTTCCTATAGACGAAGATCTATCTCCTGGCCTCGGAGATCTATCTTGGACGGCCGGAGATCTATCTCCGGGTGCGGAAGATCTATCTTCCGGTCTCGAAGATGTATCTCCGACGGCCGGAGATCTATCTCCAGGCGTCGGAGATCTATTTCCGGGCCTTGGAGATAGATCTCCAGGTCCTGCCGGAACATCTCCAGGGGCTGCGGACTAGTCTCCCGCTCGCCGCGTCTCTTCCAGGATCACCTCCGCCATCGCCGCCGCCACGCAGGCGTGGCCGTGGGGGGAGGGGTGGTAGCTGTCCCTGCCGAGGGGCTTCTCCGGCGCCGCGGCGCGGCAGGCGGCGAGCGGGGGCAACAGGTCGAGGTGGTGGAAGCCGTGCCGGCGGGAGAGGCCGGCGACGTAGTCGTGCTGGTCGCCGAAGCGGTAGCTGGCGAAGCGGCGGACGAGGCGGGGGAAGACGGCGACGACGACCTCGAAGTCGTGCTCTTTCGCCAGCCGCGCCAGCTCGGCGAAGGAGGGGGCGACGGTGTCGCCGGAGATCTGGGCCAGCGCCTCGTCGGTCGCCGCGGCGGCTTTCGCCTCCGTCGGGCGCGGCGGGGCGAAGACGCGGTAGCGGAGGGCGCGGTAGAGGGCGCTCTTGACGAGCAGCGGGTGGGCGCCCGCCCGGCTGACGCCGCCGCCGCGGCCCTCGGCCTCGAGGAGGGTCTTCAGGATGTCGCCGTCCAGCCGCTCGCGGTCGGTCAGCGAGTAGGCGACGAGCACCAGGTCCGGCCGATACCGGAGCCCCTTCTCCTTGAACAGCTCGACCTCCTGCTGCGTGTTGTAGCCGGAGACGGCGAGGCTGATCACCTCCGCCGGCAGCCCCTTCTCGACCAGCAGCCTCTCCAGCCGCGGCGGGAAGGTGTTCCTGAAGTGCTGGATCTTGAGCCCCGCGGCGATGCTGTCGCCGAGCACCACGACGCGGTAGACGCCGGGCGGCTTGCGCACCGCGTGGTCGCGGTCGCGGAAGCCTTCCTTGTTGCTCGCCCCGGCGTAGTCCCAAAAGGAGCCGCTGGTGCCGCGGTAGTCGAGGGCGGGGACCGGCTCGTAGCCGATCTTCGGGTTGCGCGCCAGGCGGAAGCGCCCCTTCTGGATGATCGAGACCTCGGGCGCGAGATCGAAGAGCCGCACCGCCGCCTCCGCCGCGCCGAGCGCCAGCAGGCAGGAGACGAGCGAGAGGAGGAGCTTCTTCGCCACGGGAGGTGCCGGGGGCGGTATCTTACGCAGCCAGGAAGAGGAGGACGTGCCGATGAAGAGCCTCGCCCCGCGCCGCACCCTGCCGCTGCTCGCGGCGCTCACCCTGCTGCTCCCCGCCGCCGCGGGCGCGGCCGAGCATCGCATCGGCGGCGGCGTCCACTACTGGCGGACGCTGGACGACGTGGTGGACGAGGGGGTGGACCTCGAGGACGACGGCACGGCCTACGTCGCCTCCTGGCAGATCCTGCCGGCCGGACTCTTCCGCTTCGAGCTGGGGCTCGAGTACTTCCCCGAGGACTTCGGCGGCGTCGAGGCGGGGGCGGTCTACTCGCCGCAGGCGTACCTGCTCGTCGGCCACGGGCTCTACATCGGCGCCGGCGTCGGCACGCTCTACTCGGACGACTTCGCGGACACTTTCTCCGACCCGTTCTACGCCGCGCGGGCCGGCTTCGAGATGACGCTCATCCCGCGCCTCCACCTCGACGTCAACGTCAACTACCGCGCCAACGCCTTCAGCGACCTGCAGGACGCGGACGTGGACACCCTGACGCTGGGGGCGCAGGTGCGGATCGGGCTGGGAGGGGACCGCTAACCGGACCTTCCCCCGCCCAGATCCTTCGCTGCGCTCAGGATGACATGGCTGAAAGTTAGGGAACGATCGCCGAGGTGTCGGCCCCGCCGCAGTAGCTCCCCTTGGGATTGACGTAGCTCTCGCTCTGGCCGGTCGCGGTGTCGGTCAGGGTGATCCGGTACTTGAGGTCCGAGAGCGCGCCCCAAAAGAGCCAGAAGGCGCCGTTGATCTGGTGCCCGTCGAGGGCCTTGACCACCAGCTCCACGTTCTCCGGCGCGAAGAACCAGAAGGTGCCGGTCTGGTCGGTGCGCGGCACCGCCGTGGCGTCGTGGACGAGGCCGTCGCGCGGGTCGAGGTAGTCGACCTCGACCTGGAGCCGCGCGCCGAGGAGGCAGAGGGCGTTGGGGCCGGCGGCGCAGACCTCGGCGGCGATCGGCGTCGTCGCCCCCGCCGGCGCGAAGGTGAGCGGCGGCGGGATCGCGTCGGTGTCCAGGAACCCCACCGTGTCCGCCCGCCCGCAGAGGGTGCCCGGCGGGTTGTGGTAGCGGCGGACGCCGCCGGTCGCGAGGTCGGTCACCTCCAGCCAGTACTCGACGTCCGAGAGCGCGCCGTAGAAGACCCACCAGCGGCCGGAGATGGCCCGCGCGTCGAGCACTTTCACCACCAGCTCCAGGTTCGTCGAAGAGAAGAACCAGAAGAAGCCGCTGCCGTCGGTGTCGGGAACGGCGTGGCCGAAGCCGTCGTGGCCGTCGTGGTCGCGGAAGCGCACCTCGACGGCGAAGCGCCCGGCGAGGAGCAGCCGGCGCTCGGCGAGCGGCGGCCCCGGCGGGTGGGCGGCGATGAAGTCGCGGTAGGCGGCCAGCGCCGGCTTCGGGGCGCCGCCCGGGTCGAGCACGCCCCACTTCGGCACCGACGCCGCCGGGTCGTCCTGGAGCTCGTAGAAGAAGACCTTGGCGATCCAGGCGCGGTTCGGGTCGCCGCCGAACCAGCGGGAGAGGAGACCGGTGTAGTGGCTGGCCTGCGAGCCGGCGCCGACCTGGTCGCTCGCCCAGCCGGTCTCGGTCAGCCAGAAGGGCTTGTCCTCGGCGCCGGCCGACTCCAGCACCTCGCGCACCGACGGGGCGACGGTGTCCCAGAACTGCGGCCGCCGGCCGAAGAGGGTCGAGTCCTCGAGCTTGTCGGTGACCTGGGCGGGGCCGTCCTGGTCGTAGACGTGGTGGGTGACGAAGTCGAGCTCGTCGCCGGCCTCGAGCAGGACGGCGCGCAGCCAGTCGTACCAGTCGGCGTCGCCGGAGGTGAGGTGGGCGAGGTCGGGGCCGCCGACCCGCGCCGCCGGGTTGCCGGCGCGCACGCCTTCGATCCCGGGGAAGACGATGCGGTCGAGGTACTGGCGGCGGCTGCCCGACCAGAAGCGCGGCAGGTTGGCCTCGTTCCAGAGGCCCCAGTGGTCGATCTTCCCGGCGTAGCGGCGGGCGGAGCGGCGGCAGAGCTCGCGCCAGTCGGCGGCGTCGTCGGGGACACCGGTGAGGGTCGGGCCGGTCGTCGCCCAGTCGGGCGTGTAGGCGAGGGTGGCGTAGACCTCGAGGTCGCGCTCCTCGGCCTCGGCGGCGATGCGGTCGTAGAGGCTCCAGTCCCAGGTCCCCTCGGCCGGCTGCACCCAGGCCCAGATGAAGTCGATCCGCACCCAGCCGATCCCCGCCGCCTCGGCCGCGTCGAAGAGGCGCGAGAGGTTGGGCTCGCCCGGGGCGTGGACGTTGACGCCGTAGGGCGAGGGCTCGAAGGCGAAGGCCGGCGGCGCCGCGAGGAGGAGGGCGGCGGCCGCGGCGAGGCCGAGGGCGATGGGGGTGCGGCGCACGTCGGGTCAGTCCTTATTCCGGCAGCATCGGAAGGCGGCCGACGGCGGCGTCGGCGGCGGCGCGGGGAGGCCCTTCCTCCTCGTCCGCCTCGCCCCCGTCCTGGTCCTCTCCCGGGTTCAAGAACAGGTTGCTCTCCAGGTTGTATTGCCGGGTATAGAGGGCGTGGTAGCGGCCGCCCAGGGCGAGGAGGTCCGGGTGTTGCCCGCGCTCGATGATCTCGCCGCCTTCGAGCACCAGGATGGCGTCCGCCCGCCGCACCGTCGAGAGGCGGTGGGCGATGACGAAGGTGGTGCGCCCGCGCATCAGCTCCGCCAGCCCCTCCTGGATCAGCGCCTCGCTCTCGCTGTCGAGCGAGGAGGTGGCCTCGTCGAGGATCAGGATGCGCGGGTCGGCCAGGATGGCGCGGGCGATCGCCACCCGCTGCCGCTCGCCGCCGGAGAGCTTGACGCCGCGCTCGCCGACGATCGTCTCGTAGCCGTCGGGGAGGCGGGCCACGAAGTCGTCCACGTGGGCGATCCCGGCGGCGCGGCGCACCGCCTCGGGGGGCGCGTCGGGACGGGCGTAGGCGATGTTCTCGTGCACGGTGCCGTCGAAGAGGAAGTTGTCCTGGAAGACGACGCCCAGCTGGGCGCGGTAGTCGACCAGGCGTACGTCGGCCAAGTCGTGACCGTCCACCAGGATGCGCCCGGCCGTCGGGCGGTAGAAGCCGGCCACCAGGCCGATCAGCGTGCTCTTCCCCGCCCCCGAGGGGCCGACCAGGGCGGTCACCGTCCCCGGCTCGGCGACCAGCGAGACGCCGCGCAGGACCGGCGTCCCCGCCTTGTACTCGAAGTGGACGTCCTCGAGCTCCACCCGGCCGGCCAGCGGCGGCAGCGGCCGGCGCGCCGCCTCCCCCTCGTCCTCGGTCGCCTCGTCCTGGATCTCGCGGATGCGCTCGAGGCCGGCGAAGGCCTCGGTGATCTGGGTGGCGATACTCACCACCTGGGCGATCGGCCCGACCAGGAGCCCGAGGTAGAGGGTGAAGGAGAAGAAGGAGCCCAGGGTCATCCGTCCGGCGAGGACCTCCTGCGAGCCCACCCACATCATCGTCACGCCGATGATCCCGAGGAGGAGCGCCGAGGCGGCGCCGACGATCGAGAAGCCGGTCATGGTCTTCGCCACGTTGCGGTAGAGGCGGTGGGCGCCCTTGGTGAAGACCAGCGCCTCCCGCCGCTCGGCGCCGTAGGCCTTGACGACGCGGATGCCGGAGAACGACTCGGAGAGGCGGCCGGAGACTTCGGCGTTGATCTTCGAGCGCTCGCGGAAGAGCGGGCGCAGCACCTTGAAGGCGAAGAGCAGGATGAGGCCGAAAAGGGAGAGGACGGCGCAGGCGATGAGCGTCAGCCGCACGCTCAGGTAGAGGAGGATCCCGGCCGCCAGGACCGCGGTGACGAGGCCGCCGACCAGCTCGACGAGGCCGCTGCCGACCAGGTTGCGGATCCCCTCGGCGTCGGTCATGACGCGCGAGAGCAGGGCGCCGGACTTGGTCTGGTCGTAGTAGGCGACCGGCAGCCGCCCGACGTGGCGCTGCACCCGCCGCCGCATCTCGGTGATCGAGCGCTGCGCCGCCAGCCCCAGGACCTGCGACAGGGCGAAGGAGCTGCCCGCCTGGAGGAGGGTGGCGCCCGCCGCGGCGGCGACCAGGAGCGGCAGCAGCTCGCGCCGGCCCTCCTGCATGACGTCGTCGAGCAGGAACTTCGTGGTGCCGGGCAGGACGAGAGCGGCGCCGCGGTTGACCGCCAGGATCGCGAAGCCGGCGAGCAGCCGCCAGCGCCGCGCCGCCACCAGCTCGGCGGCGTCCCGCAGCACGACGCGCAGCGAGAGCTTCGGCTTGGGCTCGTCCGGCCGCAGCCCGCGCCCCCGCCCGCCCCCCATCCCGCCGGCGATCGTCCGGCGCGAGGAGACCGTGCCGCCGTAGAGGCCGAGGCGAGCGGGACCGGGAGGCATGGGCATACCTTACAGTCTCCCCCCACCCAGATCCTTCGCTGCGCTCAGGATGACGTGGGGTCGGGCTCGTGCCTAGCAGCTACGTCATCCTGAGCGAAGCGAAGGATCTGGGGGCAGGAAGCCTGCGTCCCTAGAGAACTTCCCGGCAGAGCCACTCGGCCACGCGGTTGCCGGCCACCCGATGCCCTTCGAAGTTCCAGTGCCCTTCGCCGGGCGGCGTGTTGGGGAAGCCGTGGAGGTAGGCGCCGGTGCGGGCGGCGTGGCGCTGGAGGTCGGGGGCGAGGGGGAGGAGCGGGAAGCCCTCGCGGCGGGCGAAGGCGGCGAGGCGGCGCTCGGGGGCGAAGAGGTCGCGGACGCCGAGGCGGCGGGCGAAGGCGCGGCGCTTGCCGGCGTCGGGGTCGACCTGGATCGGCGTCGTCAGGGTCACCACCGCGAAGCGGGCGCCGTGCGCCCGCGCCTCCCGGTGCATCTGCCGGATCAGCGCCTCGGTCGTCCGCCAGGCCTGCCGCCACTGGGCGTCCGCCGGCGGCGCGTAGACCGCGTTGTCGAGCCCCAGCTCCTGGAGCGCCGCCTCGCCGCGCGTCGACTTCCGCGCCTTCCAGGCGCCGACCAACCCGTCGAGCGCCGACTTCGCCTGCTTGCCGAGCTGGAGGACGCGCGAGGCGTCGAGGAGGCCGTAGAGGAGGCGCCCCGGCGCGCTGCGGCGGAACCGGTAGCCGCCGCTGTCGCGGAAGGAGGCGTCGAGCGTCAGGCGGGGAGGATCGCCCGCCAGCGTGAAATAGGGGCGGAGCGGGTCCTGCTCGAGCGGCCGGTGGTTGTTGCGGACGTCGTTGCCGGCGTAGAAGCCGAGGAGGACGAGGTCGGGGCGGTACTTCCAGACCTCGTGGCGCAGGGTCAGGAGCTCCTGCGCCGTGCCGTAGCCGGAGACGCCGAAGTTGAGCACCTCGACCCGCCGCCCGCGCAACGGCTCGCAGCCTTCGAGCCGGCGCTCGACGAGCTCCCAGAAGGTGCGGTCGCGCGGCACCTGCAGGGCCTCTACCATCGAGTCGCCGAGCAGAGCGATGCGCAGCTCGCGCGGCGGCTTGGCCAGGGGGTGCTCCTCGTCGCGCAGGCCGTCGCGGTTGATCCGCACCGGCGCGTCCCCCTCCTGGCGCCAGCGGCCGGCGGCGCCGGGGCGCAGCTCCCAGCCGCGCACCGGGTCGGGGCGGTAGAAGTTGGGGTGGGACCAGCCGACCAGCCGGAGCCCGAGCTCCAGCGCGGCGAGCGCGAAGAGGGTCGCCGCGGCGGCGAGGGCGAAGCGCGCCAGCAGCCGCCGCGGTCTCATCGCGCTAGGCGCAGACCTCACTAGAACAGCGTGTAGATGAACGGCGCCGCCGCCTGGCTGGTGACGACGAGCAGCACGACCAGGCCCAGGATCAGCACGAAGGGCACGATCCAGTAGACCTTGTTCTGCCGCGCGAACTCCCAGACCTGGCCGAAGAGCGAGCCGACGTAGCCGAGCCTGCGCATCAGGGTTCCTCTCGATTCAGTCCAGTTGGTACTCGGTCCGCCAGTCCCCCTGCTCGGCGAGCGCGGGCTGCGCCCGCTTGTCGAGCAGGTAGGGGCCGAGGACGAGCCAGTCCATTTCGGTGCGCATGAAGCAGCGGTAGGCGTCCTCCGGGGTGCAGACGATCGGCTCGCCGCGCACGTTGAAGCTGGTGTTGACGATCACCGCGCACCCGGTCAGCCGCTCGAAGGCGGCGATCAGGGCATGGTAGCGGGGGTTGGTCGCGCGGTCCACGGTCTGGATGCGCGCCGAGTAGTCGACGTGGGTCACCGCCGGGATGTCCGAGCGCGGCCGGTTGACCTTGGCGAGGAGGTCGTCGGCGTCGGGTCCGTCCCTGCCGGCCTCTTCCTCCTCCGCCGCCGCCAGGCGCCGCTCCGGCCGCACGTCGGCGACCAGCAGCATGTAGGGCGACGGGCGGTCGAGCTCGAAGTAGTCCGCCGCCCGCTCCTCCAGCACCGTCGGCGCGAAGGGGCGGAAGCTCTCGCGGTACTTGATCTTCAGGTTCATCAGCGACTGCATCTTGGGCGAGCGGGCGTCGCCGACGATCGAGCGGTTGCCGAGGGCGCGCGGCCCGAACTCCATCCGCCCGTGGCAGAGGCCGACGACCTGCTGGTCGGCGAGGAGCCGCGCCAGCCGCGGCGCCCAGTCCTCGTCCGCCAGCTCCTCGTAGGGGTAGCCCTGGTGGTCGAGCCAGGCGCGTACCTCCGCGGGCGGGAACTCCGGCCCGAGGAGCGCGCCCTGCATGGCGTCGCGCACGCGGGCGGTGACGGGGCGGCTGCCGTCGCCGCCGTTGCCGCCGGCCGGCGTCGCGACCGCGCGCGGCTTCCCCAGCGCGTTGTGCCAGTAGGCGAGCGGCGCCCCGAGCGCGCCGCCGGCGTCGCCGGCCGCGGGCTGGATCCAGAGGTCGTCGAAGACGCCCTCGCGCAGGAGCTTGCCGTTGGCGACGCAGTTGAGCGCCACGCCGCCGGCGAGGCAGAGGTGGCGCTTGCCGGTCACCGCGCGCGCCCGCCGCGCCAGCCTCGAGACCGCTTCCTCCGTCACCTCCTGGATCGAGCGCGCCAGGTCCATCTCGCGGCGGGTGATGCGCGACTCCGGCGCCCGCGGCGGGCCGCCGAAGAGGGCGGCGAAGCGGTCGTTGGTCATGACCAGCCCGTCGAGGTAGCCGAAGTAGCCCATGTTCAGGCGGAAGGAGCCGTCCTCGCGCAGGTCGATCAGCTCGCGGCGGATGGCGTCGGCGAAGCGCGGCTCGCCGTAGGGCGCGAGCCCCATCAGCTTGTACTCGCCCGAGTTGACCTTGAAGCCGGTGAAGTAGGTGAAGGCCGAGTAGAGGAGCCCGAGCGAGTGCGGGAACTCGATCTCCTCGAGGATCTCCAGCCGCTCGCCCTCGCCGACGCCGATCGTCGTCGTTGCCCACTCGCCGACGCCGTCGAGGGTGAGGACCGCCGCCTCGGCGAAGGGCGAGGGGTAGAAGGCGGAGGCGGCGTGCGACTCGTGGTGGGCGGTGAAGTAGATCGGCGGCGTCTCGGCGATGCCGCAGGCTTCGAGCGCCTCGGCGATGCGCGGCGGGATCCAGAGCTTCTCCTTGAGCCAGAGCGGCACCGCCTGGACGAAGGAGGCGAGGCCGCGCGGCGCCACCGCCAGGTAGGTCTCGAGAATGCGGTGGAACTTGAGGAGCGGCTTGTCGTAGAAGACCACCCCGTCGAGTCCGCTGCCGTCCCCGCCGATCCCCCCCGCCTCCAGGCAGTAGCGCACCGCGCCGGCCGGGAAGCCGGCGTCGTGCTTGAGGCGCGAGAAGCGCTCCTCCTGCGCCGCCGCGACGATGCGGCCGTCCTCGACCAGGCAGGCGGCCGAGTCGTGGTAGTAGCAGGAGACGCCGAGGAGCTTCACGTCGCCGCCGGGCTCAGAACTGCTGGCGGTAGGACTCGGGGCCGCGCGGGCGGTCCGGGCGGCCGGCGCCGGGAGAGGTCCAGTAGGTCGCGGCGGCCGGGTCGAAGCCGGTGGTGAGGCGGAGGCGCCGGCGGGCGCGCTGCAGCGCCCCGAACGGCAGGAAGAGGAGGTAGAAGAGGAGCGTCATCAGGAGCCAGGTCACCGCGGTCCCCACCCAGCGGCCGAAGGTCTCGAGGGCGCGGGAGAGGCGGGCGTAGCCGCCGAGCGGCGAGGCCGCGGCGAGGAGCGCGACGGCGAGGGCGATCGCCGCCACGACATAGGCGAAGGGTGTGCGCCAGAGGAGCCAGAGGAGGACCGCCGCCGCCGCCCCCACCGCCCCCTGCACCAGGCCGCGCGCCCGCGCCTTGGCCGCCGCCCGCCGGGCGCGCTCGCCGGCGCCGGCTTCGCGCACCTCCCGGCTCCAGGCGGGCAGGCTCGCGGCGGGGTTCTGCGGTACGGCACTCATGGCTTGAAGAGGGGTTCCCGGGCGGCCGGGAGGGTGCGTATCGTAGACGCAACCAGCCCCCTTTTCAATTCATTTGCTTGCAGCGATACGTCCAAAGGCTTACAATCGCCCCAGCTACTCGGTGTCGTAACCAGTTTGGCCTTCGGGGTTTCTGTGTCTTCAGGAGGTGTAGCCTTCATGAAACGGCCGTTGCTCCTCGCCCTGCTTGCGCTCCTCGCCATCGCCCCCGCGCTGCACGCCGGCACCGTCTACGTGCCGGTCACCAAGGACGGGATCCAAAGCAAGACCTACAAGACGAAGGTCTGGGTGACCAACACCAGCAGCGTCGCCCGCCGCTTCACCCACCTCTTCATCCCCGCCGGCAGCAACGGCACCGTGCGCAACGCCACCCCGGAGACCCTGACGGTGCCGGCCGGCGGCACCCTTCTGCTCTCCAGCCTCGCGCCCGCCGGCCAGATCGGCGTGCTCGAGATCAGCGGCGCGCCGCAGCTCGTGGTGACCGCGCGGCTCGACGCCTCGGCGGTGGGCAGCGGCACGCCGCCGGTAGCGAGCGCGCACCTGCCGGTCGTCTCCTCGGACAACCGGGTCGAGGGCGGCAAGACCGCCTTCCTCCAGGGGCTGGCGCGCGGCCAGGCCGGCCTGATCAGCAATCTCGGGATCCTCAACCTGGAGCACGAGCAGAGCCAGTGCACGATCAGCGCCTTCCGCTCGAACGGCACGCAGATCGGCACCAACGCGGTGATCTCGATGGCGGCGCTGAGCAACCGCGAGTTCGGCGACGCCTACGGCCTGCTGCAGGAGGCGGCGATCGCCGACTCCTACTTCGCGGTCAACTGCGCGCAGGACTTCTACGCCTACGCCACGGTCCTCGACCCGGTCAACGCGCAGACGGTGTACGTCACCCCCTCCTACTCGCTGGCCTCGGCCCTCAGGGCGCCGGGAGAGCCGGGGGGCCCGCCGGGCACGGTGCAGTTCTCGGTGCCCGGGGTCTTCCTCGACGCCAAGTCGGGCGACTCCTGGCGGATCATCGACCTGCCGGCGCATCCGACCACCCGCTACCGGAAGGCGGTCGTCGAGTTCGACCTGCGCGTCGGGCCGATGACCCTCGGGCCGCGCAACTTCTACGGCGTCACCAGCTTCCGCCGCAACGACAAAACCCTCTACTACGGCCTCATCGTGCGCGACGACCGCGACAAGACGATCCTCGACATGGGCGTCGACGACGACATCGTCACCGGCAGCAACGGCGGGCCGTGGAAGGCCAACTCGAACTACTACGTCGTCTTCGACTACGACACCGACAGCGAGGTGCTGAGCTTCAAGCTCTTCCGCGCCGGCGTCCTCGTCGAGCAGCTCACCGGCAACATCAACCACACCGACATCATCGCCAACAGCAACCTGCTGCGCGTCGAGTTCGGGCAGAAGGGGGTCGCCGACTTCGCCTACTTCCCGCCCATCGGCTGGCGCTACTCCAACCTCAGCGTCCGGCTGGAGACGTTCGAGGAGTAAACCTTCCCGCTTTCGCCACGCGCCGCTCGTGCGGCGCCCGCGGCCGGCTCCTCCGGGGGCCGGCCGCTCTGCTTTAAAACGCCCGGCACGTGGGCCGGGCGCTACGACACGAAGACCATGCTGGTCGCCAGCGCGAGGATGAGGACGGCCTGGAGGGCGGGGAGGGCGGACGCGGCCGGCGGGACGGCGGACGGGACGGCGCCGGGCTCCTCGCGCGGCGCGAGGACGGCCGCCGCGGCGAGGAGGCAGGCCCAGGGCATGAAGGGGAGCCAGATCCGCCCGACCTCCCCGCGCACCCCGCCCGAGAGGAGCAGGAGGTAGAGCGTGCCCCAGAAGACGATCGCCGTCGCGCGCAGCGGCCGCGGGGCGGCGAGCGCGCCCACGGCGGGCAGGGCCACCGCCGGCCCGAGGAGCAGCGTGAAGTCGTAAGGGTTCCAGAGCAGCCAGGTGAGGTAGCTGCGCGGCGCGACGGCGAGCTCGCGGTGGTCGGCCAGGGCGGCGGCGAAGGCCGCCCAGGGATCGTAGCCGGCGAAGAGGGCGAGGGCGAGCCAGGGGAGCGCGAAGCCGGCGGCCAGCGCCCCCCAGGAGGCCAGGCCGCGCGGGCGCCGACCTTCCTCCCCCTCTCCCCACCACGCCGCCGCCGCGACCAGCGGCGCGGCGGCGAGGGCGCCGTAGCTCAGGAAGGCGGCGAGCCCGAGGACCGCGCCCGCGGCGAGCCGGCGGCGCCACCCGTCACCGGCCGCCAGCGCCGCGGCGCCCACCAACAGGAGCGGCAGCGCCTGGTCGAGCGCCGGCGTGAAGAGGGAGCGCGCCGGCACCAGCGTCCAGAGCGCGGCGGCGAAGAGCGCCGCGGGGGCGTCGAGCCCGAGCCGCCGCGCCAGCGCGTGGAGGGGGAAGACGGCGAGCGCCGACAGCGCCGGCAGGAGGAGGGCGAGGAGGACGACGGTCCAGGGGCTCGGCAGGCGCGGCGGCACCTCCCGGCCGCGGTCGCTGGCGCGCTGCCGCTCGCGCGCCAGCGCGTCCCGCGCGGCGGCGAGGGGCCCCCGCTCGCCGGGCGGCGCGAAGGCCTCGAGCCGGGCGCCCAGCGCGACGAGGCCGCGCAGTGCGAGGAGCGGCCCGGGCGGATGGGTGCGCGAATGCTGATTGAGGCCCTGGACGGCGCGCGGGTAGTCGGCGAGGAGCTCGCCCGCGGGCGGAGCGAGCGCCGCGTCCCAGAGGTAGCCGAAGCTGTGGCGCGAGGCGAGCGAGGCGGCAACGCGGCCGAAGCCGCCGGGCTGCGCGGCGGCCAGGGCCAGGGTGAAGAGCCAGGCGCCGAGGGCGAGGAGGGGCAGCGCCCGGCGCGCGGCGAGCCGGCCCGCCGCCGCCCGACGCGCCAGGAGGACGAGCGCGACGGCGAGGAGGCCCGCCGCCGCGGCCGCCGCCGGCGACCAGCCCGCCAGCCCCGGCGGGCGCCAGGGCCACTCCCACTCCGCCGGCCCGTTGGCGAAGGAGAGACGGGCGAGTGCCGCCTGGGCCAGACCCAAGGTCAAGGCCGCTCCCCACCGCACGAGCCCCCGCATCGAATCAGCCTACACTCTCGCCCGATGCTCCCGCCGCCGCTGCCGGAGCCCGCGCGCGCTCTCGACGTCCCCGGCATCCGCCTCGGCCACGGCTCCGACACGGCGGGGATGACCGGCGTCACCGTCGTCCTCTGCCCCGAGGGCGTGCTGGCCGCCGCCGAGGTGCGCGGCTCGGCGACCGGCACCCGCCAGTTCGACTCGCTGGTCTCGGCGCAGCACGTGGCGAGCCGCGCCCATGCCGTGGTGCTGGCCGGCGGCAGCGGCTTCGGCCTCGCCGCCGCCGACCCGGTGGTCGAGTGGCTGGCGGCGCGCGGCCACGGCTTCCAGACCGGCCTCGTGCCGGTGCCGCTGGTGCCCACCGCGATCCTCTTCGACCTGGGCTTCGGCGCCGCGGACGCGCGGCCGACGCCGGCTCTCGTCGAAGCGGCCCTCGCCGCGGCGCGCGGCGGCCCGGTGCCGGTGGGCAGCGTCGGCGCCGGCACCGGCGCGACGGTGGGCAAGGCGCTCGGCCCGCGGCAGGGGATGAAGGGCGGCTTCGGCTTCGCCAGCCTGACGGCGGCGGGGAGCGTCACGGTCGCCGCGGCGGTGGCGGTGAACGCCTTCGGCGACGTACGCGACCTCACCGGCCGCCCGGTCGCCGGCTGCCGCACGACACCCGACGGTCTCGAGCTGGCCGGCGCCGAGCGCGTGCTCACGGCGCTGCCGCCGGACGCCGCCCACCCCTGGGAGGGAAACACGACGCTGGCGGTGGTGATGACCGACGCCGCGCTCACCAAGGCGGCGGCGCTCAAGGTCTGCCAGATGGCCTTCGGCGGCCTCTACCGCACGCTCTCGCCCGCCCTCTCGCTCTACGACGGCGACCTCGTGGTGACGCTCGCGACGGGGGCGCGGCCGGCGGCGCTCAACCAGGTCGGGGTGCTGGCCGAGCGGGCGGTGGCGGAGGCGATCCTGGTCGCGGTGCGCGAGGCCGACGGCTTCGGCATCCTGCCGGCGGCGCGCGACCTGCCGCGCCGCGACTAGCTGCGCACGACGAGGGAGAAGCGGAACGGGGCGCGCCGGCGCAGCTCCTCGACCGGCAGGCCGTCGACCAGGGCCGCGACCTCGGGGAGGGTCCAGGCGCGGGCCATGGAGACGCGGCCGTCGTGGCGGGTGATCCGACCGGTGCGCAGGAGGGGCAGGAGGACGCGCAGGCCCCAGGCGGCGAGACGGTTGCGGCGGAGGTCGACGATGGCGGCGCCGCGCTGCGCGACGCGGCGCATCTCTTCGAGGACGCGGCGGTTGCCGGCGTCGTCGAAGTGGTGGAAGAAGAGGGTAGAGAAGGCCCAATCGAAGGCGCCGTCGCGGAAGGGCAGGGCGGTGGCGCCCGCGACGACGCGGAGCTGCGGCACGCCGGCGCGGCGGCCGAGGAGGAGGTGGCCGAGCTGGCGGTCGACACCGACGATGCGAAGAGGCGCGCCGCGGCGCGCGGCCGCGCGCGCCAGGGCGGCGGCGACGCGGCCCGAGCCGGTGCCTAGATCGAGAAGCCGCTGAGGGCCGCGGCCCGCGACCCGCGGCAGCAAGGTGCGCAGGAGCGGCTGCGCGCCGGCGAACACGCGGTTGACCCGGTCCAGCTCTGCGAGCGAACGCTCGCGCTCCGCCACGCTCAGGACTCCCTCGTCCAGGATCTCCTGGTCGTCCTCGATCGGCTGCCTTTTCATTTGGTCGCGGCAGAGTAACAGCGGAAGGGAAGAGAAGAGATTCCGCTCGGGGCGGATAGTGCCGCGTGAGATGCCGGGCCACCCGGCCCGCGAAGAGGCGCGCCCGCTTCGCGGGTCCTGGTTGGGAAGGGCGGTGGCTGGTTAGCGGGTGGAGGCTTCGCCGCTAACGCACGGTGGCCCCTTCACCGACACGCGCCGCTTCGCAGGCCTCTGGCCCGGCACATCACGCGGCGCCATGACTCGGAACTCTGAAGTGACGTCTGGCAGAGGA
The DNA here is from genome assembly GCA_963700145.1 of uncultured Acidobacteriota bacterium. GTDB lineage: Bacteria > Acidobacteriota > Thermoanaerobaculia > Multivoradales > UBA5704 > DASUNQ01. The sequence continues at coordinate 3,290,111 of OY969474.1, forward strand.
AGACCGCAACACCTTCCCCTTGTCATCCTGAGCGAGAGCGAACCCGCGCTCCGATCAGCGCCTGCTCCGGCAGGCGACCTCTCGGGTAGCGGCGCCCATCACAGGGCGCCGCAAGGATCTGGGTGGGGGGTGGCGCGATGCCGCAACGTCTTCGCGCCACCCTGCCCCCAGATCCCTCGCTCACGCTCGGGATGACAGGGGGGCGCTCGGGGTGACAGGAGGCCACCATCTGTGCAGTGGCTCCACCGCCGGTTCTAGGGCCCGCAGGTCTCTGGAGCGCCGGGCGCTCCGTCCGCTCCCCCTCGCAGTCCACCGTGCGAGGCGTCGGAGTCGTCACCGTGTTTGCAGGCAACAACCCCGTGTACCAGCACGCGTAGCGCGGACACAAAGGGGCGCCCGGCGCGGAGGAGAGCCTGCGGGCCCCCACACCGGAACGACCGCAGCAAGCTCTTGCTGTTACCATCCCTTGAGTTCCGCTAATGCGACCTTCCCGGGACCTCTGGGCCACCGCGCTACCAATCGGTGGTGCCGTCGTTGCGTTGCTCGTGGCTTTGCCCTGGACTCCAGCGCCCTCTCCGCTCTGGGCGGTCTTAGGTCTCTTCTTCGCCGCCACCGCCGGCGCCTGTCATCGTCCGTTCGGCGCCGCCTCCCTCGGACTCGGGGCCGCCGCTGTCCCTCCCGCCCTCGTCCTTGCCGGTCCCCTCCCCGCCGCCGTCCTCGCCGCCCTCGCCGTCGTCGCCGCCGATCTGCTGCTACGCCTTGCCCGCGCCCGCGGCCTCGCCACCCTGCCCGAGCGCCGCGGCCTCCTGCGCGCGCTCGAGGCCGCCGGCCGCGCCCTTCTCGCGGTCCTCGGCGGCGGCCTCCTCTGGCTCCTCCTGCCGCGCTTCGCGCCGGCCGTCGGCCTCCCCGCCCGCACCGCCGCCGCTGCCGCGGCCACCCTCCTCCTCTGGGCCTGCCTCGACGCCCTCGAGCGCCGCCTGCGCCGCCCCGGCGAGCGGCTCGACCCGCGCGGCATCCTCGCGCCGCTCGCCGCCGACCTCGCCGGCTGGGCCGCCGGCGGGGCGATCGCGGTCGCCGCCGCGCGCGCCGGCTGGGAAGTGGCCGGCCCGCTCCTCGCTCTCTGGTCGCTGCTCGCCCTCGAAGCCGCGCGCAACGGCCAGCGCGCCGACCGCTCCGGGCGCCGCGCCACGGACCTCGAGCGGCTGCGCCACGCCGGCGACCGCATGATCGCGAGCCCCGAGGACATGGCCGCGGTCGCCGAGCGCATCCACGCCGAGTGCCTGACCGTCCTGCCCTTCCACTGGTTCCAGTTCGAGGCGCTGGCGCCGGGGGACGTCTTCGCGAGCTGGTGGGCCGGCCCGGAGATGCGCGTAGCGCCGGGCGAGCCGCGCCCCGACCGCCACCCGCGGGCGCTCCCCGGCGTTCACCGCCGCACGCCCTGGCAGGTGGTCGAGCGCACGCTGCGCGACGAGCGCCGGATCGTCGCCCGCCTCCGTCTCTGGTGCGACCCGCGGCAGCTCGACCCGGAGGCCCTGGCGCACCTCGACCGTCTGCTGCCGCAGATGACCGCCTCCGTCCGCCACAGCCTCCTCGACCGCGAGGCGCGCCACGATCCGCTGACCGGGCTCGCCACGCGGCGCGTCCTCGAGCAGCGGCTGGAGGCGGCGCACGCCCGCTGCTGCGAGGAGGGGGGGTCGATGGCGGTCGTCCTCTGCGACCTCGACCACTTCAAGCGCATCAACGACACGCACGGCCACCCGGCCGGCGACGCGGCGCTCGTGGCGGTGGCCGGGGCGCTCGAGGCCGAGCGGCGCGAAGGGGACCTCTGCTGCCGCTATGGCGGCGAGGAGTTCGTGCTGCTGCTCGACGGCGCGGCGGGGGAGACGGCGCTGGCGGTGGCGGAGCGGCTGCGGCAGCGGGTGGCGGCGCTCGGCTGGACCTTCGAGGGCAAGCCCATCCCGCTCACCCTGAGCGCCGGCGCGGCCGCCTTCCCGCAGCTCTGGGCGCGCGCCGCCGGCGAGCTGATCCTCTTCGCCGACGAGGCGCTCTACGAATGCAAGCGGAGCGGCCGCGACCGCTGCCTCCTCGATCTCGGCCAGGGCCGCTACCAGGCCCCCGACGGCGCCCTGCACCTCGCCGAGGACGCGCCGCCCGCCCAGGCGCCGCCGCGGATCTTCGCTTGACCGCGCTTCGCGTTGACGCCCGCCCCGCACGGCTGTGATAATCGCGGCCTTATCAGGCCCCGTCATCTTCGCTTCCCCTTGGGAGGACTTATGGATCGCAAGCGCGTTCTGCTGCTCAGCGCCGTCCTGCTCCTGGCCGCCGGCTTCGCGGTAGCCCAGGACACCGGGCGCATCGAAGGCCGCGTCACCCGCAACGACGGCACCCCGCTGGGCGGCGTCCTGGTGCGCATCGACACGAGCGACCAGGTCGAGCTGACCGGCCCCGACGGGCGGTTCGCCTTCAACGCCGTCCCCGCCGGCACCTACACCCTCAACTTCGAGCTGCTGGACCGCACCGACAGCCAAGCGGGCGTCGAGGTCACGGCGGGCGGGACCGCCGAGGTCGACAAGACCGTCGACTGGGACATCTCCTTCGCCGAGACGATCACCGTCACCTCGGCCTCCCGCCGCGCCGAGCGGATCACCGAGGCGCCGGCCGCGGTGACCGTCGTCACCGAGCAGGAGATCGAGCGCGAGGCCGCCCACGGGCAGCTGCCGAAGCTGCTCGAGTTCACCCCCGGGGCGGAGGTGACGCAGAGTGGCGTCTACGACTTCAACTTCAACACCCGCGGCCTCAACAGCTCGCTCAACCGCCGCGTCGTCACCCTGATCGACGGCCGCGACCCGTCGGTGCCCTTCCTCGGCGCCCAGGAGTGGGCGGCGATCTCCTTCCCGCTCGACGACCTGGCGAGCGCCGAGCTGGTGCGCGGGCCGAGCTCCGCGCTCTACGGCGCCAACGCCTACAACGGCGTGCTCAACCTGACGACCAAGCAGCCGCGCTACAGCCAGGGCGGCGAGGTGCGGCTGACCGCCGGCGAGCTGTCGACGACCAACGCCGACTTCCGCTGGGCGACGGCGCTGGGCGGCGACTTCTACTTGAAGCTCCTCGGCGGCTACCACGCCAGCGGGGACTACTCGGTCTCGCGCAACGTCCGTCCCGAGTACGCGGTCTTCTGCACCGCCTCCGGGCAGGAGGACTGCCTGCCGCGCGAGCGCATCCCCCTGGTCATCCAGGACGATGACGAGATCAAGTTCGCCGGCATCCGCCTCGACAAGTACCTCGACAGCGGCAGCTTCTTCACCCTCGAAGGCGGCCAGGCCGACCTCGAGGGCCCGGTGTTCCAGACCGGCATCGGACGGGTGCAGCTCACCGACGTCACCCGCCCCTGGGCGCGCTTCAACTTCACCTCCACCCACTGGAACCTGCTCGGTACCTGGAACCGGCGCGACGCCAACGACCAGCGCGCGCTGGCCTCGGGCGCCCCGCTCTACCTCGACGACAAGAACTGGGGGGTCGAGCTGCAGGGCAACAGCGAGTTCCTGGGCGGCCGGGCGCGCGCCGTCGGCGGCCTCTCCTACGGCGAGGAGACGATCGACAGCGCCAACCCCCAGGGCCGGCAGACCCTGGTCTTCCGCCCGATCGAGGCCGACATGTCGGCCGCGTACGCGCAGGTCGACTTCGACCTGACCGACGCCCTCAAGCTGGTCCTGGCCGGCCGCTACGACGAGAGCACGCTCCACGACTCGCAGTTCTCGCCCAAGGCGTCGCTGGTCTGGGGCCTCAACCCCAACCACACCCTGCGCTTCACCTACAACGAGGCCTTCCAGGTCGCCAACTACTCGGAGTTCTTCCTCCAGGCGCAGACGACGATCCCGGGGACGACGACCGCCGCGCTCAACCTGTCGCCGATCGAGGCGGCGCTGCGCCGGGCTATCCCGACGCTGCCACAACTCGGCTTCGGCAACATCCCGGTCATGGCGCTCGGCAACGAGGACCTCGAGGTCGAGGAGATCAAGAGCTGGGAGGTGGGCTACAGCGCCATCCTGGGCCGTCGCTCCTACCTGACGATCGACTACTACAACAGCAAGCTCAACAACTTCATCACCGACCTGCTGCCGAACCTCGGCTCGCTCGGGCGCCTGAACACCAACTTCGGGCCCTACGCGCCGCCGTCGTCGCTGCCGCTCCCGGTGCAGACGGCGATCATCAACGCCCTGCGCGCCAACCTGCCGCCGACGCTCTTCCCCTTCCTGTCGAACAACCTCGACGGGGCGCCGATCGTCGCCCTCGCCTCCTACACCAACTTCGGCGAGGTCAACACCCAGGGCATCGACTTCGCGCTCAACACGACGCTCCGCCCGAACTGGGTGCTCGACGTCGGCTACTCCTGGTTCGACTTCGAGGTCGAGCGCGACATCCCGGGCGACCCGCTGCAGGCCAACGCGCCGGAGAACCAGTTCAAGACCGGTCTCTCCTACCTCGGCCAGGCGCTGGACGCATCGGTCAAGTTCCGCTGGGTCGACGAGTTCGAGTGGTTCGTGGGTCCCTTCCGCGGCACCGTGGAGTCGTACGAGGTGGTGGACATCTCGGCGAACTACCACATCAACGACCACGTCGCGGTGGGGGCACAGGTCGCCAACCTCTTCGACAACGTGCACAACGAGGCCTGGGGCGGCGACCTCCTGGAGCGCCGCGCCCTCGGGCACGTCTCGTTCAGCTGGTAGACGGCCAGGGGCGGAGGAGAGGGATCCTTTGAGGGGCGGCGGGAGAGGAATCCCGCCGCCCCGTCTTTCAGTGAGGCGGTTGGTTATTACCCGACAGTGAGCGGTGATCGCCCTTGTCCCAGCCGGGCTCCCGCCACCGGGTGCCGGCCAGTCCGAACGACAGCCCCATTCTTCAAGCGGCTTTGGCGGCAGGCGCAGATCAGAGAAGCTCTTTGAGCTGTTCGGCCGTCAAGCCAGCAGCATCGAGGATGGCCGCCAGCATGCCGGTGTCGAGGCTGGAATGTGCGGGAACGACGACCTGGGCGAAAGGCTCGTCACGACGAAGCACCATGTGACTGCCCTTCTGTCGCTTCAAGTAAAAGCCGGCCCGCTCGAGCGCGCGACGCACCTGCTGCCCCGAGAGACCCCGGGGAAGCTTGCTCAACGCGCCGAGACCTCGATCTCGACCGTCTCGCGTCCCTCCTCGACGGGGACCGGAAGGCCGTCTTCGAGCAGCGCTTCGATATAGACCTCGACCGCCTCGCGGATGTTCCCGAGCGCCTCTTGCCTGCTGTTGCCTTGGCTTACACAACCTGGCAGGGCAGGGCAGATGGCGACGAACCCGCCCTCTCGGCCTTCCTCCAGAATCACGGTATAGCGCAAGTTTTCGCTCCTTGCTCGCTCCGTCATCGAAGGCGATCCTCTCCTTCCAGCGCGCCCGCCCAGTCTCCGAGGCCCTGCTTCGCCAGCGCGAGGTCCTCTCCCTCCCCGGTCGTCGCGAGGCGCTGAAGGTCCCACCGGCTCGGGTCCGGGCGCCGGACGACGATCAGCCCGACCCGCTCGCCGGGCCGAAGCGCAAGGGGCTCCGTCGGCTTGAGTAGACCCTCCTCATACCTGGCTTCCACGAGTCGCATGACGCGATGCTAGCATCACGTTCCGCGCCTTTTCGCTCCCCAAACCGACCAGTCCCGAGCCCGACGAGCGGCGCGAGCGCATCTGCTGCCGCAGCCGCGGCTACCGCAATCTGGTCCCGGACTTCGGCATCTCCGGCCACTGGCTCCAGCGCGCCGGCTTCGACCGCGGGCAGCACTACGAGATCGAGGTGCGGGCGGGGTAGAAATCGCTCCTCGGCGCGTCCGGCGGCATCTCACCGTGATGAGGCCGCGCGTTGTACCGTATTCTAAGCTTCCGTACTAATATGACGGTGGTCGTGCTTGCGCCGCTGCCTTCTCCGCTGACTCGCGAGGAATAAGGAAAGCTTCTATGGCCGACAGCGCCAATACCAAGAAACTGCTTGACAGCCTCGACCTAACGAGGCGGGAAGAGGGCTTGCTGAGACACATCGCCTCCTTGGGGTATCCGGAGCCGAGAGGTCGTCTGGGTCGCCTTTTCAACCGCCCTCTGCATGGCTTGATAGAACTTCTGGCCGCCCTTGTCTTCGTGGTGGCCCTGGCATGTTCCGTAGCTTATTTGGTGTGGAAGGTGCCTCCTTTTATCCTCAACCTTCTGGACCGCATAGACCTTCCTCTCATTATCTTACTATACTTCATTTTCGGTAGGAGCTACGAGCGGCTCATTCGGAAGCTATACCGGGCTCTCGAAGCAAGAACCTCCACCGAATCCGACGCCGGACGTTGACGCGCAGCTGAGGCGTAAGTAGACTTCAGAAGTGTAAGGGAGTGCGTGCAGCCGGCCCGGTTTGCCCCGAGCCGAGATCGATAAGCGGGCGCGGCAGAGGTTGGCCCCTCTGCCGGCCCTGGCCCACACAGGAGCATGACCTCATGCGTGGACGTGCCAGTCATTCTACGTCGCCGGACCTTTCCGCCCCCCAACCCGACCAGCTCCCCCAGCCCGACGAATGGCGCGAGCGCAAGCTCGCCCGCGCCGCGGCCGCCCGAGCGAAAGGCCACCGCTTCGGCACCATCTGCTGCCGCATGCGCGGCTATCGCAATCTGGTTCCGGACCTCCGCATCTCCGGCCACTGGCTCCAGCGCGCCGGCTTCGACCGCGGGCAGCACTATGAGATCGAGGTCCGGGCGGGGCGGCTTACGATCCGAGCTGTGTAAGGCCTGCTGTACGCAGGTTGGAATCTCCCTGCGGACTGTCGCAGGAGATGCCCGCGCGAGGAAGTGCCCCGGGGGACTGCCCACGCCTCCAAAGCCGATTTGTAATGGCTAATTGTTGGCAGCCAATGCGTAATGAGGCCACTCGTCGCCGAAAAGTGGCTTTATGTTCCACGCCTGCAGAAATCCAGCCAGTTCTTTCGCTTGAATGACAAATAGGCTGCGCTCCTTCCGTAGGTTAGCCTCTCCGAGATCGCTACCGCGGTTTTTCGTACTAAGGTTCTGCGCCATTCCCTTCCGGAAACGTAAATGCGGTACGCGAGTGAAATCTGCCGTCTCTAAGCGGCCGCGCTCAACGCTAACTGAAGATGACGTAAAGAGGCAAACATTGAGCTCTGCTGCTGTGACTACAGCTGGCAAATAGATCCGACGGTTGGCACTTGATATCTCGGCGGCGAGACGTGCCTCCTCAAATGCGAGAGCCTCTACTGATTGGATCAGCTCCCCGGCCATTCGCTCCAACATGGGCTCCTTCGCACTTTGACCCTGGGCGATACAGAACATAGATTCATGCGACTGGGGGCTGGCGTTAAGGTCACACCAATCATAGCCCTGGAAGCTTCCTTGTCCTGCGAATACCGTACAGAAGGAACGGACGCGTGTCATCTCCTTAATGTTGGAGTCTGGTACGAGAAAAAGCCATGACGATTCTGCCGCGCGCTTGCACTCTATGACGAGCCGAACCATGCCGTATCCTGCAACAATATCTATATATCCACTCCTTCCTGAGGCAGGGTGCTCCCAGTGGTGCTCGCGTGTGATTATCTGCCAACCGGACTTCGAAGCGCTCCTTGAGATCTCTTGTTCAACTCGGAGTTGAAACGGGAAACCCGACGAATTCAATTGCTGAACCAAAGGATGCTTCGGGTGTGTCATCGCGGATCTGACCTCACATCTCAATATACTTGGCTAGGCTCCGCCTTCGTCCCTAATTGGTCGCGGCTTTGGAAGAAGGCGGGAGACTGCTTGGCGAAGCTCCTGGTGATCCTTGGTGGCCTGCGCCAACCGATCGGCAAGATCAGTGAGGACCACACGGATGCTGGTAGCTAGCTCAAGACACTCTTCATCCGTTCTGGCGTGAAGGCCTTCACTAAGAGCTCGATGCAGGAGCGTCAGTGGACTATGGGTGTCGATCCGAAGGGCCTGCGGTACAGCATCTTTTACCAGGTCAACGGCCTTTGAAAATTGCGCCTCGCTCTTAGCTTGCTCAAGCAAGTCAATCACAGCCGCATCAGTACCGACGCGTTGGCTGACACGGATGATTTCGTCAAGAAGTCGATTCTTCTGATTCTCCACAACTCGCCGGTAATAGGCGAATGATCCTAGGCCCATCCCCTGTGATTCCGCCCGTCGGCCTGCAAGGAAGAGGTCGCGATCAGGTCCAATCAGTGAGATGACGCGCGAAGGGACGTGTGGTCCGAGCGGAGGGTACTCGCCGACCTTCAATGCGTGTCCCCCAGTCGCAAAGCTAGTCTCAGTGCTTTCGTCACGCCTTACTTGGACGGCATAAACCTTAGGACTCTTCTGGCAGTTGCGGCAATGATAATGTAAATGGGTGGCCGCCATAGGCAGGCAGAATGGGGTTCGCAACCGCCTTGCCCAAGAAAAATCGAATACCGTCGCACGTGGGATGGGAGCAATACAGTTCGAGGTCAGGAGTTAGGAATTCCCAAGGAAACTCTTTGCCTCGTCGGGAGGCCAGACCCGAGACAGCTTGCCACCTCCCCGGCGGACTCTGTTCAAGAAACTCCTTCCAGGGTCTAGGCGTTGGGTTCGCTGGAGCGTTCATACCTTTGTGAGACAGTAGGGGCGAGGCTTGTTGCTCAGTCTCTAGTGGCTTGCAGCCTCGTCAACGGCCTCACGATCGCCTAAGCCGGCAAGGGCGATCTTCGACGACCATCCGGCCATATCCTAACTCTCTGGCGCCATAGTACGCCTTACATGCGCTGCCGAACACGACCTTGGGCTCGGCCTGCGGCTGCTACGAATTTCCGCCAGCGCCACCCGCTTGGGTGGTCGGAGCATCAGCTGTCTTGAGGTTGGCGCGAGAAGGTCCTGCCATCGTGAGCATCCTGCTCCTCCGCAGCGCCCCGCAGTCCCAGTGCCACGTCGGCCCTTGATCTGGCACCTCCAAGTGCATCCACCAGCCCTTCTCTTCAGCCGCATGAACTCTGGATAACTCGGAATGTGATCGAACGCGACGAGCAGGTCGACGTCACTCGCCGTGGATGCTTCGTTGCGGGCGACCGAACCGAAGAGGCGAAGGGACTTGACGCCGAGCTCCGCGAGCCGGGAGCGGTGCTGAGAGAGAGCGGTCAAAACCTCTTCGCGGCGCGTGATAGCTCCAGTCGCCGAGATCTTAGCCAATTCCTCCCAGGCTGTCCGCCGTGGCTTGGCGCGCGCTAGCCGACCGGCGCTTCTCTAGCAGGCCGCTGAGAAACGGCCTTCAACGGCGGGTGCGAGGCTGACAGCGATCTGGGAGCGGGCGATGTCGCGTGCGCGGGTGGAAGGGGAGGGCAACAGGCGCCTTGTGGGCGCGTTTGAGCGCCGCTGGTTTTGCTGGGCAGGACCTTTTTGGGCTATGCCGGCACGAGCAGGCGACTTAATCGGAGCAGGTTGTACGCTGCGGCGGCGAGGCGGGCGGCCAGCTGCGTCCTCGCCACGCCTCGGACCCTGGTCCGGTGCAGCCCTGCGCAGGTCTTGAGCCAGCCGAAGATCGTCTCGATTCGCCGCCGTACGACCTGACTGATCCGGTAGCCGGGACGGCGCGTTGTTCGCCGGTCGATTGCCGAGCGCCTGCGCCGGTGGGCATTCTGGGTGACGTGGGGGGTGACGCCGAGCTCTCGGCAGGCAGCCACGAAGCCCTTGGTGTCGTAGCTCTTATCGGCGCCCACCGTCTTGCGCCGCGAGCCTTCGAGCCGCGCGAGCAGACCCAGAGCTTCGCGACGCTCGGCGAACCCATCGGCCTGGGCCACCACGAAGTCCACCAACAATCCGTTGCGGTTCTCCATCAGAGCGTGGCCGGAAAACGAGAGCTTCGCCTCGTGCCCATCCCCCTTGCGGGCCAGGCGCGCTTCCGGGTCGGTCGTCGAGGCGTGCGTCTCGTTGCTCCGCTTCGTCCCCGTGAAATCGCTCCAGCCGTTGGCGTCTCCGCCCGGTGGCCCGTCCTTGGGCCGGAAGCTCTTCATCGACGCCCAGGCCTCGATCAGCGTCCCATCCACCGAGAAGTGCTCGCTCGACAGCAGCCGCTGCACGCTCGCCTCAGCCACGATCGCCGCCAAAAACCGCTCGGCCACCTCGTGCCGGATCAGCCGCTCCCGGTTGCGTGAAAACGTGCTCGCGTCAAACGACGGCTCGTCGAGCTCCAGATCCAAAAACCAGCGAAACAGCAGGTTGTACTCGAGCTGCTCGCAAAACTGCCGGTCGCTCCGCACCGAAAACAGCGCGATCAGCAGCTGCGCCTTGAGCAGCCGCTCCGGCGGCACCGACGGCCGCCCCGTCTCGGCGTACATCACCGCAAACACCTCACTCAACTGCCCGAGAGCCCGGTCGGCCAGCCCCTTGATCCGCCGGATCGGATGCGCCGCCGGAATCCGCTCCTCCAACGACCTCACCATCAACAACGTCCTCTGCTCGCGCGCTTTCCCTCGCATGGCCTGCAAGGGTAGCGCGAACCGGGGTTTTTCAGCAGCCTGCTAGAAGACGTTGAGGTGGTGGTCCTTCATCAGCCGATGGGCTGGCTCCTGAGCGGTGGGTGCGGGGCCGGCCGGTAGCGCGCTTCGGGGATGGGCTTGCCCGTCTCCCGGGCCGCCTCCAGCCAGTTGTGTTTGGCGACCTGGACTTCACGGACCGCCTCTTCCGCTGTATCGCCGAAGGCGGAGCATGCGAAGAGATCCGGGACGTCGGCGACGTAGCAGTCGTCCTCGTCGCTCCAGAACACGTTGATGTGGTAGTCCTTCACCGCTCGTCCTCCATCCTCAAATTGTACTCCTCGATCAGGCTCAGGAACTGCCGCACCTGGTATCCCTTCGCCTCCCCCCTCCGGGGCTGCAGGTTGAGAAAGCGCGGCACTCGCGGATGCTCGTAGGCGCGGTGGCTGCCCTCCATCCGCTGCAAGCGAAACCCGAACGCCTCAACCAGCCGACAGAAATCCCCGAAGCCGACGTTCTCGAGGTGTCCTCTGCGCAGCCGCTCCAGGAGAAACCTTCGGTTCACGCGATCCGTCCTCCTCGGAGGAGGAAGACGGAATTCGAGGCCTCGTTCTTTGCAGCTCGGAGCTAGGCTAATACCTCTGGTGCTCGACGAACGAGCACAGAAGGAGCTCTGCGATGACCTGGCAGGAAGTCCGCCGTCACCATCCGCACCAGTGGGTCGTCGTCGAGGCCGTGCAGGCTCGCTCGGAGCAGGGGAGGCGGGAGCTCGACGAGCTGGCCGTGGTGGACGCGTTCGCCGACGGCGAGACGGCGGTGCGCGCTTACTTGAGGCTCCACCGGAAGGTGCCGGAGCGCGAGCTCTACGTGCTGCACAGCGATCGGGAAGAGCTGGAGATCACGGAGCGGACGTGGTTGGGGCTGCGCACCGCGGAATGAAGATCCGGCTTGACCGCCAGGAGGGCGCTCGGCGCAAGATCTGGCCTCGTTTTCCGTCTATACCTACGGTGCCGAGGTTGGGCCTCGGGACCTGCGTTAGGCTGAGGACGACGATGGCCAAGATCTACTCTACACAGGAGGCGAAGGCGCGCTTCGGCGAGGTGCTGCGCCGCGTCCGCTCTGGAGAGCGGGTGGTGATCTCTCTTCGCGGCGAGCCGATTGCTGAAGTGAGCCCCTATCCACACGCGGACGAGAGCCTCGACGAGAGGTGGGAGCGTCTCGAGCGGGCGGGGCGGCTGGTTCCAGCTAGTCCCGGGGCGCGCAAGCTGGGTCTTCGACCGATCGTGAAGCGGCCGGGTGCGCTGAAGCGCTTCCTGGAAACCCGCGATTGAAGGCGCTCGTCGACAGCTCCTGCTACGTCGCCGTCGCCTTTCAGGAGCCCGGCTGGAAGGATGTCATCGACAGCCTGGCGAGCTGCGAGGAATTGGTGGCGTGCCCGCTGCTGGAGGCCGAGGTCGCCGCCGCGTTACGGCGTGTGGCTGCCGAGCTGGACTTGGAGAGATTCCTGGCCGGCATCATCTGGCTGCTGCCGGATCGCCCGCTTTCAGCGGAGATCGCGCGCGTGCTCGAAGGCGGCCACCTCCGTGGCGCGGACGCCTGGCACCTCGCTCATGCCCTCTGGCTGGCGCCTGACACCCAGGAGCTCTCGGTCTACACCCTCGATGAACCACAGCGCCGGGCGGCGATGCGACTCGGCTTCGACGCACCTGCGCTCGGCGAGCGATCCCCCTACGGCGACCGCTCGGCGGGCTGCCCGTCGAGCCCGGACCTCCGCCAGGAGGCGCCGCCGTCGTCGCTGCGGAGCACCCCAGCCCGGCCCGTCCGGCTCTTCGCCACGATAGCCGGCCTCGAGCAGCCCACTCTTGGTGGCGCCTTTCGCCCCTGGTATGATGCTAAAATAAAAGGGGTTGGGCGTCACTGGGTGTTGTCCGTGGATCTCTGTCATGTGTTCCCTTATTCCCGAGATCAGATCCGAACGAGGGATAAATCGTGGCTAAAGGCGACCAGATCAACATCAAGCCCCAGTTCAGGTCGAAGACGGTCCCATGCGAAGGCGAGGCCGGCGATCTGTTGGTCCTCTCGCCGCTGAGCGAGGGCGAGCAAGACCCGACGTCACAGGGACTCACGACCCTGTGGTTCTGCATTAAGTCGGCTAACCTGCCCGAACAACGTAATGCCGTTTGGGCGCGTGTCAAATTCGACGGCTTCGCCACCTGTGCCACGTCCGTACTGCCTAACCCGCCGACGCTCGATCCGCTGCGGCTGGGTTGAGCAGCGGGCCGGCAACTCACGGGCCATCCATCGGAAGGGGGCTTTTGTATGCCGAAATTCACGAGCAAGACCGAATCCGACGAGTCGGCCATTTTCGCGTCCTCTGGCGGCGGCCCAGGCGTCGAAGCGGTCTCCGGCAAAGGCCCCGGCGTTTCCGGCAAAAGCGGGGACGGCCGGGCCGGGCAGTTCCACAGCGAAAACCAGGAAGCGGTCTTCGGCGATTCGAACTCGCCGGACAAGGCGGCCGTCGCCGGCGTGCAGCTTAACGCCGCCAGCACTGGGGCCGGCGTCTACGGTGAGCACAAAGGCACTGGGCCAGGCGTTGTCGGGACAAACACCGCCGCCGGCCCGGGCGGCGTGGGCGGCTTCTTCCACAGCGAGGTCAACGAAGGGTTGCGCGCCGAGACCAAGTCGGCGACGACCGCCGCCGTCGCGTGCTTCCAACTCAACCCGGTCAGCACCGCGGCCGCCCTCTACGCCGAACATGTCACCGGCAAGGTCGCGGGGTTCTTCAAAGGCGATGTCATCGTTACCGGCGACCTCTCCTTCCCCGGCGCAGACTGCGCCGAGGACTTTACGATCCACGCCGAAGCGGACGCCGACCCCGGCACGGTGATGGCGCTGTGCGCGACCGGCGAACTCGTGCCGTGCGCCGAACCTTACGAGAAAAAGGTCGTCGGCGTCGTCGCCGGGGCCGGCACGTTCCGCCCCAGCATCGTCATGGACCGGCACGGGCCGCCGTCCGGCCGCCGCCGGCCCGTCGCGCTGGTCGGCAAGGTCTTCTGCAAGGTCGACGCGGGCTACGGGGCAGTCGAGGTCGGCGACCTGCTAACGAGTTCGGCCACCCCCGGCTATGCGATGAAGGGGGCCGACCCGATACGCGCCTTCGGCAGCGTGATCGGCAAGGCGATGGCCCCCCTCCGCGCGGGCCGCGGACTAATTCCGATCCTGATCTCGCTCCAGTAGACGCCGTCGGCGGAAGGGGGCCGTGGTATGGAGTTCGTCAAAAAGCACGTGGCCGCCAGCGGGAACACCACCCTCCGCGGGTTCTTTAGCTCCGATAACGTCGATTTCGACCCCCCCAGTCTGAGCCTCCGCGCGAACGTCACGAAGGCGAAGTCGAAGAGAGTCTACGACCTCGCGGACGGCTCCACAGACGACGACGACGAGGACGAGATCCGTGACATCATGTCGCAGTCCGACAACAGTTACGAACTCATCCGCCTGGTCGGGGTGATGGACGGGTGGGAGGGACTCGACGACGAGCTACCGGAGGGCCACGTCGATAACGTTGCCTTTCAACTGGCCCAGGTCCTCGACCAGCGCGACTACGTCGTGTACCAGTTCGTCCGGCGTTACCTGGTTTTGCTCGACTACAACGCCAGCCCGAACCTCGGCGACTGCTTCGTGCAACTGCTGGAGTGGCCCGTCGAGTTCCAGGAGGACGAAATCGACCTGTTGCTCAGCCAAAAGGTCGAACTCCTGAAGCGGGTCACCAGCGCCACGATGCGCGAGCGGACGAACATGGTGGCAGCGGCGCGCATCCTCCCCATCGTCGTCGCGCAGACCATCGAGGCGGCCCCTCACCGCGCCGGCGAACTCGTCGCCCTGATGCACGAGGTGAACTATACGACCCGTATCTGTGGCGACCTTGCGAGGCTGTTCTATACGCCGCTCTACGACGTGATCAGGGATACGGTCGATCCCGACCCGACAAAAACTCTAGCGCTGCGAGTCGCCTGCCGAGACACGCTCCAGCGGTTGGAAAAGGAGTTCGCCGCCGCGGCCAAGGCCGTCGAACTGATCGGCGACAATGCGGCCAAGACGACGGTGAACCGGTTCATGAGCGCGCTCAAGGCGGCGCTGGACAACTTTTCGCCGACGTTGCCGGCCCCAACGGCCGTCGGGGCCATTGTCTCGGCACTCGGTGGGGTCGGTAACACCTTTGCCGATTTGACGACCGCGATCACGAACCTGCCGGACGTGGTAAGCGGCATCACGCTGCCGGACTTGCTCGGCACGGACGACGACGACAAGGCCCGGGATCTCATCGGCCAACTCTTCTCGCAGGGGTGGCTCGCTCATGCCTCGTTCGATGTCAAACGCCGGCAGGTGAGGTCGTTGCTGGACGGCTGGACCGTCGACTCCGATGAGATTGGGATCATCCGGGTACTGGAGGCGGCCAAGGGCTACGACCAAGCGGAACTCTACCAGTTGGTCGCTGCGGCGACCTGGGAGGATTTGTATTCGAGCGTCGACGGCGACGAGTACGACACGATGGAAGGCATATTGGGCCAGCCAGTGTAGCGATCGTTCCGCCAGGCGGTCCGGGGTCCGCCAGAAGTGCTCTTCGGCGTCTTCGCCGCAGTGAAGGTCACCCTCTTACCGCAGGCGCCGGCGGCGAGGAGCGCCAGCGCGGCGAGCGACGGCGGCCGCGGAGCGAAGCGACCGCCTGGTCCCACGAGCGGCCGCCGTCGCCCGAGCGGTGGACGCCGCGCTCGTCGGCGGCCCACAGCTCTCCCGGCGCCGTGCCGGCGGCGAGCCGCGGCGCGATCGTGGTGGGCGGCTCGGGCCAGCCCGCGAGGACGCGCTCCCAGCGCCCGCGGCCGGCGCGGCGAAAGATGCGGCCGTCCGCCTGCCCGGCGCGGTTAGGCCGAGTAGGGGCCGGAGGCCGCCGACACGACCACCACTTCCGGGTCGCCGGGGTCGATCAGCGCTTCGCGAACCCGGTGACGATGTACGTCCCCGACCGCTGGTCCTTCTTGAGCTTGATGATGTTCTTCCGCTCGGCGTCTTCGAGGAGCTCGGAGAAGGTCGAGTAGCCGTAGTAGCCCTCGTTGAAGGAGGGCTTCTTGCGCTGCATGGTCTGCTTGATCATCGAGCCCCAGAGCACGTCCTTGTTCTCGCGCAGCAGGGCCTGGATCGACTCGACCATCAGGCTGAAGGCCTCGGCGGTCTTCTTGTTGAGGCCGTCGAGCTTGGGGCCGCGCTTGGCGTCGCGCCAGACGTCCTCGTAGTAGATGAACTCGTCGCAGTTGTCGACCAGGAGGTTCGACGACGAGTTCTTGACCCCGATGCCGATGACGTACTTGTTGTTCTCCTTGAGCTTCGAGACCAGCGGCGAGAAGTCGCTGTCGCCCGACAGGATGACGAAAGTGTCGAGGTGCTCCTTGGAGTAGGAGAGGTCCATGGCGTCGACCACCATCTTGATGTCGGCGCTGTTCTTGCCCGAGTAGAACTTCTGCGGGATGTCGATGAGCTCGATCGCGGCCTCGTGGAAGGGGCGCTTGTAGTCGCTGTAGCGCTCCCAGTCGGCGTAGGCCTTCTTGACGATGATCTTGCCCTTCTCGAGCAGGCGCTCGAGGACCAGGAGGATGTCGAACTTGCCGGTGTCGGAGTCGCGGACGCCGAGGGCGATGTTCTCGAAGTCGCAGAAAAGCGCGATCTTGCGCTCGTCCTGCGAGCGAGCGCGCTCCGGCATCGCGTAGATGATCTCGCGCTCGCGCGGGGCGTCCTCGCGGCGCAGGAAGGCGACGGGCTCCTCGCGGCGGGGATGCTCCTCCTCGTCGTCCTCCTCGACGGCGGCGCCGGCGGCGGACGGCGCGGCCGCGGCGGCGGGCCGGCCGCCCTTGCGCCGGCCGCGGCCGCCGCGCCGCGAGCGCGAGCGGCGGCGGACGCGGACCGCTTCGCCCTCCGCTCCGGCTTCGCCTTCCGCTTCGTCCTCCTCTTCGCCTTCCTCTCCCTCTTCCTCTTCCTCGCCGTCCTCCTCCTCCTCCTCGTCCTCGTGCTCCTCGTGCTCGTCGCGCTCTTCGGGCTCCTCGACGGGGCGCGGCAGCGCGGCGGCGCGGTAGGGCTCGGCGGAAGGTTCGGGGAGGGGGGCGTAGAAGGGGGGCGAGGGGGGATCGGGGATCGTCGGCGCCGGCTGGGCCGGTTCGATCTCCTCGGGTCGTTCGTCGCGACGGACCTCGTCGCGCTCGTCGTCTGCGGCGCCCTCGGCCGTGGGGCGCAACCACCATGGGCTCACGTTGATGTTCCTTTCTGTCTCGTTCAGCGGGATTTCGCTTCGGGGCCCGGGCGGCGGGAGTGGAAACAAGCCACAGGCCGGGGGGCATTGTAGCCCAGAACGGCCCCGGATAGGATGCGCTCTCAATTCGGGAGGAGCCATGGCCGCCGAGCCGCAGACGCGGAAGTTCGAGCCCTTCGTCCCCGCCTCGCAGTCGCCCCCCGAGTTCACGCTCCGCGCCATCATCCTCGGCGCCCTCTTCGGCATCATCTTCGGCGCCGCCACGGTCTACCTGGCGCTCACCGCCGGGCTGACGGTCACCGCCTCGATCCCCATCGCGGTGCTGACCATCGCGGTGTTCCGCCGCTTCGGCTCGACGATCCTCGAGAACAACATCGTGCAGACGATCGGCTCGGCGGGGGAGTCGATCGCCGCCGGCGTCGCCTTCACCATCCCGGCGCTGATCTTCCTCTCGGGCGGCGTGCGCTACTTCACGTGGGCCAACATCTTCACGCTCTCCCTGGTCGGCGGCACGCTGGGCGTGCTCTTCATGGTGCCGCTGCGGCGGGCGCTGATCGTCCAGGAGCACGGCGTGCTGCCCTACCCGGAAGGGACGGCAGCGGCGGACGTGCTGATCGCCGGCGAGCGCGGCGGCAACCTCGCGCGCATGGTCTTCCAGGGCCTCGGCATCGCCTTCGCCTACCGGTTCCTGATGTCGATCCTCGGGCTGTGGAAGGAGAACCCGGTCTGGTCGGCGCCGCGCGACTCGGCGTACCCGCGCGCCACGGTCGAGTGCGGGGTGACGCCGGAGTACCTCGGCGTCGGCTACATCATCGGCCCGCGGATCGCCGGCGTGCTGGTGGCGGGCGGCGTCCTCTCCTACCTGGTGCTGATCCCGCTCATCACGATCTTCGGCGACCAGATCCCCGGGGTGCTGCGGCCGGGCGAGGCGCCGATTTCGACCCTCGACTTCGGCGCCATCCGCCACTTCTACGTGCGCTACATCGGCGCCGGCGCGGTGGCGGCGGCGGGCCTGATCACGCTGATCAAGACGTTGCCGACGATCGTCGCCGCCTTCCGCGAGAGCTTCTCCAGCCTGCGCGACCTGAAGACCGGCGCCCGCCCGGTCCGCACCGAGCGCGACATCCCGATCACCTTCGTCATCCTGGGCTCGCTGCTCCTCGTCGTGGTCGTCGCCCTCCTGCCGCAGCTGCCGCGGACCGGCGCCCTCGGCCGCGTCCTGATGGGGCTGCTGGTCGTCGTCTTCGGCTTCTTCTTCGTCACCGTCTCGTCGCGCATCGTCGGCATCATCGGCTCGTCGTCGAACCCCATCTCGGGGATGACGATCGCGACGCTGATGGCGACCTGCCTCATCTTCGTCGCCCTCGGTTGGACCGGCGAGGCGCACCAGGCGCTGGCGCTCTGCGTCGGCGGCATCGTCTGCATCGCGGCGGCGAACGCCGGCAACACCAGCCAGGACCTGAAGACCGGGTATCTGGTAGGGGCGACCCCGATCTGGCAGCAGCTCGGCCTGATCATCGGCGTCCTGGCCTCGGTCTTCGCCATCGGCTTCACCCTGCGCATCATCGACAACGCGGTCGTCGCCAACCCGCTGGTCGAGGGACACGCCATCGGCTCGGCCCGCTTCCCGGCGCCGCAGGCGACGCTCATGGCGACGATCATCCAGGGCATCCTGGCGCGGGACCTCCCGTGGGGCCTGATCTTCGTGGGCATGGCGATCTCGGTGGTGGTGGAGCTCTGCGGGGTGAAGTCGCTGTCGTTCGCGGTCGGGCTCTACCTGCCGCTCGGCACGACGCTGCCGATCTACATCGGCGGCATGCTGCGCGGCCTGGTCGAGCGGCGCAAGGGGGAGGAGGGCGAGTCGGAGCTCTCCTCGGGGATGCTCTACGCAACCGGGCTGGTGGCGGGGGGCGCGCTGACCGGGGTGCTGATCGCCGGGCTCCAGGGGTGGCGGGTGGGCGGGGCGGAGTCGGAGACGACGGTGCTGAGCAGGATTCACGGCTGGATCAACGGGCTCTTCGGGCGGGCGGAGGGCGGAGCGCCGAACTGGGAGTCGCTCGCCGGGTGGGGGGATCTGATCGCGGTGGCGGCGTTCCTGGTGCTGTGCGCGCTGCTGGTGCGGGCGGCGCGGAGGGAGCTCGAGGTCTGATCCCGTAGCGCCCGGCCTACGTGCCGGGCGTTTTAATCCAGATCGAACGGGCGGACGGGGGGGCCGGTGTCGGGCTCTTCTTCGGCCCGCTTCATGGCTTCGCGGAATTTCTCTTCTAACAGGCGGTCGCGGTCTTTGAAGGCTGCGACTTCGCGGGCGAAGACGTCTTCCGCTTTCTCGCGGTCTTCGTCGAGGCCGCGCATTAGGGCGTCGAAGTCTTTGCCGCCTGCTGGCTGGCGCTTGGGGGGGCGGTGCGAGAGGACCTCGCCGGTGGCGGCGTCTATGACTAGGTCGGAGCTGCACTCTGGGCAGCGCACGGTTAGCTTGCGGGTTTCTGCCATATACAGATTGTATGCGGGGCTTGAGGTGAGGGGGCGGGAGGGGCTGCTCCGTCCGGGGACCGGCGCGCGCTTGGAAGACTGCGGCGGGGTGGCGCGCGCCTGCGCTCGGCTGCGCGCGGGGTCGGCTGGGGACTGCGGCGGGGTTGCCGGCGCTTGCCGAGAGCTCCCCGGACGGAGCAGCCCCTCCCGCCCCCTGGCACCGGCTACTTGTTCGGCGGAGAAACTAGGAACGCGGTAGCGAAGGCAAGGCCTAGTGCGGCTAGGGCCATGCCGGCTGTGAAGGCTCGGGGACGGTAGGGGAGGTCGAGTTGGCGGACCTTGGGGAAGGGGGTGAGGTTACGCCAGACGGCGGCGGATTCGTCACGGAAGGCTTGGGTCCAGGGGGCGGGGAGCTGGGCGTTGGGGGGGGTTAGGAGCCAGCGGATGCGCAGAGTGGCGTAGAGGGGGTGCTCGGGGTGGGCCCACTCGGGGACTTCGCCGTTCCAGCGCTCGCGGATGGGGGCGGTTAGGGCGGCGTAGGCGCTTGGGGCTAGGGGGTTGTAGAGGCGGGCGTCGGTTAGGTCGTAAAGAGTGGCGAGGTTGGGGGGGAAGTCTCGGCCTAGGGCGGCCATGCGGTCGTTGCCTAGGTTGCGCTGGAGGAAGCGGATGGCTTCGGTCTTGGGGAGGGCGAGGCGCTTGGGCATGGGGGGGTGGGCGGGGAGGTGGAGGAGGAGGAGCTCGGCGGCGACCAAGGCGGCGGCCGCCGGCGGGGCCCAGCGGCGGTTGCGGCCGAGGAGGAAGAGCAGCACCGCGAGCACGAGGAAGCGCAGCTGCCAGTGGAGCCAGCCCCAGCGGAGGACGGCTAAGGTCTCGGGGTTCTCGGGGTGGACGAAGGTGACGGTGGCCCAGACGAGGACGGCGGCCACGGCCGCGGCGGCGAGGAGTAGGGGAGCGATTCGCCGTTTGTCGCGGGTCCAGCGCTCCAGGGTGCAGGCGGCCAGGTAGGCGAGGGCGAAGTTGACGAGGAGGAGCGGGCGCCGGGTTTCGAGTGGGACGCCGAGGACGACCCAGAGGAGGGCTAGGAGCCCGACGCCGAGCACGACGCGCTCCTGCGGCAGGCGCGGCTTGCCGGCGAGGGCGAGGAGGGCGAGGAGGAGGGTCGCGGTGCCGGCGAAGCCGGCGGCGTCCTCGTTGGTGTTCGAGAGCCCCCAGTAGTGGGCGAAGCGGCTGTTGCCGAAGGCGTTCGGGGCGATGAGCGGCACCCACCGCTCCGGCGCGCCCGGTCCGGCGGCCGGCGGCGCCAGGCTGCCTTCGGCGAGGCGCGCGGCGCGCAGGGTCTGCGGCAGGTAGTCGGCCGCGGGCAGCAGCGCCGGCGCCGCGGCGGCGGCGGCCAGGAGGAAAGCGAGCCCGGCGCGGCCGAGGAAGGCGCGGCGGTGGCCGCGCGGCCGCTCGAGCGCCAGGCTGGCGGCGAAGGCCGCGACGAGGGCGAGGGCGTAGGCGATGGCTTCCGGGTGGCCGGCGAGGAGGAGCGCCCAGAGCGCGATGCCGAGGAGCAGGTGGTCGCGCCGCCGGCCCTCGCGCGCCACGCGCACGAGCCCGTAGAGCGCGGCCGGCAGCCAGGCGGCGGCGTTGGCCAGCGGCCACCCGGCCCAGAGGAGGAGGAAGCCGCCCAGTCCGTAGGCGAAGGCGCCGGCGAGCGCCGCGCCGTCCCGGATCTCTTGCCGTCGCAGCAGCAAGTAGGTGAAGACCAGCGCCAGGAGCACGCGCAGCGCCGCCGTCGCCGCCGCGGCGCGCAGCAGCGGCAGCGGCGTGGCGAGGAGGGTGAGCGGCTGGAGGGCCTGGGCCTGCGGGTCGGCGAGGAGCGGCATGCCGGCGCCGACCCGCGCGTTCCAGAGCGGCCATCGCCCCGCGCCGTACGCCCGCCGCACCTCGGCGAGCGACGGGGTGACGAGGGTGATCAGGTCGCCCTGGAGGGGGTTGCCGTGGGGGTCGGTGGGCTCGAGGTGCTGGAACGGCACGTGGCCGCGGAGGTTGTCGAGCGGCAGGAGGAGCTTGCCGCCGACGAGCGCCGGCCCGAAGAGGATGGCGAGGACGACGGCGAAGGCGCCCCACGCCGCCGCCGGCACGCGGTCGTACCAGCGGCGGAGCGCGAGGGCGAGGAGGAGACCGGCGCCCGCCACCCAGGCGCCGGGAAGAAGATCGACGGGCTCCCAGCCGGCTACAGGACCCGTCCCTTGACCGGCACCTCCACCACCGGGCTGAGCGGGTGGTTGGTGTAGAGCTTCAGGGTGCCGTTGAAGATGCCCTTGGGCATGGCCGGGCCGAGCAGCAGGCGGACGTCGAACTCCCGCGTCCCCGCAGCACCCGACGGCTCGATGCTCGCCTCGAGGCCGGCGAGGTCGTCCTCGACCCGGGTGAGCGCGAACTCCTGCCCCTGGATGTTGCCGCGCACGTGGACGCTCGCCCGCACCGGGCCGTCGATCCGGACGTCGCCGAAGTCCATCACCGGCGGCGTCACCGCCACCGCCGGCTGCACGAAGCCGGAGACCGGGATCTCCACCACCTTCTGCTTCGGGTGGCTGGTGTGGATCGTCACGTTGTTGGCGAGCGCCCCGGCCGGCGCGCTGGCGTAGTCGAGCGCGAGCTCGACGACGTAGCCGCCGCTCGGCGCGTTGACCTCTTGGCGGTCGGCGTCGGTGGCCGGGCGGTAGGTCACCTTGAGGAAGGGGTAGGGGCTCTCGACCTTGGTGATCTCGAACGCCTCCCCGCGCGGCGACCAGACGATCTGCTCCACCTTGGCCGGCCCCTGCGTCTCCCGCTTGACGAAGCGGGCGTAGCCGGGGCGGACGGCGAGCAGCGGCTCGACCGTGGCCTTGATCGTCAGCTCGATCTTCGGCGTCGCGGGGTCGTTGGTGTAGGCGGTGACGCTCTTGGCGATGCCGCCCGAGAAGGTGGTGCTGTCGAGCTCCGCCCGCACCACACCGGTGGCGCCCGGCGCGATCGTGCGGTCGTAGCTCGTGGCGGTGCAGCCGCAGGCGGCCTGCACGTCGGTGATCTGCAAGGGCTCGTCGCCGTCGTTGCGGATCACGAAGTCGTGGACGACCTTCTTCCCCTTCTCGACGGCGCCCACGTCCTTGATCGGCTCGACGGCCACGGCGATGGGGCCGGTGGCGGCGAAGGCGGCGGCGGCCAGCGCCAGCAGGGCGGCGGCGCACCACGTGACGACTGCTTTCTCGTTGCGTCTCATGCGGGAAGCTCCTCGGCCCAATGCTACACTCGCCGCCTGCATTCCAGAAGACGCGCCGTGAAACCCCACCCGCTCGACATCTACTGTCTCGCCGTCGGCGGGACGGGGATGGCGCCACTCGCCTGCCTGCTCCAGGAGCAGGGCCATCGGGTGCGCGGCGTGGACGGGCCGCTCTATCCGCCGATGTCGACGCTCCTCGAGCGCTGCGGCGTCCGCCCGCACGCCGGCTACGACCCGGCGCACCTCGAGCCGCCGCCCGACCTCGTG
Source organism: uncultured Acidobacteriota bacterium (assembly GCA_963700145.1). Classification (GTDB taxonomy): domain Bacteria; phylum Acidobacteriota; class Thermoanaerobaculia; order Multivoradales; family UBA5704; genus DASUNQ01. Next base: position 3,312,868 of record OY969474.1, read on the forward strand.
GTCGTGGGCAACGCCATCCGGCGCGACAACCCGGAGGCGGTCGAGGCCGAGCGGCGGGGGCTGCCGCTGCTGTCGATGCCGCAGGCGCTGGCGCGCTTCTTCCTCGCCGGCCGCCGGCCGCTGGTCGTGGCCGGCACGCACGGCAAGACGACCACGACCGCCCTCGCCGCCTGGGTGTGGACCGCCTGCGGCCGCGACCCCGGGTATCTGATCGGCGGCGCGCCGCAGGACCTGCCGGCGAGCTTCGCCGGCGGCAGCGGCGACCGCTTCGTCGTCGAGGGGGACGAGTACAACGCCGCCTACTTCGACCGCGGCCCCAAGTTCCTGCACTACCAGCCGGAGACGCTGATCCTGACCAGCGTCGAGTACGACCACGCCGACCTCTACGCCACTCCCGAGGCGCTGCGCGCCGCCTTCGCGGAGCTGCTGCGGCTGCTGCCGCCGAGCGGGGCGCTGGTCGCCTGCGGCGACGACCCGGCGGTGCGCGAGCTGGCCGCGGCGGCACCGTGCCCGGTGGTGTTCTATGGCCTGGGCGGCGAGAACGACGTGCGCCCGGCCGGGCCGGTAGCCGCGACGCCGGAGGGGAGCCGTTTCCGCATCGACGATCCGGAGGCCGGGCCGGTCGAGGTCGTCCTCCCGGTGGCCGGCGCCCACAACGTCGCCAACGCCCTCGCCGTCTGGGCGGCGGCGCGGCGCGACGGCCTGCCGGCGCGGGAGGTGGCGGCGGCCCTCGGGCGCTTCCACGGCGTCCGCCGCCGGCTCGACGAGCTGGCCTCGGCCGAGGGGGTGACGGTGGTGGACGACTTCGCGCACCACCCGACGGCGGTGGCGGCGACGCTCGAAGCGCTCCGCCAGCGCTACCCGCGGCGCCGGCTCGTGGCGCTCTTCGAGCCGCGCAGCCTGACCGCCGGCCGGCGGATGTTCTTCGACGCCTACCGCGCCGCCTTCGCCGGCGCCGACCGGGTGCTCTTCTCCCCCACCTTCCACGCCGGCCGGCTCGACCCCGAGGAGCGCCTCGACTTCGGCGCCCTGGCGCGGGCGCTCGCCGCCGACGGCGTGCCGGCCGCCCTCTGCGCCGACGCCGAGGAGGTCCTCTCCCGTGCCCTCGCCGAGGCCCGGCCCGGCGACGTCCTCGTCACCATGTCCTCGGGCGCCTTCGAGGGACTGCCCCACCGGCTGGCCGAGGGTCTCTCGGCCCGCGTCGCCGCCGGCTGAGCCGATTTGGCCGCGCCCGCCTTCGAGATCCGGCCGTCGCCCATCCAGGGGTTCGGCGCCTGGGCCGTCCGGCCGATCCGCAAGGGAGCGCGCATCGTCGAGTACGTCGGCGAGCGGATCGCCGCCGCAGAGGCCGAGGAGCGCTACGACGACGACGCCAGCGAGCACCCGCACGTCCTGCTCTTCACGGTGGACGAGGAGACGGTCATCGACGCCGGCGTCGGCGGCAACGAGGCGCGCTACTTCAACCACTCCTGCGCGCCGAACTGCGAGACCGTGGTCGAGAAGGGCCGGGTCTTCATCGTCGCCCGGCGGGCGATCGCGCCGGGCGAAGAGCTGACCTACGACTACCAGCTGGAGCGCCCGGGGCGGGCGAAGGCGGCGTGGGCGCGCCGCTACGCCTGCCGCTGCGGCGCCCAGCGCTGCCGCGGCACCATGCTGGCGCCGCGGGCCAAGCGGAAGCCGAGGAAGCGAAGCGCGGGATAAGGCGCGAAGGGGCCTACTTGCCCAGCGCCCTCTCCAGCCGCCGCTCGAGGACGTAGTCGCCGTCGAAGCGCTCCAGGGCGAGGGCTTCGCGCAGGGCGCCGTGGAGGGCGGCTTCTGGCACCAGGCCGACGATCTCGCTGCCGACGACCTCGGTCCCCAACGCTTCGGCCTCCTGCCGCACGCGCGCCAGGGCCGCGGCCAGCGACGTGCGGCGGAAGTCGAGGAGGTTCATCGACACCTGCGCCTTCCGCCGGCTCTCTAGGTAGACGCCGATCGCCCGCACCGCTGGCAAGCCCCCCTCCGCCCCCTCGCGCACGCGCGCCGCGATCCGCCGCGCCACGGCCGAGTCGTCGGTCTCGAGGACGACGTTGAAGGCGATCAGGAAGGGGCGCGCGCCGACGATCGTGCCGCCGGCCGTCGGATGCGGCCGCGGCGGGCCGAAGTCGGGGGCCCAGGCGGGGTCGGCGAGGCGCGCCGGCAGCCCTTCGAAGCCGCCGCGGCGGAGGTCGGGGAGACGCCGCCGCTCGGGGCGCCGCGCCGCTTCCTCGTAGAGGTAGACCGGCAGGTCGAAGCGCGCCGCCACCGCTTCGCCCAAGCGCACGGCCGCGGCCACCGCGTCGGCCATCTCCGCGCCGGCCAGCGGCACGAAGGGAACGACGTCCACCGCCCCGATCCGCGGGTGGACGCCGCGCTGGAGCGTCAGGTCGATCTCCGCGAGCGCCGTCTCGTAGAGCGCGAGGAGGGCCGCATGGAGCGGACCGGGCTCGCCGGCCAGGGTGAGGACGGTGCGGTTGTAGTCGGGGTCGGAGGAGACGTCGAGGAGAGCGACGCCGGCCGGCGAGGCGGCCGCGCGGGCCAGCGCGGCGACCGTTTCGGGGCGCCGCCCCTCGCTTACGTTGGGCACGCACTCGAGCCACGGCAAGGCGCGGCAAAGTATAGTCAAGGGCGATGGCGTACCGCGGGAACCCCGCTCTCCCAGCCGACACCCAGCGCCGGATCCAGGGCACGTTCGAGCAGACGCTCGATCTGGCCGAGGACGGCAACCGGCAGGAGGCGCTGCTCGGCTGCGACTTCATCCTGCGTATGGACCCGCGCTTCGAGCCGGCGCGCCGGCTCCAGGACCGGCTGCAGGAGGCGAGCGGCGCGGTCCACGTCCAGGACCTGCGGCTGGGGCTCGACGACGCGGCGCCCGCCCCGGCCGCGGCGGCGGCCGGGCCGGCGGAGGACCTCTGGGGCGGCCTCGACTTGGGCGAGCTCCCCGAGCTGCCGCCGCTCGACTTCGACCCCAAGGAGACCATCTCCCTCCCGGCGCCGGCGGCTGTTTCGCAGCCGGCCGGTTCGCAGCCGGCCCCGCCGGCCGCGGGCCATACCGTCGCCCTCCGCGGCGAGCTCACCGCGCTGCTCGAGCGGCGCGCCTTCGGCGATCTGCTGACCGCCGCCGGGCGCGAGCGGGAGGCGGTGGCGGACGACCCCGAGCTCTTCGCCCTGGTCGAGACGGCGCAGTCGCGCCTCGAGGCCGAGCCCTACGTCGCCAAGTTCCTGGCCGGCGCGCGCGCCGCCCGCGAGGACGGCAACGAGATCGAAGCCGAGCGCCTGCTCGCCAAGGCGCGCTCGCTCGACCCGACACACCCCGGGCTCGCCGACCTCGCCGAACGCCCGGCCGCGCCGCCGCCGCCGCCGAAACCGCAGGCGGTGCCCTTCGCCGCCGACTCGCTCTTCTCGGGCGACACCGCCGAGTTCGAGCGGCGGGCCGTCGTCGGCGGCGAGTCGGAGAGCGACCGGCGCATCGCCGACCTCCTCGCCGAGGGGCAGGCGGCCTACGACCGCGGCGATTACCAGAACGCGATCGACGCCTGGTCGCGCATCTTCCTCATCGACATCGACCACCAGGAGGCGGCGTCGCGGATCGAGCAGGCGCGTAAGCTCAAGGCCGAAGGGGAGCGGCAGGTCGAGGAGGTCTTCCATGACGGCCTGTCGCGCCTCGACGCCGGCGACACCGCCGCCGCCCGCACCGCCTTCGAAAAGGTGCTCGAGATGCAGCCCGGGCACCTGACGGCGCGCGAGCTGCTGCAGCAGATCGAGGCGGGAAAGGTGCCGGCGGCGCGCCCCGCCGCGCTGTCGTCGGCGGCGCTCGCGAGCCCGCTGCGGGACGGGACCGCCGGCGCGGCCGCCGCCGCCGAGCTCAAAGAAGAGATCCTGGTCCCCCCCGAGCCGGGGGAGGCGGTCTCCGGCGAGCGCCGCACCCTGCCGGCGGCGGCCAAGCCGGCGCGTCCGGCCCGCGGCCTGCGCACCTTCGCGCTCGTCGGCGGCGCGGTGGCGCTGCTCGTCCTCGCCGGCGCCTGGTTCCTCTTCCAGAACCGCGACCGCTTCTTCCCCAACTCGGCCGCGGAGCCGGCCGCCGCCGAGACCGACCCGATCGCGCGCGCCACGGCGCTCCACCGCGAGGGGCGGGCGCCGTTTGCCATCGCGCAGCTCCGCCGCCTGCCGCCGGGGGACCCCCGCTACCGGGAGGCGCAGGAGCTGATCCGGCGCTGGGAGGCGGAAGCCGCGCCGGCGGCGCCGACCGCGCCGGTCCTCGCTCCCGAGCTGGCCGCCCGCCGCGAGGAGCGCCTCGGGGCCGGGCGCGCCGCGCTCGCCGGGCGCGACTACCTGGCGGCGATCGCCGCCCTGGAGAGTGCCTCGGCCATCCAGCCGCTGGCGCCGCCCGAGGCCGGGCTCCTCCGCCAGGCGCGCGCCGGCCTCGAGCCGCTGGCGTCGGAGCTCGCGCTCTTCCGGCAGCAGGACTGGCAGTTCGTGGTGCCGCAGCTCTGGCGCCGGCGCGAGGCGGACCCGGGCGACCCGTCCGTCAACCGGCTCCTGGTCGACTCCTACTACAACCTCGGCGTGCAGGCGCTGCAGGGGCAGGACGTGGCGAAGGCGGAGGACCACTTCAAGGAGGCGCTGCAGCTCGCGCCCGGGGACGGCGAGGCGCGCCGCCACCTCGAGCTCGCGCGGGCCTACCGGGAGCGCGCGCCGGACCTGCTCTACCGCATCTACGTCAAGCACGTCCCCTTCCGCGGCTGAGGCGAGACGATGCCGCGCCGCTGGGCGGAAGACGACGAGCCGACCCTTTTCGACCTGCCGCTCGACCCGGAGGCCGCGGCGGCGGAGGGCAAGCGGGCGCCGCGCGCGCCGCGCGAGGAGCGGCCGCACCCGGCGCCGGCGCCGACGCTGCCGCTCTTCACGCCGGCCGCCGAGGAGCCGCGCCCGCCCGCGCCGGTCCCGGCCCGCGGCGGGCGCGGCGGCGAGCGCACGGGCGCCTACGCCGTGGCGGAGCCGGCGACGCTCTCCGCCGACCGCCGCAGCCGCCTCTTCGCCGGCCTAGCCGACCTCCTGGTGCACGCCGCGGTCGGCGTGGCGGCGGCGGCCGGGGCGCTGCTACTGGGCGCGCGCCTGGCGCCGGCGCACTGGCCGGCCTTCGCCGTCTTCCTCCTCACCTTCTCCTTCCTTTACTCGGTCGTGCCGCTGGCCTTCTGGGGGCAGACGCTGGGGATGGCCTGGGCGGGCCTGCTGGCGGTCAACGCCGACGGCCAGCCGCTCGCCTTCGAGCAGACCGGCCTGCGCTGGCTGGGGGGCCTGCTGACCTGCGCCACGCTCGGGCTGCCGCTCCTCCTGGCGCGCCGCCGCTCCCTCGCCGACGTGCTGAGCCGGTCGGTCACGCTGCGCCGCCGGTGAGCGAGCCGCGCGCCACTCCGCGCCCCTTCGCGCCGCCGCCCGGCGAGCTGACCTCGGCGGGCGCGCGCCAGGCCAAGCAGCTCGAGGTCCTCAACGAGATCGCCCGCCTGGCGACTCTGGACGTTGGGCTCCGGCCGCTGCTCCAGGCGATCGTCGAGGCGCTGGCGCAGAAGTTCGACTGGGAGTTCGTGGCCTGCGTCACGCTCGATCGCGAGCGCGACCGCTTCGTCTGCGAGGCGCTGGTCTCCGGCGGGCCGACCGACGTCCACGTCGGCTACAGCCGCGCGCTCGGCACCGGCGTGGTCGGCGAGGTGGCGTCCACCGGCCGGTCGATCCTGCTCGACGACGTGCGCTCCTCCACCAACTACATCGAGACCGCCCCCGGCGTCGTCTCGGAGCTCTGCGTCCCGGTCAAGGCGGCCGGCAGCGTGGTCGCCGTCCTCAACGTCGAGAGCACCCGCCCGGCGGCCTTCCGCGGGCAGCTCGCGCTGCTCGAGACGGTCGCCGACCAGGTGTCGAGCGCGCTGACCAGCGCGCGCCTCTACCAGGAGGCCAAGCGCCGCGTGCGGCTGCTCGAGATGGTCAGCGAGGTCTCCAAGGCCGCGCTCGAGGCGGGGGAGCTCGAGCCGCTCCTCGACGGCATCGTGCGCTACGTCCACGAGCGCTTCCGCGTGGAGATCGCGGCGATCGTCCTGCTCGGGCGCGACGGCAAGGATTACGAGCTGGCGGCGATCGCCGCCAGCGGCCCGATCGCGGTGGCGCGCGGCAAGCGCTGGCCGCTGACCTCCGGGGTCGTCGGCCGCGGCCTGCGCACCGGGGAGGAGCAGCTCGTGCTCGACGTCCGCCACGACCCGGACTACCAGCCCGACTTCCCGCACATCGCCGCCGAGTACGTGGTGCCGATCCGGCTGCGCGACCGGCTGCTCGGCGTCCTCGATCTCGAGAGCTCCTCGCCCGACCGCTTCTCGCCCGAGGACCGCCTGGTCTTCCGCACCTTCGCCGACCAGCTCGCCGGCGCGATCCACATCGCGGCGATGAACCGCGAGCTCGAGGACGCCAACCGGCGGCTCCAGGAGGCCAACGTCGGGCTGCAGCTGCTCTCGGCGCTCGACGGCCTGACCGGCATCGCCAACCGCCGCCGCTTCGAGGAGGTCCTCGACCTCGAGTGGCGGCGCGCCTCCCGCGCCGGGCTGCCGCTCGCCATCGCCATGGTCGACATCGACCACTTCAAGCGCTACAACGACGCGCAAGGGCACCAGCGCGGCGACGACTGCCTGGTGCGGGTGGCGCACGCCCTGGCCGGCAGCCTCCACCGCGCCGGCGACTTCGTGGCGCGCTACGGCGGCGAGGAGTTCGTCGTCGTGCTGCCGGGGAGCGACGAGGAGCAGGCCGTCGCCTACGCAGAGACCCTGCGGCGCGGCATCGAGGCGCTGGCGATCCCGCATGACGGCTCGGCGACCGCCGGTGTCGTGACGGTGAGCGCCGGCGTCGCCGCCGCGGTCCCCGAGCCCGGCGCCCCCCCGGCCGAGCTCGTCGAAGCCGCCGACCGCGCCCTCTACGCCGCCAAGCGTGGGGGCCGCAACCGCGTCGAGCGCGCCGGCGGCTAACCCGCGCGCCGCCGCTCGCGCCAGAGCGACCAGGCGATCCAGAGGTTCCCGGCGAAGGTGGCGGCGGCGAGGACGGCGAGCGGCGGTAGCGCCGGCCAGAGGGCGAGGAGTCCGGCGGCCTGATAGAGCAGGCCGCAGACGCGGAACGGCTCGAAGGCGAGGCCGCCCAGGAGCCAGAGCGAGTGGCCGAGGAGGAGGAGCCAGAGGGCCGGCAGCGCCCAGGCCAGGTCCTGCCAGACGAGCAGGACCGACAGCGTCAGCGCCACCAGCGACAGGTTCCCCTGGACCGACAGCGCCCACCCCGCGAGCGGCGTGCCGCCCCGTCCCAGCCGCCGCGCCCGCACATGCCCGGCCACCTCCACCGCCCCAGCGACCAGGATCGCCGCCGACCAGACGAGCAGCACCGCCGCCGGCCCGCTGGCGCGCAGAGCAGCCGGCGTCAGCAGCGCCGCCGCCGGCAGCGCCAGCGCCCAAGCAATCCAAGGCCAGGGAGAGGAGAGGTAGGGCCGGCTCGCCGCCCGGAACCGGTCGCGCACCGCCTCGAGGTCGTCGCCATCCTGCGCCGGCGACCAGTCCACCAGCGGGTCGTACTCGGACGAAGGCATCACCTCCAGGATACGTCCGAGATGGCGGGATCGTTCGAGGAGGGGAAAATGCGCCGCAGGCCGCGTGCGCCTAGCGGATGTGTTGCAGGTACTCACGTCCCGGGTAGGACATCCTCGCCTCCGCCAGGATCCGCGGTCCGATGTAGGGGCTGAGGGCTTCGGGCGTCATCAGCTCGACGCTGCGCTGCAGGGCGTCTTCCAGGAGGGAGGCGAGGGCGACGAAGTGGTCGAAGGTCTTCTGCCCCGCTGTGAACTCGACGAGGAGATCCACGTCGCTCCCCGCGCGTCCTTCGCCGCGGGCGAACGACCCGAAGAGCGCCAGCCTGCGCACCCCGAGCGCACGCACCTCAGGAGCCGTGCTCTCCAGGCGCTGCAGGAGGTCCTCGCGCGTTTCGACGGCGGCCGCCATGCGCTCATCCTCGCACAGGGGCGGCACACGCGCGATTCGTTGCGCTACTCCGCCTCCCGCGCCTGCTCGGTCAGGATCGTCAGCCGATTGTCGACCATCTGGGCGAAGCCCTTTGCCCAGCTTGTAGAGGAGCGGCGCCGCCATCCTGCGCCGGCGACCAGTCCACCAGCGGTCGCACTCGGAGGACATCGCTCCCTAGGATACGTCCGAGGAGGCGCTTCTCAGTCTCAAGAGAGCTGCGGCCCTCCGCCTCGGCTCGTGTGCCAGAGACCGAGCACCTCGATGGCGTCTCCTGCTATCGAGTAGTAGAGGTAGTAATGGATGCGAGAAAGGTGGAGCCGGCGGACGCCCGGGAACTCGAGGTCGCGGGCCCGGCTTCCGGCAAGAACTAGTCCCGGAGCTCGTCCAGCGGCTGCCAGCCGTCTTTCCCTTCGCCGCGTCCCGCTTGGGCCAGGGCAGCGGTCAGCTGAGAACGTTCCTCTGGTGTGAGGTCGAATTCCTCTTCCGACTCCGAGACCAGCACGGTCACCACCTCTCCTTCACCAATCGCGCCGTCGGGAAAGTCCAGGTGTCCATTCACGAGCTTGGCAGTGAGGACTTTCATGCAGCGATTCTAGCGTCGCTCGCGCTGTGCCGAGGTTCCAGATCTGCTCGCCCTCACGGAGAACCGGCTCGGCTAAGCGGAGCCAAGAACCGTTCGAATTGAGGCGATTCGGTCCTCTCGTTCGTTCTTCCTCCACCTGGCCTCAGCAATCTCTCGGCCAGGCATAGGAGAACGGACATGAGCCTCAGCAGGTCACGCGTAACATTCCTCGTCCCCGTCCTGTTGCTCGCCTCGGCGAGCTGGACGGCCGTCCTGGCACAGGGCACACCGCCCTTTTGCCCGGGAAATCTGGTTGCTAACGGAAACTTTACGAACGGACTCGTCGCTGGGAAGATGCCCAGCATCGGAGCGGTAGCCAACTGGTCTAGGGCCTACGAAACTCCTGACGTGAGCGCCGCCATGGGGTGTCAGGATGTCGGCGCGGTCGGCATGTGGGGAAACTTGAACACGACCATCGGTGAGGGCTTGCAGCAGAGCCTGGGCTCGAACGCGCTGGTCGCTGGCAAAACCTATCTGGTTGATCTCTGTGTCAGGCGGATCAACGACCCCGACAAGCAGAATTACGCCATTTTCAGGGTGCGTGCTTCCGCCCTCCCGAAGACATCCGCGGGAACGGCCGATACAATGGGCAACAATATACTTGACACACCCGGCTAGCCCTGCTAGAGTCCGGGGCATGGACAGACAGAGCGCCGTCCCCGAGACCCTGGTAGGAGCCATCCGGTACTTCACAGACCCGGACGTTTGCCTCGCCTTCGTCGCTGGCCTCAGGTGGCCCGATGGGCGGGTGACTTGCCCGAGCTGCCAGGGGACGGAGCATTCCTTTCTGAGCACCCGCCGCCTGTGGAAGTGCCGCGGCTGCAAGCGGCAATTCTCGGTCAAGATCGGGACCATTTTCGAGGACTCGCCGATTGGTCTGGACAAATGGCTGCCGGCGCTCTGGATGGTCGTGAACTGCAAGAACGGCATCAGCAGCTACGAGATTGCCCGCGCGCTCGGCGTGACTCAGAAAACCGGCTGGTTCATGGCGCACCGCATTCGCCTTGCGATGCAGTCCGGCAGCTTCGACAAGATGCGCGGCGAGGTCGAAGTGGATGAAACCTTTATCGGGGGTCGCGCCCGCTTCATGCACAAGAGCAAGCGCGCTCGGAAGATCAAGGGTCGCGGCCCGATGGGGAAGGTTGCGGTTATGGGGCTGCTTGAGCGGCACGGCGACGACGGCCACAGCCGCGTCCGTACCCGCGTCGTCCCCAACGTCAAGCGGAAGACTCTCGCGCCGGAAGTGCGGCAGCACGTCGAGCCCGGCTCCGAAGTGTTTACCGATTCCCTCCGCTCCTACAGCGAGCTGGCGTCTGACTACGTGCATGGCGTCATCGACCACGCCGAGTGCTACGTCGAGGGGAAGATTCATACCAACGGCCTGGAGAACTTCTGGAGCCTGCTCAAGCGCGGGATCAAGGGAACCTACGTGAGTGTCGAGCCGTTCCACCTGCATCGCTACCTCGACGAGCAAGCCTTCCGCTTCAACAAGCGGAGAGGGACCGACGGCTGGCGCTTCCTGCAAGCCGCCGCTGGTATCATCGGCAAGCGCCTGATGTACCGCGAGCTGATCGGCGACTTTGCGACGACGTGAGGCACCGGAAGGACGCGGCAAGCGGAGGAAGAAACGATGAAAGCCAAGCGCGAGGAGCCGGAGCGACCGCCGCCGGGACAGACGCCGTTCGAGAGGTTCACGGAGTTTGCCCGGCGGATTATCGCCGTTCCGAAGTCAGAGGTCGCGGAGCGGGAGCGCGAGTACCGCGAGGGGAGGGCGGCGGGGCGAACGCGCACGCCTAGATCCCCATAACGGCGGTAACGAAGTCTCGCACCTTCGCCTCCACCGCCTCCGTCGTCAGCGCCTCAAAGGAATACCGCTCATCCAGGTTCGGGAGGGTCGAGGAACAGACGGCCTCCCGCTTCTCCCGGTCCAAGTCGAAAGACAAGCTGTGCTTGCTTTCGACGTTGAGATAGATGCCGCCGTTCTTGCTCCCGGTCTGTCCCCCGATCTTCTTCGCCAGCGGCTCGACGGCTTCGTGGAACACGGCGCGGATGACGGCTTTCTTCTGGCTCCAAAGCGCGTCTAGGGTCCGGGCCTCCTCGTCGCGCCTCCTCCGCGCGTCGAGCCCAACGTCGAGCAGCCGAGCTATGTCTTCCTTGAAGCTCATCTTCTAGTCCTCCACTCCTAGATACTCCCGCAGCGCCGCCCGCATGATGTCTGACTCTGAGCGGCGCTCCTTGTAGGCCCGCTCCCGCAGCGCCTCCGATTCGTCCTCGTGCAGCCATAGCGTCTTCCGCACCATCCCCGACTTCGTGACGGTCGTGAGGCCGCCGCGCGGCCCCTGGGGCTCTTTGGGCGCTGGTCTCTTTCGTGGCATGCGCCGGAGCGTAGTTACGTCGGTTTGACGTACATGCGTCGTTACGCTAGTCTCCCCATCCTCACGACCAGGAGAGGAGGTGGGAGACCCGGACGGATGCGCGAGCAAGCGCCCGGCAGGAAGGGAGAGGGGGCGCAGCGCTACCTGCGCCCCTGCTTCCTCTCCTCTCTCACAAATTGCCATGAAAGACAAGCTCATTGCCGTTACCGACTACTACCAAGGGAGGGGGGTGCGGGTGCCGATGATCCGGCTCCGTGGGCGATGGCTGGCGCGGGCAGGATTCGAGCAAGGTCAGCGCGTGCGCGTCGAGCTGCTGGACGGGCTGCTGGTCCTCATCCCGCTGCCGCCCGATCCCTCGCGGGAGGAACCCCATGTCTAGGTGGAATCCCGGTCCTACGCAGACCGCCATGTGCGCCCTCGCCGAGGAGCTGGTGAGAATCCGGGAGACGATCCGGGCGCTGGCACACGCGATCCCGGAGTCAGACAACCCGGAGGGCGCGCCCCCGACGATGGCGCTAGAGCTGAGCGGAATCGCGCTCGGCGCCATCGAGTCCTTAGACGCGGCGGTCGGGGAACTGAGAGAGGGGGCGATGATCACGCCCGCCGGTCTCCGCGAGGAGTGGGAACGGTCGCGGACCAAGGACCGCCTAGTGACGGCTCTTGTGCGAGCGCGGCTGTAGGCGCTAGTCCTCGATCCCCAGGAATGCGCGCACAGCCCGCCGCATAACCTCCGCCTTGCTGCATCGCTCTTTCCGCGCGTAGCGGATCAGTGCCTCTTCCTCGTCGCCGTGGAGGTAGGTCACTTCCCGGAAGAGTCCACGCCCCGTATCCGGCTCCCGGTCCTTGAATCGGTCCTCCTCGTCGCTCTTCATCCCGAGCAGGATACGGACCGCTGTACGATACTCTGTGCCAGACTGGTCTACCGTGGTCTACTCGACCCGGAAGGGAGACGGCCCCATGCCCCGCCAGCTTCACAGGATCATCCCCGCGCTAGGAGCTGCCGTTGTGGCGTCGAGCCTAGCGGCGCAGGCGCCCGCCACCATCCCGGTAGACCGGCCGATCGGCGCTGAGCATCGCGCCTGGATCGTGTTCAAGGACGGCGGCCGGGTCGCCTCCGTCGGCGAATGGCGGATCAAGCCGCCGCTCCTCATCTTCCACGGCGACACCGGAACCCTCCTTTCGGCGCGACTGGACGCTCTTGACTTCGAGGCAACGCGTCGGCTCAACGGCATTCCGCCACCGCTCCCCACGGCCGCCGTCGAACTCCAGTTCAAGGAGCACAAGCTGACGCCGCAGGAAGAGTGGGAGATTCGGCGAGAGGCGCAGGCGAACGTGTTCATTGAAAACAGCCCGACTCCTGAGCAGCGCGTAGAGCGCGCCCTGCGGCAGCGTGCAGCGAGGAAGCTGGGGGAGGAGTTAGGGTGCATTCTGCGCGCGCAGGGCGGGCTAGAGCGGGAAATTTGCCGGCTGCGGGTGGAGATTGCATATCGGCCCTAGCTCGGGCTAGGCGAATTCCGCAAGCGACTGCATGAAGTCCCGTACAGCGCCCCAGGCCCGCTCTGCCCGCGCAGAGTCGTACGGCTCGCGCGTGTGAATCACGTAGGTCCGCCAAGCGTGTTTGAAGTGGCGGAATTGACTTGCGGCCTCGGAGTAGCGCTGTAGCTGTTCATTCCTCTCCTTGCTCTTCGCGGTCTCCTCTAGCCTGCGGATCGCTCCTTGGATGGCGTTCAGGATTTCGCCCCAGTTCTCGACCTCAAGATCATGCTTCATTGTCACGCCAAGATGCCCCGCGAAGCGATGCAGCCCATGCTCTAGGACGCGCATCAGGTGGAAAACGCACGCGGTCCACTGGTCGAGCGCAAGACAGCGACCCGCGGCGGCGATATCGTCCGCCACGTCGGGGAATCGGTCGTCCACGGCTTCGCCGAAAAGAGCGCCGGAGCTCATCTTGTCGGCGTGCGCGGACGTGAGAGAGTAAAAACGATGCGTCGTTAGCTCCGCCAGCAACCCGTGGCGCACCTGGGAAAGGATGGCGATCGCGTATCCGTTGCTGACCTCGCTCCCGTCGAGTGACAGTCGCTCGGCAGCGCGGAATTGACCCTTGAAGTTAGGGGAGATAGGAATCTCCGCCTCGATGATCCGCTCCTTGAGCTTCGCTAAAGCCTTCTGGATTCCGCGCTCGGCGCCGGGCCAGCCCTCATCGTCGCCTGGGAACTCGGCGCCGGCCGCCAAGACCCTGACCTTCTGCTCGGCGACCATGAAGTTGTTGAACGCCTCGAAGAACTGAGCCGCGTGGAAACGGAGCATGTCGTACAGGCTCCAGACCCGGTACGGCTCCCGAACCCACGGGGCGAGATTGCAACCGGAGGGGAAGCCGCCCGCCCCCTCCTCTGCGGTGGCGGGCTGACAGGCAGGGGGGGCGCTACCCGGCAGCATAGGCCGCCCCCTGCCGGTGAGTCAAGTATATTGTTGCCATACAATGGGCCTCACGGGGTCCATCACCGCGACGACCTGGACGCCCGTCAGCTTCATTAGGACGGCTCCCGGTAGCGGCTCTTATCCGTACCTCACGATCAATGTAGAAAACCTGTTGAACGCCAACGACGGTACGAAGACCTCCTACGGCCAAGTTGACAACGTCTGCATCCGGGAACTGGACTTCACGGCGGCCGCCGTCTGCCAGGGCCAGCCGACCAACTTCAGCAGCAACGCGACCAGCGCGACATCTTGGAACTGGAACTTCGGGGACAGTACGAGCTCCAATCAGCAAAACCCGACGCACTCTTACGCCAGCGCCGGCACGTACAACGTGACGCTATGCGTCAACGGAACGACGAGCTGCGTCACGAAGCCGGTGACGGTCAACCCGAGACCGCCCGCCCCCGTGATTGTCGGCCCGAACAACCTTTGCAATGGGTTGACGACGACCTATTCCGTTGCGGCCGTGAGCGGTGTCACCTATGCATGGACTGTCACCAATGGCACGATCATCGGCTCCTCGACGGGCAGCAGCGTCAACGTCACCTGGAACTCCACGGGTGGGGGCTTTATCTCCGTAACCACGACGAATCCGCAGAAGTGTTCGTCGAGCACCAGAATGAAGGTCTTCGATTGCAAGGTATGGCTGGATAAGTGCTGCGACGCGATAAAGCTGGACGCGAAAGCGCCGCCGGCCGTGCACGCCGGGAGCAACGTCTACAGCTTGACGCCGACGCTGACCATCGTTCCGGCCCAGCTCGTCCTTCGCGTGGTGGCCAACGTCATCAGCACGGAGCAGACATTCTCGAGCGCGTCCTGCGGGACGAACGGCCCCGTGAGCAGTCACGTTGTCAGCGCCTCAACGGTTGCTGGTTTCGCTTCTCCCTCGCTGCCAGTGGCTTTCAGCCATGAGGTCATCTGGTCTGGTTCCGGCACGAGCCTCGGCCTCGGGTTGGCGTTCCCATTCCAGATCCAGTTCCCGCCCCCTCCTGCGCCCATAGGGTGCTCCGACACTCTGAAGTTCTGTGTGAAGTACACGCTCACCACCTCGACCTGCCGGTCGTGCGAGATCATCCGGTGCTACAGCATCGTGCGCCAGAAAAAAATCATCTGGGACGATCCCGCCCTCGAAAAGGGATTCGTCAAGGTCGGCAAGCCGTTCACGATCGGGGTGGAGCTCGAGACGCACGAAGGCGTGCGCCGCCCAGGCCCATTGACCCTTGGCATCAAGCCCGGCACGGGCGCACGGGGCGCGCGTCTGGCGGGACGGACGACAGCCGAAGTGATCGAAGGCAGGGCGACCTTCAGCAACATCTCCATCGATCAGGTCGGCCAGGGCTACGTACTGATGGTGAGCGGCCCCGGCCTCACCGATCCGATCGAGAGTGACCCCTTCGACGTGTCGCAAGACGTGCGGCAGCGTTGAAGACCCCGCACGCCGCGGGAGGGGGGCTAGGCTTCGTCCGCCTCCCGCGCCTGCTCAGTGAGGATCGTCAGCCGGTTGTCCACCATCTGGGCGAAGCCGCCCTCCACGTGCAGCTTGTGGTTGCCCGCCGGCGACTGCACCCGCAGCTCCCCCTTGCCGAGCTTGTAGAGCAGCGGCGCGCGGTTTCTCAGGATGCCGACTTCGCCGTCCCAGGCGGGGAAGGCGACGAAGGTGGCTTCGGTCTCGAGCACCGCGCGCTCGGGGGTGATGACGCTGACGTGGAAGGTTTCGGCCATCGCGTTGCCGGCTTACTTGAGCTGCTCCGCCTTGGCCGCCGCCTCTTCGATCTTGCCGACGTACATGAAGGCCTGGTCGGGGAGGTGGTCCCACTTGCCGTCGGCCAGCTCCTCGAAGGAGCGGATGGTGTCCTCGCGCGAGGTGTAGTTGCCGGGGAAGCCGGTGAACTGCTCGGCGACGTAGAAGGGCTGCGACAGGAACCGTTCGATCTTCCGCGCCCGGCGCACGACGATCTTGTCGTCCTCCGACAGCTCGTCGACGCCGAGGATGGCGATGATGTCCTGGAGGTCCTTGTAGCGCTGGAGGATCTGTTGCACCCGCCGCGCCACGGTGTAGTGGTGCTCGCCGAGGAACTCGGGGGCGACGATGCGGCTCGACGAGGCCAGCGGATCGACCGCCGGGTAGATCCCCTTCTCGGCGATGCCGCGCTCGAGGTTCACGGTCGAGTCGAGGTGGGTGAAGGCGGTGGCGGGCGCCGGGTCGGTGTAGTCGTCGGCCGGGACGTAGATCGCCTGGATCGAGGTGACGGCGCCGCGGCTGGTCGATGTGATCCGCTCCTGCAGCTCGCCCATCTCGGTGCCCAGGGTCGGCTGGTAGCCGACCGCCGAGGGCATGCGGCCGAGGAGCGCCGAGACCTCCGAGCCCGCCTGCGAGAAGCGGAAGATGTTGTCGATGAAGAGCAGGGTGTCGACGCCGGTCTGGTCGCGGAAGTACTCGGCCATGGTGAGGGCCGAGAGCGCCACCCGCAGGCGCGCGCCCGGCGGCTCGTTCATCTGGCCGAAGACCATCACGGTCTGGTCGAGGACGCGCTTGCCGGTGTCGCCGATCTTGGCCTCCTGCATCTCCAGCCAGAGGTCGTTGCCCTCGCGCGTCCGCTCGCCGACGCCGGCGAAGCAGGAGAAGCCGGAGTGGAAGCGGGCGAGCCGGGCGATCAGCTCCTGGATGATGACCGTCTTGCCGACGCCGGCGCCGCCGAAGAGGCCGGCCTTGCCGCCGCGCACCAGCGGGCAGAGGAGGTCGATGACCTTGATCCCGGTCTCGAACAGCTCGGTCTTCGACGACAGCTCGTCGAACTCCGGCGGCTCGCGGTGGATCGGGCGGCGCTCCATCGCCGGGATCGGGCCGAGCCCGTCGATCGGCTCGCCGACCAGGTTGAAGACGCGGCCGAGCGTGCCCTCGCCGACCGGCACGGTGACCGGCGCGCCGGTGTCGAGGATCCGGGAGCCGCGCTGCAGGCCGTCGGTCGAGCCGAGCGCCACTGCGCGCACCTTGCCGCCGCCGAGGTGCTGCGCGACCTCGCACCAGAGCGTCTCGTGCGCCGTCTCGCCGAGCACGGTGCGCTCGACCTCCACCCGCAGCGCGCTGTAGATCGAGGGCAGCTGCTCCTCGGCGAACTGGGCGTCGAGGGTCGAGCCGATGACCTGGGTGACCGAACCGAAATTACCGTTGTCCATGCCGTGACTCCGTTCGCATTGTCATCCTGATGGCGCCCCCGCCCAGATTCCTCGGCTTCGCTCGGAATGACATGGTCAGTCTTCAACTCAGGGCGTTGGCGCCGCCCACGATGTCGAGCAGCTCCATGGTGATCTGGGTCTGGCGCGCCCGGTTGTACTGCCGGGTGAGGGTCTTGATCATGTCGCCGGCGGCGTCGGTGGCGGCCTTCATCGCCACCATCCGCGCCACCTGCTCGGAGACTGCCGCGTCGGTGAAGGCCTGGAAGAGGCGGACGCGCACGGTGGCCGGTAGCAGCTCGTCGAGCAGCTCGGCGGGGCCGGGGGAGTACTCGTACTCGATCTGGCGGCCCGGCGTCACCGGGCCGGTGCCGGCCGGCGGCTCCGGCGCCCGCTCGGCGAGCGGCAGGAGCTGCACCACCCCGGGCCGCTGCACGCCGGCCGAGTGGAACTGCATCGACGCGACGTGCGCCGAGGCGATCTCGCCGGCCAGGAAGCGGGCCATGAGGGCGTTGGCGATCGGCTCGACCTGGTCGAAGCGCGGCTTGTCGCTCACCCCGGTCGTCTGCTCGACGATCGGCCGGCGCAGGAAGCGGAAGAAGCCGATGCCCTTCTTGCCCACCATGTGGACGTCGGTCTCGATCCCCCGCTCCCGCTGCTCGTCGAGGTGGGCTGTGGCGGCGCGCAGGACGCCGGCGTTGTAGCCGCCGGCCAGGCCCCGGTCGCTGGTCAGGACGACGAGCGCCGAGCGCGGCACCTCGTCGTGGGTGGCGAGGAGCGGATGGCTCACCTCTTCGCCCGCGGCGCGCGACAGGTCGGCCGCCAGCTCGGCCAGCTTCTGCGAGTAGGGCTTGGTCGCCGTCGCGCGGTTGAAGGCCGCCTGGAAGCGGGCGGTGGCGATCAGCTGCATCGTCCGCGTGATCTTGCGGATGTTGCGCGCCGCCTTGCGCCGCTTGATGAGGACCCGCCGGTTGGCCATGAGCTAGGAGCCCGCGGTCACTTCCAGTGGGTCTTGAAGTCGCCGACCACTTTGCGCAGCGTCGCCGCCAGCGTGTCGGAGAGCTCGCCCGTGCGGTTGATCTCGTCGAGCACCTCCGGGAACTCGTCGCGCAGGTGCTTGAGCAACGCCTGCTCGAAGCGCGCCACCTGGTTGGCCGGCAGCTCGTCGAGGAAGCCCTGGGTGCCGGCGTAGATCGAGACCACCTGCTCGGCCAGCGGGTAGGGCCGGTACTGCGGCTGCTTGAGCAGCTCGACCATGCGCAGCCCGCGGTCGAGCTGGCGCTGGGTGGCCGAGTCGAGCTCGGTGCCGAGCTGGGCGAAGGCCTCGAGGTCGCGGAAGGCGGCGAGGTCGAGGCGCAGCGAGCCGGCGATCTTCTTCATCGCCTTGCGCTGCGCGTTGCCGCCGACGCGCGACACCGAGATGCCGACGTTGACCGCCGGCCGCACGCCGGCGAAGAAGAGGTCGGGCTCGAGGTAGATCTGGCCGTCGGTGATCGAGATGACGTTGGTCGGGATGTAGGCCGAGACCTCGCCTTCGAGGGTCTCGATGATCGGCAGCGCGGTGAGCGACCCGCCGCTGTCGGGGAAGCGGTGGACGCGGTAGCTCTCCTTGTCGGAGAGCGTGGCGAGCCAGGCCTCCGCCTTCTGCCGCCCGTGCGGCCGGTGGTAGAGGCCCCTGGCGTCGTCGGGCCGGTGCTCCGCGGCGGCGGCGAAGCCCTCGGGGTGCGGGTGCGCGGCGGCGCGGTCGGTCGAGCCCTCCGGCGTCTCCTTCGGCACGACGCCGTACTCCTCACGCAGCTTCACGCTGCGCTCGAGGAGGCGCGAGTGGAGGTAGAAGACGTCGCCGGGGTAGGCCTCGCGCCCCGGCGGCCGCCGCAGCAGGAGCGACAGCTGGCGGTAGGACTGCGCCTGCTTCGACAGGTCGTCGTAGACGCAGAGCGTCGCCCGCCCCTCCTGGTACATGAAGTACTCGGCCATCGCCGCGCCGGCGTAGGGGGCGATGTACTGGAGCGGCGACGGGTCGGCCGCCGAGGCCGAGATGACGATCGTGTAGTCGAGGGCGCCGTGATCGCGCAGCTTCTCGACGATGCCGACGACCGTCGATTCCTTCTGGCCGATGGCGACGTAGACGCAGACGACGTCGCCGCCGCGCTGGTTGAGGATGGTGTCGATGGCGATGGCGGTCTTGCCGGTCTTGCGGTCGCCGATGATCAGCTCGCGCTGGCCGCGGCCGATCGGGATCATCGAGTCGATGGCCTTGATCCCGGTCTGCAGCGGCTGGTTGACCGGCTGGCGCTCGGCGATCCCCGGCGCCTTGAACTCCAAGGGCCGCCGGTGCGGGGTCTCGATGACGCCCTTGCCGTCGAGCGGCCGGCCCAGAGGGTCGACGACGCGGCCGATCAGCTCGGGGCCCACCGGCACCGAGAGGAGCTCGCCGGTGCGGCGCACCTCGTCGCCTTCGCGGATCCCAAGGTAGTCGCCGAGGACGACGGCGCCCACCGAGCTCTCCTCCAGGTTGAAGACCTGGCCGAAGGCGCCGTTCTGGAACTCGATCCGCTCCCCCGCCATGGCGCCGGTCAGGCCGTAGATGCGCGCGATGCCGTCGCCCACCTCGAGCACCCGCCCGACCTCCGCCATGTCCACCTCGGCGCGGTACTGGCGGATCTCCTCGGTGATGACGGACGCGATCTCGTCGACGTTGAATCTCATGCGGTGTCCTCGTTTCTCATTAGGTCTCTGCTTGAGCCTCCGGCGCCGAGCGGCGCTTGAGGATCTCCTCCGAGGCCCGCCGCGCCAGCGCCGCGCCCAGCTCGCGCAGGCGGGCGGCGAGGCTGGCGTCCAGCTTCCGTCCTTCCAGCTCGACGACGATCCCGCCGAGGACCTTCGGATCGACCACCTCCTGGAGCTCGGGCGTGCCGCCGCTCCAGCGGCGGACGGACTCGACGAGCCGCGCCCGCAGCGGCGGCGGGATCGGCACCGCCGTCCGCACCTTGACGTCCACCAGGCCGCGCGCCGCGCGCAGCTCGCGGCGGTAGGACTCGGCGAGCGTG
Source organism: uncultured Acidobacteriota bacterium (assembly GCA_963700145.1). Classification (GTDB taxonomy): domain Bacteria; phylum Acidobacteriota; class Thermoanaerobaculia; order Multivoradales; family UBA5704; genus DASUNQ01. The sequence continues at coordinate 3,332,624 of OY969474.1, forward strand.
CGCAAGACCATCAGCCGCCCCTTCCGGTTGAGCACCTGGAGGGCGTCGACCAGAAGGTCGCTCGCCTTGCCGCGGAAGAGCTTTTCGAGGCTGTCCCGCCGCCGCTCGTCGTCGACCAGGGGGCTGCCGGCGAACTCGGCGAACTCCGGGTCGCGGTCGAGGAGGCGCGCCAGCTCGGCCAGCTCCTCCGCCACGCGCTCGGACTCCCCGCGCTCCTCGGCCAGCGCCAGGAGCGAACGGGCGTAGACCCCCGCCAGGGCGAGCTGCCGCTCGTCGAAGCCCGCCACGCCCTAGTTCCTCGGCATCGCGTCGAGACCGTCGATCGACTCGGCGATCAGCCGCTCGTGGTCGCCGGGCGTCAGCTCGCGGCCGAGGACGCGGCCCGCCATGTCGGTGGCGAGGCGCGCCGAGAGGGTGTAGAGCTCCTTGGTCGCGGTGTCGGTGGCGATCTGGATCTCGCGCTTGGCGCGCGCGATCATCTTGTCCCCCTCCTGCCGCGCCTCCTCCATCACCTGGCGCTTGACCACCTCGGCGTCGCGCCGCCCCTCGTCGACGATCGCCGAGGCCTCGGCGCGCGCCGTCGCCAGCCGCTCCTCGTACTCGCGCAGCCGTGCCTCGGCCGCCTCGCGGTCCTGCTTGGCCCGCTCGAGCGCCTCGCGGATGAAGCTCTCGCGCGCCTGCATGGCCCCGAGGATCGGCCCCCAGGCGTACTTGCCGAGGACGAAGAGGACGATGAGGAAGATCGCCAGCGTCCAGATGGCGTTGCCGACGTCGCCGGCGAAGAGGTTGCTCGACCCCTCGCCGGCGGCGTGCTCCGCCTCTTCGGCGGCGGCCGCCGCCCGCGCCAGCAGGAAGGCGGCCGCTGCGGTCAGTCGCGCGCGCATCGTCAGGCGACGAGCGCCGCGAGCAGGCCGACGACGATGGCGAAGAGCGCCGCGCCCTCGACCATGGCCGCGGTGACGATCATCGCGGTGTTGATGCGGCCGGCGGCCTCGGGCTGGCGGGCCATCGACTCGACGGCGCTGGCGCCGATCCTGCCGACGCCGGCGGCGCCGCCCATGATCGCGAGCCCGGCGCCGATCGCGCCGCCGAGCTTGCCGGCGCCGCGGGTCGTGAGGAAGTATGAGGACTCGTCGCCGGCGGCCGCGGGCGCGCCGGCCTCGGCCTCCTGGGCGGCGGCGGGCAGGGCGGGCAGCAGCATCATCACCATTCCCAGCCCGATGGCGAGCAGGGCGAGCTTCGAGACGGTCTTCTGGTTCATGGTCGCGTGCGTCCTTTCGTGCAAAAGGGTGGATGCGTTCAATGGGCCTCGGCGTGCTCCTCGTGCACGACGACGGAGGTGCCGATGAAGAGCGCGGTCAGGAAGGTGAAGATGAAGGCCTGGAGGAAGGCCACGAAGATCTCCAGCATGGTGATCGCCACACTGCCGACGACCACCGGCACCGCCACCGCGAAGCCGCCGCCGGGACCCATCGCACTGCCGGCGCTCAGGATGAAGCTGAGCAGCACGGCGAGCAGGATGTGGCCGGCGATCATGTTGGCGAAGAGGCGGACGGCGAGGGCGAAGATGCGCGCGAAGAGGCCGATGATCTCGACCGGCACGAGCAGCGGGGCGAGCCACAGCGGTCCCGGGCAGAAGTGGGCGACGTAGTGCTTGCCGCCCAAACGGAAGCCGTTGGCGACCATCATCACCATGGTGACGATGGCAAGGGTCGCGGTCACCCAGATGTTGCCGGTGGCGGTGCCGCCGATGTGAGCGCCGCCCAGCCCCGCGAGCGCCGCGATCGGCAGCATGCCCAGCAGGTTGATCGTCAGGATGAAGAAGAAGACGGTCCAGAGGAACTTGATGAAGCGGTCGGTGTGCTCGCCGAGCGCCGGCTCGGCGACCTCCTTGCGCAGGTAGGCGCAGATCGCTTCGAGGGCGTTGCCGGCGCCGGCCGGCACGTGGCGGCCGACCGGGTCGGCGCCGCGGCGCTTGCGCACGGCGAAGGGAACGAAGAGGACGAGCAGCAGGCCGGCGATGATGATCATCAGGATGTGGTTGTCGAGGATGGTGATCTGGCCGTCGGGGGTGAGGAAGCCCAGGTCGGCGGGCTTGCTCACCAGCCGGTGGCGGACCACGTGCTCGAGCGGATCGGCTGCCACGGTCAGGACCTCTTCGCGTTCGCGTCGCCCGACGCCTCCAGGGCGTAGCGGGTGTCGGGTATCAACAGCAGGACGTAGCTCACGGCCAGCCAGAGGAGCAGGGGCGCGGTCGCGAAGCGTCCGGAGAGCGCCGCGGCGAGCCCCAGCGCCAGGGTGGTGAAGAGGCGCACGGTGGCGGCGGCGATGGTGCGGGCCGGCGCTTCCGTGGGCGCGGCGGGAAGCCGCGCCAGTCTCAGTCCCCCCAGCGCCGAGCCCAGCGCGCTGATGCCGCAGCCGGCGGTCATCGCGGCCAGCGCTCCCTCCCCGCCCCACCGGCGCGTCGGCACAGCTCCCAGAAGGGCCGCCGCGGCGGTCCAGAGGGCAACGCTGCCGAGGAACCGCAGGTAGCTCTCTGCGGGCCGCGGCGGCGCGCCGCTCACTGCTCTTCGCCCTGGTTCCGGGTGTCCTCGCTTGCCGCTTCTTGGGAGGCGGCGAGCGATTGGCGGATCAGATTGTACAGGCCGCCGACGACGCCGAGGAGGACCCCCACGACCAGGCCCCACGGCGCGGTTCCCCAGTGCCGGTCGACCCAGTAGCCGACCAGGGTGAAGCCTAGGATCGCGGCCGCGAGCTCGACGCCGAGAGCGGAGAAACGGACCCAGCTCGACTGCTGCTCTGACGGCTCCGGCATCGTGGGGGGGACCCCGTCCCGGCGGGCGGGGCGGAGTTTATAGAACCCTTAGCGCCGGGCGCAATGGGGCGCTGCCGGCGGGAAACGGCGCGCGCAATTTGTGGACTTCGGGATCTGAGGCGCGCGCCTCCGCTTCGCTGCGCGCCGGATCGGTGGAGGACTACGGTCGGCGTTGCCAGCGCTTGCTCAGAGGTTCCCTCTGGCAGCGCCCCATTGCGCCCTACCTGTGGTGGCCTTCGAAAGGAGGAGGGAGGAGAGGTTGTGGTCGGCGCGGTTGAGGAGGACTGCGTGCAGGCCGGCGGCTTCGGCGCCTTCTACGTCTTCTAGCTGGCGGTCGCCGATGTGGAGGGTGGAGAAGGACGGGACGGCTAGGCGGTCGAGCGCGAAGGCGAAGATGCGCTGGTCGGGCTTCTCGGACCCTACTTGAAAGGACGTGACGATGGCCTCGAAGTGATGGGCGAGGTCCAGAGCGGCGAGGAGGGGCGGGAGGCGGTCGTCCCAGTTGGCGATGACAGCCAACTTGAGGTCGCGGGCGCGGAGCTTCTCGAGGACGTCCGGGACTTCCGGGTAGACCTCCCAGGCTTCCGGTTGCGCGAAGCGGTGGTAGAGCTCGGCGGCGGCGAAGCGGGAGGGGGGTGGGGCGCCGAGGTGCTCGCAGAGACGCTCGAGGAACCGGGCCCACCAGCCGCGCGGGCCTTCGGGGTGGGCGGCGAAGCGGTCGTAGGCGGGGTCGGCGCTGCAGGCGAGCTCCTGCCAGACGAGGGTGATGAGGCGCTCGGCTTCGGCGGGGGTGACGGCGACGCCGTGGCGCTCCAGGGTCTCGGCGTAGATCTCCCCGCGGCGCGGGCTGTGAAGGAGGGTGCCGGTGGCGTCGAAGGTGACGGCCCGCAGCATGCCGGGGAGGATACTCCGCGAGCGCCGCGGCGGGAGAACCCGCGCCGGTTCAGAATAACCGCCGGCTCCGGCCGGCGACCTCTCGGGTAGCGGCGCCCATAACCGGGCGACGCAAATGCACCCCGCGGGGCTTCCGGGGTGCACCGCCGCGCCTGCGCCGATCGCCGCCGGACCTTTTTTGCACCATTTTCGGCCAGGGATGCACCATCCTGACCCTCGGGACGTCGCCGGAGCGCCTCGGGAGGTTGCCGCGGGCGCTCGGGAAGGCGCCGGAGGCGGAGAAATGCACCATTTCGGTCCCGAATGGTGCACCTTTCCTCTTGAGGATTTATCCTCAGGCCTCGCGGGGTGCATTTCTGCCGTTCGATGGTGTATTTCTCCGGCCGGGGAAACATCTCCAGGCGCCGCGGGAACGTCTCCAGCGGCCGCGGCGCCGTTTTGGCCGGCTCGATGGTGCATGGCGGCGCCGGAATGGTGCATTTCTCCTCCGGCGGGGACGTCCCGGGGGCCGTGCTAGCTTTCCTCCGTGCGCTCGCCGACGTTGCGCGCCGCGGTGGCGATCGGGCTGGTTTCTGGGTGGATGACGGCGCTCTTCGCCGGCTTCGCCGGCGGCGGCGCGGTGCACCTGGCGCTGGTCGCCGCGCTCCTTCTTTTCCCTTGGCGGCTCCTGCGCGACGACGCCGCGGGCGACTGATCTCATGCCGAGCTTCGAACGCACGCCCCCCGAGGCCCAGGCCCTGCTCGAGCGGCCGATCCGCGAGCTGGGGCTGAAGCTCGAGGGGTCGCCGCTCGAGCGCTACGTCGAGGAGCTGTACCGCGAGCTGGAAGCGAAGGGGCTGCGCCATTTCCGTCCCCCCTGCTACCTCACCGACGAGTGGGGGTGCCCTTCGGGCGAGCCGATCATCGGCATTCCCTTCTACCTCGCCGATCCGCGCGTGGCCGAGCTCGAGCGGGCGATGAACGACCTCGAGGACGAGCGCGAGATCATGATGTACCTCCGCCACGAGGCCGGGCACGCCTTCAACTACGCCTACGCGCTGTACAAGACCGCGGAGTGGCGCTCGGTGTTCGGGCCGTTCCGCCGCCCTTACCGCGAGGACTACAAGCCGATCCCCTTCTCGCGCGACTTCGTGCGCCACATCTCCGGCTGGTACGCGCAGAAGCACCCGGACGAGGACTTCGCCGAGACCTTCGCCCTCTGGGTCACGCCCGACTGCGACTGGCGCGAGCGCTACGAAGGATGGGGCGCGCTGCGGAAGCTCGAGTACGTCGACCGCATCGCGTCTGAGGTCGGCGACCGCGAGCCGGTGCGCTCCTCGCCGCGCACCGACATCACGGTCGAGGAGATGGACGCGACGCTCGCCGACTTCTATCGCGCACAGGAGGGCGAGCTCGAGACCGTCAAGGCGCTGCCGCTCGACGCCGACCTGGTGAAGATCCTGCGCGGCGGGCGCGGCGCTCCGCCTCCCGAGGCGCGGCCCGCGGCGGAGCTCGTCGCCGCGCACCGGCGCGCGATGATCGACTCGGTCGCCGACTGGACGGGGATGCGCCGGCCGCTGGTCAAAGCGCTCGTCGAGCACATCCAGCGGCGCGCCGCGGCGCTCGGTCTCGCGGTCGCGCCCGGCCGCGAGAACGAAGCGGCGATCCGCTTGACCGCGTACGTCGCGACGCTCGCCACCGCGTACCTCACGCGCGGCATCGCGCACCGCTAGAAAAAAAACGCCGAGAACGCGCCGTTAAGAAGTACAATCGGCCGCAAGGAATTCGGCCGAGCAGAGATGGCTACGATCACCATCCTTCACGACGTCGTCCCCGACGACGGCCGCGTCGAGCCGACGCTCGAGCCGGCGGAGGCGCCGACGAACGGCCGCCGCAAGAAGGGGCGGCGCAAGCCGCGCCGGCCGCTGCTCGACCGCGAGGAGGTGCACGCGGCGCTCCTGACGCTCGGGCACGAGCCGTCCTACTACGCGCTCGAAGGGAGCCCCGCGAGCCTCGCCGGGCTCGGCCGCGCGAAGACGGACCTGGTCTTCAACCTGAGCGAAGCCTTCGGCGGCGACGACACCAAGGACATGCAGATCGCCGCCTTCTTGGACCTCCTCGGCCGGCCCTACACCGGCGCCGGCCCGCGCGCCCTCCACCTGGCGCAGGACAAGGGGCTGGCGAAGAAGGTGCTCGCCTTCCACGGCATCAAGACGCCCGACTTCGCGGTGGCCTATCGCGGCGCGCTCGACCACTCGCACGACATCGACTTCCCGCTGATCGTCAAGCCGGCCTCCGAGGACGGCTCGATCGGCATCGACGCCGGCGCTGTCGTCGGCTCGGTCAAGGAGCTGATGGAGCGGCTCGACTACATCCAGTCCACCTTCGACTGTCCGGCGCTGGTCGAGGAGTACGTCGAGGGGCGCGAGATCTACGCCGCGGTGCTCGGCAACGGCCGGCCCGAGGCGCTGCCGCTCGTCGAGCTGGACCTCTCGAAGCTCCCCGACGGCGTGCCGCGGATCGCCGGCAGCGAGGTCAAGTGGGAGACCGGCAGCGCCGTCTACCGCAAGACCAAGTCGGCGCCGGCCAGGGACCTCGACGAAGAGACGGCGGCGAAGATCCAGAAGACGGCGCTCGGCGTCTACCAGGCGCTGAAGCTCCGCGACTACGCGCGCGTGGACCTGCGGCTGACCGAGGCGGGCGAGATCTACGTCATCGAGGCGAACCCCAACCCCTGGATCGCCTCGGGCGCGGAGTTCGCGATGGCGGCGCGCGAGTCCGGCCGCTCCTACACGCAGCTGATCGGCGAGATCGTCGAGCTGGCGCGGCAGCGGGCCTAACGCGAGCTGTCCAGCCGCGCTTCGACCGGGTTCTTCAGCACCCCGACCCCGGGGACCTCCACTTCGACGACGTCGCCGTCGACGAGCGGGCCGACGCCGGCGGGCGTGCCGGTTAAGACGACGTCGCCGGCCTCGAGCGTGACGTAGCGCGAGACGTAGACCAGGAGATCGAGGATCCCCCAACTCATCTGCCGCACGTGGCCGCGCTGGCGCTCGGCGCCGTTGACCCGGGTCACCACCTCCAGGTCGTCGAAGTCCGGCCGCACCAGGATCGCCGGCCCCAGCGGGCAGAAGGTGTCGAGCGACTTGGCGCGGACGAAGGTGGCGTCGCGGCGCTGGAGGTCGCGGGCGGTGACGTCGTTGGCGCAGGTGACGCCGAGGACGGCGCTCGCGGCGTCCTCGCGGTCGCCGTGCCGCAGCCGCTGGCGCAAGACGACGGCGATTTCGCCTTCGTGCTCGACCTGCACGCTCTCCGGCGGCAGGAGGATCGTCGCGTTGGGGCCGACGACCGCCGACGGCGACTTCAAAAAGATGAGCGGCTCGGCCGGCGGCTCGTTCCCCAGCTCGCGGGCGTGCTCGGCGTAGTTCCTGCCGATGCCGACGATCTTCCCGGGCAAGACCGGCGTCATCGGCCAAGCGGCGTCGGCCGGCACCGGCCGGCCCATCTCCCAGCCGCCCGGCAGCGTCTCGAAAGGGTCGGAGTAGAGCGTGCGCAGCTCCCCGCCCGGCTCCTCCTGGACGGCGTAGAGGCCCTCGGGCCCGAGGCGGTAGAGCAGCACGGGGCGGATTGTAGAATCCCCCGCCAAACGAGGAGGGGGTCATGCCGACAATCCGCGCCTGCGCGCTCGTTGTCGTGGTGCTCTCGGCGGTCGCCGTGCTGGCCGGCTGCGGCGACGCCGGGAAGGTCAAGGATGCCGTCCGCGTGCTGCAGGCGCACAGCGGGCCGCCCGACAGGCCGTTCGCGACCGACGCCGTCGCGAAGGGGGCGCGCCAGCTGGAGGAGCAGCTCGGCGGGCCCGTGCGCGTGCTCAACCTCGAGATCAGCGACCGCAGCATCGTCTTCCAGATCCAGGACCCGGCGCAGCCCGCCAACGTCGACGCCTACGAGCTGCGCAACGGCGAGCTCCTGGGGCCGGAGCCGGTGCAGCTGATGGGCGACGCGGACCTCGAGGCGAGCCTTTACCCGCTGGCGGAGGTCCCGCTCGAGCGCGTCCCGGAGCTGGCGAAGGCGGCGGCCGCCGCGCTTGCGCTCGAGGGCGGGAAGGTCAGCAGCATGCGGGTGCACCGCAGGTTCTCCGCCATCCGCCCGGAGATGCGGGAAGCGCTCGACCGCGCCCGCCGCAGCGCCGGCATCGAGCCCCGGGTCGAAAAGCCCGACGTCCCCGACGGGGGCGTGGCGGTCGAGATCTACGTCGACAGCCCGCGCCGCAAGGGCTACGTCCTCGCCGACGGCAGCAACTTCGAGATCGTGCGACAGAACGTGCTCTGAGATCGGAGGACTCTCGATGCTCCGCAAGATCCTGCTCGGCCTGCTGCTCCTCGTCGTCCTCGCCGTCCTGGTCCTCTTCCTCGTCGGCCGCCGGCCGAGTGCCGGGCGCATCGCGCACGCGGTCGACCTGCCGGCTCCGCCCGAGGCGGTGTGGCCCTGGCTCACCGAGCCGGAGCGGCTCAAGCAGTGGGTCGGCTGGCTGGTGGCGGTCGAGCCGCTCTCCCCGGGCGACGCGAACGGCCTCGGCGCGCGCGAGCGGTTGGTGATGGACGACCCGAACATGAAGCAGCAGGTGACGATGGAGGCGACGACGACCGAGATCGAGCGCCCGCGCCGGCTGGCGGTCGAGATCTCCGCGCCGATGGGCTTCGACGGCACCGTGACCTACAGCCTGGTCGAGACCCCCCCCGGCACGACGCGCCTGACCTACGACCGCCGCTTTCGCTACCACCACTGGCTCGTGGCGCTGATGGAGCCGCTGGTCACGCCGCAGGCGAAGAAGAAGCTGGTGGACGACCTCGAGCGGCTGCGCGGCCTCGTCACCGCCGAGACGGCAGGCAAGCGCGGCGGCGCGGCCTCATGATCGGGCCGTAGAATGAGAGCGGCCACGCTGAGCGCCGGGCCAACCGAGGGAGACGCCATGACAGTCCACGAGTTGGTCGTCGAGATGAAGCTGCTCGAGCGCCGGCTGACGCTCTACGAGGAGAAGTACGGCGTCTTGAGCGAGGACTTCTACCGCGCCCTGACCGCCGGCGAGCTGTCCCGCTTCGACGACTTCGACGAGACGCGGACGGACTTCAGCCGCTGGAAGGGGATCTACGAGACCTGGCTGCGGCGGAAGCAGGCGTACGACCAGGAGCTGAAGAACCACGACCTCGCCGCGGCCCTGCGCTTCCAGCCTGCCTATTGACGATGGCTGGTCCCGACAACGCTCCTGAACCACGTCCTTGGCGCGATCCGATCGTGACGGAGGTCCGCGCCGCCCGCGAGGCGCTCTACGCGGAGGCGGGCTACGACATCTATGAGCTCTGCCGGCGCTTGCAGGAGAGGCAGAAGTCGGCTGGGGCTGCCGTGACGCGGGCTTCCGGCTCGTAGGACTGCTTTCGCGAGGCCCGTTCAGAGGAGCGGCCGCTCGCGGCGGCGGGCGAGGAGGAGCCAGAGGAAGAAGGGGCCGCCGAGGAGGGCGGTGAAGACGCCGACCGGCAGCTCGGCCGGCGCCAGGAGCGTGCGGGCGCCGAGGTCGCAGAGGGCGAGGAAGGCGCCGCCGCCCAAGAGGCAGGCGGGGAGGAGCAGCAGGTGGTCGTGCCCCACCGGCCGGCGCAGGATGTGCGGCACCATGAGGCCGACGAAGCCGATCGGCCCCGCCACCGCCACCAGCGCGCCGAGCATCAGCGAGGTGGTGAGGAGGATCGCCAGCCGAACGCGCGGCACGTCGACGCCGCGGCTCGCCGCCAGCTCCTCGCCGGTCAGCAGGAGGTTCAGGTCCCAGCGCAGCGCCAGCAGCACCGCCGCCCCGCCGAGCACCCAGGGCGCCGTCCACAGCACCTCTCGGTAGCCGACGACCGCGAGGCCCCCCATCATCCAGCGCACCATGCGGAAGGTCTGCGTCGAGTCGGCCAGGTACTGGAGGAAGAGGATCAGCGCGCCGCAGGAGAGCGACACCGCGACGCCGGCGAGAAGCAGCGTCGGGGTCTCGACCCGGCCGCCCTCGGCGGCGAGCGCGACGACCAGCGCCGTGGCGGCGAGCGCGCCGGCGAAGCTCGCCAGCTCGACGAGCGGCAGCCAGGAGAGGCCGAGCGTCTCCTCGAAGCGCAGGGCGGCGACCGCGCCGAGCGCCGCGCCGCTGGCGATGCCGAGCGTGTAGGGCTCGGCCAGCGGGTTGCGGAAGAGGGTCTGGAGGGCGAGGCCGGCCAGCGCCAGCCCGCCGCCGGCGAGGAGGGCGAGGAGCACGCGCGGCAGGCGGAGTTGCCAGACGATGGCGGCGCCGGTGCCCTCGCCGCTCAAGAGATCGCCGAGCGCCACCGGCTGGGAGCCGAGGAGCGGCGCGCCCACGAGCGCCGCGAGCCAGAGCAGGGCGAGGAGAAGGAGAGCCAGGCGCGGCAAGCGCCTTTGAGTCGAATGCGGCGCGCTCTTCACTGCCCCAGCTCCAGCAGCGTCACCGGCCGCGGGCCGCCGCGTACCACCTCGAACGGTGCCGCGAAGAGCGCAGCCAGCACCTCCGGGCGCAGCACCTCGGCCGGCGGGCCGGCGGCGAGAGCGCGGCCGCCGGCGAGGGCGACGAGACGGTCGGCGAGGAGCGAGGCGAGGTTGAGATCGTGCGTGGCGGCTACCACCGTGCGGCCGGCCTCGCGCGTCAGCCGCAGGAGCAGGGTCGCCACCTCGCGCTGGTGGCGCGGGTCGAGGTGGGTGGTCGGCTCGTCGAGCACCAGGACCGGCGCCTCCTGCGCCAGCGCCGCGGCGATCCAGACCGCCTGCCGCTCGCCGCCCGAGAGCTCGTCCACCCGCCGGCCGCGCAGCTCCCCGATCCCCACCAGCTCCAGTGCCTGCTCGACCGCGGCGCGATCACCGGCAGCCGGCTCCCACTGCAGGGGCGCGAGATACGGGTAGCGGCCGAGAGTGACCACCTCCTCGACGGTGAGCGGCACCCGCGCCGGCCGCACCTGCGGCACGTAGGCCAGCCGGCGCGCCAGCTCGCGGCGGGAGAGATCGGCGAGCGGCCGCCCTTCCCAGAGCACCTCGCCGGCGGTCGGGCGGAGGAGGCCGGTGAGGGTGCGGAGGAGGGTGGTCTTGCCGGCGCCGTTCGGTCCGACGAGGACGAAGCACTCGCCGCGCTCGACCTCCAGGTCCAGCGGGCCGAGGCGGACGCCGCTGCCGAGCTCCCAGGCGAGGCCGCGGGCCCCCAGGAGCGGCGCGCCGGCGCCGCTCCGTTCCGATCGATCGAACGGCGGCGCGCTCACCGCGCGAGCGCCTCGTGCATCTGCCGGTAGAGCAGCGGGAGGCGCGGCCCCGGGAGCATGGTGTGGCTGCCGGAGACGACCTCGACGCGCGGTCCCGGCCGCCCGGCCAGCCGCGCCAGCTCAGCCCACTCCGCGCGCAACGCCGCCGCCAGCTCCGGCGACGCCGGCTGGGCGCGCAGCTCGAGCACGACGTCGGGGTTGCGCGCGAGGATCTCCTCGGGGCCGACCTGCGGGTAGCGCGTCGGCGCGTCGGGGAAGGCGTTGCGCGCGCCGAGGCGGGCGAGCAGCTCGCCGTAGAAGGTCTCCGGCCCGGCCACCGTCACCTGCGCGAGCTGGCCGCGCGGGCGGCCTACCGAGAGGAGCACCGCGGGCGAGCCCTCGACCGGCCGCGGCGCGAGCGCCGTCCGGAAGCGCGCCGCCAGCGCCTCGCCCGCCGCCGGCACGCCGCAGTGTGCGGCGATGACGCGGAAGGAGGCCTCGACCTCGGCGAGCGTTTCGGCCTTGACCTCGAGCGTCGCGATGCCGAGCGGCTGGAGCTTGGCGGCGAGGTCGCGCTCGCTCGCGGTGAGAACTGCCAAGTCGGGCTCGAGCGCCACGATCCGCTCCAGATTGGGGTCGAAGAAGCCGCCGAGCTTGGGGAGCCGCACCGCTGCCGGGGGCCAGGTCGTGTAGCTCCCGACCCCCACGACGCGGTCGCCGAGCCCGAGGGCGAAGAAGGTCTCGACGACGCTCGGGGTAAGTGCCACGATCCGCTCCGGCGCCCGCGCCGCCGCCGGCTCCTCGCCACGGCAGGCGGCGAGGAGGAGCAGGGCGACGCAGACAACCGCTGTCATTCTGAGCGCAGCGAACCCGCAATCCAAGATCAATCGCCTGCTCCGGCAGGCGACCTCTCGGGTAGCGGAGCCCATCACTGGGCTCCGCAAGAATCTGGGCGGGGGTGCAGGCCGAGCCTTCCCGGCCCCCAGATCCCTCGCTGCGCTCGGGATGACAATGCGGGCCGTTACTAGAACGTGAATGCCACCCCTCCGATCAGCGTCCGCCCGAGCGCCGGGTAGCCGAGCGCTTCGGCGTACTCGCGGTCGGTGGCGTTCTCGACGCGCGCGTAGGGCGCGAGCCAAGGCCTGAGCGCGTAGCGGGCGCCGACATCCACGCGCGTGTAGCCCGGGTTCGTCGTGCGCGCGAAGGTGGCGGGGTCGACGTCCGGCCGCTCGCCGACGTAGAGCCCTTCGACGCTCAGGGTCCAGGGGCCTGGGGTCAACGTCGCGACGAGCCCGGCGCTCTCCTCCGGCCGGCGCAGCAGCGGCTCTCCCGTGACTCGATCTTCAGCGTCCAGCCACGTCGCATGCGCGCGAATCGCTCCCTCCCCGCTCGTCCAGCCCAGCTCGGCCTCGACGCCGCGGCTCCGCGCCCGTCCGAGGTTAACGTTGCGGAAGGCGACGAAGTCGAAGTCGATCAGGTCGCGCTGCCGGGTCTCGAAGCCGGTCAGCGCGGCGCGGAACGGCCCGCGCCGCAGCTCGACGCCGAGCTCGGCGCTCTCGCCGATCTCCGGCCGCAGGTCGGGGTTGCCGCTGCCGGGGAAGAACAGCTCGCCGAGCGAGGGGGCGCGGAACGACTCGCCGTAGCCGGCCTTCAAACGCACGCCGCCGCCCACCTCCCAGAGTGCCCCGGCGCGCAGGCTGGTGGCGCCGCCGTAGACGTCGTTCTCGTCGCGGCGCGCGCCCAGGTCGAGCCGCAGCGGCCCGAGCGCCCGGCTGGCCTGCGCGAAGACGGCCCAGGTCTCCTGCCGCGCGCCGGCGAGGTTCGTGCCGAAGACCGAGCCGTTGTCCACCTCCAGCCGCTCCGCCTCGGCGCCCAGGGCGAGCCAGCCGTCTCCCCCGCCCGCCTGCCGCCAAGTCGCCACCGCCCGGCCGCGCAGGGCTTCGGCGCCGGTGTCGGAAGCGGTGAAGCCGAAGGGGTCGTCAGGGTCGCGGAAGGCGGAGTCGAAGGTCGCCTGCGCGAGGTGGGCCTCGAGCCCCCAACGCGGCCGCTCGATCGACAGCGGCAGCGCCACCTCCCGCTCGCGCCATTCGATCGACCGCCGCAGGGACGGCAGACCTCCGGAGAGCGGGATACCGGTCTCGGCGTCGCCCTGCCGCGCCAGCACGCCGACGCTGACCCCCGGCCGCACTGTCCAGCGGGCGCGCGCCAGGACGTCCTCGGCGTCGAAGTCGTCGTTGGCGAGCGGGCCGCCGCCGCGGCGCAGCGACCCCGCGACGTCGAGCCGCAGCCGTTCCGTCGCGTGGGCCGCCGCGACGCCGGCGCGCCGGTAGCCGTCCTCGCCGCCTTCGAGGCGGAGCGCGACGCCCGGCTCGGCGCCGCTCACCACCTGCACGACGCCGCCCACCGCCTGGCTCCCGTAGAGGGCGGAGAACGGCCCGCGCGCCACCTCGACGCGCGCCGCGCCGTCGAGCGGCACGAACTGCCAGTTGGCGCCGCCGAAGAAGGGGTCGTTGAGCGGGATGCCGTTCCAGAGCAGCAGCGTCTGCTCGGAGTCGGCGCCGCGCAGGAAGACCGAGGTCTGCTGCCCGGGCGGGCCGGCCTGCACGAGGGCCAGGCCCGGGACGGTGGCGAGGACGTCGGGGAGGTCCACCGCCTGGCGCGCCTCGATCTCGGCGCGCTCGACGACGGTCACCGCGGCGGGGAGCTCGTCCTCCGGCGCGGGCTCGAGGGTGGCGGTGACGACGACGGTCTCGGCGAACGACTGGGTAGGGGAGGCGGGGGTGGACGGGGCGGAAGGAGGCTCTTCCGCCTGGATCGCCATCCCCCCCCCGAGGACGGCGGCCGCGAGCAGCCAGCAGCGCATCGCGATCTCCTTGGCTGAAACGCGACGCCCCACCGTGGAGGTGGGGCGGGAGGGGAGGCGCGCGGCGGCTTCGAGCCTGGGCGAGCCCGGACCCCGGGCCCGCACCCCGCGGGCGGCGTCGGGACGGCGGGCAGGTCTCCTGGCTCCCGGATCGTCCTACTCCCGGTCCTTCCCACACGGGCAACCCTGGTGGATCACGCCCGTGCAGTGGTCTGTCCGGTTTCGTCCCCGGTCACAGTGGCGGGGGCCGCGCCGGTCTCACACCGGCCTTCCCTTCGCCGCGCCGTCGGGTTTGTCAAAGAGGCCCCCACGGCGGGGGCCGGAGCCGTCAGCTTATCAGCGCGGCGGGAACGGCGTGTCGCCGCCGGTCGGGGCGCCGACGAAGCGCGAGGGGATCCCCTGCGTCGCGTTGGGCTCGACGAACTGCTGGATCGAGTAGCTCTGCTCGGCGGCGCGCTGCTGCAGGTAGGCCTCGAGGATGGCGTTCTGCGCGTTGGCCGCCGCGGCCGAGACCGCCGCCGGGCTGCCGGGGGCGGCCTGCCCCGCCACGACCTGTTGGTCCTCGGGGATGGCCTGGTCGTTGGGAGCGAAGCCCAGGGAGATGGTGGTCGAGTCGATGCGGGTGCCGAAGCCGGTGTCGTCGAGGTCGGAGACGACGGAGGCGATCGAGTCCTTGGCGAGACCGATCCAGTTGCCGAACTCGCTGAGGAAGAGGACCAAGCTCGGGTCCCAGCTCGCCTCCTGCGGCTGATAGCGGGTCTCGAAGCCGGAGCCGTCGGTGAGGGTCACCTGGAAGCTCTCGGCGCCGGCCGGCGCGGCGAGCGGCGCCAGGGCGGAGAGAGCGAGGGCGGCGAGAGTCAGGCGTCGGCGCATGCGGCCACCTCCTGAAAAGCGTTCAGTTGCGGCAGCTTAGCACGCCCGGCGGGCGGCGGCGCCTGGCAGATGCTTGGCGAGCTGCGCGCGGAAGAGCGACGCGCCGCCGTGGGCGGGGTGGCGGAGGGCGGGGGCGGGCGCGCCGATCTCCGCGAGGGCGGCGGCGGCCGTCCGGCCGACGGCGAGGACCGCGGCGCCGGGGACGGAGGCGAGCAGCCGTTCCAGGACGTGGAGGTTCGCGAGCAGGAGGCGGCGCTCCGGCGCGCGGTTGGAGAGCGGGCCGCGGGCGCCCGCCGGATGCCAGGGGAACGCGTTCCAGAGGAGGACCCCGTCCGCGGCGCCGCCGAGCGCGCCCCAGACGACCGTCCCCGAGGGCTCCAGCCAGAGCGCGGAGTTGGCGCTGGTGGCGGCGAAGCGGCCGCCGGCGGCCCAGGGGAGGCGGTGCGCCGGGCCGCCGGCGAGCTGCCGCTCGCTGGTGAAGGCGATGCCCGAGAACCGCCCGCCGCGGTAGCCGAGCGCCTCGCCGACGAGGACGAGCCGCGGCCGGCCGACCCGCTCGAGGTAGGCCGCGAGGTTGCGCCGCCGGGCTCGCGCCGCGCCGGGCAGGTCGAGGCCGGGCAGCTCGTCGCGGTAGGGGTTGGCCACGCCGGGCGCCGCGCCGCGCGGCCCGCGCCGGAGTGCAAGCAGGAGGGGGGCGAAATCCGTCATAGAGGGCGTGAGGCGCCGGCATCTTGCCCCAGGCCGGGGACGGGCGCCAGGATGGAGACCGGAGGACTGAAGATGCACCTGCCGTCGCGCCCGCTCGTCCCGCTCGCTCCGTTCCTCGTCGCGGCGGCGCTCTCGCCGCTCCTCGCCGCGCCGGCCGCCGCCGCCAAGCCCGCGCCCAAGCCGGCGGACGACAAGCCCGTGGTCATCGAGATCCGCCCCCGCCGCCCCGGCCCGGCGGCCGTCGCCCGCGAGCGCGAGCGGGTGGCGCGGATCGAGCGGGCGATGCCCGGCTGGTGCGCGCGCTACCGCGCCGCGGTCCGCCCGCTGCGCACCGCGCTCGACGAGACCGACCGCAGCCTGGCGATGTCCTGGGGCCCCTGGTCGCGCAACGTCTGCTTCGCGCTGCGGCTGGAGCTCGACGCCTTCAGCCTGCGCCCGCTAGCGGCCGCGCCCGATCCGGCGGTCGCGGCCTCCCTGCGCCAGGCGCTCCTCGTCCTGACCGAGGCCGCCGGCGCCTGCACGCGCGGCCTGCCGACCACGACGCGGCTCGCTCTCACGCCCGGCTTGCGCGACCTGGCGCGCGTGGACGCCGCCTGCGCGCCCGCCGGGCGCGAGTAGCGATGCCGCGGCCGAAACCCGCCGCGCCGCCGCCGCCGCCCGCGCCGCCCCGAACGATCGGCGGCTTCACCGGCAAGCAGCTCCTCCTCCTCGTCCCGCTCCTCGCCGTCGTCGCCGCGCTCACCCTCTCCTACCTCTGGAACGAGGACTTCTTCTGGTATCTCACCTCCGGCGAGTACCTCCTCGAGCACGGCCGCGTCCCGGACGCAGACCCGTTCCTCTACACCGCCGAGAAGGGCATCGGCTGGGTCTACCACTCCTGGCTCTGGACGGTGCTCGTCGCCGCGATCGCGCGGCTGGCGGGGCTCGAGGGGGTCGTCGTCTTCCACGGGCTCCTCGCCCTCGGGCTGGCGGTCCTCGTCTACACCACGCGCTCCGTCGATCGGCTGGGGCTGGTCAACGCCCTCGCGCTGCTGCTCTTCCTGCTGACGATCGGCCAGCGCCTCTGCGGCAAGGCGGAGGTGGCGACCTGGCTGCTGCTCGCGGTCTTCTACCGCCTCCTCGAACGGGACGGGGCGTTCACCTGGAAACGCGGCGCCGCCCTGTGCGCGCTCCAGGTGCTGTGGGCCAACCTCCACGGCGGCTACCCGCTGGGCGTCGTCATCGCGCTCTGCTACAGCGCCGGCGGCTGGATCGAGACGCGCTTCGGCGCCAAGCCGGCGGAGGCCCCGCCCGGCCGCTCCCGCTTCCCGCCGCTCTGGTTTCCGGCGCTGCTCTTCCTCTTGGCGGTCGCCGACCCGCGGCTGTTCCGCGAGCGGCTCGTTCCCTTCGCCTTCGTGGCGGGGTCGGAGGCGGTGCAGCCGATCGGAGAGAGCGGCGGCAACGTCATCCTGGAGTGGCAGAGCCCGTTCCGCGCCGCCGAGGCCGCCCCCAGCCTGCCCTGGCTGTATCTCCTGGCCGTGGCGGCCGGGCTCGGCAGCTTCGTCCTGGCGCGGCGGTGGCCCGCCTCGCGCCTCCTCTTCTTCGCCGGCATGGCGGCGCTCGGCGCCACCGCCGTCCGCCACCTGCCGGGCATCGGGCTCGCCGCCGCCCTGGTGCTGCTCAGCAACCTCGGCGAGAAGTGGCGACAGCCGGCGGTGGCGCGGCGCAAAGGGCGTCGCGGGCCGGCGGAGCGCGCGGCGCCGGTGAACCGAGCCGCCGTCGCCGCGGCCGGGCTGCTCGCGCTGGCGTTGCTCGCCGCGGCCGCGGCGCTACGCCTGGCGCGGCCGGGCTTCGACGCCAGCCAGGCGAGGAGCTTCTTCACCGTCAAGCCCGCGATTGCCTGCCCGCGGGCGGCCGGCTTCATCCTCGACCGCGGGCTGCCGGGACCGATCTTCAACGACTTCCAGCTCGGCGCCTACCTGAGCTACCGCCTCTATCCACGGCACCGCCTCTTCATCGACGGCCGGGTCCTCGATCCGGCGCTCGTGGTGCGCTACACGCAGATGGTCGAGTCGCCGTCGCTCTGGCGGCAGGCGGAGAAGCGCTACGGCTTCCGCACCGTCGTCCTCGGCACCTTCTCGAAGACGCTGCGCTCTCCCCTGGGCCGCGCCCTGCAGGAGGACCCGCGCTGGCGGCTGGTCTACCTCGACCCGCTCGCCGCGATCTTCACCAAGGGTGCGTCGGCGCCGCCGACCTTGCGGCTGGAGCTGCCGGGCCCGCGCCGCGTCCCCTTCGTCGATCCGCCGGGGTTCGTGCCGCCGCTGCCGGCCCTGCAGCGGCTCTTCCTGCGCGACACGCCGTCGAAGTACCTGGTCGAGTACCTGGCGGCCCTCGGCCACCTCGGCCGGACGCGCGAAGTCATCGCGCTCGCTACCGAGGCGCTGCGCATCATGCCCGAGCACCCACTGCTGCACCGCCAGCGCTGCGCGGCCCATCTGGTCGAAAAGGACGGGCGTGCCGCGCTCGCCGACTGCGAAGTCGCCTACCGCGGCCGCCCCGACGACAGCCAGGTCGTGGCCCTCTACGCGATGGCCCTGAGCGGCGCCGGCCGGGGGCAGGAGGCCATCTTCGTGCTCGACGAGGCACTACGCCGCCCGCGCCCCGACGACAGCCTGCGCCGGCTGCGCCAGAGCCTGATGAGAAGAAGCGGTGCGCAGTGAACGCACCCACCCTGGAATACCCGGGTATCTCCACCGGGTGCTACCATAGAGGCATGAAGTTGGGCGTCTCGCTTCCCGACGACCTCGTCACCTTCGCCGACGAGGAGGCCAAGCGCCGCAAGACCAGCCGGTCCGGCCTCCTCGCCCAGCTCCTCGAAGCCGAGCGAGTGCGCGAGCAGGTAGGCCGGTACATCGATCGTCACGGCTGGGACGTAGCGGAAGACGACAAAGCCTGGCGGCAGTATCAGCGACGCCGGATGGGGGAGAGCTACGGCGACGACGAATGGTGAGCCGCTGCCGAGGCGCGGCGAGGTGTGGTGGGTGCACGTCGACAAGCGGCGGCCGGCCGTGGTCGTACAGACCGACCGGGTCCGTGAGGCGCGGGTGCGCACCTTTCTCGTCGTGCCGCTGACGAGCCGGCTGCACCTCGATGGGCTCCCGGGCAATGTGCGCCTCGAGCGGCGGGCAACCGGCCTGCCGAAGCCCTCCGTCGCCAACGTCTACGACATCCAGAAGGTGCTGCGCTCGGACTTCAGCGAGCGCCTGGGCGCGCTCCCCGCCGAAACCCTCTCTCGCCTCGATGCGGGGCTGAGGCTGGTGCTCGACCTGTAGTTGCCGGTCCGATCACTGCGCGTCCGGCAGCTCGGTTTCGACCTGGCGCAGCCGGGGGTTGCGGCTCGCGGCCGCGAGGACGGCTAGGACGAGCAGCCCGAGGACGATGAAGAGCAGGCCGATGCCGCGCCCCGGCCCGACGCCGATGACGCGTCCGACCGTGGGCGCGAGGGGGCCGCCGGGCTGGAGGAGGGGCTCGAAGACGTGGTCGGCGAGCGGGCCGGCGAGCAGGTAGCCCAAGGGGAGTGTCGACCAGGCGACCATGCGCCGCACCGCGAAGACGCGGCCCTGGAGATCGGGCGCGACCTTGCTCTGCCAGATCGCCTGGCTGCACCCCTCGACGATCGGCGTGGCGAAGAGGAAGACGAAGGCCGCCGCGGCGACCAGCGCGGCGCTCGGCCGCACGCCGCCGAGGAAGAGGAGCAACCCCTGGACGAGGAGGCCGCCGAGCACGCCGTCGATCCGCCGCGGCGGCCCTCCCCAGACGCTCATCACGAGGCTTCCCGCCAGCATGCCGCACCCCGCCACCGCCAGCACCAGCCCCAAGACCTCGACCGAGGCAAAGCTGAGGACGAGCGGCGTCACCAACACCTGGAGGATCGCCAGGCTGAAGTTGGTGGCCGCCAGGAGGAGGAGCATGGCGCGCAGGCCGGGGCGCTGCCGGATGTAGACCCAGCCGTGCCAGGCCTCGCGCAGCAGCGAGCCGCGCGCCGCGACCCCTTCGGCCGTCGCCTCCGGCCGCGGGAAGCGAACCGCCAAGAGGGTCAGGAGAGCGACGAGGAAGCTCGCGACGTCGAGCACCAGCACGCCGCGCAAGCCGATCGGCCCGAGGAGCGCGCCGCCGAGCAGCGGCGCCATGATCTGCGATACCGCCACCCCCAACTGCGCGATGCCGCTCGCCCGTCCCAGCTGGTGCCGCGAGACGAGGAGGGTCGTGGTGGCGGTGAACGCCGGCCATTGGAGGGCCGCGAAGCTCGAGCTGACCGCGAGGAGCAGGTAGATCTGCCAGAGCTCCAGCCGCCCGCTCCAGAGGAGGGCCGCGAGCGCGAGCGTGCAGAGGGCCGAGCCCGAGTCGCCGAGGAGCATCGCCCGGCGCCGGTCCCAGCGGTCCGCCAGCGCTCCGGCGAGCGGCGAGAGGACGATGACCGGCAGCATCACGCAGAGCGTGACGAGGGCGAACCGGGTGGCCGATCCGGTGCGCTGGTAGACCGCGACCCCCAGCGCGAAGCCGGTGAGGCCGGAGCCGAGCATCGAGACGACCTGCCCGGCCAGGACGATGCCGAAGACGGCGAAGCCGCGAGAAGGAAGCGGAGCGGTGTGCGACCTCACCCGCGGTTCAGTCGTAGACGCGGACTTGCACGTACGGCGGCGGGTCGGCCGGCGGAGAGTCGTTCTCCATGATCGAGACCTCGCCGACCTTGCCGATCTCCTTGAAGCCGGCGAAACGGTAGGTGATGAGCATCTGCCGGTTGCGGTCGTTGGACACGAACTCGGCGCGGAG
Source organism: uncultured Acidobacteriota bacterium (assembly GCA_963700145.1). Classification (GTDB taxonomy): domain Bacteria; phylum Acidobacteriota; class Thermoanaerobaculia; order Multivoradales; family UBA5704; genus DASUNQ01. The sequence continues at coordinate 3,352,833 of OY969474.1, forward strand.
CTTCGCCCCCGCCTCCCTCGCCAGCCGCAGGACGTGGTGGATCATGATCGTCCCCACCCCTTTGGACATGACGCGGCAGGACATGAGGAGGAGCTTCACCGTCCAGACCTCCGGGCCCAGCTCGATCAGGGTGAGCCCGATCTTGCCGTAGGTGCCGTGCCGGTCCTCCAGGCTGGATATCAGGAGCTTGTGGCGGGGCGACCGCCGGAGCTCGTCGAGCTCCTCGTAGGAGTAGGTGTAGCCGGTGGTGTTGAGCTGGTTGGTGCGGACCGTCAGCTCCTCGGCGCGCTTGAGGTCCTCCTCCTGGCAGGGGGTGATGGTGAAGACCATGCCGAGGGTCGCCAGGAACTCCTCCTTGGGGCCGACATAGGCGACCTCCTCGCGGTTGCGCGCCACGTCGGCCTGGTACATCAGGCGGCGGATCCGCGAGTCGTCGGTCACGAAGCGCGGGTTGAGCTCGGGCCGGTCGACCAGACCGTCGAGGCAGGCGGAGTCGAGGCAGAGGACCCGGGCGTGCGAGAAGGCCACCTCCTCGCGCTCGAACGGCTGGTCGTCGACGAAGGCGACGGCGTCGAGGCCGATGTTGATGTCCTCGGCGATCTGGGCGATCGAGGCCGCCTTGGAGTTCCAGTTGATCTGCGGATAGAGGAAGTACTCGGCGAGGCCTAGCTCTTCGAGCTTGGCCATGGCGACGTCATGGTCGTTGCGGCTGGCGATCGAGTGGAGGATGCCGCGCGCGTCGAGGGTCTTGATGATGTCGACGACCTGCGGGCGGAGGCGGACCTCGGGGTCTTCGAGGAGGATGCCGTCCCAGATCGTGTCGTCGAGGTCCCAGACGACGCACTTGATCGACTGCTTCTCTTTCTTCTTCGCCGCGCGGACGGCGGCGGCGTGGGGTGCGGTTTCGAGCTCGAGCATGTCGTGGGCTCCTACTAGAACTCCTGGAAATCGAAGAGGGGGAGCGTGATCTGCTGGATCTGGGTGCTCCCTTCGATGACCTCCATCACCTTCGAGTCGCGCAGGTAGCGGGCGACGGGGAAGTCCTCGGAGAGGCCGTTGGCGCCGTGGATCTGCACGGCGTCGTTGGCCGCCCGGGTGGCCATGGTGGAGGCGAAGTACTTCGCCGCCATGGTCTCGGCCGGCGCCCCCGGGTCGCGCGTGTCGCGCAGGTAGCCGGCGCGCAGGCAGAGGAGCCGGGCGGCGCGGACGTTGACGATCATCTCGGCGAGGAGGGCGCGGACGAGCTGGTGGTCCGCCAGCGGGACGCCGAACTGGCGCCGCTCGGCGGCGTAGCTGCGGCAGGCGTCGAGGCAGGCCTGGCCGATGCCGACCGAGCCCCAGGAGACGCTGTAGCGCCCCTGCTCGAGGGCCGCCGCCGCCACGTGCGAGATGCCGAAGCCGACGCGGCCGACGAGGTTCGCCGCGGGGACGCGGCAGTCGGCGAAGAACAGCTCCGCGAGGAGCGAGGCGCGGGTGCCGACGATCCCGCGCAGCGGCCGGACGGTGAGACCCGGCGATTCCCGTTCCACCAGGAAAGCCGCCGGCTGCCCCTCGACCTTGGCGAAGACCAGGAAGAGGTCGGCGATCTGGCCGAAGGTGGTCCACTTCTTCCGGCCGTCGAGGACCCAGACGTCGCCGTCGGCCCGCGCGGTGGTTTCGATCCCCATCGCGTCGCTGCCGGCGTTGGGCTCGGAGAGGGCGAGGGCGCCCAGCAGCTCGCCGCGCGCCATCCGCGGCAGGTAGAGCTGCCGCTGCTCGCGGCTCCCCCACCGCCCCACCGCGTGGGCCACCATGTCATGCACGGTCAGGAGCGAGCGGACCGACGAGCAGCCGCGGGCGATCTCCTCGGTCAGCAGGCCGTAGGTGATCATGTCGAGGCCGCGCCCGCCGTGCTCCGGCGGCACGTTCGAGCCCAGCCAGCCCCGCTCGCGGAGCCGGCCGACGAGCTCCAACGGGATCGCCTCCTCACGGTCCCAGCGGTCGGCGTGGGGGGCGATCTCGGCGGCCACGAAGGCGCGGAACTCCGCACGCGCCTCTCGCTGCCCGGCGCTGAGCTCGAGCTTCACGCCGGGGCCGGCTCCGCCGCGGCCTTGCGGGCGATCAGGTTGGAGATGGCATCGATCGAGCGGAAGTTGTCGAGGTCCAGGTCCTCGTCCTCGACGCGGATGCCGAAGGTCTTCTCGATGAAGGCCACGAGCTGGATGGCGAGGAGCGAGTTGACGAAGCCGAGGGCGAAGATGTCCTCGTCCGGCCGCAAGTCGTGGCTCTTGAAGAAGCGGGAGAGGAACTCCTTGATCGCGAGCTGGGTCTGGTCCATGGCGCCTGCTGCGCTTCCTTAGGCGAGGGTGTAGTCGTAGAACCCCTTGCCGCTCTTGCGGCCGTGGAGGCCGGCGTCGACCATCTTCTTGAGCAGTGGGGAGGGACGGTACTTGCCGTCGCTGTAGCTCTCGTAGAGGACCTCGATCGAGTCGAGGATGGTGTCGAGCCCGATCAGGTCGGCGGTCTCGAGCGGCCCCATCTTGTGGCCGAAGCAGCCCTTGAAGAGCTGGTCGATCTGCTCGGCCGTCGCCACTCCGTCCTGCACCAGGCAGACGGCTTCGTTGATAGTGAGCATCAGCACCCGGTTGGTGACGAACCCCGGCAGGTCGTTGACGACGATGCACTCCTTGCCAAGCTGCCGCAGGAACTGCCGGGAAGCGGCGAGCGTCTCCTCGCTGGTGTGGTGGCCGCGGACGACCTCGACCAGCGGCTTCAAAGGCACCGGGTTCATGAAGTGCATGCCGACGACGCGGTCGGGGCGCCGCGTGAGCGCCGCGACGCGGGTGATCGAGAAGCACGAGGTGTTGACCGCGAAGATCGTCCGCTCGGGGCAGATGGCGTCGATCCGCGGGTAGATCCCGCGCTTGACCTCCCACTTCTCGGGGACGTTCTCGACCACCAGGTCGGCGCCGGCGAGCGCTTCGAGCTCGGTGGTGAAAGTGATCCGGCCGAGCACCTCCCCGGCGTCTTGGCGCTGCGTCCCCTTCTGCAGCATGCCCTGGAAGCGGAGGCTCTGGCGGATCGCGTCGCGGGCCCGGTCCAGCACCTCGTCGGCGACGTCCACGAGGAGGGTGGCATGTCCCGTCTGCGCGAGGCTCTGCCCCACTCCGACCCCGATCACCCCGGCGCCGATGACGCCGACCGTCCTCACTTCCATGCGGCGTTCTCCCCTTCCTCGCCTCGTTCGACTCCCAAGTCGCAAGTGTCACCGCCTGGCAGGTAGGTGACACAAGAGACCTGGGAGCGGGTGCGCTTTCCAGACTTGACTGAGATGAACATAAGAGTATCTTACCCGTCCCGTCGCCTTCCGCCGAGAGCCCGCGACGGCGAGAAGCGCTGATGGCGACCACGCTGGCCCCTCCCGGTTGCTTGTTGACCGACGTCCTGCGCAGACGGGCCGCGGAGCGTCCGGGGGGGCAGGCCTTCACCTTCCTCGACCCGGCCGGCACCGAGGTCGAGACCCTGACCTGGGGTGGGCTGGACGAGCGGGTGCGGGCCGTCGCCGCCGCCCTCCAGGAGGCGGGTGCCCCGGGTGAGCGGGCCCTGCTCCTGTTCCCCCCCGGCCTCGACTTCGTCGCCGCGTTCCTGGGATGCCTCTTCGCCGGGACGGTCGCGGTCCCCGCCTATCCCCCGGGGCGTCACCGCCCGTCGGCGCGGCTCCGCTCGATCGCCGCCGATGCCCGCGCGCGGGTGGTCTTGGCACCGGACGGCCTCGCGGCGGGAGCGGCGGCGCTGGTGGAGAAGGTGCCGGAGCTCGAGGGGGCGCGGTGGATCGCCACCGACACGCTCGACCCGCTCCTCGCGGCGAGATGGCGGGAGAACGCGCCGGCCGCGGAGGATCCGGCCTTCCTCCAGTACACCTCGGGCTCCACCTCCGAGCCCAAGGGGGTGGTGGTCACGCACGGGAGCCTGCTCGACAACGAGGAGGCCATCCGCCGCGCCTTCCGGCAGTCGGAGGCCTCGGTGGTCGTGGGGTGGCTCCCGCTCTACCACGACATGGGGTTGATCGGGAACGTGCTCCAGCCGCTCTACTCGGGAGGGCGCGCGGTCCTGATGTCGCCCCTTGCCTTCCTGCAGCGGCCGGCGCTCTGGCTGGAGGCGATCTCCCGCTACCGGGCGACGACGAGCGGCGGACCCAACTTCGCCTACGACCTGTGCGCGCGGAAGGTCGGCGAGGAGGAGAAGGCGGGGCTCGACCTCTCCGGCTGGACGCTCGCCTTCAACGGCGCCGAGCCGGTGCGGGCCGAGACGATGGAGCGGTTCGCGGCGGCCTTCGCCGCCTGCGGTTTCCGGCGCCAGGCCTTCTACCCCTGTTACGGCCTGGCCGAAGCGACCCTCTTCGTCTCCGGCGGCACGCCCGGGGAGCCGCCGGTGGTCCGCTCGTTCGCTGTCGCGGAGCTCGAGCGGCACCAGGCCGTGCCCGTGCCGGCGGACGCGCCGGACGGCCGCCGGGTCGTCGGCTGCGGCCGCGCCGCCTCCGGGCAGACGGTGGCGGTCGTTGATCCCGAGGCCCGCACCCTCCGGGCGTCCGGCCGCGTGGGGGAGATCTGGGTGTCGGGGCCGAGCGTGGCGGCCGGCTACTGGCAACGGCCCGAGGAGACCGAGCGCACCTTCCGGGCCCGGCTCGCGGACGATCCCGGCGCCGGCCCCTTCCTACGCACGGGCGACCTCGGGTTCCTCGCCGACGGCGAGCTCTTCGTCACCGGCCGCTCGAAGGACCTCATCATCCTGCGCGGCCGCAACCACTACCCGCAAGACCTGGAGCTGACCGCCGAGGGCGCTCATCCGGCGCTCCGCCCCGGGTGCGGCGCCGCGTTCTCGATCGAGCGGGAGGGGGAGGAGCGGCTGGTGGTCCTGCAGGAGATCGAGCGCGCGGCCGCGGCCGGCGCGCCGGCGGTCGCCGAGGCGATCCGCCGGGCGGTGGCGGAGGAACACGAGGTGGCGGTCGAGGAGGTCGTCCTCCTGCGCGCCGGCACGATCCTCAAAACCTCCAGCGGCAAGCTCCGCCGCGCCGCCTGCCGGGCGGCGTACCTCGCGGGCGAGCTGGCGGTGGTGGCGCGGACGGGTGGGCAGGAGCCCCCGCCGCCCGCGGACGCCGCGGCGGAGGAGCCGCTCACCGCGGTGCTGGCCGCCGAGGCCCGCCGCGTGCTGCGCCGCGAGGTGGTCGACCCCGACCTCCCCCTCACCTCCCTCGGGCTGGACTCTCTCGCCGCCGCCGAGCTGCGCAGCGCGGTCGCGGCGCGAACGGGGGTGGAGGTCCCACTGACGCTCCTGCTGGAAGGGGCCAGCCTCCGGGCGCTGGCCGCGGAAGCGCGGATCGCGGACGCCCTTCCCGCCTTCGCGGCGGAGCCGGACGCGCCCGGCGAGCACCCGCTCTCGGAGGGGCAGCGAGCGCTCTGGTTCGTGGACCGCTTGAGCCCCGCGGCCGCCGCCCTCAACCTGGCCGGGGCGGCCCGGGTGCGGGGCGGGCTCGACACCGCCGCCCTGCGCCGCGCCCTCCTGCTCCTCGCCGAACGCCATCCGGCGCTGCGGACCACCTTCGAGGCGCGCGACGGCGAGCCGGTCCGGCGGGTCCACGCCCGCCTGGAGCCGGATTTCGCGACCGGGACGGCCGAGGAGGCCGCACTTCCTGAGCTCCTGGCGGCGGAGGCGTACCGCCCCTTCGACCTCGAGCGGGGGCCTCTCCTGCGCGTCCGCGCCTGGACCTTGCCCGGGGAGGGGACCGCGCTCCTCCTGGCCGTCCACCACCTGGTCATGGACTTCGCGTCGGCGGCGGTCCTGCTGCGCGACCTCGCGCGGCTCTACGCGCAGGAGCGCGGGGGCCCACCGGCCCGGCTCGCACCGCCCGGCCCCGGCTACACCGACTGGATACGCCGCCAGGAGGCGGCCCTCGCCGGCCGGCGGGGCGAGCTTCTCAGCGTCTTCTGGCACGAGCGTCTGGCGGGGGACCTTCCCGTCCTCGACCTGCCGGCCGACCGCCCCCGCCCCGCCGCCCGGAGCTGGCGCGGCCACCTCCACACGCTGCGGCTCGAGGACGGCGCGGAAGCTCTCCACGCCGTCGCCCGCTCGCGCGGCGTCACTCTCTACGCAGCGCTCCTGGCAGGGCTCCAGGCCGTCCTCCACCGCTGGACCGGTCAGACCGAAGCCCTGGTCGGCGCGCCCGCGGCCTGGCGCGGCGCGGCCGAGCTGGACGACGAGGTGGGCTACTTCGTGAACCCGGTGGCGCTGCGCCTCGGCATCGCCGGCGAGCCCTCCTTCGCCGAGCTCGCGGCGCGGGCGGGAGCGGTCGCCGCCGCAGCCTTCGCGCACGGCGACGCCCCGTTCCCCTGGCTCGCCCGGGAGCTGCGCCTCGACCGCGACGCCGGCCGCTCGGTCCTGCGCGCCATGCTCGTCCTCCAGCCGGGGAGGACCCTGGAGGAGCGCGCCCTCGCGCCCTTCGCGCTGGGAGAGGGGGGAGCGCGGGCGGACCTCGGCGGCCTGGCGCTCGAGTCGCTCCCCCTGCCCGAGATCCGGGCCCAGTTCGACCTCCTGCTGATGGCGGCCGAGACCGGCGACGGCGGGCTCGCTCTCTCGCTGCAGCTCGACGCCGACCTCTTCGACCCGGCGACCGGCGCGCGGCTCCTGGGGCACCTCGGGAGCTTCTTAGGCGCGGCGGCGGCCGCGCCCGAGAAGCCGGCGGTCGAGATCGAGATCCTCTCCGCGGCCGAGCGCCGGCAGCTCGCGGCGTGGAGCGCCGGGCCCCTGGCGCCGCCGGCCGGCGTCTGCCTGCACGAGCTCATCGCGGAGCAGGCGGCGCGCACGCCCGCGGCCACGGCCCTGGTGCACGGCGACGACCGGCTGACGTACCGGGAGCTCCGCGAGCGGATCGAGCGCCTGGCCGGGCGGCTGCGCGGCCTGGGCGTCGGCCCGGAGGTGCGAGTCGGGATCTGCGCCCGCCGCACGCCGGAGATGGTCGTGGGCCTGCTAGCGATCCTGGAGGCGGGCGGCGCCTACGTGCCTCTCGACCCCGCCTACCCGGTCGAGCGGCTGGCCTATCTCCTGGCGGACTCGGAAGCGGCGTTCCTCCTCGTGGACGAGGCGGCGGAAGGGAGGCTCCCCGCGACCGACCTGCCGCGGCTGCGGCTCGATCGCCCGGAGGAGGACGCGAAGACAGCGGAGCCGTTCGCCGCCGCGGCGGCGTCGCGGCCGGCGCCGGAGAACCTCGCCTACCTGATCTACACGTCGGGCTCCACCGGCCGCCCCAAGGCGGTGGCCATCGAGCACCGGAGCGCCGTGACCCTGGCGCACTGGGCGCGCGAGGTCTTCTCGGAGCGCGAGCTGGACGGCGTCCTCGCCGCCACCTCCCTGGGCTTCGACCTCTCGGTCTTCGAGCTCTTCGTGCCGCTCTGCTGGGGCGGCCGGGTGGTGCTCGCCGGGAGCGCCCTGGACCTGCCGGAGGTGCCGGCCGCGGCCGCGGTGCGCCTGGTCAACACCGTTCCCTCCGCGATCGGCGAGCTACTGCGGGCCGGGGCCCTGCCCCCGTCGGTCGAGACGGTGAACCTCGCGGGCGAGCCGCTCCGGCGCGAGCTGGTGCGCGCCCTCTTCGCCGCCGGGGTGCGCCGGGTGGTCAACCTCTACGGCCCGTCGGAGGACACGACCTACTCGACGGTCGCCGAGCAGGAGCGCGACGACGGCCGCGAGCCGCCGATCGGGCGGCCGATCGCCGGCACCACCGCGCGGGTGCTCGACGCCCGGCTGCGGCCGGTGCCGCCGGGTGTCGTGGGAGAGCTGGTCCTGGGCGGCGCCGGCCTCGCGCGCGGTTATCTCGGTCGGCCGGAGCTGACCGCCGAGCGCTTCATCCCCAGCCCCTTCCCGGAGGACGATCCCGGGGCCCGCCTCTACCGCACCGGCGACCGGGCGCGCTGGGGGCCGAAGGGCGAGCTGGTCTTCCTCGGCCGCTTCGACCATCAGGTCAAGATCCGCGGCTTCCGCATCGAGCCGGGGGAGGTCGAGGCGAGCTTGTCGGCCCACCCGCAAGTCGAGGATGCGGCGGTGCTGGCGGTGGGGGAGGGTGCCGAGCGGCGGTTGGTGGCCTACGTCGCGCCCGCTCACTCCCTGGACCTCCGCTCCTACCTTGCTAGTCGCCTGCCGGAGCACATGGTGCCCTCGGCCTTCGTCTTCCTCGACGCCCTGCCGCTCACCCCTCACGGCAAGGTGGACCGCAAGGCACTGGCGAGCCTGGCGCCGGGGAGCGCCGCGAGGCCCAGTCAGCCGCCGCGGACGCCGTTGGAGGCGGCCCTCGCCGCCCTCTGGGCGGAGGTGTTGGGTCTCGAGGCGGTCGGCGTCCACGACGATGTCTTCGCTCTCGGCGGCCACTCGCTCCTGGCCGTGCGGGTGCAGGCGCGGCTGCGGGAGCGGCTGGGCGTCGACCTGCCGCTGCCGGCCCTCTTCCGCGCCCCCACGGTCGCCGCCCTGGCGCGCCTCGCGGCCGAGGCCCCGCCATGGCGCGCCCAACCGCCCCTGCCGCGCCCGCGAGGCGGCGCGCCGCTCCCCCTCTCCTTCGCCCAGGAGCGGATGTGGCTCGTCCACCATCTGGCCCCCGACTCGCCCGCCTACCACCTCGCCGGCGAGGTACGGCTCGCCGGCTCCCTGGACGTCGCGGCGCTGGCGGCGGCACTCGGCGAGCTGGTGCGGCGCCACGAGGCGCTGCGGACGCGCTTCCCGCTGGCGGGCGAAGTGCCCGTCCAGGTCGTCGAGGCGGCAGGTCCGCGCGAGCTGCCTGTCGTCAGCCTGGAGTCCCTCCCCGACGGGCTCCGGGCGGCCGAGGCGGAGCGCCTCGCCAGCCATGAGGCACGGCGGCCGTTCGACCTCGCGGCGGCGCCCCCGGTCCGGGCTTCGCTGGTGCGGTTCGACGGCGGCGAGCACCGTCTCCTCCTCACCCTCCACCACATCGCGGCCGACGAGGCCTCCCTCGGCATCCTGGCGGGGGAGCTGGGCGCCGCTTACGCGACTGCGGCCGCACGGCGGCCGTTCCCGCTCGGCGCGCCGCCGCTCCAGATCGCCGACGTTGCTCTCTGGCAACGGGAGCGGCTGCGCGGCGAGGCGCTGGCGGCGCGGCTGGCCTGGTGGCAGGAGCGGTTGGCGGGGGTGGAGCCGCTCGAGCTGCCCGCCGACCGCCCGCGGCCGGCGGACCCCAGCGCGCGCGGCGGCACCGTCTCCGCGCCTCTCCCGGTGGCGACGGCGGCGGCCCTAAGCGGCCTCGCCAGGAGCGCCGGCGTGACCCTCTTCATGGTCCTGCTCGCCGGCTTCGAGGCTCTTCTCTCCCGGCTCTCGGGGGCAGTGGACTTCGCGGTCGGCTCCCCCTTCGCCCAGCGAGATCACCCGGACCTGGAGGGGGTCGTCGGGCCGCTCCTCAACACGCTGGTGCTGCGCGCCGACCTCGCGGGGGACCCGCCGTTCCGCGAGCTGCTCGGCCGGGTGCGCGAGGGCACGCTCGCCGCCCACGAGCGCGCCGACCTCCCCTTCGAGCTGCTGGTCGAGCGCCTGCGGCCCGAGCGCGGTCCGGGTGCCAACCCGCTTTTCGAGGTGATGTTCGTGCTCCACCGGCCGCCGGGGCCGTTGCGCGCGGGGAACCTCCTCATCGAGCCACGGTCCATCCCCACCGGCACGGCGAAGGTCGATCTCACCCTCTTCGCCCTCGAGCGGGAGGAGGGAGTCGGGCTGGAGCTGGAGTATGCGGCGGACCGCTGGGACCCAGACACGGCCGGCCGGCTCCTGGAGGGACTGGTCGTGCTCCTCGCCGCCGCCGCGGCCGACCCCGGGCTGCGGTTGTCCGAGCTGCCGGGTCCCGCCGTGCCGTGCATCCAAGCGGTCCTCCCCGCGCGGGTCCTGCCGGCGGCGACCGCCGCCACGGCGCCCTCGGCAATCGCGCCGCGGACGCCGGTCGAGGAGCTCCTGTCGGGCATCTGGGAGGACCTCCTCGCGATCGAGCGCCCCGGTCTCCACGACGACTTCTTCGCCCTCGGCGGCCAGTCGCTCCTCGCCGCTCGCGTCGTCTCGCGCCTGCGTGCGGCCCTCGGCGTGGAGCTGCCGTTGCGGGCGCTCTTCACGGCGCGCACCCTCGCCGGCCTCGCCGCGCGGGTTGAGGAGGCCTGGGGGGCTGGGGCGGAGGGGCCGGAGCGGCTCCCCTTCGTCCTCGTTCCGCGCGCTGACGGCGCGCCCCTCTCCTTCGGTCAGGAGCGCCTCTGGTTCCTCGACCGCCTCGATCCCGGAAGCCCGGTCTACAACATGCCGGCGGCGGTCTCCCTGACCGGTCGTCTGGACCCGGAGGCGCTGCGCGGCGCGATCGAGGGGATTGCGGCCCGCCACGAGGTGCTGCGCGCCGCCTTCCCGGCCCCCGCCGGCACGCCCGTGCAGACCGCCGCTCCACGGCTCGGGCTGCGCCTTTCGCTGGCGGACCTCTCGGGGCTCGCGCCGGCGGCGCGGCGGGCCGAGACGCTGCGGCTGGCCGCGGCGGAGGCCCTGCGCCCCTTCGACCTGGAGACGGGACCGCCGCTGCGCGCCTCGCTCTTGCGGCTGGAGGCGCGCGAGCACGTCCTGCTCGTCGCCGTCCACCACATCGTCTTCGACGGCTGGTCGCTGGGGATCTTCCTGAGCGAGCTGGCGGCGCTTTACGGCGGCCTCCTCTCCGGCGTGGACCCCGCGCTGCCGCCGCTGCCGATCCAGTACGCGGACTTCGCCGCCTGGCAGCGGCGGCTGGCCGCGGGAGACGCGCTCGCGGGCTCGCTCGCCTGGTGGCGGGAGCGGCTCGCCGGAGCGCCGGCGGTGCTCCCTTTGCCGCTCGACCGCCCGCGCCCTCCGGTCCAGACCTTCCGCGGCGGGAGCCTCGGTCTGACTCTCCGCCCGGAGGTGGCCGGCGCGGTCCGCGACCTCGCCCGGCGGCTGGCGGCGACTCCCTTCATGGTCTTCCTCGCCGCCTGGGCGGCCCTGCTCTCCCGCCTGACGCACGAGGTCGATCTGGTCGTGGGCACGGCGGTGGCCGGCCGCGACCTGCCGGAGGTGGAACCGCTGATCGGGCTCTTCGCCGGCAACTTGGCCCTCCGCCTCGACCTCGGCGGCGACCCCACCTTCGCCGACCTCGTCGGCAGCGCCAGCGAGACCGTGCTCTCCGCCTGGACCCGTCGGGAGGTCCCCTTCGAGCGGCTGGTGCGGGAGCTGCGGCCCGAGCGCGACCTGTCGCACGCACCGATCTATCAGGTGGTGCTCACCCTCGACGCCTCGGAGCGCCCGCCGCTGAGCCTCCCCGGCCTCCACCTCGCCATGCTGCCGATCGAGAGCAGGACGGCGAAGTTCGAGCTCGGCCTCTATCTCGAGGACCGGCGCGGCGAGGTCACGGGACTGTTCGAGTACAACCGCGACCTCTTCGACCCGGCGACGGCGGAACGCCTGCTCGCCGCCTTCGAGCGTCTGGTGGAGGCGGTGCCGGCCGATCCGGAGCGGCGCCTCTCGGAGCTGCCGGTCCTCTCCGCGGCCGAGCGGCAGCAAATGACGGTCGAGCTGCCGGCGCCGCCGGACGCGGCCGCGCCGCCGCTCGTCCCGCACTTGATCGCGGCCCAGGCCGCGGCCCGTCCCGGGGCGCCGGCCGTCACCGGCGGCGGCCGGACCCTCTCCTACGGCGAGCTGGACCGGCGGGCCGGCGTTCTCGCCCGGCGGCTCCGCGCCCTGGGCGTCGGGCCCGAGGTGCCGGTTGCGGTCTGCCTGGACCGCTCGCCCGAGCTGATCGTGGCGCTGCTCGGGATCTGGCAGGCAGGAGGCGTGTACGTCCCCCTCGATCCCGCCCATCCCGACGAGCGCCTGGCCTGGATGGTGGCCGACTCGGCGGCCAGGGCCGTGCTGGCCGCGCGCCGCGGGCCGGCCCCGCCGCCGGGAGCCCCGGTCCTCTTCCTGGACGAGCTGCCGGATGAGCCGGCGCCTGCGGCGCCGGCCGCCGCGCTCCTGCCGGACGCCGCGGCCTACCTCATCTACACCTCGGGCTCCACCGGTCTGCCGAAGGGAGTGGTGGTGCCGCACGCGGCGCTCGCTGCCTATGCGGCGATGGCGGCCGACCTCTATGCGGTCGGCCCGGGGGACCGCGTCCTTCAGAGTGCCTCGCCGGGGTTCGACCTGAGCCTCGACGAGATCGTCCCCTGCCTCGCCGGCGGGGCCGAGCTGGTGTTGCGGGACGACGCGATGCTCGCCTCTCCCGCCGCCTTCCTCGACGGCTGCCGCGAGCGGGAGATCACCGTCCTCAGCCTGCCGACGGCGCTCTGGCACGAGATTGCCGCGCGCTTGGGGGCGGAAGAACCGGCCCCGCTGCCGGCGTTGCGGCTGGTCGTCCTGGGCGGCGAGCGCCTCCTGCCCGAGGCGCTGGCCGACTGGCAGCGCCGTTTCCCGCCAGGCCCGCGCCTCCTCAACACCTACGGCCCCACCGAGGCGACGATCCTCGTCACGGCGGCGGACGTGACCGCTCCGCAGGAGCTCCCGCGGCCGGAGGCGCCGATCGGTCGCCCCGTCCAAGGCGCCGAGGTCTGGCTGCTCGGCCGCTGGGGGGAGCCGGTCCCGCTCGGCGTGCCGGGAGAGATCGCGATCGGCGGCAGCTTCCTCGCCCGCGGCTATCTGGGCCGGCCCGAGCAGACGGCCGTGCGCTTCGTCCCGCACCCCTTCCCGCCGGCGGCCGGCGCGCGCCTCTACCGCACGGGGGACCTCGCCCGCCTGCTGCCCGACGGACGGTTCGAGTTCGCGGGACGCATCGACACCCAGGTCAAAGTGCGCGGGTACCGCGTCGAGCCCGGGGAAGTGGAGGCGATCCTGGTGCGCCATCCTGGTGTCCAGGCGGCCGCGGTGGTGGCGCGGCACGACGGGCCCGGCCGCGTGCGGCTCGTCGGCTACCTGGTTCCGCGGCAGCCGGCGCCGGCCGCCGCGGACGTGCGGGCCTTCCTCGCCGCCTCCCTGCCGGAGCCGCTGGTGCCCTCCGACCTGGTCTTCCTGGAGGCGCTCCCGCTCACTCCCCATGGCAAGGTGGACCGCCGAGCGCTGCCGGCCCCCGGCCCGCGCGCCGCGGCCGAGCACGTCGCCCCGCGCGACGAGATGGAGCGGGCGGTCGCCGCCCTCTGGCGCGAGGCGCTGGGAGTCGAGCGCGTGGGGATCCACGACAACTTCTTCGACCTCGGCGGCCACTCGCTGGCCCTGGCCCGGGTGCACGTCCTGCTGCGCGAGCGGCTCGGCCGGGAGATCCCCATCGTGGATCTCTTCCGACACCCGACGGTGGTCTCCCTGGCGCGGCGGCTCGCGCTGCCGGCGGCGGAGGCGGCCTCGCACCCGGTCCTGGAGGTTCGGGAGCGGGCGGAGCGCAGTCGGGCCGCCACCCGCCAAGGGCGGTTCCTCGAGGCGCGGAAGCGGATGCCGGCGGTGCCGGGCGGACCCGCATCGATCCAGGCGGCTCCGGCCCCGCCGCCGCCGCTCTGGGATTCCGCGTCGGAGGCGGCGCATGCCAGCCTCTCGCCGGCGAGCGCCGCGTTCCTCCGCTTCGCCGCCGCGCATCCGGAGTGCCGCGAGCGGGCGAGCTTCGCGCCCCTGGCGGACCACACCGCCGGGAGCCCCTACCCGCTCCAGCCCTGGCCCGCCCTGGTGGACCGGGCCCGCGTCGCCGAGATGGAGCGCGTGAGCACCGGCCTCGTGCGGCTGGTCAAGAGCCTGCCGCGCCGCGTTTTCGGCGACGATCCCGAGCGTCTCCGCGCCTTCTACGGCCTGCCGAGTACCGACCTCGCCCGCTCGCTGATCGCCGAGCCGAACGGTCTCGAGGGGGCGATCGGCCGCGGCGACTTCCTCGACTCGGCCGCCGGTCTCCGCTGCCTGGAGCTCAATCTGGTGAGCGACCTCGGCGGGTGGCAGGCGCCGCTCTGGGCGGAGGGCTACTCGCGCGTGCCGATCTTCCAGCGCTTCCTGCGTGAGGAGGGAGTGCGCGTGGCCTGCCGCGACACGGTGGCGCTCCTCTTCGCGCACGTGGTGGCCGAGGCGCTGGAGCTGGGCGCGGCCGACGGCGAGGTCAACGTCGCCCTCGTGCTTCCCGCGGCGGACGCGGCGCCGGCGCGCGCCCTCCAGCCCTGGCTCGCCGGCCGCTACGCCGCGGTCCTGCGGGAGGCGGCGCCGGGCGCCGGAGGGACGGTGCTCCTGCTCCCCTATGCGGCCCTGCGCGAGCGCGGCGGAAGGCTGTGGGGCGACGGCCGGCCGATCCACGCGGCGGTCGAGGTGCACCACGAAGGCACGGCCGCCCAGGCCTTCCGCTGCTTCAAGGCGGGGAGCTTGAAGCTCTACAACGCGCCGGTGCGCTCGCTGCTCACCGACAAGCGCAACCTGGCTCTCGTCTCCGAGCTGGCTGAGAACGGCCAGGTGCTGGAGCCGGCCGAGCGCGAGCTGGCGGCGCGCCATCTCCCCTGGACCCGGCGGCTGGCCGCCGCGGAAGCGCGCTGGCAAGGACGCGAGGTCTGGCTCCCCGATCTGGTTCTGGCGGCGCGCGACGAGCTGGTGATCAAGCGGGCGCGCGAGGGGCGGGGCGCGGCGGTCCACCTCGGGGCCGCGACGCCGGAGGAAGCCTGGAAGGAGCGGGTGGAGCGGGCGCTGGCGGAAGGGGATTGGATCGTGCAGGAGCGGGTGGAGCCGCTGCCGTACGTCCACCAGCAAGGGGAGCGGGGGTGCGGCCCCCACGACGTCGTCTGGGGTCTCTTCGTCTTCGGCAACCGCTACGGGGGAGGGTTTCTGAGCCTCGAGCCGCGGTCCGCGCGCGCCGGCGCGGGAGACGGCGTGGTCAACTTGACGCGGGGAGCGAGCGCCGGCGTCATCTTCGAGGTCCAGGACGATGCCTGAAGCGGCGAGCGGCGTCGCCGTCGTCGGCATGGCGGGGCGCTTCCCCGGCGCCGCCGACGTCGAGCGCTTCTGGGAGAACCTGGCGGCGGGGACCGAGTCGGTGACCTTCTTCCCCCGCGAGGAGCTCGCGGCGGCGGGGGTCGAGCCGGCGGCGCTCGACGATCCGGCCTACGTGCCAGCGCGGGCGGCGATCGAAGGAGCGGAGCTGTTCGATGCCGAGCTCTTCGGCTACACCCCGCGCGAGGCGGCGCTCACCGACCCGCAGCACCGGCTCCTGCTGGAGTGCGCCTGGGAGGCGCTCGAGCACGCCGGCCACGACCCGCGCCGCTTCGACGGGCTGATCGGCGTCTATGTCGGCGCCGGGTTCAACGCCTACCTGCTCCTCAACCTGATCGCCCGCCGCGAGGAGCTGGCGGCGGTGGGGCCCTTCCAGACCCTGCTGGCGAACCAGGGCGACTTCCTGGCCAACCGCCTCTCCTACAAGCTGGGGCTGCGCGGTCCGAGCCTGACGGTGCAGACCGCCTGCTCGACCTCCCTCGTCGCCTTGCACCTTGCGGTCCAGAGCCTGCTCAACGGCGAGTGCGACCTGGCTCTCGCCGGCGGCGTCCGGATCGCGCTGCCGCGGCCGGCGGGCTACCTCTACCAGCCCGACGGCATCCTCTCCGCCGACGGCCACTGCCGCCCCTTCGACGCCGCCGCCAGCGGCGCGGTGGACGGCGAGGGGGCGGGGATCGTGGTCTTGAAGCGCTTGGCCGACGCCCTGGCCGACGGCGACCACGTCCACGCGGTCGTCCTGGGCACGGCGATCAACAACGACGGCGACGAGCGGGTCGGCTTCTCCGCGCCCGGCGTCGGCGGGCAGGCCGGCGTGCTGGCCATGGCCCAGGCGGTGGCCGGCGTCGATCCGGAAACGATCGGCTTCATCGAAGGACACGGCACGGCCACTCCCTTGGGCGACCCGATCGAAGTGGCAGCCCTGCGTCAGGTCTTCGCGGCCTCGACCTCCCGCAAGCGGTTCTGCGCCCTGGGCTCGGTCAAGGGGAACGTCGGGCACCTGGACGCTGCGGCCGGGGTGACCTCGCTGATCAAGACCGTGCTCGCGCTGGAGCGCGGTGTGATCCCACCGACCCCGCACTTCCAGCGGCCGAACCCGCGCCTGGGGCTTGAGGAGAGCCCGTTCTTCGTCAACGCCGAGCCCCTCCCCTGGCCCTCCACCGCGGCGCCGCGGCGGGCCGGGGTGAGCTCCTTCGGGATGGGGGGAACCAACGCCCATGTCGTGCTGGAGGAGGCGCCGGCGGTGCCGGCGGGGGACCCGTCCCGCCCCTGGCAGCTCCTCGTGCTCTCGGCGGCGAGCGCTCCGGCTCTCGAGGCGACGACCGACCGCCTGGCGGACCACTTCGCCCGCCATTCCGAGCTGGACCTCGCCGACGTCGCCTTCACCCTCCAGGTCGGCCGGCAGGAGCTGGCGCACCGGCGGACGCTGGTCTGCCGGAGCCTGGCCGAGGCACGGGAGGCGCTGGCCGCGCGCGACCTCAGGCAGGTGCGGTCCGCGGTCGTCGATCGCGAAACCAGCGCGCCGCGGGAAGCGGTCGCCGGCCCGCCGACGGGCGGGGATGGGCCCGAGACCCTCGAAGCTCTGGGCGCGCGCTGGTTGGCCGGGGCCGAGGTGGATTGGCGGGCCCTCCACACCGGCGAGCGGCGGCTGCGGATCCCGCTTCCCACCTACCCGTTCCAGCGCCAGTGGCACTGGATCGGTCCCCTGGTGGAGGTGCGGGCCGAGCCCGCCCGGCGCGAGCCCGGGGAGCCCAGGCCGCGGCGGCCGCGCCCCGCCGTCGGCCGCCCGTACGAGCCGCCGCGCGGCGACCTCGAGCGGCGGCTCGCCGACCTCTTCGAGGACCTCCTCGGGGTGGCGCCGGTGGGGGCCTTCGACAAGTTCTTCGAGCTCGGCGGCCACTCGCTCCTCGGCCTCCAGCTCCTCTCCCGGGTCAAGAGCGAGTTGGGCCCGGAGATGCGGCTGGAGGCGCTCTTCGAGAACTCGTCGGTGGCGGACCTCGCGGCGCTGATCGCCGCGGCCGACGAGGATCGGGTGGGCGGCGCCGGAGACGTCATCCCGCGCGTCCGCCGCGACGGCGACCTGCCGCTCTCCTTCGCCCAGGAGCGGCTCTGGCTCCTCGACCGCCTCGATCCCGGGACGCCCACCCTCAACCTCACCGAGGGAGTCCGCCTCACCGGACGCCTCGACGTGCCCGCCTTCGCCCGCGCCCTCGCCGAGGTCGTCCGCCGGCACGAGGCGCTGCGCACCGCCTTCGTCGACGTCCAGGGGCGGCCCGCCCAGCGCATCCTGCCCGCCGTCGAGGTGGCGCTGCCGCTGGTGGACCTCTCCGCCCTGCCGGAGGAGCGGCTGGAGGCCGAAGCCGAGCGGCTCGCCGTCCGGGCCGGCGACCATCGCTTCGACCTCTCCCGCCCCCCGCTCCTCACGGCCGCGCTCCATCGCCTCGCCGATTCACCGCTGGAGCGGCACGACGTCGTGCTGGTCCTCCACCACATCGTGGGCGACGGCTGGTCGACCTCCGTCCTTTTCGCCGAGCTGACCGAGATCTACCGCGCCTTCGTCGCCGGCCTCCCTTCGCCGCTGCCCGAGCTGCCCGTCCAGTACGTCGACTTCGCGGCCTGGCAGCGGGCGCGGCTGGGCGAGGCGGAGATGGCCCGCCAGCTCGCCGGCTGGAAGACGCGGTTGGCGCCGCCGCTCCCCGTCCTCGACCTCCCCACCGACCGGCTGCGGCCCTCCGTCCAGACCTCCCGCGGGCTCACCGAAAAGCTGTTCCTGCCGCCGGAGGCGGCCGGCGCCGTGCGCGCCCTCGGCGCGGACCGGGGGGCCACCCCGTTCATGGTGCTGCTCGCGGGCTACGCCCTCCTCCTCTCCCGCTGGAGCGGCCAGGAGGACCTGGTCGTCGGCGCGCCGATCGCCGGCCGCGACCGCCGGGAGCTGGAGCGGATGATCGGCGTCTTCCTCAACATGCTTCCCCTGCGCCTCGACCTCGCGGGCGGCCCGACGTTCCGCGTCCTGCTCGACCGGGCGCGCGAGACCGCGCTCGCCGCCTACGCCGGCCAGGACGTGCCCGTCGAGCGGCTCATCGAGGAGGCCCAGCCCAAGCGCGACCTCTCGCGCTCGCCGCTCTTCCAGGTGCTGCTCAACGTCCAGGAGTTCCCTCACCCGGCATTCGACGTCCCGGGCCTGGCGATCGAACCCCTGCCCCTGCGCGAGGTGCCGTCGCGGTTCGACCTCACGATCTACGGCGAAGAGGTGCGGAGCGGAGGGATCTCGTTGGAGCTGGTCTACAACGCCCACCTCTTCGACCGCGCCGCGATGGCGGGGTTCCTCGCCCAGCTCCGGCAGCTCCTGGAGCGCGCGGCGGCGGCGCCGGACACGCCGATCTCCCGGCTCTCCCTCCTGACGCCCGCGGCCGCGGCCGTCCTCCCCGATCCCCGCGCCCCGCTCGGCGCCGGCCCCTGGACGGGCGCGGTGCACGAGCGCTTCGCCGAGCGGGCGCGGCGCGCCCCGGACCGCCCCGCGATCCGCGACGCCGGCGGCACCTGGACGTACGGCGAGCTGGCGGCGCGGGCGGACGGCCTCGCCCGGCGCCTGCGCGCGGCTGGCGTCGGACGCGGCGACCTGGTGGCGATCTACGCCCACCGGAGCGCGCCGCTTGTCCAGGCGCTCCTCGGCGTTTTGGAGGCCGGCGCAGCGTTCCTGGTCCTCGACCCCGCGCATCCGGCATCGCGGCTGGCGGCCGCTGTTCGCCGCGCCCGCCCGCGGGCCTGGGTGGCGCTCGCCGCCGCGGGTCCCGCAGGGGACGAGCTGGCGGCGGCGCTCGCCGCGGTGCCGCGGATCGACCTCGACGCCGCCGGCGGCCCGGATGGACCGGCGGACCTCGGCGCCGTCGGCGTCGCCACGCGGGCGGACGACCTCGCCTACGTGGCCTTCACCTCGGGCTCGACCGGCGAGCCCAAAGGGATCCTCGGCACCCACGGCCCGTTGGCCCATTTCTGCGCCTGGCAGGCCGAGCGGTTCGCCCTGGGGCCGGACGACCGCTTCAGCCTGCTGTCGGGGCTCTCGCACGACCCGCTGCTACGCGATGTCTTCACGCCTCTTTCCCTGGGCGCCCTGCTCTGCGTCCCCGATCCCGACGAGATGGGATCGCCCCACCTCCTGGCCGGCTGGATGGCGCGGCAAGAGATCACCGCCTGTCACCTCACCCCCGCCCTCGGGCAGTTGCTGGCCGCGGGCGGAACGCCCCTCCCGGTTCTGCGGCACGCCTTCTTCGGCGGCGACGTCCTGGCCGAGCGCGACGTCGCCGGCCTGCGGGGCCTCGCCCCCGCCGCGGCCTGCATCAACTTCTATGGCACCACCGAGACCCCTCAGGCCGTGGCCTGGCACGACGCCGCCGGGGCCGGCGCCTGGCCGGGGCGCCGGGTGCCGGTGGGCAAGGGGATCGACGGCGTCCAGCTCCTAGTGCTCGGTGCCGGCGGCGAGCTCGCCGCGCCGGGCGAGCTGGGGGAGGTCTGCGTGCGGACGCCGCACCTCTCCCGCGGCTACCTCGGCGACGAGCGGCTCACCGCCGAGCGCTACGTCCCCAACCCGGCCACCGGCGACCCGGCCGACCGCGTCTACCGCACCGGCGACCTGGGGCGCTACCGGAGCGACGGCGCGGTCGACCTCGCCGGCCGCCGCGACCGCCAGCTGCAGGTGCGGGGCTTCCGCGTCGAGCCGGCCGAGGTCGAGGCGGCGCTGGCGCTCCATCCGGCGGTGCGCGACGCCGTGGTGGGGCTGCGCGAGGCGCCCGGCCGCGGCGACGGCCGCCCGATCCTGACCGCCTGGCTCGCGGCCGCGCCGGACGAGCCCCGGCCCCGCCCCGGCGAGCTGCGCGACCTGCTCCGCCGGGACCTGCCCGACCCGATGGTGCCGGAGGCGTTCGTCTGGCTCGAGCGCCTCCCCTTGACCCCGCACGGCAAGCTCGACCGCGCGGCCCTCCCCGCCCCCGATCCGGCCGAGGGGAGGGGCGCTGAGGCCGCCGAGGCCCCGGTCACCTCCGAGGAGGAGCGGGTGGCGGCGCTCTGGCGCGAGCTCCTCGGCCTCGAGCGGGTGGGCCGGCACGAGAACTTCTTCGAGCTCGGCGGCCACTCGCTGCTCGCCGCCCGCATGGTGGCCGCCCTGCGCGAGGCCTTCGACGTCGAGGTGCCGCTGCGCGCCCTCTTCGAGCGGCCCACGGTGGCCGGAGTGGCCGGCATCCTGGCAGAGCTCTGCGCCGAGCGCACCGGTGGCGCCGACCGCATCCCGCGCCTGCCGCGCGACGGCCGGCGCTTCCCGGTCTCCCCTTCGCAGCTCCGCGAGTGGGTCCTCGACCGCCTGCAGCCGGGCACCGGGGCCTACAACGTCCCCGGCGGCGGCCGGGTCACCGGGCCGGCCGACCTCTCCGCCCTCGCGCGCGGCATCCAGGAGATCGTGCGCCGGCACGAGTCGCTGCGCACGACCTTCGCCGCGGGCGACGGCGACGAGCCGGTGCAGGTGATCGCGCCCGAGCTGCGGCTCGCCGTCCCGGTGATCGACCTCGCGGCGCTGCCGGCCGCGGCGCGCGAGGCGGAGGCCCTGCGGGTGACGGGCGCCGAATGGGCCGCCCCCTTCGACCTCGAGCGCGGGCCGCTGGTGCGGGTGAGCCTCGTGCGGCTGGCGGACGGCGAGCGAGTGCTGCTCGTCACCTTCCACCACATCGTCGCCGACGGCTGGTCGATGGCGATCTTCTTCCGCGAGCTGGCCGCGCTCTACGCCGCCTTCGCGGCGGGGGGGCCCTCGCCGCTGCCCGAGCTGCCGATCCAGTACGCGGACTTCGCCGACTGGCAGCGCCGCCGCCTGGCGGGGGAGCACCTCGATCGCCAGCTCGACTACTGGCGCCGCCAGCTCGCGGGCGTCGTCCCCCTGGAGCTCCCCACCGACCGGCCGCGCCCGCCGGTGCAGCGGTTCGAAGGGGGGAAGCTCCCCTTCCATCTGCCGCTCGCGCCGACCGCCGGCCTGCGCGAGCTGGCGCAGCGGCAGGGGGCGAGCCTCTTCATGGCGCTCCTCGCCGCCTTCTCCGCCCTCCTCGCGCGCTACAGCGGCCAGGAGGACCTGACCGTCGGCACCTACAGCGGCAACCGCGACCGGACCGAGCTCGAAGGGCTCATCGGCTTCTTCATCAACAGCCTCGTGCTGCGTCTGCGCCTCGCAGACGAGCCGAGCTTCCGCCGGCTCCTCGACCGCGCGCGCGAGGTGACCCTGGAGGCCTTCGCGCACCAGGAGGTCCCCTTCGAAAAGCTGCTCGAGGCCCTCCGCGTCGAGCGCGACCTCTCGCGCACGCCGCTCTTCCAGGCCATGCTCGTGCTCCACAACTTCCCGCGCGCGGCGGTGGATCTCGCCGGCGTCCGCCTGGAGCCGCTCCCTTTCGACCAGGGGCACGCCGACTTCGACCTCACCCTCTGGCTGAGCGAGGGCCCGGCGGGCGTCGACGGCGCCTTCACCTACAGCCTCGCGCTCTTCGAGGAGGCGACGATCGCCCGCCTGGGAGGGCACCTCGCGGCCCTGGTCGGCGCCGCCCTCGCCGAACCGGACCGGCCGGTCTTCGAGCTGCCGATCCTCGGCGAGGAGGAGCGGCGGCAACTCCTCGCGGAGTGGGGGCGGGGAGCGGAAGCGGCGGCGGAGGAGCGGTGCCTCCACGAGCTGTTCGTGGAGCGGGCGCGGCGGTCGCCGGCGGCGATCGCCCTGGAGAGCGGCGGTGAGGCGGTCTCCTACGCCGAGCTGCAACGCCGAGCGGACGGTCTGGCCGCGCGCCTCGGCCGCCTGGGGGTCGGGCCTGAAGCTCTGGTCGGGATCGCCGTCGAGCGCTCGCCGGCGATGGTCGCCGCCCTCCTCGCCGTCCTCGAGGCCGGCGGCGCCTACTTGCCGCTCGACCCGGCGTACCCGCCGGCGCGGCTCGCGGCGATGATCGAGGACTCCGCCCTCTCCGTGCTGTTGACCGAGCGGCGGCACCTTCCGCGCCTGCCGGCCACGGGAGCGAAGATCGTGCTCCTCGACGAAGAGGAGCCAGCCAGCAAGGAGAAGCGCTCCGCCCCGCGGCGCGCGCCCGACCCCCGCCACCCGGCCTACGTCATCTACACCTCGGGCTCGACGGGCCGGCCCAAGGGGGTGGTCGTCGAGCACCGCTCGATCGCCGCCTACGCGCTGGGCGCGGCCGAGGCCTTCGCCCTGCGCCCCGAAGACCGGGTGCTCCAGTTCGCCTCGCTCAGCTTCGACACCAGCGGCGAGGAGATCTATCCGACGCTGGCGAGCGGGGCCACCCTGGTCCTCCGGTCCGCGGAGATGGCGACCTCCATCGCCGCGTTCCTGCGCGAGCTGGCGCTGCTGCGCATCACCGTCCTCGACCTCCCCACCGCCTACTGGCACGAGCTGGTGGAAGGGCTCGGACGCGAGGGGACGCTCCCCTCTTGCCTCCGGTTGGTGATCCTCGGCGGCGAGAAGGCGCTCCCCGACCGCCTCGCCCTCTGGCGCGAAAAGGTCGGTCCCGGCGTGCGGCTGCTCAACACCTACGGGCCGACGGAGGCGACAATCGTCGCCACCCGCTGCGACCTGACCATCGGGCCGGTTGAGGCGCCGATCGGCCGCCCGATCCCCGGCGCGTGCGCCTACGTCCTCGACCGGCGCGGCGGTCCGGTGCCGATCGGCGTCCCGGGCGAGCTGCACCTCGGCGGCACCGGCCTCGCCCGCGGCTATCTGCACCGCCCGGAGACGACGGCCGAGCGGTTCGTCCCCGACCCCTTCGCGGGCGCGCCGGGCGCGCGCCTCTATCGCACCGGCGATCGGGTGCGCTGGCTGGCGGACGGCGAGCTGGAGTTCCTGGGGCGGCTCGACCAGCAGGTCAAGATCCGCGGCTTCCGCGTCGAGCTCGAAGAGATCGAGGCGGCCCTGCGCGCTCACGCAAGCGTCCGCGACGCCGCCGTCGCCCTCCGGCGATCGCCGCAGGGGGACCCGCGCCTCGTGGCCTATCTGGTCCGCGACGGCGGCCCGCCGGACGGGCGGCCTGCCGCGGCCGAGCCGTCCCCCCTCGCCGCGGAGCTGCGGAGCTTCCTCCAGGCGCGCCTGCCCGAGCACATGGTGCCGGCCCACTACCTCGACCTGCGGTCCCTGCCGCTCACCCCGAGCGGCAAGGTGGACCGCCGGTCGCTCCCCGAGCCGCGGGGGACGCGCCCCGACGCGGGCGCCGGCTACGTGGCGCCGAGGAGCGAGCTGGAGCGGACCATCGCCGCCGTCTGGCGCGACCTCCTGGGGGTCGACCGCATCGGCGCCGAGGACAACTTCTTCGAGCTTGGGGCCCACTCGCTGCTGATCGTGCGCGCCCACGGCCGCCTGCGCCAGGCGCTCGGCCGCGAGCTGACCGCGATCGACCTCTTCCGGCACCCGAGCGTGCGCGCCCTCGCCGAGCACCTGGCGAGCGCGGAGGACCGCCCCGCCTTCGAGCAGGTCGAGAGCCTCGCCCGGCGGCAGCGGGCCGCGCTCGGCCGCCGGCAGCAGACGAGCGAACGCCTCAAGGCCATGACCGGCGGGAGCAGGCGCTGAGATGAGGGAGCCCGACATGGACCAGCCGCAACGACTCGATGACGCCGAAGAGGGGCAGGAGCAGGTCGCCGTCGTCGGCATGGCCGGCCGCTTCCCGGCGGCCGCGGACCTCGACGCGTTCTGGCGCAACCTGCGCGACGGCGTCGACGCGGTGCGCGCGCTGACCGCCGAGGAGCTGCTGGCCTCCGGCGTCGACCCGGCGCTCTTCGCCCGCCCGGACTACGTCAAGGCGGCTGCCCCGATCGACGGGGTCGAGCTCTTCGACGCGTCGTTCTTCGGCTTCTCGCCGCGTGAGGCCGAGCTTCTCGACCCGCAGGTGCGGGTCTTCATGGAGTGCGCCTGGGAGGCCCTGGAGTCGGCCGGCTACATCGCGGAGTCCTACGACGGCTGGATCGGCCTCTTCGCCGGCGTCAGCCTCCCGGCCTATCTGATGAGCAACCTCTCCCCCCACCGGGAGCTCGCGGCGGAGGTGGGCAACTTCCACTTGATGCTGGCCAACGACCGCGACTACTTCACCACCCGCGTCTCCTACAAGCTCGGGCTCCAGGGGCCGAGCGTCAACGTCCAGAGCGCCTGCTCGACCTCGCTCGTGGCGACCCACCTCGCCTGCCAGAGCCTGCTCTCCTATCAGTGCAGCCTGGCGCTCGCCGGCGGCATCCGGATCAACTTCCCGCAGCTCGTCGGGTACGTCCACCAGGAGGGGAGCATCTTCTCGCCCGACGGGCGCTGCCGCGCCTTCGACGCCCGCGGGGGAGGCGCCCTCTTCGGCGAGGGGGCCGGGGTGGTGGTGCTCAAGCGCCTCTCCGAGGCGCTCGCCGACGGCGACACGATCCACGCCGTCGTCCGCGGCTCGGCCTGCAACAACGACGGCACGAACAAGGTGGGCTACACCGCGCCGAGCGTCGACGGCCAGGCCAAGGTCATCGCCCTCGCCCAGGCGGTCGCCGGCGTCGGCCCGGAGAGCGTGAGCTACGTCGAGGCCCACGGCAGCGGCACGCCGCTCGGCGATCCGATCGAGGTCGCCGCCCTCACTCGGGCCTTCCGCGCCCACACCGACCGCAAGCGCTTCTGCGCCTTGGGCTCGGTCAAGACCAACGTCGGCCACCTGGAGGCCGCGGCCGGCATCGCCGGACTGCTCAAGACCGTGCTCGCCCTGAAGCACCGCACCCTCCCCCCGAGCCTCCACTTCCAGGCGCCGAATCCCGAGATCGACTTCGAGAACGGCCCGTTCTACGTCAACACCGCCGCCCGCGAGTGGCGGAGCGACGGCATGCCGCGGCGGGCCGGCGTCAGCTCCTTCGGCATGGGCGGCACCAACGCCCACGTCGTCCTGGAGGAGGCGCCGACGGTCGCGCCCGGGAGCGCCTCCCGCTCCTGGCAGCTCCTCCTCCTCTCGGCGAAGACCCCGACCGCGCTGGAGACCTCCGCCGCCCGCCTCGCCGCCTTCCTGCGCGAGCGCCCGGACGTCGACTTCGCCGACGCCGTCCACACCCTGCAGGCCGGCCGGCGCGGCTTCCGTCACCGGCTGGCCCTCGTCTGCCGCGACCGCGAGGACGCCCTGGCGGCGCTCGAGACCTCCGACCCGCGCCGGCTGCTGCAGAGCGAGCAGGAGAGCGCCGACCCGCCGGTCACTTTCCTCTTCTCGGGGCTGGGCGAGCACTACCCGGGCATGGCGCGCGAGCTCTACCGCGGCGAGCCCGCCTTCCGCGCCGCGCTCGACGAGTGCTGCGACCTCCTGGCGCCCGAGGTCGGGCTCGACCTGCGCCGCCTGCTCTTTCCCCCCGCGCCGGAGTCGCGCGGCGGCGTGGACGTCAAGGCGCTGTTCGGCCGCGGCGCGCGGGCGGCGAGCGAGCTCGACCGCACCCTCTACGCCCAGCCGGCGGTCTTCGCCGTCGAGTACGCGCTGGCCACCCTGCTCATGGAATGGGGGATCCGCCCGCAGTCGCTCGTCGGCTACAGCCTGGGCGAGTACGTGGCCGCCTGCCTGGCCGGCGTCCTCTCGCTGCCGGACGCCCTGGTCCTCGTCGCGCGGCGGGCGCGCCTGATCGACGGCCTGCCGGCCGGGGCCATGCTCGCGCTGCCGCTCCCCGAGGAGGAGGCGCGCTCACTCCTGGGGTCCGAGCTCTCGCTCGCCGCCCTCAACGGCCCCTCCGTCAGCGTGGCCGCCGGCCCCGAGGCGGCGATCGACGCCCTCGAACGGCGGCTCGCCGAGCGCGGCCTCGCCGGCCGCCGCCTCCCCACCACCCACGCCTTCCACTCGCGGATGATGGAGCCGATCCGGAGCGCCTTCGGCGAGCTGGTCGCTGGCGCGCGGCTCGCGCCGCCGCGCATCCCCTACGTCTCGAACGTCACCGGCACCTGGATCACCGCCGAGGAGGCGACCGATCCCGGCTACTGGGTGCGCCACCTCTGCCAGGCCGTGCGCTTCGCCGACGGCCTCGCCGAGCTCGCCCGCGAGCCCGAGCGCGTGCTCGTCGAGGTCGGGCCCGGCCAGGGGCTGACCTCACTGGCCCTGCAGGCGGCGGGCGGGCTCCTGGCGATCCCCACCCTCCGCTCCTCCTGGGACAGCCAGCCCGACCTGGCTTTCCTGCTCACCGCCCTGGCCAAGCTCTGGCTCGCGGGGGTGCGGGTGGACTGGTCCGGCTTCGCCGCTCACGAGCGGCGCCTCAAGGTGCCGCTCCCCACCTACCCGTTCGAGCGGCGCCGCTACTTCATCGACCCGCCGAGCGCCCTTGCACGGCCGGCGGCGGGCGCGGCGGCGGCGGTCCCCACCTGGTCCGGCGACGGCGGCGAGGCGGCGGCGCCGCGTCCCGCCTCCCGCCACGCCCGGCCCGCCCATCTGCGGAACCCCTACGTGCCGCCCGCGGGCGATCTCGAGCAGCGTCTCGCCGCCATCTGGCAGCAGGTGCTCGGCATCGAAGCGGTCGGCGCCCACGACAACTTCTTCGAGCTCGGCGGCCACTCGCTGCTCGCGCCGCAGCTCCTCGTCCGCCTGCGCACGGAGCTGAGCGTCGACTTTCCGATGCGCGACCTCGTGGAGACCCCGACGGTCGCGCGCATGGCGGCGGCGATCGAGCTCATCCGGCGCGAAGGGCTGGCCGCCCTCGCGGCGCGGCGCGAGGAGGTGGACCTGTGGGCCGAGGCGGCGGCCCTCGATCCCGCGATCGTCCCGGAGGCCCCGTGGAGCGGCGCGGTCGGGGAGCCGGCCGAGATCTTCCTCACCGGCGGCACCGGCTTCCTCGGTTCCCACGTCCTCGCCGAGCTGCTGCGCCGCACCGGCGCCCGCCTCCACTGTCTGGTCCGCGCGGCCGACGCCGAGGCCGCCTCCCGCCGGCTGCGCTCCGCGCTCGCCGACCGCGAGCTCTGGCGCGACGAGATGGCCGGCCGGATCGAGGCCGTTCCCGGCGACCTCGCGGCCCCTCGCTTCGGGCTCTCCGAAGAGGCCTTCCGCGCCCTGGCGGGACGGGTGGACCTCGTCTACCACTGCGGCGCCTGGGTGAACTTCAACTACCCCTACAAGCTCCTCAAGCCGGCCAACGTCGCGGGCACCATCGAGGCCTTGCGCCTGGCGGCGCTCGGGCGCGCCAAGCCCCTCCACTTCATCTCCAGCATCGCCGCCACCCCCGAGGGGGACTACGGCTTCCGCGAGCACCCGGTGGTCTACGAGAACGAGGACTCCGACTCGATCGACGGCCTCTTCGGCGGCTACGGCGAGAGCAAGTGGGTCTGCGAGCGCCTGATCCGCATCGCCCGCGAGCGCGGGCTGCCGGTCACCATCTACCGCCCGGGCGTCCTCTCCGGCCACAGCCGGACCGGCGCCGGCAACACCCGCGACATGATCTGGAGCCTGATCAAGAGCTGCATCCAGATGGGCGTCCACCCGATCGACGACTACCACCTCGACGTCACGCCGGTGGACTACGTGGCGCGCGCCGTCGTCCACCTCTCCCTGGACGTGCGGAACAGCGACCGGCTGTTCCAGCTCCCGCACCCGAATCCGCCGCGCTACCCCGCGGTCTACCAGCAGGTCCGCGCCTACGGTTATCCGCTCGCACCCCTCCCCTTCGCGGAGTGGGTGGAGCGGGTCGTGGAGGTCGCGCGCGTGGACTCCGACAACGCCCTGGCCCCCTTCGTCGGGGTGGCGGAGAACTACGACAAGTTCTCGGAGCGGGCGCAGACCGCGGGCAACGCCGGGAGACTCAAGGAGATCCTCTTCGACGGCGCCAACACCCGCGCCGGCCTCGCCGGCTCCGGCATCGTCTGCCCGGAGCTCGACGCGGAGCTGCTCGGGCGCTACCTCGATTGGTTCGTGCGCATCGGCTTCTACCCGGCGCCGGCGCTGCGCGCTCCGGCCTCGGCCGCCGAGCCGGCGTTGGCGCTCGATGTCTAAGAGGGTGGTGCGCCCTAGAGGATTCGAACCTCTGACCTACAGCTCCGGAGGCTGTCGCTCTATCCAGCTGAGCTAAGGGCGCGCGAGGTGGGGTGAGTGAAGGGGATCGAACCCTCAACCACTGGAGCCACAGTCCAGCGCTCTACCGATTGAGCTACACTCACCACGCGGTTATTGAGAGTGGCCTGCCTGGAGGGATTCGAACCCCCGACCCGCGGCTTAGAAGGCCGCTGCTCTATCCAACTGAGCTACAGGCAGCCGGTGGCGCGGACCCGCTCTGCCGTCGGTATCGGGGCGCCCAGATTTGAACTGGGGACCCCCTGCGCCCAAGGCAGGTGCGCTACCAGGCTGCGCCACGCCCCGACGGTGATCCGCCCGGCAGTCTAGGGCAGCGGGCTCCGTCGAGTCAACGCAGGCCACACTCGACGCATTCCTCTGCAGCGTCCGGGTTGGGCTAGGTTACGGCTTTGCCGCCTGACGTTTCGCCGCCGCCGTCGCCCGCGGTGAACGGAGCGTCAGCTCGCCACCCGGGGCGAGATAGCCTTCAGCACAGGCCGACTCCTTCGGGGCCGCCGCGCCCCACAAGACGAGGAGGGCTTCCTGCGGCTCCAGCTCGCAGTAGCGGTAGGAGCCGGATGGCATCGCGGTCACGGTCGCGAGGTCGCCCGAGGCCGAGCCGCCGTTGCCGGCGAGAGCCCAGGACCTGAGCAAAGCACCGCCCACAGGCTCTCCATCGAGCAGGACCAAAGGGAAGAGAGGGGTGACGAAATTGGAATCGGTGCGAGGGAGGTGCAGCGCTCCCTGGGTCTCCCCCAGCCGCAAGGTGACAGCCCTCGTCTCCTCGCCCAAGCGGACTCGCCACACCGCGAAGGGGTAACCCGGCGCCATGACGACGAGCCGAGCTCCGGACGTCTTCTGTGGCAGCTTCAGCTCGAAAGCCCCATCGAGGTCCGCCGCGGTTTGATCCGAGCCCGGCAGCGTGGGCGACCCGGCCGCCGGAAAGGCGTCCGCGAACACCTGCGCCCCGGCGACCGCCGCTCCGCCGGCCGACGTGACCCGCCCGCGCAGCACTCTCCGCGCTTCGACCACGAGATGCAGCGGCGGCGTCTCCGCCCCTTCGACGACGAGCACCTCGGCGGTGTCCGAGACTTCTCCGGCGACCGTCCTCGCTCGGGCCCAGACGAAACAGCGGCCGGGGAGCTGGCCCTGAATGGCAAAGCTGCCATCCCGCGCGGTCGTGCGGACAGCGCTACTGAGGCCAGGCTCGAACCGGGCGAGGTGGACCCAAGCGCCTGACACCGGCCTTCCGTCGCCGTCAACCACCGTGCCGCGAATGGCGGTGTCGGGAATCTCGATCTCGACGTCGCGGCGGCGTCGCACTTCCACCTCGAGCCCGGCGGCGTTGACCGGCGGATCGTCGGCTTCGACGTCGACCGTCCAGGTTCCGCCTCGCGGGAGAACGGTCGAGAACTGCCCCTCCGTGTCCGACTCGGCCTCGATCTTCATGCCGCCGCGGCCGCGTTTGCCGCCGAAGAAGAGACGGCTTGCCAGCGGCTCCTCTCCGAAACGCACCGTGCCCACGACCTCGACCAGGGGCAGCTCGATGACGAGCTTCTGGGAGGTTTCGGCGAGGGTCACCTCGCGCCAGAAGAACTCGTTGCCGCCCGTGTCGAGCACCTGAACGACGTAGGTGCCGGTGGACAGAGGCGGTGAGCGCCAGCGGCCGGAACGGTCCGTGGCGCCCTCCGCCGCGTTGATGACGGAACCCTCCTCGGCTGCAAGCAGCAGCAGACGCCAGGGTTTTCGGTGCGGGTCACGGGGAGGGTCTACAGACACCACGAAATGGCGTGCGGGGCGGAGCACGAGCGCCTCTCCGATCTCGAGGTCCTCGTCCTCGCGGACCGCGAGGGGCGTGACCCGCACGGGCTGGAAATCCGGCTGCCGCGCCTCGAGCGTGTAGCTACCGGCGGGAATGCCGGCGAAGTTGAAGTAGCCCCAGGCATTGACCTGGGACGAAAAAACGAGCTGCCGGAGCTGAGGACCGTGCGCGCCGTCGGTCCCTCCGTAGACGACAGGCCGCAGCTCCACCTCGGCGTGCGCGGGATCCGCTGGCCCGGCATCGGTCGCGACGCGGCCGAGCACCGATGCGCCCTTCCGCAGATGGAGACCGCCGAGCGCCTTCGCCTGGCGCGGTTCGAGAGTGAGGTTCCAGAAGTAGAAGGGCGCGAATCCCTCCGCCTTCGCCCGCAGATCCCACCGGCCCGCCGGCGTCAGGCACTCGATCTCGCCCTTCTCGGTCGCGGGGCAGGCGATCTCGGCCTCCGCTGGCTGAGCGCCGGACGCTGCCGGTGGGATCGACGCCGAACGCTCCACGAGCCGCAGGCGCAGCTCCTTCGGCATCGTCGCCCCGGAGGGAGGCCGCACTTGCGCCGTGACCTCGGCAGCCGGCCAAAGCGTGAGTCGCACCGCCGCCTGCTCCTGGGCGGAGAGCTCGACCGGGGCGCTCCAGAGGCCTTCGGCCGAAGCCTCCAGCCGCCAGCGGGTCTCGTCAGGAAGATCGACCAACGTTTCGAACTTGCCCGCGGGCAGGATGATGGTCATGGCCGCGCGATCGGCCCCCGCGCTTCCCAGAGGCGAAGCCGTGAGGACGATCGACGAGGGCACAGCGCCCCGAACCGCGACCGAGACCGCGGTCGAAGCCGCCGCACCCTCGGCGGGCAGCAGGAGCCCTGCAGCCACGGCGGCCGCGTTCAGCACGCGGTGAAGCGAAGCAGCCATCAGCTCGCCCTAGTGAGTCGCGATGTCGTCAGGCTGCCGGGCGGGCGGGCCCTGAGCACATGGCGGGCGCCGAAGAAAGAGAATCGAAGCGCACCAGGTCAGCCAGCTCGAATCCCAGCCCGGGCTGGCCGGCCGCGAGAACGATGTTGGCGCCGGGAGCCATCATTCCGTTTTCATCGATGCAGCTCCCCGGGAGCTCGACGCATGAGAATCCCGTGCAGCCCCAGCCCGACAAACGGCAGTAGCCGTTGGTGTCGTTGCAGAAGTTGTATCCCGTCACACCCGGGTTGACGTCATAGCAGCCGATGGTGGCGCTGCAAGTCCTGCAGTACGCCATGGCGGGTGAGGCTGCCACACCAACGAGAGCCAAAACGAGGAACACCCGGAAACTGAACAGTTTCATCACGCGTTCTCCTTTCGCTTCGCTGAGATTAATTCCCTGCAACGTTCTCTCTTAGTTGCTAAGGTGTCCAGGCTAACTCAAGGTGGGACAAAAAGACAAGAAACTGCGGTAAGCAGCACCGCAAGATCTTTCAGCGGGACAGCGCTATGGCCACGCCGGGCCCGGCACGGTCTTGCGACCGTGTGGCACTATCGGAATGCGGGCGTCCCGCGCCGCTCCGGTCCGGGGTCCGACCCGCCGGAGGATGAATCCCATGAAAGGTTTGCGAAGAGCGGCCCTCGGGCTGGCGGTGGTGGTGTGTCTGCTGACGGTGGCCCCGGCCGCCTGGGCGGGGGCGATGGACACGCCGGCGCGGACGGACGCGGGCGGCTGGATCGCCGGGTGGCTCGAGCGCGTCGCCCGCTGGATGAGCTGGGCCGATCAGCCGGGGCCTGGTGAGGGGGACGCTGGCCGGGTGCGGCCGGTGTTCGAGAACAACCATTGTGGACTCGACCCCAACGGCACTCCGAAGCCCTGCCCTCCAGGGACGGCTCCCGAGCCGCCTGAGAACTCAGGTGGCCCCTTGGCAGGCTGATCGCCGACGAGCGGACGCGCGATTCCGTATAAAATTGCTCCACCAGTGGACAACGAGCGCGAGCACTCGATCTCCCCCGACGTGCTGGCTCGCTTCGCAGCCGGCGAGGCGACCCCCGAGGAGCACCGCCTCGTCGGTCGTCACCTTCTCGCCGGCTGCGGCACTTGCACGCAGGCGCTCTCCCTTGTCGCCTTCCCCGAGGAACTAGGCCCGCCGGCCGGCGCCTACGATCAAGCTTTCGCGGTCGTCGACCGGGATGTGGCCGCGGAGCTGAAGCGCCGCCACCCTCCCGTGCAGAAGCTGCTCGCCGAGCTCGACCGGCTGCCCGCCGAGCGGCAGGAGCTGAAGGTCCGCAACGGCGCGCGCTATGCCTCGCTGGAGCTGTCCGCGGCCTACGTCGAGCGGAGCCACGAAGTCCGCTACCGGGACTCGGGCGAGATGCTCCGTTTCGCCCGCTTGGCGCTCGCCGCGGCGGAGGCGGCGGCCTGCGCCGGCCCCGGGCCGCGCTCGCTAGTCAACGACGGATTGGCTCGCGCCTGGGCCCAGGCGGGGACCGCGCATCGCGTTCGCAGCGAGGTCGCGCAGGCGGCGGCTGCATTCGAGAGGGCCGATGCGTTTCGGAGGAGCGGTAGCGGCGACACCGCGCTGCACGCCGTGTTGGCTAGCCAGACCGCCTCTTTCCGTAGTTTTCAGCGTGAGTTCGGGCCGGCAATTCATCTCTATAGGGTTGCAGCGCACCTCTACAGAAAACTGCGCGACCGTAGAGGCGAGGTCAATGCGCTCATCGGGTTCGCGCTCGTCAAGGTCGCTTCGGGGCAGCCGCAGGATGCCATTGCCCCCCTCCAGCGGTGTTTACCGATGCTCACCGGCCGCCCGCACGATCTCGATCTCCTTTGGGCCGCGACGCAGAATCTCGTCTACTGCTTCGTCGAGCTTCAGCAACCCGCCCACGCCTACGATCTCCTTGCCCTCTCCGAGCCGCAGTTCGCGGAGTGCACCGACGAGCTGGTCCACCTGCGCGTCGGCTGGGTGAAGGGGAAGGTGGAGCGCGAGCTCGGCCTTTACGGCGCGGCGCAGTTCCGGCTCGAGCAGGTGCGCGACACCTACATGCGGAAGGACCTGACGGTCGAGGTCGCCGTCGTTTCGCTCGACCTGGCGGAGGTCTACGCGCGCCAGGGGCTCGTCGCGCAGTTGGTCGGCACCGTGGCCGAGACGATCCCCCTCTTCCAGTCGCTCGGCGTCGGGCGCGAGCTGATCGCCGCGCTTTTGAAGCTCCAGGAGATCGCCCGCTCCCAGCGGGCCGCCGTCGCGCTGCTGCGCGACGTGGCGAAGAAGTTCCAGGAAAG
This sequence comes from uncultured Acidobacteriota bacterium, assembly GCA_963700145.1. Classification (GTDB taxonomy): domain Bacteria; phylum Acidobacteriota; class Thermoanaerobaculia; order Multivoradales; family UBA5704; genus DASUNQ01. The sequence goes on from OY969474.1 coordinate 3,385,887, forward strand.
CCTGCCGCAGCTCAGCCGTTAGGCCAGGGCGGCACTTCGGGCATCTCGCGGTCGAGCTCCGCGAAGAGGCGCTCGATCTCCTCGTCGCTGAAGATCCCCTTCTCTTTGAGTCTCCAGATCAGCACGCGGAGGCTCGCGTGCCGCACGAGGCGCGCGCTGAGCGGGTACGCGGGGTGGGGCGGCGCGGCCGCGGGCTTGCCGCGCACGTCGGGGGGGCCGTAGACCTCCTCGAAGAACTCCACTGGGGAGACGTCGAGCGCGGCGAGGATGCCGGCGATGTGCACGTAGCGCAGCTCGATCGCGCCGCTGAACACCTGGCGGAGGTAGTCGTGCCGCCGGCCGATGAGGATCCCGACTTCGCGGAGCGACATGCGCTTGCGGCGGATGATCTCCCGCAAAGCCGTTCGCACCCGAATCATTTCGGCGTCGGCCTGTTGGCTGAGATCCACGCCGGGATTCTACCTCTAGTGTTGCGTTAGTCAACAACAGTAAGGCTAGGCGGCACGTTGACATGCAGTCGCTAGCTGTGCTGTCATCCACTTCGTGCCGAGCCTTTACACCTCTCCGGAGTGGCATCTACGCTGTTGGCCCACCTGAGCCACTTCGATGCGCTCTTCCTGCTCGCGCCCCTGCCGCGGGCCGAGCGGCGGCAGCTCGCGCACGCTCTCGTCTGCGACGCCTGCCGCGCGGTCCTGCGCGAAGTCCTCGCGGCGCAGACGCCCGCCGCTTCGCCTGAGACTCCCGCCTCCCGCCGCGCCCGCCCTCTCGACTACAGCGCCATGTGGACCGCTCTCGAGAAGAAGCTCGCGGCCGAGGTGCCGGAGATTTTCCGCGAGCGCGAAGCCGCCCAGCGCGAACTCGACAAGCTGCTGCGCCTGCGGCGAGACCAGCGCGCCGCCGTCGCGCGCCCCTCGGCCTCCCTCGCCATCCTCCTCCTCGACAAGAGCGCTGAGGTCACCGCCGCGGACCCGCGCGAAGGCGAGCACCTGGCGCGCCTGGTCATCACGATGGTGGGGAAGCTCGACGTCGCGCACGTGCCGATCACCCTCATCGCCGAGCTGACCAGCCAAGCCTGGGCGCTCGTCGGCAACGCGCGGCGCCACCGGCGCGATCTGACGGGCGCCGACTGGGCGTTCCAGCAAGCCCAGGCCCGCCTCGACCTGGCAACCGACCTTGCCGTCAACGCCACCTTCTGCCGGCTGCTCGCCGAGCTGCGCCGCGAGCAAGGCCGCACCGAAGAGGCCCTCGCCCTGGGCGAACGGGCGCGCGTCCTCTTCACCCAAGTCCACAAGCTCGCCGATTCGACTTCGGGCCCGGGCATTCCGCCCGGTCCCGGTTCACAGGAGACGTGACATGGCCAAGCCCCAGAAATCGCCCCCGACCCCCGTCACCGAGCAGCTCAAAGCCGAGCGCATCCAGGAGCTCCACGAGCTCCTGGCGAGCCGTCCCGACCTGCTCCTGAGGGGCCTCCAGGTTCCGTTCGGCCCGCTGACCCTCTACCTCACCCCCGCCGACGGCAAGACCCTCACCAAGGAGGACCTGGAGTTCGCGGCGGTCCTCCAGAAGGCGGCCTGACGCCGGTGCTGGGGGCTCGACGCCCTCTGCGGAGGACGAAAAGCCGGTATCGGGGCTTGCTCCCTCGGTATCGAGCCCTGATACCTCCGGATCAGGCGCTGCGACCTAGGTATCAGACGCTGCGACCTAGGGAGCGGGCGCTGCGACCTAGGTATCGGGCGCTCCTACCTCCGGATCAGGCGCCGCTACCCCTGGATGGGGCCCTGCTACCCAGGTATCACGGGCCGATACCCCCGTATGGAGCGCTGATACCTCCGTATCGGCGCTTCCTACCCACCAACAACTCAAGGAGAGAACCGTCATGCCCGACGCATCGCTAGGAGAGAAGCTCAAGAACTGGAGGCTGCTGTCCGAGGGCCTGAAGCTCCGCATCGAAGAGGTCCCCTTCCTCAAGGAGGACCACACCGAGCTGAGCGCCCTGGTCGAGCAGATCGATTCCCTCATGCAGCAGACCGACGTGCACGAGGGCCGGCTCCGCGAGGCGATCCGCCAGAGGGGGATCGCCGAGGACCGGACCGCCGAGCTGTACGGCCGCATGGTGGCCCGCCTCAAAGGCACCTACGGCAAGAGGTCCAACCTGCTCCACGAGATCGGCCTGCGGCCCGAGGCCCCGCCCGTGCGGTTGTCGAAGAAGGACGAGCCCGAGCCGCCGGCCCCCGGCACCACACCCACCCAACCCCCCGCTTCGGCCCCGGCGTCGGCTGAGGAGGAGCCGACCGCCGGCTGACCGAGCGGGCCCAGCACAACGGCCGCCGGCGGAGATCTGACCTCCGCCGGCGGCGCACCGCTCTCTCACAACACGGCGCGTCGAACGAATGGAGGTTCTCGAATGCCCGCCCCGAAGCGACCCACCCCGCAAGGCCCCGCCGAGCCGCCCGTCGGCGCCGGCGAGGCGTTCCGCGAGACCTTCGCGGCCCTCTTCCCCTACACCCCGCTGCAGCACAGTTTGGGCAGTCTCTTGGCGAGCTTGGCCGAGTTCGCCGCGACCCTGCCGGCCTTGGAGCCGCCCGGCGAAGTGACGCAGATGGAGACCGCGCTGCGCGCCGCCGCCGCCGACCTCCGGTACCTCGAGCGCTTCCTCTCGGGGCTCGGCCGCAAGGCCTCCGACCGGAAGCTCCTCCAGACCGACCGCCAGCTCGCCCGCGGCGCGGGACGGCTGGTCATTCGGGTAGGCGCCGCCGCCCAGGCGATCGACGAGATGGTCGACGCGGCGCAGGCGGCCCGCCGCGCGGAGGCCGGGTGATGGCGACCTCCGGCCCCTTCCCGCCGAAGCTTCTCCTCCCCCTGCGCATCGCGCGCTTCGACGGCGGCCTCCTCGCGAGCCTCCGGCGGCCGGCCGAGGCGCCGCGCAACGGCTGGCTCCACCCGTGCGACTGGGTCCTCGTCCGCTGGGGGCGGCCCGGCAAGCACGACGTCCAGGCCGGCCGCGACTGGCAGACCCCCGCGCCGGAGGTCCCGGGCGAGGCGCTGACGATCGGTGAGGACTGAGGAGGCGTCCCCATGGAACGCACGATCAACTCCGCCCTCCGCCTCCATCACATGCTCCTCGCCCTGCGCGACGCGAGCCGCGAGGGGCGCCCCATCCGCCAAGTCCTCGCCGAGGTCTTCGAGCTCCAGCCGGACGACGACCTCGCCCTCCGCCGCCGGCTGCTGGCGGTCGACGACCTCTTCGCCGAGTCCGAGGCCGCGATCCGGTCGATTCCGGGCATCGACCTGCAGCGCTACCTCCGCTACTTCCCCGCGGCCAGGAAGGCCCTCCTCGGCGCCCGCCTCGACCAGGACTCCCGCCGCTACGCCCCGTTCCAGGAGGCCCTCGGCGAGGCCGTCTGCCAGTCCATCGAGTTCTGCGGCGCCCGCATCGCCGAGGAGTTCCCCGAGACCCGTCCTGGCAACCGACGACCTGGGCGAGGTCGAGGCCCGGCTCAACGCCCTCTTCGCCTTCACCGCCAGCGCCGAGCTCGACCCCGCGCTCCGCCAGGTCAGCCTCGACATCCTGCAGGCCCTCCGCGCCGCCCTTGCCGACTACCGCATCCACGGCGCCGCCGGGCTCCAGGAGGCCGTCGAGCAGGCGGTGGGCAAGCTCACCGTCCACTACCTCCGCGCGAGAAAGCAGGGCACCCGTCTCGACATCGACCAGCTCGAACGGCTCCTCGACCTGATCTTCAAGTTCGAGGCCCTGCTCGCCAAGGCGTCCGTCTACCTGCCGGCGCTGACCGAGTACCTGCCGAAGCTCCTGGGGGCGTAAGGCGATGGCGGACCTGCGCTGGCTGACACGCATTGGCGACTACGAAGTCATCCGCCGCGAGATCCCACGCCTGGGCGGCAAGCCGTACTACTTGAACGGCAGCACCCTGATCGGCGTCCTCCACACGACCGAAGGCGACACCGTCGAGGCGGCGTGGCGCACCCTCCGCCAGCAGAATGCGGCGCCTCACTTCATCGCCGGCGAGAACACGATCGTCCAGTGCCGGCCCCTCAATGCGCAGGCCTCGACGCTGCGCCCCCGCCGGAACAACACCGCGAACGTCCACGCGCAGGTGCAGGTCGAGATGGTGGCGCGGAGCAAGCAGAAGCTGTGGCTTCCGAAGCCGTCCACGCTCGACCCGACGGTCGCGATCCTGGCCTTCTGCGAGAAGGCCCTCGGGATTCCGCTACGAGTCCCGAACGACTGGCCGGACGACTGCGCGGACCTGCCGTTGCCGTGGGCCGCGAACGACAGGCGACGGAGGCAGGCCAGCAAGGGGTTGTGGCCGAAGGAGCTCCTCGAGGATCTCCTCGGAACCCGGGTCGATCTCGTCACCGAGCGCGGCCTCAGGGCGCGAGTCCGGCCGAGTGTCGAAAGGGACGCAATTCGTGTCGCGTAAACCAGACTGGACGCCAACGCCACTACACATCACCTCGCGCGAAGACCAACAGCAGCAATCTCGTTACCGGCCACCCTCAGTCCTCCTCCTATTCGCCCTCCGCGCCGCAGACAACATCGTCGAGTGCCCCTATCAAGGTCACACCTCAGCCGGCAACAACACGTTATAGCCGACGCTCAGATGGAGAAGATCGACGCGAGCGAAACCACACTCCGCAACTCCAGGCCTGCCAGGAGTGAAGGGCTGGTTACCTCCGGCTACGGCCTAAGCTCTTGACACCCTCCGCCCGCGGCACGTATGCTCTATAATAGTGCCCGACGGTTCCTCAGCTCGCGGCGGTGAATTTGTCTTAAAGGCTCATCCTTGGTAACGATTTGGTAGGAAGCTCGGCGGCCTGCTGCTAAATGCCTCCCCCGACCACCTTCAACGTGCTATTTCGCTGACAGCTCTAATGCCAGTAATTCCTCCAGCGCCTCACGATGTCAACAGCTCGCACGTGCTCCAAGTTCTTCGGCGAAAGAGCACGGAACATGACGGCTTGAGCGTTAAAGTCCAACAATTCATTTCCGTCGCCACACCGATGGTTGACTTAGTGGCCGCTGGTCCATTCCGAAATTATACTCTCCATAATCGAGACCATGCCCGCAAGATCATTCATCTCATTCAATACCTCGTTCCACCTGCCACGCTTGACCAACTTTCAAGCCTAGCAGCCCGTGGTGAAAGTCGCTGAGCGCGGTTGAGCCTGTCCGAGCAGGTCGGTAGGCTTCGAGCCAATTCGACGAGGGTCAAGCCAATGGCGATGGGCAAGCGCGAGCGGCAGCTGCAGCAGAGGCTCTGGGTGGAGTCGCAGCGGCTGGCGAAAGGGCCGAGCCACCCCTTCTACAGTCGGTTGAATCAGATCCTGGGCAAGCACGGGTTCGACGACTTCGCCGAGGCGGCGTGCAAGCCGTTCTATGCCGAGCGCATGGGCCGCCCGTCGCTGGCGCCTGGGGTGTACTTCCGGCTGCTGCTGATCGGCTACTTCGAGGGGATCGACTCGGAGCGGGGCATCGCCTGGCGGGTGGCGGATTCGATCGGCTTGCGCGACTTTTTGGGCTTGACGCTGACCGACACGACGCCGGACCACTCGACGATCTCGCGCACTCGGCGGTTGATCGAGCTGGGGACGCACCAGGAGGTGTTCGCCTGGGTGCTTGCGCTGCTGGCCAAGGAGAAGCTCGTCCGGGGCGAGACGCTGGGGATCGATGCGACGACGCTCGAGGCCAACGCGGCGCTGCGCAGCATCGTGCGGCGCGACAGCGGCGAGAGCTACCAGGAGTTTCTGACCCGGCTGGCTCAGGCCTCGGGCATTGCGACGCCAACGCGGGAGGACTTGGCGCGGCTGGACCGTGACCGACCGCGGAAGGGCTCGAACAAGGAATGGAAGCACCCGCACGATCCGGATGCGCGGATCACCAAGATGAAGGACGGGCGGACGCATCTGGCCCACAAGGCCGAGCACGCGGTGGATCTGGAGACCGGCGCGATCGTGGCGGTGACCGTGCAGCCGGCCGATCGCGGGGACACGGCCAGCATCGAGGAGACCGTCCAGGAGGCGATGGATGTCCTGGCCGATGTCCTGGAAGACGAGGAAGCGGCCGAGCAGCTCGACGGCGAAGTGCTCAGCGAGATCGTCGGCGACAAGGGCTACCACAGCAACGCCGTACTCACCGGGTACGAGGCCCTGGGCATTCGCACCTACATCTCCGAGCCCAAGCGCGGCCGGCGCAACTGGCGCGGCAAGACGGCGGCGCAGCACGCCACCCACGCCAATCGGCGCCGCGTGCGCGGCGCGCACGGCAAGGCCCTGCTGCGGCGACGCGGCGAGGTCCTCGAACGCAGCTTTGCCCATTGTTACGAAACCGGCGCCTTGCGCCGAGCTCATCTCCGAGGACGGCAGAACCTCGCGAAACGAGTGCTGGTCCATGCGGCGGGCTTCAATCTCGGCCTGGTGATGCGCCGGCGCCTTGGGCGCGGCACGCCACGGGGGCTGCAGGGCGCCATGGGGCGGGCTTCCGCCGCTCTTTGTGACCTCCTGGGCACCCTCGGGCGTGCCCTCCTCGACCTCCGGTTTCAATGGAGCCCGCACATCGTGATCGGTTGGCTCCACGTACCCCGTACGGTCGCGGCCTGAACCAGGACCGAGGGCACTTCCACCACGGGCTGCTAGAGTGCCTGCTTCTCGTATATGCGGCCTTTCTCCACGACATGGGAATGGTCGTAACAGCTACTGAGCGCAATCGGATCCTGTCCTCTCCTGAGTTCCAGGACAGCATACAAGACTGGCCGGCGCTGGCTACGGCTTATTCTCAGGTGCGTGATCAGCTGAGCAAAGCCAAGGATGCGGATCGTCTTGTCCTTGAGCTCTTCTTATATCAACTCCAGGAGGCAGCGCTGGTCGCATACTTGCGCCCGCTCCATGCGAGTGTGCAGCGCTATAATGAGCTGTGCAGCCAACTTCGCCTCAACTCAAACTACCCGGACCTCTTTAGCTTTCGCGGAGTATCATTCGAAAGTTGGTTGGTCGACATCTGCGCAAGCCACAACCTCGACGCCTCAGTCCTCAGCGAATCTGCGGACGCCTACAACGATCGCTTTCCACGAGACTTGACAATCGCGCACGAGAAGGCAAATGTGCAGTTTTGCGCTGCCCTGCTCCGGTTGGCTGACATCTTGGATTTTGACCGAGAACGCACTCCACGGATTCTCTTTGAGAGCCTCGGGATCGCTGAGAGTGGCTTGCCTGGAGCTGAGGTATCGCTTCAGGAATGGGAAAGACACCTGGCTGTTCACACGCTTGAACTCCGTGAGGACGAACTGCTGGTCAGCGCCGAGTGCCGTCACCCCGCGATCGAAAAGTCTATTCGCGACTTTTGTTCGCTCATTGAGCGTGAACTTCGCGACACGTTGGCTGTACTAAAGCGAAACCCGCCCGAGATCCTCAGTCGCTATTCCTTCGAACTTCCGGTGAGTGTCCGTCCACGAATTACCTCCGTGGGGTACTCGTACAAGGACTTAGCTCTACGGCTGAACCAGTCTGCTGTCATGTCGCTGTTGATGGGAGACCGACTCTATACACATGCAGGCGTCGCGCTGCGTGAGCTCCTTCAGAACGCTCTGGACGCGTGCGACGTTCGGCGGCGGCTTCACCATGAGACCAACTACACGCCGTCGATTCAAGTCTTAACAACTGTCGATCGCCTCGGGAGGCTGTGGATCGAGGTAGCAGACAATGGTATCGGAATGGACGAGCATGTGTTGAGCGACTATTTTTTGAAGATCGGTGACACGTACTACGATTCTCCCGAGTTCAAACGACAATTCGCGAGGCTACAGACGGTCGCGTTGCCATTCCAACCGATATCGCGCTTTGGTATTGGAATCGTGTCTGTCTTTATGCTCGCGGATGTTCTGGAGGTTCAGACGAGTAGTGCATTTTCGCCGCGCCAGGACACGCGAGGCCGACTCGTTAGAATCGAACGACTTGGTGGCTTAGCCTTTGTGACCGAACAGATGAGGCCAGAGTATGGCACCACTATCCGCATTCGACTTCGAAGCGACATTGCCTCTGGATTAGACAGATTTTTCAACGAAGCAACGAACTACCTTCGATGGCTTGTACTACGACCTGCATTTCTAATTCAGCTCCAGCTGGGAATAGGAACGCCAATCTTTTATCTCCCGGGAACGGATGGTCTATTCTTTACGGTATCGCGCAAAGGGGTAGAGTTATATGGCCGACGAGGCTATGAGGTGGTCACTATTGAGCTGGAGCGATGGAGCGATCGATTATCGGGCATCGTTATTCTTGTTTTCGCAAAGGATGGGGAAGGGCGATTGACGACCAAGGAGGGCTCTCGGCGAATCGCTTTTGATCCAAAGGATCCACAGCAGCTGAATCCGTTGACACTTGTTCCTGGATTTCGCGGTAATCGGCTTACGGTGAGCGGTTTTCGAGTCAAGACGTTTCGCACGCGCAATTCTTCTCGTTTATGGCCGCAGCCGACGATCGGGTACGCGCTTTGCCTTTCTGATTGACGCTGAGGCCGTGGGCAGTAAGGAAGTAGAATTCGATGTCTCGAGGGAGCGACTGACACACAGGGGAGAAGCTTACCTTCGAAGCGAGATCCAAACGACCGTTTTGGCTTCCCTCATCGATCTTGGAGTTATGGACCGTTCGACACCGAGGCAAGGCTTTCCCTTTCCCCGACACGGAAGGAAATAGAGGAAGTGCGGGCCCGCCTTTCGACTTCTGACCGGAGACCGGATGCTCTCCAGGAACTCTTCGCCGCTGTCCTAAGGGCCCTTCCTTCGGGCCCATGGCCAAAGGGCCTGCATCACCAGATCGCGAGTGAATTGGGCATAAGCAGGAACCTCGTCTCAAAGGTGATTTCCAACTTGCTTGCATCAGGTCTTGCAGTAAAGGCCGAGTCTGCAGAGACGGATCAGTCGCCAATACTGAACGAAGAATAAGAAGGACGCTGTGCAAACGCGAAGGGGCAGATGACGCGCCGCGTTGCGATAAGGGCGGTGCGCCGCCGGCGGAGGTCAGATCTCCGCCGGCGGCCGTTGTGTCAGGTCAGGAGGTGGGCGGCGAGGTCGCCGGCGGCGGCGTGGTGGGCGCCGGGGGCGTGGTCGGCTCCTCCTTCTTACTCGGGCGGCGGCCGCCGCGGGGCTTGACGAGGAACTCGCGGAGGGTCTGGCTCTTGCCGCCGAACCAGCCGCGCAAGGCGTCGCGGATCTGGGTGCGCAGCTCGAGGCCGCGGGTTTCCTGCCTGCGCCGGCTGTCGTTGGTCTCCCGCAGGCGCGCGTTGTAGACCTCTTGCTGGGCTTCCAGCGAGCGGCAGGCGAGGAGCCAGGCTTCGAGGTCGGCCTGGAGGGGTTGGATGTGGGCCGGCAGGTCGGCCAGCTTGGCTTTGAGGTTGACGTTGAGGGTGTCCATCTCGGTCAGCAGCTCGAGAAACGACTCTCTGGCCATGAAGGGCTCTCCTTCGGTTGGTGCGTTGGTGGAAGACGTCGGAACGGCGGGGATCAGGCGGGGGGGAAACGGGCTTCTGCCGGGGTCAAGCGTACTTTCGCCCGGTACGCCCGTACTGTCCCTCGGTACAAGCGTACTTTCGGCCGGTACATGCGTACCGGTCGACGGTACAAGCGTACTTTCGGGTAGTACATGTGTACTGGCCGGCGGTACAAGCGTACTTTCGGGTAGTACATGCGTACCGGGCTCCGGTACGTGCGTACTGTTCAAAAGTACGCTTGCCCGGAGCTGCGGGGCGCTTGCCCCGGCGGTCTTCATAGCCGGAACTTGGGCATAAGACTGCCTCCTTTCCTCAGGTTCGGTCGTTCCAGATACCGGTTGCCGCCAGCATGGCGGCGAGCCGGGTGTCGAGATCGGCGAGGGACATGGGGCCGCGGGTGAGGGCTTGGGCGAGCTCGACGTCGGCGCGGGTGACGGCGCCGACCGCCGGGGTGGTGAGCCGCAGGGTGAGACGCAGGCCGGAGAGCTCGACGCGCAGGTCGCGGCGGTGGGACTCGGCCGTGAAGACGACGAGCATCGCGGCGAAGACGGCGCTGGGGGCGGTGCCGAGGGTGTAGCGGCCGACGAGCTCGCGGTTGCCGCCTTCGGCCTCCCACCCGGGCAGCATGCGCAGGCGCCGTGCGAGCTGCCGCGGGCTGAGCGGCTCGTCCGCCCGCTGGCGCGCCCGCGCGGTCTTTTTCCGTGGGCTGGTCTTCGTCATCTCAGTCCTCCGTGGCGACGGGAGCGGTTTCGAGCGTGCGCACCAGGGCGAGGGCGGCCTGGGTGAGGCGGCCGAGGCGCACCGCCTCGTCCCGCTCGCTTTCCTGGACGTGCGCGGGCGGGCGAACAAAGCCGAGGGCGGGCATGGCGTGGCCGGCGCCGGCGAGGCACTCCTTGGCCCGCTGCAGTGCGTCGCCCGCCGCGTCCCACCGTTGCGTCAACCAGCAGGCGTAGGCGACGAGCCCCAAGGCCCAGCTCTCGAGCTCGGCGACGAGCCGCGGGCGCTCGCGCTCGCGATCGACCTGGCCGAGGACCTCGACGGCGAGGAGGGCCAGCTCCTCGCCGAGGCCGGCGGCTACGTCCGCCGCCGGCAGGCTCCACTCGAGGAAGAGGGCCGCGACGGCGACCGTGCGGAACCGCGCTTCGTCCCGGATGCGCCGCCGGCGCTCCGCCGGGGGGAGCGCCAGGAGCTCGGCGACAGCGAGGTCGGCGGCCTGCCGCTCCGCCGCGAGCCGCGCGACGGCCTCGGCGCGCGTCGCGGCGAGAGGCGTCCACATCTCGGAGAGCCCGCCGTTCATTCGCCGGCGCTCCCCGGCGCGGCGCGCCGGAGCTCGTTCTGCGCCGCCCAGACCATGGTCGCGACGGCGGTGAGGATCGGGCCGCGGTGCCCGGGCGGGAGCGCGTCGAGAGACCCGGCGATCTTGGCGACGTGCGGGTCGGCGATCTCGCCCGGCGCGGCGCCGGCGATGAGGTGGTCGAGGGTGACGGAGAGCCGCTTGCGGAGCTGGAGGAGGGTGAGGAGCTTCGGGACGTGGATGCCGCGCTCGTAGCGGCTGAGCTGGTCCTGCTCGAGGCCCAGCTCCTCGGCGAGCGCCTTCTGGGTCAGCCCGTGCTCCTGGCGGAGCTGCGCGACGCGGGCGCCGAAGAGCTGCCGGGCGAGCCGCTCGGCGTCGCCGCGCGGCGTCCCTTCGGGCCGGTCGCCTGGTCTGGCTTTTCGCAAGATGAGTTCCAGTTTCTGAGACTCAGATTCATAAGTCAAGCCTGGAGCGCAGCCCGCTCCTCATGCGATTTCCGCCGCCGCGGCGCTGCCCGAGGCGGGGTCTTTCGTCGAATCGCGGGGGTCAGGCCGCGGACCGGCTTACCGTGGTGTCGGGGGCGACACCTGCCGCCGGGCCGCCCGAGGGGGAGGGAAACGGCGATTTACGCATACGGTGGCAGACTCGAAATGACGCCCTCGGGCGTCGTGACTCCTGAAAGGAGGGAAGGGAATGAACTGGAAGAGCGTTTCTCGCCCGGCCGCCGTCCTCGCGCTCGCGGTGGTCCTGGCCCTGGCAGTGCCCTCGCCGGCGAGCGCGATCGGTCGGGGCGGTGGGCGGGCGGCGCGGCTGGTGGACGGGTGGATGGAGGCGGCTTGGGGGTGGGTTGGGGAGTTGCTCGGGGGGCTGACGGCTAGGTGGGGTGCAGGGGGGACCTCGGTCGACCCGAATGGGGGGCTGACCAGTCAGTGCGATGCAGGGACCTCAGTCGACCCCAACGGCTGCCCGCACCAGCCGTAGGCTCAACAGGTGTGCAAGCTCCGACGTAACCGGAGGCGGCAGCTTGCCGCCTCCGGGGGCCTTGCCGCGGCGGCTGTGTGTCAGAATCCGGCCACTTGCTGAACTGTGGGGGGCGTGGATGGCTTACGGGAACCGAACGGCAGGGCATCCCGAGCGGTCGGAGCTCGAAGGCTTCCTTCTCGGGAAGCTCGACCGCGCCGGGCGGATGGCCGTTCTCGCCCACCTGGTCCACGGCTGCGCCGCCTGCCAGCAGACGCTCGCTCCCCTGGCGAGTTTCATGTGGCGGCCCGAGCGCTCGCAGCCTCCGCGTGGTCATTCCGAAGCGGAGTACGACGCCGCGATCGAGAAAGCGTTCGCGGCGGCCGGACTCCTGAGCTCCACGGGACACGGAGAGATCTCGTGGGCGCTCTGCGAATTGCTGCTGGAGGAAAGCTGGGCGCGGCGGCACGACGATGCCGAGGACATGGTCCTTCTCGCAGCCTTTGCGGCCATGGTGGCCCACTCGATCGACCCCTCTACACGCGGCGCAGCCGCCCTCGCCGACTTGCAGGCGCGCGCCCTCGCTGATCTGGGAAATGCACGACGAGTCGCGAACGACCTGAGTTCTGCAGAAGCCGACCTGCTACGAGCACGCCGGCGTGCCGAGCAAGGTACGGGTGACCAGCTGCTCCTAGGTCGCTTACTCGAATTGACTGCAGCCGTCCGCATCGACCAGCGCAGATTCGAGGAGGCTGAGACCCTTCTCGAGGGGGCTCTTGAAGTCTACGAGGCGGAAGATGCGCGTCATTTCGCGGGCAAAGTCCTGACTCAGGCAGCGCATCTTTCGCTAGTGGCTGGAGAGCCCGAGGAAGCTCTTGGGCCGCTAGCTAGAGCGATTACGCTTCTCGACCCCGTACTCGAGCCAACAGTGCTGCTCGCTGCCGTGCACAACCTGCTCGACTGCTTTGTCCACTGTGGGCGGTTCCGCGACGCGGGGAACCTGTTGTGGAGGACCCGCAAGCTATACGCGGCCTTCGGCGGCCGCCTCTATGATTTACGCCTCTTGTGGATTGAAGGTCGTGTCGCCGCGGGCCTAAGTCACCACGGACGCGCAGAGCGCTGTTTCCGGAAAGCGCGCGGGGGGTTCCTCGACGCGAAGCTTCCCTACTTTGCCGCACTGGTCGCGACGGACCTCGGCATCCTGCTGCTCGAAAAAGGCCGTGCCGCCGAGGCCCGGGAGCTCATCGAGGAAACCCTCGAGACCTTCAACGTCCTCCACATCCGCCGCGAGGCCGTCGGCGCGATGATCCTCCTCAGCGACGCCGTGCAGCAGGAAACGCTTTCCATCGCCGCCTTGCGGCAGTTGGCGGCGGAGCTCCAGAAGATCGAGAGATAGACCGAGGGGTCAGGAACGCGCCTTCTTGCCGCGCGCCGCCTTCCCGGTCTTCCGCGCTCCGGGCGCCCCGAGCGCCTTCTTCACCGCCTCCTCCACCACCCGCATCAGCTCCTCGGTGTCCACGGCCGGCGCCGGCGGCTGCTCGGGCCGCGGCCGGGGCACGATCCGCAGCGCCTCCAGCCGCCGGGCGAAGTCTTCGGTCGCCGAGACGTCGCCGACCGGCAGGTCGCGGGGGTAGAGGATGTCGAAGAAGAGCGAGGGGTGGACGCCGAGGGAGACGAGGAACGCGGTGACGTGGCGCTGCTTGAGCTCCCGCCGCCCGCTGAGCACGGACGCCGTGTATCCTCGCGGCGCCCCCAACCGCTTGTCCACGTCCTGCCGCGTCAGCCCGCAGGCCGAGATCACCAGCGACAGGAGCTTCCGCGCCCGCTCCGAATCCTCGGCGAGCAGCGTCTCCAGCCTGTCGTCCGGCATGCCGGCATTGTAGCTTGAGTTGCGGAATACGCACCCGTGCCGCTCACCCGCCCCGCGCCGCGAGGCGCTCGAATTCCTCGATCCGCCGCTGCGCCTGGGGGTAGGGGACGGGGTGGAGCCGACCGTCGGCGTCGACCTGGTGGTGGTAGTGGAGGATCGCCGGGTCGCAGGCCAGGAACTCGGGCGGAGCGGGGCGGTGGGTCATGTTGAGCTGGTAGTTGAGCCCCACCGGCAGCTCGCGGAAGGGGACCGGACAGAACGCGAAGGCCAGCGCCAGGGTCGCCTGGTGGACGTGGTGCTCCGCCCCCTCGAGCAGCTCGAGCTGGTCGAGAGCGCGCGCGTTGAGCTCGCGCCAGACCGGCACGAAGCGCCGCGCCATGGCGGCCGGCACGGCGATGACGCCGGCGTTGCAGTAGCGGATCGTCGGCGTGCCGTCGAAGTGGTAGCGGTAGCGGGGGCGGGGGAGGCGCAGGCCGTGGCGCGGGAAGAGGCGGGCGAAGTGCCCCATCTCGACGGAGGCGACCGGTTCGATCCGCGCCTGGAAGACCCCCCGTCGCAGCTGCGGCAGCGGGTCGCGGACGACGAGGGTGTCGCAGTCGAGGCAGAGCAGGAGCTCCGCGCCGAGCGCGAGCGCCTCGTCGAAGAAGCCGAACCGGTTGGCGGGGGGGTTGCGCGGATCGAAGCGGGGCACGACCCGCACCGCCGCCCCCGCCGCTTCCAGCTCCGCCCGCGCCGCGGCGTCCACCCCCTCCACCACGCAGACCAGCCGGCGCGCCGCGGCGAGCTCGCCGCCCAGGAGCTCGATCGAGCGCAGGAGCCGCAGCGTCTCGCCGAGGTAGCGCCCGTCGTTCTCCGTCACGCAGCCGACGACGACTTCTTTGGCGCGCGGCGGCGCGCCCAGGCCGGCGACGGCGGAGCGCGCTGCCGCGGCCATTGCGCGCGCGCCGCGCGCCAGCCGCCAGTACGCCTCGAGCGCCCGCCAGGCGCGCGTCGCCTCCAGTCGCCGCCGCAGCTCCAGCTCGTGCCGCAGCCGGGCCTGCGTGCGCGCGAACTCGTCGCTCACGCGCCGCACCCACGCTGCGTCCCCGCGACGACGAGGCAGGCCACCGGCCGATCTTACGGCTACACTGCGTCACGTTCGCTCTGCCGCCGCCTATAGAGGGTGCGGCCCTCTGCCGGGCCGCGAAAGGAGACGCGGATGTCCAGGAAGCTCGTGATCGGCCTCGCTCTGGCGGTCGGGCTCCTCACCTCGGCGGCGGCTTGGGCGGCGGAGGCCGCCTGCTGCTGCCCGGGGTGTTGCCCCTGCTGCTAGCGCCCGGCGACGCGCCGGCCGCGGAACCGTCCTCGGCCGGCGCCCGCCCATCTCTCGCGCCGCACGAGCGGCAGCGGCTGCACGACCTGCTGGTGCGGCTCGCCGACGGCGACCGCGGCGCCTTCGATCCGCTGTTCGCGGCGCTCTGGCCGCTGGCCCGCCGCTTCGCCGCCCGCCTGCTCGCCGCGCCGGCCGACGCCGAGGACGCCGCGCAGCAGGCGCTGATCAAGCTCTTCGCGCACGCCAGCGCGTTCGACCGCGGGCGCGACGCGCTCGCCTGGGTGCTCGGCATCGTGGCCTGGGAGTGCCGGACGGTGCGCCGGCGGGCCGGACGCCGGCGCGAGGAGCCGCTCGGGGACGCGCCGGACGCGCCCGCCGTCCCTTCCGCCGAGGCGGAGATCGTCGAGCGCGACCTGCTGGCGGCGGTGGGCGAGGTGCTCGGCACACTGCGGCCGGCGGAGGCCGAGGCGATCCTCGCCGCCGCCGCGGGCCGGCGCCCGGCGGCCGGCGCCGCCGCCTTCCGCAAGCGGCTGGAGCGGGCGCGGCGCCGCCTGCGCGAGGCCTGGAGGGTCAAGCATGGAACGAAGTGACCTCGCCGCCCGCGCCCGCCGCGCCTACGAGCTGGGACGGCTGCGCACGACCCTGCCGGTGGCCCTCTTCGCGGTGCCGCCGGCGGTCGTGGCGCTGCGGATCTGCGGCGGCGGCGGGCTGACGATCGGCCTCGCCGTCCTCCTCGCGGCGGCGCTCGTCGCCGCGCACTGGCGGGGCGAGGAAGCGGCGAAAGGGGCCGGCGCGGGCCTCCTCGCCGGGGCGTTCGCCTTCCTGGTGCCGGTCGTGGCGAACGGCACGGGGCTCTGCCCGCTCTCGGCGTCGCCGCTCATGCTCGCGCTCTGCTGCGGCGGCGGGCTGGCGAGCGGCGGCGTGCTCGCCGCCTGCGCACTGCGCCGCCCGACGCGCGCGCCGCTCTACCTCCTGGCCGGCGGCGTCGTGGCGGTCCTGACCGGCGGGCTCGGCTGTCTGATCGCCGGCTTCGCCGGCCTCGCCGGCGTCACGGCGGGGATCGCCTTCGGTCTGGCGCCCGCGATGCGCCTGGCGCGCACCTAGGGCGCGACCATCACCGGAAGCGCGTTGCGATTCCCTGCCGGATCGCCCGCGCGGCGATGTCGCGCACGGCTTCCTCGACGACTCGTTCGACGCTCTCCTCCCTGCGGTCCAGCTCTCGCTCGTCCGTCTCGAAGGTTCGCAACTCGCGCTCGGCCTCGCGCAGTCGCTGCTCGAGATCGCGCAGCCTGCGTTCATCCTCCGCCGAGAGCTCCTCTTCGGAATCACCGATCTCGTCGACCTGCTCTTCGAGCCGTTCCGCGCGCGCCTCGAACGGCTCCATCTTCCGCTCCAGAGCGCGCTGCTCCCGATCGAGCGCATCGAGCGGCGCGAAAGCCTTCGCGAGCTCGGCGAGGACGGCCGAATCGCGGATGACGAACTCGCGTCCGTCGAGGCGAACCCAGAGATACGGGCCCGTCTTGAGCTTTTTCTGCACATGCTCGAGGTCGGCGATGCTGCCGCGAAGATGGAGCGACCGCGCGTGCACGTCCGGCCGATAGATGTACGGGAACCGATCTTCGGCGCCAGCAACCATCGCTGCAAAGAGAGCGGCTGCGAAGAGAGCGAGAAGTGCCGTAATTCGTCGCATACCCGTTGGACGACGGCGGCGGCGCGAAGTTAGCTGAGCCGGCGCTCTACCCGGCCTCCTCCACCCACCCCGGCCGCCGCCAAGTGCGCTCGCGGCCGGGCACCGGCTGGAGCCCCGCCGCCTCCAGCCGCTCGCCGAGGAGCGCCAGGAACCGGTGCTGGCCGCGGACGATGGCGAGGTTCAAGAAGAGCTCGCGCGCGGTGCCGCGGCGCTCAACGACGAAGCGCAGCGCTTCGGTCGCCGGGCGGGGCGCGCAGGCGAGGATCCGGACGTACGGCACGCGCCGCGGGCGGAAGGTGTGGAGCGGCTGGTAGAGGAGGGCATCGTCGTCGAGCGCCACCGCGGGCTTCCCCGCCGTCCACCAGATCTTCGCCAGCGTGAGGAGGAAGAGCAGGCCGTAGGCGGCCAGGACGCCGAAGGCCCGCCCCCAGGCCTCGCGCTCGCCTTCGGAGAAGAGCCAGACGACCGCGCCGAGCGCCAGGACCGCGCCGACGCCCCAGATCATCGCCCGCAGGCTGGTGCGCCGCACCCAGGGGCGGAAGGGGAAGGTTTCGGCGGCCACGTGGGTGGATCCTAGGAGAACCACATGGCAGAAGAACCCCCTGCGTCAACACGAGATCCCTGGGTTGTCATCCTGAGCGCAGCGAAGGATCTGGGCGGGGGAAGGCAAGGTCTTCGCGCCACCCTGCCCCCAGATCCCTCGCTCACGCTCGGGATGACAGGCGCGGATGGGTTAGCCTTGCGCACCCGTGTCTTCTGTCCCTACCGACCTGACGCGCCGTGCGGTGCTCAAGGGGTCGCTCGCCCTGCCGTTGGCGGCGCGTGCCGGCGCCGCGGGGAGCCGCTCGGCCAACGGCCCCTCCCCACGCGAACGCGGCAAGCCGCACGTGGCGGTCGTCGGCGCCGGCGCCTTCGGCGGCTGGACGGCGCTCCACCTGCGCCGCCGCGGCGCGCGCGTCACGCTGCTCGACGGCTGGGGCCCCGGCAACGCCCGCGCCAGCTCCGGCGGCGAGACGCGGGTGATCCGCGGCCTCTACGGGCCCGACCGCGTCTACGTCGATTGGGTGGTGCGCTCGTTCGCGCTCTGGCGCGAGCTCGAGCGCGCCGTCGGCCAGACGCTCTACCGCCCGACCGGCGCCCTCTGGCTCTTCCGCGGCGACGACGGCTACGCCCGCGTCTCGGCGCCGCTGGTGCGCGCGGCGGGGCTCGCCGTCGAGGAGCTGTCGCTGGCCGACGCGGCGCGGCGCTTCCCGCAGGTGCGCTTCGACGGTGTGCGCGGGGTCTGGCTCGAGCCGGAGGCGGGGTACCTCCTCGCCCGCCGCGCCTGCGCAACGGTCGTCGAGCGCTTCGTCGCCGCCGGGGGCGAGTACCGCGAGCTGGCGGTGCGCCCGGGCGCCGTCGAGAGCGGGCGCCTCGGGCCGCTCGCGCTCTCCGACGGGTCGACGCTGGCCGCCGACGCTTACGTCTTCGCCTGCGGCCCCTGGCTCGGCCGGCTCCTGCCCGAGGCGGTGGGAGCACGCGTCCGCCCGTCGCGCCAGGAGGTCTTCTTCTTCGGCACCCCGGCGGGCGACCCGCGCTGGAGCGAGGAGCGGCTGCCGGTGTGGATCGACTTCGGCGAGCGCGTCTTCTACGGCGTCCCGGGCAACGAGCGGCGCGGGCTCAAGGTCGCCGACGACACCCGCGGCGAGGCCTTCGACCCCGACGGCGGCGAGCGCACGCCCAGCGCCGAGGGCCTGGCGCGCGCCCGCGCCCTCCTCGCAGAGCGCTTCCCCGACTTGGCCGGCGCGCCGCTGCTGGAGTCGCGCGTCTGCCAGTACGAGAACAGCCCCGACGGCCACTTCCTGCTCGGCCCGCACCCGCAGGCGGCCAACGCCTGGCTCGCCGGCGGCGGCTCCGGCCACGGCTACAAGCTGGGGCCGGCGGTGGGCGAGCACGTCGCCGCGCTCGTGCTCGGCGACGCCGAGCCGATCCCGATGTTCCGCCCCGACCGCGCGATCCCCGAGGACGCGCGCGAAGACCAGCTCTCGGCCGGCGAGGAGAAGAAGCCGCGATGAGGCACAACGGTGAGGCGCGGCAACCGGGTGATGACATGGGACGCCTGCTGCTGTCCCTTTTGACGTTCCTCCTGCTCGCCGCAGCCGCGCCGGCGGCCGAGCCCTCGGCGGCCTCGCGCGCGCTCGCCGCGGTCCTCGACGAGCACTGGCGGCACCGGCTGGAGACCGAGGCGCCGCTGCGCCTGCGGCGCGGGCTGCCGGTCCAGGAGCTCCTCGACCTCTCGTTCGCGGCGGCGGAGCGCGAGGCAGCCTTCGCGCGCGCCCTCCTCGGCCGCCTCGCGGCGATCGATCCGCGCGGGCTCGACCACGAGGAGGGCCTGTCGCTCGCCATCCTGCGCTGGGACCTGGAGCGCGTCGCCGAGTCGCCGGCGCGCTTCTGGCACTTCTTCCAGGTCACCCCGTACGTCTGGACCTTCACCGGCGTCAACGACGTCCTCGTCCGCCACCAGTTCGCGGCGAAGGACGACCTGGCGCGCTACCTCCGCCTCCTCGGGCAGTACCCGGGGCGGATCGACCAGCTGCGCGCCAACCTGGCGACCCAGCGCGGCAAGGGGATCCTGCTGCCCAAGGAGGAGCTGGACCTGGTCGTGCCGATCTTCCGCTCGCTGATGCAGCCGCCGGCCCAGGGGCCGTTCGCGGTCGCCGCCGAGCGGCTGGCGGGGCTCGACGCGAAGGCCCTCCGAGGCTTCCGCGCCGAGGTCGAGCGGCTGGTCGCCGGGCAGGTCAACCCGGCGCTCGAGCGCCTCCTCGCCGACCTCGGCCCCGACTACCGCGCCGCCGCGCCCGACCGCGTGGGGCTCGGCCAGTACCCCGGCGGCGAGGACGTCTACCGCTGGCTCGTGCGCTACCACACGACGCTCGACCTGACGCCCGAGGAGGTCCACCAGCGCGGCCTCGCCGAGGTGGAGCGGCTCAACGGCCGCATGGCCGAGGTGCGCCGCACGCTCGGCTTCACCGGCACCAAGGCCGAGTTCCACGAGAAGCTCCGCCGCGACCCGCGCTTCTTCGCCAAGACCCCGGAGGAGGTGGGCGAGCGGCTGATGCGGCCGGTGCGGGTGGTCGAGCCGCTGGTGCCGCGCTTCTTCCTGCGCACGCCGAAGGCGCCCTACGGCGTCAGCCGGCTCGACCCGCGCCTCGAAGGGTCGCTTACCTTCGGCTACTACCAGATGCCGACGCCGGAGGAGCCGAAGGGCCTCTACCTCTACAACGGCTCGAAGCTCGACGAGCGGCCGCTGGTCAACGCCGCGGCGCTGATGCTCCACGAGCTGGTGCCCGGCCACCACTTCCAGATCGCGCTGCAGGCCGAGAACGCGGCGCTCCCCCCGTCCCGCCGCGAGGGTGGGTACACGGCCTACGTCGAGGGGTGGGGGGAGTACGCCTCGGAGCTGGGGCTCGAGATGGGCGTCTACGAGGACCCCTACGACCTCTACGGCCGTCTGGGGATGGACATGTTCCTCTCGACGCGCCTGGTCGTGGACACCGGTATGCACGCCCTCGGCTGGTCGCGCCAGCGCGCCGCCGAGTTCATGCTCGAGAACGCGCTCGAGACGCCGGCGCAGGTGCACACCGAGACCCTGCGCTACGCCGTCGACCTCCCCGGCCAGGCCCTCGCCTACAAGACCGGCTCGACGGCGCTCAAGGCGCTGCGCGCCAAGGCCGAGCAGGCCCTCGGCGAGCGCTTCGACGTGCGGCGCTTCCACGACGCGGTGCTCGGCAGCGGCTCGATGCCGCTGACGGTGCTGGAGCAGCACATCGACTGGTGGATCGAAGAGGAACGCCGGAATCGTC
Organism: uncultured Acidobacteriota bacterium; assembly: GCA_963700145.1. Taxonomy (GTDB): domain Bacteria; phylum Acidobacteriota; class Thermoanaerobaculia; order Multivoradales; family UBA5704; genus DASUNQ01. Next base: position 3,406,354 of record OY969474.1, read on the forward strand.
ATTCCGAGCGCTAGCTCAGGATGACAACTTCACCTTCAGCTCCCTAGAGATTTCAACTGCTGGTTCGCGACCGCCAGCATCGCCAGGTCGGGCGCGGCGACCGACTGCAGCTCGGCCAGGAGCTGCTCGGTGCGCGCCACCTGCGGGCGGCGCGCCTCGCTCCAGGCCTCGAGCAGCCGCTCGGGGGGGAGGCCGTCGGTCGCCCCGGCGAGGACGCGCGCGGTCAAGACGCTCTGGTGGCCGTAGAGGTCGTCGACGATCGCCGAGACCGCCAGCTTGTTCCAGGCGTTGTCGGTCGGCAGCCCGAGCGCCGCCCGCCGCAGCCAGTCGAAGCCGAAGCGGTCCCCCACCGCGAAGTAGGTGCGCGCCACCCGCGCCACGCCGACCCCGGCGTCGCGCGCCAGGCGCACGATGTCGAGCACCGGCGCCAGGTGCCCGAGCGCCGCCACCCGCCGGGCCAGCTCCTCCGGCACGCCGGGCTGGGCGAAATCAGCGGCGCGCTCGTGCAGGAGCTTGCGGTCGGACGCGGAGAGGTAGCCCTCGAGGCCCTCCGCCAGCTCGCGCACGCTCGGGCCGTAGGCGGCGATCAGGCCGCTGATGTCGATCTTGCCGCTGGTGGCGCGCAGGAACCAGGTGGCGCCGCGCTCGACCGCCCGCCCGCACTCGGCGAGCATCGCCGCCTGCACCGCCGCCGGCGCGCGGTTGTCGAGCCCCTCGATGTCGCGCCAGAGGGCGCGCATCGCGAAGACCTCGCGCGCCACGACGTAGGCCGCCCCCACCTCCGGCGCCCCCATCCCGGTGCGCTCGCGCACCTCGTGGACGAAGGCGACGCCGACGCGGTTGACCATGCTGTTGGTGACCGCGGTGGCGACGATCTCGCGGCGCAGCCGGTGGCGCCCGATCTCCTCGGCGAAGCGCTCCCGCAGCGGCCGCGGGAAGTAGAGCGCCAGGTCCTCCCGCAGGAACGGGTCGTCGGGGAGCGGCGAGTGGACGAGCTCGTCGTAGAGGACGATCTTGGCGTACGAGAGGAGCACCGCGAGCTCCGGCCGCGTCAGGCCGATCCCCTGGGAGAGCCGCGAGGCCAGCGTCTCGTCGTCCGGCAGGTACTCGAGGCGGCGGTCCAGCCGGCCGGCCTTCTCGAGCGCGCGCATGAAGCGGCCGAGGCGGTCGAGCAGGCGCGCCCCGATCTGGTGGGTGACGGTGAGCGCCTGGGTCTGCAGGTAGTTGTCGCGCAGCACCAGCGCCGCCACCTCCTCGGTCATGGTTGCCAGCAGCTCGTCGCGCTCGGGGCGCGTCATGCCGCCGGCGCGCTCGACGTCGCCGAGCAGGATCTTGATGTTGACCTCGTGGTCGGAGCAGTCGACGCCGGCGGAGTTGTCGATCCAGTCGGTGTTGAGGCGGCCGCCGGCGTGGAGCGCGTACTCGATGCGGCCGAGCTGCGTCATCCCGAGGTTCGCGCCCTCGCCGACCACCTTGACGCGCAGGTCGGCGCCGTCCACCCGTAGCGCGTCGTTGGCGCGGTCGCCGACGTCGGCGTGGCTCTCGTGGCGCTCCTTGACGTAGGTGCCGATGCCGCCGAACCAGAGGAGCTCGACCGGGGCCTTGAGGATCGCCTGGATCAGCTCGGCCGGCGTCACCTCCTCGGCCTCGAGGCCGCCGAAGAGGTTGCGCATCTCGGGGGTGACGGCGATCGACTTGGCGCCGCGCTCGAAGACGCCGCCGCCGGGCGCGATGAGCTTCGGGTCGTAGTCGGCCCAGGAGGAGCGCGGCAGCTCGAAGAGGCGCTGGCGCTCGGCGAAGCTCGCCGCCGGGTCGGGGTCGGGATCGACGAAGACGTGGCGGTGGTCGAAGGCGGCGAGCAGCTTGGTGTGCGGCGAGCGCAGCAGGCCGTTGCCGAAGACGTCGCCCGACATGTCGCCGACGCCGACGACGGTGAAGTCCTCCTTCTCGACGTCCTTGCCCAGCTCGCGGAAGTGGCGCTTGACCGACTCCCAGACGCCGCGCGAGGTGATCGCCATCTTCTTGTGGTCGTAGCCGGCCGAGCCGCCGGAGGCGAAGGCGTCGTCGAGCCAGAAGCCGTACTCGGCGGAGACCGCGTTGGCGATGTCGGAGAAGCTGGCGGTCCCCTTGTCGGCGGCGACGACGAGGTAGGGGTCGTCGTCGTCGCGGCGCACGACGTCGGGCGGCGGCACGACCTCCTGGCCGCGCAGGTTGTCGGTCAGGTCGAGGAGGCCGCGCATCATCGTCTTGTAGCAGTCGACGACCTCGGCCATGAGCTTCTCGCGCCCGGCTTCCTGGGGCGGCTGCCGCTTGACGACGAAGCCGCCCTTCGAGCCCACCGGCACGATGACGGCGTTCTTGACCATCTGCGCCTTCATCAGGCCGAGGACCTCGGTGCGGAAGTCCTCGCGCCGGTCCGACCAGCGGATGCCGCCGCGTGCCACCTTGCCGCCGCGCAGGTGGGCCGCTTCGACGCGCGGGCTGTAGATGAAGATCTCGCGGAAGGGGCGGGGCAGCGGCAGCTCCTCGATCTGCCGCGAGTCGAGCTTGAACGACAGGTAGGGCTTCGGCCCGCCGCCCTCGGCGCGCTGGTAGTAGTTGGTGCGCAGCGTCGCCTCGACGACGTTCAGGTAGCGGCGGAGGATGCGGTCCTCGTCGAGGTTGGCGACGGCGTCGAGGAGGCGCTCGATCTCGGCGACGATCGCGCGGGCGCGCTTCTCCCGCTCCGCCTCCTGCCGCGCCGGGTCGAAGCGCACCTCGAAGAGCTCGACCAGCAGGCGCGCCACCTCCGCGTTCTTCGCCAGGGTCTGCTGCATGTAGAACTGGCTGAACGGGATGCGCGCCTGGCGCAGGAACTTGCAGTAGGCGCGCAGGACGTTGACCTCGCGCGCCACGAGCTTCGCCTTGATGACCAGCTTGTTGAAGCCGTCGCCTTCGATCGCGCCGCGCCAGACCTGGGCGAAGGCCTCGTGGAAGGCGTCGCGCACCTCCTCGAGCGGCACCGCGGCGCCGTCCTCGGAGACCAGCTCGAGGTCGCGGATCCAGAGCCCGCAGTCCTCCTCGCCTTCCGGGCGGATGGCGAAGGGCACCTCGTCGTTGACCCGCAGGCCCATCGCCTCGAGCATGGGCAGGAGGTCGGAGAGCGGCACCGAGGGGCCGCAGGTGTAGATCTTGAGCCGCAGCTCGTGCGGCGCCGCCCCCGCCGGCCGGTAGAGGTTCATGGTGAAGCCGTCGGCGAGCGCCCGCTCGAGGTAGCCGATGTCCTCGAGCGCCGCCGGCACCGCGAACCGTTCCTGGTAGCTCGGCGGGAAGGCCTTCCCCCAGCGCTGCGCCAGCGCCACGCCCTCCTCCTCGCCGCGCGCTCCGACCAGCTCGCGCACCAGGCGGTCGGTCCAGGAGCGGCCGGTCTCGATCAGCCGCTCCTCAACGGCGTCGGTGTCCACCGCCGGGATCGACGCCGTCGTCATGTCGATGATGAAGTGCAGGCGGGCGAAGGCGTCCTCGGTCAGGTAGGTCTCGACGGCGCCGGTCCGCCCCTGGAAGGCCTCCTCGAGGATGGCCTGGAACTTGGGGCGCAGCTCGCTGTCGAAGCGGTCGCGCGGCACCAGGACCTGCGCCGAGACGAAGCGCTCGAAGGGGTCGCGGCGGACGAAGAGGGCGATCCGCTGCCGCTGCTGGAGGTTCAAGTACCCCATGGCGATGCGGAAGAGGTCCTCGTCGCCGATCTGGAAGAGCTGGTCGCGCGGGTAGACCTCCAGGATGTGGCGCAGCGACTTGGCGTCGTGGCTGCCGGGCGCGAAGTCGGCGCGCGTCAGCACCTTCTCGACCTTCTGGCGCAGGAAGGGGATCGAGCGCGTGCCGCTCGAGTAGGCGGCCGCGGTGAAGAGACCGACGATGAGCCGCATGCCGGTGACCCGGCCGGCGGGGTCGAAGCACTTGACCGAGACGGCGTCCATGTGGACGGCGCGGTGGACCTTCGACAGGCGGTTGGCCTTGGTGATCGACAGTAGCTCCGGCTGGCGCAGGAACTGGCGCACCTCGGGCGGCAGCGACCCCAGGCTGCGCAGGCCGTGGAAGATCGTCGTCTGCTCGTCGCGCAGCACGCCGCAGCCGCTCTCGGGCAGGACGCGCGCGATCGCCGCCTCGCCCTCGCCTTCGAAGGCGTACTCGCGGTAGCCCAGGTAGGTGAAGTGGTGGTCATCCAGCCAGGCGAGGAAGGCGTGCCCCTCCTCGACCTCCTCGGCCGGCAGCGGCGGCGGCCGGCGCTCCAGCTCGCCGATCAGCGCGCGGCAGCGGTCGCGCATCGTCCGCCAGTCGGCGACCGCGGCGCGGACCTCGGCGAGCACCCCTTCGAGGGCGGCGCGGATCTCCTCCTGCCGCTCGGCCGGCTGGGCGGTGATGCGCACGTGCATCACCGACTCGGCGCTCGCGCCCTCCGGCGGCGCCTCCGGGTCGTGGACGGCGAGGAGGCGCCCCTCGGCGTCGCGCTCGACCCGCATCACCGGATGGACGACGAGGTGGACCTCGGCCTCGGAGCGGGCCAGCTCGGCGGTGACGGAGTCGACCAGGAACGGCATGTCGTCGTTGACGATCTCGACGATCGTGTGCGGCGACTCCCAGCCGTGCTCCTCGAGGCGCGGGTGGTAGACGCGGACCTTGGCGGTCCCCGGCGAGCGCTCCTGGGCGAAGCGCCAGAGGGCGATGGCGGCGCCCCAGAGGTCCTCCGGCCGATCGGCCAGGAGGTCCTCGGCCGGCACGTGGGCGTAGAGCTGGCGCACCGACCGCTCGGCGACGTCGCGCAGCTCCGCCGGCGCCGCCTCGCGCGCGCGCAGCGCCAGCCGCTCGATCAGTTCCGCCTTGAGCTGCTCCGACCGTGGGACCATGAGCCCTCTCGCCGACCGCGGAAGGCTAGCATCCCACGATGGCGGGGCGCCGACGGCTAGGGGGGATCGACGGTGCCGTCGGGGTAGACGCGCGGCCGCGCGAGGCCCGGCGCGGGGCCGACGCCGCGCAGGCGCGCCAGGCAGAGCACCCAGACGGTGCGATAGCCGGTCGGGGTCGGCGCGATGGCGAGGCCGATGCCGAGGCCGGAGTAGCCCTTGGCGAGCACGCTCTTGCGATCGGCGAGACCGCGCAGGAGCGCGTCGTGGGTGGCGCCGGCCGAGAGGGTGTCGCGCACCACCGTCTCCGCCACCGCGTCGAGCCCGAGGTCCGGACCGGTGTAGCCGGCGGCGAGCACCAGCCGGACCAGGCGCTCGCGCCGCGGCACCTTCGAGTCGCGGTCGGCGCCGGAGAGCAGGGCCTCGGCCTGGACCTGGGCGGCGCGGTCCAAGGCCGGATGCGTCCCCAGGCCGTGCAGCCCCTCGGCGGCGCGCGAGAGGTTGATCGCCTCGAACAGCTCGCGGCGGGCGCCCTCCTGGTCCGCGAGCGCCTCCCCTTGCGACCGGGCCAGCACCACGGCGTAGAGGGTCAAGCCGTGGCGCTCGCCGAGGCCGACGCCGACGTCGCGCGTGTCGGGGTGGAAGAGGCTCTGCGCGTTGCGCGCCGCCTCGCGCCCCCAGGCGGCCGCCAGGACGGGCGGGGCGTCGTCGCTCGTCGCGAGCTTCTCGGCGACCAGCCGCGCGCGGTAGCCGGCCTCCGCGACCCAGGCCTCGATCACTTTCCCCTCCGGCGAGGTGAAGCCGAGGTAGCCCTTGGCGTCCATGTCGGCGATGTGCGCCTGCGCGGCCGCCGTGAGCTGCGGGACCAGCCGGAGCGCGGCGAGCCCGAGCCGCTCGCGCTCCTGGTTCAGGTGCTCGACGAGGCTGGCGCGGGTGGCGTCGGAGTCGGCGGCGGGAGGAGGCTCCTGCCCCGCCGCCGGCGGCGCGAGGCAGAGCAGCAGCAGCCCGAACGTCCGCCCAAACATCCGAGAGCCCAGCACGAGCAGAATCTTACCAACCGCTGGCTCATGCGGCGGCGCGCTCGTCCAGCGGGCTCGCCCGCTCCGCCGGCTCGGGCTCGGCGGCCGCCGGCAGGCGCTGGGCGCTGGTGATGACGGCGACGCCGGTGACGATGACCGCCGCGGCGGCGAGGGTGCCACCGGTCAGGGGCTCGCCGGCGAAGGCCCAGCCCAAGAGGACCGCCACCACCGGGTTGACGTAGGCGTAGGTCGCGACCAGGGCCGGCGGCGCCTCGCGCAGCAGCCAGACGTAGGCCGAGAAGCCGATCAGCGCGCCGAAGAAGATCAGGTAGCCGAGCGCCAGGAGCGACTTGGTGGTGACCGCTTCGAGCGCGAAGCGGCCGGGCTCGCCGGCGGCGAGCGAGGCCAGCAGCAGCAAGCCGCCGCCGGCCAGCATCTCCATGCCGGTGGTCAGGATCGGCGAGTCCGGCAGCGGCAGCCGCTTCGAGGCCAGCGACCCCCAGGCCCAGGAGAGCGAGGCCGCGATCAGCACCGCGGCGCCCACCGGGTCGACGGCGCCGCCGCCGGCCCCGGGCCGCACCAGCAGCGCGACGCCGACGAAGCCGAGCGCGAGCCCCAGCCCCACCCGCCAGCCGGGACGGCGGCCGCCGCGGCGCAGCCAGTCGAAGAGCACCATCCAGAGCGGCACGGTCGTGACCAGGAGCGCGGTGAGCCCGGAGTCCACGCGCTGCTCGGCCCAGGTGACGCCGCCGTTGCCGCCGAGCAGCAGGCACGCGCCGACCAGCGCCGCCGCCAGCCAGTTGCGCCGCGTCGGCCGCGCCGCGCCGCGGGCGCGCGCCCAGGCGTAGAGGAGCGTGCCGGCGATGAGGAAGCGCACGCCGGCCATCAAGAAGGGCGGGATCGTGTCGATCGCGAAGCGGATCGCGAGATAGGTCGAGCCCCAGATGACGTAGACCGCGGCGAGCGCGGGTGCCAGCCGCAGCAGGCCGCCGGTGGCGGCGGAACGGACGCCGGTGTCAGGCACGGCGCGCCTCCGGCTCCTCCACGCCCTCCTCGCCGTCGCTCGGCCAGACGCGCCCGCCGAGCGGCAGCTTCGCGCTCTCGCGGATCGTCTCGAGCGCCACGGTGGTGCGGGTGCGCAGCCGGCCGAGCCCGCCGAACTTCTCGCGCAGCAGGCGGCCGAGCTCGCGCGCGTCGGCGGCGCGCACCTTGACCAGGAAGCAGTCCTCGCCGGCGATGTGGTGGACCTCCTGCACCTCGGAGATCTCGGCCAGCCGCTCGCCGTAAGGATCGGTACCGGTCGTCGCATCCTCGGAGCGCACGAAGACGAAGGCGAGGAGCCCGAGCCCCAGGGCCTGCGGATCGATCCGCGCCTCGTACCCCTGGATGACGCCGCGCGCCTCCAGCTTGCGGATGCGCTCGAAGACCGCCGAAGGCGCCATGCCGATCTCGCGGGCGATGCGAACGTTCGGCGTCCGGGCGTTCTCCTGAAGGATGTTCAGGATCTTGAGGTCGTATTCGTCGATCATTCGCCGTCTCCCCGAATGCACAGAGGCTACGCCTGCAGGCGGCGCCTGTCAAGCGGTTTCTTCGGCGATCTTCGAGAAACGGCGAACGAACTACCGGCTGCGGGCGCCGGGACGTCGCTAAACGTCGGCTAGATGGCGATCCGGCTCTCCGCTTCGGCGGCGAGGGGGTCGTCGGCGAGGCCCCGGCGGTGCCGGAGCAGGGCGGCGTGGGCGATCATCGCCGCGTTGTCCCCGGAGTAGACGAGCGGCACGAGGCGCAGCTCCACCCCCCGCTCCGCCGCCCAGCGCACCAGCTCGCGGCGCAGCAGGCGGTTGGCGGCGGCGCCGCCGGAGACGGCGAGGAGCGGGATGGGCTCCCCGGCGTGCAGGCGCTCCAGGCGGTCGAGCGCCTGGCCGACCGCCGCGACGCGGAAGCCGGCCAGGAGGTCGAGGACCGGCTGCGGCGCCTCCTCCCCCTCCTCCGGCGCCCACCGCACCCCCGCCCGCTCCAGCCGCTCGATCGCCTGCAGGGCCTGGCTCTTGAGCCCCGAGTAGGAGAAGTCGAGGCTCGCGCCGCAGTCGGGGACGGGGAAGGGGCTGGCGGCGGGGTCCCCGCGCTCGGCCAGCTCGTCGACGCGCGGCCCTTGCGGGAAGGGGAGGCCGAGGCGTTTGCCGACCTTGTCGAAGGCCTCGCCCATCGCGTCGTCGCGAGTCTCGGCGACCGTCGCGATCTCGCCGCCGTGGACGGCGAAGATCGTGCTGTGCCCTCCCGAGACGACGAGCCCGACGAAGCGCTCGGGGGGCGGCGCGGCTGAGCCCCCCTCGGGGTCGAGGAACGGCGAGACGAGATGCCCTTCGAGGTGGTGCACCGCGTGGAACGGGCGGCGGAGGCCGTAGGCGAGGGACTTGCCGATCGAGAGGCCGACCAGGAGCGCGCCGACCAGCCCCGGGCCGCGCGTCGCGGCGACGAGGTCGAGGTCGCCGAAGCCGGCGCCGGCGCGCGCCAGCGCCTCGCGGGCGACCGGCGTCCAGTTGCGCAGGTGCTCGCGCGAGGCGATCTCGGGCACCACGCCGCCGTAGGCGCGGTGCGCGAGCTGGCTCGAGACGACGGAGGCGAGCACCCGCCCCTCGCCGTCGAGGACGGCGCAGGCGGTGTCGTCGCAGGAGGTCTCGATGCCGAGGACGAGGGGCGGAGTGCGAGGCATGCGGCCGGCCGGCGCGCGGCGCCGTGCGGCCATCTTAGCGGCTGGGGCGCGCGGCTAGCCGGAGGTCTCGCCCGCCGGCGCTTCGGCCGGCTCCGGCTCCGCCTGCGGGATCTCGATCGGCTCGTAGACCGGGATCTCGAAGCTGAGCGTCGAGTGGCAGTACTCCTTCCACTCGTCGGTCACGTCGTCGAAGAGGACGTTCTCGTCCTTGAAGATGCCGTCGGTGACGACGTAGTTCTCCTGCAAGTAGACGATGGAGTCGTCGTCGAGGGCGCGCGGCTTGTCGCCCTTCTTGCCGTCCACGTCGTCGACGCGCGCGTTCTCGCTCTTCTCCGACCAGCCCGGGTAAGCCCGGAGCTGACCGAGCAGGTACGCCTTGCAGTAGTTCCCCATCTCGGCCATGTGACCCTCCCCCCGCTGCTGGAGGAGTGCGCGGCGCCGCGCGATACGGGACAGGCCGGTATGATCCGCCGCCGGAGGAGCGCATGGATCTCTACACCCTGGAAGACCTCGACCTCGCCGCGCTCCGCGGGCGGCGGGTGTTCGTGCGCGTCGACTTCAACGTCCCGCTGTCGGCGTCCGGCGAGGTGGGCGACACGACGCGCCTCGAGGAGGCGCTGCCGACGATCCGCGAGCTCACGGCCGCCGGCGCGCGGCTCGTCCTGGCGTCGCACGCCGGCCGCCCGAAGGGCGCCCCCGACCCGCGCTGGAGCCTGCGCCCGGTCGCCGAGACGCTGGTCGAGCTGCTCGGCGGGCCGGTCCGCTTCGCGCCGGACTGCGTCGGCCCCGCCGCCCACGCGGTGGTCGAGGCGATGGACCCCGGCGAGGTGACGCTGCTCGAAAACCTCCGCTTCCACCCCGGCGAGACCGCCAACGACCCTGCCTTCGCCGCGGCGCTCGCCGAGCACGCCGAGCTCTACGTCGACGACGCCTTCGGCAGCGCCCACCGCGCCCACGCGTCGGTGGTCGGCGTCGCCGAGCGGCTGGAACGGAAGGCGGCGGGGCGCCTCATGGTGCGCGAGGTGGCGGCGCTCGGCCGCCTCCTCGGCGAGCCGGAGCGTCCCTTCGTCTTGCTCCTGGGCGGCGCCAAGATCGAAGGCAAGATCGACACGCTGGAGAACCTCCTGCCGCGCCTCGACCGCCTGCTCCTCGGCGGCGGCATGGCCAACACGTTCCTGGTCGCGCAGGGGCACGACCTCGCCGACTCGCTCTTCGAGCCCGACCGCGTGGAGCTGGCGCGCGACATCCTGAAGCGGGCGCACGACCGCGGCGTCGCAGTGCTCCTGCCGCTCGACCTCGTGGTCACCGACGACCTAGAGAGCCCGCGCCGGGTCGAGACGGTGCCCGCCAACGCCGTGCCAAAGGGGACCAAGGCGGTGGACGTCGGCCCCGCCACCCGCCGCGCCTTCGCCGCCGAGGTCGCCGACGCCCGCACCCTCTTCTGGAACGGCCCGCTGGGGGTCTTCGAGAAACCGCCCTTCGACGCCGGCACCCTGGCCCTCGCCGAGGCGCTGGCCGCCTGCCCGGGCTTCACCGTCCTCGGCGGCGGCGAGACGGTGGCGGCGGCGCGCCAGGCGGGCGTGACCGACGAGGTCGGGCACGTCTCGACTGGAGGCGGCGCCGCGCTGGAGTTCCTGGCCGGCAAGACCCTGCCCGGAGTCGCGGTGCTGGAGCGCCGCCGGTGAACGGCGGCGGCTCCGGTCGGCGGCCTCTCGTCGCCGCCAACTGGAAGATGAATCTCCTCGCTGCGGAGGCGCGGGCCTGGTGCCAGCGGGTGCGCGAAGGGGCGATCGGCGCACGGGCCGCGGCCGCCGTCTTCCCCACCTTCCCGCTCCTCCCCGCGGTGGCCGAGGAACTGGCCGGCAGCGGCGTCGAGGTCGGCGGGCAGGACCTCCACCCCGAGGACCGCGGCGCCTTCACCGGCGACGTCTCGGGCCTCCAGCTCGCCGACGCCGGCTGCGCCTGGGCGCTCTGCGGCCACAGCGAGCGGCGGCACGGCCACGGCGAGGGCGACGAGCTGGTGGCGCGGAAGGTGGCCGCCGCGGTGCGCAACGGTCTCAAGCCGATGCTCTGCGTCGGCGAGACGCGCGACGAGCGGCGGGCGGGGGCGACCGAGGAGGTCCTGGCGCGGCAGCTCCGCGCCGCCCTGCCCCACCTGCCGGCCGCCTGGGCCCTCGCCTACGAGCCGGTCTGGGCGATCGGCACCGGCGAGACCGCCACCCCCGAGACCGCGGAGGCGGCGCACGCCTTCCTTCGCGGCCTCCTCGAGTCGGACGACGCGCCGATCCTCTACGGCGGCTCGGTCACCCCCGAGAACGCCGCCGCGCTGGCCGCCCAGCCGGACGTGGACGGCTTCCTGGTCGGCGGGGCCAGCCTTGACCCAGGGAAATTCCTCGCTATCATTCGCTCTCTCGACTGAGCGCCCCCGCCGGGCGCGGCAGACTCCCGGAGGCAATCCCCGTGATCTACGTGGTGTACTTCCTTCACGTGCTGGTCTGCGTCTTCCTCATCCTCGTCGTGCTGCTGCAGCAGGGGAAGGGCGCCGATCTCTCGGTCTTCGGCGGCGGCAGCACGCAGACCGCCTTCGGGGCGCGCGGCGCCGCGACCCTGCTGCACAAGCTGACGGTCGTTTCCTTCGTGGTCTTCATCCTGACGACCCTCGGCATCGGGGTGATGAAGAGCGGCCCCGCCGGCTCCTCGGTCATGAGCGACGTCATGGAAGAACGGTCGGAGGATCCGGTCACGCCGGACCCCGGGGCGGTCAAGCCGCAGCCGGCTGCGCCGGCCGAAGCCACCCCCGAGGCCCCGCCGCCGCAGACCGGCGACAGCCAGTAGCCGGGAAGACAGGTCCTAGGGCCGCTGTTAGAATTACCCGCGTGCCGAAGTGGCGGAATTGGTAGACGCGCACGTTTGAGGGGCGTGTGGGGCAACCCGTACCGGTTCGAGTCCGGTCTTCGGCACCAACCAGAATCAATTGCCGGCTCCGGCCGGCGGCCCTGCGGGTAGCGGCGCCCATAGCCGGGCGACGCAACCCGTACCGGTTCGAGTCCGGTCTTCGGCACCAACCCTCCTGAGCTGACTTTCCCTAACTAGCTGATCTCACGGCGCCCGGCCCTTGCGCGGGGGCGCCGCCTTTGGCACACTTCCCGGCAACATTTCTCGACGTTTCGAGTCGCCGGCCCGGAGGGCGAGGACCCTCCCGGGCGCCGCGCCGTTTTGCGCGGCGCGTCCGGGCGCGGTCCGGCCGGCTCGAGAAAGGAGCCGTTGGCGATGTCGCAGCAGGGGACGGTGAAGTGGTTCAACAACGCCAAAGGGTACGGCTTCATCCAACCGGAGGAGGGCGGCGACGACGTCTTCGTCCACCACACCGCCATCGTCGCGGAAGGCTTCCGCACCCTGAATCAGGGCGAGCGCGTTGCCTACGAAGTGGTGGAGGGACCGAAGGGGCTGCAAGCCAGGAACGTGATGCGCGGGTGAGCCCGCGCGAACGTGCGCGGCATAGCCGCGCCACGTCTGCGCGTGCCGCAGGCGCGCCGCCGCGGCTAGACTACGCCGCATGACCGAGCCCGCCGAGCCCGCAGCTCCAGCAGCTCCCCCGGCGGCGCCCGCCGCCGCCAAGCCGGCCGCGAAGCCGGCCGCGGCCGCCGCGCCGGCCCGACCCCTGCCCGCGCCGGAGGAGATCGCCGACTGGATCGCGGGCGAGGACCTGCCCGTCCTCGCCAACCTCTTCGACGGGCTCACCGTCGCCCGCTTCGACGTCCTCGTGATGCAGGTGCGGAAAGAGGAGCTGCTGCCGCAGCACTGGCAGGTGATCACGGCGCGCGAGGCGCCGGACGACCTCGTCTTCGACCGGCTGCCCGAGGTGGGCAACCTGCGGGTGCGCTACAAGGACCAGGAGCTGGCGCGGCGGCGGACCGAGAACCTGCGGGTCGCCTGGCGCGAGCTGCGCGGGCGCCGGCCGGCGCTGTGGACGGTGGCCGACCTCTTCGCCGGCATGCGCCGCATCGTCGAGCGCAACCGGCCGGTCGACTGGCACGACCTGCTCTCGGCGGTGCGCGACGTCTGGCGCGGCCTCGAGCTGCCCCACGGGCGCGAGCAGCTCGAGGTCCTCTGGGCCTGTCTGGTGCAGGTGCGGAAGAGCACCAAAAAATAGCGGGCTTACTGGGCGGCGGGCAGGAGCGTCGCCTTCTTGATGACGACCGCCTCGAGCGGCACGTCCTTGGCGCCGGCCTTGACGCCGGTCTTCACCTTGGCGATCGCGTCGGCCACGTCCATCCCCTCGACGACCTTGCCGAACACGGTGTAGCCCCAACCCTGCGTCGTCTTGGCGGTATGGTCGAGGAACTTGTTGTCGACCACGTTGATGAAGAACTGGCAGCTCGCGCTGTGCGGGTCGCTGGTGCGCGCCATGGCGAGGGTGCCGCGCTCGTTCTTGAGACCGTTGTCGGCCTCGTTCTGGACCTTCGTGTTGCACGGCTTGTTGGTCATGTCGGCGAGGGCGGCGCCGCCCTGCACCATGAAGCCGTCGATGACGCGGTGGAAGATGGTGCCGTCGTAGTGGCCGGACTTGACGTAGTCGAGGACGGTCTTCACCGTCCTGGGCGCCTTGTCGGGGAAGAGCTCGATCACGATCCGCCCCTTGCTGGTGTCGAGCGCCACGCGCGGGTTGGCGGCCATCGCCGGCACGGCGGCGAGCAGGGCGAACAGGCAGGCGAGCAGAGTCAACTTCATGAACGCTTCTCCTTGGTTTGGTTTGCGGTGATCGACGTGGAGCAAGGATGGTAGCACGGCCCCCGGAGGCGACCGGCGCGGTGGGCGTCGTCCTCGCAGGGGGCGCTTCGCGCCGGCTGGGAGAGGACAAGGCGCTCCTCGCCGCGGGCGGGGAGAGCCTGGCTGCGCGGGCGGTGCGCAAACTTCGAGGCTTCGCCGACATAGCGGTGGCCGACGGCGGGCGCGGCCTCGTGCCCGGCGTCCCGTCGCTGCCCGACGGCCCCGGCCGCGGGCCGGCAGCGGGCGTGCTCGGCGCCGCAGCCGCCTACCCGGAGCGGGCGCTCATGGTCCTCGCCTGCGATCTCCCGGAGGTGCCGGAGGTCCTGCTGACCGCGCTGGTGATCGCGGGCCGTATGGCGAAGGGGGGAGAGGCGGACTGGGCCGTGCCGCGCTGGGGAGGACGGCTCGAGCCGCTCTGCGCCATCTACGGGCCGGCGGCGCTCGCGGCGCTCGCCCGCCGCGCCGCCGCGGGACGCTTCGCCCTCCACGAGCTGGCCGACGAGCCCGGTCTCCGGATCGCGTACCTCGACGACGAAGACCTCGAGGGCTTCGGCGATCCCGCCCGGATCTTCCTCAACCTCAACACGCCGGACGACGTCGCGCGCTGGCGGGGCGGAGCCTAGCTCTCCACTTCGTCGCCCACCCCCCCGCACTGGGGACAGGGGCAGATCTCGCGCAGGAAGTCGAAGCGGTAGATGCCCGTTGCGTGGCCGTCGGACCAGGCGATCGAGATGGCGTAGTGGCCGACCGGCTTGATCGACTGGGCGGCGACCGGCCCGGCCGGCGGGTGGAAGCGGATCTTCATCCCCGAGTGCCCCTGGCAGCCGGCGCAGGGGCACCAGCCGCGCAGGTAGCGGTAGTCGTACTCGGCGGCGTGGCCGTCGCTCCAGGTGAGGCGGAGCTTCCCCTCCTCGGGGAGGCGGCGCGCTTCGGTCAAGGTGGGGACGGCCATCGTGGCGTCATGGTAGAACACGCGCCATGCGCCGCACCCTGCCGCTCCTCGCTCTCCTCTCTCTCCTCGCCGTGGCCGCCACCGCGCCCGCCCTCGCCCAGACGCCGCAGCGCTTCGAGCTGACGCCCCTCGTCGGCTACCGCCTCTCCGGCGAGGTGGACTCGATCGACGACGACTTCCGCCGCTCCGACGTCGAGCTCGACGAGAGCGCGAGCGTCGGCTTCACCTTCGACATCCCGATCGGCTCCGGCTTCCAGCTCGAGCTGATGGCGCGCCACCAGGACACCGCCTTCGTCGCCGACTCGGGCGTGCTCGACCCGACCGAGGAGCTCGGCGACGTGACGATCACCCAGGCCCACGCCGGCATCCTCCTGCAGTGGGGGCCGGGGCAGGTCAACGGCTTCGTCGTGGCGAGCGGCGGGATCTCATCGATCGACCCGGAGGGCCCGGGGCTCGACTCCGAGACGCGCCTCTCGGGAAGCCTGGGCGGCGGCGTCAAGGTCTTCTTCAACCGCCACGTCGGGCTGCGCCTCGAGGGGCGCGGCTACTGGACCGACTTCGCCGCCGACGACGACGATCGCCGCCGCGACCGCCGCCGCACCTACGACGACGCGCTGGTGCAGGGCGAGGGGAGTATGGGGCTGATCATCGCCTGGTAAGGCGGTCGCGCCCAGCGCGCCTTACCCGAGCCCGGCGCGAAAGCTTTCGCGCCTCAGGCGACCAGCGGGTGCACCTGGTTGCGCCCGCCGTTCTTGGCCTCGTAGAGCGAGCGGTCGGCGGCGGCCAGCAGGTCGCGGGCGCTGAGCTTCGGCCCGAGGTCGTGGAGCGAGCCGAGGCCGATCGAGATCGTCACCCGCGCCAGCGACCCGTCCTCCATCGGCACCGTCGCCCGCTGCACCAGCGAGCGCACCTTCTCGGCCACCGCGGCGGCGCCGGCGACGTCGGTCTCGGGCAGCACCAGCAGGAACTCCTCGCCGCCGTAGCGCCCGATCGAGTCGGTGCTGCGCAGGCCGGCCGCCGCCGCCTGCGCCACGCGCTTGAGGAGGGCGTCGCCGGCCAAGTGGCCGTAGCGGTCGTTGATTCCCTTGAAGTGGTCGAGGTCGGCCATGGCGACGGTCAAGGGCCGCCGGTAGCGCAGGGCGCGGTCGAGCTCGCGCTCGAGCTGCTCGAGGATCGCCTCCCGCCGCAGCAGGCCGGTCAGGCTCTCGTAGGTCGCCGACTCGAAGAGGCGGGCGTTCTCGAAGACCGTCGCCACGTGGTGCGACAGCAGATTGAGCAGCTCCAGCTCCTCGGCCCGGTGGCGCTCGCGCCCCTCCTTCTCGCCCACCACCAGCACGCCGGTCAGGTTCTCCTGGTGCAGCAGCGGCACGGCGAGCGCCGCGTCGAGGCGCGGCCAGAGGGCGAAGGCCGAGCCGCGGAGCTGCTCGACCGGCAGCGGCCGCTGCGCCCGGCGGAGCTGCTCGACGCCGGGGTCGGCGACCGAGAGGAAGAGGGTGCGGTCCTGCTCCTCCTGGCTCCAGCTGCGCGACGAGGCGAGCGCCGAGAGGACGCCCGAGCCGGGGTTGGCGATGAGGATCGTGGCGCTGCGCGCGCCGAAGATGTCGCGCAGCCGCTCGACCAGGTGCTCGCCCATGCGCGGCAGCTTGCCGAGGGCCGGAAGCTCGCCGGCGAGCGCGATCAGGCGCTTGCGCAGCTCGTTGCGCTCGGGGAAGAGGCGGCGGTCGATCTGCCGCTGGAGGAGGCCGCGCAGCGGCCAGAAGAGGAACCCCGCCAGCAGCGTCGCCGCCGAGATCACCCAGATCGACGCCTCCCCTTCGAGGAAGCGCGAGACCAGCGCGCCCCCGGTCCCCAGCGCGCCGTAGAAGACCAGCACCAGCATGCCGGTGAGCGTCGTGTAGAGCAGGCCGCGCCGCACCACCAGCTCGATGTCGAAGAGGTGGTAGCGATAGATCGCGGCGATGACGGCGATCGGGTAGAGGAGCAGGATCAGCGACTCGAGCCCGGTGAGCCAGGGCGGCACCGGCAGGCCGGCGAGGTCGAAGCCGGTGGTGGCGAAGACGAAGAGGAGCCAGGGGATCACGCCGGCGAGCACCAGTCCCGCCTGCTGCCGCCCCCGCGGCTCCGGGTGCCGGAACGCGGGCACGGCGAGGAGCACCGTCACCGCCAGCGCCCAGACCGGGAGGCCGACGTCGAGGAGCACCCCCTGGATCGTCGTCGAGGTCCAGAGGAAGAAGTCGCGGCCGAAGCCCTGCTCGAAGACGAAGGTTGCGGCGGTGGCGACGCCCAGCCCGAGCCCGAGCACGTAGTAGAGCGGCACCACCCAGGGGCGGCGGCGGATCCAGGCCTGGCGCTCGGGGATGAGCGAGGCCAAGTGGAGCTCGAGGCCCATCTGGAAGCCGGTCAAGAGGTGGAAGGCGGCGAGCGCCACGAGCCGCACCCAGCGGTCGCCCAGGGCCTGGACCGGCAGCGCCAGCTCGATCGCCACCGCCGCCGCGAAGAGCAGCAGGAGGCGGCCGCGGATGTCGCGCTCACGCCGCTGCAGGAGGGCGACGAGGGCGAGCGCCAGGAAGCAGAGGGTCGTGAGGGCGCCGATCGCCAGGCGCAGCCACGGCACCGGCACGCCGGGGTGGACGGCCATCTCCCGCACCGACCCCTGCCGCTCGACCGTCAGCCGCACCGGCGTGCCGGCGCGGAAGTGCTTCGCCGCGAGGTCCCAGTCGGTGACCTTGCGCATGCGGACGCCGTCGGCGGCGAGGACGCGGTCGCCCGGCAGCAGGCCCGCGCGCTCGCCGGGCAGCCCGGGGGTCAGCGACTCGACGCGGATCGCCCCGTCCCCCTCCTCGGGGACGGCGCCGATCCGCCGCCCGGCGCTCCGCACCGCCGCCGTCATCTGCACGTAGAGGAGCGCCGCCACCACGGCGCAGAGCGTCGCGGCGAGCAACATTCGGGTCGTGCGTTTAGCGCGCAAGTGCTTTATCTACGGAGGTTCCGAGGATTTAACTTTAACGCCGCCCGCCGCGGCCGGCTGCAAAAGAGTTGGCGGATGGGCTACGCTGACTGACATGGACGTGCGCGGACGGCGGCGCCGGCGCCTCGTGGGGGCCGCGCTAGCGCTCCTCGCCCTCCTCGCCTTCGACCTCGCGCGGCCGCCGGCCAGCCAGGCGAGCGCGCGGGCGCTCCTCGGGGCGATCCACCTCTACCAGGCGACTCTCTCGCCGCGCATGCCGGCCCTGGGGATCGGCTGCCGCTTCCGGCCGAGCTGCAGCCGCTACGCCGAGGGGGCGGTGCGCAAGCGCGGCGCCCTGGTCGGTAGCGCGCTGGCCGTTGGGCGGGTCCTGCGCTGCGGCCCCTGGACCCCGGCCGGCACCTTCGACCCTCCCTAAGGGGCCCGCCATGGACGACACGATCGACTACCAGCAGCGGGTGCAAGAGGCCCTGCGCGGGCTCGTCGTGCGTCTCCTCGCCGAGGTGGCGGAGGAGGGCCTGCCGGGCGACCACTACTTCTACCTCTCCTTCCGCACCGGCCACCCGGGGGTGGCGATGCCGGCCTGGCTGCGCCAGCTCCATCCCGAGGAGCTCAACATCGTCCTCCAGCACCAGTACTGGGACCTCGAGGTGGACGACGAGGCCTTCTCCGTCACCCTGAGCTTCGACGGCTCGCGGCAGCACCTCACGATCCCCTTCTCGGCGCTCACCGCCTTCCTCGACCCGGTGGCGAGCTTCGGCCTGCGCTTCGACGGGGCCGCGGCGGCGGGGCCGGCGGGGGCGGCGGGGGAAGCGCAGGGCGCTCCGCCGGAGCCCACCGCGGCGCCGCTGGGGCCGGGCGAGGAGCCGGGCGGCCAGGTCGTCCGCTTCGACCCGACGCGCAAGCGTTGAGACCGAGGCGCCCCCGTCCTCCCCAGGTGACGAAGCCGGGCTCCCGCGGACCCCTCCGTTTCGCCTGAAACCCTTTCGCCAGAGGCAGTTGCGCCCGTGGCACCCGCCTTGCTCCTTAGGGGCCGCGGAACCCACTTCACGAGAGGTATGCACCATGATTCCGACCCGACTGCGACTCCCGATCTTCTCCGCCGCCCTCCTGCTGGCGGCGGTGCCCCTGCTCCTCGCCGGCTGCGGCCGCGACGAGCCCGCGCAGCTCGCCACCGGCGCCCCCTACGGCACCCAGGACGCCGAGCTGTACAGCCAGTCCGCCCCTCTCGCGACCGAGCTCGACTACGACCTCGCCGAGTCCGTGCCCGAGATGCCGAACCAGGTGATCGTCGAAGAGGACCCGTCCGGCGCCGAGCGCGCCAGCCTGTCCGAGCGCGAGCGCGACCTCCAGGAGCGCGAGGCCGAGCTGGCCCGCCGCGAGCGCGAGGCCGACCTCGCCCGCCGCGAGGCCGAGGTGGCGGCGCGCGAGCGGAGCGCCCGGCGCGAGCCCGCGCCCCGCGAGGAGCGGGTGGCCGACTACGACGAGCCGGCCGAGCGCCCGGTGCGCCGCGCCAGCTCGGTGACCGTGCCGGCCGGCACGACCCTCGACGTCGAGCTGCTCGAGACCGTCTCGAGCCAGACCAGCCAGGTGGGCGACAGCGTGCGTGCGCGGGTGTCGGGCAGCGTCCACGAGGACGGCGTCAACGCCATCCCCGCCGGCTCCGAGGTGATCGGCGTGGTCAGCGACGCCCAGGCCCTGCGCCGCGTCGGCGGCCGGGCGCGGCTGGCGATCGATTTCACCGAGCTCGTCCTGCCCGACGGTCAGACCGTGCCGATCTCGGCCTCCTACAGCCAGATCGGCAAGAGCGAGACCGCCAAGGACGCGGCGACCATCGGCGCCGGCGCCGCCGTCGGCGGCGTCCTCGGCAAGCAGATCGAGAAAGACCGCCGCGGCACGGTCATCGGCGCCATCGTCGGCGCCGCCGCCGGCACCGCCATCGCCGCCAAGACCAAGGGCCGCCAGGTCACCCTCCCGGCCGGCACCAGCCTGAGCGTGTCGCTGCAGGACTCGGTGACGGTCCGGCGCTAGCCGGTAAAGAGCCACGGGCCGCGGCGCCGCTCCAAAGGCGGCGCCGCGGGACCCTCGCGGTCGCCGCCGGCCCTCTGGCTACGAGGATTGCCTCCCCACGTGCGTCCCGAGCCCTAACGTTCCTCTCAACGGCTCAGGCCTAAGAGGCGAGACCGCGCGATAGTGCGGTATTCCTCCGCTTATGGCAGTGTAGGCGGCCTTCCGATTCCTGTTCAGCCAGCGCTATGGCTGAAACCAAACATTACTGACAGCGAGGGCTCCGCCCGTAGAGGAGGGCATTAGATCCGCCGTACAGCGCACGTTTGACATCCAGTCTATATAGCGTAGGCCGATCGATCTATCGTGACGTAGAGTCATCTCGCAGAAGCCGTTGTTTCCCATATCCTCACGGAGCTTCCAGGGATGGAAACGGTGCCGCTCCTCGAGAAACACCAACGGCGCTGGTTCATGCTTTCCAGCCGCTCGCCGCTGATAAGGGTAACCGCCATGCCCGATGCAGCTGCCCGCGAATCCGAATGGCGACGACGCCTCGAATAGCGCACAGTAGTGCGTGTTTCCCCAAAACCAGAGGTCAATTAACCTGTCTTGATCGAGGGATTTCAAATCGTCGTCATACAGATTAGTCGTCCCTTTGTGGCCGTATGTATAAGGCTCATCTCCAGAGAGGAGGATGGTCACCTTCTCGGCCGTCCGCCCCTGCTCCAGCGTCTCTCGAAGCCAAGCTTGGAGCTTGGCGTCATCGTGTCGCTTATGTCTCAGCCCCTCAGTGTCGATACCCACGACAAGACAAGTCCCGAAGTCAAGCGCAAAGTAGCTCCCCTCTTGGCGCTGCACGCCAGGGTGGTCCGCGAGGCGGTGCCGAATGTAGCGGAAATAGGGCTCCGCTCGCGATTGCATCTCGTGGTTCGAATTGAGATTCCAGAGTGGCGTGGTCGACAGCAACGGATCGAGCTGCTTACGGAATCGCTTGCGATATTCTGACGCCCTTCCAGCATAGTATACATCGCCGAGGTGAATCGTGGCGTCATAGCCTCCACGACTGATCTGCTTCGCGATGTATTCTGAATGGTAATAGGCGGTTCCGAAATCTGAAAACAGGGCAATCCGGATCGGAGTTGCCTGCGTTGGTTCGTTTAGAGAGTAGCGAAAGAGCGAAGGGAAGGCGAGGTTCTCGTGCCGAAGAAAATGAGGGCTTGGCGAGAAGTTGCCGAGCAGGAACGGACCGGAGAAGAAGAGCCACCCAAGAGCATCTCCGACTTCCTCGAAAGTGTGCTTGCCCGGCTCAATCTTGATCGTCGGATCAATACCAGGGAACGTGAAGTCAGGCGGTAGAGGTTGAGCGATCTTTAGGAATGCCGCGTCGGCGGACATTGCCTCAAGAGCGGCCGTAGGATTGTCAAATACCGCTCGTGCGCGCTCCACAAGGGCGCGTAACTCGTGCTCAGTAATTTCCCCATCCCAGAGCTCCCGTGCGCGCGCCACGACCGTCTCGGGTTCTGTTTCAAGAGCCGCCGCTATTTGCTCAAGTTGCTCTCGGTCGAGTGGAGGTATCTCGCTTTCGGCTGGCTCAAGCTGTTCTCGATCATGAGGAACAAATTCGGCGTCGGCTTCTATGGTCTTCTTGGCTAAAACCTCTACAGCTGGAGCTTCCACGTCGGGATCTAAGAAACGATAAACATCGTAGATTGTCGCCATCTCTCCCCCCTGTAGCAGTCTGTCGCAGCCTGCCGTCTTGCTATAGCTATCCTTGCATTCTGCGTCTAACCTCTTTTACGACTCAAGGCCCGCAGGTGTGTCGGCATAGCCAACAGTCGGCTGTCCTCTTGCTCCGCGGCTCCGACTGCGCCGGTTTACATTCATGGGCCTGTAGTTAGCTAAGTAGCTAGTATAGCAAGAAAGGCGGGGGCTTGCCTAAGAACCGGTAGCGAGCCGACGGCTCGGCGCCCCGAGGTGCGCTCCGAGGCTCGTGCCGGGCGGTTCGAGCGCTCGGCGAGCGGCGGCGAACCGCCCCCGGGGCCGGCGGAGCCGGGATCCCGGCTCGGCTCAGCGCCCCGCCTGTTCCAGCCTCCGCACTCCTTCGGCAAACTCCTCCAGCGGCCCGAGCCGTTCGAGAGCTTGGACCACCCGCTCGAGGTCGAGTGCCACGTACTCGTGGATCAGGACGTTGCGGAAGCCGGGGAGCGGCTCGAGGTCGCGCACCAGGCGGTCGGGGAACTCGGGGTAGGCGGTGAGGCTGCGGACCGCTTCGGTGTAGTCCTCGAACCGCTGGCCCCGTCGCCCGGCCAGCTCGCCGGCGATGTCGATCAGGAGCTGACAGACGGTTTGCAGCGAGAAGAGCACGTCGTTGTGGAGCGTCAGGTCGCGGCGCAGCGCCTCGGCGCTCGTGACGCGCGGCCGCAGCTCCTTGAGATGGTCGAGGTGCCGGCGGAGCTCGACCAGGCGCTCGACGACCGGGCTCACCGGGCGAGCGCCTCGAGCTTGAGCTGGCGCATGCGCTCGAGCCAGGGGGCGAGGTCGGCGGCCAGGAGTTGGACCTGCACGACATGGGCGCGGTCGGCTTCGGGGTCAGCGCAGAAGAAGCGCTCGCCGTCCCACACGATGCTCCGCCCGAAGAGCGGCGGCAGGTCGTTGAGGATGACGACGTCGAGCCGGTCCTCGCGCATGCGCAGGGCGTGGGCCAGCTCCCCGATCAGCCGCAGACGCGCCGCGAAGCGCTCCTGCCGCGTCGGGTGCCGCTGCCAGTCGAGGAGCACGGCCACGTCGATGTCGCTCTCCCGGTGCGCCCGGCCGGCGGCGTGGCTGCCGAAGAGATAGGCCGAGACGATCCCCTCGACGGGCGCCGCCGCCAGCGCTTCGCGCAGCCGCTCCGGGAGCGGACTTCCCGTAGTCTTTTCGGCGTCGTCGATCGTCACCGCGCCAGCATAGCGCGCAGGCGCGAGCCTAGGAGACGAGCTGGGATGTTGCTGCACACAGCGCAGGGCTTTCGTAAGCTCCGCGACGACCCCGAATCGGCGGGGCCTTGACGGGGCGCAAGGTAGAGGTACCCGGCAACTCGACCGACCCGGATGCGGAGAGTACTTCGCAGCCGAAGTGCCAAAAGAGAAGTCCTTTGACCTGCACGATGCGAGTTGGGTGGCTCAGAACCCGCACGAGATCGTGAGAGAACTCGGCCACCATTGCCGGGTACGAGTCGTAATCGTCACGTTCGTAACGCCGACTCCAGAACAGGACGTCGGCCGGAGTGCCTAAGAGGCATGCGTCGAGCTCAAGTGTGTACTCGTCGGTGTGCAGATAGGCTCTGAAAAAGTACGCCGCCCCAGGTGCAGGAGGAAACTCGAGACAGATGTAGTTTCCATCCTGCTCTATCTTTGGCGTGAGATCGGAGCAAGACCCGCGGAGTGTCTCCAACACGCCTTCCAGAACTGCTTCGGCTTTCAACCGATGCTCCTATGACCCGGCAGCCCCGGCGACTGCCGCGCTGTCGTCCCGGTTCCAGATCACCAAGACCAACCAGAAGGCGAACACCTGGATCGGAATCGACCAATCGGGTGACAGCTCGATGATGGTCCTCCGGGAGAACACACCGACCGGACGAATGCTGCCCACGACGGCTTCGCCCTGGAAGACCGAGAAGCTTCTGCCGAAAGCGGAGGTTCGTTGCAAGACGTACTGCCGGGCCTCGAGCTCTAGCTCGAACCGGGAACGGAAGGCGCTCGGCTTGATGGCGCGTGCGACGACCTGGCCTTCGGTCTTGCTCTCCAGCACGAAGGCCCCACTCATCCGGCCCTCGCGGTACAGCTTGTAAGGCCGGCCCTCGATCGAGATCGCGGCGGCCTCCTTCCAGCCCGAGACGTCGAGCAACGCGATCTTCTGCCCGTCGGCTTCGATGTCGAAGTCCTGGGAGAGGATTCCGACGGGCCTGGCTTCGAGCACGGCGCCCCTTTCTTACTGGGTCGCTACCGGTCCACTGTTGACCTCGACCCGCTTCACGAACCTCAAGAGCATGAACCCCGGATCCCTCGTATTGGGGCGCCCGATGGCGGCGAGCACGCGGACGTTGCCGTGGACGGCGCCCGCCGGCGATCGGCAGAGATCCGCGAACTGGACGCCCAGGTGCGAGTCCCGGCTTTCACGGACCTCGGCCAGGATGGGTTGGTCGAAGCCGGTCGTGCCGAGGCGGTTGGCGCCCCTCAGTCGATGGACGGCCCCGTTGTCGCTGTCGTCGAGCTCACGGAACAGCCTCGTCACGACGTTGAGAGATCTCTCCTCCTCGATCTCGACGACCGAATAGCGCCCCGTTGTCGGATCGAACTGGAAGGGAAGCTCGACCTCCTCGGTCTGCGGATATTTGACCCACGGCGCCCAGCCCGGTTGAAAGTCGTCCTCGCCGTCCTGGTCCTCGTCGAAATCGAAGTCCGCGAGCTCGGTGAAGCGATGGATCGCGCCGTCCTGAAGCAGGATCAGCTCCACGTCCTCGTTCCTGCCCGGCCGGTTCTGCCACCAGATCGCTTCCGTCGGGTGGATCTCCCGCTGGTTCTCGTTGCCCTCGTCCCTCACCCAGGGGCCGTACAGGCAGAGGTCCTGGCCGAGCAGCGGGGATGGCTTCCCGCTCCCCTTGAGCGGGAAGAACCTGTTGTCCCGCAGAGGCACCGCCGGCGTCACTTCACACTCGACCATGCCCTCTCCCATCCAGGGAGCGAAGGCGGCGCTGGGAACCACGTCCAGGTTCCAGTCGTGCTCGTTCTGATCCGGGTGCACCGTGGCCACGAAGTACTTCCCCAGGCGGCCGCCCAAGGTTTCCCGGCGGCCGCTGATGGGCCTCCAGGGAGCCTTCCTGGAAGCGAAGAAGAGGATGTTGGGGTGATAGAGGTTCTGGACGCTGATGCCGAATTGGTGAGCGTTCACGAACTCGGCATAGCTGGTGAAATCTTCTGTGCAGGGAGGAAGCGTGTCCAAGCGGACGAGCGTGTCCTGCGGCAGATCGTCGCGGGTGCACGACGCGGAGGCCGCGGCGACGAGAAAGAAGACGGCGGTGCGAAAGCGCCTGGTCTTCATCGGGCCCGCCAAGTATGGGCCGCTCGGGTAGGCTGTCAACCGTGGAGAGGAGTGGCTGCCGATGAACGCCAAGCCCACGACCATCGACGAGTACCTCGCCCCGTTGAGCGAGGACAAGCGGGCCGCGCTCGAGAGGCTGCGGAAGATCATCCGGGCGGCGGCTCCCAAGGCCGAGGAGTGCATCAGCTATCAGCTCCCCGCCTTCTGTCTCGACGGCAAGGCCTTCATCTGGATCGGCGCCGCCGCGAACCACTGCGCCATCTACGGCGTCGGGGGAGCCGACGCGGACGAGCTCAAGGACTACGACACCAGCAAGGGCACCATTCGCTTTCAGCCGGACAAACCCTTGCCGGCGACCCTCGTCCGCAAGCTGGTCAAGGCTCGGATCGCAAGGAACGCGGCCAAACAAAAGCCGCGAGCGGGCGGCACCGCACGCCGCCCGCCGCTCTAGGCAGGCGCCCCCGCGGCGATTAGGCGGCAGCGATCCGCCGTTCTAATCGCCGCCTCTCGCGTGAGCAGGCTGCTTCGGCTTCTAGTCGCGCAGGGCGCGCTCAGTATTAACACTCAACCGTATACTCACAAGTACAAGATTGAGAACCGAACGGGCTGGAGAGGACAGTGTTCACGCATCTGCCGGTGCCTGAGGCGCAGAGCCACGCAATATTGTCATTGCAGTCGAGCTCGCAACTCGCCCAGTCGCCGCTCGAACAGTACTGCGGGAACGGGTTAATGTCCCACTCGCAGCCCGACAGGGTCGGATTCGACATGCACTTGCTGTACTTGGGAGTGTTGTTCGGGCACTCCCACTTACAGCAGGCATCGGTGCCGCCGAAGTCCGCGCACGCGCCGCCGGCGTAGCCGTTGCTCCAGTAGCCGTTGGGGTTGTCTCGACAGAACCTGTCAGCGTTGCGGCAGGATATGTAGCACGTATTGCTACAGAGCTGTGCTTCCGCACCGCCGGCGCTTACCAACAGAGTCATCGCTGTAAGGATGGTGAGCCTGATGAAGGTTCGCAGCGTTTTGGCTTTTGACCTCATGTCTTACCTCCTTGTTGGTAACTCCAAGCCTTCGATTCACCCGGAGGCCGAATCGCCGGCGCGTGAACCCGCGCCAGCTCATAGTCTTTCAAGAAGTGTGCAAGCAATGTGCCAGTTTGAAATAGTAGTGACCATGGTAGATTGACCAGGGTCACAGAGGAGACCTCATGCCGAAGCGAGCGCCCCAGGCCGTGTCGAAATCGAGATTCAAGGCGCAGGCGCTGGAGTACTTCCGCGAGGTCGAGAGGTCCGGCAAGGAGCTGGTCATCACTGACCATGGGCGGCCGGTGCTGAAGGTCGTGCCGTACGCCGAAGACCCGGCCGCCGCCCTGGAATCGCTGCGCGGCAGCGTGCTGCGTTACGACGACCCGCTCGAGCCGGTGGGCGTCGAAGACTGGGAAGCGTTGCGCTGATCCTGCTCGATACCCATGCCTGGGTTTGGTGGGTCGCCCGCCCCACGCTGCTCTCGCCGGCGGCGCGTCGCAAGATCGAGACCGCGGTCGAGCAGGGCGAGGTCAACGTGTCGGCGATCAGTTGCTGGGAGGTCTCGCTGCTCGTCCAGCGCGGCAGGCTCGAGCTGGCGATGGCGGTCGAGGAGTGGATCGCGCGCTCGGAGGCGCTTCCGTTCCTCGAATTCCTGCCGGTGGACCACCGCATCGCCGCGCGAGCGAACAGCCTCCCCGGCAACCTGCACGCCGACCCGGCCGACCGCCTGATCGTCGCCACGGCCCTTCTCCACGGCCTGCCGCTGGTCACGAAAGACCGCAGGCTGCGCCGCTTCCCGCACGTCGAGACGGTCTGGTAGCGCGTCGGCTCTCGCCTTCAGATCCGCTCGGGCTCGAAGACGGTCCGCTCGTCGACGACGTTGCCGGTGTTGAGCGTGTTTGCCGGCTCGAAGAGCAGGAGCTCCACCTCCTCGTCGGCGCAGGGCCGGTGCTCCACGCCGCGCGGCACGACGACCATCTCCCCCGGCCCGAGCACCAGCGTCCCGTCCCGCAGCTCCATCCGCAGCCGCCCCTTGAGCACCAGGAACAGCTCGTCCTCGCGCTCGTGATGGTGCCAGACGAACTCTCCCTGGAGCTTGACGAGCTTCACTTCCTGCCCGTTCAGCTCGGCGACGACCTTCGGGGTCCAGTGCTCGCGGATGAGGCCCAGCTTTTCGGCGAGGTTGACTTTGTCCATGGGGACGATGGTACCGTCCATGGTGCTCTCGTTCGACGCGCCGCGTTGCGATGAGGGCGGTGCGCCGCCGGCAGAGGTCAGATCTCCGCCGGCGGCCGTTGTTTTTAGGTCAGGCCGTGGGCGCCGGCGGCGGCCCTTCCGGCTTGGGCGGCTCCTCCTTCTTGGCCGACCGCTTGCGGCCGCGCGGCAGGAAGCCGAACTCGCGCAGCGTCTGGCTCTTCGGCCCGAAGTGGCCGCGCAGGGCGCCGTTGAGCTGGCTCCGCAGGTCGATGCCGCGCTGCTGGGAGACGCGGCGCTTCTCGTTGGTCTCGCGCAGCCGCGCCTCGAAGATCTCCGTCTGCGCCTCGAGGCCGCGCGCCTCGGCGACCCAGGCCTCGAGGTCGGTCTGCAGGACGGTCATGTGGGGCGCGTCGGGGAGACGCCCCTTGAGGTTGGTGGAGAGCCCGTCGAGAGCGACGAGCAGCTCGGGGTAAGACTCGTGGGCCATGGGAAATTCTCCTTTCCGTCAGCGGTCAATGAACGCCGAGTCGGGACACGCTCCCGATCGACGGGGGAACGCGGGGAAGAAGGTCCGGAAAACGCAGGTGGACGGCCGGAAAGCTCTCGGGTGTCGGGGGAAAGCGGCGGAACAGCGAAGCAACGTTCTGCGGGCGCGCCGGAGCGCTCTGCGCTGCGCCGGGAGCACGCCGGCGCTCTGTCGGAGCTCGCCGGCGCTCGGGCGAAGGGTTCTGGCGGTGTGCAGGAGTTGGCAGCGGCCGTCGCGGACCCCGCCGGGAGTCCGCGAGAGGTCGCGCCCGCTCGGCCAGCCGAGTCGTGCGGTCCGCAGGGGCCGGCGCCGCGTCGCCCGAAAGTGCCCCACGGACCGCCGGAACGCTCCCGCGGCCGCCGGGAGCATTTCCTCGGCGTCCGGGAGATTTCCCGGCCGGCCAAAGAACGCTCCCGGCCTCTCTGGGAGAATTTCGGGCAGGGTCGGAAAGGCTCTGGCCGGGCGCGGGAGCTTTTCGTCCTGCGCGGGGAGCGTTCCCGGCGTCGTGGGGAGCTCTCCGGAGCGCTCAGGGAGCTTTTAGCGTTGACATCGACATCTCATGCGGGCTGATTACAGCCTGTTCCTGGATGTATGTCAACCAACCGGGCAGACTTCGGCTGAAACGCAAGCCTTTGCCGTAGATCTCAGCGAGCGGCAGGCTTTTAGCGGCCCAGCAGCCCGGCGAGTACTTCGACGCCGCGCTCGACGACGTCCGGCGGGGAGGCGGTGAAGCAGAGGCGGGCGTGGGTGGGGTAGGGGCCGAAGCTGGGGCCGGGGGCGAGGAAGAGGCCCTGGTCGGCGCAGTCCTCGAGGAAGCCGTCGAGGCCGCGGGCGTCGAGGCGGTCGGCGACGTCGAGGAAGAGGAAGGTGCTGCCGGCGGGGGGGTCGACGCCGAGGCGCGCGGCCACGCGGGTGCCGGTCGCGGCGTACTGGTCGCGCGCCGCCGCGGCCCAGGCGTCTCCGGGGCCGGCGAGGGCGCGGAGCGCCGCGAGCTGCGAGGCGGTGGGCGTCGAGTAGAAGCTGTGGGTGACGACCTTGCGCAGCTCGCCCATGACGGCGCGCGGCCCGACGACGTAGCCGCAGCGGTTCCCCGCCATGCCGTAGGCCTTGGAGAAGGAGTGGACGGCGAAGGTGCGCTCGGGCGCCAGCGGCCGGCAGTAGGTGTGCTCGCCCGCGAAGACGTAGTCCTCGTAGACGTCGTCGGAGATGATCCACAGCCCTTCGCTCGCGGCCCAGGCGACGAGCGCTTCGATCCAGGGGCGCGGGATGAGCAGGCCGGTCGGGTTGCTCGGCGTGTTCCAGTAGATGCCGACGACGCGCGGCGAGAGGTGGCGGCGCACGACCTCGACCGCCGTCTCCGGCGAGTCGGCGGCGCCGAAGAAGGGGACCTCGACCGGGACGCCCTTGAAGGAGCGCACGATGCCCGAGATGAGCGGCCAGTGCGGCGCCAGCAGTAGCACCTCCTCGCCCGGCTCGAGGATGGCGCCCGCCACCGCCGCCAAGGCGCCGGTGGCGCCGGCGGCGATCAGCAGGTCGTCGCGCTCGGTCGCGGCGCCGGTGCGCGCCCGCTGCCGGTCGGCGACGGCGTCGAGGAGCTGCGGGATCCCCTGCGGCGCCGCGTAGCGGTGCATGCCGGGGTGGTCGGCGACCTTGAGGTCCTCCATCCGGCAGCCCTCGGCCGGCTCCATCCAGGTGTCGCCGACGTGGAGCGGGAAGACCTCGCCGCGGTAGCGCGCGGCGCGGTCGGCCAAGGCTGAATACACGGCGCCGGGGATCTCGGCGACCGCGGCGGCGGTGTGGGGCGGGCGCGGCATGGCTAGAAGGGGAGGGTACCGGTCGCGAGGCGCCCGAGCCAGATCGCGGCGAGGGCCGCGAGGTTGGCGCCGAGGAGGGGAGGCAGCCACCCCGGCCAGCCGGGCAGCGGCCGCACGAGGGAGGCGCCCCACGCCAGCCAGACGAGCCCCAGCTGGGCGGCCACGACCGGCGACCAGGGGTGGAGCGCGAGCGCGCCGTGCCAGTCGCCGCGCGCCAGGTGGGCGAGGGCCCGGGTCATGCCGCAGCCCGGGCAGGGAAGGTTGAAGGAGCGGCGCAGGAAGCAGAAGACCGGCAGGCCGCCGCCCACCGGCGTCCAGTGGGCGAGGAGGAGGGCGCCGAGCACGCCGGCCAGCCCGGCCGCCCCCCAGGCCAATGCCTTCCCCGCCGTCACGGCACGCCTCGGCTCAGTTCATCCCCTCGAGGATGCCGCCGACGATCGCCATGCCGCCCATGGCGAAGATCCAGAAGAGGCTGAACACCAGGAGCACGGTGCCGATGATCCCCAGGATCACGCCGGCGGTCGCGAACCCCTGGCCGGCGGCCGGCGACCGCCCCTCGCGGATCGAGCGCTGCTCCTGGTTGCCGAGATACCAGGCGACGGGCCCCAGGATCTGGCAGCAGACGAAGCTCAGGATGCCCAGGACGAGGGCGGTGACGGCTTGGCTGCTCGGCTTGTCGGGCGCTGCGGTCGTCGCCATCGCGCTCTCCTAGTTAAAACTTGTCGGCGAGCTGGCTGATGCCCGGGATGATGAAGCGCTGGCCGTTGATCCCCTTGATGATGCAGAGGACGTGGATGACGATCGCCGCGAGCCCGACGATCGAGCTCGGCCCGGCCCAGAGGCAGCCCAGGCAGCCGCTCGGATCGGCGAAGCCGATGACGTTGGAGAGCAGCGACAGCACGATCGAGACGACGATCCAGAAGCCCAGCAGCACGAGCCCGTGCTTGGCGTGCCACTGCACCTCGCGGTCCTCCTTCTCGGAGATCAGCGGGATGAGCGCCAGGATCCCCAAGTAGGAGAGGATGATCATCAGGCTGCGGTTGGGGCTCACCGTGCCGCCTCCGGCGGGCGGCGGCGTGTACGGCGGCGGCGGGGGCGGTGAGTACGGCGGGGGCGGGGTGGGCGGAACCGGCGGTTCGGTCATAGCGGCCTCCTCCTTTCCGTCCTGCGGTCGGGGGTGGATGCGACGGGCCGGAGTCTAGCAGTCGCGCGCGGGGGCGGCGAGGACGCGCTCGTAGATCGCGCGGTAGCGGGCGACGATGGCGTCCTGCGCGAAGACCTCGACCGCGCGCCGGCGGCCGGCGGCGCCGAAGGCGCGGCGCAGCGGCTCGTCGCGCAGCAGGCGCAGCGTCGCCTCCGCCATGCACTCGACGTCGCCCATCGGGCAGAGGTAGCCGCACTCGCCGTCCACCACCACCTCCGGGACGCCGCCGACCGCGGTCGCCACGACCGGCACCTCGCAGGCCAGCGCCTCGAGGGCCGCGAGGCCGAACGACTCGCTCTCCGACGGCAGCAGGAAGACGTCGGCGCCGACCAGCACCTCCTCGATGACCGGGAGGCTGCCGACGAAGGCGATCGAGTCGCAGATGCAGTGCTGGCGGCAGAGCTGCTCGACCTTGGCGCGGTCGGGGCCGTCGCCGACCATGAGGAGTCGCGCCGGCACCTCGCGCCGCACGCGGCGGAAGACCTCGACCACGTCCTGCACCCGCTTGACCGGGCGGAAGTTGGAGACGTGGACCAGGACGTGCTCGCCGGGCTGCGCCCAGCGGCGGGCGCCGGGGCTGTCGCGCACCGCCTCGTAGCGCGCGGGGTCGATGAAGTTGGGCACGACGTCGATGCCGTTGCGGATGCCCAGCCGGTCGATGGTCACCCGCCGCAGGTCCTCGGAGACCGCGGTCACGGCGTCGCTCTGCTCGATGCCGAAGCGCGTGGTCTCGACGTAGTTGGGGTCGTTGCCGACGAGCGTGATGTCGGTGCCGTGGAGGGTGGTGACGACCGGCAGCGGCTGCGGCGCCACGATCTGCCGCGCCAGGACCGCGGAGACGGCGTTAGGGACGGCGTAGTGAACGTGGAGGAGGTCGAGGCGCTGGTGGCGCGTCACCTCGACCATCTTGGTGGCCAGCGCCAGCGAGTACGGCGGGTACTCGAAGAGCGGGTAGTGCGGCACCACGACCTCGTGGAAGAAAAGGCGCGGGCTGGGCAGGGCGAGGCGGGTCGGCAGCGCGTAGCTGATGACATGGGCTTCGTCGCCGCCTTCGGCGAGCGCCATCGCAAGCTCGGTCGCCACCACACCCGAGCCGCCGTAGGTGGGATAGCAGCTGATGCCGACCTTCACCGCACGCCTCCGGGGAGGACGGCGAAGAGGTCGGAGACCGCGAGCGGGTAGCGGGCGCCGAACGGCTCGCCCAGCTCGGCGCCGATCAACGCGCCGAAGTGCCGCGCCCGCCCTTCGATCATCTTCCAGAACTCGCGCGTCGAGACCTTGGTGACCGGGGCGCCGGCGCCGCCGCCGTCCTCCTTATCGTCCTGGTAGAGCTGCGTGCGGTAGGCGCGGAGGGCGGCGAGCTTGGTCTCCCAGGTCGCGGTGACGTCGACGACGAAGCTGGGCGGGAAGTCGTCGTGCTGCATGAAGGAGTAAACGGCCGCCGGGCGGTGAGGTTTCGCGTCCCGCGGCGCGCGCGCCGCCAAGCCGGCGTAGAAGCAGGCGGCGGCCACCAGCGCGTGGGCGCGCGGGTGGTCGGGGTGGCGGTCGACGGGCGTCGGGCCGAGGACGATCTCCGGGCGCAACCGGCGGAGGACGGCGATCAGCGCCTCTTCCTCGGCCGGGCCGGTGCGGAAGGCGCCGTCGCCGCAGTCGAGGAAGACGAGCTCGGCGGCGCCGAGGGCAGCAGCCGCGGCCTCCGCCTCCTGCCGCCGCCCCTGCTCCGTGCCGCGGCTGCCGGCCTCGCCGCGCGTCAGGTGGACGATGCCGACGCGCCGCCCCTGCCGCGCCAGCAGGGCCAGCGTGCCGCCGCAGCCAAGCTCGACGTCGTCGGGGTGGGCGCCGATCGCCAGGACGTCGACGCGGCTCACGGCGCGCCCTCCGCTTCCGGCACGACGACCTGCAAGGTCTCCGGGTCGAGCTCCAGCTGCTCGCAGAGCGCCGCCGCGAAGGCGTCGCCGTACTTGCCGGGGAAGTGGGCCGACGAGATCACGCGCTCCTGAAGCTTGCCGCCGGGAAAGACCGCCTCGCGGAGCTGCTCGACGCGGCGCTGGCGCACCTCGTTCCGCCGCGCGGCGGCGGCCACCGCGCGGGCGGCCAGGAGCTCGAGGCCCTTCGTCACCTGCTCGCGCGTCTTGGCGTAGGGCCGCTCGAGGTCCGGGTCGAGGGCGAGGAGCGGCCCGCGCAAATCGTCGAGGACCTCGGCGATCCGCCGGCGCGCGTCGGCGGTGACGTCGCCGCCGGCGTCCTCGGCCAGCCGCCCTTCGAGCGCCTCCGGCGGGCCGAGGAGGTCGGCGAGCGTCAGCCCCTCCTCCTCCAGGCGCTCCACCTGGCGGGGCTCGAGGACCACCGCCTGCGGCCGCAAGGCGACGGCGGGGGGCTCGACCTCCAGCACCTCGTAGAGGCCGGTCGACTGCGTGAGGTAGGAGAGCTCGGCCGGGCCGAGGACCTGGAGCGCGGTGCCGAGGACCGCGTCCTGCACGATCGGGCGGGCGCTGACGCCGGGGCTCACCGCGCCGGGGTTCTCCTCGATCGTGCGCCGCAGCTCGTTGACGGGGAGCGGGTCGGCGCCGGGGACGCCGCGCAGCCGGAAGCCGTCGCCGTGCCATTCGACGCGCCGGCGCCCCTCGCGGCCGATCAAGAAGAACGGCGCCTCGCCCGGGCGCGAGGCGACCTGGAGGGGATGGCCGCGCTCGGCGATCGCCGCGTCGGCGCGCGCCAGGGCCGCCTCGACCTCGACCCGCCGATCGACCAGGCGGCTGAGGACCGGGCGCTGCGCCTCCTTGAGGCCGGGCAGCATGGCGTCGAGGAGGAGTGGACAGCGCGGGCCGAGGAGGTGGGCGAGGAGGCGGCAGAAGGCCTCGCCGAAGCGGGCTTCGGGGCGGTACCAGCGGCCGAGGGCGGCGAGCCAGGCGGCGTAGCGCTCGCCCGGGATCGCCTCGCTGAGCGCCGCGAGGACCGACGCGACCTCCGGCCCCAGCGTCCGCATGCCGACCGGCTGCAGCGGCTCGGGGTCGGGGCCGAGGTCGAAGACGCGCGTCCCCTGCGGCGTCGGGAAGGCGGCGCGGGACACCTCCTGCCAGTCGTGGTCCTCGCTCGCCACCCAGAAGACCGCCACCGCCGGCTCGCCCTGCGCCTCCAGCGCCGCCGCCCAGCGGGTCAGCGCCACCGCCTTGGTCAGGGTGAGGAGCGGGCCGCCGAAGAGGCCCGGCTGCTGGCCGCCGACGACGACGCGGGTGGCCGGGTCGGCGAGCCGGGCGGCCAGGCGGTCGGCCTCCGGGTGGCCGTAGGCGCGGTTGGCGAAGGCGAGGGTGTCGGCGAGGGCGCGACGGGCCGCGGCCGCCGCCGCGGTCGGTCGCGGGGGGAGCGGCGGCGGCGCTCCGGGGCGCGCCAGCTTGAGCGGGGCGAGGAGGTCGAGATCGCGGCCGGCCAGGAAGGCCCGCGGCAGCGGCGGCAGCAGCCCCGCCGCCTCCAGCTCGACGCGCAGCGCCGCCGGCCGGCGGCTGGGCGAGGGCGACGGGGCGGCCACGGCGGCGGGATGATATACCCCGGTGTCGCGCCCTCCGGGCGTATGCTCAGAGGGCGAGGAGGGCGGCGTGGCGACGACGACAGCGCGCGGCACGGGCAAGGGAGCGGCGGCCGCCGCGGCCTTCGCGGCGGTCCTGCTGCATACCCTGACGGCGCTCTGGGTGTGGCACTCCTGGGGCTACTTCGGGCGCGCCAACGTGCTGGTCTGGACCGACTTCCCGGCTTCGCTCCTCTTCCTCGACCTCTCCGACCAGCGCTTCCTGACCGCGAGCCTGCTGCTGGGCGGCCTGCAGTGGGGGATCATCGGCATGCTGCTGGCGAAGCTGGTCGGGCGGTCGTCGCGCAGGAAATCCCTTTAAGAGGTTGATCGGAGCCCGGCGCGAAAGCTTTCGCGCCTAGGCTTGGTTACAATCCCTGCGATGCTGAAGCTCGGGCCCGTGGCGGTCGATCCGCCCCTGTTCCTCGCGCCGATGGCCGGGGTCACCGACCGCGACTTCCGCCTGATCGTGCGGCGGATCGGCGGGGTCGGTGTCGTGGCGATGGAGTTCATCTCCTCGAAGGCGATCGTCCACGGCAACAAGAAGACCCGCGAGCTGATGTTCTTCAGCGACGAGGAGCGCCCGCTGGCGATCCAGATCTACGGCTCCGACGCGGCGACGATGGCCGAGGCGGCGCGGGTCGTCGAGGAGCTGGGCGCCGACGTCTGCGACATCAACATGGGCTGCCCGGCCAACAAGGTGCTCAAGGGGTGCGCCGGGGCGGCGCTGATGGGCGACCTCGACCTGGCGCGGCGGATCGTGCGCGACGTGCGGCGGGCGATCACGATCCCGCTCACCGTCAAGTTCCGGCTCGGCCTCGACGACGGGCGGCGCAACTACCTCGAGCTCGGCCGGGTCTGCGAGGCCGAGGGCGCCGCCGCGGTGGCGATGCACGCGCGCACGGCGCGGCAGATGTTCGACGGCGAGGCCGACTGGACGCACCTGGCGCGCCTCAAGGCGACGCTCGGGATCCCGGTCATCGGCAACGGCGACGTGCGCGAGCCGGAGGACGCCCTGCGCATGCTCGCCGAGACCGGCTGCGACGGCGTGATGATCGGCCGCGGCGCGACGCGCAACCCCTGGCTCTTCCGCCAGATCGCGGCGCGCCTGTCGGGCGGCCGGATCAGCGAGCCGACCCTGGCCGACCGGCGCGAGCTGATCCTCGCCCATTTCCGCATGGTGGCGGCGCGCGAGCCCTCGACCTATGCCCTCCACAAGCTGCGCAAGTTCACCGGCTGGTACACCCACGGCCTGCCGCACGGCCGCCAGCTCCGCCAGGCGATCAACCAGCTCCCCGACGTGCCGAGCTTCCTCGCCGCGGTCGAGCAGTTCTTCGACGGCCTGCCGCTCGAGCAGGCGGCCTAAAGGCCGCTTCCCGCGGATGCCGGAGCCGCAGCGCGAGCACGCGGTCGGGCTGGCGCTCGGTCGCGAGCGGGCGCTCGCCGCCCTGGCGCGGACGGCGGAGGCCTGGGGTGCCGAGTTCGAGCCGGCCGGCGACGGCGGGCAGCTGACGATGCCGGTCACCGCCGGGCTGCGGCGCGGCTGGGCGCGCGGCCGGGTGCGGGTGGAAAGGGACGGGGAGGGCTCGCGGGTGGCGCTGGCGGTCGAGGAGAGCGAGTACCGGCTGCAGACGGCGGCGGTCGTGGTGCTGCTGCTGTCGCTGGCGGGCGCGGTCGTGGCGGTCCTCTGGCCCATCTTCCCGGGCCTCCTTGCCTTGGCGCCGCTCGGGCTGGCGCTGGCCGTCGGCGGGTGGCTGCTGGTCGTCTCGCGGCTCACCACGAGCGGTCCGGAGGAGTTTCTGGCGCAGCTCGCCGCCGAGGCGGAGGGGAATCCGCCGGCCTAGCCGGGGGTTATACTCCGAGCGGTTCTTTCACAACTGGGGGGCGTACCGGTTTCGACGGGGAACAAGAGCGGTCCGGCGACCGCGTGCCGAGTTTCTGCTCGTTAAAACGGAATCTAGTAACTGCGAACGACAACTTCGCTCTCGCGGCCTAAGAACTAGGACGTGACGTCCCGCTTGAGGCTCGGTCCGTGGCCTCTCGCGGGGCGCAACTTCAGCGGACCAAGGAGGTCACGGCTGCCTCGCGTGGACCTCCGAGATAAAGCGAGGCTGGCCGCCACGCCAGGCGCCTTCGCCCATCAACGTGGCCGGCGAGATTCGAAAGCGAAGGCTACGCACGTATACGCCGCCGGGACGCGTTTCTCGGACGTGGGTTCGACTCCCACCGCCTCCACCATTACCTGGATAAACCACCAAAACTAAAGACTACGGGCCCTGCCGTGGAAGGCGGGTGCCCGCCATGGCTTGACCGGACACGTTGAGCCGTAAATACTGCCCGCGGTGAAGACGACCTTCGATCTGCCCGATCCGCTGCTTCGGGATGCCAAGGCTCTGGCCGCCCAACAGGGCCGGCCGCTTCGCGATCTGGTCGCCGAGGCGATCGGGGAGAAGCTGGAACAAACCGGCGGCGCCGCGCCGGATAGCGCTCGGACCGGAGAAAGACGGCGAGAGGCGTGGGAGCGCTGGAGGGCGCGGCTGGTGCAGCAGCCGGACGGGAGTTGGCTCAATCCCGACGGCATTGACGACGAGTCGTTCTTCCAGTCCCTCGAAGCGGCTCGGCAGGAGTCTTGGACCTCGCACGATCCATTTCGCTCCTCCACCTGAGCACGCCCCGGCCGCCGCCCCACGTGCGTGTTCCTGGTCGATACCAATGTCGTCTCCGAGCTGATCCGCCCGCGGCCGTACTTGCCCCTGGTCCGGCGGCTGCTCTCGACTGACCCGGCCGTCCTCTTCGCTTCCGAGATCACGCGTTACGAGCTGCGCTACGGCGCCGCCATCCATCCTCAGTCGAGCATGGTCTGGGAGAAGGTGCAGCGCGAGATCCTGCCGCTTCCGATCTGGCTTCCGGTCGACGACAAGGTGGCGCTTGCAGCCGCCGACCTCCGCGCCGCCTTACGCAAGAGCGGCCAAGGGATCGAGATGCCCGACGGCGTCCTCGCCGCGACGGCGTCGGTGCACGACCTGGTGCTCGTAACCCGCAACGTTCGCCACTTCCAAAACGTGCCTGGCCTCGTCGTGGAGAACTGGTTCTCCGACGAGTCGTCGCGGGTCACCGGGACATGATGCTCGCGCCAGACAGCGCCCGCGCGATGCTCTCGGTGTAGGGCGGCCGCAGCACGCCGACTTCGGTCACGATCGCGGCGATCAGCTCAGCGGGGGTGACGTCGAAGGCGTAGTTGACGGCCTCTGCCTCGGCCGGGGCGATCGCCGTTCCCAGCAGTTGCGTCACCTCCTCCGCTGAGCGCTCTTCGATCGGGATCGCGGCGCCGTCCGGGGTCTGCGGGTCGATCGTCGAGAGCGGCGCCGCGACGTAGAAGGGGACGCCGTGGCGGTGGGCGAGGACGGCCAGGGGGTAGGTGCCGATCTTGTTGGCGGTGTCGCCGTTGGCGGCGATGCGGTCGGCGCCGACGACGATGCGGTCGACCTTGCCCTGCGCCATGAGGGTGCCGGCGGAGGCGTCGGTGACGAGGCGGTAGGGGATGCCGAGCCGCGCCAGCTCCCAGGCGGTCAGCCGGGCGCCCTGGAGGAGGGGGCGCGTCTCGTCCACCCAGACGAGGTCCACCTTCCCCTGCCGGAAGGAGGAGCGGATGACGCCGAGGGCCGTGCCGTAGCCGGCGGTGGCGAGAGCGCCGGTGTTGCAGTGGGTGAGCACGCGGTCGCCCGCGGCGAAGAGGGCGGCGCCGTGCTCGCCCATCCGGCGGTTGGTCGCGACGTCCTCGACGTGGAGCGCCTGCGCCCAGGCGAGGAGGGCCGCGAACGCCGCTTCCGGCCCGCCGGCGGCGCTCTCGGCGAAGACGCGCCGCCCGCGCTCGAGGGCCCAGCGCAGGTTGACCGCGGTGGGGCGCGTCGCCGCGAGGAGCCGGGCCGTCGCCTCGAACCCTTCCTCCAGGCCCGCCGCCTCGGCGTCCCGCACGCCGAGCGCCAGGCCGAACGCCGCGGCCACGCCGATCGCCGGCGCGCCGCGCACCGCCAGGCGCCGGATCGCGTCGGCGACCTCCTCCGGCCGCGTGCAGCGCAGCCAGGCCTCCTCGGCGGGGAGCCGCGTCTGGTCGAGCAGGAGGAGCGCCCCGTCCTCCCAGCGCAGCGGCGAGAAGTCGTCTTCGGGCATGGCGCGCTATCCTATGGCGCAGCCATGAAAGGGAACCCGCGGCACCTCGGCTTCTCCACCCGCGCCATCCACGCCGGCCAAGAGCCCGACCCGACGACCGGCGCCGTCACCGTCCCGATCTACGCCACTTCGACCTACGTTCACGACGAGCTCGGAGTCCACAAGGGGTACGAGTACGCGCGGGTGCAGAATCGCACGCGCTCCGCCCTCGAGGAGAACGTCGCGGCGCTCGAAGGGGGGCACGCGGGGCACGCCTTCGCCTCCGGCATGGCGGCGATCTCGTGCCTGATGACGGTCCTGAAGGCCGGCGACCACGCGGTCGTCTCGCGCAACACCTACGGCGGCACCTACCGCTACCTGACCCGCGTCCTCGAGCGCTACGACCTCCACTTCTCGTGGGTGGACACGAGCGACCTGGCGGCGGTCGAGCGCGCGTTCACGCCCGCCACCCGGATGCTTTACGTCGAGACGCCGACCAACCCGCTGATGGACGTCACCGACCTCGCCGCCGCCGCCGAGCTCGCCCACGCCCGCGGCGCGCGGATGGCGGTGGACAACACCTTCCTCTCCCCCTACCTGCAGCGGCCGCTCGAGCTCGGCGCCGACTTCGTCGTCCACTCGACGACCAAGTTCCTCAACGGCCACAGCGACTCGCTCGGCGGCGTGCTCGTCTCGACGACGCCCGAGGACACCGAGTGGTTCGCGCTGGTGCAGAAGTCGGCCGGGGCGATCCTCTCGCCGTTCGAGGCGTTCCTCAACCTGCGCGGCATCAAGACGCTGGCGGTGCGCATGGACCGCCACGAGGCGAACGCGCGGGCGGTGGTGGACTTCCTGGTGCGGCACGCGGCGGTCGAGCGGGTGCTCTACCCGGGGCTGCCGGACCACCCCGGCCACGCGGTGCAGAAGCGCCAGGCGCGCGGCTTCGGCTCGATGGTGACGGTGGACCTGGGCAGCTTCGCCGCGGCCAAGGAGATGCTCGACCGGCTGCGGGTCTGGAGCCTCGCCGAGAGCCTCGGCGGCGTCGAGAGCCTGGCGTCGCACCCGGCCACGATGACCCACGCCTCGATCCCGCCGGAGCGGCGGGCGGAGCTGGGCCTGACGGACGGGATGGTGCGGCTGTCGGTGGGGATCGAGGACGTCGAGGACCTGCTCGCCGACCTCGACCAGGCGCTGGCCGCCCTCGTCGGCGCGCGGGTCGCGGCCGCGACGCGCTAGCCGCTCGCCCTAGAAAGCGTCGTCGTC
Organism: uncultured Acidobacteriota bacterium; assembly: GCA_963700145.1. GTDB lineage: Bacteria > Acidobacteriota > Thermoanaerobaculia > Multivoradales > UBA5704 > DASUNQ01. Next base: position 3,445,476 of record OY969474.1, read on the forward strand.
GGGATCGCCGGCGTAGGCGAGCTCGCTCTCCTCCTCGTCGGAGAAGTCGGCCTCCTTGTCGACGCTCGCCGCGATCCACTCGAGGAAGTTGCTCTCGCCGCGGGTGACCTGGAAGGCGAGGATCTCCGGCAGGTCGTAGCTGTGCAGCTCGCGGATCGTCTCGGCGATTCCTTCGAACTCGCTGTCCTGCGTCTTGATCACCAGCATCAGCTCGCCGTCCTGGCAGATCTTGCCCTGCCAGCGGTAGACGGAGCGGACCCCGGGGAGGATGTTGACGCAGGCGGCCTGGCGGCGGCCGACGATCTCGCGGGCGAGGAGGTTGGCCTGCTCCTCGGTGCCGACGGTGGTGACGACGACGATCCCGGCCACGAAGCAACGGTACTGCGGCGCCTCGGGGGAGTCAACGCCACTTTTTCACCTCCGCGTCGTAGGTCAGCACCCGCACCTTGCCGGTGCGGCCGAAGAGGCGCACGGCGACGAGGCGGCGGCCGTCGGTCAGGTAGAGCGAGCCGGGGGTCGAGGTGCCGAGCGGGCCGAAGGAGGCGAGGTCGGAGCGGTTGAAGCGCACCGGGTCGCCGGTGAGCTTGCTGCCGGGATCGCCGGGGTCGGGCGGCGGCGGTCCGGCGGGCAGGCCGAACCAGACGCGCGGCCCGAAGTGCATGAGCGGGCGCGGCGGCGCCAGCTCGGGATCGACGCCGGAGTTGATGTCCGCGTTGAGCACGCCGTCGCCGTCGCCGTCGCGGTAGAGGGCGTAGGTCACGGTGCCGTCGCCGCGCGGCCGGAACTTGACCGCGGCGTTGCCGCCCCAGCGCAGCGCCGCCATGCGCGCCGCGCGCAGCGTTCCGACCAGCTCCGCCGCGGCGGCCTGCAGGCGGAGCGCGGCGCTCGCTTCGAGGAGCGGCGGCGCGCTGATCAGGAGGAGCGTCAGCAGGACGGCCGAGCAGATCAGCAGCTCGACCAGGGTGTAGCCGCGTTGGCCGCTGCGCATGGCGGATCTCCTGGCGAAGGAAGGGCGGGGCGGCGGCGAGCGCCGCCCCGCGAGGGGGTGGGGCCTGCTCTAGCGGGCGTCCTGCTTGGCGGCCCCGCGCGGGACGCGCACCTTCTCGGCGAGCGTCGTCTGCCCGGAGGTCGTCACGTAGGGCTTGAGGAGGGCGAAGGTGCGCTCGCCGATGCCGCGCACGAGCATCAGGTCCTCGGCCGCCTTGAAGGGGCCGTTCTTCTTGCGGAACTCGACGATCCGCCCGGCCACCGAGGGGCCGATCCGCGGCAGCAGCGCGAGCTGCGTCGCCTCGGCGGTGTTGACGTTGACGACGCCGCGCTTGGCCGGCTCGGCGGCGTGCGCCGGGACGGCGGCGAGGAGGATGGCGAAAAGGGTGAGGGCCGCGGCCCATCGCGAGGCGTTCTTCATGGGGTCTTCCTTTCGTTTTGTTCGGTTTCGGTTTGCTGCGTTCTCTCCTGTCTGCTGGCGCTGCGTCGTCGCGTCCGTCCGGGGTCTCCCACCTCCTCTCCGGTCGTTGTGGCGGCGCGGCGAGATCAAGCCCGCTGCCAAGTGCGGCGGCAGGAGACAAGTCGCTGATTCAGAAGGCGCTTACGCCGCTCATAGCCGTGGCGGCACGGTGAAGCGGGCGACGAAGATCTGGACGAGGGACGCGCCGGACGGGCGGCCGGCGAGGCGACGAAGATTTGGACTGGAGCGCGGCGTCTTACCGCGGCTGGGGTAGATTTACGCGCCTATGGCGCACGACCGATCGGTCCCACGAGAGTGGCTGGAGGCGCTGGTCATCGCGGCGATCTTCCTCCGCTTCACCAACGTCTTCGTGGTGCAGACGTTCTACATCCCGTCGAGCTCGATGGAGGACACGCTGCTCATCGGCGACCACCTGTTCGTGAACCGCTACATCTACGGGCCGGCGCAGACGGAGCTCGAGCAGAAGCTGCTGCCGGCGCGGTCGATCCGGCGCGGCGACATCGTCATCTTCCGCTCGCCGCAGGACCCGACGGTGGACGTGGTCAAGCGCTGCGTGGGGCTGCCCGGCGACACGATCGACTACGTCGACAAGGAGCTCCACATCAACGGCAAGCGGGTGGAGGACGACGGCTACACCCAGCACCGCGACTACCGGCTCTACCCCGATCAGCCGTTCGCCGACCTGCAAGGGCGGGTGCGCGACCAGTTCGGCCCTTACACGGTGCCGGCGGACCACTACTTCTGCACCGGCGACAACCGCGACCACTCGCTCGACTCGCGCTTCTGGGGGCCGCTGCCGGCGCACCTGGTCAAGGGGCGGGCGCAGCTCGTCTACTGGTCCTACGGCGGCGGCACCTCCGACGGCCGCTTCAGCAGCTTGAAGGAGGAGGCCGGGCGCCTCGGCAGGACCGCCGGCGGCTTCTTCACCAAGACACGCTGGGACCGCACGTTCCACCTGGTGCGGTAGCCCGCGCCGCCGCACCCCGCCGCAGCGCATGGCCACGGAGAAGTCTTTCCTCGAAGAGTCCCTCGAGATCCTGCTCGTCGCGGTGATCTTCGCGCTCTTCGCCCGCACCTACGTCCTGCAGGCGTTCAAGATCCCCACCGGCTCGATGGAGGAGAACCTCCTCGTCGGCGACCACATCCTGGTCAACAAGTTCGTCTACGGCCGGACGGCGACGCCGCTCGAGCGGGTGCTGCTGCCGATGCGTCCCATCCGGCGCGGCGACGTGGTGGTCTTCAAGTACCCCGAGGACCCGACGCGCGACTTCATCAAGCGCTGCGTGGGGCTCCCGGGCGACACCGTGGAGATCGTCGACAAGCAGCTCTACTTGAACGGCAAGGCGGTGGCCGACGCGAGCTACACCTACCACGCCGATCGCCGCACCTTCGCGCGCGGCTCGGCGGTCACGGGCTGGAGCGACCGCGACAGCTTCGGTCCCTACGTCGTGCCGCCGGCGCACTACTTCTGTCTGGGGGACAACCGCGACAACTCGCGCGACTCGCGGGTCTGGGGGCCGGTGCCGGAGAGCCACGTCAAGGGGCGGGCCTTCATGATCTATTGGTCGACCGCCGAGGGGGGCGAGAGCGCCGAGTGGCCGGGCCTGCGCGGCAAGCTCCGCCAGCTCGGGCGCCTCGTCCGCCGCTTCGCCGGCGCCACCCGCTGGGAGCGGACCTTCGAGATCGTGCGCTAGACTGCACGCCCCCACCACCTGGAGGAGAGCGACGATGCGGCGCAGGTCCGAACGCGGCGACGGCAATGTCGGGTGCATCGTCTGGCTGCTGATCTTGGTGATCGTGGTGGCGATCGGCTGGAAGGCGATCCCGGTCAAGCTCCGCACCTCGCAGCTCTACGACTACATGGTGGAGCTGTCGAAGTTCTCGGCGCAGGCGCCGCCCGACGAGCTCGAGCTGCGCATCCTGGCGCGGGCCCGCGAGCTCGAGCTGCCGGTGACCAAGGAAGGTGTCCTGGTGCAGCGGATCGGCGACCGGATCAAGCTGGAGGCCCACTACGCGGTGCCGCTGGATTACCCGGGGTACACGTACCAATGGAGCTTCAATCACGTGGTGGACAGGCCGATCTTCATTTTTTGACTTCGATACCCCCTCCCTGGCCCTCCCCCGCTGCACGGGGGAGGGAGCTGCCCCTCTAGATCATGACCAAAGGCGGTTGGCTCACCATTTTCGGGGCCGGCCTCCTGCCCGGCGTGCTGGCGGGCGCGCAGGTCGCGGGGCTGCTGTTCTTCCTCAACCCCGCCCTCCCCTTTCGCGGCGAGCCGTTCGCCCGCGCCGTCCTCCAGTACGGGCTCCTCCTGGGTCTCGCCGGGCTCGCGGCGCAGCTGCCGTGGACCTGGGGGCGGCCGGGCCGCGCGCGCCGGCTGCTGCCGTGGACGCTGACCGCGGCGCTCGCCGCCGCCGCCCTCCTCGACGCCGCGCACGCCTCTTACTACGCCTACTACCTGCCGGCAGGAGTGAACCGCCGCCTCTTGAAGGCCGCGCTCTGGCTCGCCGCCGCCGCCCTCGCCGGCTTCTATACCGCCCTCCTCCACACCGTCCGGGGACGGCGCTACGGCCGGCGCAGCCGCTGGTTCCTGGGGCTCCTCGCCGTGCTCTCGGTCTACGTGCTGATCGAGCGGCGGGAGTCCTTCCGGCCGCGCCCCGAGCCGCCGCGGCGGGTGCCGGTCGTCGAGCGCGGCGAGCGGCCGCGCCTCTGGGTGATCGGCCTCGACGCGGCGACCCTCGACGCCATCCTGCCGCTCGCCGCCCAGGGGCGCGTGCCCTTCCTCGCGCGCCTCCTGGAGGAGGGTGCCTACGGGCGGCTCGCCTCCTTCACCCCGCGCCGGCCCGCGGCGCTGTGGACGACGCTCGCCACCGGCAAGCACCCGGCGCGGCACGGCGTCCTCGGCGGCGTGCGCTACCGCGCGCGCTTCCTCGGGCCGGACCCGGAGCTGCGCCTGCTGCCGGTGGGGATCGGCTTCGAGCGCTGGGGGGCGCGGGCGGCGCGCGGCGAGCCGCCCGGCGCGGGGCGGGAGGCGGCGACGCTCTGGGAGGTGCTGCCGCGGCTCGGGGCGGCGAGCGCGGTCGTGGGCTGGCCGGCGGCGAGCGCCGCGCCGGGGCTGCCGGCCTTTGTCGTCGGCGAGCGCGAGCTGCCGGGGGCCGCCGCGGGGCTCGCCGGCGACGCGCGGCGGCTCGCCGTCGCCGAGGCGCTCGTCGCGCAGCGGCCCGAGGTCGAGGCCTGCTTCGTCGTCCTGCCGGGGCTCGCCGAGGTCTCGCGCCGCGCCTTCGGCGGCTGGGCCGCGGCGACCGACGGCGCGCGCGGGGCGGCCGAGGCGCGGGCGGCGGCGCGGCTGGCGGGCTACTACGAAGCGCTCGACGCGCGCCTCGCGCGGCTCTGGGAGAGCGGGCGCGGGCCGCGTCTGCTGGCCGTCGTCTCGGCGCACGGCGTCGAGGCGCCCGGCAGGGCGGCGCGCCTGTGGGCGGAGGTGACCGGCGGCGAAGGGGTGGGGGGACGGCTCGACACCGCGCCCGACGGGGTGCTGATGCTCTACGGCGACGGGGTGCGGCGGCGGTCGCTGCTGACGGAGGCGCGGCTGGTGGACCTGGCGCCGACGCTGCTCTACGCCCTCCGCCTGCCGGTGGCGCGCGACCTCGATGGTCGGGTCCTGACCGAGGCCTTCGACCCGGCCTTCCTCGCCGCTCAGCCGCTGACCTTCCTCCCCTCTTACGAAGGGCTGATCGAGCGGCCGCGGCCGCGCCGCTAGACCGCTTCCTGTCGCTCGCGCCCGACGGGCACGAGCTTCGGCACCGGCGCCGCTTCGCGCTGCATCGCGCAGCGCCCCTCGAAGAGCGCGCCGTCCTCGATGACCAGCGTCGGCGTCTCGAGCTCGGCGAAGAGCTTGCCGCCCGGCGCGATCTGCACCCGCCGCGACGCCTGCACGGTGCCGCGCACCACGCCGGTCACGTAGAGCGCGCCGACCTTGAGGTCGCCCTCCACCTCGCCGCTCTCGCCGACGACCAGGTCCCCGTCCGAGGAGACCTTGCCCTGGAAGCGTCCGTCCACTCGGAACGAGGTCTCGAAGCGCAGCTCCCCCTGCGTCGAGCTGCCGCTGTCGAGGAAGCCGTTGAGAGCGCTCCTCTTTGCCTCCTGTTTGAATTTCATCGCATGTCTCCCATGAGAGCTTCGTACAGGCGGATCAGCTCCTCCTCCGAATGGAAGTGGATGCGGAGCGTCCCGCCCTTCCCGCGACGGTGGATCTCGACTTTCGTCTGCAGGCGCCGGGTCAGCTTCTCGGCCGCCGCCGCGGCGTTCGCCTCGGGCGGTGCCGCGGCGCGGCGGGCGCCCGGCGCCGCGGCGGCGCCCTCTCCCCCGGCCTCGCCGGTCAGGCGCTCCAGCTCGCGCGCCGACAGCCCCTCCGCGACCGCGCGCTCGGCCATCGCCAGCTGCTTGTCGCGGTCGGGCAGGGCCAGGAGCGGCCGGGCCTGGCCGGCGGTGAGGCGGCCGCCGCGCAGCATCTGCTGCACCTCGTCCGGAAGCTTGAGGAGCCGCAGAGCGTTCGCCACCGCCGGGCGGCTCTTCGCCACCCGCGCCGCGATCTCCTCCTGCGACAGGCCGAACTGGTCCTGGAGGGCCCGGAAGGCTTCCGCCTCCTCGATCGGGTTGAGGTCGCTGCGCTGGAGGTTCTCGACCAGGGCGAGCTCCAAGAGCTCGCGCTCGCCGCCGACCTGGCGGACGACGACCGGCACCGTCTCGAGCCCGGCGCGGCGCGCCGCGCGCCACCGGCGCTCCCCCGCGATAATCGTGTAAGTGCCGTTGGGAGAAGGAGTTACGACGAGCGGCTGGACGACCCCCTGGGCGCGGATGGAGCCCGCCAGCTCCTCCAGCGCCGCCTCGTCGAAGGCGCTGCGCGGCTGCAGGCGGTTGGGGCGGAGGCGGTCGACCGGCAGCTCGGTGATCGCCGCCGGCGCCTCGGACGGCGCGATCAGCGCGTCGAGCCCGCGGCCCAGGCGGCGCCCCCGACCGCCGCTCGCGCTCGCGCTCACGCCGCCCTCCGCAGGAACTCGCGCGCCAGCGCCAGGTAGGCCTCGGCGCCGCGCGACTTGATGTCGTACTGGATGATCGGCAGGCCGTGGCTCGGCGCCTCGGCCAGCCGCACGTTGCGCGGCACCACCGTCTCGAAGACCTTGCCGGCGAAGTGGCGGCGGATCTCCTCCGCCACGTCGCGCGAGAGGTTCGTGCGGTCGTCGTACATGGTCAGCAGGATGCCGGCGATCGTGAGCCGCGGGTTGAGCCCCGCCTGGATGCGGCGGACGGTGGCCAGGAGCTCGGTGATCCCCTCCAGCGCGTAGTACTCGCACTGGAGCGGCACCAGGACGCCGTCGGCGGCGGCGAGGGCGGCGACCGTGAGGTGCCCGAGCGAGGGCGGGCAGTCGAGGAGGATCGTGTCGTAGCTCGAAGCGACCGGCGCCAGCACCTCCCGCAGCCTGCTCTCCCAGCCGCTCTGCCCCACGAACTCGACCTCGACGCCGACCAGGTCGCGCTGCGCGGGCGCGAGATCCAGGTGCGGGAAGCCGGAGGGGCGGATGGCGGCGGCGAGCGGCGCCTCGCCGGTGAGGACGTGGTAGAGGTGCGGCGGCGCCGCGTCCCCGCCCAGGCCGCGGGTGGCGTTGCCCTGCGGGTCGCAATCGACGAGGAGCACCCGCCGCTCCAGCGCCCCGAGCGCGGCGCCGAGGTTGATCGCCGTGGTGGTCTTCCCCACCCCACCCTTCTGGTTGGCGATGGCGATCGTGAGGGTCATGGCGTGCTAGGCGGCCGCGGCCGGCCGGAGCTCCAGGATGCGGCGCCGGTCGCTCCCCGGGAGCCGCACCTCGCGGCCCGGCAGGAGCCCCGGCGGCAGCGGCGGCTCCTCGGCGCCGGCCCAGAGCAGGACGCGCCCCTCCGGCCCGAAGCGCGCGGCGAGGGCGGCAAGCACCTCCGGCTCGAGCCGCAAGGCCCGAAGGGTGACGACGCCGAGGCTCTCTGGAAGGCCCGCCGGCAGCGGGAGGCGGACTGTAGCATTGAGGCAGCGGCAGGGCAACGCGGCGCGGCGCGCCGCCGACTGCAGGAACGCCCACTTCCGCTCGCGCGCCTCGACGAGCGTGACGGCGAGGTCGGGGCGGGCGGCGGCGAGGACGAGGCCGGGGAAGCCGGCGCCGGAGCCGACGTCGACGAGTGTCGTCGGGCCGGGCGGGAGGAGCGGCAGCGCGGCGAGCGACTCGCTGAAGTGGCGCTCCAGCACCTCCTGCGCCGTGCCCGGACCGATCAGGTTGAGCCTGCCGCTCCAGCGCCGCAGCTCCTCGTAATGTGTGTGCATCGCGGCGAGGGATTCCGGCGACAGCGGCCCGGGAGTGAGCGCGGCCAGGGCCTCATCGAACCGACCGCGGGGGATCGCAGGGACCGGGCGACGGGTCGTTTGTTTCACGTGAAATCTTGTCTCCGGTCCGAAACTGGTCCCGTTCGGTCCGAGATTGGGGAATTTTGGTCCGAGAATGGTGCCGTTGGGCGGCAGACCGAAGGTCTCGGAGCGTCGCTGGAGTGTTTTTGGTCCTGAAATGGGGAACTTTGGTCCGAAAATCTACCGCCGGAGGGCCTCAAAACGTCGGATGAGCGGCAGGAGACAGCGCCGCGGTCCGAAAAGATGTTGGTTTGGTCCGAAAAGATAATCCCGCGGTCCGAAAAGATAAATCTCCGGCGGCCGGCGGGTGAATTCACGGTCCGGAGATGGGGGTTTTGGTCCGAAAATCCTCCGGTTCGGTCCGAAAACTACACCGGCCGGATGGTGATGCGCTTGAAGTACCCGTCGCCTTCGCTCTCGGTCTCGACGGCGGGATCGTCGGCGAGCGTGATGTGGACGATCCGGCGGTCGGCCGGGTTCATCGGCTCGAGCGTCCGGGGCCGCCCCTTCCGCCGGACCTCCTCCGCCTCGCGCTGCGCCATGCTGCGCAGCCGCTCCTCGCGGATGTCGTGGAAGTTGTCGCAGTCGACACGGCAGGGGATCGGCTCGCCGGCGAGCCCGCGGACCAGGCGCGGCAGCAGGTGCTCGATGGCGCGCAGCAGCTCCCCCTCCTCGCCCGAGCAGAGCTCGGTGTCGTTTCCCGACAGCTCGATCTCGAGGCGCCCCTCCCCTTGCTGGATGTGGAACGACAGCTCGAGGGCGGCGACCTCCAGCAGGTGCCGCAGGCCGCGCTCGGCGGCGTCGGCCACCGGGCCGGTTGCCGGCGGGTAGCGCTCCGAGGTCCGCCGCGGCGCGTCGGGCAGCGCGATCAGCCCCTCGGCCTCGCGCTCGGCGGACTCCGGCTCGGCGCGGCTGCCCCGCGGCCAGCCGCCGTGGGGCGCCGCCGGCGCCGGCCGCGGGCGCGCGAACCGCCCGGCCGGCGCCCGGCGCGGCTCGTTCGGCTCCCAGCCGCCCTCGCGCCGGCCGATCTGCTCGCCGCGCCCGCCGCGCGGAGCGCCGCCGGTCGCCTCCCGGCGCTCCGGCCGCCGCTCCGGCGGCCTCTCCGGCTCGTGCGCCGGCGGCTCGCGCCGCTCCGGCGCGCTCGGCTCAGGAGGCGGCGCCGCGACGGCGCGCTCCTCCACCTCCACGGGCGCTGGAGGCGCCGCCGCCGGCGGCGGCGCTCCCGCCCGCCGCCGCGGGTTGTCGGGATCGACCTCGATCATCACCTTCCGCGCCGTCCGCAGGAAGCCGTGCCGCTTCTCGATCGGCGTGTAGGCGATCTCTTCGGGGGGGACGTCGAAATGGCTCGCGGCGAGCACCAGCGCCTGGCGCAGGGAGCTGCCGGAGAAGAACCGCCGCTTGGGTCCGTCGTCGCTCATGGAGTGGGCTTCCGCCTCAGCTTGCGGGGCGCCGGCTCCGGCTCCTCGCCGGCCGCGTCGGTCCCGCGGGAACGGTTGTAAACCGCCTGCTGCGCGATGGTCAAGACGTTGTTGGTCAGCCAGTAGAGGACGAGGCCGCTGGGGAAGCCCAGGAAGAGGGCGGTCATGAGCACCGGCATCCACTGGAAGATCCGCCGCTGCATGGGGTCGCCCGACATCGGCGCCAGCTTCACCTGCAGGAACTGCGTGACCCCCATGACGATCGGCAGCACGTACCAGGGGTCCTTGGCCGAGAGGTCCTGGATCCAGAAGATCCAGGGCGCGCCGCGCAGCTCGACGGCGTTGAAGAGGAGCTTGTAGAAGGCGAAGAAGACCGGGAGCTGGAGGAGCATCGGCAGGCAGCCGCCGGCGGGGTTGACCCCCTCGCTGCGGTAGAGCCCCATGATCTCCTCGTTCATCTTGCGCTGCGCCTCGAGGTTCGGGCGCCCCTGCTTGTCCTTGAGCTTGCCGCGCCAGCGCTCCCGCACCGCCTGCATCTTCGGGTTGAGCTCCTGCATCTTCCGCATCGAGACGTAGCTCTTGTGGGTCAGCGGCAGGAGCAGCAGCTTGATGGCGATCGTCATCAGCACGATCGCCCAGCCGTAGTTGGCGACGACGTTGTCGTAGATCCAGTGCAGGGCGAGGAGCAGCGGCCGCGCCAGGAAGCCGAAGGGGGAGAGACGGACCGTCTCCTCCAGCCCCCAGGGCAGCGCCGCCAGCGTCTCGTGCTCCTTGGCCCCCCAGTAGGCGGCGGCCTTGAGGGTGTCGCCGCGCGGGTCGAAGAGGAGCAGGAAGTCCCGCGGGTAGTCCTTCTGCACGCCGGTGATCTCGTCCTTGGGCGGCATCGGCACCCAGCGGGCGCCCCCCTGGGGCAGCGGCTCGATGAGCACCGGCCGGAAGACCGCCTTCTCGAGCCCCCCGGCCTCGGGCACCAGCACGGTCAGGAAGTAGGTGTCCTCCAGGCCCGCCCAGCGCAGGCCGCCGCCGCCCAGCTCGATCGGGTCCCAGGTGCCCTTCGGCACCACGGTCTCGACCTCGTCCCCCTGCTTGTAGACCCCGGCGGCCTGGAGGAACTGGCTCCCCGCCTCCTCGGACGTCGGGTTGCGCAGGCCGGGGCCGAGGAGGAGGGCCCAGGGCTTGCCGCCTCCGACCGTCGCTTCGACGTCGAAGACCTCCTCGCCGCGGAAGCGGAAGCGCTTGACGGCGTCCCCCTGCGGGCCGCGGTAGCGGAAGGCGACCTCGGGCGCCGCCGGCGTCCCGGCGCGCTCGACGGCGTAGAGGGCCTGGTCGAGCGGCAGGGCGCCGCCGGCCGGGTCGACGAGGGTGAAGGGGTAGGGCTGGCCGGCGCGCCGGCGGACGAGGTCGAGCCCCTTGCCGTCCGGCCCGCGGTGCTCTTTGAGGACCAGCGAGAGGAGCTGCGCGCCGCGGTTGGTGAAGGTGGCGCGGAAGGCGTCGGTCTCGACCACCACGCGCTCCTCGCGCGCGGCGGCGACCGGCGGCAGCGGTGCGGCCGGCGCCTGGCCCGGGGCGCCCGCGGGGGCGGCGGCCTCCGCCGGCGCCGTGGTCGCCGCGTCCGGCGCGCCCGTCGTCGCCTCGGGCGGGCGCTCGGCGGGAGCGGCCGGGGCCGCCGCCTCGCCGGCGTCCGGCTGGCCGGTGCCGGGCGGCGGGGGCGGCGGGAAGAGGGCCATCCACCCGAGGTAGACCGCCATCGAAAGGAGGAAGGCGACGAGGAGGCGGCGATAGTCCACGGTGGAGAGAGTCCTTTCCCGAAATCAGTTGCCGCGCCGGCGGCCCGGGGCCGTCGCGGTCACGGCAGGTCGACGCCGCCGGCGCCGAAGGGGTGGCAGCGGCAGACCCGCCCCGCCGCCAGCGCGCCGCCGCGCCAGAAGCCGTGCTTGAGCAGGGCCAGCCGCGCGTACTCCGAGCAGGTCGGCGTGAAGCGGCAGGAGCGCGGCAGGAGCGGCGAGAGCCAGCGCTTGTAGGCCCCGAGGAGCGCCACCGAGGCGCCCACCGCCGCCCCCCTCACCGCCGCGCCTCCCGCGGCTCCCGCGGCAGCAGGCCCGAGAAGAGGCCCAGCAGCTCCTCGCGGAAGGCCCGGAACTCCGAGTCCCGGGCCTCGGGCTTGAGATGCACCACCAGGTCCACGGCCGGCAGCCGGCCGCGGTGCGGCCAGCGCCGGTAGGCCTCGCGCGTCCGGCGCTTGAGGCGCTGGCGCACCACGGCCTTGCCGACCTTGCGGCTGGCGGTGATGCCGAGGCGAGGGTGCCCGAGGTCGTTGGGGGCGTGGTAGAGGATCGCCAGGTTGCCGTGCCGGCGGCGGCCCGTCCGGTAGCACCTGAGGTAGTCGGTCCGGCGCCGCAGCCTCTCCCGGCCGTGCAGGCGCTCCCCCGCGGGCGGGGGGTCCTGCCGCTCCGGCATCAGACGCTCAGGCGCTTCCGACCCTTTGCGCGCCGGCGCGAGATCACCGCGCGCCCGGCGCGCGTGCGCATGCGCACCAGGAAGCCGTGCGTCCGCTTGCGGCGACGGTTGTTCGGCTGGAAAGTCCGTTTCACGTTCGAACCGCCTTCTGTCGAGGGTTGACGGTGCTGACCGAACGGCGGGCCCGGCGGGCGGCGCCGACGAAAGGCGGAACCTACCGCAGCTCAGGGTGTTGGGTCAACCCGAGCCACCCCGGTGAGGGGATCGGCGCGGCCGGAGCGTTCTCTCAACGTGAGCGAGAAAGGAGCGGCGATGACCTCGAGCACCTCGCGGATCCCAACCTCACCTTGGCGCAGACCCGCGGCCTGGCTGTCCGCATGGGCGGTCGCAGGCTTTCTGGCGGCGGGAGGCGCGGCCGCCACCGACCTCGAGGCGCAAATGTACGTCGTCACCGACTGGCTCGCGGAGTGCCCGGCGAACGACCTCTCCCACTGGGACAACATGGTCGATTACTGGTACGACGAGATCGACGACCACGGCTGGTTCCACCGCAACCGCCGCTTCGTCAACGGCGAGTACAACCGCAACCTGCTCTGCGACTCCGACACCGGCCTCGCGGGCTGCGACGACGGCGCCAACCTGGACGCGGGGGACGCGGTGATGCTGGGACTCCACGGCGGCGACTCGGGCGACCACTGGAGAGGCTCCCTGCGGCGCAACAGCGGCGGCGGCGACTGCTTCATCGACGCCCCGGACGCCGGCGGCGGCGAGCTCTTCGCCGGGGACGTGGACCTCGAGTTCCTCCACTTCTCCTCGTGCAACAGCATGGACGACGACAACCTGGGGAACACCTGGCGCATGTTCGAGGACCCGGTGGATTCGTCCACGAACGGGCGGCGGCTGCATCAGGCGGACGGCTTTCACGGGTTCATGTGGATCGGCAGCTGCTGTGACGACCAGTACGAGGACTTCGCCTCCGATGCTTTCAGCGTCTCGATCAAGGACGCCTGGTTGGACAACATGTACGTCACCGGCATCGACTGCTTCTTGGGCCTTTTCGGCACCTGCGCCACGCAGTGCCCGGTGGCTTACGCCGTGGGAACCGACGCCGCCGACTGCTTCAACCGTATCGACAACGAGCGCTACAACGCCCCGTTCGCCGACCCGGGGCCGATCGGCACCTACTGCTACTCCTACTACGACGGCTGCAACCCCGAGGGCGAAGGGGCATTTGGAACCAAGGACTGAGAGGAGTGTGAACCATGCGCGCGACGACGAGGTATTTGCGGCCGTTCGGGGCTGCCATCTCCCTGTTCCTTCTGGGCGCCGCAGCGGCGGCCGGGCAGGTCCTGCCCAAGGAGTTCCGGCGGCTTGCCGAGGCGGCGGTGCCGAGCGAGGTCGGAACTCCGGCCCTCACGGCGCGACTGCTCGGGGGACTGCCCGGAGGGCCGCAGCTCTCCGCGGCGTTCGATCCCCGTGCCGCGCTCCAGGGTCTCGGCGACTCGCTGCCGCTGCCGGAAGACTGCGCTTGCGCCCCGCCGTTGCCGGGCGAGGGGCACTCCGGCCGGCTGCCGGACGACTGGACGGCCACAAGCGCCGATGGAAGCTCGGTGCTGCAGGCTTCGCTCGGGCGCGGCAAAGTGACCTACCTGAACCGCAACCGGAGCTATCAGGCGACCCGCGGCGTCGAGATCGGGCTGTCGAATGAAGCGGCGCAGCAGATCGCTCTCGCCGCCGCCGCGGCCCTCGGCGTGCCCGCCGCGGAGATCGACCGCGGGCGGCTCGACGTTCAGACGCTCGTCGCCGCCGCGCGCGACCGGGACGGGCTTCGCCCCACGACCCGCCTGCGTGCGGAGCTTCACGTCCGCGCTAGAAGGGTGATCGCCGGCACCCCGGTGTTCGACTCGTTCTACCAGGCAGCCGTGTCGGCGGGAGGCTTGGTCGCCCGCCTGCACCTGCAATGGCCCGATTTCGCGCTTGCGCCCGGCCTCTCCCGGGAACAGACCCTCACCCGGCGGCAGGTGGTGGCGCGAGTGGCGGCAGAGCTGGAAGACGGAGCGCTGCCCGGCTCATGGCGGGCGGCGGCGGCGGAAATCGTCTACGCCCGGGTGCAAGACGTCGGGAGCGTCGGCGAGGATGCGGACGAGGGGGAAGCCGCCGCGCCGGCCGCCTTCGTGCCGGCACTGGCCGTGTACGCCCTGCCGCGGGAGCCGGCGGAGAACTCCGGTCGCGTCGCCTCGGCCGGCCGGCAGTTTCTGGTGCCGCTGATGGCGGCCAACCCCGACCCGCGGAATTTCTTTTGCCGATCCGGCGACGCCCTCGAACGGTGGGCGTTCAGCAGTCGGGAGCGAGATGGCGGAGAGGGTGGGATTCGAACCCACGGACCGGTTGCCCGGTCAACGGTTTTCGAGACCGCCCCATTCGACCGCTCTGGCACCTCTCCGGGGGTCTCTCGCTCGTTTTCTGATGCGTGGCGGAGAGGGTGGGATTCGAACCCACGGTAGAGTTTCCCCTACACACGCTTTCCAAGCGTGCTCCTTAAGCCACTCGGACACCTCTCCTCGAAGCTCCAAAGAACCTTTACAGAACCGTCTGCCCCGGGCGCGGATTCCGCCGCAAGGCGGCGAAAAAGCCGCTGAGCAGGGCGCCGCACTCCTCGGCCAGGACGCCCGGCTCGACCTCCAGGCGGTGGTTCAGCCGCGGGTCCTGGACGACGTTGCCGAGCGTCCCGCAGTAGCCCGCCTTGGGGTCGGCGGCGCCGTAGACCAGCCGCTCGACCCGCGCCGCCACGAGTGCCCCCGCGCACATCGGGCAGGGCTCCAGGGTGACGTACAGGGTGCCGCCCAACCGCCACCCGCCGGTCCGCTCCGCCGCCTGGCGGATAGCCAGGAGCTCGGCGTGGGCCAGCGGGTCGCGGTCGATCTCGCGCCGGTTGTGCGCGCGGCCGAGCACCTCGCCGCCGCGCACGAACAGCGCCCCGATCGGCACCTCCCCGAGCGCGCCCCCCCGCTCGGCCTCGGCGATCGCTTGGCGCATCCAGTCCCGGTCGTCCATCGGGTCGCCCGGTGCCGGAAGCGCCGGCAGCCTCGGCCGCGAGCCGGGTAGTGTAGCCGAAGGCCGGGTGTAGCATGCGCTCATGGCTCGATCTTCGGAGCGGATTGCCTCCCACGTTGAAGCGGCTCCCGACGCCGCCTACCAGCCGAAGACGGCGCTCGGCCGGCGGTTGTGGGAATTGCGCCGGCAGGTTCTCGCCGAGGGCGATCGGCCGTTGGGCTGGCACGACCTCGAGCGCGAGATCGCCGAGCGTCGGGGCGAGCGGAACGCCGACGATTGAAGCTCACCTTCATCGACGCCGGGGTGCTGATTGCCGTCGCGCGCGGCTCCGGCGACATCGCTCTCAAAGCGATGGCGGTCTTGGACGACCCGGAACGGGCTTTCGCCTCCAGCCTGTTCGTTCGGCTCGAGGTCCTGCCGAAAGCAAGATTTCATCGACGAGCCGCGGAGACCGCCTTCTACGAGGCTTTCTTCGAGACCGTGGAGCACTGGGCGCGCCCTGAGGGGTCTCTGCTCGAACGCGCCTTCGATGCGGCGGTCGAGTTCGGCCTTTCGTCCATCGACGCGCTGCACGTCGCGGCGGCCGCTGCCCTGGGGGCTGAGGAGCTGGTCACGACCGAACGGCCCGGCAAACCGCTGCATCGCGTGACCAGCGTGGCCGTCAAGACCATTCACCCCTGAAACGACTCTCTCGCAACCGCGGCCGGCCTGTCCGGCGGAAGGCGGTGGCGCGGCCGGGTGTTATCCTAGGCGCCGGCAGCGACCCACGAAGGGCTCGGGTCCTGTGCATCGGCCGCTATCGAACCTCGTCAGGCCCGGAAGGGAGCAGCGATAAGGTATGCGCGCCGAGTGCCGCAGACAAACCGGAGCCCTTCGTGGGGCGCTGCCTGTCTTACTCCTCTGACATCCCATGAGCTATCAGGTCCTCGCGCGCAAGTGGCGGCCGCAGACCTTCGCCAGCCTGGTCGGCCAGGAGCCGATCGTCACCGCGCTGCGCAACGCCCTCACCGAAGGGCGGATCGCCCAGGCCTACCTCTTCTCCGGCATCCGCGGCGTCGGCAAGACGACCGCGGCGCGCGTCCTCGCCAAGGCGCTCAACTGCGAGCGCGGCCCCGCCGCCGACCCCTGCGACGACTGCCTGCCCTGCCGTGAGATCACCCGCGGCGCCGACCTCGACGTGATCGAGGTGGACGCCGCCACCTACTCGAAGGTCGAGCAGGTGCGCGACCTGACCGAGAGCCTGCGCTACGGCCCGGCGCGCGACCGCTACAAGGTGGTGGTGATCGACGAGATCCACCGCCTCTCGCGCCAGGCCTTCGACGCCCTGCTCAAGATCGTCGAGGAGCCGCCGCCGCACCTGGCCTTCATCTTCGCCACGACCGAGATCGAGGCGGTGCCGGCGACGATCCTCTCGCGCTGCCAGGAGTTCCACTTCCGGCGCGTCTCCTCGCCCGACGTCGCGGCGCTGCTGCGCCGCATCAGCGAGGCCGAGGGGATCACGGCGAGCGACCCGGCGCTGCGTCTCATCGCCCGCGCCGGCGAGGGCAGCGTGCGCGACGCGGTGGCGCTCCTCGACCAGCTCGCCACCTTCGGCTCGGGCACAATCGCCGACGAGGAGGCGGTGCGGCTGCTGGGCGGGCTCGACACCGCGCTCTTCGGCCGGCTCCTCGAGGCGATCCTGGGCGGCGACCCGCTCGGCGTGCGCGAGGCCGTGCAGCGGATCGAAGACGAAGGTTGGGACCCGCGCCACGTCTTTTGCCAGTTCCTCGCCTACTGCCGCGACGCGCTGCACCTGGCGATGGGCGGCGCCGATACGCACGTCGACCTGCCGGTCGAGGAGGAGGCGATCCTGGCCGGCCGCGCCCGCGCCGCCGGCTACGAGAACCTGCTGCGCCTGCTACAGCAGCTCCTGGCGAGCGAGCAGATCGTGCGGCGGAGCGAGGTCGGTGTCCTGGCCGTCGAGATCGCCTGGCTGCGCGCGGCGGAGCTGCCGAAGCTGACGCGGGTCGAGGAGCTGCTGGCGGGTGGCAAGAGGCCGGAGCCGCAACCGCCTCCGGTCAAGCGGAAGGAAGAGAGCGAGAGGCCCGCCGTCGCCAGGCAGGTGGCGGGAAACGGAGAAGCGCGGCGAGCGGCGGAGGACCGCCCGGCGCCGGCGCGCCCGCCCGAGCCTCCCGCACAGGCGCCCCTGCAAGAGCCCGCCCCGCAGCCCGCGGAGACCGGCGACGTCGTGGACGTCATCATCCAGGAGCTGGACAAGCTGCGGCCGTCGCTCGCCGCCGTCTTCGCCCAGCACCGGCCGCGCTTCGAGGGCGGCGCGCTGCTGGTGCCGCGCGAGGCCCACCTGGAAGCGACTTTGCGGCGCGGCAACAACCGGCAGATACTGGAGAAGGTGCTGGCCACGGTGGGCGGGAGCGCGGCGCGCTGGCAGGAGGACGACGGCGAGCCCGCCGCCGCCGCCGAGCCCGAGCCGCCGCCGCCGGTGCTGAGCCATCCGACGGTGCAGGCGGTGCTCGACATCTTCAACGGCCGGGTGGAGCGGGTCGAGCCGCACGCGCGCCCGAGGGAGGAGTGAGGCGATGAGCAGCATGCGACAGCTCATGAAACAAGCGCAGGAGATGCAGGAGCGCCTGCAGCGCGAGCTCGCCGAGATGGTCGTCGAGGCGAGCGTCGGCGGCGGCATGGTGACGGTCAAGATGAGCGGTCACAAGCAGCTCGTCGGCTGCAAGATCGACCCCGAGGTGATGGACAAGGAAGACCCCTCGATGCTCGAGGACCTCATCGTCGCCGCCGTCAGCGAGGCCGGCCGCAAGGTCGACGAGACGATGCGCAGCCGGGTGGGCGCGATGGCCTCGAACCTGCCGGGCCTGTTCTGAGCCGCACGCCCGCCTCCGCCGATCCGCTGGCCCGGCTGGTCGGCGAGCTCTCCCGCCTCCCCTCGATCGGGCCCAAGACCGCCACTCGCCTCGCCCACTACCTGCTCAAGGTCCCGGCCGCCGAGGCGCTGGCGCTCGCCGCCGCCATCACCGAGGTCAAGGAGAAGCTCTTCCACTGCTCCTCCTGCAACGCGATCACCGCCGTCGACCCCTGCCGCTTCTGCGCCGATCCGCAGCGCGAGCGGCGGCAGCTTTGCGTCGTCGAGGAGCCGTTCAACATCGAGCCGATCGAGCGCACCGGCGAGTACCACGGCCTCTACCACGTGCTGCTCGGCGCGCTCTCCCCGCACCGCGGCATCGGGCCCGACCGGCTGGCCATCCCGCGCCTGCTCGAGCGGCTCGACGGCGTCGAGGAGGTGGTCCTCGCCACCAACCCCAACGTCGAGGGGGAGGCGACGGCGCTCTTCCTCGCCCGGCTGCTCAAGGCGCGCGGCGTCAAGGTCACGCGCCTCGCCTTCGGCATGCCGGTCGGCGGCGACATCGAGTACACCGACGAGGTCACGCTCGGCCGCTCGCTCGCAGGGCGGCGCGAGATGTGAGCACGCGCGCCCTGCGGCGCGGCGATCTGCTGCCGCGCATGGTCGTGGCGCCGCCGGGCCCGCAGGCGCGCGCTTTCTCGGAACGCCTCGCCGCCGCCGAGGCGCCGGGCATCAACACCCTCGCCGGCGGGCGGCCGTCGCTGCTCTGGAAAGAAGCGCTCGGCGCCAACGTCCTCGACGTCGACGGCAACCGCTACCTCGACCTGACCTCCGGCTTCGGCGTCGCGGCGGTCGGCCACCGCCACCCGCGCGTCGTCGCGGCGGTGCGCGCGCAGAGCGGCCGGCTCCTCCACGGGCTCGGCGACGTCCACGCCCACCCGCTGCGGATCGAGCTGGCGGAGCGGCTCGCGGCGCTGGCGCCGGTCGACGAGCCGCGGGTCTTCTTCGCCGTCTCGGGGGCGGAGGCGGTCGAGATCGCGCTCAAGACCGCGGTCGCCGCGACCGGCCGCGCCGGCGTCGTCGCCTTCGAGCCGAGCTACCACGGCACGACCCTCGGGGCGCTCGCCGCCACCTCCCGCGCCGAGTTCCGGCGCCCCTTCCTCGCCCACCTCCACCCGCACGTCGTGCGCCTCCCCTTCGGCTGCCCGCCGGCCGACGTTGGCGCGACGCTCGCCGGCGGCGGCATCGCCTGCCTGCTGGTCGAGCCGATCGTCGGGCGCGAGGGGGTGCTGTTGCCGCCGCCGGGGTGGCTGGCGAAGATCGCCGCGCTCTGCCGGCGGCACGGCGTGCCGATCGCCGCCGACGAAGTCTTCACCGGCCTCGGGCGCACCGGGGCGCTCTGGGCCTGCGCGGCCGAAGGGGTGCGCCCCGACCTCCTCTGCTGCGGCAAGGCGCTGGGCGGCGGGCTGCCGATCGCGGCGGTCGTCGGGAGGCGCGAGCTGATGGCGGCGTGGGAGACGCCGGGGGAGGCGCTCCACACCTCGACCTTCGTCGGCCATCCGCTCGCCTGCGCGGCGGCGCTGGCGGCGCTCGACGTGATCGAAGAGGAGCGGCTGGCCGAGCGCGCGGCGCAGCTCGGCGATTCTCTTCTGGGGCCGCGGTTGACCGGGTGGGGAGAACGGTTTGCCGCGGTCGACGCGGTGCGCGGCCGCGGGCTCCTCTGGGGCGTCGAGCTCGCCTCGCGTGCGGCCGCTGGCGCCTTCGTCGAGGGCGCGCGCCGCCGCGGCGTCTTGCTCCTCGCCGGCGGCCCCGAGGGGCGCGTCGTGCAGCTCGTCCCGCCTCTGTCCATTACCCAGAAGCTGCTGGCTTGCGCGATCGACCTGCTCGAAGCCGCCCTCGCCGAACTCGGCGCGACCTGAGAGACAATCGCCTTCATGCCCGACACGCCGCGCCTGAAGGTCGCCTTCATCGGTAGCCACGGTGTCGGCAAGACCACGCTCTGCTACGGCCTCGCGGCGCGGCTCAAGGCGCGCGACGTGGCGGTCGACGTCGTGCACGAGATCGCGCGCCGCTGCCCGCTGCCGATCAACGAGGAGACCGGCGTCGCCTCGGAGTCCTGGATCCTCCACACCCAGATCGGCGAGGAGCTGATCGCGCAGGCGCGCTACCCGGTGGTGATCTGCGACCGCAGCGTCCTCGACAACTACGTCTACCTGCTGCTCGCCGCCGGCAAGCAGCCGCACCTCGAAGGGCTGGTGGACGGCTGGATGCGCGGCTACGACCTGCTGTTCCACGTGCCGATCGTCGAGGAACCGAGCCCCGACGGCGTGCGCTCGGCCGACCCGGCGTTCCAGACCGCCGTCGACCGGCGGCTGGAGGAGGAACTGGCGGCGCGCGGCCTGGCGCCGCAGCGGCTCGACCCGGCGCGGCGCGGCGAGTGGCTGGAGCGGGTGGACTGCGCGGTGTGGGAGCGGCTGCGGCCGGCGCAGATGCGGCTGCTGTGAGGGGCTGAGCGATGCCGTCGTTCGAAGGCCTGCTCCTCTGGTTGCTGCTGGCGCTCCTGGCCGCCGGCGCCGTCGCGCTTCTGCTCGTCTTGCGCGACCGCCGGCCGCCGGCGGTCGCCGCCGCCGCGCTCGCCCGCGGGGACTTCGCGGCAGCGCTGGCGGCGGGGAGCGCACCGGGGGCGCCGCGCGAGGAGCGCCTCGCCGCGGCCGCCGGCGCCAAGCACCTCCTCGACTTCGACGCCGCCGGCGCCCTCCTCGCTCCGCTCCTCGCCGCCGACCCCGAGGACGGCGAGGCCTGGCTCGAAGCCGGGCTCGTCGCCGCCTACGCCGGCGACCACGACGGCGCCGAGCACGCCTTCGCGCGCGCCGCCGCGCTGCGCTCGGACCTCCTCGAGTCGATCACCCTGCACCGCGCCTGGTCGGCCCTGGCGCGCGGCGACCGGCGCGCCGCCCGCGCCCGCTTCGAGGAGGTCGAGGCACCCCTCGAGAGCAAGCTGCGCTCCGACCTGGGGCCCGGCGATCCGCTCTTCGCCGAGTGGTTCCTCCAAGCCGCCGCGCTCTGGCGCGCCGCGGGCGACGAGGAGCGCGCCGCCTGGGCCCTCGCCGCCAGCCGCGCGGCGGCCCCGGCGTCACGACTCTGGCAAGTGATCGCCGCGCCCTCCGGCTAGAATCGGCGCCCTTGAGCATCCACAACCTGTTGCGCTCCTGGGAGCCGCTCTCCCACTTCAGCGAGGAGCAGCTCGGGCAGCTCGTGCGCTGCCTGGCGCGCAACCGCTACCCGGCCGGCACGTCGGTCCTCCAGGAGGGGGACCCGACGCTCGACGCCTATCTCGTGGCGAGCGGCAACGTGCGCATCCAGCGCCAGACCCCGTATGGCATCTTCAGCCTGGCGGTCCTCGGGCCGGGCGAGCTCTTCGGCGAGACCAGCTTCGTCGATCACGAGGCGCGCTCCGGCGACGCCCTGACGCTCGCCGAGACCGAGCTGCTGACCTTGAACCCGGTGGCCGCGGCGGCGACCCTGGAGCGCGACCCGCGCTTCGCGGTGGCGCTCTACTGGACCTTCTGGAAGAGCCTGGCGCAGAAGCTCCGGCAGACCAACCAGAAGCTCACTCACTTCTTCCCGGAGAGCGGGCTGCCGGCCGCGCCGGGGCCGCACGAGGTGCTCGACGCGAGCGGCGCGATGGCGGGGTTCCGCGTCGACTTGGCCGACAAGCGGAAGCTCTTCCAGGAGCAGCGCCTGTCGGCGATGGAGATCAACTTCCTCTCCTCGCTGTCGAAGGAGAAGAAGCTCGCCCCCAGTCAGGTGCTCTTCCGCGAGGGGGAGTCGGGCAGCGAGATGTACGTGGTGCTCGACGGGCGGGTGATGATCAGCAAGTACATCCCCGGGGCCGGCGAGGAGGCGCTCGCCTTCCTGGAGCGCGGCGACTGGTTCGGCGAGATGGCGCTGATCGACAACCAGCCGCGCTCGGCCACCGCCAAGGCGCACGACGGCGGGGCGGTCGTGGTGACGATCCCGCGCGAGGTCGTCGAGGGCCTCCTCGACATCCACCGCATCTCCTCGCTGCGGCTGCTCAAGATCCTCTGCAGCCTGGTAGCGCGGCGCCTCCGGGAGCTCGACGACAAGATCATCGGGTGGTTTATCCTGGCCGGCGGCCACGGGAACTGGGCCGCGGAGTACGACGCCGGGCCGGTCGCGGGCTGACCTTCCCTTCCGACCCGAGCGCGGCCAGCACCTTCCCGACCAGCGACGAGAGCGGCAGCGCGCAGCGCCCCTCCGCGTCGAACCAGCCCGCCTCGTTTCCCTCCGCCAAGGAGCCCGTGTCGGCGACCTCGGCGCGGTGGACCGCCACCTCCAAGTCGCGGAAGGTGACGGCGTGGCGCACGCGGGCCGCCGGCGCGGCGAGGCGCCAGCTGCCGCCGTAGCGCCGCGCCAGGAGCGTCTCGGCGGAAACGGAGCCGCCGTCGAGCTCCGCCCAGGGCAGCTCCCAGAAACCGGCCATCAGCGGGTCGCCCTCGGACCGCCGGACGAGCAGCACCCGCCCGCGCCACTCGACGACCGCCACCGCCACGCGCCGAGCCTCGCGCGCCCGGCGCGGGCGCCGTTGGGGGTAGGGCTCGGGATTGCCCTCGGCCGCCGCCCGGCAGCCGGGGAGGAGCGGGCAGGCGGGACATCTCGGGCGGCGCGGGGTGCAGATTGTCGCGCCCAGCTCCATCAGCGCCTGGTTGCTGTCGCCCGGGCGGGCCGGGTCGAGCAGCTCGGCCGCCGCCGCCCGCAGCCGCCGGCGGGCCGCCGCGCTCTTGGGGTCCTCGGCCAATGCCAGGAACCGCGCCAGGAGGCGCTCGACGTTGCCGTCGAGGACCGGCACCGGCGCGCCGAAGCAGATGCTGGCCACCGCCGCGGAGGTGTAGTCGCCCACCCCGGCCAGCTCCCGCCACCCCTCCGGCGTCTCCGGGAAGCCGCCGCGCTCGACCACCCGCCGCGCCGCGGCATGGAGCTGCCGGGCGCGCCGGTAGTAGCCGAGCCCAGACCAGAGGGCGAGCACCTCCCCCTCCCCGGCCGCCGCCAGCGCCTCGACCGTGGGGAACCGCTCCAGGAACCGCTGGTAATAGGGGAGAACGACGTCGACCCGCGTCTGCTGCAGCATCACCTCGGAGACCCAGACCGGATAAGGCTCGCGGGTCCGTCGCCAAGGCAGGTCGCGCCGCACCCGGTCGTACCAGCTCAGCAGCTCATGCCGCACCGCGTCAGGGTGAGTAGGCACGGCCGCCAGTTTGGCACGGCGGCCGGCGCTCCGCAGCAAGGGGTGGGAACTCACAGCGAAGGGCGGGCAGCTCCCTCCCCCGTGCAGCGGGGGAGGGCCAGGGAGGGGGTATCGAAGTCAATGCAGGAAAGCCCGCCGACTGAACCGCGTCGGAGTAGCCGCGGAAACATGCCCTGCCTCTCCGGTGCCGCCTAAAAAACTAGCGGCCCTCGGTTTCCCGAGGGCCGCTGATTTTGAAGTATGGGGGGGAGGCCCCGTCTCTCCGGTTGGGTTTCTGAGGATCTACCCCTGGTTTAGGGGGATGGGATTAGCTTTCTCAGAGGGTGAGACCCGAAGGGTCTCGATGTAGGATGGGTTGTTCTTGGTAGGTGAAGCCTCCCCACATACTTTCTTCTGCGTTGCCGCGTTCTCACTGCAACCGCTGTGCCAGGGGTCGGGCTTCCCCGTAGGAGGCCCGTGGCGGCCCCTCCGGGTACCCGCCTGTTCATGCAATAACTGCCAAACGCTTAGTGGCATTTCTGCACGGCGGCCAGGGGGCTAAAATCGCCGGGTGAAGAAGCTGGTGGCGGTCTTCTTGGTGCTGGTGGCGGTGGCGGTGGCCGCCGCCGGGGCCGGCATCCTGCTGTCGCGCGGCGGGCGGAGCCTCGGCGGCCCCACGGTCCTCGTCTGGCGGCTGGACCGGACGATTCTCGAGCAGGCCCCCACCTCCGGCTTCCCCTTCGCGGCCGGCGCCACCCTCGACAGCATGGCCCAGCTCTACCCCGCCCTCCGCGCCGCGCGCGCGGACGACGGGGTCAAGGGGCTCGCCGTCTACATCCAGGGCGCCGACTTCGGCCTCGCCAAGGCGCAGGAGTTCCGCCGCCAGCTCGCCGCGCTGCGGCAGGCGGGGAAGTTCGTCGAGTGCTACCTGGAGACGGCCGGCGAGGGCTCCAACGGCACCCTCGCCTACTACCTGGCGAGCGCCTGCGAGCGCATCCACCTGGCGCCGGCCGGGGACCTCAACCTCCTCGGCCTCTTCGCCGACAGCGTCTTCCTGCGCGGTGCCCTCGAGAAGCTCAAGATCGACCCGGCCTTCAGCTCGGTCGGCCGCTACAAGAGCGCCGTCGAGTCCTTCACCCAGACCGAGCACTCGCCCGAGGCCGAGGAGGCGATGAACGCCGTCCTCGACGGCTTCTACGGGCAGCTCGTGGCCGGGATCGCCGCGGCGCGCCGTCTGCCGCCGGCCGAGGTGCGGCGCCTGATCGACGGCGCCCCCTACTCGGCCCCCGAAGCGCTGCGGCTGAAGCTGATCGACGCCCTCGCCTACCCCGACCAGTTCCGCGACCGCATCGAGGAGCGCGCCGGCGGCGAGCCGCGCCTGGTGCGGCTGCAGGACTACGGCGGCCGCGGCAACCCCTTCGCCGGCAAGACCATCGCCGTGGTCTTCGCCCTGGGGACGATCGTGCGCGGCCACGGCGGCATCGAGCCCTGGACGCAGGAGGTCTTCCTCGGCGCGGAGAGCCTGGCCGAGATCCTCTCCGACCTGGCCGACGACGGCGGCGTCGCCGCCGTCGTGCTGCGCGTCGACAGCCCGGGCGGCTCGGCCCTCGCCTCCGACTTGATCCTGCGCCAGGTGGAGCTGCTGGCGCGCGAGAAGCCGGTCGTGGTTTCGATGTCGGACGTCGCTGCCTCGGGCGGCTACTACATCGCCGCCAAGGCGCACAAGATCGTCGCCGAGCCGGCGACCCTGACCGGCTCGATCGGGGTCTTCGGCGGCAAGCTCGTCACCCGGCGCCTGCAGGAGGAGCACCTCGGCGTCACCCACGACACGCTCAAGCGCGGCGCCAACGCCGACATCTACACGACGCTCGCGCCGTTCAGCGCCGCGCAGCAGGCGCGGGTGGACGCCGGGATGCGCCGCGTCTACGACACCTTCGTCGGCCACGTGGCGCGGGGGCGCAAGCTCTCGCCGCGCGAGGTCGAGGCGGTGGCGCAGGGGCGGGTGTGGACCGGCGAGGAGGCGCGGCGGCGGCGGCTGGTCGACGAGCTCGGCGGCTTCGACCGCGCGCTCGAGCTGGCGCGCGCCGAGGCCGGGATCGCGGCCGGCGCCGCGGTCCGCCTGGCCTTCTACCCCGAGCCGGCGAGCTTCTGGGACCTGCTCTTCGACGGCGAGGAGGAGCCGCTCCTGCCCTCCTCGCTGGTGCGCCTGCTGCGCGCCCTCGACCCGCCGGCCGCCGGCGCGCTCGAGCTGCCGCGCGAGATCGCGCGATTGGCCCGGCCGTTCTGAACCAGAACGCTTGACGGGTTCGAAACGAGGGTCTATAGTCCATTTCGCTTCGTCGGCAACTCGTCTCACAGTCCCTGTTTTTTGAGCCTCTGGATTTCCACAGGTTGTGGAAAGTCTGCGGAATTCGACTGCCTGTTGAGGCCCCATGTCGCAACTCTGGAACCTGCTGAAAAGAGAGCTGCAAGAAGAACTTACGGCTGACGAGTTCGCGCGCTGGTTCCGCCCCCTGAAGGTCCGCGTCGAGGAAGAGGACCGGCTGGTCCTGACCGCCCCCGACGCCCGCGCCCTGCACACTCTGGAGTCGAGCTACCGGCCGGCCGTGGACCGCGCGATCGCGGGCCTCAAAGGGGCCGCCTATCAGGTCCTTTTCTCGCTCGAGGAGCGTGAGGAGGCGGCCCCTCAGGAGCCGTCGTCGCCGCCCGCGCTGCCGGCGCAGTTCAACCCCAGGTACACCTTCGACACCTTCGTCGTCGGCAGCTCGAACCAGTTCGCCCACGCCGCGGCGCGGGCGGTCGCCGAGAACCCGTCGAAGAGCTACAACCCGCTTTTCCTCTACGGCGGCGTCGGGCTCGGCAAGACCCATCTCCTCCACGCCATCGGTTTCCACATCCGCAAGGAGAGCCCGCAGCTGCGGGTGCTATATCTCGCGGCCGAGCAGTTCGTCAACGAGCTCATCAACTCGATCCGCTTCGACCGCATGCCGGCCTTCCGCGAGCGCTACCGCACGATCGACGTGCTGCTGATCGACGACGTGCAGTTCCTGGCCAACAAGGAGCGGACGCAGGAGGAGTTCTTCCACACCTTCAACACCCTCTACACCAGCCAGAAGCAGATCATCCTCTCGTCGGACTCCTCGCCGCGGAACATCCCGACCCTCGAGGAGCGGCTGCGCAGCCGCTTCGAGTGGGGGCTGATCGCCGACATCCAGCCTCCCGATCTCGAGACGAAGGTCGCGATCCTCCGCCGCAAGGCCGACGTCGAGGGCACCGTTCTGCCCAACGACGTCGCCCACTTCATCGCCCAGCAGGTGCGCTCGAACATCCGCGAACTCGAAGGGTTGCTCACCCGGGTCATCGCCTTCTCGTCGCTGACCGGGAAGCCGCTCTCTCTCGACCTCGCCAAGGAGACCCTGCGCGACATCCTGCCGGACACCGAGCGCAAGCCCGCCGCCGCCGAGATCATCAAGTTCGTGGCCCGCCACTACGGCTTGAAGGTCTCCGAGATCAAGAGCAAGGGCAACACCAAGCAGATCGCCTTCCCGCGCCAGGTGGCGATGTACGCCCTGAAGCGCCTAACCGACCTCTCCTACCCCGAGATCGGCAAGCAGTTCAACGACAAGCACCACTCGACGGTCATGTACTCGGTCGAGAAGATCCAGCAGCTCCGCGACGGCGACCCCGAGATCGACAAGGTGCTGGCCTCGATCGAGCAGCACTTCTCCTGAAGCTCGATCCGCGCTTTCCACAGGGCCGCTCCGGAAGAGGTGTGGAGTGCCTGCGCAGAACGCTGAGCGCGACCGCTTTTCCCCGCTCGTCCGCAGCCCTCCGCAGCCCGCTCGAGGCCTCGCCTGCGGAGCCGCAACTCGATGATCCGTTTCTAGTTGCGGCGCGTCTCCGCGTTTCCGCAGCGCCTCCTACGGCGACGACGGTCAATGCTATGATCATCACGCCTTCTCTTCTCTGGAGACCGGCCCCACATGGAAATCCGCCTTCGCCGTAGCGAGCTACTGTCCGAGCTGGTCCCGATGCAGGGAATCGTCGAGCGCAAGACGACGATCCCGGTGCTCTCGCACCTGCTGCTCACGGTGCGCGAGGACCGGCTGCATCTGGCGGCCACCGACCTCGACGTCTCGCTCACCTCCTCGTGCGAGGCGGACGTCAAGCGCGACGGCGGCGTGGCGGTGCAAGCCAAGAAGCTCTTCGAGATCGTCCGCTCGCTGGTGGCCGACGACGTGGCGCTGGTCCTCGACGACCCGCGCTCCCTCACGATCCGCGCCGGCCGCTCCCGCTTCAAGATCCACGGCCTCGCCCCGGACGACTTCCCCACCCTGCCGGTGGTGGACGACAAGACCGCCATCGAGATCCCCTTCGCCGACCTCCGGCGGATGATCGGCAAGGTCCTCTTCGCCGTCTCGGCCGAGGAGTCGCGCTTCCAGCTCAACGGCGCCCTCTTGAAGCTCAAGAAAGGGGCGCTCGAGCTGGTGGCCACCGACGGCCACCGCCTGGCGCTCGTCGAAGCCGGCCTCGACGGCGCCGACGGCGACCACCAGGTGCTGGTGCCGCGCAAGGCCCTCCAGGAGCTGCAGCGGCTCGAAGGCGAAGGCAACGTCGCCTACCGCCGCGGCGAGCACCACCTCTCGTTCCGCCTCGGCCGGCGCGAGCTGGTCTGCCGGATCCTCGAGGGGAGCTTCCCCGACTACGAGCGGGTGATCGCCAAGGACAACGACAAGAAGGCGGTCTTCGAGCGCAAGGCGCTAGTCGACGGCGTGCAGCGGGTGGCGATCCTGACCGGCGACCGGGCACGGGCGGTGCGGCTGCAGTTCGCGCCCGACCAGCTCACCATCTCGACCCAGAACCCGGACCTGGGCGAAGCGGTCGAGGAGCTGGCCTGCGACTACGACGGGCCGGAGTTCCGCGTCGGCATGAACCCCGATTACCTCGCCAGCTTCCTCTCGGCGGTCGAGACCGAGAAGGTGCGCCTCGAGCTCAAGGACGAGAACACGCAGTGCGTGGGCTACCCGGTGGATGGCCCCGACGCGCGGTACCTCTGCGTCATCATGCCGATGCGGCTGTAGCCCTCTCGCTTGCTCCGCCAGCTCGCCGCCCGCGGCTTCCGCAACCTCGAGCCGCTCGCCTGGGAGCCGGAGCCCGGCAGCCACCTCCTCCTCGGCGGCAACGGCGCCGGCAAGACCAGCCTCCTCGAAGCCGTCTACGTCCTCGCCACCACCAAGAGCTTCCGCACGCCGCGCCTCGCCGACTGCGTGCGCCATGGCGAAAGCTCGTTCCACCTCGCGGCGGAGGTCGAAAGGGACCGCCGCGCGCGGCTGGAGGTCGGCTGGGAGGCGGGGGAGCGCTCGCGCTCCGTCAACGGCAAGACCGGGAGCCGCGCCGAGCACCTGGCGGCGCTGCCGGTCGCCGCCTGGCACGCCGGCGAGGCCGACGTCCTCACGGGCGACCCCGGCGCCCGCCGGCGCTTCCTCGACCGCGGCGTCGTCGGCCTGCGGCCGGCGGCGCTCGAGGCCCTCTCCCGCTACCGCGCCGCCCTCTTCCAGAAGCGGCAGCTCCTGGCCGCCGGCAGCGACGGGCTGGAGAGCTGGAACGAGCTCCTCGCCGGCGCGGCCGCGGAGGTCATCTACCTGCGGCAGAGATACTTCGAGCGGCTCGTGGAGGAGCTGGCGCAGGTGACCGCGGCGGCCGCGCTGCCGCTGGCGGAGGTCGAGCTGCGCTACCGCCCTTCGCCGGCCGGCGGGCTCGATGGGGCCCACGAGATCGCCGCCAGCTTCGCCCGCATGGCCGACCGCGAGCGCCGCCGCCAGCTGCCGCTCCTCGGCCCACACCGCGACGACGTCGAGGTCCTCCTCGGCGGCCACGAGGTGCGCAGAGTCGCCTCCGCCGGCGAGCGGAAGGCCCTCTCGCTCCTCCTCCTCGCCGCCCACGGGCGGGTCCTCGCCGGCGCCGGCCGCGAGCCGCTCTACCTCCTCGACGACGCCGACGCGGAGCTCGCCCCGCCCACCCTCGCCGCCCTCTGGCGCGTCTTCGCCGGCGCCTCGCAGCTGGTCGCCAGCTCGAACCGCCCGCAGGTCTGGCTGGCCCTCGAAGTGGGGCGGCTCTGGCACGTCGAAGAGGGGCGTTTGCGCTCCCTCGACCCCGCCCCCGCCGAGGACCCGGAAGACACCGCGTAAGTTATTGCAGGGGAATGACCTACGGCTCGCAAAACGGGCCGGCTTGTGCTACAATTCCGCCTGTCGGAAGACGCCCCCGAAACCCAAGCGGAAACGGGGGGCAAATCCAGGGCAAAACAGGTTCGGAGAGACGCTTTGGCCAAGACAGAGTCCACCTACACGGCGGAGAACATCAAGGTCCTCAAGGGGCTCGAGGCGGTGCGCAAGCGCCCGGGCATGTACATCGGCGACACCGAGGACGCCTCCGGCCTGCACCACATGGTCTTCGAGATGGTCGACAACTCGATCGACGAGGCGTTGGCCGGTCACTGCACGCGCATCGACGTCACCATCCACAGCGACAACTCGGTCACCGTCGAGGACGACGGCCGCGGCATCCCGGTGGACATGCACAAGGGCGAGGGGCGCTCGGCGGCCGAGGTCATCATGACCGAGCTCCACTCGGGCGGGAAGTTCGACAAGAACAGCTACAAGGTCTCGGGCGGCCTGCACGGCGTCGGCGTCTCGGTGGTCAACGCCCTCTCCGAGACCCTGGAGATGGAGATCAAGCGCGACGGGCAGGTCTGGTACCAGGTCTACCACCGCGGCCGCCCCGAGGGGCCGATCAAGGCGATCGGCAAGAGCAAGAAGACGGGCACCAAGCTCCGCTGCTGGCCCGACCCCACGGTCTTTTCGATCCTCGAGTACTCCTACGACACGCTCGCCCAGCGGCTGCGCGAGCAGTCGTTCCTCAACCGCGGCGTCCACATCCACCTGCGCGACGAGCGGACGGAGAAGGAAGCGGACTTTGCCTACGTCGGCGGCATCGCCTCCTTCGTCGAGCACCTGAACCGCAACAAGACGCCGCTCCACCCCAAGCCCATCCACCTCGACGAGGTGCGCGACGACGGCTCCGGCGAGGAGGCGGTGGAAGTGGCCCTGCAGTGGAACGACGGCTACTCCGAGCTCATCTACGCCTTCACCAACACGATCAACAACCGCGACGGCGGCGCCCACCTGATCGGCTTCAAGTCCGCGCTCACCCGCACGATCAACGCCTACGCCGCCGCGTCGGGCCTGGGCAAAAGCCTCAAGGAGAACCTGACCGGCGAGGACGTGCGCGAAGGGCTGACCGCGGTCGTCTCGGTCAAGATCAAGGACCCCAAGTTCTCCTCGCAGACCAAGGACAAGCTCGTCTCCTCGGACATCAAGGGGTGGGTCGAGCAGGTGGTCAACGAGCGGCTGGCGAGCTACCTCGAGGAGAACCCGAAGGTGGCGCGCCGCATCGTCGAGAAGTGCGTCGAGGCGGCGCAGGCCCGCGAGGCGGCGCGCAAGGCGCGCGACCTGACCCGCCGCAAGGGGGCGCTCGACGCCGCCAACCTCCCCGGCAAGCTCGCCGACTGCTCGGAGCGCGACCCCAAGTTCGCCGAGCTCTTCCTGGTCGAGGGGGATTCGGCCGGCGGCTCGGCCAAGCAGGGGCGCGACCGCCGCTACCAGGCGATCCTGCCGCTCAAAGGGAAGATCCTCAACGTCGAGAAGGCGCGCTTCGACAAGATGCTCTCCTCCGACGAGATCCGCACCCTGATCACGGCGCTGGGGACGGGGATCGGCAAGGACGACTTCGACGTCGACAAGCTGCGCTACCACAAGCTGATCATCATGTGCGACGCCGACGTCGACGGCTCGCACATCCGCACCTTGATCCTCACCTTCTTCTACCGCCAGATGCTGGAGATCATCAAGCGCGGCTACCTCTACATCGCCCAGCCGCCGCTCTACAAGGTGACGCACGGCAAGAGCGAGACCTACCTCAAGGACGACCGCGAGTACCGCGCCTATCTGGTCGAGCGCATCCAGGACGCCTGGGAGGTCGGCGTGCAGGACGCCTTGGACGCCGACGGCAACGGCGGCGGCCGGCGGCTGCGCGGCGCGCGGCTCGCCAACTTCCTCGAGAAGGTGGAAGCGTTCCGCGACAACCTCGACCGCTTGGTGTCGCGCGGCTACCCGGCCGACGCGCTCAAGGTGGCCCTCCTTCACGGCATCAAGGACAAGCGCTCGCTCTCCGACCCCGAGCGGCTGCGCGCGGTGGCCGAGATCGTCGAGGCGCACGGGTTCAAGAACGTCGAGGTCAAGCAGGACGAGGAGCACGGCACCTGGCTGATCCGCTTCCTGTCGCGCCGCGACGGGGTGGAGCGCGAGGTGCGGCTCGGCTGGGGCCTCATCACCAGCGCCGAGTACCGGGCGCTGACGCAGAACACGGTCGGCCTGGAGGCGGTGGCGGCCACCGGCTTCACCGTCGTGCGCGGCGACGAGTCGGAGAGCTTCGAGACCCTCGAGGAGGCGATCGAGAAGCTCTACACCGGCGCCAAGAAGGGCCTCGCCATCCAGCGCTACAAGGGCCTCGGCGAGATGAACCCCCAGCAGCTCTGGGAGACCACCATGGACCCCGAGAAGCGGCGCCTGCTGCAGGTGCGGATCGAAGACGAGGTCGAAGCCGACTCGATCTTCACCGTCCTCATGGGCGACCAGGTCGAGCCCCGCCGCGCCTTCATCCAGGACAACGCGCTGGAAGTGCGGAACCTGGACGTATAGAAGGGAATGGGACGATACCCGAGGCTCATTGAGACCATCCTCCGCGGGCAATCCGACGCGAACATCAGCTTCGAGGATCTTCGCGGATTGCTGCTTCACCTCGGATTCCAGGAAAGGAAGCGTGGCAGCCACCACATCTTTCGCAAATCGGGAGTCGAAGAGCGAATTAATTTGCAGCGGGAGGGCAGCAAAGCGAAGCCGTATCAGGTAAGGCAGGTACGGGTAGCCCTGGTTCGCTACCGCTTGGAGCCAAGCGAATGAGTCACAAGTACGAAGTCATCGTTTACTGGAGCGAGCCGGATGAGGCGTTCGTTGCCGAGGTGCCGGAGCTCCCCGGCTGCGCCGCGCACGGGAGTTCGCCGGGGGAGGCCCTCCGCGAGGCCCAAGAGGCGATCACACTCTGGCTGGACACCGCGCGGGAGTTCGGCGATCCCATCCCCGAGCCAAAGGGCCGGCGCCTGCAGTATGCATAGTCGAAGCGAGGAATCGGCACTCGTGGTTTTGCAAGAGTGCTTGGTGCGCCCCACGGAAGCCTAGTCGAGATGGAAGAGGAACCATGAGTGAACACGACCGCATCCTCCCCTTCGAGACGCCGATCCCGGTCGACATCGAAGAGGAGATGAAGCGCAGCTATCTCGATTACGCGATGAGCGTGATCATCGGGCGCGCCCTGCCCGACGTGCGGGACGGGCTGAAGCCGGTGCACCGGCGGGTCCTCTACGGCATGTGGGAGGGGGGGAACCGCTCCGACCGGCCGTACAAGAAGTCGGCGCGCATCGTCGGCGACGTGATGGGCAAGTACCACCCGCACGGCGACGCCGCCATCTACGACACCGTCGTGCGCATGGCGCAGGACTTCGCCATGCGCTACCCGCTGGTCGACGGCCAGGGCAACTTCGGCTCGCTCGACGGCGACAACCCGGCGGCGATGCGTTACACCGAGGTGCGCCTGACCAAGCTCGCCGAGGAGATGATCCGCGAGGACATCGACAAGGAGACGGTGGACTGGGGGCCCAACTACGACGGCTCGGAGGAGGAGCCGCTGGTGCTGCCGGCGCGCGTCCCGAACCTGCTGATCAACGGCGCCGCCGGCATCGCCGTCGGCATGGCGACCAACATCCCGCCGCACAACCTGGGCGAGGTGGTGGACGCCCTCCACCTGCTGATCGACAACCCCGACGTCACCCTCAAGGAGCTGATGCGGGCCGTCCCCGGTCCCGACTTCCCGACCGCCGGCTTCATCCACGGCCTCGAGGGCATCCGCTCCGCCTACGCCACCGGCCGCGGCATCATCCAGGTGCGGGCGCGCGCCAACGTCGAGACCCAGCTGCGCGGCGACCGCCAGGCCATCGTCGTCACCGAGATCCCCTACCAGGTCAACAAGAAGCGCCTGCTCGAGCACATCGCCGAGCTGGTGCGCGAGAAGAAGATCGAGGGGGTCTCCGACCTGCGCGACGAGTCCGATCGCGAGGGCATCCGCATCGTCCTCGACGTCAAGCGCGGCGAGATCCCCGAGGTCATCCTCAACTCGCTCTACAAGCTCACCCAGATGCAGACCACCTTCGGCATCATCCTGCTGGCGATCGTCGACAACCAGCCGCGGGTGATGACGCTCAAGGAGCTGCTGCAGCACTTCCTCGACCACCGCAAGACCGTCATCATCCGCCGCACCCGCTACGACCTGCGCAAGGCCGAGGAGCGGGCGCACATCCTGGAGGGCATCCTCAAGGCCCTCGACCAGCTCGACGAGGTGATCGCCGCGATCCGCGCCAGCCAGACGCCGGCCGAGGCGCGCGAGCGGCTGATGGCGGACTTCGCGCTCTCCGAGCCGCAGGCGGTGGCGATCCTCGACATGCGCCTGCAGCGCCTGACCGGCCTCGAGCGCGACAAGGTGGTGCAGGAGTACAAGGAGCTGGTGCAGACGATCGAGCGGCTGCGCGCCATCCTGGCCTCCGACCGCCTGGTGCTCGACGAGATCCGGCGCGAGCTCGACCAGCTCAAGGGCGCCTTCGGCGACACCCGCCGCACCGAGATCATCCCCGAGACGCACGAGATCACCATCGAGGACATGATCGCCGACGAGGACATGGTGATCACCGTCACCAACTCGGGGTACGTCAAGCGCTCGCCGCTGTCGCTCTACCGCGCCCAGCACCGCGGCGGCAAGGGGCGCACCGGCATGGTGACCAAGGACGGCGACTTCGTCGAGCACCTCTACGTCGCCTCGGCGCACAGCTACGTCCTGGTCTTCACCGAGAGCGGCCGGGTGCACTGGCTCAAGGTGCACGAGATCCCGCACATGGGCCCGGCGGCCAAGGGCAAGGCGATCGTCAACCTCCTCAACCTGGAGAAGGAGGAGAAGGTTGCCACCACGGTCACCGTGCGCGACTTCCCCGACGACCGCTTCCTGGTCTTCGCCACCGAGAAGGGGACGATCAAGAAGACCGAGCTGTCGGCCT
This sequence comes from uncultured Acidobacteriota bacterium, assembly GCA_963700145.1. Classification (GTDB taxonomy): domain Bacteria; phylum Acidobacteriota; class Thermoanaerobaculia; order Multivoradales; family UBA5704; genus DASUNQ01. The sequence continues at coordinate 3,479,618 of OY969474.1, forward strand.
ACGCCAACCCGCGCTCGGGAGGCATCATCGCCATCAACATCGACGACGGGGACCGCCTGCTCGCGGTGCGCGTCACCGACGGCAGCGAGGACGTCCTGCTGGCCACCGCGCGCGGCTTCGCGGTGCGCTTCCCGCAGAGCGACGTGCGGTCGATGGGGCGCGCCACCTACGGCGTGCGCGGCATCACCCTGCGCGCCGGCGATCGCGTCGTCTCGATGGAGACGCTGGCGGCGGCGGGCGAGGTGATGACCGTCACCGAGCGCGCCTACGGCAAGCGCACGCCGCTCGACGCCTACCGCCTCCAGGGGCGCGGCGGCAAGGGGATCATCAACCTCAGGGTGACGCCGAAGACCGGCGAGGTGGTGGGCGCCAAGCAGGTCACCGCCGACGACGGCATGATGCTCATCACCCTGGAGGGCAAGATCATCCGCATGAACGTCGCCGGCGTGCGGGTGATCGGCCGCTCGACCCAGGGGGTGAAACTCATGGACCTCGACGGGGAGGACCGCATCGTCGCCGCCGCCAAGCTGGCCGAGCGGGAGGAAGAGGACGTCGTGGAAGGGGACTCGGAACCCATGCCGGAGCCCGAGGGCCCCATCAACTGAGGAGGCGCGCATGAAGTTCTTCCTGGACACCGCCGACGTCGAGGAGATCAAGAAGGGGCTGGAGTGGGGGATGGTGGACGGCATCACCACCAACCCGACGCTCATCGCCAAGCAGGGGAAGCCGTACCTCGGCACGGTGCAGGAGATCGCGCGCCTGGTGCCCGGCCCGGTCTCGGGCGAGGTGCTGGCGACCGAGTTCGACGAGATCATGGAGCAGGGCAAGCGCCTCTCGGCGCTGGCCGAGAACGTGGTCGTCAAGGTGCCGCTCATCCCCGCCGGCCTGCGCGCCGTGCGCGCGCTCGGGGAGCTCGGGATCCGCACCAACGTCACCCTCTGCTTCTCGGCGGCGCAGGCGCTCCTCGCCGCCAAGGCGGGCGCGGCCTACATCTCCCCCTTCATCGGCCGGCTGGACGACGTCGGGCAGGAAGGGATGGACCTGATCGGACAAGTGGTCTCGATCTACGAGAACTACGACTTCGAGACCGAGGTCCTGGTGGCCTCGGTGCGCCACCCGGTGCACGTGGTGCAGGCGGCGATGCTCGGCGCCGATGTCGCCACCCTCCCCTTCAAGGTGCTCGAGCAGCTCTACAACCACCCGCTGACCGACCTCGGCCTCGACAAGTTCCTCGCCGACTGGAAGAAAACCGGCAAGAAGTTCGACGAGTAGTAGACTCCGCCCCCTGCGGCGCGAGCCTGGAGGAGACCCCCCGATGAGCCAAGACTCCCGAGACGTCCTGGAGCGGATCGAGCGCGAGAAGGAGGGCTATCTCGAGGAGCTCAAGGACTACATCCGCATCCCGTCGATCTCGACCGACCCCGAGTACAAGAAGGACGTCCTGCGCTGCAGCGAGTGGCTGCTCGGGAAGCTCCGCGACGCCGGCCTCCAGGCCGAGAAGATCGAGACCGCCGGCAACCCCCTGGTCTACGCCGAGTGGAACGGCGCGCCGGGGAAACCCACCGTCCTCTTCTACGGCCACTACGACGTCCAGCCGGTCGACCCGGTCGACCTCTGGCGCCACCCGCCGTTCGAGCCGACGGTCGACGGCGACAAGCTCTACGCCCGCGGCGCCACCGACGACAAGGGGCAGTCCTACTGCCACGTCAAGGGGGTGGCGGCGCACCTGGCCGAGCGCGGGAGCCTGCCGGTCAACGTCAAGTTCATCGTCGAGGGCGAGGAGGAGTCGGGGGGCGCGGCAATCGAGAAGTTCGTCCGCGAGGACGCCGGCAAGAAGCTCGCGGCCGACGCCGTCGTCGTCTCCGACACCTCGATGTACGGCCCCGGGCAGCCGTCGCTGATCTACGGCCTCAAGGGCCTGACCTACATGGAGATCAAGGTCACCGGCCCGGCCCGCGACCTGCACTCCGGCACCTTCGGCGGCGCCGTCCAGAACCCGCTCAACGCCCTCTGCCGCATCGTCGACAGCCTGCGCGACATCGAGACCGGCAAGGTCCGGATCGACGGCTTCTACGACGACGTCCGCCCGCTCGCCGACTGGGAGCGCGAGGAGTTCGCCAAGCTCCCCTTCGACGAGGAGGCCTACAAGCGCGAGCTGGGCGTCCCCGAGCTGCACGGCGAGGAGGGGTACTCGACGCGCGAGCGCACCTGGGCGCGCCCGACCTGCGACGTCAACGGCATCTTCGGCGGCTACGAGGGGAAGGGGGCGAAGACCGTGCTGCCGTCGTGGGGCGGCGCCAAGGTCTCGATGCGGCTGGTCCCCGACCAGCAGCCGGAAAAAGTGGCCGACCTCTTCCGCAAGCACGTCGAGAAGGTGAAGCCCAAGGGAGTGACAGTCCAGGTCGATTACCTGCACGGCGCCAAGGCGGTGGTGGTCGAGGCCGAGGGGCCGCTCGTCGATGCCGCCCTCGACGCGATGGAGGACGTCTGGGGCGCGCGCCCGGTGCGCATCCGCGAGGGGGGCTCGATCCCGATCGTCGCCACCTTCGCCGAGGTGCTGAAGGCGCCGGTCCTGCTGCTGGGCTTCGGCCTCCACGACGACGGCCTCCACTCCCCGAACGAGAAGTTCAACATCAGCCACTACTACAACGGGGTGCGCTCGGTCGCCCGCCTCCTCGACAAGGTCGGAGAGATCGGCGCCGCGTGATGAGGCCATGAAGTCAAAAGGCGGCGTCGAGCGCGAGCTCAAGTTCCCGCACGTCGAGCTCGAGCGCCTCCGCGAGCGGCTGGAGGAGCTCGAGGCCGAGCGGGTGGGGCCGGGGGCCTTCGAGGACAACCTCATCCTCGACCGCGACGGCGAGCTCGAGAAGGAGGGGAAGATCCTCCGCCTGCGCACCGTCGGGCAGCGCAACTGGGTGACCTTCAAGGGGCCGATGCACCTCGAAGGACTGACCAAGGTGCGCGTCGAGCACGAGATCGCGGTCGAAGGCGCGGACGAGGCGCTCGCCCTCTTCCAGAGCCTGGGCTACAGCGCCGTCACCCGCTACCAGAAGGTGCGCGAGGAGTGGATGCTCGGCGGCGTCATGATCGCCCTCGACCACACTCCGATCGGCGACTTCGCCGAGTTCGAGGGCGACGGCGCCGAGACCGTGGCCCGCCGCTGCGGCTTCGACCCGGTCAAGGCCGAGCGCCGCTCCTACCTCCGCCTCTACGCCGCGCACCGCAAGAGCCACAAGGACGCCCCGCCCGAGATGGTCTTCCCGGCCAACCGGACGCCGGGGTCGTGAGGCGCGCGCAGGGCCGGTTGCGGGCCGTCGTGCTGGCGGCCGGCCTGGGCCTGCGCCTGCGCCCTCTCACCGAGTCCGTCCCCAAGCCGCTGCTGCCGGTGGCGGGGCTGCCGGTCCTCGGCCACACCCTGGCGCGCCTGGCCGAGCTGGGCTGCGAGGCGGCGGCGATCAACCTCCACTACCTGCCGAGAGCGATCCGCGGCTGGTTCGGCGACTCCTTCCGCGGCCTGCCGATCACCTGGTCCGAGGAGCCGGAGGTGTTGGGCACGCTCGGGGCGCTGGCGCCGCTGCGCGACTTCCTCCGCCCGGCCGACCTGGCCCTGCTGATCAACGGCGACAGCCTCTGCCGCTGGCCGCTCAGAAAGCTCCTGCGCCACCACCGCGCCAGCGGCGCCGACTCGACATTGCTCTTGACCCGCCGCGCCGACCCGGCGCGCTTCGGCGGCGGCGTCGGGATCGACGGCGAGGGGCGTGTCGTCTCCTTCCGCGCTGGGGGCCCCGTGGCCGGCGAGGCGGCCGCGCACCACGTCTTCGCCGGCGCCCACATCTTCGCGCCGTCGCTGGTCGCCGGCGTCGAGGCGCGGCACTCCGACATCGTCGCCGACCTCTACCAGCCGATGCTGGCCGAAGGCCGCCCGATCGCGACGCTCCTCACCGCGCGCCCCTGGCACGACCTGGGGACGCCGCGGCGCTACCTCGAGGGTGTCCTCGAGACGGTGCGCGGCCGTTGGCCGCGCCCGCTGCCGCGCTCCTGGGTAGCGCCGGAGGCGAGCCTGGGCGCGGGGGCGCGGCTGCGCGACGCGGCGGTTGAGGCGCTCGCCGCGGTCGGGCCCGGGGCGCAGATCGAGCGCTCGCTCCTCCTGCCCGGCGCACGAGTAGGCGAGGGCTGCGTCCTGCGCGAGGCGATCGTCGGCTACGGCGTCGAGCTGCCGCCGGGGAGCTGGGTGGAGCGCCGGGTGGCGACGCCGCGTCGCGCCGGCGAGGCGCTCGGCGAGGGCCAGTCGGCGGTGGGCGAGGTCGTCTACACTCCTCTGGCGTGAGCCCCGCCAGCCGAACGCCGCGCCGCGCCGACCCCCGCTACCGCCTCCTCGTCTTCGACTGGGACGGCACGCTCATGGACTCGGTGGGGACGATCGTCGCCTGCGCGCAGGCCACGATCTGCGGCCTCGGCCTGCCGCTGCCGGGCGAGGGAGTCATCCGCTCGACCGTCGGGCTCGGGCTGCGCGAGACGATCGAGCGCCTGCAGCCGGGCTGCGACGACGCCCTCTACGAGCGCATCGTCGCCGCCTACCGCATGCATTGGCACGGCACCTACCGCGACCTGCCGCTCCTCTTCCCCGAAGTGCGCGAGCTGCTCGACGGCCTGGCGGAGGCGGGGCACCTCCTCGCCGTCGCCACCGGCAAGAGCCGGCGCGGCCTCGAGCACGCGCTCGAGCAGAGCGGGCTCGCGAGCCGCTTCCACGCCACGCGCACCGCCGACGAGGCGCCGTCGAAGCCGCATCCGCAGATGCTCTGGGACCTGCTCGAGGAGCTGGGAACGCGCCAGGAGGAGACGCTGATGGTCGGCGACACCACGCACGACCTCCAGATGGCGCGCAGCGCCGGCGTGGCGGCGGTAGGGGTGGCGAGCGGCACCCAGCCGCGCGCCGAGCTGGAGCGCCTGGCGCCGCTCGCCTGCCTGGAGCGGGTGGGGGAGCTGGCCCCCTGGCTCGCCGGCGCCCCCCTCTCCCATGTGGGAGAGGGGCCAGGGGTGAGGGAGATGGGGTCAATGCAGGAAAGGTAGCCGTTTCCTTCCCTCTTCCTACGACTTCCCCTTCCAGCCCGCCAGCGAGGTCTCGAGCTCCGCCACGATGTTGGCCGGCGGCGGGTTGGTCGCGGCCTTGGCGGCGGCGAGCGCCTTCTCGGCGTGGGCGATCGCCCCCGCCGTGTCGTTCTTCTTCTCGCGCAGGCGCGCCATCGCGCGGTGGTTCCAGAAGCTCTCGCCCATGGCCAGCGAGGCCGCCAGCCAGCGCTCCGCCTCGTCGAGGCAGGTGTTGTTGTCGAGGCAGTAGTTGGCCGCCTGGTAGGGGGTCTGCCAGCGCAGCGTCTCGTTGGCCTTGGCGAGCACCAGCTTCGGCGTGTCGATCTCGAGCTTGAACGGCACCTCGATCTTTTCCCAGGCGAGCACCACGTTGGCCGAGGTGTCGGTCAGGTCTTCGAAGCTGAACTGCAGCCGCTCGTGCGGGTGCTCCGACGGCCGCGGCTTGACGGTGGCGCGCAGGGCGTCGTTCTCCGGCTTGTATTCGAAGGCGCCCCAGGCGTCGGCGTCCTTGGAGAGGATCAGCGTCCAGTCCCCTTCCGTCGGGATGGTCTGGAGGCCGTAGGTGCCGGCCGGCAGCTCGGTGCCCTCGACCTTCACGGGGGTCGAGAAGCTGATCGTGGTGTTCTCGTTGGCGCCGGAGCGCCAGACCTCGCCGTAGGGCACCAGCTCGCCCCAGATCTTCCGCCCCTTGACGCCGGGACGGCTGTAGCGGAGGGTGACCTCGGTGACGCCGATCACCTGGGTGACGGTAGCGTTGGGCGACAGGCGCGGGAACTGGACCTGCGGCTGCTGCGCCGCCGCGGGGGCGGCCGGCAGCAGGACGGTGAGCGCGGCGAGCGCGGTGAAGTAGGCGGCGGCGCGCGAGTGGGTCAGACGCATCGGGTTTTCTCCTTTCGAGCGAAGCTGGAATCTACCAGAGCGCGGGCGCCGCGGCCGGCACCGGCGCGGCGGCCGGCGCGACCCAGCCGTGGAGGCTCTCGAGCGCCAGCTCGGCCAGGGCGCGGACGTGGTCGGGGCGGTCGTTGAGCGCCGGGACGTAGCGGTAGCTCTCGCCGCCGGCGGCGAGGAACACCTCGCGGTTCTCCTCGTCGATCTCCTCGATCGTCTCCAGGCAGTCGGCCGAGAAGCCCGGGCAGACGACGTCGAGGCGGCGCACGCCGTCGGCGGCGAGCTGGCGGATCGTCTGGTCGGTGTAGGGCCGGAGCCACTCCTCCTTGCCGAAGAGCGACTGGAAGGAGACCACCCAGCGCTCGCGCGGCAGCCCCAGCCGCTCGGCGGCGAGGCGCGCCGTCTCCCGGCAGTGGCGCGGGTAGGGGTCGCCGGCGTCGGCGTAGCGCTGCGGGATGCCGTGGAACGAGAAGAGCAGCCGCTCGCCCGGCGGCTCGCGCCGCCAGGCCTCGCGCACCGAGGCCGCCAGCGCCTCCACGTAGGCCGGCCGGTCGAAGTAGTGGTGCACGGTGCGCAGCTCCGGCACCCAGCGCCAGCGGGCCAGCTCCTCGGCGGCCGCGTCGAAGGTGGAGCCGGTCGTCACCGCCGAGTACTGCGGGTAGAGGGGCAGCAGCACGATCCGCACGCACCCCTGCTCGGCCAGCTCGCGTAGCGCCGCCGGCAGCGACGGGTTGCCGTAGCGCATGCCGAGGGCGACCGGCACGGGCCCGCCGGCCAAGCGCGCCAGCTCCTCCGCCAGCGCCGCCTGCTGCCGCCGGCTGATGACCAGGAGCGGCGACCCCTCGGGCGTCCAGACCTTGCGGTAGAGCGCCGCCGACTTGCGCGGCCGGAAAGGGAGGACCGCGAGGTGGAGGATCGTCCACCAGAGCGGCCGCGGCAGCTCGATGACCCGCGGGTCGAGCAGGAACTGCCGCAGGTAGCGGCGCAGCGCCTTGGGCGTCGGCGCATCGGGGGTGCCGAGGTTGGCGATCAGCACCCCCGCGCGCGCGGGCTCGCCGGGCGGGAGCTCGGGCGCGGGGCGGTACTTCATGCGCCGCGCAGTCTAAGCCGACAGCAGGCCGAAGACCTCCGCCACCTGCTCCCAGCCGACCCGCATCAGGAACGTGTTGTTGCGGCCGTAGCTCTTGGCGCCGAGGATGAAGAAGCCGGGCTCGGGGTTGGTCAGCACCTCGACGCCGTGGCTGGTCTGGGCGAGGCAGTCGCCGGCGGCGGCGCCGAGGAGGGCGGCCGAGAGCTTCATCGGCGCGGCGGTGGCGTAGCACTCGTGCACCTGGAGCTGGCGGTAGAGGGAGTGGTCGCCGACCGAGCCGGTGAGCGACAGGACGCGGTCCACGACGACGCTCTCGCCGCCGCCGTTGCGCAGCCGCACGAGCACCCGCCCTTCGGCCGCCGGCGCCAGCTCCTCGACCGCCACGCCGCGCCGCGCCAGGAGCGCCGGCGAGGCGCCGGCCGCCAGCTCGGCCGCCGCCGCCGCCAGCGCGGCGCGCTCGGGCAGCGGGTCGCCTTCGGGGCTCCCCCAGGCCGGCTCCGGCCGCCGCAGCGCCCAGACGATCCGCGTCCCCGGCGCCTCGCGCGCCAGCTCCGCCAGGTCGCGCGCCGCGGTCTGCGCCGAGTGCCCGGAGCCGGCGAGGAGCACCGTCTTCCCCGCCCACTCCCCCGCCTCGCGCGCCAGGTCGGGGATGGCGCGGTAGACGGCCCCGGCGAGGCCGCGCTCCCCCGGCGCCGGGATGCCGCCGTCCCCCAGGCTGTTGGGCTGGCCGTAGGTGCCGGTGGCGTCGATCACCAGGTCCGCGTGCTCCACCCACTCCCGCCCGTCGCGGCCGGCGAGGAGCAGCCGGAAGGGGGTAGCGCCGCGCGTCGCGTTGGCGATCTCCTCGTGCTTCAAGAGCCCTTCGCGGCCGACGGCGAGGACGCGCGTGCCGAGCCGCAGGCGCGGCGCCACCGCCGGCAGGCAGGCCAGCGGCGCGAGGAGGCGCTCGGCCAGCTCCCGGCCGGTCGGGCAGTCGTCGCCTTCGGGCGCCTCGTAGCCGGCGGCCGCGAGCGCGGCGCGCATGCGCGGCGAGACGTTGAGCGACCAGGGGGTGAAGAGGCGGACGTGCCCCCAGGCGCGGACGTGACCGCCCGGCTCCGCCGCCGCCTCGTAGAGGGTGAAGGGGTGGCCCGCCTCGGCGGCGGCGAGCGCCGCCTCGAGGCCGATCGGGCCGGCGCCCAGGATCGCGATGTGCGGCTTGGCTGCGGGGGTCGTGCTCATCGTCGTCTCCTCGTCGGTTCAGAACTTCGACGTCGCGCGCTCGCGCGCCGGCAGGATCTCGAGGCAGGTGGTCCACCAGCCGGAGAGGACGGTCTCGACGAACTCCTCCGGCAGCCGCTCGGCGCGCATCTCGGCGGCGAGCGCTTCGTGGTCGTAGGGCAGCGGCACGAGCTCGACGTCGAGCGCCGCCTCGCCCGCGCCCGCCGCGACCAGCGCGTACCAGACCTCCGTCCGCCCGTCGTTGGCGGGCCGGCCGAGGGCGCCGACGTTGACGACCTCGCGGCCGGAGGGGAGGCGGCGGTGCCAGTGCAGGCCGGTGTGGGTGCAGAGGACGGCGTCGCAGCGGTTCTGCGCCGCCAGCAGCTCCAGGAACGGCACCGGCGCGGTCGAGGCGAAGAGGAACTCGTTGACCCGCCGCGGCGAGCCGTGGACCAGGAGCAGCTCGCGCCCGCCGACCCGCACCCGCCGCCGCTTCGGCAGCGTCCCCATCCACGCCTTGAAGGCCGGCGTGCAGTGCCGCTCGGTGTAGTGGTAGGAGAGCTCGGCGAAGTGGTTGTCGCGCGGGTCGGTGTAGCCGCAGTTGCAGTCCTCGCGGCCGGCAGCGAGCGACTCCTCGTAGTTGCCCTGGATGGCGCGCACGCCGCCGCGCTCGAGGAGCGGCCAGACCTTTTCAGGGGACGGGCCGAAGCCGCCGAGGTCGCCGAGGCAGTAGACCGCCTCGGCGCCGCGCCGCGCGGCGTCGGCGAGGAGCGCCGCCAGGGCGTGGTGGTTGCTGTAGACGCCGCCGCAGACGGCGATCTTCGCGAACGGCCCCTCGACGGGCGTGGGATCGGCGAACGGCGCGCCGTAGGCGGCGGCGGCTGCGGCACGCTCCGGTTCCGGCAGCGCGCGGCCGGCCCGCGCCGCCGCGGCACGGAAGTCGCCGAGCGGCACCAGCCGCTCGCCCCACGTCGCCAGGCCGCGGTGCGTGGTAAGCCCCATCGTCAGGTCCGGCAGCTCACGCCGTAGACGTGGCAGGTCCAGCAGGCGGAGTGGGCGAGCGGGAAGGGGCCGAGGGTGTCGGCGAGCGTCTCGCCCATCCTGGCCCGACGGCTCGTTGACCAGGATCGGGCAGACCCACACCCCCTGGTCGGTCGCCATGCGGCAGCCGCTGCACTGCAGGTGGTCCCAGCTCCCGTCCGGGGCGTCGCCCTCCGACAGCCGCTGCCAGCTCGCGTAGGCGCCGCCGCGCTCGGCCTCGGCGCCGATCTGGAAGACCGGCAGGACCTTGAGGCGCGGCTTCGCGATGCCCAGGTCGCGCAGCAGCGCGAAGAAGCGCGCCTTCCCTTCGACGGTCGCGGCGTCGCGGCAGACCTCGGTGACGGTGATGACCGGGTTGAGCCCGGCCGCGTGCAGGTTGCGGACGCCCTCCAGGATGCGTTCGAAGGTGCCGGCGCCGCGGATCGGGTCGTTCGTCGCGGCGTCGTAGCCGTCGAGCGAGACGCGCAGGTCGAGCGAGTAGGGCGTGGCGTCGGCGAGCGCCGCCAGGCGGGCGCAGCGGCGCGGGTCGAGGAGGAGGCCGTTGGTCAGCACGCTCGCCGGCCCGACGCGCAGCGTCGCTTCGAGGATCGCCTCCATCTCCGGGTTCAGGAACGGCTCGCCGCCGGTGAAGTAGTACTCGCGCACGCCGAGCGCCGCGGCCTCGGCGAGGTAGCCCTCGACCTGCGCCAGCGTCATGAGCTCGTGCGTGTGGTTGGTCGGCGAGCAGGAGATGAAGCAGTGGGTGCAGGCCAGGTTGCAGACCGTGCCGCCGACCTGGAACCAGAGGGTGTCGAGCGCGCGCAGCTCGACCCGCGGCACGGGGCGGTCGGTCGGAGAGCTTGCGGACAAGTCGGTCACGGCGTTCGATCCAGACGACGGCGGCCTCGATGCACGACACCGAGGTCGTCAAACTCGGCGTGCGGCGCGCGGGCCGCGGGGACGGGATCAGAAGGGCAGGAGCGGCGGCGGCGCGCGGGCGGGGAGTGGCGAGGAGGCGGCGAAGGCCGGCAGGTCCAGCCGTCGGGGCCGCGCCGGGCGCGCCAGCGCGGCGAGCGTGCGGGCGAGGAGCGCGCGCCAGAGCGCCAGGCGCTCGCCGCCCGCGTCGGCCCCGCCGTCGCCCAGCCAGCCGGCGAGGTCGGCCGGATCGTCGAGGTCGGCGAGCGGCGGCAGCAGCTCGACCGGCCGCCCGGCGGCGCGCAGCGCGGCGAGGAGGCTCGCCAGCGCGTCGGCGCGGCACCAGCGGACCGCGGCAAGGTCGGAGATCGGGCCGGCCGCCGCGAGGAGGTAGAGCCCGCCGTCCGGGCTCGGGCCGACGACGACGGCGTCGGGCCGGACGGCGAGGAGCGCCAGCGCGCGCTCGACGTGCGCCGCGGCGAGCCCCGGGGTGTCGGCGCCGACGACGACGAGCGGCGCCGCGCCGCCGGCGAAGGCCTCGGCCATCGCCGCCTCCAGCCGCGCGCCGAACGGGCCCTGCCGCTGCGGCAGCTCGCGGTCGGCGTCGAGGCCGAGCGGCGCCGGCGAGCAGACCGCGGTCGCCAGCCCCGCGGCGCGGCCGGCGGCGAGCGCCGCCTCGGCGCAGGCGCGGCGCATGCCGACCTCGAGCGCCGCCAGCCGCCGCGGCAGGAGCGGCCGGCGGGCGCGCTCCGCCGGAGCGCCGAGCGTGAAGACCAGCAGCGTCGGAGTGCCTGCGATCGAAGACATGCCTTGCGGCTCTATACGGCGCCCGCGCCGGCCGCGGATGCCGCGCCGGCGCGCGTTTCGGCAAGAGCGCGAGGAAGTCTAGCGCAAGCCGCGGCGTGCTACGCTGGCGCCCCGCTCGCCGGCCGCGGGCGGCGCGTGGACCCCGCTTGAAGATCGCCGCCGTCGGCAAGGCCCTCCCCCCGCACTACTACGACCAGGACACTCTCCTGGAAGCCCTGCGCCAGCGCTGGGCCGACCGCCACTACAACCCCGGCCGCCTCGAGCGGCTGCACAAGAACGTGCTGGTCGGCGGCCGCCACCTGGCGCTGCCGATCGAGGAGTACGCCGGCCTCACCACCTGGGGCAAGGCCAACGACGCCTGGATCCGCGTCGCGCAGGAGGTCGGCGAGGCGGCGGTGCGCGACGCGCTCGGCGCGCGCGGGCCTCGACCCCGAGGCGATCGACGCCCTCATCTTCGTCACCGTGACCGGCGTCGCCACGCCCTCGATCGACGCCCGGCTGGTCAACCGCCTGGGGCTCTCGCCGCGCGTCAAGCGGATGCCGATCTTCGGCCTCGGCTGCGTCGCCGGCGCGGCGGGGATCGCGCGCGCCGCCGACTACGTCCGCGCCTTCCCGGACCAGGTGGCGGTGCTGCTCTCGGTCGAGCTCTGCTCGCTCACCCTGCAGCCGGAGGACCTCTCGATCCCCAACCTGATCGCCTCCGGCCTCTTCGGCGACGGCGCCGCGGCGGTCGTCGTGGTGCGGCGACGAGCGGCCGGCCGACGGCCCGCGCATCGTCGCCACCCGCTCGATCTTCTACCCCGACTCCGAGCGCGTCATGGGCTGGGACATCTCCGAGAGCGGCTTCCAGATCGTGCTCTCCGCCGAGGTGCCGCAGGTCGTGCGCGACCACCTGCGCGCCGACGTCGACACCTTCCTCGCCGACCAGGGCCTGGCGCGCGGCGACATCGCCACCTGGATCTCCCACCCCGGCGGCCCCAAGGTGCTGGAGGCGATGGCCGAGGCGCTGGAGCTCCCCGAAGGCGCGCTCGACGTCACCTGGCGGAGCCTGCAGGAGGTCGGCAACCTCTCCTCGACCTCGGTCCTCCTCGTCCTCCGCGACACCCTCGACTCCCACCGCCCGCCCCCCGGCAGCTACGGCCTGATCTCCGCCATGGGCCCCGGCTTCTGCTCCGAGCTGGTGCTGCTGCAGTGGTGAGCGCCGGCGCCGACACGCGGCTCCTCTTCACCCTCCTCGTCGTCGCCGCGGCGCTCGGGCGCGGCGTCGAGCTGCGTGATCGCCGAGCGCCACCGCCGGCGGCTGCTGGCGAACGGCGCCGTCGAGACCGGCGCCGGGCACTACCCGTGGATGGTGGCGTCTCCACGCCGCGCTTGCTCGTCGCCGCGCCGGCTGGAGGTCTGGCTCCTCGACCGGCCCTTCCTGCCCTGGCTCGCCTTCCCGATGCTCGCGCTCTTCGCGCTCGCGACGGCGCTGCGCTGGTGGGTGATCGCCACGCTCGGCGAGCGCTGGACGACGCGCATCCTCGTCCTGCCGGAGGCGCCGCCGGTCACCGGCGGGCCCTACCGCTTCCTCCGCCACCCCAACTACCTGGCGGTCGTCCTGGAGCTCGCCGCGCTGCCGCTCGTCCACACCGCCTGGCTCACCGCCCTGGCCTCGCCGCCGTGCCGAACGCCGCGATCCTCCGCGTGCGCATCCGCGCCGAGGAGCGGGCGCTCGCCGGCGCCTCCGACTACGCCGCGCGCTTCGCCGGCCGCCCGCGCCTCGTGCCGGGCGCGCCGCCCGCCGGACGCGATGACCCGCGCCGCCGATCCTGGACGGGATCGCCGAGGTGGCGCGGCGCCACCTCGGCTGGCAGGGCGCGCTGACGCCGGCGATGCGCCTGGTCGAGGACCTCCGGCTCGACTCGATCCGCCTGCTGACCCTGGCGGCCGAGGTGGAGAACCGTTTCCGCGTCATCCTGGACGAGGAGGACGAGCTGCGCCATCGAGACCGTCGGCGACCTGGTCGCCCTCGTGGCCGTGAAGCTGCAAGCCGGTTGACCTGCCCCGTGAGCGATTCGCCGCCCGCCGCCACCCTCCTCGACCTCCTCGCGCGCGGCGGGCGCCGCCCGGACGGCGGCCTCCGCTTCCTCGACCGCGACGAGCGGGCGACCTGGGTCGGCTGGGCCGAGGTGCGCGAGCGGGCGCTGGCGGTCGCGCGGCGGCCTGCAGCGCGCTCGGCGTCGGCGCCGGGCGACCGGGTGGCGCTCGTCTTCCCCACCGGCCCCGAGTTCTTCGACGCCTTCTTCGGCGCGCTCGCTCGCCGGCGCGGTGCCGGTGCCGCTCTACCCGCCGGTGCGGCTCGGGCCGGCTCGACGAGTACCTCGAGCGCACCGCGCGCATGCTGGAGGTGGCCGGCGCCCGGCTGGTGCTCGCCGACCGCCGGGTCAAGGCGCGTGCTCGGCGAGGTCGTCGCCGCGCGCCCGCCCGCGCCTCGGCTGCCGCACGCTCGGCGAGCTGCCGGCGCGAGCGCGCCGAGCCGCCGCCGGTCGCGCCGAGCGACCTGGCGCTCGTCCAGTTCTCCTCCGGCACCACGGTCGAGCCCAAGCCGGTCGCGCTCTCGCCACCGCGCCGTCGTCGCCCAGGTGCGCAGCCTGAACAGCTTCCTGGCGGCGACACTCCGAGAGCTGCGCGACAGCGGCGTCTCGCTGGCTGCCGCTCTACCACGACATGGGGCTCATCGGCTGCGTCTTCCCGGCCCTCGCCCGCGACGCCAGCCTCACCCTGATCGGCCCCGAGCACGTTCGTCGCCCGCCCGGCCCTCTGGCTGCGCGCCCTCTCGCGCTACCGCGCGCACGATCTCGCCGGCCCCGAACTTCGCCTACGCCCTCTGCGCGACGCGCATCCGCGACGCCGAGATGGAGGGCGTCGACCTCTCGTCCTGGCGGCCTCGCCCTCAACGGCGCCGAGCCGGTGGCGCCGCCGGTGCTGCGCGCCTTCGCCGAGCGCTTCGCCCGCTGGGGCTTCCGGCCCGAGGCGCTGACCCCGGTCTACGGCCTCTCCGAGGCGGCGCTCGCCGTCACCTTCTCCGCGCTCGACCGGCCGTTCGCGAGCCGGCGGTTCGAGCGCGAGGCGCTGGCGCGCGAGGGGCGGGCGCGTGGACGACGCCGAGGGGCGCGAGATCGTCTCGGTCGGCCGGCCGGTGCCCGGCTTCCGCCTGCGCGATCCGCGACGAGGCCGGCCGCGACGCTGCCCGAGCGCCGGGTCGGACGGCGTCTGGATCGCCGGGGCCGTCGCTCATGGAGGGCTACCTCGACGACCCCGAGGCCACCGCCGCGCGCCCTGCGCGACGGCTGGCTCGACACCGGCGACCTCGGCTTCCTCGCCGACGGCGAGCTGTACCTGACCGGCCGCGCCAAGGACGTCGTCATCCTGCGCGGCCGCAACTACGCGCCGGAGGAGATCGAGCGCGCGCGTCGACGGCGTCCCGGGCGTGCGCACCGGCTGCGCGGTGGCGGCGAGCTGGCTGCCGGAGGACGCGCCACGGCGAGGCGCTGGTGCTCTTCGTCGAGCGCCGGCGCGGGCGCCGGCCGCCGAGGAGCTCGCGGCGCTGCCCGAGGCCTGCCGCGCGGCCGTGCTGCGGCGCCACCGGCCTCGCCGTCGACGAGGTCGTCGTGCTGCCGCCGGGGACGCTGCCGCGCACCTCGTCCGGCAAGCTCCGCCGCGCCGAGGCGCTGCGGCTCTGGCTGGCCGGCGAGCTGGCGCCGCCGGAGCCGGTGACGCCGCTGCGCCTGGCCGACGGCCATGGCGCGCTCGGCGCTCGCCTACGCGCGGCTGCGCGGAGGCGCGGAGGCGACTCGGAGTGACGCTCCGGCCGGCGTCCTGGACGTCCTGGTCGTCGGCGGCGGCCCGGCCGGTCTCGCCACCGCCATCGACGCGCGCCGCGCCGGCCTCTCGCGTCCGCGTCCTCGACCGCGCCCGGCCGCCGATCGACAAGGCCTGCGGCGAGGGGCTGATGCCCGACGCCGCCGCCCACCTGCGCCGAGCTCGGCGTCGAGCTCGCCGCCGGCGCCGGCCTCCCCTTCCGCGGCATCCGCTACCTCGACGGCGCCGCTCGTCGCCGAGGGCGACTTCCCGCGCGGCGGCGGCCTCGGCGTCCGGCGGCTCGCCCTCCACGCCGCGCTCGTCCGCCGGGCCGAGGAGGCCGGCGTCGCGCTCGCTGGGGAGTACGACGCGTGCGCGGCCTGCGGCCCGGACGGCGTCGAGACCGACCGGGGGCCGCTCCGCGGCGCGCTGGATCGTCGGCGCCGACGGCCTGCTCTCGCGGGTCCGCCGCTGGGCCGGGCTCGACGGCGCCGCCGGCGCCGCGCCGCCGCTTCGGCGTCCGCCGCCACTTCGCGCATCGCGCCCTGGAGCGACTTCGTCGAGGTCTACTGGGGGCCGGGCTGCGAGGCCTACGTCACGCCGGTCGCCGCCGGACCTGGTCGGCGTCGCCATGCTCTGGAGCGGCGCGACGGCCGGCTTCGACGACCTCCTGGCGCGCTTCCCGGCGCTCGCCGCGCGGCTCGCCGGCGCGCCCGACGCCTCGCGCGACCGCGGCGCCGGGCCGCTCGCACCAGCGGGTCCGGGCGCGTCGCCGCGGGCAACGTGGCCCTGGTCGGCGACGCCGCCGGCTACCTCGACGCCATCACCGGCGAGGGGCTCGCCGTGGCGCTCCACCAGTCCGCGGCGCTGGTCGAGGCCCTGCCGCGGGCGACCTCGGCGCGCTACGCCGCGGCCCACCGCCGCATCGACCGGCTGCCCAACGCCATGACCCGCCTGGTGCTCGCCCTGGAGCGGCGCCCCCGGCTGCGCGCCCGGGCGATCCGCGCCCTCGCCGCCGAGCCCGCGCTCTTCTCGCCGCCTGCTCGGCATCCACGCCCGCACCCTGCCGCCGCGCGCCCTCGGGGCCGACGGGGCGCTGCGCTCTCTCGCCTGGCGGGCGGCTGACCGGAGGCCGGGAGAACCGCGCGGGGCCGAATCCGCACTTACCGTCCATGACCAGGCGCCAGCGCACCCTCTCCGTCGCGGCGGGCCTCGCCCTCGCCCTCCTCCCCGCCGCGCGCGGCCTCACCTTCGAGCTCGATCCCAGAAGAGCCGCATCCTCTTCGCTTCGGCGCCACCCTGCACGAGGTGCACGGGACGATGGAGATCGAAGAGGGGCGCCTCCAGTACGACCCGGCGACCCGCGCCGCCGACGGCCGGGTGGTCGTCGACCTGACCAGCGCCACGACCGGCAACGAGCGGCGCGACGAGAAGATGCACGAGAAGATCCTGGAAACCGGCCGCTACCCGCAGGCGGTCTTCACCGTCGAGCGGATGACCGGCGCCTACAACGCCATCGGCCGGAGCGACCTCCAGGTCCACGGCACGCTGGACATCCACGGCGCCACCCACCCCGTCACCTTCCCGGCGGAGGTGCGGACCGAAAACGACCGCGTGACCGCCCGCGGCCACCTCACCATCCCCTACGTCGAATGGGGGCTCGACGACCCGAGCTTCCTCGTGTTCCGGGTGGCCAAGACGGTCGACGTCACCCTCGAAGTCGCCGGCACCCTCCGCCCCTCGCCCGTGCCGGGCCGCCCCGGCGTACAATCAGGGTTTGCGATGAAGAAGCCCGCGCCCCACGACTGGTCCTCCCGCCGCGCCGACGAGCGCCCGGTCGAGCCGTTCCGCCCCACGGGCGGTACCGGCTGGCCCTCGCCTACGCGAACACCTACCACGTCGGCATGTCGAGCCTGGGCTTCCAGCGCGTCTACGAGCTGGTCCACCGGCGGCCGGACTGGTCGTGCGAGCGCTTCTTCACCGACGGCGCCGGCATGCCGCTCTCGGTCGAGAGCGGGCGCCCGCTCGACGAGTTCGGCTGCGTCGCCTTCTCGGTCTCCTTCGAGGAGGACTACGTCAACCTCCTCCAGATGCTCGACCGGGCGCGCATCCCGCTGCGGCGCGAGGCGCGGCGCCCGTGGGACCCGCTGATCGTCATGGGCGGCTCCTGCGCCGTCGATCAACCCGCTGCCGATGGCGGAGTTCGTCGACGTCTTCGCCCTCGGCGCGGCCGAGAACGTCCTGCCGGCGCTGCTCGCCGCCCTCGAAGAGGAGGACGACCGCGAAGCGGTCATCGAGCGGCTCGCGGCGCACCCCGGCTTCTACGTCCCCGCCCTCCACCGCCCCGAGGAGGACGGCGACGGCCTCGCCCAAGCTGCGACAAGCTGGAGCTCACCGAGGAGCAGATGCACGCGCCCGGCCACCTGCCGACGACCGCCATCGTCACCCCGCGCACCGAGTTCGCCGAGAAGTTCCTGATCGAGATGTCGCGCGGCTGCCCCGAGAAGTGCCGGTACTGCTGGGCCACCTTCGGCATGGGCCAGTTCCGCTGGCACCCGACCGAGTACATCCTCGGCTCGCTCGACCGCGCGCGCCCGGTCACCGACCAGCTCGGCTTCGTCGCCACCGCCGTCGGCGACCACCCGGACATCGAGAAGATCCTGCGCGAGGCGAACGGGCTCGGCTTCCGCACCTCGGTCTCCTCGATCCGCATCCCGGCGGTGACCGAGGGCGTGCTCGACGCGCTCCACGCCTCGGGCGACCGCTCGATCACCCTGGCGCCCGAGACCGGCACCGACGAGCTGCGGGTCAAGATGGGCAAGCCGATCCCCAACGCCTTCCTGCTCGAGAAGGTCCGGCTGATCTTCCGCCACGGCTTCACCCAGCTCAAGCTCTACTTCATCATCGGCCTGCCCGACGAGACGATGGAGGACGTCCAGGGCATCCTCGAGCTCGCCGCCCGCGCCGCGCCGTCATGCTCGAGGAGGCGGCGAAGACCGGCGTCATCGGCCACGTCCACCTCGGGCGTCAACGTGCTGGTGCCGAAGCCCTACACCCCCTGGCAGCGCGAGCCGATGGACGACGAGCGGAGCCTCAAGGAGAAGATCGCGGTCCTCAAGAAGGGCGTGGCGCGGCTGCCCAACGTCTCGATGGGCTCGATCTCGATCCGCCAGGCGGTCTGGCAGACCTACATCAGCAAGGCCGGCAGCGACGCCGCCGACGCCATCGAGCTGGCCGCCCGCGGCGAGCACCTCTCGGCCCTCCTCCGCCGCTTCGCGCCCGCAGATCCACCCGGAGGTCTTCCGCCCCCTGGAAGGCGACCTCCGCTGGCACTTCATGCGCACCGGCTGAACCCCGGCGCCATGAGCGAACCCGTCCAGCCCAAGAACGAGCCGATCCACCCCGGCCGCCAGTGGGTGGGCAAGCTCGCGAAGACCGGCCTGCCGGTCCTGATCGCCCTCTGGGCCTGGCCCGCCGTGCGCGGCCTCCTGGAGGGCTGGGCGGAGCGGGGGGAGGGGGCGGGGCTCGAGCGCCTGCTCCTCTTCGCGGCCATTGCTTTAGCGCCTTGGCTCCTCAAGTGGCGGACCCAGCGCGCGGCGAAGCCGGCGACGACCGGGCCGGACCCTACGAAGCCTCTCGAACCCTCCTGAAGCCCCCAAGATCCTCCGGCGGCACCCCGGGATAAGGCCGGGGCGGCGGCGTGGTAGGCATCGACTCCGAACGAGCGGGCATCCCAACCGCGCGGTCCCGTCCGCTCGACCCTGCCCGGCGGAAAGGCCCGGCAATCCAGGCACGTCGGGGGCACTTGCGCCGCTCTGGCGCGTCGGATCCCTGCGCCGTGGTAGTTATGGGCAGCCAGTTGAACAACTGGGAAGGCACGCGCCCATGCACTGGTTATATGCTTCCCAATTGTAAGGGTTAACCGGCGGTTGCTGGCAAGCGAGCCAGCAGTTATTAGCACACTCTTGGTCGTCCACGCAGCTTGCAGCCGGTCTGGGCGGAATCAGCATTGCCGCTATGAAAAGGACTCCCAGGATTCCAATCCTGCAGAGTGCGTAGGGAGTCTTAGTTCTCATAAACACCTCCTTATGTTGGCAGAGCTCAATTGCTCCGCCCAGCCGCTGCTTCTACGGAATGGATGACTCTCGCACGCAGCACGCGGAGATCCTTCGACTGTCCGCATATGGTCCTGTTCGGCAAACCGGTGCAGACCCAACAGATGCCTTCCTCCCTATAAGCTACGAGATGATAACAGCGAAGGAGTTCAAACGCAAATGCGACGCCCTAGCGCGATGTTCGCGGTTCGTCGTGGCCCGGGCCAAGGCTTAGACCTGGGCCGTGGGCTTCCGAGCGTCGCGGGGGACGACGCCTCGGCCCGGCGATTGCCGGGTGCCCCGGCCGGCCGGTTTCGATGCCGCAGTTTTCCGTTGACTGGAGCGGGAAGCAGCTGATAGCGTAAGTTCGGCGTAGGGGAGAATCGCAGAGCGCGTAAAGCCGGAGCCGAGTCTCGGGCCGAGAGGTGAAAGCGGGCACGACAGAGTTGCAGCTCTGCCGCGCCCTCGACCAGACAGGAGGGTCTAGCTCCATGTCCAGCCGTGACACGAAGTGTAGCAACCGCCGTCTGTCGGCCCAGGCCGGCCCCTTTTCCGGCCCCTACATCCCTTACCCCGATCCGTTTTCCGCCGAGGACCACCGGCTGCTCGAGCTCCACGAGCGGGCGGCGGAGACCGCTGCGCTCCACGAGGAGGCGCGGGGGGAGGAGCTGAGAGAGCGCCGCCGGCGGGCGCGGGCGGCGGGGCGGAGGGCCGGGACGGTGTCGGCGCGGTGGCAGCCGGCGGGGGCGGCGCCCTACTTGCGGCTCTCCGGGAGGTGGCTGCTGGCGGCCGGGTTCGAGATGGGGCGGGGAGTCGAAGTCGAGGTGCGCTCGGGGAAGCTGGTAATCCGGGCGGTTTGAGTCCCGCGCGGACGGGAAGGGTCGCCGCGAGACCGGCGGCAGGCGCCGCGGGGCTGGCGGTGGACGCCTTTCGGACGGCGGCGGTCGCCTTTCGGACCGCGGCGCACGCCTTTCGGACGGCGGCGATCCCCGCGGGCTCGGCGGCAGGCGCCGCGGGGCTGGCGGTGGTCACCTTTCGGACGGCTGGCGGTCGCCTTTCGGACCGCGGCGTACGCCTTTCGGACCGCGGCGGTCGCCGCGGGCTTGGCGGCGAGCGCCGCAGGGCCGGCGGCGGTCTGTTTTCGGACCAACGGGCAGGTTTTCGGACGGCGGCGGTCGCTTTTCGGACGGCGGCGCCCGCTTCGGGCTTGGCGGCGCGCCCCGCGGGAGCGGAAGGTGGTCCATTTTCGGACGGCGGCGGTAGATTTTCGGACCGCGGATGCTCCGGCGGCACCCCGGGATATCGCCGGAGCGGCGGAAAACGTTTCCACGTCCTCTGAGGAGGTCACCGGAAGGCCTGAGGATGCTCCTCCGGGGCCCGAGGATGTCGTATCAGAGCCTGAGGATATCGCCGGAAGCGCTGAGGATATCGCCGGAAGCGCTGAGGATGTATCCGGAAGCGCCGAGGATCTATCCGGAACGCCTGAGGATGTATCCGGAAGCGCTGAGGATGTTGTAATGCCTGAGGATAGATCCGGAAGCGTTGAGGACTATCTGAAGCCGTGAGGATCTATCCGGAACGCCTGAGGATAGATCCTCAGCGCTCGCTCCCTTATCCTCAGGCGTTGCTACGGCATCTCCCGCCGCTCCGGGAACGTCCTGGAGCTCCGCTCCAACAACCGGCGGAGCTCAGGGGGTGTTCACAGGTCCCGAAGCTGCCGCTGGAGCGACTGGAGCACCTCCCGGAGCAACGTGGCGTCGGCGGCCGGGGCGACGGCGAGACCCTCGAGCGCGAAGTCGGCCGCCGGCGCGGCCTCCGACGCCTCGGCCTGCGCCGCGACGGCCTCCAGGCCGGCCAGCGTCGCCTGCTTGTCCTTCAGCACGGCGTCCGCGGCGTTCGGGTCGCCCGGATAGAGCGTTCGCAGCCCCTCGATGTCGCCGGGCGAGAGATCCTGGCCGTTGCCGTCCGGAGCGCAGCCGCTGTTCGGGGTCCGGTAGAAGAGAGGCGGGAACCGGTAGAGCATCACCGACCTGCGGTCGAACACGCCCTCGACCACGGCCGCCCCGCTGGTGGGCCGGAGGTTCTGGTCGACCTTGCTCTTCGACCAGAAGTTCTGCGCTCCCGAGAGATAGGTGTAGATGCCCGGCCGCCGTCCGGCGGAGTCCGAGATGAAGACGCCGCTCGGGTTGCGCGTCGGGACGTAGCCGGGGTCGTCCTCGAACCGAAACGCCTCCTGACAGGGTCCCCGCAGGTTGACGTGCTCGTGGTGGAACCCGAGCGCGTGGAGGAACTCGTGCCGCACTGTGCCGCGCCAGGCGCTCGGCAGCTCGATGTCGAAGCCGCCGAGATTCAGCGAGCGCTGCCCGGGGCGGCCGCCGACGGGCCCGTCGGGCATGCCGAGGTTGGGGGAAATCGAGTCGGTCCCGACGAGAGAGAAGAAGCCGCGCTGGTCGAAGCTCACCCGGATCTCCGCGGTGTAGTCGGTGTCCTCGACGCTCCACATCCTGTGGGTCCCCGCGGCTTCGTCGTGGCCGAAGTCGAGGGTCAGGTTGCACTCGTTGCCGATCTGCTGGGCCGCGTCGTGGATCTTTTCGTGAAGGTCGGTCGAGCCGCCCAGGAATGCCACGCGCACGGTGCTGCCCGGCAGCCAACGCCGCACGTTCTCGATGACGAACTCCAGCCCGCCGGCCGTGTTGCCCAGCGCCTGCAGGGCTCGATCGCGCGCCTCGAGGGTGGCCTGGACGTCGTCCGGCATAGCTTCCAGGACGATAGGTTCTTCCGGTTCCTCCGGCATGTTACGACCTCCTTAAAGACGTCTGCGCCGCGCAGACGCCTCAGCCGGTGAGACGGACACGGGGTCGCGACTTCTCCCGGCGCTGGCGATCCGGGCGTTAGCCGCGGCCTAGTCGGGAAGGGTCACCGCGGGGCTCAGAGGATGCCAACCGCGATCGAGCCGAGGCCAAGGGCGAGACCGAGCAAGGTCAATGGACCTGCAGGATGGCTGCTACGTCTCCCAGGATGCGGGCTTTAAGCGCTTCACCGGCGGCTTCCTGCGCCAGGGCAAAGGTGTAGCGCAACTTGACGAAATGGTCATTGATGCTCAGCACGTAGAGATAGGAGCGCTGCGGGACACCCTTTTGGTTGAACGCAAAGCTCGCTGCCATCGTGGGACGGCCACCAAGGACCAGGGAACTGTCGCTCAGATGGCGGACGTCTTGCCAGTGGGGCACAACAGCCACATGGCGCTTAGCCCATTCAAACTGGGGTGGTGACGAGCTCCGGGCGGTTGTCGGGGATCTGCCGAAAGCCGCCCGTATAGACGAAGATGGACAAGACGATGTCGTCGGCCTTGTAGGTAAGGCCGATGCCGAGAGCGGGATTGGGAAACTCCTCTGTCTTGGTGAGAGGCAAGCCGGCAAGCTCCGGCGGGAATGACAGGTGGCTGGGGCTGTGGCGGTAGCCAGCCGTTGCCGTGGAACAGCATGCGGCGGTCAACCACACGGCGACAAACGCTCGCATTGCCTTCATTCAGGCACTCAATCCCTGGAGCTCACGGCGGCGACAACCGCCCGTGCAGTCTACGGCCATCGCCGTCGATCTCGCAAAAGAGAACCAGGTGGCGGTTTAAGCAGCGGGAGGGTAGCGACCGTGTGCTTGGACCCCGAGCGCCTCAAGCCAGGCTTGGTGACCTCGGTACATTCGGTTCGGCAAAAATCGCTTCTGGAGCCTCGCGAGGGAGCCGTGTTGCGCTTCCTCCGTCAGAACATGGCACCCTCGGGGTGTCTCGCGCAGAACCCACGCGTGGTAGGCATCGACTCCGAACGAGCGGGCATCCCAAGCGATGCGCTCCTTCGGAATGAATCCCACCACTTCAGATTCGATCGTGCCCCAAAGGTCTTCCATCTGAAGCGAGTTCCAGCTTCGAGGTCCGGCCCTGTTCCGTTACGAAACCGCACGTTGGCGGAATTGCAGTACCAGGTCGGCCAGAGCTTCGCTCGATCAGCCAAGCCCAAACATAGTCTACGGAAGTTGGTATGGACTCATTCCGGACGTGAACAGGCGCGTTCGCTGGCGCGAAATAGTCTGGCCATCTGACACCGTCAACAGTCGTCATGAAGTGTCCCGTTTGAGCTGGGAAGGCCCTTCAGCGAGCCGCCTACTCCAAAGAGACGGACCAACCTGGGGTTTCACTCAAGCGCCTGTGCGGACCATCATCCCGTGATGGGCCTGTGAGTTTTTGACGGTGGCTGCGATCATCATTTGATCTCCACGAAATACGTAACCAACCGCTTGATCTTGCCGCGTTGCATGACGAAGACGTCGCAAAACACTGCGCTCAGGAAGCCGCCGGCCCGTCTCTGGGAGCGCACCGAGCCTTCCGCGACGACGACATCGTCCTCTTCGGTCATTCGCGTGACGGTGATGGTCGGGCTGCCGACGAACGCAGCGTTCTCGATTTCCTTGTCGAAGGCTTCCTTGCCAATCAAGTGGAGTACACGGGCATCTCCCATTCGATGTCATCAGTCAGGCAAGACAAGATCAGCTCATGGTCGCTTCGCCTGAAGCCGTCCATGTACTTCTCCACCGTTCTTTTGTTCTCGGTCATGGGTCAAGGCGGATCGACCGAGTCCGCGGGCACCATCGCGATATCGACGGGAGCGCCCGGGTTGTGGCTTCGGATGACGAATTCGTCGTCGTCGAGCGTCAGGATGTCGACGCGATACGGAATGGACTCCTCGACCATGACGAGGCCGTCTTCCGTTCGGACCAGGACCCGACCATGGGCTTGTTGCCCGGCGACGTGATCACGAGGGTGCCGTCCGAGAGGAATGCGTCGAGGGTGCCTCCGCGACCGCCGATGAGCGGGCGACCCGCCAGACGCGGTCGACAAAGCTGCCGGGCGCTCCGAAGCGCGGGGGGCCGGTGGCGCGACCGGAGGAGGAGGATCGGGCGGTCGAGAGCAAGCCAGGACGGCCAGTAGGCCGAGTGCCGTAACGAAGCGCCGGCTCGACCGGATCGTCATGCCGCGGCGTCGGCGAACCTCCCGGCCTGGGAAGACCAGGACCCCCGGATGGCACTTGAGCGCTCGAGCAAGGACCTTGGCGCGCTCCACGCCGAGGCGGACGCGGTCGTTTTCGATGGCCGAAATGGTGGCCTGGGAGATCCCGGTCAGCCGGGCCAGCTGGTTCTGGCTCAGCTCCTGAAGCTCCCGAATGATGCGCACCGACTCGCCGAAGGCGCCGTGAATTCGCTTCTTGGCAGGGGAGTACCTTTTCATCCGAGCCTCCGGTAACCGTGAGCGATGGTAAGGGGCGACACACTCAGCGGTCTCTATCTAAGTGCCGCGCCGTTCGGGGAGTAGCCGCAGGACGATCCTGACCCCCGTGCCGTCGGGGGACAGGGTGCCGGGGCGGACGCGGAAGCTGGTCGTCCCCTCCACCCAGTCGCGCACGGTGTAGGTGGCGTTGCCTACCTTGCTGCCCGGGCAGGAGTAGAGGCAGACGACGCAGCCGGAGTGCCACTCGGGGAGGTTGGCCCAGTGGCCGCCGAAGCGCATGGCGAAGCCGCGGCGGCCGGGGGTCTTCGAGGACCTCGGCGAGCCCGTGCTCCGGCGCCCGGGAGCGCGGGTTCTCCCGCTCGTCCCACGTCTTCATCCCCAGCGCGCGGCGATGCGGCCGCCGAGTGACGAGTCCTACCGGATGACGTTCAAGAGTTCGCGGGGCGAAGAGATAATCGCGTCGCAGGTCTCCAGACCTGGCCGAAGCCAAATGCCGCGCCCACGATGGCAAGGCCGGCAGCCCGCGCGGCTCGAACGTCCGCCTCTGTGTCACCAACGTATACTGCCTCGCTAGCGGGAACAGCAAGGCGCTCGAGGGCCGAGGAGTAGGTCCGGCGCAGGTTTGTACCTAACGCCGTCGTCACCCGTAACGATTACCTCGAAGATACCAGAGTCCAGGCCAACAGTCCGCAGGAAGAGATGCGTTGTCGCCCGTCGCTTGTTCGTGGCCACCCCGAGCCTCTTTCCACGACTTCGGAGGTCAGCGAGGGTCTCTCTCATTCCCGGAAAAGCCTCAAGGCGCGAAACTCCACCTCCGTCGTACATTTTACGTCTGAAGGCGCTGCGGAATCGCTCGCCGAGCGAGGGGTCCGTGCCCACAGCGAGCATGGCTATCTCGTCAGCAGGCTTTCCGATCATGGCCAGTAGCTCTTCTCGAGGAGGGGGCTCCCTTCCGAGGTCCACCAGCGCTTGCCCGATAGCGTAGATATGGGCCTCCCCAGAATCCACCAACACGCCATCGACATCGAATAACACCGAACTTACTACACAGGGCAGTCCCATTATCGCCGCCTCGCGTTCACTATAGTTGCTTCCTTTGGGCGCCTTGAACTTTAATACCGCCCGCCGAAAGCACTGGGCATCAGGCCCAGTTCACGTAGCCCGTCCCCCACTTCCTGACCAACGTCGAACAAAAGACCCAGCGCGAGTCTTGCCTTGGATGAAGCGTGCCATTTTCCGGAGTACGAGACACCGTCATGCTCTCCAAGTTCTATCTCGTCAGTCGCCATGAGCTGTTGCAGAGACCCTATTCCCCAACTCGGGAGGAGATGAGGGGGGACCATTAGGTTCTCGGCCCGATGTTCCGCCGAATTCCAACGGGCGTAGGCCTCATTGGCCGTGGCGTCAACCCACGTGATCGCGAGGAAATTGGCAGCAATACTACTCGCCTCGACAGCCAAGGCGAGAATGAATGTCCGCGATTCATCTAGGTCCAGGTCAAGCTCCTCTTTGGCGCCGCGCTGAAGGGCATGGAAGACACTTTTATCGCCGTTCGATTTGCGCCTTGGGTTCTCGTATGCCGAGTTGACGTGAGGAGCATTCGCCTGCTCTTCAAAGGAAGCTGATATCCGCCCAATCTGGTTGTCCACATTTGTCCGCCGGTTGAGAAGCACTTTGTTGTCAGAGGTAATGACTAAGCCGTGGTTGCCTATGTGGTGTGGAAACTGAACAGCATCCTGCAATGACGTCAGCTCGCGAACCGAGTGCCAGAATTCGTCAGCCACTTGCGAATCCTCACCCAGTCTCGACTGTGTTCCATGAATCAAGGCCCACGTCGTAAGAGCTAGAGAGCAATTCAGATTACCTCCAGTCTGCCTGAAGGCAAGGAGGCGGTACTTCGGACTGTCGCGGTGCCCCTTTTCGCGAAAGTTGCGGACCATGTCGCTTTCGAGGCGTTCGAGCAACGAGTTCGGCTGAGGAGTGAAGAACTCGGGAGTTGGCTGCCAGAGCACCTCTTCGTTTCGCCATCCCATCAGCCGAGATCGCGCCACACGACAAGTAAGAACTATAGTCTCGCCGATTGCCAAGTGTTGAAGATCCGGCGGAACAGTGGCGGCCGGGCGAAGCCCCGGAGCCTCTGGGTCAGGTACGGCTGTGCGAAGACCGCGAACCCGACTCCGGAGAGATTGCAGAAGCAAGGGAAGCTCAGCATGATCGCCATAGCGGATCGTCTGTATGTTGTATTCTTTCCAGAGTTCTTCCTCGCGCTCGGGACTCTCGGAGCCTTGAGGTGACGCGACCAGGGCGAAATGGGGTCGCGTGTGTCCCTCGAAGATTGCGGCAGCATACCTAAATTGCTCGAGAACGTAGGGGTCGGAGAGGCTGAAGCCGATAAAGAGAATGCTGTGCTGAAAGAGAATGCTCTGGTAGGCAATTTGATAGGCTTTCTCTCGATAGAGTCGTTCGTAGTCGTCGGAGGCCAAGCACCACGTCTCGGGGTTCTCGATCGTGCCGTGCAGCTTGAGGAGGAGTTTTTCGCCTTCACGGCGCTCGGCCCAGTATGCCAAGCCAGCCGGTGTAGGAAGAAGTGTCTTAGCGTGCGGGGTGACGGCCGTCTCGAGGCACGTATCGATGTTCGATGTCATAACGAGAGGAGGCTCCAGTGCCCAGATGAGCTGCTGTCCCTCAAGAAGAGCTGCGGAAGGCTGGGGTGCCAGCTTGTCTTCCACAAAGCGCCTGTATCTGTTCAGGCCGAGTTCTTGCCTGGCTTCCTGGATAGCCTGAAGGTAATTCCCCTTTAGCTGATGTCCAAGAGCAAGGTGCCAGTTGAGTTGTTCAATCTTAAGCATGTCAATTAGACCAGATAAGAACTGCTTCCAAGATGGGAAGCCCGCGGGTATTGAGATACCAGTGCCAACGAAGGGTATGCAGTGATGCTCCGAAAGCGCCCGCGTTAGCGTCCCAGGTATCTCGAAATCGGTCATGTAGAGAGCCCCTTCTCGTTACAGAAGTGCGGAGTCGTAATGGAGGCCCCGGCCAAGGTACAGTCGGAGTGGAGCCGGGGAGCGCGATTCAGGCTCTCGCGTACCGGCTGCTACCTCTGCTGATTGATACAGCGCAAAGAACAAGGGCCAGGGGCGAGTTCGCAGTCCTAGCAATCGTTGGGCATGTGGGCTTGGTCGCCCGTGGTATGCAAGGCCGCCTGATGGCCTGCTCAGCTGGGCAGCATCCAACCGTCGGACTCTTCGTTTCTATACGTAGACCATAGCAGGGCAGGAGCGGCTGCGCAAATGCGACCACGCCGTGCGTCGTGGGCGGATCTCGAGTTTACACGGTACCCGCTAGCCGGCGCCGGTTCCGCTGCGCGAGGGTGACAGACGCTTCGCCCTAGCGAGCAGCGGGCCGATCACATCGCTCGGTGTCGCAGCCGCAAGACGATCGTGACCGGCGTGCCGTCCGGCGGCAGCACCCCCCGCCGAACTTGGAAACGGGTCGTCCCCTCCACCCAGTCGCGCACGGTGTAGGCGGCGTTGCCGACCTTGCTGCCCGGGCAGGAGTAAAGGCAAACAACGCAGCCGGAGTGCCACTCCGGGATGTTGGCGCGGTGGCCGCCGAATCGCATGGCGAAGCCGCGGCGGCCTGGGTCTTCTAAAACCTCGGCTAGCCGGAGCGGTTTCCTTCCCGGCACCTTCACGAGCACCTCGACCGGCGGCCCTGCGATCACTTGCTCCGGCGCATGGGAGTGCGTGTCCTCCCGCTCGTCCCAACTCTCCATCGCGAGCGCGTTCCCCGGCTTCGCGCCCAGTGACTCCAGCGCATCCAAGACCTGCACGTCGTTCACCGCGGCGCGGAAGAGCGCCGCCGGCGCCGCGCTGCCGCCGCGCCAGACGACCAGGTGATAGCCCGGCATCCCGAGCACGCGCCGGTGGAAGGCGCCGGCGTGCACCGTCGCCGGAAAGGAGACGGCGCGCGCCGCCCGGTCCACGGCGACCCGCCCCGGCGCCTCCTCGGCGCCCCCCGGCGCGCAGCCGGCGAGGAACACGACCGCGACCAGCGCCTCAACTCTCAGACTTGGCCGACAGCGCCTCGGAGCCACTTTTGCCACAGCGCCAGCGTACCGTAGACGGCGCGGCCGGCGGGTCGCGCCGGCGCCCTTGCTACAATGTCCTCGATGAGCACCGTCAGTCCAAAAGAGCTTCAACGCGACGCGGATGCCCTCTTGGACCGCGTCGAGGCCGGGGAACACCTCGTCGTGGTCCGCGACGGCCGCGCGGTCGCCGAGCTGCGGCCCGTTCCCGCGGCACAGTCCGGTCCGCGACCGTTCGGCCTCTCCGCCGGGGCGTTCGCGGTCCCGGGCGACTTCGATACGCCGCTGCCTGAGGAAGTCCTGAGGCTGTTCGAAGGCCGGTGAGGCTGCTCCTCGATACCCACGTCTTCCTCTGGTACATCACCGCCGACCCGAAGCTCCCGGCCGCGTTCCGGGAGGCCATCCGGGACCAGGCCAACGAGGT
Organism: uncultured Acidobacteriota bacterium; assembly: GCA_963700145.1. Lineage (GTDB taxonomy): Bacteria > Acidobacteriota > Thermoanaerobaculia > Multivoradales > UBA5704 > DASUNQ01. Next base: position 3,508,352 of record OY969474.1, read on the forward strand.
CTACCTGAGCGTCGCCTCGGTCTGGGAAGCGATCATCAAGTCCCACCTCGGCAAGCTTCCGCTCCCGGCGCCGCCAGCCGACTACCTGTCGCGGCAGCGGGAGGCTCACGGGATCGCCAGCCTGCCGATCGACGAGGGGGCGATGTCGCACCTGGCCGGTCTGCCGGCTCTCCATGGCGACCCGTTCGACCGGCTACTGATCGCCCAGGCGCTGCAACACGGGCTGACTATCGCTACCGTCGATCCGGAGATTGCGGCGTATCTCGTCCCTTTGCTTCCGGCGGCCTAACGGCCCGGGAGGTCACGCCGCCCCTCCCACCCGGATCCTCGCGTCGAGCGCCACGGCGTTCCCCCGCTCGGGCGCCGCGAGGAAGGGGTTGACGTCCAGCTCCTGGATCGACGGGTGTCTCTGCACCAGTTGCGCGATGCGGAGGACGACCTCCTCTAGCACTGCCAAGTCGGCGCCCGGCTCGCCGCGGACGCCGGCCAGGAGCGGGAACCCCCGGATGCCTCGCACCAGGTCGTGCGCCTCGTGCGGGGCCAGCGCCGGCACGGCGAAGCGGACGTCCTGGAAGACCTCGACGTACTTGCCGCCGAGGCCGAACATCAGGAGCGGTCCGAAGCGCGGGTCGGTCGAGACGCCGAAGATGACCTCGTGGCCGCCGCGGACCATCGGCTGGACCACGTACCCTGCGAGCCGGAGCCCGGCCGCCGCCAGGCGCTCGCGCATCTCCGCCGCCGCGGCCGCCACCGCGGCGGCGTCCTCCAGGCCGAGCCGCACCGCGCCGACGTCGCTCTTGTGCACCAGCCCGGGCGCGATCGCCTTGAGCGCCGCCGGGAACCCCAGCTCGCCCGCCGCGGCGGCGGCCTCCTCGGGAGTCACCGCCACGCGCCAGGGGGCCACCGGCACGCCGTAGAGCTCGAGCACGCGGAAGGTCTCGGCCGGGTCGAGGTAGCCACCGGGCTCCCGCCGCTCCGCCGCCGCAAGGATCGCCGCCACCGCGGCGTCGTCGGCCGGGAACTCCGGCGTCGGCTCGTCCGCCGGCCGCCGGCGCCAGGCGGCGTAGCGGGCGAGCATCGCCAGCGCCCGCGCCGCCGGCTCCGGGAAGTGGTAGACCGGCGGCAGGTGCCGCCGCTCGCGCGCCGCCGCGTAGAACTCCTCGGTCGCCATCATCACCGCCAGCACCGGCTTGGCGCGCGCCGCCGCCACCCGCCCGGCCTCCTCCAGGACGCCGATCGGGTTGGCGAGGAGCGGCGTGACGTTGATGACCATCGCCAGGTCCACCTCGGGGTCGTCGAGCACCGCTTCGAGCGCCGCGCCGTACTGCTCGACGGTCGCCGAGGCGATCATGTCCACCGGGTTGGCGAGGCTCGCCGCCGGCGGCAGGAAGGCGGCGAGGCGCTCGCGCGTCGTCGCCGCCAGCTCGGCCATCCGCAGCCCCTGGTTGACGCAGGCGTCGGTCGCCATGATCGCCGGCCCGCCGGCGTTGGTGACGATGCCGACCCGGTTGCCCTCGGGCAGCGGGCAGCGGTCGAGGGCCAGGGCGACGTCGAACAGCTCCTCGATGCTGTTGGCGCGCAGCACGCCGCACTGGTCGAGGAAGGCCGAGACGGTGACGTCGGCGCCGGCGATGGCGCCGGTGTGGCTGGTGGCGGCGCGGGCCCCCTCGATGGTGCGCCCCGACTTGACGACCAGGATCGGCTTCTTCCGCCCGACGCGCTTGGCGATCTCGGTGAAGCGGCGCCGGCGACCCGCGTCGTCGCCATGTACCTGGAGTCGTTCGGCAACCCGCGGTCTTCCTCCCAGTGCTCGAGCAGGTCGTTGCCCGAGACGTCGGCCTTTGTTGCCCATCGAGACGAACTGCGTGAGGCCCATGCCGAGCTGCCCGGCGACGTTGAGGATGGCGACGCCGAGCGCCCCCGACTGGCTGACGAAGCCGATCGAGCCGGCGCGGGCGGGGACCGGCGCGAAGGTGGCGTTCATGTCGACGCCCGCCTGGGTGTTGATGACCCCCATGCAGTTGGGGCCGATCATCCGCGCCCCCGCCGCGCGCACCGTGTCGCGCAGCCGGCGCTCGAGCGCTGCCCCCTCCGGGCCGGTCTCGGCGTAGCCGGCGGTGATGACCACGAGCCCGCGCACGCCGCGCGCGAGGCAGGCCTCGACCACCTCCTGCACCAGCGGCCGCGGCACGACGATGATCGCCAAGTCCACCGGGTCGGGGATCTCCGCCACGGTGGCGTAGCTGCGCAGCGAGTGGATGGCGCGGGCGAACGGGTTGACCGGGTAGATCGCCCCCTTGAACTCGTTGACCACCAGGTTGTGGAGGAGAGAGAAGCCGATCGAGTCGCGCTGCCGCGAGGCGCCGACGACGGCGATCGAGCGCGGCGAAAAGATCGTGTCGAGCGGACGCGGCGGCAGCGGCGCGGAGACGGGCTCGCTCAACCGCGCCTCAGAACAGCGTGCCGGCGCCGCGCGGCTTGTAGCCCAGGTGCTCGTAGGCGCGGCGGGTGGCGATGCGGCCGCGGGAGCTGCGCTGGAGGAACCCCTCCTGGATGAGGTACGGCTCGTAGAAGTCCTCGAGCGTGCCGCGGTCCTCGCCGAGGGCGGCGGCGAGGGCCTTGATCCCCGCCGGGCCGCCGTCGTAGCGCTCGATGAGGGTGCTCAGGATCTTGCGGTCGAGGTCGTCGAAGCCGTGCTCGTCCACTTCGAGGAGGCCGAGCGCCCGCCGCGCCACCTCGAGGTCCACGGCCGGGGCCCGCTCGACCTGCGCGAAGTCGCGCACCCGGCGCAGCAGGCGGTTGGCGACGCGCGGCGTGCCGCGGCTGCGGCGGGCGATCTCCTGCGCCCCCTCCTCGTCGATCGCCACCCCGAGGAGCTTCGCCGACCGGCGGACGATCTGCGCCAGCTCCTCGGGGCGGTAGAAGTCGAGGCGGTGGACGATGCCGAAGCGGGCGCGCAGCGGCGCGCTGATCAGGCCGGCGCGCGTCGTCGCCCCGACCAGGGTGAAGCGCGGCAGCTCGATCTTCATCGTGCGCGCCGCCGGGCCCTGGCCGATGACCAGGTCGAGGCGGTAGTCCTCGAGCGCCGGGTAGAGGATCTCCTCGACCGTCGGCCCCAGGCGGTGGATCTCGTCGATGAAGAGCACCTCGCCGGGCTCGAGGTTGGTGAGGATGGCGGCCAGGTCCCCTGCCCGCTCCAGCACCGGCCCCGAGGTGACGCGCATCGGCACGCCCATCTCGTTGGCGATGATGTGGGCGAGCGTCGTCTTGCCGAGCCCCGGCGGGCCGAAGAGGAAGACGTGGTCGAGGGTCTCGCGCCGCTCGCGCGCGGCGCGGATGAAGACCTTGAGGTTGTCGAGCACGCGCGCCTGCCCGACGTAGTCCTCCAAATGCTGCGGCCGCAGCGTCGCCTCCACCCCCACGTCCTCGGGCGCGGGGACGCCCGAGAGGAGGTGGTCGGCCGGGAGCATGTCGGAATTGTATGCCGCCCTTGTAGGACGGCCTCGCACGGCGCGCGTCCCGCAGTGGATGACAGCGAAAACGGAGCGCCGCCGATGAGACGCCCGCGACCCTCGCCCTAGCCTGCACCTGCGGCCGGGACAGCCCCGGAGCCGCACGCCAGGAGGCGAGGACCGTGAGCGCTCGAGCCATCATCCGCACTCTGTTCATGCTGCTCATCACGCTGGCCGCCGTGCCGCTTTCGGCCGCCACGTACGTCATGCCGAGCGACGAGACGCTGGCCGACCAGGCCGCCGTCATCGCCGCGGTGCGGGTGACCGACTCGGGGCCGGCGCCCCTGCGCGCCGGCATCGCCACCGACTACGTGGTCGTGGTGGACGAGGTGGTCAAGGGCGACCTCCCGGGCAGTACGGTCGTCGTGCGGGTGCCGGGCGGCGAGATGGAAGGGAACTTCGAGCTGCGGGTCTCCGGTGCGCCCCGCTTCGCCCCGGGCGAGCGGGCGCTGCTCTTCCTGGTGCCCAACCGCGACGGCAGCTACGGCGTCCTCCACCTCTTCCTGGGCGCCTTCCACGCCGTGCGCGAGGGCGGCCGGACGCTGGCCCGGCGCGACCTGGCCGAAGGTCGGCCGCTCGCGCCGGCCGCCGACCCGCCGCGCGACCTCGCGCGCTTCAGCCGCTGGCTCGCCGACCGCGCGGCCGGCATCGAGGCGGAGGGCGATTACCTCGTCGCCGGCGGCGGACCGCGAGCCGCGGCCGAGGCCTTCACCGCGATGCCGACGCCGGACCGCGTGCCGATGCGCTGGTTCCGCTTCGACGGCGGCGGCAGCGTGAGCTGGCGGCTCAACACCTCGCTCCCCGCCGGCGTCGGGGCGGAGGCGACCGCCGCGGCCCTGCGCGCCGCGCTCGCCGCCTGGAGCGACGACCCGACCAGCCGGATCGGCTACGCCTACGGCGGCACGACGAGCGCGAGCGGCGGCTTCCTCCGCGGCGACGGGACCAATGGCGTGCTCTTCGAGGACCCGGGCAACGCGCACGTGCCCGGCAGCTACAACTGCGCCAAGGGCGGTGTCGTGGCCGTCGGTGTCGCCTTCATGGACACCAAGACGCGCAGCCTGGGCGGGAAGGCCTACCACGAGATCGTCGAGGGCGACGTCGTGACCAACGACGGCAGCGCCTGCTACTTCCGCGACAACCCGGCCGGCGCGGCCGAGGTCTTCGCCCACGAGCTCGGGCACACGCTGGGCTTCGGCCACTCGACCGTGCGGGAGGCGCTGATGTTCGGCGTCGCCCACAAGGACGGGCGCGGCGCGCGGCTCGAGCACGACGACCGGCTGGCCGCCAACGCGGTCTACGGCGCGGGGTCGCCCCCGCCCGTGCCGACCACGCCGCCTCCGCCTCCCGCGCCGGCAGCGCGCCCGGCGGCCCCGGCCGGGCTAGCCGGCAAGGCCGTGGCGCCGACGGCGATCGAGCTCACCTGGCGCGACGTCTGCGCCCACGAGCTCGACTTCCGCGTCGAGCTGAAGGTGGGCAAGAAGTGGCGCGAGGTGCTCGTCGTCCCGGCCGGCGCGACCTCGGCCAAGCTCACCGGTCTGCGCCCAGACACCGCCTCGACCTACCGCCTGCGCGCCCGCAGCGCCGCCGGCTACTCGCCCTACAGCAACGCGGTGACGGTGAGGACGCCGCGCTAGGTGGCGTCTGGATCCGTGCCGAAGCCAATCAGGCGGCGCCCTCCCCGCCGCGGCGGCGCCATCAGCTCGCGGATCGCGTCGAAGACAACCTTGAACTGGTGGTCGTACCGGCGCTCGAGATCGTCCAGCTTGGCCGCGAGCTCCGCATGGGCGCCCAGGATCCGCCGCATCCGCACGAACGTGCGCATGATCTCGATGTTCACCCGCACCGCCCGTTCACTGCGGAGTACCCCGGAGAGCATCGCAACGCCGTGCTCGGTGAAGACATTAGGGCGGTAGCGGCGGCCGCCGTGTGCATTTGAGGTCGCAAATTGCGACCTCAAGAGCGCGGTCTCGCTGCGGCTCAACTGGAACATGAAATCACGCGGGAAGCGCTGGCGGTTCCGCTTCACTGCCTCGTTCAGCCGCTTGACGCTCACTCCGTAGAGGGTCGCGAGGTCTTCGTCCAGCAAGACCTTTTCGCCGCGAAACAGCAGGATCGCCCGCTCGATCCGCGCCGCCGGTAGGAGGGTCTTTCCCATGTGCGCGCCTCCAAGTCCCCTTCTCCCGGAGAAGACGGAAAACGGCGGCCCGCGCATGGCAGCAGCTACCCCGCCGCCGCAGAATGGGGGGCGACCGGCTAGGCCCGCGACAGCCGGTTAAGGCTCGACCGCAGCAGCTCGTGAAAGGCCGCCCCGGGCCGGTCGCGGCGCGCCTCGGCCACCGCCCGCTCCGCCTGCGCCGCCTTGTAGCCCAGGTTGACCAGGGCGGAGACCACGTCCTGGTCGGCGGGGGCGGCGCGGCCGGGGAGCTCGGCCGCCAGCTCCTGCATCTTCTCCTTGAGCTCGAGCACCATCCGCTCGGCGGTCTTCTTGCCGATGCCCGGGATGGTGGCGAGGCGTGCCACGTCGCCGGCGGCGATGGCGCCGAGCAGGTCCTCCGGCGCCAGGCCGGAGAGGATTACCCGCGCCAGGCGCGGCCCGATGCCCGAGACCCCGATCAGCCGCTCGAAGAGGAGCTTCTCGCGCTCGGTCCAGAAGCCGAAGAGGGCGATGCCGTCCTCGCGCAGGTGGGTGTGGATGTGGAGGCCGATGGGGCCGCCGGCGCCGCGGCTCTTCTCCACCTCGTACCAGGTGGAAAGCGGCACGTGGACCTCGTAGCCCACCCCCTGGACGTCGAGCGTCAGGCGGTCGGGGGTGGCCTTGAGCAGCGTCCCCTTGAGGTAGCCGATCAAGGCGCGGCGGCGGGCGGCGTCAGCTCGCCTGCGCCTCGGCGGTGATGCCGAGGGCCTCGAGCAGTTCCTGGTTGTAGCGCAGGTCGAGGTCGCGCCGGCGCTGCTCGATGAGCGCCTGCATCAGGCGCCCCACCTGGTCGCGCTCCAGCCGCTCGCGGGTCGCCGCCTTGGCCTTGGCGAACTCGGCCGGGTCCCAGCGCTTGCGCTCGACGACCTGGAAGAGGATCGCGCCTTGGGCGTCGGCGACCGGCCCGCCGACCTGGCCGACCTCCATCTCCAGCGCCGCCTTGGCGAGCTCCGGGCTGGTGCCCAGGCCGGTGATGACGCCGTCGCGCCCGAACTCGCCGCTCTCCTCGACGCTGAGGCCGAGCTCGGCGGCCACCTCGGGGAAGGTCTTCCCCCGCGCGATCTGCTGCTTGGCCTGGGCCAGGCGCTGCCGCGCCGCCTCCTTCTGCTTCTCGGCGAGGAGGGCCGCGCGCACCTGCGGCTCGGTTTCCGCCAGCGCCGGCACCCGCGACTCGACGACGTCTTGCACCCAGACGACCGCCCAGCCGCCGGGCACCTGCACCGCCTCCGACACGCCGCCCTCCTCGACCGCGAAGGCGGCGGTGTTGAGGGCCGGGGCGCGGCCGAGGCCGGGGACCGGGTCCTGCGGCCCGATCGGCGGCGCCGTGCCGAAGCGCACCGCCGGGTCGCCGCCGACCAGGGCCTGCACGTCCTCCGGGCGCTTCGGGCCCTTCTCGCGCAGCTGCCGGGCCAGCTCCTCGGCCCGGGCGCGGGCGAGCGCCTGCACCTTGTCCGCCGACAGGCGGGCCTCGATCAGCGGCCGCACCTCGGCGAGCGGGGTCTTGCCGGCGGGGCGCTTGTCCTGCACCTCGAGCAGGTGGTAGCCGAACGAGGTCTTGACCGGCCCGACCAGCTTGCCCGGCGCGGCGCCGAACGAGGCGTCCTCGAACTCCTTGACCATCCGGCCGCGGCCGAAGAACCCGAGGTCGCCGCCCCGGTCCTTGTTCGAGGCGTCCTCGGAGACCTCGGCGGCCACCTTGGCGAAGGGCTCGCCGTCCTCGATCCGCCCCCGCGCCGCTTCGACCTTGGCTTTGGCGGCCTCCTCGGGGGTGTCGTCGTCGACCATCACCAGGATGTGCCGCGCCCGCACCTCCTCCTCGTGGGCGTACTCGTCGGCGTGCTCGTCGTAGTAGCCGCGCACCTCCTGCTCGGAGGGCTTCGCGCGCTCCGCGAGCTTGGCGGCGTCGGCCAGCAGATAGGCGATCTGCCGCTGCTCGGGCAGGCGGAAGCGGTCCTTGTTGCTCTCGAAGTAGGCCCCGAGCTCCTGCGGCGTGACCGGCAGCTCGCCCTCCATGCCGCGCTGCACGCGGACGTAGCGGACCTTCGCCTTCTCGACCTCGTCGCGGTAGGCGCGCTCGACGTCCTTGTCGCCGACGTAGACGTTGGCCTCGAGGGTCTTCTGCAGCTTCTGGAGGACGATCGAGTCGCGGATGTCCTGCTCGAAGGTGGCGGGGTCGAGCCGCATGCGGCGGAGGGTCTCGGCGTAGCGCTCCTCGCCGACGAAGGCGCCGGTCTCGTCCTGGAAGGCGCCGATGTCGAGGATCGCCTTGCGCACCTCCGCGTCGGTGGCGGCCAGGCCCAGCTCGCGCGCCTCGGCGAGCAGGATCTTCTGCCCGACCAGGTCGTTGAGGATCTGCAGCGGCAGACCCATGTTGCGCATCATCTCGGGGTCGAAGCGCTCGCCGAGCATCTCGCGGTACTGGCGCTCGGCGTTGGCGTAGGCGCTGCGGAACTCGTTCATCGTCACCCGGTGCGGCCCGGCGGTGGCGGCGTTGTCGCCGCCGTCGGCGGCGGTGGTGCTGATCGAGCCGAAGTCGTAGAAGATGGCGAGGACGAAGACGGCGATGACGATCCAGAGGACCGGAGAGAGCACCTTGAGGTTGGCGCGGAACGTCTTGAGCATGTTGGTTGAATCTCCTCCCCCGCCGGCCGGCGAGGACGGAGCACTCTAGCACGCCGTGATATATTGCCGGGCTTCGATCCAACCGCATTCCCACGGAGCCCGCCCTTGCCGCCCCAGCGCCACCGCCGCCGGAGACGGCAGTGGTACACCCTGTCGGTCGACACCCTCCGCGGCGTCGGTTTCCTCTTCCTCTTCGGGGTCCTCGCCTTCCTCGCCCTCGGCCTCTACCGGGCCTGGCAGGAGGGGGCGGTGGAGCGCGAGGCGGCGCGCCTCATCGAGGAGTCGCGCAGCCTCATCCAGCGCTTGCAGGGGGAGACCGGGAAGCTCGCCGACGTGCGCCAGGAGTACCAGACCGCCTACCAGGACTACCAGCAGGCGCAGGCCGACTACGGGCGCGGCGCCTACCGGGCCGCCCGCGACAGCGGCCGGCGCAGCGTCGGGGCGCTGCGCGCGATCTTCGAGACGCTGGCGCTGCCCGGCGCCGCCGGCGAGGGGCAGTTCATCTCGCTCCAGGGGACGGTCGAGGTGCGGCGCAGCGCCGCCGGCGGCTGGGAGGAGGCGCGCAACCGCATGCCCCTCCAGCAGGGGGACTCGGTGCGCACCTCGGGCTCCGGCTCGGCCGAGATCCGCTTCCTCGACGGCACCCTCTACACGGTCCGCCCCAACACCCAGTTCGTGGTCACCCCGACGGCGGCCGCCGGCCCGCACGGCGAGCAGGCGATCGGCATGGACTACGGCTGGGTGGACCTGAGCACCTCGACCCGCTCGAGCCGGGTCAAGACCCCCGGCGCCGAAGCGCGGGTGGCCGAGGACTCGGAGGCCTTCGTCGCCTACGAGCGGCTGACGCGCCGCGGCCGCTTCGGCACCTTCCGCGGCGGCATGGAGATCTCCTCGCCGGAGGGGGAGCGGCGGGAGGTCGGCGAGCTCGAGCAGGTGACCGAGCGCGCCGGGCGCCTGTCGGCGACGCGGCGCCTCCCCGGCCGCCCCGAGCCCCTCGCGCCGGCCGACAACCTGGAGGTGGACATGCGGCGGGTCGAGCGCCTCGGCCTGGCCTGGAAGCCGGTGCCGGGGGCCGCCCGCTACGTCCTCCAGGTGTCGCGCAACAAGTTCTTCACCGACAACGTCATCGACGCCCCGCAGCGCACCAAGACGACCGCCACCCTCGGCGTGCGCGGGCAGGGAAGCTTCCAGTGGCGGGTGGCGGCGGTGGGGCGCGACGGCGCCCGCGGTCCCTGGAGCGCGCCGCGCAGCTTCCGGGTGACCGCCTTCCCCGGCGCCGCCCACGGCGACGGCGGCGACACCACCGCGCCGCGCCTCGACCTCGCGGCGGTGCAGTCCTACGGTACGATCTTCATCGTCGGCGGGCGGACCGAGCCGGGGTCCGAGGTGGCGATCAACGGCGAGCTGGTCAAGGTCGAGGCGGACGGCTCCTTCACCAAACCGGTACAGCTCACCCAGGAAGGCTGGAGCTTGATCGAGGTCAAGTCCCGCGACGGCTCCGGCAACGAGACGACGCTGCAGCGGCGGGTCTTCGTCGCCAACCCGTAGGACCGCGCACTAGACAGGAGCCGTTCGAAGCCTCACGATTCCGCCGCCGCCGCGAGGCGGCGACCGACCCAAAAAGCCCGGAGGAGGGGCGGGAAGCCCGCATGCCGTTCGCATCTCTGTTACGCCATTTCTCGAAGGACCTCGCGATCGACCTCGGCACCGCGAACACGCTGATCTACGCGGCCAAGCAGGGGATCGTGGTACGCGAGCCGTCGGTCGTCGTCATCAACAAGCTGACCAACCGCATCGAGGCCGTGGGCAGCGAGGCCAAGGAGATGCTCGGCCGCACCCCCGGCAACATCGAGTCGATCCGCCCGATGAAGGACGGCGTCATCGCCGACTTCGAGGTCACCGAGCGGATGCTCGAGCACTTCATCAAGAAGGCCCACGGGCGGAAGATGTACGTCCATCCGCGGATCGTCATCGGCGTGCCGTCGGAGATCACGCAGGTCGAGAAGCGCGCGGTGCGCGACTCGGCGATGCGCGCCGGCGCCTCCGAGGTGTTCCTGGTGGAGCAGGCGATGATGGCGGCGATCGGGGCGGGGCTGCCGATCACCGAGCCCTCGGGCAACATGATCGTCGACATCGGCGGCGGCACCACCGACGTCGCCGTCATCTCGCTCGCCGGCACCGTCTACAGCCGCTCGGTGCGGGTGGCCGGCAACGAGATGGACGTGGCGATCATCCAGTACCTCAAGCGCAAGTACAACCTGCTGATCGGCGAGCGCACCGCCGAGCAGATCAAGATCGAGCTCGGCTCGGCCTACCCGCTCAAGGAGGCGCTGAAGCGCGAGATCAAGGGGCGCGACCTGGTCGAGGGGGTGCCCAAGACCCTGACCATCTCCGACGAGGAGATCCGCGAGGCGCTGGCCGAGCCGGTGGCGGTGATCGTCGACGCCGTGCGCATGGCGCTCGAGCGGACGCCGCCCGAGCTCTCGGCCGACATCATGGACAAGGGCATCGTGCTCTCGGGCGGCGGGGCGCTCCTGCGCAACCTCGACCAGCGGCTGCGCGACGAGACCGGCCTGCCGGTCGTGCTCGCCGAGGACCCGCTCGCCTCCGTCGTCCTCGGCACCGGCAAGCTCCTCTCCGACATGGACCTGCTGCGCAAGGTCTCGATCCGGTAGCCCCGCGAGGTGCTGGGCCGGGGCGCCGCCGAACGGGCCGACACCGTGAGCGAGCGCGGCACCGTCTGGCTCCTCACCGCCCTGCTCGTCGGGCAGCTCGTGCTGCTCGCCGTCCAGGTGCCGGGGAGCGGCGGCGCCGACAACGCTCTCGAGTCCTTCGGCCTGCGCGTCGTCGGGCCGGTGGCGCGCCTGGTCACCGGCGCGGCCGCGAGCGTCACCGGCACGCGCCAGCGCGTCCGCCTCCAGGAAGACCTGCTGGCCGAAAACCGGTCGCTCGAGCACGAGGTGGAGCGCCTGCGCCTCGAGCTCCTCCGCCTGCGCGACGTCGAGTCCGAGATGCAGCGGCTCGCCGCCGCGCTCGACTACGCCGCGCCGCCGGTCGGGCGGGTGCGGGCGGCCGACGTCGTCTACGTCGACCACACCTCCTGGCTGCGCACGCTCGTCGTCTGGGTCGGCGAGGGCAAGGCACGGCCCGACCAGCCGGTGCTGGCGCCGCAGGGCCTGGTCGGGCGGGTGGTGCGGGTCGCCGGCCCCTACGCCAAGGTGCAGCTCGTCACCGACCGCGCCGCCGCCGTCGGCGCGCTCGTCGCCCGCACCCGCCGCCAGGGGGTGGCGCGCGGCAGCGGCACGGGCGCCCTGGTGCTCGACTACGTGCCGCTGCAGGTGGACGTGCGCCCCGGCGACCGCGTGCTCACCGCCGGCATCGACGGCGTCTACCCGCGCGGCATCCCGGTGGGGACGGTGGTCGCCGTCGAGGCCGGCGGCCAGCTCTTCCACCAGATCCGCGTCGCCCCGGCGGTGGACTTGGGGAGCCTCGACCGGGTCTACCTCCTCGAGCACGAGCCGCTCCCGCCCGACCTCAAGGAGACGCAGCCGGGTGCGCGCCCTTAAGCTCGGCGCCGCGCTCGGCGTGGCCCTCCTCGTCCACTTGGTCGGCTCGCGCCTCTGGGCCGACTTCCCGCGCCTGGTGGACCTCTTCGTCGTCGTCGTCGTCCTCCACGCCCTCGACGGCGAGACGCTGCCGGGGATGTTCGGCGGGCTCGCCGCCGGCCTCCTCCACGACGCGCTGTCGGGCGGCCTCTACGGCCTCTACGGCTTTGCCGACACCCTCGTCGGCTACGGCACGGCGCGCATCGCCCAGCGGCTGGTCATCCAGCGCTCGACCGGCGTCTTCGGCGTCGCCGCCTTCGCCGCCGCGGTGCAGCAGGCGGTGCTCGTCCTGCTGGCCTTCCTCTTGCGGACCGACCCCGGGCTGCCCCAGCCCGGCGGGGTGGCGGTGCGCGCGCTCATCTGCGGCGCCGCCGGCATGGCCGCGCACCTCGCGATCCGCAGCTGGCACCGCGGCGTCGAGAGCCGCCGCAGCGGCCGGATGCGCCGCCTGCGCTGATAGAGGTGGGTTCGATCGAGCGTGCTCCCTCCACCGCGTAGCGGGGGAGGGCCGGGGAGGGGGTATCGAAGTCAATGCAGTAAAGGTGGCCCGAGGCGAGGTACTTCGCAAGCCCAGCCGCTCACAAGTGGCGTAAACTCTTCCTGCTATGAAGGTTGTTCGGGAGCACAGGGCGGATCTCGTCGGGCGCGTCGGGATCATGTCGACGGTCGTCTCCGCCCTCCTCGTGGCGATCGCCGTCGGCTTCTGGTTCGTCCAGATCGTCCACGGCGAGTACTACCGCGAGCTGGCCGAGAACAACCGCCTGCGCAAGCTCCCGATCGAGGCCCCGCGCGGCCTGATCCACGACCGCAACGGGCGTCTGCTGGTCGAGAACATCCCGAGCTACAACCTGCTGATCGACCGGAGCCGCACCAAGGACCTCGGGCGCAGCCTGCGCTTCGCCGCCGAGGTGCTGCGCCGGCCGCTGCCCGAGCTCCAGGCGCTCGTCGACGGCTACCGCGCGATCCCCGAGTTCAGGCCCGTGCTCCTCGCCGAGAGCCTCACCCTCTCCGAGGTGGCGCGGATCGGCGTCGCCGGGCTCGAGTACCCGGAGCTGGAGGTCGAGGTGCGGCACCTCCGCCTCTACCGCCACGGCGAGCAGACGGCGCACGTCATGGGCTACCTGGCCGAGGCCACCGAGGCGGAGATCGCGGCGGCCAACGGCGACCTCCAGCCGGGCGACCTGGTGGGGAAGAAGGGGATCGAGGAGGCCTACGACACCGAGCTGCGCGGCCGCGACGGCGAGCGTGTGGTGGTCGTCGACAGCCACGGCCGGCCGTTCGAGGAGTTCGGCCACTCGAGGGCGCAGCCGGGCAAGGACCTCACTCTGACGATCGACCTCGACCTCCAGCAGGAGGCGGTGCGCTGGTTCCAGGGGCCGGAGGGCGTGGGGTCGGTGGTGGCCCTCGACCCGCGCAACGGCGAGGTGCTGGCCCTGGTCTCGGCGCCGGCCTACAACCCCAACCTCTTCGCCCGCCGCCTGCGCAAGGGGGAGTGGCAGGCGCTGCTCGACGCGCCCAACCTGCCGCTCACCAACCGCGCCATCCAGAACACGTTCTCGCCGGGGTCGGTGTTCAAGATCGTGATGCTGACCGCCGGGCTCACCGAGAAGGTGGTCGACGAGCACAGCCGCGTCTTCTGCCCCGGCGCGACCGTCATCTACGGCCGCCGCTTCCGCTGCTGGCGCCCCGGCGGCCACGGCTGGGTGGACGCGCGGCGCGCGCTCCAGGTTTCCTGCGACGTCTACTTCTACCACCTGGGCAAGAACCTGGGGATCGAGCGCATCGCCCGCTACGCGCGGATGTTCGGGCTCGAGGTGCCGACCGGCATCGACCTCTCGGGCGAGAAGCCGGGGCTGGTCCCCGACGCGGCCTGGAGCCTGCGGGCGCGCAAGGCCAAGTGGTACCCGGGCGAGACGATCTCGGTCGCCATCGGCCAGGGGCCGATCCTGCTGACGCCGATGCAGATGGCGGTGATGACGGCGATGGCGGCCAACGGCGGCAACCCGGTGACGCCGCACCTGGTCAAGGGGGCGCAGCGGCGCACCCGGCCCGACGTGCCGCTCGACCCGCACGCCTTGAAGGTAGTGCGCGAAGGGCTCTGGGCGGTCGTCAACTCCCCCGGCGGCACCGCCCACTGGTCGGCCTACGTCCCCGGCATCGACATGGCCGGCAAGACCGGCACCGTGCAGGTCGTGGCGCAGAGCGCCCGCACCAAGTCCGAGAGCCTCCCCTTCCGCTTCCGCGACCACGCCTGGTTCACCAGCTTCGCGCCGGTCGGCGACCCGCGCCTGGTGGTCGTGGTCTTCGGCGAGCACGGCGGCGGCGGCTCGCGGACGGCGGCCCCCATCGGCAAGGCGGTCCATGAAAAATATTTTGCGCCCGCTCTCCAGCGCGCTGCCGCTCGCTGAGGAGCGGCCGCCGCTCAAGGCCCTGTCGTCGCTCGACGGCGGCCTGGCGATGGCGACCCTGCTGCTCGCCGCCATCGGCCTCGCCACGGTCCACAGCGCCAGCTCCGAGCTCGCCCTCGACTACCTGCCGCGGCAGGCGATGTGGGTGGCGGCCGGCCTGGTGCTGATGATCGTGGCGATGTCGATCGACTACCACGTCCTGCTCGACTTCTCGCCCGTCTTCTACCTGCTCGGCTTGGCCGGGCTCGTCGCGGTGCTCTTCTTCGGCGTCGAGCGCGGCGGCTCCAAGAGCTGGTTCGAGATCGGGCCGGGGCAGATCCAGCCCTCGGAGTTCGCGAAGCTCGCGACCGTCCTCTTCCTCGCCCGCTTCCTGGCCGGGCTCAACCGCCGCATCCTCGACCTGCCGCAGATCGCGGCGGCGATCGGCATCGTCCTGGTGCCGATGGCGTTGGTCGTCGTCGAGCCCGATATGGGAGGCGCGGCGCTCTTCGTGCCGCTGGTGGCCGGGATGCTGCTCATCGCGGGCGTGCGGGTGCGGCTGCTGGCGGCGGGGGCGCTCCTCGTGCTGGTCCTCGGGGCCGGCATCTGGAGCTTCGGCATGCAGCCCTACCAGCGGCAGCGCGTCGTGACCTTCCTGCAGCCGGAAAGCGACCCGCTGGGCGCCGGCTACCAAGTGCGGCAGAGCAAGATCGCCGTGGGCTCCGGCCAGCTCACGGGCAAGGGCTACCGGCAGGGGAGCCAGAGCCAGCTCCGCTTCCTGCCGGCCCGCCACACCGACTTCATCCTCGCCGTCCTCGCCGAGGAGTGGGGGTTCATCGGCGTCGCCACCGTCCTCGGCCTCTACGGCCTCTACATCGTCAGCGCCGCCCGAGTCGCCCAACGCGCCCGCGACCGCCCCGGAATCCTCCTCGTCGTGGGGCTCCTGTCAGTCTTCTGCTTCCACGTCCTCTACAACAGCGCCATGGCGGTGGGGTTCCTGCCGATCACCGGGATCCCCTTGCCCTTCCTCTCCTACGGGGGGTCGTTCACGCTGTACAACTTCCTGGCGACTGGGATCATCCTCGGGGTGGATCTGCGGAGGTACGTGAACCGGTAGGCGGCCTCTGCTGTCACGCTACGGCCGTTACATCCGTCCGCGCGAAGTCATCGCCCTTGAACAGGAGGGGCTCCCCCGAGGAGTGTGCCAGGGCGTAGCTGCAGCAGTCCCCCAAGTTGAGAGCGGCGGGATGATGCCCTTTGCCATACCTCTCATAGGCCGCGCGGGCGCCT
This sequence comes from uncultured Acidobacteriota bacterium, assembly GCA_963700145.1. Taxonomy (GTDB): domain Bacteria; phylum Acidobacteriota; class Thermoanaerobaculia; order Multivoradales; family UBA5704; genus DASUNQ01. The sequence continues at coordinate 3,523,962 of OY969474.1, forward strand.
AGAACCTGCTCCGCGTCGAGGCTCACGATCGTCACGCCGGCGGCGTGGAGGAGCAGATCCAGCTCGCGAACCCCCGCCGGCCCCTTGCGCGCGTGGATCACGATCGCCGTCTCGAGCGCCGAGACCGAACTCGCCAACCGGCGTGGGTCCAGTGCGACGAGGCGGGCGAAGCGATCGGCCTCCGGCTCCCCTAGCAGGATGGCGAGCAGCGCGGACGAGTCGATGACCATCAGCGGAAGGCGCCGATCTCGTCGTAGCCGAGGATCTCCTCGGCGCCGCGGCGGTCGAGGTCGGGCAGAGAGCTGCAGCGGCGACTGATCGCCATCAGGGTCTCGACGAGATCCGGGGCGGACCGGCGGCCCTTGAGCCGTTCGAGACGCTCTTCCAAGGCATGGGTGATCGCCTCCGTCAGGCCCTCCCCCGTTTCCGCCGCCACCTCCCGCGCCAAGCGCTCGGCCGTCTCGTTCTTGATGCTCAGAGCCATGGGTGCCGCCTCGCAGGGTATAGAATTATGGGGTCATTCTAGAATGGATGGGCGGTGGGGCAACCCTCTGCACCGACAAGAGCTGAGGAACCTCGCGTGACGAAGAAGTACTCCATGGCCGAAGCCCGAGCCAATTTCTCCGGTCTGGTCCACGAAGTGGAGGGTGGGGGTCGCGCCGAGCTGACGCGGCGGGGCAGGCCCGTGGCGGTGCTCATGGGAATCGAGGCCTACGAACGGCTGGTCGAAGGCCGGCACGACTTCTGGGAGGCCTACGAGGAGTTCCGGAGCCGGTTCGACCTCGCCGAGCTCGCGATCGATCCGGAGGAGATCTTCGGCGGCCACGTGTAGCATGCCCCCTTCATGATCAACAAGATGCTCATCGAGAGCGACCCGCACCAGACGCGGATCGCGGTGCTCGAGAGCGACCGGCTGACGGAGGCCTTCGTCGAGCGGCACCGGCACCGGGGCTGCGTCGGCAACATCTACAAGGGGCGGGTGACGCGCGTCCTGCCCGGGATGCAGGCGGCGTTCGTGGACATCGGGCTCGAGCGCGACGCGTTCCTCTACGTCAGCGACGTGGCGCCCGACCTCGACGCGCTGGAGGACATGGAGAGCGAGGAGCCGGCCGACGAGCCGCCGGCGCAGCACCACCACGCCACGCCGTCGATCGACGACCTGCTCAAGCCCGGCCAGGAGATCATCGTCCAGGTCATCAAGGACCCGTTGCCGGGCAAGGGCGCGCGGATCTCGACCCACGTCACCCTCCCCGGCCGCTACCTCGTTCTCCTCCCCACCGTCCGCCACTTCGGGGTCTCCCGCCGCATCGAGGAGGAGCCCGAGCGCGAGCGGCTCCTCGCCCTCCTCGCCGAGCTACCGCTCGCCGCCGGCGGGCTCATCGTGCGCACCGTCGGCGAGGGGCGCGGCAAGGACGAGTTCGCGACCGACCTCGAGTACCTCGTCCGCCTCTGGGAGAAGGTGCGGCAGCGCGCCGGCAAGGTGTCGGCGCCGACCCTGCTGCACCAGGACGTGGACCTGGCGCTGCGCGTCGTGCGCGACCTGCTCAACCAGGAGTACGCCGTGCTCTGGGTGGACGGCGAGGACACCTACGCGCGCATCGTCGAGTTCCTCGACCTGGTGCAGCCGGCGCTGGTGGGGAAGGTCAAGCTCTTCCGCCAGGAGGCGACGCTCTTCGAGCAGTTCGGCATCGAGGAGCAGATCGAGGCGGCGCTCAAGAGCAAGGTGTGGCTCAAGTCCGGGGGCTACATCGTCATCAACCCGACCGAGGCGCTGGTGGCGATCGACGTCAACACCGGCCGCTTCGTCGGCCAGCGCACGCTCGAGGACACGGTCCTCCAGACCAACCTCGAGGCGGTGCAGGAGATCGTGCGCCAGATCCGGCTGCGCGACCTCGGCGGGATCGTCGTCATCGACTTCATCGACATGATCGAGAAGGAGCACCGCGAGGAGGTCTTCGCCGCGCTCGGCGCCGAGCTCAAGAAGGACCGCGCCAAGAACAAGGTGCTCAACATCTCGGAGTTCGGCCTGGTCGAGATCACCAGGAAGCGCAGCCGCGCCAACCTCGAGCGGCTGCTGACCCAGCCATGCCCCTACTGCGGCGGCCGCGGGCGGGTGAAGTCGACGACGACGATCTGTTTGAACCTCCGCAAGCAGCTCCTGCGGCAGGGCCGGCGCGCCGGCCAGGCGGAGCTGCTGCTGCGCGTCCACCCCGAGATCGCGCGCGCCCTGCAGGAGGAGGAGCGGGCGATCCTCGCCGAGATCGAGCGCTCGCTCGGGGTCAACATCCTGCTCCAGAGCGACCCCGCGCTCCACCACGAGCGGTTCGACGTCGTCGAGGTCTAGCGGGCGCGTGAGCGACCCGCGCGAAGTCGAGCCCTTCGAGGTCGAAGGCTTCCGCGGCGAGGTCGAGCCGCGCTTCCGCCCGCCGGACCTCGCCGCCGCGGTCCGCCGCCTGACCGACCCCGGCGCCGCCGACAAGACCCTGCACTGGGGACGCAACTACATCTACCGCACGACGCTCGACACGGTTGAGGGCCCCGTGCCGGTGGCGGTCAAGCAGTTCCGCGGCGGCGACGCGCGCGAGCGCTTCCGCCGCCGGCGCGGCGAGGGGAAGGCGGCGCGGAGCTGGCGGGCGGCGCGGGGGATGGCGGCGGCCGGGGTGCCGACGCCCGAGCCGGTGATGCTGCTGGAGTCGCTCGACGCGGGCGGGCCGTCGTTTTACGTCTGCCGGGCGATCGAGGGGGCGATCGAGGCGCGCTACCTGCTGCGGGCGGCGAACGCCGGCGAGGAGCGCGAGCGGTTTCCGGAGGTGGACTTCGCGGGGTTTCTGGAAGAGCTGGGTAGGGAGATCAGACGGCTGCACGACGCGGGCTTCTGGCACCGGGACGTCTCGGCCGGGAACGTGTTGTTGCGGCCGCGCGGCGCGGGGCAGCCGCCCGAGCTGTGGCTGCTCGATCTGAACCGCACGCGGCGGCGTGGTCGCCTGAGCGTCGCGCAGCGCAGCCGCGACCTCTCGCGCCTGCCGCTCCGCCGGCCGGAGCACCGCGCGCTGCTCCTCGAGTCGTACTGGGGGGCTGCGCCGGGGGCGGCCGCGCGCGGCGCTTACCTCGCCCATCACCTCGGGTTCCGCTGGAAGAACCAGGCGAAGGACCGGCTGCGGGGCGTGAGCCGCCGCGTGAAAGCCCTGCTCGTGCCGCGCGGGACCCACGCCCACATCCCGCCGCCGCCGGCCGCGGCCGCGGTGCGGGACCGCGTCGTCTGGGACCACCTCTCCGACCAGCCGCACCAGCACGCCGGCCGGCTCGCCAAGCTCGGCGTGCGCTTGGCCGACGCGCGCGCCCACCTCGAAGAGGGTGCGGTCGTGACCGCGGCGCTGCCGCGGATCGGCCGGCGTTACCGGACGCTCGTCCGCGAGCTCTACGCGCGGCCGGTCGCGTGGGGCGGCGTCGGCGTCGCCCTCCGCCCCTGGCCGGAGGACCCCGACGGGCTGCTCGCCGCGGTCGAGGAGCTGGGCGTGCGGCATCTGATGCTGCGCCTCCATCCCTGGCAGGACGACCACACCGCCGAGGAGGCGCTGGCGCGCGAGCTGGCGACGCGCGGGCACGAGCTGGCCTTCGCGCTGCCGCAGAACCGCGAGCTGGTGCGCGACCCGGCGCGCTGGCGCGCCGCGGTCGAGGAGCTGGCGGCGCGCTTCACCCCCTACGGCCGCCACTTCCAGGTGGGGCAGGCGATCAACCGCAGCAAGTGGGGGATCTGGAGCCTGGGCGAGTACGTGGAGCTGGCGGTGGCAGCGGGCGAGGCGCTGCGCCGCTACCCCGGCGTCGAGGTGCTGGGGCCGGCGGTCATCGACTTCGAGTACCACGTCGCCGCGGCGGCGCTCAACCTCCACCGCCCCGGCCTCCGCTTCGACGCCGTCTCCGCGCTCCTCTACGTTGATCGCCGCGGCGCCCCCGAGAACGCGCAGGCCGGCTTCGACACGCCGCGCAAGCTCGCGCTGCTCAAGGCCATCGCCGACACCTCGCGCAACGGCGCGCCGCGCTGCTGGATCACGGAAGTGAACTGGCCGCTGCGCGAGGGCCCGCACGCGCCGGCCGGGCGCGGCGTGGCGGTCGACGAGGAGACGCAGGCCGACTACCTGGCGCGCTACTACCTCCTGGCCCTGGCGAGCGGCATGGTCGAGCGCGTCTACTGGTGGCAGCTCGTGGCGAAGGGGTACGGCCTCATCGACCCGACGGGGCTGCGCCGCCGCCCCGCCTTCCACGCCTTGGCGACCCTTGCCCGCACGCTCGAAGGCTGCCGCTTCGAGCGCCGCCTCCCCGGCCCGCCGGGAGCCTGGCTGCTGCTCTTCTCGAAGCCGGACGGCGGCGAGCTGGTCGCCGCCTGGAGCGCGGCGGGGAGGCTTGAGGTGGACCTCCCGCGTGCGTCCAGGATGTCCGTACTCCTCGGCCCCTCGCCGACCTACTACCTCCTGGATCGCGAATAGCCCCTTGTCATCCTGAGCGCAGCGAAGGATCTGGGGGCGGGTCTTTTTCGCGCCACTCGCCCGCCCAGATCCTTCGCTCCCGCTCAGGATGACGTGCGGCGCCGTCCGTATACTTCTCCGCTCCTATGCGCCGTTCGTCACTCGTCTTCTCTCCCCTAGCCCTCTTCCTGGCCCTGTCCGCGCCGGCATTCGCCCAGCCCCCCTCCCGCCGCACCCCCGTCGTCGAAGTCGTCGAGCGCGTCGGCCCGGCCGTCGTCAACATCGCCGCCGAGGCGATCGTTCGCGATGTCGACCCCTTCTTCGGCCTTTTCTTCGGCCCGCGCAGCCGCCGCGCCCAGTCGCTCGGCTCGGGGCTGATCGTCGAGCCCTCCGGGATCGTCGTCACCAACGCGCACGTCATCGAGGGGGCGTCGCGGATCGTGGTGACGACCCGCGACGGGCGCGAGCTGGAGGCCGAGGTGCTGGGCTCCGACCGCGAGTCCGACCTGGCCGTCCTCAAGGTCGAAGGGCGCGGGCTCCCCGCCGTGCCGCTCGGCAGCAGCGCCGATCTCCTGATCGGCGAGACGGTCATCGCCATCGGCAACCCCTTCGGGCTCTCGCACACCGTCACCGCCGGGGTGCTGTCGGCGCGCGGCCGCACCGTCCCCTCCGAGCGCGGCGAGCGGCTCTTCACCGACTTCCTGCAGACCGACGCCTCGATCAACCCCGGCAACTCCGGCGGCCCGCTGGTCAACGTCCTGGGCGAGGTGATCGGCGTCAACACCGCCATCGTCTCCGGCGCCTCCGGCATCGGCTTCGCGATCCCCGCCGACCGCGCCAAGCGCGTCGTCGACGAGCTCCTCCGCTTCGGCGCCCTGCAGCCCCTCTGGACCGGCCTGCGCCTCCTCACCGTCGATCCCGAGCTGGCGCGCCGCTACGAGCTGCCCGTCACCCGCGGCGCACTCGTCTACCGCGTCTGGCCGGGCTCTCCGGCCGCCGCCGCCGGCCTGCGCGAGGAAGACGTCATCACCGCCGCCGCCGGCCGCCCGGTAGCCGCCCGCGAGGACGTGACCACCGCCATCTCCACAGTGCCGGCCGGCACGCCGGTGCGACTGACGGTGCGTCGCGGCAGCCAGACGTTGGATCTCTCCCTCCGCGCCGAGCGCCCGCCGCAAGGGCTCGGCCTCGAAGTCCTCGAGCGGAGCCTCGGCCTGCAAGTCGCCGCCGCCGGCCAGGGCTTGGCGATCGAGCAGGTCGCTCCCGGCTCCGCGGCCGCCGAGCGCGGCCTCCGCCGCGGCGACGTCGTCCTCGCCGCGAACGGCCAGCGCGTCAGCAGCGCCGAGGAGCTGGGCCGCGAAGTCCTCCGCGCCCTGGACCGCGGCGGGCTGCTGCTGGCCGTGCAGCGCGGGCGGTACGTCTACAATTTGGACCTTCCGCTTTAGACTCCATTGCAGCCCATGGCCAGGACGACCACGCCGGTCGGCATCCTCTGCTGCGGCCTGCTTGCCGTTGCGGCGGCGCGAGCGCAGGAGAAGACGGCGGCTCCAGCACAGATCGCCGTCAAGGCGCAGCGCCTCCTCGACGTGCGCACCGGCACGCTGGTGAACGACGCCGTGATCCTTGTCGAAGGCGATCGCATCAAGGCGGTCGGGCCGGGATTGGCGATCGAGCCCGGCGCCATGGTGATCGATCTCGGCGCGGCGACGCTCCTCCCCGGCCTGATCGACGCCCACACCCACCTGATGGCCGCCGCCGAGGACGGTTACGCCGAGATGCTGCTGACGAAGTCGCAGGCCTACCGCGCGCTGGAAGGGGCGGCGCACGCGCGGCGGACGCTCCACGCCGGGTTCACCACCGTGCGCGACACCGAGAACGAGGGCTCGGGCTATGCCGACGTGGCGTTGCGCGACGCCATCGCGCGCGGACTCGTGGAGGGGCCGCGGATGCTCGTCTCGACCCGCGGCATCGCCGCGGTCGGCAACTATCAGCCGTTCGGGGTCTCCTCCGACCTGCCGGACTTCCCGCACGGCGCGCAGATGGTCAGCGGCGTCGAGGACTGCCGGCGCGCCGTGCGCGAGCAGATCGGCCAGGGCGCGGACCTGATCAAGGTCTACGCCGACTGGGAGCACCCGACGCTGACCGTCGAGGAGCTGCGCGTCGTCGTCGAGGAGGCGCACAAGGCCGGCCGGCGTGTGGCGGCGCATGCCACCACGGTCGAGGGGATCCGCAACGCGGTCGCCGCGGGAGTGGATTCCATCGAGCACCTCCTCTTCGCCGACCGGCCGACCCTCGAGCTGCTGGCTGAGAAGGGCGTCTGGCTGGTCCCCACCCTCAGCCCCTTCGTGTACCAGCTCGCCGGGGTGACCGACGAGGCGCGCCGCCAGCGAGGGGAGGAGTTCGTCCGCTCCATCCAGGAGAGAGTGCGCACGGCGAAGGAGGTCGGCGTCAAGATCGCCGCCGGCTCCGACGCCTCGGAGGGCGACCTCCACGGCACGAACGCGCGCGAGATCGTCGCCCTGCACGAGGCCGGGCTGTCCACCCTGGAAGCGATCCGCGCAGCGACCACCACGGCCGCGGAGCTGCTCGGCCTGCAGGACGAGATCGGCGCCCTCGAGCCCGGCAAGCACGCCGACGTCATCGCCGTCGCCGGCGACCCGCTCACCGACATCCACGCCCTTGAACGGGTGGTGTTCGTGATGAAGGGCGGCGCCGTCGTGAAGCGGGAGGGTGGAGCGCTCCCTTAGAGGAGACTCCCCGCTGCCGAGGGAAAGCTCTTGGACGCTCCGGGAAAGCTCCCGAGCGTGCGGGGTGAGCTCTCGTGCGCCTGCGAAAATCTCCCCGATGCCGGCTGCGGGCTCCCGCGTGCCCGGCGAAGGCTCTGCGACGCCGGGTGAAAGCTCTGCGCCGCACCCGGATGACTCCCCGACGCCGGCGGAGGGCTCTTCGACGCGTCCGGAGGGCTCTGCCGGACGGTGGGAGCGGAAACTTTCACGCACGGAGAAGGCCCGGACCTCGCCAGCAAGCTCTCCCGCGGCGCCGGCCGACTCCTCCGGAGCGCCAGCGGGCTTCGCCGCTCGGAGAAGGAGCTTCGTCGGACGGAGCGAAGGCTCCGGAAGGCCGGGAGAACGCTCCCCGCGTCCGCGGGAACGCTCCCCGGACGTGCGGGAGCTTTTCCTCGCTCGCCGGGAGTATTTCCTCGGCGCCGGGAACACTCCCGGGCGAGCTGGGCGCATTCCCTGAGCGTGCGGGAGCTTTCCTCGCGCCGCGGGCGCATTTCGCTGCTCTCCGGGAACGCTCCCCGGCTCGCCGGGAGAATTCTGAGGTCTGCCGGGGTCTGACCCTGCGCTAGCATCCGAGGATGCCCCACCGCATCGCGCTCCTGGTGACGGGGGCCTCCGGGATGCTGCTGCCGCGGCATCTGCTCCGCCGACTGGCGGAGCATCCGGAGATCGAGCGCGTGCACTTGGTCGTCTCGGCCGGGGCGAGCCAAGTGCTGCGGCACGAGCTGGGGGCGGAGGCGACTGGTGCCGAGGACCTGGTCGAGGCGGCGGGATTGGGCGCGGAGGCGCGGGGAAAGGTGCGGGTGCACCGAGACCGCGAGCTGGACGCGCCGATCGCCTCGGGGTCGTACACGCTAGCCGGTGCGGCGGTCCTGCCGTGCAGCGCCGCCACCCTGGGGGCTCTCGCCATCGGCGCCGCCCGCACGCTCATCCACCGCGCGGGCGCCGTGGCGCTCAAGGAAGGTTGGCCGCTCGTCCTCGGCTTCCGCGAGACGCCCTACAGCCTGGTGCACCTGGAAAACATGCGCCGCGTCCACCTCGCCGGCGCCACGCTCCTGCCGCCGGTGCCGGCCTTCTATGTCGGCGGCGAAGACATCGAGCGCTTCCTCGACCACTACGCCCTTCGCGTCCTCGACCGCTTCGGCCTCCGCGACCCGGGCGAGCCCGGGTTGCGCTGGGGAGAGCTAGCGGCGCCCGGAGAGTAGGGGGCTACGGAGCGACTCGCTGTCCTGCCGCGAGCGTCGAATGCAGAGCGTCGGGTGCCAGGTCGGCGCCGGTCGGCCAGCAGATCACGCCGAACTCGTCGATCGACACGGCGCGAAAAACGGCGAGGTCGCGAAGAGGCTCGAAGACCGGGCCGAAGAGCCGATCGGCGAGATCGATCTCACCCCGGAGGCCGTCCTCGAACTCCACCGCCAACCGGTACCCTTCGAGGGGATGTACTGCGGTAACCCGATACACGGCTAGTCCAGTGGCGCGATGGCGACCAGGGGCTGGTGAGCCTCGGTGCGACGCCAATTCTCCTGCAGCTCGTGCCGGTGGGCGAAAGCCCACTCGAGAACCAAGGACAATGCCCGGCGGGGAAGCTGGCCCTCGAGTACGGTGAGGGTGTCGATCGCCACTTGCGCCGCGTCGCCTCCGTAGTAAGCGTGGAAGTGCGGGGGAGGGTGATCGTCGTAGTACATGCGAATCGTGATCCCGAAGAACTGCGACACCGTGGGCACTCAGCTCGCCTCCGGGAACCCCTTTGCCACTCGTGTGATTCTAGCTCCGGCAGCGGCCCATGCCGCTACTTCGCGATCAGCGCCGCCGCGCGCAAGGTGGACTCGACGACGGCTTTGATGAGGGTGACGCGCAGGCCGCCTTCCTCGAGGGTGAGGAGGCCGTCGATGGTGCAGCCGGCGGGGGTGGTGACGGCGTCCTTGAGCAGCGCCGGGTGCTCGCCGGTTTCGAGGACCATCTTGGCGGCGCCGAGGCAGGCCTGGGCGGCGAGCTGGGTGGCGATGGCGCGCGGCAGGCCGACCTTGACGCCGCCCTCGGCGAGCGACTCGATGACCACGTAGACGAAGGCGGGGCCGCTGGCCGACAGCGCTGTGACCGCGTCGAGGTGCTTCTCGTCGAGCACCAGGGTGCGGCCGACGGCCGCGAAGAGCGACTCGGCGAGCGCCAGGTGGCCGGCGTCGGCGTGGCGGCCGGCGCAGAGCACGGTCATGCCGGCGCCGACCAGCGCCGGGGTGTTGGGCATCGTGCGCACCACCGGCGAGGGGTGCGAGAGCTGCCGCTCGATGAGGTCGGTGGTGGCCGAGGCGACGATCGAGACGAGGAGCTGCTCGGGAGCGAGCGCCGGGGCGATCACGCCGAGCACCTCGGCGAGGGCCTGCGGCTTGACGCAGACGAGGACCACGTCCGCTCCCGCCACCGCCGCCGCGTTGTCGGTCGTCGTCTCGACCCCGAGGCGGGCGCCGATCTCGCGCGCGTTGTCGGGGTGGCGGGTGGTCGCCACGACCTGCTCGCGCCGCAGCGTCCCCGCCTCGAGCAGGGCGCGGATGAGCGTCGAGCCCATCTTCCCCGCGCCCACGACCGCGAGTCTCTCGATCTGCCGCATGTCCGCCTCCCGCGCTCGACGATAGCCGAAGCGACGCTCTTGTAGGCTTTCGGCCCTCATGGCCGAGACCGACCTCGTCGTCCGCAGCCGGCAGGCTGTGCTTCCGGACGGAGTCCGGCCAGCGGTGGTGCACGTGGCGGGGGGGCGGATCGCGGCGGTGGCGGGGTTCGACGAGGTGCCGGAGGGGGTGCCGGTCTTCGACGCGGGGGAGGCGGCACTGCTACCTGGCGTGGTGGATACGCACGTCCACGTCAACGAGCCGGGGCGGACGGAGTGGGAGGGGTTCCGGACGGCGACGCGGGCGGCGGCGGCGGGCGGGATCACGACACTCGTGGACATGCCGCTCAACAGCGTGCCGGCGACGACCTCGGCGGCGGCGTTCGAAGAGAAGCGGGCGGCGGCGGCGGGGCGGTGCTGGGTCGATGTCGGCTTCTGGGGGGGTGTGGTTCCGGGTAATGAAGGAGAGCTGAGCGCGCTCTGGGAGGCGGGGGCGCTGGGGTTCAAGGCGTTTCTGGTGCCCTCGGGTGTCGAGGAGTTTCCCTCCGTTGAAGAGTCCGATCTGGCGAGCGCGTTGCCGATCCTTGCCGGCCTCGGCGCGCCGCTCCTGGTTCACGCCGAGCTGCCGGGGCCGATCGAGGCGGCGGCCGCGCAGCTCGCCGCTGCCGACTGGCGCTCTTACCCCACTTGGCTCTCCTCCCGTCCGCCGCAGGCCGAGGTCGAGGCGGTCGAGCTGCTCGTCCGGCTGGCGCGCGAGCACGACGCGCGCGTCCACGTCGTTCACGTCGCGGCGGCGGAGGTCCTGCCGCTCGTGGCAGATGCTCGCGCGGCGGGAGTCGCGTTCACCGCCGAGACCTGTCCTCACTACCTGTTCTTCCGCTCCGAGGAAATCCCCGACGGCGCCACCGAGTACAAGTGCGCGCCGCCGATTCGTGACGGGGCGCATCGCGAGGCGCTCTGGCTCGGGCTCGCCGACGGCACGCTCTCCCTCGTGGCTTCCGATCACTCCCCCAGCCCCCCTGCGATGAAGAGCGGCGACTTCCGCGAGGCGTGGGGCGGGATCGCCTCGCTGCAGGTCTCGCTGCCCGTCGTCTGGACGGAGGCGCGCCGGCGCGGCCACGGGCTCGCCGCCCTCGCCGAGTGGATGAGCCGCGCGCCCGCGGCGCTCGCCGGTCTTGACGAGCGCAAGGGGGCGATCCGCGCCGGGCTCGACGCCGACCTCGTGGTCTTCGATCCGGAGGCGGAATTCACGGTGGACGGCGCCCGGCTCGAGCACCGCCATCCGCTCATCCCCTACCAGGGCCGCCGCCTCGCCGGCGTCGTGCGGCAGACCTTCCTGCGCGGCGAGTTGGTCTACGATGGCGGCCGCTTCCCGCCGCAGGCCATGGGACAGCTCCTCCGCCGATGACCGACGCCCCCGCGCTGGTGGACCTCGCCGCCGAGCGGCTGGGGGGCGCCGTCCTCGCCGCCAACGACGAGTTCTTCGCCGAGAAGGAGAACCTGGTGCGCGAGGCCGAGCCGGTCTTCGTGCCCGACCGCTACACCGATCGCGGCAAGTGGATGGACGGCTGGGAGACCCGCCGCCGCCGCACACCGGGGCACGACTGGGCGGTCGTGCGGCTCGGGCTTCCCGGGGTCCTGCGGCAGGTCGTCGTGGACACCAGCCACTTCAAGGGGAACTACCCGGAGTCCTGCTCGCTCGACGCGCTGGCATCCGATGGCGGCATCGAGGACGACGCGCCGTGGGTTGAGGTGTTGCCGCGTACGCCGCTCGCAGGGGACGCGCGCAACGCTTTCGCCGTCGCCAGCTCGTACCGCTGGAGCCACTTGCGGCTCAACATCTACCCGGACGGCGGCGTTGCCCGCCTGCGGGCGCTCGGGGAGGTGGTGGCCGATTGGCGCGACGCCGAGGGCGCGGTGGACCTCGCGGCGCTGGCGCGCGGCGGGCGGGTCGTGGACGTCAGCGACCGCTTCTTCGGCACCCCCGACCGGCTCCTCCTCCCCGACCCGGCGCGCGGCATGCACGACGGCTGGGAGACCCGCCGCCGGCGCGGCCCCGGCAACGACTGGGTGATCGTGCGGCTCGGCGCGGAGGGGGAGGTCGAGAGCGTGGAGGTGGACACGTCCTTCTTCAAGGGGAACGCGCCCGGGAGCTGCGCGCTCTGGGCCTGCGCGAGCGACGAGGAGGTGCCGCCGGCCGATGCCGCATGGCGCCAGCTCCTGCCCGAGACGCCGCTTTCACCCGACGCGCGGCACTGCTTCCGCGATGAGCTGCGCCGCGGCGGGCCCACAACCCACGTGCGGCTCGACATCTTCCCCGACGGCGGCGTGGCGCGCCTGCGCGTCGTCGGCTTGCCGACGCCCGCCGGCCGGCTCGCCGCCGGCCTGCGCTGGCTCGACGCTCTGCCGCCGGACGAGGCCGAGCGGGAGCTGCTCGCCGTCTGCGGCGCGCGGGAGTGGGCGCGGCGGATGGCCGCGGCGCGCCCCTTCGCGAGCTTCGACGCGCTCGCCGCCGCCGCCGACGCGGTCTGGGCCGGGCACGCTCCGGCCGATCGGATCGAGGCGCTGAACAGCCACCCGCGCCTGGGCGAGCCGCCGCGCGGCGCGGATGCCGAAGCGCGCTGGGCGGCGGCTGAGCAGTCCGGGACGGCCGCCGCCGGCGGCGACGCGCGGGCGCGCCTGGCCGAGGCCAACCGCCGCTACGCCGAGCGCTTCGGCTGGACCTTCGTCGTCTGCGCCACCGGGCGGAGCGCCGAGGAGATGCTGGCCGCCTTCGAGCGCCGCATCGGGAACGACCCGGAGACCGAGCTCGCCGTCGCCGGCGAGGAGCAGCGGCGGATCATCGGGCTCCGCCTGGCGAAGCTCCTCGGCGCGACGGCAGGAGGGAAGTGAGATGGCCGGCCTGAGCACGCACGTCCTCGACCTCGCGACGGGCCGCCCGGCGGCCGGCCTGCAGGTGGCGCTCGAGACCTGGTCGGACGGCGGCTGGGAGGTGCTCGGCACCGCCCTGACCGACCCCGACGGCCGCGTCCGCGAGCTGCTGCCCGGCGGGCGCAGCCTCGACACCGGCCTCTTCCGGCTCACCTTCGCCGCCGGCGACTACTTCCACGCCCGCGGCGTCGAGAGCTTCCACCCCGAGGTCGCGGTCGTCTTCCAGGTGCGCGACCCGCTCGTCCACCACCACGTGCCGCTGCTGCTGGCGCCGTGGGGCTACACCACCTACCGGGGCACCTGATGAACGTCACGCTCGCCGACAACAACTACGGCAAGGAGCGCGTGCGGCTGGTCAAGGTCGAGCGCGGCGCGGGCGGCCGCCACACGCTGCGCGACCTCACCGTCTCGCTGCGGCTCACCGGCGAGTTCACGGTGGCGCACGTCGCCGGCGACAACGCCGAGATCCTCCCCACCGACACGATGCGCAACACCGTCTACGGCTTCGCCGCCGAGGGGCCGCTCGGGGCGAGCGAGGAGTTCGCGGCGCGGCTCGCCGAGCACCTCCTGGCGAGCGGCCCCGAGGTGACCGGGGCGCGGGTCGCCGTCGAGGAGCGGCCGTGGCGGCGGCTGGAGGTCGGCGGTGCGGCCCACCCGCACGCTTTCGAGGCCGCCGCCGAGCGGCACACCGCCGAGGCCTGGCGCGGACGTGACGGCGGCTGGACCGAAGGCGGCCTCGCCGACCTGGTGCTGCTCAAGACCTCGGGCTCCGGCTTCGCCGGCTTCCGGCGCGACCGCTGGACGACGCTGCGCGACACCGCGGACCGCATCCTGGCGACGCGGCTCGCGGCGCGCTGGCGCTACGCCGCGCCGGCGGACGGCGAGCAGATCGACTACGCCGGCAGCCACCGCGTGGCGCGGCGGCTCCTCGTCGACACCTTCGCCGCCCACCGCAGCCGCTCGCTCCAGCACACGCTCTACGCGATGGCCGAGGCGGTCCTCGAAGGGCGGCCCGAGCTGAGCGAGATCCACCTCTCGCTGCCCAACATCCACCACGTGCCGTTCGACTTGTCGCCGCTCGGGATGCAGAACCGCGACGAGGTGTTCGTGGCGCTGCCGGAGCCGCACGGGTTGATCGAGGCGACGGTGCGGCGGGCGGGGTAGCGCGCACCAAGAGCCTTGTCATTCCGAGCGGAGCGAGGAATCTGGGGGCAGGGTCTTCGTGCCGGCTTCCCCCCGCCCAGATCCTTCGCTGCGCTCAGGATGACGGTGGGGGTGGTTGCAGGGCTGCCGTGAGGACGAGCATCCCGCCGAGGTCGTCCGGCACCTCGACCCGCCAGGCGAGCCGCACCGGCCAGCCGCGCACGGCGAGGACCCGCCCGCGCTCGACCCGTGCCGGCACCGGCACGACGCGCGCGACGAGCGACGGCAGATTGATCTCGCGCATCAGCTCACCGGCGCCGAGCGGCAGCTCGGCGCGGAAGCGCAGCCGCCGGCGGAGGACGGTCGTCTCCACCTCGTAGGGGATCTGCAGGCCGCCGGCGTCGACCGCGAAGCCCACGCCGCCGCCGCGCTCGACCAGGGCGAGCGGCAGCACGGCCTCGAGCGCCGGCCGCACCCGGATCGGCGCCGAGAAGCCGACGCCGTAGAGGGTGCCTTCGAGAATGCCGGCGCACTCGCCGGTCATCGCCGCGTGCAGCGTCATCCGCCCCTGCCGCACGTCGAGCCGGCAGCGGGTGACGTCGAGGTGGCCGGCGAAGTCGGCGAGGTCCACGGCGCTGGGCAGGTCCGCGCCGAGGAGGCGCGACGGGCGGGTCCAGACCCGCGGCAGGCGATCGATCGCGAGTTGCACGTCCTCGCGCGGCGCAACCGCCTGCGCGAGGAGGTCGGCGAGGAGGGTGCCGCGCACGGCGAGGCGGAGGTCGCTGCGGCGGTACGGCGGCGGCGGCGCGCGGACGGCGAGCGGCGCGGCGCCGGCGCTGTCCACGACCAGCCCGACCCACTCCGGCGTCGCCAGTGCCCGCACCCGGCGGCTGCCGAAGCTCCAGGTGCGCGGCGGCACGACGATCTCGATGCGCCCCCCGGCGAGGCGCCGCCGCACCGGCCGCGAGCGGGCTGGCGCCGCCATCCCGGCCGGCAGCCGCAGGTCGGGGATCTCGAGGCTCTTCTGCATGCGCAGCGTCAGGATCGGCGCCAGCGCGCGATTGAGCAGCGGCCAGCGCGCCAGCGTGCGCACCGAGGCGACGCGGAAGTACAGGGCGCAGGCGCCGTCCGGCGAGGCGCGCGAGAAGGCGAGGTAGCGGACGGCGATCGGGCCGTGGTAGAGGCCGAGCCGCCAGTCGAAGTCGGCGCGGGCGGAGACTTCGGCGTAGCCGTCGCGGAAGCGGGTGTCGATGTGGGTGATGCGGAAGCGGTTGCCGCGGCGGGTGAGCTGCTCGTAGCCGGCGAAGCGGCCGAGGAGCTCGCCGACGAGGCGGCTGGAGAGGGCGATCGCGAGGTCGTGGCGGCCGCCGGCGAGCCGCGCCTCGGCCTCGCGGCTGGCGGCGCGCGAGCCGGCGATGAGCGCCTGGAGGTCGCGCTCGCGTCGGACGAGCTCGCGCGCGGCGCGCCGGTGGAGGAGGGTGAGGGCGCCGGCCGCGGCGAGGAGCAGGACGGTGAGGGCGAGGACCGCGCCGCGTAGGGTCCGCCGGCGGAGCGGGTGGCGCGCCACGGCGAATCAGCCGTGGGCGCGCGCGAGGATGGCGACGAACGAGCGGGTGGCGAGCGCTTCGCGCGGCAGGCCGGTGCGCGCCAGCACCTCCTCCTCGTCGAGGGCGCCGCAGCCGAGCGCGCGCAGGAAGTAGTTGAGGAGGCCCTGGCCGGTCGCGGCGTCGTCGAAGACGTCGCCGACCAGCGTCGCCTGCGCCGCCTTGGCGAGGAAGTTGCGCAGCCGCTCCGTCGCCGCCTCCAGGCCTTCGAGGAAGAAGGTGTAGACCGCGGCGTAGCGCACGGGGAGCTGCGCCGGGTGGAGGTCCCACCCCTGGTAGTAGCCCTGGACCAGCGAGCGGCGGACGTGACCGTAGTGCAAGCGCCAGGCAGCGTGGACGGCGCGGTGGTTCTCTTCGGTTTGCGCGTCGGTGAGCGCCTGGCCGTCGCGCGCTCGGTGCGGCGCCACCGGCAGCACGTTCGTCGCGCCGTCGGAGAGCTCGACGCCGGAGCCGGCGAGCCCCACCTGCATGACGTGCTTGGCGAAGTCGCAGACCGGGTGGTCCATCGTCTGGTAGGCGGCGGTGATCTCGCACAGCGCGGTGTAGTCGTAGGTGCCGAAGTGGGCGGCGGCGCAGCGGCCGCCGGCGGCCTCGACCAGCCGGCGGACGTTGGCGCGCCCGTCGGCGTCGAGAATCGCCTGCGGCGTCTCGATCATCAGCTCGAGGCGGAGCGCGCCGGCGGCGAGGCCGAGACCGCGCTCGAGGCGCCCGAGGAGGTCGGCGAGCGCCGCGACCTGCTCCGGCGCTATCACCTTCGGCAGCGTCACGACGAAGCCGTCCGGCAGCCGCCCGCCGGTCGCGCGGCAGAGCGCCGTCGTGAAGAGGTCGAGGGTGCGCAGGCTGCGCGCCGCGAGCTCGGCCGAGAAGGGCTTGATGCGGATGCCGACGGCGGGCGGCAGCGTGCCGGCGGCGAGGCCGGCGGCGACCTCGCGCGCCGCGCTCGCGGCGTGGCCGTCCTCCTCCTCGTCGGGGCGGACGCCGTAGCCGTCCTCGAAGTCGATGCGGAAGTCCTCGACCGGCTCGCGCTCGAGCTTCGCCGTGACGCGCGGGTAGACCGGCGCCATCAGCGCCGGCTCGACGCCGAGCGCCGCAGCGAAGCTCGCCGCGTCGGGCGCGTAGACCGAGAGCGCGCGCAGCGCCAGGGCACCGAGCTTCGCCGCGGAGTCGGCGGCGAAGAGGTGGGCGCCGCCGTAGACGGTGTGGACCGCCTGCCGCCGCCCCCCGGCGCCGGGGTACTGCCGCGCCAGGCCGCGGGCGACCTCGCCGAGCCGGGCGAGGACGTCGCCGGCGTCGCCGAGGGTCGTGGCCGGCGCCTCGCTCACACCGCGCCTCCCGCGGCTCCCGCGGCTCCAAGATCGAGCAGCATGCGCCGCACCACCCGCCCCAGCGCGAAGCGGCGGTAGTCGGCGGTCGAGCGGACGTCGTCGATCGGCGCCACCTCGCCGGCCGCCGCGGCGGCCGCGCGCTCCGCGGTCTCGGCGCCGAGCGGCCGGCCGGCCGCCGCCGCTTCGGCGGCGCGGAGGCGCACCGGCACCGGCGCCACGCTCCCGGCCGCCAGGCGGATCTCTGCGATGGCACCGCCCTCGACCCGCGCCGCCAGCGCCACCACCACTTTGCTGATCGATTGCGCCTCGCGCGTCCCCACCTTGCGGAAGGCCTGCACCGTGCCCGGCGCCGGCCGCGGCAGGCGGACGCGGGCGACGATCTCGCCCGGCGCCAGCGCCGTCTTCCGGTAGCCAACGTGGAACTCGCCGTAGGGGAGCGTGCGGGTACCGGCGGGGCCGGCGAGGACGAGCGCCGCGTCGAGCACCAGGAGGACCGGCAGCGAGTCGCCGGCCGGGCTGGCGTTGGCGACGTTGCCGCCCAGGGTGGCGCGGTTCTGGATCTGCCAGCCGCCGACGACGCGCGCCGCCTCGGCGAGCGCCGGGAAGAGGTCGCGCACGAGCGGCGAGTCGCCGATGGCGCGGAAGGTCGTCGCGGCGCCGATCTCGACCGCGCCCTCGACCTCGCGGATGCCGGCGAGCTCGGGGATGCGCGTCAGGTCGAGCACGCGCTCCATCGCCAGCCGGCGCAGCGGGTCGTCCGCCATCAGGTCGGTGCAGCCGGCGATCGGTACGAGCTCGGGGTCGGCGGCGAGCGCGGCGACCGCGGCGTCGAGCGAGCGCGGCGAGAGGGCGGCGTCGCTCACCGCGCGGCCTCCTCCGTCTCCTCGCCGCCCGCGTCCACCGCCAGCGCGCGCAGGATCCCCTCGTAGCCGGTGCAGCGGCAGAGGTTGCCGGCGAGGGCGTCGCGCACCGCCTCGACGTCCGGCCGCGCCTCGCGCTCGAGGAGCGCCCAGGCGGTGACGATGATCCCCGGCGTGCAGGCGCCGCACTGCACGCCGCCGGCGGCGACGAAGCGGTCGAGGAAGGCGCGCGCCCGCGGCGCGGCGGCGATCCCTTCGACCGTCTCGATCCGCCGCCCGTCGCACTGCGCGAGCGGCACCAGGCACGACAGCACCGGCTCGCCGTCCATGAGCACGGTGCAGGCGCCGCACTCCCCCTCGCCGCACCCTTCCTTCGTGCCGGTCAGCTCGAGCGACTCGCGCAGCACGTCGAGGAGGCGCGCCATCGGGTGCCCGGCGAGCGGGCGCTCCTCGCCGTTGAGGACGGCGCGGACGGTGACGCTCACCCGCCCACCCGCCGCCCGTCGCGGTCGCGCTCGTAGAGCCGCTCGGGGGTGATCGGCAGCTCGTCGATGTCGAGGCCGGTGGCGTTCTCGACCGCCTGCGCCACCGCCGGCGCGCCGCCGTCCATCGGCAGCTCGCCCATCCCTTTGGCGCCGAACGGGCCGCCCGCCCACGGGCGCTCGAGCAGGTGGACGTCGATGCGCGGCGTGTCGCGCACCGTCGGGATGATGTAGGTGGCGAGGCGGTCGTTGAGGTAGCGCCCCTCGCTGAGCTTCACCTCTTCGAGCAGCGCCCAGCCGACGGCCTGCAGCGTCCCGCCCTCGACCTGGCCGGCGCAGAGGAGTGGGTGGATGGCGCGCCCGACCTCGCAGACGGCGGTGACGCGCACCGGGTGGACGGCGAAGGTGTCCGGGTCCACCTCCACCTCGGCGACGTCCGCGCCCCAGGAGAAGGTGGGGTAGGCGGCGCCCTGGTAGCGCTCGTCGTCGAACTGCTGCTCCTCCGGCGGCTCGTGGCGGACGACGACCTCGGCCGGCTCGCCCGCCGCGACGTAGCGCGCCGCTGCCGCGCGGAAGGCGCCGGGCGTCTCGCCGCGCGCGGCGAGCCACTCGTCCACCCGCCGGCGCAGCTCGCCGACGGCGCTGGCGATGGCGCCGCCGACGATCATCGTCGTGCGCGAGGCGACGGTCGGCCCGGAGTCGGGCACCTCGGCGGTGTCCGGCTCGGCGAAGACCAGGTCCTCCGGGCCGACGCCGGCGGCGGCGGCGGCGATCTGCGGGAAGACCGCGGCGCACCCCTGCCCCATGTCGGTCATCGCGGTGAGCACTTCGATGCGGCCGTCGGCGAGGAGACGCGCCGCGACCGGCGAGCGCATACGCCGCTCGCCGTTGCCGGTGAACCCGGCACCGTGGAAGTAGAGCGAGAGGCCGACGCCGCGCGCCGGCTTGCGCCCCTCGGCACCGTCGCCGAATCGGACACTGCCGTCGCCGAAGCGGACGCCGCGCTCGCGCTCGAGCTCCCGCCAGCGGGCGCTGAAGCCGGTCCGCCGCTCGACCTCTTCGAGGCAGAGTCGTCCGCCGGCGCTCTCGTCGAGCACCTGCCCGGTCGGCAGCTCGTCGCCCGGGCCGGCGACGTTGCGCGCGCGGATCGTGTACGGGTCGAGCCCGAGGGCGCGCGCCGCGCGGTCCATCTGCCGCTCCATCGCGAACTGCGTTTGCGGCGCGCCGAAGCCGCGGAAGGCGCTGTTGGGCGCCGTGTGGGTGGCCAGGACGCGGCCGCGCACCCGCACGTGCGGGCAGCGGTAGGGACCGCCGGCGTGGAGCGCGGCGCGCGACAGCACGACCGACGAGAGCGTGCGGTAGGCGCCGCCGTCGAGGAGGACCTCGACGTCGACCGCCGTCAGCGTGCCGTCGCGGCGGAGGCCGGTGCGGTGGCGCACCTCCGCGGGGTGGCGCTTGGTGGTGGCGACGATGTCCTCGTGCCGGTCGTAGGCCAGGCGCACCGGTCGGCCGGCGGCGCGCGCCAGGAGGGCGGCGTGCAGCGCGATGAGGCTCGGGTAGTCCTCCTTGCCGCCGAAGCCGCCGCCCACCACGGTGGCGCGCACGCGCACGCCGTCCGCTGGCAGCCCGAAGGCGTGGACCAGCGACTTGTGCACGTAGTACGGGCACTGCATCGAGCCGGCGGCGACGACGACGCCGTCCTCCTCCCAGGCGGTCATCGCCTGGCACTCGATGTAGATGTGCTCCTGGTGGCCGGTGCGGTAGGTGCCCTCGACGACGACGTCGGCCGCGGCGAGCGCCGCCTCGACGTCGCCGTAGGCGATCTCGACCGTGGCGAGCGGCGGCGCCTCGGCGGCCTCGGCCTCGGCCATCGTCAGCACCGCCGGCAGCGGCTCGTACTCGACCGTGAAGGCCGCGAGCGCCTGGCGCGCCGCGATGCGCGTCGGCGCCGCCACCAGTGCCACCGCCTCGCCGACGTGGCGCACGACGCCGTCGGCGAGGACCGGCCACTCGTCGTCGATGAGCTGGACGCCGTTGGGGCCGGGCAGGTCGCGCGCGGTGACCGCCACCGTTCCCGCGGGGGCCCGCGCCGGGTCGAAGCGCAGGGCGGCGATCCGCGCGTGGGCATGGGGGCTGCGCAGGGTGGCGCCGAACCAGAGGCCGGGGAGGACGAGGTCGTCGGCGAAGACCGCGGCGCCGGTCACCTTGGCGAGCCCGTCCGGCCGCGGCGGGCTGGTGCCGATCGGCCCCGGCCCGCTCCGCACCTCGCTCGTCGGTGTGTCCGTGCGCAAGGCGGGGATTATAGCGGCGGGCTCCGCGCCCGCCGCGCCGCGTCAGCCGGCGGCCGGGGCGAGGAACTTGGCGCGGAACTTCGCCAGCTTGGGGCCGACCACCGCCCGGCAGTAGGGCTGGTTGGGGTTCTGCCGGAAGTAGTCCTGGTGGTAGTCCTCGGCCGGGTAGAACGTGTCGAGCGGCCGCACCTCGGTGACGATCGGGGCGTCGAAGAGCTGCTCTTCGGTGAGCTCGCGCACCAGCGCCTCGGCCGTGGCCTGCTGCTCGGGCGAGTGGGTGTAGATCGCCGACCGGTACTGCGTGCCGACGTCGCCCCCCTGGCGGTTCGGGGTCGTCGGGTCGTGGATGCCGAAGAAGATCTGGAGCAGGCGCTTGTAGGAGACCTGCTCGGGATCGAAATGCACCTGCACCACCTCGGCGTGGCCGGTCGTGCCGGAGCAGACCTGCTGGTAAGTCGGGTTGGGGGCGTGCCCGCCGGCGTATCCGGACACCACCCGCTCCACCCCCGTCACCTCCTGATACACCGCCTCCAGGCACCAGAAGCACCCACCCGCGAGCGTCGCGACTTCGGTTCTCTTGGCCATGGTGCGGAGTGTACGCGCCCGGAGGGCGGGCGGTTCAAGCGGTCCGGGGATGCGGTATCCTGGGCCCCTGCCGTGAAGTCCGCCGTCCTGCTCTTCGTCCTGGCCGTTGCCGCGGTGCCGTCGACCGCCGGCGCGGAGCCGCGCTGGGAGCCGTTGCCGCTCTGGGGGGGCGTCGTCGAGGTCGCGGCGGCGTCGCACGGGCAGGGGCCGGTCTATGCCGCGACCGCCTCCGGGGAGCTCTACCGCTCGCGCGACGGCGGCCGTACCTGGGGGCTGGCCGGCCGCGGCCCCCGGGGTCTGCCGCTGCACGACCTCGCCATCGACCCTCACGACACGCGCCGGCTGTTCGCCGTCGCCCGCCGGTTCGACGTCAACGAGGGCCTGGTCCGCAGCTTCGACGGCGGCAGGTCCTGGCGGCCCGCCGGACGCGCCTTCGCGCGCTTCGAGCTGAGCGGTCCGGTGGTCTTCGATCCGGCGGTCGCGGGGCGGGTCTACGCCGCGACCTGGGGCGGCCTCTACCGCAGCGTCGACGGCGGGGCGACCTGGCAGCTCCTCGCCTTTCCCGGCCTGATCGTCGAAGCGGTCGGCGTGGTGCCCGGCGCCGCGCCGGTGGTGCTCGCCTCGACCCGCGACCTGCGCACCGAGGCTTTCGCCATCCACCGCAGCCTCGACGGCGGCGCCACCTTCGTGACCGACGACGACGGCCGGGCGATCGGCTTCGCGGCCGATCCGAGCCGGCCGGGACGGGTCTACGGCTTCGAATATTCCGCGCTGGCGCGCAGCGACGACGCCGGCGCCACCTGGGTCGCCTTCACGCCCCACCCGCCGATCTACTTCGGCGCTCTCGCGGTGACGCAGGCCGGCACCGCCCTCGCCGGCAGCCTGCTCAATGGGGTCTGGCGCAGCCTCGACGGCGGCGCGACCTGGGCGATGGCGAGCGAGGACGGCCGCCCGCGGCCGTGGGACCCCGTGAGCTCGCTCGTGCCGCTCCCCGACGGCGTCGTCGCCGGCGGCGAGCGCGGCGTCTGGCGCGGCGGGCCGGAGGGCCTCGGCTGGCGGGCGTCGAGCGACGGCCTGCGCGCGCACGTGGTCACGCCCGTCGTGGTCGCCGGCGACTCGACGCTCTGGGCCGGCGTGCCCCGGAGCAGCGTCTTCCAGAGCGGCGACGGCGGCGCCAGCTTCCGCGCCGTCTTCCGCGGCCGTCCCGCCTACTTCAGGCGCCTCGCCGTACACGCCGGCGATCCCGCCGTGCTCTACGGCTGGGGAGGCGGCAGCCTGATCTCCAGGACGGACGACGGCGGGCGCTCCTGGCGAGCGCTCCGCTACCCGGGCGCCCAGCGCGAGTTCAAGGTGCTCGAGGTGGATCCGGTCGATCCCGACGTCGTCTACGCCGGCGGCGCCTGGGAGCCGCACTCCTCGCCCTGCACCGCGGTGCGCAGCCGCGACGGCGGCGAGAGCTGGATCTGCTTCGGTCCGGGCCGCGCGATCTTCGACTTCGACTGGCTGGAGATCGACCCCCGCGACCGGCGCCGCCTCTACGCCGGCTTCAACGGCGTCCCCCACCGCAGCCGCGACGGCGGGGACAGCTGGCAACCGCTGCCGGCGCGCGGGCTCCCGGGGCTCGTGTCGGCGCTGGCCGTCGATCCGCTGCTGCCGGGCCGCCTCTTCGCCGCCGCGGAGGGCGGGATCTTCCGCAGCGACGACGCCGGCGCCTCCTGGCGGCGGACGAGCCGCGGGCTGCCGCCGGGCGCCGGCGTCACCCAGCTCCTGATCGATGCCGACCGGCCCGATCGGCTTTACGCCCTGCTCTCGGACGCCGGCGGCGTCTTCACCACCGCCGACGGCGGCGAGACCTGGCGCGACCTCAGCGCCGGCCTGCCCGCCGGCGTCGCCCTCACCGAGCTGGCGCTCGACCCCCGCGACCCCGGGCGCCTGTACGCCGGGACCGAGGGCCGCGGGCTCTACCGCCTCGATCTCGACCCGCGCTAAGCAGCCCCCCGCTTGCCTGACGGCGGTGTCCGTCACCGCCTTGCTTGACGCCCTTCATCGCCCGGTGGTACCGTTTTCATGAAAACGTTTCCGCCTTGGCCTCGAAAGCCCAGCGATGACCGTCTCGATCCGCGACGTGGCGCGCGAGGCGGGGGTTTCGGCGGCTACCATCTCGCGGGTCCTCAACGGCCACACGGCGGTGGCGGAAGAGACCCGCCGCCGGGTCGCCGAGGCCGTCGAGCGGCTCAACTACGTGCCGCACGGCGGCGCCCGCAGCCTCATCACCCGGCGCACCGAGACCGTCGGCGTCCTCCTCCCCGACCTCTACGGCGAGTTCTTCTCCGAGCTGATCCGCGGCATCGACCAGACGGCGCGCCGGCGGGGCTACCACGTCCTCGTCTCGGGCGCCCACAGCGACGCCGCCGAGGTCGAGGCGGTGCTGCGCGCCCTGCGCGGCCGGGTGGACGGCCTGATCGTGATGTCGCCCGACGTCGACACCTCGCCCGCCCTGGCGCGCTATGGCGGGGCGCTGCCGATCGTGCTCCTCGACTCCGTCGCCGAGGGGATCGACCTCGACGCCATCACCATCGACAACTACGGCGGCGCACGCTCCATGGTGCGCCACCTGTTGGGCCTCGGGCACCAGCGGATCGCCCTGCTCGGCGGCCCGGCGCACAACCGCGACGCCCGCGAGCGCGCCCGCGGCTGGCGCGAGGCGCTGGCCGAGGCGGACCTGCCGGCGCCCGCGGAGCTGGTCTTTCCCGGCGACTTCAGCGAGGCCTCGGGACACGCCGCCGGCCGCTGGCTCGCCGAGCTGGCGCCGCGGCCCACCGCCGTCTTCGCCGCCAACGACGCGATGGCGGTCGGCTTCCTCTCCGCCCTGCGCGAGATCGGCCTCGCGGTGCCCGAGGACGTGGCGCTCGGCGGCTTCGACGACATCCCGATCTCCCGCTACCTGAGCCCGCCGTTGACCTCGGTGCGGGTGCCGATCGCCGAGCTCGGCAGCCGCGCCATGCAGCACGTCCTGTCGCTCCTCGAGAGCCGTGACGAAGCGGCCCCGCCCGCCGGCAGCCGGCGCGACGTGGTCGCCACGAAGCTGATCGTCCGCGCCTCCTGCGGCGCCCTCCGCGCGCGGACGCCAACCCCATCAACCGAATGGAGGCCAGAACGATGAGACCCGCACCGTCCCGATCCCCGCTGGGCGGCCTCGCCCTGCTGCTCGCCGCCGCGCTCTGCTTCGCTCCGGCAGCGGCGGCGCAGAACACCACCAGCTCGATCCGCGGCGTCGTCCGCGACGAGAACGGACCGATCGCCGGCGCCAAAGTCGTCGCCGTGGATGCCGCGAGCGGTTTCTTCCAGGAGGCCACCTCGGGCGCCGACGGCAGCTTCGCCCTCCAGGGCCTCCGCCCCGCCACCTACGACGTCACGGTCTCCTCCGAGGCCTACGGGCCGCAGAGCCGCAGCGTGCAGGTGCTGCTCGGCCAGGACGTCGAGGCCGACTTCGTGCTCTCGGTCAACGCCATGTTCACGGAGGAGGTCGTCGTCATCGGCGAGGCGACGCAGCTCCTCGTCGACACCCGCAGTCCCGAGGTGGCGACCAACGTCACCACCCAGCAGATCGAGCAGCTCCCCCAGAACAGCCGCAACTTCCTCTCCTTCGCGGCGCTGGCGCCCGGGGTGCGCTTCACCGAGAACGAAGACGAGCAGGGGAAGTCCTTCCGCAGCGGCGGCGCCGAGGCGCGGCAGGTCAACGTCTTCGTCGACGGCCTCTCCTACAAGAACGACCTCTTGAAGGGCGGCGCCTTCATGCAGGACTCCAGCCGCGGCAACCCCTTCCCGCAGAACGCGGTGCAGGAGTTCCGGGTGCTGACGCAGAACTACAAGGCGGAGTACGAGAAAGCGGCGGCGGCGGTGATCACCGCGGTCACCAAGTCAGGTGGGAACGAGTTTCACGGCGACGCCTTCTACCTCTTCCAGGACGAGGGGCTCCTGACCCAGGACGACTTCGCCAAGGCGCGCGGCGACGAGGAGCCGGAGGTCGAGCGCATCCAGAGCGGGATCTCGATCGGCGGGCCGATCCGCGAGGACGTCCTGCACTTCTTCGCCTCCTACGAGCAGAACGACCAGGACCGGCTGAGCAGCGTCTTCCGCGGCGGCGGCTTCGGCCGCGCGCCGGCCAACGTCCAGAGCTTCCTCGGCGGCTTCGAGACCGGGGTGCTGGTCGCCCCGCTCGAGTCGAAGCTGCTCTTCGGCAAGCTCTCCTGGCAGCCGGCCTCCGGCCAGTCGTTCGACGCCAGCTACTACTGGCGCGACGAGCAGGAGATCCGCGGCTTCGGCAGCCTGCGCACCAAGGACGGCGCCGAGAGCTTCGAGGTCGGCAGCGACGCCCTCGTCGCCAAGCACCAGCTCGTCCTCGGCAACTCGCTCAACGAGGCGAGCGCCACTTACCAGAAGCTGCAGTGGGCGCCGACCGCCATCGCCTCCGACACCCCGCGGCTCAACTACATCGACATCCTCGACGTCGGCGGCAAGGACGCGACCCAGGACTTCCAGCAGGACAAGATCGGCCTGCGCGACGACTTCTCGTTCTTCAAGGAGTGGCGCGGCAGCCACTCGCTGAAGGCCGGGGTCGGGGTCAACTGGCTGGACTACAAGGTCACCAAAGAGCTGTTCGGCAACGCGCTGTTCGAGTTCCGCTCCGACGAGCAGTGGCAGTTCCCCTTCCAGGCGCGCCTCGGCTTCGGCAATCCCACCTTGGACTTCAGCAACACCCAGCTCGGGCTCTACCTGCAGGACGACTGGCAGGTCGCGGAGCGCCTCAGCCTGAGCCTCGGCGTGCGCTGGGACTACGAGTCCAACATGATCAACAACGACTACACGACGCCGCCGGAGCTGGTGGCGGCGCTGTCGAGCGCCTGCCGCACCTACGGCCAGCCGGTCGGCGGGCAGAGCACCTGGTGCCTGCGCGACTTCCTCGACCTCGACCGCTACACCACCAGCGGCGACGACCGCGACGACTACTTCGGCATGGTGCAGCCGCGCCTGGGCTTCTCCTGGGACGTCAAGGGGAACGCCAAGACCGTGGTCTTCGGCGGCTGGGGCAAGTACTACGACCGCGTCATCCTCAACGACATCTTCGACGAGCAGTACCGCCAGCAGTACAAGATCTTCAGCTTCTGCTTCTCGGCCGACGGCAGCCCGGCGCCGAACTGCGGCGTGCCGGCGATCGCCTGGCAGCCGGGGTTCCTCTCCGCCGAAGGGCTGGCGGGGCTGGTCGCCCGCGGCCAGGCGCCGGGGCCGGAGGTCTTCTTGGTCGCCAACGATCTGCGGCCGCCGCGCTCGGACCAGTGGACGCTCGGCGTGCGGCAGCAGCTCGGCAACTGGATCGCGGCGTTGACCTACGCCGGCTCGCGCGGCCACAACGGCCTGATGTACTTCTTCGGCGACCTGCCGCCGGGCACCGCCTTCAACGACCGCTTCGGCGGCAACGTCGGCGTGCCGGGCTACGCGCGCGTCTTCACTACCTCGACGGCGCGCCAGTGGTGGTACGACGGCATCTTCCTGACCCTCGACAAGCCGATCGCGGCCGGCGCCAAGTGGGGCTTCAACCTCGCCTACACCTACGCCGAGTCCGAGCAGACCGGCACCGACAACCGCGACGAGGGGGTCGCCTTCGGCGCCTTCGACTACTCCGGCCCGGACGCCCTCTTCAAGTTCCCCGGCACCAACGACGAGCGGCACCGGGTGGTGGCGAGCGGCATCGTCGCCCTGCCCTTCAGCTTCCGCTTCTCCTCGATCATCACGCTCGGCTCGGGCGTGCCGTTCACCATCTTCGACGACTCGACGGCGCCCTTCACCGTGCGCTGGAACGAAGGGCGGCCGCCGAAGGACGACTTCATCATCCCCGACGCCTGGGCCTACCGCAGCGTCGACGCGCGCCTGGAGTGGGAGGCGCCGCCGATCGCCGACCGGGTGCGCGTCGGTCTCATCGGCGAAGGGTTCAACCTCTTCGACCACGACAACGGCGGCTGCTTCGAGTCCTTCAAGCCGCGGCTGCCGAACGTCAACGCCCGCTTCGGCCAGCCGAACTGCGAGTTCAACACCCGGCGCTACCAGGTCGGCGCCCGCGTGAGCTTCTGAGGCGGGGGATCGGAGCGGCGGCGCTGCTGCTCGCGGCGTGCGCCGCTCCGGCACCGCGGGCGGCGGCGCCTCCACCGCCCGCGGCGGACGAGGCGCTCCTCGACGAGATCGAGGAGCGCACCTTCCGCTTCTTCTGGGAGCGGGCGCACCCGGCGACCGGCCTGATTCCCGACCGCTGGCCGACGCCGTCCTTCGCCAGCATCGCCGCCACCGGCTTCGGCTTGACCGCCTATCCGATCGGCGTCGAGCGCGGCTGGGTGGGACGGGCGGAGGCGGCCGAGCGGGTGCGCGCGACGCTGCGCTTCCTGGCCGCGGCGCCGCAGGGGCCGGAGCCGGCCGGGCGCGCCGGCCACCACGGGCTCTTCTACCACTTCCTCCACCAGGACACCGGCCTGCGCTTCGAGCAGGTCGAGCTGTCGACGATCGACACCGCGCTGCTCTTGGGCGGCGTCCTCTTCTGCCGCAACTACTTCGACCAGGACGACCCGGTCGAGGCCGAGGTCCGCCGCCTGGCGACCGCGCTCTACGAGGCCGCCGACTGGCGGTTCGTGCAGCCGCGGCCGCCGCGGGTGGCGATGGGGTGGTTTCCGGAGAAGGGCTTCCACCACCTCGACTGGACGGGCTACAACGAGGCGATGCTCCTCTATGTCCTCGCCCTCGGCTCGCCGACTCACCCGGTCGAGCCGGCGGCGTGGGAGGCGTGGACCTCGACCTACCGGGTCGCCGAGTTCCACGGCCAGCGCTACCTCCTCTTCGCGCCGCTCTTCGGCCACCAGTACTCCCATATATGGATCGACTTCCGCGGCATCCGCGACGCGGCGATGCGCCGGCTCGGCTTCGACTACTTCGAGAGCTCGCGGCGCGCGGCGCTGGCGCAGGTCGCCTGGGCGCGCGCCAACCCGCGGCGCTGGCGCGGGCTCGGCGGCGCCGTTTGGGGGGTCACCGCCTGCGACGGCCCGGCCGACGTCGAGCTCGAAGTCAACGGCGAGAAGCGCCGGTTCTGGACCTACGCCGGGCGCGGCGTCGGCCCCCATTACGACGTCGACGACGGCACCATCGCCCCCACCGCCGCCGGCGGCTCGCTGCCGTTCGTCCCCGCCGAGGCGACGGCCGCCCTCGCCGCGATGCGTCGCGACCACGGCGAGCACCTCTTCGCCGCCTACGGTTTCCTCGACGCCTTCAACCCGACTTTCACCTTCACCGACGTGCCGGTGCGCCACGGCAAGGTGGTGCCCGGCGCCGGTTGGTACGACACCGACTACCTCGGCATCGACCAGGGGCCGATCGTGGCCATGATCGAGAACCACCGCTCCGGGCTCGTCTGGCGGGTGATGCGTCGCGACCCCGACCTGCGGCGCGGCCTCGAGCGGGCCGGCTTCGCGGGCGGATGGCTCGACGCGCCAGCCAACTGAGCCCGGCGGTCTTCGGGCTCCTGGCCCTCGCGCTCGCCGCCTGCGGCGCTCGCGAGCCCGACCCTAACCTCGTCCGCTTCTGGGCCTTCGGGCGCGAGGGGGAGATGGTCCGCGAGCTGGTCCCCGAGTTCGAGCGCCGCCACCCCGGCGTGCGGGTCGAGCTGCAGCAGGTGCCGTGGACGGCGGCGCACGAGAAGCTGCTGACGGCGCACGTCGGCAACGCCACCCCCGACGTCGCGCAGCTCGGCAACACCTGGGTCCCTGAGTTCGTGGCGCTGGAGGCGCTGGCGCCGCTCGACGAGCGGCTCGCCGCCGCGCCGGCGTTCGCGCGCGGCGACTACTTCGCCGGCGCCTGGGACTCGAACGTGGTGGACGGCGTCACCTGGGGCCTCCCCTGGTACGTCGACACGCGCGTCCTCTTCTACCGCACCGACCTGGTGGCCGCGAGTGGCGCCCCCTGGCCGCCGCGCACCTGGGCGGAGTGGCGGCAGGCGATGGCGCGGATCAAGCAGCGCGGCGGCGCGGAGCGCTACGCCATCCTGCTGCCGGTCGACGAGTGGGACAAGCCGGTGTTCCTCGGGCTCCAGGCCGGCGCCACCCTGCTCGACGTCGAGGGTCGGCGCGGCGCCTTCCGCGACCCGCGCTTCCGCCGCGCCATGGCCTTCTACACCGACCTCTTCGCCGCCAGGCTCGCGCCGCCGGTCACCTCGAGCGGCGTCGCCAACCTCTACCAGCAGTTCGAGGAGGGGTACTTCGCGATGGTGGTGACCGGCCCCTGGAACCTGGGGGAGTTCCGCAAGCGGCTGCCGGCGGACATGCAGCAGCGCTGGGCCACCGCGCCGCTGCCGGCCCCCGACGCGGCCGCCGGCTACCCGGGAGTCTCGCTCGCCGGCGGCGCCAGCCTGGTCATCTTCCGCCACGCCGCCGAGCACGACGCCGCCTGGCGCCTCGTCGAGTTCCTCTCCGCGCCGGCGCAGCAGGCCCGCTTCTACGAGCTGACCGGCGACCTGCCGTCGCGCCGCTCGGCCTGGGCGCGCACCGACCTCGACGCCGACCCCCGCGCCGCCGCCTTCCGCGAGCAGCTCGGGGCGCTCGCCTCGCTCCCCAAGGTGCCGGAGAGCGAGCAGATCGTGGCCCGCGTCGCCGAGGCGGTCGAGCAGGTGGTGCGCGGCAGCAAGACGCTCGACGAGGCGCTCGCCGCCCTCGACGCCGACGTCGACCGCATGCTGGAGAAGCGGCGCTGGCTGCTGGAAAGGAAGGCTGAGGAGGCCCGCCCGTGAGCGCCGTCCCGCGCGAGAGCACCGGCACGCCGAAAGAGGCGCGCGCCGCCTGGTGGCTGCTGGCGCCGGCGCTCGGCGCGATCGTCCTCTTCTTCGCCCTGCCGGTCGTGGCCGGGCTGCTCCTTTCCTTCACCGACTTCGACCTCTACGCCATCGCCGATCCGGGGAACGCCCGCTTCGTCGGGCTCGGCAACTACGCCCGCCTGCTGCGCGATCCGCTCTTCTGGAAGGCGCTCGGCAACACCTTCCTCCTGGTGGCGGTCGGCGGCCCGCTGACCCTGGCGGTGGCGCTCGGCGGAGCGCTCCTCGTCAACTCGCGCCTGGCCCGCCTGCGCGGCCTCTACCGCACCATCTTCTTCGCCCCGGTGGTGACGACGCTGGTGGCGGTGGCGGTCGTCTGGCGCGCCCTCTACCACCCGCGCTTCGGCCTCTTCAACCAGATCCTCGGCCTCTTCGGGATCCCCGAGATCGACTGGCTCGGCCATCCGCGCTGGGCGATGCTCGCCATCGTCCTGCTCTCGGTCTGGCGCAGCTTCGGCTACTACCTGGTGATCCTGGTGGCCGGCCTGCAGGCGATCCCGGAGACGCTCTACGAGGCGGCGCGCCTCGACGGCGCCTCCTGGTGGCAGCAGCTCTGCCACATCACCCTGCCGCTGCTGCGGCCGACCCTGGTCTTCGCCGGCGTGATTATGACCGTCGGCTTCTTCCAGCTCTTCGCCGAGCCGTACGTGATGACCCGCGGCGGGCCGCTCAACGCGACGCTCTCGATCGCCCTCCTCATGTACCAGCAGGGCTTCCGCTGGTGGAACATGGGGCACGCGGCGGCGATCGCCTTCACCCTCTTCGCCCTGATCCTGGCGACCTCGGCGCTGCAGGTCGGGCTGCGGCGGCGGGAGGCGCGGCGGTGAAGCGCCGCCTGCTCACGATCGCCGTCAACGCGGTACTGCTCCTGGCGGCGCTCCTCACCCTCCTGCCGCTCGCCTGGATGGTCTCGGCCTCCTTCATGCCCGCCGGCGAGGCCAACCAGCTGCCGCCGCGCTACCTGCCGAGCGCGCCGACGCTGGTCCACTACCAGACCCTCTTCGCCCGCCTCAACCTCGGGCGCGCCTTCCGCAACTCGCTCATCCTGGCGGTCGCGATCACCGCGGTCTCGGTGCTCTGCAACTCGATGGCCGGCTACGCCTTCGCCAAGCTCCGCTTCCGGGGGCGCGACCGCCTGTTCGCGCTGCTGCTGCTGACCCTGGTGGTGCCGCCGCAGGTCGGCATGCTGCCGCTCTACCTCGAGCTGCGCGCGTTCGGCTTGGTCAACAGCTACGGCGGCGTCGTGGTGGCGGCCATCGCCACCGTCTTCGGCATCTTCCTGGTGCGGCAGTTCGCTCTCGCAATCCCCGACGAGCTGCTCGACGCGGCGCGCATCGACGGCGCCTCGGAGTGGCGGATCTACTGGAACGTGGTGCTGCCGCTGCTGCGGCCGATCCTGGCCACCCTCGCGGTCTTCACCTTCCTGTCGTCGTGGAACGACTTCATGTGGCCGCTCATCGTGCTCACCGACGAGCGCCTCCAGACCCTGCCGGTGGCCCTCGCCAACCTCTCCGGCGAGCACGTGCAGGACACCGAGCTGATGATGGCCGGCGCCGTGGTGACGGTGCTGCCGGTGCTCATCCTCTTCCTCGCCGCGCAGCGCCAGTACCTCGAAGGGATCCTGATGGGGGGTCTCAAGGAGTGAGGCGCCTCCTCGCGGCGCTCCTCGCGGCCGGCTGCCTCGCGGCCCGCGGCGCCGAAGGGAACGGCGGTGCGAACGGCGGCGCCGGCGCGCCGGTGCGCTTCGACCTCTTCGACGCGAGCCGCTGGGAGGCCGCTCCCGCCGACGGCGTCGAGCTCCAGATCAACGCCGAGCCGACGAGCGGCGGCGAGCCGGCGCTCCGCCTCAGCTTCGACTTCCACGGCCGCGGTGGCTGGGCGGCGGCGCGGCTGCCGCTGGACCCGCCGCTCGCGCTGCCCCCCAACTGGGAGCTGCGCTTCCGCCTGCGGGGCGAAGCGCCGACCAATCACCTCGAGGTCAAATTCGTCGACCCGACCGGCGAGAGCGTCTGGTGGTCGGTCATGCGCGACTACGAGCTCCCGCGCGAGTGGACGCCGATCCGCGTCAAGAAGCGGCAGGTGCAGTTCGCGTGGGGGCCGGCGGGCGGCGGCGAGCTCGAGCGGCTCGGCGCCCTGGAGATCACCGTCACCGCCGGCAGCGGCGGCAGCGGCCGGGTGTGGATCACCGACCTGGAGCTGGTGCCGCTGCCGCCGCCGCGTCCCTACGCCGGCACGCCGCGCGCCGCGGCGAGCGCGGAGATCCCCGGCCACGCCGCCGGCCGCGCCCTCGACGGCGACCCCGCCACCGGCTGGCGCGCGCCCGCCGGCGCGGCGGCGTGGACCCTCGACTTCGGCGAGCCGCGCGAGCTGGGCGGGCTCACCCTGCGCTGGGAGGCGGGGCGGTCGCCGCGCGGCTTCGCCGTGGACCTCTCCGACGACGGCGCCGAGTTCCGCGAGGCCTGGGCCGCGCCGCGCGCCGGTGGCGCCCGCAACGACCTCTTCCTCCCCGACACCGAAACCCGCTTCGTGCGCCTGCGCCTCCCCGCCGAGGACCGCGAGCGCGGCCTCGCCGAGGTGGAGGTCCGCCCGCTCGCCTTCACCGAGTCGAAGAACCGCTTCTTCGAGACGATCGCCGCCGAGGCGCCGCGCGGCGCTTACCCGCGCGGCTTCTCCGGCGAGCAGGTGTACTGGACGCTGGCCGGGCGCGACGGCGACCCGGAGGAGGGGCTCTTCTCCGAGGACGGCGCGCTGGAGCCCGCCGAGAAGGCTCCGGCGCTGGAGCCCTTCGTCCACCTCGACGGCCGCCTCTGGAGCTGGGCCGACGTCGCGGCCGAGCAAAGCCTCGCCGACGGCGACCTGCCGATCCCGACCGTGGCCTGGCCGCTGCCAGGCGGGCTTCGCTTCGAGATCACGGCGCTCGCGCCGGAGATGGAAGAAGAGGCTTCAGGTGGGGGGTCGCTGGCCGTGCGCTACCGGCTGCGCAACACCGGCGACGCGCCGCGCGACGGGACGCTGTTCGTCGCCGCGCGACCGTTCCAGGTGAACCCGCCTCAACAGTTCCTCAACGTCTCGGGCGGGGTGGCGCGGCTGGCGCGCGCCGCCTGCGCGGGCGCAACGCTGTCGCTCGACGAGCGCCGCGTCGTCGCCGCGCCGGCGCCGGATAGGTGCGGCGCCGTGGCCTTCGACGAAGGCTCGATCACCGACTGGCTCGCGCGCGGCGAAGTCCCGCGCGAGGCCGCGGTCGAGGACCCCTTCGGCCACGCCTCCGCCGCCCTTACCTGGTCTTTCCACCTGCCGCCGGGAGGAAGCCGCGAGATCGTGCTCACGATCTCCTCCGGTGCCGCCGCCGCGGAGCCGATCGACCCCGCCCGCTTCGCCGCCCTCGAAGCCGCCGCCCGCGCCGCCTGGCGCGCGCGCCTCGACCGCGTCGAGCTGCGCCTGCCGCCCGAGGCCGAGCCGCTCCTGCGCACCCTCCGCACCGGCCTCGCCGCCATCCTCATCCACCGCGACGGCCCGGCGATCCAGCCCGGCTCGCGCGCCTACGCCCGCTCCTGGATCCGCGACGGCGCGCTGACGGGCGGCGCCCTCCTCCGCCTCGGCCACGCCGACGCCGCGCTCGACTTCGCCGAGTGGTTTGCCGGCTTCCAGTACCCCGACGGCAGGGTCCCCTGCTGCGTCGACCGCAGCGGCGCCGGCGCGGTGCCGGAGCACGACAGCGACGGCGAGTGGATCCACCTCGTCTCCGAGGTCTACCGCTACACCGGCGACCGCGCCTTCGCCGAGCGCATGCTCCCCGGCGTCGAGCGGGCGGTGGCGCACCTCGACGCCCTGCGCGCCGCCCGCCGCACCCCCGAGTACGAATCGGGCGACAAGCGCCTCTTCTTCGGCCTCCTCCCCGAGTCGATCAGCCACGAGGGCTACTCGGCGAAGCCCATGCACTCCTACTGGGACGACGCCTTCGCCTACCGCGGCTACGCCGACGCCGCAGCGCTGGCGGCGGCGCTCGGGCGCGCCGATCTCGCCGCGCGCTGGGGGGCGAGCCGCGACGAGTTCCGCGCCGACCTCCTCGCCTCGCTCGACCTCGCCCGCGCCCGGCACGGCATCGACTACCTCCCCGGCGCCGCCGAGCTGGGGGACTTCGACGCCACCTCGACGACCGTGCTCGTCGAGCCCGGCGGGCTCGACGCGGCGCTGCCGCCCGCCGCGCTCACCGCGACCTTCGAGCGCTACTGGCAGGAGTTCGTCGCGCGCCGCGACGGCCTCCGCGCCTGGGACGTCTATACGCCGTACGAGCTGCGCCAGGTCGGCACCTTCGTCCGCCTCGGCTGGCGCGAGCGGGCGCACGAGCTGCTCGACTTCTTCCTCGAAGGGCGGCGGCCGCCGGCCTGGAACCAGTGGGCCGAGGTGGTGGGGCGGGAGCCGCGCGCGCCGCGCTTCATCGGCGACCTGCCGCACGGCTGGGTGGCCTCCGACTTCGCGCGCAGCCTCCTCGACCTCCTCGCCTACGAGCGGCGGAGCGACGGTGCCCTCGTCCTCGCCGCCGGCGTGCCGCGCGCCTGGCTCGCCCCGGGGCAAGAGGTCGGCGTGCGCAGCCTCCACACCCCCTGGGGGCCGCTCGCCTACTCGCTGCGCGGCGAGCGCGGGCGCGTCGCCGTGCGCGTCGAGGCGCTGGCGGCGGCGCCGCCGGGCGGCGTCCTCCTCGCCCTGCCGGACCTGCCGCCGCGGCCGCTCGCCGCGCTGCCGGCCGACTTCGCCGTCGAGGTCCCCTGGTGATGCCGCCCGCGCCCGGCGGCGGCGCCCCGCTCGCCCCCTGCCGCTACGGCCACTTCACGCCCGACGGCCGCGAGTACGTGATCACCGATCCGCGCACCCCGCGCCCGTGGGCCAACGTCATCGCCAACCCGCGCGTCGGCCTCGCCGTGTCGCAGACCGGCAGCGGCTTCTCCTGGATCGACAACTCGCAGCTCGCGGCGATCGTGCGCTGGCAGCAGGACCTGGTCGCGGACCGCTCCGGCCGCTTCCTCTACCTGCGCGACCTCGACTCCGGCGACGTCTGGTCGCTCGCGCCGGCGCCCTGCTGGCCGGCCTACGAGCGCTTCGCCTGCCGCCACGGGCATGGCTACACGACCTTCGAGAGCGAGCACTTTGGCGTCGCCGCCGAGTGGACGCTCTTCGTCGACGTCGAGGCGACCGTCGAGCTCTGGCGGCTCACCCTGCGCGACACCGCCGGCCGGCCCCGGCGCCTCGCCGTCGTCCCGTACCTGGAATGGAACTGCGGCACCTCGCCGGCGCCGCGGCGCGAGTTCCAGAAGCTCTTTCTCGAGACCCGCTGGGACGCCGCGCGCGGCGCCGTTGCCGCCGGCAGCCACATGTGGGAGGTGCCGTCGCCGCGCTGGGGGCACTGGAACACCAGCTTCCCCTACTGGAGCGCCTTCGCCGCCGCGCAGCCGGTGGCGGCGGCGACCGGCGACAAGGGGGAGTTCCTCGGCCGCTACGGGAGCTGGGCGCGCCCGGCGGCGCTTTCCGGCGCCCCCTGGCGCCCGCTCTTCGGCCGCCACGCCGACCCGGTGGCGGCGCTCGCCTGCGAGGTGGCGCTCCCCGCCGGCGGGAGCTTCGAGGGCGGCTTCGTCCTCGCCACCGCCGAGGCGTCCGACGGCTCGCCGGAGCCGGCGCTGGCGCTCGCCGCGCGCTTCGCGTCGCCGGCGGCGATGGACGGTGCGCTCGCCGCGGTGCGCGCGGCGTGGGCGGAGCGGCTCGCCGGCCACCGCGTCGCGACGCCGGAGCCGACCCTCGACGTCCTGGCCAACGACTGGCTGCGGTACCAGGCGATCTCGGCCCGCCTCTGGGGTCGCTGCGGCTACTACCAGCAGAGCGGCGCCTACGGCTACCGCGACCAGCTCCAGGACTCGCAGGTCTGGCTCACCATCGACCCGGCGCGCTGCCGCGAGCAGGCGAAGCTCCACGCCGCGCACCAGTTCGCCGACGGCTCGGTCGTCCACTGGTGGCACCCGCTGACCGAGCAGGGGCACGTCACGCGGATGAGCGACGATCTCCTCTGGCTCGCCTACGTCCTGGCGAGCTACATCAAGGAGACCGGCGACTTCACGGTGCTCGACGAGCGCGCGCCCTTCCTCGACGATCCCGAGCCGGCGACCCTGCGCGAGCACGTGGCGCGCGCCTTCGCGCGGGTCGAGCGGCGCACCGGGCCGCGCGGCCTGCCCTACATCGGCGCCGGCGACTGGAACGACGGCCTCTCGGCGCTCGGCCTCGAGGAGCGCGGCGAGTCGGTGTGGCTGGCGGAGTTCCTGGCCGGCCTCTACGCCGATTGGGCGGAGGTCCACCGCCGCACCGGCGATCCGGAGCGGGCGGCGGCGCTCGCGGCGCGCCGCGAGGGGCTCGTCGCGGCGGTCAACGAGCACGCCTGGGACGGCGGCTGGTACCGGCGCGCGACCCGCGACGACGGCGGCTGGATCGGCGGCCGCGACAGCCGCTACGGCCGGATCTTCCTCAACCCGCAGACCTGGGCGGTGCTGGCCGACGTGGCGCCGCCGGAGCGCGCCCGCGCCTGCCTGGCGGCGGTGCGCGAGCACCTGCTGACGCCGGCCGGCGCGCTCCTCCTGGCGCCGGCCTGGGCCGAGCCGGACGCCGCCGTCGGCTACATCACCCGCTACGCCCCCGGCATGCGCGAGAACGGCGGCGTCTACACCCACGCCGCGGTGTGGGCGATCGCCGCCGCGGCCAAGGCCAAGGACGCCGAGCTGGTGGCGGCGCTCCTCGCCGCCATCGACCCGACGCGCCACGACCCGGAGTCCTACTGGGCTGAGCCGTACGTCCTGCCCGGCAACGTCGACGGCCCCGCGTCCCCCTTCCACGGCCGCGCCGGCTGGACCTGGTACACCGGCGCCGCCGCCTGGCTGCCGCGCGTTCTCAGCGAGTGGGTCCTTGGCGTGCGCCCGACCTGGGACGGGCTCCTCTTCGACCCCTGCCTGCCGCCCGGTTGGCCGGGCGCCCGCATGGAACGCCCCTGGCGCGGGGCCCGGCTAGAGGTGGAGATCACGCGTGGGGAGCGGGCGGGTGTGCGGGTGAACGGCGAGGAGCTCGACGGCGGGCTGCTGCGGGAAGTCGAGCCGGGCGCCACGTACCGGATCGAAGTCGAGACCCCGAGCCTTGTCCAGACCCCCAGCCTTGTCATTCCGAGCGAAGCCGAGGAATCTGGGCGGGGGAAAGGTTAGCCGTGGGCTCCCCCCGCCCAGATCCCTCGGCTACGCTCGGGATGACAAGGCAGGCTCGTCAAGCGCGGCCCCGCCGGTCCTGATCACCTCACTGTAAAACTCCGCACTCGCCTTCGGCGTCCGCCTTTGTGTCGCGCGGTCGACGTGCACGATCCCGAAGCGCGGCTCGTACCCCTTGCTCCACTCGAAGTTGTCGAGCAGCGACCAGGCGAAGTAGCCGCGCACGTCGGCGCCGGCGGCAATCGCGCGCCGCACCGCCAGCAGGTGCTCGCGCAGGTAGGCGACGCGCGGCACGTCCTCGATCCGGCCGCCGGGCGCCGCCGGCGGGTCGGCGAAGGCGGCGCCGTTCTCGGTGACGTAGAGCGGCACCGGCCCGTAGCGCGCGCGCAGCCAGCCGATCGTCTCCTCCAGCCCCCGCGGGTAGACCTCCCAGTCGAGCGCGGTATAGATACTCCCCGCTTGCCGCGCCTTCGCCGCCCCGGTCGGCCAGCAGGCCGGGTCGTGCCGCACCACCGAGCGCGCGTAGTAGTTGAGGCCGAGGAAGTCGAGCGGTTGTCGGATGCGCTCGAGGTCGGCCGCCAGCGGCTCGCGCCAGCCTTCGCCGTAGATCGCCGGCAGCTCCTCGGGGTAGCGGCCGAGGAAGACCGGATCGGTGAACTGGCGGTTCATGTAGGCGTCGTCGCGCGACGCCGCGGCGACGTCCTCCGGGCGGTCGCTCGCCG
Source organism: uncultured Acidobacteriota bacterium (assembly GCA_963700145.1). Classification (GTDB taxonomy): domain Bacteria; phylum Acidobacteriota; class Thermoanaerobaculia; order Multivoradales; family UBA5704; genus DASUNQ01. The sequence goes on from OY969474.1 coordinate 3,561,884, forward strand.
GGTGCTTCGGCTCGACGTTGACGACCAGCCCGATGCGGTGCTTGCCGCCGGCCCGGTAGGCGAGCACCGCCTCGGCGTGCGCCAGGAGCAGGTGGTGGGCGACGCGCGGCGCCTCCCAGCGGCTGCGGTGGCCGGGCGCCAGCGTGCCGTGCAGGTGCCCGCCGTCGCACACCACCCAGGGCTCGTTGAGCGTCGCCCAGAGGCGCACGTCGCCGTCGAGCGCGTCGAAGCAGACGCGCGCGTAGTCGGCGAACCAGCGCGGGCTGTCCGGGTTGAGCCAGCCGCCGCGCTCGTCGAGCGCCGCCGGGTGGTCCCAGTGGTAGAGCGTCGCCATCGGCTCGATCCCCGCCTCGCGCAGCGCCGCGACCAGCCGGCGGTAGAAGTCGAGCCCGCGCTGGTTGACGGCACCGGTGCCCTCCGGCAGCACCCGCCCCCAGGCGATGCTGAAGCGGTAGGCGCCGAGCCCGAGGTCACGCATCAGCGCGACGTCGTCGCGGAAGCGCCGGTAGTGGTCACAGGCGACGTCGCCGGTGTCGCCGTTGGCGATCCAGCCCGGGGTGTGCGCGAAGCGGTGCCAGTTGCTCTCGCCGGCGCCGTCGGCAAGCGGCGAGCCCTCGATCTGGTAGGCGGAGGTGGCAGCGCCCCAGAGGAAATCGTCGGGGAAGGGCGCGCCCATCCCGAAAGCGTAGCGCAGCGCTCACCGCGGCAGGTCGAGGCGATAGCTCGCCTTGAGCAGGAAGCGGTCCTCCGCCGGCAGGTCGTCGATCGCCCACAAGTCCTCCCAGCGGCCGCTGGAGGTCGCGAGCAGCCGCTCCTCCCGCCCTTCGCTCCACACCGCGTAGAGCGTCGCCGCCCCCACCTCCCAGCGCAGCACGGCGTTGCCGCGCAGGCTGCGCAGGCTGAAGTCCGGGTCGGCGAGGACGAAGGGCGGGGCGGCGGCCGCGCCGTCGGGGTCGACGCGATAGACACCGCCGCCGCGCTCGACCGCCGTGTAGGCGCGGTAGCCGCCGCCCGGCGCGGCCAGCTCGGCGAGCCCGGCGTAGGTGCCGGAGGCGGCGAAGGGCTGCAGATAGAGCTGCAGCGAGAGGTTGCGGTGGAACGTCCAGTCGAGCCGCGGGGCGAGCTCCAGGCGGCGCTCCACGAGCTCGCCGAAGACCCAGCGGCGGCCGTAGGTGGCGGCGGCGAGCGGGTCGTCCACCGCGCCGACGAACTTGGCCGCGACCGTGCGGGTGGCGGCGGTGGCGGCGAGCTGGAGACTGATGTTGGAGCGCGGCCGCCAGCCCAGCGTCAGCGCGGTGGAGCGGCTGGAGCCGCCGTCCTCGTCGTCGCCGTCGCCGCGCGCCAGCTCCACCCAGACCGGCTTGCGCGTGTCGCTGCCGACCCGCAGCGACGACGACCAGCCCGGCGGCCGGGCGATGCGCGGCCCGCCGCGCGTCTCGCGGTCGTCGAAGCCGCTCTCCGTGCGGAAGAGACCGGCGGACCCCGTCCAGTAATTGCGCAGCGTCGTCGTGCCCTCGAAGCTCCAGCCGCCGGCCAGCGGCTCGCCGCCGCCGTTCTCGCTCCACCAGCGCCCGCCCCACAGGCGCCAGGAGCGCGCGACGCGGCCGGGCGTCACGTCGTGGTAGGCGGCGACGGCGTGCGCCGCGCGCAGGTCGCTGCGGGCGTGGAAGCCCAGCTCGTTGACGTCGAACCCGGGCGAGTAGGCCTGCCCCTGGAGCTGGTAGCGCCAGGCGCCGGTCTCGCGCGAGAGCGTCAGCTTGCCGCCCCAACCGGAGAGCTCGTCGCGCGCGGGATCGAAGCGCAAGTGGTCGGCGTCCGGCCGCTGGTAGGCGTGCGCCGGCGAGCGCTGGAGGAGCGCGATCGCCTGCGGCGGCCCGTCGACGCGAGAGCCGGCGACCATCCAGTCGATCAGGAGGTCGCGGTCGCCGAGCCAAGCGTAGCCGTCGAGGCCCAGGACCCGCGCGGTCTCCGGCAGGAACGCGGTGGCGGCGCGGCTGCGGCGGTCGGTGGAGGTGGCCAGGAGCCCGATCCGCCGCCGCTCGCCCAGGTCGCGCGTCACCCGGCCGGCGAAGTAGCTGGCCCCCGGCTCGACGACCTGCGAGCGCAGCGCCCCGCCGCTCGCCAGCTCCGCCCGCTCCTCGGCGGTGAGGGCGTCGAGCAGCGCGACGCTGGTGCCGCCGGCGGTGCGCCCGAGGAGCTTGAGGGCGCCGAGGATGCGGGTCGCCCCGGGCGCGTCCACCGCTTCGGCGGCGAGGCGCGCCGTCCCCTGCGGCTCGCGGCCGATGCGCCGCGAGTAGAAGAGCCGCGGGTGGCCGACCGCGAAGGGCGTGGTGTACGCGGTCGCGACGCCGCCGAAGTTGAAGAGCTTGGCGCCGTCGAGGAAGAACGGCCGCTTCTCGGGCAGGAAGAGCTCGAACCCCGAGAGGTCGAGGACCGCGGGATCGACCTCCACTTGGCCGAAGTCCGGGTTGAGCGTGCCGGTGAGCGTCAGGTTGCTGCGCGAGGTCCAGCGCAGGTCGAGTCCCACCTCCTCGGCGCCGCCGCCGTCGCGGCCCAGCGGATCGCCGGCGGGGACGGCGGCGTCGCGCAGCGCCGCGGCGGAGACGTAGGGCCGCAGCTCGAGGCGCGAGCGCGGGCGGACGCCGTCGAGCCCCGCGAGGTCGCCGAAGCGGGAGGCGAAGCCGGGCTGGTCGAGCGGGTGCGAGACCCACCGCGCCTGCTCCTGGCGGCCGCGGATCCAGCGGATGAAGTTGAGGCCCCAGACCTGCGGCACGCGCTCGGCGAAGCGCAGCTCGGCGAGCGGGATGCGCATCTCGACGCTCCAGCCGGTCTCGCCGAGCCGCGCCGCCGACTGCCAGACGGCGTCCCAGGTGGTGTCCTCCTCGACGTCGTTGGCGATGACCTCGTCGTACTGCACGCCGTCGGGGTTGACGAAGAAGGCGTAGCCGCTGCGGCGGTCGTGCTGCGGGTCGAGCAGGATGCCGAACCAGTCGCTGGCGAGGAAGGTGTCGCGCCGGCCGAGGAGGCGCGTCACCGGGTGGGTGCGGTGGTCGAGGACGGCGGCGACGTACAGCGCGTCGTCGTCGAAGAGCACGTGGACGCGGGTCGGCTCGCTCACCGGCTCGCCGTTGTCCGGGCGCTGTTGGGTGAAGCCCTCGATCGCCGGCGCGAGGCCCCACACCGCCTCCTCGACGCGGCCGTCGACGGTCGGCGGAGAGGGGGTGCGGGCGGCGCGGGCCGCGGGGCGCGGGCGGCCGTCGTCGGCCGCGGCGGCGGCGGTGGCGGCCAGGATCAGGAAAGCGAAAGAGAGTGTCTTGGCGTTCATGCAACGCAGGGTAGGGCCGGCTGGACGATGAGTCCAGCTCAATGTCATAATCCAAGCCATGCCCAATCTGCATGAGGCCAGATCCCCCGCCCAGCCGCCGCCGGCGCCCGCCGAGGCCGGCCTGCTGCAGCCGCTCGTCCTCGAGCTGCGCCACCTGCGCCTGGTGCTCGCCATCGAGCAGGAGGGCAGCCTCACCCGCGCCGGCGAGCGCCTGAACCTCACCCAGTCGGCGCTCAGCCACCAGCTCCGCGAGATCGAGTCGCGCCTGCGGCTGCCGCTCTTCGACCGGGTCAAGAACCGGCTGGTGCTCAACGCCGCCGGCCGCGAGCTGGTCGCCGGGGCGCGGCGTGTGCTGGCCGAGGTGACGGCGCTCGAGGAGGGGCTGCGCGACTGGGCGGGCGACGGGCGCGGCCTGCTGCGGCTGACCACCGAGTGCTACACCTGCTACGAGTGGCTGCCGCCGCTCCTCGCCCGCTTCGAGCGCCAGCACCCGCGCGTCGAGGTGCGCATTGTGGTCGAGGCGACGGCGCGGGCGCTCGCCGCGGTGCGCGAGGGCGAGGTGGACGTGGCGATCGTCACCCGCGGCGATGCCGGCGTGGAGCTCGAGCCGCTGTTCGAGGACGAGATGCTGCTGCTGGTCGCGCCGGGCCACCGGCTGGCCGAGCGGCCCTACGTCCGCCCCCGCGACCTGGCGCGCGAGCGCCTGCTGCTCTACTCGGCGCCGGCGGCAAGCAACTTCTACCAGCAGTTCCTCGCCGCCGCCGGCGTCGAGCCGCAGGCGACGGCGCAGGTGCAGCTCACCGAGGCGATCGTCTCGATGATCCGGGCGGGCCTGGGTGTCGGCCCGCTGCCGCGCTGGGCGGTGGGCGAGGAGCTGCGGCGCGGCACGGTCGTCGGCGTGCCGCTCGGCGAGCGCGGCCTGCACCGCCAGTGGTCCGCCGCCACCCGGCTCGGCGCCCGCCGCCCGCGCTACCTCGGCGACTTCCTCGAGCTCGTCACCGCCTCGGCCGGCCCCAGCCGCTTCGCGCAACGGCAGGCGGCGGCGCGCTGAGCCGGCCGCCGCGGAGGTCGCCCTCGCTACTCGTAGGCCAGGGCTTCGCGCACCGAGCCGCGGGAGGCGTGCCAGGCGGGGAGGAAGCTGGCGGCGGCGCCGAGGACGACCGAGGCGGCGAGCCAGATCAGGAGCCCGCGGAGCTCGAAGCGGAAGTCGGGGGCGCTCTGGAACATCAGCCCGACCAGCAGGTCGCCGATCGCCTTGCTCGCCGGCCAGGCGGCGAGGGCGGCGACGAGGCCGCTGAGGAGACCGACGACGGCCCCTTCCGCGGCGACGATCCCCCAGACCGCCCGCGGCGTCGCGCCGATGGCGCGCAGGACGCCCATCTCCCGCCGCCGCTCGAGGACGTTGAGGCTCATCGTCGTCGCCAGCCCCAGCCCGCCGACGCCGACGATGATGGCCGACATGACGAGGAGGGCGACGTAGATCATCACCATGTGCTGGTCGAAGCCGAAGCGGCTGTCGGCCTCGCTGCGGCTGCCCTGCGCGCGCAGGCCCTCGCGCTCCAGCTCGCGCTCCAGGACGGCCTCGACGCGGCGGACCGCGGCGGGGTCGGTCCGCGCCAGCGCCAGGCGGAGGCTGTTGACGGCGCCCGGGTGGTACGCCTCGAAGAAGGCGCGCGGCACGTAGGCGACAGGCCGGGCGAACGGCTCGCGCGCGATCCCTACCAGCCGCCAGGACCGCAGCTCTGTGCCCAGTCGGAAGGCGACCGTGTCGCCGACCTCGTAGCGCGGCCAGCGGGTGGCCCAGGCGCTGTTGACGACCAGCGCGTCGTCCTCGCCGGGCCGCAGCCAGACGCCGGCGACGATCGCCGGCGCCAGTAGCCCGGTCGCCGCTGGCAGCGCGACGACGGTGAAGTCCCCGTCCTCGTCGCCGCCGGGGAAGGTCCCATCGCTGACGATCCACCCTTCGGCGCGCTCGACACCCGGCGTCCGCGCGACCGCCCGCTCGACGGCGGCGAGCGGGACCATCGTCCCGAGGTTGACGCTCAAGTCGTACTTGCGCTGCGCGAAGAGGCGGTCGAGAGTCTCGATCAGCGAGGCGCGGACGTTGAGCGCCGCCATGAAGAAAAGGCCGCCGGCCGCCAGCGTCGCCACCGTCAGCACGAGGCGCGTGCGCCGCCGGAAGCCGTTGCGCAGCGCCAGGAGGAGCGGCCGCGCCGCGCCGCCGACGCCGGCCAGGGCACGGTCGAAGGCGCTCGTGCCGAAGGCGCTGCGCGCCACGCCGAAGTCCCCGAGCGCCTCGCGCACCGGCACGCCGCTCCCCTTCCACACCGGGTACGCCGCGGCCAGCAACGGCACGACCAGGCCGACCGCGGCGGCGGAGAGGTACACCCACGCCGGCGCGGCGAAGCTCGTGATGTCGAAGTTGAGGAACCCGGCCATCGCGCGGCAGAAGACGCGGCTGCCCCAGATCCCGAGCGGCAGGCCGACGAGCACGGCGGCGGCGCCGAGCAGCAGCGCCTGCGCCAAGTAGATGCGCGCGATCCGGCCGCGCGTGCCGCCGACCGCCTGCATGACGCCGATCTGCCGCACCTGCGCCGCCATCAGCGCGGTCAGCAGGTTGACCACCAGGATCCCGGAGAGGAGGAGGACGAAGCCGCCGAAGCTCGACAGCGACAGCAGCAGCAGGCCGGTGAGGTCGGCGTGCGGGTGCTTGCCCGGCCGCGGCACCTCCACTCCGCTGACGGGGTGCCCCAGGCCCTCGACCAGCCTCTCGACCTCCGCCGCCACGCGCCGCACGTGCGGCTCGTCGAGCTGGTTTTCGGCCACCAGCAGCTTCAGCTCGTCGAGGTACGGCGTCTCGCCCAGCCGCGCCAGCGTCTCGAGCGTGACGTAGCCGTAGACGAGGTTCTCCATCCGCGCCTGCGCCTGCCCGACGTCGTGGACGCTGCCGGCGACGCGCAGCGTCCCGTCCCGGCCTTCCGCCGTGCGCACGGCGACGGTGTCGCCGATCTCCGCCCGCGCCACTTGCAGGGCGTCGCGCTCGATCAGGACCTCGCCGGCGGACGGCGGCCAGGCGCCGCGCTCGGGCACCAGCCTGCTGACCCGGACGTCGCCGTAGTCGGCGACGACGAAGAGCACCAGGTTGCGCCACTCCATCGGCCCGGTCCTGATGCGGCCGCGGACCGCGCGCCGCGCCTCGGCGTCGCCCACCCCGGGGTGGGCGCGGACGGCGCGCAGCAGCGCGTCGTCCACCGCGTCCGTCCAGAGGTTCGCCGAGGCGGGGTTGGTGGCGAGGTAGCCGCGGTCCAGCTCGCGCACCAGGACCGCGTAGGTCGAAAGCACCGTCGAGGTGCCGGCGATGCCGAGCGCGATCGCCGCGACGACGAGCGCCGTGCGCGTGCGCTCGCGCCAGACGTCGCGCCACGCCTTGCGCCAGGGGGTCGTCAAGCGCCGTTCCCCAGCCGGCCGTCGAAGAGCAGGACGGTGCGGTCGGCCACCCGCGCGATGTCGCGCTCGTGGGTGGCGACGACGACCGTCGTGCCCGCGCTCGCCATGCGGCGGAAGAGGTCGAGGACGGCGCCGGCCGTCGCCGAGTCGAGGTTCCCCGTCGGCTCGTCGGCGAGGACGACGGGCGGGTCGTTGGCGAGCGCCCGGGCGATCGCCACCCGCTGCTGCTGGCCGCCGGAGAGGGCTGCGGGCAGCTTGTCCGCCTGCTCGGCGACGCCGACGCGGTCGAGCAGCTCGAGCGCCCGCCCGCGGCGCTGGCGTGCCGGCAGGGTGCGGCAGAAGTCCATCGGCAGCATCACGTTCTCGGCCGCGGTCAGCGTCGGCAGCAGCTGGAAGAACTGGAAGACGAAGCCGACGCTGCGGCCGCGCCAGGCGGCGAGCCGGTTGGGGCGCAGGCCCTGGACTTCGGTGCCGCCGACGGTGACCGACCCTTCCGTCGGGCTGTCGATGCCGCCGATCAGGTGGAGCAGCGTCGACTTGCCGCTGCCTGACTTGCCGGCGACGGCAACCAGCTCGCCGCGGCCGATCTCGAGGTCGACGCCGCGCAGGGCGGTGAAGGCGCCGGCCGGGGTCTCGTAGGTCTTGGTGAGGCGGCGGAGGGAGATCATGGCGCGCACCCTACGGCCGCGCCGCTGAACCCCGGCTGAACGGCGCGTTCAGCCGCCGTTCAGGCGCCCGCGGTCACTGTAGTAGCCTGGCGAAGGAGGACCCCCCCTGCGAATTTTGGTCGTCGAGGACGAGGCGCTGCTCTCCGAGCGGCTGGCGCGGACGCTGCGCCAGGCGGGGTACGCGGTCGACACCGCCGCCGACGGCGAGCGCGCCGACTTCCTTGCCCGGACCGAGCGTTACGACGCGGTCGTGCTCGACCTCGGGCTGCCGCGGATCGACGGCCTGACGCTCCTCCGCCGCTGGCGCGAGGCGGGCCTCGCGGTGCCGGTGCTGGTGCTCACCGCGCGCGGCAGCTGGCACGAGAAGGTGCAGGGCATCGACGGCGGCGCCGACGACTACGTGGCCAAGCCCTTCCGCATGGAGGAGGTGCTCGCCCGCCTCCGCGCCCTGATCCGCCGCGCCAGCGGCCAGCTCGCGCCCGAGCTGCGCTGCGGCCCCGTCGTCCTCGACCCGCGGGCGGCGAACGTCACGCTCGACGGCGTGCCGGTCAAGCTCACCGCCCACGAGCTGCGCGTCCTCTCCTATCTCATGCACCACCGCGGCCGCGTCGTCTCACAGGGCGAGCTGACCGAGCACATCTACGCCCAGGACTTCGAGCGCGACTCCAACACCGTCGAGGTCTTCGTCGCCCGCCTGCGGCGCAAGCTCGGCCCCGCCCTCATCGAGACCGTGCGCGGCGCCGGCTACCGTATCGCGGCGGGCCCGTAGCGCCGGTGCGCTCCCTCCGCGCGCGCCTCCTCCTCGGCTCGATCCTCTGGGCGGTCGGGCTCGTCGGCATTGCCCACCTCGCGTCGATCCTGCTGCTGCACAGGTTCCCCTCGCTCCACAGCGTGCCGCCCGTCGCGATGCTGGCGATCGCGATGGTTTTCATGCTGGTCGGGCTTTGGCAGGTGCGGCGCGGCGTCTCGCCCCTCGAGCGGCTGCGCGAGCGCCTCGCCGCGGTGCGCGGCGGCCGCGACCGCCGCCTCGCCGGCAGCTACCCCACCGAGGTGCAGCCGCTGGTCGACGACCTCAACGCCCTCCTGGACGACCGCGAGCGGGCGGTCGAGCGGGCGCTCGGCACCGCCGGCGATCTCGCGCACGGCCTCAAGACGCCGCTCGCCGTGCTGTCGCAGGAGGCCGACGACGCGGCGGCGGCGGGGCACCGCGAGCTGGCGGCGACCATCGGCCAGCAGGTCGAGCGCATGCGCCGGCAGGTCGAATACCACCTGGCGCACGCCCGCGCCGGCGCCTCGGCCGGCGCCGCGCCCGGCGTGCGCTGCCCGATCGCCGAGTCGGCGGAGGGGCTAGCCCGGACGCTGCGGCGGCTTTACGCCGAGCGCGGGCTCGCGATCGAGGTGGACGTCCCCGCCGAGCACGCGGTGCGCAGCCGCCGCGAAGACCTCGACGAGATGCTCGGCAACCTCCTCGACAACGCCTGCAAGTGGGCGCGCTCCCGCGTCGCCGTCGCGTCCTTCCAGGAGGACGACGGCTCCGTCGCCATCACCGTGGACGACGACGGCCCGGGCCTCCCCCCGGCGCTCCGCGAGTCGGTCCTCCAGCGCGGCATCCGCGCCGACGAGGCCGCCCCCGGCTCCGGCCTGGGCCTGGCGATCGTCCGCGACCTCGCCGAGCTCTACGGCGGCTCGATCGCCCTGGAGGACTCCCCCGCCGGCGGCCTCCGCGCCCGGCTCCGGCTGCCGCCGGCCTAAAAATGCACCAAGCGGCGGCAGAAATGCACCCCGCGGAGCTTGAGGATATATCCCGCAGCAGGAAAGGTGCACCATTTCTCCGCCGCTATGCACCATCCAGCGCCTCCGGAGCCCGCCGCGACGCCTCAGGACCCTCTCGGAGGCCCTCCGGAGCCCGCCGCGAGCCCGAAATGGTGCAAAGAATCCTGAAAATGGTGCAAAACAGGTGCGGCGGCTCGGTCCAGAACCCCGGCGGTGCACCCCGCAAGCTCCGCGGGGTGCATTTCTCCTCCCGCGGCGCCTCCGCCGGCCCCCGATCGGGCTTCCCGAGCGCCCGCTCCCTCGTTTTCTGCCCTTTCGTGGTGCATAGGAGCCGCCGCGTGGTGCATTTCTGCTCCTCCCCCTCGATCTCCACCGCCGGCGGCCCGGTGGGGAGACCAAGCCAGGTCTCCTGGAGCCGCCGTGCCATGCCCAGCCGGTAGAGCGCAAGCTTCCCAAGCTTGATGTCGCGGGTTCGAGTAGGTTCTCCTCCATCGTGAATCCCTCCGAGCCCGAGATCTTGGCCGTCGAGACGCGGGTGGCGCCGACCGGCGGCGGGGAAGCGCTGCCATGACCCAGCACGCGACGCTCAGCCTCGAGCGCTGGCGCGAGTTCGGCGCCAGCGAGCAGGTGCTCATGATCGCCAACGAGATGCACCGCGCCTCGCTTCTGCTCGGCCCGGGTGACGGCGACAGCCGCCGCAACGCCTACGAGCGGGTGCTTCGGCTCGCCGATCTCACGATCCAGGCCCAGGAGCGCCCGGGCTTGCGCCGGGAGCTGCTGCTCTGGCGCGGCCTCGTGGCCGAGATGTACATCGCCGGCGAGCCGCGCCCGGCGAGCCACCTCGCAGCCCTCCAGGCCCTGCTCCTCCTCGACCCGGTGGCCGCCCGCCAGCGGTCGTACGTCCTGCCGCGGGCGGCGGCCGCAGTCTCTTCCTCGGCTGAGCCGTCGGCGTCGCCCTCCTCCCCCACGCCGGCCGGGAGTGTCTCCCGGGTCGGTTCCCGTCAACGCGCTCCGTAAAGGAGAGTCCCCATGCCGCGTGCACCCTTTCCCGAAAGCCGGTCGGCGATCAGCTCGGCCACCTCACTGAAGACGCGAGCCCCCTTATCGCGGAACTGCCGCGCGGTTCTCCCGTCGCGTGGGTACATCTGGATCTGCCGAAGCCAAGGAACCTTCCTCCACGCGCAACGCTCGACCAGCACCGGAAACAACGGCATTCCCTCCCGGCTTCGGTCCAGGAGAAGGGGAATCTCCTGCCGCGTCACGAAACTGGAAGACAAATAAGCCGCGGAGATCAGACAAACCGCAGCCGCTGCCGAGGCCGTCGCTTGATGGAGCTGCTCCTCCCAGGCGGTGCCCGTCTCGATTCCACAGTCGTCCCACACCTCGATAATGCCGAGCTGCTCGAGTACCCCTAGGTGCGTTCGCAGGCGCTCCTTCCAGAGCTCGTCGGGGCGGCTGTAGCTCAGAAATACACGGGGCGGTGGCACACCTAGATGTTAGCGAGGCGGCGACCTTGAAGAGTGCCCATTGGCTTAGTCCGGGGGCATACGGCAACCCACGTCAGGTCAAAGAGTCCATGAAAGCAAACGACTTATCGCAGGGTGGGTCGGTCTGATCCCACAAATGAACTCCTGGCAAGCGGGACCACCGAAGATTAGAATCCTGGCCACTCCGGGCTCCCAATACTTGGTTGTCACGAGCTTCGCCCCCCGCGACTAATTATCGGAAGTTGAATCAGCAGAGTGGGTTACACCCTCATTCGGCGGGAGAATATTCAAGACATGGGAAGCAGTATCCCTTCTGGACCTTGTCGCCATGGGTTTGGCCCGTCCTAGGGGAGCCGGGTGGTGATGAAGTCGGTAGTTACGTCCGCGATGATGTACTCCATGATGTTGCCAATCTCGTCGAGAAACTGCTCGGCGATGGTTGAGACGGGGATGCCCCGTTCCCTGTTGAAAGCCGAAAGAGGGAAAGCGGCTCGGTTGATCATGCCACGGCCTTGGTGTTCGTCGGTTCCTCGATCGCCGCGAGCGCGAGCTCGAGAGCCCCGAGGTGCCGATGTCCCTTGACACGCCGGAAGCCAGCCTCCGCGTCACACAGCGCCAGGGCGACCCAGCGCAGCACCATGTCGCCGCCGCGCCAGCGCTTGACGTTGCGCGTCGTCGTACGGATCGAGCCGATCGTGTTCTCGATCGCGTTGGTCGAGGCGAGCAACCGGCGCAGAGCGTCGGGCAGCTTCAGCCGCAAGGCGGTGAGGGTCTCGTCGAGGCCCTCGCGCAGGCTGCCCGCGGCGCCCGCGTGGCCTGCGTGCTCGAGCCAGCGGGCAAGCTGCTCGAGGCGACGCTTGGCGAGGTCGAAGCGAGCGCTCTGGTAGGCCTCGACCATCAGGCGGTCGACCCGGGCTTGGAGCTGCTTGGGCAGGTGGTCGCGGACGTTGCGGCGCTTGTGGAGCTGGCAGCGCTGGACGTGGGTTGCGTCCCCGAAGACGGCGCGCACGGCCTTGCGCAGCCCCTTGCCGCCGTCGAGCACCGCCAAGAAGCGCGGCGGCATCGCGAGGCCTCGCTCCAACAGCTCCTGGAGCAGGCCGGTACAGAGCGCCGCGTTCTCCGTCGCGCCTTCACGCAGGCCGAGCACCCGCTTGGTCCCGTCGCGCGCGATGCCGAGTGCCACCACCAGGGTGTGGCCGGCCACCTCCAGCCCGTCGATCATCAGGATCAGGGGCTGGAAGTCCGACAGGTCTCGGCGCAGCCACGCGCCCAGCAGACGACGCGTCCCCGCCACCAGCCGGCGCTGGACCGCACTCTTGCTCGTCGCGCGCTCCGGCACCGACTCTGCGAGCGGCTCCAAGCTCCGACCGTAGCGGCGCTGCGAGACGCCGACCAGCGCCTGCTCGATCACCCGCTCCGTGAAGGGATCTTCGTCCTGAAAGGCGCGCACCGAAGGCAAGCTCATCTCGCCACCGTCGCGTCGCCGGACGCGCGGTCGCGGCAGCGCCACCTGGCGGCCACCCAGCACGAACTCGCTCGCCGTCGAGCCCCAGCGGTACGCCTCGCGGGTCGGATTGCGCCGACGCTTCGGACCGACGACGGCCTCGACCTCGTCCGCGAGCTGCCGCCCCAGGGCCTCGACGCCCGCGGCGTGAAACAGCTCCAGCAGCCCCTGGCGGCTGGCCTCGATGCCCTCGACCATCGGCCGCAGCAGCGCTTGTAGCCCGTGGCTGATGCGCGCCGCACGGCCCCCTTGCCACACCACCCGCCTTTCTGCTCTCGTCTTCATCACGGCTCCTTGGCCCCCTGGCGGGGCCGGTTATTCGACCAACCCGATTCTCGATCAGGTGGGCCGAGGAGCCGCCTTCACCTCATTGCTCTTTCAACAGCGGGAGGGACAACCCCCGACGTTGGTATCGAGGACTCGGATTACCATCCGGGATCGCGATCCTTACGGACGATCTCGGCGCTATCCGCCATCGGTCCGAACGAGTCGCGGAGCCGCCGGAGGCGATTGATGGCCTCGGCGGGCTCGTCGCCGCGCCCGAGTTCGCGGTCCAGGAGGGTTCGCGCCATCTCCGATATGCCGACTTGATGTTCCTGCGCCTCCCGCCGGAGACGCTCCACGAGAGCCTCGTCGAGCATCAGGTTCACGCGCTTGAGAGGAGAGGCCATCGTCCGAAGCCGGCAGCTTACACATTGTACACACTTGGTCCGTGCTCCTGCCGGATGCGCTGACTTTCGCGATCCGCCATGACGTCACGGTGTACGACGCCGTGTTCGTCGTCCTCGCGCGGCAGCTCGGAGGCGAGCTCATCACCGCCGACAGAGTGCTCTGGGACAAACTCGCCGGTGACTGCCCCTGGGTGAGGAAGCTGTAGATAAACGAAACCCCCACCGCTTCACGTCTCCCAGAACTGATCGCGCAGCCCGATGCGGTCGAAGATCTGCCGGATCTCGGCGCCCATCGGGCGGCGCGCTTCGGGGGTGAGGCGACTCGCGTACCAGGCTTGGGCCAGCTCCCAGAGCTGGTCGAGGGAGACGAGCGGCCGCCGCGGCAGGTTGCGCTGCCGGCACCAGCGCTCGACGTGCTCTTCCGACCGGAAGAGGAGCATCGTGCTTCAGGTGTAGGCGATGTCGTCCCACCACTGCTTGGCGGGGACGGCGAAGTGGGCGACGCACGGCTCGGGCTCCGGCGCGCCGCCGCGCACCCGCAGCCCGATCGGCTCGCCGCAGCAGGCGCAGCTCGCCTCGACGTCGGCGTCCCGGTGCAGCGCCGCCGCGATCCCGAGCGCGTCCCAGACGCAGTTGCCGAAGTAGGAGCGCCCGCCCGAGCGCACCAGAAACGTCGTCGGCACCGCCGAGAACGGCGGCGCCATGACGATCTCCCCCGTCTCCGGCGCCAACGCCAGGAGCCGCCGCCCGTTCAGCCGCCGAAACGCCTCCAGCACCTCGGAGGCCCCGCACCCGAGCCGCCCCGCCACCTCCGCCGCTCGCGACGGGCGGCCGCTCTCGGCGGTGGTGCGGTAGACGTCGAGTTGGACTCTAGGGTCGAGGGTCTCGGGGTCCATGGCGGAATCCTCGCACGGTCCGCCGCTAGGACGCGGCTGTTGCTAGGATCGCCACGAAGCCATGGTCGAGATCCTGCCGATCGAGCGCGAGGAAGCCTTCTGGTCCGGCGTCGAGAACGCCAAGAGGTTCTTCATGGGCGAAGCCGACGTGCAAAGGGCCCTGGAGCGGTTGGCGCGCCTGCTCGACGAGAAGGAAATCCCCTACGCCGTCATCGGCGCCATGGCGCTCAACGAGTGGGGCTACCGGCGGGTGACCGTTGACGTCGATGTCCTGCTGGCCCCCGAGGGGCTGAGCGCCCTCAAGGCCGAGGTTCTAGGCCGCGGCTACCTCGAGAAGTTCCCGGGGAGCCGCGGCCTGCGGGACACCGAAGCCGGCGTCAACGTCGACGTCGTCCTCGCCGGCGAGTACCCGGGGGACGGCAAGCCGAAGCCGGTCGTTTTTCCCGACCCGGCGCAAGCCGCCGTCCGCGGCCGACGCGTGGCGCTCCTGCCCCTGCCGAAGCTCATCGAGCTCAAGCTGGCGTCAGGCCTGAGCGCGCCGCACCGCCTGAAGGACCTCGCCGACGTCCTGGAGCTCATCCGGCAGCTCGCCCTTCCCCGCGAAATGGCCGAGTCCCTCGACCCCTCGGTGCGGGCCAAGTACGAGGAGCTCTGGCAGGCGGCACAGACGCCGGAACGGGAGTGAGCTCTATGCCGACCTTGCAGCAGACCATCAAGGCAGTCGTCCGGCCCGGAGAGGACTCCGGCTACGTCGCCGAATGCGTCGAGATCGCCGTCGTCACGCAAGGCCGCACCCTCGACGAGACCGTCGCGAATCTGCGCGAGGCCGTGGGCCTGCACCTCGAGGGCGAGGACCCGGCAAGCTTCGGCCTGCGCCCGAACCCCACTTTGATCCTCACCCTGGAGCTCGAGCCGTCGCATGCCCGGGCTTCGTAGGCTTTCGGGCCGCGAAGTCGTTTCAACCCTTCAGCGCTTCGGGTTCCAACCCGTCTCCCAACGGGGCAGCCACATCAAGCTGCAACGGGAAACGCAGTCCGGGCGCCAGACCCTGACGGTGCCGGCCCACAGCGAGCTCGATTCAGGGACCTTGCGCGCCATCTACCGCCAGGCGAGCCGCTTCGTTCCCGAGGACGATTTGCGCCCCCTCTTCTACGCCTGAGCCTGTTTCTCAGCAGGTCCCCCGGAGTCAGAATGGTCGCCGCACCAAGCCGTGAGGCCTCCGAGATAAGTCTCCGAGCCCTGAAGATGAATCTCGGACTGCCCAAGATAGATCTTCAGCTATGAGAGATTGATTTCCCGGTCCCGGAGATAGATCTCGGTACATAGAAGATCTATCCCAGACCCTCCAAGATCTATCCCAGAGCCTCCAAGATTTATCCCGGCGTCCCCAAGATAAATCTCGGGCTCCCCAAGATAATCCTCGAGGACCTCCAGAAACTGCCCGGCTCGCCACAAATCGTTCCGAGAGAAGGCGTTACGGGCGGCTACTCCTCCGAGCGGTCTTCCGGGCCGCCCACCGGAATGTCCTCCGGCTGGATCCACTCGACCCGCCCGTCCCGCCACACCGCGATAGGGTTCCCCGCCTGCTTGTGCCGCAGCAGCGCCTCGCGCACGGACCTCGCAAGGATCTCTTGGATGCGGTAGGGATCAAAGATCCTCTCAACTTCGTCGGGATCTACGTCGTTGGGGGTTGTCCCTCCCGCTGTTGAAAGAGCAATGAGGTGAAGGCGGCTCCTCGGCCCACCTGATCGAGAATCGGGTTGGTCGAATAACCGGCCCCGCCAGGGGGCCAAGGAGCCGTGATGAAGACGAGAGCAGAAAGGCGGGTGGTGTGGCAAGGGGGCCGTGCGGCGCGCATCAGCCACGGGCTACAAGCGCTGCTGCGGCCGATGGTCGAGGGCATCGAGGCCAGCCGCCAGGGGCTGCTGGAGCTGTTTCACGCCGCGGGCGTCGAGGCCCTGGGGCGGCAGCTCGCGGACGAGGTCGAGGCCGTCGTCGGTCCGAAGCGTCGGCGCAATCCGACCCGCGAGGCGTACCGCTGGGGCTCGACGGCGAGCGAGTTCGTGCTGGGTGGCCGCCAGGTGGCGCTGCCGCGACCGCGCGTCCGGCGACGCGACGGTGGCGAGATGAGCTTGCCTTCGGTGCGCGCCTTTCAGGACGAAGATCCCTTCACGGAGCGGGTGATCGAGCAGGCGCTGGTCGGCGTCTCGCAGCGCCGCTACGGTCGGAGCTTGGAGCCGCTCGCAGAGTCGGTGCCGGAGCGCGCGACGAGCAAGAGTGCGGTCCAGCGCCGGCTGGTGGCGGGGACGCGTCGTCTGCTGGGCGCGTGGCTGCGCCGAGACCTGTCGGACTTCCAGCCCCTGATCCTGATGATCGACGGGCTGGAGGTGGCCGGCCACACCCTGGTGGTGGCACTCGGCATCGCGCGCGACGGGACCAAGCGGGTGCTCGGCCTGCGTGAAGGCGCGACGGAGAACGCGGCGCTCTGTACCGGCCTGCTCCAGGAGCTGTTGGAGCGAGGCCTCGCGATGCCGCCGCGCTTCTTGGCGGTGCTCGACGGCGGCAAGGGGCTGCGCAAGGCCGTGCGCGCCGTCTTCGGGGACGCAACCCACGTCCAGCGCTGCCAGCTCCACAAGCGCCGCAACGTCCGCGACCACCTGCCCAAGCAGCTCCAAGCCCGGGTCGACCGCCTGATGGTCGAGGCCTACCAGAGCGCTCGCTTCGACCTCGCCAAGCGTCGCCTCGAGCAGCTTGCCCGCTGGCTCGAGCACGCAGGCCACGCGGGCGCCGCGGGCAGCCTGCGCGAGGGCCTCGACGAGACCCTCACCGCCTTGCGGCTGAAGCTGCCCGACGCTCTGCGCCGGTTGCTCGCCTCGACCAACGCGATCGAGAACACGATCGGCTCGATCCGTACGACGACGCGCAACGTCAAGCGCTGGCGCGGCGGCGACATGGTGCTGCGCTGGGTCGCCCTGGCGCTGTGTGACGCGGAGGCTGGCTTCCGGCGTGTCAAGGGACATCGGCACCTCGGGGCTCTCGAGCTCGCGCTCGCGGCGATCGAGGAACCGACGAACACCAAGGCCGTGGCATGATCAACCGAGCCGCTTTCCCTCTTTCGGCTTTCAACAGGGAACGGGGCATCCCCACGTCGTTGTCGCGCCCCGCCGGAGCGTGCTCGCCACCCTTCTCCTGCGGTCCAGCAAGCTCTTGCTGTGCCCGGGCCAAGGCCTCGTCCCAGACCTGTTGGTCTCCTACCTCCTCGAGGATCATGACCGCAATCGCATCTTGGTCTGCGGGTGGAAGCTTCTCTGCGGCCTGCAGTGCCTGCTGCAGAAGAGGAGTCATTGGCCGCCAGAATACAGCCTCAATGCCCCAGGAGGGCAGCACCTATCTCTGCCGTCCACCAGTCCCGAGTCTGCCGATACGGTCTTCCGGAGTGGAGACCAATGACTTCGCGCCATTTGGTACTCTGGAAACAACGATGCGTAAGAAGGCCTCTGCGGCAGTGGAACCGAAGCCGCCGTGAGACCGTTCGCGACGCTCTTCTTGCGCAGCCTGTCGCCCCGGAATGGCCGGTCGTCCCAACTGCCACCGCAGCCTTGGCGCGACTTGGTAGCCAATCTGTGCTTCTGCTCCAACCCTGCTCGAGCGCACTGCGACCTAATCCTGTTTCACGAGAAGAGGGAGTGGCAAGATGAACATCGTTAAGAAGTTCAAAGATAGTGGCGCCACTTCCGAGGCTAAGGTCACTGTGGACATAAGCTACGACATCATCCGGCACGTGTCGGCGCAGCTCTACACGAGCCCCCGGAAAGCCATTGAAGAGCTAGTCTGCAACTCTTATGACGCTGGCGCTTCCGAGTGCCATGTCACCGTGCCGCTACTCACCAAGGACCCCCTGCTCGTACTTGACAATGGCAAGTCGATGGATGTCCACGGCCTGCACGGTTTATGGCAGGTCGCTAGCAGCCCAAAGGCGGTTCCGGACGGTCAGCCCAGAATTGCCAATCGCCGCATGCAAATAGGAAAGTTCGGGGTCGGAAAGCTCGCAGCTTTTGCTCTTGGAAGCAGTCTAACCCATGTCGCCTGCGTCAAGGGCGCTGTACGAATGATTTCAGTTAACCAAAGCCAGATTAGAGACAAGGCGCACGGAAGGCGGCCAACTTTCGACGTTTTCAACCTTCCGATGTCCAAGGCGAGGCCGCTTCTCGAAAATCTCTTAGCGGACCTTCCCAAGCCGTGGGACCGAGGCTGGCCAACCTGGACTCTCGCGATGGTAGACAATATCGAAGAAGGCGCGATAGCGCAGTCGTTGAAGATTGGAATCCTGCGGCGCATGATTGCTTCGGCGCTCCCGATATCCTCGAAATTCAAAATATTCTTGCAAAAGGATCTCGTGCCCCTTCGAGAACTGGACCCCGAAAGCATCGAGGTCACCGTCAACGTACTGGACAAGGCGTTCCGCGAGGTTCTCACCGCCTCACTGCGAGAGTACTGGGCGGAACGGCTTGGCGAAGCTCCAGAGGCGATCCCCACTGATCTCTACACCCTTCAAGTAGTGAAGGTTCCTGACCCAGAGAATGTTACGCGGCGCGTTACGGCGTTACATGTGCCAGACCTAGGAGCAATCTTTGGAAAGGCAGTCTCCACAAAGACTTCGCTCACTACGGATAAGCTAGAAGGGCGTGGCTACTCAAACAATGGCTTCGCGGTAACTGCGTATGGGAAGCTGATCAATCCGGAGGACCCTCTCTTCGGGGTGACCCAGCGCAGTCACAAATACTGGAGCCGGTTTCTGGCGCGGGTGGAAATGCCGGGCCTCGATAAGGTTCTGTTGGTGCAACGGAATGCCGTCTCTGAAAACTCCCCCGAGGCCCAACTTGCCCGCGAGGTGCTCCGGTCGCTTTTCAATTACACCAGGACTCTTGTCGAAGCACACGAAGACAGCGACCAGTACGATCCCGGTTCCTTTGGTAAGCGGTTGGCGACGTCTTCACCAATCCTGGCACAAGCCGCCCTCAAGGGACTCTTTGAAGGTCCCGTCGGGCCAGACGATCTCCTCAAACTCTCGATCGAATTCGCCACGCTCGGCACATCCGGTCCTCCTGCCACACTGGACGCCGACTCAAGGACTCTCTTCGTCAATGAAGACCATCCTCTTCTGGCCGCCATGGACCATCTCGGTGCCCTCTCTAAACAGATGCGCCGGGTCATCGGCGAGGTGCTCGGCGGGATTGAAGTTGGCAAGGGATATCTTCGCGCCCGCAGAGTGCCGGAGATTGTAATCACCGAGACAAGTGAGCTTCTTGATGCCTCTCAGCGGAGCGCCGCTGACTTCGTACGCGATACCGCCGAGCAACACATTGCTGAGATTTATGACGCCTCCTTTGGCGGTAAGGAGCCTTTCGAGAAGGCGGTGGTTGAGGCCTTCCGCAGCCTGCGCTTGGCTGCCCACCATTATGGCAAGCCGGACCAACCCGACGGCATCATTGAAATTCCTCGATCTGGCGAGGGCAACCTTCGTATCTCAGTCGAGGCCAAGGGCAGCCACGGCCTGATCACTCATAAGGAGTTAAGTGAAGCAACGATCAGCCGCCACAGCGGTGACCATGCCTGCCAGCACGCCATTGCGATTGCCCGCGAGTTCGCCAAGGCGGGCCGCGCTGGCAAAGACAGTGCTCTCCTCCGGGAAACGAAGGGTAAGGTTCCTCTTCTTACGGTAGACGGCATTGCTCACATGCTTCGCTTGCATAAACGTCGGAACTTCACTTACGACAAGATCGCTCGGATTCTGACGACGTGGACCCATCCAGATGATCTCGTCCGGTTCATTGAGGAGATCTGGCGCGAACTGCCTGAGCTTGGCCTTATGCGCTTGATCCTCACCGTAGCGCACGACCTCATCACGCAGGACTCCACTAACCTCCCTGAGGTGGGGATGATTCTCGCAGACCCACGCATCCGCAAGAAGAAGGTCAAGAGAGAGGATGTTGTTACTGTTCTCGAGGCTGTTCAGATTACGACGAGGATGATTACAATCATCGATCCGAGTGCTCACCGCTTCGAGCTGAACGCCCCCGTCCAGACAATTCTGGAGGCGATGCAGGTGGAAGGACTCTCCGATAGTTCGCACTGAGGGCTTATGCAAGATTCCGAACCCCGCCCCCCTAGTTGCGACTTGGCTGTCACGCCCTTGTGTCCCTCGGCGTTGTTGGGATGGGATGATTCTCATGGTCATCGCTTTACTCATGACTTGTTCAAATTCCCCGGCAAATTTCACCCACCGATTGTCGAGAACATCCTTAAGCGCCTCTGCCCGCGCACCGTGATCGATCCGATGGCGGGCGTTGGCACCGTATCTGTTGAGGCGAAGGCCGCGGGAATAGCGTCGCTCTCCATTGACGTCGATCCAGTCAGCGTCTTCATAGCCCGTGCTAAGACGACTCCCATCTCGCGCGCGGCTCTTGAAGATGCCTGGAGTGACTTTCAACCGGTCCTCCGACGGATCCGGAGGTCCGCAAGAGAGATTGAGCGCCTGCGATTCGAGGATATTGCTCTAGCCACGATGCGCAGGCGCCTGGCTACGAACGGCCACAGGGGACTTGCTTCCCTCCAGTACTGGTTTCGTCGGTATGTTCTCGCCGATTTTGCCCTCCTCGATCACTCGATTTGGAACGGCGGGTTGGAACGGCGTGGAGCGGTAGTGCGCCGGTTTTTCAAGGCCTGCCTGCTGAGCGCGGTGAGGCGTATCAGCAATGCAGATCCGTATCCAGTTAGCGGCCTGGAGATAACGAAGCATATGCGGGAGAGGCTTACTCATGGATACGTCATCGACGTTGCGAGCGAGTTCGAGCGCCGAGTGCTTCTCAATATTGAGCGAATGGCGGCATTCTATCAATACCTCGAGGAGCGTCGACAGCTAGGTACGCCGGTTCAGATAATTCAGGCTGATTGCATCAGACTCGTGCAGATCAAGGAGCGGTGGGCCCCTGAGGTGGATCTCATACTATTTTCGCCACCGTACTGCAACGCCATCGAGTACTGGCGGCGGCATCGGCTTGAGTATTTCCTGGGAGGGTTCCTTACCCCGGATGCCATTCCGGAAATTCAGAGGCGTTTCATAGGTCGACGCACGATCGGCCGTCGCTCGGCCGAAAGGCCACCATCTCTCAACCAGAAGCAGATAGACCTGCAAATCAAGTCTCTGCATGAAGAAGGACGTCGGGAAAAGGCATGGCAACTTTGGAATTACTTTCACGACATGGGTTTACGGCTAGAGGTGTTCTGCGAAACTCTGCGCGCGGGTGGCGTGGCGGTTCTCGTCGTCGGTGACAGCCACACCGGTGGACACAGAATTCCGACAGCGGCCATTCTGCAGGACCTAGCCGAGAAGAAGGGTTTCGCGGTTGAGACTACTGCTTGTTACTCGATCATGAACCGCTCAATGCAGTATCCCCTGAAGGAAGGCTCCGCGAAGATTGCGGACGAGACCATCGTCGTTCTGCGCAAACCGTAGGAGAGGTTCGGAGTCGAGCCTGCGCAGCAACGGCTCTGTGCGGATCGGGAGTGCCTGGCGGCGGGGGTGCGGGAAGTTTCGGTTGGACTCCGCAGTGAGCGAAGCTCTGTCGAATGAAGTAGTTGTCTCATTCCGCCAAGCGCCGCGGGAAATGCCGCGGGCGTTCCGGAGAATGCCGCAGCCGCTGCGGGGAACCCCGCAGGCGGTGAGGAAAATGCCGCAGCGACCGCGGCGAATCTCGCAAGCGCTGGGGGAAATGCCGTCGTGGCCGGGGGAAATGCCTCAGCCGTTCCGGGAAACGCCGCAGCCGCCGTGGGAAATGCCTCCGCGGGTGCGGCGACGTCTCCGACGGCTCTTCAGCGAGGGATGGGACGGCGAATGGGATGGGTTGGCAGGAGCGTGGAACAGGTCCGGCCGCGACCGGGCGGCTCGGCCGGCGATTGGGCTGGGTACGCGGACGAATGGGACAGGTACACCGGCGATTGGGCTGGGTACGCCGGCGATTGGGACAGGTACGGCCGCGAATGGGACAGGTACGCGCGCGAATGGGCTAGGTACAGCGGCGATTGGGACAGGTACGCGGCGTACCCAGCCCATTCGCGCGCGGACCCGCTCCAAACGGCCGCGCGGCTGCTCCGTCGCCGGCTGAAGCGGCGGGTTCGGCCGCCGACCCGGTCCATCCGCCGGCGCGGGCCGCCGGTTCGCCGGCCGAGGAGTTGTGAACGAGCGGGGAGAAGCTGGTGCAGCCAGGAGGAGTCGAACCCCCAACCTACAGATCCGTAGTCTGTCGCTCTATCCAGTTGAGCTATGGCTGCACGGTCGGACGCGCGTGCGGAGGGCGCATTCTAGCCCGCCAAGATGCGGCAACGCAAGGCGGGAAGGGCGCATTCCCGTGCCGCGGCGGGCGGCCGAATCTATACTCCGCGGCATGGCTTCCCTCCCGGTCCTGCAGCCGCGCCGCGGGTTCGGGGAGACCGCCCGGCGCGACCTGTGGTGGCTGCAGCCGGTCGCCGTCTTCCTCGGGCTCTCGACCTTCGTCGTCTACTCGACCTGGGCGGCGTTCCAGGGCGAGCACTACCACTTCGGGCCGTACCTCTCGCCCTTCTACTCGCCCGAGCTCTTCGGCTCCTCGCCGCACGCCTGGTTCGGGCCCCGCCCCGGCTGGTGGCCGGGGTGGCTGCCGTTCTCGCCGGCGCTCCTCATCCTCTGGGCGCCGGGGGGCTTCCGGCTCACCTGCTACTACTACCGCGGCGCCTACTACAAGGCGTTCTGGGCCGATCCGCCGTCGTGCACGGTCGGCGAGCCGCGCCACCGCTACCGCGGCGAGAACTCCTTCCCGCTGATCGTCCAGAACGTCCACCGCTACTTCCTCTATCTGGCGCTCCTCTTCCTGCCGATCCTCGCCTGGGACGTCTGGAAGGCGCTCTGGTTCACCGACCCGGCGACCGGCGCGGTCTCCTTCGGCGTCGGCGTCGGCACGCTGGTCCTGGCGCTCAACCTGGTGCTCCTCTCGGGCTACACCTTCGGCTGCCACACCCTGCGGCACCTCGCCGGCGGCGGGCTCGACCGCCTCGCCGCCTCGCGCGGCCGCTACTCGGCCTACCGCTGCGCCGGCTGCTTCAACCGCCGGCACATGCTCTGGGCCTGGTCGAGCCTCGTCGTCGTCGGCTTCAGCGACCTCTACGTCCGTCTCTGCTCGCTGGGCATCTGGAGCGACTGGAGGCTCCTCTGAGCTCGAACGGGCGATTCCGCAGCTTCGACTACGACGTGCTGGTGGTCGGAGCGGGCGGGGCCGGGCTGCGGGCGGCGATCGAGGCCTCGAAGTCCGGCGCCTCGGTCGGACTGGTCTGCAAGTCGCTCCTCGGCAAGGCCCACACGGTGATGGCCGAGGGCGGCATCGCCGCCGCTCTCGCCAACGTCGACGAGCGCGACGACTGGCGGGTCCACTTCGCCGACACCATGCGCGGCGGCCAGTACCTCTCGCACCCCGTGATGGCCGAGCTGCACGCCAAGGAGGCGCCGGCCACGGTGCGCGAGCTGGAGGCCTGGGGGGCGCTCTTCGACCGCACCAAGGACGGGCGGATCCTGCAGCGCAACTTCGGCGGCCACCGCTACCCGCGGCTGGCGCACGTCGGCGACCGCACCGGCCTCGAGATGATCCGCACGCTCCAGGACCACGGCATCCACTGCGGCATCGAGGTCCACATGGAGACGACGGTGACGGCGCTGCTGCTCGACGCGGGCCGCGTCGCCGGCGCCTTCGCCTACGAGCGCGAGAAGGGGCGGTTCCTCCTCTTCCGCGCCGCCGCCGTGGTGCTCGCCACCGGCGGCGTCGGCCGCGCCTACCGCATCACCTCGAACAGCTGGGAGTACACCGGCGACGGCCACGCCCTGGCCTACGAGGCGGGCGCCGAGCTGATCGACATGGAGTTCCTGCAGTTCCACCCGACGGGGATGGTGTGGCCGCCGTCGGTGCGCGGCATCCTGGTGACCGAGGGGGTGCGCGGCGAGGGCGGCGTCTTGCGCAACAGCGAGGGCCGCCGCTTCATGTTCGACGACATCCCCGCCGCCTACCGCGCGCAGACCGCCGACTCCGAGGAGGAGGGGTGGCGCTACACGCAGGGGGACAAGGAGGCGCGCCGGCCGCCGGAGCTGCTGACCCGCGACCACGTGGCGCGCTCGATCGTGCGCGAGATCCGCGAGGGGCGCGGCAGCCCGCACGGCGGCGTCTTCCTCGACATCTCCTGGATCAAGCAGCGGCTGCCCGACGCCGAGCAGCACATCAAGAAGAAGCTGCCGAGCATGTACCACCAGTTCAAGGAGCTGGCTGACATCGACATCACCGAGCAGCCGATGGAGGTGGGGCCGACGACGCACTACATGATGGGCGGCGTGCGGGTGCACCCCGAGACGCAGATGTCGACCGTGCCGGGCCTCTTCGCCGCCGGCGAGTGCGCGGCGGGGCTGCACGGCGCCAACCGCCTGGGCGGCAACTCCCTCTCCGACCTCCTGGTCTTCGGCAAGCGCGCCGGCGCCTACGCCGCCGCCTTCGCCAAGGAGCAGGGGGCGCCGGCGGTCGACGAGACGCAGGCCGAGCGCGCGGCGGCGCGGGCGCTGGCGCCCTTCGAGAGCAACGGCCACGGCGGCGAGCGCGAGGGGCCGTATGCGGTGCAGCACGACCTCCAGGCCATGATGCAGGAGCTGGTGGGGATCGTGCGCAATGGGCCGGAGATGGAGCGGGCGCTCGCCGGGCTCGACGAGCTGCGCGGGCGGGCGGCGCGGGTGGCCGTCCCCGGCAACCGCGAGTACAACCCGGCCTGGCACACGGCGCTCGACCTGCACAACCTCTTCGTCGTCTCCGAGGCGGTGACGCGCGCGGCGCTGGCGCGGCCGGAGAGCCGCGGCGCGCACTTCCGCGAGGACCGGCCGGAGAAGGACGCGGAGTGGGGGAAGTTCAACCTGGTGCTCAAGAAGGGCGGGGACGGGCGGATGGAGCTGTCGCGCGCGCCCGTCCCCGAGATGACCGCGGAGCAAAAGGCGATCGTCGAGGCGGAGGCCAAGTAGATGGCATCGGCGACCTTCCGTATCTGGCGCGGCGCCGCCGACGGCGGGCGGTTCGAGGACTACACGACGGACGTGAGTGAGGGCATGGTCGTCCTCGACGCCGTTCACCAGATCCAGGCCGAGTCGGCGCACGACCTGGCGGTGCGCTGGAACTGCAAGGCCGGCAAATGCGGCTCCTGCTCGGCCGAGGTCAACGGCAAGCCGCGCCTGATGTGCATGACGCGCCTCTCCGAGCTGCCGCTCCAGGAGCCGGTGACGATCGAGCCGATGAAGGCCTTCCCGGTGGTACGGGACTTGGTGACCGACGTCTCCTGGAACTACGAGGTCAAGAAGCGGATCAAGCCGTTCCAGCCGCGGCCGCCCGACGCCCCCGACGGCACCTGGCGGATGGACCAGGCCGACGTCGACCGCGTGCAGGAGTTCCGCAAGTGCATCGAGTGCTTCCTCTGCCAGGACGTCTGCCACGTGCTGCGCGACCACCGCCTGCACCAGGAGTTCATCGGCCCGCGCTTCCTGGTCCACGTCGCAGCGCTCGAGATGCACCCGCTCGACGTCGCCGACCGCACGGCGGACTTGAAGCGCGCGCAGGGGATCGGCTACTGCAACATCACCAAGTGCTGCACCAAGGTCTGCCCCGAGAACATCGCCATCACCGACAACGCGATCATCCCGCTCAAGGAGCGGGTGGTGACCCGCTTCTACGACCCGCTCGGGCGCCTCGTGCGCGCCCTGCGCGGTGAGGAGGCCTGATGTTCGAGCTCAAGCGGCTGTCGAAGGCGGCGGTGCCTGCGGCGCTCGAGAAGGCACAGCGCTACCGGCTGCTCAACGAGCCGCTGGAGGCCGAGAGCATCTGCCTCGACGTGCTCGAGGTGGAGCCGGAGAACCAGCGGGCGCTGACGACGCTGCTGCTCGCGCTCACCGACCAGTTCGAGGAGCGGCTGGCCGAGGCCGTGCCGCGCGCCCGCGAGGTGCTCGAGCGCCTGCGCGACCCCTACGGCCAGGCCTACTACGAAGGGCTGGTCGCCGAGCGCAAGGCCAAGGCCCAGATGCGCCGCGGCGGCCTCGGCGCCGCCCACGCCGTCTACGAGGGGCTGCATCGGGCGATGGCCTGCTTCGAGCGCGCCGCCGCCCTCCGCCCGACCGGCGACGACGAGGCGCTCCTGCGCTGGAACACCTGCGCCCGCTTGCTGATGAGCCACCGAGAGCTGACCCCCGCGCCGCCGGACGCCGGGGAGCAGATGCTGGAGTAGAGTGCCAAAAGCGATGGCAAGCTCGGACACAGAGCGGGAGGCACGGCCGGCGGGTACCCCGGTCAAGGACCGCCAGACGGTGACCCCGGAGGGCGTGCGGACGGCGCCGCGGATCGACGGGGTCGTCGTGCGGCCCGCCGTCACCCACCCCGACGACCGCGGCGAGCTGTGCGAGATCTACAACCCGGCCTGGGGCGTCCATCCGGAGCCGCTGGCCTACGTCTACCAAACCATGGTGCGGCCGAGGAAGGTCAAGGGCTGGGTCGTCCACTACCTCCAGGACGACCGGATCTTCGTCATGCTGGGGACGCTCCGCTGGGTGCTCTACGACGCCCGCGAGGGCTCGCCGACGCGCGGCCTGCTGAACCAGATCTTCCTCTCCGAGCGCAACCGCGCCCTCCTCGTCATCCCCCGCGGCGTCTATCACGCGGCGCAGAACGTGGGCGACCGCAACGCCTACTTCGTCAACTGCCCCACCCGGCCCTACGACCACGCCGATCCCGACAAGTACCGCCTGCCGCTCGCCAACGACCTCATCCCCTTCCGCTTCGAGGACGGCCTCGGCGGCTAGACGGCACGCGAGGCCGGCATGAGCGAGGGCGCGCCCCCCCTCGTCAGCGTCGTCATCGCCACCTACAACTGGAGCAGCGTGCTGCGCTACGCGGTGGCGAGCGCGCTCGGCCAGACGCTCGCCGCGATCGAGGTGCTGGTCGTCGGCGACGCCTGCACCGACGACTCCGAGGAGGTCGTTGCCGGCTTCGGCGACCCGCGCCTGCGCTGGCACAACCTGCCCGAGAACTCCGGCAGCCAGGCGGGCCCCAACAACGCCGGCCTCGCCCTGGCGCGCGGCGAGTACGTCGCCTACCACGGCCACGACGACCTCTGGCACCCGACCCATCTCGAGACGCTGGTCGCGCTCGCGCGGCGCGTTCCCGGCGACCTCTTCTACGCCCTCGCCGCGATCGTGCACCCCGACGGCGAGCGGCAGATCTCGGGGCTGACGGCGGCGGGGGAGCTGGCGCCCGGCGAGTTCGTGGTGCCGTCGAGCCTGCTCCACCGGCGCAGCCTCGTCGAGGAGATCGGCCCCTGGCCCGATCCCTGGACCGTCCACCTGCCGGTCGATGCCGAGTGGCTCGATCGCGCCCGGCGCGCCGGCAAGGTGTTCGTCGGCAGCGAGCGGCTGACGGTCTTCAAGTTCCCCTCGAGCACCCGCAAGGGCTCGTACCGCGAGCGCCCATCCCACGAGCAGGAGGCGCTCGCTCGCCGGCTGCGCGAGGAGCCGGACCTGCAGTTCCGCGAGCTGCTGGAGATCACCCGCTCCTTCCTCGTCCGCGGCCCGCGCCCGCTCGGCGCGCCGGTCCTGATCGAGAACGCGCCCCCCGGCTGGCACACCCGGAAGCTGCGGCTGATCCGCGGCCTCGCCACACCCGACGCGCCGATGCAGCCGCTGCCGGCGGACCTGCCGCCGGAGACCTTCGGCCTGCGCGCCGAGAGCGTCCCGCCGCGGGCGGCGCCCGGAGAGACGCTCGCCGTCGCAGTCGAGATCCGCAACGGCTCGCCGCTCTCACTGGCGAGCACGTCTCCCAACCCCGTCCACCTGAGTTACCACTGGCTGGACCCGGACGGCGGGGTCGCCCTGTTCGACGGCCTGCGCTCCGCCTTGTTTCCTCCCCTCGGTCCGGGCGCCGCGGCCGTCTACCCCGTCGCCGTCACCGCCCCCGACGCGCCGGGCCGCTACACGCTCCGTCTGGCGCTCGTCCAGGAGGAGGTCCGCTGGTACGACGAGCCGCGGGAGGGGGCGGAGTGGGAGGTGGAGGTCCTGGCATGACGCTGGCATCACAGCGATTACCTCGTAGCGCAAGGTCTACTCGAAGCCATCCTGGGAGACCTGGTGGCCAACAACGGCTTCTTCGCCCGGCCGGAGATGCGGCCGCTCTACGAGGACATCCGCTTCCCCGAGCACCTGGACCCGGCGCAGGCCGACGGCCGCGTCCACTTCTGGTTCGGGCCCGCCGGCACCGTGACGCCGCTGCACCACGACGTGATGAACGTGCTGATGGCGCAGGTCCGCGGTCGCAAGCGGGTGACGCTCATCTCCCCCGACCAGACGCACCGGCTGTACAACGAGATCGGGGTCTTCAGCGAGGTGGACCCCGAGGACCCCGACCTCGAGCGGCACCCGCTCTACCGCGACGTCGAAGCGCTGCGCGTGGACCTCGCGCCTGGCGAGGTGCTCTTCCTGCCGGTCGGCTGGTGGCACCACGTGCGGGCGCTCGACGTCAGCGTCACCGTCACCTTCACCAACTTCGTCCACCGAAACGAGTTCGAGTGGCTGAACCCGGACGGGCGCCCCGACGTGCGGTAACCCCCGGCGAGCCGTCCTACCAGACGGTCAACCGCCAGGGGTGGGAGGAGCTGGCGCGCGCCGGCTGCGAGGCGTCGCGGCCCTGGGGCGCGACGCGGCTGCGCAACGCCCGCGAATGGCTCGACGGCGCGGGCTGGATCCCCTGGCCGGAGGTCGAGCGCGTCCTCTGCCTGGGCGCCGGCGGCGGGCAGCAGGCGCCGCTCTTCGCCGCGCTCGGCTGCCGGGTCACCTCGGTCGATCTCTCCGCCGAGCAGCTGCGCCTCGACGCGGAAGCCGCGCGCCGCCACGGGCTCGAGATCGAGTGCGTCGAGGCGGACATGCTCGACCTCGGGCTCCTCTACGGCAGCGACTTCGACCTGGTGTACCAGGCGGTGTCGGCCTGCTACGTGCCGGACGTGCGCCAGCTCTACCTGGAGGTCTCCCGCGTCCTCCGCCCCGGCGGCTGGTACCGCGTCGAGCACTGGAACCCGGTGCAGATCCAGCTCGCGGAGGGGGGCGCGTGGAGCGGCCGCGACTACCGGATCGTGCGCCCCCAGCGCTCCGACCGGCCCGTCGTCTGGAGCGCGCCGCCGGAAGGGACGCCGACCTGCTGGCACTACGTGCACCCGCTCCACGACCTGATCGGCGGCCTCGGCGACGCCGGCTTCGAGATCCTGCGCTTCGAGGAGCCCGAAGCGGGCGACCCGGCGGCGGAGCCCGGGTCGCCGCAGCACCTCGCCGCCTACCTGCCGCCTTTCTTCAACCTCTTCGCCCGCTGGCAGCCGCGGGCCCCGAGCGTCGCTCCGCGGCCGCCGGCGCGGCGGGAGCGCCCGGCCCGGCGCGCGGCGGCCGCGAGCCCGCGGCGACGCAAGGCGCCGGCGCCGCTCCCGGCCCTGCGCCGGCCGCACACCTCGTACCTGATCTGCACCCTGCCGCGCTCGGGGAGCTGGCTGCTGTCGGAGTCCCTCGAGGACACCGGCATCGCCGGCAAGCCCCGCGAGTACTTCAACGAGGTCACCGAGGAGGAGTGGTTCCGGGAGTGGGGCATCTCCGCCTACGCCGACTACCTGCCGCGGATGCTCGACCTCGGCTCGACGCCCAACGGCGTCTTCGGCGTCAAGTGCCACTGGTACCAGTTCGCGCAGGTGCCCGCGAAGCTCGGGCAGGTGCCGGGCTGCGCGGGCCTGGAGGCGCCGGAGCTGCTGGCCCGGCTCTTTCCCGGCCTCCGCTACGTCTGGCTGACGCGGCGCGACAAGGCGCGCCAGGCGGTCTCTCTCTACCGCGCCCGCCGCACCGGCCAGTGGTGGCAGATCGCCGACTACGAGCCGTTCGGCGGCGCGGCCGCGAGCGCGTCGCCCGGCGCGCCGGCCGCCCCGCAAGTCGAGTTCGACTTCGCGGCGATCGAGCGCCTGGAGCGGATGGCCCTCGAGCAGGAAGCGAAGTGGCGGGAGCACTTCGACCGCGCCGGGGTCGAGCCGCTGGTGGTCGCCTACGAGGACCTGGTCGAGGCGTTTGTCCCGCAGGTCCGGCGCGTGCTGCGCTTCCTCGAGGTCCCGGTCCCCAAGGGCCTGCGCATCGAGACCCGGCTGCGGCGCCAGGCGGACGCCCTGTCCGAGGAGTGGGTGGAGCGCTACGTCGGGATGCGGCGGGCGAGGCTCGCGCCTACTCGATCATCCCTTCGATAGGCGAGGAGGCGGTGGCGTAGAGGCGGCGGGGGATGCGGCCGGCGCCGGCGGCCAGGCGGCCGGCCTCGACGGCGAGCTTCATGGCGCGGGCCATGCGCACCGGGTCGGCGGCGCCGGCGACGGCGGTGTTCATCAGCACGCCGTCGGCGCCGAGCTCCATCGCCACGGTGGCGTCGCTCGCCGTGCCGACGCCGGCGTCGACGATGACCGGCACCGTCGCCTGCTCGACGATGATCTGGAGGTTGGCGCGGTTGCGCACCCCCATGCCCGAGCCGATCGGCGCGCCGAGCGGCATGACGGCCGCGGCGCCCAGCTCCGCCAGCCGCTTGCAGACCACCGGGTCGTCGTTGGTGTAGGGGAGGACGACGAAGCCTTCGGCGACGAGGGTTTCAGTCGCGCGCAGCAGCTCGACGTTGTCAGGGAAGAGGGTCGCGCGGTCGCCGATCACCTCGAGCTTCACCCAGTTCCAGCCGCCGGCCTCGCGCGCCAGCCGGGCGGTGCGCACCGCCTCGTCGGCGGTGTAGCAGCCGGCGGTGTTGGGCAGGAGGAGGTAGCGCTCGGGGTCGATCCAGTCGAGCAGCGACCCGCGGCCGCGCTCGTCGAGGTTCACCCGCCGCAGCGCCACCGTCACCATCTCCGTGCCGGAGGCCTCCAGCGCCGCCGCCATCGTCGCGAAGTCCGGGTACTTGCCGGTGCCCAGGATCAGGCGCGAGCGGAAGGTGCGCCCGGCGAGGACCAGCGGCTCGGTCTCGGGCGCGGCGGCGGCGGCGGTGTCGGGGGGTGCGGCGAGCATCGGCGGGCCTCCGTCGCCTACCCTACCGCGACGGCCTCGGTCTCCTCCACCCGGCCGACCTGGCGGTTGGCGGCGTCGACGAAGACCAGCGCCGGGTGGTGGGTGTGCGCCTCCCCTTCCTCGTACTCGGCGTAAGTGGCGAGGATGACGACGTCGCCCTTGCGCGCCTTGTGCGCGGCGGCGCCGTTGATCACCACCTGCCCGGCCCCGGGGCGACCGGGGATGGCGTAGGTGGCGAAGCGCTCGCCGTTGGTGACGTTGTAGATCTCCACCCGCTCCCACGGCAGCAGGTCGGCCGCCGCCATGAGCAGCGGGTCGAGAGTGACCGAGCCCTGGTAGTGGAGATCGGCGTCGGTCACCGTGGCGCGGTGGATCTTGGACTTGAGGAGGGTGCGCTTCATGCGGGCTCTCCGGAGAGGTTGAGGTGCAGGTTGTCGATCAGGCGCGTGCCGCCGAGACGGACGGCGAGCGGCAGCACGACGGGGCCGGCGAGGGTCTCGACCGGCCGGAAGCTCTCGGCGTCCACCACCTCGGCGTACTCGACGCGGGCCAGCGGCTCGGCGGCGAGCGCCTCGGAGAGGGCGCGGCGCACGGCGTCGCCGCAGCGCTCGCCGGCCGCGATCGCCCGGCGCGCGGCGTCGAGTGCGCGGTAGAGGGCCGGGGCGGCGCGGCGCTCTTCCGGCGACAGGTAGGCGTTGCGCGAGGACATGGCGAGCCCGTCGGGCTCGCGCACGGTGGGGCCGGGCACGACCTCCAGCGGCACGTGGAGGTCGCGCACCAGCCGGCGCACGACGGCGAGCTGCTGCGCGTCCTTCTCGCCGAAGACGGCGACGTCCGGCCGCACCAGGTTGAAGAGCTGGGTCACGACCGTCGCGACGCCGCGGAAGTGCCCCGGGCGGTGCGACCCTTCGAGCCCCTCGGCCGGGCCGGCGGGCTCGACGAAGGTGGCGTGCCCCGGCGGATAGATCGTCTCGACCTCCGGCAGGAAGAGGAGGTCGCAGCCGGCGCCGGCCAGGAGCGCGGCGTCGCGCTCGGGCTGGCGCGGGTAGCGGGCGAAGTCCTCGCCGGGGCCGAACTGCGCCGGGTTGACGAAGACCGAGGCCACGACGCGCCCGGCGTGCCGGCGGGCGAGCCGGACGAGCGAGAGGTGCCCCTCGTGGAGCGCCCCCATCGTCGGCACGAAGCCGACCCGGTGCCCGTCGCGGCGGAAGGTGTCGACGGCGGCGCGGAGATCGGCGATGTCGCGGACCGTCTTCATCGTCGAACACGGCGGGCACGTAGGCCCGCCGCTACGAACGGCACCCGTAGCGCCCGGCCTACGTGCCGGGCGTTCTTCCGCAGCCTCATCCGTACAGCTTCCGCGCCGCGTCCTCGGCGGGACGGGACGCGCCGTAGCTCTCTTCGGCGGCCGGGAAGCGGCCGGCGCGGACGTCGGCGGCGAAGCGGGCGATCGCCTCGCGCGAGGCGAGCCCGAGCTCGGCGTAGCGGCGCACGAAGCGCGGCGCGATCCGCTCCTCCAGCCCCAGGAGGTCGTGGTAGACGAGCACCTGTCCGTCGCAGTGCGGGCCGGCGCCGATGCCGATCGTCGGGATGGCGAGCCGCTCCGAGACCTCGGCCGCCAGGCCGGTCGGCACGCACTCGAGGACCAGCGAGAAGGCACCGGCGGCCTCCAGCTCGGCGGCGGCGGCGAGGATCGCCTCGGCCGCCCCGGCCTCGCGCCCCTGCACCTTGTAGCCGCCGAGGCGGTGGAGCGACTGCGGCGTCAGGCCCAGGTGGGCCATGACCGGCACCTCGGCCTCGACCAGCGCCGCCACCACCTCCGGCCGCCCGCCCTCGATCTTGACCGCCTGGGCGCCCCCCTCCTTGACGAAGCGGATGGCGTTGGCGACCGCCTGCGCGGGCCCCAGGTGGAAGGAGCCAAACGGCATGTCGGCGACCAGCAGCGCGCGCTCGACGCCGCGGCGCACGGCGCGCACGTGGTGGAGCATCTCGTCCATGGTGACGGCGAGGGTGTCGGGGTGGCCGAGCACCACCATGGCGAGCGAGTCGCCGACCAGCACGACGTCGGCGCCGCCGGCGTCGGCCGTGCGCGCCTGCGGGAAGTCGTAGGCGGTGACCATGACCAGGCGCTCGCCGCGCCGCGGGGCGGCGGTGACCCAGGGGACGGTGATCGTCTTGGGGCTCGCTTCGGGGGCCATCGGCTCCTCCTTCCGCTCTGGCGGACGGAAGGGCGGCGGTGCGCGCGCAGGTGGAACCGCGCGCGGAGCGCCTCTGCTCGCGGCCGGCCCGGAGTCGGGGTGCCTGTCCGTCGGGATCAGGCCCCCTGGAGGGCGGCGCCGCGCGAGCGCTCGGAGCCGATGTCTTCCGTCTCGGTCCCGCACCAGGCGGGATCCAAGCGGTGAGGGAACTTTAGCACGAAGTCGTTCTATATTTCGGGGAGGTATTCCCGTTCGATCGAGCTCAGAGCAGTTGAATCGTTGGGAGGCGCCGATATGTGGCTGGGACGCTTTTGGCGTTGGCTCAAGCTGATCTACCTCTTTCTCCTGCCTACACGCTTCAGCCTCTTCGCTGTCGTGATCATGGGGTGGGCGTTCCTCATGTCCGGCCAAGGTGGAGACATCCTTCGCGCCCTGGTCGAATACGATCCCTGCAAGGCACTCAGTCCGCACTACTGGCGGATGTTCGCGTTCGTCCTCGCCGCCAGCGCCTTTTCGCTGCAGGCGTGGTACTGGACGCGGCAGATCCTGCGGGTGAAGCCGCCGTCGCACATCAAGGACGACGACTACTTCGCCTACCCGCCGCCGCCAGATTGCTTCCCCCGCACCGCGGTCTGGGTGCCGCGACTTCTCGGCGCCCTCGGGTTCATCATCCCCATCATCGCGTTCATCCGGATCGGCCGTTCCTATACGGCCGACGCGCCGACCGCCGTGAAGTGGATGCTCCTCTGGCTGACCCTCGCGCTGACAGCCTTCATCATCTTCGTCGTCTTGCGGCGCGCCTTCCTTCGCCGCCGGAAATCGACGCTCGTGCCGCGCGAGCCGCGGGACTTCGACCGCACGACGAAGCTCGTGCTCGCCGTCACCGTCCTCGCCGCGCTGGCTTTCTTCGTCTGGGCGACCCTGGACCCCGCCGGCATCGCGCCGCTGGGATCGGCTTCCGTCGTCCTCCTGACGGCCGCACTCTGGGTCCCCCTGGGCACCGTTCTCGTGTTGTTCGGCATCCGTCTCCGCTTCCCGATCCTGACCGCGCTCCTCGTCTGGGCGCTGCTCTTGAGCCCGTTCGCGGATCGGAATCACGTCATCCGCACCATCGACGGGGACGGCGCGGGACTGGTCGACCGCCCCACCGCCGTCGAGCAGCTCGACGCCTGGTACGAGCGCGTGGCGCCGCGTCACGCCGGAGGCGAGGTGCCGATCTTCGTCGTGGCGACCGAAGGGGGCGGCATCCGTGCGGCGTACTGGACGGCGGCGGTGTTGACTGCCCTGCAGGACAGCTACCCGGAGTTCGCCGATCACCTCTTCGCGATCAGCGGCGTCTCCGGCGGCTCGCTCGGTGCCGTGGTGTTCGACGCGCTGGTCGCCCACGGGCCGGCGCCGGTCGATCCAGACGAGAACGTCTGCCCGGGAAGAGATCGGACGAAGATGGCGCAGGAGAGGGCCACGCTGCGCTATGCCGCGAAGCAGATCCTCTCATTCGACGCCCTCACCCCCACCTTGGCCAGCCTGACCCAGCCCGATCTGGCGCAACGCTTCCTGCCCTTCGGCTTCCCCGACCGCGAGCAGGCGCTCGAAGAGGCCTGGGAGCGCGCATGGTCGAGCGCGATGGGAGGAAACGCCCTCTTCTCGCAGGGAGTCCTGGCCACGGCGGAGGCCAACAAAACCCTTCCCTCGCTCTTCCTGAACGGGACGATGGTGGAGACCGGCGATCGCATCATCACCAGCAATAGCCGTATCCATCCGCGCGATCCGAAGGCCGCGTGCGCGGTGAACGATCCGAACGCCGTCGGCAATCCCCTCTGCGAGTTCCGCAACGCATTCGACGCGTTCGCGGACCTCCAACGCGACATCCCGTTCAGCGCCGCCGCCGGCATGAGCGCGCGCTTCACCTACCTTTCTCCTGCCGGGCGCCTGCCGAAAGAAGGTTCCGACGACACGCTCGCCGGCCACGTCGTCGACGGCGGCTACTTCGAGAACTCGGGCGCCGTGACGGCGGGGGAGATCGTCGGCCTGATCCGGCGCGTCGCGGCGACGCGTCCCGGCTGGAAGCTCCACCCTTACGTGATCCTCATCGACTTCAAGGACCGTTCGCAGCGCTGCAGGGAAGATCCGGCCCAGTGCGTCCCCGACCCCGCCGAGAAGCCGTTCCCCGGCACGCCGGGCGCAGCCGGTCCGAGGCCGGCACCGCCCGAGACCTGGGTCAACGAGGTGCTGTCGCCGTTGCGCGCGCTCCTCAACACGCGCAACGGGCGGGGGTCGCAGGCCGTAGGCGACCTGCGCGAGATGCTCGCGGCGCGGTTGGATCAGCCCAACATCATCGAGTTCCGGCTCATCCAGCGCCGCGTTCCGTTGCCGCTCGGCTGGGTGCTGTCCGAGCGCTCACGCATCGAGATCGACCGGGCGACGCGGACCGAGGGCGGCAACGTCTGGGCGATGAAGCAGATCGGCAAGCTGCTCGGCGCCGCCTCTCTCCCCGCCGATCCGGTGGCGCAGAGCGCCGAGGCCAGCGCGCGCGAGCTGAAGCGGGAAAGCCAGTAATGCGGAGGCCGGGGCGGGCTCAGCCCGCCCCGCGCGCCACGTAGTACTCGGTGCCCTTGATCGGCCGCTGGAGCTGGTGGACCAGCTCCTCGAAGTCCTCGGGGCGCTCGGGGAAGTTGAGCTGGCGGGTGTCGACGACGAGGAGCGGCGAGGCCTTGTAGTAGTGGTAGTAGTGGTTGTAGGCGTCGATCAGCTCGGCCATGTACTCGGTCGAGATGTGCTTCTCGACGGTACGCTGGCGGCGGCGGATGCGCTCCATGCAGGTCGACAGGTCGGCGACCAGGTAGACCACCAGGTCCGGCGGCGGCACCTGCGGCTCGAGGAGGGCGTAGAGCTTGTCAAAGAGCATCAGCTCGTCGTCGCCGAGGTTCAGGTAGGCGAAGATCCGGTTCTTCTGGAAGGTGTAGTCGGCGACCAGCAGGCGGTCGAAGAGCTCGCGCTGGGCGAGGTCGCGCTGCTGCTTGTAGCGCGAGAGCAGGAAGTAGAGCTCGGTCTGGAAGGCGGCGCCGGGGCGGTCCTCGTAGAAGTCGCCGAGGAAGGGATTGTTGACGTCCTCGAGGACCTTCACCCCCTCGAAGCGCTGGGCGAGCATCTCGACCAGCGTGGTCTTGCCCACGCCGATGGGGCCGTCGACCGCCAGGTGGTGGTAGCCGAGGGACTCTTGGCTCAATGGGCGGGGGCGGGGCTGGGCGTTGGGGCCGGGCGCTGCTCGATCGGGTTGTAGAGGGTGTCCCTCTCGATCGGCTCGAAGCCGGCGAGGCGCACGATCCGCTCGAGCTCGGCGCGCGAGAGCGACTGCTCGGTGTGCGCGCCGGCCATGTGGTAGATGTGCTCCTCGACCACCGTGCCGTCGAGGTCGTCGGCGCCGAAGCGCAGCGCCACCTGCGCCAGCTTCGGCGTGATCATCACCCAGTAGGCCTTGACGTGCGGCACGTTGTCGAGCACGAGGCGGGCGGCGGCGATCTGGCGCAGGTCCTCGAGGCCGGTGGTGTGGAAGCGCAGCCCCATGTAGTTGTTCTCGGGGTGGTAGGCGAGCGGGATGAAGGCGTTGAAGCCGCCGGTCTCGTCCTGCAGGTTGCGCAGGCGCAGCAGGTGGTCCACCTGGTGCTCCGGCCGCTCGACGTGGCCGTAGAGCATCGTGCAGTTGCTCCTGATCCCCATGCCGTGGGCGACGCGGTGGACCTCGATCCACTCGCCGGCGTCGAGCTTGCCGTCGCAGATGATCTGGCGCACCTCGGGGTGGAAGATCTCGGCGCCGCCGCCCGGCAGCGACCCCAGCCCCGCGTCGCGCAGCCGCCTCAGCACCTCTTCGATCGAGATCCGCTCGTGCTTGGCGAACCAGCCGATCTCGATGGCGGTGAAGGCCTTCAGGTGCGCGTTGGGGAAGCGCTCGCGCAGGCCGCGCAGCATCTCGCAGTACCACTCCAACGACAGATCGGGGTGGAGGCCGCCGACGATGTGGAACTCGGTGACCCGGTTGCCCCCCTGCTCGGCGGCGTGGCGGTAGACGTCCTCGTGGCTCATCTCCCAGGCGTGTCCCTCGCCGGGGAGCGCCGCGAAGCTGCAGAACTTGCAGTTGTAGGTGTAGACGCAGACGTTCGTCGGGTTGATGTGCCGGTTGACGTTGAAGAAGGCGGCGTTGCCGTGGAGCTTCTTGCGCACCGCGTCGGCCAGGCGCCCCAAGGGGAGGACGGAGGTCGTCGTCAGGGCGAGGAGGGCGTCGGCCTCGTCAAACCGCACCCCGTCCCGGACCTTGGCCGCCAGCTCCCGCAGCGGGGCCGGGAAACGGCTCGGTTCGATCTCCGGACAGGGGGGCGGGAGGGGGGTCGGCATGGCCGCCGGCAGTATACCGCGCGCCTTCCGGGTGGGACGGCGGCGGTTGCCATGATCCGCCGCACGTGACCCGCTGCGCCGTCTGCGGTACCACCCTCCCGGGCGGCAGCCTCTGCCCGCGCTGCAACTCTTTGCCCACCGAGCTCCCGCCGCTGGAGGCGGCAGCGCCGCGCGCGCGGACCCCTCCGCCACTCCTCAGCTCCTCCGCCGCCGACTTCGCGCCCGGCGAGCTGTTCGCCGAGCGCTACCGGATCGTCGCCCTCCTCGGCCGCGGCGGGATGGGCGAGGTCTACCGCGCCGACGACCTGCGGCTCGGCCAGACCGTCGCGCTCAAGTTCCTGCCCGCTGCGCTGACCGGCGACCCCGGCCGCCTGGAGCGCTTCTACGCCGAGGTCCGGCTCGCCCGCGAGGTCTCCCATCCCAACGTCTGCCGCGTCTACGACGTCGGCGAGGCCGGCGGGCGCTCGTACCTGGCGATGGAGTATGTCGACGGCGAGGACCTCGCCTCCCTGCTGCGCCGCATCGGCCGGCTCCCCGAGGACAAAGCCGTGGAGGTCGCCCGCCAGCTCTGCGCCGGGCTCGCCGCGGTGCACGACCGCGGCGTCCTCCACCGCGACCTCAAGCCGGCCAACGTCATGCTCGACGGCCACGGCCGCGTGCGCCTGACCGACTTCGGGCTCGCCGCCGCCGCCGCCGAGGCCAAAGGGAGCGACCTCTCGGGGACGCCCCAGTACATGGCCCCCGAGCAGTTCGCGCTGCGCCCGCCGAGCGTGCGCAGCGACCTCTACGCCCTCGGCCTCGTCCTCTACGAGCTCTTCACCGGCAAGCCGGCCGTCGCCGGCGCGACGTTCGAGGAGCTGCGCCGTCGCCATCAGCAGGATCCCCCGACGCCCCCCTCGCGCGTGCGCCCGGGCCTCGATCCGGCCGTCGAGCGGGTCATCCTGCGCTGCCTCGAGAAGGAGCCGCAGAGTCGCCCCGCCTCGGCTCTCGAGGTCGCGGCGGCCCTGCCAGGAGGCGACCCGCTGGCGGCGGCCCTGGCGGCCGGCGAGACCCCCTCGCCCGAGATGGTGGCCGCCGCCGGAGCCGAGGGAGCGCTGCGGCCGGCGACGGCGTTGGCGTGTCTCGCGGGGGTCGGCGTGGGGCTGCTCTGCCTCGCGCTCATCGGGAGCACCTATTCTCTCGGCGGGCGAGTGGGCGCAGAGATCAAGCCCCCGGAGGTGCTGGCGGAGCGGGCGCGCGGCATCGTCGCAGCCGCGGGGTATCCCGACGCGCCGGCCGACCGCGGATACGGCTTCGACGTCTCGCAGGAGCGGCGCCGCTGGTTGCGCGAGCAGCAACGCGGCGGTCCCGCCAGGCGCGCGCTCGCGGCCGTAGCGCCCCCGATCCTCCAGTTCTGGTACCGGCAGAGCCCTGGTCCCCTGGTCCCGGTGACCTTCTTCGGGGCGCAAAACACACCCTTCCCGGTCGTCAGCCCGTTCGACCCGCCGCCGCTCGAGCCGGGGATGGTCTCGCTCCTCCTCGATCCGGAGGGGCGACTCCTGGCGTTCACGGCGGTCCCCGCGAAGGTGCTCGCCGCCGGCGCGCCCGCCGCGGGGCCTCGCTGGGAAGCCCTGTTCGCCGCCGCCGGGCTCGACCGGACGCGGTTCCGGCCGGTCTCGCCGCGCCGCACCCCGCCCGTCTTCGCCGACGCCCACCCGGCCTGGGCGGGGGTGCTGCCCGGCCAGCCGCCGGTGCCGATCCGCGTCGAGGCGGCGGCGCTCCACGGCCGGCCGGTCCATTTCGAGATCTTGGGGCCCTGGAGCCTCGCCCCGACGACGGACGAGGCGCCGAGCCGCGGGGAGCGCGCCGCCCAGATCCTTCTCGCCACGATCTTTCTGGGGCTGATCGTCGGCCCGGCCCTCGCCGCCCGCCGCAACCTCCGGCTGGGACGGGGCGACCGCCGCGGCGCCTTCCGGGTCGCGGCTTGTGTCGTCGCGTTCTTCTTCGCCTCCTGGGCCGTAGGCGGAAAGCACGTGCCTGCCCTCGCCGAGCTCGGCCTGTTCGTGATGACCCTCTCCTGGGCCGTGCCGGTGGCCGGGTGGGTCTGGCTCCTCTACCTCGCGATCGAGCCCTACCTGCGCCGGCGTTGGCCCCATACCCTCGTCTCCTGGAACCGGCTCCTCGCCGGCCGCTGGCGCGACCCGCTGGTCGGCCGCGACATCCTGTTGGGGGTGCTGGTCACCGTCGCTGTCCTCGTCTTCATCCGCGTCATCGGCGCCCTGGGCGACTGGATCGAAGGTACACGGTATCTGCCCGCCGAACCTTCCGCGGCGCTCAACGGCACGGCGAACGTCCTCTCGGACGTGCTGAGGGCCCCGATCGCGGGGTTCCTGTTCGCCTTCAGCTTATTCTTCATCTTCTCGCTGCTGCGCTCGCTCGCGCGGCGCGACCTCGTGGCCGCCGGGCTCTTCGTCCTCCTGCTCGTCGCCAAAGACACGCTGCCGAGCTATACGCCGGTCGTCAGCGGCGCCATCGCGATCGTCTTTTACGTCTCCATCGTCGCCCTGGCGCGCGGTCCGGGCCTCCTGGCGCTCGCCGCCTTTGCGCTGCCCGTTCCCTTGGTCAGCTTGGTGCTCACCCCCGACCCCGACGTCTGGTACGCGGAGGCCGGTTTCATCGCGGCGCTGGTCTGCCTGGCGCTGGCCGGCTACGGCGCCTGGGTGGCGCGCGCCGGGCAGCCGCTCTTCCGGGGAGACCTGCTCGAGCGCTAGCGCGGACGGACGGCGCCCGCAAAGCGAAGAGCCCGCGGCCGGATGACCGCGGGCTCCTGAGGACGGGCGGCGAAACGCCTTACTGCTCTACTGCTTGACGAGCGGAGACAGGGCGCCGGTGTTGGCCCCATTGCCGGAGAAGTAGTTGTCGCCGAACGAGCCCACCGACCCGGCGGTGATGGTGAAGCCCGCCGTCGGGTTGTTGGTGATCGCGCTGCGCGACAGCCGGACGGTCGAGGTGCCGGCCGTGGTGATGCCGCGGGTGTTGTGCGAGATCACCGAGTTGTCGACGTTCACCTGGCCGTTGCCGGCGGCGTCGACGCCCGCGATCGTGTTGCCGCTGGCGGTCGCGGCCTCGAGGGTGAAGATCGCGCCGTTTCCGGCGAAGATGCCCGTGGCGTTGTTGGCGAGGATCGAGTCCGTGATCTGCACCTTGGCGACCGGGGAGCCGACGCTCGGGAAGACCGCGACGCCGGCGGCGATGTTGTTGGCGATCGTCGATTCGCTGATGAAGACCTGCGTCGTGGCGAGGGAGCCGATGTTGATGTCCACCCCGCGGCCCGGGTTGCCGCGGAAGCCGGTGATGTCGCAGTTCTCGATGTGCACCGCCTTGGCGCTCAGGATGCGCACGCCGTTGAGGCCGGTGCCCGCGCCGTTGATCGACAGGTTGCGCAGGGTGATGGTGTCGGTCGAGAGGGCATTGATGATGACCCCGTTCACACCGGCGGCGAGGATGCCGGCGAGGGTCCCTTCGCCGTTGATGGTGATCGACTTGGTGATCGTGACGCCGCCGAAGCCGCCCGGATCGAGCACGCTGATCTCGCCGCCGGCCGCGGTCTTCGAGATCGCGCCGGCGAAGGTCTTGCACGGCGCCGTACGGCTGCACGGGTTGGCGTCGTCGCCGACGCCGGAGACCCAGGTGCGCGTCGCCTGCGCCTGAGCGCTCATGGCGACGACGACGAGAATTAGGGCGTAAAGGATCGCGCAACGGCTACGCATCTCTGGTCTCCTCCCAGTCAGTTGTGAGAACGACAAAAACGGAGAAGGAGTGTACACCGGCTGCGGCGCTAGACGCAAGAAAGCGAAAGAGCCCGCGGCCGGCAGGCCGCGGGCTCCTGAGGACGGGCGCTAAGCGCCCTTACTGCTTGATGAGCGGCGAGAGGGCGCCGGTGTTGGCCCCGTTGCCGGAGAAGTAGTTGTCGGCGAACGAGCCGATCGTCCCGCCGGTGATCGTGAAGCCCGCCGTCGGGTTGTTGGTGATCGCGCTGCGCGAC
This sequence comes from uncultured Acidobacteriota bacterium, assembly GCA_963700145.1. GTDB lineage: Bacteria > Acidobacteriota > Thermoanaerobaculia > Multivoradales > UBA5704 > DASUNQ01. The sequence goes on from OY969474.1 coordinate 3,603,418, forward strand.
AGACGGACCGTCGAGGTGCCGGCCGTCGTGATCCCGCGCAGGTTGTGCGAGATCACCGAGTTGTCGACGTTCACCTGGCCCGGCGCGACGGTGCCAGCGCTGTCGATGCCCGCCACGGTGTTGCCGCTGACTGTCGTCGCCTCGAGGGTAAAGATCGCGCCCTCGCCGGCGAAGACGCCCGAGGCGTTGTTGGCGAGGATCGAGTCCGTGATCTGCACCTTGACGGTCGGCGTGCCGCTGATGGGGACGACGGCGACGCCGGCGGCGATGTTGTTGCCGATCGTCGACTCGCTGATGAAGACCTGGGTCGAGGTGCCGGTCGAGAGGTTGATGTCCACGCCGCGGCCCGGGCTGCCGCGGAAGCCGGTGATGTCGCAGTTCTCGATGTGCACCGCCTTGGCGCTCAGGATGCGCACGCCGCGCAGGCCGTTGCCCGCGCCGTTGATCGACAAGTTGCGGAGGACGACGGTGTCGGTGGAGGTGGCATTGATGATGACGCCGTTGATGAGGGAGGCGAGGATGCCGCCGAGCGACCCTTCACCGTTGATGGTGATCGACTTGGTGATCGTGACGCCGCCGAAGCCGCCCGGATCGAGCACGCTGATCTCGCCGCCGGGCGCGGTCTTGGAGATCGCGCCGGCGAAGGTCTTGCACGGCGCCGTGCGGCTGCACGGGTTCGCGTCGTTGCCGACGCCGGACACCCACGTCCGTGTCGCCTGCGCCTGAGCGCTCATGGCAACGACGAGGATAAGAATGTAAAGGACGGCGCAATGCTTACGCATCTCTGCTCCTCCGTTGGTTGTGATAACTGAAAAAACGGACAGGAATCATACACCGAAAGCGAAGAGCCCGCGGCCGGCAGGCCGCGGGCTCCCGAGGACAAGCGCGAAAACGCTACTGCTTGATGAGCGGCGAGAGGGCGCCGGTGTTGGCCCCGTTGCCGGAGAAGTAGTTGTCGCCGAACGAGCCGATCGTCCCGCCGGTGATCGTGAAGCCCGCCGTCGGGTTGTTGGTGATCGCGCTGCGCGACAGCCGAACCGTCGAGGTGCCGGCCGTGGTGATGCCGCGGGTGTTGTGCGAGATCACCGAGTTGTCGACGTTCACCTGGCCCGGCGCGATGGTGCCGGCGGCGTCGATGCCCGCGATCGTGTTGCCGCTGGCGGTCGCGTTCTCGAGCGTGAAGATCCCGCCCTCGCCGGCGAAGACGCCCGAGGCGTTGTTGGCGAGGATCGAGTCGGTGATCTGCACCTTGGCGGTCGGCGTGCCGCTGGTGGGGACGACCGCGACGCCGGCGGCGATGTTGTTGGTGACCGTCGACTCGCTGATGAAGACCTGCGTCGAAGTGCCGGTGGCGAGGTTGACGTCCACGCCGCGGCCCGGGCTGCCGCGGAAGCCGCTGATGTCGCAGTTCTCGATGTGCACCGCCTTGGCGCTCAGGACGCGCACGCCGCGGAGGCCGTTGCCCACGCCGTTGATGGCGATGTGACGGAGGGTGATGGTGTCGGTGGCGGCGGCGTTGATGGTCACCCCGGTCACCAGCGAGGCGGTGATGCCGGCGAGCTGCCCTTCACCGTTGATGGTGATGGACTTGGTGATGGTGACGGCGCCGAAGCTGCCCGGATCGAGGACGCTGATCTCGCCGCCGGCCGCGGTCTTGGAGATCGCGCCCGCGAAGGTCTTGCAGGGCGCGGTGCGGCTGCACGGGTTGACGTCGTCGCCGACGCCGGAGACCCAGGTCCGTGTCGCCTGCGCCTGAGCGCTCATGGCGACGACGAGAATGAAGACATACAGGAACGCGCAACGGCTACGCATCTTTGCTCTCCTCCGGTTAGTTGTGAGGTCTTCGGCGATCGGGAAACGAAAATGTTACACCCGCCGGGAGCGGATGGCAACTTGCGCGAGCGCAATTTACTAAACGAGCAGGTCCATTGCCGTCGCCGCGAAGAGCCAGACGGCGAGCATGCCGTTGGCGGTAAAAAAGGCGGCGTCGAGGCGCGAAAGATCGCCGGGGCGGACGATCCAGTGCTGGTAGGCGAGGAGCGCGAGGCAGCCGAGCCAGCCGAGCCAGTACCAGGCGCCGAGCCCCGGCGGGTAGACGCGCGGCAGGAGCGCGAGGAGCGCGAGCATCGCGGCATGAAAGAGGGCCGAGAGCCAGAGCGCCGGCACGGTGCCGAAGCGGGCGGGGATCGAGAAGAGCCCGGCGCGGCAGTCGAAGTCGAGGTCCTGCAAGGCGTAGAGGACGTCGAAGCCGGCGACCCAGAGAAGGACGGCGCCGGCGAGGAGGAACGGCGTCGGCGCGACGTCGCCGCGCACCGCGATCCAGGCCCCGAGCGGCGCGCCCGAGATCGCCAGGCCGAGCAGCAGGTGCGAGGCCCAGGTGAAGCGCTTGGTGTAGGAGTAGCCGCAGAGGATCAGCAGCGCCAGCGGCGCGAGCGCCAGCGCCAGCGGGTTGAGCTGCCACGCCGCCAGGACGAGGAGCGCGGCGCTGGCGAGGACGAAGAGCAGCACGAACCCCGGCGTCAGGAGGCCCGCGGGCAGCGCGCGCGACGCGGTGCGCGGGTTGGCGGCGTCGATCGTCCGGTCGGCGAGCCGGTTGAAGCCCATCGCCGTGCTCCGCGCCCCGACCATCGCGACGACGATCCAGAAGACCGTCCGCCAGGACGGCCACCCTTCGGCGGCGAGCAGCATCCCCAGGAAGGCGAACGGCAGCGCGAAGAGCGTGTGCTCGAACTTGATCATCTCGAGCACGATCCCGAGCCGCCCCTTCACCGCTCCTCCGGCTTCGGCTCGATCGGGCGCCCGCTCGCCTCCCACGCCCGCCATCCTCCGGTCAGGGCGCGCGCGTTGCGCCACCCCGCCCGCTGCAGCTCGCGCGTCACCCGGACGCTCGTGCGCTCCTCAGGTCACGTGCAGTACGAGACGAGCCAGGTGTCCGGCGGCAGGCCCCACGCCCCGACCACCTCGACCGCGTTGTCCGGCGGCACGCGGACGGCGCCGCGCGCCCGCTCGGAGCTCTCGCGGTAGGCGCCCTCGCTGCGCACGTCGAGGAGCACGACCGGCTCCCCGCGCCGCTCCAGCTCGGCGAGCTCCTCCAGCGTGATGCGCTCGGGGTCTCCCTTGTCCAAGGCCGCCGCCCCCTCGGGGACCGTCGCGACCGCAGGGGGCGGCACCGGCGGCGCCTCCGCGACGGCGCCGGCGGGCGCCGGCCGCAGGAAGACCTGCGAGCCGCCGTGGATGACGACCGACAGCAGCACGACGAGGGCCGTGATCTCGAAGAGCTCGCCGGCGCGCGGCAGCCCGGCGAAGACGGCGAGGAGCACGAGGAGGAGCGAGCTCAGGCCGCGCGGGCCGAACCAGGCGGCGAGCAGGCGACTGCGCCGGTCGAGGCTGCTGCCGGCGAGGACGGCGAGCAGCAGCGGGGCGCGCACGAAGAGGGCGACCGCGGCGAAGAGCAGCGCCGCCGGGCTCAGCGCCGTGAGGCCGCCCCAGATCGCCGAGCTGCCGAGGGCTACGAAGGTGAACAGCAGCCCCAGCTCCGCGGTCGCCTGCCCGTAGTCGAAGAAGCACTCGCAGAGCTCGACGTCGAGGGCGGCGATCGTCAGCCCGGCCGCGAAGGCGGCGAGGAAGCCGCTGCCGCCGACCGCCTCGGCCGCGGCGAAGGCGGTCAGCGCGACGCCGAAGCCGTAGAGCGACTCGTAGTCGCGCCGCACGCCGACGCGGCGGCGGATGACGTGGAGGGCGCCGATCGCCACCAGGCCCACGACCACCCCGCCGGCGATGCCGGGCACGAAGAGGCCGAGCGCCGCCCGCCCCATCTCGGCACCCCCCGGCGGCGCCTCGCCCGGCACCAGGAACCGCATGGCGACCAGCACCACCGGCAGCAGAACGGCGTCGTTCATGCCGCTCTCGAGGCGGAGGGCGTAGCGGGCCGGGGGCGGCAGGCTGGGGTTGCGCAGCAGGCCGCGCAGGAGCACCGGGTCGGTCGAGGCGAGGGCCGCGCCGACGATCGCGCTCTCGGCCACCCCCAGCCCGAGGATGCCCCAGGCGGCGAGCCCGATCGCGGCCGCGGTCAGCAGCGTCGCCGGGCCGAGGATCAGGGCGGCGAGCCGCAGGTGGTGCCGGAGGTCGGCGAAGGTGATGTCCACGGCGTCGGTGAAGAGCACGAGCACCAGCCCGAGCGTCGCGACGGCGCGGATCGTGGGCGAATCGACGGCGAGCGAGACGAGCCCCAGCCCGAACGGGCCGAGGGCGGTGCCGAGCGCGAGGAAGACCAGCGTCTGCGGCAGCCGCGTGCGGTCGGCGACCCCCGACAGCAGCGCCGCCGTCAGGACCACGGCGCCGACGATGCCGAAGATGCTGATCATCGGCTCGATGTCGTGCAGGCTCAAGGTCGCGCCGCGAATCTATCAGCCGCCGTTTGATGAGCGGCGGTCCGGCGAGCTGGCTGCCCTCAGGGACAGGTGTCGAACGCGTTGGTGTCCTGCACCGGCTGGAAGGGCGTCCCGAGGTCGTTCAAGTAGATCTGCTGTGCCCCGGTGTGGCTGTCCGTGACGTAGATGTCGACTTGGACGTCCGTCAGGCCGCCGGCGAACACCCAGAACCTCCCGAACGGGGCGCAGGCGTCGAGCACCTTGATGACGACCTCGACGTTGCTGGGGCTGAAGAACCAGAGGTAGCCGGTGTCGTCGGTGAGCTTGACCACCGCGGCGCGGCCCGCCGCGGTCTGCGTCCGCCAGAAAGCCACCACCTCGAAGCGCTCCTGGTTGAGGCAAAGGACGTGCGACAGGGCGGCGCAGGTGTGGGGGACCTTGAGAGCGACGTTGTCGAAGTGTGCCACCGCCTCGCCCCCCGCGCCGAACTTGGCGACGACGAGCCCGATCCGGACGCCTCGCGCCTCCAGCGGCACGGTGAAGCGGAGCCCGGCGTCGGGGCTCGGATGCCAGGCGCCGTCCGTCACCTCCCCGGCGAACCCCCCGGTGCCGAGGAACTCGCTGCCCGGGCTGCACGTCGGGTCGTTGTACCAGGTGATCGGGGTATGCACGATCGCCGTCACCCCGCCCGTCGCCTCGAGGCGGTAGTCGTAGCGGCGCACGAGCACCATGCCGCCGGTCACCGGGACGCACTCGGAGAACGCGATCTCGGCGGCGTTGGCCGCCGGATGCGCGATGGAGGTGCGCAGCGACCCCGAGTTCGGCAAGCCGAAGGCATCGATCGGGCTGAAGGTGGGGGGCGAAGTGAACCCCTCCCACGGCGCGACGTTAGTGTCGAAGGTGCCGTTCTGGAGCAGGTTCTGCGCCGCCGCCGGCGCAGCGCCGCAGCAGAGCACGACCGCGAGGGCAAGGCAGCGGCAGCGTCGGTTCGTCGCCAAGTTGTTCGACCTCCTGAAGTGGTTCAGAGAATATCGCAGGCAACGACGTTCAACGCTCGCCCCGGTCCTGGTCCAGCAGCTCGGCCGAGGTGATGCCTTCGAGGGCGGCCGGCATCCGCTCGTAGATCTCCGGCCGGTTCGGGCCGCCCAGCCGGATGCTCCCCCGCCGGACGAGCTCGGCGAGGCCTGGATAGCGCTGCAGCAGGTCGAGCTGGTGCTCGTTCCGCGGCTCGGGCGGCCGCAGCTCGGCCACCACCTGGCTGCGATCGGTGACCAGGACGGTTTCCCCTTGCCGCACTTTGCGCACGTAGTCGCTCAGCCGTTTCTTCAGCTCGCGGATGTCGACACTGTGCATGGCCCGGAAATGTTCCGCGTGTAGCCATCTGGGCAACGGCCGGTAGCGCGGCCTTCGTCCGATTGCTTCCTGACTATCACCAAGCCGATTCGTGGTGAAGCTCGCGGAGCACGCACCCAGACCTTAGGCCACCAAGCCCCTCACCGGGCGGCACGGTGACGGTCTCAACCGGGGTTGTCCCTCCCGCTGTTGAAAGAGCAATGAGGTGAAGGCGGCTCCTCGGCCCACCTGATCGAGAATCGGGTTGGTCGAATAACCGGCCCCGCCAGGGGGCCAAGGAGCCGTGATGAAGACGAGAGCAGAAAGGCGGGTGGTGTGGCAAGGGGGCCGTGCGGCGCGCATCAGCCACGGGCTACAAGCGCTGCTGCGGCCGATGGTCGAGGGCATCGAGGCCAGCCGCCAGGGGCTGCTGGAGCTGTTTCACGCCGCGGGCGTCGAGGCCCTGGGGCGGCAGCTCGCGGACGAGGTCGAGGCCGTCGTCGGTCCGAAGCGTCGGCGCAATCCGACCCGCGAGGCGTACCGCTGGGGCTCGACGGCGAGCGAGTTCGTGCTGGGTGGCCGCCAGGTGGCGCTGCCGCGACCGCGCGTCCGGCGACGCGACGGTGGCGAGATGAGCTTGCCTTCGGTGCGCGCCTTTCAGGACGAAGATCCCTTCACGGAGCGGGTGATCGAGCAGGCGCTGGTCGGCGTCTCGCAGCGCCGCTACGGTCGGAGCTTGGAGCCGCTCGCAGAGTCGGTGCCGGAGCGCGCGACGAGCAAGAGTGCGGTCCAGCGCCGGCTGGTGGCGGGGACGCGTCGTCTGCTGGGCGCGTGGCTGCGCCGAGACCTGTCGGACTTCCAGCCCCTGATCCTGATGATCGACGGGCTGGAGGTGGCCGGCCACACCCTGGTGGTGGCACTCGGCATCGCGCGCGACGGGACCAAGCGGGTGCTCGGCCTGCGTGAAGGCGCGACGGAGAACGCGGCGCTCTGTACCGGCCTGCTCCAGGAGCTGTTGGAGCGAGGCCTCGCGATGCCGCCGCGCTTCTTGGCGGTGCTCGACGGCGGCAAGGGGCTGCGCAAGGCCGTGCGCGCCGTCTTCGGGGACGCAACCCACGTCCAGCGCTGCCAGCTCCACAAGCGCCGCAACGTCCGCGACCACCTGCCCAAGCAGCTCCAAGCCCGGGTCGACCGCCTGATGGTCGAGGCCTACCAGAGCGCTCGCTTCGACCTCGCCAAGCGTCGCCTCGAGCAGCTTGCCCGCTGGCTCGAGCACGCAGGCCACGCGGGCGCCGCGGGCAGCCTGCGCGAGGGCCTCGACGAGACCCTCACCGCCTTGCGGCTGAAGCTGCCCGACGCTCTGCGCCGGTTGCTCGCCTCGACCAACGCGATCGAGAACACGATCGGCTCGATCCGTACGACGACGCGCAACGTCAAGCGCTGGCGCGGCGGCGACATGGTGCTGCGCTGGGTCGCCCTGGCGCTGTGTGACGCGGAGGCTGGCTTCCGGCGTGTCAAGGGACATCGGCACCTCGGGGCTCTCGAGCTCGCGCTCGCGGCGATCGAGGAACCGACGAACACCAAGGCCGTGGCATGATCAACCGAGCCGCTTTCCCTCTTTCGGCTTTCAACAGGGAACGGGGCATCCCCCCAACGTCGTCGCGAAGTGGTTTTTTCAAAGAGGATGGCACCGACAGGGCCGAGGCCCTTCTGATGACTCCTTGGGAGCTGGCGAGGGCTAAAGCTCCGAGTTTTTCACCCGCGGCCGCAACCTACCGCCACGTTTTTGGACTAGGGGTGAAAATTTAGGTAGTCTCGGGCGCATGAGCGCGACTGAGCGCTATCTCGTGCCGCAGGTCCTGGCCGACCTGCGGCGGAAGATGGTCTTCGTGGCGGGGCCGCGGCAGGTGGGCAAGACCACCCTGGCGCGGGGCCTGCCGGGGGGTGCCGAGGGCTACCTGAGCTGGGACGTCCCCGAGGACCGGGAGCGGATCCTCCGGCGGGAGCTGCCGCCGGGCGATCTTTGGGTCTTCGACGAGATCCACAAGTATCGGCTGTGGCGGAACTACCTGAAGGGCCTGTACGACGCGCGGCGGCGGCCGCGGCAGCGGATCCTCGTCACCGGCAGCGCCCGCCTCGACCTCTACCGCTACTCGGGCGATTCACTCCAGGGCCGCTACCACTTTCTGCGCCTTCACCCGCTGTCGGCGGCCGAGCTGGGGCTCACCACCGCCGCCGATCTCGAGCGCCTCCTCACCCTGGGCGGTTTCCCCGAGCCCTACTTCGGCGGCTCGGAGGTGGAGGCCCGGCGCTGGTCGCGCGAGTATCGGAACCTGCTGATCCGGGAGGAGGTGACGAGCCTCGAGCGGGTCCAGGACCTCGGGCGGCTGGAGCTCCTCATGCTCCAGCTCCCGGAGCGGGTGGGCTCGCCGCTCTCGATCAACGCCCTGCGCGAGGACCTCGAGGTCAGCCACAAGACCCTGTCCACGTGGCTCGCCATCCTCGAGCGGCTGTACGCCGTGTTCCGCCTGCCGCCGATGGGGGCGCCGGCGCTGCGGGCGGTCAAGAAGGCGCAGAAGGCCTACACCTTCGACTGGACCCTGGTGCCCGACCCGGCGCTCCGCTTCGAGAACCTGGCGGCGTGCCATCTGCTCAAGTGGGTCCACTTCCAGCAAGACAGTCAGGGCCGGGACGTCGAGCTGCGCTACTTCCGCGACCTCGAGGGACGGGAGGTGGACTTCGTCGTGACGGAGCGGCGCCGGCCGGTTCTGATGGTGGAGTGCAAGGCGGACGACGCGCCCCTCGACCGGAGCCTCCGCTACCTCAAGGCCCGCTTCCCTGATTGCCCCGCGTGGCAGCTCTCGGCCCGCGGCGCTCGCGACTACCAGACGCCGGAAGGAATCCGCGTGGCGCCGGCGCTGGCGCTCCTCGGGCAGCTCGTCTGAAGCGTCAACGTCGGCCGGGCTTCTTCCTCGCCGCTCCGGGCTTCGTCTTCTTCGCGGCGGATTCCAGGATGCCCGGGTTGATGATGCCGCCGCCGATGCCGCCCATGACGCCGCCGCGGCCGGTCGGTGGCTTGATCAGGATGACGCGGACGATCGTGCTGTTGCTCTTGCCGGGCTGGACGTCGTGGTCGATCGATACGGTCCACCCGTGGTTGAAGCCGTCGCGCAGCAGGGCGAGCATGCCCTCGCGCGCCGGGCCGCGGTTGTCGTCGCGCAGCTTGAAGCCCATGGCCTTGCCCGGCAGCCCCTGGAACTGGACGACGACCTCGACGTCGAGCTGGTCGGCCGGCGGCCCGAACTTCGAGCCCAGCTCGTGCACCCGCAGCAGACTGAGCTTCCCGGTCACGTTCTCGATGCCCATGGCTCGCCTCCGTTTCGCTAGCGTGCGATGACGCGGACGATCCGGCCGGTCCGGCAGCCGGAGCGCACGAACTCGATCCGCACCGGCCGGCCGCGGTTGAATGTGTCGCGCAAGACGTCGAGCATGCCTTTCGCCACCCGGCGGTCGGCGTTGTCGCGCAGCTGCAGGCCGAAGGCCTTCTCCGGCTCGCTGTCGAGCTCGACGATGACCTCGGCGTCGAGCCGGTCGGTCGGCGGGCCGAAGCCGCCGCCCAGCTCGTGGACGCGCAAGCGCGTGATCCGGCCCTCGGCGGCCTGCAGGCTGCCGAGCGGGAAGTCCCAATCGGGCGGCAGCGGGGAGAGGCGCAGCAGGCCGCGGTTGCTGGTCGCCACACGTAGAGCGCGCGCGGGCAGGAGACGAAGTCGTAGGCCGCGTTGACGGGACGCATGGCGGCGGCCGACGACAGCAGCAGGTGGGTCCACGTCCGGCCGTCGAGGGTGTGGAAGACGCCCGCCGGGCCGATCGCGAAGCGGACGCCGGCACGGTCGGGGTCGAACAGCATGTCGCGGATGAGGGCCTGGTCGGGATCGCCGTCGACCGGGTTGTCGCGGGGGTACTTGAAAAGGGAACTGCCCGTTCTCGGTGACGGCGGCCTCGAGCGGCCTGTCGATCCCCCAGCTCGCGCCGCCGTCGTCCGAGCGCCAGACGTGGTCCTCCACCAAGTAGACCAGGCTCGGGCGGTACGGATCGACGAAGAAGCGGCGGACGAAGAGAGGCGGGGACGGCTGCGGGAATGGCCCGCTGCCGACTTCGGGCACGAGCTGCTGCCAGGCCGCCATGCCCGCGGTCCACCTCCACAAAGTGGGCGCGTGTTCACCTACGAGCCCCGCGCCGGGGAGCGTCCCGCCGGTCTCCTTTGGGGGAGCGCTGACGTAGAACACCGGCGCCGCGTGGCCGCCCGAGACCTGGACCACAGAGACCTCGGGGCTCGGCAGCGGCGGCCCGACGAGGAAGACGCGCACGCCGGGGTCGTCGGCGGTCTCGGACGTCAGCCAGTGGCTCTCGTGCTCGATCGAGCTCAGCTTCGTGGTCCGCAGCAGCACCGGCCCCGAGGCGCTGAAACGGAGGACCACGAAGTCGCCGTCGGGCGGCGGCGTCTCGCCGCGCAGCGTCAGGACGAGCGGCCGGTAGCCGAGCCCGACGAAGTTGCTCACCGCCGACCACGCCGCCTTGAGCTTCGTGGGGTCGGTCTCGCCGTCCGGCGGCGGGGCGCCGGGGATGAGTCGTGCCTCGCGCGTGCCGAGCGCGGCGTTCGGCGGCGTGGCGTCGGGGCTCACGTAGAGGTGGAGAAGCCCCGTGCCGGTGCCGGCGTCCCCCTTTTCGTCGCGCGGCGCGAAGACGATCAACCGGGAGGGCTGGAGGGGGTCGGCGAAGCAGCAGTCGTTGTCGCCGCCGAGGTAGTGCTGCGTCTGCCAGCGGGCGCCGCCGTCCCGGCTCCAGAAGCCGGAGTTGTCCGGCCCGCCGAAGCAGATCCCCGGGCCGCGGCGCCCGGGGTTGACCGCCACGTTGACCAGGCCGAGCGTCGCGAGCCCTTTGCCGTTCCGCCAGCTCCGCGCGCCGTTGGTGCTGAAGTTGGCGCCGCCGTCGTTGACCAGCAGGATGCGCCCGTGGCGCGTCAGCGGGGTGTCGGTGGCGAGCGGCCGCCGGAAGTCGGGGGTGAGCGCGAGGCCGTGCGGATCGAGGTGGCAGTTGCGGTCCTCGATGCGGAACCAGCTTCCGGTCGCGTTCGGCTCGCCGAACGTGGCCTGCAGCGTGCGGCGATCGGAGGCGATGAGGTGGAAGAACCCGTTCGGCGCCAGGTGGGCGGCGACGAAGCTGGTGCCGCTGGCGGTCGTGCCCGGGAAGTCCGACCGCATCGGCGGCAGGCGCGTCCAGGAGCCGGGAGCGCCGGCGGGGAATGTCGGGAAGTCGCCGCGGTGGACGATCCCTTCGCCGTCCTCGAACGTCGCGACGTAGAGGAGGGTCGGGTCGCCCGGGTGGATCGAGAGGCTGCGCGAGCTCTGGCCGCTGCCGTCGGCCGGCGGGCCGAGGGAGAGCGGCTGGGGGTCCTGGCGCCAGGTGAGCCCCTCGTCGAGCGAGAACCAGATGTGCGAGCCCGCGGCGTAGACGCGGCGGCGGCCTCCGAGCACGGTACGGCGCGCGACCGCGACGTACCACACACGCTCGTTGTCGGGGTCCTGCTGCGGCACGCTCTCGGTCCAGGTCAAGCCACCGTCGAGGCTGCGGGCGACGGCGAGCCCGCCGGCGGCGAAGACGAGGCGCGGGTCGTCCGGCGCCGCCCCCAGGCAGCTTGCCTCCTCCACGTCGGCGCCGCGCACGAACTGGTGGACGCGGCCCCACGTCGCGCCGCCGTCGGCCGAGCGCCAGACGCCCGCCTGGTCGGGGCGGCGAGCGTCGCGGCCCACCGCCGCGAGCACGACGTCCGGGTCGGCCGCCGAGACCAGGAGGTCGTAGACGTTGGGGACGGGGAGCGCGCCGGGGACGGCGGCGCCGGCGACGGCGGGCTGCGGCCACTCCAGGTGCCGCCAATTGCGGCCGCCGTCGTCCGACCGCCACACCCCGGAGTGCCCGCCCAGGTAGCCGCGGAACCCGTCGGGCGAGAGGGCGCAACAGAGCGCCTTACCCGACACCGACTGGAGGATGCGCCCGATGCGCAGACTGGTGTTGTCGTCGCGCGGGCTGACGTCCTCGATGCGCACGGCCATGGGGGTCTCAGGGGGCCTTCACTTGAAAGCGTGCCGCGCCGGGGTCCGCACGGGACGGTGGCATCCGGGCGTATGCTCCCGCCGAGCCGATGCACGCCACCACCTCCGCAACTCCTCAGACGGTCCTCGAGGCGCTCCGCGAGCGGCTGGCGCGGCGGCCGGAGGTCCTCGAAGCGTACCTCTTCGGCTCACACGCGCGGGGCGAGGCGGCGGCGCACAGCGACCTCGACCTCGCCGTCTACGTCGACCCCGAACGCCTGCCGCCGGCCCCGTACGGCTACGCCGCCGCGCTCGCCGGCGACCTGATGGCCGGGCTCGGCGTCGAGCGGCTCGACGTCGTCGTCCTCAACGACGCCCCGCCGCTGCTCTATCACCGGGTGCTGCGCGACGGCGAGCGGCTGCTGAGCCGCGACCTCGCCGCGACGACGACGCGGGAAGGTCGCGCCCTGTCGCGCTACTGCGACTACCGGCAGCAGCTCCGCAAGGTGGACCGGGAGCTCGACAGGCGCCTGGCCGACGGCAGCTTCGGGCGATGAGATGAGCCCCGGGCGTCTCGACGCGGCCGTCGTCCGCCGCCACTTGCTGGCGCTCGACGAGGCGCTGCAGGTCCTGCGCGGCCATCAGGGGCGGAGCCTCGAGGAGCTGGCGTCAGACCGGGAGGAGCGCTGGATCGTCGAGCGGGGGCTCCAGCTCTGCGCCCAGAACGCCCTCGACGTGGCGACCCACCTCGCGGCGAGCGCCGGCCACGACGTGCCCGACTACGCCGCCGCCATCGATCGCCTCGTCGAGATGGGTGTCCTGCCGCCCGATTTCGGCGCCCGCTTCCGCGGCATCGCCGGCTTCCGCAACGTCGTCGTCCACGGCTACCTGAACGTCGATGTCGCCCTCCTCCACCGCCTGCTCAACGAGCACCTCGACGACTTCGCGGAGTTCGCGCGGTGCGTGGGGTCGTACGTGGCGCAGCCAAGTGCCGGTCTGTAGGGCCACCAAGTTTCTGCCGCCCTTCGCGGTGACGAATCTACAATAGGGGTCGTGGCGAAGGGCGGCAGACGTGCCAGCGCGGACTCGGTGCCACTGGGCCGAGCGAGAGAAATTCTCTCGTCTAAGAATCTCGACGCAGCTCTGCGAGTCTCCTGCGTTCTTTCCGCCTTCAACTGTTTTGCTCCCGAGCCGTATTGTCTTCCAACCTATATCCACTACTCTGTAACCCGACTGCTGGTGCTGGCTCTTCTGACGAGTCGTGCTGGACACGAGACCCGAGGGATCTTCTTCTTCGAAGACCTCGCCCCGCTACTCAACGACTGTAAGGAACACCTTCATGACCCCAACCTGATGGACCGTCTCGTGAGAGCAAATCGATCCACCAGAGCCCGCTTGGAGTTTCACCGGTTCCTGGCTGTCCTCGGGAACGTCCAGATCGCCCATAGTGAGTCAGATATCAGGCTCTCGATGCCACGGATGGTTGCTCTATTCTCACGCCTTCCGAAAGAGGAGCGCGGGAAGATTCCGCCTGACCGCCTCGTCTTAGTCGACGCGATTCTTCCCGAAATTGTGACCAAGCTCGGAGCAACAGTTGAAAACCTAGGGCATCTGCACCGATTTCTCCTCGCCTACTACCAGGATTTTTTCGAGCGGCATTTGCTTCGGCACTTGACACCGCGGAGAGACCCGGCGAATGCATTGGACCAAATTCGAGCGCTGTTTAGCGCTTCTCTCCATTTCTCAGATCAGGAACACCCACTAGAGATCAAGCTTAGTCGATTTGCGGATGGCATCCCTATTCGTGAATACCTGGTGCTCTTTGGGCGGACGGTAGAGGAGCTTAGGCTGATCGATAAGCAACCTGAGTACCAAGGCCACCCAAGCAGTCGGTTGGCAGCGCTGGATCGCTACCCGGTCGTCCGATCACCGCGAGAGTCATTTCTGGTGCCGGAGTTAACGGTGTTCGCAAAGTCGTTTCCTTTCGTTCTCGACTTCAGCTTGCTTGAGCTTCTGGATCGGCAGAAGTACGATGCGTTTCGCGGCGTAGTTCAGGAGTTGTATCTGAGGTGCCTCGCCGAGGATCGACTCCCTGAGTGTCTTGTTATACGGGAGAGAACGTACGGCAAGCCCGAGCGCGCGGGTCCGGATCTGGCGATTGGTGATGTGAGCGACCGGCAACTGATCCTTGTCGAATCGAAGGCACGGAGAATGAAGCCCGAAACCATCACTGGAATGACAGATGAAGCAATAGACGCGAACCTAACTGATGTCTATGCGGCGCTAGAAAGGGCACCGGCGAAGATCGAGCACCTCTATGCTGGACTTCCTGTCTATGGGGATGTCCAACGGTCGATCAATGTCACGAAAGGTAAGCAGCCGATCTGCGTGGTGGTTTTGAGCAACTCGGCACTTCTCCTCGCTGAGTTGGTGCGCCAGCGCATGAGGGACGTTGCATCACCTCTCCACGATTTTAGTCTGCCTTTCTGCATTCTCTCTCTTGAGGCCTTCGAGAACGCGCTAGAGATCTCAAGGGCGGAGAGAATACCTCTTGGCGTACTCCTCATAGAGCACTGGGAGGCGGCCGAGAAGGGCGATCCAGGAACACCGATGGCCGACATGTGGGGCGGTAGACAACCACCAGCACTCTCTGAGCGGTTTGTCCATCGATATTACCCCGATTAGAGACCTTCGCCGGTCCGCTTGGTGACGGGTCCGGCGGGGCGCCCGCGATCGCCGCGGGCGCCCCCAGCAGGAGGGCCGAGAGGAGGAGGGCCATGGCGGCCGCCTCAGCTCACAAGCTCGGCTTGTAGACCGCCACGATGTCCTGCATGCGGGTGTCCTGGCCGCCGGAGAACTCGAACATGCAGGGGTCGTCGGTGTAGTCCATGAAGTTGGTGATCGGATCGAGGCCGGCGGACGGGCAGGTGTCGCGGCCCACCGGGCAGCCGGAGGCCGGGCTCGCTTCGGCCGGCGTGTCGGCGACCAGGTCGCCCGGCTCGTTGCAGCCGCCGTCGAAGGTGTGGAGCAGCCCCAGGTAGTGGCCCACCTCGTGGGTGCCGGTGTCGCCCTCGTTGTACGGCACGGCACTGCCGCCCGGCAGGGTCGAGTAGAGGACGACGACGCCGTGCATGAAGCTGTCCTCGGGGAAGGACTGCGGCAGGTAGGCGAAGCCGAGGATGCCGCCCTTCGGCGCGCAGAGGTAGAAGTTGAGGGTGTGCGCCGGATCGACCGCCAACGCCCGCTTGATGTTGCGCTCGGCGC
Organism: uncultured Acidobacteriota bacterium; assembly: GCA_963700145.1. Taxonomy (GTDB): domain Bacteria; phylum Acidobacteriota; class Thermoanaerobaculia; order Multivoradales; family UBA5704; genus DASUNQ01. The sequence continues at coordinate 3,618,473 of OY969474.1, forward strand.
CGTAGCAGGAGCCGAACCAGGCGTTGTTGGCCACCCGGTTGACGACCGCCTTGGTGAAGGAGAAGCCGGCGGCGGCGAAGGCGTCGTTCATGACGTCGATCTGGGCGTCGAGCTGCTCCTCGGGGACGTTGCCGGTCTGCGTGCCGTCGCGCTCGGTGCGGTAGATGACGTGGAAGGCGACGGGCACATTCGTGCCGCGGCTCGGGCGCGCCTCGCCGAAGATGGCGCGGTACTGGCCGAGCGTGTGCTCGACGGCCGCGTTCTCGGCGGGGGTCGGGGTCGGGGTGGCGCAGCGGACGCCGCGCTGGATGGTGCCGTGCGGGCTCAGGAAGTGGATGTCCTGCGCGGGGAGCTGGCGGCGGCGCGGGAGCTCGTCGGCCGCGGCGGGCGCGGCGAGGACGAGCGCCAGCGCGATCGACACGAGAGCGCGATGGGCCATGAGCAGTCTCTCCTCTCTGAAAGGGTGGGGTGCGGCGAGGATCCTACCCCCAACCGGGGGGTTGACGGCTAGATGCGACATCTGTAGCATCCGTGATGCGACAAATGTAGCACCGAGCCTTGGAGGCCGCCGCATGCCGCGATCGATCCAGCAGGAGCTGAGTCGCCGGGAGCGCCAGATCATGGACCTGCTCTTCGAGCTGGGCGACGCCCCGGCCGAGGAGGTGCGCCGGCGGCTGCCGGAGCCGCCGAGCTCCTCGGCGGTGCGGGTGATGCTGGCGCGGCTGGAGAAGAAGGGGTTCGTGCGCCACCGCGAGGAGGGGCAGCGCTTCCTCTACGCGCCGGCGGTCTCCAAGACGCGGGAGCGCCGCTCGGCGCTGTCGCGGCTGGTGCGCACGTTCTTCGACGGCTCGACTTCCCAGGCGCTCACCGCTCTCCTCGACGTCGCCGAGGACCTCTCCGACGAGGAGCTGGCGCGGCTGACGGCGGCCATCCACGAAGTCGACGCGAAACGGAAGGAGGAGGAGTCATGACGCCGGAGACTCTCACGGTCGATTTCGCCGCCATCGCCCTGGACGCCGCGGGGAAGGGCGCGCTGCTCGCGCTCGCCACTCTGCTGGCGCTCGGCGCGCTGCGCCGGGCCTCGGCGGCCAGCCGCCACCTGCTGCTCGCGCTCACCGCTGTGGCGCTGGTCCTGCTGCCCGCGCTCGCCTGGCTGCTGCCGGCGCGCGAGCTGCCGCTGCTGCCGGCGCCGGCCGCCGGCGCGGCGGCGGCCCCGCTCCCCGCTACCGGCGTTGCGCACGTCGCGATCGCGCCCGACACCGGCCTGCCGGCGGAGGCGGCGCGGTCCTGGCCGGCCGCCGCGAACGAGGCGGAGGCCTGGCGCGGCGCGCCGGTCGACTGGCGCGCGGCCGTGCTCGCGATCGGCCTCTTCTCGCTCGCCGTCTCGGCCCTCCTCTTGCTCCGCCTGGCGGTGGCGGTGCGGCGGCTCGCCGGGCTGCGCGCCGGCGCCGAGGCGGCGCCCGCGGCCTGGCAGGAGCTCTTCGCCGACTGCCGGCGGCGCCTCGGCGTGACGCAGGAGGTCGGCCTCGCCGTCTCGCCGGCGGTCGCGGTGCCCGTGACCTTCGGCCTGCGGCGGCCGCTGGTGCTGCTGCCCGAGAGCGCGAGCGCCTGGGAGGTGCCGTCGCTGCGCGAGGCGCTGCTCCACGAGCTGGCGCACGTCAAGCGGCGCGACTGGCCGGTGCAGCTCCTGGCGCGGGTCGCCTGTGTCCTCCACTGGTTCGACCCGCTGGCCTGGGCGCTCGAGCGCCGGCTCCTGCTCGAGGCCGAGCGGGCCTGCGACGACCAGGTGCTCGGCGCCGGCGCGGCGGCGACCGCCTACGCCGGGCGGCTGGTGACGCTGGCGCGGCAGACCCGGCGGCCCCGCTACGGCGACGCCGCGGCCGCCGTCGCCTTCGCCCGCCCGGCCGGGCTCGCCACGCGGGTGACGGCGATCCTGGACTCCGGCGTCAGCCGCTGCGCGCCCCGCCGCGCCGCCGTGGCGGCGGCCGTGACGGCGGCGGCGTTCGTTCTGCTCGCCGTGGCGCCGGCCCGCGTGGTGCGGGCCGAAGGAGCGCCCGAGCGGCCCCACCGGGAAACCGAGCGCGACCGCCACGACGAGAACGACGACTCCTGGCTCGACGCGATCGAGGACGGGATCCGGGACGGCCGGCGCGAGGCCCTGCTGGAGGCCGCGGCGGACGGTGAGGCCGACGCCGTGCGGTTCCTCCTCGACTGCGGCGCCGATCCCGACGGCTTCGTCCCCGGCGACGGCACGCCGCTCCTGGTGGCCGCCGCGGAAGGGCACGAGGAGGTGGTCCAGGTCCTGCTCGCGGCGGGCGCCGATCCGAACCTCCCGGCGCCCGGCGACGGCAGCGCCTTGATCGCCGCGGCGCACGAGGGGCAACTCGAGGTCGCGCGCCTGCTGCTCGCGGCCGGCGCGGAGGTGGACCTCGTCGTCGACGGCGACGAGAACCCGCTGATCCAGGCGGCGTGGGAGGGCGAGCTGGAGATGGTGCGCCTGCTCCTCGACGCCGGCGCCGACCCCAACGTCCGCGTCGTCGTCAACCGCACCGACTACGACTCCGACGGCGAGGTGCGCACGCCGCTGCGCATGGCCCACCGCGGCGGCCACGAGGCGGTCGAGCGGCTGCTCCGCGAGCGCGGGGCCAGGTACTGACCGCCGTGGCGCGGCGCTCCCGCTGGTGGGCGCTCGCCGCCCTCCTCGCCCTCGTTCCGCCCGCGGCGGGCGCGCAGACGGCGCCGGCCCCCGCGCCCGCCGTCCAGCAGACGCGCTTGGAGGTCGTCCGCACCGACGCGCCGGTGCGGATCGACGGCGTCCTCGACGAGCCGGCGTGGGCGGCGGCGACCGCCATCCCGCTGCCTTACGAATGGTTCCCCGGCGACAACACGCCGGCGCCGGTCGAGACGACGGTCCTCGTCACCTACGACGCCGAGCGCCTCCTCGTCGCCTTCCGCGCCGCCGATCCGAAGCCGGCGGAGATCCGCGCCCGCTTCGCCGAGCGCGACGCCGCCCTCGAGGACGACCGCGTGGGCTTCATGATCGATCCGTTCCATGACGGCCGCCGCGCCTTCCAGTTCCAGATCAACCCGCTGGGCGTGCAGCTCGACGCCGTCAACTCCGACGTCGAGGACACCGAGGACTTCTCCTGGGACGCCATCTGGGAGTCGGCCGGCCGGATCGGCGGCGACGGCTACACGGTCGAGGCAGCGGTCCCCTTCCGCCAGCTCCGCTTCCCCGGCGCCGGCGCGCCGCAGAGCTGGGGCTTCCTCGCCTTCCGCGAGTGGCCGCGCTCGCTGCAGCACCGGCTGCGCTCGATCGTCACCGACCAGGACCGCGACTGCCTGGTCTGCCAGTTCCAGGAGCTGGCGGGCTTCACCGGCCAGGAGACCGGCCGCAACCTGGAGCTGACGCCGACCCTCACCGGCAGGCTCACCGAGGAGCGCGCGGACTTCCCCGACGGCCCCTTCGAGACCGCCGACGAGGAGCTGGAGCCGGGGCTCTCGGTGCGCTGGGGCGTCACTCCGAACGTCTCGCTCAACGCCACGCTCAACCCGGACTTCTCGCAGGTCGAGGCCGACGCCGCGCAGCTCGACGTCAACGAGCGCTTCGCCCTCTTCTTCCCCGAGAAGCGCCCGTTCTTCCTCGAAGGCGCCGACCTCTTCGAGACGCAGCTCCCGCTGGTCTTCAGCCGCACCGTGGCGGACCCGGTGGCCGGTCTCAAGGTCTCCGGCAAGGAGGGCGCCCACGCCTTCGGCCTCTCGCTGGCGCGCGACCGGATCAACAACCTGATCCTGCCGGGCAGCCTGTCCTCGAGCCTCGCCACGCTCGACGAGGAGGTGACGAGCGGCGTCCTGCGCTACCGCCGCGACCTCGGCGAGACCTCGGCCGTCGGCGTGCTCTGGACCGGGCGGGAGGGGGCCGACTACGGCAGCCACGCGGCCGGCGTGGACGGCCTCTATCGCTTCACCGACAGCGACTCGGTGCGCTACCAATTCGCCGGCTCGACCACCCGCTACCCGGACGCCTTCGCCGCCGAGCAGGGGCAACCGGGCGGCGGCTTCGACGGCCACGCCCTGGCGCTCTCGTATATCCACGCCGACCGCGACTGGACCTGGAACGCCCGCTACAACGAGCTCCACCCCGGCTTCCGCGCCGACAGCGGCTTCGTGCCGCGGGTCGGCGTGCGCAGCGGCTCGGCGGGAGCGGAGCGACGCATCCGCGGCGTCGAGGGAGGGTGGTTCTCGAACCTCTATCTCTTCCTGGGGGTCGACGGCACGCGGGAGTACGACGGCGCCTGGAACGAATGGGGCTCCGACCTGGTGTTCGTCTACGAGGGCCCGCGGCAGAGCGTGCTGGAGGCGGCGATCGCGCCCAACCAGGAGCACTTCGAGGGCGTGACCTACCACAACACCCGCTACAGCGTCGGCGCCTCGATCCAGCCGACCCGCGACTCGGAGCTGGAGCTGGAGGTGCGTTGGGGCGAGGCGATCGACTTCACCAACAGCCGCCAGGGCGAGTTCGTCCTCTTCGCGCCCGCCGTCGAGCTGCGGCTGGGGCGGCGCTTCCAGGGGGAGGTGAGCTGGACCCACCAGAGCTTCGACGTCGCCGGCGGGCGGCTCTTCGACGTCGACCTGGCGCAGACCCGCCTGCTCTACCACTTCGGCCGCCGCACCTACCTGCGCGCCATCCTGCAGTACGAGTGGCTGGACCGGGAGCCGGCGCTCTACACCGTGCCGGTCGACCGCAAGACCGAGGACCTGCTGACGCAGCTCCTCTTCTCCTACCGCCTCGACGCGCAGACGGTCCTGCTGGTGGGCTACTCCGACAGCCACCTGGGGATCGACGCGATCGACCTCACCCAGACCGACCGCACGGTGTTCCTGAAGCTCGGCTACGCCTGGCTGCTCTGAGGATCGGGCGCGGGGCTACGGCTCTGCGGCCGCCGGCGCGCTCAGCGCGGCCGCGCCAGGAGCGACCAGACCTCCGCGAAGACCGGGTGGAGGTCGGCGGCGAGACCGAGCTCCAGCCGCTCGCAGGCGGAGCGGAAGGGGTCGGCGTCCGCCGCCGGCGGCGGCGGCCAGGCGACGTCGAGACGGTTGAGCCCCGGCCGCAGGCTCGCCGCCGGCAGGCGCAGCGTCCCGCGGGTCCAGGTCTCGCCCATCGGGAGGGCGCCGGCGGGCCGGCCGTTGACCGTGACGGCCGCGGGCGTGGCCGGGCCCGGGCGGCGCGCCGTCAGCTCCAGCTCCACGTCCTGCCGGCCGTCGCCGACGAGGCAGAACGATGACACCGGCCACGGCGCGCGGTAGGTCGCCCGGCGGTCGAGGTCGTCGTAGTCCATGACGTCGGGGAAGAAGCGCTCGAGCGGCTCCCAGAGGTAGAAGGGGTCGGCGAGGTCCGTTCCCTCCGCGCGCGGGGCGTGGTGCGCGAGGAGGAGCCGCGTCGCGAGCGCCCGCGCCGGCGTGCCGCGGCGCTCTAGCACCGCGACGGCCGCCGCGAGGAGGTCGGCGTCGAGGTGGTCCCAGCGCCAGCCGTGCTGGAGGGTAAGCCGGCAGGAGGAGGCGAGGTTGCGCCGCTGCGCCGGCGTCAGGACCGCCGGACAGGGAGCGCAGCGCGCCTCCAGCAGGTCGAGCAGCGCCACCTCGGCCCCCGGCGAGGCGTCCAGCGCCGCGTCCAGCCAGTGCTCCAGGATCGGCCCCTTGGCGCCGGCCGCGAGCAGGCGGTGGGCGGAGTGGATGGCGGCGCCGAGCATCGCGGCGGCGTCCGCCGCGGGCGCGACGGCGGGGGCCGGCAGGCGCGCGAGGAGCGACGGCCACTCCTCGTCGGTCGCCGCCATGCCCGAGAGGCGCAGCACCTCGGCGGCGGCCGCGGCCATCGCCACCTGCATCCCTTCGCGCGTCAGGTGGCAGTAGTCGAGGAAGAGGCGGCGCCCCGGCAGCGCCCCGTCGAGGTGGCGGGCGAAGACCTCGCGCAGGTCCACGCAGGCGAAGCCGTGCCGCGCGGCGAGCTCGCGCAGCAGCTCGCGCGCCGCGGTCGTGGCCTGCGGCGCGCCGAGGAACGCCATCGTCGCGTAGTGGGCGGCGTCCACCTCGGCCAGCAGGTCGGCGCGCGCCTCCGCGGCGGCGCCGAGCGCCGCCCGCGCCCGGCCGCGCAGCCGCCAGGAGGTTGGGCAGGCGCCGCCGTCGAGCGCGAGGAGACCTTCGGCCGCGTCGGCGGCCGCCGCAGGCTCGCCGCGCGCCAGGTGCGCGCCCGCCCGCCGGTAGAGGTCGTACCAGGCGGCCACGCCGTCGCCGGGGAGGTGGGTCACGGGCTGGCGCGTCTCCCAGTCCGCGAGGTTGACCTCCGGCACCACGACGACGACCGGGATGCCCACGGCGCGGGCGATCGTCGCGATCAGCTCGAAGGCCGCCTCGGCGGCGCGGCGCACCCCTTCCCGCGCCAGGTGGACCGGGCCGCCGAGCCCTTCGCCGCGTAGGCGCTCGGCGTAGCGCAGCCGGGCACGCACGGAGGGGGCGTATTGCGAGACCTCCGGGGTCTCGAGCAGGTTCCAGTTGTTGCCGGTGAAGAGCACGAGGACGTCGGGGTTGATCTGCAGCGCCGCCCGCACGGTGGCGGCGAGGCTGGGGAGCGTCTCGTCGGTGCGGGCGAGATCGACGACCTCGACGTCCGCGCTGCCGAGCGCCGCCCGGAGCTGCCCTTCGAGCACCTGCGCGGGGGTCAGGTGCGGGGCGTAGAGGTAGCCGGCGGCGACCGACTCGCCGAAGAGGCAGACGCGCAGCGGCAGCTCCGCCGTCTTCGGCCGCAGCACCTTGCGCGCCGCGTGGTGGTCGCCGAGCGGGTGAGGGTCGGGGCGGACGAAGAGCCGCCCGCGCTCGTCCTCCGCCGGCTGCCAGACGGCGATCGGCTCCGGCAGGCGCCGCCCCGGCGCCGGCGCTGCGCCCGGCGCTCCGGCGCTGGGGCCGGCACGGAAATCGTCGAGCCCGCCCGCGGCCTGGAGCCGCCGCGCCGCGCGCAGCCCCGCCGGTGTCGCCAGCCAGGCGGCGAGCCGGGCACTGAGCTCCTTGCCGCGGCTCATACGAAGGTGTAGAGGTCGCCGGGCATGCCGCCGCCGGCCGCGAAACCGCTCCGCCGCCGCTGCCGCCAGACCGGCAGCAGCTCCCGCCACTCCTCCGGGAGCGCCTCGCGGTCGAGCAGGAAGTCCTCGAGCGCCAGGCAGTCGATCTCGGCGTCGGCGAAGCAGTAGAGAGCGTCCACCGGCGAGCAGACGATCGGCTCGCCGCGCACGTTGAACGAGGTGTTGAGCAGCAGCGGACACCCGGTGCGGCGGTGGAACGCCGCGAGGAGAGCGGCGAAGCGCGGCGCGGTCGCCGGATCGACGGTCTGCGGCCGCGCCGAGCCATCGGCATGGGTGACGGCGGGGAGGTCGAGCGGCGAGGTCACGGCGCAGGTCTCGAGCATGAAGGGCGAGGGGTGCGCGAGCGCGAAGTGGCCGGCGGCGTGCGCCGCGAGGACGCTCGGCGCGAAGGGGCGGAAGCCCTCGCGTCGCTTGACCGCGCGGTTGAGGCGGTCGCGCATCCCGGGATCGCGCGGATCGGCCAGCAGGCTCCGCGCCCCGAGCGCGCGCGGCCCGAGCTCCATCGCTCCCTGGAACCAGGCCACGACCTTCCCGGCGACGAGCCGGTCGACCACCGCCTCGAGCAGCTCGGCTTCGCGGCCGCGGAAGTCGCGGGCCGCGAGGCCGGTCGCGGCGAGCAGGCCGGCGACCTCGTCCGCCGTCCAGCGCGGGCCCAGGAAGACGTGCCGCAGCGGCTCGGGCGGCCGGCCGCCGGCCAGCTCGACGTGGGCCAGCGCGGCGGCCCCGAGGCAGCCGCCGGCGTCGCCGGCGGCGGGCTGCACGAAGAGCTCCGCGAAGCCGCTCTCGCGCCGGATGCGGCCGTTGGCGGCGGCGTTGAGCGCCACGCCGCCGGCCATGCAGAGGTTGCGGGCGCCGGTCTCGGCGCGCAGCCAGCGGGCCTTCTCGAGCAGCACCTCCTCGAGGACGAGCTGGAGGCTCCGCGCCAGGTCGCGGTGGAAGCGGGTGAGCTCCGTGCCGGGGCGCCGGGGCGGCTCCCCCAGCAGGTCGCAGAGCGCGGCGGAGTACATCCGGCGCCCGCGCACGAAGTCGAAGTAGCGGAGGTCGAGCGCGAGCTCCCCGCCGGGTCCGCACTCGACGAGCGCCCGCAGTGCCGCGACGTAACGCGGCTCGCCGCAGGCGGCGAGGCCCATGACCTTCCCCTCGCCGTCGTCGACCGCGAAGCCGAGGTAGGAGGTGAGCGTCGAGTAGAAGAGCCCCAGCGAGTGCGGGAAGTGGACCTCCGCGAAGAGGTCGAGACGGCCCGCCTCGCCGCGGCCGTAGGTCGTGGTGGCCCACTCGCCGACGCCGTCGACGGTCAGCAGGGCGGCCGCGGGGAAGCCCGAGAAGAGGAAGGCGCTGGCGGCGTGGGAGCGGTGGTGAGGGAACGAGACGATCGGCCCCTCGTAGCCCAACCCCTCGCGGATCGCGCGCTCCGGGCGGCCGGGGTCGAGCCAGGCGAGGTCCGGCGCGGGCCCTTCGGGCGGCCCCGCCCAGAGCTGGCGGGCGAGCTTGTCGACCGGCTGCTCGTAGTAGGCGACGCAGTCGAGGTCGGCCACGCCCAAGCCGCCGGCGCGCAGGCAGGAGCGGAAGGCCGCGGCCGGCAGACGCGGGTCGTGCTTGAGGCGCGAGAACCGCTCCTCCGCGGCCGCCGCCACGAGCCGGCCGTCGCGGAGCAGGCAGCAGGCGGAGTCGTGGAAGAAGGCCGAGATGCCGGCGACGTTCAAGCGGCTGCGGCCTAGCGCGCCGGACCGGCGATCAGCTCGGCGAGCGCGGCGAGGTCGCCGACCGCGTGCGTGGCGGGGCCGGGGCGTGCGTGCGGGCGCTCGACGTAGACGGTGGTGAGCCCGAGCGAGCGGGCGACGTCGAGGTCGTAGTCGGCGTAGGCCGAGACGTGCCACCAGGCCGCGGATGGCGGGACCCCTAGCCGCGCCGCCACAGCGTGCCAAAACCGCGCGTCCGGTTTGTAGAGCTGCAGTTCCTCGGCGGTGATCCAGCCGGCGAGGTGGAAACCGAGCTGCTCCTGCGCCTGCTCGCCGTGCGCGCGGTCGCTGTTGGTCATGGCGACGCAGGGGGCGACGGCCTGGAGGCGGCGCAGCCCCTCGCGCGAGTCCGGGTAGAGCGGCCAGGTGCCGACGGCGGCGCCGATCCGGTCCGCCGCCTCGGGCGCGAGGCCGACCTCCTCGACGAGGCTGCGGGCGGTGATCTCGCGGTAGGGGCGAAACTCGCGCTCGAGGACGGCCTGGCGGTCGACGATGCGGTCGAAGTCGCCCGGCGCGACGGTGACTCCCTCCGCGCGCAGCGCTTCCTCCAAACCGCGGCGCCAGTCGATGACGGTGCCGAAGATGTCGAAGGTGAGGAGGGCGGGGCGGGGCATGGCGAGGCAGAATAACGCGTGCCTTGTCATTCCGAGCGCAGCGAGGAATCTGGGGGGCGGGTCCGGCCCGCTGAGCGTCCCCCGCCCAGATCCCTCGCTACGCTCGGGATGACAAGTAGGGCGCTCGGCACGGCGTGTGGGGCGCTCCTCGCCGCCGTGCTCCTCGCGGCCTGCCGCGACGAGCCGCGGCCTGCCGCTCGCCCCGCCATACCGACAGTGCCCGAGCTCGCCGCCGCCGCGGAGGGCGGCCGGCCGGTCCTCTTCGTCGGCCTCGACGGCGCCGACTGGCAGCTCCTCGACCGTTACGCCGCGCGCGGGCTCATGCCGAACCTGGCGGCTCTCGTCCGCGAGGGGCGCGCCGGCGTGCTGCGCACGCAGCAGCCTCCGCTCTCGCCGCTGCTCTGGACGACGATGACGACCGGCGTCGGGCCGCTCGCCCACCGCATCCTCGACTTCACGCGGCGCGACCCGGCGACCGGCGCCGAGGAGCCGATCACCGCCGCCGAGCGGCGGGCGCCGGCGGTCTGGAACATGGCGAGCTGGGCCGGTCGGCGGGTGGCGGTCTTCGGTCTCTGGGCGACCTGGCCGGCCGAGCCGGTGAACGGCCTCCTCGTCGCCGACCGCCTCGCCTCGTTCACCGCGCGCGGCGGCGCGCCGGCGGCGGGGGTGGTCTTCCCGCCGGAGCGCGAGGCGTGGGCGCGCGCGGCGCTCGCCGCCGCCGAGCGCGAGGTGGATCACGCGGCGCTCCGCGCCTATCTCCCCTGGCTCGACCGCGCCGCCTACGACGCGGCGGCGGCGCACCCCGACCCCTATGCCGACCCGACCGCCGCGCTCCGCCGCATCCTGGTCGAGACCCGGGCCTGGCACCGGCTGGCGAGCGAGTGGATCGCCCAGGAGCGCCCGGACCTGGCGCTCGTCTACCTCCAGGGCACCGACACGATCGGCCACGTCTTCGCGCCCTTCGCGGCGCCGCGGCAGCCCTCGGTCTCGGCCGACGACTTCGCGCGCTACTCGTTCGTGCCGGAGCGCTACTTCGCCGAGGTGGACCGCCTGCTCGGGGAGTACCGCCAGTTGGCGGAGCGGAACGGCGCGGTGCTGGTGCTCGCCTCCGACCACGGGTTCCTTTGGGGCGAGGGACGGCCGGAGCGGCTGGCCAGCGCGGCGGCGGCGACGGCGGGGCGGTGGCATCGCGAGGAGGGGATGTACCTGCTCTGGGGGCCGGGGATTCGGGCGGGGGAACGCGCGAACGGCTCGATCGACCAGGTGTGCGCCACGCTCCTCGCGCTGCTCGGCCTGCCGCCGGGCAAGGGGCTCGCGGGGCCGCCGCTCCCGGGCGCGCCCCCGACGCGCGAGGGGCCCTTCGACTACGCCGCGCACTTCCGGCCGGTGGAGCGGGCGGCGGTTCCGGCAGCGAGTGAGGAAGAGCTGGCGAAGCTCCGGGCGCTCGGCTATCTCCCGCGCACGAGCCGTTCTACCCAGCCCTCTTCCGCCGCCGACCCCACCCGCACCCCCGCCTCCTGGAACCACGAAGGGCTGCTCCTCCGCCAGGCCGGCCGCCCGCGCGAGGCGCGCGCCGCCTTCGAGCAGGCGCTGGCGCTCGACCCCGCGCACGCCTCCGCGCTCTGGAACCTCTCCGAGCTGCTCGCCGCGGCAGGCGAGCGGGACCGGGCGGACGAGCTGCTGCTGCAGGCCCTCGCCGCCGGCCTGCCGGAGGGCCCCGAGCGCGTCGCGGCGCGCGCCCTCGTCTACCGCCGCGGCGGCGAAACGGCGCGCGCCCTCGCCCTCCTCGACCGCGCCCTCGCCGCGCGACCCGACGCCCCGCGCCTCCTGCTCCTGCGCGGCCGCGAGCGCCTCGACCGCCGCGACTGCGCCGCCGCCCGCGGCGACTTCTCGCGCGCGGTCGCCCTGTCGCCGCGAGACCCCCTCGCCCACGCCTCCCTCGGCCTCGCCTACCTGTGTCTGGGAGACGAGAGCGCGGGCCGCGCCTCGCTCGAGCGCTCGCTCGCGCTCGACCCCGACCAACCGGAGATCCGGCGTTTCCTCGCGCCTGGAGGCTGATCGCCCCCACCCAGATCCTTCGCTGCGCTCAGGATGACAGGGCGCCCATCGTCATCCTGAGCGCAGCGCAGCGGAGCGAAGGATCTGGGCGGGGGCCTGTGTTACATTCGCTTTCGTCGATTCATCGCAGCTCTTACCGCTGAGGAGGTTCGCGATGCACCAGCTTCGCCGCGCCTTCGTCCTTTCCACGCTGCTCGCCGCCGTCGCCGCGGCGGCCTTCGCCCAGACCACCGGCGGCATCGTCGGCCGCGTCACCGACGAGCAGGAGGGCGGCCTCCCCGGCGTCACCGTCGAGGCGCGCAGCCCGGCCCTCCAGGGGAGCCGCACCGCCACGACCGACGAGATCGGCTTCTACCGCCTGACGCTCCTGCCGCCCGGCGACTACACCGTCAGCTTCACCCTCTCCGGCTTCGCCCCGGAGACCCGCTCCGGCGTTGCCGCGGCGCTCGCCAAGGACACCACCCTCAACGCGGTCCTGCGGCCGGCGGCTGCCGAGGAGATCACCGTCACCGCCGAAGTGCCGGTCGTCGACACCACCTCGACCAGCCTCGGCGCCAACCTCGACGCACGCGCCATCCAGACCCTGCCGACCGGCCGCAACTACTCGTCGGTCGTGCAGATCGCCCCCGGCGTCTCCTCCGACGCCCACCCCGAGAACACCGGCCAGTCCTCGATCACCGTCTACGGCTCGACCGGCGCCGAGAACGTCTTCTACGTCGACGGCGTTAACACCACCGGCGTCGAGTACGGCTTCCAGGGCAAGGAGCTCAACTTCGAGTTCATCCAGGCGGTAGACGTCAAGACCGGCGGCTACGAGGCCGAGCTCGGACGCTCGACCGGCGGCATCATCAACGTCATCACCAAGAGCGGCGGCAACGAGTTCCACGGCGACGTCTTCGCCTACCACGACGCCGACGGCCTGCAGACCAGCGCCAAGGAAGTGGTCTCGACCGGCGGCACCCAAGTGGGGTTCACACGCGAGGACTACGGCTTCGACCTCGGCGGGTACCTGCTCAAGGACCGCCTCTGGTTCTTCGGCGCCTACGACAAGGTGGGCCACGACCTCGACAACTCGCTGCCGGCGCCGCGCGCAGGGCAGGTCGTGACCTCCGAGAGCGAGCGCGACCTGGCCGCCGCCAAGCTCACCTGGCGCGCCAGCGAGAACCACTCCTTCATCGGCAGCTTCTTCCAGGACCCGCGCGACGACACCGGTGCGATCAACGACGCCCAGCACACGCTCAACGGCGAGCCCTCGACCTTCACCGGCGTGCGCGGCTTCGGCGGCAAGGACTACGCGCTGCGCTACGAGGGCATCCTGGGCGGCGACTGGGTGCTCGCCGCGCAGGTGGCGCGGCACGAGGAGGAGAATTCGGTCGGGGGGACCGGCGCCGACGTCATCCAGTACCGCATCGTCGCCGAGGACTTCCTCCAGACCGGCGGCTTCGGCCTGGTGCAGACCAAGGACTTCCAGCGCGACTTCGCCGGGCTCTCGGCCACCCGCTTCCTCGGCCGGCACGAGCTCAAGGCCGGCTTCGAGACCGAGGACCAGGCCGCCGAGGTGGTGCGGCGCTTCTCCGGCGGCCAGCAGGTGGACGTCCACTCGGCCGGCGGCCGCAACGTCTACAGCCACTTCTACTGGACGACGCCCGACGCGACGATCACCAACGCCCCGATCTCAGCCCTCGTCGCCTCGCCCGAGCACGAGAACACCACCGTCTTCCTCCAGGACCGCTGGGCGGCGCGCCCGAACCTGACCTTCAACCTCGGCGTGCGCTGGGACCGCCAGGAGATCATCGACGCCTCGGGGGTCAAGCGGATCGACTTGAAGGACGACTACGCGCCGCGCCTGGGCTTCGTCTGGGACCCGAGCGGCGAGCACGCGAGCAAGCTCTTCGGCTCCTACGGCCGCTACTACGAGCAGCTCCCCATGGACCTGGTCATCCGCTCCTTCTCCTTCGAGCGGCAGGCGCGCATCTTCAACTTCGACCCGGTGGGGACGGCGCCCGACCCGGCGGCGGAGGCGGCGCTGCAGCGCGAGTCGGCGATCTTCGGCGGCTTCACCGAGCCGGTCCAGCCCGGCCTCGAGAACCAGTACATCAACGAGTACCTGCTCGGCTACGAGCGGCAGGTGCTGCCGGACGTGGCGGTGGGGATCAAGGGCATCTACCGCGACTACGGCCAGGTGGTCGAGGACTTCCTCTGCGCCGACGACGGCACCTACTGCATCGGCAACCCGGGCGAAGGGATCATGAGCCGAGTCTTCACCCTCGACTACGCGCAGACCTTCCCGGCGCCGGAGCCGAAGCGGGTCTTCAAGGGGGTGCAGCTCGACGCCACCAAGCGCTTCTCCAACAACTGGCAGGGGCTCGCCTCCTACCTCTACTCGAAGCTCGACGGGAACTTCGACGGCCTCTTCGCCCCCTTCACCAACATCGGCCCCGACCCCAACATCACCGCCGCCTACGACTACTTCGACTTCTTCACCAACGGCAGCGACCTCTCGCGCATCACCAATGAAGGGCCGCTGTCAAACGACCGCCGGCACCAGTTCAAGGCCTCGGGCGTCTACTTCACCCCCTGGAAGCTCTCGGTCGGCGTCTCGGCCTACTACCGCACCGGCACCCCGGTCACCCGCTACGGCTACTCCGACATCTACGGCCGCTACGAGTTCTTCCTGACCAAGCGCGGCGCCGAGGGGCGGACCCCGGACACCTACGAGGCGGACGTCCACCTGGGCTACCCCTGGGAGGTGGGCCCGGTGACGGTGAACTTCCTCCTCGACGTCTTCAACATCCTCGACGCGCAGCGTCCGGTCCTGCTGGATCAAAGATGGGGCTTCGAGGAAGCCCACAACGACGACCCCACCCCGGCCAACCCGCCAGGCGATCCTGGGTCTGGGCCCCCTCGCCCACGCTACAAACAGCCGGTCCTGCGAACACCGCCGACCTCAGCGCGGATCGGGGTGCGGGTGAGCTTCTAGTCGCCCAGCGGATTGCGCCAGCGCAAGCCTGGGAAGCGCGAGAAGTCGCCGTCAGTCGAGTGCAGCTCGCACTGATGTTCGATCGCCAGGGCGGCGAGATGAGCGTCGGTCGTGAGATTCCCTGCCGCGCCCAAGCTGCGTAGGAGGTCAAGTACGATGCCGGCGTGCCTCTCGCCGGGGTGCAGGATCGTCACTTGGGGACGCTCCAGCCAGGAGGCCACGATGTCGCAAGCCGCGGCAACGGGCAGCGGCTTGATGAGCACCTTGCGGTGCGTCGTGAGGCGAATGAAGCCCAGGACCACCGCCCACGCGAGGCTGACCGGCTCGTCGCCCGAGAGGAGCCCCTCCCACCAGAGCTTCGCCTCGGCATGCACCCGAGACTCGCGGTTGTAGGCGTGAATTAGGAGGCTGAGGTCCGGCAGGATCACTGCTGGAGCTTGGCGGCGCTCTCGGCCGCTTCCAGCTCATCGACCAGTTGGTTCAGCTTGTCTGGATCGATGCCCGGACGAAACCTGAGGTCCTGCGCCTCGACGCGGAACGGCGGGGCAGAGCGCGGCTTGCCGGCCAGCCCCAGCCCCGAGCGCAGCGTCTCGTTGACCACCGCCGCGGCGCTCTTGCCGCGGCGTCGCACTTCCTGATCGACACGCTGCGCGACGTCCTCGTCGAGGGTGACGGTGGAGCGCATGGCTACATGCTGAGGTCGACCGCCAGTGAAGTCAAGGACTTACCCGCCGGATCCGGTACTCGCCGCCGGGGAAGGCCCAGACGAGGGCTTCGATCGTGCCGTCGGGTTTCGCCGCGACGTTGACCGGCGTGTAGTCCTGGGGGGAGAAGAAGGTGGTGTCGGAGGTGGGGAAGAGCAGCCACTCGCCGAGGAACGCCGCGTCGCCGTCAAAGCGCAGCTCCTCGATCTGGCCCACCGCCACCTAGTCGCCACGCGATTGAAGTACGGCTGCCATTCTGGTGAGTCGTTCAAACTCCTCGGAGTTGGGTCGAGCCATAGGGATCACGGCTCGATAATCCACCAGAGAAATCGTATTTTCAGGTGGCAGTGTATGGGCGATGAACTTGAACCCTAGAATGATCGCTGCAACGCGCTCGTCAAATAGCTCTACCCAGAACGGTCCGTGCTGTTCACTGAATTCGTGGCTCTTGGCCTTGACGAAGCGCTCAATATCCCGCTCTGAACCTATCTGGAAGGCGTAGGGGGACCCTACTTCGTGAATTCGTTCAAGAGAAATGAAGATTAGTCCGCGTCCCCGGCCCCCAGGCTCAATTCGCCTCTCCGTTTGTTCCCACGCCTTCTGAAGATTGGCGCGGATACTCGACCCACTGAATGGTCGCTTGCACTGAATGAGGAACTCTGTTCCCTCGAAGGTGAATTTCACATCATCGAATCCAGAAATCGCGATCTCATTTGAGAGCAATTCCGCGGCTATCTCGAGTTCCAAGCGGCGATTTCGAGCTTCGTTAGTATTGGGGTCCTCTTCCTGCGGGCAAAGGGGCGCATTCAACGCCTTGCGCAGTGCCTCGCGAGGCAACCGGTGAGATGGCATCCTACTGAACTGGCGATGGATCTGCGTTAAGATCGATCCTTCCGTTAGGCTGTAGTAGGTGTTTCTATTGTCCCACAGCCTGAGAAATGAAGCCGGCTCGAGCGATGCGACATCTCGAATTATTCCTTCGAGGTTTGCTTCAATCTCCTCTAGAACTGTTCCGGCAGTCTGATAGCCAACAATTTTCTCATACCAAGTTCGGGCGACCTTGACTCCTGCGAGGATCTCAGCAAATCCGCGGCGAGTGTAATTGTTTGGCTTGTCTTTGGCGTCCATTTGGAACATCCCGCGCTTGTAGGAATCTATCGCCCCAATGAACGGAATGAAGCCTGCTAGGGCGGGAAGGAGGTACCGGGTGGTGGTGAGGAGCCCGACGGCGGCCGCGGCGGGGGCGGCGAGCCAGGGGCGGTAGAGAGCGATGAGGGCGGCGTCGCGGGTGCCGAGGCCGGCGAAGGTCAGGGGGACCAGGCCGGCGAGGATGGCGAGGGGGGCGAGGGCGAGGTTGACGAGCGGCGGGGTCCAGGCGCGGACGGCCAGGATGAACAGCCACACCTGCTGGAACTGAACCCACCACAGGAGCAAGGAGAGGGCGGCGATCTCCGCCGCGCGGCGGGGCTGCGTGCGGAAGTGCTCTCTCACTTCCTGCCAGGCGGCGGCGAGGCGCGCCGCGCGCTCCTCGAAGCGCTTGGGGATGAGCACGCGGGCGGCGGAGAAGAGCAGGTGGGCGAAGCCGCGTGAGCCGAGCGCCAGGAGCCCGGCGGCGACCGCACCCAGCACCCCCCACGTGAGCAGTTGCATCGGCTGGCTCTTCTCGGGCAGCCAGAGCAGTCCTACGGCGCACCAGGCGAGGAGAGCCAAGACGTCGCAGGCCTTCTCGAAGACGACGAGCGAAAAGGCGAGGGAGCCGGACAGCTCGGCCTTGCCTTTCATGAACCAGCTTTTCGCCAGGTCGCCGGTCTTCGAGGGGAGGACGAGGTTCATCACGTCGGCGAGGAAGATCAGCCGGAGGGCGAAGCGATAAGGAAAGCCCGCGGGCCGCGGCACGAGGCGCTTCAGGCGCCAGGCCTGGAGGAGCTTGATCGGAAAGATGGCGAGGACGGAGACGGCGAGGAGGCCGGGATGGGCCTGCGCGAAGACGCGGCCGAGGCCGCGCAGGTCGAGCGTCCAGTAGACAACACCGAGAAAGACGAGGCTGATGGCTAGCGAGAGGAGCTGGCGCCCCCGCCCAGATCCTTCGCTTCGCTCAGGATGACGGGCCATGGCGCCCTACCCTTCGACGTCATCCTGAGCGGAGCGAAGCGCAGCGAAGGATCTGGGCGGGGGACGCCTCGACACACTCACCCGCTGTAGGGGAACTGCGCGCCGTACCAGCTCGTGGCGATCAGCCGCTCGGCCGCCGGTTTGCCGGAGAAGCGGTACCAGAGGTGAGTGTTGTAGACCAGCGCCAGGCGCGCCAGCACCTGGATCAGCGGCGTGTCGAAGAGGAGCGGCTTGAGCGGCGAGGCGCGGAGCTTCTTGTGGACGAAGCCGACGGCGTTGGCGCGCGGGCGGGCGAAGCGCTCGGGCGCGACGTCGTCGCCCACCACCTCGCCGTCGATCGAGCCCAACCCCTCGCGCTCGGCGTTGGCGAGGTAGCCGATCTCGCGCGGCTCGAAGCCCATGTGGCGGGCGGCGGCGGCGTCGGCGGCCACCAGGTCGTGCGAGGCGAGCACCAGGTCGGCGACGCGGATCGTGCCGGTGCGCGGGCCCTTCCCCTCCTGGACGACGGTGCCGTCGATCACGGCGAAGCTCGGCGCCAGCGCGCGGTTGATGTCCACGATCACGCGGTGGAGGACGGGGTGGAAGTTGTGGCGGAAGGTCGGCAGGCACCCCCACTGGTTCTTGAGCGCGGCGGTGATGGTCGAGAGGTGGTGGCACTTCATGACCGGCAGCGAGACCAGCGAGTCGGCCTCGAGGATCGCGCGCGGGAAGGCGAGCTTGCGCACCGCCAGGCCGTCGACCTCGACGTCCACCAGCTCCTCTCGCGACAGGTCCACGTACTCGACGCCGTACTTCGCCGCCAGCCGGTCGTAGCCCCAGCGCGGCGCCGCGCGGCGCACGTTGTCGGCGCCGACGATCTGCGAGTCGCCCATGCGGATGACCGCGCCGGGGAGCCCTTCGCGCAGGGTCCGCAGCACCCCTTCGATCACCCACGGCGAGGTGTTGGTCCCCGGCACCAGTGGGAAGGAGAGGGTGTTGATCTTGAGGAAGATGCGCTTGCCGGCGACGTGCCGCCGCCAGTCGGCCAGCTCCATGGCGCGGCGGACGGCCGCCTGGACCCCCTCCTCGCGCCGCACCCGCACCCGGGCCACGCGCGGCAGGGCGGGCTCGGGTCGCGTCGCAGGCTGCATGGTCGTCGTAGCATAGCGCCCGCCACCCCCATGAACCCGCGATGAAGCTGGTCATCCAGATCCCCTGCTACAACGAGGCGGAGAGCCTGCCGGCGACGCTCGCGGCGCTGCCGCGCCAAGTGCCGGGGATCGACCGCGTCGAGTGGCTGGTCGTCGACGACGGCTCGACCGACGCGACCGCCGAGGTGGCGCGCGCGCACGGCGTCGATCACGTCGTCCGCTTGTCGTCGAACCAGGGCCTGGCGCGCGCCTTCATGGCCGGGCTCGAGGCCGCGGTGCGCGCCGGGGCGGACGTCATCGTCAACACCGACGCCGACAACCAGTACGACGCCGCCGACATCCCGAAGCTGATCGAGCCGATCCTGGCGGGTCGCGCCGAGATCGTCGTCGGCGCGCGCCCGATCGCCGAGATCGCCCACTTCTCGCCGGCCAAGAAGCTGCTGCAGAAGCTGGGCAGCGCGGTGGTGCGCCTGGCCAGCCGCACCGAGATCCCCGACAGCCCGAGCGGCTTCCGCGCCATCAGCCGGGCGGCGGCGCTGCAGATCAACGTCTTCTCCGAGTACACCTACACGCTCGAGATGGTCATCCAGGCCGGGCAGAAGAACATCCCGATCACCTGGGTGCCGGTGCGCACCAACCCCGACCTGCGGCCGTCGCGGCTGGTCAAGGGGCTCGGCGACTACGTCCGCCGCTCGATCTTCACCATCTTCCGCATCACCCTGCTCTACCGGCCGCTGCGCTCCTTCTTCTGGGCCGGCGCGGCGCTCGTTTTCCCGGGGTTCCTGCTCCTCGTGCGCTGGCTCGTCTTCTATCTCCAGGGCTCGGACCGGGTGCGCGCGCCGAGCCTCATCCTGGCGGCGATCCTGGTCCTCGCCGGCTGCCAGCTCTGGACGCTCGGCTTCCTCGCCGACCTCATGGCCGCCAACCGGCGCCTGCTCGAGGACGTGCAGCTCCGCCTGCGGCGGATGGAGGCGGGAACGGAGAAGAGCGGGGCGGGGGAGTGAGCGCGGCGCCGGTCTGGGAGCGCTTCCGCCGCGAGGTGATCGACCCCGGCAACTGCATGCACTGCGGCGCCTGCGTCGGGCTGGCGCCTGAGCTGCTCGAATTCACCGAGACGGACCGCGGACCGCTGCCGCGGCCGCGCCGGGCGCTCGGCGCCGCGGATGACGAAGCGCTCCGCCTCGCCTGGGCGGTCTGCCCGGGCCGCGGCGTTCCCTACCCCGAGCTGTTCTCTTTTCTCGGCTACCCCGTGGACGGCCCCGCCCGGCTCCTCGGCCCGCACCTGAAGCTCTGGACCGGCCACGCCGCCGAGCCCGAGGTGCGGCGGCGCGGCGCCTCGGGCGGGGTGATCAGCCGCGTGCTGATCCATCTCCTGGAGTCGGGCGCCGTGCAAGGGGCGGTCGTGCTGCGGCAGGGGGCGCGCGGGCCGGAGGCGGCGGCGCCGGTCATCGCCACGACGCGCGAGGAGGTGCTGGCGGCGGCGCAGAGCGTCTACGCGGTGACCCCGGTGCTCGACCTCCTCCCTGCGATGGCCGTCTTCCCCGGCCGGCTCGCCTTCGTCGGCCTCCCCGAGCAGGTGGCGGCGCTGCGCCTGCTGCAGGCGGCGGGGCACCCGGCGGTGCGCAAGGTGGACTTCGTCCTCGGACCCTACGTCGGCACCAACATGTACCGCGGCGCGGTGCGCGCCTTCCTGCGCGCGCAGGGGATCCCGGACGAGGTGCCGATCACGCGGCTGGAGTGGCGGGCGGGGGAGTGGCC
This sequence comes from uncultured Acidobacteriota bacterium, assembly GCA_963700145.1. Lineage (GTDB taxonomy): Bacteria > Acidobacteriota > Thermoanaerobaculia > Multivoradales > UBA5704 > DASUNQ01. The sequence continues at coordinate 3,638,701 of OY969474.1, forward strand.
GGGGCACCTGCGCGTCGAGACCGCCGACGGCCGGGTGCTCACGGCGCAGAAGTTCTATTACAACTACCTCATCCCCTTCTACGCCTCGCGCAACTGCCAGATCACTCCCGACTTCGCCAACGAGGCGACCGACCTCTCGGTCGGCGACGCCTGGTCGCCGGAGCTGGAGGCGGCCGGCGGCGGCTGGTCGGTCGTGGTCGGGCGGAGCGCGCGCGCGGTCGCGCTGGTCGAGGAGATGGCGGCGCGCGGGCTCCTCGTCCTCGAGCCCCTCGCTTTCGAGCGCGCCGCGGCGATGCACGGCCACATGATCGACTTCAAGAAGCGCGGCACCTTCGTGCGGCTCGACGCGCAGCGGCGGCGCGGGCTGCCGGTGCCGGAGTACGGCTACCGGCCGGCCTCGGTCCCGCGCGACCGGCGGCTCGTCGAAGGAGTGATCCGCGCCGCCTTCGCGGTCGGCCGCCGGCGCTGGGCGCGCCGGCTCGTCGAGGCGTTGCCGCTCGGCGTTGTCGGGCCCGCCTTCAACGCCCTGCGCAAGGGGTGGAAGCAGGCCTCGAAGCCGACCAAGCGGAAGGGGCTGGCGGAGGTCGAGTTCGTGGTGACGCCGCAGCCGGAGCGCTGGCGCGAGGTGCTCTCGGCGGGACGCGAAGGGGCGGCGGCGTGACCGCGCGCGCGGCGCTCGCCGACTACGCGCGGCGGCAGCTCCCGCGCGTCCTGACGCAGATGGACCGCGACCCGGACTCCCCGACTTTCGGCTGCTTCGACCGCCACCACTGGCACTACAAGGTGCGCGACTTCCCGTCGGCCATCCTGCAGCAGGGGGCGTGGGCGGTCGAAGCGCTGCGGCGCGGCTGGTTGCCGCCGCCGGGGAACGGCGCGGCCGACGGCGCGACGGTCGAGCGCTGGGCGGTGGCGGCGGTCAACGCTCTCGGCCGCATGGTCGACCGGCGCGGCGGCGTCGACGAGTACTACCCCTTCGAGCGCAGCTTCCCCGCCGCCGCCTTCGGCCTCTGGACCGCGGCGCGGCTCGCCACCGACTGGCGTGCCGAGGCGCCGCACCTGCTCGACAGGATCGACTGGCCACCGCTGGCGCGCCTGGCGCGGGCGCTCGGCCGCCGCGCCGAGACCGAGGCCGCGAACCAGCAGGCGGCGGCGCTCGCCGGCCTGGCGCTGGCGGCGGGGGAGGAGCGCTTCGGCCTCGCGCGCGGCGCCGCCGAGCCGCACGCCGCGCGCCTCTTCGCCAGCCAGCACGCCGAAGGGTGGTTTCCCGAGTACGGCGGCCCCGACTTCGGCTACCTCACGGTCACCCTCGACGCCCTGGCCGACTACGAGGAGGCGACCGGCGACCCGCGCGCCGCCGCCGCGGCGGAGCGCGCGGTGGAGTTCCTCGCGGCGCTCGTCGGCGCCGACGGGCGCCTCCCCTCGACCCTCAACAGCCGCAACACCGACTACGTCGTCCCCTACGGCCTGGCCCGTGCTGCCGCCCGCTCGCCGCGCGCCGCCTGGCTGGTCGAGACCCTCTTCGCCGGCGCCGCCGACCCGGCGCACTTCCTCGCCGCGACCGACGACCGCTACCACGCGCACTACGTCGGCGCGAGCTGCCTGCGCGCGCTGCCGCACCTCGAAAGGCTGGCGCCGCCGGAGGCGCCGCCGCAACGGGGCGCCGTCTGGTTCCCCGGCTGCGGCCATCTCGCGCACCACGCGGCGGACGGGAGCTGGACCGCCTACGTGGCGGCGAAGAAGGGCGGCGTCGTGCGCGTCCACCGGCGCGGTGCGCCGCCGCTGGCCGAGCACGGCTGGCGGGTGGGCGAGGGAGAGAAGTTGTGGACGAGCAACTGGTGGTCGGACGACTGGCAGGTGGAGAAGGAGGACACCGCGGTGACGGTGCGCGGCCGGATGCACGCGGCGGGCTTTCTGGTGCCGACGCCGCCCAAGCACGCCGCCCTCCGCTTCCTCGCGTGGCTCTTCGGCCCGCGCCTCCTGCCCTGGCTGCGGCGGCGTCTGATCTTCCGCCCGCACGCCGCCACCGGCCCGCGGTTCGAGCGGCGCGTCGAGGTCTCGGACGCCGGAGTCGCGGTGCGCGACCGGATCGAAGGGGCGGCCGGTCTCACCCCGCGCCGCGCCCCCCGCCAGAACCTCCGCCACGTCGCCAGCGCCGACAGCTTCAGCCCCGAGGAATTGGCGGCGGGGCTCGTGGGGACGATGGATTTGGATTCGGACGGGATCCTTCGGGCAACTTGGACGTGGACCAAGTAAGTCATCCCGAGCGAGAGCGAGGGATCTGGGCGGGGGGCGGTGCGTGAAAGGCGCGGGTCCAGAAGGTGTCCGCGCCACCCCTGCCCCCAGATCCCTCGCTCTCGCTCGGGATGACATGCGAGGCGGGCCGCCGCGGCCCCGGCCCCGGCTTTTTTCCCACCCGATCTTCCTCGCCCTCCTCCTCGCCCTCCCCCTCTTCGCCTGGGGCATCTCCTGGGGTCTCCCCAGCCGCCTCGGCTGGGCGGGCGACGAGATCATGCCGCGCGCCGTCGAGCAGGCCGCGCGCCGCGGCTTCGCCGGCGGCTGGCACACCAAGTACCCGCCCGTCCACTACATGGTCCTCGCCGCCCTCCACGCGCCGGTCCGCGCGCTCGCCGGCGACGACGTCTCGCCCGCCGAGCTCAATCACCGCCTGATCCTCGCCAGCCGCTGGCTCTCGGTCCTGATGGCCCTCGGCGCCGTCTGGGCCGTCTACCGCGCGGCGCGCGAGCTGACCGACCGCCGCGGCGCCGCCCTCGCCGCCCTCGCCGTCGCGCTCGCGCCGCCCTTCGTCTACTTCGCCAAGACCGCCAACCCCGAGATGCCGATGCTCTTCTGGCTGGCGCTCTCCCTTTGGCTCTACCTCCGCGTCCTCCGCCGCCACCGCCTGCGCGACTGGCTCCTCCTCGCCGCCACTGCCGCACTCGCCGTCGGCTCCAAAGACCAGGCCTACGGCTTCTACCTCCTTGCTCCCCTCGCCCTCCTCCCCTCCCTAGCCCGCCACCGCCGCGCCGAAGGCAAGCCCGGCGGCCCAAGCACCCTCCTCGACCGCCGCGTCCTCCTAGCCGTCGCCGCCGGCCTCGTCGCCTTCGCTCTAGCCTTCAATCTGCCGGCGAACTGGCAAGGCTTCCAGCGCCATCTCAACACCCTAACCGGCGCCGGCGCCGCCTCCGAAGAGGCCCAGGAGTACCCAGCCACCGTAGCCGGCCACCTAGCCAACCTGACCCAGAACCTCCGCCACCTGGTTTTCTGCCTAGGTGGGCCCCTCTTCGTCCTGACCGTGGCAGGCGCCGCCTTCGCCCTAGCCCGCCCCCGCGACCCGAGTCACCGCCGTCTCCTAGCCCTCCTCCTCCTAAGCCTCTCCTACACCGCCACCTTCCTAGCCCCTATCCTTTTCAGCCGCGACCGCTACACCCTCCCGCTAGCCCTAGTCCTAACCCCCTGCGCCGGCGCACTTCTCACGCGCCTCCTCGCCAAGTCCCGCGGCTCAACTCACTACCTCCTCGCCGCCGCCCTGACCATCGTCTTCGCCTGGAGCGCCCTCCGCGCTGTCTCCGTCAACCGCCGCATGACCCACGACTCCCGCTACCAAGCCGAGACCTGGCTCTCCACCCACCCCGGCCGCCCCATCGCCATAGGCCGCCCCAAACACGTCCCCCGCATCGCCCGCGTCGATTGGCGCAAAGTCCACCGCGCAGAAAACGCCCGGCACGTAGGCCGGGCGCTACGCAACGCCGACTACATCGTCATCAACGTAACCGACCTCCGCACCCCAGCCGAGCGACGCGTCTACGAAGAACTCCTCTCCGGCAACCTCGGCTACCACCTAGCCCATCGCTTCCGTTGGACCTCGAAGTGGGACGTCCTCTCAACGCGATGTGTCCTCAGCACCCTCGACCTGGTGAACCCGCACCTAGCCGTTTTTTCCAGGCAGGAGAAAACGGTGCCGGGCGGTTCGCGGGGTGCTCCTCCGGGGAGCTCTTCGCAAGCGCCGGCAATGTTCCTCGCAGGCCGCAGTCGATCCGGCGCGCAGCGAAGCGCAGCCGCGCGCCTCCCCGCGGCAGTCCTCTTGGCGCGCGGCGGTCCCCGGAGGAGCACCCCGCGAACCGCCCTCTCGCTAACCCCTTAGAGGAAGAGCCCCTGAATGGTCCCTTGGATTTCTTTCGCTTTTTGGTAGGGATCAGAAGCCTTCCGAATCGGCCGCCCCACCACGATGTAATCCGCCCCCGACAAAAACGCCTCCTCCACGCTAACCACCCGCTTCTGGTCATCCACAGCCCGGTTCTCCACCGGCCGAATCCCCGGCACAACAACCAGAAGCTTCTCCCCAAGCTCCTCCCGCAGAGCCCGAGCCTCCAACCCAGAAGCCACCACCCCATCACACCCGATCGCCAACGCCCGCCGCGCCCGCGACAACACCAACTCCTCCACGTCCACCCGAAACCCCAGATCCTCCAGGTCCCCCCGATCCAAGCTAGTCAGCGCCGTAACCGCCAGCACCTTCAACCCCTCCCCCCGCTCCCGGCAAGCCGCCTCCAGCATCCCGTCGTTCCCGTGCACCGTCGTCAGCGCGATCCCCCGCCCCGCCAGCCGCCGCACCGCCGCCCCCACCGTCTCCGGCACGTCGAACAGCTTGAAATCCGCGAACACCTTCGCGCCGCGCCCGTGCAGCCAGTCGATCAGCGCGAACGCCTCGCCCGTCATGAACAGCTCCAGCCCCACCTTGTAGAACGACACAGCCTCGCGCAACGTCTCGACGAGCCGCCGCGCCTCCGCCACTTCGGGCACGTCGAGGGCGAAGATCAACCGCTCTTCGGGGGGGATCTCCTTGGTCGAGAGGAAGTGCGGATCGGGCGCGCTCACGGCCCGCTAGGCTAGCAGCCGCGCCAGGTGCCCGGGGTCCACCGGCTTCGTCAGGTGCAGGTCGAAGCCCGCCTCGCGCGAGCGGCGGCGGTCCTCGTCGCGGCCGTAGCCGGTCACCGCGATGAGCCGCGCGTCGCGCGTCGTCGGGTCGCGCCGCAGCTCCTTCGCCACCGCGAAGCCGTCCATGCCGGGGAGCCCGAGGTCGCAGAGCACCACCTCCGGATGGAAGCGGCGCGCCGCCTCGACCCCCGCCGAGCCGTCGTAGGCGAGCGCCACCTTGTGACCGGAGAGCACCAGGAAGTCGCGCAGCGTGGCCGCCGCGTCCGGGTTGTCCTCGACCACCAGGATCCGCCGCGCGTGCCGCTCCTGCTCGGCCGGCCGCTCCGCCGCCGCCGCCGGCTCCGCGGCTTCGACCGGCAGCAGCATCGTGAACTCCGCGCCGCGCCCCAGGCCCTCGCTCCGCACATCGACCTCGCCGCCGTGCAGCTCGACGAGCCCCTTCGCCACCGCCAGCCCCACCCCGAGGCCGCCCTTCGTCCGCTCCAGGCTGTGGTCGGCCTGGGTGAACGGCTCGAAGACGTGCGGCAGGATCTCCGGTCCGATGCCCATGCCGGTGTCGCGCACCACGACCGCGGCGCGCCGGCCGCCGCCGTCGCGCGCCACCCGCACCGTCACACGGCCGCCGGCGCCGGTGAACTTGGCGGCGTTGCGCAGCAGCTTTTCGAGCGCCTGGCCGAGCCGCGCCCGGTCGCCCTGCACACCCAGCCGCTCGCGCGGCAGGTCCAGCGAGACGGTCAGCCCGGCCGCCTCCAGCGCCGGCCGCTCCCGCTCGACCGCGGCGCGCACCAGCTCCACCAGCTCGAGCGGCTCGCAATGCAGCTCGACCTCGCCGCGCGTCACCCGCTCCACCTCGAGCAGGTCGTCCACCAGGGCGGCCTGGTGGCGCACCTGCCGCTCGGCGGTCTCGAGCGCCCGCCGCCGGGTCGGGTCGCCTTCCGAGCCGCTCAGCCGCAGCACCTGCAGGGCGTTGCTGATCGTCCCCAGCGGGTTGCGCAGCTCGTGCGCCAGCATCGCCAGGAACTCCTCCTGCCGCCGCTCGGCGCGCGCCAGGGCCGCGCGGTGCTCGGCCAGCCGCTCCTTCACCTCCTCGAGCTTGCGCTCGATGGCGCCCGCCCGCTCGAGCTGCTCCAGCATCCAGGCGGCACCGTCCTCGGGCGCGGCGTTGCCAAGCACCATCTCCGCCGGCTCGTAGTAGAAGTTGGCGCAGAGGCGGCGGCCGATCAGCGCCAGCGGGTGGGTGCGGAGGGCGCCGGTCTGGGTCTCGGGGGGGAAGCGGGAGAGGTCGTACTGGCAAAGGACGATGGCGAGGCTGTGCTCGACGAAGCGGTGGAGCCGCGCCTCGTAGCCGAGGAGCGGCGCCGCCGCGCCGGCGTCGAGCGGCGCGCCCCCCGACGAGGCGCCGATCACCCAGGCCAGGTCGATCGCCAGCCGCAGGCCGGGACGGCCGTCCTCGACGGCCTGTTGCTCGCACTGCCGGAGGAGGTCGAGGAGGGCGCCCGGGTCGAACCGGCCGCGGCCCTGGAGGTCGGGGTGGCTGTGGAGCGGGACCCAGCTGCCGTCGGCGGAGCCGGCGAGCCCGAGCTCCTGCTCGACGCGCCGGCAGTCGGCCTCGGCGGCGAGCAGGACGCAGCGCTCGCCGGCCGCCAAGCCTCCCTTGAAGAAGGCCACCTGCGCCGCGCGCTGCTCGGCGGCGCGCCGGAACATCTGGCAGAGGTGATCGCCCCGGCGCAGCCGTGCGATCCTGGTCTCGAGGTCCAACGTCCACCCCCCGTGAGGGAGGGGTTGCCTTGCGCCGCGGGACTTCGTAGTGGCAACCCCTGGTGCGTTCCCGCGACGCAGGGAGCCAGGGGTGCAAGAACTGTGCGCGCCGGAAGTCGCGCAGACAGCGTGCTTTGGGCGGCACGCGGCATGCGGTGCGCAGCGCCGGGGGCGGCCCAAGCCAAGTCCCGTCGCGTGAGCGATTTGACGGGGGGCGCCCTCGCGCCCTAGAACGCCATTTATTGCTTGACAGAGCGCTGCATCACTGGCTAGAGTTGCCGCAGGTGACGACAAGTGACGCGTGAGCGGCACCCGCCGCGCGAGGACCTCGAGCGCTTCCTGCGCGGCGAGCTGACGGCGGCCGAGAGCAAGGGCCTGGTCCGCCACCTCCTCGCCGGCTGCGCCGACTGCCTCGGCGAGACGCGGCGCCTCTGGGGCGGCCGGCGGGGCGCGGCCGGCGCACCGGAGAGCGCGGCGCCGCCCGCCGGAGTCTACGGCGAGCTCTTCCGCAAGCTCTTCGCGCAAGGCCCGGCGCGCGAGGCGGCGGTGGCGCGCGACCTCGAGCGGGCGCCGCGCCTCGCCGCGGACCTCCTCCGCCACCCGCACGCGCGGCGCCTGACGCTCGTCGCCAACGCCGAGCGCTTCCGCAGCGTCGGCCTCTGCGAGCACCTCCTGGAGTCGGCGGCCGCTCTCTGGCGGGAGGACCCGCCGGCCAGCGCCGAGCTCGCCGAGGTGGCCGGCGCCGTGGCGCGGCGCCTCGACCCGCGCTGCGCCGGGCCGTCGCTCGCCGCCAGCCTCGAGGGGCGGGCCTGGGCCTACCGCGGCAACGCCCTGCGCCTCGCAGGCGACTTCGCCGTCGCCGAGGAGGCGCTGGCCCGCGCCGAGCCGCTCGTCGAGCACGGCAGCGGCGACCCGCTGGAGCGCGCCGAGCTCCACGCCCTGCGCGCCGCCCTCGCCGCCGACCGCGGCCGCCCCGCCGCCGCCCTCGCCCTCTACGACCGCGCCGCCCAGCTCTACCGCGCCCTCGCCGAGCGCCACGCCCTCGGCCGCACCCTGCTCGAAAAGAGCGCCGTCCCCGCGCCCGCCCTCGCCGAGGCGGCGCGCCTCGCCCTCCTGCGCGAGGGTGTCGGCCTCCTCGACGACCGCCTAGAGCCCCACCTCGCCGCCGCCGCCCACCACCGCCTAGTCGCCGGCCTCTTAGACGCCGGCCACCCCGGCGAGGCCCTCCTCTACCTCCAGAAAGCCCGGCTCCTCGACCGCAAGCAGGGCGACCGCGCAGGCCTCCTCCGCCTCCTGCGCCTGGAAGGCAAGATCGCCGAATCCCTGGACCGCCCCGAAGACGCCGAGCGCCTCCTCCTAGAAGCCTGGATCGGCCTCGTCGGCCTCAAGCTCGGCCAAGACGCCGCCACCGTCACCCTCGACCTCGCCCGCCTCTACGCCCGCAACGGCCGCATCGCCGAGGCCCGCGGCTTGGCCCTCAAACTCTCCCCCCTCTTCCACGCCGAGGGCCTAGACCGCGGCGCCATCGTCGGCCTAGTCGTCCTCCGCCGCCTCCTGGAGACCGAATCCGCCAGCCCCCAGTTCCTAGCCGAGCTAGTCGGTTACTTCCGCCGCCCAACCCCGGCGCAGCTCCGCCAAGCCAGCTAACAGGTCTTTGGATGCTGGGTGGGGGAAGCCCGGGGGTCGGGTGCCCCCGGCGGGAACCTCTGAGCGAGCGCCGGGCAACGCCCGCTGCATTCGACATCGACCCCGGCGCAAAGCGAAGCGGAGGCGCGAGCCCACCCCCCGCAATCCACAAGGCTCGCGCCGGTTCCCGCCGGGGGCACCCGACCCCCGGGCGGGGCGGGGGGTCTTAGTTCCTTATCTCAGCCGGCCTGCTTCTTCTCCCACTCCTCCTTAGTCATCCACTCCACCACCCCCCGCTTCTTGAGCTCCTCCGCCCGCGCAAACCCCGCCTCCAACCGCCCCTCCAGCACCTCAGCAAGCTCCACCTGCGACTGCGTAGGCCTCCCCTCGTAACTGTTCACCGCCCCGTACAGCAACCCCAACTTCTCCCGCAACTGCTCCTCCCCCGACAACCACCCCCCCGCCGACGTCGCCACCAGCTCCTTCCGCAGCCCCTCCCAATCCGCCGCCAGCTTCGTCGCCTTCTTCTTGTCCGCCTGCTCCTTGGCGTCCGTCACCGCGTCCGCCAGGTACGTCAGCCGCCCGAGCATCTCGTAGAGCCGCCACACCAGCTTCTCCTGCTCCTTGCGGTCCGCGTCGGCGTGGCGTGACCGCGGGTCGGCCACCAGCTCCACCTTCCCCGGGTACGTCTGGTCCCCCTTGACCACCTTGAACGTGTAGGCGCCGAGCGGCACTCGCGGCCCCAGCATCGCGTAACTGTTGAGCACCAGCGAGTTCGCCGGCGGCATCTTCGGGGGCTTGGCGCGCATCGGCCAGGACACCCGGTTGATCCCCTTCCGCTTGCCGCCGGGGAGCGTCGTCACCAGCTTCCCGTCGGCGTCGTAGACCTCGACCTTGAGGTCGCCGAAGAGGTGCCGCTTCTTGAGGTAGTAGACGATCGTCGCCTCCTCCGGCGGGTTGAAGGCCACGAACTCGTCGTCGCCGCCGAAACGCTGCCCCACCGACGGGATCGGCGCCGCCGTCGGCCGCGCCGCCAGCACCGCCACCTCCGCCTCCAGCACCTCGCGGGTGAGCTGACGGAGCGGGGTGATGTCGTCGAGGATGTAGATGCCCCGCCCGTGGGTGGCGACGATCAGGTCCGAGTCCCGCGGATGGACGACCAGGTCGCGCACCGCCACCTGGTCGGGGAAGTTGCCGGTGAAGCGCACCCAGCGGGCGCCGCCGTCGACCGAGATGAAGAGCCCGGTCTCGGTGCCCAGGAAGAGGAGGTCGCGGTTGACCGGGTCCTCCTCGACGACGTGGGCGTACCCGGTGACCGCGTCGGTCGCCAGCCCCTGCCAGCTCTTGCCGCCGTCGGTCGTCTTGAAGAGGTAGCTCTTCATGTCGCCGCGCGCGTGGCCGTCGAAGGTGGCGTAGGCGGTCGCCGCGTCGTGCGCCGAGGCCTCGACGTGCGACACCCAGGTCCCCTTCGGCACCCCCGGCACGGCGGGCGCCGTGTCGGTCCAGGTCTTGCCGCCGTCGCGGGTCACCTGCAGGCGCCCGTCGTCGGTCCCGGCCCAGATCGTCTGCGGGTCCTTCGGCGACTCGGCGATCGAGTAGATCGTGGTGTGGTTCTCGGCCGTCGAGTTGTCGCGGGTCAGGCCGCCGGACTCGCGCTGCTTCTGCTTGGCCAGGTCGTTGGTCGTCAGGTCCGGCGAGATGCGCTCCCAGCTGTCGCCGCGGTCGCGCGAGCGGAAGAGGAACTGCGAGCCGAGGTAGACCGTCCCCTTCTGGCTCGGCGAGAGGTGGATCGGCGTGTTCCAGTTGAAGCGGAAGTCGGGCTCCCCCTTGCGCGGCTGCGGCTTGATGTCGCGCGCCTCGCCGGTCGTCATGTGGACCCGGCCGATGTTGCCGCCCTGGAACTCGACGTAGACGTAGTCCGGCTCCGCCGCGTCGCGGAAGGCGTGGAAGCCGTCGCCGAAGTAGAGGTCCTTCCAGTCGCGGCTGGCGACGCCGCCGGAAGAGCTCGAGGGCCCGGTCCAGGTGCCGTTGTCCTGCAGCCCGCCGTAGACGTTGTAGGGGAAGTCGAGGTCGTAGCTGACCTCGTAGAACTGCGACACCGGCAGCGTCTCGACGAAGCGCCAGTGGTGGGCGCGGTCGTGCGAGACGTAGACCCCGCCGTCGGTGCCGAGGAGCATCTCGTGCGGGTTCTTGGGGTTGATCCAGAGCGCGTGGTGGTCGCCGTGGACCCCGAGGCTGAAGCCGCCGCCGGCGAACGGCGAGTTGAAGCTCTTGCCGCCGTCGGTCGAGATGGTCAAGGTCAGCCCGGGCTTGTAGACGTAGTCGTGGTCGGTCGGGTCGACGACGATGTGCGAGAAGTAGAAGGGCCGCATCTGGATATTGAACGAGGAGTTGACCTCCTCCCAGGTGTGGCCGGTGTCGTCCGAGCGGTAGAGCGCGGTCTTCTCGGCCTCGACGGTGGCGTAGACGACGCTCGGCCGCGACGGCGCCACCGCCACCGCGATCCGCCCCTTCTCCCCCTTGGGCAGGCCGGTCTCGAGCTTCTTCCAGGTCTCGCCGCCGTCGCTCGACTTGTAGAGGCCGCTCCCCTTGCCGCCGGAGTCGAACGACCAGGGGAAGCGCCGGAACTGCCACATGCCGGCGTAGAGAATGCGCGGGTCCTGCGGGTCGACCGAGAGGTCGGAGCAGCCGGTCTTGGCGTCGACGTGGAGCACCCGCTTCCAGCTCTTGCCGCCGTCGGTCGTCTTGTAGACGCCGCGCTCGTCGTGGTCGTCCCAGAGGTGGCCGGTGGCGCACACCCAGACGGTCTTGCCGTCCTTCGGGTTGACCTCGATGTCGGCGATCCGCTCGGACTGCTCGAGCCCCAGCCGCTGCCAGCTCTCGCCGCCGTCGGTCGTCTTGTAGACGCCGTCGCCGACCGAGACGCTGTTGCGGGTGCAGGACTCGCCGGTCCCCACCCAGACGGTCTTGGGGTCGCTCGGGTCGACGCGCACCGCGCCGATCGACTGCGCGTGGTCGTCGAAGACCGGCTTGAAGGAGACGCCGCCGTCGATCGACTTCCAGACCCCACCCGAGGCGGCGCCGACGTAGACCGTCAGCGGCGCGGCGGCCACCGCGTCGATGGCGGCGATGCGGCCGCTCATGACCGCCGGTCCGAGGGCGCGGGCGTCGAGGCCGCCGAAGGTCGCGGAATCGACCTCGGTGGCAACCGGTGCCGGCGCCGCCGGCTCGTCGGGCGCGGCGGGGACGGGAACCGCGGTCGGCGGCGGCGCGGGCGTCTGGGCCGCGGCCGCCGCCGGCGCGAGGGCGGCGAGGCAGGCCGTCAGGGCGAGGCGGGCGAGCGGTCGCGGGCGCATGGTCAGCTCGGCTTGGCCGCTTCCTTCGCCGGCGGCATGGCGAAGCGGTCGGCGGCGATCTCGGGGTTGAGCTCCACCTTCTCGATCACGATCTGCTGCCCCTGCGGCATCCCCTTGGGCTTGATCTCCAGCGAGTACGGCATGATGAACCCGCCGCCGGCGTCCTTGTAGTCGCCGTAGAAGGTCTCGAACTCCATCTCCTGGCCGCGGCGCACGCTCTTGCCCTCGGCCTTGAGCTCGAGGAAGGCGTCGGCGTCGAGGTAGATGGTGACGACGTCGCCGTTCTTCTTGGTCACCTTGAGCTTGTGCGCCGGGGTGCCCTCGACGTCGCCCTTGCCCAGGTACTCGACCTGGTGCCCCTTCTCCTTGTAGTCGACGAGCGGGCCGTCGATGTCGGCCTGGTCCTCCATCTGCTTGAGGTCCTCGGGCGACATCTTCTCGGGCTCGGTCTTGCCGATGAAGGGCATCACCGCCCAGCCGGTCGTGCCGTCGTAGCCCTGGATGCCGGTCATGCCCTGGACGGTGAACTCCATGCGCATGCTGTTGGGGCGCTTGAACTCCAGCTGCATCGGCATGTCCATGCCGCCGCCGACGATCTTGCCGGTCATGCGCATGCTCTGGACGCCCTTGATCTTCTCGAGGCCGCCGTGGGCCTGGATGTTCTTCTGGATCAGCTCGTCGGCCGTCTGGGCCGAGGCGAGCGCAGCCACCGCGAAGGCGGCGAGCAGACAGACGAGGCTTCTACGCAACATCGTTGGGTCTCCTTGCGGTTTTTCGAACCGATGGGAACGACGGTTGTGCCGTCTCTACTGTATTACGCCGCGGGCCTCCGCGGGTTGCAGCGGGTGCTCTTCCACGTACCGCCGCGCCTCCCTGCTCCCGTGCCGGAAGAGCTGGTGCGGCACGAGCTCGGTGCGGAACGGCGCCGTGCGATCGCGCAGGGCCGCGAGGGCCGCCTCGACGGCCCGGAAGCCCATCTCGCGGGGCGTCTGCCCGGTCACGGCCTGCAGGACCTCGTCGGGGGCGAGGAGCATCTCGGCCAGACGCGGGCTGACGTCGGTCCCCCACACCCGGACGCGCCCCGCCCGCCCGCTCGCCCGCACGGCGCCGACCAAGTGCTCGGTGCCGCACTCGTTGGCGGACCAGAAGAGCTCGACCTCCGGATGCTCGCGCAGGAGCTCCTCCGCGGCCCGGGCGCACGACTCCCGCTCGCCCTTGGTGCGGTACGCCGCCTCGGTCCAGGCGATCCCCGCCTCGTCGAGCCCGGCGCGGAAGCCCGCCACGCGCCAGTAGCACCCCTCGAAGTCGCAGGCCTTGAGGATGCCCACCCGGGCGGCGTCGCGCACGGCCTGCGGCTGGTGGAGCAGCCAACGGGCCAGCGCGCGCCCGCTTTCCTGACCGAGGGCGAGCTGGTCGCTCTCGTAGTTGGCCGCGACCAGGCGCTCGGCGTGGGCCGCGTCGAGGCAGTGGTCGTAGCAGACGACGACCACGCCCGCCGCGAAGGCCGCGCGGACGAGGGGCGCCGAGCGATGCTCGTCCTGCGGCACCATGACGATGGCGTCGACGCCGCGGTCCAGGTACTCGCGGACGATCGCGGCCTCGCGCTCGAGCTCGCTGCCCGCGCCCGCCGAGGCCATGCGCACGACGAGCCGCGCGTCGCGCCCCGCGGCCTCGCGGGCGCCGTCGAGGATCTCGCGGAAGAAGTGCTGCTCGTCGTCGACGATGACGCCGAGCGTGAACGGGCGGGCGCCGGCGGCCGCCGGGGCGGGGGGGTCGAGCAGGGCGTGCTCCAGGCCGCGGGCGCTGCGCAGCTGCTCGCGCGAGGGCAGGAAGGCCTGCCGCAGGTCGGCGCCGCGCACCTCGGTCCCCTCGAACCGGGTGCGGCCGTCCAGGCGGGCCTTGCGCAGCAGGGCGCCGCCGAGCCGCGCGTGGAAGAGCTCGGCGCCGCGCAGGTCGGCGCGCGCCAGGTTGGCCTTCTCGAGGCCGGCGTAGGCGAGGACGGCGCCGCGCAGGTCGGCGCCGGTGAGCCGTGCGCCCGCCAGGCGGGCGTGCCAGAGATCGGCGCCGCGCAGGTCCGCTTCGTTGAGGTTGGCCCCCGAGAGGTCGGCCGCGCGCAGGCTCGCCCCCCGCAGGTCGGCGCGGAAGAGGTCGGCGCCGCGCAGGTCCGCGCCGGCCAGCGTCGCCGCCCCGAGCGACGCGCCGGCGAGGCGGGCCCGGGAGAGCCGCGCGTGCGACAGCTCGGCGCCCGGCAGGCGGGCCCGCGCGAGATCGGCGCCGTCCAGGCGGGCACCCGTCAGGTCGGCGCCCCGGCGCCGGAAGAGACCCGGGGCGAAGGAGCCCAAGAGGCTCCCGCCCGGCAGGCGGTAGCAGCGGTCGAGCCGCAGCCCGGCGAGCTGGCCCCCGGCCGCGTCGAGGCCTTCGAGACTCAGGCAGTCCTTGTTGAGCCGCTCGAGGGCGTCGATGCGGGCGTGGCTGTAGCGCTGGCCCCGCGCCTGGTCCACCGTGTTCCAGGCCTCGTAGTCGCGCTGCTTGCGGCGCTCGGGGAGCTCGACGAAGAACGAGACGATGGCGAGCAGGATCGCCAGCCGGCCGACGTACTCGAGCAGCGAGAACAGCGACAGGTTCTGCAGCCACTCGACCACGCGCTCGGTGTAGTGCTCGAGCAGCCACCTCGGCGCCTTCCGCCGCGTCGAGAGCTCGAGCAGGCCGCCGTAGGTGTCGGCGCTCAACCCGAGACGCTCCGCCTCGCGCAGGAGCTTGATCTTGCGGCGGACCGGGTCGTCCTCGGCCAGCACCGCGGCGAAGCTCTGCAGGAGGTCCTGCAGCTCGACCTCGGCCTGCGGGTTCGCCGCAGGCGGACGTAGGGGGTTTTCCATGCGCGGCGCTTGAGGGCTGCGGGAAGCTTACACTCTGCCGCCATGATCGCGACCCCCTGCCGTCCTTTCCGTCCCGCCTTCGCCCTCGCCGCGCTCCTGCTTCCCCTGCCGGCCGCCGCGGCGGCCGGCGTCGATCCCGCGCTCCTCGCCGGCATGAAGGCGCGCGCGATCGGCCCCGCCGCGATGAGCGGCCGCGTCGCCGCCGTCGAAGGCGTCCCCGCCGATCCCGACCAGCTCTGGGTCGGGGCGTCGACCGGCGGGGTCTGGAAGTCGACCGACGGCGGCGTCACCTTCACGCCGGTCTTCGACGACCAGCCGGTGGCGGCGATCGGCGCGGTGGCGGTCTCGCCGGCCAACCCGTCCATCGTCTGGGTGGGGACCGGCGAGGGCAACCCGCGCAACAGCGCCTCGGTGGGCAACGGCGTTTACCGCTCCGAGGACGGCGGCCGCACCTGGCGGCATCGCGGCCTCGAGGAGACCGAGCGCATCCACCGCATCGTGCTGCATCCGACCGACCCCGACACCGCCTGGGTCGCCGCCCTCGGGCGCGCCTGGGGCGAGAACGCCGAGCGCGGCGTTTTCAAGACGACCGACGGCGGCGCCACCTGGCGCAAGGTCCTCTACGTCGACGAGCGCACCGGCGCCGCGGATCTCGCGGCCGACCCGTCCAACCCGCAGAAGCTCTTCGCGGCGATGTGGCAGTACCGGCGCTGGCCCTGGTTCTTCCGCTCGGGAGGCCCGGGCTCGGGGCTCTACGTCACCCACGACGGCGGTACCTCTTGGCGGCGGGCGACGGCAGAGGACGGCATGCCGGCCGGCGACCTCGGGCGGATCGGCGTCGCCGTCTCGCGCTCCGATCCGCGCGTCGTCTACGCCCTGGTCGAGGCCGCGGAGAGCGCGTTCCTGCGCTCCGACGACGGCGGCCGCTCGTGGAAGAAGGTCAACACCCGGAAGGACGTCTCGCCGCGCCCCTTCTACTACGCCGACCTGCGCGTCGATCCCGACAACGCCAACCGCGTCTACCGGCTGTGGAGCCTCCTCGACGTCTCCAACGACGGCGGCAAGACCTGGGAGCCTCTCCTCGCCTGGGGCAAGGTCCACTCCGACCACCACGCGCTCTGGATCCACCCGGAGGACGGCAGCTTCATGGTCAACGGCAACGACGGCGGCGTCGCGGTGACGCGCGACCGCGGCGGCTCGTGGCGCTACGTCGGCAACCTGCCGCTCGCCCAGTTCTACCACGTGCGCGTCGACCAGGAGGTGCCCTACAACGTCTACGGCGGCCTGCAGGACAACGGCTCCTGGAAGGGCCCCGGCGCGGTGTGGGAGAACGGTGGGATCAGGAACCACCACTGGCAGGAGGTGGGCTCCGGCGACGGCTTCGACACCGTCCCCGACCCGCGCGACGCGAGGCGCGGCTACTCCATGAGCCAGGAGGGGTACCTCGTCCGCTACGACCTCGCGACCGGTGAGCGGAAGAGCATCCGGCCGGCGGCCCCGCCGGGCGTGCCGCTGCGCTTCAACTGGAACGCCGGCATCGCCATCGACCCCTTCGCGCCGGACACGATCTACTACGGCAGCCAGTTCGTGCACCGCTCGACCGACCGCGGCGAGACCTGGACCACCATCAGCCCCGACCTGACGACCAACAAGCCGGAGTGGCAGCGGCAGAAGCAGAGCGGCGGCCTGACGCCCGACGTCACCGGCGCCGAGAACTTCACCACCATCGTCGCGCTCGCGCCCTCGCCGCTCGAGCGCGGCCTCCTCTGGGCCGGCACCGACGACGGCCGCCTGCACGTCACCCGCGACGGCGGCGGCACCTGGACGAGCGTCGAGAAGCACGTCAAGGGCGTCCCGGCCAACACCTGGATCCCGCACGTCGTGCCGTCACTGCACGACGCCGGCACGGCGTTCGTCGTCTTCGACGACCACCGGCGCTCCAACTGGACGCCCTACGTCTACAAGACGACCGACTACGGCCGCACCTGGACGAGCCTCGCGACCAAGGAGCTGCGCGGCTACGCCCTGGCGGTCGCGCAGGACGCGGTCGACCCCGACCTCCTTTTCCTCGGCACCGAGCTCGGGCTCTGGACCTCGCTCGACGGCGGCAGGAGCTGGCTGCCCTGGCGGCACGGCGTGCCGACGGTCTCGGTCATGGACCTGGCCGTCCATCCGCGCGACCACGACCTGATCGTGGCGACGCACGGCCGCGCCCTCTACGTCCTCGACGACCTGGCGCCGCTGCGCACCCTCTCGGCCGAGACGATGAAGGCGCCGCTCCACCTCTTCCCGGCCTCGCCGGCGGTGCAGTACATGGTGCGGCAGACCGGCTCGTCGCGCTTTCCCGGGCACACCGAGTTCACGGGCGAGAACGAGCCGTACGGCGCGGTCCTGACCTACTCGCTCAACCTCCCCGGCCTGCCGCACCCGGACACCGAGCGCGAGCGGCAGAAGAAGGAGGAGGAGCGGGAGAAGGAGCTGGCGCGGCGGCGGAGCGAGGCGCCGGTGGGGGAGGCCGGGGAGGAGGTGCCGGCGGCGGTCGTCAAGGAGCCGCCGGCGGGCGCCGAAGCGGCGGCGGCGTACGGGCCGCCGGGCGAGGGGCCGCAGGCGACGATCGAGGTGCGCGACGCGGCGGGGACGCTGCTGCGCACCTTCAAGGGCCCGGCGAAGCTCGGGGTCAACCGCGCCGTCTGGGACCTGGCGACCGATGCACCCAAGTACCCGGGCGATGCGCCGGTCTGGTGGGCCCCCGGCGGGCCGGAGGTGCCGCCGGGCACCTATCAGATCAAGGTCAAGCAGGGCGACCACGAGGCGACGGGGCAGGTGGAGGTCGTCCCCGATCCGCGGCGGCCGTTCGACGCCGAGGCGCGCCGCGCCAACTGGGAGGCGCAGCGCCGGCTCGGCCGGCTCCAGGACCGCACGGCGGAGGCGGTCGAGCGGGTGCGGCGGAGCGCGGCCGATATCGACACTTTGCTGGCGCGCACCAAGCCGCAGGAGAAGGAGGGCGAGAGCGCCGAGGCCAAGGCCAAGCACGACGCCCACAAGGAGCTGGCGAAGGAGGCCGGGAAGGTCAAGAAGGGGCTCGAGAAGCTCGAGGCGCGCCTCTGGCAGGGCGCCGACACCAAGGGCATCCCCCCGCCCGACGACGCCCTGTCGCAGATCCAGACCGTGCAGTGGCTCCTGAGCTCGACCTATGACCCGCCGACCGCGGCGCAGACCGCCTACCTGGCGGAGGCCGAGACGACCCTGCGGACGGCGCTGGCCGAGGTCAACAAGTTCCTCGCCGAAGACCTCGCCGCCTTCCGCAAGAAGCTCCAGGAGAGCGACTTGCGGCTGCTCCAGGAGCTGCCGCCGCTGGCGATCGAGGTGGAGTAGGGGAAATGCACCATTCCGGCGCCGTTTTGCACCATCCGGAGGCCGGAAACGAGGGAACGGGCGCTCGGGAGGCCCCCTCGGCGCCCGCCGGAGGCGCCGCGGAGAGAGAAATGCACCCCGCGGAGCCTGCGGGGTGCACCGCGGGCGCTGAGGAAGGCGCCGCAGCACCATTTATGCACCATTTTCCGCCGGCTTTGCACCATTTTGGTCCCGCGGCAGGCTCCCGAGGCCCCGCGGCGTCCTCCGGAGGTGTCGCGGCAGGCCGCTGAGCCCTCGTTTGGTGCATAGCGGGCGAAAAGTGGTGCACCTTTCCGTCTGAGGATATATCCTCAGGCGCCGGGGGGTGCATTCCTGGCCCCGCATGGTGCATTTTTCCTCCGGAGGAGACATCCCATGCCGACGCGCCGCGCCAACATCTACGTCGACGAAGACCTGATCGCCCGCTGCATGCGCTGCACGGGCCACCGAACGAAGAAGGCGGTGATCGAGGAGGGGCTCCGGGCCCTCCTCCGCCTCGACGGCCAGCGCCAGGTGCGCGACCTGCGCGGCCGGCTGGTCTGGGAGGACCCGGCGACGCAGCCGGCGACCCCGCCGGAGCCCGCGCCGGCGGCGGCGGCAGGGGGCGGCGATGCGGACCCTCGTTGACGCCTCGGTCTGGATCCCCTACTTCACCGGCCGCCGCTCGCCGCGCGCCGACTGGCTCGACGCCACCCTCGGCCGCGCCGCCCTCCTCGTCGCCGACCTGACTCTCCTAGAGGTCCTCCGCGGCCTCCCCGACGCCGCCGACCGCGAGAAGGCCCGCGCGGCCCTCCTAAAGTTCCCGGTGATCCCGACCGGCGGCCACGACGCGGCCCTCAAAGCCGCCGCCCACCTCCGCGCCCTCACCGCCGCCGGCGCCCCCCAGCCGCCTCTACCGCAGACCCTCATCGCCACCGCCTGCTTGGCGAACGACCTCCACCTCCTCCACGACGACCCGGCGTACGAGCCCTTCGAGCAGCACCTCGGGCTCGCAACGCCGGGGACGGTGGTGGAGATGTGGTGACTCAGGGCTTGAGCCGGGCCACCGGGCAGATGACCGGCTCGTAGGAGCCGCGGGGGTCGCCGAGGCGGATGGCCTCCAGCAGCCGCGAGCTGAGCTCGTCGCGGTGCACGGCGGTCCAGCCGACGCGCTCGCTCCCCTCGATGAAGGGGACGGGGCGGAGCCGGTTGGGGGGCCGCATCTTGGCGAGCTCGTAATACATCTCGAAGTGCTTGCCGGCATCCGGCGCGGACGCGCTCGACTGCGCTTCCGCCGCGTGCGCGGCGTGTCCCTGCGGCACGTTGAGCAACGCCAGCTCGAGCGTGTTGCCGACGGGGCGCAGCGCCGCGGAGCGCCCCGCGCCGCCGTCCCAGCGCGACTCGCTCAGCTCCAGGACCTCGCCGCTCACGCGGATCTCGGCCGCGACCCAATCGGTGAGCGCCTGGCGGTAGCCGTTCGTCGGCTGCTCGGCCTTGAGGGACTGGAAGCCCAGCGGCGGCACCTCGTCCTGCAGGCCGACGAGGCGATAGCTCGAGATCTCGCCGGCGCGCAGCCGCAGGCGGGCGGCGATCAAGCCCTTCTCCGGGCGCGCCCGCAGGACGTCGGGGTCGGCGGCGCCGGCCGCGGGGTCGATCTTCTCCAACTCGGCGACCCAGCCGAAGTCCTTCCGCTCGGCCGCCGTTCGGGGCAGAGACTCGCCGGCCGACCGCTGGCCGCCGAGGATGGTGAGCGGCGGCGCGGCCAGCTCGCTGCGGCCCGCGCCGAAGAGCGCGAGGTCGGAGCCGTCGAGCCGCCAGGCGAGGCCGGCGTCGATCGCCTGTGCGAGCGCGTCGCCCGCCGCCTCCGGCGCGAGGTCGGGGAAGAGGAAGCTCGCCGCGCCGGCGTCGGCGCCGCAGCCGCCGCCGCAGCCCCCCGCCCGCGCCAGCAGCAGGGGCTCGTGCGGCGGCATGCGGGTGCCGTCCGAGACGGTGTAGCTCTCCGCGGCGTCGAGCAGCAGGACGGTCAGCTCCTTGCCGTCCTCGCTCGGCACGAACGCGATCAAGCCGACGAAGAAGATGCGCACGATGAAGTCCATGGGATAGCCCTCCTCGAATGGTCAGTTGGGTGGAAACGGCGACGACGCGTGGCCGACGACCTGGAACGGGGCCCAGACAAGGACCAGCTCGCCTCTAGGGCTCTGCTTGCGAATCACCTCCAGCTGTGCCTCCCGCAGGGCCCTCGCAGCGTCCTCTCCGGCGGCCAGGTGCTCATGGAACGACACCAGGAGGCTGGCGGAGGAGGAGTCGCTGACGTTCCAGAGCGTGCCGACCACCGCCGGCACGCCGCCGGCGAGGAACGGCCGCACCAGCGGCGCGAGGCCCGACGATCCGATCGACCGGCCGCCGGCCGAGCTGCAGGCCGAGAGCACGACGAGGCGCGTCTTCCGCAGCTCCAGCCGGCTCAGTAGCTCTTCGGCGGTGAGCGCTCCCGAATGGGTCGCCGACCGCGCGAGCAGGAGGACCGACCGCGAGGGGGCGTCGTCGTTGGCGATCGCGTGGCCGGCGAAGTGGACGACGGTCTTGGCCGCCGCCCGGCGGAGGAAGCTGTCCACCGTCGCCTGCTCCGGCGCGAGCCTCTCGGCCAGCGGCCCGTAAAAGCGCTCGATCCCGGCGACTTCGCGGCCGGCCCAGGCCAGCGGCTCGAGGTCGCGCGCGATCTCCAGCTCCTTGTCGAAGACCGGATCGCCCACGAGCAGCGCGCTGGCAGGCTCGCCGCGGAGCTCGCGGTCGCGCAGCAGCGAGAAGACGTAAAGCGTGGCGCTGGGCGCCACTTCGATCGGGAAGTCTTCGACCAAGTGCCGGTTGGTAACCGGGTCGCGCAGCGCCGCGAGCGGCAGGCCGTGGAGCGCTCGGTCCGGGACGAAAACGAGCCGCTCGACCTTCGAACGGTCGAGCCGGGCGAGCGGGGCTGCGAGCAGGGCGGCGAAAGCCCGCTCGAGAACCTCGACGACGCTCTCGGTGTCGCCCGTCTCCCTCGCGGCGCGCAGGTCCTCGACCCACTCCGCGATGGTCCGGTGATCGATCTTCGGGCGCAGCGACTCGAACTGCTCGCGCCCGACGATCCAGATCACGAGCTGCGGCTCCTCCCCCGTCTCGTCGAGGAAGTAGAAGTCGAGAAGGAAGGTCCCGGCCGGGAGCTGCGCCTGGACTTCGGTGAGATCGAGCGGCTCGCGCTGCGCGATCAACCGCTCGAATCTTCGAGGCGCCGAGCGGAGCCGCAAGACGAGGTCCAGCGGCTCCACCGCCCGCGCACCTTCGACATGCGCGAAGGCTTCGGCATCCCGCCCTCGATCTATCAGCAGCCGGACGAGCTGCTGAGATGCCTCCCCGAAGCGAGAGAAATAAGGCCCCCAGCGCTCCTCGCTCTCCCCCGGCCGTCGGAGGTCCAGGACCCGCTTTTCTTCGGCAGCGACCTCCTCCATGCCGGCTTTGAGGGCCTCCTCCGCACCGGCCGAAACGCCCGTCCTCCGGTAGGCACGCGCCAGCTGGAAGTGGAGGTTGGCGCGATAGGTCCTGAACTGCTCCGGCGGGTAGAGGGCGATGGCTTCGCGCAGGAGCCGGATCGCCGCCTGCGGATCGCTCGCGAGCAGGGCGCTCGCCTCCGCCTCCTTGGCGCGTGCCAGCAACGCGCTCCTCACACCCTCGTCCACGGCCCGCTCGAAAAACCGGAGGGCCTCCTGGACGTCCGCTCGCGCCTCCTCGTGGCGATCGAGAAAGGCGAGGAGCGTCGCGCGCCCGCGCAGTGCGATCCCGAGGTTTTGGCGCAGCCCGGGCGCCAGCGGATCGTCCGGCGGCAGCGGCGCCAGGTCCTGCCGGAGGCGGTCGATCGATTCGGTCTGCATCTGGAGGGCGGTCTCCGGCTCATCGAGGGCGAGGGCCGCCGAGGCGGCTTCGCCCAAGATGTAATGCTGGCGGTCTGTCTCGACGACGGAGCGGAGGTCGCGGAGCGTCTGCCAGGCCTGCTGCCACGCGAGCTCCCGATCCCCCAGCTCGCGGGCGGCTCCCGCCAGGCGTGCACGGACGTTGGCGACGCCCTCGGGGTCGCGGACCCGCCGGTAGGTTGCGAGGGCCTCTTCGTAGACCTCGAGGGCCTCGGGGAAACGACCCTGCGCCACGAGGCAGAGCCCGCGCGACCAGAGGACCTTCGCCAGCAACGACCCGGAGCCGGAATGCCGCGCCGTCGCCTCGAGAGGCTCGAGCATGGCCAAGACTCGCGGGCAGTGCGCCTCTCGCAAGCGGCGGTAGAGAGCGGCGGCGGCGCCGATCTCCGCGCCGGTGCGCAGCGGGCTGCCCGCCGCCGCCAGCTCCGCGCCGGCTTGCCGATATCGTTTCTCCTCGTCCGGCGCGGTGACCTCCCGTGAGAGCTGCCGGGCCGCGCCGAACAGCGCGTGGCCCCTGGCGAGCGCGCGCAGCCTCGCGGCGTCGCGCCGCCGGTCGGCGTCGGCGACGACCTCGACGACGTCGCGGAGGTAGCGGTCGCCGGTTGCGCGCGCGACCGCGCCGGCGACCTCCCGCGCTTCGCTCAGACGCTGCGGCGCCTGCGGGTCGCCGGCTTCTGTCATCCGCGCCCAAGCCGGCAGCACCTGCTCTTCGACCCAGCGTTGCGCCGCGCCGGGGAAGGGCGCGACGAGCTGGGTGACGGCCTCACGATCGCCCAGTCGGACCGCTTCGGCGAGGCGCAGCCGGTTGAGCGGCCAGACCGTCGCGGCCATGCGCAGGTCCTGGCGCTCGAGCCGGTCGCGGTGGCTCCGCCCCGCCGCGGCCCACCGCGGATCGTCGGGGCGGCCGAGGTAGATCGCCCAGGTGCGGGCGGCTTGCCACGGCAGTTGGAGCAGCTCTTCGGCGAGCGCCAGGTTGAACAGCGCCTCGGGGGACGGGTCGGGCACCGCGACGGCCTCACGGGCCGCCGCCGCCGCGCGCAGCAGGTCCGAAGGGCCGTCCTGCCGCCGCGCCCGTACCAGGAAAGCGCCTGCCAGGTCGCTCCAGATGCGGGGATCGGGTGCCGGCTGATGGGCCAGTGCGGTCAAGGTCGTGATCGCCCCGTCCAGGTTCGACTGCCGCGCCACCTGCTCCAGCGCTTCGAGGTGTTGCCTTCCGGTCTCATCGCATGCCTCCGAGGACCTAGACACCGGCGGCGGCGGATTGTGGGAAATCGGACAGATCACCTCGCCGAGGAGCCGCTTGCCGCCGCGCCGCTCCTCGCACCGCTCCCAGGCGAACCCGCCGGAAAGGCGCGGCTCGACCCAACGCCTCTCGACGAGCTCGCCCAGCCCCTCCTCGAGACAGCGCGTCCGGGGATCGGGCTCCGCACCACACCCGGCGAGCACGGCAAGGCAACCGATCGCGGCGAGAACCTGCGGAAAAAGATTCGGCATAAGCCCTCCACGGACTCTCGCCCGCGTGCTCTAAACTGTTGCCGGTGAGTCGGCAAGTGAACGACGACTGGTTCGCGGATCTCTACCAACGTTTTTACAGCTCTATTTTCGCCTACTTCGTGCGCATCGGATTTCCGCGCGAGGACGCGAGAGACCTCGCACAAGAGACATTCTTGCGTGTCTATCGAGGCATGGAGCGCTATGAAGGCCGCGGCGACTTCGCCTTTCTGAAGAGGACGGCGGTCAACGTCGGCATCAACGCGATCCGCGACAGAAAGACCGCCAAGCGGCAGGCCGTCGTCGTCCCGCTCGACGAGCTGCCGCACATCGCCGCCGGCGCCGAGAACCCGGCCGGCGAAGCGCCGCCGACGCCCGAGGCGGATGCCGCGCAGCACGAGGAGGCCGTCGCGCGCCGAAGCTGGCTGAAACAGGCGATCGCCGCGCTGCCGGCCGCACAACGCGATTGCCTGCTGCTGCGGCTCGACGGCCTCAAGTACCGTGAGATCGCTCGCGTGATGGGCGTCCCGATCGATACAGTGAAGTCGCGGCTCCACGAGGCGCGCAGGACGCTGAGCGAGGGGTACCGCGCGGGTGCCGGAGGGCTCGAGTGGCCGCCGGAGCTCGAGGACGACGACCATGAGTAGGAAGAGCGACTGGGCCGCCGCTTACCGCGAGCTCCTCGCCGACGGCCGGCAGCGGCTCGGCGAGCCGCCGACGACCGAGGAGATCGTGGCCTACGCGCACGGCGAGCTCCCGCCGGCCGAAGCGAGTCGCGTCCAGGAGTACCTGGCTCTTCATCCCGAGCTGGCGCGCGCTCTCGCCGAGCCGGTGCCGGAGTCGGATCGAGGGGAGCCCGGCGCCCCCGACTTCCTGTCCGCCGAGGAGATCGCGAGCGACTGGACCGCCCTCCAGGCTCGGCTCGAGCCGGCGCGTCCGCGCCGGCCCGGCGTCTGGCGCCCCCTCGCCCTGGCGGCCTCGCTCCTCGCCATCGTCTCGAGCGGTCTGTACCTGCAGGCGCAGCGCGAAGTGAGCCGACTCGCGCGGGAGCTGCGGGAGCCGCGCGCCAACCCCGAGCATCGCATGCTCCTGCCCGACGGGGACCGCGGCGCCGCAGAGCCCGACATCCTGCTGCCGGCGGCGGCCGATCAATTCCTCCTCAAGCCGGCGCTCGTCGGACACCCGGACTTCGCTGACTATCGGCTCAAAATCATCGACATCAGCGGTCGTGAGCCGCGCGTGGTTTGGGACCGGACGGGGCTCCGGCGCCTCAGCGACGACACTTTCGAGCTCTGGGTGACGCGCGATTTTCTCTCGTCCAAGGAGTACCGGCTCGAGCTCTACGGCATCGACGAGAGCCGCAAGGAAACGCTGCTCGCCAAATACACCCTGCGCCTACCGCCGCGGTAGAGCTCAAGGAGCTCCGGCCGCGGGCCGCGCTTCCCGCGCGTAGGCATCGAGCAGGGGGTCCAGCGGGCGCACATCGGCCTCCTGCGGTGGGACGGCCCGGTCGACGAACCGGCGGAAGAATTCGGCCGCTTCCTTCTGATAGCTCTCGGGCGAGCCGGGCGCCGGGGATCCGAGGCGGCGCAGCATCGCGCGCGCGTACGCCAGCGAGAAATCGCGTAGGTCGAACGCCGCGCCAGCCCGCGTCTGCGACCGCGCCTCCTCTTCGACGTACCGTCTCATCTCCGCCAAGTGCCAGAAGACGAGCCCCTCGTCATTGGCCGCCGAGAGCGCCTGAGTGCGCTCCAGTTGCTGCTGCAGCGTCGTGCGTTCGTTCTTCAATTGGGCGACTTCGTTGCGGAGCTGCTGCACGAGCGCCTGCTGCGTCTGCAGCTCGCTCTCCTTCTCGAACACCGGCTTCACGCTGTAGACGTACGCATAGACGCCGAAGGCGAGCGCCGCCATGGTGGCGGCCTTTTGGAAGATCTCGAGCCAGGAATCCTCGCCGAGGAAGGTGCGCCGGAAGGGCTCTCGCGTCGCCATTCTTGCGCTTATAAGAACACGAGAACCGGAGCTCTGTTGGTCCTCCCCGGCGCTTTGACCCCTTCCGCCTCCGGGCGTGTCTTTCTTCCGCATGAGGATCAACGGCCGGCGGAAGCTGTGCGTCCTGGTCGCCGCTTTGGGTCTGTTCGTGTGCGGGCGCGGCGACCCGCCCCTGACCGCGGCCGTCGTGAGCCCGCGGCGCCACGCATTCCTGGTCGGGATCGACGACTACGAGGGGCCGCCCGGGGACCGCCTCAAGGGCGCGGCGGACCGCGGCTGGCGCGACCTCGAAGGAGCAGTCAACGACGTGCACCTGCTGCGCGAGATGCTCGTCGCCCGCTACGGCTTCGCGGTGCGTGAGGTCGCGACCCTGACCGACCGCGCCGCCACCCGCGCGGCGATCCTGCGCGGGATCGAGACCCACCTCGTGCGGCAGGCCGGCCCCGGCGACGTCGTCCTCTTCTACTTCTCGGGTCACGGATCGCAGGTGCGCAACTCACGCTCCGACGAGCCGGACGGCCGGGACGAGACGCTGGTGCCGGCCGACTCCCGCGCCGGCGCGCCCGACATCCGGGACAAGGAGCTGCGGCGGCTGTTCAACCGCATCCTCGACCAGGGCGCCCGCCTGACCGTCGTCGTCGACACCTGTCACAGCGGCTCGGTCGCGCGCGGTCTGCCCAGCGGCGAGCTCCCCCGGGGCATCGACCTGGACCCGCGGGACGTCGCGGACGGCGCTCCGCACGGCCCGCGGCCGGAGGATCGTGGGGCGCTCGTCCTCGCAGCGGCCGAGGACTTCGACCGCGCCTGGGAGAGCTGGGACGAAGCGGGCAAGCCGCACGGCGCGTTCTCGCTGGCCCTGGTGCGGGCGATGCGGGACGCCCTCCCGGGGGAACCGGCGGAGGAGACCTTCCTCCGCGCGCGCGCCCGCCTCCAGGCCGAGCGACGCTTCCAGGAGCCCGTCCTGACCGGCAATCCGGCGGCGCGGCTCGCGCCGCTGCTGGGGTCGCGGCCGGGCGCGCGGAAAGACCGTGCCGTGGTCGCCGTCGAGCGCGTCGAGCGCAGCGGCACGGTGGTCCTCCAGGGAGGTTGGGCGCACGGGCTGGCGGTCGGCAGCCAGTTGCGGGTCAGCGTACCGGGGCAGGGCGAAGGGGTGCGGCTCGTCGTCACCGCAATGCAGGGGCTCGGCCGCTGCGAAGCCCGCGTCGCGCCGTCGCCGTCGCGGCGCGCGGCGCCGGCGGCCCCCCTGGCCGGGGCGCTGGCGGAAGTCGTCGGCTGGGAGGTGCCGCCGATGCCGCCGCTCCGCGTCTGGATGCCGCGCGCCGAGGGGGGCGCCTTCGACGCGGCCGTCCGGCTGGCCGGCGAGCTCGCCGCCGCGGCGCCGCGCCGCCGCATCGGCTGGGTGAGCGACCCGACCGAGGTGACGCCGACGCACCTCCTCCGCTGGCGCGCCGAAGGCTGGGAGCTTCTCGGGCCGCGAGGCCTGCCGGCGCGTCTCGGACCGGCGCCCGACGTCGCCTCGGTGCTGGCGCAGATCGACGCTCCCCGCTCCGCTCTCTTCGTGCAGCTGCCGGCGCCGGCGGACCTGCGGCTCGAGGTCGGCCCGGGCACGGGCCAGGAGGGGGTGGCGCCGGCGGCGGAGCCCGAGCAGGCCGACTACGCCCTGGTCGGCCGGCTCGCGGGTCGCACGGCGGAGTACGCCTGGGTGCGTCCCGAAGTCGGAGCCGCCGACCGGCGGCGGAGCGGGCTGCCGTTGCGCAGCGACTGGGTCGAGCTCGCGCCCCGGCGCTCGGCCGAGGCGGCCCTCGATCTCGCACGGGCGGTGCTGCGGCTGCGCCGGGTCCAAGGGTGGTATCGCCTCGAGTCGCCGGTGACGGAGGCCTTCGCGTACCGCTTGGCGCTGGCGCGGCCCGACGACCTGCGCGAGGTGAGCGATGGCGTGCTGCGTGGAGGCGAAAGGCTCGGCCTCGCCTTGCGCTTGCGGGCGCCGCAGCCGGGCGCGGTGCGCCCCCGCTACGTCTACGCCTTCATGATCGACAGCCACGGCCGGAGCGTCTTGCTCTTCCCCGCCACAGGACCGCTCGAGAACCGCTTCCCGACGCACCGACCGGGAGCGGCCTCCGAGCCGCCCGCCACGATCCCGCTGGGATCGCCGGACCTCTTCACGGTGAGCGAGCCGTTCGGCGTGGACACCTATTTCCTGTTGACCAGCGAAGAGCAGCTCCCGTACCCGTGGGTGCTCGAGTGGGAGGGGGCGCGAACGCGGGAGCCGCGCACGCTGTCGCCGCTCGAGGAGCTGGTGTTCGCCACCAGCGGGGTCGCCCGCTCGGCCGCGGTGCAGGTGCCGTCGAGCTGGTCGCTCGAGCGCAGGGTCTTCGAATCGGTGCCCGCCCAAGCCGCCGGACGAGGAAGTCGAGATGGCGCGTAACCGTGCGCTCGCGACGGTTGCCGTTTTGGCCTTCCTGCTCGGATCGGAAGCAAGCGCCCTGACCAGGGAGGGTCTGGACCTCGTGCTGCTCGTCGATCGATCGCAGAGCATGGCCAGGCAGGGCCTCGGGCCTTCCGGCGATCCTGACGACGTCCGCGACCTCCTGCTCTCTCTCGTCGTCGGCCTCGTGGGCCGGAGCTCCGATGTCAATCAGATGAGCCATCGCATCGCCGTGGTGAGCTTCGGGTCCAAGGCGCGCGTCGATCTCCCGCTGTCCGCAGTGCGAGGAGAGGACGTCCCAGGCTTGCGCCAGGCCATCGGGACGATCCGCTCGCCGGACAGCCTCGGCAACACCGACTTCCTCTCCGCCTTCCTGGCGGCGGCGGACGTGCTCGGCCCTTCGGCAGCCGCCACGCAGCGCAGGCGCGCGATCCTGCTCATCACTGACGGTGTGCCTTACGGACGCCGACGCAATCCCGACGTGGACCTCCAGGAGCTTCGCAGCTCCCTGCCTTCCGTCGGCCCGTCCCCGCAGATCGCGCTCCACGTCCTCCTGACACCTTCTTCGGGACACACGCGGGAGCGTTACCGACGCATTTGGCGGGAGGTCGCCGAGGGGCGGGTCCACGAGCTTGCCGGCGACCGCACCGAAGTCCTGACCACGCTGCACGAGGCGGTGGCGCACGTCCTGGGGACCCGCTTCGAGGAGAGCCGTTCCGCGCCGGAGGGAGGAGGGATCGAGACCGTCGTCCTGCCGCCCTATCTCGAGCTCGTGGTCTTCGACGTCGTCGGTGGAGCATCGGGGAAGGAGGTGGAGATCTTCGCTCCCGGCACTCCCCACCGGCCGCTCCTCGCCGGCGCTCGGGGTGTCGAGGAGGTCCGTCTGGGCCGACTCATCCGCACGGTGGCCGTCCGCCGGCCCAGCATGGGCCGCTGGAGCTTCCACAAGCCGGCTGCGGAGGCGAGGGTGAAGGTTCTCTCTCAGCAGTTCTTCCCGCGCGGGATGCTGCTCGAGCCGGGGAGCGACCGGCGAATCCGGCAGCATGGACGAATCTCCCTCGCCTATCGCTTGATCGACCGGGGAGGCTCTCCCCTGCGAGAGATCCCCGGCTATCCCCTGTCGCTCAGCCTTTCGCTGGTGAGACCGGACGGACGACGTTCTGCCTTGCCGATGAGGCGTCGAACGTCCGGGGTGTTCAGGTCGCGGCAGGAAGCCGCGTGCGATCTCTCCGGCCGCTACTGGACCGAAGCGGAGGTCGTCACCCGGGATCTCGAGGACCGCAGGGTCGAGGTCTTCCGCGACCACTGGTCGGGTTTTGCGGTCCATCGCGCAAGGCGCATCGATTGCCGGGTGACGGCGCCCCGGCCGCGCCAGTTGGTGTCGTTCGGCAACCTGTTTCGCCGGCGCGTCGCGACCCGGCTCGAATGTCTCGACGATGCCGCGCGGCCGGTCGATCTCGAGGCGGTCGTGAGAGGGCCGCTCGATCGGCTCTTCGCGCCGGCCTTGTCGCGGGAGGGGCGGCGGACCGCGGCGGCGCTCGACCTCGCTTCTCTCGGCCAAGGCGTGCTCGCGGGCTCGCTGCGGGGCGCGGCGGCACCCGGCTCTTACCGGCTGGAGCTGAAGGTTGACGAGGCGCGGCTCGCCGGCGATTACAGCATCCGCGTCGTGCCGCCGGCCGTACACTTCGTGAGCTACCTGAGCTGGAGCGACTACGTGCAATTCAGCCTCTTGGGCGTCGGGCTCGTGCTGCCGCTTGCCAAGATCTCGAGGCGGTACACTCGAGGAGCCCGCCGAACGTGAGAGCCATGCGACGATTCGGTCTCTGCGCGGGGATCGCCTGCGCGCTCCTTTCGATCCATTGCACCGCGATCGCCGGAGACCTCGCGTTCACTCCCTCGCCGGAGCTCTCGGCCGGTATCTTCATCGGCGTCGAAAAGTTCTCCTACGACTTCTCGCTGGCGGACGTCCGCTTTGCCACGAATGACGCGGTCGACCTCGCCTACTCGCTCTCCATCGAGCGCCAGCTTCTCGAACCCAAACGAGTGCTTCTGCTGCTTGCCGGGGAGCCGGGCCCCGCAGCGCAAGCGCGCCTCGCCGCGCTGACCTCGGCCGGCGCCACGAGACTGGAGGCGACGCAGGCTTACATCTATTCCCTCGTGAAACAGCAGGCCGAGTCGGTGAGGGAAGGCGGTGTTCTCGTGGTCTTCATCGCGACGCACGGCTTCGCCGAAGGCCCGGAGCACCTGCTGATGGCTGGAGATTCGATCCTGACCTTTCGGACCGGCATCACGGCCGAAAGGCTCCTGCAAGCCATGCAGTTGGAGCTGGGCGGCCAGCGTCTCCTCCTCATCGACGCGTGCCGTGAGGAACTGGAGAAGCCCTCCCGCCGTGGCTCTGGGGCTGGCGAAAAGCCGGATCGCCGATCGGCCATGCGCAACGAGCTGCTCAACGCGGTGACGGCGAACAGAGGGTACACGGTGTTTTCGGCCGCAAGCCCTGGCGAATTCGCGTACCCTGAGGGGGTCGCGAACCTTGATGGGAACGGATACTTTACGAAGAGCATCGTCGATGGTCTGGAATGCGGAGGCTTGCGTGCCAAAGGGCGCGCCGTGAGCTGGTCGACCCTTAGCACCTCGGTGAAGGCGGAGGTCGCTGCCCGGACGAAAGGCCAGCAGCAGCCGGATCTCCGCGTCGGCGGCGGATTTCGCGACTTCCAGTTCCCTGCTTGTGGCGCATCGGCGCCACCGCGTCCAGTGAGCCCTTCGCTCAGCCCGGAGATGTTGCAGACGATCCGGGAGGCGCGGAACCTTGCGGCCACCGGCAGCGCCGAGAACGTCGAGAAGAGCTTCCGCATCTATCGACAGATCTTCGAGGAGCTGCCACCCGCGACTCTGGCCACCCTGAATCAAGCCCTGGTCGCGCGGGCGCAGCAACTGGAACCCGACAGTCGGGCAGACGCGGGCGTCCGGCTCTACGAGCAGCTCCTGGAGCCCTTGCTCGCGCTAGCCGACAAATCTCACCAGCGGGAGCGTTTCCCATGATCTGGAAAGCTTCGGTCCCCGTCACCTGTCTTCTTGCCCTTGTCGGTGCAGTCGTGCCGGCAGGCAACCGCAGCGGCGAACCAGGCTGTCGCGTCGAGATCACGGAGCCACGAGTCGGACAGGAAGTGGCTGGCAGGATCTCTGTGAAGGGAACCGGCTCACGGCCTCCAGGCACCTACCTCTGGATCTTTCTGCGGCGGTGGGACTTCGAGCCCCGCTGGTGGCCTCAGGGCGAGGCACTGTGGGACGAGGAGAAGCAGGAATGGCGCGGGTTCGCGACCTTGGGCAAGCGGGTGGATATCGGATGGGAATTTGATCTGACCGTCGCCGGGGTCGGACCGGAAGATCATCTGCAACTCACCGATTACATGACCCGAGGGATGGAGACGGGAAGGTTTCGGCCTATCCCGCTGCCATCGGCTGTCTGTGCTTCTGCTCCGATTCGAGTCATGAAAGGGAGCAAATAGTCCACCGGCGCTGGTTCGGCGTCCCCCGATGCGGGCTCTTGCTCCTTACGCTTGCGCCGCTGAGCGCCTGCGTCGATCACTATCTCGTCCACCCCCGCCGGCCGCCGGTGGGCGTGGTGGCGCACAGCGAGGCGATGGTGCGCGGGAAGCTGTTGATCCGGCTGGAGTGGGCGCGGCCGATCGGCGAGGGGCGATACCCGGCGGTGATCGTCCATCCGGAGGCGGGGCACCTGGCGCGAGAGATGCGCGGCGTGGTGCGCGACCTTGCGGCGCGTGGCTACGTGGCGGTGGCGGCGGATTACCGGCGGGCGGTCGGGAGCACGTACCGCGACACGCTCTTCACCTGGCGCGACCCCGGCGACCCGCGCGCCGTCTTCGACCGCGTGCGCGGCGACCGCCGCGTCGACCCCGCGCGCATCGGCCTCCTCGGCTTCTCGCAAGGCGGCGTCTATAGCCTGGTCATCGCCGCCGAGACGGGCGGCGCGGCGGCGGTCGTCGCCTACTACCCAGTGACCGACTTCGAGCGCTGGCTCGACGACCCGTCGCGCCGCCGGCGCGAGCGGTGGGTGTTCCGCCTGATCCGCCGGCACTTAGTCCGCCAGTCGGGCGCCGCGACCGAAGAGGAGTTCCGCACCCTCCTCGCCCGCGCCTCGCCCCTCCGCCACGCCGACCGCATCCGCGCCCCGGTCCTCTTGGTGCACGGTACCCGCGACCGCTCCGCGAGCGTCGAGGAATCCCGCCGCCTAGCCGCCCGCCTCCGAGAGCTCGGCCGCCCCGTCGAGCTGCTGGAGGTCCCGGACGCCGGCCACGTCTTCAACTTCCGCAACCGCGAGAAGGCCGCGCTGGCCTGGGAGGCCACGGTCGCCTTCCTCGACCGGCACGTGAAGGTGAAGTTCGCCTACTCTCCGACCTCTCCCAGCGCGGCCCGGACCAATTGGCGCCGGGCCTGCTGATCGTCCAACACCGCTTCGTACGAAGGCCGCCGGCGCGCCAGCGCCAGCACCTGGGCTTCGCCGGCTCCCAAGTCCCAGGCTGCGATCTCTTCCGGCAGCGGTACGTCCGGTTCTACGCGAAGCCAACTGGCCTCGCCGAGTGTCGTGAGCTCCGGATGAAGGTCCTTACCGGCGAGCACCTCGCGGAGGACGGCCGCAGGGACGACCACCCCGGCAGCGAGCCCGGGCAGAAGGAAGAGCCGGTCGATGCGCGACAGGAAGATCAGCGGTGAGGCGTTGACGACGAGCGATCTCTCATCCACGCCCGAGCTCCTCGCGGAGCTCCTCCACTGTGATCTGGATCGCGGGCACCTTGCGGCGGAACAGCTCGTCGAGGAAGCGGGCGCGGTCGAGCCCCGCGATCTCGGCGGCCTTGCCCTGCGAGATCAGGCCCTGCGAGTACCAGTGGATCGCGGCCGCGAGCCGCATCTCGTCGGCAAACTCCTCGGGAGATTTGCGCAGCGCCGAGAAGATGTCCGGCGGGAAATCGAAGACGACGCGAGCCATCAAGGCACTCCTCTCAGAGTGATCATAGTCCTCTAGTAGCATGCCCGCGGCCATGACCCCGACCCTCGAGCTGCGCGACGTGCGCAAGACGTATGGCGACGTCGCCGCGGTGCGCGGGGTCACGTTCTCCGTGCCGGCGGGGACGATCTCCGGGCTCCTGGGGCCGAACGGGGCGGGGAAGACGACGACCATTCGGATGATCATGGACATCATCGCCCCGGATACGGGCGAGGTGCTGGTCTTCGGGCACCCGCGGACGCGGGAGGACTTGCGGCGGATCGGGTACCTGCCGGAGGAGCGGGGGCTCTACCGCAAGATGACGGTGGTGGACCAGCTCGTCTACCTGGGCGAGCTGCGCGGCATGAAGCGCCGAGAGTCGCTGCCGCGGATCGTCGAGTGGCTGGAGCGGGTGGGGCTCTCGGCGTGGGGGAAGAGGAAGATCGAGGAGCTGTCGAAGGGGATGCAGCAGAAGGTGCAGCTCGTCGGCACGGTGCTCCACGAGCCCGACCTCCTGGTCCTCGACGAGCCCTTCGCCGGCCTCGACCCAATCAACCAGTCGCTCTTCCGCGACCTCCTGCTCGATTACCGGCGGCGCGGCAAGACGGTCGTCCTCTCGACCCACGGCATGCTCCTGGCCGAGAAGCTCTGCGACCACATCTGCCTGATCTCGGCCGGGGAGGTGGTGCTGGCCGGCGAGCTGCGCGCGATCCGCCGGCGGCTGGGCGGCAACGCCTACCGGCTGCGCGCCGCCAATCCCCAGCAGCTCGACCTCGACCGGCTCGCCGAGGTGCCGGGGATCGAGCGCGCGGCGGTCGCGGACGGCATGGTCAAGCTCCTCCTCGCCCCCGGCGCCGACGGCGGCCGGGTGCTGCGCGACCTGGTCGGCTTCCTCGACGTCGAGGAGTTCCGCAGCGAGGAGCCGGACCTCGAGGAGATCTTCATCAAGGCGGTGAGCGGTGCGGCCGTCTGACGCCTACGTCGTCGGCAAGCGCGAGTACCTGGTCCGCATCAAGGGCTGGGGGTTCTGGGTTGCCACCTTCGGCCTGCCGCTCTTCCTGGCGGCGCTGATGGCGGTGCCGGCGCTGCTGATGACCCGCGGCCGCGCGGCGCAGCGGCTGGCGCTGGTGGACACGACCGGCGAGCTGGCGGGTCCGCTGCGCGAGCGGCTGGCGAGCGCCGAGCGCGAGGGGACGAGGGTCGTCGACTTCGACCTCCGCGTGCTGCCGCCGGGGCCCGAAGCGGCCGCGCAGCGCGCCCGCCTCGACCGCATGGCGCTCGCCGACGAGATCGACGCCTGGATCTGGCTCGACGAGGAGGAGCTCGAGCGCGGCCGCTTCGAGTACCACTCCGAGAGCGTCTCGTCCTGGCTCACGCAGGAGGTGCTGGAGGGCGTGGTCTCCGAGGTGGTCGGGGCCTGGCGGCTGCGCCGCGCCGGCTTCGACACCGAGAAGATCGCCGAGCTGAGCCGCGGCGTCGACCTGCGGACGGTCAAGGTGTCGGAGGCCGGCAGCAGCGCCGAAGGCGGCTTCGGCGGCGTCGTCCTGGCGATCTTCCTCTTCACCATCCTCTACGCGGTGCTCATCCTCTACGGCACCCAGGTGATGCAGGGGGTGCTCGAGGAGAAGACCTCGCGCATCGTCGAGGTGGTGACCTCGGCGGTGCGGCCGCTGGAGCTGATGCTCGGCAAGCTCGTCGGGATCTGCTGCGTCGGGCTGACGCAGGTGGCGATCTGGCTCGCCGCCGCGACGCTCTTGACCGCGCCGGGGGTCTTCGCCTTGCGCGGCATGCTGCCCGAAGGGCTCAACGTGCCGTCCTTCACGCCGGGCCTCGTCCTCCACTTCCTGGCGCTCTTCCTGATCGGCTTCTTCCTCTTCGCCACCCTCTACGCCATGGTCGGCGCCGCCACCAACAACATGCAGGAGGCGCAGCACCTGGCGAGCTTCGCCATCGTCTTCCTGGTGGCGCCGATGTTCTTCTTCATGCAGGTCATCAACGACCCCGACGGGCGGCTCGCGGTGGTGACCTCGATGATCCCGTTCTTCATGCCGCTGGTCATGATGCTGCGCATCGCGGTCAAGACGCCGCCGATGTGGCAGCTCGCCGTGGCCTACACGCTCGCCATCGTCACGGCCTGCGGCCTGGTCTGGGTCTGCGCCCGGGTTTACCGCGTCGGGATCCTGATGTACGGCAAGCGCCCGACGCTGGCGGAGCTCTGGCGCTGGGTGCGCTATGCCTGATGGGGCGAGCCGACCGTAAGCCGCCGCCGCCGAGCGACCCGGACGCCGGCGTCTGGCGCGGGCGCTCGGTGGCGCGCCGCTTCGTCTCGCCGGACGGGATGACGGTGCTCGTCGGGCGCACCGCCGCCGACAACGACATCCTCACCCTCGAGCTCGCCGCGCCGCGCGACTTCTGGCTCCACGTCGCGGCCGACTCCGGCTCGCACGTCGTGGTGCGCAACCCCGAGGGGCTCGAGCGGATGCCGCGCGAGACCGCCCGCTACGCCGCGGCGCTCGCCGCCGGGTACTCGAAGCTCGCCGCCGGCGGTCGCACCGCGGTCCACGTCACGACGCGCGCCGAGGTCAGCAAGCCGCGCGGCTATCCGGCCGGGATGGTGCTCCTCGGGCGGTACACGACGGTCTACGCGCAGCCGGTCAAGAGTTAGGCCTTCAGCTTGTCATCCCGAGCGCAGCCGAGGGATCTGGGCGGGGGGAACCGACGGCGCGCCACCCTGCCCCCAGATCCCTCGCTCACGCTCGGGATGACAGCATTCACCAGGTCGGAAAGTGCGGGTCGTCGCGCACCCGCTCGGCCTGGAGCAGGTGGCGCTGTTGGTGGACGACGAGGAGGACCAGCGACTCGCCCAGCCGCAGGCGGAGGAGGCGGGTGATCGGCGAGCCGACGTGGAGGCGGTTGAGCGGCAGCCCCTCGGCGTCGCGCAGCAGGCCCGCGGTCGTCGCCTGGCCGGCCAGGAAGTGGCGCCAGGACTTGGGCGGCGGCTTGTCCTCGGGACGGAAGACCTTCGGGGCGCGGGCGCGATAGGCGCTTCCCGGCCGCATGGCGGAGATCATCCGCCGGCCGATCCAGGACTTGGCGATCGGCTCCTCGGCGCCGCGGCTCTTGCCGCGCGCCCGCGCCCGCTCGATCACCGGCCGCACCCGCCAGGCGTAGAGGGCGTCGGCGATCCGCAGGTGCTCGAAGCAGTGGGCGATCGACCAGCTCTCGAGGTTGGTGCGCCAGGTGAGCTGGTCGTCGGAGAGGCCGGTGCAGAGTCGCTCGGTCGCGCGCGAGACCTCCTCGAGGTCGGCGGCGAGGCTGCGGAGGTCCGGGGGGCGCCGCGGCGGAGCGGGCTCGCTCACGAGGTCCTCCGGCGCTCCTCGGGCAGCAGCACGCGCGCCGCCAAGTCCTCCCAGCCGCCGCGCCAGGCCTCCTCGGTCAGGTGCGCGCGCTGGAAGTGGACCTCCTCGCCGTCGCGGGCGAAGGAATCGGCGGCGAGGCGCACGAGGCCGGCGCGGTGGAGGCCGCCGAGGAGCCGGTCGCAGCGGGCGCGGTCGAGGCCGTCGCCGGCGAGGGCGCGGCCGAGCTGGCCGGGGGTCTGGCCGTCGGTCTCGCGCAGGGCGTCGAGCAGGCGGTGGAGGCCGCCGGCCTCGCGCGCCGTCGGCGGGCGGAAGCGGCGGACGGCGCAGCGCGCCGGGGCGCAGGCGTCGCAGAGGCCGCAGGAGGCGCCGGCGTCCTGCTCGTCGCCGAAGTGGCGCAGGAAAGCGAGCATGCGGCACTCCTGCCCCTCGGCGCAGCGCCCGATCGCGCCGAGCATGGCGCGGCGGTGGGCGCGCCGCTCGGGGTCGGGCGCGTCGCGCTCGAGGAGCGCCTCCTGGAGCCGCCGATCGGCGAAGGAGTGGAGCAGGACGGCGCGCGCCGGCAGGCCGTCGCGGCCGGCGCGGCCGATCTCCTGGTACCAGCCCTCGATCGACGCCGGCAGCGCCGTGTGCACGACGGTGCGCACGTCGGCCTTGTCGATCCCCATGCCGAAGGCGATGGTGGCGACGACGACGTCGAGCGCGCCGGCGAGGAAGGCGGTGCGGGCGCGCACGCGCTCGGCGGCGGCGAGCCCGGCGTGGTAGGGCGCGGCGGCGAGCCCGGCGGCGGCGAGGTCGGCGGCCAGCGCCGCCGCCTCCTTGCGCGTCGGGACGTAGACCAGGGCCGGCCGGCAGGCCGGATCGTCGAGGAGGCCGAGGACGGCGGCGCGCCGCGCCGACGGCGGCAGCTCCACGACCTCGATCGCCAGGTTGGTGCGGCGCAGGCCGAGCAGAAACCGCGCCGGGTCGGCGAGGCCGAGCTGCCGGGCGATGTCATCCTGGACCGCGGGCGTGGCGGTGGCGGTCAGGGCCACGACCGGCGCCGGGCGGAGGCCGGGCAGGCGCTCGCCCAGGAGCCGGTAGTCGGGGCGGAAGTCGTGCCCCCAGTGCGAGATGCAGTGTGCCTCGTCGATCGCCACCAGGACCGGGCGGCCGCGGGCCAGGAGCTCGGGGAAGCCGGGCGCCGCCAGCCGCTCGGGGGCGAGGAAGAGGAAGTCGAGGCGGCCGTCGAGGTAGTCGCGGCAAGCGGCGGCGGCCTCGGCGCGCCCGCGCCCGGAGTGCACCCGCGCGGCGCGCAGGCCGAGGGCGTCGAGGCGCGCGACCTGGTCCTCCATGAGCGCGATGAGCGGCGAGACGACGAGCGTCGTACCGCCCCGCGCCAGTCCCGGGAGCTGGTAGCAGAGCGACTTGCCGGCCCCGGTCGGCATGACGAGGAGGACGTCGCGACCTTCGGCGGCGGCGCGGCACACCGCCTCCTGCCCCGGCCGGAAATCGGCCAGGCCGAAGACGGCATGGAGGAGCCCGCGCAAGCGGTCGGCAGGCGCGGCGGCGGCCGAAGGGCCGAAGAGGAGCGGGAGCGACGACATCGAGCGGCTCGGAGGAAGCCGAGGTTATCGCACCTTGCGCATCGAGGTCCGCAGCTCGAGAGTAGCGAGGGCGGGGAGGCCGACGGCCAGGACGACGGCGTAGTGGAGGCCGCGGTAGAGGAGGGTGCCGGCGGCGGCGTCGACGCGATCGACGCCGAGGGCGGCGAAGGAGGCGACCATCGCGGCTTCGGTGGCGCCGATGCCGCCGGGGACGCCGGTGAGCATGCCGGCGGCGAGGCCGAGGGAGACCGCGCCGACGACCACCGCCATCGGCACTTCGGCGCCGAAGCCGCGGAAGACCAGCCACTGCGCGAAGGCGTTGAGGAGGAAGAAGCCGGCGCCGAGCCCCACCACCTGCCAGCGCAGGCGTTGGTCGGCGAGGAGGCGCGCGAAGACCTCCACCGCCTCGTGGCTGTGGGAGAGGAGCTTCCCCATGCGGCCGGTCGCCGCCGCCGCGCGCCGCGCCAGGACGGCCGCCAGCCGCCCGCCGCTCCCCTCGCCGCTCCGCCGGCTCCAGACGAAGAGCGCGACGCCGGCGGCGACGAAGGCCGCGAGGGCCGCCCAGCCGAGCCGCCAGCGGCCCAGCGCGAAGGCCATGACGATGAGCGCCGCCCAGGAGAGCGCCGTCATCACCGCGTTGTGGGCGAGCTGGTCGAAGAGGACGACACCGTAGGCGCGGCCGAAGCCGCCGGCGCCGCCGCGCGCGGTGTAGCGGGCGCGCAGCAGGCCGCCGGCCAGGCGGATGGTCGGCGTCACCATGTTGACCGCCGCCGAGGCGAGGAGGGCGAAGAAGCCGGTCGCGAGGCTCGGCGCGCGCTCCACCCGGCGCATCGCCAGGTACCAGCGCACGTCCCAGATCGCGAAGCGGGCGAGGAGGCAGAGCGTGGCGAGCGCCAGGATCGGCCAGCTTGCGCTCTCGAGGCGGCCGGCAACCTCCGCCCAGCGCACGCCGGCGAGGAGCCGCACCGCGAGCCACACCGCCAGGACGACGATCGCGACTTTGGCGAGCGTCGAGACCCAGGGGAGCCAGCGCGAGCGCTTGCGGGGTGGGTCCTGAGGCATGATTCGAGGATAACGCGCGGGGCGAGGAGGCGTGATGGCGGAGAGCGAGGAAGCAGCGCGGCTGGAGCTGCCGGCCGAGACGATGCGGGCGCTCGGCTACCGGGCGATCGACCTGCTCGTCGCGCGCTGGGCCGGCGAGCGCGAGCTGCCGGTGACCCGGCACACGCCGCGCGCGCCGCTGGCGGCGCGGCTCGACGAGCCCCCGCCGGAGGGGCCGGCCGATCCGTTCGACGTCCTCGCCCGCTTCGAGCGCGACGTCGTGCCCTTCCAGGGACACATCGGCCACCCGCGCTTCTTCGCCTTCGTTCCCAGCCCGAGCAACTTCGTCGGCGTCGTCGCCGACGCCCTCGCCGCCGGCCTCAACCCGTTCTGCGGCACCTGGCTGGAGGGGCCGGGGCCGGCGCAGGTCGAGCTGGTCGTGGTCGATTGGCTGCGGCGCCTCTGCGGCCTGCCGGAGGGGGCGGGCGGGCTCTTCGTCAGCGGCGGCTCGGTGGCCAACCTGACGGCGCTCGTCGTGGCGCGGGAGGAGCGGCTGGCGGCGCCCCTGGAGCGCGGCACGGCCTACCTCTGCGACCAGGCGCACTCCTCGGTCGAGCGCGCCCTGCGCGTCCTCGGGCTGCCGGCGGCGAACGTGCGGAAGCTCGCAGCCGACGCCGACTGGCGCCTGCCGGTCGCGGCGCTGCACGCGGCGCTCGCCGCCGACCGCGCCGCCGGCTTCGCCCCCTTCTGCGTCGTGGCCAGCGCCGGCACCACCAACACCGGCGCGGTCGATCCGCTGCCCGAGCTGGCCGACCTCTGCGCCGCCGAGGGGCTCTGGCTGCACGTCGACGGCGCCTACGGCGCGGCGGCGG
Source organism: uncultured Acidobacteriota bacterium (assembly GCA_963700145.1). GTDB lineage: Bacteria > Acidobacteriota > Thermoanaerobaculia > Multivoradales > UBA5704 > DASUNQ01. The sequence continues at coordinate 3,678,330 of OY969474.1, forward strand.
TGCTCGCCGAGCGCGGGCGCGCCGCCCTCGCCGGCCTCGAGCGCGCCGACTCGCTGTCGCTCGACCCGCACAAGTGGCTCTTCCAGCCGTTTGCCTGCGGCTGCGTCCTGCTGCGCGAAGGACACCTCCTGCGCCAGACGTTCCACGTCCTGCCCGAGTACCTGCAGGACGTCGACCGCGGGCTCGAGGAGGTCAACTTCTGCGACCTGGGGATCGAGCTGACGCGGGGCTTCCGGGCGCTCAAGCTCTGGCTGTCGCTCCAAGTCTTCGGCCTCGCGGCCTTCCGCCGGGCGGTCGAGCGCGGGATCGAGCTGGCGGAGCGCGCCGAGGCCCTCTTGCGCGCCGCGCCGGAGCGCTGGCGGGTCGTGGCGCCGGCGAGCCTCGGTGTGGTCTGCTTCCGCTGGGCGCCGCCCGGCCTGTCGGAGGAGGCGCTGGAGCGCGCCAACCGCGGCGTCAGCGACGGTCTCCTCGCCGACGGCACCGCCTTTGCGAGCTCAACCCGTCTCGGAGGGCGGACGGTGCTCCGCCTCTGCACCATCAACCCGCGCACCACCGAAGAGGACCTCGCCTGGACCCTCGAGCGGATGGCGGCGGCCGCCGAGCGCGCATACGAATACAACGACGAGGAGGAGCGATGAGCGAAACCAAAGTGACCGTGCTGCGCAACGGCCCCCTGCGCATCGAGGGGGACTTCGAGATCCTCGACCCGGCGGGGAGCGCCTACGGGCTGGCCGGGCGGACCGTGCTGTCCCTCTGCCGCTGCGGCCAATCGCAGAACAAGCCGTTCTGCGACGGCAGCCACAACCACCACGGCTTCCAGGACGAGCCCCAGGCGCGCGAGCTGCCGCCGAAGAAGCCGGTTGCATAGGGCCCTAGTCCTCTTCCTGCTCGCCCTGGCCGTCATCGCGCCGGCCGCGGCGCAGGGGCCGGCAGCCGACTGGCGGACGCTCGAGACCGCGCACTTTCGCTTCCACTACCCGGCGGAGTCCGAGGCCTGGGTGCGGCGGGCGGCGGCGCGGGTCGAGTCGATCCGGGAGCGGGTGGCGGCGGAGGTTGGCTACGCGCCGCCGCAGCGGGTGGAGGTGCTGGTCTCCGATCCGCTGGCGGTGCCGAACGGCGCGGCGCTTCCGTTTCTCGGCCGCCCGCGCCTCGTGCTGTGGACCAGCCCGCCGCCGCCGGGGTCGGTCATCGGCCACTACCGCGACTGGTCCGAGGTCCTCTTGGTGCACGAGGAGGCGCACCTCGCGCACCTCCTCCGACCCTCGCGCAACCCGCTGCGTCGCAACCTCGACTGGCTGCTGCCGGTTGGGCCGATCTCGCTGGCGGCGCCGCGCTGGGCGATCGAGGGGTACGCGACGCTGGTCGAAGGGCGGCTGACCGGCGCCGGCCGGCCGCACGGCGATTTGCGCGCGGCGGTGCTGCGGCGCTGGGCGCTCGCCGGGCGCCTGCCGAGCTACGCCGGGCTCTCCAGCGACGACCGCTGGCTCGGGCTGTCGATGGCCTACCTCGCTGGCTCGGCCTACCTGGAGTGGCTGGAGGCGCGGGCCGAGCCCGGGAGCCTGCCGAAGCTCTGGGCGCGGCTCAGCGCGCGCCGCAGCCGCAGCTTCGACGAGGCCTTCCGCGGCGTCTTCGGCGACGACCCCGCCGACCTCTACGGCCGCTTCACCGCCGCGCTGACCTACCGCGCCGTCGAGGCCGAGCGGCGGCTGGCGGCGGCGGCGCCGGAGGGGCGCGAAGGCGTGCTCTGGCAGGAGCTGGAGGAGGCGACCGGCGCGCCGGCACTCTCGCTCGACGGCGGCGAGCTGGTCCTGGCGCGGCGGCGGCGCGACGAGCCGGCGGAGCTGGTGGTCTGGGGCACCGGCCCGGACGAGGAGGCGGAGAAGAAATGGCGGGAGGAGGTGGAGAAGCTCCTCCGCCGCGATCCCGAGGACGTGGCGCCGGTGCGCAGCGGGTCGCTGGAGCGCGAGCCGCGGCACGTCCTCGCCGTCGAGCCCGAGCCGACGATGCCGCGCTTCCTCCCCGACGGCGGCGTCCTCTTCGTCCGCTTCGCGCCTGACGCGGAGGGCTTCCTCCACCCCGACCTCTTCCGCTGGCGGCCGGAGACGGGAGAAATCGACCGGCTCACCCGCGGCGCCGACCTGCGCGACCCCGACCCGGCGCCCGACGGGCGCTGGGCGGCGGCGACCCGCATCCGGCACGGGCTGGCGCAGATCGTCAGGGTGGACCTGGCGAGCGGCGCCGTCGAGCCGCTCACCGAGCCGGCCCTCGCCGCGGTGGACCGGCCGCGCGTCGCGCCGGACGGCGGGCGGGTGGCCTTCGCGCGGCACGCCGAAGGGCGCTGGGAGCTGGTGGTGCGCGACGTCGCCGGCGGCGGCGAGACGCGGCTCGAGCCGCCGCCGGAGGGCACCGTCTCGACGCCCGCCTGGGGCCGCGACGGCCGCACGCTCTTCGCGACGGTGGGGCAGGGCGGCTTCATCGACCTCTGGGCCTTCCCGCTCGATCCGCCCGGGCCGCCGGCGCGGCTCACCCGCACCGCCGGGGCGGCGCTCTCGCCGGAGCCGGCGCCCGACGGCAAGGCGCTCTTCTACCTGTCGCTCCAGCCCGACGGGCTCGATCTCCACCGCCTGGAGCTGCCGGCGCCGCTCGCCGCCCGGCCGCCGGCGCCGGTCGAGACCGCCGACCTGGTGCCGGCGGTGCCGCCCCCGCCGCCGGCCGCGGCGCCGCCGTTCGCGGAGGCGGACCCGGGCCCGAGCCGGCCCTACGGCGCCGGCCCCGCCGAGGCGGCGTTCGCCTCGGGCGGCGCGTCGTCGTCCGCCGGCGACTCGTGGGAGCTGGGGGCGCGGCTGGGAGATCCGGTGGGGCGGTGGGACGTGCTGGCGCTCGGCGGCGGCAGCGGGGACGGCGGGCCGGAGGGGGGCGCCGTGGCGGCCGCCTTCCGCGGCTGGCCGGTGGAGGTCTCCGCGCACGGGTTCCAGGTGGAGGAGCGGCCCTCGCGGCAGGACGACGCGGCGGCCGGCGCCGCGCGCCTCGACGCCGAGCGGCGCGGCTTGGAGCTGGAGGCAAGCTGGCGGCGGCAGGGGCTGGCGAGCGGGCTCGCTCTGACGCTCGCCGGATACGCCGGCGAGATCGAGGCGCTCGACCAGGAGGTCCTCTCGCTCGCCGCCGACTGGCAGGCGCGCCGGCGGGTCCACGACTGGACGCTCGCTCCCCGGCTCGCCGCGCGCCTGGAGTCCGGCGACACCGGCAGCGCCTCCTGGGAGCGCTGGCGCGGCACGGCGGGCCTGAGTTTCGCGGACGGCGACGGCGGCGGGCTGGACCTCACCTGGACGCGCGGCAGCGTGAGCGGCGGCCCGCACCCGCTGGACCTCTTCCAGGTCGGCGGCACGGGATCGAGCCTCCTCCCTGAAACTCTTCTCGCCTCCCGGATCGAAGCGCCGGCGCTCCCGGCCGGCGCGCTCGTCGGCGACGAGGTCGAGTCCCAGCGCGGGGAGCTGACGCTGGATTTCTTCCCCGCCCCGCTCTTCTTCGAGCGCCACCGCATCGGCGGCGAAGGCGACTGGCTCCGCGTCGCCGGCCTCGAATGGCGGGTGAGCCTGCCGCCAACCCCCATCGCCCTCCTCCCCGCGCTCGACCTTCGCGCCGGCGCCGCCCGCGTCCTCGACGGCCCGCTCGACGGCGAGGAGCGTTGGTGGATCGCGCTCGTGGTCCGCCCCTGAGCTAACATGACGGGTCCGGCTCGCCCCGCCTCTCGGGGGCGTCCCCCTCCGCCGTGACCGACCGAGCGATCCTCCTCCGCCTCTCCGGCGACTTCTATACCAAGGCGCGGAAGACGCGGCTGCGCTTCCTCCGTCGCCTGGCCCACAACCTGGAGGACGCGCTCACCACCCACGGCTTCACCTATCGGCTGCAGAAGAGCTGGAGCCGCTTCGTCCTCGAGGTGGAGCCGTCGCCCGGAGGGGCCGACCCGGCGGAGGTCCTGCCGCGCGTCTTCGGCATCCAGTCGGTGTCGGAGATCGAGCGCCGCCCCTGGTCGACCCTCGACGACGTCGTCGCCGCTGGCGAGGAGCTGTTCCGCGAGGCGGTCGCCGGCCGGCGCTTCGCCGTGCGCGCCCACCGCCGCGGCGACCGTGCGGCCATCCCCTTCGATTCCCTGGCCGTCGAGCGCGCCCTCGGCCGCGCGCTCCTCGCCCACGGCGCCGGCGTGCAGCTCAAGGACCCGGAGGTGACCGCCCACGTCGAGGTCGAGCCCGGCGTGGTGCACTTCTTCCGCGACCGGGTGGCCGGCCGCGGCGGCTTGCCGATCGGGGTCGAGGGGCGGGCGGTGGCGCTGGTCTCCGGCGGCTTCGACTCGGCGGTGGCCGCCTGGCTCATGCTCAAGCGCGGCGTCCAGCTCGACTACGTCTTCTGCAACCTGGGCGGCGAGCCGCACCGGTTGGGCGCCCTGCGCGTCATGCGCCTCCTCGGGGAGCGCTGGAGCTACGGCTACCGGCCGCGCCTCCACGAGCTCGACTTCCGGCCGCTCGTCGAGGCGCTGCAGCGCGACACCGACCCGCGCCTCTGGCAGCTCCTCCTGAAGCGCCAGATGCTGCGCGGCGCCGAGGCGATCGCCCGCCGCGGCGGCGCCGCCGGCATCGTCACCGGCGACGCCATCGGCCAGGTCTCCTCGCAGACGCTGCAGAACCTGGCGGTGATCTCCCAGGCGGCGGCGCTCCCCGCCCTCCGGCCGCTCCTCGGCAACAACAAGGAGGAGATCCTGGCGCTGGCGCGCGACGTCGGCGTCTACGAGGCGGCGGCCGAAGTCGAGGAGTACTGCGGCCTGGCGGCGCCGAAGCCGGCCACCCGCGCGCCGCTCGGGTCGGTGCAGCGCGAGGAGGCGCGGCTCGACCCGGCGCTGCTCACCGCGGCGCTCCAGGCGCGGAAGAGCTTCGACCTCCGCGGCCTGGCGGCGGCGGACCTGGCACCCTCGACGCTCGAGCTGGAACGCATCCCGGAGGGGGCGACCCTTCTCGACCTCCGGCCGCTCACGTCCTTCCAGACCTGGCACCACCCCGCGGCCCTGTCGCTCGAGTTCCCGCACGCCCTGACCGCCTTCCCGGCGCTGCCGCGGGACCGCACCTACGTCGTCTACTGCGAGGTCGGCTGGAAGAGCACCCACCTGGCCGAGCGGATGCGCGAGGCCGGCTTCCTCGCCCACCACCTCAAGGGGGGGCTGGGCGCGGCGATGGCCCAGGCCGGCCTCGAGACGGCCGAGGACAGGGCCCTCCTGGCCCCCGCCGTGCGCGAACGGCGGTAGCCCGGCGGAATCGTTTCCTTAGAGGGAAGCGGAGGTTGCCCCCCGGGGGCGATCGGCGTACAGTTGGCCGCCGCCGTTGAGCCAGCCCTTGCCGCGCACCGCCGGGTCCGTCCTGCCCGATCCCCGATGGCTCGCCACCGTTGCCGAAGCCTCACCAGTCCCCCTCTTCGCGGCCTCCGAGGCCGGTCTGCTCTACGCCAGCCCCGCCTGGGAGGGGGTGACCGGCTGGACGCCCGCCGAGCTCGTAGGGCGCCGGCTCGCCGACTTCGCCCAGGCCGAGGCGGTCGAGAGGGTGGGGGATTGGGAGGACTGCGTCGCCGCCGGCGAGCACCCGCCGCCGCTCGAGGCCCCCTTCCGGGCGCGCGACGGCCGGGTGCTCTGGCTGGAGCTCCACGCCGCCCCGTTCGCCACCGAAACCGGCCTCTGCACCGTCGGCGTCGCGCTCGAGGTCAGCGAGCGCCACCGCCGGCAGGCGGACCTGGCGCAGAACGAGGACTGGTTCCGCGCCCTCGCCGAGATGACTTCGACGGCGGTCATCGTCTACGGCGCCGACCGCATCCGCTACGCCAACCGCGCCTGCGAGGTGCTGACCGGCTACAGCCAGGAGGAGCTGGTCGGCATGCCGGCCTGGCTCCTGCCGCACCCCGATCACCGCGAGATCACGGTGCAGCGTATGACGGCGCGCCTCCGCGGCGAGCCGGTGGACAGCCGCTACGAGCTCAAGATCCTCACCAAGCAGGGCGAGGTCCGCTGGGTGGACTACACCGCCGGCCTGGTGCCGCTCGGCGGCGAGACGGTGGCTTTGGGCACCGCCTTCGACATCACCGAGCAGAAGCACGTCGAGTTCGCCTTGCGCGAGAGCAACGAGCGGCTGGAGCTGGCGCAGCGCGGCGCCGGCATCTTCACCTGGGAGTGGGACCTGCGCAGCGACGCCCTGCTCGTCCCGGAGCACGCCGCGGAGGTGCTCGGGCTGGCGCCGGAGGCGCTGTGGACGACCGGCGCCGCCTTCATGGAGGCGGTCCTGCCGGAGGACCAGGGCGAGCTCGCCGCCGCGCTCGCGCGCTGCTTCTCGGGCGGGGAGGACCTGACGGTCCAGTTCCGCCTGCAGAGCCCGGACGGCGCGGTGCGCTGGGTCTCCGAGCGCGGCCGCGTGCTCTACGACGCCGACGGCGCGCCGGCCCGCATCATCGGCGTGGCGCACGACATCACCGAGCGCAAGCAGGCCGAGGAGGCCCTCGAGGAGGAGCGCGAGCGGGCGCAGGTGACCCTCGCCTCGATCGGCGACGGCGTCATCCGCACCGACCGCGAGGGGCGCGTCGACTACTTGAACCCGGTGGCCGAGCGGTTGACCGGCTGGAGCGCCGCCGAGGCCCTCGGCCAGCCGCTCGCTCGTGTCTTCCAGGTGCTCGACGAGGTGGCGCGCAAGCCACTCCCCGACCCGGTCGAGCGCTGCCTGCGCGAGGGGCGGGCGGTGGAGCTGCCGGGGCCGCTGGTCCTGGTGCGGCGCGACGGGGTGGAGTTCGCGGTGCGCGACTCGGTCGCCCCGGTGCGCGACCGCGAAGGTCGAATCACTGGCAGCGTCGTGGTCTTCAAGGACGTCTCCGAGCTGCGCGGGATGGAGCGGCAGATGCGCTTCCTCACCCGCCACGATCCGCTGACCGGCCTGCTCAACCGCCGCGAGCTGGAGCGGCGGCTCGGGCGGGCGATCGAGCTGGCCCAGGAGGACGGGGGCGAGCACGCCCTCCTCTACCTCGACCTCGACGACTTCAAGCTGGTCAACGACACCTGCGGCCACGTCGCCGGCGACGAGCTGCTCAAGCAGGTGGCCGCCGAGCTGGCCGACGAGCTCCCGGCCGGCGCCGCCCTCGCCCGGCTGGGAGGCGACGAGTTCGGGGTGCTGCTCGCCGAGACCTCCGCCGCGGAGGCGCGCGCCGTCGCCGAGGCGATCCGCGCCCGCGTCACGCAGTTCCGCTTCTCCTGGGAGGAGCGGGTCTTCCGCGTCGGCCTCTCGCTAGGACTCGTGCCGATCACCGGCGCCAGCGGCGGCCTCGACCAGGTCCTCTCGGCGGCCGACGCCGCCTGCTACGTGGCCCGGGAGCGCGGCGACCGCATCCACGAGTGGCAGGCCGACGACACCGCCGTGGCCGAGCGCTCCGGCGAGCTGCAGTGGGTGCAGCGCATCCCGCACGCCCTCGACGACGGGCGGTTCCTGCTCTTCTGCCAGCCGATCGTGCCGCTCGGTCCGGCGGCGACCGAGAAGCTCTGCGAGATCCTGCTCCGCCTGCGCGGCGAGAACGGCGAGCTGGTGAGCCCCGCCGCCTTCATCCCGGCCGCCGAGCGTTACCGGCTGATCGGCACCATCGACCGCTGGGTGGTACGCGCCGCCCTCGACGCCCTGGCCGGCAACCGGGTGGCGGGCGACCCGGCGACCTGCTTCGCCATCAACCTCTCCGGCCAGTCGCTCGGCGACGAGAGCTTCCTCGACTACCTGTTGGCGGAGATCGCCGCCAGCGGCGTGCCGCCGGGGCGCCTCTGCTTCGAGGTCACCGAGACCGCCGCCGTCGCCAACCTGGCGCGCGCCCGGCGCACCATCGCGGCGCTCAAGGGGCTGGGGTGCCGCTTCATCCTCGACGACTTCGGCAGCGGCCTCTCGTCGTTCGCCTATCTGAAGAACCTCGCCGTCGACTTCCTGAAGATCGACGGCGAGTTCGTGCGCGGCATGACCGCGGGGTCGGTGGAGTGGGCGCTGGTCGCCTCGATCCACCAGATCGGCCACGTCATGGGCATCAAGACCATCGCCGAGTCGGTCGAGGACGCCGAGACGCTCGAGGCGGTGCGGTCGCTGGGCATCGATTACGCCCAGGGCTACGCCATCGCCCGCCCGGAGCCGCTTTCCACTCTTGAAGCGAACGATTAGAGTCGGGCCGAGGGCGGGCCCGATTCTTGCGGCTCGCCTACGGCGATGCCGGGCGAAGTTCCTCAGCACAAACGGTTAGAGCCCGACGCGGCAGCCGGGGTCCTCGACCTGCCGCGCTCCTTCCTCGCCCGCACCACGCCCGATCCCGCCGCCGCCGGGCGCCTCCGCCGGCTGGCGGAGCCCGGCCCGGCGCTCCTCTGGACGACCGACAACGACCTGCGCTTCACCTCCGGCCCGGCGCCCCGCGACGAGGGGCCGCTGCCGGGAGGCAGCGTCGTCGACTTCTACGGCGCCGCGGACTGGGAGGCGCCCCCGGTCAAGGCCCACCGCCGCGCCCTGGCCGGCGAGAGCGCCGAGTTCGAGCACCGCTGGCAGGGGCGGCTCCTCCGCTGCCACGTCGAGCCGCTGCGCGACGCCTTCGGCCGGGTGAGCGGGACGATCGGGGTCGCCTTCGACATGACCGAGCGGCGCGCCGCCGAGGAGGAGCTCTACCGCGAGAACGAGCTCGCCGGGGAGACACTGGCCGCGATCGGCGACGGCGTCATCCGCGCCGACCTCGAGGGGGTCGTCGACTATCTCAACCCGGTGGCCGAGCGCCTGACCGGCTGGTCGTCGATCGAAGCGGTGGGCAGGCCGGTCGGCGAAGTCTTCAGCCTCTTCGACGAGGTGACCCGCCGGCCGCTCGCCGGCCCGGTCGAGCGCTGCCTGGCCGAGAACCGGCTGATCGAGTCGCCGCCGCACGCCGTCCTCGTACGCGCCGACGGCATGGAGTACTCGGTGCGCGACTCGGCGGCCCCGATCCGCGACCGCGAAGGGCGCCTGGTCGGCGCGGTCCTGGTCTTCAAGGACGTCACCCAGCTGCGCGGCATGGAGCGCGAGATGGTCTATCTCGCGAGCCACGACGCCCTCACCGGGCTGATCAACCGGCGGGAGTTCGAGGCGCGCTTGAAGCGCGCCCTGCGCAGCGCCCTCGGCGAGCGCCGCCTCCACGCCATGCTCTACCTGGACCTCGACGAGTTCAAGGTGGTCAACGACACCTGCGGGCATCTCGCCGGCGACGAGCTGCTCAAGCAGGTCACGGCGCTCTTGCGCTCGCGAGTGCGGCGGATCGACTCGCTGGCGCGCCTCGGCGGCGACGAGTTCGGCGTGCTGCTCGAGGACTGCCCGCTCGTCCAGGCGCGCCAGATCGCCGAGGAGCTGCGCGGCACGGTGCGCGAGTTCCGCTTCCGCTGGAAGGACCAGGTGTTCGAGATCGGCGTCTCGATCGGCCTGGTGCCGATCGACGCCACGAGCGGCGACCTCGCGAGCCTCCTCTCCGCCGCCGACGCGGCCTGCTACGTCGCCAAAGAGGGGGGGCGCAACCGGGTCCACGAGTACGAGATGGACGACACGCTGGTGGCCGAGCGCCACGGTGAGATGCAGTGGATCCACCGCATCCACCGCGCCTTCGAGGACCGCCTCTTCCGTCTCTACTACCAGCCGATCCAGCCCCTAGGCGCGAAAGCTTTCGCGCCGGGCTCCGATCAAGCTGCGGTTGGCGAGCGGGAGACGCTGTGCGAGGTGCTCATCCGCATGCTCGACGATCGCGGGCGGGTGCTCTCGCCGGCGGCCTTCATCTCGGCCGCCGAGCGCTACCACCTGATCGGGGCCGTGGACCGCTGGGTGGTGCGGACGGCGCTGCGGGCGCTGGCCGAGGCGCAGCGGCATGACGGCTCGAAGCGCCTGCTCTTCGCCATCAACCTCTCCGGCCAGTCGCTCTCGGACGAGACCTTCCTCGACTACGTCGTCGGCCAGCTCGTCGAGAGCGGCGTCGACTCGCGCCGCATCTGCTTCGAGATCACCGAGACCGCCGCCGTCAGCAAGCTCGACGACGCCACCCGCTTCATCAAGGTGCTCAAGGAGATGGGCTGCCGCTTCGTGCTCGACGACTTCGGCAGCGGCCTGTCGTCGTTCGCCTACCTGCGCGACCTGCCGGTGGACTTCCTGAAGATCGACGGCGAGTTCGTCAAGAACATGGTCGACGACCAGGTCAAGCGGGCGCTGGTCGAGTCGATCAACCAGATCGGCCACGTCATCGGCGTGCAGACGATCGCCGAGTGGGTGGAGAACCGCGCCACGCTCGACGTCCTCAAGGAGATCGGCGTCGACTACGTCCAGGGCTACTGGATCGCCAAACCCCAGCCCTTAGTGCACGATCTGTAGCCGTTACGCCTTGACCGTGCGCGGGCCGGCGGCCCGCACCCCTTCGCTCACACCACCTTCAAATTTCTCGAAGTTCTCGGCGAAGAGGTCGGCGAGGTGCGCCGCCTTCTCGTCGTAGTCGGCGGGGTCGGCCCAGGTCTCGCGCGGGCGGAGGAGCTTGTCGGGGACGCCCTCGACGTGCTCGGGGACGGCCAGGCCGAAGATGGGGTCGGTGTAGGTCGCGGCACCGTCCAGCTCGCCGCCGAGCGCGGCGTGCACCATGCGGCGGGTGAAGGCGAGCTTGATGCGGCTGCCGACGCCGGTGGGGCCGCCGGTCCAGCCGGTGTTGACCAGCCAGACGCGGCTGTCGTGGCGCTCGAGCTTCTCGCCGAGCATCTGGGCGTAGACGCCGGGGTGGAGGGGCATGAACGGGGCGCCGAAGCAGGCGCTGAAGGTCACCTTGGGCTCGGTCACGCCGCGCTCGGTGCCGGCGACCTTGGCGGTGTAGCCGGAGAGGAAGTGGTACATCGCCTGCTCGAAGCTGAGCCGGGCGATCGGCGGCAGGACGCCGAAGGCGTCGCAGGTCAGGAAGACGACATTCCGGGGATGGCCGGCGCGGCCGTCCAGGTCCACCCGCTCGAGCTGGTCGAGCGGGTAGCTGCCGCGGGTGTTCTCGGTCTGGCGGTCGTCGTCGAGGTCGAGGCGGCGACTGTCCGGGTCGATCGCCACGTTCTCGAGGATGGTGCCGAAGCGCCGGGTGGTGGCGTAGATCTCCGGCTCGCCGGTCTCCGAGAGGCGGATCACCTTGGCGTAGCAGCCGCCCTCGAGGTTGAAGATGCCGTCGTCGGTCCAGGCGTGCTCGTCGTCGCCGACGAGCGTGCGCTCGGGATCGGAGGAGAGGGTGGTCTTGCCGGTGCCGGAGAGGCCGAAGAAGAGGGCGACTTCGTCGGTGTCGGCGCCGTAGTTGGCGCTGCAGTGCATGGGGAAGACGCCGCGCTTCGGCAGCAGGTAGTTCATGACACCGAAGATGCTCTTCTTGATCTCGCCGGCGTAGGCGGTGCCGCCGACGAGCACGATGCGGCGCGCGAAGCTGAGCAGGATGAAGGTTGGGCTGGCGGTGCCGTCGCGGGCGGGCTCGGCCTCGAAGCTGGCGGCGTCGAGGACGGTGAAGCCGGGCTCGAACGCGGCCAGCACCGCCGGGTCCGATTCGCGCACGAACATGTTGCGCGCGAAGAGGTTGTGCCAGGCCTTCTCGGTCACCACGCGCACGCCGAGCCGGTGGCGCGGGTCGGCGCCGGCCCAGCCGTCGAAGACGAAGAGGTCGCGGTCGCGCCAGTGCTCGCGCACCCGGTCGAGAAGGGCGTCGAAGCGCTCCGGCTCGAACGGCCGGTTGACGCTGCCCCACCAGACGTCGGCGGCGGTGCCGGGGTCGCGGACGATGAAGCGGTCGTTCGGTGAGCGCCCGGTGTGCGAGCCGGTCGAGGCGACGAGCGGCCCGTGCTCGGCGATCAGGGCCTCGCCGCGCTTGACGGCCTGCTCGTAGAGCGCCGCCACCGGCAGGTTCCAGTAGGCCCGGCGCGCGCCGTCGATGCCGTGCCGCTCCAGGCCGAACGTGCTGATGGATGGTCCCTCGTTGTGCATGGCAGGCGGGAATCCTAGCAAACGGGCTCAGCGGGCCCGGGTCAGGTACTCCGCCACCAGCCGCGCCATCGCCTTGATCCCCACCGGCACGGCGGCGTCGTCGGCGCGGAAGTCGGGCGTATGGAGGCCGCCCGAGGTGGTCCCTGCCGCCAGCGTCCCGAGCCGGAAGTAGAAGCCCGGCACCTCGTTGGCGAAGTAGGCGAAGTCCTCGCCCCCCATGGTCGGCGGCGAGGCGATCACGTTGCCCTCGCCCACCGCCCGCGCCAGCACCGGCCGCGCCCAGGCGGCGAGCTCTGGGTCGTTGACCGTCGCCGGCGCGTTCTGCCGGTAGTCCAGCTCGTAGGCGCCGCCGAAGGCGCGGGCGATGCCGTCGAGGATCTCGCGCATCCGCCGCTCGACGTCGGCCCGCACCCCTTCCTTGTAAGTGCGCACGGTGCCTTCGAGGTGGACCTCGCCGGGGATGATGTTGAAGCGCTCGCCGCCGCGGATGATGCCGACCGTCACCACACTCGGCTCGAGCGCCGGCAGGGTGCGCGAGCGGATGGTCTGGAAGGCGGTCACCGCCTGCGCCGCCATGACGATCGGGTCGATTCCGAGGTGCGGGTAGGCGCCGTGCGACTGCTTGCCGCGGACGGTGATCAGGAAGTGGTCGACCGCGGCGTAGGTCGGGCCGGAGGTCCAGCCCACCTGGCCGACGCTCGGCTGGCCGGGGACGCCGTCGGCCAGCTCGGGGAAGGAGTGAAGGGCGAAGATGGCGTCCGGCTTGGGGTCGGCGAGCGCACCCTCGCGCAGCATGCGCAGCGCCCCGGTCATCTCGCCTGGCGGCGGCCCCTCCTCGGCCGGCTGGAAGAGGAACTTGACGGTGCCGGGGAGGCGGTCGCGCACCGCGGCGAGGGCCGAGGCGACGCCCAGCCCCACCGACGTGTGCACGTCGTGGCCGCAGGCGTGGGCGATCGGCACCTCCGCGCCCGCCCAGGTGCCGCGCTTGGTCGAGCGGAACGGGAGATCGGTCTGCTCGGCGACCGGCAGGGCGTCCATGTCGGCGCGCACCGCGACGACCGGGCCGGGCCTGCCGCCGCGCAGGACGGCGACGACCCCGGTGTGGGCGACGCCGGTCTTGACCTCCAGCCCGAGCCCGCGCAGGTGCTCGGCCACGAGCTTCGCGGTCTCCGTCTCCTGGTAGCCGAGCTCCGGGTTCTGGTGGATGCGGTGGCGGTGCTCGATCGCCTGCGGCGCCACGCGGGCGACGGCGGCGTCGATCGCGGCGAGGAGGTCGCCGCCGTCGCCGTCCTGCGCGAGCGCGGGGGCGGCGAGAGCGAGCAGGCAGAGCGAGACGGCGGCGCGGCGTTGTCTCATCCAGGGGCCTCCGGCGGGGTCCGGGGAGTCTATACCCCGGCGGGTAGAATCGCCGGCCGTGAACGTCGCGGGTCGCAAGGTGCTGGTGCTCGGGGGCTACGGCCTCGTCGGCACGGCGGTGTGCAGAGAGCTGCTGACGCGCGGCCCGCGCGAGATTCAGATCCACAGCCTGCGGCCGGAGGAGTCGGAGACGGCGCGCGGCGAGCTGGCGCGCGAGGCGGGGGAGACCCTCCTCTCCGTCTCCGCCGGCGACATCTTCGGCCTGGCCGGCGAGAGCGACCGCCGCGCGGCGATTGCCGCGCAGCTCACGCCGCTCGCCGACGGCGACCTCCCGACCTTCCTGATCTACCGGCTCCTGGCGGAATCGCGGCCCGAGATCGTCATCGACTGCGTCAACACCGCCACGGGCATCGCCTACCGCGACATCTTCCACCACGCCCAGGCGCTGTCACGCGAGCTGGCGGCGGGGAGAGTCACCGAGGACGGCGTCGAGAGCCTCCTCGAGGCGCTCTACATCCCGCGCCTCATCCGCCACATCCAGGTGATGTACCGCGGGATGACCGACGCCGGCACCGAGGTCTACGTCAAGGTGGGGACGAGCGGCACCGGCGGCATGGGGCTCAACGTTCCCTACACGCACTCCGAGGAGCGGCCGAGCCGGGTGCTGCTGTCGAAGAGCGCGCTCGCCGGCGCGCACTCGATGCTGCTCTTCCTGATGGCGCGCACGCCGGGGGCGCCGATCACCAAGGAGATCAAGCCCGCGGCGGCGATCGCCTGGAAGCGGATCGGCTACGGGCCCATCCGGCGCCGCGGCACGGTCATCCGCCTGGTCGACGCGCGGCCGCACCCGCTGCCGGCGCGCTTTTCGAGCTGCGACCCGCTGGCGGCGGCGGAGCGCGAGGAGGCGCTCGAGAGCGTCTTCATCGACACCGGCGAGAACGGCCTCTTCAGTCTCGAGGAGTTCTCGACCCTGACCACCGCCGACCAGATGGAGTTCGTGACGCCGGAGGAGATCGCCGCCTACCTGGTCTTCGAGATCGAGGGGCGGAACACCGGCCACGACATCATCAACGCCCTCGACAACGCCGTCCTCGGGCCGACCTACCGCGCCGGCCTCTTGCGCCACTGGGCGCTCGAGCGGATGGTCGAGCTGGAGCACGAGCACGGCGTCCACAGCGTCGCCTTCGAGGCGCTGGGGCCGCCGCGGCTGACCAAGCTCCTTTTCGAGGCCCACCTCCTGCGCCTCGCCTTCCCGTCGATGCGGGCGGTGCGCGAGGCCACGCCCGAGGAGGTACGCGACCGGCTCGACCGGCTGGTGCGGGCGGAGCGGGAGGAGGCCAACCGGGTGGCGGCGGTGGGGATCCCGATCCTCCTCGACTCCGGCGAGCTGATCCGCGGCCCGAAGGTCATCGTGCCGGGCGACGCGGTGGCGCTCGAGGTCACGCCGGAGCGCCTGGAGGCCTGGGTGAACGACGGCTGGGTGGACCTGCGCCTCGCCAACTGCGCCATCTGGATCGAGCGCTGCCGGCGGATCCACGCCGAGATCGAGGCGATCCCCGAGGGCGACACCTCCAGCCGCTACGTCCGCGACCGCCGCTTCTGGAACGAGGACGCCCGCATCCAGCCTGGCAAGCTCGCCGGCTGGCTGCTCTCGGTCGAGGAGGCGACGCTGCGGCTCAAGTGAGCGGCCATTTGCCTTTTCGCATGCGTTGAGGTATCCTCTGCCAAATCGCGCGTGCGGTTTACGTGCGAGGTTCCGGCGACAACTGAGAGGCTGGCGTCCGACGCCGGCCTTTTTTGTTGCCCCGGGACCAAGCGGCGACGGCGGGTGCCGTTCGCCGCTGCAGCAAGGCCCATCGTGAGGGCTCGATCACGAACGACAAGGGGCCGGGCCGAAAGCTCGGTCCCGCAATTAAGGACCAAGGTGAGTTATGCGTACGACCGGCAGAGTGAAGTGGTTCAACGACACGAAGGGTTTCGGCTTCATCACCCCCGAGAACGGCCAGAAGGACTGCTTCGTCCATCATTCGGCCATCAAGGCCGAGGGCTTCAAGAGCCTCGCCGAGGGTGACCGCGTGGAGTTCGACGTCGTCGAGGGCCAGAAGGGCCCCGCGGCCGAGAACGTGGTCAAGCTCGACTGAGCGCCTGCTCGAGAGCACTAGCTCTCGGAGGCCGGTCCGCCGCGAGGCGACCGGCCTTTTTCATTTTCCGGGGCTCAGTGCCGCGCCAGCAGGGCGCGGAGGGTGCGGAGGGAGGGCGGGTCGTCGCCGACCGAGTGGATGACGCCGGCGCGGTCGATCAGGACGTAGGTCGGGAAGTAGGCGACGCCGTAGCGGCGGGCGGTCTCGCCGGTGTCGACGCAGACCGGGTAGCGGGACGGGCGCTTCTCGAGGAAGGCCGGGAGCTCGGCGGCCTTGGACTTCGTGTGGACGCCGACCAGGGCGAAGTCCGCCGCCGGCAGCGCCTTGCTCAGGGCGTCGAGCTCGGGGAGCGCCGCGATGCAGGGGCTGCACCAGACCCCCCAGAAGTCGAGCAGCACGACCTTCCCCCTGAGCTCTGCCAGCGAGACCGGCGCCTCCGGGTTGTGGCAGCCGCTCACCGAGAGCTCGGGCGCCAGCTCGGGCGCGGCGTCGCCCAGCCCCGGCGCGGCGGTGGCGCCGGCCGCGACGGTGAGGCCGGCCAGGAGGAGGAGGCCGCTGCGCAGCGCGCGCCGCACGCTTCAGCTCACGCCGTAGCGCTCGGCCAGGATCGCCAGGTGGTGGCGAACGTGGCCGGCGAGGATCCAGGCCAGGGCGCGGACCGAGACGTCATGGCCGTTGGCGTTGCCGGTGCGGGTCCAGGTCTCCGCCGGCAGCCGCCGGAAGAGCGCCAGGTTCCCCTCGCGCAGCAGCGCCAGCTCCTCGGCGAGCGCCGCGAGCGGCGTGCTTCCGAGGTCGGCGGCGGCGACGTAGGCGTTCTCGTCGAAGCCGGGGAGCGGCGTCGCATCGCCGTGGGCGATGCAGGAGGCCCGGTAGCCGAAGACGCGCTCGGCGTCGATCAGGTGGCTGAAGAGCTGGCGCACGCTCCACTTCTCCGGCGCGTAGCGGAAGTCCTCGCGCTCCGGCGGCACGCCGGCGGCGATCCGCCGCAGCTCCGCTGGCTGCTCGGCGAGCACCTCCAGGATCCCTTCTCCCGGCACCCGCGCCACGTAGCCGGCGTAGAACGGGGCGTACTCGCCGGCTTCCGGCCGGCCGCTCATTGCGAGTCCCCCTCTCCCTCGGGCTGCTTCCAGGGCGCCGGCGGCGCGGTGAGCCGCTGCGGCGGGCCCTTCGCCAGCTCGGCGAGCAGCACCTCGATCCCCTTCTCGAGGCTGGGGTCGCGCCCCTGCGCCACCAGGTGCGGCGCGTCGATCACCTCGATGTCGGGCGGCACCCCCTCGTTCTCGACCGCCCACCGACCCTCGGTGTCGATGAAGCGGAAGGCGGGGACGGTGATCGAGCCGCCGTCGAGGAGGAGCGGGTTGCCGGAGATGCCGATCAGCCCTCCCCAGGTGCGGGTGCCGATGAGCGGCCCGAGCCCGAGCTTGCGGAAGTAGTAGGGGAAGGCGTCGCCGCCCGAGCCCGCCTGGCCGTTGATCAAGGCCACCTTGGGACCGACGTGGATGTAGCCCGGCGTCGTCGTCGGCACGCCGGAGCGGTTGACCCAGTAGTTGAGGAGCGGCCGCGCCAGGAGCGCCGCCATGCGGTCCGGGATGAAGCCGCCGCCGTTGTAGCGCGCGTCGAGGATCAGCGCGTCCTTGTGCGCCTGCGGGTAGAAGTGCTTGAAGAGCTCGCGGTTGCCGGCCACCGCGGTGTCGGGGAGGTGGAGGTAGCCGATCCGGCCGTCTGAGGCGGCGGCGACGCGCTGCCGCCGCTCCTCGATCCAGGCCAGGTAGCGGAGGCCGAGCTCGGAGCCGACCGGCCGCACCCGCTCGTCGTGCGCCCCCTTGCCGTCGGCGCCGGCGGCCACGCGCAGCGTCACCACCGCGTCGGCCTTCCCCTCGAGCAGGCGGTAGAAGTTGTCGACGCCGCGGGTCGGCACGCCGTCCACCGCCAGGATGAGGTCACCCTCCTTCACCCGCACGCCCGGCTCGGTGAGCGGCGAGCGGAAGTCGTCGTGCCAGTTCTCGCCGTGGTAGATGCGGGCGACGCGGAAGGCGCCGGAGGGGTCGGACTCGACGTCGGCGCCGAGGAGGCCCCCGGGCACCCGCTCGACGTCGTGCTCCGTCGGCGGCTGCACGTAGGCGTGGCCGGCGTTGAGCTCGGCGATCAGCTCGCCCAGGACGTAGTCGAGATCGGCGCGCGAGGCGAGGTGGGGGACCAGCTCGCCGTAGCGAGCGCGCATCTCCGGCCAGTCGACGCCGTGCAGCTCGCGGTCGTAGAACCAGTCGCGCACCAGGCGCCAAGCGTCGTCGAACATCTGCCGCCACTCGGCGCGCGGCTCGACCTTGAGCGTCATCCGATCGAGCGCCAGCTTGCCGTCGGCCGCCTTCTGCCCGGGCGCGGCACCGACGATCGCGAACTCGTTGCCGCGCTGCTGGACGAGGAGCTTCTTGCCGTCGGCGGAGAGCTGGAAGGCGTTGACGCCGTCGAGCACGCCCTCCTCCTTCTCGGCCTCGAGGTCGTACATCTTGAGCTGCCCCGCCGGGCCGTCGCCGGTCAGGTAGAAGACGCCCTTCTCGTTGGCGGCGAGGTTGCGGTAGCTGCCGGGAGCGCCGGGGATGGCGCGCACCCGCGCCTCGAAGCCGTCGAAGTCGATCGCGACCTTGACCGCCGCCGGCTTGGCGCCGGGGTCCTTCTCCTCGCCCTTCTCCTCGGCGCTGCGCGGCCGGGGCTTCGCGTCGCCCTCCGCCGGAGGCGACTGCGGCTGGTGCTGGACGTCCGCCACCCGCATGCCGTCGTCCTTTTTCTCCTCCGCTCCCTCCTCGTCGCTCTTGGGGAGGAAGAGGGCGGGGCCGTCCTTCTGCAGCACCGCGACGTAGATCCGCGTCGGGTCGGTGTAGACGTAGTCGAACTCGTAGCTGCTGAAGGTGAGGTTGTAGTCGCGGTTCGAGAGGAAGTAGAGGTAGCGCCCCGTGGGGTCCCAGGTGGGCTCGAACTCGGCGGTCGCGTCGGAGGTGAGCTGGCGCGCGCGGCGGTCGGCGAGCGAGTAGACCCAGACCGAGGGCAGCTGCGTCACCCCGAACTTGGTGTAGGCGAGCCAGCGCGAGTCGGGCGACCAGCGGTAGTCGGTGACGTCGGCGGTCTTGCTGCCGTCGGCCTCGACGATCCGCCCGCCGTCCACCTCCACGTAGCGCAGCCGTTGCCGCGTGTCGCCCCAGGCGAGCTTCTTCGAGTCGGGCGACCAGGCGGGCGGGAAGCGCCAGACGCCGCCGTCCTGCGTCACCCGCCGCGGCTCGCCGCTGCCGTCGGCGGGCCGCAGGTAGATCTCGTACTCGCCGGTGGCGTCGGAGAGGTAGGCGATCCAGCGCCCGTCGGGCGACCAGGCGGGGTCCATCTCGCGCACGCCGGGAGTGGCGGTGAGGTTGCGCGGCTCCCCCTCCTTGGCCGGCACGGTGAAGACCTCGCCGCGGGCGCCGAAGACGGCGCGCTTGCCGGTCGGGGAGATCCCCCACGACTGGACGTCCTCGGCGACCTTGCGGAAGTAGGGGACGGTCTGCGGGAAGTCGCCGTCCACCCGCACCGGCACCTTGCGGCTCGTGCCCGTCCCTGGCTCGAAGAGGTAGAGCCAGCCGCCGTTCTCGTAGATCAGGCTGTCGGGACCGCCGCTCGGCCAGAGGACGTCATAGCGGTCGTGGTTGGTGACCTGGCGCGGCGTGCGCTCGGCCTCGCGCCAGGCGTAGAGCTGGAGGCGGTTGGTGCGGTCGGAGGTGAAGTAGATCGTGTCGCCGACCCACACCGGCTGGTTGTCGGTGCCGGCGAAGTCGGTGATCTGCTCGGCGGTGTTGCGCGCCAGGTCGTAGATCCAGACGTCCTGCGCGCGGCCGCCGCGATGCCGCTTCCAGGTGCGGAACTCGCGCATGATCGGCGTGAAGACGTACTTCGTGCCGTCCGGCGAGAGGGTGCCGGTGCCGCCTTCGGGCATCGGCAGCGGCACCTCCATGCCGCCGGCTGCCGGCACCTTGTAGGGGCGCGAGATGCGGTCGTTCCAGGGCGTGCGGTGGGCGTTGAAGAGGACGTGCTTGCCGTCCGGCGTCCAGCCGAGCACCTGGTTGTCGACGCCGCCGCGCGGCGGGATGCGCCCGACGTCGTTGTAGAAGGTGAGCTGGCGCGGCTCGCCGCCGGCGACCGGGATGGTGAAGACCTGCCGCGTGCCGCCGTACTGGCCGGTGAAGGCCAGGGTCCGGCCGTCGGGCGAGAACTTGGGGAAGAGCTCCTCGCCGCGGTGCGAGGTCACCCGCCGCGCCGTGCCGCCGGCCGCCGGCACCGTCCAGACGTCGCCGGCGTAGACGAAGGCGATGGTGTCGCCATGGACGTCGGGGTAGCGCAGCAGACGGCTCTCGCCGGCGGGCGGCGCCTCCTGGGCGGCGAGGGCGAGGGGGGAAAGCAGAAGGGCGGCGAGCAACGAGAGGGCTTTGGGCACACGGGCTCCTTCGGATCGAGGTCCGCAGGCTACTACGGCGGCGGACGCCGGAGGTTTGGAAACGGCGCCGACTCGCATAGGCTTTCCTAAAGGATCGGAAACCACGGGAACCCGGACACGGGCGCGGCGCGCCGCACGGTGGCTGCTCGGCGCGGTGGTGGTCGCGGGCGCCGCCGCGGCGCTCGCGAACTGCCACGGCCACGTCATCGAGCGGGTCCACGCGCCGAACTTCCCTCGAGGCTTCGACTTCCGCTCGCCTCCATGCTCGCCGGCTGCCGCGGCGACGGCGGGTGGAGACGACGACGTCCTGGTGCGCTACCTGGCCTCCGGCGGGCTGTACGTCTCCTGGCGCGGCACGGGGCTCCTCACCGCGCCCTTTTTCTCCAATCCCGGGCTCTTCCGCGTCGGTTTCGGGAAGGTGCGGTGGCGCGAGGACGACATTGACCGCGGCCTCTCCGGGCTGCCCGCGGCGGACGCGATCTTCGCCGGCCACGCCCACTACGACCACGTGGGCGACCTCGTGCCGATCCTGCGCACGCACGCGCCCGGGGCCCGCCTGTACGTCAACGCGACCGGCGATCACATGCTCGCTCCGTACCGCGACCTGCGCTCCCGCGCCAGCGTGCTGAAGGCCGCGAAGGAGTGGGAGCAGGTCCGCGACGCGGCCGGCCGGCCCTTGCCGGTCCGCTTCCGGGCCTTCCGCTCGCGCCATGCGCCCCACTTGGGGCGTCTCCACCTCTTCCGGGGGCGCCTGGAGCGCGACTGGCGCCGGCCGTGGACCGACATGCGCTGGCGCGACTTCCGCGAGGGGGAGGTCCACGCGTTCGTCTTCGATCTGCTCGACGCCAACGACCGGGTCCGCTTCCGCCTCTACGCCAACGACACCGCGAGCCCGCGGGAGTGGGGAGTGCCGGAGGCGGCGCTGGCGCGCGAGCGGCGCTTCGACCTCGCGGCGCTCACCATGGCCTCGTACTACCTCGTCGAGGAGTACCCGGAACGGCTGCTCGGCGCCCTCCGGCCGCGGCACGTCCTGGCGATCCACTACGAGGACTTCTTCCAGCCGCTCGACCGGCCGGTGCGCTTCGTCCCGATGCTGACCGACGCCCGCGCCAACCGCTTCCTGGCGCGGGTAGAGACGGCCGTGCCGCGCGCGGGCCGGCGTCCGCCCCTGCCGCCTGTCTGCGGCCCGTCCGGGCCGGCCGTGACGATGGCGGTCCCCGGCGAGTGGCTCCGCTTCCGCGCCGGGCACTAGAGGGAGCGCGCGGCGCGCTTCAGGCGGCGGCGTGGGCGAGGCGCACCGGCAGCCGGCGCGCTCCCCAGGTGCCGGGACGGGGCTCGAAGCGGCCGGGGCAGGGGGTGCCGCAGGCGGCGCAGCGGCCGGCGGCGTCGAGGTGCCAGTCGGTCAGGGTGAACCAGTCGCGGCCGATGACGACCGCGCCGCAGCCGTGGCAGTAGGTGCTCGCCCCGGCTTCGTCGTGGACGTTGCCGGTGTAGACGTAGCGC
Organism: uncultured Acidobacteriota bacterium; assembly: GCA_963700145.1. Classification (GTDB taxonomy): domain Bacteria; phylum Acidobacteriota; class Thermoanaerobaculia; order Multivoradales; family UBA5704; genus DASUNQ01. The sequence goes on from OY969474.1 coordinate 3,699,821, forward strand.
AGGCCGTTGGCCAGGCCGATGCGGCGGGCGCGCGTCAGGGTGGCGGGCGGCGTCGGCGGCTTGTCCAGCATCTTCCAGTCGGGGTGGAAGGCGGTGAAGTGGAGCGGGACGTCGGGCCCCAGCTCGGCGGCGACCCAGCGGGTGAGGGCGTCGAGCTCGGCGTCGGAGTCGTTCTCGCCGGGGATGAGCAGGGTGGTGATCTCGAACCAGACGGCGGTCTCGTGCTTCAGGTACTTGAGGGTGTCGAGGACCGGTCCCAGCTCGCCGCCGCAGACCTGGCGGTAGAAGCGGTCGGTGAAGCCCTTGAGATCGACGTTGGCGGCGTCCATGAAGCGGTAGAACTCGGCGCGCGGCTCGGGGCACACCTCGCCGGCGGTCACCGCCACGGAGGCGATCCCGGCCTCGCGGCAGGCGGCGGCGACGTCGATGGCGTACTCGTGGAAGATGACGGGGTCGTTGTAGGTGAAGGCGACGCTACGGCAGCCGAGGCGGCGGGCGGCGGCGGCGATTTTTTCGGGGCTGGCCTGGTCGGCGAGGGTGTCGACTTCGCGCGATTTGCTGATGTCCCAGTTCTGGCAGAACTTGCAGGCCAGGTTGCAGCCGGCGGTGCCGAAGGAGAGGACTGGGGTGCCGGGGAGGAAGTGGTTGAGGGGTTTTTTCTCGATGGGGTCGACGCAGAAGCCGGAGGAGCGGCCGTAGGTGGTGAGGACGATCTGGTCGCGCTCGCGGGCGCGGACGAAGCAGAGGCCGCGCTGGCCTTCCAGGAGCTTGCAGAACCTCGGGCAGAGGTCGCACTGGACGCGGCCGTTTTCTAGGGCGTGCCAGTACTTGGTGGGGACGTAGTTCCCGCCTGGGAGGGTCTCGCGCATGCCTTTGGTCCAACGGACTAAGAGACTAGCTGCATTCCCCTGGTGAGGGGGCCGTTCGGGGGTGCTCCTCCGGGGACCGCCGCGCGCGTTGGTTGACTTCCTGATCTGAGGCGCGCGGCTGCGCTTCGCATCGCGCCAAGTCGTTCGTGGCCTGCCTGGGATTTACCAGGCGCTCGCTCAGAGCTCCCCGGAGGAGCACCCCCGAACGGCCCGGGACCGTTGTTCCTTGCCTTGAAAGGCACGATTGTCATCCCGAGCGTGAGCGAGGGATCTGGGCGGGGGGCGGTGCGACGTCAGTCCGTCTCTGCTGGCGTCGTGGCGAGAGCCTGGAGGTCCGCGAGGGAGCGCAGCTCGCCCCCTCTTGCTACCCACCGGAGGTGCCGGTAGGCGGTAGTCGAGGCTGTGGGGTCGGCGGAGAGGACTAGGAGGTCGGCGGCTTTGCCGGCGGTCAGGGTGCCCAGGTCTTCGCGGCCGAGGGCCTTCGCGGCGGTGCTGGTGGCGGCGACTAGGACTTGGGCGGGGGTTAGGCCGGCGGCTTCCATGGCTGCTAGCTCGGCGTGGATGGCGGGGCCGTGGAGGGTGAGGGGGTTGCCGGCGTCGGTGCCGAGGGCGATGGGGACGCCGGCGGCGGCCAAGCGCTTCAGGTTCGCGGCGGCGACTTGCTCTTCCTGGGCTAGGCGGCGCGCGCGGGCCTCCAGGGTGGCGGCGGCGGGGACTGCGGCGCGGTAGGTCGCGGTCTCGGCGAGCTTGGCGCGGGTCGCGGGGTCGACGCAGCCGTTGGGGTCGTCGACGGCGGGGGCCTCGCCGCGGGCGGCGGCGGCGAAGAGGCGGGTGTAGCCGGCGGGGACGGTGAGCGTGGGGGAGTAGATCGCGCCGCTCGATTTGGCGAGCTGGACGAATTCGTCGTCGATCGGCTCCCAGACGCTGTGCACCAGGAGCCTGGCGCCGGCGCGCAGGGCAGCCTTGGCCTCGGCGAGGCCGGTGGCGTGGACGATGAGCGGCAGGTCGCGCGCCCGCGCTTCGGCGCCGGCGGCGGCGACGATCGGCTCGAACTTGGCGACGTCGGCGGGCCCCTCGACGATGTACCAGACCTTGACCGCGTCGGCGCCGCGGGCGGCGAGGTCGCGCACCGCGGCGCGCGCCGTCTCGGCGTCGGGGATGGGGACGAACTGCCGCTCGCCGGGGAGGTTGAGCCAGTGGTCGATGGTCGAGAGGAGAGGGCCGGCGGCGGCGAGGCGCGGCACGTCGGTGCGCGGCTCGATCTCCGCGCGCAGCCCGAGCGTCCAGGGGTAGCCGCCGACGTCGAAGACCGCCGTGACGCCCGAGCAGAGCTGCGAGCGGAGCAGGCGCTCGGGGTGGGAGCGCAGCTCGGCCTGCACGCGCTCGTACGGGTGGCGGTCGCGGACGTCGAGCGCGTCCGGGCGGCCGTCGGCCCAGCCGGTCTGCGAGAGGTGGACGTGGGTGTCGATCAGGCCGGGGGTGATCCAGTGGCCGGCGACGTCGGTCGTTGCCACCCCCGCCGGCGGCGGGCAGGCGGCGCGCGGGCCGGCGCACTCGACCTTGCCGTCGCGCAGGACGACGACGGCGTCCGGGACCGGCGGCGCGCCGCTGCCGTCGAGGAGGGTGCCGCCGACCAGGGCGCGCGGCGGCGGCGGGACGCCCGGCAGCGCCTCGAAGGCGGTGGAGACCGCGATCTTCCAGCCCTCCCCCGCCGCCGGCCGGCGGCGGGTCAGTCACCTCGACGAAGACGCGCTCCGAGAGCCCGATCGCCTCCGCGGCGCCGTAGCGGACGCGGTAGCGGTAGGTGCCGTAGACGACGCCGGGCTGGACGCGCACGAGGCGCAGGTCCTGGGCGTCGAAGGCGTCCGGCCAGTTCTCGCCGGTCGCGGTCGTGCCGGCGAGGTCCTCGTAGCCGAGGGTGAAGCCGGTCGGGCCGGTGCGGGCGAGGGACTCCGACTGGAGATAGCACGCGAGGTAGCCGTCGGGGTCGCGGCGGCGGATGGCGTCGAGGTTGCGCTCGAAGAGCGCCCGCGCGGCGGCGAGGTCAGCCTCCGCGGCGGGATCGGCCGCCGGGCCGTTGGCCCGGGCCGCGGGCGCGGCGCCGAACAGCAGGACGGAAGCGAGGAGGAGGACGAGGAGCGGGAAGATGGCTCCTGGGGAGGGATTTGAACCCCCGACCAATCGGTTAACAGCCGATCGCTCTACCACTGAGCTACCCAGGAGTGTGTGGCCCCGACACCCGCGCGCGCCATAGCGGCGCGCGGGGCGAGGATTGTACCGCAGGTTCGGCGGCGCCCCCGCCCAGATCCTTCGCTGCGCTCAGGATGACGCGCGCGGAGCGCGCGCGTCAGATCCCGCTCTGGTCGAGGAAGGGCTTGAGCTTCTGCGCCCGGCTCGGGTGGCGGAGCTTGCGCAGCGCCTTCGACTCGATCTGGCGGATGCGCTCGCGGGTGACGTTGAAGGAGCGCCCCACCTCCTCCAGCGTGTGCTCGGAGCCGTCGCCGACGCCGAAGCGCATCTTCAGCACCAGCTCCTCGCGCGGGGTCAGGGTCTTGAGCACCTTCCGCGTCTGGTCCTTCAGGTTCGCCGAGATCACCGACTCGATCGGCGAGGTCACGTTCTTGTCCTCGATGAAGTCGCCGAGGTGCGAGTCCTCCTCCTCCCCGATCGGGGTCTCGAGGGAGATCGGCTCCTGGGCGATCTTCATGATCTTCCGCACCTTCGAGGCCGGCAGGTCCATCCGCTCGCCGATCTCCTCGGCGGTCGGCTCGCGCCCCAGCTCCTGCACCAGCGAGCGCGAGGTGCGGGTGAGCTTGTTGATCGTCTCGATCATGTGCACCGGGATGCGGATCGTCCGCGCCTGGTCGGCGATGGCGCGGGTGATCGCCTGCCGGATCCACCACGTCGCGTAGGTCGAGAACTTGTAGCCGCGCCGGTACTCGAACTTCTCGACCGCCTTCATCAGCCCGATGTTCCCCTCCTGGATGAGGTCGAGGAACTGCAGGCCGCGGTTGGTGTACTTCTTGGCGATCGAGACGACCAGCCGCAGGTTGGCGACGATCAGCTCCTCCTTGGCTTGCTCGCAGGTCTCCTCGCCCTCGCGGATGCGCTCGATGGTGGCGGCGATCTCGGCGTGGGTCGTGCCGTAGCGGTCGTCGAGCTCGCGCAGCTTGGCGCGGTACTTCTCGATCCGGCGGCGGTGCAGCGCCTTGAGCTCGTCGTTGGTCTCGCGCTTGAGCGCCGTCTGCGCCCGCTTGATGTCCTGCTCGAAGCGGCTGAACTGGCGGTCGATGTCCTTGAGGAAGTCGACCAGGCGGTTGCGCGTCTGCACCGAGAAGTCGATGGTGCGGATGTCCTTGGCGATCTTCGCCACCACCCGGTCCACCTCGCGCTCGAACTCCTGGTACTTGTCGCCGCCCACCTTGCAGCGCTTCTGGCGCACGCGCAGGGCGTCGATCTCGCGGTTGTTGGCCGCGATCTGGTCGAAGATCTTGAGGTTGCCCTTGATGCGGTCGGCGGCCTTGGGGTCGAGCGGCTCGTCGGGGTCCGAGGAGATCAGCTCGCGCATCAGCCGCTTGTCCTTCTGCGCCAGCTCGTTGAGACGCAGCAGCTCGCGCAGCACCACGGTGTTCTCGCACAGCGCCTCGTACATCATCCACTCGCCCTGCTCGATGCGCTGGGCGATCTCCACCTCACCCTCGCGGTCGAGCAGCGGCACCGTCCCCATCTCGCGCAGGTACATGCGCACGGGGTCGTTGGTCTTCTCGTGGACGGTGAGCGTGAAGTCGGTGTTCTCGTCTTCCTTCTTGTCGAACTCGGGGGGCGCGGCCTCGAAGTCGTCGCGGTTCTGGTAGCGCTCCGGCCGGTCGATGACGTCGATGCCGAGGTCGGAGAAACGGATGTAGATCTCGTCGAGCTCGTCGGGGAGGCTGACCACCTCCTCCGGCAGCATCTCGTAGATCTCGTCGTAGAGCAGGTACCCCTTCTCCTTGCCAAGCTCGATGAGCTGCTTGACCGAGGAGTACTTCTCTTCGACTTGCGTCAGGCTGGAAATGGTCAAATGGTCCTCCTGGTCGAGCCCGCGTGCAGGACGCGGCTCAGACCGGTCTTCTCGCGCAAGAGGCTCTCGAGGCGCGGCTCATCCCCGAGGCGCTGCGCCTCGTCGATCTCGGACGACAGTTCCCGCAGTCGTTGCCGGCGCCAGCGGCGCTCCAGCTTGTCGAGGGACTCTCCCAGGCCAGGTTTGCCGGGGTTAAACTCCCCTTCTAACAGAACCTGCGCCACCCGGTCAATCGCTCGTCCCTCCGAGCCAAGTGCCGCGAGGACCGCCCGCGCCTCCGGGGGGGAGCCCTCTCCCTCCCCGTATAGAGTGCGGAAAGCGCGGTAAATATTCCTGCAATCGGCGTCGAAAAAGACCTCCGGCGGGGGTAGATCGGCCGGGGGCGGGAGCGGCTCGCCGCCGGCGGCGGAAAGCAGGCGGGCGAGGACCTCCTCCTCCAGCGTCCGGACCAGGCGCTGGGCCGGGGCGGCGGGGGCCGCGGCGCCGGCGCCGGGCCGCTGGCCGGCCGGGCGGTCGCCGGCCCCCTCCAGGCGGCGGGCGAGCATCTCCGGCGGCACCCGCAGCCGCTCGGCGGCCAGCCGGGCGTAAGCGAAGCGGAGGATGGCGTCGGGGATCGGCCGCAGCAGCTCCGTCACCTCGCGGGCGGCCTTGGCCTGGAGGCGCGGCTCGCGGGCGGCCCCGGCCGGGACCAGCCGCTCCAGCTCCAGGGCGACGGCGTCGGGGGCCTTCTCGAAGGCGGCGCGCACCGCCGCCTCCCCCTCGGCGAGCCGCAGCGAGTCCGGGTCGTGGCCGGCGGGGAAGCGGGCGCGGCGCGCGCCCAGCCCCTCGGCCAGGAGGAGCGGCAGGGCCCGCAGGTGCGCCGCCTCGCCGGCGCGGTCGCCGTCGTAGCCGACGACGACCTCCTCGGCGTAGCGCGCGAGGAGCCGCGCCTGCTCGGGCGTCAGCGCGGTGCCCATGCCGGCGACCGCGCCTTCGACGCCCGCCGCCACCGTCCCCAGGACGTCGAAGTACCCCTCGACGAGGTAGGCGCGGCCGGTCTCGCGGATGGCGCGCTTGGCCTGGTGCAGGCCGTAGAGGAGGGTCCCCTTGTGGAAGCTCTCGGTCTCGGCGGTGTTCAGGTACTTCGCCTTGTCGTCGCCGAGCGCCCGGCCGCCGAAGCCGACCAGCCGCCCCGAGGCGTTGTGGATCGGGAACATCAGGCGGTGGCGGAAGCGGTCGTACAGCTCGCCGCCGCGCTCGCTCTTGGCGATGAGGCCGGCGGCCTCGAGGTCGGCGGCCGGGACGCGGCGCTCCAGGGCCTGCTGGAGGGCGTGCCAGGAGTCGGGCGCGTAGCCGACGCCGAAGCGAGCGGCGAGCTCGCGCGAGACCTGGCGGCTTTCGAGGTATTTCTGCGCCGGCGGGTGCTGCTCGAGCTGCTCGGCGAAGAACTCGGCGGCGGCCTGCAGGGCGCCTTCGAGGTCGCGCTCCGGGCGGCCGCCGCGGCGGCGCTCGCCGCGGGCGGGGAGCGGGATGCCGTAGCGGCCGGCGAGGCTCTCGATGGCGGCGGGGAAGTCGTCGCCGGAGAGCAGCATGTGGAGCTTGATGGCGTCGCCGCCCTGGCCGCAGCCGAAGCAGTAGAAGAGGCCTTGCACGGGGTCGACGCTGAAGGAGGGGGTCTTCTCCTTGTGCAGCGGGCAGAGCCCCTGGAAGCGGCGGCCGGACTTGCGCAGCCGGGTGTGCTCGGAGGCGAGCGCGACGACGTCCACGGCGTCGCGCACGGCCTGGACGAGCTGCGGGGTGATCTGGACGTTGCCTAGGCCGGGCATCGCTGCCTCAGTTAGACGCAGTAGCGCCGCGGATCATGGCACGCGGCTACGGGCGCAGGGTGACGACGGTGGCGCCGTCGCCGCCCTCGTTGGCCTCGCCGGGGCGGATCGTGGAGACGCCCGGGTGGGTGCGCAGGTGGCGGCGGACGGCGTCGCGCAGGCGCCCGGAGCCGTGGCCGTGGACGACGCGCACCTCCTTGCCGGAAGCGAGCAGCGCGCGGTCGAGGTAGGCGTCGAGCTCTTCGAGGGCGGGCTCGACGCGCTGGCCGATGAGGTTGATCTCCGTCGGCGCCTCGTCGAGCTCGGCCGCCGGCTCCTTGGCGGCGCGGCGCGGCTTGCGATCGGCGGGGGCGGGCGCCGGCGCCGCGCCGACCGCGACCAGGTCTTCCGGCGCGCAGGCCAGCCGCTTCCCCTTGACGAGCACCTCGGCGCGGTCCGCGCCGAGCTTCTCCAACACCCCCTGCCAGCCGAGCCGCCGGTGGCGCACCACGCCGCCGACGGCCAGCGGCCCGCCCTCCTCCGGCTCCGGCTCGGGCAGCGCCGGCGCCGCGGTGAAGAGCCGCTCCACCGCCGCGGTCTCGAGGCCGCGCCGCCGCCCCGCCTCCACCTCCTGCCGCAGCCGCTCCACCTCCTCGCGCAGCTTCCCGGCGGTCTCGCGCCGGAAGGCGTCCAGCTCCGCCCGCAGCCGCTTGGCCAGCGCCAGCCGCTCGATCTCCAGCGCCTCGCGCTCGGCGGCGAGCCGGCGGCGGAGCTTCTCGGCGTCGGATGCCTCCGTCTCCATCCGGTCGCGCGCCGCCGCCAGCTCCTGCCGCACGCGCTCCACCTCGGCCAGGAGGCGCCGGAGCTGCCGGTGCTCGGTGCCCAGGCGTGCCTCGGCGCGGTCCAGCCACTCGCGCGGCAGGCCGAGCCGCCGGGCGAGGGCCAGCGCCTCGCTCCCCCCCGGCGGCCCGGGCATCAGCCGGAAGGTGGGGCGGCCGGTCGCCGGGTCGAACTCCATCGCCGCGCAGGTGGCGCCCGGGAGCTCCAGGGCCGCGGCGGCGAGCTGCGTCAGGTGGGTCGTGATCACCCCCAGCGCGCCCTTCTCCAGCAGCCCTTCGAGCAGCGCCACCGCCAGCGCCGCCCCCTCCTCCGGATCGGTGCCCGAGCCCAGCTCGTCGAGCAGCACGAGGCTGTCCGGCCCCGCCGCCTCCCAGGCCTCGCGCAGGCGCAGGAGCCGCCCGCTGAAGGTCGAGCGGTCGGCGAGGAGGTCCTGCTCGTCGCCGACCGTCGCCACGACGCGGGCGAAGAACGGCACCCGGCTGCCGCGCGCCGCGGAAATCGGCAGCCCCGCCTGCGCGGCGAGCGCCAGGAGGCCCGCCGTCTTGAGCGCCACGGTCTTGCCGCCGGCGTTGGGGCCGGTGACGACGAGGACCCGCGCCGCGCCGCCCAGCGCGAGGTCGAGCGGCACGACCGGCCCGACGTGCCCGGCCTGCCCCAGCGCCTCCTGCCGCAGGTCGGCGAGACACGGGTCGAGGAGCGGGTGGCGGGCGGCGTGGAGCCGCAGGTCGTGCCGGCCGCCGACCTCGGCGAGCGCGCCGTCGCAGCGCTGGCCGAAGCGGACGGCGGCCTGCAGGAGGTCCAGCTCGCCCAAGAACTCCGCCTCGGCGTGCAGCGCCGGCAGCGCCGCCCGCGCCGCGGCCAGCAGCTCGTTGACGATCCGCCGCCGCTCCTCCTCCTCGTCCTCGACCGCCTGCTGCAGCGAGTTGTTCGACTCGACCACCTCGAGCGGCTCGAAGTAGAGGCTCTTGCCGGTCGCCGAGCGGCCGTGCACGAGGCCGCCGGCCCGGCCGCGGGCGCCGGCCTGGAGCACCAGCATCAGGCGCCCGCCGCGCATCGGGATCGTCTCCTCGGAGAGGGTCTCCTTGTGCTCGGCGACGTAGCCCGAGAGGTCGCGGTAGAGCTGCTCGCGGGAGCGGCGGATCTCGCGCCGCAGCGCCGCGAGGCGCGGGCTGGCGTCCTCGCGCACCTCGCCGCGCCGGTCGAGGGTCTTCTCGATGCGCCCGAGGAGGGCGTCGGTCTCGGCCGCCTCGGGGACGAGCGCCCCGAGCGCCGGGCAGGCGGGGTCGGCGGCGGCGATCCGCCGGTCGGCGGCGCGGACGGCGCGCAGCAGGTCGGCGAGGCGGACGAGGTCGCCGCCGGCGACCGGCGGCCGGCCGGTGGCGAGCCGTTCGAGCAGCTCGCCGAGCGGCGCCTCGAAGTCGGGGACCAGCGGCCGCTCGGCGAGGAGGCGCTCGACCTCCTCGAAGCGGCGGCGGTGGGCGGCGAGCGCCGGCTCGGAGGTGTGCGGGGCGAGCGCCAGGACGCGCTCGCGCCCGAGGTCGCTCGCCGCCAGCCGCGCCACGACGGCGAGGAGCGCCGGCAGCTCGAGCGCCTGGGCGGTGGCGGTGGAGAGGACGGGGGTCTCGGAGGACATCGCCTGAAAAAGCGAACGGGAGCGGGCGTGACCCCGCTCCCGTCGTGTTGCGGCTCGTCTGTGGGGCCTAGGTCAGGCCAGACCCTGGCGGCGCTCCTCCGCGAGCTTACGCAACGCCTTCTTGCGGGCCTGTACGGTCTTCCGCTTGCGCTTGACGGAAGGCTTCTCGAAGTGCTGGCGCTTGCGCAGCTCGGTCAGGATCCCGGACTTCTCGACCTTGCGCTTGAAGCGACGCAGCGCGTTCTCGAAGCTCTCCTCTTCGCGCACGTGCACTACCGGCATTCGCTGATCACCTCTCTTCTCTGGGGCCTTGGGGTGTCATCTGTCCGGGGGGCCATGCCCGGCGGTAACCGCGGATTGTGGCCCGGGGGCAGGGGGGGCGTCAAGCCGTGGGAGATCTATCTCCGGGTCCTCGGGATAAATCCCGGACGGCTGGAGATCTATCTCCAGGCCCGGGAGATAGATCTCCGGAGGTTGGAGATACATTTCCGGGTCCTCGGGATAGATCCCGGACGGTTGGAGATCTATCTCGGGGCCCGGGAGATCTATCTCCGGCGCTTGGAGATACATCTCCGGCGCCCGGAGATCTATTTCGTGGTGCAAAAGATAAATCCCGTGGTGTCGCCGGAGGGTCCTGGGAGCCTGGGGGCTTAGCTGGTGGCCGCGGCGCGGGAGCGGCGCGGGGCCGGGGCCGGCCGGGCGGGGGCGACGGGCTGTCCTTGGGGCTTCGCCTGGACGGCCTCGAAGTCGAGCTGGTAGACCTTGAGCGCCGGGGCCGGCGGCGGATCGGCGGACTTGGCGAACCAGACCGCGGCGGCCGAGCCGGCGGCGTCCTTGGGGTAGAACCAGGCGACCACCCCGCGGCTCGCCCCCTTGCCGGCGTACTCGCGGACGTTGTGCGGGTTGGGGGCGCCGAGGAGGTCGCGCACCTGCTCGCCGCTCATCCCGGCCTTGACCTGGTCGAAGCGGGCGCGGGTCATGAAGCGGCCGCGCTCGATCCGCTTCACCTCGGCCGCCAGGCGCGGGTTGCCCGGGTCCACGAGCAGGGCGCCGCGCAGGATCTCGAGCGCCCGCCGGTAGTCCCCCCCTCCTCGATGTACTCGCGGGCGACGCGGATGTCCTCGTCGCTGCGCAGGCGGAGCGCCTGGCGCTGGCGCGCCGTGAGCGGCTCGCCCTGGCGCGGCGGGTCGGAGTTGATGAAGTCGGCGAGGCGGCGGTCGAGCTCCTGGGCGGCGAGGTCGATCTGCGCCGCGAGGACGCCCGGGTCCTTGGCTTTGCTTTCGGCCAGCCGCGCGCGCTGGGCGTCCAGGTCCTGCTTGGTGGCGGTGATCCAGCGCCACTCGGCCTCGCGGGCGGCGGCGAGCGCGCTCGCCTCGGTCTCTTCGGGTCCCCGCGCGCATCCCGCGGCGAGGAGGACCGCCAGCGCGCCCGCGCGCAATGCTCTCGAAACACCTCTGCGCATCCTGCGACCTCCTGCAACGCGCGCGGCGGCGAAGGTAGCACGGCGGTCGAAGACTGGACAACCGCTCCCCCCTCCCGAATAATCTCCTCTTTCTCCACCCCAGGCGCGGGAGCCGGACGATGCCGTTTAGCGAGAGAGTCGAGGAGCTGGACCGCGAGATCCGCAGCACGGTCGCGCGCGCCTTCACCGAGCTGCGCGACGAGCTGGCGGAGCGGCTCCGCCGCTCGCACGAGGACCTGCTGGTCCACCTCGAAGAGCGCGAGCCCACCCTGCCGGACGAGCTGCTCAGCCTCTCCGAGCTGGCGCCGATCGCCGCGCAGGAGGCCGAGACCGCCCGCCGCGCCGCCTTCGCCGAGCTGCGCGACGGTCTCGCCGCGCTCGATCACGCCCGCTCGCAGGCCGACGTCCTCGCGGCGCTCCTCGAGGCGGCAGGCCGCTACGCCTCGCGCTCCCTTCTCCTCTTGACCCGCGCCGGCGAGCTGCGCGGCTGGGGCGGCCGCGGCTTCGGCGACGAGGCGGCGGTGCGCGCCCTCGGCCTGCCGCTGCCCGAAGGCGGCCCCTGGGCCACCCTCGCCGGCGGCGGCGGCACGGTGCCGCTCTCCGCGCCGCAGTGCGCCGAGCTGTGCAGCCGGCTCGAGAGCGAGCTGCCGCGCGACGGCGTGCTGGTGCCGCTCGTCTTGCGCGACCGCGTCGCGGCGGCCCTCTACGCCGACCGCACCGGCGGCGACGAGCTGCTGCTCGAGCCGCTGCAGGCGCTGGTCTACGCGGCGGCGCAGGCCATCGAGTCCCTCCCCTTCCGCGAGCGCGGCTCGACGGCGACGCTGCGCCTCGCCGTGGTCGAGGCGCCGCCCGAGGCCGCGCCGGTCGAGGAAGCGGCGGCGGAGCCCCCGGCCGCGGCCGGCGAGCCCGCGGCCGCGCCGGAAGCGCCGCCGGCGGTCGAGGGGATGATCGCCGCCGAGGCGGAGCCGGCCGTGCCCGAGACCGCGCCGGAACCGGGCGCGGCAGCGCCCGCCGGCGAGGCGCCCTGGGGCGAGGAGCGTTGGGAAGACGAGCCGGCCATCGCCTCGACCGAGGCCGCGGTGGTGGCGGCCGAGACCGGCGCCTGGCAGGCCGAGGCGGCGCGCGAGACCCCCGAGGCGGCCGCCGAGACGGCGCCCTGGGCGGTCGTGCCGCCGCCCAGCGCCGCCGCGGAGGCGGCCCCGGTCTGGGGGGAGTCGCTCGAGGAGGACGAGACGGCCGGCATGACGCCGTCGCTCGACGACACGGCCGCCATCTCCGGCTCCCCGCTCGAGGACACTGAGGCCGGCTCCTGGCGGCTGGAGGACGAGAGGCTGGCCGCGGTCGCCGAGCCCCCGGCACCGGAGCCGGCGCCCGAACCGCCCGAGACGACCGTCGAGAGCTGGCGCTCGGCCCCCACCGCCGGCTGGCAGCTCCCGCGCTACCGGGAGCCGGCTGCCGAGCCGCCGGCCGCCGAGCCGGTCGAGCCCGCCGCGACGGCTGCGGAAGCGGCCCCAGAGCCGCTCGGCGCGCAGGAGACCGAGGCGCCCGCGGCCCAGAGCCAGGAGACGGTGATGCTGCGCACCCCGGTGACCGAGCCGGTCCCCTCGCCCTACGGCGGGCCGGCCGCCGCGCCGCCGCCGCCGAGCCCGGCCCAGACCGTCCGCATCGCGGCCTTCGGCGGCGAGGTGCAGCCGCCGCAGGACGTCCAGGGCCCGGGTTGGGCGTTCGCCACCGCCCGGATCCCGACGGCCGGGGTGGACGAGCACGAGGAGGCGCGGCGGCTGGCACGGCTGCTGGTCTCGGAGATCAAGCTCTACAACGAGGAGCAGGTCGAGGAGGGGCGGCGCAACCGCGACCTCTACGAGCGGCTCAAGGACGACATCGACCGCTCGCGCCAGCTCTACGAGGAGCGGGTGGACCAGAGGATCCTCAACTCGACCGATTACTTCTACCAGGAGCTGGTGCGCATCCTGGCCGCGGGCGACTCGCGGGCGCTGGGGATCTGACCACGGTCGGAATTCGGGAATCGACGTCTGCAGCAAGGAGTTGATGTTGCCGTGAGCCGTGTCGTCGTACGCCGGAAGCTCCTCCCCCTCGCCATCCCGATCCTCGTTCCCCTGCTGCTGGGCGCGGCCAGCCGCCCGCCTGAGCCGGCGGCGCCCGCCGGCGCCTTGCGCGCCGACCCGGCCGCCGGCCGCTACGCGCAGGCCGCCGCGGCGCTGCGCGCCCGGGAGTGCGCCAAGGCCCACGAGCTGCTCGCGCCGCTCGCCCAGGGCAAGGACGCCGACGCCGCCTTCGCGCGGCTGGTGACCGGCCTCCAGGCCCACGCCTGCGAGGACGTGGCCGCCGCCGAGGAGCGCCTCTACGCCGCCGTCCACCCGGGCAGCCCGCTCGAGGACTGGCGGCTCTACATCCTGGCCGACAGCGCCGGCGCCCGCGGCCACGTGCTGGTGGCGCAGGCCGCCCTCGCCAAGCTCCTCTCCGACTACCCGGCGTCGCCGCTGCGCGCGCCGGCGCGGGTCAAGGCCGCCGAGCTGGCCTGGGAGCGCGGCGACTCGCGGCGCGCCCTCGACCTGGTCGAGAGCGGCCGCCGCGAGGCGACGGCCGGCGACTCCGCCACCCGGCTCGAGGCCCTGGCCTGGACGATCGGCGGCGCGCTCGCCGACCGCGAGGTGCAGGAGAGGGCGGCGCGGCGCCTGCTGTCCGAAGCGCCGGAGAAGGCGGCGGAGCTGCGGGTGGTGGAGCTCTTCCGGCAGCCCGACGGCACCCTCGCCTGGGAGCGGTTCCTGTCCCCCGAGGAGCTGCAGCGGCGTGCCGCCTCGCTCCTCGCCCTGGGTCTCGCCGACAGCGCGCTCGCGACCCTCGACGCCGCCGCGGCGCGCGACCGCGACCTCGCCTGGGCCCTGGCCCGCGCCGAGGTGCTGATCGCCGCCCGGCGCGGCGCCGAGGCGGTGGACCTCCTCGCCCTCTGGCGCCCGGCGGGCTCGCTCGAGCGGGTGGAGCTCGAATGGGCGCGCGCCCGCGCCGGTCTCGACGCCGCCACCGCCCGCCGCGGCCGCGCCAACCTGCCGCCGGACGAGCGGGCGCTGCTGCGCCGGCAGGCCCGCGGCCAGCTCGAGCGCGTCGTGCAGCTCGGGGTCAACCGCGAACGGTCGGTCGCGGCGCTGCGCACCCTCTACGACGACCTGACGGCCGACGAAGGGATCGAGCCGGCGCTCGACGCCCTGCGCCGGCTGCGCCTGCTCGACCCCACCGACACGACCGGCGCGAGCGACCTCTGGGAGCTCGGCTGGCGCGAGTACCGCCGCGACAACTACACCGGCGCCATCGGCACCTGGACCGAGCTCGCCGTCCTCTACCCGGAGAATTCGGCGGCGCGCCGCGGCCGCTACTGGGCGGCCCGCGCCTTCGAGGCGCTCGGCGAAGGGGAGCGGGCGACGCAGATCTACGCCGAGCTGGCGGCGGCCGACACCACCGACTTCTACCGCAAGAACGCCCTGGCGCGGGTGCGCCGCGCCATCCCGGTGCGCGCCGCGCTGGCGGCGGCCGCCGTCGAGCCCTGGCCCGAGGAGCCGCTGCTGCGCCGCGCCCGCTTGCTCACCGACCTCGGGTTCGACGACCTGGCGCTCACCGAGCTCAACCTCGTGCGCGAGCGGGCGCAGCCGCGCGCCGTCCTCGCCACCGAGGCGCTGGTGCTCGCCAACAAGGGGCAGCGGCGGAGCAGCATCCAGGTGATCTCGAAGGCCTTCCCGGCCCTCGGCGGCGCGCACCAGGCCGCGCTGCCGGACGCCGCCCGCCGCCTCTACTACCCGCTCGACTACCAGGAGGCGGTGCGGAGCTGGGCGCGCGCCAACGACCTGTCGGTGCCGCTGGTCTACGGCATCGTCCGCCAGGAGAGCGCCTTCGACCGCACCGCCGTCTCGCGCGCCGGCGCCCGCGGCCTGATGCAGCTCATGCCGGCTACCGCCCGCGAGCTGGCCGGCCGCCTCGGCCTCGGCTACTCGTACGAGCGGCTCGGCGAGCCGGCCTACAACGTCCAGCTCGGCACCACCTACTTCCGCCAGGTGCTGTCGATGTTCGACGGCAACGTCGAGCTGGCGCTGGCCGGCTACAACGGCGGCCCCTACCGCATCAAGCGGCTCTGGCGCGAGTCGGGCGAGCGCGAGCTCGACCACTTCCTCGAAGCGCTCGACCTCGAGGAGTCGAAGACCTACGTCAAGCGCATCCTGGTGCTCTCCGACAGCTACCGGCAGCTCTATCCGGAGGCTTCTGGTTAGGAGCGCTTTCCTTCCCACGCTGCTCGCGGCGGCCCTCGCGGCCGCCGCCGGCTGCGCCCCCCGCCCCGAGCCGCCGCCGGTCCACGACGGCCCCATCGTCCTCGTCACCTTCGACGCCCTGCGCGCCGACGTCGTGGGCGCGCTCGGCGGTCCGCCGGGGCTCACCCCGCACCTCGACGCCCTGGCGCGGCGCAGCGACTGGGTGGGCCGGGGGGTCGCGCCGTCGAGCTGGGGGGTGCCGGCGCACGCCTCGCTCGCCACCGGCCTCCAGCCCTGGCAGCACGGCGCCCTCCACGTCGGCAGCGCCGTCCTCTCCCCCGAGCTGACGACCCTGGCCGAGGCGCTGCGGCGGGCCGGCTGGCGCACGCTGGCCTACCGCGACGGGCACTGGCTGTCGCCGCGCTTCGGCTACGAGCAGGGGTTCGACCGCTTCCACGAGCTGGCGGGCGGGCGCAAGGCGGAGGCGCGGCTGGAGCGCCTCGCCGGACGGGAGCTCGTCTGGCTGCACGTCCGCGAGCCGGAGGCCCCCTACCTGCGGCGCGACGATCTGTTGGGTCGCGTGCCCGACGCCCCGCCCGGGCTGCCGCCGCGGGTGGGGGAGATGCGCATCGAGCGGTGGTTCGATCCGGCGCGGCCGCTGCCGGCGGCGGAGCGGCGCCTCCTCTGGGCGATGTACCGGCTCAACGTCGCCGCGGCGGACGAGCGGCTGGGGCGCCTCCTCGCCGCGCTCGAGCGCAGCGGGCAGTGGGACCGGACGCTCCTCGCCGTCACCGCCGGCCACGGCGAGGCCTTCGGCGAGCACGGGCAGGCCGGCCACGGCGGCAACCTGGGCCGGGAGCAGATCGAGGTGCCGCTCCTGGTGAAGCTGCCGCGCGGCTTCGGCCGCCGGCTGGCGCCGCCCCGGGCGCAGCGGGTGGGGACGGTGCGGCTCTGGGCGACGCTGGTCGAAGCGGCGGGGGGGCGGGCGCTGCCGGCGACGGCGCCGAGCCTCTTCCGGCCGGCGGCGCCGGCGGTCCTCTCCGAGCTCTACCTGGCGAACGGGACGAACGAGGTCTCGCTCGTCGAGGGGGACCTGCAGCTCCGCTGGCGCTCGCGCTTCGCGCCGGCCGAGCCGGGCTACTACCCGACCCGTCTCGCCAGCCTCGCCGGGCGCGGCAACGGACGGCAGGCGCGCCGGCTGTTCCAGCGGCTGCGCACCGCCTTCGACGCCACCCCGCCGCTCGCCGGCGCCGGCGAGCCTGAGCTCGTCCTGGAGCGCTGGAAGGGAGTGCGCGGCACCCGCCCGGTGGACGATCCGGCGCGGCGCGCCGCCCTGGCCGCCGCGCTGGCGCGGGCCTTCCGCCGCGCCGCCCCCGAGGAGCTGACGCCGGCGGAGGAGGTTCGATATACTGCCAGGTCCCGCGTGGGGGCGCCCCGGGTCCATAGCTCAGCGGTGAGAGCGTCCGGCTCATAACCGGCAGGTCCCTGGTTCGAATCCAGGTGGACCCACTAGCAGTCGCGTGGCGTGGAGGGTTCTCGATCCTTTCGATGGCGCACGTACTAGAGACCGTCGTGGAGCTGCAACGGGCCGTCGAGCGGCTGCGGGAGGCCGACCACCGGCTCCACGGCATCCCGGACTGGATGCGCGAGCTGCACGACCAGCACGCCGCCGCCCAGGCCGAGATCGCGGCGCTCGACGCCGTGGCGGCGGCGGCGGCGCACGACCGGCGGACCGCCGAGGGGGCGGTGGCCGACGCCCAGATCAAGCTCAAGCGCTACCAGCAGCAGATCAACGCCGTCACCACCCAGCGCGAGTACGGCGCTCTCCTGCAGGAGATCGACACCGTCAAGGCGCAGATCGCGCAGCACGAGGAGCAGGGCCTCGCCGCCCTCGACCGGCACGAGAAGGCGCAGGCCGACCTCGCCGCCCGCCGCGAATCCTTCGCCGATCTCGAGGGCCGCTACCGCGAGGAGCTGGCGCGCTGGGAGGCCGAGAAGCCGGGCGTGGCGAGCCAGGTGGCCGAGCTGAGCGCGCAGATCGACGACCTGCGCGGGCGGCTGCCGCGGTCGGTCGTGGGGCAGTTCGACCGCATCCGCGAGCGCCACGGCGGCGGCGCGCTCGCCCCGGTGCGCCGGATCCAGCGCGGCCCGCGCGGCCCGCAGGAGTGGCACTGCGGCGCCTGCAACTACCACGTGCGGCCGCAGATCGTCGTCGAGATCCGCAACAGCGGCACCCTCATCCAGTGCGACGCCTGCAAGCGGATCCTCTACCTCGAGGCCGCCGAAGGCTGACCCAAAATGAGCGACGAGAGCGTCGGCGACCGCCTGCGGCGGATCGAGCGGCGCATCGCCGAGGCCTGCGCGCGCGCCGGTCGGCGCCCGGAGGAAGTGCGCCTCCTCGGCGCCAGCAAGGGCCAGCCGGTCGCGGCGCTGCGTGAGGCCTGGGAGGCGGGGCTGCGCCTCTTCGGCGAGAACCGGGTGCAGGAGGCGGCGGCGAAGGCGCCGGAGCTGCCGGCGGAGATCGAATGGCACCTGATCGGCCCCCTCCAGACCAACAAGGTGCGGCGCGCGCTCGACCTCTTCGCCGCCGTCCACTCGGTGGACCGGCCGAAGATCGCGGAGGCGCTGGCGCGCGAGGCGGCGGCGCGAGGCGTCGATCTGCCGGTCTTCCTGGAAGTGAACCTCGCCGGCGAGGCGAGCAAGCACGGCTTCCTGGCGGATGGTCTCGCCGCCGCGGCGGCGCCGCTCACCGCGCTCCCGCGCCTGCGCGTTGTGGGTCTCATGGCCGTGCCGCCGCTCGGCGGCGATCCCGAGGCGTCCCGCCCCTGGTTCCGCCGGCTGCGCGCCCTCCGCGACGAGCTCGCCGCCCGCCCCGAGTGGCGCGGCTGGCCGGGGTGGCTGTCGATGGGGATGAGCGACGACTTCGAGGTCGCGGTCGAGGAGGGGGCGACGCACGTGCGCGTCGGCACCGCGCTCTTCGGGCCGCGGCGGATATACTCCTAGCAAGCAAGCACTGGAGCGATTCGATGGAGCTGCCTTCCGCCGGCCCGCCTGGGCCGACGCTGTCATGGCATCTGGACCCGGGGAATCGCCCCAAGCGGATCCTGGCGCTCGACGGCGGCGGCGTGCGCGGCACCCTGTCTCTCCAGTACCTCGAGCGCATCGAGGGCATCCTGCGCCAGCGGCTGGGCCGTCCAGGCCTCGTGCTGTCCGATTACTTCGACCTGATCGGCGGCACCTCGACCGGCGCGATCATCGCGGCCGGCCTGGCGTTGGGCCTCGACGTCGCAAGGCTCAAGAAGGAGTACGACGAGCTGGCGGCCCGCATCTTCAAGAAGCCGTTCTTCCGCCTCGGCGCCATCGTGCCCAAGTTCGGTCACGAGACCCTCAAGGTGGCCCTGAAGGGGGTATTCGGCGAAGGGACGAAGCTGGGCTCCCCGGACCTCAAGACCGGCCTGATGATCATGACCAAGCGGATGGACACCGGGAAGCCGTGGCCGCTCACGAACCACCCGAAGGATCCGTATTTCGCTCCCCAGCTCGGGAAGCGCCGGATCGGCAACGCCAACATGCTCCTCTGGCAGCTCGTCCGCGCGAGCACCGCGGCGCCGCACTACTTCCGCCCGGAGGACCTCGTCGTCGGCTCCGCCCTCGACCCGGCGAGCGGGCAGCCGACCGTCGACCACGGCCAGTTCGTGGACGGCGGCGTCTCGACCGCCAACAACCCGTCCTTGCAGCTCCTGAAAGTCGCTCTTCTCCGAGGCTTCGCCTTCAACTGGAGCGCGGGCGAGGACGAGCTGCTGCTCGTCTCCGTCGGCACCGGGCTGCCGCGGCGGGGTCGGGGTCGGGCGCGGGGGTTCGCCGCCACGGCGGGCAGGTTCGCGTTCTCGTCGCTGCTTTCGCTCATGGCCGACTGCAACGACGAGGTCGAGACGCTGATGCAGTGGCTGTCCGACGGTCCCACGGCGCGACGCATCGACGGCCAGATCGGCGACCTCGGGAACGAAGCGCTGGGCGGACGCCGCCTCCTCACCTACAGGCGCTACAACGTCAGGCTCGAGAGCGCCTGGCTGAAGAGCGAGCTGGGCCTCGACCGCTCCCAGGAGGAGCTGGACCTGCTGTCCCGGATGGACCGCCCGGCCGGGATGTCCGCGCTGGCGGCCATGGGAGCGCAGGCCGCCGCCCGACAGGTCGAGCCGGGACACTTGCCGTCGGCGTTCGATCCCCGGTAGGCGCCGGCGAACTGCGAGCGAGGACCAGGTCATGACCCCTTCGATCTTCATCAGCCTCACGCACCGGGACACCAGCATCGCGGAAGCGCTCGATCGGGCCCTCAAAGCGCTGCTCGGCGAGGACGCGGCGGTTTACTTCTCGACCAGCAAGGAGCTGCGCGGGGGCATCGGGCACGGCGAGAACTGGTTCCAGTGGATCGTCGACAAGGTCAAGGAGTGCGACTTCTCCCTGGTCCTCATCACCCCCGCCTCGGTCCAGAAACCCTGGATCCCGTGGGAGGCGGGCGCGGTGTACGGCGCGGCCGTCGCCTCTGGGCAAGAGGGCCTGCGCAAGGTGCGGCCGCTCCTCTACCGCGTGCGGACCGACGACCTGCCGTCGCCGATCCGCGACTCTCAGATCCAGCTCCGGCGCGGCGACGACCCCGGCGACGTCATGACCTTCTTCAAAGGGATCCTCGCCCAGTACAAGGACAGCCTGGGAGCAGACAAATTCATCACGGCGTCGATGCGGCTAGAGCAGACCGTCGCCAAACACATTCAGGAGGTCGAGACGAGCCTGAAGCTCGCCCCGATGCTGGCGGACACCAACGTCGTCGAGGAGTGGCGCCATCGCCTCGACGACCTGCTGCAACAGAACAGAGCTTCAGAGGTGGAGCACCTCCACCAGTGGCTCGACATCGCCTTCGGCCGCGACCAGGCGGATCGGCCGCAGCCGCTGGACCTCCGCCTCCACTCCAAGCTGGCCAGCCTCTACCTCAAGGCCAAGAAGTACCCGGAGGCGGTCCAGCAACTCGAGCTGGCGCGGCGGCTCGCCCCCCGCGACATCTACGTCCTCCGCACCCTCGGCAAGGCGTATCTGGAGAACAAGCAGCGCGACGAGGCAAGGGCCGTACTCGAAGCCATCGCGGAGCTCGACCCGAAGGCTTTCGTCCACAACGTCGAGTGCGCGGCCCTGCAGGGCCGCTGGTACCGCGAAGGCAAGAACCCGCAGAAGGCGGTGGAGATCTTCGCGGCGGCGCTCGACGAGAACCCGGATTCCCACTACCTGGCCAACCTCCTGGGCGAGGCCCGCCTCGAGGCCCGCGACCAACCGGGAGCGAAGGCCGCCTTCGAGCGCGTGGTTCAGATCATCGAGGAGCTCGGCGAGGAGAACGTCTGGACCCACGCTTCGCTCGCCAACGCCGCCTTCGTTTGCGGCGACGACGCGGCGGCGGTCGCTCATCTCCGGGCGATCTGCGACGGAAAGCCTCACGCCGATACTCTCTCGACGATCACCGAGGGCCTCACCCGTCTCGCCGCGAACGTTGAAGGCGGCCGGGAGCGGCTGCCGGCGCTGCTGCAGACCTTCAGACGATGACCGATTCCGCGGTCCGCTCGGCCTGGAGGCAGCAAGCCGTCTGGTCGGCCCTGGCCAATCGCCTCAAGCGCGGGCTGGCGCGCTCGCGCCGCTGGACGTTGGGCCTGATGATCGCCGGCGCGCTCCTCGAGACGGCGGCCGCGCAGGCGAGCTCGATCGGCGGTGCGCCCGCCGGCGCCGCGACGATCCTGAGCGCGGCCGGCGCCGCGGCGCTTGCCGCCGCCGCCTTCATTCGCGTGCGCAAGCTCGGCGTGGACCGCGTTCGCGACTGGGTCCGGGCGCGGTCGGCGTCGGAAGGGCTGAAGGAGGCCGTCTTCCTGCACGTGATGGGGGCGGCCGCCGAGCCGCTCGGACAGGTCGTCGACCGGATCCTCGGCAAGGTCAAGGACCTCGAGCCCCAGGCGGCCCTGATCGGCGTGCCCGAGAGAGAGCCTCCCGGACCGATGGACGTCGAGCGGTACATCGAGGTCCGCGTGAGCGGCCAGATCGACGGCTTCTATCGGCCGCGCGCGGCGGCGCTGGCTCGCCGCCTCGCCTGGACGCGCCGCGCCGAGTTCGCGGTCCTCCTCACCGGCGCCGCGATCGGGGCCCTCTCCCCGGTCGTCGGTGCGGCGCGGACTGCGGCCTGGGTCGCGGTGCTGACGACGGTGGCCGGCGCGCTGGTCGCGGAAGCCGAGGCCGCGCGCTACACCCACCTCATCATCAGCTACCGCACGACCGCCCGCCGGCTGGAAGCGCTGCGCGACGCCTGGCGCGAGCGGGCGCAAGCGGGCCCCGTGCCACCGGACGAGGTGGCTCGCCTCGTCCGCAGCTGCGAGGAGGCCATCTCGATCGAGAACCAGGGGTGGATGGCCGAGTGGATCCGCGAGGGCTGACGCGCCAACGCTCCGCCAAGGCTCGCGGCCGACGGATGCTAAGATGAGCATTCTTCTTTCGGTCGCAGTGCAGGAGAGGTGCCGATGTCGCTGACGCCGCTCGACGTCCAGAAGGCCCGCTTTCCGCAGAAGGTGCGAGGCTACGACCCGCGCGAGGTCGAGGACTTCCTCGCCCTAGTGGCCGAGGAGCTTGCCACCCGGCTCTCGCAGGTGGACCGGCTGGAGCGGGAGAACCGCTACTTCCGCCAGCGCCTCGACGACGCCGACGAGCGCGAGCACCAGCTGCAGCAGACCCTGCTGCGGGCGCAGAAGGTCTCCGAGGAGATCACCGCCGCCGCCCGCCGCGAGGCCGAGCTGCTGGTCAAGGAGGCCGAGCTGACCGCCGACAAGGTGGTGCAGCAGGCGGTCGAGCAGACCACCCGCTTCGAGGGCAAGATCCAGGAGCTGCGCACCATGCGGCGCGAGCTGCAGCTCAAGTTCAAGAACAGCCTCGACCTCTTCCAGAGCATCCTCGACGACGAGATGGAGGACGAGCGTTCGACCGCCATCGTCCGCACGATGCCGCGGCGCAAGAAGGAGGCGTGAGCCCGCGCCCGCTGCCGGCCGGCGCCCGCCGGCTGTTCCCCCACTACGACGAAGCAGACCTGACGCCGGAGCGCGCGCCGGCGCTGCTCGTCGCCCGGCTGCTGGAAGACGGCGACACCGCCGATCTCGCCTGGTTGACGGCGGTCTTTCCGGAAGAGCGGCTTGCCGCCTGGGTCGCCGAGCGGGGTGGACGGCAGCTCTCGGCGCGCAGCCGGGCGTTCTGGGAAGTCGTGCTGGGTAAGGAAGCGTCCGCGCCGGTAGCATGCGACTTGTGGCCGCTCTGAGCCCCTGCTATCTCGAATCGCTCGATCCAGCCGCCCGCGAGCTCCTGGCGCGCCTTGGCGGCCGGCCATGGACCGAGGACTTCTACCTCGCCGGCTCGGCGGCGCTGGCTCTCTACACCGGCCATCGCGCCGTCCGCGACCTCGACCTGATGAGCAACGCCAACCGCCTCACCCCACCCGAGCGCCGCGACCTGCTCGCCGACCTGCTCGAGATGGCGCCGGCGACCGAGGTCGAGACGGCGCGCGACGGCTACCTCTTCGCGCGCCTTGCCGAAACCGGGCTGCGATTCTTCTACTACCCGTACCCGCTCGTCGACCCATTCGCGGACCTGGACGGCGTGGCCGTCGTCTCCGCCGTAGACCTCGGCCTGATGAAGCTCGCCGCGATCATCAGCCGCGGCACCCGCCGCGACTTCGTCGACCTCTACCTCCTCTGCCGCACGCTCCCCTTGGCCGACCTCCTCGCCCGCGCCGAAGACAAGTTCGGCCACGTCCGCGACTTCCCCCTCCAGGCCCTCAAAGGCCTCGCCGACCTCTCCCAAGTCCAAGGCGAGCCCATGCCCACCCTCGTCGCCCCGCTCGCCTGGGAAGAGGTCGAAGCCTGGGCCCGGACCGAAGCCCGCACCCTCGGCCGCGCCCGCGCCGGGCTGCCCGTCGCATGAGCGCCGACCTCCTGATCGAGAACCTCGCCGAGGTGGCGACGCCGGAGGGGGCGGGGCCGCGGCGGGGGGTGGAGCAGGGGAGGGTGCGGCGGCTCCGAGGGGCGGAGGTGCTCTGCCGCGACGGGTGGATCGCCTTCCTCGGGGCGCGCGAGGAGCGCGAGCGGGTCTACGGGCCGCTGCCCGAGGCCGAGCGGCTGGACGGCCGCGGCGGCACGCTCGTCCCGGGCTTCGTCGATCCCCACACCCACCTCCCCTGGGCCGGCAGCCGCGAGGAGGAGTTCGCGCAGCGGCTGGCCGGCAAGACCTACCAGGAGATCGCCGCCGCCGGCGGCGGCATCCTCTCGACTGTCGCCGCCACCCGCCGGGCGAGCGAGGAGGAGCTTGCGGCCGGCGCCCGGCGCCGCCTCGACCGCATGCTCGTCCACGGCACCACGACCGCCGAGGCGAAGAGCGGCTACGGCCTGTCGCGCGAGGACGAGCTCAAGCAGCTCCGCGCCCTGCGCCGCGCCGCCGCGGCGCACCCGGTGGAGGTCCTGCCCACCCTCCTCGCCGCGCACGAGGTGCCGCCCGAGCACCGCAACCCTGGCGGCCGCGCCCGCTACCTCGACCTCATCTGCGAGGAGATCGTGCCCGCCGCGGCGGCCGAAGGCCTC
This sequence comes from uncultured Acidobacteriota bacterium, assembly GCA_963700145.1. Classification (GTDB taxonomy): domain Bacteria; phylum Acidobacteriota; class Thermoanaerobaculia; order Multivoradales; family UBA5704; genus DASUNQ01. The sequence continues at coordinate 3,723,373 of OY969474.1, forward strand.
GCCCGCTTCTGCGACGTCTTCTGCGAGCGCGGCATCTTCTCGCCGCAAGAGTCGCGGCGGGTGCTCGAGGCCGGCGTCCGCCACGGGCTCGCGCCCCGCCTCCACGCCGACGAGTTCGAGGACTCCGGCGGCGCCCTGCTCGCCGCCGAGCTCAAGGCCCTCTCGGCCGACCACTTGATCGCCGTCTCGCCGCGCGGTGTTGAGGCCCTGGCCGCCGCCGGCGTCACCGCCGTGCTCCTGCCGGGCACCAGCTTCTTCCTCATGAAGCACCGCTGGGCGCCGGCGCGGCGCCTGCTCGAGGCCGGAGTCCCGGTCGCCCTCGCCACCGACTGCAACCCCGGCTCCTCGCACACCGAGTCGATGCCGATGGTCGTGACCCTCGCCGTCTTCGAGCTGGGGCTCAGCGTCGAGGAGGCGCTCACCGCGGCGACCTTGAACGCCGCCTGCGCGCTCGGCCTGGGCGCCGAGATCGGCTCGATCGAGCCGGGCAAACGCGCCGACCTTCTCCTGCTCGACGCCCCCAACCTCCTCCACCTCGCCTACCACTTCGGGGTCAACCCGGTGGCGGCCGTCGTCAAGGGGGGGCGGGTGGTGCACCTAGGCGCGAAGGCTTTCGCGCCGGGCTCCAATCAAGAGCCAGGAGCGTAGTCCGGCGCGCGCCCAGCGCGGCGGGCTCCTGGCGTAGAATCCCGCCCCTCACCGCCCCACGCGACCTCCGCGGAGAAGGAGCCGCCATGATCCGCCAGACCGCCTGCGCGTTCGCCTGCGCTCTCCTGTTGGCAGCCGCCGGCAACGCCCAGGGCACGACCGGGAAGGAGGAGAAGCCCGTGCCGACGCAAGAGCAGGCCAAGGAGCCGCCGAAAGAGGTGACCCTCCCCTCGGGGCTGCGCTACACCGACCTCGCGCCGGGAGAGGGAGAGGCGGCGAAGGCCGGGGACGTCGTCGAGGTCCACTACACCGGCTGGCTCACCGACGGCAAGAAGTTCGACTCCAGCCGCGACCGCAACGAGCCGTTCCGCTTCCGCCTCGGCGCGGGGATGGTGATCAAGGGGTGGGACGAGGGGGTGGCGGGGATGAAGCGCGGCGGCAAGCGGCGCCTCAACATCCCCTCGGCGCTCGGCTACGGCAAGCGCGGCGCCGGCGACGTCATCCCGCCCGACGCCGACCTGGTCTTCGAGGTCGAGCTGCTGGGGATCGGCGGCGCGCAGAGGTAAGCGGGCAAGAACGCCCGGCACCTCGGCCGGGCGCTACTCCAGCACCAGCTCCGCGGTCTGCCCCGGGACGAGGGTCACCGTCCCGCTCCAGACGCGTCCGTCCGGCGCCCGCGCCTCGATCGTCCACGCCCCGGCCGGCAGCCCGTCCAACCGCGACCGCCCCGCCGCCATGTTCCAGTCGCTCTGCACCGCTCCGCCCCAGCCGGGCTGGCGGAAGGGCGCGCCGTCGGCGCCGCGCGCGGTGACCTTCGCCATCACCGGCTCGCCGGCCAGCGCCGGCACCCGCAGGTCGAGCGCGGCCCCGGGCGCCAGCGCCAGCCGCACCGGCGGCCCCGGCACCACCGCGGCGGCGCGGCCGACCGCCAGCCCTTCGGCCGACACCAGCACCTCGAAGCTGCCGGCGGGCACCGTGGGAAGGCGCACCCGCCCCTCGGCGCCGGTCTCGTGCCAGCCGCTGGCGACCGTACGGCCGGCGCCGTCGACGACCGCGAGCATGACGTCCGACGGCGCGCCGCCGGTCTGACGCACGACCTCGAGGACGAGGCCGGCGGTCGGCTCGAGCGCCACCTCCACCTCCTCGACGTCCACCCCCTCGCGCACCGTCAGCTCGCGGTTGCCCGCGGCGTAGCCTTCGCGCTCGACGCGCAGCCGCCAACGCCCGGCCGCGACCTCGTGGAGGCGGAAGCGGCCCTGCGCGTCGGTCGTCACGCCGCTGAGCTCCAGCCCCCAGATCCGCTCTTCCCCCTCCGGCGGCTCCAGCCGCACCGCCGCGCCGGCGATCGGCGCGCGGTCGGAGGAGTCCACCACCCGCCCCGCGACCGCGGCCACCGCCAGCTCGAGCACCACCTCGCGGTCGGCCTCGAGCGCCAGCTTCTCGCGCAGGATGGCGCTGCCGGACTGGACCGAGACGTCGTAGCTGCCGGCGTCGAGACCGCCGATGCGGAAGAGACCGTCGCGGTCGGTCTCCGCCGAGCCGCGATCGGCGACGTCCGACCCTTGCGCCGAGACGTAGGCGCCGGAGACCGGCGCGCCGCCGCGCAACACCCGTCCCGAGAGGGTCAAGCCGGTGGCGAAGTCGAGGTCCAGGGTCGCCTCGGAGGCGCCGGGGGTCAGCGTCACGCGCCCCTCGGCGCGGCGGCCGGTGCCCGGGACCTCCGCCCACACGCGCCATTCCCCCGGCGCGACGGCCGCGATGCGATACCGCCCCTCGTAGTCGACGCGGGTCGACTTGTAGTCCATCGCCTGCGCCCGGTGGGCGCCGACCTCGACGCGCGCCAGCGCGTCGGGCTCCAGGCCGAGCACGCGGCCGACGATCGCGCCGCCCGCCTGGAGGCGCACCTCGAGCCCACCGACGGGCGCGCCGGCGACGCGCAGCGGCTCCGACTCGGCCGTGGCGTGGCCCTGCTTGCTCGCCCGCACGCGGTACTCCCCGTCCTCCACCCCCTCGAAACGGAAGCTGCCGTCGCCGGCGGTCGTCGCCTGGCGGCGGGTCCAGCCGCGGTCGCCGGCGAGGAGCATCACCTCCGCCCCGGCGACCGGCGCTCCTTCGGCGTCGACCACCCGCCCCGCCACCTCCGCCCCGCCGGTCAGCCGGATGTCGAGGCGGTTCTCCCCGGCACGGACGTCGAGCTCGCCGACGCCGCGGCGCCCCTGGTCGTCCTCGGCGGAGATCGAGCGCGGGCCGGTGGGGAGGCCGTCGAGCACGTACCAGCCGTCGCCGTCGGCCGTGGCATTGGCGGAGATGCGGAAGCTACGCACGCTGCGCTCCTCGACCGGCTCCACGAACGCGCCGGCGACCGGGCGGCCCTCGCCGTCCACGACCCGCCCTTCGACCGCCGCCCCCGGCGCCAGCACCAGCTCCAAGTCGGCGACGTCTTTGCCCGCCACCGCCTGCACGCCCGTGAGCTCCGCCGCCTGGCGTCCCACGGCACGGGCGGAGACGCGCAGCGTCCCGGGATCGACGTCGGTGAAGAGGAAGCGCCCCTCGTCGTCGCTCGTGGCGCGGCCGGCGAAGCTCGAGCCGGAGTAGCCGCCGCGCTGCCGCTCGGCCATAAGGAAGACCTCGGCGCCGGCGACCGGCTTGGCGTCGGGATCGACCACCCGGCCGGAGACGCGCACCGCGTGCTGCAGCGTCACCGTGACCGGCTCGGCCGGCGGTACCACGCCGGGGACCTCCGCGCCGCCGTAGCCGCGGCGCACGACCTGGAGGTCCACCGCCTGGCCCGGCGCCAGGTCGGCCACCCGGAACCAGCCGTCGAGGCTGCTGCGCGCTGCGGGCTCTTCTTCCCGGCGGAAGAGGCCTCGAAAAGGGCTCCTCGCGCCGGCGGCCGTCACCCACACCTCCGCCTCGGCGATCGGCTGGCCGCGCGCGTCGATCACCCGCCCCTCGAGCGCCGTGCCCGGGCGCAGGATGACCGTTCCCAGAGCCTGCTCCCCTTCGCCGCCGGCGACCTCGATCCCGGGCACCTCGCGCGGCGCGAAGCCGGCGGCCTCGGCGGTCAGGTCGTAGCGGCCGGCCGGGAGCCCGGGGACCTCGAAGCGGCCGCGCGCATCGGTCGCGGCTGTGAAGCGCGGCGGCTCGGGGTCTCCCGGGAAGCGCATCCGGCGCTCGCCGCGCGCCGGCGCCGACTCCAGGGTGACGGCGGCGCCAGCGACCGGGCGCTCGCTCTGGTCCACCACCAGCCCGGCGCCGCGGCGGCCGCGGTCGAGGGCCAGCTCGAGCGGCGGCGGCACGGCGCCCGCCTCGACCGGCGCTGCCTCGGCGGTCTTCGGCGCGTAGCCGCTGCGGGTGAGGTGGAGCTCGTAGCCGGTGCCCGCGGCGAGGCCGCGCAGCGTGAAACGGCCGTCGGCGCCGGTGCGCGCCACCGCGCTCGGGGGGTCGGACCAGCGCATCGTGAACGTCCCTTCGGGCGAGGGCGCGGCGTGCACCTCGACCCCGGCGAGCGGCGTCTTCGCGGCGGCGTCCACCACGCGCCCGCGCAGGCGCACCGCGGGCCGCAGCGCGAAGGTCGGCCCGCGCTCCTCGCCAGCGCCGCTCGGCGCCTCTTCCCAGGCCGGCAAGTAGCTCGGGGCGGCGGCGCCCAGCCCGCGCCAGGTGCTCGCGGTCGCCACCACGCGGTAGCTGCCGGTGCGGTCGGTGCGCGCGGCGCCGTCGGGGTCCTCTCCGATCCAGACCAGCGCTCCGGCCAGCGGCTCGCGCCGGTCGGCGTCCAGCACGCGGCCGGAGCGGGGGCCGGCGTCGGCGAGAGTGAGGAGCGCGGCCGGACGCCCGGCGGCCGCGGCGGCGGACGCCGTCCGGTCAACCGCCTCAGGCGGGCGGAGGCGCGCCGAGGCTTGGCGCCCGCCGGCGGCCAGGGCGTGCACCTCCTCGCCCGCGGCGCCGGGCGGCGCGACGACAAGCTTGCCGTTGCCGCCGGTCGTGCCGAGCGGCCAGCGCCCCTTGCCGCCGACCACGAGCGCGCCCCCGACCGGCCGGCCGGCGGCGTCGCGCACCTCGATGGGCACCGGCGGTCCCGCGGCGGCGAGGGCGAGGGTGGCGCTCTTGCGCGCCGCGGCAACCTCCAGCTCGGCCTCGTGGAAGCCGGGCGCGAACGCGCGCACGGTGAGGCGCTCCGCCGCGCCGCGCGGCACCGCGACCGGCCCCGGCGCGGTCTGGCGGAGGAGCCGCAGCGGCGGCCGCCAGGCCTCGTCGCCGCGGTAGCGCGGGAAGTTGCTCGGTTGCACCGCCACCCAGGCCCCGGCGACCGGCTTGCCGTCGGGTCCGACCACCGCGACCGCGAGCGGCCGCTCGCGCGCCAGCTCCACCGCCTCGAGCTCGCGCTCCTCGACCAGCGGCAAGAGGTCCAGCTCCTGCGCCAGGTGCCCGGCGGCCTCGGCGCGCAGCGTCCAGAAGCCGGCCTCGCGCGCGGCGAGCGTGAAGGTGCCGTCGGCGGCGGTCGCCGTGGAGACGAGCGCCTTCGGATCGGCCTCGGCGGCCGCGGCCAGCAGCCGCTCGCCCCGCGCGCGCTCCCCCTCGTAGGGGAAGAGCGCCACCTTGGCGCCGGCGAGCGGCGCACCGCCCGAGCCGAGCACCCGCCCGTGCACCGCCAGGCCGGACGCGGGCTCCGCGGCGGGCGCGGCCGCGGCGATCAGGAAGAGACCGGCAAAGAGCGGAGCGAGGCGGCGACGACGCACGACAGTAAGTCCTCCGACTGCGGATCGTGGGCGCTTATCGCGCGGCGCCCGCCGCCTCCGCGTAGGCGTAGACCGGCCGCACGTCGACCGGCACGTCGCCGAGTCGGCCGATCGCCGCCAGCAGCTCCGGCGTCGCCTTGCCGTAGCGCTCGAGGAAGCGCTGCGAGCCGGCGTAGTCGCCGGTCGCCTGGAGCAGCAGCATGTCGCGCAGCAGGTCGCGCACCGCCGCCGGGAACTTCTCCGAGACGGCGCGGTAGCGCCCCTGGCCGTCCACCGTCAGCGCGCCCTTCTCCTGCAGGTAGTTGAACTGCGCCGTCACCCCCTGGCCGTGCGCCTCGCCGACGCCGAAGCGGGCGGAGCGGAAGAGGCCGGCGACGTAGGTGGGCTCGAGCGCGCGGCGGAGGGCGGCGGGCATCTCGCCCTCCTCGATCAGGGCGAGGATGTTGTAGACGCCCATGACGTCGGCCTTCGCCTCCTCGAGGGTGTCGTAGAGGTCCTTGAGCTCGTGCCGCACCTCGGTCCTGCGGCCGCCGACGGTGATCGTCCCCGGCCCCAGGCCGTGCGACAGCTCGTGGTGGAGGACCTCGTTGAAGTAGGCGTCCCAGGTGACGTCGCCGACCTGCTCGGGGGCGAGCACGCGCTCGGCGATGGGTAGCAGGATGCGGTCGTACTTGGCGCGCATGATGTTGCGCAGCAGCACCTTCTTCGAGCCCTTGGCCTCGCGCACCCGCTCGTCGTTGGGCAGGTTGAAGGCGATCGTCTGCACGCCGGCGCGGGTGTCGCCGGCGGTGAAGACCTCGTCGACGACGCGGATCGGGCTCTCGCTGCCGCGCGTCCGGTTCTTGTGCTCCTCCGGGAGCGGCAGGTTCCCTTCGAGCCAGGGGAGACGCTCCTTGTAGCGGGTCAGCGCCGCCGACTCGGCCGGCAGCGCCACCGTCACGAACGACTCGTAGGCCGCCTTGTAGCCGAAGAGCGAGTCCTCGTAGGTCTCGTACGGGCCGATCGTCACCTCGACCGGGGCGTCGAGGTCCATCCAGGCCATGTCGGAGGCGTAGTAGTCGTCGCTCGCGAAGGCGTCGGCGCGCAGGGTGAGGAAGCGCTTCAGCGAAGCGTTGTCGGTCGCCTCGGCGGCCTGGCGGAGGAGCCGGGCGGCCGGCTCCAGCCAGGCGGCGTACTCGCGCGCGTAGGGGACGGCCACCAGCCGGTCCCCCTCGCGACGGATCACCGTGGTCGTCGAGATGAACGCCTCCCGATCGTCGGGGTGCTGCGCCACCCAGCGCTCGAATTCCTCTTTCGTCATGTCTACGGGGTAGTAGCCCGCACCGTCGGGGTGGGGCGTGCTGCCGATGAAGGGCTCCATCTCCGCCAGCCGGTCCCAGGGGCCGAAGTTGATGGCAAAGTACTGCCGCGCCGCCTGGATGCGCGGCCCCCGGGCGGCCTCGAGCCGCTGCCGCAGCTCGGGGTTCCCGGCCCAGACCTGGCGCAGGAAGATCTCGTCCATCGCGCGCGACGCCTCGACCAGCAGGTCGAGCACCCGGCGGTCCGCCGGCGAGAGGGCGGAGAGGTCGGCCTCCAGGCGCACCGTGGTGAGCTTGGCGAGGCGCTGCTCGACGTCGGGGGCGATCTCCATGCCGGGGGTCTCCTGCTCCGTGGTCGCGGCCGCCGCCGGCTCCTCGACCGTCTCGCCGCCCGGGCGGCAGGCCGCGGCCGTCGCCGCGAGGATCACCGCCAGGGCCAGGGTCTTCGTGCGCATCCGTGCCTCCGCGTGTAGGGCGCCGCTGCGGCGCTACGGCATGCTATCCCGCAGCGTGGCGCGGGCGGCCAGCTCGAGGTAGCGCTCGCCGGCCACCATGTAGGCCCGTTTCGGCTCGACGACGAAGACGACCTTGACCTCCGGCTCGTCGTCGATCAGGCCGGCGAGCGCCGGCGCCAGCTCCGGCCGCGGGTAGACCCAGCTCTCGACGACGATCCGCCGGGTGTCGCGCACCGGCCGGTCCCCCTCGCGGCCGCGCTCCCAGGCCGGCACCTCCTGCTGCTCGTAGCGCAGCACCGGCGGCGGCCCGAGCAGGATGAGGGCGCGGCCGCGGTCGGTCATGCAGCCGCGCGTCCCGGCCTCGGGGTAGAGGTGGTCGGCGGCCTCCACCCGCTCCTGGAACTGCTCGGCGAAGGGATTGGCGCGGTCGTCGGGGGTGGGGTCGCGGCGCTTCCAGAACTCCTCGAGGAAGGAGATGGCCTCGCGCCCGCTGCGCAGCTTGCGCAGCCGCCGCGCCTCGTCGGGGGTCAAGAGCCAGCGCACCGGGCCGTCCATCCAGCTCGCCACCCCGGCGTTCTCCGGCCGCCGCTCCGGCGGCTGCACGCTCCCCGCCGGCGCCGCCCACAGCGCGGCCAGCAGCGGCAGCGCCAGCCTCGAGTTGCAACGGCGCGCGTGGGGCGAGAGGGTCACGGCCGGCCGGCTCTAGTGCACGTTCCCGTCTCCGGCCGGCTCCGGCGCCTCGGGGATCTCCCCGAAGGCCTCCTCGTAGCGCTCGAGGTTGACCGCCAGCGCGCGCAGGATGCGCTTGAGGTGCCCCGGGCTGGTGACGATGCGCGCGGTGACGATCCCCTGCGGCGGCACCAGGTTGATGAAGTCGAGGATGAACTCCTCGCGCGTGTGGGTGATGCGCAGCAGGTTCGAGTAGCGGCCCTTCAGGTCCTCGTCGGCGATCTTGACGTTGAGCCCGACCTCCGGTCCTTCGGCCATCCTTGGACCTCCTTCCGCCTTGTCTGCCGGGAAGGAGGATCGTACCAGGAGGGGGGATTGGCGGAGGGGGTGGGATTCGAACCCACGGACCCTTGCGGGCCGGCGGTTTTCAAGACCGCTGCTTTCGACCGCTCAGCCACCCCTCCGGGGACGGGAACAGCCTAGCGTGAGGCGGTAATCCGCTCCAGGCCGCCGACGAAGGGGCGCAGGGCGGCGGGCAGCTCGACCGAGCCGTCCTCCTGCTGGCCGTTCTCGAGGATGGCGACCAGCGTCCGCCCCACCGCCAGCCCGGAGCCGTTCAGCGTGTGCAGCAGGCGCGGCTTGCCGCCGCCGGGCGGGCGGTAGCGCAGGTCGGCGCGGCGGGCCTGGAAGTCCTCGCAGTTGCTGCACGAGGAGATCTCGCGGTAGGCCCCCTGGCCCGGCAGCCAGACCTCCAAGTCGTAGGTCTTTGCGGCCGCGAACCCCAGATCGCCGGTCGAGAGCGTCACCACGCGGTAGGGGAGCTCCAGGATCTGCAGCACGCGCTCGGCGTGGCCGGTCAGCTCCTCCAGCGCTTGGTAGCTCGTCTCCGGCGCCGTCAGCTGCACCAGCTCGACCTTGTTGAACTGGTGCTGGCGGATCAGGCCGCGCACGTCCTTGCCGTAGGAGCCGGCCTCGCTGCGGAAGCAGGGCGTGTAGGCGGTGTAGCGGACCGGCAGCCGCTCCCCCTCCAGGACCTCGCCGCGGTGGAGGTTGGTGAGCGGCACCTCGGCGGTCGGCACCAGGTAGTAGTCGGTGCCCTCCAGCCGGAAGAGGTCCTTCTCGAACTTCGGCAGCTGTCCGGTGCCGCGCAGCGCGTCAGCGTTGACGATGAAGGGCGGCAGCACCTCGGTGTAGCCGTGCTCGCGGGTGTGGAGGTCGAGCATGAAGGCGATGAGCCCGCGCTCGAGCGCGGCGCCGGCGCCGAAGTAGGCGGCGAAACGCGCGCCGGCGACCTTGGCGGCGCGCTCGAAGTCGAGGATGCCGAGAGCCGGCCCCAGCTCCCAGTGCGGCTTGGGCGCGAAGGGAAACTCCGGCGGCTCGCCCACCGTGCGCTCGCAGCGGTTGGCGGTCTCGTCGGCGCCGGCCGGGACGCTGGCGTGCGGCAGGTTGGGGAGGGCGAGCTCGATCTCGGCGAGGTCGCGCTCGATCTCGGCGAGACGCGCCTCCAGCTCCTCGATGCGCGCCTTGCCGTGCGCCACCTCGGCCATCTCGGCGGCGGCGTCCCCGCCCTGCTGCTTGGCGCGCCCGACGGCGCGCGACAGCTCGTTGCGCCGCCGCTTCAGCTCCTCGACCTCGACCAGCGCCGCGCGCCGCTCGCCGTCGAGGCGCAGCCAGGCGTCGAGCACGCGCGGATCGAGATTGCGGCTCGCCAGCCCGGCGCGCACGCGCTCGGGGTCCTCGCGCAGCAGCTCCCGCGACAGCATGGCGCGGCAGTGTAGCCGATGAGCAGCGGGGAGGTGGGCGAAGGCAAAGGGGTTATGGGGATGTCCTCGGCGCGTGTTTCGTACACTCTTGCTAGTGATCGCCGCCCTCGCGCGCCTTGCGCCGCCGCTCGCCGCGTTTCTCGCGATGGTGAGCTACTCCGCGCAGGAGGTCTCGACCGCATCGGCCGCCGAGACCTCCGCTCTCGCTTTTTACGCCACGGTCGTGCTGCTGGCGGTGGCGGCGCTGGCCCGGCCCGGCGCGGCGGAGGCGCTGCTCGGGAGCGTCCTGGCAGTGGCCGCCGTCTGGGTGCTGCCGCACGGGCCGCTGCGCGAGGGGACGGTGGCGGCGCTCCTCGTCGCGCTCTTGGCGATCGCGGCGGCGCGGCGGCTGGCGGCCGAGCGCGGCCGCGACACCCTGCGGCTCGACGTGGCGCTGCCGCTGGCGCTTGGCGCCCAGGCGCTGCTGCGCAGCGTCGTGCTCCTGCCGCCGCAGCTCGGCGACCTCGGCTGGCGGACGCCGGTGATCCTGCTGGTGCTGCCGGTGGCGGCGGCGGCGGCCATGACCGTGATCGCGCGGCGGCTGGGGACGGCGCCGGCGTTGCTGGCCGGCGGCGTCGCTGCCCTCGCCGGGCCTGGGTGGAACGTCAAGACGACGCTCGCGCTGCTCGCCGTCGCGGCGGCGGCGCTGCTGCTGCCGCGCCGCTGGCTGCCGCCGGCGCGCTTCCCGGCGGGGCGCCGGCCCGCGCTGCGGGCGCTCGGCGCCGCCGTCGCCGCGCTCCTCGTCATCGCGGCCCTGCTCGCCGCGCCGCCCTGGCTGCGCGCCGAGCCGGCCGCGGCGCTCCTCCGCGTCCCCGCCCCGCCGCGCGCTTCCGTCGCGCCGCTGCCGGGCGACGTGACGCTCGGCGCCGCGAGCCCGGTCTGGGAGGCGGCGCTGCCGCCCGCAACGTTCCGCGCCCGCACCGTCGTCCTCGACTCGACCCTCGCCAACTCGGCGCCCCTGCCGCGCGGCGCGCGCGTCGCCACCGTCACGCTGCGCGACCTCGCGGGCTCCCTGCACGGCTTTCCGGTGCGCGCCGGCATCGACACCGGCGAGTGGGCCGCCGGCCGCGCCGACGTCGCGGCGGGACTCCGCGCCGGCGCGCCGGAGCCGTGGCTCTCCTGGGTCGTCGGCGACTACATGGCCCGGCGCTACCGCGCGCGATGGACGTTCCCGGTCGCGGTCGCTCCGACCTCCCTACGGATCGAGCGCGACCCCGCCCTGCCGCCGGAGGTGCTCCTGTCGATCCATCACTTGGAGCTGCGCCCCTGAGCTCCCTCCTGTCGCTCCCGCCCGGCGATCCCTTCCGCGGCACCCTCGTCCTCCTCCCGTTCCTCCTCGCCGGCTTCTACTGGCTGCAGCGCGCGGTGCGGGTGCGCGGCGGGCGCCGGCTCGCGCCCGCGGGGACGATCGGTGAGCTCGCCGCCCTCGCGCTCCTGGTCGTCGCCGTCCTGGCGCGCCCGCACCTCGGCCTTGCCGCCGCCGAGCCGGTCCTCGCCGCCGGCCTCGCGCTCGTCCTCGCCCACCGCGTCGCCCGCCAGCTCCTGGCGGCCCGGCCGCTCCTCGGCCGCGGTGGCTCGCCGCGCCGTCCGTCGCCCGTCTTCTTTGTCCTGCCGCTCCTCGCCTACCTTGCGCTCGTCCCCTGGTCGGCCGCGCGCCGCCAGCCGGACGGCGACGAGCCGTTCTACCTTCTCATCACCCACAGCTTGGTCCACGACCGCGACGCCGACCTCGCGAACGACTACGCCGGCGCGAGCTGGCGGGCGTTCATGGACCGGCCGCTCGAGCCGCAGCCGGGCGATCCGGTCGGCCCGCGCGGCCAGCGCTACTCGCGCCACAACGAGCTGCTGCCGATGGCGCTCGCTCCGGCCTACGCGGTCGGGGGGAAGCTCGGCGCGCTGGCGACGATGGCGGCCTTCGCCGCCGCCCTCGCCTGGACGACGCTGCGTCTCGCCCGGCACTACCTGCCGGCCCGGCCGGGGGCGGCCCTCGCCGCCTACGCACTCGTCGCCTTCACCCCGCCGCTGCTGCTCTACGCACACCAGGTCTGGGTCGAGGTGCCGGCGGCGCTGCTGGCGATGCTGGCGCTCGACCGCATCCGCAGCGCCGGCGGCCGCCCCTGGCGCCGCCGCGACTGGCTCGGCATTGGCCTGCCGATCCTCCTGCTGCCGCTGCTCAAGATCCGCTTCATGCTCGTGGCCCTGCCGCTCCTCCTCCTCGCCGGGTGGCGCTCGGGGCGGCCGCGCGGGCCCGTGCTCGCGCTCGGCGCCCTCCTCGCCGCGGTCGGCGGCGGCATCCTGGTCTACAACCACATCCATTTCGGCAACCCGCTCAAGATCCACACCCTGGACGAGCTCGAGCCGACGCGCTACGGCGCGCTCGACTACCTGCTCGGCGGGCTCGGCCTCTTCTTCGACGCCGGCTTCGGCCTCTTCGCCGCGGCGCCGCTCTGGCTCCTGCTACTGCCGGCGGCTCTCCTGCTCGCCGGCCGCGGCCGGTCGCTCCTCGCCGACCTCGTGGTGCTCGTCCTGCCCTACCTCCTCCTGGTGCTGCCGCGGCCGGAGTGGTACGGCGGGTGGTCGCCGCCTTTCCGCTACGCGCTGGTGACGCTGCCGCTCCTGGGGATCGCCGCTGCGTCGCTCTTCGAGCAGCGCCGGCGCGCCGGCGCCCGCTTCCTCCTCGCCGGCCTCGGCGCGCTGACCCTGGTGCTGGCGCTCCTCTGGATCGCCGTTCCCGGCTGGACCTACAACTTCGCGCACGGCCGCACCTACCTGCTCGACCACCTCGGCGAGCGGCTCGGCGCCGACGTGGCGCGCCTCTTCCCCAGCTCGGTGCGGCCGCGCCTGGCCACCTGGCTCTGGCCGCTCGCCGCGGCGGTCGCGGTGCCGGCGCTCTGGGCCTGGCGCGGCCGCCGGCGGACGGCGAAGCTCGCCGGCGCCGCCGCCGGCGTCACCGCGTTGCTTCTCGCGGCCGCCGCCCTGCCGTTCCTCGCCGCGCGCCTGCCGACGCGCACGGTGGAGATCGAGGACCCGCAGGTGGAGAAGAGCGGCGGCCACCTCTACCCCGAGCTCTGGGTGGTCGAGCGCACCCGCTACCGCGGCGGCTGGGTGCTGCGCGTCGGCGAGCGGCTGGCGGCGCCGGTCGTGCCCGGCGGCCGCCGCGCGCGCGTCACCCTCGACGCCGAGTTCATCCGCAACCAGCCGGTCCCCTTCGCCCTCGACGTCCGCGCCGGGAGCACGCACCTCGCCACCTGGCGGCCGGCGCGCGCCCGCGTACGCGAGCGGCTGGAGCTCGGCCCCTTCGACTGGCCGGCGGGGGAGCCGCTGGTGCTCGAAGCCTTCGGGCCGCACCCGCCGGGGCCGCTCAACGGCGTGCTGCTCGACCGGGTGGAGCTCGACTGGGTTGATTAGCCCTGCCCCCAGATCCTTCGCTTCGCTCAGGATGACGGAGTTGGGGATGGCGGAGTTGGGGTCGTGCGCGAGATGACCCTTCCTCGTCATCCTGAGCGAAGCGAAGGATCTGGGCGGGGGAAACTCGTTGCGGTCGTCCCGACGCTCGGCGCGAGCCCCTTCCTCGTCGAATGCCTTTCTGCCCTGCGCTCCCAGGAGGAGGTAGCGGTCGAGGTGATCCTCGTCGATCAGAGCCCGGCCGGCGTCGAGGTGCCTGCCGGCGCCGATCGCATCCTCCGCCCCGGCCGCAACCTCGGCTTCGCCGCCGGCACCAACCTCGGCCTGCAAGCGGCGGACGCCGCCGCGGAATGGCTCGCCACCGTCAACGACGACGCCGTCATCGAGCCCGGCTGGGCCGCCTCCCTGATCGCCGCCCTCACTCAGCAACCCAACTCTGCGGCGGCGCAGGGCGTGAACCTGCGCCTCGACGACCCCGCCGTCGCGGACGGCTGGGGGCTCACCTGGAACCGCCGCTGGCAGGCCGTGCAGCTCGGTCACGGCAAGCCGCCCCCACCCGCCACCGACCCCCCACGTGAAGTCTTCGGCGTCTCCGCCACCGCCACCGTCTACCGCCGCGCCGCCCTCGCCGCCGTCGCCCTTCCGAACGGCGATCTGTTCGACTCCCGCCTCGGCTCCTGGTACGAAGACGCCGACCTCGCCTCCCGACTGCGCGCCGCCGGCTGGAGCGCGCTGTCGGTGCCGGCGGCGCGGGCGCGCCACGCGGGCTCGGCGACCGGCGCGCGCGGCGCCGCCTCGGCCCGCCGCCGCTGGGCGGCGGTCTACGGCAACCGCCACCTGGTGCTCGCGCGCCTCCTCGGCGGCGGCTACTGGCCGCGCCTGCCCGCGCTCCTCGCCCGCGACCTCCTCGACCTCTTGCGCGCCGCTTTCGCGGTTGACCCGTCGCGCCTCGCCGGCATCCCGGCCGGCTGGCTGCGCGCCGCGCGGCGCCTTCCCGCCTTCGCCCGCCGCGGCCGTCCGGCGCCGCCGCTCGCCGAGGTCGAGCGGCTGCGGGTACGCTCTCGGGAGTGACGGAGCCCCTCCTCAGCGGCGTCGTCGTCCACTGGCGCAACGAAGAGCACCTCGCCGAGCTGCTGGCCGCTTGGCCGCGCGACCCGCGCTTCGAGCTGATCGTCGTGGACAACGGCTCGGAGCCGCCGCTCGCGGCGGCGCCGCCGGCGCGCCTCCTCGCCCCCGGCCGCAACCTCGGCTTTGCCGGCGGCGCCAACGCCGGGATCGCCGCCGCCCGCGCGCCGCTGGTGCTGCTGCTCAACCCGGACGCGGTGCCCGAGCCAGGGGCGCTGGAGGCATTGCTCGACGGCTTCGCCGTCCACCCGGAGGCCGCCGGCCTCGTGCCGCGCCTCGCCGGCCCGGACGGCACGCCGCAGCACGCCTGGCAGCTCCGCCGCCTTCCCGTCGCCCGCGAGGTCTTACTCCAGGCCTTCCTCGTGCCGCCGCCGACCGGCGAGCGCCGCGAGCCGCTCGCCGGCACCGCGGTCGAGCAGCCGGCGGCGGCGGCCCTGGCGCTGCGGCGCGAGGCGCTCGCCGCGGCCGGCGGGCTCGACCCGGGCTTCCACCCCGCCTGGTTCGAGGACGTGGACCTCGCCCGCCGCCTTCGCGCCGCCGGCCTCTCCGTCCTCTACTGGCCGGCCGCGCGCTTCCGCCACCACCTCGGCGGCACCGTCCCGCGCCTGGGCTACGGCCCCTTCCTCTGGATCTACAACCGGAACCTCGTGCGCTACCTCGGCAAGCACCACGGCCGCGCCTGGGCGGCGGCGGCGCTCGCCGCGCTGCCGCTCGGCATGGCGCTACGGATCGCCCTGCTGCCGCTGCGCAAACCGCGGCGCGCGGCGACTCGAACGGAAGCGGCACGCGGGCTTCTCGGCGTCGCCGCCGGCGCGCTGACAGGCTGGCGCCGGCCACGGGCGTTGGCAGTGGAGTGGTCTTGTCATCCCGAGCGTGAGCGAGGGATCTGGGCGGGGGGCGGTGCGCCAGACGGTGTGGATGCCGGAGGCTTTCGCGCCACCCTTCCCCCAGATCCCTCGCTCTCGCTCGGGATAACTGGGCATGCCGTCGCCGTCTGCATCGTCACCTACGACTCCGCGGACGACCTCCCCGCCTGCCTCGCGGCCGTCGGCGGGCTCGACCACCGGCCGCTGGAGCTGGTGATCGTCGATTGCGCCAGCCGCGACGGCAGCCTCGAGCGGGCGCGCGAAGCCGCTCCCGCCGGCATCCCGCTCGCCGCCGTCCAGCTCGCCGACAACCGCGGCTTCGCCGGCGGCATGAACGAGGGCCTGGCGCGCACGGCGGCTCCCTTCGTCCTCACCCTCAACGCCGACGCCCGTCCGCACCCATCGTTTGTGACTCGCCTCCTGGCGCGCCTCGAAGCGCCGCTCCCGGGCGGCGCCCGCGCCGGCGCTGTCGCCGGCCGCCTCCTCCGCCCCGGGGATGGGGGACCGCCGCGCCTCGACGCCTGCGGCATGCGCCTCTCCCCGGCCTGGCGCCACTTCGACCGCGGCTCTGGCGAGCCGGACCGCGGCCAGTACGCCGCGCCCGAGCGAGTGTTCGGCGCCACCGGCGCCGCGTCCCTCTTCCGCCGCGAGGCGCTCCTCGATGCCGCGGTGGACGGCGAGGTCTTCGACCCGCGCTTCCACTCCTTCCGCGAGGACGCCGAGCTCTGCTTCCGCCTGCGCGAGCGCGGCTGGGAGGTGCTCTACGAGCCGGCGGCCCTGGCCGAGCACCGCCGGCGCGTCCTCCCCGAGCGGCGCGCCGCGCTGCCGCCGGCCGTCAACTACCACTCGCTCAAGAACCGCTACCTCCTGCGCCTCTACCACCAGACCGCCGGCAACTTCCTCTGGACCCTGCCGTTCACGCTGGCGCGCGACCTCCTCGCCCTTGGCTACGTCCTCCTCCGCGAGCGCTCCTCGCTGCCGGCGTACGCCTGGCTGTGGCGCCACCGGCGGGAACTCTGGGAGAGGCGGCGCGCCATCCAGTCCCGGCGCCGGCTTCCGTCGCGGGCGATCGACCGCTGGTTCCTCTGCTCGGGGGAGCCGCTGTGACCGCCGAGCGTCCCCTCCGCGTCGCCCTCCTCGGCAGCCGCGGCATCCCCGCCCGCTACGGCGGCTACGAGACGCTGATGGAGGAACTCGCCGCCCGCCTCGTCGCGCGCGGCTTCGAGGTCACCGTCTACTGCCGCTCGCACACCACGCCGCCCGGCCTTACCCACTACCGCGGCGCCGCGCTCGTCGTGCTGCCGACCGTGCGCACCAAGCACCTCGACACGCCCGTCCACACCTTCCTCTCCTGTCTCCACGCCGCCGGCCGCGGCTACGACGCGGCCCTCCTCGTCAACTCCGCCAACGCCCTCTTCGTGCCGCTCCTGCGCCTCGGCGGCGTCTCCGTCGCTCTCCACGTCGACGGCATCGAGAAGCGGCGCGCCAAGTGGGGCCCGCTCGGCCGTTTCGTCTACGCCGCCTCCGAGCGCCTCGCCTGCGTCCTGCCCGACGCCCTGGTCACCGACGCCGAGGTCATCCGCCGCCACTACCTCGACCGCTACGGCGCCGACTCCGTCCCCATCGCCTACGGCGTCGACCCGCGGCCCCCGGCCGAAAAAGGCGTCCTCGCCCGCCTCGGCCTCCGCCCCCGCGGCTACTTCCTCTACGTCAGCCGCTTCGAGCCCGAGAACAACCCCGACAGAGTCGCCGAGGCCTACCGCGCCGCCGGCGGCGACCTCCCCCTAATCATGGTCGGCACCGCCCCCTACGCCGCCCCCTTCATCCGCTCCTTCACCGAAGGCGCCGACCCCCGCATCCAGTTCCCCGGCCCCCTCTACGGCGACGGCTACCGCGAGCTCCTAGCCAACGCCCTTGCCTACATCCACGCCACCGAAGTAGGCGGCACCCACCCCGCTTTAGTGGAAGCCATGGGCTACGGCAACTGCGTCGTGGTCAACGACACCCCTGAGAACCGAGAAGTCGCTGGCGAAGCCGCGATCTACTTCCAAGCCCACGATCCCGCCAGCCTGACCGCCGCCCTCGACCGCATCCGCACCGACCCACCCCTAGCCCGCACCCTAGGCGCCCAAGCCGCAGCCCGAGCCGCCGCTCTGTACAACTGGGACTTAGTCACCGACCAGTACGTCGAGTTGTTCCGCAGCCTGGCCCCCCGCCCAGATCCTTCGCTGCGCTCAGGATGACAGGGTCTGGGTCTTCCCTTCGATTCAGGCAAAACGGTAGCGGGCAGGTGGGGGGTGCTCGCCCGGGGAGCTCTTCGCAAGCGCCGGCAACTCCTCCAGCAGGCCGCTGCCGAACCCGCGCGCAGCGAAGCGCAGGCGCGCGCCAACCTCCCGAAGTCCAAGAAGCGCGCGCCGGTCCCCGGGCGAGCACCCCCCGCCTGCCCGCGGCGATTCACGCCCGCCCACCCCCAAACGCCCAGACCGACAAATACGTTAGAATCAATACAGTGGGAGTGGCTGCAGTAGGCCCCTGATTTAACTTTCATGCTGAAAGAGCGAGCCCGGATCCTGACGGTCGGCATCTTCCTGCTCGACCTATCCCTAGTCGCCGCCGCCTTCCTCCTCTCCTGGCTCCTCCGCAACGGCCCCCTCCCCTCCTGGGCCCCCGGCACCTTCCCCAGCCGCCTCTACCCCCTCTCCGAGTACCTGACCCTCCTCCCCCTGGCCTTGGCCATCTGGGGCGTCCTCCTCCTCTCCTCGGGCCGCTACCGCTCGCACCGCACCGTCCCCCTCCTCGACGAGGCCCTCGCCGTCATCCGCGTCTGCGTCCTCGGCGCCGCCCTCTTCACCCTGAGCCTCTACGTCGGCCGCTTCGACGAGAGGCTCCTCGGCGACCGCATCAGCCGCTTCTGGGTCCTCCTCTTCGCCGTCTTCTCCTGCCTCTTCCTGCTCACCGAGAAGCTGGCGATCCGCCTCACCTCGCGCTACGTCCGCTTCCGCGGCCTCAACTACCGCACCGTCTTGATCGTCGGCACCAACGAGACCGCGCTCGAGATCGCCGAGTCCATCCAGTCCCACCGCTTCTGGGGCTTCCGCGTCCTCGGCTTCGTCGGCAACGGCCCGCCGCCGGGGGACTCCTGGCGCGGCCGCTTCGCCGTCCTGGGCGACCTCGACGACATCCCGCGCATCGTCGAGCAGCACGTCGTCGACGACGTCATCTTCGCGGTCAACCGCCGCGACCTCGACCTCCTCGAGGACCTCTTCCTCTCGCTCCAGGAGCAGGGCATCCGCACCCGCTTCGCGATGAACCTCTTCCCCAACGCGCGGGCGAAGATGGAGCTCGAGGAGCTGGACGGCATGCCGCTCCTCTCCTTCTCGACCACCCCGACCGGTGTCCTCCAGCTCATGGGCAAGCGCGTCCTCGACGTGGCGGTCTCGGCGCTCATCCTGGCCCTCGCCGCGCCGGTCGTGCTGACGATCGCCCTGGTCATCAAGCTGACGTCAGGGGGCAACGTCCTCTTCCGCCAGACCCGCTGCGGCCTCAACGGCCGCTCCTTCACCCTCTACAAGTTCCGCACGATGGTGGAGGGCGCCGAGGAGCGGCGGCGCGAGCTGCTGCACTTGAACGAGATGAACGGCCCGGTCTTCAAGCTGCGCAGCGACCCCCGCGTCACGGCCTTCGGCCGCTTCCTACGCAAGTTCAGCCTCGACGAGCTGCCGCAGCTCTGGAACGTGCTGCGCGGCGACATGAGCCTGGTCGGGCCGCGGCCGCCGATCCCCGAGGAGGTGGCGCGCTACCAGCGCTGGCAGCGGCGGCGGCTGGCGATGAAGCCGGGTCTCACCTGCCTCTGGCAGATCAGCGGCCGGAACAACCTCGACTTCGACCGCTGGATCGAGCTCGACCTGCAGTACATCGACTCCTGGACGCCGCTCCTCGACCTCAAGATCCTGCTCAAGACGATCCCGGTCGTCCTTTCCGGGAAGGGCGCTTCTTAGCCAGCTTCAGGGGGGTCTCCGGGTCCGGCGTCACGCCGGCCTGCTGGAGCATCTGCAGCGTGATCGAGTCCTGCGGCACCCGCAGGTCGATCAGCGACAGGCCTTGCCGCGTCTTCGCCTCGTCGAGCGCCGCCTCCAGCTCCGTCATCGTCTCGACCGTCGCGCCCCAGCCGCCGCCGAAGACCTCGGTCAGCTTGGCGTAGCTCCAGGGGTGGAGGAGGTCGAACGGCTCGGGCGGGTGCCGCTGGCCGTGCTGGTCGGGGACGAAGTAGTAGGGGTCGACGAACGCCTGCTCGATGCCGTAGAGCGCGTTGTTGAAGACGAAGACCGTCGCGTCGTGCCCCGAGCGCACGATGTCGGAGGCGGCCTGCGCGATCTCCTGGAAGCCGCCGTCGCCGCAGAAGACCACCGCGCGCTTGTCCGGCGCCGCGTAGCCCACGCCGACGGCGCCGCCCGGGGTGTAGCCGATCGAGTTCCAGGCCGCCTGCGCGATGAAGCCGTCGCGCCGCCGCACCGGCAGCTCTGCGGCCGAGTAGAGGGCGATGCTGGTGTCGGCGAGGAGCACCATCGAATCGTCCACCCAGCTCTGCATCCGCGCGAAGAAGCGGTTGTAGGTGACGCGGTCGTCCGCCGGCGCCGCCGCGGCCGGGGCGAGCGCGGCCAGGCGGACGCGGGCGCTGGCGGCCGGCGTCGGCACCCGGCCGAGCACCGCCGCGGCGCCGGCCGGAGCCCGGTAGCTGCGCTGCTCCAGCCGCTCGACCAGCCGCTCCATGAAGGCGGCGAGCGGCACCTCGTCGTAGGTTTTCTTCCCGACGCGCACCGTGTTGTTGTAGGCCAGGATGAGGTTGTCGTAGTGCCCCTGCACCCAGTCCGCGAAGTCGTCTGTCACCACGTTGCCCAGGCCCAGCACCCAGTTCGAGGCGTTGAACAGGTCCATCACGTTCTTGACCGCCGAGGCGCCGTCGAAGACCCCCTTGAACCCCGGGTGGTCCTCGGAGAGGACCGACTTGCCCAGGAGGTCGGTGGTCCAGGGCAGCTTGGTGGCGCGGATCACCTCCTCGAGCCGCGCCTGCAGCCCGAAGCGCTGGACCTCGACGCCGGCCCAGAGGACCGGCACTGTGGCCCCCTGCAGCCGCTCGAGGGTGCGGTCGACGGCGCGCTCGAGGGCGCGCTTCGAGAGCGGCAGCGCGCCGGGCGCCAGCCGGCCGGCGGGCGGGCGGCAGGCCTCGCCCCAGGCGTTCTGGTAGACCTCGATGTAGACCGGCCGCCGCCAGGTGAGCGCCGCCTCGAGCGCGCGGTCGATCTGCGCCGGCGCGCGCCGCCCCGAACGCACCACCTCGCGGGCGACCACGACGTTCTTGACCGACTGGGCGTCGGCGGTGAGCGTGCCGGTCGAGTGGTGGTAGAGGACCCCCTCGTGCCGCTCGACGTGCCGGTTCTTGAACGAGGGGCTGCCGACGACAAGCGCCACCGGCAGCTCCTCGACGTACGAGCCGGCCAGCGCGTTGAGGACGCCGAAGGTGCCGACGCCGTAGGTCAGGCAGACGGCGCCGGTGCCGCGCAGGCGGGCGTAGGCGTCGGCCGCATAGCCGGCCACCCACTCGTTGGTGACGCCGACGCGGGTGATCCGCTTGGCCGGGTCCTTGTCGACGGCGCTCAGGAAGGGCCCGGAGTAGTCCCCCGGGACGGCGAAGAGGTGCGCGGCGCCGAACTCGGCGAGGCGCGCGATCAGGTAGTCCTTGACGGTCGTCGTCGGCTCCGCCATCTCAGTACCCCAGCGAGTAGTCGGACGGGAGCCACGACGGGCGCTTCAGCCCGAAGTGCTCCTCGAGCATCAGCTCGGCGGTCTGCAGGGCGCCTTCGACCCAACCCTGGTTGATCGAGTAGGCCTCGCCGCAGATGAAGACCTGCTCGTCCGGCAGCGGCTGCCGGACCTTCGGCATGATCTCCCAGAAACGCGTCCCCGCCTTCCAGGCGTGCCAGCCGCCGCCGTAGGGGTCGTCCGACCAGTCGTGGTAGGCGGCGGTGTAGGGCTCGGGGACGAACTCGAGGCCGTGGACCACCCGTACCAGGTCCTGCGCCGCCGCGACCATCTGCTCGGTGATGGCGAACGGCGTGTCCGGCACCGGGCTGCCGGAGACGAACGGGTTGGGGCGGCCGCGGAAGGCGTGCTCCTCCCCCAGCGTCTGCACCTCCAGCGCCTTCCAGAACGGCACGCTCCCCAGGTCGTTGTAGCTGACCATCATCAGCGAGTTGTCGTTGGCGGGGTCGCCCCCCTTCTCCTCCCCTTCGGTCTGGAAGTAGAAGGTCTGGCGCAGCGGCATGTCGGTGATCGAGCGGCCGGCGCGCAGGCCGAGCACCCGCCACCAGGGGTAGGGGTAGCCGAGGAAGATCTTGAACGCCGCCTGGCTGATGACCGCGTTGATCATCTCGCGCACCGACTGGTCCTGGATCAGCGGGTCCCAGCGCACCAGCTCGAGCGAGCGGCGCGGCATCGCCAGCACCACCTTCTGCGCCGACACCTTGAGCGTCTCCTTGGGCCCGGGGATGGTGCGCGCGTTGGTGCGCCCGGAGGCGTCGGTCGCGGTGCGCACGAAGAGCAGTGAGTAGCCGTCGCCGTGCCGGGCCAGGGTGTCGAGGCGGCAGTTGGAGTGGAAGTCGCCCTCGATGTCGATGAACGCCTGCCCCACCGCCCGCGGCAGCGCCTCGTAGCCGGCCACCAGCGTCCGGTACTTGACCTTCGGGCCGAACTCGAAGACCGGCAGCGAGAGCACGGAGTTGGAGTTGGCGACGTTGGTGTAGTAGCCCCCCGCGTCGTCCATGAACTGGTAGGCCTCGCTGGTCAGGACGCGGTAGAGCAGGTTCCAGAACCCGGTCTTGTAGAGCTTCTCGCCGTTGAAGACCTCCACCTCGTTCCACTGGTCGGCGGTGAGCTTGTCGGCGTGCGGCACCAGCGAGTCCATGACGTAGCGCTGGAGCTGGTCCGGGTTCATCCCCTGCTCGGTCGGGTTCATCAGGTACGGCACGAGGGCGGGGTCGGTCAGGTCGCGCGCCCGCATCAGGCGCCGCCGCAGGTAGACCAGGTTGTTCTCGCCGCCGGGGTCGTCGGGGGCGCCCATCGGGAACTCGCGCGTCGGCAGCCCCTGGTTCTCGATCAGCTCGCGGACGAAGGTCTGCGTGTCGGGGATGTAGCGCATGCCGCCCAGCTCGGCGTTGACGTGCGGCATCCCCGGCAGCGGCAGCGAGTAGAGCCGGCCGCCGATCCGGTTGCTGTACTCGAAGAGGGCGATGCGCTGCTTGGGGTACTTCTGCTTCAGGCGCCACGCCGCGTAGACCCCGGCGCAGCCGGCGCCGACGACGGCGACGTCGACCTCGAAGTCCGCTTCGTCCGAGGGCTCGAACGCTTCGTGCACCAGCGGTCTGGCCATGATCTCTCCTGTCGGTCGGTGCGGCGGAGCATCTCACGCCCAATCGCGCGGGCGCAAAAAAACATCGTAGAGCCGCGCCTCCGGCGTCCCCGGCTCGGGCTGCCAGTCGTACCGCCAGCGGACGAGAGGCGGCAGCGACATGAGGATCGACTCCGTCCGTCCGCCCGACTGCAGGCCGAAGAGCGTGCCGCGGTCGTAGAGCAGGTTGAACTCGACGTAGCGGCCGCGGCGGTAGAGCTGGAAGTCGCGCTCGCGCTCGCCCCAGGGGGTGTCGCGCCGCCGGCGCAGGATCGGCAGGTAGGCGTCGAGGAAGCCTTCGCCGACGGCGCGCGCGAAGGCGAAGCAGCGCTCGAAGCCCCAGGCGTCGAGGTCGTCGAAGAAGAGCCCGCCGATGCCACGCGGCTCGCCGCGGTGGCGGAGGACGAAGTACTCGTCGCACCAGCGCTTGAACCGCGGATAGACCTCCTCGCCGAAGGGCGCGCAGAGATCGCGCGCCGTGCGGTGCCAGTGCTCGGCGTCCTCCTCGAAGCCGTAGTAGGGCGTCAGGTCGAAGCCGCCGCCGAACCACCAGACCGGCGGCTCGCTGGGCTTTTCGGCAAGAAGGAAGCGGACGTTGGCGTGGGCGGTCGGGACGTAGGGGTTGCGCGGGTGGAGGACGAGCGAGAGCCCCAGCGCCCGGAAGCTCCGCCCGGCGAGCTGCGGGCGCTGGGCGGTGGCGGCGGTGGGGAGGGCGGCGCCGTGGACGTCGGAGACGTTGACGCCCGCCTTTTCGAAGACGTTCCCCTCGGCGAGGATGCGCGTCCGCCCGCCGCCCCCCTCCGCCCGCTCCCAGAGGTCCTCGGCGAGCCGCCCGCCGCCGTCCTCGCCCTCCAGCGCGGCGCAGATGCGGTCCTGGAGGTCGAAGAGCCAGGCGCGGACGGCGGCGACGTCCTCGGGGCGCGGCACGGCGCGCGATCCTACCGCTCGGTCCAGTGCTCGAGCGGCAGCCCGAGCAGCGGGTAGCGCTCCTTGAGCGCTTCGAGCCCGCGGACTGTGGCGGAGAGCGACTGCCGCCCGAACGTCCGCTCCAGCTCGCGCCGCCTGATCCCCAGCTCGCGGATCTCCCAGACGTAGAGGGCCGAGAGCAGCTCGCGCACCTTCGCCGGGTCGGTCGTCGGCCGCGGCGCGACGCCGTGATCGAGCAGGACGCGGCGGACGTCCGCGCGGTAGGTGAAGGGGCCGTCGGGCACGGGCCGGAGAGCGGCGCCGGCTACGGCTCGGCCTGGCTCCAGGGCGGCGCGACGCCGTTGCTGCGCGCGTAGGCGATCGCCTGGCCGAGGTGCTCGTGGGCGTGCGAGAGGAGGATGAGCAGCACGTCGGCGCGCGTCATCTTGCGCCCGAAGAGCTCGACCTCCTGGCCGAGCGTCGCCGGGGCCAGGCCCTCGACCGCCTTGCGGGCGTGGGCGATCGAGTCCTTGAGCGCCGCGACGACTTTCGTCTTGTCGGTCTCCTTCTCGATCTCGCGCGACAGGCCGGGCGGCAGCTCGGCGCCGAGCCCCGAAGGCAGGAAGAAGTTGCCGCCGGCGACGTGCATGTAGACCTCGGAGACCGACCGCACCCCTTCGGCGGGACGCCAGGTGTACTTCTCGGCCGGCACCGCCTCGGCGAGCGCGACGAGCTTGCCGGTGACGTCGTCCCAGTTGCGGAGGTAGGGGGCCTTGAGGTCGGGCGGGCCGGCCGGCGGCGCCGGGGCTGCCGCGGGGGTGTCGTGGGCGAAGAGCGGAGCGGCGGCGAGCGCGAGGACGGCGACGGCGAGAGCGGCGAGGTACCGCGACGGCTTGGGCATGGCGGGCTCCTGAGGAAGGTTCGCGGGCATTCTAGCCCGCGGCCGAGAGCGAGGCGGCCGCCGCCCGGTCGGCCGGGATGAAGCGCGCCGGGTATGGCTCGGGTCGCCTTCCGGCACCCTTGTAGCGGGACAACCGCCGCCTTCGCCGCGCCCGCCACGAAGAGAGGTATAGAGAAAGGGACCGGGCCTGATTAACGGCTCGCGGCTCAAGGTAAGCAGCCAGCTGCTCTTCAGCCCCGATGGTCCGTGATCGTTCGCGACTCGAATTGGCTAAAGCGACATCACACTAGGGCGGCAGTGCTCGACGGGTTAGTAGCAACTAGCCCTTTCCCACTCTCGACCGCCCCGCCCCCCGTGAGCGCCCGCCCGAACCTTTCGTAGCTATCTTCAAGGTTTTGAATGCCCGGCAATAT
Source organism: uncultured Acidobacteriota bacterium (assembly GCA_963700145.1). Lineage (GTDB taxonomy): Bacteria > Acidobacteriota > Thermoanaerobaculia > Multivoradales > UBA5704 > DASUNQ01. Next base: position 3,748,044 of record OY969474.1, read on the forward strand.
CTCGCCACCCAGCATCTTTATCAAGGCTCCGCCCGCCAAGCTCAAGTAATCAATTTCTGTTTCGCGAATTGCGAATTCTCTGAGCATAGCAGTCGTATCACCGCCACCCATCACAACGTATATTCTGTCCTTAACCTGCGGGCTTATTACAAACTCCAGAAGCTTACGTGAACCGGTATTAAAGTCTATCGATAGATCGTAGGCGCCCATCGGTCCCTTAATGTAGACCATCAGTTGCTGATCAGCATCCAGACCTTCAACTTCTCGCTGAATCACATTCTCGTAAAGGCGAACCGTTCCATCGCCGATATCGTACGCGCCGAATTCTCGCGGCACTTCTGAAACTTTGTGGACTGAACGTGCAGAGCCGTTACTAGTGCCCGCTACATCGATCGGCAGGACAAAGGTCTTTTCATGACCTCGTAAGAGAGCCTCTACCTTTGGCAAGTAATCCAAAAGGCTCTTCCCTTTCGAATCTCGTCTCTCAAGAAGACGCCGAGTCTCGCTCCCAAGATCGTATCCCTTTGCAACAAGGCAGAGATTTGCCAGTAAACCGCCGGTCAAGATGTGTCTAACCAAGCCCTCTCGCAGCGCTCGCTCAATCAGACTGAAGTAGTCCTGAATCTTTGTACCACCGAGCATGAAAATGCTGCTAGGATTCTCAGCCTTGAGAAAACGTGTCTTCAAAGTGTCAACCGTAGAGAGTTCTTCGTGAAGGTTGGGGCCAGCTATGTTGGGAATGTCCTGGAACCCAACCACTGAGCGATGTGAGCGGTGAGCTATCGAGAAAGCGTCCAACACGAAGAATTCGACACCGCATTTCTCTATAAGGTCGCGTATGAAGCGAGATTTGGCGTGCTCTGAAGGAGGGAGGCTCTGTGATTCGCCGGGCAGGAATCTGAGATTCTCCAAGAGCAGCGCGGTCCCTCCCTTCATTCTGCTGATCGCCTTTATTGTATCCTCGTTAAGGGTGTCATCGATGAATGTGTTGCCAATATAGTCGATGTCTCCTGTGATGTTCGGCCGAAGGCTTCTTTGAATGAATCCAGTTCCAATATAACTGAGGTCGCCTGGCCGACCGTTATGAGTGCCCACGATGACTCTCGCGCCTTTCTCAAGTGCCAAGCGCCTGATCGTGCGCGCGGAACGAATGATTCGGGCGTTGGCCTGGATATCTCCATGCGCCACGGTAGTGTTTGTGTCAACGCGAAGGAAAACCACTTTATTTCGAAATACTTCGCTGCCATACAAATCTTCGATGAGGTCGATGGTCAGGTAGCGAAGCATAGAACCTCCTTGGTCAGGAGATTGCATTGCCCTTGGATGACAGTTGCCATGAGAGAATGTACTCGGTGGAGTCGTACCTGTGGACGGTGGATGACACCTCGAGATAGCCGTCGATCTCGAGTTCGTGTAAGAGGTGGAGAAACTCGATCTCGGTCACGGAGAACCCATGGGGTACACCGTGCTGCAGAAACTCGCGATCCGTGTCGCATCCTTCTACTAGCCGTGACTCGAATACACCAGCGACCTGGATCAACTCCAGAAGACGCAGCTTGTCGGGATCGACGAGCGTGGACATCGTTAGATCCTCCTGCGGGCTACGTCGGAGCGGGGAAGGCGCACACTCAGCATTTTGGGCATCTGTGGCGGGCGGCTTGGCGTACGCGCCTCCTCGCCCTGCGCGACTCCCGAGGCACTACTCCCTAGGACCGACATGCTGCCGATGGCCTCTTCATGGGACCACACGGAGAACTCAGGTTGGCGGCAGCGCCGCGGTAGTCCTCGGCGAGGCGCACGGGATGCCCATACGCTGTCATTACCGCGCTCAACCTACCAGATGCCTCACCGCGTCGCAACCCCCTGGGCCTACGGAGGTTGCGATTCTTGATCTTCGCTTGCACGGTCGCGCACGCGCTCGGTGAAGGTCTTGACTCGGGTGTGACGGATCGGGCTCAGGATGCAAGATACGATGCCGCGCGGTCGGCGATCCATAGGAGCTCGCCGTCCTCGGGGCGGATGAGCCGCGCCGGGGTGCGGCTCGGGTCGCCGTCCGGCGCCCGCGCGGCGCGCAGGGCCGCGGCCTTCGCCGCGCCCGCCACCAGGAAGAGGAAGCAGCGCGCGCGGTTGAAGGCCGGGACCGTCAGCGTCAGCCGCCAGGCGGCGAGCTTCTCGACCCAGACCGCCGCCGCCAGCCGCTGCCGCTCGGCGAGCACCGCGCTGCCGGGGAAGAGCGACGCGGTGTGGCCGTCCTCGCCCAGCCCCATGAGCACCAGGTCGAAGCGCGGCGGCTCGCCGGCCGCGAGGCCGAAAACCGCGCGCAACGTCGCCTCGTAGGCCGCCGCTGCCTCCTCGGGGGGCAGCTCGGTGCGCCAGCGGTGGAGGTTCCCGGGCGGCGCCGGCACCCGCGAGAGCATCGCCTCCCAGCTCATCCCGAAGTTGCTCTCGGGGTGAGCGGGCGGCACGTAGCGCTCGTCCCCCCAGAAGAATCGCGCCCGCTCCCAGGGGAAGGCGCCGCGCAGCGCGGGCTCCTCGGCCAGCAGCTCGTACAGGCGCCGCGGCGTGCTGCCGCCCGAGAGCACCCAGGAGAAGGTGCCCCGCGCCGCGACCGCCGCCGCGGCGCGCGCGACGATCTCCCCGGCCGCCGCCCGCGCCGCCTCCTCGGCGTCGGCGGCGACCCGCAGCGCGCCCGCTACGCCTTCGGCTCCCACATCCGCCACTTCCGGCCGTCGCGGGCCATCAGCTCGTCCGCCTCCGGCGGCCCCCAGGAGCCGGCGGGGTAGTCGGGGAAGTCGCGCGGCGGCAGCGCCTCCCAGACGTCGAGCACCGGCGTCAGGATGCTCCAGGCCACCTCCACCATGTCGGCGCGCTGGAAGAGCGTGCGGTCGCCGGTCATGCAGTCGTAGAGCAGCGTCTCGTAGCCGGTGGCGGGCTCGGTGCCGAAGTAATCCGAGTAGCAGAACTCCATCTCGACGTTGCCGAGCCGCACCTCGGGGCCGGGGACCTTGGCGCCGAAGCGCAGCGCGATCCCCTCGTCGGGCTGGATGCGGACGACCAGGAGGTTGGCGCGCAGCCGCTCGACCGAGGTGCCGCGGAAGAGCTCGAAGGGCGCGCGCTTGAACTCGATGGCGATCTCGGTGACGCGGCGGGGGAGGCGCTTGCCGGTGCGCAGGTAGAAGGGCACGCCGGCCCACCGCCAGTTGTCGATGCCGAGCTTGAGCGCGACGAAGGTCGGTGTCGGCGAGCCCGGCGCCACGTCCGGCTCCTGCCGGTAGCCGGGCACGGGCTTGCCGTCGATTTCGCCCGGCCCGTACTGGCCGCGCACCGCGCAGTGCAGCACCTCCTGCGGCGCCAGCGGCGGGATGGCCTTCAGGATCTTCACCTTCTCGTCGCTCACCGCGTCGGCCTCGAAGGAGATCGGCGGCTCCATGGCGGTGATCGAGAGGAGCTGGAAGAGGTGGTTGGGCACCATGTCGCGCAGCGCCCCGGCCTCCTCGTAGTAGCGGCCGCGCCGCTCGACCCCCAGCTCCTCGGCCACGGTGATCTGCACGTGATCGACGTAGCGGCGGTTCCAGATCGGCTCGAAGATGCCGTTGGCGAAGCGGAAGACGAGGAGGTTCTGGACGGTCTCTTTGCCCAGGTAGTGGTCGATGCGGTAGACCTGCGTCTCGGCCAGCACCTCGCGGATGGCGGCGTTGAGCGCCACGGCGCTGGGGTAGTCGCGGCCGAAGGGCTTCTCGATCACGACTCGCCGCCAGCCGTCGCGCTCGGCGAGGAGGCCCACCTTGCCCAGCCGCTTGAGGGTGGGGACGAAGAGGCTCGGCGGCACGGCGAGGTAGAAGAGCGCGTTGCCGCCGGTCTCGTGGGCCGCGTCGAGCTCGCGCAGGCGCTCGGCGACGGCGCGGTAGGTGGCTGCGTCCTCGAGGTCGCCCCGGAGGTGGTGGAGGCGGGCGAGGAGCCCCTTCCAAGCGTCCTCCTCGACCGGCCCGGCCGCGTGCTCGCGTACCGCGCGGTCCATCTCGGCGCGGTAGGCCTCGTCGGAGAGCTCCTGGCTGCTTACCGCGAGGACCGCGAAGCGCTCGGCGAGGAGGCGCGCCTCGGCGAGGTTGAGGAGGGCGGGCAGGAGCTTGCGGCGAGTGAGGTCGCCGGTGCCGCCGAAGATGACCAGGACGCAGGGGTCGGCGGGGCGGGGGGCGTCCACGCGGTTCAGTCCTTGGCCGGCGGCGCGGCGGCTGGCGGTGCCGGCGCCTCGGCGTGCCCGCCGAACTGGGCGCGCAGGGCCGAGAGCAGCTTGTCGGCGAAGCCGCCGTCGCGGCGGGAGCGGAAGCGGGCGAAGAGGGAGGCGGCGAGGACGGTGGCGGGGACCCCCTCCTCGATCGCCGTCTCGATCGTCCAGCGCCCCTCGCCGGAGTCCTGGACGCGGCCGGCGAAGCGCGCCAGCTCGGGGTCCTCGGCGAGGGCCAGGGCAGCGAGGTCGAGGAGCCAGGAGCCGACGACGCTGCCGCGCCGCCAGAGCTCGGCGATCTCGGGAAGGTCGAGGTCGTAGCGGCGCTCGGCCGGGAGGTGGTCGGCGGCGGCGCCGCGCAGCAGGTCGAAGCCTTCGGCGTAGGCCTGCATGAGGCCGTACTCGATGCCGTTGTGGATCATCTTGACGAAGTGCCCGGCGCCCGCCGGGCCGCAATGCAGGAACCCCTCCTCGGCGCTCGAGCGGCCCTCCGCGCGGCCGGCGGTCGGCGGCGCCGCGGCGCGGCCGGGCGCGAGCGTCCGGAAGACCGGCTCGAGGCGAGCGACGGCTGGCGCCGGGCCGCCGACCATCAGGCAGTACCCGCGCTCGCGCCCCCAGACGCCGCCGCTGGTGCCGACGTCGAGGTAGTCGAGGCCGCGGGCGCCGAGCTCCTTGGCGCGGCGCACGTCGTCCTTGAAGTGGGAGTTGCCGCCGTCGAGGAGAGCGTCGCCGGCGGCGAGGAGGTCGGCGAGCGCCGCCAGCGTCGCCTCGGTCGGCGCCCCCGCCGGCAGCATCAGCCAAACCGCCCGCGGCAGCGCCAGATTCTGAACCAGCTCCGCCAGCGACCCGGCTCCGACGGCCCCCTCGGCCGCGTGCGCCGCGACCACGGAAGCATCGCGGTCCCACACCACGCACTCGTGCCCCCCGGCCAGCAGCCGCCGCACCATCCCCCCGCCCATCCGCCCCAACCCGACCATCCCTAGCTGCATCGCGTTGCCAATCTCCTTTGCCATTGCCATTGTAGAATGGCAGCAAGCGGGAGGCCAAGGTGGAGACGACACTAGACAAGTTCGGACGAGTCGTTCTGCCAAAGCAGGTGCGGGACAGCCTCGGGCTCGAGGCTGGCTCAGTCCTGCGCATCGAGCAGGCTCCCGGGGAGATCCGCCTCACCCCCGTCGAGGAGAAGCCCTCCTTAGTCTGGCGGGATGGTCTACTCGTGTTCGTCGGCGAGATCGAGGGGGACCTCGATGACGCGGTTCGGCGGCAGCGCGAAGAGCGCCTGAAAAAGCTCGTCCGGGGCTGAGACGCCTTGAAGGTGCTCTTCGACACCTCGGTGATCGTGGCCGCCCTGGTCGCCGGGCACGTCCACCACGCGCGGGCCTCCGCCTGGCTGCGCCGGGCTCACTCACCCGAGCTGCAGCTCGTCGTGGCGACCCACACTCTCGCCGAGCTCTACTCCGTTCTCACCGCACTACCTTCGCGGCCGCGCATCTCGCCGCGAGAAGCCTTCTCTTTGATTCAGGAGAACGTCGAGCGGCACGCGCGCCTGGTGTCGCTCTCCGAGGCCGACTACACAGCCACCTTGCGTGATCTCGCCGCGCGCTCCTTGGCGGGTGGAGTGGTCTTCGACGCCCTACTGGTGCGCGCGGCGCGCAACGCGGAAGTGGACCAGCTGCTGACGCTGAACCTGAGCGACTTCCGCAGGATCTGGCCCGAAGGGGAAGGAATCCTGATCGAGCCCTGAAGTCGGGTCCTAGGCTTCAGAGATAGCTAGACCAGGATTGCGTCCAGGACGAGTATCACCAACGTCACGACCAAGCAAACAACACCATTCCGGATGCATCGGTAGCACCGCCTAGAGTATGTTGCGAACACCAAATTGTACGCTTGGTTGAGTTGAATGGCGTTTAGTATGACGTCCTTCAAAGAGTCGTTCACCATCACTGCATCACATGGCATTCTCGGCTGGAGGTACAAATCGTACAGCTCCTCCGGCTTGACTATTCGCAGAGCGAACCAAACGGCGCCGAGTAGATATGGCAAAGGCGCTAGGATTGCCACCCCAAGTATCCACACGGGGATCACGTGGGCGCCGCGACCGAAGAGGCCCGTTGCACCAAGTGTGAACGCACTCATAACCGCTACCGAACCAAGAAAGGCTTGGCCTCGCCGATGCATTAGCTCCCTACGATACAGCTCCGACCGTAGCGTTCCTTTAAAGCGTCCTCCGTTAGTTGGCGGTATTTGGTCCATGAGCTGTCGAGGGGGTCTCCTTGCTCCCACTTTCTCTGTTGCGCGCTGATGCGCGCGCGGACCTGCCGGACAATAGACCGGTCGACGAAAAAGGGAAGCAACTCGTCAGCGAGCTTCAGACGGTTCTCCCAGAAGCTCGTCTACTATGGCTTCGGAAATGCGCCCCTCGAAAACTACGTCAAGCCAACCCCATTCTCCGGTAGGATTTACCTCAAGGAACAGGTAGTCATTCCGTACGCGCGCCAAATCAATCGCACCATAGCGAAGGCCTAGGCGCCGCAACAGCGCTAAGCAGCTAGCTTTCAACGCCGGGGTGCCGTTGAACGGACGGAATGCAACCTGTTCCTTTCGTAGTCTCCAATCGCCAATGACCGGCTCAGCAGTCTCAGCAAAGAAGCACCGCTCTCCGACGACGGTGACTCGAATGTCTGTCTTGGGTTCGACGTTCTGCTGCAGAATGAGCGGCATTTCTCGACAGAAGGCTTCTGTCAACTGATCTGGTGGAAGTGCCGTGGTGTAGAAGAAGAGATCCTCTCCACCGAGGCGCAGCAAGAATGAGTCCAATGCCTTAACCGCGATTCGCTCCGCATTCGCAAGAGAGGTAGGCAGATAGTTCGCGACAGCGGTACGTGGAACCTGGAATCCGAGAGAGTTTGCGACTGCCAGCTGGAAAGGCTTGCTCTCCGCGGCATAGGTGCTCGTAGGGTGGTTCACCCATCGCGCACGCCGAAAGACAATAAGCGACCGCGCAAAGGCGGCCCATTGGTGCCTACTGAGTAGCTCCTCTGGAGAGTATCGATGGCCGCTGCTCTCTCTTAGATGGGTTGGAGCGCGGTAGAGAATAGCTCGCGGATCGCGAACTTCGCGCGGCTCCCCGTTTGCAATTACATGCCTGAGCAGTGGCTGAAGCGGGTCAAGGAGGATTTGGTCTAATGCAAGGAGATCGAGGTCAAGGCGCCAATAAGCAACGTTACGGGACCTGAGAACTTCGACCACCGAATCGGTGGCCAAGTCGCGCGAGTTCGTGACCAGTAAGATCAATGGAGTGAATCACGGCCCTTTCATGTCTTCTCCTGTCTCGTGATCGCACTTCTTGGACGCGGGCGGCCGTCGTAGCAGGCCTTGCCCTTCTGCCATAGTGCCAGGCTCCGGCTGCCAAGCACCGATACGCCTGCAATAGCGCCAGCCTTCCGGCTCAGGATCAGTAGCGTTAGGAAATCTGGCGCTCAGTTCGATTAACAAGTGGCTCATGGCTGACCGCTCCTATTTCCCGAGACTTCGGTACAGGATCTTAGGACGGGCAAGCATTGTGACGATGCACTCAACTCCGCGCGAGCTCAGTAACTCGATGAACTCTCTCAAGTCTTTCTGCAGACTCACCGAGCGACTCCCGGTACCTGGCGATCAGCTCCAGCAGAAGATCGAGGCGCTGCTGGGGCGTGAGGCTCGCGTAGTACTCCGCGTCGGCGCGGTCGGCCTCGTCGAAGCCGCGGAAGACCTGTAGAGCTCGCTCCATCGACTGAACTATACGCCGTCACTCCCCCTCCGCCCGGATCGGGAACAGCTCCGCCTGCCGCTGGTCTTGGGGGGAGATGGGGACGCGGTAGTCGCCGGTCCAGCAGGCGGTGCAGTAGCTGTCCTTGGGGCCGGAGACGGCAGCGAGCATGCCGTCGAGCGACAAATACCCCAGGCTGTCGGCCTCGATGAACTCGCGGATCCCTTCGACGTCGTGGCTGGCGGCGATCAGCTCGGCGCGGGTGGGGGTGTCGATGCCGTAGCGGCAGGGCCACTGCGTCGGCGGCGCCGAGATCCGGACGTGCACCTCGGCGGCGCCGGCCTCGCGCACCATGTGCACGATCTTTTTGGACGTCGTGCCGCGCACGATCGAGTCGTCCACCAGCACCACGCGTTTGCCTGCGATCAGCTCGCGCACCGGGTTGAGCTTGATCTTCACCCCGAAGTTCCGGATCGACTGCTTGGGCTCGATGAACGTCCGCCCGACGTAGTGGTTGCGGATCAGCCCGAACTCCAGCGGCAGCCCCGACTCGCGGCTGTAGCCGAGGGCGGCGAAGAGGCCGCTGTCCGGCACCGGCACGACGACGTCCGCCGCCGCCGGTGCCTCGCGCGCCAGCTGCGCCCCCATCTTGAGGCGCGCCTGCGACACCGAGTCGCCGAAGACCGTGCTGTCCGGGCGCGCGAAGTAGACGTGCTCGAATATGCAGCGGCTCGCCTCGACCGCCTGGGGCAGGCGGAAGCTCGCCGTCTCCGCGCCGCGCGCCACCACCACTTCCCCCGGTTCCAGCTCGCGCACCGGCCGTGCTTCCAGCAGATCGAAGGCGCAGCTCTCCGAGGCGAAGCAGGGCGCGCCGCCGAGGTCGCCCAGGACCAGCGGCCGGAAGCCGTGCGGGTCGCGCGCCGCGATCAGCCCCTCCTGGGTCGCCAGGAGCAGCGAGTAGGCACCCTGCACCTCGGAGAGCGCGGTCATGAACGACTCCACGATCTCGAGCCGCGGGCTGCGCGCCATCAGGTGGAGGATCACCTCGGTGTCGCTCGTCGTCTGGAAGATCGAGCCCTCGCGCTCCAGCCGCCGGCGGATCTCGACCGCGTTCGTCAGGTTGCCGTTGTGGACGATGCCGATCGGCCCCATCGAGGTCTTGACCACGATCGGCTGCGCGTTGGCGAGGACGCTGGTGCCGGCGGTGGAGTAGCGGGTGTGGCCGATCGCCCGCCGCCCGGGGAGGCGCGCGATGACCTTCTCGCGGAAGATGTCGGCGACGTGCCCCATGCCGCGCTCGACGTGGAGCTGCGCGCCGTCCCAGGAGACGATGCCCGCGCTCTCCTGGCCGCGGTGCTGGAGCGCGTAGAGGCCCAGGTAGGCGAGGTTCGCCGCGTCGTCGCTGCCTTCGATGCCGAAGATGCCGCACATGGCGAGCTCACCAACCCTTCGAAACGGATGATACCCTTCGCGTCATCCCGGCTCGGCCGTTTGTCGTGTCCAACTCGCGCTCCGAAGGAGGTACCCGATGACTGTCGCTCGCCCCGGCCTCTGGCGTCCGTGCTTCCTGCTCGCCGGTGTCTTCATCCTGATCGGCGGGCCGCTGCATCCCGGCGGCAGCATGGAGCAGATGATCGGCCACCCCAACTGGGTTCCCTCGCACCTCCTCCAGCTCGCCGGCTTCCTGGCGCTCGGCGCTGGGCTCGTCCTCCATCGCCGCGCCGTTCCCCTGTCCGAGCGGTCAACCCGCTGGTCGCGCTGGGCCCTGTACGGCACCGCCCTCCAGGCGTTCGAGATGGTCCTCCACACCGCCTCCTCGGTGGACCACGGCAGGCTGATGGCCGGAGAGGCCACGCCGGTGCTCAGCGCGCACTTGGCGCTCGCGGTCGTCGCGTACCCGCTCTTCGCGGCGTCGATCGTGGGGTGGATCCTGGCGACCGCCCGCGACCGCGCCTTGGCCTCCCCCTGGGTGGCCTGGCTCGGCATCATCGGGGCGGTGGCGCACGGCTTGGCGGCGCCGCTCGTGGTGGCCTTCGGCCTGATGCAGTTCCGCATCCTCTTCCCGATGGTGATGCTGCTGGCGCTCTGGCTCGTCCTCGCGGCGCTCTGGCCGCGGCGCGCCGTGGCCGGCGCCGGGATCGCGGCGGCGGCGATCGCCGGCACCTAGAGCCCGAGCGCCAGCGGCAGCGCCGTCGTCCAGATCCGGTGGAGGTCGGCGACCGGGGCCGCAAGCCGGTCGCCGCCGGTCTGGAGGTCGAGCGTCTCGCCGCCGACCTCGCCGATCTCCTCGGCGGGGACGCCGCCCTCCTCGGCCGCCCGCAGCACGCGCTCGAGCGACGCCGGCTTGCAGGCCACGATCGCCCGCGCCTGGGTCTCGGAGAAGAGGTCCGCGCCTTCTAGCCCCACCCGCAGGACGGCCCCGAAGCCGCCGCCCATCACCGCCTCGGCGAGCGCCACGGCGAGGCCGCCTTCCGACAGGTCGTGCGCGGTGGTGAGGCAGCCGTCGGCGATGAGCTTGCGTAGCAGCCTCGCCAGCCGCGCCTCGGCGTCGAGGTCCACCTCCGGCGACCGCCCCTGCTCGATGCCGTAGAGGAGGCGCAGGTAGGCCGAGCCGCCGTGCTCGCTGCGGTCGCGCCCCAGGAGCACCACCCGGTCGCCGGGGCGCCGGAACCAGGACGCCGGGACGTTGCCGAGCTTCTCGATCGTCCCCACCGCCGCGACCGTCGGCGTCGGGTGGATCGAGCGCCCCTCGGTCTCGTTGTAGAGCGAGACGTTGCCCGAGACGACCGGCACGCCGAGCGCGCGGCAGGCCTCGGCCATGCCGCGCACCGCCTCGCGGAGCTGCCAGGAGACCTCGGGGTTCTCGGGGTTGCCGAAGTTGAGGCAGTCGGTGAGCCCCACGGGCTCGGCGCCGGCGCAGGCCAGGTTGCGCACCGCCTCGGCCACCGCCTGGGCGCCGCCGCGGCGCGGGTCGAGGGCGCAGTAGACCGGGTTGACGTCGGAGGTGAGCGCGAGGCCCGCCGGCGTGCCCTTGAGCAGCAGGACCGCCGCGTCGCCGCCCGGGCCGGCGACGGTGTTGGTGCGCACCGAGGTGTCGTACTGCCGCCAGATCCACTCCTTGCTCGCCAGCTCGGGGGTCGCGAGGAGGCGCTCCAGCGCCGCGCGCGGGTCGCCCGGCGGCGGCACCTCGGGCGGGCGCTGGCGGGCGGCGAGAGCGGCCGGCTCGGCGGCCGGGCGGCGGTAGACCGGCGCCTCCTCGGTCAGCGGCCCGACCGGCATGTCGGCCACCGTCTCGCCGCGCCAGGTGAGGACGGCGCGGCCGTCGCCGGTGACCTCGCCGATCTTCGCCACCTCGAGGCCCCAGCGCTCGAAGATGCGCACCAGCGCCTCCTCGCGCCCGCGCTGCGCCACGACGACCATCCGCTCCTGCGACTCCGAGAGCATCATCTCGTAGGGGGTCAGCCCCGGCTCGCGCAGCGGCACGCGGTCGAGGTCGAGGCGGATGCCGGTGCCGCCGCGGCCGGCCATCTCGAAGGCCGAGCTGGTGAGCCCCGCCGCCCCCATGTCCTGGATCGCCACGATGGCGCCGGTGCGCATCGCTTCGAGACAGGCTTCGAGGAGGACCTTCTCGGTGAACGGGTCGCCGACCTGCACCGTCGGCCGCTTCTGCTCGCTCTCGGCGTCGAAGGCCTCGGAGGCCATCGTCGCGCCGTGGATGCCGTCGCGGCCGGTGCGGCTGCCGGTGTAGAGGATCGGGTTGCCGGGGCCGGTGGCGCGGGCGCGGAAGACGCGGTCGCGCCGCGCCACGCCGAGGGCGAAGGCGTTGACCAGGATGTTGCCGTTGTAGGAGCGGTGGAAGCCGGTCTCGCCGCCCACGGTCGGCACGCCGAAGCAGTTGCCGTAGTCGCCGATGCCGCGCACCACGCCATCGACGAGCGAGCGCATGCGCGGCGCGTCGAGCTCGCCGAAGCGGAGCGAGTCGAGGCAGGCGATCGGCCGCGCGCCCATGGTGAAGACGTCGCGCAGGATGCCGCCGACGCCGGTCGCCGCCCCCTGGTAGGGCTCGATGTAGCTCGGGTGGTTGTGCGATTCCATCTTGAAGACCGCCACCCAGCCGTGGCCGATGTCGACGACGCCGGCGTTCTCCCCCGGCCCCTGGAGGACGCGCGGGCCCTGCGTCGGGAGCTCCTTGAGATAGACCTTCGACGACTTGTATGAGCAGTGCTCCGACCAGAGGGCGGCGGCGATCCCCAGTTCGGTGTAGTTGGGGTCGCGCCCGAGGAGGCCGCGCAGGCGGTCGTACTCCTCGTCGGAGAGGCCGTGGGAGCGCGCCAGCTCCGGCGTCACCTCCGGCTCGGCGAGAGTGATGGGCATCAGCGCGAAGCTCCGACGGCCACCGCGCTCTCGACGACGCCGGCCAGGAGCTCCAGCCCGTCGGCGTTGCCGAGCACCATCTCGGCGCAGCGCTCGGGGTGGGGCATCATGCCGAGGACGTTGCCGCGCGCGTTGACGATGCCGGCGATCGCCCGCGCCGAGCCGTTCGGGTTCCACTCCTCGCTGCGCGTGCCGTCCGGCGCCACGTAGCGGAAGACCACCTGCCCGGCCGCCTCGAGCTGGTCGAGCGCCGCCGGGCCGTCCTCGTAGTTGCCTTCGCCGTGCGCGATCGGCATGCGCAAGACCTGGCCCTTCTTGAGCCGGCGGGTGAAGGGGAGGTCGTCGCGCTCGACCTTCAAGTAGACGTCGCGGCAGAGGAAGCGGAGGTCCTTGTTGCGGCGCATGGCGCCGGGGAGGAGGCCGGCTTCGAGGAGCACCTGGAAGCCGTTGCAGATCCCGAGCACCAGCCCGCCCGCCTCGGCGTGCTTCTTGACCGCGGCCATGACCGGCGAGAGCGCGGCGAGCGCCCCGGCGCGCAGGTAGTCGCCGTAGGCGAAGCCGCCGGGCAGGACCACCAGCTCGCACCCCTTGACCGTCTCCTCCTGGTGCCAGAGGAAGACCGCCTCCTGCCCGAGCACGTGCTTGAGCACGTGGTAGACGTCGTGGTCGCAGTTGCTGCCGGGGAAGACGACGACGCCGGTCTTCATGGGAACGGGTCTCCGACCGCCGCGGACGCGGGGGCGGCGGGCGTCAGCTCGACCGCGTACTCCTCGACGACGGTGTTGGCGAGGAGCTTCTCGCACATGGCGCGCAGCAGGCGCTCGGCCTCGGCCGGGTCGTCGGTCGCCAGGCGGATGTCGAAGGACTTGCCGGCGCGCACGTCCTCGACGCCGTCAATCCCAATACGGGAGAGAGCGCTGCAGATCGCCTTGCCTTGCGGGTCCAGGATCTCGCGGCGCGGGTAGACCGTGACTCGTGCCTTCAAAGCTCACCTCCATCCAGGGGGTGGGACGGGCCTGACAGGTGATCTCCACCCGGGCGCGGGAGCCGGCGCGCGCCAGCGCCTCCGAGACCACCGCCGCCGCCAGCGCCGGCAGGTTGTTGGTGCGCGACAGGTGGTAGGGCGCGACCCAGCGCAGGCGGTCGCAGAGCAGCTCCGGCAGGCCGTCCGCGGCGTCGCCGTTCGACAGGTGCCCGTGGCGGCCGGCGACGCGCTGCTTGAGCGGCCAGGGGTAGGGGCCGTTGCGCAGCATGTCGAGGTCGTGGTTGGTCTCGAGGAGCAGGACGTCGAGGTCGCGCAGCCTCCCCCAGGCGAGCTGGCTGCGGGTGCCGAGGTCGGCGACCAGGCCGACGCGGCAGCCGTCGCCGTCCTCGACGACGATGCCGATCGGCTCGCGCGCGTCGTGCGGCACGGCGAAGGCCTCCAGCCGGAAGCCGGCGGCCTCGCACGGCTCGCCGGAGCGGATGACGACGACCGGCAGCTCCGGGTCGTCGTCGGGGAGCGGGGCGCCCTGGAGAGTGCCGGCGGTGGCGTAGACCGGCAGGCCGTGGCGCGCCGCGAAGCGCTCGGCGCCGCGGGCGTGATCGACGTGCTCGTGGGTCAAGACCAGGGCGTGGAGGTCGGAGCCGGCGAGGCCGACCAGCTCGAGCCGCCGCTCCAGCTCGCGGCAGGAGAAGCCGGCGTCGATCAGGATGCGCCGCCCGCCGCTCCCTTCGACCACCACGGCGTTGCCGCCGCTCCCCGACCCGAGCACCGCTACACGCATGGCGGGGACGGCAGGTGCCTGGGACGGTGGCGCGTCATGAGAGGTGGCGCGGGGGGCCTCGCTTCGGAGACGCCAAGGGTAGCACCGGCGGGGCGGGATGTCACTGCACCCCTTGTGGGCGGGGCGGGGCCTGGCCACAAGGGGTGGTAGACTTCGGTCCGATCATGAGCGCCAAGGACCTCCAGAACTTCCGCTACCTGCTGGGGCAGATCGTCCGCGCCGAGCGCTGGCCGCGGCGGCAGCTCGAGCGCCGCCTCGGCCTCGGCCACAAGAACCTCGAGAAGCTCCTCGACGGCACGATGGAGACGCGCCTGCGCCACATCCTGGCGGTCGCCGAGTGGCTCGGCGTCCGCCCGGGCGAGCTCGTCGACCTCGGCTGCCCCGAGACCGCCGCGGCGGCCCGCCGTTCGGTCGCCGACGTGCTGGCGCCGAGCCGCGAGGCCGTCGAGGCCGGTGTCGCCAAGAAGGGGGCGGCGGCAGCGGGCGGCGACCTGGAGGCGATGATCGCGAAGATCGTGCGCCAGGTCATCGAGCAGCAGGGCCCGGGGCGAGGCGAGGAACCCCCGGGCGGCGAGCCCGAGTAACCTCCCCGCGTCCGCGGGAGAGCGGTCCGGTCCGAAAATACTCTGCCCCGGTCCGAAGGGAACACACCCCGCAGGCTTCCCCAAGGGGGACGGTCCGAAGTTGTGCCGGGGAAGCGGCCGGGGCGGTGGTTTCGGTCCGAAAATCTTCCGATTTGGTCCGATTTTGTGCCGCCCACGGCCCACGGGCGGCTTCTCTCGCGTCCGAAACCCTTGCCCCGGCGCCAAGATCGCTGTCGGCGGTCCTGAGTTGGGACGGCACAGTCCGATTCCCTGAAGATTCGGTCCGAAGATAGGACATTTTGGTCCAATTCTCTATCGCTTAGGGTACTCGGACTCCCTCGGCTGTCTCGTTTTGGTGCTTTCTGGTCCGAAGTTGTTCCCAGCGAGGACCAGGGGTGCCTTAGACGCCGCCACGAGCGAGTGGCGTGGTCCGAAAGTGGGCCTACTCTGTCCGAAGACAGGGCAAAGCGGTCCGAAGATCGGGCAGTCAACCGTCGGGGATCTGAAATTCGGTCCGAAAACTCTCCACCCTACCGCTCGGCGAGCTTCAACCGGTCCTAAGTGAGTCCTATCCGGTCTCGTGAGAAACCGCACAGCCGGTCCGTCTATGCTTGAGAAAGACACTAGGGAGACACCATGCCCAATGACGACACCGTGCGGTTCGCCGGTTTTCCGACGGCCTTCGTACACGAGACACCGAAGGGAAAGAAGATCCAGCAGCTCCTCTGGGGTGACTTCCTCCGGCTCCTGGGCGGCAAGGAGGGCGAGTGGGTCGAGGTGCGGGCGCGGGGGCAGAATGGCTGGATGCGGGAGGAGGATCTCCAAGAGGAGCGACTCCTCGAAGTGAACTTCGTGGACATCGGCCAGGGGGACGGCTGCTTCATTGTCACGCCCGACGATCGTTTCCTGGTGATCGACGCAGGCGAGTCGGACAACATGTACCGGTTCCTCCGCTGGCGGTTCAACCTGCGCGCCCATCCCGACCAGGAGGTCGCCTGCGACACGGCCATCGTCACCCACCCCGATGCGGACCATTACAAGGGGTTCCAGCAGCTCTTCGACTCGCCCCTCCTCCGCTTCGACGCCGTGTACCACAACGGCCTCGTCGAGCGGGTCGGCGACGACGTCCTAGGCGCCAAGAAGAAGGAGGGAAAGCTCTCATACATGACGGAGCTGGTACCTGACCAAACTGCCCTCGACGCCATCATCGGCGACCCGGCCCTGGTGGGAAAGAAGCTCTATCCGCGTCTCTTGCGGACGGCCGCGACGAGCGGGCGGGTCGGACCCATCCGCTCCCTTTCGGTCGGCGACGAGTTTCTGCCGGGTTACGACGGCAGCGACGGAAGTGGACTGTCTTTTCGCGTTCTCGCTCCTGTCCCGGAAGTCGTGGACGGCAAGCCCGCGCTCCGCTGGTTGGGGGACGTGGGCAAGACGAAGAACGGCCATTCGGTCGTTCTCCTGCTGCGCTACCGCGACGTGCGGATTCTCCTCGGCGGCGATCTCAATATTCCGGCGGAGAACTACCTGCTGGCGCACTACACGGGACTGGATCCCGAGACAGACGACCCTGTCGAGCGCGAGGAGCTGGTTGCGAAGGCGCGGGAGGTTTTCGAAGCCGACGTCGCCAAGGCCTGCCACCACGGCAGTGCCGACTTCAACTCGCTCTACCTACGGGCGGTCAACCCGCTGGCTACTGTGATCTCGAGTGGCGACGGCGAGCCGCACTGCCATCCGCGGCCCGACGCCCTAGGCACTTTCGGCAAGCACGGCCGGGGCGACCGGCCCCTGATCTTCTCGACGGAGCTGGCACGTTCGAGCAAGGAGACCATCAAGGAACCCAACCGGGTGCGTGCCGAGATTCGCGCCCTCATGGAGAAGCGGGACCTGGAGGAGGACATCGACAAGCGCGCCGCGCTCCAGGAGAAGATCAACGAGAAGCTCGGCGTCCTCGAGCGCAGCGTCGCCGTCTACGGCATGATCAACGTGCGCACCGACGGCCGCGAGGTCCTGCTGGCCCAGAGGCTCGAGGAGCCGCGCTCCGGCACCGGTGAACGTTGGGACGTACACGCCCTCACGCGCGACCCGCAGACCGGCGAGCTGCGCTATCGCTCCAAGCACGAGGGCTGAGATGGCCGACTCCGGGCTCGCGAAGGCGTGCCGCCGAGAGCTAGCAGGCCGCTGAGAAACGGCCTTCAACGGCGGGTGCGAGGCTGACAGCGATCTGGGAGCGGGCGATGTCGCGTGCGCGGGTGGAAGGGGAGGGCAACAGGCGCCTTGTGGGCGCGTTTGAGCGCCGCTGGTTTTGCTGGGCAGGACCTTTTTGGGCTATGCCGGCACGAGCAGGCGACTTAATCGGAGCAGGTTGTACGCTGCGGCGGCGAGGCGGGCGGCCAGCTGCGTCCTCGCCACGCCTCGGACCCTGGTCCGGTGCAGCCCTGCGCAGGTCTTGAGCCAGCCGAAGATCGTCTCGATTCGCCGCCGTACGACCTGACTGATCCGGTAGCCGGGACGGCGCGTTGTTCGCCGGTCGATTGCCGAGCGCCTGCGCCGGTGGGCATTCTGGGTGACGTGGGGGGTGACGCCGAGCTCTCGGCAGGCAGCCACGAAGCCCTTGGTGTCGTAGCTCTTATCGGCGCCCACCGTCTTGCGCCGCGAGCCTTCGAGCCGCGCGAGCAGACCCAGAGCTTCGCGACGCTCGGCGAACCCATCGGCCTGGGCCACCACGAAGTCCACCAACAATCCGTTGCGGTTCTCCATCAGAGCGTGGCCGGAAAACGAGAGCTTCGCCTCGTGCCCATCCCCCTTGCGGGCCAGGCGCGCTTCCGGGTCGGTCGTCGAGGCGTGCGTCTCGTTGCTCCGCTTCGTCCCCGTGAAATCGCTCCAGCCGTTGGCGTCTCCGCCCGGTGGCCCGTCCTTGGGCCGGAAGCTCTTCATCGACGCCCAGGCCTCGATCAGCGTCCCATCCACCGAGAAGTGCTCGCTCGACAGCAGCCGCTGCACGCTCGCCTCAGCCACGATCGCCGCCAAAAACCGCTCGGCCACCTCGTGCCGGATCAGCCGCTCCCGGTTGCGTGAAAACGTGCTCGCGTCAAACGACGGCTCGTCGAGCTCCAGATCCAAAAACCAGCGAAACAGCAGGTTGTACTCGAGCTGCTCGCAAAACTGCCGGTCGCTCCGCACCGAAAACAGCGCGATCAGCAGCTGCGCCTTGAGCAGCCGCTCCGGCGGCACCGACGGCCGCCCCGTCTCGGCGTACATCACCGCAAACACCTCACTCAACTGCCCGAGAGCCCGGTCGGCCAGCCCCTTGATCCGCCGGATCGGATGCGCCGCCGGAATCCGCTCCTCCAACGACCCCACCATCAACAACGTCCTCTGCTCGCGCGCTTTCCCTCGCATGGCCTGCAAGGGTAGCGCGAACCGGGGTTTTTCAGCAGCCTGCTAGAGCTCGGTCCGTTTTCAAGGCTCCCAACTTTGCCCGCAACTTCCGGATAGCTCGCTGAATGGTCGCCACGTAATCTTCCGAGCGTGTGGCGCGCTGGTCAACGGACATGCCGCACCCGAGGAGGACCGCATGACTTCGTTCCGTGTCGTCGCCATCGATACTTCCATCGCCGAGTCGGTCCGCAGCACGCTGCGGTCGCCGCGGTACGGGCACCCGGCTCATACCGAGATCGCGACGGGGTACGGGCCCTGCCGGCACTGCCTGCGCACCTTCCGTGTCGGCGCCGAGGCGCGCATCCTGTTCACGTACGACCCTTTCGAGGGCGTGGAAAAGCTGCCGCTGCCGGGACCGGTCTTCGTGCACGCCGAGGCGTGCGAGCGCTACCCCGAGGACAGCGGCTTCCCCGGCGATCTGCGGCCGCACGCGCTGACGCTCAACGCCTACGCCCGCGGCCGCCGGCTACGGGCGCAGGAGTACGTGGCGGACGGCGAGGTGGATGCCGCTCTCGAGCGGCTCCTCGCCCGGCCCGAGATCGACTACGTCCACGTCCGCGACACCGCGGCGGGCTGCTACGACCTGCGCGTGCAGCGCGCGAGCGCGAGCTAAGTCCTCCCCTAGAGGGGCAGGAAGAGCAGCGAATCGACGAAGTCCTCCGGCTCTCCTGCGTTCGCTACCAGCTCCAGTCCCTCCACGCAGCGGCCGATCGGCAGCTTCTGTGAGGCGTAAATCACCCCGGTAAAGCGCACGCCGACGCGCTGTCGTCGCCGGGCTTCGATGACCAGATCTCTGTCGGTCGAGAACAGGACTCGGCCCAGCGACGTTGCCCTGTCGAGCAGCTCAGAGTCGCTCAACCGGTGCGCCCGGTCCTCGAAAGCGGTGAGTAGATCGACCCCGCGGAGCCGGAGGCCCTGGGTCACGGCGCGGTTGACGTTGTGATTGAAGTAGAGGCTGACCGGCAAGGTCAGATCTGCCCCTGCGCTCGCAGCTTGCCGATGAGAGGGTGTTCTCCGACTTCGCGCCGGATCTCTTCGACCTGTGCCTCACGCCGCTCGAGGTTCGCCTCGATCTCTTCCTGGTGGTCCCAGTAGTACGCGAGCGCCGAATGCACCTGCCCTAGCGTCAGGTGCGGATGCTGGTACGCCAGCTCCTCGGGGCTCCAGCCGTGCACCTGGACCTCCTCGACGAGCTCGAACACCTTGGTGTTGGCGCCCTCGATCCAGGCAACCCCCTCTTCGTCCAAGACGATGTGCTCGTACGTTGTGCGCGTGGCGGCGATCATGACGCGATCTCAACCGGATCTTACCTCTCCAGCCGGTACGCCCCCCCGTCCTTGGCGACGTCGAAGTCCCCCGAGCGCCCGCGCGGGATCGACAGCGACCGCCAGCCCGCGCCCGCGAAGTGCTTGGCCAAAAAGACGATCTGGCCGACGTGGTAGGCGTAGTGGGAGAGCTGGCGCTGGATGGCTTCGACGACGGTGTGGGGCTCGCCGCGGATGGTGACGGAGCGGTCCAGATCCTCGGGGGCGAGCGCGGCGATGGCGTCGAGGGTGACCGTCCAGCCTTCGTCCCAGCGCCGGCCGACGCTCGCGCGCGTCTCGTCGGGCTCGTCCTCGAACTCCAGGTCGCGCCCGCGCCAGGGCTTTTCGCCGTCGCTGGTCAGGAAGTCGGTCCAGCGCGAGCGCATGTTGCCGGCCATGTGCTTGACGACCAGCGCGATGCTGTTGGCCTCCGGGTCGAGGCGGCGGAAGAGCGCCGCGTCGTCCACCTGCGCCATCGCCGCCTCGCCCAGCCCCTTGAGCTTGCGGAGCTGGCGCAGGACGTCGTCGAGGTAGTGCTTACCGTCCATCGTCGGGTCCTCCCGGGCGGAGGATAGCGAAGCCGGGCCGCGCCGCACCCGCTAAGCTTCGCGGCCATGAGCGTCATCGAGGTCGAGGAGCTGGCGAAGGTCTATCGGGCGGGGAAGGGCGACCCGGTGCGGGCGCTCGACGGCGTCTCCTTCGCGGTGCCCGCGGGGCAGATCTTCGGCCTCCTGGGCCCGAACGGCGCCGGCAAGTCGACGCTCATCAAGTGCCTGACGACGATCACCGCGCCCACCTCGGGGCGCGCGGCGGTGGGCGGCTTCGACGTCGTCCGCCGCCCGCTCGACGTGCGCCGCCAGATCGCCGTGGTGCTGCAGCAGGCGGCGGTCGAGACCATGCTCAACGTCGAGGACAACCTCCTCGTCTACGCCTACCTGCACGGCATCGGCCGCCGCGAGGCGCGCGCTCGCCTGCGCGCCATCGTCGAGGAGTTCGATCTGGGCGACATCCTCGCCGAGACCGTCCAGGACCTGAGCATCGGCACCAAGCGGCGCGTCCAGGTGGCGAAGATCTTCATGGTCGACGCGCCGGTCGTCTTCCTCGACGAGGCGACGACCGGCATGGACCCGCTGATGAAGCGGCGGGTCATGGAGCGCATCCGCGCCGAGGCGCGCGCCGGCCGCACGGTTCTCATCACGACGCAGATCCTGAGCGAGGCCGAGCAGCTCTGCGACACGATCATGATCATCGACCACGGCAGGAAGCTCGCGGCCGGGACGCTGCCGGAGCTGCGGCGGCTCGCCGAGCAGCTCTTCCGCGTCAGCCTCACCTTCGCCGAGATGAACGACGAGTTGGCGGCCCGCCTCGCCGGCCTCGAGGCGGTGGAGATGACGATCGACGGCCGGCAGGTCGAGCTGGTCTTCCGCGGCGAGGAGGCGGCGCTTCTGGAGCGCCTCGCCGACATCGCGCGCGTCGTCCCGATCACCGGCTTCGAGGTCCGCGGCGCCGATCTCGAGCAGGTCTTCGTGGCGCTCGTCGAGGAGAAGCGGTGAACGCCGTCGCCGCGGTCTTCTACCGCGACTTCCGGCAGCGCATCACCAACGTCGCGTGGCTGTTCTGGGACCTCTTCGTCCCGGTCGCCTACCTGGTGCTCTTCGGCACCGGGTTCGAGCGCGCCTTCGCCGGCAGCTTCGTCGTCGGCGGCGAGAGCGTGGGCTACGTCGCGTTCCTACTCCCCGGGGTGATCGCGATGACCAGCTTCGGCGTGGCGATGAACACTTCGTGGGGCTTCTTCATGGACAAGGACTCCGGGATCTTCTACGAGCTCCTGACCTACCCGATCACCCGCGAGCAGCTGCTGATCGGCAAGATCTGCTTCAACGTGCTGCTCGCCGCGAGCGGGACGCTGCTGGTCATCGCGGTCGGCGTCCTGGCGCTGGGGGTCGAGGTGCGCTGGGGCGCGCTGCCCCTCACCTTCCTCGCCCTCGCGGTGACCACCGCCGGCTGGTTCTTCCTGTTCAGCATCGTCGCGGTGCGGATGCGCCGGCTGGACACTTTCAACACGGTCACCAGCGCCGCCTACATCGTCCTGATGTTCATCAGCACGATGTTCTACCCCTTGGAGCAGCAGCCATCCTGGTTCCGCGGCGCGGCACGGTTCAACCCGATGACCTGGCAGGTGGACGTCCTGCGCCACACCCTGCTCGGCGTCGGCGCCGCCGCCACGGTGCTCCTCGAAGCCCTGGCGTTCGGCGCCTTCACCGTCCTCTGCCTCTACTTCGCCGTGCGCGCCCTTAACCGAGCGGCGTGAGCCGCCCTATGAAGACGCCGGCGTGAAGTGCGCCGCCATCCAGTCTCTCCACGCCGGCTGCTCGCGGGCGGCGACCTCCTGCGCTCCATCGCCGTAGAGGTAGGCGTGGAAGTAGGTCATCACCCCGGGGCAGGCGAAGACGCTGACCAGGGCGATGCCGGGCGCCGGCGTGTCGGTGCGCAGCACGAGCTTGTGCTCGTCCGCCTGCTCGACGACGCCGGCGAGCGGCGGGACGTCCGCGGCGGTCGCCGCGAACCGCTCGCCCGGGGCCGCGCCGGCCAGACCGAGCGCGCCGCGCAGCGCCGTCCAGGCCTCGTCGAGGGGCAGGGAGCTGCCGCCGGAGACCGAGATCGAGGCGCAGCGCTGGCCGGGGAAGTGGGTCAGGTAGAGCTTCAGGATCTGCAGGTAGGACGCCCAGCCGGTCTTCATGCTGTCGAGCTGGTCGTCCCAGTCGGACCGGTCGGTGAAGAGGCTGGTGACCAGCCGCACGACGCAGATGCCGCCGCCGCGGGCCTCGACGAGGTGCTCGGTGGCGAGCGGCGGCGCGCCCGGCATCCAGTTCTCCGCTTCGAAGACGACCCGGCGGGGCGGGTCCCACACCTTGACGGTCCCCTTGGCGTCCATCTCCGGCCCCTCGCCGAAGTGGGAGACGGACTCGCCCCCCTCGCGCTCCTCG
This sequence comes from uncultured Acidobacteriota bacterium, assembly GCA_963700145.1. Lineage (GTDB taxonomy): Bacteria > Acidobacteriota > Thermoanaerobaculia > Multivoradales > UBA5704 > DASUNQ01. The sequence goes on from OY969474.1 coordinate 3,770,470, forward strand.
ACCTCGGTGGGCACGAACCAGGCGGTGATGCCGGGGCCGGTGGCGATCGCCTGCCAGACCTCCTCGGGGGTGCCGGGGACCTCGACCTCGACGGCGACGGAGCGCATCGCGGGCGCTGCTTCCTTGACGGTGGTCATGACGTCTCCTTCGGTTCGGACGGGTTGGGTAAAGGGTGAGCGGCCACCATGAGGCGGTGCCGGCGCCCGCCGGGCGCCGCGGCGTCGTGGTAGCGCGCGACGAGCTTGGTGACGGCCGCCGCCAGCTCCTCGGTGAAGGCGGCGCGGTCGGCCGCCGAGCGGAAGCGGACCTCGGCGTCGAGCGCCAGGGTCGGCAGGCGCTTGCCCGCCGCGTCGGCCCGGCGCACCAGGGCCCCGACCTCGCGCACGATGCGGGCGGCCAGGGCGACGAGGTAGCGGGCCGAGAGGCGGTCGGCGATCCGGCCGGGGTCGGTGGCCGAGTCGCCGAGCGCGGCGGGGGAGACGACGTAGGAGGCGGCGGTGGCGACCAGGACCCGCTCGGTCAGCCCGCCCCAGCGGCGCTCCTCGGCGACGTGGACGAGGCCGTGGGCCTCGAGCGCGTGCAGGTGGTAGTTGACCTTCTGGCGCGCCAGCCCCACCCGCGCGGCGAGGGTGGACGCCGACCCCGGCTCGGCCAGCGCGGCGAGCAGCCGGGACCGCACGGGGTCCAAAGCCACCACCGCGGCGGCCGGATCCTCGATGACTTCGACGGCGAGCATGCGGGGATTCCACCATTGACAAACATTCTTGTCAAGGGGGGACGATCCCCTAGGAGGGGCCTAGATCTCGTACGTCTTGCCCTGCTCCAGGTAGTCGAGGTCCGGGTTCTTCAGGGCCCGGACCTCCTCGCGGATGTGGTCGATGCAGGCAGGCTTGAGGTGGTGGAGGAGGACCGGGACCTTGCGCTCGAGCTTGCGCAGCTCGGCGGCCATGGTCTGGGGGGTGAGGTGGAAGGAGACGTCGGCCACCTCCTGGAGGGCGTTGTCGAAGCTAGTGTCGAGGCAGAGGGCCTTCAGGTTCTCGGTGCGGTTGGCGATCTCCCAGAGGCGGCTGGTGGGGCCGGTGTCGGAGGACCAGAGGAGGGCGGTGTCCCCCTCCTCGATGAGGAAGCCGTAGGTCGGCACCAGATGGTCGACGTTGAAGGGGGTGAAGGTCACGCCTTCGACGACCAGCGGCACCTCCTCGGCCATCTCGTGGAAGCGCACCACCGGCAGCAGGTGGTTGGGCAGGCGGGTGAAGTCGGGCCAGGTGGCGTTGTTGAAGAGGTACTTCCTGATGGCGTAGATCGTCGCCGGCGAGGCGTGGATGTCGGCCGCCTGCTCGCGTCGGCCGTAGACGTTCTCGATGAAGAACGGGAGCGAGTTGATGTGGTCCATGTGGGAGTGCGACAGGAGGATCGTGCGCACTCCCACCTGCTGCTCGATGGGCAGGGCCGAGGAGAGAGAGCCCGCGTCAAGGGCGATCGTGCCGTTGACGAGCAGGCACGTCATCCGGCAGTCGGCGCTCTCCCCCCCGTAGCTCCCCAGCACCTGGAGGTGCATAGATAGAACACATTCTATCCCTTAGAACCGGCTGCCGATCCAGAAGCTGGTGGCGAAGCCGTCGGCGGACTCCGCGAAGTCCCAGCGTTTGGCGAAGTCCCAGTTGAGGTCGAGCCCGAAGAGCCGCGCCGTCACCCCGAAGCCGTAGGAGGAGACGCCGTCCTGCAGGCGCGTCTCCTCGTCGGCGAGGAGGTGGAAGGACTGGAAGTCGCGGAACCAGGCGCCGCCGACGTCGAGGAAGAGCACGCCGCGGATCTGCTGGAAGTCGATGAGCGGCGTCGCCAGAATGTCGACGAGAGGGAAGCGGTACTCGACGTTGGCGAAGAAGCCCGTGTCGCCCACCAGGCCGCGGAAGGGGACGCCGCGCACCGTGTCGAGGCCCCCGAAGTAGACCACGTTGGGGTTGTTGCCGTCGCTCGCGCCGACGAAGCCGCGCAGCGCGATGTTGCTGCGCTGGGTCACCGCGAAGTACTGGCGGATGTCGAGGTCGGCGCTGGTGGCGAGGGTGCCGCTCTCCTCGATGTCGGGGGCGTAGAAGAGGTCGAGCCGCCAGCGCCGCCCGCCGATCGGTCCCCAGGGCGCGAAGAGGGCGGAGTCGCCGACCAGCGCCCCGGTCAGCAGCGGGGCCTGGTCGTCGACCTCCACCACGTCGACGAAGAACTCGCCGGTCTCCGGGTCGATGGTCACCGCCGGCCGCAGGAACTCGCGCATCAGGTAGCCGGTGCCGAGCTCGGCGCGGGTGTAGAAGGTGAAGGGGTAGAGGACCGAGGCGATGAGGCCGGTCTGCTTGAAGATGGTGCGGCCGCGGAAGCTCTGGCCGATCGGGTCCTCGATGAAGAAGAAGGTGCGGTCGTCGAAGAGGTGCACCTGCCACTGCCAGCGGCGCGACAGGTCCATGTAGACGAGGTCGAAGTTGGAGAAGCTGTCGATCGAGTCGAAGGCGGCGAGGATGCGGCGGTCGCCCAAGTAGTCGGAGAAGGTCAGCAGCACCCGCCCGACGACCGTCTGGTCGTCCTCGACGCCGACGTAGCTCTCGGCGTCCTCGAGGAAGAACTTGAACCCCTTGTAGTCGCCCTTGTTGGCGTCGTCGATCGCCACCTGGATGTCGGGCTCGAAGACCGGCAGGTCCTGGGCGATGACCGGCTCGACCGCCATCTCGACGGTCGTCGGGTCCTCGACCGGCTGGTCGGTGTCGCGGACGTAGAGGTCGAAGCGCCCCTTGTAGTAGCCGGTGTAGACCAGCCCCTCCTCGCCTTCGGTGCGGGCGAGGACGGTGGGCATGAAGGCGCCGGTGACGACGTCGGTCCACTGCTTGAGCTCGCCGCTCTGGAGGTCGAGGCTGAAGATGTTGTCGGCGCCGCGCTGGTCGGAGGTGAAGTAGACCCGCCGCCCGTCCGGGGAGTAGACCGGGTCGTTCTCGTTCGAGTCGCCGGTGGTGAGCTGGAAGCGGCGGGTGGGGTCGGCCAGGTCGACGCGGAAGAGCTTCGCATAGCCGTTGCCGACGACCGAGACGAAGACCAGCGAGCGGCCGTCGGGCGAGTAGTCGGGGGCGCCGTCGAAGACGTCGTCGTTGGTGACCTGGGACAGCTGGCCGCTCTCGAGGTCGAGCTGGAAGAGGTCGAACTGTCCGCCCTTCCAGCCGCCGAAGGCGACCTTCTTGCCGTCCGGGCTCCAGGTCGGCGCGGTCTGCTGCTCGATGCCCTCGATCGGGAAGGAGCGGGCGATGCCGCCGCGCAGCACGTCGATGAGCAGCAGGTCGCGCCCCTTCTCGCGCTTGGCGAAGACGGCGATGGTGTTGCCGTCGGGGGCGAAGTCGAGGTCGCGCCCCATCTTGCGCCCGAGCTCCAGCTCCTGCGCCACCAGGTACTGGTAGTCGTTGCTGAAGCCGGTGGTCAGGTTGCGCAGCAGGCGCCGCTTGCGGGCATCGAAGAGGACGACGTCGACGTCGCCCTTGTAGGAGCTGAAGGCGGCGACCAGGTCGCCCGACGGCGAGGCGGTCGGCGAGATCTCCTGGCTCGCCACCTCCTGCTCGAGGCGGAAGAGGCGGCCGAAGTCGGCGGGCTCGCCGGTCTCGACGAGCAGCGGCAGGTACTCCTTGCGCAGCCAGCGGCGGAACTCGGCGTCGAACTCCTCGGCGTCCATCTTGAAGGCGCGCTCGACGGCGCGGTCGACGCGCGAGCCGATGGTGTTGCGCAGCTCGTAGATGAAGTCCTGGAACCCCTCCTTGCCCCAGCGCTCCTCCATGAAGTCGAAGACGGAGTGGCCGAAGCGGTAGGCGAAGAAGCCGCCGAAGTTCTGGGTCACCGACGGGATGCGGTCGTTGACCACGGCGTCGCGCAGGAACATCTTGTCGCGCTGCTGCTCGTCCTTGGCCATGTAGCTCGCCATCCCCTCCATCGCCCAGATCGGCGGCGCGGTGGCGACGGCCTTGGTGAGGTTGCCCTGGAAGAGCATGTGGTACTGGAAGATGTGGGTCAGCTCGTGGAGCACCAGCTCCATCAGCTCGGCGTCGGGCAGGTCGACGGGCAGCACCATGCGGAAGCGCGCCGGCGTCGCGAAGGCGCCGATCCCCTCGGGGATGAAGTTGAGGATGATGTTGTTCTGCTCGAACTGCGAGTGGGTGGCGTAGAAGATGAGCGGCACCGGGTCCTGGATCTGGTGGTCGAACTCGCGCGACAGCAGGTCGTAGGCGCTCTCGGCGAAGGAGACCACCTTCTGCAGCAACGGCTCGGTCTGCTCGTAGTAGTGGACGTTGAAGTGCGGCGAATGGTAGATCCGCCAGTCGAACTCCCGGTACTGGATCTTGTTCTTGCCGAAGCCGGTGCCGCGGTACTGCGGCCCGAAGCTGGAGAACTGCGCCGCGGCGGGCGCGGCGAGGAGAAGTGGCAGGACGAGAAGCGCCGCGAGGCTTGGGAAAACGGGTCTGCCGAATCTACCGGACAACGAAGTCCTCCTTTCCGGCGCTACTGCGTGAACAAGGTGCGGCTGGCCTCCACCTCTTTCTGCGTGAAGACCCCGAGGATGCGGTCCTCCAGCGAGAAGAGGTTCTCGAACATGCCGAGCAGGGGATCGGCCCTCTCCCCCTCGAAGCTCTGGAAGTCCTTGAAGTTGTCCTGGTAGACGAGCTCGCCGGTCCGGCCGTCGTAGACGTGCATCAGGATGTCGTACTCGAAGCCGGTCTGCTCGACGAGCACCTGGCGGTAGTAGGTGCGGCCGTTGAAGGGCGAGACGTACTCCTCGGTGCGGTAGCCGGTGCGGTCCTGGATGTCGAAGTCGAGGCCGCCGGCGAGGATCAGGTCGGCCTGGGCCTTCTCGCCGAGGGCGCGCCAGAAGTCCTTCTGCTTGCCGAGCTGCTCGAAGTCGAGAGTGGGGTAGTCGACCGGGCCGGGCTCGACGACCTCGAGCTCGGTCTCCCGCCGCAGCACCTTGAGCAGGTAGCGCTCGAACTCCTTCTGCACGTCGATGTTCCGCCCCTGCAGGCGCTCCTCCCCCTCCCCCTCCTGGGTGATGACGACGAACGGCGCGACGGCGATCGTGCGCACCCCCTGGAGGTCGAGGCGGGCGCGCTGCGGGAGCTTGAGCTTCACCTCGACCGAGGCGGCGCGCGCGGGGAGCGCACCGGCGGCGGCGAGGAGGAGGGCGGAGAGTGCGATGACGGCTTGGCGATGCATCGAAGGGGACCTCCTGGAGGACGGTAGCGTCCTCTCTAGGCGTTGCGCGGTGCGGGCGGCGGGGCCGGCGGCTCGTCCTCGGGCTCCTGCGGCCGGGCCTCGGGAGTGGCCGCCGGGATGTGGGGCGGCGCCGCCGGGGGCGCGCTGGGGACCGGGTCCAGCGATTCCGGCGGCGGCGCCTCCGCGGGGGCGGCCGGCGCCGGCGCCGTCCCCTCGGGCGCGCCCGGCTTCGGCTTGAAGGCCTGGTAGAACTCGACGAAGCGGGCGTAGTTGCCGCGCGCCTCGCGGCTGTCCGGGGCGGCGCGCAGCGCCTTCTGGTAGTACTCGAGGGCCTTGTCGAACTGCCCGTTGGCCTCGTAAGCCACCGCCAGGTTGTTGTAGACGCGCGGGTTGCCCGGGTCCAGCCGCTCGGCCTGGTGGAAGCGGAAGAGCGCCTCCTGCCAGAGGCCGCGGCGCGCCATGTCGACCCCGAACTGGAGCTGCGCGGCGGTGGTGTTGGGGTTGGGGTGGCCGCTGCAGGCGGCGGAGGAGAGGCTGAGGGCGAGGACGAAGACGGCGGTGCAGACGGGCTGGCGCGGTGTCATCGGATGGCCGGTCTCCGCGGGGAGCGCGAAGTATATACGAGCGCCTGCGGGGGTCTCGGCCGGCCCTTCCTGCACGTCCGGTGCCGGCTGTCGGCCGCCGTCGCTGCAATGTTGGATGCGGCATTTTCCGTCTTCCTTCGCGGAGCCGGAAAAAAACGATGCCTCGACGCTCTGATCCCCGCGAAGCGCTCATCGCGCTCGCCGCCGCGCCAAACCTCGGCCGGCCGCCCTTCTATCGGCTGGCGGAGGAGCTGCCGCTCTTCCTGGCCGGCGCGGCCGAGGGCGCGCCCGCCGCGCTCCTCGCGGCGCGGCTGGGGCTGCCGCCGGGGCCGGTCGAGACGGCGCTCGCGGCGCTCCCTTCGGCCGCCGCCGCCGCGCGCCGCGAGCTGGCGCGCGCGGCGAAGCTGGGCGCGGCCATCGTGACGCGGCTCGACGCCGACTATCCGCCGGCGCTCCTGCCGCTCGCCCTGGCGCCGCCGGTCCTCTGGCTGCGCGGCGCGCTGCCGGCGGGGCCGGCGCTCGCCGTCGTCGGCTCGCGGCGCGCCGATCCCTACGGCAAGGAGACGGCGGAGCTGCTGGCGCGCGAGCTCGCCGCGGCCGGCGTCGCCATCGTCTCCGGCTTCGCGCGCGGCATCGACGCTGCGGCGCACCGCGGCGCCCTCGCCGCGCCCGGCGGGCGGACGGTGGCGGTCCTGGGCTGCGGCCTCGGCGTCGACTACCCGCGCGGCCACCGCAAGCTGGGTGACGAGGTGGCGGCGCGCGGCGCGTTGGTCTCGGAGTTCCCGTGCGGCTGGTCGGCGCTGGCGCGCCACTTCCCGATCCGCAACCGCCTGATCGCCGCGCTCTCGGCGGGGACGCTGGTCGTCGAGGCCGCCGCGCGCTCGGGGTCGCTGGTGACCGCGCGTCACGCGCTCGAGCTCGGGCGCGACGTGCTCGCCGTGCCCGGGCGCATCTTCGACGAGAAAGCGCTCGGCCCCAACAGCCTGCTGCGCGACGGCGCCGTCCTGGTGCGCCATCCGCGCGACGTGCTCGAAGCGCTCTGGCCGGAGATGCTGGCGCCGCACGCGCGCGCCGCGGGCGCGGCCGAAGACGCGCCGGCGACCTCCGGCCGCGGCGTGCCGCCGGGCTCGGCCGGCGAGCTGCTCGCCGCGCTGCCGCCGGCGACGGAGATCGCGGCGGAAGAGGCCGCGGCGCGCGCGCGCCGTCCCGTCGCGCAGGCGCTCGCGGAGCTGCTCGAGCTCGAGCTCGGCGGCTGGGTGCGCCGCCTTCCCGGACCGGTGTACGTGCGCGTGCCATGAGAGTTGGTTGGAGCCCGGCGCGAAAGCCTTCGCGCCTCAGTGTGCTACCCTGCGCCGCTCCCGCCGCCCCAGCCGGATGAAATGAACTCGCCGGCGTCCGGCGTTAAACAACCGCCATGCCCAAGAACCTGCTGATCGTCGAGAGCCCCGCGAAGACCCGGACGCTGAAGAAGTTCCTCGGCCGCGACTACGCCGTCGAGGCGTCGCTCGGGCACATTCGCGACCTGGTCAAGAAGGACCTCGGCATCGGCGAGAACTACGAGCCGCGCTACGCGGTGCTGCCGGCGAAGAAGGAAGTGGTGCAGAAGCTGCGCAAGGCGGCGCGTGCGGCCGACGTCGTCTTCCTCGCGCCCGACCCCGACCGCGAAGGCGAGGCGATCGCCTGGCACATCGCCGAGGTGCTGGAGAAGGACCCCGGCGACGTCCACCGCGTCACCTTCAACGAGATCACCCGCAACGCCGTGCTGCGCGCCCTCGCCAACCCCGGCGAGATCGACTACAAGAAGGTGGACGCGCAGCAGGCGCGGCGCCTGCTCGACCGCATGATGGGCTTCAGGCTCTCGCCGCTCCTCTGGGAGAAGGTCAAGCAGGGGCTCTCGGCCGGGCGCGTGCAGTCGGTGGCGCTCAAGATGGTCTGCGACCGCCAGGCCGAGATCGACGCCTTCGTGCCGCAGGAGTACTGGCTGCTGGGCGCCGACCTCCAGGGCCCCGAGCCGCCGCCCTTCCGCGCCCGCCTGACGAAGATCGACGGCAAGAAAGCCGAGGTGGCGAACGGCGAGGAGGCCGCGGCCATCGTGCGCGACCTCGAAGCGGGGAGCTTCACCGTGCGCGAGGTCGAGCGCAAGGAGTCGAAGCAGCGGCCTGGGCCGCCCTTCATCACCAGCCGCCTGCAGCAGGAGGCGGCGCGCCGCTTCGGCTTCTCGGTCAAGCGCACGATGAGCCTGGCGCAGGGACTCTACGAGGGCCGCGAGGTCGGCGACCGCGGCTCGATTGGCCTCATCACCTACATGCGCACCGACTCCACACGGGTGGCCGGCGAGGCGCTCGACGCGGTGCGCGAGACGATCGCTTCAACCTACGGCGCCGCGGCGCTGCCCGAGCGTCCCAACTTCTACAGCTCGAAGAAGGGGGCGCAGGACGCGCACGAGGCGATCCGCCCGACCAGCCTCGACCTGCCGCCGGACGCGGTGCGCGACTCGCTCAAGGCCGACGAGTGGAAGCTCTACAAGCTGATCTGGGACCGCTTCGTCGCCTCGCAGATGCTGCCGGCGGTCTTCGACGTCACCAACGTGGACGTCGAGAGCGGCCGCTACCTGCTGCGCGTCTCGGGCAAGGTGATGAAGAGCCCCGGCTACCTCGCGGTCTACCGCGAGGCGCCGGTCGAGGACGAGGCGAAGAACGGCAACGGTGCGGAGGAAGGCGAAGGGGCGCTGCCGCCGCTCGAGGCCGGCCAAAAGCTCGAGCTCCTCGGCGTCGCCAGCGAGCAGAAGTTCACCCAGCCGCCGCCGGCCTACAGCGAGGCGACGCTGGTCAAGGCGCTGGAGGAGAACGGCATCGGCCGGCCGTCGACCTACGCCGCGATCCTCTCGACGCTCTCCGAGCGCGAGTACGCGACGAAGGACCAGGGGCGCTTCCGCCCGACGGCGCTCGGCCGCATCGTCAACCGCCTCCTCCAGGCGAGCTTCAACGACATCCTCAACGAGGGCTACACCGCCGAGCTCGAAGGGCAGCTCGACGAGATCGAGGAGGGGAAGGTCGACTGGAAGGCGACCCTCGCCGCCTTCGACAAGAAATTCACCGTCGACCTGGCGAGCGCCGGCGAGGCGATGCCGAACGTCAAGCGCGAGGGCGTGCCGGTCGGCGAGAGCTGCCCCGAGTGCGGGTCGCCCCTGGTCATGCGCTTCGGCCGCTTCGGGCCCTTCATCGCCTGCACCAACTACCCCGAGTGCAAGTACACGCGGAACGTCGAGGAGGAGCGCTCGGCGGCCGGCGGCGGGGCGGCGGGCGGCGAGGCGGGCGCGGGGGGCGCGGAGGGCGAGGAGATCCCGCCGTGCGAGGAGTGCGGGCGGCCGATGATCCTCAAGCGCAGCCGCTTCGGCACCTTCTACGGCTGCAGCGGCTACCCCGAGTGCAAGAACATCCGCAAGCTCGGCCCCAAGCCCGAGCCGCCGAAACCGACCGGCGTCCCCTGCCCCGAGTGCGGCAAGGGCGAGATGGTCGAGAAGCGCTCGCGCCGCGGCAAGACCTTCTACTCCTGCGACCGCTACCCCGACTGCAAGTTCGCCCTCTGGGACCGCCCGGTCGCCCGCGCCTGCCCTGACTGCGGCGCGCCCTACCTTCTAGAGAAGACCACCAAGCGCGCCGGCACCCGCCTCGTCTGCAACGCCGAAGGGTGCAAGTTCCAGGAGCCGGTGGCGGTCTAGCCGCTCAGGGCCGCCGCGGTCGGCGGAAGGCCCCGTCGATGCTCCAGATGCCTGAGCCGCGGGCGGCGATGTAGAGGAAGACGAAGGCGTAGAGCGCCGCCAGCTCGCCGCCGTTCTGGATCGGCAGGGCGCCGCCCGCCTGGTGCACCATGAAGTAGGCCACCGCCATCTCGCCGCTGGCGAGGAAGGCGGCGATGCTGGTGAAGAGGCCGAGCAGGACGAGGACCCCCAGGACCAGCTCGAGGACGCCGGCGATGAACGGCAGCGTCGGGCCGGGCGGCACCTTCTCGCCGCCCAGCGCTCCGAAGACCTTCTGGACGCCGTGGCAGGTGAAGAGGAAGCCCGTCACGATTCGCAGCAAGGCATAGATCGGTTCCGTGTACCTTCCGAGGAAACCCATGGCCCCACCCTCCTTGCGGTTCCGGCCGGAGTCATCCAGCCGGGCCTTCGTTCGCGTACTCTACGGGCATGAGCCGCCGGAAGCACGCCGCCGCCGTCCTCGCCGTCGCCGCGGGGTTGGTCCTCGCCCTGGCCGGCCCGGCCGCCGCCCGCGCGGCGGCGCCGGACTACTCGGCCTGGGCCGAGCTCCTGCAGAAGCACTACGACCCCGCCAAGGGGATGAGCTACAAGGCGCTCAAGGCCGACAAGGCGGCCCTCGACCGCCTCCGCCGAGAGCTGGCGCAGGTGGACGTCGCCGCCCTTTCCCGCCCCGACCAGCTCGCCTACTGGATCAACCTGTACAACGTCTCGGTCGTCGGGATCGTCGTCGACAACTACCCCGTCGAGTCGATCCGCGACCTCTCGACCGACCCGATCATCCGCATCAACGTCTTCAAGAAGCCGTCGGTGGCGGTCAAGGGCGGCAAGATGTCGCTCAACGACATCGAGAACGACAAGGTCCGCGCCGGCTTCAAGGACTCGCGCATCCACTTCGCCATCAACTGCGCCGCCGAGAGCTGCCCGCCGATCCGCCCCGAGCCCTACGTCGGCGCGCGCGTCGACCAGCAGCTCGACGACCAGACGCGGAAGTTCCTCAACAGCCCCAAGGGCGTGCGCCTCGAGCAGGACGGCGACACCCTCGTCGTCCACACCACCAAGGTCATGGACTGGTTCGGCGACGACTTCGAGCAGTGGGGGGGCGGCCGGCGCGCCTTCCTCCAGAAGCACCTGGCGCCGGAGAAGAAGCGCCGCCTGGAGGCCGCCAAGAAGGTCGAGATCGAGTTCGACGACTACAGCTGGAAGCTCAACGACGCCTCCCGCTAGACTGCGCCCGGAGTTTGCATCGGGAGGGGCAGCATGGGGCTCGGCTCCCTGCGCAAGGCCTGGCAGCTCTTCCGCGACCCGGTGACGCCGGAGAAGCGGCGCCTCCTGGCCGAGCGCTGGGAGCGGCTCGACCCCGCCCTCCGCCTCCCCGGCCAGGGCCTCGGCCAGAAGGCCACCGGCTGCGGCGCCACGGTCGGCATCCAGCCGCGCTGCGACTTCGCCTGCACCGGCTGCTACCTGGGCCGCGAGGCGAACCACGTCCCGGCGCTCCCCACCGCCGCGATCCTCGGCCAGCTCGACGAGTTGCGCCGCTGGCTCGGCCCCAAGAGCAACGTCCAGATCACCGACGGCGAGGTGACGCTGCGCCCGGTCGAGGAGCTGGTCGAGATCCTCGCCTACGCGCGCTCGATCGGCGTCGTGCCGATGGTGATGACCCACGGCGACACCTTCCGCCGCCGCCCGGGTCTCCTCGAGCGGCTGATGATCGAGGGCGGCCTCACCGAGGTGTCGATCCACGTCGACGTCACCCAGCGCGGGCGCGACGGCTACCGCGCGCCGCGCTCGGAGCTGGAGCTGATGCCGCTGCGCGACGAGCTCGCGGCCATGGTGCGCGCGGCGCGGCGGCGCACCGGCCGGCCGCTGCGCGCCGCCACGACGCTGACGATCAGCCGCCAGAACCTGCCGCAGGTGGCGGACGTGGTGCGCTGGACGATCCGCAACCGCGACGCCTTCGGTCTCATCAGCTTTCAGCCGCTGGCGCAAGTGGGGCGGACGCGCAAGAGCCTGCAGGGAGTGAGCGCCGAGGAGCTGTGGGCCGAGGTTGGCAAGGCGACCGCCGAGCACGGCGCGCCGCTCGCCGGCGCCGGTCCGATGCACTTCGGCCACCCCGAGTGCACGCGCTTCGTCCCCTTCCTCGTCCTCGAGCGGCCGGGCGAGGCGCCGCGCCTGTTGCAATTCATCCGCGACACGCCGGACGACGTGGCGCTGATGGAAGAGTTCTTCGCCCGCGGCATCGGCGGCATCGCCTTCCGCGACGACCGGCCGCTGGAGCTGCTGGGGCGCGGCGCCGGCGTCGTCCTCAACGACCCGCGCTGGCTCCTGGGGCGCGGCCGCCGCTGGCTCGACGCCCGCTTGCGCGCCGAGGCCGGCACCAGCGTCTGGCGGCTCGCTGCCGACGCCCTCGCCGGCCGCGTGCGGGTGGACGGCGTCACCCTGACCAGCCACCACTTCATGAGCCCGGCGGAGCTGGCGACCGAGGTCGGCCGGGCGCGCCTCGAGGCCTGCGTCTTCCGCCTCCCCTACCGCGGCGAGATGGTGCCGATGTGCCGGATGAACGCCGACGGCGTGCGCGAGGCTTTCTACGCCGAGATCATGGCCGGCGGGGCGCCGAGCGCGGCGGCCGGCTCCCCGGCGCTGCCAGTGGTGCACTAGCGGACCGCGTTGACCAGCTCGACGGTGCGGCGCCAGATCGCGCCGCCGTCGCAGTCGCGCACCAGCGTCACCCGCCTCTCGCCCGCTCCCCATTCGATCCACAGCCGCTCGCGCAGGCGGGCCGGCACGACCACGCGCTCCACCGTCTCCGGCGCGAAGAGGCAGGCCGCGGCGACGAGGTCGTAGGCCGGGAAGGTGGACGACGCGTGGCGCAGGCGCGCGCGGCGGAGCCAACGCCGGGAGTCGCGGCGGAGCGCCTCGCCCAGGGCGCCGCGTAGCGCGCCCAGCTCGGCGGCCCCCACGCGCACCCGCCGCGCCACGTCGAGCGGCACGACGGTGAGCGGCAGCGCGGACTCCCAGACGGCGCGGGTGGCCGGCGGGTCCACGGTCAGGTTGAACTCGTGCGGCCAGTAGGGCGGCCAGCGGCCGCGCGAATGGAGACTGCCGCCGACGACGAGCACCTCGGCGACGGCGAGGCCCCGTCCCCGCCGCGCCGCCTCGGCGAGAGCCGCGGCGACGTTGGTGAGCGGGCCGAGGGCGGCGACGGTGAGCGGTCCGGCGCCCGCGTCCTCCGGCCACCAGAGCCAGGACGCGCGGTCCACGCGCTCCTCGCCGGCCGCGAGGTCACGCGCCGCGGCGCCGCGCAGGTAGGGCCCGGCGAAGCCGCAGAGGGCGCCGAGCCGGCGGTTGTTCTCGTCGGCCCGCGCCTCCGAGCTGTTGCCGCCGACGCTCGCCACCGCCGCGACCGGGAGGCCGCTGGCGAGGAGCGGCGCCACGGCCAGCGCGTCGTCCACGTCGCCGTGCGGCGAGCCGAGCGCATTGTCCGTGTCGACAAGGATGCGCACCGGGCGGGAAACTACACGAGTGGACGTCCCGCTCTCCCCGCCGCACCTCCTCCTGCCGCGGGCGCTACCGGTTTCAGCCTTGCTGGTGCGCAGCGAAGACGGCGCCCCGGCCGAGCAGCGCACGTCGGTCCGCGCCCGCTGGGACGACGAAGCTCTCTACGTCCGCTGGGAGTGCGCCGATCGGGACGCCTGGGGGACCTTTACCGAACGCGACGCCCCGCTCTACCAGGAGGAGGTGGTGGAGCTGTTCCTCGCGCCGGGCGAGGCCGAGCCGCGGCGCTACGCCGAATTCGAGATCGCCCCGACCGGCGTTCTCTTCGACGCGTTGATCGAGAACCCGCGCGGTGAGCGCGCCGGCATCACAGCCGACACCGCCTGGGACTGCCCCGGCCTGGTGTGGGAGGTCGGGAAGGGGCAGCGAGACGAGGACTGGTGGGCCGCCCTCGCCGTCCCTTGGCGCGCCATCCTCGCCGCGCTCGCCCATCCACCCGGCGAGCTGCCGCGGGTCTGGCGCGCCAACCTCTACCGCATCGAGCGTCCGCGCGGCGGCGAGCCCGAGCACACCGCCTGGTCCCCCACCCTCGCCACCCCGCCCGACTTCCACCGCCCCGCCCGCTTCGGGACGCTCGTCCTCGAACCTTACGGAGTGGTCCTCTCCTCCGCCAGCAGCCCGCGATAGAGGAGCGCCGCCAGCGCCGCGCCGAGCGCCGGGCCGACGAAGTAGACCCAGAGGTCGGTGAAGTCGCCGGTGGCGATCGCGGGGCCGAGGCTGCGGGCCGGGTTCAGGCTGGCGCCGGTGAGCGGCCCGCCCATCAGGATCGCGAAGACCAGGGTGAAGCCGACGGCCAGGCCGTCGAGCGGCGTCGCCTTGCCGCTGATCCCGGCGTTCATGATCGTGTTGACCAGGAAGAAAGTGAGGATCGCCTCGAGCACGACGCCGACCGCCGGGGTGACGTCGATCGTCACCGCCCCCAGCACCAGCCCATGCGCCAGCCGGGTCGCCCCCAGGCCGGTCTCGTCGCCGCCGAGGACCCAGCGGAGAGCGAGCGCGCCGGTGATTCCGCCGGCGAGCTGTGCGGCCATGTAGGCGAGCGCACGGCCGGGCGCGATCTTGCCGGCCAGCCACACGCCGAGCGTCACCGCCGGGTTGAGGTGCGTGCCCGAGATGTGGCCGTAGGCGTAGGCGAAGGCGACGATGACGAGCCCGTGGGCGAGCGCCACCCCGACGAGCCCGCCGATCCCCAGGGCGCCGGCGCCGGCACCGATCAGGATCAGGGCGAAGGTGCCGATGAACTCGGCGATGAACGCGGTCCCCAGCCTGCTCATGGCTTCCTCCCTCTCACTGTTTCTTGATGATCACCGAGACGCGGCGGTTCTTCTGCCGCCCGGCGTCGTCGTCGTTGGACGCGACCGGCTGGCTCTCCCCCAAGCCGCGGGTCGTCAGCCGCCCGGCGTCGAGCCCCTCGCGCTCGACGAGCCAGGTCTTGACCGCCGCCGCCCGCCGCTCGGAGAGCCGCTGGTTGTAGCCGTCGTCCCCCTTGGCGTCGGTGTGCCCTTCGAGCCGCGCCGTGCCGTTGGGGAAGCCGCGCAGCACGGTGGCGAGCTGCCCCAGGGCGCCGGCGGCGTCGGCGCGGATCTCGGCCTTGTCGAAGTCGAAGAGGACGTCGGCGGGGAGCTCGACCACGACCTCCAGGCCGGTCTCGCGCGCGCCGAGGGCCTGCATGGCGCGGCGGGTCTCCTGGACCGTGGCGACGACGCCGCGCCCGGCTCCCGCGACGCCGCGCTGGATGCCGACGACGTTCAGCACCACCGGGATGACCCGCAGGGCGCCGCGGTTAGGACCGAGGCGCGCCACCGCGGCCCGGGCGGCGGCCTCGGTCGTGGGGTGCCAGGGGCCGGGATACGGGACGTCCTGGGCGCCGGCGGCTGCGGCGCCGAGGAGGGCCGCGAGGCCGGCGCCGGCGAGCGCCCGCCGCTTCGCGCGGAGCTCCACGGCGCCCCCTACGAGTCCTGGATCGCCAGGTCGTCGAAGGGCGGCGTGTTGGGGATCTGCAGCGTCACCACCCGCACCTCGGGCGGCGGCGCCGGGAACTTCATCCAGACGAGGGCGCTCTGCCCGGGCTCGAGGGTGTCGTACCAGCGGTCGCGCCAGCCGGAGCGGACGCCGCCGATGTAGTTCCCCGCCTCGTCCTTGAGCACCTCGTACTTCTTGCCGCCGGCCGGGTCCATGACGTACATCTGGCTGAAGTAGAAGTCGGGCTCGGCCTTGGCGCCCCCCTGGTTGCGCACCCGGAGCTTCGCGGTGAGCGTGTTCCCCTTGCGCAGGAACTCCGTCACCTCGACGACGACGCCCGACCAGTTGGTCTCCTGGCTGGCGAGGACGATGCCGGGCGCGCCCGCGGGCGGCGCGACGGTGGGCGTGCCCGCGGGGGGTCCGCCGGTGGTGTCGGGGACGGCGCTCATCGCGCCGGCGTCGGTGGAGGCGGCGCCGTTGGGGCTGGCGACCGCGGCGGGCTCGCCGGTCGCGGCGGGGGCCGCCTCCTCGGCGGTGTCTTCGCGCGGGGAGCAGGCGGCGAACAGGGGCAGGAGCGCGACGAGCGTCAGGGCGAGAGTCTTCGAGCGCACGGCATCCCTCCTCTCGGACGTTGGCGGCGTCCGAGAGGATACAACTAGCGCGCGGGGACCGTCAGCACCTGCCCGGCCTTGAGCCGGCTCGAGCGCATGCCGTTGGCGCGGCGCAGCCCGTCGACGCTCGTGCCGTAGCGGCGGGCCAGCGACCAGAGGGTGTCGCCGCTGCGCACCTTGTGGCGGCGGGAGGCGGCGATCTTGATCGTCCCGGTGCCCGCGCCGTCGTCGTCGCCCCCGCCCAGCCCGGCGACGTAGCGCCGGTAGGGCGCGGGGAAGAGGGCCACGTGGTAGTGCGCCGGCCAGCGCTCGCGGGTGGCCTCGAGGAGGTCGCGGCGCTCGAGCGCCAGGAGAGTGTCCTCGAGCCAGGCGCGGCAGGCGGCGCGGCGGCTCTGGCGGAGGTCGACCGCCATGCCGGTGGGGTGGACGGAGAGGTGCGAGGCGTTGTGCGGCTGGCGCGACTTGGGGCGGGTCAGGCTGGTCACCACCAGCCGCTCGCCGCAGGCGGCGCGGTACTGCCGCCCCAGGCGCTCGACGAAGGTGCGGACCTCGGCGCGCGCATAGGGGAAGGAGACGTCGGCCAGGGTGTAGTCGCGGTTGCCGGCGAGCTCGACCAGCAAGCCCGCCGCGGTGAAGTCCTTCACTTGGGAGCTGGTGCGGAGGTAGGTGTAATCGTGCTGGCGCGCCATGCGCGCCTGGATGGCGAGGGAGTCGCTCGACCCGCGCAGGCTCGCGGCGGCGAGCGTCGAGGGGAGCGCCAGGAGGGCGAGGGCGGCGGCGGTGCAGCACTGAGTCCGCATGGGCTGACGAGCTCTCCTTCTCGGGTTGACGCCCATTGCCGGCGCCCCTGGAGACGCCGGCCGATCCATAGCGGTAGGTCCGGCCGCGGAGTTTAGCACAGAGGACTGTGCAACTACAGACTGCCTGGCTGCCGCTCGTACCCTCTCTTAACCCTCCGGCCGCGCCTCCTCTTCCCGCGCCGGCCCAGTGGCGAACGGCGGGTGCTCGATCTTGGCCACGCAGGAGGTGTCGAGGCCGCGCACCGAGGCGCGCTCCAGGAAGTCGTGCATCAGCCGCTCGACGCAGGGGCCGGAGTTGTCGTGGGCGCCGCCGGGCACCTCGACCGAGAGGCCGTTGGGCAGGCCCGCGGCCACCCGCGCCGCGAACTCGGGCGGCGTCACCGGGTCGATCTCGCCGAAGACCAGCAGCACCGGTGCGTCGCTGCGCAGCGGCTCCATGTGGCCGGGGGGCGCCGTGCCGCGCGGCCACTCGCCGCAGGCGCGGAGCTGGGTACGGACGCGCTCGTCGCCCAGGAAGGAGCCGCGGGTGCGTGGCTCGATCGTCGCCGGGTCGAGGAAGGGCAGGTCCTCGGCGCAGGTCACCGACAGCAGCATGCCGAGGGCGAGGAAGCGCGGGATGGCGCGGCGGGTCTCGACCGCCACCTGCGCGATCGGCCCGAAGTCCCCCTGCGCCGCCTGGTGGATCTTGAGCGGCAGCGCGCGGGCGTTCTCGACCTGGTACATCTGCCAGCGCACAGCCTCGACGAAAGCGGCGCGGGAGAGCTGGATCGCCGTCTCCTTGCCGGTCTCCGGGTGCGTCACCTTGGCGGGGACTGGTCCCTCGGCGAGCCGCGCCATCACCCGCTGGAGCTCGGCGCGCAGCTCGGGGAAGGCCTTGGCGCAGGCCGGGTCGGCGGCGCAGCGGTCGAAGAGCAGGTCGAGCGCCCGCTGCGCGGCCCGCGAGTGGGAGACGGGGAGCGTCTCGTCGAGCGGCGCCACGCCGAGGAGGATGGTGCTGCGCACCGACTCGGGGTGGCGGCGCAGGTAGACCTGAGCGGCGCGGGTGCCGTAGGAGCCGCCGAAGAGGTTCACCTTCTCGTAGCCCAGCCACCGGCGGACCTCGTCGAAGTCGTCGATCGCGCGGTCGGTCGTGTAGAGCCGCAGGTCGGCCTTCTTCTCCAGCTCCGCGCGGCAGCGCCGCACCTCCGCCAGCGGGAACTGCTCGCCGATGTAGGTCTGGAGGTCGGCGTCGGTGCCGCCCAGCGAGCACATCAGCGGGTTGGCGCCGAGGCTGCCGCGCTGGTCGATGAAGAGGAAGTCGCGCCGCTCGCGGATCAGCGGCGAGAACTCGGCGAAGCCGGCGGCGCTGTTGCTCGAGGCATCGCCGGGTCCGCCGGCGAGCCAGAGGACCGGATCGGGCGCCGGGTCCTTGCCGGTGGCGGGGAGGAGGATGACCTGGATCGGGATCTTGCGGCCGCTTTGCGCCGCCCGGTCCTCCCACACCTCGTAGGTGCCGCAGCGCGCCTCGGGCGGCAGCCCTTCGCGGGTGCAGGGGCCGAGCTTGGCGGCGGGGCCGCCGGCGGCCGGCGGCGCCGGGCCGTTGGCGCACGCCGGAGCGGCGGCGGCGGCGAGCGCGAGGACGAGAGCGACGGCGAACGACTGGACTCTGGGCATGCGGGGTCTCCTGCGTGGTGGCGGGGAAGTTTACGCAGTCGCGGCGCGCCGGTTTCATCGCTCTAGGAACCAAGGGCACGTACAATCGGACCCGCGATGGCACTCTTTCGCCGCAAGTTCCGCCTCACCGCCTGCGCCACCACCGGCGGCTGAGCCGCCAAGGTCGGTCCGGGGGACCTGGCCAACCTGGTGGCGCCCCTCGTCGGCGGCCGCGCCGACGAGCGGGTGCTCGTCGGCCCGGAAACGGCCGACGATGCGGGCGTGTACCTGCTCGGCGACCGCGCCCTCGTCGCCACTGCCGACTTCATCACCCCGGTCTGCGACGACGCGCGCCTCTTCGGCCGCATCGCCGCCTGCAACGCGCTTTCGGACGTCTACGCGATGGGCGGGAAGCCCCTCTTCGCGCTCAACCTCTGCTGCTTCCCGCCGGAGGTGCCGGACGAGGCGCTGGCGGGGATCCTGGGCGGCGCCGTCGAGGCGCTCGCCGAGGCCGGCGCGGCTCTCCTCGGCGGCCACTCGGTGCGCGACCCGGAGCTCAAGTTCGGGCTCGCGGTGGTCGGCGAGGCGGACCGCGACCGGCTGCTGACCAACGCCGGCGCCCGCCCCGGCGACCGCCTGCTGCTCACCAAGCCGCTCGGCACCGGCGTCCTGATCAACGCCTTCAAGGCCGACAAGCTGGACGAGACGGGGCTGGCCCCGGCGCTCGCCGAGATGGCGCGGCTCAACGCCGCGGCCGGCGCGCTGGCCCTCGAGCACGGCGTGCGCGCCGCCACCGACGTCACCGGCTTCGGCCTCCTCGGCCACGCGCTTGGCATGGCGCGCGCCTCGGCCGCCGCCCTGCGCTTCGTCTTCGCGCGCCTGCCGGTCTACGACGGCTTCCACCGCTTGGCGAAGGCGGGGATCACGACCGGCTGCACCGACGCCAACGAGGAGAACGTGCGGCCCTTCCTCGACGAGCGCGCCGGCCTCGACCGCTCGCAGCGCGAGCTGCTCTTCGACCCGCAGACCTCGGGCGGCCTGCTCCTCTCGACGCCCGCCGACCGCGCCGACGCCCTCCTCGCCGCGCTCCTCGCCGCCGGCCACCGCGCCGCCGAGGTCGGCGAGGTGCTCCCTGGGCCGGTGCGGCTCGAGATCGTCTAGCGCCGCCCGGAAGCCATCCTCACGGCCTCCGGCAGCCGCCGCAGCCTGAGCATGCTCCAGAGCCCGAAGACCGGGCCGAGCGCCAGCGCCGCGAAGGCCCAGCGCCAGCCGACGCGCTCGACGAGTGCCGGCACGAGGCCGATCGTGGCAAGGGTGAGGAGGAACCCCAGGCAGGTCTGGATGGTCAGCGCCGTGCCGACGTAGCGCGGGTCCGCCAGCTCGGAGACCGCGGCGCTGAACTGCGCGCTGTCGGCCACCACCGCGAACCCCCAGACCAGGCAGAGCGTGGTGAGCAGCGCGGGGCGGCCGAAGCAGAGGCCGGCGACCAGGGCGCAGCTCCCCGAAACCGCGAGGCTCCACGACGCGACCGCCGTCCGGCCGACGCGGTCGGCCAGGACGCCGGCGAGGAAGCTCCCGGCGGCGCCGGCGGCGATGACGCCGAAACCGGCGAGGCGCGCCCCCTCGGCGCCCGCCCCCGCCGCCTCGTAGCTCGCCAGCAGCAGCAGCGGCGCCCAGGCCCACATCGCGTAGAGCTCCCACATGTGGCCGAGGTAGCCGAAGTTGGCCAAGCGTGTCGGGCGGTCGGCGAAGGCGCGGAAGGCGAAGCGCCAGTCGAAGGGTGCGCCGCCGGCGAGATATGGCCCGGGGCGCACCGCGAAGAGGGCGAGGAGCGCCGCGGCGCCGGCCAGTCCCGAGGTGGCGAAGAGGACCGGGCGCCAGGGCGGCATGCCGGCGGCGCCGGCGAAGGGCACGGCGTTGAGCAGGTGCGGCACCGCCTTCCCCAGGGTGAGCGCGCCGACCAGGAGGCCGATGCCGAAGCCGCGGTCCTCGCGGCACCAGGTGGCGACGAGCTTCATCCCCGGCGGGTAGACGCCGGCGAGGGCGGCGCCGGTCAGGAAGCGGAGGGCGAGCACGCCGGCGAGGCCGGGATCGAGGAGCGGGATGGCGGCGTTGCAGGCGGCGCCGGCGAGGGCGCACCCGGCGAGGAGGTAGCGCGCCGGCACGCGGTCGGCGAGGTTCAAGAGCGCCGAGACCAGGGCGCCGGCGACGAAGCCGACCTGCACCGCCATCGTCAGCCACGCCGTCTCGCGCCCCGTGAGGTCCCACTCCGCGGTGAGCTGCGGCACCACCGCCGAGACCGCGAACCAGAGTCCCATCGCCAGCAGCTCCGCCGCCGCCAGCACCGCCAGCACGCGCGCCTTGCGCGCCGGGTGCGTCGCTTCGCCGGGGCGCGCGTCCATGGGCGCCGGCATTCTCTACCAGCGCGCTAGACTCCCGGGCCTTCCATGACCCTTCCGGTCCAGGAGCCCGCGCCGATGAGACGCACCGTCGCCCTGCTCTGCCTAGCCTTCGCCGCCGCCCCGCTCGCCGCGCAGACGAGCGACGCGTCCAGCCGACTGCACGACCTCTTCCGCCGCGAGTGGGAGCTTCGGCTGCGCGAGGAGCCGCTCCTCGCCACCTCGGTCGATCGGCACGAGTACGACGACCGCCTCCCCTCGGTGACGCTGGAGGACCTCGCTCGCTACGTCGACGCGACGCTCGCTTTCCTGGCCGAGCTCGACGCCATCGACCGCGACTTTCTGCCGACCGCGGACCGCACCCACGCCGACATCTTCCGCCGCCAGCTCGAGGACCGGGTCGCCGACTTCCGCCTGGGCGACTGGCAGATGCCGTTCAACGCCGACTCCGGCTTCCACACCGGCTTCGCGCAGCTCCCGAGCCAGGTGCCGCTCGGGACCGTCCGCGACTACGAGAACTACATCGCCCGCCTCCGCGCCTGGCCGGCGCACGTCGGCCAGCAGATCGCCAACCTGCGCGCCGGCCTCAAGAGCGGCATGACCGTGCCGCGCGTCGTCCTCGACGGCTACGAGGGGACGATCGCGGCGCACGTCGTCGAGGACCCAGGCAAGAGCGTCTTCCACCGCCCCTTCGAGCGCTTCCCCTCGACCTTCCCCGAGGCCGAGCGCGAGCGCCTGCGCGCCGCCGGGCGGGCGGCGATCCTCGAAGGCGTGGTCCCCGGCTACCGCGCCTTCCTCGCCTTCTTCCGCGACGAGTACCTGCCGGGGGCGCGCACCACGATCGGCGCCTCGGAGCTCCCCGAGGGCCGCGCCTACTACGCCCACCAGGTGCGCCGGTTCACCACCCTCGAGAAGACGCCCGAGGAGATCCACGCGCTGGGCCTCGCCGAGGTCGCGCGCATCCGGCGCGACATGGACGCGGTCATGAAGAAGGTCGGGTTCAGCGGAGACTTCCCGGCATTCCTCAAGCACCTGCGCACCGACCCGCGCTTCTACGCCAAGACCCCCGAGGAGCTGCTGTCGCGCGCCGCCTGGATCGCCAAGCGGATGGATGGCAAGCTCCCTGCCCTCTTCGGCACGCTGCCGCGGCTGCCCTACACCGTCGAGCCGGTGCCCGACCACCTCGCCCCGAAGTACACCTCGGGCCGTTACGTCGAGGCGCCGCAGGGCGGGACGCAGCCGGGCATCTACTGGGTCAACACCTACAAGCTCGAGAGCCGCCCGCTCTACAACCTGGAGGCGCTGACGCTGCACGAGGCGGTCCCAGGGCATCACCTGCAGATCTCCCGCGCGCAGGAGCTTTCGGGGCTCCCCGACTTCCGCCGCTTCACCTACCTCTCGGTCTTCGGCGAGGGGTGGGGCCTCTACTCCGAGTGGCTGGGGATCGAGGCCGGCTTCTACACCGACCCGTACAGCGAGTTCGGGCGCCTGACCTACGAGATGTGGCGCGCCTGCCGGCTGGTCGTCGACACCGGCCTCCACGCCATGGGCTGGAGCCGGCAGCAGGCGATGGACTACCTCGCCTCGCACACCGCGCTGCCGCTGCACGAGGTGGAGACCGAGACCGACCGCTATATCTCCTGGCCGGGGCAGGCGCTGGCCTACAAGATCGGCGAGCTCAAGATCAAAGAGCTGCGCCGCCGCGCCGAGCAGGCCCTGGGCGAGCGCTTCGACGTGCGCGCCTTCCACGACGCCGTCATCGGCGAAGGCTCGGTGCCGCTCGGCGTGCTGGAGGCCAACGTCGACCGCTTCATCGCCGAGCGGCGGGGGCCGGCCTAGGGAATTCGCCCCCCCGGCCGGCGGTTCTCCGGGCTTCGGGCACCACGCCCCAAGCAGCAGGAGCACCGCCGATGCAACGTCTTTCCCTCGCGGCCTTTGCCGCGGCCCTCTGGTTCCTCCCGCAGCCGGCCTCGGCGCGGGCGGTGGAGCCGGCCGCGCTGCTGGCCGACCTCGTCCCCGGGCCCGCGGGCTCCGTTCCATCGACTTTCACGAGCGTCGGCGACGTCGCCTTTTTCCGTACCGTCGATGCCTACCAGAACCCCGTCGAGCTGTGGCGCAGCGACGGGACGGCGGAAGGGACCTTCGGCCTCGGCGTCTGCCCCGCCGGCGCGCAGTATTCGCTGGCCTGGACCGAGGAGCACCTCTACTTCCTCGGCTTCGACGGCGGCTGCGTGATTGGCGAGTCCGCGGCCCTCTTCCGCACCGACGGCAGCCGCGAAGGGACCGTCAAGCTGACCCAGGGGCTCGCCTTCCCGCAGCCGACGGACGGCTGGCCGGCGGTCCGCTACGTGCCCGCGCTGCAGCGGCTCTTCTTCCGCGCCGACGACGGCGCGCACGGGCCGGAGCTCTGGGCGACGGACGGATCAGCGGGCGGAGCGGTGCCGCTCGGCGACCTGCGGCCCGGGCCCTCGGGTTCCACCCCGCGGCTGTTCCAGGAGCACGGCGGCGAGCTTTACTTCTGGGCCGAGCTGGAGCCGCAGTCGTTCTGGCTCTACCGGAGCGACGGCACGCCGGGCGGAACGGTCGCGGTGAAGGGGCCGTTTTCGGCGCCGAGGCAGGCGGTGACCCTTGGCGGCGCTCTCTACTTCCTGGCCTACTCGGGAAACGAGGCGGGCCTCTGGCGCTCCGACGGGACCCCCGCGGGCACGACCCTCGTAGCCGCGTTCCCAGGCGGGAGCTCGCTCTCCGCGCCGACGGCCGCCAACGGCCGTCTGTATTTCTCCCTCGAGACGCCCGACCACGCACAGGAGCTCTGGGTGAGCAACGGGACCGCCGCCGGTACGCGGCGGCTCACCGACTTCGCCAACCCGGAGGTGTTCGCCTCGGGCCCCCGCGTCACCGGCCTCGGCTCGCGCACGGTCTTCATCGCCGATCAGGGGTCGGACCTGGGGCAGGTATGGGGCACCGACGGCACGCCGGCCGGCACGCGGCGCCTCGTCCCCTGCGACGGCTGTGGCACCTCCTGGCTGGTCCAGGACGGCAGCCTCGCCTACTTCGCGTCGCGCGACGCCGTGCATGGCGAGGAGCTGTGGCGGACCGACGGCACGCCCCAGGGGACGCGCCTGCTGGCCGACGTCGCTCCCGGCGCCACCGGCTCCTCGCCCTTCGCGCCGTTCGCTCTCGGCGGGGGCGTCGCCTACCTGGCCGACGCGGACGGCCCGCAGGGCCCCGCCCGGTACCAGATGTGGTGGGTGCCGCGCGAGGGCGGCACGGCACGCAAGCTGACCGACCTTCCCGGGGACTGGTGGGCCGCCCAGCTGGACGGTGCGTTCAACGGCGTCGCGATCGGCAGCCGCCTCCTCTTCCGCGCCAACGACGGTGTCCACGGCCCCGAGCTGTGGAGCGTCGCGGCGGAGGTCCCGGCCTGCGGCGGCGACGTCCTCTGCCTCGGCGCCGGGGACCGCTTCGCGCTCGAGATCTCCTGGCGCCTCGCCGACGGCACGAGCGGCCGCGGCCACCCGCAGCGGCTCACCGCCGACACCGGCACCTTCTGGTTCTTCGGGCCGGACAACGTCGAGGTCGTCGCCAAGGTGCTCGACGGCCGCACCGTCAACCGCAGCTTCTGGCTCTTCTACGGCGCGCTCTCGGACGTCGAGTACACCCTGACGCTCACCGACCGGACGACGGGCGTCGTGCGCGAGTACCGCAACCCTCGCGGCCGCATGGCCAGCGTCGCCGACACCGGGGCGATCGTGGACGCGGCGGCCGCGACGGGTGCGCTGGCGCTGGGCGGCGCGGCGGAGGAGATCGCGGCCGAGCTCGGCGCGGCGGTCGCGGCGGCCGGCGGCTCCTGCGTCGCCGACGCGCAGACCTTGTGCCTCCAGGACGGCCGCTTCCGCGTGCGGGCGACGTGGACCGACTTCTCGGGCAACCAGGGCGTCGGCAAGGCCGTGCGCCTCACCGCCGACACCGGCTACTTCTGGTTCTTCGGCGCCGATAACGTGGAGGTGGTGCTCAAGGTGCTGGACGGGCGGCCGGTCAACGACCACTTCTGGGTTTTCTACGGCGCGCTCTCTAGCGTCGAGTACGTGCTGACGGTCACCGACACCGTGACCGGCGTCTCGCGCACTTACCGCAACCCCTCGGGGGAGCTGGCGAGCCGAGCCGACACCCGCGCCCTGCCCGCGGAGTAGCCTCAGGGCGCGGCGCGGGCGCTCGGCTCCATCCGGTCGATGAAGAACGCCGCGTCGAGCAGGCGCGGCCAGTCGCGCTCGATCGGCTCGTGGAAGTTGAAGCCGGCGGCGAGCGGCGCGCGCAGCCAGTGGTCGGCCGGCAGCGAGCGGAAATCCACGAACAGGTACGGCTTGCCGGTGCGGTGGAGGAAGTCCTCGAGCGCGCCGGGAGCGGACGCGATCTCGACCGGCCCTTCGTCGAGCGCGGCGTCGGCGTAGCGGTAGACGCCGGAGTGGGAGCTGAAGCCGATCGTGTAGAGCGCCTCCCCGAGCGCTTGCTCGAGGAACCTGCCGGTCGAGCCGGCGTGAGGGCGGCCGGGATCGGGGCCGCGCGGCGAGAAGGCGTCGGTGAAGACGTGGTAGTTGTGCGCCCAGACGATGGCCTTACGGTCGCGCAGCGGGCCGTTCAGCCACCAGAGGAGGTTCTCGGCCATCGCGGTGTCGCGGCTGTAGCCGTCGGCGTTGCCGGCTTCGACGTCGGCGGGCAGAGCGCGGTCCATCGCCAGGAGGCTGACCAGGCCCTGGCGGGCGAAGTCGATCTCGCGCGGGGCGACGAAGCGGAGGAGCTCATCGCGCCGGGCATCGATCGTCGCGATGAGCCGCTTGGGCAGCGCGCGGTTGTAGTGGCGCTCGCCGGGGCGATCCCAGTGGTCCTTCGGCACCAGGCCGGCGGACATGGCGGTCAGGTCCGCGCGCTCCCGCGCGGAGAGCAGCGCCGGGTCGAGCCGGTCAAAGAAGGCGAAGACGAAGGCCGGGAAGCGCTCGTTCCGCCCCGACGCGGTCGAGACCCGGCAGTCGAAGCCGACGACCTCGATGGGTCGGGCGGTGGCCTGCGTGGCGCGCAGGTAGGCGAGCGTCGGCTGCACCTGCGCGCTCTGCCGCCAGATGCCGTAGAGGCAGAGCGCGGCGGCCTCCTCGAGCGGCGCGCCGCCGCGCAGCGCCGCCGCCATGTCGCGGCAGTCGAAGAACCCCGCCTCCCAGGCCAGCGCGTCGAACCCCATCCTCTGGTGCAGGAAGCGGATGAGCCGCGCCTTGGCGAGGAAGGCCGAGCCGTCGCCGTGCGTGGCCTCGCCGAGCTGCACGACGCGGGCGTTGCCGATCGCCGCCGCCAGTGGCGCGAGGTCCGAGAAGTCCTCGTCCGCCGGGTCGATCGAGCGCACCGCGACGGCGTGGTCGCGCAGCCACTCGATGCGCTCGGCGGCGGGATCGGCGGGCGGCCCGTTAGCCGGCGCCGGCGGCGCGGCGAGCGCGCCAGCGGCCAGCAGGAGCCCGTGGATGGAGCGGCGCCAGGGCGGTATGGTGAGCACCTCCGAAAAGCAGGCGCATTGTACGAGGGCCGCCGCAGGAAACCGCCGCTCCGGCGGTTCCTGGGTCCCGAGGAGGTTGCAATGAGCACGAACCCGCGCACTCGTTGGAAACAGTGGACCAAGCTGCTGGCGCTGGCGGCGGTGCTCGCCGCCTTGGTCCTGGGAGCGGCGGCGCAGCGCGCCGCGGCCGATCAGCCGCACATGCAGGCGGCGCTCGACGCGCTCGAGGTCGCCGAGAACCAGCTCGAGCAAGCCGACAACGACAAGGGCGGCCACAAGCGGCGCGCCCTCGAGCTGGTGCGCCGGGCGCAGGCGCAGGTGCGGGCAGGGATCGGCTTCGACCGCCGGCGCTGAGCGCCTAGCCGAGCAGCGACTTCAGCTCGTCGAGGTCGCGGGTGAGCTGGGCGACGAGGTCTTCGAGGCGGGCGACGCGGTCGGCGAGGGGCTGGCGGGTCGGTGCGGCGGGGGCGGCATCTTCACTTGCGCTTGCCGTGGCGGACGGCGCCGCGCGCTCGGCCTCGACCGAGGCCTCGCCCACCAGGTGCGCCCACCTTGTCTCCTTCTGCCCCGCCCGCCGCGGCAGCTCGGCAACGAGCGGCTCCTCCATCGCCGCCAGCCGGCGCAGCGTCTCCTCGACCTCCTCGAGCGAGGCGAAGGCGTGCAGCCTCTCGCTGCGCGAGCGCAGCTCGCCGGCGGTCTGCGGGCCGCGCAACAGCACCAGCGTCATCAGCGCCTTCCCGGCCGCGTCGAGCCCCCAGCGCCGCGACACGCTCTGCTTCCAGCGCTCGGCGCGCGCGCCCTCGCTGCGCCAGACGAGCACTTCCTGCCGCAGCCGCTCGAGCGCCTCCCACACCGCCGCCTCGGAGAGCTGCAGCACCGGCTCGCGGTTCGTCTTCTGGTTGCAGGCGGTGAGCAGGGCGTTGACGGTCAGCGGGTAGAGCTCGGGCGTCGTCTGCTCCTTCTCGAGCAGCGCGCCGAGCACCCGGACCTCCACCGCGTCGAGCGGCCGCGGGATGAGGGTCGACACGCCCCGACAGTACCCATCGCGGCGGGGACTTGCAATCCGGTTTGAAGGCGTCTAAGCTCCGCGCCAACCGATCCGGACAAGCAGGGCTTCGACGACCACTTCCGCTCAACTACTCTCCAGTAGACCGTCGGCTCGCTTCAGCTCCAGAGGGACACGCACCACGTCGTACACCGTGAGCTCCCCGGCAATCGAGGGAACGAGTTCACCATCCGTACTCCCGTGTGGGAGTGGAGGAGAGCCGGACTGAGTCCGGCATATATCAACAACCTGTCTTATGAAGGAGCTGGGAGAGTATGGCTGAGCAAGGTACCGTGAAGTGGTTCAACGACGCCAAGGGCTTCGGGTTCATCGTGCGCGAGCGGGGGGCGGACGTCTTCGTCCACCACACCGCGATCCTCGCCGAGGGGTTCCGCACGCTCAATGAGGGAGACCGCGTCTCCTTCGAGGTGGTGGAGGGCCCGAAAGGACTCCAGGCACGGAACGTCGTCCGCGTCTGAGCCGCTTCCGACGACCATAACGTGCCCCGGCCGGGCGGTCCCGGCCGGGGTTTCGTGTTTCTGGGGGTTTTGCTGCGCTAGCCGCGAAGCTGCGAGCGGAAGCGCTGGTAGTTCGGGGTGTCGTGGGTGAGCGAGGCCTTGCGCGGCAGCTTGGCGATCGAGGCGTCGATGTTGCGGATGCGGTCCTCGGTCAGCGGGTGGCTGGAGAAGAACTGCGTCACCGAGTTGGGCCGGCTGCGGCGCAACGACAGCAGCTCCTTCATGAACGAGGACGCGCCGCGCGGGTCGTAGCCCGCCTGGTACATGTAGGCGACGCCGAGTCGGTCGGACTCGTTCTCCGCGTCGCGGCTGTAGTTGGTCAGGATGCCGGTGCCCACGAGCTGCGCGAGCAGCTGCTGGGTCTGGCCGGAGTTGCGCCCCAGCAGCAGGCCGGCGATGGCGTTGTAGCCGTAGGCGCGGGTCATGAGCTGGGTGCCGTGGCGCGAGGCGCCGTGGCCGATCTCATGCGCCAGGACGCTGGCCAGCTCGTCGAGCGTGTCGGCCTCGCGCACCAGGCCGGCGTTGACGTAGACCAGGCCGCCGGGCAGGTTGAAGGCGTTGACCTGGTCGTTCTGCACCAGGTAGAAGTCCCAGCGCCGGTTGCCGAGCGCGGTCTGGCCGGCAATCCGCCGGCCGACGGTGTTGAGGTAGTCGCTCGAGCTGACGCGCATCTCCTTGCGGACCTGCGCGTGCAGCTCATCGCGCATCGCCCACTCCTCGTCCACCGAGACCAGGTTGAATCCCCCCTGGCGGACGCCGGCGCTGCCGCAGGCGGCCAGGGAGAGGGACGCGGAGACGACGAGGAGCGCGAGCGCCGCGGCCCGTGCCTGTCGGAATGTCGTGTGCGGATGGGGTGCGAGCATGGTGTGCCTCCTCTCGAAGCTCCTGCGGCCGCTCGCGGGTCGGCCTACGGGGTGGGTAAAGGCAAGGGGGATGCCAGGGCACGCCCCGGGGAGCGGAGCCCGGGCTCAGCGGCGGGGCGTCCCCTTCAGAGGACGGACGATGCGAATGGTCTCCGCGTCCTGCTCCCAGCCGTAGCCGTTGCAGCGCAACGCCTGGGTCAGGAGGTCCGGCCAGGGCGTGTCCTCCACCTCCGCCGAGAAGCTGCCCGTGACGCCTTCGGCGCCGGCCAGCTCGAGTTGGCCGATCGCGGCGAAGGACCGCAGGAGCTCCGTGAGCCCGGCGTCGCGCAGCTTCAGCGTGACGCGGTCGTCGAAACAGGAGGGCGCGGTCGATTCCTCGGGCAGCTCCGGCTCGGGCTCCTTCTTCTCCTTCCAGGCGGCGGCCAGGCGCTTCGACGCTTCGATCTGCGCCGGGCTGAGCAGGCGGGCCTGGTTTGGGCGCCGCGCGACGGCGAAGGACGCGCCGTCGGCCTCGCCGAGGAGGTACCAGAAGTGGGCCCGCACCGGGTCGCGCGGCACGCCGCGCCCCTCTTCGTAGAGCCGGCCGAGCGCCGCCTGGGCGATGCCTGACCCCTGCTCGGCGGCGCGGCGGTACCAGCGCGCCGCCTCGGCGTCGTTCCGCTCGACGCCGCGCCCCTCGGCGTAGAGCTCGGCGAGGTCGCGCTGCGCCGAGCTCTCCCCCTGCTCGGCCGCCTTGCGGTACCACCTCGCCGCCTCCGCCTCGTCGCGGCGCACGCCCTCGCCTTCGGCGTAGAGCTCGGCAAGCGAGAGCTGGGCGTCCCGGTTGCCCTGCTCGGCGGCGCGGCGATACCAGCGCGCCGCTGCCGCGGCGTCGGCGGGCACTCCGCGCCCGATCTTGTACGAGACGCCGAGGGAGTACTGGGAGAGAGCGTCCCCCTGCTCGGCGGCGCGCCGCGTCCATTGCACCGCGCGCGCGTGATCGACGGCGACGCCGAAGCCGTGCTCGTAGGACATTGCGACGTGCCGCTGCGCGTCCAGGAGGCCCTGCTCGGCGGCCAGCCGGTGCCACTTGAAGGCCTCGACCAGGTTGCGCGGCAGGGCGTAGCCGTCCTCGAAGGCCCGCCCGAGGCAGTGGTTCCAGAGCGCGTCGCCGATCTCGGGGCCGCGCAGGAACCAGGGGCTCGGAGAGGCCGCGGCGTGCCCCGGGGCGCGGCCGGTCTCGTGCAGGTAGGCGAGCGCCACCTGGGCGGCGGGGTGTCCGCGCCCGGCCGCCTGCGCCAGCCAGCGCGCCGCCTGGGCGTTGTCGCGCGGGCCGCCGTAACCGGTGGCGTGCGCCTCCCCGACGACGTACGCCGCGTGGACGATGCCGAGCTCGGCGGCGTGCCGCCAGTCGGGCAGCACCTCCTTCGGGTCGTCGGGGAAGACGTCCTCGCCGAGGGGCTCGAGCACCGGCTCCAGCGTCAGGCCCTGGCGCTCGGCGAGGAGGAGCGCGGCCGCCGCGCTGCCGTGGGCGTCGGCGCCGCGCAGCCAGACGAGCCCCTGCTCCTCGTCCTGCGGCAGGCCGTGCGCGGCCGAGCCGGCGAGGTAGAGCTTGGCGAGGGCGAGCTCCGCTTCCCTCTGCCCCTGCTCGGCGGCCCGCCGCAGCCACTCGAGGCTCGCGGCCGGGTCCTTCGCTACGCCCAAGCCGGCCTCGTGCAGCGCGGCGAGTCGGCGCTGCGCCCCGGCGTGCCCCTGCTCGGCGGCGCGGCGGTACCAGGCGGCGGCGCGGGCGGGGTCCTGCGCCACGCCGTCGCAGGTCTCGAAGCGCCGGGCGAGCTCGACCTGCGCCGCGGCCTCGCCGGCCGCGGCGGCAGTGCGCAGCTCCGGAAGCGGCCGCGGCGCGGGCGCGCGGGGGTCTTCCGGCGGCGCCTCCGGCGCGGCGGCCTTCTGATTGGCGCGGCAGCCCGCCGGCGCGAGCGCGGCGATCAGCAGCAGCGGCAGGAGCAGCGCGCGGGTCATTGGGAACTGGAGCGGCGGCGATCCTAGCGCAGGCGCCAGACGGCGACGGTGCGGCCGGGGGCGCCGCCGCGGCCGGCCGGGGCGAGCCAGGGCGCGGGGGGCGCCGGGCCCAAAAGCGTGCGCGGGCGGTCGCGGAGGTCGATCTCGCCGGCGACTACGTGGCGCGCGCCGGAAGCGGCGAGGAAGCGGCGCAGCTTCGCCAGGTAGAGGGCCGGCTCGGCGGTCTCGCGGCCGAAGGCGTCGGGCAGCGCGACGTAGGGGCGGCGCACGTAGCGGCCGAGGAACGGCGAGGTGCCGGCGGCCGGCTGCCCGGGCGGGAGAGCGGCGTCGAGGCGCCGCAGGGTGGCGACCTCGACGTACGGATGATTGGCGACGAAGGCCGGCAGGCGGTAGGCGAAGGTCTTGACCGCGAGGAGGGCGACGAGGACGGCGGCGACGGCGGGGATCAGGTAGGAGAGGCGCTGACGTCCCCTCTCGACCAGCATGCCCCACGGCGCAAAGCCGAGCGCGTTGCCGATCGGCAGCAGCACGAGAAGCAGCCTTCCCCACGTGAAAAAGCTGAAGGCGGTCGCGATCAGGAAGAACGCCGCGGAGCCGAGCAGCCACCCCGCGGCGCGCCGGCGGAAGCGCACGGCCAGCGCGGCACCGACCATCAGGAGCGCCACGTGCGCCCAGGTGCCGAAGAGCTGCGGCAGCCCCTCGACGGCGAAGCGCGCGAGCTCCGCGAGCCCGCCGCGCACGACGGCGCCGGGATCGGCGCGCACGACGTCCAGCAAACCCCGGAACGGCACCCGCTCCAGGTACGACCAGTCCGGATAGCCGTAGAGCTTCCAGGCCAGGTTCTTCCAGTTCTCGTCGTGGAAGGGGTCGCCGAAGGCGGCGGCGCGGAGCGCCCAGTGAGCGGCCAGCGGCGGCAGCGCCGCGGCGGCGGCGACAGCGAGGTGGGCGAGGCGGCGCCCGGCGCGCGGCGCCAGGAGCCAGGCGGCGGCGAGCGCCGGCAGGAGGAAGAGGGCGTTGCTCCGGGTGAAGGCGGCAAGCCCCCAGGCGAGCCCGGCAAGTGCCGCGGTGCGCGCTGCCGGCCGCTCGAGGTAGGCGAGGCCGGCGAGGAGGGCCGCCCCGGCGAGCGCCGCGAACGGCATGTCGGTCGTCACGTGCTGGCCGATGCGCCAGAGGTTGGGGTTAACGGCGGTGAGCGCGAACGCCCAGAGGCCGGCACCCGGCCCGGCGACCCGGCGGCCGAAGCCGAAGGCGAGGAGCGCCAGCGCCGCGGCGGCGAGGTTGGCGAGGAGGCGCGCGGCGGTGAAGGGCGCGAGGCCCGTGGCGCGCGCCAGCGCGGCGGTGGCGAGCGGGTAAAGGAGCGGCCGGTAGGGATCGCGCGGCAGCCGCCCGGCGAGGATCTCCTCGGCCTGCGCCACGTAGCCGTCGCGCTCCGCGGTCCCCGCCTCCTCGACCCAGTGAACGCGGGCGCCGAAGAGCGCGAGGGCCGCGAAGAGCGCCACGGCCGCCGCTGCTACCATCGGCGCGATGCGCCGCACGCTCGCCGCTCTCGCCATCGCCGGTGGCCTGATCGTACTGCGCGGCGGCGCGCTGGCGGGGCCCGCCGTGCCCGTGCCGGTCGATCCCGCCACCTCCGCCGCGGCGACGGCCGCGCCGGCGGAGGCCGCCGAGGAGTCCCACGGCGGCCCGGTCGTGCCGGTCCTCCTCGGGCTGGTGGTGATCCTCGCCGCCGCCAAGCTCGGCGGCGAGCTGTTCGAGCGCATCGGCCAGCCGGCGGTCCTCGGCGAGCTGGTCTTCGGCGTCGTCCTCGGCAACCTCGCGCTGCTCGGCATCGACGACTTTGAGTTCCTCGGCACCAACGGGGGGCTCGAGGTGCTCGCCCAGCTCGGGGTCATCCTGCTGCTCTTCGAGGTGGGACTGGAGTCCGACACCCGCGACATGCTCGCGGTCGGCTGGTCGAGCCTGCTCGTCGCCTGCCTCGGGGTGGTGGCGCCGTTCTTCCTCGGCTGGGGCGTGGCGGCGTGGCTCCTGCCCGAGGAGCACACCCTCGCCCACGTCTTCATCGGCGCCACCCTCTGCGCCACCAGCGTCGGCATCACCGCGCGCGTCCTCACCGACCTCGGCAAGGTGGCGACGCGCGAGGCGCGCATCGTCCTCGGCGCGGCGGTGATCGACGACGTCCTCGGGCTGGTCATCCTCGCCGTCGTCGCCGGGGTCATCGCCGCGGCCGACACGGGCGGCGCCCTCGCCTGGCTGGACGTGGCGCTCATCGTGCTCAAGGCGGTCGCCTTCCTCGGCGGCGCCCTCCTCGCCGGCGGCTGGGCGGCGCCGCGCCTCTTCCGCCTCGCCGGCCGGCTCAAGATCCGCGGCATGCTGCTGACCGTGGCGCTGGTCGTCTGCTTCCTACTCTCCTGGGTCGCCGACCTGATCGGCCTCGCCCCGATCGTCGGCGCCTTCGCCGCCGGCCTCATCCTCGACGAGGTCCAGTACCGCGACTTCCGCGAGCGCGGCGAGCACAAGCTCGAGGAGCTGCTGCGGCCGATCACCACCTTCCTGGTGCCGGTCTTCTTCGTGCTGATGGGGGTGCGCGTGGACCTCGCGAGCTTCGCGCGCGTCGAGGTGCTGGGCTTCGCCGCGCTCCTGACCCTCGCCGCCATCGCCGGCAAGATGCTCTGCGCCGCCGGCGTCCTCGAGCGCGGGCTGGACCGGCTGTCGGTGGCGGTCGGGATGGTGCCGCGCGGCGAGGTGGGGCTGATCTTCGCCGGCTTCGGCGCCCAGCTCGTCCTCGGGGGGGAGCGGGTGATCGTGCCGGCGGTCTACGCGGCGATCGTCATCATGGTGATCGTCACGACGCTCATCACCCCGCCGGCCTTGAAGCTCACCCTGGCGCGCGGGGAAAGGAAAGGTCGCTAGCAGCCAGCCTCTTCAGTGTTGCGCCCTTTCTCCTACCGGCGCGTCCTCGGGCGGCAGCACGATCACGACGTCGCCGGGACGCACCAGGCCCAGCTCCTCGCGCGCCAGCCGCTCGAGGGTCGAGGGGTCGCTCTTGAGGCGCTCGATCCGCCCCTGGAGCTGCGCGATGCGCTCCTCGCTCTCGACGTTCTCGCCTTCCAGCGCCGCCTCCTGCGCCCGCGCCGCCGCCAGGTCCTGCCAGCTCTTGACCCCGGCCAGCGCTAGCAGCAGCAGCGCCCCGGCGACGACGGCGCCCAGCACCGCGCGGAACGAGCGGGGGCGGGGGGCGGGCGCCGCGTCGGTCACGGCGAGCGGCGGAGGGCGTCGCGGCCGGCGTAGCCGGCGACCCCCTCCAGCTCCTCTTCGATGCGCAGCAGGCGGTTGTACTTGGCGACGCGGTCGCTGCGGCAGGGAGCGCCGGTCTTGATCTGGCCGGCGGCGACGGCGACCGCGAGGTCGGCGATCGTGGTGTCCTCGGTCTCCCCGGAGCGGTGGCTGATGACGTTGGCGTAGCCGCTGCGCTTGGCCAGCTCGACCGCCGCGAAGGTCTCGGTCAGGGTGCCGATCTGGTTGACCTTGACCAGCAGCGCGTTGGCCAGGCCGCCGGCGATCCCCTCGGCCAGGATCGCGGGGTTGGTGACGAAGAGGTCGTCGCCGACGAGCTGCACGCGGCCGCCGAGCTCGGCGGTCAGCGCCCGCCACCCCTCGCGGTCGTCCTCGGCCAGGCCGTCCTCGATCGACACCAGCGGGTAGGCGTCGATCCACTCGCGGTAGGTGGCGATCAGGTCGGCGGCGGTGAGGCCGCTCTTCCCCTCGCCGGCCAGGGCGTAGCGGTGGGGCGCGGCGGCGCGGCCCTTGGCGGGGCGGCGCTTCTCGACCAGCTCGGAGGCGGCGACGTCGAGCGCCAGCGCCACCTGCTCGCCGGGCTCGTAGCCGGCTTCCGCGATCGCCTCGACCAGGAGGTCGAGCGCCTCGCGGTTGGTCTCGAGGTTGGGCGCGAAGCCCCCCTCGTCGCCGACCGCGGTGACGTGGCCGCGCTCCTTCAGCACCCCCTTGAGCGTGTGGTAGATCTCGACCCCCGCCCGCAGCGCCTCGCCGAAGCGGTCGAAGCCCAGCGGCACGAGCATGAACTCCTGGACGTCCACCGAGTTGTCGGCGTGGGCGCCGCCGTTGAGGACGTTGAGGAGCGGCACCGGCAGCCGCGTGGCGCCGGGGCCGCCGAGGTAGGCGTAGAGCGGCAGCCGGCTCGCCTGCGCCGCCGCCTTGGCCACCGCCAGCGAGACGCCGAGGAGAGCGTTGGCCCCCAGGCGGCTTTTGTCCGGCGTGCCGTCGAGGTCGCGCAGCGTCTGGTCGATCGCCGCCTGGCGGCGGGCGTCGTGGCCGGCCAGCGCCGGCGCGATCTCGTCGCGCACGTTGCGGCAGGCGTCGAGCACTCCCTTGCCGCCGTAGCGCTTGCCGCCGTCGCGCAGCTCGAGCGCCTCGCGGCTGCCCGTCGAGGCCCCCGACGGCACTGCCGCGCGCCCGCAGCCGCCGCCCTCGAGCGCGCAGTCCACCTCCAGCGTCGGGTTGCCGCGCGAGTCCAGGATCTCGCGCGCGGTGATCTCCTCGATCGCGAACATTCGCCCAAGGTTAGCCGTAAACCCTCAGGATCACAAGGCTTGCGGCGCCGCAGTGATCGGCGCCGCTACCCGTAGGGTCGCCGGCCGGAGCCGGCGATCGATCTCGATTGCGGGTTGTGGGTGCTAGA
This sequence comes from uncultured Acidobacteriota bacterium, assembly GCA_963700145.1. Lineage (GTDB taxonomy): Bacteria > Acidobacteriota > Thermoanaerobaculia > Multivoradales > UBA5704 > DASUNQ01. Next base: position 3,805,658 of record OY969474.1, read on the forward strand.
TTGCCGCGCCGTGCCGCTCTTCGCGCGCGACGCGCCGCCGCAGCCGCCCGTCCGGCTCCACGTCGGCAGCGGCCGCGCGCGGCTCGAAGGGTGGGTCAACATCGACAACCAGGCGCTCCCCGGCGTCGACGTCGTCGCCGACGTCACCAAGGGGCTCGAGTTCAGCGACGTCGAGGCGGTCTTCGCCGAGCACTTCCTCGAGCACCTGCCGGTCGACGCCGCGCTCGACTTCCTGCTCGAGACGCGGCGGGTGCTGGCCGACACGGGCTGGCTCCGCCTCTCGACCCCCAACCTCGACTGGGTCTGGGCGACGCACTACCGCCTGGAGGCCGACGCCGAGACGAAGCGCTTGGCGGCGCTGCAGCTCAACCGCGCCTTCCACGGCTGGGAGCACAAGTTCCTGTGGAACCGCGAGCTGCTCGGCGAGGCCCTCCTTGCCTGCGGCTTCCGCGCGCCGCGCTGGTGCCGCTGGGGGGAGAGCGAGCTGCCGGTCTTCCAGGGGATCGAACGGCACGAGACCTACGGCGACACCCCCGAGCTGCCGCACGTCCTGATCGCCGAGGCGTGCAAGGGCGACCCGCAGCCGGAGCGCCTCGCCTCCCTCCGCGACCTCCTCCAGCGCGAGTTCCTGCTCCACCTCAAGGGTTAGCGGCGCTACACTGGCCGCGACCCGGGCCACCCCATCCCTCAAGGCTCGGGAGGGGGGTTCCGATGCCTTTGCGCCGCGCCGTCCTCTCCCTCGCGCTCGCCGGTCTCGCCGCTCCCACCGCCGCGGCCGAGCCGGTCCATCAGGGCGCCACGTCCGTCCTGGCCGAGCCGGTCGCCACCCCCCAGTGTGGGGGCGGCGTGGTCTACGACGACGGCGTCTTCAACATCGGGTACACGGTGGGCCCGGGAGACGCCGCGATCGTGATGAAGCTCAATCTGCTGGCCGGCACGACGACGCTCGACCAGGCTTGCATCTGCTTTTTCCGCGACGGGTCCGGCCCGTCGTTCATGTACTTCGAGGTCGTCGTCTACGACGACAATGGTGCGGGCGGTCAGCCGGGCACGCCGCTGGGGACGGTGGCCGCGACGGCGAGCTCCCTCGGCATCAACGACCCGGAGTTCTTCTCGGTGGACCTGACGGGCTCGGGGATCGTGCTGCCGGACACCAGCGTCTTTGTCGGCGCGCGCTTCCCGGGCTTCGCGGGGATCTTCCTGTGCGGCGACACCTCGCCGGCGACGGCGCAGCGCACCCAGTTCGGCAGCGGCAACGGCGGAGCGACGTGGAGCAACATGACGGCGCTCAACGTCGGGAACCCCCCGCGCGCCATGGGCATCCGGGCGGACCCCGCGGCGGCCACCGCCGCCTGCGTGCCGAGCGCGACGGCGATGTGCCTGAACAACGACCGCTTCCGCGTCTCGGCCACCTTCGACACCGGCACCCAGTCCGGGCAGGCGCACGCGGTCGAGCTGACCGACGACACCGGCTACCTCTGGTTCTTCAGCGCCACTAACGTCGAGGTGGTGATCAAGATCCTCAACGCCTGCGTTCCGGCGGTCGGCAACCGCTACTGGGTTTTCGCCGGCGGGCTGACGAACGTCAACACGGTGATCACCGTCACCGACACCCAGGCGGGGATCTCGAAGACCTACACCAACCCGCCCAACACGAAGTTCCAGCCGATCCAGGACACCGCCGCCTTCGCCACCTGCCCGTGAGCCGGGGCAGGAGCTAAACGGTGTCGTTTCGGCTTGACTCGGCTTGGGGCGGCGTGGCAAACTGCCCCTCCCCGGAGCTTCCGGGGCGCAGCCGTGACGCGGGGTGGAGCAGTCTGGTAGCTCGTTGGGCTCATAACCCAAAGGTCGCAGGTTCAAATCCTGCCCCCGCAACCACCGCCTTCCAGGGGCCGCCGATCGGCGGCCCTCTTGGTTTGGGGAAGAGGGGTCCGCTTCCTCGCCTTCAGAAGCGACCGCCCGCGCCCTGACCAAGGAGAAGCTGGAGCTCGCGGCGGCCCTGGAGAAGGTGGCGTAACGCCCGCGTTCCACCTGCGATGCCTTCCGGCGCCCCTCCAATGGCATGCGGCGGCTCGGCATTCGAGTGCGGTCATTCCGCATTCCAAGGCGGCGGCTCCGCATTGCTTTGCGGCGACCCCGCAATCCATTGCGCCGGCTCCGTAATACCCTGCGGCGGCTCCGCACTCGATTGCGCCGGCTCCGCAATCCATTGCGGCGGCTCCGCAATGTCCTGCGGCGGCTCCGCATTCGATTGCGCCGGCTCCGCAACCCATTGCGGCGGCTCCGCACGCGATTGCGCGGCCCGCGCACGCCAGTTTGGCGCGCTCGGAGGTAACAACACCTTCCAAGGAGACCGGCCGCCAGAGGGGGTAGCTAAGAAATCCCTTCCGGAGCTGTGGCTTCGGCCGGTACCGCCGCCGGGCGCGTCGGCTCCTCGCGCACCTGGCGGGTGAGGACCGAGACGCCGAGCATCAGCGTCGCGGCGATCCAAAAGGGGTAGCGCGGGTCGAGCTGGTAGGCGAGGCCGGCCATGAGCGGGCCGACCATCTTTGAGACGCCGCCGAAGGACTGCTGGACGCCGAGCGCCTGGCCAACCTCGCGCCGGGGCACCAGGCGCGAGACGAGCGCGGTGGTCGCGGGGAAGAGGAGGGCGGTGCCCACGGGCACGAGGACGACGGCGAGGGCGAGCAGCGGCAAAGTCTTCATCAACGGCAGCACGAGCAACCCGGCGATCAGGGCCAGCGCTCCCAGCCGCAGCGCGCCGACCTCGCCGAAGCGGCGCACCGCCGGCCCGAGGAGGAAGGCGCGCATCACGACGTTGAGGCCGCCGATGTAGACGAAGAAGTAGCCGATCGTGTTCTCGGTGATCTTGAAGAGGTTGCCGAGGTAGAGCCCGAAGATAGTGTTCATGGCGAAGAAGGCCATCATCCCGACGGCGTAGACCCAGACCAGCGAGGAGACCGGCGCGAGCGGGTGGCGGAGCACCTCGAAAATCGAGCGGCGCACCGAGCGGCGGGCGGCCGGCGCCGGGGCGCCGGCCGGCTCCTCATGCGGCGGAGGCTCGGAGAGCCACAAGAAGCCGGCGGCGATGTTGACGAAGCAGATGGTGGCGGCGACGAAGCCGGGGGCGTGGGGACCGAGGTTGCGCGACAGCGAGCCGGCGGCGGCGCCGAGCGTGACGCCGATGTTGGTCGCCACGGTCAGCCAGCCGAGCGCCTGCGTGCGGTCGCGCGACGGCACCGAGTCGGTGACATAGGCCTGGACGACGCCTACGATGCCGCCCCCCACCCCCTGCAGCAGGCGCATGAGGAAGAGCACAGGCAGGGTGTCCGCGAGGCCGAAGGCGAGATAGGCGAGCGCCGAGGCGGTGAGACCGGCGAGGATCATCGGCCGCCGCCCGTAGCGGTCGGAGAGGCGCCCCCAGAGCGGCGCGGTGGCGAGCTGGGCAAAGGGGTAGCAGGCGTAGAGGACGCCGTAGAGCGCCGGGCTGGCGCCGAAGCGGGTGGCGTAGAAGGGGAGCAGCGGCACGACGATCATCGTGCCGAACATGTCGGCGCCGAAGATCGCCATCAGCACCCAGAGGCTACGCAGCGAGGCCCGGTCGGAGGTGGTCACAGCTCGCGCCCCTCGCCGCGCAGCGCGAAGGCGCCGGCCGAGGCCGCCATCAGCAGCACGCCGTAGGCGGCGGCGAGCCCCAGCTCCTGGAGGCGCAGGCCGGAGAGGATCTCGATGGCGATCGGGCGGGTCTCGAAGGTGTAGAGGACGATCGAGGTCACGAAGTCCCCCAGCGCGGTGACGAACGCCAGGGCGGCGCCGGCGGCGACGGCCGGGCGGAGCAGCGGCAGGGTGATACGGCGCAGCCGGCGGAAGGTTCCGGCGCCGAGCGAGGCGGCGGCCTCGTCGAGCGCCGGGTCGAGCTGGCGCAAGCCCGCCAGCGCCGCGCGGCCGGTCAGCGGCAGGCCGCGCACCAGGTAGGCGAGCGGCAGGATGAGCGGCGTGCCGATGAGCAGGAACCGCCCCTGCCAGGGGGCGTTGACGCTCATCGCCACCGCCAGCGCCACCGCGAAGACGGTGCCGGGGAGCGCCCAGGGGACGGCGAGGAGCCCTTCGAGGAGCGTCGCCAGCCGCCCGCCGCGCCGGCGGGCGACGAGCGCGGCCGCCAGCCCCAGCGCCAGCGCGGCGGCGGTGGCGGCGGTCGCCATCCACAAGGAGTTGGCGATCGGGCGCAGGCGCTCGGCCGAAGAGAAAAGGGTGCGCCAGTTGCCGAGGTCGAGGACCGGCGGGAAGGGCTCGGCGGTCCAGGTGAAGGGCGGCACGAAGGAGAGGAGGACGAGAACCGCGTGCGGCAGCAGCAGGAAGGCCGCCGCCAGGACCGCCAAGCCGCCGACCGCCCAGCGCGCCGGGCCGGCGAGCCGGCGCCGCCGGGGCGGCACCCCGCGGGTGCCAGCGACGCGCTCGGCGCGGCGGTCCGCGCGGCGCATGGCGGCCAGGCCGAGCAACGCCAGCGCCGCCAGCGTCACCGTCTCGACCTGCGCCAGCGCGTCGTCGCCGTTGAGCTTCGAGGCCACGATCTGCGTCGTCATCACCCGGAACGAGCCGCCGAAGAGGTAGGGCGCCGAGAAGGAGGCCAGCGCGGTCATGAAGGTGAGGAGCGCCGCGGTCGAGAGCGCCGGCCGCAGCAGCGGCAGGGTGACACGCCGGAGCGTGCGCAGCCGCCCGGCGCCGAGCGAGGCGGCAGCCTCGAGGAGCGACCCGTCCATGCGCGCCAGCGCGGCGCGGGTGAAGAGGTAGAAGAAGACGTAGAACGAGTAGGTGTGGACCAGCAGGATCGCCCCCGGCCCGGCGAGCCGCCAGGGGGGCGCCGCCAGGCCGAGCGCGGCCTGCACGGCGCGGGTCGCGAAGCCGCTCTCGCCGAAGAGGAAGAGGAAGGCGATCACCCCGACGAGCGGCGGCAGGGCAACCGGCAGCGCCGCCGCGGCGCCGAGGAAGCGGCGGCCGGGGAAGTCGGCGCGCTCGAAGGCGAAGCCGAGCGGCACGCCGACGGCGGCGGCGAGGACGACCGAAGCGGCCGAGGTCCAGAGACTGCGCCAGAGGGCCAGCCACTCGTCGGGCCGGGCGGCGAAGGCGCGCAGGTGGGCCAGCGTCCAGCCGCCGGGGCCGCCGAGCGCCTCGCCGAAGGTGACGAGGAGCGGCCAGCCGACCAGCCAGGCGAGCAGGACGGCGAGGGCGGCGGCCGCGAGGGTCAGCGCGCGGCGGCGGCCGGTCATGCTCCCTCGCGGCGAAAGATCCTGGGCAAGGCGGCGCCGGCGCGCGGGCCGACGTGCACCGTCTCTCCCGCCGCCGCCGCGTGCGGGCCGGAGAGCACCTCCAGCTCCGCGCCGTTCGCGAGCGCCACGGTGTAGTAGGTCCCCTGCCCGGCGTAGCGCCGCTCGACGACGCGGCCGGGAAGGGCCTCGAAGCCGCCGCGCGGGCGGAGCTCCAGCGCCTCCGGCCTCACCAGCAGCTCGACCGCATCGCCGGGCGCCAGGCCCTCCGCCGTCTCCTCCCCTGCCCAGACAACTTCGCTGTCGCCGGCCGCAATCCGCACCCGCCCCGCGCCGCCGTCCCGGCCCGCGAACGTCCCCGCCAGCGCACTCGCCCGCCCGACGAAGCCGGCGACGAAGCGCGTCTCCGGCCGCTCGTACAGCTCCTCCGGCGTCCCCACCTGGTGGAGCCGCCCGCCGCCGAGCACCGCCACCCGGTCGCCGAGGTGGAACGCCTCCTCCTGCTCGTGGGTCACCAGCACGGTCGTGATCCCCACCCGGGCCAGCGTCCGCCGCAGCTCGCGGCGGGTGCGCTCGCGCAGCGACGGGTCGAGGTTCGAGAGCGGCTCGTCGAGGAGCAGGAGGCGCGGCTCGGGGGCGAGGGCGCGGGCCAGCGCCACGCGCTGCTGCTGCCCGCCCGAGATCTCGCCGACGCGGCGGTCCTCGAAGCCGGGGAGGTCGACGCTCCCGAGCGCCGCCGCCACCCGCGCCGCCGCCTCGGCGCGCGGCAGGCGCAGGCCGAAGGCCACGTTCTCGCCCACCGACAGGTGCGGGAAGAGGGCGTAGTGCTGGAAGACCATGCCGACGTTGCGGCGCGCCGGCGGCAGCGGGTCGAGCCGCTCGCCGTCCACCAGGATGCGCCCGGCGTCGGGCGTCTCGAAGCCGGCGAGGAGGCGGAGGAGGGTGGTCTTGCCGCTGCCGGAGGGGCCGAGGAGGGCCAGCACCTCGCCGCGCCCGACGGCGAGGGCGACGCCGTCGAGCACCTTGTGGCCGCCGAAGCGCTTGCTCAGCCCGTCGAGGACGAGGAACGGCGGCGGCGTCATCCCCGGCCGCGCACCGTGCGGTCCCAGGTCGCCATCCACTCCTGGGAGCGCGCTTCGATGAGCTTCCAGTCGACCGGCGCCGGCACGAGCTGCGCCGAAACCTCGCGCGCCCAGGCCGGCAGCCGCTCGGGCGGGATGTCGGTGCGCGCCGGCAGGCGGAAGGCCTCGCGCGCGGCGAGGAGCTGCGCCTCCTCGCTCCCCACCCACTCGACGAAGGCGCGCGCCGGCTCGGGGTGGCGGGCGCCGCGCACCAGGCCGAGCGAGTCGTCGATCACCGGCGTGCCGCTCGCGGGGAAGGTGAAGGCGAGCGGCGAGCCGCGCTTCTGCTGCCAGAGCATGTCGGTCAGCTCCCAGACCGTGATCAGCCCCTCGCGGCGGTTGAGCTTCTCGAGCAGCAGCGCGGGGTTGAGGACGTACTCCTTGGTCTGCGCGTCGAGGCGGCGGAGGAACTGCCAGCCGGTCTCCTCGCTGCCGGTCTCCTGCACCGAGAGCGCGAGCACCATGCCGAAGAGGATGCGCATGGTGCCGCTCGCCAGCGGGTCGCGGATCAGCATCTTCTTGCGCCAGCGCGGGTCGAGGAGGTCCCCCCAGTCGCGCGGCGCCTCGGCCGGCGGCACCACCGCGGCGTTGTAGACCAGGACCGGGGCGGTGCGGTAGGAGGCGAGGTAGCGGTCCTGCGGATCGCGGCTTCCCGCAGGCACGGCCTCGGCCCAGCTCGGCCGGAACGGCGCCAGCAGCCCCTCGCGGGCGCCGCGCGCGAAGATCGTCTGCGGGCCGCCGAACCAGACGTCGGCCTGCGGGTTGGCGGCCTCGGAGCGCAGGCGGTCGTAGACCTCCTGCGAGCCCATGTCGAGCCAGCGCACGTCCACCTCCGGATGGCGCTCCTCAAAGCTGCGCTCCATGAGCTGCAGGAGGTCGCGGCCGTGCGGCGAGTAGACGACCAGCGGGGTCTTGCCGTCGCCGCAGCCGAAGAGGGCGGCGGCGAGGACGGCCGCGGCGAGAGACGGGCGCATGGCGAGCGGGCAGTTTACCGTGGCGGCAGCATCGTCCCGGGGCGGCGGCGGTAGATCGTCAGCTCCCCCGGCCCGTCGCGGTCGCGGAAGCGCACCGCCTCCTCGAAGGCGGCAGGGAACCAGGGCTGCCGCACGAGCGGGCGCATCCGGCCGCGGGTGTGGAAGACGACGACGTCGGCCGGCGCGGCGAGGAAGGCGCCGGCGATGTCGCGGCTCGCCACGTAGGGGCGCGCCGCGCGCGTCACCAGGCCCATCAGGTCGACGATCCGGCGCTCGCTCTCCCAGCCGAGGACGCCGATCTCGACGTAGGCGACGGAGGTCTCCGGCGGCGTCCGCTCGCGCAGCCAGGCGCCGGCGCGGCGGTAGGTGTCGAGGTGGCCGTAGCCGTTGAAGCCGCGCGCCCAGGTCCAGGCGGAGCGGACGACGGGCCAGGCGAGGAGGACGGCGAGGAGCGCCGCCGCCGCGAAGCCGGCGGCGGGTCGCCAAGCGCCGAGCCGCCGCGCGACGGCGAACGGCACCGCCGCGAGGCCGTAGAGGAGCGCCGCCGCGAGCGGCACCAGGTACCAGGAGAAGAACGGCACGCCGAGCAGCGTGTAGGCGAGCGCCACGGCGCCGGCGTAGAGCACGAGGAGGCGCCCGGCGCGGCCGCTCTCGCGCCAGAAGGGGACGAGGCCGGCGGCGCCGAGCGCCAGGAGCCACCCCCACCAGGCTCCGAAGTGACGCGGCGCCAGGCGCGCGGCGCGTTGCCAGAAGAAGCGCGCCGCCTCGACGCCGCCGCCGGTCGCGGCGAAGGCGTCGGCGCGCTTGGCCGCCGCGGTCTCCGGCAGCGGCGTCCCGAACCAGGCCCAGGCGGCGAGCAGGCCGGCGGCGACGACGGCGCCCGCGGCGACGGCGTAGCGGCGCGGGAAGCGCCGCTCCTCCCACCAGACGAGGAGACCGAGGAGCGCGGCGCCGGCGAGGGCGTCGGGGCGGCACCAGGCGGCGGCGCCGGCGAGGAGCCCGGCCAGTGCCGGCCGGTCGCGGGAGGCGAGCGCGGCGCCGGCGAGGAGCGCCAGGACGAGCGTGGCCGCCGAGCCGTGGTTGGTCCAGACGTAGGACGAGGCGAGGAGCAGGGTGCCGCCGAGCGCGGCCGGCGCGCGCGCCCGCGCGTCGAGGAGGAGCAACACAGCGAGCGCCACGAGCGCGGCGGCGTAGACCACGCTGCCGAGCCGCGGCAGGTCGGCGCCCGTCGCCGCGTGGACCGCCGCCAGCAGCAGGCCGAGCCCCGGCTCGGAGAGGCCGAAGACGCGCTCGCCCGGATTGAACACCAGCCCTTCGCCGCGCGCCACATTCCGTGCGTAGCAGTAGGTGATGTAGAGGTCGTCCTGGGCGCGGCCGTCGAGGTGGAGGACGAAGAGCGCGGCGAGGAGGCCCCAGAGAGCGAGCAGCGCGGCGGCGGCGATCCTCCTCGTCACGGCGCGCCGGCCCCGCTCGCCGGCCGGTCCCACTCCCGCCGCCGCTCGAGCTTCCGGCAGGAGTCCGCGGCGGCGCCGCGCCGGCGGCGGTAGACGACGGTCTGGTAGCCGTCGTCGTACAGCTCGGGCGCGGGGCGGCCGAAGCGGAGCCAGCCCTCTTCGGGCGGCCGCGCGCCGCGCACCTTGATCAAGAGGAAGGGCGCGTAGCAGGCGCGCAGCCGCACCGGCGTGCGCCCCAGCCCGGCGGTGCGCGGCACGCCGTCGCGCCGCACGCCGCTCAACAGCAGGTCGGGGCGGCGGTCGAGCACGTAGTGCGGGTCGTACTTCTCGTGCGCCACGGTGCGGAAGCCGCTGGTCAGCGGCGGCAGGTGGGCGATGTGCTCGTCGGCCAGGCCGTACATGTCCACCGTCGGCCGTCGCGAGTAGTAGGGGACGATGCCGGCGCCCCCGGTCGCCACCAGGGCGCCGGGGGGCGTCTTCTCGCGGATCCAGTGGGCGAGGCGGGTCCAGGACTCCATCTCCAGGGCCAGCCCCTCGAGGCGCGACAGCCGCTCCGGCCAGGAGAGCCAGAGGGCGGCGGCGACGAGCGCCGCGGCGGCCGCGGCGCGCACCGCCGCCGCGGGGCGCGGCGCCAGCGCGGCGGTCACACGCCCCAGGCCTTGCGCCGCGAGGATGAGCAGGAAGGGAAGCGCCGGCAGCAGGAAGCGCGGCCCGAAGAAGGGCAGGAAATCGCCGCCCACCCAGAGGAAGTAGGCCACCGTCGCCGCGATCCAGCCCCAGCCGAGGAGCGCGAAGCAGTCGCGGCGGAGCGCCGGCAGGGTGACGAGCGCCAGCAGAAGCAGCGGCCAGGCGTTCCACTGCCCCATGAGGACGAGGAGCTGCTCGGCGCCGCGCCCGATCCGGCTCCAGGTGAAGCCGGTGGCCTTGACGTAGAACGTGTTGGGCAGGAGCCACCCGTAGTAGGCCCAGCGCCAGAGGAAGTAAGGAAGGTAGAGCGCGGTGAAGGCGGCGCCGAGGCGCAGCGCGCCGCGCCGCCGCTCCCTGACGTCGCCCGGCCCCCGGAGCAGCGCCCAGGCCGCGGTCAGCAGCCAGTAGACCCCGCCCTCCGGCCGTGTCATCGCGGCGAGCGCGAAGGCGACACCGGAGGCGATGGGCCGCCGCGCCACGAGCAGCCGCTCGAGGGCGAGGAGGAGGAGCGCCGCGAAGAGGAGGGTCTCCATCCCCGAGACGACGAAGCGCGGCTGCGAGCCGAGGGCGGCCCAGAGGAGCGGCGGCAGTGCGGCGAGGAGCGGGCTCTCTGGCAGCACCGTGCGCGCCAGCCGCGCCAGCAGCACGATCGCCGCGATCCCCGCCGCCCCCGCGAGTGCCACCGAGAGCAGCGGCAGGTCGAGCCCCAGCGCGGCGCCGCCGGCGAGGAGCAGGGTCCAGAGGAAGTTGGTGTAGCCCTCGACCTTCTCTCCTACATTGAAGACGAGGCCGTGCCCCTCCGCCAGGTTGGCGGCGTAGCGGAAGGAGATGAAGGCGTCGTCGACGAGGAGGTAAGGGTCCCAGAGGTGGGCGGCGCGCGCCAGCAGCAGCGCCGCCGCGGCCGCCGCGGCGAGAAGCGCGGCGCTAGCGCCCTGCGCCCGCACGGTCGGCCAGCGCCAGCAGGTTCGCCAGCAGCCGGTAGGCGCCGGGGACGCCGGCGGGGATCTGCCGGAAGAAGGCGAGGCCCGTGTAGACGTAGGTGCCCTCGCCGAGCGGCGCCACCAGCAGGCCGCCGCGCAGCTCCGGCCCGCCGGGGTCGGCCATGGCGAGGAGCGGCGTGTAGGCTGGGTCCCAGGTGTTGGCGAAGTAGAGGCCGCGCTCCTGCACCCACCCCTCCCAGTCCGCCGGCCCCAGCCGGTTGGGCGTGGTGAAGACCGGATGGTCGGGGACGAGCGGCACGACCGGCGCGTTCTCGTCGGTGACGCGGTCGTGCGGCCGGGCGATCTCCAGCGGGTAGGGCGTGAGCTTCCCCTCGACGAACGCATACTGCTGGTACTGGACGACGAGCAACCCGCCCCGTCGTACGTAGTCGAGCAGGCGGGCGTTGGCCCGCGCCAGCGCCGGCTCGGTCTCGTAGGCGCGGCTGCCGACGACGATCGCGTCGTAGCCCGCGAGGTCGCCGGCGGCCAGCTCCTCGGCCGCGAGCAGCTCGATCGGCAGCCCGACGGCGCGCAGGAACTCCGGCACGCGGTCGGAGGCGCCGCGCACGTAACCGACACGCTGCAGGCGCGGCAGCGCCAGCTCGGTGGCGCTGATCTCGACCCGCGCCGGCCGCAGCGTCGGCGTCGGCGGCACGTGCTCGTGCTCGACGAGCGGCAGCGCGGCGGCGAAGCGGCGGCCGTCGGCGAGCACGGCCTCGACCGCGTAGGCGGAGCGCCCGGGCGCCAGCTCCCGCGGCGGCGTGAGCTGCAGCGCGACCGTCTGCCGCTCGCCGGGCGCCAGGGTGAAGGGGCGCGGCGGCACCGGCGGCCAGCCCGGCGCGGGCGGGCGCGGCACCGGGTCGGGCCGGGCACTGACCTCGCCCTGAAGCGGGACCGCGGCGCGCGAGACGAGCGTCACCTCGACGATGCGCGGCGCGCGTTGGTCGATCGGCCAGAGGATGAGCGCGGGCTCGACCGTCACCTCGACCGCCGGCACCACCCGCAGCGGCCGGCGGATCTCGCCGCGCGCCTGGTCGCCGACGCGGTAGACCACCTCGCGCTCGAGCGTCACCGGCTGGCCGGCGATCTCGAAGTCGAAGCGGGCGACGAGCGGCGGCGGCTCGAACGGCTCGCCGCGCACCTCCGCCGGCGCGCCGCTCCAGTCGTAGAGCGCGTCGCGCAGCGGCGCGCGCAGGAAGTAGGGGAGGGTGGGCTCGGCGCCGGCGGGGACCGGCAGCGCGAGGTCGAAAGTGGCCAGCTCGCCGGCCGCGACCGCCTTGACGCCGCCGACGACCGGCCACTCCGCCGCCGGCACCAGCGCGACGTTGACCGCGGCGAGCGGCTCGGCGCCGCTGTTCCAGAGTGCCAGCTGCACCTTCAGCTCTTCGCCGGCGGTGACCGTCTCGCGCGCCGCCGCGGCCTCGACGGCGATCCCCGCCGCTGCGGCCAGCCCGGACTCGGCGATCGCCGCCTTCTCGGCGACGAGCTCCGCCGCCTGCCGCTCGGCGTCGCCGGCGCCCGGACCCTCCAGCTCGGCCTGCGCCGCCCGCAGGTGCCCGAGCGCCGCGGCGAGCCCCGGCACCGCCGCCGCCAGCCGCGCCGGGTTGAGCTCGGCGCGAGTACGCGCCGCCGCCTCCTCGGCGGCCGCGAGGTGCGCCGCCACGCGCTCCCGCCGCGCCGCGTTCGCGATCCCCGCCGCGATGCCCTGCAGACGCGTGTCGACGCCGGCGAAGAGGTCCTTGGCCGCGGCGCCCTCCCCGCCCTCGACCCACGCGACGCGCGCCTGCCGCGGCCCGAGGTCGAGCAGCCGCCCCATGTCCTGCGAGCGGTGCTCGCTGCGGCTCGCCATAGCGAGCTGGAAGATCGAGCGGCCGGTGAGCCAGTCGATGACGCCGGTCTCGAGGGTCAGCGTCGTCGCCTCGCGGTCGAAGCCGGTCGAGCGGTAGAGCGCCCGCGGCCGCCAGGGCGGCAGCCCTTCGGCCAGGAGCTGCGGCACGGCCGCCGGATCGCCGGCGGCGCGATAGCCCTCGTGCGCCATCACCCCGGCCGCCTGGTGCTGACCGTGGTTGGGGTGCGGCGTGCCGCGGAAGACCGACACCACGACCTGCGGCTTGAAGCGGCGGACGACGCGCACCACGTCCTCGAGCAGCACCTCGCGCGGCCAGCGCGCGAGCGTCTCCTCGAGCGACCGGGTGTAGCCGAAGTCGTAGGCGCGGGTGAAGAACTGCCGGCCGCCGTCGATCGTGCGCGCCGCGAGGAGCTCCCGGCTGCGCAGGATGCCGAGCTCGACGCCCAGTTCCGAACCGATCAGGTTCTGCCCCCCCTCGCCGCGCGACAGCGACAGGTATGCCGCCTCGCCGCCCCGGCCGCGCGCCACGAGCGTCAGGAGCTGTGTGTCCTCGTCGTCGGGGTGCGCGCCGACGACCAGCAGCCGTTGGTGCGTGACGAGCCGCGCCAGTGCCCGCTCGACGGCCGGGAAGCCGCCGGTCCCCGGCGGCTCGAGCGCCGGCGGCGCCGCGCCGGCCCCGGCGCGCGGCGGCGCGGCGAAGGCGGCGCTGAGGAAGAGAAGAAGGGCGGCGAGCGCCCGCACGGTTCGCGGCATGAGGTCTCCGGGGTGGCGCGGCGCGGCAGTCTAGCAGCGCACTCCTCAACGCATTGACGGCCGGCGGCGTAGACCTTGCAGCAAGAACACGCCACACCTCGTGGCACCCACAGGAGAAAATCGATGCACCGGAGTCCCCTTCTCTTCCCCCGGCAGCCGCACGCCCTCGTCCTGGCCGGCGCGCTGCTCCTCGCCGCGCTGCCCGCGCAGGCGGCCCTCTTCACCCCGACGCAGACCGCCGACGACGACGGCGCCTGCGACGCCTCCTGCTCGCTGCGCGAGGCGATCCTCGCCGCCAACGACAACCCCGGGGCCGACGTGATCCTGCTCGGCCCGGGTGTCTACAGCCTCTCGCTCGCCGGCGCCGGCGAGGACGGCGGCGAGACCGGCGACCTCGACGTCACCGGCGACTTGACGCTCGTCGGCGACAGTGCCGCGAGCACCGTCATCGACGGCACCGGCAGCGGCGACCGCCTGATCGACGTCCACGGCGCCCGCCTCGAGCTGACCGGCGTCACCCTGCGCGACGGCGGCGGCGCCGGCAACGGCGGCCTGCTCCACAACCTGGGCGGCGAGCTGATCGTCTCGCGCAGCATCCTGACCGCCGGACGGGTACTGGGCGCCGGCTCCTTCGGCGGCGCGATCTACAGCGACGGCGCCCTCTCCGTGGCCGAGAGCACGCTGCGCGGCAACACGACCGGCGGCAGCGGCGGCGCCGTCGCCGTCAAGGAAGAGCTCGCTCTCGTCAACTCGACGCTCTCCGACAACCAGGCGGGCGCCTTCGGCGGCGGCCTCTACGTCTTCGCCGACGTCGCCGGCGACGTGTCGAACACGACGATCGCGGCGAACGCGGCCGGCCAGGGCGCCGGCGGCGTCTTCGTCGAGAGCGCCGCGTTCCTCGGCGGCAGCCCCAAGTTCCACAACACGATCGTCGCCGGCAACACCGCCCTCGCCGACCCCGACTGCAGCGGCTCGGCGGACTCGCTCGGCTTCAACCTCGTGGGGGTCGGCGGCGGGTGCTTCGACTTCACCGCCGCGCACCAGGACCTCGTCGGCACGGCGGCCGCGCCGCTCAACCCGCAGATCGGCGCGCTCGGCGCCAACGGCGGCCCCACCCCGACCCACCTGCCGGCGGCGGCCAGCCCGGCGGTCAACGCCGGCAACCCGGCGGCGCCGGGCAGCGGCGGCGCGGCCTGCCAGCCGATCGACCAGCGCGGCGCCGACCGGCCCGGCACCCCCGGCACCCGCTGCGACGTCGGCGCCGTCGAGCGCACCACGGCCTGCGTCCCCGGCGGCGCCAACCTCTGCCTGGAGCAGGGCCGCTTCCAGGTCACCGCGAAGTGGACGATCCAGTCGGGCCAGACCGGCGCCGCGCAGGCCGTGCAGCTCACCGACGACGCCGGCTACTTCTGGTTCTTCTCGCGGGAGAACATCGAGGTGACGGCGAAGGTGGTCAATGCCTGCGTCCCGGCCTTCAACCGCTTCTGGGTCTTCCTCGCGGGCATGACCAACGTCAAGGTCGACATCACCGTCACCGACACCAAGACCGGCCAGGTGAAGACCTACACCAACCCCCAGGGCCGCACCTTCCGCACCATCCTCGACACCCAGGCCTTCAACACCTGCCCCTAGGTATTCGCCCCGGGCCGCCGGCGCCTCAGCCGGCGGCCCGCGGCGGCCGATCCGTTATCCTCCCCCCGTGGACATGAGCCAGGCGATCCTGGAGGCCCAGCGGGCGGAGGGGACTGAGGATCAAATCCTCGAAACGTTCCGCCGCTGGGGCTATCTCGCGGCGGACCTCGACCCGCTCGACCGGCTGGCGCCCGAGCCGCTGCCGGGGCTCGACGCGGAGGAAGCCGCCGCCGCCGAGCGCGCCCGCGCCTGGTACGCGGGGCCGATCGGCGCCGAGTTCATGCACATCCCCGACCCCGAGCGGCGGCGCTGGGTGCAGGAGCGGATGGAAGGGCCGGCGCCGGCGGTGGACCGCGACCGCGTCCTCGAAGAGCTGATGCAGGCCGACCTCTTCGAGCAGGTCCTCCAGGCCCGCTACCTCGGCACCAAGCGCTTCTCGATCGAAGGGGTGGACGCTCTGCTGCCGCTGCTCACCGAGATGCTCGAAGGGTGCGCGGCGCGCCAGGGCGAGCAGGTGGTCGTGGCGATGAGCCACCGCGGGCGGCTCAACGTCATGGTGCATACCGTCGGCCGGCCGGCGGCCGAGATCTTCGCCGGCTTCGAGGACGTCGACCCGCGCAGCGTCATGGGGGCCGGCGACGTCAAGTACCACATGGGCGCGACCGGCACCTTCCGCGCCCGCAACGGCCGCGAGCTGGCGATCCACCTGGTCTCGAACCCCAGCCACCTCGAGGCGGTCGATCCGATCGCCGTCGGCCGGGTGCGCGCCAAGCAGGCGCGGCGCGGCGGCGACGCGCGGCGGCAGGTGGTGCCGATCCTCCTCCACGGCGACGCCGCCTTCGCCGGCCAGGGGGTGCTCGCCGAGACGCTCAACATGGCCGACCTCGCCGGCTTCGACGTCGGCGGCACGGTCCACGTCATCGTCAACAACCTGATCGGCTTCACCACCGAGCCCAAGAACCTGCACTCCTCGCGCTTCGCCTCCGACGTCGCGCGGCGGCTGCCGATCCCGATCTTCCACGTCAACGGCGAGGAGCTCGAGGCGGTCGCCAAGGTGGCGGCGATGGCGGTCGACTACCGCGCCGCCTTCGCCGACGACGTCGTCGTCGACCTCATCGGCTACCGCCGCCACGGCCACAGCGAGGTGGACGACCCGACGATCACCCAGCCGCTGCTCTACAAGAAGATCGGCGCGCGGCCGCCGCTCTGGCGGCTCTACGCCGAGCGGCTGGGGCTGCCGGCGGCGGAGGTCGAGGCGCGGGCGGCGCGGGTCAAGGCGCGTTTCGAGGAGGAGCACAAGCGGGCGGAGGCGATCGAGAAGAAGCCAACGCTGCGCACGCTCCCGGCCTACTGGGACCGCTTCCCCGGCGGCCGCTGGAAGCCCGAGTACGAGGTGGCGACCGGCCTGCCGGCCGAGGAGGCGGCGCGGCTCGGCGCGCGGCTGGCCGCCGCCCCCGCCGGTTTCGCCGTCCACGAGAAGATCAAGCGCCTCCTCGAGCAGCGCGCCGAGATGGCCGCCGGCAAGCGCCCCATCGACTACGGCATGGCCGAGGCGCTGGCGTTCGCTTCCCTCGTCGCCGGCGGCGTGCCGGTGCGCTTCAGCGGCCAGGACAGCCGCCGCGGCACGTTCAACCAGCGCCACGCCGTGCTGATCGACGTCGCCAACAACGCCGAGCACCTGCCGCTCCAGCACGTCGCGCCCGACCAGGCGCGCTTCGAGATCTACGACTCCAGCCTCTCGGAGGCCGCGGTCCTCGGCTTCGAGTACGGCTACAGCCGCGACTACCCCGAGACGCTGGTGCTCTGGGAGGCGCAGTTCGGCGACTTCGCCAACGGCGCGCAGATCGTCATCGACCAGTTCGTCACCGCCGGCGAGGACAAGTGGGGGCTGCTTTCGGGGGTCGTGCTGCTCCTGCCGCACGGCTACGAGGGGCAGGGGCCGGAGCACTCCAGCGCGCGGCTCGAGCGGTTCCTCCAGCTCGCCGCCGAGGACAACATCCAGGTCTGCCAGCCCTCGACCGCGGCGCAGTACTTCCACCTGCTGCGCCGGCAGGCGCTCCGCCCCTGGCGCAAGCCGCTCGTCGTCTTCACCCCCAAGAGCATGCTGCGGCACAAGGAGAGCGGCTCGACGGTGGCGGACTTGGGCCGCGAGCGCTTCGCCAACGTGCTGGGCGAGCCGGGGATCGAGGGAGCGGAGCGCGTGCTGCTCGGGACCGGCAAGATCGTCCACGAGCTGCGCCGCGAGCGCGAGCGGCTGGGCGAGAAGGCGACCGCGGTCGTCGCCCTCGAGCAGCTCTACCCCTTCCCGCGGCAGGAGCTCGAAGCCGAGCTCGCCCGCCACCCCGCGGCGCGCGACCTGGTCTGGGTGCAGGAGGAGCCCGCCAACATGGGCGCCCTGTTCTTCGTCCTCCCCCGCCTGGAGCACGTCGCCGGCCGCCCGGTCCGCTCGGTCAAGCGGTCGGCGTCGGGCAGCCCGGCCACCGGCTCGGCCAAGGCGCACGCGCTGGAGCAAAAGACGCTCCTGGCACTGGCGTTCGGGAGCGGGGCATGAGGGGACGCCCGATCGCCGTCCTGCCGCTGCTCGCCGCCACGCTGCTCGGGCCGGCGCTGGCGGGCGCCGAGACGATCTACGGCACGACCTTCGCGGGCATGGGGCTCACCACCTTCGACAGCGCCACGCCGGGCACCACCACGGGGGTCGGTCCGTTCCCCCCCGCGAGCCAGATCCACGCGCTCGACTTCCGGCCGGCGACCGGAGAGCTCTACGGGATCATCTTCAGGGGCCAGCCGGCCGACTTCAACTACCGGCTGGTGAAGATCGACAAGACGAACGCGGCGATCACCTGGACCGGCCCGCCCCTGCCGATCTCGGGCTCGTCGTTCGCGCTCTCCTTCCCCTTCGCCGGCGACGTGGCCCGGATCGTCACCTTGTTTCAGCACGTCCTCGTCGATCCGGATACCGGGGTGGCCACCGCGGTCACCGACCTGCCGAGCGGGGAGCAAGTCGCGGCGATCGCCGACGCGCCGTCGCTGACCCTCTACGGCATCGAGGTCAACCTCGACGAGCTGGTCCGCATCGGCGGTTTCGGCGGCTTCCCCTCCCCCGATGCCGGCGCCGTGACCACGGTGGGGGCGCTCAACACCCCCGTCGGGCCGCCCAGCGGCTTCGACACCGCCAGCTTCGACATCTCGGCGTCGTCGGGCGTGGCGTACGCCGCGCTGACCGCGATGTCGAACGCACCGTCCCAGCTCTTCACCGTGAACCTGCAGACCGGCGCCGCGACCCTGGTCGGGACGATCGGCAATCCTGCCGTGAACGCGATCGCCGTGGAGCCGGCGCCGCTGGCGGCCCCGCCGATCCCCACCGCCGCGGAGTGGATGCTCTTCGCCTTCGCCGCCATCCTCGCGGCCCTCGCTTTACGGCGCCTGGCGGCGCCGTAAAGCGGGGGGCATCGCCCGACACGCTCCCGATCGGCGGGGGAACGCGGGGAAGGAGGTCCGGAAAGCTCCCCGCGCTGTCCGGAAGGCGGACGTGGACGGCGGGAAGGCTCCCCGAGGCTGGGGAAAAACGGCGGAAGCGCGGGGGAAAGCTCTGCGGGCGCGTCGGAACGCTCCCCGTCGCGCCCGGAGCGCTCTGCGCTGCGCCGGGAGCACGCCGGCGCTCTGTGAAAGCCCGCCGGCGCTCCGGCGGAGGGTTCTGGCGGTGCGTAGGAGTTGGCAGCGGCCGTCGCGGACCCCGGCGCGTGTCGGCGGGAGGTCACGCCCGCTCGGCGGGCCGGCTCGTGCGCTCGGCGAGAGCCGGCGCCGCGTCGGTCGGAATTACGCCACCGACGGCGGGAACGCTCCCGCGGTCGCCGGGAGCATTTCCTCGTCGTGCGGGAGAGTTCCCGGCCGTCCAAAGAACGCTCCCGGCCTCGCTGGGAGAATTTCGGAGGGGGTCGGAAAGGCTCTGGCCGGACGCGGGAGCATTCCCGCCCGCTCGGGGAGCTTTCCAGGGCGCGCCGGGAGTCTTCCGTGGGCGTTCCGCTGAATTTCCGCTCTCTGCCAGAGGTACTTGGCTCTCGGACGGGGCAGAAGCGGAGCTAGGCGCGGTCAGCGAGCTCGGGGAACCTCCTGCTTCGCGAGGTCGAGCAGGAGGCGCAACGCGCGGTTGACCGACTCGGAGTCTTTGAACGCTTCGGCGACGTCCGCGTCGAGCAGGATCACGTTCGTGCCCTGCCGGTACCGCTCGTAGTACTTGCCGCGCACCGCTTCGGAGAAGTCGTACTCCGGCAGCAGATCGTCGTCCTCAGGTTCCTGATTCATAGCGCCTTCTCTCGGCTCCGGTCGCCAACCGCGCGCTGATGATTCGGATGCTCTCTTCGTCATCGGTGTGCGCAACGACCAGCAGGCGGTTCTCCGCGGACATCCCGATCGTCACGAAGCGGTGCTCCGGATGCCTAGGGTCAGGAATCGTACCTGCAAACGCATCACCGAAGACAGTGCTCGCCTCCACGAAGGAAATCCCGTGTTTGCGGACGTTGCTGTCCTCCTTTCGGGGATCCCACTGGAGGTTCACGCGGGGCTCTCGTCAGTACGCTTGTACTTCCCGAAGGTACGCTTGCACCTCATAAAAGTACCGGTACCTAGCGAAAGTACCAACGTACCGGCCGTTCGTACAAGCGATTTTTGCCTGCGCGCGGCCCCCTCGCGCGGCACCGCCGTTGTAACGACCCGCTCCCCGCCCCCGCCTAAGCACGACACCAACGGAGGATGTGTCGATGCCCAAAGAACCTGCCGAAACCCATCGCACGATCGATCTCGAAGTCCGCGCCGACCTGGCGGACGCGAAGGACGCGCCGAAGCGCCCGGAAGCGGCCGCCTACGTCTTTTCACAGGGCGGGAAGCTGCTGACCGTCGCCGACCTCGACGCCGAAGGCGCCGCGCGGGTGAGCCTGCCCGTCGCCGGCGAGTCGACCCAGGTGCGCGTCTTCGTGGGGCCGCGCCTCGAGAAGGGCGCTCGGGCCACCCTGTCGGAGCTCAGGCGCCGCGGCGCCCGCGAGCGGCACGTCCGCCTCGGCCGCGACCAGCGTCTCGAGCCCCTCGAGTTCCGCATCCTGCCCGACACCTGGCACTGCTGGCTGCTCGGGCTCTGCGTCGTCCGCGGCACGCTGGTCAAGCGCGTCACGACCGACGGCTACCCGGTCGAGTTCCCGGTCTGCGACGCGACCGTCGAGATCTACGAAGTCGACCCCTTCCACATCTTCATCAGCAAGCTCCCCAAGGTCGAGCTCGACCGGCTGCGCGACTACATCCTGCACCCGCGCCCGCTGCCCGAGCCGCCGCCCGAGGAGCTGCCGGGGCCGTTCCCCGGTCCGTTCCCGGGCCCGGCGCCGATCCCCGACCGGGTGCCGCCCTCCTTCCGCCGCGCCGGGCTGAGGGCGACGGCGGAGCACTCGCACCGCGACGCGGCCTTCGCGCTGGCCGACAGCGCCGGCGCGAGCGACCTCCGCCTCGCGGCCCGCGGCGGCAACCGGCAGGTCTTCGAGCAGGCGCTGGTCGCCAAGGCCGACGTCGTGCGGCCCCTCCTCTGCGTCCTCTTTCCGAAGCTCGTCTGGATGCAGAAGATCGGCACCGCGACGACCGACGAGTGCGGCCACTTCGAGGAGCTCCTCTTCCTCGGCTGCCACGGCGGCGACAAGCCCGACCTCTACTTCAAGGCCAAGCAGAAGTTCCTCGGGATCTTCGACATCACGATCTACGCGCCGAAGCCGGTGTCCTGCTACACCCACTGGAATTACAAGTGCGGCACCGAAGTGAAGCTCGTCACCTACCACCCGCTGGCGAGCACCTGCGCGCCCTGCCAGGGGGTCAACGCGGAGGGCAACTGGGTGCTCTTCGCCGCCGTCGGCAACGTCTCGCTGGCACGCATCTACGGCGCCTCGGACGACCTCCAGGCGACCGTGCACGTCGACAACAACCCGACCTACGCCGAGATCGACGCGCCGACCATCGGCCTGGCGTCCGCCGACCCCTGCTGCGGCGTGCTCGAGTTCACGCCCGGAGACATGGTGACGATCCCCTGGCGCGCCAAGCACAAGAACGGCTTCGCCACCTACGGGTTCCAGGTCAAGCGGGTGGCCGAGCTGGTGTTCTCGACCGGCGGCCCGGTGGGGCTGGTGGGCAACCACTCCACGGTGCAGTCGGCCGCCACGCTGCTCAACACCAACCTGCCGCTCGGGTGCGCGCCGGACGGCTGCGACGTGGCGGGCTTCGCGTCGTGGCTCGACGTTCAACGCGCTCGCCACCGACGGGTGGTCAAGGCTCTCGGGCTACGACCGCGGGGACTTCGAAGCCTTCGTGCTGTCCAACGAAGCAACGGCAGCTCGGTGACGAAGCGCCAGCCGAAGGCCTTCGAGGGAGTCCAGGCGCCGGGCGGGACGCGGCCGGCTGCGACCCGCTCGGCGCACTCGACGGCGGAGACGGCGGTGAAGGCGTAGGCCTCGGGGGTCTCGAGGGTGCCGGTCACCGCAGCGCCGGCGGCGTCGCGGACCTCGCCCCAGAGGCACATCCGGCCGCGCGTCCGCGCCCGCTCGTCGGGGCCGGTGACCGTGCGCTCGACCCGGCGGCGCAGGAAGCTCTTGACCGGGCGGAGGGCGAGGAGCGGCAGGAGCGGGCGGACTAGCCGCGCGCGGCGGATCGCCTTCGGCGGCGTGCCCGAGTAGACGCGGATGTTGGGGATGCCGGTCGAGTGGTAGGCGGTCGAGACGTCGCCCCAGGCGATCGTCATCGCCCAGCGCTTGCCGCAGGAGAAGGGGATCTCGCGCGCGTCCCAGGCCAGCGGCACCGGCACGATCCGGCCGTCGCGGCGGATCGCGCCGGCGTGCGGCAGCGCCTCGATCATGGTCTTGAGCGTGCCGCGGCTCATGCTGGTGCCTTCGGCGTAGAAGGCGAGCGCCAGCTCGACCGCGCCGGGGAGCGCCTCGGCCAGGCGCGCCGCCAGGCAGTCGCTGGGGACGACGTCGAAGCCGGCGCCGGGCAGCAGCACGACGCCGGCCCGCCGCGCCGCCTCGCCCTGCGCCAGGACGGCCTCGAAGACGGCGATCTCGCCGGTGATGTCGAGGTAGTGGACGCCGCTCTGCGAGGCAGGCGGCGACGAGCGGCGCGCTGGTGCGCACGAACGGGCCGGCGCAGTGGAGGACGGCGGCGACGCCGTCGAGGCCGCGGCGGAGGGCGGCGGGGTCGTCGAGCCCGAAGGCACGGTGGGGGAGGCCGAGCTCGGCGGCGAGGGCGGCGACCGCCGCGGCGTTGCGGCCGGCGAGGACGGGCGCCAGGCCGCGCCGCGCCGCCTCGCGCGCCACCAGCTCGCCGGTGTAGCCGTTGGCGCCGTAGAGGAGCCAGGGCGCGCCGGCGCTCACGGGCCGCCGGCGCCGGGCAGCTCTTCGCGGAGGACCGCCGCCGCCTGCTCGGCGGCGTAGCGGCGGAGGCTCTCGCGCAGCTCGGGGCGGGAGAGGGCGAGGACGCGGACGGCGAGGAGCGCGGCGTTGACCGCGCCGGCCTTGCCGATCGCCAGCGTGCCGACCGGCACGCCTCCCGGCATCTGCACGGTCGAGAGCAGGGCGTCGAGGCCGTTCAAGGCCCAGCCCTGCATCGGCACGCCGAAGACGGGCAGCAGCGTGTGGGCGGCGACGACGCCCGCCAGGTGCGCCGCCCCGCCGGCCGCGGCGACGATGACCTCGACCCCCCGCCCCGGCGCCGCCAGCACGTACTCGCGCGTGGCGTCCGGCGTCCGGTGGGCCGAGAGCACCCGCGCCTCGTGCGCCACCTCGAACCGCCCCAGCGTCTCGGCGGTGTGCCGCATCGTCTCCCAGTCCGACCGGCTCCCCATCAGCACGGCGACCAGCGGGCGTTCGGAATTCGTCATGCGCTAGAGCTCCAAAACCAGCCGCACGCCCTGCTCGACTCGTTCGAGCAGCCTGGACGGTAGCTCGCCGACCCGCTCGGTGAGTTGGCGCTTGTTGACGGTCAGGACCTGCGACACGTTCGCGACGGAATCCTTCGGCAGATCCGTCGCGCGGCGCGGCAGAAGAACGTTGCCCGGCGCGTCGGCAAGGCGCAGGTTCGTGGTGACGGTGACGACGATCACCGTCCCGATGGCAGTCTTGGTGAAGCGATCACTCTGCAGGATCAGGAGCGGCCGCCGGTAGCCTGGCTCGGAGCCTTCCGGCTCCGGCAGGTTTCCCCACCAGATCTCGCCCCGCCGCATTACCAGTCGTCACGCGGCAAGGACAGAGACTGGAGGCGTGCCAGCGCTGGGTCCAGCTCGGAAGGCTCGTCCGCATAGATCCGGTTGAGCGCCTCGGTGATGTCCGCTTGCCGTTGCGCATCGACATAGCTCCGGAGCGCCACGGCGTAGAGCTGGCTGCGGGACATCCCGGTCTTCTCGGCGAGCTCGTCCGCCTCTTCGAACAGGGCGTCTGGAATCGAGACCGCGGTCTTCATGGCGAGAGTATAACCAGCGTCATACCCCGATCGCAACTTCGACCAGCCGCACCTCGTGTACGATCCTCGCCGCCGCAATGATCGACGTCAAACCCCACATCGCCGCCGGGGCCAAGGTGCGGAGCCTGGAGGAGTACCGGGAGCTCTACCGCCGGTCGGTCGAGCGGCCGGAGGAGTTCTGGCGCGAGCAGGCGGGGCGGCTGGACTGGTTCGTCGAGCCGCGGCAGGTGCTCGACCACGACGCCGAGCAGGTGGACTTCTCCTGGTACGCGGGTGGCCGGCTCAACGCCGCCTGGAACTGCGTCGACCGCCACCTCGCCGCGCGCGGCGACAAGACGGCGCTCCTCTGGGTCGGCGACGAGCCGGGGGAGTACCGCCGCGTCACCTACCGCGAGCTCAAGCACAACGTGGCGCGGGTGGCCAACATGCTGCGCGCGCAGGGCGTCCGCAAGGGGGACCGGGTCTGCATCTACCTGCCGATGATCCCCGAGCTTCCCTACACCATGCTCGCCTGCGCGCGGATCGGCGCCGTCCACTCGGTCGTCTTCGCCGGCTTCTCGGCCGAGTCGCTCAAGGACCGCATCCTCGACGCCGGCTGCCGCGTCGTCGTCACCGCCAACGAGGGCCTGCGCGGCGGCAAGACGATCCCGCTCAAGCAGACGGTGGACCGCGCCGTCGAGAGCACCCCGATCGTCGAGCGCGTGCTCGTCGTCCGGCGCACCGACGCCGAGGTGCCGATGCACGCCGGGCGCGACCTCTGGTTCGAGGAGGAGACGGCCCGCGAGCGCTCGACCTGCCCGGTCGAGTGGATGGGTGCCGAGGACCCGCTCTTCATCCTCTACACCTCGGGCTCGACCGGGAAGCCCAAGGGCGTCATGCACACGACCGGCGGCTACCTCGTCTACACCGCGCTCACCCACGAGCTGGTCTTCGACCTCCACCCCGACGACGTCTACTTCTGCGCCGCCGACGTCGGCTGGGTCACCGGCCACAGCTACATCGTCTACGGCCCCCTCGCCAACGGCGCGACGACGGTGATGTTCGAGTCGATCCCCACCTACCCCGACGCCGGGCGCTACTGGCGGATCGTGGACGACCTCGGGGTCAACATCTTCTACACCGCGCCGACCGCGCTGCGCGCCATCGCCCGCCAGGGGGACGAGCACGTCAAGCGCTACAAGCGCACGAGCCTGCGCGTCCTCGGCACCGTCGGCGAGCCGATCAACCCCGAGGTCTGGATGTGGTACCACGACGTCGTCGGCGAGGGGCGCTGCGCGGTGGTCGACACCTGGTGGCAGACCGAGACCGGCGGCATCCTGATCACCCCGCTCCCCGGCGCCACCCCGGCCAAGCCGGGCTCGGCGACGCTCCCCTTCTTCGGCGTGCGGCCGGTCCTGGTGGACGAGAAGGGCGCGGTCCTCCACGGCAACGACGTCTCCGGCAACCTCTGCCTCGAGGGCACCTGGCCGGCGCAGGCGCGCACCCTCTGGGGCGACCACGTCCGCTTCCGCCAGACCTACTTCGAGCAGTACCCCGGCCTCTACTTCACCGGCGACGGCTGCCGGCGCGACGCCGACGGCTACTATTGGATCACCGGCCGCGTGGACGACGTGCTCAACGTCTCCGGCCACCGCCTGGGCACCGCCGAGATCGAGAGCGCCCTGGTCGCCCACGAGGCGGTGGCGGAGGCGGCGGTGGTCGGCTTCCCGCACGAGATCAAGGGCACCGGCATCTACGCCTACGTCCATCCCAAGCCGGACTACGAGAGCTGGGACCCGGCGCAACTCGCCGGCATGCTCAAGGAGCAGGTGCGGACGGCGATCGGGCCGATCGCCGCGCCCGACCGCGTGCAGCTCGTCAGCGGCCTGCCCAAGACCCGCTCGGGCAAGATCATGCGCCGCATCCTGCGCAAGATCGCCGCCGGCGAGTACGAGGAGCTGGGGGACATCACCACCCTGGCCGATCCGAGCGTCGTCGAGAAGCTGGTGGCGGACCACCGCCAAAGCGTGGCACGCTAGCCCCAGCGCCGAATCACAACCGCAGCTCGCCGGCGGCCGCCCCCTGGGCCGCGCAGGAGGTGCCCGATGGGAATCGGGGTGGTACTGCTGGTCGCGGTGATCGGCATGGCCCTGGCCTGGGGCGCCCTGCGCGAGGCGCGCGGCGCCCAGCGGACGATCGCGGAGCTGCGCGCCGAGCTGGCGGCGCTGCGGGCCGAGATCTGGTCGCTCGCCGCGCAGCTCAAGCAGCTCCGGCTCCGGCAGGGCGCGCCGGCGCGGGAAGCGGAAGCGCCGGCGGAGGCTGACGCCGCCGCGGCGCCCGTTCCGGAGGCCGCCGCGCCCGCACCCTCTCCTGTGCCACCGGCCGCCGCGCCGGAGCCGCTCGTCCCCGAGGAGCCGACGCCTGCCGCAGTCCCCGAGCCCCTCCTCACCCCGCCGTCTTTTTACCCGCCGCCACCACCGCCCCGGCCCGCCCCCGCCGTCAGCCTCGAAGAACGCCTCGGCGCCCGCGCCTTCGTCTGGATCGGCGCCATCGCCCTGGCGCTGGCCGGCGCCTTCCTGGTCAAGTACTCCGTCGACCAGGGCTGGATCGGCCCGGCCGTGCGCTTCGCGCTCGCCGTCCTCTTCGGCGTCGTGCTGCTCGGCGCCGGCGAGGTGCTGCGGCGCCGCGCCGAGCGCATCGCCTCGGGCCTCTCGGCGGCGGGCGTCGCCGTCCTCTTCGCCGCCTGGCTCGCGGGCACCAACCTCTACGGCCTGATCTCGCCGGCGCTCGGCTTCGCCTTCATCGGCCTGACCGCTCTCGTCGCCGTCTGGCTGTCGCTGCGGCAGGGGGTCATCGTGGCCCTCGTCGGGCTGGTCGGCGGCTTCCTCACCCCCGCCTGGATCGGCGCGGCCGAGCCCGATCCGCGGCTCCTCTTCGGTTACCTCCTCTTCCTCCAGCTCGCCCTCCTCGCCGTCTCCCGCCGCCGGCTCTGGACCGGCGTGCCGGAGCTGGCGCTCGCCGCCGGGCTCGTCTGGGTCTTCGGCTGGGTGGCGGCGGCGTTCGCGCCGGGTGACGCGCTCTGGCTGGGGCTCTTCCTGCTCGGCATGTTCGTCCTCGGCGTCGTCCTCGGGCGCGACCGCGCCGTGCTGCCGGCCCTGGCCGCGGGAGGGGGGCTCGTGGCCATGGCGCTGGTCGCCGGGCGCGCCGGCTACGGGCCGCTGGAATGGGGGCTCCTGGCCGTGCTCGCGGCTGCCACGCTGGCGCTCGCCCGCCGGCGCGAGGAGCTGCAGGGCCTCGCCTGGCTGGCGTGCGCGGCCGTCGCCGGGCTCCTCCTCGTCTGGGGCTGGGACCTGCCGGCCGCGGCGGCGCCGCGCTTCCTCTGGACGGCGCTCGGGATGGGCGCCCTCTGCGCCGGCGGCGCCTACCTCGCGCACTGGGGCGCCGTGCGCCCCGACCGCTGGACCGGCCTCGCCACCGCCTCCGGCGTGGCCGTCTTCGTCATCGCCTGGGCCAGCGTGCGCGGGGAGGGGGAGTGGCCGGACCTGCCGTGGGGCGCCCTGGCGCTCGCGGCCGCCGCGCTCTACCTCGTGGCGGCGCTGCCGGTGGCGCGGCGGCGCGGCGCCGCCGGCGAGGGGACGCCGCTCGACGCGGCGCTCGCCTGGCTGGCCGTGGGCGTGACCGCCTTCGTCAGCCTCGCCGTGCCGCTCGAGCTCGAGCGGCAGTGGTGGACCGTGGCCTGGGCGCTGGAGGTGCCGGCGCTCGTCTGGCTCGGGGGACGCTTCGGCCTCTCCGTCCTGCGCCGCCTCGCCGCGGCGCTCGTCGCCGCCGTCGCGGTGCGCCTGCTCCTGAACCCGGACGTTCTGAGCTACCCGATCGGCCCGCGCCCCGTCCTCAACTGGCTGCTCTACGGCTACGGGCTCTCGCTCCTGGCGATCGCCGGCGCCGCCGTCCTCGCCCGCCGCGATCCCCGCTTCGGCCCCGGCCGCTTGGCCACCGGCCTCGAGGCGCTCGCCGTCGCCCTCGCCTTCGCGCTGGTGACGCTCGAGGTGCGGCAGGCCTTCCACCCCGGAGCGCTCGGCCGGGGCGAGCCGACGCTCGCCGAGTGCGCGACCTATGCCGTCGCCTGGCTGCTCCTCGGTCTCGGGCTCCTGGCGCTCGACCGGCGGTGGCCGCGCCTGGCGTTGGAGCTCGGCGGCCAGGTCGGAGCGCTCGGCGGCCTGGCGATGGCCCTCTTCGGCTGCGGCCTGCTGCTCAACCCGCTCTGGGAGCACGCGCCGATCGGCGACACCCCGGTCGTGAACCTCCTCCTCTGGTGCTACGGCGCGCCGGCCGTCCTCGCGGCGCTCGCCGGCCGCGTGCTCCGCCGCCGCGGCCCGGCCTGGGCCGCAGTCGCCTGCTCGACCGGCGCGCTCGTCCTCGCTTTCCTCCTCGTCACCCTCGAGGTCACCCAGGCCTTCCACGGCACCTTCCTCGACGACACGCCGGCGACGGTGGCCGAGAAGTACGCCTACTCGCTGGCCTGGCTGCTCTTCGGCATCGCGCTCCTGGTCCTGGGGATCGCGCGCCGCGTGCGCGCCCTGCGCTACGCCTCGCTGGCGGTGATGGCCCTGACCGTCGTCAAGGTCTTCCTCTTCGACATGGGGAACCTGACCGACCTCTGGCGTGTCCTCTCCTTCCTCGGCCTCGGCGTCGCGCTGCTGCTCCTCGCCTTCCTCTACCAGCGCTTCGTCTTCCGCGAGCCGGCGGCGTGAGAGCGGCGGTCCGGCGCGCGGCGCCCTGGCTGCTCCTGCTCGCCGCGGCGCGCGCCGCGGCGGCGGCGGACGCGGGCGCCTACCTCTACACGCGCCCGCTCGACGTCCCCGCCGCCGGGCCGGTGGCGGCGCCGCTCGACCTCGCCACCCTGCGGCACCTCGGCGGCGAGAAGACCGCCGTCTTCGCCTCAGATGGAACTGAGGTGCCGTCGCGGTGGCAGCACGACTGCTGCCGCGTGCTCGCGGACCTGGTCGAAGCGCGCCGAGAAGGGGAGAGCTGGCGCCTGTTGCTCGACCTCGGGGCGGAGCCGCCGCTCCACCAGCAGCTCCACTTCCGGCTCGGGCGCGTGGCTGCGGCCGCGGCGGTGCGTCTCGAGGGGAGCGACGACCGGGTGACCTGGCGCCCGCTGACCGAGGGCAACCTCTTCCGTCTGGGGAGCGCCGACGAGCTGGAGCGCACCGCTCTCGTGTATGCCCCCAACCGCCACCGCTGGCTGCGGTTGACCTGGCCGGCCGCGGCGGGCACGCCGGAGCTGCGCCAGATCGAGGTCGTCGGCGCCAGCGGTCCCACTCTCGCCGTGCGCACCGCGCCGCCGGTCTGCCGGCGGGAGGGCACCGCCGTCGTCTGCGGTGTGCCGGTCCCCTCGAAATACGCGATCGGGCTTCGCTTGCACCTCCGCCTCGCCCCGGCGGCGGCTGGCGCCGGGGGAGGGCGCGTGGGGTACCGGCTGTTGCGGCCCTCGAGGGGCACATGGGAGCAGGTCCTGGAGGGCACGGCCCGGATCGGCGGAGGTGCGCTCGCCCTACCGCTCCCCACCGAGTCCCTCTGGGCCGAGTCGCTGCGGCTCGAGCTTTACGGCGCCCCGGCGCCGCCCCGGCCGTCTGAATTGACGCTCGAGCTGGCCCAGCCGGTCGTCGTCTTCGACGCGCCGCGGGCGGGGCGCTACACGCTGGCCTACGGCGGCGGCACGGAGCCGGCGCCGCCCCGGCCGGCCGTCGAGGCCGCCGGGGCCCTCCGCGTCGTGCCCGGCCCCGAACGCCGCCAGGCCCCGCCGCCGCTGCCCGCGGCCGCGGCCGCTCCCGGCGAGGCGCTCGACGCGCGGTCGTTCGACACCTCTTGGCCGGTGCGCGCGCCGCGGGCGAGAGCCGGAGAGGTCGTGCGCCTCGAGCTGCCGCCCGCGATCCTTGCCGTCTCCCGGCGCCGGCTCAACGACCTGCGCCTCGCCGCCGGCGGGCGCCAGCTTCCCTACGTGCGCCTCGAGCCGGAGACGCCCATCCTCGCGCTGGACCGCCGCGGGCTGCGGCCGCGCCCGGAGCGCGGCGGCCGGACGAGCCGCGTGGCCTTCGACGTGAACCCCGGGCTGAGCTACAGCGCGCTCGTGCTCACCGCGGCGCCGCCCTTCCGGCGCCCGCTCACGGTGACGCACCACGCCGCCGGTCGTCCTTACGGCGGCAGCGAGCTCGAGGCGGCGCGCGGCGACTGGGACTGCTCCGCGCAGCCGCCGCTCCCCTGCCACTGGCAAGACGACATCGGGGTCGGGGAGGGCGTGGACCGCGTCGCCGTCCGCTTCGACGACGGCGACAACCCGCCGCTCCCGCGGGTCGACGCCGCCCTCTGGCGCGAGCGCCTCCTCCTCGCCTTCGTCTGGCCCGCCGACGGCGAGGTGCGGCTGCTGGCCGGCAACCCGGACCTGGGCCGGCCGCGCTACGACCTCGAGCCGCTCACGCCGCAGCTCCTGGCGCGCCCCTGGCGGGCGGCGGCGGTGGACGTCGGCGGCGGGACGCACGGCGAGGAGCGCGACCCCGCGTGGCTGCCGCTCTTGATCCCCGCGGTGCTCGCCCTGGCCGCCGTCGTGCTCGTCGCCATCCTCGCGCAGGTGATCGGCAAGCGGCCCTGAGCGCCGTTCACCGGCCGGCGACCACCGTTCGCCGGCCGCGCCGCGCCGGGCGGGCCGCGCCGCCGTACCGTGTCTCGCGGGCGGCGATCCCGCCGCCCCGCGAACGGAGACAGAGACGATGAAAACCGCCGACAGCAACGCCGAGTCCCTCGGCTTCCGCCTCACCCCGCGCCTGGTCCTCGGGCTCTTCGCCCTGGTGGCCGGGTCGCTGCTGATCCTCGACAACATGGGGGTCCTCCTGGCCTGGGACTACCTGCGCTTCTGGCCCGCCCTGCTGATCCTGGTCGGGCTGATCAAGATGACGCAGCCCGGCAGCGGCCGTGTCTTCGGCCTGCTGCTCGCCCTGGTCGGCGCCTGGCTCCTGGCCGACGTGCTCGACGTCGCCGAGTTCGACTTCGACTACATCTGGCCGGTGATCCTGGTGATCGGGGGGCTCAACCTCCTCGTGTCCGAGGTCTTCCGCCGCAGCCGCCGCGAAGGCCCGCCGGAGACCGACGCCGAGATCGACGCCCTCGCTCTCCTCGGCGGCGTCAAGCGCGCCAGCGCCTCGCAGCGCTTCCGCGGCGGCAGCGCCACCGCCATCATGGGCGGCTGCGAGATCGACCTGCGGAATGCGGCGATCGCCGAGGGCGAGACCGCGGTCTTCGACACCTTCGCGATGTGGGGCGGCATCGAGTTCGTGGTGCCCGAGACCTGGGTCGTCGAGCTCAAGGGCTTCCCGATCATGGGCGCCTTCGAGGACAACACTCGGCAGACGGCCGGCTCGACCCAGCGCCTGGTGATCAAGGGGATGGCGATCATGGGCGGGGTGGAAGTCAAGAGCGCGCCGCGCCGCGAGGCGGCGTAGGAGCCCGACGTGCACCCGATCCTCGCGCGGCGCGAGCGGGCCGGCCTCTACCTGGCCGGCTGGCTGCCGCTCGTGCCGCTCGTGGCCCTGCTGTTCGTCTGGGGCGGCGGCCTGCCGTGGGGCTGGGCCGCCGCCCTCGCGTTGCCGCTGGTCCTGCTCTACGCCCAGCTCTGCCTGGCGGCCTGGTACCCGTGCCGCGCCGTGCCGCTGCGGCAATCCCGCTTCTGGTGGCTGATCGCCGCGCACCTCCTCGGGGCCCTCCTGTCGAGCGGCCTCTGGGTGCTCCTCGGCTGGACCCTGGCGGCCGTCCTCGCCGGCCTGCCTTACTTCCACGGCCTCGACGAGCGCTTCGCGCCCCTCGCCCTGCCGCTCTTCGCCCTCGGCGTGCCGCTCTACCTGGTGGCGGTCGCGGTGCACTACCTGATCCTCGCCTTCGAGGCCTCGCGCGAGGCCGAGGCGCGGGCGCTGGCCGCGCAGGTCGAGGCGCGCGAGGCCGAGCTGCGCGCCCTGCGCGCCCAGCTCGATCCGCACTTCCTCTTCAACAGCCTCAACGCCGTCGCCGCGCTCGCCGGCTCCGACCCGGCCGGGGCGCGCAAGATGGCGATCCTGCTGGCCGAGTTCCTGCGCGGCAGCCTGAGGCTCTCGGCGCGCCCCAGCGTCCCACTCGCCGAGGAGCTGGCGCACGCCGCGGCGTACCTGGCGGTCGAGCGCGCCCGCTTCGGCGAGCGGCTGGCGGTCGAGGAGGAGATCGAGGAGGAAGCGCTCGGATGTCTCGTGCCGGCGCTCATCCTCCAGCCGCTGGTCGAGAACGCCGTCCGCCACGGCGTCGCCCAGCTCCTCGACGGCGGCGTCGTGCGGCTGGCGGCGCGGCGCGCCGGCGGCCGGCTCCACCTCGCGGTCGAGAACCCCTGCGACCCCGATCGGCGGCCGTCCCGCCGCGGCAGCGGCGAGAGCGTCGGCCTGGCCAACGTCGCGGCGCGGCTCGCCACCCGCTACGGCGAGGCGGCGCGGCTGGAGGTGCGAGCGGAGGAGGGGCGGTTCCGGGTGGAGCTGGCGCTGCCCGCGGAGGAGGCGCCCGAAACGCCCGGCACGTAGGCCGGGCGCTACGGAACTGATGACAACCCTGCGCGTGGTGATCGTCGACGACGAGCCGGGGGCACGCTCGCTCCTCGCCGAGTACCTGGCCGCGGAGCCGGACGTCGAGCTCGTCGCCGCCTGCGCCAACGGCTTCGAGGCGGTCAAGGCGGTCGGCGAGCTGCGCCCCGACCTCCTCCTCCTCGACGTCCAGATGCCCAAGCTCGACGGCTTCGAGGTGCTGGAGCTGCTCGAGGCGCCGCCGGCCGTCGTCTTCGTCACCGCCTACGACGAGCACGCGGTGCGCGCCTTCGAGGTGCACGCCGTCGATTACCTGGTCAAGCCCTTCCCGCCGGAGCGGCTGGCGGCGGCCCTCGACCGGGTGCGCGAGCGGATGGCGCGCGGCGAGGCGGGCGCGCCGCCGGCCCGCGCCGCGACCGCGGCGCGCGGCCGGCCGCTGGAGCGCCTGGTGGTGCGCGCCGGCGAGCGCATCCACGTCCTGCCGCTCGACCGCGTCGACTACGTCGAGGCGCGCGACGACGCCGTCCGCATCCGCGCCGGCAAGGAGGACCACTTCAAGCCGCAGACGCTCGCCGACCTCGAAGCGACCCTGCCGCCGGGCCGCTTCGTCCGCATCCACCGCTCCTACCTGCTCAACCTGGACCGCCTAGCCCGCCTCGAGCGCTACGCCAAGGACAGCCACCTGGCGATCCTCCAGGACGGCACCCGCCTCCCCGTCAGCCGCGCCGGCTACGCGCGGCTCAAGACGCTCCTGTAAGCCGCCCGGCGCGGACGCCGGCCCCGATCAATCCCGCGCCAGCCGCGCCGAGATCCCCAGCGTGTAGCTCCTGCCGACCGCCCGGTCGGCGGTCTCGTCCGGCGAGGCGATGTAGCGCTTGTCGCCGAGGTTGCGGGCGGCGAGGCGCAGCTCGATCCCGTCGCCGATCGTGTAGCCGGCCCCGACGTCGAAGGTCGTGAACCCCGGACGCGCCAGCTCGGTCGGGCCGGGCTCGTCGTGCTCGAGGAAGGTCGCCGTGCGGCCGTAGACGTAGCCGCGCGGCATCGAGCGCCGCACCGTCACCCAGCCGTTGGGCGCGGAGATGTCGTCGATCGCGTCGCCGCCGTCGGCCTCGCCGCGGGCCCAGGCGAAGCCGAGGTCGCCGCTCCAGTGCTCGCCGAGCGCCGTCTGCGCCTCCACCTCGAGGCCCTCGATCGTCGCCTCGCCGCGGTTGCGGAAGAAGAAGCTGTCGCCGTCGGCGAAGCGCTCGATGAGGTCGTCGATGCGGTAGCGGTAGGCGTAGAAACCGAGGGCGCTGCGGCCGCGGCCGTAGCGCGTCGAGAGGTCGACCTGGAGGCTCGTCTCGGGCGCGAGGGCCGGGTTGCCGGTGACGAAGCCGCGGCCCGAGGGGCCGCGGAAGTAGCGGTCGGAAAGCGTCGGCGAGCGGAAGCCGCGCGCCACCTGCAGCGTCGTCGTCCAGTGCGCGAGCGGTCCGGCGGTGAGCGCCAGGTGGCCGGTGACGGCCGAGTCGCTCTCCGCCCGGTCGCCGAAGAAGCCGCCGGTGTTCTCGGTGTCCACGTAGTCGCCGCGCAGCCCGCTGCCCAGCGAGAGCCAGGTGCCGAGCGGCCGGCTCCAGGTGGCGAAGACGCCGCTGGTGAGCTGGCGGGCGTCCTCGATCGACGGCGTCCGCTGCTCGCGCGTCACCGTCGTCCGGTCGGCGGCGAAGTCGGTGCGGCCGGTGATCGCCTGCAGGTTGAAGCGGCTGTGAACGTCGATGCCGAGCTGCAGGAAGCCGCCGCCCAGCCCGCGCCCGGCGACGGTGCGCAGCGCGGCGTCGTCGGCGTCGGTGTCGGCGCGGTCGATGCGCCGGTTCGAGGTCGCGGTCGGCTCGCGGTCGCGGTCGAGGACGATGTGGTAGCGGCCGGCGAAGAGCGACGCCTCCAGCGCGTCCCAACCGCCGCCCGGCACGCCGATCCAGGAAGCGGTGAGCCGCTCCGAGGTCTCCTCGGGGTAGACGGCGCGGATCAGCCGCGAGTCGATCGCCGCCTTGCCGAGGTCCTCCGTCGTGTTGCGGGCGAGGCCCAGCCGCAGCCTCCCTTGCCCCGCGTCGCGGACGTAGCGCACGCCGCCGCCCCAGCCGTCGAACGAGGAGTTGAAGATCTCCTCGCCGCCGCCGGCCTCGGCGTCGTCGGCCTGCCGCGCGTGCCCCTCGACGAGGACGGCGCCGCGCCCGACGTCGGCCGACGCCGCGAGGTAGCCCGAGCGCTGGTCGAGAGCGCCCGCCGCCCCTTCCAGGCTGGCGCGCAGCACGAACCGCCCAGGCTCGGGATCGCGCGAGATGGCGTTGAGCACGCCGCCCAGGGCGTCGGAGCCGTAGACGACCGAGCCCGGCCCGCGCAGCACCTCGACCGAGGCCAGGCTCGCCGGCTCGATGAAGGTGGCCGAGGGCCCGGCCCGCCGCTCGGCGGTCACCCGCGCGCCGTCGAGCAGGATCAGGGTGCGCCCGCGGCCGAGGCCGCGCAGCGCCGGCACGCTGTCGGCGCCTTCGCCGAGCTTCGAGGCGCCGGCGACCGACTCCAGCACCTGGTAGAGCCGCTGCGGCGCCCGCTGCTCGAGCGCCTCCTGGGTGAGCACGGTGGCGGCGTTGCCGGGCAGGAGGTCGAGCGAGGGGGCGACGCCCGAGACGACGGTGATGCTGTCGCGCAGCGCCGCGGGGACGGTGAGGTCGATCGGCCCCTCGGGCAGCGCCTCGACCTCGATCGGGGCCGAGACCTCGCCGTTCGGACCGCTGGCGACGAGCGAAAAGGGCGGCGCCGGCGCCGGGCTCAGGGTGAAGCGCCCGTCCGGGCCGGTGTGCGCGCTCTGCGTGTGGCCGACGACGGCGACGGTGTACGACGCGGCCGGGCTGCCGTCGGGCAGCAGCAGCCGCGCCTCGAACGTGGCCGCGTCCGCGGCGCCGAGCGCCGGCGGCGGCAGGAGCAGCAGCGCCAAGGCGGCGCCGATGCGGAGCAAAGGCGAGTCCATCACGGGTCTCCTCCAGCCATTGGTTGAGTTCTCGCCACCGGCCGAAGGCGCCGGCGGCGAGGGCTGTGCCGGTGGGGTGCGCGCTCTGCGCGCACGGCCTCAACGGTTCAGGCGCTGGACCAGGAGGAGGAGCGGTGAGGCGAAAGCGACGGGACCGGGCGGCCCGCGGAACGGGCCGGCCGGAGGATCGAGGCGGGAGATGGGTGCGTAGCGGGGCGCCGCGGCGGGGCGCTGGCGCCCGGGCTCCACGGCGGCGAAGACGAACGGCAGGCCCGGCCGGTAGGCGGCGGTCAACTCCGGGAACGGGTCCCACGCCTCCACCTCCCGCCAGCCGCTGCCGTCACGGGCGCCCTCGGCCCAGAGGACGACGCCCGGCTCGCCCGGCCGCGCCGCCTCGCCCCGGGCCCCCGCGCGGTACCGCAGGACTGGGCGCGGGATCGGAGAGGGGACGATCCGGAAGCGCCCCGGCACCGGCTGCTCGCGCTCCTCCCGCTCGTCGCCGAAGCGGAGCAGGAGGCGGCAGTCGTCCGAGACGAGGGGCGGCACGCGGAAGGCGACCCGCGAGCGGCCGAGGTCGAGGTGCGGAGTGAGGCGAACGGGGAAGCTCTCGCCGCCGTCCACCGAGAGGAAGGCCTCCCACTCGTGGACCTCCGCGAAGGCGGCGAGCCCGGGCCCGGCCTCCCACTCGATCCACGCCGTCTCCCCGGCCATCAGCTCCGTGCCAGGGACCGGCGCCACGACCCGGGCGAGCTCGGCGACGGGAGGCCCGGCGGCCGCGACAGGCGGCGCCAGCGCGAGCCCGAGGCTGGCGATCAGAGGGAGGAGCGTGCGCACCGCCCTTCATCGTCGCAGAAACCGCCCCCCGGCGCCATGCAGCTTCGGCCGGGACCCTTGACGGCCGGTCCCGTCTCATATAACCTACTCGTTATGGAACCTATCGGTTATGCGGAGCTGGGCGCCGAGCGCCTCGATGCGACGTTCGCGGCGCTCGCCGACCCGACCCGGCGGGCGATCCTCGCCCGGCTGGCGTCGGGGGAGGCGTCGGTGACGGAGCTGGCTGAGCCGTTCGCGATGAGCCAGCCCGCGATCTCCAAGCACCTCAAGGTGCTGGAGCGCGCCGGCTTGATCTCGCGCGGCCGCGATGCGCAGCGGCGGCCGTGCAAGCTCGAGGCCCTGCCGCTCGCCGCGGCCGACGAGTGGCTGGAAGGCTACCGCCGCTTCTGGGAAGCCAGCTTCCAGCGCCTCGACGTCCTGCTCGACGAGATGAAGGCCGAAGAGAGAAAACGCCAACGAACCAAGCGAGGAGACAAGCGATGACGGAAGCCGTGCAGAACACCGGCAAGCTACAGGTCACCACCCCTTCGGAGCGAGAGATCGCCATGACCCGCGTCTTCGACGCGCCGCGCCGCCTGGTCTACGACGCCCATACCAAGCCCGAGCTGGTCAAGCGCTGGCTGGGCGTCTTCGGCGGCTGGTCGCTGGCGGTCTGCGAGATCGATCTCAGGGTAGGCGGCAGCTATCGCTACGTCTGGCGCCGCGACAGCGGCACCGAGATGGGGATGGGCGGCGTCTATCGCGAGATCGTGCCCGGCGCGCGGATCGTGGCGACCGAGAAGTTCGACGACCCCTGGTACGAGGGCGAGGCCGTGGGCACGACCACGTTCGTCGAGGAGGGCGGCAAGACGACCCTGACGACCACCGTGCTCTACGCGTCGCGGGAGGTCCGCGACGCCGTCCTCAAGACCCCGATGGAGACGGGCGTGGCCGCGAGCTACGACAAGCTCGAAGAGCTGCTGGCCGGATGAAGAAGGGGCAAGAAGCGCTGGCGGACGAGGTCCGGTCGGCGCTCGCGTGGCTGGAGAGCCACAGCACCAAGCGCACCCTCGAGGGGATGGCGCGCTACGCCATCCCCTCGGACAACGCGGCGTCGCCGCAGCCTGCGGCGCGGTGGGTGGGGAAGGACGCGCTCAGGGAGCTCACGGGCCCCTCGGTGACCCGGCGGCTCGCGGCGCGACGCTAGGCTGTTCCCGCGGATCGGCGCGCCGGGGAAAGGTTTGCCCGCCCCGGCGCAAAGGTGGTAGAAATTACCCACCTCATGGCTTCCTACGAGCCCGCGTATCGCCGTTCGACCGGACTCGTCGATGTCCTCGACCGTGTGCTCGACAAGGGCCTGGTCGTGGCCGGCGACATCCGCATCTCCCTCGCCGAGGTCGATCTCCTCACCATCCGCATCCGGCTGCTGGTCTGCTCGATCGACAAGGCCGAGCAGATCGGCCTCGACTGGTGGCGCCAGGACCCCAACCTCTCCCTCGCCGCCCGCCAGATGGCCAACGAGAACGAGCTGCTGCGCGAGCAGGTGCGGTTGTTGCAGGAACGCGTCGATTCACTCAGCGGCATCGTGAGGGGGGAGCCCGCCCGGGTGAAGAGGCGGAGACGGACCAGCAAGTAAGGGGGATGAAGCATGCCGGTCGAACGTGCAGCGGGCGGCACCAGTCTCATCGACGTTCTGGACCGCGTCCTGGACAAGGGGATCGTGATCGACGCCTGGGTGCGGGTGTCGCTCGTCGGGATCGACCTGCTGACCGTCGAGGCGCGGATCGTGGTCGCCTCGATCGATACCTACCTCAAGTACTCGGAGGCGGTGGGGCAGATGCCCACCGTGTCGCGGCCGCTGCTCGAGGCCCGGCCGAACGAGGAGCTGCTGGCGGAGAACGCGTCGCTGCGCGCGCAGCTCGCGGCCACGGTCGTGCGCGAGGAGACGGTCCGGCGCCGCCGGGCGCCGAAACCTTAGTCAAGCGCGGTCTGCTAAGTTAGGGCAGGTCAGCCGTTGGACTCGATGCAGCCGCTCGCTCCCCTGCAGCTCACGCCGCCCCCGCGGACCACCGTCGGAGCGCGCTCGCGGCTTGCCCTCGCCGAAGGGCTCCTCGCCGAGCAGGACGTGCGCTCCTGCACCGTGCTGGCGTTGCGCTGGCTCGCCCGCCACACCGGCCTGCAGCGCGGCCTCGTCGCCCTGGTGGACGGCGAGACGGGGCGGCTCGCGGGCCTCGCCGGCCACGGCCTGCCGCCGGACGAGGTGGACGCCTTCAAGCTTGACCTCGGAGACGCCAACCACCCGCTGGTGCTGGCCCTCGGCGCCTCGGAGCCGCTCGCCATCCAGGCGGGACTGGGGCCGCGGCGCGCGATCGAGACGACGCTCGGCGCCGGCCCGCTCCACGCCGTGCCGCTCGCCCGTGTCGAGCCCGGCGAGCTCGGCCCCGGCCTGCTGCTGCTCACCACCGCGACCGACGATCCCCTCCCCGACGAAGTGTTGTGGGCGGCGGAGCTGCTCGGGACGCGCGTCACCTCCCTCCTCTACCGCCGCGCCCAGGTCGACGAGCGCCGCCACAAGCGGGAGCGGAGCTGGCTGGTCGGCGTGCTCAACGCGGTCACCGACCCGATCCTGATGACCGACGGCGACGGCCGGATCCTGATCGCCAACGCCGGCGCCGAGCGGCTGCTGACCGGCGACGAGAAGTTGAGCGAGGGGTGGCGGCGGGCGGTGGCGCTCAACAACATGCTCTTCTCGGCCTCGCTCTTCAAGACGACCGAGGGCTCGGCCCCCACCCGCCAGGAGTTGCTGCTGGTCGATCCGGTCGAGGGGCAGGACCTGCTCTTCGAGGTGCTGCGCTCGCCGATGCGCATCAAGCGCGGCGAGCTCGGCTACGTCTCGGTGCTGCGCAACGTCACCGACCTGCGGCAGGCGGGCGAGGAGCTGGAGGAGAACTACCGCCGGCTGCGCGCCGCCGAGGCCCGCACGCGCGGCGAGCGCGACAAGCTCGACCTTATCCTCAACTCCGCCCTCGACCCGATCCTGGTCTCCGACCCGACCGGCGCCATCGTGCTGATGAACCCGCCGGCCGAGCGCATGTTCACCGCCGCGTCGAGGGGCGCGGACCCCGAGGCCGAGCGCCGCGTGCAGGCCAATGACGCGGTCCTCTCCTCGTTCCTGGCCAGCGCCTACGCCACCGGCGACCTGCGGGCGCGCGGCGAGCTCTCCCTGACCGAGCCGGAGACCGGCGCGACGGTGCCGGTCGAGGCGATCTCGGCCAAGCTCCTCTCCAAGCACGGCGAGGACACCGGCGTCGTCACCATCCTCCACGACCTGACCGACGCGGTCGAGAAGGAGCGCCTCTTCGAGCAGGTCAAGCGCCACTCCGAGGACCTGCACGAACGGGTGCGCGACGCCACCGCCGAGCTGGCCGAGCAGAACGAGCTGCTCCGCCGCCAGGCCCTCGAGCTCGAGCAGGCCTCGGCGATGAAGTCGCAGTTCCTGGCCAACGTCTCACACGAGCTGCGCACGCCGCTCAACGCCATCCTCGGCTACACCCACCTGATGCTCGAAGGGGTGTCCGGCGAGATCAGCACCTCGCAGCGCGACAAGCTCGGGCGCGTCGATTCCAACGCCCGCCACCTGCTGTCGGTCATCAACGACCTGCTCGACATCGCCCGCATCGAGTCGGGCAAGATGCCGATCCAGGTCGAGCGCCTGCGCCTGCCCGAGCTGATCGACGAGGTGATGCGCGAGGTCGAGCCGCTGATCGCGCGCACCAGCCTGCAGGTCGAGCGCGAGCTCGCCCCGGACGTGCCGGAGATCAAGAGCGACCGGCAGAAGGTCAAGCAGATCGTGCTCAACCTGCTGTCGAACGCCTTGAAGTTCACGCCTCAGGGGTCGGTGGCGATCCGCGTCGCCTACCACCCGGGGGAGGACCAGATCTCGGTCGCCGTCGCCGACAGCGGCATCGGCATCTCCGAGGAGAACCAGAAGAACATCTTCGAGGCCTTCCTCCAGGCCGACAGCTCCTACGCCCGGCGGCAGGGGGGCACCGGCCTCGGGCTCTCGATCTGCCGCCGCCTGGCGACCCTCCTCGACGGCGACATCTCGCTCGTCAGCCGCCTCGGCGAAGGCTCGACCTTCACCCTCTGGCTGCCGCGGCGGCAGCAGCGCCACGCATGACCGAAGCCGATCGCCGTCCCCTGGTGCTCGTCGTCGACGACGTCCCGGACGGCCGGGAGATCTGCGCCGAGTACCTCGCCTTCCGCGGCTACGGCGTGGCCACCGCCGAGGACGGCAACGAGGCGCTGGAGAAGACTGCGAGCCTGCTGCCGGACGTGATCCTCATGGACCTCTCGTTGCCCGGCCTCGACGGCTGGGAGGCGACCCGGCGCCTCAAGCAGGACGAGCGCACCAAGCACATCCGCGTCATCGCGCTGACCGCGCACGCGCTGCCCTCGGCCCACGAGCGGGCGCGCGCGGCGGGGTGCGACGCGGTGGTCACCAAGCCGGTGCTGCCGGAGGACCTGGTCCTCGAGGTGCAGCGGCAGCTCGCGGCACGGGACGCCGCCGGGGAGTAGAGACGGACCATGCCGAAGAAGAAGGAGACGCCCGCGAAGCTTCCCGCCCGCCGCGCCCCCAAGGCGCCGGCCGCGGCGCCCGAGCCCGCGCCGGCCGCGCCGCCGCCGCGGGCGCGGCGCGAGGAGGCGGACCTCCCCGGCGAGCCGCGCAGCCTGGCGGGGACGCTCTCGGGCCTCGCCGTCACGCCGCCGCCGGCGGAGAGCGACGGCCAGAGCGGCAAGTACGTCTACTGCATCATCCACACGGACGAGCCGCACAACTTCGGGCCGATCGGCATCGGCAGCGAGCCGGCCGACGTGCACACCGTCAACTACCGCGACGTCGCCGCCGTCGTCTCCGACACGCCGCTCGAGGTCTACGACCCGACGCGCGACAACGTGCTCGCCCACGAGCGGGTCAACGAGGCGGTGATGCGGCGCTTCACCGTCATCCCGATGTCGTTCTCGACGGTGTTCAAGACGCGCGAGGACATCCTCGAGCTGCTGCGCACCGCCTACGACGCCTTCCGCGACGTGCTGGTCAAGATGCAGGACAAGCTGGAGTTCGGGCTCAAGATCCTGTGGGAGCCGGAGCTGGTCATCCAGGAGATCGAGAAGGCCGACGAGAGCCTGCGCCTGCTGCGCCACGAGATCTCGACCCAGAAGGGCTCGACCTACTTCGCGCGCATGCAGTACGGGCGGCTGGTCGACTCGCTCCTGCAGGAGCGCTCCGAGCAGCTCGTCTCGGAGATCTTCTCGGCCTTGGGCCAGGTGTCGGTCGCCTCGCGCGCCAACAAGCCGATCGGCGACAAGATGATCATGAACGCCGCCTTCCTCGTCGCCCGCGACCGCGAGGCCGACTTCGACGCCCGCGTCAAGGAGGTCGGCGCCAAGTACGAGCACCTGAAGTTCAAGTACACCGGCCCCTGGCCGCCCTACAACTTCGTCAACATCCGGCTGCGCCTGGAGCGGGCGACCGACACCGAGCCCGAATGATCCTCGTCGACCGGCTGCTCCTGGGCGGCATCGGGTTCGTGCTCGACAAGATCGCGGCGGCGGTGGACACCGAGCTCAACGACGAGCAGCGGCTGCGCGAGGAGCTGCTCGCCGCCGAGATGCAGAACGAGCTGGGCGAGCTCTCGGACGAGGAGTTCGGCGAGCTGCAGGCCGAGCTGCTGGCCCGGCTGCGCGTCATCCGCGAGCGGCAGCGCGGCGAGCGCGAGGCGGGCATCGCCGGGGTGGTAAGCGTCGAGGTGAGCTTCGACTCCGGCGCGCCGGAGGACCGCGAGTAGCGGCACCCGCCTTCCACCTCTACGGCGGCAAGGGCGGGGTCGGCAAGACCACCTGCGCCGCCGCGCACGCCCTCGCCGCGGCCGCCGCCGGCCGCCGCGTCCTCCTCGTCTCGACCGACCCCGCCCACTCGCTCGGCGACGCCCTCGGCCTGAGGCTCGGCCCCACCCCGACGATCGTCCCCACCCGCCGCGGCGCCCTCGCCGCGGTCGAGCTGGCCGCGGCGCCGGCATGGGAGCGCTGGCTCGGCGAGCGGCGGGAGGGGCTGGCGGCGCTCGCCCTCCGCGGCACCTACCTCGACCGCGAGGACGTGGACCGCCTCTTCGCCTTGCCGCTCCCCGGCGTGGACGAGCTGGTGGGCATCCTCGAGCTGGCGCGCCTGGCACGCGCCGAAGAGCGGGACGAGGTGGTGGTGGACACCGCGCCGACCGCGCACACGCTGCGGCTTCTCGCCATGCCGGAGGCGCTGCGCCGCTTCGCCGGCCTCCTCGCCGCGATGCAGCGGAAGCA
Source organism: uncultured Acidobacteriota bacterium (assembly GCA_963700145.1). Classification (GTDB taxonomy): domain Bacteria; phylum Acidobacteriota; class Thermoanaerobaculia; order Multivoradales; family UBA5704; genus DASUNQ01. The sequence continues at coordinate 3,847,594 of OY969474.1, forward strand.
CCGCGCGGTGGCCGAGCGCCTGGCCGGCGCTTGGCGCCCCGACGCCGCCGACGCCCTGCCGGCCGGGATCGAGGCCGAAGCGGCGCTCCTCGGCGACCTCCTCCACGACCCGCGCCGCGCCCGCTTCCACTGGGTGCTGCTGCCGGAGGCGCTGTCGCTCGCCGAAACGCGCGACGCGCTCGGCGAGCTGGCGGCCGGCGGGGTGCCGGTGGATGAATCGGTCGAGCTGGTGGTCAACCGCGTGACCCCGCCGCCTCCCGAGGCGTGCGGCACGTGCGAGGCACGGCGGACGGAAGAAGCTCGGGTAGTGAAAGAGCTGGAGGCCGCCTTCGCGAGGCTGCCAGTGCGATTCGTGCCGGCGGTCGAGCACGAGCCGCGCGGGCGAGCGGCGCTGCTGCGCCTCGCCACGGCCCCGTCTGCGAAACCCTCTCTCCTTGTCATCCCGAGCGCAGCGAGGGATCTGGGCGGGGGCGTTTTACCAACCTGGCTCGACCGCCTCGCCCCGCCCGGCACCCGCCTCCTCCTCTTCGCCGGCAAGGGCGGCACCGGCAAGACGACCTGCGCCGCCGCCGCCGCCCTCCTCCTCGCCGAGCGCGACCCCGCCCGCCCGGTCCTCCTCCTCTCGACCGACCCCGCGCACTCGCTCGCCGACGTGCTCGCCGCGCCCCTCGACGACTCCGAGCGCCCGGTCCCCGCGGCGCCCGCGCACCTCCGCGCCCGCGAGCTGGACGCCGCGGCGCGCTATCGGCTCTGGCGCGAGCGGCTCCGCGGCGGCCTCGCGGAGCTGCTCGGCGCCGAGGAGCGCGGTGCCGCCGGCGCCGGCCTGGCGCTCGACCGCGCCGTCGTCGAGGCGTTGCTGGAGGTCGATCCGCCGGGGCTCGACGAGCTGGTGGCGATCCTCGACCTGACCGGCGAAGCCGGTCATCCTGAGGCGCGCGGCGCCGAAGGATCTCGCAGGCCGCCGTCGCACGGCTTGCAGACCGAGCGCCTCGTCGTCCTCGACACCGCCCCCACCGGCCACGCCCTGCGCCTGCTCGAGATGCCGGCCCTCGCCCTCGCCTGGGACCATGCCCTCCTCGCCATCCTCTTGAAGTACCGCGAGGTGCTGGGGCTGGGCGAGCTGGCGGCGGAGCTGGTCGAGCTGGCGCGGGGCCTCAAGCGCCTCCAGGTAGTGCTCGCCGACCCGGCGCGCACCCGCTGCGTGGCGGTGGCGCGGGCCGCCGAGCTGCCGCGGCGGGAGACCGGGCGGCTGCTCGCCGCACTCGCCGGGCTGGGGGTGGCGGCGCCGGCCGTCCTGGTCAACGCCCTCACGCCCCCCGGCTGCTCGCGCTGTCGGCAAGCCGCGGCGGCCGAGCGGCGGCAGCTCGCCGCGCTCCGTCTAGGGCTGCCGGCCGGCGCGGCTATGATCCGGGCGCCGGCCGCGTTCCCGCCGCCGCGCGGCGCCGCCCCGCTCGCCGCCTGGGGCCGGAGCTGGAGCTGGAGCGAGAGCACCCCATGAGCCCCTCCCTGGCGACCTACGTCTACGCGCTCCTGCGCCGCCCGGCGGCGCCGGCCGTCGGCGGCGCGCCGGCGGGGCTCCCCGGCCTCTCCCCGCCGCGCGCGCTCGACGCCGGCGGCGGCCTCTGGCTGGTGGCCGCCGACGCCCCGCTCCCCGACTACGGCGCCGACGAGATCGGCCGCCGCCTCGAGGACCTCTCCTGGGTCTCGACCTGCGCCCTCGCCCACGAGCGCATGGTGGAGCACTTCGGCGCCGGCGCCACGCTGGTGCCGATGAAGCTCTTCACCCTCTTCGCCGGCGACGCGCGCGCCGTCGAGCACATCGGCGGCGAGCGCGAGCGGCTCGCGCGCCTGCTCGACCGCGTCGAGGGGTGCCGGGAGTGGGGGGTGCGGGTGCTCTTCGACGAGGCGGCGGCGCGGGCGGCGCTCGACGCTGAGGAGAACGGGGGAGAGGGCGGCGGGCCGAGCGGCGGCGCCGGCACCGCCTTCCTGCAGCAGAAGAAGCGGCAGCGGGAGGCTGCGCGGACCCTCGCCGCGCGCGCCGGCGCCGCGGCGGAAGAGCTGTTCGCGGCGCTCGCCGCCCGGGCGCGCGACGCCGTGCGGCGCGACCCGCCGGCGGCGGAGGTCGCCGCCCGCCTGCTGCTCGACGCCGCCTTCCTCGTGCCGGAGGAGACGGCGGCCGCCTTCGAGGATGTGGTCGGGCGCGGCGCCGAGGCGCTGCGGCGGCTGGGCGGCGACGTGACGCTCACCGGCCCCTGGCCGGCCTACAACTTCGCGGCCGAGGAGACGCGGTGAGCGAGCGGCTGCCGGCCGCGCGCGACGCCGGCGAGCTGATCGAGGTGGTGGCCGGGGCCGACGGCTCGCTTCTCGACATCGTCGATCACCTGCTCAACCAGGGGGTGGTGCTGACCGGCGAGGTGGTGCTTGGGCTGGCGGACATCGATCTCATCTACCTCCGGTTGTCCGCCCTGCTCTGCGCCGCCGACCGCATCCTGCCGCGGGCTGGGGAGGGGGAGGGAGGGAAGGGGAGTTGAGCGCGCTGCGTGTGTATGCGGTGGTGCGGGCGGGGGCTGGCGAGCCGGTAGAAAAAGGCGCAAGTGGGGAGACGCTGCGGCTGGTCGCGTGCGGGGAGATCGCGGCGGTCGTGGGAGAGGCGGCGGATGTTTCGCTCTCGGCGGAGGCGCTGCGGCGGCACGACGAGACGGTCCGCCGGCTGGCGCTCGAGCTGGATCCGCTGCTGCCCGCCCGTTTCGGCGAGACGGCGCCGGACGAGGCGGCGCTCGTGCGGGCGCTGGCGCCGCGGGCGGCCGAGCTGGCGGAGGCGCTGGCGCGGGTCGCCGGCTGCGTGCAGATGACGCTTCGGGTGTTCGGGGAGAGCACGGAAGCGCCCGCGCCGGCCCTGCCCGAGATCCTCGACGCGCCTCTCGCCGGGCCGGGCACGCGCTACCTCCTCCAGCGCCGCCTGGAGGCGGAGCGGGCGCGCTCACTGCCCGAGATCGCCGAGCTACGCGCCGCGCTCGCCCCGCTGCTGCGCGCCGAGCGGGTGGAGCGGCACGCCGCCGGCCGCCTCCTCGCCACCGCCTACGATCTGGTGGCCCGCGGCGACGCGCCGCGCTACGCCGAGCTGGTGCGGAGCGCCGCGGCCCGCGCCGACGGCCCGCGGGTCGCCCTCTCCGGCCCCTGGCCCCCCTACGCCTTCGCCCCGGAGGTGGGCCCGTGAGCGAGCGGGAGGCGCTGCGGCTGGAGATCGAGGAGCTGGAGGGCATGCGCGCCGAGCTAGAGCGCCGCCTAGCCGCCCAGCCCGCCCCGTGCTGGAACGCCGCCCCCGAAGACGTCGAGCGCTCGGTAGCCCAGCTCGTCCTCGCCCTCGTCGAGTTTCTCCGCAAGCTGATGGAGCGCCAAGCCATCCGCCGCATGGAGCAAGAGACCCTCACCCCCGACCAGGTCGAAAAGCTCGGCATCGCCCTGATGAAGCTCGAAGAAACCGTCCACGACCTCGCCCGCCGCTTCGGAATCCGCCCCGAAGACCTCAACTTGGATCTCGGGCCTATCGGGAAGCTGACTTAGGAAGGGAAGAGATCCGCGCGGGGCGGATAGTGCCGCGTGAGATGCCGGGCCACCCGGCCCGCGAAAGAGTCGCGCCGCTTCGCGGTTCCCGGTCAGGACCGGTAGCGGCGGCAGAATCAGGTCGGCTCCGTTCGCGGACGTTGGTGGTGACTTCACCGGAACGCGACGCTTTCGCTGGCCTCTGGCCCGGCACATCACGCGGCGCCATGACTCGGGACTCTGAAGTGACGTCCGGCAGAGAAAGACGGAACGATCCCTCCTTGTCATCCTGAGCGAGAGCGAAGGATCTGGGCGGGGGGCGGCGCGATGCTGGTGGGTCTATGCGCCCACCCTTCCCCCAGATCCCTCGCTCACGCTCGGGATGACATATGCAGTGGCTCCACCGCCGGTTCTAGGGCCCGGAGGTCTCTGGAGCGCCGGGCGCTCCGTCCGCTCCCCCTGGCCGTCCACCGTGCGAGGCGCCGGAGCCACCGCCGTGTTGGCCGGCAACCCCCTCTGTACCAGCACGCGCAGCGCGGACATCAAGGAGCGCCCCGGCGCGGAGGAGACCTCCGGGACCCCACACCGGAACGGCCGCAGCAAGCGGCTGGGAGGGGGAAGGGTGAGAAGCCGGTTGACGGAATCGGTACTGAATTGGTACTGTTTCAGTCCACGGGGGTGGAAAAGCATGATCAGGATCACCCGGCAAACCGACTACGGCATCGTCCTGCTGAGCCATCTCGCGTCCAATGCCGAGCGGCGCTACAACGCCCCGGAGCTGGCCGCCGAGGCCCATCTGCCCGTGCCGATGGTCGCCAAGATCCTGAAACTACTCGCCCGCGAGGGGCTTCTCGTGTCCCACCGCGGCGTCAAAGGCGGCTACAGCCTCGCCCGCCTCCCCGAGACCATCTCCATGGCCGAAATCATCACCGCCCTCGAAGGCCCCATCGCCCTGACCGAGTGCGTCGAAGAGACCGGCGTCTGCGTCCACGAGCCCATCTGCCCGTCGCGCAGCAACTGGCACGTCATCAGCCGCGCCGTGCGCCGGGCCCTCGAAGGGATCACCCTGGCCGAGATGATCCACCCGCTCCCAGCCGCCGCCAAGCTGGTCACCCTGGGCTCCGGCCGCGCTGCGGCCCCGGCCCCGGCCAACATCTGACGAGGACGCCCATGCAGACCGCCACCCAGACCATCGAGGACTTCGCGCGGCAGGACTACAAGTTCGGCTTCATTAGCGACGTCGAGCAGGAAGCCTTTCCCGTCGGTCTCTCCGAAGACGTCGTCCGCCTGATCTCCGCCAAGAAGGGCGAGCCCGAGTGGCTCCTCGAATGGCGGCTCAAGGCCTACCGCCACTGGCTGACCATGCACGAGCCGCGCTGGGCCAACATCCACTACGGGCCGATCGACTACCAGTCGATCCTCTACTACGCCGCGCCCAAGTCGCAGGCCGACGGCCCCAAGAGCCTCGACGAGGTCGATCCCGAGATCCTCGCCACCTACGCGAAGCTCGGCATCCCGCTGCGCGAGCAGGAGGTGCTGGCCGGCGTCGCCGTGGACGCCGTCTTCGACAGCGTCTCGGTGGCCACGACCTTCAAGGAGAAGCTCGGCGAGCTGGGGATCATCTTCAGCTCCTTCTCGGACGCCGTGCGCGAGCACCCCGAGCTGGTGCGGAAGTATCTCGGCTCGGTCGTCCCCTACACCGACAACTTCTTCGCCACCCTCAACTCGGCGGTCTTCTCCGACGGCTCCTTCGTCTACGTGCCGAAGGGCGTGCGCTGCCCGATGGAGCTCTCGACCTACTTCCGCATCAACGCCAAGAACTCCGGCCAGTTCGAGCGCACGCTGATCGTCGCCGACGAGGGCGCCTACGTCTCCTACCTCGAAGGGTGCACGGCGCCGCGCCGCGACGAGAACCAGCTTCACGCCGCGGTCGTCGAGCTCGTCGCCCTCGACAACGCGCAGATCAAGTACTCGACGGTGCAGAACTGGTACCCCGGCGACGAAGAGGGGCGCGGCGGCATCTACAACTTCGTCACCAAGCGCGGCAAGTGCGAGGGGCGGAAGTCGAAGATCTCCTGGACCCAGGTCGAGACCGGGTCGGCGATCACCTGGAAGTACCCGAGCGTGATCCTCAAGGGCGACGGCTCGATCGGCGAGTTCTACTCCGTGGCCCTGACCAAGGCGCGGCAGCAGGCCGACACCGGCACCAAGATGATCCACATCGGGAAAGACACCCGCTCGACCATCGTCTCGAAGGGGATCTCCGCCGGCCACGGCCAGAACACCTACCGCGGCATGGTCAAGATCCTCAAGGGCGCCGACGGGGCGCGGAACTTCTCGCAGTGCGACTCGATGCTGCTGGGCTCGGAGTGCGGCGCGCACACCTTCCCCTACATCGACGTCCAGAACCCGACGGCGCACATGGAGCACGAAGCGTCGACCTCGAAGATCGGCGAGGACCAGATCTTCTACTGCAACCAGCGCGGCATCTCGACCGAGGACGCCGTGTCGATGATCGTCAACGGCTTCTGCAAGGAGGTCTTCCGCGAGCTGCCGATGGAGTTCGCGGTCGAGGCGCAGAAGCTCCTGGCGGTGAACTTGGAGGGGAGCGTTGGCTGAGAACAACAAGATGCTCGAGATCAAGAACCTGCACGTCGCGGTGAACGGCGAAGAGATCCTCAAGGGGATCGACCTCGCGGTCGGCGCCGGCGAGGTGCACGCGATGATGGGGCCGAACGGCTCCGGCAAGAGCACCCTGGCGCGGGTGCTGGCCGGCCAGTCGGACTACGAGGTCACCAAGGGGCAGGTCCTCTTCCAGGGCAAGGACCTGCTCGAGATGGACCCCGAGGAGCGGGCGCGCGAGGGCCTCTTCATGGCCTTCCAGTACCCGGTCGAGATCCCCGGCGTGTCGAACACCTACTTCCTCAAGGCCGCGCTCAACGCCATCCGCAAGCACCGCGGCCTGCAGGAGCTCGACGCCATCGAGTTCCTCAAGCTGGTGCGCGAGCGGATGAAGCTGGTGCAGATGGAGGAGTCGCTGCTCAACCGCCCGGTCAACGAGGGATTCTCCGGCGGCGAGAAGAAGCGCAACGAGATCTTCCACATGGCGGTGCTCGAGCCGACCTTCGCGGTGCTCGACGAGACCGACTCGGGGCTCGACATCGACGCCCTGCGCATCGTCGCCGACGGCGTCAACACGCTGCGCGGCCCCGGCCGCGGCTTCCTCGTCATCACCCACTACCAGCGCCTCCTCAACTACATCGTGCCCGACCGCGTGCACGTGCTGGTGGACGGGCGGATCGTCCGCTCCGGCGGCAAGGAGCTGGCGCTGGAGCTGGAGGACAAGGGCTACGCCTGGCTGGAAGGCATGGCGCCCGAGCGGGTGCCGGCGGTGGTGGTGGGAGCCTGACGATGGCCACGACCCTGGAGACGCCGGCGACCGGCGTCGCCGCCGACGCCAGGAGCGGCTTCCTCGCCGACTGGGAGCGCTTCACGGCCGGGCGGCCGCGCAGCGAGCCGGCGGCCTTGGCCGCCCTCCGCCGGCGCGCCATCGAGCGCTTCGCCGAGCTCGGCTTCCCGTCGCAGCGCCAGGAGGAGTGGCGCTTCATCGACTTCGCGGCGCTCTCGAAGCTCGTCTTCCGGCGCGACGAGGCGGGGGAGTTCGCGCCCACCGAGGCCGAGGTGGCGCCGCACCGCATCCCGGGCGCGATCGAGCTGGTCTTCGCCAACGGCCGCTACGTGCCGCAGCTCTCACGCCTCGAGGGGCTGCCGGCCGGCGCCGTCGTGTCGGGGCTCGCCGAGCTCCTGGCGCGCGATCCGGAGCGCACCCTGCCGCTCCTCGGCCGCTACGCGAGCTCCGAGCGACACCCGTTCGTCGCGCTCGCCACCGCCTTCCTCGCCGACGGCGCGTACGTCGAGCTGACGGCCGGGACGGTGCTCGCGGCGCCGGTGCACCTGATCTTCCTCTCCCGGGGCGACGGGATCGCGTCGTTCCCACGCGTCCTCGCCGTCGCCGGCGAGGCGTCGCAGCTCACCCTGGTCGAGACCTACGCCGGCGACGGCGCCTACTTCACGGCGCCGGTGACCGAGCTGGTCGCCGGGCCGGCCGCGGTCGTCGACCACTACAAGGTGCAGCGCGAGGGCCTCGGGGCCTTCCACCTCGCCACCTTCCAGCTCCAGGCCGAGCGGTCGAGCGCGCCGTCGTCGCATTCGCTCGCCTTCGGCGGCGGGCTGGTGCGCAACGACGTCAACGCCGTCCTCGCCGGCGAGGGGGTGGACTGCATCCTCAACGGCCTCTACGTCCTCGAGGGGCGGCAGCTCGTGGACAACCACATGCGCGTCGAGCACGCGGCGCCCCACTGCGGCAGCCACGAGCTGTACAAGGGCGTCCTCGACGGCCACGCGCGCGCCGTCTTCAACGGTCTCATCTACGTCCACCCCGGAGCGCAGAAGACCGACGCCAAGCAGAGCAACCGCAACCTCCTGCTGTCGCGTCACGCCGTCGCCAACTCCAACCCGCAGCTCGAGATCTTCGCCGACGACGTCAAGTGCACCCACGGCTCGACCGTCGGCCAGCTCGACGACGACGCCATCTTCTACCTGCGGTCGCGCGGCATCGGCGCCGACGCGGCGCGCAGCCTCCTCACCTACGCCTTCGCCAGCGACATCGTGGCGCGGATCAAGGTCGAGGCGGTGCGCCACGACCTCGAGGAGTTCCTCTTCGCCCGGCTCCCCAAGGGGGAGATCGTGCGCCAGGCGGTGTGACGATGGCGGCGGCAGCGGCAGAGCGCGCCCGCGATTCAAGCGAGGCGCTGCCCGGCTTCGACCTCGAGCGGGTGCGGGCCGACTTCCCGATCCTCGCCCGCCGCGTCCACGGCCGGCCGCTCGTCTACCTCGACAACGCCGCCACCACCCAGAAGCCGCGCGCGGTGCTCGCGGCGATCGCGCGCGTCTACGAGGAGTCCTGCTCCAACGTGGCGCGCGGCGTCCACACCCTGTCGCAGGAATCAACCGCGCTCTACGAGGGGGCGCGCGCCACCGTCGCCCGCTTCCTCGGCGCCGCCGACCCGTCCGAAGTGGTCTTCGTCCGCGGCACGACCGAGGGGATCAACCTGATGGCCGCCGCCTGGGGCAGGTCGCGGGTCGGCGCCGGCGACGAGGTGCTGGTCACCGGCCTCGAGCACCACTCGAACCTCGTCCCCTGGCAGATGCTGTGCGAGGAGAAGGGCGCGCGCCTGGTCGTCGTGCCGATCGACGACCGCGGCGACGTGGTCATGGAGGAGTTCGAGCGCCGGCTCTCGCCGCGCACGAAGATCGCCGCCGTCGCCCACGTCTCGAACGCCCTCGGCACAGTCAACCCGGTGCGCCGCATGAGCGACCTGGCGCACGAGGTCGGCGCCACCGTCGTGGTGGACGGCGCGCAGGGAGCGCCGCACCTGCCGGTGGACGTCGCCGCCCTGGGCTGCGACGCCTACGCCTTCTCCGGCCACAAGACCTACGGTCCTTCCGGCAGCGGCGCCCTCTGGGCGCGGCGCGAGCTGCTGGAGGCGATGCCGCCCTACCAGGGGGGTGGCGGCATGATCACCTCCGTCACCTTCGAAGGCACCGAGTTCGGCCCGCCGCCCCACCGCTTCGAGGCCGGCACGCCGGCGATCGAGGCGGCCGTGGGGCTCGCCGCGGCGCTCGACTACCTGGAGGGGATCGGCCGCGAGCGCGCGGCGGCCTGGGAGCAGGCGCTCCTCGACGCCGCCGTCGCCCGCCTCCCCGAGGTGCCGGGCCTCGCGCTCGTCGGCACGCCCCGCCGGCGCGCCTCGGTCGTCTCGTTCACCCTCGCCGGCGCCCATCCGCACGACGTCGGCACCGTCCTCGACCGCCGCGGCATCGCGGTGCGCGCCGGCCACCACTGCGCGCAGCCGGTCATGGAGCGCTTCGGCGTCCCGGCCACGACGCGCGCCTCCTTCGCCTTCTACAACCGCCCCGACGAGGTGGACGCGCTGATCGCCGGCCTCCATGAGGCGGCGGAGCTCTTCGCATGACCGTCGCCGACCTCTCCGATCTCTACCAGGAGGTCATCCTCGACCACAACCGCAGACCGCGGAACTTTGGCGAGCTGCCGGCGGCCAACCGCACGGCGCGCGGCCACAACCCGCTGTGCGGCGACAAGGTGACGCTCTTCGTGCAGGTCGCCGGGGACCGCGTCGAGGACATCGCCTTCCAGGGCAGTGGCTGCGCCATCTCGATGGCGGCGGCGTCGCTGATGACCGAGGCGCTCAAGGGGGTGCCCGTCGAGGAGGCGCAGTCTCTCTTCGAGGGCTTCCACCGCCTGGTCACCAGCCGCCCCGGCGAGCCGGTCGAGGTGCCGGCCGAGCTGGGGAAGCTCGCCGTCTTCGCCGGCGTGCGCGACTACCCGGTGCGCGTCAAGTGCGCCACCCTTCCCTGGCACACCTTCAATGCGGCGCTCGCCGGCGGCGATGCGCGCCCCGTCTCGACGGAGTAACCATGTCCGAACCGATCGCCCCTCCCGTGCCCGCTCCGTTCGCCGCCTCCGACGACATCGAAGCCGGCGTCGTCGAGGCCCTCAAGTCGATCTTCGACCCCGAGATCCCGGTCAACATCTACGAGCTGGGCCTCATCTACGACCTGGAGGTCGCGCCCGACGGCCAGGTCGGGATCAAGATGACCCTGACCTCCCCGGCCTGCCCGGTCGCCGGCTCGCTGCCCCCCGAGGTCAAGGCGAAAGTGGAAAATGTGCCCGGCGTGACCGGCGCCGAGGTCGAGGTCGTGTGGGACCCGGTGTGGAACCCGTCGATGATGTCGGAGGCCGCCCGGCTGCAGCTCGGCATGTTCTAGCTGGACCGAAATCTGCATGAAGCGCGGCCGAGGGTCGCAGCCGAAACCAGTCCCTCGGGAGCCAGCGTGAAGAGCCAGCCTGTGCGCAAAACGCCGCCAGACGAGGGTGGAACCGTCGTTTCCTTCGAGGAGGAGAGGCACCGGTCCCCGCAGCCGGTGCCTCCGGGGATGGAGCCGATGGGGCGGCTGGCGGGCGGCATCGCGCACGTCTTCAACAACATGCTGACGGCGATCCTCTGCGAGGCCGAGCTCGCTCTCCTCGGTCTCCCCAACGACCACCCGGCGCGCAAGCACCTGGCCGAGGTCGAGCGCACCGGCGAGCGCGGCGCCGCTTTGGCGCGGCAGCTCCTGGCCTTCAGCGGCCGCCAGGTGCTGACCCCGCGGCTGGTGCAGTGGAACGCCCTGCTGCGCAACATGGGGGAGACCCTCCACCGCATCCTCGGCGACCGCGTGGAAGTGAAGCTCGTACTCGAGCCCGACCTCGACCGCGTCAACGGCGACCCCGTGCAGCTCGAGCAGGTCATCCTCAACCTCGCCGCCAACGCGCGCGAGGCGATGCCGGACGGCGGTACCTTCACTTTGGAAACCGCCAACGTCGGCGGCATCGGGGAGCGGCAGGTGCTGCTCAAGGTCACCGACACCGGCCGCGGCATGGACGACGAGGTGCGCACCCGCGCCTTCGAGCCCTTCTTCACCACCAAGGTCGGGGTCGAGGCGAGCGGCCTCGGGCTCTCGACGGTCTACGGCGTCGTCATCCAGAGCGGCGGCGACGTGCTGGTCGAGAGCGCGGCGGAGAAGGGGACGAGCCTCTACCTCTACTTCCCTTCGGCCGAAGAGGAGGGGCAGCGCGAGGTCAACCCGGACCGCGGCGCGCGCGGGCAGGAGTGGGAGACGATCCTCCTCGTCGAGGACGAGGACAACGTGCGCAAGCCGCTGGCCGAGATCCTCGCCAACCGCGGCTACAAGGTGCTCGACGCCGCCGACGCCGCCCAGGCGCTCGGTCTCTCGCAAGGGCACCGCGGGCCGATCCACCTGATGGTCACCGACGTCCTGATGGCCGGCATGAGCGGCGTCGAGCTCGCCGACCGCCTCAGCTTCCAGCGCCCGGAGATGAAGGTCCTCTTCGCCACCGGCTACCCGGCCGGCCTCACCGAGGAGGGCAGCGGCACCCTCGTCCGCGAGGACGTGCCCCTGCTCAAGAAGCCCTTCACCGGCCGCATCCTCCTGGCCAAGGTCCGCGAAGTCCTCGACAGCCCGGACTAGCCCGCGGCAGGCCTGCGACCCGTGCAGCGCGAGTGGGCGATCCTCTGGCCGCAGCTCGGGGCGGCGATCGACATGCTCGAGAACGCGATGGACGCCTGTCCCGAGGAGCTGTGGGGCGACCGCTCGCAGCAGCCGGAGTTCTGGTACCTCGTCTTCCACACCCTCTTCTTCCTCGACTACTACCTCGCCGACTCGCCCGCGGGCTTCGCGCCGCCGGCGCCGTTCACGCTCGACGAGCTGGACCCGGCGGGGGTGCTGCCGGAGCGGCCGTACACGAAGGACGAGCTGCGCGCCTACCTCGCGCACGGCCGCGCCAAGTGCCGGGCGGCGATCGCGGCGCTCGACGACGAGACGGCGCGCGAGCGCCGCACCTTCCCGATCGGCGAGGCCAGCGTCGTCGAGCTGCTGCTCTACAACCTGCGCCACGTCCAGCACCACACGGCGCAGCTCAACCTGATCCTGCGCCAGCGCACCGACTCGGCCCCGGGCTGGGTCCGCCGGGCGAAGGACGCGCTCGACTGACGTTCGTGCCCCCTTCCGTGACCCTCGACGTCCTCCTGGAGCCCTTCGCCGTCGTGCGCCTCACCGCCGACGCCGCCGTGCCGGAGTGGGCGCGGGGCGCCGTCGCCCTCGTCTCGGTGACGCGCACCGCCGACGAGCTCTCGATCGTTTGCCCCGAGGCCGCCGTGCCCCCCAACCTGCCGGCACAGCGCGGCTTCCGCGGCCTCCGCGTGCGCGGGCCGCTCGACTTCTCCGCCGTCGGCGTCCTCGCCTCCCTCGCCGGCCCCCTCGCCGCGGCCGGCGTCAGCCTCTTCGCCCTCTCGACCTACGACACCGACTACCTCCTCGTCCGCGCCGCCGACCTCGAGCGCGCCGTCGCGGCCCTCGCCGGAGCGGGGCACGCCCTGGCGCCCGCCGCCGAGTTGTAGGCTAGGGGGGCTACCCGACAGAGGAGGTGGGATGGCGCCCGAGACGCCGGAGCCCATGCCGGATTTGCTTCAGGACGCCGCGGCCCGCGCGGCGCGCTATCTCGACGGGCTGGCCGCCCGCCGGGTGGCGCCGTCGGCGGATGCCGTGCGCGGCCTCGCGGCGTGGGACACCCCCATGCCCGCGGGCCCGACCCCCGCCGCCGAGGTGCTGCGGCTCCTCGACGAGGTGGGCTCGCCGGCGACCATGGGCATGGCGGGCGGACGCTTCTTCGGCTTCGTCATCGGCGGTGCGCTGCCCGCGACCGTGGCGGCGAGCTGGCTGGCGACGGCGTGGGACCAGAACACCGGCCTCCAGACCATTACCCCGGCGACCTCGGAGCTGGAGCGCATCGCGCTCGGCTGGCTGGTCGACCTCCTGGGCTTGCCGCCCGGCACCGGCGGCGGCTACGTCACCGGGGCCACCGTCGCCAACTTCACCGCCCTCGCCGCCGCCCGCCACGCGGTGCTGCGGCAGGCGGGATGGGACGTCGAGGCCGACGGCCTCTTCGGCGCGCCGCCGGTCACCGTCGTGGTGGGGGAGGAGGCGCACCCCACGCTCCACAAGGCGCTCGGCCTCCTCGGGCTCGGCCGCGCGCGCGTCGCGACCGTGCCGGTGGACGGCCAGGGGCGCATGCGCGCAAGCGCCCTGCCGCGCCTGGCGCCGCCGGCGATCGTCTGCCTGCAGGCGGGCAACGTGAACACCGGCGCCTTCGATCCCGCTCCCGAGATCGTGCCGCGCGCCCGCGAGGCGGGCGCCTGGGTGCACGTGGACGGCGCCTTCGGGCTGTGGGCCGCGGCCTCGCCCCGGCTCGCCCACCTCGCGGCGGGCTTCGGCGACGCCGACTCCTGGGCCACCGACGCGCACAAGTGGCTCAACGTGCCCTACGACTCGGGACTCGCCTTTGCGCGCGACCCCGAGGCGCTGCGCGCGGCGATGTCGGTGCGCGCCGCGTATCTGCCGACCGCCGAGCGCAACCCCTCCGACTTCACGCCCGAGCTGTCGCGGCGGGGGCGCGGCGTCGAGGTGTGGGCGGCGCTGCGCGCCCTCGGCCGCTCCGGCATCGCCGAGCTGGTCGAGCGCAACTGCCGGCAGGCGCGGCGCTTCGCCGAGGGCCTCGCGGCGGCCGGGCACGAGGTGCTCAACGAGGTCGTGCTCAACCAGGTGCTGGTCGCCTTCGGGCCGCCGGCGACGACCGAGCGCGTCGTCGCCGCCGTCCAGGAGGACGGCACCTGCTGGTGCGGCCCGACCGTCTGGCAGGGCCGCACCGCGATGCGCATCAGCGTCTCCTCCTGGGCCACGACCGACGAGGACGTCGAGAAGAGCCTCGACGCCATGCTCCGCGCCGCGGCGCGCGAGGGAGCGGGGCGCTAGCGCCGGCCATGGCCGCCCTGCCCGAGCCCGGTCCCGCCCGCGAGGCGCCGCCGCCGGTGCCGGTCGCCTTCGTCAAGTACTACGACAAGGGATCGACGCTGATGGGGGCGCACCAGATCGCCGACGGCCTGGCGGCGCGCGGCTGGCAGGCGCGCGCCATCTACGCCCGCGAGCTGCCGGCGGTGCGCCGCGGCATCCTGGTCTTCATCAAGACCTCGCGGCTCGACCACCTGCTCGCCGCCCGCGCGCGCGGCAACCGCCTCGTCCTCGACGTTCAGGACACGGTGGTCTTCAAGCGGCGGATCAAGAACCGCTGGCTCTACGACGCGCTGATCCTCAAGAACCGGCGCCAGCTCGCCGACTTCGGCCGGCCGGGCCGCGCCGACTGCCTCATCTACCACCAGTGGGACCCGCGCTACGCGCCGAACCGCGCGCCGCAGGACCGGCTGGAGGTCGCCTACGTCGGGCTGCCGCGCTCGTTCGACCTCTGGGGGCGGCTGCCCGGCGTCGCCTGCGTCGAGGACGGGCTCGCCGCCGGCGCCGCCAGCGGCTTCAACTGCCACCTCTCGGTCCGCCGGCAAGGCCGCGAGTTCCTCTACAAGCCGAACTGCAAGGTCTCGACCGCCGCCGCCTGCGACGCCGTCCTGGTCACCACGCGCGACGTGACGACCGTCGAGCTCCTCGGGGAGGACTACCCCTTCTTCTGCGAGCCGGAGCCGGGCGCCATCCAGGACGCGCTCGAGCGGGCGCGCGCCGCGCTCGGCAGCCGCGCCTGGCAGGAGGCGCGGGCCCGCCTCCGCGCCGTGCGCGAGCGCACCAGCCTCGAGCGCGTGCTCGACGACTACGAGGCCCTCCTCCGCGGCCTCGGGTCGCCCCCGGTGGGCGTCCGGTGAACGCCACGCCGGGACGCCCGCCCATGCCAGATTGGTGAGCGGTGCGCGTCGCCTACTTCGTCCAGAGCCACGGCCTTGTGGCCCAGGTCGTACGGCTGCTCGCCGCCCTCCGGCGCGGCGACCCGGACGCCGCCCTGGTGGTCGGGCATTGCCCGACCGCGGAGCCGCTCCCGCGGCGCGATCTCGAGCGCTTGGGAGCGTTGAGCTTCCGGCACCGCCGCAGGGCCGAGCGGGGCTCGTGGTCGCTTCTCGAGCCCTACTTCGACGCCGTCGAGCTCCTGCGCCGCGAAGGCGTTGGCTACGACTGGCTCGTCTATCTGTCGGGGCAGGACTACCCCGTGCGACCCTTGGCGACCTGCGCAGCGGAGCTCGCGGCCAGCGACTACGACGGCTATCTGACGTGGCGGGCGGCGGAGGCCGCGAGCCCGGACGGCAGGCGCCACCGGGGGCGGCTGCGCTACCACTATCAGTATCGCGAGCTGCCCGGCCGGGAGCGCTTGCTGCGCGAGCTGCAACCGCTCAACCATCTGCAGCGGATCTTCCACGTCCACCTCACCTATGGGCCGCGGCTGGGGCTGCGGGCCCGCGGCTCCCCGTTCCGCTCCGGCTTCAGGGCCTACTTCGGCTCGCAGTGGACCACCCTCCGCCGCGCCTGCGCCGAGCGCGTGGCGGAGGCCGGTTCGACCGGCAAGCTCGCGGCCTGGTTCCAGCGCACCATCTGCCCCGATGAAGCGTTCGCCCAGACCGTGCTGATCAACGACGGCCGCTTCCGGCTCTGCAACGACAACCTGCGCTTCGTCGACTTCGGCGTCTCACGCGACGGCCGGCCACGCATCCTCCGCCTGAGCGACGCGCCGGCACTGTTCGCCGGCGGCTACCACTTCGCGCGCAAGTTCGACCTGGCGGTCGACCGCGAGGTCCTCGACCGTATCGACCGCGAGCTGCTGGGCGTCGGATAGCATCCCGGCGAGCCGCCGCCATGCTCGAGCCGCACCCCCCTCCGGCCGGAGAGTCTCCGCCGGTCAAGCCGCCCCGCATCCGCCGGCGCCGGCGGCTCGTCCTCCTCATCCTGTCTCTGGTCATCGGCTTGCCGCTCCTCGCGGTCCTGGCGACCGTCGCCGGACTCCGCTCGGCCGCGGTCCGCCGCGCCCTCCTCGCCCGGGTCTCGACCTACCTCGACCGCGAGCTGGGGCTGGCCTTCGCCGCCGCCGACTTCGACTTCCGTCTCGACGGCGTCGAGCTCGAAGACGTGCGGCTCGGCGCGCCGGGGGCGGCGCCGCTCCTCACCGCCGAGCGGATCGTCGCCGGGGTCGACTACGGCACCCTGCGCAGCGCGGTCCTGGTCATCCGGCGGTTGGAGGTGGTGGCGCCGCGCCTCGACCTCGCCGCACCGTTCCCCGAGCTGCCGGCGGCGGAGCCCGCGGCGCCTCCGGGGTTCGAGATCCGACGCCTCGTGCTGCGGCGCGGTGCGATCGCCGGAGCGCCGCCGAGCGGGAAGGCGGCCGAGTGGGTACGGAGCTGGCAGGTCGGCGCGATCTCGGGACGCGGCTCCTTCGTCGCCGGCACGTGGACGCTGGCGCTCGACGGCGCGCGCGGGCGGCTCGAGCGGCCGGGGTTCGAGCCGCTCGATCTGGACCTCGCGGGGCGGGCGCGCTACCGCGACGGCCGGCCGCTCGAGATCGCCGCGCTGCGCGCAACCGGCGACGGGCTCCGGCTGAGCGGGTCCGGCACGGTGGGGTTGGGTCCCGGGCAGCCGACCGCCGTGGAACTCCAGGTGGAGGCCGAGCCGCGGCTCTTCGCCGCCGGCGCGCCGCCCGGGGGAGTCGTCCGCGCCGAGGGGACGCTTCGGCTTCCCGAGTCCACTGGCCGGCTCGCCCTCTCGGCGGGCGCGTTCCCGGCCGAGGCGTTGCGACCCTACCTGGATCGCGAGCTGTTCGCCGGCGTGGAGCTCGCGGGAACGGTGGCCGACGCCCGCGCCACGCTGGTCGTGGGACCTGGGTCCTTGGCGCGCATCGCGGGCGCAGCGACCGCCACCTGGCGGCGGGGGAGCCGGCGGCTGGCGCGCGCCGCGGGCAGCGTCGAGCCTGGCCCGGAGGGCGCCGTCCGCCTGGTCGCGGAAGTCGACCTCTTGCCCGACTCCGCTGGCCGCCGGTACGTTCACGGCACGGTCGCGGCGGCGAGCTTGGCCGGCCTCGGGGAAGGCACGGCGGAGCGGATCGCGGCCGAGCTCCGCGCTCCCGACGCGCGGACGGCCTGGGAGGAGCTGCGCTCCCTCTGGCCCCGCTTCGTCCCCGCGATCCCCGCCGGCGCGCCGGTGCAGGGCGCGATTGCGGCGGACGTGACGCTCGCCGGCCCGCTCGCCTCGCCGCGCGCGGAGCTCGCGGCGTCGTGGACGCCGGCCGCCGGGTCGCGGGTCCGGATCGAGGCCGAAGGGTTTCCCCGCAGCGGCTCCGGCTCGGCCGCGGTCGACTTCGAGGCCCTGCCGGTGGCGCTGCTCGGTCCTCTCGCCGGCACACCCGAAGGCTGGGCCGGCACGCTCTCGGGACGACTCGACCTCTCCGGCTCGCGCGCCGGTCTTCACGCCCGCCTGGACGCCACCGGGAACGAGCTTGCCGCACCCGCCGCCGCCGGCACGACCGCCACCGCCGAACGGCTCCACGTCGTGCTCGACGGGGACGTGGGGCTCGAGCCGCTGTCGTGGGCCGGCACCTACACGCTCGACCTCTCCGGCCTCGACGCTCCCGGGACGGTCCGCGCCGCGGCCGTGCGCGTCGAGGGAGACGGCCGCTTCGCCGGCGCGCTCGCCGGCCTCGCCGGGACGGCGCGCCTCGCCGGGTCCACGATCGAGATCGCCGCCGCCGGCACCGCCCTCGACGCGCTGGCGCTGGACGCCTCGGTCGGCGGCAGCGAGCTGCGCCTCGCGTCGTTCTCCGCCGCCGCCGGCGAGCGGACGCTCGCGGGCTCCGGCCGCTTCCTCCTCGAGCCGCTCCTCGCCGAGGCCGACCTCGACCTGCGGCTCGGGGGGGTGCACGCGGCGTTGCGCGAGGCCGCGCTGACCGCGGCGCTGCGCGGCGGCACCCTGTCGATCTCGGCGCCGCGGATCGACAGCGCCGCCGGCCTGGCGAGCCTGGAGGCGACGGTGCCGCTCGGGGCCCTGCGCGCGATCCCGCAGCTCGCCGCGGCGCTCGACGCGCTCCCCTTCGCCCCCGCCGCCGGTCCGGTGTCGCTCCGCCTCCGCGCCCCCGCGCTCGACTCGGCGCCGCTCCTCGCCGCCCTCGCTCTCGCGCCGCGGCCGGAGCGGCTGCGCGCCGGCCTCGCCGCCGACCTCACCTTCGATCCCGCCTCACCCGCGGCCGGCCGCGGCGAGGTCCGCCTCGAAGGGCTCACGGTCGAGACTCCCGACGCGCGCGCGGCGGCCGAGGACCCGGCCGTCGCGCGGCTCGGCGGCGGGCGGCTGGAGCTCCTGCCGGTGCGCGTCCGGTTCGCCGGCGGCGCGGTCGCGGGCGCGGGCGCCGGCGTCGAGCTGAGCGGCCATGCCGACCTCGATCCCGCCTGGCGGCCGCAGCACGATCCGCCCGCGGCCCTGTTCTCCCGCCTCGCGCTCGACGCCGCCGGCACCCTCGACGCGGCCGTCCTCAACCCCTACCTCGCGGGGGGTGCCGGCGCCGGCGCTCTCTCCCTGACCGCCGCGGTCTCCGGCCCGCCCGACGCGCTCGCGGCGGAGGTGCGGGCCGCGGGCCCCGAGGCGTCCTTCTTCTGGGCGGCGCCCTACGCCACCCGCCTCCAGGCTCCCGAGGCGGTTCTCGCGCTGCGCGGCGGCCGCTGGCGCCTCGAGCGCGGCAGCGCGCTCTGGAACGGCGGCGCGCTCGCGGCCTCCGGCGGCAGTCGGCCGGAGGGCGGGGCGGCGCTCGCCTTCGACCTCTCCGGCGTCCGCTACCGCCTCGACTACGGGCTCTCGGCGCTGCTGAGCGGCCGGCTCGTCCTCGACCTGCCGGCCGCCGGGCGCTCGCGCCTCTCCGGGCGGCTGACCCTCGACCGCGGCCTGCTCGACCGCAACGTCAACCTCGACCGCGAGGTGCGTGCCCTCCTCTTCGCTGCCGAGGACCTCCCCGGCACCGAGGAGAGTGCGCTCGCGGCGATCGACCTCGACCTGGCGGTGGACACCGTCGACGGCGTCCGCGTGCGCAACAACGTCGCCGACCTGCGCGCCTGGTGGCAGTCGCTGGAGGTCACCGGCACCCCCGAGCTGCCGGTCGTCGAGGGGCGGATCGAGCTCGACCCGGGCGGCCTCCTCTTCGCCTACGGGCAGACCGTGCGGATCGACAGCGGCGCGCTGGTCTTCACCGGCGACCCGCTCATCGACCCGCTGGTCGAGCTCACCACGACCAGCTCGCTCCAAGACCCGACGATCGCGCGCCTGCGCGGCGACGAGAGCCCGCTCGACCTCCTCGACCCGTCCGGGGCGGAGCCGGCGAGTGCCGGCGCCCGGGACGCGCTCGCCGCCGGCTTGGCCGGCTACTACGGCACGCGCGCCCTCTCCCGGCTCGGCGAGTCGGTCGGCCTCCAGCGCATCGCCCTCCGCCCCGTCCTGGTCTTCCAGGAGACGGACCCGAGCGCCCGGCTCGACCTCGGCCACGACCTCTCGCCGCACGCCGCCTTCGCCCTCTCGATCGACCTGCGGAACGCCGAACGCCGCACCTATCTGCTCGACCTCCACGGCTTCCGCGAGCTGCCGGGCCTGGCGCTGCAGGGCTTCGTCAACGACGAGGGGCGCGAAGGGGCGAGCCTGCAGCAGGTCCTGGAGCTGGGCGGCGGGCGCCCGCCGGCGGAGGCGGGGCCGCGCCTGCGCCGCCTGCGCCTGGAGGCGCCCGGCGGCGCGCTCCGCCGCCGGGCCCTCCGCCGCGCCGTGCCGCTGGAGCGCGGCGCGCCGGTGCCGGAGAGCGCCCCCTTCGACGTCGAGGTCGTCCTCGCCGACACCCTCCGCCGCCGGGGTCACCCCGATCCGCGGATCGCTGTCGCGGTCGTTCCCGTCGAAGGGCGCCCGGGGCGGGTGGACGTCGAGGTCCGCGTCGAGCCCGGTCCGCGGGCGGAGCTCGTCTTCGCCGGCGACCGGCCGCCCGCGGCCGTCCGCCGCGAGATCGCCGCCCTCTATCGCACCGACTTCTACGAGCCGGCGTCGATCGAGGAGATGAAGGAGGAGGCGGTCCGCGCCTTGCGCGGCCGCGGCCACCTCGACCCGCGGGTCGAGGTCGAGGTGGAGGCGCGGCCGGACGGCGCGCGCACCGTCACCGTGCGCTCGGAGGCGGGGCCGCGGGTGGAGCTGCGTGAGCTGGCGATCGCCGGGCTCGACGCCGAGGCGGCGGCCGTCGCCGCCTGGCGCTTCGCCGGCACCCTCGCCCGCGCCGAGCTGGCCGCGGGGCTGCCGGGCGCCGACCGCCGCCTCATCGAGACGCTCCGCGCCCTCGGCTATCCGGAGGCGAAGATCCTCGGCCGGACGCTCGAGGAGGACGGCAAGCGGCTCTCCGTCCAGGTCGAGCCCGGCGAGCGACAGGTCGTCGAAAGGGTCGCGCTCTCGGGGGTCGGGGAGGAGGAGCGGCGGCGGCTCGCGGCGCTTCTGCCCGTCGCCCCGGGTGACCCGGTGCGGCTCGACCGCATCGCCGAGGGGGCGCTCCTCCTCGAGCGCGCGCTCGCCGCCGAGGGGCACCCCGATGCCGTGATCCGGCCGTCGGTGCTGCCGGGCGCGGCCGCGTCCCTCCGTCCGCTCGCGATGGAGGTCCATTACGCGGTCGCGCCGGGGCCGCGGCTCGAGCTGGCCGGCGTCGAGTTCCAAGGCGAGCGCTGGACGCGGCCGGCGCGACTCCAGCGGATCGCCGGGCTCGAAACGGGGGGTCCGTTCACCGCCGGCGCCGTCGAGGAGGCGCGGGCCCGCCTCTTCCGTAGCGGCAGCTTCGCGCGCGTCACCGCCGAGGTGGACCGCCCGGGAGACGGCGCGGCGCGCGTCCGCTTCTCCCTCGCCGAGCGGCCGCGCTTCCACCTCGGCTACGGCGTGCGCTGGGAGAGCACCGTCGGTCCAGCCGCCGTGGTCGATCTCGTGGACGCCAACTTCCTGGGCCGCGGCCTGACCCTCGGCCTGCGCGGCCTCTACGAGACCGACGACCGGAGCGGCCGCCTCTTCCTACGCACCGGCGCCTTCTCCCGCGCCGGGCTGTCGCTCGAGGCGTACGCCCAGGGGCGCCGCCGGCTGCCCGAGGAGAACCTCGTCGAGGACAGCCTGGAGACGGCGCTCCAGCTCGCCCGCCCCCTCGGCGCGCGGACCACCGCGCGGCTCTACGCCCGCTACCGCACGACGCGTCTCTTCGAAGAGGAGCCCGATCCCTTCTTCCCGCTCGAGATCGAGATCACCCATCCCTACCTCGGCACGCAGCTCCTCTACGACGCCCTCGACGACCCGCTCGACCCGGCGGACGGCCTCTTCGCGAGCTTCGATCTCTCCGGCAGCGGGCCCCTCGTCAGCAGCGATTTCGAGTACGCCAGGATGTTCGGGCAGCTGCAGCTCTATCGCGCCGCCGCGGCGGGCGGGCGGCGCTTGGTCTGGGCGCAGTCGCTGCGGCTGGGATGGGCGCAGGCCTTCGGCGGCCAGGAGCTCCTCCGTTTCGAGCGCTTCTTCGCCGGCGGCGAGCACTCGGTGCGCGGCTACCCGACGGAGGGCTTGGGGCCGCGGGAAGTGCTGGGGGACCTCACGCGGCCGCTCGGCGGCGAGGCGCTGCTCGTCCTCAACGAGGAGCTGCGGATGCGGCTGCCTTGGGACCTGACCGGCCTCGTCTTCCTCGACGCCGGCCAAGTATGGACGGACGCCGCCGACTTCGGCTCGGACCTGGCCACCGCCCTCGGGCTCGGGCTGCGCGCGCAGACCCCGATCGGCCTCCTCCGCCTCGACGCCGCCTTCCCCCTCGACCGCCGCCCGGGCGACGAGAGCTGGCGCCTCTACGTCGGCTTCGGCAACGCGTTCTGAACCGCAGGAATCATCGCAACGGATCGACTCCAGCTCGAAGTCTCTCCGATACAATCTGAGGCATGGCTGAAGTCACTCGCCGGCGCACAGGCATGGTGGCATGAGCACCTTGATTGACAAGCCCCTGAGCGCCCGTCACCGGGACGGCAAGATCCACATCACGATGGAGAGCGGCCTCGAAGTCGCTTTCCCCGTGAAGGGCAACCCGCGCCTGGAAGGCAGGTCCCCTGCCGAGCTCGACCAGATCGAGCTCTCTCCGTTCGGCCTGCACTGGCCCGAGCTAGACGAGGATCTCTCGATCCGCGGGATCCTCTCCGGGAACTACGGCCAACGCCGGCAGGCGGCCTAAAAGCCGCCCGTACCCCTACCGCTTCGCCGCCCTGAGGACGGCTTTGGCGCGCTCGGCTTCGGGGGCGTTGGGGGCGAGGGCGATGAAGCGCTCGAGGTCGTTGATCAGCAGGTCCTTGCGCCCCAGCTTCTCGGCGGCGAGGCCGCGGTAGTAGTAGGCGTAGGCGAGCCCCGAGTCCATGGCGATGGCCCGGTCGAGCTGCTCGACCGCCGCCCCCCACTGCTCCTGGAAGGCGCGGGTGACGCCGATCTGGAAAGGCACCAGCGCGTTGCCGCCGTCGGCGCCGCGGGCCCGCTCGAAGGCCGCGACCGCCTGGTCGAACTGCCGCAGCCGCTGCTGGGCGAGCCCGAGGTAGTAGTCCTTCTCGCGCCCGCCGCCGCCGGCCTGCGCCAGCTCGGCGGCGCGGCGGAAGGCGGCGTCGGCTTGGCCGCTGTTGCGCTGCCGCAGGTAGACCTCGCCCAGAAACACGTGGGGCGCCGGATCGGCCGGCGCGAGCTGCGCCGCCCTCTGCAGCCGCGCGGCGGCGTCGCCGTAGCGCTGCTCCTGCTCGAGCACCCGCCCGAGCGCCACCGCCACGTGCGCGTTCTGCTCGGCCTGGCCGGCGACCCCGTCGATGGCGGCCCGCGCCTCCGCCGTCCTGTGCTCGCGGAGCTTGCGGTCGACCGTGCCGACGGCGGGCGGCGGCGGCTCGGCAGGTGCGGGGGCCGGGGCGGCGGCCGGCTGCTGCGGCTGCCCTTTGGGCGGCGGCGGCGGCTTCTTCCCCTTGCCCTTGCCGCCCTGCGCCGCGGCGGACGCGGGCAGGAGCAGGAGCGCGCAAAGGACGGCGAGCGAGAGAGACAGGTGGCGCGGGAGACGCGAGGTGGTACGACGCATTGGTGTTCTCCGAGGTTGGATCAGTATACGGCGGCTACTTCAGCTCTACCTCCTCCAGCTTGCCCAAGTAGAGCGCGTTCCACAGCATCTTCAGCGTGCGCAGGGTCTGGGCGCGGTGCTGGGGGCGGAAGGCGAAGAGAACGACTCGGCCCTTGCCGACGGTGAAGTCGACGAGGGCGACGCGCCGCTCGAGCTTCTCGCCGCCTTTCAGGTAGCCGGAGAGGAGGATGTCGCGCGCGTCGCCGGGGTAGGTGGCGACGAGGCGGCGGGTGAAGCGGGCGTCGGTGGGGGAGGTCTCGAGGGCCGGCGAGTCGGAGAAGTAGATCCCCTCCTCGGGCTCCAGGCCGTAGGCGATCGGGTGGGTCGGGTCGAGCCGCACGCGCAGGGTCGAGCCGGGGGCGTGGAAGTCGTCCTCGGAGACCTTGGCGAGGACGTCGCGCGCCGGCAGCGCGAAGAGGTCGAGGACGTACTCGGCCGCCGAGTCGAGCGCCACCAGCGTCCCGCCCTCCTCGACCCACTTCTTGATTTGCTTTCCCCCCTCCTCGCCCAGGCCGCCGGCGTAGGGCGGCGGCAGCGGGTCCCAGAAGCGGCGCGACTCGTCCGAGGAGGGCTCGCCCTTCTGGAGAATGTCCTTGCCGACGTCGGGCAGGAGGAGCACGTCCACCTTGCCGCGGAAGGCGCCCTTCCGCACCTCCTCGTTCTCCAGGCTCTCGAGCGGGAAGCCGTAGCGCTCCAAGAGGAACCGCGTCCACCCCTCGTCCATGCTCGCCACCCACGGCTTGTAGAGCCCGACGCGCACCGGCCGCACGCGGTAGGCGGGACCGACCGGGGCGGCGGCGAGCGGCGCCACCGGCACCCGCGCCGCGCGCGACAATTCGGTCAGCTCGCCGGGCGTCGCCGCGTCGCGCGGCACGTAGAGGTCGCCGCGGCCGGCGTCCGCGGTCCCGGCGGCCGGCTCGCGCAGCCAGTAGACCGCCTTGCCGCCGGCGAGCAGCTTGTTGAGCGCGACGAACGCCGAGTCCGCGGCGTGCGGGATGAGCCAGCCGCCGGCCGCCGCCGCCACCTCGCCTCCCGGCCACTCCACCTCCGCGACCGCGCGCAGCTCGCCGCGCGGCGGCTCCGCCGCCTCCACCACCTCGACGCCCATCTGCAGCGGGAAGGACCAGGAGGTGACGTCGTAGGGCGGCAGCACCGGCCCGCCTTCGTAGGCCACGACCTCCGGGTAACGCTGCGGGCGGAGGACCGAGAGGAGGAAGGCGCGGTAGGACTGGGCGGCGGGGACGACCCAGGTGCCCGCCGGATAGGTGGCGCGGCCCGCGGTCACCGGCCCCGTGGCGCGCTCCACCCGCACGCCGTGCCGCAGCAGCAGCTCGACCAGGCGCGCCGCGGCCACCGGGTCGTGCTGCCCGGGCGGCACGAGGAAGGCGTACGGCGGCTCGCTGCCGCCGCGCGCGATCGCCTCGCTCGCCATGCGCCAGGTGTTGCGCAGCAAGTCGGCGCGGTGCGTGGCCGAGGTCTCGAGCAGCGCCTTCGTCGCCACCAACTCGTACTCGACGATGTCGCGCAGCCGCCACCAGCCGCCCTCCCAGGGCGAGGGGTAGTTGGCGCGCCGGCCGTACTCCGGCAGCCCCTTCTGGCCGCCGCGCAGCTCCTCGGCCGCGACGTGCAGCGGCGAGGCGAGGTTGGCGCTCGCCACCTCGGTGAGCAGGCCGGTGACGTTCTTCCACCAGGCGGTGTTGCGCGTGCCGCCGATCCAGTAGCTGTCGAAGATCATGTTGTTGCCGACGCCGCGCTTGCCGGCCTCCTCCAGGCGCACGCTCATCGCCGTCCCCAGGAGGTCGGCCTGGCGGAAGATCAGGGAGTGGACCTCGGGAGCGAGTGGGTCGGTCTGCGGCGGCACGAACATCCGCGGCCCGACCGAGCCCATCTGGTGCTCGTCCAGGAAGACCTGCGGGAACCAGCGGTGGTAGAGCAGGTCGTTGACCGCCTGCGTCTCCTTCTGCGTCAGCATGGCGAAGTCGCGGTTGTCGTCGTGGCCGACGTAGTGGTGGTAGAGCCAGGGCATCGGGCCGCCCTCGTAGGGCGTGCCGAGCCACTTCCGGTACCAATCGACGACGAGCACCTGGCCGTCGGGGTTGATCGAGGGCATGAGGAGGAGGACGACCTCGTCGAGCCAGCGCAGCGTCTCGGGATCGGTGGCGGTGGCGAGGTCGTGGACGAGCTCCATCGCCATCTGGGTCGAGCCGACCTCGGTGGAGTGGATGGAGCAGGTGACGAGGACGATGGCCTTGCCCTCGGCGACGAGGGCCTCGGCCTCGGCGGGGGAGAGGCCGTCCGGGTGGTGGAGGCGGCGGGCGATCTCGCGCAGGCGCGGCAGGTTCGCCTGGTTGGCTTCGGAGGTGACGACGACGACGGGGATCTCGTTGCCGAGGGTCGAGGTCCCGGCGACCTCCATCGAGACCCGCGGCGAGGCGGTGTCGACGAGCCGCAGGTACTCCACGACCTTCGGCCAGGGGGCGAGCTTACGGTCGGCGCCCACCTCGTGCCCCAGGAAGGCCGCCGGGGACTGGATCTCGGCGGCGCCGGCCGGCACCGCCAAGAGCAGAAGAATCAGCGCTGTGCGTGGCATGGCGGCGGAGTGTAGCGTGGAGCCCGGGAGGCGGGGCATGGCAGCCGGATTGCTTTTGTTCTAGTGGCCATGCTCTCGCATCGCCCTCTGGGGGCCGCTCTCGGAGCCCTGACCGTGCTGCTGCTGGCCGCCGCGCCGGCCGGGGCGCGGAACCACCGCGACGAGGAGTTCCGCTACCGCTGGCGCCTCACCAACCTCATGGGGACCGTCGCCGGTCTCTTCCTGCCCAACAGCGGCGAGGGCTCGCTGAGCATCAAGACCCAGGAGAACGGCAACCTCAAGACCGAGCTCCTCATCACCTCGCCCAAGAGCAAGGAGGGGGAGTACTGGCGCTACGGCTCCGAGATCGACCCCGGGAGCCTGCGCGCCCTGCGCGCCTGGAGCGACTACACCTTCCGCGGCGAGAGCAAGAGCAAGAACGAGCGCATCCGGCAGAAGGACGTCCTCGACATCGCCTCCGGCATCTACTCGATCCGCCGCAACCCGCCGGCCAAGCCGCGACGGATGGAGATCTGGTCCGACGGCCGGGTCTACCAGGTCGTCGTGACGCCCGGCGGCGAAGAGATGCGGCAGCTGCCCGGCGGCGCCGTCAAGGCGCGCCACTACACGATCCGCGGGGTCCCCGGCGCCGGCCGGCGCTGGAAGGGGAAGCTCGACCTCTGGCTCGCCACCGACGAAGCCGCCACACCGGTCGAGATCCGCATCAGCCGCAACCTGGCCGACGTCCACCTGCAACTCGTCGAGCCGGTGGGATAACTTTCCAAGAGGAGGAGGGAGACCATGAAGCAGCTCACGAACGCCCTGCTGTGCTTCGCCGTCGTCGGCCTGCTCGCCGCCGGCTGCGCGCGCAAGGAAGACCCGGCGGCCGACACCGCCACGACCGACACGACTGCGACGGAGCCCGCCGTCCCGGGCGGCGAGAGCGTCCAGGTGACGCTCACCGCCGCCAACGATCCCGACTTCCGCGGCACCGCCACCTTCACCCAGGACGGCACCGCCGTGCGCGTCGTCGTCGATCTCGCCGGCGTCGACGGCGCCGGCAACCACGGCTTCCACATCCACGAGCACGGCACCTGCGAGGCCCACGACGCCTTCCAGTCGGCCGGCGGCCACTGGAACCCGGCCGGCGTCGAGCACGCCTGCCCGCCGACCGAGCCGCGCCACGCCGGCGACCTCGGCAACATCGAGGTCGGCCCGGACGGCGCCGCCCACATGGAGACGATCGTCGAAGGGCTCACGATCTCGACCGGCGACCACGCGGTGGCCGGCCGCGCGCTGATGCTCCACGCCAAGCCGGACGACTGCCAGACGCAGCCGACGGGCGACGCCGGCGACCGCGTCGCCTGCGGCGTGATCCCCGGCGGGCCGCCGCACACCGCCGACCACACCGCCCACGCCGGCACGACCGGCCAGTGATCCGCGCCCTCGCGGCGGCGGGCCTGCTGCTCGCCGCCGCCGGCTGCGCGCCCGGCGCCGAGGGCACCGCCTCCCCGGGCGGGCCGCGGCCGCTCGACCCGCCCGCCGCCCCGGGCGCCATGGCCCCCAGCCTGGCGCTCGACGGCGCCGATGTCCTCCTCACCTGGCTCGAGCCCGCGACCGGCATGGCGGGCAAGGCGGAGGGCGCGCACGCCCTCCGCTTCGCCCGTCTGACCGGCGATCGCTGGTCGGCGCCGGTCACCGTCGCCGCCGGCGGCGACTTCTTCGCCAACTGGGCCGACTTCCCGGCGGCGGCGCGCGGGTCCGGCGGGCTCGTCGCCCACTGGCTGGGCATGATCGGCGACGGCACCTACGCCTACGGCATCCGCCTCGCCCGCTCCGGCGACGGCGGCGCCACCTGGCGTCCGTTGGGACCCCTCCACGACGACACCACCCCCACCGAGCACGGCTTCGTCTCTTACGTCCCCGAAGGCGCGGGCGTGCGCGCCTTCTGGCTCGACGGGCGGGAGACGGTCGGCGTTGCCGGGCACGGGGAGGAGAAGGAAGGGCCGATGGGCCTGCGCACCGCCCTCATCGCCGGCGCCGCGCCGCCGCGGGGCGAGGTGCTCGACACGCTGGTCTGCAGCTGCTGCCAGACCGACGCCGCGCTGGCCGCCGGCGGGCCGGTCGTCGTCTACCGCGACCGCAGCGAGCAAGAGGTGCGCGACATCGCGATCGTCCGCCGCACCGGCCGCGGCTGGAGCGCTTCGGCGACCGTCGCCGCCGACGGCTGGCGCATCCCCGGCTGCCCGGTCAACGGCCCGGCCGTGGCGGCGGCGGGGAAGAGGGTCGTGGTGGCCTGGTTCACCGCCGCGCCGCCGGGACCTCGCGTGCGCGCCGCTTTCTCGGACGACGGCGGCGCCCGCTTCGCCGCCCCCGTCGAGGTGGACGCCGGCAAGCCGCTCGGCCGCGTGGACCTCGCGCTGACGCCCGAAGGCGACGCCGTGGTGAGCTGGCTCACCCTCGGCGAGAGAAGCGGCGAGGAGGGGCAGCGCGCCCGCCTCGGCCTCCGCCGCCTCGGGCCGCGCGGCGCCGGCCCCGCCGTCGCCATCGCCACGACCGGCGCCACCCGCTCGAGCGGCTTCCCGCGCCTGGTCGTCCAGGGCGAGCGCCTGGTCCTCGCCTGGGTCGAGGACGGCGAGCCTTCCCGCCTCCGCGCCGCCGCCCTGCCGCTGGCCGCGCTGCCGGGCTTCCCTGGCGCCTGAAACCATGGAGGGTAACGAAGTGGAACGAATTTTTCTTGGCGTTCTGATGTCCGTTGCGTTGACTGCCTGCGCGCAGAGCGGCGGAGAGACCACCGACACCGCCACTGACACCGCCGCTACGACTACGACTATGACCGAGACCACCACCAGCACCGCGGCCGAGACGACATCGTCCGTCACGCCGCCGGAGCCGCAGCAGCAGGAGACAGCAATGAGCCAGTACGAGAGCAAAGTCGCCGAGATCCACACCAGCGACGGCGAGATCGATATCCGCTTCTTCCCCGACGTCGCTCCGAACCACGTGAAGAACTTCATCGGCCTCGCCGAGAAGGGCTTCTACAACGGGACGAAGTTCCATCGCGTGATCCCCGGATTCATGATTCAGGGTGGCGACCCGAACACGAAGGCGGGCGATACAAGCATGTGGGGCACCGGCGGTTCGGGAACGAACGTCAAGGCCGAGTTCAACAGCGTGCCGCACAAGCGCGGCATCGTCTCGATGGCCCGCTCCGGACATCCGGACAGCGCGTCCTCGCAGTTCTTCATCGTCGTCGCCGACTCGCCTTTCCTCGACAACCAGTACACCGTCTTCGGTCAGGTCACGAAGGGCATGGATGTGGCGGACAAGATCGTCTCCGCTCCGAAAGGCGCCAACGATCGCCCGAACAATCCGACTTCGATCGATAAGATCGTGATCCGCGACGCGCGCGAGGATGAGAAGAGTCCGACACCGAAGTGACGCGATCCGGCATCCGCGAGCGGATGCGCGACCTGCTGCCGCGAAGACCGCGGGCTTTTAGCCCTTTTTCCGCATGACCCAGGTCGTCATGCAGCGCTGATTCTGTACGACGGTCGTCTTGATCGGGTCGATGAGCGTGCCGTCCAGCGCCTCGGCGAGGCCGAGAAGCCGGGCTTCGTCGACGAGGAAACGCTCGGAGCCGTCCGGAAGGTGAAAGCGGCCTTCACCCAACGGCACGAAGCGGCCCTCCATGCCGATCGTCGAAGCCAAACGGCAGAAGAAGAGGCCGTCCCTTTTGAGCAGGCGCCAGCTTCCGTCGAGCATGGCCCGGAAGTGCGCCGGGCCGCGGGCGAAGTGGAGGACGGCGCTGCTGATCACCACATCGGCGATCCCGGGCGGAAAGGTGCTCGCCTCGACGCTCTCGGCGCGGAAGTGGTCGGCTGGGATTTGCGGCGCGACTGCCGCGGCGAGCGAGCGGACGCCGGCGATCGCCTCGGCGGACGGATCGAGTGCGTAGACGTCGTATCCCTGGCGCAGGAAGTAAAGGAGGTTCCGTCCCTCTCCGCAGCCGGCGTCGCACAGGCTCATGCCAGGCGCGATCCGGCCGCGCAGAATCTGATCGACCAGGTAGATGTCGATCGGACCGAGGAGGGCGGGGAGCTCGAGCATCAGCGAGTGTTGGCCCGACCATATCGCCGACGCGGGGTGCGAAGTGACGGCGCAGTGGCTTTTGTAACCCGCTCGCCCGTCAGGGGCAGTTGCCGATGCCGCTCTTGGCCGAGCCCACGACGAGGTTCGCCTGGACCAGGCCGCCACCGCTGACGCTCAGGTGGACCCCGTTGACCGTGAGGCCGCCGGTGGGACCAGGGACCTGCTCGTTGAGCACCAGCGAGACCGGGCCCACGGTCACGTGCGTGTTGGGAGCCACGAGCGTCGGTGTGGCGATCACGACCGTCGAGCCGATCTTGAGGTAGGTGATCGTCGTCGCCCCCGTGGACCCGTCGCAGCTCGTGGTCGAGGTCGCATGCACCGACCCGATCTTGACGTGGGGAAGGGTGGCAAGCGCGAGCGAGAGATCCGCCACCGAGGCCGCCGCGGTGGAGCTCTCCGGGAACGCCGTCGTGGTCACCGACGCACAGAGAGCGTGAGCGTGCAGCGGACCCGAGAGCAGCGTCGCCACACACGGCACCGACGTGCTCGAGTCCAGGGTCGTCGCGATCTCCCCGGTGTCGGGCGTCGGCGGCAGGTTGATCAGCGGCAAGCCGAGCAGGGTCACGTTCGCCGAGAGGCCGTAGGCGCGCCCGCTCAGCGTCTGGCCCGTGATCACCACCGGCTCGCTGCCGCACTCCGAGCTGACAGGGAGGTTGGCGAGGTCTCCGTTGTACGTTGCCACCCAGTTGTAGGTCCCGGCGGCGCCCACCTCGACATCGCCCGAGTCGCTCACGCCTCCAGCGCCCACGGGCACCGTGGTGCTCCAGAGGGCGTTCGAGCACGTCTCGTCCCCCGGGCCGTACAGGGTAAAGGTCACGTTGCCCGTCGGCGCGAAGCCTCCCGTCAGGGTCGCCGAGTCGGAGATCAGGCCGCCGGCGGGGACCGACGGCGACGCGAGGGTGGAGATCGTCGGGGTGGCCGCGGGCCGGATGGCCAGGAACCCGCCCGCCGAGAACGAGGGGGCCCCTCCGACCACCATGCAGCCCCCCGCGCCGCACGCGAGCTCCGACAGGCCACCCGCTCCGTCCGCATACTGGGCCGAGCCGGGGACACCTCCGGAGATCGGAACGATCGCGCCGAATTTGAAGCTGCTGTTGTAGCCCACCGCCACACACGAGGTAGTGGAGCAGGCGACGCTCGAGAGGAGGCCCGTGCCTGGCACCGTCTGGTACGGGCCCGCCACGCCGTCGTCGATGGCCACGACGGCGCCCTCGGAGCCCGCCCAGCCGACAGCGACGCAGTGGGAGGCGTCGGTGCAGGCGATGGACGAGAGGACCACGTCCGGGGAAATGAACTGGGCCGGCCCCGCCGTGCCGTCGGTGATGACGACGACGAAGCCGTCGATCGGGTTCCCGGTGAACGCGGGGCTCCCGCCGACGGCCCCGCACGTGCCGGGGCTCGGGCAGGCGATGTCGACGAGGTAGTCCGTCCCGGCGACGACCTGAGCCGGACCTGCGACGCCGTTGGCGATGGGCACGAGGACGCCCTGGTTGTCGGTGGTCCTCCCGGTCGCGAAACACGAGGTCGCGCCGGGGCACGACACGTCCGAGAGCACCCCGGCGCCGGGCACGGACTGAGCCGGACCGGCGATGCCGTCGGTGATCGGTACGACGGCGGCGGTGCCCGCTGGGAAGACGCCGGTGACGCCGGTCGCGACACACGACGTCGCGCTGGCGCAGGCGACGTCGTAGAGGATGTCCGGCCCGGGCACGGCCTGCAGCGGGCCCGCCACGCCGTTGGTGATGGGCAGGAGGACGCCCTCCTCGTCGTTGCTCCTCCCGACCGCGAAGCACGAGGTGGGGCTGGCGCAGGCCAGGCTCAACAGATCGGCATCCGGGAAGACCTGCGTGGGCCCCGGGATGCCATCGGTGATGACAGTCAACGTGGTCTGACCGAAACCTGTGACGATGCACACGCTCGGACTGGGACAGACAACGTTGTCCAGAACGATCGACTCGGGGATTTCCGTCAAGGGATCCGCACGCAGCACCAGGGGGACCAGCGACACGAAGTCGAGCTCGGTGCCCACGCCATCGCTGGCGGTGGGGTCCGTCCCCTGGAAGCTGAGCGTGGCCGACGAGCCGGTGGCGGTGACCTCGTATTGGTGGACGGACCACTGGAGCCCCGCACCGGGCGCCCGCGGGCCGAGCGCGTCGACGCCCAGGCCGTCGAAGCCGACGTCCATCTGGTTCTGCGCCGCGGTGGTGCCCGGCCTGGCCGCGAAGGCGAAGGCCAGCGAGTACGAGGCGCCGGGCGTCGTCGCAACCGCCTGGCTTACCCCGTTCACGCACGTCGTGTTCAGCTCGATGGACTGGCTGCCATCGGCGGCGGCGCCGAAGGCGTTGCGGTCGATCTCGATGTCGACGTTGCCGGGGCCGCACGAGCCCGTGGGCTGCCACCCCGGGATCGAGCTGAAGAGCTGGAAGGACCCGGCGATGACGGGATCTTCGAAGCTCCCGTTCACGATCATCGAGCCCGACGGAGCCGCGGCCTGGGCGCTGGAAAGACCGGCTCCGAGGCCCACCACCTGAGCGATGACGAAGAGGAGGCGTAAGTTCTGATGCATCGAGCGCATGGCTTGCTCCTTGTGTCAAGCGCAAAGTAAGCTGATTCGCAACATTCGCTTATAGAGTATTCTCTGTACATGCCCGAACCACGTCCCAGGGTGCTTCTCGCCGACGACCATCCGATGATGCTCCTCGACCCCGACTTCGAGGTGGTCGCGGCGGTGATGGACGGCCGCGAGCTCCTCGAGGCTGCGCAGCGGCTGCGGCCCGACCTCGTCATCACCGCCATCTCGATGCCGCTCGTCGACGGCCTCGAAGCCACGCGCCGGCTTCAGACGGCCGTACCCGGCGCGCGGGTGCTGATCCTGAGCGTCGCTCCCCCGACGCCGCCGCTCGTCAACGGGCTTCTCACGCCGCGCGAGCTCGACACCGTCCGCCTGCTGAGCCGGGGCCTGAGCAACAAGCTGATCGCCCGGCACCTCGGCGTGTCGGTGGCCACGGTCCGCACTCACCTGAACAAGGCCTACGACAAGCTGGGTTCGGCGAGCCGGGTGGAGCTGGCGCTCCTCGCGGCCCAGCCTGGCGGTGCCGTGATGTAGATGACCAGCGACGTCTTTCGGCCATCAGCCGCCGCCGGCGAGGGGGATCGTCAATCTCCACATGTCGTCGAGCAGCACCGGCGCGAACTCCGCGGTCGCTCCCCCGAAGATGTAGAGCTCGTAGGCCGTGGCGGTCTTGCGGGAGAAGTGGAACTGGCCGAACCTCGGCGCCGGCGCCGGCCCCGTCATCGCGGTGTCCACGCGCGTCCACGTCGCGGTGTGGAGATCGAAGGACCAGAGATCGGACAGGGTAGTCCCGTCGAACTTGCTGCCCCCGAAGAGCCAGATGCGGTCGTTGTGCTCATCGGCGATCAGCTTCGCGTTGTCGCGGTGGCCCGGTCCGCTGTCCTCGTCGAAGACGAGCTGATCCCAGGTCTCCGTGTCGAGGTCGAACATCCAGAGATCGCCGAGGTAGTTCTCCGGCGTGAACAGACCGGTCCCGTTCACGGCGTCGTTCGTGTATCCGCCGTAGACGAACAGGACGTTCCAGCCCTCGGAGTAGACGAGCGGATGATGGGCCCGAGCGCGCGGGGCGGGCGACTCGGTCGCGACCTGCTTCCAGCCGTTCTTGTAGCGGACCAGGTCGTGCTGGAGGCCGTCCGGACGGTTGATGAAGGCCGGCAGCGTCGACGACGAGCCCGAGAAGGCGTACGCGACGGTCTTGTGCTTCCCCTTCTCTCGCACGGCGACCGCCTCCGTGGAGCGGTTGGCGCGCCCGATTTCGGCCGCGCCCTGCGAGATCTGCGTCCACCCGTGTACCGGATCGAACCGGAACGTGTCCTGGTGCGTGAGGTCGAGCCCGCGCCGGAAAGGACCTCTCCCGCCGGAGACGATCAGCGCGTCGTCCTCGGCGACGTACCACATCATCGACTCGGCCCTGGCGGACGGCCCGCCCGGGGACTGACCGAGGTCGTACCAGGTCAGCGTGTCGACGTCGAAGGCGCTGAGATCGGCCACGGGCTCGTCGTTCGGGAAGGTCCCGTTCAACCCGCCGAAGATGTAGAAGAAACCCCGGTGATAGGCGCTCGCACCGTCCCAGAGAGCGTCGGGGACGGCGCCGCCCTGCGCAATCTCGGTCCAGTAGGGCAAGCCCGGCTGGGCGCCGCTCGGGCGGATCCCGGCGCACGAGAGCAAGAGAGACGCGGTGAGGATCGTCTTGAGGGGGAACGTTTTCATCACGGAGCTCCTTTTACTGATACGTCACCACGAGCTGCGGCCGGTTGGCCGAGGTCGAGTTGTTGCCCGAGTAGTAGCCGATGTAATCGTTGCCCCCGTCGTCGTTGTCGTCGAGGTCGAAGTAGACGCGGAGCTGCGTCGTCCCCGTCTTGTCGAGGGCGGCGAGGCCCGCGGCGTTCAGGCTGCCTTCCGACCAGCTCCCGTTGGACGCGGCGTTGCTCAGGCTCGCCGCCTGGACGGCGGTCGCCGTGGCTTGGAAGTCTCCCGTCTGGAGCGCCGTCGACCCGGAGAAGCCGCCCGTCTGGACGTCGGCCCGGCAGGTGCCGTGCGTGGTGAAGGGGTTGGTGCCGCTCGACGTGCCGCGGCGCAGGCGCAGGGTCGCCGAAACGATCGTGGCGCCGTCGGGGATCGACGAGGTGTCGAAGGCGACCACGGATTTGTACTGGCGGTCGCTGGTGGCGTCGCCCACCCGCAGGGCGCTGGTGTTGGAGGCGGTGCTGTCGATGGAGCCGCCGGCGTTGGAGGTTTCGGACGACTCCAGCACCCAGCCGTCCTGGGCGGCGATCGAGATGAGGGTGACGACGGTCGGCGGAAGCACCGGCGTGGCCGAGGCCTCGTTCGAATTCGGCCCCTCGCCCACCGTGTTGGTCGCGGTCACGACGTAGAAATAGGCCGTCCCGTTGGTCAGACCGGTGTCCGTGAAGCTCGTGCCGGTCCAGTTGCTCTGGATGGTCGTGTAGGGTCCGCCGCTCGCCGTGGCGCGATGGACGCGGTAAGCGGTCGCGCCGCTCGCGGCCGTCCAGGTGAGACCGATCTGGCCGTTGCCCGGCGTGGCCGAAAGCGCGCCCGGCGCGCCCGGCGGCGCCTCGCAGTACTGAGCCTGCTTGCCGATCACGGCATACGGGCAGGCGGCCTGCTCGAGCAGATAGAGGATCGCGGCGCGGTTGCGGGCGGTCTCGGCCGGGATTACCTCGTCCGGGGGATAGAAACCGCCCTGCCCGGAGGTGACGGGGTACATCTCGAAAGAGAGGGAGAAAATCCGGTGGGCGCCGTAAAGATAGTCCTTGATCCCTCCATCGGTGATGTAAAGGTCGCTCCCCTGCTGGGGGGTGTAACCGTTGGAGGCGGCCATGGCCTGGCCGATGGTGACGAACACGTCGTGGTCGTCCTGGGTCATGTCGGCAGGCACGTCGGTGAAGGTATAGCCGTAGGGCCACATCACCAGCTCGCCGTAGGTATGGACGTCTAGGTGGGCCGTGATCTGTTGCGTGCCGCCGACCACGCGGCTGTCGACGAAGTCGCGCACCACCGCGGTTTCGGGGGCCGAGAAGGCCGCCGCTCCGCGATAGGTTTCGCTGCTCGGCGTGCCGCTGCTGCCGCCGCAGCAACCCCACCTGTAGTCCCAGTTGCGGTTCAAGTCGGTGCCGATGGCGCTCGTGCCGGCGTTGGGCTGGCGGTTCTTGCGCCACGAAACGTAGCTGCCGGTCGCGATGTCGTACTCGCCGCCGTCCGGATTCATGTCGAAGACGATCCAGACTTCGCGGCCGTCCACCAGACTGGTGATCTGGGGATCGGTACCGTATTCGTCGGTCAGCATCTTCAGGGTGTAGAGGGCCATCTCGACGGTCAGATGCTCGCGGGCGTGTTGATGGTGCGTGAAGAGCACCTCGGGCTCGTCCTCGTCGGCGCCCACGTTGTCGGAGATCTTGCCGGCCCAGACCGTGCGCCCCTGATACGACAGGCCCATGGAAAAAAGCGAGAAGATCGCCGGGTGGTCGAGCGCGGCCTGCTCGAGCTCGGCCACCATTTCGGCGTAGTCGTGGTAGGCCGAGTCGGCCGGCGGAAAGGCCTGGATGAACGCCTGGGGCTCGAGCGTGAGGCCGAGCCGGCCGAGGGCCCGTGCCTCCTCGGAGGTCGCTTCCACGAGGATGTAGTCGTGGCCGACCTCGAAGATGTCCGCGCCGGTGGCGGCGATGGCGGAGCGGGTGCGGGCGTCGAAGACGTTCGAGATCTTGTAGGTCCCGGTGTCTTTGACAGGCTGTGCGGCGGCGGGCGCCGCCCAAGTCGCCGGGGCGGTCAGGACGAACATCGCGATCAAGACCGCAAAGCCGGGGAATCTGCGTTTCATCGAATCACCTCGACACGGCGCCCGGTGACGGTGTCGGTGGCGATGGGGTCTTCGTCATCGGTCGTGGGGTCGAGCGGATCCTCTCCGTCCTCGAACGCGCGCACCACGAGCGTGCCGGCGACGTTGTCGCACCCTTGACCCACCGCGTGCAGGGAAATGTCGACACGGCTGACGTCCTGAAGGGTTCCGTCGTCCCTGAACACGAGGGCGAGCACCACCGCTTCGACGCCATCGTGGCCGTCCCTCTCCCAGCTCCCCTGCTGATCGGAAAAGTTGATGAGCGCCTGGAGGGAGCTCGTGGCGAAGAAGGTCCCGTCGGCCTCGATCGTCCAGAGGGCGGTGGCGCCTCCGTCTTCATCGATCAGGTAGGTCCCGGTGCAGCTCCCCGGACCGCCATCTGCGAGCAGCGAGGCGGACGAGCCCACGACCAGGACGGCGAAGAGCAGGGCATGAAGAAGTCTGATTTTCATCACAAAGGTCTCCTTTCAGAAGAGGGTAGCGGCCCGGAGCACCGCCCGCATCCTCTCTAGGGAGGAGCCTGGCATCCTCTCTAGAGAGGAGGACGACCGCGCGTAGACGCCCGCGCTTGCGTAGCTTTGCGGGATAAAGTACATTGCCGCGCCATGAAGAGAGCCAAGATCGCCGGCTGGGCGTGCGCCGCCGTGCTCGTCCTCCTCGCCGTCGCCGCCGGCTACCGCGCCCTCGACCGGGACGTCCCCGCCGCCGCGGCGACGCCGCCCGCGACCGCACCCGCGACCGCGCCGGCGGCGGCGCAGACCCACCCGGCGGCGGCGACCGACCAGGGGTTCCTCTACGGCCGGGTCACCACCGCCGACGGCGCCGTCTACGAGGGGCGGCTGCGCTTCGGCATCGACCAGGAGGCGTTCTGGGGCGACTACTTCAACGGCTACAAGCCCGAGAACCCCTGGCGCGCCCACCTGCCGCCGGAGCGGCTGAAGGAGCACCACGCGATCGAGATCCTGGGGATCGAGATCGCCCGCCGGGAGCGCCAGGTCAACCTCGGCCGGCCGTTCACGGCGCGCTTCGGTGAGCTCGCGCGCATCGAGGCGCGCGGCCGCGACGTGCGGGTGACGCTCAAGAGCGGGACCGTCTTCGACCTCGACCGCTACGGCGCCAGCGACCTGGACGACGGCCTGCGGGTGTGGGACGGCAGGCGCGGCGCCGTCGACCTCACGGCCACGGTCCAGAAGGAGCTCCTCGGGATCGAGGGCGATCGGCGGATCCGCACGATCGAGCTCCTCCCCACCCCCCCGCGAGGCGCCGCCCCCTACCGGCTGCAAGGTACCGTGCGCACGCGGCAGGGCGACTTCACCGGCTTCGTCGCGTGGCACCGGCACGGGGCCCTCGGCCCCGACGAGCTCGACGGCCGCACCGCCGCCGCCGAGGGCAAGGGCGAGGACGAGCTCAGCCTGCGCTTCGACACCATCCGCTCCATCGCGCGCCGCTCGCGCGACAGCTCCCTGGTGACGCTGCTCGACGGCCGCGAGATCGTCCTCTCCGGCACCCCCGAGGTCGGCGCCGGCAACCGCGGGATCTACGTCGACGACCCGCGCTACGGCCGGGTGCAGATCTTCTGGGACGCCTTCGAGCGCGCCGACTTCGGCCCCGGCGGCAGCGGCCCCGCCTACGGCGACTTCCCGCCGGGGCGCCGGCTCACGGGCAGCGTCACGACCCGCGCCGGCCGCCGCCTCGCCGGCCGGCTGGTCTACGACCTCGACGAGACCGAGACCACCGACACGCTCGACGCCGAGGACCGGGGCGTGAACTACACCATCCCCTTCGGCCTGATCGCCTCGATCGCGCCCGGCGGCCGCGTGACCCTCCACGGCGGCGAGGAGCTGCGGCTCGAGCGCGCCGGCGACCTCGGCGAGGCGAACCTCGGCATGCTGATCTTCGTCGAGGGCCGCAAGCGCCCCGAGTACGTCCCCTGGACCGACGTCGAGCGGATCGACCTCGACGACTAGCGGGCCGGTTCGAAGAGCTCGACCGGGTTGCCGTCCGGGTCCTCGAGCTGAATCTGTCGACCGCCCGGCCCCACTTCCATCTCGTTGCGGAACTTCACGCCGGCCTTCTCGAGCGCCTCGATCTGCGCGGGGAGATCGGTCACGCGCAGCACGACCCGGTTCCATCCGCCCGGCTCCTGGGCCACGCCGCCAGGCATCGGACGCGACCCCGATGCCCCCGGGCCGCTGAGCAGCAGGCTGAAATCTCCGAGCGAGACGTTGGCGAACGCGGGGAGTTGTTGATGTCGCAGCTCGAACCCGAGATGCCCGGTGTAGAAGGTGACAGCCCGCGCGACGTCCTTCACGTGATAGCGCACACCGTGCAGGGTCATATGTCTCCTCTTCCTGCTCGAGCCTGCAACGCCGATGCCTTCGGGCGACACGGTCTTTTAGCCCTGTGGCACTATGCGAGTGCGGGCGCCCCGCGCCGCTCCGGGCCGGGCTCCGACCCGACGGAGGGATGAATCCCATGAAAGCTTTGCGGAAAGCGGCCCTCGGGCTGGCGGTGGTGGCGTGTCTGCTGGCGGTGGCCCCGGCCGCCTGGGCAGGGGCGATAGATACGTCGGCGCGGACGGACGCGGGCGGCTGGATCGCTGGGTGGGTCGAGCGGATCGCCCGCTGGATGAGCTGGACCGATCAGCCGGGGCCTGGTGAGGGTGACGCTGGCCGGGTGCGGCCGGTGTTCGAGCACGACAACTGCGGTATCGACCCCAACGGCGCGCCGAAGCCTTGCCCGCCGGGGATGGGTCCCGAGCCACCCGAGGGCTCCGGTGGCCCGTTGGGAGGCTGATCGCCGACGAGCGGACGCGCGATTCCGTATAAAATTGCTACCAGTGGACAACGAGCGCGAGCACTCGATTCCCGCCGACGTGCTGGCCCGCTTCGCAGCCGGCCTTGCGTCGCCCGAGGAGAGCCGCCTCGTCGCTCGCCACCTTTTCGCCGGCTGCGCCATCTGCATCCAGACTCTCTCCCTCGCCGCCTTCCCCGCAAGGAGCGGCGAGGGTCCCCCGCCAGCCGGCGCCTACGATCAGGCCTTCGCGGCCGTCGACCGTGACGTGGCCGCCGAGCTGAAGCGCCGCCACCTTCCGGCGCAGAAGCTGCTCGCCGAGCTCGATCGCCTGCCCACCGAGCGGCAAGAGCTCAAGGTCCGGAACGGCACGCGCTACGCCTCGCTGGAGCTGTCCGCGGCCTACGTCGAGCGCAGCAACGAGGTGCGCTACCGGAACCCTGCCGAGATGCTCCGGTTCGCGCGCGTAGCGGTCGCCGCAGCGGAGGCTGCAGCTCGCGTAGGGTTGGAGCCCCGCTCGCTAGTCAATGACGCTCTGGCTCATGCCTGGGGGCAGGTGGCTAACGCACACAGAGTCCGAAGCGAGGTTCCTGAGGCAGGGCGCGCCTTTGTCCGGGGGGAGGAGTTTCTGCGAGCGGGCACGGGCGAAGCGACCCTTCGCGCGTGGTTTCTTGAGAAGAAGGCCTCCTACTATCGTCAGCGCCGCGATTTCCGAGCCGCGATGGAGCTTCTGGAAGAAGCAGTTCGTCTGCATTCGCGCTTACACGATCGCAGGGCAGAAGGTCGCGCTCTAATCAGCTTGGCCCTCGTGACTATCGTTAGTGGCCAGCCTGAAGCAGCTATCGCCCCCCTACAACGCTGTATTCCGATGTTCACCGGCCGGCCACATGACTTGGACCTCCTCTGGGCTGCAACGCAAAACCTGGTCTTCTGCTTCGTCGAGCTCGGTCAGCCTGCTCACGCCTACGACCTGCTCGCTTTCGCCGAGCCGCAGTTCAAGGAGTGCTCCGATGAGCTGGTCCACCTTCGCGTGGATTGGGTCAAGGGCAAGATCGAGAGAGAGCTCGGACTCTATGGCGCGGCGCAATTCCGGTTCGAGCTCGTGAGGGATGAATACCTACGCAGAGATTTGACCGCCGAGGTCGGGGCTGTCTCCCTCGATCTGGCTGAGGTCTACGCTCACCAAGGGCTCGCCGCGGAGCTGATCCGCACCGTGGCTGACACGATCCCTCTCTTCCAGTCGCTCGGCGTGGGGCGCGAGCTGATCGCCGCGCTCCTGAAGCTCCAGGAGATCGCCCGCTCGCAGCAAGCCGCCGTCGCGCTGCTGCGCGAGGTGGCGAAGCAGTTCCAGGAAGACCTGCCGCAGCTCAGCCGTTAGGCAGCGGCGGCACTTCGGGCATCTCGCGGTCGAGCTCCGCGAAGAGGCGCTCGATCTCCTCGTCGCTGAAGATCCCCTTCTCCTTCAGTCTCCAGATCAGCACGCGGAG
The DNA here is from genome assembly GCA_963700145.1 of uncultured Acidobacteriota bacterium. Classification (GTDB taxonomy): domain Bacteria; phylum Acidobacteriota; class Thermoanaerobaculia; order Multivoradales; family UBA5704; genus DASUNQ01. Next base: position 3,888,184 of record OY969474.1, read on the forward strand.
GCTCGCGTGCCGCACGAGGCGCGCGCTGAGCGGGTACGCCGGGTGGGGCGGCGCGGCCGCGGGCTTGCCGCGCACGTCGGGCGGGCCGTAGACCTCCTCGAAGAACTCCACCGGCGAGACGTCGAGCGCCGCGAGGATGCCGGCGATGTGCACGTAGCGCAGCTCGATCGCGCCGCTGAACACTTGCCGCAGGTAGTCGTGCCGCCGGCCGATGAGGAGCCCGACCTCGCGGAGCGACATGCGCTTGCGGCGGATGATCTCGCGCAACGCCGTTCGCACCCGAATCATTTCGGCGTCGGCCTGTTGGCTGAGATCCACGCCGGGATTGTACCTCTAGTGTTGCGTTAGTCAACAACAGTTCCGCTAGGTGGCACGTTGACATGTGGTCGATAGCTGTGCTGTCATCCACTTCGTGCCGAGCCTTTACACCTCTCTGCAGTGGCATCTACGCCGTTGGCCCACCTGAGCCACTTCGATGCGCTCTTCCTGCTCGCGCCGCTGCCGCGGGCCGAGCGGCGGCAGCTTGCGCACGCTCTGGTCTGCGATTCCTGCCGCGCGGTCCTCCGCGAAGTCCTCGCGGCCCAAACGCCTGCCGCCTCGCCTGAGACTCCCGCCTCCCGCCGTTCCCGCCCTCTCGACTACAGCGCCATGTGGACCGCCCTCGAGAAGAAGCTCGCGGCCGAGGTGCCGGAGATCTTCCGCGAGCGCGAAGCCGCCCAGCGCGAGCTGGAGAAGCTCCTGCGCCTGCGGCGAGACCAGCGCGCCGCCGTCGCGCGCCCCTGGCCTCGCTCGCCATCGCCTCCTCGACAAGAGCGCCGAAGTGACCGCCGCGGACCCGCGCGAAGGCGAGCACCTGGCGCGGCTGGTCATCACGATGGTGGGGAAACTCGACGTCGCGCGCGTGCCGGTGACGCTGCTCGCCGAGCTGACCAGCCAAGCCTGGGCGCTCGTCGGCAACGCGCGGCGGCACCGCCAGGACCTGACGGGCGCCGACTGGGCGTTCCAGCAAGCCCAGGCCCGCCTCGACCTGGCGACCGACCTCGCCGTCAACGCCACCTCTGCCGCCTCCTCTCCGAGCTCCGCCGCGAGCAGGGCCGCACCGAAGAAGCCCTCGCCCTCGGCGAACGGGCGCGCGTCCTCTTCACCCAAGTCCACAAGCTCGCCGATTCGACTTCCGGCCCGGGCATTCCGCCCGGTCCCGGTTCACAGGAGACGTGACATGGCCAAGCCCCAGAAACGACCCCCGACCCCCGTCACCGAACACCTGAAGGCCGAACGCATCCAGGTGCTCCTCGCCGGCCTGCCGGAATGGCGCGTCAGCGCCGTCCAGATCGCCGGCGGCGTCGTCACCCTCACCCTCACCACCGCCAAGACCGCCCGCGGGCTGACGAAGGAGGAGCTGGAGCTCGCGGCGGGCCTGGAGAAGGTGGCGTAGATGCTCCGCGGAGGCCTGGAGATGTTTTCCCAAGGCTCGGGAATCAATCTCCAGCCGCTCAAGATGCGTCTCCAAGCCCCGGAGATATATCTCCAGGCCTTGGAGATGGATTCCGAGCCGTTGGGAATCGATCTCCAAGCCCTTGGAATCGATCTCCAACCCCGGAAGATCGATTCCCAGGCACCGGAGATCGATCTCCAGCCTCCGGAGATGTATCTCCAGCGCCTCCCAGACGAATTCCCGCCGCGCGGAGTCGGTCTCCGCGCCCACTCTCCACCAACTTCCGACTCAGACAAGGAGTTTTCCCGTGCCAGAGAACTTGGGAGAGAAGCTCAAGACCTGGAGGACCCTCGCGGAGGGCATCAAGCCCCGCCTGGAAGAGATCCCTCTGCTCCGGGAGGACCAAGCCGAGCTCGCCGCGCTGGTCCTGGAGATCGACGCCCTCATCGACCGGGGCGATCAGCATGAGGCCCGCCTGCGAGAAACCAGCCGGAAGCGCACGCAGGCGGAGGCCCGCGCGGCCGAGCTCCATGGCCGCGTGGTCTTCGTGCTGAAGGGCCACTACGGCAAGCGCGCCCTCCTGCTCCACGAGTTCGGCGTCCAGCCCCACGCCCTACCCGGCCCGAAGAAGGAGGAGACCACGCCCCCCGCTCCGACGCCGGCTCCCGCCTCCCAGGAGCCGACCCCCGATTCGGGGGCTTGATCGCGGAACACAACGGCCGCCGGCGGAGATCTGACCTCCGCCGGCGGCGCACCGCTCTCTCACAACACGGCGCGTCGAACGAATGGAGGTTCTCGAATGCCCGCCCCGAAGCAAGAGCCGCCCGCTGCCAGTGGCGTTCCGCGAGACCTTCGCGGCCCTGTTCCCCTACACCCCGCTGCAGCACAGTTTGGGCAGTCTCTTGGCGAGCTTGGCCGAGTTCGCCGCGTCCCTGCCGGCCTTGGAGCCGCCCGGCGAGGTGACGCAGATGGAGACCGCGCTGCGCGCCGCCGCCGCCGACCTCCGCTACCTCGAGCGCTTCCTCTCCGCGCTCGGCCGCCAGGCCTCCGACCGGAAGCTCCTCCAGACCGACCGCCAGCTCGCCCGCGGCGCGGGCCGGCTCGTCGTCCGGCTCGGCGCCGCCGCCCGAGCGATCGACGAGATGGTCGACGCGGCCCAGGCGGCCCGCCGCTCGGAGGCCGGGTGATGGCCCGCGCCGGCGCCCACGTCGCCCTCCAAGCCCGCCTCGCCGCATGCCTCAGCGGCGAGGGCTGAGGAGGTCTCCCCATGGACCGCACGACGAACGCCGCCCTCCGCCTCCACCGCATCCTCCTCGCCCTGCGCGACGCGAGCCGCGAGGGGCGCCCCATCCGCCAGGTCCTCGCCGAGGTCTTCGAGCTCCAGCCGGACGACGACCTCGCCCTCCGCCGCCGGCTCCTCGCGGTCGACGACCTCTTCGCCGAGTCCGAGGCCGCGATCCGCTGATCCCGGGCGTCGACCTCCAGCGCCACCTCCGCCACTTCCCCGCGGCCAGGAAAGCCCTCCTCGGCGCCCGCCTCGACCAGGACTCTCGCCGCTACCCCCCGTTCCAGGAGGCTCTCGGCGAGGCCGTCTGTAGTCCGTCGAGTTCTGCGGCGCGCGAATCGCCGAGGAGTTCCCCGAGACCGCCCTGGCGACCGACGATCCTGGCCGAGGTCGAGGCCCGGCTCAACGCCCTCTTCGCCTTCACCGCCAGCGCCGAGCTCGACCCCGCGCTCCGCCAGGTCAGCCTCGACATCCTGCAGACCCTCCGCGCCGCCCTGACCGACTACCGCATCCACGGCGCCGCCGGCTTGAAAGAGGCCGTCGAGCAGGCGGTGGGCAAGCTCACCGTCCACTACCTCCGCGCGGAACAGGGCGCCCGCCTCGACCTCGACCAGCTCGAGCGGCTCCTCGACCTGATCTTCAAGTTCGAGGCGCTGTTGGCCAAGGCGTCCGTCTACCTCCCGGCCCTGACCGAGTACCTGCCGAAGCTCCTGGGGGCCTGACGCGATGGCCGAGTTGCGCTGGCTCCTGACCAGCCGCACCCTGATCGGCGTCCTCCACACGACCGAAGGCGACACCGTGGAGGCGGCTGGCGCACGCTCCGCCAGCAGAACGCCGCCCCCCACTTCATCGCCGGCGAGCACCAGATCGTCCAGTGCCGGCCGCTCAACGTGCAGGCCTCCACGCTGCGGCCGGGCAGGAACAACACCGCCAACGTCCACGCCCAGATCCAGATCGAGATGGTCGCGCGGAGCCGGCAGGGGTTGTGGCTGCCGAAGGCCGCGACGCTGGAGCCGACCGTCGCCATCCTGGCCTTCTGCGAGAGACCCTCGGGATTCCCTTGAGAGTGCCGAACGACTGGCCGGACGACTGCTCGGACATGCCGCTGCCCTGGCCGCGAACAACCGGCGGCGCAGGCAGGCGCAGCGGGGCTTGTGGCCCAAGGAGAAGGGCTGGTGGATGCACCTGGAGGTGCCCTACCCGGGGCCGACGTGGCACTGGGACTGCGGGGCGGTGCGGAGGACGAGGCTTCTTGCGCTGGCCAGACAGTAAACTTCACAGGCCATGAGCGAACCCACGACCACCGCATCCTTCTTGCCATGCCCGTTCTGCGGGACTGATGCAGCGGTCCCCATGGGCAGGGGTGACGCAGGCCAATCCCGATTCTGTCCGTCCTGCGGCGCAGTTGGCCCGCTCGCGGGCAGTAAGGAAGGAGCGGTTGAGGCCTGGAACCGCCGCGCCTACGGCTGGCACAGCGTGGAGGACCGTCTTCCAGAGGGCGACGGCGCCGAAGTCGAATACCTTATCTTATTTGGCAGTCGACCTGAGCGCTACTCGCCAGCACTGGAGAGGATGGAGCTTGGTATGACAGCAAGGGCTTGTTCTGCGGAACGTGACTCATTGCTGGCACTTCCCGCGCTTCCGGCGAGACCTTGACGCCAGACGCCGGGCCAACGCTGCTCTTCCCAGTCGGCCCAGTTGTGGTAATGACAGGCTTTCCAAAGACCGGTACCTATGCCGGGTGCCCACTTGTCGGAGTATCCACAAAACCGAGTTGTTCGGTCATGGCCAAAGCCGTCCAAATACTGTATGCGCCCTGGACGAAAAGCAGGGCAACGACATAGTTGGCTCAGCCCACTAGGCTCCCCCTCCCCCTCCCCCCTCCCCGCCCTCCCTCCCCCCCTTTCTGTCAGTTTTCAGCTACTTGACTCATCAGGTCGCTGGCACCTAGACTTCGGTGCATGCCCCCGCAGTATCCGACTGGCGACGGCACCGCGGCGCCATCACCAGAGCGTCCCCGTCTGCGGAGATGGCTCAACCCTAACGTTGGCGGGATGGCTCGCCTTGCTCACTGTCCGGGCGTGCGCAGGGCCGTCTTCTGGCTGTTCCAGCGCGCCCAGGATGCTGAATTCGCTGGCCGGGTCATAGCCGAACAGGTCAGCGAAATGAGTCCAGAGACTCTTGATGCACTTGCTAAGTGGGCGCCAGTCGTTATCGCCGGTTTTGGTCTTACATGGCTCTGGTTCACAGTTGAGCGCAGCCAGCCCCGAACAAGCATACTGATTGGCGCGGCGGCTGCGAGAGCGCCAGCGGCCTTGCCGCAGTTACCTGCAGAGCTGCCAAAACTTCGGTTCGCGGTGGATGAGCAGGGCATCAAATGGCTCAGATCATCGCCACAGGAACTGAAGCGGTATTTCAACTCGCTGCCACTAGGGATGCGTCAGGGAGCGGCCGATGATCTCGTCGGACTACAGGTGCACTGGAAAGGCAAACTGGCGGGGGTGCGCGAGGAAGATGGCGAGGCGTCTCTTCAATTGATAGCAGATGAACCTAGCAGTTTCCGTGAAGCGTTCTTTGCGACCGTTCCGCTGTTCGCGGGCTTGAAGAACTATGCCGAGGGGACGGAGATCGCGGTCGAGGGAACGATTCACGACTTTATGCCGTCGCTAACGACATTTCTAGAGCCAGCGGAGGTTTCAGGGGGCCGCAGGGGGCCGGCCACGCTTCTACCGACAGAGAAACCGTCGGCAATACAAAGCGGACCACTCACTCCGCGAGAAATAAGTCGACAGGTAGAACGAGTGCCGCTGGCGCTCAAAGCAACGGCGGCCAAAGGATTTATTGGAGGGGAGGTAAGCTGGCCGATCATCGTTAAACACATCCGCGATAAGAGACCTGGCTTCGTCGAAGTCTATGGCGAGGCAGAGGAAGGCGATGGTGTAGGCGTCTTTGCTGAGGTTGAGGCGACTGCCCTTATCGCGCTGCTTGATAGTGGCGCTCGGCTAACGATTAGGGGTCAACTCGCTGAGCTGTCCGTCCCGATTAGGCTGTCTTGGGTTGTGCTTAGGCCTGCGGTTGTCGAATCCGTAGAAAGCTACCGCGGCAAATGACTAAGCCAGTCCTCCACCTCAGAGATAAGCTCGCAGCGCGCGCCGGATGCTCGCGCTCTTGAACGTGCGTTCCTTCTCGGCTTCCGCGCCAGCGCCTCGGCTGCTGTACCGCTCGAATGGTAAGCCGCCCAGCTCGGTCCTCGATCTCGTAACGCTGCCCGCGGTCGAAGCCGACGCGCTGGAGCCAGCGGCCTGAGATGCGGGTCCCGGGACCAGGTTGCGGTAGCCGCGGCTGCGGCAGCAGATGCGCTCGCGCCGCTCGTCGGGCTCGGGAGCTGGTCAGTTTGGGGGCGGAAGGCGCGGATCGTGGTGCTAGCATCGCGTCATGCGACTCGTGGAAGCCAGGTATGAGGAGGGTCTACTTAAGCCGACGGAGCCCCTTGCGCTTCGGCCCGGCGAGCGGGTCGGGCTGATCGTCGTCCGGCGCCCGGACCCGAGCCGGTGGGACCTTCAGCGCCTCGCGACGACCGGGGAGGGAGAGGACCTCGCGCTGGCGAAGCAGGGCCTTGGAGACTGGGCGGGCGCGCTGGAAGGAGAGGATCGCCTTCGATGACGGAGCGAGCAAGGAGCGAAACTTGCGCTATACCGTGATCCTGGAGGAAGGGCGAGAGGGTGGGTTCGTCGCCATCTGCCCTGCCCTGCCGGGCTGTGTAAGCCAAGGCAACAGCAGGCAAGAGGCGCTCGGGAACATCCGCGAGGCGGTCGAGGTCTACATCGAAGCGCTGCTCGAAGACGGCCTTCCGGTCCCCGTCGAGGAGGGACGCGAGACGGTCGAGATCGAGGTCTCGGCGCGTTGAGCAAGCTTCCCGGGGTCTCTCGGGGCAGCAGGTTCGTCGTGCGCTCGAGCGGGGCCGGCTTTTACTTGAAGCGACAGAAGGGCAGCCACATGGTGCTCCGCCGTGACGAGCCTTTCGCCCAGGTCGTCGTTCCCGCACATTCGAGCCTCGATACCGGCATGCTGGCGGCCATCCTCGACGCTGCTGGCTTGACTGCCGAACAGCTCAGAGAGCTTCTCTGATCAGCCCCGAGCTTCTTCCCGCGCCCCCAAGCCTCGCCTTAGTGCCCCTCCAGCGTGACGAGCGACTTATGGGCTGTCCCACGTCCCACAGGATCACGGCTCATAACCCATTGAAACCTGTGATAGTCCAGCAGCAGGGTTAGGCTCTTCCCACGACTCGCCACCGTTCTTAGTTCGGAAAACCCGGTTATTGGCGCCCACACCCCATGCATTAAGGTCGTCCACACCTGACACTTGATACAAACCTGCATTAGGATTGGGCTCATCCCAGTGGTCACCATTCGCCGTTTTGAAGACGCGGAGATTGCTCGGGTTCCCGATCCCCCAGGCGCCTTCAACCGTCCATGCATCGATCTGATATAACCTCGCATCAGGGTTCGGCTCATCCCATTCATTGGTATTGATATTGAATTTCAGGACATGGTCATCAGACGTAAGACCCCAGATATTGTCGTACTTGCCTACCGAAATCTGTTTCAGATGTATCGAGGGAGTGAATGGCAGCCAGCTGGAGCCTCCACTGACCCACTGAAAAATACGACCTTCGGATCCAATACCCCACAGGTCATTCCCGTTCAAGTTCGATATCTGATCTAGCCTGGCCCCAGCATTTGGTTCGTCCCATGAGTTGCCGTTCCACCGATAGACCCGCCCATCCGGCCCCAATCCCCACACGGGCCCCCCTTGTTTACTCACAGAAACCTGCTTCAGTCTTGCATCGGGGTTTGGCTCAGACCAGCTGCTCCCATTCCACCTGTACACACGACCGTCTGGTCCGACTCCCCAGACAGCTAAGGTCGGTGGAGCCGCACCAGGTCCCATCGTCTGGCAGCCTGCCAGTACCAGAAGAATAAGGCTCAAGCTCCTTAGGATGCTTATCAAATGTCTCATCATTCTCCTTTGGCCATCTTGGGCCGCAGTCCGATCCCCCTAGAGACTCCCCGGTAAGTTGTGTAAGTTAGCAAGGAGAGGCGATAGAGCGCAAATGCGACGTCTGAGCGCCATGATCGCGGTTTGCGCTGAGCCGGGTTAAGACTTAGCCCGGCGTTCGCTTAGACGGCGGTGGGTTCCGAGCGCCCGGGGGACGGCGCCTCGGCCCGGCGATTGGGCGGGCGGTCGGACGGATCGTTGAGGTCGCCTAAACAGCTAGAAGGTAGGAGAAGCGCCGGGCCGCCCGGCCGGACCTCGATCTCGTAGTGCTGCCCGCGGTCGAAGCCGGCGCGCTGGAGCCAGCGGCCTGAGATGCGGAGGTCCGGGACCAGATTGCGGTAGCCCCGCATGCGGCAGCAGATGGTGCCGAGCGGCGGCCTTTCGCGGGCGACCGCGGCGCGGGCGAGCTTGCGCTCGCGCCACTCGTCGGGCTCGGGAAGCTCGTCGGCTCGAAGCGACCGAGCCGGCTTCACGCCACGCTACGAGTCTGACTCCTTATGTCTGAGTTGCGAGTCAAGAGCGCACCGTGCCTCGGCCAGGGTGAGGGAAAGCCCTGTGATTCTTCGTTCCCATCCTCGAACCCAAGAGGAGGCTCCAATGGCACGCACGCAATGCTGGAATTGTAGTGGCACCGGCAAAGTCGACTGCTATTACTGCAAAGGAAAAGGCGGAGACCACGACTCCGAGGGTACGTGGCAGCAGTGCGCTTATTGTTATGGCAGCGGAAAGGGTACGTGCCACAAGTGCGCGGGGAATGGCTTCGTCGAAGAATGATCGGCACGCCGCCGCTGGTACGTTTCTCGCAGCCCGGCGCCCGCCATGTCGCTCCTGGTGGCCACCCGCCGCACGGTGCTCGTGGTGGATCCCGAGCGGGGCACGGCGAAGGCCGGCGCGCAGCTCGCGGCGCGAGCCGCCTGCCTGGCGGCCGATCCGTACGCTCCGGGCCGCGCCTGGTGCGGCACCGGTGCCGGCGTGCTGCGCAGCGACGACGGCGGTGTGTCCTGGCAGCCCTCGGGGCTCGACGGCGAGGACGTCACCGCCATCGCCGCGAGCCCGGCCCGGCGCGGCCTCGTCTTCGCGGGGACCGAGCCGAGCGTGCTCTGGCGCTCGGACGACGGCGGGGCGAGCTGGTCGCGCGAGGATGCGCTGCTCGCCCTGCCGTCCGCCGGCGAATGGTCGTTCCCGCCCCGTCCCGAGACCCACCACGTGCGCTGGATCGGCTGCCACCCTGCCGACGCCGGCCGCCTGTGGGTGGCGATCGAGGCCGGGGCGCTGGTGACGAGCGCGGACGGTGGACGCAGCTGGCGGGACCGCGTGCCCGGCGGGCCCTACGACACGCACCAGCTGGCGATCCACCCCGAGCGGCCGGAGTGGCTGCGCTCGGCCGCCGGCGACGGCTACTTCGAGAGCCGCGACGGCGGCGCGACGTGGGCCTCGCCGGAGGAGGGTCTCGACGTCGGCTACCTGGTGAGCGTCGCCGTCGACCCCGGCGATCCGGAGGTGGTGGTGGTGTCGGCGGCCTCGGGCCCGTACTCGGCGTACATGGCCGGCCGCGCCGACGGGCGCCTCTACCGGCGTGCGGGCGGCGGGCGCTGGCAGCGCGTCGTCGCCGGCTGGCCCGACCCGCCGGCGACGATCGCCCCGCGGCTCGCCGCCGGGGCCGCCGCCGGCGAGCTGTGGGCCGCGGACGAGCGCGGCGTCCACCGCTCCGGCGACGGCGGCCGCTCGTGGGAGCGGGTGGCAGCCTTCGCGCCGCCCGCGCCGTCGCTCGCCGCGCTCGCGTTTCTCTAGACCCCCCTGCAATCCAAATCCTCCCCCTTCCACGTAGGGCAGTTTGTATCGAGGCGCTTCACTCAAAACGTCCAAGGGAGGAGAAACTCAAATGCGTCGAGTCAACATCTGCCTCGCCCTGCTCTGCGCGCTGGCCGCCGCGGCCCTGCCGGCCGCCGCTTCCAGCCACCGCGAGGCCCCGGGGATCACCGAGATGCCGAAGGTGGACGGCACCGACTTCTACATGTTCAGGAGCTACGAGGCCGGGCGGAGCGGCTTCGTCACCCTGGTCGCCAACTACGTGCCCTTGCAGGACGCCTACGGCGGGCCCAACTACTTCGCGCTCGACCCGGATGCCCGCTACCGCGTCCACGTCGACAACACCGGCGACGGCGTCGAGGACGTCAGCTTCCAGTTCCGCTGCGTGCAGGCGCTGGCCGACATCCAGATCCCGGTCGGCGGCGTCGACGTCTCGGTGCCGCTGATCAACATCGGCGGCATCTCCGGCGGCCCGGGCAACCGCGACGCCACCCTCAACGTCGCCGAGAGCTGCACCCTCGGCGTGGCGCGCGGCCGGATCACCAACGGCACGCACTGGGACCTCGTCACCGACTCCGAGACCCACAGCGGCCGCTTCGGCAAGCCGACCGACAACATCGGCCAGAAGTCGATCGCCGATTACGCGGGGTACGCCCAGCAGTTCATCCGCTCGATCGACATCCCGGGCTGCGGCACCGCCGGCAAGGTCTTCGTCGGCCAGCGCAAGGAGTCGTTCGCCGTCAACCTGGGCGAGGTCTTCGACCTGGTCAACATCGCGGACCCGCTGGGGCCGCGCGACGCCGAGCCCAGCGCCACCGAGTACAAGAACGTCACCTCGTTCGTCCTCGAGGTGCCGGCGTCCTGCCTCACCAGCGCCGGCAACCCGGTCATCGGCGGCTGGACGACGGCGCACCTGCCGCGTCAGCGGTCGCTCAAGAACAACCCGAGCTTCAACCGCCCGGCCGACGTCGGCGGCGACCTGGTGCAGGTCTCCCGCCTCGGCATGCCGCTGGTCAACGAGCTGGTGATCGGCCTCAAGGACAAGAACCTGTTCAACGCCGTCACCCCCGAGGGTGACGCGGCCGTCGCCACCTACGTCACCAACCCGACGCTGCCGGAGCTGCTGGAGATCCTCTTCGGCACGCCGGCGCCGAACAACTTCCCGCGCCTCGACCTGGTGGCCGCCTTCGCCACCGGCATCACCGGCTTGAACCTCCTCTCCGACGGCCAGCCGCACGAGCTGCTGCGCTTGAACACCTCGATCGCCGCGGTGCCGGCGGCGAGCCAGAACAACCTCGGCGCCCTGGGCGGCGACAACGCCGGCTTCCCCAACGGCCGCCGGCCGGGGGACGACGTCGTCGACATCGAGCTGCGGGTGGCGATGGGGGTCCTCTGCCACGCCTTCCCCGGCGCCTTCGGCTGCGTCGCCGCTGACGCGCCGGCGGGGAACCTGCCGTTCACCGACGGCACGCTCCAGGACGCCAGCCAGTTCGACAGCGTCTTCCCCTACCTGCGGGCGCCGCTGCCGGGCTCGCCGAACGGCCCGAACGGGATCTTCCCGTAAGCCGTAGGATCGGCGAGCTTGCAGGCAATGGGACGCCTCCGGCTCGCCGTCGTCGCCGCGGCGTGGCTGCTCGCTCCGGCGGGCGGCGCCGCGGCGCACGACTTCTGGATCGAGCCGTCGCTCTTCCGGCCGGCGCCGGGGGAGAAGATCGCCGTCCGCCTGCGTGTCGGCGACACCTTCCCCGGCGAGGCGGTGCCGCGCTGGCCGGAGCGCATCGAGCGCTTCGTACTGGTCGGACCGGCGGGGGAAGCCGAGGTCTTAGGCCTCCCCCGGATGGACCCGGCCGGCTTCGTGGTCGCGGCCGAGCCGGGCCTCCACCTGCTGGTCTACGACAGCAACCACGCGCGGCTGACGCTGGAAGGCGACCGCTTCGAGCAGCACCTCGCCGAGCAGGGGCTCGAGCGGGTGAGCGCGCTGCGCAAGGAGCGCGGCGAGAGCGCCAAGACGGCGCGCGAGATCTACTCGCGCTGCGCCAAGGCGCTGCTCCAGGTGGGGAAGAAGGAGGCCGGGCAGGGAGGGCACGACCGCCGGTTGGGCCTGGAGCTGGAGCTCGTGCCGCTCGCCGATCCCTACACGCTCGCCGGTGGCGGCCCGCTGCCGCTGCTGCTCCTCTACCAGGGAAAGCCGCTGGCCGGCGCGCGCGTCGAGGCGCGGACGCCGGCGGGCGCGGCCCCGGTCTCCGGCCGCACCGACGCCGACGGGCGCCTCGTCCTCTCCCTGCCCGGCCCCGGCTTCTGGCTGGTCAAGGCCGTCCACATGGTCGAGGCCCCGGCGGGCAAGGACGCCGACTGGGAGAGCTTCTGGGCCTCGCTGACCTTCGAGGTGCCCGCGGCGCAATAGAGAAAGGCGGGGCCGGCACGGCGCCGGCCCCGCGCGGTCGGGGCGTCAGTAGCAGGTGTTCCAGGGGTACCAGGGGTCGTAGCAGGAGCTGGACGTCCAGTCGTAGCAGGAGAAGAACAGGTACTCGTAGCCCCACAGCTCGTCGCTGTAGCTGCCGTCGCACTGCGTCGTCCGCCGGTAGACATCGCGGCGGTAGACGTGCTCGACCCGGACGTGCCAGAGGCCGTCGTACCAGTACCAGATCTGGTCGGGATAGCAGATCTGGTCCCACCAGTAGACGTTGCTGCCGAGGTAGTACCAGCCGGTCGCCCAGTAGCTCACCGTCGGTCCTTCGCAGGGGGGCGGCGGGGGCGGCGGGTCGCAGCTCTCCAGGCAGTCCTGGTACTCGATCTCGCACTGCTCGCACCAGTCCATGCCCTCGCAGTAGGTGGCGTAGCACTGGTCGCGCTGCATCTGGCAGGTCTCTTCGCAGGTGGCTTCGGCGACGAACGTCTTGTCGGCGCTGGTCAGTGCCCTGATCTTGATCTTCGGCAGGTCCCGCTTCCCTTGCCCCGCGACCTGCGACTTGATGACCTCGGGGCGGAAGGGCGCCGCGAGCAGCGTCCGGCTCTCCTGCTCGAGCTCGGCGAAGGAGACGCTGCGCTGGAGCGAGCCGTCCTGCCAGACCTCGACGCGGACGCGGTCGGGCGCGGCGCGGCCGATCGCGGCCAGGAGCTTGCGCTCCGCGGGACGCATGGCGAGGAGCTCGACGACCGTCCGCGGGTTCAGCGCGTCGGCCGGCTTGGCGGGGGGCTGGAGGGACTTGAGCGGCAGCACCTCGGTCAGGTGGCGCTGCCCGTCGAGGAAGTAGCGCAGCTCGACGTCGGCCTGGCCGGCGAGCGCTTCGGCGTCGAAGAACAGGTGGTCGCCGGCCGAGCGCGGAAGCTGCCCGGCGGGCGCGAACTCGTGGTTCTTGGTGTTGGCGGGAGAGCACTGGAGCGGGGCCCCGCTCAGCGTGAACGAGGCCTCCGCGCGGGCGAGCGAGGGGACGACCATCAGCAGACAGAGAGCGATCGTTAGCCGCTTCATTCCGAATCCTCCTCAGGTCGCGAGTCGTTCGTGAAAAAAGCGCCACACAAGGATGGAGGTCGCCCGGACCCTCCCCCCTGGGAGGCGAACGGCAGCGCAGCGGCGCCGGCGAGGAAGAGAAGCAGGGCATAAGGGATCAGGAGAAGCAGCGAAGACAGCGATATTGAACTAAGCAAAAGTCACGCCTGAGGGCGGGAACCTTCCTGCTACGCTAGCCGCGGGCAGGGCACGGAGGGCATCCGATGCACACGTCCGAGCGTTGGCGGCACCTGCGGCGCCGCTGGGACATTTCCACCTACTACCAGCGCTTCGAGAGTCTGGTCGCGTTCGTCCTCACGGTCCTCATCAGCGGGATCGTCCTCGTCGCCTTGTATCGCCTGTCGGTCGGCGTCATCGCCAGCCTGGTGTTCGGCGCCCTCGACCCGCTCGACCACAAGGTCTTCCAGTCGATCTTCGGCGAGATCATGACGCTGCTCATCGCGCTGGAGTTCAACCACACCCTGCAGTACGTTGTGGCGAAAGAAGAGAGCATCATCCAGACGAAGGTCGTGCTGCTCATCGCCCTCTTGGCCCTCGCGCGCAAGCTCATCATCTTCGACGTCCGCGAGCTGAGCCCCGACCAGCTCCTCGGGCTGGCCGCGGTCACCCTGGCCCTGGGGATCACCTACTGGCTGATGCGGGAGCGCGACGACCGGGCGCTGCAGGCCGCGGCCGGCCGGCCGGCGACCCCGGGGAGCCCGGCCTGACGACGCGAGAAGATCCGCGCCTCGCGCGCTTCACCGGAATCTGCCTCGCCCTCCCGGAGGCGACGCGCGAGGACCAGGGCCGGCACGCCGCCTTCCTGGTGCGCAAGAGGACCTTCGCCTACTACCTCGACGACCACCACGGCGACGGCATCGTCGCCGTCACCGCCAAGGCCCCGCTCGGCGAGAACGCCGACCTCGTCGCCCACGACCCCGAGAGGTACTACCTGCCCGCCTACATCGGCCCCAAAGGCTGGGTGGCGCTCCGCCTCGACCGCGGCCGGATCGACTGGCAGGAGGTCGCCGACCTCGTGACCACAAGCTACCGCCTCGTCGCCCCCAAACGGCTGGCGGCGCAGGCTGCCGGCATGGGAAGTGCCTCCCCTGGGGGCTAATATGGAGCCATGGTTAAGAAGAAGGTTCCTCAGTTCGCCAACGAAGACGAGGAACGTGCGTTCTGGTCGGAGCACGACTCCACGGAATACCTCGACTGGTCGCACGCCCGCAGGGCCTCCGCACCGCACCGCCAACCTCCCGCATTCGTCCTCTGTCTGGAGCACGGTGGTTATGAGGCCTCGCTCGAGCCTCGGAAGGTCTACCGGGCAGTAGCAGATTCCGAGGCCGAGGCCCATGGCTTGATTCGGGTCATCGACGAATCTGGCGAGGATTACCTCTTCCCTGCCCATCTCTTCGTCCGCATTCAGGTTCCGGAGCAAGCCGAGAAGGCCTTCGCAGTCGGCTGACGGGCCCGGCGCGCCAAAGGCGCGCTGCTAGAGTCGCGGACGATGCCCCTCGAGGCCGTCGTCGCTCCGAACGAAGTTTCGGGCCCTCTTGCGGGGCTCCGCGCCCGCGCCCGCGGCGGGCCGCGGGCGGTGGTGGTGTTGGCAGAGGGGGAGGACCCGCGGGTGGTGCGGGCGGCGGCGGTGGCGGGGCGGGAGGGGATCTGCCGGCCGCTGCTGGTGGGGGCGCCGGAGCGGGTGGCGCTGGCGGCGGCGGAGGCAGGGGTGGAGGTGCCGGGGGACGTGATGGACCCGGCGGCCGATCCTTTCTTGCCTGAGCTGACCGAGCACCTTGCCCGCCGGCTCGGCGATCAGGCCGCATTGGCCCCCGAGCTGGTCCGCGATCCGCTCCATTACGCCTGCCTGCTGGTGGCAACGGGCCGCGCCGGCGGGGCGGTGATGGGGGCGGTGGCGCCGACGGCGCAGACGGTGCGCGCGGCCCTGCGCGCCATCGGGCCCCGACCCGGCCTGCGAGTGGTCTCCTCCTGCTTCCTCATGGTCCTCCCCGACGGCCGCGCCCTGGTCTACAGCGACTGCGGCGTCGTCCCCGACCCGACGCCGGCGGCGCTGGCGGACATCGCCGAGGCGGCGGCGGGGAGCTGCCGGGTGCTGCTGGGGGAGGAGCCGCGGGTGGCGCTTCTCTCCTTCTCGACGCACGGCAGCGCCGCGCACCCGCGGGTCGAGAAGGTGCGGCGGGCGGTGGAGCTGCTGCGGGAGCGGGGGGTCGCCTTCGCCTTCGACGGCGAGCTCCAGGCCGACGCGGCGCTGGTGCCGGAGGTGGCGCGGCGGAAGGCGCCGGGGAGCCCGCTGGGCGGCGACGCCAACGTGCTGGTCTTTCCCGACCTCGACTCCGGAAACATCGCCTACAAGCTGACCGAGCGGCTGGCCGGGGCGCGAGCGATCGGGCCGCTGCTGCAGGGTCTCGCCAAGCCGGTGCACGACCTGTCGCGCGGCTGCTGCGCCGAAGACATCGTGGACGTGCTGGCGGTGGCGGCGCTCGAGGCGCAGGCGGCGGCGGGAAGCGCCGGATGAGAGTCCTCGTCGTCGGCGGCGGGGGCCGCGAGCACGCGCTCTGCTGGAAGCTGCGGCAGAGCCCGGAATGCGACGAGCTGTACTGCGCGCCGGGGAACCCGGGGATCGCGGACGTCGCCGACCGGGTGCCGATCGCCGCCGAGGAGATCGTACGGCTGGCCGACTTCGCGCGCGACATGCGGATCGACCTGACGGTCGTGGGGCCGGAGCTGCCGCTGGCGCTCGGGCTCGCCGACGAGCTGGCCTCCCGCGGGCTCGCCGTCTTCGGCCCCTCGGCCCGCGCCGCCGAGCTCGAGGGGAGCAAGGCCTTCGCCAAGCAGTTCATGGAGCGGCACGGCATCCCGACCGCGCCCTTCCGGCTGGCCCACGACGCCGCCGAGGCGCGGGCGGCGCGGCAGGAGCTCGGGCTCCCGATCGTGCTCAAGGCCGACGGCCTGGCCTCGGGCAAGGGGGTCTTCGTTTGCGCCTCGGAAGACGAGCTCGACGACGCCCTCGCCGCCCTCTTCGAGGAGCGCCGCTTCGGCGCCAGCGGCGAGCGCGTCGTGGTCGAGCAGTTCCTCGAGGGCGAGGAGGTCTCCTTCCTCGCCCTCGCCGACGGCGAGCGCCTGCTGCCGCTCGCCACCGCCAAGGACTACAAGCGGATCGGCGACGGCGACACCGGCCCCAACACCGGCGGCATGGGGTGCCACAGCCCGTCCGGCCTCTTCACGGCCGAGATCGCCTCCGAGGTCCTCGACAAGGTCCTGCGGCCGACGATCGCCGGCATGGCCGCCGAGGCCCGCCCTTTCGTCGGCGTCCTCTACGCCGGCCTGATGCTCACCGCCGAGGGGCCGCGCGTCCTCGAGTTCAACGCCCGCTTCGGCGACCCGGAGGCGCAGGCGATCCTGCTGCGGCTGGAGGACGACCTCCTGCCGATCCTCGCCGCCGCCGCCGCCGGGCGCTTCGAGACGCCGCGCCTGCGCTTCCGCCCGCAGGCCGCGGCCTGCGTCGTCCTGGCGAGCCCCGGCTACCCCGGGAAGCCGGTGACCGGCGAGCCGATCGGCGGCCTCGAGCGAGCGGCGAAGCTGCCTGGGGTCGAGATCTTCCACGCCGGCACCACGCTCGACGAGGACGGCTGGCTGGTCTCCGGCGGCGGCCGCGTGCTCGACGTCTGCGCCCTGGGCGCGGACCTGGTCGAGGCGCTCCACCGCGCCTACGCCGCCGTCCAGCAGGTCGAATGGGCGGGCAAGACCTACCGCCGCGACATCGGCCGCCGCGTCGTCGATCGCATCGCCGAAGTCCAGCATTGACGCGGACTTAGCCCGCTGCCACAATGCCCGCGGCCCTCGGCCGCCAGGAAAACTCCGCGCTGGTACCCAACGTGCATCGGGTACGCGAGCGGTATCGGCGCGTTCGCAGGAAGGAAGTCGTCAACATGGGATGCTCCGGTTGCTCCTTCGCAGGGATGTCCACCGCCGTCGAAGACACCTACGTCGGCGTTCGCTTTCGTGAAGAGACGAACTTGACCCTCTGCGCCACCAACGGACAGATCTACGCGCGCGGCGCGCGCGTGGTCGTCGAGCTCGAAGGCGGGCCCGCCTTCGGCGTCGTCGAGGCCTCGCCGATGCCGGTCTTCAAGCCCTGCCAGAAGTCGAGCGCGCGGCCGATCCTCCGCCCCGCCTCGGCCGGCGACACCGCCGACTTCGACCGCCAGCGCCAGCACGAGCAGCAGGGCAAGCTCTTCGCCCAGGAGCGGGTGCGCGCCCTCGGGCTCGACATGAAGGTCTCGCGCGTCGACTTCGCGCTCAGCGGCAAGAAGGCCACCTTCTACTTCACCGCCGAGCAGCGGGTCGACTTCCGCCAGCTCGTCCGCGACATCTCCTCGCGCTTCTCGGCGCGGGTCAAGATGGTGCAGGTCGGGGCGCGCGACGAGGCGGGTCTGGTCGGCGGCATCGGCGTCTGCGGCCGCACGCTCTGCTGCTCGACCTGGCTCCACGACTTCCGGCCGATCTCGATCCAGATGGCGAAGCGGCAGAACCTGTCGCTCAACCCGTCGAAGATCTCGGGGCAGTGCGGGCGGCTCCTCTGCTGCCTGGCCTACGAGGACGACCAGTACCGCAGCAAGAACCCGGAGGGGCGCGCGCCGGCGTCGCCCGCTGCCTGATGGCCAACCGCAAGCTGATCCGCCCCGACATGAACGAGCTCAAGAAGGAGCTGCCGTCGCGCAGCGTGCGCCGCAAGCAGTCGCCGCCCGAGCAGACCAACGCCGAGGAGTTCTACTACCTCAAGAACATGGCGGCGCGGACGCCGATGGTGGTGGTGCTGGTGAACGACGAGGAGCTGCACGGCTGGATCGAGTGGTACGACAAGGGCGCGATCAAGCTCAACCGCAACTCCGGCCCCAACCTGCTGATCCAGAAGCACGCCATCCGCTACCTCTTCAAGGAGGAGGAGCTGCGACGCCGCTCCCCTCGGCGCGGGCCGGCGGGCAGCGACGAGTCGCCGTTCCCGCGCTGACGCCGGAGGGCGTCTCCTGAGCACCTCCGCTGTCATCCCGAGCGCAGCGAGGGATCTGGGCGGGGGGCCTCGCTGGTTGGCCTTCACGCAAGGCGACCCGGCGGGCGTCGGCCCCGAGATCCTCCTCAAGCTGCTCCAGTCCTCGCCGCCCACCGCATCCTGGCGTCCTTTGCTTGTCGCCGAGCGCGCCGCGTTGGAAGCGCTGCGGCCGGTCCTCCCCGCCGCTCCCTGGGACCGCCTTCTCTACCTGAGCGGTTCTCCCACGCGAGGAGAGCTGGATCGGGTGAGCGGCATCCCCGTCCTCGACCCCGTCGGCGCGCCGCGCCCGATCGCCTTCGGCGCCTCCGGCCCCGCCGACGCCGCCGGCGCCCTCGCCGCGCTCGACCTCGGCGCGCGGCTGGCGCGCGACGGCGTGGCCGACGCCCTGGTCACCGCACCGGTCTCCAAGGAGTCGATCGCCCGCCACGTCCTCCCCGGCTTCACCGGCCACACCGAGCGCCTGGCCGAAGCCTGCGGCCTCGAGCGCTACGGCCGCGACTATCTGATGGCCTTCCTCGCCCCCGACCTCCAGGTCGTGCTGCTGACCGTCCACCTGCCGCTCGCCGCGGCGCTCACGCGGGTGCGGCGCGAGGCGGTCGAGGAGGCGCTCGCCTGCCTCGCCCGCCACGCCGGCGGGCGGATCGCGCTCGCCGGGCTCAACCCGCACGCCGGCGAGGGGGGGCTCCTGGGAGCGGAGGAGGAGCGGGAGCTGGCGCCGGCGGTGGCGGCGGCGCGGGAGCGCGGGCTCGACGTCCACGGCCCGGAGAGCGCCGACTCGCTCTTCGCCCGCGCCCGCGGCGGCGAGTTCGACTGGGTGCTGGCGCTCTACCACGACCAGGGGCTGGTGGCGGTCAAGACGGCGGCCTTCGGCCTGGCCACGAACTGGACGCTCGGCCTGCCGTACCTGCGCACTTCGGTCGATCACGGGACGGCGTTCGGGATCGCGGGGCGCGGCGTGGCCGACGCCAGGCCGCTGGCGCAGGTGGTGGAGACGACGCTGAAGCTGCTGTCGGGCGAGCTGCCGCTGCGGCGCTACTGAAAAAACCCGTTCACGTCCACGATCAGATGGACCATTCCATTTGCCCCTGAGCTGTGGTGGACGGCGAGGGTGCCGGTGCCGCTCGAGGCGAGCATCAGCACGGCGTTATTGCCGCGGACCTGGCCGGCGGCGAAGTTGACGGTGCTCGTCGCGCCGCCGTCGGCGTTGCCGGGGAAGAAGGTGAGGTAGCCGCCCGCGGTCGCGCCGGCCACCGTCACGTTGACCGACACCGCCTTGGCGGCCGCCGGGATGCCGCACCGCCCCGTCATCTGGAACACCCGGTGCCAGCCGGGGAAGAGCGCCGGCGCTCCCCAGGGACCGAAGGGGTTGCGGGTGTCGAGCACGCGGCAGGGGGTGAGGGTGTGGAAGCCGAGACTCGCGGTGCCGGTCCCCACCACCGGCCGCCAGCCGAGCTGGATCACCTCGAAGTCGTCGCGGTGGAGCGAGGCGAAGGCCGGGTTCAGCACGTCGTTGTTCCAGCGCGTGTCGTAGGTCCCCTGGACGTAGAGGTCGCTGCCGTTGTCGGCCACCACCAGGCCGTAGGTCTTCATCGCCTGCGCGATGCGCTGGATCGCCGCGGCCTCGGCAGGCGTGGCGTCGCCGGGGATCGTCGGGTTGACGTTCGCCTTGAGGCGCAGGCGCGCGCCGAGCGGCAGGGCGTTGGCGCCCGTCGTGGCGTCGTGCGAGGCGGGGTAGACGTAGCCGGTCGTCGGGTGGACGGTGACGCGAAAGGCGCGGCGGATGGGGTCGGTGCCGAAGGCCTCGTCGTAGCGCGCCAAGCCGGGCAGGATGGCGAGCCCGGCGGCGTCGGCGCTGGTCCAGGTCTCGGGGCGGCGGTTGTTGCCGTCGAGCGAGAAGATCGCGCCGGAGCTCGCCTCCCAGCGTCCCAGCCCGGCGTTCCAGAAGGCCCGGTAGAGCTCGTAGAGGAGCCGGTTGTCGCGGTCGACAATCAGCAGGTGCCGGTCGCCGCCGGGATCGACGTTGCCCGGGTAGCCGCCCTCGATCCACTTGGCCTGCGTCTTCGCCTCCTCGGGGACCGGATAGCCGACCGGCCGGCCCGGGACGCCGGGGTCGCTCTGGCTGCCGAACTCGACCCAGGTGATCGGCTGGAGCGGCTGGCTGCCGGAGACCGAGACGTACGGCATGCCGTAGATCTCCGGGAAGTCCGGCGCGTCGCCGCCGAAGTCGGGGTGCAGGCCGACGTTCGAGGCGATTGTGGTGTTGAGCAGGGCGGTGCTGTTGCCGGCGACCGGCGCCGCCGAGACGTCCACGTTCCACCAGTTGTCCGCCGGAAAGAGCGGCAGCGGCTGGGGCAGCGGGCCGTTGCGCTGGGGCTGGGCGAGGGCGGCGGTGGAGATGGCCGCCAGGACGAGTGCTGCGATCGATGCCAATCGTCGAATAGCCATTCGGCAATGGCTACTCTACCGCGGTACGGGCTTACTGCGGGCGCGCCGCTACCCGTGCGCCAGCCGCTTCGTGCCCTTGAGGCCCGAGCTGAAGTCGCGCAGCGTCTGCTTGGCGTCGCCGAGGACCATCAACGTGTTCGGCTGGACGAAGAGCTCGTTCTCGATCCCTGAGAAGCCGGGGTTCATGCTCCGCTTGAGCACGATGACCGCCTGCGCCTCGTCGACGTGGAAGACCGGCATGCCGTAGATCGGGCTTCCCGGGTTGTCGCGCGCCGCCGGGTTGACGACGTCGTTGGCGCCGATGACCAGCACCGCGTCGGTGCGCGCGAACTCGTCGTTGATCTGGTCGAGGTCGTAGATCTGGTCGTAGGGGACGTTGGCCTCGGCGAGGAGCACGTTCATGTGCCCGGGCATCCGCCCGGCCACCGGATGGACGGCGTAGCGCACCTGGACGCCGCGCCCCTCGAGCGCCTGCGTCAGCTCGTGGGTGGCGTGCTGCGCCTGCGACACCGCCATGCCGTACCCCGGCACGATGACCAGCGACTGCGCCGCCTCGAGGACGCCGAGCGCGTCGTCGACCGTCGCCAGGTTGTAGCTCGGCTGCCCGGCGCCGGGGGCTGTCGCGTCGCCGGCGTCCTCGGCGGGCGCCTTGCCGAAGGCGCCGAAGAGGACGTTGGCGAAGGAGCGGTTCATCGCCTGGCTCATCTTGAGCGAGAGGAGGAACCCCGAGGTGCCGTCGAGCGCGCCGGCGATGATCAGCACGTAGTTGTTGAGCGCGAAGCCGGTCGCCGCCGCGGCGAGACCGGCGTAGGAGTTGAGGAGCGAGATGACGACCGGCATGTCGGCGCCGCCGATCGGCACGACCGCCAGCACCCCGACCGCGAGACCGAGCGCCCCCATCAGGTAGAAGAGCGCGGCGCGGCTTGGATCGGCCACCACCAAAACGAGCAGGACGAGCGCGCCGGCGAAGAGCGCGATGTTCGAGGCGTTCTGGCCACGGTAGGTCACCGGCCGGCCGGTCACCAGCCCTTGCAGCTTGCCGAAGGCCATGAGGCTGCCGGTGAAGGTGAGGAAGCCCAGGAAGACTTCGAGCGCCAGGGCGCCCATGGTGAAACGGTCGATGCCGCTGCCGCGGTGGACGTACTCGGAGACGCCGACGAGCGCCGCCGCCAGGCCGCCGAAGGAGTGCGAGAGCGCGATCCGCTCCGGCATCTTGGTCATCGGGATCCAGATCGCCATCGAGGCGCCGATGAGGGAGCCGATGATCAGGCCGGCGATGATCCATTCGAAGCGGATGATCTCGGTGGCGAGGAGGGTGCCGACGACCGCCACCAGCATGCCGAAGGCGCCGAGGAGGTTCCCCTGCCGCGCGCGCTTCGGCGACGAAAGCGCCTGGAGGGCGAGGATGAAGCAGACCGAGGCGACGAGGTAGGCGAGCGGGATGAGCGACGAGTCCATCGCGGCCGAGCGCCTCCTGCCTACCGCGACTTGGCCGGCGGGACCGGCCGCCGCGTGCGGAACATGCGCAGCATGCGGTCGGTGATCATGAACCCGCCGACCGTGTTGATCGTGGCGCAGGTGACGGCGACGAAGCCGAGGATCGTGGAGAGCGTGTTGTAGTCGGCGCCGGCGGCGACCAGCGAGCCGACCAGCGAGATGCCGGAGATCGCGTTGGTGCCGGACATCAACGGCGTGTGCAGCAGCGGCGGCACCTTGGAGATCACCTGGTAGCCCAGGAAGCCGGCCAGCACGAAGACGTAGAGCCCGAAGAGCAGCTCGTTCGACACCGGGACCTCCGATCTGGACGGCGCGGGATCGTAGCACGCGCCTCCGCGATCTATTGCCGATCGGCGATGAAATGGACGGCAGGCCTGCGACACCTCCGACAGACCCAAGGAGGTCAATATGAAACGCAAGTCGCTGTTCACGATCGCCTGTCTGCTGCTCCTGGGCGGGCTGCTGCCGGCCGCGGGCTTCGCCGCGGCGCCGCAACCCACCTCGGACCTGCTGCTCCCGTATTTCGAAGTCGACACGGCCGGCCCCGGCATCACGACGCTGCTCGGCGTCGGCAACGCCCTCGACCGGCCGGTGGACGTGTCGATCACGCTCCACACCAACTGGGGCCTACCGGTCTGGGAGACGACGCTCCGCTTCCAGGCCGACGAGGTCAAGACATTCAACTTGCGCGATTGGCTGCTCGGCGACTTTCCCGGCGCCGACCCCGGCGCCGCCGAGCTCGCGCACATCCAGGCCGCGCTGGCGGGGCAGGCCTCGCCCGCCGACGGCCTCTACTACGGCAGCTCGGTGGCGAACGACCGCGCCGTGGGCTACGTCGTCCTGCGCACGCAGGGGGACCGCCCCGACGCGCTCTGGGGGGACTTCTTCGCCGTCGACGTGCCGCAGGATTTCGCGCAGGGCGACAATCTGGTCGACATCGACCCGGCCAAGGAGTGCGGCAGCGGCCTGTGCCGGCGCCACGCTCTCCGCTTCCTCTCGGGGGGTGCCTTCGACGGCGGCACGCAGCTGGTCGTCTGGACGCCGCGGCAGATCCAGCCGTCGCCGGCGGAGCCGCTCTTGGCGGCCGACCAGCTGGCCGTCGAGGCCAGCGTCTACGACGAGCCGGGGCAGCGCGTCGAGGAGCGCGTGCTCCTGGCGCTGCCCGTCGCCAAGATCGCGGTCGCCGATCTCGGCCTCGCCCCGTCCTTCGGCTGGCTCGACCTGGTGACCGAGACGGAGTCCTACATCGGCGTCGA
This sequence comes from uncultured Acidobacteriota bacterium, assembly GCA_963700145.1. GTDB lineage: Bacteria > Acidobacteriota > Thermoanaerobaculia > Multivoradales > UBA5704 > DASUNQ01. The sequence goes on from OY969474.1 coordinate 3,911,530, forward strand.
CTACAGCGCCGAGAACCGCTACGCCTTGAGCCTGCGGGCCACCTGTCTGCCCATCGTGGTGCCGGAGGGGCCGCGCATCCGCATCAAGAAGTACACCAACGGCGACGACGCCGACACGGCGCCCGGCCCGTCGATCGCGGTGGGCGGCGCGGTGACCTGGGAGTACGAGGTGACGAACACCGGCGGCGTGGCGCTCGCCGAGATCACCGTCACCGACGACAAGGGGGTGGCCGTGAGCTGCCCCGAGACGGCGCTCGCGCCGGGCGAGTCGATGACCTGCGTCGGGCACGGCGTCGCCGCCGCCTGTCAGTACCGCAACGTCGGCACCGCGATCGGCAGGACGGCCGAGGGGGAGGAGGTCAGCGACGACGACCCCAGCCACTACGTCGGCACGCAGCAGGCGTCGATCGCCATCGTCAAGTCGACCAACGGCCAGGACGCCAACGACGCCCAAGGCCCGAAGATCGAAGTGGGGAAGCCGGTCGCCTGGACTTACGCCGTGACCAACAGCGGCGCCGTGCGGCTGACCGACGTCCGGGTGAGCGACGACGACCCGGGGGTCGCTGTCTCCTGCCCGAAGACCGAGCTGCAGCCGGGCGAGTCGATGACCTGCACGGCCAACGGCATCGCCAAGCTCGGCCAGTACCGGAACGTCGGCACGGCGCGCGGCAACCCGCCCTGCGGCCCGGCGGTCGCCGACGACGACCCGAGCCACTACTTCGGCGAAGGTCCGCCCGACCCCGGGATCAAAATCGAGAAGCTGACCAACGGCCAGGACGCCGACCAGGCGCCGGGGCCTTCGATCGCGGTCGGCTCGCCGGTGACCTGGCAGTATCTGGTGACCAACACCGGCGGCGTCACGCTCGGCAACCTCAGCGTGACCGATGACCAGGGCGTGGCCGTCTCCTGCCCGAAGACGACGCTCCAGCCGGGCGAGTCGATGACCTGCACTGGCCACGGCGTGGCGCAGTCCTGCCAGTACCGCAACCTCGGTACGGTGACGGGGAAGACCCCGACCGGCACCGACCTGACGGCGAGCGATCCCAGCCACTACTTCGGCCAGCACCACGCCGCGATCCGGATCGTCAAGTCGACCAACGGCCAGGACGCCAACTCGGCCCCGGGCCCGACGATCGCGGTCGGCGCTCCGGTCCTGTGGAGCTACGTCGTTGCCAACACCGGCGACGTGGCGCTCACCGGCGTCGCGGTGAGCGACGACCAGGGCGTGGCGGTCTCCTGCCCGAAGACGACGCTGCAGCCGGGCGAGTCGATGACCTGCATCGGCAACGGCGTGGCCGTGGCCGGCCAGTACCGGAACGTCGGCGCCGCCCGCGGTACCCCGCCCTGCGGCGCCGCGGTCGCCGACGACGACCCGAGCCACTACTACGCACCGTCGCCACCGCCGCCCGGCGGCGAGGGGTGCACTCCCGGCTACTGGAAGAACCACGAGGACTCCTGGCCGCCGACGGGTTACTCCACGAGCCAGACGGTGCAGAGCGTGTTCGGCCAGGCGAGCAACTACCCGACCCTCGCCTCGGCCACTCTCCACCAGGCGCTGTCGTTCCAGGGGGGCTCGACGCTCGAAGGGGCGGCCGACAACCTGCTGCGCGCGGCCGTGGCGGCGCTCCTCGACAGCGCCCACCCCGGCGTCGACTACCCGCGGACGACGGCCTCGGTGATCGGCGACGTCAACGCCGCCCTGGCGAGCGGCGACCGGGACACCGTGCTCGGCCTCGCCTCGGCGCTCGACCGTGACAACAACCTGGGCTGCCCGCTGAACTAAGCGGCCCGGCCTCTCCTCCCGCCCTCGGCGGCCCGTCCGGCGCCGGGGGCGGACGTGTCTCTAGGACGTCGCGAGCGCCGGCACGGCCTGTCCGGCGTGGAGTCCGTCCGGTATCATCGCCAGCCAACCGCGCCGCGATGCCCCAGTCCCCCCGCTCCAGCGCCTACAAGTCGGCCGGCGTCGACATCGACGCCCAGGAGCGCGGGCTGGCGCGCGTCAAGCAGCTCGCCCGCGCCACCTTCACGCCCGGCGTCCTCTCCGAGATCGGCAGCTTCGGCGGCCTCTTCCGCCCCGACCTCGCGGGGATGGCGGAGCCGGTGCTGGTGGCTTCGGCCGACGGCGTCGGCACCAAGCTGGCGGTGGCGCGGCTCGCCGGCGACTACTCGACGGTCGGGTGCGACCTGGTCAATCACTGCGTCAACGACGTCCTGGTGCAAGGTGCGCTGCCGCTCTTCTTCCTCGACTACGTGGGCGCGGGGGCGCTCGAGCCCGAGCGGCTGGCGGAGCTGGTGGGGGGCGTGGCCGAGGGCTGCCGGGCGAACGGCTGCGCCCTCCTGGGCGGCGAGACCGCCGAGATGCCCGGCTTCTACCAGCCGGGGGACTACGAGCTGGTGGGGTTCGTCGTCGGCCTGGTGGACCGCCCGCGGCTCCTCGACGGCAGCCGCGTCCGCCCGCGCGACGTGCTGGTCGGGCTCCCTTCGGCCGGCCTCCACACCAACGGCTACTCGCTCGCCCGCCAGGTGATCTTCGAGGTCGTCGGCCTCGGCCTGCGCGACCGGGCCCCCTGGGCGGCGGGGCGGCGCACGGTCGGCGAGGAGCTCCTGGCGCCGCACCTCTCCTACCTAGAGGTCCTCCGTCCGCTCCTCGGCAACCCCGCTTTGCACGCCCTTGCCCACGTCACCGGCGGCGGGCTGACCGACAACTTGCCGCGGGTCCTCCCCGCCGGCACCCGCGCCGAGGTGCGGCTCGGGAGCTGGGAGGTGCCGGAGATCTTCCACTTTTTGCAGGAGCGCGGCGAGATCGGGAGCGAGGAGATGTTCCGCGTCTTCAACATGGGGGTCGGGATGGTGGCCTTCGTCGCCCCCGAGGGGCTGGCCGAGGTCCTGCGGGGGCTGCGCGAGGCGGGGCAGCGGGCCTTCCCGATCGGCACCGTCCAGGAGGGGGGCGCGGGCGTCGTCTACCTCGAAGGGGCGGGGCCGCTCGAAGGGCTCGCCGCCGGCCCCTCCTGAATGGGCGCCCGCCTCGGCATCCTCCTCTCCGGCCGCGGCAGCAACTTCCTGGCGCTCCAGGGGGCCATCGCCCGCGGCGAGCTGCCGGCCGAGATCGCCCTGGTGGCGAGCGATCGGCCGGAGGCGCCGGGGCTGGCGCGGGCGCGGGAGCTGGGCTTGCCGGCCGTGGCCCTGCCGCCCCGGGAGGCGCCGGACCGCGCCGCCCACGAGGCCCGGCTCGGGGAAGCGCTGGGCGCGGCCGGGGCCGAGTGGGTCTGCCTCGCCGGCTACATGCGGGTCCTCTCCCCGGCTTTCCTCGGCGGCGCTTGGCGGCACCGGGTCCTCAACATCCACCCCAGCCTTCTGCCAGCCTTCCCCGGCCGCGACGCCCAGCGCCAGGCCCTGGAGCACGGGGTCAAGGTCTCCGGCTGCACCGTCCACCTGGTGGACGAGGGGGTGGACAGCGGCCCGATCGTCGTC
>OY969474.1:3920000-5455767 GCA_963700145.1 uncultured Acidobacteriota bacterium
GAAAGTAGGCCTTAGTGATCCGGTGGTCCCGCATGGAAGGGCCATCGCTCAACGGATAAAAGGTACGCCGGGGATAACAGGCTGATCTCCGCCAAGAGTTCACATCGACGCGGAGGTTTGGCACCTCGATGTCGGCTCATCACATCCTGGGGCTGAAGCAGGTCCCAAGGGTTCGGCTGTTCGCCGATTAAAGTGGTACGTGAGCTGGGTTTAGAACGTCGCGAGACAGTTCGGTCCCTATCTCGTGTGGGCGCAGGATACTTGAGGGGATTTGTCCCTAGTACGAGAGGACCGGGATGGACGAACCTCTAGTGCACCAGTTGTCGCGCCAGCGGCACAGCTGGGTAGCTATGTTCGGAAAGGATAACCGCTGAAAGCATCTAAGCGGGAAGCCACCCCCAAGATGAGGTATCCCTGAAGACCTCCGGAAGATGACCGGGTATATAGGCGGGGTGTGTAAGCGCTGCAAGGCGTTGAGCTTACCCGTACTAATCGGTCGTTCGGCTTGACCAATATTGTCCGCTCATTCGCCGGCGGATCCCATCGCTCTGACCCGATTCGTTGTCAAAAGACGGTTCTTTTCAGCTTTAGTCTTTCCGGTGGCTCTAGCGAGGGGGAAACACCCGTTCCCATTCCGAACACGGCAGTTAAGCCCCTCAGCGCCCATGGTACTGCACGCGCAAGTGTGTGGGAGAGTAGGTCGTTGCCGGGAAGCTAATTTCTTTCCACGGCCCGCGAGCGATCGCGGGCCGCGTTGTTTTTGGGCGGCCGCGCGATCGAAGCGCGGCCGTTTCGCTTTTGGAGGCAGACCGATGTGGAGCGAAGACGACCGCGGCTTCCTGACGCGCCTCGAGCGCGCCGAGCTCGGGCACCACGAGTTCGGGCACCGCGAGCACCTGCGGGCGGCCTGGCTCTACCTGCGCGACCGGCCGCTCGAGGCGGCGCTCGACGCGATGCGCGACGCCCTCCGGCGGCTCTCGGCGGCGCACGGCAACCCCGAGCGCTACGACGAGGCGCTGACGCGGGCCTGGGTGGAGCTCGTCGCCGAGGCCATAGCGCGCGACGGCGCGAGCGCCGGCTTCGACGCTCTCCTCGCCGCCAACCCCGAGCTGCTCGAGAAAGAGACCGGCGCCCGCCGTGCTAGATTGCTCCGCCCGTAATGACCCTCGACAGCCGCATCGCCGCCGCCCGCCAACTCCTCGCCCAGCGCCGCCACGCCAAGCGCGGCAAGCCGGAGCGCTCGTTCCTCTCGATCCACGAGCTGGCGCCGGAGGAGTTCCTGGCCCTCCTGCGCGGCGGCCTGGACGCCAAGGCCAACCCGGACCGCTACCGCCGCGCCCTCGCCGACCGTCCCGTCGCCTTGCTCTTCCAGAAGACCTCGACCCGCACCCGCTGCTCCTTCGAGGTCGGGGTCGGCGACATGGGCGGCCAGCCGGTCTACATCGACTGGCGCACCTCCAACTTCACCCTCGGCGAGCTGTCGGACGAGATCCGCGTCCTGTCGCGCTACTTCGACCTGATCATGGCCCGCGTCTACAAGCACGAGGACCTGCTGACCATGCGCGAGCACAGCGAGGTGCCGGTCATCAACGGCCTCGACGACCGCTACCACCCCTGCCAGGGGCTGACCGACTACATGACCGTGCTCGAGTACTTCGGCGAGCTGGCGGGGCTCAAGCTTGCTTATATCGGCGACGGCAACAACGTCTGCCACTCGCTGATCGACGGCGGCGCCGCCACCGGCGTCCATGTCGCGGTCGCCCACCCGCCAGGCTACGCGCCGCGCGAGGACGTCGTCGAGCGCGCCCGCGCCAAGGGCGCGGAGGTGACGATCACCCAGGACCCGCGCGAGGCGGTTGCCGGCGCCGACGTCGTCTACACCGACACCTGGGTGTCGATGGGTGACGAGGCGCAGACCGAGGCGCGGCTCAAGGCCTTCGCCGGCTTTCAGGTCGACGCGGAGCTCCTCGCCGCGGCGCCTGACCACGCCGTTGTCATGCACTGCCTCCCCGCCCACCGCGGCTTCGAGATCAGCGGCGAGGCGCTCGACTCCGCCAACTCGGTCGTCTTCGACCAGGCGGAGAACCGCAAGCACGCGCAGAAGTACCTGATGGCGTGGATCCTCGAGGCGGTCTAGGCGCCGTCCTCCTCCTCGCCGCCGCGCTTCTCGGCTGCGCCGGCGAGCCCGCCCCCCCGCCGCCCCCCCGCCCCGTCCTCCTCGTCGGCATCGACGGCGGCGAGTGGCGCGTCGTCGAGCGGCTCTGGGCGGCGGGCGAGCTGCCGGTCCTGAAGTCGCTCGCCGACCGCGGCGTCCGCGCCACCTTGCGCACCGCCTACAACTCCTCGCCGGTCATCTGGACGACGATCGCCACCGGCGTCACCCCGCTGGCGCACGGCATCACCGACTTTGTCGTCGCCACACCGCGCGGCGACGTGCCGATCTCCTCGACCGTCCGCCGCGTGCCGGCCCTCTGGAACATGCTGTCGCGCCGCGGCGGTCAGGTGGCTGTCCTCGGCTGGTGGGGCTCCTGGCCGGCCGAGCCGGTGCGCGGGGTCGTGGTGTCGGACCGCGCCCTCCTCGACCTGCCGCGGCGCGTCTCCCCTGATTCCTTCCTGCCGCGGTTCGCGGCGCTCGTCCGCGAGGCCGAGCGGGAGCCGTCCCTCTTCCGTTGGGAGGAGGAGGCGGAGCGGCGCGACCGCGTCATGGCCCACGCCGCGCGCCATCTCCTCGCCGACCCCGCCGGCCAGCCCTTCGACCTCCTCCTCCTCTACTTCCGCAGCCCCGACGTGGTGAGCCACATGGAGTGGAAGTACTACGAGCCGGAGCGCTTCGAGGACGTCGATCCGCGCCAGCTCGCGGCGCGGCGCGACCGGGTGCCGGCGGTCTACCGCGCCGTCGACGAGGCCCTCGGACGGCTCCTCGCCGCGGCGCCGCGCGACGCCAACGTCCTCGTCGTCTCCGACCACGGCTTCCACGCCGCCCGCGCCGAGGAGGAGACGCGCGTCCTGCTCGACCTCGACGCGGTGCTGGCGCGCCTCGGCTTCCTGGCGCGGCGGCCGGACGGCGGCATCGACTTCACGCGCACCCGCGTCTACAGCCACGCCTCCCCCGACTTCGAGCGCGCGCGCCGGGTCCGCTTCGCGCTCGCCGGCCGCGAGCCGGGGGGCACGGTGCGGCCGGAGGAGCGCGAGACCGTGCGCCAGGAGCTGGAGCGCGCGCTCGCCACCGTCACCTACGCCGGCGGCGAGCCGGTCTTCTGGCTGCGCCCGCCGCGGCGGCCGGAAGTGGAGAAGGGGGCCGACCTGGTGGTCGGAGTGTCGCCGCGCGGCGCCAGCGAGGTGCTGCGCGTCGGCGGCGCTTCCTTCCGCGGCGCAGTGCGCGAGATCTCGCACATCTCCGGCACCCACACCCGCTCGACCCACGGCATCTTCCTCGCCGCCGGCCCGGACATCGATCCGGCGGCCGACCTCGAGGGCGTCCGCATCCACGACCTCGCGCCGACGGTGCTCTACGCCCTCGACCTGCCGGTGGCGCGCGATTTCGCGGGCCAGGCGCGCGTGGAGCTCTTCCGCCCCGAGCTCCGCGCCCGCCGCCCGCTGCGCACGATCCCCACCTGGGGGAAGCGACAAGCCGCCGGCCCCACCGAATCGGCTGCGGACTCGGCGCTCGTCGAAGAGCTGCGGGCGCTCGGGTATCTGAATTAGAACCCCCGGCACGTGGGCCGGGCGCTACGCCGCGTTCGACCGCCGTTTTCGCCTACTCCCGCTTGATCAGCACCTTCCGGTCGTCGATCACCGCCCCCGCGGCATCGCGCTCGCCGCTCGCGAGATATCGCCGCGGCAGCGGCGCCGTCGCGAAGTGGATCAGCGCCAGCACCAGCAGCAGCCCCGCCAGCACCTTCCCCGCCGCCCGGTGGAACGGCAGCGCGACCCCGGCGAGCAGCAGCGTCAGGTAGAACGGCGACACCACCGCCACGCCGCGCAGGTAGGGGAAGAAGAGCGCGTTGACCGCCAGCCGGTAGGCGAGGAGCGCCCCGCCGACGAGCAGGAACGTCCGCTCCCGCCGCAGGCGCCAGGCGCCGATCGCGATCAGCACCAGCGCCACACCGTGCCACACCGGCGACTCGCCGTAGGCCATGTCCACCGGCTGCCGCGTCCACAGCGCGCTCGCCGGCCCGTGCTTCGGCAGGTCCAGCCCGGTCCAGCCGAAGGCGACTGCCTTCGACGAGTGCCAGAGCTTCGCCGCCGTGCGCGCCAGGAAGCGCCCCGGCCGCCGCACGATCCGCTCGAGGCCGATGCGGTAGCCGTGCAGGAGGTAGCGGTTGTGCGGCGCGAAGCGCGGCTCGAGCTGCGCCGCGCCCCCGGGCGCCGGCGGCAGCCCGGCGCGCGAGAAGTGGATGTCCGGCCCGCCCTGCGCCAGGGCGAAGTTGAGCGGCCCGTAGATCGACACCGGCACCACCGCCGGCAGCGGCTCCGCCAGCTCGGCCGCGTGCCGCCGGTTGTAGTCGGCCACCGTGCGCCCGGTCCAGGCGGCGTTGAGGCCGACGAGCAGAAGCGCCGGCGCGGCGGTGGCGAGCGCCGCCCGCCGCCACTGCGGTCGCGCCAGCCCGACCACCAGCAGCGGCAGCCCGAGCAGCAGGTGCTCGGCGCGCGTCAGGGTCGCGAGGCCGTGCACCACGCCGCTCAGCAGCGGCAGGCGCGCGCCGAGGAGGAGGAGCACGGCGAGGAGCAGCCGGTAGACCGCCTCGCTCGTGACCGCCGAGGACAGCACCAGCTCGCCGAAGTTGAGCGGCAGCAGCAGGCAGATCCAGAAGGCGTGCGGCACGCGGTCACGCACCAGCCGGTAGAAGAGGGCGTAGGCGCCGGCGTTCGCCACGGCCATCAGCCCCTTGGCGAGGAGCGAGACGACCGCGACGTCGCGCGACAGCAGCCAGAGCGGCGCCAGAAGCCAGGCCGTCAGCGGCGGGTGGAAGGGGAGCCCTTCGTTGAACGGCGTCCCCTCGACCAGCGCCCGCGCCTGCAGCAGGTACTGGATGCTGTCGCCGTAGAGCAGCGCGCTCGCCGGCTCGCGCCGGTCCGGGCTGCCGGCGAGGAAGGCGCCGTGGACGAGCACTGCCCAGAGGAAGACCCACGCCGGGTGGGGAACGAGCCAGCGCGGCCGGTGCCGGCGCGCTGCCGGCGGCGCCGCGTGCGGCGTCTTCGCCCTCTTCCCTGGCTGCTTCCGGCTCATGCCCGGGCCAGCCCCCAGGTCGTCCGCACCAGCGCGTAGAGCATCCAGCCGCCGATCAGCACCTTGAGCCACGGCGGCCCATAGAAGACGAAGAGCGAGAGCCCGCCGAAGACCATGAGCAGCCCGCCGGCGACCGCGCCGATCAGGCTCAGCGAGGTCGGGTCGCGCCACCACCCCGGTTGGCGCAGCATTTCCTTGAGCTGGCGGAAGCTGATCGCGACGTCGAAGCTGCGCCCCGCGCTCTGGCCGTAGAAGCTGTAGCGCCAGCGCCGGTAGGCCGCCGGCCCGGCCATCGTCTCGCGGTTCCTCCGCAGCATCTCCTCGACCTCTTCCGGCCCCATCGACACGCCGTGACGCCCGAGGTAGATCGCGGCCGCGACGAAGAGGAGGAGACCGCCGGCAGTGGCGCCGATGAGCGACCACTGCACGGCATCGTGATGCCGCGCCAGCAGCGCCTCGAAGCGGGCAATCGGCCCCTTGAAGATCTCGGCGAGGACGATGGCGAGGAAGACGAGCGCGAAGCCCCCGAGCCAACCGCGGACGCCGCGCCAGACGCGGATGAGGAACGGTGGCTTCGGGGGTGGAGCCGCGGGCTCCGTCTCCACCTCGGAGCCCGGCTCGATCGGGTCCATGGTCATCGGGTCCCGGAAGTCTACAGGCCCGGGTCGCGTGCCGGCGCGCCTGCACCCCCGACTAAGCTGTCATTCCGAGCGCAGCCGAGGAATCTGGGCGGGGGAAGGTTCGGCGTGCCCCCGCCCAGATCCTTCGCTAACGCTCAGGATTACGAGTCATCTCTTCCTCTTCTTCCCCTCGTCCTCCCAGATCGCCTTCCACCACGGCGTGTCGTCGCCTTCCGCCGGCCCCTTGGCCTTCATGTTCATCTTGCCGCGGATCTTGGCGATGTCCCAGCCGGTCAGCGAGGCGAGGGTCTGGGCGTCGCGCTCGTGGCGCTCGCGCAGCTGGGCGTGGTACGTGCGCGCCGCGGCGCAGGTGGCCTTCCCGGTCCAGGGGTGGCGCAGGATGTAGCGCCCCTGGAAGTTCTCGCGGTCGGCGGTCTCCTGGAAGACCAGGTCCTCGGGGAAGTGCTCGCCGTCGTAGCGCACGTGGAGGCGGGTCAGGAAGACGTCCTGCGGCGCCGGCCCCGGCGGCACGATCGACGGCCGTCCCGGCGGCGGGATGCGTCGGCCGCGGCCGCTGCCGTCGATCCAGAAGACCCCCAGCTCGCTCAGCTCGTCGGCGGTCAGCGGATCGGCCGCGCAGGGGTCGCACCAGGCCATGTCCCAGGCGTACTCGAGGAAGACGGCGCTCATGTCGTGGCGGCTCACCTGCCGGCTGAACATGCTCTTGTAGAAGTCGCCGAACTCGTCCTTGACGAAGAGCGGCACCTCGCGGTCGGAGGGGAGCTTCACCGTGCGGTAGTTCGTCGTCTCGACGCGCCCCTTGCGCGTCAGCGCGTAGACGAAGAGCTCCTGCGGCCCGGCGGCGTTGACCATGCCGAGGCGGATCGGCAGCATGAACTTGGGGCTCTCGTAGGCCACCTGCAGCGGCCGCAGGTAGGTGAAGCCGAGCTTCGACTGCTCGGCCAGGTTCACCTTGGCGACGAAGAACCGCATCCCCTGCTTCAGGTAGCTGCCGAGAACGCCGGTGGCGCCGGCCGGGATGCGGTAGCCCTCCTCGCGCAGCCAGGTCTCGAGCCCGGCGCTCTCCTTGGCCGAGAGGATCAGGATGTCGTACTCGCCGACCGTGTAGGAGGCCTCGATCTTCACTCCCAGGCTCTTGGCGCGGTCGGCCGCGGCCCCGCCCATGACGCCGCCGCCGACCGACATCGGCGCCGGGATCGCCCGCTCCAGGTAGACCTGGCAGGGGTCCTCGTCGAAGTACTCGACCAGCCGCGGCGACGAATAGGCGTCGAGGTGCTCGATGAGCGCGCGCTCGGCGACGTGGATCTGCCCGCGCTCGAGGAACGTCGGCACCGGCACCACGATCGCGAACTCCTTGGGGTCCCCCTTGAAGTCGTTGGCCATGGTGAGGACGGTGCGGTCGCCGTCGCGCACCAGCACCACCTGCGAGGCGCGGTTGAAGAGCTTGGTGTCGGCCTTGGCGACGTAGAAGCCGCAGAAGGCGTTCGCCGCCGGCGCCGCGGCGAGCGCGAGCGCGAGGGCGAGCAGGGCGGTGGGGACGGGCTTGGTGCGGGGCATGGCGAAACCTCCTCGGGTCGCGGGACCCGTTGCGAGCGTGCGCGGCGCGCTCCAGACGTAGCGCCGGCCGGGGAGCAGCCGGTCGAGGAGCGGCACCGCGGGGGAGAGGAAGAAAAGCGAGAGGAGAAGCCCGTTCGGGCGGTAGAGGACGAAGGTCACGTACCCCGCGCCGAGCGCCACGAGGAGCGCGAAGAGGATGCGGCCGGCGCGCGAGTCGGGCGTCGTCTTGGGGTCCGAGATCATGAAGAAGCAGAAGATCAGGAAGGCGCCGTTGGCGAGCTGGTGCAGCGGGATCGCCGCCGGCTGCCCGAGCCAGAGGGCGCGCCCGAAGAGCAGCGCCAGGTAGAAGCCGAGGAAGGCGTAGGTGACGTCCGAGCGCGCGGCGCGGTTGACCACCAGCCCGCCCAGGCAGGCCAGCGCGAAGCCGAAGACTGCCACGTTCCCCCACTGCCCCGGCGACACCCAGACCTGCCCGGTCGCGAGCATAGCCGCCACGATCCCGAAGTTCGTCGGGTTCCAGAGGTGCTTGCCGTCGAAGCGGAGCAGGAACTTCGAGGCCACCGTGGCGACGGCGGCAGCGACGGCGAGCAGCAGGAGGTTGGTGCGCAGCAGGAGACAGAGCGAGAGCCCCGAGATCAGCGCGCTCCGCGGCTCGAACGCCGGCAGGCGCCAGAGCCGGGTGCAGGCCCACTGCGTGAGGAGCACGGTCCCAAGGAGGACCGCCGCCCGCAGCGGCTCGATCTCGAGGTCGAGCCTGGCGATCCCGTAGACGAAGAGCGAGGCGAGGACGGCGATCTGGTAGTGCCGAGGGTCGCGGGCGAAGGCGCGGAGCGGGGCGGCGTTCACGGGCGGTCTCCTGTCGGCGGATTAGACACCTCACCGGGGGCAAAGAAAACCGCGCTTCCCGGGCGGGCCTCCCTCCAGGCTCCGCTAGGAGTAGTCTTGAGTCTCTGAGGCTCAACTATGGCACCTCTCATCGTCCTGATCGTTATGACGCTTCTAGCGCGGCTCGCCGGGCAGCTCGGGGTGGGCGCGCTGCGGGATTGGGCGGCGGCGACGCGGGTGGGGCTGGCGGTGATGTTCTGCTTCACCGCCGCCGCGCACTTCAACGCCATGCGGCCGGACATGGTGCGGATGGTCCCGCCGTCGGTGCCGGCGCCGGAGCTCATGGTGACGTTCACGGGGGTGTGCGAGATCCTCGGCGCCATCGGGCTGCTCGTGCCGCGCACGCGGCGCCTCGCGGCGGTGGCGCTGATCGTCTTCCTCGTCGCGGTGCTGCCGGCGAACATCCACGCCGCCATGACCGGTGGGACGATCGGCGGCGAGCCGGTGACCCCGCTGGTGCCGCGGATCGCGCTGCAAGCGCTGTTCATCGCGCTGATCTGGTGGTCGGGCATCTATGCGGAACATAAGCGCCTCGGACCCGATCGTGCGGCCTGACTGGCTGGTTGCCGGTGCGGCGGGCATCTACAGCATGAAGATCGACGAGTCGGGCAACGTGACCGACGTGCGCGTCGAGCGCCGCGGCCATCCGGAGGTGGACGAAGGCCATCATGGCCGCCGGCCGCCCTCGAGCAGTGGCGCTACAAGCCGGCGACGCGCGACGGCAAGCCCATCGCCGTGTGCTACACGCAGTCGTTTCGGATCCACTATCGCTAGCATGCGACCGGCCGTGATCGACAGGTTCTTCCCCGAAGGCCGCGAGCAGTGGGAGACGTCGCCGGAGTATCGGCAGCGGCGGCAGGAGGCGATTGCCGCCGTCCGCGCCCGCTACGCGCCGCTCCTCGCCGGCGCCGGCCCCGTCCGCCGTCTCTGGCTGTGGTGGCAGCGCCGGCGCGCCGTCGAGCGCGAGCTGGAGACGCTGTCGCCGACGGACGCTTGCTTCCTGATGGCGCCTTCCTCCGCGGACCCGAGCCCGATCTCGACCGCCGTCGACTTCCACGGCTGGCGCTTCCTCGTGAACCGGGAGGCGACGGCCGCCGCCTATGCGGCGAGCAGCTCGCGCGGCGCGGAGGACTGCTCCTGCGCTCACTGCCGGAACCTCATCCGGCAGCGGGAGCGCGAGCTTCCCTCGGAGCTGCTCGACTTCCTCCGGCGGGTGGGCGTCGATCCCAAGAAGGAGGCGGAGGTCTGGGAGGGCGGCGGTCTCGAAGACGGCCTGTCGTTCAACTCAGGCTGGTGGCACTTCATCGGCGAGGTCGTCGCGACCGGCGAGGAAGTCATTCCCCTGGAGCCCAACGCGGGGGCCCTGGGCAAGGACTGGACGGTCTTCTTCCTTCCGGGCGAGACTTCGCTGAAGCTGTCCACCCTCCCCAGTGCGCCTCTCGTGCAGGTCGAGTTCACCGCCAGCCTTCCGTGGGTCCTCGAGGAGCCCTATCCCGAACCCGCCCCCACATAGAGGCTGCAGGAGCCGAAAAATGGGAGCAACCAAGAGAGCAAAAGAAAACCACTTGCGGGTGTTCTGGTGGTTCGCCGTCGGCGCCATGTTCATCCAGCTCGCCGTCGGCGCCCTCGTCGTCTACTTCTTCGAAAAGTGGGACGAGAGGAGCTACTTCGGCGAGATGTTCGGTGTCGCGAGCTGCCTCTTCTCGGGCTTGGCGCTCGCCGGGATCATTCTCAGCCTGAGGTTCCAGTCCGAAGAGCTTTCCACCACGCGGGAGGAGTTGAGCCGCCAGTTCCGCCTCTCCCTGCTGAAGAACGTGCTGTCCGAGATCGACCGGCACGACGTGCACCTCGCGCGGAACTACGTGTACCGCAATGCGGCCAAGTACGCGGCCGTCACCGACGACCCGGTCACTCTCCAACAGCTCGATGAAGAGTCTTACGTCAAGGCTGGCATCGTGAGCAACTCGTTCGATCGGGTGGGAGTCCTGGTGGTCGACGACGAGGAGTCCAAGGAACTGGTGCTCAAGAGCTTCGGCCCGAGCATCGCGAGGTCGTGGGTTGCTCTCGAGCCCCTGATCAAGGTGCTGCGCAAGGGGCGATATGGCGCGGAGTACGAGACCTTCTTCCAGAAGCTGGCCGAGGAGGCCATCGAGCGCGCCGATCGGGCAAAGGTGGACGCAATGCTGCGTGCGTGGGCGGTGGATTCTGGTGGCGATCCCGTCGCGCGGCACGAGCGGGAGGTGGGGCAGCTCGCGCCCCTGCCGCTCGCTGAGCGTGCCACCTACTGGGAAAGGTTCTACGGCTCCGCCGAGAGCGACTTCCTTTTTGCCGATCGTGAAGTAGGGCGGTTCGGCGTGATCGCCGAGCTCATCGGGCGCCGGCCGGGCGCCGTGCGCGTTCTCGACGTCGGCTGCGGCGCCGGGGGCCTCTCCGCGCTGCTGCGGCCGGACGACGATTACCTGGGCATCGACATCAGCAGCGCCGCGATCGGGCGCGCCGCGGCCGCGCACCCGGGGAGATCCTTCCAAGCAACATCGCTGGAGGAGGTCTCGCTCAAGGCAGGCTCGTTCGACTTCGTCGTGCTCTCCGAGGTGCTGTTCTACACCGACGCAGTGAGCGCCTTGAAGCGGGCGGCCGCCCTCCTCAAGCCGGATACGGGCCGGCTCGTCGTGTCGATATACTCCTCGCCCTCGGGAGACGAGATCCATCGGCTGCTTCGGGAACAGGTGGATGTCCTGCAAGAGATTCGGATCACGTCCACGGTCCCCGGGCTCGTGTGGACCGTCATCCTCGCGAGGCCGGTGATCGTCTAGCCCATGTCCTCCTACCTCAGCAACCGCGCCGGCGACCCTCCCGACCAGATCAAGCTCTACACCGCGGCCCTTCTCGAGACGCTGGGCGACCGCAACCCGCTGGAGGTCATGGGCGCGATGCCGGCGGCGCTGGGGGAGGCGATCGCCGGGGTCTCGCCCGAGCAGCTCGCGACGCCGGAGACGCCGGGGAAGTGGTCGATGCGGCAGGTGGTGCAGCACCTCTCCGACTCGGAGCTCGTCGGCGGCTTCCGCTTCCGCATGGTCCTGGCGCACGACCGGCCGGCGCTCGCGGGCTACGACCAGGACCTGTGGGTCGAGCGGCTGCACCGGGACGACGTGGACCTCGAAGCGGCGCTCGCCGAGTTCACGGCCGTGCGCCGCGCCAACCTGCGGCTGCTCGAGCGGACGACACCTGAGGACCGCGAGCGCGTCGGCCTCCATTCCGAGCGCGGCGAGGAGAGCCTCGGCCTCTTGATGCGCCTCTACGCCGCGCACGACCTGATCCACCTCCGCCAGCTCGCCCGCATCCGCCAGGCCGTCGCCCCGGCCGCCTGACGCGGGCCTCGAGGCCCTAGTCAACCGCCGGTCAGTTCGCCGCCGCCATCGCCGCCGGCGCCCGGTAGGAGAGGTCGGGGCGGCGGATGCCGACGCGGCGCTCGAAGCGGCGCACGAGCTGGAGGGTGCGCAGGTTGAGGGCCTCGCCCTCGGCGCCGAGCTTGGCGGCGGCCGCCTCCTGCTTGGCCGCCAGGTCGGCCGGGCTGGCGCCGTAGAAGGCGACCGCCCAGACCGGTAGGTCGTGGCCGGTGAGCGCCTGGTAGACCATGTAGCCCTCGGTCATCCCCTTCTGCTTGTAGAGCGCCTGCCACTCGCGGGCGATGGCCTCGGCGTCCATCTCGCGGCCGGGCAGCACGTAGTAGATGTCGTAGCTCACCGCCTTCGACTCGCTTGCCGCCTTGGCATAGTCCGCCGGCCAGTAGGAGAGGTCGGGGCGCGAGGTGACGACGGAGTCGTTCGAGGCGTGCACCGGCTCGCCGGCGCGGCGCATCATCTCGGCGAACTTGGCCTCTCCGAGCTTGCCGGCGACCTCGGCGAAGCCCTGCGGCACGGCGCCGATGTCGGCCCACCCCTTGATCGGCGCGACGAAGAAGAAGGAGAAGTCGTCGGTCATCACCACGTCGAAGCTGGGGAAGCTCGCGGAGTTGCTGGCCTTGAGGGCGGCGATGAACTCCTTGGTCGTGCTCTCGTAGTCGGCGAGGCGCGACGGGTTGGCGAGCTCCTCGTGGAGCAGGAAGAGCTGCTGTTGCGACATGTCCTGGGCCGGCAGGGCGAGGCTGCCGGCGAAGAGGGCGGCGGCGAACAGGGCGGTGCACTTGAGCGTGCGCATCTCATCCTCCTTGGCAAGTTATGGGTCAGGAATTTCACCCCCTCTACGCGGCGAAGGGGCTGTTTGGATGGGCGCGCCGCTACTCGACGCGGAATGTCACGCCGTCGCTCCGCCCCAGGTCGTCGGTGACGACCAGGCGGTGCGTGCCGGTCTCCGACGCCAGGTAGAGGCGCTCGCCGGGGGCGGCGGCGCCGACCAGGAGGCCGTCGCGGTACCAGTAGAGCTGGCCGACGCCGGGGCCGGCGCGGGCGAGGAGGGGGATGCGCTGGTCCTCGGCCGGCACGCCGCGGCGCAGGCGGTAGGGGGTCGCCGGGTCGGGGGAGACGATCGCCGGCGGCTCGCCGACCGGGACGCCGCCGCAGCCGGGGCGCGGGCGCGGCGGCTCGGGGACCGGGCGCCCCTGCGCCCGCCACCAGGCGGCCAGCTCGGGCGGGTAGAGGGTGAGGAGCGCGGCGCGGCTCGGGCGGCTCGCCAGGCAGTCGCCGGCCAGGAGCTTGCCGCTCTCGGCGTCCACCAGCGCCTCGCGGTGGTAGGTGCAGGCGCGCAGGCGCGAGCGGCCGGGGAGGTAGGGCGCGGTCAGCCGCTCGCGGCAGGCCGGGCCGGGCAGCTCGCGCGAGAGGGCGCAGAGCTCGATCGGTTCGAGCCGGGCGCGCAGCGGCTGCGGCGCGCGCCCGCCGGGATCGACGGCGCGGAAGAGGTCGAAGAGGAGCGGCCCGGCGTGCTCGCTCCCGGAGATCCCCTGCCGCGGCCGGCCGTCGAAGTTCCCCACCCAGACGCCGATCGCGTAGCGGCCGGAGAGGCCGATCGCCCAGGCGTCGCGGTGGCCGTAGGAGGTGCCGGTCTTCCAGGCCACCGCCGGCGCGTCGCGTGCCAGCGCCCAGGAGTCGGGCAGGTCGGGGCGGCGGAGGTCGGTCAGGATCTCGACGATCACCTGCGCCGCCTCGGGCGAGAAGAGCGGCTCGGGCCGCGGCTCCTCCGGGCGGGCCGCGGTCTCGAGGAGGCGCGGCGCGCGGTGAAGGCCGCCCTCGGCGAGGGTGGCGTAGAGGTTGGTCAGGTCGAGGAGCGTCACCTCGCCGGCGCCCAAGACGAGCGGCAGGCCGTAGGCGAGCGGCTCGCGGTCGAGGGTGGCGAGGCCGCCGCGCTGGAGGAGCTTCTGGAAGCGCGGGAGCCCGACCTCGGCGAGGAGGCGCACCGCCGAGGCGTTGAGCGACTGGATGAGCGCCTCGCGCACCGTCACCCGGCCGCGGTAGCGCTCGTCGTAGTTCTCGGCGACGTACCCCGAGAAGTCTGTCGGCACGTCGAGGAGATAGGAGTCGGGCAGCACCCGCCCCTCGTCGAGCGCCATGGCGTAGAGGAACGGCTTGAGCGCCGAGCCCGGCGAGCGCGGGGCGACGGCGCCGTTGACCTGCCCCTGGAAGGCGGTGTCGAAGAAGCCGCCGGAGCCGACCAGGGCGCGCACCGCGCGCGGGCCGTTCTCGACGATGACGACGGCGGCGTTGCCGATCCCCTGGGCGCGGAGGTCGGCGAGGCGGCGGCGCACCTGCTCCTCGGCGGTGCGCTGGAGGCCGGCGTCGAGGGTGGTGGCGAGGCGCGGCGTCGCGGGGTAGCGCGCCACGGCCAGCTCGGCGAAGTGCGGCGCGGCGAACGGCGGCGCGCGGCGCGCCTCCGGGAGCGGCTGGCGGCGGGCGTCGGCGACCGCGGCCGCGGGGAAGGCGCGGAGCTCGGCGAGCCGGCGCAGGACGCCGTCGCGGGCCGCGCGCGCCGCCGCCGGCGCCGTCGCCGGGTCGAAGCGGTTGGGGGAGCGCGGCAGCGCCACCAGCAGCGCGATCTCGCCGAGCGAGAGCTGGTCCGGCGGCTTGCCGAAGTGGAACCAGGCCGCCGCGCCGACCCCCTCGACGTTGCCGCCATAGGGCGCGAGGTTGAGGTAGTGCTCGAGGACCTCGCGCTTCGTGAAGCGGCGCTCGAGCTGGAGGGCGCGGAAGCTCTCGCGCAGCTTCGAGGCGAGGGTGCGCGGCCCCGGCTCCGCCATCCGCGCCACCTGCATCGGCAGCGTCGAGGCGCCGGAGACGACGCGGCCGGCGCGCAGGTTGGTCCAGGCGGCGCGCACGGCGGCGAGTGGGTTGACCCCCGGATGGCGCCAGAACCAGCGGTCCTCCGCCGCGACGAGAGCGCGCGGCAGCTCGGGGGGTAATTCGTCGAGGCGCACCGGCAGCCGCCAGCGCTCGTCGGCCGGCAGGAAGAACCGCAACGGCGCTCCCTCCCGGTCCGCCACCACGACCGCCGGCGGGCGCTCGAGGGCGTGCCAGGGGAAGGGGAAGAGGAGGTCGAGCGCGCGGAAGTACAGATAGGGGAGGAACGGCATGGCGGCCAGGAGCCACCACCTCCGGCGCGCTGTCACCCCGAGCCTCATCGTCACTGCCTTACCTGAACCTCCATCTCCCCCCGCTCCCCGGTCGCCCGTAGCGCCGGGTCGTACATCGCTTCGGCCTGCACCGGCGGCAGGCGGAACTTGCCGGGGGAGACCGCCCGTGCCACGGCGTAGAACTCCTGCCACGAGTCGGCGGGCAGGTCGGTGAAGATCAGGATCCGGTCGTCGCGCAGATCGAAGTGCCGCGGCTGGGCGGCCCTCGTCACCCAGGGCAGGGTCTCCGTCGTCTCGAGCCGCGGGTTCTCGACCTCCAGGCCCGACGGCAGGAGCTGCACCAGCGCCACGTTCCAGACCGGGCCCGAGACGCTGCGCACCCGCGTCTTCAGCACCACGAGGTCGCCCTGCCGCACGCTCCCGAGGTTGACCGGCGCGCCGTCGCGCGACAGCACCTCGCGCTGCACCTCGAGGCCGGCCGCGGCCGGCTGGAAGGCGCGGTCGGTCGGCACGCCGCGGGTGCGCAGGCTGTAGAAGGCGGCGCCCGGCTTGTAGCCGGCGTTCATCCGCACCCGCAGTGGCGCCGTGCCGCGGATGTCGCGGAAGACGACCGTCTGCTGGGTGAAGCTCCCGACTTTCTTGTCGCCGGCGAAGACGGTGCCCGAGTACGGCCCGAGCGCCGCCTGCCGCTTGAAGAGCTGCCCCAGCGCCAGCAGCGTGAAGCCGCTCTCCTGCGTGTTCCACGGCGTCGTCGCGGCCTGCGCGTCGCGGGCGAGCGTGTCCACCAGCGCCGGGATGCGCGGGCTGCGCGGCGCGGCGTCGAGGAGGGCGAGGAGGAGCAGGGCGCGGTTCCTCACCGTCGAGTTCCAGTTGCCGCCGGTCTGCCGCGCCACGCGCTCGACCTCGGCGAGCCCGGCGATCAGCTCGTTGAGCGCCTGCGGGTTGCCGGTCGCGGCGTAGGCCGCGGCCAGCAGCGCCCGCGACTCCGGCCGCAGCGCCGCCTTGTGCTTCTCGCGCAGGAAGTCCATGGTGCCGGCGTCGGGCCGCCCGCCGCGCGCCAGGACGAAGAGCGCGTAGGCCGTGCGCTGCAGCTCCTCGGCGCCGTACTGGGCCTTCGCCCGCACCTGCCCGGCGAGGTAGTCGAGCCCGCCCTTGAGCAGCGCGTCGTCCACCGGGTGGCCGGCGCGCCGCGCCTCGACCAGGAAGTGGGTGGCGTAGACGCTCCCCCAGGGGTGCGCCGTCTGCTCGCCGGGCCAGAGGGCGAAGCCGCCGTCGAAGAGCTGCATCGTCGAGACCCGCCGGATCCCCTCCTGGACGTACCCCGCCGGCTGCGCCTTCTTGAAGAGATCCGGATCGAGCCGCTGGGCGAGGTCGGCGAGGTAGACCAGCGGAAACGCCGTCGAGACGGTCTGCTCGAGGCAGCCGTAGGGGTAGGTCAGGAGGTCGCGGAGCTTCCCTGAGAACTGGACGATCGGCACCGGGCCGAGCGCCAGCTCGCGGGTCAGCGTCTCGGGGCGGAAGCGGCCGGGGTCGGCGAGCGGCAGCTCGGCGGTGGCCTCCTGGAAGGCGCCGACGCGCTCCTCGGTCGTGATCGGCAGGTCGGGCCGCACCGGCACCGCCTCGCTGGTCTTCGAGGTCTCGCCGTTGCCCGTGGCGGTGACGGTCATGCGCACGCCGCCCGAGCGGTCGCCGGTGCGCACGTCGAAGTGGACCATCCCCTCGCGGCCGTTCGCCACCTCGACCTGCCGCGCCGCGTCCCCCTCGACCCGCGCCGGCCCGTCCACGCCGAGCGCCACGCGGAAGGCGCCGTCGCGGCCGGTGTCGTTGCGCAGCGAGACCGGCAGGCGCAGCGTCTCGGCGAACGACAGCACGCGCGGGAAGGTGGGCAGCAGGACGAGCGGGCTCCGCACCCGCACCCGGCGCTCGGACGAGCCGAACTGCTCGCCGCGCACCGCCACCGCCATCAGGCGCACCGCCCCCTGGAACTCGGGGACGCGGAAGCTGACCGTGGCCTTGCCTTCGGCGTCGGCCTCGACCGGGCCCGACCAGAAGGCGACCGGCTCGGTGCGCCGGATGCCTTCGGTGCGCAGCGACTGCGCGAGCCCCTCCATCCCCTCGCCGCCGCCGCGCGCCGCCGCCCCCTCGGGCGCCACGTCGGGCAGCAGCAGGCTGAAGGTGTCGAAGGAGGCGACGGTGAGCGCGAGCTTGCGGTAGAAGTGCTCGAAGGGCTGCGGCGTCTCCTGCGCGATGAGCTGTAGCACCCCCTCGTCCACCGCCGCCACCGTGACGATCGCCTCCGGCGCGGTCTTCACCGCCACCGTCACCTTGGTCTCCGGCCGCACCTCGGCCGGCGCGGCGATCTCGACCGGCAGGCGGTTGGCGGTGCGGTCGACGCCGATCGGCACCGCGCCGAAGGCCCGCCCGGCCGAGCCGGGCTCGAGGTCGCCGACCTTGCGCACCAGGGTCGCCGTGACGTAGGCGTTGGGGCGGTAGGCGACCGTCACCGGCAGCTCGATGCGCGCCGTGTTGCCGTCGAGCATGTGGACCGAGGTGTGGAACACCCGCTCGCGCTCGACGGTCAGGAGAAGCTTGCCCGGGAACGGCGCGCGCACCTGGACGGTGGCGGTGTCGCCGGGCGCGTACTCGGTGCGGTCGAGATCGAGCTCCAACCGCGCCGGGTTCTTGAGCGCCCAGGGCGAGTACCCCCACTCGCTGACGAAGAACTCGACCGCCGCCGCGGCCTGCGTGTCGGGGTCGGTCAGCACCACGCGGTAGCTGCCGGCCCGCCGCGGCTGGAAGCGGAAGCGGTCGCGCGCCTCGCCGCCGGCGATGGCGCGGGTGTCGACGAGCAGCGAGTCGCGCGTCGATTCGTAGCGGAAGGTCCCGGCCGGCGTGCGGCGCAGGACGGTGTTCCAGCGGTCGAGGAAGAGGTCGGCGCGGAGCGGCTTCGCCGGCGTCGCCTTGCCGTCGAGGCCCACCGCCGCGTACTCGAAGACCGCCGCCTGGCCGGGGCGCACGAACCCCTCGCCCTCGGTCTCGCCCTCGCCCGCTACCCGCTTCAGGCCGACGTAGTAGGGGTACGGATGGATGCGCAGCCGCTGCAGCGCCGCCACGCCGCGGCCGCCGCGCTCCTGGACGCGCGCCGTGATCACGGCCTCCAGCGACGACGGCACCGGCGCGCCGGCCGGCATCGTCGCCTTGAAGGTGGCGCGCCCCTCGTCGTCGAGCGTCCCCTGCTGCGACAGCACCTCGCGCTCGTCGAGCTCGCGCTCGGGGTTGCGGAAGGTGAAGCCGGGGAAGCCCTCGGGCGCGAAGTCGGAGTCCACCAGGCGCACCCGGCTCTCGACCGGCAGGTCCGCCGCCGGCGGCCCGAAGAGGTAGGTGCCGGCGACGCGATAGGCCAGCTCCTGCCCCGGGCCGACCCGCTCGGCCGGCGGCACGATCTCGACCTCGATGCGGTCGGGGACGAACTCCTCGACCTGGAAGCGGTACGTGCCGATCACCTTCTCGGCCACCTCCAGCTCCAGCGTGTGGTGGCCGGTCAGGGCGTAGGGCGGGAGGTCGAGAGTGAAGGGCGCGAGGCCGCGCGGCGTCGTCTCCAGCCGCTGCGTGCCGCGCTCCCGCCCCAGCGGGTCGCGGTGGCGGAGGAGGGCCGGCATCGGCTCGGGGGCGCGCAGGTCGCCGTCGCGCACGATCGCGAGGCCCTCGACCTTCTCGCCCGGCCGGTAGATGTCGCGCTCGCCGTAGAGGTAGGCGGTGTAGCCGCGGCCGGGGGCGGCCTCGCCGCCGACGTCGAGGCCGGCGCTGTCCACCTGCATGGCGTCGAGGAGCAGGAAGCTGAAGTCGCCGCCGCGCTCGATCGTCACCATGTAGGGCCGGTGGGCGCGCATCGCCTCGGCGTCGGTGAAGCGCCAGAGGCCGGCGCCGTCGGTGCGCCCCTCGCCGATCACCTGGTTCTGGTCGGAGATGAGGGTGACGCGCGCGCCCTCGACGGCGCCGAGGTCGCGGAAGGACGACACCCAGAGCAGGAGCTCCCCCTCGCCGCGCTTGGCGACGGCGCCGAGATCCGTGACCAGGAGCCAGCGCTGCGCCCCCTCCCAGTGCCCGGCGCGCGAGACGACCACGCGGTAGAGCCCGTTCTTGCCGCGCGGCACGCGGCGGTCGAGCGAGAGCGGCGTGCGCACCGTCTGGTTGGGGCGCGAGCGCACCGGCAGCGTCGCGTCGGTCACCCGGTCGCCGAGCGCGTGCGCCACGCCGCCGCCGGCGTAGGTCGTCTCCCCCTCGAAGAAGCCGCCGTACTGGAAGAGGAAGAAGAGGTTGTTGAGATAGACGCGGTCGATCGTGAGCTGCACCTCGCCGACGTTGACCGTCTCGACCGCCACCGTCTTGGTGCCCGAGGCCGAGAGGAACATCCCCTGGCTCTGGAAGCCGACCGAGGGCTCGAGGTCGGGGAGGCGCACCTGCGCCTTGTACTCCTCGGGGAGAACGGCGTCGTCGGTGGCGGGAAGGCCCTTGGCGATCGTCAGCGCGTAGCCCTCGCCGGGGCGGAACTCGCCGGTCAGCGACAGGACGTTGCGCTCGGCCGACGGCCGGTAGCGCACCGCCGGCTCGACGCGCACGTACTTCTCCGCCACCGCCGCCGAGATCGGCGAGGAGAACCGCACGCGCAGCGTCGACTCGCGCGCCCCCGGCTCGGTCTCCACCCCCCAGACCGCCAGCCGCGTCGAGGAGCCCACCGGGATCTCGTGCACGAACTCCTCGGGCAGTGGCACGTTGCCCTCGAACGGCGTGAGCGAGCCGTCGATCACCAGCCGCACCTTCCGCTCCTCGCGCCGCTTCTGCACCGCCGCCGTCTGGAAGCCGATCTGCGGGCTCGGCCAGTCGGTCTCGAGCGTGACCTCGACCGGGTTGTCGTCGCCCAAGTCGGGATCGACCAGCCGGATCTTCGAGACCAGGAGCTCGGGGTGCACGGGGTAGTTGAAGCGGATCGTGCCCCGGTAGACGACCCGCGCCTTGCCTTCGAGCGCCGGCTCCTCCTGCACGTCCACCCCCTCGACCAGGAACTGGTCGGTGCGGACGACGAGCTCGGTGTCGCCGACGAATTCCTGGCCGGGCTTGAGGAGCCGCTCCGGGATGAGCGTCAGCGTGTACTGGCTGGCGATCGGGAACTGCCCGGAAGGCTGGAAGCGGAGAGCGTTGGTGTCCTGCCACTTCCAGCTCCCGGCGAGCGCGGGCGAGAGCGTCGCCGGCTCCTCCTTGAGCACCTCGCCCACCGCCCCTTCGCCGAGCGGCCGGTCGAAGAGCACGTCCACGTACGCTCGCCCCTCCCGGTCGATCACCACGTCGAAGACCTTGACGGCCTCCCCTTCCGGCCCGAGCTTCAGCGCCGCCCCGAGCGGCTCGCGGAAGGCATACGCGGCGAGCGTCGCCACCAGCACCGAGAGCACGCCGATCGCGACGTCCTTCCAATGCCAGCGGCGCAAGAAGAGAGAGCGGAACCGAGCGGGAAACTTGTCCCGCAGGGTGGCGAACGGGTTGGGCATGGGGGCGGTTCTCCTGCGTTGCGGTAAGGGAGCGCTACGCTACATCAAGAGCCCGGCGCAAACGATGCGCAGGATGTCCCGTTCCCCTGGTTCGGCGGCCCCCTCGCGGTCAGGGCAAGAGGCGGGCCGGGCTCTACGAGAATTGCGCGAACACATCACTTATCGGATGGATCACGACACCGGCTTCGCTTGAACCGACCTCGCCAACGTGCGAGACTGGAAGAGGTTCGGAGACAGAGAGGAGATTTCCATGGGGAACAGCGACACCACGACCGTCACCATCGCCAATCTGGGCACCAGCCCGATCTCGTACGCGGTCACTTCGGGCACTCCGGGTCAGGAACCGATCCAAGGCTCGTTGCCGGGCCACAGCTACGGCATCGTCGAGCACGAGTTCTCCGAGAGGCTTGCGGTCACGGTCGGCGACCAGCAGGTCACCGTCCGACCCAACGGTATGGTCACCTTCGTGCCGCCGGGCGTGAGCGGCCTGGTCAGTACCTTCGAGTTCACGGTTCGCTGACGCCGAGCAACCTCACACCGGCCGGACCGCCTCCCCCTCCGGCCCCGGCTTGAGCCACCCCGGGAGAGCGGCGGCCAGCGGCTTGCGAAAGGCGTAGGCCGCGAGGGAGACGGTCAACAGCCCGAGCCCCGCGATCGTCAGGTCCTTCCAGTGCCAGCGGCGGGAGAAGACGGAGCGCAGCCGGGCGGGGAAGCTTGTCCCGCAGGGTGGCGAACGGGTTGGGCATAAAGGCGGATCTCCTGGCGTGGCACCGCGAAAGCGCGCTTACGCTACATCAGGCGCGTGACCGACACGACGACCGGCGCCGTCGAGACCTACAGGAACCCGGCGGGCACCTATTGCGGAGGGCTGGACGAGGCGTTTTAGACGCCGTCGGCCCTTACGGCAAGATGCAGGTCACACGATGATGTTCGTCTCGGTGGAATCTATCGCAGCTCGGAAGACCTGCAGAGTGAGCCGTGCCGGCCCCAGCACGATCTCATCTAAATCGGCGAGCGGTGCTGCCTCAAGAAGGCACCGGCCGTTGAGCAGCGTCCCGTTCTTGCTGCCGAGATCCTCCAGAATCGCGCTTTGTGGACTCACGAGGATACGCGCGTGGCGGCGCGATACCAAGGGATGGGAGATCCAGACGACCGCCTCTCTAGTCCGACCTAGGAGGTTTTCCCCGTTCTCCAGCGCGACCACGCGCTCGTTCCAGACCAGACGATAGATGTGATCTGCCGCCGCCGGCGGCTGATCAACCCGCCATGCAGTGCCGCACCAGGCGTAGCCGAAGCTGTGCACGGTCCGGATGAGATGAGGTTGGCGTGAATCGTCACCGAGCACGCGACGAAGCTCCGCCACCAAATTCGACAGACTGGCCTCTGTGACGAACGCTCCCGGCCAGAGACACCCCAGCAAGTGGTCCTTCGATAGAGCCTGAGGCCGCTTCTCGAGCAAGACCTCGAGAAGACGAAAAGCCTTCGGGGAAAGATGTACGACTTCCCCGCTGCGTAGCAGCTCCCGGGTGTCGGTATCCAGAACGCAGTTGCTGAAGGCTATGCGCATTGGGAAATCCTTGGAGAATCCTTGGCCTTTCTTTAAGCCTTTGCCTCTCTACGTGGCCGATTATACACCTGAGTGGCCGACGCATTGATGCCTCGACCGGCCGGCCACGAGGACTAGCGACCCTCGGCTGCAGAGGAGGATTTATGCGAAGAACGTCCAGACCAACCTCAAGGCGGGAGCTAGGTACGTGGTCATCGACTGGGGGATGGGTTGATGAAGGGCGACCTAATCCCAGCGGAGGGAGGTGAAAAGCGATGAAAGTTCAGACCAACCTCAAGGCAGGCGCTAGGCACCAGATCATCGACTGGGGGATGGGTTGATGAAGGGCCACATAGTTCAGTGAAGGGAGGTGAGAAGCGATGAAAGTTCAGACCAACCTCAAGGCGGGCGCTAGGCACCAGATCATCGACGTCGGGTAGTCCCAGGCTGTCCACGAAGGGAGGTGAGAAGCGAATGAAAGTTAAGACAAACCTCAAAGCGGGAGCTAGGCACCAGATCATCGACTTCGGGTAACCAGGATCATTTGAAACAGCTCGGGTCATGTTCAGACCTCGCTCCATAAGAGTCCAGGGTGACCGCGTCCCATCCACCAAAGAAGGAGAGCCCGAGTGACTCGTAAGACACCACGAAGACCGGGAGCACACGGCTTGCCGGCCAGCATGACCACATACGAGAAAGGACACCTCATGAAGACCGCAGCTTCGATGGCCCTGATCGGATCACTTCTCTTCGCCGGCGGTGCCGACGCCGAACTCTGTCAGTTCGGCTATGCCGACGCCGTAGTCGTCCGCGACGGCACTCCGACCGTCGGTTGGGTCGCCGCCCAGAACGCCGGGGTGCCGCAGGACTCCGGTCGCATTATCCCGCTCGACAGCCCGCCCGGGGGCGCCGGCATTGAGGCGCACATGCGCGACATCCGCTCGTACATCCAGGCGATGAACGCCAATGGCATTCGCCCCCTGGTGGACCTCTCGGACGTCCTCTTCAAGCGGGATCCGTTGGTCAACCCCAACTGCGGCGCCGACTACGAGCGCGGGTACTTGCGAAACACCACGGCTTGGGAACGCCAGGAGTTCAAACCCGGCGCCGCGGCGAAGCTCGACAGCTTCCTAGCGCTCAACGCCAGCGAGCTCGGCACGGACAGCATCCGGGGCTTCATCGTCCACGTGGAGGTCAACAACAACTGCGTGCCCGCATGGCGGGTCAACAGCGGAGCCCGGATGTTGAAGGACCGCGGCTACGGCCCGGCGCAGGGCTACGTTCTCGCCGCCGGGTACGGGCTGGACCGTACCCCCCAGGCGCCGGCGATCTCCACGGGCATGCCGACGGGCCTCTTCCCCTTCGAGCTGACCCACATCACGCCCTGGGCCTACGACATCCACTCCCTGTACGTGGACTCGGTCTACAACCTCAACATCGACGTGACCCAGCTCGGCGTCGCCGGCTTTTGGAACAAGCTCGTCGGCAAGCTCAGGCCCAATCAGCAGGTGATCTGGGGGCTGTTGGCGATATGCGGGCCCACCCAGCAGCAAATGTTCAATGGCTCGCATCTGGCGCCGGAGCACCGGATCGCCACCCAGTGCACGACGCCTCCCTTCCAGGGGACATGGCCGCTCGCATCGGTCGCGGACCACTGGCAGTGGTTCGCCGAGCAGCAGCCCCGGGTGGAAGGCCTGATCGCGATCCAGTGGACCGGTCCGAACGGCACCAATGTCTTGCACTCGGCGGTCACTGGCGCCCACATCGATGTCGGCAACAGCGCCTTGACGTGCGAGTGAGGTCGGCGGCGTGAAAAGGGCCGCTGCGCCTGCGGGCGCGGCGGCCTGTTCCGTCGTCGAGCTCATCCGACGGCATGGCCCCGGGAGCCAAGCTGGTGCTGCAGGGCACCGGCTACCAGGTGGACAAATGAGTGCTCTGCGAGCCCGTCGTCTGCCCCGGCACGCTCTTCGGTTCCCATGGCACTCCTCTCCAAGGAGGGGCTGGAGCTCGCCGCGGCCCTGGAGAAGGTGGCGTAACGCCCGCCGGAAGCCCCGGAATATCCCTGCGCGACCTGCAGACGCCCCGGCGGAGCCTCCTAATGTCCTCCCGGGACCTCGGAACCTGTTGCGCGCCCTCCGGAACCTCCTGCGCGACGCCGGGAATCGACTGCGCGACGCCGGGAATGGGTTGCGCGCGCTGCGGAACCTCCTCCGA
The DNA here is from genome assembly GCA_963700145.1 of uncultured Acidobacteriota bacterium. Classification (GTDB taxonomy): domain Bacteria; phylum Acidobacteriota; class Thermoanaerobaculia; order Multivoradales; family UBA5704; genus DASUNQ01. The sequence goes on from OY969474.1 coordinate 3,944,176, forward strand.
GCCGCTCGGAAAGGGTCCCCGGCGCTCCGCAACCTGTTCCCCGGCCCGCGCAACCCATTCCCACGCTCCGGGGGAGGGTTCCGGAGCCGCCGCAGGACGTTCCACGCCTCCCGCAGGCCATTGGCCGCCGCGCGCCGGCCGATCGCCGCCGCTCGGCGGGCGTCGCGGAGCGTCGCACCCTCAATCCCTAGGACGAGACCCAACCGCCGCGGAGACCGGCTGCCCGGGGGAGTCAGGTCCAAGGTGACGGGCGACGACGACTTCTGACGCCCAGAGCATGATGTCCAGATTCTGGACGGCGGTTGGTGGTGGCCGGCACCTTCTTTGCAGTTTCGCACCAACCGAGATTGGGGCGGCAGCCATCGCGGGGGTTTACCGCGCCGAATTCGCAGGAGGAATTCACATGGCTCGCACGTTCCCTTCGTTGCTCACGGCACTCGCACTGTTGTTCGGTTCGTCCGTCCTGTCTGCTGCCCAGCGTCCGCGAGATCGCATACCGCCAACGGCGCCAACCAACCTCGTCGTCACGGCGACGACGGAGCACAGCGTGTCGCTGGCATGGGACCCCTCAACGGACAACTCGGGCCGTTTCAGCTACATCATCCGCGGCGGGGAGAGCACCGTGACCGTCGGTCAGGAGACGACGAGTCACACTCTGGAGGACCTGCAATCCGGCAAAACGTACACCTTCCACGTCTATGCCAAGGATGCTGCCGGTAACCTCTCCGACCCCAGCAACCCTGTGACGGTCACGTTGCCCGGGGAGCTCGGCGCGCCGACGAAGCCTGTCGTAGCAATGTCGGCTGCCGGCCCGACGCACGCCGCGCTGAACTGGTCGTCCACCGACGACGGTCCGTTCATCTGGTACACCATCTACATCGACGGGGAGCCCGTCTCCACGCTGAACTCGAGGTCGGACACGTTTACCTGCGCCGAAGTTCTGGTGCCCACGGGTTGTATTCCGCTGGATCAAGAGAGGACATACACCTTCACCGTCGATGCTCGGGACGTCGACGGGAACTTTTCGCCGCCCAGTGATCCCGTTTTCGTAACGACCGACCCCGCCCCCAACGACCACACACCGCCGGACCAGCCGATGAACCTCGCGACGGATTTCAATGGGCACATCGTCGTGACATGGGACCCCTCGACCGACGATGTCGCCCCGCAGGAGTTCATCCGCTACGACGTTTACGTCAACGGTGAGCTGCGCGCGGTCGTGGTCGGCAGGACGACGGCGGAAGTCGAGGGCGAGATCGGTGTCAACGAAATCGCGGTCATCGCCGTGGATACCGCAGACAACGAGTCGGTCCCCGGCACGACCACGAGGGACCTCTAAGTCCCGGGCGGCTCTTCTCCAGGCTCCCGTGAGGCGCTAGCGTGTGGCCTACGGGAGGTCACACCGCCATGCGCAGGATCGCCGGCTCCACCCGTCTGTTCGCCGTTGGCCTGATCTGCGTCGCTCCGGCGGTCTTCGCGAATCCCGCCATGCGCTTGCCTCGCCCGCCCATCAACTGGCCGGAGATCACCTCCGACTGGGTGTGGGTGACGACGGCCAAGCAGTTGGAGGACGCGCTCCAACAGGGCCTCGACGGGACCCTCAAGGGCCCCATCATCGTCGCTAAGAACATCGAGTTGACCGGAAAACGCCGCCTCACGCTGTCATCCGGCGTCCAACTCATCGGCTGGAGCGGCCTCGGGCGGCGGCCCATCCTCTGGACCAGGACCGCGTCCTTCAAGGACCCGGTGACGGAGAAGGACCTGGGCTACAGCCTCTTCGAGGTCTGGGGCAATGGCGTGCGCGTCGGGGGCATCCACTTCTGGGGACCGGCCCAAACCGACATCAACCGTAGCAGCAGCCAGGCCCCGGTTTCAGCGATCACGGTCTTCCAGCACAAGGCGCAGGAGCCGGTGCCGGACGAGTCAGGCATCCCCCGTGTGACCGGGCAGTCGAGCGGCCTCTCAGTCGTCATCGCCGACTGCGAGTTCAACGAATGGACCGATAGCGGCGTGCAGGTGATCAGCGACCCGACCCAACAGCCACGTCGTCACGTGAAGTCACCCGAGGAGTGGAACCCGGATTGGCCCCTCCCCACCGAGGAGGAGAAGACGCGCGTCGAGCGCAACTACTTCCACCACATCGCCACGGAGGGACACGGCTACGGCGTGAGCGTGAACGGCGGCACCTACGCCGTCATCGAAGGCAACGTCTTCGACTTCAACCGCCACGCCGTGACCTCCGACGGCTACGCCAAGTGCGGCTACACCGCCCGCTTCAACTACGTGCTCCAGGGCGGCTACAGGGAGGGCGGCGTGGATACGCACGTCGTGGGCACAGTGGGCAGCTACTACAACCAGCACTTCGACGTGCACGGCAGCGCCGGCGGCAACGGCGGCTGGGCGGGCGAGAAATTCGAGATCGCCTTCAACACCATCCGCGGCGACCAGTCGTACCACGCCGGCTTCTCGACCCGGCCCGCGCTGTCGCTGCGCGGCACGCCGGAGACGAGCCTCCACTTCAGCAACAACGTGCTCGTCCACGACAGCCATGACGACGCGCTCTCGTTCAAAGGCGGCGTACCTGGTCGCTTCGTGCTTGTGGAACTAATCGGCACCGGGCAGTACGTTTCCAGCGGCAACCGGTACCGCACCGATTACAGCACCGAGCTGGCCACCGGCGACTTCGACGGCAACCGCCTCACCGACGTCTTCGTCGCCACCGGCACCGCCTGGTTCTTCTCGCGCGGCGGGCAGCAGCCCTGGGAATACCTCCAGGCGTCCCGCTTCCGCACCCGCGACCTGGGCTTCGCCGACGTCGACAACGACGGCGTCACCGACGTGCTCTGGCGGCTTGCCGGCGGCGCGATCGAGTACTCGAAGAGCGGCACCGGCTATCCGGCGCCTCTCACCTTCGTGCCCGTGTCGATGGCGGAGGTGCGCTTCGGAGACTTCAACGGCGACCTCAAGACCGACCTCTTCTACACCCTAGCCGGCCAGTGGAACGTCTGGTACGGCCCCGCCGGTCCTTGGACGCCCACGCTCCGCGCGGACCGTCCCGTCACCGAGCTGCTCTTCGGCGAGTTCGACGACGTGCGCGGCATGGACCTCGCCGCCGCGTTGCTCAACGAATGGGTCGTCTCGAGCGGAGCGGTCGTGGCGTTTGCGCATCTGAACGACCGGCTCACGACCTCCTTCGCGAACGCGGTGGCGGCCGACTTCGACGGCAACGGCAGGAGCGACATCGCCTGGAGCGACGGCCAGAGGTGGGTCTACAGCCGCGAGGGCCGCGACCCCCTGGTCACCTTCCGGCAGGACGACGGACTCGACTACCCGCCCTTGAAGTCGCTGCTCATCGGCCAGTTCGGCGGCGACGCCGGCGCCGAGGTCGTCACCTTCAACCGCTACCGCTTCTTCACCGAGACCGGCGTGCGCCTGGTGATCTGGCGGGGCCTCGGCAGCGGCGACGCCTTCAGCAACCTCTCCGACCAGAACATGCGCTGACCCGCCAACCGACTGCTGCTAGGGTCGCCTGCGCCAAGGCAGGAGAGCTTGCCCATGACCCATCGCCGGATTGCGTTCCCGTCGCACGCTCTGTTGGCAGTAGCGCTGGCGCTGGCGCCTGCGGTCACGGCACGAGCGGAGGAGCCCGTGGACTCGCTCCTCCGCCGCCAGACCCAGGAGCTCATGGATGCCGTCGCTCCCGGTGAGATCGACGTCTGGCAGCGGTATCTCCTCGACGACGTCGTCTACCTCGACGAGGACGGCGTCGTGCACGACAAGGCGTCGCTGCTCCGCGAGTTGAAGCCCCTGCCGCCGGGCCTGGTCGGGCGCATCGAGGTCGATCGCTTCGCGCTGACCCGGCACGGCGAGATCGCCGTCGTGGCGGCGGAGATCCAGGAGTACCTCGATTACCATGGCCAGCCGCTGCGCACCCGCTTCCGCTTCCTCGACACCTGGCTCCGCACGCCCGACGGCTGGCGCCTCGCCGCCCGCCACACCGCGGCCGTCCTCAAAGACCCGCCCGCGATCGTGCTGTCTCGCGAGGAGCTCTGCGCCCACGCGGGCATCTACCGGCTCACCCCGGAGATCGTCACGACCGTGAGATGCGACGCCAACGGCTTGGTCGCCGAGCGTACCGGGCGCCCGCCGGAGACCCTCCTCGCGGAGGCGCGCGACGTCTTCTTCGTCGCGGGCAAGCCGCGCAGCCGGCGCATCTTCCTTCGCGACGACGGCAACGTCGCCGCGTTCGTCGACCGCCGTGAAGGCGAAGACGTCCGCTGGACGAGGGTGCCGGATGCGCCGGCACCCTGAAGCGAAGACCGCGGCGGCGGAAGACCTCTCCACGTCCTCCTCAGAGGTCGCCGGAAGGCTTCCGGGCGCCTCCCCGGGGCCTGCGGATGTATCCGGAAGGCGGGCGGATCTATCCGGAAGAGCCGCGGATCTATCCGGCGCGCCTGGGGATATATCCGGCGCGCCTGCGGATGCATCCGGAAGCGCTGCGGATGTATCCGGAACGCCCGCGGATATATCCGGAAGCGCCGCGGATGGATCCAGAGGGGCCGCGGATGGATCCGGAGGCGCCCCGGATACATCCGGACGTCTCGCTCCCTTATCCCCAGCCGTTCCGACCGGGATGTGTCCCGATTCTTGTGGAGATTCGGCGTAACCCCCTGACTGTCGGGTTGACGTTAGCTCCTCACGCGGCCTGCGTCCAAATCGTGGCGAGGAAACGTTGCAGGTCTTGGTGGCCATTGACGCTGCGTAGGCGGATCTGGCCGCAGGCCACCAGTGCCCAGAGCAGGGTCAAGGCCGCCTCTTCGGTGGCGAAGCTGGCCTGGGTCTTGGTGCGGCGTCGAAACTCGCGATGGAGGTTTTCCAGCGCGTTGGTCGAGCGTAGGGTCCTCCACAGCGAGCGGGGAAACTCGTAGAAGGTCAACAGCTCCTCTCCGGCCTCCTCGAGCGAGCGGGCGACAGCCGGACACAGGCGAGACCACTTGGCGAGGAAGGCCGCGTAGGCCTGATGGGCCGCCCCACCGTCGCGGGCCTCGACGATCGGGCGCCAGTCGCGCCGGAGCTCGCCGCGAGCATGGCGCGGGCAGTGCTCCAGCAGGTTTCGGAGCTTGTGCTGGGTGCAACGCTGCACGCGCACCCCCGGCCACGCCGCCAGCGCCTTGCGCAAGCCAGCGTGGCCGTCGACGATGAGCAACTCGGGCGCCGCCAAGCCCCGCCGCTGCAGATCCTCGAGCAGCTCGCCCCACAGCCGCGCCGCCTCGCTCGTGGCCAACCGTAACGCCACCAGGACCTTGCCGCCATCGGGGCGCACGCCCAGAGCGGCCAGCACCGGCACCGCCACCACCCGCCGGGCCAGCCGCACCTTGACGTGGAACCCGTCGAGAAACAGCAGCGCGTAACGCTCGCCCGCACAATCGCGCTCCCGCCAGGCCGCAAACCGCTCTTTGAGCCGCCCCACCACGCGCGAGGCCGCGCTCTTGGACAGGTGCTCTTCTCCCAGCAGCGGCGCCAGCGCCTTGCCGATCCGTCGGCTATTGGCCCCCGCCAGATAGCACGACAGGATCGCCGCGTCGATCTCCCGCACCCGCCGCGCGTAGCGCGGCACCAACGCGCTGGCGAACTCTTCCGTCGTGCCCTCCACTGTGGCCACCCGACCGCGCGGCACCCGCAGCGGCCGGGTCCCCGCCACCGTCGTCACCCGCCGTAGCGTGGCTCCGTTGCGGTAGCCGCGGCGCACCGCCGTCCGCTCGTAGGGCTGCGCACCCAGCGCCTCCTGAAGCTCCTGCTCTAGCACCAGCTCCACGGCCTCCAGAAGCCTCTGCTCGAGCAGCCGCCGGATGTCCTGGCGCAGCGGCACCACCTCCTGCTCTGACGTGCTAGCCTCCCACATGGCGTAACCCTCCTCCGCCGCCCACGCGACGGGATGTGCTTGACAGCTAGGAGGTTACGCCACTTTCTTTTTCCACAAGAATCGGGACGGATCCTCCGACCGCATCTCCCGCCTCTGCGGGAACCTCCCGGAGCCCCGCTCCGCCAACCCGCCAACCCAGGGAGACAACCGCGGCCTTTGGAGCGATTCCCTGACTAGGTCGCCGAGGAGGCGGTGAATGGGTTCTCGACAGTGATCCCTTCGTAGCTGCGCCCGTCGGTCAGATCCTCCGAGATCAAGCGGGTGCAGCCGGCCCGCCGCGCGGCTTCCAGGATCGTCGCGTCCCACGCGGAGATCTGGGCCCGGTGAGAGAGGCCGACGGCGTCCAGCACGAGGTCCGGCGTGACCTCGACGACGTGCCACACCGTGAGCACCCGCAGGTACTCCAAGGCACGCGCATGCTCCAGCCGGGCCGCGACTTTGCGCGTTACGGTGACGTAGAGCTCGAGGAGGACCTGCGAGCTGATCGCATAGCAGCCTTCCGCGAACCCGCGCTCCAGAATCTCCCGGGCGATCTGGTGCTTCCGCGGGTCATCGCCTGTGACCGCATAGACGAGGACGTTGGTATCGAGGAAAGCGGTCGGCTCACCGCTCATGGAGCTCGTCGCGCGAGGGCAGAGGTCGTCCGCCGAGCCTCACCGGGGCTTCGTCGATGAGGGGGCGGATCGACTCCCACGCGGCGAGGCGGCGCTGCTCGTCGTCGGTCAGGCGCTCGAGGAGCTGCCGAACCAGCTCATTGACCGTCGTGTGTCTCCTCGCGGCGACGCTCCGCGCCTGCTGCAGCAGCTCTTCTTCGACGACGAGAGTGAGGTTGCGGCGAGCCATGGGGCGACCATAGCACGGATCCCGTGCAATGGCGCAGGGCGGGGGATACGGCGGGGGACAGGCAAGCTGCCCCCCACACGGAACGTAAGGCTCGGCGACTTAGATCAGCGACCGCCGCCGCACGCCCCGCGACGGGAGGCGCTTGCGGCCCATGGAGCCGATGGAGCGCTGGGGGGCGGCGGGGTCGGCGGTGGGGCCGGAGTGCTCGCCGCGCGGGCGGGGCTGGTGGTGCGGCTGGTGGGCCGCGGGCTGGGGCCGGAGCTTGCGCTCCGCCTTCTCGCGGGCCCGTGCCCGCTCGCCGGCGCGCTGGGCGCGGATGGCGGCGATGCGCTGCTCGACCGGGATCTCCAGCCGCTCGGCGGGCCGCTTCTCGTAGTCGAAGCCTTGCAGCGTCAGCCGCGGCAGCTTCGATCCGACCGCTCGCTCGATGGCGTGCAGGTCGCGCAGCTCGTGGTCGGCGACCAGGGTGATGGCGTCGCCGGTGGCGTCGGCGCGGGCCGTCCGCCCGACGCGGTGGATGTAGTCGTCGGGCACCGCCGGCACGTCGAAGTTGACGACGTGGGAGAGCTCGAAGACGTCGATGCCGCGGGCGGCGATGTCGGTCGCCACCAGCACCTGCGTCCGCCCCGCCTTGAAGCGGGCGAGCGCCTGCGTGCGCTGCGCCTGGCTGCGGTTGCCGTGGATGCGGTCGCAGGAGACGCCCTGGCGCTCGAGGAAGTCGGCCAGGCGGTTGGCGCGGTGCTTGGTGCGGGTGAAGACCAGGGCGCTGTCGATGCTGCCGCCGCGCAGCAGCTCGAGCAGCAGGTGCGACTTGAGATCCTCGCGCACCGGGTAGGTGGCCTGCGCGACGCCGGTCGCCGGCGCCGACTTGCGCTCGACGTTGATCCTCACCGGGTCGACGAGGATGTCGCGCGACAGCGCCGCGATGGGCGCCGGCATGGTGGCCGAGAAGAGCAGGTTCTGGCGCCGCTTCGGCACCCGCGCGAGGATGCGGCGGATGTCGGGCAGAAAGCCCATGTCGAGCATCCGGTCGGCCTCGTCGATGACCAGCACTTCGACGGCGTCGAGCTTGGCGTAGGGGTACTGCAGGTGGTCGAGGAGCCGCCCGGGGGTGGCGACGAGCACGTCGACGCCGGCGCGGAAGGCCTTCTCCTGCGGCCCCATGGCGACGCCGCCGAAGATGGAGGCGCTCTTGATCGCCGTGTGCTTGGCCATCGCCCGGCAGTGCTCCTCGATCTGCGCCGCCAGCTCCCGGGTGGGGGAGACGACGAGGACGCGGGTCGTGCCGCGCGGCTTCTCGAGCAGGTTGTGGAGGATGGGGAGAATGAAGGCCGCGGTCTTGCCGCTGCCGGTCATCGCGCACCCGAGCACGTCGCGGCCGGCCTTGGCCGGCGGGATGGCGTCGCTCTGGATGGGGGTCGGGCGGGTGAAGCCCAGGTCCTGGACCCCGCGCATGAGGTCGGGGTGCAGGTCGAACGTCTTGAAATCCATGTCTTTTTGTCTAGTCCTTGACCGGGGCGCGCGGTGCTCCGGTGGAGGGAGCGCGCCCTACGTCGACTTCCGGCGGGTTAATTCGAGAAGGGGAGGGAACGGAGGGCTTGCCGGAAGGCCTTCGCTCGGGCTCGGACGGTTCTGAACGCGTCCGCAGCCCCGACTCGGTCGTCTGCGGCGCCGGCCCATGCCGGCGACCGCTGGAGAGTCGCACAGTTTCCAGGCTAAAGCAAATCCGGGATAAATCCAGTGGGACTCGCGGGTTACAACCGATCGGGCGGTTCCGGCATTCCCGGCCGGCCGGCGATCTCCTCGGCGAGACCGAGGATCGAGAGCGGCGCGCAACCCTCGGCGTTGTTGGCGACGGTGACGTACACCTGTTGCCCGCGGGCCGCCGCCTCCAGCGCGACGTCGGCGACGGCGCGGCGGGCGGCGCGGTCGATCCGCGCCAGCTTGTCGAAGGGCATCCACTTCCGCCCCGCCTCCTCGTAGGTCATCCCCTCCTGCAGGAGCCAGCGGACGAGGACGGCCGGGGCCCGCCAGGCCTCGGCGAGGGCCGCCTGGGCGCGCACGTCGGGCATCCGCGGGTGGACGTTGGCGCAGTGGGCGGCGCCGGCGGCGGCCAGCGCCGCGGCGTAGTCGGGGGTCACCAGCTCGCGGTTGCGCAGCTCGACGGCGTAGAGCGGCCCGCGCGGCAGGGCGGTCAGGAAGCGCGCCAGCTGCTTGGCGAAGCGGGCGGGCGAGCCCATCTCCTGCGGCGCAAACTGGAAGAGGAGGGCGCCGCCCTTCTCGCCCAGCCCCTCGACGAACGGCGCCACCACCTGCTCGGCGGTGTAGGCCGGGTTGAGGAAGTTCGGGTTCGCGCCGCCGCGCTGGGCGCCGAAGCGCGGCAGGTCGGGCCAGCGGACGAGGGTGACGGCGTCGTGCGCCTTGACGACGAAGCGGAAGCCCTCGGGGACGGCGGCGGCGTAGGCGGCCAGCTCCTCGGCGGTGAGCGGCTGGTAGTGGGTGCGGTCGATGCCGACGGCGCGGAAGAGCGGGTGGCGGGCGTAGGCGGCGAGCCCTTCCTGCGCCAGCCGCGAGGCGGAGTAGCGGCGGTCGTAGACCAGGCCGCGCCAGCCGGGGAAGGCCCACGAGGAGCTGCCGAAGCGGAGCTGGGGCGGGAGCGCCACGGCGAGCTCGCGGGCGCGCGGGGTCGGAGGGGCGGCGCCGACCGGCGCCGGGCGCGGCGGAGCGGTGTCGCCGCCTTCGAAGAGGTCGAACTGGCCGGTCTCTTTCTTCGCCGCTCGCGTCATCGCTGAGGCATGATACGCGGCGCCCTATGACCTTCCCGATCTTCCTCGTGCTGGCCCTCCTCGCCGCGGCGGTGGTGATCTTCTCCTTCGAGTGGCTGCCGGTGGACGTGACGACGCTCCTGCTGCTCGTGGTGCTCGTCCTCTCCGGCACCCTCACCTTCGCCGAGGCCTTCGCCGGCTTCGCCAGCGAGATCATCGTCATCCTGGCCTCGATCTTCGTCCTGACCGGGGCGCTCATGAAGACCGGGGTCGTGGACGCCCTGGGCGGGCTGATCCACCGCGTCGCCGGCGGCGGACGCCGGCGCATCCTCGCCTGCGTGATGGGGGTCACCTGCGGGGTCTCCGCCTTCATCAACAACACGACGACGACGGCGGTGGCGCTGCCGGCGGTCCTCGGGGTCTGCCGGCGGAGCAAACTGAGCCCGAGCCAGGTGCTCATCCCGCTCGCCTTCGCCTCGATCCTCGGCGGCACCTGCACGCTGATCGGCACCTCGACCAACGTCGCCGCGAGCGGCTACCTGCTCGAGACCGGCCTCGCGCCGTTCACGCTCTTCGAGTTCCTGCCGGTGGGCCTGACGATGGTCGTGGCGGGGACCGTCTTCCTCCTCCTCTTCGCCCACCGCCTCCTGCCCGACCACCGGGAGGCGAGCTACACCGAGGAGTACGAGATCAACGAGTACCTCTCGGAGATCGTCGTGCCGCCGGGGTCGCCGCTGGCGGGGAAGGCGATCCGCGACGCCGGCCTGGCGGAGATGGGGCTGACGGTGCTCTCCATCCTGCGCGGCGGCGTGCGTCTCTACGCCGACCCCGACCGCCGGCTGGCCGAGGGGGACCTGCTGATCGTGCAGGCGAGCCGCGAGGGGCTGCTCAAGGTCAAGGAGACGGCCGGGGTCGAGATCCGGCCGGACTTGAAGCTCGGCGACCAGGACCTGATCGGCGACGCGCTCAAGATCGTCGAAGCCATCCTCATGCCGCAGTCGGCGTTGATCGGGCGGACGATCAAGGAGCTGGACTTCCGCACCCGCTTCGGGGTGACGGTCTTGGCCATCTACCGCCGCGGCCACGCGCTGGCGCGCAAGCTCACCGAGGTGCCGCTGGAGGTGGGGGACGTGCTGCTCCTGCAGGGGCGGCCGGAGAGCTTCAAGGCGATCGCCTCGGGCCGCGACCTCTGGGTGCTCCAGGAGACCGAGCACATCCCGGCGCGGCGGCGGAAGGGGCTCTACGTCGCCGGCCTCTTCGTCGCGGCGATCGCCGCCGCGGGGCTCGAGCTGATCCCGCTGCCGATCGCCTTCCTGGCGGCGGCGCTCGGCGTCCTCCTGCTCCGGCTGATCACGCCGGAGGAGGCCTACGGCGCGGTGGACTGGCGGCTGCTGATCCTGATCGCCGGCATGACGGCCTTCGGCGGCGCGATGCAGAAGACCGGCGCCGCCGAGTACCTGGCGGGGCTGGTGGTGGACTGGGCGGCGCCGCTGGGGATCTACGTCGTGATGGCGGGGTTCGCGGTGCTGACGATGCTGCTGACCCAGCCGATGTCGAACGCCGCGGCGGCGCTGGTGGTGCTGCCGGTGGCGCTCTCGGCCGCGGGGCGGCTGGACGTGGACCCGCGGAGCTTCGCGGTGCTGGTGACGCTCGCCGCGTCGCTCTCCTTCATCACCCCCTTCGAGCCGAGCTGCCTCCTTGTCTATGGCCCGGGCCGCTACCGCTTCGCCGACTTCGTCCGCGCCGGCGCGCCGCTGACGCTCATCGCGCTCGTCCTGCTGCTGCTTCTCGTGCCGGTCTTCTGGCCGCTGCGGTAGAATCTTTACCAATCGATCAGCCACTTCAGGAAGCAGGAGGTCGTAATGCGCAAGGCGATGGCGAGCGCCACCGTCTGCCTGGTCGTCCTGGGAATCTTTTTCGTCCCGCGGTACGGCGTCGGTCAGACAATCAGGATCACCCACCGCTCCAGCAGCAAAGCGGATCAGCGCGCGCGCTTGGCGCTCAAGCTCGCCAAGCGGCTCGTCGCCGTGATGCCCAAAATCGTCCAGGACTTCCAGGCGCAGCGGCGAGACCTCCTGGGCCGCGGAGGCGGCGACGCTTACCCGAAGGATGACCTCGCTCGGCTCCTCGACTCGACCGAAGCCTCGTTGAAGAAGCAGCTCAAGGGGGACGAGCTGGCGCCGCTGCGCGATCACATCGCAGCGGTGTTCGAGGAGACGCGAGACGATCTCGGCCTTTCCTCCAGGGCCGCCCGCGTCCCGCCGCCCCCGCCGCAAATCGTCCTCGCCTCGATGCGGCCGGTCCGGGAGGAGTGGGCGGCTGCGGAGGAGCGGCTGGATCGCGAGGTCGTCGATCCCCGCCTCAACGTGGTTGATGCGCTCATTCAGGACCTCCGCGATCGAATGGCGAGAAAAGACCTGACGGTCGACCTCTGCGTCGCGAGCGTCCCCAAGGGGGCGAAGATCCTGCTGCGCGCGCGCAGCGGCAAGAGCCTCGAGCGGCAGAAGACGATCGCCAGGTACGAGAACCTGTTTCGCGGCCGATACTGCTACGAGGTCTCGGGCAAGGGCTTCAAGATCCGCTGCGGCACGGCGCCGGAAGACCAGATCAACATCTACGACAAGCGGCAGCCGTTCCTCGAGTGCGAGCGAAGCGACCAGGGCTGCTACCTCCGCGAGGGCTGGCCGCAGACCTGCCGTGGGCGCTGACGCCCTATCCCGACTGTTAGAGCCGTCGGCATTTCAGGTCTAGGAGACCACCGTCGCGGACAGGAGGCCAAGACCAAGACGGTAAGCCCTGGAATGCAGCAAGCGGGTGCCCGGCACCTATTTTGAGCGGAGTACGACACGCATGGCCGACATCTTCATTTCTTACGCGCGGGAGGATGTCGACGCTGCCCAACGCTTGGCGGCGTCCCTGGAGAAACGCGGATGGTCGGTGTTCTGGGACCGCCACATCATGGCTGGACGGCGGTATACCGACGTCATATCCGAGGAGCTAGCTTGTGCCAGATGCGTGATCACACTCTGGTCCAGAGCCGCGAACGACTCTGACTGGGTGCTCGACGAGGCCGAGGAAGCGCGAAAGCGCCACATCCTAGCGCCGGCCCGGATCGAAGCCTTAGAACCGCCGATGGGATTCCGGCGCATCCACGCCGCCGACCTGCTTGGTTGGAATGGCGACGAGAAGCACGCCGGCTTTCAGCAGTTGCTCCTGGATATTGCGCATTATGTGCCAGCGCCAACTCCGCGATTCGGTGGAAAGGCTGCCGCTCTGAGCACGGAGGATGATAGAGAGCTGGGGTCTGTCCACTCGAAGCTAGCGGAGTCACCCCCCGTCCCGCGCCACAGGCCTCACCGCGGCGGGTGTCGCAATTGCTTTCTCCGCGAGGCCTGGCCGCAGATCTGCCGTGGGCTGACGGCGCTCGGCGGTTGGCTCGCCCGCGCTCTCGGCTGTGGCGCGGGCTGGGCGGCGCCGCGTTCGGGCTGGCCGTCTGGTTTGCGTTTTTCTACTTTCCCATCCTGGACCGGTTGACGTATCTGATCCCGCTCAGCGTGCGCCCGCTGCTGAACCCCCTGACAGCGGTGCTCTTCGCGCTTGTCGGGTGGCTCTGGAGCGAGCGCCAGTCGCTCGCGCACCGTTGGCGCAGAGTGCCCCGGGTCTGGGTGTTGGCGGCGCCGGCCGGCGTGCTCCTGCTCTTCCTGTTCGAATGGGTGTTCGTGGTTCACTTCCCTTTCCAGGGTGGCCTAATGGCCTCGGAGATCATCGCCCCGCCGAGGATCGAAGGAGGCAAGTGCCCATGCACGAAGGAAGAATCGGATGTGGCCTGCCTCACGTCCCTGACCCTCGAGCCCGAGGAGCTTGCGCGCTGCTGGGACGGCTCTCGGCGCAAGCTCTACGGCGGTCTCTGGTCCCTCACCTATCTGCTCGCGCTCAGCGGTGCCCTGCTCGGCCTGCTCGTACGGCCCCGGTAAGGTGCCCCGGCCCGAGCCTGCGGCCCGCCGGCGGCGCCGGGGCCGGCTTGTTCCTGAGCTACTCCTCCACGAATCCTACGAGAGCCCTCTCTCGCTCTGCCGCAAGGTCTGGGCGGACTTCACGTCGTCTTACGAGGAGGGGTTGGAGGCGCTGCTGGGCGGGCTCGGTGCCTCCTCAAGGCCCTGAGCCGGGTACGTCATACTTGAAAATCCGAACCCCGCATTCGGGTTTTCAAGGTATATTCAGCCCGTGATCCCCCGGATTCGGGCCCTGCAGCGCATCGATGAAGCGTTCCGCGTTCACCCGGTAGCGGCGCTCCTCGGTCCCCGCCAGTGCGGGAAGACGACTCTCGCGCGCCTCCTCGTGGAGCGCGACGGTGGCACCTTCTTCGACCTGGAGAGCCCGGTCGACCGGCAGCGGCTCGCCGCCCCGCTGACCGCCCTCGAGCGCTTGCGGGGCCTCGTCGTCCTCGACGAGATCCAGCGGCGCCCGGACCTCTTCGAGCTGCTCCGGGTGCTCGTCGATCGGGTGGACAACGCGGCCCGTTTCCTGGTGCTCGGGAGCGCGTCCCCGGGACTCGTTCGCGACGTGTCGGAGACGCTTGCCGGACGGGTTGGCTTTGTCGATCTCGGCGGCCTTTCCCTGGCGGAGGTGGGTTCCGAGCACCGCGATCGGCTGTGGAGCCGAGGCGGTTTCCCGCGCAGCTTCCTCGCCGCCGACGACCGCGCGAGCTTCGCCTGGCGGGAGGCGTTCGTGCGCACCTTCCTCGAACGGGACCTGCCGCAACTGGGGATCTCCATCCCCGCCGAGGCGCTGCGGCGCTTCTGGACCATGGTGGCCCACGCCCACGGCCAGGTGTGGAACGCGACCAGCTTGGGCCGCTCGCTCGGCGCCTCGGACCACACCGTGCGGCGATACCTGGACGTCCTGGCGGGTGCCTACGTCGTGCGCGTGCTGCCGCCCTGGTTCGAGAACCTGAAGAAGCGGCAGGTCAAGGCGCCCAAGGTCTTCGTCCGGGACACCGGCCTGCTCCACGTCCTGCTCCAACTCCCCGACTTCGACGGGCTGGCCGGCCACCCCAAGGCCGGACAGTCCTGGGAAGGCTTCGCCGTCGAGGAGATCCTCGGCCTGCTCGAGACGCGCGACGCATACTTCTGGGGGACTCATGCCGGCGCCGAGATCGACCTCTTCGTCATCCATCGCGGCCGGCGGCTCGGGTTCGAGATCAAGCTCGCCGACGCGCCGCGGGTCTCGCGCTCGATGCGGACGGCGATCGACGACCTGGGCTTGGATCGCTTGTACGTCGTCGTCCCGAGCGGACCAACCTACGAGCTCGAGGAGCGGATCACGGTGACGGCGCTCGCGGCGCTCGCGAGCGATCTCGTCGCGGGTTGATTCACGCCGTTCCCTAGGGAACGGGAAGCGCCCGGAAGCGCATCGGGTAGAGCGAGTAGATGCCGGCGCGGTCGTCCGCGCCGAGGCGGGCGCCGCGGCCGTCGCCGTGGGCGTAGGAGCGCATCAGAGCTTCGCTCGTGGCGGCGTCGCAGGGGCCCGAGGTGCCGTCGCCGCAGGAGTGGCCGAGGCCGAGGGAGTGGCCCAGCTCGTGGCCCAGGACCTCCTCGAGCCGGGCGCTGGTCGTGAACCAGCAGCCGGCGCCGTCGTTGAGGACGACGCGCGAGCGGACGATCGGGTGGGGCTCGCCGCCCTGGGTCGAGAAGACGATCTTGGTGATCGCGAGGATGCCGGCGCCCACCCCCGGCGAGCTGCAGGTGAAGGAGCCTTCGGCGGTCACGTCGCCCGGATCGTCGAAGTCCACGCGGTTGCCGTCGCGCCACTCGCCGCCGGCCGTCCTGCCGTCGTAGCGGTAGCGGATGTTGGTCGCCCGGTCCTGGTTCCACGCCGCCAGCGCCCGGCGCAGCTCGGCGAAGCCGCCGCCGGGGAAGCCGACGAGCCCGCCCTGCTCCGCCCGCCAGCCGACGCTCCCCTGGAGGTCGAACTCGAACCAGCGCTTGCGGAGCTGGCCGGCATAGGTGAACCGCTCGCCGATTGCTTGAAGGGCCGGCGCGGGGAGCGCGACGAGGTAGTCCGGCGCGCGCCGCAGGCCGGCGGCGTGGTCGGCGAGCCAGCGGGAGAAGCGGGCGAAGTCGCGTGCCGGCGCCGCGTCCGCGAAGCCGGGCACCGCCAGGCGGCGTCCGGCGGCCGCGACCTCGTGAAAGGCGCCGAGCGCCAGGTGCAGCGGCCGGTACGAGCCGTCGGCTCGCCGCCGCAGGAAGAGCAGCACGCGCTCGCCCTCGCCGAGCCGCGGCGCTCCCCAGACGACCTCCGCCGTGCCGTCCCCCCGCTCGCCCCCGGGGACGCGGACGGCGATGCGGCCCCAGGCGCGTCCCTTGAACGCGCGTTCGACCCGCACGGTGTGCTCGGTGAGGAGAGAGCCGCCCGGCCCGTCGATCGTCCGGCGGGCCTCGACGGTCCCGGCGACGATCACCTCGGCCTGATCGGCGAGCTGGCCGTCCGGGACCGGGACGTAGGTCGTCGCGGCGGCGGGGAGGGCCGCGAGGACGAGGAACGTCGCCGAAGCGGCAAGGCCACGCACAGCGTTCACTCCCAAGGCTGCGTCGCCAGCCGGGGCGGCGCGAGGACGCGGAAAACGGGGTAGAGGCCGAGCGTCGGGTCCCAGGAGGGGTGCCTGCGGTACCACCAGGTGAAGCGGGCGCCGGGGTCCTTGGCGAAGACCTCGTCGCGCAGCGCCGCCTCCCAGGCGGCGGCCACCTCGGGGTCGCGGAGCCGCTCCTCGGCCCAGGCCTCGAGCACTCGCGGCTCGATGTACTCCTTGCGCTCGAAGACGCTCGACAGCACCCCCCAGGCGACCAGTGAGTCGAGGGCGTCCGGCTCGAGGAGCTGCACGGCGACCTCGAAGTCCGGCTGGTCGGCCGGCACCCAGAGCGCGCCGGCCGGCACCTGCCGCTGCTCCTTCGCCCGCTCGGTGGTGAACTGGACGGCTGTCCGCCCCTGGTAGGTGAAGTCGGCGAAGTCCGCCCCCGAGAGGCGCGCGACTTCGGCCTCCAGCTCGGCCGGCACCGTCAGCGTCTCCACCCGCAGGCCGTGGCCGCGCAGCCGCTCCTCGATCGCCGGCCAGCCGGGGAGGACGAGGTAGCCGCGCGGCCGCGGCAGCGCCAGCGCGACCTTCGACTTGTGCGTCCACGGCACCTCGATCTCGCGCACCTTGCCGCTCTCGAAGCGCAGCACCGGCTCGCCGGTGACCTTCGACGGCGCGACCGACCAGGCGTAGACCGGGAAGCGGACCGGCGCGCTCTCCTCGCTCTCCTCGAAGCGCACGACGACCTCCGAGGGCGCGGCGTCCGGACGCCCGAGCGCCACCGTCCGCGCCTCCGCCTCGTCGACCGCCCGCACCAGCGCCGCCGGATCCTTGCCGATCTCGGCCAGCAGCGCGAGCAGGAAGCCGCGCGTCGCCAGCACGCGGTCGCGGTAGGGCTTGTAGGAGAGGGTCTCGACCAGGATCGACGGCCGGTTGCGCAGCGGGAAGTAGGCGCTCGAGAAGCGCGGCGGCCCCGTCCAGGAGCTGAAGCCCTTCGTCGGGTCGAGCTCGTCGCGCAGGTCGACGTAGGGGCCGTTCGGGTGGCCGGCCGCCGCCGTCGCCGCGCGCACCGCCGGCATGTGCGCGGCGAGCCAGGCGTCCACCGGCGCCGGCGCCTGCGGCGCCTCGGCCCACGACAGGCCGATCACCCAGGCGTGGTCGGAGCCGTCGGTGACGTGGTTGTCGACGTGGATGTGCGGCCGCCAGGTGTTGACCAGGCCCATCAGCGCCCGCGCCTCGAGGCTGTCGAGCTTCAGGTGGTCGCGGTTCAAATCCAGGCCGGCGGCCGTGGTGCGGAAGCCCATCTCGCGCGGCCCGTTCTGGTTGGGGCGGTTGTGGGGCGAGGTCCGCTCGTGGCCGTCGGGGTTGTAGATCGGCGCGAAGAGGACGGTCGCCTCGTCCAGCCCCGGGAAGCTTCGGCCGAGGGCCAGGTCGCGGAGGATCAGGAGGGTGGCGTCCTTGCCGTCGATCTCGCCGGCGTGGATGCCGCTCTGGACGAGGACGATGGGCTTCCCGAGCCGCCGCGCCGCCTCCGGCGTGAAGGCCCCGTCGGCGGAGAGGACGACGAGCGGCAGCGGCCGCCCGGCGGCCGAGGTGCCGAAGCTGGAGAGGCGCATCCGCCCCGGCAGCGCCCGCTCGAGCCGGCGGAGGAAGTCGAGGGTCTCGTCGTAGGTCGGCGTCGAGACGAAGCCCGAGGCCTCGACCTCGGTCTGCCACTCCGCGGGCACCGCGCCGTTCGGCGCGGCGGAAGCGGAGGGTACGGGCACGGCGGAGAGGACGAGGAGGACGGTGAAGCGGGAGCGGCTCGGGCGCATGGGTCGAGATAATACCGGCCGCTGACAGCGGTGGCGGAACGTAGGAGGGGGGTCCACCGCCGCCAGCGGCCGGGTTTCAATCCAGGCCACGAGCAACGTCAGGATGTCGCCGCGGCGAACCCCGGGCAATGAGGGGAACCCCTCAGGAACGCGGGGGGTTTTCCCTCAGGTGGTGGTTTTTCTAAAAATTGATGTAGTCGAGCTCGGGGCGGGCCAGGGGGGCGGGGCCGGCGGTGCGCAGCCCGGGCTGGTTCCAGTGCAGCGAGACCCAGGAGGCGAAGACCGCCCAGAACATCTCGACCCGCGCGCGCGAGCCGGGGGCGAGGCCGCGCTTCTTCTCCTTGACCAGGTGCTTGAGGCCGTGGAGGACCGTCGTCGCCAGCCGCGCGCCGAGCTGGCGCGCCGCCCAGTTGAGACCCGTCTCGATGGCGAAGCCGGTCAGGTGGTCCTCGGGGACCGCCTCGAAGATCTCGCGCCGCAGGCAGCGGATGCCGGACAGTAGCGGCCCGAAGCTGCGCTGCCAGGCGTTGAGGAGGCGCCCCCTGTGACGCACGCCGACGTTCATGCCGGCCTGCCCGGAGGCTACCGGGCGGATCAGCTCGGCGAGCATCTCCTCGGAGAGGTTCAGGATGTCGCCGTCGACGAAGACCAGCAGCGGCGCGTCGGTGTGCGCCACCCCCACCGCCATCGCCGTCCCCTTGCCGCGGTTCTCGCGCATCCGGATGACCTTGACCCCCTCGGCGCGGGCGATCTCGACGGTCGAGTCGGTCGAGCCGTCGGAGACGACGATCACTTCCTGGATCAGGGGGGTGGACTTGAGGACACCGATGACGGCCGCCAGCGTTTCCTGCTCGTTGTACGCGGGAACCACCGCCGCCACTCGCAAGGGGCGCCTATCCTATCGCTATCCGATAGCCGCCGGGCCGCCGGCCCAGGCCGGGGGCGGTGGCACCCGTCCGGCCGCGGGGAGGAGCTCGCCGCGGGCGAGGAGGCGGGCGTCGCCGGTCAGGGTCCAGCGGCCGTCCCGGGCGTCCACTTCCAGGGGGAACCCGCCGGCGGTGAGGACGGTGAGCGGCGTCTCGACCGCGCCAAGCGCCAGCCCGGTCGCCGCGCCGGCGAGGACGCCGGTGCCGCAGGAGAGGGTCTCGGCCTCGACGCCGCGCTCCCAGGTGCGGATCTCCATCCGCCGCCCGCCGCCGCTCGCCGGGAAATGGACGAAGTTGACGTTGGCGCCGGCGGGGGCGAAGGCGGGGTGGTGGCGGAGGGCCGGGCCCAGAGTGGCGACCGGCGCCTCGGCCAGCCCGTCGGGCAGGACCAGCACGAAGTGCGGCACGCCGACCTTGACCGCCCAGCCGCGCCGGCGCCCGCCGGCGGCCTCGACCTCCAGCTCGCGCGGCGCCTCCGGCGGGGCGGGCAGCTCGACGGCGATCCGCTCGTCGCCGGCGGCGCGGCCGGCGAAGGCGCCGGCAGGGGTCTCGATCGTGACGCGGTCGGCCGCCCAGCCGAGGTGGAGGGCGAGGCGGACGGCGCAGCGGGTGCCGTTCAAGCAGAGATCGGCGGGGAGGCCGTCGGCGTTGAAGTAGTCCATGGCGACGGCGGCGTCGCCGCGGCGGCGGAGGACGAAGAGGCCGTCGGCGCCGAGCGAGACGCCGCGCCGGCACCAGGCGCGGATCTCCGCGGCGGTGGGCTCCGCGGGCGGCTCGGCGAGGGCGAGGAAGTCGTTGCCGCTGCCGGAGACTTTGAAGTAGGGAATCACTGCCATGCCCTTGTCATCCCGAGCGGAGCGAGGGATCTGGGCGGGGGTTCCGATCGGCGCCGGCCCGCCCCCAGATTCCTCGCTTCGCTCGGAATGACATCGCGGTACGTCTGCTCACGGCACTGTCGCCTGCGTCTCGGGCCCGGCCTCGCTCTCGTTGCCCTGTTGGTCGACGGCGGTGACGCGGTAGGTGTAGGCGCGGCCGGCGGCGACGTCGGTGTCGCTGTACTCAAGGGCGGCGAGCGGCTCGGCGGTGAGCTTGCGCCAGGCGCCGGCGCCTTCGCGGCGGTAGACCAGGTAGCCCGCGAGGTCGGCGGCGGGGCTGGAGCGCCAGACGAGGCGCACCCGGCCGCTCTCGGCGAGCGCCACGAGGTCGGCCGGCGGCGGCGGCGCGAAGCGGTCGAGGTAGCGCACCTCGCGCTCGGCCTGGACGGCGCTCTCGACGAGCGGCGCGGTGCGCCCGACGCTGGTGACGGCGTAGATGTAGCTGGCGCCGAAGGCGGCGGTGGTGTCGAGGTGGCGGGTGGCGGTGGGCGGCAGGGTCGCCAGCGGCTGGCGGCCGTCGCGCGCCGTCGCCTCGCGGCGGTAGACGTTGAACCCCTTGACCGCCTCGCCGCCGTGCGACGGCGGCCGCCAGGTGATCTCGATCCCCTCGGCGGTCGGCGTGACGTTCAGCTCCTCCGGCGCCGGCGGCGGCGCCTGGGTCACCAGGATCGCCTGGTTGGAGATCGCCGAGCGGTCCCCCTCGGGCCCGACGGTGCGGACGACGTAGTGGTGCGCCACCGGCCCCTCGGCCGGCACCGGCGGCGCCGGCAGGCGGAGGAGCAAGCGGTCGCCGGCGGCGGCGGAGGCCAGCTCGGGCCCTTCGAGGCGGAGGAGGAGCTTGGCGGCGGCCTCGAGCTGCCGCGGGTCGAGCGGCGGCGGCTCTCCCTCGCGCGGCGCCGGGCGCACCGCGTCCCAGACCTCGAGGGCGCTGAGGCCGCCGAGCAGGACGCCCGCCGGCGTCGTCTGCGGGTAGCCGAGCTCGAAGAGGAGCTGCGGGCCGCGCTGCACGACCGTCAGGTCCTGCGTCGGCGCCGGCACCATGCGCAGCGGCGGCGCCGGCGGGCCCTCCTTGCCGCAGGCGGTGAGGGTGAGCAAGAGGCAAGCGACAACCGCTGTCGCGCCACCCTGCCCCCAGATCCCTCGCTCACGCTCGGGATGACAATGGTGGCCGTTCGTGCGCTTCAAAGCACGTACCGGGAGAGGTCCTGGTCCTGGACGATGTCGACCAGGGCCTTGCGCACGTAGGCGCCGTCGACGGCGAGCGTCACGCCCGCCATGTCGGGGGCGCCGAAGGAGACCTCGTCGAGCACCCGCTCCATCAGCGTCGCCAGGCGCCGCGCGCCGATGTTCTCGGTCGCCGAGTTGACCTCGACCGCCAGCCGCGCCAGCTCGGTCACCGCGTCGTCGGTGAAGGAGAGCGACAGGCCCTCGGTCGAGAGCAGCGCCGCGTACTGCTTGGTGAGCGCGGTCTCGGGCTCGGTCAGGATGCGCACGAAGTCGTGCTCGGTCAGGGCGTCGAGCTCCACGCGGATGGGGAACCGCCCCTGCAGCTCCGGGATCAGGTCCGAGGGCTTGGAGACGTGGAAGGCGCCGGCGGCGATGAACAGGATGTGGTCGGTCTTGACGACGCCGTACTTGGTCGAGACCGTCGTCCCCTCGACGATCGGCAGCAGGTCGCGCTGCACCCCCTCGCGCGAGACGTCCGGGCCGCGCGAGCCTTCGCGGCCGGCGATCTTGTCGATCTCGTCGAGGAAGATCATGCCGCCCTGCTCGACGCGGTGGCGGGCCTCGCGCGCCACGGTGGCGCGGTCGATCAGCTTCTCCGACTCCTGCTGGTGGAGGATCTCCTTGGCCTCGGCCACCGTCACCTGCTGCTTCTTCTTCCGCCCGAAGAGGCCGGGGAGCATGTCCTTGACGTTGATCCCCACCTCCTCGACGCCCTGCGGCGTGAACATCTCCATGCTCGGGAAGCTGGCGTCGTCGACCTCGATCTCGACGTGCCGCGCGTCGAGCGCCCCCGAGCGCAGCTTGGCGCGGAACTTCTCGCGCGTCGCCGACAGCTCGTCGAGGTCCTCGTCGCTCTCGCTGCGCAGGTAGCTCGACACCGGCCGCGGCGGCACCAGGAGCTGGAGGAGGCGCTCCTCGGCGTTCCTGGCGGCGGCCTCGCGCACCGCCTCGCGCTTCTCCTCGCGCACCATGCCGACGGCGATCTCCACCAGGTCGCGCACCATCGACTCGACGTCGCGCCCGACGTAGCCCACCTCGGTGAACTTGCTCGCCTCGACCTTCATGAAGGGCGCCTTGGCGAGCTTGGCCAGGCGGCGGGCGATCTCGGTCTTGCCGACGCCGGTGGGGCCGATCATCAGGATGTTCTTGGGCGCGATCTCCTCGGCGATCTCGGGCGGCAGCTGCTGGCGCCGCCAGCGGTTGCGCAGGGCGATCGCCACCGCGCGCTTGGCGTCGTGCTGGCCGACGACGTACTTGTCGAGCTCGCCGACGATCTGCCGCGGCGTCATGTTGTCGAGGGCGCCGGCCTGGGCGTCGCCGGCGGGGTGCCCCTTGAGCTCGAGCGACATGGCCTAGAGCTCCTCGACCGTCAGCTGCTCGTTGGTGAAGACGCAGATCTCGGCGGCGATGCGCATCGCCTCGCGCACGATCTCGGCGGCGTCGAGCTTCGTGTGGCGCAGCAGGGCGCGCGCCGCGGCGAGGGCGAAGTTGGCGCCGGAGCCGACCGCCAGCACCCCGTCCTCCTCGTCCGGCTGCAGCAGCTCGCCGGTGCCCGAGACGTAGAAGCTCTTCTCCTTGTCGGCCACCAGGAGCATCGCCTGGAGCTGGCGCAGGGCGCGGTCGGTGCGCCAGTCCTTGGCCAGCTCGACGACGGCGCGCTCGAGGTTCCCGCCGAACTCCTCGAGCTTGGCCTCCAGCCGGGTGAAGAGGGCGAGGGCGTCGGCGCCGCCGCCGGCGAAGCCGACCAGCACCTTCCCCTTCCCCGCCCGCCGCACCTTGCGCGCGCTCGCCTTGACGATGGTGTTGCTGTTCATCGTCACCTGGCCGTCGCTCGCCATGCACACCTTGCCGTCGCGGCGCACCAGGAGCACGGTCGTCGAATGGAAGGTAGACGTGTCCACGGGGGAGGGATTCTAGCGCGGGGCTCGCGGGAGGCCCGGGAAGGGTGGCGGAACGTCCCCCAGAGGCCCGGGAGATGCCCCGGCGCGGCCTGGAGATCCCCCGGCGGAGCCCGAGATGTCCTCCCGGAGCCTCGGAATGTCCTCCGCAGCCCGCGGAATGCATTCCCAGCGGCCGGGAATGTATTCCGAGGCGCCGGGAATCCATTCCGAGCGCGGCGGAATCGATTCCGAAGCCCTGGGAATCTATTCCGAGCGCCCGGGAATCGATTCCCAAGCGCTCGGAATCCATTCCCAGGCTCCGGGAACCTATTCCGAAGCCTCGGGAGCTCATCTCCCACGGCTCGGAGGCGATCTCCAGCGGCTCGCGGGAGCCTCCCGCCGCTCCGGGGCCGAGCCGGACCCCTGAGTCCAAGCCAGTTTGACGCGAGGTACGCCTCTGGCGTACGGTGTGCCGGGGCCGATGCTCCTCATCGAGACCGCGGTCTTCACGCGCCGGGTGCAGGCGCTCCTGCAGGACGATGAGTACCGTCTCCTTCAGCTCCACCTGGCCGGGCAGCCGGATGCCGGGCCTGTGATCAAGGGCGCCGGCGGCTTGCGAAAGGCACGCTGGTCGGTTGGAGCACGCGGCAAGCGCGGAGGCGTACGGGTGATCTACTACTGGGCGAAGCCACAGGATCGCATCCTCATGCTGTTGATCTACTCGAAGGCTGAGCGCGACGACCTCACCAGGGCTCAGATAGGAATTCTGCGAAAGATCGTGGAGGACGAGTATTCATGAAGCAGGAGTTGTTCTCCGAGTTGGTTGAGAGCGTTCGCGAGGGTGGCGCCATTCTCAAGGGCAAGGCGAAACCGTCACGGGTCTTCGAGGTGAAGACGCCGGAGGTTCGGGAGATTCGGGAAGCCTACGACCTCTCGCAAGCCGAGTTCGCGGCATTGCTCGGCATCAGCGTCGACACCGTCCAGAACTGGGAACAGGGTCGGCGCATGCCTGCCGGGCCGGCAAAGATCCTCCTGCAGGTCGTCGCCAAGCACCCCGAGGCAGTCTGGGACGTCGTAAGACCAAAGCAGACAGCGTGAAACTGTGGAATTCCAGCTCGATGACGCCCTGGAGATTCTGGCGCGGACGCCTGCCGCGCTCGCCGGCCTGCTCGACGGCATCGGCCCGTGCGTTATCGGTTCGAGAGCACCGCTGCGCTCCAAGCTATGTGCAGAGATCCGGATACTTCTTCAAGCGTTGACAGCCTCTCCTGCCCACCAATAGACTTCCCAGTAGAAGAAGCGCGAGCTACGCACGGCACTTTTGAGTTCCATCAGGGGGCAAAATGCGTGAAGCCAAGCTCTTTGACTCACATGGTTTCGTCGTCACAACGGAGCGGTTCGTCTACGGCTCCAAGGTCGTGCCACTAGCCGAAATCACAATCGCTATGGCAAACATCATCCGAGGTTGGGCCGCCTTGATCATCGCTGTAATCGGTATAGGACTGGTTGTATGGGGCGGAGTTCTCTTGAAGATCCTGGGTCTAGGCTTGCTACCCGTAGCCTATCTCGTCTTTATTCGGATGACCGAACGCCTAGTCGTTGTGGCAACTAAAGATGGCAAGTTCATGGAGTTCAAAGTCGAAACAACCGAGCTGCTCGAAAATGTAGTAGGAGCTATCAACAATGCGCTCCGGGACCGGCAGAGAGCCCACGCAGCAAATCTGCGGGCCGAACTCGATAGCCTTCCAAGTGTGAGGTGACAGACTATTTACCAAAGTGGATAGGAGATAACCATGGCAAAGGGCAAGAAGTGCCCGCAATGCGGCCATCAGATGTATGCTATATCTGAGGATCATCAGCCAAAAGGAACATGGGTGGTGTACGAATGCCGGAATGGTAGCTGCAAGTTTCAAGAGAAAGTCTTTGAAGGCCGATAAGGTCGGATAGGCTGATCGGCAAATTGAGGCGCCTATGGGCAGGGCTGAAGACATCTTTGAGCGGATCTCGCTGGAAGGCGAGGCAGCTATAGACGAATTCATCCTGACGCGAAAGTCCGAGGAGCTCTTCCTTGACTTTAAACGATCGGCGGATGAGGGCAGTGCGGGCCACTTACACCAAAACGACCGCAACAATCTAGGACGAGCTATATCCGGCTTTGCAAACTCCGAAGGCGGTGTAATCGTCTGGGGCGTGGACTGCCGCCCCGGACCAGGCGGTGCAGATGTTGCTCGATTCAAGTTCCCTTTAGTCGATAGCGCGGCGTTCGCAAGCTGGCTAGAGAGCGCTGTGTCAGGATGTACCATGCCAGCCTGCACCGGCGTTCGAAGCATTTCCATAGCAGGGAATGAAGACGCCGGATTCGCCGCCACCTACATTCCAAAGAGTGCCCGCGCTCCTCATCAGGATCTAGCCAGGGGCGGTTACTATATCCGGGCAGGTTCGGACTTCTTGCCGGCTCCCTATGGTGTGCTTGCCGGTCTATTTGGGAAGCGTCCTGAACCCTTCGTGTTCCACCAGCTCTACATTGAGAAATCGATCCAGATCTCCTCTCAAGAGTCGGCTGTCGATGCGGTCGTTGGATTTGTTCTCGTCAGTGACGGCCCGGGAATCGCACGAGATCTCTTCATGAGCTTGGATCTCCTCCATCCTGGCGGAAAATCGTCATTTTTCCTGGAGCACACTCACGAGACCATCTTTGACTACTATCACCACTTCGGTATTCACCTGAGCGTGATCAGCAAGGACGGCTTCAAGCTTCCCCCTGGTGGGCGAATCCACGTCCTCACCATTAAGATTCATCTCGTTCCACCTTTCACAGGCGATGGTCTCTATCTCAACTTAAGCTACGGTTGCTCCGGAGCGCCGACAAGGCAGAGAACACTCACGCGCGAGGCAACCACGTTAGAGCGGCTTTGCCGAACAATCGGAGGCTTGCCGAGCGAGGAGAGGAATGCGTTTTTCATAAGCGAGTTTCTCGGGGAACTCGGGCCAGGGGAACTCACCGAAAGGTCACCGATGGTTGGGGAGAGGTGATGCAGCGGCTTCCGGTGGGGCCGGGAGTTCTAACCCGGGGATCTGGCTAGCCGTGGAATTCCAGCTCGATGACGCCCTGGACGTTCTGGCGCGGACGCCCGCCGCGCTTGCGGGGCTGCTCGACGGGATCGGCCCGGGGTGGCAGGGGGCGAACGAGGGGCCGGAGACGTGGAGCCCCGTCGACGTCCTGGGGCACCTGATCCACGGCGAGGAGACCGACTGGGTGCCGCGCGCCCGGATCATCCTCGAGCGGGGCGAGGCGCGGCCGTTCGATCCGTTCGACCGGTGGGCACAATTCACGCGTTTCGAGGGCTGGTCGCTGCCGGCTCTCCTCGCCCGCTTCGCAGAGTTGCGCGGCGAGAACCTGGCGACGGTCCGCGGCTGGAACCTGACGAGCGAGCAGCTCGACCGCCGCGGCCGCCACCCGGAGCTCGAGATGGTCACGCTGCGCCAGCTCCTCGCCACCTGGGTGGTGCACGACCTCGATCACGTGGCGCAGATCGCGCGCGTCATGGCCAAGCGCTACGCCGCGGACGTCGGCCCCTGGGAGAAGTACCATTCGATCCTGCGAGACCGCCGATGACCGCTTTCCTCGCCACCCTTCCCCTCGCGCTCCTCGCTCTCGGCGCCGCGGCGCCGCAGCCTGCCACCGTCGAGATCCGCGAGTGGCCGGTGCCGTGGAAAGACACCCGGCCGCGCGACCCGGCCGTCGACCGGCAGGGGCGCGTCTGGTTCGTCGGGCAGCGCGGCGACTACGTCGGCTGGCTCGATCCGGCGTCCGGGGAGTTCGGGCGCCACGACCTCGAGGCGGGCAGCGGGCCGCACAACGTGATCGTCGGCGCCGACGGCCAGCTCTGGGTGGCGGGCAACACCGCCGCCTACATCGGCCGCATGGACCCGAAGACCGGCAAGGTCGTCAAGTACGCGATGCCGGAGGCCGATGCCGGGGACCCGCACACGCTCGTGGCGGCGGCGGACGGCGACATCTGGTTCACGGTGCAGAGCGGCGGCTACGTCGGCCGCCTCGACCCCGAGAGCGGCGCGGTCCGGCTCGTCAAGGTGCCGACGCGCGGCGCCCGCCCTTACGGCATCCTCGTCGACCGCAGCGGCCGTGCCTGGTTCAACGAGTTCGGCACTAACGCCGTCGGCGCGGTCGACCCGAAGACGATGGCGCTCCGGGAGCACCGGCTGCCCGACGCGGGCGCCCGCGGGCGGCGCATCGCGCTGCCCGGCGACGGCGGCGTCTGGTACGTCGACTACGCGCGCGGCTTCCTGGCGCGGCTCGATCCCGAGACCGGAAAGGTCCATGAGTGGCAGACGCCCGGCGGCGCCGGGTCGCTCCCCTACGCGATGGCGAGCGACGACCGCGGCCGCATCTGGCTCGTCGAGACCGGGCCGCAGCCCAACCGCCTGGTCGGCTTCGACCCGAAGCCGCACCGCTTCTTCTCGATCACCGAGATCCCGAGCGGCGGCAGCAACGTCCGCCACATGGTCTTCGACCCGCGGGAGCGGGCGCTCTGGTTCGGGACCGACAAGAACACCATCGGGCGGGCGCGCCTGCCGTAGGCGGCGCGGCTAGGGGTGAGGAGCGCCGCCGATCGCGGCGAGGAAACCCTCGGGGTCGTCGGGGGTGACGACCAGCCGCCGCTCGGGCAGCTCGACGAGGACGGCGTGGGCGAGGTCGGAGGCGTAGAGATCGAGCTCGCCCAGGAGGTGGGACTCGAAGCCGCCGCTGCCGGCGGTGACGCCGCCGGAGGTGGCCAGCCGCTCGAGGTGGGCGGTCTCCTCCGCGTCGAGGCGGCGGGCGGCGGCGCCGGCGACGGGGAAGCGCTCGCGGCGGCGGCGCATCTGGATCGCCAGACGGTCGTCCTCCAGCTCCAGCCAGAGGGGGTCGAGGTCGCCGCTCATCCGCCAGGCGGTCCACGCGGCCAAACCGACGAGGAGGGCGAGGACGCCGTTGCCAATCCGGCCGAGCGCGAGGGTGGCGGCGCCGACGCCCGCCATCAGCAGCGCCAGCCCGACGAGCAGCCGGCGCAGCCGCCGCCGCCCGCGGGCGATCGCCCCGCCCGCCGTGCAAAGGAAGCGCGTCACCGGCCGGTCAGCCGCGCCTAGCTCGCGGATGGGCCTCGCGGTAGACATCGAGGAGGTGCTGGACCTCGAGGTGGGTGTACTTCTGGGTGGTCGAGAGCGAGCTGTGGCCGAGCAGCTCCTGGATCGCGCGCAGGTCGGCCCCCGCCTCCAGCAGGTGGGTGGCGAAGGTGTGGCGCAGGGTGTGGGGGTGGACGCCGGCGGCCACGCCCGCCGCCGCCGCCCAGCGGTCGAGGACGCGGCGCACCGAGCGGTCGGGGAGCCGGCCCCCACGGGAGCTCAAAAAGACCGGCTCGCCCGGCAGGTCCGGGGCCCGCAGCCCTTCCCAGACCTGCAGCCAGGCGCGCAGCGCCTCGGCCGCCGGCCGGCCGAAGGGGACCATCCGCTCCTTCCCGCCCTTGCCGGTGACGCGTAGCACCCGGCCGCCGAGGTCGACGTCGGGCCAGTCGAGCCCCACCAGCTCGCCCACCCGTAGGCCGGTGGCGTAGAGCAGCTCGACGATCGCCCGGTCGCGCAGGACGAGCGGCTCGCCGCCCGCCGGCGCCTCGATCAGGTTCTCGACCTCGCCGGGGCGGAGATGGCGCGGCAGAGTGTGGGGGTGCTTCGGCGTGCGCACGCCGCTGGCCGGGTTGGCGCCGAGGGTCCCCTCGCGGCAGGCGAAGCGGAAGAGGCTGCGGATCGCCGCCAGCGCCCGCCCCTGGCTGCGCCGCCCGAGGCCGCGCCGGGTCTCGGCGGCGAGGAAGGAGCGGACGGCGAGGGCGTCGACCTCCTGGGGCTGGATCGTCTCCGGCGCGCGGGCGAGGAAGTCGCGAGCGAGGAAGTCGAGGAAGCGGAGGAGGTCCCCTTCGTAGGCGCGCAGGGTGTGGCGCGAGAGGCCGCGCTCCTGCCCCAAGTGCTCGAGGAAGCGATGGATCAGCCGACGCACGCCGCTTCCGCCCACACCCCTTGCCGCACCGCCCAGGCGAGGAGGTCCCCGCGCGCCCGCTCGGCGTAGGCCGCCCGCCGGTCGCCGCGGCGCGGCGCGTTGGGCAGCTCGGCGAAGAGGCCGTAGTTGACGTTGGCGGGCTGGAAGCGCCGGGGGTCGGACTCGGTCAGGTGGCGGGCGAGGGCGCCGAGCGCGGTCGTCGGCGGGAAGGGCTCGGGGGCGCGGCCGCCCGCGCGCTCGAGCGCCAGGTAGAGCCCGACCGCCAGCCCGGTGGCCGCCGATTCCAGGTACCCCTCGACGCCGGTGATCTGCCCGGCCAGGCGCACGCTCGGCGCGGTCTTGACCCGGTAGTGCGCGTCGAGGTGGGTGGGGGCGTTGATGAAGGTGTTGCGGTGGATCTGCCCGAGGCGCACGAAGCGGGCGCCCTCGAGCCCCGGGATCAGCCGCAGCACCCGCTCCTGGTCCCCCCAGCGCATGCGCGACTGGAAGCCCACCAGGTTGAACTGGCTCTTGGCCAGGTCCTCGCGCCGGAGCTGGACGACCGCCCACGGGCGGCGCCCGTCCGGGTCCCGGAGGCCGACGGGCTTCATCGGCCCATAGCGCAGGGTGTCGACGCCGCGGCGCGCCAGCTCCTCGATCGGGAGACACCCCTCGAAAAAGAGCGCCTTCTCGAAGTCGTGGAGGGGGAGGACTTCGGCCTCCATCACGGCGGCGTGGAAGGCGAGGTACTGCTCGCGGTCGAGCGGGGCGTTGAGGTAGTCGGCCCCTTCGCCCTTGTCGTAGCGCGACTGCCAGAAGAGCCGGCTCTCGTCGAGGCTCTCGCCGTCCACGATGGGGGCGATGGCGTCGTAGAAGTAGAGGTAGTCGCTGCCGAGGAGGGCCTGGAGGGCGGCGGCCATCGGCTCGGAGGTGAGGGGGCCGGTGGCGAGGACGACGTCGCCCTCGGGGATCGCCGTGACCTCCTCGCGCCGGATCGTCACCCGCGGGTGCGTCTCGAGGGCGCCGGTGACGAGGCGGGCGAAGCGGTCGCGATCGACGGCGAGGGCGCTCCCGGCCGGGACCGCCGCCGTCCGCGCGCTGGCGATGACCAGCGAGCCGAGCTGCTCCATCTCGCGCTTGAGCAGGCCGGCGGCGTGGAGCGGGTCGTCGCTGCGCAGCGAGTTGCTGCACACCAGCTCGGCGAGGTCGCCGGTCTTGTGCGCCGGGGTGCCCTTGACCGGCCGCATCTCGTGGAGCACCACGTCCACCCCCCGCTCGGCGAGCTGCCAGGCGCACTCCGCGCCGGCGAAGCCGCCGCCCACGATCTCGACCGGTGAGGGCATCGGAGCGATTATAGGGACATGAACGAGCCCGCCCGCCGCGCCCGCGCCGCTTCCCCCGCCCTCCTCCTCTGCGCCGCTCTCTTCGCCGCCTGCACCTCGACGCGCCCGCCGGAGGCCGCGCCGGAACGGCCGCCGGTGGCGGCGCCGGCCGCGCCGGCCGCGGCCGAGGCGCGTACCGCGATCCTCCTGGCGGTCAACGACGTCTACCGGATCGAGGGAGTCGAAGGGGGCGCGGTGGGGGGGCTGGCGCGGCTGCGCACTCTGCGCGAGGAGCTGGAGCGCGAGCGGCCCGACCTCCTCGTGCTCCACGCCGGCGACCTCCTCTTCCCGTCGCTGCTGTCGCGGGTCTACGCCGGCGAGCAGATGATCGACGTGATGAACCGCCTCGACGGCGACCCGGCCGCCTTCGACCCGCGGCTCTTCGCCGTCTTCGGCAACCACGAGTTCGACCGCGGCAAGGCGGCCGACGCGGCGATGCTCGACGAGCGGGTCGAGGAGTCGCAGTTCACCTGGGTGTCGAGCAACGTCGTCTTCGGCGGCGGGACGGAGCCGGCCGCGCCGGCGGTCGCCGCACCGAACCTGCGCTCCTCGGCCCTGGTCGAGAGCGGCGGTCTCAAGGTCGGCATCTTCGGCCTGACCATCGACTCGGCGAAGCCCGCCTACGTCGACCGCTTCCTCGAGCCGCTGGAGACCGCGCGCGCCGCGACCGCCGAGCTGCGCGCCGCCGGCGCCGAGGTCGTCGTCGCCCTCACCCACCTCGACTGGCGCGACGACGAGAAGATCCTCCAGACGCTCGGTGACGCCGGCCCGGACCTGGTCGTCGGCGGCCACGACCACGAGCGGATGACCAAGTGGGTCGGCGGCCGCCTCCTCGCCAAGGCCGACGCCGACGCCCGCACCGCTTCGATCGCCCGCCTCACCCGCCACGCCGACGGGCGCCTCTCCGTGGCGCAGGAGTTCCGCGCCCTCGACGAGCAGCACGCGCCCTCCGACCCGGAGGTGGACGCCGTCGTCACCGCATGGCTCGCGCGTCACGAGCAGAAGGTTTGCGGCGACCTCCAGCTCCCCACGGGCTGCCTGGAGGAGGTGCTGGGGCGCACCCGCACCGACCTGGTGGGCGAGGAGACGGCGGTGCGCCGCGAGGAGACCTCGCTCGGCAACTTCGTCACCGACCAGATGGTCGCGGCGCTGGCCTCCTGCGGCGCGCAGGCGGCCTTCGTCAACTCCGGCACGCTGCGCCTCAACCAGGACCTGGCGGCCGGCTCCGAGATCACCCGCCGGTACCTCGAGGAGCTGTTCGGCTTCCCGACGCCGCTGCGGCTCATCCGCCTCGACGGCGCCACCCTGGCGCAGGTGACGCAGCGCGCAATCGCCGGCTGGCCGGGGAAAGGGTCCTGGCTGCAGATCGCGGGCTTCGCTTTCGTCCACGACCCGGAGGCGGAGACGACCTCGCGGCTCACCCGCCTTGCCCCCGAGGGGGCGCGCCCGCTGCGGCCGGAGGAGGAGCTGCTCGTCGTGACCACCGACTTCCTGCTCGACCCGAGCAGCGGCCAGGACGGCTACACGATGCTCAAGCAGGAGATGGTGGTGCCCTGCGCCGCCGCCGGCGTCGACCTCAAGAAGGTGGTCGGGGAGGCGCTGGCCGCCGCCGAGCCGGAAGGGATCGCGCCGCGCGTCGAGGGACGGATCTGCCGCGCGCCGGTGACTGGCCCCTGCCTGGCAGTTCCGGCTCCCTAGCGAGGGCGCTCCCTCCCCCGCGCAGCGGGGGAGGGCCAGGGAGGGGGTATCGAAGTCAATTGCCTTCGCGGGTGGGTGGGCAGAGGCAAGCCCTGACGCACTCTTAAATTGTCGGCAGGAGGGGATCCCCGAGCGCGTCGTCCGGCCGCGTGAAGGCATCCGGCTCGGGAGTCACGAGCTCGAAGTTCGAGAACTTCACCGTCCCGTGCGGCTCGCCCTGCACGTCACCGTCCTTCCAGCCGTAGACGGTGAGCGTCGAGGGCAGGGTCACCCCGTCCACCGTCACCCAGTCGGAGAAGACGATGGCGCGCGGGTCGCGCTCGGCGTCGGCCAGCGACTTGCCATAGGCGTCGATAAAGGCCATCGCCGCCAGCCGGTTCGTCTCCGGGTCGCGGTAGGCGATCATCCAGTTGTCCGGCGTGTCCCCCGCCCCTTCGAGGAAGGTGAGGCGGGCCGCCGAGTAGGTCTTTCCCGCCAGCTCGCGCTCCCCCAGGTCCTCGAAACGCACGCCGGGATCGCGCAGCTTGAAGGGGGCGGCGAGGAAGTACGGCCAGGCGCGCAGGTGGTAGCGGGCGCGCTGGAAGTTGGAGGTCGACGGCGACACCCAGGCGTCCTTGCCGTCGAAGACCAGGAGGGTGCCGTCCGAGAAGTCGTAGCGCGCGGCGGAGGAGTCGGTGCGGAAGAGCAGGGTCCCCTGGTTGCGCACCTTGCCGCCGAAGGTGGCGACCATGTCCGCGCTGAGCGCGCTCTTGGCGTTCCAGGCGTCCAGCCCGTGGGCCTGCTCGACCGGGGTGGCGAACTGCTGCGAGAAGGGATCGCTCGGCCGCGGCGGCGGCTCGGGGGCGGCGGCTTCCTGGGGCCCCTCGGCCCGCCGGCAGCCGGCCGCGAGGGTCAGGGCGAGCGGCGCGAGGAGGAGCAGGGCGAGCCCGCGGCGCTCCCGGCGGCAGGGGCGGAGGGCGGGCGGATTGGAAATGAGCATGTCCAAGGGTCTCCTCTCGAAACGGCGCGAAACGATATCAGAGGGGCGTACGGAGGCGCCCTCGGGGCCGTCGCGGCGAGGGCGCCTGGCTCCGGCTGGCACCCATGCTGCACGTGCTAAGCTCGTCCGGCTTCCGAGGAGGACTCGATGCGCACTTTCCGCCTCGCCTCCATTGTTCTCACCGCCGCCCTGCCGCTCCTCGCCGCCTGTTCGTCGGAGCCCAAACCCCTGCAGGTGACCTACTACTACGAGCCCGGCTGCGAGGCCTGCAACAGCGTCAAGCCCGACGTCCAGGCCCTCGAGCAGGAGTTCCCCGGCCGCGTCGAGGTCGCGCTCGTCAGCGCCGAGGAGGACGCGGCGCGCGAGGACGTCCGCCGGCTGGAGTTCCGCAGCCAGGGCCTGGTCGTGCGCGACTTCCGCGGCGCCGTGCTGATCAAGCAGGCCGATCACAACGTCAACCTGGAGGAGGTCCGCGCCACGCTGCAGCAGGCCCTGGGCGAGAGCGCCGCCGAGGACGCCGAAGGCGCCGGCTAGCCCGGTCCGTCCCCTTTCCCGCGCCCCCGACGCGGCGTAGCGCCCTTCCGCCCGGAAGGGCCGCCGGGGGAGCGGGCGTTACACTGCCTTGATGGCCGAGCGCGTTTGGGAGGAGCTCTCCCGCACGCTGCGCAGCAGTGCGCCCTATCGGGCCCTCCTCGGCGGGCTCGGGGAGGTGGTGCGCCTGCCGGTGCCGGCGGCGGCCTGGGTCTCCCAGCTCCTCGCCGAGGACCTCGGCCGGCCGCTGCTGGCGCTGGTGCCGCGCGAGGCCGACGCCCTGACCTGGATGGAGGCGGCGCAGCTCTTCGGGCGCGAGGAGGGAGCGGTCTACTTCCCGGCCCCCTCGCTCACCCCCTACCAGGAGACCGAGACCTCGCTGCAGGTGCGGGCGCAGGAGGCGCTGGCGCTCGACCGCGTCCTCGCGGGCGGCGCCACGACGGTGGTCGCCACGCCGCGCGCCCTTTTCCGTCTCCTGCCGGGGGCCGCGGACTTCGCCGCCGCCCGCCTGACCCTCCGCCCGGGAGACGAGCACCCCCCCGAGCGGCTGGTCGAGCACCTCCTCGCCCACGGCTACCGCCGCACCGACCTGGTCTACGAGGTGGGGGACTTCGCGGTGCGCGGCGGGATCCTGGATCTCTTCCCCCCGGGCGAGGCGGCGCCCGTCCGCCTCGACTACTTCGGCGACACGATCGAGGCGATCCGCTGGTTCGACCCGCAGTCGCAGCGCTCCGAGGACACCCTCGACGAGGTGCGGGTGCTGCCGCTGCTCCTCTTCCCCGGCGGTCCCGGCGAGGTGGCGCGCCTCGCGGACCTCCTCCTCCGCTACGACCCCGACCTCGGCCCCGAGGGGGCGGAGCGGCTCGAGGCGCTGCGCGAGCGCGGCGGTTTCCCCGGCTGGGAAAACTACCTGCCGCTCCTGGCGCCGGCGCCGGTGACCCTCCCCGAGCTGCTGGGGGGGCCGCTCGTCGTGGCGGTCGAGCCGGCGGCCCTCGCCGCCGAGGCCGAGCACCACGCCGAGCGCCTCGCCGCCGACTTCGCCGCCCGCCGCGAGCACCGGCGCCTGGCGGTGCCGCCGGAGGCGCTGGAGGCGCCGGCGGAGCGGGTGCTCGCCGACCTGCGCGGCGCCGAGGTGCGGATCGGCGACGTCCTACCGGCCGCGGCCGCGGCGGGGCCTAGGCGCGAAAGCATTCGCGCCGTGTCCGATCAATCGATCGACTTCCGCGGCGCCGCCACCGACCTCTTCCACGGCCAGCTCCCGCGCTTCCCGCAGGAGGTGGCGACGGCGCGCGCGCGCGGCGAGCGCTGCCTCGTCGTCGTGCCGCCGCCCCACCGCCGGCGGATGGAGGAGCTGCTCGCGGCGCGCGACGTGCGGGTGCGCGGGGGCGGCCCGGGGATCGTCGGCCCGGGCGGCGTCGAGCTCGTCGCCGGCGAGCTCTCCCGCGGCTTCCGCCTGCCGCCGGCCGGGGTCGTCGTCTACGGCGAGCAGCAGCTCCTGCCGCAGGCCAAGCCGCAGGTGCGCCCGGCGGCGCGCGGCCGCTTCGGCCCCTTCCTCTCCGGCATGCGCGACTTGAAGGTCGGCGACTTCGTGGTCCACAGCGACCACGGGATCGGCCAGTTCCTGGCCCTGAGGTCGGTCGCGGGCAGCGGCGACGGCGCCGCCCAGTTGCCGCCGTCGCTCCGCGACTTCGGCCCGGGCGCCGCCGCCGACACTGAGGTCATGGAGATCGCCTACGCTGGCGG
Organism: uncultured Acidobacteriota bacterium; assembly: GCA_963700145.1. GTDB lineage: Bacteria > Acidobacteriota > Thermoanaerobaculia > Multivoradales > UBA5704 > DASUNQ01. The sequence continues at coordinate 3,979,358 of OY969474.1, forward strand.
CAAGCGGCTGCTCCTCCCGCTCTCGCGTCTCGACCAGGTGCAGAAGTACAGCGGCATCGAGGGGGTGGCGCCGCGCCTCGACCAGCTCGGCGGCACCTCCTGGAACAAGACCAAGAGCAAGGTCAAGAGCAGCATGCTCGACATGGCGGAGGAGCTCCTGAAGCTCTACGCCGAGCGGCAGCTGGCGCGCGCCCCGGCGATGCCGGCCGACAGCGACCTCCTCCACCAGTTCGAGGCCGCCTTCCCTTACGAGGAGAGCCCCGACCAGGTCGAGGCGATCGCCACCATCAAGCAGGACCTGGAGCGCGAGCGGCCGATGGACCGCCTGCTCTGCGGCGACGTCGGCTACGGCAAGACCGAGGTGGCGATGCGCGCCGCCTTCAAGGTGGTGGACGGCGGGCACCAGGTCGCCGTGCTGGCGCCGACGACCATCCTCGCCGACCAGCACCTCGAGACCTTCCGCCGCCGCTTCGCCGGCTTCCCGGTGACGATCGAGATGATCTCCCGCTTCCGCTCCCCGGCCGAGGTCAAGGAGATCAAGAAGAAGCTCGCCGCCGGGCAGGTGGACGTCCTGATCGGCACCCACCGTCTGCTCTCGGCCGACATCAAGCTCCCCAAGCTCGGGCTGATGATCGTCGACGAGGAGCAGCGCTTCGGCGTGGCGCAGAAGGAGCGGCTCAAGAAGTGGCGGCGGGAGCTGCACTGCCTGGCGATGTCGGCCACACCGGTGCCGCGCACCCTCCAGCTCTCATTGGCCGGCGTGCGCGACCTCTCGGTCATCGAGACGCCGCCCAAGGACCGCATGGCGGTCGAGACCGCGATCCTGCCGTGGAGCGGCGAGCTGGTGCGCGAGGCGATCGAGTTCGAGATCGAGCGCGGCGGGCAGGTCTACTACGTATACAACCAGGTCGAGACGATCGAGAAGGTGCTGACCATGCTGCGCGAGCTGGTGCCGGGCGTGCGGGTGACGGTGGGGCACGGGCAGATGGACGAGGCCGAGCTGTCGCGCCGCATGCACGCCTTCACCCGCGGCGAGTTCGACGTGCTGCTGGCGACGACGATCATCGAGAACGGCATCGACATCCCGAACGTCAACACCATGCTCGTCCACCGCGCCGACCGCTTCGGCCTGGCGCAGCTCTACCAGCTCCGCGGCCGCGTCGGGCGCAGCAACCAGCTCGCCTACTGCTACCTGCTGGTGGCCGGCGACCGGGTGCTCTCCGAGCCGGCGCGCAAGCGCCTGGAGGCGATCCGCGAGTTCACCGACCTCGGCGCCGGCTTCCGCATCGCGGCGCGCGACCTCGAGATCCGCGGCGCCGGCAACCTCCTCGGGGCCGAGCAGAGCGGGCACATCGCAGCGGTGGGGATCGAGACGTATCTGAAGATGCTCGAGGAGACGGTGCGCGAGCTGCAAGGCGAGGTGGTGGCGGAGGCGCCGTCGGCGGCGATCGACCTGCCGGTGGCGATGACGATCCCCGCCGACTACGTGCCCGACGCCAACCTGCGGATGGAGCTGTACCGGAAGATCGCCGACGGTGAGCAGGCGGAGCGCGAGGTGCTGGCCGAGCTGACCGACCGCTTCGGGCCGCCGCCGGCGCCGGTCAGGAAGCTGGTGGAGGTGGCGGCGCTGAAGCGGTTGGCGGAGACGCTGCGGGTGCAGTCGATCTCGGCGAAAGGGCCGGAGCTGATCTTCCGGCTGCGCCGCGACGCGCGGGTGGACCCGGACCGGCTGATCGAGCTGGTGTCGACGCGGCCGGGAGCGAGCTTCAGCCCGACGGGCGTGCTGACCGTGCGCGCCGCGAGCGCCGCCGAGATGCTGCCGACGGCGCGGGAAACGCTGGAGGCGCTGGCGAATTGACGGGGAGGAAGAAAGAAGCGTGTCGTCGAGGGTTCCGGTGTGGGGGCGCGCTCCTCGTTCTGCTCGCCGCGGCCTGCGGGCGGGAGGAGCCCATCGGTCCGGACGTGGTGGCGCGGATCGGGGGAGTGGAAGTGCGGTACGCGGAGTTCGAGCGGGCGGTGGCGCGGACGGTGGGGGACGACGAGGGGGTGCTGGGGAGCGACGTGCTGTCGCGGCTCTTCGACCAGTTTCTGGACGAGGAGCTGCTGGCGCGGCTGGCCGCCGAGCGCGGGCTGCCGGCGGCGAGCCGGCGGGCCGCCGTGGACGCGCTGCTGCGCGAGGGGCCGGCGCCGCCGGTGGGGGAGCGGGAGGTGCGCGGCTACTACGAGGCCCACCGCGACGAGTTCTCGCGCCCCGAGCGGGTGCGCCTGCGGCAGATCCTGGTCGAGGAGCGCGCCGACGCCGAGCGGGCGCGCGCCGAGGTGCTCGGCGGCGCCGACTTCGCCGAGGTGGCGACGCGGGTGTCGCGCGACCCGAGCGCGGCGCGCGGCGGGCTCCAGGGCGAGCTCTCGCGCCAGGACCTGCCGGCGTCCTTCGCCGCCGCCATCTTCGGCCTCGGCGAGGGGGAGGTGAGCGCGATCGTCCCGGCGGACTACGGCTTCCACCTCTTCCAGGTGGTCGAGCGGCTGCCGGCCGAGGTGGTGCCGCTCGCGGCCGCCCGCCCTGAGATCGTCCGCCGCCTGCGCCGCGCGCGGGCCGACCGCCGGCTCGCGGCGCTGGTCGAAGAGGCCCGCGACCGCTACACTGTCGCGGTCTACGAGCGGAACCTGCCGTTCCATTACGAAGGGACCTACAGTGCATCGCAAGACACGCCGCCTGACCGCTAGCCGCGTCCTCGTCCTCGGCCTCGCCGCCTTCCCCTGCTGCGCCTCGGCGCCCGCCGGGGCCGCCGAGCTCAACCGCATCGTGCTGCGGGTCAACGACCGCATCGCCACCCTGCGCGATTACGAGGAGCGGCGCGCCGGCCTCCTCGGGGAGCTGCAGCGGCGCGAGCTCGACCCCGAGGAGCGGCGCCGGCTCCTCGTGGAGGCGCCGGAAGCGATCTTCAACGAGCTCTTCCAGGAGCTCCTCCTGCAGTCGCGCGGCGACCAGCTCGGAGTCGAGGTGCCGGAGGAGCGGGTGGACGACACGCTGGCGCGGATGAAGGAGGGGTACGGCATCACGAGCGACGCCGAGTTCCAGCAGGCGCTGGCGACCTCGGGGATGACCGAGCAGGCGCTGCGCGCCCAGATGCGGCGCAACCTGCGCATGCGCGAGGTCATGCAGCGCGAGGTGCAGGAGCGGGTCCTCGTCTCCGAGGAGGACCTGCGCCGGATCTACGGCCAGAAGCCCGACAGCTACCGCCTCCCCGAGCAGCGGCGGCTGCGCGAGGTGGTGGTGCTCGACACCAGCGGCCGCAGCGAGGAGGAGCGGCGGCGCATCGCCGAAGAGGTCCGGCAGGAGCTGGCCAAGGGCGAGCCGGTGTCGGAGCGGATCGCCGGCTGGGCCGCCGAGGGGGTGACGAGCAACGTCATCGACCTCGGCTGGGTGACGGCCGGCGACCTGGCGAGCGACCTCGAGGCGGCCGCCCGCGCCCTCCAGGCCGGCGAGGTGAGCCAGCCGATCTCCGGCCGCGGCGGCCTCCACGTGATCCACCTCCTCGAGGTGCGCGCGCCGCGGGTGCAGAGCTTCGCCGAGGTCGAGGCACAGCTCCGCGAGCAGGAAGAGGACCGCCGCTACCGCCAGGAGGTCGGCAAGTACATGCAGGAGCTGCAGGAAGCTTCCTACATCGTGGCCAAGCCGCCGGCCGAGGCCGCGGGCTTCCGCCGCCGCCTGGGCGAAGGGTTGCCCGAAGAGGTGCTGGAGAGCGGCGCGCCGCCCGCCGAGAGCACGGCGCCCGTCGAGTTGCCGGAAGGGATCGCGCCGACCGGCAAGCCGGAGCCCGGCGATCCCGGCCAACTGCCGATCGCCAGCCGACCGACCCGCAGACGCCGGACGAACCGCCGGCGCATTGAATCGATCACGGTTTCCGCGCGACCAGCGTACAAGCGTAACTAAAACGTAAATACCAGCCAACGCGCAAACGCCGGCCAGGCCGGCGTTTGCGAACCGTGCCGTCGCGGTGGAAATCTGTGGAAAAAAATGGACAAAAGTGGGTTGACTTGGTACGATCCCGCCTCAGCAGTCCACTGACAGAGGTTTGTCACAACTATGTTTCGCGGCAGCGCACCTGCGAAGGTCGACGAGAAGGGGCGTCTCAAGGTCCCGACGGATTTCCGTCGCTTCCTCGAGGACCGCTTCGGCCCCGACCTCTTCGTCACCTCCCTCCTGGGGGACTCTGTCCTCCTCTTCCCGCTGCCCGTCTGGGAGGAGATCGAGAGCCGCCTCGCCGCGGTCCCCTCGACCGACCGCGCCAAGACCAAGTACCTCGAGCGGGTCAGCTACTTCGGCCAGCAGGTGCGTCTCGACGGCCAGGGGCGGTTGGTCATCCCGCAGCTCCTGCGCGAGAGCGCCGGCATGAGCGCCGACGTGGAGGTGGTGGTGAGCGCGCGGATCGACCACCTCGTCGTCTGGAACCGGGAGCGCTTCACCCGCCGCCTCGAAGAGCAGCCCTTCACCGAGGACGACTTCCGCGCCCTGACCGAGCGCGGGATCTGACTTGGATGGGCGGCACACCCCTGTCCTGCTCGTCGAGAGCCTGGAGCTGCTGGCGCCGGCGCGCGGCGGCCTCTTCGTCGACGCCACGGTCGGGCTCGGCGGTCACGCCGAGGCCCTCCTCCGCGCCGCGCCCGCCGCTTCGCTCCTCGGCATCGACCGCGACCCCGAGGCCCTGGCGCACGCGGCCGAGCGGCTGGCCCCTTTCGGCGACCGCGTGCGGCTCGTCGAAGGGGACTTCCACGACCTGGCCGAGGTCGCGGCGCGGGCCGGCGTCGAGCGCGCCGCCGGCTTCCTCGCCGACCTCGGCGTCTCCTCCCTGCAGCTCGACACCCCCGAGCGGGGCTTCAGCTTCCGCTTCGACGCCCCGCTCGACATGCGCATGGGCCGCCGCGGAGAGACCGCGGCGGACCTCCTGAACCGCAGCTCGGAGGCCGACTTGGAGAAGACCCTGAGGGAGTACGGCGAAGAGCGGCAGGCGCGGCGGATCGCCCGGGCCATCGTGGCGGCCCGGGCCGAGGAGCCGATCGCCACCACCGGCCAGCTCAAGGGGCTGATCGAACGGGTCAAGAGGCGGGAGCCGGGAGAGCGCGAAGGTCGGGTCGACCCGGCGACGCGCGTCTTCCAGGCGCTGCGCATCGCCGTCAACCGCGAGCTCGCGGGGCTGGGCGAGGCGATCGAGCAGGCGGTGCGGCTGCTGGAGCAGGGGGGGAGGCTGGTGGTCATCTCCTACCACAGCCTCGAGGACCGCATCGTCAAGAACACGCTGCGCGACCTGGCGCGCGGCGAGATCGACCAGGTTACCGGCCGCCCGCACACGGAGACCCAGGCGATCGAGGTGCTGACCAAGAAGCCGGTGCGCCCGAGCGAGGAAGAGGTGGCGTTCAACCCGCGCGCCCGCTCGGCCCGGTTGCGCGCGGCGCGCCGGATCTAGGAGCCCGCCGCGCCGTGAAGACCGCCTACGCCGTCCATCGCCCGGTGGCCAACAGCTACCTGGTGCGCGAGCGCGACCGCCGGCGGGTGCGCGAGCTGGCGGTCGTCCTCGTCGCCGTCGGCTGCCTCGGCGGCGGGCTCCTCGCCTACACCTGGATCCACGCCGAGCTGCTGCGCGCCGGCTACCGCATCGACGAGCTGGAGCGCCGCCAGGAGGAGCTGCAGCGCCTCGAGCGGCAGCTCCTGCTCGAGGCCTCCTACCTCGCCAGCCCGCAGCGCGTCGAGCGCCGCGCGGTCGACGAGCTGGGGATGCAGCCGCCGGCGATCGAGCAGGTCCTCTTCTGGGAGGAGCTGCGGTGAAGGGGCGCCTGCTCTTCGTCGCCCTCTTCCTCGGCGGCTGGACGGCGGCCATCGCCGGGCGCCTCTACGTCCTCCAGGTCGTCCGCCACGACGCCTACGTCGAGCGCGCCGCCGAGCAGCAGCAGCGGGTGCTCGAGCTGACGCCGGCGCGCGGCACCATCTACGACGCCCGCGGCCGCGAGCTGGCGGTCTCCGTGCAGGTCGACTCCGCCTACGTCGACCCGCGCCAGGTGCGCGATCCGGACGCCCTCGCCCGCGAGCTCGCCGCGGTCCTCGGCGCCGACGCCGCGAAGCTCCGCCGCCAGCTCGACGCCGACAGCGAGTTCGTCTGGATCGCGCGCCAGCTCGACCCGCCGATCGCCGAGGAGCTGCGGCGCCGCGCTCTGCCCGGCCTGCACTTCGTCGAGGAGAGCAAGCGTTACTACCCGATGCGCGAGCTGGCGGCGCAGGTGCTCGGCTACGCCGGCGTCGACAACCAGGGGCTCGCCGGCCTCGAGCTGGTCTACGACGAGGTGGTGGCGGGGCGGAAGGGGGAGCGCACCGTGCTGCGCGACGCGCGGCGCGACACCGTGGTGGCGCCGCACCTCGCGGTCTCGGCCGCCGAGCCGGGGCGCGACCTCCACCTCACGCTCGACGCCACCATCCAGCACATCGTCGAGCGCGAGCTGGCGCGCGCCGTCGAGGAGCGCGGGGCGAAGCAGGGGACGGCGGTCTTCCTCGACCCGGCGACCGGCGCCGTGCTGGCGATGGCCACCTACCCGGGATTCGATCCCAACGAGTTCGCGCGCGTCCAGCCGAGCCGCTGGCGCAATCGCGCGATCACGGACGTCTACGAGCCGGGCTCCACCTTCAAGGTGGTCACCGCCGCCGCGGCGCTGAAGGCCGGGCTGGTGGCGCCCGAGGACCCCTTCGAGTGCGAGATGGGCGGCATCACGCTCGCCGGCATCCGCATCCGCGACCACAAGCCGTTCGGGCGCCTGACCTTTGCCGAGGTGCTCGAGAAGTCGAGCAACGTCGGGATGATCAAGACGGCACTGCTGCTGGGCGACCAGCGCCTGCACGCGACGGTCACGGCCTTCGGCTTCGGCAAGCCCACCGGCGTCGACCTGCCGGGGGAGAGCCCGGGAATCCTCCATCCGCTCGCGCAGTGGCGGCCGCTGACCAAGGCCTACCTCTCCTTCGGCCAGGGGATCGCGGTGACGCCGCTGCAGCTCGCCGCGGCGGTGGGCGCGATCGCCAACGGCGGCACGCTGGCGAGGCCGCACGTCGTGGCGGCGCTCGGCGGCGACGGCGAGAGCCATCCGCGGCCGCCGGTCGTCGGGCACCCGTTGGACGAACGCTCGGCGGCGACGCTGCGCGCGGTGCTCGAAGGGGTCGTGACCCACGGTACCGGGAAGGGTGCGGCGGTGCCCGGCTACCGGGTGGCGGGCAAGACCGGCACGGCGCAGAAGGCGGTGGCCGGCGGCTACTCGCGCAGCGGCTACGTGCCGAGCTTCGTCGGCTTCGCGCCGGTCGAGCGGCCGGTGCTGGTCGGTGTGGTGGCGGTGGACGAGCCGGCCGGCTGGGAGTACCACGGCGGGCAGGTGGCGGCGCCGCTCTTCGGCGCCATCGCCCGACAGGTGCTGCTCTACATGGGGGTGCGCCCGGACCGCGAGCCGCCGGCGCTCTGGCCGGGGGAGGTGCCGCCGCCAGCGCCTCCGTTCACGGGCGAGGCCATCTGAGGTCGTGGACGTGCGGCTCGCGGAGCTGACCGCAGGGCTTCCGGTCACCCCGCCGCCAGGCGAGGGGTGGCGGGAGGTGGAGGTCGTGGGCGTGGCGCACGACTCGCGCGCCGTCGCCCCCGGCGACCTCTTCGTCGCCTGGGCCGGTGAGCGGCACGACGGCCGCGCCTTCGCGCCGCAGGCGGTCGAGCGCGGCGCCGCCGCGGTGCTCGGCGCCGGCCCGGCGCCGCAGGGGATCGCGGTCCCCTGGCTCGCCGGCGCCGACCCGCGCGCCCTGCTGGCGCCGCTCGCCGCCCGCGTCTACGACCATCCCGACCGCGAGCTGGTCGTCGCCGGCGTTACCGGCACGAACGGCAAGTCGACGGTCGCGACGCTCATCGCGGCGGTCCTCGAAGCCGCTGGCCGCCGCGCCGGCTTCATCGGCACCCTCGGCTACCGGCTGGGCGGGGTGGCGTTCCCCGGCGAGCGCACGACCCCCGAAGCCTCGGACCTCTTCCGCACCCTGCGCGCCATGCGCCAGCGCGGCGCGCGGGCGGTGGCGATGGAGGTCTCCTCGCACGCCCTGGAGCAGGGGCGGGTGGCGGGGCTTGGCTTCGACGTCGCCGTCTTCACCAACCTGACACGCGACCACCTGGAGTACCACGGCTCGATGGAGAGCTACTTCGCCGCCAAGCGGCGGCTCTTCGAGCTGCTGAAGCCGGCCGGCCGGGCGGCGGTCAACCTCGACGACGAATGGGGCCGGCGGCTCGCCGCCGAGCTGCCGGGGGCGCTCACCTACGGGGAAGGGGGCGAGGTGCGGGCCGAGGAGGTCGAGCTGACGATGTCCGGCATCCGCGCGCGGGTCGCGACCCCTGCCGGTAACTTCGCCCTCGCTTCGGCGCTGCGCGGCCGCTTCAACCTGGAGAACCTCCTCGCCGCGACCGCCGCGGCGGTGGCTCTCGATCTCCCTCTCGCCGCCGCCGAGGCCGCCTTCGCGCGGCAGGAGCCGGTGCCGGGGCGGCTCGAGCCGGTGGACCGCGGCCAGCCGTTCGCCGCCTATGTCGATTACGCGCACACCGACGCGGCGCTGGCGGCGGCCCTGCGCTCGGCGCGCGAGCTGGCTGCCGGCCGCGTGATCCTGGTCTTCGGCTGCGGCGGCGAGCGCGACCCCGGCAAGCGGCCGCTGATGGGGCGGGTGGCCGGCGAGCTGGCGGACCTGCCGATCGCCACCTCCGACAACCCCCGCCGCGAGGACCCGCTGGCGATCCTCGCCGCGGTCGAGGAAGGGCTCGCGGCGAGCGGCAACCCGGACTACCGCGTCGTCCCCGACCGCCGCGCCGCGATCCGCGAGGCGGTCGCCGCGGCGCGCCCCGGCGACGTCGTGCTGGTAGCCGGCAAGGGGCACGAGGCGACGCAGGTCGTGGGCGAGGAGAAGCTGCCGTTTTCCGATCGCGACGAGCTGGCGCGGGCACTGGAGGGCCGCTTCGGTGCGGGCGACCTTGGCTGAGGCCGCGGCGGCGATGGACGGCAGGCTGGCGGGCGCCGACGGCGCAACGCCCTGGGAGGGGGTGGCGATCGACTCGCGCGCGGTGCGCGCTGGGCAGCTCTTCTTCGCCCTCCCCGGCGCGCGCACCGACGGCCACAGCTTCCTGCCGCAGGCGCTCGCCGCCGGCGCCGCCGCCGTGGTGGTGCACGACGACTCCGCGCTGCCGGAAGGGGCGCCGCACATCGCCGTGCCCGACACCTTCGAGGCGCTGCACGCCCTCACCCGCCACGCCCGCGCCCGGGTGCCGGAGAAGCTCGCCGCGGTCACCGGCTCGGTGGGGAAGACCACCACCAAGGAGCTGCTGGCGGCGATGCTGGCGCGCCGCTTCCGGGTGGCGCGCACGCCGGGGAACCTCAACAGCCTCTACGGCTTCCCGCTGGGGCTCCTCGACGTCCCCGCGGACACCGAGTGGATGGTGGCCGAGATGGGGATGTCGACGCCGGGGGAGCTGGCCCGCCTGTCGCGCCTCGGCCGGCCGGACGTGGCGGTCTTCACCGCCGTGCGGCCGGTGCACCTGGAGTTCTTCGGCAGCCTGCGCGCCATCGCCGAGGCCAAGGCCGAGCTGCTGGCCGGGCTGGCTCCGGATGGGCTGGTGGTCGCCAACGCCGACGACCCCGAGGTGGCGCGCATCGGCCGCCGCCACGAGGACGAGGGGGGACGGGTGGTGTGGTACGGCGCGGCCGGCGAGGTGCGGGCGCGCGACGTCGCGCCGGCGGCCGAAGGGGTCGGCACACGGTTCGTCCTCGAGGCCGGCGGCGAGAGCGCCGAGGTGCTCCTGCCGCTCCACGGCCTCTACAACGTCGAGAACTGCCTTGCGGCGGCGGCCGCGGCGCGGGCGATCGGTGTGCCGCTCGCCCAGATCGCTGCGGCCGCCGCGGAGGTGCAGCCGGCGGCGATGCGCGGCGTGGTGCATCGCCTCCCCGGCGGCGTCACCCTGATCGACGACTCCTACAACTCCAACCCCGACGCGCTGGCCCGCGCGCTGGAGAGCGCTTCGCTCCTGCCCGCCCAGCGCCGGCTCGCCGTCCTCGGCGACATGCTGGAGCTGGGGCCGGAGGGGCCCGAGTTCCACCGCGAGGCCGGGCGCAAGGCGGCCGAGCTGGGGTTCTCGCCGATCGTGGGAGTCGGCGAGCTGGCGCGCGAGCTGGTGGCGGGCGCCGAAGAGGTCGACGTCGAGACCGACTGGTTCGAGGACGCGGAGAGCGCCGCCGCCTGGATGCCCGAGGAACTGCGCTCGGGCGACCTCCTGCTGGTCAAGGGCTCGCGCGGCGTCGGCCTCGACCGCGTCGTCAAGGCGCTGCTCGAGAGGGCCGCCTAGTGCTTTACCACTTCCTCTATCCGCTGGCCGACCAGGTGCCGCTGTTCAACGTCTTCCGCTACATCACCTTCCGGGCGGCGGGGGCGATCGTCACCGCGCTGCTGCTCTCGCTCTTCCTCGGCCCCTGGTTCATCCGCACCCTGCGGCGCCTCTCGGTGGGGCAGAACATCCGCGAGCTCGGGCCGCAGGCGCATCAGGTCAAGGCCGGGACGCCGACGATGGGCGGCCTGCTGATCCTCTTCGCGGTCCTCGTCCCGACGCTGCTCTGGGCGACCCTCGACAACATCTACGTCTGGGTGGCGATGGCGGTGACCACCGCTTTCGGCGCCATCGGCTTCGCCGACGACTACCTCAAGGTGCGGCGGCGCAACAACCTCGGCCTGAGCGTCCGCGGCAAGTTCCTCCTCCAGGTGCTGGTGGCGGCGGCGCTCGGCGCCTATCTCCTCTGGCTGCCGGGCTTCGACGCGACCGTGTACTTCCCCTTCTTCAAGCGGCTGATCTGGCAGGCGGGGATCTTCTACGTGCCGTTCGTGGCGCTGGTGCTGGCGGGGACCTCGAACGCCGTCAACCTGACCGATGGCCTCGACGGCCTGGCGATCGGCGCGACGCTGGTGGCCAGCGCCACCTACGCCGTCTTCAGCTACATCGCCGGCAACCGGGTCATCGCCAACTACCTGCAGGTGACTTACGTGCCCGGCGCCGGCGAGGTCACGGTCTTCTGCGGCGCCCTGGTGGGCGCCAGCCTCGGCTTCCTCTGGTTCAACTCCCATCCCGCCGAGGTCTTCATGGGAGACGTGGGGTCGCTCTCGATCGGCGCCGCCATCGGCAGCGTGGCCGTGCTCGCCAAGCAGGAGCTGGTGCTGGTGCTGGTCGGCGGCCTCTTCGTCATGGAGGCGCTCTCGGTGATCATCCAGGTCGTCTCCTTCAAGCTCACCGGCCGGCGCGTCTTCCGCATGTCGCCGCTCCACCACCACTTCGAGCTCTCGGGGTGGGCGGAGCCTAAGGTCATCGTGCGCTTCTGGATCCTCTCGATCCTGTTCGCGCTCCTCTCTCTCTCGACGTTGAAGCTGCGATGAGAGCGCCCTGGGCCAACGACGCGGAGTGGCGGCGGGTGCTGGTCTACGGGCTTGGCCTCTCGGGGAAGGCGGCGGCGCGCCTGCTGCTGCGGCAGGGTGTCGCGGTGGTCGGCGTGGACGCCCGCCCGGCCCCGGTCCTCGACCTCGGCGACCTGGCCGGCGACCCGCGGCTCGAGCTGGCCGGACCGCCCGAGCCGACCGAGCTGCCGCCCGGCATCGACGGCGTGGTGCTCTCCCCCGGCGTGCCGCCCGACCGCCCGCTCCTCGCCGACGCCCGGCGCCGCGGCGTGCCGGTCATCGCCGAGGTGGAGCTCGCCTTCCCCTTCCTCGACGGGCCGGTGGTGGCGATCACCGGCAGCAACGGCAAGAGCACGACGACCGCCCTGGCCGGCGCCATGCTCCGCGCCGCCGGCCGCTGGGTCGAGGTCTGCGGCAACATCGGCGAGCCGCTGGCCGGCCGCGTCGAGGGCCCTCCGGGGCGGATCTTCGTCGTCGAGCTGTCGAGCTTCCAGATCGAGGGCATCGTCGGCTTCCGGCCGCAGGCGGCGGCGCTCTTGAACCTCTCCGAGGACCACCTCGACCGCTACGGCAGCATGGCCGAGTACGCGGCGGCCAAGAAGCGGCTCTTCGCGGGGCTCGGGGCCGACGCCGTCGCCGTGCTCAACGCCGACGACCCGGCGACGCTGGAGGTCGCGACCGCGGCGCGCAAGCGGCTCTTTTCGCGCCGCGGGCCGGTGGCCGACGGCTGCTTCCTCGACGGCGAGCTGGTCGTCGAGGTCGATCCCGGCGAGCCGCCGGTCGCGCTCTTCAGCGCCGGCGACGTGCCGCTCGCCGGGGTGCAGAACCTGGAGAACGCGATGGCCGCGGCGCTGCTGGCGCGCGCCGCCGGCGCCGACCCGGGGGAGCTGCGCGAGGGGCTGCGCGCCTTCGAGGGGCTGCCGCACCGGCTGCAGCGCGTCGGCGAGCGCGCCGGCGTCGTCTTCTACGACGACTCGAAGGGCACCAACCCGGCGGCCACCGCCAAGTCGCTCGAGGGGTTCGCCGACGGCAGCGTCCACCTGATCCTGGGCGGCCGCAACAAGGGCGCGGACCTGGGGGCGCTGGCGCCGCTCGTCGGCCAGAAGGCCAAGCGCCTCTACCTGATCGGCGAGGCCGCCGGCGACTTCGAGCGCGCGCTCGCCGGCGCCGCGCCGGCCGAGCGGGCGGAGACCCTGGAGCGGGCGGTGCGCGCGGCGGCGGAGCGGGCGCGGCCGGGCGAGGCGGTCGTCCTGTCGCCGGCCTGCGCCAGCTTCGACCAGTTCCGCAACTTCGTCCACCGCGGCGAGGTCTTCCAGGCGCTGGTGCGCGACGTCACGGCGCCGGCCGGTGAAGGAGGGGGCCATGGCCAAGAAGCTGGCCTTTGACAAGCTCCTCTTCACCACTGTCGTCCTGCTCCTGATCTTCGGGCTGGTGATGGTCTACTCGGCGAGCGCCGCGGTGGCTCGCGACAAAGGGGTGACCTTCAACCCCTTCCTGGTCAAGCAGGCCGCGGCCGCCGCCCTCGGCCTGGTGGCGATGGCCGCCGCCATGCACTTCGACTACCGGCGGCTGCGCCGCGGCTGGATGGTCTACGGCCTGCTCGGCGGCGTCCTCGCCCTCCTCGTCGCCGTCCTCTTCCAGCCCGAGCTCAACGGCACCCGCCGTTGGTTCCACTTCGGCGGCGTCTCGCTCCAGCCCTCCGAGCTGGCGAAGCTCGCCTTCATTCCCTTCCTGGCTTGGCAGATCGAGCGCAAGTCCGACCGCGTGAACCGCCCCGAGCTGCTGCTGCCGGTCGGGGCCTTCACCTGCCTGACCGCGGGGCTGATCCTGCTCGAGCCGGACCTCGGGACGGCCGTGCTCCTCTGTGCGACCACGTTCCTCCTCCTCTTCCTCGCCGGTCTCTCCTGGCGCTACGTGGTGGGGGCGGTGGCGGTGGCGGTGCCGGTCCTCTACCTGGCGGTCGTGGCGGTGCCCTACCGCCGCCAGCGGCTCTTCGCTTTCCTCGACCCGGAGGCCGACCCCTACGGCAGCGGCTTCCAGGCGCTGCAGTCGCTGATCGCGGTGGGCTCGGGGGGCGTGCTCGGCCTCGGGCCGGGGGCGAGCCACCAGAAGCTCTACTTCCTGCCGCACCCGCACTCGGACTTCGTCTACGCCATCGTCGCCGAAGAGCTGGGGATGATCGGTGCGCTGGTCCTCGTGGCGCTCTTCGGCGTCCTCGCCTGGCGCGGCGCCGCCGCCGGCTGGCGGGCCCCGGACCTCTTCGGCCGCTACCTCGGCTGGGGCTTCACGGGCATCCTAGTGCTGCAGGCGCTGATCAACATCAGCGTCGCGGTCGCCCTCCTGCCGACCAAGGGGATTCCGCTCCCCTTCATCTCCTACGGCGGCTCGTCGCTGGTGGTCTCGATGACCCTCTGCGGCGTGCTCCTCAACCTGTCGCAACACGGATGAGGCGATGGCGCGCCCACCTCACGTCCTCCTCGCCGGCGGCGGCACCGGCGGCCATGTCTTCCCCGCCCTGGCGGTGGGGGACGAGCTCGCGCGCCGGGGGTGGACGGTGAGCTTCACCGGCGCCGCGACGGGGCTGGAGGCGCGGCTGGTGCCGGCGCGCGGCATCCCCTTCCATCCGCTGCCGGCCCTGCCGCTGGTCGGCAAGAGCGCGGCGGCGCGGGCGCGGGCGCTCGCCACGCTCGGGCGGTCGGCCCTGGCGGCGCGGCGGCTGGTGCGCTCGCTCGGCGTCGACGCCGTGCTCGGCACCGGCGGCTACGTCTCGGCGCCGGCGGTCGTCGGCGCGCGGCTCGTCGGCCGGCCGGTGCTGCTGCTCGAGCCGAACGCCCGCGCCGGTGTCGCGAACCGCTGGCTCTCGCGCTGGGCGGCGGGGGCGGCGGTCGCCTACGACTCGGCGCGCGCCGACCTCGCCTGCCCGGTCTGGGTGACCGGCGTGCCGGTGCGGGAGGAGTTCTTCCTGGTCGGCCCCGAGCTGCCCGCCGGCCCACCGCGCCTGCTGGTGCTCGGCGGCAGCCAGGGGGCGCGGCAGGTGAACGAGCTGCTGCCCGCCGCGGTGGCGGCGCTCGCCCCACGGCTGCCCGGGCTCACCGTGCTGCATCAGGTCGGCGAGCGCAATCTCGAGGCCGCGCGCGCCGCGTGGGCGGCGAGCGGCGTGCCGGCGTCGCAGGTCGAAGTGGCGCCGTTCCTCGACGACGTCGCGGGCGCGATGGCCGCCGCTCACCTGATCGTCTCGCGCGCCGGCGCGCTCACCACCGCCGAGATCTGCGCCGCCGGCCGCGCGTCGCTCCTCCTGCCGCTGGCCATCGCCAAGGGGCACCAGGGGGAGAACGCGGCGGTGCTGGCGGAGGCCGGCGCCGCCGAGGTGCTGGCCGGCGGCGAGGTCACCGCCGAGCGCTTGCAGGCACTCCTCGCCGCGCTGCTCCCCGACCGCGAGCGGCTGGCGCAGATGGCGCGCGCCGCCCGCGGCCTGGCGCGCCCGCGCGCCGCCGCAGCGATCGCCGACCGTCTCGAGCAACTGGTGGAGGCCGGGCTTTGAGCTTCATCCCCTACACCGACCTGACCCGCATCCACTTCGTGGGGATCGGCGGCGCCGGCATGAGCGGCATCGCCGAGATCCTGCTGCAGCCCGGCTTCGACCTCGAGATCTCCGGCTGCGACCTGCAGGCGAGCCCCGTGACCCGCCGCCTCGCCGACGAGCTGGGCGCCCGCATCGAGGTGGGCCATTCGCCCGAGCACCTGGAGGGCGTCGAGCTGCTGGTCACCTCCTCGGCGGTGGCCGAGGACAACGCCGAGGTGCGCGAGGCGCGGCGCCGCGGCATCACCGTCGTCCGCCGCGCCGAGATGCTCGGCGAGCTGATGCGCCTCAAGTACGGCATCGCCGTCGCCGGCACCCACGGCAAGACGACGACCACCTCGCTCATCGGCACCATGCTGACCGACGCCGGCCTCGACCCCACGGTCATCGTCGGCGGCCGCCTGCGCCTGCAGGGCACCGGTGCGCGCCTCGGCCGGAGCCAGTACCTGGTGGCCGAGGCCGACGAGTTCGACCGCAGCTTCCTGCGGCTGACGCCGGTGGTGGCGGTGGTGACGACGATCGACGCCGACCACCTCGACACCTACCGCGACCTCGACGACATCCGCGACGCCTTCGTCCAGTTCGCCAGCCGCGTCCCGTTCTTCGGCCGTGTGGTCGTCGGCCTCGACGACCCGAACGTGCAGCGCATCCTGCCGCGCCTGGCCGACCGCCGCATCGTCACCTACGGCTTCTCGCCGCAGGCCGACCTCTCGGCGGTGGACGTCGAACCCCACGTGGGAGGTACCCGCTTCGGCGTCCGCCACCTCCAGCGCGGCCTCCTCGGCCGCGTCGAGCTGCCGATCCCCGGCCGCCACAACGTCGCCAACGCCCTCGCCGCGGTGGGCGTCGGCCTCGCCCTGCGCCTCCCCTTCGACGTCGTCGCCCGCGGCCTCGCCACCTTCGAAGGGGTGGACCGCCGCTTCGAGCAGGTGGGGAGCTGGCGCGGCGCCACGGTCGTGGACGACTACGCCCACCACCCGACCGAGGTGGCGGCGACACTGGAGGCGGCGCGCCAGACCTTCCCCAAGGCGCGCCTCCACGTCGTCTTCCAGCCCCACCTCTTCTCGCGCACGCGCGACCAGGCGGAGGCCTTCGGCCGCGCGCTCCTCGCCGCCGACCGCGCGGTGGTGACCGATGTCTACGCCTCGCGCGAGTCGCCGCTGCCGGGGGTGACCGGCGAGCTGGTGACGAGCGCCGCGACGACCAGCGGCCACCGCAGCGTCCACTACTGCCGCGACTGGCAGGACGCGCCCGCGCTCCTCGCCGCCGAGGTGGAGCCCGGCGACGTCGTCCTCACCTTGGGCGCCGGCGACATCTACAAGCTGGCGCGCCAGCTCGCCGCCGAAGAGCTGGAGGCTGGCCTGTGAGCGGCGCCACTCTCCTGCGCGGCGCCCTATCGCCGGTCTCCGAGCAGCGCGAGCGCGGCTCGCTCTTCCGCCGCAAGGCGGTGGCGCCGCGGCGCCGGCGCCGCAACCTCCTGCTGCGCGTCGCCGGGCCGCTGGGACCGCCGCTGGCGCTCCTCGGCCTGCCGCTGGCGGTCGCCGGCTGGGTCCTCTCGGCGCCGCAGTTCGCGCTGCGCGAGGTGGTGGCGGAGGGCGGCGCGCGCGTGCCGGCCGTGTGGCTGGAAGGAGCGTTGGCGCCGCTCCGCGGCGCCAACCTCGTCCGCCTCGAGCTCGCCTCTGCCGAAGCGCGCCTGCGCCGCCACCCCTGGGTGGCCGAGGCCGAGCTGACGAAGGAGCTGCCGGGCCGCCTGCGCGTCGCCGTCGTCGAGCGGCAGCCGGTCGCCCTCCTCGCCCGCGGCGGCGGCCTCTACTTCGCCGACCAGCGCGGCCGCGCCATCGCCCCGGTCGGCCCCGGCGGCCGCGCCGCCGAGGACGCCCGCGGGCTCCTCGTCGTCGAGGCGCCCGAGCGCGCGCCGGACGGCCTACAGCGCGCCCTCGAGGTCGCCGCCGACCTCGGCCGCGCCAACCCCACCTGGGCCGGGAACCTGACCCGCGTCGAGGTGCTGGGCGACCGCGACTTCCGGCTCGCCACCGCCGCCCTCCCCTTCGCCCTCTTCGTGCGCGAGGGCGACGTGCAGCCGAAGGTGCGCCGCCTCGAGACCCTCCTCCCCGACCTCGCCACCCGCTACGCGGCGGTGGCGGCGGTCGACCTCCGCTTCGCGCGGCGGATCGTCGTACAGCCTTTGCTGTCTTCCAATGCATCGCAACCGGCGGCGCCCGCGCCGCCTCTTCCTCGAGGGGACCAGCCGCATGCCTAAACCGGAACCTGCCTTCGTCGGCATCGACATCGGATCCTCCAAGGTCGGGGTGCTCATCGGGCACAAGGACGACAAGGGGGGCATCGAAGTCGTGGGCAAGGGGCTCGCCCCCAACCGCGGCACGCGCAAGGGGAACATCGTCAACGTCGAGGCCACGGTCGAGGCGCTCAAACAGGCGAGCGAGGAGGCCGAGGTGATGGCCGGCGTCGAGATCTCGCGCGCCTGGGTGGGTGTCGCCGGGCCGGACATCCGCAGCGTCAACTCGCGCGGCATGGTCTCGGTGGCGCGCAAGGACCGCGAGATCACCCGCCAGGACATCCAGCGCGTCCTCGAGGCGGCGCAGTCGGCGGCCCTGCCTTCCGACCGCGAGATCCTGCACGCCATCCCGCAGGAGTTCCTGGTCGACGAGCAGGGCGGCATCGAAGACCCGCTCGGCATGCAGGGGAGCCGGCTGGAGGTGATGGTCCACCTCGTCACCGGCAACATCACGCGCTCGAAGACCATGCTCACCTGCGTCAACCGCGCCGGCATCGAGGTCGTCGAGATGGTCTTCGAGCCGCTCGCCACCGCCGAGGCGGTGCTGACGCCGGACGAGCGCGAGCTCGGGTCGCTGCTCATCGACATCGGCGCCGGCACCACCGAGTACGCGCTCTTCGCCGACGGCGAGATCCGCTACAGCGCGGTCTCGCCGATCGGCGCCGGCCACTTCACCAACGACCTCTCGATGGTGCTGCGCACGCCCTTCGCCGAGGCCGAGAAGATCAAGATCAAGCAGGGGTGCTGCCTGACCGGCATGGTCACCGGCGACGACGGCGTCTCGGTGCCCACCGTCGCCGGCGGCTCGGCGCGGGTGGTGCCCAAGAAGGAGCTCTCCGAGATCCTCCAGCCGCGCGCCGAGGAGCTGTTCAAGATGCTGCGCGACGACCTCGCCAAGCACCTCTCCGAGGACAGCCTGCGCGGCGGCGTCATCCTGACCGGCGGCGGCGCCCAGCTCGACGGCCTGCTCGAGCTCGCCGAGCAGGTCTTCGACGCCGGCGTGCGCTACGGCCTGCCGCGCGGCCTGGGGGGGCTCGTCGACGTCATCAGCAGCCCGAGCTGGTCGACCGCCTCGGGCCTCCTCCTCTACGCCATGGCCGCGGCCGAGGCGCAGGGGAAGGTCCAGAAGCCGGCCAAGTTCAGCGTCAAGGGGATGGTCGGGAGCTTGCGCGGCATGTTCAGCGACCTGCTCTAAACCGGGAGAACGAACCAAAAGGAGTGACGCATGATTCTCTTCGATGACCAGGATGCCCCGGACAAGGGGCGGCCGCTGACCCACGACGCGCGCGACATGGTGCCGGCCAAGATCAAGGTGGTCGGCGTCGGCGGCGGCGGCGGCAACGCCGTCAACCGCATGATCGACGCCCATCTGCGCGGCATCGAGTTCATCGCCGCCAACACCGACCTCCAGGCGCTGGCCAAGTGCCGGGCCCAGGTCAAGCTCCAGCTCGGCCAGAGCCTGACCAAGGGGCTGGGCGCCGGCGCCGACCCGGAGGTGGGCAAGAAGGCCGCGCTGGAGGACACCGAGCGCATCCTCGAGATGCTCGACGGCGCCGACATGGTCTTCTTGACCGCCGGCCTGGGCGGCGGCACCGGCACCGGCGCGGCGCCGATCATCGCCTCGCTGGCGGCCGAGATCGGCGCCCTCACCGTCGCCGTCGTCACCAAGCCCTTCGGCTTCGAGGGGCGGCGGCGGATGCAGCTCGCCGAGCGCGGCGTCGAGGACCTGCGCAACGCGGTGGACACCCTGATCACCATCCCCAACGAGCGCCTGCTCAACTTCGTCGAGCGCGGCACGCCGCTCGCCGAGGCCTTCCGCATCGCCGACGACGTGCTGCGCCAGGCGGTGCAGGGGATCAGCGACCTGATCACCGTCCCCGGCGAGGTCAACGTCGACTTCGCCGACGTGCGCACCATCATGAGCGGCATGGGCATGGCGCTCATGGGCACCGGCGTGGCGCGCGGCGAGAACCGGGCGCTCGAGGCGGCGCAGCGGGCGATCTCCTCGCCGCTGCTCGAGGAGACCTCGATCCAGGGCGCCAAGGGCGTGCTGATCAACATCTCCGGCGGCGCCGACCTCACCCTGCACGAGGTGGCCGAGGCGGCGCGCATCATCGCCGAGGCGGTCGACCCCGACGCCAACATCATCTCCGGCATGGTGATCGACGACGCGATGGAGGAGGCGATGAAGGTCACCGTCATCGCCACCGGTTTCGACTACGCCCCCGACGTCCGCGTGCGCCCGGCGATGCCGGTCTACGCCGCCTCGGCCCCGCGGCCGCTGCCGGCGATGCCGGCGGCCGGCCCGATGCTGGCCGCGGCGGCGCAGCCGCTCGCCTCACCGGAGGAGCCGGAGCGCACCGTCGCCGACATCCCCTTCTACCGCAAGGTCATCGCCCACGGCCGCGGCGAGGACCCGGGCGGCTTCGGCCCCAACTGGTCGAACGTGGACGACTACGACATCCCGACGGTGCTGCGGAAGCAGATGGATTGAACGGGCCGGGATTGGAGTAGCATCGAGAGGTATCGCCGTATCGATCTAACTGGATAGGAGTTGTGAGTTGGTGAAGATTCGCCTTTACTCCGCGACCGTCACGCACCGCGGTCCCGACGGCAAGGTCCGGGAGGAGGAGTTCCCGGTCCGCGCCGCGGACCAACCCGGGGCCTGCGAGCTGGCCCTGGCCTACGTCCTGTCGTCGCTGAAGCTCGACGAGTTCGAGCTGCGCGTCGTGGGCCCCTAGGGCCGCGCGCGCGGCGGCTCCGCCAGGAGCTGCTCGATCCGGGCTTCCAGCTCGGCGTAGTCGCCGTCCCCGGCGACGTACTGCCCGCCGGGGTGGATGTGGCGGACGACCCCCTCGCGGTCGAGGAGGAAGGTGACGCTGGTCCAGCCGGAGGGGACCTCGTCGAGCCACCAGCGCCGCAGCGTCCGCCAGCCGCCGTCGATCGCCACCGGGAACTCGAAGCCGAGGTCGCCGGCCCACGCCTCGACCTGCTCCGGGTCGAGGCGCGAGCCGCTCTTGTGGTGGTAGAAGCCGAGGACCGCGAGGCCGCGGTCGCGGTAGCGCCGGTGGAAGTCGTTGAGCGCCGGCGCCGTCGCCCGGCAGAAGGGGCAGTGCGGCGCCGTCCACCAGCGCACCAGGACGACCTGGCCGCGCAGGTCCGCGAGCGTCACCGGCCGCCCGTTCAGCCAGTGCGACACGCTCCACTCCGGCGGGCGCTTGCCGAGGAGGTCCTCGACGCCCTGTCCGCGCGCCCCCGGCGCCGCGGCAGCGAGCGGCGGCAGCAGCAGGACGAGCGCGGCGAGCCCGGCGAGACCTCTCGCGCCGCCCATCCTAGCCCTGGCCGGCGCCGGAGCGCCTGATAGGATTCGCTCGATGTCGCAGCCCGCTGTCCGCGCGTTCGCTTCTCCTCCTCGCCGTCCTTGCCGCCGCGCCGGCCGCCGTCCACGCGCAGCTCGCGCCCGTCGGTCCCCAGCTCACCCTCGTCCCGCTCGGCGAGACGAACTTCGACGACCGCCCGGCGGTGGCGGCCGGCCCCGAGGGGTTCGTCCTGGCCTGGACGAGCCCCCAGCCCGACCCGGCGCCCGGCGGCTTCGCCACCAGCATCTCCGCCCGGCGCTTCGACCTCCAGGGGCGCGCCGCCGGGGCGGTGGTGCGCGCCGACCTGCCGCCGGAGCCGTTCGCGGACGGGTTGCGCCTCGAGCCGACGGTGGCCGTCGGCCGCGACGGCGGCTTCGTCGTCGCCTGGCACGAGCGTCGACGACCGCGACGTCCACGCCCGCAGCTTCGGCCCCCGCGACCGCGCGCGGGGCCGCCGACTTCGTCGTCAACACCACCCGCGACTTCTGGCAGGTCCTGCCCAAGGTCGCCGCCGATCCGCGCGGCGGCTACACCGTCGTCTGGGTCAACAGCGACGTCGGCGACCAGGGCCCCTGGCCCGAGGGCGCCTTCGGCCAGCGGCTCGACCTCGCCGGCCGCAAGGTCGGCGACGAGTTCCCCCTAGACCAGACCGAGGCCGCGGACCGGCAGGTGGACGTGGCGATCGCGACGAACGGCGAGCGGCTGGTGGGCTGGTGGTCCTGGCTGCCCGAGCTCATGGTCCGCCGCCTGGCGCGCTCCGGCGCTCCCCTGACCCCCGAGCTCAGCGCCAGCGGCCACTCGGAGTGGCACGGCACCACCTCGATCTGCGCCCTGCCGGGCGGCCGCTTCCTGGCGGCGTGGGAGGCGCCGTTCCCGGAGGAGGGCCTCTTCGCCCGCGGCATCGGGGCCGACGACACCCTCGGGCCGATCCACCGGATCGACCCTCCGGGCGATCCGCTCCGCGGCCGGCCCCACCTCGCCTGCGACCGCTTCGGCGGCGTCCTGGCCGTCTACGCGGCGTTCGACGGGACGGTCCGCGCCCGCCAGCTCGACCTCTCGGGGGCGCCGGCGGGGGAGGAGGTCGTCGCCGGCGACTGGCCCCACGAGCTACTGCCCCCGGCGCCCGTCGCGGCGCTGGGACCGGGCGGCCGCGCCCTGGTCGCCTGGCGCTCGGACGGCGCGGCCGGAACTGGCGTCGCCGGCCGGGTCCTGCAGCTCGGCCCCGCGGCCTGCGTGACGTCCGACACCGACCTCTGCCTCCACGGCGGCCGCTTCCGGGTCCGCGCCCACTGGCGCATCCCGAACAGCCGCGACGCCGGCCTCGCCCGCGCCCGGCCGCTCCTCAACGACACCGGCACGTTCTGGTTCTTCGCGCCCGACAACCTCGAGCTGGCGGTCAAGGTGCTCGACGGGCGGGCGGTCAACGGCCGATTCTGGGTCTTCGCGGGGTCGCTGACGACCGTCGAGTACTGGCTCGAAGTCTTCGACACCGCGACCGCGGCGGCCCGCACCTACTACAACCCGCCCGGCAGCCAGGCCGGGATCGCCGACACGGGCGCCTTCGTCGCGCCGGCGGCCGCGGCCGCGGTCTCGCCGCCGGCCCGAGGGCCGGCCGCGGCGTTCCCGGCGGGTCCTTGCGCCGGCCCGCCCGCGACCCTCTGCCTCGGCGGCGGCCGCTTCGCCGTGGAGGTCACCTGGGACATCGGCTCGGCGACCGGCGCCGGCACCGCCGTCCCCCTGACCGCCGACACCGGCGGCTCCTGGTTCTTCGGCGACCAGAACGTCGAGCTCCTCGTCAAGCTCCTCGACGGCCGCCCGGTGAACGGCCACTTCTGGGTCCTCTGGGGGGGCCTGACGACGGTGGACTACACCTTCAGGGTCACCGACCTCGCGACCGGCGAGCGGAAGGAGTACCACCACCCCGCCGGCTCCCTGCTCGGCGGCAGCGACAGCGTGGCGTTTTGAGACTCATCTTCAGGGGCCTTCAGCGGCCGGCGTCAACCGTCCGCTGCAAGGCCCGTGTTATGCGTCATCTTTGTCCTCTCGGGTCTCCGGTGTATACACGAACTTCTCAAGCGCCTCCTTGTCCAATTTGCCCATCATCAAGAGGAATGCATTCAAGGTCTGTTGCACGAACGTGGCGCGCTCTTTGTATGGGGCTATCATACAAGCGAGAAGGCACAGCCTTACGACCCGCTTTCTTTGCTCCTTGAGAGTCTCGGTGGTTCCCCCGACAACTCCAGGTCGTCCCGACTCGTCAGCATAGAGGAGAAGATTCCTCGTGTTGGCGCGCTCTTCTATGTACTTCATTACATCCCCTTGCGCCGGACCCTGTGCGAATTCCTCAAGCTGGCGCTCGAAATGGTAAGGCTGACCTGGCTGCTCCTCCGAGACAAGAAAATTGAATGGGGTATCAGGACTGCCCCACCGCCCATCAGGGGCTAGAAACTCCCATATAAGGTGAGGCTTCGCCTCTTCCTCGACTAACCTGAGACGGACTGGTGGGAACTGTGAACTAACCGACGCCAGAAACTTGTATATCTGCATGACAAAGGGATAGAGAGCTGCCTTGTACGGGTGACTCCATAACTGGATCTTCTCTGAGTTCGCATAACGCCGCTGGCGGAGGCTAAAGAATACAGCGGTGGCGGCCTCCTCCTCAGCTGTTATCGCTCTGAACATTGCCATCTCGGGATCGATATCTACAATCTGGCCTGCTCGCTCAAGGTGATGAAAGGCATGGCGCGCACATTGAAGCACACGCCCGCTGGTGGCCTTGAGACCTTCCACAACCAGATTCTCTAGTCTCTGGTCATCAAGCTTAGGTGTCTCTTCATCACTCATAACGTTCTACCGCATAACGTTCACCACATCCACCCTTTAGCTACGGCCAACTTCGTAGCCCCTCGCCGGCGGCGAAGCCGTCCGGTGCAGGGGCCGGTTAGCCGCTTCCCACGTCAGCACGATCACGCGCGGTATCCTTGCGTGCAGGAGCTGGCGCCTGAAAGCGATCAAGGAGGCTCGTTGCGCCATCCCAACCGTAGTGACTCATATATTCGCGGATTCTGCGAAGCTTCGGATCGGGGGAATCGGGCCGCAGGTGCACACCCCAATAGTCAAGGTAAGGTTCAACATCGCTCTCCGTGATGAGACCGGCGCGAATATAGCTCTCGAAGCGTTCGAGGCCGTCGCATAGCGTATCAAAAGCATCTCGAACCGCGGTCTCCTTCTCCGTGAAAGTGCAGCCATTGCCGTGAGGTCGCAGAGCATCGACGATCTCCTGAGCTGAGATGAATTCGAGCCGGTCGGGATTCTCTCTATGCGGGAAGAGCTGAATCGGCCGCCAGCCCCAATCCACCATCTTGAAGGCCGCGTCAACTTGTGGATTTGTAAGGAATTCCTTCATCTCCTGCGACACCCATTCGGCTCGCTTCCAGCGCTGAGCCTTCTTGTACTGGAGCAAGCCCACGACAAAGGCTACGCCTGCACCGAGGAGAGCGAACGCCGTGAGTGTCTGCTCCGCATTCCAGTTTGACAGCATTAATGGCTCCAAGTCGGCCAACTCTTGTCTGGTAGCGCTCTGCCACCCGCCTCGTATTGGATGACCGGGGACACTTTGCGGGACGGCGGCGAGTGCATCGTAGGATAGTTCTCATGAACGACGTGCTGCCGTGCCTCGACCTGCTCGAAGCCACTCCCGCTATCCTGCGCGGGCTGATGTCCGAGATCTCCGCAGAGGACGCGCACTGGAAGCCGGCAGCCGACCGTTTCTCGATCGCCGAGGTGCTCTCGCACCTCTCGCATTCCGAGGCGCACTGCTACCGGTCCAGGCTCGACCGGTTCCTCGCCGAGGAGCGCCCGGAGTTCGAGCCGGACGATGCGCAGATGCATCTCGACGTGTACCGGAATGCCGACCCCGAGGAGGACTTCGCGCACTTTGCGGACCAGCGTGAAACCAACATCGAGCTGCTGCGGGGCTTGCCCGCCGAAACCGGTGTCCGCAAGGCACTGCATCGGTTCGCCGGTGAGATCACGTTGTCCCAGGCGGCAGCGCCAGCGCGGCGTTTTGAGACTCATCTTCAGGCGCCGGTTATGCGGCGATTACTTGGTTCCACCGCTTGAACGTACACGAACCCCTTATATCCCGCGAGTCTTGGATCGGGCTCATAAGAGACGTGAGGTTGATACTCCTCGTCCGCGTTGGTAGTGAGGAACGACCGTTCGTGTTGGTACAATCCGTGCCGGTCATTAGACCCCCACCAGATGAAATCGCCCAATCGCCCACTGACGTCCACAACCGGACGATTTTGGGAATCGAGCAGCTCGAACCGAAGGCTTCCGTTGAACTTTTCCGTATCGCGCCACAAAGCATCGTTGTGATCGCGGATGACGAGGTACACGCCACACGGCCGCCCGATGTCGGCGAGATCGGCCAAGTGGTACTCCAACTGCTGGGGGCTGGCCAGATCGAGCTCAGGCATGGTGATGCTGTAGCCCGGGGTCGGCAAAGGCCGGCAAACCACGAGATGTCTTCAAAGCTGCCGTCGCCGCGATGGCTCGGGACGGGAGGAAGGAGCAAGCGGCGGGCGATGAAGAAGCCGCCGAGCAGCAAGACGGCCACCACCGCAATCTTGACTGCCCGACGCTTCCGCATTTCCTCAGCCTCGCGGAAGCTCTCGACAAGATCGTTCATCCCTCAATCATCTCGGTCCGGCTGAAGGAGCACTGCTCCATCACGAGCCGCCATTCGCCGGCCTGTTTCTCCCAGACCATGACGCACCGATGGTCATCCGTGAAGGGAGTGCCCTCGAACGAGCCGGCACCCTGGTAGCGGTGCCGCACCACGACCGCGTCAGGGCCCACGACGCGGACGACGACTTCGGTGCGCGTGCCGTGATCCAGCCGATAGCTCGGTGAGCGGATGATCGCCAGGATGGCTTGGCGATCGAGGCTCGAGCCGTCCGGGGCAACGTAGATGTAGTCATCGGCCGCCAGCCGTTCCACGGTCGCGGCATCCTTCTCCAGCCACGCCTGAAACCAGCGCTCACTCAGGTCATGCAACTCCGACGACATCCGCCGGTCCTCCCGGATCGTCATGGCTTCAACCGATACTCTTCGCCCAATGGGCCGGCCCCCGCGAGATACTTCCGGGCGCGCACCAGTTCCGCGATCTGCCGGATGTGCCCGATATCGTGAAGCGCCCACTCGTGCAGCATCTGGGAGAGCGTGATCTCGCCGGCCGACCGATGCAACGCCTTGCGGCCGCCGGTTTCCGCGGGCAAGCCCCGCAGCAGCTCGATGTTGGTTTCACGCTGGTCCTCGAAGTGCCCGAAGGCCTCCTCGGGGTCGGCGTTCCGGTACACGTCGAGATGCATCTGCGCGTCGTCCGGCTCGAACTCCGGACGCTCTTCGGCGAGGAACCGGTCGAGCCTGGCGCGGTAGCAGTGCGCCTCGGAATGCGAGAGATGCGAGAGCACCTCGGCAATCGAGAAACGGTCGGCGGCCGGCTTCCATCGCGCATCCTCTGCGGAGATCTCGGACATCAGGCCGCGGAGGATGGCGGGAGTCGTTTCGAGCAGGTCGAGGCACGGCAGCACGTCGTTCATGAGAAATTATCCTACGGAAGGGTAGGCGGCCGGCGGCAAGCGGCACGACGCCAACCAGTAGTGTGTGAGCTCAACGGTTTGGGAGTCGACTGCGCCGAGAGCATCGAGTCGCGACAGTACATCGGACATCGACGGGTAGTTCTTGAGGACCATGTGTTGGCTGCCGTCAGAGAGCGTCCTCTGCTGGTAGGTGTTGCCCTCGGCGTCACTGGCGACGATCGGGGAGCTACTGCCTAGAAGGAAGCGATTGTCGAAGAGAATCAAGAGGCTCGGAGACGCGCTCGGCCGCAGGGCGCGTAGCGCGTTAGCCAACCGGCCGAGCGGAATGTGGGACCACCAAAAGCCCGCGACGACGACGTCAAAGGGACACCGAAGAGGCTGCTGCAGGAGTGCGTCAGCGGCGACGAAGCGCGTGGAGCAAGCGTAGTGCTTCTGGCTTGCGACGCGAAGCACAGACATAGAGATGTCGCTACCGATGATGGACTCAGCCACTCGGGCGAGGCGCTGCGTCCAGTAGCCGGTGCCACAAGCCACTTCAAGGACACGGCCTTCGCGACACAGGAGGGCCAGCCTGGCTTCGAGGGCCGCGAGATCTGCCTGTCTCTCGGGCAGGCCGTAGATGGCCTCGTACTCAGGGGCCCGACGGGAGTAGTAGTCCAACAGGCTGCGGCCGACTTGGGCTAACAAGCCCGATGGCTACCTTCTCGGCTCATACCGCATCGCCACCGCCCCCGAGCCGAACTCCAGCCGGCTCACGAGCTTCAAGTCGACATGCTTCGATAGCCCCGCGAACAACGTCGGCCCATGGCCCGCCAGCCTGGGATGCACGACGAACTCGTACTCATCGATCAATCCCAGCTCCGTCAACGCCAGCGCGAGCTTCACGCCTGCCACGAACAGTCCCTTGCCCGACTCCCGCTTGAGCTGCTGAACGGCCTCCCCCAGATCCCCGCGCACGAGCTCCGCGTTCCAATCGACCCGGTCCAGGGTGCTCGACACGACGTACTTCTTCGCCGCGTCGATCGTCCGGGCGAAGGGTTCCATCCAGGGTTCCATCCAATCAGGCCTCGCTCCCGTCTGCGCCGGCGGCCGCCACGCTGCCTCCATCATTTCGTAAGTCACCCGGCCAAAGAGGAGGGCATCGGCCCGGTCGAGGTTCTCGGCCGCGTGACGATGCAAGTCTTCGTCCGCGAGCATTGCACGATGATCGCAGCACCCGTCCAATGTGACGTTGATGGAATACCGAAGGGGTCGCATTACGTAAGAGTACCTGGTTCGGCGTGATACCCGCTGCCCCGGGCGCAACGGTGACGGCGTTGTGCGCACTTGCCCACTTGCCGCCCCAGGCCGGATGGAATATTCTAGCTCTTCCTTAAGGAGGACATCATGGGAAAGTACGTCTCGTGGCTCTTCGCGGCGCTGGTGGCAGCTGTCTTCCTCGGTTGTACCAGTACTTACGGTTCATCCCCTCCGCCCGGCGGGGGTCCCGCGTATCCCCCGCCTGCCGCGCCGATTCTTCCCCTCGACCCACTGCGGCCCGAGGAAGTCGAGGCGGCGCAGCGGATTGCGCAGTCGGATCCGCGCGTGCGCGAGCTCCTCGCTGAGAACCCGCGTGTCATTTACGTCCAGTCGATCGCACCGAAGATCGGTCCGAACGCCGACGAGCCGCGCGGACGGCACGCGGACGTGTTCTACCTCAGCGGCGATGAGGAGACGGGCGTCCGTGTCCTCGTCGATCTCGCGGGAAGTCGTGTCGTCGAGCATGTTCGACTTCCGCAGAACAAGGTCCCCCTTGGCGTCGCCGACGTTCAGGAAGCGCTTCGGCTCGCCCTCGAGAACGGCGCCGTGCGGCAGCTGCTCGGTGCGCGGGCCAGCGGCTTCCGCGTTCTGAGCGGACCCATCACACCGGAAAACGCGAATTCCGACCGCGTCTCCGGTCTGCGTCATGTCGCCGGCAACCGCGAAGATCCGTGCTACCGGGGTCGCTGTCTCTACCTGCTCTTCAGCAGCGGCGGACGCCTGATCCTCACGGACGAGGAAATCCTGGTGAATCTCACCACGCGAGACGTGCGGGTCATGTCCACGCGGGAAGGAGCGAACCGATGAACCGCAAGGCGATCCTCATGCTCTTCGCGATCGCGGTCCCGCCCGGGATCGCCGCAAATGCCCAGTCGCCTCAGTTCTGCAATGCGCCGTACTTCGTCGAACAGTCGTTTCCGGTCGGCGGCCCGGAAGTCTCGCGATGGAAGTTGTGCTGGCAGGTCGTCAACGGCCCCAACCTCGTCATCACCGGCGCGTGGTTCCGGCCTGCTCCCGCGGCGCCGTGGATCAAGATCCTCTACGACGGCCGTCTGTCGCAGCTCTTCGTGCCGTATCACGGCGGCGCCCCTCGCTTCTACGACGTCGATTACGGCTTCAGCTACGTCGCGTTGTCGAAAGACGACTGCCTGCCGCCGCATCAGATCATCGGTGCGTCCGAGGTCTGCAAGGAAGTGCGGGATCGCGGCCTGATGTGGAAACACGACCTCAAGGAGCGCCGCGGCGAGGAGCTCGCACTCTGGAGCGTGCTGGCGGCCGCGAACTACAACTACATCGTCGAATGGACATTCCGCGACGACGGAGTCTTCGGCATGCGTCTCGGCCTGACCGGCATCATCTGGCCGAACAAGCAGAGCCACATGCACGGAACGATCTGGCGGCTGGACATGGATTTGAACGGTGCGTGCTGCGACACGGCCGCGATCATGTCGCACGCGGAGGTCGGGCTGACCGGCGTCGACTCGATGACCGACGTCAACAATGCGAAGGGCTTCCCGTGGAATGCGCTCGCCTTCGACATGCTCTCGATTCGCGATGCGACGCTGAAGAACTCGAACGGCAAGTCGACGGAGTGGCATCTCATGCCGTACCGCATGGGAACGCCGATGCACAACGGTGTCGACGAGGGGTTCACGAAGAACACCTACTGGGTCACGCCGTACGTGTGGTGGCAGACGAAGGCGGAGGACCTGCCGGATTACGTGATGGGAAGTCCGAACACGAAGAACACCGACGTCGTGCTCTGGTACTACACCGGCGCGCACCACGTCATCCGCGACGAAGATCTGACGCCGGGCGGCGGCCCGGGGATGACGTTGATGATGTACGACTACTTCCTGCTCAAGCCGTTCAACCTCTGGTCGTCCACGCCATTCTGCGATCCGCCGAGCAGTTGCCTGTGAGAGCGATGTAGGACAGACAAGAGTGTCTGCTCTTGCGGATGGCGGCCGGCTCCTCCCGTCGCGGCGATCGACATCGGCCGCGCCAGGAGCCCTGGCCCGCTAGCCGGGCGGCGGCTCCGCCGCCTTGTCCGCCTTTTTGGCCCGCGGCCGCTTGTTCGGGCCGCGGACGCCGTGGGGCTCGAGGCCGAAGCCTTGGAGGTGGTTGCTGCGCTTGCCGTAGCGGCCCCGGAGGAGGAGGGCGATGCGGCCGTGCAGCTCGGCGGTCTGCGTCTCCAGCTCCAGGCGCCGCCGGTTCGCCTCGCGCAACCCCGCCTCGTGCTTGTCGGCCTGGTACATCTGCTCTTGGATCTCTTCGAGGCACCGCCCCAGCTCGGCGTGCTCCTTCGCGAGCTCCGCCGCATCCTCCGGATGCGCCGTGAGCCCGTCGAAGAGCTTCCGCCACGTCACCAGCCGTTCGCCAATCGTTTTCATGCGGGTCCTCCTCTCCCCGGAGGGGTCCGGATAGCTCGCCGGACGCCCGGGATAGTTATCCGGAGCGTCGGGAAAGCTTTCCGGAGCGTCGGGAAAGCTTTCCGGAACGCCGGGAAAACTATCCGGACCGTCGGGAAGACTATCCGGGCCGCCGGGAAAGTCAACCGGAGTCTCGGGAAAGCTTTCCGGAACGTCAGGACAACTATCCCGAGTCCCGGGAAAGCTTTCCCGAGCGTCGGGAAAGCTTTCCGGAGCATCGGGAAGACTATCCGGACCGTCGGGACGTTCTTGGCGGCTAACGGCGGCCGGTCGGCTGCTTGCGGCGGGGCGCCGAGGGGCGCTCGGGTCGGGTCTTGGCGCGCTCTTCGAGCAGGGCGCGGCGGACGTCCATCCTGCCGAGGCTCGACTCGAAATCGCGCAGCGCCTCGACGGCCTTAGCCTGAGCGGCCGTGACCTCCGGGTCGTCCCAGCCGCCGAGCGCCGGATCGCGCGGGGAGACGGCTTCGCGCAGCTCGAAGGGGAGCCTGGCCTGTTCGGCCACCGGGTACTTCGCGAGCTCCTCCTCGGCCGCTTCGAAGAGGACCAGCAGCTTGAAGTATTGTTCCGGGCCGACCCCGAGGACCGGCAGCAGCGACTCCAGGGTCGCGAGGTCCAGCTTGCCCTTGCCCTTCTCGAGGCGGTTGACCTTCGATTTGCCCACGCCCCACTCCGCGGCGAGCTGCTTCTGGCTCCATTGACGCTTCTCGCGCACCAGGGCGATCGCGCGGCCACCGCTCACGGGCATGCTCACGGGAGGAATCTTAGTGACGGCAGCGGCCACGATGCAAGCCCAAAGTACTGAGCGTGAACAACTTAGATCGCACACGGAGTTGCCGATGATGAGGCCGAAGAGCCCGGAAACGTTCCATTCGAGAGCATTCGGTTGCTCGTTTGCCTATCTATTGGCGATTTTTTGTACGTTTTGGCTGGTCGTGCCGCGCTCGCTCGCGGCCCTCGACACGATCTACCTGGTGCGCCACGCGGAGAAGGCGGAGGGGTGGCCGGAGGCGGACAAGGCGCTCGATCCCTTCTGGCCGCTTTCGCCGGCGGGGATCGCGCGGGCGCGGGGGCTGCCGGCGCGCTTCGCCGGCGCCGGCCTCGCCGCGGTCTACGCCAGCCGCACCGTGCGCGCCTTCGCGACCGGGCTGCCGGTGGCCGAGGCGGCCGGCGCGCCGCTGGTGGTGGACCCCGCCTCCACCGTCAAGCCGGAGATGGACGCCTTCCTCGCCCGGCTGCGCCAGCGCCACCCCGCCGACCGCGCGGTGCTCGTCGTCGGCCACTCGAACACCATCCCAGAGCTCCTCCGGCGCCTCGGGGCCACTCAGGACTGCTTCGCCGGCCTGGGGATCAAGGCGAGCGACGGAGGCGGCCTCGAGATCGTGGGCTACGACGGCCTCTGGAAGGTGGAGCTGGCCAAGCCCGGCTGCGCGGGGATGACGCGCGAGCCGCCTGTTCCCTAGGCCGCACTCGCCGGTACGACCTCGCGGTCGTTACTGCCTCATGCTTCAAGGAACTCCAAAGCCTTTTTCACGAACGCCTCGTGGTACTGGAAGATGCCCCCATGCCCGGCATCCTCATAGAGGACGAGTTCGGCGTTCGGAAGGCGGCGCGCCAGGTCAACCGAGTTGCTGCTGGGTACCATCTTGTCGTGATTACCATTCACCACCAGAACCGGGTGATGAATGCGCGACAGATCGGCAGGGTGCTGACGCCCCCATGCGTGTATGGCCTTCAATTGGGCGATGAACGCCGCGATCGAAACCGGCTTGTCGCGGTTTTCGGTGCGCTCTTTCAGCCGTGACAGGAATTCGCGGGCCGCATTGCGGCCGTTGCGGGTCTCGGTGAAGAAGAGATAGTACTCCGGGTGCCTGAAGGTCATCGCGCCCTTCACCATGTCGCGTATGGTCACCGACGTCACCTTGTCGATGCCTGTGCCCCCGGCTGGCCCGGTGCCGGCGAGGATGATCTTCCGGACTAGTTGCGGTTCTTCTTGGGCGATCACCTGCGAGATGAAACCGCCAAGGGAGAAGCCAAGCAGGTCGACTTGAGCAGAACCGAGGGCCTGGAAGAAGGCCACAGCGTCCCGCGCCATCGCCTCCACTGACGCGGGGGTCTTACCTTCCGACGCGCCAATCCCCCGGTTGTCGAAGACGATGACGCGGCGTCTCGTGGCGATGCCGTCGACGACCCTGGGATCCCACCTGTCGAGTTCCGCAGCCAGATGGTTGAGGAAGATAACCGGCACGCCTGTGTCGGGCCCAAGCTGCCGGTAAGCCAGCTTCGTCCCGCCGACATCGACGCCTTTCGTCGTCGCATTCCTCCACGCGATGCTCGATTCAGGATGCGACTGTTGGTGCATGCTCATTTTGAAGGCGAGCGCTTCCAGCGCGGCGCAAGCTAGTCCGCTACGCGAATAACCACCTTTCCGACGGCGCGGCCGGATTCCACGTAGGAGATGGCCTCGGCCGCGGCTTCCAGCGGAAAGATCTTGTCCAGGACCGGCTTGATGACACCCTGGTCTACCAGCGCTCCTATCCTCTCCAGTTGCTCGCCGCTCGCGCGCATGAACAGGTACTCGAAACGCACCCGCCTTCTCCCGCGCTAGGCGATCGACGTTGCGATTCAGGAACCCCAGGATCCAGACGAACGGCAGGCTTAGGCCCCAGGCCCGCGCGAACTTGCCGTCGGGCCGGCCGCCGATCGTCACCACAACGCCGCCCGGCTTGACGGCCTCGAACGAGCGGAGCAGCGTGTCGCCCGCTTGCGTGTCGAGGACCACGTCCTGATCCTTGGCCACCTCTTCGAAGCGGGTCGTCTTGTAGTCGATGGCCACATCTGCGCCGAGCGACTTCACCAGCGCGTGGTTCTTGGCGCTGGCAGTGGTAGCGACATGCGCGCCGAGGTGTTTGGCCAGCTGGATGGCGAAGGTGCCGACGCCGCCCGAGCCGGCATGGATCAGGACCTTTTGTCCCGCCCGCAACCGTGCGAGTTCGATCAGCGTCTGCCAGGCGGTAAGCCCCACCAGCGGAAGCGACGCTGCCTGCGTGTAGTCGAGGCGCGCAGGCTTTCTCGCCGCAGCGCTTTCACGCACCAGGGCATACTCGGCGAAGGCGCCGATGCGGTCGTTGTCGAGGCGCGAATAGACCGCGTCGCCGAGCTTGAATTTGGTGACGCTTGGGCCGATCGCTTCCACGTCGCCGGCGAGATCGGTGCCGAGGATCAGGGGAAAGAAAAGGGGAGCAGCACCTTCACGACGCCGTCGCGGATCTTGTAGTCGAGCGGGTTGACGCCGGCGGCTCGCACGCGCACCAGAAGCTCGCCCGGACCCGGTTCGGGCCGAGGCAGCTCCATCATTTCCATTGGTGCCTTGTAACGACGAATGGCCAGCGCTTTCATAGCTCGAGCCAAAGCTGCCTGCTAGGCGGCCATCTCCCCCACGACGACCCGCAGCGCCCGCGGCAGCACCTCGAAGCGGGTGGGCTGGTCGGGCAGCAGCTCGCCGTCGACGTTGAAGGTCATCGGCGGCTCGGAGCGCAGCTCGATCGCGGCGGCGCGGCGGAAGATCGCGAGATCGCTGCCGGTGTGCCGGCCGAGGAGGACGAGCGGCACCAGCACCGCGAGCTGCGGCACCGAAGACTCGGGGACGATCATCAGGTCGAGGAGGCCGTCGTCGAGACGCGCCTCGGGAGCCACCGGGATGCCGGCGGCGACGTAGCGGGCGTTGGCCACCACCACGCTGTAGGCGGAGACGTCGAGCGTCTCGCCGCCGTCGAGCCGCAGCGTCGTGCGGTAGGACGCGAGCTCGGGAGCGGCCTCGACCGCGGAGCGCAGGTAGGAGAGCGGGCCCCAGGAGCGCTTGACCTCGGCGTCCATCTTCTCGTTGATCACGCCGCTGAAGCCGCCGGCCGAGACGTTGACGAAGTGGCGCGGCGCCTCAGCCACGGCGCGCCCGACGTCGAGCGCCGCCGTGCGGCCCGCCGCCAGCACCGCGAGCGCCCCGTCGAGGTCGGCGGGCACGCCGATCGAGCGCGCGAAGTCGTTGCCGGTGCCGAGCGGCAGCAGGCCCAGGCGGGCGGCGGCGAAGTCGACGGCGAGGCCGTTGACCACTTCGTTGAGGGTGCCGTCGCCGCCGGCGGCGATCACCAGCTCGTACCCCGCCTCCACCGCCTCCCGCGCCAGGCGCTCGGCGTCCCCCGGCCCTTCGGTCGTGCAGACCTCCGCGTCCCGCAGGGCCGCGACTCCGGCGCGCAACGCCGCGCAGTCGTCGGCGCTGCCGGCGTTCGGGTTGAGGACGACGCGCGTCCTCACCGGTCGTCGCTCAGGTTGAGCCAGCGCGCCGCGAACCAGGCGATGGTGAGGGTGGGGATCGGCCCGGTGAAGGGGACGAGGGCCTCGAAGGTGGCGACGTTGCGCAGGGCGCCGAGCCGGAGGCGGCGCAGCAGGAACCAGACGATCGGGGCGGAGAAGACGTCGAGCCCGAGGTCCAGGAGGTCGAGCCCGACGACGAGGGCGAGCGGCACGGCGCGCAGGGTGGTGAAGAAGTCGGCGTTCTCGGGGAGGTCCAAACGCTGCAGGCGCCGGTAGACGTAGACGAGGAGGAGCGTGGCGATGCAGAGGGCGAGGACGGCGACCCCCGCCAGCCACGCCACCACCGTACTGAGGTCCGTTTCCATGTCCCTCCCCTGGGCGAGCGCTCCCCGGCTATGCAATCCCGCCGCCGCCGTCCGCGGCGCGGCCGGCGGCCCCGATCCTGCATCAAGGGGCCAGGCCATGAGCTTTTCGCCACACCCCGCGGGGCGGTGGACGGTGCGGTGTGCCGCGCTGGCCTGCCTCCTGCTCGCCGCGGCGCCGCCGGCGCGGCCGGCCCCGCGCGCCTGGCCGCCCCCGGCCGGGCGCGGCCTCCAGTACCTGGAGACGGGGCTGGGGCAGCTCCAGCGGCTCGAGCGCGGATCAAGCGGCTGGGCGAGGACCGCCAGGGGGCCGGCGCGCTGGCCGCCGCGGCGCTGGCCGCCGCCGGCCGCCCGACCGGGGCGGACGCCGTCCGCTGGACGACGGAGCTCCTCGACGCCTGCGCCGGCCGCTGGCAGCGCCTCCAGTGCCAGCACGCCGAGATCGCGCTGCAGCGGATCGCCCTCCAGTACCCGCAGGTCTTGCCGCCGCCGCTGCTCGGCCGGGTGCGCGCGGAGGCCGTCGCGGCCGCGCCGCCGCCGGGGCCCGAGGCGGTCGCCGACCCCTGGCGCTTCAAGGACACCGAGAACCAGCGCATGCTGCAGATCGCGCGCAGCCTCGGCGCGCAGACGCTCGCCGGCACGCCCGACTCGCCGGCGGCGCGGGCCTGGGGGGCGTACGCCGAGGCCTTCCTCGCCGCCCACGACCGGCAGGGCTGGTACGAGGCCGAGAGCCCGGGCTACCTCGCCTCCTCGATCACCTCGCTCCTGCACCTCGCCGACCACGCGCCGCAGCCGGCGGTGCGCGAGCTGGCGGCGCGCCAGCTCAACCTGCTCTTCGCGCGCTGGGCGCAGGAGCAGGTCGGCGGCTTCCCGGCCGGCGCCAAGAGCCGCACCTACGTGCACTGGGCGCTCGGCCACCGCAACACCGCCTGGCGCGCCTGGGCCTGGCTCGCCGGCGCGCTCCCCTCCGCCGAAGGGCTCAGCTTCATGGACTGGCCGGAGCTGCCGGCGAGCGGCTACGCGCTGCCGGCCCCGGTCGCCGAGCTCCTCGCCGAGCGGCGCCGGCAGCCGCCGTACGAGGTCAAGGCGCGGCGGCGCATCGACCTCGGCGAGCGCATGGACCTCGACGTCGCCCTCTACAGCTACGCCACGCCGGACTACGTCCTGGGGACGGCGCAGGCGGTGGGCGGCCTGCGCTTGAACGTCTCCGGCGGCCAGGAGATCCTCGCCACCCTCTTCCCGGAGTGCGGCTTCGCGCCGCTCTACCTGTGGAGCCGCAGCGACAACCCGCGCAAGGACCGCTGGCGGAACTGGGGGCGCGAGGACCTGGCGGTGGGGCACGAGAACACGGCGCTCGCCCGGCTCGGCGGCCCCGGCGCGATCGGGCACGCCTACTTCGCGCCCGGCTGGTCGCCGCCGGAGCCGCGCGCGGGCGACGGCGCGGTCGTCTTCTCGCGCTGCGGCGACGCCTACGTGGCGCTGACGACCGAGGGCGGCTGGGAGGTGGCGCCGGCGCCGCAGCGCCTCCCCGGCTACTACGGCGGCGACAAGGCCTACCGCGACGCCTGGGTGGCGGTGCCGCGCGTGCAGCCGGCGCGGGTGGCGCTGGAGGCCGGGCGCCTGGCGGAGGACGGCCCCTTCGAGCGCTTCCGCGCCAAGCTCGCCGGCGCCCGGCTCGCGGAGGTGGACGGCGAGCTGCGCTACCGCACCGCAGCCGGCCTGGCGCTCGCCTTCCGGCCCGGCGAGCGGGCGACGGCCGGCGGCCGCGCGATCGACGCCGCCGCCTACGCGCCGCTCGAAGGCCCGTTCCTCTCCCGCCCCCGCGAGGGCGGCTGGCGCTTCGTCTGGAAGGCGGTGCGCATGAGCCTGCCGGAGCTGGCGCCTTAAGAAAGAAAAGAAAAGGGGGCGCCGCGAGGCGCCCCCTCGATGAACGCGGACTGCCGGCGAGCGCCTAGAAGCGCACCCGCAGGCCGAGCTGCGCGAGCCGCTGCTCGCCCTGGAGCGGGTCGCCGGCGAAGACCGACGGATTGCCCAAGCGGTCCGGCCGCGCCGGGTTCTTGTCGTTGAACAGGTTGAAGATCTCGCCGATCAGCTCGAGGCTGAAGTCGTCGGTGAAGCTGAACTCCTTGGACAGGCGGACGTCGAACTGGCTGAAGTCGTCGCCGCGGCCGGTGTTGACGCCGCTGACGCCCGGGGGCAGGTCGATGAGCGAGCCGTCGCCGTTGAGGTCGGCGTTGGCGTGCTCGAGGTAGGGCGTCGCCGAGCGGTAGCGGAGCATGCCGGAGGCGTTGAGCCCCCACGGCCCGTGCCAGATGCCGCCGAGAGTGACGCGGTGCCGCGCGTCGGTGTAGAGCGGCCCGAAGCAGCGGCTGCACTGCGGGTCGAGCGGATTGATCGACTGGTCGCGCCGGCCGCGGATGACGCCGACGTCGGCCTGGGCGCCGGCGTCGGTCAGCCGGAACTCGTCGGCCCCGGCGAGCACGTTCCCCTCGGCCTCGGACCAGGTGTAGAAGCCCTGCATCTCGAACTTGTCGCGCCGGATGCGGCCGCCGATGTTGACGCCGTCGTAGGTGGCCCGCCCGCCGCCGTACCAGATGCGGAAGTTGGCGAACTGCGGGAACCGCGGCGCGCCGGTGGCCGGGTCGATGACGTTGGCGCGGAAGCGGTAGGGGATGTCGTGGTAGTCGATGGAGATGAGCTCGAGGTTGAGCCCCAGCCAGCTGTTGACCTGCCAGGAGTAGCCGAGCGAGATCTGGTCGGAGTAGGGGGTGGCGAGGGTCGGCGAGGCGATCTCGTCGGCGCCGGCCCCGAGCTCCGAGCTGGGAAGGTCGTTCGACAGGCAGTTGGTGGTCACCGAGCCGAGGCACAGCGGCTGGCCCGGCTGGAAGAACGTGCCGTTCGGGTTGAGGATGCCGGTGTCGGGACCGGCGTGGCGGAAGATCGTGCCGTAGAGCGACTGCACCTGGATCGCCGGGAAGAGGATCGTGGCGTTGGTGTAGGGGAAGTCGAAGTAGGTGCCGTAGCCGCCGCGCAGCAGGTGGCGGCCGTCGCCCTTGACGTCGTAGGTGAAGCCGAGGCGCGGCGCGAGGTTGTCGTCGTCCTCGTCGAGCACGCCGTCGAAGTCGCGGAAGTCCTGCAGGTAGTACTCGTTGTACCGGGTCTGGCTGTGCAGCGCCTGGTAGAGGGCGTTCGAGCGCTGGTCGAGGTCGAAGCCGGTGAAGTAGTCGTAGCGCAGGCCGATGTTGAGGGTCAGCCGGTCGTTGAAGGCCCAGTCGTCCTGCAGGTAGGCGCTCTTCTGATCGATCGGGGTCTCGTTGCCGGCGAAGCCGCCGAAGACCTCGACCGTCGAGATCGGCGAGCCGATGCGGTCCTCGATGGCGGTGAAGGCGCCGGCGATGCCGGTCGTAAAGTCGCCGCCCAGCGAGTACTCGTCGATGTAGTTGACCCCGACCTTCCAGTCGTGGCGGTCGCCGGCGATGGTGCTGGTGAAGCTGAAGTCGTCCTTCCACTGCCGCTTCCGCTGGTGGGTGGACTGCGGCGTGTTGATGTTCTGGCCGGTGAAGAAGCCCGACGGATAGGAGATCAGCGGGTCGTTCGAATCGGCGGAGATCGAGTTGTCGAACGAGGTGTACTGGAACACGAACTCGTTGAGCATCTCGCTGCCGATCTGCGCGTTGTAGCCGGCGAGGAGGGACTCGTACTCGTTGGTCAGGGTGCCGAGCCCGCTCGGCGCGGCCAGCGGGCTGGCGCCGTACTTGTCGGCGTTCTCCTGCATGCCGTAGCGCACCTGCAGGAAGTTCTTGGGATTGAGGTCCCAGGTGGCCTTGGCGGTGAGCAGCTCGTCCTCGAAGGGCAGCGCGACGACGGTGCCGTCGAAGGTCGGGAAGGCGCCCTCGGTGAAGACCGTGTAGTTGGTCGTGCGGTCGGTCTTCTCGTAGGTGGTGAAGAAGTGCGCCCGGTCGCGCACGATCGGGCCGCCGATCGAGCCGCCCCACTGCTCGCGCTCGAGCTTGCCCTTGTCGATGCCGGCTTGCTTCTCGGTCTCGGTCTTCTCGGCCAGGCCGTCGTCGCGGAAGAAGCCGTAGACGCTGCCGTCGAAGTCGTTGGTGCCGGTCTTGGTGACGACGGTCAGCACGCCGCCCGAGGAGCGGCCGTACTCGGCCTTGTACTGCTGGGTCTGGATCTTGAACTCCTGAACCGCTTCCAGGTTGAAGTTCTGCAGCGCGCCGCCGATCGTGTCGTCGGTGTTGTCGCCGCCGTCCATGGTGAAGTTGATGTTGCGGCCGATGCCGCCGCCCAGGGCGACCGTCAACTGCCCCGGCTTGGTGGGGTCGGAGTTGTAGGCCAGCGTCGTGCCCGGGGCGAGCGCCGCGAGATTCGCGAACTGGCGGCCGTTGAGCGGCAGGTTCTCGAGCTCCTCCTGGCTCACCACGGTGCCGATCGACGGCTCGGTGGCGACCAGCGGCGCCTCGTCGACGACGGTGATCGTCTCCTCGATGGCGGAGCTCTGCAGCGTGACGTCGAGCGCGCGATCGCTGGCGACGTTGACCTGCACGCCCTCCACCACCACCGGCGCGAAGCCGGACAGCTCGATCCGCACGTTGTAGCGGCCGGCCGGCAGCGCCGCGAGGCGGAAGGTCCCGTCCTCGACCGTCACGCCGACGCGATCGAGGCCGGTGTCGACGTTGGTGGCGGTCACCGTGGCGCCCGGCAGCGGGCCGCCGGAGCCGTCGTTGACGTTGCCGGAAATCGAGCCGCCGGCGGACTGCGCCACGGCGGCGCCCGGCAGCAGGGCGGTCAGACAGGCGAGCGCGAGCAGCGCCGCGCCGGCCTTCCACAGCAGGGATGGGTTGGTTCGTTGCATCGTTCGTCTCCTTTTGTCCTCTAATCGTAACGGCAATGACAGGGTGCCAAGCGACGCGGGTGCGGCGGCTCGGTGGGCGGCGGTCACCTCCCTCCCGGCGCCGCCCCCGCCGCGGGCCCGGCAAGACGGGCCAGGAGGCGGCGGGCGGCCGAGCGCTGCTCGGCGAGCTCGGGGGTGTCCGCGGCCGCGGCCAGGAAGTCGCGGTAAGCGGCGATGGCGGCGGCGCGCCGGCCCAGGAGGTCGAGCGCGATGCCGCGGTTGAGACGGATCTCGTGCTGGGCGGGAGCGAGCGTCAGGGCGCGCTCGAAGAGCGGCAGGGCGTCGGCCGGCCGGTCGCGCGCCACGGCCAGGGTGCCGAGGCCGTTGAGCGCCTCCCCGTAGCCCGGCGCGGCGGCCAGCGCCCGGCGGTAGGCGTCCTCCGCCTCGTCGAGCCGGCCTTCGGCGCGCAGCGCGTTGCCCAGGTTGTTGAGCGCCGGGGCGTTGCGCGGGTCGAGCTCGGCGGCGCGCGCGAAGGCGCGCCGCGCGGCGGCCGCGTCCCCCTCGGCGAGGAGGGCCACGCCGAGGGCGTTGTGCGCCTCCGGCGCCTCGGCATCGAGGCGCACGGCCTCGCGGCTCGCCAGCGCAGCCTCCTCGCCTTCGCCCGCCTCCTGGAGCGTCGCCGCGAGGTTGTACCAGCCGTTCGGGTCGCCGGGAGCGACGTCCACCGCTCGACGGTAGAGCGGGATGGCGCGATGGAGCTCGCCGGCCTCGCGGTAGGCCTTGGCCAGCTCGCCGATGAAGACCGGGTTTGCCGAGTCCGCGGCTAAGAGCTGGGTGAGGGAGTCGGTTGCCTCTGCCACGCGGCCGGCGCGCAGACCGTTGTGCGCTTGCTCGTACCGCCGGAAGAGCGCGATGCGGTCCTTGGGATCCGCACCGCGCACCGTAGCGCCCGGGCCACGTCCCGGGCGTTTTGCCGCGGTCGCGTACCCGAGGCTCGCGAGCTTCGCCGCACTCTCGGCGTCGCGCGCCGGGACCGCCGGCTCGACCGCTTGACGCTCGATCTCGGCGATCCGCTCGGCGAATCCCTGCCGCGCCTCCTGACCTGAAAGATTTGTCTTTTCTCCCGGATCGCGCCGCAGGTCGTAGAGCTCGGGGCGCGGCGCTTGGATGTACTTGACCTCGCGCCGCCGCAGCGCCGCGAGCCGGCTCCAGCCGAAGACCTCCGGATAGTGCGTCTCGGCGTAGAGGTCGGCGGCGGCCGGCTCCTCGCCGGCGAGGAGCGCGGCGGAGAGGTCGCGTCCCGCCAGTCCTGCCGGCGCGTCGACGGCCAGCCCGCCCTCCACCAGGCCCGAGAGGGTCGGCCCGAGATCGGCGAGTCCCACGGGAGTCTCTACGACGGTGCCGCCCCGGAAGTTCCCGGGCGCGCGCAGCAGCAGCGGCACGCGCAGCGTCGGCTCGTAGAGGAAAAAGCCGTGCGTCAGCTCGCCGTGCTCGCCGAGCGCCTCGCCGTGGTCGGCCGCCACCGCCACCACCGTGTCGCCGGCCAAGCCGAGCCGGTCGAGCGCCGCGAGGAGCCGCCCCACCTGCGCGTCGGCGAAGGCCACCTCGCCGTCGTAGGGGCGCCCGGCGTGGCGCTCGCGGAAGGGCGCCGGTGGCGCGTACGGCGCGTGCGCGTCGTAGAGGTGCACCCAGAGGAAGAACGGCCGCTCGGCGTCCTCGCCCGGCCGCTCCAGCCAGGCGAGCGCGCGGTCCACCACCTGGTCGCCGCGCCGCTCGGCTTCGAGGCTCGGCGCCGTGTCGGGGCCGCGCTCGATCTCGTCGTCGTAGGTCGCGAAGCCGCGGTCGAGGCCGAAGCGGCGGTCGAGGACGAAGGCGCCGAGGAAGGCGGCGGTGCGGTAGCCGCGCGCGGCGAGCGCCGTCGCCAGCGTCGGGCGGTCGGCGGGGAAGGCGCCGGCGCCGTTGTTGCGCAGCCCGTGCGCCGGCGGCAGGAGGCCCGAGAGGAGGCTGGCGTGGG
Organism: uncultured Acidobacteriota bacterium; assembly: GCA_963700145.1. Taxonomy (GTDB): domain Bacteria; phylum Acidobacteriota; class Thermoanaerobaculia; order Multivoradales; family UBA5704; genus DASUNQ01. Next base: position 4,020,939 of record OY969474.1, read on the forward strand.
CCGGCAGGGTGAGCGGCGCCGGCGAGGAGGCCTGGGCGAAGCGCACCCCCTCGCGCGCCAGGCGGTCGAGCGCCGGCGTCGCGACGGACCCGCCGTAGCAGCCGACGCGGTCGGCGCGCACGGTGTCGAGCGTGACGAGGAGGACGTTGGCGCCCGGGCGCGCGGCGCCGTCGCGCGCACAGCCGCCGGCCACGAGCGCGAGCGCGGCCGCGACGACGATGCGGAGCGTCAGGCGCGCACCGGCATGAGGCATGAGCGGGAACCGGCGGTGGTCCAGCATTTCATCGAAGGGGCCTCGGCGCCGAGAATAGCGAAAAGGCTCTGGGTCGGGAAGGGTGCGAGTGTGTCCAAAGCGTTGAGTCCAAAACTCTGAATGCCACGGCGCGCGGGCGCGCTTTGATACCATCCCGTGCCTCATGAACGCTGCGAGGACCCGACCATGACCGACGGCTACGACGCGGCGCGCGGGCGCCGCAACGCGCTCGAGCGGCTGGGGGAGAAGATCCCCGGCTTCCGCGGCTTCCAGGACCGCGAGCTGCGGCGCGACGTGGACCGCCTGCAGCGCGAGCACCTGGCCACGGAGCTCACCCATATCAAAGGTGCCTTGCGCCAGCGCGCCCGCGCCGCCGCCGACCGCGGCGGGCTCGACGGGCTCGGCCCCTTCGAGCGGCTGGACCGCCAGCTCGACGGCCTGGCGCAGTCGGTGCGCTTCAGCGACTACGGCGCCGCCGGCCTCTTCGACGCGGTCAAGATCGGCGAGGCGGAGCTCGAGAAGCTCTACGAGTTCGACCTCGCGCTGCTCGACGAGGTGGCGGCGCTCGGAGGCGAGGCCGCGGAGGCCGACCCCGAGCGGTTGGAGGAGAAGGTGCGGGCGCTCGCCGACCGCTGGCGCCGCCGCGAGACGGTGATCTCCGACGTGGTGAAGACGGCGGGGTAGGAGGGCTTCTCATGGACGTCATCCAGCATCAAGACCCGACCGGCCAGACCATGGTGGCGCGCTGGCCGCGCGAAGGGACGGCGGCCATCCGCCTCGGCAGCCAGCTCGTCGTCGAGGAGAGCCAGCGCGCCGTCTTCTTCCGCGACGGCAAGGCGCTCGACACCTTCGGCCCCGGCCGCCACACCCTGGCGACCCAGAACCTGCCCATCCTGGCCAGCCTCTTCGGCATCCCCTTCGGCGGCACTTCGCCGTTCCAGGCGGCGGTCGTCTTCGTCTCGAGCAAGACCTTCACCGATCTCAAGTGGGGGACCAAGGAGCCGGTGGTCTACCGCGACCGCGAGCTGGCGATGGTGCGCCTGCGCGCCTTCGGCAAGTTCGCGGTGCGGGTGGCCGACCCGCAGCTCTTCGTCAACGGGCTGGTCGGCACGATGGGCCTCTACACGACCGACGGCGTCGAGGCCTACTTCAAGGACGCCATCGTCGCCCGCCTGACCGACCTGCTGGGCGAGAACCTGACCTCGATCTTCGACCTGCCGCGGGTCTACGACGAGCTGGGGATGGGCTTGAAGGCGCGCGTCGCCGACGACTTCGGCAAGTACGGCATCGAGCTGGTCGATCTCTTCCTGGGCGCCATCACGCCGCCCGAGGAAGTGCAGAAGCTGATCGACGAGCGCACCGGCATGGGCGCGGTGGGCGACCTCGACGCCTACATGAAGTTCAAGGCGGCGCGGGCGGTGGGCGACGCGGCGCAGGCGAGCGGCGAGAGCGGCGCGGTGGGGGCCGGCCTCGGGCTGGGGATGGGTGCCGGGCTCGGCGCCATGCTTCCCGGCATGATGCGCGAGGCGATGCAGAGCGGCGCGGCGGGCCCCGGCGGCGGCGCTGCGCGCGCCGCCGACGGCGCCGGATCAACCGGCGGCAACCCCGCGCCCGCGGCCGGCGGCGCGGCGGCGAGCGAGACGCCCGGCGCCGGCGGCCCGCCGGCCTTCTGCGCGCAGTGCGGCAACCGCCTGCCGGCGAACGCCCGCTTCTGCCCCGCCTGCGGCGCCTCGGTCCCCGCGTAGAGCGAGCGGGCCGATGCAGCCGGCCGTCGCGCCCGCCGTGCCCGCCGTCACCAACCGCCTCGCCTGCCCGCAGTGCGGCGGCGAGAACGCATTGGTGAGCGGCGAGCGCCTCCTCGCCTGCGCCTTCTGCGGCGCCGCCCTCTACGTCGACCGCTCCGGCCTCGTCTCCCACTACCGGCTGCCGCGCCTCCTCGACCGCGAGCGCGCCGCCGAAGCGCTGCGCCGCTGGATGGCGGGCAACGAAACGGTCAAGGACCTCGACCGGAAGGCTGTCGTCGAGGAGCTGGCGCCGGTCTCCTTCCCGATGTGGTTCTTCCGCATCCGGCTGGAGAGCGGAGAGGACGTGGCGGTCGAGCCCGCCGCCCCGACGCCGGTGCCGCAGCTCGCCGATCTCGACGTGCCGGCGGGGAAGCTCGAGCCGTACGCGCCGGAAGGGGGCGACGTCGAGGAGGTCGCCGCCGGCGTGCCGCTGGCGACGGCGCGCGGCTGGGTGCCGCGCCTGCGGGGTGAGATCGAGCCGAGCGAGACCGCCCTCGTCCACGTCCCGCTCTGGCGCTGCCGCTACCGCTTCCGCGAGCAGCCCTACCTCGCCTACGTCGACGGCTCGACCGGCGCCGTCCTGGCCTCCGTCTTCCCGGCCAAGTCGGAGAGCCCGTACTACCTGGTGGCCGCGCTCGGGCTCCTCCTCTTCCTCGCCGAGGGGTTCCTGCTCCCGAACCTCCTGCTCAAGGCGGCGGCCTATCTCGTGACGGCTCTGCCGCTGGTGCTGCTGGCGTGGCTGGTGTCGAAGAAGGTATGAGCCCTGTCTGTCATCCCGAGCGAGAGCGAGGGACCTGGGGGAAGGGCGGCGCGGAGTCGTTGTGCCGAGGGGAGCTCCCCTGTTAGCAAGCCCGGCGTCGCCCGCCGCCGCGGTGCACGGCCTCTCCTGCCCGGCCTGCGGCGGCGCCCTGGAGGTCGCGCCCGGGCTGCGCGTCCTCGCCTGCCCCTTCTGCGGCACCCACCTCCTCGCCACCGGCGAGGCCGGCGTGCGCCGCTTCAGCGTCGAGGCGAAGCTCGACGCCGCCGCGGCGCGCGCCGCGGCGGTCGCCTGGCTGGCGGCGGGGTGGAACAAGGACCCGCGCTTGCGGCGCGAGGCCGAGCCGGCCGAGTCCTTCCTCTGCTTCCTCCCTTTCTTCCGCGTCCAGGCCGACGCCGTCGGGCTCGCCCTCGGCACCGAGGAGCGCCGGCGCACCGTGGGGTCCGGCAAGAACCGGCGCACCGAGACCTACGAGGTGGACGTCGAGCGCACCGTCGAGCGCGTCTTCGACGAGACCTGCGCCGCCGTGCAGGTGGCGGAGTGGGGCGTGCAGCGGGTGAACCTGGCGGGCGACCGCCTGCTGCCGCACGACGCCGAGGCGCTGGCGAGCGCCGGCATGGTCTTCCCGCCCACCCGCTCGGAAGTCGAGGCGCGCGCCGCGGCCCTCGCCCGCTGCCGCGAGGAGGCCGATCCCGGCAAGGGGATGAAGCGCGTCCGCTTCCGCTTCCTCGAGACCCTGCGCGAGCGGTTGAGCGTCATCTGGTACCCGCTCTGGGTGGTGCGCTACCGCTTCCGCGGCCGCTCCTACCAGGTGCTGGTGGACGCCGAGGACGGCTCGCTCGCCTACGGCAAGGCGCCGGGCAACGACCTCTACCGGGCGCTGATGATGGTGGGCGCCGAGGCGGCGGCCTGCTTCCTCTTCACCTCGACGCTGCAGCACCTCGTCGACTCCGACGACGGCTGCGGGGTCGTCGTCGGCGCCGGCGCCATCGCCCTCGCCATCCTCGCCTGGGGCTGGCGCCGCTTCCGCTGGGGCGGCGAGGTGGTCGAGGGGAGCGGCGTCGTCGCGGAGCCCGCGGCAGGCGGGGCGCTGGCGGCGGTCAAGGCGATGCTGCCGCGCGGGAGCTTCGGGAAATGAAGGCGTCCTGGGACAGCGTCTCGCCCGGGCTACGTCCCGGGCGTTTTCCGAGCGCAGCGAGCCATCTCCCCACCGCCGTCATCCTGAGCGCAGCGAAGGATCTGGGCGGGGGAGGCTTTGCCCAGTGACCACCGGCTTCCGTCTAGTACGCCTGCAGTGCCCGCAGTGCGGCTCCGGCATCGTCGCCGAGGGGGAGGACGTCGTCTACTACTGCGTCTCCTGCCGCTCGGGCTTTCGCTTCGACGCCGGCGCGCTGGCGCCGGTCGAGGTGGCGTTCCTGTCCGCGCCGGCGATCGCCGCCGGCCGCTGGCTGCCGTTCTGGGTCCTGCCGGCGCAGGTGACCCTGCACGAGCGCGACAGCACGCGCGGCGCCTTCAGCGGCCTCCTCGGCTTCCTCGGCGCCGGAGACGAGAAGCCCGGCGCGCCGGCGGCGGGCACCTTCGCCGTCCCCGCCTTCGCCGCCCTGCTCGGCGAGGTCACCGCGCTCGCCACCCGCTACACCCAGGAGCTGCCGCAGCTCCTCGCCCGCGGCGGCGAGCGCCTGGGCGAGCGCCTGACCGGCGGCCGCCTCGACGCCGCCGACGCCGAGAAGCTCGCCCACTTCACTCTCATCTCCTCCGAGGCCGCCAAGCCCGACACCCTCCGCACCCTCCGCTACACCCTCGACTTCGGCCCCGCCCGCCTCCTCGGCGTTCCCTTCGTCCAGAACGAAGGGCGCTGGACCGACGCCCACTTCAACCTCCCGGCGACACTGCCGGAGAGTTAGTCCTCCGAAGGGGACAGGTACGGGCCGCGTTCCACGGCTCGTCCGGCCGATGGGACAGGTTCGGCGCCGGGAACCGTCCATTTTCCGCCGCATGGGGCAGGTACGCGGACGAATGGGCCAGGTATGCGCCGTACCTGTCCCATTCGCGCGTGTACCCAGCCCATTCGCCGGTGTACCTGCCCCATTCTCCGCCGTATGGCCCAGGTACACGCCGTACCTGTCCCATTCGCGCGTGTACCCAGCCCATTCGCCGGCATACCTGTCCCATTCTCGGCCGTACCTGTCCCATTCGCCGGCCTACCTTCCCATTCGCCGCTCGATCTCCGCCATGCGTGGCCGTACTTGCCGGGTTGCTGCAAAAATCTGCTCATGACGAGACTCCGGATCGCCGCTCGGCTGCCGTTCCTTCCCTTTCTGCTCCTGACCGCCGTGCCGGCGCTCGCCGCCGCCCCAAACTGGCTGCCGGCCCACGGATTCGCCGATGTCAACGGCGCGCGGCTCTATTACGAGGTGGGCGGCAAAGCGGACGGTGTGCCGGTCGTCTTCCTCCACGGCGGCGAGATGGACAGCCGTATCTGGGACGGGCAGTGGGAGCGCTTCGGGAAGGACCGGCGCGTCGTGCGCTACGACGCGCGCGGCTACGGCGGCTCGAACCTGCCCGACGCCCCCTACTCCGACGCCGAGGATCTGGCGGCGCTCCCTCGACTACCTGGGGATCGAGCGCGCCCACCTCGTCGGGCTCTCGCTCGGCGGGCGGATCGCCATCGACTTCGCGCTCGTCCAGCCGCGCCGGGTGGCCTCCCTCACCCTCGCCGGCCCGGGGCTCGCCGGCTTCGAGTTCTCCTACCCGGAGGCCGGCAAGCACTTCTGGGACCAGTGATTTACTTGACCACGAACCGCCGCGTTTCACTTTCGGTCAATCCGCCCTTGCCATCCTCCACGATCACTTTCCAGAAATACGATCTCCCCGATTTCAGGGCGGCTCCGGATGGAGTGCTCCTGGCCGTTCTCTCCAGCATTCCGGGCTTGGATTTCTTCAGTATTCCGAGCTTGGATCTCTTCAGCCATCCGAGCTTGGACCGTTCAACCGTGATCGGTTTGGGGTCGCAGTCGTTCAGCGTGAACTGCCTTTCGATGGGCCAGATGCACTGTCTGTACGTCACGCCTTTGCTTTCCCGATCGGCCGCTTCGCTGAAGGTGAAGGGCACGGGCTGTGGGAGCTCCGCGCGGTCTGCGGGGAAGTCGAGCTTCGGCGGGTCGGGAAATCGATTGCGCTCGCTCTGCTCGGTCTCGGCGTACGCCTTCGCGAACCCGGTCTCGCCAGTCACCATGACGTCCTGGATGCAGTTGTTCCTGCGGTTCTTGTCGGCGATGTTGCCGCAGAATTGTTCTGCGGTCCTCTCATCCAGCGGCTTCTGCGGCGCCGGTCCCGGCGGGATTCCCGCAGTCGGAGGCACGTCGCAGAGCGTGGGATTCTCTTCCGGCCATTTTTCGATCGTGAACGTCGCTGTGGACGTGCCGGGCGCGTAATCGAAGAGAGATGTCGCGGACGTCACGCGCCATGCCTTCTCGAACTTCTCGTACAAGTCGACATACCGCTGGTGCAGGCTCGCCGGCCGCGGGCCGAGCTGCGTTCCGTCCGGCAGCGCGGGCAGCCAGTTGTTCGGAGCGATCGCGCCCATGACTCCTTCCGTTGCGCGCGACTGCCGTACGTTGATGTTCATGTACCAGAGCTGACGATGGTCCCACCAGTTCGACGTGATGTTGATGACCGTCCCGCCGGGCGTATCGATCTGCAGGTTCGCGCCGGGCGACGCGCGGAAAACGCGGCCTCCTGAGGGAAGCCGGATCTCGCCGCCACCGAGGGTAGTGAGCTCGCCGTCGATGCGCAGTTCGGGACCGCGCTCGTTGGACTGTCCTTCGCGCGGGGGCTGGTACGTGATCCGATGTGGATCCACGCGCACGGCTGCGGCGGGCTGGTACGTGATCCGATGCGGACCCACGCGCACGGCCGCGGCGGTGTTGATGCTGACGCAGGAGCTGAGGCCGGTATGCGCGTTGGGAGGAAGAGGCTCGCCCGTCGGGACCGCGGTCTGGCGCGTCTGGATCTCCACACCGAGATCGCGCAACAAGACGAATTCGCCCGCGCTCTGGAAGTCATAATGAACGCCGTCAATCGTCTGAATGTGCGGATCCCCCTCGGTGTAGTTGGCGCCGCCGACGATCCATCGCTTGATCGTTTCAATGTCCGCCTTGCTGAGCGCAGGGCCGCCACACGGCATCATCCCCGTGCCGCTCGGCGGGCACGTTTCATCCGTGCGCGTAATGAATCGGTAAATGGGGCCCATCAGCGACGTCGACCTCGGCTGCGCGATGTCGTACGGCCGTCTCATCGGCGATGTTCCCGCCGGAGGGATTTCTTGTTCGGCCAGGTTCAACGTCGTGTCAACATTCTCATACGGCGGATAGCGCAGGTCGCCGTGACACTCGATGCAGCTCTTATTGAAGATCCTCTGCACGTCGGTGTAAGTGGGCGGATCGGCGGCGCCGGGCAATGATCCAAGCGAGGTGTTGACTAGAGGAATCACCACTGCGCAGGTCGTGGAAGTCCCGAGGCCGAGGCTCGTTCGCATTTCCGAGATCAGACGGTTGCGGTACGAGCCGAAGACGTCCGCGAAGGTGTAGGTGCGCGAACGGCCGCGGACTCCCATCGACCATTTATCGACAGATACGCCCAAAGGCTCCAGGAAGTAGCGAAACAGAGCCATCTTGTTCGTATTGGAGGTGTAGTCCTCACGATCGATGTAGAGACCGTTCATCACCATTGTGGTATCGCCGGGGAAGACCTCGAGCGGCCGCTGAAAGACCTCCCGTCGAACGCGGGGTGTATCCACGGTTGCCGTCGGGTCATATTGCTGGAGCAGTCCATTCTCCGAGGGAGGATCCATCAGATAAGGGTCGATCCTTCGGTCGAGAGCCATCTTCTGAATGTCCGCTTTCCTGCGGGGAAGGCTCACGGCGCTCTCTCTCGTATCGTTCACCAGGTCATTGATCCCGGTGATTCCGTTACGGGAATTGAAGAAGCCGAAGTCGACACTGAGCGCCGGCGTGCTCGTGATCGAGCCGCTGCCAGCCGGATTGATAGTCAGACAACTCATGGCGATCGCCAGCGTGATCGGGCGGACGTCGATGCCGACGCTTCCCGTCGCAAAGCGGTGATCGATGAGCTCATCGGCGATTCGTTGGGGATTGAGATCGCCGTCCAGTCCGCCAAGGAGGTCGAAGAACTGGACCCCGCGACCCTCATCGAGATCCGGCCTCGAATAGTCGTCATTCAGGACGGCATCGGCCGGTGGGGGCTCAGGACTCTCGTGGCGCAGCGTGGCGTATCTGCCACCCTGCGTGACCGTCGACGGGGCAGTACTTGGCCCGCCGAAGTTGTAGCCACTCGTCGCCGTCGAGGTAGTGATCGCCGGCATTGAGTCGAATCCGAAGACGATGTGCCCGGTGTCTGTCGTGCTCGTGAGATTGCGCGTGATGCGGTGTGGACTCGTGGAGGAAACCCACGATGCCTGGAGCTGCAACTGCTCGAGGATCTGGCGGATGCTGTCGTTCTCCGCGCTGTTGCGCCAGTTCCAGAGATTGAAGATGCGACGGAATGCGACCGCCTCCACCGAGCCCTGATAAATGCGGTCACGATTGAACGGCGTCATCCCACCCCAACTGTCGTAGGCATCCCAGTTCGGCTTGTTCTTGAACTTGACGCCTCCCGGCGGGCCGCTGGTGCCGTTGGAGGTGGTGCGATTGAGCACGTTTCTCGTCGAATGGCATTTCGAACATTTGTCGTCGTCGATTGACACGCCGCGGCTTCTCGCCGGGATCGTGCTGGGAGCCGGCATCGCCAGGATGTCGGCGACGATGATTTCGTGGAAGCGGAAGTTCTTCTGAGTGGCGTCCCACTGCATGTACTCGATGGCATTGGGATGCGCGCCGGGATAGGAGCTGTGCGGCGTCATTCCGATGGTGAACGTGAAGCGCGCGTCGTCGCTCGGCATGAGGATGCGAGGCGTGCGCGCGGTGCCGGTCTGCAGGCTTTCCGAGCGCGACATCAGGATCCAGTTCTGCCGGAAGTCGGCCCGCAGTGCGGCGATGAAGCGCGCCGGCGTGTTGATCTCCGGATGCGCCGTCAGGTAGGCCTGCAGCCCCGTCGCGCCATCGGGAGCGAAGTCCGTGATCGTCGTGATTGCCGTGTTCCATTGGAAATTGGCGGTTACGGCGCGGGCCACGGTCATCGACACTGTACAGGTTCCGGTTCCTGAACAATCTCCGCTCCATCCGGTGAAGGTCGAGTCGGCGGCTGCGGTTGCGGTGAGTATCACCGTGTCTGTGGTCAGGAAGTTTCCGTCGCAGACGGTGCCGCAGTTGATCCCGGTGCCGGTGACGGTTCCGGACCCGAGGCCGGTCTTCAACACCAGCAGCGGGGGATCATCGGGCTGTGCGACGATCGCGAATGCAATCAACAAAAGGCCGAGGGTGAACGCGTAGGCGACGCGCGGCGGAGTTGCTGCGATCTTCATGACGCACCTATTGCTTTCCGGACTCGAGGCCGAGGATCCAGTTCACGAGGCGGGAGATCTCTTCATCGGTGAGGCGTGGGGAGTGCGGAGGCATGGGGACGCCTCTGGAGATGCGCGTCCAGTTGCCCTTGCCGCCTTTCTTGACGGTCTCGATCAGCCGTTCGGGCGCCTTCGGGTCGCTTTTGTATCGCGCGGCGACGTCCGCATAGGCCGGGCCGACGACTTTGTTGTCGACGCTGTGGCACTCGAAGCAGCCGGCCTGTTTCGCCAGCTCGGCGGGAGGCAGCGTAGCGCTCTCCTGAGCAATGAGTCCTGGAGCAGCACTAATGAGAACACCAAGGGAGATACCGATCCAGCGCGTGTTCATGCGATCCTCCGTTAAGGACGCCACGTCGGCGCAGGCGAGCGCCAGCGAAGTGGTTGATCTGTCGGTCCGATCCGGCCATCATCTCAGCTCGATGATCCCCTCTACCCGCCTTAGCAGTCGTCGCCGTTCAGGGTTTGCCGATGTCGTCGGGCTAAGTGAAGTGATGTCCGTAAAGCAAGCGGGGTCGGCAACTCCTGTGCTAAACGACCGTTTTGCTTCGCGATCACATCAGCCTAAGCAGTAACCGTTGGCGCTGTTATTTCCCTCATCAGATTCATCTACCACGTTAGTGGAGTCAATGGCGATCGTGAAGTGACAATCAGGCTGGTGGCAATTCGCTGGGAAAGCTCCTAAAGCAATCGGTCCGAGATTAAGCGACTCGCCTCTTGTCAGAACAGGCGTGGGCAAGTCGACCACTTGGTTACCGGTCGGTACGGAAGTGAATGTGACTCTTGTGATTGAGGCTGGCGCATCAGCAAGCCCTTGATTCTTGACTATGACTATCAGCCTGCCGTTATCATCCAAGCTGCAGTATGCAACTGGGTCCGTACCCAAATCAGGTAGCTTAACTGCCAGCAGGTCCGGCTTTGAGTCGCAACCGCCGAGAGCAGCGATTGTCGAAATCCCAAAGAGCAGTAGTAGCGTTTTACCACGCATCGCATACCCTCCTTTTGGAATTCAGGTTTCGCGCACAATAACGCACTGCGAGTCATGCCTCTGTGTCGGAGAGGATAACGCTGGTCGTTGACCATGATGGAGGCTGCCCTCCTTGCCATGCCAATGTCCTGGACAAGTTCCATGCTCTCTACGCGGGGGGTTGTGGCTCTTCGGGAGCCATTGCATTCGGCAGTCACCATGAAAGCGACAAGGCGCCGAACCTCTGCTTCTACGGATTGGCCGGCTTTCGAACGAGGGGTGGCACAGCCGTTCGGCTGTCCGCATATGCTCCTGCTCCGAGAGCGGGCCCATGGCTGCCAGATGCTTGCGCCTCTATAAGTTGCGCGATTATAGCAGGAAAGAAGCGTCGGCGCGAATGCGGCTCGGAAGGGCCAGCTGCGGAATCCTCCAAGTCTGCGGCTAAGGCTTAGGCCGGCAGGCGCTTAGGCGGACGCCGGAGCCGGCTCCCGCCGGGGCGGGGGCTCCCACGACCTCTGGTGATTGGCGGGCGCGCGGTGCCACGGCGTCGTCTAACCGGCCCTGGCGGATCGAAGCTGGAGCGTAGGCGGCGGATCGGCGCCGCCTACGCGCCGCTAAAGCCGTGCGCCTGCCCCGTGCGCCGACCACCTGCGAGGAGCTTATGCGGCATGGCTCTGTCGGCTAAGCACGGACAGGGGTAAGAGCCGCGCTACAGAAAGTCCGCCGGGCTGCGCACGCCTCGGCCGCCCTTGTTGAGGACGTGGGTGTAGATCATGGTGGTCTTCAGGTGCCGGTGGCCGAGCAGCTCCTGGACGGTGCGGATGTCGTAGCCGTTCGCCAGCATGTGGGTGGCGAAGCTGTGGCGGAGACAGTGGAGCGTCACCGGCTTGGCCACACCGGCCTGGCGCGCCGCCTGCTTGAAGGCCCGCTGCACGGTCCGCTCATGGAGGTGGTGCCGCCCCTCCCGGCCGGTGGCGGGGTTCGCGCCACCGGCTGGAAGCCGGGAAGGCGTACTGCCAGCCCCACTCCCGGGACGCCCCCGGGTACGAAGCCGTCGGCCAGGTCGCGCTGGCTTAGGAAGAAAAGACTAATTCGGGATGCCAGGGAGCTTGCAGGTGAGGCCGCAGGGAGAGTTCCCCTGGCCTTGACAGGGTGCCTCGCCCCTCCTACACTGTTAGCAGTCTCAACCGCTGAGTGCTAAGCACGCGGCGGGACGGTTCACGTAAACCACTGAAATCAGGCAGTCATCCGTCAAGGAGGCCAGAGTGAACATTCGTCCGCTACACGATCGGGTGGTCGTCCAACGCGTCGAGCAGGAGGAGCAGGTGCGCGGCGGCATCATCATCCCGGACACCGCCAAAGAGAAGCCGCAGGAGGCCAAGGTGGTCGCGGTCGGCCCCGGCAAGTTCGACGACGACGGCAAGCGCATGCCGATGGACGTCAAGGAAGGGGACCGGGTCCTGATCGGCAAGTACTCGGGCAGCGAGATCAAGCTGGAGGACGAGGACTACGTCATCCTGCGCGAGGACGAGATCCTCGCCGTCGTCGCCTGAGCCGGCGCGCTTACTCAACGACCGTAACGAAGCACGAGGAGAACAAGTCATGGCCAAGCAGATCATCTACTCCGGGGACGCGCGGGCCGCGATCCTGCGGGGTGTCAACAAGCTCGCCGACGCGGTCAAGGTGACCCTCGGCCCGAAGGGCCGCAACGTCGTCATCGAGAAGAAGTTCGGCTCGCCCACGATCACCAAGGACGGCGTCACCGTCGCCAAGGAGATCGAGCTCGCCGATCCGCTGGAGAACATGGGCGCGCAGATGGTGCGCGAGGTCGCTTCCAAGACCTCCGACGTCGCCGGCGACGGCACCACCACCGCCACCCTGCTGGCGCAGGCGATCTACCGCGAGGGCTCCAAGGTCGTCACGGCCGGCGCCAACCCGATGGAGATCAAGCGCGGCATCGACCTGGCGGTCAAGGCCGCGGTCGAGTCGATCGACAAGATGGCCAAGCCGGTCGAGGGCAAGGACATCGCCCACGTCGGCACGATCTCCGCCAACAACGACGAGGAGATCGGCAAGATCATCGCCGAGGCGATGGACAAGGTCGGCAAGGACGGCGTCATCACCGTCGAGGAGGCCAAGGGCCTCGAGACGACGCTCGAGGTGGTCGAGGGCATGCAGTTCGACCGCGGCTACCTGTCGCCCTACTTCGTCACCGACGCCGAGCGCATGGAGGCGGCGCTCGAGAACGCCAAGATCCTGCTCAACGAGAAGAAGATCAGCTCGATGAAGGACCTCCTGCCGGTGCTCGAGCAGGTGGCCAAGCAGGGGCGGCCGCTGCTGATCATCGCCGAGGACGTCGAGGGGGAGGCGCTCGCCACGCTGGTCGTCAACAAGCTGCGCGGCACGCTCCACGTCGCCGCCGCCAAGGCGCCGGGCTTCGGCGATCGCCGCAAGGCGATGCTCGAGGACATCGCCATCCTGACCGGCGGCAAGGTCATCACCGAGGACCTCGGCATCAAGCTCGAGAACGTCCGCTGGGAGGACCTGGGCGACGCCAAGAAGGTGGTGCTGACCAAAGACGACACCACGATCGTCACCGACTCCGACGACCCCAAGCGGCGCGAGGTGATCGCCGGGCGGGTCAAGCAGATCCGCAACCAGATCGAGGAGACGACCTCCGACTACGACCGCGAGAAGCTGCAGGAGCGGCTGGCGAAGCTGGTCGGCGGCGTGGCGGTGATCAAGGTCGGCGCGGCCACCGAGACCGAGATGAAGGAGAAGAAGGCCCGCGTCGAGGACGCGATGCACGCCACCAAGGCGGCGGTCGAGGAGGGAATCGTGGCCGGCGGCGGCGTGGCGCTGCTGCGCGCGGTGTCGGCGGTCGAGACGGTCAAGGCCGAGGGCGACGTCAAGGTGGGCGTCAACATCGTCCGCCGGGCGCTCGAGGAGCCGTCGCGGCAGATCGCCAACAACGCCGGCGAGGAGGGCTCGGTCATCGTGCGCGAGCTCCTCTCGACCAACGGCAACACCGGCTACAACGCCGCCACCGGCAAGACCGAGGACCTGGTCGCCGCCGGCGTCATCGACCCGGCCAAGGTGACCAAGACGGCGCTCATCAACGCCGCCTCGATCGCCGGCCTCATGCTGACCACCGAGGCCCTCGTCTGCGAGATCAAGGAGAAGGACGACAAGGGCGGCGGCGGCGGCATGCCCGGCGGCGGCATGGGCGGGATGTACTAAGCCGCACCACCACCTTCACGCGGCACCACGAGCGGCCGGCCTGGGCAACCTGGGCCGGCCGTTTGTTTGCACCCGGTTCGCTGGACATCTGATGCATGATGCTTGATGATCACGGCATGCGGACCACCCTAGAGATCGACGACGACATCCTCCAAGCGGCCAAGGAGATCGCCGCCAGCCGGGGCACAAGCGCGGGGCGCGTGCTGTCGGACCTGGCGCGAAAGGCGATGGAGCCGAAGCGATCGCCGCGGGTGCGCAACGGTGTGCCGCTGCTACCGCGACGACCGAAGGGGAGCCCACGGCCGACGATGGAGCTCGTCAATCGGCTCCGCGACGAGCCATGACGCGAGTCGCGCTGCTCGACGTCAACGTCCTGCTGGCGCTCTTCGACCCCGATCACGTCCACCACGACGCCGCGCACGAGTGGTTCGCCGATCATCGCGAGGAGGGGTGGGCGACCTGCCCTCTGACCGAGAATGGCTTGGTGCGGGTGCTCTCGAATCCCGCCTATGCGGCGGTCCATGAAGCGCCGGCCGTCGTCGTAGGGCGTCTCGCGTCTTTCTGTGCGAGCGGCAACCACGTCTTCTGGGCGGACGAGGTCTCGCTGCGCGACCCGCGAGTTCTAGCACCCGCAGCGGGACTCACTCACCGGCACGTCACGGATGTCTACCTCTTGAGTCTTGCGAAGCACCGCGGCGGCAGGCTCGCCACCTTCGACCGCCGCATCCCGCTCGCCGCCGTCGTCGGGGCCGAGCACGAGCACCTCGAGGTCATTCCTGCCTAGCAGCTAGTCGTTGTCCGTCGGTTTCACCTACTAGCTCGCCGGCGGCGCGGGCGCGGGCCCAGCGGGTCTCTTCGTCGCGCGCGAGGTGGCGGGCGGCGGCGAGGAGGCAGGCGAGGGCGGCGGCGTTGGCGAGGAGGGCCCAGAGGAGGGCGGGGCGCAGGTCGCCGAAGGCGACGGAGAGGCGGCCGATCGTGTAGGGGCCGAGCGCCAGGCCGATGAAGGTCACGACCAGGAGGAACGTCGCCGCGGCGACGGCGCGCATGCGCGGCAGGACGAGGTCTTGCACCGTCGAGGCGCCGGGGCCGAGCCAGAGCGCGGTCGTGACGTAGAACGGGAAGCTGGCGGCGTAGGCCCAGGGGAGGCTCGGCGCGGCGAGGAGCGCCAGGGCGCACGGGATCGGCAGGACGGCGTTCGCCATCGCCACCTGGAGGCGGCCGGTCGGCGACCGCCGCCGCAGCCGGTCGGCGAGGAGGCCGCCCAGGGTCACTCCCAGCCAGCCGCCGGCCGCCGCGATGCCGCCGAGGACGAGGCCCACCTCCGCCAGGTCTGCGCCGTGGACACGGATCAGCAGCGGCGCGATCCAGAAGCCGTAGCCATAGCCGGTGAAGGACAGCAGGCCGCAGGCGAGGGCGACGCCCCCGAGCGACCGGCTGCGGAAGATGAGCGCGGAGGCGGCCCGATCGCGCAGCGCCAACGACTGCGCCCAGGAGAAGACCGCGTAGGCGCCGAGCGCCAGCGAGAGCCACTGCGCGGGGTTGCCCAGGAGGCGGGTGAGGAGCGCGGCGAGCGCCAGCGCGCCGGCGGCGGCGAGGAGGTTCGCCGCGAGCACCCGCCGCCGCGCCCGCAGCCGCAGCAGGTTCAAAAAGGTGAGCGGCGGCAGGACCGCCGCGAGCTCGTGCCCGAAGGCGCGCCAGGGGTGGGGCTCCGGCGGCGTCACGGTGCCTTCCGTCTCCCCGCGGCGCGGCTCGCGCAGCGTCGCCACCCAGAGCGCCAGCAGGATCCCCGGCAGCCCCGCGGCGAGGAACGCCACCTGCCAGCCGCGCAGCCCGAAGGGCGGCGCGGCACCCGCCCAGGCGGCGTCCCAACGGTCGACGACGAGGCCGCCGATCCCCAGCCCGAGCCCGGCGCCGAGATAGATGCCGCTCGAGTAGATTGCCAGCGCCGTGGCGCGGCGGGCGCGCGGGAAGTAGTCGGAGAGCAGCGAGTAGGCCGCCGGGCTGGCGCTCGCCTCGCCGACGCCGACGCCGATCCTGGCCAGCGCGAGCTGCGGGAAGCTCCGCGCCAGCCCCGAGAGCGCGGTCATGGCGCTCCAGGCGGCGAGGCCCAGGGCGATCAGCCGCCGGCGGTCCCAGACGTCGGCGAGCCGCCCGAGCGGGATGCCGAAGACGGCGTAGAAGACGGCGAAGGCGGTGCCGTAGAGGTAGCCCATCTGCGCGTCGGTGACGCCGAGGTCGGCCTTGATGCGCTCGGCGAG
The DNA here is from genome assembly GCA_963700145.1 of uncultured Acidobacteriota bacterium. Taxonomy (GTDB): domain Bacteria; phylum Acidobacteriota; class Thermoanaerobaculia; order Multivoradales; family UBA5704; genus DASUNQ01. The sequence continues at coordinate 4,036,715 of OY969474.1, forward strand.
GATCGAGAGGATCTGCCGGTCCAGGAAGTTGAAGACGTAGACGACGACCAGGACGCCGAGGACGTAGCGCGGGTAGCGGCCGGTCATGGCGCCGGATCATCACACCGTTGCCCCGCGGCCGAGCGGTCGGGCGTAACTTCTTCTGCTCAGCGGCACAAAGATTGACGGAATGCGGAGAAAATTCCTTGTAGCAGTAACCAGGTTCTTCGCGTAAGTCACTCATCCAAAAGCACTTAGACTTGCAATAGCAGGGTGCCGCGCGGTAGATTGCGCGCCGTCGTGTTCGAGCTCATCGGCGAGACCCTGCGGCGGCTCCGCAAGGAGAGCGGGAAGACCCTTGCCCAGCTCGGGTCGGAGGCCCAGGTCGGCAAGGGGCAGCTCTCGCGCATCGAGAACGGCAAGCAGGAGGCCACCTTCGGCACCCTTGAGCGGGTGCTCAAGGCGCACGGCGTCTCGCGCCAGGACTTCTTCCGCCGCTACGACCTGGTCGAGGCCGAGGCGTCGGCGCTGCGCCGCGGCCGGCGGCTGACGCGCGAGGGGACGCACGACGCCTACCCGGTAGCGACGACCTCGCGCTGGCCCGGCGAGCTGCGCGACGCGCTCGCCCAGATCGAGTCGTTCGTCGAGACCAGCCTGCGCGAGGCGCAGCCGCTGGCGCAGGGGATGGTCGAGATCGGCGAAGTGGTGGTGGTCTTCCGTGTCCTGCCCAAGGGCTCGGATCAATTGCCGAAACCGGCCCGAAAGAGCTGATCTCTACAACCAAGAGCTAGGTCTGTGCGGTTAAACACGCGCTTCGATGCGTGGAACGGCACCAACGCTCTTCCGCTAAGTCATTTCTGATGAGACACTTAGGCTTGTAAGCCGGGTTCGACTTCGGCTACATTCCGCGCATGTTCGGCAACCTGGGGCGCACCCTCCGGCTACTGCGGGAGCTGCGCGACCTCAGCCAGGGGCAGGTGGCACGCGAGGCCGGCATCGGCAAGAGCCAGCTCTCGAAGTACGAGAACGGCCGGGAGCTACCGAAGCTGGAGTCGTTGGCGAAGGTGCTCAAAGTCCTCGGCATCGGGCCCTACGAGTTCTTCTACACGATGCACCTGCTCGACCGGCGCGCCGCCGACCTCGCCGCCGCCGCGGCGCGCGGCGACGCGTATCCCACCGCCGAAGGGCCGCCGGGCGAGATCCGCGACCAGGAGCTCCTGCTGCGCTCGCTCCACCCCGGCAACCCGCTCCTCCCCGGCGCCATGGACCAGGCCTTCTCCCGCGTCTGGGAGGACCTCCTCGGCGTCTACCGCCTGGTCTGCGAGCAGCGCCTGACGGCCGGCCTCGCCAAGAGCGGCGAAGAGCCGAGCTAGCCCTCCTCCCCCGGCTCCGCCACCTTCAGCATCCAGCGCTCCCAGCGCGCGGCGGCGAGCTCGCCACCGAGATCGGCGTCGCCGCTGTAGACGCGGCGCGGGACGCGCCGGCAGGGGATCGCGAAGGTGGTGGTGCCGGCGAGCGGGAAGGGGTCGAGGACGAGCCGCCCGGGCGCCGGCCGCCCGGCGACGCCGTGGCGGCGGAACGGCTCCCGCCAGCGGCCGCAGGCGGCGAGCGAGGCGAGGTCGGCGAGGTCGAGGAAGCGGTAGTCGGCGGCCAGGTCCTCCTCGCCGGCGCCCGTCGTGGCGAAGAGCTCGGCCGCCAGCTCGTCGAGGAGCGCGAAGAGCCCTTCCCAGACCGGCTCGCCGCGCCGCTCGCCGAAGAGCTGCAGCGCGTGGCGGACGATGAGGAGCGCCGCGTAGGGGCGGCTCCCGGCATAGCGCGCGACGCCCCGCTCCCAGACCTCCACCCGGTCGGCGGCCGGGAGGCTCGTGAAGTCGTGCGGCCGGCCGCGCGCGGCGTCCCAGCGCGGCGCGGCGTCGGCCTCGCGCCAGCCGTTGTCGTGCTCGCGGGCGGCGAAGAGGAGGTCGTCGCGGCGCGGGTGGGCGGGGAGACCGTCGGCGCGCCAGAGCGAGAGGAGCTCGCCGGAGAAGCGGGCGTGGTCGGGTTGGGTGACGAGGAAGAAGGCGTCGCCTTCGTCGACCACGATCATCGACTAGCATCCTCGCATGCCCGTGCTGCGGATGGCGGAGCTGCCGTGGACGGAGGTCGCGGCGCTCGACCGCGCGCGCTGCGTGGCGCTGCTGCCGGTCGGCGCCGTCGAGGCGCACGGGCCGCACCTGCCGCTGGGCACGGACGTCGTGATCGCCGAGGCGATGGCGGCGGCGGCGGCCGAGCGGCTGGACCGCCGCGGCCTCGCCGTGCTCGTCCTGCCGGCGCTCGCCTACACCGCGGCGCCGTTCGCGGCGGCGTTCGCGGGGACGGTCTCTCTCCGCCCCGAGACAGTGACCGAAACGGTCGTGGACATCGGCCGCTCGCTGGCCACCGCCGGCATCCCGCTCCTGGCGATCGCCAACGCGCATTTCGACCCCACGCACGTGCAGGCGCTGCGCGCCGCCGCGGAAGAGCTGGGCAAGGAGGGGAAGATCGCCGTCGCCTTCCCGGACCTGACGCGCCGCGCGCTCGCGGCGCGCCTGACCGACGAGTTCCGCAGCGGCGCCTGCCACGCCGGGCGCTACGAGGGGTCGCTCGTCCTCGCCTCCCGCCCGGACCTCGTGCGCGAGGACGTGCGGCGAGAGCTGCCGCCCCACCCGATCTCCTTGACGGCGGCGATGCGCGAGGGGAAGACGACCTTCGCCGAAGCCGGCGGCCCCGACGCCTACTTCGGCGACCCCGCCGCCGCCTCGCGCGAGGAGGGCGAGGCCACGCTCGGCGTTCTCGCCGCGATCCTCGAAGAGGCCGTGCTCGCGGCCCTCGGCAATCCTTGCTAACGTCGCCGCCGTGATCCTGGCGGGCCGCAAGGCGGTGGTGACGGGGGGCGGGCGCGGCATCGGCGCCGCGATCGGGCGGGCGCTGGCGGCCGAGGGGGCGGCGGTGCTCCTCGCCGCGCGCACCGCGGCGGACGTCGAAGGCTTGGCGGCGGAGCTGCGCGGCGGCGGCGCCGAGGCCTGGGGGATCGCCTGCGACGTCGCCGACCCCGAGCAGGTGCGCGCCCTCGCCGCGGCGGCGCGCGAGCGCTTCGGCCACGCCGACGTCCTGGTCAACAACGCCGGCATCGCCACCTCGGCGCCGCTGCGCTCGATCACCCTCGAGACCTGGAACCGCGTCTTCGCGGTCAACTCGACCGGCACCTTCCTCTGCACCCAGGCGCTGCTCCCCGGCATGCTGGAGCGCGGCTGGGGGCGCGTCGTCAACGTCGCCTCCGTCGCCGGCCGCACCGCGGCGGCCTACATCGCCGCCTACGCCGCCTCGAAGCACGCGGTCGTCGGCTTCACCCGCGCGGTGGCCGCCGAGGTGGCGGCCTCCGGCGTCACCGTCAACGCCGTCTGCCCCGGCTACGTCGACACCGGCATGACCGAGGAGTCGGTCGAGCGGATCGCTCAAAAGACCGGGCGCTCGCGCGAGGAGGCGCTGGAGGGGCTGCGCCGCCAGTCGCCGCAGCGCCGCCTGATGCAGCCGGAGGAGGTGGCCTACCTGGTCGTCGCCCTCTGCGACGAGCGGGCCCGCGGCGTCAACGGCCAGGCCATCGTGCTCGACGGCGGAGCGCTGCTGGCGTGAGCGACGGCTTCCTGCGCGCCGTCGAGCCCGACGGCTTCCCGCCGCCGCGCGGCTACTCGCACGGCATCCTCGCCCCGGCCGGCGGCCGGCTCCTCTTCGTCGCCGGGCAGATCGGCTGGGACGCGGAGGGCAGGCTCGTGGGCGATGCCTTCGCCGCCCAGTTCGGCCGCGCGCTTGCCAACGTCGCCGCCGTGGTGCGCGCCGCCGGCGGCGCCCCCGAGCATCTGGCGCGCCTCACCGTCTACGTCACCGACCGCCGCGAGTACCTGGCCGACCTCGCCGCCGTCGGCGAGGCCTATCGCGCGGTCATGGGCCGGCACTACCCGGCGATGGCGCTCGTCGAGGTGAGCGGCCTCCTCGAGCCGGGGGCGAAAGTGGAGATCGAGGGGACGGCGGTGCTCCCCGCCTGAGCCATGGCGATCGCGCCCGAGAGCTTCCGCTACGCGCTCGACGAGGCGACCGGCGTCGCCACGGTCACGCTCGACCGCCCGGAGCGCCTCAACGCGCTGACGTTCGAGGTGTACGATGAGCTCACCGCCGTCTTCCAGGCGCTCGACGTCGAGCCCGGCGTGCGCGCCGTCGTCCTGACCGGCAGCGGCCGCGCTTTCTGCTCGGGCGGCGACGTCGAGGCGATCATCGGCGCCCTCTTCGAGCGCGACTACCAGGGCCTCCTCGACTTCACCCGCACGACCGGCGCGCTGGTGCTCGCCATCCTGCGCTGCCGGCGACCGGTGGTGGCGGCGCTCAACGGCCTGGTGGCCGGCGCCGGCGCGGTCATCGCCTCCGCCTGCGACCTGCGGGTGGCGGGGGAGAGCGCCAAGATCGCCTTCCTCTTCACCAAGGTCGGGCTCTCGGGGGCCGACATGGGGGCCTCGTGGCTCTTGCCGCGCCTCGTCGGCCGCGGGCGGGCGGCGGAGATCCTCATGCTCGGCGACTTCGTGCCGGCCCGCGAGGCGGAGCGGATCGGCCTCTACAACCGGGTGGTGGCCGACGACCGCGTGCTCGCCGAGGCCACGGCGCTCGCCGAGCGCCTCGCCCGCGGCCCCGCCTTCGGCCTCGAGGTGACGAAGAACCTCCTGCTGCGCGAGGCGGCGATGGACGTCGAGTCGGCGCTCGCCGCCGAAGTCGAGATCCAGGCCGCCTGCATGCTCCACCCCGACTTCCGCGAGGCCTACGAAGCGTTCCAGGCGAAGCGCGAGCCCAAGTTTCGGAGCCCGTGATGGGCTCCGAGACTCGCAGGGACGCCCGCCGGAGCGGGCGCTGATCGGAGCGCGAGTTCAAATGACGCGTTTGTCATCCCGAGCGAGAGCGAGGGATCTGGGCGGGGGGCGGCGCGAAGACCGCTCGGAACGCCGTGCCTGATCTAGCTCTCCTGCAGCCCTTCCTCGACGACCGCCACCGCGCGCTCGCCAGGAGTCTTGCCGTCTTCGCCGCTCGCGCCGTTGCCCCTTTGCCGGCTCCGGCCGACGACGCTGCCGGCCGCACACAGGCCCGCGAGCTGCTCGCGCTGCTTGGCGAGAACGGCTGGTTGCAGCACGCCGTCCCCGCCGCGGACGGCGGCTCCCCCTACCCCGACCTCCGCGCCTGCTGCCTCATCCGCGAGACCCTCGCCGCCGCCTCGCCGCTCGCCGACGCCGTCTTCGCGCTCCAGTGCCTGGGGTCGCTCCCGATCGCCCTCGCCGGCCGCGAAGCGCTCCGCCGCCGCTGGCTCCCCGAGGTCGCCGCCGGCCGCGCCATGGCCGCCTTCGCCATGACCGAGCCGGAGGCCGGCTCCGACGTCGCCGCCCTCGCCACGACCGCGCGGTGGGACGGCGACGCCTACGTCCTCGACGGTCGCAAGGTCCTGATCTCGAACGCCGGCATCGCCGACTTCTACTGCGTCTTCGCCGCCACCGACCGCGCGGCCGGCGCGCGCGGGCTCTCCTGCTTCCTGATCGAGGCCGGCGCCCCCGGGCTCCGCTTCGCCGGCGCGCAGGTGCTTTCGGCGCCGCACCCTCTGGGCGAGCTCGTCTTCGAGGGCTGCCGCGTGCCGGCCGAGCAGCGGCTCGGCGAGGAGGGGGAGGGGTTCAAGCTCGGCATGCGCACCCTCGACCGCCTCCGCCCGACGGTGGCGGCGGCGGCCTGCGGCATGGCCGAGCGCGCCCTCGCCGAGGCGATCGCGCACGCCCGCCGGCGGCGGCAGTTCGGCCGGCCGCTCGCCGAGTTCCAGCTCGTGCAGGAGAAGCTGGCGCGCTCGGCCGTGGACCTGGCGGCGGCGCGCCTCCTCGTCTACCGCGCCGCGGCCGAAGGCGACGCCGGCGCCGAGCGCCTCACCCTGCCGGCGGCGATGGCCAAAGCCTTCGCCACCGAGGCGGCGCAGCGCATCGTCGACGACGCCCTCCAAGTCCTCGGCGGCCAGGGCGCCCTCGCCGACCACCCCGTCGAGCGCCTCTACCGCGCCGTCCGCGCCCTCCGCATCTACGAGGGCACGACCGAGATCCAGCACCTCGTCATCGCCCGGGAGCTGCTGAGAACCGACTAGCTACTTGGTTGACGCGGTTGCGGCCCTGACACGCTTCTCTGTCTCCCTGCCGCATAACCCTTAGGTGTTGACTTCGACGATTCCGCAGACCGGCCCTCCCACCGCATTTTGCGCTCCGGCGCCTCTTTCCTGCTATAGTGACATAACTTATAGAGGCAGAAGCATCTGACGGCTATGGCCCGCTCTCGGAGCAGGGGCCTCCACACGAACGGCTGCCCCCCCGTTCAAGAAGCGGCCAGGGCCTGGTTGCAAAGGTTAGATCTGACACGCAAGAGCCCGCGTATATGGCAGACTCTTCAACGCTCTACGACCTCAAACGAATCCTCACATCGAGGGGAGCTCTCCTGTATCTTCTGGGTGTAGCCATAACTGCGGCTGTGGGGATTCAACTCTGCTCGCGGAATGTAGGTCTCTCGATTCACCACGCGCTCATCACTCTTGAGATATTTGCCTATAGCTTGTTCATCGCTTGGTTACTGCTCACGCTGATTGAGTTGATTGAATCAAGAGACAGGGTTTTTGACATACTCTTTTTGACTATTCCTATTCTGTCAATCGGTGGCATGTTCCTTCAGATCCTAGCCAAATATCACAACGCTGCATTTTGGCTGACTCTCGTAATCTGGACGCTTCTTGGAACATTCGTGGCTGTCGAAGAGGTGCAAATGGTGGGTAAGTCAGATATTTTCCTCGTTGCCATAGGGGCAACGTGGTCTATTTCTGGGGCCATCATTTCAGCGGGAACAACTTCTCTTCTGCCTTACTCTCGTTCCGCAATAGGCGGGCTGCGGTCTGTCCACTTATTCCTCGACCTCCGGTATCTGCTCGGGTCAATTTTTTTGGTTGCGCTTATCGCCATTGCCGGCGCAAGGGCCTTAAGGGAACGTCCTCCCGCAATTAATGATATCGAAGCATTGCAGGTCGGCGAGTTGGCCGAGGACAATGTCCTTGCATGGCTCGTTCGACCATTCACGACGTTGATCAATGTGCTACTCCTCTTGGTGTCAGTGGCTCTGGATTATCTTCTGAAGGCTGCTCGGATAACCGTATTCTATTTCGCGGCTATAGGTCGCCACATAGCCGAGATTGTGGTTTCTCTTGTAAAATCACGAGAAGCTTGGATCAAGATTGGAGAGTGCGTTGTTATCTTTTTATCAATTGTGCTCGCCACTGTCTTCCTTAGAAACTTCTGTCCCTTCCTCCTCGCGTATCTCCGCTCAAGCGCCTGGGGCGCTCAGACATTAAACCTGGCACTCATTGCTGGATTTGTAGCCCTGATTCTTCTCTGTGTGGGTCTTGCGCTGTTGATCTTTTCTGAATACGACGATGTTTTCATTGAGCCTTTGGTGGCCTCTTTCGCTACGGTCGTATCCATCGTGTTTGCGGCAGGTCTACTTATCTACGCGCTCGCCTGGCTAGATGTTCTTGTCATCCACGGGTTTCGTGTGCCGGGACCGTTTTCTATTCTAGTGATCGTTTTAATTTTGAGTGGCATCGCGAAAGTGATAGCTCAGTCCACCGGCGGGGTAACATCCAACACGGACGCTGGTCCGAATGCCAAGCGCGCCTTACGCGGCCGCCGCCAGTGAGGTTCAAACCGCTGGCTGCTGTTCCCCGCTCGGTCGCGCAACGAGAGGCAGGAAGCGAGCTGGATGGCGTCGCCGGAGCCGGCGCACGGCGTCTCTTCCGCGCTCGGCGACGTAGTTCTTGGCCAGCGCGCTGGCGTCGAGAAAGCCGATCAGAAGCGGTCCTCCCGGTCCTCGATGATCGTCTCTGCGATCGATGGGCCGCTCTTCAGCTTGATGCGCTTGAACGGCCGCAGCGGCTTGCCGGTGCCACGGGTGATCAGCCCCTCCGCCGCGAGCTGGTCCAGCTTCTCGTCGAGGGTCTTCGGCGGCGGCGCCACGACGAGCCCCCGCAGCTCCGCCACCGGCCGGCCGCGCTCGGTGACCTCGATCGTGGCCCCTCGCTGCACCAGCCGCAGGTAGGTCCCCAGCCGCTTCCTCAGCTCCTTCGCTCCCACCCGCTTCGTCTTCATGCCGGCCAGTGTCGCCACCCGTCGTTCTCCTGTCAACCTGCGCGCTTCGCGCCCCACAGATGAATAGACGGAATTCGTCCGCCCAGCTTTGCACCGGCTAGACTGGCGCTCATGTGGAAGCCGCCCGAGCGGATCCGGCACGAGCTGCCGGCGGGCGACTGGCCGAGCGCCGAGGAGGCGGCCTCCTCCCTCTGGTTCTCCCCCATCCAGGTCGGCGCCGTGCGGCTCGAGGAGCGCACCTGGGTGCCGGCGATGGTGCCCTGGCGCGCCACCGAGGAGGGGTTCGTCACCGACGAGGTGCTGGCCTGGTACGAGCGCTTCGCCGCCGGCCAGCCGGGGGCGCTGGTCGTCGAGGCGACCGGCATCCGCGACATCCCGAGCGGCCCCCTGCTGCGCATCGGCCACGACCGCTTCCTCCCCGGCCTCGCCGAGCTGGTCGCGACCGTCCGCCGCGCCAGCCGCGGCCGCACCCGCCTCTTCATTCAGGTCATCGACTTCCTGGCGATCAAGCGGCGGCCGGAGCCGGAGACCTTCTTCCGCCGGTACCTGAAAGTCACCGACCGCCACCGCGCCTTCCTCGGCCTCGGCCTCGGCGCCGGCGACCTGCCGGAGGAGGAGGTGCGCGAGCGCCTCCTGGCGCTGCCGCCGGAGGAGCTGGAGCGGGCGCTCGCGCCGCGCGAGCTGCAGGACCTCCGCTACGGCTTCCGCGAGCGGGTGACCGACCTCGACCGCCCGCACGTCCGCGACCTGCCGCAAGTCCTCCCCGACCTCTTCGCCGACGCCGCCGGCCGCGCCCGCCAAGTCGGCTTCGACGGCGTCGAGCTGCACTACGCCCACGCCTACACGATGGCGAGCTTCCTCTCGGCGCTCAACGACCGGCCGGACGGCTACGGCGGCCCGCGCGAGCACCGCGTGCGGCTGCCCTTGGAGGTCTACCGCCGGGTGCGCGAGCGGGTGGGGGAGGGCTACACCGTCGGCTGCCGCTACCTCTCCGACGACTGCCTCGACGGCGGCAACACGGTGGACGACGCGGTCTGGTTCGGCGTCGAGCTGGCGCGCGCGGGGATGGACTTCCTGTCGCTCTCGCGCGGCGGCAAGTTCGAGGACGCCAAGCAGCCCAAGGTGGGCTGGGCCGCCTACCCCTACACCGGTCCCTCCGGCTACGAGTGCATGCCGACGGCGATCTCCGACGCCCGCGGCCCCTTCGGCCGCGGCATCCCGGCCGCCGCCCGCATCCGCGCCGCGGTGCGCGCCGCCGGCTGCACGACGCCGGTCGTCGTCGCCGGCGGCATCTGCGGCTTCGCGCAGGCCGAGGAGATCCTGCGCCGCGGCGAGGCCGACATCGTGGCGGCGGCGCGGCAGAGCCTGGCCGACCCGGACTGGTACCGGAAGGTCCGCCTCGGGCACGGCGGCGAGGTCCGCCGCTGCGTCTACTCGAACTACTGCGAGGGGCTGGACCAGAAGCACAAGCAGGTGACCTGCCAGCTCTGGGACCGGGTGGAGCTCGACGAGCCGGGCGTGCGGCTGGCCAACGACGGCCGGCGGCGCTTGACGCCCCCCTCGTGGGAACCGGCTTGAGGATCGTCGTCGCCGGCGGCGGCCCGGCCGGGCTCTACTTCGCCCTCCTGATGAAGCGGCGCGACCCGCGCCACGAAGTCACGGTCCTCGAGCGCAACGCGCGCGACACGACGTTCGGCTGGGGGGTCGTCTTCTCCGAGCAGACGCTCTCCTACTTGGCCGAGCCCGACCCGCAGACCTTCCGCGAGCTGGACGGCCGGCTCGCCCGCTGGGAGAACGTCGACATCGTCCACCGCGGCGAGAAGGTGACGATCCGCGGCAACCGCTTCTCGGGGATCGCGCGGCTGGAGCTCCTCGGCGTCCTCCAGCGCCGCTGCGAAGAGCTGGGCGTGGACCTCCGCTTCGAGCGGCCGCTCGCCCCCGGCGAGGAGCCGCCGCCCGCCGACCTCCTGGTTGGCGCCGACGGCGTGCGCAGCGTCGTCCGCGAGCGCGCCGGCGACGCCTTCGGCCCGCGCTTCGACGAGCGCCGCAACCGCTACATCTGGCTCGGCACGCCGCGCCTCTTCCACGGCCTCACCCTGACCTTCCGCGCCAACGACGACGGCCTCTTCATCGCCCACTCCTACAAGTACGGCCCCGACCGCAGCACCTTCATCGTCGAGTGCGACCCCGAGAGCTTCGCGCGATCGGAGCTCGGCGAGCGCAGCGAGGAGGAGGGCCTGCGCTACCTCGAGCGGGTCTTCGCCGACGACCTCGCCGGCGCGCCGCTCCTCTCGAACGCCTCGCGCTGGCTCCAGTTCGCCACCCTGCGCTGCCGGCGCTGGAGCCACGGCAACACCGTGCTCCTGGGCGACGCGCTCCACACCGCGCACTTCTCGATCGGCTCGGGGACGAAGCTCGCCCTGGAGGACGCGATCGCCCTGGCGCGGGCGCTCGACGAGCACGCCGACCTGCCCGACGCCCTCGCCGCCTTCGAGGCCGCCCGCCGGCCCATCGTCGAGCGCTACCAGGAGGCCGCCGAAGCCAGCGCCGCCTGGTTCGAAGCCGCGGCGGCCGACCTCCACCTCGCCCCCCTCCCCTTCGCCTACCGCGCCATGGTGCGCAGCGAGCGGGTAGGGCACGAGAACCTGCGCCGGCGCGACCCGGAGTTCGTGGCGGCCTACGAGGCGACGGCGGCGGCCGGTAAGGCCGCCTCCTGATCCGCCGGCAAGGCCGGTTCCTGATCGGCCGCCGCCGCCACGCGGCGCTAGTCGTGGTCCCGCCCGTGGCGCTTGCCGCGGAACGACTCCCGCTTCTCCTTGAGCGCCTCGTACTTGGCGAGCTGCTCGGGGGTCAGCAGGGCCGCGAAGTCCTTCTCGAGCTCCTCGCGGGCGGCGCGCATGGCTTGCCGCTTCTGGTGGGCGGTGATGACCAGGTTGCCGACCGTGGCGGCGTCGGCGCCCTGCTCGAGGGCGGTCTCGACCTGCTCGTGCAGCGCGCGCTGCTCCTCGTGGAGCGGCTTCATGGTCGCGCGGAGCTGCTCGTGGAGCTGCTTCGCCGCGGCTTGCTGGGACTCGCTCAGCCCGAGCTCCTGGGTCAGGCGCTCGGCGCGGTGCCCGCGGCGCTCGTCGCGGTCGTGTCGGAAGGGACCCGGCTGCGCCCCGGCTGCGGCGGCCAGCAGCAGGGCGGCGGCGATCAAGGGGAAGGTGCGCTTCATGGTGGTGTCTCCTTTGGCCGCCCAATCTAGCCGCGGCTCAGGCGGCGGTCTTCAAGCCGGGGCAAGGCCTCTGTAAAGGATGTAAACCCCGACCCGCGCTCAACCTGCGAACTTGTAGCCGAGGCGGTGGACCGTGACGATGTGCTGCGGCCGCGAGGGGTTGGGCTCGACTTTCTGCCGCAGCGAGGCGACGTGGACGTCCACGGTGCGGGTCTGCGCCGCGGCGTCGTAGCCCCAGACGCGGTCGAGCAGCTCCTCGCGCGAGAGCACCTCGCCGCGGTTCTCGACGAAGTAGCGCAGCAGCTTGTACTCGAGCGCCGAGAGCGCGAGGGCCTGGCCGCCGCGACTCACCTCGGCGCGGCGGAAGTCCACCTGCACGTCGCCGAAGGCGTAGGCGCCCACCGAGGGGGCGATCGGCGTGCGCGCCCGGCGCAGCAGCGCCTCGACGCGGGCCAGCAGCTCCAGCATCTCGAACGGCTTCGTCAGGTAGTCGTCGGCGCCGAGCTTGAGGCCCACGACCCGATCGACGACCTGCGCCCGCGCCGTGAGCATGAGGACCGGCACCTGCAGGCCGCGCTGCCGCAGGTCGCGGCAGACGTCGAAGCCGTTGCGGCCGGGGAGCATGACGTCGAGGATGACGAGGTCGAAGGCGCCGGCGGCGGCGCGCGCCAGCGCCTCCTCGCCGTCGCCGGAGGTCTCCACCCGGTAGCCCTCGGCCTCCAGCCGGTCGGTCAGGGTGACGACCAGGCTCGGCTCGTCCTCGACCAGGAGGATGCGCGGCGCCGGCGCGCCGTTCGGCGCCTCGCTCATGCGTGGACCGGTAGGCGGAGGGCGAAGGCGCTCCCCCGTCCCGCCGCCCCCGGCGCGACGCTCACCCGCCCGCCCTGCGCCTCGACGACCTGGCGGACGAGGCTCAGCCCGAGCCCGCTGCCGGGCACCGGCCCGGCGGCGGCGGGGCCGCGGAAGAAGGGCTCGAAGAGGTGCGGCCGGTCCTCCGGCCGGATGCCGGGGCCGCGGTCCTCGACGGTCAGCGTCACCCAGGGGCCGGCGGCGCGCGCCCGCAGGCCGAGCCAGCGGCCGGCGGCGGCGTGCTTGACCGCGTTGTCCACCAGGTTCTGCACCGCCATCTGCAGGGCGCCGCGGTCGGCCCGCACCGGCGGCAGGTCGGCCGGCACGTCCTCCTCGACCGCAAAGCCCCCCTCCTGGAGCGCCCAGCGGCTGGCGTCGAGAGCCTCGCCGACCACCTCGGCGAGCGCCACCGGCTCGGGGCGGTAGACCCGGCTCCCCGACTGGATGCCGGCCAGCTCCAGCGCTTTGGCGACGAGCGCCGAGAGGCGGCTCCCCTCGCGCTCGATGAGCGTGCCGTAGCGCCGCACCTGCTCGGGGGCGGCGACGACGCCGTCGGCCAGGTTCTGCGCCGCCGAGCGGATGGCCGCGAGCGGCGTGTTGAGGTCGTGGGTGACGCCGGCCACCAGCTCCATCTGCTGCCGCGCCAGGCGCCGCGCCCGCTGCGCCGCGAAGGCCATCACCGCGAGGCTCCCGGCGAGGAGGAGGAGCACCGCCCCGCTCAGCGCCAGGTTGCGGCGCCGCGCGCGGGCGACCGCCGCCTCCAGCGACCCGGCGCGGTGGGTGACCACCACCCGCCAGGGGCTGTCGCCGCGGCCCTCGCCACGTACGGGCGGCGCGGCGAAGCGCCCCGGCGGCGGCCGGTGGTGCGGCCAGCGCGCGGCGAGCAGCGGCGCCGACACCTCGCCCGGCAGGTAGCGGGAGGCGGGGAGAGAGGGGTCGGAGAGGTAGAGCGGCCGGCCGCCCTCCGTCACCGCCACGAGGACGTCCTTGCCGGCCGGTCCGCCGAACCAGGCCGCGACCAGCTCGGGGAGGAGCGTGCGGGTCAAGTGCTCGCGGTCGAGGCGCACGATGACCACGCCGCGTTCGTCGTCGTCCCGCCGGCCGCGCTCCGGCCAGGCGAGGGGGAGGAGGACCGCCGGCGCCTCCGCCTCGATCCCCCAGGCGCGCGGCGAGCGTCGTCGCCGCGCCGCCGGGCGCTCTTCGAGCAACCGTTCGCGGACCCGCCGCAGCTCCGCCGGCCAGGGTGCCGACGCGAGCCGCCCTGCGGCCTCGTCGAGCCGTTCCAGCGCCGGGCCTCCGTCCTCCCGCGGCCGGACGACGAAGAGGTCGCGGACCAGCTCGGGGTGCGGCGCTGTCGCCCGCCAGCTCCGGAGCTGGCGGAGGAGGCGCTCCCCGGGATCGCCCGCCGCCTCGCCGCTCCCGCGCGGCGCCGGCTCGAAGGTGTGGACGACGCGGCCGACCTCGCGGTCCACCTCGGCCGCCAGCCGCTCGGCCGCGGCCTGCAGGCCGGCGCGCATCCGTTGCCGCTCCGCCTGGCTGACCTCGGCGATCCAGCGGTACTGGAGGACGGCGAGGACGACGAGCAGGACGGCGAGGAGGACCGCCGCGGCCGGCGCCAGGCGTTGCGGATCGAGCCAGCGGCGCATGCGCGGAGCATAGATGCTGCGCGCGGCGGTGCCGGGGCCGCGGGCTCAGTTCTTACATCCCTTACAAAGTGGCGTCGAGCACGAGCGCGAAGCGCTTGCCTTTTGTCGAGCGGTAGACCTTGAAGCCGCGGCGGTCGAGCGTCAGCACGTCGAAGACCTCGAGACGCTCAGCCAAGAGGACCAGCGTGGCGTCGGGATAGTCCATCGGCAGGTCTGCGTACTTCTCCATGCGCCGAGCGGCATCGGCTAGGTCCTCCGCGCCGCTGAAGTCCACGACCTGCAGCTCGCTGCCGGCGACGAACTCGGCCAGCAGGCCGGGTCCGCGGCGGACCTGAGCGAGAAAGTACATCGACTCGGTGATGACGGCGCTGGTAGTGATCAGCCGTCCGGTGTACGCGTCGAGCTTGTCCGCAACCCGCTCGTGATCGGGGTCGCGTGGATTGAGGTAGGCGACGAGAGGCCCGGTGTCGAGCAGCCAGACTCTCAAGGCCGCCAGTTGCGCTTGCGGATCTGCTTTCGCCAGGGGTCGGAGGTGTCGGGGGGGAGCTCGAGCTGTCCGCGCAGGTGCCCGATGCGCGTACCCAAGGGCCGCTCGGACACCGCGGCCCGCAGGATGTCGCGCGCCACCTCGGAGACGCTCTTGCCCTGCATGGCTGCTCGCTCCTCGAGCGCCTCACGGAGCTCCTCGTCGGTGCGGATGGTCAGCGTCGTACGCATGACGACAGTGTACGACAGGTCAAGGCACGGCGGTCGGCGAGCGGCGCCGCAGCACCCGCCCGGGGAGCGCCGCGGTCATCGCCCCGTCGCGCAGGACCGGCGCGCCGTTGACGACGACGTGGCGGACCCCTTCCGAGAAGTGGTGCGGGTCCTCGAAGGTCGCGACGTCGCGGATGCCCGCCGGGTCGAAGACCACGAGGTCGGCCTTCATCCCCGGCCGCACCACGCCGCGGTCCCAGAGCTTCAAGCGCGAGGCGGCCTGCGAGGTGACCCGCCGCACCGCCTCCTCCAGCGTCATCAGCCCCTCGTCGCGGGCGTAGCGGCCGAGGAGGCGCGGGAAGGTGCCGTAGGCGCGCGGGTGGGCGGGCTCCTGGCGCGCCGCGCCGACGACGGCGCTGGAGTCGGCGCCGAGCGACACCCAGGGCCGGCGCAGCGCGGTGCGCAGGTCGTCCTCGTGCATCGAGAAGTAGATCGCTCCCGGCGAGTGCGGGCTCGCCTCGTAGAGCCGGAGGAGCGCCTCGACCGGCTCGACGCCCATCGCCGCCGCCACCTCCGGCAGCCGCCGCCCGCGGTGCGCCGCCAGCTCCGGCGCCGGGACGCTGGTCACCAGCACCCCCTCGGCACCGCCGACCCGGAGGTAGAAGTTGGAGGTCGGGATCTCGGCCGCGATCCGCGCGCGCTGCGCCGGGTCGGCCAGCCGCTCGCGGAAGACCTTGTAGCCGCCCTCGAGCGCCCACACCGGCACCAGCGCCGAGAGGCTGGTCGCCGAGGCGGTGTAGGGGTAGACGTTGGCGGCGACGTCGAGCCCCGCGCGCCGCGCCGCCTCGATCTTCTCGACCACCTCCGGCATCCGCCCCCAGTTCTGCTTGCCGCTCACCTTGAGGTGCCAGACGTTGACCGGGATCGCCGCCTCGCGGCCGATGCGGAACGCCTCGTCCAGCGCCTCGCCGATCCTGTCCGCCTCGTCGCGCAGGTGGGTGAAGTAGACGCCGCCGTGCCGCGCCGCGACCCGCGCCAGGCGGACGATCTCCTCGGTCTCGGCGAAGACCGCCGGCACGTAGATGAGCGAGGTCGAAAGGCCCACCGCGCCGTCGTCCATCGCCTGCTCGACGATCGCCTCCATCGCCGCCATCTCCTCGGGCGTCGGGTCGCGGTCGTCCAGCCCGAGCACCATCGAGCGCGGGTTCGAGGCGCCGACGAAGAAGGCGAAGTTGAGGGCCGTGCCGCGCCGCTCGAGGAGCCGCATGAAGTCGCCGAGGGTGCGCCAGGTGAGGCCGTCGGGGCGGGTGGCGGCCTGCTCGGCGGCCTGGGCCTCCGTGATCGGGCCGGGGGAGAAGCCCTCGCCGGTCGCCTCGGTCGTCACCCCCTGCCGGACCTTGCCTTCGAGGTGGGGATCGACGAGCGCCGCCTGGTGCGACCAGCCGAGGAGGTCGATGAAGCCGGGGGCGACGGCCTGCCCGGCGGCGTCGAGGGTGACTGCGGCGGGCACACCGGCGAGGTCGCCGACCGCGACGATCGTGTCGCCGCGCACGCCGACGTCGGCGCGGAACCAGGGGGCGCCGGTGCCGTCGACCACCCGGCCGCCCGCGATCTTGAGGTCGAGCTTGACCTCGAGTGGCGGCGCCCCCCGCCGCGGCGCCGTGGCGCACGCGGCGAGGAGCGCGAGGCAGAAAATGAGGAGGCGCCGCACCTCCAGTAGAACTGTCATCCCGAGCGCAGCGAGGGATCTGGGCGGGGGCGTGCCGGCCCCAACCCCCAGATTCCTCGCTCACGCTCGGAATGACAAAACATCTTTTACCCGCCTTCTCCTAATACCGCGCGATGGCGGAGAGCACGATCGCCCGCGCCTGCGAGAGGTCGGTCGGCCGGCCGAAGTTGGCGTTGTTCGGCGCCGCCGCCCGGCCGACGATCAGCCGGTCGTCCACCTGCAGCGCCACCTGCTCGTCGAAGACGTTCTGCACCGCCCCTTCGAGCTCCAGCTCGAGCGGCCCGAGGTCGAAGGCGTACGAGGTCAGCAGGTTGACGTTGAGCCAGTCCTCCATGCGCCGCGAGCCGGCTGGCTCGAGGTAGCGGAAGTGCGAGCTCGACGAGACGTTCGCGTCGGGGAGCCCCCGCGCCTCCCAGGCGCCGCCGCTCTGGTAGCGCAGGTAGCTGCCGACCTTCCAGCCCGGCAGCGCCGGCATCGGCCGGATCGTGGCGAAGACCTTCGCCACGTGCGTGCGGTCGCCGCGCAGGATGCCGTCGCGGTTGTCGCTGATCAGGACACCCGGGCCGTCGTGGATGAAGGAGGAGTTGAGGAACGGCGAGTCGTTGGGGCTGAAGTCGATGTCCCAGTTGCCCTTCAGCTCGCTCCAGGTGTAGCTCGTATTGAGCGCCAGGCCCATCCAGCGCTCGCGCGGCGCGTGGTTGACCTGCAGGGTCAGCTCCGAGTACTCGCGGTAGGCGTCGTCGAGCTGCGCGACGCGGAAGGGGCCGTTGCCCAGGCCGTCGCGCGAGATGTCCTCCATGATGTCGCCGACCTCGCGGTACATCCCCCACGCCTCGAACGACCAGGCGTCGCCGAAGGGGGTGGCGTAGCCGAGGACGATCTCGTCGGTGTACTGCGGGTCGAGCCCGGCGTCGACGGTCTTGGTCTGCGTGTTGGCGGCGGGGACCTCGGAGACCAGGCCGCCGGCGGCGTTGAACGTGGCGCGGGTGGTGAAGATGCGGGTCGGCGAGGCGGCGCGCTCCAGCGACTTGTTGTCGGTGTTGTAGTAGCGGCCGAGATTGAAGAAGACCTTGTCCCCCACCTCCATCCGCGGCACGTAGGAGAAGCCCAGCCGCGGCTGGATCTGCTGGTCCCAGTCGAACTCGAGGATCTTGACCTTCCGCTTGGTGCCGGGGGTCGAGCCCAGCCCCTCGCCGAAGTACTCGTCGCGGCTGACCAGGAGACCGGCGGTCACGGTGGTGCGGTCGCCGATCGTCACCTGGTCCTGGAGGAAGATGCCGTAGCCCTTGCCCTCCCCGGTGTGCGGCGGCTGAGTCGAGACGTAGGTGGCGGTGAAGAGCCGGGTCGTCGGGTTCCAGGTGATCGTCCCCCAGCCGTTGCCCTGGCGCTCGAGGCGCTCTTCGTCCTCGCTGTAGGTCAAGCCGAAGCGGACGTCGTGCGACTGGCCGAACCACTCCTGGAAGGTCTGGTACGTGGCCCGGACCTCGTCGCGCTTGAAGTCCTGGTTGTTGATCGCGAGGTCGGCGCCGCCGACGATCTGGCCGACGGCGGTGGCGCCGCCGATGATGCGGTCGGCGGTGGTGGTGAAGCGCCCCACCAGGTCGGGGCGGGCGGCGTCGAAGGCCGGCCGGTAGCCCTTGTCGGTGATCGGCTGGGTCGAGTTCTCCTCCTTGTTGTGGTTGAGCTTGACCTCGAGGAAGCTGTTCGGGGTGGTCAGCCAGGTCCAGGCGCCGGTCGCCAGCACGTAGTCGGTGGAGTCGTTGCTCCCCGCCGACGGATGGACGAGCGAGGTGATGCCGGCGTTCTCGATCGTCCGCTCGCGCGTGCGGTAGGAGGCGACGAGGACGTGGCTCTGGAGCGGGTTCGCGCTCAGCTTGCCGAACAGCTCGTCGACCTCGTCGTTGCGGTCCGGCACGCTGCCGAGGTTGTTGACGCGGTCGGTCTCGGTCAGCGTCGGCTGGATGAAGGAGCCGTACCACCAGAGGCGGTCGCGCAGGAAGGGCCCGCCCAGGGCGAGCCCGAGGGCCTCGCGGTCCCTCGTGTTCTGCAGCGTCGCGAGTTCGCTGTCCGCCGTCCAGTCGGCCGGCTGGAACTCGGCGCGCGCCTCCCCCTTGATCTGGTTGGTGCCCGACTTGGTCACGGCGCTGATCACCATGCCGCCGGTGCGCCCGAACTCGGCGGTGACGCCGCCGCGCTTGATGCTCACCTCGTCGATGTCGAGCTCGGAGACGTCGGGCACGATGTCGCCGTAGTGCGGGTTGGTGATGTTGATGCCGTCGAGGAGGAACGTGTTGTCCATGCGCGAGCCGCCGGCGTTGGGCGTGGTGTTGCGGTTGTTCTCGGCGACGCCCGGCGCGAGCTGGAAGAGCCCCTTGTAGGTGCGCGGGATCGGCAGGTCCTCGATCTGCTCGTGGCGGTAGTTGGTCTGGATCTCGGTCGACTTCACGTCGACGACCGGCGCGGCGGCGGTGACGGTGATGTCCTCGGCCACCGCCGGCGAGAGCGTCAGCTCGACCTGCGTGTCCTTCTCGAGGGCGACGACGACGTCGCGGGTGACGCTGCCCAGCCCGGACAGCTCCGCCGTCACCTGGTAGAGGCCCGGCAGCAGGCGTTGGAAGCCGAACTTCCCCTCCTCGTCGGTCGCCGTGATGCGGCCGGCGGGGAGGAGCTCGCCGCGCACCCCGACGGTGACACCGGGGAGGACCGAGCCGTCCGCCGACCGCACGGCGCCGGAGATCGACCCGGTCTCCTGGGCGAACGCCGGGAGCGCGATGACGCAGAGAGCGAGAAGGACGGGGACGAAGAGCCTGGGACGCATGGCGAGCCTCCTCTCGATTTCGCCCCGGGGAGGCTCCCTCGCGCTCCCCGGGTTCTTCTAGGGGTGACGGGAGTGTTGCCGCGGCGAGGATAGCATGCGGTCGATGAGCCAGATCCGCGACGAAGTCCTCGCCGCCAACGCCGCCTACGCCGAGTCCTTCGGCGATCGCGCCGGCCTGCCCGTGCCGCCGGCCCGGCGCTTCGCCATCTTGACCTGCATGGACGCCCGCCTCGACCCGGCCAAGTTCGCCGGCCTGGCCGAGGGCGACGCGCACGTCGTCCGCAACGCCGGCGGCCGCGCCAGCGACGACGCCATCCGCTCGCTGGTCATCTCCTGCAAGCTCCTGGGAACCCGCGAGTGGTTCGTCGTCCACCACACCGAGTGCGGCATGGAGACCTTCACCGACGAGGTCGTAGGGCAGCTCCTGGCCGGCGCGTCCGAGGGCGAGCCCGTCGACTGGCTGGCCATCCGCGACCGCAAGGCGAGCCTGGTCGCCGACGTCCGCCGCCTCCGCGACCACCCCCTGGTTCCCCCCACCATCCAGATCTACGGCTTCATCTACGACGTCAAGACCGGCAAGCTCGAAGAGCTCCCCGAAGCCACGGCGGCAGGCCGGGCGGGAGGTTAGCGGCGCTTAGCGAGCGCGACCGCGCCGGATATCGCAGTCTGGCCTGTCATCCCGAGCGAGAGCGAGGGATCTGGGTGGGGGGCGGTGCGATGAACCTCCAAGTAGAAGGGCTTCGCGCCACCCTGCCCCCAGATCCCTCGCTCACGCTCGGGATGACATCTCATGTTGGTCGAACGAGCGGGGCCAGAAGTCAAGCGTGCTTGAGCTTGCCGCGGTCTACCTTGCCCAGGTGGGTGCGCGGGAGGTCGGGGACGAAGACGATCTCGCGCGGGTGCTTGTAGGGCTCGAGCTCGCGCAGGCAGAGGGCCTTGAGCTCGTCGGCCAGCCCTTCGCCGCCGCCGGCGGCGGTCTCCTTGGCGACGACGTAGGCGCGCGGCTTGGTGAGGCCGTCGGCGTTGACCACGCCGACGACCGCGCACTCGGCGACCGCCGGGTGGCGGACCAGGCAGCTCTCGACCTCGCCGGGGTTGAACCAGCGGCCGGCGACCTTGAGCGCGTCGTCGGCGCGCCCGCGGTAGGTGAACCAGCCCGCCTCGTCGCGCGACAGGAGGTCGCCGCTCACCACCCACTCGCCGCGGAAGGCGGCGGCGGTCTTCTCGCTCTCCTGCCAGTAGCCGATGGCGCGCGAGCGGCCGCGCACCCAGAGGCGGCCGACCTCGCCGGCCGGCACCTCCCGCCCCTCCTCGTCGCAGACTCGCACCTCGAAGCCGGGCACCTCCTTGCCGAGCGTCCCCGGGCGCACTTCGCCGGGACGGTTGGAGAGGAAGATGTGCCACATCTCGGCGGTGCCGAGGCCGTCGAGCAGCTCGCAGCCGAAGGTCTCGACCCAGCGCTGGTAGAGCGGCGCCGGCAGCGCCTCGCCGGCCGAGGTGGCGAAGCGCAGCGACGAGAGGTCCTGCCGCGCCGCTTCGGGGTGGGCGACCATGTGCTGCACCATCGTCGGCACGTTGATCAGCACCGTCGGGCGGTGGCGGCGGATCTTCTCGAACACCGTCTCGGCGGTGGCGCGCTCGGGGAAGAGGACGGCGCTGGCGCCGACCGCGAAGGGGAAGAAGAGGTTCGAGCCGGTGGCGTAGCCGAAGAAGAGCTTGGGCACCGAGAGCGTGACATCGTCCTCGCTGTAGCCGAGGCAGGCCTTGGCGTAGCACTCGGTGGTATTGGCGAAGGAGAGGTGGGTCTGCACCACCGCCTTCGGCCGGCCGGTGGTGCCGCCGGAGAAGAGCCAGATGGCGGCGTCGTCGCGGTGGGTGGGGAAGGCCGGGAGGCTGTCGCCGGCACGCTCGCGCTCCTCCTCCCATGCGGGGACGCCCCCGGCCGCGGCGCCGACGGTGAGGAAGGCCGGCGGCCGCTCGACGGCGGCGGCCGCCTCGCGGAAGGCGGGGAGGGCCTCGCCGCCGACCACGGCGAGGCGTGGGCGGCAGTATTCGAGGAGGCGCCCGAGGTCGGCCGGCGGGAGCTGCGGGTTGACCATCACCACGACCGCGCCGAGCTTGAGCGTCCCGAAGAGCGCGGCCACGAACTCCGGGCCGTCGGGGAGTGCGATCATCACCCGCTGCTCCGGGAGCACCCCCTGGCGCGCCAGGACAGCGCCGAAGCGGTCGGCGAGGGCCGCCACCTCCTCGTAGGTGAGGCTGCGGTCGTCCAGCCGCAGCGCCGTCCGGCCCCCCCGCCCCTCCCGCACCCGCGCGTCGAGCAGCCAGTCGGCGAGGTTGAAGCGCTCCGGGGGGTCGAAGGTCACGGCGGAGGACGCTATCTCGCCGCCCGCGCTCGCGCCAGGCGGCGGAGGCCCGGGGAACCTCCCGGCGCGGCCGGAGATCCTCCGGCGACACCGGAAATGCACCACCGGGCGCCTCGGTGGTGCATCCGAGCCGCTCGGAATGTCTTCCCGCCAGGAGAAATGCACCATCGAAGCGAAAAGAGGTGCATCCCGGCGCCAGGGAATGTCTTCCGAACGCTCCGGAATGGATTCCCGACGCCTCGGAATGGATTCCCGGGCGTCCGCTGGTGCATTTCTGCTCTTCGCTGGTGCATTTCTCTGCCTCGGGATCTACCCCGAGCGCTCCGGTGGTGCATTTTCCCCGGAAAGTGGTGCATTTCTCCAGGCGCGGGTCTATCTCCGGCGCCTCCCCGGCTCTCTCCGACCGGCGGGGACTCTTCCCCGACCCTGGATGAAAGCTCCTCCGGTTCCTGTTTCCTCCCTCCATGACCCGCCTGCCCGCCCTCGCCGCGCTCCTGCTGCCGCTCCTCGCCGCCGCCCCGGCGGCCGCGGCGCGGACCTCGATCCTCCAGGACCCGCTCTTCCGCGACGAGGCGCGCCAGGGGCTCAACCACATGTACGACATGGAGCTGGGCATCGCCGACGAGGTCTTCGGGCGAATCACCGCGCGCTACCCCGACCACCCGGTCGGGCCGTACCTGGAAGCCCTCCTCCCCTGGTGGGGCATCCAGCTCGAGCCGGACGACCCGTCGCAGGACCCGCTGGTCCTCGACGCCATGGAGCGGGTGATCGCGCTCTGCGACCGGCGCCTCGCGGCCGACCCGGAGGACCTCGACGCCCTCTTCTTCAAGTCCGGCGCGCACGCCCTGCGCGGGCGGGTCCACTCCGACCGCGGGCGCTACCTGCGGGCGGCGCGCGACGGCCGGCTGGCCCTCCACGCCCTGCACGAGGTCGTGCGGCGCGACCCCGGCAACGACGACCTCTACTTCGGCCTCGGCCTCTTCCACTACCTGGTCGAGGTGGTGCCGAAGGAGTACAAGGTCCTGCGCCCCTTCGCGCGGCTCTTCCCCAAGGGCGACCGGCAGCAGGGGATCGGCGAGCTGGAGCGCGCCATGAACGGCGGGCAGTTCGTCTCGGCGGAGGCGGCCTTCTCGCTGCTCCAGATCCACTACCTCTTCGAGAAGGACTACGCGGCGAGCCTGCGCTACGCGCTCTGGCTGCGCGCCCGCTACCCGGACAACTCGATCTTCCACCTCTACGAGGGGCGGGTTTACGAGCGGCTGGGGCAGCTCGCGCAGGCGCGGCGGGCGCTCGGCGAGGTGCTCGACCGCCACGCCAAGGGGCAGAGCGGCTACACCGACGCGATGGCCGAGCGCGCGCTCTACCTCCTCGCCCGCGTCGAGATGCGCCAGAAGCGCAACGTCGAGGCCCTCGCCTACCTTGAGCGGCTGGAAAGCCTCACGGCGTCGCGCCCGATCGTCACCGAGTACAAGGCCCTCGGCCGCCTGCGCAAAGGCATGGCCCTCGACGCCCTCGGCCGCCGCCAGGACGCCGTCCGCTGCTACCGCGACGTCCTCTCCCTCCGCGGCGACGCCGCCGACGGCGACGTCCGCAGCCGGGCGAAGGGGTATCTGAAGAAGCCGTATCTGAGCTAGGGCGCGGGCAGCTTCACTCTTCTACTTCAAGCGGCTCCGCAAGTGCGGGCCACTTCAGGCTCCACAACGGAATACCCCAGACATACCTCTTGCGCTCCGCTAGATTCACTTCATTCTTGGCAAAGATCGCTAGGCGACTACGATCGGGCGTAACGGCGACGACTTGCACGGCGGACGTGCTCGAAAACCCCCAACTCCATTCGTGGCCGGCGCGGCCTAGATACACGTTTCTGGTGTCTGCACTATAAACGTAATCGCCATCCCCCGAGAACCGAACTTCGGCTCCCTCGTAGAGGTGCGCCACCGCCGGGCCAATATCAACGCTTGGTCCAAGTGACCACACGTGGAGGGCCCCCTTCGGTGCGACGGCAGCAGCCCTGGTTCCCTGTGAGTTGAAGACAAAAGATGGGGAGACTTCGTCAGAGTATTCGTCTGGAAAAAGTGGTCTATTCAATCCGGGAGGCTTCCATGGCTGCCAAAGATGCAATTTCCCGTCGTTTGCAACTCCGGCCACCCACTCACCATTTGGGCTAAACCAAATTGGGAAGATCTCAAAACCGTTCCCGGCGACCGCTCCGGCCGCTAACACGCCGACGGACGTAACGCGTGCGCCGATGTCCCAGGTGATGAATGGCTCCGACCACCTCCGCCCAACGAGCCACCTCGCTCCTGGTGAGAACTGGACAAAGTAGCTGGTGGGTCGCCGCTGAGACTCGGAGGATTGAGCATCCTCCACCAGGGCCGGCGGTGGGTTGATCGTGAAGCGTTCGGACGTGCCGATCCTCCACACCGATAAGGAGTCAAGAATGGCGACCCCGGCTTCCGGCCTGCGAGAATCGCGTCGCTTAGCGTCAGTCCACACCATCCATTGATCATCATCGCTAAAGACGGGCCCCGATCTCGGGGACGTCACAGCAACAGGAGTTGCCCGTTGCTGCACATCCGTGCCCGGCCGAAGTACAAACAGGTTGTAGTCGCCGTCCTTGACAGCTAACCATTTGCCGCGAGGCGAAAAGGTCATACGGGATGGATAGGTCTCGACGACCAGTCCCTGTCGTCGCCAATCCACAGGAGCCACACGAATGAGGGGGCGATGTCCCATCGCCGCGCGCTGGGCGGGATTCCACACATAAATTTCACCATTTGGCATTGCCGCAGACACCCATCGGCCGTCGGGACTGAACTGCAGCAGCAGCTCAGACGTTTCCACCCACCGCGGCAACCCCGACAGCACAGGCGTGGAATCTAGAGTCATTGGATCCGCCGTTGGCCACACGTACAGGTTGCCGTCAGCTGTTATGCCCGCCAGATAATCAGCCGTTGGGCTGACCTCAAATCTTTCGCACTGCACCCCACTGCGCTTACGCTGCGACCATGGCTCTCCAAGTCTCCAAACGACCATGCCTTGTTCAGGAACAGCGGACACGGCGGTTGCCATTTTAACGACCCAATCGGCCCGCGACATCGGATGGATTTCCAAATGGACTCGCAGCTCCGGCGGCAGGAGCACCGAAAGAACCATTAGCACGACGCCCGACACAGCTGCGGCGGCCCAACGTCGGCGCTTCGAGTGGAGGTGCCAACGATATCTCTCGCTCGCGTCCCACCAGGACTGCCGCGCGGTGTCGAAGAGAAGCGTGTCTCGGTTGCTCTCAATCAGGCCACGTTGGTGGCGCGTCAAGGCAAGGGCGGATTTGTCCGTCGCATCGCTCTGATAGAGAGCTAGTTTCTGTCCAACCGCCCGCTGCAGATCGATCAAACTTTGGTCGAGCAGGAGGTTGCCACGGACTGCCTCGTTTCTCACAACATCCGTGACGACTTCGGCCAGTCGGTCGTGTGACAGCGTGCATAGTCCACTTGTTGTGATGACGAGACGAGTCTCAGGCGACGACAGCCGCGTCAGCAGCGCTTCGCCGTCCGGTCCAAGCATGCTGACCAGCTCGTCCCGGGGTAGCCCTTCGCTCCGGCGTCCTTCGGCATCAGCGAGCTCGCGCAGCGCCAGCAAGGCGCGGGTTCTGGCCAAGCGGCTGGCGGCCGGATCTCGGCCCTCAGGGAAGGCACTGCTGAGGGCACGCTCGAGATGATTAGCAAGGGCGTGCTTGATCTCTGCATCGAGATACTCGGCGGGCGGCACCTCAACTGTCACCGGTCCGCCGTGGTCGCCTGAGGAGACGCCACCGCCAGCGCGCTGCAACAGATAATTGAGGACCACCTGTAGCTCGGGCACGAGCGGAGCATCAGGTTGCGCCTGCCTCGCCTGAGCGAACACCGTGGCCAAGCGCTCCGCCCCCTCCTTCGGCATTACGTAGTGGTAGCGCGAACTGCTGCCCTCGACCAGCGACAGCGGCTGCATGATGGCTTGCAGAAACGCGCGCTTCGAGTGCTCCTCTCCCTGGTCGCCTGGAGCCGGCTTCCCCATGACCGGCAACACCCAATCGTGAGACTTCTGTGCATCCGACAGGTCGTGCGGCAGCAAAGCAAGCCCCTCGCGACCGAGCGTACGGGCCTGGGCCAGGACATCCTCGAGCCATCCGCGCACTTCGCCGTGAAACTCGTGGCGGTAGCACAGGACCCACTTAGCAGCGAAACCCTGAATGATCGGCAGCCGCTGGGCTGTCGCCGCGAGCAGTGGACCGATCCGGGCCAGCACTTGATCGCGGTTCTCCGCGCTCCGCAGCACGTCATCAAACTGGTCAAGCACCAGGACGGCGGGCTTCCCCGAGAGCGCGTGTACGTGGGCAATCCATCGAGCAAACTCCGCCGGCAGGTCGGCGTCCCCGTCGTCGATCGCGACGGACTCGGGCAGCTCGAGAAGGTCTCTGAGCAGACGCTGCGCAAGGCCGGCATCTCCGGGCGCTCGCTCGACGCTGACGGCGAACCCGTCGGCCCGCAGGCGCGGAGCTAGGCCCGCTAGCAGCAGAGAGCTCTTGCCGGCGCCCGACGGCGCGTGGACGCACAGGACCAGCGGCGGCAAGCGGACGAGTGTTGCTAGCCTGGCTATGTCTGCATCACGTCCGGCAAAGGTGCGGGGGTGCTCGTATGGTCCAAGCAGAGGGTACGGCTCCGGGGGTAGCGGGGACTCGGCCGGCACGGTGCGCAGAGCAACGCTCGCGGTGGTCGCTGTAACGCTGGCATGAGGCACGACACCGCGCATCCGGTAGTTTGCGAGCTCCTGACTGAGGAGCGCCCGGAACAAAGGAAGCTTGGGGTCCTCCTCCCATCTGAAGAACTTTGCGTTCCGGTTCAACCCATTCCGAAAGTTCTTTGCCCAAGCACGAGCAATGGGATCGTCATCCCAGAGCCGTCCGGGCCAGTTCTCGTCGGCGAGAAACGAAAGCACCGGTACTCGCAGTTCGTCGGCCGCGGCGATCTCGATCGCCGTAATCGACGCCTGGCCATCACCACCCTTCTCCGGCTCTGGCACCCAGCCACGGCGGAAGGCCTGCAGCAGGATCACGAGGTTGCACTTGCCGATTTCGTCGCGACAGAGCTGGACGATGGGACGGGAGTCGGCCGGAAAGTGTTCCATGCCAACCGGAACCCACTGAGCGTCCCGAATAACGTCAGCCGCAGCCAGCCGGTATGGCTTCAGATCCTCAGACGTCGAGGAGATGAAAACTTTCACGATGCCCAGC
Source organism: uncultured Acidobacteriota bacterium (assembly GCA_963700145.1). Classification (GTDB taxonomy): domain Bacteria; phylum Acidobacteriota; class Thermoanaerobaculia; order Multivoradales; family UBA5704; genus DASUNQ01. Next base: position 4,063,491 of record OY969474.1, read on the forward strand.
CTATTACTGTGCGTCGCCGGCGACCAGCCGTGATCGGCTCACATTTCAAGCCGTAGCGAGCGGAGCGAGATCCTCGGCGCCGATCGGCGGATAGCCGAGGCGCTGCAACACGTTGTTGATGTCCGCTACAGTGACGACGGTGGGCGCGGTGATTTCGAGACCGATCGGCGTGCCATCTGCTCGGTAGTCGACGAGGATGCCATGGGCTGCGGGTTCCGTGCGGTGGCTCGTGCCTGCGGGGAGACGCGCCAGGTAGTAATAGGCGGCCAACGGCCTGCCGTGGCGGAACGTCACCTCGAGGTAGGCGGTCACCACTCGGATTGACCGGGACGACGCACGGTGGCGTTCTTCCAGAACGCCTCGACCGCAGCGGGATCGTTCGGGTCGTAGGGGCATTCCGGATCGTCGATCCGCTCCGGCGCCTTCGCGATCGCCGCCTCGACTTCCTCAGGAGTCGCCGGAAAGGACTTGGAAGTCGTAGCGGGCTTCATGCTTCGTTGGCTCCCCGGAAAGATTCTACTTAGCGGAACGCACGGCTTCGCCCAGCGCCGCCATCGCTGCTTCGAGCTGGGCGTCGGCGAGGTAGGGGGCGGGGCCGAGGCGGAGGCGGTCGTCGCGGAAGTCGGTGGAGACGCCGCGGGCGGCCAGGGCGCGGCTGAGCTCGCCGGCGTGGGGGGTGCGGAGGGCGAGGAAGCCGCCGGCCTGGGCGAGCGGCACCTCGCGGTCGCGGTCGATCACCTCCGGCGGCAGGTCGAGGGCGTCGAAGCGCTGCGCCAGGAGCCCCACCTGGTGCTGCGAGACCTCGCGCAGGAGGGCCGGGTCCAGGCCCTGCTCGGCGAAGAAGTCGAAGACCTCGGCCGCCCGGTAGTGGCTCGTCGGGTCGTAGGTGGCGCCGGCGAAGCGGGCTCCGCCGTCGCCGAACGCCACCCGGCCCTCCACCTTCTCGGCCAGCGCTTCGAACTCCGCGAACCATCCGGTGAACACCGGCCGCAGCGCACAGCCCGCCGGCACGCGCAGGAAGCAGTTGCCTTCGCCGAGCTGGCAGTACTTGTAGCCGCCGCCGACGACGTAAGCGCCGTCGAGCCCGAGGGCGCGGAGCGGGAAGGGCATGACGTTCAGGGCGTGGTAGGCGTCCACCAGCAGCTCGGCCCCCGCCCGTTCACAAGCCGCCGCCACCCGTTCGAGCCCGTCGACGATCCAGCCGGTCTGGAAGAGGACGGAGGAGACCAGCGCCGCCGCCGTCCGCCCGTCGACCGCCGCCGCCACCCGCTCGGCCACTTCGTCCGGCCGCGCCGCCGGCACCTTGACGACCTCGATCCCCTCCTCGGCCAGCCGGTCGAGCTGGCGGCGCAGGGTGTGGAACTCGCCGTCGGTCGTGACCAGGCGCGGGCGCTCGCGGAGCGGCAGCGCGGAGAGCCAGCGCACGACGAGGTCGTGCGTGCTGCCGGCCAGCGCGTAGGCGCGCTCGTTGCCGGGTTCCTCGAGCAGGCGCGCGAAGCCGGTGCGCACGCGGTCGGCCGCCGCGAAGGCGCGGTCCCACTTGCCGTCCACGTGCTCGGCTGCGTCCTCCCAGGCGCGCACCTGCCCGGCGAGCCCGCGGTCGGGCCAGGCCTGGTGGGAGTGGCCGGTGAGGAGGAGGCGCTCGGCGACGCGGAAGCGGCTGTAGAAAGAAGCTAGGGCGTTCGGGGAGGCGTAGAGGGTTTCGAGGGGAAATCGCGCCGCCCGCCGCCCAGATCCCTCGCTCTCGCTCGGGATGACATTCCCCTTCACAGCCGCGGGCGGATCGCCCAGAGGTCGGGGAAGAGCGGCTGGAAGAGGGTGGTTCGCAGGTACTCCGACCCCGACGAGCCGCCGGTGCCGCGGCGGGTGCCGATCGTGCGCTCGACCATTTTGACGTGCCGGTAGCGCCACTCCTGCAGGCCCTCGTCGAGGTCCACCATCCGCTCGCAGACCTCGCGCGTCGCCGGGTCGTCGTGGTAGATGCCGACCAGCACCTCCTGGACGGCCGGGTCCTCCTGCGGCGGCTGCGCCCGGTCGCGCCCGAGCGCCGACTCCGGCACCGGGTAGTCCTTGTGGGCGAGGTAGAGGAGGAAGGAGTCCCAGAGGCTGTTGCCGGCGAGGAGCTTCTCGAGCTCCGGCGCCGCCTCCGGGTAGTGGCGGAGGAGCGACGCCTGCCGCGCTCCGAGCTGCAGCTCCAGCCGCCGGAACTGCAGCGACTGGAAGCCGCTCGCCGTGTCCAGGCGGTGGCGGAAGGAGAGGAAGGAGACCGGCGTCATGGTCTCCAGGATGTCCACCTGCGCCACCAGCGTTTTGAAGATGGTGAGGACGCGCTTGAAGCCGGCCATCGCGACCGCCCCCTCGCCCGCCTCCAGCGCCCGCTGCAGCCGCTCGACCTCGTGCAGGACCAGCTTGAACCAGAGCTCGTAGACCTGGTGGATGACGATGAACAGCATCTCGTCGTGCTCCGGCCCCTCCGACTGCGGGGCCTGGAGCGCCAGGAGGTCGTCGAGCTTGAGGTAGTCGCCGTAGGTCAGCGGCACGGGGGGATCATACCCGCGCGCGGCGGGCGATCCTGAGGTACAATGCGCGCTTCCGAGAACCGAAGACCGCAACCAAGGGGGTCGTCGAGCGGCCCCAAGTTTCAGGAGGTCAAGCAGATGAAGCGTTTCTCGTCCCTCGCCGTGGTCGCCGCCCTGCTCGTCGCGGCCGCCGCGCTGCCGGCGCTCGCCGCCGACAACAGCACCAAGCCCCGCATCGCCGTCCTCGAGTTCAAGAGCAAGGCCGAGAACCAGTGGTGGTACCACAACGGCTCCGCGGCCGCCCAGGACGTCTTCGTCACCGAGCTGTTCAAGAGCGGCAAGTTCCGCGTCGTCGAGCGCGAGCAGCTCGCGGCGCTGATGCAGGAGAAGAACCTCACCCTCTCCGGCGACCTCGACCCGGCCACCGCCGTCAAGGTCGGCAAGATCCTCGGCGTCAACTATCTGCTCACCGGCTCCGTCACCGAGTACGGGGCGACCGACGTCGGCGGCCACGCCCCCGGCGTGCGCCGCCTCCCCGGCTTCTCGGCCGGCAAGCGCAACTTCGTGGCGGCGATGAACGCCCGCCTGATCGACACCTCGACCGGCGAGATCGTCTGGGCCGACGAGGGCCGCGGCGAGGAGAGCAGCGTCAAGGTCAACGTCGGCGGCTTCGGCGGCGGCGTGGACGACGACCGCATGTTCGACAAGGTGATGAAGCCGGTCATCCAGCAGCTCGTCGCCAGCATCAAGGCGGCCGACCTGTAGACCTCGGACCGCTCCGGCGGATTGCGAGAGGGCCCGGCGCTGCCGGGCCCTTTTCGTTTGTACACTCCGCAGCCATGAGCCGCGCTCGGCGTAGTTGCTGCCTGCCGCTTTTCCTCCTTCTCAGCGCTGCGCCGCTCGCCGCCTACTACCCGCCGGCCGTCTCCGGCACCGGCGGCGCGGTGGCCTCGAACGACCCGCTCGCCACCGCCGCCGGGCTCGAGGCGCTGCGCGCCGGCGGCAACGCCGTGGACGCCGCGGTGGCGACGGCGCTGGCGCTGGCGGTGGTCTTCCCCGAGGCCGGGAACTTGGGCGGCGGCGGCTTCGCGGTGGTCAAGATCGGCGACGAGCTGGCGACGCTCGACTTCCGCGAGACGGCGCCGGCCGCCGCGCACCGCACGATGTTCCTCGACGAGCGCGGCGAGCCGATCCCCTACGCCTCGCGCTACGGCGGGCTCGCCGCCGGCGTCCCCGGGTCCCCCTCCGGCTACTACGACCTGCACCGGCGGTTCGGGCGGCTGCCCTGGCAGCGGGTGGTCGCGCCCGCGCTCCGCCTGGCGGGCGAGGAGCTGGTCGTCGGCGAGCACCTGCACCGCGTGCTGGGCGACTTCCGGGAGGGGCTCGCGCGCTTCCCCGAGACCGCCGCGCTCTGGCTGCGCGACGGCGAGCCGCTGCCGGTCGGCGCCCGCGTGCGCCAGTCCGACCTCGCCGCCACCCTGGCGCTCTATGCCGAGCGCGGCCCCTCCGGGATCGTCGAGGGGCGGGTGGCCGCCGCCATCGAGGCCGCGGCGCGCAAGCACGGCGGCGTGCTGCGCGCCGCCGACCTCGCCGCCTACCGCCCGGCCTGGCGCGAGCCGCTGCGCTTCCGCGCCTGGGGGTGGGACTTGGCCGCCATGCCGCTGCCTTCGGCCGGCGGCACCATCGTCGGACAGACCCTGGGCGTCCTCGAGCGCGTGCGCTGGGGCGAGCTGCCGCGCTTCGGCGCCGACCGCTGGCATCTCCTGGCCGAGACCTTCCGCCGCGCCTTCGCCGACCGCACGCTCCTCGCCGACCCGGCGACCACCCGCGCCACGCCGGCCGAGCTGCTCGCCCCGCGCCGGCTGGAGGACTTCGTGGCGCGCCTCGACCGCGCGCGCGCGACGCCGTCGGCCGCGGTCGAGCCCTGGGCCGGCGCGGCCGGCGCCGCCGGCGCGTCCGAGGGCGCTGACACCACCCACCTCTCCGTCGTCGACGGCGACGGCAACCTCGTCGCCCTGACCACGACGCTCAACGACCTCTTCGGCAACGGCCTCTACGTGCCGGGGGCGGGGTTCTTCTTGAACGACGAGATGGACGACTTCGCCACCAACCCCGACCGCGCCGGCGCCGCCGGCCAGGGGGAGGCGAACGCCGTCGCGCCGGGGAAGCGGATGCTCTCCTCGATGTCCCCGACCCTGGCCTGGCGCGCCGGCGAGGCGCTCGTCGTCGGCGGGCGCGGCGGGCGGCGCATCCCGACCGGCACCGCGCAGGCGCTGCTCAACCTCCTGGTTGACGGCGACGAGCTGGCCGCCGCGCTCGCCCGGCCGCGCGTCCACCACCAGTGGCTCCCCGACCGCCTGGAGGCCGAGGCCGACGCCCTCGCCCCCGAGACCCGCGCCGAGCTGGAGCGGCGCGGCCACGCGATCGTGGTTCCCGAGCTCAAGGACATCCCCAAGATCACCGCGGTCCGACGCCTGCCCGACGGCCGCGTGGCCGCCTCGACCGACCCGCGCGGCGCGGCGCCGCGCGACGGCGCCGCCGTCCTCTCGCCGACCCCGTAGCCTCGCGCCCATCCCTGGCGCGTGCCTTGCTGCCGCCAGCCCTCGGCATGCCGCGGCGGGAAAAACTGAAGACCGAGCTGCCGGGCTTCGACCTCACCCGGGACCCGGAGTTCCAGCGCCGGACCTGGGTGGCGCAGCGGGTGGGGCGGGTGGCGATGGCGCCCGCTCAGGATGACAAGCTAGCCGTCTGAGCGCGCTTTACGCACCGAATTTGGCGAGACGCCCTGCGTTCGCCAGCAGCAACCCCATCAGATGGTGCGACGGGAAGGTCCCGAGGTGGCCGCGCGCGGCGGCGGTCTCGCCGAACTCGGTCGAGCCGTCCACGAAGCAGTAAGGGCCGTGGAGGAGGAGCGGCACCGGGTGCCAGGAGTGCGCCTTGAGCGGCGCCGGCGTCGAGTGGTCGCCGGTCACCGCCACCACCTCCGGCCGCCGCTCGAGCAGGCGCGGCAGCCCGGCGTCCACCTCCTCGAGCGCCCGCACCTTCTCGGCCAGGTTGCCGTCCTCGCCGGCGGCGTCGGTCTGCTTGATGTGGAGGAAGAAGAGGTCGAAGTCGTCCCAGCGGGCGAGGACGGCGTCGACCGTCTCCGAAAACTTCTTGCCGCAGGGGACGACCTGCATGCCGCAGGCGGCGGCGACGCCGCGGTAGAGGGGGTACCCCGCGAAGGCGCCGCAGCGCAGGCCGTGGAGGTCGCCGAGCTGCGGCAGGTGGGGGAGGCGCGAGAAGCCGCGGAGGAGGACCCGGTTGGCCTTCGCCTCGGCGGCGATGGCCCGCTCCATGACCGCGATCGCCCGCCGCAGCCGCTCGGCCGTGGCCGCCGCCTCCGGCGCCTCGGCCTCGGGCGGCAGCGGCGGCACGCCGAGCCGCTGCGGGTCGGTGGCCGAGACCGCCGGCGAGAGCCCCTCGCCGCGCAGGATGGCGACGAAGCGGTGCCCCTCGCCCGGCTCGAGCTGAATCTCCAGACTGGGGATGGGCTCGCGCGCCAGCGCCTCGCGCAGCACGGCGACGAGCCGGCGGCACTCCTCGGTCGAGATGCGGCCGGCGCGGCGGTCGGTCAGATTCCCGGCGGCGTCGGCGGTGGCGAAGTTGCCGCGCGCGGCGATGTCCTCGGGCCCGAGCTCGAGGCCCGCCCCCATCGCCTCCAGGACGCCGCGGCCGATGTCCACCTCCGGCTCGGTCGGGTCGTAGCCGAAGAGGGCGAGGTGGCCGGGGCCGCTCCCCGGGGTGACGCCGGTCGCGACCGGCACGATGCGGCCGAGTGCCGAGCGCGCCGCCAGGGCGTCGAGGTTGGGCAGCCGCGCCCGCTCGAGCGCGGTCTCCGGCTGGTCGGCGGTGCGGATGTCCCCCAGCCCGTCGATCACCAGCAGGACGATGCGCGTCCCGGCCGGCTGGGCGAGGCTGGCGAGGATCTCTTGGTGGCGCACGGGGGACTGCTGGCCGGCTACGGGACGAAGTACGCGCTCGCCCTCACCTGCAGCCGGGCCCGCGGCTCGAAGCCGCTGCCGACCAGGGTGAAGGCCGAGTCGGCGCCCAGGATCGGCAGCACGATCCAGCCGTCGAAGCTCTCGCCGCCGGCGTAAGGCGGGACGACCGGCTCGATCTCGGCGATCTTGGTCCAGTGCTCGTCGTCGGGGTCGAAGCAGGCGCGCAGCTCGACGTAGGCGCGGTCGAGGTCGATCGTGCGCTGCCCCGAGGGGTGCCAGACCGAGAAGACGAAGCGCACCTCGTCGTAGGGGCTGGTCGGCAGGTGGGCCTTGCCGGCCACCACCAGCGGGAAGGAGAAGGCGCCCGCGGTGTCGGTGGCGAAGATCTCCGGGGTGGAGTCGAAGACCACCTGGCGGGGGGGCGTGGTGGGAGTCGTCATCCCGCCTCCCCCGTGCGGGCCAGCTCGATCGCCCGCGCCACCCGCCGGCGGGTCTCGTCGGCGCCGTCGCCCAGGAGGGGCGCGCCGATGCCGAAGGCGACCGCGCCGGCCGCCCGGTAGGCCGGGATCTCCTCGACCCCGAAGCCGCCAGCGGCGAGCATCGGCAGGTCGCCCAGCGGCTGGCGCACGGTGGCGAGGTAGGCCGCTCCCCCGACCGGCGGCAGCGGGTAGACCTTGACCAGGTCGGCGCCCAGCTCGTGCGCCGCGACGATCTCGGAGGGCGTCAGGGCGCCCATGACCAGGAAGAGGTCGGCGCGCCGCGCCTCCTCGGCCACCTCGCGGCTGACGTTGGGGGTGACCAGGAACTCCGCCCCGGCGGCCACCGCCTCGCGGGCCCGGGCGGCGGTGGTGACCGTCCCCGCCCCGTACCAGGGGGGGCCGTCGCCGCCGCGGGCGGCGATCAGCTCGCGGATCAGCCGCGGGGCCCCGGGAACGGTGAAGGTGATCTCGACCAGCTCCGCCCCGCCCGCCGCGAAGGCCCGCGCCTGGCGCAGCGCCTCCTCGGGCGAGGGGGTGCGCACCACCGCCACCACGGGCGCCCGCCGCACGCTCCTCCCCACGTCCGTCCGCGTGCCGAGAGTTGTCACCATGCGGGCGGGGAGTCTATCATCGGCTTCCTTTCACCCCGGGAGGCGACCGGCTCGCCAATGGCCATTCCAGAGCAACCGATCGAGCGCGAGACGCTCGAGGAATTGCTGCCGCGAGTGCGCCCGCGGCTCAAGCAGATCCTCGCCCGCTACCGCGTGCCGGCCCACGAGGCCGAGGACCTTATCCAGGAGGCCCTGATCGCCACCTTCCGGAAGTGGGAGACCATCGACGACCCCGAGGCCTGGCTGCTCATCACGCTGCGCAACCGCTGCGTCATCTACTGGCGGAAGCGCCGCGCCAGCCTCACCAACTCGGTGGACATGGCGATCCTGGAGCTGCTCTCCGAGCCGCAGCAGGCGCCGCAGGAGCGCGACGAGCTGCGCTGGGACCTCACGCACCTGCTGCACGAGCTGTCGCCGCGCTGCCGGCAGCTCCTCCGCCTGCGCTACCACCTGGGCTACGACCCCCAGGAGGTGGCCGCCGAGATGGGCTACCACCCCTCCAGCGTGCGCAAGGTGAGCCGGCGGTGCCTCTTGGCGCTGACGCGGGCGCTCTTGACGCGCGATACACCGAAGGCGAATTAGAAAACGCCCGGCACGTGGGCCGGGCGCTACGGGCACCAAACGGTCTTCGTAGCGGCGGGCCTACGTGCCCGCCGTTTTCAGGGCGTGCTGCAATCGGCGGCAGATGCCGCGCAGGATGCGGACCTCGCGCTCGCGCGGGGCGGCGCGGGCGGCTAGGGCGCGCAGGTCGCGCAGCACGCCGGCGAAGGTGTCGTCGCGGGCGAAGCCGGCGGCGACCAGCACCTCCGTGAGCTGGCCGCAGAGCCCTTCGAGGTCGCCGGCCGCGGCGAGTGGCTCGTCCGCGGCCGCGACGCCCGCGGCCTGCGCCGCGCCGGCCTCCAGCCGCGCCAGGTAGAGCTCGTAGGCGAGGAGCAGCACCGCCTGCGCCAGGTTGAGCGTCGGCTGCTCCGGCGCGCAGGGGACGTGGACGACTGCGCCGGCCAGTGCCAGCTCCTCGTTGGTGAGCCCGCCGACCTCCGGCCCGAAGACCAGCGCCGTCGGGGTGCCGGGCGGATCGCCGGCGAGGAGCGCCGGCAGCTCGCGCGGCAGGAGCAGCGGCAGCGCCAGCCGCCGGTCGCGCGTCGAGGTGGTGCCGACGACCCGGCGGAAGGGCGCCAAGGCGGACTCGAGCGAAGGGTGGCGCTCCGCCCGCTCGAGCACCTGCCGGGCGCCGACGGCGAAGGCGCGGGCGGTCTCGCCGAGCGCCACCGCCGGCTCGACGAGCAGCAGGCGCCCGAGCCCCATGTTGACCATGGCGCGCGCCGCGGCACCGACGTTGCCCTCCTCGCGCGGCCGCACCAGCACCACCGCCGGCGGGCTCCACTCGGCTCCCATGCGGCGCACTCTATTTCTTGACAGGCGCTGGGGGCCGGGCTAGCGTCGCCGCGCTCCATGACCGAGACCGCGACGCGCGCCTACCTGATCTTCACCGGCACCGGGCCGATCCTCGTCCTCTCCACCTACCCGCAGATCACCGACCCGCGGCTGGTGCAAAAGCTCCGCTACAAGGGGATCGACAAGTTCATCGCCTACGAGGTGGACCTCGACGCGGTGCAGGACCGCTACCGGCACTCGTACGAGACGATCTCGAAGGACCTGGTGGACGGCGAGGAGGACCTCCGCGTCCTCGACTTCAACGGGCACCAGATCATGGCGAATTTTTCGTTGCAGGCGCTCGGCGAGCCGGTCAAGTTCGAGGGATAGGTGGATTGTCATCGGAATGACAGAAGGTCGTACCCCAGCTCTCTAACCAGCCTCCGCACCGCCGGCAGCGGCAATCCCACGACGTTCGTGTAGTTGCCGAAGACCGCCTCGACGAAGAGCGCCCCCAGCCCCTGCACCGCGTAGGCGCCGGCCTTGTCGAGGGGCTCGCCGGTGGCGACGTACCAGGCGACCTCTTCCGCCGTGAACGCCGCCATGCGGACGCGCGAGGTCTCGAGCGCCGCCGCCTGGCGGTCCCTGCCGGGCTCGCAGAGCGCCACGCCGGTGAGCACCGTGTGCTCGCGGCCGGCGATGGCGGCGAGCATTCGCGCCGCGTCCTCGGGGTCGCGCGGCTTGCCGAGGAGGAGCCCGTCGAGCACGACGACCGTGTCGGCCCCGAGCACCAGCTCGCCGGGGTGGGCGACGGCCGCCGCCTTCGCCGCCGCGAGGCGCAGCACCGTCGCCGCCGGCTCCTCGCCGGGAAGCGGGCTCTCGTCGAGGTCCACCGGCCGCACCGCGAAGCGCAGGCCGAGCCCCGCCAGCAGCTCACGCCGGCGCGGCGAGCCGGAGGCGAGAACGAGAGAGGGCAGAGAAAGCGGTGGGGTCATCAGAAACGACAGATTGTCATTCCGAGCGCAGCGAGGAATCTGGGGGCAGGGGCCTTTGGACGACCCCCGCCCAGATCCCTCGCTCCGCTCGGGATGACAAGGCTCTTAGGGGTAGTAGCCTTTCAGCGTCTTGGCTTCGAGCCCCGGTTTCTTCACCTCGACCTCCACCGTCCGGTACTTCTCCCCCTTCCCCTCGCTCGCCGACTGGTAGGCCAGGAGGTACTGGGTGCGCAGCTCGGTCTCGACCTGCTCGTAGACGCGCTTCAAGTCCGAGCCGCGGTCGATGAAGAAGTGCCGGCCGCCGGTCTCGGCGCCCAGCCGCTCGAGCTTGAGCCGCGCGTCGGTGTCCTTGGTGCCGATGCCGATCCCCACCGGGTAGATCGCCACGCCGCTGCGCCGCGCGTACTCCAGGGCGTCGGAGAAGCCGTAGCGGCTGCCTTCGTCGACGCCGTCGGTCAGGATGATGAGGGCGCGCTTCCCCTTGAGCCCGCCGAAGTAGTGGAGGGTGAAGATGAGGCTGTCGTAGAAAGAGGTGTTGCCCTCGGCGGCGAGGCCCGCGAGGCCGGCCGAGAGGACCTGCGCGTCGTTGGTGAAGCGGACGGCGAGGCTCGGCTCGTCGTTGAAGGTCACCACCGCCGCCCGGTCCTTGGGCTGGATGACGGTCTGGAAGAAGGTGAGCGCGCCCTTGATCGCGCCGTCCAGCTCCTCGCTCATCGACGACGAGTTGTCGAGCATGACGCCGGCGTAGATCGGCAGGTCGGTCACCTTCTCGAAGCGGTAGATCGACTGCGGCGCGCCGTCCTCGCGCACCGCGAAGTCCTCGCGCTGGAGGCCCTCCACCGGCCGCCCGCGCTTGTCCACGACGGTCGTGTAGAGCTCGACCATCTGCACCTGGATCGCCGTGCCGTACTCCGGCGCGTTGATCAGCACCAGGTCCTCGGTCGAGTTGCCGTCGGCGAGGTAGGCCACCGCCCGCACGAAGCTCATGGCCTTCGCCGCCGGCAGCACCATCGGCTGCGCGAACGGCGGCTGGTAGAGGGTCGCCAGCCGGTCCTCGTTCAAGAAGAACTCGACGCGGTCGAGCTTCTCCCCCTCCGGCACGTCGACCTCGGCCTGGGCGCGCAGGCTGGCGCTGTAGGTCTTCCCCGGCTCGGGCTCGACCAGGCGGAGCGAGAAGCGGTGCGGCCCGGCGTTGAGCTGCAGCTCGTCGCTCGCCAGCTCCTCGCCGGCGGGCCCGAGGGCGACGGCGGCGAGGCGGCGCAGGCGCGGGTCGGGCCCGAGGTCCAGCTCGACGCTGTAGGGCGGGCGGCTCTTCGAGAGGACGGGCCGGCCGTCGAGGTCCCAGCGCACCCGCTCGATGCCTTCGCCGGCGACGATCGCCTCGACCCGTGCCCGCCCGGTGAGCAGCCCCGGCGGCGGCGGCAGGATGCGGATCGAGCGCTCCTTCTCGTCGTCGGCGGCGGGCGCCCGCGCCAGGGCGGCGTTGGCCTCGACGAGCAGCGGATGGGCGTTGGGCTGCGCCGGCAGCGGCGCCCCGGGCGCGGCGCCCGGCGCGGGCTCGCCTGCCGTGGCCACGGCCGCGACGACGTCCGGCACCTCCAGGTCCATCTCCTGGCGGAAGAAGCGGCGCGAAGTCGTCTCCTCGACCCGCAGCACCAGCCGGTAGGCGCCGGGGCGCAGCGAGCGCTCGAAGACCAGCGGGATGGCGTCGCCCGCGGCGGCCGCCTCAGGCAGCGTGAACTTGACCCGGAAGCGGTCGAACAGCTCCCCCTTGCGCACCACCTCGCCGTCGAGGAGGAAGCTGTAGATCCCGACCTCCCCCAGCTTCTCCGGCCGCGCCTCGCCGCGCGGCACGGTCACCACCCCCTGGACGATCGTGCGGCTCTGCCGCTTGGCCGGGAAGGCCAGCTCGAGGCGGGCGGGGAGCGGGCTGGCGTCGGCCGGCAGGTCGGTCGAGCGGGAGAGGAAGGTCTGCAGCCACTCGGTGCCCGGGTCGGGGAGGAGCCGGGCCTCCAGCTCCCGCCAGTCCACCGCTCGCATCAGGCTCCCGGCCACCTCCTCGCCGCGCGCGCACTGCTCGACGATCGCCTCGAGGATCCCCTGGTCGCCCGCCTGCGCCAGGCGGAAGTCGGCGGCGACCAGCGGGCGGAGCCCGTCGCCGGGCACCCAGGCCCCGAGCTTGCCGCCGCCGCGGTAGCCGCGGACGAAGACCAGGGTGAAGTTCCCGGCCACCCGCTCGGCGCCCGCGTAGCGCCAGACCTCGAGCGGCAGGAGCACGTCCGAGCAGCGCACGTCGAAGCGCCCGGCCGGCTCGCCCAGGAAGAGGAGGGCGCGCGCCCTCCCGTCGTCGAGCCCGCCGAAGCGGTCGCGCGCCGCCTGCGCCCGCTCGGTCCACCCCTCGGCCAGCTCGTTGCGCGCCGTCTCGGGGTGCGGGTCGCGCACCTGCCAGAACTGGCGGATGAAGGCGTCGCGCTGGTAGTCCTGGGAGAGCCCGAGGAAGGCCTCGCGCTCGGCGGCGTCGAGGAGCGGCGCCACCTCGGCGAGCCACTGCTGGTAGCGCTGGGGGAGGTCGGGAGGCGGTGCGGGGCTCGCGGGCTCGGCGGCGGCGGCGCCGGTGGAGCAGAGGATCAGGGCGAGGAGGAGGGTCCGGGCCTGCGCGAGCGACATCCGGCTAGGGATAGTACCCCCGCATCGTCTTGGCTTCGAGCCCGCCGCGGGCGAGCTTGACCTCGACGGTGCGGAACCCCTCGCCGCTGGTGTTGGTCGACTGGTAGGCCACCAGGTACTGCGAGCGCAGCTCGCGCTGGATGGTGGCGTAGATGCCGTCGAGCTCGGCGGCGCTCTGGAGGAAGAAGGCGCGGCCGCCGGTCTCCTCGGAGAGGCGCACCAGCTTCTTGCGGTCCACGTCCGCGCCCAGGCCGATGGCGTAGACCGTCACCCCCGCCCGCCGTGCGTACTCCAGGGCGTCGTCGAAGGCGAAGCGGCTCGACTCGTCCTTGCCGTCGGAGAGGACGATCGCCGCCTTCTGACCGCGCACGCCGTTGAAGTAGTAGAGGGCGAAGATCAGGCTGTCGTAGAGGGACGTGCCGCGCTCGGCCTTGAGCCCGGCGAGGGCGGCCGCCAGCGTCTTCTGCTCGTTGGTGAACTTGGCGGCCAGCGCCGGGCGGTCGTTGAAGGTGACCAGCGCCGCCCGGTCCTTGGGCCGCACCGTCTTCTCGAAGAAGCGCAGCGCCGCGCCCTGGGCGCTCTGGATCTCCGGCTCCATCGAGGCCGAGACGTCGAGCAGCACGGCGGCGTGGATCGGCCGGTCGGCGACGGTCTCGAAGCGCGCCACCTCCTGCTTGACGCCGTCCTCGACGACGGTGAAGTCCTTCTGCGTCAGCCCCTCGACGGGGCGCCCCTGGCGGTCGACGACGGTGGTGTAGAGCTCGACGAACTCGATGTCCAGCTCGTCGAGGTAGTCGGGGGCGTTGACGAAGACCGTGTCCTCGGTGGTGGCGCCGTCGGCTAAGTAGGCGACGGCGCGGACGTAGGCCAGGGGGTTCCCCTCGGGCAGCAGGATCGGCTGCGCGAAGGGGGGCTGGTAGAGGGTCGCGACCAGCGTCTCGTCGAGGTAGAACTCGACGCGCTCGACCGCCTTGCCCTCCGGCACCTGCACCTCGGCGGCGGCGCGCAGGCTCTGCGAATAGTTGCGCCCGCCGCGCGGCTCGACCAGCTCGACGGCGAAGCGGTGGTCGCCGGCGTTGAGCGTCATCGCGTCACGCGCCACCTCCTGGCCGCCGCCGTCGAAGGCCACGGCGGCGAGCTCGTGAGTGCGCGGGAGGGACCCCAGGTCGAGCTCGACGCTGTAGGGGGGCTTCCGCTTGGTCAGCACCGGCTTGCCGTCGAGCTCGAAGGTGACCTTCTCGATGCCGGGGCCGGTGGTCAGGGTCTCGAAGCGCAGCATGCCGGTGTGGAGGTCGCCGGGCGGCTCGACGAGCTGGATCGTCCGCTCGCCGGTGGTGATCGCGGCGTTGGCCTCGGCGAGGAGGCGGGCGCTCTCGGCGTCGGCGGGTGGCGGCGGCGGCAGGTCCTTGGCCATCTGCGGCACGGCGAGCGGCCGCTCCTCGCGGAAGAAGCGCTTGCCGTTGAGATCCTCGAGCTTGAGGGCCATGGTGTAGTCGCCGGGGCGGAGCGTGCGCTCGAAGATCATCGGCAGCTCGTCGCCCGCCACCTCGTCGGCCGGGAAGTCGAACTTGTAGCGGAAGCTCTCGAAGAGCTTCCCCTCCTGCAGCACCTCGCCGGTGAGCACGAAGTTGTAGGAGCGGTGCTCGCCGAGCTGCACGGCGGCGGCCTCGGCGACCGGCACGGTGACGACGCCCTGGACGACGGTGCGCGCCTGGTGGCGGCCGGGGTAGTCGACCGCCAGCTTGGCGGGGAAGGTGGGCGTCCCCTGCGCCAGGTCGGTCGAGTAGGACTTGAAGGTCGCCACCCACTCGCCCTTCGGCGGGTCGGGCGGCCGCTCGATCTTCTGCAGGATCGTGGCGTAGCCGAACATGCCCTGCTGGAAGACCCAGCCGATGCCGGCGGCGAGCTTGTCGCCGTCGATGCAGCCGTCGGCGATCGCCCGCAGGTTCGCCACCTCGCCGTGCTGGAAGAGGGCGTCGAGCCCCTCCGACGGGTCCCAGAGCCGGAACTTCCCCGCCCCCCAGTGCTTGTAGAAGACGAGGAAGAACTCGAAGGCGGCGACCTCGCTGCGGCGGTAGTACCAGACCTCCAGCGGCTGCAGCAGCGCGGTGCAGCGCGAGACGATGCGGTCGGCCGGCGGGCCGTTGGTCAGGAACAGCTCGGCGCGGCGGTCGTCGAGGGCGTCGAAGATCGAGCGCGCCTCGTTCATGCGCTCCTCGTAGCGGTCCCTGAGCTCGTTGCGGGCGGTGTCGGGGTAGGGGTCGCGCGCCGCCCAGAACTCCTGGATGAAGGCGTCGCGCTGGTAGTCCTTCTCGAGGGCGATGAAGGCGTCGCGCTCCTCGTCCGAGATGATCACCGCGACCTGCTCGAGCCAGGCGCGGTACTTCTCGGGCAGCTTCTTGATCGCCTCCTCCTGCGCCTTGAGCTCCTTGCGGGAGGGCTTCTTCTCCGCCGCCGCGGCGGCGGCGGGGGGCGGGGCTGAAAGCAGGACGGCGCCCAGGGAGAGGGCGCAGACGAGGGCGATCGGAGAGCGTCTCATCGGCCGGCCGGTGCGGAAGCGCGCGCTAGACTATCCCGCGCCATGCAACCGGTGTACCTCGATAACAACGCCACGACGCCTTTGCATCCCTGGGCGCGGGCGGCGATGCTCCCCTGGCTGGACGAGCGCTGGGGCAACCCCTCCTCGCGCCACGCCTTCGGCCAAGCGGCGCGCGGGGCGGTCGAGGAGGCGCGCGAGGAGGTGGCGGCGCTCCTCGGGGCGCGCCCCCCGGAGGTGGTCTTCACCGGCAGCGGCACCGAGGCCAACAACGCCGTCCTCGAGCACGTCGGGGAGCGGGCCGGCTGGCGCGGCTCGATCGTCCTCTCGGCGCTCGAGCACCCGTCGGTCCGCGAGGGGGCGGCCCGGCTCGCCCGGCGCGGCCTGCGGGTGGCCGTCGTGTCCCCGGGAGGCGACGGGGTCGTCCCCGCGGAAGCGGTCGTCGAGGCGCTCGGGCCGGACACCCGCCTCGTCTGCCTGATGCTCGCCCACAACGAGCTGGGGACGCTCCAGCCGGTGGCCGAGGTGGCGCGCGCCTGCCGCGAGCGCGGGGTGCCGCTCCTCTGCGACGCGGTGCAGGCGGTGGGGAAGGTGGCGGTGGACGTCCACGAGCTGGGGGCCGACTACCTGACGCTCGGCGCGCACAAGCTCTACGGCCCGCTGGGCGCGGCGGCACTGTGGGTGCGCAAGGGGGTGGAGCTCGAGGGGCTCCTCGTCGGCGGCGGCCAGGAGCGGCGGCGCCGGGCGGGGACCGAGAACGTGCCGGCGCTGGTGGGGCTTGGCGCGGCGGCGGCGGCGGCGCGCGAGGAGGGGGCGGCGCGGACCGAGCGGCTCGCCGCCCTGCGCGACCGCTTCGAGCGCGGCCTCGGGCGCATCCCGGGGGCGGAGGTCCACTGCGCGGGGGCGCCGCGCCTGCCGAACACCTCGCACGTCGGCTTCCCCGGCGCGGACGGCGAGGCGCTCTTCATCCGCCTCGACCTGGCCGGCTTCGCGGTCTCGACCGGCGCGGCGTGCGCCTCGGGGGCGATCGAGCCGTCGCACACGCTGCTGGCGGCCGGGTTCTCGCGGGAGGTGGCGCTGTCGTCGCTGCGGGTGAGCTTCGGGATCTCGAACACGGAAGAGCAGGTGGATGCCTTCCTGGAGGCGCTCGAACGCGAGGTGGCCGAGGTGCGGCGGCTGATGGAGGTCGCCTGAGATGAGCGGGGGCGCGCGGACGAACGGGCGGATCGCGGTCGCGATGAGCGGCGGGCTCGACTCGTCGGTGGCAGCGCTGCTCCTGGCGCGGAGCGGGGCGCCGGTCGTCGGGCTCTCGATGCTCCTCTGGGACCGCTCCAGCGAAGCCGAGCACGGGCGCTGCTGCGGCGCGCTCGATCTCGGCGACGCGCGGCGGGTGGCGCGGCAGGTGGGGATCCCGCACTACACGCTGCGTCTCGACAAGGAGTTCCGGCGCCAGGTGGTGGAGCCGTTCGTCCAGGACTACCTGGAAGGGCGCACGCCGAGCCCCTGCGTGCGCTGCAACACCTGGATCAAGTTCGGCCTGCTGCTCGAGCGGGCGCGCCGGCTGGGCGCCGAGAAGGTGGCGACGGGGCACTACGCTCGGATCGTCGAGGGGCCCGAGGGGCCGGAGCTGCACACGGCGGCGGCGCCGGAGAAAGACCAGAGCTATTACCTCTTCGAGCTGACGCGCGAGCAGCTCGCCCGCTCGCTCTTCCCGCTCGGCGAACGCTCGAAGCCGGAGGTGCGGGAGCTGGCGCGGGAGGCGGGGCTGTGCGTGGCGGGGAAGGGGGAGAGCATGGAGGTCTGTTTCGTGGCCGGCTCGGTGCGCGAGTTCGTGGAACAAGAGGTGGCGGCGGCGCCGGAGCGTTACCGGATGGCGCTGCCGCTGGGCGAGCCGGCGGAGCTGGTGGCGGCAGACGGGGCGGCGCGCGGTCGGGGGGAGCCGTTCTACCGCTACACGGTGGGGCAGCGGCGCGGGCTGGGGGTGGCGGCGGGGGAACGGCTGTACGTGCTGGGGATCGAGGCGGGGGCGAATCGGGTGGTGGTGGGCTCGGAGAATGAGCTGCTGGCGCCGGGGCTCGTTGGGGAGAGGCTGCACTGGATCGGGAAGGCGCCGGCGGGAGTGGTGGATGCGACCGTGAAGATTCGCTCGCGGCATCCGGGCGTTGACGCGCGAGTGAAGCCGGGACCCGACGGCACCGTAGAGGTTGAGTTCGCGGCGCCACAGAGGGGCGTCACTCCCGGCCAAGCCGCGGTCTTCTATCAGGACAGCAAAATTCTGGGGGGTTGCTGGATTCGGGGGGCTATGCGATGAGCACCGCCCTCCGCGGTGCGCTCCCCGCCGGGAACCCGCAATCCAGATCAGTTGCCTGCTTCAGCAGGCGGCCCTACGGGTAGCGGAGCCCATGGCTGGGCTCCGCAACGGCGCGCGCTTCTGTTGACTGCGGGATCTGAGGCGCGCGCCTCCGCTCCGCTGCGCGCCGGATCGATCATGGCCTGCCTGTCTGGTTGCCAGCGCTTGCGGAGAGGTCCCTCTGGTGAGCGCACCGCGGAGGGCTACCGTCCCTTTTGTCATCCTGAGCGAAGCGAAGGATCTGGGCGGGGGGCTGCTTCTGGGGGAGGGGGTCGCGACTCCGGTAGCCTGGCGGCGTGCGCTCTCCGGAGGCACCTCTGAGCAAGCGCTGGCAACGCCCTGTGACGGCCACGGCTGGTCCGGCGCGCAGCGAAGCGGAGGCGCGCGCCTCAGATCCCGCAGTCCACAAAATGCGCGCGCCGGTGCCGCAGGAGAGCGCACGCCGCCAGGCGGTGCTCATCACCACCGCTCTTCTGCTTCTGCTCATTGGTTGTAGCCGTGAGCCCCAACGCCTGATCCGTCTCGGCGACCTGCTCGCGGAGAAGCCTTCGAATTCGGAGGTCGTGCTGCCCGCGGGCGGCATGTTGGGCGAGCAACCGCGCACGATCCCGGCGGAGCTTTCGGCGGCGCGGATTGCGAAGCTGACGCTGGTTGCGCGCGGCGACGCCCGGCTTGCCACACTCTCCTGGCGCCTTGCCAAAGACCGCCAGTTCCTGCCCTATCGCACCCTCTCGTTTCCGCTCGTCCCGGACGGCCAGCCCCAAACCTACGAAGTCGACCTCGCGCGCGAGCCTTACTGGACGGGACAGGTGGCGGCGCTCCGCCTGGCGGTGGAGGGCGGCCGTGCCGAGTTGCTGGAGCTGAAGGGGCGGCCGGCGGCCGACCCCTACCGCCTCATGTGCCTCGAAGGGGAGTGTCTCCCCTCGCTTCCGGGCCTTGCCTCCATCGCCATCGACGTGCCCGACGACCTGCCGCGCGATGCCCGCTTCACGGCCCGGCTCGGTCTCGTGCCGGAGTACGACAAGCCGGGCGTCGTCGCCCGCTTTCGCGCCCGCTTCGAGGGCGACGGCGATCCCGTCCTCGTGGCGGAGCGTCCCGGCGGTACGCGCGGCTGGTCCGAGGTCGGCGGCGAGATCTCGCGCGGCGGGCGGCTGCTCCTCGAGGTCGAGGCGACACGCAACGGCCGCCCGCTCCCCGAGGGAGTCGCGGTCTGGGGCAATCCGGTGATCGCAGCCGACGGCGGGCGCCTCGGGTCGCACCTCGTGATCGTCCTCATCGACACGCTGCGCGCCGACGTCCTCGGCGCGTACGGCGACCGCACCGGCGTGACACCGCGCCTCGACATTCTCGCGGAGCGGAGCACGCGCTTCGCCGACCTCTCCGCGCCGGCCCCCTGGACGCTGCCGAGCGTCGCCACGCTGATGACCGGTCTCGAGCCGCAGACCCACGGCGCCGGGCGCCGCTTCGGGGAGTTCGCGCCGACCGGCCTCGCGGAGGGGGCCACGACCCTCGCCGAGGTCCTGCGCGGCGACGGCTTCTACAACCTCGGCGTCTACCACAACATCTACGTCAACCCCGCCTTCGGCCTGTCGCAGGGGTTCGACGAGTACGTCTCGCGCGAGGAGCGGGCGGACGTCCTGGTGAGCGAGGCGCTCGCGCGGCTCGGCCGGTATCGCGACGAGCGGCGGCTGTTCCTCTACCTCCACCTCTTCGACCCGCACAACCCCTACGAGCCGCCGGCCGAGGACTGCCGGGCAGTGGCGCGCCGGCTCGAGCCCGATTACCGCGGCCCGCTCGGCTGCGCCGCCGACCGCCGGCCCGAGAACCCGATCCCGCCGGAATCCGACCGCCGCTGGCATGAGGCGCTCTACCGCGCCGAAGTGGCGGCCACCGACCGCGCGCTCGGGCGGTTCCTCGACGGCCTCGTGGAGCTGGGGATGGCGGAGGACACGGTGCTCCTCGTCGTCTCCGACCACGGCGAGGAGTTCTGGACTCGCCTGCCGCAGGAGCGCGCCCGCGGCTACGAGGCGAACGCCGACCACGGCCACACCCACTACGAGGAGCTGCTGAGCGTGCCGGGGCTGCTGCGCGCGCCGGGTGTCGGGGCGAGCGTCCTGCGGGAACCGGTGCGGATGGCCGACTTCTTCCCGACCCTCCTCTCCCTGGCCGGCGTCGAGCCGCCGCCGTCGCAAGGCCGGGACCTGAACGCCGCGTTCGCCGGCCACCCGCTGCCGCGCGCCACGCAGCTCGCCGACGTCATCCTCCACGGCCCCGAGCGCTGGGCCGTGCGGCGCGGCCCATGGAAGCTGATCGTGCCGCGGCAGGCGGGGCTGGCCGCCGAGCTCTACAACCTCGCCGACGACCCCGGCGAGACCCGCGACCGCGCCGCCGCCGAGCCCAAGGTCGCCGCCGCTCTCCGCGCCTGGGGCGAGCGCGAGCTAACCGCCCGCGCCGCCGCCCGCCGCCGCTACCTCCCCGGCGACGCCCTCGGCGCCACCTACCTGGAGTGGAACCACATCACGAAGCTGCGGTCGCTGGGGTACCTGCGGTAAAACCAATTCGTAGGCCGATGGACTTACCAGACTTCGCGACCAGCGGGGCGGCCAATACCGACTTCGCCGTGGATGTTGCTCTCGGTGACATCCGCGAGGAGCTCCTCGAGCGTGAAGGACTGGGACGCTGGCCGAACGAGAAGCACGCCGTCGGCGAGAGAGATCTCGACTTCCGAGTGCTCCGCGAGCCCGATTTCTTCGGCGTAGTGACGGGGAATCCGGACGCCGAGGCTGTTACCCCACCTCTGGACTCTGGTGCGCATCAGGACCTCATTCACGCAAAAAACATACGCAACGGGGCCAGCGCGTTTACCACTAGCGAGCCAGTGCTTTTTCGACTTCGCGCGGCAGGTCGATCGCATGGAAGAAGCTAGCCGGGTACAGGTAATCCTCGCCCGACTCGTCCACGACCGCCAGGTAACCCTGAGGTCCGACTTCGGGAGGCCCGGAGGTGAGGTAGACCTTGCCGCGCTCCAAAGATGCGGGATAGCCATCATTGCGAATGCAGATCACGAAGCCCTTGTGTGCCCGGGATCGACTCATTTCTCGCGCCTTATTGACCGTCAGGTGCATCCTCGACACTCAAAGTTCGGAAATGCCCCTCGCATCGCGAGGCTGGTGTAGTGTCCTTGTACGACGTTATGCCAGTGACCTGGCCGTTACGAAGCCATATAGCTCGGTAGTCGTGATAGCCGAAGCCCGCACCAGTGATGCAGTATTGCCACACTTCATAGTCGCCCTGGAATTGTCGGTCCTTAGGCGGTCCCATTACCTCAAGAACTTCAGCCTTGCTATCGCCTGGGTTGAGCAGTATGGTTTTCCTTTCGAGTTCCATAGTTCGGCATGCCGACAAGGCAACTAGCAGTACTAACACTGCGGTTACCGTCTCGCTCCGCATTTCTCCTCCAAAGAAGGCTAATGATCCTAGGTCTACAAGCGGCAGCGTAGCTTTTCGCTAGAGCCGCATTGGGCGCCGTTCCGGGTAGATCGGTGCAAGACTTAGACGACGCTCAGTTTTTCTATCGGAGAAAATCTTCGATGAGTGTGCGTGTTCCACTGATCAATTCTCCAACATCTCTGATTTCAAGCCGATCCCATTCAGCATGAAGCGCGTGATTCCGCACTCCGGAGTAAGTCTTGACCCGCTTGCCTTGAACTAGTGAAAACACCGAGGCGCTGACGAGGGCATCCACGAGTTGCTCTAGGCTTTTGCCGCTCGTTTCTATGCCGTGCGTTACGGCGATCTTTTTTATCGTATCCTCAAGCACAGCACTTGCCAGCACGGCAGCCTCTGTTTTTTTATTTCCCTTGTGATAAACGGCGGCGTGATCGAGAAAGTCATCAAACGCGGCGGCGACCACCAGGTATTCGATTTTCTTGAGGAGACCAGCATTCCATTCTTCGTGAGCGGAGATGAGGAGCGCGCAAAGCTTTTGCACTACGTGTGTCGGAATTCCGGTCTCCAAGTCCCTGTCGGAAAGCAAGCGTTTGTTTTCCTCGGCAAAGTAACTTCCTGGTAACGCGACAGTGCTTAGTAGATTAGCGGTTGAGGCCATCCAAGCCTGGTATTTTGGGATATCATCAGTAGGACACCAGTACTCGAGACCATCGTTGTCACGAGGAAGGTCGCTGAGCAGGCGTCGGCCTCGATCCACCAGCTCAACGAAACGTCTGTCAATCGTCTCCTTCATGCCGATATGCTTTTGTGTCTAACTTGTGTTTCGACGACTCTCCGAGGTGTGGGTATATTGGCCATAGGCGACAATCGGTTGTTATCTCGCCCGGCGGGCTTCGATGCCCGAGGCTCCATGTGCTGGGCTCTAATCAGTTAGGCCAGTCTACCAGAGAGGGTAAGGAAGCTCACAGCGAGAAGCTCCGCCTTGCTTCAAGTGCTGAGGAGGGGGCTCTGAGTTCTCCACAACTCGGCAGCGCTTGCGGAGGAATGACGGGAGGGCGATGCGGCGGGTCGGAGCGCCGTCAGCGGGCCGCGGGTGGGGCGGCATCACCTCGGATCGCTCGGGGCGATGTCCTGCTCCACTGCGCTCCTGCAAGTCTCTGCGGAATCGAGGTTTCCGGGCAGCAAGGAGCGTCGTATCAGGCGCCGCGGGGAATGCCGTGGGCGTTGGGGGAAGTTCCGCGACCGCTGCGGGAAATGCTGCGGTCACTTCTTCGTTTCCCGCGGGCGCCGCGGGAGATCCCGCGGGCTTTGCGGCATTCTCCGCGAGTGCTGGGGGAAGTGACCCGGCCGCTGCGGGAAATGCCGCCGCCGCGGCGGGAAACTCCGCGGCGGCTGCTAGACCGCACCCACCTGCTCCGCCACGGCGCTGGCACGCCGCTCGCACAATCCGCCCGCCGCGGTCCTCGCGGCCCGCGTTGTAGCAGGTCAACCTGCTCTTCATCCGGGAAAGGAGTTCTCCAGTGCTGGCGCGGATTCGACCCGAGGACAAGGAAACGGCCCTGGCGGTGGGTGTCGTCGCCGCGGTGGTTTGGGGGCTGGGGGTGAGCCTCTACGCCTTCTATCAGGGGCCCCAGGAGATCTCCTGGGGACAGTGGTTCGGCTCGCTCCTCGGGGGCATCGCCGCCTGCCTGGCTGCGCCGCCGCTGTTGCTGGCGAGCGGCTCCTGGCTACGGTTGCGGAAGGACCGCCGGCGCTTCTGAGCCGGCGATCACCAGCACGAACTCCCCCTTGAGCGCCGGCCGCGCCGCGAGCGCGGCGGCCAGCTCGCTCAGCCTGCCCCGCAGCACCTCCTCGTGCAGCTTCGTCAGCTCGCGCCCGATCGCCGCCGGGCGGTCGCCCAGCTCGGCGACGGCGTCCGCCAGGCTCGCCAGCAGGCGGTGGGGGGACTCGAAGACGACCAGCGTGTGCCCGAGCGCCGCGAGCCGGCGGTAGAAGCTGCGCCGGCGGCCGGACTTGGGCGGCGGGAAGCCGGCGAAGGTGAAGGGGTACGGGGGGAGCCCGGAGACCACGAGCGCCGCGAGCGGCGCCGACGGCCCCGGCACCGGCTCGATCCGCACGCCGCGCGCCGCCGCCTCCCGCACCAGCAGGTACCCTGGATCGGAGAGGAGCGGCGTGCCGGCGTCGCTCGCCAGGGCGATCGTCGCGCCGTCTTCGAGCGCCGCCAGGAGCCGCGGCAGACGCTGCCGCTCGTTGTGCTCGTGCAGGGACACGAGCGTTTTTTTCAAGCCGAGGCGGACGAGGAGCCGGCCGGTGTGGCGGGTGTCCTCGCAGGCGACCAGGTCGGCGCGCTCGAAGGCGGCCCGCGCCCGCGGCGAGATGTCGTCGAGGTTGCCGATCGGGGTCGAGACGACGAGTAGAATGCCGTTCCGTTGATCCCCGCTGCTGCCCCCGCCCCGCCGGCGCCCCCGCGCGTCCTCCCCTGGTACCGCGCTTACGCGGTCGCCATGGCCCTCCTCTACCTCCTCTGCATCGTCGGCGGCGTCGCGGTCTTCTTCTTCGCCGACGAGCTCGCCGCCTCCGACGACGAGGTGCCGGCCGCCCTCTGGATCGTCTACGGCGCGCTGCTCACCGGCCTCGGCGTGCTGCTCGCCGCCGCCTACGTCGCGGCGCTCTTCCTGCCGCCGAAGCCCTGGACGTGGATCTACCACATCGTCCTCATCGGGATCGGCATGACGAGCTGCTGCTGCATGCCGGTCTCGATCCCGCTCATGGTCTATTGGTTCAAGCCCGAGACCCAGGCGTACTTTGGCCGCGGCCCCGCCGCGGCGCCGGCACCCGTCCTCTAGTCCCGCGGGATCTCCTGGTCCAGGTTGATCGCGCTGCCCGAGAGGCGCGCGATGAGCATCAGCCGCCGCTTGAAGCGGTTCTGCCGCTCGCGCTGCACGATGCCGTCGACCGCTGCCTGCGGGTAGCCGCGCTCGACGACCTCGGCCGGCGTCAGGCCGACGTCGTAGAGCAGGTAGAGCACCTCGTCGGCGGTCGGGTAGTCGCTCCCCAGGTCCTCCTCGTCGGTCTGCCCCGGCCAGAGGTCGGCCGACGGGGCCTTCGCGACCACCGCCTCGGGCAGCTTGAGGTGGCGCGCCAGCTGCCAGACCTGCTGTTTGTAGAGGTCGCCGAGCGGGTTGAGCGAGCTGGCGTTGTCGCCGAAGACGGTCGAGTAGCCGAGCAGGATCTCGGTCTTGTTGGAGGTCCCGAGCACGAGGCACCCGAGCGCCTTCGCCTGGTCGAAGAGGATCGCCATCCGCTCGCGCGCCATCTTGTTGCCCAGGCGCACGCGGTCGGCCGCGCCGGCCTGCGCGAAGTAGGCGTCGACCATCGGCGAGATGTCGAAGCTCTTGCAGCAGATGCCGAGCTGCTCGGCGACCAGCCGTCCGTGCGCGGCGGAGTCGGCGGTCGAGGTGCGGTAGGGGAGGAGGAAGCCGTGCACCCGCTCGGGGCCGAGGGCGCGGGCGGCGAGCGCCGCGGCGAGCGCCGAGTCGACGCCGCCCGAAAGCCCCACGACGACGCCGGCGGCGCCGGCGTTCTCGACCGCGTCGCGCACGAAGTCGGTGAGCACCGCCGTCGCCAGCGGCGCGTTGAGCTCGAGGCGCGCCGCCACCTCGCCGCGGCGCATCAGGCCGGTCCCACGACGTCGGTGCGCTCGTCGTCGAGGAGCGGCAGGCGGAAGCGCAGGCGGTCGGCCTCGCGCAGGTCGACCTCGGCGACCAGCAGGTGCTCCTCGAGGAACGGCGCCCGCGCCGCGACCTCGCCGCCGGGGCGGACGAGGTGGCTGCCGCCGGGGTAGAACGTCCCCTCCTCCCAGCCGACGCGCGAGCAGTAGGCGACCCAGCAGGTGTTGAGGAGAGCGGTCGAGCGCGTCAGCACTTCCCAGGTGTCGGAGTTCTCCGGCACCGGCCCGGGGCCGACGCGGCCGGGGGAGACCGACGGGACGACGATCAGCTTGGCGCCGCCGAGCGCCATCCGCCGCGCCAGCTCGGCGTGCCAGAGGTCCTCGCAGATGAGCACCCCGAATTTGCCGCCGGCGATCGGCGCCAGGCCGAGCGAGCGGCCGCGGGCGAAGAAGCGCTCCTCCTGGAAGATGCCGTAGGTCGGGAGGTAGACCTTGCGGTGGGTGTGGACGACGGCGCCCTCCTGGAGGACGAGCGCGCTGTTGTGGAGGGTGCCGTTCTCGTCCTCCTCGACCAGGCCGACGACGACGGTCATGCCGGCGGCCGCCGCGGCGAGCCGTGCCAGGTGCGGCGAGCGCTGCGGCGCCAGCGCCACGCGCGGCGTCAGGTGGAGGAGGCGGTAGCCGGTTAAGGACAGCTCGGGGAAGACAAGCAGCTCGACCCCGGCGGCGCGCGCCTCCTCGATGCGGGCGAGGTGGCGGGCGAGGTTCTCGTCGAGGTCGCCCAAGCGGGAGTCCACCTGGGCCAGGCCGACCCGCAGGGCTCCGCCGGTGCTCATCGAATGGGATGCTAGCATGCGCTCATGCATCGCCCGGGCGCGCCCAGAGGGGCGGTTTGGCTCCTCGCCGCGGCGCTCCTGCCGGCCGCCGCCCCCGCCCAAGAGACCGCGCCGCCGGCGCCCGCGACGGCGCCTTACGAGCTGCGCGACCGCATCGTCGCGGTGGTGGACGAGGACCCGATCCTCGCCTCCGACGTCGAGCGGGTGATCGCCCTCGGGCTCGCCAACCGCGAGCCCGGCGAGAGCCAGGAGGCTTTCCGACGGCGCGTCCTCGAAGGGCTGATCGACCAGCGCCTGCGCGCCCACGAGATCGACCGCTTCGGGCTCGGCCAGGTGGACGTGAAGCTGGTCGACGAGCACGTCGCCGAGATCCGCTCGCGCTTCGAGAGCGAGGAGGCCTTCCGGCGGCGGCTGGAGGAGCTGGACCTCGACCTCGAGGGCCTGCGCCAGCTCGTGGCGCGGCAGCTCTCCGTCCTCGAGTACGTCAACGAGCGGCTGGCGGTGCGCGTCTTCGTCACCCTCGACGAGATCAACGAGTACTACGAGAAGGTCCTGGTGCCGCAGCTCCGCGCGCAGGGGGCGCCGGTGCCGCCGATCGAAGAGGTGCGCGAAGACATCCGCGAGCTCCTCCGCGAGCAGCGCCTCAACCGCGAGGTCGAGACCTGGACCGAGCAGCTCCGCCGCGAAGCCGACGTCTCCCGCTTCCCCGACGAGCCCCAGGCGCCGCTGCCGCCGGTGGTGGAGACGATCGAGGAGCCGTAGGCAAATGAAAGGAGTGCCTCGGGGACCCATCCTGCGGATCAAAGTGACTTTGCGGGAGAGCAGCCCGCCGATCTGGAGACGGCTGCTGGTGCCAGCCGACATGACGCTCGGTGAATTCCACGAGGTGCTCCAGATCGCGATGGGCTGGACCGACACGCACCTGCATCACTTCACCGCCAAGGGCGTCTACTACGGCACTCCGGACCCGGAGTGGGATATGGACTACCGGGACGAGCGGCGAGTGCGTCTCGCGGCGCTTTTAAAGAGCCCGAAGGACCGGCTGCGCTACGAGTATGACTTCGGAGATGGGTGGGAGCACGACGTGGTAGTGGAAGAGGTCCTGGCCGCCGACCCGAAGGGCCGCTACCCTCGGGTGCTGGCGGGGAAGCGCGCCTGTCCGCCCGAAGACTGCGGCGGCATCCCTGGCTACTTCACGCTCCTCGCGGCGCTCGCCGATCCGGCACACCCCGAGCACGGCGAGCTGTCTGACTGGGTCGGCGAGAACTTCGATCCCGAGACGTTCGATGCCGAGGCGGTCAATCGGATCTTCCATCCCGAGTAGGGGCGCGCGCGCCTGTCGACCACCAGCGCCCTTCTCCTGTTACCGAGGCCCCCGGACCAGGTTCCAGAACCCTCGCGGGTCGAGGATCGGCAAGGGGGCGCCTCCTCGATCGCCTGGACCTGTGCCGGCGGGACGCCGAGCTTTTCCTGCAGCGTGCGCCGGAGCTCCTCGATGATGACCTCGCCGACGACCAACTGATGGTCGACGAGGACGTGGCGGAGGACGTCGGCGCAGAGGCCGCGGGTGGCGAAGGCGCGGACGAGGACGTTGGTGTCGAGGAAGACCCCTCACGAGACGTCGCGAAAGACGTCCTCGTCCGTGAGGTAGCCGCGGGCTTCCGCGAAAGGCATCACCTGGCGGCGGAGCTGCTCGAAGCGCAGCAACCCCAACTGCCGCCGCAGCGCGTCGCGCACGACGTCGCTGCGGGTACGGCCGGTCTCCGCACAGAGACGGTCGAGAAGGCGCTCGAGCTCCGCATCGAGGTGGATCGTTAGGGCGCCCTTCATGTCTTACATTGTACTACCCAAGACCTCGATCCCCTCGCTCGGGAAGCGCTCGTCGAAGGAGTAGATTCGCGTCACGCCGCGGTCCCGGGCTTCCGCCCAGAGCAGGGCGTCGGTGAAGGAGTATCGCTTCGAATCGCGGCACATCCGCAGAGCTTCCAGGATCCGCACCTTCGACCGGTCGGGCGTCAGAATGTTCCTTCGCTGGACGAGCGCGGTGAGCGCATCCACGAGCGCGGGCCGCGAGACTTCGTACACCGAGGCGAGGACGTAAGCGCTCTCGACCAGGACCAGGGCGCTCAGGACGAGGCGGCGGTCGCTGTCAATGATGGCGGCAGCGCGCGCGCCCGCCTCGGGCGGATCATTCGTTAGGTACCGGACGACGACGCTGGTATCGAGGAGAGCGAGAGGCGCGGGATCACTCATCGCGAGCGGCGGCGCGGTCGATGGCGTGCCGCCGCCTCGCCCCAGGCACGCTCGCGCGCTTGGGGCCAGGCTCGGGGCGGGACCTTCCTCTTGATCTCGTCGCTGAGAACGCCGCGCAGCGAGCTGCCGTGCTCGGGCGGGAAGAAGAAGATCTCAAGGTGGTCGCCGACGAGCTTCTGCACCGCTACCCAGCCGGGCTCCAACCCGAGCGCCTCGCGCAGCGGCTTCTCGATGACGACCTGCCCCTTCGGTCCTACCACGTGTCCCATGTATGACTCCGGCGCGGGAGTATAACTTGGAAGCCCCGCGCCGGTCGCGTGGCTCCTCGCCGCCGGCTAGAAGCGAACGAGGAAGCCGAAGTGGCCGCCGAGGGCGAGGTAGTCGTCGACGGTGGCGGTGCGGCCGGAGACGCGGTCGGTGACTTGCCAGTCGGCCAGGTGTTGGTCGGCGCGGAGGGCAAACTCGAAGGTCCAGCGCTGGCCGAGCAGGCGGCGCACGCCGGCGGAGAGCTGCGCCACGACCTCGTCGTCGGCTTCGGTGTGGATGTCGAAGCGGCCGCCGTTGGCAAGCGGGCCGACGGCGTCGGGGACGTCGATCGTCGCGAGGCCGAGGCCGGCGCCGAGGAACCACTCGGTGCGGCCCTGCGGGTTGCCGAAGAGGCGCTCGACCCAGGCGCTGATGGTCGTCGACTCCGCGACCACGTCGATCGGCTCCAAGGCCGGGCTCTGCGCCAGCCCGACGAGCTTCGCCGGCTCCTCGAAGTCGTACTCCGCCGTGTCGGCGCCGAAGCCGAGCTTCCAGCGGTCGCCGAGGCGGGCGTGGCCGAAGAGGCCGTAGCCGGGGATGTCGTTGGCGGGCTCGCCGTCGGCGGCCACGATGGTGCCGCGGAGGCCCAGGTCGAAGCGCTGGGCGGCGGCCGGCGGGACGGCGAGAGCGAGCGTGAGCGCGGCGACGGCGAGGACGGCGGCGACGGTCGATCGCATCGAGGGATCTCCTTTCGCGGAAACAGCCTCGCGCGGTTGGATGCCCCCGGGCGGGAAATCCTTCGCGACCTAG
The DNA here is from genome assembly GCA_963700145.1 of uncultured Acidobacteriota bacterium. Lineage (GTDB taxonomy): Bacteria > Acidobacteriota > Thermoanaerobaculia > Multivoradales > UBA5704 > DASUNQ01. Next base: position 4,092,270 of record OY969474.1, read on the forward strand.
CTAGCCGCCCACCCCGCCTCCGAGTCGTAGGCCGTCTTCTTCGGCAGCACGGAGATGTGGACGTGCTTGCTGTGGGGGTTCGTGCCGCCGTAGGGACGCCAGGTCCAGGCGGCCACGTTCCCTTCTTTGTAGGAGCTGACGATGCGGCGGTTCCAGATGAGGTACTTGACCCGCTTGTCGCGGCTGGCGCGGATCGCCTCGGCGAGGGCGCCGGCGTCGCAGCCGCTCGCCGGGTCGTGGGTGATGTCCACCGCCGTCACCACCCCCGTCGCGCCGTCCTTGACCCAGGGGTTGTGGTCGGAGTTGCGGGTCGCGTGGGCGGCGTCGCCGATCGAGCCGTCGCTCGCCTTGCTCCGCTTCGGGTACTTCGCGTTGACCTGCTTGCGCAGGGCGAGGAGCGACTTCGCCACCCGCCAGGGCGCCGGCGCCTCCAGCCCCTCCTCCCAGGGCGCTGTCCGCTTCTTCCCGGGCTCGGCGGCGCTGTCGTCGCCGCCGTGCGGCGTCGGCCGCTCGAGCTCCTCCTCCGGCCAAGCCTCCGGGGCGCGCGCCGGCGCCGCCGTCGTCTCCAGGCGGTCGATCGCGGCCCGGGAGCGCACCGCTTCCCCTTCGTCGGTGTCCGCCTGGTCGGCCTGGTGCAGGACGTCGGGGAAGCGGACGACGCCGAGCAGTCCCTCCAGCTCGCCGATCGACACCATGTGCTGGCGCCAGACGGCGTCGACCGCGAACTCGAGCGGCACGTCGCTCAGGTCCTGGCGCAGCAGGAAGGCGAAGGCGCGCAGCTCGCCGTCCTCGTTGGCGACGACCACCTTCCAGTACTGCCGCGGGATACGCACCCGCACGGCGCCCTCGTCGTCGACGCCGACGAAGAACGGGTCGTCGTCGGCCAGCACCGGGCCGGCGATGAGGGTGAGCCGGTCGGTCCCGACCTGCTCGGTGACGTAGTTCTCCAGGTCCCCCCAGTTCTCGCCGCTCGCCGACTGGTTGAAGCCGGCCACCTGCGGCGAGCAGTTCGTGGTGTGGAAGGTGTCGCCGTTGGCGAAGCGGACCTCCTCGTAGGAGTCCCCCCAGGCCATGTCCTCGCGCCGCACCACGTGCCCGCGGTCGAAGGCCCCCTGGTCCTTGGTGAAGAAGCGGTCCGGGAGCTGGTGCTCCGACTCGATCCGCGGGTCGAGGAACCAGCGCTCGGTGTCGTTCTTGCCGAGGCCGCCGAGGGCCTTGCGGGTGTAGGGCTTCCCCGGCTCGGGCCGCTTTCGCTCCTCGCTGGCGTCGAAGTTGGCGGCGGTGAACAAAGCCAGCCGCCGGTCCTTGTGGATGACGAGCGAGAAGTGGTGGTAGTCGAGGACGTGGCCGCCGTCCTCCTCGATCAGCGGCGCGCAGAGGCTCTCGTCCACCGCCTCCGGCAGCGGCAGCTCGACCTCCAGGAACTGCGGGTCGTACCCCTGGCGCGTCGAGTAGTCCGGGTCGTGGACCGGCTCGACCGGCCGCTCCTCCACGGGCTCGCCGGCGGCGGGCGCGGCGGCGGCCGCCGCCACCGCGGGCTGCGCCTCGCCGAGGCGCACGGTGATCTGGAGCGGGATCGTCCAGGTCGCCCCGCCTCCCGGCGCGAGGACGACCCCGGCGGTGCCCCCGCCGGCCGCCGGCTGCGCTCCCGGCTCCCCGGGCTCCGCTTCCGCCGCCGGCCCCTCGACCGCGCTCCACCACTCCGCGGTCGCGTCCTCGTCGCCGCGGGCGGCGCCGCGGAACTGGACCCCCGCCTCGATCACCCGCTGGTCGCGCGACAGCTCCCAGGAGGGGACCGTGAAGTTGGCGTCGAGGTAGACGCCGGCGAAGTGGAGCGCCACGACGTTGCCGCTCGCCACGTCGATCACCGCGGAGCCGGAGTTGCCGCCCAGGGTCGAGGCGTCGTGGGTCATCGCCGAGACCTGGTGGCCGAAGCTGCGCGTCGAGCGGCGGGCGCCGAGCTTGCCGGGCTGGAGGCGCTTGACGTAGTAGACGCTGCCGAAGACCTGGTTCTGCACGTCGGCGGGGTTGCGCGGGTCGAAGGCGGGGTAGCCGACGACCGCGACGTCGCGGCCGGCGAGCTGCTCCGGCTGGTCGAGCGACAGGACGAGCGGCGGGTTGCGGTCCGAGAGCCCGTCGACCTGGAGCAGCGCCATGTCCCAGTGCGGGTGGATCATCAGCACCCGCCGGACACGCAGGAACTGCGTCTCGCTCAGGCCGCGCTCGCGCTTGAAGTCGACGCCGGCACGGATGCCGGACTTGAACGTCAAGCTGCGGCGGCCGACGCCCGAGGCGAAGAGGCCGGCGACGTGGCGGTTGGTCATCAGCAGCCCACGGCCGACAACGAAGCCGGTGCCGCCGTAGGGCAGGCTGGGGATCCCCGAGACCTCGATCCGGCCGATCGAGGGGAGCGCCTTGCGGATCCGCGACTTGATGGGGTCCTGCCCGTAGTGCTGCCAGAGCGAGTGCTTGACCCGGAAGTCGCCGCGGATGACGTCGATCGCCGGCCGCTTGTCGGGGATGATGATCGCCTCGACCATGAACTCCTCCCGCGGCGACAGCTCCTCGTTCGTGGCCAGCTTCTCCAGGGTGGCGCGCACGATCTCCTGCTCCGCCGAGACCAGCTCGGCGCTCTCGGCCATCAACTCCAGCGCCAGCGGCGCGTCGGCGAGGACCGCCTCCACCCCTCCTTCGGGCAGGACCTTCTCCAGGAACTGCTTGGCGCGGCTGCTCCGGTTCGCCATGGGAGACCTCCTCTTACTCCTTAGACTGACACCGTTCGGGGATTCCTAGGGAGGGTACAGCCGCGCGTAGTGCTCGCGCGTGGTGAGGACGCGGCGCAGGTAGGCCCGGGTCTCGCGGAAGCCCACTTTCGTCAGGTACTCGGCCGGCTCGTCGCCGGCGCAGTAGCCGCGCCAGAGGCGCGCCTGCGCCGGGCCGGCGTTGTAGGCGGCGACCGCCAGGTGCTCGGCGCCGCCGACCTCGCGCAGCAGCTCGGCCAGGTAGGCGGCGCCCAGGGCGAGCGACACCTCCGGCCGGTAAAGGTCGCCCGGTCCGAGCTGCAGCTCGGCCTGCGCCGCCACCCGCCGCGCCGTCGGAGTGACGAGCTGCGCCAGCCCGCGCGCCGCCGCCCCCGAGAAGGCGCGCGCGTCGAAGCGGCTCTCCTCGCGCACCAGCGCGGCGAGGAGGTGCGGATCGACCCCCCGCCGCCGCGCCTCGGCGAGCAGGGGCTCGCGGTGCGGCAGCGGGTAGAGGAGGGTGCGGAAGACGCTCGGCTGGAGGGCGAGGGGGACGCGGTCCGGGGTGCGCAGGCGGACCGCCTCGGCGAGGCGGATCGAGCGCGGCGCCTCGCCGGCGCGGGCGAGGAGGAAGCTGCCGGTGAGCGCCAGCGACGGGTCGGACGGCGGGAAGCGGGCGCCCACCGCCGGCGCCCCCTCGCGGAAGAGGCCGAGCCCGAGGAGCGCCTCCTCGGGCGTCGCCGGCGTCGCCGTCCAGAGCGGCCAGCGCTCGACCGGCACCTGCGCCAGGAGGAGGTACGGCGCCGCGCCCGGATCACCCGCCAGCCGGCGCAGCAGCAGGGCGCGCGCCGTCTGGCCGGTGCGCGAGCCCGGTGCCAGGAGCCAGGCGGCGTGGAGATCGCCGGGCGCCTTCGAGCCGGCCAGCCGCCGCGCCTCGGCGGCCGTCGTCGCGGCGAGGGCCGGCGCCGCGGCGCGCGCCAGCGCCGCCCGCGCGAACGGGCTCGCCGGGTCCTCGCGCGCCGCCGCGGCGTAGGCGCGCACCGCGCCGATCTCGTCGCTCGCCGCCTCCAGGCGCCGCCCGCGCCAGTAGGCCAGCTCGACCGCGTCCTCGGGGGTGCCGAGCGCCGCTTGCGCGAGCCACCCGCGCGCGCGGTCGTGGCGGCCGCGCACCAGGTCGGAGGCGGCGAGGAAGAGCGCCGCGCGCGCCGCCTGCTCGCGCCATTCGCGGCGCGACTGCAGGAGGGCGTAGAGATCGAGCGCCGGGCGCTCTTGCCCGGCCAGCCAGTGGAGGCGGAGGGCGGCGACGAGCGCCGCCGCCGCCCACTCGCCGTCCGGGATCGCGGCGTGGGCGGCGCGGAAGGCGGCGAGGGCGCGCCCCCGCTCGCCGAGCAGCTCGTGCGCGCGCGCCTGCTGGTAGAGCGCGCTCGCCCGCGCCGCGGGCGCCGCGACGCGGGCGGCCGACTCGGCGAAGGCGGTCGCGGCGGCGGCGAAGTCGTCACGGAAGAAGAGCGCGCGGCCGACGGCGTATTGCGCCTCCAGCCGCTCGGCGGCCGAGATGCCGCCGCCGGCGAGCGCCGCCCGCAGCCAGCTCAGCGCCTCCTCCCACTCCCGGTGGTGGTGGAAGGTCTGGCCGAGGCGGAGCGCCGCCCGCCCGCCCGTGCCGGCCGGCAGCAGCGCCGCCAGCCGCTCGGCGGCGTCGCGCGCCGTCTCGTCGCGCACGTCGCGGTCGAGGAGCGCGAGGTAGACCCCCCGCGCCGCCTCGCGCTGGCCGGCGCGCCGCGCGCAGTCGGCCTGGAGGAGCGCCACGCGGCGGCCCTCCGGCGGCGGGAAGCGCGCGGGGAACAAGCCGCGCAGCAGACGGCAGTCGCCGCCCCGCGCCAGCGTGCGCTCGAGCAGGCGGAGCGCCTCGGGCAGGAGCGGCGACTCGGGCTGCGCGCGGATGCCGCCGGCGATCAACCCCGCCGCGACCTCGGGGTGCCCCAGCCGCTCTTGGTCGAGCGCCATGCGGTAGCGGCTGTGGAGGGCGAGCCGCGGCGTGTGGATCATCGCCGCGCCGAAGGCCTGCATCGCGTCGGCGGGGCGGCCGAGGAGGTCGAGCAGGTGCCCGCGCAGGAAGTCGAGCCCGGCAGCGCGGGCCGCGGCCTGGCGCACGACGAGCTCGCGCTCGGCGCGGGCCAGCGCCTCGCGCGGGCGGCCGGCGAGCTGCAGGGCGACGAGGCCGGCGCGGGGATCGTCCGCGACGGGCGGCGCGGCCTGGAGGGCGAGGAGGAGGGTGGCGGCGGCGGCGTTCATCGCGGACCGCTCGGCTGGGCAGCCGGCTCGGGGGGCGGACGCGGCGAAGCGCGGCGCGGAAGAGAGGGCGGCGGCGGCCGTCAGGCCGCCGTCGCCTCTGGATGTCGCTCCACCTGGGCGCCGAGCGACTGCAATTTGAGTTCCATGCCTTCGTAGCCGCGGTCGAGGTGGTAGATGCGCTCGACGACCGTGGTGCCGTGGGCGGCGAGGCCGGCCAGCACCAGGCAGGCGGAGGCGCGCAGGTCGGTGGCCATGACGTTGGCGCCGGTCAGCGGCGTCGGGCCCTGGACGCGCGCGCTGCCGCCGTCGACGTGGACGTCCGCCCCCATGCGCGCCAGCTCCGGCGCGTGCTGGAAGCGGTTCTCGAAGATCCGCTCCTGGATCGTCGCCGCCCCGGAGGCCTGCGTCGTCAGCGCCATCCACTGCGCCTGGAGGTCGGTGGGGAAGCCGGGGTGGGGGGCGGTCTCGACGTCGCGGGCCGCCAGCCGGCCGCCGGCGGCGGCGCGGATGCCGGCCGCCGTGACCTCCACCCGCGCCCCGGAATCGGCCAATTTTTCGAGGACGGGCGCCAGATCGGCGGGCTCGGCGCCTTCCAGCAGCACGTCGCCGCCGGTCATCACCGCGCCGATCAGGTAGGTCCCGCCTTCGATGCGGTCCGGGATGACGTGGTGGACGGCGCCGCCGAGGGCCTCGACGCCCTCGACGACGATGCGGTCGGTGCCGGCGCCCTCGATCCGCGCCCCCATGGCGACGAGCAGGGCCGCGAGGTCTGCCACCTCCGGCTCGCGGGCGCAGTTGTCGAGCACCGTCGTGCCGCGCGCCAGGACGGCGGCCATGAGCACGTTCTCGGTGCCGGTGACGGTCGCCATGTCGAAGCGGAAGCGCGCGCCGCGCAGCCGCTCGGCGGTGGCCTCGACGTAGCCGTGGGTCAGGTGGACGTCGGCGCCGAGCGCCGCCAGGCCCTTCAAGTGCTGGTCGATCGGGCGGACGCCGATGGCGCAGCCGCCGGGGAGCGACACCCGCGCGTGGCCGCGCCGGGCGAGCTGCGGCCCGAGCACCAGGACGCTGGCGCGCATCGTCTTGACCAGCTCGTAGGGGGCGTCGGCGAGGCTGGCGTAGGGGCCCTCGCGGCGGAGCACGATCGCCTCGCGGTCGTCGATGCTGGCGATGCCGAGGTGCTCGAGGAGCCGCCGCATGGTGCGGATGTCGCGCACCCGCGGCACGCGGTGGAGCTCGAGCGGCTCGTCGGTCAGCAGCGACGCCGCGAGCGCCGGCAGGGCGGCGTTCTTGGCGCCGCTGGCACGGACGGTGCCGGCAAGGCGGGTGGGGCCGTTGATGACGAATCGATCCATGGGAGGTTATTTTTTCTCGAACACCAGGACCCGCGGGATGCCCGCGTAGTCGGCGCGCTCGGCGACCAGCGGCAGGCCGGCCGCCTCGCCGTGGCGCACCACCGCGTCGCGCTGCCCGGCGCCGATCTCGACGATCAGGCGTGCGCCCCGCCGCATCCCGGAAGCCTGCTGCAAGAGTCGCGCGAGCAGGAGATCGCCCGCGCCGGGGGGGGAGAGTGCCAGACGGGGCTCGAAAGCGCAAACCTCGGGCGACAGCCCCCACCACTCGGCGGGATCGACGTAGGGAGGGTTGCTGACCACGAGGTCGAACGCCGCGAGGTCGAGCCCGGCCGCGAGGTCGGCGGCGAGGAGCGCGACGCGGCCGGCGGCGCCGAGGGCGCGGGCGTTGGCGGCGGCGAGCGCCAGCGCCGCGGGAGAGAGGTCGGTCGCCGCGACGCGTGCCCCTGGGACCTCCAGCGCCAGCGTCACCGCCAGGCACCCGGAGCCGGTGCCCACGTCGAGGAGGCGCGGGCGCTCGGGCAGCCGCTCGGCGAGCGCCGCCTCGACGACGTGCTCGGTCTCGGGGCGCGGGATGAGGACTCGGCGATCGACGCGGAACGGCCGCCCCCAGAACTCCTTCTCGCCGGTCAGGTAGGCGACCGGCTCGCCGGCGAGGCGGCGGGTGAGCAAGGCCTCGAAACGCGCCGCGGCCTCCGGCGGCACGGGCTCGCGGTTGCGCGCCAGGAGCTGGGCTTCGGAGAGTCCGAGCACCCGCCCGAGCAGGAGCGAAGCCTCCCGCGGCGGCGCCCCGAACGGTGTTGTCAGGAGCCGCGTGCGGGCGGCGGCGAGGAGATCGCCGATGGTGAGACCCACGCGGCGGAGTGTACGCGGCGAAGACAAACGCCCGGCACGTGGGCCGGGCGCTACGTCGGGTCTTCCACGTCCGCGGTCTCGGCCGCCGGCACGAGCGGGACGTCCAGCTCGACCGTCCGCCCTTCGGGCAGCTCGACCTCCGTCGTCGCCGGCGCGAAGCCGTCGGCCGAGACGGTCAGCCGGTAGTGCCCGGGCGCCAGGCGCAGCGCGAAGAGGCCGGCCTCGTCGGTGCGCGCGCTCGGGCCGGAGTAGGAGAGGTCGAGGGCGGGGTTGACCCCCTCGACCACGACGGCGGCGCCCGCGATCGGCACGCCGCCGGCGTCGAGCACCCGGCCCGAGAGGCTCGCGCTCTCGAGGTCGATCGTCACCTCGGCGCCGTCCGGCCCTACCTCGACGGCGCGGCTGTAGCCGAACCCCTGCCGCGGGTCGAGGAGGATCAGCGTGTAGCGGCCCGGGATCACGCCGACGCGGAAGCTGCCGTCCTGCGCCGTCCGGGCGAAGGGGGCGCCGGGCCCGTGGAGCTGCACCTCGGCGCCGGCGAGCGGCCGGCCGTCGAAGGTGACGCGTCCGGTGAGCACGGGCCGCGTTTCGAGCTCCAGGTCCAGGAACGCCTCCGCCTGCCCCGGCTCGAGGGTCACCTCGCCGGACGCCTGCCGGCCGTCGGGCGTCGCGGCGACGACCTGCCAATCGCCCGGCGCCAGGTCGGCGATGCGGTAGCGGCCGTCCGGCCCTACCCGCGAGAAGCCCGCGCTGTCGTCGAGCCGCAGCGCCCGGACCTGGACACGCCGGCGGTCGGCGGGGTCGAGCCCGAGGACCTGCCCTGAGATCGCGCCGCCGGCCTCGCTCAACCGCACCTCGAGCCCGCCGACCGCGGTGCCGGCGACCTGCACCTCGCCCGGCACGTCGGCGCGGGCGTAGCCGCGCGCCTCCGCGAGCAGTCGGTACGTCCCTTCCGGCACCCAGTCGAAGGCGAACGAGCCGTCCGCGGCGCTCGTCGCCTGGAAGGCCTCGCCGCCGGAGATCATGTGCAGCCGCACGACGGCGCCGCCGACGGGCCGCCCGGCGGCGTCCACGACGCGTCCCGAGACCTCGGTCCCCGCCTCGACGACCAGGTCGAGCCGCTCCGTGCCCGCCGTCAGCCGGACGGCGGCGCGCGCCATCCGCTGCCTCCCCCCGCGCGCTTCGACCTCGTAGCGCCCCGGACGGAGCCCCTCGAGCCGGTAGGAGCCGTCGGCGTCGGTCTCGGTGAAGCCATCTTGGCGGATCCCCTCCGCCTCGGCGCCCTCGAGGTTGGGGACCGCCTGCACGTGGAAGCCGGGCAGCGCCCGGCCCGCGTGGTCGGTCACGCGGCCGACGAGCGTGACGCCGGTGGTGCCGCGGCGGAGGACGACCTCCAGCGACCGTGTCTCGCCGCCGGCGACCTCCACGCCGGGCAGCCGCCGCGTCTCGAAGCCGGCGGCCTTCACCTCGAGAACGTGGGTGCCGGGCTCCGGCTGCGCCAGGAGCTTCCCCTCCTGGTCGGTCGCGCCGAGGCCGTACGAAGAGGACCCCATGCTGAAGACGCCCTGCCCGCTCCCGACGCGCGTCTCGACGACCGCGGAGACCTCGGCCCGGGGCACCGGCTCCCCGTCCGGGTCCACCACGCGCAGCGCCAGCGACCCCTGGAGCCGCAGCTCGAGGGTCAGCGGCGCCGCGGGCGGGACTTCGATCTCGCCCGTCTCGAGCCGCACGTAGCTCGGGTGGCCGACCGCTAGCCGCACCGGCTCGCCGCGCCGCAGGCCGCCGAGGCGGAAGGCGCCGTCGGCGTCGGTCAGCACCGGCTCGTGCCACGGCGACCAGCGCTTGAACATCGGCTCGTCGGACCGCGAGATCTGCACCTGCGCCTCCGCCACCGGCGCGCCCTTCGGCCCGACCACCCGTCCTTCGAGGACGACTCCCGGCTCCAGCACGACGTCGCCGAGGTCGACCGCGCGCGTCTCCGCCGACAAGGCTACGTTGTCTCGGCCGGTGGCGACGAAGCCCTGCCGCGTCACCTGGAGGTCGTACTCGCCGGCTTCGAGCCGCTGGAAGCGGAAGCGTCCGTCGGCGCCGGTGGCGACGCTCGTGCCCGGCCCTGCTCTCGTGAAGCCGTAGCCGCCGGGCATGCCCGGCGGCCGCTGGACGCGCCGGAGCGTGACCTCGGCCGCGGCCACCGGCAGGCCTTCGGGGTCCACGACGCGGCCGACCACCGTCTGGCCGGCGACCAGCACCAGGCGGAGCGGCGGCGCTTCGCCGCCGGCCACCGGGGTGCGGGCGAGGAGGCGGGCCGGGGCGTTCTCCTCCGGGTGGGCGGAGACCTCGTAGAGCTGGCGCGGCAGGAGGCGGGGGAAGCGGAAGCGGCCGTCGGCGCCGCTGGCGGTCTGCGGCGAGGCGTCCCGCGGGCTGCGCCGGAAGTCCCAATCGCCGCTCGGCCGCGCCCGCACCGGCACCCCGGCGGCCGGGCGCCCGGCTGCGTCGACGACGATCCCGGCGAGCGCGGCGGCGGGCTCGAGCAGGAGGGTCACCGACTGGGCCGAGACGGCGTCCCCCACGAACCCCGCCAGGTGGCCGGGGGCGGCGGCCTCGACTTGATAGCGCGGGTAGGGCGCCGCGGCGAAGCGGAACGTGCCGTCCTTCGCGGTGAAGGCCCAACCGAAGGGATCGCAGGAGGTGCACCAGACGAGGGCGCCGGGGAGCGGCTGCCGCGTGGCGGCGTCGAGCACCAGCCCGGCGAGCGCGATGGCAGCGCCGGGCCCGCGCTCGCCACGCTTCCGCAGCGCGGAGGCCGTCGCCGGTCCGATGCGGCCGGCGGGCACCCAGACGGGAGGGCCTGCCTGGTCCCCCGGGAGGCGCTTGGTGTGATCGGGCCGGAGCTCCTCACCCTCCCGGCGCAGCGCCGCCGGCACGAGCCGCGCGTCCTCGACCAGCGGCACGAGCGGCACCTCGATCGACTGCTGTCCCGGCGCCGTGACGACGACGCGGTAGAGCCCGGGCGCTGTGGCTGGGAGGGTGAACGTCCCGTCGGGACCGGCGGTCGCGCGCACCGGCGCCGCCGGCGGTTGCGGGCCGCCGGGGAGCGGCAGCAGCTCGACGGCGACCTCGGCGGCCGTGCGTCCCGCGCCCTTCACCTGTCCGGTGACCTGGAGCGTCGCGCCGGCGGCGGCGCCAGGGACGGCGGCGAGCGTGAGCAGCGCCGCGAGGGTGGAGCGGAGAGCGCGCGAGCGCATGGCGAAAGTCTCCCCTGACCTTCGCCAAGTCTAAAGGATCAGTGGGCGCGCGCCTGCTCGTCCATCCGCTGTGCCTGGAAGTGCGCGACGAGCGGCTCGATGAGCGGGTCGAGGTCCCCTTCGAGGACGTTCGGGAGCTGGTGGACGGTGACGCCGATGCGGTGGTCGGTCACCCGGTTCTGCGGGAAGTTGTAGGTGCGGATCTTCTCGGAGCGGTCGCCGCTCCCAACCATCTTTTTGCGCTCGGCGGAGAGCGCCGCCTCCGCCTTCTCGCGCTCGACCTCCAGGATGCGCGCCTTGAGCACGCGCAGCGCCTTGGCCTTGTTCTTGATCTGGCTGCGCTCGTCCTGGCAGGAGACGACGATGCCGGTCGGCAGGTGGGTGAGGCGCACTGCCGAGTAGGTGGTGTTGACGCCCTGGCCGCCGGGGCCGGAGGCGCAGAACGTGTCGATCCGCAGGTCCTTCTCGTCGACCGCGACCTCGATGTCCTCGGCCTCGGGCAGCACCGCCACGGTCACCGCCGAGGTGTGGATGCGCCCCGAGGCCTCGGTCTCCGGCACCCGCTGCACGCGGTGCGTCCCCCCCTCGTACTTCAGGCGGCTGTAAGCGCCGCGCCCCTCGACGATGGCCGAGACCTCCTTGACGCCGCGCACGCCGGACTCGGAGAGGTCGATGACCTCGACCCGCCACCCCTGGCGCTCGGCGTAGCGGCTGTACATGCGGAACAGCTCGCCGGCGAAGAGCGAGGCCTCGTCGCCGCCGGTGCCGGCGCGGATCTCGAGCACGACGTTGCGAGCGTCGTTGGGGTCGCTCGGCGTGAGCTCGCGGCGCAGCTCCTCCTCGAGCGCGACGAGGCGCCCGGCGAGCGCCTCGCGCTCCTCCTGCGCCATGCCGTAGAGCTCGTCGTCCTTGGCCAGGCCGGCGAGCATCTGCTCGGTCTCCGCCCGCTGCCGGGCCAGCCGCGAGTGCTCGCGGTAGAGCCCGACGACGTGCGCGATCTCCGACAGCTTCTTGCTCGCCTCGGTGTAGGCCTTGCGGTCGGCCAGGACCTCGGGGTCGGCGAGCTTGGCGGTCAGCTCGGCGTAGGTCTTCTCGAGTAGCGCGAGCTTCTCGAGCACCTACGCGGACTTCGCGTAGCGCCGCTTGAAGCGCTCGACGCGCCCCTGGGTGTCGATCAGCTTCTGCTTGCCGGAGAAGAAGGGGTGGCAGGCGCTGCAGATCTCGAGACGCAGCTCGTCCTTGGTCGAGTGCGTCTGGAAGGTGTTGCCGCAGGCGCAGACGGCGGTGACCAGATGGCGGACGGGATGGATGGTCTTCTTCACGGTTCGGGCCCTTGTCTGAAGTGGGAGGCCCGGGCGGTCCCGGGCGAACGGCGAAGGTTAGCGCAGAGGGGCTCCCCCTGGCAACCCGCAGCGCTCTTCGTTCCTCTAAACTACGTGGCACAAGATGGCATTCCACGACGACTGTCTGGTGGCCGACGGGCACACCGACGTGCCGGCCCGTCTGCTCGAAGAGGGGGCGGACCTGTCGCGCCCCTGCCCGGACCGCCACATCGACCTGCCGCGCCTGCGCCAAGGCGGGGTGGACGCCCTGGTCTGGGCCCTCTACGTGCCGGGCTCCCTCGACCCCGAGGCGGGGTGGAAGCACGCCCTCCGCCTGCGCGAGCTGGCCGGCGAGCAGCTCTCGGCGGACGGCTTCCGCGAGGTCGTCTCGGTGGCCGAGCTGCGGCGGGCGGTGGCGCAGCGGGCGGTGGCGGTCCTCTGGGGGCTCGAGAACGGGCGGCCGCTGCTGGTCCCCGGGGCGCTCGACGGCTGCGTCCAGCTCGGGGTGCGCTACGTCACCCTCACCCACATGAAGACGCACGAGTGGTGCGACTCCTCGACCGACGCGCCGCGCCACGGCGGCCTGTCGGAGCAGGGGATGGAGATCGTGCACGCGATGGCGCGGCGCGGCATCGTGCCGGACGTCTCGCACGTCTCGGACGAAGCGGTGCGGCAGACGGTCGAGGTCTCGCCGCTGCCGGTCGTCGCCTCGCACAGCTCGGCGCGCGCCCTCTGCGACCACCCGCGCAACCTCCCCGACGAGCTGGTGCGCGAGATCGCGCGCCGCGGCGGCGTGGTGATGGCCGCTGCCTACCCGCCGTTCCTGTCGCCGGAGGTCGCCAAGGCGCAGCAGGAGCGGCTGGCGCAGCTGGGCGAGACGATCGAGGCGCTCGACGAGGCGTACGCCAGCCAGCCCGGGCTGGCGGCGCGCGAGGTGACGCGGCTTCTGGCCGCGCACCCGCTGCCGGCGGCGGGGCTCGACCGCCTCGTCGACCACCTGCTCCACTTCGTCAAGCTGGTCGGCGAGGAGCACGTCGGCGTCGGCAGCGACTTCGACGGCATGACCGAGGTGCTGGAAGGCTTCGAGGACGTCTCCCGCTACCCCGCCCTGACCGCCGCCCTCCTCGAGCGCGGCCTCGACCGCGCCGGCATCCGCCTGATCCTCGGCGAGAACTTCCTCCGGATCCTGGAGGCGGCGGAGAGAGCGGCGCAGACTTGAGGCGAAGCTGCGGTAGCGACGCCGGCAGACAGCGACGGCATCCTCGGGCGCCGGAGGCTCAGACCGCCGAAGTGAAGGCGCTGGCGGCCGAGGTGGCGCGGCAGCTAACGCGGTAGAATCGCCGCGCCTTCCGATGGTGGACGGCCTTCCCGAAAGGAGGACTGCCCATGGCCGAGCTAATCGGCAACGTTCTGAAGGCAAGCCGGAAAAACCCGGTGGACTAGGACAGTGGTCGTACGCGGGGAGCCACGGCACAAGACCCTGTCAGGGCCATTGTCCGACTACGCAGGGATAACCACAGTCCGCCCGGCAGGGCTCGGGCAAGGAGCCCAAAGCGGACCGCTCTAACCCTTCCGTTATGGACGGGCGGGCGAGCCTGGGCTGCGTTATGCGGCAACAGGTGTTGTGGGCGACAAGCAGGAATCCGGCCGGTGGCTTCCTTGGGCCTTGCCCGCTTAGGTGATGCCGCCGGACGGGCTCGTTGTTACCCCTAGTGCTATGCCAGCCAGCACGAGTAAGCAAGCCTCCGCATCCTGAGAAGCCGCCTAGGCGCCTGCGTGACGTGAACGCATGGGCGGATCAGATCGTGGGGGCGCTGACAGGGACGGCGCCGCCGCCGAAGCCAGAGTGGCCGAAGGGCGGCAGCAGCGCGATGGGGAGATAAGGCGTAACTAAGGCGGATGTGGTAGCCTGACAGCATGCCAGACGGCGGCTCAAAGGCTGATCTACGCCTTCTCGGTGTCGGCATCTACTCCATCCCAGAAGCCGCTCGACTGAGCAAGGTTCCTCCCGATTACATCCGGCGGTGGCTGTGGGGCTACCGGTACACGTTTGCTGGACGGCGCTTCGAGAAGCCCCCCTTGTGGGACCCGGAACTGCCCACCATTGGCAACGCACGAGCCGTTAGCTTCCGCGACCTAATCGAGGTGCAGTTCGTCCATCGTTTCCGGCAGGAAGGGCTAAGCCTTCAGTCGATCCGCACGACCATCGGAAAAGCCACTGAGCTGCTTGCCGAGAGCTATCCTCTTTCGTCAGTCAAGTTCAAGACGGACGGAAAGCACATTCTGGCGGAGGTTCTTGAAGATCCGTCGGAGCGAAGCTATATCTTCGATCTTCACACCAACCAATATTTGCTCCAGTTCGTTTTGGACTACCTTTACGACGCCCTCGAATACACTAACTTCGATCAGCTCATCCGCTGGTGGCCGCTCGGCAAGAATCGGCGCGTGGTGGTGGACCCGCGAAAGAGCTTCGGCCGACCCGTCGTTGTGGAGAATGTGCCAACAGCCATCCTGGCCGGCTCGTTCAAGGCGGAGGGGTCCGTTGCTGCCGTCGCGCACTGGTTTGAGGTTGCCGAGGAGTCCGTTGTAGATGCCCTGGAGTTTGAGCGTAGCCGTGCGGCGTGAGGTTCATCCTCGACCACAACCTAGCTCCCAACCTGGCGCGCGCCTTAGGGCTCTTGGTAGAATCTTATGGCGATGAGGTAACATGTCTTAAGGATCGAGGACTACAGGCCAGCGACGATGAGGACTGGATACCGCGACTAGCCAAGGAAGGAAACTGGGTTGTCATTACCTGCGATCTCGACATTGTTCGTAACCCGCATCGGCAACTCGTTTTCCGCCAAGCAAACCTGACGGCGTTTTTCCTCCTGGAGGCGTGGTCGGACGGACGTGTCCGCGCGCCGCAGATCGCGCAGCGCCTCCTCAGACTGTGGCCGGATATCACGGCGCTGGCAGACAAATACCGGCCCGGCACCTGCTTCGCTGTACCCTTCCGCGGCTCAATCAGGCGCTTCAGTCCCCAGGGCAAGAAACCAATCTAAGGATGGAGGTGGACTTAGACCGTCGTGGCTCGTGGGCTCGCGGAACGCGGGTTGCGCCACGGAGTTGATGCAGGACTTAGCCGGCCGGCTCCGCAACCGCGTCCACGGACGGACACCTGATGTACCTCTCGGCCGTTGAGAGCGGCTTCGGCGGCGGCGTGGACTACGCGATGCTCCAGAGCTCTACAGTGGCGGGCCGACCGACGCCGAGCATCGCTACTCGCCTGCGAAGTGCATCGGACGGAGCGGCGGAGGATTCAGGGCGACCCTGATCCCAAGCACGCTACGTGGAACGCCAGAGCTTCCAGACGCTCGCCTCTTTGCTGGCAGCTCGGTGGAGGAAGCGAAGGCGCGCAGGAGCCGCTGGCGGCAACACGAGCTGTTCCTGCCCTTTTGAGGAGTTCCTACCCTCGCCCGCCCAGCCCCACGCTCGGCCCGTAGAGGAGGGCGTTGAGGAGGAGCGGCGTCGTGGCACGCCAGAAGAGGCGGAAGGACGGGTCCTGGGCGAAGAGGACGAGGCTGCCGGCGCCGAGACGCTCGGTGCCGACGAGGAGGGCGCCCGCCAGCCGCTCCTCGGCCTCGGGCCAGGCGAAACCGGCGATCACCGGGTCGTCCTCGACCGCCAGCACCACGTCCTGCCGCGGCTCGCCGGTCGGCAGGAGCACCGTCGTGCCCTCGACCAGCACCGCCGGCGGTGACTGGATGCCGAGCGTCAGCGGGTGGCTGCCGCGGATCGTCGTCGCCACCGCCGCGCCCGGGGTGAAGAGCGGCCGGTCCTCCGGGCCCTTCTGGGGATGCTCGTCGTCCCCCTCCTCGGGGTCCTTCTCCGGCGCCTTCCACTTCTGCACCTTGGTCAGCTCGTGCTCCTGGAGCCACCCGACCGCGCCGCCGATCGCCACCAGCACGCCGCCCGAGCGCACCCAGGCGGCGAGCTGCTCGCGGGTCTTCTCGCCGATCGCGCCGTCGTAGTCGAAGCCGTCGGGCAGGACCAGGACGTCGAAGCTCCAGAGGTCGAGGTCGCCCAGCCGCTCGACCTCGACCCGTCGGTGCGGCACGCCGACCTCGCGGTCCAGCAGGTGCCAGAGGAAGCCGAAGGAGGTCGGGTCCACGCCGCGGCCGGCCACCAGGCCGATGCGCGAGCGGCGGACGGCCGCCATGTCGTCGGAGCCGAGCGACAGCCCCTTGAGCTCGTAGGAGGAGCCGATGCGGTGCGCGGTCAAGCCGCTCTCCTCGATCAAGCCGGCGAGCGTCGCCTCGGCGTCGCCGGCGGCGCGCGCGCGCGGCACGAAGAGGGTGCCGGCGGGGAAGCCGGTCCCGCCGGAGGTGAAGGACTGGAGCGCGATGCGGTGCGCGACGCCCTTCTCCTGGAGCCGCGCCGCCAGCCTGTAGGAGCCCACACCCTGCGGCGGCACCAGCCACCCCAGCTCGCCGCTGCCGCGGACGGCGCCCCGCGCCGGCGCCGCGGCGGCCGGCCGCAACCCGCGCGGCCTTCCGGCCGCCACCCAGGTCTTGACGTTGAAGGCGAGCGGCAGCGACCAGGCGGTGATGTCGTAGAACTCGGGCGAGAGGTCCTGCTCGATGCGGTTGCGCTGCCGCTCGAGGAAGACCGGCGACATCGACGCTTCCAGCTCCATGAGCGCCGCCACCAGGTCGCCGAGCGGCTGCGCGGTCGAGACCGCGTAGGTGCCGGCCGCGAACTGCCGCGGCGCCGGCTCGGCGGCGGCCGGCCCGATGAGCGGGCGCGCCGCGAGCGTGTCGTCTTGGGCGAGCTGCTCGACGCGTACGCCGTGGAGGGCCAGGAGGTCGGCGAGTGCCCCGGCCTCCTGCTGGTCGGCGGGCCAGAGGAACGTGCGCCCGTCGTCGTCGCGCGGCGCGGCGCGGCCGGCGGCGTAGTCCTCGAGCAGGCGCCGGCGGTTCTGCGCCGCCGTGCGCACGGTGGCGAGCGAGGTCGTGAGATGCCGCGCCACGCGGTCGGCGAGGGTCAGGGTGCTGCCGTCCGGCAGCGTCAGCGCCGCTCCGGCGCGGCCGCCGCCGGCCATCTCGTAGGTCATCCCCACGGCGCCGCGCAGGCTCGGGTAGGAGTCGCCGTAGCCGGGGTAGAAGAGGTCGAAGTTCTCGCCGGTGTAGTAGATCCAGCCCTGCCGCTCGAAGGCCTGGGCGTTGGCGCGGCCGAAGGTGTCGAGCCAGGAGACGAGCTGGCGGTCGATGCGCGGGTGGATCGGCTCGGCGGCCGGCGGGAAGAAGTAGGTGGACTCGGACCCCATCTCGTGGAAATCGACGTAGACCTGCGGCTCCCATTGCCGGTAGGCGGCGATGCGGTGGCGGGTCTCCTGCTGGCTCGCCCACGCCCAGTCGCGGTTGAGGTCGAGGAGGTAGTGGTTCGTCCGCCCGCCGGGCCAGGGCTCGAAGTGCTCGGCGGCGGCCGGATCGGGGTTCGGGCGGCTGCCGGTGCGCTGCTCGAAGGAGTGGACGTAGCGCTCGCGGCCGTCGGGGTTGCAGAGCGGGTCGATCAGGACGATCGCCTCGTCGAGCAGCGCCGCGACGTCGCCGCCGGCCGAGGCCAGGACCCAGGCGGTCGCCATCGCCGCTTCGGCCGAGGAGGACTCGTTGCCGTGGACGCCGTAGGCCAGCCAGACGACGACCGGCAGCTCGCGCACCAGCCGCTCGCGCTCGTCGGCCGGGAGCGCCTCGGGGTCGGCGAGACGGAGGCGCTCCTTGCGGATCGCTTCGAGACGGGCGATGTTCTCGGGCGCCGAGATCGCCAGGAGCTGCAGCGGCCGGCCCTCGTAGGTCCGCCCGTACTCCCACATCGCGACGCGGTCGGAGGCGCCGTCGATCGCCCCGAGCGCCTCGACGATCCGGTCCCAGTGGGTGAAGCGCGCGCCGAGCGGGTAGCCGAGGACCGCGGCCGGCGAGGGCACGGCGACGGCCGCCGGCGGCAGCGGCAGCTCCTGGCCTCCCGACAGCGGCGCGAGGAGCGGCGGCGGAGCGGCGGCCTGGCCTTCGGCGACCATCGGCGCGCCGAGGAGAGCGAGGAGGATGAGAGCGCAAAGGATCCGATTCATGGGTATCCGATAAAGCTGTCATCCCGAGCGTGAGCGAGGGATCTGGGGGAAGGGTGGCGCGAAACCTTCCCCCGCCCAGATCCTTCGCTGCGCTCAGGATGACAAGGGCAAAGTTGACGCCGTTTACGTGGAGGCAACGACGCTCTCGGCCGAGATGGCGAGCCGCTTCATCATCTCATGCAGGGTCGTGGGCTTGACCTGGAGCAGCTCGGCGGCGCGCTTCTGCACCCCGCCGCTCGCCTGCAGCGCCTTGACGATGAGCTGGCGCTCGTAGTCCGAGACCGCGTCCTTGAGGGCGATGCCCGAGGCCGGCAGCGCCGCCGGCGCCAGCGGCGCCCCCTCGCCCCGCCGCACCGAGGAGGGGAGGAGGTCGACGTCCAGCACCTCCCCGGTCGACAGCACCACCGCCCGCTCGATCACGTTCTCGAGCTCGCGCACGTTGCCCGGCCAGTGGTAGTCGAGCAGCATCTCCATCGCCGCCGGCGAGATCTCGGCCAGCGCCTTCTCGTTCTCGCGCGCGTATTGGGCGAGGAAGTGCTGCGCGAGCAGCCGGATGTCCTCCGTCCGCTTGCGCAGCGGCGGCAGGGTGACGGTGATGACGTTGAGGCGGTAGTAGAGGTCCTCGCGGAAGAGGCCGGCCTGCACCTGCGCCTGGATGTCGGCGTTGGTGGCGGCGATGATCCGCACGTCGGCCTTGAGGGTCTCGACCCCGCCGAGGCGCATGAACTCCTTCTCCTGGATCAGGCGCAGGAGCTTGGACTGCGTGTCGAGCGGGATGTTGCCGATCTCGTCGAAGAAGATCGAGCCGCCGGTGGCCGTCTCGAAGAGGCCCTTCTTGTTCGAGATCGCGCCGGTGAAGGCGCCCTTGACGTGGCCGAAGAGGTTGCTCTCCAGGAGATCGGCCGGCATCGAGCCGGAGTTGACGGTGACGAACGGCCCTTGCGCGCGCCGCGAGTGGTGGTGGATGGACTTGGCCACCAGCTCCTTGCCGGTGCCGCTCTCGCCCAGGATCAGGATGTTGCTCTTGGCCGGTGCGGCGAGCTGCACGAGCTCGTAGACCTGCTGCATCGGCTTCGACTTGCCGATGATGTTGTCGAAGCCGTAGCGCTGGCGGAGCTGCTCCTTCAAGGAGCGGTTCTCGCGCGCCAGGCGCCGCTGCTCGAGCCCCTTGCGGACGGTGAGCAGCACCTCCTCGTTCTTGAACGGCTTGGGGATGTAGTGGAACGCCCCCTCGCGCATGGCGGCGATGGCGCTCTCGATCGAGGAGAAGGCGGTGATCACCACGACCACCTGGTCGGGGTCGCGCTGGCGGATCTCGCGCAGCACGTCGTGGCCGTTGATGCCCGGGAGCATCAGGTCGAGAAGGACCAGGTCCACCTCCTCGCGTTCGAGGACCTCCAGCCCCTCCTCGCCGGAGAGGGCCGAGAAGGTGCTGTGCCCCTCTCGGCGGAGCAGGTGGGTGAGGACGTCTTGGAGGACCTCCTCGTCGTCGATGACGAGGACGTTCATTCCGGGGCGGCGGCGGGCGGCGGCGGGACGGCGCCGGGCGCGGTGGCGCGGCGCGGCAGCTCGACGGTGAAGCAGGCCCCTTCGCCGGGGCGGCTGGCGACCGAGAGGGCGCCGCCGTGGCGGCGCACGATCTCGGCGCTGATCGAGAGCCCCAGGCCGGTGCCGCCGCGCGCCAGCTTGGTCGAGTAGAAGGGCTGGAAGATGCGCTCCAGCTTCTCGGGCGCCACCCCCGGCCCGGTGTCGCGGACGTGGACGCGCGCCCGCTCGGCGTCGGCCTCGAGCTCGACGGTGAGCGTGCCGCCGGTCTCGGCCATCGCGTCCTGCGCGTTCATGAACAGGTTGGTGAAGACCTGCTGCAGCTCCCCCTCGCAGCCGACGATCACGACCTCCTCGGCCGGCGGCCGCCAGGCGACCTCGATCCGCCGCTTGGCAAAGCGGTCGGTGAGCAGCTCCAGGCACTCGGTCAAGACCGGCCGCAGCGCCAGCGGGCCGGCCTCGTTGCGCCGGTTGCGCGCGAACTCGAGCAGGTTGTTGACGATGCGCGCGGCGCGGAAGGTCTGGCGCTCGACCTTCTTGAGCAGGTCGTAGCGCGGGTCGGACTCGGCGGTCTCGGAGAGCAGGATCTGGGCGTAGCTCGAGATGCCGGTGATCGGCGTGTTGACCTCGTGGGCGACGCCGGCGGCGAGCATGCCGAGGGCGGCCAGCCGGTCGTTTTCCTTGAGCTGGTTCTCCATGGCGATCCGCTCGGAGACGTCGAGCGCGACGAGCACGCGGTAGCGCGCGCCCAGGCCGTGCTCGAAGGCCGAGACCGAGAGCTGCAGGTAGCGCTCGCGGCCGGCGGCGTCGCAGAAGCCGACCTCGACCGGGCCGGTGCCGAGGTCCGGCAGCGGCTCGACGGGCAGCAGCTCCCCGAGCCGCCGCCCCGCCACCCCCGCGCGCGCCACGCCGGCGAGTGAGGCGAAGGCGGCGTTGGCCGAGACGACGTGCCCCTCGGCGTCCACCACGGCGATGCCGGCCGGCGAGGACTCGAAGATCTGCTCGGCGTAGCGCTGGAGACGGGTGACCTCCTCGAGCTGGCTGTTGAGCTGCCCCAGGAGCTGCGCGTTCTCGATCGCCAGCGCCGCCTGGTTCAGCAGGTGGCGGATGAGCTCCAGGTCCTCGCTGTTGAGCGGCTGCTGCTCCTCCTTCCAGCCGGCGAGCACCAGCCCGACGCGGGTACCGCGCACGCTGAGCGGGAAGACGTAGCGGTAGCCGGCGAGATAGAGCGCCTGGTTCGCCGAGTCCGGCTCGGTCGGGAGCGTCAGGCCGGAGATGGGGCGGTGGCCGGCGTACCAGACCTCGTCGCCCAGCGCGTCGAGCGCCAGCGGCTGCGGCAGGAGCGGGTCGGGCCGCACCGGGCGGAGGAGCCCGCCCTGCGCCAGCAGGAGGTTGGCGCCTTCGAGCGCCACGCCCTCCTCGATCTGACGCAGCAGCGCGGCGCACAGCCGTCCCAGGTCGCGCTCGTGGAGCAGCTCGTTGCCCAGCTCCGAGAGCGCCCGCCGCTTGCCGAAGGTGCCGCGGTACTGCAGGCGCTCGAAGGCCGACGAGAGGGTCTTGCGCGTCGGCACCAGGAGCGCCGCGATCCCCAGGCCGGCGGTGAAGGAGAGGAGGTTGCGTGCCAGCGCCAGCTCCGCCGACACCCCGCGGTTGATCAGCAAGTTGACGAGCGAGAAGCCGAGGAGGCCGAGCAGCAGCGTCAGCGTCGAGGCCACCGCGCTGCGCACGACGAGCTCGATGTCCCACAGCTTGTAGCGCAGGATGGCGTAGGCGAAGGTGAGCGGCACGACGGCGAGCGGCACGACCGCCGCGGCGGTCAGCAGCTCCGGCGCGCGCAGGCCGGCGATCCACGGCAGCCCGTAGAGCGCCAGGAACGGCAGGTAGCCGCCGGCGAGCCCCACCGCCATCCAGTGCGCCTGCCGCTGCTCGTGCCAGCTCCGGTCGGCGCGCAGGCGGGCGACGAGCACGGCGACGGCGGCGAGGGCGTAGACCGCGAGCTGGGCGAGCACCAGGCGGTCGAGCGCGAGGATCGAGGCCGCGGTCGGCCGCCCGAAGAGGAACCGGCCGCCGCTCAGGCTGTAGTCGAGCTGGAGCGCCAGGAGAGCGGCGGCCGGGAGGTAGAGGAAGGGGAGCACGCGGCGGCTCCACCGCGCCGGCGCCAGCCGCGCCGGCAGCTCGAGGAAGAGGTGGAGGGTCACCGGCGCCAGCAGGATCAGCGCGCAGGCGTCCACCGTGTAGAGCAGCCGGTAGACGGCGTCGACCGGCGGCGTCGCGGTGACGAGATAGGCGGTCGCCGAGAGCAGCGTCCAGAGGTAGAAGAGGAAGCCCTGTCCCTGGCCGCGCTGCCGCACCAGCGTGTAGAGGCCGATCAGCAGGTAGATGGCGCCGATCAGCGCCATCACCAGGTACGGGATGTCGAGGTCGAGCGGCAGACGCTCGTACGGGACTTCGAGGAGCCGCTCGCCGCGCTGGACGAGGAGAGTGGTCTCCGGGCTCTCGCGCAGACGCTGGCGGAGGGCGGTCTCCGAGGCGACGTCGCCGCCGCCGGCGAGGAGGATCACGTCCCCCGGCTCGAGCCCCTGGGCGTCCGGCCCGACGGCCGCCACCCGCAGCCCGGCCCCCGCCGGCACGCCGGCGAAGCCGACCGGCTGGAAGCTCTCGACCTTGCGGTCGAAGCTCCCTGCCGCCAGCAGGACGGCGGCCAGCGCCAGCGCGAGCGCCAGCGCGAAGCGGAAGGTGCGGACTCGGGTCATTTAGAACCTGGGCACTACGCCGCCCGGGCTAGAGCACAGTCCGTGCCACGCCACGGAAATTTGAATCGGGCGAAAACCCAGGGAAAATGGCCATTTCGGCGGCTGAAATCCAATGAGCCGGATCTTATCCGAGAAGGCGGATTCAAGGGGTTGAGGGGCCGAGCCCCGAACCGCTGGCTCCGCCGCCCGATCCAGCGGCTTCGGCGGCTGATGGGCTGGGTCCGGCCGCTGAACCAGCGGCTTCCGCCGCCGAGCCATTCGATCCGGAAACCGAACCACTCCATCAGCGGCTGAGCCGCTGGGTTCGGTCACCGAACCACTGGGTTCGGCCGCTGAGCCATTCGCTTCGGCCGCTGACCCGCTCCATCAACGGCTGAAGCGCTCGTTTCGGCCGCTGAACCACTGGGTTCGGCGGCTGCACCACTCCTGCCGGCCTCGCTTCAGTCGAGGAGCCGCACGCTCACCGTCTTCGTCAGCGGGTTAGCGGTGAAGCGCACGAGCTGGGTCAGGGCCGGCGAGCTGGTGGCGCCGCCGCTCGGGCCGGCGCCGGCCTGCGCGGGGTCGGTGACCATCTGGCGGCTGACGATCTTGAAGGGCGTCGGGCCGTTGGCGAAGCCCACCACCCGGTAGGTGTAGGTCTTGCCGCCGGTCAACGCCCACTGCACCTCTTCGCCGGGGCCGAAGTTGCCGGAGCTGGCGATCACCCGGCCCTGGTCGTCGAGCAGCTGGAAGTCGAGGTCCGGGTAGAAGGCCACCGTCGGGTCGGCCGAGAGCGTGCCGACGACCCCGATGGCGCTCGAGCGGGCGGTGAACGGCACGTCCACGTGATCCACCCCGCCGGCGAGCAGGTTGCCGCCGGTGCCGATCGGCACGACGCCGGTGAACTCCTCGGTGAAGTCGAAGGGCGCCGGCCGCGGCTGCGGGGTGATGGAGCCGTCCGCCGGCTGGCTGCCGTTGGCCGGCTGCGGCGCCACCTCGAGGCGCCCGGTGACCAGGGCGTCGAAGGTGAAGAGCTTGCCCTGCGGGTTGTTGAAGCGCAGGTTGCGCGCCGCCGAGGTCTGGCCGGTGGCGAGCGCCGGCGTGTAGCCGTAGTGCGCCTCGTGGCCGTTCTGCCCGCTGCCGCCGTTGTCGGCGTTGGCGGCGGTGATCGACGGGTGGCTGATCGACACGATCTTGAAGGTGATCGGCGTGTAGATGGTGCCGTCGGCCTGCCCGGCCCCGCCCTTGTTCTTGAGCGTCTGGTCGAAGGAGAAGACGCCGCCGCTGAACTGGACGTTGGCGATCCGCGTCTCGACGGCGGCGCTGACGTCGTCGAGCGCCAGGGCCACCGCGGCGGTGCCGCTCAGGTCGGAGACCCCCACCTGGCCGTCGGCGTTGACGCGCAGGGCGCGGACGACGTAGTCGAAATCCAGGGTCGGGAGACCCAGGGCGACGCGGCTGCCGATCATCTGGCCGCGGTCGAGGTAGGAGGTCGTGCCGCCGCCGTGGACGTACTCGACGTGGGTGTAGCCGGCGAGCTGCTCGGGCCGGTCGCCGTCGAAGTACTCGCGGTCCGGCACGCCGGTGAAGAGGCGCTTGTCGGTCGAGCCGGCGCGGCGCTTGAGCACCTGGTAGGCGAAGGCGCCGTCGACCGGCTGCCAGCGCACCTCGACGCCGGTCGGCGAGGTGGGCTCGGCGACGACGCCCTGCGGCGCCGGCGGCTTCTCCAACCCGGCGGTGAAGGCGCTCACCGAGGTGGAGATGAGCTGCCGCGCTCCGAGCGGCGGCTCGGCGTTGATCCCCAGCTCGCGGGCGGCGAAGACCTGCTCGATGAGCGCGCGGTGCCGGCCCGGGGTCTCGGGGTCCGTCGGGTCGGCGGGGTAGAGCACCGAGTCGGCGATGATCAGCGCGTCGCGCGCCCGCACGAAGGTGTCGGGCGCCATCGTCCCGAGCACGTACATCGAGCCCAGGAAGATGCGCTCCCAGGTCTCCTTGCCGCGCGAGATCGGGTCGGTGGCCTCGCCGCTGATGGCGTTGGGCCGCTTGTAGGGTCCGCCGGTCTGGAACTGGGTCATGAGCTGGCGGATGTCCCAGAGCGCGCCGGCGTAGATCTCGCCGTCGCGGTGGACCTCGAAGATCGCCAGCCCGTCGACGACCAGCGTGCCGAGCTGCGAGTAGCGGAGCTGGCTGTCGGCGCTGCGGAACCACTTGACGAGGTCGGGATCGACGCCGGCGGCGCGGAACTCCTCGCGCAGGCGCGGGGCGTTGACGATGTAGGAGCCGAGGGCGGGGTTCTCGCCGATCGAGTAGGCCCAGAGGTCCGCTTGGCCCTCGTTCAACGCGCCCGCCTCGGGCGCGCCCTCGAAGCCGGCGATCGGGGTGATCGTCGAGTGCGTCCCCTCGTGCAGCGGCACCGCGAAGTCGATCGCCAGGTCGTTGAGCGCGAAGCCGTGGCCGTAGAAGGTCGGGTTGACGACCACCTTCTGCCCCTCGACCTCCTCGGAGGCCGGGACGGCGAAGGCGTTGTCGCAGCCGAGGAGCGTCTCCATGAACAACGGGTCGGAGACCGGCGCCAGGTCGCCGCAGATGTCCTCGAGGACGTTGGGGATGTGGACGGTGCCGGTGAGCGGCGTGTCCTCGTTCGGGAAGCGGTCGGGGAAGCTCCCCTCGCCGACGCCGCGGCTGTGCACGGCGTCGCCGGCCTTGTGCAGGTAGTCGAGGTACTCGACCAGGCTCGTGATGTAGAGGTACTGCGAGATGCCGTCCTGGTGCTCGGCCGGCTCGGCGGTCTGGTCGCGCTCGTTGGTGCGCGCCTCGAGCGGCGGCGCGTCCTGGGCGAAGTGCCAGGTGCCGAGCGCGGCCTGCGGGAACGGCAGGCGGGTGGGCAGGGCGTTGAAGATCGCGGCGTGGGTGCCGGTGATGACCCCCTGGGTGCCGGTGGCGGCGCTCGTCGGGTCGATCTTGCGCGCCTGGACGCGGATCTGCCCGGCCGGCCGCCCGACCTCCAGGCCGTCGTCGTCGAGGATCGCGCCCTCGTCCTGCAGGGCCTCGGTGATCGGCGGGCTGGTGGGGAAGTAGTCGGCGGTGAAGGGCAGCGGCGCCTCCTGGGTGACGACGAGGTTGGCGCGCCGCAGCACCTCGCCGCTGCCGGCGTCGACGGTGTAGCGGTAGAGGCCGAAGGGGTTGCGCGTGTAGTAGAGGAACGTCCAGGCCAGCCGGAAGCCGCCGGCCGTGGGGTAGACGGTGAGCCGCGGATGCGGCGTCGTCAGCGGCCCGAGCTGCGACTCGATCAGCGCGTAGGCGCCGTCGAGCACCGCCAGCGCCTGCGGCGGCTGCGGCCGGGCGAAGGCGGCGAGGTTGGCGGCGGCGCGCTCGACCGCCGCGGCGCTGCCGAGCGAGGGCGTGACGTCGATCGCGACGTCGCGGTAGTAGGGGCCGGAGACGGCGCGCACCCGCTTCTCGCCGTCGAGGACGACGCCGAAGCCGGCGTCGGCGACCGGCACGCCGCGGTGGACCTGGTCGAAGCGCAGGAGATACCCGCCGAGGGCCGGCCCGCTGCGGTCGGCGTCGAGCACCAGCGTCGCGCCGTCCACGGCACCGAAGAGGTCGGCGTGGGCGGCCAGGAAGTCGCGCGCCGCGGTCTCGGGGGCGGCGGCGGAGGGGGTGGACGCGAAGCCGTAGACGACGTCCGGCGAGCCGCCGAAGCGGTCCCAGCGCACGACGGCGCCGGGGTGCTCGGCGGTGAAGCGGTCGACCGCGGCGCGGAGGGTCGGCGTCAGCAGGCGCGCGGGCAGGGTCCCGGGCCGCTGGTTGAGGTCGAGCGGGGCGATGCGCGGCGGCGCGGCGAGCTGGTCGGGCGGCGCCACCGGCGCGGCGGCGGCGAGCGCGGCCGGGCCGGCGGCGAGAGCAAGCGTGAGGATGGCGGCGGCAGTGATGGCGAGCTTGGAGCGCATGGACGTTCTCCTCCCGGTCCCAGGATCGCCGCCGGCAGGCACCGGTGGAATCGGGGACGTCCCTCAGCAGGCGGAGGCGAAATCCCTCAGACGGGAAAGGAGACCCCATGTACAACCAGCCCCTGAAGTGGTCCTACAACCTCCGCGGCTCCACCCCGCAGGTGGACGTCGCCGGCGGCACCATCCAGGAGGCCAACGCCAGCACCTTCCCGGCGCTGTCGGACAACGGCCTCGCGATCTACCTCCTGGAGCTCCAGCCGGGCGCAATCCGCATCCCGCACTGGCACCCTGACGCAGCGGAGCTCGACTACTGCCTCGAAGGCTCGGCCGTCATCTCGATCGGCTCACCGACCGGCGACTTCGTCCGCGTCGAGCTGACGGCGGGGATGATCTCGGTCATCCCGCAAGGCTGGTTCCACTACATCGCCAACCCCGGCGACGGCCCGATGCGCATGTTGGTCATCTTCAACAACAGCCAGCCCAACGACATCGGCATCTCGGAAGGCTTCCGCGGCGTCCCCGACGAGGTTCTGGCCCTTACCCTCGGAGTGGATGCTGCTCGCTTCGCCGGCATCGACCGCAACGTCGGCTACATCGCGCCGCAAGGAGCGGAGCCGGCGTGAAGGCCGAGTAGGGATCGACTGATCTAGCTGGTTGCCGAAGAGCGGCGAGCACGCCCTTTGCTTCGCGTTGCCTTCGGGCGGGCAGCCACGGGCGGCGTTTGCGACCGGGCGAGCTTCACGCTCACGAGCCGATTTAGTGAGACGTTTTGCTCCGCCGCTTCGAGAATAAGGAGCCGGTGCACTTCCGGCGGGATGCGGACCTTGAAAGTGCCGCTGTAGGCGCGGGTGGCCAAGGGCTCCGGGATGGGGTCCCCATGCTCGCGTAGGAGAGCGATGCCCTCCCGGGCGGCTTGCCGGATGCCGAGAAACGTCGTCTGAGGGTCCTTGTCGAGCCAGCTCAGTCCCGGCAGCTCCGCACACACGCCGACGTACTCCTCGTCCTCGGGAGACCAGAAGACCCGGTACGTGTACTGCTCCCACGGCTCTTTCACTTCGAGCTTCCTTTCTTCTCGATGGCGCTCACAACTTGGCGGCACTGGTATTCCTTGGCCATCCTGCCTCGCGGTTGAACGACGAGCAGCGGCTGCTCGATCAGTCCCGTGCGGAAGATCAGGTGGCTCCCTTTGCCGCGGCGCTCGTCCGGGAAGTAGTGCCTGCAAACCCTGACCAGTTCGGCGAAGGTGACGGCAGCAGGATCTGCCCTCAGCTTCTCGAGCAGCTCCTCCACCCGCCCCAATCGCGCCACGTCGCTATGGTGTCTCTATTGGCCCCATTCGTCAAGGCTCGGTGGGCGGGTAGGAGCCCCGGTTGGGCCGGTAAGTGCTACGGGCCAAGGTAAGGCAGGCGCCCGCGGCTCCACGGTGCGGCGTCTGCCTGCCAGCGCCGGCTACTTCCACACTCCGCCGATCGGCACCGCCTTGTCGTCTTCCAGTCCCAGTGTGCCTAGCTCGAACGCCTCCTCGATCGTCCGCAGGAGAGAGTAGTGGGTGTACGGGAAGTCGGACGTGGCGCCGGCCTGCACGGCGTCGCCGTAGAGCACGGTGTAGACGGGAGTCGTGTGGTGGTGGCTGCTCTCGTCGAAGGTCACGACGAAGAGCATCCCGTTCATGAAATCGGGGTCCTCCAGCCGAGGGCCGAAGGTTTCCTCGAGCCAATCGTCCGCGAACGCAACGTCTTTGGGCGAGTGGCCGTTGTTGTGGTTGTTGGGGATGAAGAGCGAGAAGTTCGGCAGCGTGTCTTTGTCGATGTCGGTCTGGAGCTCCGCCGCGCCGACCACGCGGCCGCAGCGTTCCGGGTCGTCTTGCACGTTGGTGTAGCTCAGGAAAGGCTCGTGCTTGCGCACGTAGAGACCGGACTCCTTTTTAAGGAAGCAGCCGCCCGGGTAGTCCTCCGCATACGACTTCCACGTCAAACCCTTCGCTTCGAGCAGGTTGCCGAGATGCCGGACATCCAGGTCGACATTCTTGTTGGTGTCCACGCCGTGGGTGCTGCCCGAGGTCAGCGCAAGGTAGTTCGGTTGGGAGGGTCTCGCGACAAATAAGTACTGGGTAAGGAATGCTCCCTTCTTCGCAAGCTCGCTTAGGAACGGCTGCTTCAGGGCGTCCTCGGCATCCGTATTCTCCAGGACGACGATGAAGACTTTCTGGAAGGGGGCCGGATGCGGGAAAGCGGGCGGACTCTTCAAGAGCTCTAGCGCCGGCGGGGGCACCGGCGGCGGCGTCGAGCTACACCCGACGAGCAAAAGGACCAGGATTGCCAGACCGGACGGGACGAGGCGTCTCATTGCCCTACCTCCAATGGCTTAGACGGACAGGGGCCAGGGGCTTCCGCCAATGACCGCAACCCGTGTGCCCCGAGGGCGTGGCACGCGCCTTGCGCAACGGCGGTCGCGTGGACGAGCGGCGACCCCCGATCCGCCAGCGTGCCTCCTGGGCGATGGTGCGCAGCGACCTCGCGGCGATGGAGCGGCGGCAGAAGATCGCCGTCATCGGCGGCTTCGCGCTGCTCGCGCTCTCCGTGCTGGTCGGGCTCTGGCTCGCCGGCTACCTGGTCCAGGTCTCCCGCCAGTTCCCCGAGGCGCCGTTCCGACAGCCCTCCCGCCTCTACGCGCGCCCGACGCTCCTAGCCGTCGGCCGGCCGGCCGGGCCGCGATCGGTCATCGGCGAGCTGCGCGCGGCCGGCTACCGTGAGTCGGAGGACGGCGGCCCGCTGCCGCAGGGCACCTTCCGCCGCTCGGGCGAGCGGCTGGCGATCCACCTGCGCAGCTTCCCCGACCGCGCGCGCGGCGGTCTCCCCGGCGGCGGCCGGCAGGTGCTCGTCGATTTCGACGGCGGCCGGGTCGCGCGCATCCTGATCGCCGGCAGCCCGGCGCAACGGGTGCAGCTCGAGCCGGCCCTGCTCGCCACCTTCTACGGCCCGGAGATGGAAGAGCGGCGGCCGGTGACGCTCGAGGAGCTGCCCGACGACGTCGTCGAGGCGGTGCTCGCCGCCGAGGACCACGCCTTCTTCAGCCACCCCGGGCTGTCGCTGGTCGCCATTGGGCGCGCCGCCTGGGCCAACCTGCGCGGCGGCGGGGTGCAGCAGGGCGGAAGCACGCTCACCCAGCAGCTGGTCAAGAACCTCTACCTCTCGCCCGAGCGGACGCTGGCGCGCAAGGCGCGCGAGGCGGTCATCGCGGTGCTGCTCGAGGCGCGCTACGGCAAGAAGAAGATCCTCGAGGCGTATCTCAACGAGATCTACTGGGGGTCGGCCGGCTCGACCAACCTGATCGGCCTCGGCGCCGCCTCCCGCGCCTACTTCGGCAAGGACGCCCGCGCCCTGCGGCTGGAGGAGGCGGCCACCCTGGCCGGCATGATCCGCGCTCCGGCCACCTACTCGCCGCTCGCCCACCCGGAGGCGGCGGTCGAGCGGCGCAACTGGGTGCTCGGACGGATGGCGGAGCTAGGCTGGGTCGAGCGCGAGCGCGCGGCGGGGCTCGCCGCGCTGCCGCTCGCGGTCTCGCCGGAGCCGCCATCGCCGCGGCGCGCACCCTACTTTGCCGACTACGCCGCCGCCGAGGCGCGCGAGCGCTTCGACGTCGACGACCTGGCCGGCGGCGGCTACGTCCTCTTCGCCACCCTCGCCTGGCGCGAGCAGCGGCTCGCCGAGGAGGCGGTCGGCGAGACCCTGCCGTCGCTCGAGCGGCGCTGGGAGCGGCGGCGGCGCAAGGAGCCGCTCCAGGCGGCGCTCGTCTCGGCCGACCCGCGCGACGGCGCCATCCTCGCCTACGTCGGCGGCCGCGACTACAAGGAGAGCCAGTTCGACCGCGTCGCCCAGGCCAAGCGCCAGGTGGGGAGCGCCTTCAAGCCGGTCGTCTACGCCGCCGCCTTCTCCGAGGGCGTGGCTTACCCCGCGAGCGTGCTGCGCGACACGCCGATCGTGGTGCGCTACGGCACCACCGAATGGCGGCCGCAGAACGACGACCGCCGCTTCCGCGGCCCGGTGACGGTGCGCCGCGCGCTCGAGCAGTCGCTCAACATCCCGACGGTGCGGCTGGCGATGCAGATCGGGCTGTCGCGCGTCGCGACGCTGGCGCGGGACATGGGAATCTCCGAGGCGCTCGACCCGGTGCCGGCGCTGGCGCTCGGCGCCGCCTCGGTCACCCCCTGGGACCTGGCCGAGGTCTACGCCACCCTGGCGAGCGGCGGCGCCCGCCCGCAGCTCCACGGCCTGGCCGCGGTCTTCGACCGCTTCGGCGAGAACGTCCTCGGCGAGGACCTGGCGGCGCCGCAGCGGGTGCTCCACCCGCAGCCGGCGTACCTGGTCACCGCGCTCCTCCAAGGGGCGATGGACCACGGCACCGGCGCCTCGGCGCGCAGCTTCGGCGTGCGCGGGCCGCTGGCCGGCAAGACCGGCACCACCAACGGCCGGCGCGACAGCTGGTTCGCCGGCTACAGCGGCGACCGGGTGACGGTCGTCTGGGTGGGCTACGACGACAACGCCCGTACCCGCCTCTCCGGCGCCCGCGCCGCGGTGCCGCTGTGGGCTCGCTTCGTCAGCGCGGTCCGCCCGCCGGGCGGCTTCCGGCCGGTGCCGCAGCCGCCGGGGATCGTCACCGCGGTGATCGACCCGATGACCGGCGAGCTGGCGTCCGACTTCTGCCCGACGCGCGTCACCGAGGTCTTCGCCGACTGGCAGGTGCCGAGCCAGCCCTGCCGCCTCCATTCGTGGCAGACGCAGATGGCCTGGATGGACCCCTCGTACGACCCGACGCTCTACGGCGGCGCCTGGGACCCCGCGACGGGCGAGCCGGTCTACGCCGGCGGCGGCTACGCCGGCTACGGCTACGGCGACCTCGAAGGGGCGCCGCTCGAGGCCGGCGCGGAAGGCGTGGCGCCGCCGGACGAGGGGACCTTCCGCCGCATGCTCCGCCGCTGGCCGCCGGCCGGCGAGCCGGAGCTGGAAGAGGGCGAAGGGGAGATCGACATCCGCCCGAGCCGGCCGTCGCGCCGGATCGAGCCCGTCCCGGTGCCGGCCGAGCCGGAGACGCAGGCCGCCGGGACGCTGGAGCCGGTCGAGCCGGTCGTTGCCCCCGAGCCGGTCGAGAACGGCGCCGATCCGCCGCCGCCGGTCGGGACCGACGGCGGCGAGCCGCCGGCGTTCGAGTCGGCCCCTCCCGACGCGCCCCCGCCCGCCTGGTAAATCGCCGCGCCGGCTTGCAAAAAGGGAGCTGCGTCGAGCGCGCGCGGCGCTGCACCGCGGTCCTTTCCCCCGGGGGCATGCGCCGCGGCGCATGGCACATCTCTTGCCATTACAGAAGCGCAGAGGCGGGTCGGCGGCGCGAGAGTCGCAACACCAGGAAGTGCAATAGCAGCCGCTGACCCGGGCCTCTCTTCTCCTTCCCCATCCGAAACTCCGGCGGGCGCGTAGAAGTGGCAGCCGCGGGTACGCCCGCAGCGAGAGCCTGCCGTGCAAACCACCGACAGCGGCGCCTACGCGCTCCCCGCGCCTCCGCCCCCTCTGGCGTATATTCCGAGGCCACCACCGGAGAGGACATCGCCGCTGGAGTCGCCACGCCCGGCCGCCGCGGAGCCGAGAGACGCCACCCTGCTCGAGCGGGTCGCCGCCGGCGACCTCGACGCCTTCCACCTCTTCTATGAGCGCTACGCCGGGCGCGTCCACGCCTACGTCCAGCAGCTGAGCCGCAGCCGCGAAGGGGCGGAGGACGTGGTGCAGGAGGTCTTCCTCGCCGTCTGGCGCAAGGCCGCGAGCTTCCGCCCCGAGCGCGGCGACGCCGCGGGTTGGCTCTACACGATGACCCGCAACAAGCTGGTGGACGGCTGGCGCCGCGCTGGCCAAGGCGCGGAGGCGGTCGAGGCGCTCGACTTCCAGCGCCTGCCGGCGGAGCGGCCGGAGGCGACCGAGCTGCTGCTGACCGTGCGCCAGGCGCTGGCGCGCGTCGCCCCCGACCAGCGGCGGGCGATCGAGATGGCCTACTTCGGCGGCCTGACCTACGAGGAGACCGCCGACCGGCTGAACCTTCCGCTCGGCACCCTCAAGTCGCGCATACGCACCGGGCTGCGCGCCATGCACGGCGTGCTGCAAGGGCGGCTGGGGGCGTAGCGATGCACCCACCCGAAGAGACGCTCCTCTCGGTCGCCGCCGGCGAAGCCGACGTCGCCCACCGGGCGCTGGTCGAGGCGCACGCCGCCTCCTGCGCGGCCTGCCGCGAGGAGCTGGCCGCGCTCTCGGCGCCGGGCGGGTTGCTGCTGCGCGCGGTCGGCGAGACGCCGCCGCCGGCGGCGCTCTGGGAGCGCCTGGTGGCTCGCCTGCCGCCGCCTGCCGCCGCGGCGCCCTCGCCCTTGGCCGGCACCCCGGTGCCGCCCGCCGCGCGCGCCGAGCTGCCGGAGCTCGACGCGCTCGCCTGGCGGTGGCCGCTCGTGCGCGGCGCCCGCATCGCCACGCTGTGGACCGACCCCGACGCCGGCACCACGCTCCTCCTCGGCCACATGCCCGGCGGCCGCCCCTTCCCGCGCCACCGCCACCCGGGCGGCGAGGACGTGATGGTCCTGGCCGGCGCCTACGCGGACGACTACGGCCGCTGGGAGAGCGGCGCCTACGGCGTCTACGCCCCGGGCTCCGAGCACCGCCCGCTGACCGAGCCGCTGCACGAGTGCTGGATCCTCACCCGCCTGCCGCGGCCGGTCGAGCTCACCGGCTGGCGCGGCCTGGCGCAGAAGGCGCTCGGCGCGGCCTAGCGGCGCTGGCCGGTGAACTGCCGGTGGTAGCGGATGTAGCCGCCCCTGGCACCGTAGCGCACGGCCCGTTGCAGCGACGAGGGGTGCATCCCCACGGCCGCCAGCAGCGCGTAGACGGGGTAGGCCAGAGTGCGCAAGATCGCCCTGCCGGGCCGGTGGTAGAGGTCGCTCAGGGCGACCTCCGCGCCGTGGATCGCCGCCTCCTCGAGCATCCGCTCGCGGAAGCTCCCGTCCTCTTCCATCCAGCGCGCCAGGAGCTCGTGATCGGGGCTCTCGCGCATGGCGTAGCTGCCGCGCCGCTCGCCGCTCCACAGGACGATCACGCCGACCCGGGGAATGAACTTGAGGCGGGCGCCCGAGCGCCAGGCGCGAAAGAGCCAGGCCTGCGAGGGGGTGACGTACACGGAATCGGCCGCCGGCCAGGGGCCCACGGAGCCCGCCAGCTCGCGCCGGAAGACCCAGGTCGAGGCGCTGTAGAACGCGAACGGGCTGTAGCCGCCCGGCGGCGGGACCCCGGCGAGCCCGAAGCTCAACGGCGTCTGGCCGGCCCCGCGCTCGGGGGCGCCGTGGGCGACGGCGGCCGGCGCCCAGACGAGGTCCGCTTCCTCCCGGTCGAGCTCCGCGACGCAAGTCGCCAGATGGTCCGGCAGGTGGATGTCGTCGTGATTGAGAAACGCGACGTAGCGGCCGCCGGCCAAGGCGATGCCGTGGTTGTTGGGCCCGCTCTGCTCGCCCGTGTTGCGCGGCAGGTTGACGAAGCGGATGCGCGGGTCCCGGAACGACGCCACGACCTCTGCGCTGTCGTCGGTGCAGCAATCCCCGACGACGATCAGCTCCCAATCGGTGAAGGTGGACGCGACGACGCTGCGGACGGCGTGTTTCAGCACCTGACTGCGGTTGTAGGTCGCGACGACGACCGAGACCCTGGGGGGCCGGCTCATGACAGGCCCAGGATCCTCTCGGCCGTCTTCATCCCCATGTACGGCGTCATGGTGTACTTGCCGGTGTTCACCGAATGGTAGTTGCCGGCCGAGTACACGCCGATCTCGTGGCGCTCGTGGAGCTTGCTCCCGGGATCGTCGACGTCCGTGTCGCCCCAGGCGAAGATCACGCCGCCGCCCGGATCCACGTCCGCGAGGCGGAAATCCAGCGACTTGAGCAGCGGACACCGCTTCAGCCACTCCGCGTGGCTGCGGCGAAACACCTCGTACCGGCGCTCGGGCGTGAGCTCGCGCTCCCAGTCGGGCGGCTGGAGGGCGCGCGAGGTGCCGATCATCCCTTCCGGGTACCACGAGAGGAAGAGCCCGTTCCTGCCGTAGTTGACGATGTCCCCGAAGGGTCCCAGGACGCAGGTGATCGACGGGATGTCCCCGTTGGACAGCGGCACCAGGATCCGGTTCGCGAACTTGTACCGGTAGAGCCAGGGGTGGTCCTGACCCAGCCCCATCTGCGCGTCGATGTGCAAGCGGCCGTGCCAGAGGGCATTGGCGACCTGGTCGTAGCGCTCGACGTAATCGTCGCCGTCCTTCTCGAACGACACGGCGAGCCCGCCACCGTCGCGGCGGGCCACCTCCGTTACCCGGGCGCCCCACACGCAGTGGATCCGCGGATGCGCGAGCGCGGCCGCGCGCAGCAGCCCGGCGACGGTCCGCGGGTCGACGGCCCGCTCGGAGGTGCGGAACATGGTCACGAAGTGCTCGGCGGCGACCGTGGACTCCATCTCCGTCCGGCTCAGCTCCTCGATCTCCAGCGCGCGATCGAGGCCGAGGTAGGGGGCGCCGCAAGCCCGGTGAAGCTCCTCGAAGAGCCGCTGGCAGCTCGCGTAGTGCGCCCGCAGCCCGTCGACGTCCACCATCGTCCCCACGTGCACGGCGTAAAGGAAGGGCGTCGAGATCTCCAGCCGGGCGCGGTCGAAGCCCACCCAGCGGTCGAGGAGCGGGGCGAAGGAGAGGGCGCCGCGGATCATCAGCTCCGCCGTCCGCAGCGTGCGGTCCTTCGCGTAGAGGATCCCGAGGTGGACCTTGCCCTCGTTGTGGAAGCTGGCCCTGCGGATCGGCTCGTCGCACTGGTCGTAGAGATCGACGTCGAGCCCGCGGCCGGCCAGCTCGAGGGCGGCGCAGGTGCCGGTGTTGCCGGCGCCCAGAATGGCGATTCTCATCATCGGGGGTCGTGGCGGCGAGTATATTTCGAGCCCTCCTGGCCCGCCGGTTGCACAGAGGCCGGGCCAGGAGGGGGGACCATGGAACGAGTCCTCCGTACGTTCGAAGACCCGGTCGTCAGCCAGGAGGGCACCCGGTACTTCGCCCGCGCCTGCGGGCGCGCAGTGGACAACCACTGGGAGGGCTGGCTCGAGTTCGAGCCAGCGGGCGAGGACGCGGTGCTACGCTCCGAGCGCGAGACGACGCAGCCCAACCAGACCGCCACCGAGTACTGGGCCGGCGGCCTCACCACGGTCTACCTCGAGGGTGCGCTGGAGCGCGCGCTCGAGCCCGTGGCGCCGGCGCCGCCGCCGTCACCCGTGGCCAGCCCCGCCTTCGGCGGCCCCGCGCCTCCGCGGCGCCCGCCGGTACCGCCGGCGCGGCCGATCCTCGATCCGTTCTCGGTCTACGCCAAAGGCGAGGAGCTGCTGCGCAGCGAGCTCGGCGCGCTCGACGGCCGCCACCTGCGTGCCATCGCGCGCGGCTACCGGCTGGTGGACGAGCGGCGGCTGGACCTGGAGGTGCTGCCGGAGCCGGAGCTGGTGGAGCTGATCGTCACGGGAGTTCGCGCCGCACCTCTCCCTGGTGGGTGAGGAGGCAGCCGGCGACGACTTCGTCGGCGGGGTCGATCTCCAGCTTCCCGTCGCGCAGGAGGAGTTGGAAGAGGGCCTGGACGTTGCGCGCGTAGAGCGTGCTCGCGTGGTGCGGCACGGTGGCGGCGAGGTTCGATGGCGCCAGCACCAAGACGCCGCCGTGGACGACCTCGCGGTCGGCCTCCGACAGCTCGCAGTTGCCGCCCTGCTCGATCGCCAGGTCGACGACCACCGACCCCGGCCGCATCGCCTCGACCATCGCGGCGGTGACCAGCCGCGGCGCCGGGCGCCCGGGCACCAGGGCGGTGGTGACGACCGCGTCGGCGGCGGCCACCCGCTCGGCCACGATCTGCCGCTGCCGCGCCAGGAACTCCTCACCCATCTCGCGCGCGTAGCCGCCGGCGCCTTCGCCGCTCTCGGCCTGCGGCAGCTCGATGAAGCGGCCGCCGAGCGACTCGACCTGCTCCTTGACCGCGGCACGCACGTCGGAGACCTCGACCACCGCGCCGAGCCGGCGCGCCGTGGCGATCGCCTGCAGGCCGGCCACCCCCGCCCCCATCACCACCACCCGCGCCGGCGGGATGGTGCCGGCGGCGGTCATCATCAGCGGGAAGTAGCGCGGCAGGCGGGCGGCGGCGAGGAGCGCCGCCTTGTAGCCGGCGATCGAGGCCTGGGAGGAGAGGGCGTCCATCGGCTGGGCGCGGGTGATGCGGGGCACCAGCTCCATGGCGAGGGCGGTGACGCCGCCGGCGGCGAGGCGCTCGACCGTCTCGCGCTCGCGGTAGGGGGCGAGGAAGCCGACGACGACCGCCCCCGAGCGCAGCGCGGCGGCCTCCTCGGCGGTGAGCGGCGCGACCTTGAGGACCGCGTCGGCGCTCCGCCAGGCGCCGGCGGCGTCGCGCTCGAGGCGCGCGCCCGCCGCCTCGTAGGCCGCGTCGGCGAAGTACGCAGCCTCGCCGGCCCCGGCCTCCACCGCGACCTCCAGGCCGGCCGCCGTCAGGCGCTTCACGGTCTCGGGAGTGGCGGCGACCCGCTTCTCCCCCGGCCGGCTCTCCTTCGGCACGAAGACCTTGGCCATCTCCCCTCCCGCTCAGCGGCGCGCCGCCGTCTCCTCTTCCTTCTTTTCCTTCTTTTCCTTCGCCTTCTCCTCGCGCAGCATGTGCGCCGCCTCGGAGTGCTCGAAGTCGCCCACCGTCTGCTCGGTCGGGTCGGGGATCGACTCGGGCGGCGCCGGCCGGGCGAGCGAGACGAGGACCGAGACCAGCAGGATCCCCAGCACCACGCCGAGCGACAGCAGGTTCGGGATCTCGAGCCAGTCGTGGATCACCATCTTGACGCCGATGAACATCAGCACCAGTCCGAGGCCGTAGGAGAGGTAGCGGAACTTGTGCATCAGCCCGGCGAGCAGGAAGTAGAGGGCGCGCAGGCCGAGGATGGCGAAGATGTTCGAGGTGAAGACGATGAAGGGGTCGCGGGTGACGCCGAAGACGGCGGGGATCGAGTCGACGGCGAAGACCACGTCGGTGGCCTCGACGACGATCAGCACCAGCATCAGCGGCGTGGCGAAGAGCTTCCCCCCCTCGCGCACGAAGAAGTCCTTGCCGGAGTAGTGCGAGGTCAGCGGCACGAAGCGCTGGAAGAGCTTGACCGCGGGGTTCTTCTCCGGGTGGACCTCGGTCTCGTGCCCGCGCAGCACCTTCCAGCCCGTCCAGACGAGGAAGACGCCGAAGACCAGGATGATCCACTCGAAGCGCTCGAGGAGAGCGACGCCCAAGGCGATGAAGATGCCGCGGGAGATGAGCGCCCCGAGGATGCCCCAGAAGAGGACGCGGTGCTGGAACTCCGCCGGCACCGCGAAGTAGTTGAAGATGACGATGAAGACGAAGATGTTGTCGAAGGAGAGCGAGCGCTCGATGACGTAGCCGAGCAGGAACTCGAGCCCCGGCGTGCCGCCGTACTCGAAGTAGATCCAGCCGTTGAAGACGAAGGCGAGGAGGGTCCAGACGATGCTCCAGAAGACCGCCTCGCGCAAGCCGATGCGGTGGCTCTTGCGGTGGAAGACGCCCAGGTCGAGCGCCAGCATGACGAAGACGAACCCCAGGAAGAGGAACCACTGCAGAGGGGAGCCGAGGTCGCGCATGGAGGAAGGAAGACGGTCCGCGCCGGCCGCCGCCGGCGGCGCGGCGCGGAGTCTAGCAGGGGGTCTGTTGCTCTACGGCTGGATCAGCTCTGCTTCAGGTGGTTGTTCACCAGGCGGGTCATCTCGAACATGCTGACCGTGTCCTTGCCGCCGAAGATGGGACGCAGCTTGTCGTCGGCGCGGATCATCTGCTTGTTCGCCGGGTCCTGGAGGTTGTTCTTCTTGATGTAGTCCCAGATCTTCTTGGTCACCTCGGTGCGCGGCAGCGGCTCGCTGCCCACCACGGCGGCGAGCGCGTCGTCCGGCTGCAGCGGCTTCATGAACTGCGGGTTGCTCCTCCCCTGCGGTTTCTTGTTCGCCATGAGTCCTCCTGTCCTCCAAGGTAGCGGTCTGGCTGCGTTGGGGACGCGCGGTCCGCGCGCGCCATCCCGAGAAGATGCAATTTCCCGGCCCGTCCGGGAGCCGATGAGGCCAATGTTATCGTCTTCGCGATGCCGCCGCTCTTCGTCACCTTCGAGGGCATCGACGGCAGCGGCAAATCGACCCACCTCAAGCGCGCCGCGGCGCGTCTGGAGTCCCTCGGGGTGCCCCTCCGCGTCACCCACGAGCCCGGCGGCACGCCGCTCGGCGACGCGGTGCGCCGCGTCTTCCTCGACCCGCGGCTCGGTACGGTCGACGGCCGGGTCGAGCTGCTGCTGGTCTTCGCCTGCCGCCGCCAGCACCTCGAGGAGGTGATCGAGCCGGCCCTCGCCGCCGGCCGCCACGTCCTCTGCGATCGTTTCACCGACTCGACGCGAGCCTACCAGGGCTACGGCCGCGGCGTGCCGCTGCCGCTGATCGACGAGGTGGACCGCCTGGCCACCGGCGGCCGCGTCCCCGACCGCACCCTCCTCTTCGACCTCGACCCCGAGGCGGCGCAGGCGCGCGGCCAAGCGCCGGGACGGAGCGGCGGCGTCGATCGGCTCGACGGCGAGGCGCTCGATTTCTACCGCCGCGTACGGGAAGGGTATCGCGAAATCGCCGCCCGCGAGCCGGGGCGGTTCCGGGTCATCGACTCGGCGCGCGAAACGGCGGCGACGGCGGCCGCGGTGGACGCGGCGCTCGCCGAGCTGCTGGCGGGGAAGGGGACGTGATCCCGGCGCAGGTCCTCGAGTCGGCGCGCGCCGGCCGCCTCTACCCGGCGGTCATCCTGCACGGCGGCGAGGAGACGGCGCGCCGGGAGGCGGCGATCGAGCTGGCGCGCGCTCTCCTCTGCACGGCCGAGCCCGCGCTGCGCCCGTGCGGCGCCTGCCGCCACTGCCGGCGGATCGCCTGGCCCGGCGGCGCCGACGCCCCGTTCCATCCCGACGTGCAGGTGCTGGAGCGCGACCTCAAGACCGCGACCTCGGTCGACGCCACCAAGGAGCTGCTCCGGACCGCGCAGCTCTCGCCCTTCGAGGGGCGCGGCCAGGTCTTCGTCCTGGCGAGCGCCGAGAGCCTGACCGGCGAGGCCGCCAACGCCCTGCTCAAGATGCTCGAGGAGCCGCCGGCGAGCGCGCCGCGCCACTTCCTCCTCCTGGCGCCGTCGCGTCTCGACCTGCTGCCGACGTTGCGCAGCCGGTCGCTGTCGGTCTTCCTGGGCGGTGCCGAGGCGGCCGACGCGGCAGCGGTCGCCGGCGCGGCGCGCGCCTTCGCGGCGGCGGTCGCGGCATGGACCGCGAGCGGCGCGCCGGTCTACCTGCTGGCCGCGGCCGAGGCCCTCCTCGGCGACCCCAAGGCCTGGGAAGATCCGCGCGCCGGCCGCCCCTGGGCCAACGCCGCCGCCGCGGTCCTCGCCGCGGCCGAGGAGGCGGGGGAGCGCCGCCGGCTCCTGGCCCTCGCCGAGGCGCTCCTCGAAGCCGCCCCCTGGCGCCTCCGCGGCATCCCGCCGGAGCGCATTCTCGAGGGGCTCGTGGCGCGCCATCTGGGCTGAGCCCCGCCTCGCGGATGTGCTAAACTC
This sequence comes from uncultured Acidobacteriota bacterium, assembly GCA_963700145.1. Lineage (GTDB taxonomy): Bacteria > Acidobacteriota > Thermoanaerobaculia > Multivoradales > UBA5704 > DASUNQ01. The sequence continues at coordinate 4,132,118 of OY969474.1, forward strand.
CGCGTTCCGTTTTCGCCGCCCGCACGGGTGCCGCACCGATCCCACTGATAGGACGCAAGGAGTTCGACGATGAGCGTATTCGACCGTACCCCCCGCGCCGCGCGGCTGGCCGCCGCCCTGACGGCCCTGCTCGCGCTGGGCGCCTGGCTTCCCGCCTGCGCGGCGGCGGAGCCGCAGCAGGCTGCCGGCGCCGCCGAGGAGGCTAGCGACCCCAACCGGGTGCTCGCGACCATCGACGGCCAGCCGGTGACCGAGGCCCAGGTTCGCCAGGAGGCGGCCGACAACTTCAAGATGCTGGAGAACCAGCTCGCGCAATGCCAGGCCCAGTACGAGAAGGGCAAGCACGAGGTCCTCGAGTCGAGCCTCGAGCAGGTCATCCAGAACCGGATGATCGACGCGGCGGCCAAGGCCAAGGGGGTGTCCAAGGAGGACTACCTCAAGACCGAGGGGGCGGTGGTCGAGGTGACCGACGCCGACGCCGACAAGTTCTACGAGGAGAACAAGGCCCGCATCCCCCGGCCGAAGGACGCGCAGCTCGTCGGGCAGATCAAGCAGTATCTGACCGCGCAGCGCCAGCAGGAGGCGCGCGAGAAGCTGCTCGCCCAGCTCGCCTCCCAGCACGAGGTCAGCTACAAGATCGAGCCGCGGCGCGTCGAGGTGACGGCGGTCGGTCCGGCCAAGGGGCCGGAGTCGGCGCCGGTGACGATCGTCGAGTTCTCCGATTTCGACTGCCCCTACTGCGCGCGCCTGGCGCCGACGCTCGACCAGGTGGTCGCCAAGTACGGCGACAAGGTGCGCCTGGTGTTCCGCCAGTTCCCGCTCGACATGCACCCCAACGCCCGCAAGGCCGCCGAAGCGGCGCTCTGCGCCAACGACCAGGGCAAGTTCTGGCAGATGCACGACGCCATGTTCCAGAACACGGGGAAGAACGCGGTCGACACCCTCAAGGCCAAGGCCGCCGAGCTGGGGCTCAACGGCGAGACGTTCAACGCCTGCCTCGACTCCGGCAAGCACGGCGAGCAGGTGACCACCGACCTGCAGGCCGGCTCGCAGGCCGGCGTCTCCGGCACCCCGGCTCTCTTCGTCAACGGTCGCTTCATCAACGGCGCGGTGCCGTTCGAGGAGATCGCCAAGGTCATCGACGACGAGCTCAAGCGCAAGGGCGTCAACACCGCCTCGAAGTAGCGCCCGGCCTACGTGCCGGGCGTTTCCCCGGCTGCGAACCCAAGGGGGCCGCCCCGGCGGCCCCTGCTTCCCTCTTCCTCCCCTTGCCCGGCGACCTCCCTCCCGACCAGTTCCGTAGCGCGATGCACCGGGTGGCCGACCTGGCCGCCGACTACCTGCAGCGGGTGGAGGAGTACCCGGTGCTGCCGCGCCTCGAGCCCGGCGCGGTGGCGGCGGCGCTGCCGGAGTCGCCGCCCGCCGCGGCCGAGCCGCTCGAGCGCGTCCTCGACGACTATCGCCGTCTCATCGAGCCGGCGTGCACCCACTGGAACCACCCCGGCTTCCTCGCCTACTTCGCGATCACCGGCTCCGGCCCCGGCATCCTCGGCGAGACGCTGGCCGCGGCGCTCAACGTCAACGCCATGCTCTGGAAGTCCGGGCCGGCGGCGACCGAGCTCGAGGAGCGGGTCTGCGACTGGTTGCGCCAGATGCTGGGGCTGCCGGCGGGGTTCCACGGCCACATCAACGACACCGCCTCGACCAGCACGCTGGTGGCCCTCGCCGCGGCGCGCCACCGCGCGGCCGCCGCGACGGGCGAGCCGCTCGACGTCCGCGGCCGCGGGCTCGCCGGCCGGCCGGAGGTGCCGCCGCTCGCCGTCTACGCCAGCGACCAGGCGCACTCCTCGGTGGACAAGGCGGTGATCCTCCTCGGGCTCGGGCACGAGAACCTGCGCCGCGTGCCGGTGGACAACGCGTTCCGCATGGACCCGGCGGCGCTCGCCGCGATGGTGGCGCGCGACCGGGCCGCGGGGCGGCTGCCGATCGCGGTGGTGGCGACCGCCGGCACCACCTCCTCGACCAGCGTCGATCCGATCGCCGCGGTCGCCGCGGTCTGCCGGCGCGAGGGGCTCTGGCTGCACGTCGACGCCGCCTACGCCGGCAGCGCCGCGGTCTGCCCCGAGCTGCGCCCCCTCTTCGCCGGCTGGGAGCGGGCGGACTCGATCGTCGTCAACCCCCACAAGTGGCTGTTCACGCCAGTGGATTGCTCGGTGCTCCTGGTACGCGAGCCGGCGGCGCTCAAGGCCGCCTTCTCGCTGGTGCCGGAGTACCTGCGCACGGAGGAGAGCGGCGTCACCAACCTGATGGACCTCGGACCGCAGCTCGGCCGGCGCTTCCGCGCGCTCAAGCTGTGGATGGTGATCCGCGCCTTCGGGGTGGAGGGGCTGGCAGAGCGCATCCGCGCGCATTGCGAGCTGGCGCGCCGGTTGGCCGGCTGGATCGCGGCCGAGCCGGGGTGGGAGCTGTCGGCGCCGGTGCCCTTCTCGACCGTCTGCTTCCGCGCCCTGACCGGCGGCGCGCCGGCGGACGAGGACCGCTTCAACGAGCGGCTCCTCGCCCGCGTCAACGCCGCCGGGCCGGTCTTCCTCTCGCACACCGCGCTCGCCGGCCGCACCGTGCTGCGCGTCGCCATCGGCAACCTGCGCACCGAGGAGGAGCACGTCGCCACCGCCTGGCGGCTGCTGCGCGAGGGGGCGGTGGCGCTGCGCGACGAAGCCGGGCCCAGCGCGTGAGCGGCTGCGGCCGGCTGGTGTAGCAATCGTGCTACGCTCTCTTTGTGAAGACCATCGCTCAGCGCGAGCTGCGGAACCGCAGCGGCGAGGTGCTGCGGGAGGTGGAGCGGGGCGAGCAGTTCCTCGTGACCGTCGGCGGCCGACCGGTGGCGCAGCTCGGGCCCTATCAGCGGCGGCGGTGGGTGCCCAGAGCGGAGGTGGTGGCCCTGCTGCGCGCCGGCGCTCCGGATCCGACCTTCTTCCAGGACATCGCCGAGGTCGGGGGCACCGCGGACCAGCTCGTCGACCCCTGGGAACGGCGCCGGTGAGCCGAGGCCTGCTCGACACCTCCGTGCTCATCGACGCCAGCCCCGCGCACGAATCATGGACCTGTGGATCGCCGCGACCGCGCTCACCCACGGCCTGCCGCTCTACACCCGCAAGCTCGACGATTTCGCGGCGCTCAGCGAGCTCGTCGAGGTGCGCCCGGTCTGAGCAGCCCGCCAGTCCGCGCCAAGTCGCTTCATAGCGAATCATCTATATTCGTTCACCTCTTTCATGGAGGTGCACGATGTCCAAGCCGTATGCCGTCACCGCGCTGGCCTTCGCGGCCATCGTCGTGGCAGGGACCGGAGCGGTCCGCGCGGACCGCCCGGCGCCGTACCAGATCCGCCTCCTGGCGGGGAGCTTTACGCCCCCGGCAGGAACTTCCCAGCCGGAGCAGAAGAAGCTCGCCCGTGCCGCCGCGACCGCCGCGGCGCAGGGCCAGGAGCGCGTCCACGTGCTCCTCCAGCTGCACGCCATCCCGTCCGCCGCGGAGAAGCACGGCCTGCGGCGCGACGGCATCGACCTCGGCGCCTACGTCCCGGACCGCGCCTGGATCGCCGCGGTGCCGCCGGGGCTCCTCAACGCCATTTCCCACCGCCCCGACGTCCGCTTCGTCACCGCCTGGGACCCCGCCCGCAAGCTCCATCCGCGGGTGGCCGCCGGCAGCTGGGCCCCCTGGACCCGCGACCCCGAGCGGCCGGGCCTGGTGATGGCCTTCGTCCTCCTCCACCACGACGTGCCGCTCGAGGCCGCCGAGGCGGTGGCGGCGGCGGCGGGCGGCGTGGCGATGCCGCCGGTCGCCGGCCTCCACGGCGCGACCGTCTGGCTCCCCGAGACGCGGGTGGCCGAGCTCGCCGCCCGCGAGGAAGTGCTGTGGATCGAGGAGGGGCCGCCGCCCCTGACCCCGACCAACGACGGCGTCCGCGCCACGATGCGCGTGGACCAGGTCAACAACCCGCCCTATAGCCTCGACGGCACCGGCGTCCGCCTCTTCGTCTTCGACGGCGGCACGGCGCGCGCCACCCATGAGACCTTCAACCCCGGGACCGGCAGTCGGGTGACGCTCCTCGACGCCGAGCCGTCCGCCGACCACCCGACCCACGTCGCCGGCACCGCGGCCGGCGACGGCAGCGGCAGCTCCGGCGGGCGCGGCCGCGGCGTCGCCCCCGGCGTCTCGATCCTCTCGGCCGGCTACGAGCAGACCCTCGGCACGATGCTCTTCTGGGACAACGCCGGCGACATCGAGGACGACTACGATCTCGCCCGCAACACCCACGACGCCGACCTCGGCACCAACTCGATCGGCAGCAACACGGCCTCCAACGGCTACCCCTGCGAGCGCGAAGGGGACTACGGCGTCTCCGCGGCCCTGCTCGACGGCATCGTGCGCGGCGACAACGCCGCCGTCGGCAGCGCGGTCACGATGACCTGGGCCAACGGCAACGAGCGCACCGGCGGCACGCCGCGCGGCCGCTGCGGCTCGAACTTCCACACCACCGCCGAGCCCTCCTGCGCCAAGAACCCGATCCACATCGGCGCCCTCAACTCCGACGGCTCGTCGATGACCTCCTTCAGCTCCTGGGGGCCGTGCGACGATGGGCGCATGAAGCCGGTGGTCTCGGCCCCCGGCTGCGAGAGCGGACGGGTGACCGGCGAGACCGCCGTCTACTCCTCGTTCAACACCTCCAACTCCGCCTACGGCCTGTTCTGCGGCACCTCGATGTCCACCCCCGCGGTCGCCGGCCTCGTCAGCCTGCTGACCGAGGACTGGCGGACGGAGGGGCACGGCGGGGCGAACGACCGGCCGTTGCCGGCCCTGGTCAAGGCCTGGCTGGTGCACACCGCCAAGGAGCTCGGCCACGACGGGCCCGACTACGTCCACGGCTACGGCGGCGTCGACGCGCAGGCGGCGGTGGACCTCCTGCGCGCCGGCACCGGCGCCCTGGGCGGCGCCGGGCCCGTCGTCTGGGGCACCGACGCGGTCAACGACACCGACGTGGACACCTACTCCTTCGACGTCCCCGCCGGCACCGCCGTGCTCAAGGCCACTCTGGCCTGGGACGACTTCGCGGCCGCCGCCTTCGCCGCCGTCGCACCGGTCAACGACCTGACCCTCGAGCTGGTGGCCCCGGACTCGACCGTCCACGAGGCCTGGGTGCTCGACCCGGGCAACCCCGAGCTGCCGGCCACGACCGGCGCCAACGACCTCGACAACCAGGAGCAGGTGCTGGTCGAGAACCCGGCGGAGGGGACCTGGACGGTGCGGGTGACCGGCACCGCGGTGCCCGAGGACCCGCAGGCCTACGCCCTGGTCTACACGACCGCGGCGGCGGAGTACGACCCGATCAACTGCGGCACCACGAGCTGGGGCTTCGAGAGCGGCAACGACGGCTGGACCCTGACCGGCGGCGCGGCGCGGGTGGCCGCCCCGGCGGCCGGGCACGGCAGCTTCTCGATCCGGCTCGGCAGCACGATCAACTCCACGCACGAGGCGACGCGCGACGTCGCCATCCCCTCCGACGCCAAGAAGGCCGAGCTGACGTACTTCTGGTACATGACGACCAACGAGGGCAGCTCCGGCTTCGGCTGGGACTCCTTCCGCACCGAGATCCGCACCACCGCCGGGGTCGTCCTCGCGGTCCTCGACAACCGCAACGACGGCTGGCTGGAGGCGCTCTGGCAGCAGGCCGAGAACCTCGACCTGACGCCGTGGGCGGGGCAGACGGTGCGCATCGCCTTCCGCGCCGTCAACGACGTCTCGCTCTCCACCAGCTTCTGGGTGGACGACGTCGCGCTCGAGACCTGCACCACCGGCGAGCCCCAGCCGGTGACCGAGACCTTCACCTCGGTGAGCACCCACGACGGCTACGTCGTCGAGTCCGGCGAGAACACCAACGTCGGCGGCAGCGCCGACAGCAACGACACCAACGCCAACGCCATCCGCGTCGGCGACACCAACCAGGACCGGCAGCAGAAGGGGGTCGTCTCCTTCGACACCTCGTCGCTCCCCGACGGCGCGACGATCCAGTCGGCCACCGTGCGCCTGCGGCGCGGCAGCCTGACGGGCACCAACCCCTTCAGCACCCACGGCAGCTGCCTGGCCGACATCGTCACCGGCGCCTTCGGCGGCTCGACGACGCTCGCGGCGGGCGACTTCCAGGCCGCGGCCACCGCCACCGGGGTGGCCACGATGACCAATCCCACGGTCAACGGCGCGCTCTCGGAAGGCGCCTTGAACGCTGCCGGTCTGGCGGCGATCAACAAGACCGGCACCACCCAGTTCCGCGTCTACTTCACGCTCGACGACAACGACGACACGGGTAACGACTACCTGGGCTTCTACTCGGGCGACAACGGCACCGCGAGCAACCGGCCGGTGCTGGAAGTGACGTACCTGCCGTAGCTGGACCTCAGGGGCGCCGCTCTCTCGCGAGCGGCGCCCCTGCGTTTTCCCGCTCCCTACTCGCCCAGCGACTCGATCCAGTCCTCCAGCGCGCCGGTCGAGCAGCCGTGCTTGCCGTGCCCCTTGCCGAGGCCCAGCGCGGCGATGATCTGCTCGCAGGAGCAGCCGGCGGTCTGCTGCAGGGTGAAGGGCGTCGGCGAGCCGCCCGGGGTGTCGAACGTGGTGTCGCCATCGAGCAGCACCCAGTGGTTCGGCTTGAGGCCGGCGGAGGGCGCCGTCTCGGGGATGGCCGTGCCCAGGCACGCGTCGTCGCAGGCGTCGGCCAGGCCGTCGCCGTCGGCGTCCGCCTGGTCGGGGTTGGGGGTCGTCGGGCAGTTGTCGCAGGCGTCGCCCACCCCGTCGCCGTCGGCGTCGGCCTGGTCCGGATTGGGCGTCGTCGGGCAGTTGTCGGCGTCGTCGGGGTCGCCGTCGGCGTCGAAGTCGCTCATCACGAAGAGCACGAGGCCGTCGTGGTCCGCCGAGCGCAGCGGCGTCGAGGCGTCGGAGTCGAAGGAGAAGGGCGCGTCGGCGTTGCCGCGCGAGTGCTCGGCGCCGCGCATGAAGTCGTCCAGCCCCTGCGAGGTGACGCCGTGGTCGAGCGCCTGGGCGCTGCCGTCGAAGACGAAGGAGTAGCGCTGGTCGGGCGTCTCGGAGAAGGTCTGGTTCGTCAGGTCGGGGTTGACCTCGTCGGTGGCGGGGATCATCGCCCCGGCCGGGTCGGGGTTGCCGGTCACCTGCCCCATGACGTCCACGTAGCCGTCGGTGAACTCGAAGGCGTTGAAGTCGCCGATGGCGATCAGGCGCAGGCCCGGCGTGGCGGTCTGGAGGGTCTGGATGAACTGCGACAGGCGCAGCGCCTGCTGGTGTCGCTTCTCGCGCACCCGCGGGCCGTCCGCCGGGTCCTCGATGCCGCCGAGCGAGCGCTGATGGACGGCGATGACCGTCAGCGGGAACGCCGCGCCGTTGGCGGTGTAAGAGCCTTCCAGCACCAGCGGCGGCCGGTCGTTGAGGAGGAAGGTCTGGCTGTTGAAGACGAAGGTGTCGCCCTTGCCGAACTGCGTCACCGAGTCGACGTCCACCGTGTCGCGGACCAGGAAGCCGACGTCGATGCAGCCGACGTCGTCCCCCTCCTCGAGGTAGGCGGTGTAGTTGAGGCTCGGGTCGTCGGTGTTGAGCTTCGCCGCCAGCGTCTGGAGGGTGCCGAGGTTCTCGATCTCGGAGACCGCCAGGACATCCGGGGAGCCGAGCACGTCACGGATCTGGAGCGAGAACTTGTTCAGGCGGCTGGCGAACGCGGCCGGCGTGGGCGTGACGTCCGCGCAGCTCGGGTCCTCCGTGAGATCGAAGAGGCGGAAGAGGTTCTGGCTCCCCACCGTCAGCTCGCCCGCCTCCCGCGCCCGCACCGGGGCCGGCGTGATGGTGCCCACCACGCTCAGCTCCGTCGGCCAGATCTGGTAGTCGCTGAAGGAGAAGGCGAGCGGCCCCTCGGCCTCGACGACGATCGCGCCGGCCGCCATCTGCAGGTCGCCGAAGAAGTCGGTGTCGATCTCGAAGATCTCGGGGTTGCCGTCCCAGACCGGCAGCAGCGGCTCGCCCGGGTAGAGGATGCCGGGCTCGCGGAAGGGGCGCGTCGCCGAGGCGACGACGGAGGCCTCGCCGAACTGGTTGGTCGGGCCGGAGACGGTGCCGTTCTCGACCCGCACCAGCATCCCTTCGAAGCGCTCCATCTCGGTCGCCGGCTGCGGCTGGCTGGGCGAGGGGACGGTGGGGCTGAAGAGGACCGGGGCGGGCAGCGGGTTGCCGTGCGAGAGCTCGGCGACCGTGACGGTGCCGTCCATCTCGGTCATGTTGAAGAACTCGGAGACCTTGGCCGTGACGTCCACCAGATCGCCGGTCTCGACCGTCGGGGCCGAGCTGGTGAAGACGAAGATGCCGTTCGAGGTCTCGGGATCGGCGTCGGGGGTCGGGTCCTGGATGAAGAAGCCGTTGAAGACGACCGAGGTGACGACGTTGTTCTCGGTCAGGATCGTCTGCCCGACGTAGGGCGAGGCGAGGCCGTTGCCCTGGATCTCCCAGATCTCCTTCTCCGTCGGAGGGGGCACGACGACGCAGGAGCCGACCGCGTCGCCCGGGTAGCAGCCGAGCCCGTCGAAGGTGTCGGTCGCAAAGCCGTTCCACTCGATGGACGGGTCGAAGACGTTGGTGCCGTTGGTGTCGCCGCCGGTGACCGTGGTCTTGCGCCGAAGGGTGTTGTCGGCGGTCGAGGTGACCCCCGTTCCCCACTCGGTCCCCGGGTCGAAGCCGATCTGGCCGATGACGTCGAGGATCGTCGTCCCCTTGCGCAGCACGACGGCGTCGTCCCCGTTGAACCAGCCGGAGCCCTGGGTCTGGTCGGCCACGGCGATGATCGCGGGCCCGGCCGCGGCCTGGGCGATGACGTAGACGTCGTCGTCGGCGAGGCTGGTGCCGGTGAGGTTGATCGTCAGGCCGGCGACGGCGCTGCCGTTGAAGAACATCTGGATGTTGTAGCCGCCGGCCGCGAGGTTCACCGTGGAGCCGGTGTCGTTGTAGATCTCGAGCGCCTTGTTGTTGGAGCTGCCCTCGATGTACTCGGTGAAGTAGAGGTCGGTCGCGGCGGCGGCGGGAAGCGCCGCCAGCAGGAGCAGGACGGCGGGCACAATCAGGCGCGCCAGGCGCACGAGTGGGGCGCTACGGTGGTGCATTCGGTCCTCCCGGGGAAGAGTCTGTGGAAATGGGGCGCAGGGATTGTACCCCGCCAGGCCGGGAGGAGGGAAGACCGGTAGGCGGAGGAGCGCTCCGCCCACCGGGATGTCACTGGGCCGTCACGGCCGGTCGCCGTTACACCCCTGTAGCTATACTCCGGCCCCGCATGCGCGCGCTGATCCTGGCCGGCGGCAGCGGCACCCGCTTCTGGCCCCTGTCGCGGCGCGCCCGCCCCAAGCAGCTCCTGGCCCTCGACGGCGAGCGCTCGCTCCTCCAGGAGACGGCGGCGCGCCTGGCGCCGCTCGCCGCGCCGGCCGATCTCTGGGTCTGTACCACGCGCGAGCTGGGCGACGCGGTGCGGCGCCAGCTCCCTGAAGTTCCTCCCGAACAGGTGCTGGAGGAGCCGGTGGGCCGCAACACGGCGCCGGCCATCGCCTGGTCGGTGGCCTCGATGCCAGCCGAAGCGCGGCAGGGCGTCGTCGCCGTCCTTCCCTCCGATCATCGGATCGCCGACCCCGCCGCCTTCCGCGACGTCCTCGCCCGCGCGGCGGCGGTCGTCGAGCGCGACGACCGCGTCATGACGCTGGGCGTCAAGCCCTACCGCGTCGAGCCCGGCTTCGGCCACCTTGAGCTCGGCGAGCCGCTCACCGGCGACCCGGAGCTCCGCCGCGTCGTCCGCTTCGTCGAAAAGCCGCCGCCGGAGACCGCCGAGCAGTTCGTCCGCTCGGGCAACCATCTCTGGAACGCCGGCATGTTCGTCTTCCGCGGCGCCACGCTGCTCGAGCTGCTGGCGCGCCACCAGCCCGAGCTCGCCGCCGGCGTGGCCGAGATCGCCGCCGCCCCGGCGCGTGCCGCCGAGCTCTACCCGCGCCTGCCGGCGATCTCGATCGACTACGCGCTGATGGAGAAGCTCGACGACCTCGGCACCCTGCCGCTCGACTGCGGCTGGAGCGACCTCGGCTCCTGGGAGGCGCTCGCCGAGGTGCTGCCGCCGGACGCCGCCGGCAACGCCGCCCGCGGCGACGCCGTGGCGCTCGACGCCGCAGGCAACCTGCTGCTCGCCGACGCCGGGACGGTGGCGGTCCTCGGAGTGCGCGATCTCGTCGTGGTGCGCACCGCCGACGCAGTGCTGGTGCTGCCCAAGGAGCGCTCGCAGGAGGTGCGGCGGATCGTCGCCGAGCTGGCGGCGCGCGGCCGCGACGACCTCCTCTGACGCGCGCCGCACGCCCGCCATGGTCCCCGTCCACGTCGCGCTCCCCGCCGGGGACCGCCCCCTCGCCTCCCTCCCCGCTCCGCTGCCTCTCGACGCCCTCGTCCCCGGCGCCGGCCCCTGGGAGGTAGAGCTCGGCTTCGGCAAGGGCCGCTACCTCCTGCGCCGCGCGACCGAGGCGCCCGAGCGCCGCTTCCTCGGCGTCGAGGTGGCCGCCAAGTACCAGCAGCTCTTCGCGGCGCGCGCCCGCCGCCGCGGCCTCACCAACTGGCTGGCGCTGCGCGGCGAGGCGCTCTACCTGCTGGCGGCGGTGCTGCCCGCCGGCTTTGCCGCCGCCGTCCACGTCTACTTCCCCGATCCCTGGCCCAAGGAGCGGCACCAGAAGCGCCGCCTCTTCGACCCGGCGACCGTCGACCTCGTGCTCGGGCTCCTCGCCTCCGGCGGCACCCTCGCCTTCGCCACCGACTTCCTGGAGTACGGCGAGTGCGTCGCCGCGATCCTGGCCGGCGTGCCGGGCCTGACCGCGCGCCGCCTCGAGGCCTGGCCGGAGGGCCCGCGCACCAACTACGAAGCGAAGTACGCCGCCGAGGGACGGCCGATCCTGCGGCTGGAAGCGACGCTCGCCGCGCCCGCGGCGCCCCTCCATCCGGAGGGCGCCGCGGCCGTCGTCGCCTGATAACCTCACCACCCCGTGGACGCCCCGCTCTACCGGCGCCTCGCCTACCTCCTCCCGTTCTTCCGCCGCTACCGCCTGAAGCTCGCCGCCGGGCTCTGCGCCATCCTCTTCGCGGCGGCGCTCGGGCTGGTGACGCCGCTCCTCGTCGGTGGCGCGGTGGACACCCTGCGCGTCGAGGTCACGCGCCAGGCCCTCCTGCGCTACGCCGGCCTGCTGCTCCTCGTCTCGGCCCTCCAGGGGGTCTTCAGCTACGCGCAGCGGATGCTCCTGGTGACGATGAGCCGCGACGTCGAGTACGACCTCCGCAACCTCTATTTCACGAGCCTCGAGCGGCAGGCGCCGGCCTACTTCCAGGAGCACCCGACCGGCGACCTCATGGCGCGCGCCACCAACGACCTGCAGGCGGTGCGCATGCTCTGCGGCCCGGCGATCATGTACGCCGCCAACACGCTCTTCACCGCCACCGGCGCGCTCTTCTTCATGACCCGCATCAACTGGCGGCTGACGCTGGTGGCGCTCCTCGCCATGCCGCTCCTCGCCGTCGTCACCAAGGTCTTCGGCGAGCGCATCCACTCGACGTTCGAGCAGGTGCAAGGGCGCTTCTCCGACCTCTCGGCGCGCGTGCAGGAGAGCCTGGCGGGCGTGCGCGTGGTGCGCGCCTATGCCCGCGAGCGGGCCGAGGAGGCCGACTTCGCCCGCGCCAACGAGGAGTACGTCGAGCGCAACCGCCAGCTCATCGCCTGGTCGGCCGCCTTCCACCCGGCGATCCAGGGCCTGGTCGGCGTCGGCTTCGTGGCGGTGCTCTGGTACGGCGGAATACTGGTGACGCGCGGCGCGCTGACGCTGGGCGAGTACGTGACCTTCAACTTCTTCTTGGGCAAGCTGATCTGGCCGATGATCGCGATCGGCTGGGTGGCGAACCTGGCGCAGCGCGGCAGCGCCTCGCTGGGGCGCATCCGCGAGGTGCTGGAGGCCGAGCCGGCGATCAAGGACGAGGAGCCGCTGGTCGATCCCGGCGCCATCGACGGCGCCGTCCGCTTCCTCGACCTCCACTTCAGCTACGGCGAGGGCCTGCCGCCGGCTCTCGCGGGCATCGACCTGCGGGTGGCGCCGGGCGAGCGGGTGGCGCTCGTCGGCCGCACCGGCTCGGGCAAGAGCACGCTCCTGGCGCTCCTGCCGCGGCTCCTCGACCCGCCGCCGGGGAGCCTCTTCATCGACGGCGCCGACATCCGCCGCCTGCCGCTGGCGCGCCTGCGCGGCGCCATCGGCATGGTGCCGCAGGAGACCTTCCTCTTCTCGGCCTCGGTGCGCGACAACATCGCCTTCGGGCGGCCTGAGGCGACGGCCGAGGAGGTGCTGGAGGCCGCCGAGCTGGCCGGCCTCGGCCCCGACCTCGCCGACTTCCCGGCCGGCCTCGACACGCTGGTGGGGGAGCGCGGGCTGACGCTGTCGGGCGGCCAGAAGCAGCGCGTGGCGCTGGCGCGCGCGCTCCTCGTCCAGCCGCGCCTGCTGCTGCTCGACGACTGCCTCTCGGCGGTGGACACGCAGACCGAGGAGCGCATCCTGCGCAACCTGCGCCGCGTCTTCCAGGGGCGGACGGTCTTCCTCGTCTCGCACCGCATCTCGACGGTCAAGGACGCCGACCAGATCCTGGTCCTCGAGCGCGGGCGGATCGTCGAGCGCGGCAGCCACCAGCAGCTGCTCGCTCAGGGCGGCCTCTACGCCGACCTCCACCAGCGGCAGCTGCTGGAAGAAGAGCTGGCGGCGGTCTAGGAGGCTCCATGCGGATCATCGTCACGGGCGGGACGGGGCTCATCGGCTCGGCGCTGGCGCGCGACCTCGCGGGCTCCGGGCACGAGGTCGTGGTGCTGACGCGCGATCCGGCCAAGGCCGGCGGCCTGCCACCCGGCGTCACCGCCGCCGGCTGGGACGGCCGCACCGCCGAAGGCTGGGCGCACCTGGCGAGCGGTGCCGGCGCGATCGTCCACCTGGCGGGCGAGAACATCGGCGCCGGCCGCTGGACGGCGGAGCGGAAGCGGCGCATCCGCGACAGCCGCGTGCGCTCGGGCGAGGCGGTCCTGGCGGCGATCCGCGCGGCCGAGCCGCGGCCGGCGGTCCTGGTGCAGGCCTCCGCGGTCGGCTACTACGGCCCGCGCGGCGACGAGCCGGTGGACGAGAGCGCGCCGGCCGGCGACGACTTCCTCGCCCGCGTCTGCGTCGACTGGGAGGCCGCGACCGCCGAAGCCGAGGCGCTCGGGGTGCGGCGGCCGGTCATCCGCAGCGGCGTCGTCCTGGCGCGCGGGGGCGGCGCGCTGCCCAAGATGCTCCTCCCCTTCAAGCTCTTCGCTGGCGGGCCGGTGGGGAGCGGACGCCAGCCGCTCTCCTGGATCCACCTCGCCGACGAGGTCGGGGCGATCCACCACCTGCTCGAGCGGGACGAGGCGCTCGGCCCCTTCAACCTGACGGCGCCCGAGCCGGTCAGCAACCGGGAGTTCGCGCGCGCCGCCGGGCGGGTGATGGGGCGGCCGAGCTTCCTGCCAGCGCCGGCGCCGGCGCTCCGGCTGGCGCTCGGCGAGATGGCGGACATGCTCCTTACCGGCCAGCGGGCGGTCTCCAAGCGCCTGCTCGAGCTCGGCTACGCGTTCCGCTTTCCGCGGATCGAGGCGGCGCTCGCGGACCTTTTCGGCAAGCGCCGCCCGCACGCCGCCTGAGCCCGATGGAGGCGATCCGCCAGGGGGACATCCCCGGCGTCCAGCTCCGCCGCCGGCAGCGCCTGCCTCTGCCCTGCGGCGAGGCGTGGGCATGGCTCGTCGAGCCCGAGCGCCTCGAGCGCTGGCTCCCTGCTGCGGCGGGCGAGAGCCGCCGCACCCTCGAGACCGCCCCGTCCGATCGCGTCGTTCTCGCCTGGGAGGAGGCCGGCTGGCCGGCGCCGACGCGCGTCACGCTGCAGTTCCATCCCGCGGCCGGCGGCTGCGAGCTGGACGTCCTCCATCAAGGCTTCGAGCGCCTGCCGCTCTCGGCCTGCCTGACCGTCTGGGAGGCCTACCGCCGCCGCTGGCGGGAAGCCCTCGAGCGGCTCGCCGCCGCCGTCGTCGCCTGAAAAACAAAGGCCCCGGTCTCGAGACCGGGGCCCAGGTGGACGACGGCAGGCTGGAGTCTAGAAGCGGAACCCCACCGAGATGCGGTAGGTACGGGGCACCTGCAGGTCGAGCTCGTTGGTGGACTTGCCGAAGTTCGCTCCCTTCCGCCAGTGCACGCCCTCGACGGGCTGCGTGGTGAAGGGGTTGAACGCCGTCAGGCCGCTGCCGGCGTTGGCCGCGGTGAGCACCGTCTGGTTGACGATCTCCGAGCCGTCGTCGTCCAACACGTTGAGGACCTCGGGCTGCAGGAAGATCTCCACTTCCTTGCCGAAGGCCCCGAAGGTGAAGCCGTAGTTCAGCGACAGGTTCGTGCTGGTGATGTCGTCGGTGTGGAACTCGTCGCGGTCGGTGAAGAAGTAGGCCACCGTCGCCGGCGCGATGGCGTAGCCCGGGTTGGTGCGGAAGGTGGCCGGGATGTTCGCCGCAGCGCCGTAAGGCGAGCCGGAGCTGTAGGTCTGCAGCAGCCCGACGTTGAGCGAGTGGCGCTCGGTGCGGAAGACGTCGTAGGTGCCGAAGAGGCGCAGGCGGTGCCGCTGGTCGATCGACAGGTCGCCGTGCGGGATGTTCCAGCTGGCCTGCTTGTACTCGGGGAAGGCCAGCGCGTCGGAGCGGATCGGGCCGGAGGTGCCGATCTCCCCTTCCCAGTTCCCCTCGGCGTGCGACAGCGTATAGACGCCGCCGATGTTGAGCTTGTCGGTGAAGCGGTACTGGAACTGGGTGTGGAGGCCGTCGTACTTGCGCTCGAGGACGTCGTCATTGTTCTCGACGACCTCGAGGTTCGCCGGCCTGCCGGCCGGCGTGATGACTCTGCCGGTCTGCAGGTCGATGCGGCCGACGTAGAAGTCCTGCGCGTCGCGGTGGACGAGGTCGGCGCGGACGAGCCCCTTGCCGCCCAGCCGCTTGGTGGCGCCGACCGAGTACTCGATGGTGTGCGGCGAGTCGAGCGAGCCGCCGCCGATGATCGTGGTGCCGCCCGGGATGTCGACCGTGCGGATGACCAGCGGATCGGTCGTGTTGACGTTGCCGACCGAGTCGAACCAGTCCCACAGCATCTGCAGCGCCGTGTCGGCCGGGATCAGCGGCTGGCCGCTTCCCGGCACGTTGATCGCCGGGCCGCGGTACCAGAAGGTGAACGCCGCCGGGTTGCCGCCGAGCGAGGTGGAGTCGCCCTGCGTGTTGGCGAGCGCCGCGACGTAGTGGCCGTAGCTGGCGTTGAACAGCCAGTCGCCGTCGCCCTTGGGGTCCCAGGTGAGGCCCAGGCGGGGGCTGACCTTGCTGTCGCTCGCCACTTCCTGCCCGGCGCCGTTGACGCCGTCGTTCTCGTCGAAGCGCACGCCGAGGTTGAAGCTCCAGCGGTCGTTGAGCCGCCAGCGGTCGTTGAGGAAGATCGAGTTGGTGGTGAAGTCGGTGCCCTGGCTGGAGACCAGGATCGGGTTGAACTGGATGATCGTGCCGCCGGCGGGCGCCGGGGGGTTCGGCCGCGGGACGAAGGTCGGGAAGAGCTGGCCGTTGGCGAGGATCGTGTTGGAGAGCAGGATGCGGAAGTCGCTCCCCGACTGATGGTTGTCGGCGGCGCGGATGTCGCTGAAGGTGTCGTAGCCGAGGACCAGGTCGTGCGAGCCGAGCGTCTCGGTGGTCAGGAAGTAGGACGCCTTGGCCAGCAGGTTCTCGTTGTCCCGCTCCTCCGGCCGGCAGACGCCGCAGAAGGTCGGGCTGTGCCAGCGCGCCGCCGTGGGCACGTCGACGAACAGCGTCCCCAGGATCCGGTCGGTGAAGCGTGAGCCGGAGCCGATGAAGGTGAACTCGCGCTCCGAGTACTGCGCCTCGATGAAGAAGTTCTCGGTGATGACGCCGTTGTAGTTGAGGGCGCGCAGCTCCTGCGGCGTCTCGCGGTTGTTCAGGCTCGCGAGGTCGAGGACGTTGGTGATGAAGCGGTTGCCGGCCTCGGAGTCCTCGATCTCGAGGTAGGAGGCGGTCAGCCGGTGGCCCTGGAAGGGCGAGAGCGTGAGCTTGCCTTCGTAGCGCCGCTGGTCGCGCCCCTCGGGGAAGGGGATGCCGGGGGTGGTGACCAGAGCGTTGGTCGGGCTGCGCACGTTGACCTGGCCGGTGGTCCGCGTCAGCACCCGCTCGAGGTCGCGGCCGGCGAGGAAGTACCAGGCCTTGTCGCGCCAGAGCCAGCCGCCGAGCGTGGCCTCGTAGGTCTTGTTGAGCTCGTCCGTGCGCTCCGGGTGGAGCGGGTTGCTGCTCGAAACCCAGTCGTCGTTGGTCAGGTTGCTGCGGAACGAGCCGTGCAGCTCGTTGCCCCCCGACTTGGTGATCGTGTTGATCACGCCGCCGGCGAAGCGCCCGTACTCGGCCGAGACCGACGAGGTCGAGGTGGTGGTCTCCTCGATCGAGTCCTCGATGAAGAGGTCGAAGGGCTGGCCGCGCAGGTTCTCGGTGACGACCACGCCGTTGACCAGGAACAGGTTCTCGTGCGACTGGGCGCCCGAGACCGAGATGCCGCTGTCGCGCGAGGCGCCGGCGCGCGGGCCGGTGGACGACACGCCCGCGGTCAGCAGCACCGCGTCGCGGATGTCACGGTTGACCGGCAGCTTCTCGATCACCTCTTTGTAGTTGTAGGTGGTCGAGGCCTGGCCGCCGGCCGAGATGGTCTCGTAGCTGCCGGTGACGACGATCTCCTCGGTCACCCCTTCGAGCACCATCTCCTGGTCGAGCGTCGTGGTCTGCGCCGCCGACAGCTTGACCGTCTTCTCGGCGTTGGCGAAGCCCTGCATCTCGAAGGTGATGCTGTAGTCCCCCGGCGGCAGCAGGGGGATGATGTACGAGCCGTTCTCCTCCGAGGTGGTCGAGCGAGTCCCCTGCAGCGAAGGCGACGAGACCGTCACCGTGGCGCCGGGGAGCGCCGCGTCCTCCGCGGTGGTGACCCGGCCGCGCAGCGTCGCCGTGGGGAGCCCCTGCCCGAAGGCAGGAAGCGCCGCCAGCAGCACGCCGGCCAGCACGAGGCAGGTTCTGGTCGGTTTCATTCGTGCTCCTTTCCGTATCCGTTCCTCTGAAGACATGGGGCCCTTCGACGGGGAAGGGCTTCAAAGACCGCTGGCCCGCCACGAGCGGGCGGGCTCGATTCAGCGGAAAGCACTGGCTCTCGGAGCGGCAATTCTCATGCCGCGGTGGGAGGTTGTCAACGACCCACTTAAAGATCTTGGAATCAGCGGTTTACAGGCACCGCTCGGCACCCTCGTTCAAGTCGCCGGATTCAGCAGCTTGGACGACCCTCAGCCGACCGCGGCCGGCCGCTCCCACAGCTCGCGCACCGCCTCGCGCACCCGGTGGCAGAGCGGCTGCGGCGTGTAGACGCGGTAGCGGTCGATGCGCGCCAGGTGGCGGATGAACTGCGAGGCCTCCTCCAGCGGCTCGAGCGCGCCGTCGAAGCGGCGCACCAGGACGCGGCTCTCGCCGAGCCGGTGGGAGTCCTTGGCGGAGTTCGAGACCAGCAGGTTGCCGGCGCCGAAGCGCTCGCGCAGCTCCGGCAGCAGCGCCTCGAAGCGGGCCTTCTCCTCCGGCGCCAGGTGCTCGCGGGTCTCGAAGGCGAGCGGGAAGGCGTCGCGCTCGACGACGGCGCGCGCGTGCACCGAGCCGGAGCGGCGCATCCGCCAGAGCACCGCGACGTCGTCCTCGGCGAGGAAGCGCTCGGGGTCGGCCGGCCAGCGCACCCCCTCCTCGGCGAGCCAGGCGGTCAGGTGGAGCTCCAGCGCTTTGCCGGTCAGGTTGAAGTACACCTGCGTAAACATGTAGTAGCGCGCCATGACCAGCGCCTCGACCGCGTGGACGCCGCCCTCCTCGAGGCCGATCCCCCACTCGCCGCTCGCCGGGTCCTCGACCGGGATCAGCGTGTCAAGCAGGCGCTCCAGGTCGTAGCTGCCGTAGCGGACGCCGCAGTAGAGGCTGTCGCGCAGCAGGTAATCCATCTTGTCGACGTCCATCTCGCCGGAGACGACCTGCGCGAGCAGGCGCTCGACCGGTCCCTCGCCGCCGGCGAGCAGGCGGGCGACGTCGGCGGTCGCCAGGCCGCGGCCGTGCCGCGCGAAGATCTCCTCCATCTCGGGCAGCGCGAGGAGGCGCAGCGTCATCGCCTCGTGGTCGAGCCCGTGCTCGAAGAGCTCCTCGGCGGAGTGGCTGAACGGGGCGTGGCCGAGGTCGTGGAGGAGAGCGGCGGCGCGCACCAGGCGGCGCTCGCGCGCGTCGCGGGCGGCGGGCAGCAGTCCCTCCCCCTTGGCGGCGAGCGCGTCGTAGACCCGCCCGGCGAGATGCATGGCGCCGAGGACGTGGCTGAAGCGGCTGTGCTCGGCGCCGGGGAAGACGAGGAAGGTCAGGCCGAGCTGGTGGATCGAGCGCAGCCGCTGCACCGCGCGGCTCCCCACCAGCGCCGCCTCCAGCGGATCGGCGCGCACGAAGCCGTGGACCGGATCGCGGAGGGAGAGCACGCGGGGAGTCTACCGGGGCGGCGGGCTGCCGCAGAGGCCGGTCGAGGGAGTGCCGGGAGCGCTTCCGCGGCCGCCGCGGCGAATCCCGCGGCGCCCGGCGGATTTCCCCCGCCCGCTGCAGCATGTCCCGCAACGCCCGCGGCATTATCCGCAAACGCCGTGGTGTGTACCGCCGCCGGAAAAATGTGTATCGCCGCCGCCGCGGCATTTCCCGGAACGCCCGCGGCATCTCCCCCGGCCGCCGCGGTATTTCCCCGAGGTGCCCTAGGAAGCGACTTCTCGCCCCGCAAGTGCCTTAGATCATGAGACTTGCCTACACGCGCCGGGGATCCGGGTGACCGGTGTTGGGCAGAGGTGGCGCCGCAGTCCTTCGGCCTGATCGCCGTCCGGCTCAAAGTCGTCGCCGCTCATCGGGTACGTCGAGGCCGCCGTCCCACCAGTCCTGAGCGCTTGCACGCCTCGCCCCGGCCAAGTGCATGGCGCCGAGTTCATGGCGTGGTGGCTGCGCACGGCGGCGCGGACAAGGTAAGTCAGGCGAAGCTCGTGGATGGAGCGTAGCGGCTGCACCGCCCGGCTGCCATCGACACCGCTCCACAGGTGGCGCTGTTGTTACACTAGCCACTGCGGCCGAGGAACGGGACTTCGCTACTGGTCAAAGGCCGGAGATACATGCCAACACGGATGGGTTCAGCCTATAGACAGCCACACGAGGCGGCACCTGCATGCCAGTGACCGCTCGTACGATCCTCCGGAGACTGCTTACTACTGGGTACTTCCCGCGAGAGCTTCCTCCTACCTTTTCCACGCGCCGCTACGGACTGATCGTGTCGCGCCTATGGAATTCCAGACCAGGTCCCTTTACTTCGACTCGAACCACAGCGTCGCCCGCCAAGCACAGCCTGGTCCGCAGCGGACCGCTTCGCCGGCAACTGTCGATACCGAACCCAATCCTCTTCCCGCAGGCATGCGATGAGGTCGCGAGTCATTGGGCGACCCTGGAGGCGGCGGCGATGGGGTCTCCATTTACCAGGAGCCGACCAGTCCTTCATAGTAAGGGCGCACGATGCTTTCTCCCGCTGGTTCCTCGCCAGGGTGATCTAGTTCCTTACAAGGCCGCCGCACGAGCCGGAGCGCGCGTATTAGTTTCCACCGATATCGCTAGATTCTATGCCTCCATCTATACTCATAGCGTGCCGTGGGCTTTGCACGGCAAGGCTCTTGCGAAGAAGAAGCAACGTGACTACTCGCTCCTAGGCAATCGATTGGATAGAGCTCTTCGATTGATGTCGGCCGGCCAGACTATCGGCATTCCTATCGGCCCCGACATCTCCCTCGTAATCGCCGAGACCCTACTGGCGGATGTAGACAGGCAGCTCTCGGCGCAGTTTCCTCATGTACAGTTTCTCCGCTACGTCGACGAGTATGAAATTGCCGCAAGGAACCACGAGGAAGCTCAGGCTGCCATTGCGCAACTCCAACAACTCTTAGCGGGCTTCGAGTTGGAGCTAAATGCGCTAAAGACCTCGCTTCAGACGCTCCCTTGCCGCATCGAACTCCCTTGGGTATCTGATCTCCGCTCCCGAAGGATTCGAGCAGCAGTGCCGGCTCAAGCCACGGATCTTGTTGCACTGTTCGATGAGGCGTTCGCCTATGCGCAGAAGCAGCCAGAGGCACCGGTACTGCGCTACTTAATGGGCAGACTGAAGAATCAACGAGTCGAGCTGCAGAATTGGCGCCTCTACCAGAACCTTCTCCTGCAGTGCATGACGGTTGAGCCTGCCACGATTCAGGGCGCGATGACGACTTTGCTTCCACATCTAGAGAACAACTTCGGACTTGAGCGGGGCGCTTTTCTGCGGACGCTGAACGGCATCATTGAATACCATGGCCTGCTGGGCCATGGCAATGAGGTCTCTTGGGCTTTATGGAGTCTCATGACCTTGGACCTGAGGATATCGAGGTCGGCGGTTCGCGCGCTCGAAAAGATGACGGACCCTGCTGTTACCTTATTAGCACTGCATGCGGAGAGCTTAGGGTTGCTTGAGGACCCCCTCGATAAACAGAGTTGGGTTGCACTGGCAAAGAGAGAGTCTTTGTACGACGAGAACTGGTTGTTGGTGTACGAAGGCGTCAAGAAGGGTTGGTTGCCGACAAATTCGGCTTTCGTTGAAGCGGATCCTGGATTTGGCTTTCTTTGGCGCCAGGGCGTGGTCTTCTACGACACAGCCGCGATCTTACAACCGAAACCAACAGGAGTTCCGCCCAGCATCGGAATCGCTCCGAGTTTTTACTGACAGCTGAGTGGCACTGGCGACTCGGTAACGGCCTCCAAGGAATCCAGAAGCTCGTCCCGCCTGATGCCAGAGGTGCTCAGCAAAGAGATCCGTTCCATTAAGCGGATTGCGGTCGCCGACCGTTGACCGGCCGAGAATCAGTTCTGGTCGGACTTGCCGGCCAGGTGCCGGTAGGGGCTGAGGAGGTCGACGACCTGGCGGCGGCCGCGGAGGATGGCGAGGAGTGTCAAGGCGCGCTCGGGGACGGCCTCGGTCAGCAGGTGGAGCTTGCGCAGCACCGGCAGGTCGAGCTCGACGGCGATGCGGTTGACCGTCTCCTCGAAGCCGCAGCGGCCGGCCATGTCTTCGAGCTCCTCGCCACTGAGCGGGAAGCTCTCGCCGAGGTCCTCGGCGAGGGAGTGGGCGAGCGAGAGGACGGCGCCGCGCACCACCTGAAGCCCGGCGTCCTCCTCGTTGAGCGGGGGATCGAAGACCGGGCGCACCACGCCGTGCCGCACCGGCTCCCCTCCGGCCTCGGCGGTGACCTGGAAGCGGAACTCGCCGTAGAGCAGGACGTTGATGCGGCCGTTGGCGAGGAACTCGACGTCCTCGAGGCGCCCCGCGGTGCCGCCGGGGAAGATCTCCGGCGGGTCGCTCGCCACCCGGCCCTGCGGCGGCTTGAGCAGCACGATCCCGACGCGCCGCGACTCCTCGTCGCCGTCCACCAGCTCGCGCAGCAGGCGGCGGTAGCGCGGCTCCTCGATGTGCAGCCGCAGGTGCGTGCGCGGGAAGTGGACGACGTCGGGCAGCGGGAACAGCGGGAGGCGGGTGCCGGCGCTCGGGACCTCGCTCATGGACCTCCAACATAGCAGGCGACATGCCAGGAGCGTGAGACAATCCGCGGCCGTGCGTCGCACCGCCGTAGCCGCCGCCCTGCTCCTCGCGATCGCCGCTCCGGCCGCCGCCGACGACTTCGACGCGGCGATGGCGAGCGGCGCGGCGGCGTGGACCCGCCGCGCCCAGGGGCACCGCGGCAGCCGCGCCCAGCCAGCGGCGATCGAGCAGGCCGTCGCCGCCTACGAGCGGGCGGTGGCGGCCCGTCCCGGCGACGTCGCCGCCCGCTCGCGCCTGCTCCAGGCCCTCCACTTTCGCGGCGAGCACGCCGCCCCCGACCGCGACGCCCGGCGCCGCGCCTTCGAGCGCGGCCGCGAGATCGCCGAGGCCGGGCTCGACCGCCTCGCCGTCCCGTCGGGAGGGCGTGCGCGCCTCGACAAGATGACGCCGGCCGCCGCGGCCCACGCGCTCGCCGGCACCGCCGGCGCCGCCGACCTCCATCTCTGGGCGGCGGTCCACTGGGGGCTCTGGGGGGACGCCTTCGGCCGCCTCGCCGCGGCGCGCCAGGGGGTGGGCGACAAGGTGCGCCGCTACGCGGAGATCGTCGTCGCGCTCGACGAGCGGCACGAGGCCGGCGGCGGCCACCGCGTTCTCGGCCGCCTCCACGCGCTGGCGCCGAAGGTGCCGCTGGTCACCGGCTGGGTGGACCGCGAGAAGGCGGTCGCGCACCTGCGGCGGGCGGTGGCGCTGGGCCCCGAGGAGCCGTACAACCAGCTCTTCCTCGCCGAGGCGCTGCTCGAGCACCAGCCGGCGAAGAAGGCCGAGGCCGTCGCCATCCTCCGCCGACTGGTCCAGGCGCCGCCGCCCGCCGACCGCGCCGTCGAGGTCGAAAAGGTGCGCGAGGACGCCCGCGCGCTGCTGCAGCAGCACGGAGGTTAGGAATGCTCGCCCTGCTCGTCCTCCTCATGGCCACGCCGCCGGAGGCGCCGACCGAGATCACGCTCACCCCTCCCGCCGCGGCGCCGGTCGAGGCGCCCACCGCGCCCGCGGCCTTGCCGGTCGAAGAGCTGCGCGCCCGCTTCGCCGCCCTGCTCAGCGCGGCCCGCGCCGCGACCGGGCTGGCGCCCCTGGCGCCCGATCCCGCCCTCGACCAGGTGGCCCAGCGCCACGCCGACGACATGGCCGCGCAGGGCTACTTCGGCTTCACCAGCCCAACCGGCGGCAACGTGGACCAGTGGGTGAACGAGGCCGGCTATCTCGCGGCGCTGGTCGGCGAGAAGCTGGCGCAGGCCCCGCTCGCCCGCACCGCCGAAGAGCTCGTCGCGGGCTGGGACGCGGAGCGGGAGAAGAACGCCGGGAGCCTCTTCCACCCCGAAGCGCGCCACCTCGGCGTCGGCATCGCCGCGCGCGGCGAGCAGGTCACCTACGCCCTGGTCCTGGGACGCGCGGCGGGCGAAGCGGCGGCCAGCGCGTTGGACGCCAGGCTCGCCGACCGCGCGCCGGCGCGGGCGGAGTACCTGGCGCGGGTCAACTCGATCCGGACCGAACTGGGCCTCCTGCCGCTGCAGCACGATCCGGCGCTCGACCGGCCGGCGCAGGAGCACGCCGACGCCCTGCTCGCCGCCCTGCGGCGCGGCGATGCGCCGGAGTCGATCGAGCGCCTCGCCGACCGCGTGCAGGCGGCGCAGGCGGGCATCGGCAGCTATCGCGGCGTCGAGCGCGACACGTACTGGGGCGTCGGCAAGGGGCGCATCGAGCCGAAGATGGCCTCGCTCGGCAGCAGCATCGTGCTCGACGCCGCCTCGGCGACCGACGCGGTCGCGGCCACCTTCGCCCTGGAGCCGACGCCCGACCTGCGCGAGGCGGGCTACCGCCGCCTCGGCCTCGGCGTCGCCCACGGCGAGGTGGCCGGCCGCCCGCGCACCGTCTGGGTGGCGGTCCTGCTGCGCCGCTAGGGCCGCGCCTCAGGGCACCGGCAGCGCCGGCAGCGGCGGCAGCGGCTGGGCGGAGACGGCCTGCGAGACCGCCATCGCCTGCGCCAGGACGACGGCGGCGAGGAGCGTCGCGCCGGCGAGCGCCGGGACGCGGAAGCGCCGCGGCAGGAACGGCGCGGCGGCGAAGAGCACCGCCGCCGCGGCCTGTGTGAAAACGCTCCCCGCCGCCCAGAGCGGACCGCTCACTTCAGGCGGCAGGAGCCAGGTGTAGAGCGCCACCGCCGCGCCGGCGGCGGGCGCGGCGAGCGGGCGGTGCGGCACCGCGATCTCGCCGGCGCCGAGCGCGACGAGCAGGCGCGCGGCCGCGGCGAGCGCTACCGCGGCGACACCGCCGGCCGGCCCTTCTCCCACCCGCAGCAGCTCGCCGGTCCAGCAGGCGGCAGCGAGGAGCGCCGCGCCGAAGACGCCCTGGATGCGCCAGGCCGCCGGCGGCAGCCGCCGCCAGCCGAGGAGCGCGAGGAGATCCACCGCCAGGAGCGCCGGGAGGAGCACCGCGAGGGCCCGTCCGCCCCGCCCGGCGAGGAGCGGCAGGAGGCCGGCGGCGAGCGCGGCGTCGGGGTGGAGGCGGGCATGGAGGAGCGCGGCGAGCGCGCCGCCGAGAAGCAGCGGCAGCGCGACCAGACGCCAGCGCTCGCGCGCCGCCGGATCGCCGGCCGCGCTCCAGGGCGCCATGGCGTGCGCGCCGAGCGCCGCCAGGAGGAGGGCCAGGAGGAGCGGGTCGAGGACGCTCACTCCGGCCGCCAGCTTTCCCCCGTCCAGGTCCCCACCCGCTCCACCCGCTCCCCGGGCGGCAGGCGTGCCAGCAGCTCGGCCACGCGCGCGCCGTCGGGCGGCACCGCCAGCTCCGGCGCGATCGCCGCCAGCGGCGCCAGCGCGAAGCGCCGCTCGCGCAGGCGCGGATGGGGGAGCACGAGCTCGGGAGAGGCGGAGAGCGCGGCGCCGCAGAGGAGGAGGTCGACGTCGAGCGGCCGCGCGGTGTGGCGCGGGCCGGCGCGCCGGCCCGCCGCGCGCTCGAGGGCCTTGGCGATCGCCAGGAGCGCGGCGGGCGGCAGCGCGGTGCGGGCGAGGACGGCGGTGTTGAGGAAGTCGGGTTGCGGCGCGCCGCCGGCGGGGACGACGGCGGCGGTGCGGTAGAGCGGGGCGACGGTCAGCGGCCCGAGCGTCGCGGCGAGGCGGGCGAGGGCGCGGCGGAGGGTGTCTTCGACCGGCCCCTCGTTGCCTCCCAGCCCGAAGGCGGCGAGGCCGGCGTCGCCCTCCGGCTCCTCACTCCTCGTCGTCGACCTCCTCCTCTTCCGCCTCTTCGACGACGGGCGTGCCGAGGTCGGCCCCTTCGAGCTCGGCCTCCAGGACCTCCATGGTCTCGGTGCTCTCCTCCTCCTCCTCGACCGGGACGCGCACCACCTCCACCTTTTTCTTCCGCCGCGCCGCCTGGGTGGCGGCCGCCGACTCCTGGTGCGCCGCGTCCTTCTGGTCGGCGCCGCACTTCGGGCAGAGGGCGCTCGACTTGCCCAAGTCGTAGAACTTGGTGCCGCAACGGAAGCACTCGAACTTGTTTCCCAGCTTCAGCTCAGCCATCGCCATCGCTGCCCTCCGGTTCCGCGAAAATCGGTCGGCGAAGGTAACACCCGCCCCCTGGGCTGTCAACGCGCGGCGCCCTGCGGTACGATGCCCGTTCCGTCCGCAGGAGCCCCCACGCCATGAGACGTCTCCACTCGCTGTCTTCCGCCCCCGCTCTGGCGCTGCTCGCGCTGCTCGCGATCCTGTCGCCCGCCGCGGCGCAGGGCGGGAAGACGATCCCCGATCCGCGCGCCCCCGGGCTCCCGGCCGACCAGCGCCTCAAGACGCTGATCGACCGCGTCAAGCTCGAGCAGAAGAAGCTGCGCACCCTCGAGGCGCGGTTCGTCCAGCGCCAGGAGAGCTCGATGCTCCTCCAGCCCGAGGAATCGCAGGGCACCTTCTCCTACGCCGCGCCCGACCGGGTGCGCTGGGAGTACACCTCGCCGAACCCGATCTCGATCGTCATCCAGGGCGACCAGATGACGACCTGGTACCGCGACCTCAACCGCGCCGACAAGCTGAAGGTCGGCCGCTACTCGAACCGGGTCTTCGAGTACCTCGGCGCCAAGGGCTCGATGGACCAGCTCAAGGAGTACTTCACCGTCTACCTCACCACCCCGGGCAAGCGCGGCAACCCGTTCAAGCTCCGCCTCGACCCGCGCTTCGCGCGCATCAAGAAGCGCATCAAGCAGATGGAGATCTGGATCGACGACTCCACCTACCTGCCGGTGCGGCTGCGCTACGTCGAGGCCGACGGCGACGTCACCGAGTACGAGTTCCGCGACGTCAAGATCAACGCCGAGATCCCGCCCGAGCGCTTCGTGCTCAAGCTGCCCAAGGGCGTGCAGGTGCGGACGATCGAGGTGGGGCGGGAGTCCAAGGGCTGACTTTCGAGGTCCTCGCCACTTGCGGCGCGGCGCGCCGCGGGCGCCTGACCACCGCGCACGGCGTGGTGGAGACCCCCGCCTTCATGCCGGTGGGCACCCTCGGGGCGGTCAAGGGGGTGGCGCCGCAGGAGCTGGAAGCCGCCGGCGCCGAGGTCCTCCTCGCCAATCTCTACCACTTGGCGCTCCGCCCCGGCGTCGAGACGATCGAGCGCCTGGGCGGCCTGCACGCCTTCTGCGGCTGGGACCGCCCGATCCTCACCGACAGCGGCGGCTACCAGGTCTTCAGCCTCGCCGCCCTGCGCCAGGTGGACGCGGACGGCGTCACCTTCCGCAGCCACCTCGACGGCGCGCTCGTCCGCTTCACGCCCGAGGGCGTGGTCGAGCTGCAGGACCGGTTGGGCGTGGACGTGGCGATGGTGCTCGACGAGTGCCCGCCCTGGCCGGTCGAGCGCGAGCTGGCGGACGGCGCCTGGCGGCGCACCCTCGCCTGGGCGCGGCGGGCGCGGGAGGCGCCGCGGCGGGGGAGCGGCGCGCTCTTCGGCATCGTCCAGGGAAGCGTCTTCCGCGACCTGCGCGAGCGCGCGGCGGAGGAGCTTGCGGCGCTCGACTTCGCGGGCTACGCCATCGGCGGCGTCGCGGTCGGCGAGCCGGCCGCCGAGCGGCGGGCGGTCGTCGAGTGGACGGCGCCGCTCCTGCCCGCCGGCAAGCCGCGGTATCTCATGGGCGTCGGCTACCCCGACGACATCCGCCACGCCGTCGCCCAGGGGGTGGACCTCTTCGACTGCGTGCTGCCGGCGCGCAACGCCCGCCACGGCGTCCTCTTCACGCGCGAGGGGCCGCTCAAGATCGGCAACGCCGCCTTTCGCGACGACCCGCGCCCCCCCGATCCCGGCTGCGCCTGCCCGACCTGCGCGCGCGTCTCGCGCGCCTTCCTCCACCACCTGACGCGCGCCGGCGAGCTGACCGCGGCGGTGCTTTCGACCCTCCACAACCTGCGCTTTTACCTTGACTTTATGCGGGACCTCCGGCAGGCTATCGCGCTGGCCGACCGGTCGCTGCTCCTCCCCTCTGAATCAGGGACTTACGGTTCGCCGCACCCGGTGGGAGCGTCTCGATGAACGTATACGACCTTCTCGTCTCCCCCCTGGCCTTCCAGGGGTCGCCCCCGGCGCAGAGCCCCTGGCTGGGGCTGGTGCCGATGATCGCGATCTTCGCGATCTTCTACCTCCTGCTGGTGGCGCCGATGCGCAAGAAGCAGCGCGCGCTGCAGCAGACGGTCGAGGCGCTGAAGCGCGGTGACAAGGTCGTCACCAACGGCGGCATCTACGGCGAGATCGCCGGCATCGAGGGCAACGTCATCCTGCTCAAGGTGGCCGACAACGTCCGCCTGCGGGTGGCCAAGTCGGCGATCGCCGGCCTCGAGGAGCGTAAGGAAGAGGTGAGCTCATGAACCGCAGTCTCGTCTGGCGCGGCGTGCTGATCCTGGTGATCGTCGCCGCGTCGATCTTCGCCGTCTATCCGCCCAAGGAGAAGATCAACCTGGGACTCGACCTGCGCGGCGGCATGCACCTGGTGCTCCAGGTCAAGAGCGAGGACGCCCTGCGCGCCGAGACCGACGGCGACATGGAGCGGCTCGTCCAGCAGGCCGCCGAGGAGGGCCAGACCTCTCTCGCTACCCAGCGCACCGGCGACGACCGCTTCGAGGTGCGCGGCGTGCCGCCGACCTCCGACGAGGTCATCGCCAAGGTCGCCGCCGACTTCCTCCCCGGCTGGAGCTGGCAGCGGCAGGGCGACCGGCTGGTCTTCGCGATGACCCCGGAGAACCGCGCCGCGATCCGCCGGCTGGCGGTGACCCAGGCCAAGACGACTATCGACAACCGCATCAACCAGTTCGGCGTCGCCGAGCCGGTGATCGCCGAGATCGGCAACGAGCGCATCCTGGTGCAGCTCCCCGGCGTCGACGACCCCGACCGCGTGCGCCGCCTGATCAAGAACACCGCCTTCCTCGAGTTCCGCCTGACCGAGCTGCCGCGCGAAGGCGGCGCCGGCTTCGACAGCCGCGAGGCGGTCCTCGCCCAGCTCGGCGGCCGCCTGCCGGAGAACCTGGAGATCCTGCCGCGCGACGAGCGCGACGAGCAGGGGCGCCTGACCGGCCAGCGCTTCTACGCGGTGCGCAAGCAGCGGGTCATCACCGGCCGCGACCTGAAGAACGCCCGCCCCGGCCTCGGCCAGATGAACGAGCCGGTGGTCAACTTCACCGTCTCGGCCAGCGGCTCCGAGCTCTTCGGCCGCGCCACCGGCGACAACATCGGCCGCGGCCTGGCCATCATCCTCGACGGCAAGGTGGTCTCGGCGCCGGTCATCAACGCCCGCATCACCGACAGCGGCGTCATCGAGGGGGGCTTCACGCAGCGGGAGGTCGAGGACCTCTCGACCGTGCTGCGCTCGGGCGCCCTGCCGGCCGGCATCGTCACCCTGGAGGAGCGCACCGTCGGCCCGTCGCTCGGCCGCGACGCCATCGAGAAGGGGCTCAAGGCCGGCTTGATCGGCACCGTCCTGGTCGTCCTCTACATCCTCGTCGTCTACAACCTCTCCGGCGTCAACGCGGTGCTGGCGCTGGCGCTCAACGTGCTCCTGGTCTTCGCCGGCCTCGCCTTCTTCCGCGGCACGCTGACGCTGCCCGGCATCGCCGGCATCATCCTGACGATCGGCATGGCGGTGGACGCCAACGTGCTCATCTTCGAGCGCATCCGCGAGGAGCTGCGCGCCGGGCGGACGGTCAAGTCGGCGATCCAGCTCGGCTTCGAGAAGGCGCTGTCGTCGATCGTCGACTCCAACCTGACGACGCTCATCGCCGCCCTCTTCCTCTTCCAGTTCGGCACCGGCCCGATCCGCGGCTTCGCGGTGACCCTGTCGATCGGCCTGCTGGCCTCGATGTTCACCGCCATCTTCGTCAGCCGCTGGATGTTCGACCTCGTCCTGGCCCGCAAGCACGGGCTGCAGAAGCTGTCCATCTAGGAGCCGACGATGGAGTTCCTTCGCGATACCAACTACGACTTCATGAAGTACCGGAAGTTCTGGGTGTGGGTCTCCCTGCTCCTGGTGGCGTTCGGCATCTTCTCGATCTTCGTCCACGGCCAGCTGAACATCGGCATCGACTTCGCCGGCGGCACCCAGATCACCCTGAAGTTCCGCCAGCGCCCCGACGTCGACCGCCTGCGCACGGTGCTGGCGACGACCGGCCTGGGCGAGGTGCAGGTCCAGAGCTTCGGCGAGGAGGCGGACAACACAGTCATCCTCAAGACCCCGATCCTCCAGGGGACCGAGGAGGGGAGCCGCGAGCGAGTGGTGGCCGCCCTGACTCGCGAGTTCAGCCCGGACGCGGCGGGCAAGCCCGATCTCAACGCCATCGGCGTCGAGCGGCTCACCCAGCTCCTCGCCGCGCGCAACCCCGACGGCGTTCCGGCCGGGACGGCGCGGGCGCACTACGCGGGGGTGGCGCGGCAGATCATCGAGGCGCGCCGCGAGGGCGGCCTCTTCGCCTCCTGGGAGGAGGTGGCGCGCATCCCCGGCGTCTCGCCGCGCGCCGCCGCGGCGCTGCGCGAGGCCGCGGCGCTCGGCGACTTCGCGGTCCTGGGGGTCGAGAACGTCGGGCCGCAGATCGGCGAGGAGCTGCGCCAGAAGGGGTTCCTGGCGGTCGCCCTCTCGCTGCTCGGCATGCTGGTCTACATCTGGTTCCGCTTCGAGCTCCGCTTCGGGGTCGGGGCGATGATGGGCTGCATCCACGACGTGCTGGTGACCCTCGGCCTCTACGCCCTGGCCGGCTTCGAGTTCAACCTGACGACGATCGCCGCCTTCCTGACCCTCGTCGGCTACTCGGTCAACGACACGGTCGTCATCTTCGACCGCATCCGCGAGAACATGCGGAAGAACCGCCGCGAGCCGATGATCCAGACCATGAACCGGAGCATCAACGAGACCCTGTCGCGGACGATCCTGACCGGCGGCTCGACGCTGCTCGCCGTGGGCTCGCTGCTCATCTGGGGGGGCGACGTCATCCGCGGCTTCGCCTTCGTCATGTTCGTCGGCATCCTGGTCGGGACCTACTCCTCGATCTACGTCGCCAGCCCCTTCGCGCTGCTCTGGGACCAGCTCTTCGGCGGCGAGAAGCGCAACCGCCGCGCCTCGCAGCCGCCGCGCGACCGCCGCGCGGCCCTATAATCGGGCCTCCCCCGCCGAGGGCCTCCCGCCGGGGGGCCCGCCATGGCCGCCGGCAAGAACCTCGCGACGAAGAGCGTCCCCCCGCCGGTGCAGCCGCGCCCGCGCGTCCGCTTCGAGGACGTGCTCACCCGGCTCGAGGCCAACGAGCGGCAGGTGGACATCCCCTTCCTGCGCGCCGTTCACGACTTCTCGGCGGAGATGCACAAGGACCAGCTGCGGCAGTCCGGCGAGCCCTACCTGACCCACCCCCTGCAGGTCGCCTTCCTCCTCGCCGACCTCAAGTTCGACCAGATCTGCGTCGCCGTCGGGCTCCTCCACGACGTTCTGGAGGACACGCTCACCACCCGCGAGGTGCTGGAGTCCACCTTCGGGCCTGAGCTCACCGAGCTGGTCGACGGGGTGACCAAGATCGGCCGCCACGCCTACGTGCGGCACGACGAGGCGCAGGCCGAGACCTTCCGCAAGATGATCCTGGCCTCGGCCAAGGACATCCGGGTGATCGTCGTCAAGCTCGCCGACCGCCTGCACAACATGCAGACGCTCCACCACCTCTCACCCGAGGCGCGGCGGCGGATCTCCCGCGAGACGCTCGAGATCTACGCCCCCATCGCCCACCGCCTGGGGATGGCGCGGGTCAAGGGGGACCTCGAGGACCTCGCCTTCTACCACCTCTACCCGCACCAGTTCGCCGAGCTGCACAGCAAGATCGCCGAGAAGCTCAAGCTCGGCCAGCAGGCCACCCAGCGCATCCGCGACAAGCTGGCCGAGACCCTGGGCAAGAACGGCATCGAGGCCGAGATCAGCTTCCGCGTCAAGCGCTACTACTCGATCTACGAGAAGCTGCGGCGGCAGGGCATCGACATCTCGCAGCTCTACGACTACCTCGCCTTCCGCATCGTCACCCCGAGCCTCAAGGACACGTACGCGGCGCTCGGCATCGTGCACGGCGGCTGGCGCCCCATCCCCGGGCGCTTCAAGGACTACATCGCGATGCCCAAGCCGAACCTCTACCAGTCGCTGCACACGACGGTGGTGGACGAGCGCGGGCAGCCCTTCGAGGTGCAGATCCGCACCCTCGAGATGGACCTCTTCGCCGAGGAGGGGATCGCCGCCCACTGGCGCTACAAGGAGGGGAAGGTCGAGCCCGCCGAGAGCGACCCCAACATCCTCTGGCTGCGCCAGCTTCTGGAGTGGCAGAAGGAGGTGCAGGACCCGCGCACCTTCCTGGCGACTCTCAAGATCGACCTCTACCCCGACGAGGTCTACGCCTTCACCCCCAAGGGGGAGGTGCTCTCCTTCCCCCGCGGCGCCACCCCGCTCGACTTCGCCTACAAGGTGCACACCGAGCTCGGGCACCACTGCGCCGGGGCGCGGGTCAACGGGAAGCTGGTGCCGCTGCGCACCCCGCTGTCGAACGGCGACTTGGTGGAGATCATCACCAACCCCTCCCGCAATCCCTCCCGCGACTGGCTCAACTTCGTCGCCACCTCGCGCGCCAAGAGCAAGATCCGGCAGTGGCTCAACACCCAGCAGAAGGAGGGGGCGGTCGAGATCGGGCGGCGGGTCTTCGAGAAGGAGCTCAAGAAGTACGGCTTGAGCCCGCGCCGGGTGCTGGACACCCCGGAGATGACCAAGTACCTCAAAGACGAGGGCTTGAGCCGGCTGGACGACCTCTACGGGCGGCTCGGCTTCGGCAAGCTGGAGCCGCGGCAGGTGCTGGCGCGGGTGGTGGGGGAGGAGCGGCTGGGGGAGCCGTCCGAGGCGCCGAAGCCGGGGCTGCTGCGGCAGGCGGTGTCGCGCATCCTCCCCTTCGGCGGCGACGGTCCGATCACGGTCAAGGGGCAGGGGGACATGCTGGCCTACCTCGCCAAGTGCTGCAACCCGCTGCCGGGCGAGGAGATCGTCGGCTACGTCACCCGCGGCCGCGGCGTCTCGGTGCACTCGCTCGACTGCCGCAACGTCAAGAACCTGCTCTACAACCCGGAGCGCGAGATCGAGGTGCAGTGGGCGAAGCAGAAGGACGACGTCTACCAGATCGCCCTGACCATCGAGACCGCCGACCAGCCGGGGATGCTCGCCCGCCTCACCGAGGCCATCGCCAAGGCCGACAGCAACATCACCCAGATCGAAGCCGACACCCGCGAGACCGGCGGCCGCGGCCTGATCCAAGTCGTCGTCGAGCTGCGCAACCGCAAGCACCTCGACAAGCTCATCCGCGAGCTCCGCGCCGTCGCCGGCGTCCTCCGCGTCGACCGCCGAATGACCGGCGGCACGACGCGGGCGGAGGCGTTCAACTAGGAGGGCCGCCTCCTTCCGACTAGTCAGTTCGTCCTTATCTGTTGGCACGCAAGGGGGGTAAGTGTGGCGATCCTTTTGACGGTTCTGATGGCTGTGGCGGCGCAAGCTCAGTCGGGTGTTCAGGTGGACAAGCCGCCGGCGGATGAGAGTCGCGTGGAGTCGCCGGCGCGCCTGACGACCCGCCTCGGCGATCTTTCCGGCCAAGGGGACTTTTGGCAGACGCGAGAGTTCGGCGCGATCTCGGTCGATGGCGTGCGCATGATGCCGATCCAGATTTGGGAGAAGTCGGACCGGAAGGGAGTTCGCCTGCGGCTCCGCGCCTACGCCACGCTCGATCCGGGCGAGGACAAGGACGTGCACCTACGGTGGGAGTTCATGGAGGATGAGGAGGTGGTGGTGGACTTCCGTTCGCCGGAATACATCGGGGCTCCGCAAGGCGAAGTAGATTGGGAGGAGTATGAGCTGCGGATGACGCGTGAGCAGTTCGAGCGCGTCTTCGGCGGCAAGGGCAAGCTCCGGTTGACGGTCGACGTCAGGCCAGAGGCGTAATCACTACCAGGCCGCGAGCTGGGCCTGCCTTACCCGTCCCTGGAGTTCCACTCCAAGCAGGACAGGCCCGCGACACGCCGGAACTCGCGGGCGTTCGCAGTGATCAAGGTCGCCCCCAGGCGGCGGGCGTGGGCGGCGATGAGGAGGTCGAGCGGACCGATGACGAGGCCCCTCTTCTCGAGATCGACGCGCAGCTCGCCGTAGTGGCCGGCGCTCTCGATATCCCAGGGGGCGACCTCGAAGAGCTCGGTGAAGGCGTCGACGGCCTTCCGCTGCACGGCGGGACGGGCGGAGCGCCGGATGCCGACCTCGAGCTCCGCCAAGGTGATCACGGAGAGCACGCAGTCCGAGGCTTCCGGCAGGGGAGTGCTCGGGCTGCGGCCGCGTAGCAGCTCCACGCAGACCGAAGTCTCCAGCATGAAGCGCACGTCGGCCCTTAGTCGAGCTTCAGGTCCCGGACCTGCGGCTCGAGCGGCTGCTCGCGGTCGGGGAAGTCCGCCGCCTCGGGGAAGTTCTCGCGCATGAACCGGGCGACATCCGCGAGCGTCTTGAGCCGCGGCTTCGGCTTCGGCCGCAAGACCACCTCGCCGCCGCGCCGTTCGATTTCCACTTCCGAGCCCTCGAAGCGGAACTCCTTGGGCAGCCGCACCGCTTGGCTGCCGCCATGCTGAAAGAGCTTCGCCGTAGCCATATCTACAGTCTGTAGATACGGAACTCGACTGTCAACCACCTCTTGAGAGGACACAGAGAGCGGGGCCTCATCCCTTCAGCGCGGGGCCGACAGTTCTTCAGGCGGTCGCCGGGCGGTTCGTTGGGCCGGCTGAGTCCTTCGTTGGGCCTTCCGGGCTTGGGCAGGAGTCCGGGACCCAGCGAATCCACCGCGGCTATGCGGGCGCGGAGCGCTGCTTGCCGCTGCGAGCCAGTATTTATGCGAGCCAGTATTTAGAGGACGGCGGTGGCGAAGCGGACCGAGAGCCTGCGTTGTGCCTTCGCCCAGGCCGAGGCCGCGTTGCGCGGTGCTCAGCGATCGCCTGCTCGCCGCCCTGCCGAATTGGCGCGTCAGCGGCGTCCAGATCGCCGCCGGCACCGTGACCCTCACCCTCACCCTCACCACCGCCAAGACCGCCCGCGCCCTGACTCCGGAGGAGCTGGAGCTCGCGGCGGAGCTGGAGAAGGTCGCGTAACGCCCGCCGGAAGCCCGGGAATGTCCCTGCGCGACCTTCAGACGCCCCGGTGGAGCCTCCCAATGTCCTCCCGGGACCTCGGAACCTCCTGCGCGCTCTCCGGAACCTCCTGCGCGGCGCCGGGAATCGATTGCGCGACGCCGGGAACTGGTTGCGCGCGCTGCGGAACCTCCTCCGAGCCGCTCGGAAAGGATTCCCGGCGCTCCGCAACCTGTTCCCCGGCCCCCGCAACACATTCCCGGGCCCACGCAACCCATTCCCAC
The DNA here is from genome assembly GCA_963700145.1 of uncultured Acidobacteriota bacterium. Classification (GTDB taxonomy): domain Bacteria; phylum Acidobacteriota; class Thermoanaerobaculia; order Multivoradales; family UBA5704; genus DASUNQ01. The sequence goes on from OY969474.1 coordinate 4,166,895, forward strand.
GCTCCGGGAAAGGGTTCCGAAGCCGCCGGAGGACGTTCCACGCCTCCTGGAGGCCATTGGGCGCCGCTCGGCGAGCGTCGCGGGTCATCCCGAGGCTCGCGGGCGTTATCCCCCCGGGAGTGCGGAAACAAAAACGCCCGGCGCGGAGGCCGGGCGTACGGGTTTGCTCCTGTCGTCGAGGCTACGAGCCTGCCGCCCCCTCCTCGGGGGTCCAGCGGCGGACCGGGGCCTTCTGGACCTTGCCGCTGCGCAGGCACCGGGTGCAGACCCGCACCCGGCGGACGGTGCCGTCGATGATCGCGCGCACCCGCTGGAGGTTGGGCTCCCAGGTGCGGGAGGTGACGTTGTGGGCGTGGCTGATGTTGCGGCCGGTAACCGTTCCCTTGCCGCAGATGTCGCACTGTTTGGCCATGACCTGACTCTCCTGAAGCGCCCGCGAGGGGACGCGGCAAGATAGCAGATCGGCCCCGCTCCCCGCAACCGCGGCGCGGCGCCGCCCGTCACTTCGCAAGGACTTGACGCCAAAAGCCTTTCTCGCCCCAGGAGCGTGAGGTAGAGTGCGCGCCAGCGAACAAATAGCCATAGATGCATTCGCGTCTTGACACCGGTAGGTGTTGCTGCTAGCTTCCAGCGAAGCTTTAAGCAGCCACACCTAAGTTACGTTGAACACTGGCCTTTCCGGGGGAGCCATCGAGGAATCGTGCTGTTCTCCAGGCCCAAGGGCGTTGTCGGACTGGACATCGGCAGCTCGGCCGTCAAGCTGGTCGAGCTGAAGGAGCGCCGGCCGAACGAGTTCCACCTCCAGCGCCTCGGGGTCGAGCCGCTCTCCCCGGAGGCCATCGTCGACGGCTCGATCATGGACTCCTCCCTGGTCGTCGACGCCATCCACAAGCTCAACGACCACACCAAGGTCAAGGGGACGCAGTACGCCACCTCCCTCTCCGGCCACTCGGTCATCATCAAGAAGATCCAGCTCCCGGCCGTCACCCCCGAGGAGCTCGCCGAGTCGATCCAGTGGGAGGCCGAGCAGTACATCCCCTTCGACATCAACGACGTCCGCCTCGACTACGTGGTCCTCTCCGAGGGCGAGCCGGGGCGCGACACCATGGAGGTCCTCCTCGTCGCGGTCAAGCGCGACAAGGTCAACGACTACGTCTCGGTGATCAGCCAGACCGGCAAGAGCCCGGCCCTCGTCGACGTCGACGCCTTCGCCGTCCAGAACGCCTACGAGGTCAACTACGACCTCGACCCGCGCAAGGTGGTGGCGCTGATCAACACCGGCGCCTCGGTCACCAACATCAACATCCTGGCCCGCGGCTCGACCGTCTTCTGGCGCGACATCTCCTTCGGCGGCAACCAGTTCACCGAGGCCCTGCAGCGCGAGTTCAACCTCTCTTTCGACCAGGCCGAGGCGCTCAAGCGCGGCCAGCAGGTGGACCGCTACGGCGCCGGCGAGGCGCGCCCGGTCCTCGACACGGTCTCGAGCGAGCTGGCGGGCGAGATCCGCAAGACCTTCGACTTCTTCTCCGCCACCTCGTCGGAGGGGCCGGTCGACGAGCTGGTGGTCTCCGGCGGCTGCGCCCTGACCCCGAACCTGCTGCAGGTGCTGCGCGAGCGCTTCGAGGTGCCGACCGAGGTGATGAACCCCCTCAAGCGGATCCACTTCCGCGACAGCGACTTCGACGGCCAGTGGCTGCAGTCGGTGGCGCCGATGATGGCGGTGGCGGTGGGGCTGGGCATCCGCAAGGTCGGCGACTAAGTGGTCAAGATCAACCTCCTCGCCGAGGGCAAGCGCGCCGCGGTCCGCAAGGCGCGCCCGACGGCCCTGCTCGAAGGGCGGGACGTCGGCACCTACATGCTGGTCGGCGGCCTGCTGGTCGGCCTGCTCGCGGCGCTCGTCTGGTGGTGGATGCTCGACAACCGGATCGAGACCCAGCAGGAGCAGATCGCGGCCGCCGAGGCCGAGTGGAAACGGCTGGAGTCGATCAGCAAGGAGGTCGAGGGGTACAAGACGGACAAGGCCGAGCTGGAGCGCAAGATCGGCGTCATCAAGGACCTCAAGCTGGCGCAGCGCGGGCCGGTGCGGGTCCTCGACCACATCTCGCGCTCCCTGCCCGAGCTGCTCTGGCTCGACCGCATGCACATGACCCTCGACACGATCGAGCTCGAAGGGCGGGCGCTCAACACCAACGCCGTCGCCAACTTCATCGAGAACCTCGACCGGGTGCCGGAGTTCGAGGAGCCGACGCTGCAGGAGGCCATCGAGCAGACCGGCGGCGTCTACAAGTTCAACCTCAACCTGCGCTACTCCTTCACGCCGCCGCCGGCGCTCGCCGGCACGGCCGCCCCCGGGACCCCTCCCGCCGTCCCCGCCGGCGCGGCCGCCCCCGGCGCCGGGGCGAGCTAGGAAGCCGGCGCGATGGCTCTCAAGACCGGCCTCGAGGGGAAGCCCTGGTACTACGCCCTGGCCGTCGGGCTGATCACCGGCGGCCTGCTGCTCGGCGGCGTCTACTTCCTCAAGCTGAGCAAGATGAAGGACGAGATCGCGGCGCAGGAGGCGACGCTCACCGACCTGCAGAACCGCATCCAGGAGGCGCAGGCGGCCGAGCGCGACCTGCCCAAGTTCCGCGAGGAGGTGCGGCGGCTGCAGCTCGAGCTCGACAAGCTGCTGCGCATCCTGCCGACCCGGCGCAACACCCCCGACCTGCTGCGGAAGATCCGCTCGCTCACCGAGCAGGGCAACTTCACCCTCAAGCGCTTCACCCCGGCGCAGCTCAGCGACCGCGACTTCTACAGCGAGTGGCCGATCCAGGTGGGAGTGGACGGCACCTACCACAACCTGGCGCTGTTCTTCGACAAGATCGGCCGCTTCTCGCGCATCATCAACATCGAGGACCTCAAGGTCGCCGCCCACCCCAGCCAGGCGCGCCTCTCCCAAGTCGAGGGGGGGCACACGATCACCGCCGAGTTCCAGGCCAAGACCTTCGTCTACAAAGAGCCCGCGCCGGTGACGGCGGAGGCGCCGGCGCCGGGCTCGCCGGCCGCCGCCGCTCTCGCCGCTCCGCCCGACGCCCAGTGAGGAAGACCGTGTCGATCGAGCGCCGTCCAGCCCACCTCGTCGCCGCCCTGCTCGCCGGGCTCGCCAGCCTCGCGCTCCTGGCCGCGCCGGGCGCCGCGCGGCAGGCGCCCGCGCCGCCGGGCGCCACCCCGGCCGAGCGCGCGCGCGAGCAAACGCAGCCGACGCCGACCGAGGGCATCCAGCAGATCCTCGAAGAGGAGGAGGACGTGCTGTCGGGCGAGGGCTACACCTACGATCCCGGCAACCGCCGCGACCCCTTCAAGTCGCTGCTCGCCGGGCCGGAGCGCACCCAGTTCAAGGGCCCGCGGCCGGAGGGGATCCCCGGCCTGCTGATCGACGAGATCGACCTGACCGGCATCTTCCGCACCGGCCGCGGCTACGCGGCGCAGGTCAAGGCCGCCAACCAGGCCAAGAGCTACCTGATCAAGGAAGGGGACCGGCTCTACGACGGAGAGGTCCTCAGCATCAGCGGCGACGCAGTGGTCTTCAAGCAGACCGTCCAGGACCCCACTGCGCTCAAACCGTTCCGCGAGGTGACCAAGAAGCTGAACCCGGCGTAACGGGAAGCGAGCCCCGAAAGGGAGGCGAGTGCCATGGGGAATGTCGTCACACCCGAATGCGGCGCCGAGCGGCGGCGGCGGACCTGCGTCCTCTGGGGCGCCGGGCTGGCCATCGCGCTGGCCGTCGGCTGCGCCTCCGGCAAGCCGGTGCGGGTCGCCGAGGCGCCGGCCGCGGGCACGGCGGAAGCCGCGGCCGAGACCGGCGCGCCGCCGGCCGGCGGCGAGACCGCCCCGATCACCATCCGCTCGCTCGACCTCGCCGAGGGCGCGCCCGAGGCGTTCTTGAACCTGGAGGCCAGCGGGCCCGTGGTCTGGACCAGCTACCGCGACCCCGAGGGGCGCGTCGTGCTCGAGCTGCCCAACGCCGTCCCCGCCGCCGGCCTCGCCGACCTCTCGCCCGTGGAGGGGCTGGTCCAGGGCGTCGCGATCGAGCGCGGCCAGGAGGGGAACCGGCCGCTGACCCGGCTGGTCGTGGCCACCCGCCAGCAGGTCGAGCACGGCGTCACCGCCGACGGCCCGCGCCTGCAGCTGCGCCTGATGCCGGTCGAGGAGGAGACGGTCGCCGCGGTGCCGCCGCCGTCCGCCCCGCCGGTCGAGCCCGCCGCGCCGGTTATCACCTACGAGCCGGTAACGGAGGAGAGCGAGACCGCCGAGAGTACGGCCCCGGAGACCGCCGCCGCGCCGACCGCCGACGAGGTGGCTGCCGCGATGGCGGCCGAGCCCGGGCTCCCCGGCACGGCCGATTCCCCCACCGTCGCCCCCGAGCCGCGCGGCGCGGCGGCGACGCGCCTCGAGGCCATCGAGGCCCTGAGCGCCGGCGACGGCGACACCGTGGTGCGGCTCTCGGGGGACGGCGAGTTCCCCTACTCGACCTTCCTGATCGACGAGCCGACCCGCTTCGTCATCGACCTTGCGGGCGTGATCAACCGCAGCTCCCGCAGCACTCTCCCGCTCTCCGGCGGGCCGGTCGAGCGCGTGCGCGTGGCGCAGTTCAAGCCCTTGCCGCGGCCGGTGTCGCGCGTGGTCTTCGACCTGGCGACCCGTTTGGTGCCGCGCATCGAGCGCACCAGCGACGCGCTGCTCGTGCGCTTCGGCACGCCGGCCGCGATCCCGCTGGCGCGCCCCGCCATGCCGGCGCCGCCGCCGTCCGCCTTCCCGGCCGAGGCGCCGCCCGAGCGCCCGGCGCCCTTCCAGACCGCCGCGGCCCAGGCGCCGCAGGTCGAGATCGAGGAGGAGGACACCCCGCCCGAGACGATCCGTCCGACGGCGCCGCCGCCGCCGCGGGGCCCCTCCCAGGTCGAGGTCACCCGCCGCCCCGAGGCGATCGAGCCGCCGGTGGCGTCCGAGCCCGGCCTGGTCACCGCCCGCCCGCCGGCCGAGACCTTCTCAGCGCAGGCGGTGGGGGAGACCGAGCGGGTCTACTCCGGCGAGCCGATCGACCTCAAGGTGACCAACGCCGAGGTCAATGACGTGCTGCGCACCTTCGCCCAGCTCTCGGGGCTCAACATCATCGTCCAGCCCGGGGTGGCCGGCACGGTCACCGCCGAGATGGAGAACGTCCCCTGGGACCAGGCGCTGGAGCAGATCCTGCGCATCAACGGCCTGGGCTACGAGGTCGAGGGCAACGTCATGCGCATCGCACCGGTGGCGGTGCTGCGCCAGGAGGCGCGCGACCGCCAGGACCTGGCGCAGGCCCGCGCCCTGGCGATCCCGCTGCGCACGGTCATCAAGCGCCTCTCCTACGCCGACGCCCAGGCGGTCGCCGCCGTGCTGCGCTCCGGCGCCGCCGGCGGCCTGCTGTCGCAGCGCGGCAACGTCATCGTCGACCTGCGCACCAACACCCTGATCATCAAGGAGCTCCCCGCCTTTCTCGACACGGTGCTCAAGGTGATCGAGAACCTCGACATCCCCGAGCCGCAGGTGATGATCGAGGCGCGGATCGTCGAGACCACCAAGAGCTTCACCCGCTCGCTGGGGATCGACTGGGGCTTCGACGGCGTGGCCTCGGCCGCCACCGGCAACACCACCGGCCTGGTCTTCCCCAACAACGTCGCGGTCGGCGGCGACGTCAACCTCGGCGCCGGCGGCTCCAGCGGTCTGCTCAACGTCCGGTTGGGGAACATCCTCAACACCTTCACCCTCGACGCGGTGCTCGACGCCGCCGAGAACGAGGGGCTGATCAACATCCTCTCGGCACCCAAGGTGGCGACCCTCAACAACCAGGCGGCCTCGATCCAGAGCGGCCTGCAGATCCCCATCCAGACCATCGCCAACAACACCGTCACCGTGCAGTTCGTCAACGCCACCCTGTCGCTGGACGTCACCCCGCACGTCACCGCCGAGGGGACGATCCTGATGGACATCGACATCCGCAAGCGCGAGCCGCAGCTCGGCCTGGTGGTGCCGGGGGCGACCAACGCCCCGATCTCCACCAAGGAAGCGAGCACCCGGGTCATCGTGCGCGACGGCGGCACGACGGTCATCGGCGGCATCTACAAGCTCACCTCCGACGAGGGGGAAGACCGCATCCCCGGCCTCGCCAACATCCCGATCCTGGGGTACCTCTTCCGCAACCGGACGCGGCGTGACGAGAACGAAGAGCTGCTCATCTTCATCACCCCGCGGGTGATGAAGCTCTAACCTGGAGTACGCCGATGAACTCGCGCCGGAACCTCACGCTCCTTCTGCTCCTGCCGCTGGCCATCCTCGCGGCCTGCCGGTCGCGGACCGACCGCAGCGAGGGGACCGTGCTCCTCTCGGTCTCGGACTTCGACGGCCTGCCGGTCGTCGTCTCGGCCTCCGCCGGCCCCTTCTCGGTCGAAGAGATCGAGCTGCGCAACGTGGCCAAGGACCCGACGGGGGTCACCGGTGACCTGCAGGACATCGAGATCCGCTCCTACGAGGTCCGCTTCTCCCGCCTCGACACCGGCACGCGCGTGCCGCCGCCGCTGGTCGAGGCGGTCTTCGGGATCGTGCCGGTCAACGGCACCACGCTCTACGAGAACCTTCCTTTCCTGCGCGCCAACCAGCTCGCCAACCCGCCGCTGTCGGACCTCGCCGATTTCGGCCGCGACCGCGAGACCAACTCGACCGTCATCCCCTTGAACGTCACCATGCGCTTCTTCGGCCGCACCCTGTCGGGCGACGACATCGCCTCGGCGCCGGCGTCTTTCACGATCGAGGTCGTCCCCTGAGGGCGGCCCAGGAGTACCGAGCATGAACCGCTCCCGCTTCGCACGCTCCCTGGCCCTGACCGCGGTCCTGCTGGCCGCCTGGGGCTGCACGTCGGACTCGCCGACGGAGCCGACGCAGCCGCCCACGAACCCGATCCCGCCGGCGCCGGTGACGCAGCTCAACGTCACCGTCACCGCCAATCCGCCGCAGGTGACCGCCGGCGGCTCGGAGGGGAGCGCGGTGACCGTGCGGGTGGTGCGCAGCGACACCGGCCAGCCGCCGCCGGACCTCACCGAGGTCGTCCTCACCACCACCCTGGGCAGCTTCAACAGCGTCGGCTCGGGCGTGCAGAGCGTCACCCTGCAGCTCATCGGCGGGCAGGCGCAGGCGTTCCTCTTCCCCGGCGCCGACGTCGGGACGGCGACCGTCCAGGCGCGGGTGGGGTCCAGCGTCGGGGCCACCAACGTGCGCATCGAGGGGGCGGCCACCTTCTTCGTCGCCAGCCTCAGCCCCGGGGTCGGGAACCCGGCCGGCGGCGAGGAAGTGATCATCCGCGGCGGCGGCTTCGACGGTCCGGTGCGGGTCACCTTCGGCGGCGCCACCGCCCAGGTGCTCTCGGTCTCGCCGACCCAGATCCGCGTCCGCACCCCCTCCGCCGCCGCCGCCGGGGTCAACCCCGGGGTCGGCGAGTCGGCGCAGGTGGACGTGGCGGTGACGATCAACCTCAACGAGGCCGGGCAGGCCACCGACACGCTCGCGCGCGGCTTCGCTTTCGCCCTCGGCGGCGGCCCGATCCTGCAGCCGCAGGTCTTCTCCGCCAACCCCGCTTCCGGCACCAACGACGGCGGCACGCGGGTGACCCTGCTGGGGACCGGATTCCAGGCGCCGGTGCAGGTCTTCTTCGGCCAGGGCACCTCCGCCGACAGCTTCAGCGGCGTCGAGGCGACGGTCGAGTCGGTGACCCCGAGCCAGATCGTCGTCATCACGCCGCCGGCGCGCGGCTTCGGCCAGGACAACGTCAACCAGAACGTGGACATCCTGGTCAAGAACGTCCAGACCGGCTTCTCCACCATCCGCCCCGACGCCTTCCGCTACGGCAGCCGGGTGCTGATCACCGCCATGGGCCCGGGCGTCGGCCCGGCCACCGGCGGCACCATCGTCACCATCTCCGGCCAGGGGTTCGACGAGCCGGTGGCGGTCTCGATCGGCGACATCGGCCAGCAGATCATCTCGGTGACCGGCACCGAGATCGTCCTCCGCACCGTCGGCGTCCTGGTCACCGAGTGCCCGGCCAGCGGCTTCATCGAGGCGCGCGGAGTGAGAGTCGTCAACATCGAGACCGGCGACTTCGACGACGAGGACGAGCTCGTCTTCCAGTACACCGTGCCGCGGCCGGTGATCTTCGGCATCAGCCCGATCTCCGGCACCGTCGGCACCCTCGCCACGATCACCGGCTCGGGCTTCGCCGCCAACGTGCAGGTCCTCTTCGGCGGCGCCAGCGGCAGCGCCGCCCAGATCCTCTCCAACTCGGCGACCTCGATCGGCATCCGGGTGCCGACGCCCCCGGCGGACTTCACCTTCGCCACCGAGCCGTGCGACGGCAACGGCGACGGCATCGCCGGCGGCACCCGCAACATCCCGACGCCGATCACCATCGTGGTGCGCAACCTCGACAACGCGCAGTGCATCGCGACCCTGACCAACGGCTTCACCCTGACGCCGCAGAACACCACCTGCACCGGCGACACCTCGACGCCGCCGCCGCCGCCGGTGACGCAGTGCACGGATAACTTCGACAACGACGGCGACACCTTCGTCGACGAGCTCGACCCGCAGTGCAGCGGGCCCTCGGACAACAGCGAGTCGAGCTAGGAGACCGGCGCCGGAGAAAACAGGCTCTCCGTGGCGTTCCTGTAGCTCATCCAGATCCCGGGGGCGGTGGCCGCGAGGCGCCGCCCCCAAGTTGTCCCTGGACGGCCCGGCGACCCGGTCCGTATACTCGCCAGACCATGAAGTCCCTGAAGTTCCGCACCCCGCTCCTCGCCCTTTCGGCCCTCGTGCTGCTCGCCGCGGCGGGGTGCGACAAGGCCTCGCCGGTGGCCCCCCAGGGGTCCTTCCTGACGATCAGCGCCAGCCCGACCAAGGTCGGCTTGACCGGCGCCTCGACGATCACCGTCGAGGGGCGGAAGCCCACCGGCGGGGCGCTCAACGACGGCACCGAGGTCCGCTTCGTCGCCGACAAGGGGACGGTGACCCCGGCGGTGGCGGAGTTCCGGGACGGCCGGGCCACCGCCACCTTCCGCGCCGACGGGCGCCCCGGGATCGCCAAGGTGAGCGCCATCACCGGCACCAGCGGCGGCGGGGGTACCGCCACGACCGCCGCCCCGTCCTCCGGCAGCACCAGCGTGACGATCGACATCCAGGTCGGGGAGACCCCGGAGACCAAGCCGACGGTTTTGGTGAGCGCGAACCCCAACACCATCACCACCGGCGCCACCTCCACGATCACGGTGATCGGCCGCAACGCCGACGGGTCGCCGGTGCCGGCCGGCCAGAAGGTGACTCTCACTACCACGCTGGGGACTCTGGACAACCCCCAACCGTCTACGGACGACCAGGGTACCGCCCGAGCGGTGCTCACCGCCGGAACTCAGGCGGGAACGGCCACGGTCACGGCATTCATCGGGGCGAGCGACGCGAAGAGCACGGACGTGACGATTCGCGACGTCGCGGCGAGGGTGCTCCTCAGCGCGAACCCCACCTCGGTTTCCAAAAGCGCCGCGGAGTCCACGGTCACGATCACGGCCTTGGTGAGCAACGCCCAGGGCGAGGGAGTCCCAAACGTCGCGGTGACGTTCACTGCGGACACTGGCGAGTTCAGTCCCGGTTCCTTGAAGCTGACGAACACCTCGGGGATCGCGACCGTGGATTTGACGCTGACTCAGCAGAACGTGGAAGGGGAGGATTCCGTCAGGGTGACCGCCAGCGCTCCCGGAGCCGGCGGTGAGCCAGTCTCAGGGTCGGTCGTAATCGACGTGGAGTGAGCCCTGGCGCGGCGGCTGCCCCGGACCTCCCGCCACGTCTCCTTCTTCGCCGCAAACCTCGACGGCTGAGGCGCATACGGGCGCACTACCGCCTGCTATACTCGCCGCACTTTGCCGCCCAGCCCGCCTCCGGACCGCCTCGACCAGCTGCGCGACCGCTGGCGTGCCGAGCCCTCTTCGCGGGGCTTTCTGCAGATCGCCGAGGAGTACCGCCGGGACGGCCGCCTGGCCGACGCCCTGGGGCTCCTCGACGAGGGGCTGCGGCAGCAGCCCGGCTACCTGGCGGCCCTGGTCGCCAAGGGGCGCTGCCTCCTCGAGCTGGGGCAGCCGGCGGCGGCGCGCGAGGCGCTCGAGCGGGTGGTCGGCCAGGACCCCACGCAGGCGGTGGCCACCAAGCTCCTGGTGCGGGCCCACCTCGCCGCCGGCGAGGCGCGCCAGGCGCGTGAGCGGCTCGAGCGCTACGGCCTGCTGCACGGCGGCGATCCCGAGGCGCAGGAGCTGGAGGCGCGGATCGCGGCGCTCGAGCGGCCGGGCCCGGCGCCCGCGCCGCCGGCGACGCGGCGCGGCGGCGACGTCTTCGACCTCACGCCGCGGCCCCTACCGCCCCCGGAGCTGCTGTTTCCGGGTGAAGAGGGCGAAGAGAAGGCCGCGGAGGCTCCTCCTGTCCCCGAGCCGGCCGCCGCCGTGCAGGCGGCGGCCACCGCGGCCGAGCCGGAGGCCGAGCCAGAGGCGGAGCCGGAGCCGGTGGAGAGCCCGAACGGCGATCCCTTCCCCGGCCTCGACACGCCCGAGAGCCGCCGCCGCTATCTGGAGGCCCTGACCGCCGAAGGGATCTTCTTCCTCGACCTGCCCGCGGCGCCGCCCGTCGAGGCGCCGCCGGCCGTCGCGCCGGCCGCCACGGTCACCCTGGGCCAGCTCTACCTCGAGCAGGGGCACGCGGCCGAGGCGCAGGAGATCTTCACCGAGGTGCTCCGCCGCGAGCCGGACAACCGGGCCGCCCAGGAGGCCCTCGCGGGAGTGGAGAAAGGCGCCGGCGACACCCTCGCCGCGCGCCGGGCCTTCGCCCTGACCCGCTATCTCGAGCGCCTGCGGCGGGGGAGCGCGCGGCATGTTCCTTGAGCGCCTGTCGCGCATCGCCGACCGCATCGAAGGCACGCTGGCGCTCGGCCTGGTGGCGCGCGACGGCATCTCGATCGAGGCGGTCAACTACAGCGCCGACCTCGACCTCGACGTGCTCGCCGCCGAGATGGTGGCGCAGGTGCGCTCGATCGCCGACGACCACCGCGAGCTGGCGGTGGGGGAGCTGCAGCAGTTCGCCGTCACCACGGACCGGCTGACCCTGATGGTAAGCTCGCTCGCCGGCGGCTACTATCTGCTGCTGGTGCTCGGCCCCGAGGGGAACTACGGCCGGGCCCGCTTCGAGCTGCGGAGAGCGCGCCTGCTCCTCGACGAAGACCTCGCCTAGCCAGCCGTTTGCCGTTTGCCGCATCGACCGGGAGGGAGCGTTGCTGACTTTCGATCAGATCAAAGAGCTCGTCGAGCTGGTGTCGCAGCGAGGGCTCTCGGGGCTCGAGATCGAGCGCTCCGGCTTCCGCCTGAAGATCGACGGCCGGGCGGCGCCGAGCGCGGCTCCGCCGTCCGCCGCCGGCGCGGGCGCCTCCACGGGGGCCCCGGCCGCCCTCCCCGCTCCCGCCGCGGGCCCCGCCGCGCCGCCGCCGGCCGCCCTCGGCGCCGCCGCGCCCGCCGCCGGCCCCGCGCCGGGCGACCACATCCTCAACTCCCCGATCGTCGGCACCTTCTACCGCGCCCCGGCGCCCGGCGCCGACCTCTTCGTGGAGGTGGGCTCGCGGGTCAAGAAGGGGCAGGTGCTCTGCATCATCGAGGCGATGAAGCTGATGAACGAGATCGAGTCGGACGCCGACGGGGTGATCGACAAGATCTACCCTCAGAACGCCCAGGCGGTCGAGTTCGGCGAGCCCCTCTTCGCGATCCGTACTAGCTAAGAAGGGGGTTTTCCCCTGTTCAAGAAAATCCTCATCGCGAATCGGGGCGAGATCGCCCTGCGCATCATCCAGGCCTGCCGCGAGCTGGGCATCCGCACCGTGGCGGTCTACTCGACCGCCGACCGCGACAGCCTCCACGTCACCTACGCCGACGAGGAGGTGTGCATCGGCCCGCCGCCCTCGAACCAGAGCTACCTCAACATCTCCGCCCTCCTCTCCGCCGCCGAGATCACCGGCGCCGACGCCGTCCACCCCGGCTACGGCTTCCTCGCCGAGAACGCCCACTTCGCCGAGGTCCTGCAGGAGTGCCGGCTGACCTGGATCGGCCCGCAGCCGCAGGTGATCCGCCTGATGGGCGACAAGGCAAAGGCGCGGCAGACGGCGGTCGAGGCCGGCGTGCCGGTCCTGCCCGGCAGCCAGGAGCCGCTGGCCGACCTCGACGAGGCCAAGCGGCTGGCCGCCGAGGTGGGCTACCCGGTGATCCTCAAGGCCTCGGCCGGCGGCGGCGGGCGGGGGATGCGGATCGTCGGCGCCGCCTCCGAGCTCGCCGGCCAGCTCGCCACCGCCGGCGACGAGGCCGAGAAGGCCTTCGGCGACGGCTCGATCTACCTCGAGAAGTACCTCCTTGAGCCGCGCCACATCGAGTTCCAGGTCTTCGGCGACCACCACGGCAAGGTCATCCACATGGGCGAGCGCGAGTGCTCGATCCAGCGCCGCCACCAGAAGCTCATCGAGGAGTCCCCCTCGCTGGCGCTCACTCCCGAGCTGCGCGAGCGGATGGGGGAGGCGGCGGTGCGCCTGTGCGCCAACGTCGGCTACCAGAACGCCGGCACCATCGAGTTCCTGCTCGACGGCGACGGCCGCTTCTACTTCATGGAGATGAACACCCGTATCCAGGTCGAGCACCCGGTCACCGAGATGGTCACCGGCATCGATCTGGTGAAGCTCCAGATCGAGATCGCCGCCGGCGAGCCGCTCAAGCTGCCGAGCGGCCTGAAGCCGCGCGGCCACGCCATCGAGTGCCGCATCAACGCCGAGGACCCCGACACTTTCGCCCCCTCGCCCGGTCCGCTCAAGACCTTCCACCTGCCGGGGGGGCCGGGGACGCGCGTCGACACCCACGGCTACGAGGACTACGTCATCCCGCCCTGGTACGACTCGCTGGTCGCCAAGCTGATCGTCCACGACCGCAGCCGCGCCGAGGCGATGGCGCGGATGGCGCGGGCGCTCGACTTCTTCGTCGTCGAGGGGATCAAGACGACGATCCCGCTCCACCAGCGCATCCTGCGCGACTCCGACTTCGCCGCCGGCCGGCTCTCCACCCGTTTCATGGAGCGCTTCTCCGAGCGGCAGCGGCGGCGCGGCGCCGCCTCATGACCCCTGGGGCCGGTTGGACACGGCGCGAAAGCTTTCGCGCCTTGGCCGGCCCGATCTACGCCATCGCCGACGCCGAGGCCCTGGCCCCCACGCCGCCGCCCGAGGCGGTGCGGGCGATGGCCGAGGCCGGCGTGCGCTGGATCCAGCTCCGCGCCAAGCGGGCGAGCGGGGCGGAGCTCTACCGGCTGGCGGAGGAGTGCCTCGCCGCCCTGGAGGGCACCGGCGCGGCGCTCTGGATCGACGACCGGGCCGACCTCGCTGCCCTTTTCCCCTTCGCCGGCGTCCACCTCGGCCAGACCGACCTCCCCGCCGCCGCCGCCCGCAAGGTGGTGGGCGAGGGCCCCTGGATCGGCCTCTCGACGCACGACGGCGCGCAGCTCGCGGCCGCCGACGACGACGCTGCGATTGACGTGGTGGCGGTGGGGCCGGTCTTCCCGACCCGAGGCAAGGAGCGCCCCGACCCGGACGTCGGCCTCCCCTTCCTGGCCGCGGCGCGGGCACGCACGGCGAAGCCCCTGGTGGCGATCGGCGGCATCGACGCCGGTAACGTCGCGCGGGTCCTGGCCGCCGGAGTGGACACGGCGGCGGTCCTCTCCGCGGTCTGCCGCGGCGACGTGGCCGCCAACTGCCGGCGCCTGCTGGCCGCGGCCGCGGCCGGCTGAGGCGCCGCCGTGCGGCTCTTCCTCACCGGTTTCATGGGGGCCGGCAAGACGACGGTCGGCCGCCACCTGGCGGCGCGGCTGGGGCGGGAGTTCGTGGACCTCGACGAGGAGGTGGAGCGGCGGGCCGGGATGAGCGTGCGCCGGATCTTCGAGATGCTGGGCGAGCCGGAGTTCCGGCGCCTGGAGGCGGAGGAGCTGCAGCGGGCGGCGACGCGCGACGAGGTCGTCGTCGCCACCGGCGGCGGCACCGTCTGCTTCCCGGCCAACGCCCGCCTCCTCCGCGCCCGGGGGATCACCGTCTGGCTCAACCCGAGCTTCGCCACCCTGGCCGCCCGCATCGGCGCCGGCAGCAAGGAGGACCGGCCGCTCTTCCGCGACGAGACCCAGGCGCTCGCCCTCTACCGCCAGCGCCTGCCGGCCTACCGCGCCGCCGCGGACCTGGAGGTCGAGGTGGGGCCGGCGGAAGCGGCCGAGGAGGTGGCGGCGCGGATCGTGCTGCGGCTCGGAGCCCGATGCGCTACCTGATCCTCTCCGACATGCACGCCAACTGGGAGGCGTTCGAGGCCGTGCTCAACCGCGCGCGGCGGAAGCGCTTCGACGCCGTCCTGGCGCTCGGCGACCTGGTGGGCTACGGCGCCGCGCCCAACCAGGTGGTCGAGGGGGTGCGCGCGCTGCCCGGAAAGGTCTGGCTGGTGCGCGGCAACCACGACAAGGTGGTGACCGGCATCGACACCGGCGGCGGCTTCAACCAGGCGGCGCTCGCCGCCGCGCAGTGGACCGCCGGCCGGCTGACGCGGCCCAACTTCCGCTTCGTCAAGGAGCTGCCGCTGGGGCCGGTCGAGGTGGCGCCGGGCCTGGTCATCTGCCACGGCTCGCCGCTCGACGAGGACGCCTACGTCTTCTCCGACGTCGACGCCTACGAGATCTTCTCGGCGCACGCGGCGCCGGTCACCTTCTTCGGCCACACCCACATCCCCTCGCTCTTCACCCTCGAGCGGCGCGGCATCGGCGTGCGGGCGCTGCGCGGCGCGTCCGGGCGGATCGCCCTCGACCCGGCGCGCCGCTACCTCGTCAACCCCGGCTCGATCGGCCAGCCGCGCGACCGCGACCCGCGCGCCGCCTTCATGACCTACGACAGCGACCGCGCCGTGGTGCGCTGGTACCGGGTGGCCTACCAAGTCCGTCGCGCCCAGGCCCGCATCCGCGCCGCCGGCCTGCCGGCGACCCTGGCCGACCGGCTGGCGGTAGGAGCGTAGCGCCCGGCCTACGTGCCGGGCGTGCTGGGCTGCGCCAGCCGCTCGCGGGCGAAGCTCTCGCGCAGGCGGTTGGCGGTGGCCAGGGCGCCGCCGGCGAGGACGACGTAGAGGCCGTACCAGACCAGCTTGATGAGGGGCTTGCGGGTGACGTCGACGGCGAGGTGCGCCGGGTTGGCCAGGCCGGCCACCTCGATCTGCACCTTGCGGGTCGAGGCGTTGATGCCGGCGAGGAAGAGCTGGCCGCCCCCGGGCAGCGCCGCCGGCGGGGTCTCCACCCGGCCGCTCTTGGGGTCCATCTTGTAGAGGGGGCGGACGCGCTCGGTCTTGCCGTCCCGCGTCACCTCGAGCACCGCTCCCACCGTCACCGGCTGCATGGCCTGCATCGCGGCCAGCGCATTGCCCTCGACGTTCAAGTCGAAGTCGACGAAGCGCACGCCGATGCCCGCCACCCGCCCGCTCGCGCCGCGCTCGAGCTCCAGCCGCGGCTGGCCGGGATCGAACTCGATCGGCGAGATGTAGAGGTCCTGGAGCGCCAGACTGCGGATGTGCGGGTTCGCCATGATCTGCTTGGTGCGGTCGTTCACGAAGAGCCGCGGGTAGGCGAGGTAGCTCGAGCCGTCCTCGCGCACGACGCGGATCTCCATCTTCTCCTTGGTGTCCTCGGGGCTGCGCGGCACGAAGCGCTGGAAGGTGAGGGTCATGCCGTCCACCTGCTTCGGCACCCCCTGCTCGAGCGTCACCTTGGTGCTCCGGTCGTAGGCCGAGGAGGCGAGGAAGCCGAGCAGCATGATGCCGACCCCGACGTGCGCCAGGTATCCGCCCGCCGCCCGCATGCCGCCGCTGCGCGCCTTCATCACCACCTTCTGGAGGTTGGTGGCGAGCGCCAGGGCGGCGAGGAAGATGAAGAGGAAGTGCATGACGTCGCGCACCCCGGCCGCCGCGGCGCCGGCGGTGACCACCAGGCTCACCACCGAGGCCGGCAGGAGCTTGACCAGGAGCTCGCGGCCGGTCGTGCCGCGCCAGGGCAGGAACGGCACCAGCGACACCAGGAGGCCGATGAGCAGCGCCACCGGCAGCAGCACCTGGTTGTAGAACGACGGCCCCACCTGCCCGGGGTTCTTCATCACGCGGGTCAGTAGCGGCGCCGAGGTGCCGAAGGTGATGACCGCCGCCGCCACCAGCAGGGTGGTCGTCGAGAGCACCAGGAAGGTACCGCGCGAAAGGCCCGGGTCCTCGTTCTTCTCGGTCGGCACCTTCGGCAAGCGCGTCGCCAGGAGGTACAGCGAGAGCAGCGCGAAGCCGCCCATCAACGCCACCAGCCAGCCGGAGATGCCGAGGTCCACGAAGCTGTGGACCGAGAAGTCGGCGAGGACGCCCGAGCGGGTCAGGAAGGTGCCGTAGAGGACCGAGAGGTAGACCAGCGTCGCCAGCAGGTAGTTGGCGCGGCGGAAGCGCTTGCGCGTGCGTTCCATGTAGAGGCCGTGGATCAGGGCGGTGCCGAAGACCCAGGGGATGAGCGAGGCGTTCTCGACCGGGTCCCAGCCCCAGAAGCCGCCCCAGCCGAGGGTCTTGTAGGCCCAGTAGCCGCCCATCAGGATGGCGCAGCCCAAGACCAGGAAGCCGCCCAGCGCCCAGGGGAAGGCGCGCGCCGCCCAGCCGTCGTAGTCGCGCCGCCAGAGGGCGGCCATGGCGAAGGCGAAGGGGATGGCGGAGGCGGCGTAGCCGACGAACATGATCGGCGGGTGGATGACCATCCAGTCGTCCTGGAGCAGCGGGTTGAGCCCCGCGCCGTCGAGGGGGCTGTCGCGCAGCATGACGAAGGGGTTCTCGCGCACCAGGATGAAGAGCAGGCCGAGCAGCGTCAGGACGTAGAGCCCCATGACGCTCGCCTCGGCGCGGCCGGCGGTGCGGCGGAGGAGGAGCCCCAGGAGCGTCCCCCAGAGCAGCCAGATCAGGAAGCTCCCCTTCTGGCCCGCCCAGAAGGCGGCGAACTGGTAGTGGATCGGCAGCTCGAGCCCCGAGTACTGCTGCACGTACTCGATGCGGAAGTCGCGGACGATGAGGAGGAGAGCCAGGAGCAGCGACGCCGTGCCGATCGAGGCGGCGAAGAAGCCGTAGGCGCGGCGGGCGAAGGGGAGGGAGGCCGCGTCGCCGCGCAGCACCAGCGAGTACCCCCAGATCGACGCCAGCCCGAAGAGCAGGGCGCACCAGAGGGCGAGGGCGCCGGGGAGGTAGAGCTGCGACAGCGTGCTCATCAGGAGTAGGTCTTGACCTCGGCCCCCTGGTACTTGCTCGGGCACTTGACCAGCAGCTGGTTGGCCGCGAACTCCGCGGTCGCCTTGTCGTAGTGCCCGATCGCCACGATCGAGATCGCGTCCTCGAAGTTGGCCGGCTTGAGCCCGTCGTAGCGCACCGGGATCGTCGCCTTGGTCTCCGGCTCGACGAGGGTGAAGTGGAGGGTGCCGGCCGCATCGTCGTAGCGGCTGCTCGCCTTCTCGAGGCCGCCGGCGACCTGCACCAGCCGGGTCGCCTCGCGCGCCTCGGCGAAGGGGACGTAGGGCGTGACGCTCTTGGTGAAGGAGGAGAGCGAGAAGGCGGCGAAGCCCAGGAGCAGCACGCCGCCCACCATGTAGAGGCCTTTGCGGTTCATCGGTTTTTCTCCAGCTCGCGCAGCTTGCGGTCCAGGCGGAGCACCACCAGGAAGAGGCCGGTCCAGATCACCAGGTTGACCGCCACCACCCAGCCGATGCCGCCGCTCGCCATTCTCTCCCCTTCAGGCTTCCAGCCGCTTGTCGGCGAGCGCGCCGAGGCGGCAGCGCAGGCCGTGGAGCCAGAAGAAGAGGGCGTTGAACCCCACCCAAGAGGCCAACAAGACCTGCAGCATGCGCGATTCCATGTCTATGGTGCCGCGGGTGTTGACGATCGAGTCGGGGTGGAGCGAGAAGGTGATGCGCGGCACCACCCAGAAGAAGAAGGGGGCGACGACCAGGCCGAGGAGGGCGTAGACGGCGCCCAGGCGCGCCCGCTTCTCCCGGTCCTCGACCGCCCCGCGCAGCGCCAGGTAGGCGCCGTAGAAGATCAGCACCAGGACGATCGAGACCTGCCGCGGGTCCCAGTTCCAGAAGGCCCCCCACATGGTGCGCGCCCACATCGCCCCGGTGACCGTGGCGAGGACGCAGAAGACGAACCCCAGCTCCACGGCCGCCGCCGCCGCCCGGTCGTGCCGCGGCTCGCGGCGTGCCAGGTAGAGCCCGCTCCACACCGCCGCCGCCAGGAAGGCGACGAAGGCGGTCCAGGCCATCGGCACGTGGAAGAAGAGGATGCGGCTCGACTGGCCGAGGAAGCCCTCGGCGAGCGGCGCGTAGAAGAAGGCGCCGGCGAGCACCAGGCACATCCACGCCCAGAGCAGCAGCTTGAGGGCCGGGGCGAGGGATTTCACGGGTTCCAGACCACGGGGAACAGCATCAGCGATGCCACGGTGACAGTCGCATCATACAGGAGCAGTTGGGTCAGCGCCCCGCCGGCGGGCTCGCCGGCGACCGCGTTGCGCGTCAGCTCGACGACCAGCAGCAGCAGCGGCAGGGTCACCGGGAAGGCGAGTACCGCGAAGAGGGCCGAGCGGCCGCGCGCCTGGGCGATCATCGCCGCGATCAGCGTGCTGGCGGCGGCCAGGCCGTAGCCCCCGGCCAGGAGCGTCGCGGCGAAGAGCCCGGGAGCGGCCACCTCGAGCTGCACCATGGCGAGGAAGAGCGGCGCCACCAGCGCCTCCAGGGCCAGCATCAGGCTGGCGCCGTAGAGGAGCTTGCCGCAGAAGAGGGCCGAGGGGGTGGCGGCGAGGCGCAGGGCGGTCGCGGTGTGCGTCTCCTCCTCCTGGACGAAGCCGCGCGGCAGCCCGGCGGCGGCGGCGAAGAGGAGGATCAGCCAGAGCAGGACGGGAAGGACCGGCGTGCCCTCGGCCGCCGAGGTCCCCAGCGGCCCCAGGCCGGCGCTCACCACGACCAGCGTCGTGACCGCGAAGAGGGCGAGGGTGTTGAGGGCGTAGCGGGTGCGCAGCTCGCACCGCCACTCCTTGGCGAAGACCGCGGCCGCCTCGGCCAGCCAATCAGCCGAGCGCGAGGCTGGGGGCGGCACGGCCGAGCTCCAGGAGGGAGGGGTTGGCGACCACCGCCAAGCCGCCGGCGGCCAGGTGCTCGGCGAGGAGGGCACGCGCCGCCGCCTCGCCGCCGGCGTCGAGGTTCTGGAACGGCTCGTCGAGGAGCAGCAGGCGCGGGCGGTGGAGGAGGGCCCAGACCCAGCGCAGCCGCTGGCGCATGCCCGAGGAGAGGGCGCCCGCCTGGCGCTCGGCCGGGAGGCCCAGGCGGTCGAGGAGGTCGTGCCCGCGCTCCGGCGGCGCGCCCCGGAGGCGGGAGAAGAAGGCCAGGTTCTCGCCCGCCGTCAGCTCCTCGTAGAAGGCGAGGTCCGGGGCGACGTACCCGACGCTCCGCCGCCGGCCGGCAGGGTCAAGGAGGCGGCCGTCCTCGGTCAGCTCCACCGTCCCGGCGTCCGGGGCGAGGAGGCCGGCGAGACAGCGCAGCAACGTGCTCTTTCCGGAGCCATTGGGGCCGGTGACAAGCAGCGCCTCCCCCTCCGCCACCGCCCCCGAAACCCCCTCCAGCACCGCCAGCCGCCCGAACCTCCGGCGGAGACCGGTGAAGCGGAGGGCCGTGGCGGGCATGGGAGGAGTCTAGCGGAGGCCGCCGACCGGACGCGCCTGGCTGCCAGCCCCAAGCGCCCCAACTGTCATCCCGAGCGCAGCCGAGGGATCTGGGCGGGGGCGCCCGGGATCAGGGCAGACGCCGGGAGCGAGCCGCCGTCCGAAAATCTCCCACCGCCGTCCGAAAATGGACCGCCGCAGCGCCCGCGGTCGTCGCCGCCGGCCCCGCGGTGCCCGCCGCCGTCCGAAAGGTGCGCGCCGCGGTCCGAAAGGTAAGCGCCGCCGTCCGAAAGGAGTCGACCGCAGCGCCCGCGGTCATTTCCCTCGGCCTCGCGGCGCTCGCCGCCGTCCGAAAAGAACGCACCGCGGTCCGAAAAGAATCCATCGCGGTCCGAAAGGAGACCACCGTGGTCCGAAAGTAGACCACCGCGGCGCCCGCGGTCGTCGCCGCCAGTCCTCCGGAGCTCACCGCCGTCCGAAAGGTTCGCGTCCACCGCAGCGCCTGCGGTCGCTTCCATCGGCCTCGCGGCACTCGCCGCCGTCCGAAAAGATCACGCCGCGGTCCGAAAAGCATCCACTGCGGTCCGAAAAGAGACCACCGCCGTCCGAAAATAGTCCACCGCAGCGCCTGCAGCGGTCACCGCCGGTCCTTCAGCGCTCGCCGCCGTCCGAAAAGCTCCCATTTCGGTCCGAAAAGCGGTCAAAACGGTCCGAAAGTGTGCCTCCGCGGCACCCGCGGCGGTCGCCGAGAAGCCCTCAGGCGCCCGCCGCCGTCCGAAGATCGCCCTTTTCCGTCCTAAAGTCGCACCCTTTCGTCCGAAAGTAGGCCACCGCCGCGCCCGCGGCGTCCACCGCCGCCGGCCGGAAGCTCAGACCGCCCGGATCACCAGCCTCCCCGCCCGCACCTCCACCTCGTACGCCTGCCCGAGGCCAAAACCCCGCCGCCCCCCAGCCACTGCCGACAGCCGCAGGTCCGGCACCCGCTCGCTCCCGGTCCAGCGCCCGCAGACCGTCCCGACCGCCGCCCCGCCGCCCGCGCAGCCTCCCTGCGCTCGGGAGCCCCCCGCCCCGCCGCCTCGCATTCGCCCGTCCGCCCGCCGAGTATCGCTCGAACCGCCCGACGCATTGCCGACACACCCTCGCCGCGCTAAGCCCCCTTCCTGGTAAGCTGAGGTTAGCTGCTTAAGAGCAAGAAGTTGGGTCGCACCCGGCTGCGTTGCCGCCAAGGATAGGCGGCAGTCCGCTGCCGGCTATGCGGCGAAACTCGGACTTCGGCGAGTCGTCGAAGCAGAGGTTGGGCGCTGTCCAGTAGAGCACGAGACAGGTTGTCAGAACCACCAGTTCCAACGGCTGGAGGATCGAAGGGAGGAGTTGTCATGGGTTCAGGCTTGCCTTACTCATATCTTCACCTTCAATTGTTTCTCTCAGTGGTTGCGACGACTACCTTCTTCGCCATGTGGTGGGCTCATCGCCGTCGCGGGGAGGCAAGAATTCCCGGCCACGTCGGACCTTTCCACATCCTGGCGATCCTTGTCGTTTGGCTTTTCATGCATATCTATGTAATTCTGATCTATCATATACCGGCACTCATACTATTGTACATACCGTGGGCCATTGCATCGGCGACACCATTGAAACCCGATGTCGCTCAATCGGAAGCGATTTCGGAAGTCGCGGCGCTGCTGTCGATTGGCGCGAATTTCGCGGACGTCGCAAGCACTTACAGTCATCGTGGGTTCTGGGGTCACATCGGCCAGTTCAGCCTAATCGTGGCCCCAATCTATTACGGCATGGTCGCAATCGTGTGGGGGCTGACTCGTCTCTTTGCCAAACTTGGTTGGAGCCCTGACTATCCTGCTGCCAGCGCTTTGAGGCTGTTGGTGCCAACCGTACGCGCATCGAACGCATGGCTCGACGCTCTTCTAATCGCCGTGCTTCTGTCGGCAATCGGAGCGGGATCTTATGCGCTCCGAACTCGTCGTGAAAAACGAGGTGGCTTCCTCATGGATACAGAGGCTGGGTTATGATATTAATTCAGTTGTGGGGGCGGAGTGGGTTCAGCCAAAGACGGAACCCAAAGTGACAAGGGCAGGCAGCGCCCAACCCTGTCGCTCCAGCGGACGCCTGACGCCGTTTTAGGCTAGAATGGTATGCGGCCGGTATCACTTCGAGAAACTTCGGGCGGCCTACCACCGGCGCACGCTGAGCTCCCAAACGTTGGGCGACCACTATAGGAGAGGTGACGATGGCCCTTCAAAAACCAGGAGAGGACCCCCATAAGCCCGGAGAGTATAGGGAGGTGAGCCGTGAAGGCAGCAAGGTCCTGGGCGGACGGACAGTCACGATGGAGCGCGGCGACAAACCCCTGCCGCCGACCCAGAAGAAGTACCGGAAGTGGAAGTGGGTTGGACCTCCGCGTGCTTGAGGGCTTCGGCTACGGCTAAGGAGGAGGCTTAA
The DNA here is from genome assembly GCA_963700145.1 of uncultured Acidobacteriota bacterium. Classification (GTDB taxonomy): domain Bacteria; phylum Acidobacteriota; class Thermoanaerobaculia; order Multivoradales; family UBA5704; genus DASUNQ01. The sequence goes on from OY969474.1 coordinate 4,189,200, forward strand.
TGGCAAAGGCTAAGCACAGGGCACCATCCGTGCTGGGCACCTACCGCATCGGTATTCTTTTCGGAATCGTCCTGGCGACAGGCCCTCGTGCTCGGCGAAGCTGGCTTGCTTCTTCTTGGACTCGCTGGCTCGATGGTTCTGATTAAGAGGCACTATCCGTGAGCAGAGTTAGGTTGGAACGCTCAACCCTGCGGCTGCACCGGACGGCTGGCGCCGCCGGTGAACCTCAGGAGCGCTGGCCGACAAGTAGCGATGCGATGACCGTTGATCTGAACCGGCCTCCCATAACCAGGAAGTCTGGCCGTGAACGCTTCAGGGCTGGGGCACGAGAACTGGACTTCGACCTGCTGAGCTTCTGGCGGTGGAGCGCTTCCGATCTCCTGAGCAACGCGACACGGGGAATCGTGGCCGAATACCTCGTAGCCCGTGCTCTCGATGCAGACCCTGAAGGCGTTCGGGAGGGATGGGCAGCATACGACCTCAGGACAAAGGATGGCGTGAAAGTCGAGGTCAAGTCCGCTGCCTACCTCCAGAGTTGGCATCAAGAGAACTTTTCCCGGATTTCCTTCGTCGTGCCGAAGACAAGGGTATGGGATCCCTTGACAAATCGTTTGGAAGAGCGCCCGGCACGGCAAGCAGATGTCTACGTGTTTGCACTGTTGGCTCACCAAGACAAAAAAACTGTCCAGCCCTTAGACGTCAGTCAGTGGATTTTCTACGTCCTTCCAACCTCGATGCTAGACGGGAGGACACGAAGCCAACACTCGATCACTTTGCCAACGCTCTGCAAGATTTGTGAACATCCCATTGGTTACCAGGACCTAAGGGCAGCGGTGGCAGAAGTAGCGAAGCGCAAGGCAGAGTCGGCCAACCTCGCCGCTCAGCGGCAATAACGTTCGGCGTCGAGGAAACGGGTGACATCCGAGGTGGGACCGTTGTCCGATCAACGAGTGGCCTTTGACTTCTCCCTCCTCCCGGCAATGAAATCGGTAGGCATCCTCTCGAGGCTTGATCCAGAAATCGAGGCCCGGTTCGATGAGATCCGTGTACTCAGCGAGACTCGGAACAGGGCTCGGGGTGCGCTAATGCTGTTCTGCGACGCTCACGGACGCGAGGATGCATGGAGAGACGAAGCGTATATAAGAGGGGGTCTTAACGAGTTCTACTCGATAGGTGATGCTGTAGCGCGCGAGCACAGGACTGCACGCTTTGCGGGCAGGGCGAGGAAACCCAAGGATTCAAGAAATCCTCTGATTCATCTCATGTTACTCCTGCGGCACGTGAATGTTCACACGCAGACGTGCTCGGTAGCTCGTCACCAAACGACTGTCATGTCCCATCTTGGCGAGCCGCACGAGTACACCTACACCGCAGCGGTCATCAGTAATCTGAGCGTCGATCAACTGCTAGGACGACGAAGAGAGGCGGCGCGGAGCTATGAGAGGGCCGACCTCGAACGTGTTGTGGCGTGGTTTGTAGAGAAACAGAAGGTGTTCGGAGTTCACGAGGTATTTATAGAAGGTACCGAGTTGTACTGTCACGAGTTGTTGAGGAACTATTAGGGACCACGAGCGGTGCCGCATATGCGCTGTAATGCCGCCGAACCCCGGCCTCTGCGCGGATGCCTGACTGCGCCGCTGAGGGGCAAACAAGTGTGCGCGAGTACTATGGCTTCAGTGAGGAGGGCAGGGCATGGAGATCGTTATAGCCGTTATCGGAGGCCTTATTCTCTTCGCCGTAATTTCTGCCCTCGTCAGGGCACCGGGGAATCTCCTCCAGCGAAAATTTGGCAGTCTCGGTCAGCTCCCTGGCAAACCAAAGAAGAGATCATCGCTGTAGTTGGGCCTCCGAACAGCGTATCGGCAGCGGAGGACGGTAAAACCCTACTTCAGTGGATGGCCCCAGGTTATCATGTTGCTCTCCTATTTGAGGGGGAAGCCTGCCTGGGAATCACTCACGAGTTTAGCGGGTAGTGCTTAACCGAGCTACAGGCATGTGGTGGAACGTCGCGGATTGGCGCACGCAGCCCGCCCGCAATGGGCTTCGCCCGTTGCTCGCTGGAACTTTGCAGCTGGGGGCCTCCCCTCGGTTACGGCACCAAACTGTCCCATGCCCCACCCGGGGCGGGGCGGTGGTAAACTCTCTCCGGAGGTTCTGAAGAGTGCACGAGGCGGTTGAAGTCAAGGCTTTGTCGGACTATAGAATCTGGGTCCGCTTCGCTGACGGTGTTGCGGGGGAGGTGGACTTGTCCCACCTTGCAGGCCGCGGTGTGTTCTCGCTGTGGCACGACTACACAGCCTTTCAAGGGGTGCATGTCGGGCGAAGCGGGGAGATCGCATGGAATGACGAGGTTGAGCTCTGTCCAGATAGTCTTTATCTGACACTTACGGGGAAGACCCCGGAAGAGGTCTTCCCGAGCTTGGCTCGCGCGGAAGTCGGTGCCTGAGATCTGCCGGTTCTACGGGATCATCATCAAGATGTATTTTGATGATCATAATCCGCCCCACTTTCATGCCGAGTATGGCTCAGATGGCGCGATCGTTGACATCAATAACCTCGCCATCATAGCCGGTCATCTTCCTCCGCGCGCTCTCGGTCTCGTTGCCGAGTGGGCATCCTTGCACCAAGAGGAACTGAGAGCGTACTGGCAGCGGGCAAGAAGTCTCGAGCCACTCGGGAAAATCGAGCCGCTGCGTTAGAGGTGGCTATGAGAGGAGTCGGAGACGCCCGCATGAGTGAGGAGGCCGAGAAGCTTCCTCCTGTCCATCCCGGCGAGATTCTCCAAGAGGAGTTCTTGGGTCCGATGGGGATCAGCCAGTACCGGCTGGCGAAGAGCATCAGCGTTCCCGCTCGGCGAATCAACGAAGTCGTTCATGGGAAGCGGAGCATTACGGCGGATACCGCACTGAGGCTCTCCCGGTTCTTCGGGACGAGCGAGAGGTTCTGGATGAATCTCCAGACGCGGTACGACCTCGAGGTGGAGAAGGACCGCCTCGAAGCGGAGATCGTCGAGCACGCGCGTGCCTCGTAGGATCCACTAGGAACCTCCCGAAGGAGGCGGAGCATGAAAAGTCTCTTCACGGTAGCAACCCTGTGCTTCATCGCAGCTTCCAATGCTTATGCGGGTGGGAACTGGGAGCAATTCCAGGATCCACAGAGCGCGGCCCGCGGAAACTGCCCCGAGTGCCAGCCCGGCGAGGCGAGGGCCGAGACCGCGGTCGCCCTTCGCGCCGGTGTCTATGTAGACATCAACGACTTGCCGTGCGGCGACGCGCGTCTCAACACTGCGGGTCTAACCGCGGAAATGAAGTCTGCTCTCGCCGCTGCGTTCTACAATCAGCGCGGCCCTGGTGCAAAGTTCGCCATCGATCTCGGTGAGGCAGGGATCAACGGCGGGGCAGGGATCAACGCATTGCTTCAGGCAGGCTTATACGACTCCGGGTCCGTCGGACAGCGCCTGCAAAGCTGGCCGAATCCACTGCAGGTCGCCAATTGCACAAGACTTGCACTCGTCTTGCCCAAATCCGTGACCATCACGCGTATCGAGAAGGGTAGCGACTGCCGTAGGTGCGGCTGGACATTCGAGCCGGTTACGAGCGAGGTGGATTCCAATCTTTTGGCGGTAACTGGAGTGTTCAAGAACTGGCCGGAAGATACGGATCACCGCGTCTTCCTCCGTGTGTTCTACAAGCGCAACAATCCCGTTATGCCGTGAGCGTTACTTCGCGTCCTCGGCTCCTTCTTCACCGGTGCCGTCAAGGTCCAGGACGATCATCGCGTCATCGAATCGAGCCCCTACGGCTGGGTGCGGCACCCTTCGTACAGCGCGCTCATCGTCCTGGGGATCGCGCTCGCGCTCGGCAACTGGCTCAGTGTCCTCGTCTCCGTCGTCATCGCGTTATTCGCCTGCTCGTACCGGGCACATGTGGAGGAGCAGGCTCTACTCTCGTCCCTCGGGGCTCCGTACGCGCAGTTCATGGTCGCCCGCAAGCGATCCCTTTCATCTGCTAGGTCGAGCCGGAGCAGGTCCCGTACCATTCCTGGTACACTCTCGCGGTGGCGGAGAGCGCGCCAGGCCGCAAAGATCCGGTCTTGGGCGTGGTCTTCTACCGCACCGGCGTCGGCAATGAACCGGTGCGCCAGTGGCTCAAGGGCCTGAAGTGGGAGGACCGAAAGGCGATCGGCGAAGACATCAAGACGGCGCAATACGGCTGGCCGCTGGGAATGCCGCTCATCAGGAAGCTGGAGCCAGGACTGTGGGAGGTTCGGTCGCACATCGCTCAAGGCATCGCACGCGTCATCTTCACCGTCGGCGACGGCGTGATGGTGTTGCTGCACGGCTTCGTCAAGAAGTCGCAGAAGACCCCGCTGGCAGACCTGAGGACGGCTCGGCAACGTCTGGCGGACCTAAGCGAGGAGTAGTGTCATGAAGAAGAAGCACCTCGGCAGCGACTTCGACGATTTCCTGCGGGAGGAGCAGCTCCTGGAGGTCGCGGAAGCGACGGCTGCCAAGCGGGTGATCGCCTTCCAGATCGCCCAGGAGATGAAGCGCTGCAGGCTCACGAAATCGGAGATGGCCAGCCGCATGAAGACCAGTCGACCGGCGCTGGAGCGCTTGCTGGACCCTGCCAATCCGTCGGTGACGCTGTCCACCCTGGAACGGGCTGCTTCGGCGGTCGGGAAGAAGCTCAAGGTCAAGCTGGCATAGCCCGGCTCGGCGCCAAGACTGCCTTGGAGATCGGCTTCAAAGCAGAGATCATCGGGCATGCACATGCCTCGTAGAGGTGCCGCGGCTTGCCGCCTCGCCGGCGGGCTGCTTCTCTTCCCCAGCCTCTTCCTCGCCTGCACCTCCACCCGCCCGCCCTCCGGCCCCGCCGACCTCCCCGAGCTGGCGGTCGCGGACGCCGACGTTCGCGCGCTTCTCCTCCTCATGGTCGACCGCCAGTGGTTCGAGCCGCTGACCGTCGATCGCGCCGCTCGCGGGGACGCCGCATTGCGCGAGGAGCTGGCCGACGCCCTCGGGCGGGCCGGGGACTCGCGCGGGCGGGGGATGCTGGAGGGGCTGCTGATCGACGACGAGGCGCGGGTGCGGCGGGCGGCCGCCTTCGCGCTCGGGGAGCTAGACGACCAGGCGGCGGTACCGGCGCTGACCAAGGTGCTGCGCGATCCCGACCGCGAGACCGGCGTCCTGGCCGTCGAGGCGCTGGGCAAGCTCGGCAGCCGCGCGGTGGACGTGGCCGAGGCGCTGCTGCCGCTCGACGAGGGGGAGCGCTGGGCGCGCCTGCTGCCGCACCTCTTCCGCTTCAAGGACGAGGCGCGGGTGGCGCTCGCCGAGCGCGCGCTGATCCTCCCCGGCGCCGAGCTCCACGCCCAGGCCGCCTACGCGCTTGGGCGCGACACCCTGCCCCCCGCGGCGGACCCGCTGCGGCGCCTGCTCGCCGACCCGGACGGCTGGATCCGTTCCTGGGCGGCGCGCGGGCTCGGCGCGATCGGGGTGACGGCCGACCTGCCGCGCCTCCGCCCGCTGCTCGACGACGCCGACGCGAGCGCGATCGTCCAGGCGCTGCGCGCCGCGCAGAGCCTCATCGCTCGGCAGGAAGCGCCGGCGCCGGCCGAGTGGGAGCCGCGCCTCCTGGAGCTCGTCTCCGACCCGCGGCCCGGAGTGCGGGTGACCGCTCTCGAAGCCGCGGGCGCCTGGCCGCTCGCGGGGGCGCTCGGCGAAGCGGTGGCGGTGCGGGCGGCCTCGGGCGCCGGCCGCGAGCGGGAGGTGGCCCTCCTCTCCGTCGCCGCGGCGCGCCACTCGCGGGCCGGCGAGCTGGTCGAGGCCGCCGCCGCGGCTTCCGATCCGGTGCTGCGGACGCGGGCGGCGGAGGCGGCCGGACGGCTCGGCGCCGCCGCGCTCCTCGAGCGGCTGACCGCCGACTCCACCGCGATGGTGCGCGGCGCCGCGGTCGCGGCGCGCCTGGAGGCGGCGGGGGAGGATATGGCCGCGGCGGCGGCGGCGGTCGCTCGCCTCGCCCTGGCCGACCCCGACCACGGCGTCCGCGCCACCGCCTTCGGGTGGCTGGCCGAGCACCCGGTCGTGCCGCTGGAGGTCCTCGACCCGGCGGCGCGCGCGGCGCTCACCGACCGCGAGGTCGAGTCGGGCGTCTCGGCGGTCCAGGCACTCGCCGCCCGCGGCAAAGCCGAGCCGCTGGAGCGCGGCGCGGTCGTCGCCCTCCTCGAGCAGATCGCCGCCGTCAACGACCTGCCGCTCCGCCGCGCCGCGGCCGCCGGCCTGGTCGAGCTCGACCGCCCCGAGCCGCCGCGCCGGCCGTTCGAGACCGGCAAGACGCTCGAGACCTACCAGGAGATCGTGCAGCGCACCCGCCGCCCGCGCGAGGTCGAGCTCGTCACCGCCCGCGGCCCGGTGCGCCTCCGCCTCGCCTGCCCGCAGGCGCCGCTCACCTGCCTCAACTTCCTCACCTTGGCCGGCCAGGGCTACTTCGACGGCCTCCGCTTCCACCGCATCGTCCCCGACTTCGTGGTCCAGGACGGCGACCCGCGCGGCGACGGCAGCGGCGGCCCCGGCTACTCGATCCGCGACGAGATCAACCGCCTGCGCTACCGCCGCGGCGTCCTCGGCATGGCCCTCTCCGGCCCCGACACCGGCGGCAGCCAGTGGTTCGTCACCCTGACCCCCCAGCCCCACCTCGACGGCGGCTACACCGTCTTCGGCGAGGTCGTCGCCGGCATGGAGGTCCTCGACCAGCTCCTCCAGGGGGACGCGATCGAGCGGGTGCGGGAGGTGCCGTGAGGTCGCTGCTAGACTCCCGCGCGATGAGCGCAAGGTCCCGGCGGTACGGAGTGGTGATCGCGGTCTTTGTCACCGTGGCGGCGTACGCCTGGGCGAAGCCGCCGGACGAGCCGCCGCCGCCCGCGACGCCCGAGGCGACGGCGACGGCCGAGAGCGCGGCCCCCGAGACCCCCGTCGCGCCCGTCCTGACCGGCGAGGTCACCCGCGAGCAGATCGAGGAGTCGGTGCCGGACTGGGTCGCGGAGGAGGTGACCGCGCAGCCCGATCCGGCGGCGGCGCGGGCGCTGGCCGCCGTGCCCCCCGGGGCCGAGGTCACGGTCTACCTCGGCACCTGGTGCGGCGACAGCAAGCGCGAGCTGCCCCGGCTCTGGCGCGCCCTGGACGAGACCGGCGGCGCCGCGCCCGTCGCCTTCCGCTACGTCGCCGTGGGGCGCGACAAGAAGGAGCCGGTCGCGCTCACCGAAGGCGCCGGCCTCCTCTACGTGCCGACCTTCGTCGTCGCGCGCGACGGCCGCGAGGTGGGGCGGATCGTCGAGGAGTCGCCGCACGGGGTCGAGCGCGACCTCCTCGCCCTCCTCGACGGCAGCGCCAAGGGCGTGGTGAGCGCCCGCGACGACCTCCAGCCGCCGCAGCCGTAGCCGCCGCGCCGGGCATGCGCGACCGCCTCGGTTGGTGGCTCCAGCTCCTCGCCCTGGTCGTCGTCGGCAGCGCCCTCCTCGTCGGGCTGGTCTACGATCAGGTCCGCCTGGAGGTGGGGCTCCTCGGGGTCGGGGGAGGCATCTTCCTCCTCGGCCGCTGGCTCCAGGCCCGGCGCGGCCAGCGCCCCTGAGTCACCCCTTCGCAACCTTGACCCCCAGCCTGCGTATCCTGCGATGACACGGGGCGCCGAGCAGCTGTCGGACGACGAGCTGATCGCGGCGATCCTCGGGGGCGACCGCGAGCGCTTCGGCGACCTCGTCGAGCGCTACCAGGGCCGCCTCGTCAATTACCTGTTCCGATTGCTGCGCAACCTGGAGGAGGCGCACGAGCTGGCGCAGGAGGTCTTTCTCAAGGTGTATCAGGTCCTGGACCGCTACGACCCGCAGTACAAGTTCTCCACCTGGCTGTTCCGGGTGGCGCAGAACGCGGCCATCGACCAGATCCGCCGCCGGCGCCTGAAGCTGGTGTCGCTGGCGCAGGAGGACGCCGAGGGGGAGTCGCGGGACTGGGACCTGCCGAGCCCCGACCGCGGACCCTACGGGCACCTGCGGAACCAGGAGCGGGGCGAGGCGCTGCAGTCGGCCATCGACGCGCTGCCCTGGGAGTACCGGGAGCTGATCCTGCTGCGCCACTTCGGCGAGCTCCCGTACGAGGAGATCGCGCAGTTGAAGCGCATGCCTTTGGGGACGGTGAAGAACAAGCTCTTCCGCGGCCGTCAGATGTTGAAGGAGCGGTTGGCGGACTTCCTGGTGGACTGAAGGCGGACCCTGGACGGACGGTGACATGAGCAGGCACGAAGCCTACGAAGAGTGGGTGGAGATGGAGGCCGACGGCCTCCTCACCCCCGAGCGGCGGGCGCGGCTGGACGCCCACGCCGCCGAGTGCGTGCGCTGCCGCGACGAGCGGCAGGCCCTGGCGCGGCTCGGCGCCCTGCTGCGCGAGACCGAGGTCGCGGTCGAGCCCGGCTTCCGGGCGCAGGTGCTGGAGCGCCTCCCGGCCGCCGGCTGGGAGGGACGGCACCCGCGCACCTGGCGGCTGCCGTTCGCGGTCTTTGCCCTGCTCGGCGGGCTCGCCGCCGCGCTCGTTGGCAGCAGCTCGGCGCAGCTCGGGCCGGAGGTGTCGATCGTCGCGGCGCTCGCCGCCCTGGGCGAGATGGCCCGCGCCGCGCTGCTCGCCGGCGCCGGCCTCCTGGGCGCCTCGTGGAAGGGCGTCGGGCTGGCGATGCGCGAGCTGCTCGACTCGCCGCTCGACGTCGCCGCGCTCGGCTTCCTCGTCCTCTGCCTCGACCTGCTGCTGATCTCGCTCCTGCGGCGGCGGCGCCCGGCGACGGCGTCCCCGCCGGAACGGCGATAGACGGTGCGATGATGCGCTCGGGATGACCAGCCGGCACTCGCTCGCCTTCTTCGCCGCGTTCCTCCTGATCGCCGCCGCGCCGGCGCCCTCCTCCTCCGACCCCGCCCTCCGCCTCGAAGCCGGCAGCGTCGCCCGCCGCCAGCTCGTCGCCGTCGGCCGCGACCTCGTCGTCGAAGGGAAGGCGCTCGCCGACGTCGCCGCGCTCCAGGGGTCGGTCGAGGTCTCGGGGAGCGTGGCGGGCGACGTGGTGGTGCTCTCGGGCGACGCCCGCCTGGCGCCGACCGCGCGGATCGGCGGCGACGTCTTCGTCGTCGGCGGCACGCTGCACGCCGCGCCGGGGGCGCGGATCGAGGGGCGCGGCGTCTCCTACCCGACCGCCTCCTCGGCCTGGCTGACCCTTCTCGAAGGCCCCAGCCTCGGCCTCCCCGCCCATTCGCCGCTCGTCCTCGGCGCCAAGCTCGCCCTCCTCGCCGCCTGGGCGGCGCTCCTCATGCTCCTCTTCGCCACCGCCGGCCGGCAGCTCCTGGGCACCGCGGCGAGCGTCCGCCGCGAGCCCTTCCGCGGCTTCTTCATCGGCCTGACCGGCGTCGTGGCGCTTCTCTTGACCGCGCTCTTCTTCAGCGCCTTCGCCGGCGCCGTCCTCGCGCTGCCCCTCCTGGTGCTGGTCGTCCTCCTCGCCCTGCTGCTGAAGCTCTGGGGGATGGTGGCGGTCTTCTGCGCCCTCGGCGACTGGACGGCCCGCCGCCTCTTCCGCCGCCCGCGGCCGCGGCCGATCAACGCCGCCACGCTCGGGCTGCTCCTTCTCGGCGCCCTCAAGTTCGTGCCGCTGGTCGGGGTCTGGACGTGGACCGCCGCCAGCCTGATCGGCGTCGGCGCCACCCTGGCGACGAAGTTCGGCCGCTACGAGCCCTGGTTCGCCCTCTCCGCCGCGGAGGGGTAGCCCGCGCACGCCACTGCTCACGCCGTGAGCAGTCGGCGCGAAGTGGGCGACAATCCTGCTTGACAGCTTGCGCCTACACTCGGCCCACTTCAGAGCCAGATGCGCATGATCTGCGAGTCTTCGCCCCGCGCCGCGCTGCCCGACGTCCTGGACCTCTTCCACCACAGCCGCGCCCTGCGCGACGAAGACCCGGCGCAGTCGGTCGCGCTGGCGCGCCGCGCCGCGGACCTCGCCGAGGCGCTCGACCAGCAGCTCCTGGGATCGGATGAGGTCGCCGACCTCCAGGCGCGGGCCTGGATGGAGGTCGGGGACGCCTACCGCGCGGCCGGCGACCTCTTCGCCGCCGAGGCGACGTTCGCCCACGCCACGGTCGTCCGCCGCGAGGGGACGGGCGACCCGCTGCTGCGCGGTCTCCTGCTCGAGCACCGGGCCGCGCTCTTCAGCGAGCTCGGCCGCGCCCGCGAAGCGCAGGCCTTCCTCGAGACGGCGCGGCAGGCGTACGCCGAGGCGGGCGACCGGCGCCTGGCCGGGCGCATCCTCAAGACCGGTCTCGGCCGCCGGCCCAGCGCGGCGTAGGCGCCGCGCGGCCGCCCAGCCCGCCGCGGCGGCGGTGGTAGGGTACGCCGCGCCCCGATGCGTTCCCTTCCCGCGCGCGCTTCCCTGCTGCTCTTTGGCTCGGGCTTCTGCGCCCTCGTTTACCAGACCGCCTGGCTGCGCATGCTGCGCCTGGTGTTCGGCGCCTCCACCGCCTCCTCGGCGGCGGTCCTCGCCATCTTCATGGCCGGGCTCGGCTTCGGCAGCCTCCTCCTCGGCCCGCGCGCCGACCGCAAGCCGGTGCCGCTCCTCTTCTACGCCCACCTGGAGGCCGGGATCGCCGTCGCGGCCGGGCTCTCGCCCTGGCTGATCGCCCTCGTCCGCGACTTCTACCTCGCGCTCGGCGGCAGCGCGCGGATGGGGCTCGCCGCCGGCACCGGCGTGCGGCTCGTCTTCGCGGCGCTGGTCCTCGGCGTTCCCACCTTCCTGATGGGCGGCACGCTCCCCGCCGTGGCGCGGGCGGTCGAGCGCTCAGCCGACCGCGGCCGGCGCCTGGTCGGCCTGCTCTACGCCGCCAACACCCTGGGCGCGGTCGCCGGCGCCGTCGTCACCACCTTCTTCGCGCTCGAGATCCTGGGGACGCGGAAGAGCATCTGGGTCGCGGCGCTCGTCAACCTGCTGGTGGCGCTCACGGCGCGGCGGATGGCGCTCGGCCCGCCGGCGCCGGAGGCCGCGGCAGCGCCGGCCGCCCCGGCGGAGCCCGCGGTCGCGCCCGCGCCGGCCCCGGTGGAGGCGGTGGCGCCGGCCGAGGTGCCGGCCGCCGAGGTGCCGTCCGAGGGCGCGGTCACCCCGGCGCGCTGGCTGGTGCCGACGGCGGCGGCGCTCGTCGGGTTCGCCTTCCTGCTCATGGAGCTGGTCTGGTACCGGATGCTGGCGCCGATCCTGGGCGGCTCCTCCTACACCTTCGGCCTCATCCTGGCGGTGGCGCTCCTGGGCATCGGCCTCGGCGGCTTCGTCTACGGCGCGCAGCCGCGCCGGCGGCGGCCGACGCTGCTCGCCTTCGCCGGCACCTGCGCGCTGGAGGCGCTCTTCCTCGTCCTGCCCTTCGCCCTGGGCGACCGGCTGGCGGTCCTCGCCGCGATCCTGCGGCCGCTCGGCAACGCCGGGTTCGCCGCCCTCGTCCTGGCCTGGGCGCTGATCACCTTCGTCGTCGTGCTGCCGGCGGCGCTGGTGGCCGGCTACCAGTTCCCGCTCCTGATCGGTCTTCTCGGCAGCGGCCGGCGGCGGGTGGGGCGCGAGGTGGGCATCACCTACGCCGCCAACACCGTCGGGGCGGTGGTGGGCTCGATCGCCGGCGGCTTCGGCCTCCTGCCGCTGCTCACCGCGCCGGGCGTCTGGCGGCTGGTCGCGGTCCTCCTCGTCGCGCTCGCCGCGCTGGCGGCGCTCGCCGACCTGCGCGCCGGCGCGCCGCACCGCGCCGCCCTCCTCCCCGCCGCCGCCGGCGCCCTCGCTCTCCTCTTCTGCGCCGCCACCGGCCCTACCGCCTTCTGGCGCCACGGCGCCATCGGCGCCGGCCGCATGCCCACCGTCTGGGACGGCCCGAACGACCTGCGGCGCGCCATCCACGAGCGGCGCCAGGGGATGGTCTGGGAGCGCGACGGCGTCGAGAGCAGCGTCGCGCTGATGGCCGCCGACGACTACGCCTTCCTGGTCAACGGCAAGTCCGACGGCAGCGCGCGCGGCGACGCGCCGACGCAGGTGATGAGCGGCCTCGTCGGCACCATGTTCCACCCCAACCCCCGCCGCAGCCTGGTCATCGGCCTTGGCACCGGCTCGACCGCGGGGTGGCTCGCCGAGGTGCCGACGATGGAGCGCGTGGACGTCGTCGAGCTCGAGCCGGCGGTGCTGGACGTGGCCCGCGCCTGCGACGGCGTCAACCACCACGTCCTCTCCCACCCCAAGGTGCGGGTCGAGATCGGCGACGGGCGCGAGCTCCTGCTCACCACCGGCGAGCGCTACGACGTCATCTTCTCCGAGCCCTCGAACCCCTACCGCGCCGGCGTGGCGAGCCTCTTCACCGAGGACTTCTACCGCGCCGCCGTCGAGCGGCTGGCGCCGGGCGGCATCTTCGCGCAGTGGCTCCAGGGCTACGAGGTGGACGCGCAGCTCGTCCGCACCGTCTACGCCACCTTGGGCACGGTCTTCCCGTCGATCGAGAGCTGGCAGGTGAGCGAGGTGGATTTGCTCCTCCTCGCCAGCCGCGAGCCGCTGCGCCACGACGTCGCGCGGGTGCGCGCCCGCGCCGCCCAGGAGCCCTACCGCAGCGCCCTCGACTGGACCTGGGGGGTCGGCGGCGCCGAGGGCTTCTACACCGGCTACACCGCCGCGCCCGCGCTGGCCCGCGCCCTCGGCGCCGAGGAGGGGCGCTGGCGCAACACCGACGACCGCTCGATCCTCGAGTTCGGCTTCGCCCGCAACCTCGGGCGGACCGGCCTCTTCAAGATCGCCCAGCTCCGCCAGCTGGCGCAGGCGCGCGGCGCCGGCCGCCCGCCGCTCGCCGCCGGCCGGCTGGACTGGGACCGGCTCGACGAGCTGCGCTCCGCCCGCCTCGCCTGGTTCGGCGCCGGGCTGGCGCCGCCGGCGCCGGACGTCGAGCGGGACGCCGCGCTGCGCCAGACCGCGCGCCTGGCCTGGATCGAAGGGCGCATCGCGCGCGCCTGCGCCGCCTGGCGGCAGCAGCCGGCGGCGCCGGACTCCCACCTCGACCGCCTGCTCCTCGCCGAGTGCCTGGCGGCGGCCGGCGACGCGGCGGCGGTGCCGGCGGCCGCGGCCCTGCGCCGCCACCAGCCGCTGGAGGCCGAGCTGGTGCTCGCCGTCCTCGACCAGGCGGCCGGCCGGCCGGCGGCCGCGGGGCGGCGGCTCCTCGGCGTCGCCCGCGCCCTGCGCACCGATCCCTGGATCCACATGCAGTTCGGCGGTCGCGTGTGGCGCGTCGCCGTGCCGGTGGCGCAGGCCGACCCGGCCGTCGGGCTCGAGCTCTTCCACGCCCTCGCCAAGCCCTGGGCCGCCGGCCTCTTCGACTTCCCGCGCCTGCAGCTCCGCATGGACCTGGCGCGCACCCTCCGCCGCCCCGACCTCTGCGTCGAGACCCTCGTCCCCTTCGAGCCGCATGTCCCCTGGGACCGCAGCTTCCTCACCCACCGCGCCGACTGCTACCGCAGCTTCGACCACCCCCTGGCCGCCCGCGCCGCGCGCGAGTTGGAGGAGTTCCTCGCCGCCGCCCCGCCAGAGCTGGCGGAGCGGCTGGCGATGCCTGGCGATGCGGTGCGCCGGTGAGGCGGCGGGGCGGGAGGCGGGGTCAGTCGCGGCGGTAGTCGGCGAGGGTGGCGACGTTATCCTGCACCAGGCCGACGTCGGGGCAGTAGACCTTGACGCTCTCGTGCCCGGGCTCGAGCGGCGTCGTCTCGACGACCCGCACGCAGCTCTCGAAGGTCTCGCCGGCGGCGTCGACCTCGAGACCCATCTCGACGTGCTCGGCGCGGTCGAGGGCGACGCCCGGCGCGATCTCCTGGTAGTAGCGCGAGCCGAGGAGGAAGCGGGCGGGGATGATGATGCCGGGCTGGGCGCCGCCCACCCCCGCCTGCCACGAGCCGTCGTGGCTCACCACCTCGCCGTCCTCGTAGATGTCGACCGACTCGCCGAAGTAGAAGACGTCGTTGGTCTGGCGGCAGCGGGCGTACCAGTTGCGCGACACCTCGACGAGCTCGTTGTCGATCCACTCGCGCTCGACGACGACGCGCGCCCGCACCGCCAGCGCCGCGCCCTCCGGGGTGACGTTGATCCACTTGGTGTTGTTCGAGACGGTGATCTCGACCTCCACCTCCTCGCCGTCCTCCTCCCCTTCGAGCGTCAGCTGGTCGCCGGGGTTGAGGCTGAAGTAGGGGTTCGCCCGGCCGTTCGACGCGAACTCGCAGCGCTCGACGTCGAAGTCGGTGGTGAACTCCGGCTCGGGCGGCGCCGCGCCGGCGAGCGCGAAGCTCAAGAGGACGCAGAGAACGATGCCGGCACACAGGAACAGATTGCGGGTCTTCATCGGAAGCTCCTTTCCGGGAGCGCCGTCTCCCCGGCGCCGTCCCTGCCCTTCTTGGATGCGGCGCGGCGCGGAACCCTTCGACTGCGGGCGATCCCTTTTCGGGGTGCTGTTAAACTCACCACCGTGGACGCACGTGACGATCTCCGCGCCGACATGCGGGCGGCTGTCGATGCCCTCGTCGAGGCGAACCGCCTTCGCTGCCTGTGGTTTCTGCGTCGCGACTACTACCCGTCCAGCGACGAGGAGCGGGAGCGGGTGCTGCTCCACATCGAGCGCCACGGCGACCGCGACGCGTACCGCCGCGCCCGCGAGCTGCGACGATGGCTCTCACCGAGCTCCAGCGCCGGATCTGCCGCCTCATAGCCGAGAACCGGATCGCCTCCGGGGAGAGCTACGTGGCCGGCGGCACCGCCCTCGGCGTGCTCACCGGGGCAGCTCGTATCTCGCGCGACATCGACCTGTTCCACGACACCGAGGAGGCGCTGGATTTCTCGTGGCGGGCGGACCGGCGGCTCTTGGAGCAGAGCGGCTTCTCGGTGACTCCCTTGCGCGAGCGCCCCGGGTTCGTGGAGGCGGCAGTGGGGCGCGGTGGCGATGAAGTGCTCATGGAGTGGGCGCGCGACAGCGCCTTTCGCTTCTTTCCGCTGCTGCGTCACGACGAGCTCGGCCTGACACTGCACCCCTTCGATCTCGCCACGAACAAGGTCCTTGCCCTCGTCGGCCGGCTGGAGGCGCGAGACTGGATCGACGTGATCACCAGCGACGAGAGGATCCAGCCGCTTGGATACCTCGCCTGGGCAGCCAGCGGCAAGGACCCTGGCTTCGGCCCGCGGGCGATCCTGGAGCAGGCGGCGCGCACGGCCCGTTATTCCGCCGCCGACGTCGACCAGCTCGACTTCTCCGGCGAACGGCCGGATGCAGCGGTGCTCTCTCGGACCTGGCACGCGATGCTGGACGCCGCCGCCGCCGTGACCGAAGCGCTGCCGCCCGACCGCGTCGGGACGTGTGTGCTCACCGCGGAAGGAGAGCTCTGTCGTTCGCCGGCGACCGACCTCCTTCGCCGTCTCGAGCAAGGCCGCGTCGTCTTCCACGCAGGGAGCATCCGCGGCGCGTTGCCGAACATTCGCCGTTAGCGATGACGAATGCTGACGCGGCGCGGCGCGGAACCCTTCGCGCGATACGATCCGCGCCGGAGCGGGGGTGCCGTTTTCGCCTTGACCACCTGCGGTCGATCCCCTAGGCTCGCCAGTTCCCCGCGGCGGCGCGGGGCAGCGGGAGGTGCAGTGCAAGAGGTCCGCACGATCGGCGTGGTCGGCGCCGGGACGATGGGGCAGGGGATCGCGCAGGTGGCGGCGCAGAGCGGCTACGACGTCGTGCTGGTGGACGTCGCGGCGCCGGCGCTGGAGCGCGGGCGGGCGCAGATCGCCAAGGGCCTCGACCGGCTGGTCGCCAAGGGGAAGCTGGCGCAAGCGGAGCGCGACGCCGCCGGCGCGCGGATCGCCGCGCACGGCGAGCTCGGCCCCCTCGCCGCCGCCGACCTGGTCGTCGAGGCGGTCGTCGAGCGGCTGGAGGTCAAGCGGTCGGTCCTGACCGAGCTCGACCGCCTCTGCCCGCCGGCGGCGATCCTGGCCTCGAACACCAGCTCGATCTCGATCACCAAGCTGGCGGCGGCCACCGGCCGCCCCGGCAAGGTCATCGGCATGCACTTCATGAACCCCGTGCCGGTGATGCAGCTCGTGGAGGTGATCCGCGGCCTCGCCACCGACCAGGAGACCTACGACACCGTCGAGGCCGCGGCCCGGCGCATGGGCAAGACCCCGGTCGAGGTGCACGACGCTCCCGGCTTCGTGTCCAACCGGGTGCTGATGCCGATGATAAACGAGGCGGTCTTCTGCTTGCAGGAGGGCGTGGGGAAGGCGGAGGCGATCGACGAGGTGATGAAGCTGGGCATGAACCACCCGATGGGGCCGCTGGCGCTCGCCGACCTGATCGGCCTCGACGTCTGCCTCGACATCCTGCGCGTCCTCCAGCAGGGCTTCGGCGACCCCAAGTACCGCCCCTGCCCGCTGTTGGCCAAGATGGTCGACGCCGGCCACCTCGGGCGGAAGACCGGACGCGGCTTTTATACGTACTCTGCCTGATGTATTGCCAGGTCTGCGGCACCCTGAACCCGGACGAAGAGGAGTTCTGCTCCCGCTGCCACCAGAAGCTGCTGGTGCTCTCGGGGGTGGCGCTCGAAGAGGACAGCTCCTACGAGGAGTCCTCCGAAGAGAGCTTCTCGTTCGACGAGCACCTCCTCGAGCGGATCTCGATCCTCGAGGAGGCGGTCAAGCGCACCGCCGAGACCGTGCGCCAGCTCCTGGGGGCCCTGCACAAGCAGGAGCGGAACCTCCTCATCAACCAGACCGGCATGACCACCCTGCGCGAGCTCCTCGAGCAGAAGCAGGTCATCGGCTGGGACGAGTGGAACGAGCTCTGGGAGTCCAAGATGGACTACCAGCTCCTGGCGCTCGAAAAGCGCGAGCGCTTCCTCTCGATCAAGGAGCGCATCGCCGCCCTCTACCACGGCGACAAGCGGAAGGTCTTCCTGCAGCACCTGGAGGACGCCGAGTACGCGCTCTTCGCCTTCGACATCGAGCGCGCGGTGCGGGCGCTCGAAGCCGCCCACAAGCTCGACCGCGACAACTACGAGCTGGCGTACTTCCTCGGCGAGACGCACTTCAACGAGGGGGAGCCCGACCAGGCGCTCGCCTACTTCGGGCGCGTGCTGGAGATCAAGCCCGACCACTACGAGGGGCTGGTCTACAGCGGCGTCATCCTCTACGAGCGCGGCGAGCACGCCCGCGCCGAGGAGAGCCTGAAGCGCGCCGTCGCCCTCTACCCCGAGACCTTCCTCCCCAACTTCAGCCTCGGCGCGGTCTACGCCAGCCAGGGGAACCTGTCGAAGGCGGTGCTCTTCCTCGAGCGGGCGGTCAAGGTCGATTCGGTGCCGCAGGCGCGCTTCCTCCTGGGGAGCTGCCTCTACGAGATGGGGCGCCTGTCGCAGGCCATCGTCCACCTGCAGGAGGCGGTGCGGCTCGACCCGGCGTTCGAGGAGGCGCACCACCTGCTCGGCCTCACCTACCTCGACCGGCACTGGAACCGCAAGGCGCTCGACGCCTTCCGCCGCGCCCAGCGCTTGAACCCCAAGAAGCTCCAGTACCAGGACCTCGTGCGCTACCTCTCGGGGCAGGCCGGCGGGCCGCTGCCGCAGGTGCAGGGCGAGGCCTCCTCCTGGCTGCTCAAGGGGGAGGAGGCGATCAAGCGCGACAACCTCAAGCTCGCCTTGACCTGCTACCGGCGGGCGCTGTCGCTCGAGCCGGACAATCCGACGCTGCTCATGTCCTACGCCCTCCTCTGCCTCCACCTCGACCGCAGCCAGGAGATCGAGCTGGTGACGCAGAAGGTGCTCGACCTGAAGCCCGGCGAGATGCTGGAGGCCACCGCCACCGCCACCCTCATCGAGTCGCTGCGCAGTCAGGGGAAGTACCGCGAGGGCAACCGCGTCGGCCGCCGCCTGCTCGACGAGGGGCGCTCGAGCTTCGCCAAGTCGATCGCCTACTACGAGATGGCTTACAACCTGGCGGAGATGGAGGAGGACCTCGACGAGGCCCTCGACTTCGCCCGCCGCGCCGTCGAGCACTCGCCCGAGGAGCTCAAGCAGTTCCCGCTCGCCGCCCTCGGCTGGGTGCACTACAAGCGCAAGGAGTTCGACAAGGCGATCGACTTCCTGTCGCGCTCGAGCGAGCTGGGGCCGACCTCGACGACGCTGACCCACCTCGGCATGGCGCTCCTCGCCTCCGGCGAGGAGGACCGGGCGCGCAACGTCCTCGCCCACGCCCGCACCCTCGGCGGCGGCCGCGGCGAGGGGCTCGAAGAGAAGATGATGGAGTGGATGAAGGACTCGACGCGCCTCCTCGAGCGCGTCCGCCGCGGGCAACGCAAGCCGTAAATAGTTCGTAAAACCTCGCCGCCGGCCGGGCGCGAGCCGACACTCCCCGCCGTCGCTGCCGTACCATCGGCAGCACGCAGGGAGGACCCCTCATGCCGCCCATCGAGCTCATCGTCAACCGCGAGCGCCGCACGGTGGACGTGGCGCCCGACACCCCGCTCCTCTGGGTGCTGCGCGACACGCTCGGGCTGACCGGCACCAAGTTCGGCTGCGGCCGGTCGCTCTGCGGCGCCTGCACCGTGCACGTCGGCGGCACCGCCATGCGGTCGTGCGTGACGCCGGTGGGCACGGTCGCCGGCCAGCCGATCACCACGATCGAGGGCCTCTCGGCGGACGGTACCCACCCGGTGCAGCGCGCCTGGATCGCCGAGGACGTCCCGCAGTGCGGCTACTGCCAGGCCGGCCAGATCATGACCGCGGCGGCGTTCCTCGCCCGCCAGCCGCGGCCGAGCGACGCCGAGATCGAGCAGGCGATGGACGGCAACCTCTGCCGCTGCGGCACCTACGAGCGCATCCGGCGTGCGGTGCGGCGGGCCGCCGCCGAGGCGGCGTCATGAGCGCCGCGGCGGCGCAGGCGAGCGGGCTCGACCGCCGGCAGTTCCTCCGCGTCAGCGGCACCGTCGCGGGCGGCCTGCTGATCAGCTTCGGCGGCGCGCTGGAGGCCCTGGCCGCCGCCGCCGAGGAGGCAGCGCCGCCGGCCTCCTTCGCCCCCAACGGCTATCTGCGCATCGACGCCGACGGCACGGTCACGCTCTGGGCGCGCAACCCGGAGATGGGGCAGGGCGTGCGCACCTCGCTGCCGCTGCTGATCGCCGAGGAGCTGGAGGTGGACCTGGCCGCCGTGCGCATCGAGCAGGCATCGCTCGACCCGCAGCGCTTCGGCGGCCAGGGCGCCGGCGGCAGCACCAGCGTCTGGGAGGACGGCTGGGAGCCGATGCGGCAGGCGGGCGCGACGGCGCGCGTCCTGCTGGTCGCCGCCGCCGCCCAGGCCTGGGGCGTCGAGCCCGCGAGCTGCGAGGCGCGGCAGGGCGCCGTGCATCACCCGGCCACCGGCCGGCGCCTGAGCTACGGCGAGCTGGCGGCGCGCGCCGCGGCGCTGCCGGTGCCGGCCACCGCTCCCGTCAAGGACCCGCGGACCTTCCGACAGGTGGGAACGCGGGTGCCGAGCGTGGACCTCCACGACATCGTCACCGGCCGCATCCGCTACGGCCTCGACGTACGGGTGCCGGGCATGCTCTACGCGTCGATCGCCAAGTGCCCGGTCTTCGCCGGCAAGGTGCGCTCCTTCGACGCGCGCGCGGCACTGGCCGTGCCCGGCGTGCGCCGCGTCGTCGCGATCGAGGGCCACGAGAACCCGACGATCCTCCAGCCGGGCGTGGCGGTGGTGGCCGAGACGACGTGGGCGGCCTTCCAGGGGGCCGCGGTCCTGCGCGTCGAGTGGGACGAGGGGCCCTTCCGCGACGAGAGCTCGGCGAGCCTGGCGGCGCAGATGGACGAGCTGCTGGCCAAGCCCGGCACCCTGGTGGCGGCGGACGGCGACGCGGCGGCGGCGCTGGCCGGGGCGGCGCGGGTCGTCGAGGCCGTCTACGACCTGCCGTTCCTCGCCCACGCGACCCTCGAGCCGCACAACTGCACGGCGCACGTGCGCGACGGCCGCTGCGACGTCTGGGGCCCGGTGCAGATGCCCGGCGGCGCGCGGCGGGCGGTGGCGGCGGCGACCGGCCTGGCGGCGGAGGCCGTGGCGGTGCATCCGTCGCGGCTCGGCGGCGGCTTCGGGCGGCGCCTGATGTCCGACTACGCGGCCGAGGCGGCTCGGGTCTCGCAGCTCGTCGGGGCGCCGGTCATGGTGGTCGCCGACCGGCCCCAGGACATGCAGCACGACTACTACCGGACGGCGGCGCGCCACCGGCTGCGCGGCGGGCTCGACGAGAGCGGGCGGCTGGTCGCCTGGGCGCACCACCTGACGAGCGCCTCGCGCTACGCCTACCGCCGCGAGACCGGCGGCCCCGAGCGCAGCGAGGTGCTGCCCGACGACTTCCCGCGCCGGCTGGTGCCGGCCTATCGGCTGGAGTGGAGCGGGCTCTCGACCGGCGTGCCGGTGGGGGCGTGGCGCGCCCCGCGCCACAACAACGAGGCCTTCGCGGTGGAGTGCTTCGTCGACGAGCTGGCGCAAGCGGCCGGCCGCGACCCGCTCGCGTTCCGGCTGGCGATTCTGGGCGAGACGCGCGAGCTGCCGTACGAGGACCACGGCGGGCCCGGCTGGTCGCCGGCCCGGCTGCGCCGGGTGCTCGAGCTGGCGGCCGAGAAGGCGGGGTGGGGGAGCCCGCTGCCCGCGGGCCGCGGCCGCGGCATCGCCGGCCACTTCACCTTCGGCTCCTACTGCGCCGAGGTGGCGGAGGTGACCGTCGACGCCGCCGGGCGCCTGCGCGTCGACCGCGTCGTCGCCGCCGTCGACTGCGGCTTCCCGGTCAACCTCTCGGGCATCGAGGCCCAGACCGAGGGCGGCATCCTCGACGGCCTCTCGGCGACCCTCTACGGCGAGATCACGATCGACCGCGGCCGCGCGGTCGAGAGCACCTTCCAGGACTACCCGCTCTTGCGCATCGGCGAGGCGCCGCGGATCGAGGTCCACGTCGTGCCCTCGACCGAGCCGCCGCACGGCATGGGCGAGCTGGCGCTGCCGCCGCTCGGGCCCGCGGTCGCCAACGCGCTCTTCGCCGCCACCGGGCAGCGCGTCCGGCGCCTGCCGCTGCGCCGCGCCGGCCTCGTCGCCTGATTGGACCCGTCCTCGCGGGTTGTGGAAAGATCGCCCGCTCGCCGGGCCGGCGAGCGAAGGGACCCCCCATGCGTTGGAGCCGCTACTACCTCTACACCACCCGCGAGGTGCCGAACGACGCCGAGGTCGTGAGCCACCAGCTCATGGTCCGCACCGGCATGATCAAGAAGCTGGCGGCGGGGATCTACACCTACCAGCCGTTCGGCTGGCGCAGCATCTGGAAGCTGATGGCGATCGTGCGCCGCGAGATGGACGCCGCCGGCGCCATCGAGCTGTCGATGCCGGCCGTCCAGCCGGCCGAGCTGTGGGTGGAGTCGGGGCGCTGGCAGCGCTACGGCAAGGAGCTGCTGCGCATCAAGGACCGCCACGAGCGCGAATTCGCCTTCGGCCCGACGCACGAGGAGGTGGTGACCGACATGGTGCGCCGGGAGCTCAAGAGCTACCGCCAGCTGCCGGTCAACCTCTACCAGATCCAGACCAAGTTCCGCGACGAGATCCGCCCGCGCTTCGGCCTGATGCGCGGGCGCGAGTTCCTGATGAAGGACGCCTACTCCTTCCACGCCAGCGCCGAGAGCCTCGACGAGGCCTACCAGGCGATGCGCCAGACCTACGAGCGCATCTTCGAGGCCTGCCAGCTCGACTACAACGTCGTCGAGGCGGACACCGGGACGATCGGCGGCTCGGCCTCGCACGAGTTCATGGTGGTGGCCGAGACCGGGGAGAGCGCCGTCGTGCGCTGCCCGAAGTGCGGCTATGCGGCGAACGTCGAGAAGGCGGAGACGCGGTGGATTCCGCTGGCGCCAGCGCAGGGCGGCAAAACGGAGCCCGAGCTGCGCGAGGTCTCGACCCCCGGAATGAGGTCCATCGAGGAGGTCTCCACTTTCCTCTCGATCGCGCCCGCGGAGCTGGTGAAGACGCTGATCTACGAGACCGAGAAGGGGTTCGTGGCGGTGGCGATCCGCGGCGACCGCGAGGTCAACGAGGTCAAGCTCGCCAACCACCTCGACGTCCAGCACCTGGCGCTGGCGAGCGACGAGAAGGTCCGGCAGGCGACGAGCGCGCCGGTGGGCTTCGCCGGGCCGGTCGGGCTGCCGCCGGAGCTGCGGCTGGTCGTCGACCCGACGGTGCCCGACCTCGCCTGCTTCGCCTGCGGCGCCAACAAGGCCGACGCGCACCTGACTGGCGCCGCCTGGGCCCGCGACGTCGGGCGCGGCGAGACTGCCGACGTCGTGCTGGTCGGCGGCGGCGACCCCTGCCCGCGCTGCGACGGCACCCTCGAGCTCTTCCGCGGCATCGAGGTCGGGCACATCTTCAAGCTCGGCACCAAGTACTCGGAGGCGATGGCCTGCAACTTCACCGATGAGCAGGGCGTCGACTCGCCGATGATCATGGGCTGCTACGGCCTCGGCATCGGCCGCACCGTCGCCGCCGCCATCGAGCAGAACCACGACGCCGACGGCATCGTCTGGCCGCGCCCGCTCGCCCCCTTCGAGGTGCTGCTCATCGCCCTCAACCCCGGCGACCCCGCGGTGCGCGAGGCCGCCGAAGGGATCTACGCCCGCCTGCGCGAGCAGGGCGTGGACGTCCTCTACGACGACCGCGACGAGCGCCCGGGCGTCAAGTTCAAGGACGCCGACCTCATCGGCCTGCCGGTGCGGCTCGTCGTGGGGGCCAAGTCCCTGGCCGACGGCCGCGTCGAAGTTTCCCTCCGCCGCGACCGCGTTAAGCACCAGGTCCCCGTCGCCGACGCCGTCCCCGCCGCCCTCGAGCGGCTGCTCTAGGGGCCGGCGGGCCGCTACCAGACGAACAGCAGGTCGAACCGGTTGTCCGACAGGGCGCCGGCGTGGTTGTAGCAGCGCACCTGGGCCGAGAAGTCGGCGCCGCCGGTGCCCCAGTTCACCACTTTGCACTGGTCGGCGTCCTCGCCGCCGTAGGCGGTGACCTGCACGTGCCCACCGGGACCCCACGAAGTGGCCCCCGCGAAAAGCGCGCCGCCGCCCACGCCCTTGCAGGTCACGGAGTAGGTGCCGATCGCGGTGCGGGTGACGAGGTTGGCGCTCGCCTTGCCGACCGCGTTGTACGAGTAGGGAACGCTCGGCGAGTAGGGAGCGCCGATCGTCGAGGACGGGGTGTTCGCCCAGAGGTAGCACAGCACGTTGGCCCCCCGGCCCGGGTCCGCGAGCGAGGGGAGCGACCAACCCGCGAGGACCAGCGCGAAGACACAGACTGCAGCCAGCTTTCTGCTCATGACGATGTTCTCCTTTCGTGCCCTCTCGGGCGTCTCTCTCCAGGCGACGACGGCGTGCGAGTCGTTACAGCGGGGTCTTGCCCCAATGATAGGGCGCCGCGGCCGCATCCCGCAAATCATTGATTCCGCAAGCCCTACGGCTCACTGGCAGCCTCCGTGCTAGAGTTTCCGCCGTTGATGGCAGACCCTCCGAGTAGCCTTCCCGCCCACGGCCCCGCTTTCGCGCTCGACCCGATCTGGGCGTTCGTCTTCGCGATCGTCCTGGTCCTGCTCAACGGCTTTTTCGTGGCCGCGGAGTTCGCGCTCGTCAAGGTGCGGGCGACGCAGCTCGACCCGCACGTGCAGGCCGGGGAGCGGCGCGGCAAGGTGGCGCGGCACATGGTGCGGCACCTCGACGCCTACCTCTCGGCGACGCAGCTCGGCATCACCCTGGCCAGCCTCGCCCTCGGCTGGATCGGCCACGGCGCCTTCTCCTGGATCGTCGAGCCGGTGGTGAGGCTCTTCGCCGGCGACAACCCGGCGCTGGTCGACTCGGCGGCCCTCACCCTCTCGTTCCTGGCGATCACCGTCCTGCACATCGTGCTCGGGGAGCTGGCGCCGAAGTCGCTGGCCATCCGCAAGCCGGAATCGACCTCGCTCAACGTCGCCCTGCCGCTCTACGTCTTCTACAAGGCCACCTACCCGATGATCTGGCTGCTCAACCACGCAGCCAACGGGCTGCTGCGGCTGGTGCGGATCCAGCCGGTCTCCGAAGGGGAGCTGGCGCACGACGAGGAGGAGCTGCGGCTGCTCCTCGCCGGGGGCGGCGGCGCGCACCTCTCGGACCAGAAGCGCGAGCTGCTCGACAACGTCTTCGAGCTGTCGCACCGGGTGGCGCGGCAGATCATGGTGCCGCGCGCCGACGTCGTCTACCTCTCGACCATCCGCAGCCTCGAGGAGAACCTCCACATCGCCCGCGAGAGCGGGCACACCCGCTTCCCGCTCTGCGAAGGGGACCTCGACCACACCGTCGGCGTCATCCACATCAAGGACATCTTCCGCGCCGACCCGCTGCCCGCCGACCTGCGGCAGATCGCGCGCGAGATGGCCTTCGTCCCCGACACCCTGGGCCTCGACCGCCTGCTCAAGCGGATGCGCACCGAGCGCTTCCACATGGCGGCGGTGATGGACGAGTACGGCGGCGTCTCCGGCGTCGTCACCCTCGAGACGGTGATCGAGGAGATCGTCGGCCAGATCTCGGACGAGTTCGACGCCCCGGAGAAGCCGGAGCTGGTGCCCGGCGAGGAGGGGGTGTGGGAAGTCTCGGGCGGGATGCTGGTCGTCGAGCTCGAGGAGGCGCTCGGCATCGAGTTCTCCGAGCGCGACGAGGACACGATCGGCGGCGTCGTGCTCTCCGAGCTCGGGCGGCTGCCGGTCCCCGGCGACCGCGTCGAGGTGGGGCCGCTCGAGATCGAAGTCCTCGAGGTGCGGTTGAACCGCATCGTCTCGCTGCGCGTCCGCGTCAAGCAGCCGGCGGCCGTCGCCGGCGAAGGCTAGCCTCCTGCTCCGCCGCAGCGTCCCGCTCCTCCTCGCGTCCCTCCTCGCCGCCGCCGCGCCGGCCGCGGCGGCGATCCGCTTCCGCGAGGTCGCCGAGCCCTGGGGGCTCGCCTTCCGCCACCATCACGGCGGCAGCGGCCAGCGCCACATGCCGGAGACGATGGTGGGCGGGGTCGTCGTCTTCGACTACGACGGCGACGGCGACGAGGACGTGCTCTACGTCGACGCCGGGCCCCTCGCCGGCTACACGGGCGAGCCGCCGCGCTCGCGCCTCTTCCGCAACGACGGCGCCGGGCGCTTCGTGGACGCCACCGCCGCGGCGCGCCTGGCCGGCCCGGAGTACGGCGCCGGCGGCACCGCCGGCGACGTGGACGGCGACGGCGACCTCGACCTCTTCCTGGCCGGCTTCGGCCCCGACCGGCTGCTGCGCAACGAGGGGGACGGCACCTTCCGCGACGTCACCGCCGCCGCCGGCGCGGGCGACCCCTCCTGGAGCATGTCGGCGGCCTTCGCCGACCTCGACCGCGACGGCGACCTCGACCTCTACGTCGCCAACTACGTCGAGTACCGCCTCGACGTCCACAAGGCCTGCTTCGACGAGGCCCGGCAGCTCGCCGGCTACTGCACGCCGCTGCGCTTCCTCGGCGCCCCCGACCGCCTCTTCCGCAACCGCGGCGACGGCACCTTCGCCGAGGCGACGCGGGAGATGGGCCTGCCGGAGGACGCCGGCAACGGGCTCGGCGTGGTCGTCGCCGACCTCGACGAGGACGGCTGGCCCGACCTCTACGTCGCCAACGACACGACGCCCAACTTCCTCTACCGCAACCGCGGCCGCGACGCCGGGGGCAAGCACGCCGGGTTCGAGGACGTCTCGACACTCTCCGGCGCCGCCCTCTCCGACCGCGGCCGCGCCGAGGGGAGCATGGGAGTGGACGCCGGCGACGCCGACGGCGACGGGCGGCTCGACCTGGTGGTGACGAACTTCGAGCTCGAGACCAACGTCCTCTACCGCAACCAGGGGAACCTGCTCTTCTCCGACAGCCGCTTCGCCGCCGGCATCGCCGAGCCGTCGCTGCTGTCGCTCGGCTTCGGCACCGCCTGGGCCGACTTCGACCACGACGCCGATCTCGACTTCGTGGTCGCCAACGGGCACATCCTCGACAACGCCGAGGCGATGAAGTCGCCCACCCCCTACCGCCAGCGCAACCAGGTCTACGAGAACCGGGGCGGCGGCCGCTTCGCGGAGGTGAAGGACGCGGGGCTCGACGTCGTGCGCGCCAGCCGCGGCCTGGCCACGGGCGACCTCGACGGCGACGGCGACCTCGAGGTCGTGGTCGTCAACTCGAACGACTGGAGCGAGGTCTACGAGGGGCTGGCGGCGGGGCCGTGGCTGGCCGTGGACCTCCTGGGGCGGGAGAGCAACCGCTCCGGGATCGGGGCGCGGGTCGAGCTGGAGTCGGCGGGCAAGCGCCAGGTGCGCGAGGTCAAGACCGGCTCCTCCTACCTCTCCCAGAACGCCTTGACCCTGCACTTCGGGCTCGGCGGCGCCGCTGCGGCCGACCGCCTGTCCGTCCGCTGGCCCTCCGGCAAGCGGCAGCGCTTCGAAGGTCTGCCGGCCAACCGGCGGTTGCTGATCGTCGAATGAAAACGCCCGGCACGTAGGCCGGGCGCTACGGCGGCCTTCGTAGCGGCGGGCCTACGTGCCCGCCGTTTTCTCTCAGGTGGTTCGAAGCGCAGCGGTAGCCGCCGGTGAGGATCACGCTGCGCACGAGCGGGGGCAGGAAGTCGAGCCGGGTCCCGGCGCGAGCGAAGACCTCCGCGGCGAGCTTGTCGCCGGCGGGCAGCAGCGCGGCGAACCCTTCGGCCCTGACCTTCCCTTCCCGTGTCTCGACCACCACGTTGTTCCAGGTGATCCGGAAGTCGGGGTGGCCGACCCCGCGCGGGTCGGCGAGGAGCGGCACAGGGACGTTGAGGAGCGGCAGCCGCCCGACGTCCATCCCCTGCCGCGCGAGGTGCGCCGCGACCGCGTCGAGGAAGCCTTGCAGCGCTGCGGCGCGGGGGCCCTCCTGGACGGCGGCGAGCGCCGCCGCCACGTCCGCGGCGCCGGGAGCGAGACCGTAGGCGGCACGGAAGCCTTCCCACTCCGCGGGCGTCGTGCGGCGGAGGGCCTCACGGCCGAGCCCGAAGTCGGCGACCAGGGCGCGCAGGCCCCCACCGGGCGCCGGCAAGAAGGTGACGAGCGAGTCGAGGTCGTAGCCCGCGCCGCCGCCGAGCGTGCGCAAGAGCGCCGGCCGCGCCGCCGGCGCGACGTCGGCCGGCCGTGGGTGGACGAAGCGCACGGGCCGGCCGTAGAGGCCGCCCAGCTCGGCCGCGGCGTGCTCGACGGCCGCCATGTAGCGGTCCACGCCGGCCGCCGTGGCGAACTCTTCGACCGGCACACGTGCCAGCCCGAGGATCTCGAGCGCCCGCAGCTCGACGGTGTGGAGGCTGATCCAGGCGCCGCCGCCGGCCAGGAGCACCTGGCCGTTGTGGAAGGGCACCGGCGCCCTCGTCCAGCGCACGCCCCCCCAGGCCTCGTCCAGCGCCGGCGGCAGGTTCTCCACCACCGCGCGCCCCATCCAGAGGTCCTCCTCGCGCCCGGGCTGGGCGTTCGGCCGGGTGAGGACCACCACCCTGCCGTCGCCGTCCCGGACCAGGCTCAGCGGATCGCGCGGCCAGGGGGAGTAGCGGCGGCCGGAGGTGGGGAGGACGGTGAGGCCGGGAGCCGCGGCGAGCCGCAGGTCGGTCAGCACCAGGAGCGTACGCCGCCCGTCGAGCGCCCGCACCGCGGCGAGGAGCGCCTCGGCCTCCGGCCGCGCGATCAGGTGGGAGGGGAAGGAGTAGAGCGACGCCACGAGACGGCCCGCGGTGTCGTCGGCGAAGCGGAGGCGGCCGGGGGCGTAGGGAGCATCGGGAGCGGCGACACCCCCTCCGGCCGGGGCGGGCTGCGCGGTGGAACAAGACCAGAGGAAGCCCAGCGCGACGGCGAGCCGGGCGGGGACTGCGAGCATCTGGCGGAGTCTAACCCGCGAGGGCGGCCTGCTAAGCTCGCGCGTCCGTATGGCCAAGAAGCGGCGCGGCGAGCGCTCCCGCCGGGCGGAAGCGCCCGCTCCCGCCTCCGCAGCGCCCGCGGCACTGGAGCCGCGCGCGACCCTCCCTCGCACCTGGCTCGCCGCCGTCGCCGCGCTCGCCTTCGCGGTGCGCGCCGCGGTCGCCCTGCAGCTCGCGCCGACCGCGCTCTTCCGCTTGCCGCAGCTCGACTCGCTGGAGTTCCTGCTCTGGGCGCAGAGCGTCGCCGCCGGCGAGGCGCGCTGGCCGGCGGTCCCCACGCACGGTCCCGTCTACCCCTACTTCCTGGGCGCCCTGCTGGCCCTCTTCGACGGCTCCTTCACCGCCGTGCGCCTGGTGCAGGCGGCGCTCGGCGCTGGGCTCTGCGCGCTCGCCGCCGTCCTCGCTGCCTGCCTCTTCGACGACCGCCGCGCCGGTCTCGCCGCCGGGCTGCTGCTGGCGCTCTACGGGCCGCTCGTCTACGTCGAGATCTCCTTCCTCGCCGAGGGGCTGCTGCTCTTCCTGGCGTTCGCGGCGCTCTGGTGCCTGCTCCGGCCGGCGCCGACTCCCGGGGCCTCCATCGCCGCCGCAGCCGCCGCGGGCCTCCTCCTCGGCCTCGCCGCAGCGACCCGCGCCACCGCCCTGGCGCTCGTCCTGGCGCTGGCGCTCGCCCTCCTCCTCGACCGCCGCCGGCCGCGGCGCGCGCTCGCCGCCGGCGCGCTCGCCGCCGCGGCCCTGGCCGTGGTCCTGCCCGTCCTCGTCGCGGTGCGGCAGGCGAGCGGGAGCTGGCTGCCGATCCAGGGCTACGGCGGCCTCAACCTCTACATGGGGAACCGCCCGGGCGCCCCAGGCGTCCCCACCGCGCGGCTCGGCGGCGACTGGGACCGGCTGAGCGGCGAGCCCGCCCGCCGTGGCATCGCCGGCGCCGCGGCGCAGGAGCGCTGGTACACGCGCCAGCTCCTCGCCGAAGCGCGCGAGCGGCCGGGCGCGGTGCTGGCGGCGGTCGCGCGCAAGGGCGGGTGGCTCGTCCAGGACGAGGAGATCCGCGAGAGCCACAGCTTCTACTTTTTCCGCGCACGCTCGGCGCTCCTGCGCATCCTGCCCGGCTTCGCACTCCTCTTCCCGCTCGCCCTCTGCGGGCTGGTCGCGGCGGTGCGGGGACGCCGTCTGCCGCCCGCGCTCGCGCTCTACCTCCTGGTCTTCGCCGCCTCCTGCGTCGCCATCGTCATGTCCTCGCGCTACCGGCTGCCGCTGGTGCCGGCGCTCGCCGTCCTGGCCGGCGGCGGGGTCGCCTGGCTGCTCGACGCGGCGCGGGAACGGCGCTGGAAGACCCTCGGCGGCTTGGCCGCGCTCCTGGCGGCGGGGTTCGCCGCGACCCAGCTCCGCGACCACGCCCCGAGCCGCAATCTGGCCGAGGAGTCGGCCCTGACCGCCCTGTCGCTGGAGGCGCAGGACGACGTCGCCGGGGCGCGCGCGGCCGTCAAGGAGGCGCTGCGGGAGGACCCCGAGTCGGCGTTCGCGTGGGCGATCGCCGGGCGGCTGGCGGAGCGCGAGGGGGACGCGGCGCGGGCGGAGCGCGCCTTCGCCGCCTCCGCCCGGCTGGCGCCGGACTTCCAACGCGCGCGGCTCAACCTGGGGGCCGCCCTGCGGCGGCGCGGCGACCTGGCCGGCGCCGAGCGCGAGCTGCGGCGGGCGCTCTGGCTGGTGCCGGGGCACGCCGGGGCGCGGCGCGAGCTGGCGGCGGTGCTGCTCGAGCGCGCCCGGCGCGAAGGGGCGGCGCGCAACCCGGGGCGCGGCCAAGCGCTGGCCGCCGAGGCGGCGCGCCTCGCCCCCGGGGAGGCGGAGAGCTGGCTGACGCTGGGGATGCTGGCGCTCGACGCCGGCGACCCGGCCGCCGCCCGCGCCGCATTGGAGCGCGCGGGCGGGATGATGGGCCCGGAAGCGCCGCCGGTCGCCCTCGGCTGGGCGCTGCTGGACCGCCTGGAGGGGCGGCCGGAGGCGGCCGTGGAGCGGCTGCGGCGGCTTCTGGCGCGCCACCCCGGCTACCAGCCGGCGGCGCAGCTCCTGCGCGCCCTCGCTACGAGCGCCCCTCCTTCTCCTTGAGCTTCTTCAAGTTGCCGGCGGCCACCTGGTCGTCCGGCTTGATCTCCAGCACCTTCTCGAGCAGCGTCCGCGCCTGGGCGAAGTCGCCGCGGACCATCAGCAGCACAGCGAGGTCGTTCATCGCCGGCACGTAGGCCGGGGCGAGCTGGAGGGCGCGCCGGAAGTCGGCCTCGGCCGCGTCGGGCTGGCCCATGGCGAGCTGGACGACGCCGCGCTGGTAGACGGCGTCGGGGTTGTCGGGAGCGAGGCGCAGCGTGTCCTGCGCCACCTGGAGCGCTTCGTCCAGGCGCTTGAGCGAGAGCAGGGCGCGGATCGAGAGGACGCGCGGCCAGAGGTCGCCGGGCGCGGCCGCCGCCGCCTTCCGCGTCAGCTCGAGCGCCTTCTCGAACTGGCCGAGCTCGAGCAGCTTCAACGCCTCGCGCAGCGCCGGGTCCGCCGGCACGTTGGGCCCCTCCTTCGCCGCGGCGGCCGCCACCTGCGCTTCGGCCGACAGCTCGGAGAAGCGGGCGAGCGCCTTCTGGGCGTCGTCGCGCCGGCCGGCGCCCGTCAGCGACTGGCCGTAGGTCTGCCAGGCCTGGGTGTCGCGCGGCAGGAGCTGCGTGGCCTTTTCCAGCACCGGCACCGCCTCGGCGTGCCTGCCCGCCGCGACCAGCATCCGGCCGTAGGCGCGGACGATGGCGCCGGCCAGAGCGCGCGCGTCGTCCCGCTGCGGCGGCGCCTTCTGGTCGCGCACCGCCTCGGCGAGGGGGCGGAGCTGGGCCAGCGCCCGGTCCACCTCGCCCCGCTGGTAGAGGGCGTCGGAGAGGAGGAGCGCGGTGGCGGGGTCCTGCAAGTCCCCCTGCTCGAGCAGCGCGATCGCCGCCGCCGAGTCGCCGGTCGCGAGGTGAGCGTCGGCCAGCATGCGGTAGAGGTCGGCCTTCATCTCGGGGGGGTGCTGCGCGCGCAGCGGCTCGAGCATCGCCAGCGCGGCGCGCGGGTCCCCCTGGGCGAGCAGGAGCTTGCCGCGCAGGAGACGCACCTTGGGCTGCTCCTCCGGCGTACCGGCGAGGAGCGCCGCGGCGTCCTCCCGCCGGCCGAGCTGCAGGGCGAGGAGGGCCGCCGCGAGGCGGTTGTCGAGGTCCTCCGGATGGGCCGTCGCCCAGGGGCGGAGGAGGGCGTAGGCGGCCACCGGGTCGCCCTCCTGCGCGAGGGCGATGCCGAGCTCGCGGCCGGCCGGCGAGACCGGCGCCAGCTTGGCCGCGCGCTCCAGGTAGCCGCGCCCCTTCTCCGGCAGCCCCGCCGCGAGCGCGGCGCGGGCGGCGTTGTAGAGGACAGCCGGATCGGCGTCCGGCTTGTCGGCGAGCGGCACGAGGAGACCGTAGGCCTCGGTGCCGCGCCCGGCCTCCAGATAGAGGGCGCCGAGCATCGAGAGGACGATCACCGGCGTGTCGGGCTGCGCGCGCAGCGGCTCGAGCGCGGCGATGGCGCCCGCCATGTCGCTGGCTGCCAGGCGCTCCTGCGCCGCGATGAGCGCCTGGGCCGCCGCGGGGGGGACGGGCGCCGGGGTCTGCTGGGCCGCAAGAGGGGCGGCGAGAAGAAGCAGCGAGAGCAAAAGACTCTTCATTAGGAACTCCTTGATGCCTTCTCGGGATGACATCGATTCCTAGCCGAGGGCGCGGAGCTGTTCGGACTGCGGGTAGGCGCGGCGCGCGTAGCGCAGCAGGTCGGCGGCGCCGCGGGCGTCGCCCAGGACGCGCAAGGTCTCGACCGCCGCCGCGTAGGCGGAGGCCGAGCGGTTCTCTTCGACCATCTGGCGGAGGACGCGCACCCCCTCCCGCGGGTTGCCGGAGCTGACGTAGAGGACCGCCAGGCGAGTGTGGGCGTCGAGGTTCTCGGGGTAGCGGCGCAGCTCTTCGAGGAACTCGCGCTTGGCCGCCTCCGCGCGGCCCTGGCGCGCCAGGACGTCGCCGTAGACCAGGTGGAAGCCGGCCGGGTCCTCGCGCTCCTCGCGGCGCGTCAGCTCCGCCTCGGCTTGCTGCACGAGGCCGAGCGCCTCGCCGACCTTGTCGCGCCGCGCCAGCACCTGGGCCAGGCCGACGAGCGGCTGCACCTGCGAGCCGCGCTCGCCGACCGCGGCGCGGGCGTGCCGCTCGGCGCCGTCGAAGTCCTTGGCGGCCAGCGCGATGTCGGCCAGCCGCCAGTGCGCCTGCGCCGGGCTCGACGCGAGCCCCAGCTCGGCGTGCTGCCGCGCCTCCTCCAGCCGTCCCATCTCCTGGTAGAGCGCGGCGAGGTTGAGGGCGAACTGCGTCGAGCTCCCCGACAGCCGGAGCGCCTCCTCGTAAGCCGCCGCGGCCTCGCCGAAGCGCCCCAGCCGCCAGTAGGAGAGCGCGAGCTGCTCGCGCGGGTCCTGCATGCGCGGGTTGTCGGCCAGGATGCGGAGGAGGATCGGGATCGCCTGCGCGTACTCCTTGCGGAAGAAGTGCTTGCCGGCGGTGGTCAGGTCGGCGAGGACGTGGAGCTGGGTCTTGGGGTCGGGCAGCGCCCCCTCGTCGGCGCCGAGGGCGGGGCTCGCAAGGTACCCCAGCGCGGCGAGCTTCTGCGCCGTCTCCGGGTCCACCTCTTCGGGTTTGGCGAGCGGCTTGGCGAAGCGCTCGACCTCCTCGCGCAGGGCCGCGTAGGTCCGCCGCTCGCGGGTCAGGATGTTGGTCTTCTCGCCGGGGTCGGCGGCGAGGTCGTAGAGCTCCGGGGTGGGGGCCTGGATGAAGTGCCGGTCGCCGCGGATGACGGAGGTCAGCTCGCTCCACCCCATGTGCTGGCGCGCGAACCAGGTCTCGGCGTAGATCGGCCGCGGCGCGGTCTCCACCGCGAGGTCGAGGAGTGGCGTGCCCTTGGCCGCCGCCGGGACCGCGCCGCCGACCAGCCGCAGCACGGTCGGCAGCACGTCCACGAGCTGCGCCGGCGCCGCCACCGTCTCGCCCGCCCGCTTGGCGCCGGGGAGCTTGACCAGCAGCGGCACCTGCAGCGTCTCGCGGTAGAGGAAGATGCCGTGCTCGTCCTCGCCGTGGTCGCCGAGGCCCTCGCCGTGGTCGGAGAGCAGGACGACGAGCGCCTGGTCGTAGACCCCCAGCTCCTTGAGCCGCGCGACGAGGCGGCCGACGATGGCGTCGGCGGCGGCGACGTCACCGTCGTACTTGTTGGCGTAGCGCGAGGCGAAGGGCTCGGGCGGCGCGTACGGGGTGTGGGGCTCGTAGAGATGGAAGAAGAGGAAGAACTTGCCCTTGGCGACGCCGTCCAGCCAGCCGCTCGCCAGGCGCAGGGTCTCGCTGCCCGGACGCTGCTGGCCGCCCAAGGGGGCGCCGCGCTTGGTTTCGATGGAGTCTTCGTAGTAGTCGAAGCCGGGGCCGAGGCCGGTCTGGCCGCGGAGGACGAAGCTCGAGACGGCGCCGCCGGTCGAGTAGCCGAGTTTTTTGAGCTCGCGCGGCAGGAAGGGGACTTTTTCGAGGTCTAAGGTGTAGCCGGTGTTGTCGCGGACGCCGTGGTCGGGGGGGAGGAGGCCGGTGAGGATGGAGGCGTGGGAGGGGAGGGTCAAGGGGTAGTGGCTGTAGGCCTTCTCGAAGAGGACGGCGTCACGGCGGAGGGCGTCGATGGCTGGGGTTTGGACGCCCTGGTAGCCGTAGGCGGGGAGGTGGTCGGAACGGAGGGTGTCGATCGAGATGAGGACGACGGGGGCGCCGGGGAAGGATTCGCCGCCGCCGATGCGGCCGCAGGCGGCGGTGAGGAGGACCAAGAGGAAGAAGGCTAGGCGTCGGGTCATGGGATCGACTGCTGCTGTGGATTCGCGTTGGCGGGGGACGAAGAATACCACCAGATGCCGTCCAGATGCCGTCGTTCCGGTGTGGGGGCCGGGAGGCTCCCCTCCGCGCCGGGCGCTCCTTTGTGTCCGCGCTTCGCGTGCCGGCACAGAGGGGTGGTGGCGGCAAACGCGGCGGTGGCTCCGGCGCCTCGCACGGTGGACTGCCGGGGGGAGCGGACGGAGCGCCCGGTGCTCCAGGGACCTCCCGGCCCCGGGACCGGTGGTGGAGCCCTTGCGGGAGTGAGCTCCCTCCTTGTCATCCCGAGCGCAGCCGAGGGATCTGGGCGGGGGGAGCCTGCGGTATCCTCCGCCTCCGATGTTCGGCAGGACGATTTGCGCGCTCTTTCTCACCTGTGTAATGGCCGCCGCGGCCGTTGCTCAGGACGCCGCCGCGCTGCGCGAAGCAGGGGAGCGGCGGATTGCGGCTCGGGAGTATTCGGCGGCGATCCTGGTGCTGGAGAAGGCGGTGGCGTTGGAGCCTCAGGGGGCGGCGGGGCATGCTGCGCTGGGGCGGGCGCTGGCGCTGGAGAGGCGGTTTGCGGAGGGGGCGGAGCATTTGCGGCGGGCGATCGCGCTGGGGGATCCGCGGATCGCCACGCGGCTCTATCTCGGCGCGGCGCTCTGGGAGTCGGGGCAGGTGGAGGCGGCGGAGCGGGTGTTCCGGGCTGCGACGGACGAGAGCGGTGGGGCCGTCCAGGCCTTGCACCAGCTCGCAAGGTTGCTCCTCTGGCAGGGGCGGCACGCCGACGCGCTGCCGCTTCTCGAGCGCGCCGCGCGGATGACGCCGGACGCGGTCGAGATGCAGTGGGACCTCGCCCGCGCTTATCAGGAGACCGGGCGCCACGCCGACGCGGTCGCGGTCTACCGGCGGCTGCTGGCGCAAGAGCCGGAGCTGGCGCAGGCGCGTTATGCGCTGGGGCTTCTCCTGCAGCGGACCGGCGACGCCGAGGGGGCGCGGCGGGAGCTGGCGGAGTACGCGCGGCTGCACGCCGAGGAGAAGGCGCGGACGCACCGCGAGGGGCTCGAGCGGGCGCGGCTGGACGAAGGGTGGCGGCTGCTCTCGGAGAAGAAGGCGGGGGAGGCGCTGGAGCACTTCCAGAAGATCTCGGGGTGGGAGGCGCTCTCCGGCCAGGCGGCGGCGCTCACCGCGCTCGGGCGGCACGCCGAGGCGGTGCAGGCGCTGGAGCGCGCGGTGATTCTCGCCCCGGAGCGGGAGGAGCTGCGGTTGTCGCTGGCCGAGGCGCGCCAAGCCGCCGAGAAGCGTTCAGGGAAGTGATGGTGGCTGTCCGCGCGCGTCAAGCGGCCTTCGCCGTCGCCCTCTCCGCCGTCGCCTCGCTGTCGCCCGCGGCGGCGGCCGCGCCGCCCGAATCCCCGCTCACCTGCCCCGGCGTCGCGCTGACCGAGGTCACCGCCGCGGCCGGGGTCGACTTCCGCCACCGCTCCGGCGCCTCGCCGCTCAAGCACCTGCCCGAGACGATGGGCGCCGGCCTCGCCTGGCTCGACTACGACGGCGACGGCTGGCTCGACCTCTACCTCGTGCAGTCCGGACCCTTCCCGCCGGACGGCTCGGCCGCGGCCGCCAACCGCCTCTTCCGCGGCCGCGGCCCCGACGCCGCGGGGCGCGTGACCTTCGAGCCGGTGGCGAACGACGGCGGCGCCGGCGGCCGCGAGTACGGGCAGGGCGTGGTGGCGGCCGACGTCGAGGGGGACGGCGACGTGGACCTCCTGGTCACCAACTTCGGGCGCGATGCCTTGCTCTTGAACGGCGGGGACGGCCGCTTCGCGCCGGCGCCGGAGGCGAGCGGGCTCGGCCGCCACCCCGGCTGGAGCTCCTCGGCCGCCTTCGCCGACGGCGACGGCGACGGCGACCTCGACCTCTACGTAGCCCGCTACGTCGAGTACGACCCGGCGCGGCCGCTCTTCTGCGGCGACGCCAAGAGCGGCCGCCGCGAGTACTGCGACCCCTCGCTCTTCACCGGCTCGACCGACCTCTATTTCCGCAACGGCGGCGGCGGCGCCTTCGCCGAGGCGGCGCGCGAGGCCGGACTGGCCGACCCGCTGGGCAAGGGCCTCGGCGTCCTCTTCCTCGACCTCGACGGCGACCTGCGGCCGGAGGTCTACGTCGCCAACGACCAGACGATCAACCTGCTCTTCGCCAACCGGGGCGGCGGGCGCTTCGAGGACGTCTCGCTGCTCTCCGGCACCGCGGTCAACCGCGACGGCATGGCCGAGGCGGGGATGGGGCTCGCCGCCGCCGACTTCGACGGCGACGGCGACGCCGACCTCGCGGTCACCAACTTCGACTTCGAGACCAACACCCTCTACCGCAACCTCGGCGGCCTGCAGTTCGAGGACGACTCGGCGGAGACCGCCTTCGGGCCGCCGTCGCTCAACCTCCTCGGCTTCGGCCTCGCGGCCCTCGACCTCGACCTCGACGGCGACCTCGACTACTACATCGCCAACGGCCACGTCTTCGAGCGCCCGCCGCGCCAGGGGGTGACCTACGAGCAGCCGAGCCTCGTGATGTTCGGCGACGGGCGCGGCCGCTTCACCGCCACGACCTGCCCGGTCTACGGCGGCGGCCGCCCGGGGCTCGGGCGCGGCCTCGCCGCCGCCGACTACGACAACGACGGCGACCCCGACCTCGGCATCCAGAACAACGACCGGCCGCTGGCCCTGCTGCGCAACGACGCCAAGCCGGCGGCCGGCTGGGTGGGCGTGGCGCTGCGCGGGCGCGGCGGCAACAGCGAAGGGATCGGGGCGGTGGTGCGCCTCGTCACCAGCGCGGGAATCCAGTCGCGCTGGGTGCTGGCGGGGGAGAGCTACCTCTCCTCGGGCGACAAGCGGGCGCTCTTCGCCCTGCCGGCCGGCGCGCGGGCGGAGGCGGTCGAGGTGACCTGGCCTTCCGGCGCCCGCCAACGGGTGGAGGCACCGCCCGCCGGGCGCTACCTGACGCTCGTCGAGCCCTAGCCGCCCGTCGCGGCCGGCTCGACGACTTCCAGCGTCCCGTTCACCTTCACCTGGCTCCCCGGCACCGTCTGCTTCTCGCCGGAAGGCCAGACGACCTCGACCTTCTCGACCGCGGCGGCGTCGCCGAGGCCGAAGTAGAGCGGCATCACGCTCTGCGACAGGTACCCCGACTTGCCGTCCTGCTGCCGCGTCTGGGTCTTGCCGCCGGCGGTCACCTTGACCAGGGCGCCGAGGCCGTCGCGGTTGGAGCGCGTGCCGCGCAGCTCGACCTCCAGCCAGCGCAGGCCGGGCTTGCGCTCGGCCAAGTCGCTGATGAAGACCTGCGGCTCGGAGTTGAAGTCGCTGGTGACGATGTCGAGGTCGCCGTCGCGGTCGAGGTCGAAGAGCGCCGAGGCGCGGCTGCCCAGCGTCGCCAGGACCTCCGTCGTGCCCGTCGCGTCCTTGCACAGGTCGAGCGCCTTGTCCGCGCCGGCGCAGTCGAAGGTCATCCACGGCGTGTGCGTGCGGCCGCCGCGGCGCGGCTCGACGCCGACGACGAACTCGGCGTCGAGGAACTTCTCGCCGCGGTCGTTGAGCAGCAGCGAGTTGATGCCGTAGCGGAAGGGGTAGTTCATGCTGGAGGTGATGAAGACGTCCTCGAAGCCGTCGGCGTTGAGGTCCCCGACGCTCAGCCCCCACGGCCAGTAGTTCTCCAGCCCCATGCCGTCCGACAGCTCGACGAACTTCCCCTCCCCCAGGTTCTTGTAGAAGGAGTTGCCCCAGACGTTCTTGCCGTCGTCGGGGATGTTCGGCGGGGTGACCTTGAGCTTCTCCTCGTCGGGGGCGAAGACGCGCGACATGTCGGAGTGCATGTCGGTGATCAGGAGGTCGAGCAGGCCGTCGTTGTCGTGGTCGAACCACTTGATCCCCATCGCCCCCCACGAGGTCTTCGGGAAGTGCGCCGCGGTGCGGTCGACGAAGCGCTTGCCGCCCTCGTTCTCCAGGTAGTGGTTGTGCCCCTGCATGTTGAGGACGTAGAGGTCGGGCCAGAGGTCGCCGTCCCAGTCGACCGGGCTGGCGTCGCCGGCCCAGCCCTCGTCCGGGATGCCGGCCGCCTCCGTCACGTCCGCGAAGCGGAGATTGCCGGAGTTGCGGTAGAGGCGGGAGAGCTCGGTGCGGTCGGGGAAGTTGTGGCTCGAGAAGGCGTCGGCGCGGCCGACGTAAAAGCCGCCGCGGCCGACCTCCTCGACCGTGTACTTGCCGACGTTGACCAGGAAGACGTCGAGCAGGCCGTCGCGGTCGTAGTCGAAGAAGACCGACCCCGAGGAGTGGCCGACGTAGCCGAGGCCCGACTGCGCGGTGACGTCCTTGAACTTGCCCTTGCCGTCGTTCTCGTAGAGGACGTTGCCCTTGCGCACGGTGGTGACGTAGAGGTCGGCGTCGCCGTCGTTGTCCATGTCGGCGAAGGCGCCGGCGACGCTGATGCGGTCGGGCATCGCCACGCCGGCCTCGGCGGTGACGTCCTTGAACTTGCCGCCGCCCAGGTTCTTCCACAGCTCGTTGTCGCCGAGCTGGGAGAGGAAGTAGAGGTCGAGCAGGCCGTCGCCGTCCACGTCGGCCACCAGCAGGCCGTTGCCGTGGTCGTAGTGGACCGCCTTGTAGGTCTTGCCGGCGTCGTCGACGATCTCGTGCTTGAAGGTGATGCCGCTCTCGGGCTGGCGGTCGGTGTAGCGGAAGTCGTGGAAGACCTTCCAGCCCTTGGCCGCCGCGACCTGCGCGTCGCGCCGCGCCGGCAGGCTGGCCACCCCGGCGTCGACCGGCGGATGGAGGATCTGCTTCGGCTTCGCGTCCGGCGCCGCCGGCGCCGCCGGAGCGGGCTGGGCGGGGGTGCCGTGGTCGTGCTGGCGGGCGGAGAGCGCGCCGGGCAGGGCGCAGAGCGCCAGCGCACAGG
Source organism: uncultured Acidobacteriota bacterium (assembly GCA_963700145.1). GTDB lineage: Bacteria > Acidobacteriota > Thermoanaerobaculia > Multivoradales > UBA5704 > DASUNQ01. The sequence continues at coordinate 4,228,088 of OY969474.1, forward strand.
CGAGCGGGAGCGAGAGGCGACGCAGGGAAAGCTGGTCAGGATGCATTGCTGGGGGTCCTCCGGAAAGCGGCGTGACAGCCTAGCACCTCGCGCCCGCGCGGCGCTAGGCGCGAAGGCCTTCGCGCCGGGCTCCGATCAATGACCGCCGAGGCCGCGGAGCAGGCGCCGCGCCTCGGCGAGATCGGCGGCGAAGCGGGGCGCGGGGGCGGTGGCGAGGAACCGCTCGAGGGCGGCGCGGGCCTTCGCCCGCTCGCCGGTGCGGGCCGCGACGACGCCGAGGTTGTAGAGGGCGTCGAACTGCCGCGGATCGAGCGCCGCCGAGCGCTCCCAGGCGGCCAAGGCGGCGGGCACCTCGCCGAGCTGGTAGCGGGCGACGCCGAGCGTGTTCCAGGCGATCGGCAGCCCGGGGTTGGCGGCGAGCGCGCGTTCGAGGTGCGCCGCGGCCTGCCTCGGCCGCCCGGCGGCGAGCGCCACGGCACCCAGGCTCTCCAGGGCCTTGACGTTCCCCGGGTCGCGCGCCAGCACCCGCTCGAGCTCCGCCTGCGCCTCGGCGAGCCGCCCGCCGGTGTAGTAGGCGGCGGCGAGCGCGTTCATCGCCTCCAGGTCCTCGCCCGGCGCGGCCACCGGCGCGAGGACGCGCACCGCCTCCTCCGCCCGTCCATGCTCGGCGAGCGCGAGGCCGAGCTCGCGCACCAGGGTCGGCGTCGCCGCGCCGTGCGCCAGCGCTTCCTCGAGCACGGCGACCGCCTCGCCCACGCGCTCCTGCTGGCGCAGGATGAGCGCCAGGTGCTCGTAGCCGGCGCTCATCTCGGGGCGCGCCGCCACCACCTCGCGCGCCAGCGCGGCGGCGGCGGCGAGGTCGCCGCGCGAGTAGAGGTCCACCACTTGATGGAGCTGGCGGTCGAGCGCGACCAGGCGCTTGGGGTCGTCCTCGGCGGTGAAGCGCGTCTTGCCGCCGGCGGACCCCGCGAGGTAGCCGAGGCTGCGCAGGCGCGCCGCCTCGTCCCCCGAGACCGCGCCCCCCTTCGGCGGCCACACCGCCTCCCGCGGCAGCGCCGCGCGCAGGGCATGGACCGTCCGCCGCTGGCGCTCGACCAAGTTGCGACTCTCGGCCGGGTCGGCGGCGAGGTCGTAGAGCTCGGGCAGCGGCAGCTCGATCAGCTTGTCCGTGCCGCCCAGGACGCCGCGCAGCGGCGCCCAGCCGCGGTTGAGGTAGGGCGACAGCGCCTCGAAGTAGAGCTGCCGGCCGGCCGGCCCCGGCGGCCCCAGGAGCGACCGTCCGGGGAGCCCCGCCGGGGCCTCGACGCCGACCGCGGCGAGGAGCGTCGGCAGCAGGTCCACGTGCCCCGCCGCCCGGCGGTCGGTTCCGGGCTCGACGCCGGCACCCCAGAGGACCAGCGGCACCTTGAGCGTCGCCTCGTAGGCGAAGAGCCCGTGGCTCACCTCGCCGTGGTCCCCCAGAGCCTCGCCGTGGTCGGCGGTGACGGCGACGAGCGCCGGCTCCTCCTCGCCGGCGAGGAAGGGCGCGAGCAGCGGCGCGAGGTACGCGTCCGTCGCCGCCACCTCGCCGAGGTAGCGGTCGGCGGCGTAGCGGGAAGCGAAGGGCTCCGGCGGCGCGTACGGCGCGTGCGGGTCGTAGAGGTGGACCCAGAGGAAGCGCTTCTTGCCGGCGTTGGCGCGCCACCAGGCGAGGGCGGGCGCCACTACCTGATCGCCGGGGCGCTCGGCGATGACGAAGGCGGTGGGGGCCGACCCCTCGGGGTAGCGGTCGTCGTAGACGTCGAAGCCGCGGCCGAGGCCGAAACGGGCGTCGAGCGGGAAGGCGGCGACGAAGGCGGCGGTGGCGTAGCCCGCGCCGCGGAGCAGCGTGGCGAGGGTGGGGAAGCGGGGGGCGAGCGTGAAGCCGCTGTTGTCGCGCACCCCGTGCTGGTGCGGGTAGAGGCCGGTGAGGATGTTGGCGTGCGAGGGGAGGGTCACCACGTTGTGGGCGTGGGCCTCCGGGTAGGTCCGCCCGGCGGCGGCGAGGGCGTCGAGGGTAGGGGTCTCGACCCCGCGGTTGCCGGCGAAGCCGAGGGCGTCGTGGCGGAGAGTGTCGAGGGTGACGAGGACGACGTCGGCGCCGCGCGCGGAGCCCGTGCCGGGGCCCGCGCGCCCCGCCAGGAGCCACCACACCCCGCCGCCGGCCAGCGCCGCGAGGAGCAGCGCGGCCGGCGCCAGGGTGCGGCGTCTCATCACAGGTCCTTCAAGAAGTCCTTCACCTCGGCCGCCTTGTCGTGGCTCGGGGCGATCTCGAGGAGCTTCAGGAAGTCGGCCTTGGCCTCGGCGGTCTTGCCCTGCGCGAGCAGGGTCAGGCCGCGGAAGTAGTAGGCGTCGGGCAGCTCCGGGTTCTCCTTGACGACGCGGTCGAACTGCGCCTGGGCGCCCGGCATGTCGCCCTCGTTGTACTTCTTGATCCCGATGTTGAGCAGCGTGTCGGGGGCCACGGTCGTGCCCTGCGGCAGCTGCGCCAGGTACTTCTGCGCGTCCGCCTCGCGCCCTTCGGCGACCAGGATGTCCACCAGGAGGCGAAGCGTCTTCTCGTCCCCCGGCTTGAAGACGAGGGACTCCTCGAGGGTCTTGACGGCCTCCGCCTTCTTCCCCTCGGCGGCGTAGGTCTGGGCGATGCCGAACATCACCGGCGCCTTCTTCTCGGCCTCCTCGATCTCGGCCAGCGCCTTCTGGTACTCGGCGCGGGCCTGGGCGTACTTCTCGGGAGCGCGCTGAACCTGTTCAATGTACGAGCGGCACTCGGTCTCGAAAACCTGCCCTTCCTTCAGTTCGGACCGGCACTTCGAGACGAGCTGCTGGTATCCAACCGCCTCGCTCAGGAACTGGTTGCCCTGCGTGATGGCGGTGGCGGTGGCGCTGGCCTTCACCGCGTCCGCCGAGGGCGCCTGCGCCACGGCGGGGCGGAGCTCGATGCGCAGCGTCTCGGCCTGGCCGAAGCCGCCCTCGATCACCTTGGTGGCGCCGGCCGCGGTGTTGTAGCCCGAGGCCTCGATGGTGATCTCCCAGTTGCCGGTGGCGAGACCGGCCACGGCCCAGCGGCCCTTGTCGTCGGTCTTGGTGCCCTCGGGGCCGTCGTTCTTGCCCTCGCGGCGGACGGTGACGTTGGCCCCCGCCACGGGCTTGCCTTCCTGGTCGGTGACGATCCCCTGGACCCGGCCGCGTCCCCTCCAGTCCTGCGCGGAGAGCGGCAGTACGACGGCCGTCGCGAGGACGGCGATCAGCAAGAGGATGGTGCGAAGTCTGCTCGGCATGTCAAAGGCCCTCCTTGGCGTGGGCTCGAAGTCTATCGCCGGGCGGCCACAACCCGCGATCATACTGCCCGCTCCGGCGGGCGACCCTGCGGGTAGCGGGGCCCGTTACAGGGCCACGCAACCAAAAAAAACCGCCGGGGTATTCCCCCGGCGGCCTGAAGCGGCGGGGCCGAGGCCCCGCCGATCGGGTGTCTCCGATTTACCGGAAGCTGATCCGCGCGCCGATACGGAAGATGCGCGGGTTGATGATCTCGGTGACGTGATCGCCAGCGTTGGAGTTGGCGACGCGGCCGCCCGTCTCGGTGACTCCGCGGAGAGAGATCTGGCGCTGCAGCACGGTGGACTCGTTCATGAGATTGAATCCGTCGAGGCCGAGCGTCAGGCCGAACTCGCCGAAGTTGAACTCCTTCTCGATGCGGCCGTTGACGATGATGATGTCGTCGTTGCGGAAGCTGTCGGTCTCGGGGGAGACGCGGATGGTCCGCGGGCCCACACCGTCACCGAAGGTACCGCCCGCCACGTTGACGACGTACGGGATGGCGTAGCCCTCACGACCGTTGATGTTGGCGGCGACGTTGAAGCCCCAGGGCGCCTGCGGCGCGATCTGGTAGAGGCCGCTGACATCGAACGACCAGCCCGGGCTGATCCAGATGCCGCCCTTCGAGCCCGAGCCGGTGCCCGAGCCAGACAGCACCGTCGACCCGTCCTCGAAGCTGCCGTTCGGGTTGATGTGCGGGCTGATGATGGCGCTGCTCGGAACGTCCCACTCCCACTCGGACTGCGTCACGTGGCCGCGCAGCAACCAGTTGTTCGAGAGCCTCTTGTTGAAGGTGAAGCTGAGGCCCAGGTAGTTCTGCTCGCGGTCGCCGTTGAACAGGTGACTGCCGGCGAACGTGGTGAGACCCGGCCGGAGGCGGTACAGCGGCACCCGGAAAGGCGTCCCGTCCGGCAGCGTGCCGGTGACGTGGTCGAACAGCACGAAGTCGTCGCGGTTGGACGGGCGGCCGAGGGAGCCGGTGGGCGCTCCGTCGAACACCAGCGGACGCGACGGCTGAGCCTCGGCGCCCTGAAGGATGTCCGAGTAGATCCGGTAGGTCGCGTTGAGGCCGATCACGAACTCAGGCATGAGCGCGTGCTCGACACCCAGCACCAGCTCGTCCGTCATCGGCGGATCGAGACTGGAGTCGACCGAGCTGACCGCCTCGAAGATCTCGGGGTGGGCCGGGTCGAAGCCGGCGTAGCCGTAGAAGTCGCCGACCTCGTTCAGGGTGAGGAGGTCGTCGCCATTGTCGTTCCAGTAGAAGTAGGCGTACCGGTAGGTCCCGGCGCTGAGCTGCTCGACGATGGCGCTGTGGAGCTGGTCGGCGAAGCGGGCGTAGCTGGCCCGCAGCAGCGTCTGGCGCTCCTCGCCCAGCGCATAGGTCAGACCGATGCGCGGGGTGATCGACGACCAGTCGTACGGCATGTCGACCGCCGGGACGACACCGCCCGGGATCAGGTTCGGGAAGGTCCGGTGGTCCGGCACGACCGTGGAGTTGATCTTGCCCTCCTGGAGGTCGTAGCGGAGGCCGAAGTTGGCCGTCAGGTTCCCCAGGGTCATCGTGTCCTGGAGGTACAGGTTGGTGTAGTCCATCTCGTTCTCGACGTTGCGGTCGGTGCGGGCGAACCCGGTGCCGCCGAACGGCTTGGTGCCGACGAGGCGGTCCCTGCCGCCCCACGCCGAGAAGGAGGTGACGACGGCGTTGCGCAGCCCGACCCCGAACTTCAGGTTGTGGTTCGAGCTGCCGGCGTTGAAGAAGTAGTCGCCGTCGATCTTGGCCTGCTCCTGCGGGCGCTCGGTGAGGTAGTCGAGGAAGCTGTGCTTCCAGACCGCGCTGTTGTCCCACACCGTGTTGTCGCCCTCGGTGCCGCCGATCGGCGTCAGGCCGAAGCCGCCGTCGACGAACGAGGCCATGCCGGAGAGGTAGAAGCTCGAGTTGAAGATGTGGGTGTCCTCGAGCTTGTAGATCGGCGTGCCGCCGGCCTGGTTCCAGGTGGTGGCGGGCTCGCGGGTCGGACCGGCGTTACGGCCGGACTTCACCTTGTCGCCGAAGTGGTAGAAGGCGATACCGGAGTTGTTGCTGGCGATCTGGGCGTTGAGCTTGACGGCGTACGCCGGCAGCTCGGTGAAGTCGTGGAACCCGGGCTGCGTCGCCCGCGACGGGTCGCGGACGCCGGCCAGGGTCAGCAGGTCGACTTCCTGCGTCCCCCACGAGCCCCACACCCACAGCCGGTCCTTGATGATCGGGCCGCCCAGCTCGGCGCCGAAGTCCTTGACGTCGATGATCTGGTTGCCCTGCTGGAACACCGGCTGGGTGCGGTTGTTGTTCCACGGCCCGGCCCGGCCCAGGTCGGCCGTGTCGAAGTCGAGGTCGGCCTGGTCGATGGTGTCGTCGGTCAGCAGGTAACGGCCCGAGCCGCGCCACTCGTTGGTGCCGCGCTTGGTCACCATGTTCATGGTGACGCCGCCGGTGGCGAGGGTCACGTCCGTGCCGCCCGTCGAGACCTGCATCTCCTCGAACGAGTCGAAGTTGTAGTAGGTCGGCGACGAGCCGACGGCGCCCATGTCGGTGATGATGACGCCGTCAACCGACCACGCCGAGTTGTTGTTGTTGGTGCCGGGGCTGATGAACTGCGACTGCTGGCCGCTCTCGTTGCCGCCGACGTTGACGCGGTCGACGAGCACGCCAGGAGCCTGCTGCAGGATGACCCACGGGTCGCGCGCGGTCGGGATCTTCTCGAGCTCGACCTCGCTGACCGTGGTGCCGGTGGTGATCTTGCGCTCGTCGAGGATCGGGCTCTCGGCCGTGACGGTGATCACGTCCTCGACCGCTGAGCTCATCGTCACCTCAATGTTGGTGTTGCGGCCAACGCTGACGGTGATGTTCGGGTACTCGACGGTCCCGAACCCCTCGAGGGCGGTCGAGAGCTGATAGCTGCCGGCCGACAGACCGAGGAAGCGGAACCCGCCCTGAGCGTCGGTCACGAAGACCTGCGGGGCGCCGCCGCCCGTGAGGGTGACGGTGACTCCCGGCAGGGCCGCGCCCTGCTCGTCCTCGACGGTCCCGAACACGTTGCCGGTCGTCTGCTGCGCGAACGCCGGAACGGCGGCCAGCAGCAGGAACGCGGTAACGGTCAGAGCGCGCCGCCAAAAGTTGGTGGTGCTCATCCAGAAACCTCCGTAGTCATTGATAGATGGGTGCAAAGCAGCCCCCGCGCGGGGGCCGAGGACGAGTGAGTGGACTGTGTCGTGCTTGCCGCGCAACACCCCCTTTCCGAATCTGCTCGTGGAACGGCGGGAATTCTACTCATCACTAGCAGGCCGGTCAAGCAAGTGGGGTGCCACTCCGAACGCCTGTTTCCGGTAAGGGGCAAACACCGCGGAATGAGCGAGTTGCGAGGACCGGTGAAGCACCCGAAAAGGCCCGCTCCAGGGGCTTGGACGCGGCCGATCCAAGTCCTTGGACGGCTACCGCGGCGGCCGCGTTTCGTCGTACATTCGGCGCCTTCTCCGAGGCCCTCGCCGATGACGCTCCGCACCGCCGCCCGCCCCCTCCTCGCGCCGCTCCTCGTCCTCGCCGCCTACGCCTGCTCGCAGTACAAGCCGTTCGACTCCGCCGCCCACCTGCGCGGCAAGTACGGCGAGCAGCTCGGCCGCGAGGAAGCGGCCCGGGTCATCGTCCCCTTCGAGCTCGACGCCGACCGGCTGGCGGCGATCGACGAGCGCGTCCGTCCGGCGCTCGACGAGCGGCGGCGGGTCGATCAGGTGATCGACTACATCTTCAACCGGCTCGACCTCGAGTACTCGCTGCAGCCGACGCGCACCGCGATCGAGACCTTCGTCACCCGCGAGGGCAACTGCCTCTCGTTCGTCAACCTCTTCGTCGGCGTGGCGCGCCACCTGCGCTTGAACCCCTTCTACGTCGAGGTCATCGACTACCAGCGCTGGAACCACCGCGAAGGGCTGCTCGTCTCCCAGGGCCACATCGTCGCCGGGATGATGGTCAAGGGCCAGATGAAGACCTTCGACTTCCTCCCCTACCGCGCCAAGGCCTACAAGGACTTCAAGCCGATCGACGACCTGACCGCGGCGGCGCACTACTACAACAACCTCGGCGCCGAGGCGCTGCTCGACGGCGACCTCGAGCGCGCCAAGGGCCTGCTCACGACCGCCACCCGCATCGCCCCGCGCTTCGAGCGCGGCTTCAACAACCTCGGCGTCTGCCTGGCGCGGCTGCGCGACTACGACGGGGCGCTGGAGGCCTACCGCAAGGGGCTGGCGATCGACCCCGAGTACGTGCCCCTCCTCACCAACCTCGCCGGCGCCTACCAGCGGCTGGCGCGCAGCGAGGAGGCGAGCGCGATCCTGGCCAAGATCGACACCGCCCAGAACACCAACCCCTACTTCTTCGTCTACCGCGGCGAGCTCGCCCTGGCCGCCGGCGACACCGCCAAGGCCAAGCAGTACCTGGTCGAGGCGCTACGCCGCGACACCGAGGTCCCCGAGGTGCACATCGGCCTGGTCAAGCTCTACATGGAGCTCGGCGACCTCGAGCGGGCGCGCCACCATCTCGGCCGCGCCTTGAACCTCGACGCCACCAACCCCGAGGCCCGCAAGTACGCCCGGCTGCTCGAGCAGGCGGAGGCCCGGTAGGGAGCGGTGCTCCTCGCCGCCGCCGCCCTCGCCGCCCTCCCGCTCCTCGAGCAGCTCCTTTCCCCGGCCTCCGCCGAGCGGCGCGCCGCCGCCGAGGGGCTGATCGCCGCCGGCGACCGCGCCGTCCTGCCGGCCGTCGTCGACGCCCTCTTCTTCCTGCCGCGCGCCGAGCGGGCCGAGGCCTACCGCGTCCTCGAGACCCTCGCCGGCGAGCGGCGCGAGCGCAGCTACTACGCCTGGGTCGAGCACGTCGCCGAGCACCCCGAGCTGCCGCCGCTGCCCGGCTACGCCGGGTTCAAGGCCGGGCTCCTGGCCCGCATCGACAAGCGCTACCGGCAGGTCCTCTTCGACGGCGTCCCGGCCCGCATCCGGCTCGCGGAGGTGGTCTGGGGCGGGGTGCCGCCCGAGGGGATCCCGGCGCTCGACCGGCCGCCGCACGCGCCGGCGGCCGCGGCCCGCCTGCGCGACGCCGATGCGGTGCTCGGGGTGGCGGCCGGCGGCGCCTACCGCGCCTATCCGCTCGCCGTCCTCTCCTGGCACGAGATGGTCAACGACGAGGTCGGCGGCGAGCCGGTCACGCTCTCCTTCTGCACCCTCTGCGGCTCGGCGGTCCTCTACGCCGGGCGCACGGCCGCCGGGACCCTCACCTTCGGCACCTCCGGCCTCCTCTACCGCAGCAACAAGCTGATGGTCGACCGCCAGACGCTGTCGCTGTGGAGCAACCTGACCGGCGAGGCGGTCGTCGGGCGGCTGGCGGGGGAGGGGCTGCGCCTGGCCGTCCTACCGGTCGTCCGCACCACCTGGGGAGAGTGGCGGGCCCGCCACCCGGAGACCACGGCGATGGTCCCCGACCGCGAGCTCGAGCGCCGCTTCGGCTTCGACTACCGCGCCGGCGCCGCCGACCGCGCCCGCGCCGGCGTCCGCTTCCCGGTCTGGCCGCGCAGCGACGCCCTGCCGGAGAAGGAGGAGATCTACGCCGTGCGGCTCCCGGGCAGGGCGGCCAAGGCCTACCCCTTGACGGCGCTGCTGGCGGCCGGCGTCGTCAACGACGCCGTCGACGGCGAGCCGGTGGTGCTGGTGGCGGAAGCCCCGAGCGGCGCCGTGCGCGCCTTCCGTAGAGGCGGCCACCGCTTCGCGGCCGGCCCCGAGGCCGGGACCCTGAGCGACGAGGCGGGCCGCCGATGGCAGGTCACGGAGGAAACCCTCGTCCCAGCAGCGGGGGGCGACCCCGCCGAGCTTCCTCTCCAGCGCCTCCCCGGCCACCTCTCGTTCTGGCTTGGCTGGTACGCCTTCTTCCCCGAGGGCGAGGTCTGGCAACGGTCGCCGGCCAAGCCGTGAAGGTCGCCGAGATTCATCTTCCGGGGCCCGAGATTTATCCCGGAGACCCGGAGATTTATCCCGGGGACCCCGAGATCTATCTCGGAGATCCCGAGATCTATCCCGGAGCCCTGGAGATCTATCCCAGAGCTCCCGAGATCTATCTCGGAGCTCCCGAAATGAATCTTCCATAGCCCGAGATCTATCTCCGGACCTCCGAGATCTATCCCAGGGTCCTCGGGATCTATCTCCGGAGCCCCGGAAACCCTCCGCCGAAGGAGACGATCATGCCCAGGAACCCCAACTTGCTCGCCGATAAGCTCAAGGCTTGGAACACTTTAGTCGAGGGGGCGGCAAGCCCTACTACCTTAAGGGCAGCACCCTGATCGGCGTCCTCTGGCAGCAAAACGCCGCTCCTCACTTCATCGTCGGCGAGAACCGCATCGCCCAGGGCGGTGGTCTTGGGTGCGGTGCTCTTCCTATTCGGCCCAATTATTGTTAGCGCAGACACGCCAGTTGTCGCGTTTAGGGTTGTGGGATGCGCAGAACCTTGTGGTCCTGCTCTTGCCGAATCCGTCTTCGTAGAACACCGTACCAATGCAATACAGGAAGCGCTTCTCGCCGGTAATTGCCGTGATCTCCTCCTCTGTGAGAGCGCGAATATACGAATTCATCTCTATGTAACCTCCCGGCAGCATGACGCTCCTAGACTTAAACGGCAGAGAGCGATTTACGGGGAGGTCGTCGGGTGGCAGCTCGAATCTGAGTTGACAGGCCAACTCATGGCGCACGTCAAGAGCCGGTACAGAGCCCGAGTTTTTGATTTTGCTTCGACAGGCCGTTCGGGGTCGTCAGGCTTGAGAGGGTAATCGACAAATCCGTCCAGCCCAACGCGCGCCCGCTGTGTGAATTCAAGCGCCCGCTTCGACTCGGCTAGGCTCTCGCGCGTCAGTCTTTGCTCGGTCGCGGCGTCCGACTTGCTCTGAGCAAGGCTGCGGTCGAATTGCCGCTCATTTTCGGCGGCTTCGCTAGCGGCATCGGCGCGCGACAAGTTGAATTGGCGCCTACTTTCGTCGAGAACGTTACTGGTAAGCGTGTTCGTCCTCTTCATTTCGCGCAGGATTGCGGCATTAGCCTCGACGGTATTCACGTTGCTCTCCCGCGTCAGTTCGTTACTCTTGCTCGTGTAGTAAGTCTGAACAGCCAGAAGCAACAGACATCGCTACGTAAGGCAATAATATATAGTTGGCTCACCAAGCTATTGCGGTGCGGGCGGTTGGGGCTCCGTCATGCCAAGAGCTGGCGCTCTTCGAGCAGGCGGTAGTAGTCGCTCATGGAGAGAATCCGTAGCCCCTCGTAACCGGAGAGCGCCAGGAGGTCGGTGTCGTTGGTGACCAGGTAATCTGCGCCTGCCGCCAGAGCCGCTTGAAGAATGGGGCTGTCGTTCGGATCGGCCGGCACCTGGTGGCGGGAGGGCGCGGGCTCTACGAGAGTCGCACGGCGCCTGGCACGGCTGCGTGTGAGGAGGGCGAAGCGGTGTGAAAAACCGAGGCGCTCCACCATGACGCGCTCGATCTCGGCGAGTACATGGGGGCTGGTGAAGATGCGCCAGGAGGCCCGTTGAGTCGCTTCGAGCATGCGTTCGGCGGCGTCACCGAGAAGAGCCTCCGCCACGTAGACGTTGGTGTCGAAGAAGACCTTCATTCACCATGGCGTACGGTGTGGACGGCACGATCGATGGCGCCTTGGTCGATTCCCCGGCTCTGAGCCACCCTCCGCGCACTGGCGGCTTCCTCGCGCCACTCCTGGTCCTCTCGCTGGGCGAGCAGCTCGTCGAACAGGAGGCGATCTTCCTCGGGAAGTTGGCTGATCCGATCGAGGATCTCGTCGACGGTTGCGCGACTCATGAGTCCTCCAGGCAAAATTCTACCAGCAGAAGGTGGAGGAGAGGACGTGCGTGTCGGGAACCAGCGCGATCAGTTGTCCTCGTAGAGGTTTTCGCGGCGGAGCGCATCGAGCGGTGGGCTCGGTGCCGCGGTAGCCGGCGGAGCGTGCCGTCGAGCCAGTTGTTCAAATCGGCCGCCGAAGTCGCGCCGCGTGGTCCCCTCTGCGGCGGCTCGGCAATCACGATGACCTCGGCCTCGCCCGCTGGAAAGTCAGAAGGCAACGTCATAGCCCCCGCGCCCGCGGGCCATGCGCCGGCCAAGCCGGCCCACATGCTAACCTAGCCGCAGAAATCGCGCAGTCAAAGGCGGGCGAGGAGCGGGTGGTGCGGAGTCTGGGGCCATGCTTCTGCTTGAGCCTCCCCGGGGAATCCCTCGAGGAGGAGGCGAGGATCGCGAGCTTGCTCCTGTCCTTCGTGCGTTCTCCGGAGGGAGCTGACGGCATGGTCATGCTCGCCTCGCGGGGTCCCCTCACGCCGCGGCGGCTCTACATCTTCCCCGGGTCGCAGTCCCTCGTGCGGCAGGTCGTCGACGGCCTCCTCCGCAAGTACGGAGGCTCCCCCTGCGAGCCCCCGGCCGCCGACGAGACGATGTTCCTCGTCGGGTCGACGGCGGTCTGGAAGCAGCTCCCTCGCGCCAAAGGATCGAAGGAGAGGAACGGTCCAAGCGGAGAGACCAGGAACTAGCCCGGCGACTTGGTGTACCATCCCCTCTGGACCCGCTCCTCAGGAGTCTCCACATGAAGTCCCTTCCTCGCTGCATCCGGCGCTCCTTCCCCCTGTTCGCCGCTCTCGCCGCGCTGGCCGCCGCCGGAGCTCTCCTCGCCCAGGAGTTCCAGGACCGTCAGGAGGTCGTGGTCGTCGAGGTGCCGGTCAACGTCACCGACCGCGACGGCGAGCCGGTGCGCGGGCTGACGGTCGACGACTTCGAGGTCTACGACGAGGGGAAGCTCCAGAAGCTCACCGGCGCCGAGATCGTGGACCTCCAGGTGCTGACCGGGGAGAAGAGCGCGCAGGTCGTGCAGCAGCTCCCCTCGACGCAGCGCCGCCACTTCCTCCTGCTCTTCGACCTCTCCTTCTCGACCCCCTCGGCCATCCTGCGCGCCCGCCTGGCGGCGCGGGACTTCGTGCTCCAGTCGCTGCATCCGGCCGACCTCGCGGCGGTGGCCACCTTCGCGCTCGAGGACGGGCCGCGGCTGATCGTCACCTTCACGCCCGACCGCGCCCAGCTCGCGCGCGCTATCGACACCCTCGGGGTGCGCGGCAAGGACGCCCTCGCCGGCCTGCACCTCGACCCACTCCGCTTCCTGATCACCTCCCCCGAGCTCCAGACCAGCGTCGAGGGGCGCGAGTCGGAGAACCGGGTGGACGTCCGGCTCAACGCCGAAGGCGAGATGCTCGAGCACCTCCAGATCATCATGCAGCAGATGGACCGCAACCAGCGGCAGTTCGACCGCAGCCGCATCACCGCCTACGCCCGCGCGCTCGGCGACGTCGCGCGCTCGCTCGACAGCGTCCGCGGGCGCAAGCACGTGGTGCTCTTCTCCGAAGGCTTCGACAGCCGCCTGCTGATCGGCCGCCAGCCCGAGAGCCAGGACGAGGAGCAGCAGCGCGACATCATCAACGCCCAGCGCGGCGCCCTGCACCTGGTCGACTCCGACCAGATGTACGGCAACGTCGGCCTGCTCAACGACCTCGAGAAGATGGTCGAGCAGTTCCGCCGCGCCGACTGCGTCATCCAGGCGGTGGACATCGGCGGCCTGCGCGCCGGCGGCGAGCAGCGCCCGCTGGCCGCCAACTCCGGCCAGGACTCGCTCTTCCTGATGGCCGAGCCGACCGGCGGCCAGCTGTTCAAGGACGCCAACGATCTCGGCCGCCAGCTCGACCGCGTGCTGCAGCGGTCGGCCGTGACCTACGTGCTGACCTTCCAGCCGACCGAGCTCAAGCTCGACGGCGCCTACCGCAAGCTCCGGGTCAAGCTCAAGAACGAGACGCGCGGCCTGCACCTCGCGCACCGCGCCGGCTACTACCGGCCGCGGCCGTTCCAGGACCTCGACCCGCTGGAGAAGCAGCTCCTCGCCTCCGACGCGATCGCCAGCGCGTCGCCGGCCGACCAGCTGGCCATCGAAGTGCTGGCCGCCCCGTTCCGCGCCTCGAAGGGCTCCTCGTACGTGCCGGTGATCGTCGAGATCGACGGCCCGAGCCTGCTTGCCGGGCACGAGGGCGAGAAGCTGGCGGTCGAGATCTACGCCTACGTCACCGACGCCAAGGGGGAGATGCGCGACTTCTTCACCCAGATGGTGGGGCTCGACGTCGGCAAGAACCGGCAGGCGCTGATCCGCACCGGCCTCAAGTACTACGGCCACCTCGAGCTCGCGCCCGGCGACTACCGCATCCGCGTCCTGGTGCGCAACGGCGGCAGCGGCCGCACGGCGGTGGAGTCGATCCCGCTCTCCATCCCGCCCTACGAGAGCTCCCAGGCCATCGTCCTGCCGCCGTTCTTCGTCGAGCAGCCGGGGCGCTGGATCCTGGTGCGCGAGCAGTCGCGCGAGCAGACCGTCGTCTACCCCTTCACCGTCAATGGCGAGCCCTACATCCCGGCGGTCAAGCCCGAGCTGCGCGGCGAGGACGCCAGCCGCTTCTGCCTGGTGGCCTACAACCTGCCGGCCGGCGAGCTGGAGCTCGAGGGGCGGGTGCTCACCGCCGACGGCCGCGAGGTCCCCGGCGCGCGGCTGCAGCTCGTCGAGCGCACGGTGACCGGCATCTCGCGCCTCGACAAGCTCCTCGCCACGTTCAGGCCCGGCGGCCTCGAGGCCGGCGACTACCACCTGCAGGTGGGCGTCCGCCAGCCCGGCAACGGGCCCCTGAGCAGCAGCACGATTCCATTCAGCGTGGTCAATTGAACAGAACGCCCGGCACGTAGGCCGGGCGCTACAGGAGATTCTCATGCTGCACTGTCGCAAGTCCCTCTGCCTCGCCGTCGCTCTCCTCGCGCTGCTGCCGGCGGCGCCCGCCGCGGCCCAGCAGCAGCGGCGCGGCTTCGGCGACACGACCACCGTCGTCGTCGTCGAGGTGCCGGTCTACGTCACCAAGGACGGCGAGCCGGTGCGCGGCTTGACCGCCGACAACTTCGAGATCACCGACGGCCGCAAGGTCCAGAAGATCACCGCCTTCGACGTCATCGACCTGGCGCAGCCCCTGACGCCGCAGCAGGCGGCGCAGCTGCCGGTCGCCGGGCGGCGCCACTTCCTACTGCTCTTCGACCTCGCCTTCGCCGACCCGGAGGGGATCTTCCGCGCCCGCGAGGCGGCCAAGAAGGTCGTCTCTGAGCAGCTCCAGCCGACCGACCTCGCCGCCGTCGCCCTCTACTCCTCCTCCCGCGGCCCGAGCGTCGTCCTCGGCTTCACCTCCGACCGGCGGCAGATCGAGACCGCCGTCGACACCCTCGGCGTGCCGCAGCTCGTCGGCCGCGGCGCCGATCCGCTGGGCCTCATGGTGAACGCGAGCCCCACTGCCGGAGCGATGCAGATGACCGAGGTCGGGGGCGGCGGCGCGGGCACGGAGGCCCGGGTCGAGGCGGTGACCGAGTTCCTCAAGGCCGTCTCCAGCGCCGAGACCAAGACCAACGCCGATGCGCTCAGGAACCAGGTGACCGCCTTCTCGCGCGCCTTCGCCGACTTCGGGAAGCTCATGGGGACGGTGCAGGGCACCAAGCACGTCGTCTATTTCTCCGAGGGCTTCGACAGCTCGGTGCTGCAGGGCGAGGGCGTGGCGGATGACACGCGGGAATCCATCGCGCACGGCGAGACGTGGGACGTCAACAGCGACGAGATGTTCGGCTCCGGCCGGCAGCAGAACGACGTCAGCGCGATGCTCGAGGAGTTCCGCCGCGCCAACTGCATCATCCAGGCGGTGGACGTGGCGCGGCTGAAGTCCGGCCACGAGGAGCGGCCGCGCCCCTCGGGGCAGGACAGCCTGCTGCAGATGGCCAAGTCGACCGGCGGCGAGCTCTACACCAACTTCACCGACCTGTCGCAGGCGATGAGCAAGGTGTTCGAGCGCACCAGCGTCACCTACCTGCTCGCCTTCCAGCCCGAGAACCTCAAGCAGGACGGCTCGTTCCGCAAGCTCAAGGTGCGCCTCAAGGACGCGCCGGGGGGCGCCAAGCTCTCCTACCGCCCCGGCTACTACACGCCGAAGCCGGTGCCGCAGCTCACCGCCCTCGAGCGCCGCTTCCAGACCGCGGCCGAGATCCTCGGCGGCGAGCCGGGCGGGCCGCTCGGCGCCTCCGTCCTCGCCACGCCCTTCCGCACCGGCGGCCCCAACTCCTACGTGCCGGTGCTGGTCGAGGTCAACGGGCCGGCGCTGCTCGCCGGTCAGACGGAGAAGGCGCTGGTCACCGAGATCTACGCCTACGCCATCGACGGCGAGGGCTCGATCCAGGGCTACTTCACGCAGAACCTCGGGCTCGACCTCACCAAGGTCGAGGCGCAGCTCAAGCAGAGCGGCCTCAAGTTCTACGGCGACCTCGACCTGCCGCCCGGCGAGTACTCGCTGCGCGTCCTGGTGCGCAACGCCCAGACCGGCGCCCACTCGCTGCAGGTCGTGCCGGTCGTCGTCCCGGCCCACGACCAGGCGGGTCCGGTGGTGCTGCCGCCGATGTTCCCCGAGGCGCAGGGCAAGTGGCTGCTGACCCGCGAGACGCAGGCGGCCGGCGCGCCGCAGCCCGAGTACCCGTTCATCATCGGGCAGGAGCCGTTCATCCCGGCCTCGAAGCCGGTGCTCGCCGCCAACCAGGGGGTGAAGGTCGCCGTCATGGCCTACAACCTGGGCAACGGCGACGTCCGCGCCGAGGCCGGCGTGCTGCGCGCCGACGGCCAGCCCGTCCAGGGCGGAGCGCTGGAGGTCACCGAGCGGCAGCGCGGCGGCGGCCGGGCGCCCGACCGCCTGGTGGGGACCTTCACCCCCTCGGGGCTCCCCCCCGGCGAGTACCTGCTGCGGGTGACGGTGACCGACGGGGCGAGCGGCGCGGCGCAGTCGAGCACGATCCCGTTCGTCGTCGGGTAGCGCGTCTGGAAAGTCGGCAGGTCCGTTGCAGGAGGGCCGGGGAGAAACTGCCCCGGCCCTCCGTGCTTTCCGCGGCACCGCCGCGTTGTCGACTTCCTGTTTGCCGTCCCGGAAGGAGGACGCCGATGCCCTCTCGCACGGACCTGAAAACGCCCGGGACGTGGCCCGGGCGCTACCCACCGATCGGGCGTAGCGCCCGGCCTACGTGCCGGGCGTTCTTCCTGGCCTTCACCGCGCTCGTCTTCCTGACGCCCCTCGCCGGTCAGGCCCCGCCGCGCTTCGGCGGCTCGACCTCGGTCGTGGTCGTCGAGGTGCCGGTCAACGTCACCAAGGACGGCAAGCCGGTACGCGGTCTGACCGCCGAGAACTTCGAGCTCACCGACGGCAAGACTAGGCAGCCGATCACCGGCTTCGAGGTGATCGACCTGGGCGCGGTCGGGGCCGAGGGGCAGCGGCGCATCCCGATCGCCGCCCGCCGCCACTTCCTCTTCCTCTTCGACCTCACCTTCGCGCAGGCGAATTCGATCGTGCGGGCGCGCACGGCGGCGGTCGATCTGGTGCGGCAGGGCTTCCACGCCGCCGACCTCGGCGCCGTCGCCACCTACAGCGCCACCCGCGGCGCCGAGCTGGTGCTCGGCTTCAGCAGCGACCGCGCGCAGATCGAGGCGGCGATCCGGTCGCTCGGCCTGCCGCAGCTCGTCAACCGCGCGCCGGACCCGCTGCGGCTGATCGTCGCCGACATCCGGGCGGAGGCGGGCAGCGACATCATGCCGGGCGTCCGGGGCGGCGGCGGCGACCGCGACTTCCGCGCCGAACGCCGAGAGGCGATCGACTACCAGATGGTCGAGATCGTCGGCGACATCCAGCGCGACAGCAACGAGCAGCAGATGCGGACGGCGCAGAACCAGGTGGTGGCGCTGACGCGCTCCTTCTCCGAGCTGGCGCAGATGATGGCCTCGGTCGACGGCCGCAAGCACGTCGTCTACCTCTCCGAGGGCTTCACCGCCGGCGCCGCCCTCGGCCGCGGCCCCGACCGCGAGACCAGCGACGCGCAGGGACGCAACGACGGCCGCGACGTCCTGCTGACCATGGCGCGCGACACCGGCGGCGAGCTGTTCCAGAACACCAACGACCTCGCCGCGGCGATGGCGCGGATGCTCTCGGCGACGAGCGTCACCTACCTGCTGGCCTTCCAGCCCGAGGGCCTGGCGCAGGACGGCACCTTCCATCCGCTCAAGGTGCGCCTGAAGGGCGGCCCGCGCGGCGCGCGGGTCTACCACCGCGCCGGCTACTACGCGCCCGATCCGTTGCGCGTGGTGCGGCCGCTCGAGCAGAGCCTGACCTCGGCGGCCGAGATCCTGAGCGGCGAGGAGGGCGGGAACCTCCCGGTCTCAGCGCTGGCGGTGGCGCTGCCGCTGCCGGGCGCGGCGGGGAAGGCGGTCGTGCCGCTGCTCGTCGAGGTGGACGGGCCGGCGTTGCTCGCCGGCCACGTCGGGCCGGCCATGTCGGTCGAGATCTACGCCTACGCGCTGGGGACGGAAGGCTCGGTCGATGGCTTCCTCACCCAGCGCCTGGAGCTCGACCTGACCAAGGTCGCCGACGAGCTGCGGGCGAGCGGCCTCAAGTTCTACGGCGAGCTGGAGCTGCCGCCGGGCTCCTACGAGGTCCGCCTCCTGGTCAAGAACGCGCAGATGGGAGGCGCCCACGCGCTGCGCTCGCTGCCGGTCGAGGTGCCGGCCGCGCCGCAGCTCTCGCCGCCGCTCTTCGTCGCGGCGGCGGGCGGGTGGCTGCTGACGCGGCAGGCGCCGCGGCCGGGCGAAGCGGCGCGGGCGTATCCGTTCACGCTCGCCGGCCAGCCGTTCGTGCCGGACGCGCGGCCGGTGGTCGCGGCGGCCGGCGAGGCGCGGATCGCTCTGCTGGCCTCGGATCTCGGGAGCGGCGAGGTGGTGGCGCAGGCCGAGGTGCTGCGCGCCGCCGACCGCCAGCCGGCTTCAGGCGGCGGCTTCCGCCTGCTCGAGCGCCAGCGCGGCGAAGCGGGTGCGCCCGACCGGCTGGTCGGGGTCTTCACGCCGGCCGGCCTGCCGCCCGGGGAGTACGTGTTGCGCGTCACGGTCACCGACCGGGCGAGCGGCGCCGCCCGCACGAGCGCCGCGCCCTTCGTGGTCGAGGGGTAGGGCGGTGCGCGGCCGGGCGCGGCTCCTCGCTCTCCTGCCGCTCCTGCTGGCGCTGGCGCCGGCGCGCCTGCCGGCGCAGGCGGGGCGCTTCGGCGACACCGCCTCGGTCGTCGTCGTCGAGGTGCCGGTCCAGGTGGTCAAGGACGGGAAGCCGGTGCGCGGCCTGACGGCCGAGAACTTCGAGGTCTGGGACGGCAAGACGAAGCAGCGGCTCACCGGGTTCGAGGCGCTCGACCTGGCGGCCCTGGAGGCCCGCGGCGCCGCCGCCGGGGCGCCGCCGCGCGCCCTGCCGCCCGCCGCCCGCCGCCACGTCCTCTTCCTCTTCGACCTCACCTTCGCGCGCCCCAAGTCGATCCTGCAGGCGCGGGAGGCGGCGCAGGACCTGGTGCGCGACGGCCTCCACGCGAGCGACCTCGCCGCGGTCGCCACCTACAGCGCCAGCCGCGGCAGCGAGCTGGTGCTCGGCTTCACCGCCGACCGCGCGCAGCTCGAAGCGGCCATCGAGTCGCTCGGCCTGCCGCAGCTGGTGCCCCAGAGCCCCGACCCGCTGCGGCTGGTGATCGCCGGGCTCGAGGCCGACATGGGCCTCGGCGCGCCGGGCCTGGGCGGCGGCGCCGGCACCGGCATGGGGCGCCGCTCGGACGGCCGCGAAGACTTTCTCGAGGTCCTCAAGCGGGCGCAGCGGGAGATGGAGGCCAGCCAGCGGCACACCCTGGAAGACCAGGTCTCCGCCGCCAGTCGCTCCCTCGCGGACCTGGCGCAGGTGATGGGCGCCGTGGACGGCCGCAAGCTCGTGGTCTACCTCTCCGAAGGCTTCCAGGCGAGCGCCGCCACCGGCACGGGGAGCGACGCCGACAGCGCGAACGCGGTGGCGAGCGGCGAGAGCTGGAAGGTGGACAGCGAAAAGCTCTACGGCAGCGCGCGGGTGCAGGCGGCGCTGGCGGCGATGTTCGAGAGCTTCCGCCGCGCCGACTGCATCGTCCAGGCGGTGGACATCGGCGGCGTGCGGACGGCGGGGCCCGAGGCGGCGACCGAGCACCGCCCCGACGCCGACGTCGCCGACACCGGCCGCGACGCGCTGCTGGCGATGGCCCACTACACCGGCGGCGAGCTGTACCAGAACTTCAACGACCTCGGCACGGCGATGGGCAAGATGCTCGAGCGGACGAGCGTCACCTATCTCCTCTCGTTCCAGCCCGAGGGCCTCGTCGCCAACGGCGCCTTCCACAATCTCGAGGTGCGTCTCAAGGGCGCGCCGCGCGGCGCCCGCGTCCACCATCGCGCCGGCTACTTCGCGCCCGACCCGTCGCGCGCCGTCCATCCGCTGGAGCAGCGGCTCCTGGCGGCGGCCGACATCCTGGGTGGCGAGGAGGGCGGCACGCTGCCGGTCTCCGCCCTCGCCGTGCCGCTGCCGGGCGGCGGGGCGGAGGCGGGACGGTGCCGCTGCTGCTGGAGATCGACGGGCCGGCGCTCCTGGAAGGTCACGTCGGGCGCTCGCTGGCGCTCGAGATCTACGCCTACGCCCTCGACCGCGCAGCAGGCGGTGCGCGGCTTCCTGACCCAGCGCGTCGACCTCGACCTCGAGAAGGTGGAGGCGGAGCTGCGCGCGAGCGGCCTCAAGTTCTACGGCGAGCTGGCGCTGCCGCCGGGCGCCTACACGGTGCGCCTGCTGGTGCGCAACGCGCAGAGCGGCGCCCGCAGGCTCCGCTCGCTGCCGGTCGAGGTGCCGGCGGCGGTGGTCGGGGCCGCCGGCGCGGGGCCGCTGGTGTCGCCGCCCCTCTTCCTGGCGAGCGGCGGGAGCTGGCTGGTGACGCGGCAGGCGGAGCGCGCCGGCGAGCCGGCGCGCCAGTACCCCTTCACGCTCGCCGGACAGCCCTTCGTCCCCGACATCCGGCCGGTCGTCGCCGCGGCCGGCGAGGCGCGCGTCGCGCTCCTCGCCTACAACCTGGGCAGCGGCGAGGTCGTGGCGCGCGCCGAGGTGCTGCGCGCCGCCGACCACCAGCCGGCCGCGGGCGGCGGCTTCCGCCTCCTCGACCGCCAGCGGGGGGGAAGGCGGCGGCCCTGACCGGCTGCTCGGCGTCTTCACCTCGGCCGGGCTGCCGCCCGGCGACTACCTGCTGCGCGTCACGTTGACCGACCGCGCGAGCGGCGCCACGCACTCCAGCGCCACCGCGTTCGCAGTCGGAGGCTAGCCGGTGCGCGCGCCGATCGCCCGGCTCGCCCTCCTCCTCGCGCTCCTCGTCCCGCTCGCGCCGGCGGCGTCGCCCGCCCAGGAGGGGCGCTTCGGCGAGACGGCGTCCGTCGTCGTCGTCGAGGTGCCGGTCCAGGTCACCAAGGACGGGAAGCCCGTGCGCGGCCTGACGGCCGAGAGCTTCGAGGTCTTCGACGGCAAGACGAAGCAGCGGATCACCGGCTTCGAGGTGATCGACCTGGCGGCGCTGGGGGTCGCGGGCACCGCCGCCGGCACCCAACCGCCGCCGCCCGCGCCCGCCCTGCCGCTCGCCGCCCGCCGCCACTTCCTCTTCCTCTTCGACCTCACCTTCGCGCAGCCCAAGTCGATCCTGCAGGCGCGCAAGGCGGCGCTCGGGCTGCTGCGGACCGGCCTGCACCCGACCGACTTCGCGGCGGTCGCCACGTACGGCGTCAGCACCGGCTCCGACCTGGTGCTCGGCTTCACCGCCGACCACGCGCAGGTGGAGGCGGCGATCCACTCGCTCGGGCTGCCGCAGCTCCTCGAGCGCACCGGCGACCCGCTCCGGCTGCTGATCGCCGACATCAACGCTGAAAAAGGGCTCGGCACCCTCCCGCCGGACATGCCCCAGGAAGCGCTGCAGGACACCGTGGAGGGGGCGCACTTCGAGGAGATCCAGCGCCTCGCCGACGCGAACTACCGCCGCTCGCTGGAGAACCTGGTGAGCTCCGCGACGAGCTCCCTCGCCGAGCTGGCGCAGACGATGGCCGTGGTGGACGGCCGCAAGTTCGTCGTCTATCTCTCCGAGGGGTTCCAGGCGAGCGCCGCGACCGGCAAGGGCATGGACGCCGGCACCGCGGCGCTGGCGGCCTCGGGCGCGGTGTGGACGGTGGACAACGCCAAGGTCTACGGCAGCGCCCGCGTCCAGGCCGACGTGGCGAACATGCTGGAGAGCTTCCGCCGCGCCGACTGCGTGATCCAGGCGGTGGACATCGGCGGCGTGCGCACCGCCGGCGTCGAGGCGGCGACCGAGCTGCGCTCGGACGCCGAGGTCGTCGACACCGGCCGCGACTCGCTCCTCACCATGGCCCACTACACGGGCGGCGAGCTCTACGAGCGCTTCAACGACCTCTCGGCGGCGATGGGGAAGATGCTCGAGCGGACGAGCGTCACTTACCTCCTCGCCTTCCAGCCGGAAGGGCTGGCCCACGACGGCGCCTTCCACGACCTCCAGGTGCGGTTGAAGGGCGGGCCGCGCGGCGCGAAGGTCCACCACCGCGCCGGCTACTTCGCCCCCGACCCCCGCCGCCCGGCGAACCCGCTGGAGCAGCGGCTGAGGGCCGCGGCCGACATCCTGAGCGGCGAGGAAGGCGGCGACCTGCCGGTCGCGGCGCTCGCCGTGCAGCTGCCCTCGGGCGCCCTGCCGCTGCTGCTCGAAGTGGACGGGCCGGCGCTGCTCGCCGGCGGCAGCGGGCCGCCGGCGCTGGAGATCTACGCCTACGCCCTCGACGCACAGCAGGCGGTGCGCGGCTTCCTGAGTCAGCGCGTGGACCTCGACCTGGCGCAGGTCGAGGCGGCGCTGCGCGCCGGCGGCCTCAAGTTCTACGGCGAGCTGGCGCTGCCGCCGGGCGCTTACACGGTGCGGCTCCTGGTGCGCAGCCTGCCGGGCGGCGCCCAGGTCCTCCGCTCGCTGCCGGTCGAGGTGCCCGCGGCGGGCGCCGGGCCGATGGTGTCGCCGCCTCTCTTCCCGGCGGCGGAGACGGGCTGGCTCCTCACCCGGCAGGCCGAGCGTCCCGGCGCGCCGCCGCGCGAGTACCCCTTCACCCTCGCCGGCCGGCCGTTCGTGCCCGAGGCGCGGCCGGTCGTCGCCGCGGCGGGCGAGGCGCGCGTCGCGCTCCTCGCCTACAACCTCGGGAGCGCCGCCGTGGCGCGCGCCGAGGTGCTGCGCGCCGGCGACGGCAAGCCGGCGGCAGGCGGCGGCTTCCGCCTCCTCGACCGCCAGCGCGGCGAAGGCGGCGCGCCCGACCGGCTGGTCGGGGTCCTGACCGCGCGCGGCCTGCCGCCAGGCGAGTACCTGCTGCGCGTCACCGTCACCGACCGCGCCAGCGGCGCCACGCATTCGAGCGCCGCGTCCTTCGTAGTGAAAGGATAGGGCGATGCAGCGCAGGCCCGTCCTGCTCGCCCTCCTCGCCGCGGTCGCCGGCGTCCTCGCCGCCGGCCTGCCCGCCCAGGAAGGACGCTTCGGCGAGACGGCGTCGGTCGTCGTCGTCGAGGTGCCGGTCAACGTCACCAAAGGCGGCCGGCCGGTGCGCGGTCTGACGGCCGAGGACTTCGAGGTCTTCGACGGCAAGACGAAGCAGCGCCTCACCGGCTTCGAGGTCGTCGACCTCGGGCGCTCAGCAGGCCGCGGCCTCGCCGCGCGCGCTCCCGCTCGCCGCCCGCCGCCACTTCCTCTTCCTCTTCGATCTCACCTTCGCGCAGCCGAAGTCGATCGTCCGGGCGCGCGAGGCGGCGCTCGGCCTGGTGCGGAGCGGCCTCCATCCGACCGACCTCGCGGCCGTCGCCACCTACGGCGCGAACCGCGGCACCGAGCTGGTCCTCGGCTTCACCGCCGACCGCGCGCAGGTGGAGGCGGCGATCGAGACGCTTGGCCTGCCGCAGCTCCTCGCCCGCGGCCCCGACCCGCTGCGGCTGGTGGTGAAAGAGGCGCAGGCGATGGCGCTGCTGGGGTCCGGCGAGCGGGCGGGGGGAGGTGGGGAGGCGGCGGCGGGTGAGCGCTTTGAGAGGAAGCAATTCTTCCTCGACGAGGTGGAGGCGCACCTCGAGGAGCTGCAGCAGTTGAGCGCCGTGCAGGACCGGCGGGCGCTGCAAAACCAGGTGGTGGCGCTCACCCGGTCCTTCGCCGAGCTGGCGCAGATGATGGCGTCGGTGGACGGCAGGAAGCACGTCGTCTACCTCTCCGAGGGGTTTCAGGCGAGCACCGCCACCGGCCGCGGCAGCGACGCGGAGACCGCGGAGGCCGTGGAGCACGGCGAGATTTGGAAGGCGGAGACCGAGAAGCTCTATGGCAGCTCGCGGGTGCAGGGCGACGTCGAGCGCATGCTCGAGGCCTTCCGGCGCGGCGACTGCGTGGTCCAGGCCGTGGACATCGGCGGCGCGCGGACCGCCGGGCCCGACGCCGCGACCGAGCTGGCGAGCGACGCCGCGGCGCAGGGCGACGGCCGGGACGTCCTGCTCACCATGGCGCACGACACCGGCGGCGAGCTCTACCAGAACACCAACGACCTCTCGGCCGCGATGGCCGCGATGCTCGAGCGGACCGCGGTCACCTACCTCCTCGCCTTCCAGCCCGAGGCGCTGCCGCACGACGGCACCTTCCGTCCCCTCAAGGTGCGGCTCAAGGGGGGGCCGCGCGGCGCCCAGGTCTCCCACCGCGCCGGCTACTACGCGCCCGACCCGGCGCGCGTCGCGCTGCCGCTCGAGCGGACCCTGCTGACGGCGGCGGAGATCCTGGGCGACGAGGAGGGCGGCAGCCTGCCGATCGCGGCGCTCGCCGTGCCGCTGCCGGGGGGCGCGCTGCCGCTGCTCGTCGAGATC
Organism: uncultured Acidobacteriota bacterium; assembly: GCA_963700145.1. Lineage (GTDB taxonomy): Bacteria > Acidobacteriota > Thermoanaerobaculia > Multivoradales > UBA5704 > DASUNQ01. The sequence continues at coordinate 4,252,368 of OY969474.1, forward strand.
GAGGGCCCGGCCCTCCTCTTCGGGCACCAGGGGGAGGCCCTCGAGGTCGAGATCTACGCCTACGCGCTGGACGGCGCCGGGGCGGTGCGCGGGTTCCTCACCCAACGCGTGAACCTCGACCTGGCGAAGGTGCGCGAGACGCTCGGCGCCGGCGGGCTCAAGTTCTACGGCGGCCTGGCGCTGCCGCCGGGCTCTTACACGGTGCGCCTGCTGGTACGCAACGCCCAGAGCGGGGCCCGGGCGCTCCGCTCGCTGGCGGTCGAAGTGCCGGCGGCCGGCGCGGAGCCCGGCGCGGCCGCGGCGGCGCCGTTCCTCTGCCGCCGCTCTTCGCCGACGCCGCCGGGCGGTGGATCGTGGCGCGCGAGCAGCGCGGCGAGGAGGAGACCTTGCCGCCCGATCCGTTCCTGAGCGGCGGCGCGCCCTTCCTTCCGGCGGTGCGGCCCGTCCTCGCCGCCGGCGCCGAGGCGCCGGTGACGGTCCTCGTCTCCAACCTGGCCGCGGAGCAGGCCCAGGTGCGCGCCAAGGTCCTCGACGCCGCCGGCCGGGAGGTTGCCGGCGGCAAGCTCCGCATCGCCGCCTGGCGGCGCGGCGCGGCCGGCGCGCTCGGCCGCATGGAGGGGAGCTTCGCCACCGCCGGCCTGCCGCCAGGGGAGTACGTGCTGCGGGTCACCGTCACCGACCCCGCGAGCGGCGCGGCGCAGTCGAGCACGGCCGCCTTCGTGGTCGCGGCGGCCGGCTGATTCAACCGTTCATGGCGGGCGAGCTGCTCGTCCGGGTCAAGCCCGGGCGCGACAAGGCGCTGCGGCAGGGGCACCCCTGGCTCTTCTCGGGCGCGATCGCTGGCGTCGAGGGGGACGAGAACGCGCCGCTGGCGCGGGTGGTGGACGCCGCCGGCCGGCCGCTCGGCACCGGCTTCTGGAGCCCGCGCTCGCAGATCCGGGTGCGCCTGCTGGCCGCCCCCGGCGAGACGGTGGACCGCCACCTCTTCGCCGCCCGCCTGGCCGAGGCGCTGGCGCTGCGCCAGGCGGTGCTGCCGCCCGACACCACCGGCTGGCGCGTCCTCAACGCCGAAGGGGACGGCGTCCCCGGCTGGACGGTGGACCGCTTCGGCGACACCCTGGTCTCCCAGATCACGGTCGCCGGCCTGGAGGCGCTGCGCGACGAGGCCTACGCCGCCCTCGCCGCGGCGTTCCCCGGCGCCAACGTCCTCCAGTCCAACGCCGCGCCCGCCCGCCGCGGCGAGGGGCTGCCGGCCGAGGACGCGGTCGTCGCCGGCGACCCGCCGGCGGACGCCCTGTTCACCGAGTCCGGCCTCACATTCACCGCCGACCTCGCGGCCGGGCAGAAGACCGGCTTCTACTGCGACCAGCGCGACAACCGCCGCCTCGCCGAGCGGCTGGCCGGCGGCCGCGGCGTCCTCGACCTCTTCGCCCACAGCGGCGCCTTCGGCCTCTACGCCCTGCGCGGCGGTGCCGAGCGGGTGGTGCACGTCGAGTCCTCGACCAAGCTCATCGAGCGCGGCCGCCGGCACTACGCGCTCAACGGCCTGGAGACGGCGGAGGCCGAGGGCCGCGTCGAGTGGGTGCGCGCCAACGTCTTCGAGGAGCTGCGGCGGCGGAGCGACCGCTTCGGCATGGTCGTCTGCGACCCGCCGCCGCTGGTGCGCCGGCGCGCCGACTTGGCCGCCGGCGCCCGCGCTTACAAGGACTTGAACCGTCTGGCGCTTGGGCTCCTGGCGCCCGGCGGCCTGCTCATGACCTTCACGTGCAGCGGCGCGGTGGACGCCAAGCTCTTCCGCCAGATCCTCTTCGCCGCCGCCGTCGAGGCCCGCGTCCGCCTCGCCCTGCTCGCCCCGCTCGCCGCCGCCCCCGATCATCCGGTGGCGGTCACCCACCCGGAAGGCGAGTACCTGCACGGCTGGCTGGCGATGGCGCGCGGGTCGATGGTATAGGGCAAGCTTCAGCGTACGATTGGCCGAGTAGGAGGTGCACGCCATGCACGGAGCTCGGATCGGTTGTGCGGCTTTCCTGTTGGCGGTGTTGGCGGGGTGCGCCAGCGGTGGCGCTGGAGTCGATCCCGCGTCGGTGCGCGTCGTCGAGGGCTACGACCAGGAGGCGGGGCTGGAGCACTCCTTCGCGCTGCCGACGAAGATGGACGGCTGCGAGTACCTCGGCCGCGTCCGGACGCAGACTGCGTCCGTTGCGGGAAGCGAGGCGGCGCAGGTCCTCCTCGAGAAGCTCAAGATCAACGCTGCGCGCAAGGGTGCCGATACGGTGGTCGTCCTGCCGGCCGGGCATGCCTACACCGCGGCCTCCGGGACCTCGATGCAAGGCAGCGCCTTCCGCTGCGGCAGCCCTCCGTAGTAATCCGCGGCCCGGCTCCAGACGCGGGAATGGGGGCACGGCGGATCGCGTTGACACCCGGGCGCCCCTTTGCTACCCTCCCTCTTTCCCTGGCGGCGAAGGTGCCGTGGGCAGGACAAAGGCCCGTAGCTCAGTTGGTTAGAGCGCTACGTTGACATCGTAGAGGTCAGCGGTTCAAGTCCGCTCGGGCCTACCATTTCGAGATCCAGAACGCGGCGATTCGAGGTCCACAACGCACTTCCGCATGTACAGGCGCTTAGCTCAGCTGGTTAGAGCGCTACCTTCACACGGTAGAGGTCAGCGGTTCGAGTCCGCTAGCGCCTACCAGACCCACCGCCCGTGAGCCGCGGCGCGGCGGGCCTCCCGCCCGCATCTCGTTTGCTCCGAACCTTGCTTTTCTCTTGATGGACCCACACGAGGTGATCCACCTCACGCTGCCCGACGGCTCGGAGCGGGCCGTGCGCCGCGGCGCGACGCCGCTCGAAGTCGCCGCCGGCATCGGCCGCCGCCTCGCCGCCGACGCCGTCGGCGCCGAGCTCGACGGCGAGAAGGTGGACCTGCGCGCGCCGCTCGACCGCGGCGGCTCCTTCCGCGTCTTCACCGCCAAGAGCCCGGAGGCCGGCGAGTTCATCCGCCACAGCGCCGAGCACGTGCTGGCCGACGCCGTCAAGCGCCTCTGGCCGGAGACCGAGATCGACGTCGGGCGCAAGGACCACGCCGAGAAGTTCCAGTACGACTTCCGCTTCCCGCGCCCCTTCACGCCCGAGGACCTCGAGCGGATCGAGGCGACGATGCGCGAGATCGTCGCCGAGGGGGCGGAGCTCCAGCGCATCGAGGTCTCGCGCGCCGACGCCGAGCGCACCTTCCGCGAGATGGGCGAGGGCTTGAAGGTCGAGCGCCTGAAGGACATCCCCGACGGCGAGCCGATCACCCTCTACCGCCACGGCGCCTTCACCGACCTCTGCCGCGGCCCGCATGCGCAGCGGACGTCGCAGATCGGCGCCGTCAAGCTCCTGGAGTCCTCGGCCGTCTACTGGAAGGGCGACGAGGCCAACGAGCGCCTGCAGCGCATCTACGGCACCGCCTTCGCGAGCCCGGCCGAGCTCGAGCAGTGGCTCGAGCAGGCCGAGCAGGCGCGGGCGCGCGACCACCGGCGCCTGGGCCCCGAGCTCGACCTCTTCAGCTTCCACCCGGCGGCGCCGGCGAGCCCGTTCTTCCACCCCAAGGGGACGATCGTCTACAACGCCCTGGTGGGGCTGATCCGCGAGCTGCAGACGAAGAGCGGCTTCGCCGAGGTGGTGACGCCGCAGATCCTCGACGTCGACCTCTGGCACACCTCGGGCCACTGGGACCACTACCGCGACGCGATGTTCTTCTCGACCGTCGACGAGCGCGAGTTCGCGGTCAAGCCGATGAACTGCCCGGGCCACTGCCTGGTCTACAAGACGGCGCTGCGCTCCTACCGCGACCTGCCGATCCGCTACGCCGACTTCGGCCGGCTCCACCGCTACGAGAAGAGCGGCGTCACCTCGGGCCTGACGCGGGTGCGCTCGTTCGCCCAGGACGACTCGCACAGCTTCGTCCTGCCCGAGCAGATCGCCGGCGAGGTGCAGCTGCTCATCCGCATGATCTTGGAGCTCTACGCGCTCTTCGCCTTCGACGACGTGCGCATCGAGCTCTCGACCCGCCCCGAGCAGCGGCTCGGCGACGACGCCACCTGGGACCGCGCCGAGCAGGCGCTGGCCGACGCGCTCGAAGCCTCCGGCATGGCCTACGAGGTAAACCACGGCGAGGGCAACTTCTACGGCCCGAAGATCGACTTCCACGTCCGCGACGTCCTCGGCCGCTCCTGGCAGCTCGGCACGGTGCAGCTCGACTACCAGATGCCGGAGCGCTTCGGCCTCGCCTACGTCGGGCCCGACGGCGCCGAGCACCGGCCGGTGATGATCCACAGCGCCAAGTACGGCTCGATCGAGCGCTTCCTGGGGATCCTCATCGAGCACACCGGCGGCGCCTTCCCGCCCTGGCTGGCGCCGGTGCAGGCGGTAGTCATCCCGGTGTCGGAGAAGTTCGCGGACTACGGCGAGGAGGTGCGGGCGGCGCTCGCCCAGGGCGGCGCCCGCGTCGAGCTCGACGCCGGCAACGAGAAGGTGGGCTACAAGATCCGCCAGGCGCAGGTGCGCAAGGTGCCGTACATGCTGGTGGTGGGCGGGCGCGAGCAGGAAGGACGGACGGTGGCGGTGCGGCTGCGCTCGGGCGAGGACCTGGGCGCCATGCCGCTGCCGGACTTCGCGGCGCGGCTCGCCGAGCGCGCCGCGGCCCTCAGCACGGAGCCCTAGGGGCCCCGTCGCGCCGGGCGCATGCCGCGTCCGGCGCACTTTTCAAGGAGGTGTGCTGATCATCGACAAAGCGACCAGAGTCAACGACCGCATCCGGGTCAAGGAGGTGCGGTTGATCGAGGCCGACGGCTCGCAGGCCGGCATCGTGCCGATCGAGGACGCCTTGCGCCGCGCCCAGGAGCAGGTGCTCGACCTGGTGGAGGTGGCGCCGGCCGCCAAGCCGCCGGTCTGCCGCATCATGGACTTCGGCAAGTTCCTCTACCAACAGAAGAAGAAGGCCCACGACTCGCGCAAGAAGCAGAAGACGATCCAGGTCAAGGAGGTCAAGTTCCGGCCCAACATCGACGATCACGACTACGGCTTCAAGCTCAAGAACGTGATCCGCTTCCTCGGGGACGGCGACAAGGTCAAGGCGACCGTCCAGTTCCGGGGGCGCGAAATGGCGCGGACCGACCTCGGCCACAAGCTGCTGGCGCGGGTGGCGCAGGACGTCGGCGAGCGGGGAGTGGTAGAATCCAGTCCCGAGATGGCCGGCAACCGGATGCACGTCATCCTGGGGCCGCCCCGGCACGGCATCAAGAAAGCCACCCCCTGTGGGCAAGGAGCGGGCCCATGCCCAAGCAGAAGACCCACAAAGGGGCCGCCAAGCGCTTCAAGGTCACGGCGGGCGGGAAGGTGATGCGGCATCACGCGTTGCACGGTCACTTCCTGACCAAGAAGACCACGAAGCGGAAGCGGAACCTGCGCAAGGCGACGACCGTGTCGGACGCCTTCGCCTCGACGATCAAGGAGATGCTGCACTCGTAGCGGCATCCCACCACCAACCGGGCCGCCGCTGGGACGAACCTGTCCACCGGGGCCGAGCGCGCCGCCCGCAAGGGCAGCGCCCAACCAACGAACGAGGTTCGCCGACATGCGTGTCAAGCGCGGCAACGTCCGCAAAGAACGCCGCAAGAAGATCCTCAAGGCCGCCAAGGGCTATTGGGGCACCAAGTCCAAGGCCCACCGCATGGCCAAGCAGGCGGTGGACAAGGCCCTCGGCTACGCCTACCGCGACCGGCGGCAGAAGAAGCGCCAGCTCCGCAGCCTGTGGATCGTGCGCATCAACGCCGCCGCCCGCCTCCACGGGCTCTCCTACAGCCGGCTGATGGCCGGGCTCAAGGCCGCCGGCAACGAGCTGGACCGCAAGGTCCTCGCCGACATCGCGGTGCGCGACCCGCAGGCCTTCGGCTTGATCGCCGAGGCCGCCAAGCAGGCGCTGCCGGCGGCGCAGCCCGACCGAGCCCCGCCCCGCGGAGGCCTGAGTTGGCGGTCGAGCCGCGCGCCAGCGCGGCCGACCTCGCCGAGCTCTCCGCCCGGTTCGAGCGCGAGGCCGACGCGGTCGCCGAGCGCGCCGCCTGGGAGGAGCTGCGCCTGCGCTGGGCGGGGCGCAAGCAGGGGCTCGTGCGCTCGCTCCTCGCCCGGTTGGGCGAGGTGCCGGCCGACGAGCGCCGCGACTTCGGCCAGGCGGTCAACACGCTCAAGGAGCGGGTCGAGGAGCGCCTCGCCGAGCTCGACGAGCGCCTGACCGCCGGCGAGCGCGAGGCGGCGCGCCGGGCGGCGGCGATCGACTTGACCCTGCCGGGCCGCCGGCCGGCCCTCGGCAGCCTCCACCCGGTGACCCGCGTGCAGCGCGAGATCGAGGCGATCTTCGCCGAGCTCGGCTACAGCGTCGCCGAAGGGCCGGAGGTCGAGGACGACTTCCACAACTTCGAGGCCCTCAACTTCCCGCCCGACCACCCGGCGCGCGACACGCAGGACACGTTCTTCCTGAAGAGCGGCCTGCTCCTGCGCACCCACACCTCGCCGGTGCAGATCCGCACCATGCTCTCGCGCAAGCCGCCGATCCGCGTCATCTGCCCGGGCCGCGTCTACCGCGCCGACAACGACCTCCGCCACTCGCCGATGTTCCACCAGGTCGAGGGGCTGGCGGTGGGGGAGGGGATCACCTTCGGGCACCTGAAGGGCACGCTCGAGGCGTTCGTGAAGCGCCTCTTCACGGCCGACACCGGCGTCCGCCTGCGCCCCAGCTTCTTCCCCTTCACCGAGCCGTCGGCGGAGGTGGACATCACCTGCCCCTTCTGCCGCGGCGGCGGCTGCGACACCTGCTCGCGGACCGGCTGGATGGAGATCCTGGGCTCCGGCATGGTGGACCCGCGCGTCCTCGCCAACTGCGACATCGACCCCGAGGTCTACACCGGCTTCGCCTTCGGCCTGGGTCTCGACCGCGTGGCGATGATCCGCTACGGCATCCCCAACATCCGGGTGCTGTTCGAGAACGACGAGCGCCTCCTGAGACAGGTCCGCGCCTGATGCTCTTCTCGCGCGAGTGGCTCTCGGAGTACGTCGAGATCCCCGCCGGCGAGGAGGGGGCGCGCGAGCTGGCGCGGCGGCTGACCGGCGCGGGACTGGCCGTCGAACAGCTCGCGGCCCGCGACGGCGACCTCCTCTTCGACGTCGACGTCACCACCAACCGGGTGGACTGCATGTGCCACTTCGGCTTGGCGCGCGAGGTGGCGGTGGCGCTCGACGAGCCGCTGCGGCGGCCACCGGCGGCGCCCGAGGAGTCGCCGGAGCCGGTCGCGGAGCTGGCGGCGCTCGAGCTCGAAGACCCCGAGGGGTGCCCGCGCTACGCCGCGCGCGTCGTGCGCGGCGTCGCCGTCGGGCCGAGCCCGGCGTGGCTGCGCCGGCGGCTCGAGGCGATCGGCCAGCGCTCGATCAACAACGTCGTGGACGTCACCAACTACGTCCTCTGGGAGCTGGGCCAGCCGCTCCACGCCTTCGACCTCGCCCGCCTCGCCGGCCGCCGCATCGTCGTCCGCCGCGCCCGCCGCGGCGAGCGGCTGACGACCCTCGACGGCGTCGCGCGCGCCCTCGACCCCGAGGTGCTGGTCATCGCCGACGCCGAGCGGCCGGTGGCGCTGGCCGGCGTCATGGGCGGCGCCGACAGCGAGGTCACCGACGCGACCGCCGACCTGCTCATCGAGAGCGCCCACTTCGACCGCCGGCGGGTGCGCGCCGCGAGCCGCCGCTTCGGCCTCCACACCGACGCCAGCCACCGCTTCGAGCGCGGCAGCGACCCCGAGGGGTGCCTGGACGCCGCCACCCGCGCCGCGGCGCTGATCGCCGAGGTCGCCGGCGGCGTCGTCGCCCACGGCGCCCTCGACGTGCGCTGGGCCGAGGCGCCGAGCTGGACGCCGCGAGGCTTCCTCGATCTCGCCCGCCTCCACGCCTTCGCCGGCGCCCAGGTGCCGCGCTCCGACGTCAAGCGCTGGCTCAGCGGCCTGGGCTTCCGCCTGCGCGCCCTCGACGACACGGTCTGGGAGGTCACCATCCCCTCCTGGCGCTACTTCGACATGGAACCGCACAAGGCCGAGGAGGGGAAGGAGCGAAGGTCTTCCCCGCCGACCTCTACGAAGAGGTCCTCCGCCACTACGGCTACGACCGCATCCCCTCGGACCTGCCGGCCGTCGGCGGACCGGACGCGCCGGCCCCGCCGGAGGCGGCGCGCCGCCGGCGCCTGCGCGACCACTTGGCCGCCTGCGGCTTCGCCGAGGCGATCAACCTCGCCTTCATCGACCCGCGCGAGGACGCGGCCTTCCCCAGCCTGCGCCCCGCCGCGCCGGCGCTGGAGCTGGCGAACCCGCTCTCGGAGCGCCTGGCGCTGCTCCGACGGTCGCTGCTGCCGGGGCTCGTCGAGAGCGCCCGCTTCAACCAGCGGCGCGGGGCGCCGTCGGTCCAGCTCTTCGAGGTCGGCCGGGTCTTCTTCCCGCCCTCGGGCAACCGCGTCGAGCCGGCGCTGCCCGACGAGCCGGAGATGGTGGCCCTGGTCTGCGGCGGCCGCCGCGGCACCGCCTGGGACCGCGCCCGCGACCTCGACCTCTTCGACCTCAAGGGCGCGGTCGAGGGGCTGGCGGACCTCGCCGGCGGGCGCCTGGAGGCGCGGCCGGCCGACCTGCCGGGCTTGGCGCGCGGCGTCGCGGCCGAGCTCGTGCTGCGCGGCGAGGTCGTCGGCTTCCTGGGGCAGGTGGCGGCGGAGGAGGCGTATCCCCTCTACGTCGCCGAGCTGGCCGTCGAGCCGCTGGTGGCCGGCGAGGCGCCGCTCGCGGTCGCCCCCCCCTCGCGCTTCCCCGGCATCGCCGCCGACTTCACCCTCACCCACCCGCTCACCGTCACCTGGGCCGAGCTGGAGCGGGCGATCGGCCGCGCCGCGCCGCCCGATCTCGCCGCCTTCCAGCTCAAGGACCGCTACCGCGGCCCCGGCGTCCCGGAAGGCGCCGTCAACACGACGATCACCTTCCTCTACAACGCCCGCGACCGGTCCCTCACCCAGGACGAAGTCAACGAGCGCCAGGCGGCCCTGACCGCCGAGCTGGAGCGGCGCTTCGGCTGGCGGGGGTAGGCCCGGCGCTTGCAGACAGGGGCTTCGCCCAAGTAAACCGGCGTTTGACTGGAGACTCCATGGAAGACCTCAAGCCGAGATCGGGACACTTTCACGCTGTCCGCTTCTACGAGAACGAGGACGAGCTCTGCCGCATCGTCGCCGACTTCCTGAGCGGCGGGCTGGCGGCCGGCCAGCCGGCCATCGTCGTCGCCACCCCCAAGCACCGGGACGGGATCGCGAAGCGCTTCGACGAGATCGGCCTCGACATCGCCGAGCTGCAGCGCAGCGGCGACCTCGTGCTGCGCGACGCGCGCGAGATGCTGGCCTTCTTCATGGTCGCCGGCGTGCCCGACTCCGCGCGCTTCAACACCGCGATGTCGCGCCTCATCCAGCAGGCCTGCCGCGGCCGGGCCGCCTCCCCGGTCAACGTCTACGGCGAGATGGTGGACGTCCTGTGGAAGGACGGCAACCAGGAGGGCGCCATGCGCCTCGAGCTGCTCTGGAACCAGCTCGCCGGCACCCACGACTTCTCCCTCCTCTGCGGCTACGCCCTAGGAAGCTTCTACAAAGGCGCCAGCCGCGACGAGATCTGCAGCCAGCACAGCCACGTGCTGTCGGATGCCGGCGTTGCCGCGGCCGTGAACTGACGCCTAGGCCGCCGGCGACGGTACCCCCTGACCCGCATCTAAGACGGCGGAAGCGATCCGCTCACGCCTGGCTAGGCTCGCCTCAGGCGAGCGGCTCTCGCGCTGGTTGATCGCCCTCGTCCGCGACCTCTACGTGGCGCTCGGCTGCAGCGCGCGGATGGGGCTCGCCGTCGGCACCGGCGTGCGGCTCGTCTTCGTGGTCCTGGGCATCCCCACCGTCCTGATGGGCGGGACTGCTGCGCCGCCGCCACCTCTCTTCGGCCCAGTCAGCCCAAACCGGACGCAGCCAACCGAGCAAACCAAGCAAAAAAGGGTAACAATATACTTGACTCAGGAGCCGGAAGGGGGTAGAGTCCCTTCATGGACGCCCCGCTCCCCCTCCCCCGGACCCTCCTAGAAGCCATCCGCTTCTACGCCGACCCCGACGTGGCGCTCGCCACGATGGTACGCCAGCGCTGGCCGAATGGCGTCACCTGCCCGACGTGCGGCAGCCCGGAGGTTCGTTTCCTGGCAACGCGCCGGCTGTGGGAGTGCAAGTTCAAGCACCCCCGCAAGCAATTCTCGGTCAAGGTTGGAACGATTTTCGAGGACTCCCCGCTCGGGCTGGACAAATGGCTGCCGGCGGTTTGGCTGATCGCCAACGCGAAAAACGGGATTAGCTCGCATGAGCTAGGCCGCGCGCTCGGCGTCACTCAGAAATCGGCGTGGTTTATGTTGCACAGAATCCGCACGGCAATGCAGGCCGGCAGCTTCGCCAAGCTCTCGGGCGAGGTTGAAGTGGACGAAACCTTTATCGGCGGTCGCGCTCGTTTCATGCACAAGAAGGAGCGCGCTCGGAAGATCAAGGGTCGCGGGCCGATGGGAAAGACGGCGGTAATGGGGCTCCTAGAGCGCCACGGCGAGGACGGCCATAGCCGCGTCCGTACCCGCGTCGTCCCCAACGTCAAGCGCAAGACCCTCGCCCCCGAAGTGCGGCAGCACGTCGAGCCGGGATCGGAAGTCTTTACGGATGCTCTGCGCTCCTACGGCGAGCTGGCGAATGACTACTGCCACCAGGTCATTGACCACGCCGAATGCTACGCGAAGGGGCGGATTCATACCAACGGCCTAGAGAATTTCTGGAGCCTGCTCAAGCGGTCTATCAAGGGGACTTACGTGAGCGTCGAGCCGTTCCACCTGTTTCGTTACTTGGATGAGCAGACTTTCCGCTACAACCGGCGGAAGGTGGAAGACGTGGACCGCTTCCGCGACGTGCTTGCTACCGTCGTCGGGCGGCGGTTGACCTATGCGGAGTTGACCTCAGCATAAAGGAAAGAGGGGGAGCCGCATGAAGGCGAAAAAGGTAGAGCCGCCAGCGGACGATCCGAGGAATCCGCGTCAGTCGGCGAGTGCTCTGGCGAAGTTCCGCCAGAGCATGCGCGCTTTCGAGTCCCTGACGCGGCGCCTGCTCGCCGTACCGAAGACGGAGGTTGTGGCGCTCTTGCAGAAACAGCGGAGCAAACTGCGCACACGATCCAAAGTGGGCGCGAGTGTCTCGGTAGTCTGGTTAGAGAATACGGGTCGCGGTAGTTTCGCAGGGCGGGGGTGCGCGCGCCCGTCTGCGCGTCAAACAGGCGAAGGTCATAGTTCACGAGACGCGTCTGCAAATGAAGCGTGCTGGAAGCCTCTGGACGGAGTTGCTGGGGTGGCAATCAGTTTAGTTCTGTCGCGTCGCACCATCTTTCATCGATGCCGTCATTGGAAGGTGTACAAATCAATCAAACAACCGGAGCGTTGGAGTCGCTGTTTTGGGATCGCCTTTCAGGGTGGTCAATCGCGCCGCGGTTCGTGGCTGAACAGCGGGCATGCCTAAGCTCGATGCAAGCACGCGTGAGCACGCCTTGTGAAGGCGAAAATGCAAAGCTTCTGACAAATGGGCCACTCGTCGTCACGATCGCCGTCCACAGAGTCGCGGCCTGGCTAGGTGAACAAGCTCTTACAGCTCGAGGTCAGGCCGGCGAGAGTGAAAAGTAGTGAAAGAACGCCTCGCCCAGCGCCCTCCCTGAGGCCAGGATCAAACCGATCCTCAACCTCGCGCGCCAGGTGAGCTCCTCCACCTCGGCACAACGACAGACGCGAGACCCGCACGGCTTTCGACGATCTGCAACAGCTCAGTTCGCCGAACGATGAAGACCTGGATCAGGCAGTCGGGACGAAGAGTACGTGGTAAATGGGACATTCATTCTGCCTCAGCAAGTAGGCGATGCCACGCCGCTGACAAAAAGGTCTTCACTAATCATGAGTAGGTGTGCGGCCCGGCCGAGACCGACAAGGTTTCTTACAGGCGTGAACAACCTCTTGGACGTAGTGGACGGTAGCAAAATTGGCGTGTCGGGATGGTCGTTGTTCGCTTTCTCTTCCACGGCTCGGAGACTTCCTTTTCCATCTTTGCAGGTATTCGCGTCGAGAGGGCGCGGCCGTCCGGCCTGAGTCAGCCGCGATATCCAACGCCAGGAGATTCGGCTCGGCGCTCTTTTCCATAGGCGAGACTCAATCGCTCCCCAACAATGATCTTGGATCAATTGAATTTCGGGAACAGCAGCGCGAATTGGCTGCTAGACATTGGGGAGTTTCAAGAGACGCGTGCTTCCGAGTGGCGTGCGCGAGCACTGTTTCGGAGCTGCCGCCTCTTGGGCGAACGCTTCCGCGCGCCTTTCCGACAAGTCGTCGTTCTTTCGGTGTTGAAGTATCGAGCGTTGCACGGTCAGAATCTAGATTGAAAATCAGGTGCGCCAACTGGTGGAGTATGATTGCATTGGCGCCAACCAGTTGTGCTGCTATTGTTGGCAAGATGGCGGCGGTGCGAGGTGCCGACAGCAATGCGCAGCCAGAGCATCTTGGGACTGGGGATGGCGGTTCAACAATTCGAGCAGACCCTTGTTGCGAAGCACCCTTCGAGGTATGGTGCCGATTCGAAGAAGACCGTAGTTCAGCTGCATCGGCTACGGATACCCTGGTGGCCACGCCCCCGTGCTCGCGCGGGAGACGCCTGCCGGTCGACTTCGCTCCTGATCCGTCGAAGAGCATTCTCCAACTGGAGGTCTCCTGAGAGCGATGCTCCGAGCTCTCATAAAAAGTGCCGAGCTGGCGATTAGCAGAACGAGCTCGCGATCGACAGGGCCGAAGCCGGGGCCGCGCAGCTCAACCAGACGGCCGGTGTAGGATCTTGTCGTCATCGGCTGCTAGGGGGTTAAATAGGTCGTCGGCGTTCACGCCCAGGACAGAGGCAATGTGGGCTGCAGCAGAAGGGGGGAACGGCTGCTGTTCAGCCGCCCATTCTTGAGAGCAGGCGCGGCTGTAGCCGAGCAGCCCGGCGCAGGTCGGGATGTCGAGTTCGCTGACCTTGAGGTAAGGGTTCATCGGCAGTCGGTCCTCCGGTAAAGGGAACCCCGGCCCCGCCCAGGCTGGGCACTCTTCGCCCAGCCAGGAGCCCCGGAGAACTCTTCCCAAGGTAGATACGGTGCGCGGCCCCCTTCGTTTGGGGACACCGCTGCAACTCCATTGCCGACCAGGGGTTGAGAAGCGTGTGTCCCCGTTCGCCGTGCTGCCATTTTGTTCCTGTTGTTCGTCCGTCCACCGAGTTACCCGCCAATTCCGCTACTTCTGTAACAGAAGTATAGCGCCTGCCTCTCCATAGGACGAACGCGCGGGAGAGTTAATGGCTGCGCTGGCGGCGAGAATTTTTTTTTCTCGAATCCTCGATCTTGAAGAGTTCGAAGGGCCCGCCGAACGGCGTCGGCCTTCGAGCATCGTGCTCGCGGGTCAGCTCTTCAACGGCTCCAGTCATCGGGACGCAGGTAGATCGTCAGCCGGTGCAGCCCGTGGCCGGTTGTTGCGGCCCGGCCTTCCGCCTTCCGCGTTCGCCGCCATGCCGGGAGGATACAGAGACCCCCGACGCGGACGAGTCAGAGTGAGGTAGTGTGAGGCGCAGGAGGAACCTGCCATGCCTATCGATCCGCTGCCGCCGAGCAGCCCGAGCCCACAGAGCCCGCGCAGACGACCGGCGAGAACGAATGCGAGCCGGCGCGGCCTATGGGCCACATTCCAGAGCCCAAGCCGCGACGCACTACGACGAGCCCGTGAGCTCTCGGCGAGCTGACGGCCGAAGGCGCCGCGCGCATCGCCGCTGCCACGGCAGAAATTCACGACCTGATGGCCGGACTCAACTCTCTGGCGGCCCGCGTCGAGCGGCGACGATCCAGCTGGCAGCGGTGTGAGCGCACCTCGCGGGACATACCGCGGGACATTCCGAAGTGGACCGGGAGACGTGTTCAGCCTGCGGGCGAGCTGCGAGGCGGAGCATTCGAGACGGACCGGAAGCCTTCGGCCAGTTGGACCTGGACAGGGCTTGCGGGAGGGACTGAAGCGGCGGCAACGCTGGCGTCCGACCAAGGACGCCAGCACCGTTCAACGCGTGGAAGCGGCGGAAGGAAGCCGACCAGGGAGATCTGCCAGTGCCGATGTTCAAGGCGGTCCGCGCTCGGGCCGGCGAAGCTGGTAGCGCCAGCGCGGAAGCGGACGAAGGGGAAGGCAAGGCGAAGGCGCTAGAGACTCTGCGCGACGGCTATGCGCCGTTCTGCCTGGCTTCTGGCGCTCGGCGTGGTGCTGCTCTTCCGGCGGTTCAAGGGCGCCACACATGATGCGGTACTTCGCAGGGCTGGACTCACCGCATGGGATCTGCTGGACGGCGAGACGGACCATCGCGGGCCAGCGGTCCTTCGAGTTAAGACCCGCAGGAGGAAACCGAGCGGCTGATGCGCTGGAAACAATGATGGACATGACGACGCGAGCGATCGACCGAAATCACCATCGGCGCAACGGTTTTGGGCTAGCCAGGGACGAACTGCTCCGACCGCCGGCCAGCCTATGCGAACAGATCGTCACCGAAGCCATGACAGCCGCAAGTAGTTCTTCGGTCCGTCGTCAGTGTTGGCGGCCAGTGTCGCAGCTCCAGGAACCACAACGTCCTTCGAGTCCCAAGAGCTACCTGGCGATTCCCGACAGCGAGTAACCGCACGCCAGCAGGCGTCTGCGCCAGCCGAACGATCTGGCGCATGTCGCGGATGGAGTACAAGCCACCATTCTCCCCTGCCGCGATCACAGTGCGAGGGTCATAGCGGAACAGCGCCGAAATCGGGGAGGGAATAACCTCCCCAGAAACGGCTATGCCTGGCGACGACGATGAGAGGGCTACAACGGCACCTTGACGGGTGCCGACCAAGACCTCCTCAGCATCCGTTGCCGCGAATGTTGTTGGTTCGTAGATAGGAGGGTAACCTTGGTAATGACGCTGCGCAAGTGAAAGTCGCCAGTAGCCCTCTGCTGGATTGCCGACGACGAGAGTAGGTCCGTCCGCAACTAGCGCCCAATTTTGGGCCGGCAAAATAAAATCGGCTCCCTCCTGCACGAGCGAGGCCCTGTCAGTCCGCCAGATTCTAATTCTCGATATTCGCGGTAGCGTATCAGCCAAGATCACTACCAGTCGACTATTCCCCAAAAACGAAAGCGCCTGAATTGGGTATTTAACTCGCACGTTGCGGTGCCTCGCAAGGTCGAGACCTCCAGGACTCTGCAGGTCCTGCACTCTTGCGAGCGTCAATACTCCCGCGAAGTGCCAAGCTACAAGCGGTTCATGTGGTGAAACGGCATAGGGCAATCGATTTGATTCCGGAGCAAACGCAGCTGTCTCTGCCCACAGAGAGGCGCGTGGGCTGTGGAGGGCGATGCGAGTGCTATCCCCTATATTCAAAAGCCGCGCAAAAGGCACTATTTGCACGACTGGTGACTCTTTGTGCTCCAGTGGCCACGATGTTATAGACAGAGAGAGATTGTGCTCGAATACAGCCGTTACAACGCCGGCTGGAGAAATCCAAAGATCGGCCAGAGTCTTATCTGAGTTCTGGCCAGTAACGACGCGCAGGGTACCGGCCCGGAGAAATGAGGCTTCCTTAGAAAGATAGATGCAGAGGGTCGTGGAAATGAGTACGGCGAGGAGAACAACGACAAAATTTACTCTAACACGAGGGGACCAATCTTGGAGGAAGAGGGAAAAGCTGACGTTATTCCATACGCGGGAGAGCCAAGGGCGGGCGTCGTGATTAATAGGTCCAGCCCCCATCACAAGTATCATCGCCATAGCTGACTTGGTTAGCGCACACGGTACGCGAACCGTATGCCAAGCAGCAGATTCCATTTCTCGATAATCCGTATGCAATACGCATATCTGCCGGTGCGAAGTATCTCATGGCGTCCGGAAGCGGTCTGATGTCTGGAAAGCTCCAAGCCTCGATTCCGCGCACCTCGAAGCGAACATTGATAGGAGTAAATCTGATAGACCACCCTATGGGCACTACTCGCTCCTCGCCGAGCTGAGAGACCGACTCATCACCACTCGGTTCCTGGAAAACCTGCAACAGCATCAATCGGGGCCGCTGCGTGCCATCATCGATTACAGGGCTGAGAACCAGATACCTCGATCCATCTTGCTCCTGTACGGTTGCCCATAGACCGTCGCGAATTACCACTTGGGCTCGCGTGTTGTCGGAGAATGTGATCTGGCCCTTTATTACGAAATCGGAGCGCGGAACGGCGAAGGCTTGCTCCGCGACTAGCGGTGCCGCCGTAGCCGGAGTCAATGAAACGACGAGGCCGGTCAGCAGTCGTGAAAGAGATCGGAGCATTAAGGTAAACCCAGACGGTGGCGGAGCGACGAGGTTGCGATTCCGCGGCTGGCATCGATGTTGGCGCGGGCCTCGGTCAAGCCGCCGTCGGCGTCGTCATCATGCGGCTCGTCGTCGAAAGGGGCGTGAAGGAGAGCGCGGCTCACCGGATCCCCAGTATCGCGCAGCGCCTCCAGCACGCGGAGCGCCGTCGGCAGGTCCTCCTCCGGAAGATCGTCGACGAGGCGACGGATGGCATCTCGCGGGCTCATGACCTTCAAGATCATACCCCCGACCACCTACGCCGCCGGCGCCGGCAGCACCCCCTCGACCTCGAACTGCGCCCGCGGGTAGCGGTAGGCCTGATGCGCGAAGACGTTGCGCCGGGAGAACTCCACCGCCCGGCGCGCGGCCACGCAGTACCAGGTCCTCGGCGGCTCGGGGCATCAGGCTGGCGAAGGCCCGCGCCGTGAAGAGGCCGAAGTTGGCGCCCCCGTCCACGTCCCGCGCCGAGCGGTAGCGGAGGATCTCGACCCCCGCGGCGCGGAGGTCGCAGCCGAGCTGCTGCGATGCCTCGTAGGCGACCGGCGAGGATATCTCCGCCGCGAACGCGGCGAAGGGCTCGCGCGTCCAGGTCCACTCCGCGCTCGGTGAGCACCCGGGCACGAAACGCCGACACGTCCCCCATCACCGGCTCCAGCGCGGCGCGGCTCCCCTCGAGGAAGAACAGCCGGTAGTAGGCCGCCTCGGCGAAGGCCGTGACCAGCTCCTCGGCGCCGTACCAGATGCCGCGCTCGGCGCGGGTGCCGAAGCGCAGGCCGTGGCGAAGCGGCGGATAGCGGAAGGGCGTCAGCAGCAGGTAGTGGAGCCGCTGCGCAGCTCGGGCTCCGGCGGCAGCAGCGGGTTTCGCCCGCTCGATCAGTTCCTCGAGGAGCTGCTGCTCGGCGTCCGAATCGACGAGCTTGCGGGTCTGGACGAGGTGCTGCGCTTCCACCACCCGCCAGGGGCGGGCTTCCAGCCTCCCGATCCAACCCTGGCCGCGCAGCGCGTCCAGATAGTCGGTGGCACGGACCAGGCCCTGGGCGGTCTGGATGAGCTCGGCGGGCACGCCCGACAGATGGTCGTTGTAAGCCCGCAGCCAGAGCCGGGACTTCTCGGAGTCGCCGCCCAAGAGGGCGTCGAGGCTGCGGAAGACCCGCAGGAAGAGGAGCGCCGGTTCCTCCTTGCTGGCGGGGTCGATGATCCGCCGGCCGGTCGTGATCCGGGATAGCGACGAAGCGCTGACCCCCAGCGCGGCAGCCGCTCCCGGCCCGAGCCGAGGAGGTCGGCTGCACGCTCGGTGGCCTTGGTCAGGACGGCCGGGGCTGAAGGCGAGGGCTCGGGCAGAGGGGCGCTCATTTGCAGATGAAACTCTACAGGCAATCTATGCCGGATTGCAATCAAGCCTCTCCGGCTTCCTTTAACGCCCAGTGGATTAGCTCCGGCGTGACGCGAATGTTCGTCTTTTGGAGGGCCTCCAGCACCGGTAGCACAGATCCAATGGCTCCTGCCCGTTTTGCTCGGACGACGAAACCGACGGTTCCGGTGAAGTGCAGGCTCGAGAGTGCGGCGGTCCTACGGGCGAGGCGATCGTCGAGGAGGAGCAAGGTGTCCGGATGTGCAAGGCCGAATGCGAGCGCTTGGGCTTTTTCGCCCGGACCGAGATCCACCAGTGCGGGAAGCAGCGTTCGCTCAGGCGGCGACTCGACCTGGAGCCAAGGGTGCTGCCAAGATCGGGGACCTCGATCCCGAAGTGCGAGCCAGCGAGCTCTTCCGCTACAGCGGTGGGCACAACGATGCGGCCATAGAGCTGCCGCAGGAGATCGGCGTTGGCCTATCTGGTGGAGGTAGTGGGGGAGGTGTTGCTGACCACGAGGCGGTCAGGCATTCAAGACGTCCTGCCGCAACTCCTCCTCGGTCAGTTGAAAGGGCGTGACGCCATGTCGCCCGAGAGCCATCAAGAAGGCCACCCGCGGAATGCCTGCGAGTTGGGCCGCTCGGCCCGAGGAAAGCCTGCCCAGCTCGAATAGCTTCACGGCGGTGAGGAGCCGCATTTCCTCACCAAAAGCCTCAGCGTCGGTCTTCAGACTGACGAGTGTCTCGTCAGGCACGTCGATGCGGACGGTGCTCATGCGCCTACCTTATACGCTATAAGCCCGGGGCGCCCCGCGTTTCTGCGGAGCGCCCGGGGCCGGACCTTCCTTACTCCTTCTCGTCGATCGCGTTGGCGAGGTTCAGTTCGGCCATTGTTTGAGGCCGCGGCCGGGGCGGCTGGCGGTGTGGAGCGTGACGCCCCCAGGGCGCAGGTTGCGCAGGTAGGCGCGCAGCCCGCCTCGTCGGCGGGCCGGCGACGTACTCGACGAACGACGTGATCGAGTTGCGGCCCGGCAGCGCGTAGCGGCGCATGATCGCCGTCCCGCCGAAGGCCAGCCTCCAGCCGGGCATGTCGTGCAGCAGCTCCTGGATGCGCTCGGCCTTGAGCTGCTCCTTGATGGGGCCCGGCGCCGCCGCCGGCGCCGGGGTCCTTGCCACGATTGCGGTGGCTCGTTTCATCGCGTCCTCCTTCCGTTGAGTCAAGCCTCCGCGGCTTGATCGCCGCGGCGGCAGCCAGTGGCTCGTAGAGCCATAGCTGTCGCCATGCCACCACTGACTTACGCGCAAAAGTCAATAGTCTTGACTTTTTGGATAACAGGGCCGATACTCCGCTCCGTTTTTCGCCCGCTTGGGCGGAGGAGGGACCGTGAGAGCAGCGCGGGGCGCCAATGGGGGCGTTCGAGAGACGACGGGAGGGCTCGGGCCGACGATCCGCGGGCTCGATCCGGCGCTTGGGCCGCCTTTAGCGCGGATGGGCCCCGTTCGCGGCCGTACCCGTCCCATTCGCGCGCGGACCTTCCCCAATCGCCGGCGTACCCGTCCCAATCGCGCGCGTACCTTCCCCATTCGTCGCCGTACCTTCCCCATTTGCGGCTGTACCTTCCCCAATCGCCGGCGTACCTGCTCCATTCGCGCGCGTACCCGTCCCAATCGCCGCCGTACCTGTCCCCATCGCGCCGCGCGCGGCGGTGTCGCGGGCCCCCGGCGCCCATCGCTCGGACAGGTTCGGTTCCGCGGCACGGGGTGTCGCCGTCCGCGGTTTTCTTCCACCCATTCGTGAAAGGAGGTACCCAATGGCGGCAACGGGAAACAGTTTCGCGGAGCGCTTCGCCCGCTGGCAGGTGATGGCCGACAACCTGCGGGAGGTCGAGGGGTTCGCTCACATCACGGCCGACCACCAACTGCTCCAGGAGCGGCTCGCCGAGGCGCGCGTGCTCGAGGGGCGGGTCGAGGACTTGCGCTCGCAGTTCCGGACGGTGACCGCCCGGATGCGCAAGCTCGCCGTGGAGGGCGACACCATCCGCGGGCGCATCACCGCCAACCTGCAGGGCCGGTACGGCTTCACCGGCGAGACGCTGATCCGCTACGGCGTCACGCCGCGGCGGCCGCCGCGCCGGCGCTCGAAGAGAAGGAGACGCCCGAGGCGCCGACGACGAAGGCGGGGGTGACGCAGCTCCCTGCCGCGTAGCCGACGTCCACCCAACCCCGGCGCGGCGGGCGTGTCGCAAGCGCGCCGCCGCGCCGTTTCATTCGCCGCGAGGAACCGACGATGCCGGGACAACGGCCTTGAGCCCACCCACACGTTGCGCGAGACCGTCCGCCGCTGGCTGGAGGCCGCGGGGTAGACGCTCGAGGAGCAGGACCGCGCCCTCGGCGCCGTCCTGGCGGAAAGCGCAGACTACACGCTGGATCGCGAGGGTCACTCGCGAGCCCTTCTTCATGCTCGTAGCGGAGCCCGTGGCGGCGCCCGAGCGGCTCTTCGTCTGCCGGGCCTTCTCGCTCGAGCTGCCCGAGCGCGATCGGATCGACGCCCTCGACCACGGCACGCGCATCCGACTCACCTGGGACCTCCTGAGCAGCTCAATCTCCTCGAGGTCGACTACATGATCGGCACGCCGGTGCCGCACGAGTCCTGCTCTTCGTCTGCGCCCGCGCGCGGGGGCGCGCGATTTTCTGCTACGGCACCTGCCACGCCTCTCCACCGCTTTCCGCCTGGTTTCTCGCCTACGCCAGGCCCTCGGTACGCTCTTCGGAGCGCCCGAGACGCCGACGGTCCACTGAGCTAGCTCGCAGCTCGAGCACCTGCCCGGTCAGCATCAGGAGCCCGGCCCGGAAGCTCCCGGCCGGCAGCTCGCGCAGCACCTCGCGCCAGACCTCGGCGACGAGCTGGCGGTCGGTCCTGCCGGCCGCGGCCGCGTCGTACAGGCGGCGCAGCGCCGCGCGCACCCTGGAGGGCAACGCGCGGGCGCGCACCAGCGGCGCGAGCTTCGGCGCCATCCGCATCAGCTCACGCCGGCGGCCGCGCCAGATCCAGAGGCTTGCCAGGTGAACCCCGGCGACCGCCGCCGCCTCGGGTGACCCCGCGCCGAGCGCCTCCGCGAACGCCGCGGTGAGCCGCCGGCTCGGCCTCCTCCGCCCGGCCGGCGAGCGCCGCCGCCTGCGCGCCGGTCACCCTGAGGACGGCGCGGAGCGCCAGGTGGTCAACGTGCGCCAGGGTCCGCCCGCTCCAGCACCGCCTCGGACTGCTCGGCGCGGTCGAAGCGGAGGAGGAGCTGCGCGAGGGCCGCCGGCCGCGTCGCCGCCGCCGGGTCGGCCACGCGGCTCGACGGCAAGAACGAGCGCGAGAAGAGCCCCACGGCGCGCTCCAAGTCCCCGAGGTCGGCGTAGAGCGTGCCCTGCTCTTCGAGCGCCAGGCTCTGTCGCCGCCTCGCCGCACTCCTCGAAGAGCGTCACCGCGCGCTGGTAGAGCGCCAGCGCTTCGGGCACGCGCTTCCCGGCGCGGCGGAAGCCGGCGAGCCGGCGCGCCAGGACCGCGGCCTCGAAGGAGTCCTGCTCTTCGAGGAGGTCCGAGGCGGTGCGGAAGGCGAGCTCCGCGCTTGACACCTCGCCGCGACGCTGGAGCGCCTGGCCCACGAGCGTGTAGCCGCTGCTCTGGAGGTCGCGCGCGGCGGCGCCCGGCGGCAACCGCTGGAGCAGGGTCAGCGCGAGCCGCGCCAACTCCTCGGCGGCGTCGGGCTGCGTCTCGGCGGCCTGACCGCCGCGCTCGAGGAGCGTCAGGACGACGGCGGCCGTGTGGAACCGCTCCTCGGTGCGGAGGGCGAGCGAGCGCTGCTCCCGCGGCAGCGCCAGGAGCTCGTCGACGAGCGGCCCGGCCGCCGCCCGCTCCGCCGCGATCGCCGCGGCCTGCGCCTCCCAGCGCCGGGCGAGCCGCGGCCAGACCCGGTCGAGCTCCGGCGCGCTGGCCGCCGGCGCCACGCCGGCCGCGGTCTGCGCGAGCTGCCCGGCGATCGGCCGCGCGAGCTTGCGGCAGCGCGGGCAGGCGAGGAGGTGCCCGAGGACGCCCGCCTGGCGCTCGGTCAGCGATGTCACGAACGGCAACAGCTCGCCCTCTCGGAAGTGCTCCATCGGCTCTCCTTCCCGCGTCGGTCCCGTTGCTGGTGGGGCGCTCTCTGCGCTCCAAAGAGTAACAACTATGGTGTACTGTGCCATAGTGTTGCCTACCAAAGCAAGAAGGTGTGAGTTGGTAGATAGGCATCTCGACGCCCACGGCCCAGGCAGTGCCTTGGGCGGCGGGGCGGCGCATCGAGTTACGCGGTCGGCACTAACCTCTTGGAAACAGGAGACATCCCGCGGGCGCCGCGGCCATCCCGGCCGCCCGGCGGTCCCGCCGGGAGAGGAGGTTGCGATGTCGCGTCGAAAGATCGTGGTCAGCGTTGGGGTGCTGGCGGTGGCGACGTTTCTCGCCGTGTCGGGGCCTGCGCAGGCCCTCGGACCGCGGGCCGGCGGAAGGACGTCACCCGCCTGGTCCAGGGCTTGGCAGGCCGTCTCGATGCTCTGGCAGGGGGCGCTCCAGCGCGTCGGGCTGGGGCCGGTAACCGCGCAAGGAGACGAAGGAGGTGGGGTGGACCCGTACCGGCAAGAACTAGCGTCACCGAGCATCCGGCTCTGTGGCAGAATACGCGGCGCTAATCTGCTCAAAGCCGGAGACAAACTACCGCTTGCGCGAGCACCCGACGCCCCAAACCCTCGACCGCTTCTTGCGCGGAGAGCTGCCGGCGACCGAGGGCGTCGGCGTGCTCCAGCACCTCGTCCGCGGCTGCCGCCCTTGCCTGGCGGCCGTCTCGCGGCATCTCTATGGGACCGGGCAGCCGAAGGACCTCGACGGCGCCGGGCAGATCTACGACGCCGTTTTCGATCGCGCTTTCGGCATCGACGGCAAGGCCGCCAAAGACCGCCGGAAAGAAGCACGCCTCGTCGAGGAGGCGTACACCGCGCTCGTGGCCGAGGGGCCTTCCGGGATCTTCCGTGCTTCCGTCCGCCGCTTCGACAGCCTGACGTTTTGTCGCGCTTTTCTGCGCCGGAGCTGGGAGCTGCGGCACGAAGACCCTGCCAAGATGCTGCACTTCGCGCGGCTCGCTGTCATGGCCTCAAGCTTCCTCAAGGTCGAGCGCCTCGGCAAGGCGAAGGTCGCCGACCTCCAGGCCCGCGCTCTCGCGGAGCAGGCGAACGCGCAGCGCATCAACGGCGATCTGGCGGGCGCGCAGAGGGCCATAGAGCAGGCTCTCGAGCTGCGGCGGGGTGGCACGCAGGATCCCTTCCTCGGAGCTCACCTGCTCACGATTCAGGCCACGATCTTCGTCAGCAGGCGCCGCTTCCCGGAGGCGCTGGAGCTCCTGGAGGGAGTCGAGAGGACCTACGCTGCGTTCGGCAAACACCACGAGGCGGGCCAAGCCGCCGTTCAACGAGGTCTCTACACAGGTTACGGCGGCGATGCCGAGGAGGCGGTGCGCCTCCTGCGCCGCGGGCTAGGCCTCATCGACGAGACGGCGGACCCCCAACTCGCATTGGTCGCAGTCCACAACATCGCGTGGTTCCTGATGGAGTCCGGCCGGCACACTGAATCTCGCATTCTGCTCTTCAGGAACAGAGCGCGCTACAACCAGCACGCCGACCGCATCATCCTCCTGAAGCGCACTTGGCTCGAGGGGCGTATCGCCGCTGGACTAGGGAACTTCGACCGTGCCGCTAAGCGCTTGGCCGAAGCGATGCAAGGCTTCGAAGAAGCCGAGCTCGGCTACCAGGCCGCCCTCGCCGCCCTCGACCTGGCCGCTGTCTGGCTTGAGCAAAACCACTCGCCGATGGCCGCCACCCTCGTCGAGCAAGCCGCCGAGACCTTCACCGCGATCGGCGTCAACCGCGAAGCCATCGGCGCCCTCATCCTCCTCCAGAAAGCCTGCGAAAAAGGCCTAGCCACCGCCGCCTGGGTCCACCGCCTAACCACCCACCTCCGCCCCCTGGAGTACGATTCCTACGACCCGTTTCAATCAAGAGTAGGTACGGAGAGCCACCGAGCGAGGGCTCAATGCCCTAGCCCCTCGCCTGCTGACAAGTCAGCGTCAGTGCCCAAGGAGCCTGGCGAGTCGGCGACGCGGAGCCGGTGCTGAGAACCGTTGCCGTTCGAGCGGCCTGGTGAAGTCCAGTGGCGCGGGAAGACCCCATAGGGCCGCCTGCTTGACCAAGGCACTTTTCTCAGCTACTGTAAAGTCCTCGACTGCGGCCTTTGACTGACACGCCCGGCGAGCGATATCTAGCTCGCGCGCACGCCACATTACTAGAGCAACAAACCCAGGACACCAGCGCTCGTGGCGAACACAACTATAGTTTCTGAATACGATTGGGAGTACGACGTCTTCGTCAGCTATACAAGGTTCGACGAAACGCTGACCGGCCTCGTGCAACACATGACCGAGGCCTTGAGGACTCACTATAAAAGGCTAACCGGCCGCCCATTGCGAATATTCCAGGACACGGAGGCCTTACCCACCGCAGCGCTTTGGCAGGATCGGATCCTAAGCGCACTCCGCGGCAGCGCTACGTTACTGGCGATCTATACACCATCGTATTTTCAATCGGAATGGTGCGCCCGAGAATGGGATTTCTTTCTGGCAATGGAACCAGAACGACGGCAGAAGTTCCACCTGGGCGACTTCGACTCATTAGTATTTCCTATCATAGCTGCAGAGGGCATCACTTTTCCCGACGCCTCATCTATCCAGCATACCCGGCAGAGCGAGTTGCAAGCACGACAGGCTCTTCGCTTTGTCGACCTCGATCCTACTAGCTTATCCTATGCAAAACATATCGCGACACTCGCCAGGCATCTCGCGCGAATCCTCGCGTTAGTGGCCCAAGTACCTATTTCTGATACCCCTGATGGCGGCTACAAGCCACAACTAAACATTCCGCTAGTAACGACCTCCGGACGATCTGACGTTCATAGGCTAACAACCCTTCTAGCAGATGCCGAGTCAGCCATCATTATTGGCGTGACAAACGACGAGCTTAGCGTCATTCTTGAACCCTCCCTAAAAGCCAAGCGCCTCAAAGCACGCGATGAAGGTGCCTTTTGGGATAGCTTGCGCATTGTCTTTCTCGCAGAGGACCTCCTCGCCTTTGTGGAGGATCACTTCACCACCGAAATCTCTAATCCGCGAGAGGCGCATCACCGCCGAGCGCGGCACGCCGGGCAGATACAGCGACAGATCATGTCGCTCCTGATACGCCAGGGTGCACCTGGGCATTGGCGTCTCTACGCCTACCCGTACGCCCTTCCCTTCGCAGGCTACCTCTTTACGATGCCAGATGGCCGACGTATTGTTCAGCTAGAGATTGCCCGGGCCTCGCGAATGCCTGGCGACAATGTCTATATTCAGTTTGTCGATCGTGTGGATACTCAGCTTGATGAGGCGTTTAGAGAAGTGGTGTCCTCAAGTCAGGAACAGCACGAGATTGTCCTCATTGGCACACCTGGCGTCGAGCCAGGCAGCTTCGCGTGTAGAGGTGCTCGTTTCCGTCGCAGCGTGCTTCTAGGAGGGCACAACACAGCCGACTTTCTGCCCTGCATCGTGGCCATCACCTGGCGAGCGTCGTTACGAGGTGTCGAACCGCTTCTTCAGCTGAACACCCCATCCAACTCTACGCGGGAAATGGGGAAGGCATCCCACGTAAGTGGCTATATCAACGAGCGGGACTACTGGGCGGCCCTCCCGACCCAAGCCGACCGGTCCTCGGGTGAGGAGATGTGGCTCACACCTTCGGTCGCGGTCGCTGCATTGCACCGAGAGCTACAAAGCGACTTCGGCATCGAGGACAGCAGGGGTGCCGTGAATCTAGTTGCCACGGTGCCCTTCTACTACGCTGATAAGGAGAACCTTTTCTTTTTTGTTCTCGAGCGGGAAATACCAGCGGCGCATTTGTTTAGTGCTAACTCGCGGATGTTCGGTTGGTCTATTGATGAGTTACTCGCTGCTCGCTTTCGTCAAGTACTCCAAAATGCTATAGCTGCTTTACAGCACCCTCTCACTGCCCGCCAACGGGAGCGAGCCCTGAAGATGCTAACTCTTAATCTTCATGCGCACGGCCAACACGACCTGGCTGATATGCTTCATCGACTAGGTGAGAGCCTCGGCAACGACCAAGCGGCGATACTGGCCTTGCACCACGCCGCCGCCAAATGACAGGTCTTCAAATTCTCGACGGTGACGAGTTTGAGGTTAACGGTTTGGCGGGCCTGCAATACCGCATCTTTTTCTCACACCTACTTCCACTGTACGCAAAGCTCGGAGTCATTGGAGCCAGTGCTGAGCTGATGGCTCTAAACACTGATAAGCGGCGAATCCAAGCGGCTGAGTCACTAAGTGAGCTGTACGCTACGGAGGCATATATGCTATCGTTACCAATCGAGGTGTAAGAAATGAACGAGATCGGGGCTTTTTTCGACAGAGTCTACGCGAACACCGAACGATATTGGTGGCGCGTACCGCATGCGCATTCGACTGTCCCTGAAGACCATGCCGACTCGCTCATCACACAGCAGGTCCTTCGCTTTGCGCGAATGCGAGGAAGTGGGAGAGCGCTCGACCTGGGAGCAGGTGAAGGGCACGACGCCGTCCGGCTTGCGCTGCTAGGATGGAAGGTCGAAGCAGTCGAGATGAGTCAAAGCGGGGCCAAGAAGACCCAACGTCTCGCAGAGAGCCTTGGCACAGAGGTCACTGTACACTGTGCTAATGCGGAAACTTTTGAGCCAACCGAAGCTTTTGATTTGATCGTATGTAACGGCCTCCTTCACTATGTTACCGATAAGCGAAGGCTCTGCCAGCGCATGCAAGAGTGGACTGTTATAGGCGGACTTAACGCGATTGCGCTTTGGAGCGATTTCACGCCGGTTCCTGAGTGTCACCGTATCGTCCCAACTTTTCCGGATCGGGAGCGAGGAGAAGTTGTAGCCGCATACAGCCATTGGCAAATCGAGCTGCTATACCTTGAACGGAACCGTGTTGACTTGGCACATGCTGATATGCCGAGTCACGTTCACAGCTACATCAAGTTAATCGCGGTAAGGCCGAGTGTCTGCTGAGGACAAGCCGTGTTAGATTGGACCGGCAGGTTCGGGCCCTCGGCCCACGCCCGAGAATTTGGTTCTTAGGAAAGCGAGGAGTACCCAGCGATGGCGACAACCTGGAGAGATGTAGTTGACGAGAACGATTTTGTTATCGGGCGTGCCCCGAAGGAACATTTCGACGGAGTGACGCTAATCTGCCGGGTCGCCTTCATTATGCTAGCGAACAGTAAGGGTGAGTTGCTGCTTCACCAACGCTCGTCCAACAAACGGTTCTATCCGTTGCACTGGTCAGGGACTGCTGGCAGGACACCTTCATAGCGGAGAGAGCTATGAAGAGGCCGCGCATAGAGAACTTCGAGAGGAGCTTGGAGCCTTCGCCGACCTCGAATTCGTCGGCAAGTTCTACTCGCCCGAGGACCATGAGATGGTGGGAGTTTTCCTTGGACGCTACGATGGTGAACTGAGGGTCGAGCCTCACGAGGTGGTACAGGTTCGCTACTTCAGCCCAGAAACTCTAGAGCGTGAGCTGCCTACCATGTTAGTTACTAGCTTTCTGGAGCGCGCACTTCCGTTGATCCTACCTCGGCTGTCGCAACACGCCGAGTGAAGCAGACGCTGTCTGGCGATGTCACGGCGTCTTCAGAGGGAATAGTCAAGAGACTAACACGATGGGACCTCAGTTCGCGTTGTGCCGAGCCTTCAGGGCCGGCAAAATTCGAAGCATGCTTCGCTGTCACGACGCCGATTTCAGTCAGCACTGCGGCTTCCTGCATGGCGCCTCGATCAGGCCTGCCATTGACTGGGATGCGCTTCCCAGGTAGATTCAGACAAGGTCAGAAGATCGGGCATACGGAACACCTCGCCGCCTTTAGCGCAGAATGCACTCACCAGGGAAAGCGGGATACCAATGATTGAGCGGACGCTTATTGTCATTAAACCCGATGGCTTGGCACGCGGACTCTCGATGGCAATCCTTGCGAGATTCGACATGGTGGGCCTGAAGCTAGAGGCTATCAAGATGATACGGCCGACTGCGGAGCAGGCAAAACATCACTATCTATATGAGGACATTGCTTCTCGCCATTCCGAAACCGTCTGGATACAACTTATAGAGTACCTTACCGAGGCGCCGGTGATTGTCGCTGTGTTCTCGGGTGTTTCTGCAATTGAAGTGGCCAGAAAGCTTGTCGGATCGACCGAACCGAGGAATTCACCTCCTGGAACAATTCGAGGCGATTACTGTCACCAATCCTATGCTGTTTGTGATCGGGCTGGCAAGGCTCGTCCGCAATCTTATACATGCCTCTGCCAACGCAACGGATGCAGAACGGGAGATTGCTGTTTGGTTTGCACGAGATGAAATCTTCGCCTATCGAAGGGTTGACGATTTCGAACATTACCTCGGAACGGCAGAATGACATAGTGGGCGACTTTCTTTCAGAGATTCTTCGCCTCTCCGAGACCCCAACGTGTCGGCTGTCGGTGGAAGCTGCACTAAAGAAACTCGGCGTCCTCAATCCAGATGAGCAGTTGATATTTCATCGAGACTTGGCTGCTTGGCATCGGAGCGGTGCTGAGACCTACAGCTGCTCCGCCGAGCTGACCATTGCCGGCGCGAGCGGAGCGACGCTATGCCGCACCCTCATATGTAAGGCTGTCTTCACTTTCGGTCCATTGTCCGATCAGAGCCTTTCGAGATGGTTAGAGCGGTACGCCCTTTTGGCCGAAAATGGAGTGCAGGTACCTCATGTATATTTTGCCGATCGCGGGGTAATTGTTCAAGACTATATAGAGCACTCTCTTCCTGACTTTCTAGCAGGCTGCTCGGCGGAGACTGCGGTCGCGGTCGCAACACAGATCCATCGGCTCGCACAAGTTCTCGACAAGCTCGGGTTCCTACCCGTCATGTTCATTCCCGACTTGCGTATCGCCTCCGACAGTACATGCTTCGTTGTGGATGTCGGCGAGGATCTTGGCCCTCCCGGCCGTGCACCGAAGGGTGCGCGGAATTCCACACGTCAAGCTGAAGAATTTTTCGCCAAGCTCGGTGGAGCCACTGCTTGGTAAGCGCATGGCAGGCCGGCCTAGCTCCTGAAAAGACCTAGCGCTGCGAAAAAGGCAGCCAGAGTGCCCATTAATGGATCAAGACCAAAGAATTTCGGAGTGTCCACTTGCCGCCGACTTGTCTCGTAGAGCTAGGCGGGGTTAGCTAGTCCTAAGCGCTACCGAGCCAACTCGACAGATCAGGTGCTCGGCCTTCGCAGCATCACAGCCCTAGGACGAGGTTCGGCATGATCGATGAGAAACTGCACTAACCGTTCGTCGATCGGGCGTGAACTATCATGGCGAAAGACGGGTCGTACCCACGGAAAACGCGCAAAGGTGCGCGAATAGGCCATAGATCTCATGCTGGCCGTCAAGGATCGGCTGTCGGCACATGTTCGGAAGAAGTTGAGCAGACGGTGCGCGCCGGTGATCGGCGCAAGGCGGTCTCAGCGCCGCCGCGACTTGACCGGCTCTGACGGGGCGCTGCGGGTGGGGGCTTGGTGGGCTAGAAGGTCCCGGATCTCGCCGAGGAATCGCTGCAGCTCCTGCGACATCGCGGCTGGCCCCTCCGGCGGCAGGGCGTGGGCCTTCGGGTTGAAGACCTGGAGCTTGCGGCCGGTTGGGCTCGGGGCGGCGGACTCCGGGGGGTAGGCGAGGTTGAAGAACTCGGCGGGGCGCAGCTCGACGGCTTGCAGGATCTCGAGGACGCGCCGCAGCTTGAGCTCGAAGGAGCCGGAGAGGAGCCGCCAGATGTAGCCGGGGCTCTGGCCGATGCGGCGCTCGATCTCGGCGGTCGGGACCTCCGACATCTTGATGACCGCCTTGAGCAGCTCGGAGAGGCGAGCGATCTCGGCGGAATGGTCGTCGGGCTTGGCGGGCACGGCAGTTTCGAGACTACAGGATTCTGGCGTCAGGCGCGAGAGTTATGGCCCCCGGCGCAGGTCGGCGCCCACCGCTTCGCCGACGCTCGCGAGCCCGTCCCGCTCCAGCAGCTCCAGCAACTCCTCGTTGATCCGCCGCACGACGCCGGGGCCGCGGTAGACGAGGGCGGTGTAGAGCTGGACCAAGGAGGCGCCGGCGCGGAGGCGGCGGTAGGCCTCGGCGCCGGAGTCGATGCCGCCGACGGAGATCAGGACCGCGCGGCCGGCGAGGCTTGGCGCCAGCGCCCGCAGCATCCGGTAGCTCTTCTCGCGCAGCACCTGGCCGGAGAGGCCGCCGCCTTCCTGCGCTCCGGCGAGGAGCGCGTACTCGGTCGTGGTGTTGGTGGCGACGATGCCGGCGGCGCCGGCGGCGACGGCGGCCTCGGCCAGGGCCACCGCCGTCTCCTCCTGAAGGTCGGGGGAGAGCTTGACCAGGACGGGCTTCTCGGTCACCTCCGCCGCGGCGGCCAGGACCTCGCCGACGAAGGCCTCGTTCTGGAGGTCGCGCAGGCCGGGCGTGTTGGGGGAGGAGAGGTTGACGACCAGGTAGTCGGCGAGCGGCGCCAGGCCGCGCAGGAGCTTGCGGTAGTCGGCGAGGGCGTCGCGCGGCGGTGTCGTGCGCCCCTTGCCGACGTTGATGCCGACGGGCAGCGGGTACGGGCGCTGGGCCGCGAGGCGCGCGGCGAGCGCGGCCATCCCGGCGTTGTTGAAGCCGAGCGCGTTCTGCAGGCTCTCGGCCTCGGGGTGGCGGAAGAGGCGCGGGCGCGGGTTGCCGGCCTGGGGGTGCGGCGTCACGGTCCCGACCTCGACGAAGCCGAAGCCGAGAGCGGGCATGGCGCCGACGGCGCGGCCGTCCTTGTCGAAGCCGGCGGCGAGCCCGACCGGGTTGGCGAAGCGCCGCCCGAAGAGCTGCTGCACGAGGCGCGGATCGTCCACCAGGTGTCGCGCCGCCAGCCGCTCGCCGAGCGACGGCAGCGCCGCCACGGCCCGCAGCCCACGCAGCGCCAGCTCGTGGCCGGCCTCCGGGTCGAGCCGGAAGAGCAGCCCCCTGAGCGGGTAGCTCATCGTGGTATCATGTGCCAAGTCTCTGCCCTACAGTCACTTGGTGCGGAGACGGGGTACCGACTCGGACGTGAGCACAGAGACTCCCACCACCATGGCGGTCGAGATCTTTGGCGCCACGTATCACGTGCGGGGCGGCGACGACAGCGGCGACCTCCAGGAGCTGGCCCGGGTCGTGGACGGCAGGATGCGCGAGCTCGCCTCGCACGCCTCCACCAGCGATCCGGCGCGGCTGGCCATTCTCGTGGCGCTCAACCTGGCCGACGAGCTGTCGCGCGCCCGCAAACAGCAGGAAGGGGAACGGGTCGAGATCAGGGAGAAGATGGCGGAGCTGGCCAGGGGGCTGGAAGCGGCCCTCGAGCGTGAAGGCCGCGGCGCCGCCGACTTGGGATAACATGAGCGAGTTTGCATCCCCTGTGTGGTTTGTGACGGGTTCAACGGTTTTAGAACCAACACGAATCACAAGGGAGTCTTTATCTACGGGACTGTGCCTGCCTCGCACCGACGAGGACGCTAATGGCTCGTAGAGCGGACACCCACCTGACGCGCAGGTTCTAACGCGCCAGCCCCCACGGCTGCGCGGGGGATGCCTTAACTCTCCTCTTCCGGGGATCTCCCGATCCCGGCCGGGCCCCTCCTGTTCGTCGAATCGAACAGGGGGATGATCCGGTGGAAACCGAACTGATCCTGGCCGCGGCGCTGGTCTTCGCCGGCGTCGTCGTGCCGTTGGTCTGGTGGCTGCTGATGCGGCGGGCGGGCAAGCGGGTGCTCGCCGAGGCCAAGCGCCAGGCCGCCAAGGCCCTCGAGGAGGCCGAGCGCGACCGCGAGGCGCACCTCCGCGAGGCCGAGCTCGCCGCCAAGGAGAAGCTCCTCCAGGCGCGCAGCGAGTTCGAGAGCGCGTCGCGCAAGCGGCGCAGCGAGCTCGAGCAGCTCGAGCGGCGGCTGACCCAGAAGGAAGACAACCTCGACAAGCGGACGGGGGAGCTCGCGGGGCGCGAGAAGGAGCTCAACCAGCAGGAGCGCTCGCAGGTGACGCGCGAGAAGGAGATCGTGCGCCTGGAAGGCGAGCTGACGGCGGCGGTGGCCGAGCAGCGCGGGCGCCTGGAGCAGATCGCCGGCCTGACCGCCCAGCAGGCGCGCGACGAGCTGATCAAGGGGCTCGAGGACGAGGCGCGGGTCGAGGCGGCGCACATCGTCAAGCGCCTGGAGGACGAGGCGCGCGAGAGCGCCCACAAGCAGGCGCAGAGGATCATCGGCATGGCGGTGCAGCGCGCCGCCTCCGACTACGTCGCGGAGACCACGGTCTCGGTCGTCATGCTCCCCTCCGACGAGATGAAGGGGCGGATCATCGGCCGCGAGGGGCGGAACATCCGCACCCTGGAGGCGGCGACGGGGGTGGACCTGATCGTCGACGACACCCCCGAGGCGGTCATCCTCTCGGGCTTCGACCCCTACCGCCGGGAGGTGGCGCGGGTCTCCCTCGAGCGCCTGATCGCCGACGGCCGCATCCACCCGGCGCGCATCGAGGAGGTCGTCGAGAAGGTCAAGGCGGAGTGCGAGCAGCAGATCCAGGCGGAGGGGGAGGCGGCGCTTTTGGAGCTGGCGATCGCCGGCATGCACCCGGAGCTGGTCAAGCTCCTCGGGCGCCTGCGCTTCCGCACCTCCTACGGCCAGAACGTCCTCCAGCACAGCAAGGAGGTCGCGTTTTTGGCCGGCACCATGGCGGCCGAGCTCAAGGCCAACGTCCAGGTGGCGCGCCGCGGCGGCATCCTGCACGACATCGGCAAGGCGATCGACCGCGAGATGGACGGCACGCACCTGCAGATCGGCATGGACCTGATGCGCAAGTACGGCGAGAGCGAGGATGTGGTCCACGCCATGGCCTGCCACCACGGCGACTACGACCCGCAGACCGTGGAGGCCGTCCTGGTGACGGCGGCCGACGCCCTCTCGGCGGCGCGGCCGGGGGCGCGGCGCGAGATCCTCGAGACCTACGTCAAGCGGCTGGAGAAGCTCGAGGAGATCGCCGGCGGCTTCAAGGGCGTGCAGAAGACCTACGCCATCCAGGCCGGGCGGGAGATCCGCATCATCGTCGACAGCGGCAAGATCGGCGACGAGCAGGCGCTCTGGCTGTCGAAGGACATCGCGCGGCGGATCGAGGCCGAGCTGACCTATCCGGGCCAGATCAAGGTGACGGTCATCCGGGAGACGCGCTCGGTCGAGTACGCTCGGTGAGGCGCGAAGGCTTTCGCGCCGGGCTCCGATCGAGGCGCGCGTGAAGCTCCTCTTCGTCGGCGACGTCGTCGGCCGGCCCGGCCGGCGGGCGGTCGCCGAGATCCTGCCGCGCCTGGTGGACCGCCACCGCGCCGACTACGTGGTCGTCAACGTCGAGAACTCGGCCGGCGGCTTCGGGGTGACGCCCGAGGTGCTGGCGGAGCTCGACGAGGTGCTGCCGATCGACTGCTTCACCTCCGGCAACCACGTCTGGGACAAGAAGGAGGGGGTGGAGCTCCTCGCCCGCGAGCCACGGCTGCTGCGGCCGGCCAACTACCCCGACGGCAACCCGGGCAGCGGGCTCCACGTCGGCGAGACCGCGGCGGGGATCCCGGTGGCGACGATCAACCTCGAGGGCCGGGTCTTCATGACCGCCCTGGAGTCGCCCTTCGTCGTGGCCGATCGCCTCCTCGCCAAGCTCGACGGCCGCGTCAAGGTGGTGATGATCGACTTCCACGCCGAGGCCACGAGCGAAAAGCAGGCCCTGGCCTTCTACCTCGACGGCCGGGTGAGCGCGGTGTTGGGGACGCACACTCACGTCCCCACCGCCGACGAGCGCGTATTGCCAGGCGGCACGGCGCTGATCACCGACGTCGGCATGACCGGCCCCTACGAGTCGATCATCGGCGTCCGCGTGGACAAGGTGCTGAAGCGGTTCCTCTTGCAGACGCCGTCGTCCTTCGAGGTAGCGAAGCGGGACGTGCGGCTGGCCGCCGTCGTCGTCGACATCGACGAGGAGACCGGCAAGGCGCGCGGAGTCGAGCGGCTGCTGATTCCCTTTACGGGCGAGTAGCTGCCCTACACCGGCGCCGCGGCCCGCCGGGCCTCGCGCCAGAAGGCGACGAGGGTGGCTAGGGCGGCGAGGGTGAGGAGGACGCTGACGGCGACCGCTGCGGCGCCCAGGGCCGGGGAGGCGACGTAGAGGAGGTTGACGTCGGACCGCTCGGCCCAGGTGCGGAACTGTTCGGCCGGAGTCTCCAGGAAGACGTGGGCGAGGGTGGGGACGAGGAAGAGGACGGCGGCGAGGGCGACGCGCAGGCGCGGGTGGCGGCGGAGGGTGAGGAGCAGGGCGATCAGCGGGTAGACGAGGAGGCTCCAGGTGAAGGGCGTCACCTCGGGCCTGAAGGGCCAGCCGCTGTGGTCGAAGCGCAGGACGTGGTCGGCGTGGTGGAGGAGCCCGAGCCCGGCGGTCGCGAGGGCCAGCTTCTCGGCGCCGGAGAGCCCGGTGCGCCTCGCCGGCGCGGCGCGCGCGGCGTCCTCCCGCCGCCAGACGGGGAAGGAGGCGTCCTCCGCGCTCCCCATCGCCTTGATGAACGCCTCGTTGTCGAAGCCGGGGAGCGCCTGCAGGCGCTCGAGGAGCGCCGGCTCGCCGCTCGCGCCGAGCGGCACGACGCACTTGGCGCCGCCGCCTTCCAGCACCCAGAAGACATCCGGCGCGAAGGGGCCGGCGCCGGTCGTCACCACCCGCACCGACTCCAGCGCGGCCCACGAGACGGCGTTGCGCCGGCCGCCCGGATCGACGCAGCCGGCGTCCTCTTCCGACAGCTCGACGCGGTAGTCGGCTTCGTTCATCGCTCCATCCTACCCGGCGCTCGGAAGCGCCGCTCAGGGACTCCGCAGCAGGAGATACCCCTCGCTCGCGTCGGGGTCGCGGGCGACCTCGACGAGCGGCAGGGGGCCGCCGCGGAGCTTGGCGAGGTCGTCGCGCTGGGCGAGGAGCCAGACGCGGCCGGGGCGGGCGGCGAAGCGGCGGAGCGCCTCCTCGCCCTCCAGCGGCACGGCGCGGCGGCGGCTGTAGAAGAGGAAGGTCGAGTCGAGACGCGGGTAGATGCCGTAGGTCTCGCCGGGCGCGAGCTTGGCGTCGAGCACTCGGGACAGCGGGCGGGCCGACTTGACAACGTCGAAGGCGGGGACGACGAAGAGGAACGTCCCGAGCGCCATCGCCGCGGTGCCGGCGGCGAGCGCGGCGGCGCCGTGCAGCGGCCGGCCGCGCAGCGCCAGGAGCCAGGCGGCGACGGCGCCGGCGGCGAGGAGGCCGAGCGCCGCGGTGAGCTTCCAGACCAGCGCCTCGCCGCCCAGGACCGCCACCTCGTCCGCCCGCCGCGCCGCTACCGGCGGCACCGCCGCGGCGAGCAGCACGCAGAGGGCGGCGAGCGCGCCGAGCGAGCCGGCGATCCACCGCCGGTCGCGCGGCCAGGCCGCGGCCGCCCGGTCGAGCGCCGCGCCGACGAGAAGCGCCAGCGCCGGGTACATGGTGAGGATGTAGACGGTCCGCTTGGCGCTCGACAGGCTGAAGAAGAGGACCGTCACCACGACCCAGCACAAGGCGAAGAGGAAGGGGTGGCGCTCGCGCCGCCGCAGCCACCCTTCGCGCCAACCGACCACCAGCGCCGCGGGCAGCAGGAAGCTCCAGGGGAAGAAGTCGCCCGGCAGGACGGTCAGGTAGTAGTACCAGGGCTGGAAGTGGTGCCAGGGGTCGGCGTAGCGGGTGACGTTCTGGCGGAAGACGATCTGCTCCAGGTACTCCGGGCCGCCGGCGAGGGCCGCGGGCAGGAGCCAGGCCGCGACGACGGCGGCCCAGAGCAGCAGGCCGCGGCCTAGGCGCAGGCCGCGGAGGCCTTCCCGGCCGTGCGCCAGCGCTCGGTAGGCCAGGATCGAGAGGAGCGGCGGCAGGAGGCCGACCGGGCCCTTGGCGAGGGTGGCTAGGCCGGCGAAGACGAAGAAGAGGTAGGGAAGGGGCTCGCGCCGCCCCCCGCCCAGATCCCTCGCTCTCGCTCGGGATGACATGCCGGGGGCATCGGCGACGCCGACCGTGCTCGCATCCTCGGGGAACTCCCTTCTTACCCAGCACCAGACCGCCGCCGTCACCAGCGCCACGAGCAGCATGTCGATCTGCCCGAAGCGGCCCTGCCAGAGGACCTTGGCGCAGGTGGCGAAGGCGGCGGCGGCGAGGAAGCCGGCGCGGCGGGTGAAGAGGCGCTCGCCGAGCAGGAAGACGAGGAGCACGGCGCCGATCGCCGCCAGCGCCGACGGCAGCCGCGCCGAGGTCTCGTCGACGCCGCCGGTCAGGAGCGACGCCGCGCCGATCGCCCAGAAGAGGAGCGGCGGCTTCTGCGTGTAGACCTCGCCGTTCAGGTGCGGGACGAAGAGGTCGCCGCGCTCGAGCATCTCGCGCGCCACCACCGCGTAGCGCGCCTCGTCGGGGTTCCAGAGGTCGCGCCCGCCGAGCCCGGGCAGGAAGAGGAGGGCCGCCGCTGCGGCCAGCGCCAGGAGGTCGCGCCGCCGGCGGCTCAAGCGTCGAGGGGGGCCGCGGGCGGCGCCGGCGGCCGGCCGCCGCGGTGGATGAACCAGAGGTTGCGGCTGTAGATGATGAAGCCGGTCGCCTGCCCGAGGATGAAGACCGGGTCGCGGCGGTGGATGGCGTAGCTGAGGAGGACTGCGCCCCCCGCCAGGCTCAGGTACCAGAAGGCCTTGGGGATGACGCTCGCCTTGTGCCGCTCGGAGGCGAGCCACTGGACGAAGAAGCGGCCGAAGAAGAGGGCCTGTCCGAGGAGGCCGATGACGAGCCAGACGGGGTTGAGCTCTTGTGCCACGGGGTGACCTCCTCCACGTTGCCGCGGTCGATCCAGCGCGACTGCATCCAGCGCACGGCGAAGAGGTCGGCGAGGCCGCGCCAGAGCCGGTTGCCGATGCCGTACTTGGCCTCCCCGTAGCGCCGCGGCCGGTGCCGCACCGGCACCTCCTTGACCCGCGCGCCCTCCATGCGCAGGAGCGTGGGGAGGAAGCGGTGCATGCCCTTGAAAACCGGCACCCGCCGCAGGGCCTCGGTGCGGCAGGCGCGCAGGGTGCAGCCGACGTCGGTCACCCGCTCGTGGGTGAGCCGGTTGCGCACCCCGTTGGCGAGGCGCGAGGAGAGCCGGCGCACCCAGGTGTCCTGCCGCTCGGTGCGCACGCCGCAGACGACGTCGCAGCCGGCGTCGAGCTCGGCCAGCAGGCGCGGGATGTCGGCCGGGTCGTTCTGCAGGTCGGCGTCGAGGGTGACGGTGACCGGCGCCCGGGCGTGCGCGAAGCCGGCGGCGAGGGCCGCCGACTGGCCGCTGTTGCGCCCCAGCCGCAGCACCCGGATGCGCGGGTCCGCCACCGCCAGCCGCGCCAGCGCCGCCGGCGAGCCGTCGGTCGAGCCGTCGTCCACAAGCAGCAGCTCGTAGTCGGGCGCCGCCGCCATCGCCGCCGCGATCTCGGCGGCCAGGACCGGCAGGCTCTCCTCCTCGTTGTAGACCGGGACGACGATGGAGACCCGGGGCTGGCTCATGCGCGCCGGTATCTTACGCCGCCCCGTCGGCCCGCCTGTGCGACAATCCAAGGGGCGCGGGCCCGCGTAGGAAAACCCGCGGAGGGAATGCCGTGATGGGATGGTTCACAAAAAGGTTGGCCGCCGCCGCGGCGGTGGCCGTGGTCCTGCTCGGGGCTCGGCCCGCGACCGCGCAGTCGCCGGTCGCGGTCGAGGTCAGCGGCGGCGTCCACGAGGTGCTGGGCGAAGGCGACGTCGCGGAAGCCGGGGTGGAGCTGTTGGGCGGCCCCCTCCAGCTGCCGGGCCTGCCGCGCTTCGTCCCCGACCCGGCGCCGATCGGCGGCTTCATGGCGGCCGGCGACGGCTCCGTCTACGCCTACGGAGGCTTCCGGCTCGACTTCCCGTTGACCCGCCGCTTCACCGTCTCCCCCAACTGGGCCGTGGGCCTTTACGACAAAGGGGACGGGCGCGACCTCGGCGGGGCGCTGGAGTTCCGCTCGGCGCTCGACCTCGCGTTCCGGGTGAGCCGGCGCGCCGCCGTCGGGCTCTCCTTCTACCACCTCTCGAACGCCGGGATTTACGACCTGAATCCGGGAACCGAGTCCTTGGTCGTCACCTGGTCCTGGGTCGGCGACGCCGGGCGCTAGGGCTCGGCCGCTTCGTGCTATCGTCCTGAGTCCGAAGGGGAAACGCGATGGCGGTCGATCCGGAGCTGCTCGAGATCCTGGTCTGTCCCAAGAGCAAGGGGGAGCTGGAGCTCGTCGAGCTGCCGCAGGAGGTACGCGGGGCGCTGGTCGAGAAGTACCGCGAGCACTTCCGCGACGAGGAGCCGGTGGTCGAGTCCGGGCTCTACTGCGCGCAGTCCGCTCTGGTCTACCCGATCGTCTCCGACATCCCGATCATGCTGATCGACGAAGCGCTCCCGGCTTCCGTCCTCGGCAAGTAGACCGCGGCGGCGGTCCGCGCCGCGCACCCACGTGAGAATGCCGGTCGAGCTCGCCCTCCCGCCGCCGGCGCCGCCCGCCGCGGGGCCGGCGCCGGTCGAGCCCGCCGCGCCCGCCGCCGGCGCGGCGCCCTCCTTCGCCGGCCGCCTCGGCTACTGGCTCTTCGCGGCGCACCTCCTCGCCGTCCCGACGCTCGCGATCTCGAACGGCTTCCTCGGCCTGGCGCTCCTGGTGGCGCCGGCCGCGGCGCGGCGGACGCGCGTCCCCTGGCGGGCGCTCCTGCCGCTGACCGTGCCGCTCGGCCTCTACCTCCTGCTCCTGCTGGCCTCGATCGCCGGCTCCTACGACGTCCGCACCAGCCTGCGGTCGACGACCGAGCTGTTCAACTTCGCGCCGCTTCTCCTGGCGCCGATCTTCGTGCGCGGCGAGCGATCGGTGCGGCGGCTGGTCGCCGGGTTCGAGATCCTCGGCGGGTTGCTCGCCGTCTGGGGGCTGGTGCAGGTCTGGATGGGGCAGGGGGACCTCGACCAGCGCATCCGCGGCCCCTTCTCCCACTGGATGACCTACGCCGGCGTGCTCCTGGTCTGCGACCTCCTGCTGCTGGCCTCGGTCACCGTGCGGCGCGGCTGGCGGAGCCCGTGGCGCTGGGCCGGGCTCGTCCTCGTCAACCTGGCGCTCCTCCAGAGCCTCACCCGCAGCGCCTGGGTGGCGCTGGGGGTGGCGGTGACCGTCCTCCTCCTGGTGCGGGCGCCGAAGCTCCTCCTCGCCTATCCGGTCGTGGCGGCGCTCTTCATCCTGCTGGCGCCGGTGCCTCTCCTCCACCGCATGACCTCGATCGTGGACCTCGACGACATCTCGAACTACGACCGGGTGTGCATGGCCGAGGCGGGCCTGCGCATGATCGCCGACCGGCCGCTCTTCGGCCTCGGGCCGCAGATGGTCGAGCGGCGCTACCCGATCTACCGCACGCCGACGGCGCCGCGCTACACGGTGCCGCACCTGCACAACAACCCGCTGCAGATCGCCGCCGAGCGCGGCCTGCCGGCGCTCGCCGCCGGGCTGGCGCTGATGCTCGCGAGCTTCCTCGTCGCCTTCCGCCGCTACCGCGCCGAGGGGGGGCGGCGCGGGCCGCGCGCCGACCTCTACCTCGGGGTGATGCTGGCGCTCCTCGCCTTCAACACGGCGGGTCTCTTCGAGAACAACTGGGGCGACACGGAAGTCCAGCGCGTGGTGCTCTTCGTCCTGGCGATCCCCTTCTGCCTGGCCGCCGCCGAGCGCTCCGGCAACGCCGCGCCGGCGCCGGCCGCATGAGCGGCACACCCGTTGCAAGCGGCGCCACCCGGGACGACTGGAGAATCAACGATTTGCGCCTCGATCAGCTGCTCGTCGAGCGGGGGCTCTTCCCGTCGCGGGAGCAGGCGCGCCGCGCGGTGATGGCCGGGGTCGTCGAGGTCGAGGGGCGGCGGGTGGACAAGCCGGGGACGGCGGTGGGGGAGGCGGCGCGGATCGACCTTCTGGCGCGCGAGCCCTTCGTCTCGCGCGCCGGCCGGAAGCTGGCGCACGCCCTCGACCGCTTCGGGGTCGATCCCGCCGGCTGGGTCTGTCTCGACGTCGGAGCGTCCACCGGCGGCTTCACCGACTGTCTCCTCCAGCGCGGCGCGGCGCGCGTCTACGCCGTGGACGTTGGCTACGGCCAGCTCGACCAGCGGCTGCGCCAGGACCCGCGGGTGGTGGTCATGGAGCGGGTCAACGCCCGCCACCTCGCCGCCGACGCCCTGCCCGAGCCGGTGCGGCTCGCCGTCTTCGACCTCTCCTTCATCTCGCTCGCCAAGGTGGTGCCGGCGGTGGTGCCGCACGTCGAGCCCGGCGGGCTCCTCCTGCCGCTCGTCAAGCCGCAGTTCGAGGCCGGGCGCGGCGCGGTGGGGAAGGGCGGCATCCTGCGCGACGAGGCGGTGCGCGCCTCGACGGTGCGCGCGACCGCCGAGGCCCTCGCGGGGCTGGGTCTCGAGCTCCTCGGCGTCGAGGACTCCGCGGTGCCCGGCGCCGGCGGCAACCGCGAGGCGTTCGCTCTCCTCAGGAAGCCCGAGGCCGCCGGGTGAGCCGCCGCCGCCGCTTCGAGAAGATCGGCGTCGTCGCCAAGGTGGCGAGCCGCGACGCGGTGCGCACCGCCCACGAGCTGGCCGAGTGGCTGCGCCGCCGCGGCCTCGAGGTGGCGCTCGACGAGGCGACGCTGCGCGCCCAGGGGGCGCCGCAGGAGGGCGCCTTCGAGCCGGGCGGCGACTACGACCTCGTCGTGGTCCTCGGCGGCGACGGCACCCTCCTCGCCACCGCCCGCACGCTCGCCGAAGGGGTGCCGATCCTCGGCGTCAACCTCGGCAGCCTCGGCTTCCTGACCGAGATCCACCG
The DNA here is from genome assembly GCA_963700145.1 of uncultured Acidobacteriota bacterium. GTDB lineage: Bacteria > Acidobacteriota > Thermoanaerobaculia > Multivoradales > UBA5704 > DASUNQ01. Next base: position 4,293,315 of record OY969474.1, read on the forward strand.
CGCCGACCTCTACCCGACGCTCGTCCAGGTGCTCGCCGGCCGCTTCGCCACCGAGCAGCGGCGCCTCCTCGACATCGAGCTGCGCCGCGCCGCCGGCGGCAACGGCGCCTCCTACCGCGTGCTCAACGACGCGGTGATCACCAAGGGAGCGCTGGCGCGGATCATCGAGCTGTCGATCCGCGTCGACGGCCACCTCGTGGCGCGCTACCGCTCGGACGGGCTGATCGTCTCCACACCCACCGGCTCGACCGCCTACAACCTCTCGGCCGGCGGCCCGATCCTCCATCCCCTCCTGGCGGTGGCGGTGCTGACGCCGATCTGCCCGCACACCCTGTCGCTGCGCCCGCTCGTGGTGCCCGACGGCGCGGCGGTCGAGGTGACGCTCGAGACCCAGCGCGAGGAGGTGTACCTCACCCTCGACGGCCAGGAGGGGACCTCGCTCGGCTGCGGCGACACGGTGAAGGCGACGCGCAGCCGCTCGAAGGTGCGGCTGGTCAAGACCGGCGGCCGCACCTTCTACGACGCCCTGCGCGGCAAGCTCCGCTGGGGCGGGCTGGAGGCGGCGGAGGGGCCGGAGGGGCCGGAAGGACCGGAAGTGGCGGGCAAGCCGTGAGCGAGCGCGACGGGCTGCCGCCCGAGCCGCCGCCGGCGGCCGACGTGCCGCCGCCGGCGCCGGCCGCCGCCGAGCTCGGGAGCCTGCCGCCGCGCCCGGTCGGCGGCGGCCCGGGCCGCGTCCGCCGCTGGGTCATCAGGCCGGTGGTCTGGGGGCTGCTCGTCGTGGTCCTGGCGCTCACCGCCCTCCTCCTCTTCTCGCAGAGCGAGCTGGCGCACCGCCGCGCGGCGGCGCTGGTCGTGGCGCGCCTCTCCGAGACCCTCGGCCGGCAGGTGCAGGTCGGCGGCGTCGACTACGATCTCTTTCCCCTCGCCTTCGAGCTGCACGACGTGGTGGTGCCCGGCGCCCGCCCCGGCGAGCCGCCGTTCGCGGTGGTGCCGGTCATCCGCATCCAGGCCACCTGGCGCGACCTGCGCAAACGCGTCCTCGCGCTCGAGCAGATCGAGGTCCTGCGGCCGCGCGTCAACCTCGTCTTCTTCCCCGACGGCACGTCGAACGTCCCCTCGCTGCGCGGCCGCCAGGGGGGCAAGCAGCGCTTCGAGGTGCGGATCGGCCGCGTCCTGGTGCAGGACGGCCGCCTGCGCGTCGATCAGCGGGAGCTGCCGCTGGAGCTCGACGCGCGCGCCGTCTGGGGGCGGCTGACGGGGCGGGAGCCGGACATCCTCGACGGCCTGGTGACGGCGCAGCAGGTGGTCGTCACCCTCCCCGACGCCCGGCCCTACCGCTTGACCCTCTCCGCCCGCGGCAGCTTCTCGCCGGGCGTCATCCGGATCGTCGCCGGGCGCTTCTCGGCGCCGGAGGTGCGCGGCACCGTGGCCGGCACCTACGAGTGGGAGGGGACGAAGAAGACGATGGGCCTGGACCTCGAAGCCTCCGGGCTGGCGCAGCTCGCCAACGCGCTGGGGTACGCGGAGGAGCCGATCGAGGGGCCCTGGACGACGCGCGGGCGGCTGACGATGGACGGCGCGAAGTGGCGCTTCGCCGGTGCCGTCGCATCGCCGCAGATCGCGACGCTGGGGCGGGTTTTCCGCGACATCGAGGCGGACCTGACCGTCGAGCCCGGGTCGGTCGTCGCCGAGAACGCCCACGCGCACTACGCCGGCGGCACGGTGCGCGGCACCGTGCTGGTGGACACCGACGCCGAGACGCCGGAGGGCGCGGGGCAGCCGATCGAGCTGGACCTCGACCTGGCCGGCCTCGACCTCGCGAGCCTCCTCGCGGACCAGGACATGCCGCTCCCCGGCGCGGCGGCGCGGATCAGCGGGCCGTTCACGTACCGCTTCCTCTCCGCCGACGCGCTCGCCGGCAGCGGCGCGGCCACCTTGCGGCTCGAAGGGACGGCGGGGGCGGAGCCGGCGAGCCGCCGCGTGCTGCCGATCTCCGGCACGGTCGAGCTGGCGATCGCGGACGGCGTCGTCTCGACCGAAGGCGCCCGGCTGACCGCGCCCGAGCAGGCGCTCTTCGCCAGCGGCTCCTACTCGCTGCCGGCCGGCCGCGGCCGCTTCGAGCTGCGGCTCGAGACCGGCGACCTCGGGCGTCTGGCGGTGATGGTGCCGGTCGAGGGCGAGCCGCCGGCCTGGCTCCCCACCGCCGGCCGCGGCCAGGCGGCGGGCACGCTGGAGATCGCCGACGGCGAGTTCACCCTCGCCACGACGCTCGACCTCACCGCCGTGGCGGCGCCGGCCCTCGAAGCCGACCGCCTGACCGGCACCCTGACCTACTCGCCGGAGGCGATCCGCGACCTGCGCCTCACCGCGACGCGCGGCGACGGGAGCCTGGCGGTGACCGGCACGGTCCCGCTCCCCGACGGCGGCGGCGGCGGGCGGCCGCTGGTGCTGGCGGTGCAGGCCAACTCCTGGCCGCTGGCGGGCGCCGCCGACCTCTTCCCCGGCCTGCCGCCCGTCACCGGCACCGCCACCGGCCAGGTCGATCTGCGCGGCACCGTCGACGACCTCGGCGGCGAGGCGGTGCTGGCGCTCGCCGACTTGACACTTTCGGGGCACGAGCTGGGGGAGGCGCAGGTGGACGTCGTCTTCTCCGGGCCGGTCGTCACCCTGCGGCGGGCGCAGGTCTTCGCCCCGGCGGGGGAGCTCCTGGCGAGCGGCCGCATCGACCGCCGGACCGGCGAGCTGACCTTCACCGCCGACGCGCCGGCGCTCGACCTCGAAAAGCAACCGCTGCGCGGGCTCCTCACCGGCGAGATGTCCGGCATCGTCACGCTGCGCGCCGCCGCCGGCGGCACGCTGGAAGAGCCGAACGGGCGCCTCTCGCTCACCGGCACCGACCTGCGCGTCGGCGGGCGGTCGCTGCCGGAAGGGAGCACGACGCAGCTCTCGGCGGTCTGGGACGGCCGCCAGCTCACCGCCGAAGGGTCGCTCGCCGGGCTCCTCACGCTCAACGGCGGCGGCCGGCTCGACCGCCGCGGCGCCGAGCTGGTCTTCGCCGTCCAGAGCCACGACCTCGGCACGATCGCCCGCATCGCCTCGCCGCGGCCGCTGCCGGAGTTCAGCGGCCGGCTGGTGGGGGAGCTGCGCGTGGCCGGGGAGTTCACCGAAGGCGGCAACCTCCAGGCGCGCCTGACGGTCCCGGAGCTCGCCCTCGCCTACCAGGACCAGACCCTCGCCAACGTCGAGCCGGTGGTCTTGACCTGGACGCCCGAGGCGCTGCGCGTCGAGTCCCTCTACCTGCGCGAGCCGCAGACCGAGAGCGACCTCTTCCTGACCGGCACGATCGGCCTGGGGGCCACACCCAACCCGCTCGACCTGCGCCTGCAGAGCACGGTCTCGGCGCGCTGGGCGGAGGTGGTCCTGCCCGGCGTCCAGATGTCGGGCTACCTCGACCTCCTCGCCTCGGTGCGCGGCACGACCGACGACCCCGCCCTCGACGGCGTGGGCGAGCTGCGGCAGGCGCGGCTCATCCTGCCCAACTTCCCGCACGCCTTCGAGGAGCTGACCGGCACTGTCCTCCTCTACCGCGACGCGGTCGTCGTCGACCGGGTGTCGGCGCGCGTCGCCGGCGGCACCGTGCTGGCCTCCGGCCGGCTCGGCATCTTCGGCGACGAGCGCCCCGACGCCTACCGCTTCCAGCTCTCGGCCAACGACGTCTCGCTGCGCTACCCGGAGGGGTTCCTGATCCGCGGCGACGCCGAGCTGTCGCTGGTCGGCGGCCAGACCACGCGCCAGCTCCGCGGCATCGTGACGCTCGACCGCGCCTACTACCTCCAGGACGTCGAGACCGGCACCTTCCAGCTCCTCCAGCGCGTGCTGCAGCGCGAGCGGCTGGAGATCGCCGAGACCGACCCGTTCCTGGCCTCGACGCAGCTCAACGTCCAGGTGCTGGGTCCCGAGGCCTTGCGCGTGCGCAACAACGTCGCCGACCTGACCGGAGGCCTCGAGCTCGTGCTGCGCGGTACGCTGGCGGCGCCGGTCGTCGTCGGCGAGGTGGAGCTGGTGCCCGGCGGCAAGCTCGTCTACGCCGACAACGAGTACGAGATCGAGCGCGGGCGCCTGACCTTCAACAACCCCTACCGCATCGACCCGGTGATCGACCTCGTGGCCCGCACCGAGGTGCGCAACTACGACATCCTCCTCTCCCTCTCCGGCACGCTCGAGCGGCTCAACGCCAAGTTCACCTCCGACGAGGGGCTGGCCGACCTCGAGGTCCTGGCGCTCCTCGCCACCGGCAAGGAGCTGGAAGGGGAGGGGCGCCTCTTCATCCCCGGGCAGCGGCCGGCGGACGAGGAGGGCGGCGCGGGAGCGCGCGGCTTCCTCTACGGCCAGGCGGCCTCGGTGGTCTCGAAGCGGGTCTCGGCACTCTTCGGCTTCGACCGCTTCCGCATCGACCCGCTCGCCTCGACCGAGACCGGCACGGTCGGCGGCGTCCGCCTGACGGTGGGCAAGCGCATCTCGAAGGACCTCTTCGTCACCTACTCGAGCAACCCGGCGTCCTCCGAAGAGTACCTGCTGCGCGTCGAGTGGCAGGTGCGCGACAACGTCGTTCTGGTGCTGACCCGCGACGGCCAGGACGAGACCTTCGCCGTCGACGCCGAGTGGGAGAAGCGCTTTTGAAGGAGCGCGCCGCGGCGCTCGGAACGGCGCTGCTGCTGGCGCTCGCCGCGGCGGCGCCGGCGCGAGGACAGGAAGCGGCGGCTGAGCCCGAGGAGAAGGGCCCGATCGTGCGCCTGATCGAGATCCGCAGCGAGGCCGCGCTGCCGGAGAAGGAGCGCGAGGAGATGGGCTCGCTCCTCGCCGTCGAGGTGGGCAAGCCCCTCACCGACGAGCGGGTGCGCCGCACCCTGCGCAACGTGCAGGCGAGCGGCGCGGCCTACGAGGTGGAGCTCTACACGCGGCCGGCCGAAGGGGAGGACGGCGTGGTCGTCGCCGTCGTCCTGCGCCCGCCGGTGCGGGTCGAGCGCGTGCTCCTCGAGGGCGAGCTCGGGATCTCCGAGAGCGAGCTGCGGCGGGTGGTGCCGCAGCGCGCCGGCGACCCGCTGATCGAAGACCGCGTGGTGCGCGGCGTCTTCGAGATGCAGGACCTCTTCCGCGAGCGCGGCTACCTCAAGGCCGACGTGCGCGTGCGGGTGGCGATCGACGAGCCGAGCCGCCGCGCCGACGTCGTCTACCAGATCGCCGGCGGCCCGCGCGCCCGCGTCGGCGCGGTCGAGTTCCAGGGGGAGACGGCGCCCTTCACCCCGGAGAAGCTCATCGAGCGCCTCCAGGCCAAGCCCGGCGAGCCCTACGGCCGCGGCCGCGTGCGCGACGACGCCGAGCGCCTCCAGACCTGGCTCATCGAGCAAGGCTACCGCACGGCGCGCGTCGACCTGCCCGAGGAGCGCGCCGACGCCGAGGCGGGGACGGTCCACCTCACCTACCCGATCGCCGTCGGGCCGCGGGTCGAGCTGCACGTCGTCGGCGCCGAGGTCAAGCGCCTGCGCAAGCAGGACCTGCTGCCGTTCATGGAGGAGCAGGGGTACGACGAGGCGCTGGTCCTGCAGGCGACGGCGCGCATCAAGGAGCACTACCAGCGGCAGGGGCACTACAAGGTGCAGGTGGACTGGAAGGAGGAGCGGCAGGAAGGCCTGCTCGACGTCGTCCTCACCATCGTTCCCGGCCCCGTGTACCGGCTCCAAGAGGTGGAGTTCACCGGCAACCAGAGCTTCGACGACGAGGAGCTGGAGGACCTGATGACGGTCGGCGAGCGCAGCCTCCTGGCGCTCGGCAGCGGCCGGCTCATCGAGGAGGAGCTGGAGGCGGACATCGAGAACCTGCGCCGCTTCTACGCCCTCCAGGGTTTCGCCGAGGCGGAGGTGGGGCCGCCGGTCGTCTCGGAGCGCGGCGAGGAGCTGCGGCTCGAGATCCCGGTCGTCGAGGGGGCGCGCCGGCGGGTCGGCGCGCTCGACTTCCGCGACGTCAAGGCGCTCGACCTCGACGACCTGCGCGAGCAGCTGCCGCTCGAGGAGCAGGGGCCGTTCCACCCGTTGCTCCTCGAGCAGACGCTCGCCGTGGTGCGCGCCGCCTACGCCGACGCGGGGTACGCGGAGGCGCAGGTCTCGGCGGAGGCCAACTGGAGCCCCGACGAGACGGTGGTGGACCTGGCGATCGCCGCCATCGAAGGGCCGCAGACCGTGGTCGACCGGGTCATCGTGCGCGGCAACCGGGTGACCGAGAGCGAGGTCATCCGCCGCACCCTGGGCGTCGAGCGCGGCGAGCCGATCAGCGACACCCGGCTCCTCGAGCTCGAGCGCGACCTCTACCAGCTCGGCATTTTCTCGAGCGTCGAGGTCGAGCTGACGCGCGCCGGCCTCGGCGGGGCGCGGCGGGATCTCGTGGTGCGGGTCGAGGAGGGCAAGCCGCGGCGCGTCACCTACGGCCTCGGCTACGAGTACAACGGCGACGACCACGAGCAGAGCGGGCCGCGCGGCGGCGTCTCCTTCAGCCACGCCAACCTCTGGGGCAAGGCGGTGAGCCTGCGCGCCGACCTGCGGCTCTCGGAGTTCGACCAGAGCACGCGACTGATCGTCGACCAGCCCTACGTCTTCCGCCTGGGCGTGCCGCTCACCTCCTCGCTCTTCTACTTCCACGAAACGAAGGACCACTGGGAGGTGGACCGCTACGGCACGCGCTTCGAGGCGGTCGAGACCTTCACCGACCGGCGGGTGGGGCTGGCGCTCGACTACCGGGTGGTCGAGACGACCCTCGATCCGGACTTCGGCTTGATCGACGTGGACGAGCGGGAGGACCGCCCCTACCACCTTTCGAGCATCGTCCCCAGCTTCCTCTGGGACCGGCGCGACGACCCGGTGTTGGCGACCGAGGGGTGGAGCACGCTGGCGCAGCTCCAGTACGCCTTCCCGGTCTTCGGCACCGACGGCGACTTCCTGAAGCTCTTCGTGCAGCAGACGCAGTACCTGCCGTTCGGGCGGGCCGGCGTGCTGGTCGGGAGCGTGCGCTTCGGCGGCATCGAGCCCTTCGCCAAGCTGGAGGAGGACGACCCCGAGCTGCCGGACGACCTGCCGTCGAGCGACATCTTCATCGACGAGCGCTTCTTCGCCGGCGGCCAGACGACCCACCGCGCCTACGAGAAGGACGACCTGGGGATCCGCGGCGAGACGCTGATCCAGCGGCCCAACGAAGACGGCTTCGCCGAGGTCGGGGGCAACGGCCTCTTTCTTTTCAATCTGGAGTACCGCTTCCCCATCGCCGGCGCCTTCGGCGGCACCGTCTTCTACGACGCCGGCAACGTCTGGGCCGACTGGCAGTCGATCGACTGGGGCGACGTCAAGCAGGGCGTCGGCGTCGGCGTCCGCTACCTCTCCCCCATCGGCCCCCTCCGCCTCGACGCCGGCTGGAAGCTCGACCCCGACGAAGGCGAGAGCCGCGGGCCGGTGCTGCTGATCTCGTTCGGGAACCCGTTCTAGCGGGCGCGCGAGGTGGGGATTGCGGCGGCGGCCTTCAAAACGGCCCGGAGGGCCTCGTTCACGGACTCGTCCGTGGTGAACGCCTCCGCGACATCCGGATCGAGCCGCACGAGGTTGGTGCCGCGGCTGTAGGAGGCAGCGTGCTTGCCCCGCACCCCACCCGCCATCTGAGAGAAGTCGTACTCCTCTCGCAGCTCGTCGGTCTCGTCAACCCTCTTCATAGAAAGTTCCGCTCTTCCGCGTCGCCCGCGACTCTCAGCGCCTAGCGGATAGGGATTGCCGCTGCGGCGCGTGCTCCTGGGCGCCGGGGACGAGCTGGACCTGGAGCTCGGCGCCAAGGGCGCGGGCCAGCCGCACCATCGTCGCGAGCGTGAAGTTCACGTTCCCGCGCAGGATCTTGGTGACATACGCCGGCGTGGAGCCGAGCCGGCGGGCCAGCTCCGCGCGGCTCACGCCTTCGCGCTCCATGGCGTGCGTGAGGTCCTCCGTGAAGGCGAGGATCGCCCCCGATACCCAGTAGTCCTCGTGACGCTCGGCCTCTTCGAAGAGCTCGGGGAAGGTCTTGGGCTTCATCGCTGGTCCTCCACGGTTACGAGGCGGTGCTTCTTCGCGTGCTGATAGGCGCGGTGGGCCGCGAGCGCTCGCTCGATCTCGGCAGCGGGAGTCTTCCTCGTGCGCTTCACGAACCCGTGGCTGCAGACAACGAGCCGGCCCTCGTCGTAGAACCAGAGCACCCGCAGACGGCCGGCGATGAGCTCCCAGATCGCACCGGCGATCTTGTGCGACACCTCGACGTTTCGCGGCGGACCGTGCTCCGCTACGAACGAGAGCAGCCGCAGCATCGCCCGGCCGTCCGCGGCGAGTCGCGCGTCAAGGCCCGCGAGAAACTCGAGCAACGGGCAGTCGCCGCGCGTCCCGCAGATCGCCAGAACGTCCCAGCGGGACCGCGTGACCCGCCGGAGCCTCATCTTAACCTAAGAGTTAAAGGTGTCAATCCGCTACCTCCCATCCCGTCAAAGACGGAATCGGAGGCCGGGAACCTTGCAGAAGCTGCGCGCCGGCGGCCGCTGCGGCCAGCCGCCTACTGGAAGTAGCCGACGATGTCGAGGATCAAGTCGACCGAGCCGTCGTAGTTGCCCTGGTACTCGAAGCTGGTCCGGGCCTCGACTCTCAGGCCCATGTCGGTGCAGACGGGGAGGACGCCGTTGTTGGCGCGTGGCGGGCCGATGCGGAACTTCAGGAACTCCACTGAGGTCCCGGCGGACATGTCGATGTCGTGGAAGTAGAGCTCACCGCCGCGGGTGGCGTTGGCGACCGTGACGTTGACGGCCAGGGCCGTCGCCTGCCCGGGGACGCCGCAGCGGCCCTCGACTTCGAACACGCGAGTATCGAAGGAGGGGAAGCTGAACGAAGGCGGTCCGTAGGGCACCCCGGGCGCGCCGCGGGTGTCGACGACCCGGCAGGGCGTGACGGTGTGGTACGAGCTGAGGAAGTCTCCCGGCCCCTGGTCCTCGAGCGCGCCGGCGTCGCAGTCGGCGACGCTGTCGCCGTCGCCGTCGATCGGGCGCGGCGAGCCGCGTTGGTCGGTGACCAAGGTGCACGCGGCGGCGGGGACGAAGTCGATGGCCGGTGAGGAGGGTTGGAGGGCGATGGTGCGCTGCAGCTGGCCATTGCAGCCGAGCGCGGTGAGGACCGGGTCGACGCCCACCAGGCTGCCCGTCGAGCTGTCGGCCGTGAAGCCGGCCGCGGTCTCGATCACGCAGCGCTCCAGGGTGAGCGCGGTGTTAGGGCTGTCGTTGTCGAAGATGTCCGCACCCGCCGGAGCCTTGTTGTCCCCCACCACCACGTGCCGCAAGTTGGCGGTGATGGTGCCCGCCCCCGTGAGGTAGATCCCGCCGCCCGAGGTGATGGCGCCGTTCCCGGCGACGGTGACGTGGTGGAGGTTCACCACCGCGGTCGCACCGACGACGGTTTCCACGGCGAGGCCGCCGCCGGAGGCAGGCGCCGTCGCCCCCGGGTTTCCGCCCCCGGCGGAGTTGTTGGCGAGGGTCACGTTGGTGAGGGTCAGCGTGCGGGTGATGGCAGTGGCAAGTCGGAAGCTGACACCGCCGCCGTAGTGAGGGTAGACGTTGAACGCGTCGAAGACGATGTTGCGGCTGATCTCGCCGTCCGTGACGGCGAGATTCCCGTCGGTCATGCTGATCCCGCCACCATACGTCTCGAACTGGGCGGAGCCGTTGAGGATGCGCACGCGGGTGAGCGTCAGGTCGGCGCCGGTGGAAACCACGCGGCCCAGCCTGACGTCGTCGATCTGCGAGCCGCTGGCGCCGCTCTCGAACCTCAAACCGCCGATCGACACCAGGGCGACGCCGGGCCCGTCGATGGTGATCGGCGAGGTCACCGCGGTGTTGCTCGCGACCCCCAGGGCCACCGGCAGGCAGCAGCTCGCCCAGAGCTGAGGGTCGAACTGCACGACGTCCATGCCCGCAGAGCCAGGGGCGCACGCGGGCTGGCCGGCATTGCCGGCGTTGGCATTCTTGATCGCCGCGGTCAGCGAGCAGCCGTTGTCGCCCGCCGTGTTCACCGTGATGACGTTGGCGCCGGCGGGCAAGGCCATCGCGAGCGCCGCGAGCAGAAGCGTGAACCGCAGCATTGGCGTCGATGTTAGCGCAGCCCGGTCGGTGGGGCCGAGCGTCGCTCTGATTGATTACTCCCCTGAGAACCAGTTCTCCAGAGCGAGGCCAGGTACGTTCTGGAAGTGGCGAACGTTACGAGTCACGAGCACGAGCTCGTGGACCGAGGCCGTCGCGGCGAGGATGGCGTCGGGCACCTCGATCCCCTTGCCGCTCTTGCGCAACGCGGCGCGGAGGTCCGCGGTCGCAAGCGCTACTCGCTCATCGATCGGAAGCCAGATCGGAAGAGGCAGGATCTCGCGCTGCACCTTGCCCCAGACGACGCTGGATTGAGGGTGGATGGCGGCGCCGAAGCGCAGCTCGTAGCGCGTGATCTCGGAAGCGAAGAGCATCGCCGGATCGGTTGAGAGCAGCCGCCGAACCAGCGGCAGGTGCGGCTGCGGGCGGATCAGCTCGGAGACGACGTTGGTGTCGACGAGGAACACGTGCAGGGCAGCGGTCGGACGGTGCTCAAGCAGCGGAGCCGAATGGATCGCGCGAGGCCCAAGACTCCCGCCGAACCTCGTCGAGGGACTGAAAGAACGACTCGTCCTCGATGCCGTCGGGATTGAGCCAGCCCCCGTCCGGGAGCTGCACGAGCCGGGCTCTCCAGCGCTCCCATGCCTCTCGCCGCCCTTCACCGGCCGGGGTTTCGCCCTCGGCGACGCCAGCGGTGTGCTCGAGCTTTTCGCCGATCGCCTCGGCGACCAGATCGCGGAGCGGCCGGCCCTGCTGGGCGGCAACTGCCTTGGCCTTCCGAAGCAGCGGATCGGGCAGATCGAAGGTCGTCTTCACGGCGGGCAGTATTTACGGCTCAACGATTCCCGTCAAGGCTTGAGGCCGCTGCTGGCGACGACGGTGTAGTGGACCACCTCGGGCTCGAACTCGAGGAGGTAGTCGTCGTCTTCGGGGTAGTACTTCGCCTTGAGGACGTCGTCGCCGGCGAAGCCGCGGACGGCTTCTTCTGACTCCCAGAAGGTCACGGTCAGGAAGTGCGTCTCGTCGGCTTCGTCGCGCCGGAGGACGTAGACGCCGAGGTTGCCCGGGGTGGACCGGTAGTCGGGGATCGCGCGTGCCGCGACGAAGTCCGCGTAGGCGTCGCCGCGGTCGCGGCGGGTCTTCCCATGCCAGATCCGGACGAGCATGCTTGGCGCCTCCTGCCGGCGATAGGGTAGAGCAGAAACCCCGCGACCAGGGCCCTTCGCCGTGACTTGCTAGAATCGCTGCTTCGGCGAGCGCTCAACCATGACCCCTCACCCCACCCCCTTCGCCCCCATCGAGGAGGCGATCGAGCAGTTCCGCCAGGGGCGGATGGTGATCATCGTCGACGACGAGGACCGGGAGAACGAGGGGGATCTGGCGATCGCGGCGGAGAAGGTGACGCCGCAGGCGATCAACTTCATGGCCAAGCACGGGCGCGGGCTGGTCTGCCTGACGCTCACCGACGAGCGGTGCGCCGAGCTGGCGCTGCCGCTCATGGTGGACTCGACGACCAACACCTCGACCTTCAACACCGCCTTCACCGTCTCGATCGAGGCGCGCGGCAAGGTGACGACCGGGATCTCCGCCGCCGACCGCGCCGCCACCATCCTGACCGCCATCGACCCGCGCACCCGGCCCGAGGACCTGCTGCGGCCGGGGCACGTCTTCCCGCTGCGCGCGCGGCGCGGCGGCGTCCTCAAGCGCGCCGGGCAGACGGAGGCCTCGGTCGACCTCGCGGCGCTCGCCGGGCTCCACCCCGCGGGCGTCATCTGCGAGATCATGAACGACGACGGCACCATGGCCCGGGTGCCGGACCTCGTCGCCTTCGCCCGCGAGCACGGTCTTCTCCTCGTCACCGTCGCCGACCTGATCGGCTACCGGCTGCGCCACGAGACCCTCGTCCGCCGTCTCGCCGCGCCGCGCCTGCCCACCCGCTGGGGGGAGTTCCGCCTCCACGCCTACCGCGCCGACGCGACCGGCGAGGAGCACGTCGCCCTGGTCATGGGCGAGGTGCGCGAGGACGAGCCAGTGCTGGTGCGGGTCCACAGCCAGTGCCTGACCGGCGACGTCTTCGGCTCGGCGCGCTGCGACTGCGGCACCCAGCTCGAGCAGGCGCTGGCCAAGATCGCCGACGAAGGCAAGGGCGTCCTCCTCTACCTCCTGCAGGAGGGGCGCGGCATCGGCCTGGTCAACAAGCTCAAGGCCTACGAGCTGCAGGAGCTGGGGCACGACACGGTCGAGGCCAACGAGAAGCTCGGCTTTCGCCCCGACCAGCGCGACTACGGCATCGGGGCGCAGATCCTGCGCGACCTCGGCGTGCGCAAGATGCGCCTGATGACCAACAACCCGAGCAAGTACGTCGGCCTCGGCGGCTACGGCCTCGAGATCGTCGACCGCGTGCCGCTCGAGGTGGCGCCCACCGACAGCACCCGCGACTACCTGCGCACCAAGCGCGACAAGCTCGGGCACCTGCTCAAGCTGGTGTGACGCCCGGCACGTAGGCCGGGCGCTACGGTGCGCATCCTCCTCGTCACCTCCCGGGTTCCCTGGCCGCCGCGCCGGGGGGACCAGGTGCGGGCGGTGCAGCAGCTCGAATTCCTCTCGACCGCGCACGAGGTGACGCTGCTCACGCCGGAGCCGGGACCGGACCGGCCGGCGCCTGCCGCGGCCGGCGCGTCCTTTCAGGTGGAGACCTATCGGCTCGGAGCGGCGGGAGCGGCGGTCGGGATCGGCCGCGCGCTGGTCGACGGGAGTCCCTTGCAGAGCGGGCTCTTCCGGTCGCCGGACCTCGGCCGGAAGCTGCGGGCGCTCGCGCCGCGGCACGATCTCGTCATCCTCCAGCTCGTGCGGCTCGCTGGCCACCTGGACGACGTCGGTGCGACGCCCGTCTTTGCCGACCTGATCGACAGCCTGGCCCTCAACTTCGAGCGCCGCGCCGCGCTCGATCGGTCCTCCCTGCGCCCGCTCCTTCGCCTGGAGGCCCGCCGCCTCGCGCATGCCGAGCGGCGGCTGGTGGAGCGGGCGGCCGGCGCCCTGGTGGTGAGCGAGCGGGACCGGCGGGCGGTCGCCGCGGGACTTCCGGAAGAGCAGGCAAGGAAGCTCGACGTCGTGCCGCTGGCGGTGGAGGGCTCCGTCCTCGCCGCGCCGGCCGAGGGGCGTCCCCTGCTCGCCCTCACCGGAAATCTCGGCTACTTCCCGAACGCCGACGCCGTCGTCTGGTGGCTGGGCGAGGTCTGGCCGGCGCTGCGCGCGCGGCGGCCGGAGGTACGGGTCGTGGTGGCCGGCGACCGGCCGGGGCGGGTGGTGCGGCGCGCCGTCGCGCGGGCGGGGAGCGGCGTCGAGCTGACACCGTCGCCGCCGGACCTTGGCGCCCTCCTCCGCCGGGCGACCCTCGCGCTCGTCCCCCTGCGTTGCGGCTCGGGCCTGCCGATCAAGGTGCTGGAGGCCTGGGCGGCTGGGGTGCCGGTCGTGGCCTCGCCGTGGGCCGCTGCGGGGACCACCGCCCGGCCGGGCGAAGACCTGCGCCTGGCCGAGCGGCCCGCGGAGTGGGTGGAGGCGGTCCTCGGCCTCCTGGACGACCCCGCCGAGCGCCAGCGCCTGGCCGCGGCCGGCAGCCGCCGGCTCGCCGCCGATTACGCCCCCGCCGTCGTCCGCGACCGGCTCCTGGCGAGCGTCGTCGCCGCCGTCGCGAGCCCCTGAGCCGGGCCCCTGGCCCGGCTTTTGAATTTACGACCGGTGCCGCGCCGCTACCGGCGCGCCCTGCTGCCACGGGAGAGCGGCGATGCCTTCGTCCTTCGGTGTCTATCTGATCGGCTTCATCATCCTGATCATCGGCCTCGCCTTCGGGGCCTACCTGGCCGGCGCGCCGCCGGTGTGGATCGGCGTCGGCGTGATCTGCCTGGTCGGCATCGCCGTGCTGATGGGGGTCACCAAGACCACCCGGAAGGACACGCCGCCGTCGTAACTACAGGACCGTCTCGCGCAGGACCTCTTCCAGCGTCGTCATCCCCTCGCGCACCTTCTGCAGGCCGCTGCCGCGGAGAGTGAGCATGCCGCGCTCCATCGCCTTCATCCGCAGCTCGTTGGCGCTGGCGCCGGTGAGGATGAGCTCGCGCATCTCCTCGTCGATCTCCATCACCTCGTAGAGGCCCACCCGGCCCTTGTAGCCGGTCGAGCTGCAGCGCTCACAGCCGCGGCCGCGGAAGAGCTTGATGGTGCGCGCCTCGTGCTCGGAGAAGCCGGCGGCCACGAGCGCCTGCGGCGCCAGCTCCGAGGGCTCCTTGCAGAAGGTGCAGATGCGCCGTACCAGCCGCTGCGCCACGACCATGTGCACCGAGGTCGCCACGAGAAACGGCTCGATGCCCATGTTCATCAGACGCGAGACCGAGGACGGGGCGTCGTTGGTGTGCAGCGTCGAGAGCACGAGGTGGCCGGTCATGGCGGCCTTGATCGCCACCTCGGCGGTCTCGAAGTCGCGGATCTCGCCGACCAGGATGATGTTGGGGTCCTGGCGCAGGAAGGAGCGCAGCGAGGCCGCGAAGTTGAGGCCGATCTGCTCCTTCATCTGCACCTGGTTGATGCCCGAGAGGTTGAACTCGACGGGGTCCTCGGCGGTGATGATGTTGACCTCGGGGGTGTTGATGCGCGAGAGCGCCGAGTAGAGGGTGTTGGTCTTGCCCGAGCCGGTGGGCCCGGTCACCAGCACCATGCCGTAGGGCTTGAGGATCGCCTGCTCGAACTTGCGCAGCGAGTCGGGCTCGAACCCGAGCTTCGTCATGTCGAGCATCAGCTTGTCCTTGTCGAGGAGCCGCATGACGATCTTCTCGCCGAAGATCGTCGGCAGCACCGAGACGCGGAAGTCGAGGTCCTTGGTCCGCCCCGAGACCTTGGTCTTGATCTTGATCCGCCCGTCCTGCGGCAGGCGCTTCTCGGCGATGTCGAGGCGGGCCATGATCTTGGCCCGGCTGGTGATCGCCTCCCTGAGCTTGAGCGGCGGCCGCATCATCTCGTAGAGGATGCCGTCGATGCGGTAGCGCACCCGGTAGTCCTTCTCGTAGGGCTCGACGTGGATGTCGGAGGCGCCGCGCTTGATGGCGTCGGTCAGGATGATGTTGACCAGCTTGACGACCGGCGCCTGCTCGACCTGGTCCTCGATGCCGGCGAGGTCGAGGTCCTCCTCCTCGTCCAGCACCTCGAGATCGCCGCCGCTCTCCTCGAGGTCCTCCATGACCTTCTTGAGCTCGATGGCGTGGGTGGTGCCGTAGTAGCGGTCGATGGCGCCGCGGATGGAGCTCTCGGCGGCGACCACCGGCTCGACCTTGTAGCCGGTCATGAACTTGACGTCGTCCATGGCGAAGACGTTCGTCGGGTCGATCATCGCCATGGTGACGGTGGCGCCGGTCTTCGAGATCGGCAGGATCGTGTACTTGCGCGCGATGTCGGGCGGGATGATCTTGAGCACCGACTCGTCCACCTCCATGCCGTCGAGGTCGATGGCCGGCACCTTGAAGTGCTTGGAGAGGAAGTCGACGAGCTCGCGCTCGGAGAGGAAGCCCAGCTTGACCAGGGTGGCGCCGATGCGCCCGCCCTGCTCGCGCTGGTAGGTCAGGGCCTCCTGGAGCTGCTTGGCGGTGATCTTGCCGGAGTTGAGGAGCACCTCGCCGAACTTGTCGGCGGGCTGCTGCCGGGTGCGGGGTTCCGTCGCCATCGAGAGATAGACACCTTACGATGAAAGCGCTTCCGCCAGTCTAGCAGCGCGCCGGATCGGCGAGAAGGGCGGCCGCCCGCTCGGCGACGCGGGCCGGCGGGACGTCCAGCAGACAGGCCTTGACCTCCTCGAAGCGGCGGTAGCAGAAGCTGCAGGGGAGCGGGTGCCAGAGGGCGCGCTCGACCGCGCCGTAGGGGCCGTGGCGCTCCGGGTGAGTGGGGCCCATGACCATGACGACCGGCGTGCCGAGGGCGTGCGCGAGATGGGTGGGGCCGGTGTCGGCGCCGAGGAAGAGGCGGGCGGCGCGGGTGAGGGCGACGAGCGCGGGGAGGTCGGGCGCCGGGACGGCGGCGGCGGCGCCGGCCGCGGCGGCCTCGACGGCGGCGGCCAGCGCCTCCTCGCCCGGGGCGACGGCGATGCGGGTGGGGAGGCCGGTCGCCTCGCGCAGCCGGCGCGCCGCCTCCCCCCAGCGCTCCGGCGGGTAGCGCTTGTTGGCCCAGGCGGCGCCGGGGTGGAGGAGGGCGAACGGCTCGCCGGCGAGGGCGGGCGGGGCGAGGGCGGCGGGGAGGAGGCGGTCGCCGCCGAAGTCCGCCGGCTCGGGCGGCAGGCCGAGGGCGTCGAGGAGGGCCAGGCCGCGGTCCACGGCGTGGACGCCGCGCGGCAGGACCGCCTCGTTGACCCAGACCGCGCTCGACGGCTCCCGGCGGGCCCGGCGGGCGAGGCCGATGCGGCGGCCGGCGCCGGAGAGGGCGGCGATCGCGCCGGCTTTGTGGTTCCCCATGAGGTCGAGCGCGATGTCGGGTGCGAAGCGGCGGACGGCGGAGCGGAAGGCGCGTAGCTCGCGAAGGGTGGCGGCGGCGAACGGCCGCCGGCGCCAGTCGCGCAGGCGGACGACGAAGAGCTCGTCGATGTCCGGATGCCCGGCAAGGAGCGGCGCCATCGCCGCCTCGACCACCCATCCGATCCGCGCCTGCGGGAGATGCCGGCGGAGGGCGGTCAGGACGGGGAGGGCGTGGACGACGTCCCCCAGCGCGGAGGTGCGGACGATTAGGAGGCGCTGCGGGGGGGCGGCGGGCGGCGGGGCGGTCATCCGGCGGGAGATTATCCCGCCCGCCGGCCACCGGGATCGATCCCCGGGCCGCTGCGGCGATCCGCCGCTTCGTAGGGGATATGAGCCCAAGGCTCGGGAATGTCATCCCGACGGCCGGGAAAGTTATCCCGACGGCCGGGAAAGCTTTCCCGACGCTCGGGAAAATGATCCTGACGCTCGGGATAATTATCCGAGCACTCAGGAAAGCTTTCCGGACAGTCAGGAAAGTTATCCCGAAGCTCGGGAAAGTTATCCCGATGGTCGGGAAAGTTATCCCGACGCCCGGGAAAGCTTTCCCGACGCTCGGGAAGACTTCCTGGTGCTCGGGAAGACCTTCCCGGTGCTCGGGAGCATTCCGGCCGCGGCGGAAAAACTGTGTCTTCCGCCGCCCCCGAAGTGTCTCCACTGCCGCAGGTTAACCGCGCGCCACCGGCAATCCCATCGCAGGGGCGTTCGTTCCTGGCAGCTACTCAGGCAAGAGTTTCGGGACCGTCTGCGGGCAAGTCGGCCCGCTCGGCATGGTCCGTCACGCCGTTCCCTTCTTGCTCTTTGCTCGTTTCCTGCCGCGTTCGTTCTCGACCTCGTGCCAGAGCTCCTCGTGCCCGAGTCCCTCCCCGGCGCGGATCTGCGCGCGCGCTTTCTCCAGGATGGACCGCAGGCGAGCCGAGTTGGCGAGGATCAAGCGTTCGAGCTCCTCTTCGTCCCGGACGGCCAGCAACGCGGCGACCGGCTTGCCGTTCCGCGTCACGATGACCGGCCCCTCTTCGCTCTGCTTGAGATAGGCGCTGAACTGCGCCTTGACTTCAGCGACCGACGCGATCTTCATGAGTCCACTTCCTCTCCGCCGATCAACAAGCGCTCCCGCTCCTTGACGCCGATCGCCAGGATGTACACCGCACGGCTCTCCTGGTCGATCTCGTAGAACACGCGGAACCGGTTGTCGGGACCGAAGCGCAACTCCCATTGCGCCTCGAGCACCGCCGGCTGCCGCAGCGGCTCGCGGTTCCTCGTCTCGGCATCCGGCTCGAACCGCAGCTGCTCCTCAAGGGTCGCCCGGATCAACGGGTAGTGCCGCCGCTCGATGGCTCCAGGTGCCGCTTGACCTCCGGGGCGTAGATCAAGTCGTACGGACGGCGCCTCGGCACGATGACCAGAATTATGACTATCTAGAATTGCTGCGTCAACACGCCGGGCTCGCGGTAAGCTTTCGACCTCTCAACGTCAGCACCGGACTCCGTGGAACCCGATTCGACTGCGACCTCCGTCCACGTTCTTCCCCGGCAGATGCCGGCAGGGCTCTGGCACCGGCTCATTCGGGCACTCGTCTCGAAGGAGAGCTGGTTCGGCTTGGTCTGGCGGGACCAGCTTGAAATGGTCGCAGCGTGCGAGGGGCGTTCGCGAGTTCCTTCAGCCGCTCGCGGTCGACAAACGTCGTGCCGACCGCTGGTCTGGCACGCAGCTGTCCGACTCCCAGGCTACGGTCGTCATTTATCGCACCTCGCCGAGGGTGCTCCCGTTGCTGCTGTCGACCGACAGTCCCTTCGATTGGCTCAGCCCCGACTTGCCAGAAGATCTGTTCTTCGGCTCGGGCGACTCCGAACTGGCACTGGTCACGGTCACCCACGAACGCGATGCATGGCTGCTCAAGCGACGCTACGCCCAATTGCTCGGTAGCGAAGCCACTCTCCGCAAAGAGCGTCTCTCCTCTCGCGACCGACACCTGCTACTGGGCAAAGGGGAAGAGTGATGAGTACCTCCAAGGCCGAAGCTCGAAAGCCTGTTGTCCTGGCCCCCGGACAAGGGCGTGCGTATCCGATGGGGCGCATCAGTGCCGTGTTCAAGGCTGATGGGCCTGAAACAGAATCGCGCTACTCTGTCTCGGAATGGTGGCTCGAGCCGCGCACCCAAGGTCCTGGCGCGCATTCCCATGCTGAAGACGATCTGTTCTACGTCATCGAGGGAACCATGAGTGTTCTGGTTGGCGAAGAATGGGTTGAGGCTGCCAAAGGTTCTTTTGTCCTTGTACCCGGAGGCGTCACACATGATTTCGAAAACCGGGGAAGCGTTCGTGCCGGCGTTCTGAATTTCTCGGTGCCTGGTCCGTTCGAGCCTGAAATGCCAGGCATTGCCGAGTGGTTCGCCAAGAACCCGCCGAAGGACACAGGCACCTGACGTCGCAAAATGCCCACATTCGTAGCCCTGCTGCGCGGCATCAATGTTGGCAAGGCCAAGCGTGTTCCCATGGCCGAGCTGCGCGCCATGCTCTCCGGCTTGGGCTACACGGGTGTGGCTACCTTGCTGAACAGCGGCAACGCCGTCTTCCACGCCCCAGGAGGCACGCCGGCGAAGCATGCGGCAGACATTGCCGCTGCAATCTCCACCCGACTCAAGGTTGAGGTGCCGGTCATCGTCAAGTCGGCAAGCGAGCTGGCAGCCGTCATCTCCGAGAATCCAATCAAAGCAGGAGCGGAAGAGCATCCACGCCTTCTGGTTGCATTCGTTCAAGACGCCAAAGCGCTGTCGAGTCTTGCGGCCATCGAGTCGCTGGTTGTACCTCCGGAACGGTTTTCGGTAGGCAGGAACGCCGCGTACCTCCTCTGCGCCACGGGCATCCTGGAAAGCAAGGCTTGGGAAGCCCTCCTCGGCAAGGCGGGTAAGTCGGCCACCACGAGAAACTGGGCAACCGTCCTCAAGCTGCAGGCTCTGGTCAATGAAGCCGGCGCCTAATCCGCGGCCGATGAAATCGAAACGTGGACTGCTCGCAGCTTCCGTTCTTCTGCTGGCGTTCCCCATCGCCGCGCTGTACCGACTCATCTTTGATCACGGGGTCGAGGTCGTGATTCACTTGGCGCTCGCCGCCGGTGCGCTACTGATCTGCGTCGCCGTGTTCGACTTCAGGACCGCGATGGGTCGCGTGGATCGCCTCCTTCTCGACCGGCCTTCTCGGCACCATTTTTCTCCTCCAGGGCGCGAGTGAACTGCTCCACAACGCGTCGTTCAGTCATTTGGTCTATCAGGTATTGGGACAAGCCCTGGAGCGCTGGCTCGTTTACTTCTTCATGCTGTGGTGCATCGCGGTGTTGCTTGCGGATAGCCAGGGCAAAACGCGGATCGGAGGCGGCGTCGCGCTCGGCCTGGTCGTGTGTCTCGAAGCATTAGCGGTCAGCCTCTCGCTCGCCGGATCCTCTCTCTACGCCATCGCGCCATGGCTCGTCGTGCTGTATTTCCTGCCGCTCGTGTGGCTGCTGGTTGAAAGCAGGACGACGCGGTCAGTCGTGACCGCCGCCTGACGGGTGCGCCGCTTGCGCTGAACTCAAGTACCGTTAGACGGAACCTTGACCATCATGCACGCAGCTGCAGCGCACCATCGCGCGTCCGCCCTACTGTTCATGGGCATTGTGGTCGCTGTGTATGCCACCGCGCTGGCCGTTGGCGGCCAGCTGCCCGGCTTGGAGCGGGCGAGCGCCGTCGCGGTCGGCCTGACGACGGACATGGTCGTCGTCGTTCCGCTGGCGTTCTACCTCTTGGTCGTACGCCGGCGGCGGCTACCGCTCGTCACGCTGGTCCCGGTTTTCGTTCTCAGCGTGCTGGCCGCGTCGCGAGTTCTTCCCGCTGGCCACCAGCAGCCCCTGCGCGTCCTCGAAGCTCTGGCTGTGCTCATGGAGCTCGGCCTCATCGGCTGGGTCGCGTGGCGCGCCACGAGAGCACTGCGGAAGGCGCGTCGCGATGCAACAGCAGACCCGCTCGAGCAACTCCGGCACGCGGCGTTCGAGCTGACGAGGAACGACCGCGTCGCGGCGGTGCTTGCGTTGGATCTCGGTGTCTTCTACTACGGGTTGGGGTCGTGGCGGGCTCGGCCTCACGCGCCCTTGGGCTCGTCCGCCTTCACGCATCATCGCCGCAGCGGTCACGCTGCGATCGTCTTTGCCTTCCTGCTCATCATGGCGGCCGAAGGGTTCGCCGTGCACCTCCTGCTTCGCATGTGGAGCACGCTCGCCGCGTGGCTCTTCACGATCGGCACCGCTTACGGCGCGCTGTGGTTGATCGCCGACTACCGCGCGACGGTGCTGCGCCCGATCCTGGTCAGCGATGAGAGCATCTTGGTCCGGGCCGGATTCCGCTGCATTCTGCGGGTGCCGCGCGCGTGCATTGCCGAGGTCGGGCGCCAGAAGCCGGAGTTCGGGAAGGCGAGCCTCAATCTCACCTTCCTGGGCACACCTACGCGCTGGCTCACGCTTTCCGAGCCGATGCTGGCACTGGGGCCATACGGTCTCCATCGTCGCGTGCGCGCCATAGGCATCGGGCCTGACACGCCCGACGAGTTCGACAGAATTCTTACGCAAAGCTCGTCATGAGAATCCTGGCGCTGGCTGCGCTTGCCCTCTGGCCATTCAGGGCTTCGGCGGAGCCTCCGGCCCTCATCGACCAGATATCCTGGGGATCAGCGATCTGGACGCTGGAATCGAGGAGTTCGAGCGGCGTACTGGCGTTCGCCCCGCCTATGGGGGCAAGCATCCGACGGGGACCCACAATGCGCTGGTGTCTCTCGGCGACGGCACCTACCTGGAGATCATCGCGGTGCAGCCGGGCGCCTCTGCCCCTCTCGGCTTCTCTGAGCTTGCCGCCTTCAAATCTCTGACGCCCATCGGCTGGGCTGTGTCCGCCAGCGACATAAGCCAGCTGCGTAGCCGGCTCGCCGCCGCTGGAGTAGAGCTCAGGGACGCCGGGCAGGGATCCCGCACAACTCCTTCCGGAGCGACGCTGCGCTGGCACACGCTAGGTCTCAAAGACGAGGTTCGCGAGGCTCCCTTTTTCATTGTGTGGTCGCCAGACAGTCCCCATCCGTCTTCCACCTCGCCACCGGGGTGTTCACTCGATCGATGGAGCATTGCTGGCCCCAATGATCGGTTGCTGGAGAGACTGCGCAGTGCGCTCCAACTCCCAGTCAACATCGCGACGACTCCGTCGCCCGCACTGCATCTCACGTTGACTTGCCCCAGCGGCTCGGCATCGTTCGCATCTCCGACTCAGCGGCCGTGACCAGACCCCTAACCCCTCGTTGCAGCCGACACCGCCGGGCGTTCGCCTGTGTGGTGCCGCTGAACTCATACGCCGTAGGCGCCTCCAGGGAACTCACCGCTAACCGGTAGGGTCCAACACTGTCGTGTCCATCAGGCTCGGAACATTCCTCATCCTCGTCGCTACCGTGGCAGCAGCGAGCATGGCAATCGGCCCGGCGGTGGGGCCAATGAGAGGCGACACCGATCCGCCGTCTAAGCGCCGCCTCTCGCGTGCGCAAGCTGCTTAGGCGACCTCATCGATCCGGCTGGCTCCCACCGATCGCCGGGCCGAGGCGCCGTCCCCCCGAGATGTCCGCAACCCACCGCCGTCGAAGTGAACGCCGGGCGAAGCCTTAGCCCGGCCCACTACGAACCGCGAACATCGCGCTCGGGCGTCGCATTTGCGACCCAGCTCCTATCCTGCTAAAGTCCGTATAGCTTATAGAGAGTAAGGTATCTAGGATGATACACGCCGCCGGCGGCGCAGGAGCATATGCGGACAATGGAACGATCTCTGCGCCGTGCTCAAAAGTCGTCTAATCGGTGAAGCGGAGGTTGGCCGGCTACAGCTAGGACGAGATGCTACAACACAACTGCCTAAGCGATTATCAAAGGCGAGTACTACAAGGAGATTAAAATGAAAAGGCGTCATTTACTCGCCACCGCGCTTTCGCGAGAAACGGCTACTCCTTGTAAGTGGGGAGTCCGGGACTTACTTGACCCAATTAGTAAATCAGGCATTGCAATGGGAGTTCTCATCCTCATGGCGTGCTCCAAACCTCCCTCCGATCTTGAGGGGGACTGGGTCGGCCGGAGCAAGAATGCAGATCCTCGGCAAGTATATGGAATTGCGTGGCACATAAATACTCACGAAGGAAACAACATAGGGGGAGTCGTCTCCATAAACCACAATGGGACAATCGGAAACGGTCTTGTCTCGGGGAACCTCTACTCGCCTGAGACGCTGAGCTTCAATATCCAGATACCCAAGAAGGGTTATCCGGTTCCGCTGGATCAATGCTCCACTAATTTCGAGGGCTCAGCCCACGTAAGCGCCCAGGCGATTGAAGGAGGTTTCAAGGGGACCACTTGCGACGGGCAGCCCACAGGAGATATAGAGTTCTCTCTAAGCAGGAAATAATAGAAAGAGGGGAGTCCATGTTAACAAAGGCATCGTTGGTTATTCTCAGTCTGAGCCTGTTGCTATCGTTCGCCTGCTCATCTGCGGGGGGTGTTTACAGAAGCGCCAATGAGATCAACAGTATCGCTTTTCAGGATCATCATGACAGCCGTATTCCTTCGTTGATGACTACCCTTCGCGAGAAACTCGCACGCGCGAAGGACGTAACCAGGTCGAAACGAGAAGGTGCGTTCTTCCAAGAAGCCGGAAGACTACTTGAAATCTATGAGGATGCTCTCTATATTCAAGGCCAAGCCACTCCAGAAGGATTTGTCCCGGTCACAGCCGAGACAAAGCAGATTCTGAGCAAATATGGTGTGTCGACCGAAAAGATAGAAGAGGGTGAGGCCTTTCCAATGGTGGCTTCAAGCCGGATCTGGGGCAGTGCTTTTACTCAATGGGGGAAACTGAGAGATGACTACAAACGTTTGCGATGGCCCAGATAGCCATATGAGCGCGCCGGCGCGCAGGTTCTGATTCCTTCACAGAATAGTTCTTGGGCGACCGACAGGACGCCTCTGAGCCGGACCTACCTCCCCGCCTCCTCGCTCCGCTCGGCCGGCGCGCGATATTCGGCCATGATCGCGATGGAGCCAATCGGCACCGTCCGCAGCCCCTTCACCGAAACGGCGCAGATCCCCAAGGGGCCGGGGGCCGAGCACCATGCCGAGGGTGTACTCGAGCTGCTGCCGGAGTACGAGGCCGGCCTCGGCGACGTCGAGGGCTTCTCGCACCTCTTTGTCCTCTGGGTCTTCCACCGCGCCGGACCGCCGGAGCTGCTCGCCCGGCCGCCGGGCGCCGAGCGCCCATACGGCGTCTTCGCCACGCGCTCGCCGCAACGGCCGAACCCGATCGGCCTGACGGTGGTCAGGCTGCTGCGGCGCGAGGGGCCGCGACTCTACGTCCGCGGTGTGGACATGCTCGACGGGACGCCGATCCTCGACCTCAAGCCTTATCTCTCGAGCGTTCCCGCCGAGGAGCTCCGCCGTGGCTGGCTCGATGGCGAAGGCCCGGGCAAGGAAGACCCTGATGTCGCCACCTCGTAACCTAGTGATCGACGACGACCTGCTGGCGCAGGCCCTGAGGGTGGGCGGCTTCAGGACGAAAGGCGAGACGGTCAACCAGGCGTTGAGGGAGTTCATCGCCCGCAGGCATCGGCTCGGGCTGGTCGACCTGTTCGGGAAGGTCGACTACTCGAGCAACGACTACAAGGAAGAACGCCGCACCCGTTGATCCTTTGACACGTCGGTCCGAGCTTTCGGAGTTGCAACCGCCTCTAAGCGAGCACCCGCTGCCGACACTCGTTCCTGGCGGCTACTCAGGCAAGAGGCTCGGGACCGGCCGCGGGCAGGTCGGCCCGGTTGCCAGTTCCTGCTGCGTGTAGCGGCTCGATTTCGTCAGGCGGATGGGATAGACGGTCGAGCCGAGGCCGAACTCCACCGTGTAGTCGCCTGGCCGCAGACTGGTCGCGAGCGTGCCGATCTCCTTTTGGACCAAGTGACCGTGGTCGTCGCCGAACCAGATATCGGTGGTCGGAGAAGCCGCCACGATGGTGAGGTCGTAGTACACCGCCTGGGCCTCGGCGTGGTCCGTCACGCCGTTCCTTTTTTGCTCTTTGCCCGTTTCCTGCCGCGTTCGTTCTCCACCTCGTGCCAGAACTGATCGTGGCCGAGCCCCTCGCCCGCGCGAATCTGCGCGCGCGCTTTCTCCAAGATGGACCGCAAGCGAACCGAGTTGGCCAGGATCAAGCGCTCCAGCTCCTCCTCGTCCCGCACGGCCAGCAACGCGGCGACCGGCCTGCCGTTCCGCGTCACGATGACCGGCCCCTCTTCGCTCTGCTTGAGATAGGCGCTGAACTGCGCCTTGACTTCAGCGACCGACGCGATCTTCATGAGTCCACTTCCTCTCCGCCGATCAACAAGCGCTCCCGCTCCTTGACGCCGATCGCCAGGATGTACACCGTACTGCTTTCCTGGTCGATCTCGTAGAACACGCGGAACCGGTTGTCGGGACCGAAGCGCAGCTCCCATTGCGCCTCCAGCACGGCCGGCTGCCGTAGCGGCTTACGGTTCCTGGTCTCGACATCCGGCTCGAACTGCAGCTGCTCCTCGATAGTCGCGCGGATCAGCGAGTAGTGCCGACGCTCGATGGCTTCAAGGTGCCGTTTGACCTCCGGGGCGTAGATCAACGTGTACGAACGGCGCCGCGGCACGATGACCAGAATTATGACTATCTTAGGCTGCTAGGTCAACAGCTTCGCCGCGACCTCACTCGCCCTCTGACTCGCGCTGCGCTTCGCGGCGCCGCTCGGCGATCAGCTCGTCGGACAGGCTCCGCCCTTCGGGGACGTACTGCCGGACCAGGGCCTGCGCGCGTCCGATCAGGTCGCTCGTGGCGTGGTCTTTGGGGTCGCCGACGAGGGCTGTGCGGCCGCCGTAGGCGGCGACGACCTCGCGCTCCGGGACCTGGTCGGGGGTGCCGTAGTCGGTGCCCTTGCAGTGGACGTCCGGCCGTAGCTCGGCGAGGAGGGCGGCGGGGGTGTCCTCCTCGAAGATCACGACGTAGTCGACCGGAGCGAGCCCGGCGAGGAGCTCGGCGCGCTCGGGGGCGGGGACGATGGGGCGGCCGGGGCCCTTGAGGCGGGCCACCGAGGCGTCGCCGTTGAGGCCGACGATGAGGAGATCGGCCTCGCGGCGCGCGGCCTGGAGGTAGCGGAGGTGGCCGACGTGGAGGAGGTCGAAGTGGCCGTTGGCGAAGGCGACGGTCTTGCCGCGGGCGCGCTCGGCGGCCAGCCGGTCGCGCAGGGCGGCGAGGGTGGTCACCTCGCCCACTGCACCTCCGCGAGCGGGTGGGGGTCGCTGGCAACCGCCCGGCGCAGCTCCTCGGGGGTGAGGGTGGCGGTCCCCATCTTCATCACTACG
The DNA here is from genome assembly GCA_963700145.1 of uncultured Acidobacteriota bacterium. GTDB lineage: Bacteria > Acidobacteriota > Thermoanaerobaculia > Multivoradales > UBA5704 > DASUNQ01. The sequence goes on from OY969474.1 coordinate 4,319,456, forward strand.
ACGCCGCCGGCGTAGTTGGCGAGGAGGGCCGCCTCGAGCGGCGTGCCGCCGGCCGCCAGCGCCAGGGCGAAGGCGCCGATCACCGTGTCGCCGGCGCCGGTGACGTCGGCCACCTGGTCGGTGCCGTGGACGGGCAGGTGGGCGGCGGAGCCCTCTTCGAGGAGGCTCATGCCGCGGCTGCCGCGGGTGACGAGGAGGAAGCGCGCGCCGAGGCGGGCGCGGAGGGACTCGCCGGCCCTGGCGGCCGCGGCGAAGTCCTCGGGGAGGCGGCCGCCGAGGAGTGCTTCGGCCTCCTCCTCGTTGGGGGTGGCGCCGTCGAGGCCCGCGAAGTCGCCGAGGCGGTAGCGGCTGTCGGCGAGGAGGACGGCGTCGCCGCCGAGAGCGCGGCGGAGACAGGGGAGGAGGGCGGGCTCGACGGCGCCGTAGCCGTAGTCGGAGAGGACGGCGACCGGCGGCGCGCCGCCCGCCGCGCCCGCCCACTCTGCGAGGCGCGCCGCGAAGGTCTCGCGCTCCTCGGCGGCGAGCGTCAGCCGCTCCTCGACGTCGTAGCGCACGATCTGCTGCTTGATGGCGTGGCGGCCGCCGCCGAGGATGCGCACCTTGGTGGGGGTGCGGTAGCCGGGCCGGACCAGGATGCCGGCGGTCTCGACCCCGAGCGCCTGGAGCGCCGCGACCAGCTCGCGGCCGGAGGCGTCGTCGCCGACGACTCCCAGCGGCAGCGGCCGTCCGCCGAGGGCGGCGACGTTGGCCACCGCGTTGGCGCCGCCGCCCGGCGCCAGGCGTTCGCCCTCGTAGGAGAGGATGAGGACGGGCGCCTCGCGGCTGATCCGCTTCGGCGTGCCGGTGATGAAGCGGTCGGCGACGAGGTCCACGACCATCGCCACCGGCCGCCCGGCCATGCCGTCGACGAGCGACAGCAAGCGGTCGGCAGAGGGGAGCGAGTTGGCCATCGGAGCGCGCGCAAGCGTAGCAGGGCTAGGAGCCCGTCGCGCTGGGCGCGCGACGGACGACGCTCCTAGCAGTCATCCGAGCCCGGCGCGAAAGCCTTCGCGCCTCAGCGGGTTAGAGTCGAACCGTGTCCGCCCCCGCCGAACGGCTGCGCGAGCGCATCCGATCCTCAGGCCCCATTCCTTTCGCGGCGTTCATGGAGGAAGCGCTGTACGGGGAGGGGGGGTACTACCGGCGCGACGAGCTGCCGATCGGGGAGGCGGAGGATTTCGTCACGGGATCTTCGCTCTCGCCGCTGTTCGGGCGGGCGACGGGGCGGCTGCTGCGGCGGCTGGACGGCGAGCTGGGGCGGCGGGCGGAGCTGCTCGAGGCGGGGTACGGCGGCGGGGAGCACCTCGCGGCGGTGGTTGGATTTCTGGGTGGGGAGAATGGAGTGGGGAGACGGATGCGGGCGTGGGATCGGGTGGCGCGGCCGCTGCCGGCGGGGGTGGAGCGGGTCGCGGCGCTCGAGGAGGTCGGCGAGGGCGAGATCGGCGGGTTGGTTTTCTCCTACGAGCTCTTCGACGCGCTGCCCGTCCACCGCCTGATCGGCCGCGCGGACGGCGCGCTCGGGGAGCTGTGGGTGGAGCTGGACGGCGAGGGACGCTTCGCCTGGCGCGAGGGCGCGCTCTCCGATCCGGCGCTCGCCGCGCTCCTCGGCGACGCTGAACTCGCTCCCGGCCAGGTCGCCGACCTCTCGCCGCAGTCGGCGCCGCTCTACGCGGCCCTCGCTCGCCGCCTCGGGCGCGGGCTCCTCGTCACTTGCGACTACGGCTTCCCGCGCCCGCAGCTCCTCGACCCGCGCATCCGCCGCCACGGCACGCTCGCCTGCTACCGCCGCCAGACGGTCCACCGCGATCCCTTCGCCGACGTTGGCGCCCAGGACTTGACGGCGCACGTCGATTTCACCGCCCTGATCGAGGCCGGCGAGGCCGCCGGGCTTAGGACCTTCGCCCTCACCCGGCAGGCGCTCTGGCTCAGCGCCTGCGGCCTCTTCGAGGACCTCGCGGACGCCCCGGCCGCCATCCGGCAAGAGGCCATCGCGCTTCTCGACGGCGAGGGGATGGGGGAGGAGATCCGGGTGCTGGTCCAGGCCCGCGGCCTCGCGCCGGAGCGCGTCCTCGACGCGCGTTTCTTTCCTTGACGGCGGCCGCTCGCCTAGAATCGCCCCGCTTTGGCGAACTACCTGCCCATCCTGGTGTTCACGGTGATCGCCGCGCTCTTTCTCGTCGCCACGCTCCTCGCCGCCCGGCTCCTGCGCCGCGCCGCCAGCCCGACGACCAACCTCGACCCCTACGAGTGCGGCAACGAGCCCGAGACCTTCGCTCACGACCACCGCTTCTCGATCCGCTACTACCTCATCGCCGTCCTCTTCGTCATCTTCGACGTCGAGACCATCTTCCTCTACCCCTGGGCGATCCTCTTCGACCAGCTCGCTCTCTTCGGCTTCATCGAGATGGTGGTCTTCCTCGCCATCCTGGTCGTCGGCTACGTCTACGTCTGGAACCGCGGAGCGCTCAATTGGGCCTGACCGACAGCCCCAACGTCCTCACCACGACCTACGACAAGGTCTTCAACTGGGCGCGGCGCTCGGCGATCTGGCCGATGCAGTTCGGCCTCGCCTGCTGCGCCATCGAGATGATGGCGGTGCTCGACCCGCGCCACGACATGTCGCGCTTCGGCGCCGAGGTCTTCCGCGCCACGCCGCGGCAGAGCGACCTGATGATCGTCGCCGGCACCGTCACCGAGAAGATGGCCCCCATCGTGCGCCGTCTCTGGGACCAGATGCCGGAGCCCAAGTGGGCGATGGCGATGGGCGCCTGCGCCACCTGCGGCGGGCCGTACCGCACCTACGCCGTGACCCAGGGGGTGGACCGGGTGATCCCGGTGGACGTCTACGTGCCCGGCTGTCCGCCGCGCCCGGAGGCGCTGATGTGGGGGCTCCTCCACCTGCAGCGCAAGATCGACCGCATGAGCGTGGCGAAGCGGGCGACGGCATGAGCGAGCCGGAGCGCCCGCCGGGCGAAGCGCCCAAGAAGGCGCCGCTGACTCCCGAGGAGAAGGCGGCGCTGGTCGCCAAGGCGAAGGCGGCGAGGGAGGCCGCGGCGGCCGCCGGCGGCGCCGCCGCTCCCGGAGCCGCTCCCGCCGCCGCCGCCAAGAAGCCGGCGCACGAAGAGGACCCCAACAAGCCGGTCTGGGAGAAGGACCCGGTCGCTCCCGACTGGCAGGACGCGGCGGACGACCCGCTCGCTTCCGCCCTGCGCGAGGAATTCGGTGAGGCGATCCAGTCCGCGCGCCGCTTCGCCGGCGACCTGACGCTCGGCGTGGCCCGCGAGGCGGTGGCGCGCGTCGCCGCCTCGCTCAAGGCGAAGCACGGCTTCACCTATCTGGTGGACGTCTGCGGCGCCGACTTCCCGCAGCGCACGCCGCGCTTCGACGTCGTCTACCACCTCTACAGCTTCGAGGCGAACCGGCGGGTGCGCCTCAAGACCGGCGCCGGCGAAGGGGAGGAGGTCCCCAGCCTGACGACGGTCTTCCGCGCCGCCAACTGGCCGGAGCGGGAGGTCTACGACATGTACGGCGTGCGCTTCGCCGGCCACCCGGACATGACGCGCATCCTCCTCTGGGAGGGCTTCAACGGTTTCCCGCTGCGCAAGGACTTCCCGGTCGAAGGGATCGACACCGGCTCGGCGATCTACCCCGAGTACTACGAGCCGAGCGCCGGCCCCGTGGCTGGTGCCGGCACCGGCTGGAAGCCCGGCAAGGCGCCGGAGCCGCCGAAGGCGGAGCCGTGACGGAGCCGGTTCGCTCTCTCTCTCCGGACGCCCTTTTCGCCGCCGGCGAGGAGATGGAGCTCAACTTCGGGCCGCAGCACCCTTCGACCCACGGCGTCCTGCGCCTGAAGCTCAAGGTGGACGGCGAGCGGATCATCGACTGCTACCCGATCATCGGCTACCTCCACCGTGGCACCGAGAAGCTTTTCGAGCTCCACCCCTACTTCCAGAACGTGCCGCACACCGACCGCATGGACTACGTGGCGGCGGCCACCAACAACCTGGCCTACGTCGGCGCGGTGGAGAAGCTCGTCGGGCTGACGGTGCCGCCGCGGGCGCGCTACATCCGCACCATCCTGGCCGAGCTGCAGCGCATCTCGTCGCACCTGCTCTGGCTGGCCACCCACGCCATCGACATCGGCGCCATGACGCCGTTCTTCTACTGCTTCCGCGAGCGCGAGCAGATCCTCGACCTCTTCGAGCTCTACTGCGGCGCGCGGCTGACCCTCAACTGCATGCGGCCCGGCGGCCTGCCGATGGACCTGCCGGTCGGCTGGACCGACCGCTGCCGCGCCTTCGTCGAGATCTTCCCGGCCAAGGTGGACGAGTACGAGGGGCTGCTCACCGACAACCGGATCTGGAAGCGGCGAACGGTGGGGATCGGCGTCCTCGACGCCGAGACGGCGATCGACTACGGCATCACCGGCCCGATGCTGCGCGGCAGCGGCGTCGCCTGGGACCTGCGCAAGGCGATGCCCTACGAGGCCTACGGCGAGGTCGAGTTCGACGTGCCGACGGGGAAGAACGGCGACACCTACGACCGCTACCTCGTGCGCATGGAGGAGATGCGGCAGGCCAACCGCATCCTCGCGCAGTGCCTCGACAAGCTCCCCGAGGGGCCGATCATGGCCAAGCGCCCGCGCGTGCTCAAGGCGGGCAAGGAGTCCGAGGTCTACCACGGCATCGAGGGGCCGAAAGGGGAGATCGGCTTCTACTTCGTCGGCGACGGCACGCCGAACCCCTACCGCTGCCACGTCCGGCCGCCGTCGTTCGTCAACCTGGCGGTGCTGCCGGAGCTGACCAAGGGGCACCTGGTGGCCGACCTCGTGGCGCTGATCGGGACGACCGACATCGTGCTTGGCGAGGTGGACCGCTAGATGCCTTCCTGGCTCGAGTCGGTGCGCGAGTCGGTGGGGCCGACGCTCTTCGACTACGCGGTCTCGCCGGCGGTCAAGATCTTGGTGCTGATGTTCCTCGGCATCCTGCCGGTGATCACCTACCTGGTGCTCGCCGAGCGCAAGATCCTGGGCTTCATCCAGGCGCGCGTGGGGCCCAACCGGGTGGGGCCGTGGGGGCTGCTGCAGCCGATCGCCGACGTGCTCAAGCTCCTGGTCAAGGAGGACACGATGCCGCGGCAGGCGGTCAAGTGGGCGTTCGTCCTCGCCCCCTGCCTGGTCGTGGCGCCGGCGCTCATCATCTTCGCGGTGATCCCGATGGGGCCGCGCCCGGAGGGCGACGGCCTCGCCTGGTACATCACCGACGTGGACACCGGGGCGCTGCTGGTCATCGCCCTGGCCACGATCGGGGTCTACGGCCTGATCCTGGGCGGGTGGTCCTCGAACAACAAGTTCTCGCTGATGGGCGGGCTCCGCTCGGCGGCGCAGATGATCTCCTACGAGGTGCCGCAGGGGCTGGCGCTGGTGGGGCCGCTGATGCTCGCCGGGAGCCTGTCGCTCATCCAGATCGTCGAGAGCCAACGCGAGATGCGGCTCTGGTTCTTCGTGCCGCAAATCGTCGCCTTCTTCATCTACGTCGTCGCGGGGGTGGCGGAGTCGAACCGGAATCCGTTCGATCTACCCGAAGCCGAGTCCGAGTTGGTGGCCGGGTTCCACACGGAGTACAGCGGGATGCGGTTCGCGCTGTTTTTCTTGGGCGAGTACGCCAACATGATCGTCATCTCGGCGGTCGCCACGACGCTTTTTCTGGGCGGCTGGCTGCGGCCGTTCCCCAGCGTCGGGTGGCTGGGCTTCCTCGACGTCGTGCCGCCGGTCCTCTGGTTCGCGCTCAAGGTCTTCGCCTTCCTCTTCGTCTACATCTGGTTCCGCGGCACCTTCCCGCGCTACCGCTTCGACCAGCTCATGGACCTGGGCTGGAAGTGGATGATCCCCCTCGCCCTGGCCAACATCCTGGTCACCGGGCTGCTCAAGCTCACTTTCTAGAGGCTGCCGACGATGAGCGCCGTCAAGCGATTCCTCGACAAGGTCATGCTCCTCGACCTCTTCGCGGGGCTCGGCATCACCTTCAAGAACATGCTGCGCAAGAAGGTGACCGTGCAGTACCCGGAGGAGCGCTGGGAGCCGGCGCACCGCTTCCGCGGCATGTTCCGGCTCGACGAGGAGCGCTGCATCAGCTGCACCATCTGCGCCCGCGACTGCCCGATCGACATCATCTACATCGACTTCCACCAGGAGGTGAACCCGGAGACCGGGAAGAAGGAGAAGAAGCTCGACCGCTTCGACATCGACGTGCAGCGCTGCATGTTCTGCGGCCTCTGCGAGGAGGGGTGCCCGACCGAGCCGAAATCGATCTGGCTGACCACCAAGACCTACGAGCTGGCCTCCTACGACCGTTGGTCGAACCTCTACGTCGACATGGATGAGCTGCAGGAGTGGCGGGTGCGCCCGGCCTACACCGACGAGGAGATCGCCTGAGTTGAGCGGCGCGGACCTCCTCTTCTACGCCTTCGCGGCGATGGCGCTGCTGGGGGCGGTGCTGGTGGTGGCGTTGCGCAACCCGATGTACGGCGCTATCTCGCTGCTCGGCACCTTCCTGGCGGTGGCGGCGCTCTTCCTGCTGCGCCACGCCGAGTTCCTGGCCATCGTCCAGATCTTCGTCTACGGCGGCGGCATCATGGTGCTCTTCCTCTTCGTCATCATGCTGGTCAACCTCCACCGCCTGCGCGAGACGACGAAGTACGACCGGCAGACGCCGCTGGCGGCGGTCCTGGGGCTCATCCTGGTGGCGCTCTTCGTCACCGTCTTCGCGCTCGCCGGCTTCGGGCCGCCGCTGGCGCGGCCGGAGGTCTTCACCGCCGGCGCCCAGGGGATCAGCGGCAACTCGCAGGCCGTGGCCTGGCTGCTCTACCGCGACTACCTGCTGCCGTTCGAGATCGCCTCGATCTTCCTGCTCATCGCGATGATCGGCGCCGTGGTCCTGGGGAGGCGCGCGTGATGACCGCGGAGGTCACGACCAACCACTACCTGGTCCTCTCCTTCCTGCTGTTCACCATCGGCCTCTTCGGCATCCTGGCGCGGCGCAACCTGATCACCGTGCTGATGTCGATCGAGCTGGTGCTCAACTCGGTCAACCTCAACTTCATCGCCTTCTCCTACCAGCACTCCGACCTGACCGGCCAGATCTTCGCCGTCTTCACGATCACCGTGGCGGCGGGGGAGGCGGCGGTGGGGCTCGGGATCCTGATCGCCCTCTTCCGGCTGCGCGAGACGACGCAGCTCGACTCGGCGGCGGAGCTCAAGGGGTAGCGGGGCAGAGTGCGCGCGCTCCTCTGGCTGGTGCCGGTGCTGCCGTTCGTGGGGGCGCTGCTCAACGGCGTCGTACTGCGCGGCCGCATCGGCAAGCGCGCCGTCGCCTGGATCGCCTGCGGCGTCGTGGCGCTCGCCGGGCTGCTGGGGCTCGCGATCATCGCCGAGCACTTCGGGGGGGGCGGCCACCACGAGGCCTACGAGCAGGAGCTCTACACCTGGATCCCGGCCGGGCCGCTCGCCTCGACGGTCGGCGGCGTGCGCGACCTCGAGATCGGCATGGGGTTCCTCCTCGACCCGCTCTCGGCGGTGATGCTCTTCGTCGTCACCTTCGTCGGCTTCTGGATCCACCTCTACTCGGTCGGCTACATGGCCCACGAGTCGGGGTTCCAGCGCTACTTCACCTACCTCAACCTCTTCATGGGGGCGATGCTGCTGCTCGTCCTCGGCGACAACTACCTGGTGACCTTCGTCGGCTGGGAGGGGGTGGGGCTCTGCTCCTACCTCCTGATCGGCTTCTACTACCAAGAGGAGTTCCCGCCCTACGCCGGGCGCAAGGCGTTCATCGTCAACCGCGTCGGCGACTTCGGCTTCCTGCTCGGCCTCTTCGCCCTGGCCTCGACCTTCGGCACGCTGCGCTACAACGAGATCTTCGAGCGCCTGGCGACGAGCCCGGAGCTGGGGCGCGCGGCCTACGTCGGCGGGTTGTCGCTGGCCGGCTTCGTCGCCCTCTGCCTCTTCGTCGGCGCGATGGGGAAGAGCGCGCAGATCCCGCTCTATGTCTGGCTGCCCGACGCGATGGCCGGGCCGACGCCGGTCTCGGCGCTGATCCACGCCGCGACGATGGTCACCGCCGGCGTCTACATGGTGGTGCGCTCGAACGTCCTCTACCAGCTCGCCCCGGAGGTGTCGCTGACCGTCGCGGTGATCGGCGCGGCGACGGCGCTGGTGGCGGCGACGATCGGCCTGGCGCAGACCGACATCAAGAAGGTGCTCGCCTACTCGACGGTCTCGCAGCTCGGCTACATGTTCCTGGCCGCCGGCGTCGGCGCCTACACCGCGGCGATCTTCCACTTGCTGACCCACGCCTTCTTCAAGGCCCTCCTCTTCCTCGGCTCGGGGTCGGTGATCCACGCCATGGGCGGCGAGCAGGACATGCGGCGAATGGGCGGGCTCAAGAAGTACCTGCCGGTGACCTACTGGACCTTCGTCGTCGGCGCGCTGGCGATCGCCGGGGTGCCCGGCTTCGCCGGCTTCTTCTCGAAGGACGAGATCCTCCACGCCGCGGCGGCGGAGGGGCAGTGGGTGCTCTGGGGCGTGGGGCTCGCCACGGCTCTCCTCACCGCCTTCTACATGTTCCGCGCCGTGCACCTGACCTTCCACGGGGAGTTCCGCGGCAGCGAGGAGCAGCGGCACCACCTCCACGAGTCGCCGCGGATCATGACCGTGCCGCTGGTGGTGCTGGCGGCGGGGGCGGTCCTCTCCGGCTTCATCGGCCTGCCGCCGCTCTTCACCGGCGGCAACGATTGGAACCTCTTCCACCGCTTCCTGCACCCGGTCGTGGCGCAGCTCCCCGGCGGCGTCGGGGAGGGGCACGAGATGGGCGCGGCGCTGGAGTGGGGGCTGGTGGGGGTGGCGGTGCTGGTCGCCGGCCTCGGCATCTGGCTGGCGTGGGTCTTCTACGGACGGGACCGCGGGCTCGAGCGCGGCCGCGCCTGGGCGGCGCGCTTCCCGTGGGCCCACCGCGTCCTGGTCAACAAGTACTACGTCGACGAGCTCTACGACGCCACCGTGGTGCGCGGCACCTGGGGGGCGGCGCACGGCCTCCACCGCTTCGACGCCGGCGTCATCGACGGCGTCGGCGTGCACGGCGCGCGCAACGTCACGGTCACCGGCGCGCTCCTCTCCGGCTTCTTCGACAAGTACCTGGTGGACGGGCTGGTGAATCTGGTGGGGGCCGTGCTCAACCTCTTCTCGCGCGGCTTCCGGCGCCTCCAGACCGGCTACGTCGGCAACTACGCGCTGGTGCTGGGGGCCGGCGTGCTGGTGCTGGTCTGCGCCTGGGCGCTGCTGCGGCGTTTCTGATGCGGTCGATCTTCCCGAGGGGGAGTCATGTTCGATTGGGTTGAGAGCGTTCCGATCCTCTCCATCGTCTGCTACGTGCCGCTGCTCGGCGCGCTGGCGGTGGTCTTCCTCTTCCGCAGCGACCGGCCCGCGGCGGTCCGCAAGTTCGCGACCGGCGTCGCCTTCCTCGACTTCCTCCTCTCGGTCCCGCTCTGGTTCGCCTTCGACCGCCAGGGACCGCTCTTCCAGTTCCGCGAGAGCGCCTCCTGGATCGAGTCGATCGGCGTGCGCTACGAGTTCGGCATCGACGGCATCGCGCTGCTGCTGGTGCTGCTGACGACGCTCCTCGGCTTCCTCTCCTTCCTCTCCTCGTGGACCGCCATCGCCACCCGCGAGAAGGAGTACTACGTCTTCCTCCTCCTCCTGCAGACCGGGATGCTCGGCGTCTTCATGGCGCTCGACTTCTTCCTCTTCTACGTCTTCTGGGAGGTGATGCTGCTGCCGATGTACTTCCTCATCGGCATCTGGGGGGGGCCGCGCCGGCTCTACGCCGCGATCAAGTTCTTCCTCTACACCCTGGTCGGGTCGGTGCTGATGCTGCTCGGCATCCTCGCCCTCTACTTCTACAACGGGCCGGGCCTGCTGGGCTGGGAGGGGCTGGGCAACGAGCTGACCTTCTCGATCCTCCAGTTCCACGCCATCGCGCCGCAGATCCCGCTCGACCTGCAGCTCTGGATCTTCTGGGCCTTCTTCATCGGCTTCGCCATCAAGGTGCCGATGTTCCCCTTCCACACCTGGCTGCCGGACGCGCACGTCGAGGCGCCGACCGCGGGCTCGGTCATCCTCGCCGGCGTCCTGCTCAAGATGGGGACCTACGGCTTCGTCCGCTTCTCGCTGCCCATCCTGCCCAAGGCGACGATGGATCTTCTGCCCTGGATGGCGCTGGTCTCCATCATCGGCATCCTCTACGGCGCGCTGGTGGCGATGGCGCAGAAGGACATCAAGAAGCTGGTGGCCTACTCCTCGGTCTCCCACCTGGGCTTCGTCATGCTCGGGCTCTTCGCGCTCAACGGCCCGGGGATCGCCGGCGCCGTCCTGCAGATGATCAACCACGGCCTCTCGACCGGCGCGCTCTTCCTTCTGGTCGGCGTCATCTACGAGCGCCGGCACACGCGGCTGATCGCCGAGTACGGCGGGCTCTCGGCGGTGATGCCGCGCTACGCCACGATCTTCCTCATCATCACCATGTCGTCGATCGGCCTGCCCGCGCTCAACGGCTTCGTCGGCGAGTTCACCATCCTGGTCGGCGCCTTCGACCGCAACTGGCTCTGGGCGCTCGCCGGCGCCATCGGCATCGTGCTCGGCGCGGCCTACATGCTCTGGATGTACCAGCGGGTCTTCTTCGGGCCGCTCACCAACCCCGAGAACCGCAACCTCCCCGACCTCGACAAGCGCGAGCTGGCGTATCTCGTGCCGATCGTCCTGCTCTGCTTCTGGATCGGGCTCTACCCCAAGCCCTTCTTCGACGTGCTGGAGAAACCGGTCAAGCAGGTGGTGCAGGCGGTCGACCCCGCGTACCGCACCGAGGTCGCGGCGGCGAGGGACTGACGGGTGCCCTTCGACCCGCAGGAGTTCCTGCTCCTGGCGCCGGAGATCCTGCTCTCTCTCGCCGGCCTGCTGCTGCTCCTCGTCGGCACGATCGGGCGCGGCTTCGAGAACCGCGAGTCGGCCTTCGTCTCGCTGGCGGCGCTGGGGCTGACCGCCGCGGTGCTGATACGCCTCCACCTCCAGGTGCCGGGGCCGCTGCGCATCCTCGGCGGCATGTTCGTGCTCGACGGCTTCGCCTTCGTCTGGAAGCTGCTGGTGCTCCTGGCGACGGCGGTGACGGTACTGCTGTCGATCCGCTTCCTCGAGGAGGGGCGCTACCGGCCGGCCGAGTACTACTCGCTGCTGCTGCTCGCCACCGCCGGCATGCTCTTCATGGCCAGCGGCGCGACGCTCCTGGTCATCTGGATCTCGCTCGAGACGATGGCGCTCGCCAGCTACGTCCTGGCCGGCTACTTCAAGCGCGAGCTGCGCTCGACCGAGGCGGCGCTCAAGTACTTCATCCTCGGCGCCATGTCCTCGGGGGTGCTGCTCTACGGCATCTCGCTGCTCTACGGCGCGGCGGGGACGGTGGACCTCGGCGAGCTGTCGCAGCGGCTGGTGATCGCGAACGACGCCGGGAGCCTCCTGGTGCCGCTCGGCTGGCTGCTCCTCGCCGCCGGGCTCTTCTTCAAGGTGGCGGCGGTGCCCTTCCACGTCTGGACGCCGGACGTCTACGTCGGCGCCCCGACGCCGGTGACCGGCTGGCTGGCGGCGGCCTCGAAGGCGGCCTCGTTCGCCATCCTGGTGCGGATCTTCTACCAGGGGCTGATCACGCTGCAGGTCGAGTGGCAGTGGATCGTGGCCCTGGTCTCGGTCGCCTCGATGGTGTGGGGGAACCTGGCGGCGCTGACGCAGACGAACGTCAAGCGCATGCTCGCCTACAGCTCGATCGCCCACGCCGGGTACGTGCTGATCGGCGTCCTCGCGGTCTCGGAGATCGGGCTCTGGTCGGTGGTCTTCTACCTCCTGACCTACAGCTTCATCACCCTCGGTGCCTTCGGCACCGTGATCCTGCTCGAGCGGCGGGAGTACGCGGGGGAGACGCTCGCCGACTACGCCGGGCTGGCGCGGCGCTCGCCGTTCCTCGCCGCCATGATGCTGCTCTTCCTGATCGCCCTGACCGGCATCCCGCCCACCGGCGGCTTCGTCGGCAAGGTCTACCTCTTCGCCTCGGCGGTCCAGTCCGGCTGGGCGTGGGTGGCGATCGTCGGTGTGGTGATGAGCGCCGTCTCGCTCTACTACTACTTCGGCGTCGTGGTCTCGATGTACCTCAAAGAGCCGACCGACACGACGCCGGCGCCGCTGCCCTCACGCAGCATCCGCTTCGCCGTCGCCTTCTGCGCCCTGGTGACCCTGGCCATGGGGATCTACCCGGGCCCCTTCATCGACTTCGCCAAGACCGCTCTCTTGCCGCTGCCGTAGATTGGCACGACGCGGCGCCCTTTCGGCGTACTCCGGCCGTCCCCGGCGGAGGACGGAACGGCCAGCTCCCGGGCGCTGGTCCCGAGGAACGGGGCCGGTGACCCCTGGCACCGCATGTGCGTATGCCATAGGCGGAGCCGACTGTCGGAAGGAGTCAGCATGCTCAGCGAGGCAGCCGACCATCAGAAAGGTTGGGATTTCGAAGCGGCAGCGATGCCCTTCGTGGACGCGCTGTACAACACCGCCTACCGGATGACCCGCAATCCGGAGGACGCGGAGGACCTCGTCCAGGAGACCTACCTCAAGGCCTACCGCTACTACGACAAGTTCGAAGAGGGGACCAACTTCAAGGCGTGGCTCTTCAAGATTATGAAGAACACGTTCATCAACAACTACCGCAAGCGGCAGCAGTCCCCTGCCTTCTCGGACTTCGCCGACATCGAGGAGTCCTTCGAGAGCCAGGTCAACGAGGACAGCGTGCGGCAGATCAGGAACCCGGAGGAGGAGCTGCTGGAGAACGTCCTCGACCAGGACGTCCAGCTCGCCCTCGACCGACTGCCGCCCGACTACCGGATGGTCGTCGTCCTGGCCGACCTCGAAGGCTTCTCCTACAAGGAGATCGCCGACATCCTGGAGGTGCCGGTCGGCACCGTCATGAGCCGGCTGTACCGCGGGCGGCGCCTGCTGGAGGCGGCGATGCTGGAGTTCGCCCGCGACCACGGCTACCTGCGCGAGGGGGTCGAGCCGACCAAGATGCGCAGCCGCAAGGCGGCCGTCGCGGAGTGAGGGGACGGCCGCGGAAATTTTCGCCTCGGGTCGGAGAGTTGATTCCCACGGCTGACAATGACGTCCCATCCAAAGGAACACCCCAGGCTCCGCGGAGGAGATGATGGACTGTAAAGTGGTCGGAGACTCGATCTACCTGTTCTTCGACAACGAGCTGGACCAGGCGCTCCTCGCCCCGTTCCGCAGCCACGTGGACGGCTGCGGCACCTGCTCGCGGCAGGTCGACTACACCCGCAAGCTCCTCCTGTTGGTCCGCGAGAGCGTGCGCTGCAACGCCCCCGACCGCCTGCGCCTCCGCATCCTGACCGACATGCCCCACCGGGGCGGCCTCGAGCGCTCCGTCTAGCGGAGAACCCCACCATGCATCGTGCGACGACCTTCAACGGCCTTGGCCGCGGCGCAGCGGCCTGCGCGCTGGCGCTGGCGGCGCTCCTGGCCGCCGCGCCTCCGGCCGCGGCGCAGGGCGTGCGGCTCACCGGGCTGGGCGGCGAGCGGCTCTCCGACGCCGACCTCGCGCAGGGGACGACCATCGTCGTCGTCTGGGCGTCGTGGTCCCCCAAGTCTCGCGACATCGTCGCTCGGGTCAACCCCATCGCCCAGCGCTGGGGCGGCCAGGCGCGCGTCGTCACGGTCAACTTCCAGGAGGACCGCGCGGCGGTCGAGGGCTTCCTCGCCGGCAAGCAGCTGGCGGTGCCGACCTACCTCGACCAGGACGGCGCCTTCTCGAAGCAGTACACGGTGGCCACCCTCCCCGGTCTGCTGATCCTCAAGAACGGCCAGGTGGCCTTCCGCGGCAAGCTGCCCGACGACCCGGACAGCGTCATCGCCGGCGCTCTTCAGTAGGGCGCGTAACGCGTCGCAGTAGGCGCCGCGGTCCCGCCTGCGCGCCCCCTCAAGCCTGCGGCAACCCTCAACCCCTGAGGGTTGTGGGGCTTAACCCTCCTGTGCTAGCTTCCGCCGGTCAACACCTAGGTCTTCGCTTCGGGTCACATACTGGGGGAGGTTGCGCCGCATGCTGCAACGGAAGGTCAAGCTCGGCTCCCGCGCCCTGCGCCTCGCCTGTCCCGCGGTCCTGGCGCTCCTGGCGGCGGGCCTGGCACTGACCACCGAGAGCCTCGAGGCCTACAGCCGCTCCCCCTTCCCCCTCCTCCCCGCCCCCCGCTTCAACGAGATCCTGGCCGAGAGCGTGACGCTGCCCGACGCGGCGAGCCCGCTGCTCGACCGCGCGCGGGTGCCGGTGGAGTTCACGCTGCTGCGCGGGGAGACGGTCTCGGAGGTGTTCGCGAAGCTCGGGCTGGAGACGGCCGAGGCCCGCCACGCCACCAACGCCCTGGCCGCCCACGTCGACCTCCGGCAGCTGCGCGCCGGCAACCGCTACTCCGCCTTCTTCAACCCCGATTCGAGCCTCGCCTCCTTCGAGCTGACGCTCGAGGGGAGCGGGCGCGTGGGGATGAGCCGGGCGGCGCAGGGGTGGAGCTCGTACTGGCAGCCGTTCAAGCGGACGATGGAGCTGCGCGCCCTCTCCGGCAAGCTGCACGGCTCGCTCGACGCCTCGATCCGCGCCGCCGGCGGCCCCGCCGAGCTGGCGTACAAGATGGCCGACATCCTGCAGTGGGACCTCGACTTCACGCGCGACCTGCGCGCCGGCGATGGCTTCGAGGTGCTCTACGAGGAGATCCGCCTCGAAGGCGAGGTCGACTCGATCGGCACCGTCTACGCCGTCGCCCTGGAGAGCCGCGGCCGCCGCCACGAGGCCTACCGCTGGAACGAGGGCGGCGTCTTCTACGACGGCGAGGGACGGCCGCTCAAGAAGATGTTCCTGCGCTCGCCGATGCGCTACTCCAACATCACCTCCCGCTTCTCCCACCGCCGCTTCCACCCCGTCCTCAAGCAGTACCGGCCGCACTACGGCGTCGACTACGGCGCGCCGACGGGGACGCCGGCGCGGGTGACCGCCAACGGCGTGGTCGCCTCGGCGGGCTGGGACCGCGGCGGCGGCAAAGTCGTCAAGGTGCGGCACGCCCAGGGTTACCTGACGGCCTACCTCCACCTCTCGCGTTTCGCCAAGGGGATCCGCGCCGGGGCGCGGGTGCGGCAGGGGGACGTCATCGGCTACGTCGGCTCGACCGGCCTCGCCACCGGCCCGCACCTCGACTACCGGGTGCAGCATCACAACCGCTGGATCGACCCGCTGTCGCTCAAGAGCGTGCGCGACGAGCCGATCCCCTCGGCCAAGCTCGCCTCCTTCCGCGCCTACCGCGACGAGCTGCGCGAGGCGATGGCGAGCGGCGTGGCGCCGCGGCTCCTCCCCGACCCGGCCGGCGATCGCGGCTACGCGCTCGCCGCGGCGGCGCCGGCCGAGAGCGCGCCGGCGCCGGCGACCCGCAAGGCCCGCTGAGCCGGCCGGGCGGGCGCCGCCGACCCGTCCATCCTCGCCTGCCGCGATGCCGACCGTCCGCGCCTGGTGCCGCGTCGACCTGGCCGGCGGCACGCTCGACATCTGGCCGCTCGGCCTCCTGCACCCCGGGGCGCGCACCGTCAACCTGGCGATCGACCTCGCCGCCACCGTGGCGCTGGCGCCGGGCGCCGGCAGCTACCGCGTGCGCCAGGGCGACGAGGTCGTGGAGACCGCGACCGCCGCCGAGCTGGCGCGCTCGCCCGCGGCGCTGGCCGGCGTCGTCGCCGAGGCGCTCGAGCTGCCGCCTTTCGCCGCGGAGCTCGCCAGCGACTCGCCGCGCGGCGCCGGCCTCGGCGCCAGCTCGGCCCTGGCGGTCGGGCTGATCACCGCGGCCGAGGTCTGGCTCGGGCGCCCGCGGTCCGCCCCGGCCGCCGTGGCGGCGCTGGCGCGCGACCTCGAAGCGCGCTTGATGGGGCTCCCCACCGGCGTCCAGGACCACTACCCGGCTCTCCTCGGCGGCGCGCTGGAGATCGAGCCCGTCCCCGGCGGCGAGCGGGTGCGGGCGCTGGCCGCCGATCTCGACGCGCTCGGCGAGAGTCTCCTCGTCGTCTACTCCGGCGTCAGCCACTTCTCGGCCGGCCAGAACTGGCAGGTGGTGCGCCGCCGCCTCGACGGCGAGCCGGAGATGATCGGGCTCTTCGCCGGCATCGCGGCGGCGGCGGCGGAGGTGCCGGCGGCGCTGGAGGCGGGGGACCTGCCGCGGGTGGGGGAGCTGATGACGCGCGAGTGGAGCTACCGCCGCCACCTGGCCGACGGCGTCTCGACGCCCGAGCTGGAGAGCCTGCTCGCGCTCGCCGCGTCGCTCGGCGCCTGGGGCGGCAAGGCCTGCGGCGCCGGCGGCGGCGGCTCGGTCGCCCTGCTCTGCCCGCCGGAGCGGCGGCAGGCGATCGCGGCGGCGCTCGAAAGCGCCGGCGGCCGGGTGCTGCCGGCGCGGCCGGCGCTCGGGCCGCTCGCGGTGGAATGACCGGAGGTGGCTGAGATCAGCGGGACTGGATGCGGCGCTCGAGGACTTTCCAGGCCTGGTCGAAGCCGAACGCCTCGCTGGTGACCAGCCGACGGATCGGGCTCCAGCCCGTCCCCTGCGTCTCGATGTAGCGGATCTCCGGCCCCATCACCCAGGCGATCAGGCTGGCGCGCCCGTCCACCGAGGAGTAGATCGTCGTCGGCGCGGCGCCGGTGTGCGGCGCGGGGCGGTCGGCGAGGACGCGGAGCTGCAGCAGCGGCACGGGGCCGGCCGTCGCGGTCTCCCCTTCCTGGGCCAGCTCCTCGATCCGCTCGGCCGCCGGCTCGCCGGCGGTGGCGGCCGCGGTGGCCGCCTGCACGCCGTGCTCCAGCACGCCGGCGCCGGCCTCGATGACGCGGGCGCGCACCGCTGCGGCGAGGGTGCTCTTGGCGCCGACGGCGAACTTCTTGCCGCCGCCGATGATGTGGGCGCGGAGGTCGTCGCCGAGGAAGGTGAGGAGGCCGCGGTGCAGGCGGTAGCCGCCGCCGATGATGTGCGCCCGCAGCACGTCCGCCAGCGCGGTGACGTCGGAGCCGGCAGTGATCGCGAACCCGCCGCCGATGATGTGGGCGCGAAGACCGTCGGCCAGGGCGCTCAGCTCGCCGGCCAGCAGGCTCGCCTCGACGACCAGCAGCCGCCCGGTCGCCGGGTTGGCGAAGGAGACGACGACGCTGTGGTCGTTGCGCCCGGCCTGGACGCGCGGCGCCTGGAGGAGCTGCTCGGTCACCCCGCCGATCGTCGCCTCGACGGCCGGCCGGTCGAGCCCGCCCAGGGAGTAGATCGGGTTCCAGCCCACGTAGGCGCCGTTGAGGAGCAGGATGGGCGCGTAGTTGACCTTGTCGCCGTCCCCGCCGGCCTCCCACCAGACGAGGTGGAGGACGGTCCGCCGCACGCTGCGCTCGACCCCGTCCCCGCCGGCGAACCGGAACTCGTCGCGGGTGACCGCGAGCTGCGGCGCGCTCTTGGCCGCGAAGGGGTTGCCGACGACCTCGATGACCTCGCCCCATTCGCCGTCCTTGAAGCTGGCGAGGTAGAGCACCGGGTGGATCTGGTTGACGATGCTGCGCCAGACCAGGAAGAGGGAATCGGAGGCTGCCTCGTAGACCAGCGCGGGCGAGTCCTCGACCTCGCCGCCGGCGGTCTTCGGCACCAGCAGCCGCTCGATCGCCGCGTCCGGCCGCGCCACGTCGAGCGCCAGGACGGTGTCGTCCGCAGCCGCCGCGGCGCCGCCGGTGAAGAGCGCGCCGTAGCTGCCGGCGGCCACCGTGTAGACCTCGCCGCCGCCGCCCAGGGCGGCCTGCCGCTCGGCGGCCGCGGCGCTGCCGGCGAGGAGCAGGCCGGCGGCGGCGAGGAGGGCAGTGGAGCGGGCGGGCATCGGATCAGGCCTTGAGGTTGATCATCTTGCGGACGTCGATCGCCATCAGGAACTGCGGCAGATAGCCGGCGTCCGGGTAGAAGCGCCGCTGCAGGCGGCCGAAGTAGTCGCCCGCGAGGTCGTGCTCGCCGGCCAGGTTCGCGGCCTCACCGAGCAGGAAGAGAGCGTTCTTGATCGCCTCGGAGTACTGCGCCGCCTCGGCCGCCGCCAGCGCCTGCAGGCCGTACTTGACGGCGCTGCGAAGACGGCCGACCTCGAGGTGGGCGTAGCAGAGGTCGAGGCAGGGATAAACCTTGTAGGCGCCGTGGTGGTGGAGGACGCGCAGGCTCGCGTACAGCAACCGGAAGCCTTCCTGCAGCCGTCCCTGGACCACGTGGGCGTAACCCAGGTTGTCCTGGATGAAGGCGCGCCAGACCGGGGACGCCGCCGGCGCGAGCCGCAGGGCCTCCTCGTACTGCTCGCAGGCCTGATCGAAGAAGCTCTCCGCCAGCAGGAGGTTGGCGCGCAGGTTTTTCGACCACGCGAGCCACTCCGGCCGTTCCACCTGCTCGGCGCGGTCGTGGGCGATGCGGGCGTAGAAGGCGGCCTTCTTGTGCTCCTTCTTGAGCTCGTAGGAGCGGGCGATGTTGTAGGCGGCGCGGTAGCAGCTCTCGTCGTCGGCGCTGCGCATCAGGATCTGGCGCAGCTCCGGCACGCGGGCGTCCCCGCGTCCGAGCTCGATCTCCACCGCGGCGTGGTGGCAGAAGGCGCGATCGATCGCCGGTGCGTCCCCCGCTGCCTGCGCCAGCCCGAGCAGGCGCTCGAACTGCGCCTCGGCCTCGTCCAGCCGGCCGGCCTCGAGGCTGCTCCGCGCTTCCGCGCTCAGCCGCTCGAGCTCCGCCACGTTCCCCGCTCCGCTCATCCGACGCGCGCCTTCACCCGGTCCCTAGTTCTCGTCCTGCCGGAGATGCTGCAGCCGCTTGAAGGTGATGAAGTCTTCGACCTCGCGCTGCGCCTCGTCGGGGAGGGCCTTGAAGTCCTGGACGACGCGGGCGTCGCGGGGAGTGAACGTCTCGCTCGCCAGCTCGTCGAAGAACTCGCCCATGCTCAGCTGGAACTCGGCCAGGATGCGGAAGAGAGTGTCGAGGCTGACCCGGTACTCCCCCTTCTCCATGCGCGAGAGGTCCGACTGCTGGATGCCCAGACGCGCCGACAGCTCGGTCTGGGTGAGCTTGTGCTCCTTTCGCAGCTTGCGGATCTTCTGACCGACGAGCTGCACCTGCCGGATCTTGTGCACGGTGGCCATGAATCGTGTGATTATGGCATAACGGGATTCCGGAATGTCAAGGCACCTTTTCCTCCTGCGTGAGCTGGTCCGGCGGGACTTCGCCGCCCGCTACGCCGGGTCCTCCCTGGGCTGGCTCTGGTCGTTCCTGCAGCCGCTGTGGATGCTGGCCCTCTTCTCGTTCGTCTTCTCGGCGGTGCTGAAGACGCCGCTCCTCGGGCAGCGCACCGGCAACTTCGGGGTCTTCCTCTTCTGCGGCCTGCTCCCCTGGCTGGCGGTCCACGAGGGACTGGTGCGGGCGACCACCGCGATCACCGACAACGGCCACCTGATCAAGAAGCTGCGTTTCCCGCCGGAGATCCTGGTGCTGGCGGTGGTGGTCACCTCCCTGCTGCAGCAGCTCATCACCTCGGCGCTCTTCATCGCCATCTTGGCGTGGCTGGGGGAGCTGTCGCTGCCCACCCTGCCGCTGCTGCTGGTGGCCCTGCCCGTGCAGCTCGGGCTGATGGTGGGCCTGGGCTCGCTTTTCGCCGCGGTCCACGTCTTCCTGCGCGACACCTCGCAGCTGCTGGGGCTGGTGCTGCAGACCTGGTTCTACCTGACCCCGATCGTCTATCCGCTGGAGGCGGTGCCGGAGCCCTACCGCGACTGGCTGCGCCTCAACCCGCTCGTCGCCCTGGTGGAGCTCTACCGGCAGGCGTTCCTGGGCCCGGGCTTCAGCCGGGTGGAGGGGCTGGGCTGGCTCGCGGCCTTCACCGTGGCCGCGGCCTGCGCCGGCACCCTCCTCTTCCGCCGCCTCAAGCCGGTCTTCGTCGACGAGATCTAGCTAAGCGCCGTTCTTCTCGGCGGTCTGGCGGACCAGGGTGCCGGCGAAATCGACGGTCAGCGCCGGGACCTTCGGGCTGTCGGTCTTGAGGTGCAGTTTCCCGGCGAAGGGCCCCTCCCTCATCGCCGCCGGGTCGAGCACGAGGACGACCTTGTACTTCCGGCCCTGCTCGACCGGCTGGACCTGGGCGGAGATCCCCGGCACGTCGGTCTCGGCGCCGGTGAGGGCGATCGCCTCCGTGGCGAAGTTGCGGACCTGGAAGACGGCGTGCCGCGGCCCGCTCAGGTTGAGCGTCCCGAAGTCGGCGCGGTCGGGGTCGACGAAGAGGGTGGGGCGGACGAAGCCGGAGACCGGGATCTGGAGCAGCTTCTGGCGCGGGTGCGTCGTGGTGACATCGATGAAACCGGTGATCGCGCCGACCGGCGCCGTGGTGGAGAGAGTCGGCTCGACCCGCCACTGGCGGCCCGCGAAGCCCTCGACGCGCTCCTCGGGCTTGGCCTCGCGGAAGCTGACCGTGATGGCGGGCATCGGGGACTCGACCGAAAGGACCTGGAAGTCGGCGCCGTCGCCGGCGTAGACGGTCTGGCCGATGGAGCCCTGCGGCTCGTGCTGCACGTAGATCCACCGCGCATAACCGGGCTTGGCGAGCAGCTTCGAGACGACGTTGAACTTGAGCGCCAGCACCGCCGCGGGGGGGGTATGTCCCTTCACATAGACCTCGGTGGTGACCGAGCCCGGGCCGTTGAGGGTCATAGTGTCGAGATCGACGTGCACCTTCCCTTCGCCGCCGGGCGGGATGGTCTTGTCGAACTCCGCCACTGTGCAGCCGCAGGACGGAGCGACGCGCTCGATCGTCAGCGGCTCCTTGCCGGTGTTCTTGAGCACGAAGCTGTGAATGACAGTGTCGCCCTTGACCAGCGTTCCGAGGTCGAACGTGGGCTCGACCGCAGTGAGGGGGACGGCGCTCGCTGGCGGCGCGGCCGTGGCAGGCGGCGTCGCGGTCTCGCCGGCGGCGAGCGGTCCGGCCACCGCCAGAACGACGAGCAGGAGCGTCAAGATGGCGCCGCGCTGACGGCGGTGGGGATGAACGGGAGTGTCGATCACGGGCATGGTTTCCTCACGGCGCATTCGTCGTTCCAGGTTCTTACGCGGCATCGCTCTTGCACACTTTGGCACGGTCTTGTTCTGCAGGTTCCGTACCACCATCAAGGAGACGCCACCGATGACGATGTCATTCCGCCTCCGGGCTCTGAACAGCGCGGCGTCGCGCGCCATTCCGCAGCTCCTGGGGATCGCGCTGCTGGCCGCCGCCTGCGCCTCGCAGCCTCCCCCCGCCGCGCCGGCCAAGGCGGAAAAACCCGACCCGCAGCAGCTCTTCGCCCCCGGCGGCGGCAAGATCGTCCTCTCCCCCGAGGGGGACTGGTTCACGGACGAGAAGGGCGAGTACTACCTGGTGGAGGTGCAGCGCAAGCCGACCTTCAAGATCGCCGGCGACCGGGTGATGCTGCCGCCGGGCGCCGCGTTCGAGCTGGTCGAGGAGCGCGGAGATATTCTGGTCGTGAAGATCTACAACCCCGAGTCGCTCCCCGAGAACCCGTTGCGCGCGCCGGCCTCGGCGCCGGCGGCCCTGCTCGCCGATCTGGCGGAGCTCAAGGTCGGCGCCAGCGACCGCCTCCG
The DNA here is from genome assembly GCA_963700145.1 of uncultured Acidobacteriota bacterium. Classification (GTDB taxonomy): domain Bacteria; phylum Acidobacteriota; class Thermoanaerobaculia; order Multivoradales; family UBA5704; genus DASUNQ01. Next base: position 4,341,281 of record OY969474.1, read on the forward strand.
GTTGGTGCCGTTCAACCGCGGGCTGCCGGGCCGCGGCCAGTGGCGCCAGGGGTTCGAGCTGGTGGACATCAACGGCGACGGCAACCTGGACATCGTCCACGGGCCGCCGCGCAAGAGCGACGGCAAGCCGAGGATCTTCCTCGGCGACGGCGCCGGCGGATGGCGCCTCTGGCAGGAGGCGCGCTTCGAGGGCCTGCCATTGGATTACGGCGACGTCGCGGTGGCGGACTTCGACGGCGACGGCGCGCTCGACCTGGCGGTGGCGGTGCACCTGCGAGGCCTGCAGGTGCTGCGCGGCGACGGCCAGGGAACCTTCCGGCAGTGGGGCGAGGGACTGCCCTATTGGGCGCCCGGCATGGTCGGGGAGGTCCCCGAGTACTCGTCGCGCGCGGTCGAAGTGGTGGACTGGAACCGGGACGGGCGTCCCGATCTCTTGACCCTCGGCGAAGGCCCGCGGATCGTCCGCCAACCGGCCGCAACGCACCCGGGCTTCCGCCATGGCGCCCGCGGCGCGATCCTGTTCCTCAATGGTGGCGGCGGCAAGTGGGAACGCTACGACCAGGGGACCGGACGCGATCGCCTCTTCGGCGACGGTCTGGCGGTGGGCGACTTCAACGGCGACGGACTCGCCGATTTCGCCATCGCCTCGCGGGTCAAGGGCGCGACCAAGATCGTGCAGCTCGGCAAGGCGGACGGGAGCTGGGAGGAGGTCTCGCTGGGCGACCTCGCCCGGCCGGGGGTCTACGCCGCCGTTCACGCGGCGGACCTCGACGGTGACGGCCGCGACGAGCTCCTCCTCGGCTACGTCGCCAGCGGCGGCGGCAGCAAGGAGTCCTGGACGGGGATCGACCTCGTCGAGCACGAAAACGGGAGCTGGCGCCGGACGGCCGTGGCGGCGGAGAAGGGGTACCTCGGGGGGGTCACGGCGCTCACCGCCGGCGACATCGACGGGGACGGCCGGCAGGACCTGGTGGCGCTGACCAGCTCGGGGGAGCGCTGGGTCCTGCTCGGCACCGCCAACGGCGCCTTCGTGCGTGAAGCGAGCGCCGAGCTCGCGCCCACCGAGCCGCAGTGCCAGGGATACGAGGTGGGAGTGGCGAGCCTCGGCGGCGGGCGCGCGTTCGTGGTCATGGGCTTCGCCGGCGAGCCGGGGAGCGAGCAGATCTTCGACGTCGCGGCGGCAAAGACCTGCCCGAGCGAGGGGTCGCTGGAGGCCTGGACGGCCGCGGCGAAATGAATTGTCGACAGGGCGCGGCGCTGCATCGATTGTCGTCTATACTCCCCCGTCCACGTGACCGCGGCTCCGATGGGAGTCGAATAAAGGGGGAGAGCATCTAATGAAGAAGATTGCCGTCTGTCTGGCGCTGCTGAGCGCACTGGCCCTGGGGGGAGCGGCGCACGCCGAGATCTGCACGATCGACGACGTGCCCGCGGCGACCCTGCTGTTGCCGTACTTCGAAGTCGACTTGAACAGCACCAACGGCGTCACCACGCTGTTTTCGGTCAACAACGCGTCGGCGTCGGCGGCGGTCGCCCACGTCACGGTGTGGACCGACCTGTCGGTGCCGGTGCTCGACTTCGACATCTATCTCACCGGCTTCGACGTCCAGACGATGAACATGCGCGACATCGTCAACGGCATCCTGCCGTTCACCGCCGATAACGGCGCCGATATTCAGGACGGCCAAGACGACGACAGCCCGCAGGGTCCCCTGTCGCAGGACATCAACTTCCCGAATACGACGGGTCCCTGCCTGGACTCGGCGGGAGGAGCGTACGGACCGCTCAGCGCCTCCTTCGTCGAGGGCCACTTGAAGCCGGCCCTGACGGGCCACGCCTCGTCTCTGAGCAACTGCGTCGGCGTCGACTACGGCGACAACATCGCCCGCGGCTACGTCACGGTGGACACGGTGACGACGTGCAACCTCGACTTCCCGTCGCTGGGCGTCCCCTACTTCACCGGCGTCGCCGACTTCCGCAACTTGCTCTGGGGCGACTACTTCTACGTCGAGCCGGGCGAGAACTTCGCCCAGGGCGAGACGCTGGTCCACATCGAGGCCTGCTCGGGCGGGGCTCCCCCCTACATCGGCTTCGTCGGCAACGGCGCCGGCCACTGCCCGTTCGGGCCCGGCGACTTCACCTTCTACTCGCGCTACGTGTCGAACCTCGGCACCGACCAGCGCGAGGGCCTGGCCTCGCAGTTTGCGGTCCGCTACATCACGGGCGGCCTGTTCGACGGCGGCACCGACTACATCGTCTGGCGCGACTCGCGCTCGACCGACATCATCGGTGGCTCGTGCCCGGCGGAGAACGACTTCGCCTGGTACCCGTTGAACCAGGACCTGGTGGTGGCCTTCGACGAGGAGGAGAACTCGGAGGAGCTGTGCTTCCTCGAGTCCGACGTCTCGCCGCCGACGGGTGGTCAGCAGACCTGCTTCCCGATCGAGACCGGCCGCTACAACGTCGAGGTCTCGGCGGTGCCGGGGAGCCAGAGCCTGGATCCGAGCTTCGACTTCGGCTGGATGTTCCTGGACCTGGACCTGACCTCGGCGCCGACCGGGGAGTCGCAGGCTTGGGTGACGGCGATCATGAGCGCCGAGGGCCGGTACTCGGTCGGCTTCGACGCCGTCCAGCTCGACAGCGTCTGCGAGAGCCTCGGTTTGTTGGTGCAGTAGGCAGCCACGAGCGGGGACGTTGAATCGCGGGGGCGGGTCGGCCGTGCGCCGGCCCGCCCCTTCGCGTTTTGGCGGCCGTCGCTTGACAGCGCGCGACCGGGCAAGTAGGTTGCGCCGGCTTTACCGAGACCGAACGCTAGGTGCTGTTCTCGGTCCATTCGGACCAAGGGAGATCGTCCAAATGCTGAAGAAGATTGCCGTCTGTCTGGCGTTGCTGAGCGCGCTGGTCCTGGGGGGAACGGCGAACGCCGAGATCTGCACGATCGACGACGTGCCCGCCGCGACCCTGTTGCTGCCGTACTTCGAAGTGGACTTGAACAGCACCAACGGCGTCACCACGCTGTTCTCGGTCAACAACGCGTCGGCAACGGCGATATTGGCCCACGTCACGGTGTGGACCGACCTGTCGGTGCCGGTGCTCGACTTCGACATCTACCTCACCGGCTTCGACGTGCAGACGATGAACATGCGCGACATCGTCAACGGCATCCTGCCGTTCACCGCCGACAGCGGCGCTGATAACTTCGTCGCGCCGCCAGATGACGTGAGCCCGAAGGGTCCCCTTTCGCAGGACATCAACTTCCCGGGCACCACGGGTCCCTGCCTGGACGCGCTGGGGGGGGCGTACGCGCCGCTCAGCGGCTCCTTCGTCAACGGTCACCTGAAGCCGGCCCTCACCGGCAACGCGTCGTCGCTGAGCAACTGCGTCGGCGTCGACTACGGCGACAACATTGCCCGCGGCTACGTCACGGTGGACACGGTGTCGACATGCAACCTCGACTTCCCGTCGCTGGGCGTCCCCTACTTCACCGGCGTCGCCACCTTCCAGAACGTCCTCTGGGGCGACTACTTCTATGTCGAGCCGGGCGAGAACTTCGCCCAGGGGGAGACGCTGGTCCACATCGAGGCCTGCCAGCCGGGCAACGGCTACATCGGCTTCGTCGGCAACGGCGCCGGCCACTGTCCGTTCGGGCCCGGCGACTTCACCTTCTACTCACGCTACGTCTCGAACCTCGGCACCGACCAGCGAGAGGGCCTGGCCTCGCAGTTCGCGGTGCGCTACATCACGGGCGGCCTGTTCGACGGCGGCACCGACTACATCGTCTGGCGCGACTCGCGTTCGACCGACATCATCGGCGGCGCGTGCCCGGCGGAGAACGACTTTGCCTGGTATCCGTTGAACCAGGACCTGGTGGTGGCCTTCGACGAGGAGGAGAACTCCGAGGAGCTGTGCTTCCTGGAATCCGACGTCTCGCCGCCGACGGGCGGACAGCAGACCTGCTTCCCGATCGAGACGGGCCGCTACAACGTCGAGGTCTCGGCGGTTCCGGGGAGCCAGAGCCTGGATCCGAGCTTCGACTTCGGTTGGATGTTCCTGGACCTGGACCTGACGTCGGTGGTGGAGTCGCAGGCTTGGGTGACGGCGGTGATGAGCGCCGAGGGCCGCTACAGCGTCGGCTTCGACGCCGTGCAGCTCGACAGCGTCTGCGAGGACCTCATCCTACTGGAGGACTAAGGGCGTCGAGGGAGCAGGTCGGAGCAAGGGGGTGGGTCGGCGGCGGGCCGGCCCGCCCTTTGCCGTTTTGGCCACCCCTTGACAGCACGAAGCGGGGGACAGTAGGCTGCGCAAGCATATTCTGATGCGACTAGGCGGTTCGGCGTTGCCGATCCGTGGAACGAAACTCTGGCAGTCCCTAAAACTTTGAACGGGAGGTGATGTTCTCGGTCGACTGGGTCGACTAACTGTGAGGAGGGGCAGGCGCAAGCCTGCGATTGGAGTCCGAGGGATGCAAATTCGTGCCTCCGGCATGCCAGAGGCAACACTGAACCGCGAATCCGAGTAAGGAGACAGTCTCCATGTCCAAAAAGATCGTTACGTGTCTCGCCCTCGTGAGCCTGCTGGCTCTGGGCGGGCAGGCGGTCGCCGAGATCTGCACGATCGATGACGTGCCGGCGGCGACCCTGCTGCTACCGTACTTCGAGGTCGACCTCAACAGCCCGAACGGCGTCACCACGCTGTTCTCCGTCAACAACGCGTCGGCGGCCCCCGCCATCGCGCACGTCACCGTGTGGACCGACCTGTCGGTGCCGGTGCTCGACTTCGACGTTTACCTCACCGGCTACGACGTCCAGACGATGAACATGCGCGACATCGTCAACGGCATCCTGCCGCAGACGCAGACCGAGCCGGGCGAGCCTGGAGGCTCGACGCCCGCCGATCCCTTCAGCCCCAATGGTGACCCGACAGGCACGGTCCTCGGTGATCCTCTGGATCCGCCATTGCCATGGCCGCCCGCGCCGGCAGCCCCGATTCTAAGCCCGAGCGCATTCGGCCCCTGCGCCGGGGTCTACGGCCCGCTGAGCTCCGCCTTCGTCAACGGCCATCTGAAGCCGGCGCTCACCGGCCACGCCTCGTCGTTGGCCAACTGCGTCGGCGTCGATTACGGCGACAACATCGCCCGCGGCTACGTGACGGTGGACTCGGTGAGCATCTGCAACCTCGACTTCCCGACGCGGGGCGTCCCCTACTTCACCGACGTGGTCGACTTCCGCAACATCCTCTGGGGCGACTACTTCTACGTCGAGCCGGGTGAGAACTTCGCCCAGGGCGAGACGCTGGTCCACATCGAAGCCTGCACCCCGGGCAACGGCTACGACGGCTACGTCGGCAACGGCGCCGGCCACTGCCCGTTCACCGGCCAGGCCAGTCCCTTCACCTTCTACTCGCGCTACGTGACCGCATCACCCGGCGTGGACGAGCGTGAGGGTCTCGCTTCGCAGTTCGCGGTGCGCTACATCACGGGCGGCCTGTTCGACGGCGGCACCGACTACATCGTCTGGCGCGACTCGCGCTCGACGGACATCGTCGGCGGCGCGTGCCCGGCGGAGAACGACTTTGCCTGGTATCCGCTGAACCAGGACCTGGTGGTGGCCTTCGACGAGGAGGAGAACTCCGAGGAGCTGTGCTTCCTGGAGTCCGACGTCTCGCCGCCGACGGGTGGTCAGCAGACCTGCTTCCCGATCGAGACGGGCCGCTACAACGTCGAGGTCTCGGCGGTTCCGGGGAGCCAGAGCCTGGATCCGAGCTTCGACTTCGGCTGGATGTTCCTGGACCTGGACCTGACGTCGGCGCCGAGCGGAGAGTCGCAGGCCTGGGTGACGGCGGTCATGAGCGCCGAGGGCCGGTACAGCGTCGGCTTCGACGCCGTGCAGCTCGACAGCGTCTGCGAGGACGACCTCGCCACCATCCTGCCGCCGGGTTAACCGTCGGCGACGTCAAGTAGTTCTCAAGTCGTTCTGTCGTCATGATCCCGGTCGGGGCCTTCGGGGCCTCGGCCGGGAGGATGCGGAGAGGGTGGGTCGGCCACGGCCGGCCCACCCCTTCGCGTTTTCTGGGGGCTGCATTGCGCGGCATGTTGGTGTAGCATAGCGGCCCGGAACAGACGGACACAGCTTCTGGTTGACCCGCCCGATGAGGCACAGACGTAGGGAGGAGCTTCCTTTGGTCAGCAGAAATCACTTCTCGAGCAGCCTCCTGGTGAGCCTTTGCGCCCTCGGGTTCGCCACCGTCGGCATCCCCGCGGCCCAGGCCGCCTGCCCCGCGAACACCGGAGCGGTCGGCGTTCCCGCCCCGTTCTGGGGGAGGCTGCAGCCCACCGATGTTGTAAGCGTCCCCGGCGATCGGGACACCACGGAGTACGTCGGCGGCAACCAGACCACCGACTGGAAGCACCCGCTCTTCTCGTCGCTCGACGTCGAAGGGGGATACGTCTTCACCTCCTACGCCTTCGGCCTCCACGTCTGGGACGCCACCGGCGAGAACGCCGCCGACCCCAAGCTGCGCGCCACCCGGGACCAGGGGAAAGGGGAGTTCCTCGAGAACATCGGCTACCAGGAGCAGCGCTGGCTGATGTGGGACATCGACGCGCCGCCGGGCAATTCGAACCTCGTGGCCCTGTCCGGGATCGCGCCCTTCGGCCTGGCCGTCTGGGACACCACCAACAAGTCGGCCCCGAAGATCCTCTACCAGGACACCGGGCGCACCGCCTACGGGGTCTTCTCCACCACCCTGGGCGGCCGCCACTACGCCTTCGCCGCCTCCAATGGCGTCGGGGCGCCCCAGCAGGGGCTCCTGATGTACGACCTCAGCGCCGCCAAGGAGCGCTACGGCTCCGCCGCCGGCTGCAAGGAGGACAGCTCCGCCAGCACCTCGTGCGGCGTCTTCAAACAGCGCCTCGGCCCCGCGGACGGGTTCCAGTTCGTGGACGGCTTCACCACCGCCGCCGGCCGCACCTTCGTCGTGGCCACCGGCGGCTTCGGCTACTCGGCGGGAGTGAAGCTGTGGGAGGTGACCAACCCAAGCTCGCCAGTCGACCTTGGCCGCGTCTTCTCGACCCAGGCCTTGCACGGCGTCGCCGCGTGGGAGCAGGGAGGGCGGCAGTTCCTCGCCGTCCAACAGGTCAACGGCAACGCGCGCATCCACGAGATCACCGGCTGCCTCGACGGGGGCTGCTCGAACCCTCCCCAGCTCTGGGCTTCCGCCTGGCCCGCTACGCTCAAGCCGTTCGTGCGCTGGCTCACCTATTCGCAGGGCGGCGACGGCACGGGCTACCTGTACGTCGGCACCGAGCACGGGTGCATCGAAGAGGTGCAGGGCGAGTGGATCTACGACCTTTCGCACCTCACCAGCGGCGGCCCCGAGGAGATCACCCCGCCCCACACCGAGGTGATCGGCGGCAAGCAGGTCGGCTACTGGAGCCACTACTACCCGACGCGCAGCACGGGCTTCAACCGGGTCCACCCGCGCGTCGGCAAGGTCAACGGCACGCACTTCTACCGCGCCGCGTGGACGCTGTTCGACGTCCACCAATTGACGGACGTCGACCCGACGATCACGGTCACCGGGCCGGCCAACGGGTACCTCGACACCGCGGCCGCCTTCACGGCCACCGCGCTCGCCTGCACGCCGGACCCCGGCGGCTGGGGCTGGAGCACGGACGGGGGCACGGGCGCCGGCCTTTCGGCCACGGCGAACCTCACCTGGAGCGCCCTCGGGACCAAGACGGTGAGCGCCACCAACACGGGCTGCCCCGGCGCCACGGTGGTGCCGGCAGCGATCCAGGTCCTCGACCCGGCGCCGGCGCTGGCGAATGTTTCGGCCTCGCCGAACCCGGTCCTGGTCTGCCAGACCGTCACCCTGACGGCGAACACCGTCACCGGCAAGCCGCCGCTGACCTATGCGTGGACGGTGACAGGACCCGATCCGACACCGGGCTTCACGTCGGCGAACACCAACCCGATCGCCTGGAACATCCCCTCCGACACGCTGCCCGGGACCTACACCGCGGCGGTCACCATCACCGGCACCGGGCCGCCCGCGGGTGACGACGTCACCGTCGAGGTCCTGGGGCTGCCTGACCTCCAGTTCACCGGCGACGCGAAGCCGACGGAGCAGAGCGTCGACCACGGCTCCGTCCAACTGACGATCGCCGGCAAGGAGCAGGGCGCGACCGAGTGGATCTGGGACTTCGGTGACGCCGGCGCCGGCGACTGCGGGGCCGGCTTCACGGAGATCGCTGGCGGCCGTTGCAGCTCGACCAACCCGGCTGTCGGACCGGTCGGGAAGTACGTCTACAAGGCGACCGGCACCTACGACGTGACCGTCACGATCGACAACTGTGTCGAGGAGCCGATCACCAGCAACGCCGAGCCGGTCATCATCACGCAGGTCGCGCCGCTCCTGATCGTCACCTTCCAGGCGGCAGGGGCGAACTGCGTCGGCGGCGCCTGTCTCGTCGACAAGGGGCAGCCGGTCCCCTTCACCGTCGTGACCAGTGGCAATCCGACGAGCTGGAGCGTGGTGTGGGGAGACGGCTCGACCAGCTCGGGGCCCGGCTCGCCCGTGGGACTTACCCACACCTACAACACCGTGAGCACGTTCACGCCCACTCTGACGATCACCCGCGGCAGCGAGTCGAAGGACAAGACGCACCCGAACATCGTGGTCGCCAACCCGTCGCCCCCCTCGATCAACGTCGCGGGGCCAGCGTCCGGGCAGCCCAACCAGTCCATGACCTTCACCGCCTCGGCCTCCAACTGCTCGGTGGCGGCGAATGGTTGGAGCTGGTCGGTGACCGGAGTGAGCGTGGCGGACACCGACAACCAGATCAGCGTCTCGTTCCCTTCGGTGGGGAGCAAGACGGTCACGGCGCAGAACAGCGCCTGCGGCAGCACCCAGGGGAGCAGGAGCGTCTCGATCAGCGAGCCTGGTGGTGGCGGTGGTGGCGGCGGTGGCAGCACCTTGAAAGCCAACTTCACCTTCAGCCCGGCGGCGCCCGCACCGGGGACGCCGGTGACCTTCGACGCCGGCCCCTCGACGGGTGCGAACCTGGCCTACTACTGGGAGCTCCCGGGCAAGACCGCGATCGAGAAGGTGGTCACGCACACCTTCACCCAGCCGGGCACCTACCCGGTCAAGCTGAGCGTGTCGCAGCTCGGATGTCTCTCCGCGAGCTGCCCGAGCGACACGATCACGAAGAACGTGACCGTTGCCGGTCCGAGCTTCCTGGCCACGTTCAGCACCAGCGTTTCGTGCACCGAGGAGTTCGGGATCGTCTACTGCCCGGTCCAGACGGGCCAGAAGGTGGACTTCACGGGCACCACCGCGGGAGCCACGCAGCACACGTGGGACTTCGGCGACGGCACCACGGGGACGGGGGCCGCCGTCTCCCATGCCTGGACCGCCCCGGGGCCGTTCACGATGACCTACACGGCCTCGAACGGTACGACCACCGCGGCGGTCACTCGCAGCATCGTGGTCACCGGCGCCCCGATCCCGAAGAAGAAGTCCGTCGTCCTGCCCTGGATCGCACAGACGCGCGGCGTCCTCGTGCAGTCGAGCGACCTCTATTTGCACAACCCGGGCGAGGCCGACCTGCCGGTCGTGGTCACGCTCCGCGAGCGCGGCACCCCGAGCCCCAACCCGGCGACCGCGGCGCTCACCATCAAGCCGCACGAGACGCTGTTCTACGGCGACGTGATCAGCGAGCTCTTCCACAAGGAGAACGTCACCGGCTTCATCACCGTGGTCACCGAAGGGGACGGCCCGGCGCCGATCATCACCTCCTTCAACAGCACCACCCAGGACGGCGGCAAGTTCGGCCAGGCCGTTTCCGGATCCACGGTGAGCGCCGCTACCGAGGCCGCGACTCTGGGCGAGAGGCTCGACCACCTGGTGGGGCTCAACGCCACCACCGAGAAGCTGGCCTACGTCGGCGTGAGCAATCCAAACGACGCCCCGGCGACCTACAGGCTGAGGTTCTTCGACAAGCTGGGGCAGAAGGTGGGCGAGACCGAGGACATCGTGCTGGCGCGCTTCGGCCAGCAGCAGTTCCAGTCCAAGGCGCTCGCCGCCAACTGGGGGATCAACGACCTCGACGACTACCGCGTCGAGGTGCAGACGGTCGCCGGCGCCCAGCTCTTCCCGTATGGCGCCAACGTGCGCGTGCAGTCTGCCGACCCGTCGTACGTCGGCGGCGCCAAGGCGAACCAGCCGTTGGTGCACCTGGTGGGCGTCTTCGGCACCAAGGGGCTCAACAACAGCGTCTGGCAGACCGACGTCGTGTTGGGCAACAGCAGCGACCAGGTGGTGATCACCGACGTCACCTTCCGCGCTGTCGGCACTACGCCGCCGGCCTACGACACGGTACCCGTCACCCTGCAGCCGCGGGAGACCAAGCGGATCGAGAACGTGCTGCAGACGCTCTGGGGGCTCAGCAATACGGTCGGCGTCCTGACCTTCGAGAGCGACAGCCCGAGCGGGGTCTATCCGACGATCCTCGCCGAGGTCTACGACAACGCCAACCCCGGCAAGCGGTTCGGCCAGTCGATGGCCGCCCGGGCGCTCGAGGCCGGGGCCGCGGCGGGCCAGTCGCAGCACCTGATCGGGCTGCGGCAGGAGAGCGGCCAGTACCGCTCGACGGTGTCGCTCTTCAACGCGGGCACCGACTTCGCGCTCTACGACCTGGTCTATCGCGAGCTGGACGGCGATACGATCCAGACCATCGCCAACCTGCAGCTCGGCCCGGGCAAGCTGCGGCAGATCAACCCCGGCGCCCACCCGCTGCCGGCCGGCGGCCTGGCCAACGGGTTCAGCGTCGAGGTCAAGGTGAAGGCGGGGAAGATCCTGGCCGGCGCCCAGGTGATCAACGACTCGACCAACGACCCGGCCTACATCCTCGGCGAGACGCGCTGATCCTCGTCCCCGCCGTCCGCGATCGGGCCGCCGGACCACCCTCCGGCGGCCCGTCGCGCTTTCAGCGGCCTCTCGCCCCCAACGCCGCCCCGGGTCCGGGCCGTACAATCAACGTCCGATGAGCGCCGACGCCGTCATCGCCGAGGGGCTGGGCAAGACCTACCACGTCTACGCGACCCCGTTGGACCGCCTGCGCGAGGCGGTCTCGCGGCGCCCGCGCCATCGCGACTTCGCGGCGCTCGCCGACGTCAGCTTCACGGTAGCGAAGGGGGAGGGGATCGGCATCATCGGCGAGAACGGCGCCGGCAAGAGCACGCTGCTCAAGATGCTGGCCGGGATCACGGCGCCGACCGCCGGTCGGGTGGCGGTCGAAGGGAAGGTGGCCTCGATCCTCGAGCTCGGCTCGGCTTTCCACCCCGAGCTGACCGGGCGCCAGAACGTCGTCCTCAACGCCGCCATGCTGGGGCTGAGCGAGCGGGAGCTGCGCGAGAAGATGCCGGCGATCGAGGCCTTCAGCGAGCTGGGGCCCTTCCTCGACCAGCCGGTCAAGGCCTACTCGACCGGCATGGCGATGCGCCTGGGCTTCTCGATCGCCACCCAGGTCGAGCCCGACGTGCTGATCGTGGACGAGGCGCTGTCGGTCGGGGACGGCTACTTCCAGAAGAAGTGCATCGACCGGCTCCTCGCCTTCCTCGCCGGCGGCGGCACGCTGCTCTTCTGCTCGCACGCGATGTATTACGTCACCGCCTTCTGCCGCCGCGCCCTGTGGCTCAAGCAGGGTCGGGTGGCGGCGCTCGGCGAGGCCAACGCGGTGGTGCGGCGCTACGAGGACTACCTGCTCGAGAAGAGCGCACCGGACGCCGCGACGGTCCCCGCCGCCGTCGCCGAGGAGGCGCTCCCCGGCGCGGCGCGTATCACCGCGGTGCGGCTCGGCGGCTCCGAGACGCTGCCGCGCCTCGTCCACTGCGACGACCCGCTCGACCTCGAGGTCGAGTGGGAGAGCGAGGAGCCCGAGCTCGGCTTCCACCTGGCCGTCGGGCTCAACCGGCTCGACGAGGTCGAGGTCGCGGCCTTCGGCACGCTGCAGAGCGGGCTGCCGGCGGCACGCGGCGGGCACCGGCACCATGTCCGGCTGCGCGTGCCGCGCCTGCCGATCGTCAAGGGTCAGTTCACGCTGTATATTTTCCTCCTGGATGCCGAGGGGCTGCACATCTACGACCGGCGGGCGCTGCGCGCCGCGCTGGCCGTGGAAGGGCCCTCCTACACCGTCGGCCTGGTCCGCCTGGAACACTCCTGGGAGGTCGACGCCCCCTCCCGCCAACCCGCGACCTGGGCGGTAGCGCGGGCCTGATCCCGACATGAGCACCGACCTCCTGCCGGTCCTGGCTCCCCGCGAGGCGCGCGCCGCGGCGCGCGGGACCGCCGGGCTGTGCCTCAACCCCTTCCTTCACCTCGGCCCCGAGCGGATCTACGACCCGCTCACCGACCGCATGCTGACGAGCGGCGAGGCCGGCTTCGCTGCGCTGGCGCGGCTCGTCGCCGGCGGCGCCGAGCTCGCCGAGCTGCCGGCGGGGGAGCGCGAGCTCCTCGCCGCCGGCGGTTGGCTGTTGCCGGCCGCCGAGGACCCCTCCAGCCGCTTCCTCTTGAAGTACGTCTCGCTCGAAGCGCACACGGTCTGCAACCAGACCTGCTACTTCTGCCCGGTGTCGGTCGCGCCGCGCGAGGACTACTTCATGCCGACCGAGCTGTACGAGCGGATCGTGGGGGAGCTGGCGGCCTTCCGCGAGACGATCGACGGCGTCTTCATGATCAACTACAACGAGCCCACCCTCGACAAGCGGTTCGTCGAGCAGGTGCGGACCATCAAGGAGGCCGGGCTGCCGCCGGCCGTGCTCACCAACGCCACCGGGCTGACGCCGCGGCGCGTGGACGCGATCGTCGCTATGGGGGGCCTGCGCTATCTCTCGGTCAACCTCTCGACCGTCGACCGCGACCGTTATCGCGACGACCGGGGAGGCGACCACCTGAAGCTGGTGCTCACGAACCTGGAGTACATGCGGGACCGCCCGGTGGCCGAGCGGATGGACATGGTGGTCCTCGGCACGGGCGACGCGAATCACCGCCGCGACTACGAGGAGATCCGCGAGCGCTTCGCGGGCAGCCGCTTCGACGTCAAGTCCTACGAGGTCATGGACCGCGCCGGCTACATGCAGATCGGCGCCCGGCCGGCGCGCGACGGCCGCCGCCTCTGCGGCTGCGACAACATCGGCTCGCGGCCGCTGCAGCACCTGCACATCACGCCGCGCGGCCAGTGCGTCCTCTGCTGCGAGGACTACGACGAGCGCTACGTCGTCGGCGACCTGACGCAGAGCAGCGTCGCCGAGGTGCTGCGCGGCCCGGAGATGGCGCGGCTCCGCCGTTGGGTCTACGGCCTGGAGGAGGCGCCCCAGGACTTCATCTGCCGCGGCTGCACCTTCGCTCTCACCCGGCCGGCCTGAGAGCTCGGCCGCCGGGCGGGCCCGCCCTCGATCCCCGTCCATGCGCCTCGCCGTCGTCCTCGTCCACTACCACGCGGCGGAGCTGGCCCGCGCCGCGGTGGCGGCGCTGCGCGCCGACCTGGCGGGGACCGGCGTCGAGACCGAGTGGCTGCTGGTGGACAACGGCAGCGACGCCGGCGAGCGCGAGCTGCTCGCCGGTCTCGGGGTCGAGCGCCTCGACCCGGGCGAGAACCTGGGCTACGCCGGCGGCGTCAATCTGGGCGTGGCGCGGGCGCGCGCGGACGCCTTGCTGCTGATGAACCCGGACGTGCTGGCGCTCCCCGGCTGCGTGCCGGCACTGCTGGCGCGGCTGCACGCCGGAGCGGCGATCGCCGGACCGCGCTTTTTCTGGGACCGCGGGCGGCGGCTGTTGCTGCCGCCGGCCGAGCCGCGCCGGCGCCGCGACGAGCTGTGGGCGATGCTCGCGGCGCGCGGCCAGCGCTGGGCGGCGCGGGCGCGGCGGCGCTGGCGGCGGCACGCGCGCCGCCACTGGCTGGCGCGGGACCCCTTGCCGAGCCACGCGCTCTCCGGGAGCCTCCTCGCCGTGCGCCGGGACGCCTGGGAGCGGACGGGGCCATTCGATCCCGCTTTCCGCCTCTACTTCGAGGAGACGGACTGGCTGTTGCGTGCCGCCCGCCTGGGCCTGCGCGCCGAGCACGTGCCGGCGGCCGAGGCCGTCCACCTCGTCGGGCGGAGCGCCGCGCGCGAGCCGCGCGCCGGCGCCTGGTTCGAGGAGTCGGCGCGCCGCTTCCGCCGCCGCCATTACGGCGCCCCGTTCGCCTGGACGCTCGCGGCGCTCGACCGCCGCCTGCCGCGCGGCGCGCCGGCCGTCCCAGCCGCGGCGCCGCCGGGCGGGCTGCCGCAGCCCTGCTGGGTCGAGGTCTCTCCCAACCCGGCCGGCTTCCCGGCCGCCGCCGAGCGGCTGGCCGCCTGGCACACCGGCTGGACGCTGCCGGCGGAAGTGCGCGAGCGCGCGGCCGGCGAGCCGCTGGTCGCTCAGCTCACCGACGACGCCGGGCGCGAGCTCGCCCGCTGGTCCGTCGAGGACGCCTGAGTGCGCATCGCCTACGTCCTGCCGTTTCCCGAGCTCAACGGCGGCAACAAGGTCGTCTTCCAGCACGCGGCGCTGCTGCGCGAGCACGGGCACGAGCTGTCGGTGCTGGCCCACGGCCCCCGACCGGACTGGATCGAGATCGACGCCGCCTATCAGGACACCTCGGCGGCGCCGCCGCGCCTGGCGGCGCAGGACCTGGTGATTGCCACCTACTGGACGACGGTCGCGGAGGCGCGCGCCCTCGACGTCGGCCCCGTCGCCCACTTCTGCCAGGGCTACGAAGGGGGGCTCGAGCACTTGGCCGCGCACCGCGCGGCGATCGAGGCGGTCTACGCGCTGCCGCTCCCCACCCTCACGGTCTCGCCTCACCTCCAGGAGCTCCTCGCCGCCCGCTTCGGACGCGAGAGCGTCGTGGTGCCGCCGCCGCTCGACCCGCTCTTCCGCCCCGCCTGGCGCCGCCGGCCGCGCCGCCGCCGCCCCTGGGTCGCGCTGCCGGGGATCTTCGGCGCCGCGGTCAAAGGGGTGGCGACGGGCTTGGCGGCGGTCGAACGGCTGCGGCGGGACGGGCACGACTGCCGGCTGCTCCGGCTCTCGGTGCTGCCGTTCGCGGCGGAGGAGCGGCGGCTCTTCCCCGCCGACCGCTACCTCGCCGGCGTGCCGCCGCGGGCGGTGGCGGAGGCGCTGCGCGGCTGCGACCTCCTCCTCCTGCCGTCGCGCGCCGAGGAGGGGTTCGGTCTGCCGCTGCTGGAAGCGATGAGCGCCGGCGTGCCGGCGGTCGCCTCGCGCATCCCCTCGACCGTCCACCTCGCCGACGGCGCCGTGCCGCTGGTGCCGCCGGAGGACGCGGCGGCCTTCGCGGCGGCCGCCGCCGCGCTCCTGGCCGACCCGGCGGCCTGGCGCCGCGCCCGCCGGGCGGGGACGGAGCGGGCGCGGGCCTATGCGCCGGCGGCCGTGGCGCCGCTCCTCGACCGCGCCGTCCGCTGGGCCGCGGCCGTCAGCCGCCGTGACGGGCGATCGCCCTGAAGGGATAGAAGAGCTGCTCGAAGAGAGCGCCGAGGGCGCCGAAGCGGCCCGCCTCCTGCTCGGCGGGGAACGTCGGGTCGTCGATCCCGGTCTCGGGGTACTCGTCGTAGCCGCGGTACTGGGTGCCGAAGAGGTGGTCCCAGATGCTGAAGGTGAGCCCGAAGTTCCGGTCGCGATGGCGCGGCTCGATCGAGTGATGGACGCGGTGGGACTGCGGGGTCACCAGCACGTAGCGCAGGACGCCGAAGTTGGAGCGGATGTTCGAGTGGTAGAGCCGGGTGTGCCAGTGGCGGATCCAGACGATGGCCACGATGCTGGCGAAGGAGTGCTCGACCATGAAGATGGGGATGAAGCCGATGGTGTAGATGAAGAGGTCGTCCACGGGGTGGACGCGGTACTCGGTGAAGAAGTTGAGCTCCCGTTGCGAGTGGTGCACGGCATGGAAGTACCAGAGGAAGGAGACCCGGTGGCGCACCACGTGCGTGAACCAGAACACCAGGTCGCCGAACAGCAGCGCCAGCGCGAAGCGGGCGAGCCAGGGCCACTCGGCGGCGGCCTGGATGGTGAGGAAATCGAGATGGCGGTCGTAGAAGAAGCGGAGCGCCACGACGTAGAGCGGCAGGACGGCGGCGTGCGCCCCCAGCTTGAGCAGGGTCCAGCCCAGGTCGAAGCGGGTGCCGCGCGCGAAGAGCGATTGGGCCGGCCGGGCTGGGATCAGCCGCTCCAGCAGCAGGACCAGCGCGAACACCAGGTAGAACCAGGGGTTGAGTAGAATCTCGGCGACGAGCGTGCGGTAGAGCGTCTCGTACGACTGTCCGAAGCGGTTCTCGATCGCCGTCTGCAGCCCCTCCTGCGGATAGAGCAAAGCGAGCGCGAGAGCGATCAGGACGAAGGTCAGGACCAGCCCCACGAGCGCCGTGGGCCGGCTGCGCCGCTGCTGCGGATTCAGCTCGCCGGGCGTGGAAGGGGAAGGAGAGGACGCGGGGAGACTCGACTGCATGATACGGACGAAAGTATAGCCGAATGGCTACCCCCGCCTGGCGCCTCGCCGCCGACCCGCAGCAGCTCCGGGAGCAGTACCGGACGGCGCGGCCGTTCCCGCACATCGTGCTCGACGGGCTCTTCCCCGACACGCTCCTCGAAGGGGTGTTGGACGAGTTCCCCAAGCCGGGGGAGATCCCCTGGCAGCACTTCGACAGCCCGACCGAAAAGAAGCTCGGCTACACCTACGGCGCGCCGCTCGGGCCGCGCCTGCAGAGCTTCCTCTGGCAGATGAGCGCGCCGCCGGTGCTGCAGTTCCTGGAGGCGCTGACCGGCATCGAGGGGCTGATCCCCGACCCCTACTTCGGCGGTGCCGGCCCGCACCAGATCGAGCCTGGCGGCTTCCTGAAGATCCACGCCGACTTCAACTGGCACCCGCTGCTGAAGCTCGACCGCCGGCTCAACCTGATCGTCTACCTGAACCGCGAGTGGCGCGAGGAGTACGGCGGCCACATCGAGCTGTGGGACCGGGAGATGACGCGCCGCGAGCGGAAAGTGCTGCCGGTCTGGAACCGCACCGTCGTCTTCAACACCACCGACTTCTCCTACCACGGCCACCCCGAACCGCTGGCCTCGCCGCCGGGGACCAACCGCAAATCGGTCTCCTTCTACTACTACTCGAACGGCCGGCCGGCCGAAGAGCGCTCGGCGCCGCACGACACGGTCTTCCGCAAGACGCACGAGCGGGACTGGTAGGACCGGCGGCGCCGAGGCGCGAACGCTCAGCGCTCGACGACCACGTAAAAGCCTTTGGTGCCGAGGCTCTCGCGGTCCACCTCGAACGGCGCTGGGAGCTGCGCGAAGCGCGCCGGCAGCTCCGTGCGCTGCGGGTGGAGGGTGAAGCGCTCGAGGCCGGAGCGCCGCAGCCAGTCCTCCAAGGTGCGGCGGGTAAAGAAGCGGTAGTGGGTGTAGCAGAGGAGGCCGATCGGCAGGTAGTCCCAGCGGCCGGCGAGGAGGTCCTCGACGACGGCGTAGTGGCCGACGTTGGGGATCGAGAAGACGGCGCGGCCGCCGGGGGCGAGGAGGCGCGGCAGGCGGCCGAGGAAGGCTTCGCTCTCGACGAGGTGCTCGACCAGCTCGAGGGCGAGGACGAGGTCGAACGGGCCCTCGAGCTCCAGCTCCTCGACGTCCCCTTGGATCACCCGGTGGAGGTGCCGCGCCGCCTCGCGCGCGGCGAGCGGGTTGAGCTCGACCCCGGTCACCCGGCAACCCAGCCGTTCCTGGAGGAGGCGCCCCGTGGCGCCGCGGCCGCACCCCACCTCCAGCACTTCGCGGGCCCCGGGCGGGACGAAGGATAGGATGTCGTCGCGCACCTCGCCGTAGTAATCGATGAACTCGTGGCAGAGGCCGGCGCGGGCGGCGCCTGGCCGCTCGGCGAAGAGCGCGGGATCGCCCGCGAGCTCCGCCGCCGGCCGGCTGCCGGCGAGGCGCTCCCACGCTTCCCAGGAGAGGAGAGTGACCGGGGGCGGCGGCGCCGGTGTCCGCCCTGGGGAGGCCGCGCCGGGGTCGTCGAGGAACAGCCATTCCAGCCGCTCGTAGCCGCGCAGGGTGTAGACGGGACGATCGGCGGCGAGCCCGATGTCGGCCAGCCGCTCGGGACGGACCTCGGCGGCGCCGGCGGCGAGTGCTGCGCGCATCGCGGCGAGGCTGCGACGGCCGATCAGCACGTTCGCGCCGCCGACCAGGAGGACGGCGTCGCGGCGGCCGGCGGGGAGTGGCGTCTCGCCGGCGACCACCGCGTCGACCGCGTCGAAGGCGGCGCGCGCCTCGAGCAGGGTGTGCGACCAGAGGTAGCGGAACTCGGGGGACTGGGCGCTTTCCGGGTCGAAGAGCTTGAACAGGAGGAGGTCGGTCAACGGGCGTGCATACTATCGCGCCGATGTGCGAGCTGACGGTCGTCGTCCCCGCCTACAATGAGGCGCAGCGGCTGGGGTCCACCCTGCGCCGGACGGTGGACTACCTGGCGGGGCGCAGCCTCGCCTACGAGCTGCTGGTGGTGGACGACGGCAGCCGCGACGCGACGGTCGAGGTGGCCGAGGAGTTCGCCGGCGAAGGCGTGCGGGTGCTGCGCCACGGGCGGAACCGCGGTAAGGGAGCGGCGGTCAAGACCGGCGTCCTCGCCAGCCGCGGCGCGCGCGTCCTCCTCTCCGACGCCGACGCCTCGACGCCGATCGAGGAGCTGCCGAAGCTGGAGGCGCGCCTCCCCGAGGCGCCGCTCGTCCTCGGTAGCCGCGCCGCCGCCGGCGCCGACATCCGCCGCCACCAGCCGATCTACCGCGAGCTGATGGGGAAGGTCTTCAATCTCATCATCCGCCTGCTCGGCGTGCGCGGCGTGCGCGACACGCAGTGCGGCTTCAAGCTCCTCGACGGCGCGGTGGGGCGCGACCTCTGCGCCGACCTCACGGTCGAGGGGTTCGCCTACGACGTCGAGCTGGTGCTCCTGGCGCGGCGGCGCGGGCACCGCGTGGTGGAGGTCGGTGTGGTCTGGGAGGACTCGCCCGACTCGCGCGTCGACCCCCTGCGCTCGTCCTTCGCCATGCTGCGCGACGTGGCGCGCCTCCGCTTCCGCCGGGCGGGGCGCCGTTGAGGCTCAACCCCGCGCTGCCGCTCCTCGCCCTGGCGGCGGCGGGCCCGCTGCTCGTGCGCTTGCGGCGCTCTCCCGCGCCGCTCGCCGGCCTGGCGATCGCCTGGGCGCTCGTCGGGGTGGCGGGGATCGCGCTCCTGGCGCCGGCGCTGTCGCTGCCGGACGGCATCCCCAGCCCGGCGGCGAGCCTCGCCCACCTCCCCCCCTGGCAGGGGACCGGCGACCCCGCCGGCGGCAACCCGCACCTGCGCGACGTCACCTTCCAGATCCAGCCCTGGCTGCTCCACCTGCGGCGGGAGCTGCGCGCCGGTCGCCTCCCCTTCTGGAACCCGCACCAGTCCGCCGGCGCGCCGTTCTGGGCCAACGGCCAGTCGGCGCCCCTCTTCCCGCTCCACCTGCTGTTCGCGGCGCTGCCGCTGCAGCTCGGCTTCGTCCTGCTGCCCTGGCTGCGGGTCGTGGTCGGCGGCTGCGGCGCTTGGCTGCTCGGGCGAGAGCTGGGGCTGTCGCGGCCGGCGGCGCTGCTGGCGGCGCTCGTCTTCCCGCTCTCGGGGATGCTGGTGAGCTTCGTCCTCTTCCCGATGGGCAACGCGCTGGCGCTCGTGCCCTGGGTGCTCTGGACGGTCGAGCGGATCGCGGCGGGGCGGGGGGGCGCGGCGGCTCTCGCCCTCGCCGCCGGCCTCCAGCTCCTCGGCGGCCATCCGGAGACCTCGCTGCACACGGCGCTCCTGTCCGCGGTCTACCTCGCGGTGCGCGGTGCGGCGCGGCCGGGCGCCGCCTGGCTGCGCTGGGCCGGCGGCTGGCTCCTCGCCGCCGCCCTCGCCGCCGTCCAGCTCCTGCCGCTCGCCCTCACCCTGCCGGAGACCGCCCGCTGGCAGGCGGCGGCAGCCGCCGCGGCCGCGGAGGTGCCTTCCTTTGCGCTCCTCCTCGTCCAGCCGCTGCGGCTGGTCCTACCGCAGCTCTACGGCCATCCGGCGGCGAGTACTTGGTGGGGACCGTTCAACTACTCGGCGACCGCGGTCTACGCCGGCGCTGTCGCCCTGCCGCTGGCGGCGGCGGGGCTGGCGCGGACCCGCGGCGACCGCCGCTGGCGCGCGGTGGCGGTCCTCCTCGCCTTCTCCTTCGTCGCCGCCTACCACTGGCCGGGGGTGCGCGACGTGCTGGCTGCGTTGCCCGTCCTCGGCCGCGCCGCCCAGCACCGCCTCCTCTTCGGCGTCGAGCTGGCGCTCGCTCTCCTTGCCGGCGCCGGCTGCGACCGCTGGCTCGAGGGCCGCGGGCGCGGTCTGCTCGCCGGGAGCGCGGCGGTCGCCGCTCTCCTCGCCGCCTCCTGGCTGGTCTTCGCCGGCGACTGGGCGGCCCGCGGTCTCACCGGCGAGCAGCTCGCCTGGACGGCCGGTGCCGGCGCCGTGGCGCTGGCGCTAGTCCTCTCCCTGCGGCTGCCAGCGTCCCGCCGCTGGGCGGTCTGGCCGCTCCTGCCCGTGGTCGTCCTGGTCGACCTCCTTCTCGCCCACGGCGCGATCCCCGGCGCTCTGCCGCTCCCCCGGCTCTACCCGGAGACCGGCGCCGTCCGCTTCCTCCGCGGGCGCGAGGGCAGGGTCGCCGGCACCGGCGAGGCGCTGCGTCCGAACGCGGCCATGGTCTACGGGCTCTACGACCCGCGCGGCGACGACCCGGTGAAGCTCGTCCGCTATGCGGCCGTCTACCAGACCTTCGCGCCGGCCGACCCGGTCTACGCGCGGCCGATCGAGCGCTGGGAGGCCCCTTGGCTCGACCGTCTCGGCCTGCGCTGGGTGCTGAGCGGCCCGGCGGAGGAGGCGGCGCGTCCCGGCTGGCGGTTGGCCTACCGGGGAGCGGACGCGCGGGTGTGGGAACGCCCCGGGGCGCTGCCGCTGGTGCGGTGGGAGGGAGGGGCGGCGGCGGGAGCGACGGCGGGGTGGCGGGCGGAGCCGTCGCCGCGGCTGCCCGGGTGGTGGCGGATCGCCTGGCGTGCGCCGCGGCGCGCTCTGCTCGTGGTGGCCGAAACGGCGGCGCCGGGTTGGTCGGCGCACGCCGGCGGCGAACCGCTGCCGATCGAGGCCGCCGGCGGCGCCCTCCTCGGCGTGCGGCTGGGGCCGGGGGAGGGCGTGCTCGATCTGCGCTACCGTCCGCCCGGCTGGCGCGCCGGCCTGCTGCTGAGCGCCGCCGGCGCCCTCGGTCTCGCCGCTCTCGCCTGGCGGGAGAAACCTGGTTTCCGGATGGCCGCATGACCGACCTTCGCCCCACCCGCCCCGAGGACCTGCCCTTGCTCTCCGCCCTCTTCGCGGAGCGCTTCGGCCACCCGCTGCCCGCCGACGAGTGGGCGTGGAAGTACCGCCAGCTCCCCGGCGAGGGCCGCAGCTGGGTCGCGCTGCGCGGCGGCACGGTGGTGGCTCACGCCGGCGCCCTCCGCCTTCCCGCGCGCTGGCGCGGCGGCGAGGGGGGCATCTGGCAGCTCGCCGACTTCGTGGGCGGCGTTGGCGCGAGCGCCCTGCGGCCGGCGCTGGTCGAGCTCGGCCAGGCGCTGCTCGCCGACCTGCCCGGAGAGGGCGACGCGCCCTGGATCTTCGGCTTCCCGAGCGAGCGCCACTTCCGGCTCGGCGAGCGGGTCTTCGGCTACCAGCCGCTGGCGGACTTCGAGGACCTGGCGGGGGAGCTGCCGGAGGACGCGGGGCCGCCCGCGGCGCTGCGCGACGTCAGCGACGTCTGCGGCCCGTGGGCGGAGGCGGTCTGGGAGCGCTGCGGCTTCGCGGGCGTGCGGCGCTCGGTCCCCTTCCTTCTCTGGCGCTACTGGGCGCGCCCGCGCCGCTACTACCGCTTCTACCGGCTCGCCGCCGGCAAGCTGGAAGGGCTCGCGGTCTTCGCCTTCGTGGAGGACGAGGCGTGGGCGGCCGAGGTCTGGCTGCCGCCCGGCGGCGACTGGCGCAACGCGCTCCTCGCCGCCGCCGCCGACCTGCGCGCCGCGGGCCTGCGCCGCTGGCGCTTCTGGCCGCCGCCAGCGCCGGAGCACGCGGCGCTGTACGAGTCGCTCGGCTTGCGCAAGGCGGGAGTGCGCCGCTTCGTCGGCTGCCGCGGCAAGCCGGGCGAGCTCGACCTGATCGCCGCGGCCGAGGGCTTCACTTATTCGATGGGCGACTATGACCTGGTCTAGGCGCGTAGCGGCGCTCTGCGTCCTCCTCGCCGCGGCGTTCTTCGCCGCCTGCGGCGGCGCCGAGTCGGAAGGCTTCCTGCTCCCGGCGGACCTCGGCGCCGAAAGCTTCTCCTTCCCCAGCCCGCAGCGCCGGGCCGAGATCGAGATCGACCAGGAGCGCCGCCCCGCCCTGCTCACGCCGCCGTCCGGCTTCCGCTGGCGCGGGCGGGTGCCGGAGGGGGCGCGCCTGGTGGCCGGCTACGGCGTGCCCCCGGCCGCCTGGCGCCGCGGCGCCGGCCTCGAAGTGCTGGTGGAGATCGACGACGGCTCCGGGCGCGAGCTGGTCGAGGTGGCGCGCAGCGCCGGCGGCCTGCCGCAGCGCTGGTCGGCGCTCACCGCCGACCTCTCGCGCTGGGGGGGGCGCGAGGCGACGCTGGCGGTGCGCGCCCGCTGGACCGGCCGGCGGCGCGGCGGCGGCGAGGGCCTGATCGCCTGGGCGCCGGTGGCGCTCACCGCCGCGCCGCGCCGGGCGCCGGCGCATCCCAACGTCGTCCTCATCCTGATCGACACCCTGCGCCGCGACCGCCTCACCCCCTACGGCTACCGCCGCGACACCTCGCCCGAGATCCAGCGCCGCCTCGCCGCCCGCGGCACGGTGGTGGAGGAGGCCTACGCCCAGGCGCCGTGGACCCTGCCGTCGCTGATGGCGGTGATGGCCGGGCGCTATCCCGGCGAGATGGTGCGCGAGGACCGCCCCGGCTTCGCCTTCTCGCTGCCGGCCGGCATCCCGACGCTCGCCGAGCGGCTGCGCGGGCTCGGCTACCGCACCGCCGGCTTCTACGCCAACCCCACCCTCCACGCCGGCAACGGCTTCGCGCGCGGCTTCGAGACCTTCTACACGCCGCCGCCGACCCTGGAGTCGATGCGGCGCCACGCCGACGACGTCACCGGCCGCGCCCTCCCCTGGCTCGCCGCCCACCGCGATCGGCCGTTCTTCCTCTACGTCCACTACATCGACCCGCACGACCCCTACGACAACCCGGACGTGGTGGGCGGGCGCTCGCCCTTCGACCCCGGCTACTCCGGCGTCGTCGGCGGCGACTGGATCCACGGCTTCTACACCGGGCAGCTCCGGCTCCCGGACCCGGCGCGCGACCTCGTCCACATCAACGCCCTGTACGACAGCGAGGTCCGCTACGTAGACCGCTTCGTCGGGCGCTTGCTGGAAGGCCTCGGACCGGCGCTCGGCGAGACCCTCGTCGTTCTCACCGCCGACCACGGCGAGGAGCTGCTCGACCACGGCGGCTGGAAGCACGGGCAGACCCTCTATGACGAGCAGATCCGCGTGCCGCTGATCGTGCGCTGGGACGGCCGCGTGCCGGCGGGCAAGCGGCTGCGCGGCACGGTGCGCCTCCTCGACCTGCTGCCGACGCTCGTCGGCGCCGCCGGCGGGAAAGTGGAACGGGAAAGCGACGGCGTGGACCTGCTGCCAGCCCTGACCGGCCGCGGCCGGCTGCCGCGCCGTCCGGCCTTCGCCCAGCACCTGTCGAGCGGCCCGTGGCGCGCGGCGGCGGTGCTGGAGGGCGAGAAGGCGATCTTCTTCAACGCCGCCCAGCCCTTCGCGCCCGCCGACGACGTGCAAGCCCACTTCTGGCGCATGGACCTCGCCCGCTTCGACCGCGCCGAGCTCTACGACCTGGCGCGCGATCCGAAGGAGCGGGGCAACCTCGCCGCCGCCCAACCGGCGCGGGTCGCCGCGCTGGCGCCGGTCGTCCATCGCCAGCTCGTCCATCAGACCGCGGGCGTGTGGCTCTGGCTGCCGGCGGCCGGCGCCCTCCCGGCCGGCGCGCGCCTCGGTGGTAGCATTCGCTTCGAGCGCCCCCCCGAGGGCTGGGCCCCCTACCTCCTGGCGCCGCAGGACCGGGTGGAGATCGCGGGCGACACGCTCCGCTTCGACCTCGCTGTGGAAAGCCTCGCCAAAGGACTGCTGGTGCGCGGCACGCCCGGCGGCCTGCGTGCCGCCACGCTGGCGCTCGCCGGCCGGCCGTTGCCGCCGGCGCGGCTCCACCTCGGCCCCGGACGCCCCTGGCGCGGCGGCCCGGCGCCGGCCGCCGCGCTCGATGCGGCCGGCTGGCCGCCCGGCGACGCGCCCGGCGCCGGCGGCGCGGCGCTCCACCTCTGGCGCTCCCGCGGCGCGCAGGCCCCGCGCGGCGCCCACGACCCGGAGACCGAGCGCCGGCTGCGCGCCCTGGGCTACATCCAATGAGCGAGAGCCTCCTCCTGCCCCCCGGCCGGACCGAGCGCGTCGCCGCCCGGAGCGCGCTGATCCTGGCGCCCCATTACGACGACGAGGTGCTCGGCTGCGGCGGCCTCGTGGCGCAGCTCACCGCGGCGGGGGCGGTGGTGCGCGTCCTCTTCCTGACCGACGGCGGCGGCGGCAGCCAGGCGGCGGCGGAGCGCGAGAAGTACCGGCGGCGCCGGCGGGAGGAGGCTGCCTGCGCCTGTCGCATCCTCGGGCTCGCCGGCTGCGACGACCTCGGGCTCCCCGACGGCGAGCTCCACTTGCGGCTGGAGGAGGCCGAGCGCGGCATTCGCCGGGCGCTCCTGACCCAGCGTCCCGAGCTCCTCCTCGCCCCCTCGCCGCTGGAGGTCACCGCCGACCACCGCGCCGCCTTCGCCGCCCTCCACCGGGTGCTGGCGCCGCTGCGCGACGGCGAGCTGGGCGAGCCGCGGGTCCTCCTCTACGAGGTCAACCACCCCGCCTACCCCGACCTCCTGGTCGACGTCACCGCCGAGGAGGGGAAGCTGGCGGAGGCGATGGGCTGCTACGCCAGCCAGCAGGAGCGGCACGACTACCTGGCCGCCGCGCTCGGGCTCCGCCGTTACCGCACGCTCACCCTCGGGCCCGAGGTCCGGCTCGCCGAGGGCTACCGCCGCCTCGCGCTGGCTGACTTCACGACTCGCAGCCAGGCGCAGCTCGTGCGCCACCTCGGCGGCTTGCCGGAGCTCCTGGAGGTGCGCGAGGGGCCGCGCCTCTCGGTCGTGGTGCGGACCAAGGACCGGCCTGCGCTCCTCGCGGAAGCTCTGGCCAGCCTCGCCGCCAGCCCGTATCGCCGCACCGAGGTGGTGCTGGTCAACGACGGCGGCGCCGCGCCGGAGCTGCCGGGCGACTTTCCGCACCCGGTCCTGCGCGTCGATCTGGCGGCGAGCCGCGGGCGCGCCGCGGCGGCCGAGGCCGGGGTCGCGGCGGCGACCGGCGACTTCGTCACCTTCCTCGACGACGACGACCTCGCCGCCCCCGAGCATCTGCCGAGCCTGGCCGCCCTGGCGGGCGCGCCCGGCGTGCGCGTCGCCTACACCGACGCCGCGGTCGCGGTCTACGAGCTGGGCCCGGAAGGCTGGCGCTGCGCCGAGCGCCGCCTCCCCTACAGCCGCGACTTCGATCCCGACCTCCTGCTGCTCGACAACTACATCCCGTTCAACACCGTCGCCATCGAGCGCGCGCTCTTCGCCGAGGTCGGCCCCTTCGACGCCGAGCTGCCGTTCTTCGAGGACTGGGACTTCCTGATCCGCCTCGCAGCGCTCGCCCCCTTCCACCACCTGGCGCGCGTCACCTGCGAGTACCGCCACTTCCGCGGCGGCGGCCACCAGGTCTTCGGCGAGCGGCCGCGCGAGCGCCCCGACTTCCTGGCGGTCAAGGCGCGGGTGCTGGCCAAGCACGCTGCCCGCCTCACTCCGGAGAGGCTGGCGCGCGCGGTGGACACCCTGCGCTTCGAGCGGGTGGCGGCGCTCGAGGACGCCGGCAAGCTGGAGCGCGAGCTGGGCACGACGCGCGAGGAGCTGTGGGCGCGCAACGGCGAGGTGGCGGCGGTGCGCGAGGGGTACGACCTCCTGGCCGCCGAACGGGGCGCGCTGGAGGACCGCTACTGGGCCCTCAACGGCGAGCTCGAAGCGCTGCGGGCGGAGCACGGGCAGGTGACCGTCGAGACGCAGCGGCTGTACGACGTCGTCGAAGACCAGACCGGGCACCTCGGCCGCACCTACGCCGAGATCGAGCGCTTGAACGGGGAGCTGTCCCGCACCGGCGCGCGCCTGCGGGAAGTGGAAGGGATGCTGCCCGTGCGCCTCCGGTCCTGGTGGGTCCGCCGCTTCTCATGACCTCGATCGCCCTGGTCTCGTCCGAGCCCATCCGGCCGCGGATGGCGGGGATCGGCATCCGCTACCTGGAGCTGGCGCGGCGGCTGCCGGCGTACGGCTTCGAGGTCCTCCTCCTCTCGCCCGCCGATCCCGCCGAGGCCGCGACGTTGGGCCTCGAGGGCACCCGTGCCGCCCGCTTCGAGCCCGGCCGCGCCGCCGCTCTCCTCGCCGGCCGCGACGCCGTGGTGGCGCAGGGGCAGCTCGCCAACGACGTCCTCCTCGAGTGCTCCGAGCTGCCGGCGGCGATCGACCTCTACGACCCCTGGCTGATCGAGAACCTCGCCTACGCGCCGGAGCTGGGCTTCGAGCCCTTCCGCAACGACCACGCCACCTGGTCGCTGCAGCTCGGGCGCGGCGACTTCTTCCTCTGCTCCTCGGAGGAGCAGCGGAGCTACTACCTCGGCTTCCTGACCGCGCTCGGCCGCGTCAACCCCGAGGCGGTGGCGGGCGACCCCGACCTCGAGCGGCTGATCGCGCCGGTCCCCTTCGGCATCCCCGAGGAGCTGCCGCCGCACCGGCCGCTGCTGCCGCCGCGCGCGGCGGGGGAGCGGCGCCTCCTCTTCGGCGGCCTCTACGACTGGTACGACCCCTGGACGCTGCTCGACGCGCTCGCGCGCCTCGACCGCCCGGAGTGGACGCTCTACCTCGTCCGCAACCCCAACCCGGAGAGCACGCCGCAGCGCCTGATGGGCGAGGTCGAGAAGCGTTGCCGCGCGCGCGGCTGGTGGGGGACGCGGGTGCGGGCGCTCGACTGGGTTGCCGCCGACCGCCGCTTCGACCTGCTGCGCGACGTGGACGTCCTGGCGGCGCCGCACCGGCCGAGCCTCGAGACGCGGCTGTCGCTGCGCACCCGCTTCCTCGACGCCCTCGCCGCCGGCTGCCCGGTGGTGACCAGCGAAGGCGGCGCGATGAGCCGCCTGCTCGCCGAGCACCGGGCGGGGTGGATCGCGCCGCCCGGCGACGCCGCGGCGCTCGCGCGGTGTCTCGAGGAGGCGCTGGGCGGCGGCGAGGAGGCCGCGGCGCGCCGGCGCGGCGCCGCGCGGCTCGCCGCCGAGCTCGGCTGGGAGCGGGCGCTGGCACCGCTCGTCCGCTTCTGCCGCGCGCCGCGCGTCGATCCGACGAAGGAGCGCTTCGCCTGGCGCCCGCCGACCGTGGCGCCGCCGGACCCGCTGCCGCTGCGCGTCCGCCGCGGGCTGCGCCGCCGGCTGCGCGCGGTCACGGGTCGGGCGTGAGCGCCGGCGCGACGCCGCGGCGCCTCTCGGTCGCCGTCGTCTCCTGGAACGGCCTCGAGCACCTCAAGACCTGCCTCGCGGCGCTCGCCGGGCAGGAGGACCCGGGGCTGCCCTGGGAGCTGCTGCTCCTCGACAACGGCTCGCGCGACGGCACCGCCGCCTGGGTGCGCGCCCGTCACCCGGCGGTGCGCCTGATCGAGAGCCCGGTCAACCTCGGCTTCTGTGCCGGCAACAACCGGCTGGTCGAAGCGGCCACCGGCGACGCCGTCGCCTTCCTCAACAACGACACCCGCCCCGAGCCGGGGTGGCTGCACGGGCTGACCGAGGCGTTGCGCGAGGCGCCGCCGGACGTGGCCGCAGTCTCGGGCCAGATCGTCGATTGGGACGCCGAGCGGCTGGACTTCGCGCGCGGCGTCATGACCTTCGACGGCCACGCCTTCCAGCTCGACTTCCGCCGTCCGCTCGCCGCCGCCCGCGTCCCCGCCGCCGGCGCCGAGCTCCCCTTCGCCTGCGGCGGCAACATGCTGGTGCGGCGCGCTTCGTTCCTCGCCGCCGGCGGCTTCGACCCCGACTACTTCGCCTACCTCGAGGACGTGGACCTCGGCTGGCGGCTCTGGGCCGGCGGCGAGCGGGTGACCTTCGCGCCGGCGGCGGTGGTGCGCCACCGCTCGAGCGCCACGAGCGACCTCCTCGGCCTCTTCAACCGCGGCTTCCTCTTCGAGCGCAACGCCTTCCTCACCGCCTGCAAGAACTACGAGGAGGGGCTTTGGCAGAAGGTGATGCCGGCGGTGCTGATGACGCTGCTCGCACGCACCCAGGCGCTCCTCGCCGAGAACAACCCGGGCGGCGACTCGCTGCGCGTCGATCCCTACGCCGGCTGGATCGCCGACACGGCGCCGGCGTGCGATGTGCCCGCCGGCGAAGACGCGCCGCGGCTCACCCCGGGCCGCATCGCCGACCGCCTCGCCGAGCTGGGGCCGCGCGAGGCGCTGCGCCGCGCCTGGAAGAAGCTCGCGGCCGCCGCGCGCGGGCGCGAGGAGGAGCCGTCCGCTCCGACCCTCACCGACGAGCGGACGGTGGCGCAGCTGCGCGCCGTCAATTACCTCGTCGGCCACCTCGACGCCGCGGCGGCGAAGCGGCGCGCGGTGCAGGCCCGCCGCCGCCGCTCCGACCGCGAGTACTTCGAGCGCTTCCCCGCCTACCTGGTGCCCACCTACCCCGGCGACGAGCACCTCTTCGCCCGCCCCGGCTTCCGCGCCTGGCTGCCGCCCGAGCTGCCGCTGGTCGAGGCGCGGCTGGAGGAGGTGATGGAGCGGGAGGGGTGAAGAGGAGCGCCGTCCTCGCGCTTCTCGCGGGTGCCCTCGGCGCCCAGGCCGGTTGCCGCGGCGAAGACGTCGCCTGGCAGCGCCACGGGATCTGCGAGCACCTCCGCGAGGCGCGCGTGACCGGCAAGGCCGCCCGCCCCGCGTGCACGACGTCCTGGCTCGGAGCGCGCGAGGTGCGCGACCCGCAGGTGCTGGCCACCCGCCCGCAGCGCGCCGTCGAGCGTCTCTCGGCCGGCGAGGTGCGGGCGCTGGCGCAGGCGGCGGGGTCCCGGGTCGCGCTGCGCGTCGCGCTCGGCGCCCAGCCCTACCTGAGCTTCGTGCCGCTGCGCGCGGAAGGCACTCCGTACTTCCGCTTCCGCGTGTCGGTGCGCCGGGAGGGGGAGCGGGCCGAGGTCGTCCACGCCGCCCCGGCGCCGCCGCCCGGCGGTCCGGCGCCGCCCGCGGTCGCGGTGGACCTCG
Source organism: uncultured Acidobacteriota bacterium (assembly GCA_963700145.1). Classification (GTDB taxonomy): domain Bacteria; phylum Acidobacteriota; class Thermoanaerobaculia; order Multivoradales; family UBA5704; genus DASUNQ01. Next base: position 4,370,804 of record OY969474.1, read on the forward strand.
GCCGCTGGGCGGGCGAGGAGGTGGAGCTGCTGCTCGACGTCGGCGCCCCCGGCGGCGCGGCGTCCGGCGCGCGGGCGCTTTGGGGGAGCCCGGCGGTCTACTCGCGCCGCGGCCCGCCGTCGCGCCCGAGCTCCCGCGCGGCGGAGAGGCCCAGCGTCCTTCTCCTGGGGATCGACACGCTGCGCGCCGACGCCCTCGGCGCCTACGGGCGGAAGCCCTCGGTGACGCCGGCGCTGGACCGCCTGGCGGCTGAGAGCGACCTCTTCCTCGACGCCTTCTCCTGCTTCAACGTCACCAACCCGAGCTTCGCCTCGCTGCTGACCGGTCTCTACGGCAAGCACCACGGCGTCTACGACTTCGACACCGCGCTGCCGGCGGCACATACGACGCTGGCCGAGGTCTTCGCCGCCGCCGGCTACCGCACCGGCGCGGTGGTCTCGATCGACCACCTCGCGCCGCGCCGCTCCGGCCTCGGCCAGGGGTTCGCGGCGGTCGAGGCGACGCGCGGGCAGTTCGCCGCCGAGCGGGGGGTGGACTGGGCGATGGACTGGCTCGCGACGCCCGCGGCGTCCGGCGAGGCGGCGCGCCCCTTCTTCCTCTGGCTCCACCTCTTCGACCCACACACGCCGCACACGCCGCCGGCGCCGTTCGCCGTCGGGCGGCGCGCCGCGGCGCCGAGCGGGCTGGCGCCGCCGGCGGGCTGGACGCCCTTTCGCCCGCTCGGCCCGCGCGCCTTCCGCAACGGCGTCCTCGGCGGCCACCCCGACCTCTACGCTGGCGAGGTGGCGTATCTCGACCGCCAGGTCGACCGCCTGCTCGGCTTCCTCGAAAGCCGCGGGTTGCTGGAGACGACGATCGTCGCCTTCGTCTCGGACCACGGCGAGAACCTGGAGGAGCACGGCATCGAGTACCGGCACGCCGGCCTCTGGGACTCGACGACGCACGTGCCGCTCTTCGTCCGCTGGCCGGGGGCGGACGGAAGGGGGCGGCGGGTGTCGGGGCTGGTGCAGAACGTGGACCTCTTCCCGACGTTGCTGGCCGCCGCCAAGTTGGAGGTGCCGCCGCAGGACGGCATCGATTTGCGGCGGCTCGCCGGGCGCGGGCGGCGCGCCGTCTTCGCGGAGCACACGGGGCGTCTCGGGGCGATGGTGCGGACGCGGGAGCACAAGTACTGGGTCTCGCGCGGTAACCGCTTCGTAGCGGACGGGACGTACCTCTACGACCTCCGCCGCGACCCCCGTGAGCTCACCAACCTCGCCGGCCGCAACCTCCCCGTGGAGCGCCCCCTCGCTGCGCTGCTGGACCGCTGGCTCAAACAGCGTCGCAAAACGCCTGGGTCCACCCCTCGCGACCTCGCCCCCGAAGAGCGCGAACGACTGAAGGCTCTGGGGTACATCTAAGATTCCCGCGCGGGACGGATAGTGCCGCGTGAGATGCCGGGCCACCCGGCCCGCGAAGAGGCGCGCCCGCTTCGCGGGTTCCTGGTTGGAAGAGGAAGTGGCGGATGAGTCAGGTCGGCTTCGTTCGCGTACGGCGGTGGCTCCCTCACCCGAACGCACCGCTTCGCGGGCCTCTGGCCCGGCACATCACGCGGCGCCATGACTCGGAACTCTGAAGTGACGTCGCCCCCGCCCACAAGCAACGACGCCTCCTTGTCATCCTGAGCGAGAGCGAAGGATCTGGGCGGGGGGCGGCGCGATGCTGGTGGGTTGTACCGCCACCCTGCCCCCCAGATCCCTCGCTCACGCTCGGGATGACATAGGCAGGGGCTCCACCGCCGGTTCTAGGGCCCGCAGGTCTCTGGAGCGCCGGGCGGTCCGTCCGCTCCCCATGGCAGGCCACCGTGCGAGGCGACGAAGGCAAGAACGTGTTTGCCAGCAAGGAGCCCCTGTACCAGCACGCGAAGCGCGGACACAAAGGAGCGCCCGGCGCGGAGGAGAGCCTTCGGGACCCAACACCGGAACGATCGCAGCAAATAGGGGTGGGGGGAAGTTGGGCGCAGCGAGAGGTATAAGCTTCAGGGACCATGCAGGTGGAAGTGTCGGTCGTCGTCCCGACGTACAACCGGCTGGACGTTCTCCCGGAGGTCCTCGCGGCGCTGGAGGCGCAGGCGGGGGGGCCTTCGTTCGAGGTGGTGGTGGTGGACGACGGCTCGACCGACGGCACCGGCGATTTCCTCGCGGCACGCCGGTTCCGGATGCCGGCGCGGGTGCTGCGGCAGGAGAACCGCGGGCCCGCCGTGGCGCGCAACACCGGCGTCGCCGTCGCGCGCGGCCGCTGGGTGGCCTTCCTGGGGGACGACACCGTCCCCGAGAGCGGCTGGCTCGCCGCCCATCGCGCTGCCCACCGCGCCCGCGGCGACGCCCCCAACCTCGCCGTCATCGGCTACACCGCCTGGCACCCGCGCCTCCGCCTCAACCTCTTCCTGCGCTACATCAACGACCACGGCCTCCAGTTCGGCTACGCCTTGATCGACCGCCCCGAAGCCGTGCCCTTCAACTTCTTCTACACCTCCAACCTCTCCCTGCCGCGCGACCTCCTCCTCGCCGAGCCCTTCGACACCCGCTTCCCCTACCCGGCGTGGGAGGACATCGAGTGCGCCTACCGCTTGCAGCGGCGGGGGTTGCGGCTGGTCTACGAGCCGCGCGCCGTGGTCGCGCACGACCATCCCACCGACCTCGCCCGCTTCGCCGAGCGGCAGGAGAAGGCCGGCTACTGCGCCGTCGTCTTCCACGCCCTCCATCCCGAGCTCGGCGGCTTCCTCGGCCTCGGGCCGGACGGGCCGCCGCCGCTCCCCCCCGCCGGCCGCCAGCGGCTGGTGGAAACCCTGGTGCGCAGCTTGCAGAATTGGCCAATCAAGCTCCCGCGACTCTGGGACGAAATGCTCCGCTACCACTACATCCGCGGCCTCCGCCGCGGGTGGTCCGAGCGGGCGGGCGACCGAGCCGGTGAGCGAAAGGAGGCATTCCATGCGTCACCCACGACGAGCGCCGCGGCCTCGTAGCGCCGCCGCGGTCGCGCCGATCCTGTTCGTCTCCCTGCTCCTGCCGGCGGCGGCGGTCGCCGCCGACCGCGAGACCCCGCGCGCCATCTCGCGCGAAGGCAGCCCCGCCGCGCGCTCCTCCTCCGGCGACCGCTCCCCGACCCGCTCGGCGCCGTCGCAGCCGGTCGCCCGCAGCGGCGACCGCACGCCGAGCGGCGGCTCCGGCGGCAGCTCCGCCGCGCGCGTCCCCGACGATCGCCGCGGCGACCGCCGCGACCGCGCCGAGGCGCGCCACCGCTGGGGCGGCGGCGGCCGGCACCACGGCTACTACCCCTACTACGGCGGTTGGTACGGCAGCGGCTGGTACGGCGGCTTCTGGACCAGCCTCCTGTTCGACTTCTACGGGCCCTGGTCCTACCACGCGCCCTACGGCTACGGCCATGGCTACGGCCATGGCGGCTACCGCAGCGGCCGCGCCTGGGACGGCGAGGACTGGGGCGCTCTCGACCTCGACGTCTCGCCGGCCAAGACCGAGGTCTTCCTCGACGGCCAGTACCTCGGCCGCGTCGACGCCTTCGACGGCTTCCCGCAGTACCTCTGGCTGGAAGAGGGCACCTACGACCTGGTCCTCTACAGGGACGGCTACAAGACGATCGCGCGCCAGGTCACCGTGCTGCCCGGGGTGGTCATCGAGGTGGACCACAACCTCGAGCCCGGAGAGTCGGTGCGACCCGAAAACCTGGCCTCCACGTCCCACGAGCGCCGCGACCGGCGGCTGCGCTACGAGCGCGAGGCGCGCGAGCGGGTGCGCGAGATGGAGGGCGAGGACATGGAGGGTGAGGACGAGGACGAAGAGGAGATGGACGGCGGCGACACCCAGGTCGAGATGGAAGCCGAGGCCGAGGCCGACGAAGGCGACACGCGGTTCGAGCGACGGCGAGAGCGCGACCGCGCCGAAGTCGGGCGGGTGCGGCTCGAGGTCGAGCCGGACGACGCTTCGGTCTACCTCGACGGACGCTTCCTCGGCACCGGCGCCGAGATCGGGCGCCTCCACGCCGGCCTCATCCTCGACCACGGCGCGCACAAGATCTCGGTGGTGCGTCCCGGCTACCGGGCGCGCGAGCTGAGCTTCGACGTCAAGGAAGGGGAGGAGCTGGAGCTCGAGGTCAGTCTGGAGCCGGGGAACTAGACGCGAAGGCTTTCGCGCCGGGCTCCGAAAAACTCGGCGGGCAGGGGCGCGGCGTCACTCGACGCTCAGCCCCTGCTCCTCCATCTTCAACAGCCAGACCTTCTTCCGCGTGCCGCCGACGTAGCTGCCGACGCCGGCGCGGTTGGTCACCACGCGGTGGCAAGGGACGATGATCGGCAGCGGGTTCTCCGACAGCACCGCCAGCACCTGGCGGTAGGCCTCGGGGCGCCCGGCCCCTTCCGCCACCATCCGGTACGTGCGCGTCTTGCCGTAGGGGATCTTCGCCGTCTCGCGCAGCACCCGCCGCGCGAACGGCTCGAGGCCGCAGGCGGCGAGGTCGAACTCCACGTCCAGCTTGCGCCGCGCGCCCGCGAAGTACTCGGCGAAGCGGCCGCAGACCTCCTCCAGGAAGTCGGCGCCGTCCACCTTGCCGAGCTTCTGCAGGGGGGTGAAGGCGCGCCGCTCGGCGGCCGGCGGATCGATGCGGACGCGGGTCAAGGCCTGGCCGGCGAGCTCGAGGCCGAGCAGCCCGACCGGCGAAGGCATCAGGACGCGCGCGGTGGGCGGCGGGACCGCCTCCGGCGCCTCGGCCTCGTGGACCTCGGGCATGGGGTGAGGTTATGCACAAGGCCGCGCCGGGCGCAACCCGAGAGGGATCGGCGCCCGGCAGGGCCCCGGGGGGAGGCTAGCTGCGCTTGGAGGAGCGGCCCTTGGCGCCGCCCGACGTGCCGCCCGATCTCTTGGGCGACGACTTCTTGCTCGCGCTGCTCTTGCTCGCCGCCGCCGACTTCTTCTTCGCCTTCGAGCGTTTGCGCGCCGCGGCCGCCACGGCGAGCCCCGCCGCCGCCAACCCTGCCGCTGCCGCGGCCGCCGTGGCGACCTTCTTGGCGCCCGAGCGCTTCTTGCCGGCGCTGCTCTTGGCGGTCCCTCCAGCCGAGGATTTCTTCGTCGCCACTCTCACACCTCCTTTTCGGTCATTGGAGCTGGTCGTTCGCGCGAGCGCCGCGCGGCGTGAACGACATCCGCTAGCGCTCGGCGAGATCGCGCGTCAAAAACAGCAAGAAGCGTGCCTCGCGCGCTTTCGCACGCGGGCACGCCGAGGTGTCGCGAGCGGGGTGAAGCGGATTACCAGCGGCCGCGCAGGCCGAGGTAGATCTTCCCTTGGATGTCGTCGGTGGCGTCCTGCACGAGGTCGAAGCGCCCGGTGCCGAACGCGCTCCAGCTGTCGCTGACGTAGAGGTCGATGCCGAACTGCGCGTTGGCGCCGAACTTCGTCTCGGTGTCGTCGCCGGGCAGCCCGAGCAGCTCGGCGTCGATCCAGTGGATGCCGGCGCCGACGCCGAAGAAGCTGTCGACGGCGCCGAGCGGCAGCACACCGACCAGGTTCACGCCGGCGAGCAGGTCGCTGGCGCCGCTGTCGCCGTCCTCCCAGTAGCCGACCTCGGGCTCGAGGTAGCCGTCGATGCCCCCGGCCTGCCTGCCGCGACCCTCGTCGCGGCCGGCCGCGAAGCGCAGCGCCGCCGTGAAGTAGGTCTCGACGTCGTCGGCCGGCTCCACCAGCCCGACCCCGATCGCCAGCGCGAAGTCGTCGCGGTCGTCGTCGTATTCGTCGTCGTCATCCTGGGCGAACGCGGGGGCTCCCGCCAGCAACATGGTCACCGCGAGCGCGGCGGTCAACGTGGTCCAGCGCTTCATGTTTTCCCTCCTTCCACGGAACGACCCCGGACGCCCGCACGGCCCCGCCGATGCGTGTTCCGAAGGCTCATTTGGCGATCAACGACGCAATGTTATCACGCCAGCGGAGGAACCCTCCGCGTGTCATGCCGCGGCCGCTTCTAGGTCGGCCAGGATCGCCTCCCGCACGCGCGGCAGGTGCTCGAGACCGTCGGGATAGGTCAGGCGCTTGACCGGCACCGCGACGGCCAGTCGCGCGAGGACGTCGAAGCGCCGGGGCTGCCAGCCGGCGGCCTCGACGAGCGCGCCGACGAACGAGTGGCGGACGAGCTCGATCAGCGCGGCGCGCGGCGCCAGGGCCTCCACCTCGACGCCCCCGGCCGCGCCGGGACGCCGGACGGGCAGGTAGAAGCCGGACAGGGGCCGCTCGGCCGCCTCGAAGGCGCCGAAGCCGCCGGCGCCGACGGGCACGCGCAGCTTCGGGGAATCGCGGTGCACGCGCGGCAAGCGCGCCGCCGGACCGCAGAAGCGCTCCGCCGCCGCCGGCCAGAGGCGCATCTGGGGGTAGCCGTGGCGGCCGGAGAAGCCGCCGGGGCCCGGCTCGACGGCGAGGACGTCGTCGGTCAGCAGCGGCAGGCCCCCGTCCATCATCGCCGCGGCGAGCGAGCTCTTGCCGCCACCGTTGCGGGAGAGGAAGCCGACCGTCCGCCCGCCGGCCGCCACCACCGCCGCGGCATGGAGGCTGGGCACCCCGGCGCGCTCGAGCCAGCAGGACAGGACCGTGCCGAGCAGGTGGACCTCCACCGGCCCGAGGTCGTCCGGGTCGGCGGTGTGGCAGACGATCCCGTCGGCGCCGAGGTGGAAGTCGCCGACGCCCGGGAAGCGCAGGAGGTCGCCCGCCGCGAGCCGGTAGAACGAGCAGTTGCTCTCGCCCCGCGCGGTGCGGAAGCGGCTGGCGTAGACCGGCGCCGGCAGCTCGTCCGGGGCCGGCGGCGCGCCGGCGCAGGTGAAGGTCAGGTCGGGCGGGCCGGCGCCCGCCGGCAGGCAGCTGGCGAAGGGGAAATCGCTCGCCAGGACGAGACCGAAGAGGCGGTACGTCCGCCAGGGTCGCTCGCTCATGCCGCGTACCGCCGCAGCCAGGCCTCCAGGGTGAGCGTGTGCCAGAAGCGGGCGCTGCGGCTGCGCCCGGCCAGGTAGTCGCCGTAGGCCTCGCGCAGCCGGCGCTCGTCGACGAAGCCCATCCTCGCCGCGCGCATGCCGGTCATCAGCGCCCAGGCCTTCGCCCGCTCGCGCTCGCGCAGGCCGCGCCGGAAGATGGCTTCGGGATAGGTCTTGCCCCGGCGGTCGAGCACCGCGTCGGGAAGACGGCCGCGCATCGCGCGGCGCACGATCTCTTTCCGCCGGCCGGCGGCGAAGGACTGATCGGTGGGGAGGGCGGCGGCGAAATCGAACAGCCGGTGGTCGAGCAGCGGATGGCGGAAGTCGATGCCGTACTCCGCCGCCTGCCGGGTGACCTGTGCGGCGACGACCGGCAGCAGCGGGTCGCGCAGCTGCCGCAGCCGCTCGCGGCGCCCGGGGAGGAGCCGCCGCGGCAGCGGCGGAGGCTCCGCCGGCGCCTCCCGCCGCAACCGCTCGCCCAGCCACGGCACCGGCGGCGATCGCCGGCGCTCGCGCGCCGGGATGTAGGCGTTGGCGATCGGCGCAAGCGTCATCCAGCGCACGAGCTGGAGCGCCGTCAGCTCCGAGTGCCGCGCCTGGTCCCGGACCTCGGCGGCGAGCCGCCGCCAGCGGCCGGTCAGCAGGAGGTCGGGGTAGGAGAAGACCTCCCCCCCGAAGAGCGTGTCGCCGCTCAAGCCCGAGAAGAGGACGCTCACCCCGTGCTCACGCACGCTGTGGAAGGTCGCCTCCCAGAGTCCGGCGTAGGAGTTGGCGAGCGGCGTGGCCGGCTCGGGGCGGATGCCGGGGTCGCCGCGCAGCGGCCAGTGCTGATCGCCGGCGATGGTGACGCTGCGGCAGCCCAGCCGCGCGCAGACGGCCGCGATCGCCGCGCTCTCGTCGGCCTCCGGCAGCTCCGGCGCGATCCAGGAGAAGGCGGTGCAGACGGCGGCCGGCGCGGCCTCGCGGATCGCCGCAGCGATGGTCGGGGAGTCCAGCCCGCCGCTCAGGGTCACTCCCACTTCGCCGGGCGGCGTGTACTCGGCGGCGATCGGCAGCAAGAGATCGCGGAAGGCTTCGGCGTAGGCGGCGTCGTCGCGCAGGCGGAGGGCCGGCCGCGGCCCGGGCCGCCAGTAGACCTCGCTCGCGATGCGGTCGCGCGTCGCCGTGAGCAGCCCGCCGGGCTCGACGGCGGAGATCCCGCGATAGAAGGTCTCGCCCGGCGCCGGGGCCCGCCCGTGGAGCTGCGCCAGCACCGCGCGTGGATTGACCTCCGGCCGCGCCACCGCGAGGAGGGGCTCGACGCCGCCGGCCAGCTGCAGCGTGCCGTCCGCCTCGCGGTAGCAGAGCTCGTGCACCCCCAGGCGGTCGCGCACGGCGAGCAGCCGCCCGCGGTCGCCGTCCCAGAGGACCCAGGCGAACGGCCCGTAGACGAGACGGGGAGCCTCGCTCCCGTAGCGCTCGTAGAGGGCGACCGCTAGCTTGAGGTCGGAGAGCGCGGCCGGCGCGCCGAGCCGCGCCAGCAGCTCGCGCCGGTTGGCGATGAACCCCGCCGACCAGAGGCCGCTCAGCCCGGCCGGCGCGGGCGCGCCGCGCTCCCACGAGATCAGGGACGGCGGTGCGGCGCGGCTCGCGGCGAGCGGAGCGCTGGTCGGCATCGGCCGTCAGCCGGTCTGGGTGCTCCCGCCGACGATCGAGTCGGCGGGCGGGTCGTTGGCGCCGGAGAGCGTGAGCTCGCGCAGGCTGCCGTAGATCACCAGCTCCGGCGGCAGGTACGGCTTGCGCGGTCGTCCACCGGCTGCCGTGCGCGCCGCGGTCTCGTCCCTGGGGTGCCGATCGTCGGGTGCGGTCATCGCGGGATCTCGGAGGAAGAGGCCAGCCTGCCGCTCGCCAGCAGCCAGCCTTCGGCGGTGAGGAGTTGCCAGAGCCGCGGCGGGAGGGTCTCCGGCGATGCGCTCTGGCGATAGTCGGCGAGGAGCCGGGCGCCGTCGACCAGGCCGAGCTCCGCGAGGCGCGAGCCGGTGAGGAGCCGCTCGACGGTCGGCCGGGCGCCGGCGAGCAAGCCGCGCGTCCGCAGCGTCGAGCGGCCGCGGCGCTTCGCCGCCCTGGCGGCGAGGATCGGGGCCGGCAGCTGCCCCGCCATCGCCGCCCGCAGCAGCGGCTTGGCGGGGTGCGCCGCCGCCAGCGCGCGGTCGGGCAGGGCGAGCACCAGCGCGGCGAGCTCGGGGTCGTGCCAGGGGGCCTCGATGCGCACCCCGCAGCGCCGGCTCAGGCGATCGAAGCGCTCGAGGGCGGCGGTGTTCGCCGGGCTGGCGAGGGCCGTGCGGCGGAAGCGGTCGCGCGAGGCGAAGACCCGCCAGGAGGCGGCCGGGCGGTCGAAGCCGGCCTCCGCCGCCAGCCGCCTGCCGGCCGGCGTCAGCCAGTCGGGCCAGCGCGGCCGCCGCACCAGCGTGCGGACCTCGCGCAGCAGCCCCGCGTGGCGCGGTCCGACCTTGCGCCAGCGGCGCCAGAGCGCGTCGAAGCGGCCGCGTAGGAGGAGCGCCAGCTCCGGCGCCAGCCAGCCGGCCACCGGGTCGCCGCCGATGCCGTTCATCAGCACGCTGACCCCTTCCTGCCGGGCGGCCTCGAGCGTCGCCAGCAGGAGGTCGGGGAAGGCGTTGGTCTCGGGGTCGCTGGGGTCGGCGTAGGCCTCCGGGTAGCGGCTGAGCGGCCAGAGCGCGTCCGCCTCGACGGCGTGCTCGACCATGTTGGCGCGGCTGCGGACGAGGGTGCGGCTGAGCGGCGTCTCGTCGATGCCGTCGCCGCTCGGCGAGGTCCAGGTGAAGGCATAGAGCCGCCGCCCGCGCCGCTCCAGGGCGCCGGCCGCCTGCGCCGCGACGCTCGTCGAATCGAGACCGCCGGAGAGGAGCACGCCGGTCTCGCCCTGCCGGGCCAGCCGGCGCTCCACGGCCTCGCCGAGCCGGCGGGCGAGCTCCGGCGCCGCGTCCGCGCCGTTCCAGCTCGCGGCCTCGACGGTCGTCCAGTCCCAGTAGCGGTCGAGCTCGATCCCCTCCGCGGTCACTTTCACCTGGCAGCCCTCGGGGACCCGGTGCACCTGCGCGAAGTAGCTCCAGGTGGGCTCGGCCGGCGCGCCGAGGAGGTAGGCGAGGAGGCGCGCCCGGTGCGGCTCGCCGCCGATCCGGCCGGAGGCGACCAGCTGCGCCGGCTCGGAGGCGAACAGGAAGCCCTCGCCGGTGTCGCACCAGTAGAGGCCGCGCTCGCCGCTGCGGTCGCGCAGCAGCAGGAGCTTGCGCGCCGCCCGATCGTAGAGGGCGGCGGCGTAGGCGCCGCGCAGGTGGCGGTGCCACCGCTCGCCCCAGCGCCCGTAGGCCGCGGCCATCAGGCGCTCGTCGCTCGTCGTCGCGTCGAGAGCGAGGGCGCGGAGGAGCTCGTCGCGGTTGTCGAGGCGGGCGTCGGCGGCGAGGAGGACCGCTCCGGGGCCGCGCCCGGCGGTCGGGCCGGCCGGCGCGAGCGTAGCGAAGGCCGCGCCCTCCGCCGTCTCCGTCCGCACCGCCGACCGGTCCATGCGGTCCAGCCCCATCATGCGGTCGAGCACCGCGGCGGCGACCGGCGCCCCCGCGAAGCTGACCAGGCCGCAGAGGGCGCTCAACCGGGGGCGGTCACCCTCGAGACGGAGCGCAGAGCTGGCCATTGTTGTACCTGTCGAGTGTCGTCGCCAGCGGTCCGCCGATCGCCCACGCCGCGCTGCTCGCCTTGACGTTGGCGCCCACCGGCCCGTAGGTCGCCATCCACAGGTCGGCCGCCGCGATCGTGCCGTTAATGCAGCTCGCGTCGTTGCCGGCGAGGACGTTGAGCTTGGCCGCGACGAGCTGCTCGAACATGTTGTAGGTCTTGTCGGTCTTGGTGGCCCTCTTCATCAGGGCGATCGCCTGCGCCTTGGTGTAGGTGACGCCGCCGATGGTGATCGTCTGGACCGGCCAGGCCTCCGGGTGGTTCTTCCAGTAGCCGGGGGTGCCCGTGCCCGGGCCCGCGGTGCGCCGGTAGCCGAAGTCGTAGGTGAGGACGTTCTCGTCGTCCAGGCTGTCGGTCTGCGTCTCGCCGCCGGTCGTCGAAGTCATTCCCGCCAGAGCGCCGCCGGGCGCGAAGTTGCTGGCGGCGACGCGCACGATGTAGGTGCCCGGCTCGTCGGTGCCGAAGCAGTAGAGCCCCTGCTCGTCGAGGCCGGTGTTGGCGGCCACGCAGGCGGCCCAGTTAGGCGACGAGGAGTCGCCGGTCGTCACCGTCTCGACGGGGGGCGAGCCGATGTCGGTCAGCAGCTCGAGCACCACGCCGGCGATCCCGCTCTCGCCGGGGTCCTGGATGCCGTCGCCGTCCGTGTCGAGCCAGACCGTGTCGCCGAGCAACAGGGGATCCGGCTCCGGGCAGAAGGCGGCGCCGTCGCCGGTCGTCGAGCAGGTGTCCGCGAACCAGAAGTTGAGGTTCGACATGTCGAGCCCGTAGATCCGCACCCTCCAGGTGCCGGCCGGCAGCGCCACGTCGTTGACGACGTAGTCCGCGTTGTTGGGGTCGGGGGCCGACAGCGTCGAGATCCGGAACTGCTCCCACTCCATGTTGCCGGAGGGGTTGTCGTCGCGGTAGATCACCCCGTTCGGGTCGATCACCTCGTAGCGCACGCACCCCACCCGTCCCGGGTCCCCCGGCTCGCCGCGCCGGAAGATGTCGAAGGTCGAGTCGTCCGGCGGGTTGGGCGGCAGCAGGCCGCCCTCGGGGGTGACGCCCGTGGTGTCGAACGGGAAACCGGCGTAGCTCGCCGGCGTGTCCGGGTCGTCGAGGTCGGCGCAGGGAGCGAGGACCGTCCCCGAGGGGGCGCCGACCAGGCCGGTGGTGCCGTGGTCGAAGTCGCCGTTGAAGAGCTTCAGCTCGGGCACGTCGCCGGGCAGGAGGAAGGTGAAGGTGAAGGTGCCGTCGTAGGTGGTCGGCGCGTTGACGAAGTCGAGGCCCGGCGGCGGGAACGTCGGCCCCGGATAGATGATCGGGCCGTCGTTGGCGAAGACGCGCAGGCCGGCCTCCAGCCCGAAGGCCGGGATGAGGAAGGACATCGGGCTGGTCGAGGCCACCTTGATGTTGCTGGCCAGCACCTCGCCGGCGCCGCAGGCGCCGTCCGACCCGATCGTCAGGTTGTAGAAGTAGTTGCCGCTCGGCGCCTGGGCCGCCGGCGAGGTGGCGACGGTGACGCCCCACCAGGCGTTGTCGAGCATGCTGGCGCCGGTGGCCGTCCACAGCGGACCGCTCGTCGGGTTGGGGTCGTTGCCCGTCCAGGCGCCGATCAGGTCCGCCGGCGCCGTGCTCCCTTCGCGCAGCGGGTCGGCGTACAGGCGGTAGACGAGCTGCCGCGTGCCGACATCCCAGTGGGCCTTGCCGCCGCCGTCGGTCTTGCCGGTCTCGCCGTCGAAGAAGCTGAGCGTGAACGAGGTCTGGCCGGCGGGCGCGGCGAGACCGATCGAGAGCCCGAGCTCGAAGGTCGCGGTCCCCGGGCAGCCGAAGGCGAGGAAGCGGCCGTCGGTCGCGTCCTGGGTGGGGAACGAGGAGAACGGCCCGGGGCCGATCTGCGCCGCCGCCGAGCCGGCGGCGAGGAGCAACAGGGTCGAGAGAAGGACGGTCCGGCGGAGGGGGCTCATCGTTGTGTCCCTTCTTTGGGGGAGACCTCTCAGTGTGGTCATCCTTCGTCAGGAGATCGTCAGCGTCGGCTCGCCAATCGGCCGCGATGGGGTTATCCTGGAAGGGCGACGCGAGGCGTCGAGTGAAACATGTGCAAACTGCTCTGTGTGTACGAGTTGGAGAGCTGCGCGTGAGCGCGCTCCGCGTCCGTCTGCTCGGCGGCTTCGAGGTCTGGCATGGCGAGCGCCTGGTCGCCGGGTTCGAGTCACAAAAAGCCCGTGCGCTTCTCGCCTATTTGATTTCACAGCGCGGTCGGTCGTTCAGCCGCGACCACCTGGCCGCCCTGCTCTGGCCGGAGAGCGGTCCGGAGGCGGCGCGCCACGCTCTGCGCCAGGCGGTCTACAGCCTGCGCTCGCTGCTCCCCGCCGGCGAGGCGGCGCCGCCGCTCCTCGCCGACCACCGCGAGGTCCGCTTCAACCCCGCCGGCGAGCACTGGCTCGACGTCGCCGCCTTCGAGGAGGCGCTGCGCCGCGGCGGCGTCCAGGCCGACCCCCACCGCCTGGCGGCGGCGGCGCAGCTCTACCGCGGCGACTTCCTCTCCGGCTTCCACGTCAAGGAGGCGCTGGAGTTCGAGGAGTGGCTCTTCCGCGAGCAGGAGCGGCTGCGCGAGGCGGCGGTGGGCGCGCTGCGCACGCTGGTCGAGAGCTACCGCCGGCGCGGCGAGGTGCGCTTCGCCAGCCACTACGCGCGCCGCCTGCTGGCCATCGACCCGCTCTCCGAGCCCACCCACCGCGAGCTGATGCGCCTCGCCGCCGCGGGCGGCCACCGCAGCCGCGCCTTGGCGCAGTACGACGAGCTGCACGAGCGGCTGCAGGCAGAGCTCGGCGTCGAGCCGATGGAGGAGACGCGGGCCCTCTACGAATCGATCCTCGCCGAGCCGGAGACGGGCGCGGCGCCGGTGGTCGAGGGGGAGGCGGTGGGGCCGCTGGTGCCCCTGGTCGGGCGCGAGGGGCCGCTCGCGGCGCTCGCCGCCGCCTGGCGCGAGGTGCAGGCGGGGGCCGCCCGCTGGACCCTGGTCGAGGGCGAGACCGGCGTCGGCAAGAGCCGCCTGATCAAGACCGCCCTCGACGCCGCGCTGGCCCAGGGGAGCGCGTTCGTTCTCCAGGGGCGCGGCTGCGAGCTGCGGCCGCCGCCGCCGCTGCTGCCGATCGCCGAGGCGCTGCGCTCCGTCCTGGCCGCGGACGGAGCGGAGCGGCTGGTGGAGCAGCCGCCGGCGGCGCTGGCGGAGCTCTGCGTCGCGCTGGCCCGCCAGAGCGGCAGGCCGCTCGTCGTCCTGCTCGACGACCTCCACCTCGCCGACCCCGGCACCTTCGAGCTGCTGGCGCGGCTGGCGGGGGAGGGGGACTGGCCGGTCTGGATCCTCACCGCCTGGCGCCCGGAGCAGGTGCCGGAGGGCGACCCGCGGCGGGCGCTGGTGCGGCGCGGGGCGGCGCGGCTCTGGCTCGACCGTCTGGCGCCGGCCTGCTTCGAGGAGATCGCCGCCGCGCTGGTGACCGAAGGGGAGGCCGCCGAGCTCGGTGCCTGGCTGGCCGCGGGCGCCGCCGGCCTGCCGCTCCTCGCCACCGAGCTGATCAATCTGCTGCGCGACGAAGGGGTGCTGGTGAACGGCAGCATGACGGGCTGGCGCCTGGCGCGGCCGCTGGCGGCGGTGGCGCCGGCGCCGGCCGACGTGCGCGAGGTGGTGCTACGCCGCCTCCGCGCCCTGCCGCAGTCGGCGCGCCGTCTCGCCACCCTGGCCAGCGTCATCGGCCGCGGCTTCGAGCTCGGCCTGCTGCAGGCGGCGGGCGGCGAGCACCCGACGGTCGTCGAGGTGGGTCTCGAGCTGCTGCTCCAGCGCTGGCTGGTGCGGCGGGCGAGCGGCCGCTGGACCGACGAGGGGCGGGCGGTGGGGGAGGCGCTGTGGGCCGCCGGCGCGCGGCGCGGCGACTTCGAGTTCGCCCACCGGCTGATCGGCGAGACCATCTTCGACGCGGTCGACGCGGAGCGCCGGCGCGTCCTCCACGGCGTGGTCGCCGCGGCGCTCGAGGAGCGTTCCGGCGGCGACCCGCGGCGGGGGTGCGAGACGCTCGCCCACCACTGGCTCGCCGCCGGCCGCCTCGAGAAGGCGGCGCCCTGCCTGCGGCTGGCAGCCGAGCGGGCGTGCGCCCTGGGCGCGGCGGAGACCGCCGCGGCCTACGAGGCGCTGGCCGCCGAAGCGGCGTCGGCGATCTCCTCGAGCGCCCGCGCCACCCCCGCCGCGTCCCCCACCTCAACCCGCCGGTAGCGCTCCGCCGGCAGCGCCGCCGCGCACAGCCGGTGGACGTCGGAGCGCGCGCTGCCGACGAAGACGACCGTCTTCCCCGAGGCGATGCAGCCGTGCACCTTCGAGGGCAGCACGTAGCCCACGAACTCGTCGCGCAGAGTGATGAGGTGGGCGGTCGGCGTGACCAGGAGACGCGGCAGCAGCTCGAGCGGCAGCGGCCGGCCGCGGTGGAGCGGCAGGCCGAGGTCGAGCAGCGCCGCCTCCACCCGGTCGGCCTTGGCGCCCGTGGCGTTGAGCCAGAGCCCGACGCGGCCGGAGCCTTCGCGGTGGTGCCGGCGGTAGCCCTCGACGAACGTCTCGTGGTCGTGGGCGACGCCGAAGTTGCCCGAGTAGAGGAGCAGCGTCCGGCCGGCCAGCTCGGCCGGCGGCGGCAGCGGCGCGGTCCCCGGCGGCACCTCGACCGGCGACGGGTCGCGCTTCAAGACGATCCGCGCCGCCGGGATCCCCTGCTCCAGAAGGCGCTCGCGCTGGTCCTCCCCCAGCACCTCGAAGCGGTGGACGCGGCGGCGCAGCGCCACCGTCCAGCGGTGGAAAGCGGCGAGCCACCGCGGCACCCGCCCCAGCTCCGCCATCAGGCACTCGGGGTGGAAGTCGGTGATGCGGTAGGTGAGCCGCCGGCGCAGCAGGAGGTTGAGCGGCACGACGAGGTGGATCAGGAAGGGCGGGCTGCCGGTGAAAAGCACCTCGTCGGCGCGCCGCAGCTCGCGGCGCACCGCCCAGAGGAGGCGCAAGTTCGTCCGCGCCGTCCACCAGGCGCGGGTGCGGAAGTCGGCGCGGTCGTAGGGGCGCGCCGCGAGGCGCAGCACACGCAGCCGTCCGGAGCCGGCCGTCTCCTCCACCAGCGACCCACCGCCCGAGGCCAGCCCGGCGAGCAGCACGTCTTCGCCGGCCGCCGCCCGCTCGCGCGCGAAGTGCAGGCTGTACTGCCCGACCGCCCCGAAGTCAGGGGGCAGCCAGTCGCAGAGATAGACGAGCTTGAACATCGGAGACCGCGGGCCCGCCGCCGTAGCGCCCGGCCTACGTGCCGGGCGTTTACCTCTCGGTGAGCATCTCCGCGAGGTACCCCCCGACCTTCTCCCGCTCCTTGCTGGCGAAGTACCAGTCGATGGTGCGGTGGAGGCCGTCCATGAACTTCATCCGCGGCTCCCAGCCCAGGAGCTCGCGCGCCAGCGTGTTCTTGGCCACCCGGTTGAGCGGGCCGGTCGGCATGTGCGGCAGGAACTTGATCTCGGCCGAGTGGCCGGTGTAGTGGAGGACCTCGCGCACCGCGTCGATGACCCGCGTCCGCTCCTCGGTGCCCAGGTTGACGGCGGTGCCGTCGTCGATCTTCTCGGCGCACAGCACCATGCCGCGCACGATGTCGCCGACGTAGGTCCAGTTGCGCACCTGCGTGCCGTCCCCCCAGACCTCGAACGGGTCCTGGCGGACGAAGGCGCGAGCGATCATGGCGATCACCGCGTGGTTCTCCACCCCGCGCTCGCCGTAGACGGTGAAGAAGCGGCAGGAGGCGGCCTTCAGGCCGAAGTCGCGCGCGTAGGCGGCGAGGGTCATCTCGGTCATCAGCTTCGCCCAGCCGTACATGTTGTCGGCGTCGTAGGGCGGACCGACCATCTCCTCGGAGAGGTACAGCTCCTCGGTGACGTCCCCCTGCAGGTGGTTCGGGTAGACGCAGCCGGAGGAGGCGAAGACGAACTTCTCGACCCCGGCCTCGTGCGCCGCCTTGACCAGCATGCCGTCCATCGCCAGGTTCTGCGCGCAGGCCGCCTGGTGGAGATCGACGAAGCCGCGGCCGCCGTGGATGGCGGCGAGATGGAAGACGACGTCCACGCCCGCGACGGCGTCCTGCGCCACGCCCGGCGCCAAGAGGTCGTCGCGCCGGAAGTCCACCCGCCCGGCGTCGATGTGCCCCTGGACGTTGGCGAGCTTGCCGCTCGAGAGGTCGTCCACCACGCGGACGTCCCGCGCCCCCTTCTCGACCAGCAGATCGATCAGGTGGGAGCTGATGAACGAGGCCCCGCCGGTGACGAGGATCTTCTTGGACGCCCAATCCATTCGCTCAAGGCCTCCGTGCCAGGCTTCCGTCTGCCGAAGCGGCCGCTGCGAGCGCCGGATGGAATGGGTCGAGCCGCTGATCCACTCGGTTCGGCCGCTGATCCATTCGGTTCCGGCGCAGAACCATTGGGTTCGGCCGCTGATCCACTCGGTTCCGCCGCAGAACCATTGGGTTCGGCCGCTGATCCATTGGGTTCGGCCGCTGATCCACTCGGTTTAGCCGCTGATCCATTGGGTTCGGCCGCTGAACCACTGGGTTCCGGCGCTGAACCACTGGGTTCGGCCGCCGATCCCCTCGATTTCCGCCCCTGGAGCCTATCCTGGCCATCGTAACAGGCCGATGCCGTAGCCCGAGGGCCCGGTCTCGTCCACCAGCTCCTCGCCCGCGAATCGCGCGGCCAGGTCGGGCCAGACGCGGTGCACCTGCCCCGAGAAGTTCCGCTCGTCGGCGCGGATGTCGTGGAGCGCGATCAGGCCGCCCGGACGCAGGAACGGCGCGTAATCCGCGAAGTCCCGCCGGACGCCCGCCTCCGAATGGTCGCCGTCGATGAACAGAAAGTCCAGCGGCTCGCCGCGCAGCGCCGCGGCAAGCCGCCGCGGCGCCGCCCGCCCGTGCGAGTCCCCCCGCACCAGGACGACGCGCTGGCCGGGTCGGGCGAATGACCGGTAGAGCCGCGCGCGGAACGGATTGTACCCCCCGCCGAAGTGCCCTTCGGGCAGGTCGATGCTCACCAGCAGGGCATCGGGCGCGGCGACCCGCGACAGCAGCAGGAGGGTGCCGCCGCCGGCGGTGCCGATCTCGAGCAGGCGGCGCGGCCGCAGCGGGGCCAGCCGCTCGAGCAGCGCCAGGATCTCCGCCTTCTTCTGCCAGGCGAAGACCGGCTGGTCCTCCCCCCACGTGCGGTCGACGACCATCTCGACGAGCTCCGCCAGCGGCAGGTCCGGAGGCAGGCCCTGGAGCCGGCGGCTGAAACGCCGGAAGCTGGAGAGCCGCGCGTGGCCGAACCGGACCAGCTCGCCGGGGCCCCCTTGGCGGAGGATGCGAAAGGCGTCGCGGACGCGGAAGGCCATGCCGGCTCTCTACCGGAACTCCCGGCGCACGAGCCGCAGCAGCTCCCGCCGGCCGCTCGCCTTGGCGCGCGCCGTCTCCCGCCCGGGGCCCAGCGTGCGCAGGAGAGCCAGGGCCAGCCATTCGACCGCGATGCGCGCGAGCGTGGCGGCGCGCAGCAGGCGCGGGAAGCGGACCCTGCCGTGCTTGCGGAGTAGCCGGAAGCGGCTGCGATGGAACTCGCGGACCCGCCATTCCGTGGCGATCGGGGTGCCGCCCCCTTCATGGTAGGCGACGAGCGACGGGTCGCGGCGGACGAGCCAGCCGGCCTGCCGCACGCGCAGCGACAGATCGACGTCCACGTCCAGGAACCCCAGCTCCTCGTCAGCGCCGCCGACGGCCAGGAAGGCCGCGCGCCGCACCGCGAGCGCCCCGGTGTGGAGACAGAGGTCTTGCGGCTCCCGGGCGGGCAGCAGCCGGCGCAGCCAGCTGTCCACCCGCTGCCCGGCGACCAGCGCGAAGACGCCCGGCTGTGGGCTCCAGGAGGAGGTCTCGCGCCCCTCAGCGTCCACCGTGCGGAAGCCGAGGAGGCCAAGGCGCGGCTCGCGGGCGAAGGCGGCGAGGATCGCCTCCGAGACGTCGGCCAGGGGATAGGCATCGGCGTCGAACACCACGGCGACGTCGGTGCCGACCTCGTCGATTCCCCGGTTCAGGGAGGCGGCGAAGCCCCGGCGGTCGGGGTTGACCGCCACCGCGATGCGGGGGTCGGCCGGCGGCGGCCCCGGCGGCGTCGCGGAATGGTCGTCGATGACCAGGATGCGCTCCAGCGCCCCGCCCCACGCCGTCAGGGCCGCGAGGCAGCGCACGGCGAGCGGCCAGGACTCGAAGTGGGTGACCACGGCGCCGAGGGTGAGCGTCACGACGAGCGTCCTCCGGCGCGCGGATGGAGCACGCGCCAGCCGCGCGCCGCGCAGCGCCGGACCGCGTCCGCGGGATCGCGGGTGGCGAGGTAGCTCGGGGCGTCGTAGGGCGGCAGCTGCGGTGGCCGGCCGGACGGTTCCAGCCGCAGCCCGAAGAAATCGCGCCCGAGCCCGAAGACGGTATAGCCGAAGGCTTGGAGGTCGTCCTCGATCGACCGAGCTTCGTCGCCATAGGCCTCGTAGATGATCGTCCGGATGCGGCCGCCGGCGAGGGCGTCGCGGGCCCCGGCGAGCACCCTGCGCTCGTGGCCTTCGACGTCGATCTTCATCAGCCCCGGCGCCGCCCCTGCCAGCACTTGATCGGCCGTCGTCGCCTGGACCCGCAGCGCGGCGCCGTCCCGGCTGGTCAGGCGCGCCACGCCGCGGTTCCTACCGAACTCCTCGCCCGCCTCGAGGTAGGCCTCACCGGCGGCGTCGCTGAGCGCGAGCGGCAGAACCTCGATGGGCGCGAGCCGCCCGCGCGGCGCGTAGAGCGCGGCGTTGTGGAGCAGCTCCTCGTAGAGGCCGGGATGGGGCTCGAACGCGAGCACCTTGCCGGCGGGCCCGCTGCGCAGCGCCATGATGCCGGTCATGTAGCCGATGTTGGCGCCCACGTCGAGCACGAGATCGCCGGGATCGACGAGCCGCCAGAGGGCCTCGCTGACGGCGAGGTCGTAGATCCCAAGTCGCAAGATGGCTTTTCCGATGTCCTCCTCGGTATTGATCTGGATCGGCAGCCCCCAAGGAAGCCTGATCTCGCGCACCTTCCGGCGGCGGCGCCGTGCCGTTTCCAGGAGTCGCCTCATCGCCTGCTGTGGCCGCAGGAAGTAGTGTGGCTTAATCAGCTCTTTGCTCACCCGATCCCCACACTCGTCGAGGTTGCGGCATCGGGTATTCCAAGCGTGTTCCAGGGAGCAATGGCAAGCGGCCTGCGCGCCTCGGGTGCGGCGGCGGCATCGAGGATCGCGTAGCAATGACGACGTAGAACTTCCGAGACTCCGGCGGCGTTCTCGGCGGTGACTTCGCAAAGGACCACCGGCCGGACTTCACTGAGCAGCCGGCTCGCGCCGCGCAGGCAATTGAGTTCGGCTCCTTCGGCGTCTATCTTGACCAAGTTCGGTGGTCGGGAGGTCTCGAGCAGAGTGTCGAGCATCACCGTGGCGACTTGCCGCGTCTCCCGAGCCCCGCCCGTCTGCGAGGACCCGGCGACACCCGCGAGGTGGTTCGAGGCTCGGCCGCGCCGCGCGATAAAGAACTCGGAGGTGCCTGCACGATCGGATACCGCGGCGGCGAGCACGACGACCGGTGCAGAGGCTGGAAGCGCCTCGGCAGCGGAGCGACGCAGAAGGCCCGCGAGCCACTCGTCTGGCTCGATCGCCAAGACCTCGCCCTCGCTGCCGGCGCGAAACGCCGCAGCGAAGGCGAAAAGCCCGACATTGGCGCCGACATCCCAAACCGTCGCGCGGGGGGACACCAACTCGGCTGCCAGGCGTAACAGGAGGGGGTCGGTCCTGGCAAGGCCCGGCAGCCAGAGTGAGAGCGCGGCGTCGGGAGTGACGAAGATCCTCCGGCCACCGAGCTCCGCCGGCAGGCGGCGCCGCAAGACCCGGCCACGGCTCGCCCGCTCCAGCAATGAGCGCATGAGCCGCATCAGCTCCTCGCTTGCGGCGTCGGGTTGAGGACGATCACACTATGCTCGGCGCCCATCGAAATGGTGGACGCATGCTTACCGTGGACGCTGTGATGAATCGAGTTGGACCCAGCACACCGAGTCTGCCGCCAACTTGTGCCGCTCCTGCCAACGCCGAAGGTCCCTGCGAAGCTCTTGGGCTTCCTGCGGGTTAGAGAAAACATTTCTTCCCAGCAGGCCGTATTCAGCCGGCTCCCATCTCGTATAAGCGCCTCCATTGACCGTTGGAACGGCTGTGCGCAGTTGGGCGATCATGGCCTCTGCACCATAGACCCAATGCGGCGTTGCGTTCGATCCTTGAGCGATGACGGTATAGGAAGCTTGGCAGTCCGCTCGCACATCGCGGCTCAGCCACTCGACGACGGTCCGCGTCTTCCGCAAAGAGAAGGTATATTCGCTGTAACCCTGCTCTACAACTGCAAGCAGCGCGATACCTAACATGCCCGCTCCCCAACGAGTACGCGTCGACCATTCGGCCAGTCCGATCGCAAGCGGAAGTACCAGAAACACGCCGAAGCGCGAGACGAAACGAATACCACCTGCTCCAGGGATCGCGGAAGCGACGAGCTGCCAGGCTGAAAAGCCCCCAGGCAGTTCGGTGATCAGCAAGGGCAGGGAGATGCCCGCCAGCAGAGCGATGTGCGCTCTCGGCTGATCACGGCCCTTCCAGAGCCCGAAGGCGGCCAGCAAGGCCGTACAGAGACCGACCCCAAGTCGCTGTCCCATCTCGTGAGGAAGTCCAGCGAACAACCCACTGCGGCCGGCCCAGAAGTAGACCAATGAACGCCGACCTGTGTACACCCAGCTGCGCCACTCAGCGAGTGTCGGCTCCGACGCGTCGGATGACCAGCCGAGCTCACCAACGACTGCTAGGTAGTGACTGACCAGGGGATAGAGCGCTAAGGCTGCCAAGACTGTGCTGGCGATCAACGCAGAGGCACTGCGGCGCAGCATCTGAGTCACTACCGCCCGATGAGGACCGAGAAGCGCAATGCATGCGACGACGAGAATACCGACGGCCCCGAACCAGCCCAAATACAGGCAGGCGTACATCTGCGCGACGAGAGCGAGAGCGGTGAAGTAGACCCAGCCGGCGGCTTGGCCGCGAGCCCGCAGCAAACGGCAGATGCCATACCACGCCAGGTAGGAGTAGAACAGCGTCAAAAGCTGCGGATTGTTGACCTGCGCAGCCAGCACGCCGGCATAGGCACAGAAGAAGCTGCCGAAGGCCGCGGGAAGCGCAGCGTAACCGAGTCCGCCGCGAAGTAATAGGTATGCGGCTGCATAGTTGAGGATCGGCAGCACGAACAACCAGGCTGAGTAGGCGTTATCGAGCGAAAGACCTGCACCACGGAAAAGCGAATAGATCGGCGCCACCCCCAAGAGAGTCTCCGAATACGCTAGGACATTGGGCGCGGGATAGTAGACGGGGGGACTCCAGAGACGCGCATGATCGGCTCGACCGATCATCCAGAGGTAATCATGCTCGAGGATGAAGTTGACGAGCAGGTGCGTCATGTAATCGCCCGGAACCCGGTCAAACCCACTGAACAGGCTGTGGTGGTAGAAGAGAAGCTGGCCGATGCCAACCAGCAGCAGGATCGCCGTCCAATGTGGTCGCTGGCGCAAGAGGTTCACAACGACCGGACGAACCTCGGCGTCCGCCGAGCTTCCTTGCCAGCGTAAGCTCCTCATCCTTCGCAACGGCGGAGCACGACGTCCCCGAGCACCAGCCGGTCCATCCGCGTGCGCAGGAAGCAGTCGAGCGCCTCGGCCGGGGTGTTGACGATCGGCTCGTTCTCGTTGAACGAGGTGTTGAGCACCATCGGCACGCCGGTGCGCTCCTCGAAGGCGCGGATGAGCGCCCAGTAGCGCGGGTTGGCGCGGCGCGAGACGGTCTGCAGGCGCCCGGTACCGTCGACGTGAGTCACGGCCGGTACCGCGGCGCGCCGCTCCGGGCGGACGGGGTAGACCTTGAGCATGAAGGGGTCGGGCACGTCGATCGTGAACCAGTCGCCGGTCCGCTCCTCCAGCACCGACGGGGCGAACGGGCGGAAGGACTCGCGGCGCTTGATCTTGCGGTTGAGCAGGTCGCGCATGTCGCCGCGGCGCGGGTCGGCCAGGATCGAGCGGTTGCCGAGCGCCCGCGGCCCCCACTCCGAGCGCCCCTGGTACCAGCCGACGACCTCGCCCTCGGCGATCGCCGCCGCCGTCTCGGCGACGAGCGCCGCCTCGTCGCGCGCGGCCTCGACGCGCACCGGTCCCTCCTCGTACTCCCAGGTGCCGTCGGCGCCGTGCGAGCCCGCCAGGCGCTCGGCGACGGCGCGCCGCGCCTCGACCTCGCCGTAGGCCGGCCCCCAGTAGCTGTGCTCCATGACGAAGTCGCGCGGGCCGCCCAGCTCCTGGTGGTGCACCCAGAGAGCGGCGCCGAGGGCGGTGCCGGCGTCCCCCGCCGCGGCCTGGATGAAGACCTCCGCGACGTCGGTCTCGGCGAAGAGCTTGCCGTTGGCGACGGAGTTCAAGGCGCAGCCGCCGGCCAGGGCGAGACGGGAGAGGCCGGTCCGTTTCTGGAGCGCCCGCACCAGGGCGAAGAAGCGCTCCTCGTAGACCCGCTGCAGCGACGCGGCGAGATCGCGATGGCGGTCGGTCAACTCGTCGCCGGGCTGCCGGGCCGGTCCCAGCAGCTCTTCGAGCGCCGGCGTGTAGATCGGGCCGAGGGTCGGCGCGCCGTCCTCCCAGGTCATCTCCACTCCCTCGGAGAGGTGGCGGAAGTAGCGCAGGTCGAGGCGGAAGCCGCCGTCGCCGGTGGCCGGCACCAGGCGCGCGACCTCGGCGGTGTGGCGCGGCTCGCCGTAGGCCGCCAGGCCCATCAGCTTGTACTCGTCGCCGAAGCCGGGGAAGCCGAGGTACTGGGTCACCGCGCTGTAGAGCAGCCCGAGCGAGTGCGGGAAGTGGACGCGGTCGAGCACCTCCAGCCGGTTGCCGCGCCCCACCGCCGACATCGTCGAGACGAAGTCGCCGAAGCCGTCGACCGAGAGGCACATCGCCTCCTCGAAGGGCGAGCAGAAGAACGCCGAGGCGATGTGGGCGAGGTGGTGCTCGACGGGATGGAGGGACGGCGCCTTCGCGACGCCGAAGGCGCGGGCGATGCGGCTCTCCAGTGTCCCCACCTGCGCCAGGTTGCGCGCCCGCGAGACGGCCCGCGGCAGGCTCTTCGGGTGGCTCAGCGCCAGCGCCGCCTTGCGCAGCAGGTAGGCGCGCGGCTGGCGCGAGACGGCGAGCGCGGTGACGCCTTCGAGGCCGCCGCCGTCAGCCTCTGCGGCGCACCAGCGCAGGGCGTGCTCGGGGAAGCCGGCCCAATGCTTGACCCGGCGGAAGCGCTCCTCCTCGACGCCGGCCACGAAGCGGCCGTCCACCACGGCCGCCGCCGAGGCGTCGGCGTGGAAGGCGGAGAGGCCGAGGACGGTGCTCACCGCGTCTCCCCCTCATGCAACAGCTCCTCGAGCCGCACGTCCACGACCAGCCGGAACCAGAAGGCCTGAAGGAAGTGGAAGACGAAGCCGTTCTTGCCGTCGAGGACACCCAGGAGCAGCACGTAGCGGTAGAAGAAGTAGAGGAACGGCCGCAGGTAGAGCGGCAGCCCGTACCAGCGCTCCTTGAGCCAGAGGACGCGCTCGTCGGCGTGCCCGAAGAGGCGCGGGCGCGTCTTCCAGGCGACCTCGCCGCGGCGCCGCGCCCGCTCCTCGCGCGCGAAGGCCTCGGCGTAGCGCAGGTGCTTCTGGAGGTAGAAGAGGATCGCGTCCTCCTTCTTGTTCCACTCCTCGAGCGGCGCGCGCAGGCGCCCCACCGGGCCGCGGACGTAGACGCGGGTGTCCTGCTCGTGCGGGTCGAGCTCGCCCTTGCCGCGGCGGAAGAGCTTGAGCATCGCCTTGCGGCCGTAGCCGCCGAAGCGGAGGGGCTTGCCGCGGAAGATCTGCCGCCGGCGGATGTAGAAGCCGTCCTCGCGCGGTCCGGGGCCGGCGAGGAGGGCGGCGATCTCGGCGCGCAGCGCCGGCGTCAGCGCCTGGTCGGCTTCGAGGATCAGCACCCAGTCGCTCGCGATCGGCAGGTGGTCGAGCCCCCACTGGAAGATCCAGGGGATGATCCGCGTGTCGTCGTAGGGGAGGCCCTCCACCCGGTCGGCGTAGCGGCGGGCGATCTCGACCGTGCGGTCGCCGCTCTCGGAGTCGAGGACGAAGACCTGCGCGGCGAAGCCGTGGACGCTCTGGAGGCAGCGCTCCAGGTTGGCCTCCTCGTTGCGCGTGGCGACGAGGACGGCGATTGGGACGCGCGGCGTCGGCTCGCTCACGCCGCGGCCCTCCGCTTGGTCACGCGCTCCGCCGCGTCCAGCAAGCCGCGCCAGGCGGCCGCGTAGTCCCACGCCGCCAGAACCCGCTCGTTTTCCGCGCGCACGCCGGCGGGATCGAGCGCCAGCGCTGCCGCGAGCCGGCAGGCGAGCCCTTCCCAGTCGCCGGCCTCGTAGACCTCGCCGTTGCGCCCCGGCAGGACCAGGTCGTGCGCCGCGCCGACGCGCGAGGAAGCGACGACCGGCAGCCCGCAGGCGAGCGCCTCCTGGACCGAGACCCCCCAGCGCTCCTCCCGCGCCGGGTGCACGAAGACGTCGGCGGCGGCGTAGAGATCCGGCAGCTCGGGGTAGGGGACGTAGCCGGGGAAACGGACGCGCCCCGGGGCCAGCTCGGCGGCCAGGCTCTCCAGCTCCGCGCGCTGCGGGCCGTCGCCGGCGAGGACGAGCGCGGCGCCCTGGGGCAGCCGGGGGAAGGCGTGCACGAGGTCCCAGGGCGCCTCGCGCGGGTTGAACTTGGCGAGCGAGAGGACGAGCTTGGCGCCCGGAGACACGCCGAGCCGCTCGCGGGCGGCTTGCCGCGCCTCGGCGGTCAGCCGCGAGCCCGCGCGGAAGTGCTCGACGTCCACCGCGTAGGGGAACAGCGCCGTCCGCTCCGGCGGCACGCCGCAGGCGCGGAGATAGTCCAGGGTCAGCGTTCCCACCCCGAAAAACAGGTCGTAGGCCCGGGCCAGCAGCCCGGAGACCAGCAAGCGCTTCGCCCGCCGCCGCGTCGGCGAGGCGTCGAAGAGAACGGAGTCGAGGCGCAAGCCGGTCGGCACGCCGCCGCGGCGCGCGATCGCCGCGGCGAGCAGGTGGAGCCGCCGGGTGTAGCCGTTGGTGATCAGGAGGTCGCAGCCGCCGAGCCGCTCGCGCAGCCAGCGCGCTCGCCCGTCCGGCGGCAGCACCGCGTGCGGGTAGCCGCCAAGCAGGTCGATGCCCCATGGGATCTCCCGCCCCAGCTCGGGATCGAACGGCGGCGCCGCCGGCTCGGGCTCGGTGAAGAAAGGGACCAGCTCGCCGCCGCCGGCGCTGGCGGCGTAGCGGTAGAACGGGGCCTCGAACTGGGTCGGGCGCTCGACCAGGAAGACGATCTTCAAGCGCCCGTCCCCGCGGCGTGACGGGCCAGCGCCTCGCCGTAGACCCGCTCCATCTCGCGCGCCACCGCCGGCCAGGCGAAGCGCTCGGCGGCCGCCGCGGCGCCGCGCCGGCCCATCGCCCGCGCCGCCTCCGGGTCGGCGAGGAGCGCGCGCAATGCTTCTCCGAGCCGCTCGGGCGCGCCCTCGACGACCACGCCGCTGCCGCTCTCGCGTACCGCCTCCGCCAGCCCCACCTCGGGCGTGACGACGACCGGGAGGCCGGCCGCCATCGCCTCGACCACGACGTTGCCGAAGTTCTCCGAGTAGGAGGTCAGGGCCAGCGCGGCGGCGCCGTGGAGGAGCGCGCTCTTCGTGCCGCCATGCACCTCGCCGAGGAAGACGACGCGGCCGGCGACCCCGTGCTCCGCGGCCAGCCGCTCGAGTGCCGGCCGGTACGCCTCCTCGTCGTTCCCCGCGACGGCGAGCACGGCCTCCGGCGCGTGCGCCAGCGCGGCGATCAGGCGGTCGAGCCCTTTCTTCCAGCTCACCCGCCCGAGGAAGAGGACGAACGGTAGGCCGGAGAGGAGGTCCCGCACCGCGGCAGGCAGCTCGCCCGCGGCCGCCGGCTCGCCCGTGCCGTTCAGCTCGACGCCGTTCGGCACCACCGCCAGCGGCGGCAGCGGCAGGCCCAGCCGCCGCGCTTCCTCGCCTTCGAGCGCACTGGTGACGTGGAGGGCCGCGGCCTCGGCCAGGGTGCGCCGCTCGACGAGCCGGATCCAAACCCGCTTGCGCAGCCGGCCGCGCCGCTGGATGAGGTCCGGGACCAGCATGCCGCGCGGCGAGACGACGTACGGGACGCCGGCGCGGGCCGCGGCGCGCGCCGCCGCGCGCGTCGGCCAGAGGAAGACCGAGTGGAGGTGGACGAGGTCGAGCTCGGGCATGCGCGCCGCCAGCGCTTCCCCGAGCGCCGGCGCGCGGTAGAGCCGCCGCGGCGGCGCCGTCGGGAAGTACCAGACCTCGACGCCGTCGAGCGCCACCGGCTGCCCGAGCGGCACCTCCAGGCGGCCGTCGCCGTGGACGTCGGTGGTGAAGACGGTCACCTGATGGCCGCGCGCGACGAGGGCGCGCGCCAGCCCGTGCACGGCGCGGACCGGGCCGCCGTGCCGCCAGGCCGGCAGGTAGGTGGGGACGACGTGGAGCAGCTTCACGCGGCCTCCGCGCGCCGCAGCGACGCGAACAGGGCCGCGACGCGCTCGTGGTACGTGGACCAGCCGGCCCCGGCGACCGAGGTCCGGCAGCCCGGGCGCATGGCGCGCAGCGCCGGCCGGTTGCGGACGCACCAGAGCATCCGCTCGGCGAGTGCGCCGGCGTCGCCCGCCCGCACGACCCAGCCGTTGCGTCCCTCGACGACCAGCTCCTTGGCGCCCACGCGGTCCGAGACCAGCGCCGGCAGTCCGCTCGCCAGCGACTCGGCGACGACCATCCCGAACGACTCGTTGCGGGAAGGGAGCACCAAACAGTCGGCCGAGCGGAAGCGGGCGGCCAGCTCGGCTTGGGGCAGCGATCCGAGAACCGAGACCCCGGAGGGCAGAGGAGAGAGAAGAGACGTGGCGTCGCCCGGGGGGCCGATAATCAGCAGGCGCACGGCGGGCTCCGCCTTCCTGGTCAGGGCGAAGGCCTCGAGCAGGACGTCGGTTCCCTTGAGCCGGCTCGCCGCGCCCGCGAACAGGAACGTGAAGTCGCTCGCGGCGCCGCCGCCCGGCTCGGCGCCTGCGTCCTCGAACAGCTCGAGGTCCACGCCCAGGGGCACGCAGTGCACCCGCTCCGGGGGAACGCCCGCCTCGACGTAGCTCTCCCGGGCCTGCGCCGAGACCGTCAGCACGTGGTCGGCGAGCGCCACCTCCAGGTCCTTCACCTGGCGGATGCGGCGACCCAGAGAGCGCGGCGTGGACTCGCCGGCGAAGCGGTCCTGGGTGCGGTGGTGCGTCGCCGGCGCGTCCAGGATCGTCGTCAGCCCGAGCCGCCGCGCGCGCCGGAAGGTCGCCAGCGCCGAGATCTCGCACGCCACCACAGCATCCACCGCCTGGGGCCGGAGCCGCGCGGCGGCCCAACGATCGAACCGCCGGCAGGCGAGAAAGTCCGTGTAGGCGGCGAGCGGTGGCGGCAGCAGGAGGTCCCCCAGCCGGCGGAGGGCGGGAGCCCAGGGCGCCCACCGCACCCGATCCTCGGGCAGCGCCACCGGCCGATAGCGCACGAAGCGTTCCCAGAGAGGCCGCGGCACGTACCGGCGGTGCCGGTCGAGGCTGGGCACTCCCGCCCAGTAGCCGGCCAGCATGCCGGCCTTCGCCAGCGACAGCGCGATCTGGTGCGAGTGCTGGCGGCCCGGATGGGTGACCAGCACCTTCATCCGCCGGTCCGCAGCCCGGCCCCCTGCGGCACCAGAGCCGCCCGTCGCGCCGCGGCGGCCGGCGCCGGTACCGGCGCCGGGACGAGAGCGGCCTGCCGGTCGAGCCGCACGGCCAGGAACACCAAACCCACGAGGAACCAGTAGTACACCCCGGCCGTCACCTCGAAGATGATCCCGCCGGGGATCTGGATGAGGAAGAACAGCAAGGCCGAGATCGCGATGGCGCGATGGAAGGGCGTCCGTAGCCGCAGCGCCTGGCGCAGAGCGAAGAGCGCCACCGACAGGCGCACGAGATAGACGAAAAGGAAACCCAGTGGGCCGAGCTCCAGCATTACGCGGCCGCTCTCCGCCTCCGGCGCGACGCCGCCGAGCCAACTGAAGGGCACGACGCCCCCGGTCAGCGCCGTCGCAGCCTGATGAGTCGCCCCGATGCCGTAGCCCAGGGCCCCGGCATAGGGGAGCATGTGGACCGGCGCCAGGAAGGGGGAGGCTACCCGGGAGGCGACGTCCTCGGATCCGGCGGCCCGCTGACTGAAGGCTGTGACTGCTTCTCCCCCCTTCCAACTGAGCACGGTCGCCAGCAGACCCATGCCGAGGAGCAATCGCACGAAAGTCCGAGCGCTCTGCCTCTCGCGTACCAGCGCGAGCCAACAGTAGATAGGGAAGATGAGGGAGAGCAGGAGGATCGGCCCACGCGAGCCGCTCATGAGCATCCCGAGCAACGTCATGCCGAGCGCGGCGTAGACGAGAAGATTCCCACGGAATTGCCAGCGGGCGGTGGTGAGAATCGCGAGGATGAGGAACGTGCTGACGAGGAGGTAGGAAGTGTAGCCCGTGATGTAGGAAAAGGTCCCCGTGACCCGGACGAACGCCGAGCTGCCGAAGGTCGAGATCACCGACACCTGCGGCGGTCGCGCGTAAGTGTTGAGGAGGCTGCCGGCCGGACTGAAGAACTGCGCGATCGAGAGCAGCCCGATCGGCAGGGCGAGGAGCGCATAACGCTTGACGAAGCGGGCCAAGGACGCGTCGTCCGGGAACATCGCCGGTACGACGAAGAGAAGCGGCACGTACAGGAAATAGGCCTTGAACCCCAAGATCCCCACCCAGAGATTGGGCAACCGTGGGTTGAAGACCTGGAAGAGGCCGATGACCGCCGCGAGGATGAGGCCGGCGTAGAGGCTCGGCGCCTCCGGCAACCGCCACCGCAGGCGCCAGCGGTTCTGCAACCACCCGGCGTAGGCGCCGAGGAAGAAGACGTCCTTGGCGAAATAGACGATGTCTTGGGACCCGGGGAGGAGCCACTTCCGGATCGCCCCCTCGAGGATCACCAACAGCATCCCCACCTGGACGGCCTGCCGCCACTGCCGCACCGACCAGAGGGCGGCGGCGACGCCGACCATCATCAGGAGCAGCCGCGTGTTCACGCCTCGGCCTCCCCTCGTCCGGCGAGCAGCTCCGTCCGCCGCCCCGCGACGGCCTGCTCCAGCACTTGCAGATAGGCGGCGACGACGCGACCACTGCCGTGGCGGGCGAGGTGGTCGGACACTACCTCGCGCGGGGCGGCGAAGCGGTCCGTGTCCGCTAACGCGGCCTCCAGCAGGCGGGCGAGCGCGTTCGCATCGCCGTTCGCGAAGGTCAGGCCGCAGCGGCCGATGGCCTCCTTGAGGCCCCCGCCGCGGGAGCCGATGACGAGGCAACCGCAAGCGATCCCCTCCAGCGCGACGATGCCGAAGGGCTCGTTATAGCGCGAAGGGATCACGAGGATCCGATGCTCGTTCAAGAGGCGGACGACCTCTTCGCCCTCGCGGTTGCCCAGGAACACGAGCTGCGCCGCGACGCCGAGCCGGCTGGCCTGCGATTCGAGCGCCGGCCTCTCCGGACCGTCTCCCACGATCGTGAGTGTCGGTCGAATCCCACGGGTGGCCAAGAGGCCGAGGGCATCGAGCAGGGTATCGACCCCCTTGTCCGAGACGAGCCGGCCGAGGAACATCAGCTCGCCGCTGCGCGTCACCCCGGGCAGCATACGGAAGAGGTGGTCCCGATAAGAGTTGGCGATCACGACCGAAAAGGTTTCGAGGTCGTCGGCCACCGCCTGGCTGACCGCGATCGAGCTAGCCCAGCGCAGAAGGAAGCGCTTGAGGCGGTCTTGGGGTGCGCGGCTCCCGTCCTGGCGGCTGTACCAACCGTGATGAGAGACGACCCAGGGCCGCCGCACCAGCAGCAGAGGCCACAAGCCGCGCAAGCTCACGTTGGCCTGAAAGAAGACGTCGCACCAGCGGGCGAGAGCCAGGAGCTCACGCCGCGAAGGTCGCCGCACGACGCGGAACTCGAAGGGCTCGGACCCCGGGTTCTCCGTCTTGGCGACGACTGTGACTTCGTGGCCCGCACGGTTGATACCCGCGGCCAGGCGTTGGATGTTGATCTCGAGCCCGCCGACGCTGGGGTAGAAAACAGGACAATAGAGGAGGACTTTCATAGCGCGTCTAACGGGGACTCACTTGCGGGAAGAGCAGCTTCAGGTAGGCGGCTGCGTGACGATCTAGAGAATGGCCGCGATACCAAGCATGGGCCTGATCCGCGATCGTCTGGAGATAGTTCCAGCGCACGGCGGTGCCCGACCGAGGCTTCCAGAACGGCGGAGTCGGCTCGGTGTTCGGCTCCGGTCGAGTCGAGGCGCAGACGGGCAGCAGACCGTGGGCGCAGTAGGCGGCAAAAGCCGTTGACTTGCCCAGGAAGGCAGACGGATAGGCGGCGAAGCCAGCGCACCCGTCGAGCAACCGTGCGCTGACCTCTCCTGGTGGAATCACACCCAACTCCCGCACCGGCAAGCCGTCCAGCCGGACCGGTGCTCCGGCCGGCGGGCCTACATCCCAGATCTCTGCAAGCTGTAGCGCGCGGCAGGTGGCTAGAAGATCTGCCCGCCTCTCTGTCCAGGCGCGTCCGCGGGCGCCGGAGCCGCCGAAGACGATGAGACGCCGGGGACGCTCAGCGAGCGGCCACACAGCCGCGGGCTCTCCGACGGTGGAGAACACCGGGGCCACGTCGATGTGTGCGTCGGGACGCCAACGGCGGAGGATGCGAGCTTGCAACTCGAGACTGGTGACGGCGGCGTCGGACAGAGTGAGGAGACGCGACGCGAGCCGCCGCTGCTGCGGCCCGAGCCAGAATGAGCTGCGCCAAGGTGGCCCGCTGGCATAAAGCTCGTGGTAGACGGTCACGAGCCGACGCTCGGGGGCACTGCGTTTCCATCTCGCCAGTCCCTCGATCAGCCAGCCCGGGCATCCGCGGCGCTCATAGCCGTAGTTCGCGTAGTGGAGGAGAACGGTGGTCTCGTTAGCGAGGGCGGCGGCGAGGGCGGCTTTACTCTGTAGAAGCGTCGAGGCATCGAGGACTCGGGCCTCGAGCCGGGCCTTCTGGAAAAGCGCTGCGCCCAGCGCCAGAGCAAAGCTCCCTACCCCCTCCTCCGGAGGAGGCAGGTGCGGCACCACCTGGAGAGCTCCGGTCGCCGTCACAGCCGGGCCTCCTGCAGCCATTCTAAAGGCGCCCCTCCACCCGCGGCGGCTCGCTCGATCAGCTCCGCCCAAGCGGGAGCCAGGCGCTCCCAGGCATGTCGCTCGGCAACCTCGCGGGCGCGTTCGCCAAGCGCAGCCGCGAGTGCGGGGTCAGCGAGCAGACGCTTGACGGCGCACGCCAGCGCCGTCGCGTCGCACGGTGGTACGAAGAGGACGCTCTCGCCATCGCGCAGCAGGTCCGGCGCCGCACCGACCGGTGTCGTCACGATGGGCAGTGCAGCCGCCATCGCCTCGAGTAGCGCGACACTCGATCCCTCGGCAAGAGTTGGAAAAACGAAGAGGTCGGCCGCCCGCAGCTCCTCCACCACGCGCTCTCGTCCCACCGAGGCGACCACGGCCACGCGACTTCGGATCGCCTCGGGAAATGAGGCGAGCACTGCCTCGGGCTGCTTCTGCGTTCCGACGCAGACGAGCTCCAATTCCGGACACTCGGCTGCGAGTGCGGTGAAGGCCTCGACCAAGTACCGCACGCCCTTCCCGTCTAACCACTGACCGAGAAAGAGCAGGCGCCGCAGTGAGAGGCGGCCGGACCGCTTCACAAACGCCTCGGAGGGCGCGGCGTTACGGACAACGACGACTTTCTCCGGGGATCCCCAGCCGCGCGCTAGAAGCGCCGCCCGCTCCCTCGTGTTCAGGCAGGCGATCAGCTCCGACCGGCGGCAGGCCAAGCGGAGGAGAAGCGGCATCACGCTCTCTTGGAACAGCCGGAAGCGGAAGCGGAACGGCTGGCCGATGCGTGCCATTTCCGTTCGCATGGCCCGATAGTGGAGGGGCTCCAGCCCATGGAACTGGGTAATTGCGCGCATACCGGCGAGGCGCGGGTCGAAGCGCCGCGCGAGAAGCGCCGCCCAGCCGGAGAAGGAGTGAAAGACGACTAGGTCCGGCCGCTCCCCGGCGCGCCTAAGGCTCCGCGCCACGGCGAGCGGGAAGAGGATCGGCCGCCAGCGGAACGCCTTTCCGGCGAGAGTAGGACAGTCCTCAGGTGCCAGCACCTCGGTTCGGTGGCCGCGCGATTCCAGGAATTCCGCGCGCTGGCGCGTCCAAGCGTAGACGGCTGTGCGTGGATCCTTGGATGTGTGAATCACGAACAGGACTTTCATCGCGCGCCCCTGATCGGGACTGCCGCCTCGTAGGCCTCCGCGATCCGCGCCCAATGGAAGCGCCGGTAATAACCGTTCAGGTCAGAAGCTGCTCGTGCAAGGTAAGGTTCTGCCGGGGGTGGAAAAGGACGCAGCGTGTCGGGGAATGCCGGCCGAAGGTCGGGGACACCCCCAGCCTCCGTTGCGAAGACCGTCATGCCCGACTCGAGCATTTCGTTGAGCGACAGACCCCAGCCCTCGACGTCGCTGGTGAAGACGCCGGCGTCGTGGCTGGCGAGAAGGGGCGACAGTTGTTCGCGGCCGAAGGACTCGACGATGCGAATGCGGCCTGTGGCGAGGAGCTCGCGTGGTAGATCGTGCGCTGCGCCTACGCCGCAGCCGGCGACAGTGAACGTGTCGCGTGGCGCGAGCGCGGCGCGCTCTGTAATCCAGGCGACCAGGCGGCGAGTCCCCTTTTGTGGGACCCAACGGCCGATCCAAAGGAAACGAACGCTGGCACCGCCTGGCGTCGGGCGCCCCGCGCGCACGGCGGCAAGCGTCGCCTGCTCCTCCTGGGCGAGAGCATTGACGTAGAGATCGAGCCGCGAGCGTGTCCAAGGAAAGTTGGCGCGCATCCACTCCAGCTCGAGAGTGCCGAGGCAGAGAATCAGGCGAGCGCGCCGCCAACCGGCGAGGATCGCCCCGCACACCGCGAGGTCGGCTGCGGTGTGAGCGGCGCCTCTGAGTGCGCCCCGCGGTAGATGGCGAACCTGTTCTGCCACTGCGTGGCCGAAGTAGCGAAGATCCGGCTGCACGCTACGAGCGATTGCCGGCGCAGCGGCCGCCACTCGGCGAGAGAGCGAAACGGCCGGCAAATCGATGGCGTCGAAGCGCGAGGCAGCGGCCAGATATTCCTCCAAGCGCCTCCTCTGCCAGCGCCAGCGGTTCCACCATCGGGTTTCCCGGGGAAGGGGCTCGGGACTCCAGGTCACCACGTCGTGGCCGCGGGCGCGAAGCGCCGCGGCGAGGTTCAAGGCCATCTGCGCTGCACCGTACTCCGGAGAGAGGGGCGGGTGGGTGACGACGAGGAGCCTCACGTCGTCTCCTTGCCGTTGGCGTTGAAGCTCTCGTAGGCGTCGAAGCAGCGTTCAACAACCCGGTTCCAGGTGAATTCGTCTTCTACGCGCATGCGCGCGCCCTGCGCGAGGCGGCGCCAGAGGTTTGCGTCGGAAGCAAGGCGGGAGAGCGCAGCGGAGATGGCCGCTGGGGCGTTCGGCGGCACCAGCAAGCCGCTCGTTTCGTGCTCGACGATCTCAGGAAGCGAGGCGACGTTGGACACTACCGCCGGGCAGCCGCAAGCCATTGCCTCGACAAGGGCGAGGCCGAAAAGCTCGTGAGACCCGGCGTCACCGTTGGAGGTGGTTGGTGTGGGATGGACGAGGGCCATCGCTCGCTGGAGATACGACAGCACCTCCCCGTCGGCGAGGCCGAGGTGGAAGCGAACATCTTTGCCCTCGGCGAGGGTTTTCAGGCGTGTCAGGTAGGCCGCGTCGGGTGCCGAGCCGAGGAGGTGGAGCGTCACACCCGCGGGCAAAGCCTCGATCAGCAGGTGCACGCCCTTGTGGGCCAGGAGGCGGCCCAGAAACAGCAGCGACCCATCGTGCGCGAGCTCAGACCGCATCGGATAGCGCTTCAGGTCGACGCCGCCGTAGATCACCCGGTGGCGCCGGTGGCGTCCTGGGAGGGCACGAGCCGCGTAGCGCGAGATCGGCAGATGCGCCGCGATCCAACGCGATTGGTCGATCTGATAGCCGGGAGTCCAGCTGCCGCCGCCGAGGTCGGAGACGAAGACGCGGCTGCCGCGCAGCCTGCCGGCGAGGGCGGCGAGGAAGGTGGGGAGGACGAAGTACTGATGGCAATGGATGACGTCGGCACCGGCCAGCTCGCGGAAGAGCGCGGCCGAGATCGGCGCGCGCGACCAGCTCTTCAGGATCACCCGCTCGTAGTGCGGCGCCGGGCGTTCGCGGAAAGCGCGCCGGCCGAAGCTCACGAGCTTGACCTCGGCGCGCGCAGCCATTGCGCGCGACAGCTCCTCGGCGAAGCGCTCGCCGCCGCCGAGGATCGACTCCGGGGCGAAATAGGTCGGGCTCACGTGGCAGACGCGGAGCACGCCGGCTAACCTTCCCGGCCGACCTTGACGGCCCGCAGCTTGAAGATCAGGAACCACGCGGGATAGAGCCAGGCGAAGCGTTGCTCGTAGCGGGCCGGTTGCCGATTCGCCCAGCGCGCGACCAGCCGATCGAGCACGCCGTTGTGAAAGGCGATCAGGCGCTCCTCGATCGTGAATCGCGCGGGCGAGTAGAAGCTCCACGGCGAGGCGTCGTCGGCGAAGTAGTCGAACGAGAAGTAGCCGAAGTGGTGCTTGTGGGTGGGGTCGGTGAAGGCGTTGGGGCTCGAGAAGTGGGGCGTGGTGATCTCGAGGACCCCTCCCGGAGCGAGCAGCGCGTGGATCTCTTCCATGAAGGCCGGGATGTCGTCGAGGTGCTCGACGACGTCGCCGGCGTAGACCCGTTCGAAGTGGTACCGCGGCAGCGGGTAGGGGTGGACGTTCAGGTCCCACACCAGGTCCGGCGCGACCGCCGGCCGGAGGTCCACGTTGAGGCAGTGCGCACGCTTCTGCCGCCCGCACCCGAGGTTGAGCTCGGGCGGGACGTCGCGCTCGCCCACCGCGGCCGGCGCCGGCCGCTCGGCCGGCTCGACGCTCAGGCCCATCGCACCCACTCCGGCCGCAGCAGGCCGGTGCCGGTGACCGCGAGCTGGAGCGCCAGCCCCATCGCGGCGCTCGCGGTGCCGAAGAGGAGCACTCCGGCCGTGGTGCCGAGCGGCAGGAGCGCCACCAGGAGCGCCTGGAAAGCGACGAGCACGACGACGGCCAGGCCGTGCAGCCGCGTCCAGGAGCGCTGGAGGTTCACGCCGACGGCATAGCCGCCGAGGAGCGTCAGTCCCGCTGCCGCCACGACCAGCAGCAGCTCGCGGTCGAGGTCGGCGTAGCGTCCGCCCAGGAGCCAGAGGAAGGGGCGGGGCGCCGCCCAGGCGGTGGCGAACAGCGCCAGCGCCACCGCCGCGAGGAGACTCCCGAACTGGAGGTAGCGCCGGAAATAGAGCCGCTCGTCGGCGATCCGCGCCAGCCGCGGCAGGAAGACGATGCCAGTCAGCCCGGAGAAGAGTCCGACGATCAGGCCTAGCCGCCCGAGCGCGCCGACCTCGGCGATCGTGCGCGCCTGGCCGAAGGCGGCGGCGAGCCAGACCACGAGCGGTGCCTGGAAGGCGAAGTAGAAGGCGCTCGGCAGGGTCGGGAGGAGGAAGCGGAGGACGCGCTTGCGGTAAGGGGCGAGAGGCCCAGCGGGCGCAGCCTGCGCTTCCCGGGGCTTGGCTCCGGCGGCCAGCCGCACGACCAGGGCGGTGCCGGCGGCGGTGGCGAGGATCGCGAGCCAGGCCTCGAGCCAGGCGAGGACCACGAGGAGAGCGGTCACCCCGAGCCGCAGCAGGGCGCCGGCCAGCTCCGCGCG
This sequence comes from uncultured Acidobacteriota bacterium, assembly GCA_963700145.1. GTDB lineage: Bacteria > Acidobacteriota > Thermoanaerobaculia > Multivoradales > UBA5704 > DASUNQ01. The sequence goes on from OY969474.1 coordinate 4,407,661, forward strand.
ATAAGAGCGGCCGTAGCGGTCCTCCAAGCGCAGCATGAGGAGGCGCAGCGAGGAGTCGATCTGGAACCAGACGCAGAGCAGGATGCCGGCGACGACCGGCAGCGACTCACGCGCACCGAACCCCTCGGCCGCCGCCGCCGCGGGAAAGACGGCGACGACCGCCAGTGCGCCGAGCAGGAAGGCGCCGCGGCGCAGCGACAGGACCGCATGGCGGTAGGGCTCGAACGCCGCGCCCCCCTGCTCGCGGTGGAAGAAGTGGAGGAGCGACCCGGTGCTCCCCAGGTCGGTGAGGAAGGTGAACATCCCGACGACCGAGACCGCCAGGGTGTAGAGCGCGAACTCGCGCACCGGCAGCGCCCGCACCAGCAGGAGCCCGGCGGCGATTCCCGCCAGCTGAGTCACCGTTTGCGTCGAGAAGTACGCCGCGAAGATGCCGCTCCAGCGCTTGGCGCGTGCGAAGCGACTGGCCGGGACGACGGCGACCGTGGCGGCGTCCATCACGCCGCCCTTCCCGCGCCGGCCGCCAGCTCGACCCCGTGCTCCGCCAGCACCCGCAGCGCCACCTGGCGCGACTGCGCGCCCAGGCCCTGCGGCGCCGCCGGCCCCTCGCCGCCGGCGGCCAGCCAGGGGACGACCGGCACGTAGAAGCCGGTCTTGGCGCGGTCGAAGACCGCCTCCGGCAGCTCTGGTGCGGCGTGCCGCACCAGCTCCCGCTTGCCCGACGAGCGCGCCGGCTCGAAGCCAAGCGCGGCGAAGCGTGCGAGGAGCCAGGCGTCCACCAGCGGCACCCGCAGCTCCAGCGAGTGGGCCATCGCCGCCCAGTCGGCGTCGCGCAGGAGCTGGTTGCGCAGGTAGTGCCTGGTTTCCAGGCGCTGCACCGCGAGCCAGGCTTCCGCGCCGCCGGGAAAGTGGCCATTTCCCGCGGCGAGGTTGCGCGCCGCGTCGGCGACCGGGTCGTAGGCCGCGAGCCCTTCGGCCGCCGCGTCGGCGCCGAGCAGCGCCGGCAGCTCCTCGGGGAGGAAGAGGCCGCGGCGGAGGAAGTAGGCGCCGGGCAGCGTGCCGCCGTGGCGGAGCGCGCCCGCGAGCTTCGGCCGCTCGGCGAAGGCGCGCCGCGCGACGGCGGGCCAGAGCGACGGAAGGCCCGGCACGCGGCGGGCGCGTCGCGCCTGCCGCTGGAGGCGCGGCACGTCGGCGAACGACGGGTAGCCGCCGAAGAGCTCGTCGCCGCCGAGGCCGGAGAGGGCCACCTTGATCCCCGCCTCGTGCGCCGCCTTGCTCACCAGGAAGACGTTGAAGCCGTCGATCGCCGGCTGGTCCATGGCGTCGAGCGCCGCCGGCCAGAGGTCGAGGAAGTCCTCCCGCCGCACGGTGCGCTCGACGTGGTGGGTGCCGAGCCGGCGCGCCACCGCGGCGGCCAGCGGCCCCTCGTCGCGCTCCGTGCCGGCCAGGACGTCGAAGCGGAGGGTGAAGGTGGTCGGCGGCTCGGGCGCGGCGCGGGATGCGAGGGCCGCGACGAGCGTCGAGTCGAGCCCGGCCGAGAGGAAGACGGCGACCGGCACGTCCGAGACGAGATGGGCGCGGACGGAATCGGCGAGCGCCGCGGCGGCGTCGCCCGCTCCGTCCGCCTCGGGCTGCGGAGCCGGCTCGACGGCGAAGGGCGCCGGCGCCTCGATCCGCCCGTCGCGCACCAGCAGGCGGTGGCCGGCCGGCAGCGCGCGCACGCCGCGGCGGATCGTCCAGGGCTCCGGCACCGAGCCCCAGAGCAGGAACCCGGCGAGCCCCGCCGGCTCGACGGCGCGCGACACCGCGCCGCCGGCCTCGAGCGCCTTGACCTGCGAGGCGAAGCGCAGGACGCCGTCCTCGACGGCGTAGTAGAGGGGCTTCACCCCCAGCGGGTCGCGGGCGAGGAGGAGGGTCTGCTCCGCCTCGTCCCAGAGGGCCAGCCCGAACATGCCGCGCAGGCGGCGCAGCATCGCCGCCCCCTCGCGGGCGTAGAGCGTGAGCAGCACCTCGGTGTCGCTGTGCGAGCGGAAGCGCCGGCCCTCACGCTCGAGCGCCGCGCGCAGCTCGCGGAAGTTGTAGATCTCGCCGTTCAGGACCGCGTGCAGGCGGCCGTCGGCCGAGGCCATGGGCTGATCGCCGGCGGCCGAGAGGTCGAGGATGGCGAGGCGCCGGCTGGCCAGGGCGGCGCGGCCGTCGGGTGAGACCCAGTCGCCGGCGCCGTCCGGCCCGCGCGCCGCCATCCGCTCGCGCGTGCGCAGCAGCTCGTCACGGTCGAGCGGCGGCGCCGCGGGGGAGAGGCGGAGGAGGCCGTTGATGCCGCACACGGTCAGGCGGCCCCGGTGAGGAGTTCGAGGTGCGGCGCCAGGCGCTCGCGGAAGCGCTCGGCGGTGAAGTCGCGGAGGAAGCGGCGCCGGCCGGCCTCGCCGAGTCGCTGCGCCAGGTCCGGCTCGGCGAGGAGGCGCGCCAGCGCCGCGGCCAGCTCCGCCGTGTCGTCCGCGGCGACGAGGAAGCCGGTCTCGCCGTCGACGACCACCTCTTCAGCGGCGCCGCCGCGCGCCGCGACGCAGGGCTTGCCGGCGCGCATCGCTTCCAGGTAGACGAGCCCGAACCCCTCGCCGCGGCTGGGCATGGCGAAGACCGCGCAGCGGCGGTACAGCTCGGCGAGCGTCGCCTCGCCGACGAAGCCGGTGAAGGTCACCCGCTCGCCCAGCCCCAGCGCCGCGGCGCGCGCCTCGAGTCGCGGCCGGTCCGCGCCCTCGCCGGCGACGACGAGGCGGGCGCCGGGGACCGCGGCGAGGGCGGCCAGCAACTCGTCGTGCCCCTTGTAGCGCTCGCGCGGGTCCATCCGCCCGACGATCAGGACGTACCCCTCGCCGAGCCGTGCCGCAAGCGCGCGGTCGACGGGTCCGGCCGGCGCGCGGTCGGAAAGCGCCAGCGGCACGACCCGCGCCCGCTCGAGGCCGGGGCAGAAGGGGCGGGCGCGCTCGAGGGTGTGGCGCGAGATGGCCAGCACGGCCGTGGCGCCGCGGACGGCGCGGGCGCGGTCCCAGGAGAGACGGCGCCAGGCCTCGATGCCGAGGAGGACGAGGAGGTAGGGGGCGCGCAGCGGTGCCGGCAGGACCGCCTGGAGGCGGGCCGGGCCGAGGAGGTCGAAGACGTAGGCCTCGTGGCGGCGGCGGAGCTGGCCGCGCCAGGCGGCGCCGGCCAGCGCCAGGGGGCGGCCGGCGAAGCCGCGGGAGGGCGTCCCGGGGGGCCCTTCGCCGCGTAGCGCCAGCACCCGGAAGCCGGTGCCTTGCTGCCGCGCGAAGGCGGCGCAGGCGTCGGCCAGGAGGCGCCCGGCCGCGGCCCGCCCGCCGCCGTCGGGCTCGAGGCCGGCCGAGACCAAGACCAGGTCGCGGCGGCGGGGCGCGGAGACGGACCAGGGCACCGTCGATGCGGGTTCGGGATGCGGCACGATGCGGGACGTCGAAGCCGTGGTCAACTTCTAGGCGGACAAGGAGTTCGGGGACGCGGCGGATTCTCGCAGAAGTGGCGCGAGGAAGCAATCCGGCGAGCGGCCTGGCGGCCGCGCGCGTCAGTCCTGCGCGACGAAGGCGGGGGTCGCGGCCTCGGGGCCGGCGGCGGCACGGCGGGAAGCCTCGCGCAGCAGCTCCAGGGCGGCGTGGCCGTCGTGCGCGATGCGGGCGAGCTGGGAGAGCGAAGCGAGCAGCTCGCGGCCCCAACCGAGGGACTGGAAGATGGGGATCGCCTCGCTCACCAGGCGCACCGCGCCGGCGACGCTGCCCAGGCCCAGGCAGACGGTCGCCAGGTCGAGCGAGATCACGGCCGATTCCATGGCCAGGCCGCGCGCCAGGAAACCTTCGCGGACCGCCTGCAGGTGCGCCTCGGCCGCGGCGAGCTCGCCCAGCTCGCGGTCGATCAGGCCGCGCGTCCAGCGCCAGCGCAGGAGGGCCAGCGCGTCGTCGGAGGCGGCGAAGAGCGGCGCCCCCTCGCGCCACAGGGCGTCGGCCCGCTCGGGCTGCCCGAGGTCGGTGTAGCAGCGGACCAGGTTGATGGTCGCCGCCTGCATCAGGTCCAGGTGCTGCGCGGGGTCGAGCACTTCGAGGCAGGGGCGGAGGGAGCGGACCGCCCCTTCCGGGTCGCCGGCGGCGATCTGGATGATGCTCTGCGTGATCAGCGTCGCCGCCTCTTCGACCGGGTCCCCGAGGTCGCGGTAGATGGCGGCGGCCCGCTGCAGCAGCTCGAACGCCTCCTGGAACTGGCGCCGGAGGCGGCGCAACGAGGCGAGCTGGCGGTAGAGCCTGGCCCGCAGGACCTGGTCGCCGCTCCCTTCGTCGAGGTGATGGCAGGCGACCGCGAAGGCGTCCTCGGCCTCGAGCGGCTCGCTGCGCACCCGGTGCGCGGTCCCGAGCTGCGACCAGGCGCGGGCGAGGTAGTCGTTGAGCTGCGCCTGCCGCTCGCGGCCGATGCCGCCCGCCCGGGCTGCGGCGGCCTCCGCGGCGGCGACCGCGAGGCGGGCGTAGGCCAGCATCTCGTCCGCGTCGCGCCAGCGGGCCTGGTGGCTGCGCTCGACGAACGCCGCCGAAAGGTCGGTCGAGGCGAAGGCCGGATCGTTGCGCACCTGCTCCTCCCGCTCGGCGGCCGGCAGCGCGTCCACCCGCTCGACGAGGGCACGGTGCTCACCGTGCCGGCGGGCCAGCTCGCGCAGCGCCGCGGCTTCGGCGCGCGCGAAAGCGCGGTCGTACGCGTTCTCCGCGGGGGCCTCCGCGCCGAAGCCCCAGACGTGCCGCCGGAACCAGGTGCGGCAGACCTCGCACTCGTCGACCAGGTGGCGCAGGACGTCGCGCCGTTCCTCGGGGGTCGTGCGGCCGGCGGCGAAGCGCCTGAGGACCGTCGGGGGGAGCACGTGCGGCTGGTCCGGCATGACGGCGGGCGCTTCCTACGTCACGCAGCGCACGGGGTTGCCGAACGGATCGAGACAGTTGCCTTCCGTCGGGCGCGGCGGCGGCGACCCCAGGCCGTCGCGGCCGAACCAGGCCGTCACCCGGCTCAGCCAGCCGGAGAGCCGCTCGATCGTCGCGAGCGAGAAGGGATCGACGCGCGGGTGGAGGGGCAGGGCGGCGAGAGGGGGAGCGACGGCCAGGGCGACGGTCAGGGTGAATGCTGCCAGGAGGAGGCCGCGGCGAGCTCGCATCGGAGTTCCTTCTTCCGGCCGCGAGACTCGACGTCATGTCGGGGTCTTGCCGGAACTGCACAGGGAACGATGCAGAAAGCGCGCCAGCGATTAAGGCAGGGCGCCGACGAAGCCGGCCCGCTCGAGGTAGAGCAGGATCTCCTGCGCCGCCTCCTCCGGGGTGGCCTCGGAGGCGTCGATCGACAGCTCGGCGTCGAGGGGCGGCTCGTAGGGGTCGGAGATGCCGGTGAACTCGGGGATGAGCCCGGCCCGCGCCTTGGCGTAGAGGCCCTTGCGGTCGCGCTCCTCGCAGACGGCGAGGGGCGTCGCCACGTGCACCAGCACGAACCCGCCGCCCGGCTCGACCATCCGCCGCACCTCCTTGCGCACCGCATCGTAGGGGGCGATCGGGGCGCAGAGCGCGATGCCGCCGTTCTTGGTGATCTCGGAGGCGACGAAGCCGATGCGGCGGATGTTGATGTCGCGGTGGGCCTTCGAGAAGGTGAGCTCGGAGGAGAGGTGCTTGCGCACGATGTCGCCGTCGAGGAGGGTGACCGGCCGGCCGCCCATCTCCAGGAGCTTGACCAGCAGCACGCCGGCGATCGTCGACTTGCCGGCGCCCGAGAGGCCGGTCAGGAAGACGGTGAAGCCCTGCCGGTGGCGCGGCGGGTGGGTGCGGCGCAGCTCGGCCGCCACCTCGGGGTAGGTGAACCAGGCCGGGATCTCCCGCCCTTCGGCGAGGCGCGAGCGGAGGTCGGTGCCGGAAATTGTCAGGGTGCGGGCACCCTGCGGCACTTGGTCCTCCGGCAGGTAGGAGTCCGAGTCCTCGACGTAGACCAGGTTCTGGAAGGGCACCATCTCGACCCCCAGCTCGGCCTCGTGCGCGCGCAGCATCTGCTGTGCGTCGTAGGGGCCGTAGAAGGGGCGCCCGCGCGAGTCGTTGCCGGGGCCGGCGTGGTCACGGCCGACGATGAAGTGGGTGCAGCCGAAGTTCTTGCGCACGATGGCGTGGAAGAGGGCCTCGCGCGGCCCGGCCATGCGCATCGACAGCGGCAGCAGGGCGAGCATCGCCGTCTGCCGCGGGAAGCGCTCGAGCACCGCCTGGTAGCAGCGCACGCGGGTGTAATGGTCGAGGTCGCCCGGCTTGGTCATGCCGACGACCGGATGGATGAGGAGGTTGGCCTGCGCCTGCTTGGCGGCGGCGAGCGCCAGCTCGCAGTGCGCGCGGTGCATCGGGTTGCGGGTCTGGAAGGCGACCACCCGGCGCCAACCGCGGCGGGTGAGCTCCTCGCGCACCTCGGCCGGGGTGAGGCGCAGGGAGCGGAAGTCGTAGTGGGCGGGGAGCTGGATGCCTTCGAGCCGGCCGGCGACGGCCAGCCACCCCTCGCGCTCGTAGAGGTCGGCGACGCCGGGATGCTTGCGGTCGGTGGTGCCGAAGACCGCCTCGGCGACGGGCTCGCGCTCGCGCTCCCAGGTCTCCTCGACGGTGAGCGCCGCGAGCATGACGCCTTCGGCGTCGCGCAGCGCCAGCGCCGCGCCGGGGCGGAGCCGCGCCCCCAGCTCCGGCGGCACTTCCAGCGCCACCGGCAAGGGCCAGAGCGTGCCGTCCGCCAAGCGCATTCGCTCGCAGACCGCGTCGTGGTCGGCGCGCCCGAGGAAGCCGGTGAGCGGCGAGAAGGCGCCGGAGAGGAGCAGCTCGAGGTCGCACTGTTGGCGCGCCGTCAGGTCCCAGGAGGGCCAGTCGCGCGAGGCGGCCTTGAGCTCCGCCGCCCGTTCGGGCGCGGCGAGCAGGTCGAGCAGACGACCGCCGTGCGGCTCGATCAGGTGGTCGATGGACGTGGGCGGTGCGGCGAGCCGGCGCTTACGGTCGGGAAGGCGACGGCTCGTCGTCGATGATCAGGATGCCGGTGATCGGCACGGCCGCCAGTGCGGTCGGCAGCTTCCACCAGGCGACCACGCAGGCGCGGCAGAACTCGTCGGCGCGCCGGATCCCCTGAAAGTTGACGCGCGTGACGATGCCGTCGCAGAGGAAGCCCAGCACCGGCTTGTGGCCCTGCTGCTGCGCGATGGTCTCGCCGACCGTCAGGTTGCTGGCCACGCCCTCTTCCCGCTCCGCCAGGCGCACCGGACAGTTGCCGTTGACTTTCGCCCTGCGCACGGCGCTCTTCGCCACCTCCGTGCCCGCGGCGTCGACGAGGGCGGCGTAGTACTCCACCTCCTCGTTGCGCCGTTCCGGCCGCGGGAAGACGCCCCAGTAGCGGCCGCCTCCCGCGGGCTCCAGCTCCACCCAGTAGGTCTCGCCGTGGTCGCGCCATTTGAAGTAGAGGCGCGGGGACTCGCCGGCGGGCTCGTTGGTGGCGGTCGCCTTGACGAGAGCGTTGTCGCCCACGGGGATGCACTGCAGCTGCTCGATCTCGATCGTCTGGGCGTGGATGGCGGTCGCTGCGAGGAGCGCCGCGCCGGCTGCGATGAGGATCCGCTTCATGGCCACAATCTCCCGAAAGGGTGCTTCCACATTAGGCGGAAGCCGTTCTCCTGTCAACGTCCGCCGGTGCCGCCGCTGGTCCGCGAGCGCAGGATGCGCTTCGCGTACGCGTCGACGTACGGCGTGCGTTCGAGGTTGGGAAGCGAACGTTCGAGGGCGCTGGCGGCGGCCTCCCTCTCCCCTGATTCGTAGAGCGCCACCGCGAGGTAGAAGAGCAGCTCGGGGCGCGCGTCGCCGGGGTCGCCGCCGCGCTTGAAGTACGAAGCGGCATCCTGCCAGCGGGCGGAGCGGTAGGCGGCCTCGGCGGCCAAGTGCTGCGCCTCGCGCGAGCCCGGATTGGCGTCGGCCAGCTCGCGGGCGAGGGTGAGCCCCTGGCGCAATTCGTCCTGGACGCCGGTCGCGAGGAGGCGCCGCACCCGGTCGAGGCCCTCGGCGAGGGGGACCTGCGGCGCCGGCGCGGCGGTCGGCTTCGCGGGGGCGGCGGTCGTCTCGCGCGGGTTGACCGGCGGCTGCCTGGCGCCGGCCGGGGTCCGCGCCGCGGCAGCCGGCGGCCGCCCCGCCGGCGGTGTCGCCGCCGTCGCCTGCGCCGCGGCGAGGCCCTTCTGAACCCGCTGCGCGAGCCCCGCGATCTGGCGTTCGCGCGCCACCTCCGGGGGTAGAGCGCGCACCAGCTCGTCGGCCTTCAGCCATTCCCCCGCGCCGGCCCAGCAGCCGAGGAGCGCCGCGGCGTAGGCCGTCTCGCGGCGGGAGCGGGCGCAGGGCTGGAGGTCCGCCACCGCCTCGGGGCAGCGCTCGGCGCGCGCCAGGGCGAGCCCGCGCACGCAGAGCGCCCGCGGGTCCTCCGGCGCCAGCGTCGCCGCCCGCCGCGCGCGCTCGAGCCCCGGCGCGGCCTGCCCCTCGGCCAGGTCCAGCTCGGCGAGGAGAACGTGCCAGAGCGCCGTCTGGGGTTCCTTCTGCACTCGCGCCTCCAGCTCCTTGCGCCGCTGCTTGGCGGGCAGCGCTGTCAGCTGCGCCTCGGCCTTGCGCAGCGCGAGGCCGGCGAAGACCGGCACCTGCGCCAACGTGGCGGGGGGCATGGCGGCCACGGTGCGCTCCTCGAACGCCGCGCGCACCTCGGCCGGCACCTCGGCCTGCCGGTAGCCGCCGAACCGCTCCTCGAGCTCGACCACCCGGCGGAAGGTCTCGGCGAAGCCGTCGCCGTCCGCCGCCTTGGCCTGCGCCGCGCCGAGGCGGGTCAGGCAGCCGGTGAGAAGGACCGGCTGCTCGAGGTAGCCGAAGCAGGCGAGGCGCAGATCGCGCGCCGCGGCGGCGAACTCGCCCCGGTCGTAGGCGTAGGCGCCGTCGCGCAGCAGGGCGCTGTAGAAGGGATCGATCTCCTGCGCCGCGGCCGGCACGGACGCGCAGAGGATCGACGTGAAAACGAGGGAGGATCGAAGGCTGCGAAACACCACCAAAAGACTCCTCAGACCCGGCTCTCGGTCTGCTGGTGCGCCGCGGCGAGCGGGAGGTCCGCCACCACGGCGCGGGGGTTGTCTTCGGTCAACTGCTGCGCCACCTCCTCGCCCCAGCGCGCGGCGACCTCGGCACGGGCGCGGCGCAGCCCGGGCGGGCGGCGGTAAGGGTCGTGCGCGTCGCTGGCCAGGAAGTGCGCCAGCCCGGCGTCGATCAGGCGGTGCGCGGCGGCCTCCGGACGGTGCCCGAAGTCGCCGGTGACGCTCATCGCCGTCACCTGCATCGCCGCCCCCAGCTCGACCAGCCGTTCGACGAGCGGCGTGTCCTCGGCCAGCCAGGAGATCAGCTCCGGGTGGGCGAGGACCGGCCGCCACCCCGCGATTACCAGCTCGTGCACCAGCTCGATCGCCTGCCGCGCGCGGCAGGCGCCGTCGAACTCGACGAGCAGGTAGCGCGAGCCGGCGAGCGGCTGGAGACCGCTCTCTGGCAACCGCGCCAGCTCGGCGAGGAGCTGCGAATCGATGCGGATCTCGCCTCCCGGCAGGATGCGCGGCCGTGTCCCCACCGCCGCCTGCAGCTCCTCGCGCAACCCGTCGAGCGCGGCGGCGTCGCAGTTCCACCAGACGCCGCGCCGCTGGTGCGGTGTCGCGACCATCGCCTCGCACCCTTCGGCCGCCGCCAGCCGGCACATCGCGACCGCCATCTCCAGGTCGCGGGCGCCGTCGTCGATGCCGGGCAAGACGTGGCAGTGCAGGTCGATCATGTGCCGCGGCCCCTGACGGATCCTACGCCGCCGAGCCGGCCGAGCCGGCCTGGGGCTCGCTCTCGTAGGCGCTGTAGGACTCGTAGTAGCGGTAGCGCTTGCCGGCGGCCCCCTGCGCGCTGCGGAAGCGGTTGAGCACCGCCCCCAGCACCTTGACCTCTGCCTGGCGCAGCCGGTCGCGGCAGGCCCGCGCGTCCTCGCGCGTCACCTTGCCGGCGCGCAGCGTCAGCACCACGCCGTCGGCCCAGGCGCCGGCGACGATGGCGTCGGTCACCGGCAGCACCGGCGGCGTGTCGACGACCACGAAATCGAAGCGCGCGCGCACCTGACGCAGCCATTCGCGCATGCGGTCCGAGGCCAGCAGCTCCGAGGGGTTCGGCGGGATCGGCCCGCACGGCGTGATCCACAGGTTTGGCACCTCGGTGCGCAGGATCACCGCCTCCGCGTCGGCGCCCGCGGTCAGGTGGTTCACCAGGCCGAGCCGGTTCGAGACCTTGAAGATCTGGTGCAGGCGCGGCTTGCGCAGGTCGCTGTCGACGATCAGCACCTGCCGCCCGAGCTGCGCCAGGACGACGGCCAGGTTGGTGGCGGTCGCGGTCTTCCCCTCCGAGGCGCCGGCCGAGGTGACGGCCACCACCTTGAGCTCGTCGGCCGAGGAGAGCAGCAGCGCGGTGCGGAGCGAGCGGTAGGCCTCCGAGATCGGCGTCCGCGGCCGCTCGTGCGGCACGAGCTCGATCTGCGCCGGCTCGGCCTTCTTCTTCTCCAGCCAGGCCACCGGCGCCCCGCCCGCCGCGCGGGCGCGCGTCGCGGCGTCCCCTTCGGCGCCGTAGGCGTGGCCGTAGCCGTAGCCGTAGCCGCCGCCGTACTTCTTCCCCACCTCGGTCAGGTCGGGGATGACCGCCAGGACCGGCATCTCCAGGCGCCGCTCGATCTGCTCCGGGGTCTTTACCGAGCGGTCCAGGAACTCGATCAGGAACGCGCAGCCGATCCCCAGGAGCAGGCCGATGAACAGGCCGTAGGTCAGGTCCTGGCGCAGCGAGGGGCGGAACGGCCCTCCCGGCACCAGGGCCCGGTCGATGATGCGGATGTTCGAGTCGCGGGTGTCTTGCAGGCGCGCCGCGACGTCGGTCTCCGACTGCTTCCGCATCAACTGGTCGAGCATCTCGCGGCGGCTCTCCACCTCCACCTTGAGGTTGGTGAACTCCACCGCCGCCGAGTTCTGATCGATCGCCTGCGACTTCACGTTGTTCAGCTCGTTGACCAGCGCCTGCTCCTGGCGCAGCGCCGTCTGATATTCGGCGTAGGCGCTGCCGCGCGCGATGGAGACGCGTTCGTCGATGACGCGGTTGAGGTCCTGGCGCCCCTTGTCGATCTTGGCCTTGAGCTCCACCATCGACGGCCATTCGGGCTTGAAGGTCTTGAGCTTCATCTCGTACTCGCGCTCCATCCGGATCTGCTCGGCGCGCTGGTCGCTCACCAGACCGGGGGAGTGACTGTCGGCCACCGCCTCCTTGGGAGCGCTCAGCACCTCCTGGTGCTGCGCCTGCTTCTCCATCCGCCGCCGCATCGCGTCCATGTAGTCCTTGTTGAGCGTCTCGAGGCGCTGCAGCACGACGTTAGAGCCGGGATCGATGGCGACGATGTCGCTGCGCCGGCTGAAGGCCTGGAGCCGGGTCTCGCGGTCCTGGATCTCCTGCTTGAGGCCCTCGACCTGCGCCCCCAGGAAGGTGGAGGCCTTGCCGGCGGTGGTGGAGCGGCTCTCGATGCCGAGGTCGATGAACTCCTCGGCGAAGGCGTTGGCGGCGCGCGCGGCAAACTCCGGATCGGCCGAGCGGTAGGAAATGTTCACGAGCTGGGTGTTGGCGATCGGCTGCACCGCGAGGCCGCCGCGCAGCCCTTCCGCAAGCTGCCCGAGCACCGCCTCGTCGTCGGCGGCCGAAGGCGCGGCGCCCTTGGCCGGCTGCCGCCCGGCCTCGCGATTCGTGCGCGGGTCGCTCATCAGGTCGAGATGGTGGACCACGCGCTCGGCCAAGCCGCGGCTCTCGAGCAGCTTGTACTGGGTCGGGTAGAACTCCATGTTGTAGTAGTTCTCGAGCCAGGGGTTCTGGTTGCTGCCGACTAGCGGCGTGAGGCTCCGGCGCTCGATCTGCAGTTGCGCGCGCGCCTCGTACTCCTTCGGTGTGATCAGGAAGTGGATCACCCCCGCGGTCAGGCTGGTGGCGCAGAGCACCGCCACGAGCCGCCAGTGGCGGCGCACCATTCCGAGGTACTCGGCGATGTTGAACTCCGACTCCGCCGCCGGCGCGGCCGCCGGCGCTTCCTCGAACGGGTTGTTGAGCGCGCTCAAAAGAAGGACTCCTTGACGACGACGACGTCGCCATTGTGCAGCTCGAGGTCCGGCTCCTTGCCGGCGAGGATGCGCTTGTAGTCGACCGTCAGATCGCCGCCCGCCGCCGCGGCACCGGGAGCGGCGGCCGCCGCGGCGGCGCGCCGGACGACGATGCGGCTCGCCGCGCGGTCGGTCAGCCCGCCGGCGCGCGCGATCGCCGCCAGCAGCGTCACCCGGTCGGTGCTCTTGAAAGCGATGGCGCCCGGCGTGGCGACCTCGCCCAGGCAATAGATGGTGACCTCCGAAGTCCCCGGGACGTTGATCAGGTCGTTGGCGATGATCGGCAGATTGACCTTGGGATCGGCCCGCACCAGCAGGTCGTGAGCGTTGACCACGACCTGATCGGAGAGGCCGTTGTCGGCGTGCCGCAGGATGTAGATCTTGCCGCCGTGTCCCTCGCTCAGGCCGCCGGCGGCGGTGATCGCCTCGAGCAGCGTCCAGCGGCCGGAGAAGGCGAGGGGCCCGGCTTGCCGCACCGCGCCGATGACGGTGATCGGCTTGGAGCGGAACTCGAGCACGTCGACGTTGACGGTGGCGCGCTGCACGTAGCGCGAGAGCAGCTCGCGGAGGCGCGCCTCCAGCTCCTCGGCGGTCAGGCCGACGGCGGCGACGTCCCCGAGCTGCGGCAGGTTGATCATGCCGTTCTCGCCGACCCGCCGCTCGCCATTGAGCTCCGGCACCTCGTAGACCTGGATCGCCACCAGGTCCTTGGGACCGATGCGATAGCCGGGCGCGCTCGCCGGCGCCTGCGCGAAGGCAGGCGGCAGGAGGGCTAGAGAAACGGAGGCCAACAGACTGAGGACGGCAGTTCTCGACTTCATAGGCTACTCGCTGTGACGCAACAGTTTACGACGAGAGGGACGGGAGTGCAAAAGAGCTATCGCAATGCGCGCCTAGGCTACCACTCACCGCGTCTCCCACCCAGCGTCACGCCGATGCCGAGGAAGGTGACGCTGCGGTCGAGGAGCGGCAGGTTCGAGTCGAGCTCGAGGCGGCGCGCGGCGACGGTCAGCCGCGCCGAGCGGCCGAGCCCGAAGCCGAGCCCGGCGCCGTAGGCCGAGGTGTCGTCGCGGCGGTCTGGAACGCCGGGTGCGGCGGCCGTGTAGTCGTGCCGGCCGATCTCGCCGAAGACGGTGAAGTCGGTGCGCCAGCCGAGCCGCACCTGCCCCCCGATCCCCAGCCGGTCGTCAGTGAAGTACGGGTAGTCGCCGGCCAGCGAGTAGACGAGGCCGCGCCCGCCGTACACCCAGATCGGCAGGCGGCTGTCGCTGTTGAAGCCGGCCTCGATCGACGCCGTGGTCTCGTCGAAGGGGACGAAGCTCGAGCCCTGCCGCGGCTCGAGCGAGCGCTGCGCCGCCTCGAAGCGCAGGTAGTGCTCCTCGCGGTCCCACCGTACCTCCAAGACCGGTGAAGTGCCGGCGTTCGAGAGGTCCAACCCATCCTGCTCGAACTCGGCCTGCGAGCGCTCGGCACCGAGCCCGACGGACCAGCCGCGCGGCATGTGCCAGCGCAGGCCGGCGCGCAGGTAGCTGGCGTCGCGATCGAGCAGGTCGAGCGGCGCCTGGGCGGGGTCCTTCACCACGTTGCGCGTCCGCGCGACCTCGCCGGAGGCGAAGACCGAGATGCGGCCGGTCGCCTTGAGGTCCAGGGAGAGCCGCCCGCGCTCGCGCCGCAAGTGGACCTGCTCGGGCACCTCCAGCGAGGCCAGCCGCTGCTGCTGGTCGCGCTCGGCCAGCGCCTCCACGGTCAAGCGGTTGAAGAAGCCGAAGCCGAGGACGCCATAGCGGCCGTTGACGCTGCGCCGCTCCTCGAGCTCCTGCCAGGCGACGTATTCCGGCAGCACGTGGGCCGCCCAGATGACCTTCGGTCCGGTGCGGAGGTAGGCGCGGAGGCCGGCACCGACGGTGCCGGTGAGGTCGGAGGTCTTCTCGTCCTCGCCGGGGGTGCCGAAGGCGTTGTCGACGTACTGCACGTCGTAGACGCCGATCCAGGGAGTGACGCGCACGACGCCGAGCCGCAGCGGCGCCGCGTCCATCTTGCCTTCCAGCTCCTCCTGGCGCGAGACCGGCCGCCCGGCGGGGCCGCCGGGCTCCGTATACTGATCGAATTGAGCCAGGGCGGAGCGGGCCTCGACGAGGAGGAGGGCGAGCGCCAGCAGGCGCGCCGTGCGCAAGCCGTTCGGGTGTCGCGCCAAAGCGCGCGCATGATACGTCATCGCGTCCTGGTCCCCGCGGCGGCGCTCGGCCTCCTGCTGCTCTGGGCGCCCCTTCCCTTCGGCAGCGTGACACCGGGGGCCGTCGCCGCGCTGGAGGCCGCGTGCTTCGTCGCGTTCGCGCTCGCCGCCGCCACCGCCGCGGACCTGCGGCCGCTGCGCCGCGCCTGGCCGGTCGCCGCCCCGCTGCTCGGTCTGGCGCTCTGGGGGCTGGTGCAGTCGGCGCCCTGGCCGGTCAGGGTCGTCGAGGCGGTGGCGCCGGAGCAGGCGTGGCTGGCGCGCGGCGCGACGGAGGCCCTGGCCGCGGGGGCCCACGGCGGCGAGGCGCTGGCGCTCGGCTCCGGCGCGCCGCGGCCGGCGCTCTCGCTCGCCCCGTCGGCGTCGCGCGCCGCGGCCCTCGCCTGGGCGTCGATCGCCGCGGCGCTCGGCGCGGCGGCCCTCGCCGGCGCCGAGCGGCAGGGGCGGCGCCTCCTCGCCGCGGCACTCGGCGCGGGGGCGCTCGCCCAGGTCGTGTTTGGCGCCCAGGCCTGGTTCGCGCGCTCGGAGACGATCTGGGGTGTGGACGTGCCGGGCGCCGCCACGCGGCTGCGCGGCACCTTCGTCAACCCCGACCACGCCGCCACCTATCTCGGCATCGCCCTGCCGGCCGCCTTCGCCTGGGGGTGGTGGGCGGCGCGGCGGGCGCGCGAGGAGCCGCACCTCGAGCGCCGGGTGCTCTGGCTGGCGCCGCCGGCGCTCGTCTGGCTCACGCTCTTCGCGGGCCTCGCCTTCACCGGCTCGCGCGGCGGCCTGGTGGCGGCGGTGACCGGCGCGGCGGTGCAGGGGCTGCTTCTCGCCGTGCGCGGGCGGCTGGCCGGCCGCGGGGGCTGGCGCTTCGCACCGGTCGGCGTCGTGGCGGCGGCGGTGGGGGTGGGCGTGGTGGCCGTGATCGGCTTGCAGGAAGGGCTCGGGCGAATCCTCGCCACCACGCAGTACGACGTCTCCTGGGGCGCGCGCCGGGCGGCCTACGGCGCCACGCTCGACCTCTGGCGCCGCTTCCCCTGGACCGGCAGCGGCCTCGGCACCTTCCGCGAGGCCTTCCCGCTCGTCCAGCCGCCCGGGCTCGCCGGCACCTGGCGCCACGCCCACAGCGACCCCGTCGAGCTGCTCGCGACGGCGGGGGTCGTCGGGGCGCTCCTCCTCGCCGCGGCGCTCGTCCCGCTCCTGCTGCGCCTGGCGCAGGTCCTCCAGCGCGGGCACCGCTCCGAGGACCGCGCCGCCGCTCTCGCCGCGCTCGGCGCCCTCGCCGCCCTGGCCGTCCACGAGGCGGTCGACTTCGGCCTCACGATCCCCGCCAACGCGCTCACTCTCGCGGTCGTCGTCGGCGCTGCGCTCGGGGCGCGGACCGAGCACGCCCGCTGACGGTTCAGCGCGGCGGCTGCAGCAGCCGGACCGTTCCCGGCAGGACCTGACCGCCGGCGACGGGGTAGAGGTCGAGGAGGTGGAGGCCGGCGGCGAGCGGCGCGCGCAGCGCGATGATCTCGCCGCGCCGCGCCGGGAAGCGGCCGGCCACGCCGCCGTCCACGCGGAGCTCGACCCAGGCCCCCTCGGCGGGGGCTTCGTCGATCCGGATCTCGAGCCCGCGCGCCGGCTCGCCGGTCAGGAACGCGAGCCGCGCGCGGCCGCGCTCCCAGGTCCAGGCGGAGGCCG
Organism: uncultured Acidobacteriota bacterium; assembly: GCA_963700145.1. GTDB lineage: Bacteria > Acidobacteriota > Thermoanaerobaculia > Multivoradales > UBA5704 > DASUNQ01. The sequence continues at coordinate 4,423,827 of OY969474.1, forward strand.
GCCAAGCACCGGCGGCGAGATGGGCGAGCGCTTCCCGCGCCGCCGCCGCGGCCGTCGGATCGCCGGCGGCGCGCGCCAGCTCGGCCCGCGCCCGCCAGGTGAAGGGGCTGCGGTCCCAGGTGATGTGGACCAGCGCCAGCGCCGTGGCCGCCTCCTCCAGCCGCCCGCGCCGCGCCAGGGCCCGCGCCTTCTCGATCAGGTAGGGCGCCCAGGCCTCGGTCCACTCCGGCGCCCGCCGCTCGATCCGCTCGGCGCGCTCGAGGTCGCCGCCGGCGAGCGTCGCGAGCGCCGCCTGCTCGAGCGGCAGGTCGCGGCAGAAGCCGGCGAGCCGCCGCACCGCGGTCGCGCTGAGCGGACAGCCGTCGAGGCGGCAGCGGTCGAGCACCCAGCCGAGCTGCTCGCGCAGCGGTCCGGCGACGGAGCCTCCGGCCGGGCCCGGCGGGCAGAGCGCGAGCACGCGCGCCAGCAGGTCGGCGCCGCGCGGACCCTGCTCCGCCCGCGCCGCGACCGTCAGGAAGAGGTTGCGCGCCCCGACCGGGTCGCCGCCGCGCAGCCGCTCCTCGGCCTCGGCCAGGTCGGCCTCGAGGCGCTCCCGCAGCGACCGCCGCCAGCGGGCGTGCGCGGCGGTCGCTCCCTCCCAGTCGCGGCGCGCGGCGAGGACCCCCTGCAGCTCGCCCCAGGCTTCCGGCCGCGGCGGCACCAGGGCGAGGGCCGCCGCGCGGCTCGGCGCCACCTCCATCCAGGGTCCGATCAGGGCGCGGAAGGTCTCCTGATCGCGAAAGGCGCGCTGCAGGAGCCGGTGCGCGAAGGCGCGTTTCTCCGGCGCCAGGGCGGGCCAGAGCTCGAGGTAGGCGGCGGCGAGGAAGCGCCGCGGCTCGCGCTTGCCCGGCCCGCGCGCGAGCGCGGCGAGGAGCGGCTCCTCCCACGAGGAGTACGAGGTGAGGAGACGAGGATCGCGCGCCCGCGCCCAGCCCAGATAGGTCGAGGCCCCGAGCACCGTCGCGGCGTCCCAGGCCGCCGGCCGTGCCGCCAGGACGCGGGAGGCGAGCGCGCGTGCCGCCGCCAGCCGCTCGGCACCGCCCGGGCCGGCGGCGGTGCGGGGGTCGAGCTCGGCGGCGAGGAGCGCCGTGGCCGCCACCGCCTCGGCGCGGCGCGGGTCGGGCTCGCGGCGGACGTCCGCGGCGACGCGGGCGGGCAGCTCGCCGCCCGCCGTGCGCAGGATGCCGGCCAGCTTCTCCTGGTCGGCGCGCCACGCGCTCCAGGGCAGGAGGGGAAGCGGCGCGGCGAGGAGCGCGATCGCCGCGAGCAGCGCGCGGGCCGGCAGGCGGGGCACGCCGGTAGTCTAGTGTTCACCTGCGCCTCATGCCCGAAGGCTTCCGCTTCCACCCGCCGCCGGTCGAGCTCACCGCCGAGCTCCGCTGGCTGCTGCTGCGCGCCTTCGGTCCCGCCGGCGCGCCGCCGCCCGGCCCCGTGGACGGCCCGCGCTGCCACGAGCTGGCGCGCCGCTTCGAGCTGGCGGCGCGGGTGGCGCACCGCACGGGGCGCGAGGCGCTGGCGGCCGAGGTCGGCGCGGAGGCCGCCGCCCGCTTCCAGCGCGACCGCCTCGCCGCCGCCGCCAACGCCCTGAGCCTGGAGGGCGTGGCGCGCGAGCTGGCGGCGACGGCGGCGCGGCTCGGGATGCCGCTCGTGCTGCTCAAGTTCGCGGCCTTGCATCGGACCGGCGCGGCGCCGCCGGGGAGCCGCTCGGCGGTGGACCTCGACGTCCTCGCTCCCGCCGCCGGCGCCGGCGAGCTCCAGGCCGCGCTCGTCGCCGCCGGCTACCGCCAGGCGGCGCTCCCCGAGCACGAGCACCACCTCCCGGCCCTCGGCCACCCCGTGTGCGGAATGGTCGAGGTCCATCGCGCCCTGCCCGGCGTCCGCCTCGCCGCGGCGGGCCGCTCCGCCACCTTCGAAGACCTGGCGGCCCACGCGCTCCTCGTCCCTTGCCGCGACCTTCCGGGTGACTGCGCCGTGCCGCCGCCGGGGGTGCTGGCCGCTCACGCCCTGGCGCACGGCCTCGCCCAGCACGGGAGCCAGCCCGCGGCCTACCCGCTGCTCAAGATGGTGGCCGACCTGATCGACCTCGGCTGGGCCGGGCCGGAGGCCGACAGGCTGGCAGCGGCGGCGCGGCCGCTCGTGGCCGGCGACGTCGCCGGCGAGGAGGTCGCGGCGGCGCGCGGCCTCGCCGCCGCGCTCGCCGCCGGCGACCTGCCGCCCGCCGAGAGCGGCGCGGCGCTGCTCCTGGCGCACGCCCTGGCCGGCCGGCTCGACCCCGACTACGCCGCGGCGCAGCGCCTCGATCTCTTCGCGGCGCAGCCGAGCGACCGGCCGCGCGCGACGCGCTGGGCCGGCACTCTCTGGCGCACGCTCGTCCTCACGCGCGGCCAGATCGACGCGGTCTACGGACCGCCGCGCCACCCCGGCGGCTACCTGCTGCGGCGCCTGGCTCGTCCTTTCGACCTCCTCGTCCGCTTTCTGCGCTACCGCGCCAGCCGCCGCCGCCTCGCCCGCCGCGGCTGAAGCCCGCGGGCGGTACGATCTGCGCGCATGCCCAAGCGCCCACCGCCGCGACCGCAACGCAAGGCCGAGCGCGCGCGGCGGCCCGCCGCACCGCCGCCGCGCCGCCGCGCGCTCCAGGCCGCCGAGGTCCTGCTCTGGCTCGTCGTGCTGCTGCCGCCCCTCGTGCTGGTGCCGAGCGCGAAGGAGGTCTTCCGCCTCCCCAAGCTGATGCTCGCGGAGTGGCTGGCTCTGGCCTCCCTCCTGCCGCTCTGCTGGGAGCTGGCGCGGCGGGCGGAGGTGGGTTGGCGGGAGCTCCTGGACCTGCCGGCGCTCCGCGCCGTCCTCCCCCTCCTGCTCGTCGCCACGCTCGGGCTCGCCTCGACCGACCATCCGCTCCAGGTCCGCCAGGCGCTGCCCGATCTCTGGATCGGCGCCGCCTGCCTGGTGGGGTGGAGTGCCGGCTTGCCGGCGCGGCGGCTGGAGCGGCCGCTCGCGGGACTCTTGGTGCCCGGGGCCGTGCTGGCCCTGCTCGGCATCTTCCAGTTCCACGGCGTCTACCGTCCCTTCGAGCTCCTCGGTGTGGTCGGGTCCGAGCGGCTGGAGGTGACGTCGCTCGCCGGCAACCCGGGAGAGCTCGGCGCCTTCCTCGTGTTGGCTACTCTCTGCGGCGGCTGGTGGCTCTCCCGCGCCGCGCCCGGGCCGCTGCGCTGGGCCGGGGCGGCGGCCCTCGCCCTCTGTCTCTACGGCCTGGCGGTGACCCTGACGCTGGCGGCTCTGGGGGCGCTGGCCGCCGCCGGGCTGGTCTTCGCTGCGCTCGCGCTGCCACCGCGGCGCGCCGCCGTCCTGCTCGGCGGCGGGCTGGTGGCCGCGGCGCTCCTCGCCGTCGCTCTGCCGCCGTTGCGCGTCCGGCTGGCGGAGAAGTCGGCACAGGTGGTGGCCGGAGACTGGAACGAGCTGCTGACCGGACGGGTGGACGGCTGGCGCGCCGCACTCTGGATGGTCGAACGGCATCCGCTGACCGGCGTCGGCCACGGCGCGTTCGCCGCCGAGTTCGTGCCGGCGAAGGAGGCGCTGCTGGCGCGCGGGGTGGGCTTCTACGAGCGGGAGCGGCGGGTCTTCGCCAACGCCCACAGCGAGCCGCTCGAGGTGGCGGCCACGCTCGGGCTCCCCGGCGTCGCGGCGCTCCTCTGGGGGGTCTGGGTGCTGGCGGCGGCGGCGCGGCGGGTCCGCGAGCCCCGCCTCGACCGCGCCTTCGTCTGGACGGGGTTGGCGGCGCTCGCCATCCTCTCTCTCGCCCACTTCCCCTTCCGCACCGCGCTGGTGGGCTACCCCGCCACCCTCTTCTTCGCCTGGGTGCTGCGCCGCTCCGTGGAGGCCGGCGAATGAAATGAGAGGCCGCACTCTCGCCGCGCTCCTCGGGCTGGTCCTGCTCTTCGGCCTCGCCGCTCACACCACGCGGGCGCGCGACCGCCTCCTCGCCAATCGGATCGTGCGCCAGGTGGAGCTGGTGACGATGGCCGCCGTGCGCTCCGGCAACCTCTCGCCGCGCCTGGTCGCGATCAACCTCGCGGCGTTGCGGCGGGCGGCGGCGCTGGATCCCGCGGAGGTGGCGATCCCGATGGCGCGCGGCGGCCAATTCATCCTTCTCCGGCGGCCTCACGCGGCGATCGAGGCGTACGGCGAGGCGCTGGCCCTCGAGCCCCGGCCCGAGATCTACTTGAACCTCGCGCGGGCCTACCGGGCGGCCGGCGACGCGGCACGCGCGCAGCAGGCTCTCGAGCGGATCTCTCGGCTCGATCCCTACCTCGCCGACACGCCCGACCCGTTGCGGCCCTAGTCCGTCAGCTTCTCTTCCACCGCGTAGCGCACCAGATCGGCGTTGGTCTTCATGTTCATCTTCTCGAGGATGCGCGCGCGGTAGGTGCTGACCGTCTTGACCGAGAGGTGGAGCGTCTCGGCGATCTCGCCCACCGTCTGCCCTTGGCCCATGCGCCGCAGGACCTCGAACTCGCGGTTCGAGAGGGTCTCGTGCGGCGCCTGGCCGAAGCCGGCGCCGAGGCTCTCGGCGAGCCGCTCGGCGAGAGCGGGGCTGACGTACTTGCCGCCGTTGTGGACCTTGCGGATCGCCTCGACGAGCTGGCCCGGGGCGACGTCTTTGGTCAGATAGCCGTCGGCGCCCCCTTTGAGGCAGCGGACGGCGTAGTGGTCCTCGGGGTGGACGGTGAGCATGAGGACGCGCAGCCGGGGGTCGCGTGCCTTGAGCTCCTGCGCCGTCTCGAGCCCCCCCTTGCCGGGCATCGACACGTCGAGGAGGACGACCTCCGGCCTGGTCTCGCGCGCCCGCTCGAGCGCCTCGTGGCCGGTGCCGGCTTCGGCGACGACGGTCAGCCCGTGGGTCTCGACGATCTTCCGGAGGCCCTCGCGGACGATCTGGTGGTCGTCGGCGATGAGGATCTTGATCACGTGATCGAGCGTTCCATCAGCTGCGCGAAGCTTAGCCCAACCCTGGCCTGGCGCTTGGACCGGCGTGAAAAAGGCTTGCACGGGGTCGGGGAAAGCCGGGAAAGCCGGGAAAGCCGACATGGCAGTTTTCTCGAACCTACCGAGCCGCCGCGCTGGACGTGCGATAGCCGCGCGCGCCAAGCTCCTCGCGAACGATCACCGGCGCCGGCGACTCCTCGGCGAGGATGCGACGGTAGAGCTGCGTCGTCTCGGGCATCGGCGGGACGTCGAGCTCCGCCGCCAGGAGGCGCCGCAGCGACTCGTAGACCGCGACCGCTCGGCCGCGGCGTCCGGACAGCGCGTACAGGCGCATGAGCTGGCGATGAGGCTCTTCCGCCAGCGGCTCCATCGCCTGCAGCCGGCGGGCGTAATCGATCCCCGCGCCGTAGCCGCCGTGGCGCAGATGGTGCTCGACGAGGTCGGTGAGCGCCGCCACCGCCGCCTCGCGCCAGCGCTCCTGCTCGGCCAGCAGCCACGCCTCGAAGTCGGTGCCGCCGGGGAACCAGAAACCGGCCAGGAAGTCGCCGCCGTAGACCTCGACGGCCCGGGCCAGCGCGCCCGGGTCGATCCCGTCCCGGAGATCGCGAGCGCGGCGCAGCGCGCCGGTGAAGATCGTGAGATCGATCCAGGCGCCGGGCGGGGGAGTGAATGCCAGGCTGTCGTGGCGTGTCGTGAGCGGCGACTGGTTGCCGGCCGGCGGCGTCAGGGTCTGGCGGAGGTTGTAGAAGGCCTGGCGCAGGTTGTGCCGCGAGGTCGCGGCGTCGGCCTCCGGCCAGAGCAGGGCGCCGAGGCTTTCGCGCGGCAGCGCGCGATCCGGATGGCAGACGAGATAGGCGAGGAGCGCCCTTGTGCGCCGCGACTCGAAGCACAGCGGCGGCCGCCCGCGGTAGCCTACCTCGAAGCTGCCGAGGAGCCGGACCTCCAGCCGCGCGGCGCTCTCCCGATCCCGACGCTGGACCGCGGCGCGCCCGTTCATCGCTTTCCCCGCCGCCTTCCCTGCCGTTCCCATGTAGGCAGACTAGACACCGCGGCGGCGGGGCTCTGCCGGCCGGACGCTTCACCTCGTGTCGGCCTCCCGCGAGGACGCGCTGTCGGCGCCCGTCCTACGGCGCGTCGGACATCTGACGGCGTCCTGACGCCGGTATGCCACGATGCGCTCACGAAACGGCCAGAGGTGCCCACGAAACGGCCAGAGGTGCCAATGCTCGACGCGGGATGTGAAGTGTGCGAGAATTCACCCTCAACAGCCGGGAAGGGATGACGTGCAATGAATACTCATAAGTCTATTCTTGTCGGAGTTTGCGCGTTGGCACTGTGGGCGCTCGCCGCGCCGGTGCAGGCAGTGATCCAGTGCAGCTCGCCGACCCAGTGCTGCCTCGACGACCTCAACGACGCGGGCGCGGTGTGCACGGCCAACGACGTGACGTTCGTCCTCGTCGGTCTCGGCACCCAAAACGACGGCTGCACCGACACCAGCGACACGGTGAGCATCTTCCTGGGTGCGATCGTCAAGAACACCACCGCCGGCACGCGCTACGACATCGGTATGTGGATCTCCACCGACGGCGATCCCAACGGCGACGGGGCGCTCACCGGTCAGTGCGCCCGCGAGATGCTCACTCCCGCTTCGCCGACGACTTACGTCGACAACGGCATCGCGCCCACCTGCCTGGGGAGCGACGGGAACCTCCTGGACCTCGGGCGCGCGATCGCCGGTCCGAACGGCACGGAGGCCAACGGCTACTACCTCACGGCGGAGAGCGCCGGCGTCCAGGACGCCTGCGGCGACCTCGCCAAGGGGAGCTCGACCGGCTGCGACACCAACGGTGATGGGATTTGGGACGACTCCGTCATGAACTTCACCACGGCGGTCACCGTCCCCTGCGACGACATCGACAACAGCGGTGGGGGTACCTCCGGCGACGGCTTCGTCAACCTCCCGACCTGCGCCTCCTGGGGGCAACAGGAAGACGAGGTCGACGACGACGGCGATGACCTGTGCGAGTCGGCGAACGAGATCGAGAACGGCACCCCCTCCAAGTGCAACTGTGAGGACTCCAACTCGACGATCCCGGTCCCGCGCCTGGCCTGCAACGTCCCCCAGACGGTTTGCAGCCCGGCCAGTATCCAGGTCGGTCAGTCGACGACCTGCACGGTACGGATGCAGAACAATTCGACCTGCACCCCGGTGATCGTCACTACACCCTCGAACGAGCGCGAGCGCTGCGGCACGGGGAGCTTCGTCCGCTTCCGCACCGACTTCCCGGAGGCGCTCGGCACGGTCTCGAACGTGTTGATCAATGGTGTCGCGCCGACCGTCCCCGGCGACGGCGTCGTGACCACCGGCGACGACCACATCCTGTGGACTCCCCGCAGCGGCCCGATCTACTCCGAAAACTCGGCCGGCGTCATGGGCCCGGGCGACGTCGAGACCCTGACCTACACTTTCACCGCCACCGCGCCGTCGACCGGGACAACCACAATGTCGACGCAGGGCTGGTGGTCCAACAACTCCCTGTTCACCCCGGAGGTGGCGCAGGCCGCGCTCACCTGCAGCGCGCTGCTGACCACCCCGGTGACCGTGGCCTCCTTCCGCGCCGACCGCACGGGCGGCGTCACCAACTTCGAGTGGACGACCGCCACCGAGGTCGGCAACGTCGGCTTCAACCTGCTGGCGCAGACGGCGAAGGGCTGGGAGCGGATCAACCGCGAGCCGATCGCCTCCAAGGTCGTCGACTCGACACTGCCGCAGAGCTACCGCTACGAGGCCTCCGGTCTCAAGGCCACGGCCTTCCGGCTGGAGGAGATCGACCTCGCGGGCACCGTCGTACCGCGCGGCGAGTTCACGCTCGGCCAGCCGTACGGCGTGCGGCCGCGGCCGCAGGCGATCGACTGGCAGACGCCGGCGGTACAGGGCGGCAAGAAGTTCGCCGCGGCGGCCGCCAAGGGCGGCGGCAGCGTCGGCGGCGCCGTCGACAGCGTGAACCTGCTGGTCGGCCAGACCGGAATCCAGCGCGTCAGCTACGAAGCGCTGGCCGGCGCCGGCCTCGACCTCGCCAGCGTCAACGCCAACCACATCGCGCTGCTCAACCGCGGCGCGGCAGTGCCGCTGCGCCTGGCCGCGCCGGCCGGAAACGGCAAGAAGCCCTCCTCCTTCGGTCCCGGGGGCCACGTCGAGTTCTGGGGCGAGGCCCTCGACACCCTGTACACCGGCACCAACGTCTACACCCTGCGGCGCGAGCCCAGCAGCTCGCGCTCCATCGGCACCGATGCCCGCACGCCGAGCGGCACGCCGCCCGCCTTCTACATGGAGACGACGCGGGTCGAGCGCAACGCGCAGTACAGCTTCGGCTCGCCGATCGCCGACCCCTGGTACGACACGCGGATGCTCGCCTTCTCGGCGCCCGCCAGCTTCTCCTTCACGGTCAACGCCGACGACTACGTCGCCGGCGCGGCGCCGGCGACCCTGACGGTCGAGCTGTGGGGCTCGTCGGTGTGGCCGGCCGCTCCCGATCACCACTTGCGCGTGGCGCTCAACGGCGTCCAGGTGGCCGACGCCACCTTCGACGGGCGCGCGGCGCACACCGTCACCGTGCCGGTGCCGGCGGGCGTCCTCCAGGCCGGGGCCAACAGCTTGACGCTGACGGTGCCGGGCGACCTCGGCACCCAGTTCGACCTGCAGAGCCTTGAGAGCTACTCGCTGAGCTATCCACGGGCCTTCGCGGCCCGCGGCGGCCGGCTGGAGTTCACTTCCGCCGGTCCCGCCTTCCGCGTGACCGGGCTGGGCAGCTCCGCGGTCGTGGCCTACCGCCTCGACGCCGGCGGGCCGGTGCAGCTCACCGGCGTGCAGGTGCAGGCGAGCGGCGGCGGCTACGCGGCCACCTTCCCCGGCGGCGCCGCGGCGGCCCGTTACGCCGTCGCCGATGCCTCGGGAGTCTCCGCCCCGGGCCTGCAGGCGGGCCGCCCGCAGACCGACATCACGAGCGGCAACGCCGACTACCTCGTCATTGCCCACCCGTCCTTCACTGGCGGGTTGGGATCGCTGGTCAACCTGCACCAGTCGGCGGGGCGCTCGGTCAAGGTGGTGAACGTCGAGGACGTCTACGCGCAGTTCGGGCACGGCATCTTCGACCCGCAGCCGATCCGCGACTACATCGCCCACGCGGTGAACCGGATGGGCACCGAATACGTGCTGCTGGTCGGCGGCGACAGCTACGACTACCGCAACTACCTGGGCGCCGGCTCGGTCAGCTTCCTGCCGACGCTCTACGTCGCCACCGGCAACCAGATCTTCTTCGCGCCGGCCGACCCGCTGTTGGCTGACGCCGACGGCGACCGGGTGCCGGACGTGGCCATCGGACGGTTCCCGGTGCGGACGGCGGCGGAGCTGGACGCGATGATCGCCAAGACCTGGGACTACGCCGGCAAGGACTACAACGGTACGGCAATCATGGCGGCGGACCTCTTCGACCAGCGCGCCAAGATGTCGTTCAAGTTCCACAGCGACCAGATCCTGGAGAAGCTCGGCGGCGACTGGACGGCGCAGAAGGCCTACCTCGACGACATCAGCCTGGCCGACGCCCGGTCGCGGCTGCTGGCCTCGCTCAACCAGGGGACGGCGCTGACTTCCTACGTCGGGCACTCCGGGCCGACGGCGTGGACCTTCTCGGGCCTCTTCTCGAGCGGCGACGCGACCGGTCTGAACAACGCGGGCCGGCCGACGGTCGTCGTGCAGTGGGGGTGCTGGAACGCCTACCACGTCGAGCCGCTCTACAACACCTTGGGGCACAGCTTCCTGCTCTTCGGCGACCGCGGCGCGGCGGCGGTCCTGGGCTCGGCGACCCTGATGGAGACGGCGTCGGCGCAGCGCCTCAGCGACAAGCTGGCGCCGCTGATCGGTGCCCCGGGCCGGAGCCTCGGCAGTGCGGTGACGGCGGCCAAGCAGGAGCTGGCGCGCGAAGCGCCGGAGCTGGCCGACGCGATTCTCGGTTGGACGATCCTCGGCGACCCGGCGCTGGTGATCGAGCCGTAACCTTCAAGGGCACGGCGCTTCCTATGACGTCCTGCGACGCCCGACGGCCCGGTCCGTCGGGCGTTTTCATTTTCATATGTCCGGCCTGCTGCTGATCCATCACCGCGACGGGCGGCCGGTCGAACGGCCGCTCGCGGCGCGGCTCCTGGCGGCCCTCGACCACCGCGGCCCGGACAGCCGCGACATCTGCTGGGTCTCCGGCGCCGCCCTCGGCCACCAGCATTTCTGGACCACCCCCGAGGAGATCGGCGAGCGCCAGCCGCTCGGCGACGCGGCACGCGGCGTCCACCTGGCGCTCGACGGCCGGCTCGACAACCGCGAGGAGCTGATCGCGGCCCTGCCGGACGATCCCGGCACGGAGCTCTCCGACGCCGCGCTCGTGCTGCGCGCCTATCTCACCTGGGGCGAGGAGCTCTTCACCCGCCTGCTCGGGCCGCTCGCCGTCGTCGTGCTCGACCTCCAGCGGCGGCGGGTGGTCTGCGGCCGCGACGCCCTCGGCGACCGCACGCTCTTCTATTACCTCGACCGGCAGGTGCTCGCCGTGGCCTCCGAAGCGCACGCGCTGCTCGGCCATCCGAGCGTGTCGTCGCGGCTCGACGAGGCGACCGTGGCGCGCTTCTACGCTCTCCGGGCGCCGGCCCACGGCGCTTCGTTCTTCGCCGACGTGCACGAGCTGCCGCCGGCCCACGGCCTCTCCGTCGGCCCCGAAGGCGCCCGGCAGTGGCGCCATTGGAGCCCGCGCGTCGAGGCGTCGCCGCACCGCCGGAGCGACGCCGACCACGTCGCGGAGTTCCGCGCGGTGCTGCGCGAGAGCGTGCGCTGCCGGCTGCGTGCCGACGGGCCCTCTGCGGTGCTGATGAGCGGCGGCCTCGACTCGACCTCGGTCGCGGCGCTCGCCGCGCGCGAGACGGCCGACGCGGACCCGAGACGGCGGCCCCTCGCGGTCTCCTGGGTCTTCAACGAGCTGACGTCGATCGACGAGCGCTCCTACATGGATCCGGTGGTCGAGGCGGCCGGCCTCGCAACCCTGCGCTTCGCCGGCGACGACGCCTGGCCGCTCGCCGATCCCGAGACCTGGCCGCACCACCCCGACGCGCCGCTCGAAGGGCTGTTTCGCCGCTTGCGCCAGCGCGCCTACGCCGCCGCGGCCGGCGCGGGCCGCCGGGTGCTGCTCACCGGGGAGTACGGCGACAACCTCTACACCGGCCACGTCGACTGGCTGAGCGACTTGGTCCGCGAGGGCCGCTGGCTGGCCGCCGGGCGTGGTCTCCTCTCGGGTCTGCGGCCGGAGAACCGGCGGGCGCCCGGCGCGACGGTCGGCGACGCAGTCGTCCGTGCCCTGGGCGGGCGGCGGTACGAGCCGCAGGCACCCGACTGGCTGACGGTCGAGGCCCTCGCTCATCTCGATGGCGAGGACGAGTCCGCCCCGCTCGGCCTCACCGCCGGGCGCCGCGAGCGCTGGGACGCCCTGCTCGACGGCCGCAGCTCGCAGGCCGTCGCACTCGAGACTGCCAACGCCGCCCGCGCCGGCATCGAGCTGCGCCGTCCGTACCGCGACCGCCGCCTGGTCGAGCTCTGTCTGGGGCTCCCGGCGCACCTCGTCTTCCGCCCGGGCTGGTTGAAATGGATCTTGCGGCAGGCCATGGCGGGGATCCTTCCCGAGGCGGTCCGCCGGCGCCGCCACGGCAGCTCGCTCTTCCCGCTCTGCCGCCGCGGGCTCGTCGAGCGCGAGGCGGCGACGGCGGACGCGCTGCTGCAATCGCCCATAGCGATATGGCCGCGATACGTCCGCGCCGATTGGCTGGCGGCGGCCTATCCCCGCGCTCTCGCCGAGCAGCGCCAAGGCGTCGCGGCTGTGATAGCGTGGCGCTGTATCTGCATGGAGTTGTGGAGCCAACGCCGTCGCGGCGAGGCGTTCGTCGCCTCTGCCGTGCCGGCGGAACTTTTCATGGTGGGATGACGATGAAGCCCGAGGAAACGTCGATGAAGCCAGAGACCGCGAGGACCTTGCTGCAGCCAGAGACCGCAGGGATGCCGGCGCCGAGCCGGCGTGCCTACACGCGCCCGCGGCTCGAGGTTCTGGGCGACATCCGGGACCTCACTCTGGGCGGTACTCCGGGCGTCGGCGACAGCGGCGATCCGGTGAACTTCGATCCCCCTCAGCCCTAGCAGGCCCGTGACCGGGCTCACAGACGTCCCTCCTCTGACCCGACGAGGCTCGGGCGGCGAGAGCGCCGTGCTGTTCGACGGCGAGGCGCCGGTTGCCGGGCAGACGCGCCGCGTGCGCTGCGTCCTCCAGCCTGACGTCTACCGCATCGAGATTGAAGGCGCCGGCACCTTCGCCGTGGCGCGCACCGGCGGCGCCGTCACGGTGCTCGGCGGCGCCGCGGCCGGCACGGCTGCCGGCGACACGGCCCTCGCGGCGGCGCTCGCCGGTCCGCCGCTCGCGCTCGGCTTCGCCCTCCGCGGCACGTTCTGTCTCCACGCCAGCGCCGTCGAACGGGAGGGGCGCGCGATCGCTTTCCTCGGCGAATCGGGGGCGGGCAAGTCGACTCTGGCCCGGCTGTTGGCGGGCTTGCCGGACGGCGGCTGGCGGCGGCTCGCCGACGACCTGCTGCCGGTAGCGCTTTCGCCAGGCGGGCCGGAGGCGCGGCCGCGCTTCCCCCAGCCGGGGATCGGCGGCGCCGCCGCCGCGGCGCTCCCGGAGCGCCTGCCGCTCGCCGCGGTCTACGTGCTCGCCGGGCCCGCCGGCGAGGTTGCGATCACCCCTCTGGCCGGCCGCGCCGGAGCGCTGGCGCTGGTCCGGCACACGGTGGCCGCCCGCCTCTTCGCCGCCGACCTCCTCGCCCGCCACCTGGAGCACGCCGCTGCGGTCGCCGCCGCCGCGCCGGTGCGGGTCCTGACCTACCCGTGGACGGCGGACGCTCTCGCCGCGGTCGCGGCGGCGCTGGCGGCGGCGCTGGAGCGGCGCGATGGCTGAGACGGAGCTGGCCGCCGGCACCCGCCTCCGCCCGCGCGACGGCGTCCTCTTCCGCGACCTCGACGGCGAGGCGGTCCTCCTCGACTCGACGCGCGGCACCTACTTCGGCCTCAACGAGGTGGGGACCCGCGCCTGGGCCCTGCTCGCCGGCGGCGCCACGCTGGCGGAGGCCCTCGCCGTCCTCCTCGCCGACTTCGAGGCGCCGCGCGAGCAGGTCTGGCCCGACCTGCAGGCGCTGGTGCGCGAGCTCGCCCGCCATGAGCTGGTGGAAGTCGTCGCGCCGTAAGCTGGCGCGCTTCGCGGCGCTCTCCTGGCGCGACCGCGCCACCCTGCTCGCCGTCTTCGGCTCCCTCCTCGCCGTCGAGGCGGCGCTCCGCCTCCTCGGGCTGGCGCGGACGCGGCGGCTCTTCGCCCCGCGCCGCGGCCGCGTGCCGCCGCCCGCCGCTGCCGAGGTCGAGCGCCTCGCCGCTCTCGCGGTGGCCGCCTGTCGCGCCGTCTATCCCGCCGCCTGCCTGCCGCGCGCGCTCGCCCTGCAGCGCCTCCTCGCCGGCCGCGGCGCCCCGGCCGCGCTCAAGATCGGCGTTCGCCGCGACGGCGAGGAGCTGGCGGCCCACGCCTGGGTCGAGGTCGACGGGCGGCCGGTGGGGGAGCCGGCGGGGATCGAGGAGCGGTTCGCGGAGCTGCGGGACGCGCGAGGGTCGTCACACCCCGCGTGAGGTGAGCACGATCTTCAAGGTCCGCAGCAGGATCGAGAGGTCCAGCCAGAAGCTCCAATTGGCCATGTAGGCGAGGTCGTAGCGCAGCTTGTTCTGTGCGCTCGAGTGGTAGTCGCCGTTGACCTGCGCCAAGCCGGTCAATCCCGGCGAGAGAGTGAAGCGCTCGGCGTATCCCGGCACCTCGCGCAGGTAACGCTGCACGAACCCCGGCCGCTCGGGGCGCGGCCCCACCAGGCTCATCTCGCCGACCAGGACGTTCCACAGCTGGGGAAACTCGTCGAGGCGGTAGCGGCGGAGGAAGCCGCCGATCGACGTCAGCCGCGGGTCGTCCAGCGTCGCCATCACCTCGCCGCTCGCGGTCTCGGCGTCCGCGCGCATGGTGCGGAGCTTGTGCAGCGTGAAGAGGCGCTGCCCGCGGCCCACCCGCGTCTGGCGGTAGAGGACGGGGCCCGGGGAGGTGAGGTGCACCGCCAGCGCGCAGAGCGCCATGACCGGCAGGGCGGCGGCGAAGAGGAGCGATCCCCCGGCGAGGTCGAGCAGCCGCTTGAGCGGCCGGTTCAGGAGCCACTCCGACTCGCGCACCACCTCGATGAGCGGCAGGTCGTGCACCCAGCGATAGCGCATGCGCCCGATCAGGCTTTCGAAGGGACCCGGCAGCAGCAGGATGTTGGTGTGGTCGGGGCGGGTGCCGGCGAGGCGGTCCACCAGCAGGGTCTGCCAGCCGGTGCCGGCGGGGGCGAGGATCAGGTCGTCGATGAGGCCGGCGGCGAGGAGCGCCGCCAGGTCGTCGTGCGCTCCCAGGCGCGGTCCCAGCGCCGGCTCGTCGGCGGGCGGCCGGCCGGCGGCCTCCTCGTCCGGCGTCGGCACGAACCCGACCACCTGCACGCCGAGGCCCTGGCCCGCGATGGCGCGCGCGAGCTCCGCCGCCGCCTCGCCGGCGCCGACGATCGCCACCCGCCGCTCACGCAGCGGCACGAGGCGGAGCAGCGCCAGCCGCCAGACGAGGAGGAGGAGCCAGTCGATGAGGATGTAGAGCAACAGGATCGAACGCGGGAACTCGCGGTTGGTGAAGAAGAAGTAGCCGATCAGCACCGCGATCTGGATCGCCAGCGCGGCGGCCAGCGCGCGCGCCAGCTCGGGGCGGTTGCGCCGCCGCGGCTCGTCGTAGAGACCGAGGGCGTAGAGACAGCCGAGCTGCGCGAGAAGCACGGCCGGCCACTCGCGAAAGAGGAAGGCGAGGCGGTCGCGCGGCAGGAGCGCTTCGGTGAACGGAAGCGGCAGATGGATGCGGAGCTGGAAAGCGAGCCAGAGTGCCGCCAGCGCCAGCGCCGCGTCGCCGGCCAGGCGCAGCGCGCGCAGGCCCAGAGGGGCACGGGTCACGCGACGACTTTACATGACGCGCGTCGCCCGCTAGGCTGATCGATCATGCGCCAGAACGTCTCGTCCGCCTGTGCGGTGCTCGCGGTCCTCCTCTGCGCCGGCGCCGTCGCGGCGCAGGAGCGCAGCCTTCGTTTCGAGAAGACCGTCGACTGGCAGCTCGGCAAGCCGATCGCGCTGAACGCCACGGTCGGCCCGGTGCGAGTCGCGAGCGTCGAGTTCCGGAAAGGGGAGGCGGGGGGCGGCGGGCCGGGCGGCGCGATCCTCGGCAGGCTGCGCGGCGCCTCCGAGACGGAGGCCACCGTGACCGCCGCCTTCGACACCGAGAACCCCTCCGCCGACGAGTGGGTGGTGACGTACACCCTCGACTTCCTCGACGCCAAGGGGAAGCTCATCGACCGGGCGAGCGGCAAGGAGCAGTTCGAGGGGGAAGCCGACGTCTACCGCCTCGACCACGCCATCCTCGAGTACGTCCTCCCCTTCGTCGACCGGGTGAAGGTGCGGCTCGAGGCCAAGTACGACTAGGTGAAAGTCACCGAGCACCTGGCCCGCGCCAGCGGCCCGCTGATCAGCTTCGAGATCATCCCGCCGCTGCGCGGCGGCAACGTGCAGGGCCTGCTGGCGCTGATCGACGACCTCGTCCGCTTCCGCCCCCCGTTCATCGACATCACCAGCCACGCCGCCGAGGCGGTGGTGGACGAGACCCCGCTCGGCCTGCAGCGCCGGGTCAAGCGCAAGCGCCCGGGCACCCTGGGCGTCTGCGCGCTGATCCAGAACAAGTACCAGATCGACGCCGTGCCGCACATCCTCTGCCGGGGCTTCACCCGCGAGGAGACCGAGGACTTCCTGATCGAGCTCAAGTACCTGGGCATCGACAACGTGCTCGCGGTGCGCGGCGACGACAGCGGCTATCAGAAGCCGCTCCAGTACGGGCGCAGCGCCAACCTCTACGCCGTCGACCTGGTGCGGCAGATCTGCGCCATGAACTGCGGCAAGTACCTGGAGGAGGAGTTGCTCGACGCCGAGCCTTCGAGCTTCTGCATCGGCGTCGGCGGCTACCCGGAGAAGCACTTCGAGGCCCCCAACCTGCAGCTCGACGTCCGCCACGCCAAGGAGAAAGTGGACGCCGGCGCGCACTACATCGTGACCCAGATGTTCTTCGACAACCGGCACTACTTCCGCTTCGTCGAGCTGTGCCGGGCGGCGGGCATCGAGGTGCCGATCATCCCCGGGCTCAAGATCCTCTCCTCGCGCAACCAGCTCGCCTCGATCCCGCGCAACTTCTACGTCGAGATCCCCGCGGACCTCGCCGACGCGGTGCTCGACGCCGACCCCGAGCACGCCCTCGACGTCGGCGTCGAATGGGCGCTCGGACAGGTCGAGGACCTCCTCGCCCACGGCGTGCCGTCGGTCCACTTCTACATCATGCAGAGCGCCAAGGCGGTCAGCCGCCTCCTCTCCCGCCTCGAGCTCGGCGTCCGCGCCGGGCGCGAGGTGTAGCGGCGGGACGCCTCGAGCGGGCGCCGCCGGCATCGAACCCGCGCTAGCGACCGAAAACCAAGGAGCGTCACCCATGAAACCGCGTTCACCAGAACCCCGCCCGACGGCCCGAGCGCTGCTTCTCGCCCTCGGCCTGATCGTCGCCGCGACCGCCTGCGCCAGCGTCGATCCGGTGCCCTTCACCCAGTTCGCGTCGTCGCTCCAGCCGCTGCGCGCCGGCAGCGACACCCAGGCAGGGGCGGCAGCCGACGCCAGCCGCGAGGAGCTCATCCAAAAAGTAGCCGCCGGGGAAGTCAGCCCGGCCGACCTCCAGCTCGAGTTCGGCGAGGCCGATCCTTTCAGCACGACCTACGGTTTTGCCGAGAGGGAGCCCAACTTCGCCAAGCTCATGCGGTTTCGCCAAGGGCTCTCGGCGCTCAACGACGCCATGACCGCCTACGCCCAGTCCCTCGCGGTGCTGGCGGGCGGAGGCGAAGGGGGCGACATCCTGCCCACGACCGCCCAGTTCGATCAGTTGGCCCGGGACCTCAACGCCAATGCCGGCACGGCCGCTGCCGCGCTCGGCGTGCGGCTCGACCCCGGCAGGCAGGCGCTCTTGAGCACCGCCGCGATCGAGCTTTTCAAGGGCTACATCGAGAGCAAGCGGCGCAAGGATCTCGCCAAGGCGATCGCGGAGGTTCAGCCGCAGGTGGACGAGTTTTCGAGCGCGGCCCAGGAAGCAGTCCGCTTTCTCGCGTTGATGGTCGGGACTGACTACACCAAGGAGGTCTTGCCCCTCGCGACGGCGTCGCCGCCCAACGCGACGCCCATCCTGACGTTGAACGACTCGACCCAGGCGACCCTCGCGGCCCTCGAATCGTTGTCGCGGAGCTATGGGGCGCTACCGGCGGCGCACCGCGACCTCGCGGCGGCCGCCGCGAAGAGAAAGACCGGCCTCGCCGGCCTCGTCGCCCTGGGAGACGAGGCGATCCGGCTGCAAGGTCTCCTGACCGAGCTCAAGGCGGCAAACGCCGCAGCCGCAGGTCCGACCCAGTAACAAGGAGAATCCGATGAACCAGGAAATCGAAGCCAAGCTCGACGTCCTCGCGGGCATGAACTCGTCGGTGGGGAAGCTCACCAACGTCCAGATCCGCTTGACCCTCGCCGGAGAAGCCGCCCTCGCCCAGCAGATCGACGCCAAGCGCAAGGCGCTGCTCGATCAGATCGAAGTCCTTCAGGGTCAGGTCGCCGACCAATGGACGGTCCAGGCCGCGACGCTCGCCGATGGGCTGCGCGAGGCCAACACCAAGGTCCAGGCGCGAATCCGCAACATCCAGAACAAAGTCGACATCGCCAAGAACGCGGTCCAGATCATCGGCCAGATCGACGGCGCCCTGGGGTTCTTGAAGAGCGTGGTGCCAGATTGACGCCTGGAACTTTGACAACCCTCGGCGCCTGAGCTACGCTGCCTCTCGCATTGCGAGCGGCCCGGCGCCTCCGCTGACGAGCGCCGGGCTCGGCAACCTGGGACGGACACCCAAGGTGCCCTCCCGCTTCTAGCTGGAACGAAGCGGGGATGCGGCCGGGATTCTCCGGCAACCAACTGTCCGGCGGCCAAGCCCGTCTCGCGATGCAGCGCGAGGCGGGTTTTCGTTTTGTGGCCCGCACGAGGAGCCGAGCATGGACGTCCCGATCCCTTCCCGCCCCGACGACCTCGAGGAGCGCGCCGCGCGTCTCCACGCCGCCCTCGCCGAGCGCGTCCTGGTGCTCGACGGCGCCACCGGCACGGCGCTCCAGGCGGAGTCGCTCAGCGCCGAGGACTTCGGCGGGCCCGACCTCGAAGGGTGCAACGAGAACCTCTGCGCCACCCGACCGGACGTCGTGGACCGCGTCCACGAGGGCTACCTCGCGGCCGGCGCCGACGTCGTCGAGACCAACACCTTCGGCGGCACGCCGCTGGTGCTCGCAGAGTACGGCCTGGCCGACCAGGCTTTCGCGCTCAACCGCGCCGCCGCCGCCATCGCCCGCGCCGCCTGCGCCCGCTGGGAGAGCCCGGAGAAGCCGCGCTTCGTCTGCGGCTCGATGGGCCCGACGACCAAGGCCATCTCGGTCACCGGCGGCGTCACCTTCGAGGAGCTGCAGGAGCACTTCCGCGTCCAGGCGCTGGGGCTGATGGCCGGCGGCGCCGACTACCTGCTGCTCGAAACCCAGCAGGACACCCGCAACGTCAAGGCCGGTCTCCTGGGGATCGAGACGGCGTTCGCGCAGGCCGGGTGGCAGCTGCCGGTGGCGGTGTCGGCGACGATCGAGGCGACCGGCACGATGCTCGGCGGCCAGGACGCCGAGGCGCTCGCCGTCTCGCTCCTCCACGCCGACCTCCTCTACGTCGGCCTCAACTGCGCCACCGGCCCGGAGCGGATGACCGACCACATCCGCACGCTCGCCGAGCTGTCGCGCACCCGCGTCGCCTGCGTGCCCAACGCCGGCCTGCCGGACGAGGAGGGCCGCTACAACGAGGGGCCGGAGGAGATCGCGCGCGTCCTCGGCCGCTTTCTCGACGCCGGCTGGCTCAATCTGGTCGGCGGTTGCTGCGGCACGACGGCGGCGCACGTCGCGGCGCTCGCCGCGATTGCGCGCGGACGGCGGCCGCGGCCGGTGCCCGACCACCAGCGCGCCCTTATCGCCGGCCTCGAGGCGGTCGAGCTCACCGCCGACAACCGGCCGCTCCTGGTCGGCGAGCGCACGAACGTCCTCGGCAGCCGGCAGTTCAAGCGGCTGATCGCGGCCGGCGACTGGGAGGGGGCGGCGGAGGTGGCGCGCGCGCAGGTGCGTGCCGGCGGGCAGGTGCTGGACGTCTGCCTGCAGGACCCCGACCGCGACGAGCGCGCCGACGCCGAGGCCTTCCTCGACCGCCTGGTGCGCGTCGTCAAGGCGCCGATCATGATCGACACCACCGACGCCGCGGTCATGGAGCGGTCCCTCACCTACTGCCAGGGGAAGGCGGTGCTCAACTCCATCAACCTGGAGGACGGCCTCGCGCGCTTCGAGCGCGTGGTGCCGCTGGCGCGGCGCTACGGCGCGGCGGTCGTCGTCGGCACGATCGACGAGCAGGGGATGGCGGTCACCGTCGAGCGCAAGCTGGAGGTGGCGCGCCGCAGCTTCCGTCTCCTGACCGAGGACTTCGGTCTGCGCGCCGAAGACATCTGGTGGGACGCGCTGGTCTTCCCCTGCGGCACCGGCGACGCGAGCTACCTCGGCTCCGCCGGCCAGACGATCGAGGGCGTGCGGCGGCTCAAGGAGGAGTTCCCGGAGACGCGCACCGTCCTCGGCGTCTCGAACGTCAGCTTCGGCCTGCCGCCGGCCGGCCGCGAAGTGCTCAACTCGGTCTTCCTCTACCACTGCACCAAAGCCGGGCTCGACGCCGCGATCGTCAACTCCGAGCGCCTCGCCCGCTACGCCGACGTCCCGGAGGAGGAGCGCGCGCTCGCCGAGGCGCTGATCTTCCTGCCGGTCGGGGACGTGGCCGCCGGGGACCGGGCGGTCGAGACCTTCACCGCCCACTTCCGCGGCCGCACCGCGGCGCCGGCCAAGCCGCGGGCCGAGCTGCCGCTCGCCGAGCGCCTGGCGCGCGCCGTCGTCGAGGGGAGCAAGGTGGGGCTCGAGGACGACCTGGCGCAGGCGCTGGTCGACCCGCGCTGGCCGACGCCGCTCGAGGTCATCAACGGCCCGCTGATGGCGGGGATGAGCGAGGTGGGGCGCCTGTTCAACGCCAACCAGCTCATCGTCGCCGAGGTGCTGCAGAGCGCCGAAGTGATGAAGGCGGCGGTCTCCTACCTCGAGCCGCACATGGAGAAGGCCGGCAGCTCGACGCGCGGCAAGATCCTCCTCGCCACCGTCAAGGGGGACGTCCACGACATCGGCAAGAACCTGGTGGACATCGTGCTCACCAACAACGGCTTCACGGTGGTGAACCTGGGGATCAAGGTGCCGTCGGAGCGCTTGATCGAGGCGGCGCGCGAGCACCGGCCGGACGTCATCGGCCTCTCGGGGCTGCTGGTCAAGAGCGCGCAGCAGATGGTGCTCACCGCCGGCGACCTCTCGGCGGTGGGGATCGACACGCCGCTCCTGGTCGGCGGCGCCGCCCTCACCCGCCGCTTCACCCACCGCAAGATCGCGCAGGCCTACGGCGGCCTCTGCACCTACGCCAAGGACGCAATGCACGGCCTGAAGCTCGTCGAGCGCCTGCTCGACGGCGCGGCGCGGCCGGAGCTCGAGCAGGAGGTGGCGGAGCTGATCGCCGCCGACGCCGAGCCGGCGGCGGCGGTCGCGGAGGGGGCGGTTGCGGAGGGGGAGGCGGCGGCCGGCGCGCCAGCGGTGCGGCGGGACCTCGCGGCCCCTCCGCCCCCCGATTTGGAGCGCCACGCGGAGGAGCTCGACCTCGACGCGGTCTGGGAGTACCTGAACCCGCAAATGGTCTACGGCAAGCACCTGGGTCTCAAGGGTGTCGTCGCGAAGCTCGAAGCCGAAGGCGACCCCAAGCTCGCCAAGCTCCAGGCGGTCGTCGCCGAGCTGCAGCAGCTGGCGCGCGAAGGGGCGATGCGGGCGCGGGCCGTCTGGCGGTTCCTCCCCGCCGCGGCGGAGGGCGACCGCCTCAGCCTCTTCGACCCCGCGACCGGCCGGTTGGCGGCGGCCTGGGAGCTGCCGCGCCAGACGCGCAACGGCGGCCTGTGCCTCACCGACTACGTCCTGCCCGGCGATCACGTCGCCCTCTTCGTCACCACCGCCGGGCACGGCGTGCGGGAGCGGGTCGAGCGCTGGAAGGCCGCCGGCGAGTACCTGAAGAGCCACGCCTTCGCGGCGCTGGCGCTCGAGACCGCCGAGGCCGCGGCCGAGTGGCTGCACGCGCGGCTGCGGAAGGAGTGGGGCTTCCCCGACCCGCCCGACCTGTCGCTCCAGCAGAAGCTCGCCGCCCGCTACCGCGGCAAGCGCTACAGCTTCGGCTACCCGGCCT
Source organism: uncultured Acidobacteriota bacterium (assembly GCA_963700145.1). Taxonomy (GTDB): domain Bacteria; phylum Acidobacteriota; class Thermoanaerobaculia; order Multivoradales; family UBA5704; genus DASUNQ01. Next base: position 4,445,462 of record OY969474.1, read on the forward strand.
GCCCCGACCTCGCCTTCCAGCGCCAGCTCTTCGCCGCCCTCGGCCCCGAGGAGATCGGCGTCGAGCTCACCGAAGGCGACATGATGGATCCGGAAGCGAGCGTCTCCGCGCTCGTGTTCCAGCATCCAGATGCAAGATATTTTGGAGTTTGAGTTTGCGTGTGCTCCAAAGGGAAGTCCGCCCGCTGCTTAATCGGCTTACTCTGACTTCGGCGCGATCGAGATCGGCTGGTAGTCGCCAGGAATGAGACTGCCGGGCTGGTGGGGGAGGCGGCTCGAGCGGCCGTCGCGCGGGGGGAAGCGCGGGTCGGGGCGGGGGAGGAGCACCGGGCCGCCGTCGCCGGGGTCGGGCCGGCCGTCGCCGTGCGGCGGCGGGAAGACGCCGGGCAGGACCAGGATCGGCCAGCCGACGGCGACCGGCAGCGCCACCACCACCGGCCGCGGCTCCAGCAGATCGCGCGCGAGCTGCACCTCGGCGAGGTCCAGCAGCCGGTCGGTGCGGGCGGCGCGCGCGGCCTCCCTCGCCTCCGCGCGCCGGCTGTGGCGCTCCTGCTCCTCGCGCTCGCGCGCCCGCAGCCGCTCGTCGTGCTCGGCGCGGGTGATCCAGGCGCCGCCGTGCTCGACGAAACCGCGCCGCCGCATCGACTCGGCGTAGGGGATCCACCGCGCCAGCTCGCGGTCGTAGACGTAGCCCAGCCCGCGCAGCAGCGGCTCCAGCGCGGCGAGCTGCGGGTCCAGCCGGGCCGCCTGCAGGGCCGCCTCGCGCGTCGCCGTCGCCAGCCCCTGCGCCTTCGCCCAGCGCGCCAGCTCGACCCAGTCGGCCGCGGTCGCGTCGGGATCGCGGCGCAGCGCCTTCTCCCGTGCCAGGAACTCCGCGAACGGCGCCTCGCCCTTCTCGACCCGCGCCACGGCGCTCCGCGGCAGGCTGAGCTCGCCGCCCGGCATGCGGATGCGCACCTGCGTCGCGGTGACCTCGGCGATCACCCCTTCGAAGGAGTTGCCGTTGTTGAGGAAGACATCGTCGGCGGCGGCGGGGAGCGCGGCGGCGGACCCGAAGAGGAGGAGGGGAAGGAGCCGTAGGCGCATCGACGTCCTTTCTACGCTTGGGCGAGCGCCAGTATCCTACACCCTCCCGCCCCCCGGCCGCCGGCGCGTCGCGTAGACGGCGGCGCCCGCCGCGACGGCGGCGAAGACGGCCGCCGCGATCCACCGCTCCGCCGGCCGCGGCCGCGCCGGCACCAGCTCGCCGTCGCCGAGCACCACCAGCCCCGCCCAAGCCGCGGCGGGGGCGCCGGCGCGGATTCGCTCGGTCTGCGCCGCGCGCAGCGCCGCGGCCAGGCTCTCACCCCTCCCCAGGTGGCGGTAGAAGCTCGAGAAGAGCGCCTCGGCCTCGTCGTCGCGCAGCGGCCAGAGGCTCGCCACCACGGCGTGCGCCCCGGCCTGGAAGAAGGCGCGCGCCAGGCCCATCACCCCTTCGCCGCGCAGCAGGCGCCCGGAAGCGCTGCGGCAGGAGGCGAGCACGACGGTGTCGCCCGCGAGGTCTAGCTCGACGATCTCGCGCGCCTGCAGCAGGCCGTCCTCGCCGCGCGCTCCCGGCGCCAGCAGCACGCCCGAGCTCTCCGGCTGCTCGTCGTCGAGGAGCGCGTGCACCGCGAAGTGGAGGAGGCCGAAACCGCCGCCGCCGCGCTTCAAGAACGCTTCCGAGGCCTCCTCGCCGACGCGCAGCACGCTCCCCCGGCCGAGGTGCCGGACCACGGCCCGCCCTTCGTCGCGCGCGTAGGGCAGCGGCGGCAGGGCCTGCATGGCGGCGAAGACGGCGGCGCGCTCGGCGGGCGCGCCGCGGCGGCCTGCGGCCACGCTCGCGGAAGCCGCCTTCCCGGCGCCGGGGGCCGGCGGGTCTGCGAGCGCCAGCGCGGGCCGCGCGCCCGGCAGCGGCCGGCTCGCCCGCCAGCGCAGCCAGAGCGTGGCGGAGGGGACGACGGTGAGCTGGTAGCGCGTCGCCAGCGGCGCGCCGTCCGCGCCGCGCAGCGCCGCGAACGGCAGGCGGTGGAGGTCGTCGTCCGGGACCAGGACCAGGCGCTGGACGCCGGCCGGCAGGTCGCCCAGCGCCCGCGCCAGGAGGCGGTCGTGGAGCGCGCGGGCGGCGGTCGCCTCGCGATCCGGTGCCCGGGCCGCGAAGAGCCCGTCGAACATCGCCAGCGTCGGACGCAGCTCGACGCGTCCGGGGAGGCGGTAGGCGCGGGCGCCGTGGCGCGTGACGGCGAGCAGCCAGGCGCCGCCGGCGAACTGTCCCGCCGTGTCGCCCCAGGGAGCGATCTGGAAGGAGAGCAGGGCCTCGTCGGTGCCGAGCGCCCCCTGCACGCGCGCCAGCGATGCGAAGTCCGGCCGGCGGTGGGCGGCGAGGTCCCCGGCTCCCTCGGCGAGCCGCTCGCGCAGCTCCGCCTCCGCGAGCTCCAGCCGCTGCTGCTCGCGGCGGGCCGCTTCGCGTGGCGCCGCCGGTAGACCGGGCTCGAGCAGCCGTCGCTGTACCCGCGCCAGCTCTTCGAGGACGGCGGCGCGGCGCGCGGCGAGAGCCGGATCGGAGCGCGGCGCCTTGCCGGCGGCGACCAGCGCTTCCACCAGCGAGCGCGCCCGCATCCGCTCCGTCACCGAGAAGGCGGCGGCGAGAGTGTCCGGGCCGTGCTCTCTTTGCAGGAGCCGTCCCGAGAGCCAGTGGTAGTCCTCGGCCCAGGTCGAGAACAGCTCGGCCCTCCGGCCGGTGTTGCGCTGCACGTCGTGCAGCGCCTCGATCACGTCGAGCGCCGCGCGACCCTCGGCGAGCGCCCCCTCCGGCGCGCCGTCGGCCCACGCCAGCCGCATCCGCTCCCGCCAGCAGAGGATCAGCGACCATGGGCTCGCGGCCGCATGCGCCTGCTGGAAGGCGCGCTCGAGGGTCGAGCGCGCCGCCCGCGGGTCGCGCTCGGCGAGGCGGCGGGTGAGGGTGTGGAGGCAGTAGCTGCGGGCGCGGTCGGTCGCCGCGACGTCGAGGCAGCTCGCCAGGTGCGCGAGCGCCGCGTCGCCGGTTTCCGTCATCGCCAGCAGGTGGTGGGCCTGCGCCGCGACGTCGCGGTCGCCGGCGGCGGTCGCTACGGCCAGCGCCTTGCGGGCGAGGGCCTGCGCCTCACGCACCGCGTCCGGCGACGGCAGCTCGGCGGCCTCCTCGAACGCCACGCGGGCGACGCCGTAGCGGGCGTTGCTCTCGCCGAGAGCGTCCTCCGCTTCCGCGGTCAGCGCGGCGAGCCGCTGGTAGGAGTCTCGGGCCTCTCGCCGCCGGCCCAGCTCCAAGGCCACCAGCGCATGCTGCGCGAGCCAATCGCGCCGGGCGTAGTAGTCGCCCGCGGGGAAGATCGCCGTCTCGGCCTGGTCCAGCAGCAGGGCGGCGCGTCCGAGGTCGCCGCCGGTGTCGTAGAGATGGCGCGCGAGCAGCACCTTGGCGCGCGCGGCGAGCTCCGCATCGTCCGAAGCTTCGGCGACCGACACGACGCGCTCGGCCTCCGCGCTCGCCGCCCCCATTTTTCCCTGTTCCGTGAGCATCACGTAGAGGTTGTTGCGCGCCTTGAGCTCGCCGGCCGCATCGCGCCGGGCGGCGAACGCGGCCGCGGCGCGACGGTAGGAGGCCTCCGCGCGGTGCGGCTCGGACCACCGGATGTTGCCGAGATAGAAAGGGATCCAGGGAGCGTCTGGAAAGCGCGGCAGGAACGCTTCGAGGCGGCGGCCCGCTTCCGCCGCGTGCCCCTGCTCCGTTGCCACCGTCCAGAAGCAGGCGGCGGCGTCGCGCGATTCCGGCTTCGCCGCGAGACTCGCTTCGCAGCGGTCTAGCGCGACGGGGCCGCCGGCCGCCGCCGACAGCGGCCAGAGGAGGAGGAGAGCGCTGAGGGACCGGACCTTCACCCGCCGCATGCTACGGGTCTGGGCGGACGGTCTCGCGACCGCCCGCCCAGGCTGGCTCAGCGAGCCGTCCTGCCCGTCGGCCCGCCGGTCCCACCCCCGCCCGAGCCGCTGTTCGTAGTGTTGACCTCCGTCTCCGGGCCGGTCTTGGGGCCGGAGCGGGCGGCGCCGCAGTAGAGCGCGCCGAACTGGAAGCCTCGGGTCGCGTCGCTGCCCCCGAAGGTGCTGCTTTCACGCTGGCTCTCGTAGCTGAACATGACTGCCTCCCGAGTTCTGGGTTCCGCCGCGGTGTCCGCGTCGGTTTCCAATCGGCGGTGGCTTCTTTGCCCCCGCCTGAACAAGATCAACGTCCTGGCGTGCCCCGTCCCCTCAATGTTCACTCCGGACGGTTCGCACTCGTGAACAAACATTCATTGTCTTTCGTCGTCGTCAGGGAATCGTCATCTCTCAGCGCAGCTCGATGTCGAACGTCTCGGAGCCGATCTCTTCGCCGTCGGCCCGCACGGCCGTGACGTGCCAGAACAGCTTGCTGCCCGGAGGGAGACCGGCCAGCTTCGCCGCCGGCACCAGCAGCTCGCGCCGCTCGAGACGGCGGGCGACGGCAACTTCCCGCAAGAGGTCGTCGGTCGTCACGCGCACGTCGTAGAGCGCGCCTTCGGGGCCCTCCCAGCGGAGGAGGAACCGCTCGCGCGGCAGGGCGTCTCCGACCAGCGGGCGGATCGCGCCTTGCTCGCCGCCGCGCATGGCGAGGGGCTGGCGCTCCTCGCGCCGCTCCTCGAATACGACGCCGACGACCACCAGGAGGCAGGCCGCCGCGGCCGCCGGCACGAGGAAGCGGACCTGCCGCGTCCAGGGGCGGCGCAGCGGCACGACCGGCGCCTCGCCGGCCCGCCGCTCCCGCGCCAGCTCGGCGGCGAGGCGCCAGTCCTCGGCGCAGGCGGCGCAGACCGCGACGTGGTCGAGCAACGCGTCGCGCTCGGCGTCGGGAAGCTCGCCGCGCACCGCCGCCCAGAGCCGCTCGGGATGCGGGCAGTCTTCTCCCGCGGCGTCCGCGGACGGCCCCTCCGCCGCGAAGGCGCGGCGCAGGGCCTCGAGATCGAGTCGGTTTGAGTGTGTCCCTTGGTTCATCTTCGTACCCCCTGCGCTTCCAGGCACCGCCTCAGGTCGGCCATGCCGCGGTAGACCAGGTTCTCTGTCTGCTTGAACGGCCCTTTCATGAGCTCGGCCACCTCCGGCACGGAGTGCCCCAGCAGGTGGAGGGTCACCGCCCGCCGGCGGGCCGCGAGCAGCTCGCCAAGGCAGTCGCGGATGGCCTTCCCCAGCTCGCGGCTGGCGGTCCACCGCTCGGGGTCGACACCCGGCGCCCGGAGCGGCAGCTCGGGGTCCTGTTCCAGCGGCACCTCGCGCCGCCGGCGCAGACGCCGGATCTCGTCGACGACGGCGCTGTAGGCCGCCTTCTTGAGATAGAACGGCGAGAGGTCGCGTTCTCCCTCACGCCGCTCCAGCACGTCCATGACCCGCATGAGGGCCGTCTGCGCGACGTCGTCCGCACGGTCGGCGAGCCAGCGCGGGCAGACGCGCCGCACGGCGCGCGCGATGTCTTCGCGCAAACGCTCGATCTCCTGAGGCGGGAGAGACCAGGCCATCGGGGCTGCGTGGATACCGCTAAACTATCATTCCTGGGCGGTTTGCCGCCGGCATCCGTAAACACTCCGTCACCCCATGACACGCCGTCCGCAGCTCGCCGCGCTCCTCGTGCTCCTGCCGCTCTTGGCCGCGGCGGCGCCGCTCGCCGCCGCCGCCCCCGCTGCGGCCCCCGCCGGCGCGGCGGACCTCCTCGCCGCCGCCGAGCGCGCCCACGCGGCGGCCGCCGCGGCCGTCGCCGGCGCCCCGGGCTGGATGGGGCCGCGCCACTCGGGGCACGCCGCCGTGGCCCGCGGCCTCGACGAGGTCCACGCCGCGCTCGCCGCGGCGCGCGCGGCGCTCGTGGCCCGCGAAGCCGGCCTGCCCCGCGCCCTGCGGCGGGGGAGCGTGGCCTTGGCCGGGCTGCGGGTCGCCTGGGGCCGTGCCGGGCTCGCCGCGCCGGCGGCGAGCCGCCGCCTGCGCGAGCTGGCGGTGACGTTCGACGCCCTGCGCGCCTGCTGCGGGCCGGAGAGCGCCCGCGCCCGCCGCGGCGGCCCGCTGACGCCCGCCGAGCGCGAGCGCCTCGCCGCGGTGCAGGCGGCGCGGCGCGCCTTCGCCACCGCCCTCGAGCCTCTCGGCGCCCGCGCCGCGGCGCGCGGCGACCGGCGGCTCGCCGGCGAGCTCCGGCGCTGGATCGCGCAGTCGGAGCGCATCGCCGCGGCGCCGCCGGCGGTCGAGACCCTGCTCGAGGCGGTCTGGCTCGCCGACCATCTCCACGGTGAATGGACGGCCACGACGCCGCACGTCCCGCCGCCGGACCGCGGCGACTGGCTGGCCGCCCACGCGGCGGTCGAAGAGGTGCTCGGCGAGTCGGAGGTGGGCTACCTGGCGGTGGCCGACCTCGGCGGCGCCTCCGCGCCGTTGGAGGTCGAGCCCGCGGCCCCGGAGGGCGGCGCGACGCCGGCGGGTGTCGAGCTGCAGGTGCTGGCGCCGACGCCCGCGCCGGTCGTCCTCTTTCAGCCGTCGGAGCTGGAGGAGAGCTGGGCCGAAGAGGAAGAAGAGAAGGAAGAGGAAGCGAGCGTGGAGGCGGGCGAAGAGCCCGTCGAAGACGCGCCGGCCCCCGCCGCCGAGGAGAGCGCCGAAGCCACCGAGCCGGCCGAGGAGGGCCCCGTCACGATCGAGGTCGTCAGCGAGTCCGGCGAGGTGCTGACACTCGAGCTCGGCGAAGAGGGCGAGCCGGCCGCCGAGACCCCCGAGCCCGCTCCCGTCCCGCCGCCTCAGCCGTTGTAGATCGGCCCGCCGCCGCTGCGGTAGAGCTCCAGCACCTCGCGCGCCTCGGCCCGCAGCACGCCGCGCACGATCTCGACGCCGCGCTCGGCGAGGTATTCGTAGGACTCCAGGAAGACCGGCCCCTCCTCGAAGGAGAGGCGCGAGGCGTCGTCGCGGTGGGCGCCGCAGACCAGCCGCTTGACGCCGCTCCAAAGCGTCGCTCCCAGGCACATCGCGCACGGGTCGCAGGAGGTCACCAGCTCGTGCTCCGGCATCCCGGGACCGCCGAGCGTGTAGGAGCCCACCCGCCGTTGCGCCATCATCAGCGCCACCATCTCGCCGTGCAGCGTGCAGTTGCCGAGCCGCACGACGCTGTTGACCCCCGCCGCCACCAGCGCGCCGCTGGCGCGCTCGAAGACCGCCGCCCCGAACGGGCCGCCGGTGCCGCGCAGCACGTTCTCGCGCGACAGCGTCACCGCCAGCCGCATCCGCTCCTCGTCGCCGGCGTAGCGGCGCTCCCAATCGACCGCCGCCGGCAGCCAGTCGGGGTAGGTGACGCAGACCTCGGTCGGGGGCATGAGCGCGCGAGAGCTTAGCAGGAGCCCGGGGGCAAACTTTTCGTCTTTCCCCTCGTCTGTAAGGGGCATGTCGCCTGAGATCGGGTGTGCCCGGCGCCGTCCCCTCGCCTTCGCCCTCCTTGCCTTCCTCTCCACCGCCGCCGTCCTGGCCCAGGACGCGCCGCCGCCGCCGGCCGACACGTCCGGCAGCCCGCCGCTCACCATCCGGCGCGCCGCCGGCGAGATCGTGGTGGACGGCAAGCTCGGCGACCCCGGCTGGGAGGGCGCCTCGCGGGTGGACACCTGGTTCGAGACCAACCCCGGCGACAGCGTCGAGCCGAAGGTGCCGCACGTCGGCTGGCTGGCCTACGACGACCGCTTCTTCTACGCCGCTTTCGAGTTCGCCGACCCCGAGCCGGGGAAGATCCGCGCCCCCTACGCCGAGCGCGACAACGTCCCCAGCACCACCGACTACGGCGGCGTCATCATCGACACCCGCAACGACCGCAAGTCGGCGCAGATGTTCCTCGCCAACCCGCGCGGCATCCAGTACGACGCGCTGACCAACGACGCCGCCGGCGAGGACAGCTCGCCCGACTTCTTCTGGGACTCTGAAGCGAGCATCACCGACAAGGGGTGGATCCTCGAGCTGCGCATCCCGTTCTCGTCGCTGCGCTACGACGGCGACGCCGACCCGCAGACCTGGGGGATCCTGCTCTACCGCAACTGGCCGCGCGACTTCCGCTACCAGATGTTCTCGGCCAAGCTGCCGCGCGGCGGCAACTGCTTCATCTGCCGCCGCAACGACCTGACCGGCCTCGAGGGGCTGCCGCGCGGCGGCCACGTGGTGGCGGCGCCCTTCCTCGCCGCCAGCCAGCTCTCGCTGCCCGAGGCGGGGCTGGGCACGCCGCTCGAAGACGGGGACGCCGAGGCCGAGCCCGGGCTCGACGTCAAATGGATCCCCGACCCCGACCTGGCGCTCGACGCCACCCTGAACCCCGACTTCTCGCAGGTCGAGTCCGACGCGGCGCAGATCGCCGCCAACGAGCGCTTCGCCCTCTTCTTCCCCGAGAAGCGGCCCTTCTTCCTCGAAGGCATCGACCTCTTCTCGACCAACTTCCGCGCCGTCCACACGCGCTCGATCACCGCCCCGCGCTGGGGGGCGCGGGCGACGGGGAAGTGGGGCGACACCGCCTACACGGCGCTGGTCGCCGAGGACCGCGGCGGCGGCCTGGTGATCATCCCTGGGCGGCAGGAGTCGAGCTTCGCGCTGCAGGACTTCGAGTCGCTGGTAGGTGTGGCCCGCGTGCGCCACGACATCGGGGACTCTTACCTGAGCTTCCTCGCCACCGCGCGCGAGATCGACGGCGGCGGCAGCAACCGGGTCTACGGCCCCGACTTCCGCTGGCAGCCCAACGCCAGCGACACGGTCAGCGGCCAGTTCCTGCTCGCCGAGAGCCAGACCCCCGAGCGCCCCGACCTCGCCGCCGAGTGGGACGGCCGGCGCCTGTCGGGCTACGCCACCGACCTCTGGTGGTCGCACTCGACGACCGCCGTCGACTGGTTCCTCGATTACACCGACGTCGACGACGAGTACCGCGCCGACAACGGCTTCCGGCCGCAGGTCGGCTACCGCACCGGCTTCGGCGAAGCGGGCTACACCTTCCGCCCCACCGGCTTCCTGCGCCGCGTGCGCACCTTCCTCATCGCCACCTACACCGAGGACCACGACGGCGCCCTGCTCAACAGCCAGGTCTCGCCGGGGGTGGGGATCGACGGCCGCTGGAACTCCTTCCTGCGCTTCCGCTACGCCTTCGACGAGGTGGCGAGCGGCGTCCAGACCTTCGAGCGCGAGCAGTTCCACTTCCAGATCGACGCCAGCCCGTCGCGGCGGGTGAGCTTCGTCTCGCTCTTCGGCAACGTCGGCGAGGAGATCGACTTCCTGCACTCGCGCCTCGGCGACGGCGGCACGGCGTCCCTGCGCGTCACGGTCAACGCCACCGACCACCTCGAGCTGCGTCTCAACGGCGACCGCCGCTGGCTCGACGTGCGCGGCGCGGACGGCCGCAGCGGGCGGCTCTTCACCGCCGACGTCGGTCGCATCCGCGCCACCTACACCTTCACGGCGCGCGCCTACCTGCGCCTGATCGGCCAGTGGGTGGAGACCGAGAACGACCCGGCGCTCTTCAGCTTCCCGGTGGCCGAGCGCACCGGCGACTTCTCCGGCTCGGCGCTCTTCGCCTACAAGCTCAACTGGCAGACGGTGCTGTTCGTGGGCTACGGCGACAACCGGACGCTCGTCGACGGCGACCGGCTGGAGCCGGCGAACCGGCAGGTGTTCCTGAAGGTCTCCTACGCCTTCCAGCGCTAGCCAGCGCAGGCGGAGGGACTAGTTGGGCGGGGACTCGCTCTCCAGGGCCTGCAGCCGGGCGAAGGTGGCGCCGGCGAGGAGCGCCGAGCGCCCCGCCGCCAGCGCCTGCAGCGCCTCGAGCGGCGGCACGAAGTTCTGCGCGTCGCGGCAGAGCGGGTCGGCGCAGTGCCGCCAGCGACCGGCATGGCCGTGGCGGACGTGCTCGGCCGCCGCGCGCAGGTTGGACCGCACGACGAGGTTGAAGTGGCGGTCGGTCACGCCGTTCTCCTTCCCAAACGGAAAATGACTTCCCTGATTTTAGGGCAGGCCGGCGGGGATGACTAATCGAAGTGCTGCGATGCGATTAACTTTTTGTTCGCAGCGGCGCGGCGGGCTCGACCACCAGCATGGGCGCGGTGGTGCCGCCCAGGACGTCGCGCGCCACGGTGACCGGCTCGCTCCCCACCGCCCGCACCCGCGAGAGGACGTCGAAAAGGCTGTCCTCCCAGACCAGGTCGGGGAGCGGATCGCCGAGGCGGTCGCCGTCGAGCCGGCGGACGCCGCAGGCGGTGGCGCGGAAGCGGAGCTGCATGGGGTCGAAGCTCTCCAGCGGATCGAGCGCCCCGATCCAGAGCCCGCCTTCGGCAGCGCGCGCCAGCTCCTCCCAGCCGGCGCCGCCGGGGACGAGGGCGAGGTGGTCGGGGCGCGCCTCGTCGTGCGAGACGGCGTGCGGGGTGACCGGCAGCCCGAGCTCGCGCCCGAGCGGCGCGTCGACCGCCGGTGTGCGCGCCACGCCGCGGGCGATCAGCTCGACCGGCACCGCCGGCGTGCCGGCGATGTCGAAGGGGAACGGCAGGGCGCGCGGATCGAGCGGGTCGTCGCGCAGCGTGATCGCGGGGTGGAAGACCTGCGTCCCCAGCCGCCCGCGCAGCGCCGCCCGCCCTTCGTGGAAGGAGAGCGCCGAGAGAGTGAGCTGACAGAGGAGGTCGAGGAGGCGCGCCACCGCTTCCTGCGAGAGGAGGAGGGGCGGCGTCCCCGCCGGCGGCGCCGCCGGCTGCCACGGGGCGTGGCGCTCGCGGGCCCGCGCGAAGACCCGCGGCAGGTCGAGGCCGGCGAGCGAGCGCGCCGCGGCGTGCGCCGAGCCGGCGCCGGGGCCGCGGCCGCAGCTCACCTGGAGGGTCGCCGCGGTGGCGCGCGCGGCGCGGCGCAGGCCGCCGCTGCCGACGACCGCCACCCGCCCCTCCATCCAGGCGAGCCAGGCGAGCTCCCCTTTGCCCACCAGCCGGTGGACGCGGTCGCGCGCCCAGGGGCCGGCCAGGCGGGCGAGCTCGGGGTCGAAGAGCGGCGAGGCGCCGACGGGAATGATAGCCGGGCCCGCCGGCTCCGCCGCGCTCGCCGCCTGGGGCGCGGCACCGTTGCCCGCAACCGCCGCGCTCGGCGTCATCCGCGCGTGCGCCAGCGCCTGCCGCACCGCCGCGTCGAGGTCGGAGAGGCCGGCGGCGCCGGTGCGGTGGAGCCCGGTCCGGCCGCGCTCGCGCACCCGCACGAAGACCGTGCGCTCGCGCCGCTCGAAGGTATCGCGCCGGCGCTTGCCGTTGCTCTCGAGGTGGCGCACCGCCTCGACCCAGGCCAGCTCGGTGGAGTCGGCGGGGGAGCCCTCGATCACCCGCTCGAGGCGGTCCACCATCTCGTCGAGCGGCGCGAGCTCCGGGACGGGCACCGAGCCAGTGTAGCAGCGGCGCCGCGCGCCCCCGGATGGCTTATCCTTTGCACCTTGAGCGCACCACGATGCCGTCCGTCCACCGCGGAAACGCCGTGAAATCAATAGTTATGCTGTGCGCGATGGGGCTCGCCGGAGTCGCCGCCGCCACCGCCGAGGACGGCGCCGACCTCATCTTGGAACACGGCGTCTTCTACCCCGTCGAGCCGCCGGGCCGGGTCGAGGGGAGCCTGGCGGTGCGCGGCGGGCGGATCGCCTACCTGGGGCCGGACGCCGGCGCCGTGCCGCTGCGCGGACCGGCGACCCGCGTCGTCGACCTGGCGGGGCGGGCCGTCACCCCCGGGCTGATCGACGCCCACTCCCACCTCACCGGTCTCGGCGCCCGCCTGGCGCAGGTGGACCTCGCCGGCGTTCCGACCTACGAGGAGGTGGTGCGGCGGGTGCGCGCGGCGGCGGCCGCGATCCCGGCCGGCGGCTGGGTGCGCGGCCGCGGCTGGGACCAGAACCTCTGGCCCGAAAGGGACTTCCCGAACCACGCCGCGCTCTCGGCCGCGGTCCCCGACCACCCGGTCTGGCTGACCCGCGTCGACGGCCACGCCGCCCTCTTGAACGCGCGCGCGCTGGAGCTGCTGGGGATCGGCGCCGCCACCGCCGACCCGGCGGGCGGACGCATCCTGCGCGACGCCGCCGGCCAGGCGACCGGGGTGCTGATCGACAACGCGATGGACCTCGCCGCCGGGCGCCTGCCGGTGCCGTCGGCGGTGGAGCTTGCCGAGGCGCTCACGGCGGCCGCCCGCCACTGCCTGGAGCGCGGGCTCACCACGGTCACCGACATGGGCGTGAGCCAGCCGGTCTACGAGGCCTACGCCGGCCTCCGCCGCGAGGGGCGCCTGCCGCTGCGCGCCGCGCTCTTCCTGACCGACGACGAGGCGCTCCTCGCGCGCTGGTTCGAGCGCGGCCCGGAGCTGGACCCCGAGGCGCGGCTCCAAGTGCGCGGCGTCAAGCTCTACGCCGACGGCGCGCTCGGCAGCCGCGGCGCGGCGCTCGTCGAGCCCTACGCCGACGACCCCGCCAACCTCGGGCTCCTGGTGACCCCGGGCGGGCGCCTGGAGGAGGTCACGCGCCGCGCCCTCCACCACGGCTTCCAGGTCGGCGTGCACGCGATCGGCGATCGCGGCGCGCTGGTGGCGCTCGACGCCCTCGAGCGCGCCGGCGGCGGCGCCCGCCCCGAGGCGCGGCTGCGGCTCGAGCACGCGCAGGTGCTGCGCCTGCAGGACATCGAGCGGCTGGCGCGGCTGGGGGTCCTCGCCTCGATGCAGCCGACGCACGCCACCTCCGACATGCCCTGGGCCGAGGCGCGCGTCGGACCCGTGCGCCTGGCCGGCGCCTACGCCTGGCGGAAGGTGCTCGACGCCGGCGGCCGGCTGGCGCTGGGCAGCGACTTCCCGGTCGAGGCCGCCGACCCGCTCCTCGGGCTCTACGCCGCCGTCACCCGCCAGGACCTCAAGGGGCGGCCGGCGGACGGCTGGCTCCCCGCCGAGCGGCTGACCCGCGAGGAGGCGCTGCGCGGCTTCACGCTCGACGCCGCCTACTCGCTCTTCCTCGACGGCGAGGTGGGGTCGCTGGCGGTGGGCAAGCGCGCCGACCTCGTCGTCTTCGGCGCCGACCCGATGCAGGTGCCGGCGGCGGAGATCCCGCGCGTGCCGGTCGACCTCGTGCTGGTGGACGGCGCGGTGGCGTTCGCGCGCCAGGGGGCGCCGTGAAGCGCGCGGCCTGCCTGGCCCTCGCCGCCCTGCTCTTCGCCGGCGCCCCGGCGGCGGCCGCCGACCCCTTCGCGCGCTCGCGCCGGGAGATGGTCGAGCAGCAGATCCGCTCCCGCGGCATCGTGCAGCCGGACGTGCTGCGCGCCATGGAGCAGGTGCCGCGCCACCTCTTCGCGCCGCGGCCGCTCCAGGAGCAGGCCTACGCCGACGAGGCGCTGGCGGTGGGCGCCGGGCGGAGCATCTACCAGCCCTACATCGTGGCGATGATGACCCAGCTCCTCGACCTCGACCGCAACGACAAGGTGCTGGAGGTGGGGACCGGCTCGGGCTACCACGCCGCGGTCTTGTCGCGCGTGGCGCGCCAGGTCTACTCGATCGAGATCGACGCCGGCGTGGCGCAGCAGGCGATCCGCCGGCTCGGCGAGCTCGGCTACCGCAACGTCGAGGTGCGGGTCGGGGACGGCTACCTGGGGTGGCCGGCGTGGGCGCCCTACGACGCCATCCTCCTCTCCGCCGCGCCGCCGCACATCCCGCAGCCGCTCCTCGACCAGCTCCGCGTCGGCGGCAAGATGGTGGCGCCGGTCGGGGAGTTCTTCCAGGACCTGCTGGTCATCACCAAGACCGCCGACGGCCTGGAGAAGCGGAGCGTCATCCCGGTGGTGCTGTCGCCGATGCGGGGCAAGGTGCGCGATGTGCATCGGCCCCGCCGCTAGGCGGCGGGCGCGGCGGACGGCCGGCACCCTGGCCGCTCTCCTGGCGGTCGGAGCGGGATGCGCCATGGCAAGCGACCCCACCTTGGTGGCCCGGCGGCGGATGGTCGAGGAGCAGATCCGCGGGCGCGGCATCACCGACGCGCGCCTCCTGGCGGTGCTCGCGGAGGTGCCGCGCCACCTCTTCGTGCCGGAGGCGGAGCGGTCCGCGGCCTACGGCGACCACCCGCTGCCGATCGGCGCCGGGCAGACGATCTCGCAGCCCTACATCGTCGCCCTGATGACCTCGCTGCTGGACCTGAAGCCCGGCTCCAGAGTGCTGGAGATCGGCACCGGCTCCGGCTACCAAGCCGCCGTCCTGTCGCGCCTGGTGCGCGAGGTCTACTCGATCGAGATCGTGCCGGAGCTGGGGGAGCGGGCGCGGAAGACCCTGGGCGAGCTCGGCTACGGCAACGTCCAGGTGCGGATCGGCGACGGCTACCGCGGCTGGCCCGAGGCCGCGCCCTTCGACGCCGTCCTCTTGACCGCCGCCCCCACCGACGTGCCGCAGCCGCTCCTCGACCAGCTGAAGGTGGGCGGCAAGATGGTGCTGCCGATCGGCCGCTGGTGGCAGGAGCTGGTGGTGCTGACGAAGACCCCGAAAGGCATCGTGCGCGAAGAGGTCGCGCCGGTCCGCTTCGTGCCGATGACCGGCGAGGCGGAGGACGGGCCGCCCGCGCGGCCGCCGGAAACGCCCGGCACGTAGGCCGGGCGCTACGTCCGGTCCGGTAGCGCCCGGGCCACGTCCCGGGCGTTTTTGCGTCTCAGCCGCCGGGCGCGCAGCCGCCGCGCGCCGCTTCCGCCGCAAGCGTCAGGCGCTCCCGCTCGCCGCCGTCCGGCGCCGCGGCGGCGGCCTCGGCGTAGGCGGCCGCGGCCTCGGCGCAGCGCCCCTGGGCCTGGAGGGCGCGCGCCAGGGTGTCGAGCGGCAGGTGGCGGTCGGCGCCGCCGGCGGCCAGGGCGCGCCGCGCCAGCTCTTCGGCCTCGGCCTCCCGCCCGTCGTGCTGCTCGAGCAGCAGCCAGGCGAGGTTGTTGAGGGCGTCGCCGCTCGCCGGGTCGAGCGCCAGCGCCTGGCGGTAGGCGGCTTCGGCCAGCGCCGGCTCCTTGCGGCCGGCTTCGGCGTTGCCCAGGTTGGTCCAGACCAGCGCCGAAGGCGCCTCGTCGAGGAGCTTGCGGTAGAGCGCCACCGCCTCCTCGACCCGCCCCGCCGCCTCCAGCGCCACCGCGTAGCGCACCATCCGGTCGGCCGGCGTCTCGGTCGTGCCGGCGGCCGCGTCGGCGGGGGCGATGAGGAGCGTCGTGTGCTTGGTCGGTCGCCAGGCGCGGTCGAGCTTTTCGAAGGTCGTCCAGCGCGGCGTCTCGTCGCCGAACTGCACGCGCACCAGGTCCTGGCCCGGCGCGATGCCGTCGGCAACGATGTAATGGTAGTAGTCGTGCGCCAAGCCGGGGGCTTCGAGCACCTTGAGCATCAGGATGGCCGGCCGTCCCGCCAGCAGCTCGCTCTTCACCAGCTCGGCGCTGCCCTCCACCATGCGCGCGGCGTAGCCGCGGCGGCGAGCCTCCAGCACCAGGTCGAGCGTCAGCACGCCGTCGTTGCGCCCTCGCGGCAGCGCCGCCTCCAGCTCCTCGAAGGTCGCCGCGTCGCCGTAGTAGCCGAGGACGACCTTGAGGCTGCCGGCGCCGCAGCTCTCGACGCCGAAGCTCTGCACCGGCACGCCAGGCAGCACCCGGGCGTCGGCGCCCGGGCGCTGCGAGCGGGGGGCAGGACGGCGCACCCGCCGGCCGCGAGCCCGGCCAGCAGGAGCGCCGTCGCAGAGGTGAGACGCACCGGTCGCTAGGCGATGGCGACGATCGCCAGCACGATGACGCCCGCGACGACGATCCAGATCCACCACGGCCACTGCCCGGCGGCCTGGAGCTGCTCGACCTGGTTGGCGAGCGCCGACAGCTCTTCGGGAGCGAGCTGGGCCAGCCGCAGGTTGGCCTCCTCGCGGGTGAAGCCTTGCGCGGCCAGCGCCGCCGCCACTTCCTCCTGGTCGATGACGGAGGCGAGGCTGGCGAGGTCGCTCTCGCGCTCGACCAGTGTCTGGTCGGGCGCGGTCTTCGAGGGAGCCGGCAGCGCGTAGGCCGCCGGCGCCAAGGCGGCGGCGAACAGCAGCATTGCGAAGCCGGCGAGGATCAGGTGACGGAGCCGTACGCTGTGCATTCGAGCCTCCCTTAGGCGACCGCGACGATTGCGACGACGATGAGGACCGCGACGAGGATCCAGATCCAGTAAGGCACCTGCCCGGCGGCCTGGAGCTGCTCGACCTGGTTGGCGAGCGCCCCGAGCTCCTCGGGGGCGAGCTGGGCCAATCGCAAATTGGCCTCCTCGCGGGTGAAGCCCTGCGCGGCGAGGACCGCCATGACCTCCTCCTGCTCGAGGACGCCGGTGACGGTCGCGAGGTCGGCCTCGCGCTCGGCCAGCGTCTGGTCGGGGGCGGTCTTCGAGGGCGCCGGCAGCGCGGCGGCCGGCGTCAGGGCGCCGGCGAGCAGCAGGACGGCGAGACCGGCGAGGAACAGATGGGGACGTCGTGAGCTGTGCATCGGGGCCTCCTCTGTAGGGTCGGTTTTCCGGCGACGCCGGCGCAACCACCCCGCCCCGCCGCCTGTCTGGCCGCTTGGGGCGTGCAAGCCGGGTGCCCGGACGGAGGGGGAACGCCGGCCCGCCTAGGGCTCCCGGCGGAGGCGCACCGTCCAGTCCGCCAGCTCCGCGAGCAGCCGGCCGACGAACTCCCGGGTCTTCTCGTCGGTCAGCCGGCCTTCGGCGTCGAACTTCTCGTGCGCCCGGTAGACCAGGATCTCCGGCTGCAGCACCGCCGGGTTCTGAGTGAAGACGAAGGCCTGGCGGAGCTGCGTCTGCGCCCGCGCCGTGCCGGTGACGGCGGGGCTGGCGCCGAAGATCGCCGCCGGCTTGCCGGCCAGCACCGAGGCCCGCGGCGGGCGCGAGGCCCAGTCGATGGCGTTCTTGAGCACGCCGGGCACGCCGTGGTTGTACTCGGGCGTGGCGATGAGCAGGGCGTCGGCCTCGCCGATCGCGCGCTTGAGCGCCTGCACCGGCTCGGGGTCGCCCGCGGCCTCCACGTCCTCGTTGAAGAGCGGGACCTCGGCCAGTCGGTCGAAGACCCGGATCTCCATCCCCGCCGGCGCCAGCTCCTGCGCCGCCCGCAGCAGCGCGCGGTTGTACGACTTCCGCCGCAAGCTGCCGGCGATGCCGCAGACGACGAGCGGGGGCGCGCTCATGCAGTCGAGGCTAGCAGGTCGCCGCTCGCCGCGAGCCGGCGAGTAACCTGTACCGGCCGCCGACGTATCTCTCGGCAGCCGCCAACCTTTCGACCGAGGAGGCCGACCGTGCCCGAGTCCCGCCGTTCGCCGCTGGCGATCCTGCTCTCCCTTACCTTGACGCTCCTTGCCGTCCCGGCCTGCGCGGCGCCGCCGCCGCCGCCGGCGCCCGCGGCGGGCGACGCCGCGTTCGTCGCCGAGACCCGGGAGTACCTCGGGCGGCTCGCCAAGCTCGGGTTCGCCGGCGTCGTCCTGGTGGCGCGCAACGGCGCGCCGCTGCTGGCCGAGGGGTACGGGCTGGCGGACCGGGAGCGCGGGATTCCCTGGGGCCCGGGGACGGTCTCCGACATCGGCTCGATCACCAAGCAGTTCACCGCCGCCGCCATCCTCTCGCTCGCCGAGGAGGGCCGCCTGCGGGTGACCGACCCGCTCACCGCCCACTTCGAGGGCGTGCCGGAGGACAAGCGCGCCATCACCCTGCACCAGCTCCTCACCCACTCCTCGGGCATCGTGGACCTCGCCGGCGAGGGCGACTGGGACCCGATCCTGCGCGACGAGTTCGTGCGGCGCATCTTCGCCCAGCCGCTCGCCTTCCCGCCCGGCGGCGGGTACGAGTACTCGAACGCCGGCTACAGCCTGCTCGGCGCCATCATCGAGCGCCTGAGCGGCGGCTCGTACGAGCGCTTCGTGCGCGAGCGGCTCTTCCTGCCGCACGGGCTCTACGAGACCGGGTACGTGCTCGCCGGCTGGGGCGACAGGCGGATGGCGCAGGGCTACGAGGGCGCGGAGAAGTGGGGCACGACCCTCGACCGCCCGCTCGCCGAGGACGGCCCGTTCTGGGTGCTGCGCGCCAACGGCGGCATCCACACGACGGCCTACGACATGCTGCGCTGGGCCGAGGCGCTGCTCGCCGGGCGCGTGCTCTCGGCCGCCTCGCGCGAGCAGCTGTGGACGCCGCACGTCGCGGAGGAGCAGGGCGGCGACAGCTTCTACGGCTACGGCTGGGCGGTGCAGGACGTCGAGGGCTTCCGCGTCGTCACCCACAACGGCGGCAACGGCGTCTTCTTCGCCGACCTGGCGCTGGTGCCGGACGCCGGGATCGTCGTCTTCCTCCAGACCAACGTCCTCGCCGGCAACCGGTACGTGCAGCAGCTCCTCGGCCGCATCGGCTTCCGGCTGGCGGCGGGGCGGCCCTACCCGGAGGTCCCCAACGTCGTACCGGCCGACCCCGCGCGCCTCGCTGAGCTGGCGGGCGACTGGGCGCTGGCGGAGGGCGGCCGCCTGCGCGCCACGGCGGAGGCCGACGCCCTCCTGCTCGAGCCGCTCGACGCGCCGGCCTTCGCCCGTCTACTCTCGATCCCGCCGCAGGACGCCGCCGACCGGGCGCTCGGCGCCGAGCGCAACCGCCGGCTGGACGAAGCGGTGCCCGCCCTGCTGGCGGGCGACGCGGCGCCGCTCCACCGCCTCTACGGCGCGGGCGCCGACGTCACCCTGGAGCGGCTGAGCGCGGTGTGGGCCGAACGGCTCGCGGCCTTCGCCGAGCGCCGCGGCGCCGCCCGCGGCGCGGAGGTGCTGGGGACGGCGCGCCGCGAGGACCGCCACTTCACCGTCGTCCGCTTCCGCTTCGCGCGCGGCGTCGAGGACGTCGCCTTCGTCTGGCAGGGCGAGCCGCAGGGGCGCCTCCTGGGGATCTCGATCGGCGGCCTCGAGCCGCGCCTGCGCTTCCGCGGCGAGGCGGCCGGCGGCTACGCCGCGTGGGACCCGCGCTCCGGCGCCACCGTGCCGCTGCGCGTCGAGGGCGCCGGCCCCGCGGCGCGCCTCCTCATCGGCGAGGGCGACCGGGCGGCCGCCGCGACGCGGGCCGCGCAATGAAAAACGCCCCCGGGGAGGGCTCCCCGGGGGCGCGATGCTGCGGCGCGAGGGCCTCGGTCTAGAGGCTCAGCTTCCAGGTGCCGCGGCCGAGGGTGCCGGCCACCAGGACGTTGTTCTCTGCGTCGTAGTCCAGGTCGAAGATCGGCACGTTCGGCATACCGGTCCCAAGGGGCGACCAGACGTCGAACCCGTCGGCCTCGTACGACACGTAGATGCCGTTGAACGTGCTCACCACCAGGGCGTCGTTCGACCCGCGGGGGATGTACTCGATCCCGCGCAAGGCGATGGGTGCGAACGACTGGATGTTGCCCGAGACGTCGGTCCACGTCGTCCCGCCGTCGAGCGTCTGGAAGACCTGGGTCGTGTTGGTCAGGTAGATGGCGCCCGCGTTCGCCGGGTCGATGACGATGTCGCGGATCGTTCTCCCCACGGTGCGCGGATAGCTGAGGACCTCGGTCAGGGGAGCCGGATGAGCGGCGGTGCGGATGAAGAGACGGTCTTGAGCGGTTCCGGGCGGAGAGCCCGCGCCCACCACCAGCAGGTCCGGATTGCCCAGCCCGCCATAGGAGACCGCGTCGACGCCGTTACCGTTGATTTGGATCGGTGCGAGGAACCGGATGGTGTCCCCCTGGTCGAGCGACTCGTAGACCCCGTTGGCGCCGCCGAACACGATCCGCGTCGGCGTAATCGCATTGAGCTCCACCGGCGTCGTGAACTGCCCCACGAACGCCGGGCCGCCCCCGACGACCGTGAGGTTCGGGAAGACGAACGCCACGAGGTCGTTGGTCGCATCCCAGAAGCTGCGGAGGAACGCCTGCAGGCCCTGGGCGCTGTCGTAGCGGATCGACTGGCCGGGGGCCGCCGTCACGTTGTCGACCGCGGTGTCGCCGCCGTCACCGGAGAGCAGCACGAACCAGTCGGTGCTGTCCTCGGAGTCCTGGTGCGGGTCGTCGTTGTCCTGCGTGCCGACGAAGCCGACGTCGGCCAGGGTGTCGAAGGAGTTGTCGTGCACCTCCGTCACCTGCAGGTCGCCGACGATCGTGAACCAGTTGCCGGCCGCGGTGGCCGGGCTGGTGCGCCGGTAGACGCCGCCGTCGTCGGTCTCGATGATGTTGCCATTGGCGTCGAAGGTCATCTCCCGCGAGTCGGCGTGCGGCGAGCTGTTCGAGGCGGTGCCGACGTGGGTGAGCGGCGTGCACTGGCTGCCCGGTGCCAGCGACGCGTCGCAGCGGAACAGGCGGCCCGAGAAGTTCTGGGCGCCGATCGTGTTGGGGAACTGCGGCGGGAACGACAGGCCCTCCTCGAGGCGGAACGGCTGCCGGTCGCCGCCGAGGTAGACGAGGTTGTGGTTGGTCCGGTCGGCGAGGATCGACAGGTGGATCGAGCCCTGCGCGCCGGGATGGATGCCGACGTTGTTGGGGCCGGTCCGCGGAAGGTCCATGGCGGTCCAGGTGGTGCCGCCGTCGCCGGAGCGGAAGAGCCCCGCCAGGCGTCCGGGGTTGACGATCGCGCAGTAGACGTTGTTGTTCAAGCCCGCCGAGAACTCGGTGTTGCTCGCCGAGTTGGTGAGCACGGCGTCCATCGCCGCGTTGCTGACCTTGGCCCAGGTGGCGCCGGTGTCGAGGCTGCGGTAGACGCCGTTCGTCCCGCCGACGAGGTTGGCGAAGGTGACGCTGGTGAAGAGCCGCGCCGGGTTGGTGGAATCGACCACCAAGTCGTGCGTGACGCCGCCGGGAAGTCCCGTCGCCGTGCCGTTGCCGTTGGAGATTTGGGTGAAGGTGGCGCCGCCGTTGGTGCTGCGCCAGATCCCGAGGCTCGTGACCAGGTTGGGTTCGGCCTCGTTGACCGAGACGACGATCGTGTTGCCCTGCGCCACCAGGCCCGAGATGTTCTTGAGCAGGAGGACGCCGCCGCCGGTGACCGACGTCCAGCTCGAGCCGCCGTCCGTCGTCTTGTACAGCCCGACCCGGTTGCCGCCCAGGCGGCCGAACGAGCTGTAGCGGCCGACGCCGGCCCAGATCGTGTTCGACGTCGCGTCCGTGGTGTCGAACGCCATGGCGCCGATCGCCGAGGTCGCCAGCGTGTCGGTGAGCGGCAGCCAGTTCGGATTGTTGGACTGGGCGTTCGTCGTCTTCCAGATGCCGCCGTTGACGGCACCGATGTAGAGGATCCTGTGATCCGTGGGATGCGCGAGAACGGTGTGGATGGCCCCCACGATCTTGTTGTTCGGATTCGCGTTTTCGGACTGGCCCTTGACCGCCGGACCGGGGCCCTGCGCCGTCCACGCAATGGGGCCGATCGGCGGTTGGCCGGAGGCGGCGATGGGCAGCGCCAGCGCCACGGTGACGGCGAAGAGAGCGCACAAACCGGTGACCGCCCGCAGGCGGCCGCCCGGGAACTCGAAGCGCGAGGTACTCCTCAGCATGTGCCGTTTCCTTTCTTGTGCATGACGCCCTCGCGGGCATCGTCTACGAAAGGCAACGGCGACTGTCGAACGCGGCGCGACGCTGGCGATCCAGAGGCTCCTGATCGGTCCCCCGGGTGCGCGCCACCCGGGACGGGCGGAGGGCCTCTCCTCTTGCACTCTGAAGCCCGTGGAGATTACCATGAGCGAAGCGACGGCGACGACACAGCGAGAGGCGCTGGCAAGGAAGCAACAAAGCAACAAGGAGTCCACGTGAACCAAGCCAAGCGGTGGCCACACCGGCCGTATCGGAGTCGGTGTGTCCCTTCGTTCGTCCTTCTGTCCCTCCTCGCAATCCTCCTCCTGCCGGGCGCCGCGTTGGGTCAGGCTAAGTCGTTGCGCTCGGCCGACGGCGCCGCGCTGCTCGAAGGCGTGGTGGTGTCGCCGCGGCACGGCCTCGCGTACGTGATGCGGCCCGGCGGCGGCATCGACGCGGTCGATCTCGCCAGCGGCAAGGTGCGCTGGCGCAGCGACCTCGCGGCCAAGCCCGTGGCGCTTGCCGACGACCGGCTCCTCGCGCAGGCCGAGGGCCGCGGCAACGCCCTCGACCTCGTCGTCCTCGACGCGCGCAACGGCGCCTCCCGCAACAACGTGCGCATGGCGCTCCCGGCCGGCGTTGCCGCTTCCGTCGTCGACACGCCCGCGGGCTCGTTCCGCGTCCAGGCCGCGCGCGAGGCTTCCGGTCTCGTGGTGCGCTGGGAATCCGTGGGCGCGGCCGGCAAGATGCCGGCGCAGGGCTACCTCCCCGCCGTCAACGAAGCGGAGGCGCCGGGAGCTTCCCTCGCCGTCGTCACCGGCGCGGCGGTCCTCGACCTGACGGCGCCCTCGATGCGCATGCAGGCCCAGCCGTCGGTCGTGACCGGGACGTCCCCGACGCTCAAACGCGCCAGCCTCGAAGAGCTGCGCGCGGAGACGGGCGCCGGGCGGCAGTTCCTCTCCGCCGACGGCCGCCACTACCTGGTCACCGAGCCGGTCAAGTCGGCCGAGTTCACCCTCTACAAGCACCGCTGGACGGTGTACGAGCGCGCCGGTGGCGCCCGGCTCGGCTCGGTGCCGGCGCTGGCCGCCGCGACGCCGTTCCTGGTCGTGGGCGAGACGCTCTACCACACGGCCCCGGCCCACGTCATGGTCAAGGAGGGCAAGCTCGTCGAGCACGCGACGTCCCTCCGCGCCGTGAACCTGGCGACGGGCGCCGAGAAGTGGACCACGGCGGTTCGCGAGACGTCGTTCCGCGGGCCGTTCCCTCCGTAGCCTGAATTCAGCAGAGCGCGGGGCGCGTCGCGACGAGCGGCGCGCCCCGTCGCTCCGCGGCCCGTGCCGACCGATCCCGACCGCTACGCCCGCATCTACGCCGTCGTCCGCCAGGTCCCCGAGGGCCGCGTCGCGACCTACGGTCAGATCGCGGCGCTGGCGGGGCTCGCCGGCCACGCCCGCCAGGTCGGCTACGCCCTGCACGCCCTCCCCGACGGCGCCGACGTGCCCTGGCAGCGGGTGATCAACGCCCGCGGCGAGGTCAGCCCGCGCTCGAGCGGCGGTTGGGCGGCAGGCCTGCAGCGGCACTTGCTCGAAGAGGAGGGCGTCGCCTTCGACGCCCGCGGCCGCGTCGACCTCGCGCGCTGCCGCTGGGAGCCGGACGAGCGGCCCACGCGCCGCAGGCGCTGAAAACGCGCGCGGGGCTTGTAGGATCCGCGGCGATTAGAGCCCGGCGCGAAAGCCTTCGCGCCTAGGAGGACCCCCCGCGATGACCAGTTTCCGCCGCGTCTCGACGCTGCTTGCCCTTGCCGTCTGCTTCGCCGCCGCCGCGCTCGCCGAGCCGACGCCGCCGGCGCTCGTCGCCGAGAGGGAGGCCGAGCCGGACAAGGGCCCCCTCCACGGTCTCGAGTACCGGCTGCTGGGGCCGGCGATCGGCGGCCGCGTGTCGCGTGTGGCCGGCGTGCCCGGCGACCCCTCGACCTGGTTCGCGGCCACCGCGGCCGGCGGCGTCTGGCGCTCGACGAACGGCGGCCACCAATGGCAGCCGGTGTTCGACGACCAGCCGGTGTCGTCGATGGGCTCGATCGCCGTCGCGCCGTCCGACCCCAACGTCCTCTACGCCGGCGCCGGCGAGGCCAACATCCGCGGCAACGTCGGCAAGGGCGACGGCATCTACAAGTCGACCGACCGCGGCAAGAGCTGGCGCAAGGTGCTGGCGCTCGACGGCCAGATCGGGACGATGGCCGTCGATCCGCGCGACGCCGACGTCGCCTTCGCGGCGGTCCTCGGCAGCCCCTTCGGCCCCGGGCGCCAGCGCGGCGTCTTCCGCACCACCGACGGCGGCGCCAGCTGGCGCAACGTCCTTTTCGTCGACGAGAAGACCGGCGCCTCCGACGTCACCCTCGACCCGACGAACCCGCGCACCGTCTTCGCCGGCTTCTGGCAGACCCGGCGCTACCCCTGGAAGCTCGAGAGCGGCGGCCCCGGCAGCGGCTTGTGGGTCTCGCGCGACGGCGGCGACAGGTGGAAGCGGCTCACCGGCGGCGGCCTGCCCGAAGGGATCTGGGGCAAGGTCGGCGTGCGCGTCGCGCCCTCCGATCCGCGGCGGGTCTACGCCCTGATCGAGGCCGAGAGCGGCGGCCTCTTCCGCTCCGACGACGGCGGCGAGAGCTGGACGCTGGCCAACTCCTCGCGCGGCCTGCGCCAGCGCGCCTGGTACTACACCTGCCTGACCGTCGATCCCAAGAACCCCGACGTCGTCTGGTTCCCCGAGGTGTCGATGCTCAAGACGGTGGACGGCGGCAGCCAGATTCGCGCGGTCAAGGGCGGCGGCTGGGACTTCCACGACGTCTGGATCGACCCGCTCGAGCCGCGGCGGATGATCGCCGGCAGCGACGCCGGGGTGTCGCTGTCGAGCGATGGCGGCGAGACCTGGTTCGTCCCGTCGATCCCGATCGCCCAGCTCTACCACATCACGACCGACACCCGCGTGCCCTACCGCGTCCTCGGCGCGGTGCAGGACTGGGGGACGGTGTCGGGGCCGAGCAACAGCCTGCACGGCGGCGGCGTGCTGCTCTCCGATTGGCACGGCGTCGGCGGCGGCGAGGCGGGGCACGTGGCGGCCGATCCCTCCGACCCGCAGGTGGTGTGGGCCGGCGAGTACCTCGGCTTCATCTCGCGCTACGACGAGCGCACCGGCATCGCGCCGGCGGTCGGCATCTACCCCGACAACGGCAGCGGCCGCCCCGCCGCCGACCTCCGCTACCGCTTCCAGTGGACGGCGCCGATCCTCGTCTCGCCGCACGACCCGAAGACCGTCTATCACGCCGGCAACGTCCTCTTCCGCACCACCGACGGCGGCCAGCACTGGCAGGCGATCAGCCCCGACCTGACGCGCGACGACCCCGAGAAGCAGCAGTGGTCGGGCGGCCCGATCACCGGCGACATCACCGGCGTCGAGTTCTACGACACCATCTTCGCCGTCGCCGAGTCGCCGCTCGCGAAGGGCCTCCTCTGGGCGGGGAGCGACGACGGCCTGGTGCACGTCAGCCGCGACGGCGGCGCCAACTGGACCAAGGTGACGCCGCCGGGGATGCCGGAGTGGGCGACGGTGGCGGGGATCGAGGCGTCGCGCTGGGACGCCGGCACCGCCTACGTCGTCGCCGACAACCACCGCCTCGACGATTCCCGCCCCTACCTCTGGGTGACCACCGACTACGGCGCGAGCTGGCGCCCGCTGACGCGCGGGCTCGACCCCGGCGTCTACCTCCACGTCGTGCGCGAGGACACGGCGCGCCGCGGCATGCTCTACCTGGGCACCGAGCGCGGCGTCGCGGTGTCGCGCGACGGCGGCGCGAGCTGGCAGCCGCTCAAGCTCAACCTACCGACGGTGGCGGTCCACGACCTGGTGGTCAAGGGCGACGACCTCGTCGTCGGCACCACCGGCCGCTCGATCTGGGTCCTCGACGACCTGACGCCGGTGCGCGAGTGGACCGACGCCGTCGCCAAGGGCGCCGTCCACCTCTTCCCGCCGCGCCCGGCGACCGCCTGGCGCATCGCCGACGCGCCCTTCGGCAGTGACGCTGGCGGCGCCTCGAACCCGCCATTCGGCGCCGTCGTCACCTACTGGCTCAAGGAGAAGCCGAAGGCGCCGCTCAAGCTGGAAGTCCTCGACGCCGGCGGCGCGGTCGTCCGCACCCTGACCAGCGAGGTCGAGACGCCGCCGATCGGCCCCGACCACCCCGACTGGGACCCCGACTCCAAGCTCGAGGCGGCGCTCTCGGCCGAGCCGGGGATCCACCGCGCGGTCTGGGATTTGGCGCTCGAAGGGGCGCCCTACATCCCCAAGGCGATGGTCGACACCGGCGACCCGCACGACGGACCGCAGGCGCTGCCGGGGAGCTACACCCTGCGCTTGACCGCCGACGGCACGACGCTCGAGCAGCCGCTGCGCGTCGAGCCCGACCCGCGGCTCGGCGTCTCCGCCGCCGACCGGGAGGCGCAGCTCGCCTTCCTGCTCGGCCTGCGCGAGCGCATGGCCGAGATCGCCCGCAGGGTCGAGACCATCCGCAGCGTGCGCGGCCAGCTCGAGGCCCGCGCCGCGCTCCTCGCCGGCGACGCCCGCAACTCCGACCTCGTCGAGCTCGGCAAGCAGGTCGTCACGAAGCTCACGGCGATCGAAGGGAAGCTCCACAACCCGACCGCCGAGGTGACCTACGACATCCTGGCCGGCCGCGACGGCGGCGCCCAGCTCCACTCCCGCTACTCCTGGCTGAACTGGGGCTCGAATGACCACCCCGGCCCGCCCACGCAAGGCATGCTGGAGGTCAAGGCGACGCTCGACGAGGAGCTGGCGGCGCAGCGCAAAGCGCTCGACGAGCTGACGGCCGGCGACCTGGCGCGGCTGCAGGCGCTCGCAGCGGAGCGGGGGCTGGGGTACCTGGTCGGGGCGAACCCCCCAGGCTGAGGCTCAAGCGCCCGGGCGGCAGGTGATTGCGCGTGCGACGCAGCAGGGCGATTCGCTCGGTCCCCGTAACCCTCAGGGCTTCGAGGTCTTGTCTCGTCGCACGTACGCCAAGGGCAAGTTCATGTCGAAGCCTTGCTCGCTGTACGATGGGTGCTGTTCTCCTGCCGTCCCTTCCGGCACCTTTGCCCGGACGTAGTCGACCAGCTCGCTGGCCGTGATCACACCATCGGCAGGATTGTCGTCCGCGGAGCCGCCAAGTCCGAGGAGAATCGCATTTGTAAACACGCCATGGGCGAGCGTCGCCATTTCCAGTGAGTTTTCGTGCGCCTGGCTCGCCGTCAGCACCAGCCGTCCTTTCTTCCTCGCCAGCACCTCGAGATACTTGTTGAAAAAGTTGAGATTCTTGCCGTTATTCACGCCGCCTCGGTCCAGCACGGCGCCGCTGTGGCAGGTGTCGGCAATTACCACGATGCGCTGAGAGCGGATGGTGTAGTCCATGACGTTGCCCAGGTCCCACATCGGGATTGCCGTTCCCCCCAGATTCCCGACATCGGAGTCGTGAGCCAGGAAGAAGAAATTATCGGGGTTGCTCGAATCCTGCACGCCGTGTCCCGCCAAAAAGATCAGGACCAGGTCATCCGGTTGCGTTCCAGCCAGGAAGCTGAAGAGCGCCGTGCGGATTCCCTGGTGGGTCGCGCGCTGGTCGCTGAGGAATTGCACCCGGTCGGGGCGGAAACCTCCTTTCTCGGTCAGGAAATCGCGGATGGCCTGAGCGTCACGGTCGGCATACCGGAGGTCGAGGTCGTCCGCCAGATAATCGGAAATTCCAATGACGACCGCCCACTTCTCGCCGGCCACCGCGGTGGGCGCGCTGGGCGCTCGCCGGTAGATCCTGTAGATGCTGCGGGAGAGGACTGTGTAACCGTGCACCACCTCGACGTCCAACCGGTTCTGCCCCAGCTCGAGCTCCACGCTGCCCTCCAACGTCGGCAGGCTCTTGTCGCCAACTTTCACTCCTCTGGCGCCGGATCCACCACTCCAACTGCCGATGGAGAAGGTTCTCTCGACGCCCTCCTCGCCTGCCCAGTTGACCCGTAGCGACACCGATTCCTCGCGGTGGGGAAAGCGCGCTTGGAGGAAGACCCGCCTGGCCGTCGTGACGCCCTTGTCGAGCCTGCTCAGCCGACCATCCTCGAGCTCTTCGAGCACCACCACGCCCTCCGTGCCCATCTCCGCCCGTGCCAGGGAGCCGTCGCCGCCTGCGAGGCGCTGGTGCGTCTGCCAGGCCTGCGGCTCCTTGGGCGGCGCGATGACCCATCTGGCGTACAGCGGATCGGCCCCGGGTTTGGGCACGACCTTGATCTCCAACGTGTTGTCCGCCGCGTTCAGGGCGTAGTGCCTTCCCTGGTGGAGCGAGAGATCGATGTCGCAGAGCACTTCGTCCTGGCGAGCCCTGATCGTCTGGACGAGCCCGGTGCCGATGGTGTTGATCTTCGGAAACGCCTGATGGACCCGGAGCAACGGGATGTGCAGGACGAGGCGCCGGATTTTCTCGGGCTCGGGGACGCGCAGGACTCCTGGCGCATATCTCCGCTCGCCGAGCTCCGGCAGCTCGAGCTGGATACCGCCCGGCGGGAGCGTCGCTTCGACACCCTCGCCGGGAGTGGTGGAGACCCACAGCCAGAACAGCGCCGTTCCCAGCAAGGCGATCCGGGTTGCGGTTCGCAAGGGAAGGACCTCCCTCTAATTTTTGGGCTGCCGTTTCTCTGCCGGCTGGACTTTCCCGTCGATTTTCGCGTCCCCCATGAGCTGGTACGGTACGTTGGAGCTGACGTTGTTGACCTTGTACGCGATCCAGCTAAGGTCGCCGGTCAGATCGAGGTAGTCGTAGACGAACCGCATTTCGGGCGGCAGAGTGCCGCCCATGTTGCGCTGGTAGAGAACGACGTAGCTCTTGAGCGCCCTCTGGATCTCCGGGTAGCGCTGAGGATCCTCGCGGCTGAGCAGCTCGACAGCGTACTGGAGATAGACCTCGGGAAAGCGATGGCGTACCTCGTCGAACTCCAGCGCCGACTTGAGGTAGCTCGCGGCTCGGGCGACGTCCTCGTCGCTGCGGCCCACCGTCCGGTAGAGCACCCCGAGACCGTACATAGTGAGCGGATCGTCCGTGCGCACGGAGGCTGCCTCCTCGAGATTCGCACGGGCGATGACGAAGAGGTCCCTCTCCAGAGCCAGCAGGCCGTTGTCTCGTTTGAGCTCCGCCATGAGCTGGCTGTAGCGCGGCGAGGACATCCTGAATCCATTGCCGCCGAGGATGCGGGCGACGACCTGCTGGTAGGGGCCGCCGAGGAGCTCCTTGACCTTGTCGGAGCGCTGAGGAAGGTCTTCGGCATTCCCGAAGGCCAGCTCGACGGCCGCGCCGCTGCGGCGGACGATGTCGCCGACCTTCGCCATGAGGGTCGGTGCCTCTCGGGCATCGAAGCCGTGCTGCAGCAGAGCCTGGGTGGCGAACTCATCGGACTCTAGCTGGATGCTCCTCAGGAAACGGTGATTCCGGAAGGCTGCAGCGATGCTGACTCCGATATGAGCTCCTCCCAACCCGACCAAGCTCCCTTGAAGGATGTCTTGCTTGCCGCCCACGATGCCGCCGGCCACGGCACCTGCCACCGTTCCGATCATCCGGATCCGGTCGGCCCTCTTCTGCGCCTTCTCCTCCTCGATGATCTGGTTGAGGTGATGAGAGAGAAAAACGTGACCCGCCTCGTGCATGAGCAGGAAAGCCAGCTGCGACTCGTTGTCGAGAAGCGAGATCATTCCTGTGCTCAAGTAGACCGTGCCGGTCGCCAGGGTGTCGGCGTAGGGGAGAGGGTCCTCGACGATCTTGAAGCTGACGAAGATGTTCTCCGAGGCCTCCCGCGGGATGAGCGACTGCCCCAGCCGGTTGACATAGGCCTGGAGGCTGGGATTGGGGTAGAGCCTGGGGCGGACCTCGCTCCGATTCCGCGTCTCGGCGGTCTGCGAGTCCTCCATCACCAGCTGAACCCAGCGATCCTTGGCTCTTTCCTGCATCTCGCTCTTCAGGCTGCCGAGCATCGTTAGCGGATCGCGCTCGTGCAGAAGGGAGCCAAGATCGAGCGTTGTGCTGACTTGGCCAAGCACTCTTGCCGGCGCGACGAGCAGGAGGGATACGACTGCCAGAGTGAGGATTGCTTGCCGTCCATGTCTCATGGGCATCACTCCTTTGGGCGTTACGGTTAGCAGCCGCGGCATTCGCTCGGCAGCGACTTCCTCATAGAGACAGCATCGCAACCAAAATGTTCGAGCGCATTCCGGCGATCGAGATGCGCGCGGAAGATCCTGCCAGGAGGCTCGCAGCCGATCAGCCGGGGGATTGAGCTACGTGACCGGGGCGAACGACGCGGGCTGAGGTTCACTCGCCCCGGCGGCGGGGATGCGCTCCCCGGAAGGTGGGGAGACTGTCCGCGGCCTTCGGACAGGCGGTACGGCGTCGGGAACAAGCGTTCCGGTGGGCGGAACACGCGGGAAGACGCCCGGGGAGTGCACCCCGGCCGTTGGGGCAAGCGTACCGGCGTGCGGGATGCACCCCCCGGCCGCGCGGATGCACCCCCCGGACGCTGGGGAGACTGCACGCGGCCTTTGGGCAAGCGGTACGGCGCCCGGGGCAAGCGCCCAGAGAGGAAAAATGCACGGGAAAACGCCGGGGTGGTGCATCCCCGGCGTCGGGGCAAGCGTCCGGGCGAGGGAAATGCACCATTTCTTTCTCCGGATGCACCATTTTCCCGCCAAAACGACCTCCGACCCTGCGGGGGAGGCCTTCGGAGCCTTCGGGGAGGCCGTACGGACGCTCGGATGGTGCATCCCCGGGCCAAAATGGTGCATAAACCCTTCGGGGGAGCTTGTACCAGGCGTTTTCTGGTGCATCCCCGGCCCTCGGTGGTGCAAAACTCACGAAGTGCCGGTTTGAGCCGGCGCCTCGGCAAGGCGCCGCTCGAGCCAGGCGACCTCCCGCTCGCGGCGGCCGTAGCCGCAAGCGCGGACAAGCTCGCCAGCGCGGTCGAGGTGGCGGCGGGCGGCGGCGAGGTCGCCGGTGGCGAGATGGAGGCGGGTCCACTCCAGGTGAGCGTCGGCCTCGAAGAGGCGCATCGAGCCGCGCTCGGTGATCTCTTGGGCCTCGCGGAGGTCGGCCGCGGCGGCAGGGAAGTCGGCGGCCAGGCGGCGGAGGGCGGCGCGGGCGAGGAGGCCATGTGCGAGATAGTCCTCCTGGCCGGCCTGCCGCAGCCCGTCAACGGCCCGGTCAAGGTGCTCCGCGGATTGGCGGAAGTCCGGCGACGTGGCGGGCGTCGTCAGCGCCAGACCGAGGTGAGCGCGGCCGAGGGAAAGGTGATCGAGGGCGATGTCGATTACCGAATCGCTCGGAAGACGCCAGTTGAAGAACTGCTCAGCCCGCTCCCGCACCTTCTCGGCAGCCTCCCGGTACCGCGCTTCCACCCCCTCCAGCCCCGCCCCGTCCTCCGGCTCCGCCCAGCCGAGCAGGAGGTCGCAGTACCGATAGCCCTGGAACGAGTAGAGCCGCGGATACTGCGGCTGCATCTCCGCCTGCATCGTCTCGGCCTCGCGGAAGGCCGCCGCGCTCTCCTCCCACCGGCCCGCCTGGTGCAGGGCATCGGCCAGCGTCGTCCGATTGATCATCCGCTGGCCGGCATCGCCGCTGCGGTCGGCCAGCTCGACGCTCTCCTCACCGGCCGCCACGGCGTCGGCCACCTCGCCCAGGGTGAGGGTCAACTCGCTGAAATTGCTGGCGGAGATGGCGGCGTTCTCCCAGTTCTTCTCGGCGATGCGGGCCTCCAACCCCGCCCGCATCGGCTGGACCGCTTCCGGCAGGCGCCCCAGGGCGCGAAGGTCATAGCCGGCCTCGTTCAAGAGCCACGCCCGGTCCTGCGCGGTAAGCCGGGTGGACGGCTGGTCCCAGGGACGATCGAAGAAGGCGGCCAGGGCCGTCAACTCGGCGCCGAGGGCCCCGAGCTTCCTCGTGCTGAAGAACTCGTTCCCGCGCATGATCCGCTGCTTATACACCTCGTCGCATGCTCCCTGCTCCCGTCCCGCCCGACAGCCATGGACCACCGCGACGTAGAGCGGCAGCATCGCCGCGAGGGTCTCCGGATACTCCGGCGCCGCCTTCTTGTAGTGCTCATAGAGCCGCTCGTTCCCCGCCCGCCATGCCTCCGGCGCCTCCTGCCGCAACCGCTCCCCGAAGTGCTCGCGCACGAGCGGATGGGCGTCGAGGGCGCCCTGATCCCGGACGTCGCCGTCCTCGGACGCCGCCACCAGCCGCGCCTGCCGCAGGCGCGCCAGGGCGAGGTTCCACGCTTTTCCCTCGCCAGCGCCGATCCCCTCCGTCAGCACCGGGATCGCCGGCGCCGCCCGCAGCGCCGCGAGCGCCTTGGCCTCGGCCGGCCGGTCGAAGAGCCCGAGCAGGCGGAGCACCTGGAGCTCTGGGCCCGATCCGAACCACCGCTCGTAGGAGGCCATCACGTTCTTGGCGTGCTCGCCGCCCTCGATCCCCTCGTCGAGCACGGCGGCCTCCCAGCGCCGGCGGACGTCGCCGCCGCAGACGTCCCGCAGGTAGGTGCCGAGGAGAGTCAGGGCCAAGCCGTGACCCCGGAGCTCCTCCGACGCCGCCCGCAGCTCCTTGTCCGAGCCCTCGACCCCGAGCCTCTTCAGCAGCTCCGCCCCGGCCGGCGCCGGCAGCTCGTCGAGGTCCACCGCCTCCACCTCCGCGCGTCCGGCGACGTCGGTCACCGCCAGGCGGCTGGTGATGACGCAGAGCCCGGGGTTCTCCGCCGCCAGCTCCTTGACCAGCGCCTGCACCGCCGGGTCCTTGATCCGCCCGGTCTGCGCACCCGGCGGGTGCTGGAGCGGCTCAAGTCCGTCGAGCACCAGGAGCGTCCGCGCTTCGCGGACAAGTCCGGCGAGCACCTCCCCCTTCTTCCACGGCGAGGTGATCGGCTCGCCCTTGTAGCCCAGCCAGTCGAGCGCGTACTCGCTGAACGCTTCGCTCGAGGCCCCGGCAGCCTGGGTTCCCTGGCTGTAGAACGACCACCCGAGCACCCTCTCCGCCCCCCGCCAGCCGTCTCGCTGCATTCCATCGAGCCAGCGGTTCACCAGCGCCGACTTCCCGGCCCCGCCCAGAGCGACGAAGCTGATGACATTGGTGTCGCCTGCCCAGGCGGCGTCGAGGTGGGCGAGCTCGTCTTCGCGGGCGACGAAAGTCGGGCCGGTCGAGGGGAGCTTGGCGGTTGAGATGCGCGGCGGCGCCGGTGCTGCCTTGGGGCGGCTTCGCGGAGGCCGCTCTCGCACGGGGCCCACCGGCGGCTCTACTACATCGGGCTGATCCGTCAGGCGGCGAAGGAGCGCGTCGTAACCTTCTGCGGTGGCAACCCTGTACTTCGGAAAATCACGGAGGAACACGGGGATGTGCTCGGCGTCCGACGCATCGAAGATGACGGGGATGAACTTCGTGTTGCGCAGGGCGGCCTCGTAAAGCGCTTGGCTGATGATCGCGCCTTCCCAGGCCACGCCCAGCCCTTTGCCCGGCTCCTCTCGCCTGCGGAGCCGCCGCTCGTACGTGTCCGTCGCCACCACTAGTACGAAGTCGGCCGCGTCAATCTGATCCTCCATCCAGAGCCGCCAGCCCTGTTCAGGGACGACTACATACAGATCGAGGCGAGCGTCTAGCCCGTCGCCACGCAACCGATCCGCCAACCCGAGCACGCGCTCGCCATGGGCGGGGTTGCCCGCCTCATGGGCATAGCTGATGAACACCCTCGCCGACCGCGCCATTCGGAGGTTCTCCAGCATTGAGCGTAGCACTGGCGCTTACCGCTCACCGCTCATGGAAGAATCACGACCGCCGTCATTCCCGGAGGACTCCCATATGGCTACACCGAACATCGCCGCGAAGTGGATCAGTTGGGCCCCGCGGCTCCTCAGTGTGCTCCGCATCGTGGCCGCGTTCATCTTCATCCCGTCGGGCACGATGAAGCTCTTCGCCTTCCCGGCGGGGATCCCCGACGGCGGCACCGTGCCGTTGCTGTCGCAGATGGGGATCGGCGCCCTCATCGAGGTCGTCGGCGGCGCCTTGCTCCTCGTCGGGCTCTTCACGCGCCCCGTCGCGTTCATCCTGAGCGGCGAGATGGCGGTGGCCTACTTCCAGTTCCACTCTCCGCAGAGCTTCTGGCCGACCATCAACCAGGGCATCCCCGCGGCGCTCTTCTGCTTCGTCTTCCTCTACATCTCCTCCGCCGGCCCGGGACCTTGGAGCCTGGACGCGGCGCTGAGGAAGAAAGCCCCGCCGCCTGCATGACGGACCTCTCCGCGCCCGTCGCGCCCGTGCCCTCGGCTGTCGGCGAGCTGCCCGTTCCGGCGGCGCCGCCGGAGAAGCGTCGCTACGACCGCTCGATCGTCGAGGGCCCGCTACGGCCCGCGGTGTGGAAGATCGCCTGGCCGACGATGCTGACCAACATCGTCGGCGGGCTCCAGGGCATCGTCGATCACGTGCTGGTGGGGAACCTCGTCGGCTTCACGGCCAACGCGGCGATCGGCGTCGCCTGGCAGATCTTCCTCATCGTCATCATCTTCATCACGTCGCTGTTCACCGGGATGAGCGTGCTCGTGGCCCGGTTCGCCGGGGCCGGCGACGAAGACAAGGTCAACCGCACCGTCTACCAGGCGTTCCTGACCGCCATCGGGATCTCGCTCGGCATCATGGCGCCGATCGGTTACTTCCTGTCGCCGTGGCTGCTCGATCTGGTGAACGCCGCGCCCGCGGTGCAGGCGGAAGCGCTGCCGTTCCTGCGCATCATGTTCGTCTTCAGCAGCGGCATGCTGGTCTACTTCATGCTGAGCGGCGCCCTGCGCTCCGCCGGCGACGCGCGGACCCCGATGATCCTCGGCGTCACCATGACGGTGCTGAACGTGGTGCTGAACGTGGCGCTGATCCGCGGGCTGGGCCCGATCCCCGCGTTCGGCACCGCGGGCGCGGCGATGGGAACGGCGATCGCGTCCGGGCTGGTCGCCGTCTACGCGCTGGTCAAGCTCTGGACCGGCGGCTGGGTCGTCGCCTTCCCGCGCGGCCGCGCTCTCCGCCCGGACTGGGCGATCATCAAGGCGCTCTTCCGCTTCGGGCTGCCGACCGGCATCCAGGGCATCGCCATGAACGTCGGCGGCGTGCTGCTGCTCGCCTTCATCGGTTCGCTGGCGCAGAGCGCGGCGGCGCAGGCGGCCTTCGCCGTCTCCTATACCCAACTCTTCTCGCTGATCACCTGGACGTCGGTGGGGCTGATGGGCGCCGCGGCCGCGGTCGCCGGCCAGAACCTCGGCGCCGGCCAGCCGGACCGCGCCGCCCAGGCCGTGCACATCGCGGCGCAGTTCGGCCTGCTCGGCGCCGCCTGCGTCGGCGTCTTCTTCTTCTTCTTCCCCGAGCAGCTCCTGGCGATCTTCGGCATGAACGAGCCCGTCGTCGTCGGGATCGGCGTCGAGCTCCTGCGCGTCCTCAGCGTCTCGGGCCTCCTCATCGCCGTTGCCCTCACCTACACCGGCGGGCTCCAGGGCACCGGCGACACCAAGAGCCCGCTCTACATCTCGATCGTCTCGCAGGTCGTCGTGCCGCTCGGCATCTGCTTTGTGATCCAGCGGATGGGCCGGCTCGACCCGCTCGACATCTGGCTGGCGATCCTCTTCGGCCACGCCACGCGCTGCGTCCTGAGCGTGCTGCGCTTCAACCAGGGCCGCTGGCGCGCGATCGAAGTCAGTATCGACCGCTCGCGATAGGCCGGCGGTGAGTCCCCCCCTCGTCGGCGGGCTGCCGCCGGTGCTCTTCGGGGTCGACCTGCCGCGCGAGGGCGACCTGTGTGCCGGGGGAGAGATCGAGGTGGCGGGCTGGGCGCTCGGCACCGGCTCCGCCGTCGCGTCGGTGGAGGTGCGGGTGGACGGCGAGGCGAGCTGCCTCCTGCCGGTCGGTGAGGTCCGCCTCGATGTCGCCATGTCTGTCGCGCTCCCCGGCGCCGCCGTCTCCGGCTGGCGTGGGCGCGCGGCGCTGCCGGCGGACGGTGGCGGCGAGGTCGCGTTCGTGGCGCGGCTGGCGGACGGCAGCGAGCACCCCTTGGCGACCCGGCGAGTGCGGCGCGTCGAGGGCACGTCGGGGGTCCGCCTCGAGCCCCCCGTGGACGGCGCCGTACCGCGCGGCCTGCTCGGTCTGCGCGCGTGGTCCGCGCACCCGGTGCGCGAGCTGCGGGCGAGCGTCGACGGCGAGGTGGTCGCGACGCGGCGCGTGGCCGGCGAGCCTCCGCCCTGGGCGCTGGAGGTGGGTCTCGAGGGGATCGCGGGCGATCGTGCACGCCTGTGCGTCGTGGGCGTCGATGCGGCGGGGGAGCCGACGCCGCTCCTGTTCGACGCGACCTTGCCCCTGCGGTCCCTAGCGCCGGAGGAGGGCTGGCTCGGCGGGATCGACGTCTGTTGCGTGATGGAGGGGGGCGTGCTCCTCGTTCAGGGGTGGGTCTGCTGCCGCGCCGCGGAGGTCGCACGCGTCGAGATCTCCGCGAACGACCTGCCGCTGGGCCGCGCGCAGCTCGGGGCGCCGCGGCCCGACGTCGCCGATCGGCTGGCGCTGGCCGACGCGCCGGTCGCGGGGTTCGAGATGATGGAGCCTCTGCCGGAGCGAGCGGGGGGCGAGTTGATGCTGGTCGTCGCCGCGATGAACCTGCGCGGCGAGCGCTGGACGATCTCCCGGCGCCTGAGCTCGGCGCCGGCCACGGTGCCGGGAGCGGCAGTCGGCGCCGGTGAGAGGGGCACCGCGGGTCGCGGTCGCTCGCGATCCGCGGGCGGCGGGCGCGGTGTCCGCCGCGTCCGCGTCTACGCCCACGCCTTGAGCTACGGCGGCGCGCAGCTCTACCTGCACGAGCTGCTGCGCCGGCTGCTGCCGCTCGGCTCCCTAGAAGTCACCTTCGTCGCCCCGGCGGACGGGCCGCTGCGCCAGAGGACGGAGGAGCTCGGCATCGCGGTGGAGATCTGCGGTCCCTACCCGCGTCACGGCGGCGACGAGCGCGCGGAGTGGATGCGGCGCGAGGGGGAGCGGCTGCGCGCCGCGGGCTGCGACGTCGTGCTCGTCAACTCCCTCGGCAGCTTCGCCCCCGTCGAGCTGGCGCAGGAGCACGGGCTGCCGACGGTCTGGGCGATCCACGAGAGCTTCCCCTTCGAGGTGTTCTGCGCGCTGTCGCGGATCGAAGGCGAGGCGCGCGAGCAGTTCCGCGCCGCGCTCGGCGGCGTCACCGTCGCCGTTTTCGTGGCCGAGGCGACGCGAGCGCTCCTGGCGCCGCAGGTGGCGCCCGGCCGGGCGCGGGTGATCCGCTACGGCGTCGACACCGCCGCGATCGCGGCCTTCACCGCCGGCTTCGACCGCGCCGCCTTCCGGCGGCGCCATGGCATCGGCGAGCAAGACCGCGTGATCCTCTGCGTCGCCAGGACCGAGCCGCGCAAGGGCCAGGCGCGCCTCTGTCAGGCGTTCCGGCTGCTCGATCGCCAGCCGACCCCGACCCATCTGGTGCTCCTGGGCGACACCGGGAACCCGTACGCCGCGATGGTACGGGAGGCCCTGGCGCGGCGGCCGCCGGCCAACCCCGTGCACCTGCTACCGCTGACCCCCGACGTGCTCCCCTGGTACGCCGCCGCCGACTTCGAGGTGCTGGCCTCCGACCTGGAGTCGATGCCCCGCTCCACGATCGAGGCGATGGCGGCGGGTGCGGTGGTGGCGGCCACGGCGGTGTTCGGCGTGCCCGAGCTGATCACCGACGGCGTCGACGGCCTGCTCTGCGAGCCTAACGACCTGCGCAGCCTCCACGACCTGTTGCTGCGGCTGCTCGCCCTGTCGCCGGAGCGGCGGGCGGCGATCGCCGAGGCCGGGCGGCAGCGGGTGCTGCGGCACCACGACTCAGCGGGCTACGCCGCCGAATACCACCGGCTGCTGCTGGCGCTCGCGTAGCTCGAGGAAGATGCGGAGCGTCAGAGGTACGATCCACGCCGGGAGGTGAACCCGCATGGCCACCGACGCCAACAAGGAGCTCGCGGCGGAGCTCTTCGCCCGCATCAGCGCCAACGACGTCCCCGGCGCCCTCGACACCCTCGCCGACGACGCCACCTGGTGGATCGCCGGCAAGCCCGACGCCCAGCCCGCCTCCGGGATGCACGACAAGGCCTGGATCGCCGGTCTCTTCCACCGCATGACGAGCCAGCTCGACGGCCCGATGCGGATGACGGTAAAAGGTCTCGTCGCCGAGGGCGACAAAGTCGCCGCCGAAGTCGAGGGCCACGGCACCCTGCGCGACGGCCGCCGCTACGACCAGGAGTATCACTTCGTCATGACGCTCCGCGACGGCAAGATCTCCACCGTCCGCGAGTACCTCGACACCCAGCAGGTCTACGCCACCTGGTTCGCGCGCCCCGAACAGCCGGCGACTGCGATGCCGGAGGTCGCCGCGCGACCCTGAGACGCCTTCCGATCAATTCCCCGTTGCCCCCGTGGTCCTGGGTGCCAGGCGCCTATTTTTAGGGGCGCGGCGAGCCGGCCCGAGCTCGTACTGGATGTCGTCGAGGAGTTTCACCACCCCCCGGGTTGTGGTAGATCGAAGCCACCAGCCGAAGCCACCGCTCAGTCGAGCCCTAGGGGTGACGAGACGAGACAGAGGCCGAGGCAGCCTTACCGCTGGAAGTCGTAAGCGACCTTCGGACTGATCGCCAAGCGCCTAAACCAAAGCCGGTATTCCAAGGTCAACGGCACCGAATTGACCACGGCAGCCTCCTGGTCGAGAGCCGTCGAGCCTTCTACGGGCGTGCACTTCCGGGCTTTCTTGCCGTCTTCGTATTTGCGCTGGGTAGAAAGGCTAGCGGTCCACCGCGACGATTGAAAAACACGGAAGTGGCGCCGCGGCGGGAGTGCAGAGGCTCGTGTGCGCTCAGCGCTTCACACCATACCCCGGTCGTCGCCCCCGAAGGCCCTTTCGCCTCAGCGAGGAGCGGAGGGACAGGGAGGCGCCGGCGCTGGCGGCGCCGCGGGCCTCAGCTCCCAGATGCCGCGGCCGAAAGTGGCGATCCGGAGAAGGCTCGAGTCGGGCGAAACGTCGATATCCGTCACGCTGACGAGCGGCAGCCGAGCGCCTAGCCGAGTCCAATGTTCGCCGTTGTCCTGCGAGCGATAGAGCCCCAGGTGAGTGCCGGCATAAGAGGGTGCCTTTCCTGCCGGGATCTCCGACGACGACGTTGACGGGCGCGCCGGTGGGGAAGCTCCCGCGATCGATGGGCCGCCAGCTCTTGCCGCCGTCTTGGGAGCGCCACAGGTGGCTCGCCTTCTCGTCGGGCGCCTGGGAGGCGACGTAGATCGTCTTCGGATCGAGCGGGCTGAAGCTGATGGCGCTCAGGAAGCCGCGGCTTCCCGGCAGCGCTGCGGCGGGGTTCCAGGAGCTCCCTCCGTCGTCGCTCAGGAGCACGGATCCGTCGTGGATCAGCGCACCCATTTTCAGGGAGTCCGATGCGGCGACGGCGAGGCCTTGGATCCTGCTCGTCAGGCCGGCGCCCGGGAGCTTGTTCCACCGGCTCCCGAAGTCGGTCGACTTGTAGACCGCCTCATTCACAAAGGTCAGCACGACGTCGTCGCCTTCCCGAGGCGAGGGGACGATCCGGGTGACGAAGGGAGCGGTTTTGCTGTTTCGAGCCTCGACGATGTCAGAGCCGCTGAAGAGCATCGTCTTGCCGCAATCCTCGGACTTGTAGATCTCGGTGAAGTAGAGCGATGCCAGCAGCCGGTTGGGATTGCGCGGATGGACGGCGACGTCGAAGCCGTCCGCCAGCAGCCGCTGTGGGAAGACGGAGCCGCCTTTCAATCGCACGCGGGTGCCGTTGTCCTGCAATCCCGCGGCGATGACATTCGAGCCTTCCGCCGCGCTGATGGAATAGATCATATGGGTGGCGAGCCCCAGGTTCTCCTGAGTGGAGATGGGGCCGCCTCCTTTCGGCAGCTTGGCCACGCCGCCGTCGGTACCGATCCACAGATTCCCTTGCCCGTCGAAGGCGGCGGTGTGAAAGTCCGCGTGCACATAGGGTAGACCTCCCTCCGCGTACCAATCCGAGAGGAGGCGGTAGGTCTTGCCGCCGTCCGCGGTTCGCACCAGGTTGGATTGTCCGGCGAAGTAGACGACATCCGGGTCGTCGGGATCGACGATCACCAACTGATCGTAGATGCCCTGCGGGTCCAGCAGAGGATCGTCGTCGGGAGGCCCGAAGAGGCTGCCCAGCCTCTTCGCCGACGGAATGGGATTGTCCATGGGGACACCCGCCACCTGCAGCGGCGAGAAGGACTCGCCGCCGTCGGTGGACTTCGCGATGTCGCGGAACATCCCTCGATCATCGGCCGCCAGGGCATAGACGATCCGAGGATCCTTGGGTGCCACTCCCAGGCTGATCCGGCTCATCGGCCCCAGTGTCTCCAGCCCCTTGGCGGGCTTCCAGCTCCTGCCGTCGTCGGTGGAGAAGAAGACGCCGGCGCCGTCGCCCTCCCGTTCCTCCTGCGCGAAGTTTCTGCCCACGGTCAGGAGAAGCTTGCCTCCCGGGATCCACGCGAGGTCCCGCACGGTCTCCGCGCCGTGAACAAGCGGCAGGGTGACGCTGGAAAATCTCTTGCCGTTGGCGGAACGAAAGAGGCCCGCGTCGGTGCCGGCCAGGACGATCGCCGGCTTCTCGGGGTGGACGAGGATCGAGGTGACCTTTCGGGAGTTTCCCAGGAGGGTCGGACGGGTCCAGGTCTTGCCGCCGTCGGCCGACGTCACAATGCCGCGTCCGGTGCCGCCGCGGAGTCTCTCTCCGACGTCGCCGAGGCCGAGAAAGAGGGTCGCCGGAGTCGTGCGGGTGTCCAGGGCGACGGCGCCCACGGCCAGGCTGGGGAAGGAGTCGATGTCGGTCAGGGAGCACCACGAACGGCCGCCGTCGGTGGTCTTCCACAGGCCGCCTTCGGCGGCGGCCAGGAAGAGGGTATTCGGCGCGCCGGGTTGGGCGATGATCTGACTGACGCGGCCGCTGTCCACCGCATCGATCTTCTTGGCGACGGGTGTCCCGTCGGGGTAGGTCACGTTCATCTCGAGGCCTCCCTCCGTCGGCCCGAGATTGATCCAGGCCGGCTCCGGCGGCTCAAGCTCCGCCGGCGCCCGACCTTGAAGACGGTTGCCGCGCAAAGTCGAGGGAGCGAGGCGAAGCTTGTCCGCGAAGATCTCGCGCTGCTCCTGCGCCACCTCGAACAGGAATTGCAGATACTCAGGGGACCAGGAATCGTCAGACCGCTGGCCTTCGAAGCGTCGCCCCACCTCGCGCTCCGCGCTCAGCCGCTTGGCCTCCGCCTCGGACACCTGCTGCGGGCTTTCGGCAGGAGGTGCCGCGAGGCATCGATCCGCCGGGCTCACGAGCGCTGCGGCGAGCACGAGGATGGGGAAGCAGCGGGAGCGGTTCATGAGGCGAATCTAGCTTGGGCTACGGACGGAATTCGATGGCGGCGCCACCATCGCCCTTCCCTCTGTTGTCTTCTCTTCTCGTGACGCGAGTCTCCAGCTAGTACAGACGGACTCATCCAGAGAGTTCTTCGCGCCCGAGATTCAGCGATCCCGACATCTATCCCTCTTTCGTTCCGCTAAGGCGGGCAAGCTGCTGGTGAAGGAGAAGAAGGTTGGATGTTGGTGGAGCAGAAGGGATTCGCTCCAAAGCGCGCGAGCCGCAGGCGAGCGCGCGCTGACCGAAGCCCTTCGGCTCCAACAGACCGAGCGAAGCGAGGAATGGTGGACCAAATCACTCTGAGTTCGAACACCCCAGGAAGTTCGAACACCCTGATTTTCTGGCTCCGGGAAGTCGCGGCAATGAGGCAGGCGGCATGACGTCGGTGCCGGTGAAAGGCCTGTCTCTGGGTTCCGTGCGCCGTCTCCGGAGGAGCCCGGCAGGGCGCCTCACCGGGACCGGCGTCCCTCTCTGGCATCCGCTGCACGGCAGCGGAGCGGAGGGGCAGTATGGCTTGGAAGCCCGCGACCTCGCAGCTCTCGTTGGTCCTCCCTGGCGCCCCGGCGTCACAGTTTCATTCTACAGATGTTGAGGTCAGAACCCGCAAGTCCAGGCGCGCTGGCAGCCTGATCCGGCAGGCGCTCTACCTCGACCAGGAGGATGCCTACGCCGCCGGCGAGGTCGGTTTCCTGGCCCGGGCGCTCGTCCAAGCCACGCTGCCCCACAGCGACCCGAAGACCAACGAGTTCGTGCGGCGGAACGGCCACTTCACGCTGTCGATCATGGCGCCCAAAGACGTCGGCCTCCCCTACGGCCGCTATCCTCGCTTGGTTCTGGCCTACCTGAGCACCGAGGCGGTCCGGCGAAAGAGCCCCGACGTCGAGCTCGGCAGCCACTTCTCTCACTTCTGCGCCTCCCTCGGCATCCCACCGACTTCCGGGCCTCGGGGCTCGCTGCCAATGCTCCGCGACCAGATGCAGCGCCTCTTCGCCTCGACCTTCCAGTGCATCTTCCATGACGAGAGCAAGGGCAGCCACGCCGGCGACGGCTTCCTGGTCGCCGAGAAGCGGGAGCTTTGGTGGGATCCGCGACACGACAGGGGTGAGCTCTCGTGGGGCTCGCACGTGGTCCTCTCGGACCGGTTCTTCCGCGAGGCGACTGAGGCACCGGTGCCGCTTGATCTGCGGGTCCTGCGCGCCCTCCGATCGCCGTTCGAGATCGACATCTACATCTGGCTCACCTGGAGGTTCTTTCGGCTGCGCCGGCCGGTGACCATTCCTTGGCCGTCGCTGGCGCTCCAGTTCGGCTCGGGGTACGCGAACCCGCGGCACTTCAAGAAGCGGTTCCTCGGCTACCTCCGCGGGGTCATCGACTACTACCCGAATGTGAGGCTGGAGAGCTCGTCAGCGGGGCTGCTGCTCAAGCCGTCGCCAACGCACATCGAGCCACGGCCGGCGAAGCGTTGAGCGGGTCCTGATGGTTTGCACAAAAGTTAACCCTGGGTTAACATTTGCGCGCCATGGGCACCGTAGCTCCGAAGGCACGGAACCAGCCGGATTGGGATGGCCTCTTCACCGTCGCGCAGGCCCAGAGCGGCTACTTCACGACGGCTCAAGCCGCCCAGTCGGGCTATTCGCGTCCACTCCTTCACAAGTACCTGGCGACGGGGAAGGTGGCGCGCGTGCGACGTGGCGTCTACCGCGTCGTTCACTTCCCGGCCAGCGAGCACGAGGACCTCATCGTGCTCTGGCTTTGGGCCGAGCAGGCCGGGGTCTTTTCCCATGAGACGGCCCTCGCGCTCCACGATCTCTCCGACGCGCTTCCCGGAAAGGTCCACATGACGGTGCCCCCGAGCTGGCGTCGTCGTCGTCTCCGAGTCCCTGCCGGCCTCGTCCTGCACTTCGCCGACGTCGGCGACGTCGATCGCGCCAGCTACTCGGCGGTGCCCGTCACGACGCCGCTCCGGACCCTGCGAGACTGCATCGAGGCCAACGTCGCCGCCGACCTCGTGCGGCAGGGGATTCTCCAGGCGCGTCGGCGCGGGATCGTTTCCGCGAAAGATGAAGCTCGACTTCTTGCCGGC
Source organism: uncultured Acidobacteriota bacterium (assembly GCA_963700145.1). Taxonomy (GTDB): domain Bacteria; phylum Acidobacteriota; class Thermoanaerobaculia; order Multivoradales; family UBA5704; genus DASUNQ01. The sequence goes on from OY969474.1 coordinate 4,488,699, forward strand.
CTTGGCAGCCAGGCTCGAACGGTAGCCGCGCGATGACCGCTCGCCAGTACGCAACGCCTCTGGCCTTCAAGCAGGCCCTCGAGCAACGGCTCAAGTCCTCGTCTGCCACCGGCGTCGACTTCGCTCGGCGCCGCCAGTTGCTCGTCTTCGATCGCTTCCTCGCTCGCCTGGCCCAGGTCGCTGGCGACGCCGTTACTCTCAAGGGTGGGCTCGTCCTCGAACTTCGCCTCGCTCGGGCGCGGACCACCAAAGACATCGACCTTCGCATGATGGGCTCGTCCGACGACGTGCTCGAGCGGCTCCAGGAAGCAGGCCGCCTCGACCTCGGCGACCACATGCTGTTCGAGGTCCAGCCGGATGCGGATCAGCCCGAGATCCAGAACGAAGGGATGCGCTACGACGGTTTTCGCTATCGCACCGAGTGTCGGCTCGCGGGCATGATCTACAGCCGACCGTTCGGCGTCGACGTAGCCTTCGGGGATCCGCTCGTGGGCCAACCGGACATCGTCGTTGCCGACGACATCCTGGCCTTCGCAGGCATTGCCCCTCCGTCGCTGCGCCTGTATCCGGTCGTCTCCCACATCGCCGAGAAGCTTCACGCGCTCACGATGCCCCGGCCGAGGCCGAACACGCGGGTTCGAGATCTTCCCGACCTGGCACTGCTGGCGACGACCGGCCCGATCGAAGGGGCGGAGCTTCGCTTGGCGCTCGAGAGGACGTTCGGCTTCCGAGGCACTCACCCGCTGCCTGCATCCGTTCCCGCGCCGCCGGCGTTCTGGGAAGCCCCCTACGCTGCGATGGCCTCGGGCGACGAACTGATCTGGGGGACGCTTGCGGACGTCACGGGAGCCGTATCAGCCTTCCTTGATCCCGCGCTCGATTCGGCCAGCTGCGGGACCTGGGAGCCGACGGACTGGCGCTGGGACGCCGCTCGTGAGGCGCCCGCGCACCGATGAAACTGTGACGGGGCGCCGCCGCGACGCCAGAGGCTGGCGCCGTGCTCGGGCCGTCTAGGTCAGGAGGAACGAGGGGGCGTAGCCCGGCTGCTGATCCTCCATGACCTCAACCTCACGCGCTACAGCGTTCAATTGGTGCCCGAGGAAGCAGGCGCCGCTAAGCGGGCCGAAGTAGAAGAGCAGAAGCCGCCTGGCGCCGTGCTCTTTCACGAAGGAGCGCATCCGCTCCTTCGTACGTCGCGCGAATGCCACTACGTCTGCCGCCGAGCCGAAACACTCGCGGCCGAGCTCCCGGTCAGGGCGTAGGAACAAGACGGCTTGTGCCGCCAGGGTCGCCTGCAGGTACCTTCGGACGTCGTCATCGAGCGACCCTGTAACGCTGATTCCGACAGCGACGGAGGAGCGATCGCCACCCTCGATCTGCTCCCGGCCGTGTTCGAGAACATCGAGGGTAGACGGCAGCGCATCGGTGCGCCAGAGCTTTCCCTGCTGGTCCACCTCGACCGTGTAGCGCGCGACGTCGGCGAACGTGTGTCCAAAGGCAAACCACGCCGACAGCCGCGAGAGTCCTCGCGCGCGAATCAGGCGTGCCGTCGAGCTCGTGTTGAGCTGTCCCTCGAGGGCGCGGAGCTCGGGGAGCATCTTCTCGTTCCACGCCGCCGGGTCCAGGACGCGGTGTCCTCTCTTCTGCTCGTCGCCTTCGAAATATCCTCGCCAGTCGAGCAGGTGATCGGGAGGCACTTCGAACCGCTGCTGCTTCACGGTCGAGAGGTAGACGGTAGTCGCTGGCTCGCTGCTGGCCGGCAGGTGAAGGCCATGCTCGGCCAGTAGCGCCTCAACGTCAGCGCGCCGCCGGGCTCCTCGCGCTGCCTTGACGAGGTTCCTCACGATGCCGACGCCGATCAACAGCGCCGCTGAGTCGTGCCGGAGGCCAAGGTGCTCCATTCGTTCGGCGACGCGCGCCTCCAACTCCTCCGCACAGTCGAAACCGAGGCGTAGCCGTAGCGAGCCGGCGAAGGCGCGGAACTCTTCCTCCTTGATCGAGAGGTGACTCAGCCACTGGTCGCGCGCCTTCCCGAGGGCGCCTCCCGGCGACGCCGTAAAGAAGTCCTCCGACAGCGCGCAGTCCGTACCCCGAATGCATTCTCTGACGCGGTCGGCTGGATCCCACGTCCAGTTGCTGACCAGCCGCAACTCGATCGGGAACTCGGCGTCAGTGCGCAGTGCCCGCCACGTCTCGTGGAACTTCCTGAGCAGGCTCCTGCCCTTGCCTCTTGCATCGAGGAAGGTGTCCGTGGAGTACTGACTGCGCTGGTCGACGTGGTACTTCACCTGGAGGAACAAGTTAGGCCGAGTTGCCTGCTCCTCGTACTCCATCGTGATGTCGTCAACGAAGGCGGCATCCGGGTCCTCGATGGTGACGCTCCGGAGGTGACTCTTCGGCATGAGCAACTCCAGCAGGTGCAACCAGCCGATCAGATGCTGGTAGTCGTCACCAGCGAGCCGGGCCGCAACCTGGTTTGCCATCAGGACAGCGGGAACAACGGGCCGAGCAGTGCCCGCCACGCGCTGAGAGCGGCGCCGCCCTTCCCTCCCCGCGCCAAGTGGATCGCCTCCGTTGCCGCACCGCCGGCCGAGCTGAGGGCTGCTCTCGCGGACGCACACAGGTTGGCGTCCATCTTGTCGCTCACAGGTGGGCCGAGACCGGCCGGGTCAGCCCAGGTTTCGTGGATGCGGTCTGCGAGCGCGTGGAAGAAGCCCTGCATCTCGCGATCGAACTCGCCCCCGAAAGGAGGGTGCAGAACCTCGAGCGCCATCACTTCGACTAGGAAGGACGGCTTGACAACCTTCCCCTGGTGGTTGTTCCAGTACTTCATCATTCTGACGAGAGCCTTCCACTCGCCGCTGTACGCTTGCTGTGCGTCAACCGCCTTCTGCTCGTGCACCTTCGGGTTCGTGCTGGTCCAGCCTGAGCTCGCCTGCGTGTCTGGGATCTCGAAGTAGTCGTCCTTCGCGAACGCCGGCACAACATCGAAGCTCATCACTTGCTCGTCGGTCTGGTCGTCGGTCGAGACGACGCCGAAGTCAACGCTGACAGACCGGCGCTGCATCGCCACGCAGTCGCGGCCGTACTTTTCAGCGAGTGCCGACTCGACATCAGCGAGGAGTACAGTCGGCACCTTCGACCGATAGTGCCGCTCCTTCGCGCCCAGAACGCAGAAGATGTCCACGTCCTTCAGCGGCTTCGTTTTCGTCCAACGCTTGTAGGAGCCGGTGAGGAAGTCCGTCTCGATGTCGAACTTCGTGTCCATGTGCTCGCGGATCTCCCGCTGGCGGCGCGAGGCGTCCTTCTGCTCCTTGTCGGTCAGCTCCAGCCGGCTCTTGAACTTCCGGAATGCCTCGTCGATCGTCAGCATCGCTTTACACTCTCCGGTAGTACGTCGCGCCGGCACCGAGCCCGCTGGCATCCACGGTGGTCCCGATGCTCTGCCGGACGAAGCCAGCCGTTGACCGGTAGGTCGTGCTTGACCAGCCGGAGACGTTAGGGCGCCCCGCCTTGGTGTGCACCACCACGCGATAGTCGCAAGTCGATGGCCACAAGCCCTGCTTCTGGATCGCATATCGAATCTGGTCGGTGTCGATCCAGAAGGCACCGGAACCGTCGGTCCATCCGTAGGCGATCGAGAAATCCCACCGTCCGACAAGCGCATCGGTCCGCGGGTTGAATACTTCGAGCGTGACAGTTTCGAGATCACGCGTCGTGATCCAGGTCGAGAGCCCTCGCTCGAGGTTCGTCCAGTCGTCCGCGATCTTGCTCGGATCCAGGCCGCTCTTCTTGATGATCTCTTGGAGGCAGTACAGCAGGTTGTTCGTCACGTAGGTGACGGAATGGGTGTACGTGTTGACGGCGACGAAGGTGCTCATGGCCGCAGGAAGGACTCCAGGTTGATGCTCGCCTCCGAAGCGGAGGTCTTCTCTTCAGTGTCAGGGGGAGACGTCTCCGCGAGGTCGCGGGCGGTGACCCGTGACGAGTGTCGCTTGAGGCTGGCATTTACCCAAGAGAGATCGTCTGTGGGGCAAGGTAGCGACATGGCCCAGGTTTCCGATTCGGCGGGCGAGCTAGGCAGAGCTGCCTCGTTCACGCCCTCACCCTCGATCGCTGCCTCTCCGTATACGCAGTACAACCGGATACGGGGGCCATTCCCGGTTACCACGATGGGAGACTCCTTCATCGCCTCGCGCGTGATGAGGGATGACGCGATCCCGGTCACGCGCCGCAGTTCATCTTGGGCCGAGGTGTTCGTCGGCGCCACGAGGTCGATGACACGAAGCCACGTCTCGCTGGCGAGTCGGGCCGGAATCGACGCGAGCCTGCGCGCGACAACCGTCATCGGATCTTCTCCGTGCTGCTCTTCTGCTCTGCCTTGGCCGCTTGCGCTGCCGCGAGGATGTCGGCGCCGGTCAGGGATGCTGGGTCGACAGCAACTTCCTTTCGCCGAGCGCAGGCGGAGACGACGACCTTCCGAATCTGGCGGCCGTCGAGCCCTTCGCAGACCGTCGCCGCCTTGGTAACGTCCTTGTCTCCATTCAGGCTCTTCAGCCGCGGGTACGCCTCGGCGAGCGCTGCGATCGTCGACAGGAGGATCGAGTGACACGCCTCTGGGGTCGGAAGGCCGATCGTGCGCACGAGGTCGGCTCGCGACACCAGAGCGGAGTCGATCGCCCCAGGGAAATTGCTCGTGGCGATGAATAGCAGCTTCTTCTGCTTCGCGGCGAGGTAATCCAGCTGCGCAAGGACCGCATCCGTCGCCCGGTGGACGTCGATCGGATTGGCTTCCAGGCTCATCTTCGAGCGGTCAGCAGCGAGCGTCTCGACTTCATCGAGGAGAACGATGAGGGGGTCGCCCGCCTGCTCCGCGATGGTCTGCCCGAAGAGTTCGGTGACGGCCTTCTGGCTCCGTCCCAGCCTCGCGCTTGCCAGCCCATGTGGCTCGACCTCGAGGTAGCGAAAGGCACCGAGTCCCTTCACAGCCGCGGCGATTCGAGAGGCAAGACCGCGTGCGAGAGAGGTCTTGCCGGTGCCCGGCGGCCCAACGAGGAGGAGTACACCGTGAAGCGGCACGAGTGCGGGGTTCACCCGGGGGCGGAGGGTGAAGTTGAGAACACCCTGAGCCAGGAGTTCGTCCTTCAGAGCCGGGGCGACAACGATGGCGTCCCACAGCGCATCGAAGTCGGCGTCCGGCAGTAGCCTGCTGTCGAGGATGCCTTCTGCCTCGACCCGCCACTCCTTCTTCGCTGCCGCCTGGTTGCTACGCACTCTTCACTCGCTCTCTTTTGGGATCGTGGCGACGACAACACCCTGAAGCCGGAAGTCGGGGCCAACCACGATCGGTCGGTGCACAGGGTTCGTCGACATCGGTTCGAGCAGGATCGCGTCTCGCCCGACGCGAAGGCGCTTCACGGTCGCGCTGTCGTCGATGAGTGCGACGACGTGCTCACCGGGCTCTGCGGTGTCCTGTTGCCTGACGAGCACAAGGTCACCGTCCTGGATCCCTACGCGGTCCATGGAGTCGCCCCGGACCCGGAGAATGAAGTAGCTCCAGCGCCCTCGAGCGAGGCTCGTCGAGACGGGGATATAGCTCTCGACATTCTCAACAGCGAGGATCGGCTGGCCGGCCGCAACCTGGCCGATGACGGGCACCGGCACGGTATCGGTGCGGTCTGGTACTTCGGTGCCGGTATAGCGCCGCAGGACGCGGACGTTGCGCGCCCCCGCCGCGCGGTCGATATATCCGGCCTGTTGGAGGGCATCGAGGAACTGCGCGACGCTGCGTGGCGAGCGGAACCCTCCTAACGCCTGCATCTCGCGCACACTCGGTGGTACCCCCTCGCGGGCCTGGTACTGGACGAGTCGCTCGAGGAAGAGCGACTGCTTGGGTGTGAGTTTCTCGGGACGGTCTTCTCCCATGGAGCAGGATTATACACAAACGCGCCAATCCGCCGGAGTCGGCGTCGGGCCCGCGCCAGTAACCGATGAAACTGTGACGGTCAGACGCGCCCCTCTTTCCACAGCGGCCTGCGGATTCAGAGGAGTTTTCCAGATGAAACGGTGACGCCCCCACCGATGAAACTGTGACGCCCGTCGGCCTGGCACCGATGAAACGGTGACGCGGGCCCGATGATTCGGTGACGCGACCTCGGTGCAAGTCATTGATGCTGCGGCACCTGCGCCGTCCCCCTGTAGTTCCCTGTAGATACTCCTCTAGCTCACCTCGTAGCAGCGCGACGGCGGCTGCGGAAAACAGCCAGGACCTGAGTCCGCAAGACCAGGGATCCGCGTGACGCTGCGCTCTCCCCCTCAACGCACGACCAGTCTCATCAGCCGCTCCGGGGCGTCAAGGCCGAGCCCTCCGGGTGGCCTGCGGCCAGCCTTGACGCTTCCTCGCGGCCGGACTGGCTCTTCAGGTGCGTTGAGGGGAAGCCCTCAGGTTCTCGGAATCCACCGAGAACGGCACCGAGAGGAGAGCGGCGATGTCGAAGGTCTACGAGGTGATCACCGGTCAGATCGTGGAGCAGTTGGAGCGCGGGGTGGTTCCGTGGGCGCGGCCGTGGAAGGTGGATGGACTGGCGCCGTCGAACTTGGTCTCGCGGCGGCCGTACCGCGGGATCAACGTCTTTCTGCTCGGCTTCCGCGCGGCGACGACGCCGTGGTGGCTGACGTTCCGGCAGGCAAAGGCGCTGGGTGGCAGCGTGCGCGCGGGTGAGCGGTCGACGCCGGTGATCTTCTGGCGCTGGATCGACCGGGCCGAGCGCGGGATCGACGATGCGTCCTCCGGCAGCGAGCGGCGGCGCGAGCGCCTGCCGGTGCTGCGCTACTACTCGGTGTTCAACCTCGACCAGACCGAGGGGATCGACGTCTCGAAGGTCCCCGCAGTCGATGCTTCGGCTATCGACGGCGTACCGACCGCCGAAGAGATCGTCGCCCGGTTCCCGGATCCGCCGGCGATCGAGCACCTGGCGCAGCCACGGGCTTTCTATCGTCCGTCGACGGACAGCGTGACGATGCCGCCGAGAAACGCGTTCGAGCGGGCCGAGGGTTACTACTCGACGCTCTTTCACGAGCTCACGCACGCAACCGGCCACGCCAAGCGCCTGGCGCGGCCCGGCTTCGACAAGAACCACGCTTCGCCGTTCGGCTCCGAGCCGTACGCGCGCGAGGAACTGGTGGCGGAGTTGGGCGCCGCGTTCTTGTGCGGCGAGGCCGGCCTCGAGCCCGACATCTCGAACTCGGCGGCCTACATCGACCACTGGCGCCAGCAGCTCTCGCGCGACTCGCGCCTGGTGATCACCGCCGCGCAGCAGGCGCAGCGGGCCGCCGACTTCATCCTCGGCCGCGTCGCGCGATCCGCCGAGGAATCGGAATCCCACTCGATGGAGGAAAGCCGAGAAGAAGAAGCAGCTTGACTCGGAGCAGCGGGCTCGGTAGCGTCCGCAAGTCAACAAACGTTGATATAGAGACCGAAAGGGGAGATTCCGTGCTGAACAAGGTGCAGCTCATCGGCCACATCGGACAGGACCCGGAGATTCGCGAGACGCCGCAGGGCACCAAGGTTGCCGACCTTCGCCTGGCTACGAGCCGTTACTGGCGCGACGGCGAAGGCAACCGCCAGGAGGAGACGGAGTGGCACCGCGTCGTCTTCTGGGGCAAGACCGCTGAGAACGTCGCGTCGGTGCTCGCCAAGGGGCGGCTGGTCTACGTGGAGGGCCGGATTCAGACTCGGTCCTGGGAGGACGAGAGCGGCAAGCACTTCCGCACCGAGGTGATCGCGGAGAGTTGGCAGGCGTTGACCCGGGCTGCGGGCTCGGGAGAAGCCGCCGCGTAAGCACTGAAGCGACGGGGCTGCTGGTTTCTCCAGAGGACCAGAGGCCGCGATCCCATTCCTTCTCGACCGCCGAGTCGGGAGAACTCTCGCCAGGAGGCGCAATGTGCGACAACGATCGAAGCTATTCAGTGACGGTGGGGCCCGAGCGGTCGTCCGAGTCCTGCTCATTCTCTTCGCCCTGCCACTCGTCATCCTCGCGGCAGTCGCCGGTGGGGCACTGTCGGGACTCCGAGCTCGGCCGCGGTTCTGAAGGGCGTTCGACTAGGGCCGATTCGTACCCGATGCCACTCGTCACGGCCGAGCGGATCTATCGCTGTTTGGGTGCTGGTCGAGCGGCGCGTGCGGGGGATGTGCTCCTTCGGCCTGAGGGAGTGAGCCGGTCCACGCTTCGGAGGTGGCTGCGGTCGGGCTGGATCGTGCACCGCGATCGAGTCGTTCTCACCGCCAAGGGTTGTTCTGCGCTCCCGGTTCACCAGGAGGTCGTGGCGTTCGCTCGACGGTCTGGTCGAAGCACCCTGTTTCTGTAGGCCCACTCGGTGACACCCATCCGGACCCTGAGCCCATCCGTCCCCCTCGCCCGCATGTCTTGGAAGGCCCGGCGAAGGCGGTCGGGTCAAGGGCGGTCGAAAGACCGGCGCCAGCGAACCCTTGACGCGATCGACTGTCGGGCCACCCTTCAGCGCGCGAGGGGGCGACCGGTGTTGTGCTACCCCAGCGTCTCTGCCTGTTCTTCAATTCGACCGCTCCCGGAGCTTCGAGGCCACTCCGACTGCTGGTTAGGAGCCAGCCATGTTTCCCGGCCCGGGAAACCTCGCCGCCGCTCTCGCGGCAGGCGGGTTTCTCCCGGGCAGGCAACGGCTGGCCGCGGCTCGCTTGGGCTCGCAGGCGGTATCGGCGGGCTCGAGTTGCAAATTTGCAACTCCCTGCCGAACGCCGCCAACCGGAGTCCGGTGTGACCCGCCGGGGGCGTCCGCGCAAGGACCCGGCGCGGGCGCGCGTCGTCAAGAACGGCGCGCATTTCACGCCGGCTGAAGACGGCCGCTTGCGAGATCGTGCCCGATCCCTCGGCATCACCGTCGCGGAGTTGTTGCGGGAGGCCGCCCTCGGTCGGCCCCTTCCCCGGCGTCACCAGCCCGACCCGATCGCGTCGGACCAATGGGTCGAGCTCGGCCGGCTCGCGGCGAACCTCAATCAGCTCCAGCGCGCGATCAACCGCGGACAGACCGAAGGCGTTCCGGTGGCGCTCGTCGAGGAGCTTCGCCGGTTGCTTCACGACGTCCGCCAGTCGCTGATCGGCAAGGCGGGCGCCGCGTGATTCAGAGCATTCACAAGGGGAAGGGCTTTCGCGGTGTCCTCAACTACGTCTTCGGCCGCGCGAAGTCGCCGGAGCTCGTGGGCGGCAACATGTACGGCGAGGACCCGCGCGCCCTCGCGCAGGAGTTCGGCGAGTGGCGAGAGCTGCGGCCTGGATTGACGCGCGCCGTCTTCCATTCCTCTCTCTCCCTGCCGCACGGACCCACCGGGCGCGAAGAGCTGAGCGACGCGCAGTGGCGCGACGTTGCGGAGCGCTACCTCGAACACCTTGGCTACGGGCGCTCGCCGTTCGTCGTGGTGCGCCATCGCGACACCGAGCACGACCACGTCCATATCGTCGCGGCGCGCATCGGCGCCGACGGTCGCGCTGTCTCCGACTCGCACGACTACCGTCGTGGCGAGGAGGTCCTCCGTCAGCTCGAGCGCGAATACGGGCTCACCCAGGTCAAGTCGGCGCACGAGGTCGAGAAGACTGCGATGCGCCCCGGCGAGATCCGCCAGCTCGAGCGCACGGGCGAGGTAAGCACTCGTCTTCGCCTGCAGGATCTGCTCGATCGCGCCGCCGCGGATCGGCCTTCGATGACCACCTTCCTCGATCGGCTGCGTGAGGCGGGTGTCGAACCGGCGCCGCGGGTGGCGACGACGGGGCACGTTTCGGGCATCTCCTACGGCCTCGACGGCACGAGCTTTCGCGGCTCGGCGCTCGGACGCGCCTATTCGTGGCGTGGTGTTCAAGAGCATCTCGGTGTCGACTACCAACCCGAGCGAGATCTCGGAGCGGTGCGCGCAGCGGCTAGGCCGGACCGCGGCACAAGCCACACGCCGACGCCTTGGTCGCCCGCGAGTCTCGAGGCGCTTCAGAAGGAGCTGCGGGTGCTTCCGAGCGTTGCGCGTCGCGGTGTCGTCTCGCGGGCCGCGTCGGGCCTGGCTCGAGCGGGAGCCGGTGCGCTCGACGGACCGGCCGATGCCGTACGCCTTGCGTACGCCCTGCGTTCTCCTCGGTCGGCGGTGCGCCACGTAGCACGCCGCACTCCGGGTCTCGGTGCCGTGGCGCCGATCCTCGACCTCGCCAACGCGGCGCGTTCGCCCCTCGGACTTCTGCTCTATGGCGCCCGCCTGGCGACAACTGCGGGTCGGCTGGCTCTGCCGGCGCTCGCGAAGAGCGCGGCTCCGAGTCCGCTGTCGCGCAGCGTTGCTGCGGCCTACGTCCGGGCGGCTGCTACAGGAGCGCCCTCGATGGGACTCTTTCTCGACCGCCTCGAGGCCGCTGGCGTCCGAGCGCTCCCGCTGCTCGGCCGTGCTGGCGACGTGCGGGCCATCGTCTACCGCTTGGGAGATGAGCTGATCCCTGGCCAGGAGCTGGGGCCGTCCTTCACCTGGACCGGCCTTCAACGGCGTCTCGGAGTGACCTATGAGCCGACGAGAGACCTTCCTCGAATCCGCGAAGGCCGCGAACGACCAGGCCCTGAGCCCGGCGCCGGTGCTCGCGACCAACGCCCCCGCGAGGAGCGAGCTGGCCGCGATCCTGGCCGCCGCGGTGGAGACGAACCGGAGATTGGAGTCGGTGGAGCGAGCCCTTCGCGAGGCCCTGCCGGCGACGCGCGAACACGCGGCGCCGAAGGCCACTCGGAGCCGCGCGGCGTCGACCGTGGTGTGGGCGCTCGTGGCGGCCTTGGCCACACTGCTGGGGATCACGCTGCTTCGCCCCGAGTGGGCGCTGCGATCCCATCAGCGGGCCGAGCTGCTTCTGGGCCAGAGGCTCTACCAGCGACTCCAGCACATGGAGGAGCCGGACCGGCTCGAGGTGCTGAAGTCGCTCTGGGCGGATCTGCCACCGACGAGCGACTAGCGGCGGCGGCGCTTCGCGAGTCCTTGCGGCGAACGGGGACGCCGCCGTTGGCGAGCTACCACCGCCATCCCGCCTACTCGGCCAGCCTCGATCGGGCTGACGCCGCCTGGGCGACCGCGGCCCTCCGGCGTGGGGTCGAGCCGCACGTCGTGCTTCGCGAGGTGGCGGAGCGCGGTGCGCGGGCCGCGGCCTCGAAGGATGCCGCGTTGGCGCACGGCACGCGCGTCGTGGCGCGCGCGCTCGCGACGGTGCAGCCGGGTCGTGCCGTCGAGAAGACGGTGTCGATGACCGTCCAGGCGCTCGCTACCGCGGTCAAGGCCCCGATCGCGGTGGTCAAGGCACTGTTGATTGTCCGCAGCATCGTGCGCGAGCTATCGCAGGAGCGAGGCCGATGATTCGATTCAAGACGACGGCGCCTCTCGTGGCGGTCGGTCTCTTCCTGGTGATCTATCTGGTTCCGCAGGCCACGGGCCTCCGGATCAACACGTCGACGAGCATGCCGCGGGGCCTGTACCGGTCGGTCGTCGGTGCCGTTCGACGAGACGCCGTGGCGGCCGTTTGCCTGCCGCCGGCGATCGCGAGGTTTGGAATGGAGCGGCACTATCTCGGCGCGGGCTCGTGCCCCGACGGCTCGGAGCCTGTCGTCAAGGTTCTCGCCGCCGTGGAGGGCGATCGCATCGAAGTCACGGCGAGCGCGGTCTTGGTCAACGGCGTCCGGTTGCCTCACAGCCGGTCCCTCGACCGCGACCGAGGTGGGCGGGAGTTGCTGCCCTTCGCAGCGGGCGAGCATCGGCTGGAGCCAGGCGAGGTCTGGCTCTACTCGCCCTACGAGGAGCGGAGCTGGGACAGCCGGTACTTCGGGCCGGTTCGGATCGAGAACGTCACCACGATCGTCGAGCCGTTAGTGACGTTCCGATGAGCGCCCAGCCTTCCTACAGGCTCACGCCAGGCGGCGGGCTCACGGCCAAGGGCGTCGTCGCCCGGGGTCTCGCGGCGGTTGTCGGCGTCGCCACACTGACGGCCTGGGCGCTCACGCAGCACGCGGCGCTCCGGCTGGGGTTCCACGCCGCGCTTGGCCGTCCGTGGATCCCTGCGCTCGACGGCCAAGAGGCGATGCTGAACATCGCCGCGTGGGCGCTCTGGGGAGCGGCGCTGCTCCTCCTCGCCCCGAAGCGCACGCGCTTGCTCGCACCGATCGCCGCGGTGCTCGGCGCGGGCGCCTTCGCCTGGTCGCTCGGACCGCTCTTCACGCCGTTCCATCTCTTCGTATGGGCACAGCGACTGAGCTCGACCGCAGCGGCGCACGAGTTCTGGCGATCGGCCTTCCTGGCGCTGGGCCTGACGACAGCAGCTTGCGCTGTCGTCGCAGCCATCGTCGTCACAGTGGCCATCAAGCGCCTCGATCCGCAGTCCGACCTCCACGGCTCCGCCCGGTGGGCCACGGAACGAGAGGCCAGAAACGCGGGGCTCTTCGCCGAGAACGGCCTCATCCTGGGGCAGTGGCCCGGTAGGAAGGGCCGGACACTTCGGCACGATGGACCGGAGCACGTCTTCGTCTTCGCTCCCACGCGGAGCGGCAAGGGCGTATCCCTCGTCGTACCAAACCTGCTCACCTGGCCGCACTCGGTGCTCGTCCACGACATGAAAGGAGAGAACTGGGTGCTGTCGGCGGGCTGGCGGAGCCGCGAGCTCGGCAGCCTCTGTCTCAAGTTCGATCCCACTTGCTCGGACGGCTCGGGCGCGCGGTACAACCCGTTGCTCGAGATCCGGATGGGCGATCAGGAAGTGCGCGATGCGCAGAACGTCGCCGACATCCTCGTCGATCCGAACGGCGACCGCATTCGCGACCACTGGGACCGCACCGCGCATTCGCTCCTGGTCGGGCTCATCCTGCACGTTCTCTACGCGGAGAAGGAGAAGACGCTTGCCGGGTGCGCGCACTTCCTGGCGCGCCCCGACCGCCCGATCGACCTGAGCCTCGAGGTGCTGCTCGCCACCGAGCATGCGCCACCGGGGCACCCCGGTTGGCTCGATCCGATCACCGGCGAGTCGCTGCGGACGCACCCGACGGTCGCTGCCGCGGCGCGAGCGCTGATGGACAAATCGCCGAACGAGCGCTCGGGTGTCCTGTCGACAGCCCTCAGCTTCCTCGATCTCTACCGCGATCCGATCCTGGCGCAGAACACCGCGGTCTCGGACTTCGCGCTCGAGGACCTGGTGAGCCACGAGCGGCCAGTCAGCCTCTACCTCACGGTCCCGCCGTCCGATCTCAGCCGTACCCGGCCGCTCGTTCGTCTGCTGCTGAATCAGGCGTGTCGGCGACTGACGGAGCGCATGGACTTCTCGGAGGGTCGCGGCAGGGGAGCGGGCAAGCACCCACTCCTCCTGATGCTCGACGAGTTCCCCGCGCTCGGCAAGCTCCAGTTCTTCCAGGAGTCGCTGGCCTACCTCGCCGGCTACGACATCCGGGCAATGCTCATCACGCAGGATCTCTCGCAGCACCAGGGCGTCTACGGCAAGCAGGAGTCGATCACGGCGAACTGCCACGTCCGGATCGCCTTCGCCGCCAACAAGCCGGAGACCGCCGAGATGCTCTCCCAGATGGCAGGCGACACCACGGTGTCGCACAAGCAGGTCTCCTACCGCGGCGGGAGCCTGATGATGGGCGACAGGAACACCACACAGCAGGAGATTCGTCGTCGGCTTCTCACTCCGGACGAGGCGATGCGACTCGATCCGGACCACGAGGTCGTGTTCGTGGCCGGGCAACAGCCGATGTACGCGGGTAAGTCGCGCTACTTCCAGGATCGCGAGCTGTCGAGGAGAGCCAACCTGGCGGCTCCGGCGTCATCAGGTCGGACCGGTCGCTGCGCCACGGCCTGGGGAGCCCTGCCACCCGCTTCGTCCGCCGTGCCGCCCACGGCCAGCCACGCTGGCGAGCTCAGTGCCCTGGCCTCGGCGCTCGACCGGGAACGAGCTCCCGAAGACGCGGTCGACCGCCAGGCCTGAGCGGGGTGCAGCTTCGTCCGAGCGCTGTTCTCAACAACTGTTGACATACTCTCAACGCTTGTGTAGTGTCCCCCGCCATGCGGCCGGCACCACACGACGAGCAGCGGCAGCGCTGGACTGAAGGCCTGATCCGCGAGCTGGGAGAAACCATCGTCGGCGCCCTCGGCAACGACGACGTGGTGGAGATTCTCCTCAACCCGGACGGTCGGATCTGGCTCGACTCGCGGACCGAGGGGATGTACGACAGCGGCTACCGCCTTCTCCCGCAGGAGGGTGAGGCGATCCTCGCCTCGATCGCCGGAATGCTCGGCACGCAGATCGACTCCGAGCACCCGATCATCGAGGCCGAGCTGCCGCTCGACGGGAGCCGCATCGAGGGGATGGTCCCACCGCTAGTGGCGAACCCCAGCTTCGCGATCCGCAAGCGCGCCACCCGGGTGTTCCCGCTCTCGCACTACATCGAGTCCGGCTCGATGACGGTGACGCAGGCCGAGTTGCTCCGGGCAGCGATCGCCGAGCGGCGGAACATCCTGGTGTCCGGCGGTACCGGCTCCGGCAAGACGACGCTGGTCAACGCGATTCTCGACGAAATGGTCCGGCTCGGCGAGCCGAGCGAGCGCTTCATCCTGCTCGAGGACACGGTGGAGCTTCAGTGCACGGCCGAGAACCACACGGCGCTCCGCACCACGCGCCACGTCGACCTCGCCACCCTGGTCAAGGCAACGATGCGCCTCAATCCGGACCGGATCATCATCGGCGAGGTTCGGGGCCGCGAGGCCCTCGACCTGCTCAAGGCCTGGAACACCGGGCATCCCGGCGGTTGCACCACCGTCCACGCCAACAACGCGGTCGCCGCTCTCCAGCGTCTCGACCAGCTCGCGCAAGAAGCGGGTGTTCCGACCCAGCGAGCGCTCATCGCCGACACCGTCGGCCTCGTCGTTCACATCGAGGGAGGGAGCCGCGGGCGTCGCGTCTCCGAGCTCGTCCGCGTCGCCGGCCTCGCCGGCGACGGCAGCTATCAACTCGAGCCCACCGCGGCTCGGACTACCGAGGAGGAGTTACAGCCATGAAGCAATGGAGGGAGAAGGGAATGAAGCTCGGGGCGCTCGTGGGCCTCTGGATGGTCACCTCGCCGGCCGCGTTCGCGACGACCGGCGGCACCTCGATGCCGTGGGACGAGCCGCTCATCCGCATCCAGGAGAACCTCACCGGGCCCGTGGCGAGCGCGATCATCATCATCGCCGTTGCGCTGGCCGGCGTGATGTGGGCGCTCTCCGATCACGGCACCGGCATGCGCCGCGTCTCGCAGGTCATCTTCGGCGCCGGGGTCGCCCTGGGTGCGGTGAGCTTCGTCACGGCGCTCGGATTCTCCGGGGCGGTGCTGTGAAGAGACGGTCTCTCCGCACCGTACCGTTCCACAGCTCGCTCACGAGGCCGATTCTCTTGGGCGGGGCCGAACGCGATCTCGTGATCATCGAGGTGAGCCTGATCGCCGCGCTGCTCTTTGGCGTTGGCTTTCGCTTCGCGAGCCTGACCCTGGCCCTGCTGCTCGGCACCGTGGGACACCGGCTCCTCGTCTGGATCGGCCGCCAGGACCCGCAAGCTACGCGTGTCTTCGCGCGGCACCGGCTTTACCAGCCGTTCTACCCGGCAGCGGCGGCGGTCGGCGCCCCGCTGCCGCGGGTCCCGGCCTTCCGGGGGGACACGCGGTGATCCTGCGCGAGCATCGACCCAAGCCGCAGGGCCTTGCCGACTTGCTGAACTGGGCCGCGCTGGTCGGGGAGGGAATCGCCGTCAACAAGGACGGCTCGTTCCTCGCGGGCTGGAGCTACACCGGCCCCGATCTCGACGCGGCAACTGCGGAGGAGCTGGCGCTCCTCTCGCAGCACTTCAACCAGGCTCTCCTGCCGCTCGGCGACGAGTGGCTGCTCAACGCCGACGCCATCCGGCGACCGAGCCGGGACTACCCACCGCCGGGCCCGTTTCCGGATCCAACTTCGGGGCTGCTCGATGACGAGCGCCGCGAGCAGTATGAGTCGGGCCGGCGCAACTACGAGACGACCTACACGCTGTGCGTCTCGTGGTTGCCACCCGACGAGCTCCAGTCGAGCCTCGCGCGGTGGTTCATCAGCGGCGAGGACCGCAAGGGACCGGATTGGCGGGCGCAGGTCGAGACCTTCGTCGACCGGCTCGAGGACATCGAAGACCGACTCTCGGCCTCGCTCGCGCTCACCCGCCTGAGCTCCGAGGCGTTGCTCACCCATCTCCACACCTGTCTCACCGGGCTCTACCACCGCGTGGCGGTACCGGATACGCCTTGCTACCTCGACGTGCTGCTCGCCTCCCAAGACCTCTACGGCGGCTTCAGCCCGCGGGTCGGCGACAAGCACCTGAGGGCGATCTCGATCACTGGCTTCCCCCACGAATCGCATCCGGCGATGTTCGACTTCCTTCACCGCATCCCGATGGAGTACCGCCTCTCGCATCGCTTCCTGCCACTCGATCCCGAGTCCGCCGCGAAGCACATTCGGCTCTACCGGAGGAACTGGTGGCAGAAGCGCAAGGGCCTCGGGGGGCTGATCAAGGAGGCGATCACGACCGAGGAGAAGGCGGCTGAACCGAAGTTCGTGAACCGCGACGCCGTGCGCATGGCAGAGGACGCTGACGAGGCGCTCGCCGAATGCCTCGGCGGCGCGGTTCGCTACGGCTTCTACACGACCTCGGTGGTGCTGATGGCGGAGGACGAGGAGGCCGTCGAGGCTTCGGCGCGGCAGGCCCTGAAGGAGATCCACAACCGTGGCTTCGCGTCCCGGATCGAACGGGTGAACGCCTTGGAGGCCTTCCGATCGAGCCTGCCTTCCCACGCCCACCCGAACGTGCGCCGGCCGCTCATCAGCACCCTCAACCTGGCTGACCTCATGCCCACGACGAGTGTCTGGCCCGGGCTGCCGATCAATCCCTGCCAGTACTACCCGACAGGGAGTCCAGCGTTGCTCTGGGCGGCGACCAGCGGCTCGACCCCGTTCCGCCTCAACCTGCACGTCTCGGACGTCGGCCACACCCTCGTCCTCGGGCCGACGGGAGCGGGGAAGAGCACGCTGCTGGGGCTCATCCAGGCCCAGTTCTTCCGCTACCCGGACGCCCAGGTCTTCACCTTCGACAAGGGCTACTCGTCCTTCCCACTCGTCGCCGCGTGCGGTGGCCACCACTACGACATCGCCGCCGAGTCGCTCGACTCGCTCGCGTTCTACCCGCTGGCCAGCATCGATCGGCCGACCGAGCGCGCCTGGGCGGCGGAGTGGATCGAGACGCTCATGGCACTCCAGGGGGTGGTCATCACGCCGGCACACCGCGGCGCCATCGATCACGCCCTCGGGCTCTTGGCTGCCTCGCCGTCACGCACGCTGACCGACCTCCAGGTGAAGCTCCAGGATCCGAACCTGCGCCAGGCGCTCCGGCCCTACACCCTCAAGGGCAACTTCGGGGCACTGCTCGACGCGCAGAGCGACGGGCTCCGCGACGGCCGCTTCCAGGTCTTCGAGATGGCGCACTTGATGGAGCTCGGGGATCGGATCGTCATCCCGGCGCTCCTCTATCTGTTCCACCGCATCGAGCAGCGGCTCGACGGCCGGCCGACGCTGATCATTCTCGAAGAGGCGTGGACCTACCTCCTCCACGAGCTGTTCGCCGAGCGTATCCAGCTCTGGCTGAAAGAACTGCGCAAGTACAACGCGGCGGTCGTCTTCGTCACACAGAGCCTGGCGGACATTCACTCCTCGCCGAAGCGCCACGTCATCTACGAGAGCTGCCCGACAAAGATCCTCCTGCCCAACAGCGAGGCGGCATCGGACCAGGGCGCCGCGATCTACCGTGCGATCGGGCTCAACGAGCGCGAGATCGAGATCGTCGCGCAAAGCGTCAAGAAGCGCGACTACTACTACACCTCGCCGCTCGGCAACCGGCTCATGGACCTCACGCTCGGCCCGCTGGCCCTGGCCTTCGTTGGTGCCACCGGCCGCGAGGACCTGCGGGCAATTCACGAGCTGCGCACCACCTACGGGCCGGATTGGCCCCGGGCCTGGCTGAGGCAAAGGGGTCTCGACCGCTGGGCCGACCAGCTCACCGACCGCAACGAAAGGAGCGTCGCATGCGCCGGATGAAGCACGTCATCGCCTGCTTTCTCCTGCTGCTGCTCTGCCAGGTCGCCGTGCCGCCGCGAGCGCAGGGACAGGTGCTGGTGGAGGACTTCCTCAACTGGGTCGAAAACGCCCTGCAGGTCATCCAGCAGGCTTACGAGATCTACCAGAAGTACATGCAGCTCTACAACGACTACCAGCGCTACGCGACGATGGTCAAGAACCTCGAGCAGTTCGACGAGCTGACGTTTCAGAACCTCATCGGCCTGACGTACGCGGTCAACGACATCATCCAGTACGGGGAGTCGCTCGGCCATACCCTCTACGACTTCGACGCCCAGTTTGCCGAGACCTTCCCCGGTTACGAGCCGATCCTCGAGGAGGACTGGCTCGCGACCTTCGAGTACCGCAATCGCCGCACGCTCGACACCATGCGCTACTCGCTCGGCGCGCTCCACCGGATCGCCGAGAACAGCGTCGAATCCCAAGAGATCCTGGAGCGCCTCGCCAGCGACGCAGCTTCCGCCGACGGCAACCTCGAGGCCCTCCAGTCGGCCAACGAGCTCCTGCATCACCAGGGCAGCGAGCTCGCCAAGATCAGTCAACAACTCTCCGTTCAGACCAACGCGCAGGCGGTCTTCTGGGCGTACCAGGTAGACCGCGAGGCCTCCGATCGCGCGACGACGAGCGAGTGGATCGCCAACGGTGTCGGCGAGATCCCACCCTACGACAGCGCGGGTGGTTCTCGCGGCGTGCCCTATGACTGGCCATGGGCGTGCCTCGGTTGCGCTCGCAGAGAGGCGGGAGGTTCACGATGAGCGCTCCGTTCCATCGCGTCCTGTCCGCGCTCGTCCTGGTGGCCGGCCTCCTCGTCGGCTGCGGTCAACCCAGCGCCGAGGAGCTCGCCAACGGCGACGATCCGCTCACCGCCTTGCGCTCGCCGGTGCGATCGGCGCGCTATGACGGCGCGTTCTGGAACCGCGAGGCGGTCCAGTCGACCGAGCTGTGGCGGGACGCCGTCGCCTACTGTCGGACGCCCGGCAACTCGACTGCCCCGAACTGCCAGACGGTCGGACTGGTGCTTTCGACGATCGAGCTCGAGAAGGCCGCTCGCGAGGCCAAGCGGCAGCTCGAGGCGCTCATGGAGCAAAGCAGGCGCTTGGGGCCGCGACGTTCAACGCGTCCCCCTGGCGCCTTTGGGTCCGGCCGGAACTGACCCGTCATGGAGACCCTGGGAATCCTCGACGGCATCGTCCAGACGTTCGAGCTCGCCACGCAGACGTGGTTCTCGACGCTGTTTCCGATCGCGCAGAACCTGTTCTTCGCGCTCATGGTCATCCAGATCGCATGGGCCGGAATCTGGTCGACACTCGTTCGGCACGAGAGCGGGGAGCAGGTTCTGGTCCACCTGCTCCGACAGGTCTTCGTCCTCTCCGTGCTCTACACGGTGCTCATCTTCTCGCCGATCTGGGTGCCCACGGTTATCGGTTCCTTCGAGCAGGCTGGAGCGGCGGCGGGCGGGATCGACAGCATCAATCCGTCGTCGATTTTCAGCGGCGGCTTCCTTCTGGCGCTCGGGTTGCTCGACGGCCTCAACAACTGGGGCCTGCTCAACCCCATCACCGGCCCGATGATTCTTTTCACCTGCCTCACGCTCATCCTCTGCTACGCCTGGATGGCCGGAGTGCTCCTCATCTACTTGGTCGAGAGCTACGTCGTTCTCGGCGGTGGCGTGGTGCTCCTCGGTTTCGGCGGCTCGCGCTTCACTGCCGGCCTTGCGGACGGTTACCTGATCTACGTCTTTCGCGTGGGCGTCAAGCTCTTCGTCTCTTACCTCATCCTCGGGATCGCCGGCTCCCTGGCCGCCCAGTGGGCCGGTCTCCTCAACTCCGTAGCGCTCGACAACCCGGGCCCGCTCTTCGAGGTCCTGGGCGGTGCCGTGGTCTTGGCGCTCGTCACCACCAAAGTGCCGCTCTTTGCGAGCCAGATGCTGGGCGCGGGCACGGGCTTCAGCCTGCGTTCGCTGTTCACGGAGGGTCCATGAGCCTTAGCCGTCTCCTTCGACGCCAGCAGGTCGAGTCGGAATCATCCGCGTCGGATCTGAATCTCTCTCGCGGGCGGCGCGAATGGAATGACCGGTACGCCGGCCTCGCGCGCGGCAAACGGAACTGGCAGCTCGTGGCGTTGGGCCTTCTGGCCGTGGACGGCCTCCTGACCGCCGGGATCATCCACTTGGCGAGCCAGAGCCGCGTGTCGCCCTTCATCGTGGAGGTCGACCGGCTCGGCCAGGCCGTCGCGTTCGGCCCGGCAGAGCAGCTCCGGAAGACCGACGAGCGCCTCATCCGCTACCAGCTGAACCTCTTCATCCGCGATGTCCGCTCGGTCTTCTCTGACGCGGAAGTCCAGAAGACCGTGATCAACCGCGCCTACGGCCACGCCAAGGACAGCGCGCTCGGCTTCCTGAACGATTACTTCAAGAAGAGCAACCCGTTCCTCCGCGAGGCCGAAGGCACGATCACCGTGCAAGTGCAGTCAGTCCTGCGGCTCTCGCCGTCCAGCTGGCAGGTGCAATGGCGCGAGACCCAGATCGCCCCGGCCGGCCGCGTCGTTTCCGACACCGCCTGGCAGGCGATCCTGGGCGTCGAGCTCACACCGCCGGAAACAACCGACGTCCTACTCGTCAATCCCCTCGGCCTCTACGTGACCGAAATCAACTGGACCCAGACCCTTTGAGGAGAATCTCGATGAACCGATCGAAGCGCTTCGCTCCAATCTGTCTCACCCTTCTCGGAACGCTCGCTGTCCTCGGAGCCGGCACTGCCAGCGCCGGCTCCCGGCCCGAGGCAGCGATCCGGGACGCGACCCAGCAGTTCGCTACCACCGGTAAGGCCCCCGTCATCGAGCGGAGCGATTCGGTGGTCTACCCCTTTGGCGAGAGTCAGCCGGTTCTTCAATGCACGCCGCTTCGGGCCTGCGACGTCGAGCTCGAGGCGGGGGAGGTCGTGCACGGCGTGGCTCTCGGCGACACCGAGCGCTGGATCTCGAGCCCGCTCTACTCGGGCGACCCCGACGCCCTGGTGCCGCACGTGGTGGTCAAGCCGAGGGACTACGGCGTCGCCACGAACATGATCGTGACGACGACGCGCCGGACCTACCATCTCAACCTCGTCGCCCCGGCGAAGGGCAAGACCGACGAGACGGAGGGCGCCTACCTCCGTCGCGTCCGCTTCTACTACCCGGGAGACGTCGTCGAGCAGTGGTCCGACGCCGCTCAGCTCGAAGTGGCGCGCGCCAACCGGCACAGCGAAGCGACCATCGCGAGCCTCAGTGGCGCCATGAACCCGGGGCGGATGAACTTCGACTACGCGCTGTCGGGTGGCCACTTCTCGGGCTTCCGGCCGGCGACGATCTTCGACGACGGCCACCACACCTACATCCAGCTGCCGGCTGGGACGGCCGCCGGCGACGCGCCGGCCTTCCTGGCTCGCTCGCAAGCAGGCGAGGAGGCGATCCTCAACTACCGCATGAACGGCCCTTGGATCATCGTCGACGGGCTCTTCGAGCGCGGTGAGCTCGTGGCCGGCGTCGGACGCTCGCGCAAGACGGTGAAGATCACCAACCGCGGTTTCCGCCGCGCCATGGCGGAGAGTCGCTGATGGAGACCGGGACCCCGGCTGCGGAGCCGAAGGAGGGCGAGCTGGAGCTCACCCCACGGCCCCGCATCAAGAAGCTCAGCTCGGCGATCGTCTGGATCGCCGCCATCTTCGCAGTCGCCGTTCTCTGGCTTGTCGGCTACCTCGTGAGCTCGAAGGCCCGCCGGCCCAGCCAGGAACGGCGGGTGGCCGCGGTCCCGCCGCCGGTCGATGACCTCGCCGAACGAATCCAGCGCGCGGCTCAGAGGGAGGCAACGCTCGCCGCGGAACACGCTGCGATGGAACGAGGCAGGCAGCTCCAGGAGCCTCATGACCTGCCTCCCGGGTTCGAGGAGCTTCTCGCCGAGCAGCAGGCCCTGTCGGCCGGGCCGCCTGCCGGCGCTTACGGCCGCGAACCCGTCCGTGCTGGCTCCAGCGCCGAGAACGCCCGCTCGCCGTTGCAACGTGCATTCGACTCGGAGCTGGTGCCCGCGGCATTTCGATCCACCAGCCCTCGTGCCGTAGGTGGCCGGGAGCACGGAGAAGCCGACGACGGCAATCCTTCGGCCCCACCGGATCTCGCGACACTGCGCGCGGAGTTGGTGCGCGCGTTCGAGGCGAAGACCCAGCCACCGTCGCAGCCGCAGGAGACGCCGGCGAAGGAGTCAACCGTAGGCGCGTTGCTGCCGGCCGGATCTCCCTTCCGGATCTCCGCCGGCACGCTGATCCCGGCGGTTCTCACGGCCGGCATCAACTCCGACTTGCCGGGCCAGACGACGGCTCTAGTGCGCCGCAACGTCTACGACAGCCGCACGGGCCGGTTCCTTCTCGTGCCGCAGGGAAGCCGGCTCATCGGCGAGTACGACAGTCGGGTCGCGTTCGGGCAGAAGCGGGTGCTCGTCGCCTGGAATCGGCTGGTCTTCCCGGACGGCCGCTCGATCGACCTTGCGGGCATGCCGGGTGTCGACCTCGCGGCGGCTGCCGGCCTCCGCGACAAGGTCAACAACCACTTCGTCCGCACGTTCGGCAGCGCGTTGCTGATCGCCGCGGTGTCGGCCGGCGTACAGCTATCGCAGCCCGAGGACGACGGTGCGTTCCGCTCCAACCCATCGCCGTCGCAGCTCGCCGCAGCGGCCGTCGGCCAGGAGCTGGGGCGCGTCGCAACGGAGTACCTCCGCCGCAATCTCGACGTGCGACCGACGATCGAAGTTCGACCCGGCTACGAGCTGAATGTGGAGGTCACGGCCGACCTCGATTTGCCGGGTCCCTACGACCAGGCCGCCGCAGCGTACTGAGGGCAGCATGCGGATCGTCACGGTGACCAACCAGAAGGGCGGGGTGGGGAAGACCACGCTCGTTTGCCACCTCGCCCTCGCGGGTATCGAGCGCGGCCTCCGGACGCTGGTGGTCGACCTCGACACGCAGGGCAATGCGAGCACCATGCTCGCGCGAGACGCCGCGGTCGCCGGCCAGCCCGGCGGCGCCTCGGCGCTCTTCGCGGATGCGCCGCTCGTTCCGACGGTCACCGCGAGCGGCCTTCACCTGCTGCACGGCCATCAGCGGCTCGACGAGGTCGATCAGCGGGTGGGCTTAGCCGACTCGAGGCGGGTGCGCGACCGCCTGCGGGCGCTGCCCTATGACCTGGTCGTGATCGACACGCCGCCGGCGATCGGGGTTCGCCATCTCGGTCCGCAGGTCTGGGCCGACCTCGTGGTGACGCCGCTCGAGCCGAACAGCTTCTCGCTCCTGGCGCTCGGTCAGACGCTGGCCACGATCGAGGAGATCCGCACCATCCGGCCCGGGCTCGAGAACCGGGTGCTCATCAACCGCTTCACGCGCTCGTCGGGCCAGCAGAACCGCTACATCGCGCTGCTCGGCGAGCACGTGCCGCTTACGCGGCCGTTTCTGACCCTGCGCGTCGCCGTCTCTGATGCGCTCGACGAGGGAGTGCCGGTCTGGCGCTTCCGCCGCGCCGACCGTGAGACCCGTGAGACCTGGATGGAACTGTGCGGAGGGCTGATCGGTGGCTGAGAGAGCAGAAGCAACCCTGGGCATGAGCTCGCTCGACCGCCTGCGCGAGCTCAAGGAGGAGACCGAGCGCCGTCAGGCCGGCGGCAAGCGGCGCGTGGTCGACCTGCCGATCGGCGAGGTCCACCCCGACCCCCGCCAGGTCCGCAGCGACTTCGTCGCCGATGTTCTGAGCGCCGAGGATCAGGAAGACCTCGAAGGCCTCGCGCGGAACATCGCCGCGATCGGCATCCACAACCCGATCCACGTGCGGCCGGACGCCGAGGGCGGCTACGTCATCATCTCCGGCGAGCGCCGCTGGCGCGCCGCCGGCATCGCGGGCCTCGATACCCTCCCTTGCCTGGTCGCCGCCGAGGGCGAGCTCGACACTGGCCGCAACACCCTTACCCAGCTCTCCGAGAACCTCCAGCGCTCGAACCTCAAGCTCCTCGACGTCGCGAACGCGCTCAGGCGCTGCCTGGACGAGACCGGCCTTGGTCAAGGGGACCTGGCTAAGGAGCTTGGCAAGTCGAAGTCTTGGGTGTCGAAGTACCTGGCGCTCCTGAAGGCTGAGGGGCCGTTTCGGGCGGCACTGGATGATGGCTTGCTCGGCAATCCGGAGACGGCGCGGATGTTCGGCAGACTCGATCGCGGTGAGCAGGATCGACTCCTCCGTCGAGCCAGGAAGAAGAAGGAGCCGATAAGCCACTCTGAGGTAGTCAGGCTCGATCGCAGGAGGGACAAGGAAGGCACGGAAGGATCCTCGGGGAATCCCGTCGCTCCAGCAGCAGACAGGGACGATACAACTGCCGTGCAGCGCGGCAGTCTCGCTGACGCGCCAGATCCGATGGAAGAGCCACGCTACATGGTGAGGCTGACGTCGTTGCAGCTGCGGCAGCTGATTGAGCGCATCGGCGGGAGCCCGGGCGGCGATCAGGACCTCGTAGAGAGTCTGTTCGCGCTCCTATCGTCTCCCGTCCCTTGATTGCGAGGCGCTCCGTCGGAGTGGGCCTGTTGAGGACGGCATCAGCTCCGCCTAGAATCAACACCTGTCTATCTCGACTTCGCGTGCCCGCGGCTGATGGATGCCAAGACCGCCTGGCTCAAACCGCCTTTCAAGGCCGGGGGTGTCGACCACCTAGGCATCCAGCAGACGCCCGTCAGGATCTTCTCGACGCTTCTCCCTGGCCTAACCGTCGTTACCGATCGCGTCTCGAACTACTCCTTCTACCCCTGGGTGGCTTGGGCATTCGACCAGGAAGGAGACTGGGGCGAACTCGACTTCATTCGCGTCTTGCGGCGGGCAGAGTGCCTGCTCACACTCATTGCGGAGCGGCATTCCCAGGCACTGAGCGAAGACGTGGTGCTCCACAGCCGCGGGCTAGTCGGTCGCAACACGCTGGCGCCGGCCCTCCGAGCGGAAGCAGTAAGGCCGATCCCGTTGGGAGAGCTCGCCGCACCTCGCTCTGAGAACCCGGATTCGTACTTCCAGCACGAGGCCGGAGGTTTAGGGCAGTACTACCTCGGTCCACTTCGTGAGCTAGGAGTCCTTCAACGTTCGGGAGTGAAGTTCGAATACTCGGACGACATCGGGGTTCCACTCGCGCAAGCGCTTGACAGCCGGGTTGACCGTAAGGCCTTCTTGAAGGTCGTCAAGCGGGGGACGGTCGACGAGCGGGAGCTCGACCGGCTAGCGAGCTTCTGCCCCTGCCACCTCGCGGGTCATGTTCCTGAACGTGAACTTCTCATCGACCTGCTGTTCGGGCGAACGCGCGAACGAACTCCTCCCGACGACCTCCGCAGGCAAACACTCTTGCTCTTGCTGGATCTCGCCGCGTGCCGTGACCGCCTCGGGTCCGCGCCCCTCGACGCCGCTTTCCGAGCGGCTTGCCTTACCGGCGCGATCGACGACGGAACGGCTTGGCCAGTTCCCGAGCCCTGGCAGGCGGTTGCGCGCTCCTGGGCTACCTATGAGCGTAACGACGAACTTTCGATTGGCATCCTTGGCGTCTTCTGGGCCGCGCTCAAGCTGCTCGACGAAGAGGGTGGCCAAGCCGAGAGCACTCGGGCGGTTGGGGCACTCGTCTCGCGGGCGGTCAAGGGGGCGCTCGGGAAGGAGTCCGGCCGGAAACTGTCTGACGCTATCCGAGCCAGAGCGGCGTCTCTCCCCCCGCTGTCGGAGTGGGAGGCTCCCGAGCACGAGTTCCTCCGCTCCTTCGATATTCGGAGTGAGGCGCGGAGTGGGGACGTCGAAGCTTGCTTGCGAGCAGCCCTCGACACTCTTACTGCTCTCGCTGCGCGTCACATGGAGCCGCAGCCGTATCGAGAGATTGCGATTCCGCCGGACTACCTGAACGACTACCCCCTCAATCTCGCCAGCTTTCACCTCAAGCTCGAAGGTGAGTGGCAGGCCCTCTCGCTTGCCGAGTGGGCGGCCGTGCTTGCGACCGACTGGGGCCTCGAAGCGCACCTGCGCGTAGCCCTTCGCAAGATGCACTACGAGTCGAGAGACAAGTTCTTGGTGTATGTGACGGACGAGGGCGTTAAGAGGCGGCCCAGCACGGAGGCACCCCTTCCTGGCTTCACTGCCTCGCGCTTGAATCGGGCAGTTCAGTTCCTCGCAGACCTTGGGCTGGCGACGTGGGAACGGCCTGCAGCTACGAGTGAGGAAGTGACGCAGTTCTCGGGTGAGTGGGTCGCGAGGATCTCGCCGATGGGCCGCAAGCTCCGGGAGCAGCTCGGTGGCTGACACGATCCGTCGGCCGGTCTCGCTGCTCGATGAGCTCCAGGCGGGTGCTGGGTTCGAGGCCGGACTGCTCACCAGCTTCAATTCTTATCTCCCATTCGTCGAGGAGGTTGTCTTCCCGCGCCTGCGGGCGACGGGTTGCCACTACCTCGTCGCGATGAGCGATCGGGCGCAGTTGGCAAGCGAGCTCGCGGAGAAAACGCGTCGGCCTCAGACGGCGGGGCGACGGTATGCGTTGCTGCCGATCGGATGCGGCGGCGCTTTCCACCCCAAGATCCTCCTCCTGGTGGGGCCGAAGCGAGCGCGGTTATTCATCGGCAGCCACAACCTCACCATGTCCGGCTTCATTCAGAACCGCGAGCTCACGAACATCATTGAAATCACGGGGCCCAAGGACCGGGAAGGGGCCGCAGCGCTCATCGAGGCCATCGAGTTCTGCAAAGCATGGGCGGTCGATCTTCCGCTTGCTCTGCGGACCGTCATCGAGGACTTTGGGAAGCTCTGCGCGGCGTACGCAGGGCCGGTGCCGGAACGGATCTCGACTACGGTGGTTGGAGCGCGCCCGACAGGCCCCTCCCTTTGGCAGCGAGTAAGAAGCCTCCTGCCTGAATCGGCAAAGAGAATCGTCGTACTGGGTCCCTACTTTGACCAGGGCCTTTCGTTCCTGAAGCGTCTCCAAGACGATCTCGGCCCCCGGAGCTTGGTCGTGGGCCTGGACCCAAAGTCCGCCCACTTTCCGGGCGACATGAAGGCGCTACCAAGCGGCCTTCGAGTCGTCGACGCCCACGACCTGAGCCCAGGCCACAAGGGACGAGGATTCCTTCACGGAAAGGCGATCCTGATCGAGGGCAAGTCAGAGCGAATTCTGATTACGGGAAGTGCCAACCCGACCGCTCGCGCCTGGCTGGCTCCCGCGGGCTCGCGAAATGCCGAGATCGTGGTCGTGCGGAGGCTCCCGGCGAGCCATCCGGACGACTTGGGCTTGGTCCAACTTTGCGACCAGGATCCGCTCGAGGAACGCGTACTCTCGAAGCTACGTGCTCGTCCAGAACCAAAGGGTGAGCCCGCGGACTCTAGCGGGCTCCTCGTGGGGGTCTGTCAGGAATCGACGATTCACATCGAAGGCACCTTCCGCGCGAGCAGCGCCGTGGTGGTTCGCGACTCCCGCGGGGCTGAGCTCAAGTCGCGCACGAGAAAGACGCCTGGAGGCATGGTCGTCGACGTTGAGGAGCGTGCCCACGATGCAAGCTCCCTCGAAGCAACCGTCGACGGCCAGATTCGCTACGGGTTCGTCCATCATCCGGAACTCCTGCGGGAGGCGGCCTTGTCGTCCTCGCAAAGACGAGTCCGTGAGGCGCTGAGCGGCCTCAGCGGTGATGCCTCCCAGTTGGAGGGCCTGCTGCGTCTGGTGGAGAAGGTAATCTTCGAAGCCCCTGCCGTACGAGTCGTCGCCGGCCGTTCCAAGGAGGAGTCCAAGGAGCCCAAAGGAGGTCGGAAGGAGGGTCCGACCGTCGTCCTCGTCGAAACACTGAAGGCGGGGCAGATCCACGACCGTCGGCACCTAGCCGAGGGCGATCTGGGCCTACTTCTCGACTTCCTCTTGCGGAAGCTCTGGCAGAACCTCGCCCATGAGCCATCTGCCGGCGGGCGTTCGGAAGTCGAGCTGGTCGACAGTGAGAACGAGGACTTCGCGGAGCAGCTGCCCTCTGACCGGACCATTGCAGAGGCGTGGCATCGGAAGAGCCGGACACTTCTCAAGCGTCTCCGGCGAAGGATCGAAGAAGGAAGCGAAGCCTTGCCGGTCGTGATCGAGGCTGCCGCAGTATTGGGTGTGCTCGAGGCTGTCCGGAGAGTCGAAGATCAGGACCGCTGGCGCTCGGTGCGAGCCGAGTTCGTCGATCGCGAGGCGGCGGAAGAGTTCGTCCTGGCTGCGACGCCGCGACTGCTCACCGCCGCAACCGGCCTCGTCGACCGATCGACGGTCGAGGCAGGAGCACCCTTCGCAGAGCAGCAGGGCCTGATCGAGTGGATGACTTGGCTTGCGTGGCTGACAGGTTTCGGTCCGACGGACCTTACGCTCGAGGAGGACCCCGAGGAGCCTGAGTCGGCAAGCGTGGAGGCTGATCGCCTCGCGTGCGCCTGCATCATCGGAGCGCATGCTTCTCGATGCAATCAGGCTCGACTGCTCGAGTTCTTGGAGGCAGCTCCATTCCCGGGGACCGACGCTCGCGGCTGGCTTGATGCGCTCTTGCAGCTGGGCGCAACGTTCGCCAACCCGCTGGCTGCACGGAAGCTCGATCGGCCACCACGACTGGGCGACCTTGTCTTGACCCTCGCTGGCGCCGGTCCGTTCGTCGTGCGGAGCGTTCGCGCTGGAAAGGTCGACCTCATCGACTTCGGGCGCGAGAACGGCGTGGCGACGTTCCTCTCGAGCTCAGTTCGCGTTCTCGACGCAGAAGTCAGCCGCCAGCGGCACGCTGCGGGCTGAGCCCCAGCGTCAGGCGACGCCGGCAGATGGCCCCGGCGCTTATCGGACAGGAAGAACCAAGCACGACTCCGATAGCAGGGACACGGGAACGGACCAGCCGGTCCGGAGCAGTGCGGCACCGATTAGGGAGTAGACGGATGGTTCCGCGATGATGTTCGCGCCTGCCGGGTTGGGCAATGACTTGACGAAGGCGTTGACAGCGAGGCCTGCGTCGCCACGGTGCGTGTCGGACTTCGCAGCCCCGGAGACGAAAGCCTCCCAGAGAAACAGGCCTCCTTTGTGCTTCTCGAAGTCGGGCCAGTTGAAGTAGACGCTAGGCTCGCGCGGAAGCGCCCTCCGAATGTGATCCAAGACCCAAGCGGCTTGTACGAGCCCGGTCGCGAGTGAGCCGCACCCTGCCCCAGCCGACCATGGGCGGTCCTTCTCTCCAGCCCGTGCGCGCATCAGCTCCGATGGCTCGGCGCGGAGCGGGACAAAGAGCGGGCACTCGAACCCGAGGGCCACAGATCGTCCCGATCGAAGCCTCGCCAGGACCGCGTCAGTGAACGCCCGGATCGAGCCGCTGTCTGGTACCTCCTCAGCGGCACCGGGCAAGTCACAGATCGCCCAGCCGAAGTTTCCCTTCACTTCTGACCCGACATCCGCGCACGCGACTGAGAGATTCATGCGCCCAGGCTCCTCACAGGGGGCGTAGCTCCCGGCCACTGAGCGGCGACCACTCGTCTAGTCCAGACCACATGCCCTTCGATGCCATCTTCGATCAAGATCACGATCCACGACGATTTCTTGAGGGTGCCGCAGCGGAAAGCCAAGTCGAGAGCTCGGGACCCCAGCGTTCGGATCATCGGCAGCCCTGTGATGCGTAGCGTCCAGTCCAAATCCACGATTCTCAATCAGGTTCACCGACGGAACAGCGCAGCATCCACTCCGACGAAGGCACGCGAGGTTCCATGGCACAGCCCAAGAATCCAATTGGGACGCCGCAACGAGGTCGAAAAGGCGGGCTCGTTCGGCGAAGATCTCCTCATCTCCCAACAGCTTCCCTAGCTGCTCAAGGGTCCTTTGGTCAGTCCTCCAGGATGCCAGGCTCGCATCGAAGTACCTCCATGCTCGACGCCAAGTAGCCCAACCCCAGGAACTGCCCAAATGAGAGAAGGAATAGCTGGCCTCGGCAGGCCGCCAGCTTCCGAGCAGGTTGAAGCCAGTGATCATCATTACCCGCTCTTGGTCTTCGAAGCGGGCCAGGAGTTCCTCGCAATAGGGGAAGAACGAAGCATCGGCAACGCAGTCCTCCTCCAGAAAGATCGCGCTTTGCTCGTGCTCTAGCACCCAAGACACGCCGCTTGCGATCCGGCGAGCGCAGCCCAGATGCGCTTGCGCGAAATTGCTGCGGACCCGGCAGGGCCAGTCCACCTCCTCAACGAGGCGTTGACTCTGGAGGCAGGCTGCGGCCTCGGAAGGCTCCCGTTCGCCGTCGGCGATAAAGTACAGGCGAGACGGCTGGTGGCGTCGAATAGCCGCCAGAGCTTGGCGCGCAAGCTCCGGGCGGCGATAGACGAATAGCGCCACAGCCGACCCATCGGGGATTGAGACACCGCCATGCGGAGCTGAGTGCGTCACAAGGTTGAGGTCCGACTAGAGTCTAACCAATGCTCGAGATTCTGTACGCTCCGGCTGTCGACACACTGGTTCCGTGGAGCGACTGCAACTCGATCGAGCGCTGGCATTACGATCGAGTGTTCGCTGAGCTTGTCCGCTCCAGGCCGAGTCTCGACTGGCAGTTCATCGTGACTGAGCTCGTCGAGGATTTGCCAAAGGTGGGCGCTCGCGTGGTAGTCATCCTCAAGAGCGATGAGCGTTCGCGGCCTCCCGCGTACACGGGCGCGGTTCGAGCGCTCTTTCGCAACTACCACAGCCCCGATTCGTCCTCGGAAAGCCGGAACGTCTTTCCGCTGCCACTTCCCAGTCTGATTTCCGCTCCGCCAGTTCTTCGGCCCACGCCGAGCAGACGACTGGACGTCGCCTTCATGGGGAATGTACGTGACCGCCGCTGGGACTTTGTGGCGAACTTCGCTGAGCTGCAGGCTAGTCGGCGCGACCTGCGTATTGCGTTCACGCCCACGGAGCGCTTTCGTGGTGGCCTCAGCGCCGTTGAGTACTCCCAGACCCTTGCGGATTCCAAGATAGCCCTGTGTCCAGCTGGCGGGGCCGTAGAGACCTTCCGATTCACCGAGGCCCTCCAGCATGGCTGCGTCGTGATTGCCGAAAGGCAGCCTCGCCAACCCTTCTACCTCGCGGCTGAATACCACCCCGTCACGGACTGGCGGATGCTTGGGCCGTTGGTCGGGCACCTGTTGCCCTTGGAGAAGGAGTCGCGTATTCCCCCGGACGCGGCGAATCGAGCCATCTCCCACTGGGAGCGAGCGTTCAGCCCAGAAGCGGTTGCGCACTATGTTCTGGACACCCTGGAAGGCCTCTGATTGTCGGCTTAGCAGATGACTAAAGCACGCGTCAGACGGCCCCTCGCTCGCCGAGAGCGAGAGCGCGGCGCGCAACAAGTACTGAGTCCCGCACCATTTCTACGGTGAGCGACTCAAGGCATAGCGGCGTGTTGCACTCGATGTCCGTGTGTCGAGCGAAGTGCTTGCAGCCATTGCAGCCGACATCGGACATGATGGGGATTGCGCATGGATCAAGCAGAACGAGCGAGGGGTGGGTAGCACCGAAGATAACGAAAGTCTCGCGGCCGAAGCATTGACTGAGAATCGCGGGCCCGGAGTCGTTGCCGACGAAGCATGAGGAGTGTTCGCAAAGACCTACCATCTCGGAGAAGGTATGGTGGGGCTCAAGTAAGACAAAGGGCATGTCCAGGGCGTCTTCGAGCTGGTCCCGTAGGTCTAGAAATCGTTCGCGCGGCCACTGCCTCATCAGTCGGACGAAGCTGCTTGTGTCAGGCGCGATAAGGCCATATGGGCCGGAGCGCATGCGTTGGGAACCCCGGCGAACCCGGGGGGTCCGGTAACGAGGCTCTACGCCGGCGAAGCGCGCGTATCCGTCCAAGTGATTGCAGCCGGGAAAGGTCTCGTAAACAAGCACTAGTGTCTCGTCGAACTCCCCCAGGTCGTTGGCCACGTACCGAGAGTACGGCAGGACTTCATCGTAGACATCCAACAGCCGGCCAGCTTGAACGTATTCAGAGCACAATGAAATGCTCGCGTAGCGCGGCCGGAGAGCACTGGCAATAGGCTCTGTTAGGAGCACGTCGCCCATGTGGCCGCGGCGCACAATGCAGAGTCGCGGGGTGTCCTTCACCGCGCTGGCGCACCAATAACGTCAGCGACAACGACGGGCGCGATGCGTTGGCAGAACAGCCACTCATCCTCGGTATCAATATCGAGAGCCTCCGGATAGGAAAGCTCAAGGAAGCTCACGGGCTTGAAGGCGAGAGAGCCGTGGCGTGTGAAGTTGAGGCCAGTGGCAACGTGAACTCCACCGGTGACGCGCCACTGCGGCGGAAGATCCTGACTGCGAGGCTGCCGACTCGGATTGTAGTTCGGTGCATCTGGCGCCGACCACGTGAAATCCTGGCACCGCTGAACGCCGAGAACGCAGACGTCGCTATCTTGCAGAACCTGTCCGATGGCGCGGTCGATTGTGCCTGGAAGAACGAAGGGAGAGGTTGGATGTGCCCAATAGACCGCGACGTGCTGAAAGTCGGCCAGTACGGCCTCGAAGAGCTCTCTGATCTCGACGTGCTCACCGCAGAGGCGCGGGTGACGGGGTCGCGGCTCCGCACCAAGCGACGCTGCTTGCTCCAGCGCAACGTCATCATCTGAGGAAACGACGATCCGTGTGACCAACGAACAACGCTGGAGTGCCAGGATCTTCAGCTGAAGGAGAGAGAGCTCCTCAAAAAATGGGCGGGTGTTCTTGGCTGGCACTCGGACGCTACCGCGCCGTGCTGGGACCAGCGCGATGGCTGCCCTGTTCACAATACTGCCTCGGGAACGAGGTGCGAGAGCGGGACGCGGGGAAACACCTCGAGCTCGCCGCCAACAGTGGCGTTCCAGACGCCACCGCCGGCCGCCTCAAAAGCGCCTCTGGCGCATTCGTACGCAGCCTCGACTCGAGCGCGCTGCGGTTGATGGTAGCGCCTCCCTTTGCCGAAGTACTCCGGGTCGAAGTGATTCGTGTCAGGCCCTTCAGCTACCACCACTGATTCGAGTGTCGCTCCGTGGTGAGCCGGATAGGTGCCGTCGACGCCAACCAGATAGACAGCTCTCGCGCCAGCGAAGTACGCGAGCTGGAGCAAGAGGTATGTTACGGACCAGCCTGTGAAGACTTCACTGGCGATGTCCACGGAGAACTGCGGATAGGGCGCGTAGGAGCGGATGACAGGAAGGTATGCGTCGCCAAGAAGGCGATCGCGTTGATCCCACGGGAAGAATTTAATCGCGCCTTCATAGGCCTGAATCTCCCGCTGCCTGTCCTCGGCGACGAGCCTGTCTTCGACGACATAAAAAGTCGGCCTGAAGAAGTAGCTGCGGTCAAGGAGAAATAGACCATTGCTTCCAAGCGTGAACTCGCCAGCGAGAGCGCGGAGATTGGTACCCCGGAGACTAGGGCCGTTCCCGATGACGAAAGCCCGCCGACCCTGGAAGCGATTACGCCAGCATTGGAGTCGGCCTCTATTGGAGAGCAAGCTGGCGACCTCCGGGTCGGTGCGGACGTCCCCCAAATCAAGAGAGATCAGCAGTTCTTCCGGACCCCCGATAGCCAACAAGGGCTCGGGCGGGTTTTCAGAGAGCAGCTTCGGGGTTCGTCGAACTGCAAAAGGCGTCGAGTAGGTTAGCGGCACGCACGAACTCTCGGTGTCGAGTGATTCGAGGAACTCCGTCGCCCCTCCCACCTGGCTTTCGCGAAAGGCCTCATAGAGGCTCTCCTCCAAGCGAACGCGCCAGCCTTGCGGGAGGAAGAAGCGAAGATTGGCGCCGCGATGAGTGCGTCGCCGAAGGGATCTGATAGCGAGAACGGCGCTGCAGAGGTCTTCCCATGGGCAGGTTGGTGAGACGAAGACATCAGACGGGAGGGCTGGTGAGCTGGCGGCGCGCGATGGGGAGGCGCCGGCAGGTGTCGAACTAGTGGGCGGAGCGCTCATGCCAGTCCCTTAGTGTTGTGCAAACCTGAATTCGCTCGGGTGGAACAACTGTTCCCCAGAACGTTCTGTCGCCCTCGAACCAATCCGCTTCGAGGCCAGCGATGTCGCCGGCGTAACGAGCCGACAGCTCGCGCAAGCGCTGAAGCTTCTCTGTCCACGGCGCATTGGCGGGATAGCCTGGTTCGACGAGGTGATCGGCCTGGTTTCGCCATTTTGTGAGGAGTGAGAGTGGCGTGTCGCGCCTCTCGAAGTGAAGCAGGCACGCCAGTGTTGCGGGCAGAGGTACGGGGGACTGAGCCGAACCAGCGAAGAATGCTGGACTATTCTCCCTGCGAAAGTAGTGGCCACCAACTACGACTGCGATTCCATCGTGAGTTCGGCAGAAGCTCTTGCGGAAGTGGCCTTCCTGTTCCCAGGAGCGCTCCGGCCATGGCTCGAAGAAGCGTACAGTCTCAAAGACGGACTGCCCGCTCGACCTCAGAGACGGTAGGGCGTTCAGCCACCCAATGGAGGCATAGGAGATGCCGCCGCGCTCGAGGGCGTCTAGGAAATCAGGGAGCGGTCTGGAGAGACGGAGAAACTCGTCTGCATCCAGCGGGAAGAGCCACTCTGGGTTCCAGATGTCAACCGCGAGGTTGAGTGCGCGATTGGCATACTCCTCGTGGTCGAAGGCCAGGGCAGGTTCATAGAGCACCTTAACCCGCGCGTCCTGAGCGATGTCCGCCAGGATCGCCGAGGTCCCGTCAGTGGAGGCGTGGTCGACTATTACCAAGCCCTCGATCCCCAACTCGAGGTGCCACCTAACGTTCGCCTCGATAAGGGGGAGTTCGTCACGCACGACCATGAAAGCACAGGATCTCATCTACTCACCGCCCGTCGGCGCGCCAAGGTGGGGGCTCTGCGTTCAAGCCGCTCACTGCTGCGATCTCTGGAAGAAAGCGCCAGAAGGCTGGGTGTTGGGGGTACGTGGCGTGTAGGGCCTTGATGCCGGCCAGCGTCTCGACCGGGGTTGAGTTGAGAGGACAAACAACTCTGTAGTGTGCGGGATCGAGGAGCATTACCTCGGAACGGCGACAGTATGCCTGAAGGAGAAGTGCCACTGCCCCTTGTTCGTCGTGGTAGAGATACCCCTCACTTTCTGCCCGTGAAATCCAGGCGTTGTAGAGGGCCCACAGATCTATCGAGATGTCTACGCCAGCCCTTTGGCCGACAATGCCGGCGTTTATCGGGACGAAGGGAGTAGGAAGCTGAGGGCCAAACGTCCCATAGGGCCAGAGTGCGACGAACTCCTCCTGCGCGGCGAGAAGAAGGTGGGGAGACGATGTGCGGAGAAAAGAGCGCAGCTCGTGTGGCTCGCTAACAAGAAATACATCCGCATCCAGATGCACTTCCGCCAGGCTCGCGTCCAGACGCCCGCACGGCGCCCACTTCATCCACGTGCTGCGCGAATCGCAAAACTGTCGTTGAGAATGACTGGAGTAGTCGCGCACAAGAGCGGGAGCGAGGAGATTGGCTTCGACGGCAGCGGCGTTGTCCGTATGGACAACGCAAGTCGCCTTGTCCTTGAAGAAGGCCCTAACTGTGCCGATACTGTGGGAGAGCATGAAGACGGATTCGGGCGTCGGGTTCCACAACGACCACCGGAAGAGCACCGAAGGTGTCGCCACTGTGTCGCTCAAGCGGGCGGCTCCTCATTCGCGGGTGTCCTGAGAAGATGGCCATCGCGCACCCAGCGGCCGAGCTGCTCGTCGTCTATTCCCGCGGCCAGTAGTTCTGCGACACAAACGGGTGTGGAATGCCGAGACAGGACATCGAGCAATCGGGAATCCCTGCAGTACCCGTACTCGTAGTCGTTGTAGTAGCCGGCCTGAGAGTACTCGCACCACGGTGGCGTGAGGAGCAGGTCACTTGATGAGTTGGCGCGGACGGGTAGTTCGAGAGCCGCGGGTGTTCGCGTGGCCGTGGTGATGGTATTGGCGTACCCCTCGACCATCTGACGCAGAGAATAGTGCCGTGAAACATAGTCACGAACATCGGCTCGCTGTTGCCTAGGTGAAAGCAAATGCCCAGCCAGCACTTCGGCAGTTTGGTCTAGGCGACCGTAAGGAATCTTGGAGACCAGCTCGTCGGGGAGAATGTCGCGCTGAGCGCCCACGCGCGACACAATTGCTGGCGTCCCGCAGAGCTCCGACTCGACCGCGACGTTTCCGAAGGATTCAATGAAGTTGCCAATGGAAAGAGTGGCCCGGCCCAGCGAGTAGTAGGCAGGCATCAAATCGGGCGCCAGCCAAGGATGCAAAACAAGAAGGTCTGGCATCCCGAGCGCGGCGGCCTGCTCCTCTGCGTCCTTGTAGAGCCCCTGATAGACATGGCTGCTGCCAGGAGCAATGGCAGAGTCCATCCAGATCGGGACTGCCAGTCGCACTCGCCGCATCGCACTCTCGGGCAGGTAGCTCTTGCAGAGGGAGAGTGTGGCAATGGCTTCGGTGAGGCCCTTGCGCGGGTCGGGGCGGTGGGGATGAAGGACCAGCAACTCGTCCCCACGAAGTCGCAGCGCGCGCCGAACGGGTTCAGGCTCGGTAGGTCGAAGGTCGTCGAGGTCAAAGCCGTTCGGGACGACAGATACGTTCGATGGCGCTAGTTTCCGGAAGTCGGCGAAGATCGCTGTCACACATGCCCGGAGATAGGTGGAGGGCAGAACTAGATGGTCACGGCGGAAACCGAAGGCGCCCCCAAGCGTGTCTGGATAAACAAAGTCTTGAAGTGCGATGACGGCGGGGATGTCTTCATAGAGGAAATGAAACAGCAGCTCTCCGTCGTGAACATAGAGAACGTCAGCGCGATCCAGAGCGCGCCTGAGTGTTGTGATGACATCGCGAAGTCGGTAGACCGCAGTGTAGTAGGGCTCCGGGTATGTCTGCTTGAAGCCGAGGACTGGGTGAACTTCGACCAGCGGATGGAGCTTGAAAGGGGCGCTGTTGTCGGTACGCCGTGTGCAGAAGACGGTGCACTCATGCCCACCGTCGCCTAGATGGCGCAAGACGGCTCCAAGTGTCTTCTGGGAACCACCGTGAACGAGAGCAGGGAAGATTGGGCCCAAGGAGAAGACGACTATGCGCATTGATGAGAACTCAGGCTGGGCTCTGCATTTCTAGCCGGTGGGACAACCGGGGGGCCATGGGGTGCGAGGCAAAGATGCGCCCCTGGCTGTGTGTCGAGCGGAAGCTGCCCGAGTCGGCAGCGCAATAGGACGGCGATCTGGTTAGGGTTTGCACCATTTCGCGTGACCGGTAGTGGCGAGTGGAGCTGATCAGGGCGCGGGCTGCCGAGTCTCAACCGGTCCCTACACTTCTCGCGAGCCAGGGACCCCAAGGGTACCGACGCGCCGAAATGTGCCCGTTTCAGCTTTCATTGATTATAGAAGAAGGTCTGCGCGTCGGAATCACGCCACTGATGAACGCCACGGGACCAAGTCGAGAGGATGTCTGCTAGTTCGCCCTCTCCCGGCCCGGTGTCGTCCATCGGCGCCCCACATTCGATTCCGCTGCTCGCGGCCCGCAAGGCCGAGCCCTTCGGGTGGCCTGCGGCCAGCCTTGTCGCGCCGCTGCGCGGCTACATCTCGGGTGGGCATGCGCCGAACGACACCCAACCGCGAGAGCCGAGACCCCCAGCCCCAGAACCGCCTCAACTTCGTCGAGCCCGGTGAGCCGGGCTTCGAGCCGGAGACCATCGCCCGCTACCGCGTAGCCCTGGTCCGAGAAGAGGCCACCCCGTACGAGTCGCCCGAGCACTGCGGCGACCCCGCAGCAGCCGCCAGATTCCTCCACACCATCCTGTCGTCCTGGGACCGCGAGGTCATGGGCGCGCTGTTCCTCGACACGCGCAACCGCGCGATCGGCCATCAGCTCGCCTACATCGGGACGCTGACCCGCGCCGCCGTCGAGCCTCGCGGCATCCTGACCGCCGCGCTGCTCTCGAACGCCGCCGGCATACTTCTATTCCACAACCACCCAAGTGGGGACCCCTCGCCCAGTGCCGAGGATCTCGCCTTCACCCGCCGGATGGCGGAGGCGGGGGAGGTCGTTGGGGTCCGGGTCCTCGACCACATCATCATCGGAGAAGCCCCAGCCTTCGTCTCGCTCCGTCAGCGCGGAGCCTTCTGACTCCGCAGCGCAACGGCGCCCAACGAGCTGAACCGTAGCCGCGAGAGTGGCTGAAGGCGCCGCCCGCGGCGACTCCAGGCCGAGCGAGCAGCGCGCCAGCTGAAGACCGCTGTCACGCCGCTCGCGGACTCCCGTTGCGCCCCTCCGCCCTCGCTCCGCGCGAGCCCCTCGTTTCCTCCGGGGCGTCGTGCTCACCAGGGCTGCTCACGGTAGAAGCACCTTAGTCCCACCCACCTCCCGGCATCGCCGCCCCCGTCAGCGCGCGCAGCGTCGCACGGCCTGCGCGAGGCGCAAGGCAACCCTGCGGGCAGCGCTACGCGCTGGCCTTGCGCCTCGCGCCTCACGGCCGCCCGTCTTGGCGCTCGACGGCGACAGCGACACCGGGAGGCGCGATGCACTTTCCATATCTCACGATTGGCAAGAAGGATGATCCGAAGGGGCGGACGTTCACCGTCCACTGCGTGGCCTCGATCCAGGCGACGGGGCTGTGCCCGCCCGCTGGGAACGGGACGGTGCGACCGGTGCTCCTGGCCTACGCCGGGAGCTCGAGCGCGGTGCGGGCCTTCACCGCCAACCTGCGGGCCGGCCTTGCCGCGGCGACCACCGACCGGCGCTTCGAGCTGCTGCGCTCGCTCGGCTACAAGTACCAGCTGACCTCGCCGGCGACCGGGCAGACGCTCGCCGTCGCCTACCTGCCCGATTTCTTCCACCTCCAGCCAGGGGTCCAGGAGCACGACGCCCTGCGGTTCATCAGCGCGCCGCCCCGTTGGTGGCTCGACCGCCAGGAGGAGCTGCTGGCTCCCGAGTTCGGCTCCCTCGCACGCGACCACGCTCTCGCGATGGCCTTCGTCGCGCGCTTGGACGCGCGCACGCCGCTGCCCATCGCGAACGACCCGGAGTTCCACCACGGGCTCTTCGGGATGGCGCTGGAGGAGCCCTGGACCGAAACCGGCGACAACCGCCAGGCCTTCACGTTCGACGGCATTGAAGCCCTCGGCCTTGCCGCACCGGTCCTCTGCGACGTGCCGAAGCGGGCCTTCGCCGACTTCCTGGCGTGCGCGACCGCGAAGCTCCTGCCGCGGCATCTGGCTCCCGCTCTCCGACCACCCATCCCGAGCTTCGCGTCCCAGCTCGTTTTCAACTTCCTGACTGCCTAAGAGAGGAGACCGCTTCATGGCACGCCCCGAGTCCCAGGCCATCGCTGGCTACTTTCCCACCCCGGAACACCTCGTTCCGGCGATCGCGTCCCTCGTCGCGCTCGAGCGCGAACGGTACGACCGACCGGTCTTCTTCGACCCCTGCGCGGGGACCGGCTCCGCGCTCGTGGCGCTTACCGCCGCGGTCCTCGACGTCGCG
Organism: uncultured Acidobacteriota bacterium; assembly: GCA_963700145.1. Lineage (GTDB taxonomy): Bacteria > Acidobacteriota > Thermoanaerobaculia > Multivoradales > UBA5704 > DASUNQ01. The sequence goes on from OY969474.1 coordinate 4,528,397, forward strand.
CCCGCAGAGGCAGCCCGCTACTGCCAGGCGATCGAGCTCGAAGCGACCCGCGCCGAGGCCCTGAGCCGGCGCCTGCCGCACGGCGGCGCACGGAGCGGTGACGCGCTGACCTTCGGCATCGCTGCGAGCCCGGGGGCGTCCGTCCTCTTTCTCAATCCACCGTACGACACGGACCGCGAGCACCGACGCCTCGAGCAACGCTTTCTCGCGCGCTTCACCGACGCGCTCGCCCCGGGCGGGGCGCTCCTCTTCGTCGTCCCCCACACCGCGCTCGCGGCATCGGCCGAGCATCTCGCCTCGCGCTACACCAATGTCCAGGCCTGGCGATTCCCGGATCCCGACTTCGCTGCCTTCAAGCAGGTCGTCGTCGTGGCCGAGCGTCGGTGCGAGTCGGTGCCGCCGGATCGCATGACTCTCCAGAGACTCCGCGCCGCGGCCGAGACCGCGAGCGCTCTTCCGGTGCTTCAGGGCGGAGAAGGGTCGGCCGCAGTCACCGTGCGCCTGCCGCATGCGCATCTCACCCTCCACGCGCAAGCCCTCGACGTCGAAGACCTGCTCTCGCACGCCCAGCTATTCGCGCCGAGCGCCTCTCTGATGGGCTTCGATCGCGAGGCCCGCCAGCTCCTGGGGTCGCCGCTTCCGGTCGCGCTCCCGCCGCGCCCCGCGCACATCGCGCTCGCGCTCGCCGCGGGGCTCCTCAACGGTCGTCGGCTCGCACCGAACGACTCGAGCTGGTTGCCCTACCTCCTGGCCAAGGGCACGTTCACCCGCACTCTCCAGACCGTCGACCAGCGGCGTAACAAGAAGGGGGAGGTGACCGGCGAGGTCTGCGTGCAGCAGCCCCGTCTCGACCTCCACATCCTCCGGCTGGACACCCTGACGTTCCACCAGTTGGCGCTGGGGACCGAGACCTCCGGGGCACCGTCCCTGGACGAGTTCAATACCGCCGACCTCCTCGAGCACTACAGCGAGTCGCTCGTGCGGCTTGTCCGCGAGCAACTCCCGGCGATGCATGATCCCGACGACCCCGAACACCAGATCGCGCTGCCCAGCCTGGCCCGCCGTCCGTACCGGCGGCAGGCGGCGCTGATCCAAGCGGGTCTAAAGCTCCTCGCTCTCGGCGAGAACCCTCAGCTCCTGGCCGAGGTTGGCACCGGGAAGTCGACCGTGGCGCTTTCGATCGCCGGTGCCCTCGCGCCCAGCCGCTTCGCCGCGACGAGGACGGAGCTCGTGCGAGTCGGCCTCACTCCGCGTCGCCTCCGTCCGGTGTCCAGGATGCTGGTCGTCTGCCCACCGCACCTGCTCCAGAGCTGGACCGATCAGGCACGCGCCGTTCTTCCGGGTGCGCCCGTGCAGATCGTTCAGGCGCCTTCGGACCTCGACCGGCCTGCCGCGATCTACGTCTTGAGCCGCGAGACCGCCAAGCTCGGATCGAGCATCGCCGGCGTGGCCGGCACGCGCTGCCCCGACTGTGGGCACCCGCTGCCGGAAGGAAGCCCAGAGAGCTTCGCCGCGCAACGCCTCCGCTGTCAGGGAGAGGTGGTCGTGCCCTCGAATCCGTTCGCGCGCCTGGCACGAGACCTGGGCCTCGTCCTGCAGCGCTCGCTAACGGGCTCCCTTCGCGAGCGGCTCTTGCCGTACCTGGAAGCTCACCCCGCCGCGCACCGGCGAGCTCTTCAGTTCTACCGTCAGGATTCGCCGACTGCTCCGATCTCGCCGTCCGGCCGCGTCGCGCTGCAGGCCGCGCTTGCCCAGGTCGCCGAGCTCGTCGAGACCAACTTCCTGCGCCTGTCGAACTGGGAGCACCGGTTCTGGGAGCCGTTCCGCGTTGCCGCGCACCTGGCTCTGGTGCTTGATGCGTTCGAGCCGTTCGCCGCTCGCTGTCGCGAGCTGGCGGCCCGCCGCGTCGCCGAGGCGGTTCCGCGCCTCTACCTTCAGTCGATCGACGAGCTGCTGGAGAAGCAGCTCACGGAGCTCGCGCCATTGGCCGAGCGCCTGCGAGATGCCGACTCCGACGAGGATCTCCGCAGCGAGCTCCTCGGCCGCGTGCTCGAGATGCTCCTTTCGGGCGCGACCTGGGCGACGAAGCCCGGTTGCGGCGCCGCGCTCCACACGACCACGCCCGAACCGCGACGTTACCCGCTGGCGCGGTACATCCTGAGCAAGAAGCGCCGACTGTTCGACCTGGTCATCCTCGACGAGGCCCACGAGTTCTCGACCAGCGGCAGCGCGCAGCAGAAGGCCGCGCACCGCTTGGCGCAGCTTCCGCGCGTGCCGGTGATCGCCCTGACCGGGAGTCTGATGGGTGGCTACGCGAGCTCGCTCTTCGCGAACGCCTGGGCGCTCTCGCGGCGGTTCCGGTCGCAATTCGACCTCGACGAGAAGCCCTCGTTCGTCACCCGGTATGGGTACCGGAAGCTCCTCGTCACGCCGACCGCGGCCAAGCCGCTTCCTGGCAACCGGAGCTACGGTCGCCAGAGCGATCGCACCGACGGCGACGGCTTCGAGATTCGCCAGCTCGGCGAGGCGCCAGGGGTCCTACCTCTCTACATCCTGGAGCACATTCTCCCGACCGGTCTGGTGATGCACAAGGGCGATCTCGACGAGGAGCTTCCGCCGTGCAGCGAGGAGCCGACCCCGGTGCGCACGTCGCCCGACGACTTCCTCGACGCGAAGCTCCTGGCCGAGTTCAGCCGCCTGCGTGCCGCGTTGGTCTCCCGGATTCACGCCGATCGGGGCACCGAGCGTGCCGGCCTCCTCTGGGGTGCGATGTCCGAGCTGCCGTCGTATCTCGACCTCGCGAACGAGGAGTGCGGCCCGTTCGTCATCCGGTATCCAGACGAGGCCGGGGGAGAAGAGGTTGCCACCGGAGTCGCCTTCCCCGCGAGTTGGCGTTCGCCTAAGGAGCGCTGGCTGTTGGCCGAGCTCCGCGTCGAGCTCGACGCTGGCCGGCGGGCGATCGTCTTCCTCCGTCACACCGGCAATCGCGGCTTCCTGCGGCGGCTTCACCGCCTCATCGCCGAGGACCTCGAGCAGGCGCCCACCTTCCTCGATCCCGCAAAGGTCCCGACCGGCGTGCGCGAGAGCTGGCTCAACGAGGTCATCGACGGCGGTTGCCGCGTGCTCCTGGTTCACCCGAAGGCGGTCCAGACGGGCCTCAACAACCTCACCGCGTTCCACACCGCGATCTGGTTCGAGGGTCCGGACTACGACGCCCGCGTCACGCGGCAGGCGAACGGCCGTCCGCACCGGATCGGGCAGACGGAGCCGGTGCGGCTCATCTACCCCTACTACGCCGACACGCTCCAGAAGGCCGCCCTCGATCTCGTCGCGCGGAAGATCACCGCGTCGCTGCAGGTCGACGGGCTCTCGCTGGCCGGCGCGCTCGAGGCTGCCGGCGCCCTCTCGGATGAAGACCGTCTGCACGCCACCGCGGCGCTCGCCATCGGCCAGGCGCTCTACCGCGCGGCGACTGGGGGCGGGGGGTCGCGATGACCGCCGCAACTCGGAAGGAGGAACGAATGCTGGAGCAACTCGGACTCTTCAGCTCGGCGTCGCCGGCTGGCGATCCTTGCCTCACCAAGGAACGCGCCGCGACCGACGACGCCTGGCCACATCGAACCTGGAGGTTCGGTCCGGGGCACTCGATCGAGTACCGCAACCCCGAGCCGGCGTCGCCTGCGCCGCCCGCCGTGTTGGGCGGCGAATGGGCATGGAACCCGCTGGTTCCGGGCTGGCAGATCGACTACCCTGTTCCGCCGTTCTCCCTCGATCCGCGCGGCGAGGGCGCCGACCGACATGGCCCGAAGCTGCTCCCGCCGCCGGGCTTCCTCGAGATCGACCGGAGACGCCTGGCGGGCCGCTGTCCACACTGCGGCGAGCGGAGCGGCGGGCGCTGGGGCGGCCCCGGCTGGTGCGGTTGGAGCGACTCCCGGGTTGGGGCTGCCTTCGAGGCGGAGGAGGCGGCCGGGCGTCGTTGCTACGGGCTCACCGTGGTCGACGTGGAGGGACTCGGTCCCGTCAATCCGTTGTCTCACTACACGCGGTGGGGCGCCGGATTCTGTGCCTCCTGCGGCGCCGTCTCCTGGAACGACTTCCGAGATCCTGCCAGCGCCTACTACCGGCCGCCCGCGAAGGCGGTCGGCCCCTGAATCCCCGCGGGTTCTACTCCCCGGTGCTGGAGGCGCTCGAGTCAGGTCCCCGAGGCAAAGGCCGCACGTCGTCTAGCGGGAAACGGCAGGCGCGCTCTCACCCTCGACCTTCACGCGGTCACCCTTGCCGGGCGTTCGAGGAGGAGGCGGTGTCCAAGCGGCGCAGCGAAATCGGTGACTGCCCTCGGCATCGAGCTGACGGCTGAAGGCAGGACCTCGCGTTCGGGGGAGCGCCGGACCAGAGACTCGCGCTGAGATCGGCCACTGCTCCCTGACCTGCTTGCCGGGAGGCGAGCCTGCTACCGAGGCCCGGGCAGGCGAGCGTCGCGCCAGCCAAAAGGCCGCTGTCACGCCTCTCGCCCCACGCTCCAGGGTGCCCCCACCCGGGCTGCGCGCGAGCCCCTCGTCTCCTCCGGGGCGTCGTGCTCGCCCAGCCACCCACCCTGGAGCGGCCCGTGCCTCTTCGTCCTCGAGCCCCACCGACGTCAAGAGTGCGAGGCGCGGTCCCGTCATCTGTCTCCTTCGGTCGAGGTCCCCGCCCAACGTCCCGTAAACCGTGCCCGCGGTGCGCCCGGCCGCAAGGCCAAGCCTGCGGAGCGCTGCGCGCTGCCTTGTCGGCCGGGCTTCGTTCACCCCGGGCTCCCACCGGTCCGTGTTGGACGGAAACCACAACCAAAGGAGAAAGCAGATGACCAGCCAGACCGCAATCACCCTCTACGGCAACGTCGGCGGAGACCCGGAGACCCGCACCATCCCCGGCAAGCAGGTCACGAAGCAGTTCTACGACCCGATCATCGACGACATGGTCGAGCGCGAGTTCACCACCCCCGAACGCGAGGTCCGGACCTTCTCGATCGCCGTCAGCAAGAAGGACACCGAGGGCAACGACGTCACCCGCTGGATCCGCTGCGACGACTGGAACCGCCTCTCCCGCCTGGTCGGCAAGGGCGACCGCGTGAAGGTCAAGGGTCACTTCCGCGAGCGCACCTACCAGAAGGACGGCGAGACGAAGACCGTGCGCGACTTCGTCGTCGAGGACCTCAAGATCGAGCGCCACAAGATCCGGCACCGGGCGGAGTAGCCGCTGGTCAGGGGCCGCCCCACCGGGGGCGGCCCTCCCGCTCCTGGCCCCGCCGAAGCTCCTGGCGAGAGGGCAGTCGCTCATCGGACGTTCCTCCAGGCCTTGGTCGACCCGCCGGGCAACAAGCCGATGGAATGGCGAGGATTCGCCGATCACCAGCCGAGCCAGCGTTCAGCCCTCCTGGCGTGCCGGCCTGGCTCGGACCTCGAGTCGGCGCATAGCCGAATCACCGCAGGGTCCCACGCGCTCCTCAGAGACCCTCTGCCGCAGGAAGCGCGCGAGGCCTCTTCCAGAAGAACGGCGAGACCAAGACCGTGCGCGACTTCGTCATCCAGGACCTGGCGTTCGAGCGCCAGAAGATCCGGGAGCACGCCAGGTAGCGACGACGGTGCTGCAAGGGTCGCCCCCTTGTGGGGTGGCTATTCACGCCACTGCCATCGTTCCATCGAACGTCTTGAAGTCCCAATTCGTCGCCGCAACTATTCGACCAAAGCGCGCCGGGCGCCCTTGCTACGTAGGTGAGTCTGGCGTCCCCGAAACAACTTCGAGGACTTGCCATCCGCGCTGACTCACCCTCTGAACGTGCTGGTCGAAAGTCTGACCTTCACCAAAGGCAGACCGTCTCACTGCAATGCATAGCAAGTGACTAGGCCGAGTCATCGCCACGTAGGTCTGCAGGAGACGCTTCCGATCCTGCTGTCCAGCGCTGCTCCGATTGACCTTCTCCCCCTGAAGCCAAGGCGCCATTTGACGAGACGAGTGAGCATGCCAATAGGTATTCAGCAGTAGCGTTGCCAGGTGGGTTTGGCCCTTCACGGAATGGATCGACCCGAGGCGGATATCCACGTGCCGTTCGCCAACGCGAACTCGATAGCAGTTTGGCGCAGCGTTGGCTCGCGGTTGGCGGGTGGACGTCGGCGGAGAAGGACTACCTACAACGTAGTCCAGGAAAGCATCTGCCGCGCCTCGATCGACGGTGCCCTCGCAGAGCGCCCCGGCGACGGCTAGGCTGTCCACCCGCATAGTGCTCCACTCTTCCTCGGTTAATGGTGCCGACTCCACCAGAAGCCTCTTGATGAGCCGGCGATACGTAGCTAGTGCGGTCTGATCTGGCTGCAACGCATGAACGAGAATCGTATGGGTTCGGCTTCTCCCTTTGAGGCGACCGGCGTTTCCGATGCGGCAGGCGAGGCGAAGGAGTCCGAGGCTGATCCGCTCGACACCCGGGGAGAGGTCGCCTCGATCCCGAGCCGCAAGCTGCGCGGCGCGAGCGTACTGGATCAGTGTTCGGGGGTGTGGATCCTTCCGGGAGATCTCGGCGGCGTACCCGATCCAGTAGTGTGACACTGACTTTGGATAGTGAGCATGCCCAGGCTGGATGGAGGGCTCATCTCGATGGACCGCGCCAACGGCCACCACGTCGGCCTTTCTCAACGTCGGGTCGTCGAAGCTCTCTAGCACGAGCCTCCCGTAGGCATCCAAGATGCCCGCCGTAGAATCATCTGCAAAGACGAAGACGGTGTGGGGGCACTTCGCCGATGTGCCGGGAGTTGCCTTCGGGCCGTGACCGCACAGGCCTTGTGTTCCGACAGCAGTTACTGCGAAAGGTGAGGCGAGGGCAGCAATCTCAGGTCCAAAGCGGTAGCTGTTTGGGATGCTGAGGTGCGGAGTCGGGCTCGGCGCTGGAAACTCGGCGGGCGAGTCGTCTCGCTCGAGCTCGTGGAAGATGGCTTGATTAGGGTCTCCTACGCGTTGCACAACGGTCTCTGCCGAGTCTCGTGGAAAAAACTTGTTTAGGAGCTCGCTCTGAACGGCTGTCGTGTCCTGCATCTCGTCGACCAGCACGAGAGGGAAGCGCCGCCGAAGCCATTGAACCACATTTGGCGAGTCCGCCAAGAGTGCGCGCGCCCAGACAAACATTTCATCGTGGCAGAAGTAGCCGGCTTGCGCGCTACCTGTGACCGCCTTCCTGGCGGCGTTGAAGGTGCTGGTGTTCGCTCCGGCTGGGAAAGGCTTACCACCGAGATCGAAGGCTAGGTCGCGCGCGCAGATGCGAATCTGCTCGAAGCGGCTATGTTTCTGCTCCAAGAAGTAGGACAGTGCCACATGCTCCTTGTAGGAGAGAATTGAGCGACGATGTGCAGTGGCGACCTCGTCGTCGATCGTGGGCGAAGGGTAGCCGTTACTCCTCAGCCAGGGCAGGGCAGCAAACCGATTCACAAAGCCGTGAATAGTGTCGATAAAGTGGGGATAGTTCAGAAGGCGATGCCCGACGACGGTTGATCCCAGCCGACGTTGCACTTCTTCGCGTGCCACGTTGGTGTGGGACAGGACGCAAATACCCTTCGTGCGGTGCGGCCAGTTGCGGGCCAGCATGGCGAGCTTCGCCACGATTAGCGTGGTCTTGCCGCTGCCAGGGCACGCCGATACGTCGAGCGTGTGTCTCGCGGTTAAGAATGCCAGCCGTGGAGCGTCGAGCGCATCCAGCCGCATGAGTACGCTTACCCAATTGATGTCATCGTCACTGATCTCTGGAAGGAGGGGCGGCGCGGCTGGCATCGACGTCTACTCTGCAGGGTTTGGCGAGAGATGCTCTCGGGTGGGGTCGACTACGTGCGTAATCGCATCAACGATGTATCGGGGAAGGTTGGCGGTAAAGGATGCTCTGTCGAAGGTTAGCTTGTCGTGCGCTGCGAGGAGCAATTCAGCCAGATACTGAGCTCCCACAGCCTTCGAAGCATGGCCTGAGTGGAACGGCTGGTAGATCCTTGTGCATAGCACAGCGAGGTCGCCCTGCGCGGCAGCTAATAGCTCAGCATAGTCGGCTCTGGCAAGAGACTCGATTTCCGCCCGCTCCTCCTTTCCGGCCTTCCCCGTCCCGTCGTGCTTCGCCAGCCATGCGGCGAGGTGGACATCCTCTGGCATGCCGCAATATGCGAGGTCGTACTCGAGCGTCCAGTGGTCAGCGACGAACGTTCTTACGGACTGTCCATCGTCGGCCGCGAGACGCTCGCGCCTAGTAGCGAGGAGTTGGTCTTGGTTCAGGTCACCGGCAATGAAGTCACGACGGGCCTTCCAGCGGCGACGCGGGCTTGTCCATCTCGGGTCGTCATTGTTCTCCACCAGTCCGAGAATCACGGGTGCGCAGTCCGGCATCACGTCCATGTCGGCGATACATGCGATCGGGACGGAGAGGGGAGTTGCGGCTGAGTCGGATCGTTGGAAGATTCTGCTGAAGCGCCTCAGTCCGGTGCTGCCGACGTTTACGACGGAGACACCATGCTCAGTGAGGTCGTGACCCATGAGCTTCGCAATGACCGGCAGGAGAATCGCCTCCGCATCACCTTCAACGACTATGACGGCGTGGGCGAAGAAGAGATTGGCCTTGGTGACATCGAGAAACCGCTCTAGAAATCTGTAGTCGCTTGGGTCGAGTCTTGTATAGCCATCAGCCAAGGGAAAGGCTCGGCCACCATCCAGCAAGAGCAGGCTCTCTAGCGGAATCCTTGAGGCGAGGTTGGGGCTGTGGGTGGTGAGTATTACCTGGACAGGACGGCGCGAGTCTTCTGTCTTGGCGGATGCGGCGCGCATCAGAAATTCCACCAGCCTGAGTTGCCGCTGAGGATGGAGGTGTGCCTCTGGCTCTTCGACAAGGAGTAGCGGCAGTCCCTCTGGCTCATAGCCAAGGAGGAGCAACTCACAGGCCATGTATAGCAAGTTGTTTGAGCCGAGGCCAAAACGGCCCCTGGCTGTTCCGGACGAGGATTCGAGCAAGGCGAGCTCTAGGCGCTCCAACATCTGCCGAAGCCGAGCCTTCTCTGTTCCCCCTTCCGTGATGTCGATTCGCCCGAGGAGTCGATCGCCACTGAGGGACAGTGAGGAGAGGTACTGGTCATTGATCGCCTGTTCGGCGCCGCTAACGCCCTTGTGCTGCCTGACGCTGTAACGGAGATAGTCCGTGAGCCCCACGATCCCCAGAGAGGCCACCGCGGCGGCGTCCTCTGGCAGAACGCTGGCATCGAACGAGTTGCCATCCTTGATCGCGGGGACATTTGCGAGAATCTGCGAGAGGCGAGAGCCGCGCCCGGCGGACATCTCGCGTTCAGCATCGCGCAGTGGCCTCAGGTAGGCGGTGCTCAAGAGCTCACGCACCGAGGACTCGAGGGTCGGGCCCGAGCCGTCCAATCCAGAGCGTACGGTTACGTCGACCCATCGTCGAGCGCTAGGCGATTCGCTGAGCCTCGCGGCTGTCCAGTTGATAATGAGGCTGACGTCTTGGCCCTCGTACGACAAGTACTCGACGAATGCGCCCTTCTCGTCGTCATTGAGCTCAGTCAATTTGCAGCAGATCGCGATGTCGGTGGCCTGCCGCCCTTCTTTGTCGAGGTGGAAGTCCGCCGGCTGGACACGGAAGTACTCTTGGTCGCGCGTGAGTAGCGCATACCTGATGGCATCGATGATCGTCGATTTGCCGCTGTCATTGCGCCCTACCAACGCGGTTAGCCCACTGCTAATGGATAGGTGTAGAGCGGAATTGCCATCACCGAATTGGCGAAAATTGCGAACGGTAAGTCTAGAGAGACGCACGGGCCCTCCTCAGAGGCGTCGCGCTTGCGCGCCAAGCAGTCCTACTTGATGCACGTCAACCGCCTCCGTGGAGTTGCATGGCTAGCCCTCAGCCCGCGCGTCGAATCTTCTCCGTGAGATCGATCCGCCTGATGCTTGCAGATTGACCAGCAGGATTCATGTAGTCATCTTGGCGGCATGTCAGCACGACCACCTGCACGAGCGCGGCGGCTTGGTGCAGGGCCGCGCGGAACCACTCCAGCCGAGTCTGGTCGCTCTGAACGAGCTGATCGTCGAGGATGATCGCGCTCCCGATGCGTTCAGCGATCGCGAGGCGCAGGAGCGTTGCCAGCTGGTCCCGGGTACCGACGGACAGAACGTCCACCGCCCGTTGGCCACCGCCGGCCGCGATGTTCTGCACACGGAGATGCGGGCTCATGTCGAGGTCGCCGTAGCGGCCTTGGGTGAGCTCGCCGAACCGTCGGGCAACCTCACCCCCGAGCGCTCTGCCGAGATGCTGCGCGCCCGAGGCTTCGCAATCCTTCAGCGTGTCGCGAAGAAGCTTCCAGCCCTCGGCATCCAGCTCCAACGTGTGCTGCCGGTCGGCCGCCTCGTCGAGCGCGGCTTGGAGCGGTGCCTGCCGGTCGCGCGCGACCTTGCCGCCGACCCGCAGCAGCTCGCCTTCCACCTGATGCAGCTCGCCCTTCTTCTCCGTCAGCTCCGCTTCGAGGGTGGAGGCCGCCTTCTCGGCTGCTTGGACGTCAGCTTCGGTTGTGGGGGGATCCGGAGCGTCCAATGCAGCAAGGGTCGCCTGCTGCACGCGTACTTCCTCTTCGGCCTGGCGTAGAGGCAGGGACTCCGCGTGCTTCTTCTGCGCTTCCAGCTCTCCGCGCGCCTGGTCACGCTTGGAGCGCCCCTCGGTCGCGGCGGTGTCAGCTGTCTTGGTCGCGTCGACTGCGGTGGATAGTGCCTGCTCGGCGGCGTCCATCCTCGACTTCGCCGCGCTGACCGCGTTGCTCCCCGCGCCCTGCAGCGCGAGCAGCTCCGCCTTGATGCCGCCCGCCTCGACGTCGAGTGCAGCGATGTCGGTGGTGACGGTTCTCAGGAGCGCCTCCGGGTCGCCTGCCAGCGCGGCGCGCGCCCGTTCGGACTCCTCGCGAGCCGCCGCGAGCGACGCTGTGATTTGCGTGATCTGACCGCCAAGGCCGGCGAGCTCCGCAGACGCCGCGTCGCGGTCCGCTCTCGCTTTGATCTCGGCGCGATCCAGGTCCTTGGCTGCGTTCTCCGTCTGGCTCTCCCAGCCGGGGCCGACCGTCTTCACGATGGTGGCAAGCGCCTGGCGATCGCGCCCCTCCAGCGCTGCCTCGAGCTCGCGGACACGGCTCTCGTGTCTCGGGACCTCGGCGGATCGTGATTCGAGCGCCGAAGCCTTCTCGAGGTCGTGGCGCGCGTCCTTGTCGAGCTGCTCGGCCTGCCGCAAGGTGCCATCGGCATGTGCGCGCGCCTCCGAAAGCGCAGCAACGGAATCGAGGCCGGCCAGGATCAAGACGGGCTGGGCCTCTGCGTTCCACCGCTGCCGCAGCGCCTCGGCCCGCCTGCGATTGCCGGCATCTCCCGCGACGACGCGGACCTCCGCCACATCCTCGATCGAGAGCTCGATCGCCCGGTTTGCGTCGACGGTGAGGTCGGCGCCGGCGCGGCTCGGCTCCCCGCCGTCAACGCGGACCTCCACCTCGATACCGCTCTTCCTGAGGGAGATGGTCGCCGACAGGCCCCCTCCGAGGGCGGCCTCCGCTCGTTCCAGCTCGCCATGGAGCTCGTGGAGCGCCTTGATGGTCCCCGCCTCGGGAAGGGAACGCGCAGCGACCGCCGACCGGAGCTGGGCGGCCTCCTGACTAGCGCCCTGCGCCTTGGCCTGTAGCTCCGCGGCTTGCTGGCGGGCCTGGAGGAGCGTGCTCAGCGCCTCGGCGGCCTCGCTCCAGCGCCCGTACGCCAGCAGGCCTTGGAGCTGCTCCCGCTGGGCTCGGGCCTCTGCGAGGGCTTGGTCCGCCTTGCTGAGCCGCGCACGAGCAGCGACCGCCTTGCCTTCGATCTCCGCGTTCTGCGCTTCCAGCTTCGTCACGCCCGCGGCGCAGCCGCGAGCGTGTTCGGCGGCCTTCTGGCGAGCTACGATGCCGCCGCGCCGGACTTCGGTCGCGGCGAGCGCTTGCTCGAGCTTGGCTACCTTGAGCGCGCGCTTGCTCGCGGCCTTCTCGCTGGTCGCCTCGGCGTGGGCCTCCCTCGCCGCGGCAAACGCTGCACGCGCGGCGTCCTCGGCGGCGCGCGCTTCGGTGAGCGAAGCCTCCTGTGCGGCCGTCGCGGCAACCAGCGCGCCCAACTCCTGTTCCTTCGCCCCAACGCGAGCGCGCTCCTCCTCGATGCGCCGGAGCGCCTCCCTTGCCTGGTCGAGCCCGTGCAGCGCTGCAGCCAACCGACGGACTCTCGTCAGCCGTTCATCTGCTTCGTGGCGCCGCTCCGCTAGGTTCCCTACGCTGTCGCGCAGGGCCCTCAACCGGCTCTCGACCTCCTCGGTTGACCGCAGCTGCTCGCTGAGGGCATCGAGGTCGTCGCGCAGTCTCGTCACCTGCTCGGCGGCCTGGGTCATGGGCGAGCTCTTGCCGCGCTTTAGCTTCCCCGTCGGGCTGAAGTGCTGGTCGCACTCTGCCTCTGCCTGGTCGAGGAGTCTCTTGAACCGCGGGTCGCGGGCCAGGCCCTGCAGGGCTCGCGTGAGACGCAGCCGCCCAGACTCGCCTGGATCCGGGTCCATCTCCAGGCTCTCCTCGAGGATCGCGGCGACGTCGGTCTGCTCCGCGAGGAGGACGTGGGAGAGGAAGGTCTGGGGCAGGCCGCGCGGAGCTCCTGCGCGCGCGCCCGCGAGTGGGGCTCCCCACTCCAGCATCTTGCGCAGGCGCTCGTCGACCTCGCGGCCCTTCGTCTCGTTCAGGAAGTCGCGCCCGTCCTTGGACGACTCCAGGAAGGACGAGCCGCCGCGGCTGCCCCCGAACGACTTGGTGACCCTCCAGAGGCGGTCGTCGGCGTCGGCGAAGGTGAGCTTCACCTCCGGCGAAAAGTCACCGCGCCACGGAACGAACTTTTCCGCCTCCGAGGAGCCGTGCGGCAGGAGCAAGACGGCCCGGATCGCCGCCGCGAGCGAGGACTTTCCGAGGTCGTTCGGGCCGTAGAGGATGTTGAGCCCGGGACCGAGCTCCACCTCCGCATGCTCGATCCCGCAGAAGTGATCGACCACGAGGCGGACGAAGCGCACCCTCAGGCCACCTTCCGCACCAGCGTGTAGAGGTGGTAGAGAGCCCGCCGTGCGACCTCGGCCTGCGGGCCTGTCTCCAGGTCCTGGAGGCGTCGCACCGTCTCGAGCACTGCGTCGGGCATGTCGGTGAAGAGCTGGTCGATGTTGCGGGTGTCGAGCTCGAGGAGCGATCGGTCGCACCTCAGGATGCCGACCTTGGGCCGCACAGCCTCGCTCCCTGCGAGCTCACCGAGGATCCGCTCGGCCTCTTCGTACTCGGCAGCGGGGAGGCTCGCGGCTATGGTGAGCTCGAGGACTCGCTGGGAGAGGTCGGGACGCGCGGCAAGCGCCCGCAAGGCTTCGAGACTCTCGACCCGGATCGACTCCCATCGCCACTTCGCGACGCGCTCCTTCTCGACCCGCACCCGCCGGCGCTGGGTGATGAAGACGAGGGCAACGTGTCCGGGATCCTTGTCGCCGAAGGTTGTGGGCTCGGGTGCGCCGGGATACACAGTGGGCTTGTCGGCGGGCGGAAAGACGCGGAAACCGTGCGTGTCGCCGATTGCGAGGTAGTCGAACCCGCGCTGGACGGCCGCGTCGGGCGCGATGGGGAAGTTCGTCTGGTAGTCGTCCATCTCGAACGTGCTGCCGTGGACGAGGCCCACCCGGATGCGTTCGTCCCCGAGCGCGCGGGCCGGAAGAGCGAGGGCGATGTCCTTGCTCTGAGCGGAAGACCGGCACGGGGTGGCATGTAGCTCGGCGCCGTCCTTGAGCTGGAACGTGAAATCGTCACGGTCGATCACGTGGACGTGCGCCGGAAGCTTCCTGCGGAAGGACCCAGTGGGATCCCAGACCGAGTCCGGCAACAGCGGGTCGTGATTGCCGGGCAGTAGGAAGACGGGGCGGTGCGGTGAGGCGCGGCGCGCGATCAGGCTCGCGAGACCGTCTGCCCACTTGGGATCGGGCCTCGGCTCGTCGAAGAGGTCGCCCGCGCAGAGGACGGCGTCCGCCTCGTAGCGATCGGCGACGCCGAAGATCTGCTCGACGACGTCCAGGCGAGCGCGCATCAGCTCGAGCTCCTGTTCGTCGCTAAAGCCACGGAACCGCATCCCCAGATGCCAGTCGGCGGTGTGCACCAGTGTGAGGGCCACGTCGTCCTCCGTCATTCGAGGAGCATCTCCAGCTCGAAGAGCCGTTCTACAGTGGCGGTCGAGTACCGGCGCGCGAGGAGCCGCTCTCGACAGCGGCGGTAGGTGTCGTCGTCGCGCCGCTCCAGCCGGTCGATCTCTGCTTCGATCGCCTCGATCTCGACCGCCAGCCTTCCGAGCAGGCCCTCCGCCTCTTCGCGGGCGTCCAAGCTGAGCGCCGCGTCCCGCCGCGCGCGTGCCTCCTCGCTGCGACGCTCGAGGTCGCCTCGGTCGCGGCGGCGCAGGAGGAGCCGATCCTCGATGTACCGCTCCACCTGCTCGAGCCCACGGTCGAAGCGCCCCGCCTCGCCGCTCGTCGCCGCCTGCCGGTCCGCAAAGAGCGCCTCCTCGACGATGTCCTCGAAGACCTCGTCGGGAGCCACCCCAACGAGCCCCTCGGGCAGGTCGCTGATCTCGGACAGCAGCAGCGCCTCGCCGAGGTGCGGAGCCAAAGCCGTCTCGTCGCCTTCAAAAAGCGCTACGGGGATGAGCCGCTCGACCGGTTCGAGGCCCTCGTAGCGGACCCGCAGGAGCGCGAACCGGCCGCGACGGCTGCGACGAGCGACGAGCTCGGCCGGTGCCTCGGGGCCGAGCCTGATGGTCACCGCCCGCTTGCCGTCGCGCGGAGTGCGGGCGGCTGCGATTGCAGAGAGGACGAGCGGATGAGAGAGGTGAAGGGACTCGTCCGTCCCGCCGGAGGAGCCCACGGCTACCGCGAGCCCCTCACGAAGCCCCTCCGGAAGCGCCGCGCAGGGCTCGACTCGGAGGAAGGTCCCGCTCTCGCCAACAACCCTCTCCCAGCCGGCACCGATGGCCGCCAGGTAGGAGGTGACGAGTCGCTCCATGTCCGCGTCGAACTCCGCGAGCGCAGCGGGAAGCTCGTCGCGCCGCTTCGCAAAAACGCCGCGGACCTCCTCGTCGAAGGCGCTCTCGATGAGGCGGGCCGTCTTGTTGCGCTCGTCCTCGAAGCGCTCGCGCTTCTCGCCGACGCTGTCGCGTAGCTGCCGCAGCTCGGCCTCCACCTCGTCGATCGTTCGCGCGCGCTCCCAGATCCGGTTGAGGCTCGCCTCCAGCTCGACGCCGAACGTCCCGGCCAGCACTTCAGGCGTCGGCTCACCAGCTCGGTGCAGGACGACGTCCGAGGCATCGAGCACGGTCCCGAAGAGGTCGAGCTTGCGGCTCAGGATGTCGAAGGTGAGGCGCGCGGCCTCGTTGTCCCGGGCGAGGAAGTTGATGACGGTGACGTCGCGCTCCTGGCCGTAGCGGTGGCAGCGGCCGATGCGCTGCTCGATGCGCTGTGGGTTCCAGGGCAGGTCGTAGTTGACGACTGTCTCGCAGAACTGGAGGTTCAGGCCCTTGGCGCCAGCTTCGGTCGACACCAGGACCTTCGAGCGGGTCTTGAACTCGTGGACGAGGGCAAGCCGAACCGCCACGTCGCGGCTTGGTCGCGAGTGGGTGGAGAGCTCAGAGCCGACCTCATCCCACCAGCGATCGAGTGCTTGACGTGCGCGCGGGGTGGCGTTGTCGCCGCGAAACAGCGTGACCTCCTCGTCTTGCACGAGGCCGCTGCCGATTAGAAGGCTCCGCAGGTATTCCTGAGTGACGAGCGACTCGGTGAAGATGACGACCTTGCCGCTGCCCTCGCCGCGGCGGCCGCGATCGAAGATCAAGCGGACGGCCTTGAGGAGGGCGCGCGACTTACCGTCGTCGCGAAGGGCGTTGGCCCGGCGAATGAAGTCCTCGACTCTCGCGAGCTCGCCGCGGGCATTCTCTGGCGCCACCGCAGCGGGGGTCGAGCCAGCTGCAGGCTCGTCGACTTGCTCGACCAGTTCCTCGTCCTCGAGATCCGCCACGAAATCGGCGCCGGCCGCCTCGGCTTCGGGCATGCCCTTCAGAAGGCGGCGTAGACGCCCTGCGACCTTCTCGAGGCTCGCCGCGAGGGCGGCGGTCGAGGAGGCCATGAGCCGATGAAATCCGATGAGGAGAAGCCGACGGTGGTTCCCCTGGAACGCAGCGAGGTTTGGCTCGAGGAGGTAGCGGGTGACGTCTTCGTAGAGGAGGCGCTCGTCGGCGCTCATCGGGTACTCGTAGAGCCGCGCCTGGCGGTCCACGAACGGCCGGCTCAGGAACTCCTGCGCCTGACGCCGCAGGGTCCGCTTGAGAACGACCTGAGTTCGACGGCGCAGCTCGTGCGACTGCCCCTCGGCCATGTCGCGCTCGTCGCGATCGCAGAAGGTGTCGCGGAAGGTGCGGAGGTCACCGAGGAGAGTGCCCGTCGGATCGACGAAGCGAACGAGCGCCCACAGCTCTGACAGGTTGTTCTGGATTGGCGTCGCCGTGAGGAGCAGGACGGGCGTGCGGCTCGCGCTAATCAGGTCGAAGATCCGGCCCGCCGTGCGCGCCGACGGCGATTCGTCGCGGAGGTTGCCGGCAGCGTCGAAGCGCCGGTGAAGGCCCGCGAAGCTCTCGTGGGCCTCGTCGATGACGATCAGGTCGAAGGGGTCGCTGGCGAGGAGCGCCGCCTGGCCGCGCTCGCCCCCGGCAGCCTCGCGCCCCGCCAGGAAGACACCGTCGCCCTCGAATGCTGCGGTGTCAGGCCGCCCTTCGCGCGCGTCGATGCCGAAGAGGGTGTAGAGCTCCTGCCGCCATTGGCCGAGGAGGGGCTTCGGCACGATCAGCAGGATGCGGCGAGCCCCCTCCGCGCGGAGCTGAGCGATGACCAACCCCGCCTCGATCGTCTTCCCGAGGCCCACCTCGTCGGCGAGGATGCAGCCGCCCTCCCCGAGCCTCGACAGGGCGAAGATGACGGCTTCGATCTGGTGGGGGTTGGCGTCGATATGGCCCGACCGCTGCGGAGCGGCATAGCGGCGCAGCTCGTCGGAGCGGCGCAGGCGGACGAGGTCCTCTGCGTACCATCGCATCTGGAGAGGGTGCAGGGTCACTGAGTTCCTCGACAGCCGCCGATCTGACTCACTGCGGTCGCCTGTACGAGCTTCGCAGCTGGGCCCCTTGGCGCGCCCATGTTCACCCTCCGCCCAGCACCTTCATCGCCGCCGTCTTCGGATCCCCGTAGAAGATCGGATCGACGTGCTCCATGATGTCGGCGCTCACGTCGAGGAAGTTCCGCTTGTTCTCGATCGGCACCAAGGCCCGCTTCGCGCCATTGTCCTTCGCGACCTGGAGGGGTTCGGTCAGGGAGCGAACCGGCTTGATGTTGCCTTGCACGCTGAGGTCCCCGAGGATGAGCAGGGCCGGGCTCATCGGAGCCTTGCGGAGGGCGGAGTAGGCGGCAACGAAGAAGGCGACACCGATCTCGGCTTCCACGCGATTGCCGAGGAGGTCGATCACCTCGACGTGGAGGTCGGAGTTGTCGAGATCGCGCGCGACGCCCAATTCGCTCTTCTTGGTCTGCAGGTAGCCGAAGGCGCGCTGCACCGACTCCTTCATCGCGCCGGCGAGCCCGCCCGCCATCTTGAGCTTGCCGGTGCCGGTGGAGACCGAAACCTCGAGCCGGTAGAGACCGACCGTGCCGTCCGACGTGACGCCGGCGGTGTACACGGTGCCTGGCGCCAACGGGTCGGATGAGATGAGGTCGCGGCCACCCTGCTCCGGCACACCGACGAACCGCTCCTCGCCAGTCTGCTGGTCCGTGTAACTGAACGAGGTGTGGTAGTACTCGAAGGACCCCATCTTCTTGAGCTGCTCCTTCACCCGGCGCCGGCCTTCCAGGGCGAGCTCCAGGATCTCCGCCAGCTCGTCGGGCTCGATCTCGCCGTGCGGGAAGAGGATCTTCATGAGCCCGGAGACCGTCTTGCGCACAGCCTTGCGGTCGCGGGCGTTGAGGTGCGCTCCGAGAGCGAAGTGGCGGTCGATGACCTCGGTGAAGTTGTGCTTGCGGAGTTCCCGCAACGCCTCCGCCAGGTAGTCGACGACGAATCCGTAGTGATCGGTGAACAGGTCGTTGCGCATCTTCGGGATCTCCCACCCGGGGAGATAGAAGTGCAGGCGGTCAATGAAGGCCATGTCCTCGCGGATGACGTCGGGCATCGGCGCGAAGAGGTGACCGGTCTGTACCATCACGTCGATCGGCTGGTTGGTGTTGCCGAACATCGCGACGCTCGCCTCGCCCGAGGCCGCCTCGCTGCCACGCTGGTAGGTGCCCGACTCGCAGTAGGTCTTCATCGTCGTGACGACCTCCTTGGGCATCTTCTGGAGGTCGGCCACCTCGTCGAAACCGACGACGTCCCAGATCTGCACCATCCCCTTCTGGCGGCCGCTCATGTGACCGAAGAGATTGGCCACGGTCGTCGGCCCAGTCAGCAGCGCGGCGTAGGGGGACACCTCCTGGATCACGTAGCTCTTGCCAGTCCCGCGCGGGCCGAGCTCGACCAGGTTGAAGTTGCGCTCGGCCAGGGGCACGAGGCGGAGGAGGAAGAGCATCTTCAGGCGCCGCGTCATCGCGCTCGGCTCGTAGCCCATGCTCCGGACCATCAGGTCGAGCCACTCGTCGGTCGTGACCTCCCGCCGGAGGCGGCGGTACTCCTCGAGGTCGAACGTCGCGATCTGGATCGGGGTCAGCTTCTCGATCCAGAACGGGTTCTTGCCCTTGGTCTCCTCGTCGTACTCGAAGCGCATGTCCACCTGCGCCCAGACGCCGCCCATCACCAGGCGCTCGTAGTCGCGGACGTAGTGCTCGGGAATGTGGACGTTGCGGTGACCGAAGTTGTTGAGCTCGGCCCAGTAGTCGGAGTCGACGAGGCGCACCTTGACCTTGTCGATGAAGGTGTGCCGGCCGCGGTCCTTGACCTTGGCCTGGGCCTTCATCGACTCGTCGGACCGGATGTAGTTGTTGGCGAGCGTGTCGTTGACGACCGGAGAGGCCCATCTGGATCGCGAGCTCGTCGCTCGACGCGCAGTACTTTCCGAGTAGGTACTCGAGGACGAACACAGGGACGTTGGCGCCGACCTTCACCTTGCGGACGAGATCCTTGCGGACGACCTTTCCGGCGAAGAGCCGATTGACCTTGTCGTCGAGCGGGTCCCTCGGCGGGATCGCGGGGCCCGTGGCCGTCCCATTCAGTGCAGTGCCGTCGCTCATGGTCGTCAGACTCCGAGTCGAACCGGAATGTCGGTGGGTGAACGGTAGAGCTCGGCGTCGCTCGCCGGGTCCTGGACGACGACCCGAACGGTGTCCGCTGTCTCGTCTGCCAGCAGCAGGGCGACGGTCACCGGTCGCCCGGCCTCGATCGTGACGCACCCGGTGGCGCGATCGAATGGCGCGTCGACCACCATGCCCGCCTGCCCGACCTGTCGTCCGCCGGCGACGAGAAGCGGCCGCACGACCGCTCCGCCACCGGCGAGCGTCATCTGGGCTCCGAGCGACACCGTGACGCTGAAGATGCGGTTCGTCACGACCTCGGGAAGCCCGCTCACGACCACACGGGCGGCCCCACTGGATGGTAGAGCGCCCGGGGCCGATCGCCCCGGCGTGCGCAGGGTCAGAACGGGGATCACGACCTCCTGGAGCGACGGTCCGCCGTGGTGGAACGCGAGATCGCCGCCGGCTCGAAAGACGGCAGCACCGCCGGGGAAGACGAGGTCGAGGTCGGACTCGTAGCCCAGGGTCGTCGCTGAAATGCGAAAACACCCGGGCGGGGTCGCCCCGCCTCGTCCGATCCAGCACCTCCGGTGGAGATCCACGGTCTGACCTCCGGGAGAGTCGACGCGCATCGACTCATCGCGGTCCGATGCAAAGAAGAGGTGGCCGTGATCGGCCGTCACGACCGCGCTCTCCACCCCTGCATTCGCGAGCTTGCGAATCGCGCGGGCCAGGTTCTCGATCACCGTGTCCATGACCTGGCGCGCCTGGAAGGTGAAGCCGGTCTCGCCCGCGTGGTCGATCTCCTGCGAGCGTACGAGGACGACCGGCGCGTTCTCGACCTTCTTGGCGAGCTTGGTCGGCGTGAGACTCAGAAGTTCGTCGAGTGCCAGGTCGACCATCCCCGGGACTCGGGCTGCCGTCCACTTGCGGCGCGCCGCGAGATCCGGGAGCAGGTTTCCCTCGATGCGCGCTCCGAACTTGCCTCCCTGCTCGGCGATGGAGAAGCTGCCCGAGGCTCCCGGGAGGAGCGCGGCCATACCGATCGGCGTAATGCTCGGTAGCACGCCGATCGCGGGTCGCAGCGACACCTCGGAACCGCCGGGTAAGCGGGCGGCCAGCTCGGCGCCCATCTCATAACGCATGGCGTCGACGAGGAAATAGGCGCAGGGCTTCGGCCTCACCGAGATGACGCCGCTCCACAGGTCCGTCTGGTGCAGAGTGTCCGGCACCGACCAAGCGGCCTCCCCCAGCGCGCGCACGAAGCCCTTCGCCATCGCCTGGCAGGCGTCCTCGTAGGCGCGGCGAGCGATACCGAGTGGCTTCTCGGCAGGCTCGTCGTCGAGGTTAGCGACCCATGCTTCGAGCCGGCGCTGAGTCTGGTCGAGCCGATACCAGCCGGCGTTCGGATCGGTGTAGGCGGACACCCAGCTCGCTGCGTCCCCCCGAAACTTCGCAACGGCATCCCTGACCTCGATCGCGCGAGCCCCCAGCTCCGCCATCTGGCGCACCGCTTCCCACTGAGCCTTGCGGGCTACGACGCGATCTAGCCAGAAGCAGTGATCGCGGGCCACGACGACGCCGAGCGCCTCGGAATGGCGACCCGCCGCGACGAGCTCGCCGGCGTGCTCGAGGAGCCTGCGCTCCTCGAATCGGAAGGTGTCGATCGATCCCAGCGCTTCGGCGGGCAGGTGTGCGCTGGCGAGACCGAGTTCCTTTTCTACCCCATCCGCGAGCCGCTCGTAGGCCTCCGGGTGTGTCGTCCGGAGGAGCGCGGCGAGCTGGCGCACGCCGACAACCTCCTCTTTGGAAGGAACTCCTGGAACGCCTTCGAGGGAGGCCGGCGGGGCGCAGGCGAGGTCGGAGCGGAGCTCGCCGACAAGCAGGTACCGGATGGTGATGGCTCGCAGCTTGGCCACGGGCGCGTCGGCGGACAGGTCGAGGCCGAGCCGCGCGCGCACGAGCTTGGCCAGCTCCGGCGTCGCGCTCTTGGCCGCAATCGCCTGGTCGTGGGAGTCGCTCGCGAGCCAGGCAGCGAGCAGGTTGTCGTGGCTGAGCAGCCCCTTCGCCTGCTCAGAGAAGACGGTCTTGAGGACCGAGGGTGCCTCGTCCCCATTTCCCGAGGCGGCTCGTGCGAGGTCGTGGTAGGAGAGCCCTCGGTCGACCGACAGTAGCTCGTCGACGACGCCGAGGGTGAACCTCTGGAGCAGAAGGTTCCGGGCGAGCTGCCGGAGCTGCGGCTCCCAGGTCGCCCCCGCCTTCTCGAGCTCCATCAGCACGGAGCCACGCCGGTCGCGTGCCGTGTACGGCAGGTAAAGCACGACCGGCTCCGGTCGGTCGCTGCAGACCAGCGGCTCGACCGCACTGCGCAGCTCGAAGAGCGAGGCAGAAGACTCCACGAGGTGGACCCTTCGGTCCCCTAGCTGGATCTCGACGGGCCCACTGCCTCCCGCAGCGCCGCGACGCAGCTCTTCGACGAACGGCGCGAGCTCGGCACGCTCGTCGTACCAGACGACCACGCCTCGGGTGGCGATCTTGTCGCCGAGTTGCTTCGCGACGTACTCGTGGAGCGGGTGCATCAGACCTCCTCCGCGAGCCCGGTGCCGGCTCGCTTCCTTCGGCCACCCTTGCGGGGACCGTTCGCGCCGGTGAGTTGCGGCGCTTCGAGCAGGCTCTTCAGCGCAGCCTTCACAGCCGGCGAGGTACGCTCCCGCACGAGCTCGTCGATCGGTCGGGTTGGCCTCTTCCGCGCGGCCCACTTCCCGTCGCTGCCCTCGACCCAGAAGACCTCCTCGAGTCCATGGGCAATCGCGAAGCTTCGATCGGTAGCGCACTTCGGGACCACGCGCTCAGGCCAGAACCGCATCGCCGACCGCGACCAGTCCAGGTCACCGTCACAGAGTTCCTTCCAGGCAGCTTCGGCCTTGGTTCGTGAGTCCCGGTGAGGAATCAGGCGGAAGAACGGCGCCATATTGATTACGACCCCGTCGTCGACGCTCGGCGCCCACAGCGGGATGACGCGATCCAACTCCCCAGCGAACTCGCGAAGCTCGGTCACGAGGGCTTCAGCAGCGGCCAGAGCAGCGCGGGTGGCGGTGTTTCCCTTCTCACCGGCTTCGCTTCGTGCGGCCTCAGCAGCTCGTTCGGCGCGAGCCAGACGTGGCGCGAGGATCTCGTTGCGTAGGATGAACAGGGTGTCGGAGTTTGCTGCATGCGCCATGAGCAGCACGCCGAAGCTGCCCGACGTGGTGCCAAACCACGTGTAAAGCGGGGCTCGTCGACGTCCCTTGCTGTAGCGGCGCGCATGATCGGTGTAGAAGCCCGACGCACCGGCGTCGGAGAGGTAACTGCTCAAGTGGTCGACACGAAGAGCACCGCACAATTGCGCGAGGGCGTCGGGCGCAGCGTTCGGCCAGATGTGCGCTAGGGCCTCTTCGAGGAGACGGTCCGCGAAGTCGGGATCTGCCCGGTCGACGACAACCATGGCCGACGAAGGCAGGTCGATCGGATAGCCCCTCGGCTTGGCCGACTTGAGAAAGGTGGTCGGCGCAACATCGAAGCAGGCGAGAGGGGAGAGCTTGGGCGCGTCCTCCGCGAAGCGCCGGACGTCGAAGCGTCCGATCGCGACCCCAACCGCCAGCGACGTGAGCGCGCGCGCCGTCTCCCTCCTGCGATCGTTGTCCAACGCAGGCCGCTGAGGGCACCAGGGGCCATCGGTCGGCGCATCGCACTCGGCGAACTCTTCCTTCATTGCCTCGACGTCCTCACGCTTGAAACCGAGCGACGTCGAAACCAGATTGTCGAGCGATGCCCGCGCCGACAGCGCTGCTCCCACCAAGCGTTCATCTTCGGCCAGCTCGGCGGTGATGAACTCGTCGAGCGTCTTGGCCGTGCAAAGCGCCTGCGAGGGGTGGTACTGATGGGTCGTTTCGTCGTTACGCAGCAGCAGCATCGCGGCGCTACTGATCGAGTCACCGAGTTCACCGACCTGCTTCGCCACCTCCGGCGTGAAGTCCGGCCACGGGAGGTCGCCAACCTGGCCGACCTCATAGTGGTTCTGGTAGGCGCCCTTGCGGCCTTGGATTGACCCGTTCGAGAAGCTGAGGATGTACTCGGCAGGGCGACTCGAGAGATAGCCGAGCAACGTGCCGGCGCTTGTGCTCTTGGGGAAGGCCACCGACCCCATATGGCCGAATCCAATGCCAGACGGGAACGCGCGCGGGTTGAAGCCGAGGACTGCCCGCGCCGGGAACGTGACACCGGGGCGGCCGAAGAACTGGATGTTCTGGGGACGCGCCTTTTCGTAGGCACGCACCTCTCGACCATCGCGTTCCCAGCGGATGATCCAGGTGATGTCGTCCCAGAAGGGACTGTACTCGCTGCTTTTGGCGAACGGCAGCCAGTCCTCTCCAGCACCGACGCGTTCCACCGGCAGTTCCCACCACGCGCGCACGAAGCGCGGGTCATCGGCGCACGCTACGCCCTGCCTCACCTCCGCGCCGGTGCCTTCGAGCGCCGGGAAACGCGTCAGGTCGGAGCGCAGTGCGGTCGAGATCCAGTAGACGAGCGGCGACGTCCGATACGCGCGAAGTGCATCGATGGTCACCGCGAAGGCGGGTGGCTGCTCGATTCCTTGGCGTCGGTCCTTGATGCTCGCAGCGAGCGCGGCCGCCTTGTCTTCGGCGCGGAGGCATCGGAAGAACACCGCCCCGGCCTTCTCTCGCGCGGGACCAACGACGGTCGCTGCTGCACCGACGCTCGCATTGTCGAGGACGTGGCCACCAAGGTGAGCCCCCACCGCGACGGAGCTTTCGGCACCGACCAGAATGCGTTGTCGCCACGTTGCAAGCGTGTGCTTGAACCACAGCGTGCTCGAGGAGACCACGCCCGTGAGCCCGCCGCGGGCCCATCGCGTTGCCGACGCATGTATGAACGCGGCACCGAGATCGTCGTCGCAGCTCGCCAGGTGTGGGTTGCTCGCCTTCTTCCCTGCGTTGGTCGGCTCACCAAAGGGCGGGTTCATCAAGACGACGTCGAACGACTTCTCGGCGACGGCAAGCAGTCCGATGCCCTGCTCGGCATCGTCGGCGAAGAGCCTGCGTCGAGTACTGGTACGCGCCTCCTCCGATACGAAACGAAGGAGTGCGGCGCGGATGCGCTCCTCCGGCGGCGCGAAGAGGCTCCGGGTCTTGCCCCGCTCTGGTGTCTGACTCATGAACGTCTCGACCGGAAGCAGTAGACCGAGGTCCCCTGCAAGGTTCAGCTTCGCGACAAGCGCAATGAAGACTCGCCCGAGCTCCGCATCGCCGAGCCGCGAGACGAATTCCTTGGTGAGCTGCTCGTCGGCGACGAGCGGTTCGGCTATGACAATGTTCGACCGTCGAATCTGCGACCGGTCAACACGGGCAAGCGAGAGATCGCGGAAGGCGCGTTGCGCGCGCATCCACAGGGCGAGTTGGGCGATCTGTGCGCAGCGCGGATCGATATCGACGCCGTAGAGGTTGTGCGCGACCACCAAACCCGGCACGGCCCTCCGCAGTGTCTCGATGCTCGCGTAGTCCTCAGCGATCGTCCTTCCCGTCGCCTCGCTCTTTGGGCTCGCCGGGTCGGCGTGCGCCTCTTCGTAGATCGCGAGCAGGAGGTCGAAGGCGTAGAGCAGAAAGTGACCGCTGCCGCATGCTGGGTCGAGCACGCGCAGGTCGCGCGGGTCCTTCTTCGCGCGCGGCGCGAACTCCTCGCCGGGCTTGCGCACCATGTACGCGCATTTGTCCGCGAGCGCGGTCTCCGTGCCGCGCATCTCGTACCAGATGCGACCAAGCGTGTTGTCGGTGAGGAACTGGACGACGTAGCGCGGCGTGAAGAACTGATTCCGCACGGCCAGCTCGCGGCTGTTGCGCGGCTCTTGGCTCTCCTCGCGCATCTTGCGGCGCTCGTCGCCGCCGTTGAAGTACTGGTAGACCCAGCCGATCGTCTCGTCCTCGCCCCAGACGCTCGCCAGCTCCGCGCCATTCAGGAGGGCGAGCAGCGCCTCGAAGGCGGCCCTGCGCGGCCAGAGCACCGACGCCGGGTCGCGTCGGTCGAAGAGGACCTTGATCTCGGTGGAAAGCTCGTCGAATAGAGATTCGATGTAGAGCCGATACCCCGTGCTGTCAGGGAGAAGGAGGAGGCCGGCGGCCAAGCCGCAGAACTCCCGGTAGCCCGCCGAGTCTTCTCCCTTGCTGATGCACTCCTGCACCAGATCGCGCGCCTCCAGCATCTTGAGCGCCACGAACCGGTTGAGCGTCGTGAACGCGGCGTCGCGGAGATAGTCCGCTATGGCCTCGGCATCCTTCATCCCGGCAGCGCGCTTGTGCTCGATCGAGGCCACGATCCGCTCGCGCTGGGCTGCGCGACGGGGATCGAGGTGCCGGCCGGCTACCGCCGCGACGGCGCCCGAGCGTTGGACATCGAAGTCGCCCTCGAGCTGCGCGGCGAAGTCCTCCGCGAGCAGGCCCCGGGCGCGCTGCGTCGCCCGTTCGATGGCGTTGCGTGTGTCCTTGTCCATCCGAGGCGCCCTTTACTGAACGATGACCTTCTTGCCCGCGCCGATCAGCCGGGCACATTCCTCGCGGACTCCGTCGAGCGCCGCGTCGAGCTGCTCCTCCGTCTCCACACCACCGGCGAAGTAGCTCCCGAGGTTCACGGCGACGACCCGCTCGCCGTCGAGGAGCTTGCGAATCTCGGCCACAGCACTGCGTAGGCGGCCGTCGCAGGCGTCTCGATCGGCACGGAGCTGGGGAATCGGCGTGCGCCCCTCGTCCCGGTGCGTTGCCCGCTGAAACGGCCCGGCGAGTCGCTGCTGCTCGGGTTCGGCGATCTCGTCCCAGCCAGGTGTCTTGACGAGGGATTCGTAGGCCTGGGAGTAGTCGGCGATCCGGGACGCGAGCGCTCGCGCGAAGCGGGCCTCGTATTCCGACTCGATCGCCTTGGTGTGCTGCTCGATCGCCACCAGATCGCGGAAGAAGGTCTCCCGCAGCAGAAGCTCTTCCAGCTCGTGAGCTCGGGTTCGGAGGTCCTCGCCGATGTCGGGCTCCTGGCGAAGAAATCCCCAGAGCGCGGCCTGGGCGTGGCGCGCGCGCTCGAGATCGTGAAGTCTGGGCTCGGTCAGGGCGGCTTCGAGCTCGAGGGAGCGCTTGATCGCGTCCTTGATCGTGCGATGGCTCGCATTGAAAGTGGCGATCGCAGCATCCTCCGTTCCCCGGAGGATGGCCTTCATCTGCCCCAGCGCTCCTTCCAGGAGGCTCCCGCCGGGCAGACGATGGGCGGTGAGAAGAGAAGAGGCCGAAGCCACGGTGTCCTCGTTACGGGCGATCTCGCGCCGGAGCTCGGCCGCCACCGCTCCCGCGTTCAGTTCGCGCACTTCGCTGCCAAACGTCTCCCGGAACGCCTCGGCGGCGCGGATGAGCTCCTCGAACTCGATCCCCTTCTTCGGGCGGAAGGAGGCTTGGCGGAAGAGGTTGTTGTTCGAGAAGGTCTCTCGCGCTTCGACCCCGGTCGTCGAGTCCAGAATCTGGCCCTTGCTCGTCGCCTCGATCTTCCCAGCACGCAGCAGTGACAACACCAGCAGCCGGACGATCTCGAAGTCCCAGCCGAAGGGCTCCTTCGCGAGCTCATCGGTCAGATAGCGCCCGCTCGCGGTGTCGCCGTAGTTGGCGCGTTCCTCGATCCGGTCGAGAATCTCCTTGAGCGGTCCGCTCTCGACGCGGAACACGGTTTTCCCCTTCTCGTCGCGCAGCAGGCCGAGGCTGGCGAACACGGGGGGGAGCCCTTGCAGGTTGTCGGCGGAAAAGAGGGCGTCGGCGCCCTTGCGGACCTCCGTTGCCTTTGCTGCGGCCTCCTTGAAGCGGTCGAAGACCTCGGGCAGCACCTGCCCGAGCACCTCGGTTGCGGTCTTGCCGACGTCGACCGCCCGGTCGCCTGGGCTTCGGTCGTTGCCCCGGAAGTAGATGCGGCCGGCGAGGCAGGCACCGCGAACGAGCCGGCGCAGCTCATCGGTGTGGCGCCGCAGCCGAAGGCGCTCCTCGGCGAGGAGCGCCGGCGTGTCCTCGCCTTTCGTCTCGCGCTCCTTGCGGGCCAGCATCTCCTTGGAGCGAAACAGCTGAACGGTCTCACGGTCGATGGCGTCCGTCAGTCCGACCGCCCAGAAGACGCTCTTGCGCTCCTGCTGGCTCCTCACCCTAAGCTCGGCGGCCAGACTTTCAAACGCCTTCCCGTCTTCAGCGAGATAAAGCTGGAAGACGAGGTCGCCGGCGGTGAGCTCCCGTCCTTGGATCGACAGGCCTGCCTTGAAAGTCTTGGTGTCGTGGAGGGTGAACGAAGGCTGTGGCTGCCAGAATCCCGCGAGCAGCTCGGCATAGATGCGGTGAGCGTCGCCCGGCTTCGGGTTGATGCCGTTGCGCAGGCGCTCCCAGTCGTCCTCGGCCGGCGTGGGGATTCGGTAACCGTCGTCCCCGCGGCGCACCTGGTGCGCGGCCTCGAGCTGCCGCAACGCCTCCTTGACCGATGCGAGCTGCCCATCGGCGTCGACGCTCGGATGAAGCGCCGCGGCGATGTTCTCGGCGCTGCGGTGCACGCTCTTGACGTACTGGAGGAGACAGATGACCTTGGCGACGGGCTGCGCGAGCGGGTGATCGACCTTGCGCGCGATCTCGGCGATCTTGGCCCTCACCTCCGATCCGATGTTCCCTTCGACCAGGTCGTAGACATGGTCCAGGCGCACGAGGGCGCCAATGGGTTGATCGGCGAGGTTGACCGCCGGGTTGATCAGCAGCTGCTGCGCGAGCTTGATGATGGTGCGGTTCGCGCCCCCGACGTGCTTGCTCGCGCCGCCTTGGGTGCGCAGGCCCGAGACGACCTGGATGATGAGGTCGATCTGGTAGGGCAGGAGCGGGTAGAGGTCGACGAAGGCATCCCGGGTGAGCTCGGGCAGCTTGATGTCTGCGGTCAGCCGGATGTTCTCGGTCAGCCGACCACGATGCTCCTCGAAAAGCTGGCCGAGGGCCGTCTGTGCCGCCGCGTTCTTGGACAGGACTCGGCGGCTCGTGACCTCCGAGATGTCCGACGGCTCGAGGTGGACCTGAAGGGGAAAGCGATCCATCAAGCGGGCCAGCTCGATCTTCTTGTCGTCGAGGCCGCTGACCAGCTCGCCCAGCTTTTCCTGGGAGGTCACGACGACCCAGTGCTTACCCCGGCCCTTGACGCCGAGGCTCTGAACGATCGCCTGCAGGTCGAGCATCTTCTGGACGTCGCGGGCGACGAACTGGCCGACTTCGTCGACGACGAACATCAGCGCGCGCCCGGGCTTGCGACGCTTCATCAGCTCGCCGGCGCGCTCGGCGAGCTTGCCGGGAGAGATGTCGGCCTTGTTCTTGACCGCCTTCACCCAGGAGTCGGCCGCGGGATAGGTCTCGGGGTCGAGGCTGTGCAGAACCCGGCTGGCCTCGCTGAGCGCGAAGGCCACCTTGCCCTTCTCCGCGTTCCACTCCTTGCCGAACAGGCGCCTGTACTCCCCCTCGAATTGCTCCAGCTGACCTTTCTCCTCCAGCCCGATCTCCAACTCCGAAAGATCCAGGTCCTTCGCGTAGCCGAGGCTCTGGAGGAAGAGCCCGTACATGATCTCGGTGAGGGTTTGGTTGCCGCTGCGAATGCCGCGATCCGTCGAGACGTCGAAGATGACGGCGTGGGTGGGGATGCGTTCATTGATGCCGCGGAGGAGCACGGCGAGCTTGTTGTCGACGGTGCGCTCGGCGAACCGCACGCCCGCGGGCGAACCGGCAATCGCCCGATTCGCGATCGCCAGGCCGAGCATCTTGGCGAAGCTGGACTTGCCCGACCCGAAGAACCCCGAGACCCAGACCGCGATCCCTTCGTGGGGCTTGTTGGGAGTCTCCAGGTAAGCGTCGAAGATGCCGGTGTAGTGACTCCGAATCGCGTCGGTGACGACGTACTCGCTGATCTCCTCCCGGATGATCTCTTCGTCGGTCTGATCGACCTTGATGACTTCTTCGATCCGACGGTGGATGTCGTTCGCGAAGAGGCTCTTGATCGAGGTGGGCGTCATCGGTGGCTTCCCTGGTCAGAAGATCTTCGGCCGATAGTTGTGTTCAGCGTCGAGCACGCCCATGAAGCGGAGACCTGCCGCGCCATCGAGGTCTCCGGGATAGAAGAGGACAGTTGGCACGTGGACTTGGCCCTTGAGCTGCTCGAGCAGAGAAAATGTGCGGTAGACGGGGAAGAGGGCACCTGTCCGAAGGATGAACACCAGGTCTCGTCGCGGATCGGGGTCCGCGGGCATTCGAGCAACGACGAGATCCACGAGCGGGGAGTACTCGGACAGCACGGAGTGGATGGTCTCGACGATGGTGTCGACGCCCTGCTCGCGTTCGGCCGCGAACCATTCCTCGAGCGGTCGCTGCGACCGCATGGCCTCGTCGAGGCATTCGGCAAGGGAGATCCTGTGGACTCGCTTGCCCTTCTGCGAGAGGCGCGTCTCCAGTAGCGTGACTTGCTGCCGCAGCGCGAACTCCTCCTCCGGGTCGTAGCGGAAGAGTGCGTACGGCATGTCGTGGTAAGCGCTGATCCGCTGGGCCGGATCCACGAGCTCGAGGATCGGCTCGAGGTCCTGTTTGAGGCGCCGCTCGAAGTCGCTCATGCCACCATCCTCTCGGCGAACTCGCGCGCGCTCGCGCACGGCAACGAGATCTGCACCAGACTGCCGGCAGCCTGGTAGTCGACCTTTCGGAACTGGTGCAGCCGGAGGAGCTCGCGTTCGACCTCGCTCGGCCTCATCAGGTAGAGGCGCCAGTCCGGAGACGCGATCAACTTTGCGGGCCCTCCCTGCTCGTCGCGGATCGCATGGAGGAGATACAGAAAGCTGCGCTCCGGCAGATGGTAGGAAGCGAGCTCCTTGCTGACCGCACCCCGGAGCAGGCCGAAGTCTGCGGCGATCTTGAGCAAGCCAGCAGCGACGCGCTCGGTGGTTTGCACCGACCAAGCGTGCTCGGTCGTGCCGCCGCGCTTTTCGACGCCCCGGAGGTACGGCACGACGTCTTGGGTGCGGATCCGAAAGGCCCCGGCATCGAACGCCTCGAAGAGCCACCCGGTGATGAAGTCCCGAACGAGGAACTCGTCGCGAGTCATGTGCCAGAGCAGGAGCGGCTTCCACTCTTCGACGGGCACGCCGTTCTGCGCCAGGGTCACCAGCGACCGGTCGCGCGAATCGGGATCGAACCGCCGATTCAGTACCTTCGCGACATCGCGCAGCCAGGTCGCGCTCCGAGCACCGATGAAGTTCTCGACGCGCAGCCGCTCGAGGTTCTCCCGTTTCGAGCGCGTCAAGTCCCAAGCCGCGAAGGTGGCATACGTCTCTTCGACCATCGCGCCCTTGACGACGGTGAACGACGAGACCACGTTGGAGCGGGACGCTCGCCTCACGAGTCGATCCTCATGAAGGGCACGACGGGGGCGCCTGCCTCACCGAGCGTGAAGCCCAGAGCCAGTAGTGCGATGTCTTCGTCAGAGCCCGAGTAGATGCCGGGAATTGCGACGGCGCGTCCTTCCGCCGATCGCCGCAGGCGGGCAGCCGCTTCGAGCTCGGCGCTCTTGACCAGCCCCAGCGCTCCGAGTTCGTTTCGCAGGTGCTCCCAGCGCAATCGCTCCACGGCGAGGAAGAACGGCTCCCACTCGGGCGCCGCGTCCAGCCAGACTTCGAATCGAGCGTCGAGCATCTCCTCCAACGCGGCTGGCAAGCCCCAGAGCGTTACGGCCCCAGGCGGCGCGTACACCTCACAGCACCGGTGGGCCGCCACCGCGAAGACGGAACGAGCTTGAGCGAAGCGGTGAGTGCGCGGTAGGCCGCGGCGGAGGGCCTTCGCTCCGAGAGGCCCGAGCTGGCCCCGGGTGTTCCACCACCTCGCGAAGTCCATCTCGCCGGCGCGCGCGATCGCGACCCGGAGCTTGAAGAGGCGCTCCACGTCCACGATCGAAGCGACCAGCGAGCTCATCGGCGGGCCTTCTCGTCGTCGGAGGGCTTTCGCGCCGCGCCCCCAGCGCGCACCCATTCGTCGACTTCGTCGGTCTTGAACTTCCAGAGCCGGCCGACCCGATGGCCCGGCATACCCTTCTCCGAGACCCAGGAGTAGACGGTGTCGCGGCTCACTCCGAGGTAGTCCGCGATCTCTTCCACGGACAGCCAGCGATCGGAGACGTTGGGCATTGCGCGCTCCATGCGGATCGGACGCGAAAGTAAATTGCTGAACAGCTCAATCATAGTCGAGCTGAGCCGATCAAGCCGGATCTCTCCGGTTCTTTTCGGGATGGTGTGGCAGGATGGCGGAGGTCCGAGGCCAAGCCCCGGCGTCCCCGACTACATCAGCGCTCGGAGGCGCTCGGCCAGTTGCTCGGCGTCGCGAGGTCGAAGGGTCGAGTCAGGCGCAAACGCCGTCTTGAAGTACCTCGTCAGGCCCGAGGAGCAGGTCGGAAGTCGCTCAGTGAGAGGGATCGCGCGGGACTCGACGATCCTCGCTGCAAGCTCTTCTGGGCTGCCGCCCTCGAACGGGCGGCGTCCGGTCAGGACTTCATAGAAGACCACGCTGAGCGCCCAGAGATCGAAAGAGGGATGAGCACGCTGGTGGCCGTGCGCCTCGGGCGAGAGGTAGGCGGGTGTGCCCACGACCACGTGCCCGGAGATGCCCGACATCGTTGCCTCGCGTTCCAGCCGCGCCAAGCCGAAGTCGAGGAGCTTCAGGTCGCCGGCGCTATTCAAGGCGATGTTGCGCGGTTTGATGTCGCGGTGGACGACGCCGGCCTTGTGGAGGCAGCCGACGACCTCGGTGACCTGGAGCATCACCTCGATCGCCTCGTCGAGCGGCATCGGGATGCGCTCGGCCAGCGTGCCCCCGTCGACGAACTCCATGATGATCATCGGCGTGCCGCGATAGACCTTGAAGCCGAAGACCGTTGCGAGATTCCGGTGCGAGACTGCGGCGAGGGTCTGGGCTTCGCGCCGCAGGCGGGCGATGTCGTTCGGCGAGCACACGGTCGGCAGCGTCTTGACCGCAACGCGGCGGCCAAGCGAGAGATCGAGCGCCTCATAGACGACGCCGGATCCGCCTTTGCCGATCCGCCGCTCGAACTGGAGCCGACCGGGGATGGCTTTCGGGACGAGGCTCGGCGTCAGCGCGGCGCCGCAGCGGCTACAGAAGTGGTGCTCGGCCGAGTAGACCCAGCCGCCGCACCCGCACTCGTTGCCGACCGGCACTTGGTCGAAGCTGTCCGGCAAGTCCGGCGTGACGCGATACTCGGCGCGCTCCTCGGCGATCTCCGAGTGGACGGCCTCAGCCATGCGAACCAGAGCTTCCGCGACTCGCTCGCGGTCGATGCCGTCACCGAGACACCTGTCCACGGCCCGCCGCAGGTAGCGATTCGCCGCGACGGAGCCTGCCTGCTCTGCTTTCGTGTCTTCGGTGGACTCCATCCCTCGCTCTGAACTTGAACTCTGAACAAAAGTCCCCGTATGCTAAGAGTCTTGGGGGGAGTTGTCCACACCCTGACTGTCATGAAGACCACACATTCTGACCCCCTGGCCCTGGAGGAGATCGCCGCCGTGCTGCGCGCTGCGCGCGAGGGTCGCCACGGCGTGCGCGACCACGCGATGCTCCTGACCCTCTATCACCACGGTCTGCGCGTAAGCGAGCTCTGCCGGCTGACTCTTCCCGACCTCGACCTCGGGAGTCGGAGGCTGTGGGTGGAGCGACTCAACCGAGGCCGCTCGGGCGTGCATCCGATACCCGACGACGAGGCGCGGGCGCTCGCCGCTTACCTCGCCGAGCGTGAGGACCAAGGCACGTTGAATCTCTCGGCGCTGTTCCTCAACGAGCGTCGGGCAACGCTCAGCCGCAACGCGGTGTACTACCTGGTGCGTCGTGCCGGCGAGGCCGCCGGGCTCGAGCGCCCGTTGTTTCCACACCTTCTACGCCGCTCGACCGGCTCGAAGCTCGTCGGCGAGGGGCATGACGTTCGACTCGTTCAGGACTATCTCGGCTTGCGTTCCGCTCGCAGCGTGCTCCGGTTCATCGGCGAGGCACCGCCGGACAACCCGAACGGCGAGCGGTTCACGGCACTTTGGGGGGAGGCAGGAGGAGGATGACGGATCGACCACTGAATCCGCTGAAACTCGCCGCGACGCTGCACTGGAATCCAGAGGACCGGGTGACGCCGCGGGACCTGGACTCGAAGCGCGTGCTCGACCACTGGCTCCAGCAGATCGAGCACTTCGACCCGATCTTCGCTCCCGAGTACGTCGAGGCACCGGCGCTGCTCTCGGAGCTGTTCATCGAGGAGACGGGCCACGCCGGCCGCATGGAGCGCGTCGACGAGGACAATCGGTTCCATCACTGGGGGCTCTGTCAGCACTTGCTGGCCGAATCCCAGCGCTCGGCTGCTTCCAGCGCCGTCCTGTCGCGCGACCTGAGCGAGCTGGCGGTCGCCGTTGCAATGCGCCTCGATCCCGGGCACTATCACCTGAGCTGGACCGAGGATCTTCGCGCCAAGGCGTGGTGCGTTCACGCGGGAGCGTGGCGCCGCCTGAACCGGCTCGAGGACGCCGCGGTCGCCATGGGCGAGGCCCAGAAGCACGCCCGGGCGGGGACCTCGAGCGCCGAGCTCGCGGCACGGATCGAGAAGACCGAGATGAGCTTGAACTGGCGGGTCGACAGCAAGAGGTGGAATGGAAGCGCGTGCGCTTCGATGGGCGCGACCTTGCCGGTCGTCGTTGCCGACGATCCTTCCTCGCACTCCAGGGTCTCTTGACGGAGATGGCGCGTCCGCGGTCGAACGAGCGCCCGAAGGCACGGGCCAAGGCGATGCCGGAGAAGCCGCTCTCCCCAGCGGAGTGGCGCATCATGCAGTCGTGCTGGAAGCTCGGCCGCACGACGATCCGCGACATCCTGCTCGACATCGCCGACCGGCCGCCGGCCATGTCGTACAGCATGATCCACATGCTCCTCACACGAATCGTCGAGAAGGGCTACCTCGCGCTCGAGCAGGATCGCGGCAACAACTACTACGCCGCGGCCGTCGAGCGCGACAGCATCGTCCGCCTCGCGGCCGAGGACTTCATCGACAACACCCTCGCCGGCGAAGCCAAGAACCTCGAGATCCTCAACGAGGTTCTCGCCGAGCGCAAGGCGGCTCGCCCGCGCGGGCGCAAGGCAACCTAGGGGGCCGTTCACTACGGTGGTTGCCTTGGTGCGCTCGAATCTCTACAATTGTTGAGATCGACGACCGAGGACGGTCGCTGGCGACGCCGGTTGGCGAATCGCGGAAGGCGGACGTGCCCCCGGGTGTCAACATCCGTTGAACTTAGACGTGTCGGGAGTAGAATGCTCACCGTAGTCCGATGCCGCGAGATTCTCGGCGCCGATTGCCGGCTGACCGACGCCGAAGTCGAGAAGCTGCGCGACTTCGTCTACGGCTTTGCGGACATCGCGCTGAGGATCGCCAGGGAGAGTCATGACGCAGGACGGAGCTGGAACCCTCAACGGCGGCGCTGGGAAGAGCGCCAAGCGGAGCGCCGCCCGGGCGGTGGTCTACTGCCGGGTGTCCAGCCACGAGCAGCTCAAGGGCCTGAGTCTGGAGACGCAGTCGAAGGCCTGCATCGACTACTGCCGTTCCCAGGGGATGGAAGTGGCGGAAGTCTTCGTGGAGCGGGCCGAGTCGGCGAGCACGACCGACCGGACGCAGCTCCAGCGGATGCTGACCTACTGCCGGACGCACCGGGGGCGGATCCACTTCCTGGTGGTCTACATGCTGGACCGCTTCGCGCGGAACCAGTACGACCACCACGCTTTGAAGGCCCACCTGCAGAAGCTCGGGATCACGCTGCGGGCGGTCGCTCAGCCGATCGACGACTCGTCGACCGGGAAGCTGATGGACGGCATCCTGGCGGCGTTCAACGAGTTCGACAACAACGTCCGACGGGAACGCTGCGTCACGGGGATGCAGGCGGCGGCGAGCAAGGGACGCTGGGTGTTCCCGCCGCCGCTCGGCTATCGAATCGCGCTGAAGGCTGACGGCGCGAAGACGATCGAGCCGGACCCCGAGGCGGCTCCTCTGGTCCGCCACGCTTTCGCGATGGCGGCCTCCGGCCTCCACAGCGTCGCCGACATCCTGCGCGAGGTGCGGCGCCGTGGCCTCACGGGCCGGCGGGGGGCAACGCTGTCGAGCACGATGATGCACAAGATCCTGCGCAAGACGGTCTATCAGGGCCGCGTCGTGGTCGAGGAGTGGGGCATCGACGTCGCGGGCGACTTCGAGCCCCTCGTCGACGCGGAGACCTTCCTGTTGGCGCAGGCTGGGCGCGATGTCAAACGCCAGCCGATCGCCGGCTATCAGCGCAACCACCCGGACTTTCCGCTGCGTCGTTTCGTGCGTTGTGGTCACTGCTCCCGGCCCCTGACCGGCGCCTGGTCGAAGGGGAAGCGGGCGCGCTACGCCTACTACAACTGCCCAGGTTGCCGCCGGATCAACGTTCCGCAGCAGCAGTTCGAGGCGCGCTTTGTCGAGCTCCTGGACCGCCTCAGTCCTCGGCCCGAGGTGCTGCGGCTACTCTCCGCCGCCGTGCTCGAGCGCTGGAACGAGGAGCAGAAGGGTGTCGTCGAGAAGCGGCGGGCGATCGAGCAGCGGCTCGAAGTGCTTCAACAGCGCAAGGAGCGGGTCGTGAGCGCCTACCTCTACGAGGGCGCGATCGACAAGGAGACCTACCAGTCCCACATGGCGCGGGTCGAGGAGGAGCTGACGCTCGCCAAGATCGACCGCCACGACGCCGAGATCGACGAGTTCGACATCGAGGGCACCCTGGCGTTCGCCGAACACCTGGTCACCCACTCGAGTCGCCTTTGGATTGAGGCTGCGCTGGATCAGCGGCAGCGGCTGCAGAAGCTGTTTTTCCCGGAAGGTCTCAGCTTCGACGGCGAAGAATTTCGAACACCCCTAACATGTCCATTTTTCAACAACATCGAGGGGACTTCCCAACAGGTGAGTGAAATGGTGGAGCAGAAGGGATTCGAACCCTCGACCCCCACGTTGCGAACGTGGTGCTCTCCCAGCTGAGCTACTGCCCCACGAGACGGGAGACCGGGCATTGTACCCGGCGCCTGCGCGACCCGGCAACTCGACGCACCGCGAGGCACGGTTCATGCTACCGCTATCGGTACGGCCCGGAGGACGGGCCGTCCCGGACATCCCGAAGAACCAGATTGGAGGCTCGAACATGCCAGAGACATTCGGAGACACCGACACCCTGGGCGGCGGCGCGGCCGACGCCGCGGGTGCCGAAACGGCGGCCGGACGCGCCGACGGCGACGTGCTGACCGCCCGCGACAAGTTCCGCAAGGTGAGCGAAGAGGTGCGGCGCGGCGCCGAGGTGGCGCGCGAGCGCTACAACGACGCGGCCGAGAACCTCCGCCTCGGTTACGACAAGGTGCGGGTCCAGGCCAACGACGTCGGCGGCCAGGTCAACACCTTCGTGCGCGACAACCCCGGCAAGGCGGTGCTGCTCGCCGCCGCCGCCGGTTTCCTGGTCGGGCTCGTGGTGCGCCGCGGCCGCGACGAGGAAGACGCCGACTGACGACGCGTGAGGCGGGGCGGCCGGGGGGTCCCACCCGGCCGGCCGCCCCCCGGGAGACCTGCATGGCGAGCGTGGAACAGCGATCGATGGTGGACGAGGTGCTCGACGAGCTCCTCCCCGAGGGGTTCGACTGGGAGCGGCTGGTGCGCAGCTACCCGCTGCCCGCCCTGCTGGCGGCGGCGGCCGGGGGCTTCCTCCTGGCCTACAGCCGCGGCCCTGCTATCATCGGCGGGCTCTCGGCCCTGGCGACCGCGCAGGTCGCCGACGCGGTCAAAGACGCGGTGGCCGAGCGGCTCTTCTGACGCGGTTCCCTCGCAGGCGGTGAGGCGGGCGGCCCGCGGCGCCGGGCGGCGACGCCCGCACCCCTTCGTCCCGCCTTGCGCACCATCTTCCACATCTCCGACGTCCACTTCGGGCCGCCGCACCGGCCCCGCATGGCCCAGGGGGTGCACGAGTTCATCGCCGCCCACAAGCCGGACGTCGTCGTCCTCTCCGGCGACCTGACCCAGCGGGCGCGCCCCGAGCAGTTCCGGCAGGCGCGCGAGTTCGTCGACCGCATCCCGGTCCCCACCCTCGTCGTCCCCGGCAACCACGACGTGCCGCTCTACCGCGTCTGGGAGCGGGCCCTCGACCCCTTCGGCGCCTACCGGCGGCACTTCGCCCCCGAGCTCGAGCCGATCTTCCGCGACGACGAGATGCTGATCGTCGGCATCAACACCGCCTACAACTGGACCTGGAAGGAGGGACGGATCACGCCGGCGCGCCTCTTGGAGGTGGGGGAGCTGCTGTCGGCGACGCCGGAGACGATCTTCAAGGTGGTCGTCGCCCACCACCACCTCATCCCGCCCCCCAACTTCGGCACCCAGCGGGTCTGCGCCAACGCCTACGAGGCGATCGACGTCTTCTCGAGCGCCGGGGTGGACCTGATCCTCTCCGGCCACCTCCACCAGGCCTACATCGGCAACTCCGAGGAGTTCTACCCCAAGGGGCGGCCGCCGGTCGTCATCCTCCACTCCGGCACCACGACCTCCGGCCGCGGCCGCGCCGGCGAGCGCGAGAAGAACACCTGCAACTGGATCCGCCTGGACGGTAAGTCCATGGTGGCGTCGCACTTCCGCTGGCACGACGAACTGGGCCGCTTCGCCGAGCACAGCCGCCACTGGTACCCCCGCCAGGAGGTCCATCCCTACACCCTCGAGGGCCTTCAGGGGCAGGAGGGGGATCAGGACGATCCGCTATGATCCCCGCCACCTTCGGAGTGCAATCGCAGACATGAACACGCTGGAGCTCGGCGGCGCCGTCGGCCGCTACCGGATCGTCGGCTTCCTGGGCGCGGGAGCGATGGGCGAGGTCTACCTCGCCGAGGACCCGCACATCGAGCGCAAGCTGGCGATCAAGACGGTGCGGCTGGCCGGGCGCGAGCAGGACGTCGAGGAGCGGAAGCGGCGCCTGCTGCGCGAGGCGCGCGCCGCGGGGCGCCTGCTCCACCCGCACGTCGTCACCCTTTTCGACGCCGGCGAGGTCGAGGGCATGCTCTACCTCGCCTTCGAGTTCGTCGAGGGGCAGGACCTGGCGGCGCGCCTGGAGTCCTCGGCGCTCTCGCTCTACGAAGTGCTGCGCATCGTGCGCGAGACCGCCGAGGCGCTCGAGTTCGCCCACCGCCACGGCATCGTCCACCGCGACATCAAGCCGAGCAACGTCCTGCTCGACGCCCACGGCCGGGTGAAGGTGACGGACTTCGGCATCGCCAAGGTCACCGGGCAGTCGACCGAGCTGACGATCGCCGGCTCGGTCATGGGCAGCCCGCAGTACCTCTCCCCCGAGCAGATCCGCGGCGAGGAGCTGGACGGCCGCAGCGACATCTTCTCGCTCGGCGTCGTGCTCTACGAGCTGCTCTCGGGCAAGCGCCCGTTCGACGGCGACACGATCACGACGCTCGTCTACCAGATCCTCAACGTCGACCCGCCGCCGATCTCGGCCCTGCGCGGCGACCTGCCGCCGCGGGTCGAGACCCTGCTCGCCGGCATGCTCGCCAAGGACCCCGCGGAGCGCGTACAGAGCGCGGCGCAGGTGGCCGAGGAGCTGGCGGCGATCGAGCGCGAGCTGCCCGACGAGACGCTGGCCGGCCCGGCGGCCGGCAACACCGAGCGGCTGATCCCGACGAAAGTGCTGCCCGGCTACTCGACCGGGCTGACGCGGCCGGCGACGGCGACCGTGAAGCCGGCCGCCCCGGCGCCGGCAGCGCCGGCCGCCCCCGTCGCGGCGCCCAAGCCGGGGCGAACCGGGCTCGTGCTCGGCCTGGCGGCGGTGGTGGTGCTGGCGTTCTTGCTGGGTGGGGCATGGCTGGTGTGGCGGAGCTGGCGGGGGCGGGACTCGCAGGTCGCGGCGGCAGTTTCTCCCGCCCAGCCGCCGTCCGCGGCCGAGCAGACGGCGCCGCCGGTTGGGACCGACACGTTTCCCGCCGAGAGTGCCGCCGCCACGACCGGCCAGGCCCCTCCGCCGGCCGGCGCGGCTGGCGCTCGGATCGGCGAGCCGATCGCGCAGCGCCCTCCCACACAGCCCGTCCCCACCCAGGAGACCACCGCCCGGCGCGACCAGCCCCCGGCGGGCCGCGCCGGCCAGACGCCGCCCGGTCCAGCTACCGGGGTCGTCCCCACCCCGCCCGCACCCCAGGTCCCACCGCCCACCGCCGACGCCCCTGCCGAAGCGCGCCGTGACGACCCGGCTCCCGCCGAGGAACCCGCGGAGCCCGCCCGCCGCGACGCCGGGGTCGCCGCCGACCGGCGCATGCAGACCGGCATCGAGCTGGCCTTCCGCGTCACCCCGCCCGACGCCTACGTGCTGGTCAACGGCACGGTGATCGGCCAGGCGCAGGCGTACAGCGGCCTCAAGGGGAAGCCCACCTACCAGCTGCCGGGGCCCGGCGAGCACCTGATCAAGCTGCGCAAGCCGGGGATGCGCGAGCTGAAGATCGGCGTCACCGCCGCGGGCGCCGGCACCACGCCGGTCGTCGCGCGCCTCGAGGCGATGCCGACCGAGCAGGTGGAGACCGCGGACCTCCAGTCGTATCGGGTGCGGGAGGCGGTCGGCTTCCGCGTTCAGCCCGAGACGGCGCAGGTGCTGGTGGACGGCAGCCCGGTGGGGACGGCCGCCCAGTACGCCGGGCGGATGGGGCGGCCGGACTCCTGGCTCGAGCTTTCCCCCGGCCGCCACCGCGTCACCCTCGCCGCCCCCGGCTTCCGCAGCCGCGAGATCGCGGTCGAGGTCACCGGCGGCGCCGAGCGCGAGCGGGAGCGGATCGAGGTGCGGCTGGCGCGGGAGGGCGGATGAGGCGCGCCGCCGCGCCGGCCGCCGAGCTGGAAGTCCTCCACGGCCTCCCCGGGCACATCGCCGTCGAGCGGCTGGACAACGGGCTGACCGTCTGCCTGCTCGAGAACCGGCAGGCGCCGCTGGTCACCACCGCCCTCTGGTACCGCGCCGGCACCCGCGACGAGGCGCCGGCGCTGGGGGGCACCGCCCACTTCCTCGAGCACATGATGTTCAAGGGCAGCCCGCGCTACGGCCCGGGCGAGATCGACCGCCGCACCCAGGCCCTCGGCGGCGCCAACAACGCCTTCACCAGCCACGACGCCACCGCCTACTACTTCAACTTCGCCGCCGACCGCTGGGGCGAGGCGCTGGCGATCGAGGCCGACCGCATGGCCGCCCTGCTGCTCGACCCCGACGAGGTGGCGAGCGAGCGGCAGGTGATCCTCGAAGAGATCGCCATGTACGACAGCGAGCCCTGGGACGCGCTGGAGATGGCGGTACAGCCGCGGCTCTTCGGCGGCCACCCCTACGGCCGCCCGGTGCTGGGGACGGCGGACGAGCTGGGCGCGATCGGCCGCGAGGAGCTGGCGGCCTTCCACGCCCGCTACTACCGGCCCGACAACGCCGTGCTGGTGGTGGCCGGCGACCTCGGCCCGGACGCCTTGGGCACGGTCGAGCGCGCCCTCGGCGGCCTCCCCGCCGGCGGCCACGGCCGCGCGCCGGCGACCGAGCCCGCCTACCCTGCGGCGCTCGACCGGCTGGAGCGGCGGAAGGGCGAGGTGCCGCGTCTCCTGCTCTCCCTGCCCGCGCCGCCCGGCGGCCACCCCGACCACGCGCCCCTCCGCCTCCTCGTCTCCCTCCTCGGCTCCGGCCGCACCAGCCGCCTGCAGCGCGCCCTGGTCGACGAGGGGCAGCTCTGCGTCTGGGTCTCGGCCGACCTCTCGGAGAACCAGGGGCCGGGGCAGGTCACCCTGGGCGCCGAGGTTGTGCCCGGCGCCGAGCCGGCGGTGGTCGAGGCCGAGCTGCTGCGCCAGCTCGCCCTCCTCGCCGGCGAGCCGCCCGGCGCCGAGGAGCTGGCGCGGGCCAAGCAGGTGGCGCTCGCCGACTGGGTCTTCGGCCACGAGCGGGTCCACCAGCAGGCGCTGGCCGCCGGCTTCGCGCTCGCCCTCTTCGACCTCGAGCACCTCGAGCGCGAGCTGGAGCGGCTGAGCGCGGTCGGCCCCGAGCGGCTCCTCGATGTCGCCGACCGCTACCTCCGCCCCGAGCGCGGCGGCGTCCTCGGCTGGTCGCTTCCGAGGTCGGCGGCGTGAGCGGCGGCCGGGCGAGCGACGAGCGGGCGGCCGCCGGAGTCGTCGCCGCCGAGGCGGAGCGGGTGGCCGCCCCGGCGCTCCACCCGGCCGAGCGGCTGGGCCTGCGGGTGAAGCGCGTCGAGGGGGCGCCGGTCGTGGCGGTGCGGGTCTGGGTGCGGTCGGGGGCGCGTGTCGAGACGGTCCCCGGCCAGGCGCTGATCACCGGGCGGATGCTCGCCGAGGGCACCCGCCGGCGCGACTGGCGGCGGATCGCCGACGAGGCCGAGGCGCGCGGCATGATCGTGGCGAGCTTCGGCGGCTTCGAGCTGCACGGGGTGGCGATCGACGCCCTGGCGCAGGACTGGGAGCTGGGCCTGGAGTGGGCG
Source organism: uncultured Acidobacteriota bacterium (assembly GCA_963700145.1). Taxonomy (GTDB): domain Bacteria; phylum Acidobacteriota; class Thermoanaerobaculia; order Multivoradales; family UBA5704; genus DASUNQ01. The sequence continues at coordinate 4,570,412 of OY969474.1, forward strand.
GCGGAGCTGCTGCTCGAGCCCTCGTTCCCCGAGGACCGCACCGCCTGGCTGGCGCGGCAGGCGGCGGCCGAGCTGGAGAGCCTGGCCGACCAGCCGGAGGTCAGGACTGCCTGGGGTTTCAACGAGCAGCTCTACGCGCCGCACCCGCGCAGCCGGCCGGTGCAGGGGGACGCCGCGAGCCTCCTCGCGCTCACCTCCGCCGACCTCGCGGTCTTCCACCGCCACGCCCTGGGCGGGCGCGTGGTGCTGACCGTCGCCGGGCGGCTGGACCGCGAGGCCGTCGAGCGGCGGGCGCGCGAGCTCTTCGCCGACCTGCCCGCCGCCTCCCCGGCTTGGCCGGAGCCGCCGCCGCCGGACGGCCGCGCCGCCCCGCGCCGGGTGGTGGAGGTCGAGGCGGAGGAGCAGGCGCACCTCTACATGGGCCACTTGACCGTGCCGCGCCGGCACCCGGACTACGCGGCGCTGGAGCTGCTGGCCGTGGTGCTCGGCTCGGGCTCCGGGCTCACCGGCCGCATCCCCACCCGCATCCGCGAGCGCGAAGGGCTGGCCTACAGCGCCCACGCCCAGGTCGTCGCCGGCGCCGGCCTCGACCCGGGACGGCTGGTGGCCTACGTCGGCACCGCGCCGGCCCACGCCGCCCGGGCCGAACAGGGGGTCGCCGAGGAGCTGCGCCGGCTGGTCGACGACGGGATCGAGGAGAGCGAGCTCGAGGAAGCGCGGGCCTACCTGCTCGGACGCGAGCCCTTCCGCCGCGAGACTGCGCGGCAGTGGGCCGACCTGATGGCCGAGGCCGAGCACTACGGGCTGCCGCTCGAGGACGCCGCGTGGCGGGCCGCGCGCTTCGCGGAGCTGGACCGCCCGGCGGTCGAGGCCGCCGCACGCCGCCACCTGCGCCCGGACGAGCTGAAAGTGACCCTGGGACTGCCGGAAGGAGACGCCGGATGACGGCGACGTGCCGCCGCGCCGCGGCGCTGTTCCTGCTGCTGGCGGCCGCCGCCCTGCCGGCCGGCGCCGCGGAGCTGTACACCCTGGCCGACCTCCACTGGATCGCCGGGCGCTGGGCCACCACCGTGAACGGCATGCCGGGCGAAGAGATCTGGCACGAGCCGCTCGGTGAGACGATGACCGGCACCTTCGCCCTGGTGCGCGAAGGGCAGCCGGCCTTCTACGAGATGATGGCGATCGAAGTGGACCGCAAGGGCCCGGTGCTGCTGCTGCGGCAGTTCAATGCCGGCCTCGCCGACGCGCGGCCGGACGTCCTGCGCTTTCCGCTCGTCCGTCTCGAAGTCGGCGACGAGGTCCGGGAGGCGGTCTTCGAGGGCCCGGACGGCGAAGGCTCCGCCCGCCTCACCTACCGGCGCAAGAAGGACGAGCTGACGGTCGTCCTCGACAAGACGAAGGGCGGCAAGACCGAGAGCCGGACCTTCGAGTTCCGGCTGCAGCGTTAGCAAGTCACCCAACGTACCGGCTATGTCATCCCGAGCGTAGCCGAGGGATCTGGGTGGGGGAGGTCTGGCGCGCCACCCTCGGAATGACGTTGGGCGACCAGCAGCACGTTCGCGTACGGGGTACCCTCATCCAGCCTGGCGGGGGGCTCCACCACCAGTCCCTTCGCCATCAGGAGCGCCCGCCACTCTTCGCCGGTGCGGTAGCGGAAGCGCTGGCGCAGGTGGCCGCGCGCCAGGGCGCAGAGCCGCTCGGCGGCGCGGGTGGCGAGGAAGCGGGCGCCGCCGGCGGCGTCGGCCTCGCGCACCAGGAGCACCCCTCCTGGTTCCAGGCAACCCGCGGCGCGCGCCAGCAAGTTCTCCTGCGCGGCGGCGGGCAGGTAGTGGAGAACGTCGAGGAGCAGCACCGCGCGGGCGGGCGGCAGCGGCGCCGTCGTCAGGTCCGCCGGCTCGATCGTCGCCGCGCCGTCGAGCGCCGCCACGGCCGCCGCGGCGATCCGCGGTCGGCCTTCGATCCCGTGCAGCACCGCGTTCATGGGCGGGCTCGGCCAGCCCGCCGGCAGCTCGCCGCGCGCCGCCGCCGCCCGCGCCGCGACGACCAGCGCGAGCAGGATCCCCCGGCCGCACCCGAGATCGAGCAGCCGCCCGCCGTCCGGCAGCGCCCCCCGCCGCAAGAGGTCCAGGTAGACGGGGTCGTGGCGCAGCTTCCCGCGCACGAACTCCCAGTGGAAGATCCCGGCCGCGAGGTACGGCCGCGCCGCCGCCTCGATCAGCGCCTCGACCGTGGCCGGCCGGCGGCGGCTGCGCAGGGTGAGCCAGGTCGCGGCACCGAGCGCCGCGCCGAGCACCGTCCCCACCGCCAGGCTGCCGAGCGCGAGGTCCAACCCGATGCCCGCCGCGCCGCGCTCGGCGAGCTGCGCCGGCGCCAGGCCGGCGAGGCTGCCGCCGCGTAGGAGGCGGCCGGCGCCGATCTCGGCCGCGATCAGGAAGGGCGCGGTGAGCGGGTTGTTGAGCTGCGCCGCCAGGTAGGCCTTCATGCGGTTCAAGCCGAGGAGGCGCCCGGCGGCCAGGCAGAGGGCGAGGTGGAGGCCGTAGAGCGGCAGGCAGCCGATGAAGACGCCGGCGGCGACCGCCCAGGCTTGGCGGGCCGGCGAGCCGCCCTCGGTGCGCAGGCGGTAGACGAGCTCGGCGAAGGCGCGGCCGGGGCGGTCCCGCCGCGGCGGCGGCTCGGCGGCGTCCGGCGCCGCCGACCCCTCGGCCGTGCTCACGCCGCGGCGGCCTCGTCCGGGGCCGGCAGCGGCACGGCGCGGAGGCTGCGCGCCGCGAGCGCGTCGAGCAGGCGCGGCAGGGCCTCCAGCACCACCGGGCGGCCGTTGCGGTCGCGGGCGCCGCCGCCGTCGTGGAGGAGGAGGACGTCGCCGGCGGCGAGGCCGCGCACGAGGCGGTCCGCCACCCGCCGCGGGTCGCGCGCCACGGCGTCGAAGCCGCGCCGGGTCCAGGTGGCGAGGGCGAGGCCCGAGCGGTGGAGGACGAGGTCGGTCCAAGGGGCGCGGAAGCCGGCCGGCGGCCGGAAGAGACGCGGCGCCCGGCCGCAGGCGCGGCCGATCGCCTCCTGCGCGCCGGCGATCTCCCGCTCCATGACGCGCGGGCCGCGGAAGGCGAAGTGAGCGGGGTGGGTGTGGGTGTGGTTCTCGATCCGGTGGCCGGCTGCGGCGGCGGCGGCGGCGATCTCGGGGTGCGCGGCGGCGCGCCGGCCGACGCAGAAGAAGCTGGCGTGCGCGCCGCGCGCGACGAGGAGCTCGAGGACGCGCGGCGTGACCTCGGGGTCCGGACCGTCGTCGAAGGTGAGGGCCACCTCGCCCCGCGCCGCCGCAGCCTCCGGGAGCCGGGTGAGGTTCGGTCCGAGGAGACGGCTGCGCGGGCGCAGGCAGGCCTGGGCCACGGCGAGGTGGTCGGCGAGCGCCGCGCCGAGGAGCCACGGCCACTGCTGCGGAGCGGCGAGAAGGGCGATGGCCGCCGCGCCGTGAATCGCCAGCGACCCGGCAACCAAGGCTGGCGGTCTCCACCGCCCAGATCCTTCGCTACGCTCAGGATGACGGCGGGGGTTGTGCGCGAGATGAACCAACACCGTCATCCTGAGCGAAGCGAAGGATCTGGGGGCCGGGCATTCTGCCGTTCCATCTCCGGCGCCAGCAGCGCCGCACGGTCGAGCTTGCCGCGTTCGGTCCGCGGCAGCGCAGGCACGAGCACCAGGCTGCGCGGCACCTTGTGCGGCGCCAGATGAGCGCGGCACCAGGCGAGGACCTCCTCGGCGGCGAGGCCGCCGCGGCAGGCGACGACGGCGCGCAGCACCGGCTCGGCGCCGGCGAGCGGCAGGCCGACGACCGCCACCTCCTCGACGCCGGCCAGGCGCGCCAGCACGCCTTCGACCTCGCGCGGGTCCACCTTCCTGCCCTTGATGTTGATCAGGTCGTCCACCCGGCCGAGGAGCCGCAGCTCGCCGCCGTCCCAGGCGGCGAGGTCGCCGGTGGTGAAGCGGCCGCCGCCGAGCCGCGGGTCCGGCTCCGGCAGGTAACCCGCCGCCACCGCCGCCGACTCCACCCGCACGACGCCGCGGCCGGCCGCGCCGCCGTTCTCGTCGAGCGGCGCCAGCTCCACCCGCACGCCGTCCACCGGCGCGCCCACCGTGCCGCGCTCGCCGGCGCCGCCCTCGCGGTCGTAGCAGATGCCGCCGCATTCGCTGGCGCCGTAGAAGACGTGGACCGGCAGGCCGAAGGTGGCACGGAAGCGGGCGGCGGTGGCCGGCGGCAGCGGCGCGCCGGCGCTGACGACCAGGCGCAGGCTGCGCGGCCAGGCGGGCGGCTGCGACACCGCGAGGAGGGCGTTCAGGTAGGCCGGGACGGTGGGGAAGACGGTCGCCCCGGCCGCCACGGCGGCGGCGAAGGGGCCGAACGGGTCGCCGGCGTCGGCGAGCACCAGCGGCGTGCCGCGCACCAGCGCCGGCAGCGCCAGGCTGGAGAGGCCGTAGGAGTGCGACAGCGGGATGGCGGCGAGGAGGCGGTCGTCCGTGCCGATCCCCATCGTCGCGGCGAGCGCCGCGTCGTCGGCGACCAGCGCTTCCGCCGGCGCGGCGATGCCGCGCGGCGCCCCGGTCGAGCCGGAGGTGAGCTTGACGACGGCGATCCCCGGCAGCTCGGCCGGCGCCCGCTCGGGGTCGGCGACCTCCGCCAGCGTCCAGTCCTCCGGGCCCGCCGGCCAGCCGGTGCGGCAGTCGAGGAGCGCCCGCGCCCCGAGCGCGCGCGCCGTGCGCTGCCGCTCGGCGGCGGGGGTCTGGGGGTCGAAGAGGAGCGCCGCGAGCCCCGCCCGCCGCAGCGCCAGGAGCGAGGCGAGGAAGCCGGGGCCGTTCGGGGCCGCGAGGCCGACGAGCGCCCCGTCCGGCAGCGCCGCCGCGCGCTCGGCGAGGCGCGCCCCGGCCGCCCGCGCCAGGGCGTCCACGTCCCCCGCGGTCGCGGTGCGCCGCGGCGAGACCACGAGCGGCCGGGAGGGGTCGCGCGCCATCCGCGCGAACGCGGCGAGGATCGGGTCCTGCGAGGGGGAGCTCTTCGGCTTCAGGGCCGCGGCATCGTAGCACTCGCTCCGCGGCGCGGGCCGGCGCTCGGCGCTTGCCCGGCCCGCGCGGGAACGGCTAGGATGGCGGCTCCGGCGCACCACCGAGGTCGGGCAGTCCAGCGGAGCGGCGGCCCGCGCGCCCGCGGGGCGGAGGGTGCGCGCGGTCCTTTGGAGTCGATGCCATGTCGCCAGCCGCAGCCATCCAGTCCCGCGTCAAGCGCCTCATCGTCGAGAGCCTCAACCTGGACGGCATGACCCCCGAGATGATCGACGAGCACGCCCCGCTCTTCGGCGACGGGCTGGGGCTCGACTCGGTGGACGCCCTCGAGCTGGTCGTGGCGCTGGAGCGGGAGTTCGGGATCAAGATCAAGAGCCAGGAGCTGGGTCAGGAGGTCTTCTCCTCGGTCACCAGCCTGTCGCACTTCATCGCCGGCCGCACCGCTCCGACCTCGAACTAGCCGCCGGGAGCCCGCTTGGACGATCGCTTCGCGGACGCGCCCCCCCGGCGCGTCGTCGTCACCGGCCTCGGCGCGGTCTCCGGCTACGGCTGGGGGGTGGAGGCCCTCTGGCGCGGTCTGCGCTCCGGCGAGACCCGCCTCGGACCCTTCGACGTCTTCGACCACAGCCGCCACCGCACCCACGTCGCCGCGCAGGTGCCGCCGCCCCCCGTCGCGGCCGCGAACGGCGGCCGCGAGAGCGTCGCCGACCGCTTCGCCCTCGCCGCCGCCCTCGAGGCGGTGGCCCAGGCGGGGCTCGCGCCGCCGTTCGACGCGCTCGACGCCGGCCTCTGGTTCGGCAGCTCGACCGGCGGCATGCTGGAGGCCGAGCGCTTCTTCGCCCGCTTCCTCGCCGAGCGCCGCGCCGCGGCGATCGGGGTCCTGACGTCGCAGGAGGTCAACGGACCCGGCGACGCCGTGGCCCGCCGGCTCGGCGTCACCGGGCCGGTGCAGACCATCTCGTCGGCCTGCGCCTCGGCGGCGCTCGCCATCGCGGCCGCCTTCGACGCGGTGCGCGCCGGCGAGGTCGAGGTGGCGCTGGCCGGCGGCTCCGACTCGCTCTGCCAGCTCACCTACGCCGGCTTCAACTCGCTGCGCGCCGTCGACGAAGGCCCCTGCCGTCCCTTCCGCGCCGGGCGCGAGGGGATGTCGCTCGGCGAGGGGGCGGCGGTGCTGGTGCTCGAGCCGCTCGCGGCGGCGCTCGGGCGCGGCGCCGTGCCGCTCGCCGAGGTGCGCGGCGCCGGCGCCTCCTGCGACGCCCATCACATGACCGCCCCGGAGCCGGAGGGCAGCGGCGCCGCCGCGGCGCTCGCCGCCGCCCTCGCCGACGCCGGCCTGCCGCCGGAGCGGATCGACTTCGTCAACGCCCACGGCACCGGCACGCCGCACAACGACGTCGCCGAGTACCGCGCCCTGCGGCGGGTCTTCGGCGAGCGCGCGGCGCGCCTGCCGCTCGCCGCCACCAAGGGGCTCCTCGGGCACCTGCTGGGGACCGCCGGCGCCATCGAGGCGGTGGCGACCGTCCTCTGCCTGGCGCGCGGCGAGGTCCACCCGGTGCCGCTGGACGGCGCGCTCGACCCCGAGCTGCCGGTGGACCTGGTGACCGGGGAGCCGCGGCGGCTCGCCGCCGAGGCGGCGGTCTCGACCAACCTCGCCTTCGGCGGCTCGAACGCGGCGCTGGTCTTCGCGAGCTGGACGGGCTGATGGCGCCGGACGGCGGGTCGGGCGGCGGAGTCGTCGTCACCGGGCTCGGCACCGTCGGGGCTTGCGGCGCCGGCGGCGCGGGCCTCGCCGCGGCGCTCGCCGCCGGCGTGCCGCCCCTGTCCGAGGTCGATCGCGCCGCCGGCTACCACCGGCCGGGGAGCGCCCGCCTCGCCTGCCTGGCGCGCGGCGTGGCGCTCGCGCCCTGGCTCGCGCCCGCCGAGGCGCGGCGGATGAGCCCGCCCTCCAAGCTCGCGGTGGCGGCGGCGCGAATGGCGCTCGCCGAGGCGGGCGCGGCGGACGCAGACGACGATGGCACGACCGCCGTCGTCCTCGCCACCACCTTCGGCCCCTCCTCCTACACCGAGGGCATGCTCAAGCAGATCTTCCTCGACAGCCCCGAGAGCGTCTCGCCCTTCCTCTTCACCGAGTCGGTGGCCAACGCGGCGGCGGCGCAGGTGGGGATCGCCTGCCGCGCGCGCGGCCCCAACGTCACCATCGCGCAGCGCGAGGCCGGGGCGCTCCTCGCCGTCGGCCGCGGCGCCGCCGAGGTCGCCTCGGGGCGGGTGCGCCGGGCGCTGGTCGGCGTGGTCGAGGAGATGACGCCGCTGCTGCACGCCGTCCTCGACCGCTTCGGCGCGCTGGCGCGCGCCAACGGCGACGGCGAGGAGCGGGCCCGCCCGCTCGACCGCCGGCGCAACGGCTACCTGGCCGCCGAGGGCGCGACGGTGCTGGTGCTGGAGCGGGAGGAGGACGCGACGCGGCGCGGCGCCCGGCCGCTCGCCAAGGTCGCCGGCTGGGGGAGCGCCTTCGACCCCACCGCGCCGTCGCACGGCTGGGGCGAGGGGGAGGCGGGGCTCGCGCGCGGCCTCGGCCGCTCGTTGGCGCGCGCCGGCGTTGCCGCTCTCCGAGATCGAACGCATCGTCTCCGGCGCCTCGGGGGCGCGCGGCGCCGACCGCCTGGAGGCGCGCACCCTCCGCGCCGCCTGGGGCGAGGCGCCGCTGCCGCCGCTGGTGGCGCCCAAGGCGGTGACCGGCGAGCACGGCGGCGGCTTCCTCGCCGCGGCGGTGCTGGCGGCGGCCGGCGCGCCGGTGGCGGCGCCGGCCGGCTTCGCGCCCGACCCCGCGCTCGGCGTGGCGCCGGCGAACGGCGCGCCGCTCCCGGCGCCCGGCCTCACCCTGGTCACCAGCCTCGCCGCCGGCGGCGCCGCCGCCTGGCTGCTGCTCGCCTCCAAGTAGACTCCGCCCTAGCCGTGCTTGCCGACACCCGGGTGGCCGCCGCGATCCCGGCCTACAACGCCGCGCCCAGCCTCGGAGAGGTGGTGCGCGGCACCCGCGCCGTCGTCCCCGACGTGCTGGTCGTGGACGACGGCTCCGCCGACGCGACCGCCGAGGTGGCGCGCGCCGCCGGCGCGCGGGTGCTCGTGCAGCCCGAGAACCGCGGCAAGGGGGCGGCCCTCGCCCTCGCCTTCCGCACTCTCTTCGCCGACGGCTGCGGCGGCGTCGTCACCCTCGACGCCGACGGCCAGCACCTGCCGGAGGAGATCCCCAAGCTGCTGGCGGCGGCCGGCGGCGGCGCCGACCTGGTGCTCGGCGTGCGCGACCACCTGTTCGGCGAGATGAGCGCGCTGCGGCGGGCGAGCAACCGCCTCTCCTCGCGCGCCATCTCCTTCGCCGCCGGCCAGCCGCTCTGCGACATCCAGACCGGCTTCCGCTACTACTCGCGCCGGCTGGTCGAGGCGGTGGGCTTCCCCGAAGGGCGCTTCGAGGCCGAGAGCGCGGTCGTGGTGCGGGCGGCGCGGTGCGGCTTCCGCGTCGAGTGCGTGCCGGTGCGCCTGGGCTTCGCCGACGGCCGCACCTCCAGCCACTACCGGCCGCTGCTCGACTCGCTGCGCATCGCCGGCGCCGTCACCCGCGCCCGCTTCCGGGGGCGGCGGTGACGCCGGACCTTCCCGCGGGCGGCGGCGCCGTGCTGGTGACCGGCGGCAGCCGCGGCATCGGGCGGGCGATCGTCGAGGCGCTGGTGGCCGAGGGGCGGAGCGTCGCGTTCACCTGGCGCGCGCAGGAAGGTGCGGCGCGCGAGGTGGAGGCGGCCGCCGGCGGCCGCGCCCGCGCCTTCCATCTCGACTTCGCCGACCGCGACCGCCCGGACGAGCTGGTGCGCGAGGTGGAGGGATCGCTCGGGCCGCTCGACGGGCTGGTCAACAACGCCGGCGAGCGGCGCGAGGGGCTCCTCGCCCTGACCTCCGACGCCGACTGGGAGGCGGTGCTCGACGCCAACCTCTCCGGCCTCTTCCGCTGCTGCCGCGCGGCGCTGCGCGGCATGGTGGTGCGCCGGCGCGGCGCGATCGTCAACGTCTCCTCGCTCTCGGCGCTGCGCGGCGTCGCCGGGCAGACCGCCTACGCCGCCGCCAAGGCCGGCGTGCTGGGCCTCACCCGCGCCCTGGCGCGCGAGGTCGGGCGGCGCAACATCCGGGTCAACGCCGTGGTGCCCGGCTTCGTGGCGACCGAGATGACCGCCGGCGTGCCGCCCGAGGCGGTGGCGCTCCTGCGCTCCGGCGAGTGCCTGCCGGGGGGCACCACCCCCGCCGCGGTGGCCGGCGCCGTCTGCTTCCTCCTCTCCGACCGCGCCGCCGCGATCACCGGCCAGGCGCTGGTGGTCGACGCCGGCGCCTCGGCGTAGCCGGTCTCGGAATGCCCCTCGCACCGTGGATCGCCCGCCGGCCGGGGTGGGTGCTGGCCGCCGGCCTCGCCGTCACCGTCGCCGCGCTCGCGGTGGCGGCGGCGCGGCTGCGGATCGAGACCGACCTCGCCGCCCTCCTGCCGCGCGACGCCCCGGCCGCGGCCGACTACCGCGCCTTCCTCGAGACCTTCGGCGGCTTCGAGAAGGTGTTCGTGGTGGTCCGCGCCGGCGGTGACGGTGTGGACGCCGGGACTCTGATCGCCGCGGCCGACCGCCTCGCCGAGCTGCTCGCCGCGAGCCCCGAGGTGGCGTCGGCGCGCTCCGGCCTGACCGAGGAGGACCAGGCCTTCTTCCTCCGCCACGTCGCGCCGCGGGCGCCGCTCCTCGCCGACCTGCCCGCCGCCGAGCTGCGGCGGCGGCTCGAGCCGGCGGCGGTCCGCGCCCGCGCGGCGGAGCTGCGTCGCCTGCTCACCACCCCGGCCGGCGGCGCCGCCGCGCCGCTCCTCGCCGCCGATCCGCTGGGCTTCGCCGAGGGGCTCCTGGAGTCGGCGCACGCCACCCTGCCGCTCGATCCGCTCTCCGGCGCCTTCCTCGCGCCGGGCCGGGACGCGGCGCTGGTGGTGCTGACGCCGGCGCGGGCGGAGATCGACCCGGAGGGCGGCCGCGCCCTCGCCGCCGCGATCGCGGCCGCCGCGGCGCGCGTGCGCCGCGAGCTGGGCGTGCCGCTCCGCGTCGAGGCCGGCGGCGGGCCGCTCTACGCGGCGCAGGACGAGGCGATCCTGCGCGCCGACCTCTCGCGCACGCTCTCGGGCTCGGTCCTCGGCGTCGCGCTGGTGCTGCTGGTCGGGTTCGAAGGGGTGATGGTGCCCGGCGCCATCCTCCTCGCGGTGACCGCGGGCGTCGTCTGGACCGGCGCCTTCGCGGCGCTCGCGGTGGGCGCGCTCACCGGCGTCGGCGTCGGCTTCACCGCCGCCCTGGTCGGGCTCGGCGTCGAGTACGGGGTCCACGGCGGCGCCCGCTTCCAGACCGCGCGCCTGGCCGGCGCCACGCCGGCCGCGGCGCTCGCGCGCGCCTTCGCCGAGGCGGGCCCCGGGATCGTCTCCTCGGCGCTCACCACCGCCGTGGCGCTCGCGGCGCTGGCGCTCTCGCACTTCCGGCCGCTGCGCGAGATGGGGATCGTGCTGACCGCCGGGGTGCTGGCGACGCTGGTCACGACCGCCACGCTCGGCGCCGCGGCCCTGGTGTTCCGACACCGGCGGGAGGTGAGCACCCGCCGGCCGGGCTCTGGCGCACCCGCGCGCAGCCGGCGGTGGACGCGCTGGTGGGCTCGCCGCGCGCCGCCCGCGCGCCGTGCTGGCGGCGGCGCTGGCGCTGTCCGTCGCGGCCGGCGCCGGGCTTTCGCGCCTCGACTTCGACGCCGACCTTCGCGCCCTCCGCCCCGCCGACCATCCGGCGCTGGCGGTCGAGCGGCTGCTCGTCGAGCGCTTCGGGCTCGGGCTCGACACCGCGACCGTCGTGGTGCGCGGCGGGGACCTCGGCGAGGCGCTGGCGCGTGCCGCGCGGGTCGAGCGCGCGCTCCGGCAGGCGCTCGGGCCGGAGCCGAAGTCTCCTCGCCTTCGGATTGGCTGGCGGCCGGCGCGGCGCGCGACGCCCGCCTGCGCCGGCTCGCCGGGTTGCCGCTCGCCCGCGCCGCCGCCGACCTCGAGCGCGAGCTGGCCGCCGCCGGCCTGAACCCGCGCGCCTTCGCGCCCGGTCTCGACGCCCTGCGGGCGCTGGCGCGCGGCGACGACCCCGGCGCCCCGGAACCCGCGGTTTGGCCGGACTGGGTGCGCGAGCTGGTGCGCGCGCCGGCGCCGGGCGGCGGCGCCGCGGTGGCGGTCAACCTCCGCCTGCCGCTCGGCGGCGAGCGCGCCGCCCGCGCCGCGGTGCTGCGGCGCTGGCGCCGCTCGGGCCGGGGATCGCCTTCGCCTCGGCGCCGCGGGTGGGGGAGGAGCTGCGCCGCCTCGCCCTCGCCGATCTCCGCCGCTCGAGCGCGGTGGCGCTGCTGCTCGTCGCCGCGGTCGTCCTCGCCTCCTTCCGCGGCCGGCCGGGCCCGTCGGCGCTCTCGGCGCTGCCGCTCGCCCTCGGCTGCCTCTGGACCTTCGGCCTCTGGGGCGCGGCCGGCCGGCCGATCGACCTGCTGTGCATCGCCACCCTCCCCGTCCTCTTCGGCACCGGCATCGACCTCGGCGTCCACGCCCTGCACACGGCGCGCGCGCACCCGCACGGCGTGGCCGGGGCGGCGCGCGAGCTGGGGCTGGCGATGACGCTGACCGTCGTCACCACCGGCATCGGCTTCGGCAGCCTCGCCTCGTCGCGGGTGCCGGGGCTGCGCAACGCCGGCTTGATCGTGGCGGTCGGGGTGGTAGCTTGCCTCCTCGCCACGCTCACCGTCCTGCCGGCCCTCGGCGCGCTGGCCCCGCGCCGGCGTGAGGGAGCGGCGCCGCCGTGAGCGCGCGCACCCTCCGCGAGCGCCCGCCGCACGCGCCGGAGATCGGGCTGGCGCGGCGCCTGCTCGGCCGCTTCCACGTCACCGGCGTCTTCTGGTACCGCCTCCACCGCTTCGGCGTGACCGTCGTCCCCGAGCCGCTCTTCGGCCTCGGCATGCACGTCTTCACGACCTTCTTCTGGCTCGCCCTGCGCCGCATCCGCGCCGCCATCGCCGCCAACCTCGAGCCGGTGCTCGGCCCCTGCGGCTTCTGGCGGCGGCAGGCGCGCATCTACCGCACGATCCACGAGTTCGCCTGGTGCCTGTCGGAGCGCTACGAGCGGCTGACGGGGGGGAAGGAAGCGGCGTCGGCGCTCGACGGCGAGGAGACCTGGCGCGCGGCGCTCGCCACGGGAACGGGGTTCCTGCTGCTGTCGGCGCACGTCGGCCCGTGGGAGAGCGGCTCGATGACGCCGGCGACGCGCGACCGCCGCCGCGTCCACCTGGTGCGCGAGGGCGAGGCCCGACCCCGACGCCGACCGCTTCGTCCGCGCGCTGCTCGAAGAGCAGGCGCCGGGGCTCCACGTCACCCATTTCGCGGACGACGACCCGCAGCTCGGCGCCGTGCTGCTCGACGCCGTTCGCGCCGGCGACATCGTCGCTCTCCAGGGCGACCGCCCGCGCGCCGGCGGCCGCACGCTCGAGGTGCCGCTCTTCGGCCGGCCGTTCCCTTTCCCGGTCGGCCCCGCGGCGCTGGCGCGCGCCGCCGGCGTGCCGATGGTGCCGGTCTTCACCCTGCGCGAGGGGCGCCTACGCTACCGGGCCCGCGTGCGGCCGCCGATCGAGGTGGCGCGCACCGCCGACCGCGAGGCCGACCTGCGGCAGGCGCTGGCGCGCTACGCCGCCGAGCTGGAGGCGGCGATCCGCGAGCGGCCGCACCAGTGGTTCCTGTTCCGCAAGCTCAGGTGAGGAAGGCGCTGAGCGTGCCGCCGGCGTAGAGGACGCCGCCGGCTTCGACCCGCCAGTCGTAGACCGCGAGCGCGCGGGCGCCGCCGGCTGGGTGGACGGTGACCACATAGAGAGCTTCCGCCGCGAGCCACGGCTGCGGGAACGCGGCCTCGCGCACCCCGACGAGATAGCCGAGACCCGGCGCCCCTCCCGTCCCGCCCAACGCCGCCAGCGCGGCGGCCGTCTGCGCCGCCATCTCCAGGGCGAGCACGGCGGGGGCGCGGCCGTCGCGGACGAACGGCGAGCCGCCCGGCGCGACGGCGAGCGCGGCGAGGCCGTCGCCGTCGCGCGCCAGGAGGCGGCGCAGGAACAGCGCCGGCGGGCGGTGGGGAACGAGTTCCTCGACGGCCGGAAACTCCTCCGGCGAAGAACGAATCGCAGAGCCCTGATCGAGCGCGGCTTGCGCCGCCGCCGCGGCGGTCTCCTCGATCCTCGCCGCGCCGTCGCTCACCCGCTCCTCACCCAGCTGCAGCTCGAACCGCACTTCGTCGTCACCGACCGCCGCGAGCCGCACTTCGGGCTCCTCACCCGGCCCCACCGCCCGCCGGAAGCGCACCCCGCGCAACGCCGCGAGACGCATCTTCCGCCCGGCCTCCCGCGACAGCGCCGCCTCGACGAACGCAAGCTGCGCCACCCCCGGCAGCACCGGGCGCTCCGGGAAATGACCGGCGAAGAACCGCTCGAGGTCCCGCGCCGCGATCAGGATGACGGGCTCGCGGCGAGCAGCGAGAACCCCGGCCGCCGCCGCGTGATCGCCACCCGCCGGTGTAGCGCCACGATGAGGTCGAGGAGCCGCAGGCGCCAGCGGACGGCGGCGATCGGGCGCGGGAAGACGTGGCCGGCGAGCACCGAGATGACCGCCCGGTGCATGGCCAGCGGCCCGAGGGCGTCGAGGAAGATGTCGCGGAAGGCGGGGTCGTAGTAGAGGTGGACCATGCGGAAGAAGGGCGCGGAGCTGTCGCGCACGAAGCGGACGTAGCGGCGGCGCACCGCCTCGGCCCGCGCCGTGCCGCGCAGGATCGCGGCGATGCCGCGCGCCGCCTCGGCGGCGCTCAGCATGCCGAGGCAGACGCCGGTCGAGAAGATCGGATCGACGAAGGTGGCCGCGTCGCCGGCCAGGAAGTAGCCGGGGCCGGCGTAGGGCTCGCAGCGGTAGCTGAAGTCGGCGGCGACGGCGTTGGCGGCGGGGAAGACGGCGCCGGCGGTGCGCTCGGCGAGGAGCGGCGTGCGGCGGATCGCCCAGGCGAGCATCTGGTTGGCCGGCACGCCGGTCGAGCGCGCGGCGTCGGCGTCGATCACCAGGCCGATGCTGGTGCGCTCCGCGTCGAGCGGGATGAGCCAGAACCACCCCTCGTCGCACATCACGATCACGATGTAGCCGCCTTCGATCCCGGGCTTCCGCCAGACCCCGGAGAAGTGCCCGAAGTAGGCGACGTTCTTCGGCCGCGGCAGCACGCGCCGTGTCTGGAGGTGGCGCCCGACGACCGTCCCCTGGCCGCTGGCGTCGATCAGCCAGCGGCCGCGCACGCTGCGGCCGTCGTCGAGCGCGACGGCCACGTCGCCGTCGGCGAGCCGCAGCACCGACCGTACCGCCACGCCTTCGACCACCTCGGCGCCGGCGTCGCGCGCCGCGGCGAGGAGCATGGCGTCGAACGGCGCGCGCTCGATGTTGACGGCGCTGACCTCCCCCGGCGCCAGCCCCTGGTCGAAGACGATGGAGTTCGACTCGCTGCCGTCGCCCATGCCGAACTCGGCGCCGAACTTGGGGACGTGGGGGATCGCCGCCAGCCGTTCCTCGAGGCCTAGCTCGCGGATCAGGCCCATGTTGCGCGGCAGGAACGACTCGCCGATGTGGAAGTGGGGGAAGGTGGCGCGGTCGACGACCAGCGCCGTGAGGCCTTCGCGGCGGAGGGCGAGCGCGGCGGTGGCGCCGGCGGGGCCGCCGCCGATGACCAGGGCGTCGTAGAGCTCGGAAGGAGTGCTCATCGGCCGGCGTCCAGGCACGAACAGCTTTCAGGTGGGAGGGACGGCTCGGCTTGCTCGGCGGGCGCCTCGAAGCTCACCTCTTCGCCGCGCCCGAACCCCGCTGCCGCCAGACCGGAGACGGTGTGCAGCCCCGGTTCGAATTCGGCCGGGAGAGGGAGCCAGAGGGCGCTCCCCGACGCGGCGAGCGGGAAGACCGGCGCGCCGTCGAGGGTGAGCCCGCGCCAAGCGAGCGATCCTGGGAAGCGGCCGCAGACGCAGATCACGTCGGCGGCGATGGCCGGCGGGAGGCCGGTGCGGTCGAGGCGCGGTTGCCCTTGCGCTTGCCTCGTCTCTCCTACCTGAATCTCTGCGGCCGCCTCGACGACCACCTCGCCGGTCGAGTCGGTGTAGGTCACGACGAGCGGCGTCTCCGGTACGAGGTCGGCCGGCAGCTCCGCGGTCAGGAGAGTCGCCAGCAGCTCCGGCGGCGGCGGGGGCGGCAGCGGCTCGACGGCGGCGACCTCGAAGGCGAGGCTCGCGGACTCCGCGGCCGGCGCGACGGCGAGGAACGGTCCCGCGGGCTCGCCGCTCTCGCCGCCGGTCGAGGGCGCCACGGCAACGATGCGCGGCGGGAGGTCGGACATGTCGGCGGCGGCGACCTCGTAGAGCCGCACCCCCTCCTCGCCGGGCCCGACGTCGGCGAGCAGCTCGCCGCCGTCGCGCCGTGCGACGGTGAAGACCTCGGCCTCGCCGGCCAGACCGAACGGCTCGGGATCGGCGACAGTGACCGCGTAGGCAGCCGCGGACCCGCGCTCGGGCGCCGCCGGCTCCGCCATGCCGATCTCCGCCTCCAGCGGCGGCGGCTCCTCGACCGGTTCCGCCCCCTCCGCGCCCTCCTCCCCCTCGACCGGCAGCTCCTCGACCGTGAACTCCTCCTCTTCGATCTCGGCGCTGAGGTCGAGGTCGGCGGCCGACAGCGACCGCACCAGGTAGCGGGCGCGGCGCCGCGCCGGCTCCTCGACCGCCAGCGCCGCGGCCAGCCGCGCCAGCTCGGCCCGCCCGGGGTGCGCCGCCGCGGTCTCTACCAGCTCTAGCTCCACCCGCCGCGCCCGCGTCGGGTCCCAGGTCGAGACCCGCGGGTCGAACGGCACGGCGTCCGCACCGCCGATCGTCCAGCGCCCCTCCGGCGGCGTCCGCTCCGGGTCGAGCACCTGGACGAGAACCGTCTCGCCGGGCGCCGCCGCCGGCGGCAGGCGGAGCAGCCCTTCAAGGCTCGCCGCCGGGCGCGGCGCGGGTCCCACCGGCAGGTCGTCGGCGTAGAAGACCGGCCGGTCGTCGCTGCGCACCTCGACCGCCACCTCCCGCGGCGGCTTCCCTTCCGCCAGCTCCAGCCGGAAGCGCGCCGGCGGCGGCGTGGCCGGGCCGCGCAGGGTGAGCGAGCCGGCCTCGCGGCTCAGGTACCAGCCGGAGGGGAAGGCGGCGGCGTGGAGGCGCTCGGCCAGCCGCGCCGACACGATGAGCCGCAGCTCGTCGATCGCCGGGCCGTCCTTCCAGAGGAGGGTGAGCGCCCGCGCACCGGGGTCGAAGGCGGCGGTCAGCGTGCCGCTCCCCTGCGCCCGCGCCGCGGGCGCGGCGAGGGCCAGCGCCAAAGAGGCGGCGAGGAAGCGACCGGGACGTGACATCGGACCGCGTAGGTTAACGCACCCTCCTTGCAAACCGCCGCCGGCTCTGCGAGGTTCCGCGCGATGGCGACCTGGGTGATCGGCGACGTCCACGGCTGCTTCGCCACCCTCTCGCGCCTCCTCGACCGCATCCGCTACGAGCGCCGGCGCGACCGCCTCTGGATGGTCGGGGACCTGGTCAACCGCGGCCCGCGCTCGCTCGAGGTGCTGCGCTGGGCCGCCGGCCTCGGCGACAAGCTGGTCACCGTCCTCGGCAACCACGACCTCCACCTCCTGGCGCGCGCCCGCGGTTTGGTGGAGCCGCGGCGACGCGACACCCTCGACGAGGTGCTCGCGGCGCGCGACGGCGACGACCTCTTGGCCTGGCTCCTCGCCCGGCCGCTCTTCCATCGCGACGGCGACTGGACGCTGGTCCACGCCGGCCTCTTCCCGGCCTGGACCCTCTCCCAGGCCGAGCGGCTGGCGCGCGACACCGAGGCGGTGCTCCAGGGGAAGAACGGCGACGCGCTCCTCCGCGCCGACCGCAAGGTCGCGGAGCGCTGGGACGAAGGGCTCGGCGGCATCGCCCGCGCCCGCGCCGCGCTCGCCGGCTTCGCCCGCCTGCGCACGCTGATGTCGAACGGGCGGATGTGCCCCGACTTCAGCGGCACCCCGGACGAGGCGCCGGACGGCTGCGCGCCCTGGTTCGAGCGCCCGCGCCGCAGCGCCGGCCGCGGCAACACCGTCATCTTCGGTCACTGGGCCGCGCTCGGCCTCTACCGCCAGGACGGCGTCGTCTGCCTCGACAGCGGCGCCGCCTGGGGCCGCGCCCTCTCCGCCATCCGCCTCGACGACGGCGCCATCGTGCCAGCAGCAGACGGTGGACTGACGCGCTAGGACGCGGGGAGCAGGCGCGCGGGGTAGTGGCGCACGCTCTGGCCGAGGAAGAAGGCCGGCGAGCGGTCGATGTGCAGCGTCAGCGGGTCGGGGAGCGTGACGATCGCACGCTGGCGGGCGAACGCTTCGGCCTTGGCCACCAGGTCGCGGTAGTCGGCGATGAACTCCTCGACGCTCTTCGCCCGATCTTCAGCCGCGCGAGCGAAGAGGCGGGCGAGGAGGGCGGCGTCGTCGCGCGGCGGCGCCTCGCCGGGGAGGAGTTGCGGCCACCTGGCGGCCGTAGGCGGCGGCCTCGGCGCGCTTGGCGCGGAGCGCCGCCTCGGCCTCGCGCAGCAGCTCGTCCGGGGGCGTCGCGACGCCGGTGCCGAGGCGAAGGTCGCCGCGTAGTCGCCCCCCAGGCGCGGCGAGCCGGTGGCGCGGGCCGCCAGGTCGTCGAGGGACTGGGCCCAGGCGTCGAGCCCCAGGCTGGCGGCGGTCGCGGCGACGCGCTGCCGCCGCGCCAGCGGCGCGGCCTGCCCGGCGGCGAGCGACGCGAAGCCCTCGCGGTAGAAGGCGGCGCTGGCGCGCGCCTGGGCGGCGGCGAGCCGGCAGTGCTCGGGCGCGATCTCCGCCAAGGCGGTGCCGGCGAGCGCCAGCCGCGCCTGCATCGAGAGCCGCGGCAGGTGCGTCGCGCGCGCCGCCGTCCGCTCCAGGCGCTCCGCTTCCGGCAAGTCGTCGCGCACCAGCAGGAAGACTGTGATGTTGCCGGCCAGGCCGGTCCACCAGAGCGGATCGCGTTGCGGGCGGCGGCGTACCGCCAGCTCGTGCACCTCGCGCTCGGCCTGCGCCAGCAGGAGCTCGGCGTCGAGCTGGTCGTCGAGCGCCAGGCCCAATGGGTCACAGTCTCCTCGCGCCGAGCCTATGGCAGCCTTGACCGTTCGTTCCCTTGACCGTCGTCGGTGGAGCCTCAGCGGATCGCTGCTAGCAGCGCGGCGACGCCGCCTTCCCAATCCGCAACCAGATCAGCGTACTTGAGGTCGGCGAGAATCGCCGGAGCCTCTCCCCCGCTCAGGCGGCAGGGCAGCACCCGCACCCCCTTCGCCTCGAGCTGGCGCGCAAGCGCCGACATCCACTCGCGACCCATCCATGGCGCACTCACGCCCGCAGCGGAATAGCACACCACCACATAGTCCGCCTCCGCCAGACCCTCGTCGATGCGGCCGACGATGGAATCACCCATATCGATTCGCCAGCTGTCAAGCCAGACTCTATGGCCTGCATCGCGCAGCTGGTTCGCTAACCGTTCCGCGAGTTCCTTGTCCGCCCCGCGGTGGGAGACGAAGACCCTAGCCAAGCCCGGTCCCGTATTCCGGCGCATCACACTTGTGCGCCGCCGCGGCGCAAGGCGTCGAGCGCGGCGTGAAGGAAGGTTGGATCATCTACTCTCACCTGAGACAGCTTCAGCCCGGCAAAACGGACGGTCGTCTGGAACACCCTCTCTACCCTGCCAAAATTGGCGTCGCCATCGCTCGTGTTCGTCAGCTTGATGAGCGCGTCATCGCCGGCACTCGCCAGCAGGCCACCGTCGGCACTGAACTGCAGCGCCGAGACGCCACCCTCGTGGAGCTTGAGCCGCATCCGCTCCTGCAGGCCGACCCGGTCCCACAGCTTCACGACGCCGGTCTGGTCCCCACTCGCCAACAGGTCCCGCGCGCCATCGATGGCGAGCGACAGGACGCTGACATCGTGACCATGAACGCTGGCGATGGGCTTACTGTCCGCGGTCTCCGCGCTCCATGCGCACAGAAAGCCATGATCGGTTCCACCCACCAGCGCCGAGTCGTCACCGGCAAAGATGATGTCTCGCACTTCAAAACCCACGTCCTTCGGTTCGAAGATGCCCACGAGGTCCCGGCGCTTGACGTCCCACACTTTGACGACACCTTCACCTGTCCCGCCGGCACTTGCCAACAGCGAGCTTCGGTTGGCAAAACGCACCTGCCAGATGGTGTCGTGGTGACCCTTGCCGTAGTTGTTGTTTTCCGCCATGTTGGCGACTTCGAGGCGGTTGCCCGCCAAGTCGAGAACCCCGAGCACTCCACCGTAGGAGCCGAAGGCGAGCAGACTCTCGCGCGCTGACGCCGCCAGGCAGGTGATCGAGGTGGGGTGCTTCTTGCGGAGAAAGTGATAGACCATGTCGACAGCTTCGTCCTGGCCCACGCAGTAGCTGTGGGGCATGACCCACCACAGATGGGCCTTGTCCCAGGCCAAAGTGCTCCAGTCCAGCAGCAGCTCGGGCAACGTTTGTCGGTCGGACGGCTCGACCGCAGCCGACCGTATGGTGCCGTCCCCGGACGAACTGAGAACCCGTTGCGTGCGGGGGTCCCAGAGCAGCGCGGAAACCCATCGCGAGTGCCCTGCGGCCACGATCTGGTCCGTGCCGTCGGCGACGGAGAAGCAGCGCACCGAACCGTCTCGGCCGCCAGCCAGGAGCCGACGGCCGTCGTTGGTGAAGCATAGCGAGCTGTACCTGACGGGCAGGATGCCGTTGACGTCGGTGATGTCCGCCTCGGCCCAGTCGGCGCCTTCGAGATTGCAGCCGGTGAAGGTAGCGTGGCGCAACCGCGACCGACGGAAGCTGCAGCGGGCGAGATTGGTCGACGAGAAGTCGGCATGGGAGAGGTCGAGGCGGGAAAAGTCGCGTCCCTCGAAGCCGGTGCTGTCGACGAGGCGGAGAAGGGCCACGATGTTGGCTCCGCCGTAGGCGTTTGCGCCCCTATGTGATTGTCTGTCCAGCGCTGCGTACAGCCGGCGGGAGTCGGTGCGGCTGAGCTCGTGGATCATCCTGAGTAGCGGCACGCTGAAGAGTCGGCGATCGAGTTCATCCTGCGACGATGCCGCAATCTCTGCACGGGCGGTCGCGGGCAGGCGCCCGGCCAGCTCATCGCGGAGGATCTCCAGATGGAGGCATACTTTGGCGGCCATCGCAAGGTCGATCGCCGCTTGGTGCGAGAACCTAACGTCACGCCTGGGGCCCTGGCCGAAAAAGGCATGACGTCGAGTCCCAGGGTTTTCCAGTGCGAGGCGCTCCCAATCGAACGCGGATCGCAGACCAGCATCCACGAATCGCTGCGGAATCGAGTAGACACCGGCCTCCGGCTCCCCGAAGCGACTGCCGGCGAAGTCGAGCAGGAACGTGAACTGCTCCCACTTCGTCAGCGACGTGATGCCTGCCGCCAAGTTGTCCTCGAACCAGGACTCCATGCCTCCCCAAAGCAACGTCGCGTAGCTCGCCTCGGCGACAGGGACCAAACGCTTGCGAATGGCCGCCATCGCATTGTCATAGAAGAACTCAGGCAGCATGTGCCCCAGCTCCTGGGCACGGCGTACCACGTGCGCCGCCTCTTCTTGGAGAGCCGCCTCGGGATAGATCCTCGCCAGCAGCGCCTCGAATCCGGTTTCGTACGACGAGAAGTCGGCGTACACCAGGTCCTGAAGCGAATCCGGTAGTGGAGAGTCGTCAACGACCACCGGCAAGACCTGGCTCTTGCCGCCGGAAATGGAGCGATGCAGCGCTAGACTCAGCTCCTTCTTAACCCACTTGGAGGCAGCCGAGCTCTTGGAAATCACGGCGATGACGTAGTCGGCCTGGCTGAGCCCCTCGCCGATTCGCTCGATCAGCGAGTCGCCGACTTTGATCTCCCAGAAGTCAACCCAGACGCCCAGGTTCAGCCGTCGCAGATCGTCCGCGAGACGACCGACAAAGGGCCGATCGATTTGGGTGTAACTGATGAAGATCTGTGGCAGGGCAGCCACCTTAGGCATGGTACACCCAGACGGCCAGGGCAGCGGGTCACGCCGCGCGGACCAGCCTTTCGCCGAGTGTGAGGCAGAGCGGAGGATAGGGGATTGCTTCTCGGTCAGCGAGGATAGCCCGGCCGAGCCCCTCTCCTGGAGGGGTCATAGACCCCGGGGAAACAGAGGAATGGGGGTGGCCGAGGTGCTGGCGAGGGCTGCGAGGGCCGGGGGCTGGCGAGGACTGCGAGGGCCGGGGCGAAGCCAGCTGAGAGGCGAGAGGCGGGTGGAGTGGGGCGGCCAGGGGGCAAGATGCGAACCTCCGCCATGACCCGGCACGGAGCTGAGGGCGGGGATATCAGGAGGCAGCGCGAGCTGGGGCGTGTGCCCCGACTTCAGGGCACGCCCGACGAGGCGCCGGACGGCTGCGCCCCCTGGTTCGAGCGGCCGCGCCGGAGCGCCGGCCGCGGCAACACCATCGTCTTCGGTCACTGGGCCTCGCTCGGCCTCTACCGCCAGGACGGCGTGGTCTGCCTCGACAGCGGCGCCGCCTGGGGGCGTGCCCTCTCCGCCATCCGTCTCGACGACGGCGCCCTGGTCCAGCAGCAGACGGTGGACTAGCATTCGGCCCGTGCCCAGGATCACCAAGGTCTACACCCGCACCGGCGACGACGGCACCACCGCGCTCGGCGGCGGCCAGCGGGTGCCGAAGGACGCGGTGCGGATCGCCGCTTACGGCACGGTGGACGAGCTGTCGTCGCAGATCGGGGTGGCGCTGGCGGTCGGCGTGGCCGAGGAGCTGGCGGCGCCGCTCGGCCGCATCCAAAACGAGCTCTTCCACCTGGGCTCCGACCTCTGCGTGCTGGAGGAGGACAAGGCGCGGATGCCGGTGCCGGTCGTCGAGGAGCGGCACGTCGCCGCGCTGGAGGAGCTGATGGACCGCCTCTCCGAAGAGCTGCCGCCGCTCGCCAACTTCATCCTGCCGGGCGGCGCGCCGGGCGCCGCGCAGCTGCACGTCGCCCGCACCGTCTGCCGGCGCGCCGAGCGGCTCCTCGTCACACTGGCGCGCGAGGAGCCGGTCGGTGCCTGGGCGGTGCGCTACCTCAACCGCCTCTCCGACGCCCTGTTCGTGATGGCGCGCTTCGAGAACCTGCGGCGCGGCGTCCCCGAGCCGCTCTGGGACAGCCGCGCCTAGCCCGCGACGCCGGCGTCAGCGCCGGTCGATCTCGCCCACCCGCACGCTCGGCCCCGCGCCGCAGCGCGAGCCGCCCTCGAAGGCCCCGATGACGTGCACGGAGTCGCCGCGGCCGAAGCCGCGCAGGTTGCCGGCGAGCTCGTAGGTGCGGCCGTCGTCGCCGCGCAGCACCGGGCAGCCGCCGGCGGTGGTGATCCGCCCGCGCAGGTTGACCAGTTCGCCGCGGTCGG
Source organism: uncultured Acidobacteriota bacterium (assembly GCA_963700145.1). Taxonomy (GTDB): domain Bacteria; phylum Acidobacteriota; class Thermoanaerobaculia; order Multivoradales; family UBA5704; genus DASUNQ01. The sequence continues at coordinate 4,593,043 of OY969474.1, forward strand.
CGCGCCAGCGGTCGTCGAGACGGTCGCCGCCGAGGATGCGGTCCAGCCGGTCGCGCCGCTCCCAGTCGCCGTCCCGATCGTCGTCCCAGCGGTCGTCCGCCCAGCGGCCGTCGCGGTCGAGGTCGCGGAGCTGGTGGATCTGCAGGGTCGTCCCCTGGCGGCAGACGGAGCTCTGGACCACGCGCCCCTGGATCCAGACGTCGTCGCCCGGACGGAGCCGCAGCGCCGGGTCGCCGACCAGGGTGTAGAGGCGGCCGTCGTCGCCGCGCACCGCGGCACAGCGGATCCCCTCGGCCGTCACCTCGCCCTGGACGTGGACGATGCCGCGGCCTGGGCGATCGGCGAGGTTGCCGCTCCGCGGCCAGCGCTGGCGCTGGTTCAAGGCCCGGCGCCGCTCGGCCTCCCGCCGGTCCCACGCGGTGTCGATTCGGCGCTGCCGCTCCAGCCCCTGCTGGCGCTCGAAGCGGCTGCCGCTGGGCGTCCACCCGCTGCTCCTGCTTCTTGTGCTTCTTCTCCTTCTTCGCCTTCTGCTTGCCGTGCGCCTTGCCCTTGCCATTCCCCTTGCCGCCCCCCTTGTCGTGCTGGACGTAGGAGGCCGCGTCGGGGCTCGGGGCGGCGTAGGCGGCGGCGGGGACCATCAGGGCGAGGGCGAGCCCGCAAGCCGGGATCAGCCTCGCCGCGCGTCGGAACCTGGTCATGACCTCTACTCCTTTCCCGGCGGTGCTCGACCCGCCGGCAGGGAGGGGTAGGGCAAGATGGCTGCCACAGGGCCTAAACGGAGTGAAACCAGCGCGTTGCACCGTTCCTCCGGCGCCGGGATCGGGCCGGAATCGTCCTCTCTCGGGGACGCCGGCGGACCCCTCGCCTGATAGCCTCCGCGACCGCCCATGACCCCGCCCGCCGCCCTCCTCTTCGACCTCGACGGCACGCTCATCGACTCCCGCCGCGACCTCGCAGAGGCGGTCAACCGCACGCGCCAGGAGCTGGGGCTCGCGCCGCTGGCGCTCGCCGAGATCGTCGGCATGGTGGGGGAGGGGGCGCGGCGGCTGGTCGAGAAGGCGCTCGGCACGGACGTGCCGCCCGAGCGATTCGAGGAAGTCTTTCGCCGCTACCTGGAGCACTACCGCGCCGTGCTGCTCGACACGACGCGTGCCTACGACGGCATGCCCGAAGCACTGGCGCGGCTCGCGGCGCGCTACCCGCTGGCGGTCCTCACCAACAAGCCCGAGGACCTCTCGCGCGCGGTGCTGGCGGGATTGGGCCTCCTCGAGCACTTCGCGGAGGTGCTGGGCGGGGACAGCCTGCCGAGCCGCAAGCCAGACCCCGCGGGCCTCCTGCTCCTCGCCGAGCGGCTGGGCGTGCCGCCGGAACACACCCTCCTGATCGGTGACAGCGCCATCGACGCCGCCACCGCCCGCGCCGCCGGCTGCCGCTTCGCCCTCGTCACCTGGGGTTTCTCCGCTCCAGCTCACCTCGAAGGCGTGCCGGCGGAAGGGCGCTACGCCACGCCCGCCGACCTGGCCGCGGCGCTCCTGCGCTAGGGCGTCACCACCCCCGCCGCGTCGACGCTGAAGGCGAGGCCCGGCTCGGGGCCGTTGCCGGGGGTGGACACCATGGCAGTCAGCCGGACGCCGTTGGCGAAAATGTTCTCGGTGGTAGCGCCGTTGGGGTCGGTGTCGCAGGTATTGGGGTCGTTGATGCGGAAGCTGTGGCGCCCCACCGGGACGTCGGTGAGGGTGAGCGTGTACTCCGCCGCGCCGTTGGCCATCAGCGCGACGAGGGCGAAGTTGCGCCAGCTCGGGTGCATGTGGGTGACGCCCACCGCCTGGAAGCAGCCCGGGAAGCGCGCCTGCACCTGCGGATCGGGCGCCGTCGAGGCGCGGTAGACGAACGCCACGGTGACCGTTTGCGACGGGCCGGGATCGGTCGGGCCCGAGCCGTCACTCCCGCCGCAGCCGGCGAGCAGGGCCGCCCACGCCAGGACGACGGTCGATGCTCGCGGACGGCTCATGAACCTCACCGCGGCAGATCGAGGGGAGTGAAGGGCTGAGGGAAGAGGTCGGCGAGGCGGACCTCCTCGCACGCGCCAGCCTCGTTGCAGACCAGGATCGGCAGGTCGGCGGCGAACTCCACCAGGGTCTGGCGGCAGAGGCCGCAGGGGCGGGCCGGCGGGTCGGTGTCGGTCACCACCGCCAGCGCCTGCGGCCGCCGCAGCCCGGCCGCCGCGGCGCGGGCGATCGCCAGCCGCTCGGCGCAGATCGCGAGCGCCGGGATGCAGTTCTCGACGTTGCCCGAGGCGTGGATCGAGCCGTCCTCCATCAGCACCGCGGCGCCGACCGGGAAGCGGCTGTAGGGAGCGTAGGCGTTGGCGCGCGCCGCCCGCGCGGCGGCGACGAGGGGGTCCCAATCCACACCTCGTGATAGCGTGCGGCGGCTTTCGGTCCGCCGTCCGGCGGCCGATCACTTCACATCGCGGAGGAGAGGGCTTGGAGAGCGCAGCGCAGCACGGGGTGCCGCCCGCCGGCGGGGAGGAGATCCGCTGGCACCCGGACGAGGCGCGCCTGGAGGTGCCGGTGCGCCCCATCGTGCCGTTCATCGAGGGGGACGGCACCGGCCCCGACATCTGGCGCGCCACCAAGCTCGTCCTCGACGGCGCCGTCGCGCGCTGCTACGGCGGCTCGCGCACGATCGCCTGGATCGAGATCTTCGCCGGCGAGAAGGCCCACCGGCTGACCGGCTCCTGGCTCCCCGACGAGACGCTGGCGGCGATCGAGCACTACCGCGTCGCCATCAAGGGGCCGCTGACGACGCCGGTCGGCGGCGGCATCCGCAGCCTCAACGTCACCCTGCGCCAGGTGCTCGACCTCTACGCCTGCGTGCGCCCGGTGCGCTACTTCCCGGGCGTGCCGTCGCCGGTGCGCGAGCCCGAGAAGGTGGACATGGTGATCTTCCGCGAGAACACCGAGGACGTCTACGCCGGCATCGAGTGGCCGGCCGGCTCGCCGGAGGCCGCGCGGCTGATCGAGTTCCTCGCCGGGATGGGGAAGAAGCGTGCGGCCGGACAGCGGCATCGGCATCAAGCCGATCTCGGAGTTCGGCAGCAAGCGCCTGGTGCGCAAGGCGCTGCAGCTACGCCGTCGCGTGCCGGCGCAAGAGCGTCACCCTGGTGCACAAGGGCAACATCATGAAGTTCACCGAGGGGGCCTTCAAGGACTGGGGCTACGAGGCGGCGCGCGAGTTCGGCGACCACGTCGTCACCGAGGACGACCTCGGCGACCAGCACGGCGCCGCACGGCGCCGCGGCGCGGCACGCGTCGTCGTCAAGGACCGCATCGCCGACTCGATGTTCCAGCAGGTCCTGCTGCGGCCCGACGAGTACGACGTGATCGCCACCACGAACCTGAACGGCGACTACCTCTCCGACGCCCTCGCCGCGCAGGTCGGCGGCCTCGGCATGGCGCCGGGGAGCAACGAGGGCGACGGCATCGCCGTCTTCGAGGCCACCCACGGCACCGCGCCGAAGTACGCCGGCCAGGACAAGGTGAACCCCGGCTCGCTCATCCTCTCGGGCGTGCATGATGCTCCGCTGGCTGGGCTGGCGCGAGGCGGCCGAGGCGATCGAGGCGGCGCTCGCGCGGACGATCCTGCAGAAGCGGGTGACCTACGACCTCGAGCGGCAGATGGCCGGGGCGACGCTGCTCAAGACCTCCGAGTTCGCCGCCGCGATCGTCGAGAACCTCTAAGAACCCGATCCAGGAGACCCTCCGATGCGTCACAAAGTCACCGTCGTCGGCGCCGGCAACGTCGGCGCCACCACCGCGCAGCGGATCGCCGAGGCCGATCTCGCCGACGTCGTCATGGTGGACGTGGCCGGCGACCTCGCCGCCGGCAAGGCGCTCGACATGATGGAGTCGGCGCCGGTGCTCGGCTTCAACGCCCGCATCGAAGGGGGCTCCGACTACGCCCCGACCGCCGGCTCCGACGTCTGCGTCGTCACCGCCGGCATCGCGCGCAAGCCCGGCATGAGCCGCGACGACCTGCTGCGCACCAACGCCGGCATCACCCGGCAGGTGATCGAGCAGCTGGTGCGCCACTCGCCCGACACCATCCTCATCATGGTCACCAACCCGCTCGACGCCATGTGCGAGGTGGCGCGGCGGGTCTCCGGCTTCCCGCGCGAGCGCGTCTTCGGCATGGCCGGCGTCCTCGACGCCGCGCGCATGCGCTACTTCATCGCCGCCGAGCTGGGAGTGTCGGTCGAGGACGTGGACGCCTTCGTCCTCGGCGGCCACGGCGACACGATGGTGCCGCTGCCGCGCTACGCCACGGTCAACGGCGTGCCGCTGCCGCAGCTCCTGCCGGCCGAGCGCATCGAGGCGATCAACCAGCGCACCCGCGACGGCGGCATCGAGATCGTCAACTACTACAAGACCGGCTCGGCCTACTACGCGCCGGCGGCGGCGTCCTACGAGATGGTCGCCGCGGTCCTCCACGACAAGAAGAAGATCCTCCCCTGCGCCGTCCTCCTGCAGGGCGAGTACGGCCTCCACGACCTCTTCGTCGGCGTGCCGGTCAAGCTCGGACAGGGCGGCGTCGAGCAGGTGATCGAGCTCGAGCTGACGGCCGAGGAGCGCACCGCGCTCGACCGCTCGGCCGAGGCGGTGCGCGGGCTGGTCGCCTCCCTCCCCGAGGGCTGAGCCGCCGGCGCCGCAACCTCGGCGCCGCGACCGCGTATCTAGCCCGCCACCCCCTCCTCGCCATGCGCCACGCCAAACCGCTGATCGTCTGGACCTGCCTGGGCCTCGCGGGGGCCGGCTTCGCGGTCTGGGGCTTCCCGCGCGCCTTCCCCTTCCTGCCGCAGCGCTGGGAGGTCACCAAGCAGGAGGCGGTGGCGATCGCGCTCGAGCGGATGAACGACCTCGGCCCGCCCGTCGAGAACCCGTACGTCGTCGCCCAGCTCGGCTCCCACGACCTGCTCGAGCGGCGGCTGCACCTCGCCCTCGCCGCGGGCGGCGACCGCGAGCGGCTGCGGCGGAGCACGCTCGGGCAGGCGCTCCTCTTCTGGCGCGTCGTCGTCTACGCGCCCGGGGCGCTGCCGGAGGAGTGGACCTACATGGCGCGCGTCGGGCTCGGCGGCGAGCTGCTCGACCTGCGGCTGCGCCTCGCCCCCGAGGAGAAGGGCCGGCGGATCGAGCCGGCGGCGGCGCGGCAGCGCGCCGACGCCTTCCTCACCGAGCAGGGCTTCGACCTGGCGCGCTTCCGCGAGCCCGAGGTGCGCGCCGCGCAGCTCCAGGCGCGCACCGACACGACGCTGCGCTACGTCGAGCGCGACCTGGCGCTCGGCGAGGAGCTCCCCTACGGCGTCGAGGTCGGCTTCGGCGGCGACCGCCTGACGGGCTTCCAGTTCCGCCACGACGACCCGCAGCGGGCGCGGCTCGAAGCGGCGATCCAGCCGGCGGTCCTGCGCAGCACGATGCTCATCTTCGCGGTCTTCGTCGTCCTGCCGGTCGTCGGCGTGCTCTTCGTCCGCCGCTACCACGCCGGCGAGGTGGGAGTGAAGCGCGGCGTGCAGATCATGGCCGCCGTCTGGGGCGCGAGCCTCCTCCTCGTCCTGGCCACCGCGCGCACCGCCGCGCAGAACGTGCAGTTCGGCCCGCTCACCCGCGCGCAGAACACCTGGGTGTGGGCGGCGCAGATGGGCCTGCTCTTCTTCCTCTCGCTGTCGCTGGTCTGCCTGCTCGCCTGGTCGGTGGGGGAGGCGCTCTGCCGCGAGCGCCGGGGCGAGAAGCTCGCCGCCTTCGACGCGCTGTTCCACCGCGACTGGGCGAACGCGACGGTTGCCCGCTCGGCGCTGGTGGGGACCGCCGCCGGTCTGGCCCTGGCGGGCGGCGCGGTGGCCCTCGGCCTCGCCACCTCCCGCTGGGGTCACTGGCCGGTCCTCTCGTTCCATCTCGGCTCCTGGTGGTCGAGCGCCTCCTGGCCGGGCGTGGCGCTGCTGCTCTCCTGCTTCGTCTTCGTGCTCTACGGGGAGCTGGTCGGGCGCCTCACCCTGGTGCCGCTGCTGACGCGGCGGCTCGGCATCGTCGCCGGCGGCGCGCTCGCCACACTCCTCTCCACCCTCTTCCTCTTCGGCTCGCCGGCGCTGCCGCTCTTCTCACAAGGCTGGGGGCTGGCGACGACGGCGCTGGCGACGGCGGCCCTGGTCGCCCTCTTCCTCGCCTACGACTTGCTGGGCGTGCTGATCGCCGCGTTCGTCGCCCAGGTGCTGCTCGGCGGCCTGCCGCTCCTCCTCGCCGCGGACCGCTCGCTCCAGCTCCAGGGCTGCCTGCCGCTCCTCGCCGGCGCGCTGCCGCTCCTCCTCTCCATCCGCCACCTCGGGAGCGAGCGGGAGTTCGAGTACCGCTACGACGACGTGCCGCCGCACGTGCGGCGGATCGCCGAGCGCGAGCGGCAGCGGGTGGAGCTGGAGACCGCGCGCGGCATCCAGAGCTCGATCCTGCCCGACCTGCCGCCGAGCCTCAACGGCGTGGACATCGCCCACGCCTACCTGCCGGCCACCGAGGTGGGCGGCGACTTCTACGACGTGCTGGCGCTGGAGGACGGGCGGCTGGCGGTGGCGGTCGGCGACGTCGCCGGGCACGGCGTCTCGAGCGGCCTGGTGATGTCGATGGCGAAGTCGGCCCTGGCGGTGCAGGTGACCTTCGACCCGGAGGTCCGCCCGGTCTTCGCGACCCTCAACCGCATGGTCTTCCAGACGGCGCGCAAGCGCCTCCTGGCCACCCTCTGCTACGCCCTTCTCGACCCGGCGCGCCGCGAGCTGGTCTATGCCAGCGCCGGCCACCTCTACCCGTACGTCGTGAGCCGCGACGGCCGGGTGCTCGCCCTGGAGTCCACCTCCTACCCGCTCGGCGTGCGCGGCCTGCTGGCGATCGAGCCGCGGACCGTCAAGCTCCGCGCCGGCGACGTCCTCTTCATGTTCAGCGACGGCCTGGTCGAGGCGCGGCCGGAGGAAGGCACCGAGCCCTTCGGCTTCGACCGCCTGGAAGAGAGCCTCGCCCGCCACCACGGCAAGGATGTCGAGAGCCTGCGCGACGCCGTCCTGGCCGACGTCCGCCGCCACACCCGCAACGCGCCACGCGAGGACGACCAGACGGTGCTCGTCCTGCGGCTGCCGGAGGACGGCTAGACCTGTTCCGGATCCCCCGACAGGTCTGTATGCTTCTTCATACGGTCCCGTCGCGCCGGCGGGCGCCGCGGCCGCCTGGAGCCGGCCGCGGCCTCCACCCCAAGTCTCGCCGCGTCTAGCACTTGCGGCAGGCGGCCCGGATGCGGAGCGGCGCCGGGCCGCGGCAGCCCAGCCGGGCACCGCCATTGCCCTAGAGGCCCCGCGACGCCACGGGCGCGCCGCCCGTGCCGGTCGTGGAGGTGCGACGCACCATGATCCTCTCCCGCCCCACGCTGGCCCTCGCCCTGCTCCTCCTCGCCGCCGCGGCGGCAGGCGCGCAGGAGCCCGCGCCGCCGCCCGGCGAGCCGGCCCGCTTCCTCGTCGAGACGATCACCGTCGAGGGCGCGCGCCCAGCCGCCGCCCGCATCGTCGAGGCGGAGAGCCTGCTGCGCACCGGCGAGTCGTACACCGAGACCGACCTGCGCCAGGCGGTGGCGCGCATCCACCGCCTGCCCTTCGTGCTCGAGGTCGTCTTCTCCCTGCGCAAGGGGAGCGTGCGCGGCGCCTACGAGCTGCTGATCGAGGTGCAGCAGGCGCGCTGGTTCTTCTTCGAGCGCGACAACCAGCTCACCTTCTTCGACGAGCCGCTGGCGCTCGACAGCCTGTCGCGGAACGAGACCACCTTCCGCTGGTTCGGCCTCGTCGGCGCGCGCGCCTTCGCCGGCCGCTCCGGCGTCGGCTTCGTGGGCGTCAGCGGCGTGAGCGTCCAGGCCGGCTACAGCCACTACGACCTCTTCGGCCGCGGCATCCTGGCCAGCGTCGGCTACTCGAGGGGGCTCACCGAGGTGGAGGACCCCCTGCCCTACGGCATCGATCCCAATCTCGCGGTCTGGGAGTGGGGCGACACCCAGAAGCTCTCGCTGAGCTTGGCCGTCCCGCTCTCCCGTGACGACTCCTTCCACTTCGCGTGGAGCGATCGCCGGGGGCAGGCGTCGGCCCGCCGCGAGGTCTTCGGGCCCTTCCGCCTTCCGCTCGAGCCGCTCGAGTTCATCGATGACGGCGAGCTGACCATGCGACGCGGCGAGGCGAAATGGGTGCGCGACACGAGCGACGACCCGCTGCTGCCCACCGGCGGCTTCACGCTCTCGGCGGGGCTCGAGTACGTCGCGTTCGAGGCGCGGGAGCTCACCGGCCTGCGGTTCGACCCCGAGCACTTCGAGCGCGCGCCGGAGCCGTTCGCGCCGCCGCCGTTCACCGGCGAGCAGGTCGTGGCCGCGTTCTCCGCCCTCCGCCACCGGTCGCTGACGCCGCGGCAGTCGGTCTCGGCCGGCGGCCGCCTCTCCCTCGGCCGGTCGCGGGTCGAGAACCTGCCGCTCGGCGACACCTTTGTCGACGAGATCGACCTCGACGTCTTCGGCGCGGCGCTGCAGGCCCGCCACCAGTGGCGCCTCTGGACGCGGCGCGGGGAGGCCGGCCTGGCCGACCTCTACCTCGAGAGCGGGGCCGCGGCGGGCGTCGAGTGGACCTCGCCCGACCTCGCCACCGCCCACGACCCGCTGGAGCGGCTGGAGCTCTCGACCGCCCTGGTCTTCCGCAACGAGTGGGGCCGGATCCGCCTCAAGCTGACGTTCCTCGACCTGGGCGAGGTGCGGCCGTGAGGCCGGCGGCGCTGCCCCTCCTCCTGCTCCTCGCCGCGCCCCGGGCGGCCACGGCCGAAACCGTCCCGGCGCTCGAGCGGCCGCCCGGCCCCTGGCTGGTCCTGGCGCGGCTGCCGCCGCTGCTCGCCCGCGAGGAGGTCCGCAAGCACCTGGAGACCGGGCTCACCACGACCTTCGCCTTCCACGCCCGCGCCGCCGGCGCCGGCGAAGCGGCCGAGGGCGCGGCGCGCGTGGACGTCCGCTACGAGCCCTGGGACGAGGTCTACTGGGTGACGCGGGCGGACGTCTCCGGCAAGGTCTCGCGCGTCACCTTCGCCTCCTTCGACCGGCTCGCCCGCTGGTGGCAGGAGCTGCGATTGGAGATCATCAAGGCGCCGCCGCCCGGTACGGGCCGCGTCGAGGTGCGCCTGCGGGTGATCCCCTTCTCCCACTCCGAGCAGCTCGACGCTCAGCGCTGGTTCTCCCAGGCCCTGGCCGAGGAGGAGCCGGGCGGGGCAGGATCGGTCTCGCAGGTGACCAAGGACCAGCCCGAGACCTTCCGCGACCTGCTCAACCTCCTGATGGCGACCTCGATCCGCCGCCCGGCGCTGCTGGAGTACGAGTGGACGCTGGCCGTCCCGCGCGAGGGCAAGCGGTGAGCTGGCGCTCGGTCCTCGCCACGCTCGGCGGCATCGTCCTCGCCGCGGCGGCGGTGCTCTGGCTCGTCGAGCGGCAGATCTCCTCGGCCTGGTTCCGCGTCGGCCTGCAGCCCGAGGTCGTCGCCGCGCTGGAGCGCTCGCTCGACGACCGCAAGGCCCTGGCGCGGCTCGACCCGGCGCGCGAGGCCGAGTACCGCCGCCGCTTCGAGGCCGACCAGGCGGTGCTCAACCGGCTGCGCATCCTGGAGCACAACCGCGCCGAGATCGTGCGCCGCTACGAGCTGCTGCTGCTCGGCGCGGTCGGGACCGTCCTGATCGCCGCCGGCGGCGCCCACCTGCTGCGGCAGCGCGCCCGGGAGCGGCGGATCGAGCGGCTGCGCGACGCCCTCGTCGAGCTCTCCGCCGGGCGCGACGACGTGGTCCTCGGCGATCGGCGCCGCGACACTCTGGGCCGTATCGCGGCGATGGTCGAGGAGACCTCGCGGGTGATGACGCGCGACCGCCGCCGCCTGGCCTACCTCCGCAACCTCTCGGGCTGGCAGGAGGCGGCCCGCCGCCACGCCCACGAGATGCGGACGCCGCTCGCCGCCGCCCGCCTCGAGCTCGACCGGCTGCGCGACGCCCTCGGCGGCGACGAGGTCGCCCGGCCCGCCGAGGCGCGGCAGGCCGCCGAGAGCCTGCGCGAGGAGCTCGACCGCCTCGGCCGCTTCACGCGCCAGTTCACGACCTTCGGCCGGCTGCCGCGCCCGCGCCTCGCGGTCTGCGACCTGGCGCCGCTGGTCGGCGAGTTCGCCGCCACCTTCGCCCGCGCCTGGCCGAACCTGGAGCTCGTGCTCGACCCCCCGGAGGGCTCGCCGGCGGGTCGCTTCCTCGCGGCGGCGGATCGCGACATGCTGCGCCAGGTGCTCGTCAACCTCTGCGACAACAGCGCCCAGGCCCTCGGCGAGCGCCGCGGCGCCGTCGTCCTGCGCCTCGGCGGGGCGGCGGCGAGCGTCCATCTCGAGCTCCGCGACGACGGTCCGGGGATCGCCCCCGAGGTGCGCGCCCGCCTCTTCGAGCCCTACGTCACCACCCGCCGCGAAGGCGAGGGGATGGGGCTCGGGCTGGCGATCTCGAAGAAGGTCCTGCTCGACCACGGCGGCGACCTCGAGCTCGCCGCCACCTCCGCGGCGGGCACCACGTTCCGCCTGACCTTCCCCGCCGCCGCGCAGGGCGGCGCGCCATGACCCGGATCCTCATCGTCGAGGACGACGAGAAGATCCGCGCCAACCTCGTGCTGCAGCTCCGCGAGGAGGGCTACGCGCCGCGCCTCGCTGAGCGCGGCCGAGGAGGCGCTGGCCCTGCTCGCCGAGCCGCACTCCCCGCTGCCGCACCTGCTGCTCCTCGACGTGCGGCTGCGCGGCATGAGCGGCGTCGAGCTGGTGCGGCGGCTGGTGGCGGCCGGCCGCCTGCCGCCGACGGTCATCGTCTCGGGGGAGGCGTCGATCAGCGAGACCGTCGAGGCGCTGCGCCTCGGCGTGCGCGACGTCCTCGAGAAGCCGTTCAGCCGCGAGCGGCTGCTGCAGGCGATCCGCAACGCCCTGGAGCACGAGCTGCTGCGGCGGGAGGTGGCGTCGCTGCGCGCCGACCTCGGGGCCGAGCCCGAGATCCTCGGCGCCTCGCCCGCCGTCGCGCGAGCTGCGGCTGCTCATCGCCAAGGCGGCGCCGACCGAGGCGCGGGTCCTGGTGGTCGGCGAGAGCGGCACCGGCAAGGAGCTGGTGGCGAGCGCGCTGCACCGCCAGAGCCGGCGCAGCCACCGCCCGTTCATCAAGCTCAACTGCGCGGCGCATCCCGGCCGACCTGGTCGAGGACGAGCTCTTCGGCCACGCGCGCGGCGCCTTCACCGACGCCAAGCTCGCCAAGCCGGGCCTCTTCGAGGAGGCCGACGGCGGCACCCTGTTCCTCGACGAGATCGGCGACATGGAGCTCGCCGTCCAGTCGCGCCTGCTGCGCGTGCTGGAGGACGGCCGGGTGCGGCGGCTCGGCGAGACGCGCGACCGCGGGGTGGACGTGCGGGTCGTCGCCGCCACCCACCACGACCTCGAGGAGCTGGTGCGGGCGGGGCGCTTCCGCGAGGACCTCTACTTCCGCCTCGCCCACCTGCCGCTGCGGGTGCCGCCGCTGCGCGACCGCCGCGAGGACGTGCGGCCCCTCTTCGACCACTTCCTCGAGCGCTTCTGCCGCCGGCACCGCGCGCGGCCGCGGCGGGTCGAGCCCGAGCTCTACGCCCTGCTCGAGCGCTACGCCTGGCCGGGCAACATCCGCGAGCTGCGCAACCTCTGCGAGCGGCTGGTCGATCTTCGGCGGCGACCCGCTGACCCCCGACCAGCTGCCGTCGGCCTTCTTCGCCCGCCGAGCGCGCCGCCGAGGCCGGCCTCCTGCTGGCGCCGGCGGTCCCGGTCCTGCCGCTGCGCGAGTTCAAGGCGCGCTGCGAGCGCGAGTACATCGAGAGCGTCCTGCAGCGCACGCGCTGGAACGTCAGCGCGGCGGCGCGGCTGCTCGGCGTCCAGCGCACCTACCTCCACCAGAAGGTGCGCGCCCTCGGCGCCCGCCGCCCCCTTTGATACACTGCCGCGGCTGCGGCCGCCCCTCGCGTGCGGCCGTCTTCCCAACCAAGGCCTCTCGAGCGGGATCTCGAGGAGGGAGCGTTTGAAGATCCACGAGTACCAGGCGAAGGAGATCCTGCGCCGCTTCGGGGTGGCGACGCCGCGCGGGCGGGTGACGGAGGACGCCGACGAGGCGGCGCGGATCTGCGAGGAGCTGGGCGGGCGCTGCGTCGTCAAGGCGCAGATCCACGCCGGCGGGCGGGGCAAGGGGGGCGGGGTCAAGCTCGCCAATTCGCCCGCGGAGGCGCGCGAGAAGGCGGGGCAGATCCTCGGCATGCAGCTCGTCACGCCGCAGACCGGCCCCGAGGGGCAGATCGTCCGCAAGGTCCTGGTCGAGGAGGCCCTCGCCATCGCCTCCGAGCTCTACGTCTCGGTCACCCTCGACCGCCGGCTCGCCAAGCCGATCGTCATGGCCTCGGCCTCCGGCGGCATGGACATCGAGGAGGTGGCGGCGCACGACCCCTCGGCCATCCTGCGCGAGCCGGTCGATCCCCATCTCGGCCTGCTGCCGTTCCAAGGGCGGACGATCGCGCGCGGCCTCAAGCTCGGCGGCAAGACGGCGCGCGAGGCGGCGAAGCTCCTCGAAGGCGTCGTTACCGCCTACCTCGCGACCGACGCCTCGCTCGCCGAGGTCAACCCGCTTCTCATCACCGCCGACGGCTCCGTCCTGGCGCTCGACGCCAAGATGAACTTCGACGACAACGCCCTTTTCCGCCGCCCCGACATCGCCGCCCTGCGCGACCTCGCCGAGGAGAACCCGATGGAGGTCGAGGCCGGCAAGTACGGCCTCAACTACATCAAGCTCGACGGCACGATCGGCTGCATGGTCAACGGCGCCGGCCTGGCGATGGCGACGATGGACATCATCAAGCTCTACGGCGGCGCGCCGGCCAACTTCCTCGACGTCGGCGGGTCGGCGAGCCAAGACACGGTCAAGAACGCCTTCCGCCTCCTGGTCTCCGATCCCGGCGTGCGCGCCGTGCTAATCAACATCTTCGGCGGCATCGCGCGCACCGACCGCATCGCCAATGGCGTCGTCGCGGCGCTCGGCGAGCTGGGCGAGGTGCGGACGCCGGTGGTGGTGCGCCTCGAAGGCACCAACGTCGAGGAGGGGCGGCGCATCCTGCGCGAGGCGCCCTTCCAGTTCATCGTCGCCGAGGACATGGCCGACGCGGCGAAGAAGGTCGTGGCCGCCGCCGCCGCGGCGGGGGAGCAGCGCTAGTGGCCATCTGGGTGAACAACGACACGCGCCTCCTGGTGCAGGGGATCACCGGCAAGGAGGGGACCTTCCACGCCCTCGGCTGCCGCGACTACGGCACGCGCGTCGTCGCCGGCGTCACCCCCGGCAAGGGCGGCGAGACCGTCGAGGGCATCCCGGTCTTCGACACCGTCGCCGACGCGCGCGCGGCGACCGGCTGCAACGCCACGATGATCTTCGTGCCGCCCCCCTTCGCCGCCGACGCGGTGATGGAGGCCGCCGCGGCGGGGATCGAGCTCGTGGTCTGCATCACCGAGGGCATCCCGGTGGCCGACATGCTGAAGGTCAAGACCTTCCTGCGCGACCACCCGACGCGGCTCGTCGGCCCCAACTGTCCCGGCGTCATCTCGCCGGGGATGGCGAAGATCGGCATCATGCCCGGGCACATCCACCGCCCCGGGCACGTCGGCGTCGTCAGCCGCTCGGGCACGCTCACCTACGAGGCGGTCTGGCAGCTCACCAACCTCGGGCTCGGGCAATCGACCTGCGTCGGCATCGGCGGCGACCCGGTCAACGGCACCAACTTCATCGACTGCCTGGAAGCCTTCGCCGCCGACCCCGAGACCGAGGCGGTCATCCTGATCGGCGAGATCGGCGGCAGCGCCGAGGAGGAGGCCGCGGCCTGGGTCGAGGAGCACTTCGACCGGCCGGTCGTCGGCTTCATCGCCGGGCGCACGGCGCCGCCGGGCCGGCGGATGGGGCACGCCGGGGCGATCGTCGCCGGCGGCAAGGGGACGGCGGCCGAGAAGATGGAGGCGCTGCGCGCGGCCGGCATCCAGGTCGTCGAGTCGCCGGCCGAGATGGGCGCGACGGTCGCCAAGGCCCTGTCGTCCCGGGCGTGAGCGAGGGATCGATCGATCGCCTTCCCGGCGCCGGCTGGCTGGCACTGCTCGGCGGCGGCGAGTTCAGCTTCGGCGAGACCCTCGACGCCGACCGCGCCTGGCTGGCCAAGGCGCCGCCGGGACCGATCGGCTTCGTCCCCGCCGCCAGCGGCTCCTCGGACTACGGCGTCCACCTCGCCAAGTACTTCGAGGGCGGCTTCGGGCGCGCGGTCGAGACGATCCCGATCTACCGCCCGCGCGACGCCCGCCGCGGCCGCAACGCCGAGCGGATCGCCGCCGTCGCCGCGGTCTACCTCGGCGGTGGCGTCACCGACCACCTGCTCGAGGCGCTCGCCGGCTCACCGGCCGCCGAGGCGCTGGCCGGGAAGCTCCGCGACGGCGGCGTCGTGGCCGCCATCGCCGCCGCGGCCCAGTGCGCCGGGCGGGTGGCGCGCAGCATCTTCGGCGGCGGCACGGTGCCGGGGCTCGGCTGGCTGCCGGACGCCGCGGTCGAGCCCAACTTCGACCCCGGCCACGACCGGCGGCTGCGCAAGCTGATGGCGGCGCCGGGAGTGGAAATCGGGCTCGGCATCCCGGCCGGCGCGGCGCTGCTGCTCGGGCCGGAAGGCGCGGTCGAGGTGGCGGGGACGGCCTTCCGCCTGCACGGCGCCGACGGCGATTTGGAGGTTTTGTAGCGCCCGGGCCACGTCCCGGGCGTTTTTCTAGGAGACGACATGGAGCAGACGCTCGCGATCCTCAAGCCCGACAGCATCGCCGCCGGCCACGCCGGCAAGATCCTGGCCCACCTGCAGGAGAAGGGGTTCACCATCCGCGCCCTCAAGATGGTGCGGCTCTCGACCGACCAGGCGCGCGCCTTCTACGAGGTGCACAAGGAGCGGCCGTTCTACGCCGGCCTGGTGGAGTTCATGACCGGCGGGCCGGTGGTACCGGTCGTCCTCGAGGGCGAGAACGCCGTCGCCGCGCTGCGCGAGGCGATGGGCGCGACCGACGTCGCCAAGGCGGCGCCGGGCACCGTGCGCGCCCTCTACGGCACCTCCATCGAGCGCAACGCCATCCACGGCAGCGACTCGCCCGAGAACGCGGCGCGCGAGATCGCCTTCTTCTTCTCCCAGGCCGAGCTGCTCGCCGCGCGGTAGGCTGAAGGCGATGGTCTACCGCAACCCGCAGGCCGCGCCGATGAGCCAGGTGCCGGAGGAGCGGCGCGGCCGCGTCGTCGGCCGCTTCTGTCTCGTCTGCGGCACGGTCTACCCCGAGCAGCGCGCCCGCCACAGCGGCCGCCCGGTCTACGGCCGCGACCACATCGCGGCGCCCTGCGCCCACGAGGGGGGCCGCTTCGAGCCCGGCGAGGCGTGGTGGGAGCCGGCCGTCGAGGTGCTGCCGCCGCCGCCCCCGCCCCCCGCGCCGCCGGCCCAGCCCGCCGCCTGACGCGGGTGCGCGGCGCCGTCGATCCCGAGCTCGCCGCCCACGTCGAGGAGCTGGTCCGCTGCCGCCGCTGCCCGACGGTGGTGCCGCCGCCGGTCGCGGCGCTGCCGCTCGGCCGCCCGCGCCTGATGGTCGTCGGCCAGGCCCCCGGCCCGCGCGAGGCCGACCGGGAGCGCCTCTTCGCCCACACCGCCGGCACCCGCCTCTTCTCCTGGTTCGCCGAGCTGGGGGTGCCCGAGGAGGAGGCGCGCGCCCGCATCTGGATCGCGGCGGCGATCCGCTGCTTCCCCGGCCGCGCGCCGCAAGGCGGCGACCGCGTGCCCTCGCCGCAGGAGGTCGCCAACTGCGCCCCCTGGCTGGAGCGCGAGCTGCGCCTCCTCGAGCCGCTGACGATCATCGCCCTCGGCCAGCTCGGGATCAGCCGCTTCCTGCCACCGGCGCCGCTAGCCGACCGCGTCGGCCGCGTCTTCGAAGTGGAGCGCGACGGCCGCACCTTCGAGGTCGTCCCCCTCCCGCACCCCTCCGGCCGCAGCACCTGGCTCAACCACCCCGAGAACCAGAAGCGCCTCCGGCGGGCGCTGGCGCTGCTCAAGAAGACGCGGGGCTGGCGGGCGACGTTCGGCGACCGGAGATAGAGTCTCGGCGCGATGCGCACGAACATCGTCCTGGACGACGAGCTGGTCGCCGAAGCGGCCCGGCTGAGCGGCATCAAGACGAAGAAGGACTTGGTTCACGAGGCGCTGCGGCATTTCGTCGAGAGCAAGCGCCGCAAGAGCCTCCTCGACCTCGTCGGCAGGGTGGAGCTGGACCCGGAGTACGACTACAAGAAGCTCCGCGCCGGCCGGTGACCGTCGTCGACACCTCGGTCCTCGTTGATCTCTCGCGGCGGCGGGGGCTGCTGGAGACGCTCACCTCCCGCACGCTCCTCTCGCCCCGCGACGCCGCCGCGACCCACATCGCCGTCGCCCCTGTACTACGACTGCCGGCGACGCGGCATCACCATCCGCTCCGCCGACTGCTTCATCGCGCAGCTCGTCCTCGAGGAGGAGGCCGTCCTGCTCCACGACGACGAAGACTTCGAGCGCCTCCGCGAAGTCTGCCCCGCTCGAGACTCTCAGGGGCTGACTCAGGGAAGGTTTCCGCCGCGCCGGGGAGTTGAGTCAACGCCGGCAATGAGTTAGCCGGTGCTGGAGATGTTGTATCGAGCACGGAGGAAACATCCTCCGGCCCGAAGGAAACAATTCCTGGACCGGAGGAAACATCCTCTGAGACAGAGAAAACAATTTCCGGACCGGAGGAAACATCCTCTGGACCGGAGGAAACATCCTCTGGCTCAGAGGAAACATCCTCTGGGGCCGAGGAAACAATTTCTGAGGCTGATACAACATCTCGAGGAGCCGGGGAGATGCCCGCCGGCGTCGGCGAAACCTCCTCCGCGCCTCCTAACGCCGCGCCAGCGCCAGGCCGAAGAGGTCCTCCTCGTCGGTCCACCAGGCGAGGGGCTCGAGACCCGCGTTGCGGAGCATGCCTTCCGTCCGCGGGCGGTCGAACTTGGCGCTGATCTCGGTGTGGATCTCCTCGCCCGGGGCGATCTCCAGCGTCAGGTCGAGCCCCGGCAGCTGCACCGTCTGCGGCCCGCGCGCCACCAGCCGCGCCTCGATCCAATCCTTCTCGGGGTCGTAGAAGGCGCGGTGGCCGAAGGCCTCCGGGGCGAAGTCGCCGCCGGTCAGGTCGTTTACCACGCGCAGGATGTTGCGGTTGAACTCCGCCGTCACCCCCTGGGCGTCGTTGTAGGCCGCCTCGACCCGCGCGACCGGCTTCACCAGGTCCACCCCGAGGAGGAAGTGGTCTCCCGGCGCCATCGCCGCCGCCAGCCGGGCGAGGAACGCCGCCCGCTCGTCGGGCAGGAGGTTGCCGATCGTGCCGCCCAGGAAGATCACCAGCCGCGGCTCCTTACCCGGCAGCGGCGCCAGCCGCCCGAGGAAGTCGCCGACGACGCCGTGCACCGCGAGCCCCGGGTAGGCCGCGACCAGCTCCTCGGCCACCCGCCGTAGCGTGCCCTCGGCGACGTCGAACGGCACGTAGAGCTCGAGCGTGCCGGCGGCGCGCAGGGGCCCGAGGAGGTGCCGCGTCTTGGTCGCCGCCCCCGAGCCCAGCTCGACCAGCGTCCGCGCCTTGGTGTGCCCCGCCACCTCC
This sequence comes from uncultured Acidobacteriota bacterium, assembly GCA_963700145.1. GTDB lineage: Bacteria > Acidobacteriota > Thermoanaerobaculia > Multivoradales > UBA5704 > DASUNQ01. The sequence goes on from OY969474.1 coordinate 4,610,868, forward strand.
GGCCCGATCCGCTCGAGGAGGGCCGCCTCGGTGCGCGTCTGGTAGTACTCGGGGAGGGTGGTGATCCGCTCGAAGAGCGCCGAGCCGCGGTCGTCGTAAAAGAACCGGCTGGAGATCGACAGCGGCCGCTGCGCCAGGCCGCGGCGGAGGGCCTCGAGGTCGCGCTGCCGGCCGCGCTCGCCGCTGCGGTCCTCGATCGTGATGCGCGGCGACTCACCGGCGGTCGCGCTCACGCCAGCCCCCGCGGCCGTACCCCGCGCTCGACCAGGCCGAGCGCGCCGTCCACGACCAGCGCCAGGAGCGCCGCCGGGATCGCCCCCGAGAGGATGCGCGGCGTGCTGGCGAGCTGGAGGCCGGTGACGATCGGCTCGCCGAGCCCGCCGGCGCCGATGAAGGCGGCGAGCGTGGCGGTGCCGACGGTGAGGACCGCCGCCGTGCGCACGCCGGCCAGCAGCACCGGCGCGGCGAGCGGCAGCCGCACCTGGCGCAGCACCTGGCCGGGCGTCATGCCGAGCGCGGTGGCGGCCTCGACGGCGCGCGGGTCGGCGTCGCGCACGCCGGTGAAGGTGTTGCGCACGATGGGGAAGAGCGAGTAGACCCAGAGCGCCACGATCGCCGGCAGGGCGCCGACGCCCAGGAGCGGGATCATGAAGGCGAGGAGCGCGAGCGAGGGGACGGTCTGGGTCATGCCGAGGACGCGGATCAGCGGCTCGGCGAGTGGCCTGCGGCGCTCCAGCGCCAGCCCGAGCGGCACCGCCACCGCGGCGCCCAGGAGGAGCGCGATGGCCGAGAGCCCGAGGTGCTCGCCGGTGCGGCGCGCGATCGACCGCCGCTCGCTCCAGAGGTAGCCGAGGAGCCCGGGCGCGCCCGGCGCCGCCGCGCGCGCCGCCGGGGCGCTGTCGACCAGGAGCCCGAGCGCACGCAGGGCGTCGCGCGCCACCGCCTCCTCGCTCTCCTTCCCCTCCTGCAGGCGGAAGTTGAGGCGGCGCATGCGCGTCTCGTCGAGGACGCCGGCAAGGAGGCCGAGCGCGGCCGCCGCTTCCGGGTGGCGGCGCAGCGTCGCGCCGCGCGCGAGCGGCGCCGCCTCGTAGGGCGGGAAGAGGCCGCGGTCGTCCTCCAGCACGACCAGGTCCTGCACCGCCAGCCGCCCGTCGGTCGTGTAGACGTCGAGCGCCTCGACCTCGCCGGCTTCCGCGGCGCCGTACTTCAGGGCGTGCTGCATCGGGCGCACGGAAGCGAAGCGGAGGCCGTAGAGGCGCGCCAGGCCGGGGAGGCCGTCCTCCCGCTCGACGAACTCGTAGCCGAAGGCGGCGGAGAGGCCGGGCGCGACGCGCGCGAGGTCGGAGATCGTGCGCAGCCGGTGGGCGCGCGCCACGTCGCCGCGCACCGCCACCTCGAAGGCGTTCTCGAAGCCGAGGCCCGGCAGCCAGACGAGGTCCCAGCGCTCGGCGAAGGCGCGGCGGACGCGCGCCAGCGTCTCGGCCCGGCCGCCGCGCGGCTTCTCGCCGAGCAGGGTGACGAGGCCGGTGCCGGTGTACTCGGGGTAGAGGTCGATCGCCCCGCTCTTGAGCGCCTCGAAGCAGACCTGCGTGCCGGCGAGGCCGAGCCGCCGCTCGACCGCGAGATCGGTGCGGGCCTCGAGGAGCTGCGCGAACATCTCGGCCAGGAGGCGGCTCTCCTCGAAGTTCTTCGAGCCGACGACGACGCGGCCGGAGGGGGCGGCGAAGAGCGGGGCGGCGACGAAGACGGCCATCGCCAGCATGAGCTTGGCGGGCCTCACCTCGCCGCCGCGAGCCTTTCCTCACCTGCTGCGGCTCCGGTCTCGAGCAGCGCCAGCAAGTCGCGCACGTACGGATCGGCCGGCCGCGCGGCGAGCTGCGCCGGCGGCGCAAGCTGCAGGAGCCGCCCGCGGCGCATCACCCCGACGCGGTCGGCCAGCCGGAAGGCCTCGGCCAGGTCGTGCGTCACGAGGAGCATGGTCTTGCCGACCTGAGACTTCAGCTCCAGGAACTGCCGCTGCAGCTCGAGGCGCGTCAGCGGGTCGAGCGCCCCGAACGGCTCGTCGAGGAGGAGCACCGGCGGGTCGCCGGCGAGGGCGCGGGCGAAGGCGGCGCGCTGGCGCTGGCCGCCGGAGAGCTCGAGCGGGTAGCGCGGGCCGTGGATGGCGGGGTCGAGCCCGACGAGCGCCAGCGCCTCGCGCGTCCGGGCGCCGCGGCGCGCCTCGTCCCAGCCGAGCAGGCGCGGCACCAGCTCGACGTTGCGCGCCACCGTCCAGTGGGGGAGGAGCCCGCCCTCCTGCGGCACGTAGCCGGTGCGGCGGCGCAGCTCGATCGGGTCGAAGGAAGCGACCGGCCGCCCCTCGACGCGCACCGCGCCGGCGGACGGCTCGGCCATGCGGTTGAAGCAGCGCAGCAGAGTGGTCTTGCCGCTGCCGCTCTCGCCCACCAGCGCCACCGTCTCGCCGCGGCGCACCGCCAGGTCCACCCCCGCCAGCGCGACGGTGCCGTCGGGGTACTCCTTGCGCACCCCCACCGCCTCGAGCGTCGTCTCACCCGGCTCCATGGCTTGCGGCACGCGGCCGCCGGCAGTCTAGCCGATGGGCGGGGGGAGGGCCTCGAGCCCGCGCCTCTTTAGAACCTCCGTCCCACCGACAGGTACGGCTCCTCGTACTTCCGCGACGAGCGGCCCCAGATCCACTGGTTGTAGCCGGCCTCGGCCCACCAGCGCTGGCGCTCGCCGAGGTTGCGGAAGAGGGCGGCGCCGAGGACCATCCGGCTGGCGTCGGGGAAGCAGTTGGTGACCGAGCAGCCGAAGCGGTCATCCACTTTGCGCTCTGACTCGTTGCCGATGCCGTGGATCCAGCTGTAGGTGCCCTTGGCGATCAGCTTCTGCCAGGGGAGGGGATAGCCGACCTCGATGAAGAGCGGGATCTCGTCGGCCAGGTTGGTGGTGCGGTAGGTATAGCCGACCTCGAGGTTGAACCAGCCGCTCTCGGCGATCGAGCGGCTCACCAGGTAGGTCAGGCCGTAGTCCTCGCCCAGCAGGCCGCGCCACTCGGGGCTCTCGCCCTTGAACTCGCCGTCCTCGTCGAAGACGTGCCGGTCGTAGGGGCCCGAGAGGTCGTAGAGGTAGGAGGTGCGGATGTTGAGGGCCACCGCCATCGGCCAGGTGCCCTCCTTCAACTGCCGCTTGAGGCCGAGGAAGAGCTCGGAGAAGCCGCGGTTGCGCTCCATGTCGCCGCGCTGCCCCTCGAGGCCGTCGAGGTAGAGCACCAGGTAGCGGACCGACGTGTCGTGGCCGACGCCCACCTCGCCGCCCGAGTAGCCGTACCGGAAGATGTGCCAGCTCGAGCTAACCCGGCTGTTGCCGTAGGGGTCCCACGAGGCCCGCGCCGTCTTCTCGCTGTAGCCGAACTGCACGTCGCCGGCGCCCGCCGCCGGCACCCACGCGCCGCCCGCCAGAGCCGGCGCGGCGACGAGGGTCAAGACACAGACGACACCACACAACTTCGACAAGCTGATGAACATAGCTTCCTCCAAGCTGTCCGTTCTCGGGACTCCGAGGAAGCCCGTTTTCCGCAAGGCGCGTACCAGCGCGGCCACGCGCACCGCGCGGGCCGGCGCCGGCCGCGGAGCGCCGCGGCCGCCGCTTCGTCCGTAGATCTTTTTATGAAGGGAACGCCGGATTATGGGCGGTGCCCGCTCCAACCCGCGTGAGTCGGCGCCCGCTCCGGCGGGCGGCCTTGCGGGTAGCGGCGCCCATCACCGGGCGCCGTCAACCGCGGCTAGGATCGCTGCATGCCACGCGACGATCCGTCCCCCGCCACCGCCTACGCCCTCTTCGCCCACGAGCCGGGCGGCACGCTGCACCCCGAGGCCGCCGGCTGGATCGGCGCGGCACTGGCCGAGCGCGGGATCGCCGTCCGGCGCGTCGAGGCCGCGGCACCGGGCGACCTCCTCGCCGCCGCGGCGGCGCTGCACGGCGAGGTCGGCGCGCCGGCCCTGCTGCTGGTCGGCCACGGCGCCGCCGGCGCGGCGGCGCTCGCCGCGGCGCGGGAGCTGCCGGAGGTCGTCGCGGTCGCGACGCTCGGCGCCCCCAGCGCCACGCCGGAGCTTTCTTTGGAGACTTTGCGCGCCGTCGCCGCCGAGCTCCACCGCCCGCTCCTCGTCTTCCACTCGCCGCTCGACGAGGCGGTGGCGATCGAGAACGCCTGGCGCCTCCTCGACGCCGCCAAGCAGCCGAAGAGCTTCGTCTCGCTCGACAACGCCGACCACGCTCTCTCCCGTGCCCGCGACGCCCGCTACGCCGGCGAGGTGCTGGCCGCCTGGGCGGTGCGGTACGTCGAGGTGGAGGAGGAGGTCCCGGGCGTGGACGCCGGGGCGCAGGAAGGGGTGCTGGTCGTCGCCGGGCCGCGCGGCCTGGCGCAGCGGATCGTCGCGCGGCGCCACCGCCTGCGCGCCGACGAGCCGGAGACGGTGGGGGGCACCGACACCGGTCCCACGCCGTACGACCTCCTGGTCGCCGCCCTCGGCGCCTGCACCGGGATGACGCTGCGCCTCTACGCCGACCGCAAGGGGCTGCCGCTCGAAGGCGCGCGCGTGCGCCTCCGCCACGGCCGCATCCACGCCGCCGACTGCGCCGCCTGCGAGACCAAGGAGGGGAAGGTGGACCGCATCGAGCGCGACATCGAGCTGCTCGGCCAGCTCGCGCCCGACGAGCGGCAGCGCCTGCTCGAGATCGCCGACCGCTGCCCGGTCCACCGCACGCTGACCTCGGAGATCTCGATCGTCAGCCGGCTGGTGTGACCCGCGCAGGCAACGCGCCCGTCCACCGCGGGGGACGCGCGGTGCGGGGGGCCCGCGGGCGGGAGATGTAAAACCACGGCCGTGCAACGACTTACCGCCGCCGCCGGGACTGGCACAGCTCTTGGAATCCCGACCCGTAGAGGACGGGCCGGCGTGAGTCCCCGCCCTCGCGGCCGCGAGGCCGAAGGTCCCGCCAAGGTTCCTTCCTCCGCAACCCGGGGCGGAGTCTCCCTCCTCCGCCCCGGCCCTTCCTTCCTCTCCGACTAGAATCCGGCGGATGTCCGCCCTCCCCGACGCGCCGCGCCCTTGCGTGCTCGGCGTCGCCGGCGGCAGCGGCTCCGGCAAGACGACGGTCGCGCGCACCATCCTCGAGACCGTCGGCCGCGCGCGCATCGCCTTCCTCGAGCAGGACAGCTACTACCGCGACATCGAGTGGCAGAGCGACGCCCAGCTCCTGCGCCACAACTTCGACCACCCGGACGCGCTCGACGACGACCTGCTCGTCGAGCACGTGGCGGCGCTCAAGGAGGGGCGGGCGGTCGAGGTGCCGATCTACGACTTCGTCCGCCACCGCCGCACCGACCGCACCCGCCGCGTCGACCCGCGGCCGGTGGTGCTGCTCGAAGGCATCCTGCTCTTCGTCGAGCCGGAGCTGCGCGCTCTCCTCGACTTCAAGATCTTCGTCGACACCGACCCCGACCTGCGGCTGATCCGGCGTCTCAAGCGCGACATGTCCGAGCGCGGCCGGGCGGTGGACGACGTGTTGCGGCAGTACGCCGAGACGGTGCGGCCGATGCATTTGGAGTTCGTCGAGCCCTCCAAGAGATGGGCGGACATCATCATTCCTGAAGGTGGGGAGAATCGCGCCGCATTAGAGATGGTGGTCGCTCGGGTCGAGCAGCTCCTCGGCGGAGGCGCGGCCTGATGGCCGTTTACACCTTGCGGGTACGCTCGCGCTTCGAGGCCGCGCACCACTTGACGTCCTATCGCGGCGCGCCCGAGCCGGTGCACGGCCACTCCTGGCGCGTCGAGGCGGTGCTCGAAACCGAAGGATTGGACGGCGAAGGGATGGCCTACGACTTCGTGGCGGTCAAGGGAGCGCTCGACGCCCTCGCCGCCGCGCTCGACCACCGCGACCTCAACGCCCTGCCCGCCTTCGCCGGCGAGAGCCCGACGACCGAGCGGATCGCCGCCTGGTTCCACGGCGAGCTGGCCGCCCACCTCCCCGGCGCGCCGCTCGCCGCGGTGACCGTCTGGGAGGGGCCGGACTGCGCCGCCACCTACCGGCCGGCTCTTCCTTGACAGCCTGCCGCCCCGCCGCTAGCTTCTGCCCCATTCCGATGCGAACTCGGCGCTTCGCGCCCGCGCTCGTTCTCGCCGCGGCCTTCGCCGGCTGCGGCGGGGAGGACCCTGTCGCCGGCCGGCTGGAGGTGACGCCGACGCGCCTCACCCTGCCGCACGGCGGCGTGCGGCCGCTGGTCCTCACCTGGACGCCGGCACGCGAGCTGTACGGCCGCGAGGGGGAGAGGGAGCCGCTCGTCTTCGTCCACCTCCTGGAGCGTCCCGGCATCGTCCTCCGCACCTTCGACCACCCCTTCCCGCAGCGTTGGCGCCCCGGCAAGCCGGTGCGCTACGAGGTGGATCTCTACCAGTCGGCCCTCGGCGAGACCTTGCCTGCCGGCCGCTATCAGCTGACGGTCGGGCTCTACCAGGCCGGCGGCCGGCGCTGGCCGCTGGAAACGGCGGGCCAGGAGGTCGGCAAGCGCGAGTACGCCGTCGCCGAGGTCGAGGTGCCGCCGCCCGGCGAGGGCGTGCCGGCCTTCTACTTCGCCGGCAAGTGGCTGCCGACCGAGCCGGGCGCGGACGTGCAGATGCTGGCGCGGCGCTGGCTGACCAACGACGGCGCGCTGCAGGTGCGGTCGGCGCCGGGAGCGGGTGAGCTGTGGATGGTGCTGCGCATCCCGGAGGCGACGGGAGCGGGGGAGAGGCTGGTGCTGGAGCCGGGCGCCGCGGCGCCGGGGGTCGTGGTCTCCTCGACCTGCGGCGGCGAGGAGATCGGCATCACCGGCCCGGGACCGCACGAGGTGCGCCTGCCGGTGCGGGAAGGCGCCGCGCCCTGCGAGATCCGCTTCGACGGCAACTTCAGTCTGGAGAGCGCGGGCTCACCGCACCGCCACATGGTGGCCTTGGAGGGGCTCGCCTGGGAACCAGCAGGCTGAGCCCGGCCGACGGCGGGTCCTCGTGCAACTAGGAGCTACTTCGGCTTGAGCTGGACGGTCAGGCTCTTCGCCACCGGCAGCCCCGGCACCGGGCCGAGAGGGCGCGAGACCTCGACCCCCTCCTCCGTCTTGACCTCGACCCAGGTGGCTTCTTTGAGGGTGACCTCGACGGTGAGCTTGCCGTCCGCCGGCGCGGGACGGCCGCTCTCGGTGGTCCAGAAGTTGTAGAGGCGGACCTCGGAGACCTGGCCCGGGGGGAGGTTCTGGAGGTAGAGCTGGTTGGCGTAGACGGCGAGCGCCTGGCCGTTGAGCTTGACCTCGAAGGCGAGGCGCGAGGCGACGCGGTCGCCGCCGTTCTTGACCTTGACCCGCAGCTTGCAGAGGGTGTCGGCGGCCGGGGCGGCCGGCTCGATCGCCACCTCCTCGAGCCCGAGCGGCGAGGGGGGAGGGGCGGCGGCCGGCGGCTGGGCGCCGGCGGCCGCGGCGGCGGAGAGGAGGACGAATGACAGCATGCGCGCGAGGGACGACGACATGAGCGGAATGATACAGGCATGAAGCGCTCCCGCGGCCGCATCCTCCGCCTGCCGCAGGAGGAGTACCTCGAGCGCCTGCTGCCGCCGCGCGACCCGCTGCTCGCCGAGATGGAGGCCGAGGCGGCGCGCGACGGGGTGCCGATCTCCGACCCCGAGGTCGGGCGCCTGCTGGAGATCCTGGCGCGCGCCACCGGGGCACGCTCGATCGTCGAGGTGGGGACCGCCATCGGCTACGGCGCCCTCTGCCTGGCGCGCGGCGCGCCGGAGGCGCGGGTGGTGACGATCGACACCGACCCGGCGCGCCTCGCCCGCGCCCGCGGGTACCTCGAGCGGGCCGGCGTCGCCGAGCGGGTGGAGCTGGTGGAAGGGGCGGCGCTCGACGTGCTGCCGCGCCTGCCGCCGGGGATCGACCTCGCCTACCTCGACGCGCTCAAGACCGAGTACCGGCGCTGCCTCGACCTGCTGCTGCCGCGCCTGCGCGTCGGCGGCCTGGTGGTGATCGACAACCTGCTCTGGGGGGGCGACGTGGCGGAGCCGTCCGACGAGGCGGAGGACGACCCGGACACCGCGGCCATCCGCGCCTTCAACCCCTACCTGATGATCCACCCGCAGCTGCGGGCCGTCGTGCTGCCGCTCGGCGACGGCGTCGGCCTGGCGACCAAGACCAAGCCGGTGATGACCGAGCTGGGCGGGCCGTTCTAGGCGCGAAGGCGCGCCGGGCTCCAATCAGCTCAGGTCGCCAGCTCGCTGCGCACCGCCAGCAGCCGCTCGCGCAGCGCCGCCGCGTCGGCGGGCCGGCGGTTGACGTCGCGGTGCAGGGCGGCGCGGAAGAAGCGGACGAGCGGCTCGGGCGCGTCGGGCCGCCCGGCGGTCAGGTCGGGCACCCGGCCCATCAGGATCTTCGCCATCACCTGCTTGACCTCCGCGCCGCGGAAGAGCTTGCCGCCGATCAGGCACTCGTAGAGGACGACGCAAAGGCTCCAGAGGTCGAAGGTCGGCGCCGCCGGCTCCTTTTGCAGCGCCTCGGGCGAGAGGTAGGAGAGGGTGCCGACGAGCCGGCGGGTAGGGGTCGTCAGGCTGTCCGGCTCCCCCTCGATCAAGGTCGGGTCCTGCTCGGTCTCCTCCAGCCACACGGCGGAGGGACTGGAGGCGGAGCTGTCGTCGGTGCGCGTGTCGAGCCTGCGTCGGGCGATGCCGAAGTCCATCAGCTTGGGCACGCCGTCCCTGGTGAAGCCGATGTTGTTGGGCTTGACGTCGCGGTGCAGGATGCCGGCGGCGTGGAGGCGCTCGAGCGCGCCGGCCATGGCGATCCCCAGCTCCACGGTCTCGCACGGCCCCAGGGCCCCCTGCTCGATCCGCTGCCCGAGCGTGCCGCCTTCGAGCAGCTCGAGGATCAGGATCGGGTTCCTCTGCCAGGTGTCCACGCCGTAGATCCCGGCCAGGTGCGGGTGCACCACCTTGGCGGCGGCGCGCGCCTCTTGCCGCAGGATGAGCGCGTGCTCGGGGGAGATGCGGCGCAGGGTCTTGATCGCCACCGTGCGGCCGAGCGACAGATCGCAGGCGCGGTAGACCAGCCCCATGCCGCCGACGCCGATCCGCCGCTCGAAGCGGAACTTGTTGGGCGGCAGCACGTAGGGGACGTGCGCCTCCTCCAGCCGCCGGCTGTCCTCGCTACAGAAGACGGTGTGGGCGAGGAACACCCGGCCGCACTTCGGGCACTCCCGCCCGTTCTCGCCCGCCGGTGCCGCCGCCGGCCGGTACGGCTCCGCCCCGCGCGCCGAATCGGCGATGTCGCGCAACAGATGCTTGTCCTCCTTGAGGAAAGCGAGGCCGCTCTTCTTGGCCCCGAGCGCGATGGCCCCAAGGAGGGTTCCGTCCCGCGCCGGGATGGGGGCGATCAGACGCAGCCGGTTCTCGGCCAGCCAGTGGCGATCGGCCTCGGGGAGCCGGCCGAGCGCGGCGGCGGGCTCCTCCGGGTCGATCTCCAGCAGCTCGACGCTCTCGGCGATCAGCAGGGCGAGCGGCGAGGAGGCGTCGATCTTGCGCCGGCGGTCGAGGGGGTCGACGTATTGGGCGGTGCGCTGTTCCTCGACCAGCACGGAGCAGGCTTCGAGGTGGAGGGCGCGGTCCACCTCGCGGCAGGTCAGCTCGGCCAGCTCCTTGGCGTCGTGCACCCAACGGATGCGGTCGGCGAGCTGGGTGAGGATCTTGCGCGCGTCGTACTGCTCGCGGAAGAAACGGCGGTCGATGGCCTCGAGGATCCGCGCGCCGTAGACGAGGGCGGCGACGCCGGCCAGCGAGCAGAGGACGAGGAGGAGACGGTTCCCCGTCATCGACTCGCGCAGCGGCTCGTCGCTGTGCAGGTAGAAGTAGACGAGGAGGACGGCGAGCGGCAGGAAGATCACGACCAGCGCCGTTCCGCGCGCCAGGGCGTACTGCACGGCGCCGCGGGCGAGGAGCTTGACGTTGAGCACCTTGTACACCAACACGGCGTAGGCGGTGGTGAAGGGGAGGGAGAGGAAGCAGACTTGGACGAACGCCGCCTGCACCGGCCCGACGGCCTCCGGAGCGAGGAACGGCCGCAGGGGCGGCACGAGGAAGGCGACGATGTGCAGGAAGACCGGCAGCAGGGCGAGCGCGATGGCGGCGGCGAAGAGGAGAGCACGGCGGCGCTCGTCGCCGGTGGCCTTCCGCGCCTTCCAGAAGAGTGTCCCGAGGCCGAGGATCGTCAACACCATCAGCGGGATGTACTGCTCGTAGCTCGGCTTGCCGGGCGCGGCGGCGGCGAGGCTCTCGGCGCCGGAGAGGCCGCCGAGCGCGCGCCCCAGGCGCACCAGCTGCCAGGCGAAGAGCGCGAAGCCCACGACGAGCGCCGCCCGCGCGCCCCAGCGCAGCCACCGGCGCATGCGGTAGGAGGCCGCGGTGCGCGGGAAGTCGCGCGCGAAGAGCCAGAAGAAGTACGGGAAGAAGGCGTCCACGTGCAGGCTGCGCAGGAGGAGCGCCGGCTCGGCGAGGGCGCGCGGCGCCGAGCCGACCAGGACCAGCAGCCAGCGGTTGGTGAACGAGGTCGCGAGGAGAAGGTAGAAGGTGCCGAGGTGGACTGCGCGGCGGTCGTTCCGGCCGGTGACCAGCAGCGCGGCGCCCGCCGTCGCGAGCGCCGTCAGGATGAGCATTGTCATCTGGCGCGATGGAATGAGCCCCGCGAACGCGAGACGGATGGCGGCGGGCTCGCCGAAGACGAGCCCCGCCACCGCGCCCACCACCTGTAGGGCGGAAACCACCAGCAGCACGCGGTGCCAGGGCTTGAGAGTCAAACCGGCGCGAGTTTACGCGCTCTCAGCAGCAGAAAAGAACTCTCGCGCAGGCTGTGGCGATCAGATCTGGCGGCACCAGGGGCAGTCGGAATCGGTCTCCACCCGGTCCGCGGCGCCGCCCGCCTTTTCGCCATCCACTCTCTTCTCCGGCGGCGACTGCTGGGCCGCCAGCCGGCCGATCGCCTGGAACTTCTCCCTCAGCTCCGCGCCCGGCGGCCCGTCCCACACCTCCCGCGGCGTCTCCACGGGCTTTCCGTCCTTGGTCTTTCCCGGCCTGACGATCCATCCGAAATAGCGTTTGGTGAGCGCGTCCACGGCGCTCTGCTCGAGCTCCCTGCCCACGCTCTTGGCCCCGGCCTCGACCGCGCTGACGATGTCGGCGAACACTTCCTCTTGTGTCGGCATGACGATCTCCCTACCAGACGTTCATGTTCAAAGAACTCTTGTTCGGGCTGGACCCACACGGTCCAACCCCAAGAAAACATGCGATTTCCCTGGCCAGGAAAAACTTTCGAATTGTACCGCCCCGTACCGAGGGTGTCCAATCGAGAGGTTGCAATAAGCGGGGAGGAGGATGAGACGCGGGGCCGCGGGCGCGGCCCCGCGCGTCGGGCGGAAGCTAGTACTTGACGCTGCAGCCGTACGGCTTGGTCGCCGCCGGATCGGCCTGCCGGCCCGCCTGCTCAGCGGTCAGGCCGAGGTCGACGTAGTTCATCCGCTGCGGCTTCGCCTTACGGCCGCTGGGGTCGTCGTCGATGGCGCCGTTGTAGGCGATCTTCCCCTGCTCGTCGACGATGTACATGTGCGGCGTCGTCTTGGCGCCGTAGGCCTGGCCGACGGTCCCCTTGGGGTCGTAGAGCACGGCGTAATCGACGCCGTTCTCCCGGTTCCAGGCCAAGTGCTCGGCGGGCTCGAGGTAGTTGGGGTGGCTCGCGCTGGTGCTGTTGATCGCCAGCCAGACGACCCGCCCGTGGCGCTGCGCCAACTCGCTCATCGTCTTCTCGCGGGCGTGGCGGGCGGAGAACGGGCAGTTGGGGTTGATCCACTCGAGCACCACCACCTTGCCGGCGTAGTCCGAGAGGTTGTGCGTCTTGCCGGCCAGGTCGGGGAGGGCGAAGCCCGGGGCGGCCTCGCCCACCGCGCCCTTGGCGCAGGCCGGCGCGGCGGCGAGCAGGGCGGCGAGCGCCGCGGCGAAGGGGAGGAGGCGGAAGGTTCTGATGCGCATCGGGAGTCTCCTAAAAGTCAGAACGTTCAGAGCTGCCCTTGGTAGGCCAGCCAGGGCGCGGCGAGCGCGCAGGCGAGGAGCCCCAACAGAAGGGCGGCCCTAAGCATACCGCCGCGCCGCGCGCGGTGGCCGAGCCAGGCGCAGAGGGCGAGGCCGAGGAGGGCGAGCTCGACGCCGGCGAGCGCCTCGCGCCCGACCCGCCGTGCCAGCAGGTGGAGGAGCCAGACGACGCCGGCCGCCGCCAGGAAGCCCAGCGCCTCCTGCAGCGCGGGGCGCGGCGCCGGTTCCGCCGCTCCCGCTCCGGCCCGCAGCTCGCGCCGGCGCCGCCACCAGGCGAAGGCGAAGCCGGGGAGGGCGACGCCGAGGGCGAGGAGCGCCGCGGCGGCCAAGCGCGCCGGCAGCTCGGAGGCGGCCAGCCTCAGCCCTACCCAGGGCGGGGTCCAGGCGAGGGCGAGGAGGGCCGCCCACGCCCCGGTGACCGCGCGCCGGCGGAGCAGCGTGAGGTCCTTCCTGCCCGGCGCCGCGTGGGGCCCGGCGAGCGGCGAACCGACCATCCCCCAGAGGTCGAGGGCGAGCGCCAGGGTGAGGACGGCGAGGAGAGCGCTCACCGCGGGGTTGGCGATCGGCGGACCCCAGCTGCCGTCGAGCGGCGGGTGGCCGGCGAGCGGCGCCAGGGCCGCGGCGCCGGCGATGGCGACGAGCGTGCCGGCGGCCTCGGCCGTGGCGCCGCGCCGGCCGCCCCCGGGCCCGCCGCCGCTCCACTGCGCGAGACGCAGGGCGAGGACCGACGGCGCGAGGTTGAGGAGCAACCCGGCGACCAGCACGAGCCAGAGCCTGGGGGGGCCGGCGCGCGGTGCGTCCGCCGCTCGCCGCCCGGAGCGCGCGCCGGCGCCGCGGCCGGCACCGACCTCGCGCCGCGCCTCCAACGCCGGCAAGGGGCCGTCGCGCCGCAGCCCGGTGGCCGTCCAGGCGAGCGCCGCGCGCTCCGGCAGCGGCCGCCCGGCCAGGAGCGGCGCCAGCGGCACCCGCCAGGCGACGCCGTCCTCGGTCGCCCGCGCCCGCGGCCGCCCCAGCTCGAAGACCTCCTGCGGCTCAAAGAAGAGCCCCGTCCCCGCCGGCGCCGGCTCGACACCATCGAACCAGACCTCCAGCGCTGCCGCCCCACCGTTCTCCCGCACGATCGCGCCCCCGGTTTCGACCCCGGCCACCGCCTCCACCGCCCGCGGCACCCGCCCCTCCCACCGCGCCAGCAGCGGCGCCGTCCGCGCATCCTCCACGGCCTCCGCCGCGAGCGGCTGAACGAGCGTGAGCTGCGCGCGGTAGGGGATGCAGTCCACCTCACACACCACGTAATCCACGTCCGCCGCCAGCTCCACCCGCTCCGCCCCTGCCCCCGCCAGCCGCGCCCGCAGCGGATACACCACTTCGTCCTCGTACCCGAACGCCACCAACCCCCCCGGCAAATCGAACCGCCGAGGCGCCGGCCACAACACCCGCCCCTCCGACACCCCCTCCCCGCTCAGCGTCACCGCCGGCGGATACCCCGCGTCCCCGCTGTTCTTCCAGTAGATGTGCCACCCAGGCTCCAGCCGCACGTGCAGCCCCAACCGCAGCTCCCCCGCCGCCGCCGCATGCGGACTAATCAACCGCACCCGAGAAGGCCCGTTCACCACCCAAGCCCCCTCAACCGCGCCGACAGGCGCAACAAAAAAGACCCAGGTAAGGGAAAACAGAACCAGTCGCGCCATGCCGCGCGCTGCCTACCATGCGCGCCGCCCCCTGACAAGCGCAACGGCGCCACCGGTCTCGGGGCCCGGAGGTCTCTGGAGCGCCGGGCGCTCCGTCCGCTCCCCCAGGCCGGCCACCGTGCGAGGCGCCGGAGCCACAAGACCGTGCCTGCGGGCAAGACGCCCCTGCACCAGCACGCGAAGCGCGGACATCAAGGAGCGTCCGGCGCGGAGGAGAGCCTCCGGGCCCCCACACCGGAACCCCCGACGACGCGCGCCCCTCTTCCGCGCGCCCATACAATCGCCGTCCGGCCATGCCCGAGCTCCCCGACATCGTGATCTACCTCGAGCGCCTAGCCCCCATCGTCCTCGGCAAGCCCCTCGAATCGATCCGCCTGTCCAGCCCCTTCCTCCTCCGCACCGTAGACCCCCCGCTCTCCGCCGCCACCAACCGCCGAGTCACCGCCTTAAGTCGCCTAGGCAAACGCATCGTCTGGACCTTGGAAGACGACCTCCACCTCGTCTTCCACCTAATGGTCGCCGGCCGCTTCCACCTCCGCCCCCGCACCGCCAAGCTAGCCGGCAAGACCGCCCTAGCCGCCTTCGACTTCCCCGACGCCACCATTCTCCTGACCGAAGCCAGCCCCAAGAAACGCGCCTCCCTCCGCCTCGTCCGCGGCGCCGCCGACCTCGCCGCCCTCGACCCCGGCGGCCTCGAAGTCCTCACCGCCGACCTCCCCGCCTTCCGCGCCGCCCTGGCGCGCGAGAGCCACACCCTCAAGCGCGCCCTCACCGACCCGCGCCTCTTCTCCGGCATCGGCAACGCCTACTCCGACGAGATCCTCCACCGCGCCAAGCTGTCTCCGTTCAAACGCTCGACCGAGCTCGCGGACGACGAGACGGAGCGCCTCTTCGGCGCGACGCGGGCGACCCTCCTGGAATGGACCGAGCGCCTGCGCACCCAGGTGGGGGAGCGGTTCCCCGAAAAGGTCACCGCCTTCCGCCCGGAGATGGCGGTGCACGGACGCTACGGCCTGCCGTGCCCGGACTGCGGCGCGCCCGTGCAGCGCGTCCTCTACGCCGAGAACGAGGCCAACTACTGCGCCCGCTGCCAGACCGGCGGGCGGCTCCTCGCCGACCGCGTGCTTTCGCGCCTGCTCAAGACCGATTGGCCGCGCACCCTCGAAGAGCTGGAAGAGCGCCGGGCTGCGGCGCGTGCCTGAACTGGAGAAAGCACATGTTCCTCGCCGCCGCCGTGCAGATGACCTCGACCTCCGACGCCGAGGCGAACTGGGAGTCGGCGCGGGAACTGGTCGAGCGTGCCGCCGCCCACGGCGCGCGGCTCGTCGCCACCCCGGAGAACACCAACTACCTAGGGCCGCACGAGGAGAAGGTGCGCCGCGCCGAGCCGCTCGACGGGCCGACCTGCGCCCGCTTCGCCGAGCTGGCGCGCCGGCTCGGCATCCACCTCCTCCTCGGCTCCTTCAACGAGGCGAGCGGCGACGCGGCCCGCTGCTACAACACCAGCGTCCTCTTCGGACCGGACGCCGCCGTCCTCGCCGTCTACCGCAAGATCCATCTTTTCGACGTCGACGTCTCGGGCGACCTCCGCTTCTTCGAGTCCGCCACCGTGCTCCCCGGTGCCGAGACCGTGGTCGTCGACACGCCGCTCGCCCGGCTCGGCCTCTCGATCTGTTACGACCTCCGCTTCCCCGAGCTCTACCGCCGCCTGGCCGCCGCCGGCGCCGAGCTCCTCGCCGTGCCCTCGGCCTTCACCCTGACCACCGGCAAGGACCACTGGGAGCCGCTGCTGCGCGCCCGCGCCATCGAGAACCAGTGCTACGTCCTGGCGCCGGCCCAGCACGGCCGCCACGACGACCGGGGGCTCAAGGAGAGCTGGGGGCACGCGATGCTCGTCGATCCGTGGGGGCAGGTCGTGGCCTGCGCCTCCGACGGGCCGGGGCTGGCGCTCGGCATCGTCGAGCGCAAGCGCATCGAGCGCATCCGCCGCGCCATGCCGGTGGCTCAGCACCGGCGGCTGACGTAGAGGTGCGGTAGGCTCGATCTTCGACCATGCAGGCGGACTACCAGGACTTCAAGCTGCTCTGGCTCTCGGTGCTGCCGATCACCAAGGACGCCATCCACATCTACATCGGCTTCCTGGCGCTGCTGGTGGCGCTGATCGTCTTCCGCCGGCGCATCACCTCCTACTGGGCGCTGGTGCCGGGGCTCGTCGTGTCGCTGGCGATGGAGGTCTTCGACCTGCGCGACGGCTTCGGCTGGGGGGCGAGCCTGAAGGACCTGGTCAACACCAACCTGATCCCGTTCCTGCTGGTGCAGCTCGCCCGCTGGCGGCTGATCCGGCAGTAAGCGGAGCCTCCGCGAGGAGCGGTTCGGGGGAGAATAGGGCGCGCTTCCGGCGTGTTATCCTTACGCCGTAATTGCGCCCCGGTTTCCCGATGCCGCTCGCCCCCTTTCACCCCGCCGTCGCCGCCTGGTTCGAGCGTCGCTTCGGCGCGCCGACCGAGGTGCAGGCGCTCGCCTGGCCGGCCATTCGCTCGGGCGCCCATACGCTGATCGCCGCTCCGACCGGCTCGGGGAAGACGCTCGCCGCCTTCCTGGCCGCCCTCGACGAGCTCGCTCGCGACGCCCTCGCCGGGCGGCTCGAAGACGAGACGCGCGTCGTCTACGTCTCGCCGCTGCGGGCGCTGTCGAACGACATCAAGAACAACCTGGAGGAGCCGCTCGCCGGCATCCGCGCCGAGATGGCGGCGCGCGGGCTGGGCGAGATCGAGATCCGTACCGCCCTGCGCACCGGCGACACGCCGCCCTCCGAGCGGACGGCGATGGCGAAGCGGCCGCCGCACATCCTGGTCACCACACCCGAGTCGCTCTACCTCCTGCTGACCAGCGAGAGCGGCCGCGCCATGCTGCGCACGGCGCGCACGGCGATCGTCGACGAGATCCACGCCCTCGCCCCCAACCGGCGCGGTGCCCACCTGGCGCTGTCGCTGGCGCGGCTCGAAGCCCTGGCCGCCCCAACCGGGGGCCTCACCCGCGTCGGCCTCTCGGCGACGCAGCGGCCGATCGAGGAGGTGGCGCGCTGGCTGGTCGGGATCGGCGCCGACGGCAGCGCGCCGCCGTGCACGATCGTCGACGTCGGCCACGCACGCCGCCTGGATCTGGCGATCGAGCTCCCTTCCTCGCCGCTCGCAGCGGTGATGGCCAACGAGGTCTGGGAGGAGATCTACGACCGCACCGCCGAGCTGATCCGCGAGCACCGCACGACGCTGGTCTTCGTCAACACCCGCCGGCGCGCCGAGCGGACGGTGCGCCACCTCGCCGATCGACTGGGCGAGGCGGCGGTCGCCGCCCACCACGGGAGCCTGTCGCGCGAGAAGCGGCTGGAAGCCGAGCGCCGCCTCAAGGCCGGCGACCTGCGGGCGATCGTCGCCACCTCCTCGCTGGAGCTGGGGATCGACGTCGGCGCCATCGAGCTGGTCGTCCAGGTGGGCTCGACGCGCTCGATCGCCGGGCTCCTGCAGCGGGTGGGGCGCTCGGGGCACCACCTGGCGGGCCTGCCGAAGGGGCGGGTCTTCCCGACCAGCCGCGACGAGCTGGTCGAGGTCACCGCGCTCCTCGACGCCGTCCGCCGCGGCGAGCTCGACCGCCTGCACATCCCGGAGAAGCCGCTCGACGTCCTGGCGCAGCAGATCGTCGCCGCGGTGGCGGCGGAGGAGTGGACGGAGGACGACCTCTACGCCCTGGTCCGCCGCGCCTGGCCGTACCGCGACGTCGCGCGCGCCGAGTTCGACGAGATCGTGACGATGCTGGCGCAAGGGTTCCACACCCGGCGCGGCCGGCGCTCGGCCTACCTCCACCAGGACGCGGTGAACGGCCGCCTGCGGGCGCGGCGGGGGGCGCGGATGACGGCGCTCACCTCGGGCGGCGCCATCCCCGACACCGCCGACTACGACGTCCTCCTCGAGCCCAGCGCCACCTTCATCGGCACGGTCAACGAGGACTTCGCGGTCGAGAGCCTGGCGGGGGACATCTTCCAGCTCGGCAACCTCTCCTGGCGGATCCTGAAAGTCGAGCCGGGGCGGCTGCGGGTGGAGGACGCGCGCGGCCAGCCGCCGTCGATCCCCTTCTGGCTCGGCGAGGCGCCGGCGCGGACCGAGGAGCTGTCGGCCGCGGTGTCGCGCCTGCGCGATGAGATCGCGGCGCGCATGGCCGCGGCGCCGTCGCCGGAGGAAGGGGTCGAGGCGGTCGTCGCCTGGCTCACCGGCGAGGTGGGGCTGACGCCGGCGGCGGCGCGGCAGGTCGCCGACTACCTCGCCGCCGGCTGGGCCGCGCTCGGCCTGCTGCCGAGCCAGCGGACGCTGGTCGCCGAGCGCTTCTTCGACGAAGCCGGCGACATGCATCTGGTCCTGCACTCGACCTTCGGCAGCCGGATCAACCGCGCGCTCGGGCTGGCGCTGCGCAAGCGCTTCTGCCAGAGCTTCAACTTCGAGCTGCAAGCGGCGGCCAGCGACGACGCCGTGGTCCTCTCGCTGGGCCCCACCCACAGCTTCCCGCTGCCGGAGGTCTTCCGCTTCCTGCGCTCGGAGACGGCGCGCGACGTCCTCACCCAGGCGATGCTCGACTCGCCGCTCTTCCCGGTGCGCTGGCGCTGGAACGCCTCGCGCTCGCTCGCCCTGCCGCGCTTCCGCGGCGGCAAGCGGGTGCCGCCGCGCCTGATGCGGCAGCAGGCCGAGGACCTGGCGGCCGTCCTCTTCCCCGACCAGCTCGCCTGCTTCGAAAACATCGTCGGCGAGCGCGAGGTCCCCGACCACCCGCTGGTGCGGCAGACCGTCCACGACTGCCTCGAAGAGGCGATGGACGCGACGGGGCTCGAGCGCCTGCTGGCGCGGGTCGAGGCGGGCGACCTGGCCGTCGAGGCGCGCGAGCTGACCGAGCCGTCGCCTTTGGCGCACGAGATCCTCAACGCCCGGGTCTACGAGTTCCTCGACGACGCGCCGCTCGAGGAGCGCCGGACGCAGGCGGTGATGACCCGGCGCTGGCTGGACGTGGACAGCGCCGCCGAGCTGGGCACGCTCGACGCCGCGGCGATCGAGCGGGTGCGTGCCGAGGCCTGGCCCGAGCCGCAGGACGCCGACGAGCTGCACGACGCGCTGGTGACGCTCGGGTTCCTGACCGAGGCCGAGGGACAGGAAGGGAAGTGGGAGGAGCTGTTCGCGGCGCTGGTGGCGGCGGGGCGGGCGACGGTAGCGGTGGTCGCGCCGCGCGGCGGGTCGGAGGCGGGCGCGCGGCTCTGGGCCGCCGCCGAGCGGTTGGCCGAGCTGCTGGCCCTTCATCCGCAAGCGCGGCTCGAGCCGGAGCTGGCTCTGCCGCCGCGACTCGCGCGAGACGTCGAACCGGACGCGGCCCGGGTCGAGCTGATGCGAGCCCGGCTCGGCGGGCTCGGGCCGGTCACGGCCGAACGGTTGGCGCGGGAGATCGCCCTGCCCCGCTCGGCGGCGGAGGCCGCTCTCGCCGCGCTGGAGGGAGAGGGCTTCGTTCTGCGCGGCCGCTACACGCCCGATCTGCCGGCCGGCGCCGAGGAGTGGTGCGAGCGGCGGCTCCTGGCGCGCATTCACCGCGCCACCGTCGAGCGGCTGCGGCGCGAGATCGAGCCGGTAAGTTCCGGCGAGTTCCTGCGCTTCCTCCTCGCCTGGCAGCGGGCGGCGCCGAGCGAGCGGGGCGAGGGGGGCGGGAGCCTGCCGGCGGTCCTCGAGCAACTCGAAGGCTTCAGCGCCCCGGCCGGCGCCTGGGAGCGGGAGATCCTGCCGGCGCGGATCGCCGGCTACGCCCCGGCCTGGCTCGACGCCCTCTGCCTCTCGGGGCGATGGGTCTGGGGGCGGACGGCGCCCTCGCCTTCGACCGGCGCCCGCGGCGGCTCGCTGCGCGCCACGCCGATGGCGTTCCTGCAGCGCGGCAACCTGCCGCTCTGGGGGGAGCTGGCGCCGGCGCCGCCGGCGGCGGAGGAGGAGGAGCGCCTGTCGAGCGGCGCGGCGGCGGTGCTCGCCGTCCTGCGCGAGCGCGGCGCCTGCTTCTTCGACGAGCTGGCGCGGGCGAGCGGCCTCCTCGAGACGCAGGTCGAGGCCGCGCTCGCCGAGCTGGTGGCGGCCGGCCTCCTGACCGCCGACGCGCCGGCGGGCCTGCGCGCGCTGCTGACCCCGGCGCACAAGCGGCCGCGCGCGCCGTATCGCGGGGCGGGGTCGCCGCTGGAGGCGGCGGGGCGGTGGTCGGTGCTGCGGACGGCGGCCGAGAAGGACGAAGAGCTTTCCCCCGAGACGATCGAGGCGGTGGCGCGGGTCCTCCTCCGCCGCTACGGCGTGGTCTTCAAGCGCCTCCTCGACCGCGAGACGCTGCTGCCGCCCTGGCGCGACCTGCTGCGGGTCTACCGGCGGCTGGAGGCGCGCGGCGAGCTGCGCGGCGGCCGCTTCGTGGCCGGGCCGTCGGGCGAGCAGTACGCGCTCCCCGAAGCGGTAGGGAAGCTGCGCGCCCTCCGCCGCGCCGCCCCGACCGGCGAGCTGGTGGCGGTCTCGGCCGCCGATCCGCTCAACCTGCTCGGCGTCCTCACCCCGGGCGGCCGCCTGCCGGCCCTGACCGGCAACCGCCTCCTCTACCGCAACGGCGTCCCCATCGCCGCCCGCGAGGCCGGCCGCACCCGCTTCCTCGTCGACCTGGACCCGGCCGCCCGCTGGCGCGCCGAGACCGCCCTCCTCCGCCGTCCGGCCCACGCCCAGCCCGTCGAAGAGACGGCGCTCCCCCAGCCGGCTTAGCGCGGGGTCAGCTCGTACGGAACGACAACCCAGGAGTGGCGGTCGGGGGGGAAGTCGCGGGTGTTGCGGGTGACCAGGCGCAGAGCGTGGTAGCGGGCGAGGGCGGCCTGAAGGGCGTCGGGGACCTTCCAGCGGTGCTCGCGGCGGAGGCGGGCGGCGAGGTCCGAGACCGGTGGGTCGATCGGGAGCGTCGGGAAGCGGTCGAGGAGCCCCACGGCCGGCGGCAGATCGCCTTCCGCGAAGCCGGCCAGCACCTCGGCGCGCGTGATCACCGAGACCGCGCACCGCCCCCGCGTCTCCGCGAGATAGGCGGTCGCCTGCCCGACGCCGCGGAAATGGTCGATGAGAATGACCGAGTCGAGCAGGAGCTCGGGGCCGCTGGCTACGGCCGCTCGTCCCACTCCGCCCGCACCCGCCGCTGGTAGTCGAGCCCCTCCTCGCCACGCCAGAGTCCGGCCGTCTCCCGGAGCTGCCGCTCGAGCGACGGCCCTTCCGCTTCCACCTCCTGCCGGTAGCGCCGCAGCGCCAGCCGCACCAACTGGGTCATCGTCATCTTCTCCTCCACGGCCCGGCGATCGAGCCAGGCCTTGTCCTCGTCCTCCAGGCTGATGATCGTCCGGATCACAGCGCACCTCCACGATATCGAACGAGACAGTAGATATCATCAGCGTCTCCTCGTGTCAACCGCTCCGGAGAGAAGACGGAAAAGGGGACTCGGAACTTGGCAGGAGACTCAGGCCAGGCGGGGCCAGAGGCCGAGGTAGCGGAGGCGGAGCGGGAGCTGGCGCGCCATCACCCAGAGGCTGACGCCGGCGGCGAGCGCGACGACGATCCAGAGCGGAGCGCCGTAGAGGAAGGGCGCGAGGAGCGTCGCCGGGAGGAGGACGGCGGCGCCGATCGCCGCGACCACCGCGAGGTGCGCCAGGAAGCGGAGGCGGACGCCGCCGGGGACCGCGCCGATCGCTGCGATGGCGAGAAGGGCCCAGCCTGCACCGACCGCGAGGATCCCCCGGAGCGCTCCCGCGCGCGGCGGTACCGTCCCGCTCCCGGCGGCCACGGCGGCGCCGAAGAGGGCGCCCACGCCGAGCGTGAAGAGAAGCAGCAGGACGAGCAGCGCGAGCTGGTAGCCGGGGCGGTCGTCCGGGTCGCAGGCGCAGCGGATGGCGCTCCGGGGCGGGGCCAGGATGCGGCGGTTGTAAGAGACCATGTGGTAGACGCCGGTGATCGGTTTCACGAAGAGCGGCCGGTCGAGCAGCCGCGCGAGAGATCCGAACCGGCCGTCGCGCAGCAGCCAGAGGAACCCGGGAATGCCGGTGCGGATCTCGCCGCTCGCCGGCTCGAAGACCGCCATCTCGTTGCGGAAGCCGGCGGCGGCGAGGCGCTCGGCGGGCTCCCCCTCGTAGCTCTGGAACTCCCGCCGCCGCTCCTCGGGCACCAGCCCCCAGCGCACGAACCGCTCGCTGCCGCGGATGCAGATCGGGCAGTCGCCGTCGTAGACCAGGACCTTGCCGCTCATCTCGAGCGGGAAGTGTAGACCCTCGGATCGCGGTTTCCGTGCGGGGCGGTATGCTCCAGCGCCCCGGAGGACTCTCATGCATCGCTATCCCCGCCCGCTCCTCGTCTCGATCCCCTTCCTGCTCGCCGCCTGCGCCGTGCGGCCCGAGGCGAGCACCGCCCCCGCGTCCGCCGCCCAGGCCGCGACCCCGCCCACCGCGGCGTCCGCCGCTCCCACTCCCGCTCCCGCCGCTCCCGCCGAGCCGCGCGCGGGCTTCGAGGCCTGGCGGCAGGAGCGCGACAAGGGGCTGCGCAACCCCGACGGCTGGCTGACGCTCGTCGGCCTCCACTGGCTGGAAGAGGGGGACAACCCGATCGGCAGCGGCGAGGAGAACCACATCGTCTTCCCCGCCGGCCGGGCGCCGGCGCGCGCCGGGCTCCTCCGCCTGAAGGACGGCCAAGTCACCCTGGAAGCCCCTGCCGCGGCCGGGATCACAGTCGACGGCAAGCCGGTCACGAGCCTCGCCCTCACCTCGGACAAGGAGGGCAAGCCGACGATCCTCGAGCTCGGCTCCCTCCGCTTCCACGTCATCGACCGCGGCGGCCGGCTCGGCCTCCGGGTGCGCGACCGCGAGAGCCCGGTCCTCGCCGCTTTCCACGGCGTCGAGAGCTACCCCTTCGATCCCTCCTGGCGCGTCGAGGCGCGCCTCGAGCGCTACGACCCGCCGAAGAAGGTGCCGGTCCCCAACATCCTCGGCACGGTGGACGACGAGGACTCGCCGGCGGCGGTGGTCTTCGAGCGGGACGGGCGGACCTACCGGCTCGACGGGCTCGAGGGCGGCGACCAGGGCGAGCTCTTCCTGATCTTCGGCGACGGCACCAACGGCGAGGAGACCTACGGCGGCGGCCGCTTCCTGGTCACCGAGGCCCCCGCCGGCGGTACCGTCGTCGTCGACTTCAACAAGGCCTACAACCCGCCCTGTGCCTTCACCCCCTACGCCACTTGCCCGCTGCCGCCGCGCCAGAACAAGCTGGCCATCGCCGTCGCCGCCGGCGAGAAGAACTTCGGCGAGGGGCACTAAAAAGAAAAACGCCCGGCACGTAGGCCGGGCGCTACCTGCAGGCGCGGAGCCTCCTACGGCTTCGGCGGCACGTCATCCCAGGGGTTCGACCCCGCCACCGCCTTGTCGATCGTCTCGCCGGGCGAGGCGCCGAAGCGCCGCAGCTCCTCGGCGGTGTAGCGCGTCAGGACGGTGTGCTTGCGGCTGTAGAGGAAGTAGATGAACAGGCCGACCGCCAGCCAGCCGATCAGCCGCCACCAGTTGGCCGCCGGCAGCGAGAACATCAGGATCAGGCAGCAGACGATCCCCAGGATCGGCACCAGCGGCACCCACGGACAGCGGAACGGCCGCTCCGCCTCCGGGTTGGTGCGGCGCATGATGAGCACCGCGGCGCAGACGACGGCGAAGGCGAAGAGCGTCCCGATGTTGGTCATCTGGAGCAGGTACTCGATGGGCAGGAGGCCCGTGGCGATGGCGACGAAGGCGCCGATCAGGAGCGTGCTCTTCCAGGGCGTCCTGAACTTCGGATGCACCGCGCCGAAGAACCCCGCCGGCACCATGCCGTCGCGCGCCATGGCCAGGAAGACGCGCGGCCCCGAGAGCATCATGACCAGGAGCACCGAGGTGATGCCGGCGACGCCGGCGATCGCGATGAGGACGTCCGCCCACTCCAGGCCGACCTCGCTGAAGGCGACCGAGACCCCCGCGCCGGTGTCGATGCGGTCGTACTTGACCATGCCGGTCAAGACCGCCACGACCGCGATGTAGAGCACCGTGCAGATCAGCAGCGAGGCGACGATGCCGATCGGCACGTCGCGGTTCGGCCGCTTCGCCTCCTCGGCGTGGGTCGAGACCGAGTCGAAGCCGATGTAGGCGAAGAAGATGATCGCGGCGCCGGCGAGCATGCCGACCGGTGTGCCGCCGACCGACTCCCCGATGACGGTCTTGCCGAAGAAGGTGATCCCGCCCCAGCCGTAGGGCGCGAACGGCTTCCAGTTCTCGGGGTTGATGTAGAAGGCGCCGACCAGGATGACGAAGAGGACGGCGGCGAGCTTGACCGCGACCATCGTGGCGTTGAAGTTGGCGCTCTCGTG
Organism: uncultured Acidobacteriota bacterium; assembly: GCA_963700145.1. Taxonomy (GTDB): domain Bacteria; phylum Acidobacteriota; class Thermoanaerobaculia; order Multivoradales; family UBA5704; genus DASUNQ01. The sequence continues at coordinate 4,635,167 of OY969474.1, forward strand.
GATCCCCTTGACCAGGACCGCGGTGACGATCGCCGTGATGATGATCGCCGGCAGGTTGACGACGCCGTCCGTGCCGACGAAGTGCCCCGTCGCGGCGTCGTAGGCGATCGGCGCCCGGCTCAAGGCCTCCGGCAGGTTGATCCCCATCCTGGGCAGGAGCGTCTGGAAGAAGCTCGACCAGCCGTTGGCCACCGTCGCCGAGCCGACCGCGTACTCCAGCACCAGGTCCCAGCCGATGATCCAGGCGAAGAGCTCGCCGAGAGTGGCGTAGGCGTAGGTGTAGGCCGAGCCCGCCACCGGCACCATCGAAGCGAACTCGGCGTAGCAGAGGGCGGCGAAGATGCAGGTGATGCCGGCCGCGACGTAGGACATCATCAGCGCCGGCCCGGCCACGTTGTGCGCGGCGGCGCCGGTGGCGACGAAGATGCCGGCGCCGATGATGGCGCCCACCCCGAGGCTGGTGAGCTGGACCGGGCCGAGGATGCGCCGCAGCCGGTTGTCGCTCTTCATCTCCTCGAGCAGCAGCCCGAGGGGCTTCTTGGCTAGGAGTCGGCTTGCCATGAGTCCTCCGTCGAATGAGTGGGCACGCCCACCCGCCGCCAGAGCAGGTAGACGGGGATGCCGGTGAGGACGATGAGGAGCCCCGGCCAGGTGGTCGAGGTGCGGTAGACCAGGAGCACGGCGAGGATGACCAGGGCGGCGGCGATGTAGAGCGCCGGCACGATCGGGTAACCGAAGGCGCGGTAGGGGCGCTCGGCGTCGGGGCGCTTGCGCCGCAGGACGAAGATGCCGCCGAGCGTCAGGATGTAGAAGATCAGCACCGAGAAGACCACGTAGTCGAGGAGGTTCCCGTAGAGGTTGCCGTAGACCGGCTCGCCGGTGGCGGCGTCGAGCCGGAGCTGGCCGGCGTCGTCGTAGAGGCGCGTCCGCGGCAGCACCAGGAGCGACGCCCAGATGCACTGGAAGAGCAGGCCGCGCGACGGCACGTGGTGGTCGTTGAGCTTGCCGGTGGCGCGGAAGAAGAGGCCGTCGCGCGCCATCGCGTAGTAGACCCGCGCGCCGGCCAGCACCAGCCCGTTGTTGCAGCCGAAGGTCGAGATGATGATGAAGACCGCCATGATGCCCGCCGCCGCCGGCCCGAACACCTTGGCCAGCGCCGCGGTGGCCACGCGGTCGTCCGGCGCGGTCTGGATCTCGCCCAGGGTGAGCATCGAGAGGTAGGCGAAGTTGGCGAGCACGTAGAGAGTGATGACCAGCGCCGTGCCCAGCGCCAGCGACAGCGGCACGTTGCGGCGCGGGTTCTTGACCTCGCCGGCGGTGAAGGTGATGTTGTTCCAGGCGTCGGCGGAGAAGAGCGACCCCACCTGCGCGACGCAGAAGGCGACGAGGAGGCCGAAGGCGCCGGCCGCCGCCGAGACCGCCGCCACCCAGGGCATGTCGGGGCGGATCGGCGTCACGTCGCGCGGCGTCCAGGCGTCGGCGAAGTTGGCGGCGACCGCCGCGGCGTCGCGGCCGAAGAAGATCCCGAGGACGATCAGGCCGAGGAGCGCCAGGGTCTTGGTCGAGGTGAAGACGTTCTGGATCCACTTGCCGACCTTGAGCCCGCGCGTGTTGAGCAGCGTCAGGAAGACGATCAAGAGGATCGCCACCAGCTGCTGCACCGACAGCGACACCGCGTAGCTGTCCGAGAGGTCGATCGGCGGCACGATCCAGGAGGTCGGCGAGATCGCCGGCGCCAGCACCCCGAGGAAGCGGGCGAAGGCCACCGCCACCGCCGCGATCGTCCCGGTCTGGATGACCAGGAAAAGCGTCCAGCCGTAGAGGAACCCCCAGAGCGGCGAGTAGGACTCGCGGAGGTAGACATACTGGCCGCCGGCGCGCGGCATCATCGCCGCCAGCTCGCCGTAGGAGAGGGCGGCGGCGACGGTCAGCAGGCCGGTCACCACCCAGACCATGATCAGCCAGCCGGCCGAGCCGACGAGGCGGGCGATGTCGGCCGAGACGATGAAGATCCCCGAGCCGATCATCGACCCGGCCACGATCATCGTCGAGTCGAGCAGGCCGAGCTCGCGGAGGAGCCCGCCGTTGCTCCGCGCGACCGTCGCTTCAGACATGAACGGCCCTCCCTGGTTGAAAACCGCCGCATTATCGCCGCTTTTCGGCCCGGCGCGAGCGCGGGGCGCCGCTAGGCGACGGGTGCCTTCGCGCAGCGCTCCAGCAGGCGGGCGTCTCCCAGGCGCTCCGCCCACGCGGCGAAGGCGCCGGCGGGGCCTTGCCAGTGCAGCTCTTCGGCGGCCTCGAAGAGGGGCGCGTCGGTCCTGAGCGTCGCCAGGTCCTTGAAGAGCAGCGCCAGGTCGCGGCTGTCGCCCAGGACGGCGGGCGGGAAGTCCTCGAGGGCGCCGTGCCGGTTGATGAGGCGCGCCGCCGTCGTCGCGCCGATCCCCGGAATGCCCGGGTAGCCGTCGGCCGCGTCGCCGACGAGGGCGAGGTAGTCGGGGATCAAGGCGGGCTCCACCCCGAACTTCCCGCGCACCCCCGCCGCGTCGAGGATCTTCCGCCCCTTGCGGTCGACCTGCACGACCCGGTCGCCGCGGACGCACTGCGCCAGGTCCTTGTCGGGCGTCCAGATGCAGACCTTCTGCACGCCCTCCTCCGCGGCGGCGATCCGCGCCGCGGAGGCGAGCGCGTCGTCGGCCTCCAGCTCGATCATGGGCCAGACCGCCACGCCCATCGCGGCGAGCGCCTCTTCGAGCGGATGGAACTGCGCGAGGAGCGCCCGTTCGACGCCGGCCCCCGTCTTGTAGCCGGGCCAGAGACGGTTGCGGAAGGACTCGATGACGTGATCGGTCGCCACCCCGAGGTGCGTCGCCCCCGTCTCGATCATCTCCAGCACCGTGTGCAGCACCCCGGCCACCGCGCCGAACGGCCGGTCCTTGCCCTTGTTGAAGCGGCGCTGGCCGTAGAAGTGGCGGAACAGCTCGTAGGTGCCGTCGAGGAGATGAACGATCATCCGGCAGGAAGTCTCTGCCCCGCGGGTCAGCGGCGCCGGAGCAGCTCGGAGAGGTGGCGGGCGATCCAGCGCTCGGCGCGGGTGTGGTCGGGGAAGAGGCGCTCGCGCCGCCGGAACTCGGGCGTGTGGACGAGGCGCCGGCCGCCGCGCTCGACCGGCGGCAGGGCGGCGTGCAGCAGCTCGTGGAAGACGATCGAAGCGACGACCCAGCGGGGGACGGTCGGCGCGTCGAGGACCGGGTGGATGCGGACCAGGCGGAGGTCGTGGTCGTAGCTGCCGAGCTGGAGGGTCGGGCGGCGGGAGCGCCGGCGGCGCCCGCGGCCGGCGCGGCCATCGGCGTCGAGCGGGTCGCACGACGCGGCGCCGCGCCCCCAGGTGACGTCCACCCCGAGCTCGCCGCCGAAGTACTGCCGGTCGAGCTCGGTGCAGAGCGGGCGGAGGTCGAGGGTGCGCCCCTCCGGGCGGAGCGGGGCGCGCGGGCGCGGCGCCGGGGCGTCCCCACGGTGCGCCGCGAAGTGCCGGCGGAAGACGGCGAGGGCCTCCCGCGCCCGCGGGCTGCGGCGGCCGGCCTTGACCCAGGCCGCGACGGCGGCGAGCGCCTCGTCGGGGGCGGCGGCGAAGCAGCGGTGGAGGCGGAGCGCGTAGCTCGGCAATTCGCCCGGCAGGCGCCGCACCGAGAGCATGCGGCTGCGGGCGTCGGTCAGGACCAGCGCGGCGAGGCGGCCGCGGAAGAGACGGTTCAGGACGGCGAACAGCTCGTCGAAGCTCCGCGCCGGCGCGGCGCTCGCGGCCGTGTCGAACAGCCCGAGCTGCCGCGGATCGGCGCTCAATAGCCTTCCGCCAGCCCTTCGCCGCGCGGGTCGGCGGCGCCGGTGAAGCGGAGCGGCCGGCCGCCGGCGCCGCGCTCGACGGTCAGCGCGTGGGCGTTGCCCAGCCGCGGCCGCGGCTCGACGCGATGGCCGCGGCGCGCCAGCTCCTCGCGCACCGCCAGCGGGATGCCCTCCTCGACGAGCAGCAGGTCGGGCTCGGCGAAGCTGACCCGCGGCGCGGCCAGGGCGCGGGCCACGTCCATGCCGAAGTCGAGGAGGTTCATCACCATCTGCGGCACGGTCTGGCCGATCGTGTGGCCGCCCGGGGTGCCGAGGGCGATCCAGGGGCGGCCGTCGCGCAGCACGAAGGTGGGGCAGTCGCCGGAGAGCTTGCGCCGGCCGGGGTGGGCGTCCATCGGGTTGCCGGCCGGCTCGAAGGTGCAGTAGGCGAGGGAATTGTTGAGCCAGACGCCGGTGCCCGCCGGCATGATGCGGCTGCCGAAGAGGTTGCCGAGGGTCTGGGTGGCGGAGACGACGTTGCCGGCGGCGTCGGCGACGACGAAGTGCGTGGTGTGGGAGGCGGCGGCGCCCGCCGCCGCCTCGGGGTCGCCGCCCGGCGGCACGAACGGCTTGGCGCGCGCCGGGTCGATCCCCCGCGCCTGCTCCTCCCAGTAGGCCTCGGAGAGGAGGCGGGCGAGCGGCGGCGGGTCCACCTCCGGGTCGCCGGCATGGGCGAGGCGCACCCAGAAGCCGTGCTTCGTCGCCTCGGCGAAGCGGTGGAGGTGCTCGGCGCTGTTGTGCCCCAGGGCGGCGACGTCGAAGCGGCTCATGATGCCGAGCCGCACCAGCATGTCGAAGCTGTTGGCCGGCGGCGAGGCGCTCACCACCTCGTGGCCGCGGTAGCGGATCGAGATCGGCTCCCACCACTCGGCGCGGTCGGCCTCGAGGTCGGCCAGGGCGAGGAAGCCGTCGGCCTCGCGCATCGCGCGGTCGATGGCCTGGGCGACGGCGCCGGAGTAGAAGACCTCCGGCCCGCCGGCGGCGATGGCCTCGAAGGTGCGCGCCAGGTCCTCCTGCACCAGCGGCTCGCCGGCGGCGAGCGGCTGCCCGCCGCGCCCGAAGACGGCGCGTGCCGGCTCCGACATCTCGGCGAAGGCGCCGGCGAGCGCCTCGGCGGTGCGCGCGCCGAGCGGGAAGCCGCCGCGCGCGGCACGGACGGCGGGCGCGAAGAGGCGCGCCCAGGGGAGGGCGCCCCAGCGCTCCGACATCGCCTTCCAGGCGTGGAGGTTGCCGGGGGTGGAGACCGACTTGGCGCCGATCCGGTTCTCGAGGTAGCCAGGCGTCGGTGGGCGATAGTCGTCCGGGCGGACCCCGCGCGGGATGCGCCCGCTGGGGTTCAGGAACCAGGAGCGCCCCTCGCCGGCGTCGTAGACCAGGATCGTGCCGTACCCGCCGAGCCCGGACATCTCGGGCTCGACGACGTTGAGCGTGGCGGCGATGGCGACCGCGGCGTCGAAGGCGTTGCCGCCGGCCGCCAGCACCTCCAGCCCGGCCCGGGTGGCCAGCGGATGCGCCGAGCTGACCATGCCGCGGGATCCCACCGCCGGCGCCGCCGAGCCGGCCGGCGCCGCGGTGGCCGCGGGCCGGGTCGGAGGCGTTGCCGGTTCCGCCGGTGCCCCCTGCCGGCTCACCGGCGCACAGCGGATGGCCAAGGCCGTGCCGAGCAGGAGGGCGCTAGCGCGGAGGAACACGCAAAAAATCTAGCATGCCGGTCGCGGACACCAATCACGGAACCTGCGCCCCTCCAACCTGGGCTTTGTTGAGGCCCCGGCGGAGATTGTCTTCGACATTGGGATGTAGTTTAATGGTCTCGTGGCTGCCATCCCGTTGCTGGACATTCTTCAAGACCAGAACCCCTGGTGGAGCCAACCAGGAGCCCGTCGGGCTTTGCGCTATCCCGTACGGCGGGACTTCCAGCTTCACCTCCGCGAGCGGCTGGGACGAGAAGATCGCCGTGCCGCGCTCGTTATGGGTCCTCGGCAGGTTGGCAAAACGATCGGGCTCCTACAGCTCGCCGACGATCTTCTCGATGCCGGACTGCCTCCCGCCAACCTCACCTACTTTGACTTCTCCGACGACCGATTGACCGTGCCCGTGTCTGCTCGCGAAGTTGAGGGCATACGTCCTGTTGGTTTCCAGGTCGAGGCCCCTCGAGTCTTGTTGCTGGATGAAATCCGCTTTGCCCCCAACTGGGATCGCTGGCTGAAGCAGGCTGTGGACGCATCAGTCGGACGCATCGTCGCGACCGATTCTGCAGCGAGCATCCTTCGCGCGGGGACTCGCGAATCCGGCCAGGGACGCTGGGACGAGCTACGGATCGAGGGCCTCTCCTTCGCCGAGTTCGCGCGCCTGCATGCCATCGCCGAGGAAGATGTCGAACAAGTCCTTCTGCGCCGGCCCACCCTCCATGAGCATTACTTGCGTGTGGGCGGGTTTCCGGAACACGCGTTTAGCGATGCCTACGCCGAAGTCCGGCAGCGTCTTCGGGCCGATATTGCTGAGCGCGCGATCTTCCGGGATCTCTTGCCACTGGGCGTTGACCTGCAGCGCGTCAAGGACCTCTTTGTCTACCTGGTTCAGGATTCTGGGTCCGTGTTCGAGGCGGCCGTCCGCGCGCGCGACCTAACGCCTGTGGCGGACGTGCGTTCCGTACAGGCATGGGTCGACCTTCTGGAGACGACTCTCATGCTTGCGCCCTTGGATCGATTCGGCCTTCGTCCCGCTGCGAGGTTGCGCTCCGGCCGGCGGTTGTATGCAGCGGACCACGGCTTGATCCAGGCCTTCGCGGTCGCTCCGCGGCGTGACGTGCGAGTGCTGGCCCAAGTCACCGAAGCAGTCGTGTTCCGCCATCTCCGGGATCTGGCGCGGGACTCTGGAAGCGAGCTGTCGTACTACCGCAAGGACGATGAGCACGAGATCGACTTCGTGCTCTCCTCGGCGACTGATGTCATAGCAATCGAGGTGACGAGCAGCCGTCGTCTCCGCTCCGAGAAGCTGAAGGAGCTGCGCAGAGCCCAAACGGCTTTGAGGCCGAAGGCGACCCTCCTGATCTTCGGTGGTGTTGTGGAGAGCTCGGAAGACGATATCCGGGTTCTTCCCTTGGCTAGTTTCCTCCGCGACCCGCGGAAAATCCTCGAAGGAGTTCGGACATGACCAATCCCCTCGGTCAGCGCGAGAGTCAGACCTTGGAGTTCAAGGGCGAGGCAGCTCTTCAGGATCTCTCCACGATTGCTCGTGGGGTGGTCGCGATGCTCAATTCAACAGGCGGCAAGGTGTGGGTGGGGGTCCGCGAGCAAGATCAAGTTGCCGTGCAGCTCGAGCCCATAACTGACGTTGAAGACAAAATCAGGCGCCTGCATGACCACCTGATCGACACGATCGAGCCCTCGCCGGCCGAAGACGAGGTTGCTGTGCAGCGAGCCGAGGGCGATGTCATTAGAATTGACGTTCGTCCTCACAGGACTCAAAAACCATATGCATATTCCCGCAGCTCGGGAAGACTCTTCGTGACACGAGTTGGAAATCGACTTCGCCCGCTAGCACGGGAGGAGGTGGCCGATTTATTCAGAGGTAGTGGAGATGCAGGGACGTCGGGCAAAAAAACTAGATCCATTATCGAGAAGGTCAATGCGGACCTTCAGCAGGCAGTTGAGAAGGTTCCCAATGCGCATCACGACCTGTTTTGGCTGCGCCTTCAACCGATCGATGATCTCGAGTTGGACTTCGCTCGCCTGCGCCGCAGCGAGCTGCTGACCGATCCCGCTCGAGCCCAGGTCGAGGGTTTCACCGGGAATTTCACGAATGCCTATGTGTTAGGTGGACGAGCTCCTCAGCTGGTGGGCGGCAATTTGACCGTTGGCAAGGAAGGTGTGTATTGGCTTGCTGTCCAGCGTGACGGCGGATTACTCTTTACCGCCCCGCTCGCAAGCTTTGGAGCTAACCCAATCCAACCCGGAGAGCCGCTCCTGCATCCACTTTATCTCCTAGAGTACTCTGTTTCGATGCTGAGACTAGTTGCCGCCATGAATGCCGCGCATGAAATCTGGAAATTACCTGAGCGTCTTCCTTCGGCCTATGTAGCGCACATGGCGCTTTTCGGGCTTGGTGGCTGGAGCCTACTACCCGGAACACCCGGGACCGTTTCGTACAGCGGGCGTAGCGTTGGCGGTCAATTTGCCGGAGACGACCTCATCCTGGATAAGCCGCTCGTATTTAGCGCCGAAGAGATTCATGACGCTGCCGACCGCTGCGCGTTTCGACTTGTGGCACGTGTCTACGCCTCGTTCGGGTTCCTGGAGGACGCTATCCCTCGTCAGTTTGATCGTAAGGCCGGCCAGTACATCCCCGACCGGAACTAGGCACTCGTGGCCGGCTCAAGCGTCAGGCGTCGCCTACCGGGTCCACGAGATCCTCTTCGCGGAGTGCTTCCGAGCAGGAGCCGACCTCAGCAAACGACACGGCATCGACAGGATTGCCGCGCTTGATCGCGGTCATGATCTCATGACTAATAGCCCGCCTTAAGGAACTTGGCCCAATGCCTCCTCGTACATAGTGCCGCCTGCTCTATGATCCCGCCCCATGCTGCGGCTGGAGACGGAGGCGCGGCAGGCGCTCTGGGGCCGCCTCGTCGCGGCCATCGAGGGGTATGCCGAGGGGGTGGACGACCTGCCGGTGGCGCCGCCGGCCGACTTGGGCGAGCTGCGGCGCCTCCTCGCGCCGTTCGACTTCGCGCGGCCGCTCGACCCCGAGGCGGCGCTCGACTTCGCGGTCGCCGGGCTCACCCGCCACCAGGTCCACACCCCGCACCCGCGCTACTTCGGGCTCTTCAACCCGGCGCCGACGACGATGGGCATCGCCGCCGACGCCCTGGTCGCGGCCTGGAACCCGCAGCTCGCCGCCTGGAGCCACAACCCCTTCGCCGCCGAGGTCGAGCAGCACCTGCTGCGCGCCCTGGCCGGCCGCTTCGGCTACGACCCGGCGCGCGCCGAGGGGACCTTCTGCTCGGGCGGCGCCGAGGCCAACCACACCGCCCTCCTCGTCGCCCTCCAGCGCGCCTTCCCCGAGGCCGGGCGGCGCGGCCTCCTCGCCCTCCGCAGCCAGCCGCTCGTCTACGTCTCGGCCGAGGCCCACCACTCCTTCGCTAAGGCGGCGCGGCTCTCGGGCCTGGGGACCGAGGCGGTGCGCGAGGTCGCGCTCGACGAGCGGCAGCGGCTGAGCGTCGGCGACCTCCGGCGGCGGCTCGCCGCGGACCGCGGGGCCGGGCACACGCCGTTCCTGGTCGTCGCCACCGCCGGCACCACCAGCGCCGGCATCATCGACCCGATCGCCGAGCTGGCCGAGGTGGCGGACGAGGAGGGGCTCTGGCTGCACGTCGACGCCGCCTGGGGGGGCGCGGCGGCGCTGGTGCCCGAGCTGCGGCCGGCGCTCGCCGGCATCGAGCGCGCCGACTCGATCACGATCGACGCCCACAAGTGGCTGTCGGTGCCAATGGCGGCGGGCATCTACCTCCACCGCCACCCCGGCTTCCTCGAGCGCACCTTCCGCGTCGCCGCCGCCGGCTACATGCCGCGCGCCGCCGCCGGCGTGGCGGTGGCCGACCCCTACGCCCACAGCATGCAGTGGTCGCGGCGCTTCATCGGCCTGAAGCTCTTCCTGTCGCTGGCGGTCGCCGGCTGGGAGGGGTACGAGACCGCGATCCGCGAGCAGACGCGGCTCGGGCAGCGGCTGCGCGCCCTCCTCGCCGCCGACGGCTGGGAGGTCGTCAACGACACGCCGCTGCCACTGGTCTGTTTCGTCGACGGCCGCGGCCCCGAGGGGCGGACGGCCGAGGCCCTCGAGGAGGTGGCGGCGGCGGTCGTCGGCTCCGGCGCGGCCTGGATCAACGTCGTGCGCCTGGGCGAGATCGGCCCGGCGCTCCGCGCCTGCATCACCAACTACCGCACCCGGGAGAGCGACCTCGAGGCCCTCGTCCGGGCGCTTGCCCGGGCCCGGGAGCTGTCCCACAATGTCGGCGCACGGCACTCTTGAAGTGGAAACTAAGGAGATCCGTCATGGCCTGGGACGACGAGAGGGAGGACACCACGATCTACAAGGTCGTGATGAACCACGAGGAGCAGTACTCGATCTGGCCCGCCCACCGCGAGAACCCGCTGGGCTGGAACGACGTCGGGAAGTCCGGCACCAAGCAGGAGTGCCTCGACTACATCAAGGAAGTCTGGACCGACATGCGGCCGCTGTCGCTGCGCAAGAAGATGGAGGAGATGGAGCGGCAGCGCCAGACGGAGCAGCCGAGCAACTGAGCCGCGCCACCCCCTGGCTCGCCTACCGGGAGATCGACCCGCGGGCGCGCCTCCGCCTCTTCTGCTTCCCCTATGCCGGCGGCGGGGCCTCGGCCTACCGCGCCTGGGGCGCGGCGCTCCCCGCCGGCATCGAGGTCTGCCCCGTCCAGCTCCCCGGCCGCGAGGGCCGGCTGCGAGAGGCGCCGTTCACGCGGATGGAGCCGCTGGTCGAGGCGCTCGCCGGCGCGCTGCCGCTCGCCGACCTCCCCTTCGCCTTCTTCGGCCACAGCCTCGGGGCGCTCATCGCCTACGAGCTGGCGCGCGCCCTCCGCCGCCGCGGCGGCCCCGAGCCGCTCGCCCTCCTCCTCTCCGGTCGCCGCGGCCCGCGCGTGCCGCCGCGCGAGGAGCCGATCCACGCGCTGCCGGAGGCGGAGTTCATGGCCCGCCTGCGCGAGCTCAACGGCACGCCGGAGGAGGTGCTCGAGCACGGCGAGCTGATGGCGCTGCTCCTGCCTCTCCTGCGCGCCGACTTCGCCCTGCACGAGACCTGGGAGCTCCGGCCGGAGGAGCCGCTCGGGATCGGCATCTCCGCCTTCGGCGGCCTCGCCGACCCCGAGGTCACCCGCGAGGACCTGGAGGACTGGCGCGGCGAGACGCGCGGCCGCTTCCGCCTCCGCATGCTGCCCGGCGACCACTTCTTCCTCCACTCGGAGCGGGCGCTGCTCATCGAGGCGGTGGCGCGCGACCTCTTCGAGCTGGCGCCGCTGCCCGCCGCGGCGCCCCCTTGACCGCCTTCGCGCCGCGCGCCGCCGGCGCGCCGCTCGAGCTGCCGCCGGGCGAGGTCCACGTCTGGGCGGCGCGCCTCGACCCGCCGCCCGAGCGGGTGGCGGCGCTGCGCTCGACCCTCGCCGCCGACGAGCGGGCGCGCGCCGACCGCTTCCGCTTCGAGGTCCACCGCCGCCGCTTCGCCGTCGGCCGCGGCCTGCTGCGCGAGCTGCTCGGCGCCTACCTGGGCGCCTCCCCCGAGCGGCTCGCCTTCGTCTACGGCGAGCGCGGCAAGCCCGACCTCGCCCCCGCCACCGCGCGCCCCGGCGCGCCGCTCCACTTCAACCTCTCCCACTCGCACGAGCTGGCGGTCCTGGCGGTGACCCGCGAGCGCGAGATCGGTGCCGACGTCGAGCAGCTCAAGCCGATGGACGACCTCGAGCGGATCGCCGAGCGCTTCTTCTCGGCGCCGGAGAACGCGGCGCTGCGCGGGCTGCCGGCGGCGGAGCGGCAGCGCGCCTTCTTCCGCTGCTGGACGCGGAAGGAGGCGTATCTCAAGGCCGTGGGGGTCGGGCTGGCGGCGCCGCTCGACTCGTTCGTGGTGACGCTGGGGCCGGAGGAGCCGCCGCGGATGCTGTCGCTCGAAGAGGACGCGGCGCGCGGCGAGCGCTGGAACCTCTGGCACCTCGAGCCGGAGGAGGGCTACTTCGGGGCGGTGGCGGTCGAGGCGGCGGGGCTCGTGCTCCGCGCCTGGAAGATGGTGACCTGAGGCCGGCCCAGCCAGGCGTCGAGGCGCGCGGTCTGCTCGAGCGTGGCGTTGGGGTCGACCTCCAGCCGCCAGCGCTCGGGCGGCTTCTCGCCGAGCACCACGGCGAGCGGGATCAGCCGCTCGCGGCGGGCGACCAGGAGCTCGGTCTTGTCCCCCGGCCGGAACGCCTTGAGCCGCTCCTCGAGCTTCTCCGGCGGCACGCGGTAGCCGCCCAGGGCGAGGATCTCGTCCTCGACGTTGACGCCGGCGGCGTGCCCCGGGGTGCCGCGCTTGACCTCGGTGACCAGGAGGCGCCCGTCCCGCACCTCGACCTCCACCCCCAGCCACCCCGCCGGCTCCTCGGGCTCGGCCTCCTCCTTCTTCCACTTCGAGTCCTTGAACCGCAGGCCGTACCAGGCGAGGGCCTCGCGGTAGTCGAGCTCGGCGGGGCTGGACACCGCCTGTCCCAGCCACGCCTCCTGCGGCCCGCCCGCCACCTCTGAGATCAGCGCCAGGAACTCCTCGTGGCGGTAGCCGTGGGGCGCCCCCGCCCAGCGGGCCCAGGCGCGCCGCATGACGTCGTCGAGGCTGGCCTTCCCGGCCGAGACCATGCGGATGCGGGCGTCGAGCAGGAACCCGACGAGCGACCCCTTGAGGTAGTAGCTGACCGTGGCGTTAGGGGAGTTCTCGTCGCGGCGGTAGTGCTTGATCCAGGCGTCGAACGAGGCCTCGTCGAGCGGCTGCACCAGCCGGCCCGGCTGCGTCTGCAGCCGCTCGATGTCGCGCGACAGGCGCTTGAGGTACTCGTCGCGCGTCGAGAGCCCGGCGCGGTGCACCAGGAGGTCGTCGTAGTAGGCGGTCAGCCCCTCGGCGATCCACAGGCTCGGGGTGTAGACCTCGGTCTCGTAGTCGAACGGCGGCTCCAGCTCGCGCGGCCGCAGCCGCTTGACGTTCCAGGCATGGAAGAGCTCGTGGCTGGCGAGGGCCAGCCAGTCGAGCCACCCCTCGCGGGTGCGCGCCTTCCAGCGGCTGGTCATGACGGTGAACGACTCGGCGTGCTCGAGCCCGCCCGTGCCCTCGACGATCAGGTTGAGGAAGACGAAGCGGTCGTACGGGAGGTTGCCCCAGAAGGCCATCTGCTCGCGCACCAGCCGCTCCAGCTCGGAGGCCGAGCGGGGGCCGTCCCAGACCCCGCCCTCCCCCTCGTTGGCCAGCAGGTGGCTGCGCCCGCCGACCTCGAAGCGGTGGAGGGCGGGGTTGCCGAGGAGGATGGGGGCGTCGACGAGGGCGTCGTAGTCGTCCGCGCGGTAGCGGTTGGGGCCGCCGACCGGCTCGAGAGCGGTCACCACCGACGCCCACTGCGGCGCCGGCTCGATCTCGACGAAGTGGGTGCGCTGGCGGTCGGCGGCGACGGTCAAGAAGGTCGCGGCGCCGTTCAAGAAGGCGAAGTCGCGCTCGATGAAGTTGCCGCGCACCGTCAGCTCCCGCCCGTAGAGACGGTAGCGGACGGCGATCAGCGGCCGCCCGCCGGCGATCACCCGCCAGCGGCTCTTGGACGTCTTCTCGATCTCCAGCGGGAACCCTTCGGGCGTCGCGGCGGCGATCTGCTCGACGTTGCGCTCGTACTCGCGGACCAGGTAGGAGCCCGGGGTCCACACCGGCATCATCAGCTCGAGGTGATTGACGCGGCCGGTGGGGATCAGCGCCTCGACCTCGACGGTGTGCGACTCCGGGCTCGGGAAGCGGAGGGTGTAGGTGATCGGCTCGGGCAGGGCGAGCGCGTGCCCGGCGGCCGTCGAGGCGCCGGCGAGCAGGAGGAAGGCGGCGAGGGGGAGGAGGCTGCGGCGCATCCATCCGGGAGCGCGTGCCACCGCACGCGCGAGAGCGACGGAGTCAGCGGCAGACCATAGCAGATCGCCCGCAGACGCCCGGCACGTAGGCCGGGCGCTACGTAGCGGCGGGCCTACGTGCCCGCCGTGTTCGCGGCGGGCGCCTGCTGGCGCTCCGCCGCGGCTTTGGGGGAGACTCCGCGCCGTGATCGCCCTTGGCAGCGAGCGGGAGCTGGAGCGCGAGGCGCCCTCGCTGTGGGCGGCGCTCTCGCCGCTCGGGCGGCGGCTGGCGGGCGGTGAGGCCGAGGCGGGGGCGGAGGGCGGAGCGTCCACGGGCGCGCCGGCGCTCGGCCTGCCGGAGCTGCGCCGGCGCTGGCGCGGCTGGCAGCGGCGGGAGGGGCCGGCGGCGTCGTCCACGCTGCCAGCCACGACGGTCGGGCTCTCGCACGCCCTGTCGCTGGTCGCGGACCTCTTCGCCGGGCCGGGGCGCGCGGTGGCGGTGCCGCAGCCCTTCTGGGGCAACTACCGGCAGTGCTTCGAGATGCGCAACGGCGCGCGCCTTCTGACCGCGCCGGCCTACCGCGGCGGCCGCTTCAACCCGCACGCCTGGAGCGAGGCCCTCGCCGAGGTGCCGGCGGGGGAGCCGGCGGTGGCGATCGTCAACCTCCCCTCGAACCCCGGCGGCTACTCGCCGGCGCCGGCGGAGCGCCAGGTCATGCTCGACGCGCTGGTCGCGGAGGCCGGCCGGCGGCCGCTCCTCGTGCTCTGCGACGACGCCTACGCCGGCCTGGTCTTCGAGCCGGGCATCCCGGCGGCGTCCCCGTTCTGGGACTTGGCGGGCGCCCATCCCAACCTCGTGGCGGTCAAGGTGGACGGCGCGACCAAGGAGTTCTCCTTCTTCGGCGGCCGGGTGGGGTTCCTCACCTTCGCGCTGGAGCCGGACGGGGAGGCGGCGCGGGCGCTGGAGGCGATGGGCGGGCGGCTGGCCGCAGCGACGATGGGCGCGCCGGCCGCGGCGCCGCAGGAGGTCCTGCTCGCCGCCCTGCGCCAAGAGGGGATCGAGCGCGAGATCGAGACGGTCCGCGCCCTCCTCGCCGGCCGCTACCGCGCCCTCCGCGACGCCCTCGCCGCCGCCGACCCGGCCCTGCTCCATGCCCTGCCCTTCAACTCCGGCTGCTTCGCCCTCGTCGAGCTACCCGGGGGTCTGAAGACCGACGTCCACGCCGTCCGCCGCCACCTCCTCGACCACTGGGACACCGGCGTCATCTCCCTGGAACCCCGCTACCTCCGGATCGCCCACTGCTCGGTGGACGAAGCGGCACTGCCGGAGCTGGTACGGCGGCTGGAAGGGGGAGTAGGGGAGCTCGTCGGGTAAAGGCGGAGCCGGCCGGGGAGCCTTCCCCCGCGGCGCGGGCGACTTCCCGGAGCGTCCGGGAGCTTCCCCCGAGGCCGCGGAACAATGCCCGGACGCTCCGCGCAGAGTTCCCAACGGCTCGGAACAGTGCCCGGACGGCCCGGGAACTGTTCCCCACGACTTGGAACAACGCCCGGACGGCCCGGGCAGAGTTCCCAACGCCTCGGAACAATGCCCGGACGGTTCGGGAGCTGTTCCGGACGCTTCGGGAACAGTCCCCAAGGGCTTGGAACAATGCCCGGACGCTCCGGGCATTGTTTCCAACGGTTTGGAACTCTTCCCGGTCCGTCCGGGCATTGTTCCCGGGGGCGGGGAACTCTTCCCGAACCGTCCGGGCATTGTTCCCGAGAGCTGGGAACTCTTCCCGGTCCGTCCGGGCATTGTTCCCGAGGGCTGGGAACTCCTCCCGGGGATGTGTCCCGATTCTTGTGGAGATTCGGCGTAACCCCCTGACTGTCGGGTTGACGTTAGCTCCTCACGCGGCCTGCGTCCAAATCGTGGCGAGGAAACGTTGCAGGTCTTGGTGGCCATTGACGCTGCGTAGGCGGATCTGGCCGCAGGCCACCAGTGCCCAGAGCAGGGTCAAGGCCGCCTCTTCGGTGGCGAAGCTGGCCTGGGTCTTGGTGCGGCGTCGAAACTCGCGATGGAGGTTTTCCAGCGCGTTGGTCGAGCGTAGGGTCCTCCACAGCGAGCGGGGAAACTCGTAGAAGGTCAACAGCTCCTCTCCGGCCTCCTCGAGCGAGCGGGCGACAGCCGGACACAGGCGAGACCACTTGGCGAGGAAGGCCGCGTAGGCCTGATGGGCCGCCCCACCGTCGCGGGCCTCGACGATCGGGCGCCAGTCGCGCCGGAGCTCGCCGCGAGCATGGCGCGGGCAGTGCTCCAGCAGGTTTCGGAGCTTGTGCTGGGTGCAACGCTGCACGCGCACCCCCGGCCACGCCGCCAGCGCCTTGCGCAAGCCAGCGTGGCCGTCGACGATGAGCAACTCGGGCGCCGCCAAGCCCCGCCGCTGCAGATCCTCGAGCAGCTCGCCCCACAGCCGCGCCGCCTCGCTCGTGGCCAACCGTAACGCCACCAGGACCTTGCCGCCATCGGGGCGCACGCCCAGAGCGGCCAGCACCGGCACCGCCACCACCCGCCGGGCCAGCCGCACCTTGACGTGGAACCCGTCGAGAAACAGCAGCGCGTAACGCTCGCCCGCACAATCGCGCTCCCGCCAGGCCGCAAACCGCTCTTTGAGCCGCCCCACCACGCGCGAGGCCGCGCTCTTGGACAGGTGCTCTTCTCCCAGCAGCGGCGCCAGCGCCTTGCCGATCCGTCGGCTATTGGCCCCCGCCAGATAGCACGACAGGATCGCCGCGTCGATCTCCCGCACCCGCCGCGCGTAGCGCGGCACCAACGCGCTGGCGAACTCTTCCGTCGTGCCCTCCACTGTGGCCACCCGACCGCGCGGCACCCGCAGCGGCCGGGTCCCCGCCACCGTCGTCACCCGCCGTAGCGTGGCTCCGTTGCGGTAGCCGCGGCGCACCGCCGTCCGCTCGTAGGGCTGCGCACCCAGCGCCTCCTGAAGCTCCTGCTCTAGCACCAGCTCCACGGCCTCCAGAAGCCTCTGCTCGAGCAGCCGCCGGATGTCCTGGCGCAGCGGCACCACCTCCTGCTCTGACGTGCTAGCCTCCCACATGGCGTAACCCTCCTCCGCCGCCCACGCGACGGGATGTGCTTGACAGCTAGGAGGTTACGCCACTTTCTTTTTCCACAAGAATCGGGACGGATCCCCTCCCGGTCCGTCCGGGCACTGTTGCTGAGGGCTGAGAACTCTGTCCGAACCGTCCGGGCAGAGTTTCCGGGCGCTTGGAGCTCCGACCCGACGCCGCGGGAGGAGTTTCTTGCGCCTCCCGACCCGACCCGGACGCTCCGGGAAGAACTCCCGGCGCCCCGAGCTGCCTCACTGGCTGCTCGAATGTGCCCGTTAGCCTTTGGCGCATGGCACGGCCAGCGATTCCCCCGCCCGGATTCGACGAGCTCACGGCCGACGAGAAGCTCGACTACATCCAGGCGCTCTGGGACAGTGTCGCCGCTCACCCGGACGAAGTCCCGCTGCCGGAGTGGCACCGGGAGGTGATCAGGGAGCGGTTGGCAGCCCATCGCCGCGGAGAAGGGGCGTCGCGGCCCTGGATCGAGGTTCGCGAGGAGCTGCTGTCGCGCCTTCGCTCCGCCGCGCGGTGAAGCGCCTAAACCTCTCTGGCGACGATCGGCGACTTCAATCCTCGAGGCCCTTGTAGAGCTCCGATTCGTCTCCCAGCTTGTTGTTTGTCGACTCGAAGAGCCGCGTGGTCGGCGGGCGGCGATCGCCGTAGAACCGCGAAGCCACCAGGCGAAGGCCCTGGCGAATCAGCTCGGAAGCGGAGTGGTAGGCCGCTCGGGCACGCTTCAAGGCCTTCACGTTCCTCTTCACTCCGCCTCTTCGGTGTACTCGTCAAGGACGGTGTCAGATAAGTGCGCGAGGTGCTTCTGCCCAGCAAGCTCGCGGAGGCTGTCGTAAGAGAGATACGTGCAGCTCTCGGCGAGCGGCCCTTTCTCCAGCAAGGAGAACACGGGGCGGCGAATCTCTTGGAAGACCTTTTCGCGCTTAACCGCGGGAGCGACGAGATGTAACTTGATGTCCATGTTTGGCTGAAGGGCCAGGAGGTCAGCCATGCGCAGGATGCCCGAATACACCGAGGTTGTGTGCTCCACTTCAAAAGCCCGGACGATCGACCTCCCCCGCAGCCAGAGCACGTCAATCTGCTCGATCGTTCGGAGAGTGGTATCGTCATAGTTGAGCGGAAGGCGCTGAAGGAGGTCCTGACCATCGGTCTTCCACTCTTTGAGCACAGCCGCTCGGTCGGCGCGAGGAATCCAGATCGACAACCCCATGCTTGCACCGATCTGAGCAATGAGCGCTTGGACTTTGGTCGACTCCCTCGTCTCGATTTCTGGTGCCTGTTGCGCGGCATCAATAACCCCGGAATCTTCGGGCACCGAGACTGTAACTACCTTGTCAGGGCGGTTAACGGTATGGGTGGCTAGTTTCTTGATGTCCTGTTCATCGATTGGATAGGGCTTGAGCTCGGTGGATTGGAGCGTCAGCGTTTCGGCGAGGAACTTACCATCGCGGTCGTCGAGGCGCACCAAGCTGCTGCGGACCTTGCCGGTCCAGCCCGTAGAACCCTTCTCTAGATTTCGGGTGAAGGAGAGGCCGTTCCAAATTGCATCATCGTGGATTGGGATGGATTTGTCGATCTCCAGCCACACTCGTTCTCGAACGCGGAAGCGCAGGACGAACGGATCATCCTCGGGCAGGAAGAGCGATTTGTTATCAACGAAGGGCCCCTCAACAACCGCCAAGAGTCCAACCCACCGTGACAAGCGCGTGAGGTAGCACACGAACATATCACCGGGTTTGACGCGCTCGGCCATTCCCTTATGGCGCAGGCGAAAGCCCGAAATGTCACGTGCTGAGCGCGTGAATGCGTCGTACGTCTCAGGAGAGCAAATGTCGATGAAGTACGCCATGTACGTTTACGCTCCCGCCTAGGTCAACCGCTCCTTGCGAGCATCTTATCCCCTGCCGGACTTCTGGCCTACGCTGGCTTGAGAAACCGAGCCCCCAAGCCACCGAAAACCACTCCGAAGCCGAGGAGCACCGCGGCCGGCAGGACAACCGCTTCGATCCCCCGCCCGAAGCTGATCAGGGCGTGGAAGGCGTCCATGGCCCAGGCGGTGGGGAAGACGTGGGCGGCGCGCCAGAGCCAGCGGGGCATGAGCTCGCTCGGCCACCAGCAGCCGCCGAGGGCGGCCATCACCATGCTGGCGATCCAGCCGACGGCGGAGGCCTGCTCCGGGGTGCGGAAGACGGCGCCGCAGAAGGTGGCGAGGCCGGCGACGCAGAAGGCGTAGGCGGCGAGGAGGAGGGCGAGGCCGCCGGGCGACCGCCCGAAGTCCAGGCCGAAGAGGAAGCGGCCGGCGGCGAGGAGCACGGCGACCTGGAGCGCCGCCAGGATCAGCCTCCCGGCGAGCTTCCCGAGGACGAGCGCCGGGCGCGAGAGCGGCAGGCTCACCTGCCGCCGCAGCATCCCCTCGCGCCGCTCGATCGTCAGGAAGACGCCGCCGTAGATGACGGTCATCATGAGGACCATCATCGTCAGGATGCCGGGGACGCTCTGCGCCATGCCGGCGGGGACCGGCCGGCCGTGCCCCGCCGTCGAGACGGCGACCGAGACCAACCGCGGCCGCGCCGCCAGGCGGGCCAGCTCCGCCTTGGCGGCGGCGGGGGTCGCCTGCGGCGGGAGCTTGCCCGCCGCGTTCATCTCGACCAGCAGGCCCAAGGTGCGGGTAACGGCGCGCATCAGGTTGACGTCGGCGGCACGCGAGAAGTCGCGATCGGCCTTCTCGTCGCGCTCGATGCGCAGCGTCTGCGGCTCGCCGGCGAGGACCTTGGCGGTGAAACCCGCGGGGATCGTGAGGGTGCGGACCTTCTCCTCGGCCGCCGCCGGCGCGGCGGGGGCGACCTCGCGCAGCGCGACGCTCTCGTCGGCGAGCTGCGCAACGAGAGCGCGGGCCAGGAAGCCGCCGTCGCGGTCCACGACGGTCAGGGTGACCTTCGGCGGCCCTGCATCGCCGCCGCCGCCGCCGACCTGGCCGAAGAACCACATCAGCGCCACCGGAAAGACGAGCATCCAGAGGAACGACGCCCGCTCCCGCATCGTCAGCCGGAGGTCGTTGAGCGCTAGGCGGAGAACGTTCCTCACGCCAACGCCCCGCGCCGCGCCGCGCGGTGGAGCAGGAAGCCGCCGAGCGCCAGGAGGGCGGCGCCGAGGCCGGCGAGGACCGCGATGTTGGGGAGGACGTCGCGCAGGGTGCCCGCCGACTCGATGAGCGTCCGGTACCCGGTCGTCCCCCAGTAGAAGGGCGACACCGGCGACACGGCGCGCACCGCCCGCGGCAGCCCCTCGAGGTTGACGAAGCTGCCGCCCGCCATCGCCAGGACGAGGTAGAGGATCGAGCCGATGGTGGCGCCGCGGCGCTCGTTGAGCGCCAGCCCGTAGATCGTCGCCGAGGTGCCGGTCACCGCCAGGACGAGCGCCAGGGAGAGCAGGAGGAAGCCCGCCGGGTCCACCCCCCGCCGCAGCACCACCGCCCCGACGGCCGCGAGCACGCCGAGCGCGATGAGCGCGAGGACCGCCGTGTAGAGCGCCTTGCCGAGCACCAGCGTGCCGCCGCCGATCGGCCCCGCGAGCTGCCGCCGCAGCGTGCCCGCCGTCGACTCGGCGATGATGTCGCGCATCGCCAGGTCGCCGACCAGGAAGAGCGCGTAGACCGAGATCCCGGGCAGGATGACGAGGAAGATCAGCGAGACCTCGGAGCCGGAGTCCTCGCCCGCCGGCTGCGGCTGGAGCGACGCGGTGTCGAAGGCGATGACCGGCGGCGAGAGGACGGCCGCGGCGCCCTCGAAGGCGCGGCGCACGGCGAGCGCGACGGCGACCGTCGTCTCCTCCGTGGGCGGCTCCGCGCCGGGCCGCGCCGAGGAGGCGATCCGCTCGAGCGGCCCGCGCAGGACGCGCGAGCCGGCGTCGAGGACGTCGGCCAGCACGCGCGCGAGCTGCTCGGCGATCTCCGGTAGGATCCCCTGTGCCGGGTTGCGGACCACGGCGAGTTGCACCGGTTTGCCGTCGAGGAGGTTTTGGGTGAAACCCTTCGGGATGCGGAGGAGGGCCGAGGCCTCGCCCTTCTCCATCCGCGCGGCGCCCTCGGTCCCCACGACCTCGACCTCGACCAGCTCGGCCAGCCGCTCCGACTGCAGGGCGGAGAGCAGGGCGTCCGCCGCGATGCCGCCGTCGCGGTCCTCGACCAGCAGATGGGCTTGCGGCGTGCGGTCGCCCCGCGCGCCGAAGGAGAGGGCGATCAGGAACGCGAAGACCACCGGGAAGCTGAGCACGATGAGCAGCCCGAGCGGCGACCGGGCCTTGCGCCGCAGGTCCTTCCCGACCAGCAGCAGGAGGGTGCGCATCAGTCGCGCAGCTCCCTCCCGGTGAGGTCGAGGAAGACGCTGTTGAGGCTCGGCGGCTGGATCTCGACGCCGTCGAGGTCGAGCCCCGAGGCGAGCACGCCGGCGAGGGCGTCGAGGGCGGCCTTGCCGGCGCCGGCGACGGAGAGGACGATCTTGCCCGGCGTCGCGGCGACGACCTGGACGCCGGGCAGCGCCGCCAGCTTGGCGCGCGCCTCCTCGACCTCGAAGCCGCCGGAGACGGTCAAGATCTCCTTCTCGCCGACGCGGCGCTTCAGCTCGTCCACCGTCCCCTCGGCCAGGATGCGGCCGTGGTCGATGATCGCCACGCGGTCGCACAGCGTCTCGGCCTCCTCGAGGTAGTGGGTGGTGTAGACGACGGTCGTGCCGGCAGCCGCGACGGCGCGCACGGCCTCGAGGATGTTGGCTCGGGCCTGCGGGTCGATCCCCACGGTCGGCTCGTCCATGAGCACGGCGCGCGGCCCGTGGACGAGGCCGAGCGCCAAGTTGAGCCGGCGCTTCATGCCGCCGGAGTAGGTGCGGACCTGGTCCTTGGCGCGGCCGGTGAGGCCGACCTGCTCGAGGACGCGCTCGACGGCGCGGTCGCGGTCGGCGCCGGCGAGGCCGTAGAGCCCGGCCCAGAAGCTGAGGTTCTCGCGCGCCGAGAGGGTGTCGTAGAGCGCCGTCTCCTGGGGGACGACGCCGAGCTGCGCCTTGACGCGGATCGGGTCGGAGGCGAGCTCGACGCCGTCGAAGAAGACGCGCCCCTCGTCCGGCTCGAGCAGGCCCGAGAGGATCGACATGGTCGTCGTCTTGCCAGCGCCGTTGGGCCCCAGGAGCCCGTACAGCTCCCCCTTGCGCACCTCGAAGGAGACCCCGTCCACCGCCCGCAGGTCGCCGTAGCGCTTGACCAGCCCTTCGACCCTGAACACGCGGGCCATTATGGCGCGACTCCCTGCTCGCTCGTTCGCGCACTCTTCTTTTATGATGCGATCCCTCCCTCTCGCCCTCATGACCATGCTGCCGCTCGCGGCAGTCCCCGTTCCCGCCGCCGCCCAGCCGCAGCCCGAGGTCGGCATCCAGGTGCGCTTCGACGTCTCGCCGCCGCTCGCCGAGATCCCGCCCGTCGTCCCCAAGCCGGGGCCGAACCGGGAGGTCCCGAACCTGCGCTACGACCGCCCCTCCCGCCCGGCGGCCCCGGGAGGCGATCCGCTGCTCGCCTCGTCCCAGGCCTTCGGTCCCTCCACGCCGAGCACGCCCGCGCCCATCCACAACCTCGAAGGCATGTCCGCCGACGACAACTTCGCGCTCCTCGCCATGCGCTTCGCGCCCGCGGACCCGGTGGGGGACGTCGGGCCGACGCACTACGTCCAGGCGGTGAACCTGCTGCTCTCGGTGCACCTGAAGAGCACCGGCGCGCGGATCTTCGGGCCGGTGGCGCTCAAGACCCTGTGGTCCGGCTTCGGCGGCCTCTGCGAGAGCCAGAACGACGGCGACCCGATCGTGCTCTACGACGACGCCGCCGACCGCTGGGTGATCAGCCAGTTCGCGATCGATTCGAGCTTCTCCGGCCACCAGTGCATCGCCGTCTCGACCACCGGCAACCCCACCGGCTCCTACCACCGCTACGACTTCGCGATGACCCCCGGCTTCCTCAACGACTACCCCAAGATCGCCGTCTGGCCGGACGGCTACTACATGAGCGTCAACGAGTTCGACGACCTGGGCTACTTCTACGGCGTGACGGTGGTCGCGTTCGAGCGCGCGCCGATGTTGGCCGGCGCCTCGGCCCAGATGGTCCTGTTCCATCCCTACCCCTGCGGCATGTTCAACCCCCCCGTGCCCGAGTGCCCGTTCAGCCTGCAGCCGGCGCACTGGGAGGGCGGGACGCCGCCCCCCGGCGGGACGCCCAACCCCTTCCTCATGGCCTGGGACGACGAGGTCAACGGCACCGGCGCCAACCCGGACGGCTACCGCCTCTACGACTTCGCGGTCAACTGGGCGACTCCGGCAAGCTCCACCTTCACCGCCCGGCCGCACGTCACGTCCCCGGAGCTCGACCGCCAGATCGTCGACGTGCCGCAGCCCGGGTCCGGCGAGGACCTCGACGCGCTGGCCGACTACACGATGTACCGCCTGCAGTACCGCAGCTTCGGCGGCTACGAGGCCCTGGTGACCAACCACACGGTCGACGTCAACGGCGCGGACCTCGCCGGCATCCGCTGGGCGGAGCTGCGCCGCAGCGGCGGCGGCGGCTGGACCCTGCACCAGACCGGCACCCACGCGCCGGCCGACGGCCTCCACCGCTGGAACGGCAGCATCGCGATGGACGGCTTCGGGCACATCGCCCTCGGCTACAACGTGGTCTCGTCGTCGAAGCACGCCTCGATCCGCTACGTCAGCCGGGCGGCGGCCGATCCGCTCGGCACCCTGCCCGGCGGCGAGATCGAGCTGGTCGCCGGCTCGGGCGTGCAGCGGGACTCGGGCAACCGCTGGGGGGACTACGCGGCGCTGAGCGTCGACCCGGCCGACGACTGCACCTTCTGGCTCACCCAGGAGTACCTGACCGACACCGGCCAGTACGACTGGAAGACCCGCATCGGCGCCTTCGACCTGTGCGGCGCCGGCTGCACGCCGACGGAGAGCCCGGAGGTGAGCTGCGCCGACGGCCTCGACAACGACTGCGACGGCCTGACCGACGCGGCCGACCCCGACTGCGGCGGCCCGCCGCCGCCCACCACCACCACCTTCACCTCGGTGGCGGCCGACGACGGCTACGTCCTCGAGTCGGGCGAGAACACCAACGTCGGCGGCTCGAACAAGAGCAACGACAGCGGCACCAGCGCCCTCCGCGCCGGCGACAACCAGCAGGACCGGCAGTACCGCAGCGTCCTCTCGTTCGACACCGCGCCGATCCCGGACGGCGCCACGGTCCAGACCGTGACCCTGCGCGTGCGGCGCGGGTCGCTGACCGGCACCAGTCCCTTCACCACCCACGGCAGCCTGACCGCGGACGTCCGCACCGGCGGCTTCAACGGCAACGCCGCCCTGGAGAACGCCGACTTCCAGGCCGCGGCGACCGCGACGGCCGTCTGCACGCTGTCCAACGCCCCGGCCAACGGCGACTGGTCGGAGTGCACACTCGACGCCGCCGGCCTCGCGGCCGTCAACAAGACCGGCAAGACCCAGGTCCGCATCCGCTTCACGACTGACGACAACGACGACACCGGCAACGACTACCTGGGCTATTACTCGGGCGACAACGGGACCGCGGCGAACCGGCCGCAGCTGGTGGTGACGTACCAGTAGCCGCCGGGCCGGGGCGCGGTTTGACCGCTCCGCCCGCGGCGGAGTAGTTTCTGCGGCCGACTCTCCCGGTCATGCCGAGCAGCGCCTCTCTCGCGGTCAGCCTCGCCCTGCTCGCGGCCCCGCTGGCCGCGGCGCCGCGCCCGGTCACCGTCGCCGACCTGATGGCGCTGCGCTCCATCCTCGAGGTGCGGATCTCGCCCGACGGCCGGCAGGTGGCCTACGTCGTCTCTACGCCCTCCTTCGAGAAGGCCGAGCACGAGGCGGCGCTCTGGCTGGTGCCGGCGGCCGGCGGCGCGCCGGTGCGGCTGACCTGGGGCACCCGCATCTTCAACAAGCCGCGCCCCGTGCCGCGCCTGCGCTGGTCGCCGGACGGCACCCGCCTCTCCTTCCTCGCCTTCGCCGGCGAGCAGCCGCAGGTCTTCGCCCTCGACGTGCGCGGCGGCGAGGCCCGGGCCTTGACCGCCAGCCCGCAGGGGGTCGGCGACTACGCCTGGTCGCCCGACGGCGCGCACCTCGCCTACCTGGCCCAGGACCCGCCCTCGGCCGAGGAGGAGAAGCGGCGCAAGGAGAGGTCGTTCGTCGTCGAGGTGGACCGCCAGGACCGCCCGCCGCGGCTCTGGGTGCAGGACCTCGCCGGCGGCGCCGCGCGGGCGCTGAGCCCGCAGGAGCACTTCGTGGCCGGCCTCGACTGGTCGCCCGACGGCGCCAGCGTCGCCTACGCCGCTTCGCTGCAGCCCGGCTTCGTGGGGCAGTTCCACACCCGGATCTACGCCGTCCCCGCCGCCGGCGGCGCGCCGCGCGTCGTCGTCGACCGCGACGGCATGAACACCTCGCCGCAGTGGTCGCCCGACGGCCGCTGGCTCGCCTTCGTCTCCACCGACGGCCGGCCGGAGATGGTCTCGGCCTGGGGGCTGCACCTGGCGCCGGCCGCGGGCGGCGACCCGCGGCGCATCCGCAACCTGACGCCCGACGGCTGGGTGGCCGAATTCGCCTGGGCGCCGGACAGCGGCTCGCTCCTCGCCGTGACCGCCATGAGCCCGTCGCAGCGCGGGGCGCGCATGTTCGAGCAGCCGCTCCTGCGCCTCTGGCTCGACGGGCGCCGCGAGGAGCTGGACCCCGGGCCCTACGTCCACTTCGCGCCGTCGCTCAGCCGCGACGGGCGGCGGCTCGCCTTCCGGTCGGTCGAGGCGCTCACCATGGGCGACGTCTTCGTCCTCGACCTCGACGCCCGGGGCGGCGGCGGCCGGCCGCGGCGCCTGACCGAGGTCAACCCGGAGCTCGCGGAGCTGGCGCTGGGGAAGCTCGAGCCGATCCGCTGGACCTCATCCGCCGGCGGCATGGAGATCTGGGGGCTGCTGCTCATGCCGCCCGGCGCGGCGCCCGGGCGCCGCCTGCCGCTGGTGGTCTACGTCCACGGCGGGCCGATGGGCGGCTTCACCTACGGCGTCTTCCCGCAGTTCATCCACGCGGTGGGACAGGTCGAGCCCTACGCGGTGCAGGCGATGGCCAGCGCCGGCATGGCGGTCCTGATGCCGATGCCGCGCGGCGGCGCGGGGTACGGCGAGGCCGGCTTCCACATGATCAAGAACGCCTGGGGCGAGGACGACTACCGGGACATCCTGAGCGGCGTCGATCACCTGGTGAAGCAGGGGATCGCCGATCCCGACCGCCTGGGCGTCATGGGCGCCTCCTACGGCGGCTACATGACCAACTGGATCGTCACCCAGACCGACCGCTTCAAGGCGGCCTCGGCGATGTGCGGCATCAGCGACATCACCGACCTCTACTACCTCTCGGACGCCGGCGAGGTCACGCGCGAGTACTTCGGCCTGCCCTGGGAGGCGCCGGCGGCCTACGCCGAGCACTCGGCCCTGACCTACGTCTCCCGGGTGACGACGCCGCTCCTCATCCAGCACGGCGAGAACGACCGCCGCGTGCCGATCGCCGGCAGCACCAAGCTTTACCGGGCGCTCCGCGACCAGGGGAAGGTCGTCGAGATGGAGATCTACCCGCGCGGCGGGCACGTCATCTACGAGCCCGCGCTCGAGCAGGAGATCATGCGCCGCAACCTCGAATGGTTTCGGAGGTGGCTGAAGCCCTGAGGCTCAGGGCAGGCCGCGGACGTAGCCGCCGTCGACCGGGATCGCCTGGCCGGTGACGAAGGAAGCCGCCGGGGAGCAGAGGAAGGCGACCACTTCGCCGATCTCCTCCGGCTCGCCGAGGCGGCCGATCGGGGCGCTGGCCGCCCAGGCGGCGATGAGCTCCTCGGCGGGGCGGCCGGTGCGTTGCGAGGTGGCCGCCGCCAGCTCCTGCTGGCGCTCGGTGCGGGTGTGGCCGGGGAGGACGGCGTTGACCGTCACCCCCTCCGCCGCCACTTCCTGCGACAACGTCTTGAGGTAGCCGAGGACCGCCGGGCGGAGGGCGTTCGAGAGGGCGAGGTTGGGGATCGGCTGGCGCGCCGAGACCGAGTTGATCGCCACGATGCGGCCCCAGCGCCGGGCGCGCATGCCGGGCAAGACGAGGTTGCAGAGGCGCGGCACGAAAAGGAGGGTGAGCGGGATGGCCGCCTGCCAGTCCTCGTCGGTCAGCTCGAGCGCCGGCTTCGCCGTCGGCCCGCCGCCGTTGGCGACCAGGACGTCCACCCCGCCGGCGGCGCGCTCGGCCTCGGCGACGAGGCGCGCCAGCGCCTCGGGGTCGCGAACGTCGGCGGGGACGGCGAAGACCTCGCCACCCTCGCCGGCCAGCTCCTCCCGCGCCCGCTCCAGGTGCTCCCCGCCGCGGCTGGCGACCACCAGCCGCGCCCCCCGCCGCGCCAGCGCCCGCGCGCAAGCGAACCCCAGCCCGCGCGAGGCCCCGGTCACCAGCGCCGTCTTGCCGGTGAGGTCGGTCAGGGCAGGAGCTTCCGCCGCAGGTCCTCCCTTTTGGCGCGCCGGTCATGCCATGTGACGAAGACCGTGAACAGGAGGGCAGACAGCGCGACCCCGCCGAGCATGAAGTAAAGGGGTTCCATCAGCTTGCTCCTTCCGCAGAGTACAGCAACCAGGCTGCCATACCGAAAAGGGCCAACCAGATTGCGAAGCCCACTAGGGCGAGCCGCCAGTCGAAGCCGCCGGCGCCGAAGAACTGCGCCACCACCAGGCCGCCCAGGACCAGGTTGCCCGTGTCCATGAGCTTCTCGGCCAGCGGCGGGCGCAGCGTGTTGAACGAGCCGCGGCGGCCCCCATTTTCACCCGATCCTCTCTCCATGCTCGTTATAGACGTAAACGCCGCGTCCAACTTTGCGCCCCAGCCGCCCGGCGCGGACGTGCTGGACGAGGAGGTTGCTCGGGCGGTAGGCCTCGCCGAGGGTCTTGTGCAGGAACTCCAGGATCGAAAGGCGCACGTCGAGGCCGACGAGGTCCACCATCTCGAACGGGCCCATCGGGTGGTTCAAGCCGAGCTTGAGCGCCTTGTCGATGTCCTCGGCGCTCGCCACCCCCTCCTGCAGCATGCGGAAGGCTTCGTTGCCGATCAGGGCGTTGATGCGCGAGGTCACGAACCCCGGCGCCTCGTTGACCAGCACGACCTCCTTGCCCATCCGCTCGCCGACGGCGCGCATGGCCGCGAGCGTCTCCTCCGAGGTCTGGAGCCCGCGCACCAGCTCGATCAGCCGCATCAAGTGCACCGGGTTGAAGAAGTGCATGCCGGCGAAGCGCTCGGGGCGGCCGGAGGCGGCGGCCATCTCCGTCACCGACAGGGCTGAGGTGTTGGTGGCGAAGAGCGCCTCCGCCGGCGCGTGCCGCGCCACCTCGCGGAAGGTCTCGACCTTGAGCGCGATGTCCTCGGGCACGGCCTCGATGACCAGGTCCGCGCCGGTCACCGCCTCGCCGAGGTCGGTGTGGGTCGAGATCGCCCCCCTCGCCCGCTCGGCGACGTCGGCGTCGAGCTTCTTCAGCTCCACCCCCTTCGCCAGGTTCTTCTCGATCGACGCCCGCGCCTTCTCCAGCACGGCCTCGGCGACGTCGAAGAGCCGCGTCCCGTACCCCGCCACCGCCGCCACGTGCGCGATCCCGCGCCCCATGGTGCCCGCCCCCAGCGCCGCGACGGTGCGGATCTCCGGGTTCATTTCTTCCTCTAGGAAACGGGCAGGTTGTGCAGGCCGGTGGCCTTGGCCGAGAGGTTGCGCAGCTCGTCGGCGATCGCCAGGGTGTTGCGCACCGCCGCGGCCGCCAGCTCCTGCAGCTCGGGGGTGGTGGCGTACTTCTCGACGATCTCGCGGCCGAGCAGGTGGTGGTGGTACTCCTCGGGCTGGATCACCTCGTCGTAGAGGCGCGCCGTCTCGCGGTCGCCGACCGACTCGCAGAAGCGGACGAACTGCTGGTTGCGGACGTGGGCGATCGCCTCGCTGGCGAAGGGCCCGGCGGCGATCCGCTCGACGGTGGTCCGCAGGCCGCGCTGGTACTGGTAGAGCGGGCTGTGGCCGTCGGCCAGCGGGTCGAAGCCGGCGAGGTGCTCGCCCAGCTCGGCCAGGCGCTGGCTGATCAGGCCGTAGTGGCGCATCTCGTCGCCGCACTGCTGCGCCAAGACCACCTTGGCGTCCAGCTCGGCGGTCGAGGGGAGCCAGAAGGCGGCCAGCTCGCTCGCCTCGAGCTCGCTCTTGAGCGCCAGCTTGAGGAGCGTCACGACGTCGATCGGGCCGCCCGACTCCGACTCCAGCGCCTCGGTCTCGCCGAGACGGGCGAAGAGCGTCTGCATCTCCTCGACCAGGCTGGTGACGAACTCCTTGCCGTCCACGGGGCGAGCCTACTCCAAACTCCGCAGCACCGCCCGCACCGGCGAGGCGTCCATGCCGGCGAGCTTGAGCGGCAGGGCGATCAGCTCGTAGACCCCCTCGGGCACGCCGTCGAGCACCAGCCCCTCGAGGATGGCGACGCCGCCGCGCACCAGGGCGTGGTGCGCCGGCAGCTCCGTGCTGCCGAAGGGATCGACCGACGGCGTGTCGAGGCCGACCAGGAGCACGCCGTGCGCAGCGAGGAGCGCCGCCAGCTCGGGCGACAGCGCGGTGAAGCGCTCGGGGAAGGCGCGGCGGTCGCGCACGCTCTCTGTGCGTAAAAGCAGGCGGCCGGGGACGGCGAGGTCGATCCCGGCGAGGTGCCGCGGCTCGACCAGCGGCGGCGCCGGCACCTTGACCACCCGGCAGGCGCCGAGGAAGGGCTCGAGCGGCAGCGCGTCGATCGCGGCGCCGCCCGCTGCGACGTGGCAGGGCGCGTCGACGTGCGCGCCGAGGTGCAGCGTTGTCGTCACCGTCGCCACGCTCGCCGGATCGCCGGCCGCGAGCGAGGCGGCCGGCCGCGCCGAAAAGTGCTCGTCGCCCGGCCACACCGGCGTCTCCGGGCGGACGGTGGGGGAGATGTCGTAGAGCACGAGGGGGGCCTCCTGGCGTGGATCATAGGCGCGGGGGTTGCACTTGCCCGCCGCCGTGGCCTCCTACCCGCCGATCGGCGACTACGCCCTGCTGGGCGACTGCCGGAGCGCCGCGCTGGTCTCGCGCGGCGGGTCGCTCGACTGGCTCTGCCTGCCGCGCTTCGACGGGCCGTCGGTCTTCGGCGCCCTCCTCGACGCCGAGCGCGGCGGGCGCTTCGCGGTCGGCCCGGCGGTGCCGGCGCAAGCCCGCCGCCGCTACCTCCCGAACAGCAACGTCCTCGAGACCACCTTCGAGGGGGCCGGCGGCGTCCTCCGCCTGACCGACGCGATGACCGTCGCCGCCGAGGCGGACAAGCGGCGCGAGCTGCTGCCCGAGCACGAGGTGCTGCGCGCCGTCGAGTGCCTGGAGGGGGAGGTGGAGGTCGCGGTGGTCTTCGACCCGCGCCCCGACTACGGCCGACGCGTGCCGGAGATCCGCGCCGGCCGGCCGGGCGAGTTCTACGTCGGCGACGCGCGCGACGTCCTCGTGCTGCGCAGCGAGATCGACCTCGCCGCCGCCCCCGGGCGCCCCGGCTTGTCCGGCCGCGCGCGCCTCCGCGCCGGCGAGCGGCGGCTCCTCTCGCTCGCCGCCGACCGCGGCGACCCGGCGGTGCTGCCGCCGCTCGGCGACGCCGCCCTGGCCCGCCTCGACCGCACTCGCCGCTGGTGGGAGGCGTGGGCCGGGCGCTGCCGCTACGAGGGGCCGCAGGCGGCGGCGGTGGTGCGCAGCGCCCTCGCCCTGCGGCTGCTGCTCTACGCCCCCTCGGGGGCCTTCGTCGCCGCGCCGACCACCTCGCTCCCCGAGTCGCCGGGCGGCATCCGCAACTGGGACTACCGCTACTGCTGGCTGCGCGACGCCTCCTGGACGCTCGAAGCGCTCCTCGACCTCGGGTACGAGGAGGAGGCCACGGCCTTCTTCTCCTGGCTCCTCCACGCCACCCACTGCCACCGCCGCGGGCTGCGCGTCGTCTACGACCTGCACGGCGAGGAGGCGCCGGACGAGCGCGAGCTGGCGCACCTCGCGGGCTACGGCGGGGCGCGGCCGGTGCGGGTAGGCAACGGCGCCAAGCAGCAGCTGCAGCTCGATATCTTCGGCGAGGTGGTGGACACGGCCTACCAGTTCGTCGCCCGCGGCGGCACGCTCGACGGCGCCCAGGGGCGGCTCCTCGCCGCGATGGGGGAGGCGGTCTGCCGCCTCTGGCGCGAGCCCGACCAGGGCCTCTGGGAGCAGCGCGCCGGCGCCCGCCACCACACCTTCTCGAAAGCGATGTGCTGGGTGGCGCTCGACCGGCTGGTCAAGCTCGCCGAGCGCGGGCTGGTGCGCCTGCCGGCCGCAGGCTTCCGGCGCCAGCGCGACGCGATCCGCGCCGTGGTCGAGAGCCGCGGCTGGAGCGAGCGGCTCGGCAGCTACGTCGACGAGCTGGACGGCGAGGAGCTGGACGCGACGCTGCTCCTCCTTGGCGTCTACGGCTTCGAGGCGGCCGGCTCGCCGCGCATGCGCGCGACGCTGGCGCGGGTGCAGGAGCGGCTCGGGGCAGGTGACAGCGGGCTCCTCTACCGCTACCCGATGGGGCGCGACGGCCTGCCGCCGCACGAGGGGGCCTTCGGCGTCTGCGGCTTCTGGGCGGTCGAGCTGCTGGCGCGGGCCGGCGACACGGCGGCGGCGGCGGAGCGGCTCGCGCGGCTGGTCGGCTACGCCAACGACGTCGGGCTCTTCGCCGAGGAGATCGACCCCGCGACCGGCGCCGCGCTCGGCAACTTCCCGCAGGCCTTCACCCACCTGGGGCTGATCAACGCCGCGCTGGTCCTGGCCGAGTGCCTGGGGCAGGCGGCGGCGCCGGCGCGGCCGCGCAAGGCGGCGGCGCGGCTGTGAGCGGCGGCTGGGCGATCGACTGGCCGAGCATCCTCCTCTGGGGGTTTTTCTCGACCGTCGTGCTGACGACGACGATGGCGGCGAGCCAGGGGCTGGGGCTGTCGCGGATGGGGATCCCGTTCCTGCTCGGCACGATGCTGACGCCCGACCGCAAGCGGGCCAACCTCGTCGGCTTTGCCCTCCACTTCGCCAACGGCTGGCTCTTCGCGGTCCTCTACGCCCTCGCCTTCGAGGCCTGGGGGCGGGCGACCTGGTGGCTGGGGGCGGCGCTGGGCCTGGTGCACGGCTTCGCGGTCCTGGCGGCGCTGATGCCGTTGCTGCCGAGCCTCCACCCGCGGATGGCCTCGGAGGACCACGGCCCCGCCCCCACGCCCCAGCTCGAGCCCCCGGGCTTCCTCGCCCTCCACTACGGCCGCGGCACGCCGGCGACGACGCTTCTGGCCCACCTCCTCTACGGGGCGATCCTGGGCGGCTTCTACACGCTCTCGCGGTAAGATCGCCGGCCGAGGCCAACCATGCCCAGCAACCACGAGCTCCTCCTCCACGACCCTCCAGTCGACCTCGCCGACCTCGGCGAGCGGGACCAGGAGAAGATCGCCCGCATCGGCCACCACGTGCGGGGGATCCTGACGGCGCTCGGCCTCGACCTCGCCGACCCGAACCTGGCCGAGACCGACCGGCGGGTCGCCAAGATGTACCTCGAGATGTTCCACGGCCTCGAGGAGGGGGCCGAGCCCAAGGTCACCTGCTTCCCCAACGACGAGTCCTACAGCCACATGGTGATGGAGAAGCAGATCCCCTTCTACTCCATGTGCGCCCACCACCTGGTGCCCTTCTACGGCCACGCCCACATCGCCTACATCCCGCGCGACCGCATCCTCGGCCTCTCGAAGTTCGCGCGCATCCTCGAGTTCTACGCCAAGCGGCCGCAGCTCCAGGAGCGGCTCACCGAGCAGGTGGTGACCTACTTCGAGGAGAAGCTGCAGCCGCAGGGGGCGATGGTGGTCATCGAGGCGCGCCACCTCTGCGTCGAGATGCGCGGCGTCAAGAAGCCCGGCGCGCTGACCGTCACCTCCGCCATCCGCGGCATCTTCCACGAGAGGTCGGCGCGTGAAGAGTTCCTCGATCTGCTGCGCCGGCCGTAGCCTCGCCCGCGCCGCGCTGCTGGCCGCCCTCGTCGCCGCGGGCGCCTGCGCCGGCGGCACGACGCCGCGCACGATCGAAGACCTCACCAACCCCTACCTCGGGCCCGAGCACTCGCAGTGGCTGATCGGCGCCGTGTCGCGCCTCGCCAGCCCCGAGGAGGTCCAGGGGTACCTGGCGCTGCGCGACGGCGCCGCGGCGGAGGCCTTCATCCGCGACTTCTGGACGCGGCGCGACGCGACCCCCGCCGCCCCGGGCAACCCGCTGCGCGAGACCTTCGAGGCCCGCTCCGCCGACGCCGACCGCCTCTACAGCGAGGCCGGCGTGGTCGGGCGGCGGACGGCGCGCGGCACCGTCCACATCCTCTACGGGCGGCCGTCCAACATCGACTTCGAGGTGTCGCCGAGCCCCGGCGAGGGGCCGATCGAGCTCTGGCTCTACGCCGAGGGGAGCCCGGCCGGGCTCGACGCGCGCACCCCGGCGCGCTTCTACCGCTTCATCCGCCGCGGCGACCTGACCGTCCCCTACACGCCGCGCGAGCGGGACCCGCGCTTCCCGCGTGACGCGACGCGGCCGCCGTCGCCGCCGCGCTGAGCCCGGCGCGAGGAGCCACCGGCCGATCATGAGCGAGCTGCGCGCGCTGCTGGCCGGGACCGGCGTCGCCGTGCCGCCGCGGCAGGTGGACAACCACATGCTGGCGCGGATCCTCGACACCAACGACGCGTGGATCCGCGAGCGCAGCGGCGTCGTCACCCGCCACTACGTCGAGCCCGGCATCGCCTCCTCGGACCTGGGGACGGAGGCGGCGCGCGCCGCCCTCGCCGACGCCGGGGTCGCGCCGGAGGAGCTCGACTACATCGTCTGCGCCACCGCGACCCCCGACCACTACCTGCCGGGGATCGGCACGATGGTGCAGCAGAAGCTCGGGATCGGCGCCGTGCCGTCGCTCGACATCCGCCAGCAGTGCGCCGGTTTCGCCTACGGCCTGCAGGTGGTGGACGCCCTGGTGCGCAGCGGCATCGCGAAGACCGTGCTCCTCGTCGGGGTGGACATCCACACCTCGCTCATGCCCTTCTCCAAGCGCACCTGGGAGGTGCTCTACGACCC
This sequence comes from uncultured Acidobacteriota bacterium, assembly GCA_963700145.1. GTDB lineage: Bacteria > Acidobacteriota > Thermoanaerobaculia > Multivoradales > UBA5704 > DASUNQ01. The sequence goes on from OY969474.1 coordinate 4,669,000, forward strand.
CGCCGCCGGGCCGCTCGAGGAGGCGGAGCGCGAGTGGAACACCCGCTACCGCTACATCGTGGTGCTCTTCGGCGACGCCGCCGGCGCGATGGTCTTCCGCGCCGGGCGCGAGGACGGGCGCGGCATCCTGCGCTCCGCCCTCTGGGGCGACGGCAACCACAAGGAGATCCTCTACACCCCCGGCGGCGGCTCGGTCTTCCGCCCCTGGGTGGACCACGAGCAGATCGCGCGCGGCGACCTGGTGCCGGTGATGGACGGCCGGCAGGTCTTCCGCCTGGCGGTGACGCGCATGCCCGAGGCGGTGCGCCAGCTCCTGGCGCAGGAGGGGGCGGCGGTCGAGGACCTCGACCTGGTGGTGATGCACCAGGCCAACCTGCGGATCAACGAAGCGGCGCAGAAGGCGCTCGGTCTGCCCGACGAGAAGGTCTGGAACAACATCCAGCGCTACGGCAACACCACCTCCGCCACCATCCCCCTCGCCTTCCACGAGGCGCGCCAGGCCGGCAAGGCCCCGGAAGGCGCCCTCGTCGCCTTCGCCGCCCTGGGCGCCGGCCTCCACTGGGGGGCGGTGCTGATGCGGGCGTAGCTCAGCGCCCGGCTACTCGACGATGCCGGCCCGCAGGGTGCCGCCGTCCAGGTGGCCGGCTCGACGTCCTCGGCGGAGTACGAAAAGCCGGTATCAGAGCTTGATACCTCGGTATCGAGCCCTGATACCTCCGTATCAGCCGCCGCTACCCAGGTATCAGGCGCCGCTACCTAGGTATCAGGCGCTGCGACCTAGGTATCGGGCGCCGATACCTCCGTATCAGGCGCCGCTCCCCCTGTGTCGAGCGCTGATACTCAGGTATCACGGGCCGATACCCCCGTATGGAGCGCTCATACCTCCGTATCGACGCTCCCGACCTCTTCCTCCACCTACGTCCCCCGACTCGCGGAACACCAGCCGCTGGGGTTGCCGGGGCTGCCACCATCCCCCTCGCCTTCCACGAGGCGCGCCAGGCCGGCAAGGCGCCGGAAGGCGCCCTCGTCGCCTTCGCCGCCTTGGGCGCCAGGCGGATCTTCTTGAGCGACTCGGTGCTGTGCCCGGCGAAGAACGGCCCGAGCTGCGGGTCGGCCGCCATCCGCCCGATGAAGTCGTCGGTCACGGCGGCGAACGCGTACAATCGGGAAACGGGATCGTGAGGTGACGCCGTGATGAAGGGGATCGAAGAAGCAGTCGCCGCGCTCAGGCGCGACCCCGATCAGCCGGTGACGGCCGAGATCGACGGCCTGGTCATCGAGCTGCGGCACAAAGCCGACTCGACGCGGAGAGCTCGGCGGACGGCCGATGATGTCTTCAGGGAAGTGGGGAGCTGGGAAGGGGAGACACCAACACGGTCATCGCCCGCCTGAACGGCAATCTCGCCGTCTCGGAGCGGCTTGCAGCGCTCAAACCGGAGGAAGTCGTCCTCTGCGCGCCGGTACTGGCCGAGCTCCACTTCGGCGCGAGCCTCTCGGCGCGCAGAGAGCAGAACCTCGGACGGCTGGAGCGATTGGCGGAGAGCATGCGCTTCCAGTCGTTCGATGCCGGGGCGGCTCGCCGCTTTGGAGACTTGAAAGCCTCGCTCCGTCGCCGCGGGGTCACCAAATCCGACTTCGATCTGGCCATCGCCGCCATCGCGCTCGAACTCGGCGCGATCCTCGTTTCTGAAGACGGCGCGTTCCACGGCGGCTCAATAGCGGGGCTCCAGGCGGAGAACTGGCTGCTGAACGCCAGATAAGACGCTCCGCCGTCTAAGGGACCGGCGCTTCAGCGGCGTGCCCGCGCCTACTGCTCGACGATGTCGGCGCGCAGGGTGCCGACGGCGGCGAAGAGCTCCTCGCGCTCCTTCTGCCCGACCTTGAACTTGTCGAGCGTCGCCGTCAGGTGCTTGACCGCGGTGTCCCAGTGGGCCGCCGAGATCTTCATCCCCGCGTGCGACGCCTTCATGCTCCGCCCCGTGTAGTAGCAGGGGCCGCCGCTCATCTCGCAGAGCTGCTCGACGACGAGCTGCCGGATCTTCTTGAGCGACTCGGTGCTGTGCCCAGCGAAGAACGGCCCGAGCTGCGGGTCCGCCGCCATCCGTCCGATGAAGTCGTCGGTCACGGCGGCGATGGCGTCGTAGCCGCCCAGGCGCTTGTAGAGCGACGCGTCGTCAGCCGCGGCGAGCGGCGCCGCGAGGGCGGCCGAGAGCAGCAATGCGGCGGCGATGAGAGCCTTGGTTCGGATCATGGTTCCCTCCCGAGAGAGCTCGACTGCAGTCCATTGGCTTCTACGCGCGGGCCGAGCGCCCGGATGAGTCCGAGTAGCGGCCGAACCGACTCCGAATCAGTCGACGTTGAACACCGGACGTTCGCAGGTTGGACCGGCCTGTAGCTCGCTCTGCGTGTATCGGCTGTCTTGGTACAGCCGAATGGGATAGCAGCCTGTACCGAGACCGAACTCGACGACGTAGTCGCCTGGAAGCAGGCTGGTCCGAAGAACGCCGCGTTCCTTCTGGACGAGGCTCCCTCCATCGTCACCAAGCCAGATGTCCACCGATTTGGAGTTGCCGGTGATCTCGAGCTCGAGGTACGTGCGGCTCTCGTAGACGTGGCTCATTGTGCCGACCGTAGGAGAGAGTGAACTATCTAAGCGTGGGCATGGTAGCACCGTGACCGCGACCCTCTGCCTCCGACGCGATGCTGGCCTGTCACTGCCGGCTCCGTGCCGCCCTAACGTTCACGCTTCACCGGCGGATGGCAACGCCAGCCGTCCGGCGGAAGCTGGGGGTTAAACGGCACCGCTTCTGGCCTCGAGTTCACGTCTCACCTCGCTACGGAACACCGGCAACCATTCAGTAATGAGCTGTTGGAAAGCCTCGTCTAGCTGGGGCTCTCGCTCAGGAACTATCGAGTTCATCCGAATCGCCAGTGCCAAACCTGCTATGTTGGCTGCCGCCTTGGCGACTGGTTCTGATGCGAAGAGGTGAATCTCCTGGTTGAGCTCACTCACGCGCCGACCCTGCAGCTGGAGATCTTCTTCTACGCGAGGGAGCATGAGCTGAGCAGCCGGTCCACCCTGCTTCATAACGATGACGCGATTCTTCGCTGCTTGGTGGGCTCTTAGAGCGGCATTGACAAAGTCGGCATAGACCTTCTGGTGGGTCACTCCGGCCATATCGATCGAAGGACTGACTGGAGCTAACGGCGTAGTGCCTAAAGGCGGTGCTTGAGCGAGAACTCCGCGAAGTGCGCTAAGAAGTTGCCGATAGTTCTCCTCCGAGTATGGATCACCGCGCAGGTCAAAGTAGACCTTTCCTCGAAGAAATGAGGGAGCCGCCTCTCTCCAGTCACCTGACCGAAGTAGAGGAACGAACTTCCTGTCGTTGCGGTCAGTCATCACTTCGGCCGTAATGATATGCCCTTCGTAACCGACGCCACCGATGCGTCGATCTGACTTCTCTTGGTACTTAGGGGTGCAGATCATGAGGACGAAGTCGCTGTCTCGGATGGCAGTTTCAATAAACTGAGGCAGTTGATCACCGGGAGCAACCTTCCACTCGTCCAAGATCAGGTCGATGCCGTCACTGCGGAGACGGGCACCAAGTCTCTTGACCCAATCCTTGTGCTCCTCGCTATCCCACGAGTACGAGATGAACGCCGTGGGTATCTGTTTAAGAAGTTCGCTTGTCACGGTCGATTCTTGTGCCGTTTAACGGCGTATGAGTTCCGCTGCAACGAGGTTAGGTGACCCGCCGCGACTGTCGAGCAAAGGGTTCAGGTCGTTCGCTGGTAGTCGTCCAGCAGCTGAGTGATGTCTCGCTGTGTGACGGTGAGATGATGAAGCAGGGAGTCGACTGGCGAAGGGCTGACGTGACTGCTTGAGCCAGTGGCGATGTGTGTGTGCAGGTAGTCGAGTTTAGCGTTGATGTGGTCAAGCTGGTAGCGCTGCCAGTCGAACCTGTCGAACAGACCCTCGTCGGCGAACAGTTCGCGACCGCTAAGCAGGACTTGTGCTGGGGTTGTCGTATCTAGGCGGAAGTTTGGAATCACAACCGGGGAACGCTGCAGGTAGTCGAGGCATTGCGCAATGCGATCGAGATTGAAGCGAAACGCCTTGAGGAGATTGGCGCGGAGCTGATGAGCTCGCGCTACGCGCTCCCGTTTCCATTGCTGCCGTGCCCAGAGCACGCCGAACACTGTTCCAGCGAAGGCGCTTAGGAAGGCGAAGAGGAGATTCCAGAGCAGCTGTTCCGTTGTCATGAATGCTATCCGGGTCCTAACGCTACTGGGCTTCAGCGACGGCGGAGCCGCTCGCTGCAAGCCCTTGGTTAGGCTGCTGATTGATCACCGAGCCTTTCCAAGCGTGCTTAACGCAACGATGGCTTCCCTAATGTTGGCGGCGACAATATTAGATTGATCGAGGCGCCACCTGTTGTAGTGTGCACGAAGGACATCGACGAGCCTGGCTGCCTGCTGAATATCGCGCTGTGCTGGACCGAGATCGACCTCGTCAGGGATGCCTAGGCTCCTCATGAAGCCGATGACTCGCTCAAGATGAGCGACCAGTTGGCGGTGAGGACGTGTGAGTCGACCTTCTCGGAATTGCTTTGCCTTGTCCGTGTCCTCGAACCATGTTGGGTCCCACATCAAGGAGTCATTCGCAATCTTGGTCACATGAGCCACCACGGGCTCACCAATGAGCGAGTCGAATTCACGATCATTGCGCTCCATGACCTCGCGATATGTCCGGACAATCTCCTGAAGGCCGGAGAGCGAAGTGAGGGACTGCATGTCCTGTGTGAGTACCAACGGGGATAGGAAGGCAGGTCGCGATGCATTATCTGTCATGGCATTTCATCCTTGTTCTAGAATACTGAATCCTGCTCGCATGGTCAGCAGCCTAACCTCTGCTTATACGGATTGGCCGGCTGTGGGTGGCGAGACGGGAGCCTCAGCCGCATCTCACGCCTGGTTATGAGTTAGGAGAGTGTAGCAGAGACTGCGTGCGAACAGGTGCGACGGACGTGTCGTCTATGCGGCGCTGGACGGGGTCAGAGTTTCGAGACCCCCGCCCAGATCCTTCGCTACGCTCAGGATGACGGCGCTGCGAGCTTCGGTCGGCTGGGCGCTACGTCTACGTCCCCGACTCGCGGAACACCAACCGCTGGTTCCCGGCGACGTTGGCGCGTTGCTGGACCTTCCCTGACGGCCAGCGCACGACCACCCGATCGGCCTTCGCGGCCCGCCCCAACCCGAAGACAGGCTCGACCTGCGACTGCGAGAGGTAGCTGCTGCCGGTGCGCACCAGCCAGCGCTGGGTGGCGCCGCCGGTGGTGACCTCGACGACCGTCCCCAGGCCGTCGCGGTTGCTCTTCGAGCCCTCGAGCCCGATCTTGAGCCAGCGGCCCTGCCCGCCGCCGGCGTTGGCGAAGACCTGGGCCGGGCCGCCGTTGTTGGTCAGCACCAGGTCGAGGTCGCCGTCGTTGTCGAGGTCGCCGTAGGCGGCGCCGCGGGCGACGCGCGGCTTGGCGAGGTCGCCGCCGGCGGTCGCCGTCACCTCTTCGTAGCGGCCGGCGCCGGCGTTGCGGAAGAGCTGCGTCGGCTGGCGGAACTTGACCTTGGTCTGCACGTTCTCGACCTCGGGGTCGAGGTGGCCGTTGCCGAGCAGGATGTCGAGCCAGCCGTCGAGGTCGTAGTCGAAGAAGAAGGCGGCGAAGGCGAGGGTCAGGAGGGTGCGGCGGCCGATCTGCGAGGCCGGCGCCACGTCGACGAAGAGCTGATTGCCCTCGTTGCGGTAGAGCGCCACCATCTCGTTGGCGAAGTTGCCGATCACCAGGCTGTGGCGGCCGCTGCGGTCGTAGTCGGCGGCGTCGATGCCCATGCCGCCGCGCGCCACGCCGGTCTCGGAGAAGGCCATGCCGGAGGCCACGCCCACCTCCTCGAACGTGCCGTTGCCGCGGTTGCGGTAGAGGAGGTTGGGCTGGGTGTCGTTGGCGACCGCGAGGTCGGGCCAGCCGTCCCCATCGAGGTCGAGCACCGCCACGCCGAGCGACTTGGCGGAGGGCTTGGAGATCCCCGCCTTCTTGGTCGCGTCCTCGAGCTTCAAGCCCCCCTTGTTGCGGTAGAAGCGCGGCGAGGCGCCGGGGTAGGACTCCGGCGTGCAGTAGGACTTGCTCTTGCCGTCGAGGGTGCAGAAGAGGTCGGTCTCCGGCGTCCAGGTGACGTAGCGGGTGGCGAGGACGTCGAGCCGCCCGTCCTTGTCGGCGTCGAGGAGAGCAACCGAGGCGCCGAACTCGTAGTCGCGCGACAGGCCGGCCGCCGCGGAGACGTCCGCGAACTTCCCGCCGTCGTTGCGCAGCAGGTAGTCCTGCCCGACGCAGGAGAGGTAGAGGTCGGCGTCGCCGTCGTTGTCGAGGTCGCCGGCGGCGCCGCCCAGGCAGTAGGCGGCGATGCCGAGACCGCTCTTCGCCGTCGCGTTGGCGAACTTGAGGCCCCCTTGGTTGGTGTAGAGCTCCTGCGTCGTCGCCTTCCCGGGCTTGCCCGGGAAGTTGCGGCCGTTGAGAAACAGCACGTCGAGCCGGTCGTCGCCGTTGGCGTCGAAGAGGACGACGCCCGGCCCCATCGTCTCCGGCAGCCACTTCTTGCCGAAGGCGCCGGTGTTGTGGGTGAACTTGATGCCGCTCGCGGCGGTGACGTCGGCGAATCGCGGGCCGGCGGGCCTCGCCGGCTGCCCCTGCCGAGCGAAGAGAGGCACGGCGAGCAAGAGACAGGTAACGAGGTACAACAAGGGTCGTCTGGTCATACGTCTCCCGAGGTCCTTCTTGTCATCCCGAGCCTAGCGAGGGATCTGGGCGGGGGCTCCGCTGCGCAACCTTCCCGCCCCCAGATTCCTCGCTTCGCTCGGAATGACAGGTCGTAGCTCTACCCGCCGGCGCTGACCACCGTCTCCGCCCCCGCCGGCGCGCGGCGGCGGCGCGGGTCGAGGAAGGCGCGGATCTCCTCCGGCGGCACCGTGCGGTGCTCGTGGATGGACTGCCGCTCGTTGTTGTCGTGCGGGTGCTTCTCGCGGTACTCGCCGGTCAGCTCCTGCGCCGACTCGTCCACCTTGAAGCGCTCGTAGAGCTTCTGGTGGTAAGCGGCCTTCTGCGTGTCGCCGAGGCCGCGCCGGGCGAGCATCAGCGTGTAGTGGGCCATCAGGTCCTCGGGGTCGATGGCGAGCACCTTGTCGAGCTCGCGCACGGCGCCCTTGTAGTCGCGCTTCAAGAACAGCACGCGGCCGATCTGGTTGAGCACCACGCGGTCGCGCGGGTACTTCGCCACGGCGGCGCGGAAGTGGGCGAGCGACTTGTCGTAGGCGCCGAGCGCCTTTTCGAGCACCCCCAGGAAGTGGTGCGTGCGCGCCAGCTCGGGGTCCATCTTGAGGGCGCGCCCGAGCACCCGGCGCGCCTCCTCGAGGTCGCCCTCGCCGAGCGCCACCCGCCCGAGGTTCACCCAGCCGTCCACGTACTTGGGCTCGATCTCGGTCACCTTGGCGAAGGCGACGCGGGCGCCGCGCAGGTCGCCCTGCAGGAACAGCCCGATGCCGTAGTCGTTCCAGCGCTCCCGGTCGCCCTCCTGGAGGGCCGGCCGGCCCATCGCCGGCAGCGGCGCGCCGCCGTCCACGACCTTGAGCTCCTGGGTGTCCTCGGCCACGAGCACGATCGGCAGCCGCGGCACGCCCTTGACCTTCCCCGAGACGCGCGAGGTGTCGCCGGTGAAGACCATCGGGCGGTCGTCGAAGTGCTTGCTCACCTCGCCCGGCAGCGATTCGCCGGCAAAGGAGAAGTGGGTGTTGAACCAGGAGAACTTCCGGTAGTTGAGCTTGGCGTGCAGGCGGATCTTGTCGCCGGCGTCGGGCGGCACCTGGAGCCGGAAGTGGACGGTGTCGGCGGCGCCGGGCGGGATCAGGCGGACGTAGACCGTCGCGCGAGCGGCCCAGGCGTTCCGCTTGTTGATCGGGTTGCCGCTCTGGTCGATGAGCAGCGAGCGGTAGAAGTGAGCTCCCGGCTCGACCGGCGAGTCCTCGTCCGCCATGCCGCTCCAGTAGACGACCCTACCGCGGTCGTCCACCGCCTTGAGCTCCAGCCAGCAGTCGTAGGCGTCCACCGTGCCGCCGGGGAAGAAGTGGCCGACGCCGCGCGTCCGCACCACGACGTCGACGCGCGTCGACTCGCCGCGCCGCACGGTCGCGGGGATGCGGTCGAGCGGCGCGTAGATCGTCTCGGCGGGGCCGGCGGCGGCGCCGCCGCTGCCGACCGCCATGTCGCTCTCCTCGCCGATCGCGAAGGAGGTGGCGAGCTGCGGGCCTTCGCTCGCGGGGCCGCGCTCGTCCTCGCCGGCCGCGGCGGCGCGCGCCTCGGTCATGGCGAAGATGTCCACGGTGAGCTGGCGCGCCTGCAGGAAGTCGACGACCGCCTTGAGCTGCTCGGGATCGCGGTTGGCGATCGGCAGCGCGGTGTTGGCGGCGGCGAAGCGGTGGGAGCGGATCATCCCCTGCTTGGCGCCGGCGTCCTCGGAGGCGACCTTCGGCATGTGGCAGTCGATGCAGTTCTTCGCCTCGGGCGGGTAGTAGAAGGAGCGCGCCCCCTCGCCCGAGACGCCGCTCGCCTGCCAGTTGTCGTACTCGTTGAAGCCGCGGATCCAGCGGTAGCTGTTGACCGGCACGTCGAGGTGCACCTTGTGGCAGGAGGAGCAGAACTCCGGCGAGTAGGTGCCGCGGAAGAAGGGCTTCAGGAAGGTGCGGCGGTGCGGCTCGGGGTCCATGCGCACGAGCAGGTCGTGGACGGCGTTGAGCGCGCGGTTGTCGCTCGTCGCCATGCCGTGGAGGGCCGGGACCTCGATCTCGTAGTCCCCCTGCCCCATCGAGCTGCGGACGTTGGAGATCATGTGGCAGGCGGTGCAGGTCAGGCCGGCCTGCGCCTCCGGGCGGTCGACGATCTCCTTGATCGGCGTGTTCATCAGGCCGGACTGCAGGATCGCCGGGTCGTGGCAGCCGCCGCACCACTTCGAGGAGGTGACGCCCGCCACCTCCTGCATGTACTCGATCGACTTGCGGTACCACTGGTTGTTGAAGCTCGAGAAGTGGTGCGCCGAGCTGTCCCACTGCTTGACCAGGTCCGGATGGCAGCCGGAACGGCCGCAGCTCTGCGGGTCCATGTAGATGCGCGACGGCACGACGTCCTTGTTCGAGGTGTGGACCGACGACGGGAAGAAGGGGCCCTCCTTGCCGCCCATCGACTCCTGCTGCATGACGAGCGAGGCGGGCGGGTTCTCGAAGACCACCTGGTTCTTCGCGCGGTAGCTCTGGAAGCCGGTGGCGAGGGCCGGGATCAGGAGCGCGGCGGCGACGCCGGCGGCGGCGAGCCGCCAGGTGCGCGGCGCGAGCTGGCCGCGGAGCGCCCAGAGGAGGGCGAGGAGCCCGACGACCGAGAGCGCGATGTGGGTCCAGAGGAGCGGGCGCATCGGGCGGGTGTTGCCCACCCAGACGAGGGCGATGCCGGAGAGCGCGGCGGCGAAGAGGAGGAGCCCGGCCGGGAGCATGCCCGGCCGCGTGCGGCGCCGCCACCACCAGATCGCGAACGGCACCGCCACCCCCACCCCGAGGAAGAAGTGGAGGGCGACGCTGGCGAAATAGATCATGTGCGGGTCGCCCTCGGACGCCAGGTAGGCGCTGTTGGCGACCAGGAGCGCACCCAGGATGGCTAACCAGCGGGTGCCGCGGCGGGTCTCTTCAGGCATGTTCGACGGCCTCGTGCTCATAGTAAGTCAGTCGTCCTCATAGAGCTTACGCTGAGCGGCCGGCCGGCCGCTGGTGCCTGCCCAGGAGGACTCGCGAACCCTACCAGGGTCGCACAAACCGGGTGCCAGCGGCGTGCCAGAAGGGGACGCGTAGAATCCGCCGCATGCCCCCCGCCACGCCCGGACCGGTGGAGATCGCCGGCGCGCTCTCGCGGCGCGTCATCGGCCAGGAGACCGCCGTGCGCGAGCTGGCGGTGGCGCTGGCCAAGAAGCTCGCCGGGCTGCGCGTCGGCAACATCCTGCTCATCGGCTCGTCCGGCACCGGCAAGACGACGCTGATGCGCGCCGTCGAGGCCTACCTCGCCGCCGACCCGGCGCTCGCCGGGCGCTCGACGGTAGTGCGCATCCACGCCAACGTGCTGGGCGAGGAGGCGGGGCGCGGCCGGCCCGGCCAGGCGGTCCTGGCGCGTCTCCTCGAGCGGGCGCGCGAGCAGCTCGGCGCGGGCGCCGCGCCGGAGGCGATCCTCACTCGCGCCGCCTCGGGGATCGTCTTCGTCGACGAGGTGGACAAGATCCGCTCCCACGTCGGCGGCCAGGCCAACGTGCCCGGCATCCGCGCCCAGGAGGCGCTGCTGACGCTGATCGAGAACGAAGCGGTGCAGCTCGACCTGCCGGCCTGGGCGGGGGGCGGCACCACGACGGTCGACTCGAGCGGCCTGGTCTTCGTCTGCGGCGGCGCCTTCGAGGGGCTCTACGACGCGGTCTACGACCGGGTGACCATCGGCCGCGACCGCGGCGCGCTGCAGCCGGTGACGGTGGTCGACGACGGCCGGGTGCGCGAGGAGACGACCTTCGACCTCCGCCACTGGCTGCGCAACGAGGACCTCTTCGAGTACGGCATGAGCCCGCAGTTCCTGTCGCGCTTCGACGCCGTGGTGCTGCTCGAGAACCTCACCCGCGACGAGCTGGTGCGGATCTTCCTCGAGGCCCCCGACTCCGCCTTCCACCAGACCCGCGCCTACTTCGAGAGCCGCGGCGTGCACCTGGCGCTCTCGCCCGCCGCCGTGCGCCGCATCGCCGCCGAGGCCGCCCGCCAGCCACGCCTCGGCGCCCGCGCCCTCAAGGAGGTCTTCCGCCGCGTGATCCGCGACTACGAGTACGACCCCGCCGGGACCGCCAACGGCGGCGTCCTGCCGATCGACCTGGCCGAGGTCGAGGCGGCGCTCGGCGCGGCCTAGTTGCCGGCGGCCTCGCGCCGCCGCCGCCAGGCGGCGGGGGAGGCGCCCACCAGCTTCTTGAAGGCGCGGCTGAACGCCGCCTCGGACTCGTAGCCGACCTCGTGGGCCACGGCCGCGACCTTGGCGGCGCGGTCGGCGAGCCGCCGCGCGCCGAGCTGCAGGCGCCAGTGCGAGAGGTACTGCATCGGCGGCTGGCCGACCAGCGCGGCGAAGCGCTCGGCCAGCGCTGTGCGCGAGACTCCTGCGTCCTTCGCCAGCCCGCCCAGGGTCCAAGGCTCCGCCGGGCGCGCGTGGAGCAGCGCCAGGGCCCGGCCGACGACCGGATCGCGCAGGCCGGCGAGCCAGCCGCGGCCGCCGGCCGGCAGATCGGCGAGGTACTGCCGCACGACCTCGACGAACATCAGCTCGCCCAGGCGCTGGATCACGCACTCGCCGCCGGCGCGCGGCTCGCGCGACTCGCCGATCACCAGCTCGATCAGGGCGCTCAGCCGGTCGGCGGCGCCCGCACCGCGCCGCACGTGGAGCAGCCGCGGCAGCGCCGCGAGGACCGGGTTGAACGGGCGCGCGTCGCAGCCCAGGAAGCCGCAGACGACGCCGATCCGCCCGTCGCCACCGCCCCCTTCCTCGACGACCAGGGGCAGCTCGCCGCAGAGCATGCAGCGGAAGAAGCTCAGGACCGCCTCGGGGCCGCTCTCGTCGCGCAGCTCCGGCGCGCTCGCCAGCTGGTAGGGGTCGCCGTGCGGGAAGACGACGACGTCGCCCGGCTCCAGCCGGACGGGCGGCTCGCCCGCCACCTCGCCCCAACAGCCCCCCTCGGTGACGATGTGGTACGAGATCAGGTGGTCGGCGCCCGGGAGCAGGACGGGCAGGACCGCCGCGCCGGCCGGCACCGCCGCCGTCCACGGCGTCGAGGCGTCGACGATGAAGAACAGCGCGCCGGTCAGGCGGACCGTGCGCAGCACCTCCGAGAGCACGTCCGCGCCGGACGCGGCGGCAAGCGAACCGGACGCTCGGTCATGGCCAGTCGCCACGGCACGATCCTACAGTCCGGCTCCATGAAGACCTTCATTGCGCTCCCGCTCACGCTGCTCGCCGTGCACGCGCCGGCGGCCGCCGCAGGCCCGCCTGTCGGCCGCGACGCCGCGGTCGTCACGGCCTGGAACGACCTGGCGAACGAGCTCGCCTTCGCCGAGGAGAGGGCACCGGTGTTCAAGCCGGTGCGCGCCCCCGCGCTGATGCACCTGGCGATGCACGACGCCCTCAACGCCGTGGAGCCGCGCTTTGCGCAGTACGCGCCGCTCGCCACCGACGCGGCGGCGGACCCGATCGCCGCGGCCGCGCAGGCGGCGCACGACGTCCTCGCCGCGCACTACCCGGCGGCGCGGCAGGACCTGGCGGCCGCGCTCGCCTCGTGGCTGGCGCGGGTCCCCGACGGCGAGGCCGAAGCGCGCGGCGTCGCGCTCGGAGGGCGCAGCGCCGCCGCCCTCCTCGGCCTGCGCCGCGACGACGGCTGGGACGTCGAGGGGACGTACGTCTTCGCCCGCGGGGCGGGTGCCTACCAGACGACGCCGTCCTGGAACGGCTTCATGCTCCAGCCCGGCTTCCGCTTCGCCAAGCCCCTGGCGCTCGCGCGGCCGGACGAGCTGCGGCCGCCGGCGCCGCCGCCGCTCGCGAGCGCCGAGTACGCGGCGGCCTACGCCGAGGTCAAGGAGCACGGGGCGCGCGCGAGCGCCGCGCGCACCGCCGACCAGTCCGGCTACGCGCGCTGGTGGATGGAGTTCTCCGAGACGGCGGTCAACCGGCTGGTGCGGGAGCTCGCCGGGCGCCGCGGGTTGGACGCGTGGCAGGCCGCGCGCCTCTTCGCCCTGCTCAACACGGCGCTGCATGACGCCTACGTCGCCGTCTGGGACGCGAAGTACGAGTACAACCTCTGGCGGCCGTACACCGCGATCCGCGAAGCGGAGGCCGACGGCAACCCCGCCACGGCGCCCGACCCGGAGTGGGAGCCGCTGCTCGCCACGCCGCCCCACCCGGAGTACCCGTCGGCCCACGGCGCGGGCTGCGCCGCCACCTTCGCGGTGCTCGAGCACGTCCTCGGCGACGGCGTCGCCTTCACCATGGCGACGCGCACCGCGCCGCCCGAGATGCCAACCCGCTCCTTCCCCCGCTTCCGCGCCGCCGCCGCCGAGTGCGCCGACTCGCGGGTGCGGCTCGGCTGGCACTTCCGCTTCGCCACCGACGCGGGCCTCACCCTCGGCCGCGCCGTCGCCGAGCGGGTCGTCCGCGGCGCCCTCGCGCCGCGCTAGCGCGGGCGGGCGCTACTTCCGCGCCTGCGGCCGTCGATGCGAGTAGCGGGTCGGCTGTCGCTAGCAGAGCATCATGCGAACGGGTCGCGCGGCTCTTGCTGCTTGAGCCGCGGGATCTCGCCGGACCACGCCCCCAGGCAGGCGCGGAACTCGGCGGGCCACTCGTCCAGAGGCTCGTGAATGATCGGGCGCCTCCTTTCACGCCAGCAGCATCGGCAGCGGCTTCAGCTCACGGCGGAAGGGGTCGAGGATCAGGCCGAAGCCTTCCAGGGTCGTCGCTCCCAGCAGCGGGCTGTCGCCCTCCTCGCCGAAGATCACCAGCGAGTCGCCGCGCTGGCCTTGGTACTCGAAGATGGCGCTGCCGATCTCCCGCTCGATCCTCTCGCCGTTGGCGAGGATGAAACTGCGGCGGGAGTGGGGCTCGATGCCGATCTTCTCGAGCTCGCTCCGCGGCACCAGGGAATAGACGGCTCCGGAATCGACCAGGAAGGTCTCTTCGATCGCGCGCGAAGGATCGGCGGGGTTGGCCACTCTCAGCTTGACGAACGTCAGGCCCATCGGTCCCTCGCCTCCTGGGGATTCAGCACTCCGACCGGAAGCGTATCAGTGCCCGCGCTTCCGCGCCTTGCGGCCGCCCACGCGGGTGGCGGTCGCGGGGTCGTTGCGGTCGTCGCGCCAGGTGGGGTGGTTGAAGTGGATCACGAAGTCGCCGTTATACGAGGCGACGGCGCGGTCGAAGGTCAGCTTCCCGAGGCGGCGCCAGTTCTCGAAGGTGCGGCGCTGGAAGAGCGGCGTGCCGCGGACCGCGCCGTCGTCCGTCACTTCGATGTCGAAGGCGAGGGTGCGGCGCGGCGTCGGGTCGCCGCGGTCGTAGATCTGGGCCAGCACCTCGTCGCGAAAGTCCAGGCCGTCGCCGGCGATCCGCGGCTGGTCGGGGGCGACGAGGAGGCGCATGAAGGTGGGCGCCCGCGTCGGCTCGCCGGCGGGCTTGCCGAGCTCGGCGACGGCGTAGAGCTGGCGGTGCGCGGGCTCCCGGTCGGCCTTCATCAGGACCGCCCCCGTCACGAGGAAGACCGGCACCCCGGCGCCGCGCCGCCAGGCGCGAGTGTCAGGGGCGTTGCGCAGCTCCGCGTCGTTGATGAAGTCGGTGCGCTCGCCGCCGAAGTCCTCCTGGGTGATGAAGTTGGCGGTGCGCAGCGGCTCGGCGTGCTGCGGGTCGGTGGTGGGGAAGAGCTTGCCGACCAGCGCCAGCGACCGCGTGTGGCCGCGCCGGGTCTCGGTGCAGCAGGTGGAGTAGCGCCCCACCGCCAGCGCGCGGCTGCCCTGGCGGAAGTAGCCCGAGTAGCCGCTCTCCTCGGTGATCTCCCAGAGCCCGGTGAGGCAGACGCCGTTCGGGTGCAGCAGCCGGCGAAACCCCTTGCCGTCCGGCCCCGGGCGCAGGTCGGCGTTCGAATCGACGGTGCGCTCGCTGGCCCGCAGGAACGGATAGGGGCGCCCGGACGGCAGCACGCCGCGCAGGACGCGCGACAGGGTGACGTCGTAGACCGGCAGCGGCGGCTCGCCGGCGCCGCCCCACACTTTCTGATAGGGATTGGCGAAGAGGGCCTCGCGCACGTCCGCGAAGCGCGATCCGGCGTAGGCGCGGTCCTCGTCACCGAGCCCTTGCGCCCCGAGGTCGTCCGGTTTCATCGGTCCACCCCCCGGCTCGAGTCTACGCCGTCAGACCCGTTGTCGGTCGCCGCGCCGCTGCCTGATCTCCCGGTAGCGCTTCCGCCGCTTGAAGGCGTTCCAGGCGTGGGGGGCCATGGAGAGGGCGATGAGGAGGACGGAGGCGGCGACGAGCTGGATCATGACCGCGGAGCGCTCGGGGCCGGCGGCGGCGGCGAGGGTGGCGGAGAAGTAGGTGAAGAAGAGGGTGGCGGGGAGGAGCCCCAGCGCGCTCGTCGCCAGGTAGAGACCGAACGGCACCCCGGCGAGCGCGGCGCCGTAGTTGACCACCGCGAACGGCAGCGGCATGAAGCGCACCCCGACGAGGCTCCAGAAGCCGCGGCGGGCGATCGCCCGCTCGACGCGCTTGAGGCGCCGCCCGAAGAGGTGCGCCACGAACTCCCGCCCCAGCACGCGCCCGAGCAGGTAGGTGACGGCGGCGGCCAGGACCGTCCCTAGGAAGCTCCACGCCCACCCCCAGAGGGTGCCGAAGACGACACCCCCGGCGATCATCATCGGCGCCGCCGGCACGCCGAGCGGGCAGAGCAGGACGTAGCTCGCCACCAGCGCCGCCGGCGCCCACCAGCTCTCTCGCAGCCGCTCGAAGGTGCGAAGGATCGCCTCGGCGGAGAGCTGGTCGGCGAGCGGCGTCCAGCGCAGGGCCGCGAAGCCGCCGCCGACGATGGCGATGAGGAACAGGAAACGGACCAGGAGGCGGCGCGGGAGGCGCGGCCGCTCGCTCGGCTCCGGCTTCACGGGCTCGGGGTCAGGGAGTGACGGGGAGCCCCGGCGCGCCGCCGGCCGGCCCGTCGAGGAGGAAGAACTGCCGCAGCTGCTGGTCGAGGATGGTCTGCGAGTTGGGGTCCATGAAGTTGAGGCGCAGCTCGTTGATGACCATCACCTCGACCTTCTGCCACTCCCCCCAGCAGTCGGCGCAGATCCGCTCCAGGAGCTCCCGTCCCAGCGGTCCCGGCAGCGGCGCCCGTCCGAGCGCCGGCGCGTCCGGCCGACCGCAACGCGCGCACTGCACGGTCGCCGGCGGGTCAGCGGACATGGGCGGATTCTAGCGGCGCCTGCTCGCGCCGCCCCTCCAGCTCGCGCCGGAAGTAGGCGATGGTCGTCTCGAGCCCCTCGGCGAGCGCCACCTTCGGCTCCCAGCCGAGGCGGGCGCGGGCGAGCGTGATGTCCGGCCGGCGGGTCTTGGGGTCGTCCACCGGCAGCGGCTCGTGGACGATCGGCGAGGCGCTCCCCACCGCGGCGCGGATCGTCTCGGCGAACTCGAGGATCGTCATCTCGTGCGGGTTGCCGATGTTGCACGGCTCCTCGAGGTCGCTCTCCAGGAGGCGCCAGATCCCTTCGACGAGGTCGTCGACGTAACAGAAGGAGCGGGTCTGGCCGCCGTCGCCGAAGACGGTCATCGGCTCGCCCTGCAGCGCCTGCTGGATGAAGGCCGGCACCACCCGCCCGTCGCGCAGCCGCATGCGCGGGCCGTAGGTGTTGAAGATGCGCACGATCCGCACGTCGAGACCGTGGACGCGGTGGTAGGCCATGGCCATCGCCTCGGCGAAGCGCTTGGCCTCGTCGTAGACGCCGCGCGGGCCGACCGGGTTGACGTTGCCCCAGTAGCTCTCCGGCTGCGGGTGGACGAGCGGGTCGCCGTAGACCTCGGAGGTCGAGGCCAGGAGGTACCGCGCGCGCTTCTCCTTGGCCAACCCGAGGGTCTTGTGGGTGCCGAGCGAGCCGACCTTGAGGGTCTGGATCGGCAGCTCGAGGTAGTCGATCGGCGAGGCCGGCGAGGCGAAGTGGAGGACGTTCTCGACCTCCTCGTCGAGCCAGAGCGGCTCGGAGACGTCGTGGCGCAGGAAGCGGAAGTCGGAGCGGTCGCGCAGATGTGCGACGTTGTCCTCGCGCCCGGTCAGGAGGTTGTCGACGCAGAGGACGCGGCGCCCTTCGGCGAGGAGGCGCTCGCAGAGGTGCGAGCCCAGGAAGCCGGCGCCGCCGGTGACGACCGACCAGGGACGCCCGCTCATGAGCGCGCCTCGGCGACGCTCTGCACCCCGGCCGGCTTCGGGCGGCCTTCGGCGCGCCCGATCGAGACGTAGCGGAACCCCTCCTCGGCCATGCGCTCCGGCTCGTAGAGGTTGCGCAGGTCGACGATCAGCGGCTGCCGCATCGCCGTGTGCAGCCGCTCCGGCACCAGCTTCCGGAACTGGTTCCACTCGGTGAGGATCACCAGCGCGTCCGCCCCCTCGGCCGCCTCGTAGGGGCCGTCGCAGAAGACGACCGCGGGGAACAGCAGGCGGCAGGCGTCCATCGCCTCGGGGTCGAAGGCGCGCACCGCGGCGCCGGCGTCGAGCAGCCCCTGCACGATCGGCAGCGCCGGCGACTCGCGGATGTCGTCGGTGTTGGGCTTGAAGGAGAGGCCGAGGACCCCGATCGTCTTGCCGGCGAGCTCGCCGACCGCGCCGCGGATCTTTCCGAGCATCCGCTCCTGCGTCGCCTCGTTGACCTCCAGCACCGCCTCGATGATGCGGAAGCGCAGCCCCTGGTCGCGGGCGATCTGCGCCGCGGCGCGGGTGTCCTTGGGGAAGCAGGAGCCGCCGAAGCCCGGGCCCGGGGCGAGGAACCTGGGGCCGATCCGGCTGTCGAGCCCCATCCCCCGGGCGACGACGTCGACGTCCGCCCCCAGCGCCTCGCACAGCTCGGCGACCTCGTTGATGAAGGAGATCTTGGTGGCGAGGAAGCCGTTCGAGGCGTACTTGATCAGCTCGGCGCTCTCGACGTCGGTGATGACGAAGGGCACGTGCGCGGCGGCGAGCGGCGAGTAGACGTCGAGCATGAGCTGCACCGCCCGCGGGTCACGCGTCCCGATGACCACCCGGTCGGGCTGCAGGAAGTCCTCGATCGCCGAGCCCTCGCGCAGGAACTCGGGGTTGCTGACGACGGCGAAGCGGTGGCGGTCGCGCGTCCCCTCCCTGACGATCTCCTCGATCATCTTGCCGGTGCCGATGGGGACCGTGCTCTTGGTGACGATGACCTTGTAGCCGTTGAGGTGCTCGGCGATCGAGGTCGCGACCTCGCGGATGAAGGTCAGGTCGGCGGCGCCGCTCGGCAGGGGCGGCGTGCCGACGGCGATGAACACCGCCTGCGCCTCCTCGATCGCCGGGGCGAGCTCGGTCGAGAAGCGCAGGCGCCCTTCGTCCATGTTCTTGCGCACCAGCGTGCGCAGACCCGGCTCGTAGATCGGCACCTCGCCGCGTTGGAGGTCCGCGACCTTGGCGGCGTCCTTGTCGACGCCCACGACCTGCATGCCGAAGTCGGCGAGACAGGCGCCGGTGACCAGGCCGACGTAGCCGCTGCCGACGACGCAGATGTTCATGGTTGCTGTTCCTTGTACCAGGAAACGAACCGCCGCAGCCCCTCGCGGATCGGCACCTTGGGAGCGTATCCCAAGAGCCGGCCGGCCTTGCTCACGTCGGCGTAGGTGATCGGCACGTCGCCGGGCTGCTCGGGGAGGCGCTCGATCCGCGGCTCGACCTCGAGCTCCTCGGCGAGCCAGCGCACCAGGTCGCCGAGCGCGGTGGTCTCGGCGCCGCCGAGGTTGACGATCTCGAAGCCGGGGGCGAGGTCGAGCGCCGCCACCACGCCGTCGACGATGTCGTCGACGTAGGTGTAGTCGCGGCGGCTGCCGCCGTCGCCGTACATCGGCACCGGTTGCCCGCGCGCCAGCAGGTCGGTGAACTTGTGGATCGCCATCTCCGGCCGCTGCGCCGGCCCGTAGACGGTGAAGAAGCGCAGGCAGGCGGTGCGCAGGCCGTAGAGGTGGTGGTAGTTGAAGCAGAGCAGCTCGCCGGCGCGCTTGGTGGTGGCGTAGGGGCTGATCGGTTTGTCGACCGGGTCGTCCTCGGCGAACGGCACCTTCTCGTTGATGCCGTAGACCGAGGAGGAGGAGCCGAAGAGGAAGATCGCCGGGCCGTGCCGCCGCGCCGCTTCGAGGAGACGCAGGGTGCCGATGCAGTTGACGTCCTCGTAGAGGATCGGCTCGGCGAGGCTCGGCCGCACGCCGGCGCGCGCCGCCAGGTGGACGACGGCGTCGAAGTGGCCGGAGGCGAAGAGACCGTCGACCAGCGCGGCGTCGCGGATGTCCCCCTCGACGATGCGCAGGTCGGGGCGGCCGCGGAAGGGCTCGACGTTGCGCCGCTTGCGCGCCGGGTCGTAGAAGTCGTTGAAGTCGTCGAGGACGGTGAGGCGGTCGCCGCGCCCGAGCAGGCGCCGGACCAGGTGGGAGCCGATGAAGCCCGCTCCGCCGGTGACCAGGACGTGGCTCATCGGCCGGGCGGCGGCTCGGTGGTCGCGGCGGGCGGCGGCTCCGTCGCGCCCGGCGGCTCGGGGGCGGGCTCCCGTCCCTGCCCCTGCGCGTCCTCGTAGCGCTTCTCGATCCCCTTCTTCTGCCGGCTGCGGATCAGCCAGCGCAGCAGCGGCGACTCGTCGACGCCGACCAGGATGTCGTTGACGGCGTCGTAGATCTGCGGGTCGTTGATCAGCTTGGCGGCCGCGCCCTCGCCGCGGTTCACCTTGTCGGCCACCTCGTTCAGGCTGCGCACGAAGCCGCGCAGCTCGTCGGTCATCTCGCGGCCGTAGGCCTCGTCGTTGACCAGGCGCGGCAGGAGACCCTCCTGGGACTGCAGGTTGGTCGAGAACTCCTGGAGGTCCTGCACCACCTGGCGAGCGCTCGCCAGCGTCTGGTCGAACTCGGCCTTCATCTGGGGGTCGTTGATCAGGCCGGGGAGGAGCCCGGGGCCGCTCTGCGCCTGCGCGATCAGGGCCTCCAGCCGGTCCACCGCGCCGGCGAACTGGTCGGAGAGCGCCGGGTCGTTGAGCAGCCGCGGCATGAGCCCCTTGCCGGTCTCCAGTTTCTCGGCGATCCGCTCGACGGTCTCGAAGGTGCCGACCATCGACTCGCGGAGCTGGCGCCCGGCCGGGGAGTCCGAGGTGAGCTCGCCCAGGAGCCCCTCGCCGCGTTCCATCCGCCCGAGGATCGTCGACAGCGACGCGGAGATCTCCACCACGTTCGCCATCACGTCCTCGCCCGAGGCGAGGAGGGCGTCGACGTTGGTCGCCGCGGCGGGCTCGATCCGCCCGCCCTCGGGCACCGGCGGCAGCCCCTGCGAGCCGGAGGTGAGCTCGATGTACTTGTCGCCGAGGAGGCCGAGCGTCTTGATGCGCGCCCGCGTGTCGGCCCGCACGCGGTCGGCGTAGCGGCTCTCGACGGTGATCCAGACGCGGATGAAGCGCTTGGCCGGGTCCTCGGGGAGCACCACGTCCTCGACCGTGCCGGCGTCGACGCCGTTGAGCTGCACCGGGTTGCCGGTGCGCACCCCGGAGGCGTTCTGGAAGTCGATGTAGTAGCGGTTCTTGCGCGCGAAGAGGTTGTTGCGGTCGCCGATCAGGAAGACGCTCAGGGCGAGCACGGCGACCGCCGCCAGCACCAGCAACCCCACCTTCAGCTCGCGGCCGACCTTACGCCGCATCCTCGTCCTCCTCGCGCCCGGCCAGGAAGGCCGCGAACTCGGGATGGCGGGTGCCGTCCGCCTCCTCCCAGCCGCCCAGGAAGGCGAAGCGGCCGCGGGTGAGGAAGCCGACGCGGTCCCCGACCTCGCGGGCGAGGTGCAGGTCGTGGGTCACCACCACCGCCGTCACCCCCAGCTCCTGCTGGATGCCGCGGATCAGCTTGCCGATGGTGGCGGAGGTCATCGGATCGAGCCCGGTCGTCGGCTCGTCGAAGAGCATCACCTCCGGCTCGAGGGCCAGCGCGCGGGCGAGGGCCACCCGCTTCTTCATCCCCCCCGAGAGGTCGGCGGGCATCTTCCGCTCCGCCCCCTTGAGCTTCACCACTTCGAGCTTCTGCTTCACCTTCTCGGCGATCTCCTTCTCCTCGAGCCCGCTGTGCTCGCGCAGCGGGAAGGCGACGTTGTCGAAGACGGTCATCGAGTCGAACAGGGCGCCGCTCTGGAAGAGCATGCCGATCCGCCGCCGCACCGCGAAGAGCTCCCGTTCCTCCAGCGCGGAGATCGTCTGCCCGTCGAAGTCGATGGTGCCGGCGTCCGGTTTCTCGAGGCCGTTGAGCTGCCGCAGCGTCACGCTCTTGCCGCTCCCCGACCGCCCCAGGATGACCAGCGACTCGCCGCGCGCGACGTCGAAGTCGACGCGGTCGAGGACCGTCCGCCGGCCGTACCGCTTGACCAAACCGCGGACTTGGTAGAGCGCTTCCTGCAAGGACCGGACCTCCGCGGCGATTCAGGCGACGAGATAGAAGAGCTTGGTGAGGAAGAAGTCGGCGACGAGGACCAGGATCGCCGCCAGCACCACGGTGTTCGTCGTGGCGCGGCCGACCCCGTCGGCCCCCCCCTGCGTGGTGAGGCCATTGTAGCAGCCGACGATGGCGATGAAGTAGGCGAAGAAGAGCGCCTTGCCGAGGCCGGAGAAGATGTCGCCGAAGGTGAGCGAGTCGAGGACGTCGTTGAGGTACAGCCCGGCGGGCAGGCCGAGCTGCACCCGCGCCACGACGAGCCCGCCGAGGATGCCCAGGAAGTCGCCGATCATGGTCAGCGCCGGCACCATGACCAGGGTGGCGACGAGCTTCGGGACGACCAGCTTCTTGATCGGGTTGGCGGCCATCGAGCGCAGGGCGTCGATCTGCTCGGTCACCTTCATGGTGCCGATCTCGGCGGTCATGCCGGCGCCGATCCGCCCGCCGACGATGAGCGCGGTCAAGACCGGCCCCAGCTCGCGCACCAGCGACTTCGACACCACCGAGCCGATGTAGTACTTGATACCGAGCGACGGCAGGCTGTAGGCGGTCTGCAGGGCCAGCACCATGCCGGTGAAGATCGTGGTGATGCTGGCCACCCCGAGCGAGCGGACGCCGATCTGCTCCATCTGCCGGAACCACTCCCGCCAGTCGTAGGGGGGCGGACCATGGCGGCGAAGGCGCGCCCGGTCAGGATCGCCAGCTCGCCGGTGCGCTCCGCGAAGAGGCGCGCCGTCACGAGCGGATCGGCCACCAGAAGAGGGCGTGGCCGAGGGCGAAGGCGCCGTCCACCGCCGACAGCGGCAGCAGCCCGGCGAGGTCCGGGCGGGGCAGGGCCACCGCCAGGAACATGAGGCTGGCGAGCAGGCGGCCGCCGATCGCCACCGCGATCACCGCGCTGTAGCGGCGCGGGTCGCGCGCCGCCTCCAGGTAGAGCGCGGCGAGCATGGCGAGGAGGACGGCCAGCGTCCAGAGGTAGAAGCGCTCCCCGGGCAGGGGGAGGTCGAGCCAGGAGGCCGGGAGGTCCGGCCGCACCGCCAGGAGCAGCGCGAACCCGGCGTCGTAGAGCGCCCCGGCGACCAGCGAGAGCCGGAGCAGTCGGAGGAAGCGGAAGCGGCGCGCGAAGCGCGCGGGAAGGCCCATTGGGCAAGGAGCTTAGCAACCCACGAGCCAATCGACCGCCCGCTCCGGCGGGGCAACCCGCAAGCCAATCGACCTCCCGGCGGTGAGAGAATGCGCGCCCGTGCCTCCCGACAGCCCGCGCCGGACGCTCGCCGCGCGCCTCGCCACGGCGGTGGCGACGGTCTCGGGCAACGCCTTCCTGGTGGTCGGCACGGCGGTGCTGTCGACGATCGCCATCGTGGTCGCGTTCATCCCGCCGCGCGGCACCTGGTCCTTCCTCGTCGCGCGCCTCTGGTCGCGCGGTCTGCTGGCCGCGGCGGCGGTGCGAGTGCGGGCGGAGGTGGACCCGGCGATCGACCCCGCGGGCCGCTACGTCTTCCTCGCCAACCACCAGAGCCTCTTCGACATCCCCCTCATCCTCGGAACCTCGCCGGGGCAGCTCCGCATGGTCGCCAAGCGCAGCCTCTTCAAGGTCCCGATCTTCGGCTGGGCGATCGCCGCCGCCGGCTACATCCCGGTCGACCGCGCGGACCGCTCGAGCGCCCGCCAGACCTTCAGCGGCGCGGCGGCGCACCTACGCGCCGGCACCTCGATCCTCCTCTTCCCGGAGGGTACCCGCTCGTTCACCGATGAGCTGCTGCCCTTCGAGCGCGGCGGGTTCCTGCTGGCGCTCAAGAGCGGCCTGCCGATCGTGCCGGTCGGGGTGAGCGGCACGCGGGCGATCCAGCCGCGCCGCAGCGTCGTCATCCGCCCCGGCGCCGCCGTCGTGCGCTACGGCGCGCCCATCGAGCCGGCCGAGTTCGGCGTGCGGCGGAAGGGGGAGCTGATGGAGGAGGTGCGGAGGCGGGTGGCCGAGCTGGCGGGTCTGCGCTACCCTTCGTGACATGGCGAACGAGCTCGAAGACCGCGTCTGGCAGGCGCTCAAGGGAGTGAAGTACCCGGGCATGACGCGGGACATCGTCTCCTTCGGCTTCGTGCAGCGGGTGGAGGCGCGGGGCGGCGAGGTCGAGGTGGACCTCCAGCTCGCGACGCAGAAGCCCGAGGCCGCCGAGCAGGTGCGCGGCGAGGTGGAGCGGGCGGTGCGCGCGCTCCCCGGCGTCAGCGGCGCGCGCGTGGGCTTGAACGTCACGCGCCACCCGCCGCGCGAGGAGGCGGCGCAGCGGGCGATCGCGCAGGACCCGCAGCTCATCCCTGAGGTGCGCTACGTGGTGGCGGTGGCGAGCGGCAAGGGCGGGGTGGGGAAATCGACCGTCGCCGCCAACCTGGCGGTGGCGCTCTCCAAGCTCGGCCACCGCGTCGGCCTCCTCGACGCCGACATCCACGGCCCCTCGATGCCGATGATGTTCGGCATCAACGAGCGGCCGTTCGTCGAGGGCAACCGCATCCGCCCGTTCGACAAGCACGGCGTGACGGTCATGTCGCTCGGCTTCATCCTCGACGTGGACACGCCGGTCATCTGGCGCGGCCCGATGGTCATGCGCGCCATCGAGCAGATGCTCGGCGACGTGATGTGGGGCGAGCTCGACTACCTGGTGATCGACCTGCCCCCGGGCACCGGCGACGCGCAGCTTACGGTCACCCAGAAGATCCCGCTCTCCGGCGCGGTGATCGTCACCACACCGCAGGACGTGGCGCTGATCGACGCCCGCAAGGGGCTGGCGATGTTCAAGAAGGTCAACGTGCCGGTGGTGGGGATCGTCGAGAACATGGCGACCTTCGTCTGCCCGCACTGCGGCCAGTCGACCGACATCTTCAAGTCCGGCGGCGGCCGGCGCACCGCCGAGCTCCTCGGCACCGCTTTCCTCGGCAGCATCCCGCTCGACCCCAAGATCGTGGCGGGCGGCGACGCCGGCGTGCCGATCGTCGTCGCCGAGCCTGACGGCCCGCACGCCGCCGCCTTCCGCGACGTCGCGAGCGCGGTCGTCGCCGAGGTGGCGCGCCAGGAGGAGCTGCGGCCGAAGCTGTCCATCGTGTGACCCGGAAGCCGTTCATGGACGCGGCTACGGGAAACGGCGCGCGAAAGCCGGACGGCCGGAGGAGGTCGCGCGCCTCCGCTTCGCTTCGCGCCGATTCGGCAACCGCCTGCCGTGGGATTGCCAGCGCTCGCTCAGAGGTTCCCTCCGCCGCGTCCATGAACGGCTTCCTCCGGCGGGAGTAAAGGTGCCCACCGCCCTCATCGCCGACGCCCACCTCGGAGGGCCGGGCGGCCCGCCCGGGCCGCTGGTCGAGCAGCTCGATTCCCTCCAGCCGGAGCGCTGCGACCGCTTGGTCCTTCTCGGCGACCTCTTCCAGGCCTGGGTCGGCTCGCGCAAGTTCGAGACCGCCGGCATCGCCGAGGTCGTCGCCGCCCTCCGCCGCGTCCGCGCCCGCGGCATCCCGGTCCACTACATCGAAGGCAACCGCGACTTCTTCCTCGCGAGCAGCCCGTACGCCGACGCCTTCGACACCATCGGCTCCGAGGTCGCCTTCGAGAGCGCCGGCCGCCGCTACCTAGCCGTCCACGGCGACGGCCTCAACGACCGCGACCTCCAGTACCTAGCCTGGCGCGCCCTCTCCAAGAGCCGCCTCTCCCGCCTCCTCGTCCTCCGCACCCCCCGCCGCTTCGCCCAACGCGTCGTCGAGAAGACCGAGCGGAAGCTCTCGAAGACCAACTTCAAGCACAAGGCCGCTCTCCCCGAAGCCGCCATCCGCACCTACGCCGAGCGCCGCCTCTCCGAAGGCCACGACACTCTGCTCCTGGGGCACTTCCACGAGCCGCAGACTTGGCAGGTGAAAGGTGGTGAGGTTCGCCTTCTGGATGCGTGGTTTCACTCGCACCAAATCGAGTGGGTGTAGGTTCCCCCGCCCAGATCCTTCGCTTCGCTCAGGATGACAGGGCACCAGCAGCGCCGTAGGCCACGGACGGTGCAGGCGGCCGGCGGCGGGGGACCCTGGCGGGGAGCTCTCCGCAAGCGCTGGCAACTCCCTTCGCAGTCGCCAAGCGATCCGACGCGCAGCGGAGCGCAGGCGCGCGCCTCAGATCAAGAAGTCCACTAACGCGCGCGCCGGTCCCCGCCAGGGTCCCCCGCCGCCGGCCGCCCGGCAACACCCTTCGCTACAATCAGCCGATGCGGGTCACGATGCTGGGAAGCGGCACTTCGACCGGCGTCCCCGTCATCGGCTGCACCTGCTCCGTCTGCACCTCCGACAACCCCCGCAACAAACGCTGGCGCGCCGGCCTCCGCCTAGAGCTCGAGCACGGCGTCGCCCTCGTCGACACGCCCACAGACTTCCGCGAGCAGGCCCTCCGCTACGGCGTCAACCGCGTCGACGCCGTCCTCTTCACCCACGCCCACGCCGACCACGTCTTCGGCCTCGACGACCTCCGAATCTTCAACTTCCGCCAGCGCACCGCCATCCGCTGCTACGCCTCCGCCCCCACCCTCGCCATGCTCCGCCGCTACTTCGCCTACGCCTTCGAGGACGGCCAGGAGGGGGGCGGCAAGCCCGTCCTCGACCTCGTCGAAGTGCGCGAGCCCTTCGACCTCCTCGGGCGGCGCATCGTGCCCGTCCCCGTCTGGCACGGCGAGCTCGAGGTCTACGGCTACCGGCTCGGCGACTTCGCCTACGTCACCGACTGCAGCCGCATCCCGGAAGAGAGCTTCCGGCTTCTCGAAGGCGTGCGCACCCTCGTCCTCGGCGCCCTGCGCTACCGCCCGCACCCCACCCACTTCACCGTCGACGAGGCGGCCGCGGCGGCGGCGCGCATCGGCGCCGAGCGCACCTTCCTGACCCACCTGGCCCACGACATCGACCACGACGCGCCCGCCGTGCCGCTGCCGGCCGGCGTGCACTTCGGTTATGACGGCCTCACCCTCGAGGTCGACTGAGCCTTTCGCAGTCCCCGCCGGCCGGGTCGCCCGCGGCCGGCTGGCCGTCCCGCCGTCCAAGAGCCTCACCAACCGCTACCTGAACCTGGCGCTCCTCGCCGGCGCGTCGGCGACGATCGAGCGGCCGTTGGAGGCCGAGGACACGGCCGCCTTCCTCGCGGCGCTGGCGGTTTGCGGATTCCGGGTAGAGAAAGAGAAGGACGAGTGGCGGCTCACCCCGGGACCGCTGCCTGCCGCCGCGGCGATCGACTGCGGCGCCTCCGGGACGATGCTCCGGTTCCTCACCGCGGCGCTGGCCGCACTGCCCGGCAACTGGCGCCTCGACGGCGTGCCGCGCCTGCGCGAGCGGCCGGTCGGGCCGCTGGTCGATTCCCTCCAGCGGCTGGGTGCCCGCATCCGCTACCTGGGACAGGAAGGGTATGCGCCACTCGGGATCGAGGGAGGGACGCTGGGTGGAGGAGAGACGATCCTCGACGCGAGCGCCTCCAGCCAGTTCCTCTCCGCGCTGCTCATGGCGGCGCTCCGGGCGCCAGGGCTCGTGAGCGTGGAGGTCGCGGCCCTCACCTCCGAGCCCTACCTGCATCTGACGCTGGCCGCAATCGCGCAGTTCGGCGGCCGCGTGGAGCGGCCCTCCAGCCACGCTTTGGTCGTCCACCCGTCGACGCTGCGCGCCGGCCGCCTGCGCGTCGAAGGGGACTTCTCCGCCGCCTGCTACCCGGCGGCGGCGGCGGCGCTCACCGGCGGCGAGGTCGTCCTCGCCGGCCTGCCGCGCGGCTCGGCCCAGGGGGACCGCGGCTTCTTCGACCTCCTGTCGCGGATGGGCGCGGCGGTCGAGTGGCGCGGCGAGGAGGAGGTGAGCGTGCGCGGCACTCCCGGCGGCGCCCTCGTCGCCGCCGACGCCGACCTCGCCGCGATGCCCGACCAGGTGCCGACGGTCGCTGCGCTCGCCCCCTTCGCCCGCGGCACGACGCGCATCCGCAACGTGCCGCACTTGCGCCTCAAGGAGAGCGACCGCCTGCGCGCCATGGCCGGCCAGCTCGCGGCGGCGGGCGTGCCGGTCGAGGAGCGCGCGGACGGCCTGACGATCGCGGGGGTCTGGGCCGACCGCTTGCCGGTCGACCTCCCCTCGGCGCCGGTGACGATCGACCCGCACGGCGACCACCGGATCGCCATGAGCATGGCGCTCGTCGGGTTCCGCCGGCCGGGGATCGCGATCGCCGATCCGCACGTCGTCGCCAAGTCCTATCCCGGCTTCTGGCGCGACCTCACCGCGCTGCTCGTTGCCGCTCAAGGCAACTGAATGCCCGAACCCGCTCGCCGCGCGGCGCAACCCGCTGATTCCGGGCGGCGCCCGCGCTTGACGGCGTTTGCGCACTGGCGTAGAGAAGCGCGCGCAAACCACCGTCCGATGAGCGTCCACGCGCCCGCCGTCGAGCTGCGGCACCCGTCGCTGGTGCCGGCGCCGGGCGCACTGTCGCTCGCCGACGCCCGCCTCACCGACCGCGAGCGGCTGGCGCTCCTCCTCCAGGGGGCGGCCCTCCTCGCGCACCTCCGGCACGCCGGCTGGGCGTTGCACGATGGTTGGCGCAGCGCCGCGGTCGCTCCGGCCGGCCGGCTCGTCGTCGCCGGCGCCGGTCCCGGCAAGTCGCGGCGCCTGCCGCAGGAGCTGCTGCGCGAGCTGCTGGCGTCGCTCTTTGGAGCGGGCGAGTCGATCGCCGGCCGCGGCGAGGCGCGGCGTGCCGCCCGCGTCCTGCTCGAGCCCTGGCGGCAGGGGCTCGTGCCGCTCGCGCCCGACGCGGCGGTGGGGCAGGTGCTGGAGGCGGCGCCCTTCCTCTGGGGTGCGCCGTTCGGCGAGGCCCGGCTGGCGCTCGCCGCCGAGCACGCGCTGAACGGCACGGTTCAGCTTTGGCTCGCCGGGCCGGCGCGCTTCCGCCGCGCCCTCCTCGCCGGCGGGCCCGACCGCGCGGCGCTGGCGGCGCTCCTCGGGTCGCCGGACGCGCGCGCCGCCTGGGAGGCGGCGGATGGGCGCGAGCCCGCCGCCCTCGCTCGCGCCGGCCGCTCGCGCGCCGCCCTCGCCGCTTGGCGGGGACGCCCGCCCCGGTCGGCAGAGGAGCGCGGCCTCCGCCTCCGCTGCCAGGCGCGGCTCGGCCGGCTGGGCGCGGCGCGGGCCGCGCTCCGCCGCCTGGAGGACGCCCCGCTCGGGCCGGACGAGCTCGTGGACCTCGCCGAGATCGCGTCGCGCGTCCTCGCCAACAGCGCCGAGCCGGAGCGCGCGGCGCGCTGGGTGGAGCGGGCGCTCGCCGCCGGACGGGAGGCCGGGCCGCCGCTCGCGCAGCGCGCCGAGCTGGTGGCCGCCGAGGCGGCCTGGGACCGGCGGGACGCCGCGGCGATGGACCGCCACCTGGAGGCGGCACGCGCGGCGCTCGACGAGCCGGCCCTCGCCTGGCGCTGGCACCACGTCGCGGCGCTGCGGGCATTCCGGCAGCCGGCGGGCGGGCCCGCCGCCGTCGCGCACCTGACGCGCGCCTTCGCCGCGCGGCGGCGGCTCTCGCCCCACGAGGCGGCCGGCCTCTGGAACGACCTCGGGCTGGCGCGCGCGCAGGCCGGCGACCTCGCCGGCACCGAGCGGGCCTTCCGCCACGCAGCGCGCCTCCTGGCCGGCGGCGACGGCCCGCGGCAGACGACGCTGGCGCTCTACAACCTGGCGGAGGTCCGGGTGCGGCGCGGGCGGCTCGCCGGTGTGCGCGAGGTGCTGGAGCGCTCGACGGCGGCGAACCGCCTCGCCGGCAACCTGCGCGGCCTCACCCACGACATTGAGCTCTGGGTGCGCCTCGAGCTGGCGCAGGGGCGGCCGGCTGCGGCGCTCGCCCTGTGCCGCGGGCAGCTCGCCGAGCTGGACCGCCAGGGCTCGGACTGGCGGCGCGCCGAGCTGCGGGTGCTGGCGGCGCGCGCCCTCGGCTGGCTCGGCCGGGCCGACGAGGCCGCGGCCGAGTTGGCGGAGACCACCGCCGAGGCCCGCGCCGAGCTCGAGCCGGAGGAGCGGCCGGCGCTCTGGGCGCACGCCGGCCGGCGCGAGGAGGCGCTGCGCGAGGCGGCGGGGAGCCCGCTCGCGCCGCTCTGGCAGGCGCTGCTCGAAGGGCGGGCCGTGCCGGCGCCGGAATGGGACGCGCTCGGCGCCCTCGAGCCCTTCCGCGCCGCGCGGCTGGTCTTCGACGCCGAGCTGCTCCTCCCCGGCTGCGCGCCGCCGCACTGGGTGCGGCGCGCCGTGGCGGCGCTGCGCGAGGTGGGCGCCGGCCTGCCGGCCGAGCGGCTGGAGCGGCGGCACCCCGAGCCCTGGCGCGCGCTCGCCACGTACTTGGAAGCGCGCGACGGCGAGCGTGCCGAGATCGGCGCGTCCTGGCCGCGCCTCCTCGCCGAGGCCGGGCATCCGGAGGCCGAGCTGTGCTGGACGCGCGACGGCGATGACGACAGCGACGGCGAGAAGAGCGTGCTGGCGGCCGGCGCCGGTGGAGCGGAGGCGCTCTCGGCCGAGGCCGGCGGCGGCCGGCTCACCTTGCGCGCGCCGGCGGTCGACGAGGTGCTGGCGGCGCTCTTCGCCCTCGCCCGCCGCGAGCTGGACGGCGACGGCCGCCGCCATGCCGCGGGCCGCACTCCGCCCGCGGCTTCCCACCTCGCCGCCGGCCGCGGCGGCATCGCCGGCCGCAGCCCCGCGCTGCTCGCCGCGGTGGCGCGCCTGGAGAAGCTGGCCGCCACGCCGCTCGCGGTCCTGGTGCAGGGGGAGAGCGGCACCGGCAAGGAGCTGGCGGCGCGGCTCGTCCACCGCCTCTCGCCGCGCGCCCGCGCGCCCTTCGTCGCGGTCAACTGCGCCGCCCTCTCCGAGGCCCTCCTCCTCTCCGACCTCTTCGGCCACGTGCGCGGCTCCTTCACCGGCGCCGACCGCGACCGCGCCGGCGTCTTCGAGACGGCGCAGGGCGGCACCGTCTTCCTCGACGAGATCGGCGACCTGCCGCCGGCGGCACAGGGGATGCTGTTGCGCGTGCTCCAGGAGGGGGAGGTGCGGCGCGTCGGCGAGAGCTTGGCGCGCAAGGTGGACGTCCGGGTGGTGGCGGCCACCCATCGCGACCTCGCGGCGCGGGTGCGCGACGGCAGCTTCCGCGAGGACCTCTTCTACCGCCTGAAGGTGGCGAGCGTCGAGCTGCCGCCGCTGCGCGCGCGCGGCGACGACGTGCTGCTCCTCGCCGAGCACTTCCTCGCCAAGCAGGCGGCGCCGGACCCGGCGCCGGCCCTCTCGCCGGCGGCGCGGAGCGCGCTCCGGGCGCACCGCTGGCCGGGCAACGTGCGCGAGCTGGGCAACGTCCTGGCGGTGGCCGCGGCGCTGGCCGGCGGCGGGCCGATCCTCCCCGAGCACCTGGAGCTGCCGGCGGCGGCGGGGGCGAGCGACGGGAGCGGCGCGACGGCGGATGGACCGTCCGACTACCACCGCCGGGTGGACGCCTTCCGCCGCAAGCTGGTGGAGGACGCGCTGGCGGAGGAGGGCGGCAACCGCGCCGCGGCGGCGCGGCGGCTGGGGCTCTCGCGGCAGGCGCTGTCGTATCTGGCCCGGCAGCTCGGGCTTGTCTAGGAGGGGGCCATGAGCCGCTACCTCCTCCGCCGCCTGGCGCAGATGCTGCCGATCGCGCTGCTGGTCGCGACGCTGGTCTTCTCGCTGCTCCACCTGATCCCTGGCGACCCGGTGGAGGTGATGCTCGGCGAGGGCGCGCAAGCCGCCGACGTCGCGGCGCTGCGCGCCGAGCTGGGGCTCGACCGGCCGCTGGGCGAGCAGTACCTGGCCTTCCTCGGCGGGCTCGGCCGCTTCGACCTCGGCACCTCGCTCCACTCCGGCGAGCCGGTGACGGCGGTGCTCCTGGCGCACCTGCCGGCGACGCTTGAGCTGGCCTGCGCGGCGATGCTGGTGGCGCTGGCGCTGTCGCTGCCGCTCGGCACGCTCGCTGCCTTCCACCACGGGCGGGCGGCGGACCACGTGTCGCGCGCGGTAGCGGTGCTCGGGGTGGCGCTGCCGAACTTCTGGCTCGGGCCGATGTTGATCCTGCTCTTCTCGGTGCAGCTCGGATGGCTGCCGGTGTCGGGGCGGGAGGGGGTCGCGAGCCTGGTGCTGCCGGCGGTAACGCTGGGGGCGGGGCTGTCGGCGCTGTTGACGCGGCTGGTGCGGGCGTCGGTGGCGGAGGAGCTGGGGCGGCCGTATCTGGCGACGGCGTTGGCGAAGGGGGTGTCGCGGGCGCGCGCGGTGGTGGTGCACGCGCTGCGCAACGCGCTGGTGCCGGCGCTGACGGTGGCGGCGCTGCAGTTCGGGGCGCTGCTAACCGGGGCGATCGTGACGGAGACGGTGTTTTCCTGGCCGGGATTGGGGAGATTGCTGATCGAGGGGATCAGGCTGCGCGATTACCCGCTCGTCCAAGGTGGTGTGCTGCTGATCGCTTGGACCTACTTGCTGGTGAACTTGGCCACCGACCTCGCCTACGCCTGGCTCGACCCGCGGATGCGGGAGAGCAACTAATCACTAATTTCCCCCCGCCCGCCCTTCTTGCTGCGGCCGTTCCGGTGTGGGGTCCCGCAGGTCTCCTCCGCGCCGGGCGCTCCTTTGTGTCCGCGCTTCGCGTGCTGGTACAGGGGCGGGTTGCCAGCAAACACCGCGGTGGCTCCGGCGCCTCGCACGGTGGACTGCCAGGGGGAGCGGACGGAGCGCCCGGCGCTCCAGAGATCCTGCGGGCCCTAGAACCGGTGGTGGAGCCCCTGCCTATGTCATCCCGAGCGTGAGCGAGGGATCTGGGGGCAGGGTGGCGCGAAGGCCCCCGCCCAGATCCTTCGCTTCACTCAGGATGACAAGGAGGCGTCGTTGCGTGTGGGCGGGGGCGACGTCACTTCAGAGATTCGAGTCATGGCGCCGCGTGATGTGCCGGGCCGGGTGGCCCGGCATCTCACGCGGCACTATCCGCCCCGCGCGGTGCCCTCTTTCTTCTTATATGTGTGAGCGAAGGACTTCCGTAATCTGAAGCAACCCGTCGCGATCGATCTCATCGAACGCCGCAATCTCGTGCGAATCGATATCCAGGACTGCGACGAGCGCGCCGGTGCGATCGAGAATGGGGACGACGATTTCCGAGCGCGCGGATTCGTCGCAGGCGATGTGGCCGGGGAAGGCGTGGACGTCGGGAACGAGCTGGACAGTGCGGGTGCGCGCCGCGGCGCCGCAGACGCCGCGGTCGAAAGGGATCTCGAGGCAACCGAGCGGCCCTTGATACGGCCCGACGCGCAGCAGCCCCGGCGCCACGACGCGATAGAAACCGGTCCAGCTCGCGGCCGGCAGCGCGCGATGGATCAGACAGGCCGCCGTCGCCATCGAGGTGATCGGATCATCCACGCCTTCGAGCACCGACGCGAGCTCCACCGCCAGCCGCCGGTAGGCCTCGACCCTCTCCATGACGTCAGGGATCACGATCTCCACGGCGCGGCATCGTAGCATCGGCCTCATGAGCCGCTGGCGGAACTTGCCGCGCGGCGCCGTCGTCGGCGGCGCCGTGCTTCTCGTGTTGTGCGCCGCCGCGCTCTTCGCGCCGTGGCTCTCGCCGTACGACCCGCTCGCGCAACAGCTCGAGCTCCGCCTCCAGCCGCCGTCGCTCGCTCATCCGCTCGGGCTCGACGAGCTCGGGCGCGACGTCCTGTCGCGGCTCCTCTTCGGCGCCCGCACCTCGCTCGCCGTCGGGCTCGCGGTGGTCCTCGTCGCCGGCTCGATCGGCACCGCCATCGGCGCCGTCGCCGGCTTCGCCGGCGGCCGCGTCGACGCTCTGCTCATGCGCGCCACCGACGTCTTCCTCGCCTTTCCGGGGATCCTTCTCGCCATCGCTTTCGTCGCCGTGCTCGGACCGGCGCTGTCGCACGTCGTCCTGGCGTTGGTGCTGATCGGTTGGGTGGGTTACGCACGCCTGGTGCGCGCCCAGGTGCGGCAGTGGACGGCGCGCGACTTCGTGCTGGCGGCGCGCGCCGCCGGGCTGCCGCGGCGGCGGATCGTGCTGCGCCACCTGCTGCCCAACGTCCTGCCCGAGCTGACCGTGCAGGCCACGCTCGGGCTGGCCGGCGCCATCCTCGCCGAGGCCGGTCTCTCCTTCCTTGGCCTCGGCATCGAGCCGCCGGCGCCGTCGTGGGGGAGCATGATCAACGCCGGCCGCAGCCACCTCCTCGACGCGCCGCACCTTTCGCTTTTCCCGGGGCTGGCCATCGTCGTCGCCGTCGTCGGCCTGCACCTACTGGGCGACGGCGTCCTCGACCTCCTGGACCCCCGCCGCCCGCGCTCCTGACGTCTGCGATCATCGAAAGGCAAGCGATTCGCAACTTGTCTCGCAGGCGCAACTTGACATTGTTCATACAGACTTTGATAATGACCCGACCTTGAGCGGCCGGACCGCTCATTTCCGTTCCTTTCCAACGCGCATGGAGGACCTCTGCTAATGGCAGAACCCGACACGTCGGCGTCGCAGGGCGGGGAGGGCCGCCGCACCTACACCCTCTCGGACGTCGCCAAGAAGACGGGCATCTCGATGCCCACGTTGCAGCGCTACAAGAAGCTTTATCAAAGCCGTCTCCCCTCCGTAGGACAAGGCCGCAAGCAGCGTTATCCCGAGGAAGCCCTCGCCGTCTTCGAAGAGATCAAGGTAGAGAGCGCGGGCCGCCGCGGGCGGCCGCGCAAGGATCCGTCGGCGCCGAGACCGGCGCGCACCGCCACGCCGAAGCGCCGCGCCAGGGCCGCGCGACGCGGTCGTCCTCCCGGTCGTCCGCCGGGACGTCCACGGCGCGGTCGTCCTCCCGGGCGTCCGCCGGGACGTCCCGCACGGCGCGGTCGTCCGCCCGGTCGTCCGCCGGGACAGGCGCGGCGCGGTCGTCCCCCCGGTCGTCGCACCGGGACCGGCGGCCTGCTCACGCTGACCTCGGTCAGCGAGCGGACCGGGATCTCCTACCCGACGTTGGTGCGTTACGTGAAGCTCTACTCCAGCCGCCTGCCGCACGTCGGCAGCGGTCGCGCGCGGCGCTTCAAGCCCGAGGCGGTCGAGGTCTTCCGCGAGCTGCGGCAGCAGAGCGGCCGCGGCGGCCGCCGCCGCGGTCCCGGCCGCCCGGCCGGTGAGGGCGGGCGTCGTCGCGGGCGTCCGCCGGGGAGCGCGAGCGGCGTCGCGGGTCGCCTGCGGGCGCTCGAGAAGTCGCAGGCGGCGCTCGAGAAGCGGATGAAGCGCTTCGTGAGCAGCGTGACGAAGCTGTTCAAGTAGCCGCGGCGGTCAAGTGGTCCCAGCCGGCGGGGGGCAGCGTCCGCTGCCTCCCGCCGGTCGCCAGCCGCACACCGCGCCCCGCGGTGATCGTTCCGATCCTCCGACAGCCAAATGCCGGCGGCGGCCCCGCGCGAGCGGGCAGCGTGAAGAGCAGCACGTAGTCCTCGCCGCCGCCGAGCGCCAGCTCCAGCGGCTCGCGCCCGAGCCGCGCGCAGAGCGCGGCGAAGCCGCGCGGCAGCGGCAGCCGTTCCGCCTCGACGACCGCTCCCACGCCGCTCGCCGCGCAGAGGCGGTGGAGGTCGCGCGCCAGGCCGTCCGAGACGTCGATCGCCGCCCCCGCCGCGCCGCGCCGCTCGCCGAGCCAGCGGCCGAGCGCGAGCTGCGGCGCCGGCGCGAGGTGCCGCCGCACCGCCCGCCGTGCGGCGGCGTCCCTGGCCGCCACGCCCGCGGCGAGGAGCAGCCGCCCGGCGGCCGACTCGCCGAGCGTCCCCCCGACCCACAGCGCCTGCCCCGGGCGGGCGCCGCCGCGGCGCAGGAACCGCCGCCCTTTCGGCAGCCGTCCGAGGAGCGTCAGCGTGGCGACCAGCCCGGCCGGCGACGCGGCGAGGTCGCCGCCCGCCAGGCGCACGCCGTGGCGGCGGCAGGCGGCGGCGAGCGCCGCGAGGAAGCGGCGGTGCGGGAAGCCCGCCGGCGCGTTGAGCGCCAGCACCGCGTAGGCCGGATCGGCACCGCACGCGGCGAGGTCGGAGAGGTTGACGGCGAGGAGGCGGCGCGCCACCACCGCCGGCTCAGTCCCGGCAAGGAAGTGGACCCCTTCGATCTGGCTGTCGACGGTGGCGACGAAGCGGCCCGGCAGAAGGGCGGCGTCGTCGCCGATCAGCGGCTCGTCACCGAGGCGGCCGCGGAGCCACCGGAGCAGGCGCTCCTCGCTGCGGTCTTCCCCCACCCAGATCCTTCGCTGCGCTCAGGATGACGAGGAAGGGTTCATGCCGGGCACAACCCAACGACGTCATCCTGAGCGCAGCGTAGCGCAGCGAAGGATCTGGGGGCGGGCAGGCTCATGCAGGGACTTCCACCGGTTCCTTTTCCGGCGCCGGCGCCTCCGCGGACGGGCCCTCCGCCGCGGGCCTCGTCCCTGGCGCGTCGAGGGTCGGCCGCGGCATCGGCAGCAGCGCCAGGTCCAGCACCTCGTCCATGTGCTCGACGAAGTGGAAGCTGAGCCCCTGCTTGACCTGCTGCGAGACCTCGTCGAGGTCGCGCCGGTTGAGCTTGGGGAGGGCCACGCGGGCGACGCCGGCGAGCTTGGCGGCGAGGACCTTCTCCTTGAGCCCGCCGATCGGCAGCACGTCGCCGCGCAGGGTGAGCTCGCCGGTCATCGCCAGGCGGCGGTCGACCGGGCGCTGCGTCAGCACCGAGAGGATCGCGGCGCCGATGGTGATCCCCGCCGACGGCCCGTCCTTGGGGATCGAGCCGGCCGGCACGTGGACGTGGATGTCGTGGCGGGCGAAGTAGTCGTCGGCGATGCCGTTGGCGCCGCCCCAGGCGCGGGCGTAGGAGAGCGCCGCCTGCGCCGACTCCTTCATCACTTCGCCGAGCTGGCCGGTGAGGAGGAGCAGCCCCTTCCCCGGCACCGCCACCACCTCGATGAACAGCAGATCGCCGCCGACGGCGGTCCAGGCGAGGCCGGTTGCCACGCCCACCCGGTCGCGGTCCAGGAGCTCCTCGGAGTAGTGCTTGCGGGCGCCGAGCAGCTCCTCGACCTTCGCCGCGTCCACGACGACCTGCTCGGTCTCGCCGCGCGCCACCCGGACCGCCACCTTGCGGCAGATCGCCGCCAGCTCGCGCTCCAGGTTCCGCAGCCCCGCCTCCTTGGTGTAGTCGGAGATGACCTTGCGGGTGCCCTCCTCGGTGAACAGCACCTGCTCCTCGCTGATGCCGTTCTCGCGCGTCTGCTTGGGGATCAGGTGGCGGCGGGCGATCTCGAGCTTCTCCTCCTCGGTGTAGCCGGAGAGGCGGAGCACCTCCATGCGGTCGAGGAAGGCGGGCTGGATCGGCTCGAGCAGGTTGGCGGTGGCGATGAAGAGCACCCGCGAGAGGTCGTAGGGGACGCCGAGGTAGTGGTCGACGAAGGTGTTGTTCTGCTCCGGGTCGAGCACCTCGAGCAGGGCCGACGAGGGGTCGCCGCGGAAGTCGGCGCCGATCTTGTCGATCTCGTCGAGGACGAAGACCGGGTTGCTGGTGCCGGCCTGGCGGATGCCCTGGAGGATGCGCCCGGGCAGGGCGCCGACGTAGGTGCGGCGGTGGCCGCGGACCTCGGCCTCGTCGCGCACCCCGCCCAACGAGATGCGCACGAACTGCCGGCCGAGCGAGCGGGCGATCGAGCGCCCGAGCGAGGTCTTGCCGACGCCCGGCGGCCCGACGAAGCAGAGGATCGGCCCCTTGGTGTCCTGCTTGAGCTTGCGCACCGCCAAGTACTCGAGGATGCGCTCCTTGATCTTCTCGAGGTCGTAGTGGTCCTCGTCGAGCACCTGCTGCGCGCGGTCGAGGTCGAGGTCGTCCTGCGAGACGGTGCCCCAGGGCATCGCGGTCAGCCAGTCGAGGTAGGTGCGGATGATCTGCGTCTCGGCGCTCTCCGGGTGGCTGCGCTCGAGGCGCTTGATCTGTCGCTCCAGCTCCTCGCGGGCCTCGTCGGTCAGCCCCTTCTCGTCGGCCAGCTTGCGGTAGTTGGCGATCTCTTCCGACAGCTCCTCGCCTTCGCCCAGCTCCTGCTGGATCGCCTTGAGCTGCTGGCGCAGGAAGTACTCGCGCTGCGAGCGGTCCATCTCGCCGCGCGCCTGCGAGGAGATCTCCTGCTGCATGGTGAGCACCTGGATCTCGCGCACCAGGAGGTCGGACACCTTGCGCAGCCGCTCGACGGGGTCCATCGTCTCGAGGATCGCCTGCGCCTCGGGGAGCTTGAGGTCGAGGTTGCTGGCCGCGAGGTCGGCGAGGCGGCCGGGGTCCTCGAGGTTGGCGGCGATGACCATGACCTCGGCCGAGATCGCCTTGCCCAGCCCCAC
This sequence comes from uncultured Acidobacteriota bacterium, assembly GCA_963700145.1. Classification (GTDB taxonomy): domain Bacteria; phylum Acidobacteriota; class Thermoanaerobaculia; order Multivoradales; family UBA5704; genus DASUNQ01. The sequence continues at coordinate 4,706,703 of OY969474.1, forward strand.
CGCGCGCTCCAGGCTCTCCTTGACGCTGCGCACCAGCGCCTCGGCCTCGAGCCCGCTCTCGGACGGCGCCGGCTCCTCCAGCCGCTCGATCTTGGCCTGCAGGTACGGCTCGACCTGGCTGATGTGCTCGATGCGCGCCCGGGCGACCCCCTGGACCAGGATGCGGATGCGGCCGTCCGGGAGCTTCAACATGCGCAGGATGACCGCCGCGGTGCCGAACGGGTAGAGGTCGGCCTCGCCGGGGTTCTCGACCGCGGAGTCGCGCTGCGCCACCAGCATGATGACCCGGTTCTCGGCGAGCGCGCGGTCCACCGCCACGACGCTCTTGTCGCGCCCCACCGAGAGCGGCAGGATGATGTAGGGGAAGACGACCGTGTCTTTGAGCGGCAGGACCGGCAGGACGTCGGGGACCTTGACGCTCTCCTCCTGCGGCTCCCCCGGCGGCTTGCTCATCGTTCCTCGGTCTCCGGATTGTCGGGCGGATTGTCGGCGGGTACGGGCTCCTCGACATGCAAGAGGCGAGCCTCTTGGCGCTTCTCCTGCACCTTCGGAAACGTCACGATCAGAAGGCCCGCTTCCAGCCGCGCGCTGCCCTGGTGGCTGTTGACCGGCCAAAACAGCTGCACCTCGCGCCGAAAGCGACCGTGCCCGCGCTCCATGCACTGGAAGCGGACGCGCTGGCTGGTGGGGAGCGCCGTCGTCTTGGTGCCGGAGACGACGACGAGCGTGCCCCGCACCTCGACCTTGAGGTCGGCGGCGCCGAGCCCCGGCACGTCGAGGAGGAGCTGGATCTCGTCCGGCGTCTCGACGACGTCGAGGTCCGGCTGCCACTCGCCGGCGGCGAGCGTCCCGGCGCCTAGCTGGAGGGCCTCGTGGAAGAGGCGGTCGAGCTCGGACTGGAAGCGCGAGATCAGGTGGAGCGAGGGGTAACGGCCGGCCACCCTAGCCCTCCTCGCGGGTGGGGACCTCTTCGCGCGGCTGCACCAGGCCGCGCAGCACGTCCATGAAGGCGTCGATGTCCTCGAAGCGGCGGTAGACCGAGGCGAAGCGCACGTAGGCCACCTGGTCGAGCTCGCGCAGCCGCTCCATGACGAAGGAGCCGATGTCGCGGGTCGAGATCTCCCGGTCCTCGCGCTCGTGGAGCATGTTCTCGGCCTCTTCCACGATCTCCTCCAGCCGCCGCTGCGCCACCGGCCGCTTCTCGCAGGCCTTGAGCAGCCCCGACATCAGCTTCTTCCTGCTGAACTCCTCGCGGCTGCCGTCGTGCTTGACCACAAGATACGGGATGTCTTCGATCTGCTCGTACGAGGTGAAGCGGCGGCCGCAGGAGAGGCACTCGCGCCGCCGGCGGATGGTGACCCCGTCGCGGCTCTCCCGGGAGTCCACCACCCGGTCCCGGTTCTCGGAGCAGAAGGGGCACCGCATGGGCGCCGGCCAGCATAGCAGCGTCCGCGGGGAAGCCGGCCCGGAGCGTTTTGGTGCATCCGCGCGGCCTCGGATGCACGGGAAGACGGCTGGACCAAGCGCCCCGGAGACGTTTATGCACCATTTTTCGCCGCCGATGCACCACCGGGAGTGCTTGGACGGCCTCCCCCGCGCCTCGGGAGCCCGTCCAGGCCCCTCCAGCGCCCTCCCTCAAGGCAAAATGGTGCAAAGAAGGCGAAAAATGGTGCACCCCGGCCGCGGCGGCGACCGCCCCCGCGCCGGGGGTGCACCACCACGGCGTTTTCTGGTGCATTTCGGCCGCCCGGACGCTTGCTCACGGCGCCGTACCGCTTGATCCAGCACCGCGGGCGGTCGTTCCGGCCAGCCGATGGTGCATCCGACGCGTCGGATGGTGCATCGAAGTCCCCGGGGGCGCTTGAGGGCGGGTTCGGGGAGAACGACCGAAGCGATCAGCGGAGAGGCTGGAGCGCGAGCAGATGCTCGACCTCGACTCCGTCGTCCAGTTCCTCCCAGTAGACGGCGAAGCCCCCCGGCTCGAGCGACCACCCTTCCCGCTGGTCGGGAGACGCCCGCAGCAGCCATGCGAGCCAGGAGACCCCGGCGAGCGGCACGCCGATGTCCCGGCCGTCCGTGAGCAGCACGTGGAGCACGTCGCCCTCGAAGCGCACGCCGGTCGCCCCAACGGTGATTTCCCTACCGGGTGAAGTGATCATTCCAAGCCTCCAACAACGCCGACTGATGCCACTGCGTCAACTTCACGACCCGGTTCAGCTCGGCCGGGCCGTACCCACGATTCCAGGCAAGGGCGACCGGAAGAAGCCAGATCTTCGCCCGGGCCCCGCCGCGGAATACGTGCACGTGCGGCGGCTCCGTCACGTCAGAAGAATAGAACCGGAACTTGTAGCCCGCAATGCGGATCGTCGGCACGGCTCTCCCGTGACGGGAGAAGGCGACGCGTCGCTCCCGCCACGAGAGAAGACGGAAAACAGAGTTCGGTTTTTGGCTCGCCCGCTACTCGCTGGCGTTCAGGGCGATGTTTAGGCGGAGGAGGAGCTTTTTGAGGCTGGCGGCGTCTTGGATGTCGACTTGGAGGTCTTTGATCGACTCGACGACCTGGTGGGCCTCGTCTTCGACTTGCAGGGAGACGGTGACGCGGCGGGCGCGGGCGAAGTCGGCGCGGGGGAGGTTGAGCTCGACGTTGCGGGAGAGCTCGCCGCGGCCGTTGCGGGCGGGCGGAGCCTGCATGGCCTGGCGGCGGAGGGTCTCGAGCTCGGAGAGGACGTCGCGGCCGGCAGGGCGTGGGGGCGTGGCGGGCGGGACCGGGAGCGGCGGGAGCTTGGCGGCGCCGGCGGCCTCGCGCTGCGGCGGCGCGGCGGCAACGGGCGGCGGCGCGGCCGGGGCGGCGGGCTGCGCGGCCGGCTCTCTGCCAGCCGGGGCCGCCGCGGGCGGTGCCGGCTCGGCGGGCGGCGTCGGCGGTCTCGCCGCTGGCGCGCGGGGGCTCGCCGGCGACGGCTGCGGGGACGCCAGGGTCGGCCGCGCCACCGGCGCGGGGCGCGCCGCGGTCTCCGGGCGCGCCAGGCGCTTCTTGAGCGAGATCAGGGTCACTTTCGAGATGCCCTTGAGGGTCTCGTAGACGCCCTGGCCGTTGATGGCGCAGGCCTCGAAGTGGGGCCAGTTGCCGCGGTTGACGGCCTGGTTGAGCTCTTCGACGCTGGCGATGTCGGCGAGGTCGCGCTTGTTGTACTGGAGGACGAGGGGCAGGCTCTCGACGGAGAGGCCCATCTCGGCCAGGTTCTCTTCCAGGTTGCGGAAGGAGTCGACGTTGGCCTGGAGCATGGCGCGCTGGGAGTCGGCGACGAAGACGACGCCGTCCACGCCCTTGAGCACGAGCTTGCGGGTGGTGTTGTAGAAGACCTGGCCGGGGACGGTGTAGAGCTGGATGCGGGTGTTGAAGCCGGCGATGGAGCCGACGTCGATGGGGAGGAGGTCGAAGAAGAGGGTGCGGTCGGTTTCGGTCTCTAGGGAGACCATTTCGCCGCGGGAGTCGTTGGCGGTGTGGGCGTAGATGTAATGAAGGTTGGTGGTTTTGCCGCACAGACCGGGGCCGTAGTACACCACCTTCGCAGCCATCTGCATGGTGCTGTAGTTGAAGAAGACCATCTCTGCGCGGAGGGGCCCCTTGGAGGGGAGCGGAGCATAACACGGGGGGCTGGGCCGGAGGTTGGCGGCGAAAGCGAGCGGCTGGCGTGCGGGGGTTTGTGGAGAGGGGCCGCGCGAGGGGCGCCGCCGCCGGGCACCGGCGCGCGCTTTTTGTGGACTGCTCGATCTGAGGCGCGCGCCTGCGCTTCGCTTTGCGCCTGGATCGGTGGAGGACTGCGATTGGGGTTGCCAGGCGCTCGCTCAGAGCTGCCCGGCGGCGGCGCCCCTCGCGCGGCCCCTCCGGCAACGGCTCTGCCTGCCTAGAGCTCTTCTAGAAGACGACGCTGAGCGGGGGTCGGCTCGGTGATTCGTGAACCTTGGCGGAGGGTTTCGCGCGCCAGGAGGCGAATCAGGGGCTCGGCTTCTGGGATCGTGGCGGCTAGGGCTTCTAGTTGCTTGAGCAGGGTTTCGGCGTCGCCTCTGGCGGCGGGGCCGGTTAGGGCGCTGGCTGGGTCGGCGGCTGCGGTGGCGGCTTCCAGGGCGCTGCGGGTCAGGGATCGGTAGCCTTGGCTCACTTCGGGGGGGAGGTCTAGGCGCTGGGCCAGGTCGTGGGCCAGGGCCAGGAGGGTGACGACGCCGCCGGCGGCTAGGCTGGCGGCCAGGTGGTAGAGGGGGCGGGCGGTGGGGGGGACTTCTACGGGGACTCCTTGCCAGGCGATGGCCAGGCGGCGGGCTAAGGCGATTGCAGCGTCGTCGCCGTCGATCGCGAAGACGGCGCCGCTCGCTGCGATTGCCGGGAGCGGGCGGGGGAAGGCTAGGAGGGGGTGGAGGGAGCCGACGGCGGTGCCGGCGGTGCGGAGGGGGGCGAGGGCCTCGGCGTCGCGGCTGCCGGAGGTGTGGAGGGCGACGGCGGCCTGGGGGCGGCGGGCGAGGTCGGCGGCGGCTGTGGCGAGCGCGGGGTCGGGGACGGCGACGAGGAGGAGGACGTGGCCGGCGGAGGAGAGGTCGCCGGGGGGCACCGCCTCGGCGCCCATCTCGCGCGCCAGATCGGAACCGGTGCCCGAGGGCGAGATGGCGACCGTGACGAGCCGCGCGCCGGCGGCGACGGCCCAGCGGGCGAGGCTCTCGCCGACGCGGCCGGGGCCGAGGAGGGCGAGGGTCAGGCCCTGGAGCGGGGCGGATTCGTTCACTGGGTTACAATTATGACCCTTAGCACTCTCCCGTCGTGAGTGCTAAAGCCCGACGAGAAAAGCCGAGCGAGCATGACCGCAACCCAGCCCCCGCGCCAGCTGAGCCCCCGCGACCGGGAGATTCTGCGCGACGTGATCGTCGCCTACATCCTCTCGGCCGAGCCGGTGTCTTCGCGCTCGGTGTCGAAGCAGGGGCGGCTGGGCCTCTCGGCGGCCACGATCCGCAACGTCATGGCCGACCTGGAGGAGTGGGGCTACCTGGCGCAGCCGCACACCTCAGCCGGGCGGGTGCCGACGCGCGCCGCCTACCACCTCTTCATCGAGTCGCTGATGCAGGCGCGGCGCCTGCCGGCGCGGGAGCGGCGCTACATCGACGAGTCGCTCCAGTCGTCGCCCGCCGACGCCGGTCAGATCATGGAGTCGGCCACCAAGCTCCTCTCCGAGCTGTCGCACCAGGTGGGGATCGTGGTCACCCCGGCGCTCGGCGAGACGGTGCTCAAGGCGATCAACTTCCTGCCGCTCTCCGGGCGGCGGGTGCTCTGCGTCGTGGTCTCGGGCGACGGCTTCGTGGACAACAAGGTGATCGAGAGCGAAGAGGAGCTGCCGCGCGAGGAGCTGGTGCGGATCGGCAATTACCTGACCGAGAACTTCGCCGGCGCCACGCTGCGCGAGATCCGCGCCCGGCTGCTGGCGCTGATGGCCGAGGAGCGGGCGCAGATGGACCGGCTGCTCGCCCGCTCGATCGAGCTGGCGCGGGCCGGCCTGTCGCTGGAGCAGCGGCAGGGTGTGCTCCTCGACGGCACGCGCGAGGTGCTCAACCAGCCCGAGCTGGCCGACATCGGCCGGGTGCGGCGCCTCTTCGAGACCTTCGCCGACAAGGCGCGCCTGGTCGCGCTGCTGAGCCAGTGCCTGCGCGGCAACGGCGTGCGGGTGGTGATCGGCGACGACAGCGCGCTGACCTCGGAGCTCGACTTCAGCCTGGTGGCGACCGGCTACGGCGTCGGCGAGCGGCCGCTGGGGGCGCTGGCGATCTTCGGTCCGTCGCGGATGGAGTACGAGCGGGTGATCCCGCTCGTCGACTACTTGGGAGAGCGCCTGTCGCGGGCGCTGGCCGAGAGCTTCGCCGGCGACGCGCGGACCTAGCAGGGAGGCGGAATGGCGGACGAACGGGACCCGCGGCGGACGGATGCCCTCGAGGTGGGGGAGATCGACCTCGACCTCGAGGAGGCGATGGGCGACAGCGCGACCGCGGTGGACGTGATCGGCCCAGCGGTGGCCAGCGGGAGCGGAGAGCCGGCGGCCGCCGGCTCTCCGGGCGCCGAAGGCGCCCAAAGCTCCGATACTGACCTCCGGCGCGAGAACGCCGAGCTCCGCGAGCGCCTGCTGCGCGCCCTCGCCGACTTCGAGAACCAGCGCAAGCGGACGGACCGGGAGCGACAGGACCTGCGCCGCTACGCCCTCTTCGACACCATGCGCGACCTCGTCGCCGTGACCGACAACCTGGAGCGGGCGGCGGCGGCCGGCGGCGCGGTCGAGGACCTGAAGGCCGGGGTCGACATGATCCTCCAGCAGATGCGCGAGACCCTGCGCCGCCACGGCGTCACCGCCGTCGAGGCGGTGGGGCGCCCCTTCGACCCGGCCGAGCACGAGGCGGTGACGCGCGAGGAGGACCCCGCGGTAAGCTCTCCCGTCGTCACCGCAGAGCTGCAGCGCGGCTACAAGATGCACGACCGGCTGCTCCGCCCCGCCATGGTGAGGGTGTCGGTGCCGGCCGAACGCGATGAGCAAGATCCTCGGCATCGACCTCGGCACGACCAATAGCTGCGCCGCGGTCGTCGAGGCGACGGTGCCGCGCGTCCTCGCCAACCGCGAGGGGAGCCGCACGACCGCCTCGATCGTCGGCTTCGGCGAGGGCGGCGAGCGGCTGGTCGGGCCGATCGCCAAGCGCCAGGCGATCACCAACCCGCAGAACACGGTCTTCGCCGTCAAGCGCCTGATCGGGCGAAAGTTCTCCGACCCGGCGGTGGGGCGGGCGCGCGCCGTGCTGCCCTACAACCTGGCGGCCGGTGCCAACGGCGACGTCAAGGTCGAGATCCGCGACAAGCAGTACAGCCCGGAGGAGATCTCGGCCTTCATCCTGCGCGAGATCAAGGAGTTCGCCGAGGCGGAGCTGGGCGGCGAGATCAAGGAGGTGGTGATCACCGTTCCCGCCTACTTCGACGACTCGCAGCGGCAGGCGACCAAGGACGCGGGCCGCATCGCCGGCCTCGAGGTCCTGCGCATCATCAACGAGCCGACCGCGGCGGCCCTGGCCTACGGCCTCGACCGCCAGACCGAGGGGAAGAAGATCGCCGTCTACGACCTCGGCGGCGGCACCTTCGACATCTCGATCCTGGAGCTGTCGCAGGGGATCTTCGAGGTGCGCTCGACGGCCGGCGACACGTATCTCGGCGGCGAGGACTTCGACCAGCGGATCATGGACTGGCTGATCGCCGAGTTCCGCGAGGAGACCGGCGTCGATCTGCACGGCGACCGCATGGCCCTCCAGCGCCTGAAGGAGGCGGCCGAGCTCGCCAAGTGCCAGCTCTCGTCCGCCGAGGAGGCGGAGATCAACCTCCCCTTCATCGCCGCCGGCGCCTCCGGCCCGCGCCACCTGGCGCGCAAGCTCGGGCGCGCGCAGATGGAGGGCCTGGTGCGCGAGCTCGTCGAGCGCACCGAGGGCCCCTGCCGCGACGCCCTCGAGCAGGCCGGCCTGCGCCCCGACCAGATCGACGAGGTGCTCCTGGTCGGCGGCCAGACGCGCACGCCGCTCGTCGGCCAGACCGTCGAGCGCATCTTCGGCCGCCGCCCCAACCGGGAGATCAACCCCGACGAGGTGGTGGCGGTGGGAGCGGCGATCCAGGGCGGCATCCTGCGCGGCGACATCAAGGACCTGGTGCTCCTCGACGTGACGCCGCTGTCGCTCGGGGTCGAGACCCACGGCGGCCTCTTCACGAGTCTCATCGAGCGCAACTCGACGATCCCGACCAAGAACACCCAGGTCTTCACCACCGTGGTCGACAACCAGGACATCGTCGAGATCCACGTCCTCCAGGGGGAGCGCGAGATCGCCGCCGAGAACAAGTCGCTCGGCAAGTTCCAGCTCGTCGGCATCCCGCCGGCGCCGCGCGGCATGCCGCAGATCGAGGTCACCTTCGCCCTCGACTCCAACGGCATCGTCAACGTCTCGGCGCGCGACATCGCCACCGGCCAGCAGCAGAGCGTGCAGATCAACCCCGCCGGCGGGCTGTCGAAGGACGAGGTCGAGCGGCTGGTCGTCGAGGCCGGCCAGCACTCGCGCGACGACCTGCAGCGGCGCGAGGTGCGGCAGCTCAAGAACCGGCTGGAGGGGCTGATCTACACCAACGAGCGGGTCTTCGAGCAGTTCCGCGACCTGCTGCCGGAGGCGGACTCCAAGCGCATCCACGAGCAGCTCCTGCAGGCGCGCGTCGCCCTGGCCGGCGACCAGCGGGCGCCGCTCGAGGCCTCGCTCTTCGACCTCAACTCGATCTCGCGTACCCTCTCCGACGTCATGCTCAACAGCCCGAGCGGCGCCGCGGGGGCGTAGTCGGCGATGGCCGCCAAGCGCGACTACTACGAGGTGCTGGGCGTGACGCGCACGGCGGGCGAGCGCGAGATCAAGACCGCCTACCGCAAGCTCGCCGTCACTTACCACCCGGACCGCAACGCGGGGGACAAGGAGGCCGAGGAGCGGTTCAAGGAGGCTGCCGAGGCCTACTCCATCCTCTCCGACCCCGACAAGCGCGCCCGTTACGACCGCTTCGGCCACCAGGGCGTGGCCGCGAGCGGCGGCTTCGACCCGACGATCTTCGCCGACTTCTCCGACATCCTGGGCGACCTCTTCGGCTTCGGCGACCCCTTCGGCCGGCGGCGCGGCGGCGGCGGACCGGCGCGCGGCGCCGACCTGCGCTACGACCTGACGCTGAGCTTCGAGGAGGCGGTCTTCGGCGTCGAGAAGGAGCTGCGCATCCCGCGCCTCGAGGGCTGCGAGGCCTGCCGCGGCACCGGCAGCGCCGGCGGCACCGAGCCGGCCCTCTGCCAGGCCTGCGGCGGCCGCGGCCAGGTGCGCTACACGCAGGGGTTCTTCACCGTCGCCCGCACCTGCCCGCAGTGCAGCGGCGAAGGGCGGGTGGTCACCGACCCCTGCCGCGAGTGCCGCGGCGACGGCCGGGTGGAGCGCGAGCGCATGCTTTCGGTCAAGGTGCCGGCCGGCGTCGACAGCGGCGCCCGCCTCCGCCTGACCGGCGAGGGGGAGCACGGCAAACAGGGCGGGCCGCCGGGGGACCTCTACGTCGTCCTCAAGGCGCGGCCGCACCCGCGCCTCAAGCGCGACGGCTCGACCGTCTACGGCCGCGTCGCCGTCGCCTATCCGCAGGCGGTCCTCGGGGCGACGGTCGAGGTCGAGACCGTGCACGGCCCCTCGACGCTCGACGTCCCGCCCGGCACCCAGCACGGCCGCGAGTTCCGCCTGCGCGGCCAGGGCGTCCAGCGCTTCGACGGCAACGGCCGCGGCGACCACGTAGCGGTCGTCGAGGTCGAGGTGCCGCACCCGCGCAACCTCTCCGACGAGGAACAGGAGCACCTCCGCCGCCTCGCCGAGCTCTCCGACCGCCCGGTGCGCGAAGAGCGGAAGGTCTTCGACCGGGTCAAGAACCTGTTCGGGTAGATCTGTTGGGGGGTGTCCGCATGAGACGTCCGATCCGGCTCGCCGTCTACCTGCTCGTCGCCTTCCCGCTCCTGGCGTCGGCCGCGTCGCCGCCCGAGGAGCTCCCCGCGGTCGAGATGCTCTGGGGGGTGCGCATCCCGATGCGCGACGGGGTGCACTTGAACGCCACCGTCTTCAAGCCGCGCGAGATGCCGAAGCCGCTGCCGGTCGTCTTCACGCTGACGCCGTACATCGCCGACACCTACCAGGATCGCGCCCTCTACTTCGCGCAGCACGGCTACGTCTTCGCCCTGGTGGACGTGCGCGGGCGCGGCAACTCGGAGGGACGGTTCACGCCCTTCGCCCAGGAGGCGCACGACGGGCACGACGTCGTCGAGTGGCTGGCGCGCCAGCCCTGGGCCAACGGCAAGGTGGCGATGTGGGGAGGCTCCTACGCCGGCTACGACCAGTGGGCGACGGCCAAGGAGCTCCCGCCGCACCTCGCGACGATCGTGCCGGCCGCCGCCGCCCATCCCGGCGTCGACTTCCCCTTCTTCAAGAACGTCTACTCCTCCTACATCATGCAGTGGCTGACCTTCACCAGCGGGGTCACGCCCAACGCCAAGCTCTTCGGCCTCTCGCCGTTCTGGATCGAGAGCTTCCGCGCCCTCTACCTCGACCACCGCCCCTACCGCGAGCTGGCGGGCGCGGTCGGCAACGCCTCGACCGTTTTCGAGGACTGGCTGAGGCACCCGACGCCGGACGCCTACTGGGACGCGATGGCGCCGACGCCCGAGCAGTACGCGAAGCTGAAGCTGCCGATCCTCACCATTACCGGCCACTACGACGGCGACCAGCCTGGCGCGCTCCACTTCTACCGCCAGCACATGCGGCACGGGACGAAGGCGGCGCGCGACCGCCACTACCTGATCATGGGCCCCTGGGACCACGCCGGCACGCGCACGCCGCAGAAGTCGTTCGGCGGCCTGACCTTCGGCGACGCCAGCGTCCTCGACCTCAACGACCTCCACCGCCAGTGGTACGACTGGACGATGAAGGACGGCAAGCGCCCGGAGTTCCTGAAGACGCGCGTCGCCTACTACGTGGCCGGGATCGGATCTGAGGAGTGGAAGCGCGCCGACGACTTCGAGGAGATCGCCAAGGAGCGGCGCACCCTCTACCTCGACTCGCCCGGCGGGCGCGCCGGAGATGCCTTCCAGTCCGGGAGCCTGGGGCCGGAGAAGCCGGCGGCCGGCTCGGCGCCCGACCGCTACGTCTACGACCCGCTCGACACCCGGCCGGCGGAGATGGAGAAGGAGGACGTCGAGGCCTACCTCACCGACCAGCGCTACGCCCTGAACCTGAACGGCAACGGGCTCGTCTACCACAGCGCGCCGTTCGCCGAGGCGACCGAGATCTCCGGGCAGCCGCGGCTCGAGCTGTGGATGGCGCTCGACGTCCCGGACACGGATTTCGCCGTCTCGCTCTACGAGATCGAGCCGACCGGCCGCAGCATCTCCCTCGCCGACGACATCCTGCGGGCGCGCTACCGGGAGTCGCTGCGCGAGGAGAAGCTGGTGACCCCCGGCGCGATCGAGCGCTACACCTTCGACAGCTTCTTCTGGTTCTCGCGCCGGATCGGGAAGGGGAGCCGCCTGCGCTTGGTGGTGCGCTCGCCCAACACGATCCAGCTGCAGAAGAACTACAACGTCGGCGGCGTGGTGGCCGAGGAGTCGGGCAAGGACGCGCGCACCGCCCATGTCACCCTCTACCACGACGCCGAGCACCCGAGCCTGCTCGAATTGCCGATCGGCAAGTAGCGAAGGCCAGGCAAGCAGCGGCAGACGGCACGCGCGTAGGAAACGGATAGGCACGTCATCCTGAGCGAAGCGAAGGATCTGGGTGGGGGAAGGTGCGGTGACGACGCGGCCCCCGCCCAGATTCTTCGCTTCGCTCAGAATGACAAGGGGCGATGGGTTACCTGCGACGCACCTTCCTAGTGCCTGCCGCGCTCGAGGATCTCTTCACGGCCAGCCTCTGGGCCGCAGGCACGCTTGGCGCCGAGGTCCAGCCGGTGCCGGACGGCAGCGTGCGGGTCGACGCGTGGTTCGCGCCGGACGCCCTTCCTGTCCCTCTCTCACCTGAAATCCAACTGCTCGGCGAGCAATCCGTCCCCGACGCCGACTGGCTGGCCTCCTGGCGCGAGGCCGCGCGCCCTTTCCCGCTCGGCGCCTCCTTCTTCGTCGATCCACGCGAGCCGGGCGGCGAGCCGGTCGAGGCGCCCGCCGGCCGGCGCCTGCTCCGCCTGCCGGCCCGCGCCGCCTTCGGCACCGGCAGCCACGAGTCCACGTCCCTGGCCGTCGAGCTACTGGAGGACGTCGAGCTGGCGGGCAAGCGGGTGCTTGACGTCGGCACCGGCACCGGCGTCCTCGCCTTCGCGGCGCTGGCGCGCGGTGCGGCGGACGCGGTGGCCTTCGACCTCGACCTCGCCGCGCCCTTCCACGCCCGCGACAACGCCCGGCTCAACGGCTTCCGCCTGCATCTCTTCGCCGGCACGGTCGCCGCCTTGCGCGAGAGCGCGCGCTTCGACTTGGCGGTCGCCAACATGGTGCCGGAGGAGCTTCTTCCGGAGCTTGCGGCGATCGCGCGGCGGCTGGCGCCCGGCGGCGAGGTCATTCTGTCGGGCATCCTGGAAGAGCGGGGCGGGGACGTGCTGGAGCGCGGCGCGACGCTGGGGCTCGTCGAGCGGGCGCGGCGCAAGGCGGGGCAGTGGGCGGCCTTCCGGCTGCGACGCGAGGACACGGCGTGACGACCCTACTCGTCTCACCCGAGCTGTTCGCCGGCGCCGAGCTGCGCGTCGAGGGCGACCCCTACCGCCACCTCTTCCGCGCCCGGCGGCTGGCCGCCGGCGAGCGCCTGCGGGTGGTGGACGGCCGCGGCCGCGCCCGCTGGGCCGAGGTGGCGCGGGTGAACCGGAGCGGAGCGAGCCTCGCGCTCGGCGAGCCCGCCCCCGCGAACGAGCCGCCATTCCGGCTCGAGCTCCTGGTTGCCGTCTTCCGCCCCGAGCGGGCGGCCTGGCTGGTCGAGAAGGCGACGGAGGTGGGTGTCGCCGCCGTCCGCTTCCTCCACACCGAGCGGGCGCCGCGCACCTTCGGCGCCGGCACCCTCGAGCGGCTGCGCCGCGTCGCCGCCGCCGCCGTCGAGCAGTGCGGCCGCTCGCTCCTGCCGGAGGTGACCGGCGTCCACGCCTGGAGCGAGCTGGAGCGCCTGGTCGCCGCCCTCCCGGACCGCCGCGTCCTCGACACCGCCGCCGAAGGGAGCGGCTGGCGCGAGCCGTCCGCCGCCGCCGGCGCCCTCCTCGTCGGCCCCGAAGGCGGCTGGACCGACGCCGAGCGCGCCGCCGCCCGCGCCCTCGCCTTCACCCCCGCCGCCCTCGGCTCCCGCACCCTCCGCACCGAAACCGCCGCCCTCGCCGGCGCCGCGCGGCTGCTGCTCGCGAGCTAGGCCTTGGGGGGCCTCTAGAGGCCGGCGGAGAGACCGGCCGCCCCGAGACGGTCGCGGAGGTCAGCGGGCAGCCGCGCGAGCTCGGCGGAGATGTCACGGCGCGGTCCGGCATTCGGTGTCAGACCGCTCCACGCCAAAGCCAGGTCCTGCGGCCGGTCCTCGGCCAGCACTTCGAGCAGCGCGACCGCCTGGCGACGGTCCTTCGCCGCCCGGACCTGCTGCGCGGCCGGCCGCCGGCGGGCAGTCCACAGTTTGTGCAGGGCGAAGCGGGCGGGCGTCGGGATCTGGACGAGCACCGGCTCGCCGCCGACGACCACCGCCGGTGCGGTCTCGGCGAGCAGGTAGCCGAGGAAGGGAAGCGGCTGGGCGGCGATGCCGAGAGAGGGGATGGCGACCGGCGTCCCCTCACGCCTTCGAGCGCGGGCCGGCACCAGGAAGTCGACGCGCAGCTCGCGGCCGCGGATCTTGAACGAGGTCGAGGGAGCGGCCGGGTCCAAGCCCGGAACCGGAAAGAAGCCGAGCCCCGATTCGAGAAGCGAGCGTCCGACGTCGGCCCGCTCGGCGAGAGCGACGTCGATCGCTGGATCATGAGCGATGTCGATGTCCTGCGTTTGCAGAATCTGTTGGTCGAAACGGACGCCGAGCAGGTTTCCCAGGGCCGTGAAGGCCCGCGTCCCCACAAGGACGCCCCCCCGCCTGAAAACGCCCGCGTCGCCGAGCAGGCGAAGCACTTCAACCGCCGCTCTCGACTCCGTGAAGGCACCCCCGCGCGCCAGCATGCCGGCGAGACGCACGCGGACTTCGCGGTCGGGGGTCATCGCCGCGCGACGATCCGTCACCCGACGCATCCAATCGAGGAGCTTCGAGGTCTCGGGTCCGAGGTAGTGCTGCCGCTTGGCGGCGCCGCGGGCGACCTGGAGGTACCAATACCGCGCACCCTTGATCTCCTTCGAGACGAAGGTGCCCGGCGGCAGCTCCGCGGCGACTCTCTCCGCCTCCGCCTGGAGGGCGTGGTCCAGAAGCTCGGAGTAGAGCACCTGGACGCTCTCGGGCAATCGCTGGGTCGGCATTCGCTCCGTCCGGCGTCCGGCGTCCGGCCGTCGTTATACGCAGGATCATCATACCTTGCGTATAACGCCGGCGAAGCCTCCGGTAGTGCCCTAGCTCTAGGGTCGGAGCAGCGCTAGCCCGGTCTCTTCGTCGGGCACGCGCTGGAGGTGCTCGGGCAGCTCGCTGAGGATCACTTCCAGGGTCGGCCAGACGTGCGCCGCGAGGAGGTGGCCGCCGTGCGCGGTGCCGTCGCGCTTGCCGACGACGACGTGCGCGTGGACCTGCGGCGCGCCCTCCTTGAGGGAGATGTTGCCGGCCAGTGAGAGGACCTCGACCTGCTCGCCGACGGGGATCTCTTCGTAGGTGCGCTTGGCGCGGTCGAAGAAGCCGAGCGTGGCGCCGGAGAACGCGCCGATGGCGGTGAAGTGGCCGGCGGTCAGCCGCTGCTCGCGCGCGAAGCCTTGCAGCCCGGCGATCGCCTCCTCGCCGGGCTCGAAGACCAGGACGAACGTCCGCCGCGCCCCTTCGCCGATCCGCTTCGATCTCATGCGTTTCCTCCCTTGCCCAGCGCCATTTGCAGGACCTCGGCCAGGTGCAGCGCGCGGCGGCCGGTGCCCTGCGCGATCTGCTCGCGGCAACTGAAGCCGTCGGCGACGATCAAGGTCTCCGCCTCGGCCGCGCGCACCGCCGGCAGCAGCACCCGCTCGCCGCACTTCATCGCGACCTCGTAGCGCTCGCCCGCCTCGAAGCCGAAGGCGCCGGCCATGCCGCAGCAGCCGGCATCGAGCACCTCGACGTCGAGGCCGGTCCGCGCCAGCACGCGCTCGGCGTGCTCCATCCCCAGGAGCGCCTTCTGATGGCAGTGGCCCTGCACAAGCGCCTTGCGGTGCAGGGGCGCCGGCGCGGCGCCTGTCTCCTCGCGGTCGAGCAGCTCCGACAGCAAGAACACGTGCCGTGACAGGCGCTTCGCGCTCTCGTCGCCGGGGAAGAGGTTGAGCAGCTCGTCGCGGAAGGTCGCGGCGCAGCTCGGCTCGAGGACGACGACCGGCGTGCCGGCGCGGATCTCGCCGGCGAGCGCGGCGAGGATCCGCCGCAGCTGCCGTTTGGCGAGGTCGAGCATGCCGAAGTCGTAGAGCGGCCGGCCGCAGCAGAGGCGCGCGCGCGGCACCTCCACCGCGAAGCCGGCGCCCTCCAGCACCGCCACCGCCGCCTGCGCCGTCTCGGGGTGGAAGTAGTTGTTGAAGGTGTCCGGCCAGAGGAGGACGCGCCGTTCGCCGCCGGCACCGTCCCGCGTCCCCCGGCGCCGGAACCAGCGGGTGAAGGGCTCCGGTGCGAAGCGGGGGATGCGCCGCTCGGGCGCGATGCCGGCCGCCTTCTTCGCCAGCGCGTCCAGCCCGGAGGTCTGCGTCACGGCGTTGGCCGCCCCCGGCCAGAGCGCGGCGAGCCGCGCCCACCAGGGGATGAGGCCGAAGGCGTAGGCCGACCGCGGCCGCAGCCGCCGCGCGTAGTAGTGCGAGAGGAACTCGGCCTTGTAGCTCGCCATGTCGACGTTGACCGGGCACTCGGTCTTGCACGCCTTGCAGGCCAGGCAGAGGTCGAGCGCCTCCTTGACGTGCGGGTCGCGCCATCCGCCGGCGAGCGTCTCGCCGCGCAGCATCTCGAAGAGGAGGTGTGCGCGCCCGCGCGTCGAGTGCATCTCCTCGCCGGTCGCCATGTAGCTCGGGCACATCGTGCCGCCGTGGAGCTTCCGGCACTCGCCGACGCCGACGCAGCGGAGCGTCGCGCGGGCGAGGCTGCCGTCGTCGTCGGGGAAGCGAAAGTGGGTGGGCGGCTGCACCGGCTTGTAGCTCGTGCCGAGGCGCAGGTTCTCGTCGAGGCGGTAGGGGTCCACGACCTTGCCGGGGTTCATCTTGCCGTCGGGGTCCCAGATCGCCTTGAACTCGCGGAAGGCCTCGACCAGCTCGGGTCCGAACATCTTCGGCAGCAGCTCGGCGCGCGACTGGCCGTCGCCGTGCTCGCCGGAGAGCGACCCGCCGTGGCGGAGGACGAGGTCCGCCGCCTCCTCGACGAAAGCGCGGAAGGCGCGCAGCCCCGGCGCCGTCACCAGGTCGAAGTCGATCCGCGTGTGGACGCAGCCGTCGCCGAAGTGGCCGTAGAGGGTGCAGGCGTAGCCGTGCTGTTGGAGGAGCCGGCGGAAGTCGCGGAGGTAGGCGCCGAGGGCCGCCGGCGGCACCGCGGCGTCCTCCCACCCCTCCCAGGTGTCGGGCTCGCCGGGGACGTGCGCCGTCGCCCCGAGCCCCGATTCGCGGACGCGCCAGACGCGCTTCGCCTCGCGGGGGTCGTAGCGCTTCGCCGCCGGCGCCCCGGCGCCGCCGCCGAGCGCCGCGATCAGCCCCTCCGCCTTCCCGTCGGCCTCCGCGCGGTCCTCGCCGCCGAACTCCACGAGGAGCCACCCCTTACCCTCCGGCAGCAGCTCCAGCTCGCGCAGATGGAGGCGTTTCTTCTTCATGCCCTCGACCAGCACGTCGTCGATCCCCTCGAGGCCGATCGGCCGGTGCTCCAGCACCTCGACCACGTGGTCGGCGGCGGTGTAGACGTCGGGGTAGCCGAGGACCACGAGCGTCCTCGCCGGCGGGCTGGGGACGAGCCGGACGGTGGCCGAAAGGACGGTGACGCAGGTGCCCTCGGAGCCGACCAGGGCGCGGGCGACGTGGAAGCCGTTCTCCGGCAGGAGCTGGTCGAGGTTGAAGCCGGAGACCCGGCGCGGGATCTTGGGGTAGCGCGCGCGGATCAGCGGCGCGCAGCGGTCGCGCAGGGCGGCGAGCCGGCGGTAGATCTCGCCGCGCCGCCCCTCCTCGGCGGCGAGGCCGGCCAGCTCCTCCTCGCCGGTCGCGCCGACCGTCAGCCGCAGGCCGTCGTAGGTCAGCACCTCCAGCGCCTCGACGTTGTCGTCGGTCTTGCCGGCCATGACCGAGTGCACGCCGCAGGAGTTGTTGCCGATCATGCCGCCCAGCGTGCAGCGGTTGTGGGTCGCCGGGTCGGGGCCGAAGGTGAGGCGGTGCTCCTCGGCCGCGTCGCGCAGCGTGTCGAGCACGATGCCCGGCTCGACGCGCGCCAGGCGCCGCTCCGGGTCGAGCGCCAGGATGCGGTTCAGGTGCCGGGAGAAGTCAAGGACGACGGCGACGTTGCAGCACTGGCCGGCGAGGCTGGTGCCGCCGCCGCGCGCCAGGACCGGCGCGCCATGCCGGCGGCAGGCCTCGACGGTGGCGACCACGTCCTCCACAGTGCGCGGCGTGACGACGCCGATCGGCACCTGCCGGTAGTTGGAGGCGTCGGTGGCGTAGAGGGCGCGAGCGCCGGCGTCGAAGCGCACCTCGCCGGCGATCGCATCACGCAGCTCGGCGGCCAGCTCCCCGCCGCCCTCGCCGCGCGCCGGCCCGCCCATCTCAGAAGGGGACGGCGAAGCGAGCGGCGTCGGCGCGCTTGAGCTCCAGCCCGAGGCCGGGGCGCGAGAGGTCGGGGTAAAGGACGCCGCCGCGCGGCGCCGCGGCGCCGTCGAAGAGCATGCGCTCGATCCGCGCGTGGTCGTGGAACCACTCGACGTGGACGGCGGCGGCGAGGGCGCAGCAGGGGTGGGCGTGGAGCGCCGGCGCGGTGTGCGCCGAGAGCGGCACCGGCGCGGCTTCACAGAGGGCGCCGGCGCGCAGGAAGTCGCTGATCCCGGCGCAGCGGGTGGCGTCGGCCTGCAGCACGTCCACCGCGCCGGCGTCGAGGAGGCGCCGGAAGTCGAAGAGGGTGTAGCCGTACTCGCCGGCGGCGACGTCCATGCCGGCGGGGGCGCGGTCGCGCAGCAGGCGGAGGCCTTCGAGGTCGTCCGACGGCACCGGCTCCTCGAACCAGGTGACGCCGTGCTCGGCGAACGCCTCGGCGAAGGCGAGCGCCTGCTTGCGCGTGTAGGCGCCGTTGGCGTCCACGAAGAGCGCCGCTTCCGGCCCGATCGCTTCGCGCGCCGCCCGCACCCGGGCGACGTCCTCGCCGGGCGCGCGGCCGACCTTCATCTTGACCCGCCCGATGCCGTCGGCGACCCACCCCGCGAGCTGCTCCTGGAGCTGCCCGAGCGAGTACGAGGTGAAGCCGCCGCTGCCGTAGACCGGCACGCCCTCGCGCACCGGCCCCAGCAGTGTCACCAGCGGCAGGCCGAGGAGGCGGGCCTTGAGGTCCCAGAGCGCGGTGTCGACCGCGGCGATGGCGGTGGCGGCGATGCCGGAGCGGCCGAGGTTGCGCACCGCCTGGACCATCGCCGTCCAGGCGGCCGGGATCGCCATCGCGTCGCGCCCGCGCACCACGTCCGCGAGCCGCTCCTGGACGAGCCGCGCGGCCGCGGTCGCGGCGTAGGTGTAGCCCAGCCCGCGCTCGCCGCCGGCCGCGACCTCGACGACGACCAGCGTCGTCGCGCTCCATTCGAGCGTGCCGTCGGACTCGGGGAAGTCGGTGGGGATGGTGTAGGCGGAGACCTCGACGGCCTCGATCGGCACCGCGCTCGCGAGCGCCGCCCGCGGCTCAGCCCGGAGCACAGCTCAGACCATCTCCTTGACCCGGTCGGACAGGACGGTGAGCGCGATCTTGCCGCGGTTGGGCTCGCCCTTGGCCAGCGACAGGGCGAACTTCCGCGCCTGCTTGGCGGTGATCTTGGGCGGCATCGGCGGCTCGAAGGGATCGACGACCGCCTCGACGACCACCGGCCCCGGCGTCGCGAGCGCCTCGTCGAGCACCGCGCCGCAGAGGGCAGGGTCCGCGACCGTGAGCCCGGTGGCGCCGCAAGCGCGGGCGAAGGCGGCGAAGTCGATCGGCTGGAGCTCGCAGCCGTACTCCGGGTTGCCCAGGAAGACCATCTGCTCCCACTTGATCATGCCGAGCGTGTTGTTCTTGATCACCACGACCTTGATGGGCAGCTCGTACTTGACGGCGGTCGCGAGCTCCGCCATGAGCATCGAGAAGGCGCCGTCGCCGACGAAGGCGACGCACTGGCGGCCGGGGTAGGCGATCTGGGCGGCGATCGCGTAGGGGAGGCCGTTGGCCATCGAGGCGAGGGTGCCCGAGAGCGAGAACATCTGCCCGCGCCGGGCGGGGATCTGGCGCGCGAACCAGGTGGCGACCGTCCCCGAGTCGCAGGAGACGATGGCGTCGTCGGCCAGGCGCTTGCCCAGCTCCCAGGCAACGACCTGCGGCTTCATCGGCGTCTCCGGCCGGGTGCCGCGCTCCTCCATCAGCTCCCGCCACTCACCCATCCCCTCCTGCGCCTTCTCGAGGAACCGGCGGTCCTCGTTGCGCGGCAGGAGCGGCAGCAGCGCCTGCAGCGTGCGCCGGCTGTCGCCCACCAGACCCACCTCGACCGGGTAGCGCAGTCCGATGCGGACCGGGTCGAGGTCGATCTGGACGCCGCGCGCCTTGCCGGGGTCGGGGTAGAACTCGATGTAGGGGAAGGACGTCCCCACCATCAGCAGCGTGTCGCACTCCTCCAGTGCCTCCTGCGACGGGCGCGTGCCGAGGAGGCCGATGCCGCCGGTGGTGTAGGGGCTGTCGTCCGGGACGCAGGCCTTGCCGAGGAGCGGTTTGACGATCGGGGCGCCGAGCCGCTTGGCCGTCTCCAGCAGCTCGTCGGTCGCCCCGAGGGCGCCGCGGCCGGCGAGGATCGCCACCTTGCGCCCGGCCGAGAGCACTGCGGCGGCGGCGGCGAGGTCCTCCTCGGCGGGAAGGGCGCCGCCGCGCGCGAAGACGTCCGAGGTGTGGTGCGGGCGGTTGCGCTCCGAGCGCGGGCCCCCCTCCAGCTCCTGCAGGTCCACGGGGAAGGTGATGTGGGCGACGCCGCGGTACGCCAGCGCCGAGCGGCAGGCGAGGCTGGCGACGTTCTCGACGTGCGCCGGGCCCATCACCCGCGCGTTGTAGACCGCCACGTCCTCGAAGACGCGGTCGAGGTCCACGTCCTGCTGCGCGTAGGTGTCGATCAGGTCGTGGAAGTGGTGGCCGGTGATGGCGAGGACCGGCTGGCCGTCGAGCTTGGCGTCGTAGAGCCCGTTGAGGAGATGCAGGCCGCCGGGCCCCGAGGTGGCGACGCAGACGCCGAGCTTGCCCGTGTACTTGGCATAGGCGCAGGCCATGAACGCCGCCGACTCCTCGTGGCGCACCTGGACGAAGCGCACCTCGTCCTGCCGCCGCCGCAGCGCCTCCATGATGCCGTTGATGCCGTCGCCGGGGAGGCCGAAGACCACCTCCACCCCCCAATCGACGAGCACGTCGACGAGCACCTCGGCCGCCGTCTGGGCCATAAACCTTGTCGGGAGTGCAAGATCAGTACCGGCGGCTGGCAGCTAGCCGGCGCTCTCGCGCGGGAGGATGTGGATGTCCATCTCGACCCCGCCGCCGGCGCGGCGGGTTTCCCGCACTTCGACGCGATCGCCGTAGTGGTTGGCGACGCCCTGGATGATCCCTCTGGCCAGCCCGGCGAGCCCGCGGGGCGAGTCGTAGATGAAGCGGAGGTGGGCCGGGCCGGTCTGGGTGAATTGGAGCCGCGGCGGCCGGGCGCCGGGGGTGGTGGCCCGGACGACGGTGTGGATCGTCTCCTCGGTGTTGAGCAGCAGCTCGAGCGTCCCCCAGGTCTCCGGGATCAGCGGGGCGTAGAGCTCCAGCAGCCAGGGCGTCATGAACTCGCCGAAGCTTTCCAGGAACTGCGGATACGGCTGGTGCCGCCACAGGAAGGCCGCGCAGTGGAGCAGTGCGAAGGCCTCCCAGTCGGGGTAAGCCTCGGTATTCAGATAAGGCCGCTCCGGGACGTTGGCCGCCCGCACCAGCTCCGGCCACGCGGCCGCGCCGTGAGAGGCGGTCACGTAGTTCTGGAGCTGCAGGAAGATGCTGCCGTGCATCTGGACGCCCGGCCGCCGCAGGCGACGCCGGTCCTAGCAGGGAGGCCAGGCGAGCGGCGTCATCTTGGGCGAGGTCTCGAGATAGAGGAGGGCGTCGTAGTGGCGGGCGGGGACGATGCGCGTCTCGCTCAGCAGGTAGCGCGCGCCGGGCTTGAGGAAGGGCGGCTTCCCGCCGGGGAAGTCGAGATCGACCAGCAGGTGATCGTGCCCGAAGCCGGAGAGGAGCGCCTCGACCGAGGTGGTCCAGAAGCCGTCGACGCGCCCGCACCCCGACTGACCCCAGTCGATCGAGGTCTCGAGCGACACCAGGCCGATCACCGCGTAGGCGGGGCCGAGCGCGCGGTCGAGATAGGTGCCCATCGACTCGTAGCGATACCCTTCGCGGCTGTTCTTCGCCAGGTGGACGTTGTGCGCCCAGACGGCGGTGCGGGCGCCGGGGTGGCGAAGGTCGCGGATCGCGCGCAGCGCGTAGGCCATGCCGGCGTCGCGCGCCGCGAAGCCGCGGGGGAAGTCGGTGTCCCGGTAGTAGGCCAGGTCCTCCCAGGCCTGGAGCCCGACCAGGCGCAGCCGCGCCCAGCTCAAATCGGCGCGCGAGGTGGCGCGCACGATGGCCCCTTCCTCCCGCGAGAAGAGCGCGCCGACCGCCGCCAGGGCCTGGACGCACGCCTGGTGGTCGCCGTGGGGCACCGGCAGGAGGTCGGTCCCCTCGTCGAAGCCGTCGCAGCGCTTCACCCCGGCCACTCGCGGGTCGCTGGCCGGCACGCCGATCCGGGCCAGGAAGGCGAGCAGGGCGGGGCCGTCGCGGTCCGGCTGCTGGATGTCGAAGCCGAAGAAGTGGACCTTGTCGCGGGGCTTCGGGTGGGCGCGGTTCCAGGCGCACATCCAGGCCACGAGGTCGCGCACCTCGGCGCTCTGCCAGACGCCGAAGAGGCCGCGCAGGGCCTCCTCCGGCGCGCCGCCGCAGCTCGCCACGTAGGCGGCCACCTGGTCGGCCCGGTCCCACGGGCTCTCGAAGGCGAAGGCGCGGAAGCCCAGCCGCTCGACGAGGTAGCGGAAGGCGCGGTGCTTCATCCGGTAGTAGCCGCCGGAGGTGTGGATCGACTCGCCGAGCCCGACGAAGGAGGCGGGGCCGACGATCTGCCGCAGCGGCTCGAGGTCGGCGAGCGGGAGGTTCGCGCTCGTCCCATCGAGGCGGAAGATGCCGGGGGCGATAGGGTTGCCCACCGGCTTCGGCGGCTTGGGCTTGCGCGCGGGCATCGCCTCCTGCGCGACGCCGGCGAGGGCGACGAGGAGCGCGGCGGCGAGGCGCAAGGCCGGCATTTGTGCTCATCTTAACTCGCCACTCCGCTCGGTGGCTCACACCGCGGCGAAGCGTAGGATAGGTGCTGGAGGGCACGGGCGATGACGACCGATCGGCGGCTACAGCTCTTCTACGCGTGCACGTTCGGTGTCGTGGGTGTGCTGGGCGTCCGCTACTCCGACCTATGGGTGGGGGTCCTGTTCTTGGTCCTGGCCGCCCTGTTCTTTGTCGGGGTTTCCAAGAAAGTGGAGAACTTTGTGTACTACGCGCTCACGCTGGTGGCGGCCGGCGGCCTCCTCCTGCAGCGCCTGAAGAGTGCCGTGGAAAGCGGCCAGACGCGCGAGGTTCTCTTGTTGACCGCGCTGATCATGCTCCTCGCCGCCGGCGGGCTCCTGGCCTACCTCAGGCGGCGGAGCGCCCGAACCTAGCCAGGGAGGCCGCGATGAAGAGGATCGAGACCCTGCTGCAGGAGCTCGAGCGGGAGGCGCTGGTCACTCGGCGCGTGCTCGAACGCATCCCTGACGATGACCGACTCGCCTGGCGGCCGCACGAGAAGGCCAGGACGTTGGGCCAGCTCGCCTTGCATGTCGCCACCGTGCCTGAAGGCGTCGCGCGTTTGGTCGCCTCGCCCTCGCCCGCCCAAGCGCCGCGTTTCGACCAAGACCCGGCCCCGGCGAGCGCCACCGAGCTGGTGCCGACGCTCGAGCAGAGCGTGGTCGCGGCCCGCGAGGCGCTCGCCGGCCTCGACGACGGTGCGCTGGACGCGCCCTGGAAGCTCATGGATGGCGATCGCGAGCTGTTCGAGACCACGCGCGGGCAGATGCTGCGCTCGATCATGCTCAACCACTGGTATCACCACCGCGGGCAGCTCACCGTCTACCTGCGGGCCCTGGGGCTCGCGGTGCCGTCCGTCTACGGCCCGAGCGCCGACGAGAACCCCTTCGCCTGAGCGCCCGCGCCCAGTCGAGAAAGGAGCACGAAATGTACGTCGTTCGCGAGATCATGCACTGCCGCCCCGGCCGGGTGCGCCCGATGGTGGAGCGGTTCAAGGCCATGGGGGCGGTGATGGAGAAGCTGGGCAAGAAGCGGCCGCGCATCCTCACCGACCTGAGCGGCGCCCCCTACTGGACCGTGATCGCGGAGTTCGAGGTCGAGGACCTGGCGTCCTTCTTCAACATGGACGACAAGGCGATGGCCGAGGCCGGCGCGGCCGAGATCATGGCCGGCTACCACGACGACGTGGACCACGGGCGGCGCGAGATCTACAAGGTCGAGGGCTGAAGACGCAGCGCCGACGGAGAGCCGGCGGCTGCCCGGCGCAACGATTCGCGGGCTGAGGATGCGGCCGAGCTAGGAGAGAACGATGAGCGCAAAGAGGGCCACGCAGAAGTCCGCCAAGAGCACCACCGCGAACAAGAAGTCCAAGGGATTCACGGACGAGGAACGAGACGCGATGAAGGAGCGCGCCCGGGAGCTGAAGTCGGCCGCCGACGGGGAGAGCGCCGTGCTCGCGAAGATCGCCGAGATGCCGGAACCGGATCGCGCCATGGGCAAGCGGCTCCATGCGATCGTCAGAGCCAGCGCGCCAGGCCTCTCGCCGAAAACCTGGTACGGGATGCCCGCGTATGCCAAGGACGGCAAGGTCGTCTGCTTCTTCCAGAGCGCGCAGAAGTTCAAATCGAGGTACGCGACGTTCGGCTTCAGCGACGAGGCGAACCTCGACGAAGGCGTCATGTGGCCGACCTCCTTCGCGCTGAAGGAGTTGACCCCCGCCGCAGAGGCAAAGATCGGCGCGCTCGTGAAGAGAGCGGCGAGCTGATGAGGGGCTGATCCCGAAGATCCAGCATCATGAACGCGAAGGCGACGCCTTTGCAGGGAGGAGCACAGCCATGAAATTGATCGTCAACACGTTCCTGACCCTCGATGGCGTCATGCAGGCGCCGGGCGGCCCCGACGAGGACCGGGAGGGTGGCTTCCAGTGGGGCGGCTGGAGCGCCCCCTACTTCGACGAGGAGATGGGGAGGACGGTACAGGAGAGCTTGGCGCGGGCGAGCGGGTTTCTGCTCGGTCGCAAGACCTACGACATCTTCGCGGCCTACTGGCCGACGGCGACCGGGGACCTCGAGATCGCCGAGATCCTCAACTCGCGCCCCAAGTTCGTGGCCAGCCGGACGCTGAGGGAGCCCGCGTGGCAGCACACCACGGTGATCGGCGGCGACGTCGCGGCGGAGGTCGCGCGCCTGAAGGGCGAGGCCGGCGCCGAGCTCAACGTGCAGGGAAGCGGCAACCTCCTGCAGAGCCTCCACGGCCTGGTCGACGAGTACCGGCTGTGGATCTGCCCGGTGCACCTCGGTAGCGGCAAGCGCCTGTTCGAGGGCGGATCGGAGGCGAGCGGGCTCGAGCTGGTGGAGTCGCGCACCAACTCGCTGGGTGCCGTCTACGCGGTCTACCGTCCGACCGGGACACCGCAGACAGGGCTGATGGGCGCGTGAGCGAACCCCTCCGAACCTAGCCAGATTCGAGACCAGGGGCGCGGCGCCACGGTCTTGGGGCCAGCCGCTGAAGAAGGCGATGCCGGGGGTGTAAGCAGCGGCCGAGATGCTGCCGTGCATCCTGGGCGCCCGGCCGCCTCGCCGTTCTATTCTTAAGCCACTTCTTGGCTGCTGCCAGCCGGCAGACTCTTTGCAGCCCGCACAGGCCGGAGCGCATCATGCGAAGCCAGGCCAGCTTTCGGCCGCCGCGCCAGCGCCGCGGCGCCCACCACGCCCGCTATGCCCGCCATGCCGATACCGGCCGCCGCCAGCAGCCAGCCGCGGTTCCGCGCCACCCACCACTGCCAGCTCTGCGCGTGCGCCTTGTCGTCGAAGGGGCCGTGCGCGCCGTGGTCGCCGGGCACCGGCGCGTAGAGGTTGTCTTGCCGGCGGGGGTCGATCGGCTCGTCGCTCTGTTGCCCCTCGAAGGCGCGCGCCACGTACCAGTCGCCGGCCGCCGGCGCCAGCCGCTGGCCGAGGATCGCCGTCACCGTGGGCATCCCGAGCCAGTACTCGCGGCGCGGATGGCGCGCGGCGTGGACGATCGCCCGCGCCGCCACCTCGGGCTGGAAGATCTTGCCCAGCGGCTGCGGCTCGTGGTCGAGCGTCGTCTTCGACCAGGTGAACTGCGGCGTGTTGAGCGCCGGCAGGTGGACGGCTGTCAAGCGCACGCGGCTGCGGTCGTGGATGAGCTCGGAGCGCAGCGAGTCGGTGAAGCCGACGACCGCGTGCTTGGCGGCGCAGTAGGCGGCCTGCAGCGGGATCGAGCGGTAGGCGAGGGCCGAGCCGACCTGGACGATCGTGCCGCGGTCGCGCGGCAGCATGCGGCGCAGCGCCGCCAGCGTGCCGTAGACCGTGCCGTGGTAGGTGACGTCGGTCACCCGCCGCAGGTCCTCGACGGCCAGGTCCTTGACCGGCGTCATGACCGTCGCCATCGCGTTGTTGATCCAGACGTCGATTGGGCCGAGCTGCTCCTCGACGGCCCGCGCCGCCGCCTCGACTTGCGCCGCGTCGGCGACGTCGGTGGGGATGGCGAGGGCGAGCGCGCCGGCTTCCTCCGCCTCGATCGCCGCGCCTTCCAGCCCGTCCTCGCCGCGCGCCAGGAGACCGATCGCCGCGCCGCGCAGCGCCAGCTCGCGCACGATCGCCCGCCCGACGCCCGCCGAGGCGCCGGTGACCACCACTACCCAGGGTTGTTTGCGCTTTCTTGCCGCCATGGTCGACTCCCTTCACCCTCCTTCCCAGCAAGTTCGGTTCCAGAAGGGGGCTCCCAGTGACCGAGGCGGCAATCCGGCAAGACTCTCCGGCCGCCTGGCTGGGCTCCTCGCTGCTCGTCACCGACGACCAGGGGGCGTGCGGACCGGCCCTGCCGCTCAGCGGCTTCTACGTGCGCGAGGTCCGGCACCTCGCCCTCCTGCGCCTGGAGATCGACGGCGGGGCACCCTGGTGCTGCGAGCGCGCGCGGCCCGACACCGAGCAGCTCGCCTTCGTCTTCGTCCACCCGGAGATCGCCCGCGAGGGGGGCAGCCCCGAGGAATCGACGACCGACGAGCACGGCATCCCGCACCGCGCGCTCGACCTCCGCCTGACCTACCGCGTCGAGCCCCACCGGCTGCGCGCCACCCTGCGGCTGCGCAACCGCTCGCGCAAGCACATCGCCCCCGAGGTGGCCTTCGTCGTCGGCGCCGACTACGCCGACCTGCTCGAGGCGGACGAGGGGCTGCGCAAGCAGGAGGCCCCGGTCGCCGCCGGCGTCGAGGAGGGCGTCATCCGCTTCCGCTACCGGCACGCGGACCCGCGGCTCGCCTTCTCGACCTCCGTCCGGGGCTGGGGCGACGGCGTCGTCAGCGTCGAGCCCGGCCGCTGGGCGAGCCGCGTGGAGCTGCCGCCGCAGGGGGAGGCGACCTGCGAGCTGCAGGTGGACGCCGTCGATCCGGACCTCGAGATGGACGACGCGGCGCGCTCCGCCCGCCTCCACGACCTCGGCCGCTGGCGGGTGGGTTTCACGAAGGTGGTGGTGCCCGGCAACCCGCTGGCCGAGCGCATCCTCGGCCGCGCCGCCGCCGACCTGGCCTCGTTCCCGCAGCTCGAAGGGGAGCCCGACGAGTGGCTGGCGCTGCAGGCGGGCATGCCGCTCTACCCGGCCTTCTTCGGCCGCGACGCGCTCACCGCCGGCTGGCAGGGCGCCCTCCTCGACCGCGGCGCGACGCTCGACGCCGCCCTGACCCGGCTGGGCCGGCTCCAGTCGGCGCGCGACTTCGCCTGGCGCGACGAAGAGCCGGGCCGGATCCCCTACCAGGTGCGCTCGGGCCCGCTCGCCCGGCTCGAGGTCAACCCCTACTCGGCCTATTACGCGGACTTCGCCGGCCCGCTGATGTACGTCATCTCGCTCGCCAACCTCTACGCCTGGACGGGGGAGCGCGAGGACGTCGAGCGGCACTGGCCGACCGCCTGCCGCATCCTGGAGTGGGCGGAGACCCGCGGCGACCGCGACGGCGACGGCTACCTCGAGTACCTCACCCAGTCGCCCGTCGGCACCAAGAACCAGGGCTGGAAGGACAGCGACGACGCCATCCTCTACGAGGACGGCCGCCGGGTGCCGGCGCCGATCGCCACCTGCGAGATCCAGGGCTACTGGTACGCGGCCCGGCAGGGCATGGCGGTGCTTGCCTGGGTGCGCGGCGAGCGCGCCCGCGCCCGCGAGCTGTGGCGCGCCGCGCGCGACCTCAAGCGGCGCTTCAACCGCGACTTCTGGGACCCGGAGGAGCGCTTCTACGGCCTGGCGCTCGATCCCGGCAAGCGCCTGGTGCGCGCCGCGGCTTCGAACGTCGGCCACTGCCTGGCGTGCGGGATCATCGCCCGCGAGCGGCTGCGCGACGTCGTCGACCGCCTGCTCGCGCCCGACATGTTCAGCGGCTGGGGCGTGCGCACGCTGACGACGCGGCACGTGGCCTACAACCCGCTCGCCTACCACCTCGGCACGGTGTGGCCGGTCGAGAACGCCACCATCTGCTTCGGCCTGCGCCGGATGGGCTTCGGCGCCGAGGCGGTGCGCCTGGCCGAGGCGCTCTTCGGGCTGTCGCAGCTCTACGCCGGCGAGCGCATGCCCGAGTGCGTCGGCGGCTACGCCCGCGACGAGCACCCGACGCCCGGGGCCTACCCGCGCGCCAACAGCCCGCAGACCTGGAACGCGAGCGCTCTCTGGCTGGTGCTGCAGGCCCTCCTCGGGATGCTGCCCTACGCCGCGCGCCACCTCCTGGTGGTCGATCCGCTGCTGCCGCCCTGGCTGCCGGAGGTCGAGCTGCACGGCCTGCGGGTCGGCAAGACCACCGCCACGCTGCGCTTCTGGCGCGACGACCGCGGCCGCACCCGCGCCCGCGTCCTCGAGCAGGACGGCCCCCTCCACCTCGTCCGCCAGCCGCCGCCCGAGGCGGTCGGCGTCGGCCTCGGCCGGCGGCTCCGCGCGCTTCTGCCGCCGAAGTAGAGCGTCGCGCCGGGTGGCTCGGCGTCAGACCCGAGGGCGGCGCGTGGTATAACGCCGCGCGATGCGCAGAGCCGCTGTCCTCGTGCTCCTGGCCGTGCTGGCGGTCCCTCTCGTGGGTGCGCTGGGCGGCCTCGACTGCGACGATTGCGGCGCGCGCGCTCCTGCCGCCGAAGTGAAGCGCCGCGGCGGGCGGTTTCGGCGTACAATGGCGCCGCCGAAGTAAAGCGCCGCGGCGGGTGGTTCGGCGTACAATGATCCGCGAGCCGCCGCCCTTCCCCCCTGGCATGCGCTCTCCGACCGACCTGCGCAACGCGCGGGGCGGGGCGCCGGGCCGACGATGACCACCGCAAGGAAACTCTGGCTTGGATTCGGGACGCTGACGGCCCTGCTGGTGCTGTCGAGCGTGGCGATCATCGTTCGTGCCCGGTCCATCGCGACGGACCAAGCTCCCGGCGGCGCGGCGCTGCAAGAGGCGCAGACCATCGTGGGCTTCGCCCTGATCGTGCTCCTCGTCGGGGCGGTCATCGCTGTGGTGACGAGCGTGATCGTCGGCAGGGGCATCGTCAAGGCGGAAGGGTTGGAGCGGCAAAACCGGGAGCTGTTGACGACCTCCGAGGTCCGCTATCGGCGGCTGTTCGAGTCGGCCCGGGACGGCGTCCTGATCCTCGACGCCGGCACCGCCAGGATCACCGACGCCAACCCCTTCATCGGCGAGCTGCTGGGCTACTCGCCCACCGAGCTGATCGGCAAGGAGCTCTGGGAGATCGGGCTGTTCAAGGACCAAGGGGAGAGCAAGGCCGCGGTCCGCGAGCTGCAAGAGGAGAAATACATCCGCTACGAAGACCTGCCGCTGGAGAGCAAACCGGGGCGTCGGGTCGACGTGGAGTTCGTCAGCAACGTGTATATCGAGGACCATCATTCGGTCATCCAGTGCAACATCCGCGACATCACCGAGCGGAAGCGGTTGGATGACGAGCTGCGACAGTACGCCGCCGACCTCTCCGAGTCCGACCGCCACAAGAACGAGTTCTTGGCGATGCTGGCCCACGAGCTCCGCAACCCCCTGGCGCCGATCTGCAACGCCCTGCAGATCATGCGGCTGACGGGCGGCAACGGGGAGGCGGCCGACATGCTCGACCGTCAGGTCGGCCAGATGGTGCGGCTGGTGGACGACTTGCTCGACGTGAGCCGCATCAGCCGGGGCAAGATCGAGCTCCGCAAGGGGCGGATCGAGCTGGCGTCCGCCGTCCATCACGCCGTGGAAGCCGCCCGCCCGCTCGTCGCGAGCATGGGCCAGGAGCTGACCGTCACGCTGCCGCCCGAGCCGATCTACCTGAACGCCGACCCGACGCGGCTGGCGCAGGTGGTGGGGAACCTGCTGAACAACGCCTGCAAGTACACCGAGAGGGGCGGCCGCATCCGGCTGACCGTCGAGCGGGAGGGCGAGCAGGCGGTCATGGCGATACGGGACAACGGCATCGGCATCGCCGCCGACCAGCTGCCCCTGATCTTCGACATGTTCTCGCAGGTCCGGGGCCCGCTGCTGGGTTCGCAGGGCGGCTTGGGCATCGGGCTGACGCTGGTGAAGAGGCTGGTGGAGATGCACGACGGCACGGTGGAGGCCCGCAGCGCCGGCGTCGGTCAGGGCAGCGAGTTCGTCGTGCGCCTGCCGATCACGGCCGCTGCGCCGGAGCCGCCGCCGCCACAGCTGGCCGCCGGCGTGCCGGCGCCCCAGACCGCCCGGCGCATCCTCGTCGTCGACGACAACCCGGACACGGCGACGTCGCTTGCCACGTTGTTGCAGCTGACCGGCAACGAGACGCACATCGCCCACGACGGCCTCGAGGCGGTGGCGGCGGCGGCGGCGTTCCGGCCCGACATCGTGCTGCTCGACATCGGCTTGCCGAAGATGAACGGCTTCGAAGCGGCCCGCAAGATCCGCGCGGAGCCATGGGGCAGGGCGATGGTGCTGGTGGCCCTGACCGGGTGGGGTCAGGAGGAAGACCGCCGCGAATCCCGTGAGGCGGGGTTCGACGCCCACATGGTCAAGCCGGTGGAGTACGCTGCCCTCACGAACCTGTTGGCCGAGTTGCAGCCGCCCGTGGGGACCCCCGGCTAACCGTACGCCGCGCGCCGGCGCAGCGCCGCGAAGCCGAACAGGGCCAAACAAACACTCAGAACGATCATCGCCCACTCCGAGAGCGTGGGAATCGCCGCGACGGAAGGCGGGAAGGCGGGACCGCCGCTGCAGAGGGTGACCTGGTTGTTGTCCAGCGTCACGGCACCGTTCCGCGCCAAGGTCCTTCCGCTCACGTTGGCGCCGGTATTCAGGGTGATGCTGGTGAGCGCGACGATGCTTCCCGCCAGCGCGGTGCCCGTGCCCAGCGTCGCCGAGCTGCCGACCTGCCAGAACACTCCGCAGCTCGATGCACCGTTGATCAGCAGGACCGACGAGGCGCTCGCGGTCGTGAGCGTGCTCCCCATCTGGAAGACGAAGACGGCATTGGAGTTGCCTTGCGCGTCGAGAGTGAGCGTTCCCGTCAACTGGGCCGAGGACGCAAAACAGTAGACGCCCGGCGTGAGCGTCTTTCCACCCAGATCCTGCCCGGTCAGGTCGGTGTTGCACGCCCCGCTCGCCAGGGTGTTGTACAGGGTGGTGAGCTCGGTCTGAGCCCCGGCGGCTACCGCATCGGCGGCGTGGATCGACCCTCCAACCACGATCCCCGGAGGAAAGCCGGTGACCGAGCTGCCCGGGCTGACGCCCAGATTGCCGGTCACGATCGTCGGGCCGGTATTGGTCACCGCCGAGCCACCGAGCACCGCGAACGAGCTCAGCGGCTGGGCGCCTGCAGTGGCAGGGCCGTAAACGAGTGCGGCGAATCCCAGGGCCAGGGCAGTCAGGCACTTGCGGTTCATTAGGGACCCCTCCTTCCCGAGTTGACGGCGATCATAGGGGGTTTCTTGTCGAGGTCAAAACAGGGCCGTGGCTCGTGGCTCGCTTCGTGCAGCTCTCCCATTGGGTTCACCTCACTGAAAGGATGGCTCATGAAGCGACGCATGGTTCTGGGTTTGTCTGCTCTCTTGCTTGTCCTGATCGCGGCGGCGCCGGCCGGCGCCGTGGCTGAGACGACGATCTGTCGGATGGACTACACGCTCAAGGGCTGGTCCGCGTTCTACAAGACGTCGCGCGGATCGGGAACGATCACCTGCGACAACGGTCAGACGGCGAGGGCGAAGCTCTCCGGCAAGGGCGGCGGCCTGACGGCCGGCAAGTCCCAGATCCGGGAAGGCTACGGGACGTTCTCCGAGGTCGCCGACATCGGCGAGCTGTTCGGCACCTACGCCAGCGCGACCGCCGCGGCCGGCGCCGTCAAGTCGTCCGAGGCGCAGGCCCTCACCAAGGGTGAGGTCTCCCTGGCCCTGGCCGGCAACGGCACGGGCGTGGAGCTCGGCGTCAGCTTCGGCAAGTTCACGATCACCAGGCGGTAGTCCCCAAGGCTGCCGCGCGCCTTCGCGAGCGGCGGCCGTCCCCCTTTCTTGAAGTTGACGACTGTGCGGACGCGTCAGAACGCTAGGGTGAGGTCGAGCATGAACATGTCGGCCTGATAGTCGCCGTTGTTGGCGTTGAGCAGCAGCGCGCCCGGCAGGTAGTTCCGCAGGTCCTGCAGGATGAAGCTGTCGATCGTGTAGTCCTCATGGCGGTACGTGAAACCCGCCTCGGCCCCTTCGGCGATGCGGTAGTCGAGTCGCCCCTGGAGGGCGAAGAGCTCGATGTCCTCGTAGTTCGGCAGATCGATCGGCGCCGTGCGCGTCCCGAGCGGCAGGCCGCTCGGGACGGCGAAGAAGTCGGCGAAGCCGTCGGACTCCGTCCAGTTGCCCGAGACGTCCGCCGTCCAGCCTTTGGCGAAGCGACTGGTCAGGCCGAGCCCCCAGGTGTCGTTGACCTCGTCGAAGTCGATCGACCAATCGTCGAGCGGCCGCGTCGAAGGGGCGCTGCCCGACTGCCGGCCGCGCTGGGAGACGTCGCGGTCGGCGCGGTGGCCGAAGAGGTAGAAGTTGAGCTTCTCGCCCGGGGCGTACGAGACCTCGGCGTTGTACTGGATGACCTCGTCGGCGAGGAGCCCGTGCGCGCTCTCGTCGTACTCCTCCTCGCGGCCGGTGATGCCGGCGGTGAAGGTCCAGGCGTCGGTGGGGTAGAAGTCGGCCAGCAGCCGCCACTGGTCGTACTCCCGCGCCGCCTGCGCGTACTTGCGCAGCCCGGGCTGGTTGTTGGTCCCTTCGGGATCGGCGAAGCTCTCCTCCTGCGCCTCGACCCGGTAGCCGTCGATCGAGCGGTCGGCGATCTCGTAGCTCGCCCGGAGGTTGAGCCGGCGGCTCGGCCGCGTGTCGAAGCTCAGGGTCACGACGTCCTCGTCGGAGCCCTCCACTTCGCGAAACTCGCGGTCCCAGGTCTGCCGCCGGTAGGCCAGGCCCAGGCTGCTGTCGCGGAAGATCTCCCAGTCGAGGTCGAAGCCGAGGTCCTGCCGGGTATAGGCGTAGGGGACGGTGATGCGCGGGATCTCCTCCCAGACCGAGTGGAAGCGGACGTAGCCGGGGAACTCGATCCGCGGCGAGCGGTTGTCGTAGTCGTAGTAGCGGTAGCGGAAGACCAGCGACACGTCCTCGCCGACGCGCGTGCCGACGTCGCCGTTGAGCGCCAGCACCTGCACCTCGGTGTCGGCGTTGCGCACCGGCAGGTTGGCGGGGTCCGTCGCGTCGAAGGTGGCGTGGGTGTGCGGATCGATGCCCCGGATTGCGCTGTTGAGCGTGAACGGCAGCAGCACGTCGTCCTGCGTCATGAGGTTGTACGAGGCGCTGCCACTCGCCCACCAGTCCCCGGCGAAGCGGGCGCGGCCGTCGGCGAAGACGACGCTCGAGCGGTTGTCGGGCGCCAGGTCGGCGAAGCCGCGGGCGGCGCCGTTGATCGACGAGCTGCTCGGCGACTGGTAGGCGTTGGCGTCCGTCGAGTCGGTGGCGCGGAACGGGTTGTCCCAGACGAGGGTGCTGACGTCGTTCTCGAAGACCGAGTGGCGGATGCCGAAGCGCGCCCCGCCGCGCTCGCCCTTCCACTCGCCGGCGAGCTCGGCGCCGGTGGTGTCGTACTCGATGGGCTCCGGCAGCTCGGTGACGTTGTTGAAGCCGAACGAGGCACCGAAGGGGCGGGTGCCGCTGCGGTTCTCGTGCGTGTACTCGAGCCCCCAGGCGAGCCGCCCCATCTTGCCGAGGTCGATCCGCGCCAGCGTGCGGTCGCGCCGCAGGCCCAGGCTCACCTCCTGCTCGGCGGCGAGGTAGGGGGCGAGGACGCCGTCGAGGAAGGCGAAGGTGACGCCGGTGCGGTTGGCGGTGAACTGCTGCTGCACGGCGCCCTGGATCGCCGCCTGCACCGGGTCGGCGATCTCGTAGACGCCGGGGCCGGTCCGGCTCCAGAGCATGCGGCCGCCGTTGCCGAAGCGGTGGGGGATCTTGTTGTAGTCGAGCCGCAGCTCGTAGCGCCCGGAGAGGCCGTAGGCGAGGGTGTAGCGGGCGTCCTCGCGGCCGATGCGGGAGGCGGCGAGGTCGAAGGTGCGGCTGCGGTCGGCGCTCTCGCCCTCGACGTCGAGGGCGGCGAGGAAGCCGCTGCCGAGGTCGCGGTACTCCTCGAGCTTGGCCGAGTCGGTGTCGACGTCGGTCTCGAGCACGGCGAAGACGAGCGGATCGACGCGGAAGCTGAACCCCTGCGCCGCGGCGTCCTGGGCCGCGGCCGGCGCGCCGGCGGCGAGGGCGAGGGAGCGCGGCGAGGACGACGGCGGCCGGCGGCGTGGTCGTGCGGGCGTCCATGGCGTCCTCCTAGTGCGCCAGGTACGGCGCGGACGGATGGTTGCTGCCGTGGATCGCGGCGTGACAGTCCAGGCAGGCCCGGTTGAAGACGCGGTTGCTGCCGCGCGCCGGGTCCTCGAGGGTCGGCACGCGCAGGCCGTCGTAGAGGCTCCCGGGGTGGCGGGTGTTGGCGTGGCACTGCTGGCACAGGTACGGCACCGATGTCTTCTGCAGCTTCAAGTGGTTCGAGCCGTGCGGCGTGTGGCAGTTGAGACAGCTCTCGCGCACCGGCGGATGGTCCCAGAGGAACGGACCGCGCTTCTCGGTGTGGCAGGAGTAGCACTGGTCGTTGACCGAGGCGGCGCGGATCAGCTTCGGGGTCGAGGCGCCGTGCGGGTTGTGGCAGTCGGAGCAGGAGATCTTGCCCTCGCGGATCGGATGGTGGGAGTTCTTCCAGGTCTCGGCGCGGACGTCCTTGTGGCAGGCGAAGCACTGCTCGGCGACGGTGGCCGACTTGAGCTGCGCCTGCTCGGTCTTGGGCGCATGGACGCTGTGGCAGGAGATGCAGGAGAGGCCGCGCATCTGATGGCGGCTGCCCTGCCAGAACATCTGCTGGCCGCCGTCGTGGCAGGTGCGGCAGACCGCGACCTGCGCCGGGACGCTCAAGCGGTCGACGCGGGGGTGGAGCGCCGGGTCGTCCGGGTCCTCGGCGTGCGCGCCGCCGGGACCGTGGCAGGTCTCGCACCCCAGGTCCGAGAGCCGCGCGAAGGCCGCCTTGCCGTGCGGCGTGCCGGCGAGGTGCGTCGCTTCGGTGTCGTGGCAGGCGGCGCAGGTCTCGGTCCCCACGTAAGCGGCCGCCGTGGCCGCGTGCGCGGGCGCCGGCTGTGACTCGGTGGGTTCCTGCTGGGGGGTGGCGCCGCTGCCGGAAGCGGCGGCGAGGAGCGTACCCGCGGCGACCGGAACCAACAGGTAAGGAAGCCTCATCGAGCCCTCCTCCCGCGTGCAGGTCGGGTGGGACCGAGACCGAGCAGTTGATTCTAGAATAGCTCCAAACGGATTGATTGCAACCTCGAAAGGGGCGACCATGAAAGCCACTCTCGTCCTCGCCGGCGCCGTCTCCGCCCTGCTCCTGGTTCTCACCGTCTCGACGCCCGCCACCGCCGCCGCCCCGGCCAAGCTCGACGGCAAGGCGATCTTCCTCGCCCAGAAGTGCAATCTCTGTCATGACGTCTCGTCGGCGGCCATCACCGCGACGACCAAGTCCGCGACGCTGAAGGGTCCCGACCTGACTGCCAAGGCGAGCAAGCGCGACGCCCGCCTGCTCAACGACTACCTCCGCAAGAAGGCCGACATCAACGCCAAGAAGCACAAGAAGGAGTTCAGCGGCAGCGACGAGGAGATCGGCGCCCTGATCGCGTGGCTGCAGGCGCAGGAGAAGAAGTAAGTCGCCGGCATGCCCTTCTTCGCGGAAGCCCTCGCGGTCCTCACTCTGGTCACCATCGCGCTGGCCGCGCTGGTGGCCCTGCGGCCGGCGCTGACCGCGGCGCGCGGCGGCAAGGTCCTGGCTTTCCTCGCCCTCTTGGTGCTGCCGCTGTCGGTGACGGCGCTCGGGCTGTCGGCCCACGTGGAGCGCTCGAAATCGACCGAGTTCTGCCTCTCCTGCCACGTCATGGAGCCCTACGGCAAGAGTCTGCGGGTGGACGACGCGGCGTTCGTGCCGGCCAGCCACTACCAGAACAACCGCGTGCCGCGCGAGAAGGCCTGCTTCACCTGCCACACCGACTACACGATGTTCGGCGACGCCAAGGCGAAGCTGCGCGGCCTGCGGCACGTCTACGTCTACTACCTCGCCGGCGCGCCGGAGAAGATCGCGCTCTACGAGCCCTACAACAACCGCGAGTGCCTGTACTGCCACGCCGGCGCGCGCAGCTTCGAGGAGAGCGAGCTGCACGTCGAGATCCGCGACGAGCTGCGCGCCAACCGGACGTCGTGCCTGGAGTGCCACGACGTGGTCCACGAGGTGGACCAGCTCGCCGGCAAGCCGCTGTGGAAGGAGGCCCGGCGATGAGCGCGGCCGAGCCGCTGCTCGCCCGCCGCTTCAAGATCGCCGCGGTGCTGGTGTCGCTCGGCCTGGCGATCGAGGCGCTGACCCTCTTCTGGGCCCACCCCACGGCCTTCCTCGCCTTCCTCCTGATCGGCGGCACCCTCGTCGCCGCCGGCGTGCTCCTCTACCTCTTCTCGATCGTCAGCTACACGACCGCACCGCGGTAGCGGGCGCCCACCGAGGCGCAGGCGCTCACCAAGGGAGAGGTCTCCCTGGCCCTGGCCGGCAACGGCACGGGCGTGGAGCTCGGGGTCAGCTTCGGCAAGTTCACGATCACCAGGCGGTAATCCCCCCCCGAGGCCGCCGAACTCTCTCGACTGACGAGGGAGTGGGGAGGAGGAGATCGGGAGAGCTCCCGCCGTCTTCCGGAAAGCGGATGGGGACGGTCGGAACGCTCCCGGAGGCCGG
The DNA here is from genome assembly GCA_963700145.1 of uncultured Acidobacteriota bacterium. Classification (GTDB taxonomy): domain Bacteria; phylum Acidobacteriota; class Thermoanaerobaculia; order Multivoradales; family UBA5704; genus DASUNQ01. The sequence continues at coordinate 4,743,319 of OY969474.1, forward strand.
GGAAACGCGGCGGAGGCGCCGGGGAAAGCTCTGCGGGCAAGTCGGAACTCTGCCTGCCCAGCGCAGAGCGCGGGAGCCCGCCGACGCTCGCGCGGAGCGCTCCGGCGGTGCGCGGGCCCTGGGAGCGGCTGTCGCGGACCCTGCAGAGAGTCGGTTGGAGGCGGCGCCGGCTCCGCCGGCCGGCTCGTGCGGGCCGCCAGAGCCCGCGCCCGCGCGCCCGCAATCGCGCCGTGGACCCCCGGAGCGCTCCCGCGGCCGCCGGGAGCATTCTCTCGTCGTCCGGGAGCTTTCCCGGCCATCCGGGAATGCTCCCGGTCTCGCTGGGAGAATTTCGCTCTCGCCTGGGAATGCTCTGGCCGAGCGCGGGAGTCCTTCCGACGTCATGAGGGGCCTTCCCGGGCGCTCCGGGAGCTTTTCCCGGCCGCGTCGGGGGTCCGCCGTGAGCCTCCCGCCGAATTCTCAGATCGACCTAGCCTCTAGAGACCGGCCGCCCGCAGACGGTCGCGGAGGTCCGCGGGCAGCCGCGCCAGCTCGGCGGCGACGTCGCGGCGCGGTCCGACGTGCGGCGTCAGGCCGCCCCACGCCGCGCCGAGGTCCTGGGGCCGGTCCTCGGCCAGGACGTCGAGCAGCGCGACCGCCTGGCGGCGGTCCTTCGCCGCCCGGGCTTGCTGTGCCGCGGGGCGCCGGCGGGCGCTCCACAGCTTGTGCAGGGCGAAGCGGGCGGGCGTGGGGATCTGGACGAGCACCGGCTCGCCGCCGAGGACCACGGCGGGCGCGGTCTCGGCGAGCAGGTAGCCGAGGAAGGGAAGGGGCTGGGCGGCGATACCGAGCGACGGGACGGCGACGGGCGTCTCCCCGCGCTTCCGGCCGCGGGCCGGCACCAGGAAGTCCACCCGCAGCTCGCGGCCGCGGATCTTGAACGAAGTCGAGGGCGCGGCTGGATCCAGCCCCGGCACCGGGAAGAAGCCGAGGCCCGATTCGAGGAGCGAGCGTCCGAGGTCGGCCCGCTCGTCGAGCGCGACGTCGATCGCCGGATCATGGGCGATGTCGATGTCCTGCGTCTGCAGGATCTGCTGCTCGAAGCGGACGCCGAGCAGGTTCCCCAGGGCCGTGAACGCGCGGGTCCCGACGAGGACGCCACCCCGCCTGAATACGCCGGCGTCGCCGAGCAGCCGCAGGACTTCGACCGCCGCTCTCGACTCGGCGAAGGCGCCCCCGCGCGCCAGCATGCCGGCGAGCCGCACGCGGACCTCGCGGTCGGGGGTCATCGCCGCCCGGCGATCCGCCACCCGGCGCATCCAGTCGAGGAGCGCCGCGGTCTCGGGCCCGAGGTAGTGCTGGCGCTTGGCGGTGCCGCGGGCGACCTGGAGGTACCAGTACCGCGCGCCCTTGATCTCTTTCGAGACGAAGGTGCCCGGCGGCAGCCCCGCGGCGACCCGCTCCGCCTCGGCCTGGAGAGCGTGGTCGAGGAGCTCCGAGTAGAGTACCTGGACGCTCTCGGGCAATCGCTGGATCGGCATTCGTCTTGTCCGTCGCGATCGTCCGCGCGTTATACGCAGGATCTTAATACGCTGCGTATAACAGATCGCCAACTGGCGACCCAAGCGAATGACTAGCGGCTAGTCGGCTCCCGCCAGTCTGCGTGTATCGTCGCCGGCGTGAAGGAGCTGCCCGAGCCGAGGAGGTGGAGCATGGCGCAGCGGCGGGAGGCTTGCCTCGGGAGCGGGCTGTGCGTCGTCGCAGCCCTTGCGGTCCAGGGGTGTTCGATGGCGTCCATGGTTGGTGGCATGGAGTCGATGACGGGGCTGCAGCCGGCGCTGGAAGGCGAGATGGTGCTGCGCTGGGCCGGCGGCGAGGAGACGGTGCTGACACCCGAGATCTGCCTGTCAGGCGACCGCGCCAACTTCCGGGGCGTGGACCTCCTCGCACCGCCCTACGTGCTGCGGGTCGTCGCCGAGCCGCTCGAAGGTATGGGGGCCGCGGTCATCGACACCGAAAGCGAACGGCGCCTCGTCTTCCGCTCGTCCTCCTGCGCGGTCTTGCAGGGCGACGTCCAGCGCGGCGGCTGGCGGGTCAATGACATCTGGGACGTAAGCGGCTACGTGGAAGTCGACTGCCGCCTGACGTCGGGAGAAGAGCTCGAGGGGAGGATCAGCTTTGCGCACTGCCACTGAAGGGAGCTGAGCCCCGATCTACGCCAGGCGGCTAGCGGCGCCAAGTGCGCCCGGTAGACCACCCCCCGCCCCTTGGGCTACCATCGGGCCCAGCGTTTCCGTCCTTGCAAGGAGGCCCCTTGTCCAACAACCCCTTCACCGGTCTGCGCTGGATCTGGATGAACGGGCGGCTCGTCGAGTTCGAGAAGGCCACGGTGCACGTGCTGGCGCACGCGCTCCACTACGGCTCGGGCGTCTTCGAGGGGATCCGCTGCTACACGACACCCGACGGGCCGGCCGTCTTCCGCCTCCCCGAGCACCTGCAGCGCCTGGAGCGCTCGGCCAAGACCTACCGCATGCCGCTGCCCTACGGGCGCGAGGAGCTGACCGACGCGATCCTCGAGCTGATCACGGCCAACGAGCTCGACGCCTGCTACATCCGGCCGCTCTGCTTCCGCGGCTTCGGCCACATGGGGGTCAACCCGCTGCCGGCGCCGGTCGAGACGGTGGTCGCGGTCTGGAACTGGGGGAAGTACCTGGGCGAGGAGGGGCAGCGGCTGGGCGTCGACGTCTGCGTCTCCTCCTGGCGCCGCGGCAACCCGGGCACGATCCCGATGCTCGCCAAGGCGACCGCCAACTACTACGCCGCGCAGCTCATCCGCATGGAGGCCGTGGTCAACGGCTACAGCGAGGGGATCTGCCTCGACGGGCAGGGCAACCTCTCCGAGGGCTCGGGCGAGAACGTCTTCGTGGTCCAGGACGGCGTCCTGATCACGCCGCCGCTCGCCGCCTCGATCCTGCCGGGCATCACCCGCGACACCGTCATGACGCTGGCCGCCGAGATGGGCGTGCCGGTGCGCCAGGAGGTGGTGCCGCGCGGCGCGCTCTACACGGTGGACGAGATGTTCCTGACCGGCACCGCCGTCGAGATCACGCCCGTGCGCTCGATCGACCGCATCCCGGTCGGCGGCGGCGAGGTGGGGCCGATCACCCGCCGCATCCAGAACGAGTTCTTCGCCGTCGTCACCGGTCAGGTCCCGGACCGGCACGGCTGGCTCACCCTCGTCCCGGCGCGCGTCGCGCAGGTGGCGTCCTAAGCCCGAGGGCCGCCCCGCCGCAGCATGCAGCGACCGCAGTCCGCAGGAGCACCCCCATGAACATCAACGACCTGCTGAAGATCGCCGTCGAGCGCAAGGCCTCCGACCTGCACTTGAAGGTCGGCACCCATCCGGTCATCCGCGTGGACGGGGACCTGATCCCCCTGCCCGAGCTCAAGCGGATGATGCAGGAGGACACGATCGCGATGGCGTTCTCGATCATGAACGCGCGGCAGAAGCAGCGCTTCAAGGAGGAGTTCGAGATCGACATCGCCTACTCGGTGCCGGGGCTCGGGCGCTTCCGCTGCAACGTCTTCCAGCAGCGCGGCACGGTGGGGCTGGTCCTGCGCGTCATCCCGGCGCGCATCTTGACGCTGCGCGAGCTGATGCTGCCGCCGGTGCTCGAGCGGATCTCCGAGGAGCGGCGGGGGCTGGTGCTCTGCACCGGCACCACCGGCTCCGGCAAGTCGACGACGCTGGCCTCGATGGTCGACTTCATCAACAGCTCGCGCACCGAGCACGTGGTGACGATCGAGGACCCGATCGAGTTCCTGCACCGCGACAAGCGGTCGCTGATCAACCAGCGCGAGATCGACGTCGACACCCGCACCTTCTCGGGCGCCTTGCGCTCGGCGCTGCGCCAGGACCCCGACGTCATCCTGGTCGGCGAGATGCGCGACTACGAGACGATCGAGACGGCGCTGCTCGCCGCCGAGACCGGGCACCTCGTCTTCTCGACGCTGCACACCCTCGACGCCACCGAGACGATCAACCGCATCATCTCGATCTTCCCGCCGCACCACCAGAAGCAGATCCGCATCCAGCTCGGGCAGGTGCTCAAGGCGGTCATCTCGATGCGTCTGGTGCCGCGCGCCGACGGCATCGGCCGCGTGCCGGCGGTGGAGGTGATGATCATCACCCCCTACATCCGCGAGTGCATCGAGAACAAGGAGAAGACCAAGTTCATCCGCGAGCAGATCGCGCTCGGCACCAGCCAGTACGGGATGCAGACCTTCGACCAGTCGCTCTTCAGCCTCTACAAGAGCGGGCTGATCACGCTCGACGAGGCGCTGCGCCGCGCCTCCAACCCCGACGAGTTCAAGCTCAAGGTGCAGGGCGTGCAGTTCACCGCCGACATCTCGCGCGAGCAGATGGAGGAGGCGATCCAGATGCCGCCGGAAGGGGAGTTCCTCCTCTCCGACGCGCAGTTCGAGATCGAGCAGGGTTGACCCGCGCCAGCGGGTCATCCTGAGCGCAGCGAAGGATCTGGGCGGGGGCGGTGTCCGACTGCTACCAGAAGGCCGTCCAGCTGCTCGCCCTGCGGCCGCACTTCCGGCGCGAACTGCAGGTCAAGCTCGCGCGGCGCGGCTTCCCCGCTGAAGAGATCGAGGCCGCCCTCGACCGCCTCGCCGAGCACGGCTACCTCGACGATCTGAAGGCCGCGCGCGGCTTCGCCGCCCAGCGCCTCGCCCGCGGCGAGGGGCGGATCAAGGTACGGGCCGAGCTGCTGCGGCGGGGCGCCGCGCCCGAGGCGGCGGAACAGGCGGTGGCCGAGGTCCTCCCCGAGGACGATCGCGCCGCGGCGCTCGCCGCCGCCGCCCGCTGGCGCGCGCGCGGCGGCGAGGACGAGCAGGCCCTCGCGCGCCACCTGCAGCGAAAGGGGTTCAGCCGCCGTGCTATCGTCGCCGCCCTGCGGCAAGAAGCCGGTCCCGACCCCGATTCCCCATGAAGAGCGCGGAGATTCGCAGCAGCTTCCTCGACTTTTTTGCGGCGCGCGGCCACCGCGTCCACCCGAGCGCGCCGCTCGTGCCGCACGGCGATCCGACGCTGCTCTTCACCAACGCCGGCATGGTGCCGTTCAAGAACGTCTTCCTCGGCACCGAGCCGCCGGCGAGCCCGCGCGCCGTCTCGGTGCAGAAGTGCCTGCGCGTCTCGGGCAAGCACAACGACCTCGAGAACGTCGGCCCCAGCCCGCGCCACCACACCTTCTTCGAGATGCTGGGGAACTTCTCCTTCGGCGATTACTTCAAGGAGGAGGCGATCCGCTCCGCGTGGGAGCTGGTGACTGAGGTCTGGAAGCTGCCGCCGGAGCGGCTGGCGGCCACGGTCTACGAGGAGGACGACGAGGCGCACGCGCTCTGGCTGCGGCTGAGCGCGCTGCCCCCCGAGCGGGTGCGCCGCCGCGGCGCCGCCGACAACTTCTGGGCGATGGGGGAGACCGGCCCCTGCGGCCCGTGCAGCGAGATCTTCGTCGACCTCCAGTCGGAGCTGCCGCCGGTCGATTGGGACGAGGGGACGGAGAGCGGGCGCTACCTCGAGATCTGGAACCTGGTCTTCATGCAGTACGAGCGCGACGAGAGCGGCGCGCTGCAGCCGCTGCCGAAGCCTTCGATCGACACCGGCGCCGGGCTCGAGCGGGTCGCGGCGGTGCTCCAGGGGGTCGATTCGAACTACGACACCGATCTCTTCAAGCCGATCCTCGCGGCGGCGGCGGACCTCGCCGGCATCCCGTACGGGGCCGATCAAGAGAAGGACGTTTCGCTGCGGGTGATCGCCGACCACCTGCGGGCCGTGACCTTCCTATTGGCCGACGGGGTCATTCCAGGTAACGAGGGACGCGGTTACGTGCTGCGGCGTCTCCTGCGGCGAGCCGTGCGCCACGGTATGCGCTTGGGCCTCGAGGAGCCATTCCTTCACAAGCTGGTGCCGGTGGTAGGTCGGGTAATGGGGAGTGCCTATCCTGAGCTGGGAGCCACGCGCGAGGCCTCGACGGCGACGATTAGGGTGGAGGAGGAGAAGTTCCTCGGCACGCTGGCCACTGCGGCGCGGCAGGTGCAGGAAGAGATCGAGCGCGCCCGCCGAGCCGATGCCACAGTTCTTCCCGGAGAAGTGGTGTTCCGCCTCTACGATACTTACGGTCTACCCCTTGACGTCGTGCGCGAAATTGCAGAGGAGGAACGCTTCACCGTCGACGAAGAGGGGTTCAAGCGCGCCCTCCAGGTTCAGCGCGGGCGCTCGCGCGAGGCTACGACAGCGGCACTTCGCCTAGAGGCGCTCAAGTGGTACGTGGGTGAGGAACCTCCACGCTTTGAATTGGTTGGATTTGTCGGCTACGACTCTCTCGAGATCAATGGCGCCAAAGTGTGGGCGTGGGCTCGGCCCGGGGATGACCCACGGCCGATGCCCACGGACGCCGACGCTACGCTCGCGGCCGGCGAAACTGGGATCGTGGTTGTGGACGCCACGCCCTTCTACTCAGAAGCTGGGGGACAGGTAGGAGATCGCGGCCTGATCACGTGGGATGGGGGCCATGCCGAAGTTCTCAACACCTTCATGGGGCCGATGGGGAACCCTTACCACGAGGTCTTGGTACAGGCGGGCCAACTGAAGGTTGAAACGGTGGTCACGTTGTCAGTCGACAAATCCCTGCGGCGTTCGACGGAGCGGAACCACACCGCTACTCATCTTCTGCACGCGGCCTTGCGTCAAGTGCTCGGTGAAGTGGTCCGCCAGGCTGGTTCGCTGGTGGCACCCGAGCGCCTGCGCTTCGACTTCACCTGGCCCGAGCCGCTTTCCAGGGATCAGCGCCGGCGCGTCGAGGACCTCGTCAACCAGTGGGTCCTCGGCGCCGTCCCGACCGCGATCTCCGAGCGCAGCTACCAGGAAGCCCTCGCCGCCGGCGCCATGGCCCTCTTCGGCGAGAAGTACGGCGACCGCGTGCGCACGGTCGAGGTCCCCGGCTTCAGCCTCGAGCTGTGCGGCGGCTGCCACGTCCGCAACACCGGCGAGATCGGCCCCTTCGTCATCCTCCACGAGCGGGGGATCGCCTCCGGCGTGCGGCGGATCGAGGCGCTGACCGGCGAGGGGGCCCTCGCCTGGCTGCGCGAGCGCGACAGCGGGCTCGCCGCCGTCGAGGCCCGGCTCGGCGTCGCCGGCGCGCGCGCCGAGGAGGAGGTGCGGGCCCTCCAGAAGCAGGTGAAGGACCGCGAGGCCGAGCTGGCGAAGCTCCGCCTCCAGCTCGTCGCCGGGGGTCCCGGGGCCGGGCCGGCGGAGGAGGGGACCGACGTCGAGGGGGTGCGCGTTCTGGCGCGGGAGGTGCCGCCGGCCCCTGCCAACGAGCTGCGCAACCTGGCCGACGCCCTGCGCTCGAAGCTGGGCTCCGGGGTGGTCGTCCTGGGGGCCCGCGACGACGGCAACGTCAGCCTGGTGGCGGCGGTCTCGAAGGACCTCGCCGGCCGGGTCCACGCCGGCAACCTCGTCAAGCTCGTCGCCGCCCTGGTCGGCGGCTCGGGCGGCGGCCGCCCCGACTTTGCTCAGGCCGGGGGCAAGTCCCCCGAGAAGCTCCCCGAGGCCCTGGCCGCCGTGCCGGGGGCGGTTCGGGACCAGCTCGCCGCCCCGCCCGCGAGGTAAGCCCCTGCCAAGCCGGGGGTTGATCTCCCCGGGCGTCCCCCTCTAAGATCCGCGCCCAGCAGCTCACTTGGCAGTTCAACCAGGGACCCGCGGATGCTCCGGAAGGCTCTCGCCTCGGTTTTCCTTCTGCTCCTCGTGCCGACGCTCGCGGCGGCCGAGGTCGGCCTGCGTCACGGCGCGGCCGGCCGCATGGTCATCTCGAACGAGGGCTCGGCGCCGGCGCGCCGCGTCGCGCCCGCCCGCCTCCGCGAGCCGGACCCCGAGCTGAACCTGGTCATCGACCAGCACTGCGGCAGCCAGGACCTCGAGCCCAAGCTGGTGCGCGCCCTGATCCAGGTCGAGTCGGCCTGGAACCCGGTGGCCGTCTCGCGCGCGGGGGCGATGGGCCTGATGCAGCTCATGCCGGACACCGCCGCCTCCCTCGACGTCGCCGACCCCTACGACCCCGACCAGAACGTGCGCGGCGGCACCGTCTTCCTGCGCCGCATGCTCGACCGCTTCGGCGGGCGGGTCGACCTGGCCCTCGCCGCCTACAACGCCGGCCCCGGGGCCGTCGAGCGCCACGGCGGCATCCCGCCCTACGCCGAGACCCGGAACTACGTGCAGCGCATCCTCGGCCTCTACGCCGGCCCCGAGGTGGTGGCGGTCAAGGCGCCGTACGCCGGCGCCGCGCGCGGCGCGAAGACGGTGCTCGTCGTCGGCGCCGGCGAGCGCCCGCTCCTCACCACCGCCCGCCTCACACCGCGCTAAAGCGCTTCGCCTGCTGGCATACAATCGCCGGACGGCCCCGAGGCCTCCCGGGCCGGCCTCCGACCGACCACAGCCGCGCATGCTCAACGTCCCCAATTTCCTCACCGTCTTCCGCATCCTGCTGGTGCCGATCCTGGTGGTCGTGCTGCTCACCAAGTTCGACGGCAAGGAGTTCGTCGGGCTCGGCCTCTTCCTCCTGGCCGCCGCGACCGACGTCCTCGACGGGGTCATCGCCCGGCGGCGCAAGCAGGTCACCCGCCTCGGCATGCTGCTCGACCCGGCGGCGGACAAGATCCTGACCTCGGCGGCCTTCATCTCGCTCGTCGAGATGGCCCCGACCGTCGTCCCGGCCTGGATGGTGGTGGTAATCGTGGCGCGCGAGTTCGCGGTCTCGGCCCTGCGCGCCTTCGCCGCGGCCGAGCACGTGATGATCCCGGCCGGGCTCTCCGGCAAGCTCAAGACGATCGTCCAGGTGATCGCGATCGCTCTCCTCATCATCTACAACCAGCTCGGCGAGTTCCGGCACCTGGCGCCGATCTCGCTCTGGGCCGCGGTCGCCATCACCCTCTACTCCGGCCTCGAGTACTTCGCCCGCTTCTGGCGCCTGGTGCTGCGCGCGCAGGAGCCGCGGCGACCGGCGCCGGAGCCGGAGAGCGCCGTCTGCACCGTGCCGCCTCCGCCCGAGCCCCGGCCGCTCGCCGCCGCCGGCCGTTCCTCCGGGGAACGGTAGGTGGGGACGAGCTGGCTCCAGCGCCTCGCAAGCTTCGCGAGACGCCGCTACCGGCTGCTGTTCGTCCTTTTCGGGATCCTCACCGGGCTCTCCGCCCTGGCCGCGACGCGGCTCTCCTTCGACACCGACATGCTGAAGCTCCTGCCGCAGCAGGACCCGGCGATCCGCGCTTACGTCGAGACGCTGGAGGACTTCGGCACCTTCTCCTACCTGCTGGTGGTGATCCGCATCCCGGAGGGGACGGTCCCCGACCCCTACGAGATGCTGGCCGACGAGGTCGCCGGCGAGCTGCGCGCGCTGCCGGAGCTCGAGCGCGTCGAGCACCGGCTGGGCGACCCCGAGGAGCTGCTGCGGACCTTCTTCCCCAAGGCGGTCCTCTTCCTCTCGCCCGCCGAGCGGCAGGCCTTCGAGATGAAGCTCTCCGACTACGGGATCGCCGTCCGCGCGCGCGAGCTGGCGCGTCTCATCAAGACGCCGCAGGGCCTGGCCGCTAAGCAGCTCGTGCGGCTCGACCCCTTCGGCCTGGCGGACATCTTCTTCGACCGCGTCCAGGGCTCGCGCGGCAGCCTCAAGGTGGACTGGACGAGCGGCTACTACCTGTCGCAGGACCAGCGCCTGCTGCTGCTGCTGGCGCAGCCCAAGCGGCCGCCGCAGGACGTGGAGTTCGTGGACGACCTGGTGGCGGCGGTGGACGCGGTCGTCGAGCGCAAGCTGGCGGAGTGGCCGCGGATCGCCGGTCCCGAGCCGCCGCCGGCGCCGGTGGTGGCGCTCGGCGGGCCCTACCTCACCTCCCTGGGCGACGCCTCGCTGCTGCGCAAGGACCTGCTGATCACGATCGTCACCTCGACGATCAGCGTCTTCCTGCTCTTCCTCTTCGCCTTCCGCCGCAAGGGGGCGCTGCTCTACGCCTTCGTGCCGCTGCTCTCGGCCATCGTCATCACCTTCGGCCTGCTGGCGGTGACGATCGGGGCGCTCTCCTCGGCGACCAGCGTCGTCGCGGCGCTGCTCATCGGCCTGGGGATCGACTTCGTCATCGTCTCCTACGGCCGCTACATCGAGGAGCGGCGGCGCGGCGTCGGGCTCGACCGCGCGCTGGCGGCGATGAACGGCTACACCGGCCGGGCGGTTGTCGTGGGGGCGGTCACCACCGCCGCCACTTTCTACGCCTTCAGCTTCACCGACTTCACCGGCCTGCGGCAGATGGGGCTGATGACCGGCACCGGCATCCTGATCTGCATGGTGACGGTGCTGGTGCTGCTGCCGGCGCTGCTCGCCTGGGCCGACGACCGCCACGTGCGCCGCAAGACCGAGCCCAACCTCTACCTCCACAGCCTCGGCACCAACGTCCTGATGCGCTTCTCGATGCGCCACCCGCGCCCGGTGCTGCTGGCGGGCGCGCTGGTGACCCTCGGCGCCTTCGCCCTCTCCACCCGCCTCACCTTCGACGAGAGCATGAAGACGATGCGCCCGCGCGGCAACCGCGGCATGGAGGTGGCCGAGGAGGTGGGGCGCCACTTCGGCTCCGGCTTCGACTCGATGCTCCTGCTGCTGACCGGGGACCGGCTGTCCGAAGTGCTGGAGCTGTCCGAGCGGGCGGTCGCCGAGGCGCGCGAGCTGGTCGCCGAGGGCGTGCTCCAGGGCGTCAGCGGCGTGCCGTCGCTCATCCCGGCGCCGCAGAAGCAGCAGGAGGCGCTGGAGTGGCTGGCGTTCGCGCGCAGCGGTCCGCTCGACATGCGCCGCATCCGCGCCAACTTCGAGCGGCAGGCGGCGACCCAGGGGCTGCGCGTCGACGGGTTCGCGCCGGGGCTCGAGCTGCTGGAGGAGGCGGTCTCGCTGTCGCGCCCGGTGGGAGTGGCCGACTTCCAGGCCAGCGAGCAGACCGCGCTCCTCCTCGGCCGCTTCCTGCGCAAGACCGACCGCGGCTGGAAGAGCGCGGTGTATCTCTACCCGCCGGCCGGCAAGTGGCGGCGCGAGCCGCCGCCGCAGGCGGTCGAGCTGGCGGAGCGGCTGGGGGACCGGGCAGTGCTCTCGGGGGTCAACGTCATCAACCAGCGGGTGCGCCAGCGGGTGTTGCGCGACGGCTGGATCGCCGGCGTCCTGGGGTTGATCGCGGTGGCGCTGATCCTCTGGATCAACTTCAAGAACCCGCGGCTGGCGCTGCTCGGCCTGACACCGGTCATGGTGGGGATCTGCTGGATGCTCGGCGCGATGGTCGTCGCCGGCATCCAGATGAACTTCATCAACATTTTCGTCACCACCATGATCATCGGCATCGGCGTGGACTACGCGGTCTACGTCCTCCACCGCTACCGCGAGGTGGGCGGCGCGAGCGGCAAGGAGGTCGAGCGCGGCCTGGTGGAGACCGGCAACGCCGTGGTCATGGCGTCGCTGTCGACGATCCTGGGCTTCGGCTCGATCACCTTCTCGAGCTACCCGGGGCTCCAGTCCACCGGCAAGGTGGCGATCCTCGGCGCCTTCTGCGCCTGCTTCGTGACCATCACCCTGCTGCCCGCCTGGCTCGCCTGGCGGCACGTGGAGGTGGAGCCGGTCGAGGAAGACCTGCCGGAGGGTGAAGGGGACGACGACGTAGCGCCCGGCCTACGTGCCGGGCGTTCCGGCGGCTAGCCGCTGGCGCGCCGCGCCACGTCCTCGACCGCCGCGGCCAGCGCCTCCGGCACCTCTTCCTGCAGAAAGTGCCCGGCTTCGGTGCGGGTGACCGGCGCCTGCGGGAAGGCGCGCTCGTGGCGGGGGAGGGCGCGGGCGAGGACCGGGTCGCGAACGCCCCAGACGAGGGCGACGGGGCCGGCGAAGGCGCGCGCCCAGGCCTCGCCGCGGCGGAGGGCCGGCATGGTCGGGTGGTCGGGGCCGTTCGGCACCAGGCGGGCGAGGGCGAGCGGCGCGACGCGGTCGGCCCAGGTGCGCAGCGGCCAGCGGTAGGCGCGCGCCACCTCGCCGCGGATCGAGCGCCGGTCCCTCTGCACCCAGCGCATGTGCCGTTGCGGGAAGCCGAGACCGCGGAAGGCCAGCGTGCTCACCACCGGCACGCGGGCGAAGCGGTGGAACGCGGTGCCGCGCGGGTAGCGCGGCCAGGTGACGACGGTGTTCGTCCAGACGACCCCGGCGATCCGCCCCGGCAGCCGCTCGCCGAGGACCGCGCCGAGCAGGCCTCCCCAGTCGTGCCCGACGAGGACCGCGTCGCGCAGGTCCAGCCGCTCGACCAGCTCGGCGAGCGCCCCCGCGTGCCGGCCGATCGTGTGATCGGCGAGCCGCGGCAGCCGTGAGGAGAGCCCGAGCCCGAGGAGATCGGGCGCGACGCACCGGTAGCCGGGGAGCGCCGCGATCACCCGCCGCCAGAGGAAGCTCCAGGCCGGGTTGCCGTGGAGCAGCAGGACCGGCCGCGCCGCCGGGCTCCCCCCTTCAGGCGACGCATCGAGGAAGTGGAGGCGGCGCCCGGCGTCCTCGCCGCTCTCGAGCACGTAGGCGCCGCGCCGGACCGGGAGCTGGCGGGCCAGCCACTCCGGCAGCGGCGGCGGCGCGGTGAAGGGCATCAGCGCACCGTCGCCACCGCCCAGCGCGGCGGGCACCAGAAGCGGATGGGCAGGATCGACGTGCCGAAGCCGGGGTTGATGTAGAGCCAGGTCCAGCCGCGCCGCGACGGGCCTTCGAAGGCGAAGCGGCCGCTGTCGTAGTAGGCGCCGAGCCGGGCGCGGGTGATGATCGCGCCGTGGAAGGGGAGGCGGACCTGGCCGCCGTGGGTGTGGCCGGCGAGCACGAAGTCGAAACCCCGGCGCGCCGCTTCCAGCACCACGTCCGGCGAATGGGAGAGGACGCCGATCGCGCCCCCCTCCGGCCGCCGCGGGGCGCGCGCCAGGGCCATCGCCAGCCGCGTGCCGCGCGCGCCCGTCCGCCACCCCGCCGGCGGCAGCGGGCCGGCGAGCGGTGCCGCGAGGAGCGGCCGCCCGTCGTCGGCGGTGACGCGCAGGTTGCGGTAGAGGACGGTCCCGCCGCCCCACGACCAGAGCCCCACCGTCCCCGCCGCGACGCGATGGCGCGAGCGGTCCTCCGCCCACGCCTGCCAGGCGCGCGGCTCGGGCTCGTCGGCCGGCCAGACCTTCGCCCACACCCGCACCACGCCGGGCTCGACCGCCGCCCTGACCCGCATCCGGTACCAGCGCCCGGGCTCGGGCTCGACGCCGGTGTCCACCCGGCCGGCGGTGAAGGCGGTGCCGTGGCTGACCAGCGCGAAGCTCCCCGGCATGCCGCGCCCCGGCTCGGCGCGGCGCAGGCGGATCATGCGGTCCTGGCCGAGCGGGTAGCGGCTGTGGACGGCGAGCCCGGCGCCGGTCTCCCGCCGCTCGATCCAGACGTCGCAGACCGCGTCGTAGCCGCTCCAGGCGAGCGGCCCGCCGGCGTCGGCGAGGCCCCCCGCGGGCGGCGGGTCGTAGTGGCTGTAGTCGTTGCGGGTGTCGTCGCCGGTCTTGGCGCCGTAGCGCCGGCCGCCGCCGTGGGGGAGCGGCGCGAAGGGGGAGGGCGGCGCCCGGAAGCCCCAGTCCTCCCCGACCTGCTGGCTGACGCCGAGGAGGAGGAGCCCGCCGGTCCCGGCGCCGGGCGGCGGCCCGGCGACCAGCCGCCCCTCGTTGGCGAGCCAGACGGCGCCGGCGTCGGCCACCGCCGCCACCAGCGCCCCGTGGTACTCGCTGTGCCCCTGCACGGCGAAGACCGGCGCCGTCCGCCGCAGCGCCGCCATCGTCGCGGCGGTGGCGCGGACGTGGCGCGCCATCGCTTCCGGCTCGGGCACCTCGTCGATCAGATCGCCGCTGACCACGATCAGCTCCGGCCGCTCCGCCGCCACGTCGCGCAGCAGGCGGCGGAGGAGCGACGTCTCGGCGGCGATGTGGAGGTCGGAGAGGTGGACGAGGCGGAGGCGGGCCGCGCCCTCGATCGGCAGGTCCACGTCGTCGCGCAGCAGCAGGAGGCGCGGCTCGATCCAGCAGGCGTCGGCGAGGGCGAGGAGGGAGAGAACGGCGAGCGCCGCCGCCCAGCGGCGGCGGAGGCGCCCGGCCGGGCTCAGAAGGCGCGCCTCGGCCCCGGCTCGGGGGCCTGCCGCCGGAGGCCGCCGAGGAGCAGCAGCAGGAGCGGCCCGGCGACGAAGCCGCCGATGTGCGCGAACCAGGCCACGCCCCCCTGCTCGTTCGCGGTCGGCGCGCCGAGGGAGGCCAGGCCGGGAAGGAGCTGGAGCAGGAACCAGATCGGCAGGTAGACCCAGGCCGGCACCTGGATGAAGCGGACGAAGAAGCCCAGGAAGACGACGGTGACGATGCGCACCTTGGGATGGATGAAGAGGTAGGCGCCGAGGACACCGGAGATCGCCCCCGAGGCGCCGATCGCCGGCAGGGCGGAGAGCGGGTTGGCCCAGGCGTGGGCGATCGTCGCGACGTACCCCGCCGCCAGGTAGAGGATGAGGAAGCGGGCGTGGCCCAGCCGGTCCTCGATGTTGTCGCCGAACACCCAGAGGAAGAGCATGTTGCCCAGGAAGTGCGCCCAGCCGCCGTGCAGGAACATCGAGAGGAAGGCGCTCTGCGCCCCGGCGGCGACGTCGCCGGCCGAGAAGCCGTCGGCGAGGAGCTTGCCGGGCACGAAGGCCGCGGACATGAGGAAGCGCTCGAGCCCGGTCTCGCCCAACGACAGCTCGAAGAGGAAGAACAGGGCGTTGGCGGCGATCAGTGCCACCACCATCAGCGGGAAGCGATGCCGCGTGTGGATGTCGTGGAGCGGGATCACGCCGGCGGCTCCCGCTCCCACTCCTCGACCGAGCGCACGCGGTGGACGCGCATCAGGTTGGTCAGCGGGCGCTCGCGGATCGGGTGGCCCATGAGCACGATGATACGGTCTCCCGGCCGCGCGATCCCCGCCATCTGCAGCTTCCGGTCCACCACCTGCATGACGCCGTCGAGGTGCTGCACCTCGCCCTCGGCGAGGAGCGGTCGCGTCCCCCAGACGAGCTGGAGCTGCCGCGCCACCCGCTCGTCGGGCGTGAAGGCGACGATCGGCGCGCTGGGCCGGTAGCGGGCGACGAGCCGCGCCGTGAACCCCCCCTGGCTGAAGGCGACGATGCAGCGGAACTCCAGCTCGCGCGCGGCGGTGACGGCGGCGGCGGCCACCATGTCGGGGACGTCGAGCGAGGGGTCGCCGCCGGTGCGGTCGTGGAGCGGCTCGAGCTCGAAGGTGCGGCGGAGATTGGAGTCGCCGAGGAGGCGCACCGGCTCGCTCGGCGCGGCGGTCTCCCGGGCGTAGTTCTCGGCCGCGCAGACGATCCGCGCCATGGTCGCCACCGTCTCGACGGGGTACTTGCCGACCGCGGTCTCGCCCGAGAGCATGAGCGAGTCGGCGCCGTCGAAGACCGCGTTGGCGACGTCGGTCGCCTCGGCGCGGGTGGGGCGCGGCTGTTCGATCATCGACTCGAGCATCTGGGTGGCGACGATGACCGGCTTGCCGGCCCGCCGGCCGGCCGCGACGATCCGCTTCTGCAAGACCGGCACGGTGTGCAGCGGCACCTCGACGCCGAGGTCGCCGCGCGCCACCATGACCCCCTCGGCGGCGGCCACGATCTCGTCGAGGTGGTCGAGGGCGGTGGCACGCTCCAGCTTGGCGATGATCGGCAGCCGCCCGCCCAGGCCGCGCACCACCTCGCGCAGCGCCTCGACGTGCGCCGCCTCGCCGACGTAGCTGGCGGCGAGGTAGTCGGCGCCCTCGGCGAGGGCGAAGGCGCAGTCGCGCCGGTCCTTCTCGGAGATCTCGAACGGCAGGTTGGTGTCGGGGAGGTTGAGGCCCTTCCGCGTCCGCACCTCGCCGCCGTTGACGACGACGGCGCGCACCCGGTCCCCCTCGTGCGCCTCGACCCGCAGCTCGACGAGCCCGGCGTCGATCAGCAGACGCTCGCCGGGCTCGAGGTACTGGAGGATCGAGGTCTCGTCGAGCGGCAGGTCCACCCCGGCGGCCTTGGCGCCGCCCAGGTGCACCTGTTCGCCCGGCTGCAGGCGCCGCCGCTCGCCGGGGAGCTTGCCCAGGCGGTAGCGCGGCCCCATGAGGTCGAGGACGACCGGCAGGTGGACCTGCTCGGCGACCGCCACCCGGCGCACCCGCTCCAGGGTCTTGCGGTGCTCGTCGTGGCTGCCGTGGGAGAGGTTGAGGCGGACGAGGTCCACCCCGGCACGCAGCAGCTCCCGGAGCACCCCGTCCTCCCCGCTCGCCGGCCCCAGGGTGGCCATGATCTTGGCCCGCCGCTCCACGGGGCCGGAGTATAGCGAGCGGCCATATACTCCCCCGCATGAACGCAGCGTTGCTCGAGGATGCCCTGCGGCTAACCCCTGAGGAGCGGTTGGACCTCATCGGGGCGCTCTGGGAGACCCTCTCGGAAGAGGACATCCCGGTCACTTCCGAAGAGCGCGCCCTGCTCGACGCCCGACTCGCCGACCTCGAAAAGAACCCGGACGACCAGAGCCCGTGGCCGGAGGTCAAGGCCCGCCTCGAGCAGCGCCGCCGTTGACCCTCCCGGTCTTCATCCGCCAGGTCGCCGAGCTTGACCTGGCGGAGGCCGAAGATTGGTACGAAGAACAGCGTCAAGGGCTCGGCGCAGAGTTCCGCGCGCAGGTCGATGCCCTGCTCGCCACCCTGTCCATCCACCCACAGCTCTTTCCCGTGCGCTATCGCGGCAACCGACGCGCCGTGCTGCGGCGGTTCCCCTACCTGCTCTGGTACCGAGTGGAAGCAGAAGCCGTGGTTGTCCTAGCGTGTATCCACGCGAAGCGACACCCGGGAGTCGCGCGTGCCCGACTTCGCCTACGCTGAGCTTCCAAGCGTACGGAGACCCTCACGCTGCGTGCATCTAACCCATCCCCTCCCCGCTTACGCCGCTACCCATAGCTGGTCCTGCTAGCGAGGATCGTGTGAGAGAGCAGCCGCACCTTCTCGGCGTTGACCATCGGAAAGGCGCGCAAGGGGTGCTGTGGCTCGGTAAGGGCCTCGTGCAGCGACAGTCTCGCGCTCAACTTCCACAGCTCCAGAAGGTCACAGCGCTTGATCAGTCCTCTCGCGTGGGCGAGGGATTGCTCGGCGGTTCGATTCGTCCTCTGTCGCTCTTCGTGATCTTGCATGTGATCGCTGGGCCGCAAGGCCGCCCCGTGGAGTTCTACCTAGTAGCACACGCTCGCGATGACTCCAAGGGGACGAAGAGATGTTGGGCGCGCGGGAAGTAGACCAGTCAAGGATTAAGGCCCTAGCGATCGGTGTTCGCTTGACGCCGTTACTGGCCTGTAGTCTGATCCTCGCAGCTCCGTAACTCGCAGTGCTCCGGGTTGCAGCCGCGCGGCTCGGATGTAATCGCGCGCTCTGAGCAGCGATGGGCCTACCGCCGGGAGGGCCGGTGTCGATCAAGGTGCGCTGAGCGGTCACACGAAGCGCCGCTGGCGGATGACGTTCGGCACACACCCTGTGCTAGGGTTCGGTGGTGAAGCGCTTCTCGTGGAGCGTCGAGAAGAACGAGCTGTTGCGGCAGGAACGGGGGATTGGCTTCGAGGAGATCGTCTACCACATCGAGCGCGGCGATCTGCTCGACCTCCTCGAGCACCCCAACCGGGAGCGGTACGGCGGCCAGCGGATCTTCGTGGTGGCGGTTGAGTACTACGCTTATCTCGTACCCTTCGTAGAGTCCGAGACCGAGGTCTTCCTGAAGACGATCATCCCCAGCCGCAAGGCTACGAAACACTATCTGGGAGGCGACTGATGGCGCGGCTGCCGAAGGAAGAAAAGGAACTGCTCGACTCGGTGGAAGCCGGAGAGTGGAGCTCCGTGGCTGCGAAGACTTCCGAACTCAGGCGCTATCAGAGATACGCCAGCTCCACATTCAAGAAGGATCGGCGGATCAACATCCGGATCTCCACCAGGGACCTCGAGGCGCTCCAGAAACGCGCGCTCATCGAAGGCGTGCCGTACCAGACGCTGATCTCCAGCGTGCTCCACAAGTACGCCTCTGGACGGTTCAGGGAAGAAGGCTTATAGCCTGGTGGATCGTGCGTCCGATGAAGGCGATCTGCGCTGCCCTCACTTCTCTCCTCGCGCTGCTCGCAGCGCTCCCGGCCGCGGCGCAGCCCGCCTGCGCCGCCGAGCAGGCGCGGCCGCTGCTGCCGGCCGATCCGGCGCTCTGCGAGCGGCTGGCGCCGGTGGTGCGGCGGCCCGGTGCGCTGCCGCTCGCCGAGTACGAGGAGAAGCTGGGCGACTTCCTCCGCGCCTTCTGCCACCGCGACGCGGCGAAGGGATGGAAGCGCGACAAGGGGGTGCGCGACACCGGGCCCTTCACCGCCGCGCTGGCCGACGGGAAGTGGACGGGCACCTACCGCGGCACGCACGCGCCGGTCGTCGTCTGGTACTCGCAGGAGATGGTGGACTGGATGCGGGCCAACCGCCCGGTCGACGGGCGCGCGGCGCCGGCCGCGCCGGCGCCGGTCCCGGACGGGGCGGTGATGGTCAAGGAGATGTTCCCGGCGCCGGGCGCGGCGTGCGCCGGCGTCGATCCGCTGCGCCTGTTGCCGACGAGCGGCGCCGCGGTGATGGTGCGCGACCGGCAGGCCTCGCAGGACGGCTGGTTCTGGGGCTGGTTCGGCTGGAGCGGCTGGACGCCCGACTGGCCGCCCGACGCCACCAACCGCTACCCCTTCATGGGCTTCGGGCAGTACTGCGTCAACTGCCACGCCTCGGCGCGCGACGAGCTCACCTTCGCCAGCCTGACCAACGTCGAGGGGGAGCCGGGGGAGCCGCTGGTCTTCCTGTCGCAGCACTTCTTCGATCCGGGGCCGGTCGCCAGCCACCACCGCGAGATCGCGCTCCCCACCGACGACGCACCGCGCCTCGGCCAGCCGCACTACCTCTACCGCAGCTCGATCACCGGCGCGTTCCCCGCCGGCGGCCTGCCGCGGCCGAGCTGGGAGACGGTGGTGCCGCTCCCCTCGCAGACCTACGACGAGGTGTGGGTGAAATCCGGCGCTGTCACCGCGGCGAGCGAGTTCGTGACCTCGTCGCAGTGCCTAGGCTGCCACGACGCGGGGGCCACCGGCCTGCAGTTCGACATGACGGAGCCCAACCCGCACGGCAACAACCTCCTGAACCTCTCCCCCTACGCCACCTGGCGCACCTCGCCGATGGGGCTCGGCGGCCGCGACCCGGTTTTCTACGCCCAGCTCGCGAGCGAGACCGAGACCTTCCATCCCGAGGCCTCCGAGACGCTCCAGGGGGTCTGCTTCGGCTGCCACGGCGTGGCGGGACAGCGGCAGTTCGAGATCGACCACGGCGCCGGCGGCGGCGAGAGCGGCGAGGAGTGCGAGCCCTTCCTGCGCCGGACCGCGAGCGCCGTCCCCTGGCCGCCCGACAACCCGCTGGCGGCGCTGGCGCCCTACGGCGCGCTCGCCCGCGACGGCATCAACTGCGGCTCCTGCCACCACATGCTGGCCGGCGACGGGCCCGAGCACCCCGCCCTGATGCGGCCGGAGAACCGCTGCGTCAAGGAGCGGCAGGACTTCCTGAACCCGCACAACACGGGCTTCGCCAAGACCTTCACCGGCAGCTTCCTGGTCGGGCCGCCGGACGAGCTGAACGGGCAATTCGCCGAGCCCAGGACGAAGCCGATGGAGGGGGCGCTGGGGATCAAGCCGCTGCACACCACGGCCATCCAGAGCTCCGAGCTCTGCGGCAGCTGCCACACGGTCCACCTGCCGGTCATGGCCAAGGGCGGCAAGGTCGTCGGCCACGTCTACGAGCAGGCGACCTACCCGGAGTGGGCGTTCAGCGCCTACCGCACCGGCACGACGCCGCAGGGGAAGCTCCCGGGTGGCGCCGGCGCGCGCGCCGAGTCCTGCCAGAGCTGCCACATGCCGAGCAAGGACGCCGCCGGCCGCCCCTACCGCAGCAAGATCGCCGGCATCCAGGAGCACAGCAACTTCCCGCAGGCGGAGCACGCGCTGGGGCCGGAGGAGATCGACCTGCCGGTGCGCGAGGGCTTCGCCCGCCACACCCTCGTCGGGCTCAACCTCTTCTTCGTCAAGATGGCGCAGCAGTTCCCCGACGTCCTGGGGATCCGCACGCAGGACCCGATGCTGGTCAGCCGCGGGCTCGACCCGCTCCTCTTCACCGAGCAGGCGATGCTCGACCAGGCGTCGAACGACACGGCGAAGATCGCCGTCGAGAAGGTCGCGACGAAGGGCGGCAAGCTCGCGGCGACGGTGCGGGTGACGAGCGACGTCGGCCATCGCTTCCCCTCGGGCGTGGGCTTCCGCCGCGCCTTCCTGGAGTTCGCGGTGCTGGACGGCAGCGGCAACGTCCTCTGGGCTTCGGGGCGCACCAACGGCGCCGGGGTGATCGTCGACGAGCGGGGTCAGCCGGTGGCGGGGGAGCTGTGGTGGCAGGACGACTGCTCGGCGCGGCTGCATCCGGACGAGCTGGTCTACCAGCCGCACCACCAGGTGATCCGCCGCCAGGACCAGGCGCAGATCTACCAGGAACTGGTGAGCTCGCCGCCGCCGGTCGAGGACCCGAAGTGCGGGCTCGACGTGCCCATCCGGCCGCCGCTGACCACGAGCTTCCTCTCGATCTGCGGCCGGGTGAAGGACAACCGCATCCTCCCCGATGGCCTCCTGCCGCTCGCCGAGCGCAAGCGCATCGCCCGCGCCCTCGGCGCCGGCGACGACCTGGCGCGCGAAATCGAGGCCTTCAACGTCGGCGGCGATCCCGACTACGTCCGCGGCGGCGGCGACACGCTGGTCTACGAGGTGGACCTGGGAGAGATCGCCGGCACCCCCGCCGCCGTCCAGGCGACGCTCTACTACCAGGCGATCCCCCCCTTCTACCTCCAGGACCGCTTCTGCACCTCGAAGAGCGAGGACACCCAGCGTCTCTACTTCCTGACCGGCCACCTCAACCTCGACGGCACCGCCGCCGCGGAGTGGAAGTTCGAGGTCGTGACCACCGGGCCGGTGGCTGTGGGAAAATCGTAGGCGTGGCGACCCTCTTCGACGAACGGACGCGCGCCGGGGTGCACGCGCGGATCGACCGGCTGGAGGCGACGCGCGCGGGGCTCTGGGGGAAGATGAACGCGCCGCAGATGGTCTGCCACGCCGCCGATCAGCTGCGGGTGGCGCTGGGCGAGATCCCGACGCGGGCGCGGCCCAACTTCCTGCGCTTCCGGCCGCTGCGCCAGGTCCTCGTCTACTGGCTCCCCTGGCCGAAGGGGAAGGTGCCGACGGTGCGCGAGATGCTGACCTCGCAGCCGACGAGCTGGGACGGCGACCTCCAGACGCTCCACGGCCTCGTCGACCGCTTCGCCGACTGCCGCCCCGAAGGGGAGTGGGCCCCGCACCCCGCCTTCGGCCCGATCGGCGGCCGCGAGTGGGGGCGCCTCTGCTACAAGCACCTCGACCACCACCTGCGGCAGTTCGCCGCCTAGACTCCCCGTTCTCGCGAGGTCTCCCCGATGTTCGACGGTCTCCAGGGCAAGCTCCAGGAAGTGTTCCGAAACCTGCGCGGCGAGGGGAGGGTCTCCCCCGAGGCGCTGCAGGCGGCGCTGCGGCAGATCCGGCTGGCCCTCCTCGAGGCCGACGTCCACGTGCGCGTCGTCAAGCCGTTCCTCGAGCGGGTGCGCGAGCGGGCCGAGGGGCAGGAGGTGCTGGAGAGCCTGACGCCGGCGCAGCAGGTGGTGAAGATCGTCCGCGACGAGCTGCAGGCGCTGCTCGGCGAGGAGGGCGCCGAGCTGAAACTCACCGGCCGCCCGGCGGTCGTCCTCCTCTGCGGCCTCCAGGGCTCGGGCAAGACGACCACCGCCGGCAAGCTCGCCCGCCGCCTGGCCAAGCGCGGCAAGTACCCGCTGCTGGTCGCCGCCGACCTCCAGCGCGCCGCCGCCGTCGAGCAGCTCAAGCAGGTGGGCAAAGGGGTCGAGGTGCCGGTCCTCGAGCCCTCGCCGGGGGAGGGTGTGCTCGACCTCGCCACCCGCGCCCTGGCTGTCGCCCGCCAGCGCGGCCACGATGTCCTCCTCGTGGACACCGCCGGCCGGCTGCACGTCGACGCCGAGCTGATGGACGAGCTGCGGCGGCTGGCCGAGAAGCTCCAGCCGGAGGAGACCCTCTTCGTCGCCGACTCGATGACCGGCCAGGACGCGGTCAAGAGCGCCGAGCAGTTCGCCGCCGCGCTGCCGCTGACCGGCGTCGTCCTGACCAAGCTCGACGGCGACTCGCGCGGCGGCGCGGCGCTCTCGATCCGCACCGTGGCGCGGGTGCCGATCCGCTTCGCCGGCGTCGGCGAGAAGGCGGACGACCTCGAGCTCTTCGCCCCCGAGCGCATGGCCTCGCGGATGATCGGCATGGGGGACGTGCTGTCGCTCATCGAGCGCGCCGAGAAGGGGCTCGACGCCGCCGAGACCGAGCGTCTCGCCCAGCGTTTCGCGCGCCAGGAGTTCACCCTCGAAGACCTGCGCGACCAGCTCCGCCAGCTGCGGCGGATGGGGCCGCTCGCCTCGGTCCTCGAGATGCTGCCCAAGGCGGGCCCGCTGCGCGGCCTCGACGCCGCGCAGGTGGACGAGAAGGGGCTGGTGCGGGTCGAGGCGATCGTCAACTCGATGACCCCGCTGGAGCGCCGTCGCCCGGACGTCTTGAACGGCAGCCGCAAGAAGCGCATCGCCCAGGGCTCCGGCACCTCGGTCCAGGAGATCAACCGCCTCCTCAAGCAGTATCTCCAGATGAAGAAGATGATGAAGGGGGTCAAGGGGAAGTGGCTGCGCCGGGCGATGACCGGGATGTAGGCCCCAGGGGCCTGTGCTACACTCGCCCGTCTTTGCGCGGGGCCCTTTTCCTGCTCGCGCTTTAGAACCAAAGACTTGGAGGTCCTGAAACGATGGTGAAGATTCGGCTCCGCCGGATGGGGGCGCGCAACGCTCCGTTCTACCGGGTGGTGGTCTCCGACTCGCGCCGGGCGCCTACCGCCTCAGCGGTGGAGGAGATCGGCTGGTACGACCCCACCAAGCAGCCCGCGCAGGTCAAGATCGACGCCGGCCGCGTCGACTACTGGCTCGGCCACGGCGCGCAGCTCTCGCCCACGGTCAAGAAGCTGCTCGCCCAGCAGAAGAGTGCCTGACGTCCGCGTCCCCGACGTCGAGACGGCCGTCCGCGAGCTGGTCGCCCTGCTCGTGGACCGGCCGGAGGCGGTCGAGGTGACCGCCCTGCCCGAAGGGCGCGGGGTGGTCGTCCTGGAGCTGCGGGTCGCGCCCGAGGACCTGGGCAAGGTCATCGGGCGGCAGGGGCGGACCGCCCACGCCTTGCGCACCCTCCTCGACGCGCGGGGGACCCGCCGCGGCGTCGACTATGAGCTCGAGATCCTCGAAGACTGACCGCGGCCAGGCGCGGGCGGACCTTCCCGAGAGGGTAACGGTGGGGCGGGTGCTCAGGCCCCACGGCCTGCGCGGCGACGTGGTCGTGGAGGTGCTCTCGGACGTGCCGGAGCGGCTCGCTGCCGGCAGCCGCCTCGCGGCGGTGGCGGACACGGAGGCGCCCGCGGCCGCCGGTAAGGCCGCGATCGAGCTCGAAGTCGCCGCCAGTCGCGCCCACAACGCCGGGCGCCTCCTCCGCTTCGCCGGCCGCGACGACCGCGACGCGGTCGAAGAGCTGCGGGGCCTCTGGCTGACGGTCGAGCGCGCCGCGGTGCCGGCGCCGCCGGCCGGCACCTACTACCACTACCAGCTCGTCGGCTGCCGGGTGCGCGACGCCGAGGCGGGGGAGCTGGGCGAGGTGGTGGATCTGGTCGAGGACGGCGGCGGCCTCCTCCTGCTGGTCTCGGACGGCGCGCGGCAGGTGCCGGTGCCGTTCGTCGCCAGCTTCCTGGCCGAGGTGGACGTGGCGAGCGGGCGGATCGAGCTCGCGCTGCCGCCGGGGTTCCTTGAAGCGTGCGCGTCCAAGTCCTGACGATCTTCCCCGAGCTCTTCGCGCCGTTCCTGGCGACGAGCCTGGTGGGGCGGGCGGTCCAGAAGGGGCTCCTGGAGGTGGCGGTCCACGACCTCCGCGACTGGACCGAGGACCGGCACCGCAGCGTCGACGACGAGCCCTACGGCGGCGGCGGCGGGATGGTGATGACCGCGCCACCCTGGCTGCGTGCCGTCGGCGCGCTGGCGGCGGGGCGGGCCCCCTGGCGGGTGCTGCTCTCGCCGCAGGGCAAGCGCCTGGACGAGGAGGGGGTGCGGCGGCTCGCCGCCCGCGACGACCTCCTCCTCCTCTGCGGGCGCTACGAGGGGATCGACGAGCGGGTGCGCCGGCTGGCGGTGGACGAGGAGGTGTCGATCGGCGACTACGTCCTCTCGGGGGGCGAGCTGCCGGCGATGGTGCTGATCGAGGCGCTGTCGCGCCAGGTGCCGGGGGTTGTCGGGCGGGAGGAGTCGGTCGAGCGGGACAGCTTCCGCGCCGGCCTCCTCGACCACCCGCACTACACCCGGCCGCCGGAGGTCGCGGAGCTGGCGGTGCCGCCGGTGCTGCTCTCCGGCGACCACGCGGCGATCGCGCGCTGGCGGCGGCGGGAGGCGCTGCGCGCCACCTGGGAGAAGCGGCCCGACCTGCTGGCGGGGATCGAGCTGACGGCCGAGGAGCGGCGGGAGATCGGGCGCTGGGAGTGGGAAGGGGGCCGCTGACGCCGACTTGGCGGCCGCGAGCCTTGCATCGCTGTAACCGATAGAGAATAATCGATGATCCGTCACGCCGAGCGCGTCAAGGATCGATAGGGGAACGGGTATGAACGAGCTGCAACACGTCGAAAGCGCCTACCTGCACAAAGAGCAGCCCGACTTCCGGCCGGGGGACACGGTCCGGGTGCACGTGCGCGTCGTGGAAGGGGACAAGGAACGCATCCAGGTCTTCCAGGGGATCGTCATCGGCCGCCGCGGCGACGGCACGCGCGAGACCTTCACCGTGCGCAAGATCTCGGGCGGCGTCGGGGTCGAGCGGATCTTCCCGCTCCACTCGCCGTCGATCGACCGCATCGACCTCATCCGCCGCGGCAAGGTGCGCCGCGCCAAGCTCTACTACCTGCGCGAGCTGCGCGGCAAGGCGGCACGCATCGAAGAGCGGCGCGACGAGCGGCGGGACGAGCCGAAGCCGGCCTGAACCGGCGCGGCGGCGGGGAGGCACTGACCGAACAAAAGGGGGTGACCCGGCGGTGGCCGCGAGCATGCTGCAGCTCTTCGCCGAGGCGTACCGCCTCCGCCTGCTGCGCGGGCTCGAGGAGCTGCTGGCGGGCGGCGGCTACTGCCGCGTCGCCGGCGTGGACGAGGCGGGGCGCGGCTCGTTGGCCGGGCCGGTGGTGGCGGCGGCGGTGCTCGCCGACTGCCGCAGCCTGGTCCCCGGGGTGGACGACAGCAAGCACCTGACCGCGCCGGAGCGCGAGCGGCTGGCCGACGCCATCCGCGGCAGCGCGATCGCCACCGCCGTCGTGGCGGTCCCCCCGGACGTCATCGACCGCATCAACATCCTGGAGGCCACCCGCCGCGCCATGCGCCGGGCGCTGGCCGACCTGCGTCCCGTCCCCGACTGCGCGGTGGTGGACGCCGTCCCCCTCCCCGGCGCCGGCTTCCCCTGCGTGCCGGTGGTGCGCGGCGACTCCGTCTGCTACGCCGTCGCCTGCGCCTCGATCCTCGCCAAAGTGGAGCGCGACCGCCTGATGCGGGAGCTCGACGTCGAGTACCCGCAGTACGGCTTCGCCGTGCACAAGGGCTACGGCGTCGCCGAGCACGTCGAGGCCCTCGTCGCCTACGGCCCCAGCCCCTGCCACCGCCTGACCTTCCACTCCGTCATGCCGCGCGTCGGCGACGAGGCCTACTGAGCCGTGGCCGTGAAGCGCGAGCAGGTCGTCCAGACCGCCGAGAAGTACGTCTCGCGCGGCAAGATCGAGGCGGCGATCAAGGAGTACAAGAAGCTCCTCGCCGAGAACCCCAACGACATCAACACCCTCAACCGCGTCGGCGATCTTTACGCCCGCATCCAGCGCATCGACGAGGCGGTCGACTTCTTCAACCAGATCGCGGCGCAGTACACCGCCGAGGGCTTCTTCCCCAAGGCCACCGCGATCTACAAGAAGATCATCAAGCTCGACCCGACGCGGCTGGAGATCTACGAGAAGCTCGCCGAGCTCTACGGCCGCCAGGGGCTGGTCACCGAGGCGCGCGGCCAGTACCAGGTGCTGGCCGACTACTACCAGAAGCACGAGAACGCCGCCTCCGCCATCGCCATCTACCAGAAGATGGCGGCGCTCGAGCCCGAGAACCCGACCTACCACGTCAAGCTGGCCGAGATCTACCAGGCGCAGCGGCTGAACGAAAAGGCGCTCGGCGAGTACCGGACGATCGCCGAGATGATGGTCGCCGCCGGCCACCCGCAGGAGGCGGCGCAGGTCTACGAGCGGGCCCTCGACCTCGACGCCACGAACATCTCCTTCATTACCGACGCGGTGCTCAAGCTGCGCGAGGCCGGCCAGGCCGCGGCGGCGGCGCACCTGCTGTCGGTGGCCGTCGAGCACAACCCGCAGGCCGAGCGGGTGGCGCGGCTGGTGGGGCTGGGGGAGCCCCCGCACGCCGAGCCGGCGGCCCAGGCTTCGGCCGCCGCGGTCGAGGCGCCGCCCTCGGCCGCCGGGCCGGAAGCGCCGCCCGAAGCGCCTGACATTGAGCTGCCGCAGGAGTTCGCGCTCGAGCCGGAGCTGGCGGCCCCCCCGGCCCGGTCCGCGACGCCCGCGGCCCCGGTGCCCCCGGCCGCGGAGCCCGAGGAGTACGAGCTCGACCTCGACGACGCCTTCGTCCTCGACCTCGACGACGAGAGCACCCCCTCGAGTCTCGTGGCGCCGCCGCCCGACGTGCTGGAGACGAGCCGCCCCGCCTGGTCGCACGCCGCCGAGGCGGTCCAGCCCGCCGCGCCGCCGCCGGCGGCCCCACCCCCCCAGGCCGCGGCCCCTGCCGAGGAGGAAGCCCTCGAGGATTCGGTCCTCGACTTCGACCTCGGCGTCCTGGAGGAGCTGGAGTCGCCGCCGCCGGCGCCGGCCGGCGCGCCCGCCGCCCCCGAGCTCGACGAGGAGGACCTGGGGGCGATCGACGCCTTCGAGCTGGAGCTCGAGCCGCTGCCGGAGCTGGAGGAGCTGGCGCCGCTGCCGGACATCCCCATGCCCCCCCCGCTGGCGGTGCCGCCGCCGGGCGCGCCGCTGGAGCTCAACCACGTTGTCTTGGAGCGCGCCGCCGACGAGGTCGCGCCGCCGCGCCCCAAGGAGCGGGACGAGGACCTGGTCACCGAGGCCGAGGTGCTGGCCAAGTACGGCCTCGAGGAGAAGGCTTTCGAGCGCCTGCGCCAGGCCCTCCGTC
Source organism: uncultured Acidobacteriota bacterium (assembly GCA_963700145.1). GTDB lineage: Bacteria > Acidobacteriota > Thermoanaerobaculia > Multivoradales > UBA5704 > DASUNQ01. The sequence goes on from OY969474.1 coordinate 4,770,877, forward strand.
TCAACCCGCGGCACCTCGAAGCGCACGCCGTGATGGTGCAGCTCCACCTGGAGAAGGGGCGGCACGCCAAGGTCGCGGAGCTGGCCCAGGAGATGGCGAAGGTCGCCGCCCGGGCGCGCAACGACGAGCCCTGGCAGCGGGTGCGGCGGCGCCTCCTCGGGGCCGGCTTCACGGTGGAGGAGAACCGCGTGGTAGCGCCGCCGCCGCGCGCCGCGGCGCGCGACAAGGAGATCGAGAAGCTCCTCAAGGGGCTGCTCGAAGTACCGGCGGCGAAGGCGAAGAAGGGGAAGCCGGCGCCGCCGGCGATCCCCGCGCCGACGCCGGAGCCCGCCGCGCCGCCGCCGCTGGCCGCCACGCCGCCTCCGGCGCCGCCGCAGGCTGCGCCGCCCTCTCTCCGCCGCACCGGCAAGATCGACCTGCGCGGCCTCGGGCAGGAGATCGCCGCCGAGGAGTTCGGCGACATCGAAGAGATGCTGGACGCGACACCGGGGAGCGTGCCGCTGGTGCCGCCCGAGGACCTCCTGCCGGCGCACCTCGACGACACCGGCATGAGCTGGCTGGAGGAGGCGGACAACCGGAAGCGCACCGGCGGCATCCCGTCCGGGCGCCTGTTCGCCGCCGAGGAGGAGTTCTTCGACCTCGCCGGCGAGCTGGAGGAGGAGCTGTCGCGCGAGGGGCTCGCCACCGGCGAGCTGTTGATCCAGCCGCGCGAGCAGTCGCTGGAGGAGATCGTCGAGGGGTTCAAGAAGGGGGTGGCGGAGAACCTCTCGGCGACCGACTACGAGACCCACTTCAACCTGGGCATCGCCTACCGCGAGATGGGGCTCCTCGACGAGGCGATCGGCGAGTTCCAGCTCGCCGCCAAGAGCCCGGCGCACCTGGTCTCCTGCTGCTCGATGCTCGGGCTCTGCTTCCTCGACAAGGGGCTCCCCGAGCTGGCGGTCAAGTGGTACCGGCGTGGCCTCCAGACCCCCGGCGTCGGCGAGGAGGACGCCGCCGGCCTGCTCTACGACCTCGGCAACGTGCAGATGGAGCTGGGGGAGAACGACGCGGCCTACCGCACCTTCGTCGAGCTCTACGGCATCAACACCAACTACCGCGACGTCGTGGCCAAGCTCGAGGAGCTCGGCCCCAGCCGCAGCTCCTGACTCACTCGCCCGGCTCCACGTCCTCGAACCGGCCCTCCGCGATCCGCGCCCGCCGGTGCTCGTCGAAGGCGGCGCGGATGCCGGCGTCGAGCTCCGGCAGCCGCTCGTAGAGGCGCTTGGGCTCGCGGCGGAGGCCGCGCGCCAGGGCGTAGTGGGTGAGGAGAGGCAGGGCGATCGTCGAGTCGCAGTAGACGACGACGGCGTCGGGGAGGCGCTCGGGGTCCACCTTCCCCCAGGAGACCGCCTCGCCCGGCGTGGCGCCGGAGAGGCCGCCGGTGTCGGGCCGCGCGTCGGTGACCTGCAGGAAGTAGTCGTGCCCCGCCTCGGACAGGCCCAGCACCTCCTGGATCTGCGGCTCGGTCTGGAGGAGGAAGTTCTTGGGGCTGCCGCCGCCCAGGATCCAGCAGGCGCTCTTGCCGCCGCGCTCCTTGGCGTCCCAGACGATCGCCGCCGAGAGGTTGACGTCGGCGTTGACGTCGAAGGCGAGCTTCGAGCCCTCGAGCGCCAGCTCGGCCACGTTCATGCCGATCGAGCTGTCGCCCGGCGAGGAGGTGAAGACCGGCACCGCGTGGCGGTAGCAGGCGGCGACGAGCGAGGTGCCGGTGAGCCCCAGCTTCGCCTCGACCGCCGCGACGTAGCGGCCGGCGCGGTAGTGGAACTCGGGGGTGGACATCGGGCGCTGGAACTCGGGGTGGCGCAGCACCTGGCGGTAGAACTTGTCGGTCTCGAGCAGCACCGAGTAGTCGAAGACGATGTCGTAGATCCGCACCACCCCCTCCTCGCGCAGCTCGACGTCGTCCCAGGCGGGGCTGCCGGCGTGGAGCGCCAGGCCGATGGCGTGGTGGGTGTCGTGGTAGAGGTTGGCGCCGGTCGAGATGATCCAGTCGACGCAGCCGGCCTCGACCAGCGGCACCAGGCAGGACTTGCCGAAGCCGCCCGGGGTGAGCGCCCCGGAGAGGCTCATCCCCACCGTCACGTCCGGCTGCAGCATCTTCTCGACCAGCAGCTCGCAGGCCTCGCGCAGGCGGCCCGCGTTGTAGGCGGTGAAGGCGTGGGCGATGAGCTCCGGCAGGCTCTCCTGCCCGGTCACCGGCCGGGGGTCGATCCGCCGCCCTCCGAGGTGGCGCTTGCGCTTCTCCATGGCGCCGCGGATCTTACGTCACGATACACTCCCGGCGTGGCCCGCACGATCACCCTCATCCCCGGCGACGGGATCGGCCCCGAGGTCAGCGCCGCCACCGTGCGGGTGCTGGAGGCGGCGGGCGCGGAGCTGGAGTTCGAGACCCACCTCGCCGGCGCCGAGGCGCTGGCGAAGTACGGCGATCCCCTCCCCGACGCGCTGATCGAGTCGGTCGAGCGCCACCGTGTGGCGCTCAAGGGGCCGGTCACGACGCCGGTCGGCACCGGCTTCCGCTCGATCAACGTCGAGCTGCGCCAGCGCTTCGAGCTCTACGCCAACCTCCGCCCGGCGCGCACCCTGGAGAGCCTGCCGACGCTCTTCCCCGGCGTCGACATCGTCGTGGTGCGCGAGAACACCGAGGACCTCTACAGCGGCCTCGAGCACGTCGTCGTGCCGGGGGTGGTGGAGAGCTTGAAGATCATCACCGCCAAGGCCTCGACGCGCATCGCCCGCTGGGCCTTCGAGTACGCGCGCCGCAACGGACGGAAGCGCATCACCGCCGTGCACAAGGCCAACATCATGAAGCTCTCGGACGGCCTCTTCCTGGAGTGCTTCCGCACCGTCGCCAAGGACTACCCGGAGATCAAGGCCGACGACAAGATCGTCGACAACATGTGCATGCAGCTGGTGACCCGGCCGCAGGACTGGGACATGCTGCTGATGGAGAATCTCTACGGCGACATCGTCTCCGACCTCTGCGCCGGCCTGGTCGGCGGGCTCGGCGTCGTGCCGGGGGCCAACATCGGCGACGACGCGGCGGTCTTCGAGGCGGTGCACGGCAGCGCCCCCGACATCGCCGGGAAGAACCTCGCCAACCCCCTCGCCCTGATGCGCTCGGCGATCCTCATGCTCCGCCACCTCGGGAAGGACGAGGTCGCCGAGCGGGTGCGCGCCGCCATCCGCGATGTCGTGGTGCGCCAGAAGATCCGCACCCGCGACCTCGGCGGCGAAGCCACGACCAGCGGCTTCGCCGACGCGGTGGTCGGGGCGATCGAGCGCGGCGCGACGGTCGCGGCCGCGCCCCGGGAGGCGTGATGGCGACCGAGGTCCACGAGACCGCCTGCCCGCTCGACTGCCCCGACGCCTGCGGCCTCGAGGTGACGGTCGAGGACGGGCGCGTCACCAAGGTGGCGGCGAGCGACGCCCACCCTTTCACCGCCGGCTTCATCTGCTCGAAGGTGGCGCGCTTCCCGCGCCACCTCTACGGGCCCGAGCGGCTGCTCCACCCGGGGCGGCGCGCCGGCGGCAAGGGGGAGGGGCGGTTCGAGCGGCTCTCCTGGGACGACGCGCTCGACCTCCTGGCCGGCAAGCTCGCCGCGGTGCGCGAGCGGAGCGGCGGCGAGGCGATCCTGCCCCTCTACTACGGCGGCTCGAACGGCCTCCTGACCCAGGAGACGACCGACCACCGCCTCTTCCACCGCCTCGGCGCCTCGCGCCTCGAGCGCACCGTCTGCGCCGCGCCCACCGGCCGCGCCGCCACCGGCCTCTACGGCAAGTTCCCGGGGATCGCTCTCGGCGATTTCGCGCACGCGCGGCTGATCGTCCTCTGGGGGGTGAACCCGTCGGCCTCGGGCATCCACCTGGTGCCGGTGGTTCTCGACGCGCAGGCGGCGGGGGCGACGCTCGTCGTCGTCGATCCGCGCCGCACGCCGCTCGCCGCCAAGGCCGACCTCCACCTGGCGCCGCGGCCGGGGACCGACCTGCCGCTGGCGCTGGCGGTCATCCGCTGGCTTTTCGCCGAGGGGCGGGCCGACCTCGCCTTCCTCGCCGCCCACGCGACCGGCGCCGAGGAGCTGCGACGGCGGGCCGAGCCCTGGACCCTGGAGCGCGCGGCGGCGGCCTGCGGCGTGCCGGCGGCGGCGATCGAGCGCTTCGCCCGGCTCTATGCCGAGGCCTCGCCGGCGGTCGTCCGCTGCGGCTGGGGCCTCGAGCGCAACCGCAACGGCGGCTCGGCGGTGGCGGCGGTGCTGGCGCTGCCGGCGGTGGCGGGGAAGTTCGGGGTGCGCGGCGGCGGCTACACGCTGAGCAACTCTGGCGCCTACAAGATGGACCGCGAGCGCGCCCTCGGGGCGCCCGAGCCGCCGACGAGGCGGGTCAACATGAACCACGTCGGCCGGGTGCTGACCGACGGCGCCGAGCCGCCCGTCGAGCTCCTCTTCGTCTACAACTGCAACCCGCTGGCGACTCTCCCCAACCAGGAGCTGGTGCGCCGCGGCCTGGAGCGCGAGGACCTCTTCACCGTCGTCTTCGACCAGGTGATGACCGACACCGCGCGCTACGCCGACCTGGTGCTGCCGGCGACGACGTTCCTGGAGCACGCCGAGCTGTCGCGCGGCTACGGGGCGTACATCGTCCATAGGAGCGCGCCGGTCATCGCGCCGGTCGGGGAGGCGCGCGGCAACGTCGAGGTCTTCGCCGACCTCTGCCGCCGGCTCGGGCTGGCGCAGCCGGGGGACGCGGAGACGGCGGACGAGCTGGCCGAGGCGCTGCTGCCGGAGCGGCTGCGCGCCGAGCTGCCGGGGCCGGGGACGGCCTTGCCGGAATGCGGCGCCTCCCCGGTGCAGTTCGTGGACGTCTTCCCCTACACGCCGGACCGGAAGGTCCACCTGGTGCCGGAGGCGCTCGACCGCGAGGCGCCGGAGGGGCTCTACGCCTTCCGCCCCGACCCGGCGACCGCGGCCTTCCCGCTGGCGCTCATCTCGCCGGCCACCGGCCGGACGGTGAGCTCGACCTTCGGCCAGCTCGTGCGCGGCAAGGTGCCGCTGGAGATCCATCCCGACGACGCCGCGCCGCGCGGCATCGCCGACGGCGCCCCCGTGCGCGTCTGGAACGAGTACGGCGAGGTGCGCTGCGCCGCGCGCCTGACGCGCGACCTCAAGCCGGGCGTCGTCCTTCTCCCCAAGGGCCTCTGGAGCCACAACACCGACAGCGGCACCACCGCCAACGCCCTCGCCCCCGACACCCTCGCCGACCTCGGCGGCGGCGCCTGCTTCAACGACGCCCGGGTGGAGGTGGCGCGCTCACAGCGCGGGGTGGAGAGTTAGTTCTCCGGGAGAGACGGTTCGGCGAGGAGAGCTTCGAGGAGAGGGATCAGCGGTGGGAGATCGCTCTGGATGGTCTTCCAGAGGACCGTTGCGTCCACTCCAAAATACTCGTGGACGATGACGTTGCGCATGTCTCGCATGTCTGCCCACGGCATGTCCGGGAATCTCGCCGTGACGGTTTCCGGTACTCTCGCCGCCGCCTCGCCGATGACCGCGAAGTTCAGGCAGACGGCGTCGATTGTCTTCTCGTCTGCGGCGAAGGCCTCGAAGGTCATCCCCGCCGTGTGGCGGCGGAGCTTCTGGATGGCAGCAAGGATGTCCTTCAGTCGCAGCCGCCAGTCCCTAGGCGGCACGGACGGCCTCGCGCAGGACCTCTTCCCGAAATTGCTCTCGCAGGGCGGCCGCAGTGGCGAGGTCGACGCGCCGGGAGAGGAGCTCCTCGAGGTGGCGCTTGAGGCCGAGGAAGGCGAAGAGGCCCACCGGTTGCTCGAACTCCACCAGTAGGTCCACGTCGCTGTCGGCGCTCGCCTCCCCTCTCGCGATCGAGCCGAACAGGTAGAGCGACTTCACTCCGCGCTGACGCATCTCGTCCCGGTGCTCCTGCAGCACCTGCAAGATTTCCGCAGCCAGCGGGATCGAGGATCCGGCGCTCATCGCTTCACCCTTCTTCGAGTCTAGCAGCGCACAGCGGGCCTTCCGAGAGAGAATGCTCACGCCATGCCCCGGACTCTCTTCGACGACCAGGAAGCGGCACGGCAGGTCGAGGAGGCCGCGCCGGCGGCGGGGTCGCCGCTCGCCGAGCGGATGCGGCCGCGGACGCTCGAGGAGGTGGTGGGGCAGGAGGCGCTGGTGGGGGAGAAGGGGTTCCTCCGCCGCGCCATCGCCGCCGACCGGGTGCCGTCGCTCATCTTCTGGGGGCCGCCGGGGTCGGGGAAGACCACCCTCGCCCGCCTGATCGCCGCCGCCACGTCCTCGCGCTTCGTCCCCTTCTCAGCCGTCACCTCCGGCATCAAGGAGGTGCGCGAGGTGATGGCCGAGGCCGCGCGCCTGCGCCAGGCGCGGGGCCGCCGCACCCTCCTCTTCGTCGACGAGATCCACCGCTTCAACCGCGCGCAGCAGGACGCCTTCCTCCCCTACGTCGAGCGCGGCGACATCGTCCTGGTCGGCGCCACCACCGAGAACCCCTCCTTCGAGCTCAACGCCGCGCTGCTGTCGCGCACCCGCGTCGTCGTCCTCGAGCCGCTCTCCCCGGAGGACCTCCTCACCGTCGTCCGCCGCGCCCTCGCCGACCCCGAGCGCGGCGCCGGCGGCGCCGGGCTCGAGATTGCCGAGGAGGCGCTCGCGGCGATCGTCCAGCTCGCCGGCGGGGACGCCCGCAAGGCCCTGAATCTCTTGGAGCTGGTCGCCGCCGACGCCGCCGAGCGCGCGGCGACCGACGTCGACGCCGAGACCGTCCGCCGCGTCGCGCAGCGCAAGGTCCTGCTCTACGACAAGGCCGGCGAGGAGCACTTCAACCTCATCTCGGCGCTCCACAAGTCGCTGCGCGACAGCGACGCCGACGCCGCCCTCTACTGGCTGGCGCGCATGCTCGCCGCCGGCGAGGACCCGCTCTACCTGGCGCGGCGCATGGTCCGCTTCGCCAGCGAGGACGTCGGGCTCGCCGACCCCGCGGCGCTGCCGCAGGCGCTCGCCGCCTGGGACACCTTCCACCGCCTCGGCTCGCCGGAGGGGGAGCTGGCGCTGGCGCAGGCGGCGCTCTACCTGGCGCTGGCGCCCAAGAGCAACGCCGTCTACACCGCCTACGGCGAGGCGCGGCGGACCGTCGAGGAGCGCCCCGCCGACCCGGTGCCGATGTCGATCCGCAACGCGCCGACGCGGCTGATGAAAGGGCTGGGCTACGGCGCCGGCTACGTCTACGCCCACGACACCGACGAGGGGGTGGGCGGCCTCGACTGCCTCCCCGACTCCCTCCAGGGGACCCGCTTCTACCAGCCGACGGAGCGCGGCTTCGAAGCCGAGCTCGGCAAGCGCCTAGCGGCCTTCAAGGCGTTGCGCGCGAAGGCGAAGGAGACACGGTCGTGAAAAAGACGTGCGCTCTCGCCGCCGTCCCCTTGGCCCTCTTCCTGGCGCACTGCCGGCCCAAGAGCGTGGAGGACCGGGTCGCGGCACTGCCGGAGCTGCCGGCGGAGATCGCCGCCACGCTGGATCCCGAGACCTTGGCGACGAGGATCGTCTCGAACCCCAGTCTGCCGGTCACGGCCGCGGCCCCGGCAGCGGCGCCCATTCCCTGTTGCACGGTCTCGGAGAAGCGCCATCTGACGGTCAGGTTCCGCTTCACCAAGTGCACCGCGCCGGTCGGAGATTTCGATCCCGAGGGCGTCCTGACGGAAGGCGGGCCAGGCGGCGCCCGGCCCACCCTGCACCGGCTCACCGAGCTCCGCGGGCGGACGCTCTCCCCCGTCAGGTTCTGTTTCACCAGGTCGGGTCCGTGGAACGCCGTCTTCACGGAGCTGCGGGCCTGCTCCCCGGCGACGCCGCACCGCACCCTGGCGATCTCCGCCCTGGGCGACGTCGTTCATTTCGAGTGGGCGGGCCTCCAGCCCGCTCCGGCCAACGTGCTGGTCCTCAGTTGCCGCACGGAAGGGATCGAGCGGAGCTTGTGCCCCGGCGCGAGTCTCGACTGTAAGTGCCTCAGTGCGCCGTGCACGGCCCCCGCGGCCTGTCCGTGCCCGCTGGAGCTGCCGTCCGGAGATTCCTAGGCAATCGACGAGGAGGAAGCCATGAGCACGACGGGCCGTCGGAGCGTAGCGATTGCGGTCGTCGCCGGCGCGCTGCTGGCGCTGGCGGCGGCCGAGGTCTCGGCGCAGGAGTGCGAGCGGCGGGTGTGTCGGCCGGGCGACAGGCTGGAGCGGTACCAGGGGCGGTGGGTCTGCGCCCGCGGCAACGTCATCCGCCGCGCCCCCCCGAACTTTCCCTGCCCCGCCGGCTCCGTCCTGGTCGGGCCGAGCTGCATCGATCGCTGCTGCAAGTCGGCTTGCCCCAGAGGCGGTGAATACAAGCCGGGGGGAACGTGTGAAAGAACGGGCTTCGGGGGCGTGATCTCGTACTATCCGGCCACCTGCGACGGGGAAGGGTGGGACCTGTACCCCGCGACCGGCTGGTGCCGGCGGCAGAACTGCCCGCCGCGCCGTCCGATCGGGGTCCCGGCGCCGCCGCGCGTCGGGCTGCCGGACCTGGTGATCGAGTCGTTCCGCATCCAGAGCCGGGAGCAGTGCCGGCCCGGTCTTCCGGTCGTCACCTTCGAGGTGGTCGTGGCCAACCGCGGCACGAGAGCGTTCGGGGGCACGACCAGCGGCATGGTCCGCGTCATCGACGAGGACGGGGGTTGGGGCGCCGTCGCGGTCCCGCTCGGCGCCGTTCCCCCCGGCGGGAGGAGGGCCGTGGCGGTCCCGTTCCCCTACCTGACCTCCGCCGCCAGGCACATCACGACCGGCGCGCCTCACCCCTTCAGGGCGACAGTGGATGCCTGGCGGTGGGTCGACGAGGTGAACGAGGGGAACAACGCGTCGCGGGTCCTCAACGTCGGCGCCCCGAGCGGCTGTCCGCCGGCTTAGGAGGGTCCCGCCTTGCGACGCTTCCTGCTTTGCGCGCTGGTTTTCACGCTGTTCTCTGCGTCGGCACCCGCCCCGCCCGTCCTGGTGGTCCGCCCCGGGCGGATCATCGAAGTGGAGACCGGGCGGGCGCACGCGGGTTGGGTCGTGCGGGTCGAGGGAGAGCGGATCGCGGCCGTCGGCCCGGCGGCGAAGGTCGCCGTGCCGAAGGGGGCGCGCGTCATCGACCTTCCCGGCGCCACGCTGCTGCCCGGGTTGATCGACGTCCACGTCCACCTCACCTGGGACGACGGCCGGTCGGCGGCCAGCGCCGGCGCCGCGCGGCGCACGCTCGCGGCGGGCTTCACCACGGTGCGGAGCTGCGGCGCGCCGGGGGGCGCGGACCTCGTCCTGCGCGACGCCATCGCCCGCGGCACCGTCGAGGGCCCGCGCGTGGTGGCCGCGGGGGCGCCGCTGGGCTTCGCCGGCGGCGTCTGCGCGCAGGTGTTCCCGGGCGAGGGCGTCTTCGAGACCGCCGAGCAAGCGCTCGCCCACGTCCGCCGGCTCGCCGCCGCCGGCGCCTCGTGGGCGAAGGTCTGCGCCGGCGGCGGCGTCCTGCCCGGCCCCGACGACGAGGCGACGGTCGAGGTGCCGCCGCCGATCCTCGCCGCCATCGTCGCGGAGGCGCACCGGCTCAAGCTCAAGGTGGCGGCGCACGCGCAAGGCCCGGCGGCGGTCGTGGCGGCGGTGAAGGCCGGAGTGGACTCGATCGAGCACGGCTCCCTGCTCGACGAGGCGGCGGCGCGGCTGATGATCGACCGCGGCACCTGGCTGGTGCCGACCGTCGCCCGGCTGCGCTGGAGCCGCGAGGGGGCCGAGGCGTCCGGCGCGCCGCCCGAGGCGCTGGCGCGCGCCGCGGCCGAGGCCCGCCAGCGGCTGCGGCGGGCGATCGCGCTCGGCGTACCGGTGGCGCTGGGCAGCGACGCCACCGTCATCCCGCACGGCCTCAACGCCCGCGAGGTCGCCGCCCTGGTGGAGCTGGGGATGACGCCGCCGCAGGCGCTGCGCGCCGCCACCGTGGAAGCCGCGAAGCTCCTCGGTTGGAGCGACCGCGTCGGCTCGCTGCGCCCGGGCCACTTCGCCGACCTGCTCGCCGTGGCCGGCGACCCCCTGGCCGACCCGGCGGCACTTGAGAAGGTGCTGCTCGTCGTCAAGGGCGGTGTGGTGGTGCGCGAGCCCGCGGCGGCGCCTTGATGACAGACTAGCCGCACCAAGCGACTTCACGAGGGGTTTGCGGCCATGCCCGACTTGCAGGACGGGTTCTGGGACAACCTCCTGGACTACATCCAGGACCGGACCGTCGTGCCCGTCATCGGCTCGGAGCTCGTCACGGTCCGGGAAGGCGACCGGGACGTGCCGCTCTACCGCTGGGTGGCGCAGCGACTGGCCGCCGACCTCGCGCTGCCCACCGCGGAGCTTCCCGCGGGCTTCGAGCTCAACGACGTCGTGTCGCTGCACCTGCGCCGGCGCGGCGAGCGGGAGGAGCTCTACGCCCAGATCCACCGCATGCTGCGCAACGCCGCGCCGGCGCCGCCCGAGCCGTTGCGGGCGCTGGCCGGCATCCCGGGGTTCGACCTCTTCGTCTCGCTGACCTTCGACTCGCTGCTGGCGGGCGCCCTCGGCGGCGCGCGGCAGATCGCGTACTCGCCGAGCACCGTCCGCGACCTCCCCGGCCCGAAGGCCGAGCTGCGGCAGCCGGTGGTGTTCCACCTCCTGGGGCAGGCGTCGGCCTCCCCGGACTACGCGATCTGCGACGAGGACCTGCTCGAGTTCCTGCACGCCATGCAGGACAAGCAGCGGCAGCCCAAGACGCTGTTCGACGAGCTGCGCGGCAACCATCTCCTCATCCTCGGCTGCAGCTTCGGGGACTGGCTGGCGCGCTTCTTCCTGCGCACCGCCCGGAGCCTCGAGCTGTCGCAGAAGCGCCGGCGTTGGGACGTGCTGGTGGGCGAGCGGATCGCGCACGACCCCGGGCTGGCGCTGTTCCTCGAAAGCTTCAGCTCCGACGCCCGGGTGGTGCCGATGACCGCGGCAGAGTTCGTCATCGAGCTGGCGGCCCGCTGGTCGGCCACGCATCCCGCGCCGGCGCCGGGCGCGGAGCCCGCGGCACGCGACGCGGGCGAGGGCGGCAAGAGCGTCCCGCAGGGGGCGGTCTTCGTCAGCTACGCGCACGAGGACGTCGACGCCGCCCTCAGGCTGGCCGAGGGCCTGCGCGCGGCCGGCCTGGAGGTCTGGTTCGACAAGAACGCCCTGCAGATGGGGGACGACTGGGCGCGCAGCATCCGGCGCGGCATCGAGCGCTGCTCGCTGTTCCTGCCGGTGATCTCACGCCAGGCCGTGAGCGAGGAGAACCGGCGCCGCTACTTCTGGCGGGAGTGGAACGACGCCGACGACTTCGCGCGCGGGATGGCGCCGGACGAAGTGTTCATCGTCCCCGTGGTGATCGACGACACGCGCATCGATCGCGCCCCGCTGCCGGACTCCTTCAAGCGCGCGCAGGGCAGGAACCTGCCGGGCGGCGATGTCGCGCCCGAGGTCGCCGAGCTGCTCAAAGAGCGCGTCCGCGACTTCCACCGCCGGCAGCGGGCGGCCTGACCGCGAGATGGCCGCGCTGCAACGCCAGGGCCTGAGCCCCGACAACCCCTGGCCCGGGCTCGATCCCTTTGACGAGACGGACCGGAAGTACTTCCACGGCCGGGAGGCGGAGTCGGGCGAGCTGCTGCGGCTGGTCCGCCGCGAGCTGCTGACGGTTCTGTTCGGGCGTTCCGGGCTGGGCAAGACCTCGCTGCTCAAGGCCGGGCTGTTCCCGCTGCTGCGCGGGCAGGACGGCTTGCCGGTCTACGTGCGCCTCGACCATGGCGAGGGCGCGCCGGCGCTAAGCGAGCAGGTGCTGCGCGCGCTGCAGGCGGCGTGCGATGCCGACCGGGTGCAGGCGGCGCGGCCCGCCGCGGACGAGAGCCTCTGGTCCTTCTTCCACCGCCGCGACGCCGAGTTCTGGAGCGAGCGCAACCGCCCAGTGACCCCGGTGGTCGTCTTCGACCAGTTCGAGGAGGTCTTCACGCTCGGCCAGGAATCCGAAGCGTCCCAGAGCCGCTCGGCCGCCTTCCTGGCGGAGCTGGGCGACCTGGTGGAGAACCGTCCGCCCGACGCGGTCAGAGAGGTGCTGGAAGCCAAGCCCGCGGCGGCGCGGCGCTTCGACTTCAAGCGCTCGACCGCCAAGCTGGTGCTCAGCTTCCGCGAGGACTTCCTGGCCGAGATGGAAGGGCTCAAGGAGCGGATGCCCTCTCTCATGTACAACCGCTTCCGCCTGCTGGCGATGAGCGGCGCCCAGGCCTACGACGTCGTCACCTGCCCCGGCGGGCACCTGGTGGACGACGACGTCGCGCGGCGGATCATCCGGCTGGCCTGGAAGAACGAGCCCAGCCCCCCCGTCGAGCCGGCGGAGTTCCCCAAGATCGAGATCGACCCGGCGTTGTTGAGCGTGGTGTGCAGCGAGCTGAACCACAAGCGCCGGCAGGCGCAGCCGCCGCTCGAGCGCATCACCCCCGCGCTGCTGGAGGGCGCCGACCGCGAGATCCTCGCCGGCTTCTACGAGCGCGGCATGGCCGGCCTCGATCCCCGCGTCCGGGCGTTCGTCGAGGACGAGCTGATCACCGACCGCGGCTTCCGCGACAACCACGCCCTGGAGGACGCGCTGGCCCTGCCCGGCGTCACCGCCGAGGCGCTCGACGCGCTGATCCGGCGCCGCCTGCTGCGCGTGGACGAGCGGCAGAGCGTGCGCCGGCTGGAGCTGACCCACGACGTGCTGGCCCGCGTGGTCAAGGACAGCCGCGACAACCGCCGCGCCCGCGAAGCGGAGGAGGCGGCGGCGGCCCGGGAGCGGGCGGCGCTCGCGCAGCAGCGGCGCAACCGGCGCAACGCCGCGTTCGTGCTCGCGGCGGCGGTCGTGGTGGTCGTGCTCGCCGGCCTCGCGACGTGGTTCGCCTGGCAGGTCAGGGACCAGAAGCGCCGCGCCGCCGAGCTGCTGACCGCGGCGGAGGGCACGCGGCTGGTGGCCAACGCCGATCGGCTGGAAGAAAACGACTACGACGCCTCCCTGCTGGTCAACGTGGAGGCGCTCGGCGTGGCGCCGACGCTCGACGCGCAGGCGGGGCTCCTCCGGCGCTTCGTCAGCCACCCGCACCTGGCGGCGTTCATGCCGGCGGCCGAGGCAGTCTTCGGCGTCGCCTTCAGCCCGGACGGCAAGCGGCTGGCCGCGGCGAGCGGGGACCAGACCGTGCTGTGGGACGTGGACGGCCGCAAGCCGGCGGCGACTCTGGCGGGGCACGACGACGCCGTCCTCGGCGTCGCCTTCAGCCCGGACGGGCGGCGGCTGGCCTCAGCGAGCCGGGACGGGCGCGTGATCCTGTGGGACGTGGACCGCCGCGAGCCGCTGGCCTCGCTCGCGGGGCACACGGCCGATGTCTTCAGCGTCGCCTTCAGCCCGGACGGCAAACGGCTGGCCTCGGCGAGCCGGGACGAGACCGTGGTCGTCTGGGACGTGGAAAGCCACCAGCCGCTGGTCTCGCTCCGCGGGCACGAAAACACGATCTTCGGCGTCGCCTTCAGCCCGGACGGCAAGCGGCTGGCCTCGGCGAGTGGAGACCAGACCGCGATCCTGTGGGACCTGGAGAGCCGCCGGCCGCTGGCCACGCTCCGGGGCCACGAGGCCCTGGTCTCCAGTGTCGCCTTCAGCCCGGACGGCCGGCGGCTGGCCACGGGAAGCTGGGACGAGGACGTGATCGTGTGGGACGTGGACAGCGGCCAGCAGCTCGCCTCGCTGGAGGGGCACAAGGCCGCGGTCGTCGGCGTGGCCTTCAGCCCGGACGGGAAGCGGCTGGCCTCGGCGAGTCGGGACTGGACCGCGATCCTCTGGGACGTGGACAGCCGCGAGCTTCTGGCCTCGCTGGAGGGGCACAGGAACGAGGTCACCGGCGTCGCCTTCAGCCCCGACGGCCAGCGGCTGGCCACGTCGAGCCTCGACCGCAGCCTGGCCCTGTGGGAGGTGGAGCGCCGCCGGCCGCTGACCACGCTGCGGGGGCACGAGAGCACGGTCTACGGCGTCGTCTTCAGCCCGGACGGCAAGCGGGTGGCCTCGGCGAGCGAAGACAAGACGGTGATCGTGTGGAACGTGGCCGGCCGTACACCGGCGGCCACGCTCAAGGGGCACAAGGATACGGTCATCAGCGTTGCCTTCTCCCCCGACGGCGAGCGGCTGGCTTCGGTGAGCGAGGACAAGACGGTGATCGTGTGGGACGTGGCCGGCCGCCGGCCGCCGGTGACGCTGCGGGGGCACGCGGCCGAGGTCTACGGCGTCGCCGCCGGCCCGGACGGACTACTGGCCTCGGCGGGTGAGGACAAGACGGTGATCCTGTGGGATGTCGACGGCCGCCGGCCGCAGGCCAAGCTGGAGGGGCACGGGGGGGCGATCTACGACCTGACCTGCAGCCCGGACGGCAAGCGGCTGGCCTCGGCGAGCCGGGACAAGACCGTGATCCTGTGGGACGTCGCCGGCCGCCGGCTGCAGGCCAAGCTGGAGGGGCACAAGGACGCGGCCGAAGGCGTGGCCTTCAGCCCGGACGGCAAACGCGTGGCGTCGGGGAGCGGGGACAAGTCCGTCATCCTGTGGGACGTGGACGGCCGCCAGCCGCTGGCCACGCTCCGGGGGCACACGGACGCGGTCTTCGGCGTCGCCTTCAGCCCGGACCGCAAGCGCCTGGCCTCGGCGAGCTGGGACGGGACCGTCATTCTGTGGGACGTGGAGAGCCACCAGCCGCTGGCGACGCTCGCCGGCCACAAGGGCGGGGTCTTCGGCGTGTCCTTCAGCCCGGACGGCAAACGCCTGGCCTCGGCGAGCCAGGACAAGACCGTCATCCTGTGGGACCTGGACCCGGCCGTCCTCGCGGCCGAGGCCTGCCGCACGGCCAACCGCAACCTGACCTGCGAGGAGTGGCGCAACTACATCGGCGCCGACAAGCCCTACCGCGAGACCTGCCCGGGGCTGCCTGGGCCCGGGCGGTGCGATTGACCTCGGCAGCCCGGCGCTACGGGAGGCTCGCGCTGGCCGCGGTGGCGCCGGCGGCGCGCACCTCGGCGATCAGCTCGTCACGGGTGATCAGCTCGCCGAAGAGGTGGGGGCCGCGGCCGGGGCGGTAGAGGAGGTAGAAGGGGATGCCGTAGCGGCCGTGGGCGGCGAGGAAGGCGCGAATCTCCTCGTCCTTGTTCGTCCAGTCGGCCTTCATCGGCACCACGCCGTGCTCGCGGAAGGCGCCGGCCACCTCCGGCGTCTCCAGCACCCACCGCTCGTTGACCTTGCAGGTGAAGCACCAGTCGGCGGTGACGTCGACGAAGACCGGCGTGCCGCGCGCGGCGAGCGCCTGGGCCCGCGCGCCGTCGAACGGCACCCAGGCGATCAGCTTGCGCGCCGGCTCGACGCCGTTGCCGGTCGCCGCGCCCGCCTCGCCGGCGACGGCGAGGAGGAGCGGCGCCACCGCCGCCGCCAGCACGCCGACGGCGGCGACGCGCCGCAGGGCCGACCCGACGACCGCGCGGTGGCGCATCCAGACCAGGAGGCCGAGAGCGAGGAGCGCCAGCTCGATCGCCGCGCGCCGCTCGGCCGAGACCTGCGACGCCAGCACGTAGAGCAGCCA
This sequence comes from uncultured Acidobacteriota bacterium, assembly GCA_963700145.1. Taxonomy (GTDB): domain Bacteria; phylum Acidobacteriota; class Thermoanaerobaculia; order Multivoradales; family UBA5704; genus DASUNQ01. The sequence goes on from OY969474.1 coordinate 4,786,588, forward strand.
GACCGCGGCCGCGGCGAGGAAGAAGCCCATCGTCCCCTTGAGGGTGTCCATCCACGGTCCCGGCTTCGGCAGCAGGCGCGCGGCGCCGGGCCAGGCGGCGAGGAGCAGATAAGGCAGTGCCATACCGACGCCGATCGCGGTGAAGACCGCGATCACGATGCCCGTGTCCTGGCCGAGCGCGAAGCCTAACGCCGTACCGAGGAAGGGGGCCGAGCAGGGGGTCGCCATGAGAGTGGCGAAGAGGCCGGTCGCGAAGTGCCCCGCCACCCCCTCGCGCGGCCCGCCGCCGGCGAGGCGCGCGACCCGCCAGGGCAGGGTGATCTCGAAGAGCCCCCAGAGGTTGAGGCAGAAGAGGACGACGACGACCGCCAGGAAGGCGACGAAGCCCGGCCGCTGGAACTGCACCCCCCAGCCGACCGCCGAGCCCGCGGCGCGCGCCGCGACCGCCGCCGCGGCGAGCCCCCAGAAGGAGACCAGGATGCCGGCCGCGGTGGCGAGCGAGCCGCGCACCACCTCCCGCCGCCCCTGCCCGGCGCTCTGCACCAGGCCGAAGACCTTGAGCGAGAGGACGGGCAGGACGCAGGGCATGGCGTTGAGGATGAGGCCGCCGAGGATGCCGAGGAGGATGGCGAAGCCGCCGGCCGAGAGCGCAGCGCGGCGCGAGACGGCGGTGGCCGCGGCGCCCGCGCCCGCCCCGGCGTCTGGCGGCGCCGCGGCGCCGGTGGCCTCGCCGCCGCTGCCGACCGTGAGGTCGAGCTTGGCGGTCGCCTCGGTCGGCGGAAGGCACTGCTGGTCGTCGCAGGCCTGGTACTGCAGGGTGGCGACGACCGGATAGCCGCCGGCCGCGGCACCGGCCGGCACCGCGAGCTCGGCGTGGATCTCGACCGTCCCGTCGTAGACCGCCAGCGGCTCCTCGGCGAAGGTGAACTTCTGTTTCTCCGCCTCGGGGTAGGTGATCGCGCCGGCCTTCCACCCCTCGGGCAGGGTGAGGGCAAGCTCGGTGGGGATCAGGTAATCGAACGTCGGGACGTTGGCGTTGACGTGCCACCCGTCCTCGACGGTCACGCGCGCCACGACGACGGCGGCGCTTCCCGGCGCGTAGGCGGTGCGGTCGGCGGTGAGGGTAAGGGAGGCTTTTTCGAGGTCGGGAGGCTGCGCGAAGCCCGCCGGCGCCACGGCGAAGGCGAGGGCGGCGAGAGCTAGGACGGCGGCGCGGAAACGGGGCGTGCGCATCGCCCCGCATGATACCAGCGGGCGGATCACGCCAAATTGACGCCCCGAAGCGCTCCAACCTGGAGTTTACCGGCCCATCTCGGAGATTGGCGGCCGATCTCGGAGATCGGCGGACGGTCATGGAGATCGCCGGACGATCACGGAGATGGAGCGCCGATCACCGTAACTGGGCCCTCCGTCACCGAGATTGCGCGCCGATCACGGAAATCGGGCGACGATCTCGGAGATGAAGCGTTGATCTCGGAGATGGGGCGTTTTGCTGCGCGCTTGATCGACCGTTCCGGTGTGGGGACCCGCAGGCTCTCCTCCGCGCCGGGCGCTCCTTTGTGTCCGCGCTGCGCGTGCTGGTACAGAGGGGGTTGCCGGCAAACATGGGGGGGCTCCGGCGCCTCGCACGGTGGACTGCCAAGGGGAGCGGACGGAGCGCCCGGCGCTCCAGAGACCTGCGGGCCCTGGAACCGGCGGTGGAGCCCCTGCGAGGTGTCATCCCGAGCGTGAGCGAGGGATCTGGGGGAAGGGTGGGCGCGAAGACCAACCAGCATCGCGCCGCCCCCCGCCCAGATCCTTCGCTCTCGCTCAGGATGACAAGGGAGGGGTTGTTCCCCCTGTTTCTGTCGGACGTCACTTCAGAGATTCGAGTCATGGCGCCGCGTGATGTGCCGGGCCAGAGGCCCGCGAAGCGGCGCGTTCGGGTGAAGGGGCCACCGTGCGTTAGCGGCGAAGCCTCTACCCGCTAACCAGCCACCACCCTTTCCAACCAGGACCCGCGAAGCGGGCGCGCCTCTTCGCGGGCCGGGTGGCCCGGCATCTCACGCGGCACTATCCGTCCCGCGCGGAGAGGTCCGGGCGGGGGGCTCCCCTGATACGATCCCGCCCCGTGAACCTAGCCCAGCGCGTCGCCAGGATGAGCGAGTCGGCGACGTTGCAGGTCTCGCGCAAGGCGGCGGAGTTGCGGGCGCGGGGGGTGGAGGTTGTGGACTTCGGGGCCGGCGAGCCGGACTTCGATACCCCTCCGATCGCCGTCGAGGCCGCGCGTCAGGCGCTGGCGCGGGGGTTCACCCGCTATACCAATTCGAGCGGCATCCCCGAGCTGCGCGCTGCCCTCGCCGACTCCCTCCGTCAGCGCCACGGCGCCCCCTGGGCCCCCTCCCAGACCGTCGTCACCGTCGGCGCCAAGGCCGCCCTCTTCGAGCTCGCGCTGGCCCTCTTCGAAAGCGGCCAGGAAGTCGTCATCCCGTCGCCCTGCTGGGTCAGCTTCCCCGAGCAGGTGCGCTTCACCGGCGCCGAGCCGGTTGCCGCGCCGACCGCCATCGCCGACGGCTTCCGCATCCACGCCGAGGCCGTCCTCGACGCCCTGACCCCGCGCACCCGCGCCGTCCTCCTCAACTCACCCTGCAACCCGACCGGCGGCGTCGTCGGCGCCGAGGATCTGCGGGCCATCGTCGAGGAAGCCGCCCGGCGCGGCGTCCTCGTCATCTCCGACGAGACCTACGAGCGCTTCCTCTACGACGGCGCGCCGCACGCCAGCGCCGCGGCGCTCGCCGCCGAGTTCCCGGAGACCGTCGTCCTCGTCGGCTCCTTCTCCAAGACCTACGCCATGACCGGCTGGCGCATCGGCTTCCTGGCTGGGCCGCCGGCCATCGTGCGCGCGGTCGAGAACGTGCAGAGCCACGCCACCTCCAACCCCACCTCCTTCGCCATGGTCGGCGCCCTCGAGGCGCTGCGCGGCGCCGAGGAGGCGGTCGGGCGGATGATCGCCGAGTACCAGTGGCGGCGCGACTACCTGATCCCGCGCCTCAACGCCCTGCCCGGCGTCGTCTGCCCGCCGCCGGCCGGGGCCTTCTACGCCTTCCCCGACGTCTCGCGCTGCTACCGCGACGGCCGGCGCGGCTCGATCGCGTTTTCCGAGTTCCTGCTCGAGCGGGCGCGGGTGGCGGTGGTGCCGGGCGAGGCCTTCGGCGCCGACGAGCACGTCCGCATCTCCTTCGCCTGCTCGCGCGAGGCGCTGGAGTGCGGGCTGCGGCGCTTGGCCGACGTGCTCGCCGACTAGCGTCCAGGGGCCCGATCCGGCACGCCGCTCGCAAGCGCCTCGCTCGCATCCGACCGTGGAGGAATGAGATGACCCGTCAGCTCCCGCTCAGCTTCCGGCAGGCGCTCCTGGCCGCGCTCCTCGTCCCGTCCTGCGTCGCGCCCCTCCTCGCCAACGGCAACGGCGCCAAGCCCCCAACACCCACCGCTGCCGCCGCCCCCGAGGAGCACGCCGGCCCGCCGACCGTCGAGGAGGCGCGCCGCTTCATCGAGGAGGGCGAGACGCGCCTGCGCGACCTGGCGCTCGAGGCCGGCCGCGCCGCCTGGGTGCAGGCCAACTTCATCACTCAGGACACCGAGCTCCTCGCCGCCAAGGCCAACGAGCGGCTGACCGAGGCCGGCGTCGAGCTGGCCATGGCCTCCACCCGCTACGCCGACCTCGACCTGCCGCCCGAGCTCGAGCGCAAGCTCATGCTGCTGCGCCAGAGCCTGACGCTGCCGGCGCCGGACGACCCCGCCAAGCGCGAGGAGCTGAGCCGCATCGCGGCGCAGATGGAGAGCATCTACGGCTCCGGCAAGTACTGCCCGAAGCCGGACGAGTGCAAGGGCGAGCAGGACCTGACGAAGATCATGGCCGAGAGCCGCGACCCGGCGGCGCTGCTCGACGCCTGGACCGGCTGGCACTCGATCGCGCGGCCGATCCGCCCCCTGTACCGGCGCTACGTCGAGCTGGGCAACGAAGGCGCGCGGGGGCTCGGCTACCCCGACTTGGGCGCCCTCTGGCGCTCGAAGTACGACATGCCGCCGGACGACTTCGCCGCCGAGGTGGACCGCCTGTGGACGCAGGTCAAGCCGCTCTACGACCCGCTCCACTGCTACGTCCGCGCCAAGCTCTCGGAGAAGTACGGCCCGGAGGTCGTGCCGCCGGACGGGCCGATCCCCGCCCACCTGACGGGCAACATGTGGGCGCAGCAGTGGACCTACATCTACGACCTGGTGGCGCCGCCCGGGGCCGACCCCGGCTACAACCTCGACGAGCGCCTCGCGGCGCAGAACCTCGACGAGAAGGAGTTCGTGCGCTACGGCGAGCGCTTCTTCAGCTCGCTCGGCTTCGAGCCGCTGCCCGCGACCTTCTGGGAGCGGTCGCTGTTCAAGCAGCCGCAGGACCGCGACGTGGTCTGCCACGCCAGCGCCTGGGACCTCGACAATCAGGACGACCTGCGGATCAAGATGTGCATCGACGTCAATGCCGAGGACTTCGTGACCGTCCACCACGAGCTGGGGCACAACTACTACCAGCGCGCCTACAAGAACCAGCCCTTCCTCTTCCAGGACAGCGCCAACGACGCCCTCCACGAGGCGGTGGGGGACACGATCGCGCTGTCGATGACCCCCGAGTACCTCAAGCAGGTCGGCTTGATCGACGAGGTGCCCGACCCGTCGAAGGACCTGGGCTTCTTGATGAACCTGGCGCTCGACAAGGTCGCCTTCCTGCCCTTCGGCCTGCTCATCGACCAGTGGCGGTGGAAGGTCTTCTCCGGCGAGTTCGGGCCGGAGGAGTACAACGCCACCTGGTGGCAGCTGCGCGAGAAGTACCAGGGGGTCGGCGCGCCGGTGCCGCGCAGCGAGCAGGACTTCGACCCCGGCGCCAAGTACCACGTGCCGGGGAGCGTGCCCTACACGCGCTACTTCCTGGCCCACGTCCTCCAGTTCCAGCTCCACCGCGGGCTCTGCCAGGCGGCGGGGCAGAGCGGGCCGCTCCACCGCTGCTCGATCTACGGCAGCAAGGAGGCGGGAGCGCGGCTGCAGAAGATGCTGGAGATGGGGCTGTCGCGCCCCTGGCCGGACGCGCTCGAGGTGGTCACCGGCCAGCGGCAGATGGACGCCACCGCGATCCTCGACTACTTCGCGCCGCTCAAGACCTGGCTGGAGGAGCAGAACAAGGGGCGGCAGTGCGGGTGGTGAAGTTGATTAGAGCCCGGCGCGAAAGCTTTCGCGCCTAGGCGTCTACCTTCCGTGCCGGGGACCTCAGAGACCGACGCCCTCCTCTGGCTCGCCGCGATCGGCCTGGTAACGGCCGGCGCGGCGGGCACCGTACTGCCTGCCATCCCCGGCGCGCCGCTGGTGCTCGGCGGGCTCGTCCTCGCCGCCTGGATCGACGACTTCCAGAAGGTCGGCTGGATCACCCTCGGCTTCCTCGGCCTCCTGACGCTGCTCTCGATCGGCATCGATCTCGCGGCCACCGCGCTCGGCGCACAGCGCGTGGGGGCGAGCAAGCGCGCGGTCTTCGGCGCCGCGGTGGGGACGTTCGCCGGCCTCTTCTTCGGCATCCCGGGCCTGGTGATCGGCCCCTTCGCCGGCGCGGTCGCCGGCGAGTACTGGGCCCGCCGCGACTGGCGGCACGCGCACAAGGTGGGCCTCGGCACCTGGCTCGGCCTCCTCCTCGGCACCGCCGCGAAGCTGGCGCTGGTCTTCGCGATGGTCGGGGTGTTTCTGCTCGCCTATTACCTGTGACGCCCGGCACGTAGGCCGGGCGCTACACGGCTGTCGTAGCGCCCCGCCCACGTGCGGGGCGTTTTACGGGACCAGCGGCTCGATGATGTCGGGCGCGTCGTTCTCCGGTTTGTTGACCTTGGTGCTCACCGGCACCAGCTCGAGGTCGCCGCCGCCGCCGGGCTTGAGCAGCGGCAGGACGCGCGCCGGGTCGCGCTCTTCGGGGTCGAGCCAGAGGTCGAACTGCTCGGGCGCGAGGATCACCGGCATGCGGTCGTGGAGGTCGCCGATCCGCTCGTCGGCGTCGGTCGTCAGGATGGTGTAGGTCTCGAGCGGCTCGCCGCCGTCCTTCGGCCGCCAGCGCGACCAGAGGCCGGCGAAGGCGAAGGGGCGGCGGTCGGGGCGGCGGATCAGGAAGGGCTGCTTGAGACGCTTGCCCAGCGACTTCCACTCGTAGAAGCCGTCGGCCGGCACCAGGCAGCGGCGGCGCTCGAAGCTGTCGCGGAAGGCGGGCTTCTCGACCGCGCTCTCGCTGCGGGCGTTGATCATGCGGTTGCCGATCGCCGGGTCCTGCGCCCACCAGGGGACGAGCCCCCAGCGCAGGAGGTCGAGGCGCCGCGGCTCGCCGGGCGCCAGCACGCGCACCACCGCCGACTCCTGGGTCGGCGCGATGTTCCAGCGCAGCGGGATCTGGGGCACGTCCGCCAGGCCGAAGACCTCGGCGAGGGAGTCGCCCGGCGAGCTGAGGGTGTAGCGGCCGCACATCGCGGTCGGCCAGCCTAGCGCGCCGCCGGGCGCTCCTGCCAGCGGCCGCCGACGCAGGTGGCGGCGATCGCCTCCTCGCCGGCGCCGAAGATCAGGGATTCGAGGAGGGTCTCCGGCTCCCAGCCGGCGAGGGACGGGGCGTCGAGGTCGATGGCGACGAAGTCGGCCCAGAGGCCCTTGCGCATCGCGCCGGCGTCGATTCCCAGGGCGCGCGCGCCGCCCGCCGTCGCCATCTCCACGAGCCGGGGGGCCACGCTGCCGCGCATGTCGCGCACGACGCCGCGCTTCTCGCGCAGCAGCCGCTGCCCGTACTCCAGCCAACGCATCTCCTCGAGCGGGGCGATGCGGGCGTTGGAGTCGGTGCCGAGGCAGAACTGACCGCGCGGGAGGCTGTCCGGCAGCGGGGGGGTGCCGTCGCCCAGGTTCGCCTCGGTCAGCGGGCAGTAGCAGACGCTGCCCCCGGCGCGCAGCAGCAGCCCCAGGTTCTCGGGATAGGTGTGCGTACAGTGCACGGCCGTGAAGCCCTGCAGGTCGTCGATCTCGCGCACGACGAGGGCGAACGGCGAATGTCCGTAGGCTTGCTCGCACTCCTCGATCTCACCCCGCTGCTCCTCGAGGTGCATGTGGAGCGGCAGCCCGCGCCGGCGCGCCTCCGCCGCCACCCCACCCAGCTCTTCCCGCGGCACCGCGCGGACGCTGTGCAGCGCGACGCCGACGCTCTGGGTCGCGGGGTCCGCCGCGGCGGCGAGCCTGTCCACCTGCTGCCAGAAACGTTCCGGCGACGGCGAGCCGAAGCGACGCTGCGCCCCTTCGAGCGGCCGTCCGATGCCGCCGGTGCGGTAGTAGGTCTCGAGCAGGACGAGGCGGATGCCGGCCTCGCGCGCCGCTTCCAGGACCAGCTCGTCGAAGGCGTAGTCCGCGGCGCCGGCGTCGGCGTGGTGGAGGTAGTGGAACTCGCCGACGGTCGTGATGCCGACGGCGCGCATCTCGCGGAAGGCCTGGACGGTGAGGGCGCGGAAGGCGTCCGCGTCGAGGCGGCCGACCAGCTCGTACATCGCCTCGCGCCAGCTCCAGAAGCTGCCGGCGCCCGCGGGGAAGGTCTCGCCGCGGCCGCGCAGGCCGCGCTGGAAGGCGTGCGAGTGGGCTGAGACGAAGCCGGGGAGGAGGGCGCGGCGGCGGAGGAGCTGGGTGGGGTAGGCATCGAGGCGGCCGGCTTCCGCGATCCGCCCGTCGCGATCCACACGCACCTGAAAACCCGAGAGGAACTCCCCGTCGAGCCAGGTGAGGTCGGCTTGGACGACCTGCTCGCTCATGTCCGGCAGAACTGCGCGATCGTGGCGTCGAGGAGGGTGCGCGCGCGGGCGAGCTCCGCCTTCGGCAGCCACTCGTTGGGCCGGTGGGCGGCGGCGATCGTGCCGGGGCCGAAGATCGCGCAGTCGAGGCCCAGCTCCTGCAGCCAGCCGGCGTCGGTGGCGAAGGGGACGCTGCCGGCCGGGCCGCCGGCGAGGGCGCAGAGGTGGCGCACGATCGGGGCGTCGGCGGGCACGAGGAGGGGCGGGCTGTCGGAGATGACCTCGACCTCGGGCACGAGCGGTGTCGCGGCGGCCGCGGCGGCGCCGCGCACGCGCTCGACGAGCGGCGCCGACTCCATCCCCGGCAGGGTGCGGATCCCCAGCTCGACGACGCAGCGGTCGGGGACAACGTTGATCGCCGCGCCGCCGCGCACCGTGGCGACGTTGAGCGGCGCGTACGGCACCTCCGGGAAAGCGTCGGCGTGCGGCGCCACTTCCTGCTCCAGCTCGGCGCGCAGCGCGGCGAGGGCGCCGATCACCCGCCCCGCCGGCTCGATGGCGTTGACCCCCAGGTGCGGCAGCCCGCTGTGCGCGGCGCGTCCGTGCAGCGTGACGCGGAGCTTGAGGTGCCCCTTGTGCAGGCGCGCCACCGTGAGCGAGGTCGGCTCGCCGATCACCGCGTTGCGCGGCAGCGCGTCGTCCTCGGGCCAGGTCTCGACGAAGCGCCGCGCGCCGAGGGTCCCGACCTCCTCGTCGTAGGTGAAGAGGAGCGCGAGCGGAGCAGCGAGTGCGCCGTCCTCCGCCGCCTCGGCCAGGAGGTTTGCCGCCAGCGCCAGGAACCCCTTCATGTCGCAGGCGCCGCGCGCCACCCAGCGGTCGCCGCGGTCGGCGAGGGCGAAGGGGTCGCTCTCCCAGCCGTCCTCCTCGGCCGGCACGACGTCCATGTGACCGGAGAGGACGAGGCCCCGCCGCTCCGGCCCTGGCTCCGGCCCGAGCCGGGCGAGGAGCGCGACCTTGGAGCCGTCCGCGGACGGCACGCGCGCCAGGCGCACGCCGGGGCGCTCGAGGTAGTCGCAGAGAAAATCGGCGAGCGGCAGGTTGCTGTACCGGCTGGTGGTGTCGAAGGCGACCAGCCGCGCGAGCAGCTCGGCGTCGGCGAGGTGGGCCATCGGATCGGAGTCCGGCGCGAAGCCTTCGCGCCGCGCCTAGCCGCGCTCGCGCTCGAGCAGGACCATCGTCAGGATGGCGAGGAGGACGGCGGTCTCGGCCGCCTCGGCAGGGCCGCCGCCGTCGATCTCGATCGAGAATTGACTCTCGAAGAAGGAGCGGTGCTTGCGCACCCGCAGCACGTCGCGGTTGGCGGGCTGCTCGCGCACGGCGTAGGTGGGGTGGAGGAAGAAGCCGGTGAAGGCGCCGAGGATCGGGATCCCGCCGAGGAGGCCGTCGAGGAGCTTGACCCAGGGGTCCACCTCCTCGATCAGGAGCGCGCTGCCGTCGGCGGCGGTGACGTCGTAGGTCGAGCGCCAGAGCGAGCGCGCGCCGCGCCGCTTGACCGCGCCGACGACCTGCCCGGCGTCGTCGGTGAAGGTGAAGCGCGGCGAGATGTCGAGCACGCGGTCGGCGTTGATCTCGTAGAGCAGGCGCGACTGGCTGGCGTCGGCGAAGACGCGGATCTTCTCCTTGAGGCGGAGGAGCTTCTGCTTGACGTAGAGGATCTCCTGCCCGGCGGCGTCGCGCACCCAGGCCTGCGGCGCCAGGGCGATGATCTTGAAGGTGAGGCTGAGGGGGTAGTTGTAGCGCATGCGCCCTCCGCGTGCGGCGGGCGGATTGTACTAGCTACCCCTGTTGCTCGAAGTCCGGCAGGTTCTCCTGCTCTTCGGCGGTCTGGTCGTCCCAGTCGTCGACCCGCTCCATCTCCTCGGGCGGCAGGGCGCGCTCGGGCTCGTGGCCGCGCAGGTAGCGCTCTTCTTCGGCGTCGAGGACGAGGTCGTCCCGGGCCGCCGCGGCTTCGCGGTCGGTCGCCAGGAGCGGCACGCCGGCCGCGGCGGCGTCGGCAACGGCAAGGCCGTCCTCGAGCCCGGCGCCGGACGGCGCCTCGACGATCGTCAACCCCTCCCCCTCGGCCAGCTCCTCGGCGGCGCGTGCATCGGTCGCGGCGACCTCCTCCGCGATCGGAATCGGAGGCAACCCGATCTCCTCGGCGACGAGCTGCTCGGCAACCGGATCCTCATCGGCGAGGCCGGTGGAAACGGGGGCGGTTTGAGGGGGTTCGGGGCGTGCCATGGCATCTCTCTCCTTCGCTGGGGTGTCAGTGCAGGAACCTTGCCCGCCGGCCCCCGCCCGGTGCCGCGCGGGGCGGATAGTGCCGCGTGAGATGCCGTGCCACCCGGCCCGCGAAGAGGCGCGCCCGCTGCGCGGGTTCCTGGTTGGGAGGGGTAGTGGCTAGTTAGCGGGTAGAGGCTTCGCCGCTAGCGCACGGTGGCCCCTTCACCCGAACGCGCCGCTTCGCGGGCCTCTGGCCCGGCACATCACGCGGCGCCATGGCTCGAAACTCTGAAGTGACGTCCAGCAGAGAAAGACGCCCCCTTGTCATTCCGAGCGAGAGCGAGGGATCTGGGCGGGGGGCGGCGCGATGCTGGTGAGTCTTCGCGCCAGCCTCTCCCCATCCCTCGCTCACGCTAGGGATGACGTGGGCAGTGGCTCCAAGCGCTCGGCAAGAGCCTAGTTGCACAGGATGTTACACTTACGCCCGTTTTCATGAGCGATCAGCAAACGCCTCAGGGCGACCTCCAGGACCTCGCCGACCTGGCGCGGCGGTTCACCGCGCGCGGGCAGTACGACGAGGCCGCGGAGCTCTTCCTTCTCGCCTTGCGCATCGACCCGCGCAACCTCGGGGTCAAGATGGGCCTCGCCGAGGTGCGCAAGCTCCTGCGCCAGCAGGCCGGCAAGCCGCAGCGCAGCCTGCGCGACCTGCTGCGCGAGCAGCTTCGCCGCAACGCCATCGACGCCGCGCACTTCCTCGGCCTCGCCCACCTCTACGCGGAGAAAGGCGAGCACGCCCGCGCCTGCGAGTGCCTGGAGATCGCCAAGGCCAAGGACCTCGCCGACCCGGCGCACCACAAGCTGCACGGGCGCGTGCTCTACCGGCGCAAGGACTTCGACGGCGCCGCCGAGGAGTTCGCCAAGGCGCTGCGCTTGAACCCCTTCGACCGCGAGACCGCCGAGAGCCTCGGCCGCGCCGAGTTCGAGCGCAAGCAGTTCGAGGCGGCGCTGCGCGCCTCGATCCACGCCTTCCTCCTCCTTCACGACGGCGACGAGGAGGGCAACGAGCGGCTGCGCCGGCGCATCCAGACGCTCAAGCAGATCCTGGGCTGGGGCAACCGCGAGCTCACCGCCGTCTTCCACGACCAGCAGGAGCACCTGCGCACCGCCTTCGAGCGGCTGGAGTGGCACCGCGAGCGCTTTCTCGAGGAAGGCGGGCTGCCGCGCACCGCCGCGCTCTTCGGCGTCCCGTCGCGCAAGCCGACCGGCGGCCAGATCGAGCTCGCCGGGCGCCTGCGCCGCCAGCGTGTCCTGGCGCACTTCTCCGACGAGCAGATCTTCCGCCTGACGCGCACCGTCGAAGAGGAAGTCCACGAGCTGGGCAGCCTGGTCTTCGCCTACCGCAGCCAGGGGCGCGACCTGTATCTCCTCGAGCGCGGCACGGTCACTTTCCAGCGCCCCACCTCCTACGGCACCTTCCTGCTCGGCAAGGTCGAGGCCGGCGAGCTGTTCGGCGAGTCGAGCTTCATCACCCGTCACGAGCGCAGTGCCGACGCGGTGGCCGAGGGGCCCTGCCAGGTCTTCCGTCTCGACGCCGCCGGGCTGGAGCACCTGGTCGAGGACACGCCGGAGCTCGGCGCGCAGCTCTACTGGGGGCTGTGGCACGCGCTGGCGCGGAAGCTCCGCTCGACGAACGAGACGCTCAAGAGCTTCTTCAACTCGGACACGGCGCCGGAGAACTTCCTCCGCCTGCGTCGTCAGCAGACGGGGGCGGCGGCGAACGTGGTGGTGGAGTCGTCGGACAAGATCCGGCTCTTCCGCGAGCAGGGGCTGTCGCGCCGCGAGCTGATGACGCTGGCCACGTTCTCGAAGGAGAAGCGCTTCGCCGAGGGGGCCTATCTCTTCCAGGAGGGGGACAAGGGGACGGAGATGTACGTCATCCTGGAGGGGCGGGCGCTGATCAGCAAGTACATCCCGGGCGCCGGCGACGAGGCGCTGGCGATCTGCGAGCGCGGCGATTTCTTCGGCGAGATGTCGCTGATCGACGGCCAGCCCCGCTCGGCCGACGCCCGCGCGCACGCCGGGCCGCTGACGGTGCTGGCACTCGACCAGGGGACGGTGCGCGAGGTGCTGGCGATGGACCCCCACGCCTCGCTGGAGTTTCTCCAGCTCCTCTGCCGCCTGGTCGCCAACCGGCTGCGCGAGATCGACGAGAAAGTCGTCGGCTGGCGAATCATGTCCGGCGAACGCAACGACGAAAGCGTTTCCGCGTAAGCCGCCCCAACGGGAGGGCGGGAGCGCGGGGCGGCGCGCCGTTAGCGCGCGCCCACCGCCGCGGCGGCGCCGGGGTTGCGGCCGATGTCTTCGAAGACGATCCCCAGGTTCTCGGCGCCGTTGTCGCGCACCAAGTCCATGAAGTCGGCCACCTGGTCGTAGGGCAGCTCGCCGTCGGCGGCGAAGAACACCACCTTCTTCGAGCGCCCCGTCATCGCCTGCTGCAGCCGCCCCGGGAACTCGCCCGCCGGCACCTGCAGCTTGTTGATGTACATCAGGCCTTCGCGGTCCATGCGCACGATCACCTGGTCCGAATCGAGCGCCACCGGCTGCACCGACTCCAGCTTGGGCGGCACCTGCACGTCGTAGCCGAGCTGCACGATCGGCGTGATGACCATGAAGATGATCAGCAGCACCAGCACCACGTCGACCAGCGGCGTGATGTTGATGTCGCTGCGTGGACCACCCGCGCCACCGGAAACGTTGATCGCCATCGTCTAGACCTCCGTCCTGCGTCGCCTACGCTTCGCCTTCGCGCTCCGTGACCAACCCCACGCGGGTGAACCCGGCCTCGTTGATCAGCCGCATGACCTGGCGCACCCGCTTGTACTTCAGCCGCCGGTCCCCCTTGACCACGACGTTGCGGTCGGGGTTGTTGTCGAACTGATCCTTGAGGATCGCCGGCAGGTTCTCGTCGGTGATCCACTTGTCCTTGACGTAGACGTTGCCGTCCTGCTTCACCGAGACGACGAGGTCGCGCTCGGTGTCGGGCATCTTCTCCGGCTGGGTGGTCTCCGGCAGCGCCACGTCGATCCCCTTCTGCAGCATCGGCGTGACGACCATGAAGATGATCAGCAGCACCAGGCAGACGTCGACCAGCGGAGTGACGTTGATGTCACTCTGCATGCCGATCTTGAAGATGTCGTGCTTAGCGGGCCGGCGCAGCATGGCGCCCCTTCTGCTTCTTCATGAAGAAGTCGATCAGCTCGGAGGCGGAGTTGGACATCTCCACCTGCAGCCGCTCGATGCGGTTGGTGAAGTAGTTGAACATCCAGGCCGCCGGGATGGCCACGAAGAGCCCGAGGGCCGTGGTCACCAGCGCTTCGGCGATACCGGCCGACACCGCGCCGATGCCGCCCGACCCGGAGAGGGCCATGCCGCGGAAGGCGTTGATGATGCCGATGACGGTGCCGAAGAGGCCGATGAAGGGGGCGGTGGTGGCGATCGTCGCCAGGCCGCCGATGCCGCGCTTGAAGTCGGAGGTGGTGAGCAGGGTCGAGCGCTCGACCGCACGGCTCGCCGCCTCGACGACCTCCTCGTCGGAGAGCGGGCTGGTCTGGCTCTCGAACTGGAAGGCCTGCAGCCCGGCCACGACGACCCGCGCCAGGTGACTGTGCGGGTACTTCATGGCGGCGTCGATGACCGCCTGCGGCCGGTCCTGCTTGAGGTGCTCGGTGGCGAGTCGGGCGAAGGCCAGCGACTGCTTGTGCGCCCGGCGGTAGAGGATCCAGCGCTCGACGCAAATGTAGAGCGACCAGATCGACATGAGCAGGAGCAGCACGACGACCCCCTGCGCGATCGGCGTCATCTGTTCCCACAAACCCAGGGGACTGAAATCCATGGCTTCTCCTTTGGTCTTCGTTAACCTGGCCAGGCGCTACTGCACCTGGAAGTTGACGGTCAGCGTGTAATAGACCTTGACCGGTCGGCCCTGCAGCGTCGCCGGCTTGAAACGCCAGTTCTGTACCGCTTCCAGGGCGGCCCGGTCGAGACCCATGGGCAGTCCCTTGAGGACGCGCGCGTTCACCACGCGCCCGCTTTCGTCGATGATCGCCTCGATGATGACGATGCCGGTCAGCCGCGCCTTGCGCGCCATCTCGGTGTAGACCGGGTTGGAGCCGGAGAGCTTCTCCGGCCGGGTGACCGCGCCGCCCACCCGCAGCGGCTCGTCGTTGGTGACGCCCCCCGGAACGCCCCCCGGGACGCCCCCCTCGACGCCGCCCGGGACGCCTCCCGGAACGCCGCCGGGGACGCCTCCCGGGACGCCTCCCGGGACGCCGACCAGGTTCTCGCTGACCGGCTCGGAGGTCGGCTCGGGGATCTCCTCCGGCACCTCGACCGGCTGCACCGGCTCGGTGGGGATGATCCTCGGCACCTCCTTCGGCACCTCCGGCTTCGGCGTCGACGGCGCCGGGGGCGGCGGCGGCGGGGGAGGCGGCGGCGGGGGCGGCGGCGCCGAGGTCACGAAGAGCACGTTGATCGGCGGCTCGGGCACCTCGTCCACCTGCCAGTAGCTGGCGAGCAGGAAGGCGCCGCCGACCAAGACGTGCAGGAGGATCGCGATCGGCAGGATGAAGACCCGCCGCGACTTCTTGTGGCTCTTTTCGGACAGGGAGAGCAGTGAGTTCTCGAACATGGTCGCTCCCGTCTAAGTGCCTTCGTTGCCTTTGGTCTCGGCGGCCGCCTTGGCCGCCGCCTTCTTCTCGGCCTCCTGCTGCTTCTTGCGCAGGTCGAGGGCCTTCTTCATCCATTCGTCGGCCAGAGCCACGTACTCCAGCCGCTTGGTGCCGTCCATCTCCAGCTTGGCCTTCTCGCGGAACATCAGGTTGTAGTAGGCCATGGCCTCGAAGTAATCGGGCTTGACGTCGAGCGCCCGCTTCAGGGCCTCGAGGCCGGTGTCCACCATCTTGCTGCGCTGCTCGTAGTTGAGGTTGGGATTGCGGTACGCCTGGTCCCAGGCCGAGACGCCGACCGAGTAGAGGACCTCGGCCTGGTTGGGGCCGGTCATCTGCTGCGCCACCTGCCAGGCCTCGTCGTACCGGCCGGCCTGGATCAGGATGTTGACCTGGGCGCGGATGATGTCGGGATCCTGCGGATCGCCGCGCTCGCGCAAGTACGCGAGCGCCTCGTCGAAGCGCTTGGTCTGGACCAGGGTGGTGAGGAGGTACTCGCGGACCTTCTCGTTGTCGGGGTAGTCCTCGAGATACTTCTTGAAGCCATCGATCGCCGTCTCGGCGTACTGCATGTTCTGCGGGCTCGGGTCGCCCGGGCGGAAGAGGGCGAGGGCGGTCAGCCCCGCCGAGCGCCAGGCGAAGGTGGCGCTGGGGTCGAGCTCGAGGCCCTTCTTGAAATGGGCCAGCGCCTGCCGGTACTCCTCCTGCTGGTAGAACGCGTTGCCCTGCTTGAACTCGACCCGCGCCTGCACCTTGTTGCAGCCCGCGAGCAGCGGCGCCGCGAGGAGCGCTACGGCGAAGACGACCTTCGTTCTATGCATTGTCACCTCTCTCAGAGCGAGATGGGCCGACCGCAGTTCGCGAGTTCGCGTTCCCAGGCTCCGCGGGCAGGTACTTGGGGAGCGCGAGTCTAACTCTCATAGGGCTCCTGTCAAGCTGGCACCTCTTGCAAAGCGGGCGCCCGCTTCTCCCCTTTAGACACCACGACCGCCGCCGCCAGATCCCCGCTGACGTTGAGGACCGTCCGGCACATGTCCAGGAAGCGATCGACGCCCAGGATCAGGCCGATCCCCTCGACCGGGATGCCGACCAGGCCGAGGATCATGGCGACCACCGGGATCGAGCCGGAGGGGACGCCGGCGGTGCCGATCCCCCCCAGGATGCAGATCACCACCACCGTCGCCTGCTGGGCGAGCGTCAGCTCGATGCCGTAGAACTGCGCCAGGAAGAGGACGGTTACCCCCTCGAAGAGGGCGGTGCCGTTCTGGTTCATGGTGGCGCCGACGGTGAGGACGAAGCGGCTGACGGCGGGGGGGAGCCGCAGCTCCTCCTCGGCGACCCGCAGGGCTGTGGGCAGGGTGGCGTTGCTGGACGAGGTCGAGAAGGCGGTGACCATCGCCTCCTGAATGCCGCGGAAGAAGGCCACCGGGCTCATGCCGCCCAGCAGGCGCACCGCGAGCGAGTAAACGACGAGCTGATGCAATGCCAGGGCCAGCAGCACGACGAAGACGTAGCGGGCGAGCTGGGCGAGGATCTCGTAGCCCAGGTCGGCGGTGAGGTTGAAGAGCAGGGCGAAGACGCCGATCGGGGCCACGGCCAGGACGACGTGGATCAGCCGCATGCTGATCTCGAAGAGGCCCTCGACGGCGTGGCCGAAGCGCTCGGCGGCCGGCGTCTGGGTGAGGGCGAGGCCGATCCCCACCATGAGGGAGAAGAAGATGACCGCCAACATGTCGCCGTTGGCTGCCGCCTTGACCGGGTTGTCGGGGACGATGTTGGTGAGCAGGTCCATCCCGGTGGCCGGGGCGGCGGCGGTCGAGAGGTTGGCCGAGCGCTCGGCGGCGCCGGCGAGCAGCCGCTGGCGGAGCTCGGGCGAGATGCCGTCCCCGGGCCGGATGACGTTGACCAGGGTGATGCCGATGAGCACCGCGATCGCCGAGACGACGACGGTGTAGGCGAGGGTCTTCGCCCCCACCCGGCCGAGGTTCCGCGGGTCCCCCATGCCGGCCACCCCGAGCACCAGGGCCGAGAAGAGGAGCGGGATGACCAGCATGAAGAGCAGCCGGAGGAAGATCTTCCCCACCGGGCCGGTGACGTAGGTGACGAAGGTCTTGAGGGCGGGGTCGTCGCCGAGCAGCAGGTGGGCGGCGATGCCGAGCAGGGCGCCGAGGGCGCCGCCGATCAGGATGCGGCTGTGGAGGGAGATCCGCATGGCCTCGAGAGGCAGGCGGGGATCGTAGAGGAAAAGGGGACGGGCGCAAAGCGGCGCGCTCCCTTGGCTCCGCCCGGCGCCGCGTGACAGACTCCGCCGGCTCGAAAACAGGGCCCGTCCCAGACGGAGGTGCGCGTGCTGCGAGGCCTCTTCCGCACCAAGTCGCTCAACGCCATCCTCGCCTCGACCGAGGCGCCGGAGCTGGCGCTCAAACGCTCGCTCGGCGCGGTGCAGCTCACCATGCTGGGGATCGGCGCGGTGATCGGCGCCGGCATCTTCTCGACGGTCGGCACCGCGGCGGCGGGCGGCGCCAACCACCCCGGCGCGGGCCCGGCGCTCATCCTCTCGTTCGTCCTCACCGCCGTGACCTGCGGCTTCGCCGCCCTCTGCTACGCCGAGTTCGCGTCGATGGTGCCGGTCTCCGGCTCGGCCTACACCTACTCCTACGCCACGTTGGGCGAGCTGGTGGGGTGGATCATCGGCTGGGACCTGATCATCGAGTACGCGGTCGGCAACGTGGCGGTGGCGATCTCCTGGTCCGGGTACTTCCAGGAGCTGCTGCGCGGCTTCGGCCTGGAGCTCCCGAAGTGGCTGGGGACCGACTACCGCACCGCCTTCCAGGCCGCCGAGCAGGTGGCGGGCGCGCGCGCCGACGGCGTCGACCCCGCGACGCTGGGGATCGCGGTCGAGCGCGCCGCCCAGGCCCTGGTCGACGCGCCGCGGCTCCTCGGGTTCCCGCTCGTCTTCAACCTGCCGGCCTTCCTCATCGTCATGCTGGTGACCTGCGTGCTGGTCGTCGGGATCAGGGAGAGCGCCTGGTTCAACACCTCGATGGTGGCGCTCAAGCTCGCGATCATCGGCTTCTTCGTGGTCCTCGGCGCCTTCTACGTCAAGCCCGAGAACTGGACGCCGTTCGCCCCCAACGGCTTCGCCGGCATCGCCGGGGCGGCGGCGATCATCTTCTTCGCCTACATCGGCTTCGACGCCGTCTCGACCGCGGCGGAGGAGACCAAGAACCCGAAGCGGGACATGCCGATCGCCATCCTCGGCAGCCTCGCCGTCTGCACGGTGATCTACATCGCGGTGGCCGCGGTCTTGACCGGCATGCTCCCCTGGCGGCAGCTCGGCACCGCCGAGCCGCTGGCCACCGCCTTCTCCGGGCTGGGGATGACCTGGCCGGCCTTCATCATCTCGCTCGGCGCGGTCTTCGCCACCACCTCGGTGCTCGTCGTCTTCCAGCTCGGCCAGCCGCGCATCTTCTTCTCGATGGCGCGCGACGGCCTGCTACCGCCCTGGGCCGCCAAGGTCCACCCGCGTTACCGCACCCCGCACGTCACCACCTGGGTGACCGGCATCGTGGTCGCCGTCTTCGCCGGCCTCGCCAACATCAACGAGGTCGTCGAGCTGACCAACATCGGCACCCTCTTCGCCTTTCTGCTGGTCTGCGTCGGGGTGACGATCCTGCGCTACAAGGACCCGGGGCGGCCGCGCGGCTTCCGGGTGCCGTTCGGGCCCTGGATCGTGCCGATGCTGGGCGCCGCCTCCTGCCTCTTCCTGATGTTCTACCTGCCGCCCGCCTCCTGGTGGCGTTTCATCGGCTGGCTGGTCCTGGGGATGGCCGTCTATCTCTTCTACGGCTACAGCCACAGCGCGGTCGGGCGGGAAGCGGGCCGACCGGCGCGCACGACCGGCGCCCAGGAGACCGCCGCGCTCGGCTTCCTCCTCGCCGCCGCGGGCCTCTTCTTCATTCCCCACGACGCCGGCCCCGCCGAGCTGCTGCGCGAGGCCGTCACCAGCGGCGCCGAAGGCCACTGGCGGGCGCTCGGCGGGCTGTCGCTCCTGGCGGTAGGTGCAGTCCTCGCCGCCGCCGGCGCGGCCCTCGAGACGCGGCGGGCGGTGCAGAGCCGGGGGGCATGACCCTCACCCTCCTCGCCACCGCCTTCCTGGCCTTGATGGCCGTTGCCTACCGGCTCTACGGCGGCTGGGTGGCGAAGCAGTTCGCGCTCGACGACGGGCGGACGACGCCGGCGCGGGCGCTGGAGGACGGGGTGGATTACGTCCCCACCCGCCCCTTCTACCTCTTCGCCCAGCACTTCGCGGCCATCGCCGCCGCCGGGCCGATCGCCGGGCCGATCATCGCCGCCCAGGCCTATGGCTGGCTGCCGTGCCTGCTCTGGATCGGCCTCGGAGTGGTGCTGATCGGCGCGGTCCACGACTTCGCCAGCCTCACCGCCTCGGTGCGCCACGGCGCCCGGTCGGTGGCCGAGATCGCGCGCGAGCACCTGGGCCGGCGCGCCGGCCTGGCGATGATGGCCTTCATCTGGATCGCGCTCGTCTACGTCATCGTCGCCTTCGCCGACATCACGGCGCGCAGCTTCGTCGTCGGCAGCGAGGAGCTGGCCGGCGCGACCGCCGGGGACGGTTTCCACCCCGGCGGCGCCGTCGCCGCGGCCTCGGTCCTCTACCTCCTCCTCTCGCTCGTCCTCGGCTTGGTGCAGCGGTACCTCAAGCCGCCGCTCTGGCTGGCGACCGCCGTCTTCGTCCCCGCCGCCTTCGCCCTCGCCTGGCTGGGGACCAGGCTCTCCCACCTCTTCGTCCTCGACTACAAGGTCTGGGTCTTCGGCATCCTGGCCTACTGCGCCCTCGCCTCGGTGGTGCCGGTCTGGACGCTGCTGCAGCCGCGCGGCTACCTCGGCGGCTTCATCCTCTACTCGGCGCTGGCGCTGGGGGTGATCGGCATCTTCTTCGGCGGCTACGAGATCCGCCAGGCGCCGTTCAAGACCTGGGACGTGGGCGGCATGACCGGCACCCTCTTCCCCTTCCTCTTCGTCACCATCGCCTGCGGCGCCTGCTCGGGCTTCCACGGCCTGGTCTGCTCGGGCACCACCTCGAAGCAGGTGGACCGCGAGTCCCACCTCCAGCCGGTGGGCTTCGGCGCCATGCTCGCCGAGGGGTTCGTGGCGGTCATCGCGCTGGTGACGGTGATGATCGCGGCGCCGTCCGAGCTCGAGGGCCTCGCGCCGGGGACCGTCTACGGCAACGGCATCGGCCGCTTCCTGACCCTGCTGATCGGCGCCGAGCGGCTGCCCTTCGCCATCACCTTCGGCGCCATGGCCTTCTCGACCTTCGTCTTCGATACCCTCGACGTCTGCACCCGCCTCGGCCGCTACATCGTGCAGGAGCTGTGCGGCTGGCGCGGCCCGGCCGGGGTGGCGGCCGGGACCCTCGCCACGATCGTCCCGCCCGTCCTCCTCCTCGGTTGGGCGGGGGAGGGGATGTGGGCCAAGTTCTGGACCCTCTTCGGCGCCTCGAACCAGCTCCTGGCGGCGCTCACGCTCCTCGCCGTCACCGTCTGGCTCCACCAGGCGCGCCGGCGGCTGGCCTTCACCTTGCTTCCGATGCTCTTCGTGCTGACGATCACCCTCTGGGCGCTGGGCAAGCTCTTCGTCGCCAACCTGGCGGCCACCGAGGGGCTCGACGTCGAGCTGATCAACGCGGTGGCCTCCGGCCTCCTCGTCGTCCTCGCCCTCTACTTCGTGGTCGCCGCCCTGGTGAAAGTCGTCCTCGACCGGCGGCGCGGCGCACTGCCGGCGGCCGCGCTCCTGGTCCTCCTCGCCCTCGGCGTCGGGCTCGGCGCCGGGCCGTACCCGTGCCGGATGGAAGACCAGGCGGGGCAAGCGACCGCGGCGGAGCCACCCCCGTGCCACGCCGGCATGGCGCAGAACGCGCCAGAAGGTGCAGGCGACGAGGGCGACACCGACCCCGAGCGCCTCCTCTGCGACAAGGCGTGCGGCGCGCCGGCGACCGTCGCCGCCCAGCCGGCCCTCGCCGCCATGGAGCCGCTCGAGCGGCTGGCAACGGTTCGCGTGCAGCTTCTCCCCACCCGCTTCACGCCACCCCTCGACCACATCCCCCTCGCCTGAGCGCTCCCAGTCCCTGAGGCCCGTCCCGCCGATGGTCGGCGGGAGCCGTCGAGGAGCATCTCCATGCGCGAGCACCACCCGATCGCCTGTTCGCTTTTCGCCGCGGCCCTCTGGCTCGCGGCGCCCCTGGCCGCCCAGCACCAGCACGAGCCGCCACCCAGACCGCCCGAGGAGCAGGCGGAGCCGCGTCCCGCCCAGCCGCCGCCGGCCGAGAAGCCGGCGGAGCCCGCGCCCCCCGCCGAGCACGGCGAGCACGCCGCCGCCGCGGAGGGCGGCCATGCCGCCGGCGCCGGCCACGCCATTCCCGCCTTCTACGGGCCCTACCCGATGACTCGCGAGTCCTCCGGCACCGCCTGGCAGCCGGAGTCGGCGCCGCACCCGGGGCACCATTTCCGCCACGGCGACTGGGACCTGATGCTCCACGGCCATGCCGCCCTCATCTACGACGAGCAGGACGGCCCGCGCGGCGACAGCGACCTCTTCAGCGCCAACATGCTGATGCTGATGGGCAACCGCCCGGCCGGCCGCGGGCGCGCCGGCTTCCGCGCCATGCTCTCGGCCGAGCCCTGGACGATCGGCGACGAGGGCTACCCGCTGCTGCTGCAGACCGGCGAGACCGCCGACGGCCGCACGCCGCTGGTCGACCGCCAGCACCCGCATGACCTCTTCATGGAGCTGGCTGGCACTTACACCCTGCCGCTCGACGGCGACTCCTCGGTCTTCGTCTACCTGGCCCTGCCGGGGGAGCCGGCGCTCGGGCCGCCGGCCTTCATGCACCGCTTCAGCGGCTGGGAGAACCCGGAGGCGCCGCTCGCCCACCACTGGCTCGACTCGACGCACATCACCTACGGCGTCGCCACGCTCGGCTGGGTGCGCGGCGGCTGGAAGCTCGAGGGGTCGCTCTTCACCGGCCGCGAGCCGGACGAGCGGCGCGAGGACTTGGAGGGGCCGAAGATGGACTCCTGGTCGCTGCGCGCCTCCTGGCAGCCGGCGCCCGACTGGTCGTTCCAGGTAAGCCACGGCCGGCTGGAGAGCCCCGAGCAGCTCGAGCCGGAGGTGGACACCGCGCGCACCAGCGCCTCGGCCATCTACAACCGCCGGCTGGCGGGCGGCACCTGGCAGACCACGTTCGCCTGGGGCCGGAACGCCAAGGACCCGGGCGCGACGACGGACGCCCTGCTGCTGGAGTCGGCCCTGGGCCGCGGCCGCCAC
The DNA here is from genome assembly GCA_963700145.1 of uncultured Acidobacteriota bacterium. GTDB lineage: Bacteria > Acidobacteriota > Thermoanaerobaculia > Multivoradales > UBA5704 > DASUNQ01. Next base: position 4,808,735 of record OY969474.1, read on the forward strand.
ACCGTCTTCGCCCGCGCCGAGCGGCTGGAGAACGACGAGCTGTTCGGGCACGGCCATGAAGATGGAAACGGCCACGGCGAGGACCACCTCGAAGGACGCGTCTTCACCGTCGGCAAGCTGACCCTCGGCGGCCTCGACGACTTCTGGACGCGCGGCGCGCTGCGGGCCGGCGCCGGCGCCCTGGTGAGCGTCGCGCTGCTGCCGCGCGAGCTGGAAGAAACCTACGGCGACACGCCTCTCTCCTGGATGGTCTTCGCCCGCCTGCGGCTGTAGAGTCGCGGCGCCGGAAAAAACCCATGGAACCGAAGGTCCAGCTCTCGGCGGCCGAGCTCGAGGACGCCTGGCGCGTCCTCTCGCTCGAAGACCGCGTCGAGGGCTTCGAGATCCTGCCGCCCGCCGAGGCGGAGGAGTTCCTGCGCTCGCTCGACGCGCGGGACATCGCCGAGCTGATGGCGGCCCTCCCCCCCGGCCGCCGGCGGCTCTGGATGCGCTTCCTCGAGCCGGACGACGCCGCCGACGTGCTGCAGGAGGCCGACCCCGAGCTGCGCGAAGAGCTCCTCGCCGTCCTCGACGAGCCCACCCGCAAGGAGGTCAGGGCCCTCGCCGCCTACGCCGAGGACGAGGCCGGCGGCCTGATGAACCCGCGCTACGCGCGGGTGCGGCCCGAGATGACGACCGACGAGGCGATCGGCTACCTGCGCCGCCAGTCGCGCGAGCGGGTGGAGACGATCTACTACGTCTACGTCCTCGACGCGCAGCAGCACCTGCTAGGCGTGGTCTCGCTGCGCGAGCTCTTCTCGGCGCCCGGCGACGCCAGGATGCAGGACCTGTTGCACGCCGACCTCGTCACCATCACCGAAGAGACAGACCAGGAGGAGGTCTCGCAGCTCCTCGCCAAGCACGACCTGCTGGCCCTCCCGGTCGTCGACCACGAGGGGCGGATGAAGGGCATCGTCACCTTCGACGACGTCGCCGACGTCGTCGTCGAGGAGGCGACCGAGGACATCCAGAAGCTGGGCGGCTCGGCGGCCCTGACCGAGCCTTATCTGGAGGCGGGGCTGGGGAAGATGGTGAGCAAGCGCGCCGGCTGGCTCTCCGCCCTCTTCTTGGGCGAGATGCTCACCACCTCGGCGATGGCCAGCTTCGAAGGCGAGATCGCGAAAGCCGTGGTGCTCGCCCTCTTCGTGCCGCTGATCATCTCGAGCGGCGGCAACTCGGGCTCCCAGGCCTCGACCCTCATCGTCCGCGCCCTGGCGCTCGGCGAGGTCCGTCTCCGCGACTGGTGGCGGGTGATCCGGCGGGAGGTGGTCGCCGGCGTCTGCCTGGGGAGCATCCTCGGAGGGATCGGCTTTGCCCGCGTAGTGCTCTGGGACGCCGCCTTCCACGCCTACGGCGACCACGGGACGGCGCTCGCCGTCACGGTCGCGGTGAGCCTGCTGGGGGTGGTGCTCTGGGGGACGCTGGTGGGCTCGATGCTGCCGCTGGTGCTCGACCGCCTGGGCTTCGACCCGGCGAGCGCCTCGGCCCCGTTCGTCGCCACGCTGGTCGACGTCACGGGCCTCCTCATCTACTTCACGGCGGCGAGTCTTCTGCTGAAGGGATCTCTCCTGTAGAGGCGGAGCTCGCCTCCGCCCTGGCCGCCCGCCGCCGCTCCCGCCACCACTCGACGACCGCGGGCAGGAGCGACACGAGGATGATCCCCAGGATCACCAGCGAGAAGTGCTCCTGCACGATGGGGAGGTTGCCGAAGAGGTAGCCCGAGATCGTGCAGAGCAGCACCCAGGCGGCGCCGCCGGCCACGTTGTAGGCCATGAAGTGCGGGTAGCTCATGTGCCCGAGGCCGGCGACGAACGGCGCGAAGGTGCGGACGATGGGGACGAAGCGGGCGATGACGATCGTCTTGCCGCCGTAGCGCTCGAAGAAGCGGGAGGTCTTGTCGAGGTGGTCCTGGCGGATGAGAAGAGGCTTCTCGCGGTGCACCAGCCAGGGGCCGAGCTTGCGGCCGATCCAGTAGTTGGCGGTGTCGCCGAGGACGGCGGCGACGAAGAGGACGATGAGGAGCCAGCCGAGCGACAGGGTCGGCGTCGAGGCGGCCAGCGCGCCGGCGCCGAAGAGGAGGGAGTCCCCCGGCAGGAACGGGGTGACCACCAGCCCCGTCTCGCAGAAGACGACGACGAAGAGCAGCAGGTAGCTCCACCCGCCGTAGGTCTCGACCAGCACCTCCAGGTGCCGGTCGAGGTGGAGGAAGAGATCGACGAGCTGCCAGAAGAGCTCGTTGAGCCGGTGGAGGAGGTCGACCATTACCGTGTCATCCCGAGCGTAGCGAGGGATCTGGGCGGGGGAGGCAGCGCTCGCGGCCCCTGCCCCCAGATTCCTCGCTGCGCTCGGAATGACAATTCAGGCAGTCCAGAACCGCTTACGCCTCGGCGGCCGCCCCTTCGATCCGCATGCGGTAGAACGAGCGCCAGACGAAGTAGGCCGAGACGACGAAGAAGACCGCGGCGAGCGTCCAGCTGGTCGTCCGCGGCAGCTCGATCGCCAGCTCGACCGCCAGCAGGCCGAAGAGCGTCGTGAACTTGATGACCGGGTTCATCGCCACCGACGAGGTGTCCTTGAAGGGGTCGCCGACCGTGTCGCCGACGACCGTCGCGGCGTGCAGCGCCGTCCCCTTCTCCTTGAGCTCCACCTCGACGATCTTCTTGGCGTTGTCCCAGGCGCCGCCGGCGTTGGCCATGAAGATCGCCTGGTAGAGGCCGAAGATGGCGATCGAGATGAGATAGCCGATGAAGAAGAAGGGCTCCAGGCAGGCGAAGGCGAGGGTGGCGAAGAAGACGGTCAGGAAGATGTTGAACATGCCGCGCTGCGCGTAGGTGGTGCAGATCTCCACCACCCGCTTGCTGTCGGCGATCGAGGCGCGCTCGGCGCCGGCGTCGAGGCGGATGTTGCGCTTGATGAACTCGACCGCGCGGTAGGCGCCGGTCGACACCGCCTGGCAGGAAGCGCCGCTGAACCAGTAGATCATCGCGCCGCCGGTGACCAGGCCGAGCAGGAACGGCGGGTGGAGGAGCGAGAGCTTGTCGATGTTCTCGGTGAGCCCCGCGGTGAGCACCATGATGATCGAGAAGATCAGGGTCACCGCCCCCACTACCGCGGTGCCGATCAGCACCGGCTTGGCGGTGGCCTTGAAGGTGTTGCCGGCGCCGTCGTTGGCCTCCAGGTGGTGCTTGGCGCGCTCGAAGTCGACGTCGTAGCCGTAGTCGCGCTTGAGCTCCTCGCGGATGCCGGGCAGCGTCTCGATGGTCGACAGCTCGTAGATCGACTGCGCGTTGTCGGTCACCGGGCCGTAGGAATCGACGGCGATTGTCACCGGCCCCATGCCGAGGAAGCCGAAGGCGACCAGACCGAAGGCGAAGATCGCCGGCGCGATCATCAGCCCGATCGGCAGGGTGGCGGCGACCGCCGAGGCGATCCCCATCAGCGCCACGATCGCCAGCCCCATCCAGTAGGCGCTGAAGTTGCCGGCGATCAGGCCGGCCAGGATGTTGAGCGAGGCGCCCCCCTCGCGCGAGGCGGTCACCACCTCCTTGACGTGCCCCGACTCGGTCGAGGTGAAGACCTTGACCAGCTCGGGGATGACGGCGCCGGCGAGGGTGCCGCAGGAGATGATCGTCGCCAGCTTCCACCACACCGTCGGATCGCCGCCGAGGAGCGGGATCGTCAGCCGCGACACCAGGTAGGTGACGCCGATCGAGACGATCGAGGTCAGCCAGACGAGCGAGGTCAGCGGCGCCTCGAAGTTCATCTCCGCGGCGTCGGCGTAGCGGGCGCGGGCGATCACGGCGTTGATCCAGTAGGAGCCGACGCTGGTGACGATCATCATGATGCGCATCAGGAAGATCCAGACCAGGAGCTGGATCTGCACCGTCGGGCTCGTCACCGCCAGCAGGATGAAGGTGATGAGCGCGACGCCGGTGACGCCGTAGGTCTCGAAGCCGTCGGCGGTCGGGCCGACCGAGTCGCCGGCGTTGTCGCCGACGCAGTCGGCGATGACGCCCGGGTTGCGTACGTCGTCCTCCTTGATGTTGAAGACGATCTTCATCAGGTCCGAGCCGATGTCGGCGATCTTGGTGAAGATGCCGCCGGCGATGCGCAGCGCCGCCGCCCCCAGCGACTCGCCGATGGCGAAGCCGATGAAGCAGGGACCGGCGTAGTCGCGCGGCACGAAGAGGAGGATGGCGAGCATGATGACCAGCTCGGTCGAGATGAGCAGGGTGCCGATCGAGATGCCGGCCTTGAGCGGGATGGCGTAGGTCGGAAACGGCTTGCCGCCGAGGCTGGCGAAGGCCGAGCGCGAGTTGGCGAAGGTGTTGACCCGGATGCCGAACCAGGCGACGCAGTAGCTGCCGGCGATGCCGACGAGGCTGAAGGCGACGATGACCGCGACCTTGACCGGCTCGAAGGCGCGCAGCCAGCCGAAGTAGACGACGATGACGACGGCGATGAAGGCCTCGAGGAGGAGGATGAACTTGCCCTGCGTCACGAGATACGTCTTGCAGGTCTCGAAGATCAGCTCCGAGATGTCGCGCATCGATTGGTGAACCGGGAGGGCCTTGAGCTGGCGGTAGATCACCAGGCCGAAGAGCATGCCGAGGACGCACACCCCGAGCCCCCAGAGCAGGAGGTCGTAGCCGCTGACGCCGAGGAACGGGACCTGGCGGAAGTCGGGGAGCACCAGCTCCGCTTCGCTGGCCGCGGCCGGGGCCGCGCCGAGGAGAGCGAGCAGCAAGGCGGCGGCGCCGGCGAACAGGCCGTGGCGCACCGGCGCCGCGGGCTTATGGACGATCGTTGACGGACGCATCTCTCCTCCGCAATCGTGGTCGTGGCTGTCGAGATTGACCGCCCGGCCGGAGGCCGGGGTGGGCGCGGGAAGGCTAACACGGGCCGAAGAAAAAGCGGGGGCGGGTTGGCCGCCCCCGGTCAGAGGACCGCAGGAGAAAGGGCCGGGCGCCGGGGGGCGGCCGGCCTCGGGTTTGCGCCGCTAGAAGATCAACTGGTACTGCAGCCGGAACTCGTCGTTGGTCACCGAGCTCCCCGGGCTCTGGGTCTCTATCTGCCGGTAGTCGGCCTGGAGCTTGTGGTTGTGCTTGTTGAAGAAGTAGCCGAGCGCCAGGCCGCTCTCCTCGCGCTCGTTGTCGGCGACGTTGGCGTTGGGGTCGAGCTCGGCCAGGCGCAGGGCGACCTCGAATTTCTGCGGGATCACGAAGTAGCCCGCCTGCACGCTCCAGCCGTCGTGGTCGAAGTCCGAGACCGTGCCGGAGCGGTCGGTCGAGGCGTCGAAGAATTCGCCGAAGAGCGAGAAGCCCTTGAACTTGAACACCACGTCGCCGCCCACGATCTCGCGGTCGGCGGTGTGCGCCGGCGTCGTGCCGGCGGCGGCGACCGGGCGCTCGTTCGACTCGTACTGCCCGGCGATGGCGAAGAGCGGCGTGCCGGTCGAGTCGAAGTCCCCCTCGGAGTACTTGACGTCGCCGAAGGGCTGCCAGGTCAGCCGCGCGTTGGTCTGGTACTTGTCGTTGTCGTTGCGGTCGACCGTGCGGCCGTTGCCATTGAAGATGCCGAAGCGCCAGTCGAGCTTGCCCCCCATCGGCGTGCCCCAGGCCTGGACGCCGATGTCGCGGCCGCGCGCGAACTCGTCGGAGACGATCGAGCGGTCCACGAACTGCTGGCTGCCCGAGGAGGTGAGCTGCTGCCGCCCGAACGGCACCTTGTACTGCCCGGCCTTGAGCTGGAAGGTCTTCCTGCCGGCGGTGAAGTCGTAGTTGATGTTGGCGTCCTGCAGCAGGTTCGTCTGCGCCGCGGTGTCGAACTGCAGCTCGTAGGTCAGTTCCTTGGTGTAGACCCAGCCGTCGAACTTGGTGCGCATGCGGCGGATGCGGAAGGAGCCGACGTCGTCGCCCACCTCCGGCATCTCCTGGGTGAAGCGCACCTGCAGGCGGTTCGAGATGCCGACGGTGCCGAGCTTGTGCTCGATCGTCGTCTTGCCGTCCTTCCAGCTCACGGTGAAGGCTGGCGGCACCGGCTTCGGCGTCGGCCTGTCGTAGCCCGGCAGGTCGTGCTTGAAGAAATAGAGGTCCGCGGCGGTCTCGTTTTCGGCCACCACCGTCTCGCCGTTGGGGCCGGCGCCGGGGAGGGTGATGGAGACGCCCATGTCCCCCGACTCCTCCCACAGCTTGTGGCGCTCCGGCGTGTTGAAGACGTAGATGCGGCCCTCCTTCTCGACCTCCTTGTAGAAGAGCCCGGTCACTTGGGCCCCGGCGGCCGAAGTGGCGATCGCCACCGCCAGCAGGCCCACGACGAGCTTCATGCGCTTACGCATTCCAATCTCCTTTGTGCGGTCCATGGGATGGCGCGAGGTTAGGCGGCGGCCGGAGCGGCGGCGCGACGCGGGCGTGACAGCCGTGCGACAGCGGGTCATCGCCTGGCTGTCACGCGGCTGTCACGTCCCGGCTCCCGCCCCGCCGCACCGGCCGCCGACAATGGCGCCGTTCACGACCTCTCTAGAAGAAGGAGAACGAAACCCATGAAGCAGATCGGCAAAGCGACGGGCCTGGCGACCGCGGCCCTCTTCGTCACCACCCTCCTCGCCGCCCAGGCGGTCAAGGTGGACTCGAGCATCGCGGCCTACCAGAAGACCGGCGGCGTCTCCGGCAGCCTCAGCTCCGTCGGCTCCGACACGCTCAACAACCTGATGACGCTGTGGGCGGAAGGCTACCGCCGGCAGTACCCCAACGTGCGCATCCAGATCGAGGGCAAGGGCTCCTCGACGGCGCCGCCGGCGCTGATCTCCGGCACCGCCCAGCTCGGCCCGATGAGCCGCACCATGCGCTCGACCGAGATCGACGAGTTCGAGAAGAAGTACGGCTACGAGCCGATCGCGATCCGCGTCGCCGTCGACGCCCTCGCCGTCTACGTCAACAAGGACAACCCGCTCGACAAGCTCACCCTGCAGCAGGTGGACGCCATCTTCTCGAAGTCGCGGGCCTGCGGGGCCAAGAAGCCGGCGCAGAAGTGGGCGGACACGGGGCTCAGCGACGGCCGCTTCGCGCCGAAGCCGATCAGCCTCTACGGCCGCAACTCGGCCTCCGGCACCTACGGCTACTTCAAGGAGCACGCCCTCTGCAAGGGCGACTACCGCGACACGGTCAAGGAGCAGCCGGGCTCGGCCTCGGTGGTGCAGGGGGTCTCCGAGGACGTCTACGGCGTCGGCTACAGCGGCATCGGCTACCGCACCTCCGGCGTCAAGCCGGTGGCGCTGGCCGCGAAGCCCGGCGCGACCTACTACGCGGCCTCGGCCGAGGACGCGCTCTCCGGCAAGTACCCGCTGTCGCGCTACCTCTACGTCTACGTCAACAAGGCCCCCAACAAGCCGCTCGACCCGATGGTGCGCGAGTTCCTGAAGTTCGCCCTCTCGCAGGAGGGGCAGCAGACGGTGGTCAAGGACGGCTACCTGCCGATTCCCAACAAGATCGTCCAGGAGGAGCTCGGCAAGCTGCGGTAAAAACGCCCGCTACTGCCGCCGGCCGGGCGCCGCGACTCTGTTAAGCTCGCTCACCCCGACCGGCGGCATGCTCGATCCAAACCACGGCGCCGTGACTCCCCCTTCGAGAGCAGCGGCGCGGCGCGGCGAGACGCCGCGCCGGCGCCTGGTCCGCGACCGCCTGGCGCGCTGGGTGGTGACCGCCGGCGGCCTTGCCATCATCGTCAGCATCCTCGGCATCCTGGTCTTCATCCTGGCCGAGGTCTGGCCGCTCACCCGGCCCGCCGCCGTCGAGCGGGCGGGCGCGATCCGCCTGCCGGGAGGGGTCCCCCTGGCGCTCCTCGCCGATGAGCACCGCAGCCACGTCGCGGCCCTGGGCGGCGACGGTGTCGTGCGCGTCGTGCGGACGGCCGACGGCCGCGTGGTCCTGGCGCAGCCGTTCCTGACCCCGGCGGTCCGCCTGACCGCCGCCGCGGTGCCGCCGGAAGGGCGTTTCTTCGCCGCCTCCACCGCCGACGGCCGCGCGGTGCTGGCGCCGGTCGAGTTCGCGATCGAGTTCGCCGGCGATCGGCGGGTCGTCACCCCGCGGCTCGGCCAGCCGGTCGTCCTCGAGCTCGACCCGCAGCACCGCCCCCTCGGCCCCCTCGCCGCCCAGCTCGACGCCGAAGGCAACGCCGCGGCGGCGGCGGTCCTCGCCGGCGGCGGCCTCGCGCTCGTCCGCCGCACGACCGAGGAGAACCTCCTCTCCGGCGAGACCACCGAGAGCCTCGAGCGCTTCCCCCTCGCCGCCCCCCACGCGATCACCGCCCTGGCCCTCGACCCCGACCGGCGCAACCTCTACGCCGGCACCCGCGGCGGCGAGCTGCTGCGCTGGGGGATCGCGCCGGAAGGGCCCGGCGCGGGGCGGGCGGTCTCCGCCGGCGGGGTGCCGGTCACCGCCCTGACCCTCCTCATCGGCGGCCGGTCGCTGGTCGTGGGGCAGGGGAGCGGCGCGCTCTCGGTCTGGCTGACCGTGCCGCACGGCGAGGACGCCGTGCGCCTCGTCCGCGCCCGCGACTTCCCGGCGCACGACGCGGCGATCGTCGCCGTCGCCCCCTCGATGCGCGACAAGGGGTTCCTGGCGCTCGACGAGGGCGGCGGCCTCGGCCTCTACCACTCGACCGCCCACCGCACCCTCTGGCGCGGGCGGTCGCCCCTGCCCGGCGGGCGGACGCTCGCCTTCGCCCCCAAGGTGGACGGCGCCTACGTCGCCGCCGCCGGCCGGCTGGCCGCGCTCGTGATCCGCAACCCGCACCCCGAGGTGACCTGGAAGTCGCTCTTCGGCAAGGTCTGGTACGAAGGCTACGAGCGGCCGGAGCTCGTCTGGCAGTCGAGCGGCGGCACCGACGACTTCGAGCCCAAGCTGTCGCTCACCCCGCTCCTCGTTGGCACGCTCAAGGGGACCTTCTACTCGCTCCTCTTGGCCATCCCGCTCGGCGTCTTCGGGGCGATGTACGCCTCGCAGTTCATGCACCCGACCTACAAGCGCGTGCTCAAGCCGCTGATCGAGATCATGGCGGCGCTGCCGAGCGTCGTCCTCGGGTTCCTGGCCGGGCTGTGGCTGGCGCCGCGCGTCGAGCGGGCGCTGCCGGGGCTTTTCCTCATGCTCGTCGTCCTGCCGCTCGCGGTGCTCGGCGCCGGCGCCTTGTGGTGGCGGCTGCCGCGCCGGCTGCGCGGCCGCTTCCACGTCGGGGTCGAGGCCATCCTCTTCGTCTTCGTGCTGGCCGGCGCGATCTGGCTCTGCCTCGCCCTCTCCGCCCCCTTCGAGCGGCTGGCCTTCGGCGGCGACTTCCAGGGCTGGCTGCTGCGCACCACCGGCCTCCCCTACGACCAGCGCAACGCCGTCGTCGTCGGCCTGGCGATGGGCTTCGCGGTCATCCCGATCATCTTCGCCATCGCCGAGGACGCCTTCTCGAATGTGCCGCCCAACCTGGTGGCGGGGTCGCTGGCCCTCGGCGCCGACCGCTGGCAGACGGTGACCCGCGTCGTCCTGCCGACCGCGAGCCCCGGCATCTTCTCCGCCGTCATGGTCGGCTTCGGCCGCGCGGTGGGGGAGACGATGATCGTCCTCATGGCGACCGGCAACACGCCGATCATGAGCTGGAACCCGTTCAACGGCTTCCGGACGCTGTCGGCCAACATCGCGGTCGAGATCCCCGAGGCGCCGCACGGCGGCACGCTCTACCGCACGCTGTTCCTGGCCGCGCTCCTCCTCTTCCTTCTCACCTTCGTGGTCAACACGGCGGCCGAGCTGGTGCGCCAGCGGCTGCGGGAGCGCTATGCCCAGCTCTAGCGGCGCGCCGAAGGCGGCCGAGCTCTTCGGCGGCTCACGCCAGCGCACCGAGCGGCTGGGGAGGTCGTTCACCTGGCTCTGCGGCGGCGCCCTGGCGCTCAACCTCCTCCTGGTCGTCGGCATCCTCGTCCTCCTGGCCCTCAACGGCCTCGGCTACTTCTGGCAGAAGGACCTGGCCGAGCTGACGCTGCGCGACGGGCGCAAGCTCCTGGGCGAGATCTGGGAGGTCGAGCGGACGCCGGCGCGGCGGGACGTGCCGGCCGTGGCGCGGCTGCGCATCAAGACCGGCAACCGCGACGTCGACGGCCTCGACTTCGCCTGGATCGAGGACAAGGACGTCGTCCGCCAGGCCAGCCCGCCGGAGGCGGTCCTCCTCGAGCGGCTGGAGTGGGGGAACTTCCACGGCTACTTCGTCGAGCTGCGCCACGGCGCGCGGGTCCTGGCGCGCGGCCCGCGGGCGGTGGCGCGGGCGCTGCCGCCGCTGCTGGCGCGGAAGGAAAAGGAGCGGGAGCGGCTGCGGGCCCTCGAGCGCGGGCCGATCGGCGACGTCAACCACGAGATCGAGCGCCTGCGGCTGGCGGCGCGGCGGCTGGAGCTCGAGGACCCGCCGCCGGCGGTGCGGGCGCGGCGGGCGGCGGCCATCGCCCGGGAGCTGGCGGCGCGCGAGGCCGAGTACGAGCGGCTCGCCGCCCGCCTCACGGGGATGCGCGAGCGCCTCATGGCCGAGACCCTGGTCATGGCCACCGCCGCCGGCGAGACCAAGGACGTGCCCGTCGGCAACATCGTCGCTGCCGTCCGCCCCAACCGCCTCGGCGCCGGCGGCAAGCTCGGCCTCTACCTCTCCCGCGCCGGGCACTTCGTCACCGACGAGCCGCGCGAGTCGAACACCGAGGGGGGGATCTTCCCCGCCATCTTCGGCACCGTGATGATGGTCTTCATCATGTCCTTCGCGGTGACGCCGCTCGGCGTCCTCGCCGCGCTCTACCTGCGCGAGTACGCCAAGCAGGGGCCGCTGGTGCGCCTGGTGCGGATCGCGGTCAACAACCTGGCGGGGGTGCCGTCGATCGTCTTCGGCGTCTTCGGCCTCGGCTTCTTCGTCTACCTCGTCGGCGGCTCGCTCGACCGCCTCTTCTACCCCGAGGCCCTCCCCACGCCGACCTTCGGCACCGGCGGCATCCTCTGGGCGAGCCTCACCCTCGCCCTCCTCACCGTGCCGGTCGTCATCGTGGCGGCCGAGGAGGGGCTGGCGGCCGTGCCGCGCATCGTCCGCGAGGGCTCGCTGGCGCTCGGCGCCACCAAGTGGGAGACGATCCGCCGCGTCGTCCTGCCGGCAGCGGCGCCCGGCATCCTGACCGGCATGATCCTGGCGATGGCGCGCGCCGCCGGCGAGGTGGCGCCGCTGATGATCGTCGGGATGGTGAAGCTCGCGCCGGCGCTGCCGATCGACGGCCGGCCGCCCTTCGTCCACCTCGAGCGCAAGTTCATGCACCTCGGCTTCCACATCTACGACGTCGGCTTCCAGAGTCCCAACGTCGAGGCCACGACGCCGCTCGTCTTCGCCACGGCGCTGCTGCTCATCCTGGTGGTGACGGCGATGAACCTCTTGGCGATCGGCCTGCGCAACCACCTGCGCCGCAAGTACGCCGGGAGCGCGGTGTGACCGTGGAGAAGGCGGCGCGCGACGCCGCGCTCGACCCGGGGATCGAGAACCCGGTCCTGGAGATCGAGTCGCTCTCCCTCTGGTACGGCACCAAGCGGGCGCTCCAGGACATCACCCTCGACATCCCGGACAAGCAGATCACCGCCTTCATCGGCCCCTCGGGGTGCGGCAAGTCGACCCTGCTGCGCTGCATCAACCGCCTCAACGACCTGATCGACGACGTCCGGATCGAAGGCGACATCCGCTTCGGCGCGACCAGCATCTACGACCCGCGCATCGACATCAACGCCCTGCGCAAGCGGATCGGCATGGTCTTCCAGAAGTCCAACCCGTTCCCCAAGTCGATCTACGAGAACGTCGCCTACGGCAGCCGCATCCAGGGCATCAACAAGAAGCGCGAGCTCGACGAGGTGGTGGAGCGGAGCCTCCGGAGCGCGGCGCTCTGGGACGAGGTCAAGGACCGCCTCGACGACAGCGCCCTCGGCCTCTCCGGCGGCCAGCAGCAGCGCCTCTGCATCGCCCGCGCGATCGCCGTCGAGCCCGAGGTCATCCTCCTCGACGAGCCCTGCTCCGCCCTCGACCCCATCGCCACCGCCCGCATCGAGGAGCTGATGCAGGACCTGAAGAGCCAGTACACCCTGGTCATCGTCACCCACAACATGCAGCAAGCGTCGCGGGTCTCGGACTACACCGCCTTCCTCTACCTAGGGGAGCTGATCGAGTACGGCCTGACCGAGAAGATCTTCATCAACCCGCTGAAGAAACAGACCGAGGACTACATTACTGGGCGGTTTGGGTGAGCCGCATTGCTGGTCGTCCGCGCCTATTGAACGTCGATTCCCTCAGGCCGCCAGCCATCGTCGTAGCGACGCAGTAAGGCTTCCCCGGTTTTCGTTGCGAAGGCCTGACTTGTGTAGTCGTAGCCGAATTCCTTTACCATTGCGTCCGGCTTACAGCCGGCCCAGTCTCCGAAATCCATGCGCGCTATCAAAGGTGTCCACTTCCACCGCCACTTGAATTGCGCCGCTTACCTCCATAAACTCTCGTTGCGCGACTGGAATGAATCGTCCATTCGGTCTTTGCGGATCCTTGGTCCACTCCTTCTCAGCCGCTTTGCCGCTGGCGGTCAGCACGAGAAGGCCGTTCTCTCTGGAGAGATATCCGGCCTGCTGAGACTCAAGGCAGTCCGCGAGCTCGAAGTCGAACATCCCTGTGAGCATGTTGAGAAAGGCACCCATTCCCTGGCGAGCGTCTGGGCCGAGAAGAATCTCGCGAGTGACAGGTGCTGTGAATTGCTCCGAGGCGGCAATCCACCGGGCAGCCTCATCACGGGAAAGGTCGTTCGATCGACACGCACCGAAGGCAATACAGACTGGAACTAGAATTGCCAGCGTTGCAGCAACCGACCGGATCTTCATACGTAGGGCCTCCCTCAGTTGAGAAATAGATGGAGAAGCGTGAACGGGTCGACGATCGCGCTCTCGTGTCACCAATCTGAGATCTGTAACTTTGTGATGTGCGCATCTGGCGAGTATCTCTGCGTTTCGCGTTTGCCTTCCTCAAGAATTCCTCCCTCGACACCCAAGCCAATTCCCTTAAGCACCTTGGTGAATTCCGCATATTGCTCAAATGTGGGCTCGGACGTGTAAATACGCTTGAGCTTCCCCAATTTCCTTTCAACGTCTCCTAACAGCATGCCGACATGCACCCCTTCTTTCGTCTTATATTTTGGACTATGGATCATGATGGCGTCGACCTTTGCAGCGTAGTTAATAGCGTAGTCCTGACACTCACTGCTCCAGAGTGTCATGAGCACGTCCTCGTATGACGCGTTGTCATGGATCTGAAGAAGCCATCCGGAGTCACCGCCCAAGGCATACGTTTGGTACTCGGGTTTTAATGCCTGAATCGCCTGCTTGACGGTCATTCCTGGATTTATCCTGAGTGGCGACCCATCTGGTTCGACGACTGCGCTGAACTGCGCAGCTCCGGAGGTGGAAGACAAGACTAGAATTGTCATGAGGATCAGAACTATTCGGGCTGGCATGGTTGTTCCCTCCATCCTTTTCGTTGTCTGGGTCTCACTGCTATGACTCCTATCGTCTATTCCTCAGATCGCCGAACCTCTCGCAGCCGCTGCCGCAGCTCCTCACGCGCGGCCGTGGTTAGGCCATCCTCGCCTCATCACGAAACCGGGGCAACTCCGCTAGTTCGATTTTTCATCAGCAGTGACCTCCGGCCGCAGGGCTGAAAAGGCACGATTGAGGAGAGTTCCCAGGGAAAAACCCAAAGCAAGGAAGAGAATTACTGCGCGCCTTGACCAGACGAAAAAGTAAGTGTAGAGGGCTATCGACATGAGGGCAACCAGCACAAGAACCACAAACGGGAAAGCCCTAGTGCCCTTGAGCTTATCGACGAAGCGGGAGAATCCAACGCCCGCCAATGTTCCCAAGAGAATTATGACTAGGGCGGCGAGATTGAATCCATAGTCCGGCATGGTACCGATGAGGGTGTCCCCTCGGCCGCGCCGCCAGAGAACGAAGAGAACAAAGAGAATCAAAGCCGCCCAACGAGCGGCGTAGGCGGCCTTCTTTGCCGCCGTGGCAGCGGCCTCATCGGGTAAGTGTAAGAAGCCATATCCCCACAGCAGGAGTAAAACCAGCGGGACCAAGGCCCATTCGATTACTCCCGCCAGAACTGAGCCGACATCCTCCATAAGATCGCCTTCTTTCTAGTGCCAAATCGGCAACCGTAGCACTCAGGTCAACGGAATCCGCAGAGCCTCACTCGCCTCCCGCGGCTAGTTTGAAGGTGAGCTGCTGAAGCGCGTGATACGCACAGCATTCCTCCGCTCGATTGTGAAGTTATATGCTCGTTCCGGTGCGCTGCGCTTTCTCATGGCAGGTTCTTGGTAGTGAACGTCAGGGTCGCTGCATCCAAGCGGACGAGGTAAGTTGCGAGAACGCGCTCTACATCACAGTCAGGCTCATCGTAGGGATTACAGGTTTCCTCCACTGTAAATAATAGTGAATCCGCGGCGTCCCAGTGTGGATCACCTTTGATGGCCCATAGCCTACCGTTCGCCGCTAAGAAATCACCCTCGGAGACTTTCTTCGACTTCAGCTCTACACCTACAAAACGCTGACCTTCATAAGTGCAAAGGGCCAGCATGTAGCGGCCCGATGGGCTCCAAAACACCCTCTGCGCAGCGGAAGACATGCCTGGTGGCTGAAGAGGAGTGGAGACAGAAGTCTTGAGGTCCAGCAAGAAGAGACGGTTCTGACCGTCGACATCTTCGGCTATAGCTCCGGCAAGCCCTCTTTCCTTCAGCAGTGATATTCGGAAAGTGGGCACGTCGTCAGGCCTGGAAGTGACCGCCGGATTAAACTTCTTACCTTTATAGAGAATTGTTCCGCTCTTGGAGTATGTGAATTCACTTACGGTGTTTCCAAGTGGAAGAGCGAACTCGATCGCGACTGGAGGATCAGCTTGAGCGTCCTTGGTGGTCGATTGGCAGATGCCGCGCTGCAAAATACCGACCCAGCACAGGAGGCCCACTGCGACGACTCGGGGCAAGAGTAAGCGCATATCACCTCCTCATTCTACGACTCGCCGAAGGCTCGGTTGACACCAGTATACCAGGATGATTGGCTCTGGCGGGCCACGCCGTGTCGCCCGTGCGCGCGCGGTGGAAGCGGCGCGCAACCAGCGGCACCTCGAGTCCACAAACGATCTTGCGGCGCAGGCTGCGGGGCCGCCCCGTTCCCCAAGTCGATCTACGAGAACGTCGCCTACGGCAGCCGCATCAAGGGCATCAACCGCAAGCGCCCCTGGGCCTCTCCGGCGGCCAGCAGCAGCGCCTCTGCATCGCCCGCGCGATCGCCGTCGAGCCCGAGGTCATCCTCCTCGACGAGCCCTGCTCCGCCCTCGACCCCATCGCCACCGCCCGCATCGAAGAGCTGATGCAGGACCTCAAGAGCCAGTACACCCTGGTCATCGTCACCCACAACATGCAGCAAGCGTCGCGAGTCTCGGACTACACCGCCTTCCTCTACCTGGGGGAGCTGATCGAGTACGGCCTGACCGAGAAGACCTTCATCAACCCGCTGAAGAAACAGACCGAGGACTACATCACCGGGCGGTTCGGGTAGAAGCCACATTGGAGTACCCTGAGAATCCAAAAGTGTTATGAGCCCGGATGCGAAAGAAATAACGTGTATTTGGGCGCAGATTGGCAATCACCGCGCGGGTTCCATTGGCACGGACCGTAGCGACTTCACGGAAGGATTGCTGACTGCGGCGCATCTCAACCCTGAAGGTGGCTTCGTTAATCGAGGTGTCATGCCAGGTGAGCAGTACTTGTGTCGGAGATATGGCAGTCGCGGTAAGGCCACGGGGAGCGGTGGGAACTGGAGGCCCAAAGGCGAGTGCGAAGCGGGCTGTTACAGTCTTGGCAGCATCCATGATAACAACGCAAAGTTTCTTTCCAGTACAGGCACCAGACCATCCGGCGAATGTCGAATCCCCCCTGCTGGTGGCCATGAGAGTTACTATCGAACCATTAGGAAGGCTCTCGGAACAGTCGGTTCCGCAGTTGATCCCCGCCGGGTTGCTGATCACGGTTCCGCCACCTGCTCCCGATTTGTTCACTGTTAAGAGTTTTTCGAGCCCGGGTTGCTGGTTAGCAACACGCACATTGTCAAGCAAGAAGAGCTCTCCTTGGCTTTCGGCGGACGCATCGTTGATGCCGATGACGACACTAGAGAATGGGTTTGCGAGATCCAGAAATCCCAAGAAGCCGTCGCCATCTTGTCCGGGCTTTTCGGGGGGACCAAGAAGTAGGAAGTCTCTAAAGTTGAACTTCACTCCATTGATTGTCATGGTTAGCTGGTCATCATTTAGGGTTGAGCCCCATTCTCCAGAGAAACCAATAATCGGTGTATCGAATTCAAACCGCATCTCGCGGACGCCGGGATAAGGGCCGGGCGGGAAAATAGTTCCGATGAAAAGTCTACTGTCATTGCCATAAACACCACCATCCTGAATGCGTGTATGGTATATGGAGCTTGGAGCTTCGGCGGTGTCGATGAACACGCTAAACGCGCCTACATCGGTAAGCCCGGCAGGCAAGGCCCCTAAAGGAGATTCGGAGAAATCCTCAAATTGAATAGTGGCCTGACCCGCAGCCGCTTCCCAAGCGGCAAGGTCGGTAAACACCTGGGGGGCCGCTGCAGCGTGCCGAACCCCAGTGACAGGCATAATGAATACAGCTATGGTTGTGGCTATGAACTGGCATTTCCGTTGGGTGTTCATGTCTGCACCTCTTAGAGAGGACCATTCACGGCAGGAGCATTTTAGCGGACGCGGTTGCATAGTTCGTAGCAAGTAGGCGAACGCTTGGCACAGAGTTGGCGGAGTGCAGGTTCGGTAATCCGACACTCCCCTGGGGCGGCAGTCACGCGGCTTCCTCCATCATCTGGACTTACCCCGGTTTGGTGGACAGTTGAAGTTTGGGGTCTCCTCCCCTGCGTGAGGCGGGCAGCTGCCCGTCCCACGATCCGACGAAAACGCCAGGAGTGACGTGCATCTCAGGCTGCCCGTCGCCGGCGCTCGAATTCCGCCGGGCT
Source organism: uncultured Acidobacteriota bacterium (assembly GCA_963700145.1). Lineage (GTDB taxonomy): Bacteria > Acidobacteriota > Thermoanaerobaculia > Multivoradales > UBA5704 > DASUNQ01. The sequence goes on from OY969474.1 coordinate 4,825,891, forward strand.
GAGATAGCCCAGGGCCGAGTGCCGGCGATGCGGGTTGTACCAGCCCTCGAGGAACTCGAACACCGCCATCCGGGCCTCGGTCTGGGTCCCGAAGCGCCGCCGGTCGAGCAGCTCGCACTCGAGCGTGGCAAAGAAGCTCTCGCACAGCGCGTTGTCGTAGCAGTCCCCGACCGACCCCATCGACGGCCGCACACCGGCTCGTCGGCAGCGCTGGCCGAAGGCCAACGAGGTGTACTGCGTCCCCTGGTCGGAATGATGGATCACGCCCTGCGGCCGCCGCTGTCCAAGCGCCATCTCCAGTGCCGCCACCACGAGCTCGGTCTGCAGATGCGTCGCCATCGACCAGCCCACCACGCGCCGACTCCAGGCGTCGACGACCACGGCCAGGTACAGAAACCCTGCCGTGGTCGGGATGTAGGTGATGTCGGCCACCCAGAGCCGATCCGGAGCGTCGACCGTGAAGTGACGGCCGACCAGATCCGGCGCCGGGCGGGCTTGGCCGTCTCGCACCGTCGTCCGGGGCCACTTCCGCCGACTGACGCCCCCAAGCCCGGCCTCGCGCATCAGCCGCCCCACACGCTTGCGCCCCACCCGTACGCCCTGCGCCGCCAGCTCGGCGTGGATCCGGGGCGCCCCATAAGTCCCCCACGACCGCGCGTGGATCGCCCGGATCTGCGCGCCGAGCGCCGCGTCGGCTCGGGCTCGCGCACCGGCCTGACGCCGACACCAGGCGTAATACCCGCTGGAGGAGACACCCAGCAGTCGGCACATCCTCACTACCCTGTAGCAGGCCTGGTGCGCCCTCACGAATCCGAACCCTTCCGTGGGCTCGACTCGGTCTCCCGAGCAAACCAGGCCGCGGCTTTTGCCAGAATCTCCCGGTCCTCACGCAACTGGCGATTCTCCCGCCGCAGCCGGCGCAGCTCCTCGCGCTCGGCCGTCGTCAGCCCGTCGTCGCGCCGGCCCTCGTCCCGGTCGGCTTGGCGTGCCCAGTCGCGAATCGACTCGGCCGAGGGCTCGAACTCCCGACTCAGCTCCTCGGCCGTCCGCCCGGCCCGCACCAACTCAACCATCCGCCGACGAAACTCCGCCGGGTAGGGCTTGCCGCGGTGACTCCCCATCATGGACTCCTTTCTCCCGAAGGATGAGGTGTCCACCAAAGCGGGGCAACTCCACATCAGAGTCTCCTCAGAGATCAGCGGTGGCAGCTCGGTGAGGTCGAGGTCCTCGCGGAGCGCCTACGCCGGGGTACGGCCTTGGCCGGTTTCCCCGACCTGGGGCTCATCGGGTTGGAAGGACGACTCGAAGGTGGCGATCCCGTCGGCGACGAAGTAGAGCCGGGTGGTGAAGCAGTCGCCCTGCTCGACCACTCGCGTCACGATCGGCAAGCCACCCTCCGGGTCCGGCGCGCGCTCGACGGTCGCGCATGTCGAGGTGGTAGGCGAAGACCGGAAGGTCCCAGATCCGGTAGCGCCGCCACCGAGGGGTTCCGCCCAAAGCGACTCGAACTCGTAGCCGGACTCTAGCGCCGAGCCGGGAAGGCGTACCCGCACCTTAACCAAGCCTTCGTGCGCGTCGGGGCGATCCATCATGGGCGGACGACCTCTTCGCGTCCTCTCCAGAGATCGCCTGGGGGGCTCCAGACTTCTCCCCAGGGCCTGCGGATGTATCCGGAAACGCGGCGGATCTATCCGGAAGCGCGGCGGACATATCCGGACGCGCCGCGGATGTATCCGGAACGCCGGCGGATAGATCCGGAAGCGGCGCGGATACATCCGGAAGCGCCGCGGATGTATCCGGAAGGCCCGCGGATCTATCCGGCCGCGCCGCGGATGTATCCGGGCGGCTCGCGGATCTATCCGGACGTCGCGCTCCCTTATCCGCAGCCGTCCCGACCGTATCTCCCGCCTCTCCGGGAACCCCTTGGAGCCCCGCTCCACCAACCGACCAACGAAGGGAGATAACCCCTGTCCTCGGGGAAGCTTCCGGAGGCGAGCGGGAAGCTTCCTTGCACGCGGCGGTGAGTTGGCGACACTCCGCCCATGGCGAAGGCCCGCGCCTGCGCTCGGGTCTCCGGGCCCCTCCGTCGCCTCACAACCGCCACAATCTACGGCGATGATAGGTGGCATGAAGACCGCGCTGATCATCGTCGTCATCATCGCGCTGGCGTTGCTCGCGGGTCTCGCCGTGACCCGATCGCGACCCGACGAGCCGGTCGCTGCGGGCGTCTCGGAGACCTCCCGAGGCCCGTCGTTCGAGGTGCACGTCGAAATGCCTCGCCTCGCCCGGCCCCTCTTCGGGATCCTCCCGGATCCGCTCGTGGCCCCGATGGACGGTACCCCCCGCGAGGTGGGGTTCGACCACGCGAGCCCTGGCGCCGTGATCGGCCGGGTCGGGCACGACCGCCTCGAGCTCGGCGCCGAGGGTGGTTGGGACCTCTCCATCGAGACTGACGACGAAGGGCGGGTCGCTCCAGGGACACGCCTCGTGTTCCCGCTGCGCCTCGGGGAAAGAGACGTGATTCTGCGCTGCCGGCCCGCCGATCGTGCCACCGGCTATCTCCGCACCATCAGGCGGGCTGGCGCCGACGAGCTCGACGGCCACTTCCTCGTCAAGCTCGCCACCTGCGAGAACGTCAAGTCGGGGAAGGCCCTCGAGTGGCCGCCGGCAGCGCTCACCCTCCGCGGCAGCTTCGAGGGGCTGCCACGCGGCCGTCGCTAACGACGTCTTCCCGGCTCAACGGACTGGGTCGGCGGCCGGCGGGCGGCACAGCGAGTCGCGTCAGAGGTCCTTGCAGATCTGAGGCAGCTTGAAATACGCCGGTGGCGGCGCGTTCTCGCCTTCGAGCGACACGCCGAAATGGTCGTAGAACTCGAAGGGGCCGAGCTGCTTCAGGAGCAGCGACAGCTCGGGATACTTGTCGGCGCGGCTGCACAGCTTGACCGGGAGACCGATGCCCGGGACAGCGCCGGTCCAGCAGTCGGCCTCGAAGCCGCTCACCGTCTCGGTGCCGGCGTACACCATGTCGTTGCTCAGCCACCAGTCGCGGCTGAACACGTTGGGGAGAGGAGGCACGTTCAGCGTGCAGTGCAGCTCGCCAGTCTGCTGATCGCGTTCGATGAAGTACTCGCGATCGGGATCGACGCCGTCGCCCGGGTCCATGTCGTAGACGTTGAAGATCTCGATCTCGCGATCGATGAACGTCGCCACCTCGCGGTTGACACCTGTCTCCATGTCGAAGGTGTAGCGGGCGACGAGCTGGAACGACGGGATTTCGGTGTGCAGGAACCGGCCGGCCCCGCTGTAGCGCAGCGGGAAGTTCGGCAGGGGCTTGTCCTGCGCTTGCACGGGAACCCACGGTAGTGAAACCACGAATGCAAGCACCACGCACCGTAACGACCGCTCTCTTCTCATGTATGGCCACCTCCATGGATGGGTGGAAAGATCCCTTGCCCGGGCGTCAGGAGGACGTCGGGGTCGAAGGTCCTTTTGGCGATGACGAAGCGGGGCCAGCGCCGGCCGAAGTGGCGCCGCCAGTCGCTCACGCTCATGGGCACCGAGTCGACGGGATAGAAGAAGCCGCCCACGGCCCGCGCCCGCTCGAACAGGACACGGTTGGCCGCCACCAGCTCGGCCGAGCGCTCCGCCGTCGGCGGGATCGCGTTGCGCAGCAGGCCAAAGAGGAAAAAGGCGTCGCCGTCCGGTACCCGGAAGTTGGGGGCCTCGAAACTGCTGCGCCGATAGGGATAGACGAGGACCGGACCCTGCCCCAGGTCGGCCGGGTCCAGCGCCGACAGCGTGTCGCCGATGAAGCTCTCGGCGTGGGCGGATGGCACCAGCAGGTCCACCCAGGGGTGAGGGAAGAACCAGACGCCGATCTGCTTGAGAAACTCCACCGTCGGCGCCAGGCGATTGAGGTAATCGAAATACGGCAGGTCCTGAGAGGTCTGCGCGCCGGTCAGGAAGCGCAGGCCTGCCAGCAGGGTGGCGTCGTCCGGCTCGTGCCCCGGCGCGAAGCCTTTCGTCGCCTCCAGCAGGTAGGTCCAGCCGCCCGCGGGGTCCGGCGCGGCGAACCCTTGCACGGTGTCGAAGCGGCCGTCCCCGACCAGCGCCAGCAGGTCTTCCAGGAAAACGTGGAGATCGTCGTACGGGAGCTGGTAGTAGCGGGTGCTGGGGAGGACCGGCACTAGCCGCACCCGGGCGCGCGCGATGACGGCGTGCTGACCCAGGCCCGAGCGCACCGCGTCGAAGAGAAACCGGCGGCTGGCCGGCGAGCAGGTCACGATCTCACCGCGGCCGGTGACGACTGTCAATGCCAGCACGTTGTCCACCTGCGGCCCTTCCCGGAAGGTCTGGGCGCCCACACCTCCCACGGAAAGGGTGCCGCCGATCGAAAGCTCGATGTAATCGGTCAGGGTCGGAGGGGCCAGCCCCAGAGGGATCGTCTGCGCCAGCAACTCGCTCCAGAGCACGCCGGCGTCCACGAGGGCGTCGCCGGCGTTGACCTCGTGGATGGTGGCGAGGCTGGACATGTCGATGACCACTCCGGCCTCGACCTGCGCCTGGCCCAGCGTGCTGTGCCCCTGGCCGCGGGCTGCCACCTGGATGTCGTGCCTGCGGGCGAAGTCGATGAGGCGGGCGATGTCCTGGATCGAGCCAGGCCGCAGCACGGCCTGGGGCCGGCGGTGGATGGCGTGGCCAAAGTCGTCGGCCGCTGCGGACAGCGTCGCGTCGTCGGTGAGAAGCTGGCCGTCGAAGTCCGGAAACCCGTCCGCCAGATTCGCCCGTCCGCCGGCCAGCTCCGCGGCCGTGGCCCAACTCCTCAGGTCGGCGTCGAAGCCGAGCACGGCGACCGCCGCCAGGCTCCCGCGCAAGAAGTCGCGCCGCGACACCGCGGTGGGCTCAGCCATGTTCTTCATGTTCGATGTCCTCCTTCGGTGAAGATAGCCAGTCGTCTATCTAAGCCAAGGCTACGCAGGCGGCGACCCGCCGTCAAATGCGACACTCCGCGCATGGCGAAGGCTCCGGCGACAACGCTCGAGATCTCCGGCCGCGAGGTGGTGATCACCAATCCGGGGAAGGTCTACTTCCCGCGCGCCCTGGCCGCCGCACTACCGCAAGGGGGACAACGAGCCGCCGCGCGTCGCGCCGTCGCGGCGCTCCCCGAAAACGCGCTCCAGCTCGTAGGCGGGCGTGGCCTCGAGCTGGTCGTAGCGGCAGTCCTCGGGGCGCTTGTCGGGGCGCCAGCGCACGAACTGCGCGGCGTGCCGGAAGCGCGTCCCCTGCATGTGGTCGTAGGCGACCTCGCAGACGCGCTCGGGCCGCAGCGGCTCCCAGCTCAGGTCCTTGCCGCGGTTCCAGCGGCTGGTGGCGCCGGGCAGGCGTTGCGCCTTGGCGCTCGCCTCCGACTGCGCCTCGGCCCAGTCGCGCCAGGGGTGGCCGGCGAGGGCGTTCTTCCGCAGCGGCGCCAGCTCCTCGACGAGCTGCTTGCGCACGGCGGTGGTGAAGGCGGCGGCGACGCCGACGTGATGGAGCGTGCCCGCGTCGTCGTAGAGCCCGAGCAGGAGCGAGCCGACCATCGTGCCGGCGCCGTTCTTGTGCCAGCGGAAGCCGGCGACCACGCAGTCGGCGGTGCGGACGTGCTTGACCTTGATCATGGTGCGCTCGCCGGGGCGGTAGGGCTCGTCGAGGCGCTTGGCCATGACGCCGTCGAGCCCGGCGCCCTCGAAGCGGCGGAACCAGTCCTCGGCGAGGGCGCGGTCGCGGGTGGCGGGCGAAAGGTGCACGGGCGGCGGCGCGCCCCCGAGCGCCCGCTCGAGGCGCTTGCGCCGTTCGGCGAGCGGCGTCTCGCGCAGGTCCTCGTCGCCCAGGGCGAGGAGGTCCCAGGCCACGAACGAGGCCGGCGAGTGCTCGGCCAGGAGCTTGACCCGCGATTCGGCGGGGTGGATGCGCAGGAGGAGCGCCTCGAAGTCGAGCCCGCCCTCGCCGACGATGACGATCTCGCCGTCGACGACGCAGCGCGCGGGCAGCGCCGCGGTGAGCGGCGCGACGAGCTCGGGGAAGTACCGGTTCATCGGCTTCTCGTCCCGGCTCTGCAGCAGCACCTCGTCGCCGTCGCGGAAGACCACCGTGCGGAAGCCGTCCCATTTGGGCTCGAACTGCCAGCCCTCGCCCTCCGGCAGGGCCGGGGCGGACTTCGACAGCATGGGGGCGAGCGGCGGGGCGAAGGGCAGGCGCATGGCCTCCCCGTCAGGGATCGACGACGACCGGGATGCTCGGGCCGCCGGCGATGTCGAGCCGGTGCGCGCCGGGGAGGGTATCGACCACGCCGAAGCCGGCGGTGAGAGGGACACCGTCGCGGGTGGCGGCGGTGCCGGTCCAGGCGTAGGCCAGGAAGGGGCCCAGCCGCGCGCCGGGGGCGCCGGCACTCTGGATGGCGATGAGGACGCCTTCGGGCGGCGGCTGGAACTCGCGGGTATTCGGCTCCGTGCTCTTGTCGCAGGTGCCGACGACCAGCTTGTTGAGGCCCGCGACGTTGAGGCCTTGAGGGGCCGCGGTGTTGTGCACGTAGATGATGTCGCTCGTACCGGGGGGCACGTAGAAGCGGTTGGCGTTGTAGCGCAGGCAGTTCACGGGCATCGACGACGGACCGACGTCCCGCAGCGGGATGTCCGCTTCGCGGGTGAAGAGGCTGCGCTGCACGGTCCCCGCGACCGGATCGGTGTTCGACGGGATCGAATAGAGCGCGGCGCCCCGCCCGGCGGTGTTGCCGAGGAAGCGGCAGCCGTCGGCGTCGAGCGTCGAGCCGCGCACCTGGATGGCGCCTCCCGAGAAGACGGCCGAGTTGCCGGCGAAGGTGGTGCCATAGAGGTTAGCGAGCGATGCCCCGACCAGCGACAGGCCGCCGCCGGCGCCATTAGTGCCGCGGGCGCTGGAGCCGAGAACGAGCCCGTCGCGCATCTCCAGCTTGACCAGGTCGGCGCGGAGCGCGCCGCCGCTGGCGGCGGTGGTCCCCCGCGCGTTCGCCGAGCAGCCGCTGAAGACCGTCCCTTCGAACACGACTTCGGCGCGGTTCGCCGCCAGCCCGCCCTGGGGGGGCACGCCACCGCCTGTCACCCGCGGGCCATCGCCTCCCGCCAGCAGGCAACCCCCGGAGAGGGCGCCGGCGAGGCCGGCGTCGAGCGGTCCCTGCAGGAGCGAGTCGCGGAGCACGACGCGGGCGTTGGGGCGGTTGATGGCGCCGTTGTCGGTCGAGGGGTCCGACTGGTCGGCGGAGAGGGCGGCGATCGTGCCGCCGAAGCCGTCGCCGGCGCGGTGGTCGCGGAAGATCGTGCCCGTCGCGTCCAGCACCGCACGGTAGAGGTTGACGGCGGCGCCGACTGCGGCACTGTTGGCCTCGAAGGCGCTGTCGAAGACGGTGACGGTGACCTGGTCCTCGGCGTGGATGGCGCCGCCCTGGGTGTCCGAGGTCGCGCTCTGACCGGGCGCCGGGCCGGTGCGGTTGCGGAGGAAGGTCGTGCGCTCCAGGCGCACGGTGGTGCGCGGCGTCGTGCCCCAGGTGCCGAAGGCATAGAGCGCGCCGCCTACCCAGGCCGCCTCGTTGCCGGAGAAGAGGACGTCGGTGAAGCTGGCCGTCGAGTTGAAGAGATAGACCGCGCCGCCTACGGCGTTGGGGGTGTGCCCGGGCAGGTTGCTGCGGTTGTCCACGAAGCTGCCGCCGGTCGCCACCAGCGTCGAGCTCAGCACCTCGACGGCGCCGCCGCGGCGGGTCGAGCCATTCTTGTCAAAGGTGTTCTCCACGAGCGTCACGTGCGCGTTGCGGGCGAGGCGCAGGGCGCCGCCGCCGACCGACACCCCGGACGTTGTGTTGTCCGTGAAGTAGCAGCGGACGAAGCTCGCCTCGGCCGCCTCGACGGTGACGCCGCCGGCGTCGGTCTTGCCTAGCGTTGCCCGGCCACCCTGGAAGGTGAGGCGACGGAAGATGACCTTCTTGCCGCGCGAGCGGTTGCCGTTCTTGAAGCGCAGAACTGGCCGCTGGTCCCCACCATCGAGCACCACGGTGGCCTTTGGGACAGGCTGGATGGCGAACGACTTCCTCAGGTTGGCGATCAAGAAGCCGCCGGGGGGCGAGGGGTAGACCCCGCCGGCCATCTCGATGATGCAGCCGTCGGCGACGTTGCGGATGGCGGCGATGAGCTCGGCGGAGTTGTGGACGACGATCTTCTTGCACGGCGCCGCCGCGGCGGCGCCGGGAAGCGCCAGCGCGGCCGTGACGACCGCCGCCGCGGTCAGGAGGTGAAAGCGGGAGCGCACACCTCGAAAACGGGGCCGCCAACGAGGCTATTCCGCAATCCGCGCCGCTTTTTCTTCCAAGTCGCGGCGGTCCAGCTCCTCGAGGGGCAGCGCCGCCAGGCGCTCCACCCGGCCGGCGAGGGCGCGCGCGGCCTCCGCGAAGGCCGCCCGCCGCTCGGCCTCGTCCCCCTCGACCGCCGTCGGGTCCCGCATCCCCCAGTGCGTCACCGCGGTGCGCCCGGGCCAGAGGGGGCAGCTCTCGCGGACGTCGTCGCAGACGGTCACGACGAGGTCGAACTCGATGTCGGTCAGCTCGCGCCAGGACTTGCTGCGGGCGGCCGAGGCGTCGACGCCGTACTCCTCGCTCAGCACTTCGAGGGCCAGCGGGTGCACCTCGCCGCGCGGCTGCGAGCCGGCGCTCCAGGTCTCGAAGCGGTGGGGATCGAGGCGGCGGAGGAGGTGCTCGGCGAGGATGCTGCGCGCCGAGTTGCCGGTGCAGAGGAAGAGGACTTTCACCCGCGGCGGGCCGGCGGGCGACGCTAGCCCGTGGCGGCCTGGTGGCGGACGTCGCGCCCGGAGACGTAGTAGATGACGTCCTCGGCGATGTTCGTCGAGTGGTCGGCGATCCGCTCCAGGTTGCGCGAGATGAGCAGCAGGTGGAGCGCCCGCGTCACCTTCTCGCGGTCCTCGGTCATGTAGCCGAGCAGCTCGCAGAAGAGCTTCTTGTAGACGCCGTCCACCTCGTCGTCGCCGCGGCAGACGTCGATGGCGAGGCGGTCGTCGCGACGCACGAAGGCGTCGAGGCTCTGGCGCACCATCGCCTGCACGAGCTGCGACTGGTGGGGGATGTCGACGTAGGGCTTGAAGACCGGCTCTTCGTTGAGCTTGACGACTGACTGCGCGATGTTGACCGCCGAGTCGCCGATCCGCTCGAGGTCGCTGTTGATCTTCATCACCGCGACGAGGAAGCGGAGGTCGACGGCGGTGGGCTGCTTGCGCGACAGGATGCTGTGGCAGTCCTCGTCGATCTCGATTTCGAGCAGGTCGATCTCGTGGTCGCGGTCGACGACGTCGCGGGCGAGCGGCGTGTCGCGGTCGACCAGCGCCTGGGTGGCGTCGGCGACCATCTTCTCGACCAGCCCGCCCATCCGCAGCAAGCTCTGACGGATGCGGTCGAGGTCGTAGTCGAGGTGCCGTTCCATGCGCCGTAATGCCTTTCGCCGTCGCATCTTACCCCCTGGGCATTCCGAGTGGAAGGACACGGCGGCGCCAAGCGGCGGGGAAGCGTGTGACAATCTCGCGGTGCCGCTCATGTCCGTCGCCGCCTGGAAGAAGGAGACGAAGCGACCGCGCGCGCGCCTCGCCGTGGCGGCCGCCGCGCTCGCTCTCCTCGGCGGCGCGCCGGCGGCGGCCGAGGAGCTGTACGTCTTCGCCGCCGCCAGCCTGACCGAGGCGCTCGAGGAGCTGGCCGCGGCGCACGAGAAGCAGACCGGCACCAAGGTGCTGCTCAACCTCGGCGCCTCCAGCACGCTGGCGCGGCAGATCGAGGAGGGGGCCCCGGCCGACCTCTTCCTCTCCGCCGACGAGGCGAAGATGGACCACCTGGCGGCGCGCGGGCTGATCCTCCCCGGCAGCCGGCGGAGCGTCCTCTCGAACACGCTGGTCGTCGTGGTGCCGGCCGAGGACGGTCTGCCGATCGCCGCGCCGCGCGACCTCGCCGGGCCGCGAGTGAAAGCGATCGCTCTCGCCGAGCCGCAGACGGTGCCGGCCGGGATCTACGCCAAGCAGTACCTCGTCGGCCTGAAGCTCTGGGACGCGGTCGCCGCCCGCATCGTGCCGACCGAGAACGTGCGCGCCGCGCTCGCCGCGGTCGGCGCCGGCAATGCCGACGTCGGGATCGTCTACAAGACGGACGCGGCGATCTCGAAGGAGGTGCGGGTGGCCTTCGAAGTGCCGGCCGCCGAGGGGCCGCGCATCTCCTACCCCTTCGCCGTGGTGCGCGCCAGCCCGCGCCCGGAGGCGGCGCGCCGCTTCCTCGCCTTCCTCGACTCCGCCGCGGGGCGGGAGGTCTTCGCGCGGCGCGGGTTCCTCCTGCTGCCCCCGGCCCCGCCCCGCCCGTGAGCGGGGAAGAGTGGCGGGTCGTCGCCTTCACCGTCCGCACCGCCGCCCTCGCCACCCTCGTCATCCTGCCGCCGGGCCTCGCCCTCGCCTGGCTCCTCGCCCGCCGCACCTGGCCCGGGAAGTCGCTGGTCGAGACCGCCGTCGCCCTGCCGCTGGTGGTGCCGCCGGTCGCCACCGGGTTGATCCTGCTCGAGCTGTTCGGCCGGCGTGGGCCGCTCGGCGCCTTCCTCCACGAGCGCCTGGGGATCGACGTCGTCTTCACCTGGCGGGCGGTGGTGCTGGCGATGGCGGTGATGTCGTTCCCGCTCCTGGTGCGCTCGGCGCGCACCGCCTTCGAGGGGGTGCCGCGGCGGCTGGAGCAGATCGCCCGCACGCTCGGCGCCGCCGGCCCGCGCGTCTTCTTCACGATCACCCTGCCGCTGGCGGCGCGCGGCGTCGTCGGCGGGACGCTCCTCGCCTTCGCCCGCGCGCTCGGCGAGTTCGGCGCCACGATCCTGGTCGCCGGCAACATCCCGGGGCGCACCTCGACGCTGTCGCTCTCGATCTACCAGCAGGTGCAGCTCGGCCGCGACGACCACGCCTTCCGCCTGCTCGCCGTGTCGGTGGCGGTCGCCTTCGCCGCGGTGTGGACGGGGGAGTGGCTGCTGCGCCGGCGGCCGGAGGGAGCGTGAGGCTGGCGCTGCGGTCGATCCGCCTGCCGCTCGCCGGCTTCGAGCTGGCGGTGGACGCGGAGCTCTCGGTGGACGTCACCGCCCTCTTCGGCCCCTCGGGCGCCGGCAAGACCGCGCTCCTCGACCTGGTGGCCGGGCTGCGCCGCGCTCCCTCGGCCTGGATCGCCCTCGACGGCCGCGTGCTCACCGACACCGCCGCCCGCTACGAGCTGCCCGCCCGCCGCCGCCGCATCGGCTACGTGCCGCAGGACGGGGCGCTCTTCCCGCACCTCTCGGTGCGCCGCAACCTCCTCTACGGCCACCGGCCGCCGCCGGGCGAGCCCACGCCGGTGACGCTGCAGCACGTCGCGGAGGTGCTGGAGATCGAGCCGCTGCTGGACCGCGGGATCGGCGCGCTGTCGGGCGGGGAGCGGCAGCGGGTGGCGCTGGCGCGCGCCCTCCTCTCCTCGCCGCGGCTGCTGCTGCTCGACGAGCCGCTCGCCGCCCTCGACCGCCCGCTCAAGGCGCGGATCCTGCCGTACCTCAAGCGCGTGCGCGCCGAGTTCGGGGTGCCGATGCTCTACGTCACCCACGACCCGGAGGAGGTGCTGGCGCTGTGCGAGGAGGTGCTGGTCTTGGAGCGCGGCAAGCTCGTGGCGCGCGGCGCGCCGCGGGAGATTCTCGGCCCGCCGTCACCACCCCCGACGACGTAGCGCCCGGCCCACGTGCCGGGCGTTTTTCTTACAACGGCAGCCTGACGCGGAACGTCGACCCCTGCCCGGGCCGGCTCTCGACCTCGACCTGGCCGCCGTGGCTCTGCGCCACGTGCTTGACGATTGCGAGCCCGAGGCCGGTCCCCCCCTCCTCGCGCGCCCGGCCCTTGTCTACGCGGTAGAAGCGCTCGAAGAGGCGCGGCACGGCCTCGGGCGGGATGCCGATGCCGGTGTCGCGCACCTCGACGACGGCGCGCTCGCCGTCGCGCGCCAGGGCGAGCGTCACCGTGCCGTCGGGGCGGTTGTACTTGATCGCGTTGTCGAGGAGGTTGCAGAGGAGGCGCTCGAGGGCGTCGGCGTCGCCCGGCACCGGCGGCAGCGGCGCCGCCTCGAGCGCCAGCCGCACGCCGCGCTCCTCGGCCCGCCGCGCCACCAGCTCGAGAGCGCCGCGGGCGAGCCCCTCGAGGTCCACCGCCTCCGCCTCGACCGGCGGCCCGATGCTCTCCAGGCGCGACAACGTGAGGAGATCGGCGAGGAGCGCCTCCAGCCGCCGGCTCTGCTCGAGGATGCGGCCGGTGAAGCGGCGGGCGGTCTCGGGCTCGTCGAGCGCGCCGTCGCGCAGCGTCTCGGCGAAGCCGCGGATCGCCGAGAGCGGCGTCTTCAGCTCGTGCGAGACGTTGGCGACGAAGTCGCGCCGCGTCTCGGCGAGGCGCGTCGCGTCCGTGGTCTCGCGCGCCACCAGGACGGCGCCGCCGTCGGCGCCGGCGCCGTCGCGCAGCGGCGCGCCCGCCAGCGCGAAGGTCCGCCGCTCCGGGCCGCGCAGCACGAGCTCGCCTGCCTGCGGCGCGCCGGTCGCGAGGGTCGCCGCGACCAGCCCCGCCAGCTCGGGCTGCCGCACCAGCTCGAGGAGCGCCCGGCCGGCGACCTCGCCGTGCACCGCGAAGAGGCGGCGGAAGGCGGCGTTGGCGAGGAGCGCCCGGCCGTCCGCGCCGACGACCAGGACGCCGTCGGCCATCGCGGCGAGGATCGAACCCAGGAGGTCGCGCTCGGCGCGGGCCGCGGCGGCCTGGCGGTCGCTCTCCTCGGCGAGCCGCCGGGCCTCGGCCGCCAGCGGCGCCAGCCGCCCGGCGAAGCGGCGCTCGAGCCAGAGCCGCAGCAGGACCGCGGCGGCGGCGAGGGCGGCGAGGACGAGGCCGGCGGCGGCGGCGCGGCTCACCGGCGCAGCCGGTACCCGACCCCGATCACCGTCTCGATCCGCTCGGCCTCGGGGCCGAGCTTGCGCCGCAGGCGCCGGATGTGGGTGTCGACGGTGCGGCTGTCCACGTCCTCGGCGTAGCCCCAGACGTCGGCGAGGAGCTGGGCGCGGCTCTGCACCCGGCCGCCGCGCTCGAGCAGGAGCTTGAGGAGGCGGAACTCGGTGGCGGTCAGGGGCACCTCCTCGCCGCGCACCCAGAGGCGGTGGGCGGCGGCGTCGAGCCGCACGCCGCCGCTCTCGATCGTCTCCTCCGGCGGGCCCTCGGGATGCCGGCGGCGGAGCACCGCCTTGATCCGCAGCACCACCTCGCGCGGGCTGAAGGGCTTGGTGATGTAGTCGTCGGCCCCGAGCTCGAGGCCGACGATCCGGTCCACCTCTTCACCCCGGGCGGTGAGCATGACGATGGGCACCCGGGCGGTCGAGCCGTCGCGCTTGAGGGCGCGGGTGATCTCCAGGCCGTCGACGCCGGGGAGCATGAGGTCGAGGAGGACGAGGTCGGGGGGCTCGCGGCGGATCGCCTCCAGTCCCTGCTCGCCGCGGCGGGCGGTCTCGACCGCGAACCCCTCCTTCTCGAGGTTGTACTGGAGCACTTCGACGATGTCCGGCTCGTCTTCGATGAGCAGGATGCGGTCGCGGGGCACGCTTGGAGAGCCTACCATCGGGGCGCTCATCGAGTTCTCCACAGGAGCTGCGGAAAAGTCTGTCGAAAAAGGGGTGGAAACGGGCCTGGAACCGGCCTCCCACCGCGGTTTTGACCGCTTTGAACAATCCCTTGTGCAAATCGCATAAGTGGCTGCCCTGCCGTACTTTGTATCTTTTGCTTCGGAAGCGGCCGGCGCGGCGCCGGGGACGGCCGGGCCAATTTCCGCAATGTCCCCCGGGGCGTCCCGTCCGCCGGTTCCATAAGTACCTGTACATGAGGAACTTACCGCTGCGCCCGCGGCGCGGCCGCGGCGATCCTGCAACGGCCGTGTGACACCTTCGGCCCGCCTCCGGTCCGCCGCCGCGGAGCGCGGGCGGCGCGATAACATCCCCTTTCCGTGTCCGAGCCCGAACGCACCTCCGCCGTCCATCCGTTCCCGGAACCGGCGGAGGAGACCACCCCGTACCTCAACCGCGAGCTCTCCTGGCTGGAGTTCAACCGGCGCGTCCTGGCCGAGGCCGAGAGCGCGGAGAACCCGCTCCTCGAGCGCCTGAAGTTCGTCGCCATCTTCGACGGCAACCTCGACGAGTTCTTCATGAAGCGGGTGGGCGGCCTGCGCCAGCAGCTGGCCAGCAACCTGCGCGAGCTGCCCCCCGACGGCCACAGCCCGCGCGAGCAGCTCGGCGCGATCAGCCGCGTGGTGCGGCCGTTGATGGCGCGGCAGCGGCAGCTCCTCCACGGCGAGCTGCTGCCGGCGCTGGCGCAGCACGGGCTCGAGATCCTGACCTGGGAGGACCTGCGGCCGGGGGAGCGGCGGCACCTGTCGGAGGAGTTCGAGCGGAAGCTCTTCCCGATCCTGACGCCGCTCGCCGTCGATCCCGCCCACCCCTTCCCCTTCATCTCGAACCTCTCGCTCTCGCTCGCCGTCTCGGTGCGGCAGCCGGGCGAGGAGCAGCTCCGCTTCGCGCGGGTCAAGGTGCCGCAGACCCTGCCGCGCTGGATGCAGGTGCCGCACACCCTGCGCTTCGTACCGCTCGAGGAGGTCATCGCCCACAACCTGGAGCGCCTCTTCCCCGGCATGGAGGTGCTCGACGCCCGCCCCTTCCGCGTCACCCGCAACGCCGACGTGCGGCGCAACGAGGAGACCGCCGACGACCTGCTGGAGGTGATCCAGGAGGAGCTGCGGGTGCGGCGCTTCTCCTCGGTGGTGCGCCTGGAGGTCGTCCCCGGCTGCCCGGACTGGATGCGCGAGCTCCTCTGCTCGGAGCTCGAGGTGCGGGAGCAGGACGTCTTCGAGGTGGTGGCGCCGCTGGCGCTGCGCGACCTCATGCAGCTCACGACGGTGCCGCTGCCCTCGCACCGGGCGCGCCCGTGGACGCCGGTCACCCACCCGCGCCTCCACGCCGCCGACACGGAAGACATCGACATCTTCCAGACGATCGCCGCCGGCGACCTCCTCCTCCACCACCCCTACGACTCCTTCGCCACCAGCGTCAAGGAGTTCGTCGACTGCGCCGCCGACGACCCGGCGGTGGTGGCGATCAAGCAGACCCTCTACCGCACCTCCGCCAACTCGCCGATCATGCAGTCGCTGATCCGCGCCGCCGAGAACCGCACGCAGGTGGCGGTGACGGTCGAGATCAAGGCGCGCTTCGACGAGGCGGCCAACATCGAGTGGGCCGAGGCGCTGGAGAAGGTCGGGGCGCACGTGGCCTACGGCGTCGTGGGGCTCAAGACCCACGCCAAGCTCTGTCTCGTCGTGCGGCAGGAGGGGGACGGGCTGCGCTGCTACAGCCACGTCGGCACCGGCAACTACAACTCCGAGACCGCCAAGCTCTACACCGACCTCGGGCTCCTGACCGCCTCCCCCGAGGTCGCCGCCGACGTGGCGCAGGTCTTCAACCTGCTGACCGGCTACGTCCACCAGCCGCGCTTCCGCAAGCTCCTGGTGGCACCGGTCAACATGCGCGCGCGCTTCCTCGAGCTGATCGCGCGCGAGGTGGAGCAGGCGCGCGACGGCAAGAAGGCGCGGATCGTCGCCAAGATGAACGGCCTCGACGACCCGCAGCTCGTCGAAGCGCTCTACGAGGCCTCGGCGGCGGGGGTGGAGATCGACCTCGTGGTGCGCGGCATCTGCCGGCTGCGGCCGGGGCTGGCGGGGAAGAGCGAGACGATCCGCGTGCGCTCGATCGTCGGCCGCTTCCTCGAGCACGCCCGCATCTTCGCCTTCGCCAACGGCGGGCGGCCGGAGTACTTCATCGGCTCGGCCGACTGGATGACCCGCAACCTCGACCACCGCGTCGAGACGGTGGCGCCGGTCGAGGAGCCGCGCCTGCAGGAGGAGCTGCGGACGGTCTTGGAGCTGCAGCTCGCCGACAACGTCAAGGCCTGGGAGCTGCGGCCGGACGGCAGCTACGAGCGCCGTCTCCCCGCCGACGGCGAGGAGCCGCGCAACAGCCAGGAGCTGCTCATGCAGCGGGCGCTGGAACGGGCCGGACGGGCCGGGTAGAAGCGCCGGCCGTCTCGCCGGCCTTGCCGCCCGGAGCGGCCTTCGCCAGCCGGCGCGCCAGGGCTTCGACGTCGCCGAGGAAGCGCCCCGCCCGCGCCCCCAGCCACCCTTCGTCAAGACCCCGGAACAGCTCGTCCCGCCGCGCCCGGTTGCGCGCGGCGAGGGCGAGGAGCCCGGCCTGTGGCGTGCGCCCGCGGGTGCGCTTGCGCAGCGCCTCGGGGTCGCCGTCGAGGGTTGCTTCGAGGAGCCCGCGCGCCCGCTCGGCGGCCGCCTCGCCGAGCGCTGCCGCCAGCTCGTCCTCGAGAACGTGCGCGTCGTGGAGCTCGCCCAGCAGCTCCTGGAGCCCCTTGAGCCGCTTCACCAGCCCCCGCGCCTCCTCGACCTCCTCGGCCAGCGGCTCGAGGAGATACCGCAGGCGCTTGCCGGCGATCCGCGCTTCGTGCGCCGCCTCGACGTCGCCGGCTTCGGCGACCGCGGCGAGCCGCTCCCCCAGCTCGCCCGTCGCCGCCTGGAGCGCTTCGCCGGCGGCGGCGGCGAAGGCCGGCGCCGCCGCGGCGCCGTCCAGCCGCACCTCGGCGCGGTAGACGCCGAGCCGCCGCCGCAGATCGCCGGCGAGGTCCGCGAAGGCGTCCTCCAGGTGCTCGCCCGCCGCGGCGTAGCCTGCCTGCCGCTTCGCCTCCAAGCGCGCCGCCAGCCACCGCCCACCGTGGCGCTGAGCAGGGGCGAGGTCCGGCTCGGCGGCGCGGAGCCAGGCGAGCTGCACCTCGGCGTCGCGTCCGCCGCCGGTGGCGCGGCCGAGCTTCTTGAGCTTGCGCTCGAGCCGCTTCGAGAGGCTCCCTTCCAGCGCCGGGCGGTAGGCGCGGAGGGTGCTGCGCAGGCGCCGCACGGCGACGCGGAAGTCGTGGAGGGCCTCGGCGTCGCCGGGATCGGCGAGGCGGGCGTGCGCCGCGGCGGCGGCGTCGAGCAGGCGGAGCGCCAGGAGACGCGCGGCCTCGGCGGGTGGGCGGCCGAGCAGCTCCGCGGCGGCGTCCACGCTCACCCCGCGAGGGCCCGGAGCTGCGCCGGGGTCAGCGCCCAGAGGAGCGTCGCGGCGCCTGCCGCCGGCTCGCCGCCGAGGTCCAGCAGGCAGGCGCCTCCCTTGCGCATGGCGAGGATGCGGCGCTCGCCGCCGGTCAGGAGCCAGGAGACGATGAGCGCGAGCGAGGGCTCGTGGCCGACGACGGCGATCGTCTCCTCGCGGCGCGTGCGCAGCCAGGCGAGGAAGTCCTGCGGCGTCGCCTCCGGCGCCAGCTGCTCGATCTCGACCGTCGGCAGGTCGCCGTAGACGGCGTCGAGGATGGCGCCGGTCTGTGCCGCGCGGGTGAGCGGGCTGGTGGCGAGGAGGTCGATCTGGGGCACCAGGGAGCGCAGGCCGCGGGCGCCGCGCCGCATGCGCTTCCGCCCCTCGTCGGTGAGCGGCCGCAGGCGGTCGTCGCGGCCGGTGCGGGCAAACTCCTCCGGCTCCTCGGCGATGGCGTGACGGACGGCCAGCAGGCGCATGGCCGCCCGATCCTACCGTGCGGCGGTGGCGGCGGCCTTCGCGGCGGCGAGCGCGGCGGCGATCTCCTTGCGCAGCTGGCGTTCGACCGAGCTGCTCCAGCCGCTGCGGTTGTAGACCACCTCGCCCGCGTGATTGACCAGCATGTAGGTGGGGAAGGAGTGGACGCCGCAGCGGCGGCTGAAAGCGCTCCCCTGGTCCCAGACCTGCGGCCAGTCCATCTTGTGGCGGGCGACGAACTTCTCGACCAGGGTGGGGGTGCGGTCGACGCTGACGCTGAGCAGGACGAAGGGCTCGTCCGCCATCTCGTTGGCCAGCCGCCGCAGCCGCGGGACGGCGGCGACGCAGGGCCCGCACCAGGTGGCCCAGAAATCGAGCAGCAGCACCTTGCCGCGGAAGTGCTCGTCGCGCAGCGGCTCGCCGGCGAGGGTCTCCAACGCGAAGTCGGGAAGGATGGCCTTGCGCACCCGCGCGGGGTCGCCGAGCAGCTCGCGGGCGCGGGCGGCGGAGGGGCCGTCAGGCTCGCGGCGCAGGTACTCCTCGAGCAGCTCGACCGCCTCGTCCTTCCGCTCGAGGCGGAGCAGCGCCTCGGCGCGGTTCACCCGCGCCGCGTTGGCGCTGCCGCCGCTGATCGCCAGTACCTGCGCGAAGGCCTCGGCGGCTGCCTCGTAGCGCTTGGCGTCGCGCGGCGCGAGCGCCAGGAGAGCGAGGCCGCGCTCGTTGAGGGCGTGGGCGCGCAGGAAGTCGTCCGGGGCCGCGGCGAGCGCCGCGTCGGCCGCCGCCAGTGCGCCGAGGTAGTCGGGCACCCGGTTGAGCGCCTTGGCGAGGCCGAGCTGGCAGTCGGCGCAGCGGCCGCCCGCGAGCTTGTCGGCCTGGCGGAAGGAGCGCGCCGCCTCGTGGTACCTCTGCTGCTGCAGCGCGCGGCGCGCCTTGTCGAGCTCGGCCTCGGCCTGCGGCGGCGGAGCCTCGGTGGCGACGGCCGCCGCGGGTAGGGTCAAGAGAGCGAGCGCGAGGAGCAAGGCGCGCATCGGAGGTCCATAGAATACGCCAGGACTGGGAGGGGCTAGCGCCGCCGCGGCAGCGTCCAGCGCTCGGCGCCGGTGAGGCGGGCGAGGCGGGCGACGGCCGCTTCGAGCCCGGCGCGGCGGCCGCTGGTCTCTTTGACCCCCGGCTCCCACCAGACCTTGCGCACGGCGAGCAGGCCGCGGTTGCGGTGGAGCTTCGGATCGAGCCGGCCGACCAGGCGCTCGCCTTCGAGGATCGGCAGGACGTAGTAGCCGTAGCGGCGCTTGGCCGCCGGGACGAAGCATTCCAGCGTGTAGTCGAAGCCGAAGAGGCGCTGGGTGCGCCGGCGGTCGTGGAGGATCGGGTCGAAGGGGGAGAGGAGGCGCAGGCGGCGCGGCGCCTCCGGGGCGGCGGCGGCGCGCTCGCGCCAGTCCGGGAAGGCGTAGGCGCGGCGCGGGCGCGCGCCGTCGGCGCTCTCGACCTCGACCGCCACGATCTCGCCGCGCGTCGCGGCCTTCTCGCACCAGGCGCTCGCCGCGGCGGGCTTGATCCCCCGCCAGAACGCCGCCAGCTCCTGCGGCGTCGCCGTTCCCAGCCGCTCGAGCGCGCCGCGGAAGGACCAGTCCAGATACTCCTCGGCCGAAGGCGCCGGCGCCGCGTGCGCCGCCGGCAGCACTCGCTCGGCGAGGTTGTAGACCTTGTGGAACTGCTCGCGCCGGGCGATCAGGAGCTCGCCGGTGTGCCAGAGGAACTCCAGCGCCGCCTTCTCGCGCGTCCACCCCCACCAGGCCGACTTCTCGCCCGCGGGGCGATCGAAGTGCCGGGTCATGACCGGACCCTCGCGCCGCACTCGCTCGAGCACGGCGGCGGCGATGCTGTCCGGGTCTTCGCCGAGCCGCGCCATCCACCAGGCGTTGCCGAAGACGACCTCGCGGGCGTGGGCGAAGCGGTGGCGCCAGTACGGGTACCAGGCGGTGGGCACCGCCGCGGCGTCGTGCGTCCAGTGCTCGAAGAGCGACCGGTCGCGCTCGAGGAGGCGGTCGAGAAGTGCCGGCCGATAGCCGTCGAGCCGCGAGCCGAGCGTCAGATGCTGGGCGCGCGCGACGACGTTGATCGAGTCGATCTGCACGAACCCCATCCGTTCGACGACTTCGTACACCGCCGCCGGCGTCGCCCGCCGCCGCGGATCCGCGAGCAGCCCCTGCGCGTCGAGCAGCCGCCGCCGTGCGGCGGCTAAGGGAACGCGCTCAGCGGTAAAGCGTGATCTCCAGCGGGTTGCCGTCGGGGTCCTGGAAGTAGATCGACTCGGCGATGCCGTGGTCGATGGGGCCGCGGTAGGGGATGCCGAGGGAGCGCAGGTGCTCCTGCGCGGCGGCGAAGCCGGGGGCGTCGGTGCGCCAGGCGACGCGGTGCCAGCGCGGGGCTTCGCCGGTGGCGGGGCGGCCTTCGCCGGCCTGGAAGAGCGCCAGCGCCGGGCCGTCCTCGCGGCCGATCATCACCGGCTCGGGGTCCCAGCGGTGGCGCTCGGCGAGGCCCAGCACCTCGCCGTACCAGCGCGCCGCGGCGGCGAGGTCGCGGACCAGGACTTCGACGTGGTCGATCTGGGTGACGGAGAAGGGCATGCGGACGGGGCCTCCCGGACGGAGGCCCCATCCTAGCGCGGAGGACCTAGGCCCCTAGCCGGCTTCGGCGAAGAACTTGAGCGCCTCCTTGAGGGCGTTCCAGCGGTTGAGCTGCTGCGGGGTCAGGATCGCCGAGAAGGCGTCGTCGAAGGCCTCGAGCGCGGCGCGGATCTGCTCGCGCCCCTCGTAGAGGTCGATCTGGATCTGTCCGATGGCGCAGGCGTCCGGGCTCGCCGCCTCGAGCCCTTCGTGCAGGTCCTCGTAGAGCGCGCGCTGCTGCTCGCGCAGCGGCTTGAGCGCCGCCTGCAGCTGCTCGTAGAGCTGCTTGAACGTCGTCACCTGCGCCGGCGTGAGCTTCAAGTACCGGGCGAGCTGGCGCGGGTTGCGGAAGAGCTGCTCGGGGTCCGGGCGGGCGGCGGCGGTGGTCTGGGCGGCCGCCGGCAGGACGAGCGCGGCGGCGAGGAGCAGGGCGAAGGACGCGGTCTTGGCGGCTCGGGTCATGGGTCGTCTCCTATGTGCGTCTGCGGACCTGCAACACGCGGGCGGGGCCGATCCTACGCCCTTCGCGGCCAAAGCGCTGTGATACCGTTCCGCCGCACGCCGCCCCGCCGCGGGGACCCCCGACGTGACCGTCTCCGAGCTCAAGCGCACGCCGCTCCACGAATGCCACCGCGAGGCGGGAGCCCGCCTGGTGGAGTTCGCCGGCTGGGAGATGCCGGTGCAGTACGCCGGCGTCATCGAGGAGCACCGCGCGGTGCGCGGCGCGGCCGGCCTCTTCGACGTCTCGCACATGGGCGAGATCGCGGTGCGCGGCGCCGGCGCCGAGGCCCTCCTCCAGCGCCTCACCCCCAACGATGTCGCCAAGCTCGCGCCCGGCCGCGCCCACTACAGCGGCTTCCTGACCGAGCGCGGCACCTACGTCGACGACGTCCTCGTCTACCGCCTGGGGAGCGACGAGTTCCTGCTCGTCGTCAATGCCTCGAACGCCGCCAAGGACCTCGACTGGATGCTGGCGCGCGCCGGCGGCGCCGAGGCCGAGGTCGTGGACGCCTCCGATCGCTACGCCCTCCTCGCCCTGCAGGGGCCGCGCGCGCTCGAGATCCTGGCGCCGCTCGCGACACCCGACGTCGCGCCGCTGCGCTACTACGGCTTCATCCGCGGCGAGGTGGCGGGGCGGCCGGCGCTCGTCTCGCGCACCGGCTACACCGGCGAGGACGGCTTCGAGCTCTACCTGGCGCCGGAGGACGCGCCGGCGGTCTGGCAACGGTTGCTGGAGGCCGGGCGGGACAAGGGCCTGGTGCCCGCCGGCCTGGGCGCCCGCGACACGCTGCGCCTGGAGGCCGGCATGGCGCTCTACGGCCACGAGATCGACGACACGACGACGCCGTTCGAGGCCGGCCTCGACTGGGTGGTGAAGCTCGACAAGGGCGAGTTCCTCGGGCGCGCGGCGCTCGAAGCGCAGCGGCGCGAGGGAATGCCCCGGAAACTGGTGGGGTTCGAGATCGAAGGCCGGGGGATCGCGCGCGAAGGGCACGCGGTGCTCGACGGCGCCGGGCCCGCCGGCCGGGTCACCAGCGGCACCTGGAGCCCCACCTTCGAGAAGGCTCTGGGGATGGCTTACGTGCCGGTGGAGCGGGCCGCGCCCGGCTCCCGGCTGGCGATCGACGTGCGCGGCCGCGCGCTGCCGGCGACGGTCGTGGACCTGCCGTTCTACCGGCGCCCGCGCTGACGCGGCGGCCGGGCGTAGCGCGAGCAACGACTTCGGAGGGAGGAGCCGAACCGGCATGTATCCGACCGAGTATCTCTATTCGCGGGAGCACGAGTGGGTGCGGGTCGAGGAGGACGTCTGCGTGCTCGGCATCACCGAGTTCGCGCAGCAGGAGCTGGGCGAGGTGGTCTTCGTCGAGCTGCCGGAGGTGGGGCAGGTCTTCGACAGCAACGACGAGGTGGGGACGATCGAGTCGGTGAAGGCCGTGGCCGAGATCTACACGCCGGTGGCGGGGGAGGTGGTGGAGGTCAACGGCGCCATCGAGGACGACCCCGAGCTGCTCAACGAGGACCCCCACGGCGAGGGCTGGCTGCTCAAGATCCGCTTCTCCTCGGCCGACGATCTGAAGAGCCTGATGACCGCCGAGCAGTACGAGGAGTACGCCCGGAGCGGCGAGGCGTGAGCCGGCCGCAGGTCGCCGAGGAGCCCGTCGCGCCCGCGACGACCGCGCCCGGCGCCGCGGCGCTCCTGGCGCCGACCGACACCTTCCCCCGCCGCCACCTCGGCCCGAGCGAGGAGGAGCTGGCGGCGATGCTCGCCCGCCTCGGGGTCGACTCGCTCGAGGCGCTGATCGAGGAGACCGTGCCGGCGGCGATCCGCCTGCGCGCGCCGCTCGCGCTCTCGCCCGTCCCCGGCGCCCCCGGCGACCGGCCACTCGGCGAGCGCGAGCTCCTGGCGCTCCTCGCCCGCATGGCGCGCCAGAACGAGGTCTGCCGCTCCTTCCTCGGGATGGGCTACCACGACTGTGTGACGCCCGGCGTGATCCAGCGCAACGTCCTCGAGAACCCCGGCTGGTACACCCAGTACACGCCCTACCAGTCCGAGATCTCGCAGGGGCGGCTCGAGGCGCTGCTCACCTTCCAGACCATGGTCGCGGACCTGACCGGCCTGCCGGTCGCCAACGCTTCGCTCCTCGACGAGGCGACGGCGGCGGCGGAGGCGATGCACCTCTGCCGCGCCGCGTCGAAGGCGCCGGGCGACGTCTTCTGGGTCGCCGCCGACTGCCACCCGCAGACGATCGCGGTGGTGCAGACCCGCGCCGAAGCGGTGGGCATCGAGGTGCGGGTCGGCGACCCGGCCGCCGCCGACCTCGACGGCGCCTTCGGCGTCCTCGTCCAGTACCCGGCGACCGACGGGCGCATCGCCGACCACGCGCCGCTCGCCGCGCGGGCGCGCGCCGGCGGCGCGCTCTTCGTCGTCGCGGCCGACCTGCTGGCGCTGGCGCTGCTGCGCCCGCCCGGCGAGCTCGGCGCCGACGTGGCGGTGGGCAGCGCCCAGCGCTTCGGCGTGCCGCTCGGCTACGGCGGCCCGCACGCCGCCTACCTCTCGACGCGCGAGGAGCTCAAGCGGCTGATCCCGGGGCGGATCATCGGCGTCTCGCGCGACCGCACCGGCAAGACCGCCTACCGCATGGCGATGCAGACGCGCGAGCAGCACATCCGGCGCGAGAAAGCGACGAGCAACATCTGCACGGCGCAAGTGCTGCTGGCGGTCATGGCCGGCTTCTACGCCGTCTACCACGGCCCCGACGGGCTGCGCGCCATCGCCCGCCGCGTCCACGCGCTGGCGGCGGCCCTCGCCGAGGGGCTTCGCCGGCAGGGCTACACGCTCCCCGCCGAGCCCTTCTTCGACACCCTGCGGGTGGGCACGCCGCGGCGCCCGGCGGCCGAGATCGTGGCGGCAGCGCGGAAGCGGGGCATGAACCTGCGCCTGCTGGCCGACGACGCCGTCGGGGTCGCCGTCGACGAGGCGACGACCGAGGAGGACCTGCGCAACCTCCTCGCGGTCTTCGCCGGCGACGGGCCGCGCGCCGGCGAGGACCTGGACCCGAACGGCCTGGCGGCGGCGGCGCCCCTCGACTTCCCGGCGCCGCACGCGCGCGCCTCCGACTTCTTGACCCACCCGGTCTTCCACCGCTACTACACCGAGCACGAGATGCTGCGCTACATCAAGCGCCTCGAGGGGCGCGACCTGTCGCTCACGCACTCGATGATCCCGCTCGGCTCGTGCACCATGAAGCTCAACGCCACGACCGAGATGGTGCCGCTCTCCTGGCCGGAGTGGAACGCCCTCCACCCCTTCGCGCCGCTGGAGCAGGCTGCCGGGTACGCCGAGCTGTTCGCCTCGCTCGAGCGGTGGCTGTGCGAGATCACCGGCTTCGCGGCCTGCTCGCTGCAGCCGAACGCGGGATCGCAGGGGGAGCTGGCGGGGCTGCTCGTCATTCGCGCGTACCACAAGGACCGCGGCGAAGGGGAGCGCGACGTCTGCTTGATCCCGGTCTCGGCGCACGGCACCAACCCGGCTTCCGCGGTGATGGCTGGCATGAAGGTCGTGCCGGTCGCCTGCGACGCGCAGGGCAACGTCGAGCACGCCGACCTGGAGGCCAAGGCGGCGCAGCACGCCGGCCGGCTGGCGGCGCTGATGGTCACCTACCCCTCGACCCACGGCGTCTTCGAGGAAGGGATCCGCGAGATCTGCGCCATCGTCCACCGCCACGGCGGCCAGGTCTACATGGACGGCGCCAACATGAACGCGCAGGTCGGGCTCTGCCGGCCGGCCGACTACGGCGCCGACGTCTGCCACCTGAACCTGCACAAGACCTTCTGCATCCCGCACGGCGGCGGCGGGCCGGGGATGGGGCCGATCTGTGTCGCGACGCACCTGGCGCCTTTCCTCCCACGACACCCGCTGGCGGAGGACGGCCCCGCGATCGGGCCGGTCGCCGCGGCGCCGTGGGGGAGCGCTTCGATCCTCACCATCTCCTGGGCCTACATCGCGCTGATGGGCGCCGCGGGGCTGACGCGGGCGACCGAGGTGGCGATCCTCAACGCCAACTACATGGCGGCGCGCCTCGGGGAGCACTACCCGCTCCTCTACGCCGGCCGCCGCGGGCGGGTGGCGCACGAGTTCATCCTCGACCTGCGCCCCTTCAAGGCGAGCGCCGGGGTCGAAGCCGAGGACGTCGCCAAGCGCCTCATGGACTTCGGCTTCCACGCCCCGACGATGTCCTTCCCGGTGGCCGGGACGCTGATGATCGAGCCGACCGAGAGCGAGTCCAAGGACGAGCTGGACCGCTTCTGCGATGCGCTCGTCGCCATCCGCGACGAGATCCGGGCGATCGAAGAGGGGCGCGCCGACCGCGCCGACAACCCGCTCAAGAACGCGCCGCACACCGCCGAGGTGGCGCTGGCCGACGACTGGCCGCACGGCTACAGCCGCGAGCAGGCGGTCTTCCCGCTGCCCTGGGTGCGCGAGCGGAAGTTCTGGCCGTTCGTCTCGCGCGTCGACAACGTCTGGGGAGACCGCAACCTGATGTGCAGCTGCCCGCCGGTCGAGAGCTATGGCTGACGCCGAGCCGCCGCGGCCCGGCGCCGCCGGCGACCCGCCGCCGGGGCTGCTGGGCCGGGTGGGGATCGTCCTCCTCGCCCTCTTCCTCGCCTGCTGGGTGGTGCAGATCCTGGCGCTGGGCGGCCTGGTGCCGCTCGCCGGCCGGCTGCAGCTCTCGCTCTACAACCTCTACGGCTTCGCCGCGTTCCTCGGCTGGACCGCCGGCCTCCTCTACGTGCAGCGGGCGCGCGCCTTCCCGCCGCCGCTCCGCCGGCGCCTGGCGCTGATCTACTTCTCGGCCCCGCTCGCGCTCCCTTTCCTCCTCCGCGCCATGGCCCCGCTCGCCGAGCAGCACGCGGCTCCCTTCGTGCCCCTCTACGCCGCCGGGGTCTACGCCATCTTCTTCCTCGTGCCGGTCACCATGCGCATCCCGTTCCGCGCCGGCCGCGGCTGACCGGCCGCCCGCAAGCCGCGTGCTAGCATCGATTTCGATGCTGGACGCCGCCCTTTCCGCGCATTTCGAGACGCTGGTTTCCGACCTCGCGGAGCGGGGGTCGGTGCTGGTGGCCTACTCGGGCGGGGTGGACTCCGGGCTGGTCGCGGCGCTCGCCCATCGCGCGGTCGGCGAGAAGGCGCTGGCGGTGACGGCGGCGGCGGAGACCCTGGCCGGCGCCGAGCTCGACCACGCCCGCCGGCTCGCCGCCGAGATCGGCATCCGCCACGAGACCGTCACCTACAGCGAGCTGGCCGACCCCGAGTTCGCGGCCAACCCCGCCTACCGCTGCTACGTCTGCCAGGGGCTGCGCATGGGGACGCTGGTGACGCTCGCCCGCGAGCGCGGCTACGCCGTCGTCTGCGACGGCACCAACGCCTCCGACCCCGGCCCCGACCGCCCCGGCCTGCGCGCCGTGCGCGAGAAGGGCGTCTACTCGCCGCTCCTCGCCCACGGCATCGACAAGACGACGGCGCGCGCCCTCGCCCGCAGCCTCGGCCTCTCGGTCTGGGACCGCCCGGCCAACGCCTGCCTCTCGTCGCGCATCCCGCACGGCCAGCCGGTGACCCTGGGCAAGCTGCGCCGCGTCGAGGCCGCCGAGGACCTCCTCGCCGGCCAGGGGTTCCGCCTGGTGCGGGTGCGGCACGAAGAGCGGGCGGCGCGCGTCGAGGTCGGCCCCGAGGAGGTGGCGCGCCTCGCCGCGCTCTGGCCGGCGCTCGAGCCCCGCCTGCGCGCGCTCGGCTTCGACGGCGCCGTCTACGACCCGCGCGGCTACCGGCGCGGCGGCGCCGACCCGCCGGCGCCCGTCGCGCTGGGCGCGCGACGGGAAGCGCGCCCGCAGAGTGATTGCAGCCCGGCGCGAAAGCCTTCGCGCCTTAGGCTTTGAGGCCCGAGGCGCTGCGCGAGCTGCTGGCGCGCGTCGCCGCCGGCGAGCTGACCCCCGACGCCGCCCTCGCCGCCCTCGCCGATCTTCCCTACGCCGACCTCGGGATCGCCAAGCCGGACCTCCACCGCGAGCTGCGCTCGGGGCTGCCGGAGACGATCTTCGGCGAGGGCAAGCGGAGCGAGGACCTGGTGGCGATCGCCGAGCGCCTGCTCGCCGCCAACGGCCGGGTCCTGGTGACCCGCGTCGGTCCGGAAGCCGCCGCGGCGCTGCGTGCGCGCTTTCCCGACGCGGTCTCCCACGAGCGCGCCCGCGTCGTGACCTGCGGGGAGCCGCACGAGGCGTCCGGAGCGCCGGCGGCGGTGCTCGCCGCCGGCACCTCCGACCTCGCCGTCGCCGAAGAGGCAGCGGTCTGCCTGACCTGGTTCGGCCACGCGGTCGAGCGCCACTACGACGTCGGCGTCGCCGGCCTCCATCGCCTGCTCGACGCCCTGCCGGCGCTGCGCCGCGCCGGGGCGATCGTTGCGGTGGCGGGGATGGACGGCGCGCTGCCCGCGGTCGTCGCGGGTCTCGTCGCGGCGCCGGTCGTGGCCGTGCCGACGAGCGTCGGCTACGGCGCCAGCTTCGGCGGCCTCGCCGCGCTCCTCACCATGCTCAACGCCTGCGCACCGGGGATCGGCGTCGTCAACATCGACAACGGCTACGGCGCCGCCGTCCTCGCTCACCGCATCCTGCGCTCCGCCAGCATCGCGTCGCCGTAGGAGTAGAAGCGGTAGCCGGCGGCGACCGCCTCGGCGTAGGCGGCGAGCACCCGCTCGCGGCCGGCGAAGGCGGCGACCAGCATGAGAAGCGTCGAGCGCGGCAGGTGGAAGTTGGTGAGGAGGACGTCCACGGCGCGGAAGCGGAAGCCGGGGGTGATGAAGAGCTCGGTCGAGCCGGCGCCGGGCGCGACCTCGCCGCTCGCCGCGGCCACCGTTTCGAGCGCCCGCACGACCGTCGTCCCCACGGCCACCACGCGCCGCCCCGCCGCGCGCGCCCGCCGCACGGCGTCCGCCGCGCCCTCGCCGATCTCCCAGCGCTCGCGCTCCATCCGGTGCTCGGCGGGCCGCTCGGCCGTGACTGGCTTGAAGGTGCCGGGGCCGACGTGCAGGGTGATCTCCGCCCGCTCGATCCCCGCCGCGGCGAGCGCCGCCAACAGCTCCGCGGAAAGGTGCAGCCCCGCGGTCGGCGCCGCCACCGCCCCCGGCCGGCGGGCGTAGACCGTCTGGTAGCGCTCGCGGTCCGCGGCCTCGTCGGCGCGCCGGATGTAGGGCGGCAGCGGCACGTGCCCCAGCCGCTCGAGGTGCGGCTCGATCGGCTCGGAGAAGCGGAGCCGCCGCCGGCCCGCGCCGCCGCGGCCGACGACCTCGGCGGTGAGCCCGGGCTCGAGCTCGAGCACCGTCCCCTCCCGAGCCTTCGCCGCCGGCCGCGCCAGCGCCTCCCACTCCGCCGTCTCGATCCGCTCGACGAGCAGCAACTCAATCGCGCCGCCGCCGGGGCGGCGGGCGAAGAGGCGGGCCGGGATCACCCGTGTGTCGTTGACGACCAGGAGGTCGCCGGCGCGCAGCAGCGCCGGCAGGTCGCGCACCCGGCGGTGGCGCTCAGGCCCCTCGCGGTCGAGCGCCAGGAGGCGGCTCGTGCCGCGCGGCAGCGGGCGCTGCGCGATGGCGCCCTCCGGCAGCGGGTAGTCGAAGTCGGCGGTCGAAAGCGGCTTCAAGCGAGCGATCGCGGGTCGAGAACGTCGCGCAGGCGGTCGCCCAGGACGTTCAGGCCGATCACCGTCGCCGCGATCGCCGCGCCGGGGAAGGCCGAGAGCCACCAGGCGGTGGTCAGCACGTCGCGCCCCTCGGCCACCATGTTGCCCCAGCTCGGGGTCGGCGGCTGGATGCCGATGCCGAGGAAGGAGAGCGCCGACTCGACGAGGATCACCTGGCCGGCGAGCAGCGCGCCGCGCACCAGCACGGGCGGCAGCGCGCCGGGCAGGAGGTGGCGGCGGAGGATGACCGCCGGCCGCTGGCCGATGCCGCGCGCCGCCAGCACGAAATCGCGGCCGCGCAGCCCCAGGACCTCGCCGCGCACCAGGCGGCTGATGTCCATCCAGGCGGTGCCGCCGAGGATCAGCACCAGCAGCGCGGGCCCCGGCCGGAAGAGCGACGACACCGCCAGCAGGAGGAAGAGCCAGGGGAAGGCGAGGAGCGCGTCGACGGCGCGCATGAGGACGGCGTCGAGCCAGGGGCCGCCGGTCGCCGCGGACGCCCCCACCGCGATCCCCAGCGTCGTCGCCAGCAGCACCGCCAGCAGCCCGATCGCCAGCGACACCCGCGCGCCGTGGAGCAGGCGCGAGAGGACGTCGCGCGAGAAGCGGTCGGAGCCGAGGAGGAAGACGCGGCGGTCGGCGACGCCGTCCTGGCTCCGGTTCCGGACCTTCGCCGCCGCCAGGTGCTCCACCCGCCCCAGGCGCTCGACGCGCAGCCCCTCCGGCGTCCACTCCACCCGCTCGGCGAGCCACCAGCGGCCGTCGTCGAGCCGGATCGCCGCCATCACCGTCCCCGGCGGGCGCAGGCGGCCGGCCACCGGATCGAGCTGCTCGGCCGGGTCGTAGGGAGCGAGGAGCGGCGCCGCCCCGGCGAGGAGGAGCAGGGCCGCCGCGGCCCCGGCCGCGAGGCGGAAGGGCGCCTCAGGCACCGCGCACCTTGGGGTCGAGCGCCCCGTGCGCCAGGTCGGCGGCCAGGGTACCGGCGATGACCAGCGCCGCCGAGAGCGCGGTCACGCCGAGGACCAGCGGGTAGTCGCGGGTCAGCACGGCGTCGAAGCCGGCGCGGCCGATGCCCGGCAGCGAGAAGACCACTTCGGTGACCAGCGAGCCGCTGAGCAGCGCCGGCAGCGAGATGGCGAGGACCTGCACCACCGGCACCGCGGCGTTGCGCAGCGCGTGCACCCAGAGGACGCGCCGCTCCGGCACGCCGGCGGCGCGGGCCGTGCGCACGTAGTCCTGTCCCAACACCTCGAGCAGCCCGTTGCGCACGAAGCGCGCGGTGGCCGCGGCGAACCAGAGGCCGAGGACGAGCGACGGCAGGACGAGGTGCCGCGCGATGTCGAGGAGCCGCGCCGGCGCCGGCAGCGCCTCCGCCCCGACCGATCGCAGGTGGCCCGCCGGCAGCACCGGCCAGACGTGGCTGAAGAGAAGGATCGCCATCAGGCCGAGCCAGAAGCCGGGGAGGGAGTAGACGAGGAGCGAAGCCCAGCGGATCAGGTGGTCGGCCGCCCGCCCGCGCCGGCGCGCCGCGGCGATCCCGAGGGCGAGGCCCACGACCGCGTCGATCGCGAAGGCGACGCCGGCGAGGAGGAGCGTCGCCGGGAGCGCCTCCGCCAGGACGGTGCGCACCGGCCGCTTGTGGACGAGCGAGACCCCGAAGTCGCCGCGCAGCGCCACCGCCTCCAGCCAGGCCGCGTACTGCTCGGAGAGCGGCCGGTCGAGCCCCCAGAGGGCGCGCAGGCGCTCGCGCTGCGCGCGCGGCATGCGGTCTTCCGTCAGCAGGTCGCCGGGATCGCCCGGCGCGGCGTGGATGAGGAAGAAGACGGCGGAGAGGACGAGGAAGAGCAGGAGAGCGGCGGCGGCCAGGCGCCGGGCGAGGAACCGGAGCATGGCCGGCCCTCAGGAGGCCGGGGCCATCCACCACTCCTCGAGGTCGAACAGGGAGAAGAGGATGTTGGATTGGATGTTCTGGAGCCGCCGGCTGGCGCCGTGGAGACGCTGCGACTCCCAGAGGTAGGTGAAGGGCTGGTCGCGGTGCAGGATCTCCTGCAGCTCGTAGAGCTGCGGCCGCGCCTTCAGGATGTCCGGCGTCCGCCGGATCGTCTCGATCAACCGGTCCACCTCGGGGTTGCGGTAGCGGGCGAAGTTGTTGCCTTCGCCGATCGAGCGGCTGTGGAAGACCGAGTGGAGGTCGAGGCTGGTGTCCATGCCGAAGCCGAACAGCGCCGCGTCGAAGGAGCCGTCGTCGAGCTGCTCGGAGAGAGCGTTGACCTCGAGCACCTGCGGCTCGACCTCGACGCCGATGCGGCGGAGCTGCTCCTGGATCATCACCGTGGCGTCGGTCCGCTGCTGGTTGCCGCTGTTGGTCACCAGCTCGAAGGCGAAGGGCTTGCCGTCCTTGTCGAGCACGCCGTCGCCGTCGCTGTCGCGCCAGCCGTGCCTCGCGAGGAGCTGTTTGGCCTGCTGCGGGTCGTAGGGCAGCGGCTGCAGGCGCGGGTGGTGCGCCCACACATGGGTGATGATCGGCGAGGAGCCGATCCGCGCCAGCTCCCCCCAGAGGCTGTCGACGATCGTCCGGCGGTCGATGCCCATCGCCAGCGCCCGGCGCACCTCGGGGTCGGCGAAGCGCGGGTCGTCGTTGTTCCAGGCGACGAAGACGAAGAGCTTGAACCAGTAGGCGACGAGCTGGAGGTCGGGGTCGGCGCGCACGGCCGGCACGTCGGTGGCGGAGAGGTTGTTCGTGAAGTGGACTTCGCCGTTGCGCAGCATGGCGAGCAAGGCGCTCTGGTCGGGCACCACGCGCAGGACCACCCGATCGAGATGGGGGAGCGCGGGGTCGTAGAAGCGCGGGTTGCGCACCAGCACGACCTCCTGCTGCGGCGTCCACGCCCGGAGGAGGAAAGGGCCGTTCGTCACCAGGTGCTCGCGGAACCAGTCGGCGCCCTGCTGCCACTCCGCGAAGGGCAGCTTCTCCCAGGCGTGCTTGGGCAGGATCACGCCTTCGTTGGCGTCGAGGAGCTGCTTGCCGTAGGCCTCGCGGAAGTGGAAGCGCACGGTGTGCGGATTCACCACCTCGACGTCGGTGATCCCCTCCTTGCTCGCCGAGTCCCCCCAGCCGACGGCGGGATGGGTCTGCGCCTGCCAGGTCCAGCGCACGTCCTCGGCGGTGACCGGCACGCCGTCGCTCCACACGACATCGTCGCGCAGATGGAAAGTCAGGGTCCGGCGGTCGGGGGAGAACTCCCAGCGCTCGGCGAGCTGCGGCTCGAAGGTCGGCGGGTGCTCGTCGAAGTCGCCCTGCTCCTGCACCAGATGGAGGAAGATCTGGAAGAGGACTTCGTCGTTGACGTTGCTCGCCGGGACGATCAGCTCGTTGACCGCGGAGATGTCCGAGCCCCAGCCGATGACCGCGGTGCCGCCGCGCACCGGCCGCGCGGCCGCGGGCGGGGCGCCGTCGATCCCGGCGGGGGTGCCCTCGCCGCCCTCCCGCGGCCGGCAGCCGCCGATGCCCAGCCCGGCGCCGGCCAGGCAGGCGGCGAGCGCCACCGCGAGCGGCCACGGCGGGAGGCGGCAAAGGGGCGGGCGCATGGGCGAGCGGTCATGGTAGCCGCGCACTCCGGCAGGGTCAAACCGAAAGCGGTTATCCTGCCTCCATGCTCGCCGCGCCGGCCTCCGCGACCCGCCGCCGGCTGCTCGTCGGGCTGCTGCTCTTCGGGCTCTTCGTCCTCTTCGACATCGCGCTTTTCGGCTGGCTGATCTTCCGCTCGCTGTCGCAGCGGGAGATCGAGCGGGTGCTGCTCGAGACCCGCTCGGAGGCCGAGGGCCTGGCGCGGCAGATCGAGGAGCGCGCCGAGCGGCAGGGCAACGACCTCTTCACCGCCGTCGCCCTGGAGCGCGAGACCCAGACCTACATCGACTCCGTCCTCCGGCGGCGCGACATCGTGCGCACGGTCGAGATCCGCGACCGCCAGGGAACGCTGGTCTTCCGCATCACCAGCGAGTACCCCCTCCGCGTCGATCCGCCGGCGCAGTCCCTGCCGGGCGCGCCGGAGGTGCCGCTGCGCCTGCCGTCCAACCCCGACGTCTACGGCGGGCGCGAGGAGCGGCGCGAGGAGACGCGGCTGGAGTACTACGACGTGCCGCGCGTCGAGGTGCCGATCGGCAACCTCGGGCAGCTCGAGATCGGCATCAGCGACGCCGAGATCAGCCGGCGCACCGCGCTGCTGCGGCGCGACCTGGTGCGGCAGGCGGCCTGGATCGGCCTGGTGACCGTCGTCCTGCTGCTCACCGCCGCGGCGGCGCTCTGGCGCCTCCTGCGCCGCTCGCAGCGCGCCGAGGCGCGCGCGGCCGAGGCGGCGCGCATGGCCTACGTCGGCACCCTCGCCTCCGGCCTGGCGCACGAGATCCGCAACCCGCTCAACTCGCTCAACCTCAACATGCAGATGCTGGAGGAGGAGATCGCGGCGCACGGCCGGCCGCCGTCGGGGCCGCGCCTCCTGGCCATCACCCGCAGCGAGATCGGCCGCCTCGAGCGGCTGGTGAGCGACTTCCTGGCCTACGCCAAGCCGCGCCCGCTGGAGCCCCAGGACGTGCCGGCGGCCGAGGCGCTGGAGCGGGTGCGCGAGGTGCTGGCGGCGGAGGCGGCGCGGCGCGGCGTGCGGCTCGAGGTCGTGGACCTGGCAGGCGGCGCGCGCCTGCGCGCCGATCCGACGCAGCTCCACCAGGCGCTCTTGAACCTCGCCCGCAACGCGCTGACCGCCGCCGAGGAGGGGGCGCGCCCGCCGCGGGTCCGCCTCACCGCCCTCCGCGAAGGCGACGATGTGCTCCTCGAGGTCGCGGACAGCGGCCCGGGCGTTCCGCCCGCCGAGCGGCCGCGGGTTTTCGATCTCTTCTACTCGACGCGCAAGGGCGGCACCGGGCTCGGGCTGGCGATCGTCGACCGCATCGTCAAGGCGCACGGCGGCCGGGTGACGGTGCGTAGCGAGCCGGGGGAGGGGGCGGTCTTCACGCTGGCGCTGCCGGCCGCCGCCGAAGGGCCGCAGCCCTCAGCCGCCCGCGAGGCGGAACAGCCGGGCGTGGCGGTCGGCGTAGATCTCTAGGAACAGCCGCCGGAAGGCGGGGTCGTCCGCGAGCCCGTAGTCCTTCGCACGCACCAGCAAGAGATGGTCGGCGCCGAGGGCGCGCAGCCGGGCGTGGAGCGCCGCCGGGTCGGCGAGGAGCGGCAGGACCTCCTGGAAGCCGTAGGGGCCGAACCAGTCGCCCAGGAAGCTCCCGCTGGCGAAATAGGCGTGGTTCTCGGCGTGCAGGGCGTAGACGGCGTAGCGCCGGCCGCAAGTCCGGTCGAGGAAACGGAGAGCGGGGTAGCCGGGGAGGGCGCGAGCCAGGTAGGCGTCGCGCGCCGCGACGGTCGCTGGCAGCGGTCCCTGGCGATCGAGGCGCCAGACCGCGTAGAGCCAACCCGGCAGGAGACAGAGGACCGTGAGGACGGCGACCGCCGCAGCCCGGCGCCGCTCGGCCAGGCGCGCGATGAGGGGCAGGAGCGAGAGCGCGGTCGCCAGGCTGACGAGCGGCAGGACCGGGACCAGGTAGCGCGCGTCCGGCGGCAGCAGCGGGAAGAGGGCGAGCCAGCCGGCGACCGGAACGAGGAGCCAGCGCACGCGGCGCTCGCGCAGGGCGCCGGCGGCGAGGACCGGCAGCGCCAGCAGGTAGAGCGGCGAGAAGGGGGGCTGGCGGCTGGTCAGCTCGCGCGTGAAGACCAGGTCCCAGGGGAGAAGCGGGAGCCGCGCCCACCGCCGCGCCAGCTCGCTCGGCGGCGCGTCGAACCCACGGTGGGCGGCCGGAATGACGCTCGCGTCCAAGCTCCAGGCGGACTCCCCGAAGACCTGCGGCAGCAGCGGGAAGAGCGGGTTGCCGGTGTGCGCCGCGATGCGGGCGTGGGTAGGGAGCAGGGCGGCGAGGGCGCAGGCCGCGACCAGCGCGGCCGCCCGCCAGCGCCGGCGCCGCGGCGCCAGCGCCAGCGCCCCCAGCACGGTCACCCCGACGAAGTAGAGCCCCTGGTACTTGACCGCCGCGGCGCTGCCGGCGAAGACGCCCGCCAGGGCGAGCCAGCCTCTGTGCGAGGTGCCGCGCCAGCGGTCGGCGGCGTAGAGGGCGGCGGCGACGAAGAGGGTGAGGAGCATCTCGACGTAGGCGGTGGCGGCGAGGTGGGCGACGATCGGGTTGCCGAGGAAGAGGCCGGCGGCGACGGCGCCGGCGGCGGGGGCGCCGGCGTGGCGTCCCCAGGCGAGGAGGAGGGCGGCGGTGAGGGCGGCGGCGAGGAGCTGGACGAGGTGGGTGGCGACGTCGCCGGCGAAGAGGAGGGCGATGGCGGAGAGGAGCTCGGCGAGGGCGGGGAAGACGGGGAAGCGCAGGGTGGGGAGGAAGGGGAGGGCGCCGGATTGGGCGAAGGCACGGGCCATGGGGAGGTGGTAGGTGGTGGCGTCGAAGGCTGTGGGGGGGTAGAGGGCTAGGACGAAGAACGGCGCGGCGGCGGCGATGGCGGCGATTGCGAGGGTTGGCGCGAGGAGCCCGGCGGCTCTCCTCCGCCGGGAACCGGCGGGCGCTTTGTGGACTGCTGGATCTGAGGCGCCCGCCTGCGCTTCGCTGCGCGCGGGATCGGGTTCACCTACGGAGGGGATTGCCGGCGCTTGCGAAGAGCTTCCCGGCGGAGGAGAGCCGCCGGGCTCCTGGGACCGGGGGCGTTTCCTTACCCAGAAAAGAGCGGTGAGGAGGGCTGTGGCGGCGAGGAGTGGGAGCGGGGACAGACGGCCGACTAGGCCCAGGAAGAATGCGAGGTGGCCTATGAGGGCCAAGCCCAGTGTGGCGGCTAGGGCGTGGCGCTCTAGGCTGCTTATAGTCGGGAGGCGATGGGTTAGGGGGATGCCGGTGGCCCAGGCGGCGGTGGCTAGGCCTGCCAGGAAGAGGAGGTTGCGGGCTATGAAGGTGGCGGCCTCCGGGGTCATGGGCGGCTCAGCATGCGGTAGCGATCTTTTCGGGGCATACCATATGTTGTACCCGGCGCGGGCGTTTGCTATCCTGCCGACCTCTTCGCCGTCATGCTGAAACTCGACCTCCTCGAGCTGTCCGGCTTCAAGTCTTTCGTCGATCCGGTGCGCGTCCGGTTCGCCGGCGGGATCACCGCGATCGTCGGGCCCAACGGGTGCGGGAAGAGCAATCTCTCCGACGCCATGACGTGGGTGCTGGGCGAGCAGAGCGCCAAGAGCTTGCGCGGCGGCACGATGGAGGACGTCATCTTCAACGGCGCCGAGCAGCGCAAGCCGCTCGGTATGGCCGAGGTCACTCTCCAGCTCAAGACCCACCCTGGCGCGGCCGGCTCCGAGGACGGCCGCATCGCCTTGGGCCGGCGGGTCTTCCGCGGCGGCGAGAGCCAGTACCGGCTGAACGGCCGCACCGTGCGGCTCAAGGACGTGCGCGACCTGCTGATGGACACGGGGCTCGGCATCCGCGCCTACTCGGTGATCGAGCAGGGGAAGATCGGGCTGATCCTCTCCGGCAAGCCGCAGGAGCGGCGCAAGCTCCTCGAAGAGGCCGCCGGCATCACCCGCTACAAGGTGCGCAAGGGGCTCGCCGAGGTGAAGCTCGAGGAGGCGACCGCCAACCTCGTGCGGCTCGACGACATCATCGCCGAGGTCGAGCGCGCGCTGCGCTCGCTCAAGCGCCAGGCGGGCGCCGCGCGCCGCTACCAGCAGGCCGAAGGGGAGTACCGCGGCCTCCTCGAGCTGGTGCTGACCGGGCGTTGGGACGCGCTGGCTGCGCGCCTCGCCGCGGTGCGCGGGCAGATCGACGAGGCCGGCGCGCGCGAGGCCGAGCTGGCGGCCGCGCTCCACCGCGACGAGGCGGCGCTCGCCGCCGGCCGCGAGCGGCTCGACTCGATCGCCAGCGAGGTGGCGGCGCGCCACCAGCGGCAGGCCGACCTCGCGGCGCGGATCGAGGGCGGGCAGCAGTTCGTCAAGGCGAACCGCCAGACCGGGCAGGAGATCGCCGAGCGCGCCGCGCAGGCGCAGGCGCTCGCCGCGCGGCGGCGCGAGGAGCTGGCGCGGCTCGACGAGGCGCTCGCCGAGCTGGCGGCGGTGCGGCGCGACCTGGCCGCCGAGCGCGACACGGCCGCCGCGGCGGTCGACGCCGACCTCGCCGAGATCGCCGCCGCCGACTCGGGGCTCAGCGAGGCGCAGGCGCGGCTGGAGGCGCGGCGCGCCGATCTCCTCGCCCGCACCGCCGAGACCAACGGCCTGCGCGGGCGCCTGCAGCAGACGCAGCTCGAGCTCGACCGCGGCGACTTCCGCCGCCACCATTTAGAACAGGAGCTGGGCCGGCAAGGGCAGGAGCTGGCGACCGCGACCGAGGCGCTGGCCGCGGCGCGCGAGCGGACGGCGGCGCTGGAGGCCGACCTCGCCGAGCGCGCGGCCGCCCTCGACGGCGTCACCGCCGCCCTCGACACGGCGATGCGGCGCGAGGCCGAGGCGACGACCACACGGCGCGAGCTGGAGGAACGCCTCTCGGCCGCGCGGCAGCGCCAAGCGATCCTCGGCGAGCTGTCCCGTGCCCACTCCGAGCGGCGGGCGGCGCTCGAGGAAGCGCTGCGCGAAGCCGGGATCGACTCTCCCGACTATCTCGCATCGCGCGCGCGAGCCCTCGAAGGCTGGGAGCGCGCCCTCGACTTCTACCTAGGCGCCCTGGCCGACGCCGTCATCCTCGCCCCCAACTCCTCGGCCCTCGACCTCGCCCGCACCCTAGCCGGCCGCGCCGCCGCCATCCTCATCGAGCCTCTTTGCACGTGGGACGGTGACGGGCCCGGGGGGCTCCCCTGCCGGGTAGCTCTTCGCAAGCGCCGGCAATCCCCCCCGCATCCGCCGCCGACGACCCTGCCGTCCTCCTCTCGCTCGGCCAAGCGCTCGGATTGCCGGAAGAGCTGGCGGCAGTTCTGCCGCCGGCCTACCTCGTCGAAGACCCCGCCGACGCCGAGCGCCTCGCCCGCGCCCACCCCGGCGCGGCCTTCCTCTCGCGCCACGGCGTCTGGGTCGCGGGCGGCACCTTCCACGTCGAGGGCGAGGTCGTCACCCCCGGCGTCCTGGAGCGGCGGCGCGAGCTCGAAGGGCTCGACCGCGAGGTGCCGGACTTGGCCGCCCGCCTCGCCGCGGCCGCCGCGCGGCTGGAGGAGCTGGTCGCCGCCCGCGCCGCCCTCGCCGGCGACGCCAACCGCCTGCAGAGCGCGGTGGCGCAGCTGCGCCAGGAGCTGGCGGTGGCGAGCGCGCGCCACGAGGACGCCGCCCACCGCCACCGCCGCCTCGCCAACGAGACCGAGACCCTCGGCACCGAGCGCGAGGAGGTGGGGCGCGAGCTGGCGCGCACCGAGGCGCGCCGGGAAGGGCTGGCGCGCGACCTCGCCGAGGCCGAGCGCGCGCTCGTCTCCGCCGACGAGCGGCTCTCCGCCGCGCAGGCCGAGGTCGAGGCGGCCAAGGGCGGGCGCGAGAGCCTGCGCGCCGACAGCGCCGGCCGCAAGGGGCGGCTCGAGGTCCTCTCCGAGCGCCTGGCGGCGCAGGACCGGGAGGCGGCGCGGCTCGCCGCCGAGCTCGACGAGGGCCGGCGCCAGGTCGCCGCCTGGGACGACGAGGCGGCGCGCCTCACCGCCCGCCGCGCGCAGCTCGACGGCGAGATCGAGCGCGCCGAGCGCGACCTCCAGGAGTCGCTCGAGCTGCGGGTCGCGGCCGAGGAGGGGGTCCTCGCCGAGCAGGCACGGCTCGACGCCGAGCGCCAGGCGGTGCAGCTCCTGGACGAGCGGATCGCCGAGGAGCGCGAGCGGCGTGAGGGCGTGCGGCACGAGGTGGAGGAGCTGCGCGTCGACCGCGCCCGCCTGGAGCAGGACGCCGAGCACCTCCGCCTCACCTTCCACGAGGAGTTCGCGCGCGAGCTGCCGGCGGTCGAGGAGACCGGCGCGGGCGGCGGTCCGGCGGCCGGCGAGCTGGCCGAGCGCGAGGCCGAGCTGGCGCGCTGCAAGGCGACCCTCGAGCGGCTCGGCCCGGTCAACGCCCTCGCCGTCGAGGAGCACGACGAGCAGGAGCAGCGGCTGGAGTTCCTGACCGCGCAGCGCGCCGACGTCGCGAATTCCGTCGAGAGCCTGCGCGCCACGATCCGCGAGATCAATCAGGCCTCGAGCGAGCGCTTCCTCGCGACCTTCGTCGAGGTCAACCGCCACTTCGGCGAGGTCTTTTCCCAGCTCTTCCGCGGCGGCGAGGCCGAGATGCGCCTGATGGACGAGGAGGACGTCCTCGAGTGCGGCCTCGAGATCGTCGCCCGCCCGCCGGGCAAGCGCCTGCAGAACCTGATGCTCCTCTCCGGCGGCGAGAAGGCGCTCACCGCCATCGCCCTGCTCTTCGCGCTCTTCCGCACCAAGCCCTCGCCCTTCTGCATCCTCGACGAGGTGGACGCGCCGCTCGACGACCTCAACACCCGCCGCTTCGTCGAGCTGCTCAAGGAGATGTCGGCCGAGACGCAGTTCCTGGTGATCACCCACAACAAGATCACCATGGAGGTCGCCTCGACCCTCTACGGCGTGACGATGGAAGAGAAGGGCGTCTCCAAGCTCGTCGCCGTCCAGCTCGAAGAGATCCAGCCCGAAGCCGAGCGCGCCACCGCCTAGCCGTCCCCCCGGCGCCCGCGCCGCGGTCTATATCCAAAGTCGTAGAAAAGTCTGTCCTTTGCCGAATGGCGCCCGGGGCGCCGCCCGCCTAGATTGAGGTATCTGCTCTCAATTCACGTTGTGGTCTCGAAAAAGGAGATCCCGATCATGAGCGCCCCAAGTTTCTTGAGAAAGCGATGTATCAGTGCAGCGGTCCTCGCCCTCGCGGCGGCCGCCGCCGGCGCGCAAGTCCTGCCGCCGGACCTGACGGTCTGCGACGGCGTCACCTGCGACACCCTGCAGGACTCGGTGTGCAGCAGCGCCGGCTTCAAGATCACCCTGACCGACTTCACGGCCGGCAACACGAGCACCGACGGCTCGGCCTCTTACACCTACGAGGTCTGCAGCCCGGCCGCCGGCGTCTGCGACGGCTTGGTGCGCTTCGGCGAGGCGTGCCTGGACAACGGGTTCTGCCAGAGGAAGGGTCAAGCCACCGACCCCGCGGCGAGCTGCAGCCGGGAGTGCGCCACCGACTCGTTCCGCGGCCTCAGCCACTTCGACGTCAACTTCCCGGAGCTGGGCTTCAGCTGCCTAGGGGAGGCGACCGAGATCTCGGGGAGCTGCGCCTGCTCGACCAACACGAGCGGCACCTGCTCGGTGGGCGCCTTCGGTCTCGGCGACGGCTCGTGCTTCGGGCCCACCTCGCCGGTGGCCAAGTGCGACAACACCAACCTCGGCCCCGGCGACTGCCTCACCATGACGCTGACGATCGCCGGCGAGCTCAACGGCCTCGGCTCCGGTCCGGTCGTCGTGGTGGACAAGGAATCCACGACCTGCACGGCGAGCTGCATGGCCGGGCCCTCGTGCACGCCCTGCGAGGAGATCGAGGAGGGCGAGGAGTGCCTGACGCGCACCATCGGCTTCTGGGGCAACCACCCCTGGATCACCAACGACTACGCCCCGGTCACCGTCTGCGGCAAGACGCTGGGCTGCTACGGCGCGCCGACGGCGAGCGCCAGCCCGGGATGCCCCGCCGGCTCCTGCACCTCGATCGTCGAGGGCCTTTGCTCCGTCCCTGGCGTCGAGCTGCCGAGCAACCAGTCCTACGTCACGCTGGTGCGCCAGTTGACGGCGGCCAAGCTCAACCTCAACGCCACCGCGGCCCTCTTCCCGGGAGGTGCCTGCTCGAGCTTCACCTACCTGGACAAGAGCATCGCGTCGTGGATCGCCGACTGCGAGGCGCTGTGCGGCGCCGACAAGGCGACGATCAGCAACAGCGGCTGCATCGCCGCTCTGGACACCTTCAACAACTCGCAGGACGCCGGCTTCGAGGTGACGCCTTCGCCGTTCGACCGGCCGCCGGTGGACGACTTCGGCAACATCTCGGGCGCCGACTCCAAGCAGTGCGGCAAGGCGCACGGCAACGGCGGCAGCCCGAAGCTGGTCATCGGCAAGAAGGTCGGCAGCAACGACTGCCGCTAGACGCGGGTTCCTCGGCGGGCGGGCGCTCCGGCGCCCGCCCGCGTTTTTCAGATCAGCCCCTTCCCCTCCGCGTAGCGCCGCACCGCCACCCGCGTCTCCAGGTGGAGCTTCTTGTAGACGTTGTGCAGGTGGGCCTTGACCGTGCCCTCGGCGATGCCCAGCCGCTCGGCGATGTCGCGGTTGCGCAGGCCCTCGGCGACCATGCGGATGAGCTCGATCTCGCGCGGCGTCAGCTCGCTCGCCGCCTCCCGCGCCCCCGCCTCGCGGCGCAGCACCTTCTCGAGCGCCGCCTGCACCGAGCGCTTCTCGACCCACTGCCCGCCGGCGTGGACCTTGCGCAGGGCCTGGATCAGCAGCCGCGGCGCCATCTCCTTGAGCACCACGCCGCCCACCTCGAGACGCACGGCCTCGACCAGCTCGTCCTCGCTGATCGCCGCGGTGAAGATCACCACGCGCGTCGGCAGCCGACGGCGCCGCAGCTCGCGCAGCACCGCGAGCCCGTCCAGGCCCGCCATGCGGACGTCGAGGACGAGCAGGTCGGGCCGGTGCCGGTCGACCGCCCGCAGCGCCTCCTCGCCGCTGACGCAGCGCTCGACGACCGCGAAGTCGCCGGCCAGCTGGACCAGCTGCTCGAGGCCGTCGAGGATCAGCGGGTGATCGTCGGCGAGCACCAGGCGGATCGGCACGCTAGGCTCCCCGGGCCTGGCGAGGCAGCTCGATGTCGAGGCGGGCGCCGGCGGCGGTCGAGGTGATCTCGAGGCGTCCGCCGAGCGCCGCGACGCGCTGCTTGAGCGACACCGGACCGAGCTTGCGGGCGGCGAGGGTCGCGAGGTCGTACCGGCCCTGGAACGGGAAGCCGCAGCCGTCGTCCACGACCGCCACGTGCAGCCAGCGGTCGTCGGAGCGCACGTCCACGGTCGCCCGCGAGGCCTTCCCGTGGCGCGAG
Organism: uncultured Acidobacteriota bacterium; assembly: GCA_963700145.1. Taxonomy (GTDB): domain Bacteria; phylum Acidobacteriota; class Thermoanaerobaculia; order Multivoradales; family UBA5704; genus DASUNQ01. Next base: position 4,867,607 of record OY969474.1, read on the forward strand.
GCGTTGATCAGCGCCTCCTGGACGATGCGGCAGATCTGGTGCGCGAGCTCGCCGCCGATCGGCTCGGCGGGCAGCTCGGCCCGCAGCTCGACGCCCAGGTCCCAGTGGCGCGCGATCCGCTGGCGCAGCTTGTCGAGCCGCTGCGCCAGGCTTTCGTTGCGCTCCTGCCCGCCGGCGCGCTCGGGCTCGAGGTCGCCGATGAAGTCGCGCAGCTCGCGCTGCTCCGACGCCAGCAGGTCCTGGGTCTCCTCGATCAGCCGGCCCGCCGCCGCGGGGTCGGCGCCGAGCAGCTGCCGCGCGGACTCCAGCCGCAGCGCCGCGCCGCTCAGCGCCTGGATGACGCCGTCGTGGAGATCGCGGGCGAGCCGCACCCGCTCGTCCGCCAGGGCCGCCTGGTGGGAGCGCTCGAAAAGGGCGAGCCGGTCCATCTCGACGGCGAGCCGGTGCGCCAGGATCTCGCCCAGGACCAGCTCGTCGGAGGTCATGTCGGGGCGGTCGAGCGCGAAGAACCGGCCGGCCAGGCTCTCCCCGCGCAGCGGCACCGAAAGCACCGCCCCGTAGCCGCAGCGGCGGCGCAGCTCGGGGGGCGTGGGATCGCCGGACCAGGGTTTCACGCCGCCGGAGGTGATGAGGCGGAGAGGTGCGTCGCCGTCGGGTTGTTCGGCCGCGAAGAACGCCGCTTCGGCCAGCGCAGCGGGCGCCAGCGGCGCGAAGGCGTCCGGCGCTTCACGCTGCCAGTCGAGCTCGCCCGCCGACCAGAGAGCGACGTGGCACCACGGCTCTTCCATCTCCTCCCAGATGAGCAGCGTGCGCGGCGCCCCGAGCGCCTTCGCCGCGTGGCCGAGCAGCGCCCGCACCAAGCCCGCCGCCTCGGCCGGCATGCCGGCGGGCCACTCTCCGAGGCCGGCGACCTTGGCGCGCAGCCGGTTCTCGTAGGCGCCCATGTAGCCGAGGAGCACCGCCGCCACGGCCAGGTAGATGCTCCGGATGATGAAGCGGTTGAGCTCGAACCCTGCCTCCGGAAAGCGGGCTGCCGAGTACAGCCCGATGGCGAGGAAGGCGGCGAGGCTGGCGATCGCGGTCCACAGCGTCCCCGCTTCCTGCCAGCGCACGGCGGCCGCCGCCAGGGCGAAGACGAAGTAGACGAAGAACGGGCTGCTCGGGCCGGCGGTGAAGAAGACCACGACGCAGAAGAGCGCCAGGTCGACGGCGTGAACCAGCAGCGGCAGCGCCGCCGGCGTCGCCTTGGCGCTCCACACCCAGAGCGCCAACGCGACGGAGTACACCGCATACGCCGCGATCAGCGCAGAGGCGACCGGCGCGGCGTGGGCGGGCTCCGAAGGATCCAGCCAGACGGCGAAGAGGGAAAGGAGCGAGAGAGCGACGCGGCAGCCGGCGATCAGCCGCTCGCGCCGGATCGGCTGGTACGACCGCGCCGCCGCCGGCGGCGGACCACGCCGCTCGAGGCCTGCCGAGCTCAACCAACGACGCCAAGGCATTGGTTCGATCGAGCGTAGCACGGCCTAGCGCGGGCCAAGCCCGGCGCCCGAGCCGCCCGCCGGGCCCTTGACGTCCGAACCGTCTCGTACTAACGTACTAGTAGATGCCGCCGCGCCGACCCCTCGCCGACCAGGAGCTCGCGATCATGACGATCGTCTGGGAGGGGGGCGCCACCACCGTGCGCGAGGTCTACGAGACGCTGCGCCAGCGCCGCCCCGTCGCCTACACGACGGTGATGACGATGATGAACATCCTCGAGCAGAAAGGCTTTCTCGAGCGGGAGCGGGAAGGCCGCGCCTTCGTCTACCGCCCGACGCGCAGCCAGCGCCGCGTCGTGCGCCAGATGGTGCGCGAGTTCGTCGAGCGGGTCTTCGGCGGCTCGGCGCGGCCGCTGCTCGTGCACCTGGTCGAGGACCGCAAGCTCACGCCCGAGGACCTGCGCGAGATCGCGCGCCTCCTCGAGCGCAAGAAGGAGGAGGGATGACCGCACCGCTCTGGGCCGGCAACGCTCTCGCCTGGGCGGCCCAGGTGGCCGTGGTCGCCGGCGCCGCACTTCTGCTGCCGCGGCTGCTCCGCCTCCGCCAGCCGCGCCTCCTCCTGGCCCTGGGCCAGGGCGCGCTCGTCCTCATCCTCCTGCTGCCGCTCGTCCAGCCGCGGCACGCGCCGGCGGCGGGCGTCCTGCCGTTCGTCACCGTCGCCGGCGAAGGCGCCGCAGCGGTCCCGCCGGCCCTCGGCGTGTCGTGGCGCGCCGCGGCCTGGCTCCTCGGCGGCGTCACGGCCGCCCGCCTCGTCTGGATGGGGGTCGGCCTCGCCTGGCTCGCCCGCTTGCGCCGCACCGCCCGTCCGCCGGCCGCCCGGCCCGCGGGCTGGGAGGAGCTCTGCGCCCGGATCGGCACCGCGCCCCCCGAGCTCCTGGTCTCCGACCGCGTCCCCGGCCCGGTCAGCTTCGGCATCCGCCGTCCGGTGGTCGTCCTCCCGGAGAGCTTCGAGCGGGCGGACGCAGCCACCGCGCGCGCCGTCCTCTGTCACGAGGCGCTGCACGTCCGCCGCCGCGACTGGGCGGCCGCGGTGGCCGAGGAGACGGTGCGCGCGCTCTTCTGGTTCCACCCGGTGGTCGGCCGTCTCGTGGCGCGCATCCGCCTCTGGCGCGAGCAGGCGGTGGACGCGTCCGCCGTCGCCCTGACCGGCGACCGCGGCGGCTATCTCCAGGCCCTGCTCCACGCCGCCGCGGCACGCCCGCCGCGGCCGCTCCCCGCCGCCTCCTTCCTCCACCGCAACGACCTGGGGCAGCGCGTGGCGCTGCTCGTCGAGGAGAAACCGATGAACCAGCGCAGGCTCGTGTTGAGCGCCGCGGCCGTCGCCCTCGGGCTGGCCGCGGCAGGCGCCCTGTCGATCGCCGTTCTCCCCCTCCGCGCCGCCGAGGCGGCGAAGAAGGGCGAGATCACCCTCCCCAAGATCGTCGAGAAGACCAATGCCGAGTACCCCGCGGAGCTGCGCAAGGAGAAGCTCGAGGGAGAGGTCGTGCTCCGGATCCTGGTCGACGAAACCGGCCGCGTCGCCTCGGCGGAGGTGGACGAGAGCCCGCACCGCGCCTTCTCCGAGTCGGCGCGCGAGGCGGTCCGCACCTGGCGCTTCGAGCCCGGCCGCGTGGACGGCGAGATCGCGCCCGTCGAGCTGACGCTCACCATCCGCTACGTCCTCGACAAGCCCGACAAGTAGAGGAGGCCCGGTCCGAGCCACGGCGCGCCACGGTGTAAACCCTCGCCCGTCATCCCGAGCGCAGCCGAGGGATCTGGGCGGGGGGAAGGTCCGGATGTTGCACTCCGTCGGGGCACCTAACGAGGTGCCCCGATGCGCAAACCGACTCTCGCCGCCGCCCTCCTAGTCGCCCTCCTCCTCCCAGCCTGCCGCATCGCGGACGACGACGAGTCCGCGACGCAGCCGGCCGTCACCCAGCCGGAGCCGGCGCCCGCGCCGCCAGGGCAGGTCTCGGTCCCCTCGGTGGGTTTCCAGCGCTTCGACCCGGCCGTCCTCGAGCGTTCCCGGCTCGACCCGGCCTGGCGCACTTCCGCCGAGAGCGACCGGCTCGGGCGGCTGCAGTCGGGGGCGGAGCCGCAGTCCGGCACGCCGGTACCGCCGCCGGCGACCACCGAGCCGCCGTCGCCGTCACCGACCACCACCGCTCCGCCCGAAGACGAAGACCGCATCCTCGCGGCGCAGGTGCTCCTCGACCGCGCCCGCTTCTCGCCCGGCGTCATCGACGGCCGCTGGGGGCAGAACACCGAGAAGGCGCTCTACTGGCTGCAGTTCGCGCGCGGCCTCCAGCCGACCGGCGTCCTCGACGACGCCACCTTCGCCGAGCTGGAGCGGTCCGCCGCCGGCGAGCCGGTCGTCGAAGTGGAGGTCACGGCCGCGGACCTGGAAGGGCCGTTCACCGAAGTCCCCGAGGACCCCTACGAGCAGGCCGAGCTGGAGTGCCTCTGCTACGCCTCGCCCGCCGAGGCGATCGCCGAGCGCTACCACACGACGCCCGAGCACCTCGCCAAGCTGAACCCCGAAGCCGACCTCGACGCCCTGACCGCCGGCACGCGCCTCTCGGTGCCGAACGTCGAGCCGCTGGACCCCGCCAACCGCCAGCGCGCCGCCGGCGGCGACCAGGTCGCCCAGCTCCTGGTCTCGAAGCGCGGCTTCTACACCCAGGCGCTCGACGCCCGGGGGGTCGTCCTCTTCCACTTCCCCTCGACCGTCGGCTCGCAGTACGACCCGTCGCCGGACGGCGAGTTCCACGTCACCGGCGTCGCCTTCAACCCGACCTTCCACTACCAGCCGACCCTCTTCCACGAGGTGCCGGACGACAAGCCCGAGGCGCACCTCCCCGCCGGCCCCAACGCGCCCGTCGGCGTCGCCTGGATCGACCTCTCCAAGCCCCACCACGGCATCCACGGCACCGCTGTCCCCGAGACCATCGGCTACACCAGCTCCCACGGCTGCATTCGCCTCACCAATTGGGACGCCATCTTCCTGGCGCGGCGGGTGAAGCCCGGGGTGCCGGTCCGCTTCCGCGACTGAGCCCACTCGGGCTACAATGCCCCCGCTTCCCGGGAGACCCCTCCCACCAGGCCCACCTCGAGCCGACGTAGCTCAGTGGTAGAGCAGCTGATTCGTAATCAGCAGGTCATCGGTTCAAATCCGATCGTCGGCTCCAGCAGCATCAATGCCTTAAAGGCACCAGCCGAGCTACAGCCGGCCCCTGCCTCGTTCCACCATGCCGAAGCACCCTCAGCATCACCTGTCGTGAGGGACATCCTGGGTCTCCTTCGTTATGTCATACGCCAAGCCGTCCAACTGCCTGTTGGACGAGCGACATGAAAGAAGGAGGAACAGTGGACACCAAAGCGATAACGCAAGACCCAGCGCCTCCCTCCGAAAGGGCTTCGCCGGAGAAAATCGAGAATGTTCATGATATTCACGATATGGCGCGGCGCCGGCGGCCGTCGTGTGAATGGCTCGAGCAGTCGGTGAATGAGTACCTGCATGACCAGTGGGGCAAGAAGCACAACTCGCTGAGTCACTGCGATGACTCGCATGAAGACTGTCCCTGCGGCAGGCCCGCAGGAGCAGCGGCGAAGAAGGTCGTTGATCTCGTCATCCTGCTGGACTCGAGCCTCTCGATGAACCTCGCGGCAACAGCCGTATCGAATGCGGCCGCTGATGCGCTGGCTGCGGCCGCGAAGGAGTGTCCGTCGGACCTGCGCACACTCTGGGTGGTGGTCGACTCGACGAAGGCAGGAGCCGATCCTCCAGGCGATCTCGGCGACATCACGGCGACGCTGGCGGGCACTCCGTTCACGCAATCTCACCAGCAGTACCTCGTCGGCATCGGGAGCACCGGTCCCTTCAAGCAGGATGAGCCGCAGCCGCCGGGAGACGTCACGTATCCGGGGGAAGAAGGGGCGGACGCGATCGCTGACCTCTGCAATTTCTTCGACTGGCGCCGTAACGCCTGCAAGGCGATCTTCTACATCAGCGATACGAAGCTAGACGGCTATTCCGCGTTCGATGCCGCGGCGGCCGCCAATGCGCAGGCCGCGGCTTCGGCTCACGGCGTCGTGCTGTTCGCGCATCACATCGGCCCTGCAACACCGATCACGCTTGAGATGCAGAATTATCTCGACATGTGCAACCCGACCGGAGGAAGTGTCTACTTTGGCCCGGTCGATACCGATCAATACAAGGTTCTGCTTCGCAACGCGATTTGCAACGCCTGCGGCTCCGAGTGCAAGGAGCTCGATCTGCCGAAGATCGAACCGTGCGTCTCCATCGTCTGGGGCGACAGCGACTGCGACTGCTTCGAGACCGACGACGTCGAGACGGCCATCGTCACGATCTGCAATTGTTACTCGAACATCTCGTTTGCGAACGTCCACGTGGCGTACTTCAACGTTACGATGTCTGACGGCTCGCCCGTTCCTCTGCTGCCTGACGGTACGCCGTCCGTGTCAATTCATCCGGTGGGTCCGGTCTGCTTCGGCGACATCGGCCCATGCAGGCCTGGCGGTTTGAACTGTGTCTCGAGAGAGATCGTGATTCGGACGCGCGGCGCGAAGAGCGGCAAGTACAAGATTCTTGTCAATGGGATCTGCTACCAGGTCGTGCTCAGTCAACTGCACGACGAGTGCTTTGCATTGACGCTCTGCGCGGACTGAGCAAGCGAAGCGACGACTGAGGCGTGGCCGGGCCACCTCACCCGGCCCGTTTTTTTGCGCAACGTCAGCCCGTCATGAACGCTACGGGTGGCATCATTGGTTGCCTGAACTGCCTAGTACGCCTGCAGTCGCGGCGCTGGCTGGCGCTTGGGCGGCTGAGCCGGATGACGCAATTGCACCTGATGGGTCGGCGCCGGATATGCCCGCCCGAGTTCCTCGGAGAGCGGGATTGGCTTCCGGCGGAGGCGCTGCGGGACAGTACGTGGGCCGTGTAGCATTCCAGGGGAGCGAGGGAGACGCGTTTTTCATGGGCACCGCGAACCCCAGCGAGCGAGAAGAGATCCAGCAGATGATCCGGCGGATCGTCAGTCGGTTTCGTCCCGAGAGAATCATCCTCTTCGGGTCGCATGCGCGTGGCGATGCGGGCCCCGACAGCGACGTCGATCTTCTCGTCGTCATGCCAGTGGAAGGATCGAGGCGAGAGAAGGCGGTGGAGATCGGCGTTGCGCTCCAGGACATCCGGCTCCCGAAGGACATCATCGTCACCACTCCGGAGGCCTTCGAAGCCCGCAGCGAGATCCCCGGCACGATCGAGCGGCTGTCAGCGAGGGAGGGAAGAGTTCTGTATGCCCGCGGGTAAGAGCGGCACGACCTACCAGCACATCGTCCTCGACGAGAGCGGGTTCCCTGGATCGTTGGGGCGAACACCAGGATCGTCGAGCTCGTCTCGGAGGTCCAGGCCTACGGCTGGAGCCCTGCGGAGCTGCACTTCCAGCACCCGCACCTGAGCCTCGGCCAGATCCATTCGGCCCTGGCGTACTACTGGGACCACAAGGACGAGATCGACGCGGACGTACAGCGGCGTTTTGAGGAGGCCGAGACCCTGCGGCGCAACGCGGAGCCCTACCCCGTGGTGCGGGAGCTGCGGGCGCGTGGTCTCCTCTGATGGGCGTCTGCGTGGACGACCTGGAGCTGATCGCCAAGACGCACGAGCCCGAGGATCTACTAGGTCGTGCGGAGTACCTCCCGGTTTCCTGACGAACCTGCTGTCACGCGCGTACTGCCGCACCAGGTTCGGCGAACAGCTCTCCGAGCCCGCGGAACGGGTACTGGCCACCCTTGAGCAGCCATCGGGTGAAGAAGAGGACCTCGAGGTTCTCCACGGCGCCGGTGTGCGGGTTCCGGCGGGCCGCGACGTTGTAGGCGAGCTGCTCGGTGTCCTGCTCGGGGTAGGGCGGAACCTTGCTGATGTAGAGGATGTCGCCAGCCTCGTCGTAATCGAAGTTCAACGGCGTTTCCATTCGACATCTCCTCTGGGCGGTCGGCGCGCGACGAATGCGGTGACGATCCAATGCCTGAGATTCGGCGGCTCGGCCGAGACGACGGCTACGACCACGTTCTTGCCGTCCAGCAGCTCGCCGTACCAGCGGATGAAGAGCCGCGTGCCCGGGTAATCGGTGTCCGTTCGGACTTCATCTGGGTCGGTGACTGTCTGCTCGACACGAGTGCGCTGCGCCGGCAGCAGCTCCGGGTGGCGTTCGGCGATATGCCGCGCCCGCTCGTCGGTCCATTCTACTTCCCCATCGAGGTAGGGGCACGGCAGCCGCACGCCCGGCGAGTCCGCGCCGGGAGCGGGCGATGTCTTCAAGCGAGCCTCACTTCACTCTCGTCACCGAGGAGCCAAAGCTTCGGTTGCGCCAGCACTCGGGTCACGAACGTGTTCTCCTGGCTCACGCGTTGGGACAGCTCCTCCGAGGAATAGACCGTCAGGGCGACCTTGCGGCCGAGCTGCGCGGAAGCCTCTTCTAGGGCGGCGAACAGATCGGCATAGGTGAGACGGTCGCTGATCACCATCAGGTCGATGTCACTCGCGGCGTTGTCCTCGCCCTTGGCGATCGACCCGTAGATGAAAGCCGCCCGGATGCTCGGCGAGACGGGCGCCAGCGCCGCGCGGAGAACGTCGGCGAGCCCCACGGTCTTGAGCACCAGGGCTCGCAACTCCTCGAACACCGGCGAGGCGGCGTTAGCCTGGTAGTGCTTCTGCTTGCCGACGCGGGTGACGGTCACCAGGCCCGACGCCTCCAGCCGGGCGAGCTCTCGTTGCACGGCGCCGGTGCCCGAGCGTGCCAGGGCGATCACCTCGTTGGCGTAAAAGCTCCGCCGGGGATTGCCGAAGAGCACCGCCAGCACGCGCTGCTGCACCTTGGCGAACAATGCGTCGGCCAGACCGGGGCTCTCCGGCTTGGGCCGTCGCGAGGCGGGATTCATTCCCATGGTGGGTATGATAAACCCCGTTCTGGGTATGTCAAGCAGGCGGAGGGCCAGCTGAGCGGCTGGACCTCGTTCCGGGCGGTCCGCGCCGCTAAGTCTTTGCCTGCAAAGGCTTTCTTCTCCCTAGAAGATATTGTATCAGGGCCAGAGGAAACATCCTCTAGGCCAGAGGAAACAATTTCCGGACCGGAGGAAACATCCTTCGGACCGGAGGAAACATCCTTTGGGACAGAGGAAACAATTCCTAGACCGGAGGAAACATCCTCTGAGACAGAGGAAACATTTCCTGAGACAGAGGAAACATCCTCTGGCCTAGAGGAAACATCCTTTGGTCCGGAGGATGTTTCCTCCGGTCCGGATACAGCATCTCCAGGCGCCCAGGACCTTCCCGCGGGGGCTCGCGGAGCTCCCGCGGCGGGGCTAGTACTCCGTCATCGTGTCGTCGGGGTAGCAGTAGAGCCAGCGCTCTTCGGGCTCGGCGGAGGCGATCACCGGGTGGCCGGAGAGGTGGGCGTGGCGGGTGGCGTGGCGGTTGGGGGAGGCGTCGCAGCAGAGGGTGGCGGCGCAGGTCTGGCAGGTGCGGAGGTGGACCCAGGGGTCGCCGGTCTTGATGCACTCCTCGCAGACGCGCCGCCGGGGCCACTTGATCTGCTCGACGCTCGCCAGGTGCTCGCAGACCGCCAGCGGGTCCATCGCCCCCTCCGTTTAGGCCGTGCGCTCGACCGCGGCGAAGAAGCAATCGCCGAGCCACAGGCGGAGCCAGCTGCGCAGGACGGCGGGGTCGATCGGCTCCGGGACGTCGAGGGCGGCGAGGGCCTCGCCCAGGGTGCGCCGGCCGTCGAGGGCGGCGAGGAGGGCGTGCTGGTCGGTGAAGAGGGGGTGGAAGCGCACCCGGTAGTCGCGGCGGCTGACGGCGAGCGGGGTGGCGCGCGGGGCGGGGAGCGCGGGCGCTTCTCCGCGGTGGACGGCGGCGACGTAGTCGTGCACCGGGAAGTCGAAGCGGTAGAGCCGCAGGCAGGGCGCCGGAACGAAGCGGGCGGCGAGCAGGGCGGCCCGCGGCAGGGCGAGGATCTCCGCCGCGGGCCCCGGCGCCCCCTCCAGGCCGGGGCCGTCGTAGACCTCCTGGCATGCCAGCTCGAGGGTGGCGAGCTCGACCAGGAGGTCGGCCCAGGGGGCGCGCTCCGCCGCCGGCCAGTCGGCGTCCGGGCGCGTGGCCGCGAGGTAGCCGGGGAAGGCGTCGGCCAGGCGCCCCAGGGTGTAGCCCGACGGCGGATGGCGGGCGAGATAGTCGGCGGCGAAGCGGTCGAAGAGCGGCTCGCCCAGGGCGTGCCGCAGCGCCGGGAAGACGGCGCGCAGGCACTCCAGGAGGCGCGCCTGGTAGGAGCGCTGGTAGATGCCGAGCCGCTCGGCGGCGGTCTGGGTCGCCGAGGCGGTGAGGACGCCGGCGGTGTCGGGCCCCGGCGGGCCGTCCGGCCGGGTGATCGCCGCCTGCAGCCAGCGCTGCCGCCGCGCCAGCTCGGGCGCCGGCTCCGGCTCGGTCACCCGAGCTCCGGCGCGACGAGGTGGGGCGGGTTGGAGAGCGGGAAGCCTGGCGCGCCGGACGCCGCGGCCCCGTCCACCGCGCCGTCCCCATCCACCGCCGGCACCGCCGCCCCGCGCGCCCAGTCCCGCGCCTTCAGCACCTCGGCGTGGAGCACCGGGAAGGGCGGGATCCTGGCGTCCCACTCGAGCAGCGTCGCCACCCCGCGCGTCCTACCGTAGGCCAGCCGGTAGAGCTCCCAGACGCGGTCGACGACCGCGCCGTCGTGGGTGTCCACGAGGTGGGTGCCGCAGTGCGTGTGGCCGGCGAGGTGGAACTGCACGATGCGCTCGGCCGGCACCGCCGCGACGTAGACCCGCGGGTCGAAGCCGTGGTTGACGCTCGAGACGTAGACGTTGTTGACGTCGAGGAGCAGGCCGCAGCCGGTCTCCTCGCTCATGGCGCGCAGGAACTCCCACTCCGCGAGCGTGTCGGAGGTGAAGCTGACGTAGGTGCTCGGGTTCTCGAGCACCAGCGGCCGCTCCAGGAAGTCCTGCACCGTGCGGATGCGCCCGACGACGTGGCGCAGGGACTCCTCGTCGAGCGGCATCGGCAGGAGGTCGTGGGTGGTGCGGCCGAGGACGCCGGTCCAGCAGAGGTGGTCGGAGACCCAGGCCGGCCGCACGGCGGCGGCGAGGGTCTTGAGCTTGCCGAGGTAGGCGAAGTCGAGCGGGTCGCTGCTGCCGATCGAGAGCGACACGCCGTGCATGACCACCGGGTAGCGCTCGGCGATGCGGTCGAGCACCCAGCGCGGCCGGCCGGCCGAGTCGATGAAGTTCTCGGAGATGACCTCGAACCAGTCGACCGCCGGCCAGTGCTCGAGGATGTGGTCGAAGTGGATGTTGCGCAGCCCGACGCCGAAGCCGAGGTCGGGCAGGCCCAGCCGGTGCTCCACGATCGCCGGCCCTAGCTCGGCGGCAGGACGAGCCGCAGGTTGGTCGGGGCGGCGGGCGGCTTCGCGTCGGGGTACGTCACCGCGAAGATCTTCCAGGCCGTGTCCCAGACGTTGTCGCCGGCCTTGAAAGTGATGCTCTCGTACGTCCACTGCGTGCTGGGGTCCTTGGAGTTGAAGACCTGCGCCACCGGGATCGGCGCGCCGCAGCCGCCATTGCTTTGAGCGGTATTGACGCTCGGGAAGCTGCTCGGCGGGCTGGGGTAGCCGCAACCGCCCTGCTGACTGCAACTGTTGGCCCCGCTGCAGGTGTGGATGATCGCGTTGGCGCACGTGTTCTGGCCCGGAGCGTCGGGAGCGAGGCCCTGGCAGGCGTGGGGCGGGCGCCCGGGGTAGGGGAGGCCGCCCGTGGTGTCGACCCGCTTGAAGGCCGGCACGCCGTGGGCCGCCCAGACCGCGGCGACGCGGGTGTAGAGCGCCTGCATCGCGGCGTAGGGGAAGAGGTCGTCGGCGTCGATGTCGGTGCCCTGGCGGTTGCGCCACCGCGGGTCCTTCCAGCTCGCCTCGATCGCCAGCAGCAGGCTGCTGTAGCTCTGGTTGAGCGCGTCGTTGATCTGGCCGGCGGTCGCGGGGTCGTTGAGCGCGGCGGCGCGCTGCGCGGCGAACTGCTTGGTCGCCGCGTCGACGTGGTCGGGGTCGGTCACCAGGTCCTGCCACGTCCACCCGGCCGCGCCGCGCACCTGCCACCACTGCGGCCAGGTCTCGATCTCGGGCAGCCAGAGCACGACCTGCTGGAAGCGCTCGAAGTGGCCGAGCTGGTCCCAGAGGTGGCGGACCGCCGCGTCGTCGGCATTGTAATCGGCCTTCATGCTCTCCTCGGACGGCACGTACTTGTCGTCCACCGGCAGGGTGCCGACGTCCGCGTCGCGCCCTTCGCCCTGCTCGGTGATCGCCGCGATCATCGTGTCGGCGATCTTTCGCGCGTCGGCCGCCGGCACCCCCAGCGGGAAGAAGACGTCGAACCCCGGGTACTCCTCGTCGGGGTGCCACTCGTCGGGGTCGGTGAAGTTGAAGAGGTCGATCTGGATCGACTGCGGGTCGTAGACCTTCTCCCAGAGGGTGACGGCGCCGCCGGCGCCCGGGTAGGTGAGGTCGAAGTACTCCTGGATGCACTCGTAGAGGTGGCCGATGGTGCCGAAGACCGGCAGCGGGTCGCCCGTCTTCCAGCCGGCGAACGGCACCGCGGGCCGCTTCGTCGGGCTGTCCCAGTCGGGGTTCTCGATCGCCAGGAAGAGGCGCACCTGGTTACGGTCGACCGGCCCGAGCACGACGCGGACATCCTCGTAGCCGGGCATGTCCTTGAGGTCGCCGATGCAGGGGACGGTGGTGCCGTCGTAGGTGGGCGCGTTCATCTTCGGCGCCACGCCCATCGCGCTCGCCAGGTTGCCGGCGAGCTGCAGGTGGAGCATCTCCTGCACGTAGACCGAGAAGATGGTGTTGTAGGCGAGCTGGTTGAAGGTGACGACGGTGGCGAACGGCCGCAGCCCCGGCCAGAGGTTCGGCCCCGGCGAGGGCGCGGCGTAGGTGCCCTGGAGGGAGTAGAGGGCCGTCATGTAGAGCGGGATCGTGAACAGCTCCACGTCCACCGCCGACTGGATCAGCGCGTGGAGGGCGGCGGTGTCGGTCGGCAGGTCTTCGGGACAGCGGGTCGGGGTCGGGCTCATCGCGGGCGGTCTCCTCTCCTGGCCTACGCAGTTGGGAAATCAATGGGTCGTGATGTCGCGGGAGTATAGGAGAATCCCGCCGCCGTGACCACGCTCTCGGTCAACCTCAACAAGGTCTGCCTGGTGCGCAACTCGCGCGGCGGGACGGTGCCGGACCTGGTCGAGGCGGCGCGGCTGGCGATCGCCGCCGGCTGCCGGGGGCTGACGCTGCACCCGCGCGCCGACGCCCGCCACGCGACGCTCGACGACGTCCGCCGGCTGGCCGCGATGCCGGAGGTGGCGGACGGGCGGATCGAGCTCAACGTCGAGGGGGACCTGCGGCCGGAGGTGATGGAGGTGGTGCGCGAGACGCGGGCGACGCAGTACACGGTCGTGCCGGTCACCCCCGGCGAGGTCACCAGCACCCGCGGCTGGCGGGCCACCGACGACGGCGACGCCCTCCGCCGCGCGATCGACTCCTTCGCCGGCGCTACCCGCGTCAGCCTCTTCGTGGACGCCGAAGGGGAGGGGATCGACCTCGCCGCCGCCGCCGGGGCGGGCTGCGTCGAGCTCCACACCTTCGACTACGCGGCGGCCTACCCGACGCCGCGGCGCGACGAGGTGCTCGCCCGCTTCGTGCGCGCCGCCGAGCGGGCGCGGGGGCTCGGCCTGCGCGTCCACGCCGGCCACGACCTCGACCTCGAGAACCTCGGCCTCCTCGTCGAGCGCCTGCGTCCCGACGAGGTGTCGATCGGCCACGCGATCGTCTCCCAGGCGATCCTCACCGGCCTGCCGCTGGTCGTCGCGCGCTACGCCGCGATTACGGGCGCGAACGCGCCGTAGGTATTCCGCGCCGCGCCGTTCTTTCGCTGGTACGGGCGTTGCACCCTTACGCCTCTTGGCCCGGGCGGCCGGACGTTCGTGCCCGCCCGCATCAAGGAGGAACCATCATGCGTAAGGCCTTGACCACACTCACTCTCGCCCTCAGCCTGCCCCTCGTCCTCGCCGCGACCGCCGACGCGAGCCCCGGCAAGGGGAAGGGCAAGGACAAGGACAAGGGCAAGCAGCAGAAGCAGGTCCTGAAGCACGACAAGCACGACGACGACCACGGCAAGCACGACGGCAACATGCGCTTCCACGGCATCGACAAGAACAACGACGGCCGCATCACCCGCGCCGAGTGGCCGGGCAACGACGTCTCGTTCGACAACCACGACTGGAACGACGACGGCGTCCTCTCCGGTGACGAGGTGCGTCCGGGCGCCCGCCGCGACGATGACGACGACGAGGTGCCGTTCGATCGCTTCGAGGCCCTCGACCTCGACAACAACGGCGTCCTGACGCGCTCCGAGTGGCGGGGGAGCGCGGCGCTCTTCGACCGCCTCGACCGCAACGACGACGGCGCCATCAGCCGGCGCGAGTTCCTCGACCGCATCCTGACGGGCGACGACCGCTTCGGCCTGATGGACGTCAACGACGACGGGCGCATCTCCCGCGGCCGAGTGGCGCGGCACGGCGGCGGCCTTCGACAGCCTCGACCGCAACGACGACGGCTTCCTGTCGCTCGCCGAGTTCCTCCGCCGCTAAGGCGGAACGCAACCGGGACCTCCGGAGGGGGCGCGCGAGGAACGCGCCCCTTCCGGTTGGACCTACCCGAAGGAGGCCATCATGGCCAGGCCAACGAAGCTCCTCCTTCCCCTGACCTTCACGATCCTTCTCGCCGCCGCCTTCGCCCCGCCCGCCGGGGCCGAGGTGACCGTCAGCTTCGGCGTCTTCTTCGACGGGCTCGCGCCCTACGGCGCCTGGACCAACCACCCGCGCCTCGGGATGGTGTGGTCGCCGGACGTCGCGCCGGGGTGGCGGCCGTACAGCGACGGGCGCTGGGCGTTCGCGGCCGACGAGGGCTGGACCTGGCTCGGCGACGAGCCCTGGGCCTGGGCGCCCTACCACTACGGCAACTGGATGTTCGACCCGGTCGCCGGCTGGCTCTGGGTGCCGGGGTACGACGAGTGGGCGCCGGCGGTGGTGGACTGGCGGGTGACGGACGACTGGATCGGGTGGGCGCCGCGCCCGCTCAGCGCCAGCTGGATCGTCGGCCCGCGCCTGCTGCCGGTCCACTACACCTTCGTCGAGCGGCGCTTCTTCGCCGAGCCGATCCTGACGCGCTACATCGTGCCGGTCGGCCGCAACGTCGAGCTCTTCGCGTCGCGCGGCCGGTCCGCGTCGTCGACGTCGATTGGATCGAGCGCGCGGCCCGCGCCGGATCGAGCGCGTGCGGCTGCGGGACCTCAAGGCGCCGCGGGCGCTCCGGGGCGAGCTGCGCGCCGCGTCGCGGGGGCGCGACCGCGTCGTCGTCGAGCCGCGGGAGCACGGCCGCCCGCGGGTGAAGGCCGCCAAAGCCGGCCGCCGGGTCGATCGCGGCCCGAAGATCGAACGGTCGGCCCCGCGCCGGGTCCGCGAGCTGCGGGCCGAGCGGCCGGGGCGGAGCCGCGACGTCCTTGAGCGGCGGAGCCGCGGTAAGGCGGAGAGCCGGGTCGGCGCGCGGCACGTCGAGCGGCGCCCCGCCGTCAAACAGTCGCCGCCGCGCAACGCCCGTGAGCAGCGGGCGACCGGGCGGACGCGCGGCGGGGGCCGCAGTGATGGCGGCCATCAGTTCGACCACGGGCCGCAGCGCCAGCACCAGCACGGCGCGCAGCGCGGCGGCGGCGGGAAGGGCGGCGGGAAGAAGGGCGGCGGCAAGCCCCCCCAATAGCCAACCTTTCCCTTCCGCGGCCGTAGAAGAGGGCTGGACGCTATACTCGCGCGCCCAGCCCTCTTCGTCTTCCTTCGGAGGCCCCACGCATGCACCGATCCGTTCGTCCCCGCTGGCCGCTCCTCGCGCTCGGCCTGCTCCTCGCCCCCGCCGCCTGGTCGCAGGTCCAGATCGACAGCGCGAACGCGCCGGCGGGCCGGCTCGCCCTCGAGACGCCCGCGCCGCCGGTGGCCACGACGCTGCCGGTCGAAACCAAGATCCACGGCCGCACCCTGGTCGATCCCTACGCCTGGCTGCGCGGTAAGGAGAAGCCGGAGGTCGTCGCCTACCTGGAGGCCGAGAACCGCTACACCGAAGCGGTGATGAAGCCGACCGCGGCGCTGCAGGAGAAGCTCTACAAGGAGCTGGTGGGGCGGATCAAGGAGACCGACCTCTCGGTGCCGTCGCGGCGCGACGATTACTGGTACTACTCGCGCGACCGAGCAGGGGAAGCAGTATCCGATCCAGGCGCGCAAGAAGGGAGGCCTGACGGCGCCGGAGGAGGTGCTGCTCGACCTCAACGCCGCTGCCGAGGGGCAGAAGTACCTCCGGCTCGGCGGCTTCCAGGTGAGCCCCGATCACGGCAAGCTCGCCTACCTCTACGACACCGACGGCAGCGAGCATTTCACCCTGGCGGTCAAGGACCTGGCGACCGGCCGGCTCCTGCCCGACAGCGTCCGCGACCTCTCCTTCGGCCTCGCCTGGGCCAACGACAACAAGACCCTCTTCTACGTCGTCGCCGACCCGAACCGCCGCCCCTACAAGCTGATGCGCCACGTCCTCGGCAGCGACCCCAAGCAGGACGTGGCCGTCTACGAGGAGCCGGACGAGGCCTTCACCATCTCGATCGGGCGCACCCGCAGCGATGGCTACCTCGTGCTCTCCAGCGGCGCCACCAAGACGAGCGAGCGGCGGGTGCTCGAGGCCGATCGGCCCGACGGGGAGTTCCGGCTGATCCAGCCGCGGGAGAAGGGCGTCGAGTACTCCCTCGACCACCACGGCGACCGCTTCTACCTCCGCACCAACGTCGGTGCCGAGGACTTCCGCGTGGTCAGCGCCCCGGTCGCCACCCCCGGGCGCGAGCACTGGCAGGAGGTGATCCCGGCCCGCGCCGGCGTGCGGGTCGAGGCGCTGAGCATGTTCCGCGGCCACATGGTGGTGACCGAGCGGGTCGAGGGGCTGCAGCGGGTGCGCGTCCGCAACCTGGCGAGCGGCGAGGAGCACGAGGTGAGCTTCCCCGAGCCGACCTACTTGGTGTGGGTGGGGCCCAACCCGGAGTTCGACACCACGCTCCTCCGCTTCAACTACACCACGCTGGTGACGCCGCACTCGGTCTACGACTACGACATGGCGACGCGCAAGCGCGACCTGATGAAGCAGGAGGAGGTGCTCGGCGGGTACGACCCGACGCAGTACCGCAGCGAGCGACTCGCGGTCACCGCCGCCGACGGTACGCGCGTCCCGATCTCGCTGGTCTACAAACAGGGGTTCGTCAAGGACGGCTCGCGGCCCTGCTATCTCGTGGCCTACGGCTCCTACGGTGCGCCCTACGAAGTCGACTTCTCCTCCAACCGGCTGTCGCTCCTCGACCGCGGCTTCTGCTTCGCTATGGCCCACATCCGCGGCGGCGGCGACCTCGGCGAGCGCTGGTACGAGCAGGGGCGGCTGCTGGCCAAGAAGAACACCTTCACCGACTTCATCGCCGCCGCGGAGCACCTCGTCGCCCAGCGCTACACCTCGAAGGGCAAGTTGGCGATTCAGGGGGGAGCGCGGGCGGCCTGCTGATGGGCGCCGTCGTCAACATGCGCCCCGACCTCTTCGGCGCGGTCATCGCCAAGGTGCCGTTCGTGGACGTCATCAACACCATGCTCGACGCCACGATCCCGCTCACCGCCCAGGAGTTCGACGAGTGGGGCAACCCCAAGGACCCGCGGTACTTCGAGTACATGCTGAGCTATTCGCCCTACGACAACGTGGCGGCGGTCGAGTACCCGCCGATGCTGGTGACGACCGGCCTCAACGACCCGCGGGTGGCCTACTGGGAGCCGGCGAAGTGGGTGGCGAAGCTGCGGGCGACCAAGAAGGGCGACGACCGCCTGCTGCTCAAGACCAACATGGGCGCCGGCCACCTCGGCGCCTCCGGCCGCTACGACTACCTGCGCGAGATCGCCTTCGACTACGCGTTCCTCTTCGACGTGCTGGGGGTGGAGGGGTGAGAGTCTTCCCCCCCGCGGGCTACCTGAGCGACTTCTTTTTCGACGTGAGGCTCGACATCTAGGCGCATCACGGCCGGTCCCGCTTCCTCCACAGGAGACCCCACCCTTTTCGGAGGCGGGCATCGTTCTTGTAGATTGGACAAGATGGCCTCTCACATGGCAGAAGAAACTCAAGAACCGACTCACAGGCACGATGCGTTCATCAGCTACTCTCGTAGGGACAAAGAGTTTGCCCTGAGACTAGGCAAGGCGCTAAGGGCCTACAAGCCGCCCAAGGACCTCGACGTCCCACAGCGCAACCTCGATGTTTTCCGTGACGAAGAAGACTTCACCGGCGTGGAGTATCACGCCTCCGTGGGAAAGCACCTCAAGAGCTCGGCCAAGCTTATCGTCCTCTGTTCGCCAAACTCGCGCAAAAGCGAGTATGTCAACGCAGAAATCCGGCAGTTCACCGAAATCAACGGTGCGGACAACCTCGTCCCAGTCCTCGTGTCGGGCACTCCAAACAACGAAGCCTCGCCGGGAGAGGCAGACCAGATGGCGTTTCCAGACGCACTCTGTGACGCCTTGCAGATGCCTCTGGCCGTCGACTATCGGGACTTTGACCTGAAAAAAGACAAGGTGAACAAGGGCATCTTCTATGGGCCCTGGTACACAATCCTCGCCAACATCTACGGCACGAGCCGCAACCAGATCGAACAGCGCGAGAAGCAAAGAGAAGCGCGAAGACGTCGGATTACGCGAGGCACTGTCAGCGGTGTTACGACCGTTCTACTTGTGGCTTTGGTAATCACCCTCTTCTTCTGGCGGCAGGCGGTTGAGCAGAGAACGGTGGCCATGGCCAGGCAATTCGCGGCTCAAGCTGAGCTCGTACGAAACCAACATGTGACCTTGCTCGAGCGGAGCGTCCTGCTGGCTGCGGAATCAATGAAGCGCGCACCCTCTCTCGAGGCAGACCTGGTTCTCCGGCCGCAAGTGGCGTTGCTGCCCCGTCCCCTCGCTGTCATGTCCCACGGCAGTGAGGTGAACGAGGTCGCCTTCAGCAGCGATCGAAAGCTCGCGGCGACGGGAACCGCAAGGGACGTCAAGGTGTGGGAACTGGCGACCGGCCGTGAAGTGGCCCGCTTGGTGCCGTTGGTTCCGGTCGGCGGCATCGTGTTCAGCCCCGACGGGAGATATCTGGCGACGGCGAGCGGAGCGACAGACCCTTTTTGGCCCAAAAACTATGCCGCTCAGGTCTGGGACCTACAGGACCGCCGGGAGGTCGCGCGCATGCCCCACGACGAGCCGGTGGAGGAATTGGCCTTTGGCCCAGATGGGAAGCACCTCGCCACGATCGATGGCCGGAACGCCAGGATATGGGAGGCCGCCACGGGCCGGGAGGTCTTGCGGCTCCCGCATGAGGCGAGCGTGCTCGCCGTTGCCTTCAGCCCGGATGGCCGATACCTGGCCACCGGAACGAATCACGGCACCGCCCGCATTTGGACTACACACACCAACCGAGAAGTCGTTCGCATGGAGCATGATGGAAGCGTGACCGGCTGCGCCTTCAGCGCCGATGGGGAGCGTCTGCTGACGACCAGCGATGCCACCAGGATTTGGGAAGTAGCCGGCGGCCGTGAGCTGACGCGCATTTCGCACCCCGCTGTTAGCGCCGTATTCAGCCCGAGCGGGGAGGAGCTCGCGACTGCGGGTGGGGACGGCACCGCCAGGATATGGGACGCGGCGACCGGTCTGGAGCTCGCCCGTATGGCTCACGCCCGCATGGCTGACGGCCGCGCGGTCACGGACGTCGCCTTCAGCCCGGATGGCGCCTACGTAGCGACGGCCGGCTTCGACGATACCGCCAGAATGTGGACAATCGACGGTAAGGAGGTAACTCGCCTTCTCCATCGCTTCGTGAAGTTCGTAGCCTTCAGCGCGGGAGGCAGGCGTCTAGCGACCGCAAGCCTCGACGGTACGGTTCGGTTATGGGAGGCGACCGCTGGTCGCGAGGCTGCCGTAATGCCTCACGAGGATGCCGTGTTTGCGATTGCGTTCAGCCCGGACGGAAAGTACCTGACGACGAGGAGCAATGACCGCCCTGTGCGGGTTTGGGAGGCGTCCTCAGGCCGGGAAGTCGCCCATATCCCGCACCTATATGGCGCAAATTACGCGGCGTTCAGTCCCAACGACGGAAAGTATCTCGCCATCGCCAGCGACGCGGGGGCTCAGCTCGTGGAGCCTGTCACCGGCCGTCGAGTTGTCTCGTTGCCGGGTGCGGGGAGCGTAGGACACCTTGCGTTCGCTCCGGACGGGAAACATCTCGCGACGGCAGGTCTGGATGGTTACGCCCGAGTGTGGAAGATACCGTCTGGCCGGGAAGTCGCCCGCATTCGTCATTCAGACGGGCTGGCCGCGATTGCGTTCAGCCCGGACGAAAAGCATCTGGTCACCGTCACCGTCAATACGGATCAGGTCGTTGTCTGGGAGGCGGCTACTGGCCGGGAAGTAGCGCGCATGACGTTCGAAGATAGTCTGGATGCCATTGTATTCAGCCCGGATGGTAAGTACCTCGCAGCGACCGCTGCTCTGGGCGTTGCCGTCGCGGGGGTATGGGAGGCCACCACGGGTCGGGAAGTCGGGCGCCTGGCCCATGAGGGTGGGGCGACGTCCGCTGCTTTTAGTCCCGATGGGAGATACCTCGCGACGGCAGGTCTGGACGGGACGGGACGGGTGTGGAGGATCACCAGCGGCAAGGAAGTCGCTCGCTTGAGCGCTCCGGTCCATGCCGTTGTCTTTAGCGCCGATGGAACCTATCTGGCTACGGCAAGCATCGACGGCACTGCCCGGGTCTGGGAAGCCGCCACGGGGCGTGAGATCGCGCGGATGCAACACCAAGGTGTTGTGGTGGCGATCGCCTTCAGCCCCGACGGCAGGTATCTGGGGACCGCGAGCATGGACTCTACGTGGGGCATGGACTCTACGGCCCGGACATGGCTTGTGCGGCCGAATGACCTGGTCGCCGAGGCCTGCGCGCGCCTGACCCGCAACCTCACTCGAGAGGAATGGCGTCAGTATGTGGGCGATGAGCCGTATTCCCCAACATGTCCGAATCTGCCGTCCCCTTCCCAAAGGTCTGGGGCGCCCTAAGGCGTGCTCAGCGCCCGCTCGAGGAAGCGCGCGGCGCGGACGTAGAACTCGACGACGTTCTCGCGGCGGGAGAGGGAGTGGCCTTCGTTCTCCTTGACCATGTACTCGACGGGGACGCGGCGGCGGCGGAGGGAGTCGACGATGAGGTCGGACTCCGAGCGCGGCACGCGCGGGTCGTTGGCGCCGGCGTAGACGAAGAGCGGATCGACGATCCGGTCGGCGACGAGCAGCGGCGAGATCGAGTCGAGGAAGGCGTCGTCCTTGCCGAGCTCGCCGAACTCCAGGCGGAAGAGCTCGCGGATGACGCCCATGGTGGTGCGCAGGAAGGTCTGCATGTTGGCGACGCCGAAGAGGTTGACGCCGGCGCGCCAGATGTCGGGATCGCGGGTGAGCGAGGCGAGCACCGTATAGCCGCCGTAGCTGCCGCCCATGACCACCAGGCGCTGCGGGTCCGCCAAGGGAAAGCTGCGCCGCCGTCCAGCGCGCCGCGGTCTCGACGTCGCGCAGGGCGTTGGGCCGCAGGCGGCCGTTGTCGGCCATCTCGAGGGCACGCCCGAAGCTCCCTCGGGCCGCTACTACTACCTGCGCCAGATCGCCTTCGACTACGCCTTCCTCTTCGACGTGCTGGGGGTGGGGGGTAACTCCACCCCCGCGGCCTACCGCGACTGACGGCCCCGGCTGCGGCGCGTGCTCGCAGCCGGTGATGAGGCCGCCGGCGACCGTCACGCCGGGGACCCGGGGCACGGCCCTGGGTCCGCCACCCCGCGGTCGCTACTTCTTGGTGTAGGTGATCTCCATCATCTTCATCTCTTTGCCGTCCTTGCCGGGCCCGTGCATCTCGAAGACCTCGGTGGTCGGGCTGGTCCAGCGGCTCGTCATGCGGGCCTGCACCGGGCCCTTCTTGATCGGATCGTTCCAGGAACCGGTGAAGGTACAGGCGCCGCTCTCGTCGCAGGTGCCCTCGCTCACCATCACCCCGGTCGACATGCTGTCGTTCCAGGTCGCCCAGTGCTTGCCGGTCACGTTGTCGTAGCCGCTCATGCCGTGGCCGGTGAAAGGCATGCCCATGATCGAGCTCTTGACCTCCTCGACCATCACTCGCCCGTCGAGCGCCATGGAGCGCGTCGCGGTGCCGGTCGACTCCATCGCCGGCCCGCCGGGCTCGTTCCAGCTCTTGATCAGGATGTCGTAGTCGCCGGCCATGGCGGCCAGCTTCTGGTGCGGGGCGCCGGGAGTCCCGGCCGCCATGTAGGCCGCCATCTCGGCCTTCTGCTCGTCGGTCATCTCCGGCATGGCCGGCTTCGGCTCGTCGCCGACGCTGGCGCGGACGACCAGAGGCGCGGCGAGGACCAGGACCACGACCGCTACGGTATAGCTGAAAGCTCTACGCTTCATTGCAGGCTCCTCCTCTTCGTCTTGGGTGGCTCGAAACCCCTCCAGTATACGACCGGGGGACGTGGCGACCGGCACTTACGGCGCGCTCAGCGCCCGTTCAAGGAAGCGCGCCGCGCGGACGTAGAATTCGACGACGTTCTCGCGGCGGGCGAGGGAGTGGCCCTCGTTCTCCTTGACCATGTACTCGACGGGGACGCGGCGCCGGCGCAGCGAGTCGACGATCAAGTCGGACTCCGAACGCGGCACGCGCGGGTCGTTGGCGCCGGCGTAGACGAAGAGCGGGTCGACGATCTTGTCGGCGACGAGCAGCGGCGAGATCGAGTCGAGGAAGGCGTCGTCCTTGCCGAGCTCGCCGAACTCCAAGCGGAAGAGCTCGCGGATGGCGCCCATGGTGGTGCGCAGGAAGGTCTGCATGTTGGCGACGCCGAAGAGGTTGACGCCGGCGCGCCAGATGTCGGGATCGCGGGTGAGCGAGGCGAGCACCGTGTAGCCGCCGTAGCTGCCGCCCATGACCACCAGGCGCTGCGGGTCCGCCCAGGGCTGCGCCGCCGTCCAGCGCGCCGCGGTCGCGACGTCGCGCAGGGCGTTGGGGCGCAGGTGGCCGTTGTCGGCCATCTCGAAGGCGCGGCCGAAGCCGCCCGAGCCGCGCACGTTGGGCTCGACGACGGCGTAGCCCAGCGCGGTGAAATAGCGGATCACCGTGCTCCAGCGCGCCCGCGAGACGCCGGCGGGCCCGCCGTGGTAGGAGACGACGACCGGCAGCTTGCGGCCGGCGGCTCCGGCCGGCACGTAGGTCAGGAGCGGGATGCGGCCGCCGTCGAAGGCCCGCGTCTCCGTGAGCGTGGTCTCGATCGCCGGCAGGCGGGCGAGCGTCGGGCGCTGCTCGTGGCGCAGCGGCCGCGCCTTCCCCCTCGCCGCCTCGACCGCGAAGAGGTCCCCCGGCACGTCGGGCGTCGACCAGGAGACCGGGAACCAGGTGCCGTCCTGGCTGAAGTCGCCGATGCCGCCCGAGCCGAGCGGCAGATCGGCCTCGACCTGCGGGCGCAGGGTCGCCGCGTCGAGGACCTTTGCTTCGGTGTGGTCGCCGGCGTCGACGAGGATCGCCAGCCGCTCGTCGCTCGCGAAGAGCTCGGAGACGGCGGCGGTCGGCGGGTCGGTCTCGACGTAGCGCGCCAGCTCGCGGCCGCTCTCGGCGTCGAGGGCGAGCAGCAGGGCCTCCTCGCCGCCGCCATCGGTTGCCACGTAGACCCGCCGCCCGTCGGGCGAGAAGCCGGCGTTGTGGATCGCCACCTTCCTGCCCTGCGGCGGGTAGAGCTCGCGCGCCTTGCCGGTCTCGAGGTCGAGGAGGAGCAGGGTGTTCTCGGTCCCGGTCGGGACACGGACGTAGATCGCCTGGCGGCCGTCGCGGCGGAGGCCCGCGACCACGCCGAAGACCGGGTCGGTGTAGACGCCCCGCGCCGCCGCTCCGGGGCCGAGCGCCTGCACGTAGACCGTCGTCGTCGGCTCGGCATGTTGGCGGGCCGAGAAGACCATGCGGTCGGGCATGCCGTCGGCGACGAAGGGGAAGTCCCGGTTGAGCCGC
Source organism: uncultured Acidobacteriota bacterium (assembly GCA_963700145.1). GTDB lineage: Bacteria > Acidobacteriota > Thermoanaerobaculia > Multivoradales > UBA5704 > DASUNQ01. The sequence continues at coordinate 4,891,374 of OY969474.1, forward strand.
TCGGCCGAGGTGAGCTCCACCGGCTCGCCGCCGGCGAGGTCGAGCCGGTAGATCGACCAGTTCTCGTCGGCGCCGCGGTCGGACTGGAAGAGGAGCGAGCGCCCGTCCGGCAGGGCCACGGGGTTTGCGACCCGCTCGCCGGTGCGCACCAGCCGCCTCGCCGGCGCCTCCGGCTGGTCGGCGGGGGCGAGGTAGAGCTGCGGCAGGCCGTCGCGGTTCGACACGAAGAGGACGCTCTTGCCGTCCCGGGTCAGCGCCGGGCTGTTGTTGGTGAAGGCGTCGAAGACCGCTTCGATGACGGTCGTCAGCTCCCCGGCGCGGGCGTCCGCCGGCGGCGCCGGGTCCGGCTCGACCCGCGGCGCGACCTGCGCCGCCGGCTGCGGGGCGCCGAGGGCAACGCCGGCGCTCAGGAACGCGAAAGCTGCCAGCCGAAGAGAGCGTGAAGCGCGCATGCTCCTACGCTAGCAGAGCCTCCACCCGGCGCCGGTCAGGGCACGTGCTCGCAGCCGGTGACGGGGCCGCCGGTGACGGTCACGCCGGGGTCCTTCCAGGCGTCGCCGGCGCTGTCGCAGGCGAGGGTGCCGTTGACGGTCGTGGCGCCGCGCAGCAGGGCGCGCGAGAAGGTGCTCACCACCGTGTGCCCCGTGAGCTGGCTCTCCAGGCCGTTCTCGGGAGAGGGGTCGGCGCTGAGCGTCGAGAAGGCGTCGAGGACGTTGGGGAGCGGGTTGCCCGACGGCCCCACGCCGGTCGAGGTCTGCTGCGCGCCGTACACCAGGATCTCCCCGTGGTCACCCGCCTGCAACTGCCCGGCGAACGGCCCGGCCCCGAACATCGCCGCGATCCCGTGCGAGAAGGCCGCGCCCGCCGTGCGGGTGACGTTGAGGCTGCAGGAGTAGGCGGGGTTGTCCTCGCTCACGCAGTCGATGTCGGCATAGGAATTGTTGATGGCGCGCACTCCCCGCAGGCCCGTCACCACGCTGTCGAGCAGCGACAGCACGCTGCCGCCGTTGGCCGTCGCGGCGGCGACGACGTTGTTGTGCACCTGGCAGCCGCGGCAGAACCCCGAGGCATTGCGCTGCACGAAGAGGCCCGACTGGCCGTTGTCCGACAGCGTCAGCTCGGTGGCGTTGAGGAAGCTGCTGACGGAGACATGGACGCCGTTGGCCGGGTTGCCGACCATGCGGCAGTTGATCGCTTCGATCAGGGAGTACCAGAGGCCGAGGCCGTGGCCGGTGGGATGGACGAAGGAGAGGTTCTCGACGCGCAGGCCGTCCGAGTACCAGACCTCGAGCGCCGCGTTGGCCGGTGGAGTGACTACGCCGGCGATGCCGTCGGTCAGGGGATCGAGGCCGTGCAGGGTCAGCCGCTTGCGCAGCACCTTGACGTTTTCGTTGCACAGCCCGCGCACCTCGAGGACGTCGCCGTCGACGCTCTTGTCGATCGCCGCCTGCAGGCTGTCTCCCTTAGTGCAGTCGACGACGGGCGAGCCGCCGGCCTTGGCGGCGGCCGGCGTCGCCTGGAGGCGCGGCGCGCGGGCCAGGAGCTCCGCCTTGCGGGCGGACGGGGCGGCGCTGGCTGCGGCAAGCGGGCAGAGCACGGCCAGCGCGACGAGAACGAACGCGTTCCCTCTCATGGTTCCCTCCTCTTGAACGGAATTTGAGGCAGCGTAGCACGCGTCCGCGCGCGCTATCCTTGCCCGCGGGAGGAGGCGCGATGGACCGCGAGGCGGCGTGGCAGCTGGTGCAGGAGAGCGTGCAGGCGGCGGGGCTGCGCCGGCACATGCTGTCGGTCGAGGCGGCGATGCGCGGCTACGCCGCGCGGCTGGGCGAGGACCCCGAGACCTGGGGGCTCGCCGGGCTCCTCCACGACTGGGACTGGGAGATCCACCCGACGCTCGAGCAGCACCCGGCCGAGGGGGCCCCGGTCCTGCGCCAGCGGGGGTGCCCGGAGACCGTGGTGCAGGCGATCCTCTCCCACAACACGCCGGGGACCGGCGTCGAGCGCGCGCGCCCGATCGACTACGCGCTGTTGGCCTGCGACGAGGTGACCGGCTTGATCATCGCCGCCGCCCTCGTCCGCCCGAGCAAGGACGTGCGCGAGGTGGAGGTCAAGTCGATCCAGAAGCGGTGGAAGGAGAAGGCCTTCGCCGCCGGCGTCGACCGCCCGCACGTCGAGGAGGCCACCGCCGACTTCTCCGGCGCCTGCTTCGCGGGCCAGCTCGGCCTCTGGGAGCACGTCGGCAACGTGCTCGCGGCGATGCAGGGGGTGGCTACGGACCTGGATTTGGACGGACGGCTGGCTCGGGCGTAACGATCGGGACCCGCCGCCAGGCGAGCTTCGCCGCCAGCCGCAGGTAGTCGACCTCCGCCGCCAGCCAGAGCCTGATCCCGCGCGCCGCCATGCGCACCGGGGCGAAGCCGAGGTTGTAGAAGGCGGCGACGCGGCGGCCGTCGTTGCGCCGGCCGGCCTCGCCGGCGGCGCGGCGGGCGAGGGCGATCTTCGCCAGGCGCCAGTTGTAGAGCCGCATCAGGTGGTAGCTGAAGAGGGCGGGCTTGGGGCCGAGCACCGGCTGCCAGTGGAAGCGGCCGTGGAGCTTGTAGGCCGGGATCACCACGAACAGGTAGTACAGCGCGGTGTCGATGAGGAAGGACGCCGACAGCAGGTCGTGCTCCCCCATGTAGAAGTACTTGTCCTTGTAGGCGGCGCGGAAGAAGCGCCAGTAGGAGCGCTGGAAGGCGGCGTTGTGCTCGGCGACGCGCGCCGCCACGTCCTCGCCGGCCGTCTGGGCGCCGACGATCCCGACCGTCGCGTCCACGGTGAAGGAGGCGTGGTCGAGGCCCGGCGAGTAGTAGGGGTCGAGGAAGGCGGCGGCGTCGCCGAGGAGCGCCCAGCCGGGGCCCATGTATTGGCGGCTGACGTAGGGGAGATAGGAGTAGCCGCGCAGGTCCTCGCTGCGCAGCCGCGCTCCCTCGATCAGCTCGGCGAGGGCCGGGATGGCGCGTAGGAAGGCGACGAAGTCGGTCTCGCGGTCGCGCCCCTGGTCGAGGGCGTGGATGCGCCGGTCGTAGACCACGCCGATGCTGGTCTCGCCGTTGCCCAGCGGGATGACCCAGATCCAGTAGCCGAACCCCATGTAGTGGTTGGTGGCCAGGCGGCGGGAGCCGACGTTGCCGCGCGACAGCGCCAGCGGCCCGCGCGCCGCCAGGTCGTCGACGTGGCGCACGCCCTGCCAGCGCCCCCAGACGGCGGCCGTCGGGTGCTCCTCGTTGCGCTCGACGAGCCCCAGCCGCTTGCCGAGGAAGGTGGCGCGGCCGGTGGCGTCGAGGAGCCAGCGGCAGACGACGGTCTCGACGCCCTCGGCGGACTCGATGGTCAGCCGGTGGTCGTGGTCGCCGAGCTCCACCTCGCGCGCCCGCGCCGGGCGGCGCAGCTCCGCCCCCTCGGCGACGGCGGAGGCGAGGAGGTGCTCGTCGAGGGTGTCGCGGCGGAGCTGGAAGGAGGGGACGGTGCTCCGCAGGTAGGGTCCGGTCTCGCTGGCGTTGGCGTGGCCGGAGACCCGGTCGTTCGAGAACCAGTAGCGGAGCCCCTCCTTGGGCAGGTGCTCGTTCTCCAGGTGCCGCCACTGGGCGAGGCGCCGGGTCAAGAACATGCCCGACATCTCGGTCGTCGCCTCGCCGACCTTGGCGTCGAAGGCCTCCTGCTTCTCGACGATCAGGACCGAGAGGTGTGGGTGGTCGCGGCGCAGCAGGAGCGCGGCCGAGGCGCCGCTGAAGGCCCCGCCGAGCACCACCACGTCGTAGCGCCGTACCGCGTCCATCGTCCCGGCCGATCCTACCGCGGGGGGCGGGGGCACGTCGCTTGCACTTTCCGGAAAGACAGCGCCGCCGACCGCCTCTGGCACCACGTCGAGCGCCACGAGGGCCGGCCGCCCGCCGACTCCGGGCCCTGGGGCAGCTTCGCCAAGCTGGTGCAGGGGACCGCCAACCTGCTCGGCGACGCCGCGGCCCTCAAGTCCCTCAAGGAGGGCGAGGAGCACGGCCTCAAGGAGTACGAGGAGGCGCTCCGCAACACCGACCTGCCCGAGGACAGCAAGGAGCTGGTCCGCGAGCTCCTGGCCAAGCAGCGCCAGCACATCGCCACCCTCGACCGGCTGATCGAGGTCCAGCTCGCCGGCGCCCGCGCCGCGACCCCGCCCAGCACCCGGATGTAGGGCTGTATGTTCAGGGCCGGCGCCCGCGAGGGCGCCGGCTCGGCTCTCCTCTCCCCACCCTGCCGCGACGTTCCTGCTGATATGATGTAACGGTCAATTCGGGCAGACAGCCTAAGCAGTAGGCCGCTCCGGCGGTGGCGCGGCCGGCGTCTCATCGCGGAGAGGACCAGCCATGCGGTCTCGTTGTCTCCTCGGCACCTGCCTTCTCCTCCTCCTGGCCCGCGGCGCGGTGTCGGCCGCCACCCTGCCGCCCCCGTCATCCCCGGAAGCGCGGCAGCAGCGGCAGGAGCTGACCGACGTCCCCTACCGGCCGGCGGCGCCGACCCGCGAGCTGCGTCTCGGACTGGTCTGCTACGGCGGCGTCTCGCTCGCCATCTACATGCACGGCATCACCCGCGAGCTGCACAACCTGGTGCTCGCCTCGCGCGCCCTGGAGGCCGACGTGCCGGCCGACGAGCTGCCGCCGGGCATCCGCGCCTACCACGCGGCCCTCGCCGACCTCGAGCGCCGGGACGGCGTCCAGACGCGCGTCCTCGTCGACTCGATCGCCGGCACCTCGGCCGGTGGGATCAACGGCGTCTTCCTGGCCAAGGCCCTGGCCCACGACCTGCCGCAGGACTCGCTACGCGACCTCTGGCTGGAGAAGGGGGACATCAACCGCCTGCTGGGCGGCCGCTTCCAGGGCTTCCTGCGCCTGGTGCGGCTGGCCGTCGGCCTGCCGTTCGGCAAGGCCCGGCCGCCGCTCTCGGGCGACCTGATGTTCCGCTGGATCCACGAGGCGCTGACCGAGATGAACCGGCACGAGCAGGAGCTGTCGCTGGTGCCGCGCGGCCACGAGCTGCGGCTCTTCGTCACCGCCACCGACTTCTACGGCCTGGCGCGCCACGTGCCGGTGGGGGACCCGGCGGCGGCGATCGAGAAGCAGCATCGCGGCGTGCTCTCCTTCCGCTACGCTCGCCGCCCCGACGGCACGCCGTCCGCCGACGACTTCGGCCCCGAGGACGACCCGGTCCTCGCCTTCGCCGCGCGTGCCACCTCCTCGTTCCCGGGCGCCTTCCCGCCGATCAACCTGCGCAACATCCAGAAGAACGTCGCCGGGGTCAGCGACGAGCGGCTGCGCGAGATCGCCGAGCAGTTCTTCCGCCTCTACGAGCTGGAGGACGCGGACGTCGCCGAGACCTACTTCGTGGACGGCGGCGTGCTCGACAACTACCCCTTCGGCCTGACCATCGCCGACATCGTCTCCCGCCCCTCGGCGCGCGAGGCCAAGCGCCTGCTGCTCTACCTGCAGCCCGACCCGGGCCGGCCGCCGGGCGCCGCGCCCGGCCGCGAGCCGGGGTTCGTGGGCACGATCTGGGGCGGCCTCTCGACGATCTCGGGCTACGAGCCGATCGCCGACGACCTGGGGCGGGTGCAGAGCTTCAACGCCCGCGTGGCGCGGCTCAAGGACGTCATCGCGCGCTCGACGCCGGCGGTGAGCGACGTGCTCGCCGACCGCGCCGGCCTCGATCCCAGCCAGCCGCTGCCGCCCCTCGCTTCGATCGCCGGCAAGCGCCAGCTCCTCGACCAGCTGGTGCGGGAGACCTCGCCGCTCCTCTACGAGGGCTACTTCCAGATCCGCGTCCACTCGGTCGTGGACCAGCTCGGCTCCGTGCTCGCGCGCCGCTGTGCCTTCCCGCCCGAGAGCAACCACGCCCTCTTCGTCGCCGCGGCGGTGCGCGGCTGGGCCGGGCGCCACCGCCTGATCGGCGACGCCGCCGACCGCGCGGCGCAGGAGCGCTTCGTCGCCGCGCTCGACTTGGGCTACAGCCGCCGCCAGCTCCGCTTCGTCGAGGACGCCGTCGACTCGCTCTACGCCGAGATCGCGCCGGGCGCGCACCCCGACCGCGCCGACCTCGACGCCGCGAAAGCGCGGCTCCAGGAGGTCGTCGAGGAGCTGTCGGCGGTGATCCAGGGCCGCGACCTGCCGGCCGCCCTGCAGCAGGAGCTCGCCGGGCTGTGCGGCACCGTCGATCCCTGGGCCGGCGGCGCGGCGCTGTCGGCTGCCGCGGCGGCCTGGGCCGGCGAGCACGCCGGGGCGCTCGACAGGCTCGAGGAGGCGCTGGTGAGCCACGTCGGCGGCCGCCGCGACGCGATCCGCGCGAAGCTCTACGCGGTCTTCCGCGACCTGACGGGCGGCTGGGAGCCGGTGGCGCGCGAGCGCGTCCTCGTCCAGTACCTCGGCTTCCCCTTCTGGGACGCCCTCGTCTACCCGCTGCGCAGCCTGGGAGACGTCGGCGAGATCCAGGAGATCAACGTCTACCGCATCAGCCCGGACGACGCCGTCGCGCTCGGCGGCGGCATCGCGGCCGAGAAGCTCGAAGGGGTGGCGCTCGGCCACTTCGCCGCCTTCTTCGCCCGCGACAAGCGCGAGAACGACTACCTCTGGGGGCGGCTCGACGGCGCCGAGCGCCTGCTGGCGCTGCTCGGGCCGGAGGGCCGGCGGCACCTCGGCGCCGCTTTCTCGGGCGTGCTCGACGAGGAGGCCCCGGCCCTGCCGACGACGGCCGGCCTCGTCCGCGAGCTGCGGCGCAAGATCGACAGCCTGCCCGCGGCGGCCGCCCAAACCGACGCAGCACTCGAACCGAAGGGGGGATCCCGGTGAAGAAAGCCCTGATCGTTGTCGCCCTGGTGGTGGTGGCGGTAGTGGCGGCGCTCGCCGCCGGCTTCTGGCTCGACCACCGGAAGCCGGAGCCGGGCACGGTGCTCGACGAGGCGGCGGCGGCGGACCGCGAGCCGGAGAGCCTGCGCGGCGCCGACGAGGACTACTTCCACGACATGGACTACGGCGCCACGCACGACCCCGAGGCGCTGCGCGCCGCGCTCGACCCCTACGTGCCCGGCATCTCCGCCGCCGACGCCGTCAAGGCGGTGGCGCGGGGGCGCAACAACTGGATCGTCTGGAGCGGCGGCAACGACCGCTTCTGGGACGAGATCTCGCGCCGCAGCGTGAACGCGCTCGACTTCGTCAAGACGCTCTCCAGCCACCCCAGCCTGCGCTACGGCCGGCACAACCGCTGGGAGTACCTGGGGCTGGTCAACGAGCCCTGCTTCGAGGAGGCCAAGGGGCCGAACAAGGACCGCTTCGACCTCTGGCTCGACGTGCGCAAGGCAGGGCCCGGCTGCCCGCCCGATCCCTTCGAGAACGAGACCAAGTACCCGGGCGTCAAGACCGGGGCCCGCGGCAGCGCGCACCTGCCGGTCGGCTCCTACTACGGCTACGCCACCGGCGTCGTCGGCCTGCGCCTCTTCCCCAACCCGGCGTTCGACGAGAAGGCCGCGGAGGAGTGGGACGCCGAGAAGTACTACACCGACCCCGACTACTACAACCGCGAGAAGCTGGTGAAGCCCTACCGGGTCGGGATGTCCTGCGGCTTCTGCCACGTCGGGCCCAACCCCACGAACCCGCCGGCCGACCCCGAGAACCCGACCTGGGCGAACCTCAACAACAACCCCGGCGCCCAGTACTTCTGGACCGACCGCATCTTCTTCTGGCCCCCCGACGACTCCCTGCAGCCGGGCGTCGAGCGCGACCCGCAGCAGAAGAAGTCGGACAACTACATCTTCCAGCTCTTCCACACCTCCCGCCCGGGGGCGCTCGACACCTCGCTCGTCTCCTCCGACATGATCAACAACCCGCGCACTATGAACGCGGTCTACAACGTCGGCGCGCGGCTGGCGAACGCCGAGCGCTGGGGCAAGGAAAAGCTCGACGGCGGCGGCCGCGACAACCGGCAGTTCAACGACTTCGTCCCGGCCGGGAGCCCGCTCGCCAAGTACTACCGCGATCCGGACACGGTGTTCACGCCGCGCGTCCTCAAGGACGGCGCCGACTCGGTGGGCGCCCTGGGGGCGCTCAACCGCGTCTTCATCAACATCGGCATGTTCAGCGAGGAGTGGCTGCTGCACTTCATCCCGATGGTCGGCGGCCCGGACGTGACGCCGATCAAGATCGCCGACGCGCGGCGCAACTCCTCCTACTGGCGCGCCAACGAGCTGCAGACGCCGGACACCGCGCTCTTCTTCCTCGCCACCGCCAAGCCCGACTACCTGAAGAACGCCCCGGGAGGGAGCGCCTACTTGGCCGGCGGCGGCGCGCTGACCCGCGGCAAGGAGGTCTTCGCCGAGCGCTGCGCCCGCTGCCATTCGAGCAAGCTGCCGCCCAAGGCGGCCACCAACTTCTTCCCCGACAACGGGTGCGTCGGCCCCAACTACCTCGACTGCTGGAACGACTACTGGCGCTGGACGAAGACCGAGGAGTTCAGGACCGCGATGCGCGAGATCGTCCTCGCCGAGGACTTCCTGGAGGACAACTTCCTCTCGACCGAGCTGCGCGTGCCGGTGACGCTGCTGCAGACCAACGCCTGCAGCCCGCTCGCCACCAACGCCATCGAGGACAACATCTGGGACAACTTCTCGTCCGCGTCCTACAAGAGCCTGCCCTCGGTAGGGAAGGTCATGGTTCACCGGCCGTACAGCGGCGAGCCCTACCTCTACACGATGCCCGCCGGCGGCCGCGGCTACACCCGGCCGGCGTCGCTGATCAGCCTGTGGTCGACCTCGCCCTACCTGCTCAACAACACGGTCGGCCAGTTCTACTGGAGCGGCTCGGTCGCCGACCGCATGGCGGGCTTCGAGGACGGCATCCGCAAGATGCTCTGGCCGTCGCGGCGCGAGGGGAAGCAGAGCTACCAGACGGTCTCCGGCCACTCGCACCCGGGGGTCATCGACGTCACCACCGAGCGCAGCTACCTGCGGGCGAGCGCCGGCTTCCTGCCCGGTTTCCTGGCGCCGCTCACCGGCCTCCTCGACCGCCTGATCCCCAACGTCTTCGGCGGCGGCGGCATCGAGCTGGGGCCGATCCCCAAGGGGACTCCGGTCAACCTGCTGACCAACATCGACCTGCAGAAGAAGCCGCAGGTGCTGGCTCTGCTGCTGCGCATCAAGCGGGACCTCAAGGCGCTGCCGCGCGGCTCCAGTGACGAGGAGGCGCGCAAGGTCTTCCGCAACCTGGTGCCCAAGCTCCTCGAGGTCAACAAGTGCCCCGATTTCGTGGTCAACCGCGGGCACTACTTCGGCACCAGCTTCCTCCCTGCGAGCGAGGGGGAGCCGGGGCTGAGCGACGCCGACAAGGAGGCCCTGATCCAGTTCGTCAAGACGTTCTGAGCCGGGGACGACGCGCATGAGCACGCCTTCCGACCGCAGCGCCGAGTACGAGTACGTCGTCGTCGGCTCGGGCGCCGGCGGCGGCACCGTCGCCGCCCGCCTGGCCGAGGAAGGGCGCCGCGTCCTGCTGCTCGAAGCGGGCGGCGACCCGCTCGAGCTCCAGGGTGGCGATCCGGCGCAGCCGGACGGCGACCGCCTGCCGGACGACTACCAGGTGCCGGTCTTCCACCCTTTCGCCTCGGAGAACGACGCGCTGCGCTGGGACTTCTTCGTCCGCCACTACGCCGACGACGCGGTCCAGCGCCTGGACCCCAAGTACCGCGAGGACTTCGACGGCCGGCGGGTGGACGGCGTCCTCTACCCGCGCTCGGGCTGCCTGGGCGGCTGCACCGCCCACAACGCCATGATCACCGTCTACCCGCACAACGCCGACTGGGACGAGCTCGCCGTGCTCACCGGCGACAGCTCCTGGGCCTCGGGCAACATGCGGAAGTACTTCCAGCGCCTCGAGGACTGCCACCACCGGAAGGCCTGGCGCGCCATCGCCAAGCTCGGCATCAACCCCACCCGCCACGGCTTCGGCGGCTGGCTGCACACCGAGAAGGCGATCCCGGAGGCGGCGTTCGACGACAAGAAGCTGGTCACCACCCTCATCGACTCCGCCGCCGCCGAGGTCGAGGAGCTGGGCGGCTCGCTGATCGAGCGGATCAAGTGGTTCGTGCAGGGCAAGGGCGACCCCAACGACTGGCGGCTGGTGCAGGGGAACTCGACCGGCATCCGCTACCCGCCGCTCGCCACCCACCGCCACGCCCGCTACGGCGCCCGCGAGCGGGTGCGCGAGGTCGAGAAGAGCAGTGGCGGCCGGCTGACGGTCGAGCTCGACGCACTGGCCACGCGCGTCCTCTTCGACGACGGCAACCGCGCGACCGGCGTCGAGTACCTCAAGGGGGCGCGGCTCTACCGCGCCGCCAGAAACCCGAGCGCCGATCCCGGCGAGCTGCGGCGCGCGACGGCGACGCGCGAGGTGATCCTGGCCGGCGGCGCCTACAACACGCCGCAGCTCCTGATGCTCTCGGGAATCGGCCCGGCGGCGGAGCTGGCCAAGCACGGCATCCCGCTGCGCGTCGACCTGCCGGGGGTGGGCAGCAACCTCCAGGACCGTTACGAGGTCGGCGTCGTCAACCGCATGAACTTCGACGCCTGGTGGGTGCTGGAGGGCGCCAAGTTCGCCGCCGGCGACCCGCAGCACGAGCAGTGGAAGACGCAGCGCAAGGGGGTCTACACCACCAACGGCGCGGTGCTGGCGGTGGTCAAGCGCTCCTTCCCCGAGCGCCCGCTGCCCGACCTCTTCTGCTTCGCGCTGCTCGGCCTCTTCCGCGGCTACTTCCCGGGCTACTCGGCGCTCTTCGCCCAGCACCTCAACTACCTCACCTGGGCGATCCTCAAGGCGCACACCAAGAACAACGCCGGCACGGTGCGCCTGCGCTCCGCCGACCCGCGCGACATGCCGGCGGTCTGCTTCCACTACTTCGAGGAGGGCAGCGACGAGGGCGGCGAGGACCTGCAGTCGATCGTCGAAGGGGTCAAGTTCGTGCGCAAGCTGACGGCGCCGCTCAAGCGCCGCGGCCTGATCGCCGAGGAGGAGCTGCCCGGCGAGGCCGTCCAGAGCGATTCCGAGCTGTGCAAGTTCGTGCGCGAGAACGCCTGGGGGCACCACGCCTCCTGCTCCTGCCCGGTCGGCGACCGCGACCAGGGCGGCGTCGTCAACAGCAACTTCGAGGTCCACGGCACCCGCGGCCTGCGCATCGTCGACGCCTCGGTCTTCCCCAAGATCCCCGGTTTCTTCATCGTCTCTTCGGTCTACACGATCGGCGAGAAGGCCGCCGACGTGATCCTCAGAAGCACCCGCTAGCGGAGGCACCGCCATGACTACCCCACGCACACTCCTCGCGCCGGCCGCCCTGGCGGCGCTCGCCCTGCTCCTCGGCGTCGGGCCCGCGGCGCCCGCGGACCACAACGACCCCAACGCGGTCAACTCGATCTTCGCGGACGTGCCGTTGAGCGCCGCCGACCTCTACGACTTCTTCGGCTTCCCCAGCGGCGACAAGCGCGGCGGCGAGAAGGTGGTCGTCGCCCTCACCTTCGCGCCGGTGCCGAAGACCGGGGTCTTCGACGCCGACCTGCTCTACCGGCTGCTGCTCGACCCGGACCCGCGCGTCGCCTCGCTGCGCGACGACCACAGCCTGACCGCGCTCCACATGCACGCCCGCGCCGTCAAGCGCCGCTTCGCCGCGCTCGATCCGGCGGAGGTGCGCGTCAAGGTCCGCCGCCCGGACCGGCGGGCGGAGGTCGACTTCCGCGGCTTCCCCGGCGGCGACTTCTCGAAGCTCCTGGCGACCAACAAGGTCGAGACCGTGCGCTCGCCCGGCGGGCACACGATCCAGGTCTACATCGGCGGCCGCGACGACGCCTTCTTCAACGATCTGCCGGGGTTCTTCCGCTCGATCAACTACGCGCCGCAGTTCTACAAGGTGCCGCAGGCCCGCACCGACCGGCGCGAGCTGGAGATCCCGAAGACGCTGATCGAGCTCGAAGGCAACGCGCTCTTCAACTTCGACCCCAAGAACCCGAAGCTCGGCGAGGGGGTCAAGAAGCCGCTGCCGGGGGGCGAGCCGACCTGGCAGGGCGACCGCTTCGCCAAGGACCGCAACGGCAACTACCGCTTCGTCTACAGCGGCCGCGACGCGCAGGCCGGGCGCAACATCAACGCCATCATCCTGGAGCTGCCGCTGGCGTTCGTGACCCGGGCGCCCAAGACCGACCGCGTCGTCAGCGCCTGGGGCGAGAGCTGGGTGCTCAAGGCGGCGCGCAAGATCGAGGCGATCCCCGACGACGGCCAGAACGCGCACGGGCGGATCGAGTCGCGCGACGACCCCGAGCTGCAGAAGTACAAGCTCGTCGACACCGACGGCGTGCCGTTCGCCGACGCCGCCTTGAACGAGCGTGCGGACAGCCGGCAGCTCGGCGCCAACAACCAGCTTCTGGCGCGCGACTTCGTCACCCGCTTCGCCCACCTCGGCTGGGGGTTCGGTCCTTCGGTCTCCGCCCTCGGCCTCGGCACCTGCTTCGACCACGACGACTCGCCGGTCTCCCGGGTCGAGACCTACCGCTGGGCCATCCCCGCCTTCCGGCGGGTCAAGAAGTGCCTGTTCCAGGAGCTGAACATGCCGGACGCCTCCTGGAACCCGAAGAAGCTCCCGATCCGCCCCAAGAAAGCGGTCGAGATCTTCATCCCCAACGTCTGCGCCATCGACATGGACACCACCGGCAGCTGGCCCTTCGGGCGGCGGCCGGAGGACCAGGTGGCAACGCGCTTCCTCTCGGTATTCCTCGACATGAAGGCGGGCTGCGGCGGCAAGCCCTGCACCCTGGAGAGCCTCGGCAGCCAGGCGCTCTGGAACAGCGTAAAGATCGAGCCCAAGACGCCGCCCAACCCGCTGCGCAACGACAAGCCGTTCCTCGCCCGCTTCCCCTACCTGGCGGACCCGTGGTAGCCGGCTGGGCGGTCGTCGCGCTCGCCGCCGTCCTGGCGGCGGTCCCGCCGGACGGCACGGCGGAGCCGGCCGCCACCGACTACGACCGCGAGCGCGCCGCGCTGGCGCAGCGGATCGGCGAGCTGGAGGCGGCGGCGGGCGACCCGGCGGCCGACGCCGCCGCGGCCGCACGGCTCGCCGTGCAGCACTACCGCTATGCGACACTGAGCGGCGACTTCGCCGAGCTGCGGGCCGCGGAAGAGGCGATCGAGTGCGCCCACGCCGCCCTCGGCCCGGCGCCCGACCTCGTCCTCCTCCGCGCGCAGCTCCACGCCGCGCTGCACCGGCTGCCCGCGGCGCGGCAGGACCTGGCGCGGCTGGCCAACCCGGCGGACCCGCGGGCCCGCGCCCTCGCCGCCGACCTCGACCTCCAGGAGGGGCGCTACCGGGACGCCCGGCGCGGCTACGCGGAGGCGCTGCGGCTGGAGCGGAGCTGGGACCACCTGGCGCGCCTGGCGTTCCTGGCCGCCAAGACCGGTGACGCGGCCGGCGCCGAGCGGCTGTACGCCGAGGCGCAGGAGCAGCTGACGGCCAAGGAGATGCGCCCGTACGCCTGGCTCGAGCTGCAGCGCGGCGTGCTCGACCTCGAGCGCGGCGACGCCGCCGCGGCGCTCGGCCGCTTCGAGCGCGCCGACCGCGCCTACTCCGGCTGGTGGCTGATCGAGGAGCACCTCGCCGAGGCGCTCCACCTCCTCGGGCGCAGCGACGAGGCGGTGGCGCGCTACAGGCGCGTCGTCGCGCGGGCGCCGCGTCCCGAGCTGCTGAGCGCGCTCGCCGGCGTCCTCGCGCCGTCCGACCCCGGCGCGGCCGCCGCCCTGGACGCGGAAGCGGCGCGCCGCTTCGACGCCCAGTACGCCCTCTACCCGGAGGCCGCCGTCGGGCACCTCGTCGAGCACCGCCTGCGTCGCGGCGAGGCGGACGCGCGGCTCCTGGCGCTGGCCGAGGCGAACCACCGCCTCCGCCCCGGCGCCGAGGCGAAGCTCCTCCTCGCCCGCGTCCACCTGGCGCTCGGCCAACGGGCGCCGGCTCGCAGCCTGATCGACGCCGTCCTCGCCACCCCCTGGAAGACCCCCGAGCTCGACCGCCTGGCGCGGGAGACCCGCGCGCCGCAGGCGCGCGGTCGCTGACGACTGGGAGACCTCCTCATGGTCAAACGCCTGCAATCGCGCAAATGGGTCGCCGTCCTGGTGATGATCGCCACCCTGGCGACGCTGCTCGCCGCCTGGGCGATCGTGCAGAGCGGCGAAGAGGCGAAGGCGGCGGGGGGAGCGGACTGCGCGCAGCTCGACCTCAAGAACCTGGTGGCGCGGGTCGGGCTGGCGCGCGGCGCCGACGAGCTCGCCTGGGACCTCACCCATCCGCCCTGCGCGCCGGAGGTGGCGGCGGCGATGGTGCGTCGCGACTGGGCGCTGCTGCCGGCCTACCTCGTCCTCGTCGTCGGGATGGTCCTGCTGCTCGCCAACCTGCGCCTGCTGGGGCCGCGGCAGCCCAGCGGGCTGCGCGAGGGGCAGCGGCGGTGGTGGCTCTGGGTCGGCATCGGCACGGCGCTCGCCCTGGCGGCGGTCGCCGCCGACGCGATCGAGAACCGCCTGCTCTCGCGCCTGCTGGTGACTTTCCGCTTCCCCGGCCTCGACCTCGCCTCGGCGATCGAGCAGATGAACCTCGCGACGCGGGTCAAGTGGGGCGCGCTCGCCGCCGTCGCCTTCCTGACCGCCGCCCTCTGGGCGTGGCGGCCGCGTTGGCCGGTCAACGTGGCGCCGCCGGCCGAGCCCAAGAAGAAGTTGCCGCGGGCGGTGCGCTGGGGCTGGCGGCTGAGCTGGGCCGTCGCGGTCCTCGGTGCCGCGGCGGCGGGTGTGCTCGTCGCCGGCCTGCTCCAGGCCGACGCCGGCCGCGCCGCCGCCGGCCTGCGTCTCGGTTGGGTCCTCCTCATCGTCTTCTGGATCTGCGCCTTCCTCCGCGCCGTCGGCGTCGCGGCGGAGCCGCTGGCCCGGCTGCCGATCGACACGGTCGAGCCGGAGACGACCGGCGCCGGCGACGTGCCCGAGAGCGCCGCCCCGCCGCCCGGCAGCCGCTACGAGCGCGCCTACCCGCGCCCGCTCTGGCAGCGGGAGTGGAAGTTGACCAGCGGGCGACGCCGGGAGGTGGGGCTGGACCCGGACAGCGGGCGCGTCGGCGTCGGCCTCTCCGGCGGCGGCATCCGTGCCGCCACCATCGACCTCGGCCTTTTCCAGGGCATCGCAGATCTCGACGCGGAGGCCGGGCCGGCGGAGAAGGGGCGGCGGGTCCTCGAGCGCATCGACTTCCTCTCCACGGTCTCGGGCGGCGGCTACTTCGGCAGCTTCCTCGGCCGGCTCTGGACCCGCCGCTTCGTCAGCGGCCCCGGCGACGTTGCCAACGTCCTGCGCGGCGCCAACGCGGACGGCCGCAACGTGCTGCGCTACCTGCGCGAGAACGGCCGTTACCTCTCGCCCAACGGCGCCGGCGACCTGCTGCAGGGGGGCGCGGCGGTGCTGCGCAACTGGGTGGCGATCCAGATCGTGCTGCTCACCTTCCTGCTCACCGTCTTCGCCGGCCTGCAGGCGGCGCGGCCGGGGATGAACCGGGTGGCCGCCGCGCTGCCCGAAGGGCTGGGGCAGGCGTTCGCCCTCCACGGCGGGTTCTGGTGGAGCCCGTGGCTGCTCCTGCCGCTGCTCGCCTTCGCCCTCTTCGTCTTCCCCCTCGGCTGGGCCTACTGGATGGTCGAGCCCGTCGGGCCGGAATTCGCCGGCAGCGAGGAAGGGCGCACGCGGCGGCGGGTGCCGAAGCCGCGCTTCTGGGACCGCTCGGCGATCGCGCCGGTCGCCGGCCTGCTCCTGGTGCTGGTCGCGGCCCTGGTCGTGGCCGGCGGGCCGTGGCGGCCGGCGGTGCAGGCCGTCGCGCAGATGATGGCGGCGACCGCCGCGCTCTCCCTCTTCTGGTGGCGCTACGCGGTGCACAAGGGGCGGCGGCGGGCCGGACAGGCGGAGCGGGAGGAGGAGCGGGCCGAGTCCCGCGACAGCACCTTGAGCGGCACCATGCCGACGCTCGAGGAGCGGCGGCTCGACCGCGCCATCCACGCCCACCTCGCCGAGCGGCAGTGGCTCACCACCCACCTCACCGGCGCGCTCCTGGTCACCGGCGTCCTGCTGACCCTGGCCCTCGTCGACTCGGCGGGGCAGTCGCTCTACGTCGCCCTGCTCGGGCCCGACCCCTGGAGCGGCTGGCTGGCCGGCTTCTACTCGGTCTTGCTGATGCTCGTCGGCTACGCGCGGAAGCTCGCCGTGGTCTTCACCCCGAAGGGCGGCGACAAGCGCCCGAGCCTGCCGGTCAACCTGATCGCCGGCTTCATCGCGTTCGTCCTGGTGGCCGTCATCCTCGTCTCCCTCAACGCCGTCTCGCACGCCGTCGCCTGGCGGTTGAGCGCGCCGCGCGGGAGCACGGAGTGGCAGCAGGCCGAACGCTCCTGCCTGCAGGTCCGCCTGGAGGAGGACTGCGAGCCGGCGGCGCTGGTGAGCGCCAGCGCCACGTCCGGGAGGTTCCCGCTGCGGCAGGGCCGCGACTGGCAGCTCTCGCTCCTCGGCCTGGTGACCGGGTTCGTGCTCTCGATCTTCTTCGGCCAGACCTTCCCCTTCGTCAACCGCTCCTCGCACCAGTCGCTCTACAGCTCGCGGCTCACCCGCGCCTACCTCGGCGCCTCCAACAAGCGGCGCTGGAGCGAGAGCGTCACCCGGGTCATCCGCGGCGACGACTGCGACCTGGCGCGCTACTGGCCGCCGCCGCCGACCAAGGCGGCGCCGATCCACTTCATCAACGTCACCATCAACGAGACGGTCGGCGGGCGCTCGCAGGTCGAGCAGAAGGACCGCAAGGGGAGCATCCTGGCCCTCGGGCCTTTCGGCATGAGCTGCGGCGTCGATCACCACGCGATCATCCCGCTCGGCCGCCTCGACCCGGTGGGGCGGGAGGTGACCGTGTTCCCGCAGGCCGAAGGCGAGTTCCGGGTCTTCGAGTACCCGCGCGCCGAGGGCGCCGGCCACCGCGTGTTCACCGGCGAGACGCTGCCGCTCGGGGACTGGGTGGGGATCTCGGGCGCCGCCTTCTCGACCGGCCTCGGCGCGCGCACCAGTCTCGGTCTGAGCCTTCTCTCCGGCTTCGGCAACGTGCGGCTCGGGCGCTGGTGGGACTCGGGCGTCGCCGTCGACGCCCGCAGCGCCGCCGTACGGCCGACCTTCCTGGTAGGGCTCGAGCACTTCGCCGCCCGCCTCTTCCCGGTGCAGGTCTTCCTGCTCGACGAGTTCCTCGCCCGCTTCCACGGCACGGCGCGCCGCCACTGGTACCTCTCCGACGGCGGCCACTTCGAGAACATGGCCGGCTACGAGCTGATCCGCCGGCGGCTGCCGATGATCGTCATCGTCGACGGCGAGCAGGACGGCAGCTACACCTTCGGCGGCCTCTCGAACCTGGTGCGCAAGGCGCGCATCGACTTCGGCGCCGAGGTCAAGTTCCTGAGCGACGAGGAGCTGAAGTCGGAGATCGACCCCAGGATGCGCGGCACGGTCGGCACGCTGGAGGACCTGCGGCTCGACCCCGACACCGGCTTCTCGAAGGCCCACGCGGCCCTCGGCCGCATCACCTACACCGACGGCGCCGCCCCGCCCAGCCGCCTGCTCTACATCAAGGCCTCCCTGACCGGCGACGAGGCAGCGGACGTCCTCGAGTACCACCGCGCCCACCCCAACTTCCCGCACGAGCCGACCAGCGACCAGTTCTTCGACGAGGCGCAGTGGGAGAGCTACCGCAAGCTCGGCGAGCACATCGCCCGCCGGCTCTTCCGCCGCCCCGGCGCCGGCGCCGGCAAGGCCGCGAAGAGCTGGTGGCCTGACGAGCTCGTGTAAGGACCGGACGAGCTGGTGTAGGGACGGGAGGTGACGGCGAAGCCGCCTCCTCGGCCCGCTGAATGCTAGGCGGCCCGGCGAAGCGGGCGCCTCGACGGGCGACCCGCTGGGCCGGCCGGCGGATGGGCGGTCTTTTCAGCCGGATGGAGCAGGTACGCAGACGAATGGCCTGGGTACGGCGCCGACCTGTCCCATTCGCGCGCGTACTATCCCATTCGTCGCCGTACTGTCGTTGGCCACGCGGATGCCCCCACTAGGGTGGGGGTTTAGCCAGAGCTAGGGACCAGGCTTTGGCCACGGATGGGACCACCCTCATGTGGTAGGCCGGCCCTCTTGCGAGAGCAGGAGGTGTGCGGTGTCCTACCGGGAGGTGCACGTGGTCGAGGTCAGGGAAGTGGTCCGGCTGTGGTCGGCGGGCGAGTCGCAGCGGAAGACGGTGCGGCGGTACGTGAAGGCGGCCCTGCGGGCGGGGTGTCGGGTGGGCGAGCCGGCGTCGGACGAGGTCCTTGGCGAGGTGATTGGGCGAGTGCGGGCGCAGGGGCCTGGCGTGCGGGGTGGTTCGTGGGCCACGTGCACCGCGCACCGGGAGCTGCTGAGCGGCTGGCTCGACCAGCAGGTCCCCCTGAGCAAGGTGCAGGAGCTGCTGCACCGGCACGCGGGGGTGGTGGTGCCGTACCGGACTTTGCACCGGTATGCGGCACGGGAGCTCGGCTTTGGCGGCCGGCGGGTGACGGTGCGGGTGGCCGACGGCAAGCCGGGTGAGGAGCTGCAGCTGGATTTCGGGGCCGTGGGTTGGCTCCGCGAGGACGGTCGGCGGCGGCGGGTGTGGGCGCTGGTGCTGACGGCGGTGGTGAGCCGCCACCAGTTTGTCTGGCTGACCTACCGCCAGAGCGTGGCCGACGTGGTGGCGGGGTGCGAGGCGGCGTGGGCGTTTTTCGGCGGGGTCTTCCGGGTCCTCATCCCCGACAATCTCAAGGCGATCGTGACGACGGCGGATCGGGATGCGCCGCGTCTGAATCCCGCCTTTGTCGAGTACGCGCAAGCCCGCGGTTTCGTGCTCGACCCGGCGCGGGTCCGTCATCCGCAGGACAAGGCGCGGGTCGAGCGCGCGGTGCAGTACGTGCAGACGTCGCTGTTTGCGGGCGAGACCTTCTTGGCGCTCGTCGAGGCGCAGACCGCGGCCGAGCGCTGGTGCCAGGTGACCGCCGGCGAGCGCGTCCACGGCACGACCCGACAGCGGCCGGCGGAGCACTTTGCGCGCGAGGAGCGGCAGCTCCTGCTGCCGGCTCCCGAGGTGCCCTACGAGGTGGCGCCCTGGAGCCAGGCTCGGGTGCAACGCGATCACCATCTGACGGCCGGCAAAGCGCTGTACTCGGTGCCGACGGCCTATCTCGGCGAGCGCGTCCAGGTGCGCCAGGGCCGCGACCTGGTGCGGATCTACCACCGCGGGCAGCTGGTCAAGGTGCACCCGCGCGTCGGACCCGGACAGCGCAGCACCGATCCAGCGGACTACCCGCCCGGGGTGCGCGAGCTGGCCTGTCGCGATCAGCAGACCTTGCTCGCGCAGGCCCGGGATGCCGGCCCGGCCATCGGCGTCTACGCCGAGCGCCTGCTCGACGCCCCCCAGCCGTGGGCGCGCATGCGCCACGTCTACCGCCTGCTCGGCCTGGTCCGCCGCTACGCGGCCCCGGCGGTCGAGCAGGCCTGTACCCGCGCGCTCGCGGCCGACGTCGTCGACGTCACGCGGGTGGCGCGGATGCTCGAGCAGGCGGTCGAGCAACGCCCTCTGCCGACACGGCCACGGCCCGGGGATGCCGCACCTCGCGAGCTGCGCTTCCTGCGCCGGCCGAGCGAGTATCGGCTGGGCCGCGGAGGCGACCATGAGTGAGCTGCTCTCGCCGGATCTCCGTGCGATGCGGCGGCGGCTCAAGCTCTCGCCGATGGCCGACACCCTGCCCGAGCGCTTGCGGCTGGCGCGGGAACGGGCCATGCCCCACCAGGACTTCTTGGAGCTGGTCCTCTCCGAAGAGTGCGAGCGGCGCAACCACCTGGCCGCGAGCCAGCGGGTCCAGAAGGCGCGCCTGGATCCAGCGCTCCATCTCGAAGCCTGGGACGATACGGCCAAGGTCACCTTCGACCGTCAGCTGCTCGCCGAGCTCGCCTCCTTGCGCTTCGTCGAGGCCTGCCAGAACGTGCTGCTCCTCGGGCCGGTCGGCGTCGGCAAAACCCACCTCGCAGCGGGTCTGGGACACCTCGCGTGCCGGCGCGGCTACAGCGTCCTTTTCGTGCGCACCGAGGGCATGCTCAAACAGCTGCGGGCCTCGCGCCTCGACCACAGCGTCGAGCGGGAGATGCGCCGCCTCATCGCGGTCGACCTGCTGGTCCTCGACGATTTTGGGCTCGACGCGCTCGATCCGACGGAGAGCCGTGACGTCTACGAGATCCTGCTCGAACGCCATCACCGGCGCTCGACCATCGTCACCTCCAACCGCGCCCCCGAGGAGTGGCTGGCGACGATGTCCGATCCCCTCCGCGCGCAAAGCGTCATCGACCGGCTCACGAACGCCGCCTACGAGCTCGTCCTCGACGGCGAGTCCTACCGCCGGCGCCAGAAGCCGAGCCTTCAAGGACGGTCGTGAGCACGCCGCCGCCGGCTGGGGTGTCGGCCCTGCGGTGGGCGGCCCCCGTCCCCCGCCCCCGCCCACCTCCGGCCCGACACCCCAGCCGGCAAGGAACCAACGTCAACCAAGGGAGGCAGCGAGCCATCGAGGAGCCGTGACAACATCAACCCGGGTGGTCCCATGCTCGTGGCTAACACCCGGTCCCATCCCCGTGGCTAGCGACACCGTACGGAGCCCATTCGTCCGCGTATCCAGCCATTCGCCGCTGCATCCGCCCCATTCGCCGCCCTATCCCTCCCGTTCGTCCGCGTACCCAGCCCATTCGCCGCCGTACCTGTCCCATTCCGCCGCGCCGACCGGCCCGCCGGCGCCTCGGCATGTCCGCCAAGAGCGATGGGGTGGATTTCTCCGCCTTATTCCCGCCCCCCGTCCCGCTCGAAAAAAAAGTCCGACTTGAACCCCCGGAGGGGAAGCATTCGGGCCCGTTTTGGGTTATAACCCGCGAATCGAAATCACGGGACGCGCCGCCCGCGTGGGCGAGCTGAGTTAACAACCAGGGTCGACTTCAGCAGCTTTGCGGCTGCAGCTACGGAGAGCCGTGCGCAAGACACTTCGCCCACTCGTTCCCGGTTCGCTGTTCCTCGCCCTCGCCGTCACCTGCGTCGCCGCCGCCCCTGCGGCGCCCGCCGTCCCAGCCCTCATCCAGCCGGCGCCCTTAGAGGCCGCCGCCCCGGCCGCCGTCCCCGTTGAGGCGGTCCCGACTCCTGACCTGCCCGAGACGGTCGTCGACGAGCTGCCCACGGCTCCCGCCCCGGCCCCGGTGGCGATCGCGCCCGAGGGGCTGGCGCCCGAGGTGCTGGCCGCCGCCCTCGACGCGGTGTCCGCCGCCCGCGCCCGCGGCGTCTCGGCCCGCACCGACCTGCTGACGGTGATCGACTACTCGCTGCCCTCGACCGAGCCGCGCCTCTGGGTGCTGGACGTCGAGCGCGGCGAGGTGCTCTACCGCGAGCTGGTGGCCCACGGCCGGGGGACCGGCGACAACTACGCCACCCGCTTCTCGAACGTCCCCGAGAGCCGGCAGACCAGCCTCGGCCTCTTCCTGACCGCCGGCACCTACACGGGCGGCAACGGCTACTCGCTGAAGCTGCGCGGCCTCGACCAGGGCCTCAACGACCGCGCCGAGGAGCGCTACATCGTCATGCACGGCGCCTGGTACGTGAGCCCGCAGCAGGCCCGCGCCCAGGGTCGCATCGGCCGGAGCTGGGGCTGCCCGGCGGTCCCCGAGACGGTCGCCAAGCCGATCATCGACACGATCAAGGGCGGCAGCTTCATCTACTCCTACCACCCGCAGCTCGCCGAGGCCGGCGCCGCCACCCCGGCTGCCGTCCGCGCCGTCCGCTGACGGCTCACCACCCCGGCGAGATGACGAACCCGGTGACGTGCTCCTCGCTCGGCCGCTGGAACGGCACCGCGTAGTAGAACTCCAGGACCGCGAACCCCCCCAACAGGATCCGAGCGGTGATCCCGGCGCTGAACACCGGGATCCGCTCGGCCGAGCTCTCGACGAACGCCAGCTCCGGCGACTCGTCCGCCGTCCACGCCGTCCCGGCGTCGACGAAGGCGGCGAGCTCGGTCGGCAGCCAGGGCAGCTCCAACAGCCCGAAGTCGCGCGTCCCGAAGAGCGGCACCCGCAGCTCGACGTTGGCCACCGCCAGACGGCTGCCGATCAGCCGCTCGAACTCCGGGCAGGCTTGCGGGTCGCCGGGCACCGAGCTGCACTCGTCGGCGTCGATCGAGCCCAGCCGGTAGCCGCGCACCAGGGTGTCGTGACCGATGTAGAGCGGCGACAGCCGCTCGCTCTCGGCGTCCTGGCCGTAGCGGCCGTAGTGGAGGGCGCGGAAGGCGAGGGTCACCGGCCGGCGGAAGAAGTAGCGGCGGTAATCGGCGAGGAGGGACTGGAACTGCAGGGTGCCGAAGGTCGGCTCGATCTCTAGCCGGTAGCGCTCGCCGCGCACCGGCGAGGTGAAGCCGAAGTAGGAGCTGTCGCCGACCAGCGCGAAGGTGCCCTGCATCAGGTCGAGCGGCTCTTCGGAAGGGAGGCTCCGCTCGCCGCGGTCGACGATCGTGTCGCCGACCACCGTCGCCGAGAACACCTCGAGGTCGAAGTCCATCCGCGTGTAGCCGACCGCCGCCTCGAAGCGGCGCCGGACCGAGAACGGGTAGTGAGTGACGAGCGAGGCGCGGTCGAGGGTCACGGTCTCGCGGAACTGCTGGATCTCCCGCCCCTGCACCTGCTGGCCGTCGACGGTGACCACCGTGGGCCGCACCGTGGTGAACGCCGAGACGTAGGGCACGTGCCCCCCCGCCACCCCCCAGTTCCAGCGCTGCTCGCGGTTGAGGTAGTAGGCCTGGGCGCCGACCTGGTCGAGCGCGCCGCCGGTGCCGTAGAGCGTCACGCCGACGGTGTGCTGGCCGAGCATGTCGCCGAAGAGGGCGGTGATGTCGCCGCCGACGACGTTGCCGAAGCTGCTCACCGCCACCCCCGCCACCGGTGCCAGGTAGTCGAGCTTGAGGTTCGGGTCGTAATCGGCGAGCTCGGAGCGGCGCTCCGCCTCGCGCGGGGCGACCGCCCGGTCGTCGAGGTAGGCCTGGACGGTCGAGCGCGCCTCGGCCTGGGCCGGCGGCAGGAGGGCGGCGACCGGGGCCTCGCCCGCGCCGGCGCCCGCCGGCTCGCCGCGCGCCTGCTGCGGCTCGAGGACGTGGATGGCGTAGGAGGTGTCGTCGAAGACCGAGAAGAGGACGCGGCCGCTCTGCTGCGCCACCGAGAGCGCCGGCGACAGCGTGGTGATGCCGGAGACGCCGGTGGCGACCCGCGTCACCTGCGACAGGCCGCCGTCGAGCTCCAGCCGGTAGAGGTCGTTGACCCCCTCGCGGTCGGAGAGGAAGAAGAGCTCCCGCCCGCTCGGCGCGAACGCGGGATTGACCTCGTGCGCCCGCCCCCAGCCGGCCTCCTGGAGCGCCGCCGCCGGCCGCGCCTGGCCGCTCGCGACGTCGAGCAGCCAGATCCCGAGCGGCGCGTAGTGGAGCGTCGAGAAGTCGGTCTCCGGGCCGCGGTCCGAGGTGAAGGCGAGGGTCTTGCCGTCCGGCGACCAGGCCGGCTGCAGGTCGGCGTGGCGGTCGTCGGTGAGCTGGCGCAGGCGCTCGGTCTCGAGGTCCAGCAGGTAGAGGTCGGTCATCGCCCCGACGGCGCCGGAGAAGGCGAGGGTCTTGCCGTCCGGCGACCAGGCGGGGTTCCAGATCGCGCCGAGGCCCGTCGGCCGGATGCGCCGCTCGATGCGGCGCGAGGCGACGTCGAGGACGGCGATCTGATTGCTCCCCTGGCCGAAGACGACGAAGGCGAACTTGCGGCCGTCCGGCGACCAGGTGCCGGCCGAGTCGAGGAAGCGGAGGGCGTCGAAGTGCGGGTCGGCGTCGGCCGAGAGGAGCTTCGACTTGAGCTCGCCGGTGCGCGCGTCGGCCAGGTAGAGGTCGAAGGTGAAGAGCCGCCGCGTCGAGAGGAAGATGATCTGGCTGCCGTCCGGCGACACCGCCGGGGAGACGTAGACGTCGCGGATGCGGTCCCCTTGCGGCAGCAGGCGCTGGCCGACGCCGCGCGGCGCGGTGCGGCGGGTGACGATCGGCGAGTAGTCGCGGCGGATGGCGTCGATCCAGGCCTCGGAGAACTCCTTCTCCGGGATCCCCAGCACCTCCTCGAGCGCCCCCTCGACGCCGAGCGCCGCGCCGGCGGTGAAGAGGTTGCCCACCACCCGGTCCCCCCAGCGGCCGCCGACGTAGGCCCAGAAGGCGTGCCCCCAGCGGTAGGGGAAGAAGCGCGACTCGCGCGACATGCGGCGGAGGTCGGGGAGGTCCTCGCGCACCAGGGCGTCGCGCAGCCACATCGCGCTGTGCGACGCCTCCCGCCCGATCGACAGGTACTCCGCCAGCCCCTCGATGAACCAGAGCGGCAGCTGGGCGCCGGCGGTCTGCGCCCGCCCCTGCTCGCGCCCGCCGAGCAGGATCTCGAACTGGAAGACGTGCACCAGCTCGTGGCCGAGGACGTGGTCGGTGTCGGCGTAGGAGCCGGTGAGCGGCATGACCACCCGCGAGCGCAGCGGCTCGGTCAAGCCGCCGGTGCCCTGGCCGATCAGGCTGCCCACCACGGTCGTCTGCTGGAAGTCGCTGTGGTTGGCATAGAGGATGAGCGGCCGCTTCCCGCTGAGCTGGAAGCCGAAGACGGAGCTGAGGCGGTCGTACCAGCGCTCGGCCATGCGCGCCGCGTCCTGTGCCTCCTCCTCGGCCGGCGGGTAGAAATGAACGTCGAAGTGCTCGGTCGAGAGCACCTGCCAGTCGAACTTCTCCCACTGCACCTTGTTGCGGCCGAAGTACTGGGCGGAGGCGGGCGCCGGGAGGACGAGGAGGGCGAAAAGGGCGGCGGCAAGGAGCGCCGCGCCGGAGGGGACGAGACACGGACGTCGCAAGAACATGAAGGGGGACCTCCTGGGCGGGATCGCCATTCAAGAGCGGTGCCCGCCGGCCGGGCGCAGGGGCGCGTGCTAGCATCCGCGGCCGTTTCGAGGGAGGTCCCATAGATGCGATGGACTGGCGGGCCCGCCGCGCTCCTGACGCTCAGCCTCGCCGCCGGCTGCGCGACCACCCCCGCCCCCGCCCGCCCCGCCGCCGAGACGGCGCCGGAGCCCGGCGAGATCACCCGCTCCGGCGATCCCTACCCCTCGACCTACCGGCCGCTCCCTTCGCGGCCGACCTTGATCCGCAACGCCACCGTCCTCACCGCGGCGGGGCCGGCGATCGCAGGCGGGTCGGTCCTGCTCCGCGACGGCAAGGTCGCGGCGGTCGGGCGCGACGTCGCGGCGCCGGCCGACGCGGTCGTCGTCGACGCCGCCGGCCGCTGGGTGACGCCGGGAGTCATCGACGTCCACTCCCACCTCGGGGTCTACGCCTCGCCCGGGGTGGACGCGCACGGCGACGGCAACGAGGCGACCGATCCGGTGACCGCCGAGGTCTGGGCCGAGCACTCGGTCTGGCCGCAGGACCCGCAGTTCCCGCTGGCGCTGGCCGGCGGCGTCACCTCGATGCTCGTCCTCCCCGGCTCGGCCAACCTGATCGGCGGCCGCAGCGTGACGCTCAAGAACGTGCCGGCGCGCACCGTCCAGGCGATGAAGTTCCCCGGCGCCCCCTACGGCCTCAAGATGGCCTGCGGCGAGAACCCCAAGCGGGTCTACGGCGGCCGCAACCGCGCCCCTTCGACGCGGATGGGCAACGTCGCCGGCTACCGCGCCGCCTTCCTCGCGGCGCAGTACTACCGCCGGGAGTGGGAGGAGTACGCGGAGAGCGGGCAGGAGGGCGACGAAGACGAGGAGTGGGACGACGAGGACGACCGGCCGGAGATCGACCTCGGGCTGGAGACCCTGGCCGGCGTCCTCGCCGGCGACATCCTGGTCCACAACCACTGCTACCGGGCCGACGAGATGGCGATCATGCTCGACCTGGCGCGCGAGTTCGGCTTCAAGATCAGCGCCTTCCACCACGCCGTCGAGGCCTACAAGATCGCCGACCTGCTGGCGGCGGCCGGCACCTGCGGTGCGATGTGGGCGGACTGGTGGGGGTTCAAGATGGAGGCCCTCGACGGCATCCGCGAGAACATCGCCCTAGTCGATGCCGCCGCCGGCGGCTGCGCCATCGTCCACTCCGACTCGGCCGACGGGATCCAGCGCCTCAACCAGGAGGCGGCGAAGGTGAT
Organism: uncultured Acidobacteriota bacterium; assembly: GCA_963700145.1. Taxonomy (GTDB): domain Bacteria; phylum Acidobacteriota; class Thermoanaerobaculia; order Multivoradales; family UBA5704; genus DASUNQ01. Next base: position 4,917,713 of record OY969474.1, read on the forward strand.
CGGCGCCGCCAACCGCGCCGGCATCCCGGTGAGCCGCGAGCAGGCGATCCGCTGGATCACCCTCAACCCGGCCAAGGCGATGGGCATCGCCGAGCTGACCGGCTCGCTCGAGCCGGGGAAGATGGCGGACGTCGTCCTCTGGAGCGGCGACCCCTTCAGCGTCTACACCAAGGCCGACCAGGTCTACATCGACGGCGCGCTGGTCTACGAGCGGGGGAACCCGGCGCTGACGCCGCGGACCGACTTCAGCGTCGGGCAGGAGGGCGGGCGGTGAGCGCGCGCGGCGCGCTCGCGGCGATGGTGCTGGCGCTGGCCGCGGCACCGGGCGCGCTGGCGGAGACGCTCGCCATCGTCGGCGGGACGGTGCACACGGTCGGGCCGCAGGGGACGATCGAAGGGGGGACGGTGGTCGTCCGCGACGGCAGGATCGCTGCCGTCGGCCGCGACGTCGCGGTGCCGGCCGGCGCGCGGACCATCGACGCCCGCGGCAAGGTCGTGACGCCCGGCCTCTTCGATTCGCTGACCCGTCTGGGCGTCGTCGAGGTCGATCAGGTCGAGACGACGCGCGACTTCGCGGTCGAGGACGACGAGATCACCGCCGCCCTGACGGTGGCCGAGGCCATCAACCCGCGCTCGATGCTCATCCCGGTCAACCGGGTCGAAGGATTGACGCGCGCGATGGTGGCCCCGAGCCCCGGCGCCAGCCTGATCGCCGGGCAGGGCGCGATCATCCACCTCGGCGCGGGAAGCGACCTCGTGGTGCGCGCCCCGGCGGCGATGTTCGCCGCCCTCGGCGAGGAGGGGATGAGCCACGCCGGCGGGGCGCGCGGCGCCGCCCTCCTCCGCCTGCGCGAAGCGCTCCAGGACGCCGCCGACTACGCCGCCAACCGCCCTGCCTTCGAGCGCGGCGAGCGGCGGCCCTACGCTCTCTCGCGGCTGGACCTGGAGGCGCTGGTGCCGGTGGTGCGCGGCGAGCTGCCGCTGGTCCTGGCCGTGGACCGCGCGAGCGACATCCGCGCCGCGCTGGCGCTCGGGCGCGAGCACTCCCTGCGCTTGATCCTGGCCGGCGTGACGGAAGGGTGGACGGTGGCGGAGGAGATCGCCGCGGCGAAGGTGCCGGTGCTGGTCAACCCGATGGTCAACCTCCCGGCGCGCTTCGAAACGCTGGCCGCGACGCTGGAGAACGCGGGGCGCCTGGCCCAGGCGGGAGTGACCGTCGCCTTTGCGACCGGCGACGCCCACAACGCCCGCAACATCAAGCAGGGGGCGGGCAACGCGGTGTCGTACGGGATGACGTGGGAGGACGCCCTGCGCGCGATGACCCTGACCCCCGCGCGCATCTGGGGCCTCGCCGACCGGCTGGGCAGCCTGGAGGTCGGCAAGGAGGCCGACGTCGTCGTCTGGGACGGCGACCCGCTGGAGCTCGCCACCTTCCCGACGCAGGTCGTCATCCGCGGCGTCGAGGTCCCGATGGACAGCCGCCAGACGCGCCTCCGCGACCGCTACCGCACCCTTCCCGGCGACCTGCCGCCGGCCTACCGGCAGCCGTAGGCGGGGCTCCGCGCCATGTTCTGTCCCCAGTGCGGCGCGGAGTACCGGGAAGGCTTCGGCCGCTGCGTCGATTGCGAGGTGGACCTCGTCGCGGAGGCGCCGTCCCCGGCCGGCCGCCCGGCGCCCGCGGCACGGCTCGTGACCGTCTTGCGCAGCGGGGACCCGGCGGTCCTCGCGATGGCGAAGTCGCTGCTGCAGGATGCGGGAATCGCCTCCGCCGCCCGGGGTGAGGGATTGCAGGACCTCTTCGCCCTCGGCCGGCTCGGGACCGGCTCCAGCCCCATCGTCGGACCCGCCGAGATCCGGGTGAGCTCGGCGGACGAGGCGGCCGCTCGCGAGCTGCTGCGCGACCTCGAGAGCGGAGTGGAAAGCCCGAGCGAAGACGAGGCCGGCGAGGACGAGGACGACGAGGACGACGGAACGGAAGATCCCGGGCTCGCGGCAGAGCGAGCGGTCGAGCCCGCGGACGACGCCGGCGTCTCCGCGCCGCCGGCACGAGCCAAGAGAGCGTTCAGGGCGCTGGTGCTGTGCGAGCTTCTCGTGTGGCTCCTCGCCGTGATGTCGTGGGAGCCGTTCGCCCGGCGGGTTCCTGAGCAGCTGTGGGGCCAGATCGACGCGGCCTTGCCGCCCGCCATCCCCGACAGTGTGTTCAGCGACGCCTTCCCGACGTTCATGCTCCTGTCGGTCGCCGTATCGATCGGCTTGCTCGCCTTCTGGTCGCCCAGCCGCTACCTCTACGTTCTCCTCTGGTGCTGGTCCCTCTTCGCGGCCGCGTTCGGCGCGGCGGAGGTGGACTACGGCCTGCTGGCCTTCCTTTCAACGCTCGACCACCTTCTGGGCGGCGCGATCATCGCCTTGGTCTTCTCGCACCCACTGCGGAGAGCGTTCGAGAGGCGCGCTCGGCCGCCCTCCTGAAGCGCCGTGGTCGACCTCGTCGTCTGCTTCGCGACGCCTCTGGAGGGCGAGGGGCTGCCGCGCGCGGTCGGCGGGCGGTCGCTGGCGCTGCTGCGGACCGGCGTCGGCCCGGTCAACGCGGCGTACGCGCTAACGCGGTTCCTCGCCGAGCACCCGGCGCGGGCGGTCGTCGCCTGCGGCGTCGGCGGCGCGTATCCGGGGTCGGGGCTCGCGCCGGGGGAGGTCGTCTGCGCCGAGAGCGAGACCTACGGCGACCTCGGCGCCGAGTCCCCCACGGGCTTCCTCGACATGGCAGCGCTCGGCTTTCCGGTGATCGACGGCGACCCGCCCCTCTTCAACCGCCTGCCGCTCGACCTCTACCCCGCGCCGCGCCGCGCGCCGTTCGTCACCTGCGCCACCTGCACGGGCAGCGACCGCACGGCCGCGGCGCTCGCCGCGCGCACCGGCGGCGCCGTCGAGTCGATGGAAGGGGCGGCGGTCGTCCACGTGGCGCGGCTCGCGGGCGTGCCGGTGGGTGAGGTGCGCGGCATCTCGAACGCGGTCGGCGACCGCGACCGGGCGCGGTGGCGGCTCGAGGAGGCGGCCGCGGCGGCGCGCGCGGCGCTCGTCGCCTGGATCGAGGCGGGCGGATGCTGAGCCTCGCCATCTCGCCCTGCCCCAACGACACCTTCGTCTTCCACGCAATGTCCGGCCGCTACCGGCTGGCGCTCGACGACGTCGAGGCGCTCAACCGCCGCGCCGAGCGCGGCGAGTTCGACGTCACCAAGATCTCGGTCGCGGCCTTCGGCCGCATCAGCGAGCGCTACGCACTGCTCCGCGCCGGCGGCGCCGCGGGCTTCGGCGTCGGCCCCCTCCTCGTGGCCGCCGCCCCGCGCCAGCCCGGCGGCCGGATCGCCATCCCCGGCGAGCGGACAACCGCCGCCCTCCTGCTGCGCCTCCTGGGCGACTTCACGACCGTCCCCATGCGCTTCGACCGCATCGAGGACGCGGTCCTGGCGGGGGAGGTGGACTGCGGCGTCCTCATCCACGAGGGGCGCTTCACCTACGAGGGCAAGGGGCTGGTGCGGCTGGCCGACCTCGGCGAGGTGTGGGAGGAGCGCATGGGCTGCCCGCTGCCGCTGGGCGCGGTGGCGGTCCGGCGCGAGCTGGGCCCCGAGGTGGCGCGCGAGATCGACGAGGAGATCCGCGCCAGCCTCCGCCGCGCCTGGGAGTACCCCGAGGAGAGCGCCGACTTCGTCCGCCGCCACGCGCAGGAGATGTCGCCCGAGGTCGTGCGGCGGCACATCGCCCTCTACGTCAACGACTACACCCTCGCCCTCGACGAAGCCGCCGTCGAGCGGCTCGTCGCGCTCGCCGCGGAGCACGGCCTCCACCCCCCGCCCGCGGCGCCGCTCTTCGCCTACCGGTAAAGGAAGCGGCCACCGCCTCGCACCGCGCCAAAACGGCGCGCCGCGGCCCTGGGCGTAGCCGCCGGTAGTCCCGCGGCACTCGCCGCCAGCCCCGCGGCGGTCGCCGCCGAGCCCGCGGTGGTCGCCGCCGAGCCCGCGGCGGTCGCCGCCGAGCCCGCGGTGGTCGCCGCCGAGCCCGCGGCGGTCGCCGCCAGCCCCGCGGTGGTCGCCGCCAGCCTCGCGGCAGTCGCCGCCGGCCCCGCGGCAGTCGCCGCCGGCCCCGCGGTGGTCGCCGCCAGCCTCGCGACAGTCGCCGCCGGCCCCGCGGCAGTCGCCGCCGGCCCCGCGGCAGTCGCCGCCGGCCCCGCGGTGGTCGCCGTCGGTCCTGCGGTGGTCGCCGCCGGCCTCGCGGTGGTCGCCGCCGGCCTCGCGGTGGCATCTCCCGCCTGCCGGGGGCTCAAATCGCGCGGATCACCAGTTTCCCCGCCCGCACCTTCACCTCAAACCCCCGTCCCAGCTCCACCCGGCGGCCCATAGGCATGCTCCGGAGAGCCGTACGGGAGGCGCCGCGCCGCCGAATGGCACTACGCCACCGCCGTCCGCTCCGCCGCGCCTCATCCGCGAGCGCGACCACGAAGGCGGTCCGGGTAGGGCAGGAGCCCCCCCGCAAGGAGCGCGGCGAGAGGAAGGGGGTGGTGTTGCTAGACTTCGGCGTATTGCTGGACAGGGAGAGAGCCATCCCGCTTGATTCGAGGATGCGGCAGTGGCCTGCTAGAGAGAGAAGCCATCTAATGACCCTACCTACTTTCAAGAGGGTACACCTCGAGTCCTTATCGCGTGCGATTGTCGACGCGGTAAGCCACCGTGAGCTCACGGGGATTATGTCGGATCTAGGCATCGAGGAGAGCGGCGGCCAACCCCGGTGGGAGCGGATTCTGCTTGCACTCGACGCTCGTCAGAAGCAGGACAAGTGTGGCAACAACGTCGGCGCGTTCCTCCAAGCGGCTCTAGATCCCGTGCGGTTCACAGGCAGCGAGCCAAATGCTCATGCAGAGATTCGTCGAAAGGTGAACGAGATTTCTTGCCTTCAGCGGCCTTCAGATTGCGGCGACGGGAAGACTCACAGCAGTTCAGGCGGCTTCGACCCTCACGGAGGCGCAAGAAAGAGCGAGCCAGCTACGCAGTGAACTTCTGGGTCGCAGGGTCCATGGCGATGTCTTGAAGTTCTGCCGAGCAGAGCTCCTTCAGGACAACTACTTTCACGCGGTTCTTGAAGCAACGAAGAGTGTCGCAGAGAAGATACGAGGGCGAACGGGCCTTGGAACTGACGGTGCCGAACTTGCCGATCGGGCATTCGGCGGTGAGAGGCCAGTACTGGCGCTTAGCGCTCTGCGAACTGAGACGGAGATGGCCGAGCAAAGAGGCTTTGTAAATCTGTTGAAGGGTTTCTTCGGGACATTCCGACACCCAACGGCGCATGCGCCAAGAATCACTTGGCCGATCTCTGAGGATGACGCCCTTGATCTGCTTACCTTAGCATCATACCTTCACCGCCGCGTTGACAGTTCCCATCGTACACCATGGAACTGAGCCAAGGGTGGCGCCTGTCTGTCACCTTTGATGGACTGTGGGTGCCGAAGGAGTTACAGGCTCAATGAGGCAGTGCTTTGTCATCATGCCCATCGGTAGCGGAGATGCGTACCAAATCTACCGCAACCGTTACGAGCACATTATTGAGCCAGCCATAAAGGGCCTGCAAGTCGCTGGCGAGCAGGCGTTCCAGTGCGTGCGGGCAGATTTCGTGACCCAGACCGGCTCTATTACCCGCGATCTCATCAGCCGTCTGTACCGCGCAGAGGCTGTGATTGCTGACCTTACTGACCTGAATCCAAATGTCTTCTACGAGCTCGGCGTACGGCACGCGCTTCGATCAGGTACAATCTTGATTGCTCTGAAGGGCACGAAGCCTCCCTTCGATGTTGGAGACCTCCGTGTCGTTTCTTATGAGGACCGCGTTGGGGGAGAGAAAGAAGCCATCCCGCAGATTCAGGAGATGCTCAGCTCGCTGTTAGCCGACCAGAGAGAGCTCGATAGCCCGGTGTTGCTTGCTATACCGGACCTAGCCGAACTCGGGTCTGTGAAGGAACAGCAGGCGCGGCTCTTAGCTCTTGAACACGAGAGGGATTTGCTCAAAGCGCAGCTGGAGGTTTCAGAGAGGGCGAATCTCGCTAGTCAGGGTTTACTCGAAGCGATGCGCGGCGCGATTGAAAAACTTGGAGATCAAGTTTCCCAGGCGCAACGCAAGAACGCCAAGGCAAAGATTGAGGCGGTTGTGCAATCGGAGCGCCGGGCTTCGGAGTCTCTTACGGTACCGCGTGTGGGGAGCGTCCCTGTGGATCCGAATACGGTCTTTATTCTTATGCCCATGTCACGTGATTTGGAGCCGCTTTATGAAACGATCCAGATGGCCGCGACTGCCGCAGGGTTTCGCAGTTATCGTGCTGACGCCATCTTGGCCGTCGGTCGTATTATTGATCAGATATTTGAAGCCATCGGGAGAGCCGAGCTCATCGTCGCGGTCCTAACCGCCAGAAACCAAAATGTGATGTACGAACTTGGCCTCGCAAGAGCGATGGGCAAGGAAGCTCTTTTGTTATCGGATGACCTACGTGACGTGCCGTTCGATATTCGCGATCAGCGTGTGTTGTCCTACGATATGTCGGTCCAAGGTTTGAAGAAACTTCAATGGCGTCTTCAGAGAGCCTTTGACGGCTATCGAAGGCACAGTGCCTAGAGAACTTTGACCCCAAGGGTTTCCCGCCGCTGAGCCTTGGGACGTTGGGCCGAAACACAGACGTTGAGAAGAGGAGGATTCTCGGTTCTTCAAGGCCCACGAGGGCCGCTTCTCTGCGACTGCTACGGCCAAGCTGCGCGCGACCTCCAGAGTGCCAGTCGTAAAGGTTCAGACGAGCCGGCGTCGCATGCGCACTCGGTCCGGTTGCACCACGACTCTTGCCCGTCGAGGGGCTCCTCGGCCAGGGCTGGAGCACTGCGCCGACCTCCTCGTGACCCGCAGGTAGGGAACCGTGCTCGGAAAGCGCACGAGGATTACGCCGGCGTGCTCCTTCTGGAGAGCTGCGCGGTGGGCGAATCGCCGATCCGCTGTGACGAGCACTCAGCGGTGCGCGATGGCGTACGACAGCACGTCACCGTCGTCCCTGCCCTGGAGCCCTACTTCTCGCACGTCTTCGGCGCGGACCTGCAAGCTGCGGAGGGTTGCGGCGAAGATGCGGGAGAGGTTCTCGTCAACGAGGAAGTGGGCCATCTCGCCTAGCCGGTGAGACGAATTTCCTCGAGGGAGATGACGCTCGCGGCATAGGCGAGCGCGGCGAGCACGTCCTCTCGCGTGACGCCGTACACGTCCGCCACTTCATCGATCGGCAGGCCGGCCGCGAGCTGGCCGATGACGATCTCGACGGGGACGCGGGTGCCCTTGATGACCGACTTCCCGACGAGGATGTTCGGGTCGACGACGATGCGCGGTGCGATCTCGGACATGGGCGGCCTCCTCTACTTGTAGAACAGAGGATACCGCCGCGGGTCGGCGTCGTGCATCATCGAGTAGACCGCATCGAAGATCGACTCGCGGTTGGGCTTGGACCAGTAGTCGCCGTCGGAGCCGTAGGCGGGGCGGTGGGGCTGGGCGGCGAGGGTGCGTGGCGGGGCGTCGAGCCAGTCGTAGCCGCCCTGCTCCTCGAGGACCTGCTGCAGGATGTAGCCGGTAGCGCCGCCGGGGACGTCCTCGTCGAGCGCCAGCAAGCGGTTCGTCTTCTCGAGCGACTCGACGATACGGTGCTCGCGGTCGAAGGGGAGCAGCGTCTGGACGTCGATCAGCTCGACTTCGATCCCGACCTGCGCCAGCTGCTCGGCGGCCTCCAGCGCGATGCGGCAGAGGGCGCCGTAGGTCACGACCGTCACGTCCGTCCCCTCGCGCAGCACCTCGGGCACGCCGAGCGGCACGGTGAAGTCGCCGACGTTGGCCGGCAGCTTCTCCTTGACGCGGTAGCCGTTGAGCACCTCGACGACGAGCCCCGAGTCGTCGGAGCGCAGGAGCGTGTTGTAGAAGCCGGCCGCCTGGGTCATGTTGCGCGGCACGCACACGTAGAGGCCGCGCAGCAGGTGGATCGCGCCGCCCATCGGCGACCCCGCGTGCCAGATCCCCTCCAGGCGGTGGCCGCGGGTGCGGACGACGACCGGCGCACGCTGCCGCCCCTTGGTGCGGTAGCGCAGGGTCGCCAGGTCGTCGGAGAGGATCTGCAGCGCGTAGAGCAGGTAGTCGAGGTACTGGATCTCGGCGATCGGGCGCAGGCCGCGCATCGCCAGGCCGATCGCCTGGCCGATGATCGTCGCCTCGCGGATGCCGGTGTCGGCGACGCGCAGCGCGCCGTACTTGGCCTGGAGACCGGCGAAGCCCTGGTTGACGTCGCCGAGCTGGCCCAAGTCCTCGCCCATCGCCACGAGCTGCGGCAGGCGGGCGAGGGCGGCGTCGAAGCAGGCGTTGAGCACCTCGAAGCCGTTGAGGGTCGGCGAGTCGTCGCGGTACTCGGCCGCCACCGCCGGCACCGCGAGCGCCGACTCCGCGGTCTGGCTGTAGAGGTCGGAGCTGTAGCGCTCGGCGTTCGCGGCCTCGTAGGCGCGCCGCCACTCGACGAGCCGCTGCCGCGCCGGGGTTTCCTTCTCCCGCGCCGCCAGCAGCGCCCGGTGGGCGGCGGCGGCGAGGTCGCGCCGCAGCGGCGCCGGCTGCCGCCGCAGCTCCTGGGCGACCGCGGCGGCGTCCGCACCATCGTCCTGCGCCACGCCCTCGACCAAGCCCACGAGCGTCTTCCGTTCCTCCTCGATCGGCGCGCGGAAGTCGTCCCAGGCGCGCCGCTGCGCCTCGCGCACCGCCGCGCGGTCCTCCTCCTCCCAGCGCTCCAGCTCGCCCTCGCCGGCGATCCCCTGCGCCAGCAGCCACCCCCGCATCCGCTGGATGCCGTCCGCCTCGACCTCCCAGGCCAGCCGCTCGCGGCTCTTGTAGCGCTCGTGGCTGCCGGAGGTCGAATGCCCCTGCGGCTGCGTGCACTCGACGACGTGGACGATCGCCGGCACCTGCTCGCGGCGCACGATCTCGGTGGCGCTCCAGTAGGTCTCGCACAGCGCCGGGTAGTCCCAGCCGCGCACGCGGTAGAGGTCGTAGCCGTCGCGCGAGCCGGGGGCGCGCTGGAAGCCGGCGAGGACCGCCGAGAGGTCGCTCTTCGTGATCTGCAGCTCGTTGGGCACCGAGATGCCGTAGCCGTCGTCCCAGATCGACAGCAGCGCCGGCGCGCGCAGCACGCCGATCGCGTTGACCGACTCCCAGAAGAGGCCCTCGGCGGCGCTGGCGTTGCCGATGGTGCCGAAGGCCACCTCGTCGCCGTGGCGCGAGAAGCCTTTGGCGGCGCCGTGGGCGGCCAGCTCCGGCAGCTCGCGGTAGAGGCGCGAGGCCTGAGCGAGGCCGACGAGGCGCGGCATCTGCGAGCCGGTGGGTGAGACGTCGGCCGCCGAGTTGTAGCGCTCGACCATCTCGACCCAGGAGCCGTCCGGGTTGACCAGGCAGGTCGAGAAGTGCGCGGTCATCGAGCGGCCGGCCGAGCAGGGCTCGCGCTCGAGGTCGGCGTCGGCGTAGAGCTGGGCGAAGAACTGCTCGATGGTCAGCAGCCCGAGCGCAAACATCAGCGTCTGGTCGCGGTAGTAGCCGGAGCGGAAGTCCCCCTTGCGGAAGGCGTGCGCGAGGGCGACCTGCGCCACCTCCTTGCCGTCGCCGAAGATGCCGAACTTGGCCTTGCCGGTGAGCACCTCGCGGCGGCCGAGGAGACTGGCCTGGCGGCTCTTGAAGGCCAGCCGGTAGTCGGCGACGGCGGTCGCGGGAGTGAAGAGCTGGGCGGGGGTCGCGCCGGCGGCGAGCGGGGGGCTCTCCTGGATCATCCCGGGGCCGGATGCTAGCAGAGGGCCGGGATATCCTCCGGCGGTGCTGCTCAAGGTCTTGGCCGTCGCCAACGCGCTCGCGCTCCGCGCCGTCGGGGCGCGGCGGCGGCGTCTGCGGCTCGGCGAGGCGACCCTCGCCTACAGCCGGCTCGGCCCGCGCCGCGGCGAGCCCTGGGTGCTGGTCCACGGCCTGGGCTCGGTGGGGACGAGCTGGGCGCCGGTCCTGCGCGCCCTGCGCCGCGACTGCCGCCTCGTCGTGCCGGAGATGTCGGCGCTCGGCGGCTCGCGGGTCCGCGGCGACGCCTTCAGCGTCCAGGACGGCGCGCGCGCGCTGGCCAGTCTCGTCGAGCGCGAATTCGGCGGCCGGCCGGTGACGATCGCCGGGCTCTCGCTCGGCGGCTGGATGGCGGTGCGCCTCGCCCTCGCCCGCCCCGAGCTCGTCGCCCGCCTCGTGCTGATCGACGCCGGCGGCTACCGCGAGCAGGACTGGGCGAAGATCCAGTACCTGGTGACGGTGGACGACCTGGCCGGCGTCGAGCGCCTCTACCGCGCCCTCTTCGTCAAGGTCCCCTGGTCGTTTGACCACGGCCGCCGCAGCTTCCTCGAGGCCTACACCTCGAAGAGCGTGCGCACGGTCCTCGAGACGACGCGCGAGGAGGACACCTACGACGACGGCGACCTCGGGCGCGTCCGCGTGCCGGCGGCGGTCGTCTGGGGGGAGGGCGACGGCATCTTCCCGCTCGCCACGGCGCGCGCCATGGCCGCCGCCCTGCCGCAGGGGAGCCTGCGCGTCCTCGAAGGGTGCGGCCACGGCGTCCACTGGGAGTGCCCGCGGGCGCTGGTCGAGGCGATCCAGGAGTTCCGGCGCGAGACGGCCGGCGCGGGGGTGGCGCGGGCGGCGTAGAGTAGCTCCATGGCCGAGCCCGACTACGTCGTCTGCCTCGACTGCGAGACCCCCTGCTACGTCTTCGAGTGGGAGGCGGGGAAGCTCACCGAGTGCATCTGCGCGGCCTGCGGCAACGACGACCTCGACCAGTTCGCGCTGCCGGAGGACTTCGAGGACCTGATCGGCGCCTAGCGGCCGGCGCCGTCAGATCTCGTCGCCGAAGGCGACCCCGAGCGCGCGGGCGGCGCGCACCATCTCCCCCTGCGGGTCGACGGTCTTGATCGCCCGCACCGCCTGCTCGATCTCGCAGTCCCCGACCCGGCCGTTGAGCAGCCGCACCATCCGCCCGAGCTGCCCCTCCATCGCCAGGTGGGCGGCCCGCTCGCCGAAGAGAGTGGCGAGGAGGCGGTCGAAGGGGACCGGCCGGCCGCCGCGCTGGAGGTGCCCGAGGACGGTGGCGCGCACCTCGATCGACGGCGGCAGCAGCTCTCTCAGCTCGTGCTTGAGCCGCTCGCCCGCCCCGCCGAGCCGCTCCTGACCGGTGACCGCGTCCACCTCGGCGACGCTGGCCTCGCCGCCCCGCCGCACCGCCCCTTCCGCCACCACGACGATCGAAGAGGCACGCCCGCGGTTGCCGCACCGTTCGACCGCCGCCGCCACCGGCTCCAGGGCGTAGGGGATCTCCGGGATCAGGATGACGTCGGCCGCGCCGGTCAGGCCGGCGTGGAGGGCGATCCAGCCGGCGTGCCGGCCCATGACCTCGAGCAGCATCACCCGGTGGTGGCTCTCGGCGGTGTCGCGCAGCCGGTCGAGGGCGTCGGTCGCCACCTCGATGGCGGTCCAGAAGCCGAAGGTGTAGTCAGTGGCGGCGAGATCGTTGTCGATCGTCTTGGGCACTGCCACGACGTGGACGCCCATCTTTCCCAGCTCGGCGGCGATCCCCAGCGTGCCGTCGCCGCCGATCACGATCAGCGCGTCGATCCCGGCGGCGCGCACGTTCTCGACCACCTCGGCGGAGCGGTCGGCGGCGCCGCCGCCCGGCAGCGGGTAGGCGAAGGGGTTGGCGCGGTTGGTGGTGCCGAGGACGGTGCCGCCGAGACCGATCAGGTGGCGGACGTCGGCGGCGCAGAGCGGGCGGAAGCGCCGCTCGATGAGGCCTGCGAAGCCGTCCAGCACCCCCACGACCTCGGCGCCGTAGACCCGCTCGGCGGTGCGGACGACGGCGCGGATCACGGCGTTGAGGCCGGGGGCGTCGCCGCCGCCGGTGAGGATGCCGAGGCGCTTGGCGGGCATGTAGGTGATCCTACCCCGGGCGCCGGCGCTTAAAATCTGCGCAGAAGCAGCTAAGATCACTGCCGGCGCTTGACACGATCTTAGCCTTGGAATATCATTCTTTGTGTCTGGCGGCGAGAGAAACCGCCGCGAAAGGAGACAGTCATGATGCGCAATTCCATGTCCCGTTGGACCCCCGCCCCCCCGGCCGGGAGGGAGCCGTTCTACCGCCTGTTCGAGACCCTCTTCAACCAGGATCAGGGTGAGGACATCGGCACCCGCTCCTGGGCGCCGCCGGTCGACGTCAGCGAGACCGAGGACGCCTATGTGGTCAAGGCCGAGCTTCCCGGCATGAGCCGTGAGGACCTCGACATCACCCTCGAGAACAACGTCCTCCGCATCGCCGGCGAGCGCAAGTTCGACCGCGACGAGAAGAAGGAGAACTACCACCGGATCGAGCGCTCCTACGGCGCGTTCTCGCGCGCCTTCGCGCTGCCGACCCAGGTGGACGCCGAGAAGGTGGAGGCGACGTTCAAGGACGGCGTGCTGACCGTCACCGTCCCCAAGGCCGAGCAGGCGCGGCCGCGCAAGATCAACATCGCCGCCTGAGCGCCGTAAGGCGCCCGAGCGTGTTTCCGGTCGGCCCCCGCGAGGGGGCGCCGACCGCGCGCTTGCTCAGTTTGCCCTCCGGATTCTTATTTGGTCCCGAACGGGCTTCCTACGAAGGCGCTGAAGGTCCACGCTTCGGTATCGGAGCGCCACCCCACGGCCACGCCGCCATTGAGTAAGCCGGAGTCATTGCGGAGGACCCATACAGGGAGCTCGGCCCCGGTGACGTCATTCTCGAAGTCGCGTGTGAGGCGCAGGCCAATAGCTGCGGTTGCCCGCGGAAAGAAGCGACGGGACTCTAGCTGGAGGAGCTGCTTCTCGACTCGACCGGGCGCGCCGAGCGCGAGACTCTGGCAACGCAACGAGCCCACGGGACCGAAGGGTTCGCAGACCTGCTGTTTCACCTTACCCTCGAATGAGTCTTCGTAGGTGAAGGAGAGTCCGACGTAAGGCAGCGGACTCACGACTGGCAGCCAGCCAGCACTGATGGTACCGCTGTAGCCGTCATGCTTTTCTTGCCGGCGCTCGAGCGTCTCTGCCACCGCGAAGTTGAAGGTTGTGGGCGTCGCATACGTGGCCTCGCTGGCGAAGAAGAAACTGCCGCCAGTGGCTCCTATGCCTTTGAGGAAATTTCTGCGGCCACGCGGCGAGAGATCGTCCGTCGAGACATCGCTGGGGACAGCTTTCGCGGGGTTTTCTTTGCTCCACGCTACGTCGAGTTTCTCTCTGAAGGCCGCTGCGTCCTTACCTATCGCAGCAGTCAGTTTCTCCACAACGTCTTGCCGTATCTCCTCGGGCGTCTTTCCCAGTCGTCGGAAGCCCAGAGTCACGCTGGTTTGGTCGGCAAGTCCCTTCAAGGTCGCAAGCTCAGAGCGGTCGGAGTCTCGGCTAACCGGACCGGCGAGCTTCAGGGTGGCCCGGAGCCGTTCTGGCTCTTCACGGCCTGCGAAACCGATCTCAATGGCGGCGCGGGAGTCTGTCTGCGTCGCTTCAACGATCGCCTGGAGATTCGTCCTTCTCACCGGCGAGGAGAGGCTCGGATCTTCGAGCGTCTTGAGATCGTTTTCGATCAGTTCGTCGACACCGGACCCGTCCACGGAAGGAGCTGTGACCTGGGCAGTCTCACGGCCGCTCTGGGCGGCCGCCATCGATTCCATTGAGACGACAAGTACCAACGGCAAAATCAGGCAGCGTGTTTTCATGACGCCGATCTCCTCACTCGTTCACTGAAAACTTCTTGGTTCCAACGGTGACTCCGTCGCTTGGCACCCGGTGTTTCCGTGACCACACCGCCTCGGGGGGTGCTTTGATCTCCATCTCGAATTCGGTCCCAGGCGCCGCGACCAGGAAGTAGACGAGCACGTGCATGCCGGGTTCGACTTGTGTCTTCGCAGTGCCGGCCGAATCGAAGACGAGCTTCTTCATATCGATCTGAGCGTGGACATCCGCATCCTTCGGCGACCGTTTCACGATCACTTCTTTGGCCATGTCGCGTCTCCTTTCGTCGCGGGTGGAACGGCCCGCGCTAGCAGTCTTCCGGGAGGTTCCCGGCATTGAGACGGACGTAGACCGTGGATTCCGGCGGCGGGACGCCAACGTCTAGCGATGCGCCAAGCGCCTACCCGCGACAGGCACGCCGGTGTCACCAAGGGGGCCCAAGACCTTGGCTGCCAGGCGAGAGATGCGGTGTACGCTTAGGAGCGAGGGCCCGGCGAGAAAAATCGTCGCGCTCGTGAACCGCCCGATCGGATGTATGAGACTGGTGGCCGGTCGAGCAGGAGCCGCACGTAGAAGCCCGCCCAGAGCACGAAGGGCAGCGCCAGCTTGAGCGGCAGGTCGAGCAGGTGCTCGGCGAGCCCCCAGGCGTTGCGCGCGAAGGGGCCGTAGTGGGCGAGGCTCCAGGCGCCGAGCCCGGTGGCGTAGACCGACTGCACGAAGACGACGAGGAGTAGCAGGTCGAAGACCGCCGTGGCGAGGGCGCCCCAGCCGAGGTTGCGCAGCCGCTCCCGCCAGGGCACGCCGGGGACCGCTAGGAAGAGCGCGCCGAGCAGCACCAGGTGGAAGTGGAGGTCGGTGACGCGGAAGCCGCGCACCAGCGTCCGGGCCGGCGGGAAGTCGCGCCGCGCGAGATAGGCGTCGTGGCCGCCGGCGCGCGGCAGGAGGTCGCTGACGTTCGGGCTCTCGGCGAGGTGGAGGAGCGCTTCGCCGCTGGCGAGCAGGAGCCGGTTGTAGCCGGGCGCGGCGAGCGCCCAGACCGCCCAGACGGGCAGGAGCCACAGAAGGGCGTTGCGCAGCAGGCGGACCGCCCAACCGGCGCGGCGGCCGGCGGCGGGCGGCCTAGCCGGGCGCGGTCCGGCGGAGCGCAACCCGGTCGGCCCAGAGGACCCAGAGCAGGACGCCGCAGAGGACGACGAGCGTCTGCCAGACGACCGTGTGGGACGTGTCGAAGAAGCGCGGCAGGTAGGCGCCGGTCAGGAAGAGCGCCACCACCCGCACGAGATTCACGAGCTGGATCAGCACCGCGCCGGCCGCCAGGCCCAGCAGGCGCGCCCGCCAGGAGGCCGGGAAGGCGAGCACCGCGGCGCCGAAGATGAGCAGCGTCTCGACGCCGTTGCAGCCGTTGCGGATGTTGACCGCGAAGCGGTCGCTGCGGATGACCGTCCCCTCCATCCGTACGTCCTGTCCCAGGAGGTCGAGCGCCACCCCGCTCGCCCGCGCCACCCAGCCGGTGAACGGCTCGATCGCATGGTCGTTCACCCAGTTGAGCGAGACCACCGTGAACCCGCCGGCCAGGAGCAGGAGGAAAATCCCGAGAAAACGTGCTTCGCGTCGCAGGCGGTCAGTTTATCGAATTGACACTCCGCAGGCCCGCCACTACGATGCCGCGGACCCGGAGCAAGCGTGGCCCACCCCCACCTGACGCCGAAGACCACCCTCCTCGACGCCGACCAGATGTCCCGCGCGATCCGCCGTATGGCGGAGGAGATCGTGGAGCGCAACCGCGGAGTGGGGGACCTGCTGCTGGTCGGCATCCGCACCCGCGGCGTGCCGCTCGCCGAGGCCCTCGCCGCCGAGATCGGGCGCCTGGCGGGGACGGCGGTCCCGCTCGGCGTCCTCGACATCACCCTCTACCGCGACGACCTCTCGCTCATCGCCGCGCAGCCGATCGTACGCGAGAGCCGGCTGCCCGGCTCGATCGACGACCGCGTCATCGTCCTCTGCGACGACGTCCTCTACACCGGCCGCACCGTGCGCGCCGCCCTCGACCAGCTCGTCGATTACGGCCGCCCGCGGCAGGTGCAGCTCGCGGTGCTGGTCGACCGCGGCCACCGCGAGCTGCCGATCCAGGCCGACTTCGTCGGCACGCGGGTCGAGACGGCGCCCGACGAGGTCGTCGAGGTCAACTTCCAGTCCACCGACGGCGTCGAGCAGGTGCGTCTCCTCGAGCGGGCCGCCTGATGCCGCCGGCCGACACGCCGCGCTGGACGCGCAAGGACCTGCTGGGGATCGCCGAGCTGTCGCCGGCCGAGATCGAGCTGGTGCTCGACACCGCCGAGTCCTTCCGCGAGGTGGGGGAGCGGCCGATCAAGAAGGTGCCGACCCTGCGCGGCAAGACGGTCGTCAACCTCTTCTTCGAGTCCTCGACCCGCACCCGGTCCTCCTTCGAGATCGCCGAGAAGCGCCTCTCGGCCGACAGCCTCAACTTCTCGGCCTCCAGCTCGTCGCTGTCCAAGGGCGAGAGCCTGGTGGACACCGCGCTCAACCTGCAGGCGATGGCGCCCGACCTCATCGTCATCCGCCACGCCTATCCCGGCACGCCGCACTTCCTCGCCCGCCGCCTCAAGGCCGGCGTCATCAACGCCGGCGACGGCGCCCACGAGCACCCGACGCAGGCCCTCCTCGACGCCTTCACCATCCGCCAGCGCAAGGGGCGGATCGCCGGGCTCAAGGTGGCGATCGTCGGCGACATCGAGCACAGCCGCGTGCTGCGCTCGAACGTCCACCTGCTGCGCAAGCTCGGCGCGCGGGTCGTCGTCGCGGGGCCGCGCACGATGATGCCGGTGGCGATCGAGGCGCTCGGCGTGGAGGTGGCCTACTCGCTCGCCGAGGCGATCCGCGACGCCGACGTCATTATGATGCTGCGCATCCAGCTCGAGCGGCAGAGCCGCATGCTCTTCCCCTCGGTCAAGGAGTACTTCCAGCTCTTCGGCCTGACGCGCGCGCGGCTGGCGGCGGCCAAGGACGACGTCATCGTCATGCACCCCGGGCCGATGAACCGCGGCGTCGAGATCGCCAGCGACGTCGCCGACAGCCCCGACCACTCGGTGATCCTCGAGCAGGTGACGCACGGCGTCTCGGTGCGGATGGCGGTGCTCTACCTCCTCGCCGGCGTGCGCGAGGAGGCGGCGTGAGCCGGCCGCTGCTCGTCGCCGGCGGGCGGCTGGTCGACCCGTCGCAGGGGCTCGACGGCCGCTTCGACCTGCTGCTCGAGGACGGCAAGGTGGCGCGCGTCGAGGAGCGGCTGGAGGCTCCCGAAGGGGCCGAGACGCTCGACGCCTCGGGCCTGGTGGTGGCGCCCGGCTTCATCGACATCCACGTCCACCTGCGCGAGCCGGGGCAGGAGTACAAGGAGACGGTCGAGAGCGGCACCGCGGCGGCGGCGGCCGGCGGCTTCACCGCCGTCGCCTGCATGGCCAACACCGACCCGGTCAACGACAACCGCTCGGTCACCGAGCTGATCCTCTCTGAGGCACGCCGCTGCTCGACCGCGCGCGTCTATCCGATCGGCGCGGTGTCCAAGGGGCTGGCCGGCGAGGAGCTGGCCGAGTACGGCGAGATGGCGCGCGGCGGGATCGTCGCCGTCTCCGACGACGGCAAGCCGGTGCAGAGCGCCGAGCTGATGCGCCGCGCCCTGCTCTACGCCCAGCACTACGGCCTGCCCGTCGTGCAGCACGCCGAGGACCTCCACCTCGCCGCCGCCGGCGTCATGCACGAGGGGGAGTGGTCGACGCGGCTCGGGCTCCCCGGCCTCCCCGGCGCCGCCGAGGACGTGATGGTGGCGCGCGACCTCCTGCTGCTCGCGGAGACCGGCGGCCGCTACCACGTCGCCCACCTCTCGACGGCGCGGACGCTGGAGCTGGTGCGGCGGGCGAAGGAGCGCGGCTTGGGCGTCACCTGCGAGGTGACGCCGCACCACCTCCTGCTGACCGACGAGGAGGTCTGGAAGAGCCAGTTCTCGACCGACACCAAGATGAAGCCGCCGCTGCGCGCCGAGGCCGACCGGCAGGCGCTCCTCGCCGGCCTCGCCGACGGCACGGTGGACGCCATTGCCAGCGACCACGCGCCGCACCACGCGGACGAGAAGGACGTCGAGTTCAGCCTGGCGCCGTTCGGGATCGTGGGGCTCGAGACGACGGTGTCGCTCTGCCTCGACCGCCTCGTGCGTCCCGGCCTGATTGCGCTGTCGCGCCTGGTCGAGCTGCTCTCGACCGGGCCGGCACGCGCGTTCGCCCTGCCGGGGGGGAGCCTCAAGCCCGGCAGCCCCGCCGACCTCACGCTCCTCGACCTGGAGCGGCGGGTGAAGGTGGACCCCGCCGCCTTCCGCAGCAAGTCGCGCAACACGCCGTTCCACGGCTGGGAGCTGACCGGCGCGCCGGCCGGCACGATCCTCGGCGGCCGGCGGATCGCGCTGCCGTGACGGCGCGCCGTCCGCGCGCACCCTTCCAGCTCGCGCTCGTCCTTCTCCTCGGAGCCTGCGGCGGCGACACCGGGCAGGCCCAAGTCCTGGGGGCGGTGCCGGGGACCAAGGCGGTCGTCCTGCGCGGGCGGGAAGATCAGGTCGGGAGACAGGACATCGCGGAGCTCGCCCGGGCGCTCGACGCCGCGGCGACGGCGATGGCGCGGCGGGTCCCGGTCGAGCTCCAGACGCCCGTCTCGCTGCTCCTCGAGCCGGACTTCGTCGCCCAGGGGCAGAGCGCCGGCGCGATCGGCGAGGCGGTCCCAGGCCCGGGCGCCGATCTCCATCTGGTGTTCCACCCCCACGATCTCCACGCCTACGAAAACGCCCTCGCCGCCGTGCTCCTCCGGCGTGCCGGGCTCGCCGACGGGCTTCCCGTCTGGCTCGCCCGCGGCGCCGCGCTCTGGCTCGCCGGCGACTGGTACGGCCGCTCCTGGCGCGATTGGCTCCCCGCGCTCGCCGCGGCCGGCGCGCTGCCGGCCGCCGACGAGCTCCTCGCCGCCGAGCCGCAGCGGGACTCCTCGGCGCCGCTCTGGACTCCGGCCGCCGCGGCCGTGGTCGATTCCCTCCCGGGCGCTACCCTGCGCGAGAAGCTCACAGCGCCGCCGACGCGCGCGCAGGTCGAAGCCGCGCTCGCCGCCCTCTCGCGCCTGCCGGCGCCGCCCGCTCCGACTGCTCGCTCTCTACCCGGCTCTTCCCGCTTCCTCGCCGGCGTCTCGCTCGCCATGGCCAACAGCCTCGAAGGCGGCTACCACGCGCCCGGCCTCGAGCGGGCGCTCGACGCGGTGCAGGGGCTCGGCGCGAACGCCGTCTCCCTCATGCCCTTCGCCTTCCAGCGCGGCGCGGCGAGCCCGGACCTCGGGTTCGTGCACGACCGCCCCGGCGGCGAAACCGACGTCGGCCTGATCCACGCCGCCCGCCGCTGCCGGGCGCGCGGCATCTCGGTCCTCTGGAAGCCGCACATCTGGGTCGGTCATGAGAGCTGGCCGGGCGAGATCGCGATGGCGAGCGAGGAGGATTGGGCGCGCTGGTGGCGCGGCTACCGCCGCTACGTCCTCCACCACGCCTTCCTCGCCCGCTGGGCGGAGGCCGACCTCTTCGCGGTCGGTGTCGAGCTGTCGCGCACGCTGGGGCGGGCGGCGGAGTGGCGGCGGCTGATCGCCGACGTGCGGCGGCTCTACCCGGGGCCGCTCACCTACGCCGGCAACTGGAACGGCGACCTCGAAGCCGCCCCGTTCTGGGACGACCTCGACCTCCTCGGCGTCGA
The DNA here is from genome assembly GCA_963700145.1 of uncultured Acidobacteriota bacterium. Taxonomy (GTDB): domain Bacteria; phylum Acidobacteriota; class Thermoanaerobaculia; order Multivoradales; family UBA5704; genus DASUNQ01. The sequence continues at coordinate 4,937,341 of OY969474.1, forward strand.
CGCCTACTTCCCGCTGGCGGCCTCGCCGGCGGCGACGCCGGCGGAGCTTCGGGCCGGCGCCGCGCGGGTGCGCGAGCGGCTCGCCGCCGCGGCGGCGAAGCACGGCAAGCCGCTCCTCCTGACCGAGGTCGGCTTCGCGGCGCGCCGCGGCGCCTGGATCGAGCCGCACGTCGAAGGCGGCGAGCTGTCGGTCGAGGACCAGGCGCGCGCCTACGAGGCGCTCTTCGCCGGGCTCGGGCGCCCTCCCTGGCTCGCCGGCACCTACGTCTGGAAGGTCTTCAGCGGTCCGCGGCGGCGCGGCGGCGGCGAGCCGCGGCCGGACTTCCAGCTCCTCGGCCGCCCGGCCGAAGCCGTGGTGCGCGCCTACTACGAGCGCTGAGCGCCGGGCACGCGTCCCGCGCGCAGGAAGACCGGCCAGCGCACGGTACGCACGGGCTCCGGCCCCCAGGCGGCGGCGAGATCGTCGCGGATCATGTCGAGCGGGTCGCGGCCGGTCGCCTTGCGGTAGCGCTGGCAGGCCGACCAGGTGGCCAGGTAGCGGAGGAGGCGCTCCAAGTCCCAGCGCTCCTTCTGCGCCATCGGCTCCATCGCGACCTCGTCGAAAAGAAACGGGATCGTGCGGTACTCCTCGTCCACCCATTTCCGCTCCGGTGGCCAGTGCTCGCGGACCAGCTCGTAGGCCAGCCGGTCGGTCACCGCATCGACCGCCGGGTCCACCCGCGCCAGGTTGTAGGTCCAGACCGCGATCGCGCCGCCGGGCGCGAGGACGCGCCGCGCCTCGGCGTAGAAGTCGTCGAAGCGGAACCAGTGCAGGGCTTGCGCCGCGGTCACCAGGTCGACCGAGCCGTCGGCGAGGCCGGCCCCCTCGGCGCGGGCGAGGCGGTACTCGACGCGCGGGTGGGGCGCGGCGTGGGCGAGCTGCTCGGGGCTGGCGTCGGTCGCGACGACGCGCTCGAAGTGCGCCGCGAGCCCCACCGCCGCTTGGCCGTTGCCGGTGCCCGCGTCCCAGGCGAGCCGGCGCGCGCCGGGGAGGGCGGCGACGCGGGCGAAGAGCTCGGGCGGGTAGCCCGGGCGGTGCGCCTTGTAGTCCGCGGCGTGGCCGGAGAAGTGGTCGGGGAAAGCGCGCGAGGCCTCCCACTCGGCGCGCGTCAGGCGGACGAGGAGGAAGGTGTCCTCGGGTCCCCACTTCGGGTCGGGGTTGCCGCCGACCCCAATCTGCCGGAAGCCGGCGCGCTCGAGCACGGTGCGCGACGCCGGGTTCCGCTCGAGGCAGGAGGAGCGCAGCTCGTCGAGCCCCAGCTCGCGGAACCCGAAGGCCACCGCCAGCCGCGCCGCCGCGGTGGCGTAGCCGCGCCCCCAGTAGGGGCGGCCGATCCAGTAGCCCAGCTCCGCGCCGCGCGGCGCGCCGCCGACGCCGTGCAGGCCGACGACGCCGGCGAGCGTCTCGCCGGCGAGGACCGCGAAGGCGAAGTCGGTGCCCGCAGCGGTCTTGGCCAGAATGTCGCGGATGAACGCGGCGGCGCCGTCGGGCGGATACGGGGCGGGGATGTTCGAGGTCGCGGCGATCGCCGGGTCGGAGACCAGCGCCTGCACCGCCGGCGCGTGCTCTATCCCGATCGGCGCCAGCCGCACCGCCGGCGCGGCCGCGGCGGGCGGCGGCGGCGCCGCGCTCATCGCGCCGCGGCCGCCGTCCGGGCCAGCGCGGCCTTCTCGTCGTCGCCGAGGAAGGCGACCGCGAGCGCGTTGGCCTGCGCCCGGCGCGCCAGCTCCGGGGTGACGCCGCAGGCGGGAGCGGCCACGCGGTACTCGTAGGGCAGGTCGATGCCGCTGATGCCGGGGTCGTCGGTGTTGAGCGTGGCGCGGAGCCCGCGCTCGAGGAAGGCGCGCAGCGGGCTCCCGGCGTAGCCGCGGACGGTGCTCGTCTGGACGTTGCTCGTCGGGCAGACCTCGAGGCCGATGCCGCGCTCGGCGAGGTGGTCGAGGAGCGCCGGGTCCTCGGCGGCGCGCACGCCGTGGCCGATCCGCTCCGCCCCCAGCTCGCGCAGCGCCTGCCAGACGCTCGCCGGCCCCGCCGCCTCGCCGGCGTGGACCGTGATCCGCCAGCCGGCGTCGCGGCCGCGCCGGAAGTGCTCGACGAAGAGGTCGCCCGGAAAGCCCGCCTCGTCGCCGGCCAGGTCGAGGGCGACGAGGCGGTCGCGCTGGGTCAGGAGCGCCGCCAGCTCCTGCTCGGCGATGTCGGGGCCGTAGGTGCGCGAGAGGATCCCGATCAGCCCGACCGGCACCCCGAAGTCGCGCACGCCGGCGGCCACCCCGTCGGCGACCGCCTCGACGACCCCCGCCGGGTCGAGCCCGTGCGGCTCGGCCATGAACCAGGGCGAGAAGCGCAGCTCGACGTACGCGAGCCCCTCGCGCGCCGCGTCCTCGACGTTCTCGTAGGCGACGCGCCGGCAGGCGTCGTAGTCGGCCAGCACGCCGACCATCCACTTGAACTTGCCGATGAAGGACATGAGGTCCGGCTCGGGCTCGACCACCTGCACGTGCGGCCGCAGCCCCTCCTCGTCCCAGGCGGGGAGCGGGAGATCGTGCTTGCGGCCGAGGTCCAGGATCGTCGAAAGACGGACCGAGCCGTCGAGGTGGCGATGGAGGTCGATCAGCGGGAGCGCGGGATCGATCACGGGCGGCGGGACTATACTCCCGCGGTTTTGTACCAAGCCGGAGCCCGAGATGCCAACCTCTTCAGTCCGCCTGACCGCCGCCGCCCTCCTCCCACTAGTCCTCGCCGCCTGCTCGGCGGCGCCTCCGCCCGCGGCGGCGCCACCGGCCGCGAAGCCCGACGAGCCGCAGCGCGTCTCCCTCCTCTGTCACGAGGGCGCCCGCGCCGCGCTGTTCGACCAGATGGGAGTGCCGGCAGGGGAGCGGCCGGAGCAGGTGGCGCTGGGGGCGGAGCACGTGTGGGTCCGCTTCGAGAGCGGGCGGCTCCTGCGGCTCACCCTGGCGGGCACCAAGGTGGACGTGGAGATGCGCCTGCCGGAGCCCGGCGAGCGCTGGACGGCGATGGACGTGGACCCGGCCGACGGCTCGATCTGGCTGGCGTCGGACCAGCTCCGTCTGGTCCGGATCACGCCCGCCGGGGTCTCTTCACGCATCCCGCTGCAAGGGATCACCGGCACGAGCGACTTCCGGGACCTGCGGCTGGAGGGCGACACGGTCTGGGCGGTGCCGATCTGCGCCGGCTACCGCCTGCTCCGCTTCGACCGGACGGGGCGGCTGCGCGGCACCGCCCTCCGCATCGAGCCGCGGCCCCAGGGTACCGTCGAAGACATCCAGGAAACCTCCCGCCTCGGCTGCGGCGGCGTGCTCCTCGAGCGCGACGCCGCGGGGCGCCTGCTCGCCTTCAACCCCGTGGAGCAGCTGACCTACGAGCTCGACGCGCAGGGGGAGTGGGTGGCGAGCGCGAGCCCGCTGTTCGCCGGCTTTCCCGACTACGAGAGGAGCGTGGTGCAAGGGGTGGACGTCGGCGGCGCCGACGAGCAGTGGTACGTCGGCGGGGACGCCACCGACCTCTTCCTGTGGAAAGGACGGCCGGTGTTCCTCGGCCCCGCGGCGTCCGGCAACCGCGTCTCGCGCGTCTTCATCGTGCCCACCGCCGGCGGCGGCACGAACGCGCTCGTCGAGAGCTGCTACGGCAACCTGATCCTCGATGTCGCCACCGACGGCCGGCGCTACGCCGCGATCACCGAGCGCACCGTCGTCTTCGGCGACGTCGCCTCCGCCCCTGACCTACCGTAAGGGGATCCGATGAAACTCGACATCTATCTCAATTACGCCGGCAACTGCGAGCAGGCGTTTCGCTTCTACGAGCAGCACCTCGGCGGCAAGATCGCGTCGATGATGCGGCACGGCGAACAGCCGAGCCAGGGCAACATCCCGGCCGACTGGAACAACGCCATCCTGCACGCCCGCCTGGAGATCGGGGGGACGGTGCTCATGGGAGCGGACATCCCCGGGGCCGAGCCCATGCGCAGCGCCTATCTGACCCTCACTCTGGACAGCGCCGAGGAAGCCGAACGCGTCTACGCCCTGCTGTCCGACGGCGGCCAGATCTTCATGAAGATGGAGGAGACGTTCTTCGCCTCGCGCTTCGCGATGCTCCGCGACAAGTTCGGCACCTCCTGGATGCTCCTCCACCAACGCCAGGCGGCAGAGCGCCCGAGCGAGTAGCGCGGCGCCGAGCGCCGGATCGTTCACTGCCGCGCCGCGAGGAGCGCGTAAGCGCAGGCGCTCCCCACCATGACCACGCCCCCCCAGAGCGAGACGGGGAGGAGGTAGGAGGCGTCGCTGCCGTCGGTCACGATCAGGTACACCCACTCGTCGAGCGCCAGGCTCAGCCCGATGCCGAAGACCCCGGCGCAGACGTCGAGCAGGCACTCGGGGCCGCGCCGCACGGCCAGCGGCACGCCGCCGGCGGTGATCAGGAGGAGGCCGGTGAAGAGGTGGTGGACGTTGTAGCCGGCGACGTCGAGGTTCGACTCCGGTGAAGCGTGGAGGAGCAGGCGGAAGAGCGCGAACGGCAGGACGAGCGCGAGCAGGAAGAGCCGCAGGCGGCGGCGATCGGTGGCCGGCATGGCGGACCCGGCGGAGTCTAGCCGAGGCGCTTGAGAGCCCTAGGAACCGGCGGCGACGGCCGTCACGGGAGCGGGCCGGGGCGCGACCAGAAGCGAGTAGGGATTGATCGCGCCGCCGCCCGGGGCATAGACGCCGTAGTGGAGGTGCGGTGCACCGCCGGCGGCGTTGCCGCTGTTGCCGACGTAGCCGATGACCTCGCCGGCCTCGACCCAATCGCCCGGACGCGGCGCCGCCCAGTCGTCGAGGTGCGCGTAATAGTGGCGGTAGCCGCCCGGCCCGAGGACGCTCACCACGCGCCCGCCCAAGCCCAGCTCGCCGCGCTGGATGACGATCCCCGGCGTGGCGCTCCCGACCGGCGTGCCCCGGTGCGCGAAGATGTCGATCCCTTCGTGCAGCCGGCCGCCGCTCCGCGGATCGCCGAAGCTGTCGTAGACCTTGGCGGCGGCGATCCCGGCCACCGGCACCGGCAGCCAGACCGGCGGCGCGTCGTGCAGCAGCGAAAGCCTCCGCCCGCCCTCCCGCAACGTAGGCAGCGAGCAGGCAGCAAGCGCCGCAATGGCGGCGAGGGCGACGAAACGGACGGCGGTGCGCATGAGACGGCCCCAGCAACAGCTTTCAGCGCCGCGATATGCCCGCGGCCCCCTCGGCAAGCCCGTCCTCGTCCTCTGGAAGGGACAACTTTCTGGAAGGGAAGCTCCCTCTCGGTTGAGGACAACGGGACTGACGCCCGGCACAAACGCGGAGCCTGTCAAGCCCGTTGAGACAGAGTTCAGAGAGAAATTAGGGAAGTTTCGTCGGGGTGTCCTCCTGGGGTGGGTTGATCCAGACGGCCTGGGGCAGCTGCCGGGGACGGGGTACGCGGTGGAAGCGTTCTGGGTGGGCGGCGTAGGCCGCACGGAGGACCTCGGCGCGGCGGGTGAGGATCTCGGGAGCGCGGCCGAAATGGACGTCGGCGGGGGTCAGCAGCGCCAAGCCGGAGTGGTGGTGCTGGTGGTTGTACCAGGGGAAAAAGCCGCGGCAGAAGAGCCGGCCTTGCTCGAGCGAGCCAAAGCGATCGGGAAACAGCGGGTGGTACTTCAGGGTCTTGAGCTGAGCCTCGGAGTAGGGGTTGTCGTTGCTGGTGTGGGGACGGCTGTGGCTGTTGAAGATGCCGAGGTCGGCCAGCAGCTGGGCCACCGACTTCGACGTCATGCTCGGGCCGCGATCGGCGTGCAGCGTCAGCGCGCCCGCGACTACGGGATACTTGGCGAGGGTCTCGGCAAGCAGACGCTGAGCGAGCAGCTCACTCTCGCGTTGGCCAGCAGCCGGCCGACGACGTAGCGGCTGAAGATGTCGAGCACCACGTAGAGGCTGTAGTGGATCCCCTTGGCCGGCCCGCGGAGCTTGGTGATGTCCCAGGACCAGACCTGGTTGGGGCCGGTGGCCAAGAGCTCGGGCTTGCGGTAGAGAGGGTGGCGCAGCTGGTGGCGTCGCTCCCGTACCTCCCCCTGGCGCGCCAGCAGGCGGTACATGGTGCGCACCGAGCAGAGGTAGTCGCCGTCGTCGAGCAGGGTGGCGTAGACCTCAGCGGGTGAGGCGTCGACAAAGCGCGGGCTGTGGAGGATCGCCAGCGTCTGCCGGCGTTCGTCGGCGCTCAGAGCCCGCGCCGGCGTGGGGCGGGGCGGCGGCGGCCGCCGAGGCCCGCCGCGGGCCTGGCGGCGGTGACGGTCCAGCGACGAGCGCGGCACACCCAGAGCCGTGCAGGCCCTCTGGACCCCGACGCGCTCGGCCAGCGCGGGCACAGCGCTCATGCGCTCGTCTCGTCCTCGTCGGGTGCGGTCAGGCGGATGCCCAGCACCTCCGAGAGTTTTTTTTGCACCTCGACGATGGCCTCGGCCTGCTGCAGCGCGCGCTGCAGGCGCTGGTTGTCGCGCTCGAGCCGGCGCAGCTGCTCGCGCAAGGCCGTGTCGGGGTCGGGTTTGCGCCCGCGCGGACGACCGAGAGCTGCGGCACCCCCCTGCCGGCGCAGGGCACGCCAGCGGCCGAGATGGGAGGCGTACAGTCCTTCCCGCCGCAACAGAGCGCCGATCTCGCCGCGGTCCTGGCAGCGGTCGGCCTGCTCGAGGATGCGCAGCTTGTAGGCGGCCGAAAACTGGCGCCGCCGGGCCTTGGGCTCGACCTCGGAATCCGGCAGCGGAGGCAGCGGTTCAGCATACGCCGGGGTGGCTGGGGAGGGGGGATGCCCCGTTCCCTGTTGAAAGCCGAAAGAGGGAAAGCGGCTCGGTTGATCATGCCACGGCCTTGGTGTTCGTCGGTTCCTCGATCGCCGCGAGCGCGAGCTCGAGAGCCCCGAGGTGCCGATGTCCCTTGACACGCCGGAAGCCAGCCTCCGCGTCACACAGCGCCAGGGCGACCCAGCGCAGCACCATGTCGCCGCCGCGCCAGCGCTTGACGTTGCGCGTCGTCGTACGGATCGAGCCGATCGTGTTCTCGATCGCGTTGGTCGAGGCGAGCAACCGGCGCAGAGCGTCGGGCAGCTTCAGCCGCAAGGCGGTGAGGGTCTCGTCGAGGCCCTCGCGCAGGCTGCCCGCGGCGCCCGCGTGGCCTGCGTGCTCGAGCCAGCGGGCAAGCTGCTCGAGGCGACGCTTGGCGAGGTCGAAGCGAGCGCTCTGGTAGGCCTCGACCATCAGGCGGTCGACCCGGGCTTGGAGCTGCTTGGGCAGGTGGTCGCGGACGTTGCGGCGCTTGTGGAGCTGGCAGCGCTGGACGTGGGTTGCGTCCCCGAAGACGGCGCGCACGGCCTTGCGCAGCCCCTTGCCGCCGTCGAGCACCGCCAAGAAGCGCGGCGGCATCGCGAGGCCTCGCTCCAACAGCTCCTGGAGCAGGCCGGTACAGAGCGCCGCGTTCTCCGTCGCGCCTTCACGCAGGCCGAGCACCCGCTTGGTCCCGTCGCGCGCGATGCCGAGTGCCACCACCAGGGTGTGGCCGGCCACCTCCAGCCCGTCGATCATCAGGATCAGGGGCTGGAAGTCCGACAGGTCTCGGCGCAGCCACGCGTCCAGCAGACGACGCGTCCCCGCCACCAGCCGGCGCTGGACCGCACTCTTGCTCGTCGCGCGCTCCGGCACCGACTCTGCGAGCGGCTCCAAGCTCCGACCGTAGCGGCGCTACGAGACGCCGACCAGCGCCTGCTCGATCACCCGCTCCGTGAAGGGATCTTCGTCCTGAAAGGCGCGCACCGAAGGCAAGCTCATCTCGCCACCGTCGCGTCGCCGGACGCGCGGTCGCGGCAGCGCCACCTGGCGGCCACCCAGCACGAACTCGCTCGCCGTCGAGCCCCAGCGGTACGCCTCGCGGGTCGGATTGCGCCGACGCTTCGGACCGACGACGGCCTCGACCTCGTCCGCGAGCTGCCGCCCCAGGGCCTCGACGCCCGCGGCGTGAAACAGCTCCAGCAGCCCCTGGCGGCTGGCCTCGATGCCCTCGACCATCGGCCGCAGCAGCGCTTGTAGCCCGTGGCTGATGCGCGCCGCACGGCCCCCTTGCCACACCACCCGCCTTTCTGCTCTCGTCTTCATCACGGCTCCTTGGCCCCCTGGCGGGGCCGGTTATTCGACCAACCCGATTCTCGATCAGGTGGGCCGAGGAGCCGCCTTCACCTCATTGCTCTTTCAACAGCGGGAGGGACAACCCCCGCCTCTGACTTTCGGCATCTTCGCGACCATCGGCGACGGCGACCACCAGACGCGAGAGGGTGGTAGCGGAATCTTCGTAGCACCCTTTCTTGCAATCACCGCGCGGCACGTCACTGATGACCTCTACCGCATAGCTGGCCGCGAGGCGCCTCGCTGGCTCCATCTCAGCGAGCATGCGGGCCACCTATTCCAGGTTCTTGATCCTTTCCATCCCGACACGAGCTCGAAAGCTCTCTGGCGCGTTAATCGGTCCTGGACATCACCTCTTACCGACATGGCCCTACTTCAGGTCTCAGCGGAGAGCGAGGCTGCCAGGGAGCTCCAGAGGAACATGCCGAAGTTCTTTGAATGGCGCCTATGTCCACCCCCGGTTGGGGCGACAGTTTGGGCGATCGGCTACCCACGCCATAGTGTGACGCCGGTCGACAAGGGCGTTGACATCGGTGCGCCCTTTACGGTTCATGAGCTGCACGTTACCGAGATCTTCCTCCTCTATCGAGACAGAGGGATGCTGAACTTCCCATGCTTCGAGGTTGATGCCTCAGTCGATCACGGCTTCAGCGGTGGACCCGTGTTCTATGAGGGGAAGCTCTGCGGCACGATTTCAAGTGGGAGCGGCTTCGATAAGCGGTCGTATGTTGCCCTGCTTTGGCCACTCGCTCTCATGGACTACGACAATGAAATCAAACAACGGACGCGGTTCGGTGATCTCTTGGACCGGGAAGTGATCGTCTCCAACTGCTGGCAAGAACTCCGAACGCGAATCTCGAAGGGCGAGGATGAGCTCGGTAACCCTCGCGTCTTCATCGAACCATCTCGCACGGAGTGAAGGTGCGCTTCCAAGGCGGCGTACGGCCACCTGCCGCGGTCCTAGCCGGGCGCCATCACTCGGCCCTGTTGACTGCTCCTTGAGAGCCCGTCACCGGCGCTCGCGTAAGAAGCCGGCCGGCCGCAGCACCAGGACTCCCGCCAGACGTTGGCCGAAGTACCGGCCGAAGGCTCGTAGATCACCCGAGAGCAGGTGCGACGCTCGCATCGCGATCGCCGCTGCGAGGATCGGCTGATCGTCCTCCGGCAAGTCGACTTCCGCGGGAAGCCGCGGCTCGTCCCCGGAAGGAAGACCGATCTCGACGGCGTCCTGCAGGCGCCGGAGGCGTTGCAGCTGCTCGGGTGATTCGAGGTTGCGGCTCGCCTCCTCCAGGGCGTAGGAAGAGGTCAGGAGCGCTACGTCCTCGAGCTGCCAGAGGCGGTGCAGGGAAGTCTCGGCGCGGTAGGCGGCCGAGAACAGGACGTTGGCGTCGAGGAAGACCCGATCCACGGGTCAGGGACGGCGGTGAGGGATCTGCTCCGGGTCGAGCCCCATCCGGCGAACCTCCTCGACCGCGCCGGCGTAATCCTCCGCATCGACGCTGTTGTTGAGCAGGAACTCGGCCTTACGCTCCGGCGTATAGACCTCGAGCGGCAACGCAGTCGCCGGTCGGATGGTCAACCCGTCTGGCCCCTCTTCCAGCAGAACCAGCGTCCCTTCCACCAGCCCCAAGCGCTGACGCAGCCGCGCCGGGATCACGACGGTGCCCCGCTTGCCGATTTTGGCCGTCTCCGAGCTCATGGACTCAGAGTAACAGACTGCTCCACACGCTCCGCCAGCGGACGCAGGAGCCGGAGGGCGGGGCGGGTGTTGTAGCGCTCGCGGTAGGCGCGGTGCTCGGGGCCGTCGGGGAAGCGCTCGCTCTCCGGGTAGGGGTACTGGCTCATGCCGTGGAAGGGGAGGGGCTCGACGGTCTGCGAGTAGGCGGTGTTGGCGTCGCCGTCCTTGGCCCAGCCGTCGACCCAGAGGAGGAAGTCGCGGCGCCAGCCGGGCGGGAGCGGCGGCAAGGTGCGGGCGTCGAAGCGGAGGCGCAGCTCGTCGCCCGAGCCCATCACCACCATGCGGTCGTCCACCGCCGCCAGCAGCTCGCGCACGCCGCCGTAGCGGGTGTAGAGGCCCGGCGTCGGGTTCCACATCGAGACCGGCATCCAGCTCTGGTAGTCGAACGACTCGGGCTGCTTCCGCTCCGGGTGGATGACCGGCCGCGAGAAGCCGCGGAAGCTCAGGTCGGCGCTCTCGGCCGGCACCTCGGCGAGCGCCAGCGGCGGCTCGCCGGCCGCCTCGGCCAGGAAGATTTCGTCCCAGTAGACGCAGAGGCTGGTGACGATGCGCACCGCACGCGCCGCCGACAGCCACTTGACGGTGAGGTCCACGACGATTGTCTTCGGCTTGCCGGCCGGGATGCCCATGTCCTCGAGCACCGTCTTCCAGGCGCCGCGCTCGTCCTTGACCTGGAGGTAGGGCATCACCAAGCCGCCGGGCGCGGCCTGCGCGGCGCCCAGGAAGGTGCTGCCGTCCGCCCAATCGACCCAGCCGGAGAGGACGAGGAGCGCCCGGCCGTCCGGCGCCGCGCCGCCGAAGTCGAGCTCCAGGTGGTGCAGCTCGGCGATGCCGGCGTGGTCGCGGCGGAAGGCGTCGGGGTAGGCGCGGTCACGGGCGAGGAGGCGCGGCAGGACGTCGTTGCCGAGGTGGTCGCGCGCCGCCACCGGCGGCAGCCGCCGCTCGACCCCGAAAAGCCGGAACTCGGGGAACGGCGGGCCCTTGAACTTGTCGTTGGTGAGGACCTCCACCGCCGCCGGGTGATCGACCGCCAGCAGCCGCACCTGGTCGAGGTAGGCCACTTCGCGCAGCTCCTCGGTGATGCGCACCTCGTAGCGGCCGTCCACGGCGGCGAGCGCCGCGCCGGGCACCTGGATCACCTCGTCGTGGTCGACCGGGAAGTACTGGCCGTCGCCGGCGCTGGCCCCGAGCGGCGCCACGCCGAGCACGTCGGTGATGAACTCGAAACGCTCACCGTTCCAGGTGAAGATCATCGGGCAGGAGCCGGAGAGGCGCGGCGCCTCCTTGAAGGCCAGGAGCTCGCCCGCGGCCCGCTTCGGCTCGTTCTGGATGAGGCCGTTCGGCCAGGTGATGCGGACGGTGTCGGCCTCGGGCCGCGCGCCCAGCCCGAAGTGGAGCGGCACGCCGGCGTAGTGCTTCTTCTGGAAGCTGGTGCCCGCCTTGACCTCCACCTCGGCGCCGGCGGCGAGCTTCAGGTTCTTGACCCCGTCGAGCGCCACGGCGAGCCAGCGGTGGCCGTTCTCGGTGCGGTTGGCGAGGAGGCGCAGGGCGCCGTCGGCACCGAGGGCGGCCAAGTCCACGCGGCCGTCGGCGTCGAAGTCGGCCGCGGCGGCGGCCGCCGCCGGGAAGCCGGGCGGCGCCTGTGGCTCGCCGAAGCCGCCGCCGCCGAGGTCGGAGCGGACGCCGGCGGCGGTCGCGAGGTCGCCCGCGCCCCGGTTGCCGAAGTCGGCGAAGGCGAAGGGAGCCTGGGTCAGAGAGGAGCCCGCCGCCGGCCGCAGCTCGCCGGCGAAGCTCCGCGCGTTGAGCAGCACGCCGGCGGACGAGACCAGGTCAGTCCAGCCGTCGCGGTCGACGTCCGCCGCGACGAGGCCGCGCGCACCGGCCGGCAGCGCCGGCAACTCCTCCACCTCGAACCGGCCGCCGAGCCGGTCGCGGTAGAGGACGCCGGGCCGCCCGGCGAAGGAGACCGCCACGTCGATCCCCTGGCTGTCGGCCACCAGGTCGAGGGCGGCGGCGTCCAGCGCCTCGCCGGCGACGAAGGGGAAGCGCGCGGTCTCGTCCCCCCACCCAGCCCCCGGTGGTCCGGGCGCCGCCGGCGGCTCCCCCCGTTGCGCGGGCGTCGGCTGGACCAGATGGTCGGCGCCCTGGTTGCGCAGCAGGCGCGAGTCCTTCCCGAGCAGCAGCAGGTCGAGGTCGTAGTCGTGGTCGAAGTCGAGCCAGAGGCATTTCAGGTAGGGGCCGGCTGGCAGCGGGGCCGTGACGCGTGTGAAGCGGCCGCCTCCGTTGCGCCAGAGCGCCGCGCCCGGCGCCTCGCCGCCGGTGAGCACGCAGAGGTCGGCGAGCCCGTCGTTGTCGAAGTCGCCGGGCACGACCGCGACCGCGCCGCGCACCCCCTCGAGCCCGCTCTCCCTCGGCTCGTTCCCACCTGAAAACAGCTTCGCTCCATTCTCGTCCCAGGCCAGCAGGTCCGGTCGCCGGTCGCCGTCCGCGTCCAGCACGGCCAAGCCCCCGCCCGTCTTCACTCTCGCGCCCAGCTCCTTCGCCTCCCACGCGAGCGGCCCCGGCGCCGCCGCCGGCTCCCGCGACTCGGGCGGGTCGTAGAGCTCCGCGTACCAGCTCCAGTCCACGTCCTCCGGCACCGCCGCGTTCTTCTGCAGCTCCTTGAGGCGGTCGAACTCGGCCTTGACCCGCGCCGCGTCCGCTTCCCGTCCCGCCTGCCGGTAGACGTTCCAGAGCTGGAAGCGCGGCGCCGCGAAGTTGGGGTCGAGGGCCGCCGCGCGCTCGAAGTGCGGCAGGGCCCTTTCGGCCGCGCCGGTCAGCTTGTAGAGGTAGCCCAGGTTGTAGTGCGAGATCGGCTCGTCCGGCACCAGCTCGACCATCCTCTCGAACTGCGCCAGCGCCTTCTCGTACTGCGACTCGCCCTTCCAGGCGATACCGAGGTTGAACCAGGTGTGGGGGAGCGACGGGTCCTGCCGCTGCACGCGCTCGAGCTCGGCGATCCCCTCCGCCTCCCGCCCGGCGCGCAGGAGCGCCAGGCCGAGGTTCAGCCGCTCGCGCAGCGAGTCCGGCGCTAGCGCCAGCGCCTTTTCGAGCTCCGCAACCGCCTCGTTGTGGGTCGTGGGGTTTTCGTAGAAGGCCTTGCCGAGGTTGCGGTGGTGCCAGAGGAGCTCCTCGCGCGGCATCGCGACGGGCGCGCCGCCGTTCGCGATCGCAGCTAGCGCGCCGTCCTTCGGCGCGACCGCCGCCGCGAGGAGGAGGGCCGCCAGCGCCGCGAGCGGGAGGGCCCCGCGCGGCGGCGTCACCGCGGCGCTCTCCCCTCTCCCTCCCGCACCGTCGTGTAGCGCCCGAGGGGCGCGTCGAAGCGCTCGACGCGCCCGTCCGGCCAGCGCACCTCGACGGAATCCACCTTCTCGACCGCCCCCAGCCCGACGTGCACCCGTGTCGTGCTCTGGCCGGCGTAGCCGTTGCCGCCGTTGACCTCGCGGATCCAGGTCGCGGACCCGGCGCGCACCGTCACCCGGGCGCCGATCGCGTTGGGGTTCGGGCCGGCGCCGGCGAGCTTCAGCCCCAGCCACCGCCCGGGGCCCGGCGAGGTGTTGCGGTAGAGCAGCGCCGGCTGGCCGGCGTTGGTCTGGTAGAAGTCGAGCCGGCCGTCGTCGTCGAGGTCGGTGACACCGAGGCCGCGGCCGTCGCGGTCGTTGTCCACGCCCGCCGCCGCCGCCACCTCCTTGAAGGTGCCGCCGCCCAGGTTGCGGAAGAGCTTCTTCTTCTGGAAGCCGCTCCAGCTCCTGTCGCCGATCGCCGGCCAGAGCCGCACGTCGGTGAAGTCAACATTCGGGCGCAGGATCAGCTCCAGCACCAGCGGGATGTACTCCTCCGGCCCGGCGGAGCGCAGGCCGTCGGTGGCGAAGAGGTCCTCCCAGCCGTCGTTGTCGAAGTCGGCGAACTTGGCCGCCCACCCCCAGAGCGAGTTGCAGGTGCCGGTCTCCTTGGCCACGTCGGTGAAGCGCACCCGCCCGTCTGCGCCGCGCCCCTCGTTGTGCCAGAGCATGTTGCACTCGCGCATGTAGTCGTCGGTGATGTTGGTGACGTAGACGTCGAGCCGGCCGTCGCGGTCGTAGTCGCCGACATCGACGTTCATCCCCTTCTTGGTGTCGAAGCCGATCGCCTCCTTGGTGGCGTCCTCGAACGTCCCGTCGCCGCGGTTCCAGTACAGCCGGTCGGTGCCGTAGTCGCCGGCCAGGTAGAGGTCCTGGTCGCCGTCGTCGTCGAGGTCGGCGTGGCCGATGTCGAGCGTCCAGCCGGTGTGCGCGTTAAGGCCCGCCTTCTCGCTGACCTCGACGAAGCGCGGGCGCCCGGTGCCCGGCTCGGTCGAGTTCCGCCAGAGCGACACGCCGCCGCCGTTGACCGCCTCGTCGAGGTTGTTGGGCAGCACGTGCGGCGTCGGCAGCTCGATCAGGTTGACCGGCTTGAAGTAGTGGCCGAAGAGGAGGTCGAGGCGGCCGTCGCCGTCGGCGTCGAAGGCGATGGCGGCGATGGTGTTGCCGAACTCGGTCTCGAGGCCGGAGCCGGCGGTGACGTCGGCGAAGCGGCCGCCGCCGAGGTTGCGGTAGAGCAGCGGCGTGCCGAAACGGGCCACCAGCAGGTCGGGCCGGCCGTCGCCGTCGGCCTCGAACCAGAGGGCGTCGGCGACGATCGACAGCCGGTCGTTGCCGCCGGCGACGCCGGCCTGGGCCGCCACCTCGGTGAAGCGCAGGGCGCCGGAGGGCACCCGCTCGTTGCGCAGCAGGCGGTTGGGGCGGCCGGCGTCGGAGTCGGTGACGAAGAGGTCCTCGTCGCCGTCGCCGTCGTAGTCGGCCACCGCCACCGCCGAGCCGCCGGCGGTGAAGGTCTCGAGCACGTCGGCGTGCGGCCCGGCGAACTGCCGCAGGTGGTGCGGCAGCCGCGCGCCGGCGGCCTCGCCGATCTCCTCGAAGCGGATGGGCGGCGGCGCGGGCGCGGCGCCGGCCAGGGCGACGGCGAGGAGCGCCACGGCGCAGGGGCGGCCGCCGGTCGTCAGGGCTCGGCCCACAGCGGCGCCAGGCTGGTGTCCACCCGCTCGTTGGAGTCGAGCTGGTCGTAGATGTAGGCCGAGAGGTCGTCGCCGTCGCGGGCGAGGCGGGCCTGGAGCTGCGCCGTGCCGGGGAAGTGGGTCGCCCCTTCGCGCCAGACCGCGCGCGCCTTCTCCGGCTGCTCGGTCCGCCAGTAGGCGTCGCCGAGGGCGACGTAGACCCGGGCGTGCACCGGGCGCCGCTTGGGCTCGCGCTTGACCAGCGCGATTGCCTCCTCCAGGTCGGCGACCGCCAGCGGCCCCTTGCCGAAGACCGGCGGCCAGTAGAGGTAGCTGTTGCCGCGGGTGTAGAGGGCGAGCCAGGCGCGCTCGAGCTCGATCGACCTGGTGAACTTCTCGAGCGCGTGGTTGGCCAGGATGACGCGGGTGATCGCGCCCGCCGCCGGGATCTTGTCGACGTAGGCGTAGCCGTAGTTGAGCCAGGCGTTGGCCGACTTCGGGTGCGCGGCGACGAGGCGCTCGAAGAACGCGATGGCGCGATCGTACTCGCCGGCGCGGATGACCGCCATGCGGTAGTCGCTGGCCGGGCGCGGGCCGTTGGGGTCGGCGGCGACTGCCTGCTCGAGCTGGGCCAGCGCCGGTGGCGCGTCGGCCGCCGCGGCGGGCGCGAGCGCTCCCCACAGGAGGAGCGCCGCCGCGCCGCGTAAAGCGTCGTGTCTCATCGTCTGCCCTCCTGCGCCGCCGGCAGGGCCTGCAGCTCCGGCTCCCCTTCGACGATCCGGTACAGCCGCCCGGCGGCGAAGCCGGCGAAGCGCTGCCGCTCGCCCGACGGCCACTGGACCTCCAGCGCCTCGGCGCGCTCGGCGGCGCCGAGCCCGAAGTGGACCCGGTGGCTGCTCTGGCCGGCGAAGCCGTTGCCGCCGTCCAGCCAGCGGACCAGCCGCCGGCCGCCGGCGGTGAGCGCCAGGCGCGCTCCCACCGCGTCGCGGTTCGAGCGCCGCCCCTCGAGCTGGAACGCCACCCAGTGGGCGCCGGTCGGCAGGCGGTTGCGGTAGAGGTGCGGCGCGGCGTTGGCGTTGGCCACGAAGAGGTCCTGGCGGCCGTCGCGGTCGAGGTCGGCGACCGCCACGCCGCGGCCGTCGCGCTGCGAGTCGAGCCCGTGGCGCGGCGCCTCGTCGCGGAAGGCCCCGCCCTGGTTGTGGAAGAGGCGGTCGCGCTGGTAGCCGGAGAGGCTGCGCTCTCCCATCGGCGGCCAGTTTCGCACGTCGGCCAGGTCCACCCCCTCGCGCAGGATCATCTCGAAGATCAGCGGCACGTAGCTCTCCGTCCCCGCCGACACCCAGCCGTTGACCACGAAGAGGTCGAGCCGGCCGTCGTTGTCGTAGTCGAGGAACTTCCCTCCCCAACCCCACCCGGTGTCGTGAGTGCCGGTCTCGCGGGACACGTCGGTGAAGCGCGGGCCGCCGCCGTCCGGCGCCGGGCCGTCGTTGTGCCAGAGGAAGTTGCCCTCGCGCATGTAGTCGTCGGTGATGTTGGTGACGTAGACGTCCGGCCGGCCGTCGCCGTCGTAGTCCCCCCACTCGGCGTTCATCCCCTTCTTGGTGTCGATGCCGAGGGCGGACGCGGTGACGTCGCGGAAGCGCGGCGCCCCCGGCCGGCTGTCGTTGACGAAGAAGCGGTCGGTGCCGAAGTCGCAGGCGACGTAGAGGTCCTCGTCGCCGTCGCCGTCAGCGTCGCCGTGGCCGAGGTCGAGGGTCCAGCCGCTCTGCGCCAGGCCGGCGGCGGCGGTCTCGTCGGCGAAGCGCACACGGCCGGCCGCGTCCGGCCCCAGGTTGCGGTAGAAGGTCACGCCGCCGCCATTCTGGGCGGTCTCGAAGCTCTCGGGGAAGAAGCGCGGCGTCTGCGGCTGGAAGAGGTCGACCGGCTGGAAGTAGGAGCCGACGAGGAGGTCGAGGCGGCCGTCGCGGTCGGCGTCGAAGGCGAGGGCGGCGAGGGCGTTGGCGTGGCCGTCGAGCCCGGCCTCGCGCGTCACCTCGCGGAAGCGGCCGCGCCCCTCGTTGCGGAAGAGCAGGCTCCGCCCGCAGCGGGCGACGAAGAGGTCCTGGCGGCCGTCGCCGTCGTAGTCGAGCCAGAGGGCGTCGGTGGTGGCGTTGCGGGCGTCGTTGCCCGCCGCCACCCCGGCCGCCCGCGCCACGTCGGCGAAGGCCAGTCGCCCGCGCTCGCCGCTCAGGTTGCGGTAGAGGTGGTTGGGGGCGCCGGCGGCCGAGTCGGTGACGAAGAGGTCCTCCCAGCCGTCGCCGTCGAAGTCGCCCACCGCCACCGCGGCGCCCAAGGCGGTGTAGCCGGCCATGATCTCGGCATAGGGGTTCTCGAAGGCGCGGTTGGTGTGCCGGGAGGTGATGCCGGCCGCCGCGGCGACCTCCTCGAACCACGCCGCGGCGGGCGCGGCGGCCTCCTGGCCGGCGACGGCGAGGCTCAAACAGCCGCCGAGGCCGGCGGCGGCGACCAACGATCGGCCCCAGGCGGCCCCCATCGCGCGACGGCTAAGCGACAACCGAGCCTACGACGCCGGCCGCGCCGGATAGCGCTTCTCGACCAGCGGGCCGGAGCCCTCGGTGATCTCGACGATGCGGTTGCCGGCGACGCCGGCGAAGCGCTGCACGATCCCCGAGGCCGGCCAGCGCACGGTCAGCTCGTCCACCGCCGCCGCGCCGCCGAGGCCGAAGTGCAGGCGCAGGGCGTTCTGCGAGCCGTAGCCGTCGCCGAGCACGACCTCGCGGCTCTGGGTGATGCCGCCGGCGCGCGCCGTCACCCGCGCCCCCACCCCGTCGCGGTTGGAGCGCGTGCCCACCAGCTCCACCTGCAGCCAGTGGCGTGGCGTCGCGAGCTGGTTGCGCAGCAGCGCGTGGCGGTCGGTGCTGGCCGCCACCGCGATGTCGAGGGCGCCGCGGTTCCAGAAGTCGGCCACGGCGATGCCGCGGCTGTTGCGCAGCAGGTCGGTGCCGGCGGCGCGGCCGATCTCGCGGAAGCGCACGCGGCCGTCGTGTCCCGGCCCCAGGCTGCGCAGGTGGCGGTTGCGCTCCCAGCCGTGCCAGGAGCGGCCGCGGAAGTTCGCGGGGTCGAAGAGGCGGCCGTTCTTGTAGGTCCGCTGGTTCCCCACCACCTGGTCGAGGAACTCCAGCTCGATCTCGGTGCCCCGCCGGCCGTAGACCCAGCCGTTGGCGCTGTAGATGTCCTGCCAGCCGTCGTTGTCGAAGTCGTAGAAGCCGGAGCCCCAGAACCAGCCGAGCGGGTTGGCGCCGGCGTCCCAGGTGACGTCCTCGAAGCGGCCGCCGCCGCGGTTGCGCAGCAGCGTGTTGCCCGAGGCCATCTTCTGGAACACCCCGACGAAGCCGAAGCCCGACTGGCGGAAGATCTCGAAGTAGAGCGGCATGTCGGTGCGCCACACCCCCTGGCGGAAGGAATTGGCCATGTAGCGCGCCACCGTCGGGGCCTCGGCGAACCAGGCGTGCTCGGAGCGGATGTCGGCGACGTAGAGGTCGAAGAGGCCGTCGTTGTCGTAGTCGCCGAAGGAGGCGCTCATGCCGGCGCCGTAGGCGAGAGTGCCGGCGTCCACCGTCACGTCGCTGAAGGTGACCTCGCCGGAGCCGTCGTCGCCGTCGTTGCGATAGAGGGTGCTGCGCCCGAAGTCGTTGACGGCGTAGAGGTCGGGGTCGCCGTCGTCGTCGTAGTCACCCCACACCGAGCCCAGGCCGAGGCCGGTGTCCCCCACGCCCGCCGCCGCCGTGACGTTGGTGAAGCGGCCGCCGCCGTCGTTGCGGTAGAGCTGGTTGGGCTCGCCGTTGCGGGCGTAGAAGGTGGTGGGGATCTTGGTCCGCGGGTCGAGATAGCGGCCGACGTAGAGGTCGAGGTCGCCGTCGAGGTCGTAGTCGGCGAAGGAGGCGACGGTGGTGCAGCAGTCGGCCCCGAGGCCGGAGCGGGCAGTGGCGTCCGTGAAGCGCACCTGCCCGGCGGCGTCCCGGCCGCGGCTCAGGAAGAGCTGGTTGGGGCGGAAGGTGCGGCTGACGAAGAGGTCGCGCCAGCCGTCGCCGTCGACGTCGGCGAAGAGCCCGACCGAGGCGCCGTCGAGACCGGCCAGGCCGGCGGCGGCGGTGACGTCGGCGAAGCGGCCGTCGCCGGTGTTGCGGAAGAGGCGCGACTCGACGCCGTCGGGGACGAAGAGGTCGTAGAGGCCGTCGTTGTCGAAGTCGGCGGCGGTGATGCCGCCGGGGCCGTAGCGGATCATGCCGAAGCGGAGCGGCTGGTCGAGGAAGCCGGGGTAGTAGCGGTTGCGGAAGGCGATCCCGGCCGCCGGTCCGACATCGGCGAAGTGCGGCCGGCCGCCGGCCACCCGCTCTCCTTCGACCAGGGTCGCCTCGACGAGCGCCGGGCGTCCGTCCGCGGCGGTGAAGCGGGCGCGCACCAGGGCGCGGTCGATGACCGGCCGGCCGCCGCTCGTGCCCAGCAGCTCGAAGCGCAGGACCGCGCGCAGGTCCCGCGGGTCGCTCCAGCTCTCGACGCGGTGAAGGTGGACGCCGACCTCCTCGATCCGCTCGAGGCGCGCGAGGTAGTCCCGCCACTCCGCGAGCGCCGCCGCGCGGCCGGCCGTCCCCGCCGCCGGCGCCCAGCGCAGGGTGGCGACGCCGTCCTTCTCGTCCACCGGCAGGAGGCGGTTGAGGCCCAACGGCCGGCCGCGGTAGCCGGGAGCGTAGTGCTCCGCCACACCCGCCAGGTCGCGCGCCTGGAGTGCCTGCCCGATCTCGCCGAGGACCGCGACCAGCCCGCGGCCGGTCGCGAAGAAACGGCGCCCGCGCCGCTCGGCGTGCGCCAGGAGCGCCCAGCAGGAAGCGGCGAGCGCGACCAGGGCGAGGACGACGATCCAAGGCGCTCGCCGGCGGCGGCGCGGCGGCGCCTCGGGGCGCACCTCCGGTGCCTCTTCGAAGGGCGGGAACTCCTCAGGCTCGGCGGGCAGCGGCAGCATGCGTCGGGGTTAGCCCAAGTACCTAAGCATTTTAACCACCGGCCGCGCCGCCGTCCAGGCCGGTATATCGTGCCCGCCATGGACGGGAGACTCCGCTACGCCGCCGCCGCCTGCCAGACCGATTTCGGCAACCCCGCCGACCGCGGCGGCATCAAGCCCCACACCGACCGCATGCTGGCGATGATCGCCCAGGCGGTCGAGGGCTACGCCCCCTTCCTGCCGGTCAAGCTGGTGGTCTTCCCCGAGTTCGCGCACGCCGCGCCGGTCTACCCCACCGCTCGCGAGCTGCTCGACAAGCTCGCTCTCCCGGTCCCCAACGAGCACACCGAGCGCTACGTCGAGAAGGCGCGGGAATACGGGGTCTACGTCCAGACCGGGAGCTTCCTCGAGAGCGACGAGCGCTGGCCGGGCGTGGTCTTCAACACCACCTGCCTGATCGGCCCCGAAGGGATCCTCAGCAAGTACCGCAAGGTCAACCCCTGGATCCCCTGGGAGGTGCACGCCAGCCCGCACGACCTGCCGGGCTACGACGAGGAGATGTTCCCGGTCGTCGACACGCCGATCGGCAAGCTAGGGGTGGCCATCTGCTACGACTGGCTCTTCCCGGAGGCCCTGCGCCAGCTCACCGCCAACGGCGCCGAGGTGCTGATCCGGGTCTCGGCCTACATGGACCCCTGGGGGGCGACGCCGCCGATGGATTGGTGGACAGTCGTCAACCGCTGCCGCGCGCTCGAGAACGTGGCCTACGTCGTGGCCTCCAACCAGGCGGCGAGCCTCGCCCACTACCCCCCGTTCTCCTGGCCCGGCGGCAGCATGGTCGTGGACTTCGAGGGGCGGGTGCTCGCCCAGGCCGACCCGGGGCCGGGGGAGAAGATCGTCGTCGGCCCGGTGGACATCGACGCCCTGCGCCACGAGCGCGCGGTCCGCCGCGGCCACCAGACCCTCGCCCACCTGCGCAGCGAGTGCTACCCGATGTACCGCGAGAGCTTCTACCCGCCCGAGCGTGGCGCCGAGCGCGAGAAGCTCAGCGTCGAGGGCAACGACGAAGCGATCGCGTCGGCCAAGGGGAAGCTCGGCTACGGCACCTGACGGCGGCCCCCGGCCCGCGCTCTGATGGTCAGCGGGCTAGGGGGCACCTTTCTATACGGCGGCCCCCTGACCGGCGCCGGACGCCGCCTCGAGCCGATCCTGCAACCGCTTGTCGGGGTCCTCGAACCGGAGGATGTAGAGATTCGAGAGCGTGGCGGGGAACGCGCTGACGACGCCGTTCATGCTCATCATCCCGCGGGCGCCGGCGAAGGCTCCGGTCCCCCCGCGGAGCGGCCCGAAGCCACCCATCCGGAACACCGGGTAAGGCGCGCCCGGCAGGTAGGTGCGAAAGGCGCGCCCCTCCATCATGTTCGCGGACACCGAGCCGAGACTCCGGCCTTGGGAATCGTGGAAGGTGAAGACGCCTTCGGTGGTCTGCGCGGTGGTGACGGTGAACTGGTTTGCGAAGCTGCAATGGAGCATCGCCGACGCGGTCCCCACGATCTCCCCCGACTGGGTGCTGCTTTGCATGCTTTCGTAATCGAAACCGATCCGGACCAGACGAAGGCGCTCGAACACCTGGGCGCCGACCGGCGAGTTGCCGGGCGGCCCGTGGACCAGCTGGATCGGCCGGTGTGGATCGGCCTCGCCGAGGAAGAACATGAACACGCCGGAGCCGGCGGGCGTCTGGCCTGCTCGCACCAGCGGCGGGACGGGCGCTTTGGCCGTGAGCTGGCCGTTTGGATCCATCACTCGCAGAATCAGGTTGAGGGCCAGCGAATTGGGAGGAGTGATGAAGCCGTTGATCACCATCGTGGCCCCGGGGAGCGTCTCGTCCGACAGGCCGTAGAGGGCGCCGAACCCCCCCAGGACGTTGATCACGGCACCGATGTTGAGCGAGCCGAACGAGCCGGCGAGCGGGAACGTGCGGCCGGAGCCGAACGCTTGAATGCCGCTCACCCTCCGGTCATGGAAGCTGAGCTGCCCGTTGAGCATGGTGAACCGCTGCGAGGTGAAGGGGTTCAGGATCGTGGGCGGGGGGGAGACGCCGGGGCTCGGGGCGTAGCTCTCCGGGATCGGCGTCCAACGGATGTTGACGTTGGCGATGGTTTGGTCGCTGATCAGGTTGCTTGCGCTCAAGCCCTGCGGCCCCATCGTCGTCACGACTTCGAAGCGGTGGAGCTCTTCGTTGACGTTGACCGCGGTCAAGAGCAACTGTCCCAGGGTCTGCGTCGCGATCGGCAGCAGCGGCACCGGCTGATTCGGGATCGCGTCAGGGGCGTCACTGTGTTTGTTGAAGATCGGAAAGTAGGCGGCGCTCTCGAGCAGACGGGTCACTTCGTCCATTGCGTGCTCACTGTTGCCGGCTGGTCCTCGGTGGCTGGACGGGTCCCCATCCGAACAGGCCCTGCTGTTGTTGCCAGGCGGTGCCGGTCACCCAGTAGACCGTGTCGACCCCCAGTTGGAGGAGACCGAACGCCAGGTTCCCCACT
Organism: uncultured Acidobacteriota bacterium; assembly: GCA_963700145.1. Lineage (GTDB taxonomy): Bacteria > Acidobacteriota > Thermoanaerobaculia > Multivoradales > UBA5704 > DASUNQ01. The sequence goes on from OY969474.1 coordinate 4,959,881, forward strand.
TGGTTGAGCAGACCGGATGCGGTGCCGGCCGCCTCGGGGAGGCCGAACGCAGCGTCCACCACCGCTCTCTGCAGCCGGTCCCCGCTCTCGAAGGCCGAGCGCAACGTCGGCCCGAGCTGCCCTTCAGCGGAGCGGGCCACGGCGCCGAAGGCCGTCGCCGCCCGGGGCGGGGCGATCAGGTTGGTCATCTGTTCGACGCCGAGCAGGGACATGGCCCACGAGAAGCTCGCCAGGGATTCAGCCAACTCACGCATCGACGTCGCTCCTCTGCTAGAACTGTTCCGGAACCTCGGTCTCGAGGGTCTCGACGCCGGGGATGATGCAGCCCTCCTGATAACAGTCGTGTAAGGAGGCGTCGCTGAACCCCTTGTAGATGAGCTCTTCGAGGTGTGTGGGGTCGAGGTTCAACATGCCCAACGCGCCGCCTCCGAGCTCTTCCCGGGGATGGAAGCGGTGGATGGTCACCGGGCGGTAACTGGTGAGTGACTTCAATCCGCCCAGCGCGAGGACGGCTCCCTTCCCCAGCCGCTCCAGCTCCAGCTCGGGCAGCGCCTCGCCGCGCCGCAGGCGATCGAAGGCCTCGAGCCCGCGGTTGATTCGGCGCGCCCGGTAGATCTCGCGATTGACCAGCGCCGCCCACGCAATGGTCTGCAGGCGATAGGACGTGGCAACCGTGCTGTCCAGGGTGCTGAGCGGGATGGAGGCGACGTCCGGATCGAGGTAGACGACGTAGATAACGTCGGCCTCGTTGAGCGCCGGGCGGAGCGGAGTATTGATCAGGACGCTGCCGTCCACGAAGGGCTCGGCGCCGACGAAGATCGGGGGCAGGACGCCGGGGACGGCGCTCGACGCCTGGATCGCCAGGGGGCCGAGGTTGTCCGACATGTCCCGGTTGCCGAAGCTCCTCACCCGTCCCGTCGTCCAGTTCGTAGCGAAAATCCGCAGCTTTCGCGTCGCTTCGGTGCGGCGAATGTTCGGGAAGTTGATGGTCTGCCGGATCGTCTCGCTCCACGGCGCGGTCGAGACGAAGACCGTGAAGTCGAACAGGTTGGCGACCCTCTCCCTCAGGCCCTCTTGCTCTCCGGTGGCGAGGTAGACCGCTCTCTGGATTCCCTCCCAGGTGAGATACGCGCTGTCGCGGCCCAGCTCGAGCAGCGGGCGCAGAGGGTTCGGCACGTAGGCCGTGGGATCCAGGAAGAGGCCAGGATCGCCGCGGAAGCGGTAGATGCCGTTGCGCGCAGGGTCGCCGGCCAGGGTGCCGAGCCACACGCGCTCGAGATTGGCGACCGCCGCCGGGCCGAACTCATCCCATTGCGAGACCAGAAAGGCGGCGTTGTAGGAGCCGATCGACGTGCCGAAGAAGTGTCCCGGTTCGATCAGCCCGAGACCCTTGCACTTGCCGCTGAACAGCGCCTTGAGGACGCCGACCTCGTAAGCTCCATTGGCGCCCCCGCCGGAGAGAACGATCGCCTGCCGCGGTGCGCTTGGGCCGTTCACCTCAACCCCCCGTCACGGCCGGAGAAGCTTCCATGGACGTGTCTCGTCCTCCTGCAGCTCAACGCCGGGGCCGGCTGCCGGTCGGCGCGGTGCCCTTGCCAGGCGCCGGGGCCTTGCCAGGGGCGGCTGTCTCGCCAGACGTCTGGGAGGCGCCGGCTCCGCCGCCGAAGTATGCTCCCACGCTGTGGACCAGCAGGTAGTCCGCCGATCGATAGTGCGGGTACTCCCTAGCGATCCGGCCGATCGCCTCCTGCGCCGTTTTCGATGACTCGACCGCGGCGATGAAGAAGCAGATATAGGTCCGCAGCTCGTCGAAGATCGAGGTATCGACCGGGAACTCTCCGTGCCCCCCGAAAACGCTCCGGATCGACCGCCCTGTCGGTATCTCTTCGAGGTGACGGAGCCACATGCCGGGCTGCTTCCCCGTCAGGAACAGGTGGACACGGTTGTAGACCAGGTCGCCGGCGACGAGCGTTCTGGCGCGCGGGATGTAGAAAGCTGTCTGGTGGCTCGCTTCTCCTCCCGCGTACTGCAGGAGCTGGACCTCCTCCCTGTCGATCCTCAGGCTCGAATCCTGGCAGCTCTCGGGCACGACCAACTCTTCACAGGCCAGCGGTCCATACTTTTGCTTCACCAGATCGAGCATGAAAGCGCCCTGCGCCGCGATCGTCGCCGCCACCTCCGGCGCCGCGAGGATCGGGGTGTGCCGAAATTCGTCCCGCAGGACCTGAAGCCCCCCGAAGTGATCGGGGTGAGGATGGGAGATGTAGATCTGCTTGAGCCGCCAGCCACCCTTCTTGATCAGGGCCGCAAGTTTCTGCGCCGCCGGCCTTATCACGTGTGCATCGACCAGCATGGCCTCCCGATCGCCCGCGATCAGGACTGCGTTCTCCAGGACGCCCGACTTCCCGTCCAGGTGGTGGATCACGTTCAGTGTGAATGGCATGTCTACCTCCATCCATCGGTTCTGGCTGCAGCGGTCCCCATCACAATCCTCTTCCCGAGAGGACCCAGGCCGGCAGCTCAGGGCTGAGCCAATCCGGTACCTGCCGCCAGGTCATGAGCGAGCCGGTGATCAGCGTGTAATGTTGCATGAAGTGTTGGACCAGCATGTCTTTTTCTAGCTGCGCTCTCGAGATGCAGAGATCCTCGGCCGCGCGGCCCCCGGTGAGGGCGTTGACGAGATCGACGTAGCCGAAGAGCGGATCGAAGCCGGGCGCCGCGCGCGAGGTCTGTTGGAGCAGGGCATAAAAGGGGGCAAACACGCGCGAGGTGAGCCCGAGCGACACAAGGTTGGCGAGCTGAGCGCCCCAGGTGAAAGGATCCAGGGGGACGTCGAGGATCTGCTGCGGCCGGTTGATGACGAACGTGAGGCAGACGCGGATCTCGCCACTGTCACGGATCTTGAAATCGATGAGCTGGAAACCGGGGCCGAAGCGGCCTGGGCCGTAGACGAGCGGGCCGCGGGCCAGGGGGTTGCGGAGCACCGCGTAGCCGAACCCGTACTCCGCGAGCAGCCCCGGCCCCGGGTCGTCGACGGCGCGGATGAACGGTTTCGCCAGGACGATCGGGGTCTCCTCGCTAAGCGGTATCGTGAGGTACGGCTGCTCACCACCGAACGGCCGGAAGGTCAAGGTGAAGTCGAAGATGCGGACGCTCGCGACGATCCATTCGTAGATCGGGCCGATCTCGCGCAAGTCCACGATGGCGCCTTGCTGCGCGGGCGGAAATTTGCCGACGCGCCCCGAGCGGCGCAGCTTGTAGAAGAGCTGCCGGTAGCCGAATCCCTGGCGGGTTTCCTCCGGCCGTGGGCACCAGCTCAGGCCTGGGATGTGGAGCCCCCGCCCCTCCCGGTTCTCGTCGACGAAGGCCTCCGGGGCGCGGTAGTCGCTGACGCGCATGAAGTAGCGCAGCACGAACGCACGGAGCTGGTCGCGATAGACCATGGCCTCTGCCGCCTTCGGGCGGTCGTAGGACAGGTCCTGGAAGCATCCCATGACCGGCAGCTCCCGATCGCCGGGCAGCGTCGCCACGTCGAAGAAGCCGAAGCTCGTGTCGGCGGGGTTGAAGGTCCGCATGATCTGGAACTTGTCGCTGTATGCCCCGGCGCGGTCGACTGCCTCCCACCAGTGCTGCAGCGCCACGGCCTCGGCCACGGCCTGCTCGACACCGCCGAGCAGCGCCGAGTCGTCCTCCGTCAGCAGCCCGCCGGGCTGATCGAATCCCGACGTCTGGTCGGTGGGAGGACCGATCGAAACCTGAGGCTCGCTCAACACCAGGCGCTCGCTAGAGCGTCCCCGAACCGGCCGTCGGGATCGGAGACGCGCAACACGTACAGGTTCGAAAGCGTCCGCGGAAAGACGCTGATGGCAGCGTTGAGAGACATCATGCCGACGGCGCCGCTGAACTGGCCGGTGCCCGAAATGAAAGGCCCGAAGCCGCCGAAGCGGAACACCGGCATCGGCGCGCCGGGGAGCTGGGCCGGGAAGGCGCGGCCTTCGACGATGTCGGCGGTTAGCGTACCGATGGTCCCGCCATGGCCGTCGAAGAACTGGAACACGCCGTTGCGCGTCTGGAAGGGGATGGGCGGTTGCAGCCCCGGCGCGAATGGGTTGAAGAGGAGCTGGCCGTCGAGCCTGCCGACGAGAGTCCCGACGCTCGTCTTGGCAAGCGGCGCCCGGCGGCCTGTGGCCGCCGAGTCGAGGTGGACCAGACGCAGAAGCTCGTGTACCGAAGCCCCTTGCATCTGGCCGCCCGGGCCGGAGATCGTGGTAGTGGGCTCATCGTCGTTCTCCTCGCCGAGGAAGGTGAGGAACGTCGTGCCCGGATCGGGGTCCGGGATCGGCACGAGCGCAGGCAGATCCGAGGTGGTGAGCAGATCGCCCGAGGGGTCGAGGACGCGCAGCATGATGTTGAGAGCGAGGCCGCTGGGGGGCGTGATGTAGCCGTTGACCACCACCGTCCCCTGGTGGTTCTTGAGCTTGCCATAGCCCTCGAGGATGTCGATGACCGCGCCGATGCGGAGCTGTGGCTGGCCATTGATGCGCATCGGGAAGGTGCGACCGGTCCCGAAGCCGTGAAAACCGCTGTGGCTGGCGTCGTCGAACCTGAACTCGCCGTCGAGAAAGGTGAAGCGCTGCGAGCGGGTCGGATCGAGGGGTGTCGGCGGCGGATCGCCGTTCGGATTCGCCACGTAGTCGTCGGGGATGGGTCGCCAGATGATGTGTACCTTGGCCGCCGGCAGCCCGACGACATTCGCGGCCCGCAGCCCGCGCTCGGCGGTCGGCCGGGCCATCCGCACGTCGAAGCGGTGCAGGTTCTCGTGGACGTGGACCCCGATCATCTGGCCGTTGGCGATGATCGGCACGTTCGGCTCGGCGCTGTTGGGCATGGAGAAGAACGAGAAGTACGCGGCCCGCCGGAGCAGGTGCTGCACCACCTGCAGCTTGTAGCTCTCGGGATTGACCCCCGGCGGGAACGTAGGTGGCAGAGGCGGCATTCCGGGCGGCGGGCCCGGCGGCATCCCGGCCGCTGCCGCCGCCGCGGGCGGGCCGGCGGGCGCACTGGCGACGGTCGGCGGAGAAGGAGCGCCGCCCGGGCTGCTCGGGCCGCCGGCGGCCGCCGCAGGGGGACCCTGGGGGATCGGCGCCTGGTTCTGCTTGCGGACGACCCGGAAGACGTCGAAGGTCTTGGCCGGGAACACGGTGTTCGGACCGAAGGGCGCGCCCGGGGCGAGCTGACCGGAACCGACGGCGCTCTTGACTCCGGAGGCTCCTTCGTACCTGCCCGTGCCGCCGGTGATGATCCCCATGGCGGTGGTCATGAAGATCATCGAGCCGTCCGCGAGCGGCGCCAGGAACGCCTGGCTGGCACCGATGGCTGTGATCGAGTCCTCGTCGTTGAACTTCCACGTGGACTTGTAGTAGCCGCCGATTGGCAGCTGGGGGATCCCTCCGGGCTGGTCGATGGGCATCGACGGCATCGGGGGCTTCGTCATTAGCTGCTGCGGCGTCGCTGCGCCGACCGCTGCCTGGATGCCCTCGTAGGAGCCTCCCGGCTGGCCGTCGGGTGTGAAGGTATCGATGCGCAGGATGATGTAGCGGGGATCCTCCAGGATGTAGCCGTTGCCGGCGCCGTAGCGGATGAGCACCTCTTCGCCCTGGACCCCGGGGTCGGTGACCGCCGGCGAGACCACCCGTCCGCCACCGGTCCGTGGCGACCGCCCGAAGGTCTCCGGTAGGACGCCGAGCTGCTGCAGCACGTACGCCCGGTCCCAGCCGATCCACGACTCCGCGCGCTTGCCGTTCTCCAGGAACCGGTTGAAGGCGAGCCCGTGGTACACGAAGGGCAAGTCCGTCGGCGGCAGGCCCATGAATCCGTTGGTCCGCGTGCCCTGGCTGGTGAAGCGCACCACGGTGAAGTTGTCCTTGGCGATCGCTTGGTCCACCGTGAAGCGGATGTCGGAAAAAGCCTTGAAGAACCCCTCCAGCGCCGCCTGGGCGTTCTCGGCGCCTTCGATTTTGCCGCCGGGCAAGGTATCGGTGAACCACTGGTAGTCGGGGGTCACCCCGGCGACGAAACCGCTGGCGTCGTGAGCGTTGAAGTTGACCCACCCCTTCAGCGTCGCCTGCAGATTGCGCTCTTCTGCCTCCTGCCGCCGCTGTTCGCTCGTCATGATCGCCTGTTCGCTCGTCATGATCGTCTCCTTGATCGAGGTCTCGAGGACGCTCTCCCCGCTTCAGCGGGCCGGCGAGCCGGTCCGTACCGCCGGAAGGTTGCGATACCACTCCGCCATTGCCGTGCCAACGAGGTACGGATTCGTCTCATGCGGGTAGTGCAGGCCGGGCCCAACGTTGACGGAGACCAGATTCTTCAGGTTCTGCTGCAGCCAGCGGACGCTGTCGGAGGTGATGATCATCCCCGGCACGACATAGATGAGGAGCTTCGGCAGGTCGGTCCCGACGAGCCAGGGAATGTACCCGTCGACGATCCGGGCCACGGCAGCGGGCTGACCTTCGATCGGGATCTCGTTGACCCAGCGCCAGATGACCTCGCGGTTGACCTTCTCGCGGTACGGCAGGCGCGTCCATTCCATCTCTTCCTGGGTGACCGCCCGCCCCATGATGCTGGGAGTCAGCACCTCAATGAAGATGTTCTGGTCGACGATCGCCTTGTAGCCGAAGCTGTCCTTGCTTGGATACCCCTCGCGGAAGAGGCGGAAGTTCTCGCGCACGAACTGGGGCGCGTCCGGCTCGGGGAACGTGCTCCACTGCGGATAGCTCTTGTACACCGCTTCCATGAAGATGAGGCCACGCACGTTGTCGGGATGACGGCTGGCGTAGTCGAAGCCGATGGCCGACCCCCAGTCGTGCATGACGAGAGTGATGTTGCGCAGTCCCTTCCGCGAGATGAAGCTCTCGATGAACTGGATGTGATCCTGGAAGCCGAAGCTGGCGTCCTCGGGTTTGGAGCCCGGTCCCATGCCGATCAAGTCCGGCGAATAGCAGCAGCCGAGCCCGACGAGGTGGGGAAAGATGTTGCGCCAGGTGTAGGACCAGTTCGGGTTGCCGTGGAGGAACACGAAGGGCTCTCCGGACCCGGCTTCGACGTAGCTCATCTCGAAGCCCTTGCCGCCGGGGCCTTGCACGTCGATGGTCTGGAGCTGGTAATTCCAGGCGGCCGAGGGGAACTCGACGTCGGCTTGCCGGACGAGCCGGAACGTCGCGACGGCGTCGCATCGCAGCTCCGCGCCCGGAGCGAACGGCGCGCCGCTGGGGAGGATGCCCCGCCCCAGGAAGGTGGCGCCGCCGAGCAGGCCGCTGTAGCGGCCGGAGCCGCCCGCGACATTGCCGGCTACCGAGAGGAGGAAGACGCTGGGGCCCTCCTGGTAGCGGGCGAGATTGAGGAGAGCCGGCCCGGAGAAGCCGACGGAGCCGCCGTCGGAGCTGCCCCAGGTCGCCGCGGCCTGAGCCCGGACCGTCGTGGGGCTCGTCGTGTGGTTGGATGCCCAGGCGTCGTGAAAAGGCTGCGCCGGCAGGTCGTACCAGGAGTACCACCGGTTGGCGTTCTCCGGCTCGTTCAGGTACGAGACGTCGAACACCACTCGGAGGTCACCGCCGGACTTCGACTCGAAAACGATCCTGCCGTCCTGGCCGAACTGCAGTGTGCCCTCGCCGGAGAAGGCGAGCGCCGAGTCACCCCCGTCGTCCAGTCCGTGCACCCCGCTCGCGGCGGCACCGCCCGGCGCGGCCCACAGCCGTGGATCGAAGACCCCGAACATGGTGTCCACCAAGCGCCTTTGCAGCTCGTCGCCGGCATGGAACGCATCCGCGAAGAGCCCCTCGAGCTGAGCCTTGGCGGCCCGCGTCACCGCGTCGAGCGATGCCCCGCCGCCGCCGAGGTTTCGCGGGTCCACCAACGAAGCGAGCTGCCGGGCACCGAAGAGCGACATGGCCCACGAATAGCTGAGCAAAGACTTCGTCAGGTCACGCATGGCAGAAACCCCTCTTCGCCGGCCTGTGCCAGCCCAGCGCCTCGCACCCCCGTGCCTCCAGTGGGCGACACAGCGGTCCTGTACGCCGCGAAGCGCGTCCCGGCCCGGGGCCTGGCGCCTCGCGGCGCATCCGGCCTTCCGGAAGACGGCGGCTTAGGTCGCCGCTGCGCCGGCCTCGCCACCGCCGCGCCGGCCTCGTCCTCCTCCACCGGTCGTCTCGGCGCTCTCGCCGCCTTCGCGCCCCTTCTCCAAGCAGACGCAGTCCGCGATCCGCTCGAGGGCCGCGAGCTGCCGCGACTCGAAATGCAGGTCCTGCTTGGCCCAACGGTCCAGGACGTTGTAGTAGACCCGGATGTACATGGCGTCACCAAGCGGGACGGCGTCGCAGCCGTACTTGCGCACGATCCAAGCGGTGAATCCATCCGGCGTGAGATTGTCCGTGACGAGGTCTTCGCCCTGCGTGAAAACCTGCTCGCCGTCGCGCTTGACGCTGACGAGGCTCCACTGGACGAGCTTCACCATGTCGTCGCTCAGGTTCCTGTCTCCCATCTTCCTTTCCTCCTTGCGTGTAGAAAGACTGCTCGGTTCCAACCGACGGTTTCCTTCTGCTTCGACAAAGCCTTCACCCGGCGTCGTGCCGGGATAAGGATCGATCGAGTTCCGCATCCCGCTCATGGTCAGCTCGGCCTGCCGCTCCATGTTCTGCACCGCCCGTGCGATCGCCTCGAGTCCGTTGGCGAACATCATGAACGGCATCAGCAACAGACGACCGAAGAGCTCCAGCATCTCAACCGCTCCCCAGGCGTCTGCCCGCCCAAGGAGCCTTCGTCACCTGCCGGAAGAGCTCGAACATCACCCATCTCCGCGAGCGCTCCGGCGGCGCCCGCTCCCTAATCTCCATAGCAACAACCCGCCGAATAGCAGGGCGACCGCCGCCCCGGCCGGCTGAGCCCAGGCGAGCCCCGCGCCCGCGAGCTGCCGCACGAGGAGCGTCAGCGCCGCGACCGCGGCGACGAACGCCGCGACCAGCAAGGTCGCGCCTCGCTCGTCGCCGCGCTCGGGACGGCCGACGTAGCTTGCCGGCTGCCGCGTGCCGTCCGCGGCGCGGGTGAGCGCTTCGTCGAGGTGCCGTGGGAGCTCGGCCATCAGCACCGCGTAGCGCTCCAAGCTCTCGCGCATCTCGGTCAGCGTCATCATGTCGCGGAGCTGCCCGGCGGTGGTCAGCAGCCGCACCTCCTGCAGGGCTTCGGCCAGCGCGTCCTGCTCCGGCGCCAGCCGGCGGGCCGCCGCGGCGACCGCGAACAGGCCGCGGTAGAAGGCGACCAGGTGGGCGCGCGGCCGGTAGCCGCACGCGCGCGCCAGACGCCAGTGCACGAAGAGGTGCTCGGCGAGGCTGTCGCCGCTCGCGCTCCAGGCGCCGTCGCGGAAAGGGACCACTTGGCGCAGGCGGAGGCGGACCTGCTTCTCGCCGGCGGCCGTGGCGCCGGTCATCTCCCGCAACAGGTAGGTGCACGCCCGGTCGGGATCGCGCTCCGAGGCCGCGATCAGGTAGCCCCAGAGGTGGCTCTGGGAGAGCGCGGTAGGCGCCGCGAACGGCCCGCCGGTGAAGGCGATGCGGCCTTCCGCGAGCACCACGAGCCCGGCGATCGGCTCGACCGGGAACGAAGGGCCCCGCAACGCCCGGTAAAGCCAGGCGATCGCCACCCGCCGTGCCATGCTCAAGCGGTCCTGGCGCTCGAGGAGAGCGGAGCCCGGCTTCGCGTAGCCGGGCTGCAGCGCTTCGTCCAGAGGCACTCCCCCGACCCACTCGAGGGTGATCGCCTTGGGGCGCGCGAGCTCCCGCACGACCCGCGGGGTCGAGATCAGGTCCAAGCGGCCCGCATCGGTGGCCAGGGCGTCCAGCGCCGCCGCCTGCGCCGCGAGGTCGAGCATGTCGGGCAGAGCCTGGCGGAAGTCGTCCACGGCCACCGCCAGCGGGCGATCGAGCGCCTCGCCGGGGCCCGGGACGTCGGCGAGCAGGTCGAGCAGCTCCAGGTCCGGCTCGAGCCACGCCTCCAGCCCCGGCCGCACCACCCGCACCAGGACCGGCTCGCCGTTGCGCAGCGTCGCGCGGTGCGCCTGGACGAGGAGGCGCGACTCGAACGGCGCCTCGTCGAGCTCGGCGTAGAGGTCGCGCGGTTCACGCCCCAGCTCGGCCGCGAGGCGCTCGAGGACGGCGCCGGCCGGCGCCGGCTGCGCGCGGTCTGGCAGCGCCGCCAGCTCGACGCAGTCGGCGACCGGCAGCAGGTCGGGGCGCGAGCCGAGATAGACCGCGAAGGACGAGAAGACCGGCCCCAGCCGCTCGAGCGCTCCGCGCAGGCGGCGGCCGAAGCCTCCGTCCTGCGCCGCCGCCGTCGCGGGCCGGGGATCCAGGCCGCGCGGCCCGCCGAACAGCTCGCACTCGGCGAAGCAGCGCTGGACCTCCTGCCGGCGCCGCTGCCGCTCGCCGAGCGGCGGCCGCACGCGATCCGCTCGGCTCCTCATCGCGCCGCTCGCCGCCGCGCTGCCCGCGCCGGCAGCGGCTGGTACTCGAACACCGAGCCCAGCCTGTTCTCGCGCTTGAGCATGGGATACCAGACCTCGATCGCCAGCGTCGCCGTCGACGCCCTCCAGCTCGGCAGCGTGTTGTCGCAAGAACGTTACCATGATCCAGGGCTGCCGCAGCTCCGCTATGCACCGGGCGCGGGGATCGGCCCCCAGCCCGACTGCGGCTGCGGCGCGGAGGGCACGGCCTGGGTGGAGCGCTGCATCAGGTCGACGCCGGCCTGCGCGGTCTGGCAGATTGCGTCGGCGCCGGTGCGCATCGCGCCGGTGGCGCCGGGGGCCCAGGCGGCTGGGTTCCAGGTGCCGCCGGAGCCGATCATCCCGAACATCATGTCGACCATCCCCTTCTGCATGCTGTCGCCAGCCCGGTACAGCGACCGCAGCGTCTGCCCGAGTTGCCCCTCGGTTGTGCTGGACACCCCGTTCAACGAAGAGGCGGCCTGGCCCCAGGTCTGCGGCATCAGCAGGTTGGCCGCCTGCTTCAAGCCGAACAGTGACATCGCCCACGAGAAGCTCATCATCGACTTCGTCAGTTCGCGCAAGGGACAGCTCCTTTCTTCCGGGCTCGCCCGGCTTGGTCAGGCGAGCCTGAGCATGATTCGGAACAGCATCGCCAGAGCGGCGCCGGCCAGCACGGCCTCCGCCGTGAACAGGTTGATCCCGGGCTCGGCGGGTCCCCCCGCCACCAGCATCAGCAGCGACAGTGCGCAGGCCGTGACGGCGAGCTGGAGCGCCCGCTGGCGCGACTCTCGATGGGACGCCGGGGCGGACCGCGGTACTTCGGCCGCGCCGGGCGGCCCGTCGGCGGCGAACTGCTCCAGGGCTTTCGCCGCCCGAAACGCTCCGTCGCGGAGCAACCGGGCGCTGGCGCCGGTCCAGTCGATGAGCCGGTCCTCGGCCACCAGCCGCTGCCACCCCTCCCGCCGCAGGTTGCGCTCGCAGACCTCGGCGAGGTAGGCGCCGACGTCGAACCCGGGCGCGAAGCGGGTGATGAGGCCGTCGATGGCGATGGCCGAGCGGATGTACTTGATGACGTCCCGCTCCGGCCAGATGCCGGTGGTGCGCGACAGCCGCAGCATGTCGAGCATCACCAGGGTGAAGTTCTTGCGCAGCTTGCGCTGCTTGCCGCGCTGCTCGTACCAGGCCTCGGCGAAGCGGTCGAGACCGGCGCGGAAGGCGGCGACGTCCGCGCCGGTGTCGAGAGTGGAGACCTTGAGGAAGGCGGTGCACATCCCGTCGAGGTCGCCGCGCGTGTAGGCCAGGGTCATGGTGATCAGATGACCGCGGGAGTATTGGCTGAGCACGCCGGTGATGCCGAAGTCGACGTAGCCGACGACGTTGCCGGGCTGGATCAGCAGGTTCGCCGGATGCAGGTCGGCGTGGAAGATGCCGTGGCGGAAGGCGTCGCCCAGGAAGTTGTCGATCATGTGGCGGCCGAACCGGTCGGGCTCGAAGCCGGCGGCGGCGAGCCGCCGCGGCAGCAGCTCCTCGCCGCTCTCCAGCGCCCGCAGGTAGTCGAGCACGGTGACGCCTTCGAGGAACTCGACCGTCAACACCCGCGGCGTGGTGAGCTCGACGACCAGCTCCGGCACCCGCTCGTGGGGGTTGTCCTGCGCGTTGACCCGCAGCCGCTCCATGTAGCGGGCCTCGTTGCGGTAGTCGAGCTCCTCCAGAGTCCAGGCCACGAACTCGCTCATCGGCTCGATCACCCACTCGAGCCGGCGGATGCGGAAGCGGCGGATCGCCCCGACCATCGCGCTCATCAGCCGGATGTCGCCGGCGAAGTCGGTGACGACGATCGGCCGCTGCACCTTGACGGCGAGCTTGCGGCCGCCGCGCCAGGCGACGTGCACCTGGCCGATCGATGCGGTAGCCAGGGGCTGCCGCTCGAAGACGTCGAAGAGCTCGTCGGGGCCGCGCCCCAGGTCGGCGCGCACCACCGCCTCGACCTCCGCGTACGGGAACGGCGCCACCCGGTCGAGCAGGTCGAAGAGGGCGTTGCAGTACTCCAGCGACAGGATGTCGGGCTGCAGCGCCAGCATCTGGCCGAACTTGATGAAGGTGCCGCCGAGGTCCTCCAGCAGAGCGGCGAAGCGCCGCGGGCCGGGGAGGTCCCCCGGCGGCAGCCGCCGGGCGAGCGCCGGCCAGCGCGCCAGCCGCGGGCCGAGCGCGTGCGCCACGCCGTGCGCCGCGAGCACGCGCAGGATGTTCCCGAGCCGGCGGAGGTTGGCGGCGGCGGTCCTCACGGCCGCGCTCCTCCCGGCGCCGAAGCGGGCTCGGCGACCGGTCCATCTTCGGCGTCGAAGATGGAGCCCCAGAAGAGGTGCTTGCGCCGCCGCAGCATGTCGGCGATCGCTTCCTCCAGCCGGCCGCGCACTTCCTGGCTGATCGCCTGGACGATCGCCGGATCGTCCGCCGCCTCGGGCGGGTAGCGGCCGGCGACGTGCAGCGGCTCGAGGAAGCGAGTGTGCCACTTCGAGGGCAGCGGCAGGCCGGGGAGCGGGAAGTTGGGGCCGAGCGGGAAGTACGGCCACTCGAGGAAGCGGTGCACCCAGCCGGCGTTGAGGCGCGCGAAGATCGGGTAGATCTCGGCGCTGCCGACGGTGACGAAGGGGACGATCGGCGCGCCGTGCCGCAACGCCATCTTCACGTACTCGTCGCGCCCGAACTTGCCGAGCAGGTAGGCGCGGCGGTAGGGCGTGAAGGCGCCGTGGATCCCCTCCGGGAACATCCCCAGCAGCTCGCCGCGCTCGAGCACCCAGTCGCCGTTCTCCTGGCAGGCCGGGATGCCGCCGAGCTTGGTCATGTAGTTGGCCAGGAACGGCTGCTTGACCAGGCAGGGGTGGATGAGGAAGCGGATGATCCGCCCGGTCCCCCGCGCCACGGTGTGCAGCGCCATCACTCCGTCCCAGGGCATGAAGCCGCGGTGCACGCCGGTCAGCACGGCCGCGCCGCGCCGGGGCACGTGCTCGAGGCCGCGCACCTCGATGCGCCAGTAGGCGCGGTGGAGGAAGCGGAAGAGGGTGCGGCCGTAGGCCGCGATGTACCGCTCGTCCATGCCGTAGTCGTCGAAGTCGGGGGCGCCGGCCGGGTCGCGCCCGCCGGCGGCGAGGAGCGCCTCGGCGCTCGAGCGCTGCGGCGCCCAGCCGAGGGCGCGCAGCCGGCGGTCGCCGACCGTCCAGGGGTGGCGCAGGTAGGCCAGCTCGGCGGCGTTGGCCCGCCCAAAGAGGCGGAGCAGCGGCCCGGGGAGCGGCAGGGCGCTGGCGCCGGCCAGGCGGAGGGCGTCGCGCACCGGCACGACGCCGCGCGGCGCGACGTGGAAGACGCCGTCCGCGTCGCGGTCGACGACGCAGCCGACCGCGGCGGCGAGGTCCTCGGGCGCCAGGAGCTGGAGCGAAGGGCCCCAGCCGGCCAGCGGGAAGGCGCGGCGCCGCAGCAGGAAGCGGGCGAGGGGGTCGCCGCCGTCGCGCGCCACCACCGTCGCCGGCCGCAGCACCGCCAGCCGCCCGCCCCAGCCGGCGGCGGCCGCCGCGGCCATCGCCTCGAGCTCCAGCCAGCGGCGGGCGATCGGGTTGCGGCCGCGCGGGCGCGTCTCCTCGCCGACGTGGCCGGCGTGCTCGTGCACGGGGTCGTGGACCTGTGCGCTCGACAGCAGCACCAGCCGCCGCGGCCGGACCGCGCCGAGGGCGTCGAAAAAGCGCGCCGCCGCGTCCAGGTCGGGCCCGCGGCCGGGGAGCGCCCGCGGCCGGAAGACCACGGTCTCGGTCCCGGCGTCGAGCCGCGCTGCCGCCGCCGGCTCGTCGCCGAGGAGAGCCAGTGCGTCCGCGGCGTCGCCGCCGCGCAGCCGTTCGGCGATCGCGGCGCTGACGCCGTCCCGCGGCCCGACGAAGGCGACTCTGGCCATGCTCCTTCGGCTCCTCGCTATCCCGCCCGCGCCCACCCCGCCGGGCCGGCGCGGCTCGGCACCAGGGACGGCTCCAGCGCCGTCCCGAACGGCTCGTCGAGCGCGGCGTCGCGCCCGTCCAGGATGCGGCGGGCCACCTGCTGCGCCGAGACGATCACCGGCGTGATCCCGCCCCCCGGCTGCACCCAGTGGCCGACGAGGTGGAGGTTGCGCACCGGGCTCTCGGTCCCCGGCCGGTCCGGGCCGAGCTGGTCGGGCGACATCTCCCAGCCCAGCATCGCCCCCTGATGGTTGAGGGTGAAGCGCCACGAGGTCTGCGCCGTGGCGCTGCTGCTGACCACGATGTGCTCGCCGATCCCGGGGAGCACCCTCTCGAGGTTGCCGAAGACGTACTCCTCGAGCCGCCGCTTGTGCGCCGGCCAGTCGGTGATCCCGTCGTAGTCGATGTCGAGCACCTTCTGGACGATCAGGACCTTCCCCCCCTCCGGCGCCATCGCCGGCTCGTAGAGGGTGGGCGAGAAGAGCTTGAAGCGCAGCGCGTTGCGCCCCATCCCCCGCGGGTCCCAGTCGTCCCAGTAGTAGCCCTGCGCCGCGTTCAGCACTTCGTCGGGCACGTCGCGCAGGCCGAGGTGGGTAAGCCAGCAAGGGAAGGTGCAGCGCAGCTCGCGCAGCGCCGCGAGGTGGCCGTCGGGCAGGTGCTCCTCCCCGACCAGCTCCTCGTAGGTGAGCAGGAGGTCGGCGTTCGAGACCACGACGTCGCTGCGCACCGCGGCGGGCCCCCGCCACGGGCCGCGCAGCGTCTCGAGCTCCACCCCGCGCGCCGTGCCGTCCTCGATCAGGATGCGCCGCGCCGCCGTGCTCATCAGCACGTGGCCGCCCTGCTCCTCGAGGCGCAGCGCCAGCTCGTCGGCGAAGGCCTGCGAGCCTCCCTTCGGGTAGTAATTGCCGAGGAAGTAGGAGAGCCGCAGCATCGAGTCGAAGACGAAGGAGGTGCGGTCGGGGGGCGAGCCCCAGTGCGGCGCGTCGGCGGTCAGCAGGAGCTTGAGCTTGGGGTCGCGGAACCACTCGTCGAGCGCGTCCATCACCGTGACTTCGCGCAGCGGCTGGAGCTTCTCGACGCGCGCCGCCGGCAGGCCGCGGAAGTAGTGCAGGAGGCCGGCGAAGTAGGCCTTCCGCACCGTGCCGAAGAAGCCGTCGAGGGCCGCTTCCTCGTGCGGGAACTCGGCCTTGAGGGCGTCGAGGTAGGTCTCGAAGTCGGCGGCGACGGCGAAGCGCGTGCCGTCGGGGAAGTGGAAGACGTCGACCGGGTCCATCTTGACCCAGCCCGTCGTGACGCCGAGCTCGGCGAGGATGCGCCCCGGCAGCGTCTCGGGGTTGCCGAGCAGCGGGTAGAAATGAGTGGCGGCGTCGAAGGTGTAGCCGCCGCGGCGGAAGGTGCTGCAGAAGCCCCCGGCCATGTAGTGCTGCTCGACGAGCAGTACCTTCATGCCGCCGCGCGCCAGCAGGTTGGCCGCGATCAAGCCGCCGATGCCGGAGCCGATGATCACCGCGTCGTAGCGCGGGTCGGGCGGCCGGCGCAGGCCGCGGAAGGGTCGCTTCATTGGAGAGAACCGCCTCCGCGGGGGAGGGAGCGCCGCATCACGGCTGGTCTCCTTGCGGGCGGTTCCGCCCATAGGTCTCGTGCGCGTTCACGAACTCCCCCGACGCCAGGGCCGCCCCCATCGACAGCTCGCCGGCGAGCAGCGTCGCGGCGGCGACCTCCGCCAGCTTCCGCGCCCCGCCGGCGCCGGCACAGCCCAGCAGCTCCAGGCACTCCTGCGCCGTCCCCAGAGCGGTGCCGCCCCCCACCGTCGCCACGGTGAGCGACGGCAGGGTGACGCTGGCGTAGAGGTCGCCTCCCGCGAGCTCCTCGAACTGTGTCATGCCGACGGCCGAGTTGGCCAGGTTCGCCACGTCCTGGCCGCAGGCGATGAAGAGCGCCGCCAGGCCGTTGGCGTAGTGGCCGCTGTAGCCGATCGCGCCCGCCTGGATCTTGCCCGTCACGGTATGTCGCCAGAGCTCCGCCAGCTCGCCGGCCGAGACGTGCAGGTAGGTCTGCAACAGCCGCGCCGGCAGGCGCGCGCCGGCCACCACGCGCTTCCCCTTGCCGCCGGCCAGGAGGCCGCCCCCGGCCTGCTTCTCGCCGTCGAGGCCGCTGAAGATCGAGTAGCCGCGGGCGCGGCCGTGGGCGACGATCCAGCGGCAGGCGGCGTCGGTGGCGCGCACGATCATGTTCATGCCGTGCGCGTCGCCGGTCGAGTAGCAGAAGTTGACCATCACCTCCCGCCCCACCGCCCGCGGCTCCAGCCGCAGCAGCCGGCCGTGGCGGGTGGTGGCCTCGGCGGCGGCGCGGATCTCGGCGAAGTCGGCCGCCAGCTCGTCGACGAAGCGGCAGGCCTCCTCGACGCTGTCGAGGAAGAAGGCGGGGGCGACGCGGTTCTCGTCCTGGTAGAGGTGGACGGCGGCGCCGCCGGCGCGCGTCAGCGTGACCATGCCGCGCTCGTAGGAGCGCACCAGCGCCCCCTCGTTGGTCGCCAGCGGCACGTAGAAGAGCCCCCGGGCGTGCTCGCCGTGGACGAGCAGCGGCCCGGCCAGGCCGAGCGGCACTTGCGCCACGCCGATCGGGTTCTCCACCTTGCCGCGCATCGCCAGGGTGGGAAGCGGCTCAGAGCCGACGTGCCGCAGCGCCACGCCCGCGCGCTCTTCGATCCAGCGCCGCCGCGCCGCGACCTGCGCGTCGCCGTACCCCTGCTCCTCGAAGCGCGGCACCAGGTCGGCCGCGCGCATCGCCGACGGGAAGGCGGTGACGGTCGTGCGCGCCACGCTCAGACCTCCGCCCCGTCCCCCGCGAGGGCCACGCGCCCTTTCATCCCTCCACCGCCTGGGCCTTCCGCGCCAGCTCGCCCAGCCGCCCCTGGACGAGGGCGACCATCGCCGGCAGGTTGTCGATCTCCTTGTAGCGGTCGTCCGCCAGCCCGAGCTGGAAGTTGTAATCGACGTCGACGCCGATCTCGAGCAGCGACAGGGAGTCGAGGTTGAGATCGTCGCGGAGCGTCGCCTCGTCGGGGATGCGCGCCGGGTCGAGGCCGGCGACGTGGGCGATGATCTCCTTCAGGCGGGTGCGGATCGCGTCGGTGTCGTTCATGCGCCCTCACTGACCGCACGCCGCCACCGGCCGCCGGCGGCGGAGAGCAGTCGAAGTCCGTGGTGAGCCTGCCGGGCGGCAGGCAAAGGGGCGGCAGCTCGGCGGACGCCGAGCCGCGCATTCGAGTCGACGGTTGAGCGGACGCAAGCGGCAATCCCTCCGGGCCCTCCGGCCGACTTGCGTCCCGTCAGCCGCGATGGCCGCATTGCCCGTCTTTCAAATGAATTTATAACATAAGGCCCACGATGCTACCAGGAGTCTGCGAGGGAAAATCGGGAGCGCCGGCTCCCATAATCTCTATGGATGCGGCGCGAACACGGCATGGAAGCCGGGGGTGATCGGGGCGGCCAGCGGCAGGACGGCGCGCGGTCCGGCGGCGAGGTCGAAGGCGTCGAAGACCAGCCAGGAGCTGGCGCGGCGCTCGGCATCGAAGAGGTGGCAGACGGCAACGCCGCGCAGCGAGCCGTCGTGCTCGGTTTCCGGTGCGAGTACCACGACCGGCTCGCTCGCCAGGTACCGTCCCGGCGGCGGCTGCCAGACGTCCTGGGTCTCCGGGTCCGCCCACGAGAGGCGCACGAGCTGGTCGAAGAACTTGCGCCCCGGCCGGCCGGTGGCGGCGATGCCGAGGAGCCAGAGGTCGTCGCACGGTCGCTCCGCCAGGCGGAGGTCGATCGACGGGAAGTCCGGCGCGTTGCCGTAGGGCAGCTCGCGCCGCTCGACGAGGGCGCCGGCCTCCAGGTCCACCACCAGCCGCACCGGCCACCCCTCCGCCACGTCGCGGAAGAGCTCGGGGACCGGCGCGTACTGGTCGTAGACCGGCCGCTCCAGCTCGAGCAGGTCGACGACCAGCCGCCCGCGCGCGTCCTCGAAGGCGTTTGCCGTGTGCAGGCAGTAGCGGCCGCCGAGCGGCAGCTCGGCCACCGCCTCCAGCGTGTCGCGCGCCACGACGAGCAGCCGGCTGCCGAGCTCCGGCCGCCAGTCGAGCGCCTCCAGCAGCGGCGCGCCGCCGGCGAGGGCGGCCATGTCGAGCAGGTAGGGCGAGAGGTAGAAGACGGCGTATCGCGGCGCCAGGGCGAAGTCGTGGAGCGAGCACGGGTACGGCAGCGGCAGCCGCTTGCGCGCCGCCAGCTTGCCGCCGGCGGTGCAGCGGTAGACGTTGAGCGCCGGCTCGGCGCCGGCGAAGGAGACGCCGAAGTTCCACAGCTCGCCGGTCGCCGGGTCGAGCTTGGGGTGCGCCGAGAAGGGAGCGATCGGGCCGAGGCCACCGCCGAAGGTGTAGGGGCCGCGGGTCGCCAGCGTCTCCGGGTCGATCTCCCAGGGTAGCCCCTGCTCGCCGCAGGCGAGGAGCGTGCCGGCGTAGGGCAGCACGCTGACGTTGACCGGCGACTCCAGGGCGATGCCGCGCAGCAGCCGGTCGCCGGGGAAGGCGGTACCGAAGGCGCGAAAGAGCGCCCGCCCCGCCTCCTCCTCTGCCGTCCACTTGACGCTGCGCACGAAGCGGCAGGTGAAGCGGACGCCGTCCTCTCCGAAGCGTAGGGCCTCGACCAGCCCGTCGCCGTCGAGCCAGTGGCGGTAGCGCAGGCCGCCGCGCTCGAACCGCCCGGGGCCGTTGACGTAGAGCGTGCCGCGCAGCCAGTCGGGCAGCTCGCCGGCGACCGCGACCGCCTCGCTCCGCTCCTCGGGCAGGAAGTCGAAGGCGCGCTCGAGGTGGGGCGCGTAGTCCGCGTCCCCGGGCGCCCGCGCCGGCTCGCTCATCGCGCCGCCGCCGCGGCCTCCATCGTCTCCTCCGGCTCGACCTCCACGTCCTCGCCGGCGGGCCGCCGGAAGCGCGCCATGCAAGCGGGCTCGATCTGCCAGGGGGAATCGCCCGCCGGCAGGTCCTTGCAGGCCTGCCAGCGCGCTGCCATCGCCTCCGGGTCGAAGACCAGGTTCGCGACGTCGATGCCGCGCACGTACTCGGCGTGGTGGACCAGCCGCGGCTCGTCCAGCACGACGGCGGCGACGTGCGCGGCGACGAAGCGCGCCAGCTCCTCCAGGTTGCCGGTCTGCTCGTCGAGCACGCGGAACGCTTCGTTGAAGTCGGCGCCCTGCCGGTAGAAGCAGTCGGCCGCGGCGCGGAGCTGCCAGGCCTCGGTGAACTCGAAGTAGACGGGCCCTTGCGGCGGCAGCATCCGCCGCTCCTTCTTCCAGTTGTAGAAGCCGACCAGCAGCGTGAGGACCCCGAGGTTGAGCGGCCCGAGGTGGCCGAAGCGCCGCAGGAAGCCGGGGAGGAACCGCTTGTCGGTGAAGAGGTCGTTGATGAAGGGGAAGACGAAGAAGGCGAAGTAGATCGTCAGCTCCCAGACGTAGCGCAGGGTGTAGCACTCCTGGTCCCCGAGCAGGTCCTGCGACACCGCGAAGCTCGGCACGTAGGCCTGGTAGACCGCGCGCGCCAGCCCCTCGTAGAGCGGGACCTTCTCCTCCAGCTCCTTGCGGTCCGCGGTCAGGATGGCGTCCGAGACGATCGTGTTGTAGATCGAGATCAGGTCGCCGCCGGGGCTGTAGAGGGGGTCGGTGAAGCGGCAGGCCTCGCCGGTCATCGACCAGCCGGCCGCCGAGAGCGTCTCCGCGCAGTCGTGGGCGAAGTCGGCGAAGCCCGAGTGGTAGATGACCTTCCGCTGTGGCAGGTCGCGGGCGAACATCGGGATGTTGCGGCACACCCAGTCGATCAGCTTGTCGGCGGTGTTGACCTCTTTCCACGGCACGCGCTCGGTGTCGAAGACCAGCCCCAGGCTGGTCTTGCCGTGCAGCGGGATCTCCCAGAACCAGTAGCCCTCGCCGCAGAAGTGGTTGGTGGCGAGGAACGTCGGGACGTGCCCCAGATTGTGGCGGTCCTTGCGCTTGCGGATGCCGGCCGCGTCGAGGTCGGTCAGCTTCTCGGGGTCGAGCAGCCCCTCCACCCAGAGGAACGAAGAGCCGTGGCGGATCGGGCTCTTGCGCATCAGCCCCCTGCGCTTGGCGAGCAGGCGGCCGCGGCCGCTGTTGTCGGCCACCCAGCGCGCGCGGCCGGCGATCGGGCCGTCGGGGGTCTGGACGCGGAAGGGGTGCGGGCCCTGCTCCTCCTGCAGCTCCAGCTCGATGTTCGTCGCCTCGGTCACCAGCCGGAAGCTCGGGTGCTCCTGGTTGACGCGCAGCACCTCGGCCTCGAAGGCGTTGCGGTCGAGCTGGTAGGTGACGATGTTCGACAGGTGCCGGATGTAGGACTGGCTCTGCTCCTCCCAGCGCGTGGCGCCGCCCGGCGGCTGCCAGTAGAAGCGCAGGTTGTACTTCATGTAGTGGTGGCGGAGGAGGTGCTCCTCGAGCTCCAGCACGCGCGCGTAGTAGTAGCCGGAGACCTGCACCGTGGCCTCCCCCACCTTCTGCTCCAGCGGCGGCACGACCGCCCGCCGGTCGAGCATCAGGATGCGCATCTCGGGGCGCTTCAAGAGGAGCTGGCGCGCCAGCGTCAGGCCGGCCAGGCCGGCGCCGATCACCAGCACGTCGTAGTCCTCGACCCGGGTTTGCTGCCGCGTCTCATCCATCGCTGCCTCCCTCCGGCCGGTTGCGGCCGTACTCCTCGTGCGCGCCCACGAACTCCCCGGAGGCGAGCGCCGCGGCGAGCGACAGCTCGCCGGCCAGCAGGGTCGCGGCGACGATCTCGGCCAGCTTGCACGCGCCACCGGCACCGGCGCAGCCCAGCAGCTCCAGGCACTCGCGGGCCGTGCCCTCGCCGGTGCCGCCGCCGACGGTGCCGACGGTGAGCGCCGGCAGCACCACGCTGGCGTAGAGGTCTCCGGCCTCCGTCAGCTCGAGCTGGGTCGTGCCGACCGCGGCGTTGGCGAGGTTCGCCACGTCCTGGCCGCAGGCGATGAAGATCGCGGCCAGACCGTTGGCGAAGTGACCGTTGTAGCCGACCACGCCCGCCTGCAGGTTGCCGACCAGCGTCGTGCGCCAGAGCTGCACCAGCCGCCGCGGCTCGCTGTTGAGGTAGGCGCGCACCAGCCGGCCCGGCAGGTGCGCCCCCGCCATCACCGTCTTCCCCTTGCCGCCGGCGAGGAGCGAGGCGCCGGCGTGCTTCTCCGACTCCATGCCGCTGAACAGCAGGTAGTCGCGCGCCAGCCCCTTGGCGACGATCCAGCGGCAGGCGCGGTCGGCGGCCTTCGCGATCATGTTCATGCCGTGCGCGTCGCCGGTCGAGAAGCAGAAGTGCACCATCACCTCGCGCCCCACGGCCCGCGGCTCGAGGCGCAGCAGGCGGCCGTGGCGGGTCGTCGCCTCGGCCTCGGCGCGGATCTCGGGCAGCAGCTCCTGGAGCCGGAGGCAGAGGTCGGCGGCCTGCCCGACGTCGTCGAGGAAGAAGACGGGCGAGATGCGGTTCTCGTCGCGGGTGACGCGGGCGGCGACGCCGCCGGCGCGGCTGAGCAGCACCATGCCGCGCTCGTAGGAGCGGACCAGCGCGCCTTCGGTCGTGGCGAAGGGGACGTAGAAGACGCCGCGGGCGTGGTCGCCGTTGACCAGCAACGGCCCGGCCAGGCCGAGCGGCACCTGCGCGGCGCCGATCGGGTTCTCGACGTTGCCGCGCATCGCGCGGCCGTCGATCGAGTGCGCGCCGACGTGCGCCAGGGGGACGCCGCACCGCTCCTCGATCCAGCGGCGGCGCGCGGCGATCTGCTCCGGCTCGTACCCCTGCTCCGCGAAGCGCGGCACCAGGTCGGCGCGAGCGGCGTCCGGCTCCAGCGGAACGGCGTGCGGGCGCGGCGACGGCGGCGCCATCAGGCCGGCCCCGCGAAGACGACGGCGCAGCAGTGGCCGTCCCAGCCGACACCGCTGGCGAGCGCGCGGCGGGCCGCGACCGGGCGGGCGGCGGCGGCGAGGCCGCCGAGCGCGCAGCCGTCCTCGGTCGCTTCGAGCCCGGCGACGCCGGGCAGCTCACCGGTGCGGAAGGTCTCGAGCAGCGCCACCGCCTGGAAGCCGCCCGAGGCGCCGAGCGCCTCGCCGAGCGCGCCCTTGACCGCGGTCACCGGCACCGCCGCGGCCGCGCGGCCGAGCGCCGCCGCCAGCCCCGCCGCCTCGGCGCGGTCGCCCTCCGGGCTGCCGTTGGCCGCCGCGGAGACGCAGTCGATCTCCTCCGCCGCGAGGCCGGCCTGCCCGAGCGCCAGGCCGACGGCGCGCGCCACCGCGCCGGCGCGGGCGGCGGGAGAGGGGGCGAAGGCCTGGCCGTGCGCCACCACCTCGGCCAGCACGGTCGCGCCGCGCGCCGCCGCCGACTCGGCGTCCTCCAGCATCAGCAGGGCCGCGCCCTCGGAGAGGGCGAAGCCGTTGCGCCGCCGGTCGAAGGGGACCGGCCGCTCGGCGCCGTCGGGCCGCGGTCCGCAGAGGCGCCCGGCGCGGAAGCAGCCGAGGAACGACTCGAAGCACAGCTCCTCGGCGCCGCCGGCCAGCAGCGCGTCGGCGCGGCCGCCGGCGATCAGGTCGGCGGCGTGGGCGATCGCCATGAGCCCCGAGGCCTCGCCGCCGGAGAGCGTCGAGTTGACGCCGCGCAAGCGGTGCCAGATCGCGGCCTGCCCGGCGGCGGCGTTGATGACGCTGTTGGCGAAGTCCATCGGGCTGGCGTACCCCGGCCCCAGCTGCTGCCCGCGCCGGTCGAACTCCGCGATCGTCCGCACACTGCAGAAGGTGGTGCCCAGGACCAGCCCCACCTCGCGCTCGTCCAGCCGCTCGGGCGTCCAGCCGGCCGACGCCAGCGCCTGCCCGGCCGCCACGAGCAGCAGCCGCGAGGTGCGGTCGACGGGCCGCAGGTTCCGGTCGCCGAGGTAGGCGCGGGCGTCGAACGGGCGGATCTCCCCGGCCCGCACGGCCCCCAGGCCGTTGGTCGGAAAGAGCTCCACCGGCTTGAGCGCGCTCTCCCCGGCGCACAGCGCCGCGTGCAGGGCGGAAGGAGAATCGCCGAGTGGGGAAATAACCCCGGCGCCCGTGACCACGACCCTC
The DNA here is from genome assembly GCA_963700145.1 of uncultured Acidobacteriota bacterium. Classification (GTDB taxonomy): domain Bacteria; phylum Acidobacteriota; class Thermoanaerobaculia; order Multivoradales; family UBA5704; genus DASUNQ01. Next base: position 4,983,548 of record OY969474.1, read on the forward strand.
CTCACAGGTCAACCCCCTGCATTGTCATCCTGAGCGAGAGCGAACCCGAATTCCGGTCAGTGCCTGCTCCGGCAGGCGACCGCTCGGGTAGCGGAGCCCATGAGTGGGCTCCGCAAGGATCTGGGCGGGGGGCGGCGCACAGACGCAGCGATCTCGCGCCACCCTGCCCCCCAGATCCCTCGCTCTCGCTCGGGATGACAGGCAGTCGCGTATCGCCGTTCACAGCTCGCAGCTCCGGAAGATCACCGACGCATTATTCCCCCCGAAGGCGTAGGCGTTGTTCATCGTCACCCGCACGTCCAGCTTTCGCGCCGCGTTCGGCACCACGTCCAGATCGCACTCCGGGTCCGGCTCCTCGTAGTTCATCGTCGGCGGCACCCGGCCCGTCGCGATCGCCAACGCGCACACTACCGACTCGATCGCCGACGCCGCCCCCATCGTGTGGCCCAGCATCGACTTCACCGAGCTCATCGGCGGCACCCCACCCTCACCAAACACCCGCTGCACCGCGATCGTCTCCAACCGATCGTTCGTCGGCGTCCCCGTGCCGTGCGCGCTGATGTAGCTCACCTCGTCCGGCGCCACCCCCGCGTCCGCCAGCGCCCGCTCCATCGCCCGCGCCGCTCCGTCACCCTCCGGGTGCGCCGCCGTCATGTGGTGCGCGTCGCACGACAGGCCATACCCCGCCACCTCGGCGTAGATCCGCGCTCCCCGCCCGACCGCCCGCTCCAAGGGCTCCAGCACCAGGACCGCCGCTCCTTCCCCAGGGATCATCCCCTTCCGGTTCTTGTCGAACGGCCGGCAGAGGTCCGGGGCGATCGCCCCGAGACGGAAAAAGCCCGTGTAGGTGATCCGCGAGAAGGCGTCCGCGCCGCCGGCCAGCATCAGGTCCGCGCGCCCGGCCCGCAGCACGTCCAAGGCGTGCGCCACCGCGTAGTTGCCCGCCGCGCAGGCCGCCGGGATCATCGTGTTGACCCCGCCGAACCCCAGCTCCTGGCCGACGTGCGCCGCGATCATGTGGCAGGGGTAGAGGCCCATGAACTCCGGACCCACTTGGTCCAGCTCGCCGGCGAGATAGCGGTCGTCGAAGCGCTCGACCTCCACCGGCTCGCCCGAGGTCGTCCCCATCGAGACCCCGGCGCGCTCGGGCTCCACCGCCTCGGCCTCCAGACCGGCGTCGGCCAGCGCCATTCGCGCCGCCGCCACCGCGAATTGCGAGGCCCGTCCCAGCGCCGCGGGGTCGAGCGTGCGCACCCACGCCGCCGGCTCGAAGCCGCGCACCTCGGCGCCGAGGTGGACGTTGAACCGCCCGGTGTCGAAGGACTCGACCGGCGTGAAGCCGCTGCGCCCCGCCAGCAGCCCCGACCACAGCTCGTCCGCCCCCGTGCCGACCGGCGTCACCGCCCCGAGGCCGGTGACGACGATCCGCCGCTTCATGCCGAGGCCGCCTGCGCTCCCACGGCCAGCTCCTCGAGGCGCTCGCTGACGAGGGCGACCATGTCGGGGATGCTGCGGACCTCCTTGAAGCGCTCGTCGGGGAGACCGAGCTGGAAGGCGTAGTCGACGTCGACCCCGATCTCGAGCAGCGACAGCGAGTCGAGGTGCAGGTCCTCCCGCAGGGACGCCTCGTCGCCGATCCGTTCGACGTCGAGCCCGGCCACGTGTGCGATGACGTCCTTGATGCGGTCCCGGATGGCCGCTTCGTCCGTGCGATGGTCCATGCCCGTCCTCCTGGGATGTGTGAGCCGCGCTCTCGAAATCAAAAGAGGCGGCGATGTTAACCCGGCCCGTCGCGGGCCTCAAGCCGGCGCGTGCGGCAGTCCGCCGCAAACCGGTGCCTGCTTTGGCGTTGCGGGCGCCAATGCGTTACAGGCCGCGGCGCGGCAACGTGGCGCGGCAGCGCAAGAGAAAACCTTAACAATCGGAAGGACAGAATGCTCTTAAGGGCGCAACTTGCGCGCGAGCGCGGCCGGCGCGGCGGCCAGCCAGACGAGTCCGGCGGCGAGCGCGCCCGCGGCCTCGACCGCCAGCGCCGCGAGCCAGAGGAGCGCCGCGGCGAGCCCCCAGAGCACCAGCCACGGCACGGCGAGGAGGCGCCCGCCGGCGGGGAGCGCCGCGGCGAGACTGGCGAGGACGCCGGGGCCGCTCGTCTCGACCGGCCCGCACCCCTCCTCGCCGCCGCATTCGTAGCGGCTCTCCGGCGCGCCGGCGACGGCATACGCCGCCTCTTCCATCGGATGGCCGCGGTAGCGGAAGCGGCACGCCGCGGCGTGCGCCAGGTAGAGGGGGATGAACGGCCGCAGGAGGCCCGGGCCGCGCCCGCTCTCCTGCATCTGCAGGGCGTGGAAGGCCTCGTGCAGCAGGAGGCTCCTGCCGCCGTGCGACTCTGGGTCCCAGGCGCGCGGGTGGACGTAGATGCGGGCGCGGCGCAGCGACAGCGTCGCCGGCAGCGTGATGCCGCTGTGCCGCAGGCCCCGCAGCAGGTGCGGGAAGCCGCGGTGGAAGGTGACGGCCGAGAGGTCGAGCGTCGGGTAGACGCGGGCGAGCAGGGCCAGCAGCTCCGGCGGCGGCTCCGCCCGCTCGGGGAAGAACCAGCGCCAGACCGTAGCGCCCGGCCTACGTGCCGGGCGTTCCCCGGACGGAGGCGCGCTCACCGCGGCGCGGCGTAGGTGACGCGGTAGACCGCCCCGGCGCCGTCGTCGGAGACCAGGAGCGACCCGTCCGGCATCTCCTGCACGTCCGCCGGCCGCCCCCACTCGTCGCCGCCCTGCAGCCACCCCTCGACGAACGGCTCGTACTCGACGGCGCGGTCGCCGTCGAGCTTGACGCGCGTGACGCGGTAGCCGATCGGCGTCGAGCGGTTCCAGGAGCCGTGCTCGGCGATCAGGATCTGGCCGCGGTACTCGGCGGGGAACATGGCGCCGCGGTAGAAGCGCATGCCGATCGAGGCCACGTGCGGGCCGAGCTCGCGGGCCGGGGGCGTGAGCTCGGAGCAGGGGCGCTTGTGGCCGAACTCGGGGTCGGAGATGTCGCGGCCGTGGCAGTACGGGTAGCCGAAGTGGAGACCGGGGCGCGGCGCGCGGTTGAGCTCGTCGGGCGGCACGTCGTCGCCCAGCAGGTCGCGTCCGTTCTCGGTGAACCAGAGCTCTTTGGTCTGGGGGTGCCAGTCGAAGCCGACGGTGTTGCGGATGCCGTGGGCGAAGATCTCCCGCTTGCTGCCGTCGGGGCTCATGCGGGTGATGGTGGCGTGGATCGGGTCCTCGGACTCGCAGATGTTGCACGGCATCCCGACCGGCACGTAGAGCCAGCCGTCGGGGCCGAAGGCGATGAACTTCCAGCCGTGGTGGCGGCCACGCGGGTAGTCGTCGCGCAGGACGACCGGCGCGGGCGGGCTCTGGAGGCGGGCGTCGATGCCGTCGTAGCGCAGGACGCGGTAGACCTCGGCGACGTAGAGGGCGCCGTCGCGCCAGGCGACGCCGTTGGGCATGCGCAGGCCGCGGGCGATGGTGTGGACGCGCTCGGCGCGGTGGTCGCCGTCGCGGTCGACGGCGGCGTAGACGACGTCGTCGCGGGTGCCGACGTAGAGGACGCCGTTGGGGGACAGGGCCATGGAGCGGGCGCCGGGGAGCTGGTCGCTCCAGACTTCGATCTTGAAGCCTGGCGGGAGGCGGAGGGTGTGGAGGGGGAGGTTGGTCGCCGGGGGTGCGGCGGGAACGGCGGTGTCGGCGGCGGGCGCTGCGGCCGGCGCGGCGGCGGCGGGTGGCGCGGTGCTCTCGCGCGGCGGGGCGGCGGCGCCGTTGCCGGGGGCGCAGGCGGCGAGGAGGATCAAGGCGACGCCGGCGGCCATGGCGAGGACGGCACCGAAGGCGCGCCAGCCGGAGCGCTCGCCGAAGAGGGTGCGGCCGAGGATCAAGGCCATGACGTTGCCGATGCCGCGCTTGAGGGTTTCCACGATTCCCACCCAGAGGCCCTGGAAGGCTAGGAGCTGCAGGGCGAGGGCGAGGGTACTCGAAATGACGGCGAAGGCGAAGACGGCGGGGACGCGGGTGATGGCGGTTAGCTCTCGGGCGCGGCCTCGGGCGATGAGGATGAGGAGGACGATGAGGGCTACGCCGGCGGTGAGGATGAAAGCGTGGAAGGGGGTGCTGGAGCGGTCGAGAGCTAGCTTGTCGAGGGGGGGCGTGATCGACCAGGCGAGGGCTGTGAAAGCCATCCAGGCGGCGCCGATTGCGTGGGGCCGGTGGGGGGCGGTCCCCCCGGGGACCGGCGCGCGCTCTGTGTGGACTGCTGGATCTGAGGCGCGCGCCTGCGCTTCGCTGCGCGCGGGATCGGCGGTGGGCTGCGGCGGGGGTTGCCGGCGCTTGCTCAGAGCTCCCCGGGGGGACCGCCCCCCACCGGCCTTGGGACCGAGGTCGCTACCCAGAAAAACAGCGCCCAGGACGACGAGGACGATGCCGAAGAGTTGGGGTGTCGAGGGGCGCTCGTTGAGGAGGGGGATGGCTACTAGGGTGGTGAAGACCGGGGTGAGGGAGAGGAGCGGCACAGCCAGGGAGAGGGGGGCGAGGCGCATGCCGCGGAGAAGGGCCAGGTTGGCGGCTACGTTGAGGGCTACGGAGATGGCGGCGGGGAGGAGGTAGCCGGGGCGTGGGGGAGTGGCTTGGGTGGGGTCTATGGCTAGCCAGGCGGCGAAGGGGAGGGCGGCGCCGCCGGCCAGGAGGACGAGGAGGGCGAGGGGGCGGATCTGGGCGACGAGGAGCTTGCGGCTCGCGTCGTGGGCGGACCAGGCGATGCCGCAGGCGACGGCTAGGAGGAGGGGGAGGCCCACGCGGGCGCTACGCTACACTGCGCGCAGGCAATGAACCTCACCCCGGAGCAGGTGGCCGAGATCCTGGTGCGGCAGGGGCGGATCACCCCCGAGCAGGGGGAGATCGTCGAGAACGAGGCGAAGCTCGTGCCGCGGCGGACGCGGTCGCACAGCGCCTACGACCAGCGGGCGGTGGCTTATGAGCTGGTCACCCGGCTGCGGCTGCCCGATCTCAAGGGCACGGGCGGCACCCTCGGCGAGCTGGAGATCGCGCAGGCCATCGCCGACGAGGCGAAGCTGCCGCACGTGCGCATCGACACGCTGTCGCTCAACGCCGACCTGATCGAGGCCAAGGTCTCGCGTCCCTTCGCCAAGCGCCATCGCATGATCCCGCTGGAGATGTCGAACGGCCGCCTGCGGGTGGCCTGCGCCAACCCCTTCGACATCGAGGGCATCGACTCCTTCCGCCGCATCGCCGGGCGCGAGCTCGAGCTGGTGGTGGCGTCGGAGCCCGACATCCTCAAGGCGATCACCGAGTTCTACGGCCTGCGCCACTCGGTCAAGCGCGCCGAGCGCGACCTGACGACCGGCATCGACTTGGGCAACCTCGAGCAGCTGGTGCGCATGAAGAGCGAGTCGGAGATCGAGTCCTCCGACCAGCACGTCGTCAACGCCGTCGAGTTCATGCTCCAGCACGCCTACGACAGCCGCGCCTCCGACATCCACATCGAGCCCAAGCGCGGCGAGAGCCTGATCCGCTTCCGCATCGACGGCGTGCTCCACGACATCCAGAAGATGCCCAAGATCGTGCACGCGGCGGTGACCTCGCGGATCAAGACCATGTCGCGGCTCGACATCGCCGAGCGGCGGCGGCCGCAGGACGGGCGGGTGAAGACGACGCGCGCCGGGCGCGACGTCGAGCTGCGCGTCTCGACCCTGCCCGTCGCCTTTGGCGAGAAGCTGGTGATGCGGATCTTCGACCCCGAGGTCCTGATGCAGGACCTCTCGGGCCTCGGCTTCTACCCCGAAGAGCTGCAGCTCTTCAACGACTTCATCACCCGCCCGCACGGCATCATCCTGGTCACCGGCCCGACCGGCTCGGGCAAGACGACCACCCTCTACTCGGCGCTCAAGGTCATCGCCACCCGCGACGTCAACGTGACCACGATCGAGGACCCGATCGAGATGGTCTACGACGAGTTCAACCAGACGGCGGTGCAGACCAAGGTCGGGATCACCTTCGCCGGCGCCCTGCGCCACATCCTGCGCCAGGATCCCGACGTCATCATGGTGGGCGAGATCCGCGACGCCGAGACGGCGCAGTACGCCATCCAGGCGGCGCTCACCGGCCACCTCGTCTTCTCGACGCTCCACACCAACGACGCGCCGTCGTCGGTCTCGCGCCTGGTGGACCTGGGCGTCGAGCGCTTCCTGATCAGCTCGACCCTGGTCGGCGCGATGGCGCAGCGGCTGGTGCGGAAGATCTGCCCGCACTGCGTCACCGAGCGGTCGCTCTCCGCCGACGAGGTGGCGACCCTGCGCCTGGCGGTGCCGCCGGGCAAGCGGGTGAAGGTCCACGAAGGCGCCGGCTGCTTCGAGTGCCGCGGCACCGGCTACTTCGGCCGCAGCGGCATCTTCGAGATCCTCCCCATCGACGACGCCGCCAAGCACCTCATCGTCCGCGGCGCCGACGCCCCCGAGATCAAGCGCGAAGCCATCAAGAACGGCATGCGCACGCTGCGGCAGTCGGCCCTGCGCAAGCTGGCCGAGGGGGTGACGACGTTCGAGGAAGTGGTGCGGGTGACCGGGATCTAGGCGGGTTTCCGCAGAGGCGAAGAAGTTCCCCGGCGGAAAATCACCGCCGGCAGGCAAGAGAAGCGGCCTTGCGGCGGTAACAAATCTCCTTCGCGCCGAACAAGCCGGTGCGCGGGTGCCCGTCTCATGGTGATTTTTTACCTCTTCTCGTAAATGCCGCACGCACAGACACTTAGATTGAAATGCCGCGAGCTTGGAGCGTATGCTGACAAACGATGCGCAAGAGCGTGCCTGCCGAAGTTCTCGGCCCCGAGGACTACGCCGCCGCCATCAAGGAGCTGCGGGGCACGCGCAAGCAGAAAGAGGTCGCGGATCGCGCCGGCATCACGCCGAACCACTGGAACCGGCTGGAGAGCAGCAGGTCCCGCCTCACCCCGAAGACCCAGGCGAAGGTGGCGCGCGGGCTCGGCGTGGAGTTCGAGCGGTTCGCCCAGGTCGTGCTCGAGAACGCGTAGCGCCGGCTGCAGCGGCGGCCGGGCGCCGACGGCTCCGCGGTCGCCGAGCCCCCCGCCTCGTACGGGCCCGACGACACCCGGCTGCGCCAGGTGGAGGCGCACGTCCGGGCCAGCGCCGAGAGCTTGATCCAGGCCTTCCGCCTCTTCCACGAGCTGTCCTCCGCACGCTGAACCCGCTGCCATAGCGAGCTGCCGCGGCGCCGCCGCTGGCAGAGAAGTTGCTCCGGCCGGGGGCGTGGCCACCGCCGAAAAGAAGGTCGCCGAGCGCCTCGAGAAGCGCGAGGACGTGCAGTTCGCGCTCGAGCAGGCCGGCGGCGCCGACGAGCAGGCGGCCCCGAAGGCGCAGGTGTCACGGCGCGACCGCTCCTGGATCGCCGTCTGGGGGGTCGTCCTCGCCGTCCTCGCCGCCGCCTACCTCTGCTTCCGGCCGCGCTGGCTCCCCTTCTCGCCGCCGGCGCGCGAGATGGGGCTGCGCGTCGTGCGGGGGCTCGCGATGGTGGTGGGGGATCCTCGCCGCCGAGCGCGTCCTCTCGCTGCTGCTGATCGCGCGGCTGCGCGACCCGGTGTCGCGCTACAACCTCCACCGCGTCGCCGACCTGGTGGCGGTCCTCGCGGCGGCCTTCGTCGGCATCTCGGTCCTCTTCCGCAACTGGTACGCGGCGATCGTCTCGCTGGGGGTGATCTCGCTCATCCTGGGCTTCGCCCTGCAGACGCCGATCACCAGCCTACTGGCCTGGATCTACATCCTCATCCGCCGCCCTTACCGCGTCGGCGACCGCATCCGCATCGGCGAGGCGACCGGCGACGTCATCGACGTCAGCTACCTCGACACCACCCTCTGGGAGTTCGGCGGCGAGTACCTCTCGACCGACCACCCGAGTGGCCGGCTGATCAAGTTCCCCAACTCCAACGTCCTGACGACGCCGGTCTACAACTACTCCTGGCCGCTCTTCCCCTACATCTGGAACGAGATCAAGTTCCACATCGCCTACGACAGCGATCTGGAGTGGGTGGCGGAGGTGATGAAGGAGGTGGCCGAGCAGGAGGTGGGCGAGCAGATGATGCGCCGCGTCCTCACCTACCGCGAGCTGCTCGCCAAGACCCCCGTCGACCACCTCGAGGTCCGCGAGCACCCGGCGGTGCTCTTCCGCGTCAGCGACAACACCTGGCTCGAGGTCATCCTCCGCTACCTCGTCGACCCCAAGCAGGCCGGCCGCGTCAAGACCCGCCTCATCCAGGAGCTCCTCGCCCGCCTCAAGGCCGAGCCGGAGCGGGTGATGTTTCCGAAGAGCAACCTGCGGTAGGGCGGCTAGCCTTCGAACAGCAGGCGAATCAGTCGATCGCGTTCCAGCCCACCATGCTGCGCGACGTCGGCGAGGATGGATGACAGAGTGCCGACTCGCAGCGGCCGGTGTCGCGGCACCGTGACATGGTGTTCGCCGCCTTCGATGGTCGTGAGTCGCAGATGGCTGCCCGTCTGGCGCGTCACCTCGTACCCCAGACGGCGGAGTGCGGCGGCCAGCTCGTCGCCCGAGAGGTCGCGCGGCAGCCTCACGCCACGATGACTTCTTCTCGCACGAAGTGGAGGCGGATGAGCCTGGGGCGCTCGTCCTCAGCGAAATGGCAGTTGACCGCGTCGCGCACTTGCTCGTGAAGGGACGAGAGGTCGTCGGCCTCGGTGAAGATCGCCTCACCGAGAGCGCGCGCGATAAACCCCCCTTCGGGTGCTTCCTCGACCAGGAAGATGATTTCGGACATCGTGGCTCAGCAGATCAGCTGTCGCGCGCAGTATAGATACCGCACGCGTTCGGCTGGAGCCGCCGGTAGGCAGCACGCAACCGCGCCCAAGTCTCACGCACTTGTTCGTTCTCACGGGCTGTTACTTCGTCTTCAGGCAAGGGCCAGCCGTGGAGGCGACCGGCGAAGGCGACGAGGGCGAGGGCGGTGCGCACCGACCACTCGCGGTCCACGCCGCGCTCGCGCCGCTCAAGCCGCTCGCGCTCCTCGGCCGCGCGCCGCGCTTCTACCCACCGCAGCAGGTCTTGGGGCTCCACGGTGCGAGTATAAGGTTCCACCCGCGGTAGTCTTTAGGCCCATGCCCCGCGACGATCTCGGCCAAGCGCTCAAGCTGCTGCGGTACGTCCGCGGTTGGGAGCAGCGGCAGCTGGCGCGGGCGGCGAAGGTGCGGGGGCACTGGGTGGGCGAGTACGAGAGCGGCGACCGGCGGCCCGAGCCCGAAGAGCTGCGGCGGCTGGTGGCGGCGATGGGCTTCGCGCCGGACGCCGTGGAGCGAACCCATCGGTTCCTCGCCGGCCTGCGCGAGACCGGCCCATCCGAGGCGCCGGAGGAGCGCGCCGAGGCGGCCGCCTCGCTGGCCAGCGAGCTGGAGCAGTTCGAGGCGGAGATGGCCGCCGCCGTCTCCCGTCTGAGCCGGACGATCCGCCAGCTCGCGCGCCGGGACGTCTAGGCCGCGGACGCGCCACGACCCCCGCGGGCGCTCCGGGACGGAAACGGGCGCTCGCCAACCGAAACGGGCGCTCGCCAACCGAAACGGGCGCTCCCGCACCGAAACAGGCGCCCCCCAGCCGAAACGGGCGCTCCCGCACCGAAACGGGCGCCCCCCAGCCGAAACGGGCGCTCCGGGACCGAAAGCGGCCTTCTGGGAGCGTCCGGCAGCTTCCAGCTCCTTCGTCGGAGCTCGAGAACGCTCTCCGCACAGCCATCCTCTTGGCCACGCTTCCGTTCCCGCCGCGGAAGCTCCCCGATCGTTGCTTTCGGGCTATCTTGCTCAGGGGTGACCAGGGAGGCCTTCCGTATGGCAGAAGCGATCCTTGACCTCGACGACGCCACGGCTCGCCTGTCGCAGCTCGTCGAGCGCGCCGCGCGGGGAGAGGAGATCATCATCGCCAAGGCCGGCAAGCCGCTGGCGAAGCTGGTGCCCCTGGCGACTCGCCGCGAGCCTCGGAAGCCCGGCGGTTGGGAAGGAAAGGTGCGCATCGCCGAGGACTTCGATGCGCCCCTTCCGGACGAGCTCCAGGCGGACTTCGAAGGCCGCGAATGAGAGCTCCCACCTACCTCGCCACCGCGAGGTCAGCGCTGGATCGCGCCAGACGGCGCCAGCCTCTGTCTTGCTGAACTTGACGCCCGCGGTCGTCGCCGCTCGCCTCAGTCGACGAGCAGCCGCTCGAGGACGGCCGCGAGGGTGCGCTCGCCGAGGCCTTCGAACTCTACGAACTCGAGGCCCATGCCGCGCGGTTTCCGCCACCGGCGGCTCCAACGGACGACGGCCTTGGCGCGGATGGGGGGCTCCGCGGTGTCCGGCTCGCCTGCGCGTGGCCGGGGCTGGAACTCGAGCCAGACGAGGCTCCCCGGAGGGAACGGGCTGCGCGTCGCCACGTACATGCCGCCGAGGCTCAGGTCCTCGGCGACGCCCTCGAGGTAGTCGCGCTCGCGGCGCTCCAGGGGGGTGCCGCGGTAGACGACGTGCACGCCCGCCGCGACGCGGCGGTACCGCCTCCTGTCCTCGGGCCGGCTCATCGCTTCTACACTACTCCGCCGCCACCCGGAGCCAGGTCCACCTGCCCCTGCCGTACCAGCGGCCAGCGCGGTGCAGCTGGGCGAAGGTCGGGTCCTGGCCCGCGGCGGCGGTCCGGGTGAGGGAAACCGAGCCGCGCAGGCGCCGGGGCTCGCGGCCCGGGTCCGCCAGGACGGCGGTGAAGACGCTGTCCGTCCTCGGAACGCGGACGTAGCCGAGGAACCGCGTTCGGGAACCGTCGACCGGCAGCGTCGCCAGGCCGAAGCCGCGCAGCCGGCGGCCTCTGTCGAGCAGCACGAGGCAGGTTTCGCCGCCCGGCCGGCCCCACAGCCACCCGGAGACGCGGGCGACGCCCGGGCCGAGCGCGTCGATCCTTTCGAGGCGGCCGCCGCCGCGGCGGTCCGGCAGCGGGAAGGGACGCCCGTTCCACTCGCCGTCGCCGCCGCAAGGCAGGGTCGGGGGCGCGAACGGCTCGAGCCGCTGGGCGCGCAGGACCGGCAGGGCCCGCCGCCACGCCGCGGGGTCCACCGTGATCGCCGCGCGGATCAGCTCTTCGTCCTCGATCCCCAGCTTGGCGCTCAGCTCGACGAGCGGCTGCAGCGCGGCGCGCTGGAGGAGCTGGGGCGCGTACAGGGCGCCGGTCCTGGCCATCGCCAGGATCATGGCGAGGCCGGCGGCGGCCCACGCGAGGCGCAGGGCCCGCCGTCTCTCTTCCTGCCGCGGCGGGTAGGCGATGAACCCGAGCTGCAGGACGGACAGCCAGAAGAGGCCGGCCACGAGCGCGTAGCGTGACGAGACCGCCCCGCGCGGACCGCCGCCGTCCCGGGCGACGGCGGCCAGCAGCGCGTTGCCGAGGGCGAACAGGGCGAGGAGCACCCACAGCCACGGCGCGCGATCGGCCGGCGCCGAGCGCAGCCGCCACGCGAAGCGCCCGGCGAGGAGCAGGCCCGCGAACGCGATCAGGCACGCCAGCTCCAGGCTGAAGGTGAAGACGCCGCCGAGGAAGCTCCCGACGTAGACCGGGACCGCCCGCAGGTCGCCGAGCGCGCCGGCCGCGGCGGGCATGCCGGCGCGATAGGCGGCCGCCAGCGCGAGGACCCCGGCGGCGTAGCCGGCAGCCACCCAGCGGGGGGCGTGCCGCGTGACCGCGACGAGCGCCGCGGGCCACAGCGCCAGCGCCGAGCCGAAGGTCAGCGTCGCGGCGAGCCCGGCGGCGACGTGCGCGGCCAGGTCGAGCGCTCCGCCCCGCTCCAGGTAGCAGAGGAGGGCAAGGAGCGACACCACCGCGAGGAGGTTGGCCCAGCACCAGTGGACGCCGCTGAAGCCCACGATCCACACCTGGGCCGCCGCCGGCGTGAAGCAGAAGGCCGCGACGGCGGCGGCGCGCCAGAAGCCCGGGTCCTCCCCGGTGCGCGCGAGATGTCGGCAGAGCAGCGCGTACTGCGCCAGGGCGGCCAGCCAGGCGAGGAGGCCGAGGCCGACGTTGGAGCCGCGGGTCGCCAGGATGTTGAAGGCATAGAGCAGATAGCTTCCCGTCAACAGGTGTTCATTGCTGCGCGAGAGCCAGCTGGCGAGGTCGGGAGCGAAGCCGGTCGGGCCGAAGAAGCGCGGGAAGAGCCACCAATAGTCGAGGTTCGGGATCTGGCCCGAGCGCAGGACGAGGAAGAGCGCCGCGCCCGCGGCGGGCAGGGCGGCCGCCGTCCAGAGGAGAAGCCTCCGCGCCCCCGCGGGCGGCCTCATCGCGTGCTCGAGGACTACCCCGCCACCCGCACGAGGTGGTAGTCGCGCTTGCCCTTGCGCAGCACCAGCAGCTCGCCGCCGAGCGTGTCGTCGAGGGTGACGGCCTTGCGCTCGTCGGCGACGCGGCGGTTGTTGAGGTAGACGCCGCCCTGCTGGAGGGCGCGCCGCGCCTCGCCTTTCGAGGCCGCCAGGCCGGCGCTGACCAGCAGGTCCACGAGCGGCACGCCGGCGCCCGCGAGCTGCGCCTTCCCGACCGCGCTCGACGGCACGTCGGCGAAGACCTCCAGCACGTCGCGCGGCTCGAGCTCCGCCACCTCCTCGCCGAACAGCACCCGCGTCGCCCGCTCGGCGCGCGCGAGGTCGCTCTCGCCGTGGAGCATGCGCGTCACCTCGGCCGCCAGCCGGCGCTGCGCCTCGCGCTTCTCGGGGGCGGTCCGCGCCTGCTCCTCCAGCGCCGCGATCTCCTCCCGCCCCAGCCAGGTGAAGAACTTGAGATACGGCACGACGTCCCGGTCGTCGGTCTGCACCCAGAACTGGTAGAAGCGGAAGGGCGAGGTCAGCGCCGGGTCGAGCCAGACGGCGCCGGCCTCGGTCTTGCCGAACTTGACCCCCGAGGCCGTCGTCACCAGCGGGAAGACCACGCCGTGCGCCGCCTCCCGCCGCTGCCGCCGGATCAGGTCGATGCCGGCGACGATGTTGCCCCACTGGTCGCTCCCCCCCATCTGCAGGCGGCAGCCGTAGCGGTCGTGGAGGGTGAGGAAGTCGTAGGCCTGGAGCAGCATGTAGCTGAATTCGGTGAAGGAGATCCCCTCCTCGCCGTCGAGCCGCCGCCGGACCGACTCCTTGCCGAGCATGGCGCCGACCCCGAAGTGCTTGCCGACGTCGCGCAGGAAGTCCATCAGCGACAGCTCGCACAGCCAGTCGGCGTTGTCGACGATGCGCGCCGGGTTGCCGCGGGCCTCGAAGTCGAGGACGCGCTCGAGCTGGCCGCGGATCCCGGCCAGGTTCTCCCGCACCTTCTCGCGCGTCAGGAGCTGCCGCTCCGCGGTCTTGCCGCTGGGGTCGCCGATCAGCCCGGTGCCGCCGCCGACGACGGCGATCGGCGAGTGGCCGAAGCGCTGCAGGCGCGCCAGGCCCATCGCCGGCAGCAGCGACCCGACGTGCAGGGAGGCCGCCGTCGGGTCGAAGCCGATGTAGCCGGTCAGCGTCTCCTCCGCGAGCGCCCGCTCCGCGTCCTCGGTGGCGCCGTGGACCAGGCCGCGCCAGGCCAGCTCGTCGTAGAGGCTCATCCCCCCTCCCCGGTGTAGAACGCCTCCACCAGCTCCCGCGCCCGCGCCGCGTCCTCGCCCGGGTCGTCGATCCGCCCGAAGAGGGTGCGCCGGGTCAGCCGCAGGGTCTCGAGGTCGCGCTCCTGGAGAAGCTTGGCGATCTCGGCGATGGCACGCCCGCCGGGCCCCTCGTGCGGGTGCCGCTCGTGCTCGCGCTCGAGGAGCACCATCGCCAGGATCAGCGACTCGGGGAACTCCTCGCCTCCGATCCCGGCGCCCGCGCCGGCGTCTTCAGGGCGCTCCTCTTCGGGCGCCGTTCCCGCCGCCGCCGGCAGCTCAGCCGCCGGCTCCGCCCGCGCCTCGCTCCCGAACGGCAGCGAGCGCACCTGGTGGGCGAAGCGGGAGAAGAAGCCGAAGAGCTCGCGCTCGGAGGAGAAGTTGCCGACCAGCCGGGCGCCGCGCCCCACCTCCAGGCGCTGGGTCTCCTGCAGGACGACGTTGGCGCGCGCCCCGTCCTCGAGCTGCAGCGAGCGGGCGACGACCTTCCAGGCGGTCAGCGTCCCCTCGACGTAGCAGGTCTCGGCGCAGCGCACCGTCACTGCCTCGACCTGCACGCCGCGCTCGACGCGCACCGAGCCGTGCAGTGATTCCAGCGTGCCGTAGCGGCCGGAGTTCTGGAGCACCAGGTTGCCGGGGCTCTGGATGCAGAGCTGGCCTTCGGGATCGACGCCGATGCGCGCCCCCGCCGGCACGATCATCGTCGGCGCGCTGTCGCGCTCCCGGCGGTCGCGGCGCCTGCCGAAGGGCATCCGCAGGGCTCTCTACCTGCGGAAAGCGGCCGGCAGCGCCGGCAGCTCGGCGCCGCCGGGCGGCCGGCCGGCGCGCACGACGAGCCGCTCGTCGTCGCGCCAGCGGTGGTCGAGCATGAAGAGGCGGGGGTCGAGCGGCTGCGGGTCGCCGCTGGCGTCGCGGCGCCGCACCTCGTAGTGCAGGTGGGGGCTGGTGCTCCAGCCGGTGTTGCCGACGGTGGCGAGGACCTCGCCGCGCCGCACCTTCTGGCCGCGCCGCACCATGATCTCCTGGCAGTGGCCGTAGAGGGTGAGGAAGCGCTCGCCGTGGCGGACGGCCACCAGCTCGCCGAGCCGCCACCAGTGGATGCCGGACATGGGATACCGGCCGGCGAAGACGACCGTGCCGTCGGCCGGGGCCACGATCGGGCTCCCCGGCGGCGCCGCCAGGTCCACCCCGGTGTGGAACTGCAGCTCGTCGGTGTACGTGTTGCGCCGCCGGCCGAAGGGCGAGAGCAGCACGAAGTCGACGCCGCGCAGCGGGCAGAGCGCCGGGGTGGCCGGCGCCGCGCCGGCGTCGGCCCGCTCGTGCGCCGCGACCCGGCCGACCAGCGCGCCGGTCGCCGCCAGCTCGCCGCGCACCCGCCGCGCCAGCCGCCGCCCGTGCTGGATGGTGCCCGCGTAGATCGACTCCGGTGCCGGCACGATCACCGCGGCCGGCGGCGGCGCGGCGCCCTCCGGCACGCCGTAGGCGAGGCCCACCTTCTGCACCTGGAGGCGCAGGTCGCCGGCGCGCCCGCGCGCCTCCTCCATCTGTCCGACCAGGGCCTGCAGCCGCTCCCCCTGCCGCGCCCGCTCGGCGAGGAGCCGCTGCACGTCGTGGGCGCCCAGGAAGGCGCCGACGACGCGCGGCGCGACGCCGAGGCCGAGGGCCAGGACGGCGACGCAGGCGAGCGCCGCCAGGCACCAGGCGGTCAGGTGGGCGCGCGACAGGAAGTAGTAGCGGACGCGCCGGCGGATGTCGCCGGGGTGGACCTGGACCTCCAGGCGCCAGGGGCCGGGCGGCGCCGGCGCGCCCTCGCGCGCCGCGCGGGCGGCCCTCATCGCGCGCCGGCCCCGGCGGCGGCGGGGACCGGCCGCGGATCGGCCGCTTCGACCGCCGCCTCGCTGGTGCAGCGCCCGACCGCGGCGAGGAGCGCCGCCTGCGTTCCCCGCCCGCCGGCGACGACGTTGCCGCCCTCGAAGTAGCGGTCGCCGCCGTCGAGGTCGGTGGCGGCGCCGCCGGCCTCGCGCACCAAGAGCACGCCGGCGGCGATGTCCCAGGGGGAGAGCCGGAACTCGAAGAAGCCATCGTAGACACCGGCCGCGGTATAGGCCAGGTCGAGCGCCGCCGAACCGCAGCGGCGGATCGCCCGCGCCTCCAGGAAGACTTCGCGGAAGAGCCCCAGGTAGAGGTCGAGCGTGCGGTGGGCGCGGAAGGGGAAGCCGGTGGCGAGGAAGGCGCCGCTGAGGCCGGGCCGGGCGGAGGCCCGCATCGGCCGGCCGTTCCAGCGCGCGCCGCCGCCGCGTACGGCGGTGAAGAGGTTGTCGCCGGGCGGGTCGTAGACCGCGGCGGCCAGGAGGTCCCCGCCGCGCCGGCAGGCGATCGAGATGCACCAGATCGGCAGGCCCTGGAGGAAGTTGGTGGTGCCGTCGAGCGGGTCGATCAGCCACTCGCAGTCGCTGGTGCCGGTGCCGGCGCCGCCCCCCTCCTCGGCCAGGATGCGGTGCTGCGGGAAGCGCCGCCGCACCTCGGCGACGATCGCCGCCTCGCTCTCGCGGTCGGCGCGGGTGACGAAGTCGTTCTCGCCCTTCTGCCCGATCTCCAGCCCGGCGTCGCGGAAGTAGCGGCGCAGCACCTCCGCCCCCACGCGGCAGCCGGCCGTCGCGGCGTCGAGCAACTCGTCCATGGGCGGAAGTATGGCAGGACGCCCGGCACACCAGGACGCCCGGCACGTAGGCCGGGCGCTACGAGGCTTGCCCAACCACCTGGATGAGGTTCACGACCTCGCGCACCCCCGGGGTGCGCCGCGCCAGGTCCTCGGCCTCCTCGCGCTGGTGGGCGGTCTCGACCTTGCCGTTGAGGGTCACCCGCCCGTCGACGGTGTCGACGTCGATGTGCAGGGCGTTGACGTCGGGATCGGCGGCAAGGCGCGCCTTGACCCGGACGGAGATCTCGGCGTCGTCGAGGATGTCGCGGGCGATCGGCTCGATCTCCCGCGCCGCCTTGTCGAGGCTCTTCTCGATGTTCTCGGCGCCGCGCTCGAGGCCCTCCTCCAGGCGCGCGCCGGCCTCGTCGGCGCGGTCGCCCAGCTCGCGCGCCTGCTCTTCGGCTTTCGCGTCCGCCGCTTCCAGCTCGGCGTCCGCCCGCTCCACCTGGCGCTCGGTGCAGGCGAGCTGCGCCGCGGCGCCGGCGGCGAGGAGCGCCGCCAGGACCCAACGGAGACACGGGGAGCCATGGATGGCTCGTCGATCACTCATCGTTTTCACGCTCATCCCGCTCGCAGGATGCACCTCATGTGCCACCGCGGCGCCCTCAGACGGGGAGCGGCGCCACCCGCTCGGGGGCGCTGTAGACGTTGAAGCGGTCGCCGCGCAGGAAGCCGACCAGGGTGACGCCGAAGCTCTGCGCCAGCTCGACCGCCAGGCTGCTCGGCGCCGAAACGGCGCACACCACCGGCACGCCGGCGGCCAGGGTCTTCTGCAGGATCTCGAAGCTCGCCCGGCCGCTGACCAGGACGATCCCGGCGGCGAGCGGCAGCCGGCCGGCGAGGAGGGCCCAGCCGACCAGCTTGTCGAGGGCGTTGTGGCGGCCGACGTCCTCGCGCAAGGCCTGCAGCTCGCCGGCGGCGTCGAAGAGGGCCGCGGCGTGGAGGCCGCCGGTGGCGGCGAAGACCCCCTGCGCGGCGGCGAGCGCCCGCGGCAGGGCGAGGAGGGTCGCCGGCGCCACGCGCGGCCCCGGCGGCAGCGGCGCCGCGCGCACCCGCAGCGCCTCCAACCCGGCGCGGCCGCAGACGCCGCAGGCGCTGGTGGCGAAGAAGTGGCGCTCGAGCCCGCCGAGGTCGGGGAGCGGGCGGTCGCCCAGGTCCACCGTCACCACGTTGCCGCGCGCCCGCGGGTCCTGCGCCTCGGGGTCGCCGGCGGCGATGCCGCGGACCTCCTCGCGGTCGCGGACGATCCCCTCGCCGAAGAGGAAGCCGGCGGCCAGCTCGGCGTCGGCCCCCGGGGTGCGCATGGTGAGCGCGACGGTGCGCCGCGCGCCGCCGCCGGCAAGCCGGATCTCCAGCGGCTCCTCGGTCGCCAGCTCGTCGCCGCGGTTCTCGGCGCTCCCCGCGGCGTAGCGGAGGAGCCGGGTCGGCGTCTGGCTGGTCGTGGCTCGTCCCGGCATGGCTCGCGGCTAACTCCTTGGCCTCGCCGGCCAAGCCTCTCACAGGGCACGCATCTTGCTCCCTCGGCCCTATGGAGGGTAAAAGGGGGCGAACCCATGGCACGCGCGATCTGGAAGGGCAGCATCAGCTTCGGTCTGGTCAACATCCCGGTGGGCCTCTACCCGGCGGAGAAGCGCCAGGAGCTCAGCTTCGACCTGCTGGAGAAGAAGAGCAAGTCGCGCATCCGCTACAAGCGGGTGGCCGAGAAGAGCGGCCGCGAGGTGCCCTGGGAGCAGATCGTCCGCGGCTACGAGTACGAGGACGGCCAATACGTCGTGCTCTCCGACGAGGACCTGAAGCGCGCCAACCCCGAGGCCACGCAGACGGTGGACATCCTCGACTTCGTCGAGCTGGCGGAGATCGGCACCGTCTACTTCGACAAGCCCTACTACCTGGGGCCGCAGAAGAAGGGGCAGAAGCCCTACGCCCTGCTGCGCGAGGTGCTGCGGCGCAGCGGCAAGGTGGGGATCGCCAGGGTGGTCATCCGCACCAAGCAGCACCTGGCGGCGGTGGTGCCGCAGGACGACGTGCTGGTGCTGGAGCTGCTGCGCTTCGCCCACGAGCTGCGCGCCACCGACGAGCTGGACCTGCCGGGCAAGAACCTCAAGACGCTGGGGATCACCGAGCGCGAGATCGAGATGGGCGAAAAGCTCGTGGCCGGTATGGCCGCCGACTGGGACCCCGAGCGCTACAAGGACGACTACCGCCGAGACCTCCTGAAGCTGATCGAGAAGCGGGTCGAGGCCGGCGAGCTCGAAGGCGTCGAGGAGCCGGCGCCGCGACCGGCGCCGGCGGCCGGGGGCGCCAAGGTCGTCGACCTCATGACGCTGCTCAAGCAGAGCGTCGAGGAGGGCGGCAAGGGCAAGCGGGCCGCCGCCCCGCGCGGCCGCGCCGCGGCGAGGAAGCGGATGCCGGCGCGCAAGGCCGCGCGCCGCACCGCCAGCCGACGCTCGGCCAAGAAGAGCGCCTGATCCGGGCCGGCCGACCGAGACCCCATGCCCCTCGACGAGTACCGCCGCAAGCGGGACTTCGCGGTCACCCCCGAGCCCGCGGGCAAGCGTAAACCCGCCCGCGGCGGCGCCGCCTCCAAGAAACGCAAGAAGAAGCCCAAGGGGCTCTCCTTCGTCATCCAGAAGCACGCCGCGACCCGCCTGCACTACGACTTCCGCCTCGAGATGGAAGGGGTGCTGCGGAGCTGGGCGGTGCCCAAGGGGCCGAGCCTCGACCCGGCCGAGAAGCGCCTGGCGGTCCACGTCGAGGACCATCCGCTCGACTACGGCGACTTCGAAGGGGTGATCCCCAAGGGGCAGTACGGCGGCGGCACGGTGCTGCTCTGGGACCGCGGCACCTGGGAGGCCCTCGAGGGCGATCCGGTCGAGGCCTACCGCAAGGGGCGGCTCAAGTTCCGGCTCGACGGCGAGAAGCTCCAGGGCGGCTGGATGCTGGTGCGCACCGGCGGCCGCGCCGGCAGCGAGTACGGCAAGGAGAACTGGCTGCTGATCAAGGAGCGCGACGAGGCGGCGCGGCCGGGGAGCGGCGACGCCATCGTGCGCGAGCGACCGGAGAGCGTGACGACGGGGCAGACCCTGGAAGAGATCGCCGCCGATCCGCAGCGGGTGTGGCAGTCGAACCGGGAAGAGAAGGAGGGTAAGGATACGGTCAAGGCGCGGCTGCGCGCGGCGGCCGCCCGCGGCAAGGAGGCCGCCCGGGGCAAGGAGAAAACCGGCAAGGTGGCCGCGAAGAGCGCGCCCGCGGCGCAGCGCGCCAAGCCCGCGAAGAGCCCTTCCCTACCCGATCTTTCTTCGATTCCCGGCGTCAAGAAAGGCCCGCTGCCCGGCGAGATCGAGCCGCAGCTCGCCACCCTGGTCGACGAGCCGCCGCGCGGCGAGGGCTGGCTGCACGAGATCAAGTACGACGGCTACCGCCTCCTCGGCGAGGTCGCCAAGGGGAAGGCGCGCCTCCTCACCCGCCACGCCAAGGACTGGACCGACAGCTTCCCGCCGGTGGCGCGCGCCGCCGCCGAGCTGCCGGTCCGCCAGGCGCTCCTCGACGGCGAGGTCGTGGTGCTCCAGCCGGACGGCAGGACCAGCTTCCAGGCGCTGCAGAACGCGATCAAGGACCGGCGCGGCGAGCTGGTCTTCTTCGCCTTCGACCTCCTCCACCTCGACGGCTGGGACCTGCGCGGCGCGCCGCTGGTCGAGCGCAAGCGGGTGCTCGAGGAGCTGCTGGGGGCCGCCGAGGACGGCGGGGCGCTCCGCTTCTCCGGCCACGTCGAGGGGCGCGGCGAGGAGTTCTACCGCAGCGCCTGCGGCCACAAGCTCGAAGGGATCGTCGCCAAGCGCGCCGACCGGCCCTACCGCTCCGGCCGCGGGCGCGACTGGCTCAAGGTCAAGTGCCTGTCGCGGCAGGAGTTCGTGATCGTCGGCTACACCGACCCCGAGGGCTCGCGGACGGGCTTCGGGGCGCTGCTGCTCGCCGTGCGCGAGCCGGCGCGGCAGGAGGATGGCGGCCTGGTCTTCGCCGGCAAGGCCGGCACCGGTTTCGACGAGAAGACGCTGCGCGAGCTGCACAAGCGGCTGCGCAAGCTGGAGCGCAAGACCCCCGCCTTCGCCAACCCGCCGCGCGGCGCCGAGGCCCGCCGCTCGCACTGGGTGGAACCGAAGCTGGTAGCCGAGGTGGCCTTCACCGAGTGGACCGACGAGGGGCTGCTGCGCCACCCCGCGTTCCTCGGCCTGCGCGAGGACAAGAAGCCGGAGGAGATCGTGCGCGAGCGTCCGGTCGATCAAAAGGCGGCGGAGCCGCCGGCGGAGCGGTCGCGTGCCGCGACCGCTCCTTCACCCTCCGGCAAGCCGAAGAAAGAGAAGGTCGAGATCGCCGGCGTCACACTCAGCAACCCGGACAAGGTCCTCTACCCGGAGTCGGGGACCACCAAGCGCGACCTGGCGCTCTTCTACGAAGGGATCGGCGACTGGCTCCTGCCCCACCTCAAGGGCCGGCCGCTCACCATGCTGCGCTGCCCGGAGGGGCGTACCAAGGAGTGCTTCTACCAAAAGCACATCAACGACCAGTTCCCCGACTCGATCGAGCGGGTGTACGTCGACGGGCCGAAGGAGCAGCCCTACGGCGCCGTGCGCACCCTGCACGGCGTCGTCTGGCTGGTGCAGCTCGGCGTCCTCGAGCTGCACGTCTGGGGGGCGCACAGCGACCAGTTCGAGAAGCCGGACATGATGGTCTTCGACCTCGACCCGGACGAGGGGCTGCCCTGGGAACGGGTGGCGGAGGCGGCGCTACGGATGCGCGCGCGGCTCGACGAGCTGGGGCTGCGCAGCTTCCTCAAGACCACCGGCGGCAAGGGGCTGCACGTCGTCGTGCCGGTCGCCCGCCGCACCGGCTGGGACGACTTCAAGGCCTTCTCGAAGGCGGTGGCCGAGTCGATCGTCGCCGAGGAGCCCAAGCGCTACACCGCGATGATCCCCAAGGCCCACCGCAAGGGGAAAGTGCTGCTCGACTACCTGCGCAACGGCCGCGGCGCCACCGCCGTCGTCGCCTACTCGACCCGCGCGCGCCCCGGCGCGACCGTCTCCACCCCGCTCTTCTGGGAGGAGCTGGTCGACCCCGAGCTGCGCGGCTCAAACTTCACCGTCGCCACCGTTCCCGCCCGGCTCGACAAGCTCAAGTCGGACCCCTGGGAGGAGTTCTTCTCGGTACGCCAATCCATCACCGCCGACATGCGGAAAGCCGTCGGCCTCAGGAGCCCGTCATGAAACTGCGCATCGCCCTGCTGTTCGTCCTCTGCGCCGCCTGCGCCCGCGGCGGCGAAGGGGAAGCCACGCTCCCCGCCACCGTCGGCGAGCTCGTCCGCGCCACCCTCGAAGCGCCGGTGCCGGCGGAGATCAAGGGGGAGGAGGAGCGCCGCCACGTCTGGGCCGACATGCGCCGCTTCTACCGCAAGCGGCTCTGGCACCCCGCCTGGTTCGACGCCAGCGGCCCCCTGCCGGCGACGCAGAGCCTCCTCGAAGCCATCCCGATCGTGGCGCGCGAGGGGATCGAGCCCGCGCACTACCGGCGCGAGGAGCTGGCGGCCTACCTCGCGGCGCTGCAGGACCCCGCCACCTTCGAGGACCCGCAGGTGCAGCGCCGGCTGGTCGCCGCCGACCTGCGCTTCACCTACGCCTTCATGACGCTGGCCCACCACCTCGCCGTCGGGCGGTTCAAGCCCGGCTCGATCAAGGCCGAGTGGTACACCAAGCCGCGCGACCCCAACCTCGGCGAGCTGCTGACGGCGATGATCGAGAAGCCGGAGGCGCTGGGCTCGGGGCTCGAGGCCCTGGCGCCGCCGCACGAGGCCTACGGGCGCCTGCGCACCGCGCTCCGCACCTACCGCGACATCGCCGCCGCCGGCGGCTGGCCGGTGGTGCCGCCGGGGCCGACCCTCAAGAAGGGGGCGACCGGCGAGCGCGTGGCGGCGCTGCGCCAGCGCCTCGCCGCGAGCGGCGACCTGCCCGGGGAGGGTGGCGCCGTCGCGGCCGCGCCGGCCGACGAAGGCGAGGAGAGCGGGGCGACCGAGAAGCGCGGCTGGCTCGCCAAGCGGCGCGCCCGCGCCGAGGCGAAGGCCGAGGCCAAAGCCGAGGCCAAGGCCGCCGCGGAGGCCGCCGCCGCCGCGGCGCAGGCCCCGCCGGCCGTCTACGACGAGGCGCTGGAAGCGGCGGTGCGCCGCTTCCAGGTCCGCCACGGCCTCGAGGAGACCGGCACCGTCGGCAAGGACACCCTCGCCGCCCTCAACGTGCCGGTCGCCGAGCGGGTGCGGCAGATCGAGCTCAACCTGGAGCGCTGGCGCTGGATGCCCGGCGACCTCGGCGAAAACCACATCTTCGTCAACGTCCCGGCCTACGGCCTGCGCGTCGTCGAGGGGAAGGAGACGCCGCTGGCGATGAAGGTGATCGTCGGCAAGGACCAGAGCCGCACCCCGGCCTTCAGCGACCAGATGACCTACCTCGAGCTCAACCCCTGGTGGAACATCCCGCCGTCGATCGAGAAGAACGAGATCATGCCCAAGGTGGCTTCCGACCCGGGGTACCTGGCGCGCAACGACATGGAGATCGTCAGCGACGGCGGCGAGAGCCGCATCCGCCAACGGCCGGGGCCGGCGAACCCGCTGGGGCAGATCAAGTTCATGTTCCCCAACCAGTTCAACATCTACCTCCACGACACGCCCGCCGACCACCTCTTCGACGTCGCCGAGCGCGGCTTCAGCCACGGCTGCATCCGCATCGAGAAGCCGATGGAGCTCGCCGAGTACCTGCTGCGCGGCGACCCCAAGTGGAGCCGCGCGGCGATCCAGGCGGCGATCGACACCGGCGAGAACCGCTCGATCAAGCTGCCGCAGCCGATCGCGGTGCACATCCTCTACTGGACCGCCTGGATGGAGCCGGACGGGACGGTGCAGTTCCGCGACGACCTCTACGGCCACGACGCGGACTTGAAGAAGGCGCTGGCCCAGGAGCCGCCGGTCGACCTCGACCTGCGCGGTCTCGAGGAGGCGGTGCGAGCGTCGCGGTAAACGCAAGGTCCGGCGAGTGAGCGTATGAGGTCGCTTTCATTTTGCACGGTGATGGGCCGCAACTACCTCACGCGCGGACTCGCGCTCTACGAATCCCTGCGCCGGCACAGCCCGAGCTTCGACCTCTTCGTCCTCTGCAGGGATGGGACGACGTTCGCAACACTGCAGCACCTGGCTCTGGAAGGCTTGAGGCCTGTCCCGTTCGACGACGTCGCGGACGAAGCCTTGCTGGAGGCCGCCGAGGGGCGCACGGAGAAGGAGCTCAGCGTCACCTGCAAATCGTTCTTCACGCTGTGGCTGCTGCGCCGGCATCCGGAAATCGAATGCCTCAGCTTTCTGGACGGCGATCTCTTCTTCTTCTCGAATCCGGGGGCATTGCTCGATCAGATGGGAGACGCGTCGGTCGCGATGACCGAGCACCGCTTCCCCGCTCGTCTCGAGCCGGAGACATCGCGCGATCACGGCGTTTTCAACGGCGGCTGGCTCTGTTTCCGCCGCGACGCGCGCGGCCTCGCCTGCCTGCAAGACTGGAGCGAGCGCTGCCTCGAGTGGTGCTTCGAGCGCGTGGAGGACGGCAAGTACGGCGACCAGAAATACCTGGAGGACTGGCCGCGCCGCTTCGACGGCGTCGTCGTCCTGAAGCACAAGGGAGCGAACCTCGCGCCGTGGAACGTGGAGGATTACGGCGTCAGCCGGCGAAACGGACAGGTCTTCGTCGACGGCGCGCCCGTCATCTTTTATCACTTCAGCGGCCTGCGTCAGGTCCGGCCGTGGCTGTATCAATCCGGATTGATGCTCCCGGCGAAAGGCGCGCTGCGCCGCTGGGTATACCGTCCGTATTTGCGCACGCTCGCGCGCTGGGAGAAGCAGGTCGGCCGCCATCTCGAGCCGGATTGCGGATTTCAGACCGCGGCCGGCGGGTACTCCGAGATCGCCAGGCACTGGTGGAGCGGCCGCATGATGTGGAAGGTGCCCGTGCACCTGTGGTAGCGCGGTAGATTCTCACGCTCCGATGCCTGCTCCTCCGCTGCAGCTCGCCATCGTCGGCTGCGGCGCGATCACGGAGCGCGTGCACCTGCCGGCGACCGTCCGGCTCGACGGCGTGCGGGTCGCCGCCCTGGTGGACGCGCGGCCAGAGCGCGCCGAGGCCCTCGCCGAGAAGTGGGGCGTGCCGCGGGCGGTGGCCGCGCTCTCCGAGCTGCACACGCTCCCCGACGCCGCCATCGTCGCCCTCCCCCACTGCCTGCACGCGCCGGTGAGCCTCGAGCTGCTGCGCCAGGGCGTGCACGTCCTGGTCGAGAAGCCGATGGCGCTCACTGCCGCAGAGTGCGACGCGATGATCCGCGCCGCCGAGGAGGCCGGCGTGCGGCTCGCCGTCGGGCTGGTCCGCCGCTTCCATCCCGTCACCCGCCGTGTCGCGGAGGTCCTCGCCGGCGGCGTCCTCGGCCGCTTGGTGAGCTTCGACGTGCGCGAGGGGCGGATCTTCGACTGGCCGGCGACCTCCGACACCCTCCTCCGCCGCGCCACCGCCGGGGGCGGGGTGCTCGTCGACACCGGTGTCCACGTCCTCGACCTCCTCCTCCACTGGCTCGGCGAGCTGGAGGTCCTGGAGTGCCGCGAGGACGGCCGGGGGGGCGTGGAGGCCGAGGCCGAGGTGCACCTGGCGACGGCGGGAGGTGCGCGCGGCGTGGTCGAGCTGAGCCGCACCCGCACGCTGCGCAACACGATCCGGATCCAGGGCGCGCAGGGCACCCTGGAGGCCAGCTTCGTCACCAACGAGGTGACGGTCCGCATCGGCGCCGCCGCCGCGCGGCGTGAGACGTGCGAAAGCGGCGACGTCTTCGGCGCCCAGCTCGCCGACTGGGTGGCGTCCATCCGGGAAGGTCGTCCGCCCGCCGTCCCCGGCACCGAGGGGCGGCGCTCGGTCGCGCTGATCGAGGCCTGCGCCGCCCGCAGCCGGCCGTTCCTCCATCCCTGGGATTCGCCCGACCCGTCTCTCTCGGCCACGGACGGCGAGAGCGGCCTGCGCGGCCGCACGGTCCTGGTCACCGGCGGCACCGGCTTCCTCGGCGGCCGGGTGGTCGAGAAGCTGGCCCTCGAGCACAGGGCGCGGGTGCGCGTCCTGGTGCGCGACTTCGCGCGCGCCTGCCGCGCGGCGCGGCTCGACGTCGAGCTCGCGGCCGGCAGCGTCACCGACGCGGCGGCGGTGGCCCGCGCCGCGCGCGGCTGCGAGGCGATCGTCCACTGCGCCTACGGCAACCGCGGCACGCCCGAGGAGCAACGCGCGGTCAACGTCGAAGGCACGGCGGCGGTGGTCCGCGCCGCGTTGGAGGCCGGCGTCTCGCGCCTCGTGCACGTCAGCACGATCGTCGTCTACGGCCGGACCGTCGAAGGCGACCTCGACGAGACCACCGCCTACGGGCCGCCGGGGGACCTCTACGCCGAGACCAAGGCCGAGGCGGAGCGCCTCGTCCTCGACGCCCACCGACGCCACGGGCTCCCCGCCGTCGTCGTGCAGCCGACCGTCGTGTACGGTCCCTGGGGGCCGGTCTTCACGATCGACCCCCTAGAGCAGCTCGCCACCTGCGGAGTGGTGCTGGTGGACGGCGGCGAGGGGCTGTGCAACGCCGTCTACGTCGACGACGCCGCCGACGCGCTCGTCCTCGCCGCCACGCGCGATTCCGCCGTGGGCGAGGTCTTCGTCCTCTCCGGCGCGGAGCCCGTGACTTGGAAGGAATTCTACGCCGCCTACGAGCGGATGCTCGGCGTCTCGGCCACCATCCCGATGGGCGCCGCGGAGCTGCACGCCCTCGCCCGCGACGGCGCGGCGGCGCCGTTCCGCGTCCCCGGCCCGCGCTCGATCGACTTCTTCGCCGCCCGCACGCGCGTGCGCAGCGACAAGGCGGAGCGGCTCCTCGGCTACCGGCCGCGCTTCGATCTGCCGCGCGGCATGGCGATCACCGAGGCCTGGGCGCGCTGGGCGGGGCTGGTCTAGGCGCGATGCGGGCCGTCGGCCTGTTCAGCGACCTCGCCTACTTCCCGGCGCTGGTCGCGGCCATCAACAGCATCCTCCACTTCCGGGTGCAGGCGCGGATCAAGGTCTACGACTTCAAGGGGCTGCCTCATCTCCTGCGCGGCGGGCTGGCGCGCCACGCCGAGGTGCTCAGCCCGCCGCCGACGATCTTCGGCGACCACTACCTGGAGATGGTGCACTACCGGCCGCGCTTCCTCGCCGCCGCCGGGATCGACCCCTACGAGCTGCTCCTCGACGCCGACACCGTCGTCCTGAGCGACCTCGAGGAGGCGTTCCGCGCCATCGAGGCGGGCAACCTCGTCGGCGTGCGCGAGTGGGAATACGTCCACGCCGAGACGGGGCACGAGTACCCGGAGCTGCCGTCCGGCAGCGTCTTCCACCGCCTCCTCGCCCATCCCGAGATCTACCGCGAGGGACCGCTGCCGATCTACAACTTCGGCCTCCTCGGCGTGAACCGCGCGGCGCACGCGTGGTTCATCGACCTCCTGGAGGAGGTCAGCCACCACCACGACCAGCTCGCCGGCACCTTCTTCGACGTCGACCAGAACGGGATGGCGCTGGTCCTCGCCTCGCTCCGCCGCGAAGGCAAGATCGTCCTCCACGAGCTGCCGCCGGAGCTCTGGATGCGCACCTGGGCCGGGCACCGCGAGCCGCGCAAGCTCCTCGCCTTCGAGGACGGCAGCCCGGTGCTCTACAACGGCGACCGCTCGCGGCGGATGCGCTTCTACCACTACACGGGCGGCATCGTGCCGCCGCCGGAGCTCATCGGCCGCGACGCGCCGATCCCGGTGCGCTTCGGGCACCTGGTGAGCGACCTGGCGCTGCCGCCGGGGGTCACGCAACGGCAGATGATCGAGTCCTGGCACTACGTCTGGCGCGTGCGGCACGAGACGCCGGCCGGCGAGCTGCCGAAGTTCTTCTACGACCTCGGGCCGCTGCGCGCGCCCCGCTGCATCGATCCCGGCTGGCGGGAGCGGCTCGGCCGCCTGCTCGCCGGCTTCGGGATCGGTACGCAGATCGGCACGCCGCCGGACAAAGACTCACGGGAGGTCTGGGCGCTCGCCTTCGCCTACGACTACGTCGACCACCTCGGCTACCGGGCGGGCGAGATCGGCTGGCTCGGACCACCGCTGAATGCCCTGCTCGGCGCCGAGCGCCTGACGATCGGCGAGAGGACGATCGCCTGGGAGCGCGACGCCGACGTGGTCCTGGGCTTCCGCTCGCGCTACCGCGAGCCGCGGGAGTGGACCGGCGGCGAGCACGCCGCCGCCGCCGCGGGCTACGCCGAGCACCACCGCGGGGTCTTCCTGGACATCGCATGAAGATCGTCCTCGGCCGGCGCCGTCCGGCCTCACCGTCGCAGCAGGAAGACGTACTGGGCGGCCCAGCGCAAAGGCACCAGATGCCGCCCGCCGAGGAGTCGCCGCCAGCGGCGCCAGGGCCACTCGTCGCGCTCGATCCGCTCGATCGCCAGGCTGCTGCCGCCGAGCACCCGCCGCCACTCCTCGAAGGTGGCGGCCCGCTCGTGGCTGTCCGGATCGTGCCGCCGCAGCAGGTCGGCGTCGATCCGCCAGCGGAGCGACCGGGCGTTGGGCACCATGATGCAGGCGCGCCCGCCCCCGGTGAGCACGCGGCGGATCTCCGAGAGAGCGCGGTCGGTCGCGAGGAAGTGCTCGAGAGTGCCGATGCAGGTGGCATGCTGGAAGCTGCCCGCGCGGAAAGGTAGCGCCTCGGCGTTGCAGCGGACGAGGCGGGCGGCCGGCGCGTGCCGGCGCGCCATGGCGAGGGCGGTCAGGGAGAGATCGGCGCCGTGGGCGCGCGCGCCGCGGCGCAGCGCCTCGCCCAACAGCAGCCCCGGGCCGCAGCCGAGGTCGAGCAGCCGCTCGCCGGGATGGACGTTCAGGTACTCCAGGAAGACGGCGTAGAACTCGGCCGGGCGGAGGTAGGCGAAGCCCAGCTCGGCGTAGGTGCGATCGAACCAGCGCTGGACGGCGGTCTGGGTAGGCACTGAATCCGCTGCGTAAAACGCCCGGCACGGAGGCCGGGCGCTACGAAGATCCGACCGGGGCCTCGTAGGCGGCCCAGGCCACCGGGCTCTCGCGCAGCGTCACCCGCAGCACGCCGGAGAACTTGCCGGCCACCCGCTCGGCGATCTTCTCATGCAGGTAGCGACAGAGGTACTCGGTCGTGGTGTTGACGCCCGCGAACTCCGGCAGGTCGTCGAGGTTCTTGAACTCCATCGGCGCCAGCACCGACTGCAGCGACTGCTGCGCCGCCCCGAAGTCCACGATCAGGCTGTACTCGTCCAGCGTCTCGGTCAGGTAGGTGACGTCCACCTCGAAGGTGATGACGTGGACGAGCTGCGCCGGGCCGAAGATGTCCCCCTTGAGGGAGTGGGCACACTTCCAATAGTCGCGGAAGGTCAGCGAGTACATCGGCGTCTCCTGACTGAAAGGAGGGCCGAAGACTATCATCCCGGCGTGGCGCAGAGCCCGGTGCAGAGCCGCCGCCTCACCACCCGGCCGGCGCACGACCACGCCGACGTCGCCGCCTTCTTCGACGCCTGCGCCCCCGCCTACGCCGACCGCCACGGCGACCCCGGACGGCTGCTGCGCGACCGCCTGGCGCTGCTGCGCGAAGCGGCGGAGCCGAAGCCCGGGGACACGGTGCTCGAGATCGGCTGCGGCACCGGGCTCCACCTGCTCGCGCTGGCCGACGAGTACGGGCGCGGGCTCGGCGTCGACCTCTCGCCGGCGATGGTGGAGGCCGCCCGCGCGCGGCTCGGCCCGAACGCCGGCAAGGTGAGCTTCGCGGTGGACGCGGCCGAGCGGCTGGCGACCGTGGCCGACGCATCGGTCGACGTGGTGCTGGCGGTCGGCGCCCTCGAGCACATGCTCGACCAGGCCGCCGTCTGCGCGAGCGCCTTCCGCGTGCTCCGCCCCGGCGGCCGCTTCGCCTGCCTGACCCCCGATGGCGGCGGCCTCTGGTACCGCCGGCTCGCCCCCGCCCTCGGCATCGACACCCGCCAGCTCGCGACCGACCGCTACCTCACGCGGCGCGAGCTGGAGGCGCTGCTGCGCGACGCCGGCTTCGCCGAGGTGCGGCTCGACGCCTGGACCTTCGTCCAGCGCGGCGACCTGCCGCGGGCGGCCGCGGCGCTGATGGCGGGGCTGGATCGGGCCGGGAAGTGGCTCGGGATCGACGCGCTGCGCGGCGGCCTGCGGGCGCGCGCCGTCAAGCGCTGACCACCGTGCGCATCGGCCTGCTCATCTACGGCAGCCTCGACCGCCTCACCGGCGGCTTCTTCTACGACCGCATGCTGGTCGAGCACCTGCGCCGCCGCGGCCACGAGGTCGAGGTCGTGGCGCTGCCGATGCGTTCGTACCCGCGGGCGCTGCTCGACAACCTTTCGCAGAGCCTGTTGGCCCGGCTCACCGAGCCCGGCTTCGACCTCCTCCTCCAGGACGAGCTGACCCACCCGTCGTGCTTCCGGCTCAACCGCCGGCTGCGGCGGACTGCCGGGGCACCGCCGATCGTCGCCATCATCCACCTGCTACGGGTGAGTCAGCCGCTCCCCGCCTGGCAGCGGCCGCTGGTGCGGCGAGTCGAGGGGCGGTACCTGGCGTCGGTGGACGGCCTGATCCTGGTCAACCCGCAGCTCCGCGCGCGCAGCGCGCGGCTCGCCGGCGTGGAGCGCCCGGCGGTGGTCGCGCCGCCCGCCGGCGACCACGCCGCCGCGACCACTTCGCTCGAGCGGATCGCCGCGCGCGCCCGTGAAGCGGGCGACCTCGAGATCGTCTTCCTCGGCAACCTGACACCGATGAAGAACCTCCACCTGGTGCTAGACGCCCTCGCCCGGCTCGGTGCCGGCGGCTGGCGGCTCGCCGTCCTCGGCAGCCTGGAGGCCGACCCCGCCTACACCCGCCGCCTGCGCCGCCGGATCGCCCGCGCCGGGCTGGACGGGCGGGTGGCGCTGCTGGGCGAGCGGCCGCGCGCCGAGGTCGAGGAGCGCCTCGCCGCGAGCCACGTCCTGGCGCTGCCGTCGGCGCCCGAGAGCTTCGGCATCGCCTACCTGGAGGCGATGCGCCACGGCCTCCCGGTCGTCGCCAGCAGCGCCAGCGACACGGCGGCCAACTTCCGCCACGGCGAGACCGCCTTCCTGGTCGCGCCGGGCGACGCGGACGCTCTCGCCGGGCACCTGCGCCGGCTGATGGAGGACCGCGAGCTCCTGGCGCGGATGGGAGTCGCGGCGCGGCGCTGGTACGAGTCCCACCCCACCTGGGAGGAGTCGCTGGAGCGGGTCCACCAGTTCCTGCTCCAGCTCCATGCCGCCAAAACGGAGAGCCCGTAGCGCCCGGCCTACGTGCCGGGCGTTTTTCACCCTGCCCGCTCGGCGACGATCAGCCGGTAGCTCACCAGGCCGCGGCGGTAGAGCCGCTCGAAGGCGACCCCCCCGAGGTAGGCGGCCAGCACCCGGCGCGCCGCGGGGAAGGGGAGCAGGGCGTGCGCCCGGCGGTAGCGGGCCTCGGCCGCCGCCAGCTCCGCGAGTGGGCGCGTGGGGACGAGGGCCGAAAGGTCCTCGTCGTGGAGCGTGCGCAGGCCGTCGCCGGCGAGCGCCCGGGCGTAGGTGGAGGTCGTCGGCACCCTGCCGAGCGCCCAGCGCTCGCGGACGATGGCGAAGTCCGGGTCGTCCACCGCCTCGTCGTGCAACACGTCCTCGACCAGCACCAGCTTGCCGCCGGGACGGAGGGCGCCGGCCAGGTTGGCGAGGGTACGCTCGCCGCAGGGGCTGTGGATGAGGGACTCGATCGCGACCACGGCGTCGTAGTCGCCCTCGATCGGCGCGTCGTAGCTGCGGAGGTGGAAGCGGCACGCCGCGGCGAGCCCGCGGCGGACCGCCTCGCGCCGCGCCACCCGCCACTGCACCCTGCTCACCGTGAGACCGTCGTACGTGCCGCCGATCCGCTCCTGCCAGCGGAAGACGGTGCCGCCGAAGCCGCAGCCGGCGTCGAGCACCCGCGGCGCCGGCGGCAGCGTCACGGCGGCCAGCGCCCGGTCCACGACGTAGAGCCGCCGCTCGCTCTTGCCGTAGGCATTCGCCTGCTCCGCCGGGATGCGTAGCGCCTTGTGCAGCGTCAGGTCGGCGCGCGGATGGCCGAAGCGCACCAGGTTGGCCAGCAGGTTGAAGCGCGACAGCGCGTCGTAGAGGGCGATAAGCTGCCGGCTGGAAGCAGACACCTCAGCCCGCGTCATGAAGCTGCTCCGCGACCGCTCGATCGCAGCGCCGTTGGGGCTGTTCCTCCTCCAGTTCGGGCGGCCATTCCTCAACTACTTCCCTCTCTACCTCCACTCGGTGGGAAGGAACCCCCTCCTCAACCTGATCATCATCACCGATCAGGAGGTCCCGCTCGCCCAACTGCCGCCCAACGTCATCCTCCACCACATGGCCGAGGAGGAGCTGCGCGCGCGGTTGCGCGCCTTTCTCGGCGACGCCTTCGCGATGACGGCGGACCCGCTGCCCGGATCGATGTACAAGCTCTGCGATTACCGCCCATTCTTCAGCGCCCTCTTCGCGGACGCGCTCGCCGGGCGGGGCTTCACCCACGTCGGCTGGTGCGACTCGGACGTCATCCTCGGAGACCTCTCCTCGTTCCTCCCCGACCCGAGCGCCTACGACCTCATCGGCCGCCTGGGGCACTTCACCGCGTTCCGGCGCACGGCGTTCTTCGAGCAGGTCCCGCTGCGGGTGTCGGCCATCCGGCGTCACATCGCCGACACGACGAGGCATTGGCAGTTCGACGAGGTCGCTTTCTCCGAGCACCTGTTGCGCTACTACGTGCGCGGCGGGAAGCTCGAGTACTTCGCCTTCTACGACGAGCGCTTCGCCGACGTCCTTCCCGATCCGAGCGACCGCTTCCTGCTCTGGACCGACGCTTCGCTGCCCGACCAGCACCTCCGCTACGAGGACGGCACCCTCGTGCGGGCCGGAGGGGGCCGGCGGATCGCGACGATCTACGCCCACTTTCAGAAGCGGCCGATGGAGGTCCGCATGCGGCTGGACTTTCGACCGGCCGATCCTCTCCACTTCGTCATCCGGCCGAATTACTTCGCGACCCCTGCGAGCGATAGGTGAGCACGACCTGGACGGCCTCTTCGGGGCGGCGGTCGAGCAGCTCGTAGGCCGCCGGCGCCTCGGCGAAGGGGAAGCGGTGGGTCACCAGGCCGTCGAGCGGGAGCTCGGCCAGCAGCCGCCAGGCGGCCTCCAGGCGGCGGGCCTTGCTCCAGCGCGCCGAGAAGCGCGGTGCGATGGTGCTGACCTGGCTGCTCACCAGCTGGATGCGGCTGCGGTGGAAGGCGCCTCCCAGGTCGAGCGCGACGGGCTGATCGCCGTACCAGGAGCCGATGACCACCCGGCCGCCGAACCCGGTCGCCGCGATCGCCTGCGCGAGCGCCGCCGGGCTGCCGGACAGCTCGTAGGTCAGGTCGGCGGACGACCGCAGGGGGTCGAGCGCGCCGGGGGCGTCGGCATCCAGGGCGGCGTGCGCGCCGAGGTCGAGGGAGCGCTGCCGCCGCAGGGGGTGCCGGTCCACGGTCACCAGGTGGGCGAGGGGGACCCGCGCCAGGAGCGCGGTCGTGAGGAGGCCCACGACCCCCTGGCCGAAGACCACCACCCGCTCGCCGACGATCGGCTGGCCGTCCATCAGGAAGTTGACCGCCGTCTCGGCGTTGGGGAGGAGGGCCGCCGCCTCGGGCGCCAGCCCTGCCGGGACGGGGAGGAGCTCGTCCGGCGCGGCGAGGAAGTGGCTCGCGTGCGGCTGGAACCCGAAGACCAGCCGGTCCCGCCACTCGGGCGCGACCCCGTCACCCAGCTCGACCACCCGACCGACCGCCGCATAGCCGTAGGCGAGCGGAAACGCGAAGCCGCCGGCCAGGGAGGGGATGGCGGCGTCGACCGGCATTCCCCCCGGCACCCGCCCGCGGTAGACCAGCATCTCGGTCCCCGGGCTGATGGCGGAGACCCGGGTCTCGACAAGCACCTGCCCGGCGGCGGGCGAGCCCAGCGGCTCCTCCCGCACCGCCACGCGGTACGGGGCCTCGAAGGAGAGCGCCAGCCTCACGCCACGCGGCCGACGAACAGGATGCCGTCGCCGACGGGCCGGTAGAGATGGGTGGCGAAGCGCACCGACTCCGCCACCGCGGTGATCTCCGGCCGGACGAAGGAGGGGATGCCGGTGCCGAGGATCAGCGGCGAGATGTGGAGCTGCAGGACGTCGATCGTGCCGTCGGCGAGGAAGGCCGAGGTGGTGGCCGAGCCCCCTTCGACGTAGACCGAGAGGACGCCGCGCCGGTAGAGCGCTTCGAGGATCGCCGCGGTGGCGATCCGCCCGTTCCGCCGCGGCAGCGCCAGGCGCTCGACCTGCGGCGACGCCGGCGCCTCGCCGTCGCCGACCAGCAGGATGGGCCCCGGCCCGGCCGCCAGCAGACAGTCGACGTCGCCGTTGCCCGCGGCGCCGACGACGATGCGCACCGGGCTCCCCCCTTCGGCGTGGCGCACGGTCAGCGCCGGGCGGTCGGCGCGCAGCGTGCGCGCGCCGATGAGGACGCCGTCGCAGAGAGCGCGCATGCGGTGGGCGTGGAGGAGGTTCTCGGCGCAGCCGATCCACTTCGAGTCGCCGCCGCAAGTGGCGATGCGGCCGTCGAGCGACTGTGCGAAGTGGCTGACGGCGAAGGCGCGGCCGGCGCGCCGGGCGTGCTCCGCCGCCAGCGCATACGGCGCGTAGGTCTCGAGCAGCGCCGCGGCGGCGGGCGGCAGGTCGCCGCGCGCGAGCGGGCGGAGCGCGATGAGGTCTTCGACCAGGTAGCGGCTCTCTCCGGGGACGGGCGGGAAGTCGCCGGTGGCGGCCGGGTCGAGGAGCAGCAGGACGCGCCAGCCGGGGCCGGCTGGCGGGGGCTCGTCGTCGAGGCGAACCTCGGGGGCTTCGCCGATCCGCAGCCAGCAAGCGCGGACCGGCTCGCCGCCGGCGCGGACCCGTTCGGCCAGCAGGCAGAGGACCCGCCAGCAGGCTGCCGCCGCCGGGTCGGCCTGGGCCCCGCCGGCGTCCATCCTCACGCCTTGACGTCGGCGAGGAGGTGCCCCATGCGCAGCCGCTTGGTCTCCAGGTAGCCGCGGTTGTGGTCGGTCGGCGGGGACACCAGCGGCACCCTGCCGAGGAGGCGGATGCGCGACCGCTCGAGCGCCGCGATCTTGAAGGGGTTGTTGGTCAGCAGGCGGACCGCGGCGACTTCGAGGTCCTCGAGGATGGCGATCGCCGCCGCGTAATCGCGCAGGTCGGCGCCGAAGCCGAGGTGCAAGTTGGCGTCCACGGTGTCGAGGCCGCGGTCCTGCATCGAGTAGGCGTGGAGCTTGTTGAGCAGGCCGATCCCCCGCCCCTCCTGGCGTAGGTAGATCAACACGCCCGCCCCCTCCTCGGCGATGGCCTGCATCGCCACCGCGAGCTGCGGGCCGCAGTCGCAGCGCTGGGAGGTGAAGACCTCTCCGGTCAGGCACTCGGAGTGGATACGCACCAGCGGGTCGGGCGCGCGCTCGACCTCCCCCTTGACCAGGGCGAGGTGCGGGCAGGTCGACCCGTTCTCGGTGTAGGCGAGGAGCCGGAACTCCCCGAACTCGGTCGGCAATCGGGTCGCTGCGGCTCTGGTCAACGTCACTGGCTGCTCCCGCTGCGGAGGCGGCTGGCGCCGGACCACCCGGCGCCCCGCCGCCTCGACTTCAGAAACCTTGGATCAGTGGCCGTGCGATCCCGCGTCCGGACACGTGTTGTTCGCGGGGCAGGACGGCAAGACCCCCGGCGCCGAGACCGCGCAGTTGTCCGCCCCGCCGCTCGGTTGGGGCGTGCCGTAGCCGCTCCCGGGTTTGCAGACCGTCTGCACGTTCCACATCATGCCTCGATCCTCGTGGCCGAGGATATGACAGTGGAAGACGTAGCCGCCCGTGTAGTCCTCGAAGCGGTGGCGGATGAGCACCTCACTCCCCTGCTGGGTGCAGCCGCAAACCGACATCTGGTTGGGGATGGTCGTGGTCCACTGGCCGTTCCAGGTGGAGTGGTCGGCGTCGCAGGCCCGCTGGCACTTCGCCTTGGCGTCCGCGTTGTCCCAGATCGGGCCCGCCGGGCGGTCGGTCGTCGTCTGCGTCGGCAGGGCGATGGTGTCCGACCAGATGAAGGGCGGGTCGAACTTGCGGTCGGCGTTGGCGACGATCTGGAAGGGGTTGACGTGGATGTGGAAGGGATGGGCGAGCATGCTGCTGTTGTTCGTCCCCAGCTTGTTGGCGACCACCCACTCCTGCGTCGCGCCGAGGGCCGTGGTGATGGGCGCGCAGCTCGGACAGTACTGCGAGTCGTTGATCCAGAAGCTGTTGGGCTGCCTCGCGTTGTTGCCGTCGATCTTGAAGACCACCCGCTGATCGGGCGGCCGGCCGGTGGCGGGGAGGTCGCGCAGGAAGTAGGGCGTGGCCGGCCAGCACTGCGGCGGCGGCGAGCTCCCCTTGCACTCGTCCTTGACGGGGACGTCGGGGTCGCACGCCTCGCCCGCGATCCCCTGGGTCCAGGGGAAGTTGCCGCTGCCGGCGGCGGTGGCGCCGTTGGTGCCGTTGGTGCCGTTGGTGCCGGCGCTTTCGGCGACGACTCTGATGGTGAAGAGCAGGGGGTTGCCCCCGTTGTCGACCGGCGGTACCCCCGCGGTGAGCTGGGTCGGCGGCACCCGCTCGAGGACCGTGGCGTCCAGGTTGAACTGCTCCTCGGCATCCTCGGAGAGGTTCTGCGCGGTCACGCGCCGGGTGACGGTGTAGATGCCCGGAGTGGGGGGGGCCTGGACCAGGAAGTCGGCGCGGTTGCCGGGGCCCAGCTTGAAGTTGTTGAAGGTCCCCTCGTCGTCGCGCAGCGGCTGGCGGCAGTAGTTCTGCCACGCGAACTGGATGCCGTCCTGCGAGATCTGGACGACCTTCTGGATGCGTGTGTCGAAGCCGATTTCGAGCGAGGCCGCGAGCTGCGTCGTCCCGCCCACGAACCGCCAGCGCTGGACCTCCCCAGCGCGCATGGTGATCTGAGGGGTGGCGTAACCGTTGAGCAGCGCCTGCGGCGGGATGAACGGCTGGGCGGGGAAGGGGTTGAAGAACTTCTGGCTGCCGGGAACGACCTGGCCCGCGATCTCCTGCACCGCCAGCACCCGGTCCACCAGCTTGCCGCCGTAGAACCGCTGCAGCCAGTCGTCGAACGCCCCTTCGATGATCAGTCCCCCGGCCATGCCGTTCTGGACCTGAGGCGTGGTCGAGCCGTGCTTGTGCGGATGGTACCAGTGCGTCCCCGGCGCCTGGTTCCAGGCGAGCGGGTTGACGTCGACCTGGTAGAAGCCCGTGGCGAAATTCGGCGGGCCGGGGATCGGGCCCGGCGAGTCGTAGGGGAAGAGGTTGAGCAGCACGAAGTCCTGGGGCGGCTGCGGCGAGACGTGGGTGCCGTGAAGGTGGAGGTTGGTGACGCTGTTGCCGTGGTAGCAGTTGGGGGCCGTCTGGTCCACGTTTTTGGTGACGCAGGTGCCGGCGCCCGTGCAGTCGGCGTCCGTCGTGCAGGGCCTGGGCAGGCAGGCGTTGCCCGGCGGACACTGCGACGGATCGCTACAGGGTGCGCCCTCCTGGAAACTGCTGTTGAGGCAGAAGTTGGTGGCGCTGCAGGACTTGTAGCTGGCGGGGTTGCACTTCTTGGCGTCTTCGGCGCTCTGCGGCGTCAGGTAGTTGAACAGCCCGATCTTGATCCGGCTCCCCGGGGTCACCACCGGATTCGACGGGCCCGGCGGCTGGGCGGGGTCTTTGAGCGTCGCCGCCCGGGCGCGGAAGATGGGGCCGGGGTAGCCCCAGCGGATATTGGGGTCGTTCGGGTTCTTCGGCGGGTTGTTCGGATCGATCGGGCGATTGCCGATCGGGTTGCCGTAGCTGCGCAGGGTCTGCGCCAGCCAGCCCCAGGTCTTCACGCACTCGGCGTCCGTGCCGCAGTCGGTGTTACTGCTGCAGGTCTTGCCGGTGTCGGAGCACTTCTGGGCGTTGATGCAGCTCCCGCCTGCTCCGCAGTCGGCGTTGCTGGCGCAGGCCCGGAACCCGTTGTTCGCGCAGGTCGTCGACGTCCAGACCGGGACCCAGGAGTTCTGCCTCTCGCGCATCACCAGGCTGGAGTCGATCACCCCGTTCACGGCGGCGATCGTCGGCGGGAAGTTGGGATCCAGCTCGCACCCCCACGGCTGGCCGGTGCCGGGAGGCCCGCACTTGGGGTCCTGGGCCGAGGCGACTCCGGCGGCCAGCGTCAGAGTGACGAGCAACAGCAGAGGTCGGCCGAGACACTTGGCTCTCATCGATCCCTCCTCGAATAGGCGGTTGCGACAGAGATGATCTGCCCCCCGCCACGATCTCTCTGGATTGCGCGCGATCCTGTCCCGGCTGGCGCAGCGTGTCAACAAGGAGATGCGCACTTCAGACTGGACGCGGTCGCGCGTCCAGCCAGGTCTTCGTCGCCGTCGCCGCGAGGATCAGGACGCCGCCGGCGAGCGACCAGCCCCCCGGCCGCTCGCCGTGCGCGAGCCAGGCCCAGATCGGGTTGAGCACCGGCTCGAGCAGCAGCAGGAGCGAAGCCTCGAAGGCGGGGACGCGGGTCAGCGCGCGAGTGAGGAAGAAGTAGGCCAGCCCGACCTGCACGACGCCGAGGAAGGCGACGCCCGCCCAGTCGCCGCCGTCCGCTCCCGCCAGCGGCAGCGCCAGCGGCAGGCAGGCGAAGGCGGTCAGCGCGTTGCCCGCCAGCGCCGCTCCCGCCGCCGCGCCGCTGCCGCCCTCCCGCCCCAGCGCCCGCAGCCCCATCACCGTCAGCGCCCAGGTCAGGCCAGCCGCCGCGGCGAGGACGTTGCCGAGCAGCGGCCGCGGGGCGGTGGCGGAGGCGCGGTCGAGGCCGAGGAAGAAGAAGGCCATCCCCACCGCCAGCGCCGCCATCAGCCCGAGGTCGGAGCGGCGGACGCGCTCGCGCAGCAGCCAGGGGGCGAGGAGGAGGACGTAGAGCGGCGCCGTCGACTGCAGGAAGATGGCGCTCGCCGCGGTGGTCAGCTTGTTGGCCTGGACGAAGAGGACGAGCGTCGCGGCGTAGGCGACGCCCACGGCGGCGGCGTGCCGCGAGAGGCCGCGACGGCTCTCCGGCATCAGGAGGAGGACGGTGAGCGCGGCGAGGCCGGAGCGCAGCGACGCCACCTGCCACCCCGTGAGGTCGATCGCCTTGATGACCGCCCCGCCGGTCGAGAAGAGGGCCGCCGCCGCCAGCACGCCGAGCCGTCCCGAGGCGGCGGTCGCACGCATCGGGGGGAGAATATCCCCCCGTGCTACGATTCCACGATCCGTCGGAACGTCGCCGCGCCGGCCCCCAACCCATTGCAACGATGAGGAGTCCCATCCCGGTCTGCTGCGCGCTGCTCGCGCTCACCGCCCTTCCCGGCGCCGCCCAGACCGCCTACTCCGTCAAGTCCGACGTCGACGACAACCTCTACTCCGTCGAGCTGCTCAGCGGCCGCACGCGGCGGATCGGCGCCACCGGCTTCGGCGACGTCGAGTCGCTGGCCTTCAACCGCGGTTGCGCGACGCTCTACGGCATCGACGACGTCAAGGACGTCCTGGTGCGCTGCAACGTCACGACCGGCGGCTGCACCCAGGTCGGCGCGCTGCGGGTGGACGTCACCGACACCGGCCTCGCCTTCGCCGCCGACGGCAAGCTCTACATGTCCACCGACGCCCCCAACCCCCCGCGGCTCTACCAGATCGACGTGCCGAGCGGCCGCGCCGACCTGCTCGGCGAGCAGGGGACCCCCGTCACCGGCCTCGCCGGCGGCTTTCCCCGCACCGGCTGTCCTTCCGGTCTCTACGGGCTCGGGGGCGACACCGATCCCGCCGCCGGCAAGCCCGGGCGGCTCTACTGCCTCGACACCTCCCGCGGCGGCGCCACCGCCATCGGGCCGCTGGGGACCGTCGACCCGGTTGACGGCGGCCTCGACGCCGCGGGGTCGGGGACCCTGTGGGGGCTCGACGACCAGGGGACGATCTTCTCGGTCGACCGCACCAGCGGCCGCGCCACGGTGGTCCAGCGCGCCGACGCGGCGCGCCGCGGCTTCGAGGGGCTGGCCATCGCCGACGGCGTCTGCGCCGCCGAGGCGCCGGCCGAGATCCCGGCCGCCGGCCCCACGGCCCTGGCCGCCCTCGCCGCCGCCCTCGCCACGCTCGGCGCCCTCCTCCTGCAGCGCCGCCGCGCCGCCGGCTGAAGCTCCGAAAAGCCCCAGCCGTGGTGGTCGGCGGAAAGCCCGACCACTACCCCTAGCTTGCCGTAAACCCCGATCCGCGCTAACATTTTTCCGGTTCGAGCCCCCAACTCAGTGAGCGTCAGCCAGGAGGCGATCCGGCCCGCGATGCCCCAGCCCGACAGACAGAAGAAGGTCTTCGTCCTCGACACGTCGGTCATCCTCTACGACTTCAACGCCCTCCAGAGCTTCCATGAGCACGACGTCGCCATCCCCATCACCGTCCTCGAAGAGCTCGACCAGTTCAAGAAAGGCAACGCGGTCGTCAACCTGCAGGCGCGGGAGTTCATCCGCCAGCTCGATGCCCTCTCCGGCAAGAGCCTGCTCGGCACCTGGATCCCGCTCGACGGCCCTACCCGCGGCCGCTTCCGGGTGATCACCGAGGACGAGGGCGGGGCCGACGCCGGCGCCGTCTTCGGCACTCGCAAGGCCGACCACCGCATCCTCAACGCCGCCCTCGCCCTCTCCCGCGCCGAGACCAAGCGGCGCGTCATCCTGGTCAGCAAGGACATCAACCTGCGCCTGAAGGCGCGGGCGCTGAACCTGCCGGCCGAGGACTACGAGAGCGTCAAGATCAAGGACGTCGACCACCTCTACAAGGGGAAGGCCGAGCTGGAGGTGGCCGACCCGGAGCTGATCGCCCGCCTCTACCGCGAAGGGCGGGTGCCGCGCGCCGAGCTGCTGCCCGAGCGGCCGGTCGCCAACCAGTACTTCATCCTGCGCGCCGACGGCAGCTCGGCGCTGGCCTGCTTCAACCCGCGCACCGACCAGGTCGAGCACGTCCCCAAGGCCGGCGCCTACGGTGTCATGCCGCGCAACGCCGAGCAGACCTTCGCCGTCCACGCGGTGCTCAACGCCGAGGTGCCGCTGGTGACGATCACCGGCGCCGCCGGCACCGGCAAGACGCTCCTGGCGCTGGCCGGGGCGCTCGAGCAGCGGCGCCTCTTCCGCCAGGTCTACCTGGCGCGCCCGATCGTGCCGCTGGCCAACCGCGACATCGGCTTCCTGCCCGGGGACGTGAAGTCGAAGATCGACCCCTACATGCAGCCGCTGTGGGACAACCTGGGGATCATCAAGAACCAGTACGGCGAGCGCGACCGCGAGTACAAGCGGCTGGAGGAGATGGTCGAGCAGGAGAAGCTGCACATCGTGCCGCTGGCCTACATCCGCGGCCGCAGCTTCGCCAACGTCATCTTCATCGTCGACGAGGCGCAGAACCTGACGCCGCACGAGGTCAAGACGATCATCACCCGCGCCGGCGAGAAGACTAAGATCGTCATGACCGGCGACATCTTCCAGATCGACACCCCGTATCTCGACGCCCAGTCCAACGGCCTCTCCTACCTGATCGACCGCCTCAAAGGCTCCCCCCTCTACGCCCACGTCAACCTCGACAAGGGGGAGCGCTCGGAGCTGGCGAACCTGGCGAGCCTGCTGCTGTAACGTCGGCACCCATGCGCCGACTCCCGCGCCTCGCGGTCGCCGCTCTCCTGCCGGCGCTGGCCGCCGCCGGCGCCGTTGCGGCCCAGGACGACCCCCACGCCGGCTGCGTCCTGCAATACCGGGGAGACGCCGCCGGAGCGGAGCGGGAGCTGGCGGAGGCCCGCCGCCTCTGGCGCGAAGCCGACCCCGATCTCGCGGAGCTGCGGCTGATGGAGGCGACCGCCGCGCCGGCGCCCTAGCGCGGGAGTCCTCTCCGGAGGACGAAAAGCCGGTATCAGAGCTTGCTACCTCGGTCTCGAGCCTTGATACCTCCGTATCAGCCGCTGATACCCCTGGAGTTGCCCCGCTTTGGTGGACACCTCATCCTTCGGGAGAAAGGAGTCCATGATGGGGAGTCACCGCGGCAAGCCCTACCCGGCGGAGTTTCGTCGGCGGATGGTTGAGTTGGTGCGGGCCGGGCGGACGGCCGAGGAGCTGAGTCGGGAGTTCGAGCCCTCGGCCGAGTCGATTCACGACTGGGCACGCCAAGCCGACCGGGACGAGGGCCGGCGCGACGACGGGCTGACGACGGCCGAGCGCGAGGAGCTGCGCCGGCTGCGGCGGGAGAATCGCCAGTTGCGTGAGGACCGGGAGATTCTGGCAAAAGCCGCGGCCTGGTTTGCTCGGGAGACCGAGTCGAGCCCACGGAAGGGTTCGGATTCGTGAGGGCGCACCAGGCCTGCTACAGGGTAGTGAGGATGTGCCGACTGCTGGGTGTCTCCTCCAGCGGGTATTACGCCTGGTGTCGGCGTCAGGCCGGTGCGCGAGCCCGAGCCGACGCGGCGCTCGGCGCGCAGATCCGGGCGATCCACGCGCGGTCGTGGGGGACTTATGGGGCGCCCCGGATCCACGCCGAGCTGGCGGCGCAGGGCGTACGGGTGGGGCGCAAGCGTGTGGGGCGGCTGATGCGCGAGGCCGGGCTTGGGGGCGTCAGTCGGCGGAAGTGGCCCCGGACGACGGTGCGAGACGGCCAAGCCCGCCCGGCGCCGGATCTGGTCGGCCGTCACTTCACGGTCGACGCTCCGGATCGGCTCTGGGTGGCCGACATCACCTACATCCCGACCACGGCAGGGTTTCTGTACCTGGCCGTGGTCGTCGACGCCTGGAGTCGGCGCGTGGTGGGCTGGTCGATGGCGACGCATCTGCAGACCGAGCTCGTGGTGGCGGCACTGGAGATGGCGCTTGGACAGCGGCGGCCGCAGGGCGTGATCCATCATTCCGACCAGGGGACGCAGTACACCTCGTTGGCCTTCGGCCAGCGCTGCCGACGAGCCGGTGTGCGGCCGTCGATGGGGTCGGTCGGGGACTGCTACGACAACGCGCTGTGCGAGAGCTTCTTTGCCACGCTCGAGTGCGAGCTGCTCGACCGGCGGCGCTTCGGGACCCAGACCGAGGCCCGGATGGCGGTGTTCGAGTTCCTCGAGGGCTGGTACAACCCGCATCGCCGGCACTCGGCCCTGGGCTATCTCAGCCCGGCGGAATTCGAGCGCCGGCGACGGGCAGCCTGAGATGCACGTCACTCCTGGCGTTTTCGTCGGATCGTGGGACGGGCAGCTGCCCGCCTCACGCAGGGGAGGAGACCCCAAACTTCAACTGTCCACCAAACCGGGGTAAGTCCAGTCCACCCCTGTATCAGCCGTCGATACCTCCGGATCGGGCGCTGCTACCGAGGTATCTGGCGCCGTTACCTAGGTATCGGGCGCCGCTCCCCGGGGTTGTCCCTCCCGCTGTTGAAAGAGCAATGAGGTGAAGGCGGCTCCTCGGCCCACCTGATCGAGAATCGGGTTGGTCGAATAACCGGCCCCGCCAGGGGGCCAAGGAGCCGTGATGAAGACGAGAGCAGAAAGGCGGGTGGTGTGGCAAGGGGGCCGTGCGGCGCGCATCAGCCACGGGCTACAAGCGCTGCTGCGGCCGATGGTCGAGGGCATCGAGGCCAGCCGCCAGGGGCTGCTGGAGCTGTTTCACGCCGCGGGCGTCGAGGCCCTGGGGCGGCAGCTCGCGGACGAGGTCGAGGCCGTCGTCGGTCCGAAGCGTCGGCGCAATCCGACCCGCGAGGCGTACCGCTGGGGCTCGACGGCGAGCGAGTTCGTGCTGGGTGGCCGCCAGGTGGCGCTGCCGCGACCGCGCGTCCGGCGACGCGACGGTGGCGAGATGAGCTTGCCTTCGGTGCGCGCCTTTCAGGACGAAGATCCCTTCACGGAGCGGGTGATCGAGCAGGCGCTGGTCGGCGTCTCGTAGCGCCGCTACGGTCGGAGCTTGGAGCCGCTCGCAGAGTCGGTGCCGGAGCGCGCGACGAGCAAGAGTGCGGTCCAGCGCCGGCTGGTGGCGGGGACGCGTCGTCTGCTGGACGCGTGGCTGCGCCGAGACCTGTCGGACTTCCAGCCCCTGATCCTGATGATCGACGGGCTGGAGGTGGCCGGCCACACCCTGGTGGTGGCACTCGGCATCGCGCGCGACGGGACCAAGCGGGTGCTCGGCCTGCGTGAAGGCGCGACGGAGAACGCGGCGCTCTGTACCGGCCTGCTCCAGGAGCTGTTGGAGCGAGGCCTCGCGATGCCGCCGCGCTTCTTGGCGGTGCTCGACGGCGGCAAGGGGCTGCGCAAGGCCGTGCGCGCCGTCTTCGGGGACGCAACCCACGTCCAGCGCTGCCAGCTCCACAAGCGCCGCAACGTCCGCGACCACCTGCCCAAGCAGCTCCAAGCCCGGGTCGACCGCCTGATGGTCGAGGCCTACCAGAGCGCTCGCTTCGACCTCGCCAAGCGTCGCCTCGAGCAGCTTGCCCGCTGGCTCGAGCACGCAGGCCACGCGGGCGCCGCGGGCAGCCTGCGCGAGGGCCTCGACGAGACCCTCACCGCCTTGCGGCTGAAGCTGCCCGACGCTCTGCGCCGGTTGCTCGCCTCGACCAACGCGATCGAGAACACGATCGGCTCGATCCGTACGACGACGCGCAACGTCAAGCGCTGGCGCGGCGGCGACATGGTGCTGCGCTGGGTCGCCCTGGCGCTGTGTGACGCGGAGGCTGGCTTCCGGCGTGTCAAGGGACATCGGCACCTCGGGGCTCTCGAGCTCGCGCTCGCGGCGATCGAGGAACCGACGAACACCAAGGCCGTGGCATGATCAACCGAGCCGCTTTCCCTCTTTCGGCTTTCAACAGGGAACGGGGCATCCCCCAGAGGCGCCGCGCGTTCGATCAGGCGCGCGATATCCGGAGGGAGGTTCTCGAAGCTGGTCACCCTCTTTCATTGTACTTCGAGACTCCGCTGGGCTTGGTATTGAGGGAGCGGCCGCTGCCCGGCACTATGAACGCCTTCAGCCGAAGTCAGAACCTCTCACTCGTCGACACCAGCCACTGCACCCCCTCGATCGTGTCGTCGCCGTCGAGGGGGAAGGCGACGTCGAGGTGGATCATCGAGCCGCCGGAGGAGCGGCCGGA
This sequence comes from uncultured Acidobacteriota bacterium, assembly GCA_963700145.1. GTDB lineage: Bacteria > Acidobacteriota > Thermoanaerobaculia > Multivoradales > UBA5704 > DASUNQ01. Next base: position 5,028,297 of record OY969474.1, read on the forward strand.
GCCGATGCGCAGGCCGATGCCGACGTCGCGCAGCACCTCGGGGTCGTCGAGGGAGCTGCGGAACCAGGCGCTGCCGGCGTCGAAGAAGATCGCGGCGCCGAGGTGGAAGAGGCGGAAGAGCTCGCGCTGGCTGAAGAAGCGCTGCTCGACTGTCGCCAGCAGCCGCCGGTCGCCGCGCAGGAAGCGGAGCGGGTAGCCGCGCAGGCCGCTGTCGCCGCCGAGCAGGAGCTGGCGCTCGACGTCGAGGTCCTGCGCGTAGTCGGCCTCGAGCCCGAAGTAGAAGACCTGGTCCCCCCAGTGCCGCAGGTAATAGCGGGCGCGCCCGGAGAGCAGGAGGTTCTCGGCCGCGTCGCGGTAGCGGCCGCCGCCGCGCAGCGACGTGAGGAGAAGCTGGCGCGGCCCGGGGCGCCAGCCGGCGTCCGCCGAGGCGATCATCATCAGCCGCTCTTGGTCGGCCCCGAGGTCGGGGGAGGACCAGCCGAGGCGCACGCGGAGCTGGGTGCCGAGGTTGAGGTCCTCGGTGCGGCGGATCTGGTCGAGGTTGCGCTCGGTGACGAAGCCGTCCTCGACGTACTCGTAGCCCAGCCAGGGCCAGCGCAGGTCGCGGTTCGGCGGCACCAGCGACGTCGAGTCGCCGCCGGGCTGGAAGTCGAAGCGGTCGCGCTCGACGTCGACGCCGAGGAGGAAGCGGTGCGCCCGGCCCTCCGCCCGGCCGCGCGAGAGGCCGCCGTAGAGCTGCGCGAAGTCGTGGTGGTGGCGGAAGCGCTCGAAGACGAGGCCGCGGTCGTAGAGGGGATCGAGCCGCTCGTAGGACCAGAGCTTGATCCCCAGCGACCACCGGGTGTCGAGCGAGAACCAGGGGCGCTCGAGCTCGAAGCGTTGGGCGTCGCCGTCGCTGTTCTCGGCCACCGACAGGTGCAGCTCGCCGCGCTTGCCGAAGAGGTTGGGGTCGCGGTAGCGGAAGAGGGTCGAGTCGCGATCGACGTCGCTGCTGCGCCAGACCGTCACGTCCTTGCCGGTGCCCAGGAAGTTGGCGTCCTGCAGGCTGAAGTTGGTGCTGTTCTCGCCGCCGGCGCGGTTGACGGAGACGCCGCCGCGCAGGGTCCAGACGTCGCGCGTCACCACCTCCAGGTCCACCCGCTCGGGGGTCTGCCGCACGGCGTTGATCTCGGCGTCGTAGAGGTAGCGGTTGGCGCGCAGCAGGCGCTCGGACTCCTCGATCGTGGCCTCCTCGTAGGGGTCGCCCGGCGCGAAGAGGAGCTGGCGGCGGATGACCTGCGGGCGGGTCGTGCGGTGCAGGCGGTCGGCGAGGCGGAAGGCGAGCTTGTCCTCCCCCTGGCGGTCGGGGTTGAAGATCCCCTGGGTGACGATCCGCACCTCGCCGATGACCGGGCGCCCCGGCTCCTCCGCGGCGCCGGGGCTCTGCTGCTCCGGCCGCGCGGCGGCCGTGAGGTCGGGCAGGTAGCGGGGCGACCAGGCCTGGGCCGGGCGAGGCAGCGCGACAGCCGCGGCGAGGGCGAGGAGCGCACCGCAGCGGTGGACGGCGCGAAGGCGGAAAGGGATCACGTCGAGACCGGCGGACAGGGCGAGAGGACCGGCCGGGATTGTACTACGGCCCGCGGCCGTCACCCTTCGCGCGGCCACCGGCGCTGCAGCGCGAGCGTGGCCGCGAAGTGCGCCTCGACCTCGGCCATCGAGTCGCCGCCGAGCTTCTCGAGCAGGGCGTCGGCCAGGACCAGCGCCACCATCGCCTCTGCGATGACCCCGGCGGCGGGCAGCGCCGTGACGTCGCTCCTCTCGTACTGCGAGGCGTGCGGCTCGAGAGTGTCGAGGTCGACGCTCGGCAGCCCCTTGCGCAGGGTGGAGATCGGCTTCTTATAGGCGGTCACCACGACGTCCTCGCCGTTGGTCACCCCGCCTTCGAGCCCGCCAGCGCGGTTCGTCGGGCGGCGCCAGCCTTGCTCGTCGCGCTCGATCGCGTCGTGCGCCGCGCTGCCGAAGCCGCGGCTGGCGGCGACAGCGGCGCCGATCTCGACCGCCTTGACCGCCGGCACCGACATCACCGCCTGCGCGAGACGTCCGTCGAGCTTCTCGTTCCAGGCGACGTGCGAGCCGAGCCCGGCGGGCACGCCGTGCGCGACGACCGTCACTGACCCGCCGAGCGTCTCCCCCTCGTCGCGCGCTTGCTCGACGAGGCGCACCATCTCGGGCTCCAGGCCGCGGTCGATGGCGCGCAGCGGCGACTCGTCGTCGACTTGCAGGAGCTCTTCCCAGGACGGCACCGGCCGGTCGGTGCCGAGCGGCCCGAGCGAGCGCACGCCGCTGCGTATTTCCACGCCGACGGCGGCGAGGAGCATCTTGGCGAAGGCGCCGGCGGCGACGCGCGCCGCCGACTCGCGCGCCGAGGCCCGCTCCAGCACGTCGCGCAGGTCGCGGCGCAGGTACTTGAGGCCGCCGGCCAAGTCGGCGTGCCCGGGCCGCGGCGCCTTGAGCCGCCGCAGCTCGGCGGCGCGCGGCTCCAGCTCCAGCGGGTCCATGACACCGCGCCAATTGGCGTAGTCGCGGTTCTCGATCCAGAGGACGACGGGGGAGCCGAGGGTCTCGCCGCCGCGCACGCCGCCGCGGATCTCCGCCCGGTCGTGCTCGATCTGCATCCGCCGGCCGCGCCCGAAGCCGTGCTGGCGGCGCGCCATCTCGCGCTCCAGGAGCGCCAGGTCCACGCGCAGGCCGGCGGGCAGGCCGCTCAAGATCGCGGTGAGCCCGGGGCCGTGGCTCTCCCCGCCCGTGGTCAGGCCGAGGCGGCGCAGCATGGGGACGAGCGTATCAGCGGGTGAAGTCGAGGAAGCCGCGCTCGGGGTCGGCGGCGGCGAGCCGCACCTCGACGCGGTCGCCGACGTCAAGCCCGGCGGCGCCGTGCGCCAGCTTCCCCTCGACCGGCGGCTCGACGATGCGCACGTAGGTGCCGTGCGGCGTGACGCCGGTCACCACGGCCGCGAACGTCTCGCCGATGCGCGGCGCGAGGTAGAGCGCCGCCGCCGCTTTCGCGACCTGCCGCTCGACGCGCCGGCCCTGGTCCTCGCGCTCGGTGCAGCGACGGGCGAGGTCGAGCAGCTCGTCGTCCGTGTAGGGGCAGCAGCGGCCGGCGAGCGCCGCCTGCAGGACGCGCTGCGTCACGAGGTCGGGGAGGCGGCGGTTGGGGGCGGTCGAGTGGGTATAGGCGGGGACGGCGAGGCCGAAGTGGCCGGGGGCGTCCTTCCCCGGCAGGTCCACCGCGTACTCGCCGCCGCCCAGGAGCTTGCGCACCGCCAGGCAGACCTCGACGTAGCCGTCGCGGTCGGCGGCGCGGCGGCGGGCGAGGAACTCGGCGAGTGCGCGGGCGTCCGGCGCCTCCGGCAGCCGGTCGCCCGCCGCGGCCGCCAGCGCGACGAGGCGGTCCCAGCGCGCCGGGGCGCGGACGACGCGGCGCAGCGCCGGCAGGCCGCGGGCGTCGAGGAAGGCGGCGGTGGAGCTGTTGGCGGCGATCATGACGTCCTCGATCAGCTTCTGCGCCCGGTTGGTGCGCTCGACGGCGAGGCCGACGATCGTGCCGCCGGCGAACACCGGCCGCGCCGTCGAGTCTTCGAGGTCGAGCGCGCCGCGCTCGTGGCGCCGGCGGCGGAGGCGGCGCGCCACCTCGTCCTGGAGGCGGACCTGCGCGTCGAGCCCGGGCACGCTGGCGAGCGCCGGCGGCGGCCCGGCGGCGCCGTCGAGCCAGGCGGCGACGTCGGGGTAGGCGAGCTTGGCGCGCGAGCGGACGCGGGCGCGCACGAAATCGACACCGTCGATACCGCCCTCGCCGTCCACCGTCATCGCGACGACGACCGCCAGCCGCTCCTCGCCGGCGACCAGCGAGGTCAGCTCGGTCGAGAGGCGCGGGGGGAGCATGTGGAAGGTCTTGCCGGCGGTGTAGACCGAGGTGGTGTTGCGGCCGGCGTGGGCGTCGATCGCGCCGCCCTGGGCGACGCGCGAGGCGACGTCCGCCACCGCCACCGAGAGCCGGACGGCGCCGCCGTCGCCCCCGAGCGGCTCGGCGACGGTGAGCTGGTCGAGGTCGCGGCTGTCGGCGTTGTCGATCGAGAACCAGGGCAGGTGCGTGAGGTCGCCGACCGCCGCCTCCCCCTCCCGCGGCGCCGGCGGCGCCACCGGCAGCCGCGCCGCCTCCGACTGCACCGGGGGTGGGAACCCGGTCGCCATTTCCCGCTCTTCCATCGCCCGCTGCGCGAGGGAGCGGAGGATTTTCCGGTGGCTCGGGGGCATCGCGCGCGGCCTCAGACCTGGCGGCAGTGCGCCGTCAGCCAGCCGGCGAGCTCGGCTTCCGAGAGGCTTCCGCTCGCCAGCTCGGTCATCGTGCGGAACGTCTCCTGCTTAGGCGCGGCGAGCCGCAGGCCGTGCAGCTCGAGGAAGGTGAGCGCGGCGGCGAGGGCGATCCGCTTGTTGCCGTCGACGAAGCAGTGGTTGCGCGCCAGCCCGTAGGCGTAGCTCGCGGCGAGCTCGCAGAGGGTCGGCTCGCGCTCGCCGTAGGCGGCGAGGTTCTGCGGCCGGGCCAGCGTGGAGCGCAGGAGCCCGAGGTCACTCACCCCTTCCGCTCCGCCGTGCTCGGCGATCAACAGCCGATGGATGGCGAGGACCGTCTCCTCGAGGAGCCATTCCGGCTCCGGCGTCACCGCGCCAGCTCACGCAGCACGTCCCGCTGGTCCTTGAGCACCCGCTCGGCCGCCCGGACCTGCCGGACGAAGGCCTCGTCGTACGGCGTGAGGGAGTAGCCGTCCGGGGTCTCCACCAAGTAAAGCACGTCCCCCTTCTGCACCTTGAGCCGCGCCATGACCTCCTTCGGCAGCACGACGCCCGCGGAGTTCCCGACCGTGGTGATCTTGAGCTCGACCATGGGGTTCTCTCCCTCGGGCCGGATTATAACAATCGTTAGAATCGTGACGCGACCGAACCGGGGCAGGAAGCTTCCTCGCCAGCTCGGGAACCTTCCGTTCCACCCCCGGAGGCTTCCGCACCCCGCCAGGAAGCTTCCCGTTTGCCTCCGGAGGCTTCCGCATCCCGTCGGGAAGCTTCCGCTCCGCCTCCGGAAGCTTCCGGACCTCGCGGGGAAGCTTCCGTCCGCCTCCGGAAGCTTCCGCTTTACGTCCGGAAGCTTCCCCTTTGCCTCCGGTGGAGTTGCCCCGCTTTGGTGGACACCTCATCCTTCGGGAGAAAGGAGTCCATGATGGGGAGTCACCGCGGCAAGCCCTACCCGGCGGAGTTTCGTCGGCGGATGGTTGAGTTGGTGCGGGCCGGGCGGACGGCCGAGGAGCTGAGTCGGGAGTTCGAGCCCTCGGCCGAGTCGATTCGCGACTGGGCACGCCAAGCCGACCGGGACGAGGGCCGGCGCGACGACGGGCTGACGACGGCCGAGCGCGAGGAGCTGCGCCGGCTGCGGCGGGAGAATCGCCAGTTGCGTGAGGACCGGGAGATTCTGGCAAAAGCCGCGGCCTGGTTTGCTCGGGAGACCGAGTCGAGCCCACGGAAGGGTTCGGATTCGTGAGGGCGCACCAGGCCTGCTACAGGGTAGTGAGGATGTGCCGACTGCTGGGTGTCTCCTCCAGCGGGTATTACGCCTGGTGTCGGCGTCAGGCCGGTGCGCGAGCCCGAGCCGACGCGGCGCTCGGCGCGCAGATCCGGGCGATCCACGCGCGGTCGTGGGGGACTTATGGGGCGCCCCGGATCCACGCCGAGCTGGCGGCGCAGGGCGTACGGGTGGGGCGCAAGCGTGTGGGGCGGCTGATGCGCGAGGCCGGGCTTGGGGGCGTCAGTCGGCGGAAGTGGCCCCGGACGACGGTGCGAGACGGCCAAGCCCGCCCGGCGCCGGATCTGGTCGGCCGTCACTTCACGGTCGACGCTCCGGATCGGCTCTGGGTGGCCGACATCACCTACATCCCGACCACGGCAGGGTTTCTGTACCTGGCCGTGGTCGTCGACGCCTGGAGTCGGCGCGTGGTGGGCTGGTCGATGGCGACGCATCTGCAGACCGAGCTCGTGGTGGCGGCACTGGAGATGGCGCTTGGACAGCGGCGGCCGCAGGGCGTGATCCATCATTCCGACCAGGGGACGCAGTACACCTCGTTGGCCTTCGGCCAGCGCTGCCGACGAGCCGGTGTGCGGCCGTCGATGGGGTCGGTCGGGGACTGCTACGACAACGCGCTGTGCGAGAGCTTCTTTGCCACGCTCGAGTGCGAGCTGCTCGACCGGCGGCGCTTCGGGACCCAGACCGAGGCCCGGATGGCGGTGTTCGAGTTCCTCGAGGGCTGGTACAACCCGCATCGCCGGCACTCGGCCCTGGGCTATCTCAGCCCGGCGGAATTCGAGCGCCGGCGACGGGCAGCCTGAGATGCACGTCACTCCTGGCGTTTTCGTCGGATCGTGGGACGGGCAGCTGCCCGCCTCACGCAGGGGAGGAGACCCCAAACTTCAACTGTCCACCAAACCGGGGTAAGTCCACCGGAAGCTTCCGCCTCAGGTCCGGAAGCTTCCGCAGCCCCTCGGGAAGCTTCCTACGCGCCTCGGGAGGCTTCCGGGCCGCGCGGTCATAGCGAAGCGCGAGTAATTGACGTGTCCAAGCATACGATTTAGCCTTCAGCGTATGCGCACGACCCTCGATCTCCCGGATGAGCTGCTGGAGGAGGCCCGGCGCCTGCTGGGCTTCAAGTCGAAGACCGATACCGTCGTCCTCTCGCTGCGCGAGCTGGTGCGCAAGCGGCGCGTCGAGGAGCTCAAAGACCTCCTCGGCTCGATCGAGCTGGACATCGACGTGTCGGAGTCCCGCCGGCGGCCGCCGGGGAACGGATGATCTTCGTCGACACCTCGATCTGGGTCGAGGCGTTGCGCCGGGGAGAGTCGCCGGAGGCGCGGCACCTTTCCGCGCTCCTGGACGACGGGACCGTCGCGCTCGCCGTCCCCGTGCGTATCGAGATCCTGGCCGGCGCCTCGGCCCGAGACCGCGTGACATTGCGCCGCACCCTCTCGGCGCTGCCGCTCTTCCACCCCGCGGGGAGCACCTGGCGGCTCGTCGAGAGCTGGCTCGATCTTGCCTCCGCGGCGGGCGAGCGCTTCGGCTTCGCCGACCTCTTGATCGGCGCCATCGCCGCCGAGCAGGAAGGGGAGCTGTGGTCTCGCGACGCCGACTTCCAGCGCATGGCGCGGGTCGGCCTGGTGCGGCTGCACGCCGCCTGAGAGGGACCGGGGATGGTGCGAACCCACGGCCTGACGCACGTCGCCCTCGCAGTGCGGGACGCCGAGCGGGCGTTCCGCTTCTACGAGGCGGTCTTCGGGGCGGTGGCGGTGTACCGGCAGGAGGGGTTCATCCAGGCGCAGACGCCGGGGAGCCGCGACGTGCTGGTGTTCGAGGAGGACGCCAAGCGCGCCGGCAAGGCCGGCGGCGTGGCGCACTTCGGCTTCCGGCTCCTCGACCCCGCCGACATCGACGCCGCCGCGGCGGCCGTGCGCGAGGCCGGCGGCAGCATCCGCGAGCAGGGCGAGTTCTGCCCCGGCGAGCCCTACCTCTTCTGCGCCGACCCGGACGGCTACGAAGTAGAGATCTGGTACGAGCTGCCGACGCCGGTCGATCCGGCGGCGGGCGACGGCTAGCGTATGCCTTGTGCCGAGATTCGGGGGAGCGGGGCGTCCAGTTGAGGCGACCAAACGCAAATGGTCTGCAGAAGGCGAAGGCGCATTCAAAGGTGGAATATCATACCTCCTCCACGAAACCTATCCGAGCACGCATGAGGCTACGATGAAAATCCTGATGCTCAGCGCTGCCTATACAGGAAGTGCAGGAGGAGTTGCTCGTCATGTAGTGACCCTCGCTCGTGGGCTCGTACGGCACAGGGACGTGAAGGTTCATGTGCTCGCTCTTGCAAAAGAAGGCGCGGAGGGGAAACGACAAAGGCGCGGCCGCCTCACCGAGTGGAAGTTGAAACGTGAGTTGGTGGAAGAGTTTTCGGGTCGGCGAGTCGTCTTCGGTCGGCTGTTTGAGCTGCTAGGGGGAGACTGGTTTAGCATCGAACCGGATGCGATTCACGCTCACGACTTCGACTCAATGATTCTCGGAGTGATGTTACGGTGCGCTTACGGTTGCCCTCTCGTAATTACGGTGCACAGAGCGCCAACAGAATGGCGTAGCGGTCGGTTCAAGGAGAATGCTAAGGATTGCCTTCTGGAGCTCGTACGCTGCCAATCACTTGTTGATAGCATAGTGGTCCCAAGCGAAGCAAGCGCTCGAATTCTGCGTAGCCAAGGCTTCACGAACATCGATGTAATTCCTCATGCGATTGGGAAACACTTATTGTCACACCAGACACTGCCGGATCTATTGAGGGAGCGTGGTGTCCCTGAGGACCGACGACTCGTTTTCAGTCCTGTCCGCCCAGACGAGCACAAAGACCCGCAGATCGTCATCCGTGCAGCTGCGCGCGTTATCAGCTCATGGGCTGAAGGTGATAGGCCGTTATTCTTGCTGCTTGACGACCTACAGAATGCATCGTTGAGCCAGGAGTTGCGTGCGGTCGCAAGCAGCTGGGGGCTTGTTGAAGGTCAAGACATCGTATTTACCCGGCCATTTGCTTATGGAGGCGAGCTTGCGACGGTTCTGCGTAGGTCGGAATTAATCGTAATCCCATCGGTACGTGAGTCGTTTGGTCAGAGTGTCTTAGATGCATTCATGTTCGCCAAGCCGGTGACCGCTCGAAACAGCATGGCTCTAAGCGAGCTAGTTCGCCATGGGGAGAATGGCCTGCTTTTCAGTACGTACGAGGAGTTGGCTGCGACGATTCGCAGGCTCCTGCTTGATGGTCACTTGGCAAGCCGACTGGGACAAGCGGGAAGAGAGGATAACGAGAGCCGCTTTAGGTTAGATGAGATGGTGGCCCGTTACCGCGAGCTTTATGGCCGGCTGCTTCGCGGCGGTGTTCCGAGGACATGAAAAAAGGCCGCTTTCCGCGGCCTCCGTTCCAGAGTGGGTCTAGGAGAGGACACCACCCCGGAAACTTTACTGTGCGGAAGTGTAGCGCAGGGCCGGCGCCTAGTCAAATCCTGCCAGGGAAGGTATGGCGAGGGTCGGAGGCGCTCGGGCGTGCGCTCCTGAAGGTTCTGCCCGCGTTTGGTTTGTCCCGCTAGGTCGCCTCGGCGGCCTCGCGCCGCGCCTGGGCGCGCGCGCTCCGCCGCGCCGCCCGGCGGTCCTGCCATTCGGAGATCGTCGTGTAGACGACCGGCACCAGCAGCAGGGTGATGAGGGTCGAGACGGTCATGCCGCCGATGACGACGCGCGCCATCGACGCCTGCACCTCGGCGCCTTCGCCGATGCCCAGCGCCAGCGGGATGAGGCCCAGCACCGTCGCCGCCGTGGTCATCAGGATCGGCCGCAGCCGCCGCCGGCCGCCTTCGACGACCGCCTCGTGCAGCTCCATGCCGTCACGCCGGCGCAGGAGGTTGACGTAGTCGATGAGCACGATGGCGTTGTTGGTGACGATGCCGATCAGCAGGATCATCCCGATGTAGCTCTGGATGTTGAAGGTGGTCTGGGTCAGCCACATGGTGAAGAAGACGCCGATCGCCGCCATCGGCACCGAGAACATGACCACGAACGGGTCGAGCAGGTTCTCGAACTCCGCCGCCATCACCATGTAGACCAGGAGGAGCGCCAGCGCCAGGGCCATGAGCAGCTGGCGCGAGGCCTTCTGCTGCTCCTCGTACTCGCCGCCGAGAATGACCGCGTGGCCGTCGGGCACCGGCACCTCGCGCAGCGCCGCCCGCGCCGCCTCCGCCGCCGTCCCCAGGTCCTCACCGGCGACCAGCGTCGCGGTCACCGGGATCACCCGCTCCTGGTCCTCGCGGTCGATGATCACCGGTCCGCGCGACACGCCCACCTCGACGACGGTGCGCAGCGGCACCGACTCGCCGCCGGCGGCGACCAGCGACACCTGGTCGATGTCGGCGAGGCGGACGCGGTCGGGCTCGGCCAGGCGGACGACGATGTCCACCTCGCGCCCGGCCTCGCGCAGCACGGTGGCGCGGCTGCCGGCCAGGTTGGTCTCGATGACCTCGGCGACCTGCTGCATCGAGAGCCCGAGCTGCGCCAGCTTGTCGCGGTTGATCCGCATCACCCGCTCGGGCCGCCCGGGGTCGCGGGCGATGCGCACGTCGGTCAGGATCGGGATCGTCTGCAGCGCCGCACGCGTCCGCTCGGCGAGCTCGAAGCCGGCCTCCAAGTCCTCGCCGCGCACCTCGACCGTCAGCCCCTCGTCACCGCCGCCGAAGGCCATGTTGAGGATGAAGAGCCCGGAACCCTCGCGCGCCCGCACCTTGACGCCGGGCAGCCCCGAGAGGCGCTCGCGCAGGGCGTCGGCGATCTCGGTCGAGGAGCGCTCGCGCTCGCCCTTCGGCGCCAGCGTCACCCGCAGGTCGCCGCTGTGCTGGCCGCTCGCCCGCCAGCCGCCGCCGCCGATCGAGGTCAGCATCTTGCGTGCCTCCGGCACCTCGGCGGCGACGACGCGCTCGATCTCGCGGAAGGTCTTGTCCATCACCTCGAGCTTCGTGCCCACCGACATCTCGGCGTTGATCCGCACCTCGCCCTCGTCGGTCTGCGGCATCAGCTCCGAGCCGATGAAGGGCACGACGAGGAGGCTGGCCGCGAACAGAGCGGCGGCGCCGCCCACGACCTGCGCGCGGTGCGCCAGCGCCCAGGCGACGCCGCGGCGGTAGCGCTCCTCGAGCGCGGCGAGGAAGGCCTCGCTGCGGGCGTAGAAGCGGCGGAGGAGCGGGCCGTGCGGCGTCGGGTGGGCCTCGCCGCGGGCGAGCAGGCGCGCGGCGAGCACCGGGATGAGCGTCAGGCCGACGACCAGCGAGGCCGCCTGCGAGAAGGCGACGACGATGGCGAGCTGCCGGTACATGACCCCGGCCATGCCGCGCATGAAGACGATGGGCAAAAAGACCACCATGGTGGTGATCGTCGTGGCGATGAGCGGCGCCGCCACCTCCTGCGTCCCCTCGACCGCGGCGCGCAGGATCGGCAGCCCCTCCTCGCGCTTGCGGAAGATGTTCTCGAGCACCACGACCGCGTTGTCGAGCAGCATGCCGACGCCGAGCGCCAGGCCGCCGAAGGTCATGATGTTGAGGGTGTAGCCGTTGAAGTAGACGAGCGCCAGGGTGGCGAGCACCGAGATCGGCGTCACCACGGCGATGACCAGCGTCGAGCGGAAGGAACGCAGGAAGAAGAAGAGAACGATGGTGGCGAGGACACCGCCGATCAGCGCGTTCGAGCCGACGTTGGACATCGCTTGGCGGATGTACTGGCTGGTGTCGATGATCGGCTGGACGCGCACCTCGGGGAAGTCGAGGTTGAGGCGCTCCACCTCGGCGAGGATGCCGTCGGCCACCTCGACGGTGTTCGAGCCGGCCTGCTTGTTGATCGCCAGGCGGACGCCTGGCTCGCCGTTGATGCGGGTCAGCGTCGTGATCTCCTCGACGCCGGCCTTGACCTCGGCGACGTCGCGCAGGTAGATCGGCGTGCCGTCGCGCACGGTGACGACGGTCGAGCCGATCTCCTCGGGCGTGCGGTACTCGCCGACGGTGCGCAGGTAGAGGTCGAGGTTCCCCTCCTCGACCTTGCCGGCCGGGCGGTTCAGGTTCTCCTCGCGCAGCAGGCGCGTGATGCGGTCGGCGGAGAGGCCGAGGGCGAGCATGCGGTCGCGGTCGAGGTTGACCTGCACCTGCCGCCGCAGGCCGCCGCGGATGTCCACCGAGGCGACGCCGGGCACGCGCTCGAGCCGGCGCTGGATGCGCTCCTCGGTGAACTGCCGCAGCTCGGTTGCCTCCAGGGTGGGGGAGGCGACGCCGAGGAAGACGATGGGGAAGGCGGCGAGGTCGAACTTGAAGACCGACGGCGTGTCCGCCTCCTCGGGCAGGGTGCCGCGGATGCGGTCGACGCGGCTGCGCACCTCCTCGGCGGCGGCGTCGAGGTCGGTGCCCCAGGTGAAGGAGACGCGCACCGAAGAGTCCCCCTCGGCGGAGGTCGAGGTGATCGTCTCGACGCCGGCGATGGCGGCGACGGCGTTCTCGATCGGCCGCGTGACCAGGTCCTCGACCTCCTGCGGCCCGACGTTCGGGTAGCTGGTGCGGACGGTGAGCGTGGGGTAGCTCACCTCGGGCATGAGGTCCACCGGGAGCTGCAGGGCGGCCACCGTGCCCAGGAGGACGACGATGAGCGTCCCCATGATCGTAGTGACGGGGCGGTGGACGGCGCCGGCGATCATGCTCATGGCGAAGGCCTCCGCGCGGGCGGCTTGGCGGTGCCGGCCGCGGCGAGCACGACCGGCGAGCCGTCGCGCAGCTCCTGCTGGCCGAGGGTGATGACGGGCTGGCCTTTCCGCAGCGTCCCTTCGACCGCCGCCAGCGGCCGCCCGCCGCCGCCGCCGGTGCCGAGCACCTCGACCTGCACGCGCTTGGCGGCCCAGCTCGGGCCGCCGGCGCCCGGCGCGCCCGCCGCGCGGTCGCCCCCGTTGCGGTCGTTGCCGCCGTTGCGCCCGCCAGCGCCTTCGGGCCGCGGCGCGGCGCGCTCGACGGTGAAGACGTAGGTGGCCCGCTCCTCCTCGACCAGCGCCGCGCGCGGCACGAGGAGGGCGTCGGGGGCGGTCGAGAGCGCCACGGCGACGCTGGCGAACATGCCGGGCTTGAGGCGGCCGTCGGGGTTGGCGATCTCCACCTCCGCCTCGGCGGTGTTGGTGCGCGGGTCGAAGAGCGAGGCGATGCGCGCCACTCTGCCTTGAAACTCGGCGCCGCGCAGGGCCTCGACGGTCACCACCGCCGGCTGCCCGACGCGCACCCGCGCGGCGTCCTTCTCGGAGAGCGGCAGCGTCGTCTCGATCGTCGAGACGTCGATCAGGGTGAAGACCGGCTGGTCGCCGGCGGCGAAGGCGCCCAGGTCGAGGTGGCGCTTGCCGACCGAGCCGGAGAAGGGCGCCCGGATGAGCGTCTGCTCGAGCTCGACACGGCCGGCCGAGAGGTTCGCCTGCGCCTGCTCGACGGCGGCGCGCGCCACCTGCACCTGCGCCTCGGCCCCCTTGAGCTCGGCCTGCGCGGCCTCCTGCTGCTGCAGGGCCACGAGCTGCTGCTCGTAGAGGCTCTGCGTGCGGGCGGCGTTGCCGTGCGCGATCTCCTGCGCGGCGCGGCGCTGGGCGAGGGTGGCCCGCGCCATCTCGACCGCGGCGGCGAGCTGGTCGATCTGCTCGCGCTGCTCGGCGGCGTCGATGCGGGCGAGCACCTGCCCCTGCCCCACGCGGTCGCCGGTGTCGACCAGCACCTGCACGATCTGCCCCGCGGTCTTGGCGTAGAGGTCGGCCTGGGAGCGCGCCTCGAGCGTCCCCACCCACTCACCCCAGATCTCGAACGGCCCGCGGCCGACCGGCGCGGTCTCGACGACCGCCGGGCCGAAGGCGCCGCCCATGCCGCCGGCCATGCCGCCGAAGCCGCCGGGGCCCTCCGCCGCCTTGGGATCGCGGGCGCAGACGAGGAACCAGAGCAGCGCCAGCCCGGCGGCGGCGAGGCCGCCGCGGATCAGGAGCTTCTGCGTCTGCCGGCGCTCCGGCTGGGAGGTCGCTTCGACTTGCATCCGGGGGTTTTAACGCGCGCAGGCCGTTGAGGTTTCCCGCCGCCGGCCGCGACTCGCGGCACTGTAACACGCGCTGCCGCAGCGGCTTGTAATGCCGGTGTAAAACTTCCTCGAGTCGCCGGCGCGCGGCTCACCCGCCCGCCAGCCGCCGGAACGGCTCGCGCAGCGGCTCGGGGGTGAGGCAGGGCTTGCCGGTGGCGCGGGCGATCCAGACGTGCTCGGTGGCGCCGCTGACCAGGAGCTCGCCCTCGCGCCGCACCTCGTAGGCGAAGCGGAGGCCGCGGCTCCCCAGACGCTCGATCCAGCAGGCGACGCGCGGGGTCTCGCCGTAGCGCGCCGACTTGCGGTACCGCACCTCGACCGCCGTCACCATCAGCAGCCAGCCCATCTTCTCGATGTCGGCGTAGCTGAGCCCCGAGAGCGCGCAGAGGTGCGTGCGCGCCAGCTCGAACCAGACCACGTACTGCGAGTGGTGGACGACCGCCATCTGGTCGGTCTCGGCGTAGCGGACCTCGACGTCCATCTCGTGGCGCACCGGCTCAGCCATCGTTTCCTCCCGCGCTTCCCACGCTGTGGCGCAGCACCGTCCAGAGGATCTTGTGGCCGGCGCGCAGGGTGCCGGCGACGGTGCCGGTGATCTTCGAGACGCCCACCCGCCGGCGGTAGGAGACCGGCACCTCGGCGACGCGCAGCCCGCGGCGCAGCGCCTTGACCTGCATCTCGGCCGTCCAGCCGAAGTCGGGGTCGGACATGCCGAGCCGCTCGAGCGCCGCCCAACGCACGGCGCGGAAGGGCCCGAGGTCGGTGTAGCGGTGGCCGTAGAGCAGCCGGATCAGCGCGCAGGCAACGAGGTTCCCGGCCCGCGCCTGCGGCAGCAGCGCCCCCGGCTCCCGCTCGCCGAGGATCCGCGAGCCGACGACCAGGTCCGCCGCGCCGGCCAGGATCGGCGCCACCAGGCGCGGCAGCTCGTCGGGGTGGTCGGAGTAGTCGGCGTCCACGAAGACCACGACCTCCGGCGGGTCGTTGGCGCGCAGCCAAGCGAGCGCCGCGAGACACGCGCTGCCGTAGCCGCGCCGGCGGGCCTCCACCACGACCGCGCCGCCGCGCCGCGCCGCCTCGGCGGTGCCGTCGCGCGAGCCGTTGTCGGCCACCACCACCCGCCGCACCGGCGGCCGCGGCAGGTCGGCGAGGACGAGCGGCAGCGAGCGCTCCTCGTTGAGTGCGGGGATCACCACGTCGATCGCCGCCTCCGCCTCGGGCCGGGACACCGGCGGATCTTACTTGGGAGCCGCGCGCGTCCTGTGCGATGCTGTGCCGGCATGCAGACCCGCATTGCCCTCCTGGCCTTGGCCGCCTCGATTCTGCTCCCCGCCGCCGGCACGGCGACGGCCGCGGCCGCGGAGCCGCCGCCTCCGGCGGTCGCCGCAACCCGCCGTCTGACCCTGCCGAAGGTGACGGACAGGGCGTTCCCTTACACCGTCGAGGTCCCCACCGACTGGGGGGTGCGCGACGTGCCGAACAGCCCCGGCGGCGTGTGGATCGGCCGCCCCGGCGCGGAGCCGGACAAGGACCCGCACATGCTCTACGTGCGCTGGTCGCCCGCGAGCCTCGCGGACCCGCAGAAGGTCGTCGCCTCGATCCGCGCCGGCGACGAGAAGGCGAGTGCCTGGACGGCGCCGGTGCTCGAGGTGCGCGAGGTGGGGGGGGTCCGCGGCGTCCTGGTGCAGCTCGACAGCGGCGAAGGGGAGGCGGCGCGCAGCACGCTCGCGTTGAAGCTCCCCGCGGACCAAGGGAGCGTCGACTTCCTGGTGTCGGCCCGCCGCGCCGACTTCGTGCGCCTGCGGCCGCTCTTCACGCAGCTCCTGGACTCGGTGCGGCGGGCGGAGACGCCCGCCGGCCGCTGACGCTTGCCCCTCCACCCCTACAACGGCGTCCGGCCGCGCCTGGGCCAGCGGGTCTTCCTGGCCCCCGGGGCGCACGTCGCCGGCGACGTCGAGGTGGGCGACGACGTCTCCTTCTGGTTCCACACCGTGGCGCGCGGCGACGTCAACTCGATCCGCATCGGCGCGCGCACCAACGTCCAGGACGGCAGCGTCCTGCACGTCACCCACGAGCGGCACGCCCTGGCGCTCGGCGCCGGCGTGGTCGTCGGCCACCAGGCGGTCCTCCACGGCTGCACCGTCGAGGACGGGGCGCTGATCGGCATCGGCGCGCGGGTGCTGGACGGCGCGGTCGTCGAGGCCGGCGCGCAGGTGGGGGCCGGCGCCGTGGTGGCGCCGGGAGCGCGCGTGCCGGCCGGGCACCTCGCTCTTGGGGTGCCGGCGCGGGTGGCGCGGCCGCTGACCGACGAGGAGCGCCGCGCGATCGGCGACATCGCCGAGCGCTACGTGGCGCTCAAGGACCGCTACCTCGCGGCGCTGGGGGAGGAGCGGTGAGCGACGGCAAGGTGCGCAGCGTCAAGGGGACGCGCGACCTGCTGCCGCCGGAGACGGCGGTCTGGGCGGCGGTCGAGGCGGTGGCGCGGCGCGTCTTCACCGCCTACGGCTACGGCGAGGTGCGCACGCCGGTGCTCGAGGAGACCGAGCTCTTCGTGCGCAGCGTCGGCGAGACGACCGACATCGTCGGCAAGGAGATGTACACCTTCCCCGACAAGAAGGGGCGGAGCCTGACGCTGCGGCCGGAGAACACGGCGCCGGTGGTGCGCGCCTTCGTCGAGCACGGCCTGCACCAGCTGCCGGCGCCGGTCAAGCTCTTCTACATCGGGCCGCAGTTCCGCTACGAGCGGCCGCAGGCGGGGCGCTACCGGCAGTTCCACCAGATCGGCGCCGAGCTGCTCGGCGACCCGGGGCCGCTCTCCGACGCCGAGCTGCTCCTGATGCTCGTCCGCTTCCTCGAGGAGCTGGGGTTCGGCTCGCTCGTCGTGCTGCTCAACACGGTGGGTGACGAGGCCTCGCGCGCCGCCTACCGGCAGGCGCTGCGCGACTACCTCGAGCCGCGGCGCGCGGCGCTCGGCGAGGACAGCCGCCGCCGGCTCGACACCAACCCGCTGCGCATCCTCGACAGCAAGGACCCGGCGGAGCGCGAGCTGCTGGCCGGCGCGCCGGCGCTCGCCGACCACCTGAGCGAGGAGGCCCGCGCCCACTTCGCCGCAGTCGTGGCGATGCTCGACCGCTTCGGCGTCCGCTACCGGATCGAAGACCGCCTGGTGCGCGGGCTCGACTACTACACGCGCACGGTCTTCGAGATCGTCGCCGAGGGCCTGGGGGCGCAGGACGCGATCGTCGGCGGCGGGCGCTACGACCGGCTCGTCGCCGAGCTGGGCGGCCCCGAGGTGCCGGGGATCGGCTTCGCGATCGGCGAGGACCGGTTGATCGACGTGCTGCCGCAGGCGTTCCGCGACGCGCACGCCCCGCCGGCGCCTGTCCTCGTCACGGCGGTGGGCGGGGTGGGAGCGGAGGAGGTCCTGGCGCTGGCGGAGGAGCTACGGCGCGCTGGCGTCGCGGCCCTCGCCGAGCTCTCCGGCCGCGCGCTCAAGAACGCGCTCAAGCGGGCGGACCGGCTGGGCGTGCGCCGGGTGGCGATCCTGGGCGACGAGGAGCTGGCGGCCGGCAAGGTGACGCTCAAGAATCTCGCGAGCGGCGAGCAGGTGAGGTTGCCACGCGCAGAGCTCCCCACCCAGATCCTTCGCTACGCTCAGGATGACGAGGGAGGTTGGATGCCGAGCACGAGCCCGATACGTCATCCTGAGCGAAGCGAAGGATCTGGGCGGGGGAATGAGCAGAGGAAACCATGAAGCGTAGAGGCGCAGGGACGCTAAGGAGCGAAGACGTCGGCCACAAGGTCCTGCTCCAGGCCTGGGTGCAGCGCCGGCGCGACCACGGCGGGGTCATGTTCCTCGACCTCCGCGACCGCAGCGGCATCGCGCAGGTGGTCGTCAAGCCGGAGGAGCAAGCGGCGGCCGCCGCGGCCCTGGCCGACGTGCGCGCCGAATGGGTCGTGGAGATCGAGGGCCAGGTCGTCGAGCGCGCGCCGGAGAACGTCAACCCGCAGCTCCCGACCGGCGCCTTCGAGGTGCTGGCCGAGCGCGCCGCCGTGCTCGCGCAGTCCGAGCCGCTGCCCTTCGCCGTCGACGCCCGCGCCGGCACCGAGGCCGCCGAGGAGACCCGCCTCCGCCACCGCTACCTCGACCTCCGCCGCCCCGAGCTGCAGCAGAACTTCGTGCTCCGCGACCGGGTGGCGCTCGAGGTGCGCAACTACTTCCACGAGCGCGGCTTCCTCGACGTCGAGACGCCGATCCTGACGCGCTCGACGCCCGAGGGGGCGCGCGACTACCTGGTGCCGAGCCGCGTCCACCGCGGCAGCTTCTACGCCCTGCCGCAGTCGCCGCAGCTCTTCAAGCAGATCCTGCAGGTCGCCGGCTTCGAGCGCTACGTGCAGATCGCGCGCTGCTTCCGCGACGAGGACCTGCGCGCCGACCGCCAGCCGGAGTTCACGCAGATCGACCTCGAGATGTCCTTCGCCACGGAAGAGGACGTCTTCGAGCTGGTCGAGGGGCTCTTCGCGCGGGTCTTCCCGCTCGCCGGCATCACCCCGCCCGAGCGCTTTCGCCGCCTGACCTACGCCGAGGCGGTGGCGCGCTACGGCAGCGACCGCCCCGACCTGCGCTTCGAGCTGCCGATCGCCGACCTGACGACGCGGCTCGGCGAGAGCGGCTTCCGCGGCTTCCGCGAGGCGGCGGCGGCGGGCGGCGTGGTGCGCGGCTTCGCGGTGCCGGGGGCGGCGGGGGCGAGCAGGAAGGACGTGGACGGCTGGGCCGAGGCGGCGCGGCGGCGCGGCGCCGCGGGCGTCCTGACGCTGCGGCGGAAGGACGGCGAGCTGGCGTTCCAGGTCAAGGGCGCGCTCACGGAGGACGAGCTGGTCGGTGCCGCCGAGGCGCTCGGGCTCGAGGAGGGCGGGCTGGCGCTCCTCGCCGCCGGGCCGGAGCAGACCGTCGCCGCGGCGCTCGGCGCCCTCCGCCTCGACCTCGCCAGGACCTACGGCCTGGTGCCGGAGAAGCGCTACGAGTTCCTCTGGGTGACCGGCTTCCCGCTCGTCGAGTGGAACCCGGACGAGAAGCGCTGGGACTCGATGCACCACCCCTTCACCAGCCCCGACCCGGCGGACCTGCCGCTCCTCGACAGCGACCCCGGAGCGGTGCGCGCCCGCGCCTACGACGTGGTGCTCAACGGCACGGAGCTGGGCGGCGGCTCGATCCGCATCCACGACCCGCGCCTGCAGCGGCGGGTCTTCGAGCTGCTGGGCATCGGCGCGGAGGAGGCGCAGGCGCGCTTCGGGTTCTTCCTCGAGGCGTTGCGCTACGGCGCACCGCCCCACGGCGGCATCGCGCTCGGGCTCGACCGCATCGTGATGCTCCTCGCCGGCGCCACCTCCCTGCGCGAGGTCATCGCCTTCCCCAAGACGGCGCTCGCTAGCGACCTGATGACCGCGGCGCCCTCCACGGTCGACGAGCGGCAGCTCAAGGAGCTCGGGATCCAGAGCGTCCCGCCCCCAGATCCTTCGCTGCGCTCAGGATGACGTCGGGGGGGTGTACCACCGTTCAGCTGTCATCCTGAGCGAAGCGAAGGATCTGGGCGGGGGAGCCCTGCGGCTGCGAACTCGGCTTCCGCGAGCATCCTGAAGCCCTCCACCTGCGCTTTTCTTTCCTCCTCGCTCCACCCGAGCTTCCCCCCCAACTCCGCCGCCGCCCCCGGCGCCGCCGCGAGGCAGGCCGGCAGGTCGAGCGGCCCCGGCTCGCGCCGCCGCAGCAGCAGGTCGTCGAGCGCCAGCGCCCAGTCGTCGTCCGCCTCCGGCGCCGCGAGCGGCAGTCGGTCCGTCACGCACGGCCCCGGCGCCCGCTCCAGCCGCGGGCCGATCTCCCGCAGCACGGCGTCCACGCAGTCCTCGGCCATGCGCCGGTGGCTGGTCAGCTTGCCGCCGGCGAGGACCCACACCCCCGGCGCCGCCCGCGCCACGACGTGCTTGCGCGACACGGCGCTGGGATGGACCCGCCCGTCGCGCGAGCGCTTCGCCACCAGCGGGCGAAGCCCCGCCCAGACACCGGTCACGTCGGCCGCGGCAAGGCCCTGCTCGGGGAACGCGTGATTGGCCATGCGCAGCAGGTAGTCGACATCGTTCCGGGTAGGGAGCACCGCTTCCGGCGGCGTGGTGTCGTCGTCGTCGGTGGTTCCGACGATCGTGTGCGCGCCCGCCGGCATGGCGAAGGCGAGCCGGCCGTCGTCGGGCGAGCGGAGCGCGACGTGGCAGGGCACGGGAAGACAGTTGCGGGGTAGAGCGACATGGGTGCCGCGCGTGGGCCGGAGGCGGACCGGCGTTCCGTCCAGCAGCTCGCGCCAGGGCCCGCAGCAGAGGACGATCGCGCGCGCCCCGACTCCGAAGCGGCGCCCGCCGATCGTGTCCTCCACCTCCAGCTCGCCGCTCCTTACCCGATCCCCGCCGCAGCGCGTCACCACCACCGCCCCGGCCGCCGCCGCGGAGCGCGCCAGCGCCACGACCAGCCGCGCGTCGTGGCACGCCGCGTCCTGGTAGACGGCGGCGCCGCGCAGCCCCGCGCGCCGCAGCCCGGGCGTCAGCGCGATCGCCTCCGCCGCGGAGAGCCGCCGGTGGCGCCCCAGCGAGTGCCCAGCCGCCAGGAGGTCGTAGAGATGGAGCCCCAGGCCCAGCCGCCAGAGCGGGTCGGGATCGCCCGTGTAGACCGGGTAGAGGAACTGGACCGGCCGCACCAGCTCCGGCGCCGTCGCCAGGAGCCGCCCGCGCTCCACCAGCCCCTCGCGCACCAGCGCCAGGTCGCCGTGCGCCAGGTAGCGCAGGCCGCCATGGATCAGGCGCGACGAGCGGCTGGAGGCGCCGAAGGCGAGGTCGTGCCGCTCGACCAGCGCCACCCCGAGGCCGCGCAGCGCGGCGTCGCGCGCCACCGCCGCCCCGGAGGCGCCGCCGCCGACGACCAGGAGGTCCCAGCGCCGCCCGGCGAGCGCCGCGAGGTCGGCCTCGCGGGCGGGCGTCGAGCGGGGTGGCGCCAGCGGCGGCGGGGGAGAGTGCGGCATCCGGATTGCAGCGCTTTCGCTCTCAGGAGGGGGAGAAAGGCCGCAATGTATCCGCTCGAGGCCTCGCTCTCCTACACGCTGCCCGTGATCGCCCCCCAATCCGCTCCACCGGAACCCCCGGCCTTCGAGGAGGGGGACACGGTGATCGTCGGCCCCGAAGGGGTCCGCTTCGTCGCGCGCTCGGCGCCCGACGAGGGGCGGCCCGCCGGCGCCATCGCCCGCCAAAACGGCCGGAACGGCAAGCCGCTCGAGCTCCAGTGCCTCTACTGCGGCGGCCTGCTCCGCCGCGGTCAGGCGCCGGTGCGCGTCGTCCGCGAGGGCTACCGGCTGGAGTGCTCGCTCCCCGCCTGGGTCTGCAAGCGCTGCGACGAGCCCTACTTCGAGCCGCCCGAGGTGGCGCGCGTGCGGGAAGCCCTGCGCTTCGTCCGCCGCCGCGCCCGAACCTGACCGCTTGCCCCTCCACGACGATCTAGCGGAGCCCGTCACCGGGCTCCGCAACCTCGCGATCATCGCCCACGTCGACCACGGGAAGACCACCCTGGTCGACGCGATGCTCTGGCAGAGCGGCGTCTTCCGCGCCAACGAGTCGGTTGCCGAGCGGGTCATGGACTCGATCGACCTCGAGCGCGAGAAGGGGATCACGATCATGGCCAAGAACACGGCCGTGATCTACCACGGCACCCGCATCAACATCGTCGACACGCCGGGGCACGCCGACTTCGGCGGCGAGGTGGAGCGGACGCTCAAGATGGTGGACGGCGTCCTGCTCCTGGTCGACGCCAGCGAGGGGCCGCTGCCGCAGACCCGCTTCGTGCTGCGCAAGGCGCTGGAGGCGCGGCTGGCGCCGATCGTGGTGATCAACAAGATCGACCGCCCCGACGCCCGTCCGGCCGAGGTGCTCGACGAGATCTACGACCTCTTCATCGACCTCGACGCCGCCGAGGAGCTGCTCGACTTCCCGGTGCTCTACGCCAACGCCCGCGCCGGCACCTGCCGCCGCACGCCGGACGGCCCGGACGAGCTCTTGGTGCCGCTCTTCGAGGAGATCCTGCGCACCGTGCCGCCGCCGCGCTTCGACCCGGCGGCGCCGCTGCAGATGCTGGTCACCACCCTCGACTACGACGACTACGTCGGGCGGCTGGCGATCGGGCGGATGGTCAACGGCCGCCTCCGCCGCGGCCAGCCGATCGTCCTCTGCCGGCTGGACGGCACGACCGCCGCCGCCAAGGCGGCGATCCTCTACGGCTGGGACGGGCTCACGCGCGTCGAGATCGAGGAGGCCGGACCGGGCGACATCCTCGCCCTCGCCGGCCTGGCCGAGGTGTCGATCGGCGAGACCGTGGCCGATCCCGAGGACCCGCGGCCGCTGCCGACGATCCAGGTCGACGAGCCGACGATCGCCATGGTCTTCTCGGCCAACGACTCGCCGTTCTCGGGGCGCGACGGCAGGCACGTCACTTCGCGCAAGCTAAGGGAGCGGCTGGACAAGGAGACCCTGACCAACGTCTCCATCCGCGTCGAGCCCACCGGCTCGCCCGACGCCTTCCAGGTCTCCGGCCGCGGCGAGCTGCAGCTCGCGATCCTCATCGAGATGATGCGGCGCGAGGGCTACGAGCTGGCGGTGGGGAAGCCCGAGGCGCTCACCCGCCGCGTGGACGGCAAGCTCCTCGAGCCGATGGAGATGCTGACCGTCGACTGCCCGGAGGAGTTCATCGGCGCCGTCACCCAGCAGATGGGGGGGCGGCGCGGGCGGATGATGAAGATGGTCAACCACGGCTCGGGCCGCGTGCGCATGGAGTTCCGCGTCCCTTCGCGCGGCCTGATCGGCTTCCGCGGCGAGCTCCTCACCGACACCAAGGGCACCGGCATCATGAACCACCTCTTCGACGGCTGGGAGGAGTGGCAGGGGGAGATCGCCGGCCGCGAGACCGGCGCCCTGGTCGCCGACCGCGCCGGCCGCACCACCGCCTACGCCATCGAGCACCTGCAGCCGCGCGGCACGCTCTTCGTGGCACCGGGCGACGAGGTCTACGCCGGCATGGTCGTCGGCGAGCACAACCGCGAGAACGACCTCGACGTCAACATCGTGCGCGAGAAGAAGCTCACCAACATGCGCGCCTCGGGATCCGAGGAGCTGGTGCGGCTGGTGCCGCCGCGGCTCTTCAATCTGGAGCAGGCGCTCGAGTTCCTGCGCGACGACGAGCTGGTCGAAGCCACGCCCGGCAGCCTCCGCCTGCGCAAGCGGGCATTGGCTGCAAACCTGCGCAAATAGCTTTAACCCCACAAACTGGCCTGGGGCTTGCAGAAATGGCCCTTCCGCCGGCGGCGCGGCCGCTCGTACGACCCCATCGCGGGGTCACCGCGCATCCGGCCCAACGGCGGGAGGGTGTGCTTCCCTCCCTGGACGAAGCGACTTCGGAGGTTTGTGTCATGAGAAAGCACCTGTGGCTCTTCGCGCTCGTCGCGCTGCTCGCCGCGAGCCCCGCTGCGGCGGACAACAGCTTCGGTCTGTTCGGGACCTTCTACGACACCGAGGACGTGGACTCTTCGGCGGGCGGCGGCATCCGCACCCGCCTGGGCTGGTTCGACCTGCGCGCCTCGTTCCTGAACGACCTCACCCGCGACACCTCGCCCGAGCGGCTGGACTTCGAGCTCCAGGCCGTGCCGCTCGAGGCCGGCGTGGCGTTCAGCTTCATGGAGAACGGCTCCTGGTCGCCCTACGCGGGCGGCGGCTTCTCGTACATGATGCTCGACAGCGACGAGGTCGAGATCGACGACGAGGCCGGCTTCTATGCCGTGCTGGGCAGCGACTTCGGCATGCGCGACAACCTCAACTTCATGGTCGAGGCGATCTACCGCAACATGGAGGCGACGGTGGACCGCGACCCGCGGAACCTGAGCGGGGTCGACGACATCACCCTCGAGGAGGAGTCGACGGTCGAGCTGGGCGGCCTCGGCGTCAACGCCGGGCTCTCCTGGCGGTTCTAGTCTCCCCCCTCGACACCCGTAGCGCCCGGCCTACGTGCCGGGCGTTTTTCTTTTAATCGTAGATCCCGTCGGCGAACCAGTCGCCGCTCCGCCGGTCGCGGAAGATGCGCACCATCCCCCCTTCGCCCAGCTCGACGTCCCAGTAGTCGCGCTCGACCGGCGTCTCCCCCCACCAGCCGTCCTCCAGCCCCCAGGGCCCGGCGGCCGCGCGCACGCTGCCCTGGAGCTTCGGCCGCGCCGCGCCGCCGTTCGACACGACCGGCCGGATCTCGCGCGGGCGGAGGAGGGCGGCGGAGATCGCGCCGTCTCTATCGGATGCCGCCTCGCCGGCGGCGGAATCCTCGGTGATCACCTCCAGCTCGACCGGCGGCCGCAGCACCCGCACCGCCAGGAGACCGCGCCCCTGCGGCGGCTCGCGCCGCACCTCGGGGGGCGGCGGCGGCGCGTAGCCGACCAAAGCGCAGCGCTCGGGGAGATGGCCGTCCACCGGCTCGGGCGAGCCGACCCGGCCCGGGCCGAGGAGGGCGAAGAGCCGTCCCAGCGTCGTCGCCAGCTTGTCCGGCGAGAGCGCCGCCGGGCCGAAGAGGGAGAGCTGCGCCTCGCGCGGCCGGTCGGGGAGGGCGAGGAAGCCGAAGCCGACGACCGCCGCGCCCGGCGGCCGGGCCTCCAGCTCCAGGCGGACGAGCGTCAGCAGCGTCTTGGGGTCGCGCGTCGGCGCCGGCAGGTCGAGCGAGCGCTCGTGCCAGCCGTCGGGATCGAGGTGGAGCGCCACGGTCAGGCGGATGCAGGCCAGGCCGCGCACCTCCAGCCGCCGGCAGAGCCGCTCGAGCGCCGCCCGCCCGAGGAAGAGGAAGGGCTCGAGCGAGACAAGCGGCCACTCGAGGGTCATCCGCTCCTCGAAGGCCGGCGGCGGCTCGCGCGGAGTGAGCGGCCGCGGATCGACGCCCAGCGCCGTCGCGTGGAGGTCGCGTCCGGCGCGCCCCAGGCGGCTCGCCACCCGCGCGCCGGGGAGGCGGGCGAAGTCGCCGATCGAGCGCAGCCCCCAGCGCTCCAGGGTGGCGGCGATCTCGGCCTCCGGGCTGAGGCGGGCGAGCGGCAGCGGCGCCAGGAAGGCGGCCTCCTCGCCGGCGGGGACGACGGTGGGGGAGCCGGGCAGGCCGGCGGCGATCCGCGCCGCCAGCTTGCTGCCGGCGATGCCGACGCGGGCCGGCAGGCCGACCGCCTGGGCGGCGGCGGCGAGCGCCCGGCCCAGCGCCTCCTCGCCGGCGCGCCCGGCGCCGAAGCGGCGCTCCAGTCCCATGAGGTCGACGTAGGCCACACCGTCGCCGGCGTCCTCGATGCGCGGCGAGAAGCGCTCGGCGGCCTCGAGCAGCGCCTCCTGCGCCGAGCGCTCGAGCTCCTCGTCGCGCGGCCGCGGCACCAGGTTGGGGCAGAGGGCGCGCGCCTGCGGCAGGGTCTGCCCGGGCACGATGCCGGCGTCGCGCGCCGAGCGGGTGGCGGCGGTCACCTCCGCGACCTGGCCGTTCCCCTCGACCACCACCAGCGCCTCGCGCGCCAGCCCCGGCTCGCTGCGCAGCCGCGCCGCGAGCGGAAAGAGCGGCACCGCGAGGCAGGCAAGGCGCGGCGGCGGGGCGTCGGGCTCCATCGCCTACCTCCGCCCGCCCATCGCCGCACGGCGCCGCTCGCCGATGACGTCGCGCTCGTCATCCTGAGCGAAGCGAAGGATCTGGGCGGGGGGGGCTGCCATCTTCGCGTTAGCGATCGACTCGATCGCCTCGCCCACCCGCAACCCGATCCTCTCCCGCCGCCCCGCCGGGTTCGTCCCGCGCAGCTTCTCGAGCGCCGCCTCGCCGGCGACGCCGCCGAGGAGCGCCGTCGCCCCTGCGCCGCGCCAGACGCCGCGCCCGCGCTCCAGGCGCAGGACGGCGGCGGCCGCCGTGCCGCTCACCCGGTAGGGCGTGGAGACCAGGAGCGTCCCGCCGTGCGTCTCGGCGGCGCGCGCCAGCCGCACCCAGAAGGGCTCGGCGCCGCGGCCGCCGCGCAGCGGCGGCACGCCCAGGTCGAGCGCCACCAGCGCGAAGCCGCCGGTCACCGCCATCTCGGCCGCCGCCAGCGCGTCGGCGGTGCGCTCCGGGCGCAGCCAGAGGAGACGCGGCAGCTCCACGCCGGCCGCCGCCGCGGCCTGCGGATCGAGCTGGTCGCCGAGGTCGACGAGCGCCGCCGCCTCGCCGGCCGCGGTGGCGGCGGCGAGGGTGGCGAGGAGGAGCGAGAAGCGCCCGCCGCTCCTGCCGCCGAGGAGCTCGACCAGCCGCCCGCGCGGCAACCCGCCGCCGAGCAGGCGGTCGAGCGCCGGCACCGCGGTCGGCAGCGGCGACGCCTCCCCGGCCTCCCGCCGCGCCTGCACCAGCTCCGCCGCGCTGCGCAGCGCCCCGCGCGGGAAATCGACCAGGCTCAGCGGTTTCCGCAGCGGCTCGCTCATCGCTCCTCCCGCGATCAAGATAGGGCGGTGAAGAAGCGTAAGTCAATGCCGGAGAAACGCGACTAACTTGCTGACTCCCAAGCTTTTCTACGGGAAACGGGAACAAGTGCGGGCGGAGCGCAACCGCCGCTACAATCCCGCTTCCATGAACCTCGCCGACCTGCGCCGCGAGTTCGAGGGCCACGGCCTCGAGGCCGGCGACCTCGCGGCCGACCCGGTCGAGCAGTTCCGCGTCTGGTTCGAGCAGGCGGCGGCGGCCGGGGTGCCCGACGTCACGGCGATGACCCTGGCGACCGCCGACGCCCGCGGGCGTCCTTCGGCGCGCGTCGTCCTGCTCAAGGGCTACGACGCGCGCGGCTTCGTCTTCTTCACCAACTACGAGAGCCGCAAGGCGCGCGAGCTGGCCGAAAACCCCGAGGCCGCGCTGGTCTTCTACTGGGGGCCGCTCAACCGGCAGGTGCGGATCGCCGGCGGCGCCGAGCGCACGACGCGCGCGGAGTCGGAGGCCTACTTCGCCACGCGCCCGCTCGGCGCCCGCCTCGGCGCCTGGGTCTCGCGGCAGAGCCGGCCGCTCGCCGGCCGCGAGGAGCTGGAGCGCGAGTTCCTGGCCCTCGCCGAGAAGCTCGGCGACGAGGTGCCGCTCCCGGACTGGTGGGGCGGGTTCCGCGTGACGCCG
This sequence comes from uncultured Acidobacteriota bacterium, assembly GCA_963700145.1. Lineage (GTDB taxonomy): Bacteria > Acidobacteriota > Thermoanaerobaculia > Multivoradales > UBA5704 > DASUNQ01. The sequence continues at coordinate 5,055,227 of OY969474.1, forward strand.
CGCGAGGTCGAGTTCTGGCAGGGCCGCCCCAGCCGCCTCCACGACCGCTTCCTCTACCGCCGCGCCGGCGACGGCTGGACGATCGACCGGCTGGCGCCCTGACCGCCCGCCGGCGACGGGTCTCGGAGCGCGGCGAGGGATGCGGAGGCCGCCGTTACGGAGATCGAGCGCCCGTTACGGAGATTGCGCGCCCGTCACGGAGATGGAGCATCCATCTCGGAGATCGAGCGCCCATCTCCGAGATCGGGCGCCCATCTCGGTGACGGCGCTTCCGTCACGGTGACGCAGCCTCCCATCTCGGAGATCGCGCGCCGGTCACGGAGATCGCGCGCCGATTACGGAGATGGAGCTTCCATCTCCGAGACGGAGCGATTTGCGCGCCGTTTTGGCAGCGCGCAGCACCGGGGCCTCGTCTAACCGCCCGCGGCGGGGGTGTAGCCGGTGACGTGGATCTCGCGGCGGGCGAGGTCGGCGGTGCCGGTCGTCCAGACCGGGAGGCCGTTGACCCAGGCGTAGCGCGGGTCGGAGCTGTGGAGGGTGACGTTGATGTAGAGGCGGAGGAGCCCGGTCGCGGGATCGGGGACGGCGACGCCGCCGCCGAAGAAGGCGACCGCGGCGCCGTCCGGGGTGGCGATGCGCAGGTGGATGTGGAGGTCCATGCGGCCGTCGCCGCGCACGCGGGCGTAGTCGGTGCCGGCGGCGGTGCCGCTCAGGCGCGGGCCTTCGAGCGCGCCTTCGAAGACGACGTCGAAGCGCGCGCCGCCGGGCGGCGGCGGCACCGTTCCCGAGAAGAGCGTCTCCAGCGAGTAGCCGTACTCGCCGATGCCGGTGATGGCGAAGCGCGCCTCGTAGAGGGGCTCGCCGGGGGTAAAGCTTTGCGGTGCCGTCACCATCGCGCGCGCCTAGGGGCAGCCGACCGTCTGGATCGAGTCGCTGCCGGTGAATGGATCGCCGCCCAGGGTCGCGCCGACGAGGGTCGCCGTCGTGTCGCCGCACTGGATGCCGGTCGCCTGCGTCCGGAAGTGCAGCACGAGGTCGAGGTCGCCGTCGCCGTCCACGTCGGCGGGGTGGCCCTTGCCGTGGGCCTCCGGCGCGCCGGCCGGGCCGGAGAAGCGCACTGTCGCGACGTCGATCGTCAGGGCGTCGAACCCCGCGTCGCTGAGCACGGCGACGGGGATCACCCCGTGGCTGTTCGGGTTGACGCTGTTGGGGAAGCTCCCGGGCTTGACGTCGATCGCCACCACCGCCGGCGGCTCCGGCTCGTCCAGGGGATCGAACTCGAGGAAGTTGTAGTTGCGGCCCGCCGGCAGGAAGGGGTTGCCGATCAAGGCGCCGGTGGCGAGGTCGAGCCCGAAGATCCGCCGCGTGTTCGGGTCCTCGGCCTGGAAGACGCCGGCGAAGTAGAAGACGTCGTTGTTGGGGTCCAGCGCCGAGACGCCGCTCGAGACCAGGCAGCAGCCGGCGACGCCGGCGCCGACCGGGGTCAGCGCCCCGGTCGCCGGGTCGATCGTGGCCAGCAGCTCGGTCGTCGTGGCGGTGTCGAAGGCGACGGTGTAGAGGGTCCCCGGGCTGCGGTCGAAGCCCAGGAAGTTGTAGTTGAAGCCGGCTGGAAGCAAGGGGTTCGAGAGCACCGCCCCGGTCGCGACGTCGAGGGCGAAGATGCGCATGTCGTTCGGCCCGTCGGCCATGAAGCGGCCGAAGAAGTAGGCCACGTCGCCGGCAGCGTCGAGCGCCGAGGTGCCGCTCGGCACCAGGCAGCAGCCGGCGGCGCCGGCGCCGATCGGCGTCACGGCGCCGGTCACCGGGTCGATCTCGGCCAGCACCTCGGCGGTCGCGCCGAGGTCGTGAATGATGCCGTAGAGCGTGCCGGTGCCGGGGTGGAAGTCGATGAAGTTGTAGTTGAAGCCGGCCGGCAGGACCGGCTGCGAGAGCACCGCGCCGGTCGCCGCGTCGAGCGCGAAGATGCGCTGGGTGCCCGGCGGGTCGGCCTGGAAGAGGCCGACGAAGTAGAAGACGTTGGCCGCCGGGTCGAAGGCGGAGACGCCGCCCGGCACCAGGCAGCAGCCGGCGATGCCGAAGGCGGCGTCGGTCAGCGCGCCGGTCGCGGGATCGACGACCGCCAGCCGCTCGACCGTCGTCGCCGTGTCGAAGGCCACCGTGTAGAGGGTGTCCGAGGCCTGCAGCCCCGCCGCCGTCAAGAGCCCTGCGCCCAGCACCGCCGCGGTCATCGCGCGCATCGCCGTTCCTCCTCGAGGGTCGAGCCGGAGGGCAGTGTACGGAGCGGCGCGGGCCGTCTGCAACCGGCGCCCGCGCGTTTGCTCGATCAGTCGAGCGCTTGTGCGATCTGCGGCAGGAGCGTCGCCGGCATGCTGATCTCGACCTCGTCGCCGTGCCCCTCGACGTGCACCTGCAGGGTGTCGCCGCGCTTGGCGATCTGCACCCACTCGCCGTGGTCGCGCACGTCGACCAGCACCATGTCCGGCGCCTCGGCCAGCTCTTCGAACGCGGCGGCCGCCGCCGGCGCCCAGGCGTCGAGGTGGCAGGCCTTGCCGTCGACGTCCCAGGCGACGTGCGGCCCGAGCCGCACGCCGAGGAGCGCCAGCGAGACCAGCGCCGCCGGCACCGGCAGGTCGAGGTCCACCGAGCCGTCGGGGCCGGAGGAGCGGACCTGCACGTTGACGACCCCGGCGCGCGCCACCGCCGCGGCCAGGAGCACGCCCGAGCCGACGAAGATCACCATCAGCACGACGAAGACGACGAGGACGACCTTGACTCCCTGGCTCATGGCCTACTCCTTCACCGCGCCTCGGGCGCGTCGTCGATCCAAATCCGCACCCGGTCGCCGTCCCCGGAGGCGGCGACCAGCTCGCCGGCGCCGTGCCGCGCCAGTGCCGTGAAGGCGGCGGCGAGGTCGAGCTGCTCGCCGCGCCCGGAGAGCAGGGCCTCGACGACCGGCGCCGGCACCCGCACGTGCACGTCCTCGGGGTCGTCGTCGCCCCAGCCTTCGTGGCGCACCCGCAGGTGGAGGTAGCCGCCGTGGCGCCAGGCCCAGACGGTGTCGTCGGGGTCGTCGACGGGGATGACCCGCGCGTTTGCGCCGTCGGCGAGCGAGCGCCAGATGGCGCGCAGCTCGGCGGCGGAGAGCTCCTCGTCGCCGACCACCAGCCGTCCCGAGCGCCGCGCATCCGGCGGCACCCGCTCGGCGACGCGGGCGACGAGGGCCAGCGGCAGGTTGATCCGCACCTGCGCGCCGCCGTGCGCCTCGTCCACCCGCAGGTGGATCCAGCGGCCGGCGGTCTCCGCGCCGGCCGGCGCGGCGGCGACGCCGGCGGCGAGCGCCAGGGCCAAAAGGGTCGTCTTGCTGTGCATCAGCGGTTCCCTCCGAGAGACTAGACGAGCGGGAGTGGCCCCGGGTTTCACGTTCCCGTGTCATTCCGAGCGCAGCGAGGAATCTGGGGGCGGGCCGGTGAGGCGGAGCGCCCCCGCCCAGATCCCTCGCTACGCTCGGGATGACATAGCTAGAATCCCTCGCGATGCTCGACAGGAGGCGGTTTCTCACCGGCTCGGCCCTCGGGCTGGGCGCGGCCGCGCTGCCGGCCTGGGCGAACGGCAACGGCGGCGCGGCGGACCCGGCGGCGATCGCCCGCGGTGACCTGGCGGCGGTGGAGAAGCTGGCCGGCCTCGCCTTCGCCGACGCCGACCGCGACCTGATGCTCGAGGACGTCGCCGAGCTGCGCGCCGACTACGAGGCGCTGCGCGGCGTCCGGCTCGACAACGCCGTCCCCCCCGCGATCCGCTTCGACCCGGCCCTCCCCGGCGCGCCGCCGCCGGCCGGCGCCTCCTCCTTCCGCCTCCTGCCGGCGCCGCCGCCCGTCCGCCCCGCCGACCCCGAGGCGTTGGCCTTCCTGCCGGCGGTGACGCTAGGGCGGCTGATCGCCTCCGGGCAGATCAGCTCGGTCGAGCTGACGCGCCTCTACCTCGAGCGCCTGAAGCGCTACGACCCGCTCCTCCTGGCGGTCGTCACCCTGACCGAGGAGCGGGCGCTCGAAGAAGCCGAGCGGATGGACCGCGAGCTGGCCGAAGGCCGCCCGCGCGGTCCGCTCCACGGCGTCCCCTGGGCTGCGAAGGACCTGCTCGCCGCCCGCGGCTACCCGACGACCTGGGGCGCCGGCCCGTTCAAGGAGCAGGTGCTCGACTACGACGCCACGGTCGTCGAGCGGCTGGGAAGGGCGGGGGCGGTGCTGGTGGCCAAGACGACGCTCGGCGAGCTGGCCTGGGGCGACGTCTGGTTCGGCGGCACGACCAAGAACCCCTGGAACCTGGAGCAGGGGTCGAGCGGCTCCTCGGCGGGGTCGGCGGCGACGACCGCGGCCGGGCTCGTCGGCTTCGCCGTCGGCAGCGAGACGCTGGGCTCGATCGTCTCCCCCTGCACCCGCACCGGCGCCACCGGCCTGCGGCCGACCTTCGGGCGCGTCCCCCGCCACGGCGCCATGGCGCTCTCCTGGACGATGGACAAGCTGGGGCCGATCTGCCGCAGCGTCGAGGACTGCGCCGCCGTCTTCGCCGCCGTCGCCGGCCCCGACGGCCGCGACCCGACGGCGACCGACGCGCCGTTCGTCTGGGGCCCGGAGCGCGACCCGCGCCGCCTGCGCGTGGGGTACACGAAGGCGCTCTTCGAGGCCGAGCCGGAAGAGGAACAGAAAGAGTGGCACGCCTTCGACCTCCAGAGCCTGGAGACGCTGCGCGGCCTCGGCGTCGAGCTCCTGCCCATCGAGCTGCCGGCGCTGCCGATCCAGGCGATGGGGCTGATCCTCTCGGTCGAGGCGGCCGCCGCCTTCGACGAGCTGACGCGCAGCGGCGCCGACGACCGCCTGGTGCGCCAGATCCGGCGCGCCTGGCCGAACGTCTTCCGCGTCGCCCGCACCGTGCCGGCGGTCGAGTACGTGCAGGCCAACCGCGTGCGGACGCTGCTGATGGAGGAGATGGCGAAGCGCTTCGCCGCCGTGGACCTCTACGTCGCCCCCACCTACGGCGGCGACAACCTCCTGATCACCAACCTCACCGGCCACCCGGCGGTCGTCCTCCCCAACGGCTTTCGGAAAGACGGCACGCCGACCTCCATCACCTTCACCGGCGGCCTCTGGCTCGAAGCCGACCTCCTGGCCTTCGCCAAGCTCTACCAGGACGCGACCGACTTCCACCTGCGGCGGCCGCGCCTCGCGCCGCCCGCCCCGGCGCCGGCATGAGCCCGCGCGCCAAGCGCGCGCCCCGCGGCGGCGGCGAGCTCCTCTTCGGGGTGCACACCGTCGACAACGGCGGCATCGACATGGCGGCCCGGCGCGCAGCCGCCGCCGGCGCCCGCGCGCTGCAGGTGTTCACCGCGCCGCCGCGCTTCTACGGCGACCGCTCCAACATCCAGGCGGCGCGCGTGGCGCGGTTCCACGCCGCGCTCACCGAGGTCGGCATCGAGCGCCGGCACGTCATGGTGCACGCCGCCTACGTCCTCAACACCGCCAGCCCCGAAGAGGAGAAGCGGGAGCGCTCGGCGGCCGGCTTGGCGAAGGAGCTGGAGCGCTCGACGGCGCTGGAGGCCGGGATGGTCTGCTTCCACCCCGGCTCGGCGGGGAGCGGCGGCGACCTCGCGGCGGCGCTCGGCCGGGTGGCGGGGGCGATCGTCGCCGCCCTGCGCGCCGTCCCGGGTCCGACGCGGCTGCTGGTCGAGAACACCGCCGGCGCCGGGGCCACCGTCGGGCGCACGGCCGCCGAGGTGGCGACGATCCTCGCCGTCGTGCCGAAGGCGCTGCGCCCGCGTACCGGCTACGGCCTCGACACCTGCCATCTCTTCGCCTCGGGGTACGACATCCGCCGCTCGCCCGCCGCGCTCGCCGCTCTCCTCGACGAGTTCGAGGCCGCCACCGGCGAGCCGCCGGCGTTCTTCCACCTCAACGATAGCGAAGGGGACTTGGGGAGCAACCGCGACCGCCACACGCTGCTCGGCAAGGGGCGGATCGGCGTCGAGCCGTTCCGCTGGCTGCTCGCCGACCGCCGCGCCCGCGGCGTGCCGCTGATCCTCGAGACGCCGGAGAAGAACAACGAGGCGGCGGACGACGACCCGTCGCCGGACCCCTGGGACGCCGAGATGTTCGCGCTGCTGCGTGAGCTGGCGCCGGCATAGAATGACCGTCATCCCGACGCGCATCCCGTTCACCGGCCTCCTGCTGCTCCTCGCGCTCGCGGCGCCCACGGCCGCCGACGTCGAGGACACGCTCAACGCCCGCTGGCGCGGCGCCTGGGTGGTGGTCAAGGTGCCGCTGCAGTCCGACTGCGCCGGCATCTACACCGACAACGATGTCGCCGGCACGCGGGTGTCGAGCCGCGGCGCCCGCCGCTTCGCCGCCGGCGAGCTGGCGCGCGTCGAGCGGATCGGCGCCAAGCGCGCCCGGCTCGACCTTTTCCTCGACGTCGCCGAGCCGGTGCTCGAGCCGCACCGGGAGGGGCCGTTCACGCTCTACGAGGAGAAGCGCTGCAAGGCGCAGCTCAAGGTCGAGCTGCCGCCCGAGGTGGTGCGCGACGCGGCGCGCGCCGAGGCGGCGGTGAGCGCGCTCCTCGAGCTGCATCCGACGCCCGAAGCGGCGGAGGCCGCCGAAGGCTGGAACCGCCGCCGGCGCGAGCCTTACCCAGAGGACTACGAGCGCACCCTCGCCGAGCACGCCGCCTGGAAGGTGGAGCAGGTCAACGCCGAGGTGCAGGAGAAGCTCGACCGGGCGAGCGAGGAGGGCATCCACGTCGCCGACCGCATCGACGACGACCCCGAGTACCTGCAGGGATTCGCGGCGGGCGTCGAGCGGGCGCGCGACAAGTACCTGAGCGACGACTGCGAGTCGCTCCTCGACGGCAGCTTCAACAGCTTCTCCGGCTCGCCGCCCGGCGGCAAGGACCGCGACTGGGAGCGCGGCTTCGAAGACGGCCAGCGCTTGGTCTACTCGCTGGAGCTGCTGCGCCGCCTGCCGCGCTGCTTCGTCCCCGTGCCGCCGGCGCCGTGAGCCGCGGGCGCGGCGCGGCGGCGCTCGCGGTCGCGGCGATCGGGCTCGTCTATCTCTGGTTCCCCAACCTCTACCCGGCGTTCCTCTCGCCCAACGAGCTGTCGCGGGCGCTCCTGACCCGCGCCATCGTCGAGGAGCGGAGCTTCCGGCTCGACGCCGGCGTCGCGCGCACCGGCGAGTTCAGCGACCTCGCGCGCTTCGGCGGGCACTACTACTCGGACAAGGCGCCGGGAGTGTCCTTCGCCGCGGCGCCCGCTTGGGCCGCCTGGCGATGGCTCGCCGGGCCTGGCGGTCCGGACGACGACGCGCGGGCGGTGCGCGCCGGCCGCCTCGCGGTCGTGACGCTCCCGGCCCTCCTCTTCCTCGCCTGGCTGGCCCGCCGCTGGAGCGCCGCGGCCGGCGGCTTCGGCCTGCTCATGGTGCTGGGGCTCGGCCTCGGCTCGGCGTTTTTCGCCCAGGCCCTGGCGCTGACCGGACACGTTCCCGCGGCGATCCTGCTCTTCCTTGCCGCCTGGTGCGTCGCGGCGCCCGAGGCTGGGGCGGAGGCGCGGGCGGGGCGCTGGGCCGCGGCGGGGCTGCTCGGCGGCACGGCGGTGCTCGTGGACTACACCTCGGCGCTCTTCCTGGGGATCCTGGGTGTCGTCCTGGTGGTGGAGGCGCTGCCGGCTTCAGCCGCCGGGCGGCGGGCCGGCTTGCGCGCCGTCCTCGCCTTTGCGGGTGCCGCCGCGCTGCCGATCGGCGTTCTGCTCGTCTACCACGCGGTCTGCTTCGGCGGGCCGTTCGAGCTGGCCTACGAACACATGGCGCAGCCGGCGGACCGCCTGCACCGCGGCACGGGCTTCTTCGGCCTCGGCGCGCCGCGGCCGGAGGCGCTGTGGGGTTTGACCTTCGGCACCCTGCGCGGCCTCTTCGTCCACTCGCCGTTCCTGCTCCTCGCCGCGCCCGCGGTCGTCCATCTCCGGCGGGCGGGGCGCTGGGGGCGCTGGCACACCCTGCTGGCCGCCGGCGCCCTGGCCTTCTTCGCGGCCAACGCCTGCCTGATCGACTGGGAGGGCGGCTGGAGCCTCGGCCCGCGCTACCTGGTGCCGATCTACCCCTTCCTGCTGGAGCTGATCGTCGACGGCTACCGCGCCGCCGGCAGCGAGCGAGCGCGCGGCTTCTATCGTCTCTTCGGCGCCGCCGCGGTCACGTGGGCGATCCTCCTCCACCTCCTGGCCGTCGCCACCTGGTCCCTGCCGCCGCACTGGAGCGTCTTCCGCTTCCCGGCCCTCGAGCTCTCCTGGCACCTCCTCCGCCACGGCGCCCTCGCCCCGAACCTCGGGCTCGCCCTGGGCCTCCCGGGTTGGCTGTCTCTCCTGCCGGTCCTGTTGATGGTGCTGGCGGCGCTGGCGGTGGCGCTGCCTCGCCCCCGCCGGGCCGGCCTCGCCGCGGCCACCCTCGGCGCCGCGCTCCTCGTCGTCGCCGCCCTCGGGGCGGAAACCGGCTGGACCGCGCGCAAGAACCAGGCGGCCCGAGAGATCGCCGCCTACATGGGCTACGCGCCGAAGCGCTAGATCGCCTCCAGCTCCTCGATCATCCCGCGCACCAGGTCGAAGCCGCCCTGCCAGAAGGCGCGGTCGGTGACGTCGATGCCGGCCTCGGCGAGGATCTCCTGGGGGCGCGCCGAGCCGCCGTAGGTGAGGAGCTTCATGTAGACCGGCTTGAAGGCGTCGCCCTGCTCGCGGTAGCGGCGGTAGAGGGAGAGCACCAGGAGCTGGCCGAAGCTGTAGGCGTAGCAGTAGAAGGGCGTGTGGTAGATGTGCGGGATCGACAGCCACTCGTGCTGGAACTCGGGGGCGATGTCGAGGCTGTCGCCGAACTGCTGGTCGAGCGTCCGCCGATAGAGCGCCGAGAGGTCGTCGAGCGAGCTGCCGCCGAGGACGGCGGCGTGGGCGTCGAGCTCGAAGCGCACGAAGCTGGCCTGCCGCAGGACCGTGGCGTAGACGTCGTCGATCGCCGCGGCCAGGAGCTCGCGGCGCGCCAGCGGGTCGTCCACCTCGCGCAGCAGCCGGTCGGTCATCAGCATCTCGGCGAAGACCGAGGCGGTCTCGGCCAATGGCAGCGAGGAGTGTTGGGTGAGGATCGAATGCCCCTCGGCCAGCATGCTGTGGATGGCGTGCCCCAGCTCGTGCGCCAGGGTCGCCACGTCGCGCACCTTGCCGGCGTAGTTGACCAGCACCCACGGCGTCAGGCGCGGCAGGATCGTCGAGCAGAACGCTCCGGCCCGCTTCCCCTTGCGGATCTCGCTGTCCACGTGCCCCTCGTGGAAGACGCGCTCGGCCTGCGCCGCGAAGAGCGGGTGGAAGTCACGGAAGGTCTCGAGCACCGACTCGACCGCCTGGGCGTAGGGGATCTCGCGGTCGGAGCCGGTCAGCGGCGCGTAGAGGTCGTAGCGGCGGAGGCGCTCGACGCCGAGCCAGGCGGCCTTCAAGCCGAAGTAGCGCTGGAAGAGCGGCGCGTTCGAGAGCGCCACGTCGAGCAGCACCTCGACCGCGCGGTCGGGCACGTCGTTGTCGATGTTGCGCACGGCGATGGGGGAAGGGTAGCCGCGCAGCCCCACCTGCTCCTCGTGCCAGTCGCGCACCCGGTTGATGTAGATCTGCCCCAGGACCGTCGCCTCCTGGCCGTAGACCCGGTAGAGCTCCTGGTAGGCGGCGGCGCGCAGCTCGGCGCGCGGCGAGAAGGCGTAGCTCATCAGCGCGTCGCGGGTCAGCGTCTTCTCCTCGCCGTCCACCGCCAGCCGGAACTCCAGCCGGTTGGTGAGCATCGAGTAGATCGTCAGCACCGCGCCGATGCCGTTGTCGTCCTTGAGGTTGATGAGCTGCTCGGAGCGCTCGTCGAGGGTGTGGGGCTTGAGCCGCCGCAGGTCGAGGAGCCAGTGCCGGTAGTCGGGGTTCTCCTGCGGCGTCGGCAGGAGCTTCTCGGCGTCGGCGTCGTCGAGCCCCTTCCACCCCAGGGTGAAGAAGAGGATGCGGTTGTAGGCGGCGGTCAGCGCCTGCTGCACCCGGTTCTTGAGCGCCAGCGCCTCGCGGCTGCCGGTGTCCTCGGCGAAGCGGAGGGAGGCGTAGCCGCCGACGGCGGTCATCCGCTCGATCAACCGCTCGTACTCGGCGAGGAGGGAGAGGAAGAGGCCGCGGTCGATGTCGGGGCCGAGGCTGGCGCGATGGGCCTCGAAGGCGGCCACCTCCCGCTCGAGGGCGGCGAGCCGCTCGCCCACGGCGGCCTCGCCGGCGTCCGGCAGCAGCTCGGAGAGGTCCCACCCGGAGAGCCGGTACTGCACGTCGGTGTCGCTCATCACAGTCATGGTGCACCGAAAGCTGGAAGATGTTCCGGGAAACGGGAAAGCCGGGCCGGTGGCAGGGCCCGGCACTGCGCGTCGAAAGGCCGATTCTAAACCAGAGGACGGGTCTCGCCGAGCCCGAGGGGGAGCCGGACGGTCACCGCGGTCCCGGAGGCGGGCGCGCTCTCGACGGCGATCGAGCCTCCCAGCCCCTCGACCAGCCGCTTGCAGATCGAGAGGCCGAGCCCCGAGCCGCCGCCGCGCCCGCCCGGCGCGCCCTCGGCCTGCACGAAGCGCTCGAAGAGCCGTCCCTTGACCTCCTCGGCGATGCCCGGTCCGCGGTCGCGCACCACGAACTCCACCTCGCCCTCGAGGCTGCGGGCCGCGAGCACGACCTCGTCGCCGGGGGCCGAGAACTTGATGGCGTTGGAGAGCAGGTTGTAGAGCACCTGGGCCAGCCGGTTGCGGTCGGTGACCAGGCTGCGCGCCGCCATCATCGTCGCCGCGCGCACCCGCACGCCGTGCAGGGCGGCGAAGCCCTGGATGCCGAGCACCGCCTCCTCGACCAGCACGGCGAGCGCCACCGGCGAGCGCTGGAAGCGCAGCTCGCCGGCCTCCAGGCGCTCGAGGTCGAGCAGGTCCTCGATCAGCCGCTGCAGCCGCTCGCCGTTGCGCTCGGCGACTTCGAGGAGCTCGCGCGCCCGCTCCCCGCCCGCCTGCAGGCCGCCGCCGCGCAGCAGCTCCACCGCCCCGAGGACCGAGGTGAGCGGGGTGCGCAGCTCGTGGCTGACGGTGGCCAGGAACTCCCGCTTGCGGCGCTCCACCTGCGCCAGCTCCGCCTGCACCTGGCGGCGCTGCAGCGCGGTGCCGAGCATGCGGGCGGTGGCCTGCAGCGCCTCGAGCTCGCTCGGCCGCCACTCGCGCTCCTCGTCCTCGGCGATGAAGACGAGCGCGCCGCGCGGCGCGCCGTCGATCTCGATCGGCACCACCGCCAGCGACCCGCCCGCCGGCAGGCGCCGCCGCACCTCCGGCGGCAGACCGCTCGCCGGCCCGTGGTAGATCCCGGCCAGGACCGGGTCGTCCGGCGCCAGCGGCGGCAGCGGCAGGCTGCCGGCGGCGCGCCGCCACGACCAGGAGATGGCCTCGACCCCCAGGCCGCCCGGTAGCTCCAGCCGCAGCTCGTCGGCCCCCGCGGCGTGGCTCAGCGACGCGAGGACGGCCGGCACCTCCTGCTCCCAGCCCTCGGTGTCGAGGAAGCGCTCGGCGGCGAAGGCGAGCGCCGCGAGCACCTTCTCGCGCCGCTCGACGGCCTCGAGCGCCCGCCGCACCTCGGTGATGTCCTCGCAGAGGGTGACGCGCGCCTGCACCCTGCCGTCCTCGTCGAGCACCGCGTCGGAGAGCAGGCGGACGGGGAACGTCCGCCCGTCCTTGGCGCGGTTGATCCCTTCACGCCGCCAGCAGGTGGGCGAGGCCGGCGGCTCGCCGCCGGCGCCGGCGACGCCGAGGGTCCCGGCCGGCTGGCCGAGCAGCTCCTCCGGCGCGTAGCCGTGCATGGCCGCCTCGGCGGGGTTCAAGTAGAGGATGCGCCCTGCGGCGTCGGCGATCGTCACCCCGATCGTCGAGCGCTCGAGCGCCAGGAGCACCAGCTCCAGCTGGCTACGCACGTTGCTCCGAGAGTACCGCGTTCTTGTACAGTACGCCGACCAGAGCCAGATGGCGCGCATCCTGGTCGTCGACGACGACCCCGACATCCTCCACCTCGTGGCCCTCGCCTTCGAGGGCGCCGGGCACGACGTGCGCGCCGTCGCCGACCCCACCACCGCCGCGCCGCTCGCCCGCTCCGGCGCTTTCGACGCCGTCGTCCTCGACGTGCTGATGCAGCGGCGCTCGGGCTGGGAGGTGCTCGAGGAGCTGCGGCAGGACCGCGGCACCGAGCGGCTGCCGGTGCTCATGCTGTCGGCGATCGGCGACGCCCAGACCCGCGTCCGCGGCCTGCGGCTCGGCGCCGACGACTTCCTCGCCAAGCCGTTCCACCCGGACGAGCTGGTGGCGCGCGTCGAGGGGCTGGTCGCCCGCCACGCCGCCGAGCGGCGCGGCCTGGGCGGGGACTTCGCCACCCTCACCGTCGGCGACCTGCTGCAGTCGCTGGAGGGCGCGGCGGCCTCGGGCGAGCTGGCGGTCGTGACGCCCGCGGGCGACGGGGAGCTGCGCTTCACCGGCGGGCGCTGCGTCGGCGCCGCCTTCGGCGGGCTCGAGGGGGTCGAGGCGGTCGTGGCACTCCTCGAAGAGCGCAGCGGCAGCTTCCGGCTCTACCCGGACCGGCCGGTCGCCCCGGGCCCCGACGGACCGCTGCCGATGACCGCCATGCTGCTCGAGGCGGGGTGGATCCAGGACGCGCTGCACAGCCGCCTCGAGAGCCTCCCGCCGGAGGACCGCGCGCTGACCGTGGTGCCGGACCTCGCCGCGCCCGAGATGCAGACCGGCCTGCCGGCGCTGCCGGTCGAGACCGTCCTCGCCTGCCTCGCCGCCCGCCCCGGCACCTCGCTCGGCGAGCTCCTGGCGACGCGGCTGGCCTCCCCGGCGCGGGTCAAGCTGACCGTCGCCTGGCTGGCCGGGGAGGGGATCGTACGGGCGGCGGACGGGGAGGACGGCGCTACGGCGCGGTGAGCGAGCCCGAGGCCGCCACCCGCGCTGCCTGGCGGCCGAGGGCGCGGATCGCCGGCAGCAGCTCGGCGAAGCGCGGGTCGCGGGTCAGACCCTGGCGCCAGCGGTAGTAGATCTGCTGCGCGATGACCGCGATCTTGAAGAGGCCGAAGGCGTAGTAGAAGGGGAGGCGCGCGAGGTCGCGCCCGCTCGCCGCGGCGTAGAGGTCGGCCAGCTCGGCGCGCGAGGGCGTCCCCGGCAGCGCCGTCGGCCCGAAGGCCAGCCGCCGCAGCGCCTCGGGATCGCCCGCCTCCACCCAGTAGCCGAGCGTCGTCCCCAGGTCCATCAGCGGGTCGCCGATCGTCGCCATCTCCCAGTCGAGGACGGCGCGGATGCGGGTGGGGTCGGCGGGGTCGAGCACCAAGTTGTCGTGCTTGTAGTCGTTGTGCACCAGGGCGGCCCCAGCGTCGGGCGGGACGTTCGCCTGCAGCCAGGCGGCCGCCTCGTCCATCTCCGGCAGCTCGTCGGTCTGCGAGCCGCGGTAGCGTTCCGCCCAGCCGCGCGCCTGCCGGGCGGCGTAGCCCTCGGGACGGCCCAGCTCGCCGAGCCCGGCGGCCCGCCAGTCGAGGGCGTGGAGGCGCGCGAGGTTCCCGATCAGCGCCTCGGCCAGGCCGCGCGCCGCCGGCGGCGGCAGCGCGACCCCGGCCGGCAGGCGGCGGCGCAGGACGACGCCCGGGACGCGCTCCATGAGATAGAACGGGAAGCCGAGGACCGCGGGGTCGGCGCAGGCGGCGAGCGGCCGCGGCGCCAGCTCGTAGACCGGCGCCAGGCGCGAGAGGATCAGGTGCTCGCGCCCCATGTCGTGCGCCGTCTTGACCTTGCTGCCGACCGGCGGGCGGCGGAGCACCAGCTCGCGCCCGCCGCAGCGGACGAGGTAGGTCAGGTTCGAGTAGCCGCTCGGGAACTGCCGCACCTCGAGCCCGCCGGCGAGGCCCAGCGCTTCGCGCAGGAAGGCGGCGAGGCGCGCCGCGTCCAGCTCCTCGCCGGGGCGCACCGGGCCCGGCGCGTCGGCGGTATCGGCCGGCGGCCCGCTCATCGCGGCGGGTCGAAGCCGTGGCGCGCCAGCTCGGCGCGCGCCACGACCCCCTGGTGCACCTCGTCGGGGCCGTCGTAGATGCGGGCGGCCCGCTCGGAGCGCCAGAACCAGGCGAGCGGGGTGTCGTCGGTCAACCCGAGCGCGCCGTGCGCCTGGATCGCGCGGTCGAGCACCCGTCCCAGGACGCGCGCCACGTAGAACTTGATCAGCGACACCTCGCCGCGGGCGGCGCGGGCGCCGGCGGTGTCGATCGCCCAGGCGGCGCGCAGCACGAGGAGGGTGGCGGCGTCGATCTCGGCGCGGCTGTCGGCGATCCAGGCCTGGACGAGCTGCTTGCCGGCGAGCGGCTCGCCGGGCGCCAGCTCGCGCGTCGCGGCGCGCCGGCAGAGCATCTCCAGCGCCCGCTCGCAGATCCCCAGCCAGCGCATGCAGTGGTGGATGCGCCCGGGTCCCAGCCGCGCCTGGGCGAGGGCGAAGCCGCGGCCGACGCCCGCCGCGCCGCCGAGGACGGCGGCCGCCGGCACGCGGCAGCCCGCCAGCTCCACCTCGCCGTGGCTCGGCCACCCCTCGCCGGCGTGCCCCATGACCGGGACGTTGCGCAGCAGGCGGAAGCCCGGAGTGTCGGTGGGCACCAGGAAGAGGGTGGCGCGGCCGTGCGGCGGCGCCTCGGGGTCGGTCACCGCCACGACGACGGCCAGGGCCGCGCCGTCGGCCGAGGAGGCGAACCACTTGCGGCCGTCGAGCACCCAGCCGTCGCCGTCGCGGCGGGCGGTCGTCCCGAGCCAGGCCGGGTTGGAGCCCGGCCGCTCCGGCTCGGTCATGGCGAAGCAGCTCCGCACCGCGCCGCGCGCCAGCGGCCCGAGCCAGCGCTCGCGCTGCTCCTCGCTGCCGTGCTCGAGGAGCAGCTCCATGTTGCCGGCGTCGGGAGCCTGGCAGTTGCAGGCGAAATGGCCGAGCGGGCTCCGCCCCAGCTCGCGCCCGACGAGGGCGAAGTCGCGCAGCGGCAGGCCCATGCCGCCCCAGGCGCCGGGGAGCTGCGGCGCCCAGAACCCGAGCGCCCGCGCCCGCTCGCGCGCCGCTTCCAGGGGCGGCAGGACGGCGCGCCAGCCCGCGCCCAGGAAGGTGGGCTCGAGGGGGACGATCTCCTCCTCCACGAAGGCGCGCACGCGGTCACAGAGGGCGCGGGTGGCGTCGGGGACCGAGAAATCCATAAGGGGAGGCAGGAAGGGTAGCATTGGGGGATGGTGACCGAGGCCCCGAGGACCTCCGAGGAGCGCTTCCGCCTGCTGGTCGAGGGGGTGGTGGACTACGCCATCTTCATGCTCGACCCCGAGGGGCGGGTGACGACCTGGAACGCCGGCGCGCAGCGCATCAAGGGCTACACCGCCGAGGAGATCCTGGGACACCACTTCTCGCGTTTCTACCCGCCGGACGCGATCGCCACCGGCTGGCCGGACCACGAGCTGGAGGTCGCCCGCACCGTCGGCCGCTTCGAGGATGAAGGGTGGCGGCTGCGCAAGGACGGCACCCGCTTCTGGGCCAACGTCGTCATCACCGCTCTGCGCGACGAGACCGGCACCCTCCTCGGCTTCTCCAAGATCACCCGCGACCTGACCGATCGGCGCATGCAGGAGGAGATCCTGCGCCAGAGCGAAGAGCGCTTCCGCCTGCTCGTCGAGGGGGTCCAGGACTACGCCATCTTCCTCCTCGACGACGACGGGCGGGTGGCGAGCTGGAACGCCGGCGCCGAGCGCATCAAGGGGTACGCGGCCGAGGAGATCATGGGCGAGCACTTCTCCCGCTTCTATCCGCAGCAGAAGATCGCGGCGGGGTGGCCGGAGCACGAGCTCGAGGTCGCCCGCGCCGAGGGCCGGTTCGAGGACGAGGGGTGGCGGCTGCGCAAGGACGGCACCCGCTTCTGGGCCAACGTCGTCATCACCGCCCTCCACGACCGCGAGGGGCGGCCGCGCGGCTTCGCCAAGCTGACGCGGGACCTGAGCGAGCGCAAGCGGGTCGAGGAGCTGGAGAGCGGCGAGCGGCAGATGACCGAGTTCCTGGCCATGCTGGCCCACGAGCTGCGCAACCCGCTGGCGCCGATCCGCAACGCCGTCCTCGCCCTGCAGGCCGGCTCGGCCGCGGGCCCGAGCCCGGAGTGGGCGACGCAGGTGATCGACCGCCAGGTGACGCACCTGACGCGCCTGGTCGACGACCTGCTCGACATCAGCCGCATCACCAGCGGCAAGATCGAGCTTCAGCTCGAGCCCGTCGAGGTCGCCGACATCGTGGCCCGCGCCGTCGAGTCCAGCCGGCAGCTCATCGAGGACCGCGGCCACAGCCTCGAGGTCGCGCTGCCGGAGCAGCCGTTGTGGGTCCAGGGAGACGCCGTCCGGCTCTCCCAGGTCTTCCTCAACCTCCTCAACAACGCGGCGAAGTACACCCCGGAGGGGGGCCGCATCGAGATCGGCGCGGAGCGCGACCGCGGCCAGGTGGCGATCCGCGTGCGCGACTCCGGCGACGGCATCGCGAGGGACCTGCTGCCGCGGGTCTTCGACCTCTTCACGCAGGGGGAGCGGGCGCTCGACCGCGCGGAGGCCGGGCTGGGCGTCGGCCTGACCCTGGTGGAACGGCTGGTGCGGTGCCACGGCGGCTCGGTGGCGGCGGCGAGCGAAGGGCCCGGCCGCGGCAGCGAGTTCGTCGTCCGCCTGCCGCTGCTCGAGCGGGCGCCGGCGCGCCCGGCGGTCCCAGCGCCGGAAGCGCAGGCCCAGCCGGCCGGCGGGCGGCGGGTCCTGGTCGTGGACGACAACCGCGACTCGGCGGAGACGATGGCGGTCCTGCTGCGCCTGTGGGGGCACGAGGCGCGGAGCGCCGAGCACGGCGCGGCGGCGCTGGCGGTGGCCCAGGAGTTCCGGCCGGAGGCCGTGCTGCTGGACATCGGGCTGCCGCAGATGGACGGCTACGAGGTGGCGCGGCGCCTGCGCGCGCTCCCGGGCCTCGACGGCGTGCTGCTGATCGCGATGACCGGCTACGGCCAAGACCAGGACCGCCGCCGCGCCCGCCGGGCGGGCTTCGACCACCACTTGGTCAAGCCGGTCGACCCCGAGGATCTGCGGCGGCTGCTGGCTCTCGCCCCGACGCTCTCTGGTTAACCCGGCGGCGGCGCCGCCGCCGCGGGCTTGGCCTCACCCTCCAGCGGCGGTAGAGGAACGGCGGGGACCTCCCGCTCGCGTACCAGCTTGTTGAGCGCCGGCAGGTCGACGGTCCAGACCTGCTGCAGGCGCGCCAGCTCCTTGTCGATCGCCGCGACCAGCCCGTCGCGCACCGCCACCGCCTGGGCGGTCGGCGCGTTGTCGCCGGCGGCCACGGTGTCGCCGAGCGCGGCGAGCTTGTCGTTGAGGCGGATCGGGAAGTTGAGCGGATCCTGCGGGCTGCGGTTCTTGGTCTGGTAGAGCGCTTCCTCGACCGACTTCATCGTCTCGCGGATCGCCTCGACGGCCTTGGTCACCGCCTCGTCCTCCGGCTGGTCGTCGCCGAGCTGCTCCTCCAGCTCGTCGAGCTCGGCGCGCACGGCGCGGATGCGGCCGATCTCGCGGTGGACCTGCGAGAGCTTGTCGCGGATGCCGAGGAGGAAGGCGAGCTGCGCCTCCAGGTCGGCCTGGGTGGCCGCGCCGCGCGGGTCGGCCTTCACCTCGAACGGGACGGTCACCACTTCCTTGCCGGCGGTCAGGCGCGCCTGGTAGCTGCCGGGCACGGCGCGCGGGCCGTAGATGCCGCCCCCCCAGAGGATCATCCCCTCGAAGTCCGCCGCGTCCGGGTAGCGCCCGTCCCAGACGAAGCGGTTCATGCCGGGGCTCGCCACCAGCTCGCCGACCGTCTTGTCCTTCTTCTTCTCCTTCTCTTTATTCTTCTCCGCCTCCGCAGCCTTCTCGGCCTCTTCCGGCTTCTTCTCCTCGCCCACCTCGGCCGGGGTGGTGGCGCCGGTCGCCTGCGGCGTCTGCTTCGCGCCGGGCGCGGCCGCTTCCGGCCCCTGGCTGGCCTCGGCCGGCGCGATGCCCTCGCCGGCCGGCGCCGCGGCGGGCTCCTCCCCCTTCTCCCAGGGCTTCTGTTTCCGCGCCACCACCTTCCCCTCGAAGGCGCGCACCAGCCGCCCCTGGCCGTCGAGGAACTCCAGCTTCACTTCCGTGTCCACGGGCTGGTCGAGCCAGTAGTGGAGGAGGACACCGTTCGGCGGGTTCGTCCCCTGGTTGGGTCCGGGAGGAGGTTCCCCCTCCGCCCCGCGCATGCGCAGGCTGGGGCGCGGCGGATAGACGTGCACCGTCTTCTTCGGCGCCTCGCCCGCCAGCTGGTGCAGCGGCGTCAGGTCGTCGAGGATCCAGAAGCCGCGCCCCTGGGTGGCGGCGGCGAGGTCGCCGTCCTTCCACGCCAGGTCGGTGATCGGCACGATCGGCAGGTTGAGCTGCAGCGGCTGCCAGGCGCCGCCGTCGTCGAAGGAGACGTAGACCCCGCGCTCGGTGCCCGAGTAGAGGAGGCCGCGCCGCACCGGGTCGGCGCGCACGACGCGCGTGAAGTGGTCGGCCGGGATGCCGCGGTCGATGCGTGTCCAGCTCTTGCCGTAGTCGGCGGTCTTCCAGAGGTAGGGGCGGAAGTCGTCCGACTTGTACATCGTCGCCGCGACGTAGAGCCCGCCCTTCTCGTGCGGGCTCGCTTCGACGCTGTTGACCTGGATCCACTCCGGCATCCCCTTGGGGGTCACGGTCTGCCAGCTCGCGCCGCCGTCGCGCGAGAGGTGGACGAGGCCGTCGTCCGAGCCCGCCCAGAGGACGCCGGGCTCGAGCGGCGACTCGGCGGCGGCGAAGATCGTGCCGTAGTACTCGACGCTGGTGTTGTCCTTGGTGATCGGCCCGCCCGAGGGGCCCATCTTGCTCTTGTCGTTGCGCGTCAGGTCGGGGCTGATGGCCTGCCAGCTCGCCCCCTCGTCGGTCGTCTTGAAGAGGACGTTGGCCGCGGCGTAGAGGGTGTCCGGGTCGTGCGGCGAGAAGAAGATCGGGTAGTTCCACTGGAAGCGGTACTTGAGGTCGGCGGCGCCGCCGCCCATCGGGTTGTCGGGCCAGGGGTCGACCGAGCGGAACGACGACGTCTCGTGGTCGTAGCGCTCGAGGTAGCCGCCGTAGGAGCCGCCGTAGACGACGTCGGGGTTCTCGAGGTCGGCGGCGATCCAGCCGCTCTCGCCGCCGGCCGTGGGCTCCCAGTCGCGCGGCCCGACGCCGCGGAAGGTGCCGCGGCTCCTGATGCGCACCGCCGAGTTGTCCTGCTGGCCGCCGAGCAGGCGGTAGGGGAAGTCGTTGTCGGTCGAGACGCGGTAGAACTGCGCCGTCGGCTGGTTGTCCTGCGGCGTCCAGGTCTCGCCGCCGTCGGTCGAGACGTTGGCGCCGCCGTCGTTGGACTCGATCATCCGCCGCGGGTCGCCGGGGTCGATCCAGAGGTCGTGGTTGTCGCCGTGCGGGGTGCGGATGGTGGTGAAGGTCTTGCCGCCGTCCTTCGACTTGTGGAACTGGACGTTGACGACGTAGACCGTGTCGGCGTCCTTGGGGTCGGCGTAGATGCGGGTGTAGTACCAGGCGCGCTGCCGCAGGTCGCGCGACTCGTTGGTCTTGGTCCAGGTCTCGCCGCCGTCGCGCGAGCGGAAGACGCCCCCCTCGTCGGCCTCGACGATGGCGTAGACGTTCTGCGGGTCGGCGGCGGAGACGCTGACGCCGATGATGCCGAGCGTCCCCTTCGGCAGGCCGGGCTTGCGCGACAGCTCGCGCCAGGTGTCGCCGCCGTCGGTGGACTTCCAGAGCCCGGAGCCGGGGCCGCCGCTCTCGAGCGTCCAGGGGCGGCGGCGCACCCGCCAGGTCGAGGCGTAGAGGACGCGCGGGTTGACGGGGTCGAGGGCGAGGTCGACGGCGCCGGCGTCGGCGTTGACGAAGAGGACGCGCTCCCAGCTCTTGCCGCCGTTCCGGCTGCGGTAGACGCCGCGCATGTCGCTGGGGCCGAAGAGGTGGCCCAGGACGGCGGCGTAGACCAGGTCGGGGTCGCGCGGGTGGATGCGGAGGCGCGGCACGTGGCGCGAGTCGCCGAGCCCGACGTGGCGCCAGCTCTTGCCCGCGTCGGTCGACTTCCACACCCCGTCGCCGTGGGAGACGTTGCCGCGCACGGTCTTCTCGCCGCCGCCGACGTAGACGACGTTGGGGTCCCACTCCGACACCGCGACGGCGCCGATCGAGCCGCCGAAGTAGCCGTCCGAGACGTTCTTCCAGCTCCGCCCGCCGTCGGTCGTCTTCCACACCCCGCCGCCGGTCGAGCCGAAGTAGTAGGTCTCGCGCTGCTGCGGGATCCCGGTCACCGCCGCGCACCGCCCGCCGCGGTACGGCCCCACCTCGCGCCAGCGCAGGGACTCGAAGAGGCGCGGGTCGGCGGGGGGCTTGGGGGCGGGGGCGGCGGCCGCCGGGACGGCAAAGGTGACGGCGGCGAGCAGAGGGAGCAGGGCGCGGCGGACGAGCGTCGGCATGAGTCCTCCAGTTCGGATGCGGGTTCTAGCACAGCCGGCGCGAGCGGGCCTACTCGCTGGCGGGGAGGATCTGCAGGGACTTCAGGAACTCGATGACCGCCGCCCGGTCGCCTTCGGGCAGCGCGAAGTAGGCTTCGCGGGCGGCGCGCGCCTCGCCGCCGTGAAAGTGGATCGCCTGGGTCAGCGTGGTGAGGTCGCCGCGATGGCCGTAGGGGTCGGTGTTGCCCACGTCCCACAGGCGGCGGGTCAGGAACTGGCTGCGCGGCCGGGCCTTCGGCACCTCGGTGAAAGCGGAGCTCTGGAGCACGCCGGCGAGCGTCCCCTGCGCCACCTGCTCGTTGGCGAAGTGCTGCAGCTCCGCGTCGTTCAGCTCGTGGCGCTTGAGGTCGGTGAAGGCGCGCACCAGGACGCGGCCGTCCGGCTGCCGCTCCGGGCGGGGGCCGATGCCGTCGCGCGCGAGATCGAGCACCGCCGGGCGCCGCACCTCCTCGCGGCGCAGGTTGCCGCGCGGGTTGTAGGGACCGGGCTCGGCGAAGCGCGGGTCGGCGAGCTCCAGCGCCGGCAGGTGGCAGCCGGCGCAGCCGACGCTCGCGAAGAGCCGCTCGCCGCGCGCGGCGGCCTCGCGCCGCACCGGGTGGCTGGGGAGGAGGCGGCCGGGGGTGTCGAGCGCCGCCTGGAAGAAGACCAGCGCGGTGACGTCGCCGACGGTCAGCTCGTCGCGCACGCCGTCGCCGTCGAGGTCGATCCCGGCGCCGGCGCGCTCGACGGTCTGGATGCCGTGGTGGTGGTTAAGGGCGGTGTTGGTGAAGTCGCGCAGCGAGGCGGCCGCCCCTTTCTGGTGGAAAGGGCGGACCACGAGGTCCCAATCCACGCCCTCGATCTCGCGCGGATCGACGCGGCCGTCGGGCAGCACGGTGACGGCGCCGAAGGAGACGCCTTTGGCGCGCAGCTCCCGCCGCGCCGGGGCGCCGCTCGCCTGCGCCTCGGCGCGGGCCGCTTCGCGGGCGGCGGCGAGCTCGCCGCTCATCTCGCGCGCCAGGAGCTCGATCAGCCCCACCCCCATGAGCGACGGCGTGTTCCGCTCGTTGCTCTGGCGCGCGTCGAGCGTCTCGAGCACCGGGTCGCGCTCCTGGGCGAGCACGAAGACGTTGGCCGCGAACTCCCCGGCGCCCCCGACGCGCGGCTGGAAGTGGCAGCCGGCGCAGGAGTTGGCGTCTGGGCCGGAGGTGCGAATGAACGGCGGCTGGGTGGGGGCGCGGGGGACGCCGTGGCCGGTCGTCGCCGGGCGCCCCTGGCCGTCGAGGGCATTGAAGCGGGCCTCGAAGAGGCGGCGGCCGTGCGCCAGGAGCGCCTCGACCGCCACCTCGCCGGCCTCGATCTTCGCCTGGTCGAGGTGCTCCTCGACCGCCGGCCGCTCGCCCAGGGCGACCGCGACGACGGAGGCGAGCACCGCCGGCCGGAGCCGCATTGCGCCCCTACCGCTCCTGCTTGCGGATCACGTTGACCACGCAGTCGGCGGTCAGCGCGGTCTTGTCGATCCCCACCGTCACCAGGTGGAGGCCCGGTGTCGTGTCGCGCGGGATCTCGAGCTCGATCGTGCCTCCCCCTTCGCGGTCGGTCTCGCCGCGGTAGACGAGCCGCGGGCCGAGGAGGGCGTGGATCGGGGCGTCCGGCTTCAGCCCTTCGAGCCGCACGCTCACCCGCTCGCCGGGGCCGACGTCGTCGGCGGGGAAGCAGTGCGGAAAGGACGGGCGCTCGAGGAAGAAGGTCGGCCCCTCGCCCCGGTCGTCGAGGAGGTCGGTTGCGCCCCGGCGGCGGTCGCCGGCGACCGCCTGGACGCGCAGCGAGCCACCCATTTGGATGCCGACGAGCTGATTCGCCAGGGTGAGGCCGATCAGGTTGTGCACCGGGACCGGACCCTGGAGCTTGCCGTCCCGCGGGCGCGTGACGTACAGCGGGTGCATCACCAGCGTCTGCAGCTCGAAGCGGAACCCGTCGCGCAGCCGGACCAGCCGCCCCTCGCGGACGGCCCAGACAGCCCCCACGACCCGCTGCCCGCGCACCTCGGCGCGCGCCACCAGGTCGACGCCGGCGAGGTTCACGTCGCCCAGGCCGAGCTTCTCCAGCGACTGCGGGTCGGCGCCGCCGTTCTTGCCGTCGGTGTCAATGAGGAACCAGTAGAGGAGGCCCCTCGCCCGCCTGGGCAGGAGGCCGAAGAGCTGACTGGTGAGCCCGACCTCCTGCTTCTTCTCGTCGAAGGTCACGCGCACCGAGGCGAGGTCGAGGTAGGCGGGCCCGTAGGAGCTCTCGCGGACGCGGTCGGGGATGCGGTGGGCCACCACGCTGGCGGGCACGATGACCCCCGGCGGGTCCTGCTCGAGACCGGGGACGTTGAGCGCGTTGGCGCGCAGCGCCGTCACCTCGGCGGCGTTGAGGAGGATGTTGTCGAGGTCGCCGTTGCCGTCGTTGTCGGACAGGATCGGGTTCATCAGGGCGGTGTTGTCGTTGCGATGGTTCAACGACAGGGAGTGCCCCATCTCGTGGCCGGCGTCGATGTCCAGCGAGTCGGTGACCCCGAAGGGGCCGCCGCCGTTCGGCCAGACGCGGCTGGGGGAGCCGGGATGGAGGTAGCGGTTGTCGATCACCACGACACGGCCGTCGAAGGGGGTGACGCAGTTGCCGCCGATCTCGGCGCAACCCCCCCAGCCGACGATCCCGATGTAGTTCCCGGCGGCGTCGTGAAACATGTTCGCGTTGACCATGGTGATGCCGATGCCGGCCCGCCCGATGCCGTTGTAGGCGGTGTCGCAGTTGTTCACCAAGGCGTTGAACTCGACGCCCGCGACGTTGACGTCCTCGCCGCGCATGTCGCCCGGCACGCCGAGCGTCGTGTCGGGGTCGGCGATCTCCGGGAAGTCGAGGACCGTCCAGGCGTTGTTGATCGAGGAGCGGAAGGTGATGCCGGCCTGGTTCACGTAGATGGCGTCGGTGGGCCGCTCGTGACGGCGCCAGAGGATGTCGTCGGTCGCGGTATCGCCGGCGATGTTCGGCGTCGCCTCCGCCGGGCTGCCGGTGACGACGCACCAGGAGGTCGGAACGTGGAGCGTGTTCTGGCCGTTCCAGGTGCCTACGGCTTCGGCGGGGGCCGAGGCCAGGGTGACGAGGGTGAGGACGATGACCGCGGAGCGGTGTCGCATGGGTTGCCTCCCTTTCGCGTGATGCTGCGAAGAGAGAGGCGACCGGCCGGCAGGAACGTTACAGCGCGCGCTGCAACGCGCGTAAACGCTACGGGTAGTCGTCGAGCGTGTCGAAGGGCAAGCCGCAGGGGTAGAAGAGGTTGAAGACCGGCTGCTCGATCAGCTCGGCGAAGCGCAGGAGGAGAGGGCCCTGCTCCTCCAGCGGAGTCGCGCCCTCTTCGATCGCGCGGTACTCGTCGGCGGAGACCTCCATCGCGGCGGCCATCTCCTCGACGGTCTTGCCGCGGCGCTCGCGGTGCTGCCGGATCAGCCGCCCGGCCTGGCCGGGGCGGCAGTCGGCGGCGCGGCCGCTCTCGGCGAGGAGACGCGAGGTGGGCGTCTCGAGGGCGATCGCGATCTTGCCGAGGCGCGGCCCCCAGACCTCGGCCGGCGAGGCTCCCGCCTCCATCTCGGCGTAGCGCTCCTCGGGGATGCCGAGCGCCTCCGCCACCCTCTCGGGCGCCAGCTTCTTCTTCTCCCGCTCCTTGCGCAGCACGTCGCCCAGCTTCATGGTCTCGCCCTCCTCGTCCGATGGCTACGTGCGGGGCGGCACGGGTAGGGGGACAGTACCGCACGTATGATCTCCCCGAGGAGCCCAGCCATGCTCGACCGCCGGGAGTTCCTGAAGGCCGCCGCGCTCGCCGCGCTCGCCCCGGCCGCCTGCCGCCGCGCGCCGGAGGCGGGCGAGACCCTGGTCAACGACGTCCACTCGCAGCTCAACCCGACGCGGGTCGCGGAGGTGGTGCCGGTGGGGTCGCTGGCCGACCTGCGCGCCCTGGTACGGCGCGCCGCCGCCGCCGGGCTGCCCGTCGCGGTCGCCGGCGGCCGCCACGCCATGGGCGGGCAGCAGTTCGCCGGTGGCGCGCTCCTCGCCGACACCCGCGGCATGGCGCGGGTCCTCGGCTTCGACCGCGAGCGCGGCCTCCTGGAGGTCGAGGCCGGGATCCAGTGGCCGGAGCTGATCGCCGCCTACGAGCGGCTGCAGCGCGGCGCGCCGCGCCCCTGGGGGATCGCGCAGAAGCAGACCGGCGCCGACAAGATGTCGGTGGGCGGTGCCCTGGCCTCGAACGTCCACGGCCGCGGGCTCACCTTGAAGCCCTTCGTCGGGGACGTCGAGGCCTTCACGCTGGTGGACGCGGCCGGCGAGGTGCGCCGCTGCAGCCGCACCGAGGAGCCGGAGCTCTTCCGGCTGGCGGCCGGCGGCTACGGCCTCTTCGGCCTGGTGCACGCGGTGACGCTGCGCCTGGTGCCGCGGCGGAAGCTCGAGCGGGTGGTGGAGGTGATCGACCGCGACGCCCTGGCCGGCGCCTTCGCGCGGCGGGTCGCCGACGGGTACCTCTACGGCGACTTCCAGTTCGCGGTCGATCCGCGCTCGCCCGACTTCCTCCGCCGCGGCGTCTTCTCCTGCTACCGCCCGGCGCCGCCGGACGCCCGCGAGCCGAAGCGCCAGCGCCGGCTCTCCAACGCCGCCTGGATCGAGCTGCTGCGCATGGTGCACGAGGAGCCGTCGCGCGCCTTCGAGCGCTACGCCGACTACTACCTCTCGACGACCGGCCAGCTCTACTGGTCGGACACGCAGCAGCTCGGCTTCTACCCCGAGGGCTACCACCGGCGGCTCGACCGGCGCACCGGCGCCGACGTGCCGGCGACCGAGATCATCAGCGAGGTCTACGTGCCGCGCGCCGAGATCGCGCCCTTCCTCGCCGAGGCGGCCGACGACCTGCGCGCCAGCGGCACGCAGGTCATCTACGGCACGATCCGCCTGATCGAGCGCGACGACGAGACCTTCCTGCCCTGGGCGAAGCAGCCCTACGCCTGCATCGTCGTCAACTACCACACGCCGCACAACCGCGAGGGGATCGCCGGCGTCGCGGCGTCGTTCCGCCAGCTCATCGACCGCGCCGCCGCCCGCGGCGGCTCCTACTACCTCACCTACCACCGCTACGCGGCGCGCCGCCAGGTCGAGGCCGCCTACCCCCAGTTCCCCGACTTCCTCCGCGCCAAGCTCGCGCACGACCCCGAGGAGCGCTTCCAGAGCGACTGGTACCGGCACTACCGGGCGATGTTCGCGGACGCGGTGCAGGCTTAAGACTTCACGACGACCCGGCGGAAGTTGCCCACCGTCACCTGGCCGGATTGGTTCCCCGCGGCGGGGAAGTAGAAGATGTAGAACCACAGGTCGAAGAAGGGGACGTTGGTCGCGTCGGCGGCCAGGGTCAGCGAGTAGGTCTTGAACGGGCGCGACTTGCCGTCCAGCACCACGGTCACCTCCTGGATCCGCTCCCCGCCGTGTTCGGCGGTGATCACCAGATAGTCGCCGTCGGTGGCACCGGCCCAGGCGACGTCGAAGGCCAGGCCGTAGCCGTGGGAGTCCCCGCCGTTGAGGTAGCCGCCCTTGAACATCGAGTAGGTCTGCGGGCTCTGGGGCGCGCCGAAGACCAGGCCGCTCGCCGGCGTGCCGGAGACGTTGCCCTGGGTCCCCAAGGTGTCGATGGGGAGAGTGGGCGCCGAGTAGAGGAAGAGGTAGGGGGGCGACCCCGGCTGCAGGGGCCACTGGTTCTCTTGGGACGTGCCGCCCACCCACCCTTGGAGCAACGCCGGCTGGAAGGTCTTCGGCGGCGGCGGCCAGGCGAAGCCGAGGGGGGGCAGCCCGAAGGCTCGGGCCGCCGCCGCCGCGGCGCCGTACCAGGCCGCGGCGTAGGTGTGTCGGCCGCCGGGGTCGTTCCAGTCGTAGAGCTTCGAGGGATCGAGCACCGCGTCCACGACGTTCGCGAGCCGCTTCGCGCCGCCGTAGGCGACGCCGAAGTAGGAGGGGTAGTTGTCGACGAAGGTGCCGGCGGAGCCGGGGTTCGTCGGGTCGGCGATCTTCATCTGCTCGAGGAAGAAGCCCAGGAAGTTGGCGCCGTTGCCGATCTCCGTGCCCTTGCTCTCCGGCGCGTCGAGGATCGTCAGCTGGGCCACCGGGAGCCCGAGGTTCTGCAGCGTCAGCGCCGCCACGGTGACCACCTTCGAGCCGTGGCTGTGGCCGATCAGGTGCAGCCGGTTCGCTGGGTTGGTCCAGAACTGCGGCACCAGGAGGCGCAGCAGGGCGTTGGCCAGACGGATGCCGTTGATCTGCGTGTAGGCCTCGGACTGGTAGACCTCCACCAGGTCGGCGTAGGAGCCGCCGGTGGCCGAATCGTCGATCCAGGAGTAGGCGAAGACCCAGGACTTGGGATCGAACGCCTTGATCGATTGCAGCAAGCCGGTCGGGTTGACGGGCAGCGCCGGGTCGTAGCCGGAGACCGGGGTCCAGGCCCAGTCGGAGGTCCAGATGCCGCCGCTGTGGGCGTCGTCGTCCCACCACCTGAGCCGCCCCCCGTGGGCGTCGACGACCGTGCGGTAGCCCGGCGCCCAACCGTGCGCCAGGACGTAGACGTGAAATGGGCCCTCCGGGTCCGCGCCCAGCTGCCCGTCGGCCATCGCCTGGAAGTAACGGCTCGGCGACTCGCCGCTCTTGAGCGGCAGGGTGGCGCCGACCCAGAGCCCCAGCCGGGCCAGGTTGTCGAAGCAGTTGGGGTGCACCGCGGCGCCCCAGTCCGTGGAGCCCTCGCTGGGAACGGGTGGAGGTGGGGTGCAGCCCGGGGCGGCGATCAATACGTCACCACCACCCGGCGGAAGTTGCCCACGGTCACCTTTCCGGTCTGGTTCCCCGCGGCGGGGAAGTAGAAGATGTAGAACGCGAGGTCGGAGAAGGCGCTGGACACGTTGGCGGCCAGGGTCAGCGTATAGGTCTTGAACGGACCCGACTTGCCGTCCAGTACCAGGGTCACCTCCTGTCTGCGCTCCACGCCGGACTCGGCGGTGAAGACCAGGTAGTCGCCGTCGGCGGCGCCGGTCCAGGCGACGTCGAAGGCCAGGCCGTAGCCGTCGGAGAGCACGCTGTTCTTGTAGCCGCCCTTGAACATCGAGTAGGTCTGCGGGCTCGCGGGCGCGCCGAAGACCAGGCCGCTCGCCGGCGTGCCGGAGACGTTGCCCTGATGCCCCAACGTGTCGATGGGGAGAGTCGGCGCCGAGAAGACGAAGAGGTGGGGGGGCGACCCCGCGTGCAAGGGCCACTGGTTCCTCTGGGACGTGCCGCCCGCCCACTTCTGGAGCAGCGCCGGCTGGAAGGGCCTCGGCGGCGGCGGCCAGGCGAGGCCGACGGGGGAGAGCCCGTACTTCCGGGCCTCCGCCGCCGCGGCGCCGTACCAGGCCGCGGCGTAGCTGTGTTGGTCGCCGGGGTCGGTCGGGTTGTAGAGCTTCGAGGGATCGAGCACGGCGTTGACGACGTTCGCGAGCCGCGGCGAGCCGTAGGCGACGCCGAAGTAGGAAGGGTAGTTGTCGACGACGGTGCCGGCCGAGGCGGGGTTCGTCGGGTCGGCGATCTTCATCTGCTCGAGGAAGAAGCCCAGGAAGTTGGCGCCGTTGACGCCCAGGGTGCCCTCGCTCTCCGGCGCGTCGAGGAGCGTCAGGTGGGCGAGCGGCAGCCCGAGGCTCTGCAGCGCCAGCGCCGCGACGGTGACCACCTTCGAGCCATGGCTGTGGCCGATCAGGTGCAGCCGGTTCGCCGGGTTGGTCCAGAACTGGGGCACCAGGACGCGCAGCAGGGCATTGACCAGACGGATGCCGTTGATCTGCGTGTAGGCCTCCGACTCGTAGACCTCTTCCAGCTCGCTGTAGGAGCCGTCGGTGGCCGAGTCGTCGAGCCAGGAGTAGGCGAAGACCCAGGAGGTGGGATCGAACGCCTTGACCGCTTGCAGCAGGCCGGTCGGGTTGACGGGCAGCGCCGGGTCGTAGCCGGAGACCGGGGTCCATGCCCAGTCGGCGGCCCAGACGCCGCCGGCGTGGGCGGCGTCGTCCCACCAGAGGAGCTTGCCTCCGTTGGC
Organism: uncultured Acidobacteriota bacterium; assembly: GCA_963700145.1. GTDB lineage: Bacteria > Acidobacteriota > Thermoanaerobaculia > Multivoradales > UBA5704 > DASUNQ01. Next base: position 5,084,018 of record OY969474.1, read on the forward strand.
GTCGACGACCGAACGCCAGCCGGGCGCCCAGCCGTGCGCCACGACGTAGACGTGATACGGGCCGTCCTGCTCCGCGCCCAGCTCCCCCTCGCCCATCGCTGCGAAGTAACGGCCCGGCGGCTCGCCGCTCGTGAGCGTCTTGGTGCCGCCGACCCAAAGCCCCAGCCGGGCCCGGTTGTCGAAGCAGTTGGGATGCACTACGTCGGCCCAATCCGTGGAGCCCTCCTTCGGAACGGGTGGAGGAGGGGTACAGCCCGAGGCGGTGGTCATGTTTTGGCCCTTTCGTTTGAATCCTCGAAGGATCCTTCGGTTTCGTACTTCACACCGGCGAAGACGATCCACAGGAAGAGGAAGCAGCCGAGCGCGTAGAGGGTCAGGAAGGCGCCGTCGATCGACAGCCAGAGCTGCAGCGTCTCCACCTTGGGCTCGTAGTAGAAGCTCGGCGCGATCGAGTCGAGGTAGCGGTAGCCGAAGGTCCCGTTCACGAAGACGCCGAGGATCGCGACGATCGACACCCAAAGGTGCGCGGCGGCGAGCTTGACCGCGCGCGGGCTCACCGCGCCCCACTCCGGCAGCGCGCGGTACACCAGCCCGAAGAGCGTCAGGCCGACCCAGCCGAGGAGGACGACGTGCCCGTGGACGGGCGCCCACGGGCAGGCCACCTCGACGCCGCCGTGGATGTAGTGGTGCAGCGGGCCGTAGCCCGTCCAGACTCCGAGGACGAGGAGCCCCGTCCCCCAGCGCACGAAGCGCAGCGAGATCTTTTTCATTGGCGCCCCCTCCTTCCTCCGAGTTTGACCCACCGTGCGCCGCATGGTAAGGTCCGCCGTCCCTTTTTTGGGACGAAACTCCTGGAGCAATCCCATGTTCGCAGTGATCGAGACCGGAGGGAAGCAGTACCGGGTCCAGGCCGGGGACGTGATTGAAGTGGAGCGGGTGGCGCGAGAGGAGGGGAAGAGCGTGCGCTTCGAGCGCGTTCTCCTGGTGACGGGCGACGGCGTCAACGAAGTGGGCAACCCCCTCGTCGCCGGCGCGGTCGTCAGCGCCTCGCCGGTGGCCGAGACCCGCGGTCCCAAGATCCGGATCTTCAAGAAGAAGCGCCGCAAGGGCTACCGCCGGACCGCCGGGCACCGGCAGGACCTGCTGCGGCTCAAGATCGACGACATCCAGCTCCCCTCGCAGGCTCCGAGCCGCGAGGACGAGCGTTAGGCGAAAGCAGCAGGAGACCGACCATGGCTCACAAGAAGGGACAGGGCTCCAGCCGCAACGGCCGCGACTCGCAGCCCCAGAACCTGGGCGTCAAGCGCTTCGGCGGCGAGACGGTCAGCGGCGGCTCCATCCTGGTGCGCCAGCGCGGCACCAAGTTCCTCCCCGGCACCAACGTCGGCCGCGGCAAGGACGACACCCTCTTCGCCAAGGTGGGCGGCGTGGTGCGGTTCCAGGACAAGGGCCGCCACGGCAAGTTCATCCACGTCGTCCCCGCCGAGTAGCCGCCCCCCGCAGTGATCTTCCTCGACGAGGCCGTCCTCCACGTCCGCGGCGGACGGGGCGGGAACGGCTGTGTCGCCTTCCGGCGCGAGAAGTACGTGCCGCGCGGCGGTCCCTCGGGCGGCGACGGCGGCCACGGCGGCGCCGTCTACCTGGCCGGCGAGGCGCCGCGCAACACCCTCTACCACCTACAGTTCCAGTCCCTCTACGCCGCCGAGCGCGGGCGCCACGGCGAGGGCTCGAACTGCACCGGCCGCTCGGGCGAGGACCTGGTCGTCCCGGTGCCCCTGGGCACCCGCGTCCACGACGCGGCGAGCGGCGAGCTCCTGGGCGAGCTGCTGCACGACGGCGAGCGCCTCCTGGTCGCCAAGGGCGGCCGCGGTGGCCGCGGCAACGCCCGCTTCGCCACCGCCACCGACCAGGCGCCGCGCCGCCACGAGCCGGGGACGGAGGGGGAGGAGCGGCGGCTGCGGCTCGAGCTCAAGCTCCTGGCCGACGTCGGCATCGTGGGGCTGCCGAACGCCGGCAAGTCGACACTCATCAGCGTCATCTCCCAGGCCCGGCCAAAGATCGCCGACTACCCGTTTACGACGCTCGTGCCGCAGCTCGGCGTCGTCGCCGAGGGACCGCTCGCCGAGCCCTTCGTCGTCGCCGACCTGCCGGGGCTGATCGCCGGCGCGGCGCAGGGAGCGGGGCTGGGCGTCCAGTTCCTGCGCCACGTCGAGCGCTGCCGCGTCCTGGTGCAGCTCGTCGACCTGTCGCAGCCGGAAGGGAGCGCGCGCGAGGACTTCGAGACCGTGGAGCGCGAGCTCGCGGCCTTCAACCCGGAGCTCCTGGAGCGGCCGCGGCTGGTCGTCGGCAGCAAGCTCGATGCGGCGCTCCCCGAGCGGCGCCGAGAGCTGGCGGCGCTCGCCGCCGAGCACGGCCTGCCGCATCTGGAGCTGAGCGCCGCGACCGGGGAGGGGGTGCCACGCCTGGTTTCCGAGCTGTCGCGGCGGCTGCAGGCGGCGCGCGGCCTCGCCGGGGTGACGCGATGAAGCTCGGCCTCTTCGGCGGCACCTTCGACCCGATCCACCGCGGCCACGTCGAGCCGGTGAAGGCGGCGCGCCGGGCGCTGGGGCTCGACCGCGTCGTCTACCTGCCGACCGCCCTGCCGCCGCACAAGCCGAAGGCGGAGCTCGCGCCGGCCTACGCGCGCTACGCGATGGTCGAGCTGGCGCTGCTCGGCGAGGAGGGGCTCTACGCGGACCCTTACGAGCTGACGCTCGACCGGCCGGCCTACACGGTCGAGACCCTCGAACGCTTCCGGCGCGAGCAGCCGGACACCGAGCTTTTCCTGCTGCTCGGCGCCGACTCGTACCTGGAGCTGCCGACCTGGAAGCGGTGGGAGGAGATCCTGCAGCTGGCGGAGGTCGTCGTCCTGGCGCGGCCGGGCTGGGACGTCGAGGCGGCGCTCGCCGGCGCCGGTATCGAGGACCGCGACCGGCGCGAGCTGGCGGGCTACCTCGACGAGCGCGCCGCGCTCCTCCTCGCGCAGTCGCCCGTGGACGTCTCGGCGAGCGAGATCCGCGCCCGCCTCGCCGCCGGTGAGGCGCCGCCGTCCGGGGCGCTCCACCCCCTGGTGTTAGACTACGTCCGCAAGTACAACCTCTATCGATGACGGCCGGCGCGGAAGCAATCCCAGACACCGACTCCCGAGCTCGCGACGCCGTCTCCGCGGCCCTCGACCGCAAGGCGCAGGACCTGCGCGTCCTCCACCTCGGGCGCGTCACCGACTTCACCGACTACTTCCTGATCTGCAGCGGCACCAGCGACCGCCAGGTGCAGGCGATCGCCGACGCCATCCAGGAGCGGCTGCGCGCCGAGAAGGTCCGGCCGCTGCACGTCGAGGGCTACAACCGCGCCCAGTGGGTGCTGCTCGACTACGGCGACCTGGTCGTGCACGTCTTCCAGGAGGAGCCGCGCCGCTTCTACGCCCTCGAGCGCCTCTGGGGAGACGCCCCCGACGTGACCGACACCTTCCGCCCCGCCGCGACCGCCTGAGGGCGGGCGCCGCCGCCGGACCTCCGATGCCCCCGGCCGCCCCCGGCCTCGCGCTGCCCGAGCTCCTCGCCGGCGCTCCGGCGCTCGCCGCCGCGCTCCCCGGCGTCGAGCGCGCCGCTGCGACCGACCTGCCCGTGCTCCTCCTGGGCGAGCCGGGGAGCGGCCGCTCGACCCTGGCCCGCGCCCTCCACGCCGCCGGCCCGCGCGCCGCGGGGCCGCTCGTCGAGGTCGACCCCGGCGCCTTTCCGAGCGCGCTCTTCGAGAGCGAGCTCTTCGGCTACCGCCCCGGCGCCTTCACCGGCGCCGAGCGCGAGAGCGAGGGGCGCGTGGCGCGCGCCGCGGGCGGGACGCTGGTGCTCGACCACGTCGAGGAGCTGCCGCTGGCCGCCCAGCCGAAGCTCCTCCGCCTCCTCGCCGAGCGCCGCTACGCCCCGCTCGGCGGCCGCGAAGAGGAGGCGGACGTGCGCTTCCTGGCGATCGCCGCCGAGGACCTACCGGCGCGCGCCGCGCGCGGGCTCTTCCGCCCCGACCTCTTCTACCGCCTGGAGGTGCTGGCCTTCCGTCTGCCGTCCCTGCGCGAGCGGCGGGAGGACCTGCCGGCGCTCGCCGAGCGCCTCCTCGCCGACTTGGGGGAACGGCTCGGCCGGCCGGCGCCGCGGCTCGCCGCCGGGGCGCTCGACTGGATGCTGGCGCACCCCTGGCCGGGCAACGTCCGCCAGCTCCGCAACGTCCTCGAGCGCGGGCTGGTAATGGCCGCCGGCGCCGAGGTGGACCCGCCGCGCCCGGAAGGGTGGGAGGGGGAGCGGCCGCGCCGGCTGGCGGCGGTCGAGGAGGCGGAGATCCGCCGCGCGCTGGCCTACACGCGCGGCCACCAGGGGCGGGCGGCGGAGCTCCTGGGGATCAGCCGCAAGTCGCTCTGGGAGAGGCGGCGGCGCCTGGGGATCCCCTGATGGGCGAGCGGGTGCTGCATCCCGATCTGACCGCGGAGGAGCGGCGGAAGCTGGTCTGGGAGGGGATCGAGCGCTTCAACGCCGGGCGCTTTTACGACGCGCACGAGTCGTGGGAGGAGGTCTGGAGGTCGACGACGCCGGAGCCGAAGGACCTCTTCCAGGGCTTGGTGCAGGTCGCCGCCGGGATGCACCACGTGCTCGACCGCGCCGCGCCCGAGCCGGGCCGGCGAGTGCTCGGCAAGGGGCGCCGGCGGCTGGAGCCGCTGGGGGCGGTTTGCTGCGGAATGGATCTGACGGCGCTCGTCGGTGCCGTGGTTGCTTGGGAGGACTGGCTGGAGAAAGGCGCCGATCCCGCGCCTACACCGCCCTCTGTTCAGGTGCTCGACCCTACCCAGGTCCGCTGAGGTGAGCTAAGAGGCTTGCTGCGGCCGTTCCGGTGTGGGGTCCCGCAGGTCTCCTCCGCGCCGGGCGCTCCTTTGTGTCCGCGCTTCGCGTGCTGGTACAGGAGGGTGTTGCCGGCAAACACGGCGGTGGCTCCGGCGCCTCGCACGGTGGACTGCCAGGGGGGGCGGACGGAGCGCCCGGCGCTCCAGAGATCCTGCGGGCCCTAGAACCGGCGGTGGAGCCACCTGCGGAGAGGGTGCCCATGCCGCCCCTCCTGTCATCCCGAGCGTGAGCGAGGGATCTGGGGGCGGGGTGGCGCGAAGACCCACCAGCATCGCACCGCCCCCCACCCAGATCCTTCGCTCTCGCTCAGGATGACAAGGGGAGGGTGCTCTGTCTTTTCTCTGCCGGACGTCACTTCAGAGATTCGAGTCATGGCGCCGCGTGATGTGCCGGGCCAGAGGCCCGCGAAGCGGCGCGTTCCGGTGCGGGGGCCACTGCCGTACGCGAACGAAGCCGACCTGACTCGTCCACCACTGCCTCTCCCAACCAGGAACCCGCGAAGCGGGCGCGCCTCTTCGCGGGCCGGGTGGCCCGGCATCTCACGCGGCACTATCCGCCCCGCGCGGAACTCCTGGGTGGGGGAAAGCTAAGCGCCTTGGTCGCGGGTGAGGGGCCGGCGGACGCCGCTCTCCAGCAGCGAATCGAAGAGCTCGGCAGGCAGGGAGAGGCCGGGGTGGACGTGGCGGTAGCGCTCGCGGAGGCGGCGAAGCTCGACTTCGGGGAGGCGGGCGAAGGCTTCGACGATGTCGGGGTCGAGCTGCGTCCCCGCCACCTTCTGCAGCTCCGCCACCGCCGCCGCGTGCCCGCGCGCCCGGCGGTAGGGGCGGTCCGAAGTGATCGCGTCGTACGTGTCCACCACCGCGAAGATCCGCGCCGTCAGTGGGATCGCCGCGCCGGACAGCCCGCGCGGGTAACCTGCCCCGTCCCAGCGCTCGTGGTGCGAATAGACGATGTCGATCGCCGCCTGCTGCAGAAACCGCACCTCGGCCAGCATCTCGAAGCCCCAGCCCGGGTGCTGCCGCATCACCAGCCAGTCCCCGGTCGACAGCGGCCCACCCTTGCGCAGCACCGCGTCCGGCACCACCATCTTGCCGAGATCGTGCAGCAGCGCCCCCCACTCGATCGACTTGAGCAGCGACCGCTCCACCCCCAGCGCCCGCGCCAGCGTCACCGCGTAGGCGGCGACGCGGAACGAGTGGCCGGTGATCTCGTGGTCGCGCGCGTCGACCGCCGTCACCACCGTCCCCAGCGCCTCGACGTACGAGCGCTCGCGCGCCTCCAGCGACTCCTCCAGCGTGCGCAGCAGCCGCCGCAGCGTGTGCTCGATCGGCTGCACCGCCGGGCCCCCGCCGGCGCTCTCGAAGTCGCTCTTGAGCTCGCCGGTGTCGGCCATGCGCGAGATCGTGGCGACCAGGCGGGAGAGGTGGAGCGCCTGCCGGCGCACCGCCAGGAAGGCGATCTGCGCGGCGAGGACGGCGCCGAGCAGGAGGACGACGACGAGGGTGCCGCGCACGCCCGGCGCCGGCTCCCCGGCCTCGGCAGCGCCGAGGCGCTGCAGCAGCAGCACGGTCTCGACCGCGAAGGCGGCGGCGGTGAGAACGAGGGCGGTAAGGCAGGCGGCGGAGCAGCGCATCCCGGGGGCTTTAAGAGAATACGTCAATTTGCGCGATCCCTGTGGTCGGTCGTGCGCGCGAGACCCCTCCTTCTTGGCGCATGGCTCTACTGGTACGAGTGCCGCCGGGAGCGCGGAGCGGGACGCCGTCGCCGCGGGCCGGAACTTGTTGCCTGCGCTCGCTATCATGGCGCTCCGTGCTCGCCCTGGTTGCCGCGGGACTGCTCGCCGCTCTCGCCCCCGCCGCCCCTCCCGCTGCACCTCGGCCCCAGTGGGTCACCGCGCCGGCCCCCGCGGTTCAAGAGATGGCGCAGGGGCTCGCCGGTTTCGGCCCCCGGCCGGCGGGCTCGGCGGCGCACGAAGCGGCCGCCGTCTGGCTGCTGGCGACCATGCGCGCCGCCGGTCTCGAGCAAGTGCGCGCCTGGCCGCTCCCCGGGCGCCCCCGGCTGCGCAACCTGATCGGCGTCGTACCCGGGGAGCCCGGCGGCGGCGAAGTTCTCCTCACGGCGCACTACGACACCGTCCCGGCGAGCCCCGGCGCCGGCGACGACGCCTCGGGGTGCGCCGTGGCCATCGCCGCCGCCGCCGAGCTGCGGCGGACGCCGCTCCGCCACACCGTCCGCGTCGTCCTCTTCGACGGCGAGGAGGACGGCCTGCACGGCAGCCGCGCCTTCCTGCGCGCCCGCGGGCAGGCCGGCCGCGACGCGACCCTCGCCGTCTTGAACCTCGAGATGTTGGGATGGCGCGAGAGCCCGGGGGCGACGATCCTCGCCTGGGGGGTGCCGCGCGACGGCCGCCTGGCGCAGCCGCCGGCCTGGCTGGTGCACGCCCTGCTGCGCGCCGGCGAGGCGGTGGATTGGCCGCTGGCGCTCACCGACCCGACGGTGCCGCTGCTCTCGCAGCTCCTCGTGCGCTCGACCCGCCCGGCCTTCGGCAGCGACGCCGATCCCTTCATCGCCGCCGGCGTGCCCGCGGTGACCGTCTCGGACAGCCCGCTCCTCGCGCTCGACCCGGCGTACCACACCGCCGCGGACACCGCCGAGCGCCTCGACGCCGCGCGCCTGGCGCGCTGGACGGAGGCGACGGCCGCCGCCGTGCGCCGGCTCGACGCCCTCGCCGGCCGGCCGGTGCCGGAGGACCGCTACCTCGTCGGCCTGGGCCGCGTCTGGCTGCACCGCGACCTGCTCTGGGTCGGCTTCCTGCTCTGGGCGCTCCTCGTCGTGCGCGGCCTCGCCGGCCGCCGCCGCCGGCGCGACGCTCCGCCCGAGGAGCGGCTGGCGGCGCAGCGGCGGGGGCTCCCGGCGTTCGTCTTCCGCGCCCTGCTGCTCGCGGCGGTGGTGACGGCGCCGGTCTTCGCGGTGCTCCTCTGGCCGGCCGCCGCGCTTGCGGCATGGCTGCCGCGCCGCCGCGCGCTGCGCCTGCTCTGGACGGGGCTGGCGGCCCTGCCCGCCGCCGCTTACGCCGCGACGCTCCTCTACGCCTGGGGGAAGGGCCTCGTCGGCCCCTGGGCGCCGCCCCTCCCCGGCTTCGCCTTCGTCGCCGCGGCCCTCGCCGCCTTCCTCTACCTCTGCGCGCGCGAGGAAGCTGCCAGCTCCGCCAGCAGCCCGATCGCCCGGTCGCACTCCTCCTCGGAGGTGTAGAAGTGCGGCGCCAGGCGGATGCCCGCGCCCGGGCGGAAGTCGCAGATGACCTCGCGCGAGAGGAGCTCGCGGCAGAGCCGCTCGCCGTCGGGGTGCCAGACGGTGACGGTGCCGCCGCGCCGCTCCAGGTCGCGCGGCGAGCGCACCTCGAAGCCGGCGGCCAGCGCCGCGTCGACGAGCCGGCCGGTCAACGCCAGCGACCGCTCGCGGATGCGCCGCGCCCCGACCGCGGCGACGATCCGGTAGCCCGGCCGGCAGGCGTAGAGGGCCGGGACGTTCGGCGTGCCGGTGAGGAAGCGCCAGGCGCCGGCGGCCGGCCGGATCGGCCCGGAGCGGAAGGCGAAGGGCTCCTCGTCGGCCTGCCAGCCGGTCAGCGCCGGCGCCAGCCGTCCGGCCAGGTCGGGGCGGACCCAGAGGTAGCCCGCGCCCGGCCCGCCGCACAGCCACTTGACCGAGCCGCCGACCGCGGCGTCCACGCCCCAGGCCGCGAGCTCCAGCGGCAGCGAGCCGGTCGACTGGTAGACGTCGAGGAGGAGGAGGGCGCCGGCCTCGCGGCAGCGGCGGGCGATCGCCGCGGCGTCCTGCACCCAGGCGCTCTTGAAGAGGACGTGGGAGACGGCGACCAGGCGGGTGCGCTCGTCGATCGCGGCGAGCAGGCGGTCGGTCTCGACGCCGAGGCCGTCCTCGCCGGCCGGCACCGTCACCACCTCCGCCCCCTTCCGCCGCTCCCCGTCGACGAGGTAGAGGAGAGTGGGGAAGTCGAGGTCGGTGGTGACGACGCGGTTGCGCTGCGGCGGGTAGTCGAGGCAGGAGAGGAAGACCCCCGCCGCGACGGTGACGTTCTGGTGCATCGAGACCTCGCCGGGGCCGACGCCGAGGAGAGGCGCCAGGAGGTCGCCGGTCGTGACCGGCATCTCCCACCACCCCTCGTGCCAGGCGCGCACGCCGCGCTCCTCCCAGGCGCGGGCGTAGGCGGCCAGCTCGGCGTGGACGCCGCGCGGCATCGCGCCCAAGGAGTTGCTGATCAGGTAGGTGGTGCGGGCGAGGATCGGAAACTCCTCGCGCAGGGCGAGCAAACCGAGGTCCGGGCTCATCGGCTCGGTGACAAGGAGGTTCATTCCTTCCACCCGAAGATCTTGTAGGCATTGGCCCGCAGGACCTTGCGCACCACCGCGTCAGGGAGTCCAAGCGCCAGAAAGTCCTGGATGTTTTCCCCGAGATCGCGCACCCCCGGGCTCGGCCAGTCGGTCCCCCAGAGGACCTTGTCGGCGATCTCCGGCAGGCGCGGCAGGTACTGGAGGAGCCGCTTCGGCGGGATGCCCGAGACGTCGAGGTAGACGTTGGGGTGCCGGCGGGCCAGGAAGAAGCACGTCTCCATGTAGAGCGGCCGGCCGGCGTGCGCGAGGATGAGCGTCAGGTCGGGGAAGTCCACCGCCACGTCGTCGCAGGGCATCGGGTCGGCGAAGCGGTTGCGGGCGCCGGGGAAGACCGAGGTGCCGGTGTGGACCATGACCGGCATCCCGAGCGCCTGCGCCGTCTCGTAGACCCGGCCGAGCCCGGGCAGGTCGAAGAGGTAGGCGTTGGCCGCGTGCTCCTGGTGCGGCGGGTGGACCTTCAAGCCGCGGATCCCCAGCTCGCGCAGCCGCTCCACCTCGCCGCCGGGGTCGTCGACGTGACGCGGGTGGACGCCGCCGAAGGGGATCAGCCGGTCGGGCGCGTGGCGGGCGATCCCGGCCACGAAGTAATTCACCGCCGCGGTGAAGCCCATCAGGTCGGGCGCGACGTAGTTGATCATCGCGATCCGCTCGACCCCCGCCCGGTCCATCCGCGCCAGGATCTCGTCGGGGCGCCGCATCAGCGCCGCGAGCGCCGCCTGCTCGGCCGGGTCCTTGCCGATCTTCGCCCGCGCCTCCGGGCGCATCTCCTCCCAGGGCTGGATGTGGACGTGGAGGTCGATGACCGGCACCGGCGGCCGCACGGCCGCGGCCGCCTCCCGCACTAGCGCCCCTTCCACTGCGCCGGCCGCTTCTCCAGGAAGGCCGCCACCCCTTCCGCCTTGTCCTCGGTCGAGAAGAGGAGGCAGAAGAGGTCGCGCTCGTAGAGGATCCCCTCCTCGATGGCCAGCCGCTGGCTGGCGCGCACCGACTCCTTGGCGATCTTGAGCGTCAGCGGGCTCCTGCCGGCGATCTTGGCCGCCAGCTCGAAGGTCTTCGCCCGCAGCTCCTCGTGCGGCACGACGAGCTCGACCAAGCCGATCTCCTTGGCCTCGGCGGCGCCGATCATGTCGCCGCTCAGGACCAGCCGCATCGCGTGCCCGAGCCCGACCAGCCGCGGCAGCCGCTGGGTGCCGCCGCCGCCGGGGATGAGACCCAGGTTGATCTCCGGCTGGCCGAAGCGGGCCTTGTCCGAGGCCACCCGCAGGTCGCAGGAGAGGGCCAGCTCGCAGCCGCCGCCCAGGCAGAAGCCGTTGATCATGGCGATGACCGGCTTGGGGAAGAGCGCCATCGCCTCGAAGATGCGCGGCGGGCGCATGGCGTGCCGCTGGTCGAGCGGGGTGCGGCCGGCGAACTCGCCGATGTCGGCGCCGGCGACGAACGACTTCTCGCCCGCGCCGGTCAGGACGACGACGCCCACGCCGGCGTCGGCCTCCAGCTCGGCGAGGGCGGCGAGCAGCTCCTCGCGCACCTGCTCGTTGAGGGCGTTGAGCTTGTCGGGTCGGTTGAAGGTCAGCAGCGCGACGCGCCCCTCGCGCTCCAGCAGGATGGTCTCGGGCATCGGGTCTCCTCCGGGAGAGGCTTCTGGCCGCGGAAGCTATCGCAGGGAGTGGCCGCGAGGCCATCTGGGAGCGCGCGGCGCAGGCCAACGAGGCGTGGCTTGGAGAGGGTTGCCTTGGCCGCAGGTTGCCGCCTTGTGCACGGGCATTTCATTGACTTAGGTAGGAAGACCGCGTAGGATAAAACACAGCTGTGATCTTTCAACAGGAGGTGATGATCCACTCGGTTTGAAGTGTGGGGTCTGTCTTCGGACCCCCGTTAAGGCTCTTTGAAAAACCGCTCTGAACACAAAAGGAGCCGGATCCATGGATCCGCTTACGCAGTTTGGGTGGGGATTCGCTGGAAGTGTAGCCCTTGAAATCCTGCTGCTACACCGCGTGGTCAGGTCGGGAAGATCAACCCCTAGGTACTTCAGAGGCGCCCGATACTGGGTAGTCTCTCTTCTTGTTGCGGTGGTCGCTGGAACCTTGGCTGTGGCAATGCAGGTACCTACGCCGCTACTGGCAATGCAGCTCGGCATCGCTACGCCCATGATCATCAGCCGTTGGTCGAAAGAGCGCCCGCTCGCTGAGGATCGCGGCTGACTCACCTTGAGAGCGACGGGTTCCCACCCGTCGCTCTCCCGTTTGGCCCTCCGTACAATCTATGACGGCGCACGCGGCCTTCGAGGCCGGGGGAAGCGCTGATCTAGCCGATCTACGGACGGCGCCAGCCCGGGTCAGTCGTGCGACGCGGGGCCCTCCACGGGCTGCAGCCGCTCCTCGGCGGCCTTGCGCGCCGCCTCCTCGCGCGCGGCGCGCTCGACCTCCTCCTGGGCGTCGTTGTGCGCCAGCCGCGCCCGCTCGCGCTCGCCGAGGTCGACGGCGTCCTCCTCGGCGCGGGCCCGCGACTCGCGGCCGCGCAGCAGGGCCAGCGCCGCCTCGCCCTCCAGGCCGAAGAGCGAGCGCAGGTTGAGGTCGCGCTGCGGGAACGGCACCTCGAGCCCGTACTTGTCGAGCGCGGTCTCGAGCGCCCACAGGTACGCGGCCTGGACCGCGCTCGGCCGCTTGGTGGCCTCGGCCGTGAGCCAGACGACGAGCTCGAAGTCGAGGCTGCTGTCGCCGAACCCGACGAGCCAGACCTGCGGCCGGCGCGGGCCTTCCAGGGCGACGGTGAAGGGCACCTCGGCGGCCGCCTCGAGGGCGGCCTTCTTGACCAGCTCCTTGTCGCTGCCGTAGGCGATGGCGAACGGGATGCGCATGCGCCGCGAGACGTCGCCGTGCGTCCAGTTGACCACCCGGCCGACCACGAACTCCGAGTTGGGCACCAGGATGTCGACGTTGTCGTTGGTCGAGATGAGGGTCGAGCGGATGTTGATGTCCCGCACCTCGCCGTGCAGGCCCGACTCGAGCTCGACGAAGTCGCCGACCCGCACGCTGCGCTCAAAGAGCAGGATGATCCCGGAGATGAAGTTGCTGAAGATCGCCTGCAGGCCGAACCCGAGGCCGACGCCGAGGGCCGCGGCCAGCACCGCGAAGCGGCTGGTCGGGATGCCGAGGAAGCTCAGCGCGAGCATCACCCCGATGCCGTACAGCGCGTAGGTGGCGATGCGCGAGAGCGTGTAGAAGGCGGCGCGGCTGCGCATCTCGCGCTGCCCCGCGTGCCGCGCAAAGGCGCGCTGCATCGCCCGCGACAGCGCCCAGATGGCGAGGAAGGTGAGGACGGCGGCGATCACCCCGCCGACCGAGAAGGAGAACTGCCCCAGCTCGAAGCGGTAGGCGATGACCTGCTGGAGCTGCTCGCGCACGGAGCCCATAGGCTCAGGCGATCCTACCCCGGCGGCTCCAGCCGGCCGTGGGCTTTTCGCTAGACTCCATTCGTGCGCGTCTACCTCGACCTCTGCTGCCTCAAGAGGCCTTTCGACCTGCAGGAGGAGCCCCTTATCCGGCTTCAGACCGAGGCTGTGCTGAGCATCCTCGCCCTTCCGTCCGACACCGTCGAGCTCCTTCAAAGTCCGGCTCTCGTTCTGGAGAACAGCCTCAACCCGAACCAGCCCCGCCGTGAGGCGGTCGGCCTCTTGCTGTCGCAGGCAGTTGACATCCCACTCAACGAGACCGACCTGTCCGCGCGCATCGAGGAGATCAACGCGAGGGGCTTCAAGACCTTCGATGCCTTTCATCTCGCGTGCGCAGAGCTATCTGGCGCCGCTGCTTTTCTCACCGTAGACCTTCAACTCCTTAGACTTGGATCGCGAATGCCAGGCGAGCTTCGGGTCAAGGTCACCGACCCCGTTCAATTCATCGAGGAGGTCTCCCAGTGGAAGCAATGATCACGAATCAGAGTGAGCTGAGGGATCGTGGGTTTCGTGCCCTCGTGGAGGCCCTGGGCTGGGCCAACGCAGTCCGATTCCTGCGCCAGTATGACCCCGGCTCAGGAAACTACACCGAGGAACGAAGAAACCTGCTGCCGGACTGGGATGCCTCCACCCTTATCCAAAAAGCCAAAGAGGTGCAGAAGCCGCGCGATTGATCTGTGAGCGGCCGCCTTTCCGTGCCGTATGCTGCTCGGAGACCGACATGACCGTCGACCCCATCGTCGAGGAGCTCGATCGACTGCGCGCGGAGCAGATGGCTCGGCTCAACTTCGATTTCGGGGCGTTCTACCGCGAGCTCCGGGAGCAGCAGAGCCTACTTACGCGCCCGGCGCTGCCTCCGCCGGAGTCGTCGCCGCGGCCGCGTGCCCGGCGCACGGTCCGCCCCGCCGGCCGCCGTTGACGCTCGATCGTGAGGGGGTTGGCTTCGGGAGGGCGTTCTCTCTGCGAGGTTGAATACGATGAAACTGAGACTGCCGCTCCTCGTCGTCGCCAGCGTCTTGCTTGCCGCCGCTGGGAAGCCGAGAACCTACATGGGCTACGCGGTGCGCGAGATGCAGTTTCCGATCGCCGGTGGGGAGGTCGTGTCGTTGCCCGTGACGGACGCAGGGCCGATTCCCGCGGAGAACCGGGCCTTCAAGATCGAGGTGGCCGGATTCTCGATCACGCCTGCGCTCTTCGAGCCCAAGAGAGCGACTCTCACCTGGCAGTTTTCGCTGACTGCGAAGAGCGGCAAGGCCTTGGATCGTGTCGTCGTGGAGGAGGTGTTCCCGAGCGATACCGCCCAGGTGCTGGTGGACGACCGGACGCCTGCCCTCAAGCACACGGCCCGCGAGCCGGGCCCTGGAGATCGCGCCGACCGATGGCTTGGCGTTACCGCCGGCGTCGAGCCGACCTCCGCCTCGACCCCTTGGCTCTTTACCGAGAAAGCTTCGATCTTCGTCTTCCGCTTCAGGATTCACCCGGCCGGCGGTGCCCCCGTCGTTCTCTACCAGCCGGCATGGTTCTCGTCCCCCGCCAAGGAGGCGTTCAGGCAGAACATCGCGCGCATCAACGGCGGCTGACGAAGCGAGAGCCCACTCTAGCGGCTGGGGCGCTCGGCTAAGGGATTCTCTAGCTCCCGCAGGCTTCGGATGATCAGCGCACGTCGAGAAAGGCAGCGGCAGCGCGGCGGGTGCTCGGGAAGGGGAGGTGTCGGCTCGAGGCGTTCGCGCCTCGTGCCTGCGGGCTGGAGCTGGATTCGCTCCTGGCGACGATAAGGCAATGGGAGGAGTGGCTGAGGCGAGACGGAGGAGCTTCGGCTGCGCGGCGAGCGGCAGCTCCTCGACGTGGTCGAGCACCAGCGTCCCGCCCGCGGCGCGCGCCACCCGCCCCTCGCTCGCGCGCTCGGCGCCGGTGAAGGCGCCGGGGCGGTAGCCGAAGAGCTCGCTCTCGAAGAGCGCGCTGGGGAAGGCGCCGGGGTCGACCTCGACGAGCGGCCCGCCGGCGCGCGGGCCGGCGGCGTGGAGGCCGAGGTGCGTTTCCTGCAGCAGGCGGCGATCGACATCGTCTACTCGCACCACGAGCGCTGGGACGGGGCGGGTTACCCGCGCGGGCTGGCCGGGTCGGCGATCCCGCTGGCGGCGCGGATCTTCGCGGTGGTGGACACCTACGACGCGATCACCTCGGACCGGCCCTACCGCCGGGCGCGCGGGCACGCGGCGGCGGTGGCGGAGCTGCAGCGCGTGGCGGGCACGCAGCTCGACCCCGAGATCGTCGAAGTCTTCGCCCGTCTCCCCGAAGTCGAGCTCCGCCGCCTCCGCGAGCGCTACCGCCACGTCCACCCCGGCCTCTCCCTGCCTGCCGAACTCTTCGACTCGCTGCTGGAGAGCGGCGTCCGCAAGCCGATCGCGCGCGAAGAGAGCTTCGGCGGCAGGTCTACGAATCACCACGTCGTTTCTCGAGGTCCCCCGGCGAAGGGCCACCAAAGACCACATCGCCACCCGCTGCGATGCTGCTATTCGCGGCAGCCACGGCTCGGGTTCCTTGGGCAATGGCGCCATCTCCTTCGAGGTGGGCCCACGATGCGTGCGGACCGGCCGCCTCGAGCAATCTCGCGATCTCCTCCGCGAAGCTCGGATTGGCGACAAGAAGCTCCTCGACCTGGAGTTCGAGGGCTCCCTGAGCTCGCGGATCCGTGGGCCGCCGGATCACCTCCTCCACCGCGGCGCGCCCACTCTCCTTCGCCGCCACCTGCGGTTTGAGCCGACCCCAGAGCGCCTTCGCTCCTTCCCACACGCTCTCGCCCACCTTGTGAGCGATCTCTCCCGCCATCTTCCCTCCCGCCTGCTCGAGGTACGGCAGAAGCGGCACGAGCAGGCCGGTCACTTCACGGGCCAACGCTGCGAAGTCCATTGCTGTCTCCTTTCTCGCCGACAGTGCTATTTCTTGGGAACCAGTCCCACGGTAGTGCCACACCACGGAGGCATCTTGCCGTTGACAACGCTGCACATCGGATCACGCGTCAGCCGGCACGAGAAGCCAACCGGGCGATCCTCCAGGCAAAGCATTCGCAGCTCGCAGAAGAGCCGGGGACCGTCCGGCGGCTGGACCCAGGGAGCGAGCTGGACTCTCTCCTGGAGGACGTGCGGAGTCCCGCTGCGCAGCGCCGCCTCCACGTCTGCCGGGGTCGGGTGCAGGACCACTCCGCGTCCCGCGACCTCGTTAGCCGGCTTGAGAACGAAGTCGACCCGTTCCGCCCACTCCCATGCGGTCTCCGCGGTCAGATTGACCGTCTCGGGCACTAAATCCGACACCTCGCGGAGCCACGGCAAGCTGCGTTTACCTAACATGAAGAACCAGTCGGGGTGCAGAACCCAATCGCGCGGCTGCCTGCAAAATGCCTGGAAAACCTCCTCGTGCCCGGTCAGCTCGGTTTCGACAGGCAGGACCCGGGAGTAGATGCGACGCCGGGAGCTGTCGAGCCGCCGCAGCGTATCCCACGTCAGGTCGACAATCTCGACGTCGGCAATACTCTGCAGGACCAGAAAATCGGTACGCGAGCGCTGCTGGGAAGCGTCGATGTCCACTAGCACCGAATCTCCGACGACGGAAATCAGGTGCTCGCAGTACTCCCGCCACGATCGGTAGCTGAGAAACGGCGTGCACCCCTCGACCACTTGCTCAGTGAGGAGGTGGCCGAACCAAGGCACGACTCCCATGAACGAGGACAGGCCCTGGCATTCGAGCAGTCGAGGAATGAGCTCTCCACCGCCTCCGAGGCCGAGGGCGAAATCGAACTGAGACAGAGATGGAATATCGCCCCGTTGGCCACCACCGCGGTATTTTTCGGGTACCCACTTAGCAGCCTCTTTCCGGTAATCATCGCAACGGATACGCGCGAAGAACGCCGACACAGCGGCAGCGAGCCAACGTGCCAGACGGCGGGAAACGAAGACCGGGCTCGCGGCGAGTGGAAAGGTGATCTCTTCACCAGTGGCGGTGGCGATCTGGTCGCGGATCCGTTGTACTGCGGCGGCATCGAAGCTGCGATTAAACCGTGCGCGATGGGAGGTGATCATGGAGGGTGGTGCAGCATGACGCGGAACCCGATCCCTCCGTCCCGCACTCCAGGGTCGTACCAGGAACGGTAAGCGCAGCGGATGTACCGAGGGGTGCGAACATACGAGCCCCCGCGCACAATGCGGAACACGGTCGCGGGAGCCTCCAGGTCCTCCCGTCCGTCCGCCAAATCGTAGGGGTACTTGAACGCAATCTCCAGGGGGTCCTCTCCCCAAAGGCTGCGCGTCCACTCCCACACGTTGCCGGCCATCTCCTCGCAGCCGTAGGGGCTCGCGCCGCCGGGGAAACAGCCGACGGGGCTCGGCCTGCCGATCCCAGTCAACCCGAAGCTGGCGCGGTCGGCGTCCACCCAGTCTCCCCAAGGATAGATTCTGCCGTCGGTTCCCCGGGCTGCCTTTTCCCATTCCGCCTCTGACGGCAACGACACCCGCCATTCCCCATCCGCGAGGCGTTGCCAAAAGTCACGTCTCTCGCGATCCAGTGGCTCGCTCAACCGCCGGCCGGCCAGCTCGCGCAGGCGCTCTCCCAACCATCGGCAGTACGCGAGGGCGTCATACCAGGTGATGTAGACCACCGGCTGGTTCAGCAGGCCCGCGAGGCACTTGCGATTTTCGAGTTCGTACGCACTCCGCTCCACGAACTCGGCGAACTGCTGCACTGTCACCGGATAGCGTGCGAGGGCGCAGTCGGCGACCTGCACGTAGTGTGGCGCCATCTCGTCGTCGCAGGCGTCGGCGTCTCGCGCTCTGTCGCTGCCCATCAGAAAGGCCCCCGCGGGCAGCTCGACGAAGCCCAGCGCCGGCTCCCGCGGCAGGTAACAAAGCTCCGGGTCGAAGCGGGAATCGCCCAGCCGGGCGAGGCTCGTACCCGCCTGCGCCCGCTCGATGGCAGCGAAACCGAGGCGACCGTCGCGGATGAGACGGAGGAGGAACCGCTGGATGCGCTCAAGCTTGAGCCGGTTCGGCTCGCTTACGGTCTCCAGGTCGGCCGACTCGGCTAGGAGCTGTCCGGCGAGCTGGGCTCCCCAGGCGTCCGCCGCACCTGCTGCTCGGTCGTCAGGTTCCCGCCAACAGAGCGCTTCCGCCAGGCTCCATACCGTCGCCGCAGATCGGCGGGCCTCCTTCGCTCCCGCCAACAGCACGACCTCTCGCCAGCGGTCGTGCTCCGCCCGTCCCAGCCCCGCCACCCGGTCGGGAAATGAATCTCCGGTCAGATGGCAGGCGGCCAAATATTCCTGGAAGGTGCGGTGGAGGAACGTGTACACCCCCACGCCGCGGGACTCGAGAATCCCGGCCCGGTCGCGCAAGTATTCCACCAGACGCTTGGGATTGGCTTCCGGGTTGCGGCTCAAGTGCATTAGCAGCGCCACCAGCCTGCCCTCGTCGATATCTGCCGTGCCGGCGGCCCCCGCCTGCGCCGTATGGACCTCGTAGGCTAGTTGCTGGAGGGCCCCGCGGACCTTCTCCATACCGGTGTCCAGGAACTCCGTGAGACTCGGGTGGGGCTTCCCGTTTGTGTCCAGGGTTACGCGCTGCCTCTCCCATGAACTGAGTAGCAGCTCCAGGGCTTCGGCGTAGAGTTCCTCACGCCGCTGCGGCAGTTCGCCCCCACGCGAGGCGTGAAGGTTGGCCATCAAAGTCAGCAGCAGCGGACGCTCCGCTAGCTCTCGCAACCGGGGATTGCCGAGGATGGACCGTTCGAGCTGCGCGGCCTGCGCCGACGCATCTTTGGGTACAAGTTGTCCTTTAGCCGCTTGGTGCGCGTACCAGGCGCGAACGAAGCGGCGGATCTGGCCCGTGCCGAAGGGTGCGAGCACGGCCTCAGAGAATCCCGGCAGACGCCACCTCTGGTTGCGATAGGCATAGGAGCGGCTCGTGAGGAGCACGCGGCATTTGCCGAACCCTTCGACAAAGGCCTCGACCACCTGGCGGATCTGATCGCGCCGGGTGTCGGCCTCGGGCACCTCGTCGAGGCCGTCGAGCAGCAGGAGACCACCGCGGGTGAGCAGCTCCCGCTTGAGGAAGGTGCAATATTCACCGAAGCCGGCCTCTCGCAGATCGCGCTCGAGAGCGTCCCAGAGGTCCTGGGCCGTCGCCTTGCGGCCTCGCTCCGGAAGCTTCGTCGCGAGATGACGCAGCACGACCCGCACTGGCAGGAGAGGACCGTGGTCCCAGGGCTGTCGCTCTCTCTCGGCATGGCCCTGCTCATCCGGCAGCGGCGCTGTCAACCGTTCCAAGTTAATCCCCGGCAGGCCGAGCACCTCGCCCGCATGGCAGAGGGCGACAAAGCTCACGAACGTGCTCTTGCCGCTGCCTGGCTCTCCTAGGAGGACAAGGCGCTCATGTCGATTCATTTCCTCGAGAGCGGAGGAAGGACGAGATGCCATCCGGTCTCCCCGCTCGTCGGCGGCGGCGTGCTCGGCCCGGGTCGACAACGCAGTGTAGACGGCCTCGAGATTCAGCCGAGCTTCGGAATCGGGTGCCGGGGCGGACTCCGCTGCAGCCAGCGAAATGAACCCGGTCTGCTCCGCTACGCGCCGGAGATAGGCGTCGCGGAGGGCCGCTTCACCGGTGTCGGCCGCTGGCATGCCGCCGATGATCGTCTGATTCTCGATGAGATCCCGCCCTGCGGCCCTGCTCAGGCCGCTGGCCACCACATTGCCTTCCCCCTGCGCCAACGCTCCCGAGCCGCGCAGCAGGACGCGGTAGTTCGTATCTCCCGGAGAGTTCGCAGCGAACAGCTGCGCCATCTCGGCGGCGAGACCCGCGTCGCTATCCAGGATTTTCCGCAGTTCGACCCGCAGCGCCGCCTTGAGATCCGGATCCTGCGGCGTCACCGAGAGATCCTGCGCCACCTCGACAGCTTGGGGCTTGGCCCCGATCAATGGCCAGAGCCTCGTCCAAAGTCTCTCGCCCTGCTGCAGAGTCTCGGTGTCGAATTCGCCGCCCTTCTCCACGCCGACCTTTTTCTCACCCAGCCCCCCCGCGCTCACGAGATCGGGCAGTAGTGGAGCAAGGAATTCGGCGAGCGCTCGGGCGAGCTGAGAGGCATCCATCGGAAGCGGCTCTTCCTGCCTTCCTGTAGAAAGTATAAGAGTGAGTCTAGTCCGTCTCGCACTGTAAGCTCACTGTTTTGGCCGACGGCTAGAGAGTCCTCTACTCGGACCTGAGCGCCGAGGAACAGCGGCGGCTGTTCTGGGAGGGAATCAAGAAGTTCAATGCGGGGCGGTTCTATCACTGGCACGACGCCTGGGAGGAGATCTGGCGGTCCACGACCCCAGAGCCGCGGGACCTCTTTCAGGGGCTGGTCCAGGAGTGACCAAGCGGCGGGCCTGCACCTCCACTTCGACGTCACCCGCGGCTGTCCCGACTGGGGCTGCCAGACGATCCCTGTCCGGTTCGAGAACTCGTCCGGTAACCCGCTCCTGCAAGGGCAGGAGGCGCGAGCCCTCCCGCTCGCCGCCGCGGACGATCGGGGGGCTCGGCGGATCATCCGCGACACCCGGGCGGACCGGCGGAGCGGCCGGGCGGATCGTCCCGGCTGTCGGGAAAGTCGTCCCGGCCGTCCGGAAAGTTATCCGAGCCGCCGGGAAAGCTATCCCGACGGCCGGGAAAGTTATCCCGATGGTCGGGAAAGCTATCCCGGCGGCCCGGAAAGCTATCCTGACTGCCAAGAAAGTTATCCCGATTATCGGGAAAGCTTTCCCGATGGTCCAGAAAGCTATCCCGATCGCCGGAAAAGCTTTCCCGATGGCCGGGAAAGTTATCCCGACGGCTGGGAAAGCTTTCCCGACGGCCGGGAGGGTCTTCCCGAGGTCCGGGGAGTCCCTAGCGGTGCCGCCAGGCCGGGGGGCGCTTGGCGAGGAAGGCGGCGATGCCTTCTTCCATGTCCTCGGTGGCCGTCAGCTCTTCCAAGTAGATCCGCTCGGCCTCGGCGAGGGCGGCGTCGAAAGGCCGCTCGCTCCCCGCCCTGACCGCCTTCTTGAGCAGGGGCGCCACGGCGGCACTCCGCTCCAGGAGGTCGGAGGTCACCCGTGCCAGCGCCGCTTCCAGGTCGTCGCCCGCCCGCCAGGTCACCAATCCCAGCCGTTCCGCCTCATCGCAGTCGAAGGTGCGGCCGGTGAGGAGGAGCTCCAGCGCCCGCCCTTCGCCCACCCGCCGCGGCAGGAGGGCCGCCGCCACCGGCGGGAAGCAGCCGAGGAGGATCTCGGGCTGGCCGAAGCGGGCGTCGTCGGTGGCGAGGACCCAGTCGCAGGCGAGGGCCAGCTCGAGGCCGCCGCCGAGGCAGTGGCCCTGGACGGCGGCGAGGGTCGGCGCCGACAGGGCGTGGATCGCGCGGATCGCGGCGTGGAAGGCGGGGAGAGCGGCAGCGATCTTGTCGCGGGTGTGGTCCTGGACGGCGACGCCGGCCGAGAACGCCCGCCCGCCGGCGCCGCGCACGACGACGAGCTGGAGCCCCTCCGCGCGCGCCAGCCCTTCGGCGGCGGCGCGCAGGGCTTCCAGGGTCGGGAGGTCGAGGACGTTGAGCGGCGGGCGGTCGAGGGTGAGGGTGGCGACCCGCCCGTCGCGGGCCAGGACGACGCCCTCGCTCATTGCGCGCCGAGCGCCCGCTGCGCGAAGACGCGCCAGAGCTCGCGCTGCGGCGGCAGAGGGACGAGGTCCTCGGGGTGCCACTGGACGGCGCGCAGCCACCAGCCAGTGTCCGCCGGCAGCTCGCAGGCCTCGATCAGGCCGTCGGGGGCGACCGCGGCGGTCACCAGCCCGGGGGCGAGGTCCTTGACCGCCTGGTGGTGGCGGCTGTTGACCAGCGGCGGCTCGCCGCCGAGCTGCGCCCCGAGCGCCGTCTCCGGCGCCACGACACGCAGCTCGTGGGCGAGCAGGTCCGGAGGCGTGTCCTGGTCGTGGTCGATCCCGGAGGGGAGCTGGGTGGGGAGGTCCTGCCAGAGCGTGCCGCCGAGGTAGACGTTGACGACCTGCATGCCGCGGCAGACCGCCCAGACCGGCACGCGCGCGCCGCGGGCGCCGTCGAGGAGCGCCCACTCCTGAGCGTCGAGGCCGGGTTTGACCTCCACCTGCGCGTCGGGCCGCGTCGCCTCGCCGTAGAGCGCCGGGTCCACGTCCGGGCCGCCGCAGAGGACCAGGCCGGCGGCCCTCGCGGCCAGCTCGCGGAGGCCGTCGCTGCTGCCCTCCGGGGTGATGACACGGATCCGCTCCGCCGGCACCTCCACCGCCCGCAGGGCGGCGACGTAGGTGGACGCCTTCTGGGTACTGCGCGCCGAGACCAAGACCTCGCCGCTCACGCCGCCCGCTCCTCTTCCATCTCCACCAGCGCCGCCAGCCCCATGCCGCCGGAGACGCAGAGGGTGGCGATGCCGCGCCGGCCGCCGCGCTCGCGCAGGCCGTGGAGGAGGGTGACCAGGAGCCGCGCGCCGGTGGCGCCGATCGGGTGGCCGAGGGCGATGGCGCCGCCGTCGGGGTTGACCCGGTCGTGGTCGAAAGGCAGGTCCTTCAAGCAGGCCAGCACCTGGCTGGCGAAGGCCTCGTTGAGCTCGACGGCGTCGATGTCGCCGAGCTGGACGCCGTTCCGGCCCAGCAGCTTCCGCACCGCCGGCACCGGGCCGATCCCCATGATCCGCGGCTCGACCCCGACGACCTCCCAGCCGGCGAGGCGCGCCACGACCGGCAGGCCGAGCTCGCGGGCGGCGCGGCGGGAGGCGACGAGGAGGGCGGCGGCGCCGTCGGTGATCCCCGAGGCGTTGCCGGCGGTCACCGTTCCGCCGTCGCGGAAGACGGGCTTGAGCCGGGCCAGGGAGTCGAGGGTGACGCCGGCGCGCGGGTGCTCGTCGCGGTCGATCCGCTCCTCGCCCATCCGGCCCGGCACCGTGACGGGCACGATCTCCGGCGCGAAGCGGCCGCGCTCCCAGGCGCGCTCGGCCCGCCCCTGGCTCTCCAGCGCCCAGGCGTCGGCCGCCGCGCGGCCGATCCCGGCCTCGACCGCCAGCTCCTCGGCGGTTTCGCCCATGACCAGGCCGGAGAGGGGGTCGTCGAAGCCGTCGCGGTACATGCCGTCCACCACCTCGGCGTGCCCCAGGCGATACCCCCAGCGGGCGCGCGGCAGCAGGTACGGCGTGTTCGACATGCTCTCGGTGCCGCCGGCGAGCACCACCTCGGCCTCGCCGGTCAGGATGGTGCGCGCCGCGCAGAGGACCGCCTGCAGGCCCGAGCCGCAGGCCTGGTTGACGGTGTAGGCCGGGCGGTCGACCGGCACGCCGGCGCGGTGGGCGATCTGGCGCGCGGTGTTGGGGCCGCCCCCGGCCTGGCGGGCGTGGCCGAAGATCACCTGATCGACCC
The DNA here is from genome assembly GCA_963700145.1 of uncultured Acidobacteriota bacterium. Taxonomy (GTDB): domain Bacteria; phylum Acidobacteriota; class Thermoanaerobaculia; order Multivoradales; family UBA5704; genus DASUNQ01. The sequence continues at coordinate 5,107,233 of OY969474.1, forward strand.
GCGCCGGCTCGCAGCCGGCCCGCTCGAGCGCGGCCTTGGCCGCGGCGGTGCCGAGGTCGGCGGCCGAGAGGGCCGCCAGCGCGCCGCCGAACTTGCCGATCGGCGTCCGCACCGGCGCGGCGAGGACGATGTCGTCCGGCGCCACCGCTACTTCCCGACGAAGACCGACTTGACCTCGGTGTAGTACTCCAGGGCCTGCCGCCCCAGCTCGCGGCCGAAGCCGCTCTGCTTGTAGCCGCCGAAGGGGGCGCCGGAGTCGTACCAGTTGTACTGGTTGATCCAGACGGTGCCGGCCTGCAGCGCCCGGGCCACCCGGTGCGCCTTGCCGACGTCGCGCGTCCAGACACCCGCCGCCAGGCCGTAGATCGAGGCGTTGGCCTGCGCCACCGCCTCGTCGGCGCTCTCGAAGGGGATGGCGACCAGGACCGGGCCGAAGATCTCCTCGCGCGCCACGGTCATCTCGCTGGTGACGTCGTCGAGGATGGTCGGCTGCATGAAGTACCCCTTGCCGCCGACGCTCGCCGCCTCGCCGCCGGCCACCACCTTCGCCCCCTCCCGCCGCCCGGCCTCGACGTAAGAGAGCACCGTCTCGCGCTGCTTGCCGGAGACCAGGGCCCCGAGGCGGGTCTTCGGGTGCAGCGGGTCGCCGGGCTCGAGCTTCTTCGTCCGCTCGACCAGGCGCTCGAGCAGCTCGCCGTGCACCGACTTCTCGACGAAGAGCCGCGAGCCGGCGGCGCAGACCTCGCCCTTGCCGTAGAAGATGCCGTTGTAGGCCCCCTTGACCGCGGCGTCGAGGTCGGCGTCGGCGAAGACGATGTTGGGCGACTTGCCGCCCAGCTCCAGGGTGAGCCGCTTCATGGTGTCGGCGGCGCCGCGCATCACCTGCTTGCCGACCTCGGTCGAGCCGGTGAAGCTGATCTTGGCGACGTGCGGGTGGGCGACCAGGGCGTTGCCCACCTCCGCGCCGCCGCCGGGGACGACGTTCAGCACTCCGGGCGGCAGCCCGATCTCGCTCGCCAGCTCGGCGAACTTGAGGGCGGTCAGCGGCGTGTAGGAGGCCGGCTTGTGGACCACGGTGTTGCCGCAGGCGAGAGCGGGGGCGATCTTCCACAGCGCCTGGATGAGCGGGAAGTTCCAGGGGGTGATGGCGGCCACCACGCCGACCGGCTCGCGCAGGGTGTAGGTGAGGACGAACGGGCCGTGGCTGGGCAGGGTCTCGCCGGCGATCTTGTCGGCCCAGCCGGCGAAGTAGCGCAGGGCGTCCACCGCCGCCGGCACGTCGACGTAGCGCGACTCGAAGATCGGCTTGCCGTTGTCGAGGGTCTCGAGGCGGGCGAAGTCGGCGTTGCGCGCCTCCAGGGCGTCGGCGATCTTCCACAGGAGGGTGCCGCGCTCGCGCGCCGACATCGTCCCCCAGGGTCCGGAGAGGGCCTCGCGGGCGGCCTCGACGGCGCGGTCGACGTCGGCGGCGCCGGCCGCGGCCACCTCGCAGAGCGGCTCCTCGGTGGCCGGGTTCTCGCTGGTGAAGGTGGCGCCGCTCGCGGCGTCCACCCACGCGCCGCCGATCCAGAGCTTGCAGGGGGGGAGGGTGGCGGCGGGCGCCGCCTGCGTCTCGGTCGCCATCAGTACCCCTTGAAGCGGGGCTGCCGCTTCTCGACGTAGGCGTTGAGCCCCTCCTTGGCGTCCTCGCTCTGGAAGAGCTGCTGCTGCAGCTCGCGCTCGAGGGCGAGGGCGGTCTCGAACGGGATCTCGGCGCCGGTCTGCACCGACCGCTTGATCCGCCCCACCGCCTTGGCGGCGCGCTGCGGCGGGCAGAAGCTCTTGGCGAAGGCGTGGACCTGGTCGAGGAAGGCGCCGCCCTCCTCGGCGTAGACGTGGTTGACGATGCCCAGCGCCTGCGCCTCCTCGAAGGAGATGAGCTGGCCGGTCGTCATCAGCTCGATCGCCTTGCTCTTGCCGACGATGCGCACCAGCCGCTGGGTGCCGCCGGTGCCGGGCAGGACGCCGAGGGTGATCTCGGGCAGACCCACCTTGCCGGCGTCCTTCTTCGCGATCCGCAGGTCGGCGGCCATGGCGATCTCGAGGCCGCCGCCGACGGTGTGGCCGTTGAGGGCGGCGACGACCAGCTTCGGGGTCTGCTCGAGGCGGTTCAGGGTCTCGTTGGCGTGCAGGCAGAAGTAGTACTTGAAGACCGGATCGGCGCCCTGCAGCATCGAGATGTTGGCGCCGGCACAGAAGAACTTCTGGCCGGTGCCGGTCAGGACCAGGACGTGGACGTCGGGGTCGAAGCGGGCCTCCAGGATGGCCTCGTCGAGCTGGCGCATCATCTGGTGGGTGTAGGTGTTGGCCGGGGGATCGTCGAGGGTCAGGTAGGCGACGCCTTCCTTGACCTCGTAGTGAACGAGCGTCCGCGTCTCGGTGCGCTCGGCAGTGGTGGGCTGAGCCATTGGTTCTCCTCCAGTCGAGATCGCTAGGGGTGAATCGGGGCGGGTCCGCCCCGAAGGTCGGAGCCATTGTGCCACGCCGGACCGGCCGGACCCAAGAGCCGGCGTCTCAGCGGGCGGCGGCGGCCCGCGTGTACCTGGCGCGCAGCAGCTCGTTGATCCGTTCCTGCAGCAGCGGGAAGAGCTCGTGCTCCTTCTGCACGAGGGCGCGGAGGTAGGCCTCGTCCACCGGCAGGTCGAGTCCCTTGTGGCCGGCCCACTCGCTGGGCAGCCGCTGTCCTTTGGACCGATTGGCGAGCGGGCTCAAGGCTTCGAAGTTCTCGGTCGTGTTGAGCACCCGGAGCTGGTCCGCCTGGTCGAGCTGGGCGAACCCCGGCAGCTCCCGGATGCGGTCCACGGGGATGATGTGGTCGGCCTGCGCTGCGCCGTCGACGATTCGCCCCGGGAAGGCGGGGTCCGGCGAGCCGACGGGGAGCTTCCGCTGCGCCCACTGGCGGAGCTGCCGGGTCGGACTCTTGCCGCGGATCCGCTTCCAGAGCTCGGCGAGCGGGATGCCGTGGAGCGACTCCTCGCGCACGACGCGCCGGCCGCCGGTCGGTCCGGTCAGCTCGGTTCCGGGAGGGACGATCCCGTTGTCTTCGAGCTGGCGCAGGCGGGCGAGCTGCTGCTCGCGCTCGCGCTTCCGCTGCGTCGCCTCGCCGACCTCGCGCGGCCGGCGACGTTGCGGGCCGCTCTCCAGTCCCGTGACTTTGGAGGTCGAGCGGGAGGCCGGCGGCGTGCCGCGGGTGTGGCCGAGAGCCTCCAGCGGCGTCTCCAGCTCGACCGGGGCCGCGTTCTCGGCGCTGCCGCGGGAGAGGCCGCGCCCCTCGTCGGTCGGCGTGAAGCCCCGCTCGGGGAGCGCCTCGCCGGCCGCCCGGGTCTCCCGTGCGGCCTCGGCCTCGCGCGCCACTTGCCGCGGCGCCGCCACGCCCGGATCCAGCGTCCGCTCGGCGGCGGTCACCGCCTCGAGCGCTTCGGTCGTCACCTCGGTCGCCGCTTTCGTCTGGCGGTAGAGACGCACGCCGGCGCCCAGGAACTGCACCGCCGAAAGGAGCGCCGCCGCGCCGGCGAGCAGGGCGTCGCCGTAGTCGCTCGGCCGGTCGGTCAGGGGCCGCCCTTCGCGTAGGGCCGAGGCGGCCGCCGCCATCTGGTTCTCCTGCGCGCGCTCGTAGGCGCGGTAGGCGGCCATGCCCGAGATCGCCGTGTCGAGGGCCACGAGCACGACGCCGACCGGCCCGGCGACGACCACCCCCGCCACCGCCACGGCCATGCCGGCGGTGAGGAAGAGCTGGTCCCATACGTCCTCGCTGCGCAGGCGGGCCTGCTCCACCATGAAGCGCGCGAAGAGCTGAGGGTCGATCGCCGGGTGGCCGAGCAGCCCCAGCTCCGCGAGGCCGCTCAAGACGATCGGGGGGTAGCGCCAGACGTGCTCGTGGGAAGCCTCCAGGCTGGCGCCGAAGCGGTCGATGCCGCTGCGGGCGTCGAGGAAGACGCCGTCGAGCGTGGCGCGCGCCGCCTCCTCGCCGTCGGCGAGGGAGCGGAAGATCTCGAGGCGGCGCGGGTGGGCGCCGAGGATGCGCGCCAGCTCGTCGTCGAGCAGCGCCGCCGCTTCCCGCTCGCGCGCCTCGCGCGCCGCCGGCGGCTCGAACTCCTGGCCGGCCGGGGCCCGCCCCCCCACCTGGACCGGGAACTTGATGACCTTCGCCGGCAGCGCGGCGAGGACCTGGAAATACTGCGTCGCGGCGCCGCGCAGCCCGGCGAGGGTGCCGGGCTCGCGAAGCCGCGCCTCGAGGCGGTCCAGCGTGACGCGGTGGTCGTCGAGCGTCGTCCTCAACCAGGCGAGCGCTTGGCGCTGGGTCGCCTCGGCCAGGGGGACGAGGTCGGCGAGGTAGGCGAGACCGCTCGTCTCCGGCGACGGCGCGCGGTAGACCCGCGACAGGACGGCGCTCCAGAGCGCGGCGAAGGGGGCCCCGGCGGCGCTGCGCGGGAGGGGCGCGAGCTTGGCCTCGCCGTAGGCGATGCGCGCCACCTCGACGAGCCGTGCGGCAGCCGCCGCGAGGTCGAGCGGTGTCCCCCGCTCGCCGTTGCCGATGAAGGGGGCCGACAATCGACGCGCTCCGGGTCGCTCGGGCGCCTAGCCGTCGTCGTCGTCGTCGTCGCCGTTGTCGCCGCCGCCGCCGGCGGGCGGCGACGGCTCGTCGCCGACCGCGTCGTGCCAGGCGGCGTGGTCCCCGGCCGACCCGGCGCCGGCGCCCACGACGATCACCTTGGCGATGTCCGGGTCGTAGGCGGCGGGCTCGTCGAGGAGGGCCTGACGCCGCTCGTTCTTGGCCTCCGCCGTCCTGAGGTCCGCCCAGGCCTTGAGCACGTCGATGTAGCGGTGGGCCCGCTTGAAGGGCTCCAGCGCGGCCCCCTCGCCGGCGTCGATCCGCAGGTAGAGGTTGTTGGAGTCCACCAGGAACCGCCGCGTGCCGTTGCGGCGGTAGAGGTAGAGGGCGTACTCCTCGACGCTCAGCGCGCCGCGGGCCAGCCGGTCGGGAGCGTAGGCGACGAGGCCGTCCGGCCGCGCCAACGGCTTGCCCAGCGCCGGGAGATAGGAGAGCACGTCGATCACCAGGTCCTGCGGCGGCGCCGCCAGCAGCGCCGGATTCTGCGCCGCGACCTCCTGCGCCTCGTGCCGGAAGGCGTCGAGCGCCGGATCGCGCAGCCGCCGGTCCGGCCCGACGTAGGGACCGCGCAGGATGGCGAAGACGTGCTCCAGGCGCAGCGGTGGGAACGGGAAAGGATCGACGTGCCCGCCCGGCACCTCCACTTCGAACGCCGGCTCGCGGCGCGGCCCTTCGGGCAGCGCGTGCACGGCGAAGACGGCGTAGTTGCCGACGAAGCCGAGCGGCCCGGTGGGATCGATCAGCTCCCAGAGCGGAGCGTCGCCGCCGGCCGGTGCCCAGCCCCCCTGGAAGTCGGGCAGCCAGGCCAGCGGCACGCGCCGGTTCTCCTTCTTGTAGCGCAGCATGCGCTGGTCGGCGTCCTCGTGCGCCCAGATCGCCCGGCAGTAATGGAGGACGTGGTCGCGCAGGTGCCGGCGCAGCCGCCCCCGCCGGATGCCGCGCAGGCGGTTGGCGCGGTCGCGGGCGGTGGAGTCCTGGAGGTGCTGACGGAAGGCGCGGAGGGGCTCGGCGTAGATGTCGGGGAGGGTCAGCGCCTGGTTGGCGGCGGCCGCCTCGTTGAACTGGGCGAACTTGCCGGTGGCCGTCTGGAGCATGCCGCGGAACGGGTTGTCGGCGGCGCCCGGGGCGACCCCGAGCGCGTCGTCCTCCTCGACGTCCTGGATCAGCTCGTTGAGCACCGCCCGCAGCGACTCGTCCAGCAGCGCCTTGGCGAGGATCCAATCGTGGCGCCGGATCCAGGCGTCGTCGATCTCGCCGGGCGTGGGGACGTGCTCGGCGACGAAGAGGACCGACTGTACCTCGCCGAGGTAGGTCCAGACCTCGTACTGGTGCTGCATGCGGTGGTACTCGTAGGTGATCGCGATCTCGTTGTTGGGGTTGACGATCTCCGAGGAACTCTCGTGCTCGACGGTCTCCTCGGCCTCGGTCGAGACCACGACCTTCGTCTCCCGCCGCATCTTGCTCGCGGTCTTCTGCATCGACTCGCTGAGGTGCGAGCTGGTGCGGCGGCTCTTCTCCTCTTGGTTGCCGCCGAGCGTGGTCTGCGACCGGGCGCCGATGCCGAAGAACTTGCCTTCGACGGTGAGGTCCTGGTTCCAGCGGAAGGTGTCGCTCGCCTCGCGCACGACCTCCGAGGAGTCCTTGGTCGAGTCGGTGGTCTCGGTCGTGGTCTCGGCGGCGGTGACGGTCTCGAGCGTGCTGACCTGCTTGCGGCGGCGCACGATCTTGGTCACCACCCGCTCCCGCTGGCCGGGGCCGAGCGGGACGGTGCGGACCACCTCCCCCTTCTGCCGACCCAGCGGCCGCCAGTGCTGGCGGTAGACGATGCGCAGCCCGAGGTTGATCGAGCGCGGCGGGAAGATTTCGAAGGGGTGGTCGGAGGCGACCGGGTCGGGCTCGAGGGAGGCCAGCGCCGCCTTGGCCAGGTGGTCGAACTCGACGAGGAAGTTGAGCAGCGGAAAGGGCTCGTTGTAGGGGAAGAACGGGCGCCAGTCCTCGATCTTCCGCAGCAGCGCGCGGTAGAGGAGGTCCTCGAGCGTGGCGGCGTTGCCGCCGCGGCTGGTGAGCTCCGCATACGCGCTCAGCAACTGCGGCAGCGCGGCGTCGCGCAGCCCATGGTCCCGGTGGCGGAAGTAGATCGTGTCGAGCAACGTGTGCAGGACGGCACGGCGGCGGTCCCAGTAGACGAGGTCGCGGATCGCTCGCCAGGCCGCCCGCTCGATGATCAGCAGGAGCCCGGTGACCTGGGCGAGCTGCGCCTCGGAGGCGCCGTTCTCTTCGAGCGGGCGGAGGTAGAGCAGCGACTCGTCGGTCAGCCCCGCGGCGGCGTCGCCGGCCGCCTCTGCCGGCGTCTCGTAGCCTTGCCCGACCGGCAGCAGGAAGTCGTAGAAGGCGAAGTCGTGGACGGCGACGTCGTCGAGCGTGTGGTGCGAGAGATCCGGCGGGTCGAGCGTTGGCCGCAGGCGCCCCAGCTCCTCCGCGAAGTGGCCGAGGTCGGTGCCGGGTCCTGCGTTCTCGGCGGGCATCAGTCGTCTCCTCCCTCGCCTTCCGGGGCCGGCGGGGCGACCACCGGCCGGCGCGTGCGGTACCAGGTGTAGAGCGGGCCGGGACCGGCTCCGCCGCCCGCGGCGGCCGCCGCCTCGGGACCGGTCTCGGGCGCGGCGAGCGCCGCCGACGAGCGCGGCACCAGCAGGTGCACGACCCGGCGCTCGGGATCGAGCTGGAACGCGGCCCCGCCGGCGGCGGCCAGGGCGGCGTCCGGCTCGGCCCAGCGGACGCCGCCGAAGGCCACCGGTTGGGGTGCTGCTCCGGCGCCCTCGCGGAAGCGGAAGCCGCGCGTCTCGGGGTCGTAGGCCAGAGCGGCTCCGGGTGCGACGTCGCGGCCGTGGACATGAACCGGAGCGCGGAGGTCGAACCCGAGGGGTGGGCGGGGGCGCTGGGCGGGCTCGCCCCGCGGGCGATCGGGCACAGGGGCCGGTCGAGCAGGCCGGTCGTCCGGCTCGCCTGCCGCGCCGCGTGCCGGTGCCCGCAGGGCGCGCATCCGCGCCAGGAGATCCGCGCTCGCGGCCGCCGCGGCCTCCTGCGCGCCGCCCGGCGGCACGGCGCCGGCGGCGAGGAGGCGCGCCGAGCGGACGCGGAGGAGGAGCTCCTCCTCGGCGCCGGCCGCGGGCCGCAGAGGGTGGGAGCGGTGGAGGGGGTGCGACGTGACGAACGGCTCGTCCTCGGGCGCCTGCACCTCGAGAGCGACGGCCGGAGACGCGCCGAAGAGCCTGCGTCGCGGCGCGTAGCGCAGCTCGAAGCGGCCGTCGGCCCCGGTGAGCGCCGAGCCGAGACGCCGGCCGCGCTGGACCGGCGCCTCGTCCTCCGGGCCCTCCTTGGCGTTCCGCGCCGCCCCGGCCTCGATCTCGTAGGCGACGACGAGAAGATCGGGCAGCGGCGCTCCGCTCTCCCGCACCACGACTCTGCCCCGCAAGGTCTGCATCCGCGGCCCCTCCCGCACCCGCGGCGCTCCGCGCCGCGGCTCCGTGCGCAGTCCTGTCCACGTCGCCGCTACAGGCGACGCGGCGGGCCGATCGTTACGAGGGGGGCTTAGCCCCCGATTTCCATGAAGCTGACGAGGTTGCCGTAGTTGCCCTGGGTGAGCATGTGCTCGGCGGGCTTCTCTTCCAGCAGGCGGAGGATCTCGGCCTCCAGGGCGGCGCCGGGGTCGGCGGCGGCGAGGAGCGGGCGGAGGGGGTCGACGCGGTCGGCGAAGAGGCAGAGGCGGAGCTCGCCGCGCGAGGTCAGGCGCAGGCGGTTGCAGTCGGCGCAGAAAGTGTGGGAGAGCGGGGTGATGAACCCCACCGCGCCGGCCGCCCCCGGGATGCGGTAGGCCTTCGCCGGCCCGGTCCGGTGGTGCGGGGTGGCGAAGGGCACGAGGGCGCCGTGGCGGGCCTCCACCCGCGCCTTGACCGCGTCGGCCGAGAGGAACCGCCCCGGCTGCAGGTGCCGATTGCTCGCCGTCGGCATCATCTCGATGAAGCGGACGGTGAGCGGGCGGGTGAGCGTCAGGTCCACCAGGGCGTCGAGGTCCGCCGGGTCGCCGTCGGCCAGGAGCACCGCGTTGAGCTTGACCGGGTCGAGCCCGGCCGCCAGCGCCGCCTCGATCCCCGCCCAGACCTCCGACAGGTCGCCGCGCCGGGTCACCTCCCGGAAGCGCTCCGGGTCGAGGCTGTCGAGGCTGACGTTGACCCGGTCCACCCCGGCCGCCTTGAGCGGCGCGGCCAGCCGCGCCAGCTCGGTGCCGTTGGTCGAGAGCGAGAGGTCGTCGAGGCCGGGCAGGGCCTTCAGGCGGCGCGCGATCTCCAGGATGTCCTTCCGCACCAGCGGCTCGCCGCCGGTCAGCCGCACCCGCCGGATCCCCAGCCGCACCAGCGCGCCGACCATCGTCTCGATCTCCTCGGGCGCCAGGAAGTCGCGGTCGCCGAAGGGGAACTCGGCGTCCTCGGGCAGGCAGTAGGTGCAGCGCAGGTTGCAGCGGTCGGTGACCGAGACCCGCAGGTAGGTGAGCCGGCGCCCGAAGGCGTCGACGAGCCGCGTCGGGTCGGCCTCCGCCGCGGGCGGGGCGACGCGCGGCGGCGCCCCCGGCAGGGGGGGCGTGGCGCGGAGGACGGGGAGGCGGCTCATGCTCGGGTTCCTGTGCCGCGATTCTACTCGCCGCAGGCTATTTGTCGCGTAAAGCGGCGCGAGCGGCACCTCAGTGTAGAATCCCCCGAGCGCAGTGTCCCCGCACGACGCACCCCCCGCCAGACCAGCCCGCATGATCACCGGGTACAACACCGACGTCCGTCACAACGACGTCCTCTTCCACGTCCAGACCGAGGACAAGGGGGTCGGCAACCCGCTCATCGAGAGCCTGGTCTACGTCGGCGGTCAGGTGCTGGCGAGCAAGCGGACGAGCTACGCCGACCTGCTGGCGGAGGGGAAGGACGAGAAGTCGGTCATGGCGATGATGGACCACCAGCACCGCACCATGATCGCGGCCATCCGCCACGGCAAGTTCGCCGACAAGGTGGGCGAGGGGCACCTCGACCGCTCGCCGGCGCCGGTGCCGCTCGACGCCGCCCCGGCGCCGCCGCCGCTGCGCTCGGCGGGCACCGGCCCGCTGGTCCGTCCCGCCGGGCTGGGCACCGGCCCCCTTGTGGCGCCGCCGCCCCTCGCCCCTGCCGTCCCACGCCCCCCGGCCGCCGAGCGCGCCGCGGAGCGCTCGCTCGACCAGGTGATCCTGGAGTACCTGACCAACGAGGCGGACCAGGAGCAGCTCTTCCTCTCGGTCGAGGGGGACTCCGACCTCGCCGCCGGGCGGCGGGTGGAGCTGGCGCTGCGCGCCCAATCGAGCAAGAGCGGCCAGCCGGTGCCCGGGACGCAGGTCTCGGTGCGGATGATCTCGACCGTCGCCGAGCCGCGCGCCCTGGCCGCCGGCCGCACCGACGAGCGCGGGGCGGTGGCCCTCGCCTTCGAGATCCCGGCGCTCGGCCGCGGCACGGCGGCGCTCATCATCACCGCCGTCTCGCCGATCGGGCGCGCCGAGCTCAAGCACCTGCTTTGAGCACCATCCTGCTCAACGGCGAAGCCCGCCCGTTGACTCCCGGCGCCAGCGTCCTCGACCTCGTCACCGAGCTGGGCCGCCATCCGCGCGCCGTGGCGGTCGAGCTCAACGGCGCGATCCTGCCGCGCGAGACCTGGGCCGACCGGCGCCTCGAGCCCGGCGACCGCGTCGAGATGGTGCACTTCGTCCAGGGCGGCGGCAAGGAATAGCGCGGTGCCGGCCGGCGTTGAGCGGGCGGAGGGAGTGCGTGTACACTCCGCCGTCGCTGGGCCGCTAGCTCAATTGGTAGAGCAGCAGACTCTTAATCTGCGGGTTCGGGGTTCGATTCCCTGGCGGCTCACCATCCCCATCCCGACCCGTCCCGGTCCAACCTGCGAAAGTGGCGGAACTGGCATACGCGCTAGACTTAGGATCTAGTCCCGAGCGATCGGGTTGGGGGTTCGAGTCCCCCCTTTCGCACCAACCTTCCGTTCACCCGTTCAGCGAGCCCGGCATCGCATAGGATCGTTTCGATGAGCGTCGTGGTGTCCGTCGAGGACGTTGGCCCCTGCCGCAAGCAGCTCAAGATCGCCGTGCCGGCGCCGGCCGTCGAGGCCGAGACCGAGCGGGTGATCCAGGACATGGGCAAGCGGGTCAAGATCCCCGGCTTCCGCAAGGGGAAGGTGCCGGCGGAGCTGGTGCGCCGGCGCTATCAGAAGGACATCGAGCACGAGGTCGTCGAGCGGCTGCTGCCGCGCTACTGGCGGCAGGCGCAGGCGGAGAGCGACATCGACCCGCTGCTGCCCCCCGAGGTGGACGAGGTCGAGGAGCTGCAGCCCGGCCGCGACCTCACCTTCACCGCCACCGTCGAGACCCGGCCGCGCATCGAGCTGCACGGCCTGAGCGACTTCGACCTGCCGTCGCCCGAGGTCGAGCCCGGGACGGTGGAGATCGAGGAGGCGCTCGAGGACGTCCGCAAGCAGGTCGGCACCTGGGTGCCGGTCGAGCGGACGGCGGCGCGCGGCGACCTGGTGAGCCTGGAGGTGCGCGAGGCGCGCCCCGAGGGCGAGTGGTCCGAGCCGCAGGCGACCGAGGTGGAGCTGGGCGACCCGCGGATCTGGGAGGAGCTGGCCCTGGCCGTCACCGGCCTCGGCGCCGGCCAGGAGACGACCTTCACCCGCCGCGAGCAGCACGGCGACCACGAGCACGAGAAGAGCTACCGGGCCGCCGTCGTGGCGGTCAAGGAGCGCGATCTGCCGCCCCTCGACGACGAGCTGGCGACCCGCGTCAGCCCGGAGCTGCAGAGCCTCGAGGAGCTGCGCTCGGCGCTGGTCGCGCGCCTGCGGGCGCAGAAGACCGAGCAGCGACGCGAGGAGCGGCAGAAGGCGCTCCTCGACCAGCTCCGCGAGCGGCACCCGCTGGAGCTGCCGCAGCGGGTCGTGGACCGGGAGGTCGAAGGGCTGGCGCGCGACTACGCCGAGGGGCTGGTGCGGCAGGGCGTCGACCTGGAGCGCTCGCGGATCGACTGGCAGGAGGTCACGGCCGGCCTGCGGCCGCTCGCCGAGCGCCGGGTCCACGCCCGGCTCCTCCTCGACGCCGCCGCCGAGTCCGAAGGCGTGGCGGTCGAGGAGACCGAGTTCGAAGGCTTCCTCGCCGCCCTCGCCCGGGCCCAGGGAACTTCGACCCCGTCGTTGCGCAAGGCCCTCGACGAGCAGGGCCGCCTGGAGACCCTGCGCGGCCAGCTCCGCCGCGACAAGACGATGCGCCACCTGCTCGGCGAATTGCCGGCGCCGGCCGAGGCGGTCGCGGCCGAACCGACGTAAGAGAGAGGAAGGACGCAGAAAACATGCTGATTCCGATGGTCGTCGAGCAGACCAACCGAGGCGAGCGGGCCTACGACATCTACTCGCGGCTGCTCAAGGACAACATCATCTTCCTCGGCCGCGGGGTGGACGACGACACCGCCAGCCTGATCATCGCCCAGATGCTCTTCCTCGAGGCCGAGAACCCGGAGAAGGACATCTCGCTCTACATCAACTCGCCGGGCGGCTCGATCAGCTCCGGCATGGCGATCTACGACACCATGCAGTACATCAAGCCGGACGTCGCCACCTACTGCGTCGGGCAGGCGGCCTCGATGGCCGCGGTGCTCCTCGCCGCCGGCGCCAAGGGGAAACGGACGCTCCTGCCCAACAGCCGGGTGCTGATCCACCAGCCCTGGCTCTCGGGCCTCCAGGGGCAGCAGTCCGACATCGAGATCCACGCCAAGGACATGTTCATCATGCGCGACCGCATGGACGAGATCCTGGCCTTCCACAGCGGCCGGACGAAGGAGGAGGTGCACCGCGACACCGAGCGCGACCGCATCCTCTCGGCGACGGAGGCGGTGGAGTACGGGCTGGCAGACCGCATCATGGTCCGCAAGCGGGCCTGAGCAGCGCCCGCCAAGTCCGCGCAAACCCCGGCCGGGAATGGGCTTTCCGGCCGGCCGCGTTGTATGCAGGTAAGGTTGACAGAGCCTGGGATCACCCCTAGCATCGACTTGCCTGTCCCCCCGATCCCAGACGGAGGAGTAAATGCCGAAGAAAGACAGCGGCGACGAGGTCCTCAGGTGCTCGTTCTGCAACAAGAGCCAGCGGGAGGTGAAGAAGCTGATCGCCGGCCCGACGGTGTTCATTTGCGACGAGTGCGTGGACATCTGCCTCGACATCATCGCCGAGGATCGGATGCTGGAGCAGCAGCAGGACACCAACCTGCCCAAGCCCCGCGAGATCAAGGCGCTCCTCGACGAGTACGTGATCGGCCAGGAGCAGGCGAAGAAGAAGCTGGCGGTCGCGGTCTACAACCACTACAAGCGCATCGACTTCGCCGAGAAGAGCCACGGTGACGTCGAGCTGCAGAAGTCCAACATCCTGCTCATCGGCCCCACCGGGACCGGCAAGACGCTCCTCGCCCAGACCCTGGCGCGCCTCCTCTCCGTCCCCTTCACCATCGCCGACGCGACAACCCTGACCGAGGCAGGGTACGTCGGCGAGGACGTCGAGAACATCATCCTCAAGCTCTACCAGGCCTCGGGCAACGACAAGGAGAAGACCCAGCGCGGCATCGTCTACATCGACGAGGTGGACAAGATCTGCCGCAAGGGAGACAACCCGTCGATCACCCGCGACGTCTCCGGCGAGGGGGTGCAGCAGGCGCTGCTCAAGATCCTCGAGGGGACGCAGTGCAACGTGCCGCCCCAGGGGGGGCGCAAGCACCCGCACCAGGAGTTCCTGCAGATCGACACGACGAACATCCTCTTCATCTGCGGCGGCGCCTTCGTCGGGCTCGACGAGCTGGTCGAGCGGCGGCTCAACCAGAAGGCCCTCGGCTTCGGCGCCGAGATCCGCAGCAAGAAGGAGAAGAAGACCTCGGCGCTGCTCGACCAGGTCCTGCCCGAGGACCTCATCAAGTACGGCCTCATCCCGGAGTTCGTCGGGCGGCTCCCGGTGGTCGCCACGCTCGAGGAGCTCGACGAGGAGGCTCTGGTCCGCATTCTGCAGGAGCCCAAGAACAGTCTGGTGCGCCAGTACCAGACGATCCTGGAGTTCGAAGGTGTCGAGCTCAAGTTCACCGAAGGCGCGCTCAAGGCGATGGCCCACGAGGCGCTCAAGCGCAACGTCGGCGCCCGCGGCCTGCGCATCATCCTCGAGGAGCTGATGCTCGAGCTCATGTACAACGTCCCCTCCCAGCGGGACATCAAGCAGTGCCTCATCGACGAGGACGTGGTCGCCAGCCGGATCGTGCCGATCACGTTCTACAAGAAGGCCGGCTAGAAGGAACCAATGGCCTCGAGCTACGTCAAGACCCGGCGGGAGCTGCTGCCCCTCGTCCCGCTGCGGGACATGGTGGTCTTCCCGCACATGATGGCGCCGTTCATCGTCGGCCGCGAGAGCTCGGTGCGGGCGCTCGAGCAGTCGCTCGGCACCGCCCAGAAGCGCATCTTCCTGGTCGCCCAGAAGGACCCCAAGGTCGACGAGCCGCTGCGCGACGACATCTACGAGGTCGGCGTCGTGGCCTCGGTGATCCAGAACTTGAAGCTCCCCAACGGCAACGTCAAGGTGATGGTCGAGGGGGTGCAGCGCGGCAAGGTCGTCGAGGTCATCGACAGCGACGGCGCGCTCAACGTCGAGGTCGAGGTCCTGGAGATCCAGTACCCGCTCTCCGAAGAGCTGCAGATGTACATGGGCAAGGTCCTGTCGGCCTTCGAGCAGTACGCCAAGATGTCGCACCACCTGGCCTTCGAAGGCCTGATGTCCACCATCAAGGCCGACGACCCCGACCGCTTCGCCGACGCCCTCTCGGCCCACATCCTGGTCGCCACCCAGGACAAGCAGACGCTGCTCGAGCTGGTCAACCCCTACGAGCGGCTGCAGCGGCTGCACGACCTGCTCGACGTCGAGATCGAGAAGATCAACATCGACAAGCGGATCAACGTCAAGGTCAAGAAGCAGATGGAGAAGGCCCAGAAGGAGTACTACCTCAACGAGAAGATCAAGGCCATCCATCAGGAGCTGGGGCGCAAGGACGACCGCGGCGACGAGCTGGCCGAGCTGCGCGAGAAGATCGAGAAGGCGGGGCTGCCGAAGCTGGTCAAGGAGAAGGCCGAGCAGGAGCTCAAGCGCCTCGAGGCGATGCCGCCGGTCTCGGCCGAGGCCACCGTCTCGCGCAACTACATCGACTGGCTGGTGTCGGTGCCCTGGCGGCGGAAGAGCAAGGAGCAGAAGGACATCGACATCGCCGAGAAGGTCCTCAACGAGGACCACTACGGCCTGGAGAAGATCAAGGAGCGGATCCTCGAGTTCCTGGCGGTGCGCCAGCTCGTCGGGCAGACCAAGAGCTCGATCATCTGCTTCGTCGGCCCGCCGGGGGTCGGCAAGTCCTCGCTCGCCAAGTCGATCGCGCGGGCGACGGGCCGCAAGTTCGTGCGCCTGTCGCTCGGCGGCGTGCGCGACGAGGCCGAGGTGCGCGGCCACCGCCGCACCTACATCGGCGCCTTCCCCGGGCAGATCGTGCAGATGATGCGCAAGGCGGGGACCGTCAACCCGGTCTTCCTCCTCGACGAGGTCGACAAGATGTCGATGGACTTCCGCGGCGACCCCTCGGCGGCGCTGCTCGAGGTCCTCGACCCGGAGCAGAACGACTCCTTCCTCGACCACTACCTCGACGTCGACTACGACCTCTCGAAGGTGATGTTCATCGCCACCGCCAACGTCACCCACTCGATCCCGCCGCCGCTCAAGGACCGCATGGAGGTCATTGCGCTCTCCGGCTACACGCTCAACGAGAAGCTGGCGATCGCCCAGCAGTTCCTGGTGCCGAAGCAGCTCAAGAACCACGGCCTGTCGCCGGAGAAGATCAGCTTCGACGACGAGGCGGTGCGGGTGCTCATCGAGAGCTACACGCGCGAGGCCGGGGTGCGCAACCTGGAGCGGGAGATCGCCTCGATCTGCCGCAAGATCGCGCGCCAGGTGGTGCGGGCGGGCGGCCAGGTGGAGGTGCGGGTGGCGCCGGAGACGATCACCGAGTACCTGGGCAAGATCAGGTTCCGCGCCCGGCGCAAGAACGAGCGCTCCGAGGTCGGCGTCGCCACCGGCCTGGCCTGGACCGAGGTGGGCGGCGAGCTGCTGGAGACCGAGGTCGGGCTGATGCCCGGCAAGGGGAAGCTGATCCTGACCGGCAAGCTCGGCGAGGTCATGCAGGAGTCGGCGCGGGCGGCGGTCTCCTACCTGCGCAGCCGGGCCGACCTCCTGGGGGTCGATCCCGACTTCAACGACTCGCAGGACCTGCACATCCACGTCCCCGAGGGGGCGATCCCCAAGGACGGCCCCTCGGCCGGCATCACCATGGCGACGGCGCTGGTCTCGGCCCTGACCAAGGTGCCGGTGCGCAAGGACGTGGCGATGACCGGCGAGATCACGCTGCGCGGCAAGGTCTTGCCTGTGGGCGGGATCAAGGATAAGGTTCTCGCGGCCTACCGCGGCGGCATCACGGAGGTCATCCTCCCCAAAGAGAACGAGAAGGACCTGGAGGAGATCCCTGCAGAAGTGCGCGAGGTGATGGAAGTCCACCTGATCGAGTCGATGGACGAGGTGTTGCGGCTCGCCCTCGACTCCGAGCTCGCGCCGCTGCCCGAGACCGCCGGCAAGCTCGGCGACGTCTCGTCCGAGCCGCCGGTGGGGCCGGACTCCCTGGCACACTAACCCTCTGCTCGGTCCCAGCGCGCCCGCAACGGGCCGCGCGCGGGCCGTCCAGTGACAGCTCAGTTTGAAAGTCGAATCGGCGGAGTACGTCCGGTCGGCGCACGTGGATGCGGACTTCGTGCGGGACGGGCGCCCCGAGGTGCTGTTCGCGGGGCGCTCGAACGTCGGCAAGTCCAGCCTGTTGAACCGGCTGCTGGGGAGGAAGGGGCTGGCCCGCACCAGCTCG
Source organism: uncultured Acidobacteriota bacterium (assembly GCA_963700145.1). Taxonomy (GTDB): domain Bacteria; phylum Acidobacteriota; class Thermoanaerobaculia; order Multivoradales; family UBA5704; genus DASUNQ01. The sequence continues at coordinate 5,123,918 of OY969474.1, forward strand.
ACCCCGGGGCGCACACGGGCGGTCAATTACTTCCTGGTCAACGGCCGCTTCTATTTCGTGGATCTGCCGGGTTACGGCTACGCGAAGGCGGCGCGGACGGAGAGGCGGGCGTGGGGGGCGCTGGTGGACCGCTACCTGCAACAGGCGCTCCCGGGTTCTCAGGTGGTTTTGCTGGTGGACGGCAAGGTCGGCGCGACCGACCTCGACGTCCAGGCCCACCGCTACCTCGCGGGGCTGGGGGCCGAGCCGGTGGTGGTGGCCACCAAGGTCGACAAAGTGCCCCGCGGCCGGCGGACCCAGATGCAGCGCGACATCCGACAAACGCTGGAGGACGCGGACACCAGGATCATCGAAGTCTCGGCGCAGACGGGAGAGGGGGTCGGGGAGCTTTGGCGGACCATCGCGAGCTACCTCCAACCCGGCCCCGGATCCGGACGAACCGGCGCCGGAAACACTGATTGAACGAGGACACCATGGCCAAGACGACTCAGAACCATACGGAACAGCGGGCGACCGAAGGGCGGCCCACCGAAGGGCGGCCCCCCGCCGAGGGGCGGCCGACCGAGGGGCGACCGCCCGAGGGACGGGCGACCGAGGCGCTGGACATCCGCGCTTTGAAGGAGATGTCCATCTCGCAGCTCACCCAGATCGGCAAGGACCTCGGTGTCGAGGGCGCCACCGGCATGCGCAAGCAGGAGCTGATCTTCAAGATCCTCCAGGCGCAGACCGAGAAGAGCGGCCTGATCTTCGCCGAGGGGGTGCTGGAGTGCCTGCCGGACGGCTTCGGCTTCCTGCGCGCCCCCGAGTACAACTACCTCCCCGGGCCGGACGACATCTACGTCTCGCCGTCCCAGATCCGGCGCTTCGACCTGCGCACCGGCGACACCATCTCCGGCCAGGTGCGGCAGCCCAAGGAAGGGGAGCGCTACTTCGCCCTGATCAAGGTCGAGGCGGTCAACTTCGAGCACCCCGAGGTCGCCCGCAACAAGATCTTCTTCGACAACCTGACGCCGCTCTACCCGAGCGAGCGGATCAAGCTGGAGATCCCCGGCGACATGTCGTCGCGGGTGATGGACCTGGCGACGCCGATGGGCAAGGGGCAGCGGGCGCTGATCGTCGCTCCGCCGCGCACCGGCAAGACCATGCTGCTGCAGTCGATCGCCCACTCGGTGGAGAAGAACCACCCCGAGGCGATCCTCATCGTGCTGCTCATCGACGAGCGCCCCGAGGAGGTCACCGACATGCAGCGCTCGGTCGCCGGCGAGGTCGTCTCCTCGACCTTCGACGAGCCCGCCACCCGCCACGTGCAGGTGGCGGAGATGGTGATCGAGAAGGCCAAGCGCCTGGTCGAGCACAAGAAGGACGTGGTCATCCTGCTCGACTCGATCACCCGCCTGGCGCGCGCCTACAACACCGTCCAGCCGCCCTCGGGCAAGGTCCTCTCCGGCGGTATCGACGCCAACGCCCTGCACCGGCCGAAGCGCTTCTTCGGCGCCGCGCGCAACATCGAGGAGGGGGGGTCGCTGACCATCATCTCGACCGCCCTCGTCGACACCGGCAGCCGCATGGACGACGTCATCTTCGAGGAGTTCAAGGGCACCGGCAACTCGGAGATCCACCTCGACCGCAAGCTCGTCGACAAGCGCGTCTTCCCGTCGATCGACATCAACAAGTCCGGCACCCGCAAGGAGGAGCTGCTGATGCCGGAGTCCGAGCTGCACCGGGTGTGGGTGCTGCGCAAGGTGCTCAACCCGCTGTCGACGGTGGAGAGCATGGAGCTGCTGCTCGACAAGCTGTCGAAGACCAAGAGCAATCAGGACTTCCTGAGCGCGATGTCGAAGTAGGGGGTGCCGTGCCCAAGCTGCGGGTCGGCATCGTCAACTTCCTCAACAGCAAGCCGCTGGCCTGGGGGTTCCTCAAGGGCCACCACGCCGACGTCTTCGCGCCCAGCGTCCATCCGCCGGCGGTGGTGGCGCGGCTGCTCTCGCAGGGCAGCCTCGACGTCGGGCTCATCCCGTCGATCGAGTTCCAGAAGATCCCGGGGCTCAAGGTCATCCCCGACCTCTGCATCGCCGCCACCCACGAGGCGCGGAGCGTGCTGCTGGTCGCCGAGAAGCCGTGGCAGGAGGTGCGGCGCGTGGCGGTCGACCAGAACAGCCGCACCTCGGTGGCGCTCGCCCGCATCCTCTTCCGCGAGCGCTTCAAGACCGACCCGGAGATGGTGCAGGAGCGGCCGGAGCTCGAGCGCATGCTGGCCGACGCCGACGCCGCGCTGCTCATCGGCGACCCGGCGCTGAAGGTCGACCGCGAGCGCTTCCGCGTCCTCGACCTGGCCGGCGAGTGGCACGCCCTGACCGGCCTGCCCTTCGTCTTCGCGCTCTGGGCGGTGCGGCCGGAGGTGGAGTTCCCCGACCTCCCCTTCTACTTCAAGAGCAGCCTGCGCTACGGCCTGTCCTCGCTCGACGTCCTGGTGCGCGAGGCGGCCGCCGAGCTCGACCTCGACAGCGCCGAGGTGCGCTCCTACCTGACCGAGAACCTTGCCTACTTCCTGCGCCACGAGGAGCTCGCCGGCCTCGAGGAGTTCTACCGCCGCGCCCACGCCCACGGCCTGATCCTCCAGCCCAAGCCGCTCGACTTCTGGAGCTGACACCTGGGCTAGGATGATGGCCATGGACCTCCGCCCCTCCGGCCGGCCGGTGCCGGCCATCCTCGAGGACGCCCTCGCCGGCCGGCGCATCTCGGCCGGCGACGCCCACACCCTGGTCCTCGACGGCGACCTGCTGGCGCTCGGGGAGGCCGCCGACGCGGTGCGCAACCGCTGGAACGACCCCGCGGTCGCCACCTACAACATCGACCGCAACATCAACTACACCAACGTTTGCGTCTACAAGTGCCGCTTCTGCGCCTTCTACCGCGAGCCCGGCGACGCCGAGGGCTACCTGCTGCCGTTCGAGGAGATCGGGCGCAAGATCGAGGAGACCCTGGCGCTCAACGGCACCGGCATCCTGATGCAGGGCGGCGTCCACCCGGACCTGCCGCTCTCCTACTACGAGGACCTGCTGCACTACATCCGGCAGAACTACCCCGCCCTCCACGTCCACGCCTTCTCGCCGCCGGAGATCAAGTTCGTCGCCAAGAAGGAGCGAATGAGCTTCCACGAGGTCATCGCGCGCCTCAAGCAGGCGGGGCTCATGTCGATCCCCGGCGGCGGCGCCGAGATCCTGTCCGACGCCGTGCGCAAGGACGTGCTGGCCTACCCCAAGTGCTCGGCCGAGGAGTGGATCGACGTCATGCGCCAGGCGCACCGCAACGGCCTGCGCACCTCGGCGACGATGATGTACGGCATGGGCGAGGGGCTGGAGACCCGCATCGAGCACTTCCAGCGCGTGCGCGACCTCCAGGACGAGACCGGCGGTTTCACCGCCTTCATCTCCTGGACGTTCCAGCACGAGCACACCGAGATGGCCGAGGTGCCGGAGACCTACGCCGAGGAGTACCTGCGCACCCTCGCCGTCTCGCGGCTCTTCCTCGACAACATCGTCCACTTCCAGACCAGCTGGGTGACGCAGGGGAAGAAGATCGGCCAGGTGGCGCTCTCCTTCGGCGCCGACGACATGGGCTCGATCATGATCGAGGAGAACGTCGTCTCCTCGGCCGGCACCTCGTACACCATGAGCCAGGACGAGATGGAGCACCTGATCGCGGCCGCGGGGTACCTGCCGCGCCAGCGCACCAACCTCTACGAGCGGCTGGTCACCCGCGAGGAGACCGCCGAGCTCGCCCGCAAGTACCGCCACGCCCTGACCCCCGCCCACCGCGAGCTGGCCTCGGCCCTGCCCGTCCTGGGTTAGGCCGGCCCGCGGCGGCGGGGTCCTCCCCCTACGGCGTCACCTCCACGATGTGGGTCGTCCAGGCGCAGACGCCCGTGGCGTCGGGCACGGCGCGCTCGGCGGCGAGCCAGAAGCGGGAAAGGCCGGGCTCGGTCTGCGCCCCCACGAAGTCGCCGACCTTGTCCCGGCTGCCCGGCCGCGTGCAGGTGCCGAAGGTGTTGGCGGGGAGCATGGCCTGCACGAAGAAGAACGGGTCGATGAAGTTCTTGAACGCCCAGCCGGCGCTCAGGTAGCGGGTCGGGCTGCTGGTGAGGAACGGCACGGCGATCTGGTTGGCGGCGTTGACCGCGATGCCGGGCATGTAGTAGCCGAGATCGGTCTCTTCGTCGCCGCTGGCCAGCTCCACCATCTGCTGGAAGAAGGCGGTCAGCGTGGTGCCGCTGGAGCCGACGAAGACGGCCATCACGCGGACCACGGGCTTCTTGATGCTGCTGCCGGTCTGGTCGCGGCCGATGGTATGGACGGCCCACAGCCGGTCGCCGGTGGCCGCCACCTGCATGATGCGGCTGTCGTTGATGTCGAGGAAGAACCCCGAGGGCTGCTTGGCGAACTGAGCATCGCGGTACTGGGAGCCCGTCATGTTGAGCACGTCGACCGTCGGGCTGCCGGCCGAGACGTTGCGCACCCGCCAGACCCGGTACGTCGAGGTCGTCGGCGTCGGCGCCACGGCGCTGAACATGTAGGCGGGGTTCGAGACCCCGGGAAAGGACGACGGAGCCGTGTAGTGCACCGCCGGCTGCACGTGGCCGTTCCGTTGGTTGGTGCCGTGGGTCCCGGCCAGCTCCTGCGTCAGGGCAAGGAAGCTGGAGAGCGCGGGGCAGGCAACGGCGTTGTTGGTGGCGACGGCCTTGTTGATCACCCGCAGGATCCCGTACCGGTACTGGTACGTGGGGTTTGGGAACGTGAACTGGTCGTTGCTGATCAGGAAGGCGTCGGCACCGACGCCCACCATCGGGAAGTCGGCCCAGGTCGTGCCGCCGTCGCGCACCGAGTTGATCTTGTAGGTGCACCAGCTGCCGGTGCTGAAGCTCGTCGGGCTGGCGGAGCGGGAGACGGCAAGGTAGATGCTGGCCGTCTGCGGCTGCACGCCCGGGTTCCGTTGCAGGGCGACGATCCAGAAGCGCTGGTTCGGCCCCAGCCGGTCGTAGACCACGCGCGGATCGAACAGGACCATTTCGGTGCCGACGTTGGAGCCGAAGAAGGTGTTGAGAGGCGTCGTCGCCAGCGTCGTCCCGCTCGTGGTGTAGAGGCGAATGGCGCTGTTGGTGGCGTGGATCACGTGCGTGCCGTTCGCCCCGAGGATCGTGTCGGGGGGCCGGAAGACGTTGTCCGCGCCCTTGGCGGTGTCGTAGTTGAGCCCGGCGAAGGACTGCGTCACGGTCTGCGCGGCGAGAGGCGGGGTGAGCCAGAGCAGCAGGAGCCCGGCGGCTCCCGCCCGCCAGGCCGTCCGCGCGTTGGTTCGATCTGTTCGGTTGCCGAGGTCCATGATGTTCCTCCTTTCGGATGCTCGAGCGCGGAGGTGAAAGGCAAGACCGGCGCCAGCCGGCGGTTCGCGTAAATCGTTGACCACGAAGGAGGAACGCGGGACGCCGTACGTTTACATCGCCCAGGCGGTGGGCACGGCGCGCCCAGCCGCTGGGCGTTTCGGTCTTTGCGCAGGTTGCCGCCGCGAATGGAAGCCGGAAGGTTCGTGTTGATGCTCCTAGCGATGAGCTTCGACGGGCCGCGACCGGCGCGCGTAGTAGGCTTGAGGGCTCGGAATCCGTCGAGACGGCGTGCCAAGTGATCGAGGACTTCACCGCCACTCCGACGGTCGGCGCCGTCACCCCGGCGGCCGGCGGCGGCCCGCCGCCGCCGGGCCCTGCCGCCTTCGCTCCCGGCGAGCTGGCGGCCGGCCGCTTCCGCATCGCGCGCCTGCTCGGCGCGGGGGGCGCCGGCCAGGTCTTCGAGGCGCTCGACCTCGAGATCGACCAGCCGCTGGCGCTCAAGGTCCTCCACCCCCGCTTCGCCGGCGACGACCGCGCCACCGCCCACTTCAAGCGCGAGTTCCTGCTCGCCCGCCGCATCACCCACCCCAACGTCTGCCGCGTCTTCGACCTCTTCACCCACCGCCCGGCGGCGCCGGGCGTCTGGGGCGAGGCGGTGGTCTTCCTGACCATGGAGCTGCTCGCCGGCGAGTCCCTGGCCGCGCGGCTGCGCCGCCGCGGCCGGATGGCGCCCGCGGAGGTGCTGCCGCTCCTCCAGCAGGTGGCGCGGGCGCTCGACGCGGCGCACGCCGCCGGCGTCGTGCACCGCGACTTCAAGAGCGCCAACGTGATGCTCATCCCCACGGCCGGCGGGTCGCGGGCGGTGATCACCGACTTCGGGGTGGCGGTGGCGCGGCCGGGGGACCCGCTCTGGGTGCACGGCAACCGCGGCATGGTGGGATCGCCGGCCTACATGGCGCCGGAGCAGGTGCTGGGGGCCGAGGTCACCGCCGCCGCCGACATCTACGCTCTGGGGATCGTGCTCTACGAGCTGGTCACCGGGCGGCGCCCCTTCGGCGGCCCCGACCGCCTCGCAGCCGCCCTGCAGCGGCTGACCCGTCCGCCGGTGCCGCCGCGGCGGTTCCTGCCCACGCTCGACCGGCGCTGGGAGGAGACGATCCTCCGCTGCCTCGAGCGCGAGCCCGCGTCCCGCTTCGCCAGCGCCGGCGACGCCGTCGCCGCGCTCACCGCCGACGGTCCGCCGCGCGCCGCCCCGGTCCGCCGTCCGACGCTCGCGGTGCTCGGCCTCGACGACCTGGCGCCGCGTCCGGCCACCCCCGAGGGAGCGCGGCTCTATGCCGAGGGGCTCGAAGCGCTCCGCCGCGGCGAGGCGGCGGCGGCGCGCGACCTGCTCGAGCGGGCGGTGGCGCTCGACCCCGACTTCCCGCTGGCGCACATGGCGCTCTCGGAGGCCTGGTCGGCGGTCGGCTGCGACGCGTCGGCGCAGCAGGCGGCCTCCCGCGCTCGCGAGCTCGCCGCCCGCCTGCCGCGCGAGCAGCGGCTGCAGGTCGAGGCGCGCTACTGGGAGGCGATGAGCGGCTGGGAGCGCGCGGCGGAGGTCTACCGCGCCCTCGCCACCTTCTTCCCCGACGAGCCGGCTTACGCCCTCCGGCTGGCGGCGGTGCAGACCCAGAACGGCCGCCCGGACGACGCGCTGGCGACGCTCGACGGCCTGCGCGCCCTCCCCGCGCCGGCCGGCGACGATCCGCGGATCGACCTGGAGGAGGCGCGCGCCGCCGAGGTGCTCTCCGAGTTCGGCCGCCAGCTCGCGGCGGCGGAGGCCGCGGCGGCCAAGGCGCGGGCGCTCGGGCTGCCGCTGCTCGAGGCCGCGGCCCACCTGCTGGCGGGCGAGGCACGCCAGCACTCGGGTGACCTCGACCGCGCTCTCGCCGCGTTCGCTGCCGCCGAGCGGATCTTCCGCGCCGCCGGCGACCTGCGCGGCACGGCGCAGGCGGTGCGGCTGACCGGCGCCGCTCTCTACGAGCGCCACGACCTCGTCGGGGCCGCCGAGCGGCACGAGGAGGGACTGGCCCTCGCCCGCCGTATCGGCAACCGCCGGGCGATCGCCGACGCGCTCAACAAGATCGGCAATCTCCGGCTGCTGCAAGGGCGCTTCGACGAGGCGCACCGCACCTACGAGGAAGCGCTCGTCATCCGCCGCGAGATCGCCGACCTCCGCGGCATCGCCAACCTGGAGTCGAACCTGGGGCTCATCCACCACTACCGCTCCGATCTGCGCGGGGCACGGCCGCGGTACGAGACGGCGCTGGCGCTCTTCACCCGCTGCGGCGATCGCCGCGAGCGCGGACAGGTCCTCTACAAGCTGGGCGACTTGCTGCACAACGAGGGCGATCTGCTGGCGGCACGCGCCGTCGGCCAGCAGGCGCTCTCCCTGTTCTGGCTCATCGGCGAGACCGGCGAGCGGAAACGCGCCCTCTGGCTCATCGCCAGCGGGCTCTTCGAAGGGGGCGACCTGCGCCGCGCCGCGCACCTGCTGGACCTGGCGGAAGCGCTGCCCGACCTCGGCGGCCCGCTCGTCGCCTCGGCGGTGCAGCACCTGCGCGCGCGCCTCCTCTACGCCGGCGACGAGCTCGCCGCGGCGCGCGCCCAGCTCGACCTCCTCGACCGCGAGGCCGCCGTGGCGGGGGACCTCTGGGCGCGGCGCGAGCTGTCGCTCCTGCGCCTCTGCGTCGACTTCGAGGACGGCCGCAACACCGAGGCCGAGGAGCGCGCGTCGACACTCGCCGAATACTTCGCGCGGCTCGGCGTCGGGGACAGCCACGCCATGGCCCTCACTGTCATGGCGGCCTGCCGCCTGGCGGCGGGCGACGTGGCGGCGGCCCAGGACCTGACGGCGCGCGCGGCGCGGCTGCCGATGCACAACCTCCTCGGCCGCTTCACCTGCGACATCTTCGCCGCCGAGGTCGCGGCGCGCGCCGGCGGGCAGGCGGCGGCGCGGGCGACCCTGCGCGGGATCGTGGCCGAGACCCGGCGCCGCGGCCTGGTCCGGCTCCAGCTGCGGGCCGAGCTGGCGACCGGGCGCCTCCTCCTCGCCCACGGCCGGCCGGCGCAGGCGACCGCGCTCCTGGTGCGGCTCGAGCGGCGGAGCCGCGGCCTGGGCTTCCACCTCTTCGCCCGCCGGGCCGCCGAGGCCCGCGCCAATCCCCGCGCTCTCGCCGCACATGGCGGCTGAACCGGCGCTCCGCTGCCGCCTCTCCGGGGTCGTGCGCGGCGCCCCCTGGGCGCAGGTGCTGCCCTCCGGCGAGGCCATCGTCGGGCACCTCGCGGCCTCCGAGGTGGCGCTGCCGGTGCGCGGCGTCTCCCGCCGCCACGCGCGCCTCGCCTGGGACGGCCGCGCCTTGCAAGTCGAGGACCTCGGCAGCAAGAACGGCACCTTCGTCAACGGCCGGCGCGTGGCGCAGGCCGCCGCCGCCGCCGGCGACGAGCTGGCCTTCGGGCCGGTGACGCTGCGGGTGGAGGAGATAGTCGCCGGGGACGGCGCCCTGGCGATCGCCGCCGCCCGTCCGAAGCGCCTGCCGGCGGCGGACGAGGTGACCGAGTGGCTCCCCGCCGAGCCGGCGTCCGGCGATCCCGCCCTGTTGCGCACGGTGGGGCGCTGGCTCGACCTCCTGCTCGGGAGCGGCCCCGCCGACCTCCAGCGCGCCCTCGCCGCGCTCGGCGAGCGGGCCGGCGCGCGCGGCGCGCTCCTCCTCGCCTGGCGCGGCAAAGGGGAGCCGCAGGCGCTCGCCGCCTGGGGCGAGGGGGTGGGCGCCGACCGGCCCGAGCTGCGGCGGTTCCTGCGCGGTGTCCTGGAGCGCGGCACCGGCGGCCCGGTCTGCCTGACGGCGCGGATCGCCGGCGACCCCCCTCTCACGGTCGCCGCCGCCGTCCGGCCCGGGCGCGACCTCGTCGGCTGCGTCCTGCGCGAGCCCGGTGCCCCAGACGGCCCCGACGCCCCCGATGCCGACGCCCAGCCGCTGGCGGCGATCCTGGCGCGCCTCGTCGAAAGCACCCGCGCCGGCCGCCGCGGCACGGAGTGGCGCGGCGGGGGCGCGGCCCGGGCCGCCCACGGGCCGCCCCTGCCGGACGGCTTCGTGCGCGGCGTCTCGCCGCCGATGCAGGCGCTCTACCGCGAGATCGCCCAGATCCGGCGCGGCGACTTCCCGGTCCTCTTCGTCGGCGAGACCGGCACCGGCAAGGAGCACCTCGTCCACCTCCACCACGACCTCTCGCGCCGGCGCGGCGGCCCGTTCGTGGCGATCAACTGCGCCGCCATCCCGGCCGAGCTGCTGGAGGCGGAGATGTTCGGCATCGAGCGCGGCGTCGCCACCGGCGTGCAGGAGCGGCAGGGGAAGTTCCTGCTCGCCGAGGGCGGGACGCTCTTCCTCGACGAGATCGGCGACATGCCGCTGCCGCTCCAAGCCAAGCTCCTGCGCGCCCTCGAGGAGCGGCAGGTGCAGCCGCTCGGCGGCTCGCCGGTGGCGGTGGACGCGCGCGTCGTGGCCGCCACCAACGCCGACCTCGAGCGGCGGGCCGCGGACGGCGCCTTCCGCGCCGACCTCTACTACCGGATCGCCGGGTACGTGCTGCGGGTGCCGCCGCTGCGCGAGCGGCGGGAAGACATCCCGGCGCTCGTCGAGCACTTCCTCCAGAGCGCCTGCCGCGAGGCGGGCAAATGGCTGCCCGGCGTGACCGTGCGCGCCCTCGAGCGGCTCGCCGCCCATGCCTGGCCGGGCAACGTGCGCGAGCTGGCGCACGAGGTGCGGCGCCTGGTTTATCTCTGCCCCGAGGGGCAGCCGATCGACTCGACGATGCTCTCGCCGGCGATCTCGGCGGCGGGCGCGCCGGCGCCCGAGGCAGGCGCCGACGGCACCCTGAAGCTCGAGCCCCGCCTGCGCGAGCTCGAGCGGCGCCTGGTCGAGGAGGCGCTGGCGCGCGGCGGCAGCCGCACCCGGGCGGCCGAGCTGCTGGGGATCTCGCGCAACGGTCTCGCCCTGAAGCTGGAGCGCCTGGGGCTGGCGGCGCCCGGCCGGCGTGAAACCGCGCGGCGGGCGCGGCGGTAAGGAGAGGGATGCGAAGCGCCCGGACCTCCGTTCTCCTCTGCATCCTCGCCCTGGCTTCGGCGGCCGCCTGCCGCGCCTTGGCCGCACCGCTCCAGCTCACCCCCTGCACGCCGCCCGGCATGACCGGCGAGGCCCGCTGCGGCACCTACGAGGTCTACGAAGACCGCGCCGCCGGGACGGGGCGCAAGGTGCCCATCGCGGTCGTCGTCCTCCCCGCGACCGGCCCCGAGCGCCGGCCCGATCCCTTCCTCTACTTCGCCGGGGGCCCTGGCGAGTCGGCCACCGCCGGCGCTCCCTTCATCGCCCGGGCCTTCGCCGACCTGCGCCGGAGCCGCGACATCGTCCTGATCGACCTGCGCGGCACCGGTCAGTCGGCGCCGCTCGTCTGCGCCGAGACGAAGGGGGCACGCGGCGTCCAGGGGTTCCTCGAGGACTTCCTGCCGGTCGCCGCGGTACGTGCCTGCCGTCGCGAGCACGCGGGGCGGGCCCTCGCGCACTACAACACCGCGGTCGCGGTGGACGACGTGGCCGAGGTGCTCGCGGCCCTGGGCTACGAGCGCGCCAACCTCTACGGCGCCTCCTACGGCACCCGCAGCGCGCTGACGCTCCTCCGCCGCCACCCCGAGCGGGTGCGGACCCTCGCGCTCCTCGGCGTCGTGCCGTCGGACTCCCGGTCGCCGTCGACCTTCGCGCGCGACGCCCAGGACGCCCTCGACGGCACTCTCGCCGAGTGCGCCGCCGATCCGGTCTGCGGCAAGGCCTTCCCGCGCGCCCGCGAGGAGCTGGCCGCCGTGCTCGAGCGGCTGGCGGCGGCGCCGGTGACGGTCGAGCTCCGCCATCCGCGGACCGGCGAGCCGCTCTCCCTGCACCTTACCCGCGCCGGCTTCGCGCAGACGCTGCGCTACATGCTCTATTCGGCGGCGAGCGCCGTCCTGGTGCCGCTCTATGCACAGGCGGCCTACGCCGGGAACTTCCGGCCGGTCGCCGAGCTGGCCGTGTTCCTGGTGAGCGGTATGAGCGGCAGCGCGCTGGCGAGCGGCTTTTTCCTCTCCGTCACCTGCGCCGAGGACGTCCTCTTCATCGACGAGGCGTCGGCGGCTGCGTCGGCGCGCGGCACCTTCATCGGCGACTTCCGGGTGCGCGCCCAGCAGGCGGCCTGCCGCGAGTGGGGCGTGCCGGCGCTGCCGCCCGAGACGATGGCGCCGGTCCGCTCGGACGTCCCGGCGCTGCTGATCTCGGGCGAGCGCGACCCCGTGACCCCGGCCCGCGGCGGGGAGGAGGTGGCGCGCCATCTGTCGCGGGCGCGGCACGTCGTCGTCGCCGACGGCGCCCACGGCTTCGAGGGGATGAAGGGTGCCGACTGCCTCGACGGCCTGGTGACGCAGCTCGTCGAGAAGGGGTCGGCCGAGGCGCTCGACACGGCGTGCCTGGCGGCGGTGGAGCGCCCGCCGTTCGCCACCGAGCTGCCGGCGGCGGAGGTGGCGGTGGCGCCGGAGCGTTTGGCGAAGCTGGCGGGGACCTACGCCGCGCCGGAGGGCGGCCTCGAGGTGACCCTGACGGTGGCCGACGGGCGCCTGCGTCTGGCCTTCGGCGAGGAAGATGTCTTCTTCCTCGTCGCGGTCTCTCCCGAGCGCTTCCGCGTCGAGGGGATGCCGGCCGGCTACTTCGCGGAGCTCGAGGAGCGGGAGGGGAAGGTCACGGCGCTGCGGCTGGTCGAAGGAGCCAACTCCACGACGGTCCTCCGGCGCCGCGACTAGGGGCGTTCACTCCCACGGGATGTCAGGCATCCGCAGGCGCTCGACCTCCTCGCCGCCGCCGAGGACGGTGCGCTGGAGGATCTCCTCGACGTCTTCGAGGGTCACCCGGCGGTACCAGAGGTTGTACGGCCAGACGGCGACCGTGATCCCCTGGCTGCAGTGCTTGAGGCAGCCGGTGCGCACCACCATCACCTCGCCGCGCACCCCGAGCTCCTTGACCCGGTCCTTGAAGCGCCGGTAGACCTCGAGCGAGCCGCGCGGCCCGCAGCTCGGCTTGCCGGTCTCGGGGGCGCGCTCGTTGGTACAGACGAGGACCTGGACGCGGGGCCTGGGCACTACAGGAACCCGACCTCCCGCGTGGCGGCGGCGACGACGTAGCAGCGCTCGTTGTTCGATTCCGGGTCGGCCGGCACGACGAAGAAGCCGGGGCGCGAGGGGTTGTACCCCTGGGTCGTGCCCACCAGCACCTCGCCGTCCTTGAAGACGATGCGGATGCGGCGGCCCGGCACGGCCTCGGCGGCCGCGGGGTCGTTGACCTTCGGACGCTGCGGGTCGCCGTCGAAGGTCTTGACGAAGAAGATCGCCTTGAGCTCGGCGACCGGGACTTTCACCGGCCGGGCGCCCACCGGCTCCGTGGCCGTGAGGTGAAATGCGTCTCGTCCCGGCAGGAAATCGTAGGTGAACCCCTTGAGCAGGCGGCCATCCTGGAAGTGGGCGACGACGCGGTTCATGGCGATCGGCGCGCCATCCTAGCGCGAGGCCCGGGGCCGAGCCATGTGGTAGCTTCTCCGCCATCTGACGCGGCACGTCCGAACGGGAGCGCGCGATGGCCTGGTGGGCCTGGATCCTCCTCGGTCTCGTCCTGCTGGGGCTCGAGCTCCTGATCGGGACGCTGTACCTCGTCTTCCCCGGCGTGGCGGCCCTCGCCATCGGCCTCCTCGCCTTCGTCGACGCGGGCTCCGCCTGGGTCGAGTGGCTGCTCTTCACCGTCCTCTCGGTCGGCACCATGATGCTCTTCCGCCGGCCGCTCCTCGGCCGCCTCAAGCTCGGCGGCGACCCCGGCGACATCGACGCGCTGGTCGGCGAGACCGCCATCCTGGTCGAGCCGCTGCCGCCGGACGGCATTGGCAAGGCCGACATGCGTGGCAGCTCGTGGAACGTGCGCAACGCCGGCGAGGAGCCGCTGGCGGCCGGGCAGCGGGTGCGGGTCGAGCGGGTGCAGGGACTCTTGCTGTGGGTGCGGGCGGAGCGGAGCGGCGGCGCCTGACGCGCCCGCCTGCGAAAGGAGCTGCGATGGAATTCCCTCTGATCGTGATCATCGTCCTCGCGGCGTTGGTGCTGATCATCATCGCCAAGACCGCGGTCGTGGTGCCGCAGCAGAACGCCTACGTGGTCGAGCGGCTGGGGCGCTACGCCGGGACGATCGGCGCCGGATTCCACGTGCTGGTGCCGTTCTTCGACCGCATCCGCTACCGCCACTCGCTCAAGGAGCAGGCCTTCGACATCCCCGAGCAGATCTGCATCACCCGCGACAACGTGCAGGTCGGGGTGGACGGCGTGCTCTACCTGAAGGTGCTCGACCCGCAGCGCGCCTCCTACGGCATCATGGACTACGTCTTCGCCATCTCGCAGCTCGCCCAGACGACCCTGCGCAGCGAGGTCGGCAAGATCGAGCTCGACCGCACCTTCGAGGAGCGCACCAACATCAACGCCTCCGTGGTGGGGGAGCTGGACAAGGCCTCCGAGCCCTGGGGCGTCAAGGTCCTGCGCTACGAGATCAAGAACATCACGCCGCCCAAGGACATCCTCGCCGCGATGGAGAAGCAGATGCGCGCCGAGCGCGAGAAGCGCGCCGTCATCCTCACCTCCGAAGGGGTGCGCGACGCCGCGGTCAACACCGCCGAGGGGGAGAAGCAGCAGACGATCAAGGCCTCCGAGGCGAGGAAGCAGCAGCAGATCAACGAGGCCGAAGGGCAGGCGGCGGCGATCCTCTCGGTGGCGCAGGCCACCGCCGAGGGGATCCGCCTGGTCGCCGAGGCGATCGGGAAGCCCGGGGGCTTCGAGGCGGTGCAGCTCCGCGTCGCCGAGCAGTACGTCGAGCAGTTCGGGCACCTGGCGCAGAAGGCCAACACGCTGGTGGTACCGGCCGACCTCTCGAACGTCGCCGGGATGATCCAGATGGCGATGCAGTCGGTGCGGCGGGCGCCGGGCGGACCGTCGGGGCCGCCGGCGCCGCGGTGAGCGCGGTTTCCGCCCGCCGCGCGTGAGCCTCCGCCTCCTGGTCAACCCCGCCGCCGGCCGCGGTGCGGGGGCGCGGCACCTGCAGCGCCTCCAGGCGCTCGCCGCCGAATACGGGTCCGGGCCGCCGCGGATCTCCGCCGGCCCCGACGACCTCGTGCGCGAGGCGCGCGCCGCGGCCGGCGAAGGGATCGAGCGGCTGCTGGTCGCCGGCGGCGACGGCACGGTCCATCACGTCGCCCAGGGGCTCGCCGGGAGCGCCTGCGCGCTCTGTCTCGTCCCGCTTGGCAGCGGCAACGACCTCGCGGGCACCCTCGGGCTGCCGCGCTCCCTGCCCGAAGCCTTTCGCCGCGCCGTCACCGGGCCGGTACGGCGGATCGACCTCCTGCGCGCCGGCGGGCGGGTGGCCGTGGGCTACGTCGGGCTGGGCTTCGACGCCGAGGTGGCGCGCCGCGCGGCCGCCCCGCCGGGGGCGCGGCCGGGGCTGGTGCGCGGGCCCCTGATCTATCCCTGGGCGGTCCTCTCGACGCTCGCCGGCTTCGCGCCGCCGTGGCTGCGCGTCGCCTGGGAGGGCGGCGCCTTCGACGGCGCCGCGATGTTCGCCGTCTGCGCCAACTTGCCGCGCTTCGGCGGCGGCATGCGGATCGCCCCCGCGGCGCGGATCGACGACGGCCTGCTCGACCTCGTCGTCGTCCGCGCCGTCCCCCGCCGCACCCTCCTCGCCGTCTTCCCCAAGGTCTACCGCGGGCGCCACGTCGGCCACCCGGCGGTGACGATCGCCCGCACCCCCTGGGCCGAGATCGCCGCCGACCGACCGCTGGAGCTCTACGGCGGCGGCGAGCCGATGCACGGGCTGGCGCCGGGCGCGCCGGTGCGCGTCGAGGTCGTGCCCGGCGGCCTGGTCGTCGCCGGCTGAGCTGGAGCCGGCGCCGGCTGTTGTAGGACAAGCACCGACACGAGAGTAGGACGCCGGCCGATTCGCTCCCCGGGACGGCGGGGATAGCCTCGGCTGAGCGATGGCTCCGGCCGCCCCCATCCCCGTCTTGCTCGTCGAGGACGACGCGAGCGATGCGCAGCGCGTGCGCGAGGCGCTCGCCGGCCTCGAGGCCCAGATCGCGCTCGCCCACGTCGACACGCTCGCCGCGGCGCTCGAACGGCTCCGCCGCGAGCCCGCCGAGGTGGTGCTGCTCGACCTCGGTCTGCCGGACAGCGACGGCTTCGCCACCCTCGAGGCGCTCCAGGCCGCGGCGCCCGAGGTCGCCGTCGTGGTCCTTACCGGGCTCGCCGACGAGTCGTCGGCCGTGGCGGTGCTGCAGCGCGGCGCGCAGGACTACCTGCCGAAGCGGGAGTGCACGGCCCGGGTGCTGCAGCGCGTCATCCGCTACACCTGCGAGCGCCGGCGCGCCGAGAGCGCTCTCCTCGCCCGCCAGATGCAGCTCGAGGAGCAGCTCCGCGAGGCGCAGAAGATGGAGGCGGTGGGGCGGCTGGCGGGCGGCGTCGCGCACGACTTCAACAACTTGCTGACCGCGATCCTGGGCTATACGAGCCTGCTGGCGGCGCGCTTCGCGGCCGACGAGACCGCCTGCCGCGAGCTGAACGAGGTGCAGAAGGCCGGGGAGCGGGCGGCGACACTCACCCGCCAGCTCCTCGCATTCAGCCGCCGGCAGGTCCTGCAGCCGCAGACCCTGGACCTGCGCGAGGTCGTGGCGGAGGCCGCCAAGCGCCTCGGGCGCCTGCTCGGCGAGGGCGTCACGCTGGAGATCGCCGCGCGCCTGCCGGTCAGGACGAAGGCGGACCGCGGGCAGCTCGAGCAGGTGCTCGTCGACCTGGCGCAGAACGCCCGCGACGCGATGCCGGCGGGCGGCACGCTGCGGATCGAGATCGCCGAGATCGACCTCGCCGCCGCCGGCGCCGCGGAGCGGCCGGCGGTGAAGCCCGGCCGCTACGCCCTGCTCTCCGTCGCCGACACCGGCGCCGGCATGGACGGCGAGGTGCTGAGCCACCTCTTCGAGCCCTTCTTCACCACCAAAGGAGTGGGGGAGGGGACCGGCCTGGGGCTCGCCACCGTCTACGGCATCGTGCGGCAGAGCGGCGGGCACGTCACGGTCGAGAGCGCACCGGGGCGCGGCACGACCTTCAGGATCTACCTGCCACTGGTGGAGGAGCCGGGCGCCGCCGCCGCGGCGCCGCCGCAGACGGCGGAGGAGTTCGAGACGATCCTGCTGGTCGACGACGAGCCCAGCGTGCGGCGGCTGGCGCGGCTGGTGCTGGAGAAGCGCGGCTATCGCGTGCTCGAGGCCGAGTCGGCGGCGGCGGCGATGGACCTCGTCGGCGCCCACTCCGGGCGCCTCGACCTGGTGCTCACCGACGCCGTGATGCCGGGGCTCAGCGGACGGTCGCTCCTGGCGCACATGGCATCGGCGCGGCCCGAGGCGAGGGGGGTGCTGATGTCGGGCTACTCGGCCGAAGAGGTGGCGGAAAGCGACCGCGGCCCGCGGCCGCCCTTCCTGCAGAAGCCCTTCGCCGCCGCCGACCTGCTGCGCAAGGTGCGGGAGGTGCTCGACGCGCCGCCGGCCGCGGCCGCGGCCGGCGCGGCGCCCTAGGCCCCCGGCTTGACCTCGAACTCCACGCCTTGCGCCAGCGGCAGCGTCTCGCCCCAGTTGATGGTGCAGGTCTGCCGGCGCATGTAGGCCTTCCAGGAGTCCGAGCCCGCCTCGCGGCCGCCGCCGGTCTCCTTCTCGCCGCCGAAGGCGCCGCCGATCTCGGCGCCCGAGGTACCGATGTTGACGTTGGCGATGCCGCAGTCGCTGCCGGTGGCGGAGAGGAAGCGCTCGGCGCTGCGCACGTTCGAGGTGAAGATCGCCGACGACAGCCCCTGCGGCACGTCGTTGTGCAGGCGGATCGCCTCGTCGAGGTCATCGAACTCGAAGAGGTAGAGGATGGGCGCGAAGGTCTCCTCGCAGGTGATCGGCAGCGGGCCCGGCGTCTCGACGAGCGTCGGCTCGACGAAGAAGCCCGGCCGGTCGAGCGTGCGGCCGCCGTAGAGCACCCGCCCGCCCTGCTTGCGCACCGCCTCCAGGGCCTGCTCCATGTTCTCGACCGCTTGGCGGTCGATGAGCGGCCCCATCAGCGTCCCCGCCTCCAGCGGGTCGCCGACCGGGATCGAGCGGTAGGCCTCGACCAGGCGCCGCTTCATCGTCGCCGCGACGCCGCGCTGGAGGAGGAGGCGCCGCGTCGAGGTGCAGCGCTGCCCGGCGGTGCCGACGGCGGCGAAGAGGACCGCCCGCAGCGCCAGGTCGAGGTCGGCGTCGTCCATGACGACGATGCCGTTGTTGCCGCCGAGCTCGAGGAGCGACCGGCCGAGGCGGTCGGCGACGACCTTGCCGACCTGCTTGCCCATCTTGACCGACCCGGTGGCCGAGATGAGGGGGAAGCGCGGGTCGGCCACCAGCCGCTCGCCGACGCCGCTGCGGCCGCCGATGATCAGGTTGAAGATGGGCGGCGCGCCGTTCGCTTCCAGAACCCGTTGGGCGATGCGCGTCGTGGCGATCGCCGAGAGGGGCGCCTGGTGCGACGGCTTCCAGACCATCGAGTCGCCGCAGACCGCCGCCACCATCGCGTTCCAGGCCCAGACCGCGACCGGGAAGTTGAAGGCGGTGATGATCCCCACCGGGCCCAGCGGATGCCACTGCTCGTACATGCGGTGGAGCGGGCGCTCGGAGTGCATCGCCTTGCCGTAGAGCTGCCGCGACATGCCGACCGCGAGGTCGGCCATGTCGATCATCTCCTGCACCTCGCCGAGGCCCTCGGAGACGACCTTGCCGACCTCCAGGCTGACCAGCGCGCCGAGCTCCTGCTTGTGGCGGCGCAGCTCGTCGCCGAGCTGGCGCACGATCTCGCCGCGCCGGGGCGCCGGCCAGGTGCGCCACTCCTCGAAGGCGCGGACGGTGGTGGCGGCCACCCGCTCGTACTCCTCCTCGCCGGCCAGGCGGACGGCGGCGATCGGCTCGCCGGTGGCGGGGTTGACGGACTCGACGCGCTTGCCGGCGGTGGCGAGCCACTCGCCGGCGAAGGCGCCGGGGTTTTCCTCTTCGACGCCGAGCGCGCGGAGGGCGCTCTCGGCCTGGGGTGCGGTCTCGACGGTCATGGAACTCTCCTGGCAGGTCGCGGGGTACTACGGAGGCCGGAAGGATAGCGCAGAATCCGCGCCATGCCGGCCCGCGCCCTCCTCCCCGCCGCGCTGGCGGCGCTCTTCGCCGGCTGGTGCGGGACCTTCGCGCGGGGGGTGGCGTGGGAGGCGGCCGCGGTCTCCCAAGTGCTGCTGCTGCTCCTCCTCGCCGCGGGCGGGGCGGCCTTCCCGGACCCACTGCGGTTGGGCAGGTGGGGAAGATGGCTGCCGCTTGCGCTCTTGGCGACCGCGGCGGCGAGCCTGGCGGTGTCTCCAGTAGCGCGCGCGGGCCGCGTGGGCGTGCTCTTGCTCCCCTCCTACCTGGTCCTACCGGCGTTGGTGGAGCGGTGCTGGCGCGGCGAGCGCGCCGCGCGGTGGGGAGCGCGGGCGCTCGCGGCAATTGTCGGGGGCGCCGCCGTCTGGTCCCTCCTCGCCTGGCAGGCAGGTGTTTCGCCGCGGCCGGCCGAGCCCCTCGGCCATCACGGGCTCCTCGCCGCCTGGCTGGCGATCCTCCTGCCGGTGGCCTGCTTGCCGATCCTCGAGCGGGGCGCTTGGCGGTGGCTGGGCTGGATAGGAGGCGGCCTTGCTCTGATCGCGATCTTCAACAGCCGCACGCTGGCGGCGTGGGTCGCGGTCGCCGCGCAGGGGGCGGTGCTGGTGTGGGCTTCGCGGAGGAGGTTCGGCGTCCGCAGAGTGGCGCTCGGCGCGGCCATCGCCGGCATCCCGCTCTTGCTCTCCCTACCCAGAATCTTCCGTGTGCTTGCCAGCGCCGACCCGTCGGCCCGCGCGCGCGCCACGTACTGGGAGGCCGGATGGGAAGGCTTCCTGGCGCGCCCGCTCCTCGGCTGGGGACCGGGCTCGATCCCCTGGACCGTGGCGCGTTTCTTCGACCCGGTGCCGGGCGTCAACCCGCCGGGCGAGGCGGTAGGGGAGCTGCACTCGCTGCCGCTCCAGCTCCTATACGAGCTGGGAATCGTCGGCGCGCTCGCCGCCGCGGCGCTCGTCGCGGTCTTTGCGGTGCACCGCGCGCGCGATCTGCGCGCCGAGCGCTCGCCGCTCGCCGCCGCCGGTCTCCTGGGGCTTCTCGGCGCCGGCGTCTGCGCCCTCGCCAGCGCCGCGGTGACGGTCACCGCGCTGCCGCTCGCCGCCGCGCTCGCCGCCGGCGCGGCGCTGACCGGCGCCCCGGAGCCGGGGCCGCGCCGCGCGCTCGGTTGGCCGGCTCCGCTCTATGCCGCCGTCGCCTGCGGCCTCCTCGTCCCGCTCGCGCTCGCGCACCGCCACTACGACCGCGCCGCCCGGGCCGGCGCCCTCCGGCCGCTCCGCGCCGAGCTGCTGCAAGCAGTGCGCTGGGACCCGAAGTTCCCGCTCTACCGCGCCCGCCTCGCGGCCCACCACGAGCGCACTCTCGCCGACCGCCTCGCCGCCGCCGACGAGGCCCTGCGCGCCGCGCGGGACGCCGACTCGGTGGCCGCGCTCTGGGTGCAGGCGGCGGCGCTCGGCGCCCAAGCGCGGCGGCCGTGGGCGGCGGAGGCGCTGGCGCGGGCCCGCGCTCTCGATCCGCTGCAGCCGCTGCCCCAGGACGGCCCACTCTCTGGCATCGAAGCCGGCGCCGAGACGAGCGGCCCCGGGTCGTTCTCCCTCTACCTGTTCCGCCGCCGCCCCTGGCCGGCGCCGCTGGTGCGCCTGCCCGGGCCGATCTCCGCAGACGCTGCGGAAAACCCTGCGGGAAACGACGCGGGCCGCGGCGGCAAACCGCGGCAGGACAACGCTTTGCAGCAGTTTGCCCAGGTCGTTGTGCAGCCGCCGTAAAGCGCTGGCAGCAAACGCGTTACAGTGTTTCTGCGGGCGCGTTCAGAGGCGATCGAGCGGGCGGCGCCTGACCGGCTGGCCGGCCACGGCGGTGCGGTTGCGGCCGGTCTCCTTGGCGACGTACATCGCGGCGTCGGCGAGGCGGAGGATGGTGCCCTTGCGCTCGGCCAGGCTGAGGTCGTCGGTCAGGTGCCGGCGCAGCGTCGCGATGCCGATCGAGCAGGTGATGCCGCGCAGGTTGAGCGGCTCCGGCTGGACCTCCGTCGCCTCGGCGCAGAAGGTCGAGGAGAGGATCTCGTCGCGGATCTCCTCGGCGAAGTCGATCGCCTGCTCGATGTCCGCCTCCGGCAGCACCAGCACGAACTCGTCGCCGCCGTAGCGGGCAGCCAGGCCCTTGCCTTCCACCTTGCGGCGGAGCAGGAGCCCGACCTCGCGCAGCACCTGGCTCCCGGCCAGGTGCCCGTGCGAGTCGTTGACCCGCTTGAAGAAATCGAGGTCGAGGAAGAGGACCGCCAGGTCGTGGCCGGTCGCCGCGCAGCGGCGGATGGCGTCGAGCACCGCGATGTGGAGGTAGCGGTCGTTGTAGAGCGCGGTCAGGTTGTCGCGCTTGGCGATCTCCTGCGCCTGGCGGGCGTCGAGCACGTTCTGCACCGAGATCGAGATGTAGCCGGCGAAGATCTCGAGGAGGTTCCGGTCCTGCTCGCTGTAGCTGGCCGCGTTCTCGCGGTTGATCAGCTCGAGGACGCCGCAGACCTCCTGCTCGATGCGGATCGGGATGGCGATGAGCGAGCGGGTGCGGTAGCTCGTCTGCTCGTCGACCTGGTGGTAGAAGTAGGGGTCCTGGCGCGCGTCGGAGGTGCGATAGGCGCGGCCGCTCACGTACACCTGCCCGGCGATCCCGGCGCTGGCGGGAATCGTCTGGCCGACCAGCCCGTCCGCCGTCTCGCCGAACGCGGCGATGAAGGTGAGGTGGTTGCGGCTGCGGTCCGTCTGCTTGCGCGACGGGTCGTCGAAGAGGATCGACCCCGCCGCCGAAGGCACGAACCCGTTGGCCCGCCGCAGCACCTCCTCGAGGTTAGCGGCCAGCGAGAACTCCCACGGAAACGTGGGGTTGGCGCGGCGCCGCTCGAGAAAACGCTCGAGCTGCACGGCGTCGAGACTGTGAACGGTCAGTGTCTCCACGACACGCGCCTCATTCGGCCTTCAGGTCCTTCCGGCGGTTGAACCGGACGATACCACCCGTCCGCGATCAGCGGCGCGTTTCGACTTGTCCCACCGCCCCCGCCGGACAGACCAGACCGCCAGGAGCGCCCAGAACCCGATCGCCGCCAACCGATGGCACCACCCAGACCTCGCTCCCCGCCGTGAGACTCTCCCCGCACGCCTCCAGGAGCACCGCAGGAAAGGGCCCGCGCAGCGCCAGCACCGTCCCCCCCGCGAACAGCGCCACCGCCAGCAGCCCGACCCCCACCACTCCCCACCGCGCCCCCCGCCCCCGCCCCCGCCCCCAAGCCAGCGGCACCGCCACCCAAGCCAACGCCACCCCCGCCCACGTCATCGCCTCCCGCCACTCAGCCAAGACAGCCAGAGGCCCAGCCGGCACCGCCGCCCCCCCAAGCGCCTGCCGAGCCGCCGCCAAGTTGTCCCGCAGCCAAGGATCCCCCCCCAACCCCCCCTCAGCCCGCCGATACCAGAGCACCGCCTCAGGCAACCGCCCCAACCGCTGCGCCGTAGTCCCCAAGTTGTAAGCCAGGACTGGATCCCCCGTCACCTTCCACCCCGCCGCATAGGCCCCCATCGCCTCTTCCAGCTCACCCCCACGAAACAGCCGATTCCCCTCCCGTAGCCCAGGCACCTCCCGCTCCTGCGCCACCGCCGCCGTTAGAAAGATCAGGTGGAGAAACACCAACAGGAGGCGAGGCCCGCGAGGGGCTCCCGCGGGGGAGCTCTTCGCAAGCGCTGGCAACGCCCTATGCATTCGTAGCCGGTCCGGCGCGCAGCGAAGCGCAGGCGCGAGCCCACCCCTCGCACTCCCAAAGGCTCGCGCCGGTCCCCCGCGGGAGCCCCTCGCGGGCCTCGCCGGCCCGAGCGGCGAGGCTTCTTCCCTCATCGCAGCCGGCGTAACAGCCGCCGCGAGCGCTCCACCGCTTCGCGCCGCAGGGTCTCAGTAGCCGAAAGCTGCGGCGCATACCTCAAGTAGTGAAGGTCGTCGGCAAGCTGCACCAGCTCCCGAGCCGCTTCCCGCTCAGCCCCCTGCGCCGCCAACCGTTCTGCCCAAACCGTAGAAGCCGTCCCCGGCGGCAGACTCCACCGCGCCGCCAAATACTCCCGCCAAGCCTCCTCGATCCGCGCCGCCGCCTGCCGCGGCCGCTCCTCCCCTTCAGCCTCCCGCAACCGCCCCGCCAGCACCTTCGCCGGCGCCCCCCCACGCACCCTCCTATGCCCCGCCCGCCCCCCGTTCCGCCGCCACCAAATCCCCGCCACCACCCCCACCCACGGCAAGGCAAACAACCAAGGCAACAGCCCGTCCAGCCGCGCCCGTGCCGACGCCGGCTCCGCCGGCAGCGCCGCGCTGCGGATCGAGTGCAACCGCGCCGCCGCCGCCGCCGACCCCGGCTCCGCCGGCCGCACCGCCAGCTCCACCACCGGCGCCGAAGCCAGCCGGTACGAGGCCGTCTGCGGATCGAAGAACGGCACCTCCGGCAGGTTCAGCGCGTAGCGCCCGGCCCGCTCCGGCACCACCACCCAGCTCCACGAGCGCCGCCCGCGCACCGTCTCCTCGCGGATCTCCTCCTCCGCCTGCTGCTGCGGCGGGAAGACCTCCAGGTACCGCCGCTCCGGCAGCTCCGGCGCGCGCACCCCCTGGAGGTTCCCGTCGCCGGCCAGCGTCAGCGTCAGCGTCGCCGCCTCGCCCACCGCCAGCTCCCGCGGCTCCAGCTGCGCCGCCAGCTCCAGCCGCCCCACCGCGCCGCTGAAGCCCGCCGGCGCCGGCGGCAGCGCCCGCACCTCGACCGCCACCGGCGGGCTCGACGCCGTGAGCTGCTCGGGCCGCGACATCGGCGGCCCGAAGAAGCGCCGCTCGACGACGCGCACGATCAGCTCCATGACCGACGGCGCCAGCTCGTGCCGCCCCGGCCGCAGCGCGAAGATCGCCTTCTTGAACAGCACCACGCGCCCGTAGCGCACCCCGTCCACCTCGACCATCTCGGTCGGCAGCCGTTGCGCCAGCGGCAGCTCGCGCACCCAGAAGCCGCGGAACTCGGGCAGGCTCTTGGGCTGGATCGCGTCCACGTCGTCGCGCGTGTAGAGGTAGACCGTGTAGACCGCCTGCTGGCCGGCGTAGGGCCGCTCGGGCGCCACCTCGGCGTCGAGGAAGACGCGCGGCCGGTCGGGCCGGCCGAGGCCCTCGAACGGGTTGCCGCCGAAGAAGCGCTCCCAGGCGTCGCGCGGCCGCGGCTGCACCCGGCGCGGCGCGGCGAGGCCGGCCGGCTCCTCCTGCACCTCGATGAACTGCGCCGGCAGGTCCACCACCGCGCCGCCGACCCGCAGGCGCACGGCGTGGACGGCGGCGCGGCCGGTCGCCAGCGGGCGGAGCTGCCAGGCGAGGCGGAGAGAGCGCGCGAACGCGCCGTTGATCGAGCTCGTCTCGCTCATCTCGTACGGGCCCGAGACCAGCTCCAGGTTGTCGAGCTCGAACTCCGGCTGGAAGCGCAGCCGCCCGAAGCCACTGCGGCGGGCCTCGATCTCGAGGGTGGCGGTCTCGGCGAGGCCGATGCGCTCGGGGGTGAGGCGGATGGAGGCCTCCAGCTCGCCGGCGTGGGCGGGGTGGGGGAGAAGAGCGAGCGCGGCAAATGCAGCAATCAGGTAAAGACCCGTCATCCTGAGCGCAGCGAAGGATCTGGGCGGGGGAAGCCCTAGGCTCAAGAGTCCCGCCCCCAGATCCTTCGCTTCGCTCAGGATGACAGGGCTCGTCGGCTCGACACGGCTCACCGCCGCTTGCTCCACCATCACCAGTCCTTCCCCCGCAGCGCCTTCCGCCGCGACTGCTTCGCCGCCGTGTCGCGCCGCTGCTGGCGCTCCAGGTTCTCGACCGACTCGAGCAGCGCCGCCGCTTCGCCGGCGCTCATGTCCGGCTGCTCGTCGAAGCGGGGGAGCGGCGAGCCCCCCGGCCGCTGCCGCGGGCGCTGGTCGCCGCCGGCGCCGGACGGGGAGGGCTGCGGCGGCTGCTCGCGCGGGTTGTCCGGCCGCCGCCCCTGCTCGCGGGTCTGCTGATCGCCGCGCCGGTCGCCGCGTGCGCCCTGGCGCGGCAACCCCATGCGCGGCCGCCGCTGCTTGTCGCGCTCGCGCAGGGCGATCTCCAGGTTGTGCTTGGCGTCCTGGTCGCCGGGGGTGAGACGGAGGGCCTGCTTGTAGGCCTCGACGGCCGCCGCCGGGTCGCCGGAGGCGAGCTTGGCGTTGCCGAGGTTGTAGTGCGCCGCCGGCGCCAGCTCGCGCGGCGCGCCCTTCGCCGCCTGTTCGAGCACCTCCGCGGCCCGCCGGTCGCGTCCGGCCGCGAGCGCCGCGGCGCCGGCGTTGTACTGCGCCCGCGGGTCCTCCGGCGCCAAGCGCAGCGCCGTCTCGGCATACCGCAGCGCGTCGGCCCCTTCGCCCGCGGCGTGCGCCGCGACCGCCCGCTCCGTCCGCTCGCGCGAGTTGTAGAGCCAGCGCTGCACGCCGGCCGGGAGCTGCGGCCGCCAGCCGAGGTCGGGGAGCGCGGCGGCGCCGAGCGCGAAGAGCAGCGGCAGCACCTTGAGCGTCATCGCGCCAGCTCCTCTCCGGCGAGCGGACGCGGCGCCGGCGCGCGCCGGAACGGCCGGACGAGCAGGTGGAGGAGGAGCGCCAGGCCGGCCAGCCCGAGCGGCCACTGGAAGCGCTCCTCCAGCGACGCCAGGCTTTGCCCTTCGAGCGCCCGTTTCTCCATCCCCTCGACGCGCTCGACGGCCTCGCGCAGGTCGGCGGCGGCGCTGGTCACCCGCCGGTAGCTGCCGCCGGTGGCCTGCGCCAGCTCCTCTAGCGGCTCCTCGTGGAGCTTGCTGATCACCACGCTCCCGTTCGCCTCGCGCTTGAAGTCACCGCCGGGAATGGGCACCGGCGCCCCCTCCGGCGTGCCGACGCCGAAGGCGTGCACCACCACGCCTTCGTTGCGCAGCGCCTCGATCGCCTTCTCCAGCCCGCCGCCGTGGTCCTCGCCGTCGGAGAGGACGATCAGCACCCGGTGCTTGCGCTCTCCCGGCGGGTAGAGGCGGCGCGCGGCCTCGAAGCCCGGCGCCAGCTCGGTGCCGGGGACCGGCAGCGACCCCGGCTCGACGGTGTCGAGGAGGAGGTCGATCACCGCCGCGTCGATGGTCAGCGGCGCCAGCACCATGCCGGTGCCCTCGGTCTGCACCAGCGCCACGCGGTTGCCGGGAAGCCGCTCGACGAGCCGTCGCACCAAGCTCTTCGCGACGTAGAGGCGCGAGGGCGGGACGTCCACCGCCGCCATCGAGAGCGAGGAGTCGAGGAGGAAGACGACGTCCACGCCGCGCCGCTCGACCTGCTCCTGGCTCGTCCCCCAGCGCGGGCGGGCGAGCGCGAGCCCTGCCCCCAGGACCGCCAGCGCCAGGGTCAGCACCGAGAGCGCGACGCGGCGCGGCCGGTGCGTGGCGAAGAGGCGGTCCCAAAGCCCGCGCGCCGCCCAGGCAGCCGCCGCCGCCAGCCGCCGCCGCCACGCCCAGCCGGCGGCCAGCGCCACCGCGGGGGCGAGCAGGGCCAGCCACAGCAGGGAAGGCGCGCCCCAGCTCATGGCTCGGCCGTCACCTGCGCGAAAGCCCCCGCCAGCGGCAGCAGGAGCAGCCCGAGCGCCGTCCAGACCAGCGGCGGGAACGCCTCCCGGTAGCGCACGTAGCGCTTGACCTTGAGCGGCGTCCGCTCCAGCCGGTCGATCGCCTGGAAGACGCCGCGCAGGCTCTCGGGGTCGGTGGCGAGGAAGAAGCGGCCGCCGGTGCGCCGGGCGATCGCGGCCAGCAGCTCGGTGTCCACCGGCAGGTGCATCATCAGCCGCTGCACCACGACCGCCCCGGTCAGCGGATCGACGTTGCGCATCGGCACCGGCACCCGCCCCGCGCCCTCGACGCCGACGCCGATCGTGTGCACCTTGATCCCCAGCCCCTCGCAGAGCGCCGCCGCCGAGCGCGGGTCGATCTCCCCGGCGTTGTTGACGCCGTCGGTGACCAGCACCACCACCTTGCTGCGCGCCTCGCTGTCCTTGAGTCGCGAGGCGGCGTTGGCGAGGCCGACCCCGATCGCCGTGCCGGCGGGCAGCGTGTCGAGCTCCAGCGAGTCGACGATCAGCGCCAGCATCTCGCGGTCGGTGGTCAGCGGCGCCCGGCTCATCGCGGCGCCGGCGAAGACCACTAGGCCGATGCGGTCGGCCGGGCGCCCGGCGATGAACTCCTTGACCACGTCCTTGGCGACGTTCAGCCGGTTGCGCGGCCGGAAGTCCTCGGCCGCCATGCTCCCCGAGATATCCAGCACCACCTGGATGTCGATCCCCTCGGTCAGGCTCTCCTCCCAGGCGTAACCAAGCTGCGGCCGCGCCAGCGCCACGACCAGGCAGGCGAGCGCGAGGAGCCGGGCGTAGAACGGCAGGTGGAGCCGCCAGGCGCCGCCGGCGCGCGCCGGCAGCCGGCTGTAGGTCAGCGCGCCGAAGGCCGGCCGCTGGTGGTGCAGCCAGGCGATGACCGGCAACGCCAGGAGCGCGAGCAGCCAGAGCGGATCGGCCAAGTGGGGGAAGGGCTGCTGCATGGCGCTCCCGCTAGGCGGCCCTCGGCGGCGCGGCGGCGCCCTCGGCCGCGGCGAGCTCCGGCGGCCGCAGCTCCCGCTCCAGCTCCTCGGCCAGCGACCGCGCCCGCTCCACCCGCCCCTCGGTCTCCTCGCGGCCGACTTCTTGCCGCGCGAACTTCACCAGGTCGCAAGCCCGCAGCAGCTCCACCACCCGCCGCACCAGCGGCGCCGGCAGCCGCCGCCCGAGGAGCTGCCGATGGATCTCCGTCGTCGTCCGCTCGAGCGCCGCGAACCCCGCAGCCCGCCCGAGATACCGCCGGAAGGCGTGCGACAGCCGCGTATGCACCCGCACCGAAGACCCCTCCGCCGCCAGCCGCTCCAACTCCGCGAGCAGCTCCGGCAGCGGCTCCATCACCGGCACCGCCTCCGCCCCTTCACTCTCCCGCAGTCTCCACGCATAGAGCGCAATCGCCCCCGCCAGCAGCAGCCCCCCCACCGCCAAGCTCCACCAGAACGCATCCCCGATCGGCAACCCAACCGGCGGCTTCTCCGCCTTCGGCTCCGGCGTCTCGTCTCCAGGAGGCAGCACCGACCGCACCTCGATCGAAACCCCCTCCGGCGTAACCACCCGCACCGTTCCCCCCGCCAGCGGCACCACCACCTCCACCGTCGGCAACACCAACCCGCCCGGCGCGAACCCCGTCAACACCACGCGCTGCCGCCAAGAGTCCCCCACCCGCTCCGGCTCCGAAGCCTCCAGCACCTCGGCCTCGCCCCACCCCCTCCGCCACGAAGGAAACCGCGGCGGCCCCGTCATCCCTTCGGCGCCCACCAACGCGAGCTCTGCTGTCACCCGATCGCCCACGGTGATGGTCTCCGGAAAAACCTTCACCTCTATCCGAGGCCCAGACTGAGCAAAGAGCGGGGTAAGGAAGAAGAAGGCGAGGAGCAGGAGCGTTCCGAATCGGCCGATGCCGGTTCCCGGGGCCAGCCAGGTCTCTGGAGCGCCGGGCGCTCCGTCCGCACCCCTCGCATGCCCCTCAGAAGCGCCGGAGCCGCCCACCGTGTTTGCCGGCAACATCCCCCTGTACCAGCACGCGAAGCGCGGACACCAAGGAGCGCCCGGCGCGGAGGAGAGCCTGGTGGCCCCCACACCGGCCCTCCCGACGGCACGCTCTTTCTTCATCGTCACAGTCACCGCTGCAACCTCCGCCGCCGCTGCTCGAAGAACGACAACAACGTCGGCAGATAAGGCCGATCCGTCCGCAGCTCCAGATGGTCCACCCCAAGCCGCCGCAACAACTGCCGCAGCTCCGCCCGCTCCCGCTGCCGCCGCGCCAAATGCTCCCGCCCCAACCGCCTCCCCGAAACCACCCCCCACCGCCCAGTCTCAGCATCCCGCAACACCACCGGCCCCACCGCCGGAAACTCCAAGTCCCGCGGATCCACCACCTCCACAACGATCAAGTCATGCCGCGCGGCAGCCGACTTCAACGCCTGCGGACAAGCCGCCCCGATGAAATCCGACACCACGAACAGCACCGCCCGCCGATGCAGCGCCGCCAGCACCGCCCCCAGCCCCGCCTCCAGATCCGTCCCCCCATGCGCCGGCCGATCCAGCAGCTCCCGCACCATCCGCAACACGTGCGTCCGCCGCCGCCGCGGCGGCAGGAACAGCTCCAGCCGGTCCGAGATCAGCGCCGCCCCCACCCGGTCCTGATTGCGCACGGCCGCGAAGGCCACCAGCGCCGAGACCTCCGCCGCCAGCTCGCGCTTCAAAATCGCGCGCGACCCGAACGACAGGCTCCCGGAGACGTCGATCGCCAAAAACACCGTCAGGTCCCGCTCCTCGACGTACTGCTTGACGAAGGGCGCCCCCATCCGCGCCGTCACGTTCCAGTCGATCGAGCGCACGTCGTCGCCCGGCTGGTAGGCGCGCACCTCGGCGAACTCCATGCCGCGCCCCTTGAAGACCGAGTGGTAGTCGCCGGCGACGCCCTGGTCGACCAGCCGGTTGGTGGCGATCTCGATCCGCCGCACCTTGGCCATCAGGTCGGCGGGGAGGCGGCGGGCGGGCGCCTTCGTGCGGGCTTGCTCGCTACGGGGGGCCGGCTGCCGGCGGACGAGGCGACCGAGGGCCTCCAGCATCGCGGACGTCCTAGGGGACGGGAATGCGGTCGAGCAGGCGGGCGACGAGGTCGTCGGAGGTGATCTCCTCGGCCTCCGCCTCGTAGGTGGGGATGAGGCGATGGCGGAGGACGTCGGCCGCGACCTCCTTGACGTCCTCGGGGATGACGTAGCCGCGGCCGCGCACCAGCGCCATCGCCTTGGCGGCGCGTGCCAGGTAGAGCGTGCCGCGCGGCGAGGCGCCGAAGGAGATGAGCGCCGCGATCTCGCCCAAGCCGGCGGCGCGCGGATCGCGCGTGGCGCCGACCAGGTCGATGACGTAGTTCCGGAGCTTGGCGTCGAGGTAGACGGAGTCGGCGGCGCGGCGCAGGGCGAAGAGGCGCTCGGCGTCGAGCACGGGCGCCACCGGGATCTCGCGCTCGACGAGCATGCGCTCGAGGATCTCCGCCTCCTCGGCGCGCGAGGGGTAGCCGACCTTGAGCTTCAGCATGAAGCGGTCGATCTGCGCCTCGGCGAGCGGGTAGGTGCCCTCCTGCTCGATCGGGTTCTGCGTCGCCAGGACCATGAACGGCTCGGGCAGGAAGTGCGTGCGGTCGCCGAGCGTGACCTGCCGCTCCTCCATCGCCTCGAGCAGCGCCGACTGCACCTTGGCGGGGGCGCGGTTGATCTCGTCGGCGAGGAGGAGGTTGGTGAAGATCGGCCCCGTGCGCGGCACGAACTCGCCGGTGCGCTGGTCGTAGATCAGCGTCCCGACGAGGTCGGCGGGCAGGAGGTCGGGCGTGAACTGGATGCGCTGGAAGGCGATGGCGAGGGTCTGCGCCAGCGTCTTGACCGCCAGCGTCTTGGCCAGCCCGGGCACCCCTTCGATGAGCACGTGCCCGCGCGCCAGGAGGCCGACGAGGAGCCGGTCGAGCAGGTAGTCCTGCCCGACGATGACCTTCCGCAGCTCCCCCTCGACCCGCTTGAGCGCGAGCGTCTCGCGTTCGACCTCCAGCATGGGCGCGGCGCCGGAGGGCGCAGACGGGGGCGTCGAGAGCGTGGGCTCCATCCGAGGAGCGGGGGTGCAAGTGAAGTGCCACGGCGGAGGCCCGTAAAGCCTTGGGGCGACGGCACAAAGAGGCGCATTCCCACGCCGCCAATGCCAATTCGGCAGGGGAGGGCGGCGCACGGGCAGCCCTTTCCCCGCCGGGCGCTCCAGGACGCAAACGGGCGCTCCCGAACGCAGACGGGCGCTCCGGAACCGAAACGGGCGCTCCGGAACCGAAACGGGCGCTCCCGCACCGAAACGGGCGCTCCCGCACCCAAACGGGCGCTCGCGGACGCAAACGGGCGCTCGCGCACCGAGATGGGCGCTCCGGGACCGAAACGGGCGCTCGCGCACCGAAACGGGCGCTCGGGAACCGAACTGGCCGCTCCGAAACGGAAACGGGCGCTTCGGAAGCCACGGCCGCGCTTCCGTCTCCGTCTTTGGTGGTCGGTCGCCCTCCCCGGGCGCCGCTCAGACCGCGCGGACGACGAGCCTCCCCGCCCGGACCTCCACCTCGTACGCCTGCCCGAGGTCAAACCCTGCCGCCCGCAGCCACCGACCTGACAGCCGCAGGTCTCGGGGTTGTCCCTCCCGCTGTTGAAAGAGCAATGAGGTGAAGGCGGCTCCTCGGCCCACCTGATCGAGAATCGGGTTGGTCGAATAACCGGCCCCGCCAGGGGGCCAAGGAGCCGTGATGAAGACGAGAGCAGAAAGGCGGGTGGTGTGGCAAGGGGGCCGTGCGGCGCGCATCAGCCACGGGCTACAAGCGCTGCTGCGGCCGATGGTCGAGGGCATCGAGGCCAGCCGCCAGGGGCTGCTGGAGCTGTTTCACGCCGCGGGCGTCGAGGCCCTGGGGCGGCAGCTCGCGGACGAGGTCGAGGCCGTCGTCGGTCCGAAGCGTCGGCGCAATCCGACCCGCGAGGCGTACCGCTGGGGCTCGACGGCGAGCGAGTTCGTGCTGGGTGGCCGCCAGGTGGCGCTGCCGCGACCGCGCGTCCGGCGACGCGACGGTGGCGAGATGAGCTTGCCTTCGGTGCGCGCCTTTCAGGACGAAGATCCCTTCACGGAGCGGGTGATCGAGCAGGCGCTGGTCGGCGTCTCGCAGCGCCGCTACGGTCGGAGCTTGGAGCCGCTCGCAGAGTCGGTGCCGGAGCGCGCGACGAGCAAGAGTGCGGTCCAGCGCCGGCTGGTGGCGGGGACGCGTCGTCTGCTGGGCGCGTGGCTGCGCCGAGACCTGTCGGACTTCCAGCCCCTGATCCTGATGATCGACGGGCTGGAGGTGGCCGGCCACACCCTGGTGGTGGCACTCGGCATCGCGCGCGACGGGACCAAGCGGGTGCTCGGCCTGCGTGAAGGCGCGACGGAGAACGCGGCGCTCTGTACCGGCCTGCTCCAGGAGCTGTTGGAGCGAGGCCTCGCGATGCCGCCGCGCTTCTTGGCGGTGCTCGACGGCGGCAAGGGGCTGCGCAAGGCCGTGCGCGCCGTCTTCGGGGACGCAACCCACGTCCAGCGCTGCCAGCTCCACAAGCGCCGCAACGTCCGCGACCACCTGCCCAAGCAGCTCCAAGCCCGGGTCGACCGCCTGATGGTCGAGGCCTACCAGAGCGCTCGCTTCGACCTCGCCAAGCGTCGCCTCGAGCAGCTTGCCCGCTGGCTCGAGCACGCAGGCCACGCGGGCGCCGCGGGCAGCCTGCGCGAGGGCCTCGACGAGACCCTCACCGCCTTGCGGCTGAAGCTGCCCGACGCTCTGCGCCGGTTGCTCGCCTCGACCAACGCGATCGAGAACACGATCGGCTCGATCCGTACGACGACGCGCAACGTCAAGCGCTGGCGCGGCGGCGACATGGTGCTGCGCTGGGTCGCCCTGGCGCTGTGTGACGCGGAGGCTGGCTTCCGGCGTGTCAAGGGACATCGGCACCTCGGGGCTCTCGAGCTCGCGCTCGCGGCGATCGAGGAACCGACGAACACCAAGGCCGTGGCATGATCAACCGAGCCGCTTTCCCTCTTTCGGCTTTCAACAGGGAACGGGGCATCCCCGTCCGCAGGTCCGGCACCCGCGCGCTCGCCGCAAGAGCTGCATGCCCCTTTGTTATACTGGCTAACTAATTGAGAGCAATGCAATGGTATCGGTAGTCGGAGCCGCGGAGCATTAGACGACAGCCCACTGCCGGCTACGCTGCCGAACCGCAGCCTTGAAACAGAGATTCGCCGGCACTGCGCGCACAGCATGAACCTACTTGCACAAGACATCCCAACGATGCACGACACCGACTTCTTGTTTGCCGTCTGGGCCGACGAAGCAGGTGGCGGCTATTTCTACGAGTTGGCCGCAGCACGAGAAGAGTTGGAGGAGCGTTACCTAGGTGAGAAGTTCATTGAGCTTCGCCATGTCGGTCGCTTCCCGACAGGTCTCGTTGGGCCGGCGGTGTGTCTTCTCGACGACGCAATGTGTGAGCGACCAGAGCCAGATTACGCGGCGCTGGACACCAGGTTGAGCGAATTATCCGATACGTCTAGACCGAGATGAAAAAGTGCGATCTGTGCTACGGAAAGAATGAGGACGACGCCCGGTTCTGCAAGTGGTGCTCTCGTAGCTTTTCGTCGTCGCGAGAAGCCCACGGCTCCAACCGGCCTCAAGCCACCAGCGTTATCTCTGCGGTGGTGATTGTCGGTGCGATTGCGTTCTTTGGAACGATCGGCGTGAAGCGCAGCTGTGGAGAGAGCGGCGCCGGCCCGAACCCCACAGCTGCCAGCGTGTCACCTGCCTCCCCGACCCAACATGCAGAGGGGCAGGTGATCTCGGGGGAGCATTGGTTCGGATGTGCAGATCGAGACGACTTCGATAGGTTGGTTCGATACGGCGTTCAGGGAGACCGCAAGGCCTTTAGCCAAGGCCTCGCCGCTGGATTGCTTACTGGAGCTTGCACGATGTTCAAAGATGGCGAACCGGTCTACCTTGCCGATACAGCTATATTCTCAGGTGTCATTAAGGTGGGGATGCCCCGTTCCCTGTTGAAAGCCGAAAGAGGGAAAGCGGCTCGGTTGATCATGCCACGGCCTTGGTGTTCGTCGGTTCCTCGATCGCCGCGAGCGCGAGCTCGAGAGCCCCGAGGTGCCGATGTCCCTTGACACGCCGGAAGCCAGCCTCCGCGTCACACAGCGCCAGGGCGACCCAGCGCAGCACCATGTCGCCGCCGCGCCAGCGCTTGACGTTGCGCGTCGTCGTACGGATCGAGCCGATCGTGTTCTCGATCGCGTTGGTCGAGGCGAGCAACCGGCGCAGAGCGTCGGGCAGCTTCAGCCGCAAGGCGGTGAGGGTCTCGTCGAGGCCCTCGCGCAGGCTGCCCGCGGCGCCCGCGTGGCCTGCGTGCTCGAGCCAGCGGGCAAGCTGCTCGAGGCGACGCTTGGCGAGGTCGAAGCGAGCGCTCTGGTAGGCCTCGACCATCAGGCGGTCGACCCGGGCTTGGAGCTGCTTGGGCAGGTGGTCGCGGACGTTGCGGCGCTTGTGGAGCTGGCAGCGCTGGACGTGGGTTGCGTCCCCGAAGACGGCGCGCACGGCCTTGCGCAGCCCCTTGCCGCCGTCGAGCACCGCCAAGAAGCGCGGCGGCATCGCGAGGCCTCGCTCCAACAGCTCCTGGAGCAGGCCGGTACAGAGCGCCGCGTTCTCCGTCGCGCCTTCACGCAGGCCGAGCACCCGCTTGGTCCCGTCGCGCGCGATGCCGAGTGCCACCACCAGGGTGTGGCCGGCCACCTCCAGCCCGTCGATCATCAGGATCAGGGGCTGGAAGTCCGACAGGTCTCGGCGCAGCCACGCGCCCAGCAGACGACGCGTCCCCGCCACCAGCCGGCGCTGGACCGCACTCTTGCTCGTCGCGCGCTCCGGCACCGACTCTGCGAGCGGCTCCAAGCTCCGACCGTAGCGGCGCTGCGAGACGCCGACCAGCGCCTGCTCGATCACCCGCTCCGTGAAGGGATCTTCGTCCTGAAAGGCGCGCACCGAAGGCAAGCTCATCTCGCCACCGTCGCGTCGCCGGACGCGCGGTCGCGGCAGCGCCACCTGGCGGCCACCCAGCACGAACTCGCTCGCCGTCGAGCCCCAGCGGTACGCCTCGCGGGTCGGATTGCGCCGACGCTTCGGACCGACGACGGCCTCGACCTCGTCCGCGAGCTGCCGCCCCAGGGCCTCGACGCCCGCGGCGTGAAACAGCTCCAGCAGCCCCTGGCGGCTGGCCTCGATGCCCTCGACCATCGGCCGCAGCAGCGCTTGTAGCCCGTGGCTGATGCGCGCCGCACGGCCCCCTTGCCACACCACCCGCCTTTCTGCTCTCGTCTTCATCACGGCTCCTTGGCCCCCTGGCGGGGCCGGTTATTCGACCAACCCGATTCTCGATCAGGTGGGCCGAGGAGCCGCCTTCACCTCATTGCTCTTTCAACAGCGGGAGGGACAACCCCCATTAAGGTGCGCCGTAAGGGGGAAGTCAACGAGTTTTGGACTAACCTTGAGGCGGTAAAGTGAATGCCTACACAACCCCTGCCAGGTGGCTGGCGCGAGCGCGCCGCCGAGGCACAAGGCCGTCCTGATGCCGGTCGACTATCTGGACGCCGCGATGGAGTGCGCCTCCTACGAGAAGATCGAGGGCGAGCAGCCCTACTACGGCGAGATCGAGGGCTTTCGCGGACTCTGGGCGACGGGCTCCACGCTGGAGAAGTGCCGGCGAAATCTGCGGCGGGCGCTGGAGGACTGGATCTTCTTCTCGGCCGCGCGCGGGATGGACCTTCCCCCCGCGAGCGACCTCGTCCATTTACCATCTCCCTGAGCAACTGGAGCAGTCGGCGGATGCCGGCACACCCGCGCGCTGAGAGTCATAGAAACAGAGGCGCTCATAGACCAGCGAGGTGACTTCTAATGCGGCTGATATTGACGTGCCTCGCTCTAATTCTGGCCATCGCTTGCAAAGATGAAGAGGAGGCACGCGCCCAGCTTCAAGCAGCCGAGCGTGCCCGAGCCGCCGAGGAGGTAGAGGTTCAGCGACAGCGGGCGGAGGCCGCGACCGCAGTGAGGAACTCACTCGAGGCGCTTGGGGCAGATCCCGATGTCGAGACCGTCCAGAAGGCGTGCGAGCCAGGGCTCATCGCAAATGCTCTGAACTCCGATCAACAGGTGGCCGAGACCTGCTCTGCTGCTTACCTCGAGCTGGCGCGAAAGGAGATTCGCCGGCGCGACGTAGCGAAGGCTGCGTTGTACCTGGACCAGCAGCGATTTACCGGTATCAACTCGGAAGAGGTAACAGACGTTAACGACAACTTGGCTGCCCTCGTCGAGAAGGAGCGGGCTGACGCTCGCGCCAAGCAGGAGTCTGAGGCTCGGCGAGCCGGAGAGGGTGCGAACCCCGCCGACTGGCGGCAGGCGCAAGATTTCCTCGCCCAGCTACCACCGGCGTGCGCGGGCAGCAGGGCGTCAGTCTCTTCCGATGGCTCAGTCCTCATTCGACTGATCTGTCACGGTGCACAGCAGTCTATGGACGGGAGCATTCGAATCAAGGATGGCCTTGTTACTTAGATTCATTGAGGTCAGGCGAGCCGTGGCGCCTCCGGTCAGGTAGACGCGCACGTCTTCTCCGACCTCCCGGCCCAGCGCGCGCATGAAGCGGCCGAGCCGCTCGCGGTCTACCGGGCGGCGCATTCGGCCGCGTTCTCGAAGCTGACGAGGCGC
Organism: uncultured Acidobacteriota bacterium; assembly: GCA_963700145.1. Taxonomy (GTDB): domain Bacteria; phylum Acidobacteriota; class Thermoanaerobaculia; order Multivoradales; family UBA5704; genus DASUNQ01. The sequence goes on from OY969474.1 coordinate 5,160,037, forward strand.
CGCACGAGAGCGTTGTAACGCGAGTGCGCCGAGTCCGGGTCGGTTTCCGCGAGGCGCTCGTAGAGGCGGAGCTCCGGGGAGGAGATCGCGGGGTCCGGGACGGCGAAGCCGATGCGGCGCAGGCGCGGCGCGCCGATCGAGACCAGGAGCGCGGGCACCGACTCGACTCCCCGTTCCAGGTCGGCGATCCCTTCGCGCACCAGATCGCTCCCGGGAAGGTTTTCGAGCTCCACGCCGCGAGTATAGACGCGCAGCCGCTGACGCCCGGCCGCGAGCGCTTGGGGCGTAGACTGCAACCATGGGGCGGCGCGTGTACCTGGAGACGACAGTCATCAGCTACCTGACCGCACGCCCGATGAGGACCGTGGTCGGCGCAGCCCATCAACAAATCACGCTGGATTGGTGGCACCATCGACGGCACGAGTTCGACCTCGTGGTCTCGGAGGCGGTCATTCGCGAAGCCGAGCGGGGCGATGCCGACGCCGCCGAGCGGCGGCTGGCGGTCTTGAAGGGGATACCTCGCCTCGCACTGACGGAAGAGGCCCTTCGACTCGCCGAGGGGTTCGTGCGTCGCGGCCTCTTGCCGAGCAAGGCGTCCGAGGACGGCCTCCATATCGCGGTGGCAACGGTTCACCGGGTGGACTATCTTCTCACCTGGAACTGTGCCCACATCGCTAATCCGGAGCTTCAGGCGAAACTGGCGGAATACCTCGGAGAGCTGGAGTTGTTCCTGCCGTTCATCTGCACCCCCGAAGAGTTGCTGGGAGCCGAGCTATGACACCGGACACCATCGTCGAGGAAGTTCGTCGAGGCCGAGAGGAGCATGCGGCAAGATTCCACTACGACCTCGTCCAAATTTTCGCGGATCTCAAGCGCACAGAGCAAGAACGCAACGGGGACGATTTCCCTCTTGTGGAGCCTGAGCTCGGCAACGTGCCGTCCAACCCCTCGTTGCACCGAGCGCGCTTCGCGCGGCGCTGAGCTCCAGCCAACAGCTGCGTTCGCGCTGCGCGCCGACGAGCTGGTGAACTGAGGGCTGCGCGGTAGACGCCGCTCGCCGCTGCTAGCCTTGCCGCCGTGCGGAAGCCGCCGCTGCGGAAGGGGTTAGGGCAGCACCACTTGGTGTCCGGGGCGCTCTGCCGGCCGCTGGTCGGGTTCCTGGCGCCGGCGGGGGAGCGGGTGGTGGAGATCGGGCCGGGGGGTGGGGTGCTCACGCGCGAGTTGCTCGCCGCCGGCGCGCGGCGGGTCCTCGGGCTCGAGCTCGATGCCGCTTGGGCCTTTGCGCTGCGGCGCCAGCTCCGCGACACCCGGCTCGCGCTGGTCGTCGCGGACGCGCTCGACTTCGATTGGTCGTGCCTGCCGGCGCCGACACTCGTCGGCGGGAACCTCCCGTACAACGTCGCCACCGCGATCCTCGAGCGGTTCCTGCCGCACGGCGGGCGCGTGCCGCGCGCCGCCTTTCTGGTGCAGAAGGAGGTGGCGGAGCGGATCGTCGCCGGGCCCGGCGATCCCGGCTACGGCAGCTTCAGCGTGCTCGTCGCCTGCTACGCGCGGGCGAGCGTTCTCGGCCGCGTGCGTCCGGGGAGCTTCCGCCCGCCGCCGAAGGTCGAGAGCGCCTTCGTCGGCCTCGAGCTCCACCCGCCGCCGCTTCCGCCGGGCGAGATGCCCGCCTTCGTCGCCACGGTCCGGCTCGCCTTCGGCCAGCGGCGGAAGACGCTGCGCAACGCGCTGGCCGCCGGGTGGGGGAGGGAGGAGGCCGAGCGCGGCCTCGCCGCCGCGGGACTTCCGCCCGGCGCCCGCGCCGAGGAGCTGGGGCTCGCCGAATTTCTTGCGCTCCACGCGCAGCGGTGGCGCTGATGCAGTGGGACCTGCTCGCCGCGATGCTCGCCTGCGCCGCCGGCGGCGTCGCGCTCTGGAACCTCTGCTTCCGGCCGCGGCTGCCGTGGCGGTGGGCCGCCGTCCTCGCCGCGCTCGCCCTCGGCCCGCTCCTGCCGGCGCTGCGCCCGGGGATGGTCTACGGCCCCTTCGACACGAACGCCTCGAAGCTGCCGTGGGCGACTTCCACCGCGGAGTTCGGCGCGCGCCCCGAGAGCCCGGGCCTCAACGACGTCACCCTCCAATTCGTTCCATGGCAGACCGAGGCGCGGCAGCAACTCCTCGCCGGGCGGGTGCCGCTCTTCAACCCCTACTCCGGCGCCGGGCAGCCCCTCCTCGGCAACGGCCAGTCGGCGCCGTTCAGCGCGGTCTCGCTCGCGGCGCTGCCCTTCGACCCGCGGCGGGCGCAGTCGCTGCGCGCCTTCCTCAAGGTCCTCCTTGCCCTCGCTGGAACGTTCCTCGCCGCGCGCCAGCTCGGCTGCCGCCCCTGCTTCGCGCTGCCGGCGGCGGTCGCCTACGCCTACGGCGGGTCGCTGGCGGTCTGGCAGCTCTTCCCGCACGCCGAGGTGATGGCGCTCTGGCCGTTCGCCTTCCTGGCGAGCGAGTGGCTGTTCGCCGCGCCCGAGGAACGACGCGCGCGTGCGCTCCTTGTCCTGGCGCTCGCCGGGATGCTCCTCGCCGGGCACCCGGAGACGGCCGTCGCCGCCGGGCTCGCCCTCGCGGGGCGCTGGATCTACGTTCTCTTGCGGCACCGGCGCGACCCGCTGCGGCGGCGGGCCGTCGCCGTTGTCGCCGCGGGCGCGGCGCTCGCCGTCCTCCTCACCGCGTTCTTCACCCTGCCGCTGGCGCAGACCATCCTCGGCTCGGAGAAGCTGGCGCGCGCCGAGGCCGGCGGCACGGAGGTCGCGCCGGCCGCCGCCCGTGCCGCCTCGCTCGGCGCCCTGCTCAACCACGTCGCGCCGGGGGTCGGGGGGCCCTCGACGCTGCACTGGCTGGTCGAAGGGACGGTCGGTCTGCCGGCGCTCTTCCTCGCAATCGCCGGGCTCCTCGCCGGCACCTGGCGGCGCCCGCCGGGCGGCTACCTCGCGCTCCTCGCCGTCGTCGCCTACGCGCTCCACCTCGACCCCGGCGTCTTGCGGCCGCTCCTCCGCGGCGTTCCGCTCCTCGCCGCCTTCGCGCCCCGCTACATGGCCTACCTCGGCGGCTTCGCCGTCGCGCTCCTCGCCGCGCTGGCGCTGGAGCGCTGGGCGGCGGCGCGCGCCGACCGACCCGGCGGCTCCCGCGCGTTCGCGCCGGCCGCCGGGATCGCCGTTGCGTTCCTCACGCTCGCCCAGCTCCGCCTGGCCTTCGCCGGCTACGTCCCCACCGTCCCGGCGGCCGTCGCCTACCCGGAAGTGCCGCTCCTCACGCGCCTGGCACGCGAGCCCGGGCCCTTCCGGCTGATCGGCACGCGCGGCGTCCTGCCGCCCAACGCCTCGACCGTCTACCGCCTGCGCGACGTCCGCTCGCACGACCCGACGGAGCCCGCGCGCCTCGTCGCCTGGCAGCACGCGCGGCTCGACCTCGACGCCCGCCGCTACCACAAGCACTACCCCGGCCCGCGCCCGGAGCACCTGCCCGCGCTCCGCCGGCTGGGAGTCCGCTTCCTCCTCGCCGGCCCGCGCCTCCGCCCCGGCCCGCCCTGGATCGACCGCGGCCGCTTCGGCGCGACCCAGCTCTGGGAGCTGCCGGGGGAGGTGCGCTGGGCGTCCTTCCAGGCGCCGCCGCGCCGCGCGCAAGTGCTGGAAACGAAGGTGGACGGCGACCGGATCGACGTGCGAGTCGCGGTCCGCGAGCCGGCCTGGCTGGTCGTCGCCCAGGCGGCGGTGCCCGGCTGGCGCGCGGAGGCCGACGGCCGGCCGCTCCCGACCGGCGCCGCAGAGGGCGCCCTCCTCGCCGTGCGTGTCCCCGCCGGCGCCCGCAGTGTCCGCCTCCGCTACGCCCCGGCCGCCTGGCGATTGGGGGCCGCGCTCTCGCTCCTGGGGCTGGGCGTTGCCGCCGGCTATGCTAGACTTCATCGCTAGTTAGGCCCCAATCCTTCACCTGGAACCTGAACCGGACTTGAGCGCCGAGACCCACGTGCCTCTGGTCGTCAGCAGGAAGCGCGGCGCCGCGCCCCCGGCCCTGTCGCCGGAGAAAAGCCGCGAGCTCCTGGGCATCCTCCTCGTCGCCCTGGCGCTCTTCCTCGGTCTCGCCCTCGGCACCTACCAGCCCGAGGACCCGAGCTTCTTCCACCGCACGATCTCGGACGCTTCGCGCACCCGCAACGCGGCCGGGCCGGTGGGAGCGGAGATCGCCGCCCTGGCCTTCCAGTTCCTCGGCGCCTCCTGCCTCGCGGTGCCGTTCTTCCTCCTGATCGGCGGCTGGCGCCGCCTGCGCCGCCGCAACGGCGAGAAGGTCGTGGGGCGCGGCATCGGCGCGCTGCTCCTCCTCGCCGCCCTGCCGGCACTGCTCCAGGTGCTCGTCGCCGAGGTCCCGTGGCGGCAGGCGACGGTCGCCGCCGGCGGCGCCTTCGGCGTCGTGCTCTCGGAGCTGCTGCTCGCCCGGCTCAACCTGCCGGGGACGCTACTCGTCCTGCTGGTGGCGCTCCTGGCCGGCGCCCTCCTCGCCGTGCAGTCCACGCTCGACGACATGCTGCGCGCCTGGCGCGCCCGCCTCGCGCACGGCTGGCAGGAGTGGCAGCTCGCCCGCGCCCGGCGCAAGGAGCGGAAGGCGAAGGAGAGGTCGCGCCGCCGCGTCGTCGCCAAGCACCTCCAGCGCGCCGCCGAGGAGAAGCAGCGCAAGGAGGAGCCGGCGCCGCCGCCGGTCATCGCGCGCGGCATGTCGGCGGCCGCGGCGGCGCCCGCCGGCGGCCGGATCGACCTGCCGCTACGGCGGGTCGCGAGCGGCGCCGACGGCGACCTGGCGTTGCGCCGCGCGCCCGCCGCGCCGCCCGAGGACCTCGACGAGCTGGACCTCGCCCCCGAGCGGCCGCGCGCCGCGGCCGGCCCGCGCGCCGCCGCCGAGCGCAGCGCCGCAACCCGTGCGACGCGCAATCCGCGGCAGGAGGCGCTCTTCACCGCCCCGCCGGCGACCCCCGGCGCCCTGCCGCCGATCAACCTCCTCTCGCTCGAGGAGCCGCGCAGCGGTATCGACGAGAGCGAGCTGGTGCGGCTGGGCGAGATGATCCGCTCGCGCTGCGCCGAGTTCGGGGTCGAGGGAACGGTCGAGGGGATCAGCCCCGGGCCGGTCATCACCGTCTACGAGCTGCAGCCGGCGCCGGGCGTCAAGGTGGCGCAGATCGTCAACCTCCAGGACGACCTCGCGCTCGCGCTCAAGGCCGAGTCGGTGCGCATCGACCGCATGCCCGGGCGGTCGACCCTCGGCGTCGAGGTCCCCAACCGCGAGCGGGCGACGATCCACCTGGGCGCTCTCCTCGCCGACGAGCGGTTCAAGCGGGCGCCGTCGGTCTTGACCATGGCCCTCGGCACCGACATCCACGGCCAGCCCTACTACGCCGACCTCGCCGGCATGCCGCATCTCCTGGTGGCGGGCGCCACCGGCGCCGGCAAGAGCGTCGGCCTCCAGGCCATGATCACCTCGATCCTCTACCGCGCCACGCGCGACGAGGTGCAGTTCATCTTCATCGATCCGAAGCGGATCGAGCTCGGCGTCTACGCCGACATCCCGCACCTCAAGTGCGAGGTCGTGGTGGACCCCAAGAAGGCGGCCAACGCGCTGCGCTGGGCGGTGGCCGAGATGGAGCGGCGCTACCGCCTGCTCGCCGAGGTCCACGTGCGCTCGATCGCCTACTACAACCGCGCCATCCAGGACCCGCAGGTGCAGCAGCGGCTGGCGCTCTCCGAAGGGGAGAGCGCGCTCGCCGCCGAGGACCTGAAGCCGCTGCCCTACTACGTCGTGGTGATCGACGAGCTCGCCGACCTGATGATGGTGTCGTCGGCGGAGGTGGAGGCGTCGATCGCGCGGCTGGCGCAGATGGCGCGCGCCGTCGGCATCCACCTGATCGTGGCCACGCAGCGCCCGTCGGTGGACGTCCTGACCGGCACCATCAAGGCGAACTTCCCCTGCCGCATCAGCTACGCCACGGCGAGCCGCCACGACTCGCGCACGATCCTCGACCAGATCGGCTCGGAGAAGCTGCTCGGCAAGGGCGACATGCTGTTCATGCCCCCCGGCTCCTCGCGCATCATGCGGCTCCACGGCGCCTACGTCTCGGAGCAGGAGACGGCGGCGCTGGTGCGCTGGCTCAAGAAGCAGGGGCGGCCGGAGCTCGACCCCGAGGTGCTGGCCGACCAGGAGGAGGGCGGGATGGGCGGCGGCGGCGACGAGGGGGACGACGTGCTCTACGACGAGGCGTCGCGCCTGGTGGTGACCGAGCGCATGGCCTCGGCCTCCTTCCTCCAGCGCCGCATGCGCATCGGCTTCTCCCGCGCCGCCCGCCTCATCGACATGATGGCCCGCGACGGCCTCCTCGGCCCCCCCCAGGGCAGCAAGCCGCGCGAGGTCCTGGTCAAGCAGGACTACTTCGCAGAAGTGGACCTCGCCCGCCGCGGCGAGGGGTAGCTGCCGCCGTTTGTCATCCCGAGCGTAGCGAGGGATCTGGGGGGTGGGCGGCTAGAATTCGTCCAAATGCCGAAACCCAGCGTCTTCCTGAGCTACAGCCATCAGGACGAGGACTGGAAGACGCGCCTCCGCACGCACCTCAAGGTGCTCGAGCACGTCGGCACCTTTGAAGTCTGGGACGACCGTCGGATCGACACCGGTGCGACCTGGTTTGACGAGATCCGCGAAGCGATGGACGGTGCCGCGGCGGCCGTCTGCCTTATTTCCGCGGACTACCTAGCGTCCGACTTTGTGAACAAGGAGGAAATCCCCTACCTGCTGGAGCGGCGCCGGCGCGACGGCATGCTGTTCCTGCCAATCCTGCTGGAAAACTGTGCTTGGAAGAAGGTGCCGTGGCTGCGGGATCTCCAGATGGTCCCCAGCGGAAGGACAGTCAAGGACTTTCACGACAAGGGCGACAAAGTGTTCAGCGAGGTGGCCGAGCTCCTAGCCGACCGGCTCGCCGAGCTTGGGGCAGGTGGCGTCCTTGGTGAGGCAAGGACTGGCTATCGCGCCGTGGAGGTGCTGCAACCTGAAAAGGTTGATCTCGCACGCCTCCCTATCACAGGCGCTGAGCTGTTCGGCCGTCAAGCCGAGCTGGACTGGCTCGATTCGGCCTGGGACGAACGGAAGCTCCGCGTGGTCGCCCTCGTCGCCTGGGGCGGCATGGGCAAGTCAACGCTGGTGAACAAGTGGCTGGAGCGCTTGAAGGCAGACGGCTACCGAGCCGCGCGCCGAGTCTTCGGCTGGTCCTTCTACAGTCAGGGCACGAGCGAACGAGCAACCTCGGCCGACCTCTTCATTGCCACGGCGCTCGAATTCTTCGGCGATCCCAATCCGAAAGAGGGATCACCATGGTCGAAGGGCGAGCGCCTCGCCGAACTGGTGCGGCGCGACCGCAACCTGCTCATCCTCGACGGCCTCGAGCCTCTCCAGTCGCCGACCGAGGAAGGCCGGGTAAAGGACCCTGCGCTCGCCACCCTCCTCGCCCGCCTTGCGCGTAGCGGTGCCGGCACGCCCGCGCTTTGTGTGATCTCGACCCGAGAGTCGCTAGGCGACCTCGTCGAATTCCCCGAAAACACCGAGAGCAAGGACTTGGAGCGAATCTCGCCCGAGGCGGGGCGCGCTCTGCTGCGCGTTGGCGGAGTACGCGGTACCGACGCCGAGCTAGAGGACGCTACCCGCGCCTTCGGTGGTCACGCGATGGCGATGATCCTCCTCGCTGCGTACCTGCGGAGCGTCCCGGGGCATCCCATCGCGGCATCCGCGGAGCTTCCAAATCTCGACATCGCCGAGAAGAAGGGCCGCCATCCCCGGCGACTCATGGAAGCCTTCGCCCGGCGCTACGGATCGAGCTCCGAGATCGAGCTTCTCTCGGTCCTTGGCCTCTTCAACCGTCCTGCTGAACACTCCGCCGTCTCGGTCGTCCGAGCGCTACCGCCTGTTAACGGTCTCACCGAACGCCTGGCGACGCTCGACGAGGCCGCGTGGCTTCGCTGCCTAGCAAGGCTACGTATCGACCGCCTTCTAGCCGAAGAGAACCCGCGTGACCCCGGCACCCTCGACTGTCACCCGATCGTCCGGGAACACTTCGGCGGGAAAGTAAAACAGGAAAACCCGACGGCCTGGTGTGAAGCGCACGGCCGGCTCTTCGAGTATTACAAGAGCAGTACGGAACGACTCCCGGAAACTTTGAAGGAGATGGCGCCTCTTTACGCCGCCATGGCCCATGGTTGCGAGGCAGGACGATACCAAGAGGCGCTGGACCAGATTTTTCGGGCACGGATCGAGCGATCAGATGAGTTCTTCGCGACATACAAGCTTGGCGCCGCGGGGGCCGACCTCGCCGCGCTAGCCGGTCTCTTCGATCCGCCTTGGCGACGGCCAGTGGTAGCCCTGAGGAAGGTCGATCGCGTTTGGGTACTCGGCTCGGCTGGTTTCCGTCTCCAGGCTCTTGGTCGACTGGCAGAGGCTGAGGAGGCCATGCGATCTGCCTTGGATGGGCGGTTGGCGCTCGAGCATTGGGAAGGCGCCTCTATCGAGGCCATTAACCTATGTGATCTCCACTTGGGCCTGGGCAACCTCAAGACGGCCCTCGACTTTGCGCGGCAGAGTTTGGAGTTCGCGGAGAGGAGCGGCGACGTCTTTGTGCGCATGGTCAGCCGTGCCAGCTGCGCGAACGTTCTCCATCAAGCGGGGCGCGACACTGATGCGGAGAAGCTCTTCCGTGAGGCGGAAGTAATCCAGCGCGAGCTTCTTCCCTCGATCCCAAGCTTGGTCTCGGTGCGGGGTTTCCATTATTGTGACCTACTTTTGGATCAAGGACGCTGGCGTGACGTTGAGCAGCGGGCGGAGCAGGCGATCGCCAGAAGCCGCGAGAATCGATGGCTTCTCGACGTGGCTCTCGACCACTTGTCCCTCGGGCGGGCCGCTCTCATCGGGGCCTCGGCGGAGGGTAAGGCTTCCCTCACTCGCGCCACAGACCACTTAGACCTGGCTGTGGAAGGCCTTCGGAGCGCGAGTCAGCTCGATGAACTCCCACGCGGCCTCCTGGCCCGCGCCGAGCTGTCCATCATCAAAAACGATGCCGCCGCGGCGCGCGCCGATCTAGACGAGACTCTCGCCATTGCTACCCGGGCAGGGATGCGGCTCTACGAAGCCGATGCCCACCTCCGTTTCGCGCGCCTTCACCTCGCCGAAGGCGACCGCCCGCGCGCCCGTGAGAGCCTTGAGCGCGCACGGAAGCTGGTCGAGGAAACCGGCTATCACCGCCGCGACAAAGAAGTGGAGGAACTGGCGAGGCAGCTTCGTCCAGAGTGAGTCGGGCGGCAAGGCTACAATCCTCCGGTGGACTTCGCCCGCGTGTTGGAGAGCGTCTGCGGCTTTCTCGACCAGCGCGGCGTGCGCTACGCCGTCATCGACGGTCTGGGGCTCGCGGCGTACGGGATGGCGCGCACGACTCTCGACGTGGACTTCGTGGTCGACGGGGAGGCCCAGGAGGAGCTGGTGACCTTCCTGAGTGGGCTCGGCTACAGGACGCTGCACCGATCGGAGGGGTACTCGAACCACGAGCACGTCGATCCGGACTGGGGCGGGGTGGACATTGTCTACGTGCGCGGGGAGACCAGCGAGCGTCTGTTCGAGGGCACGCGGATGGTGGGCGGCCCGCGCGGTCGTGAGCTGCCCGTGCCGAGGCCCGAGCATTTGGCGGCGATGAAAGTCCTGGCGATGAAGAACGACCCCGCGCGCACCTTCCAGGAGCTGGCGGACATCCGGTTCCTGCTCGAGCTACCGGGAGTGGACCGCGGCGAGGTGCGGGGTTACTTCGAGCGCCATGGTCTGGCGGAGCGCTATCGTGAGCTCGAAGCCACGCTCTGAGCCGCTCGACCTGGGGAGCGCGCTAGCGACGACCCCGGCCGACGTCGCCGCACTGCGCCGCCGCGCGACGGGACAGAACTGGCTGCAGCACGCCGAAGCCCTGGCGTTTCCCGATCTCTTCGCGACGCAGCCCCGGCGGCGGCCAATCCCTGCCGGCCGAGAGCCATTCCGTCTGGACTGGCCCGCCGGCGACGGTTAACACCTCCCCTTACGTCGGATCAACCGGCCGCAGCTCCAGCCGCCCGCCGTGGCGGAGGAGGGGGCAGGCTGCGGCGAGGCGCAGGGCCTCGGTAGGGGAGGCGGCGCGGAGGAGGAAGTAGCCGCCGGGGCGGTCGGCGGCGCCGGTGGAGGGGAGGGGGGCGATTGCCCCGCCGGCGAGGCGCCATCCGTCGTCGCGCAGCTTCTCGGCCCCCAGCAAGTGGCCGTCGCGGTTCAGCTCGCCGGCCCAGGCGCGCAGCTCGGCGACGACGTCGGCTTCCGGCGCGATCTGGGTGCCGGCAGGCGGGGCGTGGAGGAGGAGGAGGTAGCTCTCCTCCGCGGGCGCCGGCCCCGGCGGGCGGCCCGCCCTCTCCTGCCCGGCCAGGAAGCCTCCCCCGGCCGCCAACACCAGCGCCGCCGCCCAGCCGATCCACTGCCGGGCGGGTGGGCGCCGATCGCCGCGGTCGGCGGCAAGGGCGGCCGCCACGCGGTCCTCCAGCTCTCCCAGGTCTTCCTCGGTGCGCAGCGGCGCGAGGGCCTGGCGCCAGGCGTCGTCGTGGGGATCGCTCATCGTCCTGCCTCTCCTTGGAGCATTTGGCGCAGGGCCGCCCGCGCCCGCGCGAGCTGGCTCTTCGAGGTGCCTGGCGTGACGCCGCGCACGGCGGCAATCTCCTCGTGGGTGAGCTCCTCGACGTCGTGGAGCAGGAGCGCCTCGCGGTAGCCGGCGGGAAGCGCGGCGACCGCCCGCTCCAGATCGACACGGGTCGCCACCGCCGGCGGGGCCACCGGCGGCCCGGGGCCGTCGAGCATTTCCAGCGCTCCGGCGGCGGGGCGGCGGCGCCACTCGTCGCGGCAGCGGTGGACGACGATGCCGAGGAGCCACGTGCGCAGCGGCGAGCGCCAGGCGAAGCCGCCGAGGCCGCGCGCCGCCCGCAGCCACGCCTCCTGCACCACGTCCTCGGCGGCCTCGATGCGCGGCGCCAGCAGGCGCCGGGCGGTGCGCAGCATCGCCGGCGCGTGGCGGCGGAAGAGGGCGCGAAACGCCTCCTCGTCGCGGCGCTCGAGGAAGGCCGTGACGAGGAGGCGGTCGTCGGTTGCTGCCGTGCGGTCGCTCACCCGGGGCTCGCGGATGCTACTCGCGCCGGATCGCCACCACCTCGACGGAGCCGCCGCGCGCCAGCGCCGGGCAGCCGCCGGCCACCGCCACGGCCTCCTCCAGGTCGCGCGCGGTGATCAGGAAGTAGCCGCCGGCGGACGGTGCCGCGCCGGTGCGGCGGCGGGCCGTCCCCGCGCCGGCGGCGGTGAGGACGGTGGCCTCCGGCGCCAGCTCGTCCGCCTCGACGAGGCGCCCTTCCTGGTGCAGGCGGGTCGCCCAGGCGCGATAGGCGCCGACGACCGCCTCGCGCTCGGCCGCCGGCGCGTCGTCGCCGCGGATGAGCAGCAGGAACCGCGGCGCCTCGGCCGCGGCCGGTGCGGGGGCGTCCGCCGCCGGGGCGCCAGCGGTGGCAGGGCCCGCCGTCGCGGCGAGCAGGACGAGGACGGGAAGCGACGCTCTGAACATGCCCGGACCTCCTCGGCGCCCGCCGTGCGGCCGGGACCATCCCGCCGTCGCGGCGCCGTCACACGGTTGTGAGGCGCACGCCGCGGGCGGAGGGTTGCACGGCGTGCCGCCGTCCCGCTTCGACCCCGCGTGCTAGCATCCCCGCAGGCAACTTCGAAAGAGAGCCGACAAGGGCCCGATGTTCGAGTCCGTCAAGTCGAAGACCCCCCGCTTCCGCCCCCAGGTTCCCGGCCTGGGCGGGCTCCGCGGCCGGCTGGGCGGCACGCTCCTCAAGCTGCTGCTGGTGCTGGCGCCGCTCTTCCTCGCCCGCGCCTGCCTCTTCAGCTATGTCCCCCCCGACGCCATCGGCATCCGGCAGGTCAACTTCGGCCCGGGACGCGGCCTGCACAAGGAGCCAGTCCTCCCCGGCTGGCGGCGTGAGGTCTCCGGCTACGAGCGCATCCAGACCTTCCCGCGCGACGTGCAGGTCGTCGAGTTCACCAACAGCCAGGGCGAGAAGGGGACGGGCCACCGCCAGGTCGGGGCGATCAAGGTGCCGACCGTGGACGGCTACCCGGTGGACGTCGACGTCACCGTCCTCTACTGGATCGCCGAGCCGTACAAGGTGGTCTCCCGCTTCGGCTTCGGCAACGCCTACGAGGAGGCGGTGGTCATCCGCGTCACCGACCCGCTGGTCAAGGAGCACCTGGGCGGCCTCCTCGCCGAGCAGTTCTACGGCGCGGCGCGGCTGGAGAAGGTGGCGGCGCTCAAGCAGGACCTCGCCGCGCGCTTCGCCACCAACGGCCTCCAGCTCGCCGACGCGCTGCTCCGCCAGTACGACTACCCCGAGACCTTTCAGGCGCTGACCGAGCAGAAGAAGATCCAGGACCAGTCGGTGCTCGCCAACCGCGAGTTCGCCAAGCAGGCCGAAGTGGAGACGCGCCTGAAGCAGGTCAAGGCCGAGGGCGAGAACCTGATCCGGGTCAAGAGCGCGGAGTTCGAGGCGCAGATCACCGAGATCCTGGCGCGCAAGCGGCTCTATGAGCGACAGCGGCGGGCCGAGGCCGATCTCCTGGTGCGCACCGCCGAGGCCAGCGGCACCGAGGCGATCAACCGCGCCCTCGAAGGGGCGGGGTCGGCCAAGCTCCTGCGGCTGCGGCGCGGCCTCGCTCTGCTCAACAGCATCAAGGGGCCGATCTACATCAACGAGGACCTCACCGACCTCGGCCGGCTGGTGGGAAGCGGCAAGGACTGACCGTGCACCGCCTCCCCGTTCCTCCGTCCCTCGGCGCCTGCCTGCTCCTCGCCGCCCTGGCGCTCGCCGGCTGCACCCCGCACCGCACTGGCGCGACCGAGGTCGGCGTGCGCTTCAACAAGCTCACCAAGTCGATGGCGGAGTACCCGCCGGGCGCCACCTACTTCTTCGTCCCGGTCCTCAACGACTGGAAGACCTTCGACACCTCGCTGCACAACCTGGTGATGACCCGGGGGTCGTCGTCGGAAGAGAGCGAGAAGGACGACCTCCGCTTCAAGACCCGTGACGGCAACGACATCGAGACCGACGTCACCGTGCGCTGGCGGATCGACCCGACCAAGGCCTCCTTCCTCTGGAGCCGGGTGGGGGAGAGCAGCCAGGAGGTCGAGGACCGGATGGTGCGGCCGCAGGCCCGCACGTACGTCCGCGACGTGCTCAACCGCCTCGACTCGGAGGGCTTCTACAACCCTGTCCTCCGCTTCGCCGCCGCCAACGACGCCGGCCGCGTCCTCGCCGCCCACCTCCGTCCCTACGGCGTCGTCGTCGAGCAGGTGCTGCTCGGCGATTTCTCCTTCAAGGACGACTACCAGCGGCTGATCAACGCCCGCAAGGAGGCGGAGAAGCAGGCCGAGAAGCTGGAAGCCGAGATCCTCGCCACCAAGGAGGCCAACCAGGCCAACCTGCAGACCAAGGTCGCCGAGCTGACCGAGAAGCTGACCCGCGCCCAGGGGGACTTCGAGCAGGCCAAGCGCGCCGCCGACGCCTACCTGGTGCAGCAGCAGCAGACGGCGCAGGCGGTGCTGGCCGAAAAGAACGCGCTGGCCGAGGGGATCCGCAAGGAGCGCGCGGCGCTCAACAGCAGCGCCGGCGACGCCTATGTCAACCTGCAGCTCATCGAGGCGCTGCAGAAGAAGGAGATCCGGCAGATGCCGCGGCTGCCGAACGGCCAGGTCATCATCGACGGCAACAAGCTGCTGCAGCAGCTCGGGATCGTGCGCTACGAGCAGCAGCGGACCGACGACCCGGAAATTCCGCCGCGGCAATGACGCCCGCATGCTGAACCTCGCCGGCCCCGCCTACGACTTCGGCAACGTCCTCTACGCCGTGCTCCAGGAGTGCGAGCACAAGCGGCGCGGCCTCCTCCCCGACCGCGCCGAGGAGCGGCTGCTCGAGATCGCCCGCGAGAAGCTGGCCGAGGTCCGCGAGAGCTACGCCGAGGCCGGCGGCGACCCGGCGTATTGGAAGGACCTCGAGCGCGAGGTGCTGGAGACCGCGATGCCGCAATACGCCGCGGCCGCGGCCGACCAGACCCGCCTCGAGAAGTCGAGCTACGGCGTCTGGCGGCAGGGGGACCCTTTGGCCCGCGGGCTGTTCGGCCTGACCGGGCTGGCGCTCGGCGGCCTGATCATCGCCGCGCCCTTCATCCCGCTCTGGGAGGACGCCTTCGCCTTCGTCCTCGCCGCCGGCGGCTTCCTCTACCCCGAGGTGCGGCGCGTCGCCGCCGACTACCGCCACTCCCGGTTCCTCAACCGCCTGATCGTCAACGCCGAGGCCTATCAGAAGGACCAGCGCCTCCACTACCTCTCCCACGCCCGCTTCGACGAAGCCCTCCGCTCCCTGGGCGAGCGCGAGACGCGGGTGGAGAAGGAGCTGGGCGAGCTGGGGCGCGGCGCCGAGACGACGGCCGCGCCGGAGAAGCACCGAAAGAAACAGAAGACGCCGGCCTAGCCGGCGGGTCACGGCGGCGCCGTTCTCACGGGGTGAGGGGCAGGCCGGGCCGGAGGGTTGCACGCTGCGGCGAGATCAGCGCGAGGTCACCGCGATTCTAACGTCGTGATTGCTCCAGGCGCGATTGTTGGCCTGGTAGGCGTCCCGGCGATCGCTCAGGACGAAGGCGAAGAAATAGGTGCCTGCCGGCACGGAGCCCGGGACGGTGATCCTGCCGAGAGCGAGCGTTGCAGCGTCCCCCGGCCGGAGGGTGCCGCGGAGCCGGACCGTCTTGACCAGGATCGCTCCCTTGAGACTGAAACGCTTCGGCACCAGATGGACCTCGATCAGAGGATTGGCGAGGTCGACAGTTCCCGCGTTCTCGATCTTGATGGGATTGATCAGGCTGAAACTCGTTCCGGCGCGGACCGAGCCTGTCGGGCCGCGGACCGGCACGTAGAGCGCGGTGAGAGGGGCGGGGGTGATGCCGTAGGGGCTGACCACTCCGTCACGGATCGGGGAACCCCCATAAGTGGACCGCGCCGCGGCGGCGTCTTCGGCGAAGAGGGTGGCCAGGTCGTACGGCGGGGCCTTGAGGTTTTTGATCGAATCCCGGGTGACGGGACTCAGGTCGAGGCGTCCGAAGCCGTGGTCGACGAGTCCCCGGTACCCCCAAGCCGTCCCGAGGTTGCTCAATAGGGCGTCCTTGAAGGAGAGCGGCCCGCCGGACTGGGTCGACCGCACGTCGTCCACGGTCCACTGGAAGGCGGGGTTGAACGCGAGATCGGCCTCGACGATGTGACCGTCCACGGTGCGCCACGCCGTGAGGGAGTAGGCGAAGCGGTCCCAAGCCATGTCGAACTGTTGCTGCATCTGCTCGCTGCTCGGGAAGCCCGCGATGTCGAACACGCCGTTGCCGAAGGCCCAGTGGGGGGACGGGTGCGGAGAAACCCGAAAGAGGTCGCCGGCATAGAGATTCCAGTACGCCATCTGCTTCTGGTCCTGCGAGGAGAAGGGGGTACCCGGCAGGAGCGTGTTGAAGACTATCGGGGCGCGGGCGGCATGGCGGACGATGAACTTCTCTGCCACGGGCCGCGAGAGGGCGACGGCCGCCGACTCGGGGATCGGCCGGGTGAGCCGGCCATAAGTCTTGGCGGGGAGGCCGGGGTCCTCGGGCCGGCGCCGGACGGTATCCGCCGGTTCCGGGCGCGCCTCGACCGCCGCGATCACGGCCCGCGCCGAGCGGACGAGCTCGCCGAAACTGCGCTTGCCCTCGCGGCCGGCGGTCTCTTGGAACCCCCCCTGCCAGCCTCCAGTGACAGGCGTGAAGGTAGGCCGGTCGAGGTCGCCCAGGAAGAGCAGATAGCGGGCGCCGGCCTCCAGATGCGTCGAGAGCGACGTGTCGTGGGTCTCACGCCCCACCGTGCCGCCGGGAACGGCCAGTGTGACCCGCTCCGGAGCGTCGCCCTGGAGCCGGTCCTCGATCCGCAGGTCGTACTCCGTGACGATGAGCGTGCGCTCTGGGTTCCACCGGCTCCGGGCGTCCTCTACCACAGCCACGACGACGTGGGACGAGCCCGCCGCGAGTTGGCGACTGGTGAGCGGCAGCACCTGGGCGCAGAGGGGTTGGAGCCGGAGCGCTCCCAGAGTCACAGTCAACAGCGCGACGGCGAGGGCCGGTTTGCCGGACATCGTGCTCCTCTCTTTCAGCTCCCCAACGCCGCCCGCCGCTCCTTGTTGTCGCGGGCGCGGCGCTGGGCGAGGAGCTCGCCGGCGCGGTCGAAGAGGCCCATGGCGGCGGCGATCTGCTTGTCGCCCTGCACCACCGCGCGGTGGCGGGCCTCCTGGCCGAAGGCGGTGTTGAGCACCTCGCCGCGGATCTGGAGCACCGAGAAGTCGCCCGAGCCGGGCGCGGCGAAGGCCTCCTCGACCTCCTTGGCGGTCGCCATCTTCTCGCTGATCAGCCAGCGCTTGAACTCGTCCAGCACCCCCGGCGCCGGCTTCCAGTCGGGCGAGCGCACCTTCTCCCGGCCGTAGTACTCGACCGCGAAGTTGACGTAGGCGTTGCGCGCCAGGAGGAACTGTTCGAAGGGGGAGAGCTCCTCGGCCTCGACCTCGACGTCCGGCGTGATGCCGCCGCCGCCGTAGACCTTGCGCCCGAGGTCGGTGCGGAAGACCTCCCCCGCGCGCTGGTCGCCGGGCTTGGGGACGCCCGCGCCGTTGTGCGTGTAGTAGTCGAAGAACGACGTGTAGTCGCGCTGGATGAGCCGCCCGGACGGCGTGTAGTACTTGGCGGTGGTGAGCGCCAGCCCCGAGCCGTAGGAGAGGCTGAATACGGTCTGCACCAGGCCCTTGCCCCAGCTCGGCTCGCCGGCGATCAAGCCGACGTCGTGGTCCTGGATGGCGCCGGAGAGGATCTCCGCCGCCGAGGCGGTGCCCTCGTTGACCAGCACCACGACCGGCAGGTTGAGCTCCGGGTACTTGCCGGTCGCGTGGAAGCTCTGGTGCGACTCGCGGGTACGCCCCTTGGTCTCGACGATCAGGCTCCCCTCCGGCAGGAACTGGTCGGAGACCTCGATCGCCTGGTCGAGCAGCCCGCCGCCGTTGTTGCGCAGGTCGACGAGCAGCCGCTTCATCCCCTTCTCGCGCAGCGCGCCGATGGCCTGCGCCACCTCCCGGCCGGTGCCGCGCGAGAACTCGGTGAGCTGGATGTAGCCGGTCTGCGCGTCGAGCATGTAGGACTGGCGCACCGTGGTCTGCGGGATCTCGGCGCGGGTGATCGTCATCTCGAGCGGCTCGGCGAGGCCGCGGCGCGCGACGGTGATCGTCACCGACGTCCCCTTCGGCCCCTTGAGCTTCTGCACCGCCTCGTCGAGCGTCATCGTCTCGGTTGGCTCGCCCTCGATCGTGGCGATCACGTCGCCCGCCTGGATGCCGCGGCGCGAGGCCGGGCTGCCTTCGATCGGCGAGATGACGGTGAGCTGGCTGTCGCGGATGCCGACCAGGATGCCGAGGCCGTAGAAGCTGCTCTGCTGCTTCTCGCGCATGCCGGAGTAGGCCTCCGGCGTCAGGAAGCTGGTGTGCGGGTCGAGAGTGCGGAGCATCCCCTGCACCGAGGCGTAGACCAGGTCGCGGTAGCTGACCTCGGCGCCGTAGCGGTCGTGGGCGGTGTTGACCAGCTCGGTGTAGAGCCGCAGCGTGTCGCGCGCCTCGTCGGTCAGGGCGAGCAGGCGGTCGCCGAAGAGGCCGCCCAGGAGGAGCGAAAGCGTGAAGAGGACGATGGCGGCGATCTTCCAGGGGCGCTTCATGGGCGGCATTTTAACAGACGCCCGCGCTTGACTTGGGTTGGCCCAGACCCGAAGATGCCGGCCGGAGGTCTCCCCCGATGGGCCCGCTGGGCGTCCCCGAGATGCTGTTCATCCTGGTGTTGATCCTCCTGATCTTCGGGCCGAAGCGGCTGCCCGAGGTGGGGCGGATGGTGGGGAAGGGGCTGGGGGAGTTCCGGCGCGCCTCGAACGAGCTCAAGCGCTCGATCCAGACCGAGCTGTCGCTGGAGGAGCTGGAGGAGGGGCCGGCGCGGGCGCGGCCGCTGGCGGCCGCCGCTGCCCCCGTCGCGAGCGGTGCGGTTCCGGAGCCGAGCGCCCCGGCGGCGACCGTGGCGCAGGAGCCTGCCTCGTACACAGCCCCGGTGCTCCCGACCGTCGATCCGCTGGAGGGGCCGCCGACGGTCGAGCAGGAGCCGGCCGCCGCGGCGCCTACCGCCTCGCCCATCGTCCCCGAGTAGCTCCCCGCCTCGCCGCATGCCCGTCGCCCGCCACCCCGCTCCCCGCGAGGAGCTGCCCACGATGGGCCTCCTCCAGCACCTCGAGGAGCTGCGCAACCGCATCCTCTGGTCGCTCGTCGCGCTGATCGTCGTCTTCCTGCCCTGCTGGTACTTCATCGAGCCGATCTGCGACTTCCTCGAGGCGCCGATCAAGCCGTTCCTGACCGACGGCCAGGAGCTGGCCGTGACCAGCGTCACCGAGGCGTTCCTGGTCAAGTTCAAGGTGGCGGCCCTGGTGTCGCTCTTCCTCGCCGCGCCCTGGGTGCTCTACCAGCTCTGGCGCTTCATCGCTCCCGGCCTCTACCGGCGCGAGAAGATGTACGCCATCCCCTTCATCGGCGCCGGCACGCTCTTCTTCCTCGCCGGCGGCGCCTTCGCCTACTACGTGGCCTTCCCGATGGCGGTCGAGTTCCTGCTCGGCATGGGGGAGCGCTACATGCTCCTCATCACCGCACGCAGCTATCTCGGCTTCCTGATGACGATGATCCTGGGGCTGGGGCTGATGTTCGAGCTGCCGATCTTCATCTTCCTGCTCTGCACGATCGGCGTCACCACACCGGCCTTCCTGATGCGCCACTTCCGCTGGGCGGTGGTGCTGATCTTCACCGCCGCGGCGATCATCACCCCCACCCCCGACATGCTGAACCTGATGCTCTTCGCCCTGCCGACGCTCGCCCTCTACCTCCTCGGCGTCGGCGCGGCGGCGCTGTTCCTGAGCCGCCGGCGGGCGCGGGCGGCGGCCGCGGAGGAGCCGGCGTAGCAGGCGGCTCAGGGAGAGCTAGGCGGGATCGCCAGGCCGGTCTCCCTGACCAGGTCTGCGAAAGCGGCCGGCGGCGTCGCGCGAAGCCGTTCCATCAAGGAGGTTTCGGCGGTCTCGACCGACGCCAAGAAGTGCGCGAGGTCCTGGTAGGCGAGGCAGCTGGGCTCCCGCACGCAGAGAACGGCCAAGTGCACGCCGGTCTCCTCGTCAGGGGCCGTCGCGCTGCCGAGGATCAGCGAGGCGGAGACCGCCGAGGAGCCGGGTGCTCCCCACAGGCCGAGGTATCTCCCGCTGCGGAGAGGGATTCCACGGTCGTTTCTGCCCACCCAGCGCCAGCCGGTGAAGCTGCCGCGGGTCGGGCGAAAACCTAGCCCGAGAGCCACGGTCAGCCGGAAGCGGAGATGCTCCGCGGAGGGCTGCTCGTGGATCAGCGGGGAGAAGGCTTCGGCGTAGATCAGCGCCCCCGGGCGGGCTCCATCGGGTGAGTACGTGACCAGGGTCGCCCCCGCCGCGGCCGACCAGGCCCAGCCCTCCTTGTCTGGGATCTGCGCGATCATCGAGCGGCCGAGTGGGACGTTCTGGGCATCCGGCTCGGCGGAAGCCGTGCCGCTCGGCATGGCGTTCAGGTCGCGCGCGAACTGCGTCGTGGGCTCTCCGGCGCGCCTCGCGCGCGCGGCGCTCTGGTACTCCGGAAAGAGCGGCTCGGCGCGGAACGTCGGGAAGGCGAGCCGGCGCGGCTCGCGAGCGGCCGGCTGGCAGCCGCCGGCCAGCGCGGCCGCGAGGGCCAGGGCGGCGAGGCGGCGTCGAGCGGAGGCGATCGGACTGTTCATCAGCGGCGCACCCCATGGGAAAGCTCCTCCTCGGATCGCAGGCGGCTGTCGAGCCAGGCCAGCGCGGTGGCTTTCGCCCGCTGCCAGTCCCCGGCGGATGCCGTCTCGGCCCGGCTCTCGGCGAGGATTTCGGCCTCGCTGCCCCACTCGTCGAAGAGCGTGCGCAGGAGGTCGAGAGAAGGGGAGTGGGCGAGCACCAAGCGGCCGAGGCGCAGCAGCAGCTCGAGGCCGTCGCGGAGGATGGCGCGCGCCATGCCGTTCCCCCCGGGGTCGGCATCGAGCAGATAGAGCCCCTCCGTCGGGGCAAGCACGTCCTCGGGAGCCACCTGCTCCGGATCGGTGACGTGGGGCGCCACTTGGACACCCTCCCGCGCCCCCCGGTACATCACCGGGAAGAGGGCCCGCAGCACAGCGGCCAGCAGGCGGGCGGCCTCGAACGTGAGGAGAGGCCCGGCGGCGTCGGGGTTGGGGAAGATCGCCAGCCCGACGGTCTGGAAGGCGAGCGCCTCGTAGCGCTCCCGCACCGCCGATTCGAGGAGCGACCGCTGGCGCGGCTCGCGGCGCAGGGCATCGAGCCGGTACGTGGCGATCGGCCGCATGCGTACCGTGACTGGCTGGAGCGCCACGGCGAACGGAAAGCTTCCGAGGAGGATCCGGTCAGGGGACGGAAAGCTCCCGCCCGCGGCTTGCATCATCTCCGGACGGCAATCAGCGATCGGGAGCGGCGTGACGAGGAACAGACGCCGCGGCGACGAGGCCTCGTCGGTGAGCAGCGGCTCGACGAGCACGTCGCCCGCCGGTGGGGCGCCGGGAGACGCATCCTCCTCCCCCGCGCGCGTTACCGCGACGAAGATCCCGCGCGCATCCTGGAAGATGCGGCCCGGGTAGTAGTGGACGTGCGCCGTCTCGGCGGCGGTCATCCCGAGCTGCGCCAGGCTCGTTCGATCGCGCACCGCCACCGCCCTCGGCGCGGCGAGCTCGACCTGCGCCACCTTGGGCGGCAGGAGATGGCCACCGTCCGGCCCGGCTGCTTCAGCGGGGCGCACAGCGGCGGCCAGGGTCCGCACGAAGACCTCCTCGACGTATTGGGTGGAGCGCTCGTCGACGTCGGTCCGCCGCTCGCATTGCAGAAGACGCTGGTCGGCGAGCGCGCGCAGCCGCGGAACGCACATCCCGCCGAAGACGTTGACGACCTCTTCGACCTCGAGCCAGTGCTGCACGAGGTCGGCCGACAGGTGAGGCTCGACGGTGAAGCCGGTGGGTGGACGGACGAAGGGCCACGGAAGGGAGTCGAGCCGCCGCCAGAGGTCCGAAGAGCTCGGGAGGCCGTCGAAGGCGCCTTCGAGGCCCGGCTCCACGGCGGCGATCACGGCGATCGGCTCGCCGGCCTGCGGCGCCTGCCCCGGCGAGCGCCGGAACGCCGCGCCGGCCCGTCGCAGGCGCTCGCGCTCGCGGCGCACCTCGCTCCAGTTGCCTTCGAGCAACACGACGCAAGCGTCCTCCGCCGACTCGCGACAGCTCACCGGCTCCTCCCCCAGCAACAACGGCCCCCGCCCGAGGTCGCGCCGGGCGTCGCCGCAAAGTCGGTAGTGCCAGGGCACGGCGAGCTGCTCGCAGACGTCGACCAGATCCGCGAAGGTCAGGGGCTCGCCCGCGCGCTGGAAATCCTGCAGGCGATAGAAACGCTGCTCCGGCCCCGCCGGCGCTCCCGGTGCGGGCGGCTGCGAGTCGCCGTTGCCCGGCCCCGACGGCGCCCGGGCGATCCCGCCCGCCGCCAGCTCGGCGTTGTCGCGCTCGCTCGTCTCGCGCTGCGAACGCGAAAAGTTGCGCACCACGGCGTCGATGCCGCAGAGGCTGCGGATCCATTCCGGCATGCGGTGCATGCTCTCGACGCCCAGCACCAGGACCTGCGGCGCGCTCTTCTCTCCCAGGGCGCGCACGCCGGTCAGCTCGCGCAGCCGCAGCGCCAAGCGCCGGAAGGCGAGCTGGGCGTGCACCTCCACCGGTCCGGCGAACGACTCGACGTCGTCGACGATGACGAGGCCGAGGTTGCTCAGCACCGGCGCGAAGGTGTCGGCGCGGTCGAGGACGGTGGTTACCAGGTCGTGCAGGCTGCAGAGGACGACGTCGGGGATGATCCCCTGCGCCAGGTCGGTCATCAGATCGCTTCCCGGCCGGCGGACGCGGACGTTCCAGCGCAGCGTCGACGGCTCGATGGCGGCGCGGAACCGCTCCGCCAGCTTCTCCGCCGCCGCCTCGCTGCGCACCACGACGAGCGTGCCGCGGGTGTGCACCAGGGCATGGTTGGCCGCGGCCAGGAGGACGAGGGTCGACTTGCCCGCGCCTTCCGGTGCCAGGACGATCAGGTTGCGGCAGCGCTGGCCGCTGCGGTCCTCGAGCGCCTCCAGCGTCTCGCCCAGAGTGAGCTCCTGCAGGGTGATCGGCGGGTCGACGTGGACGTAGCCCTGGAGCGCCAGCCGGGTCAGCACGGCGCGCTGCATGGCGGTGAGGTGCCACGGTTGCCGGAGGAGCTCGACGACCAGCGGCGACAGCACCCCCGCCGTGCGCGGGTCGGCTTCCGACCTCCCCAGCGCCTCGACGGGCCGCACCGACCCCGGCTCAGGCGCCGCGACGCTCCATCGCTCCGCGAGCTTGGTCAGCACCTCCGGCCATCCCGCTCCCTGGCCGGCGCCGCCGGCGAGCTCCGCCTGTGGCGCCGGCGCCGCACGGTCCTCCCCGCGCAGCACGACGTGTATGGACCAGGAGGTCCAGAGAAGCAGTGCGACGGCGAAGGCCGAAGGCGGCAGGCGGTAGGGGTCGCCGCCGAGGGAGAGCCAGGCCCAGACGAAGAGCGGAACGGCCGCCGCGGCCAGCCACGCCGCCCACTCCCGGAACGAGGGCGCCGGCCGCGCCAGGAAGGGCGCTCCGCTCCACCGCCGCCAGAAGGGGAGTACCTCGTCGCTCTCGCGGTCGGCTGCCAGGTTACGCCCCAGGTGCCCGCGCAGGGCCAGCCGCACCACGATCCCGACGAGCGCCCAGATCAGCAGCCACAGGGCCAGGACGAGCAGGGCGCCCAGGAAGGGAAAGCGGCCGAGCGGCAGATACCAGAGCAGCTCGGGCCGAGTCCCCAGGAACAGGTACTGCCAGGCGGAGAGGCCGGGCGACAGGTCGAGCGATCGGTGCAGGAAGGGCTCGGCGAGGAGCGCCGCGGCATAGAGCAGCGCCGTGCCGATCCCGGCCAGCAGGAAACCGGGGCCGAGGCTTGCCACCAGCAGGGGGGGCGAGGGAGGCGGTGGCGCTTGGGATTGGACGGCGGCGGCCGTCGCGCCGGCGCCTTCCGCGCTCACCTCCGCAGCGGCTGGTTTGCGCCGGAGCTTCCGCGCCGCCCGGCGCAAGCCGTCGGCCAGGGCCCGGAGGAGCAGCCACGGCAGACGGATGAGCCAGAGCGGCGCTCCGAGCGGCGAGTAGAGGAGCTCCAGTTTCAGGAACTGGAGGAAGCCGAGAGTCGAGTCAGGCGTGGTGTCGATCAGTCGCACCAGCCGCCGCTGCCAAAGGACGGCGAGCCCGGCAGAGGAGGCGATCAGCGCCAGGGCGAGGAGCCCCCCCGAGAAGCTGCCGAGCCGTTGCAGCCGATCGAGCGTCCAGGCCACCGCCGGCCAGAAGGCCGTCGCCAGCGCGGCGACGAGGAACCGCAGCAGGTCCAACAGATCGGTGCTAGTCATGGCCGGCAGGAGACGGCGGCAGGTCCAGCACGGTGGCGGCGAGGTCGCGGCCCAGCTCCTCGTAGCCGGTCAGCGGGTTGACCGGCGGGGCCAGGGAGCGCGACTCCTGCGACAGCGGGAACATGCGGTCGTCCGGCATCGTCGGACGGTTGTGGAACGACTCGAAGCGGCGCAGGTTGCGCAGGCTGTTGACCCGGATCCCCTGGACGAGTGAGAGCATGTAGGCGGCGTTAGGGCGCACGCCGACCGGGCGGACGTCGAGGGTCTCGGTCATCGGGCACTCCTGGCGCAGCTCTTGCCGAGTGCGGCGGTAGAGGTCCTCGACGCCGTCGTGAAGGACCAGCGTCGCATCCGCCAGCAAGCGTACGTTGTCGGGGTCGAGGCCCTCGTACCCCTTGAAGCCGGCGCCGAAGCCGAGATTGGAGTAGTAGCGCGCCACGAAGCGCACGAGCCGCGGCCCGACCTCGCCGGCGAAGAAGTGCTGATCGGAGATCGGCTCGCGGACCAGGTCTTCGAAACGGGACCGGCAGTAGGCGAGGATCCGATTGGTGTCGGCCAGGCAGGCCCGTTCTCGCCAGGCGGCGAACCCGCCTGCCCGCTCGATCAGACCCGGGACCTCGCGGATCACGTCGTCGCCGATGCGGCGCTCGAAATAGCCGTGCAGCATCTCGGGGTCGATCAGGCGGTCGGCGGGGGTCCGGCCACGGCCTTCGAAGAGACTGCGCAGGTCCTCGCGGCGCTCGCTGCCGTGCCCCATCGTGGCGCGCACTCCCAGCTCTTCGCTCCTCCGCGCCAGCGTCGCCGCCTGCACGTCAAGGCTGCGCACCAAGCGGTAGGCGAGGTTGGCGTCGGCGAGGGCGCGCTCGAAGACCGTAGCGGCGAAGCCGCGCGTGGCCACGGCGCCGGTCAGCTCCAGACGGCTCTCGAGGAACGACCGCACCGAAGTGCGCCCCTCCCGCTCCGGATGGCCACCCGCTCCCCAGAAGAAGGCGCGGACCTCCTCCGCCATCCCCTCGATGGCGCCGGCCAGGGCGCGCAAGCGGCGGCGCGCGAACCAGCGCAGCAGGGCCCACGCCGCGCTCCAGAGGACCAGGCCGCCGGAGATGGCTCCGCCTGGACCGAGCAGCCACTCCAGGAGACCGGGCCGCAGGTGGAGGTCGAGCAGGTAGGCGACGCTTTGAGCCAGAGGGGCGCCGAGGACCAGGCTGAGCAGAGCCCAGACGGCGAGCCCCAGGTGGATGGGGGAGAGGTCCGGCTTGCGCTCCGCCGCCGCCAGCACGAGGCGCCGCGAGCGGCTGAGCGGTCCGAGCGCGGGGATCGTATGGCGCTCGCACAGCGCTTCCCGGCCGCGGCGCTGCTTCTCCTCGCGCTGGAAGCTCTCCTGCGTGGTCATCCGCAGACGATGGAAGGCGGCCTGTGCCGCCTTCAGACCGCCGGCGCCGGCGTAGTCCTCGATCAGGTGGTCGCCGTAGGAACGTACCCGCTCGACCGCCTTGCCCACCAGCCGCGACGTCTCCAGGCGCAGCTCGTCCACCAGCTCGTCGACCCGGCCCAGGCGGCCGGTCAGCTCGCTCCAACACGCCCAGATCTCGCGCCTCAGCTCGTTCTCGAAGCCCTCGTCGAAAGCTTTCAGGACTTCGCCCGAAAGGGTGGCGAGGCCGAGCTGGACGCGGCCCTGGACCCGTTGCGCCAAGCCCTTCCCCGCCTGCAGCGTCAGGTCCCCCAGGACCTGCCGCGCCTGATGGGCCAGCCTCGGCAGAGCCGGGGGCTCCAGCGCCTCCGGCTCCTCGATCCGCGCGTCTTCGCCCTGCTTGAGCTCCGCCAGGCACTCCCGTGCCAGGCGGTTGGCCAGGTACTCGCGGCTGCGCAGGGCCGGAAAGTCGATCTCGTAGCAGGCGAACGACGAGAAGAGGTCGCCGCCGCCGGCGCTGGCGGAGGTCTGGCGCAGCCAGTCGTCCTGGGCGAGGTCGTTGCGGATGTGGAACGAGATGAAGTCCCGCGTCTGGCGCAGGGCGTCGGCCAGGCTGAGGGTCGCCGTGTCGGTGACGCGGCTGTTGACGAAGATCTGGGAGATGCTGCGCCGGCCCGCGGGGAGCACGCACTCCACCCAGCGGCGGATGCCGTGGACGGCGTCGATGATCGCGGCCTCCTCGCAGCGGCTGACGTCTAGGTCCTCGCCCTGGAACGGATCGGCCGGATGCGGCATCCAGAGGATGGGGGTGACGCAAAGACAACGGTCGAACCCCACGCGGTAGGACTCGAAGATGGGAGTGAAGGCCCGCAACAGCTCGGCGTGCAGCTCGCGCAGCACGTGGCGCATGGCCTCCCGGGTGAACGCCTCGCTCATGTCGCCGACGACGAAGACGGTGAGCCGCGGCGGCTGGCGGGTCGGCCGGTTGCGGTAGCGGGTGAGAAAACGGAAGCCGTACAGCTCGCGGACCTGGCGGTTGAGCGCCGCGCGCAGCGGCGCGAAGAGCTCCTTGGCCCGCCCCTCCATGCCTTCGCCGCGCTCGGCGATGCAGAGGTCGGCGAGCAGCGGGCTTGGCCGCAGCGCGCCGGACGGCGCCGCCGAGCCGACCGGCCAGCCCTCCTCGGTCGCCTGCGCGGCCGGCGCGAAGCCGAGCACCGCCAGCCGGCGCTCCAGCCACTGGCGCGGAGACTCCTCTTGCGGATGGTCGACTTCCAGCCCGCGGAGAAACCGGCTGGGCTCGCCGCACAGCTCCGTCTCCGCCGCCGAGCCGGCGGCGCGGCGGGGCATTTCAGGGAGAGCCTCCTCGCCGTCGGGACGGCGCGCCTCCTTGAGCGGGTGCACGACGATCTCGCCGAGCACCTCGAGCGACTGCCGCAGGGCCTCGGTCAGCTCATCGCGCCGCCGCGTCTCCTCCAGGAGGTTGTCGTTGGGATCCCCGACCCGCTCGCGTTGCAGGTCCACCCACAAGCGGACCAGACCGCCGTGCAGGAACCGCCCGAACTCCCGCAGCCGCTCGGTCAGGAGCTGGACGGTCCGTTCCGGCACACCCTCGCGGTCGTCCCGGTCGAAGAGCCCCAACTGCAACGGATGCGGCGCGAGAAGAGAGAAGATGCCGTCGCCCGAGCGACCGTGGCCGCTCGCCCAGCCGGTGGCTTCCCACTCATGGCCGAGGAGCTCGGCGGGATCGAGAGGCGAGGCCAGGTCGCCGGGCTGGCGCTGGAACGGCCCCGGGCTCCTGATCGCCGGCGGCGCGCCCTCGCCGCCCTGCAGCCACTCGTTCCAGCCCTGGAGCGGGAGCTCCATGACCGTTTCCAGGAAACGCGCCGCCCGGCGCATGGCCTTCTTCTCCGCTTCGTCGACGAGCGCGGGGACGGGCACGTCCTCTCCGCCCGCAGGCTCGCCGCCGGCCGCGCTCATCCAGCCCCAGGGCGACGGGTCCCGCCCGTCGAGCAGGGCGCGGCAGCGGTCGACGCAGGCCAGCAGGGCGTGCGGGCTGTGCCCCTGCCGCACCCGGTTGAGCAGCGGCGTGATGAAGAGGTCGACCTCCTGCAGGCGCTGCGCGAGGTGGTGGAGCCGCTCCGCCGCCACGATGGGATCCGGATCGAGCCGGAGCCATTCGAAATAGCGCAGCCGCCGCGACTGCGTTTCGTGCCCCTCCTCGTCGATCTCCACCTCGACGACGCCCGCGTCGCGCGGCAGCGCGACCTGGTAGCACCCGTCGCGGTAGCGCACGAGACCGAGCGAGCGCACGACGGCGAGGTTGAGAGCCAAGGACGGCAGGTCGCTGTCCCCGAGGTGACCGGCGATGCGCACCGTCTCCCGTTCGAACGGGCGCCAGCCGTTGGCGCCGGGTGCCGAGCGCACCGCCAGCAGCCGCAGGTTGCCGAGCGAGACGTCCGCCCCGGAGAGGCGGAGCCCGGACCAGTCGTCGCCGAGACGCTCCAGCGTGGCGAGACCGAAGCGGCCCACGCCGACGACGATCACCGGCGCCGGGAAGACCTCGGGCAATCTCAGCCCCTCGCCGGGACGTCGGCGGCGGAGGCTCCGTCCCCGGGAGGCGGGGCCGGCACGGCCGCGGTCTCAGCCGCTTCCGCCCCCCCGTCGCCGGTCCAGAAGCGCCGCGGCACCGCGGTCCGCGCCGGCCCGCTGCGCAGCTTCTCCAGCAACTCGTTGAGCCGGTCGTCCGCCAGCGGGCGGAACAGCTGCTGGAAGCTCTTCGCCACGCTCCCCGGCTGATCGGGGTTCTCCAGCGCCGCCCACACCTCGCAGAAGGTCTCGAGGATCTTGAGGCTCTGAACGAGACTGGCCTCGGCGTCCGCGGGCGTCAGGTTGGCCGCGTTGGCGCCGAGGTCGTCGCCCAACGTCCGCTGCTCTACGGTGACGTTGCTCAGCCGATCGTGGAGCTTCTCCAGCGCCTCCTCCAGGCGCTTGTAGGCGTCGGCGTAGTCCTTGAGCTTCTCCTGCTGCACCGGCGTACGGTTGGGGCCGTACTTGTTGCGCAGCTCGTCGTGGTTGCTCCGCCAGCGGAAGGGCAGCTGGACGACCTCGGCGAGCACCTCCGGCGCCAGCCCCTCGCGCACCGCCCGCAGCATCTGCTGATACGGGAGATAGGTGACCTTCTCCGACTCCAGCACCTCCGGCAGGCGCTGGATCGAGTCGGCCAGGGTCTCCCCGAGACGGGTGAGGCCGTCGTCGCCCAGCTCGCCGTCGTCGCTCACGCCGTCCCAGTCCGGATCGGTGAGGCAATACTTGCCGCCGCGCCGGACGATGAACTTCGGCCCGCCGTCGGGGCGCGGGGTGGTCAAGAGGGCCGCGAAGTTGACAACGTGGTTGCGCAGCAGCTCCTGGCGGTGGTTCTCCTGCGCGCTGTCGGGGTCGAGGTCGGGGAGCACGTCCTCCCAGTTGTGGTCGATGTGCAGCACCTTCGGCCGCTTGGCGAGCGCCTTGAAGCGCTCGTACTCGGACTTCATCTCTTTCATCCGGCCAAAGACGTACAGCGGGACGTTGAGGACGGCGCGGTAGAAGATGATCTCCTTGGGGTTGGTCCATCCGGTGGTCACCCAGGTGAGATTGGGATCGGCGCTGCGGATCGCCTCCTCGATGGCGCTGCTCTTGAAGTTCTCGTCGATGGCGGCGACGAAGACGTTGTCCGGCCGCACGCCGCCGTGCTGGTCGCGCCCCTCCTCGTAGACGCAGAGCAGCGACGCCTTCTCCTTGACCAGGCGCTTGATCTTGTCCCGCAGGTAGTCGCTGTGCTTCTCGTCCTTGAGGTCGACCTCGACGGGCTGATAGCGGTAGGTGGAGAGGAGCTCGCGGATCGCCTTGTCGCCGCCGGCCCGCACCAGCGGGGTGTTGCTGCGGTAGAGCGCGCGGTAGACGACCTCGAGCTCCAGCGCGTCGGAGAGGGTCAGCCCGTCGCGCCGCGCGCGGTCCGGGGAGTGGGGATCGCCGCCGATCCAGGCGGCGAGGTGCTTTTCGACGTGGTCGCGCAGCGCGGTGAAGAGCTTGTCGAGGTCGGCGCTGGTGGCGCCGCCGCGGCGCACGCTCATCGCCGTCACCGTGTCGCTGAGCAGCACCTGGATCTCGCGGTTGCTGAGAGAGAGGTCCGGCGAGTCGGCGATCTTGTCCTCGAAGTAGAAGTCCCACATCCGCCGGCCGTCCTCGATCTGCAGGGCCTCGGCGTCGAGCACGTACTGGTTGGCCGACGAGCCCTTGCCGCCGTCTTCGCGCAGCTTGCGCAGCCGGTTGAGCTGCTCGGTCTCGAGCTGGTCGAAGCCCTTTTCCAGCTCGCGTTGGGTGGTGGCGAACTTGTTGAGGTTGTCGCGGAGGTCCCCCAGGCTCTCGATGAAGAGCTGGGTCACGATCTCCATCGCCCGGTCGATGGCCTGGGCCTGCAGCGACTCGAGGAGCGCCGGGATGTCGTTGGCCCTGAGCTTGTCCGTGTCCTTCACCTCGCCGAGGTCGAAGTCCGAGGTGCGCTCGGGAGGCTTGACCTCCCATCGCACCCGCTCGAGGATGGACAGCACGGCATAGCGCTTGGCCGCCAGGTCCACCTCGCCCGCCTCGTCGTTGAGGAACGCCAGCTCGACCAGGGAGTCCATCCCCGGGTAGCGGGAAGCTCCCAGCTTGTAGCCGCCCTTGAGGATCCGTATGCCGATGGCCTTGAACTCGTCGAGCCAGACCGCGGCGCGGGTCCGCGCGTCGTAGCCGCGGTTGATGCCGGCGGCGGTCGGAGGGTCCTCCTCGGCGCGAACCTCGATGGCCTTGCGCGCTTGCTGCAGCAGGCCGGCCGGCTCCTGCTGGTTGTCGCTCGAGATCGCCGGCAGGACGATGGCGCCGATCGAGTAGCTCATGCCCTCCCTCGCCACCTGTTCCTGGTCCTCCTTGACCCGATCCGGCCTGAAGTCCCTGCCGGTGCCGTCCGGCAGCGGCACCTCGCCCGCGCGGTGGCCGTGGCGGAACAGGCTGACGAAGCGCTTGATCTCGCTGGTCTGCAGCTCGCACGCGGCCAACAGGCGGACCCGCTTCATGTACAGGCGGTCGATGAGCCTTTCGCGCTGGTCCTTCTCCTTCTTGTGGAAGTCCGCCACGTGCACCGGTTTCTCGTTCCTCTCGTCGCCGAGGGCCACCTCGAAGAACGGCTCGGGCACGCTGCGCAGCGTCGTGTAGGAGGCGTCGCCGGGGATCGACCGCAGGAAGCTCGCCCGCATCAGCGACAGGGCCGCGGCTTGCGAGCAGTACTCGACGAGACCGTCGACCGGCACCAGCAGCACGGCCGCGCCGTAGGAGCCGTAGAAGGTGGTGAAGCCGATGATCCCCTTGCCCTCGAAGTCGTGCGGCACGAGGAAGCGCTGGTGTTGGGTGAAGTTGTCGTAGTCGGAGGCCTGGTACCCGTAGAGCGGCGAGAAGAACTGGAGGTAGAGGCCGTCCGCCGCGGCGTCGACCGGGTCGGGGACCGTGAACGATTGCGGCTTGTCCACGATGTAGACGAACTCGAACGGAGGCTGGCGCACGGTCCGCTTGGAGACGTCCGAGGGGTCGTAGTGGAAGGGGATGCCTTCTTCGGGGTAGAAGCGCGACTCGGGCGCGCCCAGCTTCATCAGGTACTCGGTCTCCTTGAGCGCCGCGTAGGCGTTGGCGAAGGTGCCGTCGCGGTTGATGCCGGTCTTGTCCTCGAAGACCGCGGGCTGCACGGCGACGCCGATCAAGCGCGGCTTGCCCAGCTCGCTCGCCAGGTCGCGCAGCATGTAGGCGATGGGGAGGTGGCAGCCCGAGCCCGTGCCGCCGGCCACCGAGTAGCAGATGACGATCCGGATCTCCTGGCTGTCGAGCCGCCGGTGCCCGTGCTCGTGGGACTTGAGGTCCTCCAGCAGCTTGCGGAACTTGGGCAGGAAGTCCTTGTGCTTGACCTGATAGAAGACGCCGAGCCGCGATTCGATGCGGATCTGACCGGCGCCGGCCGTGTCGCCGGCGCGGAAGCGGTAGTTCTGCGGCACCCACTGCGTGAAGTAGGGATCGGCCTCCAGAAAGAGCTTGCCGGAGGCGAGGTCGGCGTACTCCTCCTTCTCGAAGTCGCTGATGAGGAACGTTCTGTCCGCCATCTCGCGGAAGCCTTCGAGCTCGTTGACGTTGGTGTCGACCATGGCGAACTTGACCAGTGCCTTGTAGCGCTCTTCGTAGTCGGGCCGCCGCTGCAGGTGCCGGGCGACGCGGTTGACCAGGCGGCAGCCGCAGCCGCCCAGGCCGACGAAGAGCGTCGGGCAGACCGCGCTCGGCTTGGTCAACATCTCTTCGATCACCACCTTCTGATGTCTCGGCATTCCCTTCTCCTCCCGGCGGATTCCGTCGAGTTAGACGATCGATTGCCGGCGACTAGCCGACCTGCCAGCCCGCGGCCTTGCCTTCTTCATGGGTCTCCCACTCTTCGAGGGGACGGAGCAGCTTCGCCTTGTGCAGCTTGACCGCGCGCAGCTTGGGCCCGCCGTCGCCGTCGGAGATGGCCTGGGCCTCCTGCCAGACCAGGCTGCCGAGGCGGCCCTGCCCGTCCGGCACCGCCAGGAACAGAGCCTTGCCAGCGGCGATGCCGAAGAGCCGGCCGCGGAACCTTTCGGGCTCGCTCTCCGCCTTGGCTTTGACGTCGCCGTCGGCGAGCAGGACGATCTGCGAGCGCGCGACGTCGCGGCTCGCCTGGAGCAGGAGCTGCACGGTCTCCTGGTACCGCCCTCCCGGCAGACCGAAGCGCAAGGGGTTGGAGCGGAGCCAGGCGCCGGCTCGGCGAGGCAGCCGCAGCGCCTGGCGCACCAGGCGCGTCACCTCGCTCTTCGACTTGTCGAGCTCGGCCGCGTCGCCCCACTCGGTCCAGACCAGCGGCCTGAGCTTCGCCGCCAGGGCGTCGGCCTTGAGGAAGCTGCTGTTGCGGAACATGTTGACGCCATAGAGGATGAGCAGGAGCAGCAGCAGGACCGCCAGCGCCGCGAGGACGCGCGGTCCGTAGCAGGCCCAGAAGCCGGCCGGCTCGACCTCGACGCGCACCGGCACGACGATCGGCTCCGGCGCCCGCGCGCCCGGCGGCAGGGTCTGGCCGCCCGCCGGCGCGAGCCCGAGGCGAGTGGCGAAGGAGCCTGTCGCGCAACAGCGGTCCGGGAGCGCGCGCAGCCGCAGCGGCGCCGCGCCCGGGCCGGCCGCGAAGTCGCGGCGGAGGAGCGGCGTGCCCTGGTCGTCGCGCAGCAGCTCGGCGCGGCCTTCGCCGGCGAACCCGAGGACCAGGTCATCCGGGTCCTCGGGCCACGCTTCCGACTCCTGCGGGGTCTCCACGACACCGCGGAGCGCCACGGTGTTCTGAAAGTTGCCGCGCACCGTCACCGGCAGGTCCCGCATCCGGCCGCCGCGGACCTTGAGCGACAGCTCTTTGGGGACCGCGATCCGGTAGTCCAGCGCGAAGCTCAAAGGCAGCTCGATGTTGGGAAGCCGGCGGCCGCCCTCGGCGGTGAGAACGAGGCGGAGGACCGTGTTCACCGAGCGGGCGATCGGCTGCGGGCCGCAGTACGGGGAGACGCGGAGCACGAGGTTGTAGGTCTGACCCGGCGTAATCGACTGGGGCTTGCCCTCCGGGACGCCGCTCAGCTCCACGGTCACGCACGCCGGCAGGTCGGCGCGCTCGCCGAGCTCGAGGTGGCCGGAGGCGCGCGGGAAGTTCCCGGCGAGGAGGAACGGGCTCTGCGCCAGGTCCCCGGGACGCAAGTGACCGAAGGCGAGGCGATCGGGTTGGGGCCGGATTTCTACCGAGGAGACTTCGAGCGAGACCGGGGTGCCGCGCAGCTTGATGGTCTCGCCGGAGGAAAAGCGAAGAGAGACTTCCGGCTGGAACTCGTAGAGGCCTTTTTCGAGATGGCTGCGCGGCAGCCCGAACCGCGCCTGGCCGGGCGCGAGCTGGTTCACGCCGGCGTCAACCGGCGGCTCGCTCGGCCGGTCGGCGCGGCGGACCTGCACCCGGGCGGTCAGCTCGCCGCCGGTCACGTCGCCTCCCACCACTTGGTCATCGGCGTTGACCAGCTCGACGATCACGCACACCGACGCCCCCACATCGACACTCTCGACCTCGGCTGCCGGAGCCCGGCAGGTTCCCAGGCGGACCGCCCGCCGCACCGTGAGGCGGTACTCCGGCAGAGCGACCACCTTCCAGCGCTCGCCCCCGCCCGCCACCGTCACCTCCACCGGCTCGGCATCCGGCCGGTAGTCGAGAGCGGCGAAACGGAAAACCCTCCCCCCGGCGCCGTACTGATGAGTGCCGGCCCGCGCGCTGCCCAGCGTCCGCGGCGCCCTGCCGCGCCGGCTGCGGATGACGAAGGAGAGATTGGGTCCGGCGTCTGGGGCGATGGCGAGGAGGCGCACGCGCTCGGCACCGCGGTGAGCCGCCAGATGAGTCTGGCGTGGCGAAAGGAGGTACGCCTCATATCCTTGCGAGCGAGACACGGCTGCGGCGAAGGTGTGGAGGATCGAGGTCGGATCTCCGGGGTTGGCTTCGATCGCCTGCCCCCCGGTGCGCTCCGCCAGACGTACGAGAGCCGTCGAATACTGCTCGCCACGGAAGCGCAGCAGGTAGAACTGGAACAGCCCGTCGCCGTGGGAGCGCAGCCCGCTCAGGAAGTCCTCGACCGATGGCTCCTCCTCCGTTGCCGGCTCGCACTGGCCATCGGTCAGGAACAGGACGACCTGCGCCACGTCTGTCTGGTAGGCCGCGTCCAGCAATTGGCGCGTCGCCGCGAGCGCCGAGCGGCACGGCGTGTGCCTGGCGGTGTAGGCAGCGAGACCCTTCAGGATCCCGTCGATTCGCGCGCGGTTTTGACGCAACGGCTCGATCGGCGGCGGCGGCGCTCCCTCGCGGGGACCGTTGAGACGCACGACTGACACCTCGTCGCGGTCGTCCAACATGCTGACCAGGGAGCGCGCCGCGAAGACGCCGAGCCGGTCGCGATCCGTCCCCTGCATGCTCCCGGAGTCGTCGAGCACCAACACGAACTGCGCCGAGCGCCCTCCGGAGGACCGGGCCGTTGGCTGCGCGGCGGCGGGAGGCGACGAGAGGACGGTGAAGAGACACGCCAGAGAGATGACCGCCGGAGAGATCAGTCGCTGCGAGCGCACGCCACCTAAGACACGGCGTGCCCTCCTTTGTAGGTCCAGCAGAGCCGTCGCACCGCCAAGCGCTAGAACCCTTCTTCGCGGTTGGTGTCTTTGATGGAGTGCCGAACCTGCGGCGGGCGATCGGTCTGGCCACCGTCCTCCTCCTGCGCAGCTCCGCCGGAGAGGCGCGGGACCCGGTCACGATCGCGGCCGGCCTTCCGGACGGCATGTACTGGCGTCTGGCGTCTGCTCTCGACGGGCTCGATCCCCAGCTCGCCGTGAAGGCCATCTCGACAGGAGGCTCGACGGAGAACTTGCAACGGCTCGAAGCGGAGGAGGTCCGCTTCGCGCTCGCGCAGCAGGACGTCGTCAGCGAGCACTTCCGCAACCGGCCAGACACGGAGGTGCGCGTCGTGGGGCGAGTGTTCTACGACTATCTGCACATCTTCGTCCGCAAATCCGTCCACTTGGAGACGGCCGGCGATCTGGTCAAGCTCAAGGCCTGGATAGGAGAGCCCGGCAGCGGGACTCGGCTGACCGCCAGCCGGTTCTTCGACAGCCTTGGAATGCCGGTCTCGTCGCTCGCCGAACGCGTCCAACCGTCCACTGGGAGCTCAGCGGGTAGGCCGGAAGCCCAGTCGACCACCTGGAGCGGTCTGGCGGGAGAGTTCCGCAGCGACCGGTTGGATGCCGCCATGATCGTCACTACGCCGGGACTGCCGCTTCTCTGCCGGATGATGAGATCGGAAACAGTCTCCCTCTTCTCCCTCGACCCGAAGACGCTGCGCCAGCTGACGAAGGAGGAGGAGACGACGTTCCGGGCGCAGACCGCCATCGGCCGGATCCCGGCCGGCACCTACCCGCACCAGTCCGCTCCGGTGGCGACGATCTCCGTTCCCGTCCTCCTCCTGGCCCGCTTCGACGAGAACCCGCGGATCGCCCTCCGCCTCCTGGAGGCCACGCACGCAGCCTGGGAAACGCTGACCGGCGAAGAGCGACGAGCGGTCGACGGCGAGCCGGGTTGCAACTTCTCGAGCAGCGCTCCGCGGGCCGCTCCGCTCAGCGCTTCCGGCCTGACCATGCTGCAGGGCGTGCCCGTCGGCGAGCCTCTCTGGCCGCGGATCAGCCGGGCGATGGTGCGGATCCTCCTGCTCGTCGCGACCGCCGCCCTGGCCTTCTGGGCCTATCGCCGCCGCTGGCCTGCCCTGGTTCGCAGTCTCTGGCAGCAGGACAGGCTGCCGTTCATCTTGGCCCTGCTCCTGGCGTTGGCGATCGCGATGGTGACGGTGACGACGTTTCTCCTGGAGCGCGGGATCAACGAGAACTTCTCGACCATCGGCGAGTCGTTCTGGTCCATCACGCTCTACCTGTTCAGCGGTCTCGAGAGTCGCAACCCCTATACCGACGGAGGCCGGATCGTTGCGGCGCTCGGTCTGCTCCTCGGTCCCGCGTTCTTCGCCGTGCTGTCCGGCTGGTTGGCCCGGTTCTTCATCCGGAGGGACAAACGCATGCCTCACGATCTCAGGAACCACTTCCTGCTCCTGAACTGGAACACGCGGGCCTCGGAACTGGTGCGCGAGCTCCATCACCCGAGCGTGCGCGAGCGGGAGGGAACGTTCGTCGTCGTCGTGCTCACCGACGACGAGTCGCTGGAGATCCGCCGCTTCAAGGAGGCGGGCAGCGGCCGGGACGCCGCGTTCGAGGACTTCTACGTCAGCATCGGCGACCCGACCGACGAGCGAGCGCTGAGAAACGCCAATGCGGCCGAGTCCCGGTCCGTCCTTGTCCTTGCCGACGATCAGCACGGAGACGAGCGTACGATCCGCTCCATCCTGATGCTGCGCAAGATCGCCCGCGACGCGGGTCGCACCGATCTGCACGTCGTGGTGGAGCTGCTGAATCCGGCCAACGGCGCTGCTCTCGATGAGCTGGCCGATGACTTCCCGGGGTTGCTGGAGCGCATCTCGGGTCTCCAGGTGCGGACGCTCCTGCTCTCGCAGGCGGCGCTCAACGCGGGGATCGTCGACTTCTACTCCGACCTCCTGCAGATCTCCGAGCGGACGAACGAGATGTACACCCTGGACGTCCCGCTCGCCGCGATCGGCATGCCCTTCCGCGAGTACGCCGCTCTGGTCCTGCGGTCGAATACCGACGATCCGCTCCTGCCGGTCGGTCTACAGAGGAAGATCGACGGTAGGCCGCGCATCCTCACCAACCCCCGCCAGGGAGAGCCCGGCTGGATCATCGAGGCGGGCGACCGCCTGCTGGTCATCGCCTATCAGCCGCCACTGACGCCCGCGCTGCCGGTGCCGGATGGGGCGGAGCTGGTGCGAGCCGTGGTCTAGCGGAACGGGACCTACCGCAAGTAGCCGAGCGCTTCGAGTCGCCGCCGCTCTTCGTCGGAGAGCGGGCGCGGCTCGGCGCGGCCGACCGGGGCGCGGCGGGCGGCGAGCCAGCGGCGGAGGAGCTCGCCGAGCTCGCGCTCCGCGGGCAGGCCGCGGCCGGCGAGGCTGCGCTCCTCGCCCGGGTCGGCGCGGAGGTCGTAGAGGGCCGGGCCGTCGGGGAAGAAGCGGGTGTTGCCGCGCGAGAGGATCAGCTTGCGGTCCGGCGTGCGCACCATCACGCCGAGGCGCGCCGCGTGCTCGGCGAAGACGGCGCGGCGGCCGCGCCGGCCGGCGGCGGTGAGGGCGCGCAGGTCCTCGCCGTCTTGCGGCGGCGGCGGGAGCCCGGCGGCGGCGAGGAGGGTGGGGAAGAGGTCGATCGTCTGCACCAGGCCGCGCAGGCGGTGGCCGTGCGGTGGCGGGCCGCCGGCGGTCGGACCCGCGGACGCGGGCCAGCGGACCATCAGCGGCACGTGGGTCGTCGTGTCGTGGAGCCCGACGTGACGGTAGAGCACGCCGTGCTCGCCGAGCTGCTCGCCGTGGTCGGAGACGAGGGCTACGACCGTCGTTTCGAGGAGGCCGCGGCTGCCGAGGAAGTCGAGGAGGCGCCCGACCTGCCGGTCGAGGTAGGCGACCTCGCCGGCGTAAAGGTCGCGGTGGCCGCCGAGCACCGGCTCGTCGAAGGCGCGCGGGCCGGTGGGGCGGAAGGGCGTCCAGGCGGCGACCGGAGCGAGACCGTAGGGGAGGCTGGGGCGCGTGCCCAGGGCGTAGGGGCGCGGCGGGGTGTGCGGGGTGTGCGGGTCGAAGAGATGCACCCAGGCGAGCCAGCGCCGCTGCGCCCGCTCGGGGGCGGCGATCCAGTCCATCGCCATGTCCACCGCCAGCTCGGCGGCGAAGTGCTCGCCGGCCAGGGTGACGTCGGCGAAGCCCTGGCCGAGGCCGGAGTTGTGGTCGCCGAGGTGGCGCGCCGAGATCACGGCCAGGGTCTCGTAGCCGCGCCGCCGGAAGAGCTCCGCCAGCGTCGTGTGGGCGCGCGGCAGCGGCGTCGAGAGGTCGTAGACGCCGTGGTCCTTGCCGTAGAGGCCGGTGAAGATCGAGGCGAAGCTGGGGTTGGTGACGTTGAAGGCGGTGAAGGCGTCCATCCAGACGTCGCTCTCCGCCGCCAGCCGGTCCATGGCCGGCGTCAGGCTGGGGCCGCCCTGCCGCCAGGGGCCGAGGGCGTCGGCGCGTACGGTGTCGAGGCCGAGGACGAGGACGTTGGGGGCCGCGGGGTTGATCTGCCGGGGAGCGCCGGTCGCGGACGGCGGCGGCAGCGGCTTGCGGCCGTAGACCGCGGGGCTGCCCCAGAGGGCCGCCGGCGGCGGGGCGCCGGCCGGGGCGGCCGGCAGCGGCCCGAGCGGGCGCACCTCGAAGAGGAGGTCCACAGCCTTGCCGGCCCAAGGCGCGAGCGGCAGCTCGACCGCCGCCGGCGCGATCGGCGCCACCGGCGTCACCGGCCGGCGCCAGAGCTCGCGCTCGGCGCCGCCACGCTCGCCGCGATCCGCGACCGCCCGCGCGGTGACGCGGTAGGTGCAGGCGCAGCCGGCCTCGGCCCCGAGCGGCACGAAGGAGAGGTAAGGCTCCGTGCCGAGCGCCACCCGCCAGCGCAGGCGCGAGCCCGCGGTCTGCGCCACCGCCCGTACCTGCCCGGCGGTGCGGCGCGGGAAGGCGACGAGCTGCGAGGGCGGGATCTTCGCCATGTCCCGCACCTCGGCGGTGCCGAGGAACGAGATCGTCTGGGTCGAGGCCCGCAGCCACCGGCTCCCCGGTGGCGGCGCCTCGACGACCGGCTTCGCCAGCCAGAGGTCAACACGCTGCCACGGTAGCGGCAGCGGCGCCGCGGACTCGCGCGTGCAAGCGGCGAATAGCGCCAGCGCGAGAGCGAGGACGCGGCGCATGCGGCGATTGTATCCACGCGGGGGGACCTGGGGCGCCGCTGGGCCGGCGGCTGGCGCTGCGCCGCGCGGCAGCGCAGCGCCGCGGTTCAACTCGCCGCGGGCGCCTCGGCCGGCCCCTCGCCGGTGTTGCCGACGTCCCGCTCGAAGTCGTGGACCCAGACGTCGCGCAGGTAGACGCGCTGCGCGGGGGTGAGGGAGGCGAGGACTTCGGGCGCCACCGGGAAGCGGTGGAACTGCATGCCGACGTGGTTGTAGGAGTAGAAGACCGCGACGCGCGGCCGTTCGGCGTTCTGCCAGGGGGGGCCGCCGTGGGCGGTGTTCTCCGAGAAGACGACGACCGATCCGGCGGGGCAGCGGGGGCGGCAGAGGAAGGGGGAGCGCCGCTCCGGCTCGAGGAGCTGGTGCGCGGCCGGGACCGGGTAGTTCGCCTTGTGGCTGCCGGGGAGGAAGCAGGTGCCGCCGTCGTCTTCTCCGACGTCGTTGAGCTCGAAGACGACGCGGGTGAGACCGGAGCGGATGCGGCCGCCGGTGAAGTGGTAGTGGAAGAAGGGGTCGGGGATCGGACCGCCGTGGTGCAGGTTCATCGGGTGCCGCTGCCCCTTCTCGCGCCAGAGGACGTAGGCGTGGTCGAGGCGCAGGTAGGGGCCGATGATCTCGCGCAGCAGGTCGACGACGACCGGGTGGTCGATCAGCGCCGCCAGCTCGCCGCCGGGCACGGTGCGCGCGTGCGGCGGCAGCCTCTCCGGGGCGTGGACCATGAGGTCGATCTGCGCCTTCAGCCGCTCGCACTGCGCCGCCGGCAGCAAGTTCTCGACGACGAGGAAGCCGTTGAGGTCGAAGAGGAACTTCTGCTCCTCGGTCACGATGGTCGCGCCTCCTTTCCCGCCGCGGCGCAGAGACGCGCGAGGTCCAAGCGGGTGAAAAGATCGTCACCGCCGAGGTTGGCGGCGGCGAACCGCCGCAGCGCGCTCTCCTCGCCGGCGGGGTCCTTCTGGTGGAACGAGACGTAGGCGAGGGCGTTGAAGAAGCGGAGCAAGAGCGGCAGGGTCGCGATCCAGGCGGGCTCCAGCCGTTTCTCCGCCTGGTAGCCGGCGAGGAAGGGGACGAGAAAGCTCCGCGCCCCCTCCTCCGCCCCGTCCCCCGCCGCCAGGTGGAACAGCGTTACCCAGAGAGTGATCGCGAGGTCGTAGGCGTACCAGGCCCAGCCGCAGTTGTCGAAGTCGAGGACGACGACCCGCCCGTCGCGCCAGAGGAGATTGGCGGCGGTGAGGTCGCCGTGGATCATGCCGTAGCTCCCGGCGTCGGCGGGGAGTTGCGCGATCTCCCGCCAGAGCGCGCGCAGGCGGTCGGCCACCCGGCGCTCGGCGGCGGGGAGGGCGTCGCGCGCACAGTCGCTCAACGCTTCGCCGTCGAGCACGTGGCGGCGGAAGCCGCTCGGCGAAGCGAAAGAGCGGGAGAGGGCGTGGATCCGTCCGGCGGTCCGCCCCCACTCCGCGAACAGCGCTTCCCCCCAGGCGCGGCCGGGCGCGCAGCCGACCCTGAGACCGTGTGCCTGGTGGAGCGCCACCGCGCAGCAGGGTCCCTCTTCGGGGTGCCCGACGCTCTCCACCCAGCGGCCGGCGAGGGACGGGACCGGCGGCGGGACCGCGACGCCGCTGGCGTCGAGGAAGCGCACCCAGGCCAGCTCCTCCTCGATGTGCCGCCGGTCGCGGTGCGCCTGCCGGCTCAGCCGCAGGACCAGCGGGCAGCCGTCGCGGGTGAAGCGGTAGAGGCGGTGGTTGGTGGAGCCGCGCAGCGGCCGGATGCTTTCGCGATCGCCCCCCCAACGCTCGACGATCTCGCGCAGGCCGTCCGGCGCGAGCGGCCGCGGGCGGTAGCCGTCGATCCCGCTCAACGCGCCGCCTCCTCGAGCCAGAGCTCTGCGTGCGCCGGCAGCCGCGCCCGCTCGAGCGCCTGCTCGACGAGCGCGGAGACCCGCTCGAGCGAGTACTCGCGGCGGACGCGGTGCCGCCCCCGCTCGCCCATCGCCCGCCGCTCCGGCTCCGCCGCCAGCCTCGCCAGCGACAGGCTCAGCCCGAGCGAGCCGTGCTCCGGCGGGTTGAGCAGCCCGCTCTCGCCGTGGTGGACGATCTCGGCGAGGCCGCCGACGGCGTTGGCGACCACCGGCAGACCCAGGAGGTGGGCCTCCAGGGCGACCAGCCCGAACGGCTCGTAGCGCGAGGGCACGACCACGAGATCGGCCGCCGCGAGGAGGCTCAGGAAGCGCGGTCGCGGCTGCCAGGGGAGGAAGGCGTAGCTGTCGGCCGGCAGGTCGCGGAGGAGGTAGGCGAAGCGGTCCTTGTTGGCGAGGACCAAGAGGAAGACGTCCTGCCGCTGCCGATGGAAGCGGACGAAGGCCCGGTAGGCTAGGTCGGCCCCCTTCGCGTAATCGGAGAAGCGCCCCGCCGCGGCGACGACGAGCGGCCGCCGCCCCTGCTCGCGCCGCGCCGGCGGGAGGAAGCCGTCGTCCGGCTCGACGGCGTCGAACTCCTCGAGAGGCAGCCCGTTGGGGATCACGGCGACGCCGCCGGAGGCGAGGTCGTAGCCGAAGGCCAGCGCCTCCCGCACCTCCTGGGGCGAGAGGAAGACGTTGAGCGCGGCGTGCGCCGCCGCCTCCATCTGCGCCGCCGCCTGCGCCCTCTGGCGCGCCCGTGGCCGCAGCTCGGCGCGGGCATAGGGGCCGAGCAGCGCCTGGAAGTGGTTGACCAGCGGCACCTCCGCCTCCCACGGGCGGAGGCAGGCGACGACCTCGCAGCCGAACGACAGTGCGCCCAGGTTGTAGACCAGGTCGTAGGCGCCGAGGTCGATGCGGTCCGCCAGGAAGCGCGTGAGCCGCTCGGGGTCGCCGCGCGTCGGCTCGTCGACCGGGAACGCCACCTCGCCGGGGACGGAGTCGCCGTCGGCGCGCGCCACGACGTCGACGCGGTGGCGCCGGCGCAGCGCCTCGACCAGCGCCCGGCAGGCCACCTCCGAGCCGTTGTGCTCCGGCCAGCGCAGGAAGTCGGTGACGACGAGGAGGTTCAAGGCGCCGCCGCCAGCCGCAGGGCGCCGGGCGCGAGCGGCCGCGCCTCCTCGGCAGGGGCGGCGAACAGCTCGGGGTGATGCTTCCACTTGCGGTAGAAGAGGTCGAAGTTGTCGGCGAAGCTGTGGTTGCGCTGGCGGTTGTGGTGGACCACCGCGACCTGCCCGGCATAGAGGCAGCGGAAGCCCCGCCGCCGCGCCTTCAGGCAGAAGTCCACGTCCTCCATCTGGCTGCCGACGTAGACCTCGTCGAAGCCGCCGACCGCGCGCACGACGTGGCGGCGCACCAGCAGCAGCGTCGAGGGGAGCCACGGCACCTCGGCGAGGTAGTCGTACTGCCCCTGGTCGGGCGCGCCGAGCCCGCGCGGCGCCGGCCGCCAGCGGCGGTTGAAGTAGGGGTCGGCGCAGAAGATCGTCCCCTGGCCGTTGAGGATCTTCGGGGCGACCAGGTCGGCCTCCCGCTCGTGGAGGGCGGCGAGGAGGAGGTCGAACGTGTCGGGCGCCACGACCTCGACGTCGTCGTCGAGGTAGCAAACGTAGGGGCGGGCGCCGCGCGCCGAGCCCTCGTTCCGATTGGCGGCGCTGCTCTGCTGCCGCTCGATCACGTGCACGGCGTCGTCGGCGACGCCGCAGCGGGCGAGCGAGCGGAGGCAGCGCTCGAGCTGGCCGCGGGAGTGTCCCGGCCGCTGGCGGAAGAGCTGCAGCATCAGGTGCGGGCGGTCGTCCGGCGGCAGCGGCGGCAGTTGCAGGAGCAGGAGGTCGTGGTAGTTCCGGCGGTCGGGGCGGAAGGCGAGCTCGAGCCGCAGCTCGGCGGCGGCGGGGGCGGCGCCGCACACCGCCAGCGGGATCGAGAGGTCACGGAAGTAGAGCGACTCGCCGCGCAGCGCGTACACTCCGGCGGCGACCGGCTCGCCGGTCGAGCGGGAAACGACGCGAGCCTCCAGCGCACCGTGGAGCGACCCCTCGGAGGAGGCGACGACGACGATCCGGCTCAGCCGCCCGCAGCCGGGCGGGAGCGGCAGCGCGCAGCGGTTGCGGCCGTCGAGCTTCACCAGCACCGGCTCGAAGGCCGAGGGAGGGCGGCTGTAGGGGTAGGGGAGCTCGGCCTCGTCCTGCTCGTAGAAGGGGATCACGAAGTCGATCTCCTCCTGCCGGCCGCGCGGCTGCGGCAGCCGCCGGTAGCGGAAGGGCTGGACCTCGTTGCTCCGCGCGAGCGGCAGGCCGGCGCGCGCGATCGTCTTGTCGGCGAGCCGGCGCCACATCTCGAGCGCCCCCTCCGGCTTGAGCCAGAGGCTGGCCCGTCGGCCGTGCAGCCGGTAGTGATAGAGCACCTCGTCGAGCAGCTCGATCGAGGCCACCTCCTCGACCTTGGTGAAGATGTCGCAGTCCTCGCCCGCGAACTTGAAGTCCGCGAACCCCTCCCACCCCGCCGTCCGCGCGTAGGCCGCGCGGCGGATCAGGTAGGGCTGGCAGTGGTTGTAGAGGTCGGTGACCATCCCGTCCTGGTAGTGGCGCGGCTCGAAGGGGAACCAGGGGTCCATCTCGACCGGCGCGCCGCTCTCGTCGATGAACTCGCGGCGCGCGCGCACGATCCCGCACCACGGCCGGCTGCGCGCGCCGGCGAGGAACCGCTCGACGGCCTCGGCGGCAAGCACGTCGTCGTCGTCGAGGGGGAGGATGAACTCCCCGCCGGCGCGCTCGCTGAGCAGCCGGCGGGCGCGCGCGATCCCGCGGTTGGGCTCGAAGTGGACCGCGATCCGCGGGTGGTCCAGGGCCGCGAGCCGCTCGAGGATGCGGCGCGAGAGGTCGTCGCCGCCGTCCCAGAGCAGCGACAGCCGCCAGTCGGTCGAGGTCTGGTGGAGCGCCGACTCGACGCAAGGGATGAGGAAGCTCCCCTTGAAGACCGGCGTCTCGACCGAGACGGCGCCGGGCTCGACCGTGCCGATCTCTTCCATCCGCGCCCGCCAGGCGAGGAGCCGCTCGGCGAACGCCTCGATCTCCGCCTCCTGCTCCGCCGGCGGCAGGAGCGAGAGGTCGAGGTGCCGGAGGTCCGCGACGCGGAAGGGCGGCAGCGGCCCCTGCGCGTTCAGCCCGACGCGGTACAGCTCGTCGACCGCGGCGCCGGTGCGCCGGGGCCAGAAGAAGCGGCCGCGGAGCTGGCAGCTCCGGCAGACTTCGAGGGCGCCGGCGCGGCGAGCGTGCTGCCCCTTGCGCAGCAGGATCCGCTCCGGCGTGTCGGCGAAGAGGTTGCCGAGGTCGATTCCCTCGGCGCCGCCGTCGCGCGGGCAGAAGCGGACCGCGCCTGCGGCGTCGAGCGTCACGGTGTTGCCATAG
This sequence comes from uncultured Acidobacteriota bacterium, assembly GCA_963700145.1. Classification (GTDB taxonomy): domain Bacteria; phylum Acidobacteriota; class Thermoanaerobaculia; order Multivoradales; family UBA5704; genus DASUNQ01. Next base: position 5,204,069 of record OY969474.1, read on the forward strand.
ATCTGGCAGCCGGTGGGGAGCGCCGCCAGCTCGGGCGGGAGGTCGGCCGCCCCCGGCGCGGCGGGCTCGGGGAGCGTGAAGAGGGGGGAGTCGACCAGCTCCGCGGGGATGCCGTAGTCGAGGAACGAGCGCACCCTCCGGAAGCAGGCGCCGTCAGGCTCGGCAGGCTGCCAGAAGCCGAAGCGCAGGGCGGAGGAAGGGGTGGCGAGGAGGTGCTCGGCGAGCGCCTGCAGGGCCCGCTCGGTGCGCTCGTGGCCGCCGGGAGCGGCCTGCACCAGGAGCCGTCTCGGCCCATCGTCTTCGAGCCGGGCGAGGAGCTCGCGGGTCACCTGCTCGGGCGCGAGGAGGAGATAGACCGCGCTCGGCACCGCGGCGCGCGCGGCGAGGAAGGCGAGACAGCGGTCCCCTTCGCCGCGCTCGGTGGGGAGGAAGGCGTAGAGATCGACTCCTTCCTCCTCCTGGTCAGCCGCGACCAGCCAGGCGAGCAGCGCCGCGAGGCGCGCCCGCCCTTCGGCGGCGTAGAGGCTGCGCTCGTCCGCCGCGTCGTCCGCGGCCCCCCGCCGCGGCAGCAGGATCAGGTCCATGGCGATCGCCTCACGCCGGCAGCCCCAGCTCGGCGAGGCTCCAGAACGGCTCGACGGCGGCCGGCGGCGGGGCCGCCTCTCCGCCGTAGAGCCGCGCGTCGCGCCGCGCCAGTCGCTCGAGCCGGCGGCGGTCGGCGGCGGCGAAGAGCGAGCGGTGGACGTCGAGCAGCAGGAGCTTCTCCCCGAGCACGCCGGAGACGTCCTCGGTCCAGACCTCCAGCTCCGCGTACGCGCGCTCGAAGCGGGAGAGGAAGTCGTCGGCGTGCAGGTAGGCGGCGGCGAAGGGGAAGTCCTCGTAGAAGTGGAAGCGGGTCGCGGGGAACCAGCCCTGCTTGAAGAAATCGAGCGCGATCTCGAAGAGCATCTTGTGGTCGGAGTGCTCGCCCATGCCGGCGGGGGCGAACAGGTCGGCGGGCGGCGCCGCGGCGAGCAGCCGGTAGAGGCTCTGCGTCAGGGCGCTGCGCAGCCGCTCCTCCGCCCGTTCCAGCCGATCCTCGGGGACGAGGCCGAGGCGGATCTCGTCGGCCGGGAAGTCGAGGCACGCCACCTCGCAGCCGGCGATGCGCGCGCAGAGCGCCGCCTCGTCGCGGCGGATCGCCGAGACGGCGTGGACGGTGTCGAAGGCCTCCGGCAGCAGCGTCGTCGCGACCTGCGAGAAGCAGCTCACCACGGCGCAGCGCCGCCGGCCGCGCCGGTTGAGCAGGTACCCCCCCATCGACAGGAACCCGACGTGCGGGTGGGGCGACAGCACGACGACCCGTTCGCCGGCCGCCGCGGCCGCGGCGCACGCCGGCAGCGGCCGGTCCAGCCAGACGACGTACTCCAGCGCCGCCGCCGGCAGCTCCCGGCCGGGGAAGCGCTCCCGCAGGTCGCGGTAGGCCGTCCGGCCGTCGCAGGCCCGACAGAGCGGGGCGGCGTCGGCGGGGACCTCCGGCCAGGGACCGGCGCCCAGCCAGGCGCCGTCGGCGGCGAAGCCGGCGTGCGGCAGCAGGCGCGGGTAGGCGTCGGGGTGGAGCGCCTGCACTAGACGCTCTCGAGCAGGTGGGAGAGGTCGTGGAGGTAGACCCGGGGGTCGCGCAAGAGCGGGTCGCGCAGCAGCTCGCGCAGCTCGCCGTGCTCGGGGTGGTCCGGGGCCTGCACCGCCCGGCGAGCGTGGTCCGCGGCGGAGTAGGTCCCCCAGTTGACGAGCTGCTTGAAGCAGACGACGTCGCAGCCCAGCTTCCGCCCCAGCTCGGCGAAGGCCCGCATCTCGCGGAAGTTGTTGGCCTGGACGACGAAGTGCAGCTCGAAGCGCGCCAGCTCGCCGGCGGCGCGCAGACCGCCGAGGAAGCGGAGGTTCGCCAGGAGCTGCGCGAAGTCGCCGCCGCGGTTGGCGGCATAGGTCGCCGGCGTCGCGGCGTCGACCGAGACGTCGACGCTGTCGACCGCGTCGTGGCAGATCGAGCGCCAGGTCTCCTCGTTCAGCAGCAGGCCGTTGGTCGAGAGGGTGATGCGCAGCCCGGGGATCGCCGCCGGGTCGAAAGTGCGCAGGAACGAGAGGTAGAGGCGGCTGCCGAAGGGATCGCCGCTGCCGGTGATGATCAGCCGCTCGGCGTCGCGCAGGTGGCGGCCGAGGACCCGCTCGTGGATGACGCTCGCCCGCTGCCGCGCCTTCCCCCGGAGCACGATGAAGTCGCCGCGGCAGGAGGGGCAGGCGAGGTTGCAGGAGCGGTCGTAGGAGAGGTTCATGATGCGCGGCCCGTGGTCGAGGCGGGTGATCCGCTCGGCGATGATCCGCCGGTGCTCGGGATGGGTGACCTCCTCGACGCGCGGCAGGGCGCGCTGCTGCAGCAGCCCGCACGTCGACTCGCAGCAGTAGGCGAAGGTGCCGTCGAGGATCGACTCGCGGACGGCGACCGCAGCGGGCGAGTTCCAGGCGCTCATCAGGTCCTGCCCGTCGAGCCGGCCGACGCTCGTCGGCAGGAGCTGCGGGCAGCAGAGGTAGAGCTGGCCGAGGGGGTCGATCTGGGCGTACTGGAACGGCTGCGCGCAGAAGAGGCCGGCGAACTTGGCGCCGTGCTCCTCGGCCGCCGGCAGCCCGCTCACGGCCACCGCCTCGACCGGCGGCGGCAGCCCCGCCAGCAGCTCCTTGAGCCGGGCGCCGAGCGGGTCGCTCGCCGTCTCCACCTGGAGCAGGCTGTCGAGCCCGAGGCCGGCGAGGGCGCCCCGCTGCGCCGCGTCGAGGCCGGCGGCCAGCCGCTCGCCGGCCCGCGCCGCGATCCGCCCCCCCTCCTCGAGATAGCTCGCGCCCGCCCCCGCCGCGCGCTCGCCGCCCAAGTAGGCGAGGAAGGCCCCCTCCAGCGCCGCCGCCTCCAGCTCCGGCGCGTCGTTCCACCGCCGCGCGAGGAAGGCGAGCGGCGAGGACTTGCCGTCGGCGGTGCCCCGCCCGCAGACCGCGGCGAACGCTTCCTTGGCGGCGGTCAGCAGGGCCTCGGACTGGAGCGCCTGCTCAGGGTCGAGGCGCAGCGACGAGCGGAAGGTCGTCCATTCCATGACCGGTCCCCGGCCAGATCGCGAGCCCGCGCGGGGCGTCGTCCCGCTCGCGCGAGGGGCAGAAGTCGCAGCCCCGGCAGAAGTCCCGCTGCTCCCCCCGGACGTAGCCGAGGAGCTTCTCGAAGTGCATCTGCTGCAGGCTTTTCCGGCGCAGGTTGCCGTACGAGGTCTGCCGCCGGTAGTCCATGGCGCAGAGCCGCATCTCGCCGTCGGCGGAGATGAACATCAGCGAGCGGGCGATCTTGCACAGGTTGTCCTCTTCCGCGTGGTCGCGGAAGATGTCCACCGCCACCAGCGGGTCGTCGCGGTAGGCGGCGGCGAAGCCGTCGAGAGACGCCGACTTGATCTCCGCCCCCAGCAGCCCGGCCCGGTTGTTGACCGGGTGCAGCCAGATCTGCGACGGGCCGCGCGGCCGCCAGTACTCGACGAACGCCGCGACCTCGTGCTGGTTGGCGGTGCAGACGACGAAGCTGGCCTGCACCCGCACTTGCGGCCAGGCGCGGCGGCGCAGCTCGAGGATCTCCTCCAGGTTGGCGACGATGCGGTCGAAGCGTTTCAGCTTCATCACCCGCCGGTGGGTCTCGGCGGTGGCGGCGTTGAGGCTGAAGTTGAAGCTCGCCAGCCCCAGCGCGGCCAGCTCCTCGAAGCGCCGCGGGGTGAGGAGCTCGCCGTTCGTGGTCATGGCGACGAAGGCGCCGGCCTCGGCCAGCGTGCTGACGATGCGGTCGAGCTGCGGGTGGAGTGTCGACTCGCCGATGCCGCAGAGCACGACCTGCCGCCGTTTCGGCTCCCCCCGCAGCTCGTCGGCGAGCCGCTCGACGACCTCCAGGTCGAGGTAGCGCTTGCGGTCGGGCATCACCTCGCGCGGGCAGAAGCCGCAGACCGCGTTGCAGGCCGAGGTCACCTCCAGGTCGATCGTCACGTCGCTCAGGTCGCCGAGCGTCTGGTACTGGAAGAAGTCGGTCGAGCAGACCACCTCGGGGCCACGCTCCGCGCCGGCGAAGGCGGTGACCGCGCGCTGGAAGTTGCCGCGCAGCTGGAAGCGGCGGTCCATCCGACGCCAGGCCGGCGGGCAGAAGCGGGTCTCCAGGTTCTGGAAGTGCGCCATCGCCTCGTCGACCGCGAAGCGGAGCGTCAGGTTCTTGGTCGACAGCCGGCGCAGGTAGAGGGCCCGGTCGAGCAGGCAGGTCTCGATCCCGGCGCGGTCGAGCTTGTGGAAGAGGATCGTGTCCTCGCCCGCGCGGTGGAGGTCCTCGTCCCACTCGTACCCGTCCACCTCGGCGAGCGCCGCCCGCGCCACCGCGTAGGGCTGGGTGATCTCCAGTGGGTCGTTGGGGATGCCGTCGATCAGGTAGCGCTGGCGTGGCGGCAGCTCCTCCGCGACCAGCCCGACGATCCGCGCGCCGGCCCGGAAGCAGCGCGCCTCGGGGTGGCGGCGGGCGGCGGCGGCGAAGACCGCCAAGGCGTCGGGCAGCAGCATGTCGTCGTCGTCGATGGTGACGACGAAGTCGCCGCCGGCCCGCTCGGCCAGGCTCCGCCGGGTCGGTCCGGTCCCCCGGTTCTCCTGCCAGGTGCAGGCGATGCGCGGGTCGGCGAAGTCGGCGAGGATGGCGCGGATCCGGGCCGCCGCGGCGGGAGGCGGGCCGTCGACGGCGAGCAGCAGCTCCCAGTGGGGCCAGGTCTGATCGCGCACCGAGCGCACCATGTCGGCCAGGAAGTCCGGCTTGAAGACCGGGCAGACGACGCTGAAGCGCGGGAAGGGCGCCGCGGCGGTCGCCGGGTCGGCGGGCGGGGGAACGGGGAGGAAGCGGCTGCGGCTCTCCAGCCGGAGCTGTGGCGGGACGGCCGCCGCCGCGTCGCGCTGGCGGCAATCGGCGTAGTCGGCGCGCAACGCCTCCCGGCGGTGGTACACCAGCTCCCCCGCCCAGGCGCGGGAGTCGAAGCGCGGCTCGAAGCCGTTGACGACGAGCGCCGGCCGCCCCGTCGCCCCGAGCTCCCGCGCGAGCGCGAGCAGGGCGAACTCCGGCGTCCGGCAGGTCAGGGCCGCCGAGCCGCTGAGCGCGGCGCGGTCGGCGAGGCAGAGCCAGGAGGGGAGGAGAGGCGCGGCGGCCGGGCAGTCGGCGCGCTCCGCCGCCAGGCCGAGCACGCTGCGCAGGGCCGGAGTCCAGAAGGTGAGCGCCGGAGCGTCCGGCCGCGCCGCCGCCGCTGCCACGAGAAGGCGCCAGCCGCTTTCGTCGAGCGCGACCGCGTCGTCGAGGAACAGGACGCGGCGGGCCGCGCCCTCGAGGAGCCGCGAGCGGACCGCCGCGAGGTCGTCGCCCAGCCGGTAGCGGACGACCTCGCCGCAGCCCCCTTCGCCCGGGGCCGGGAGCCGCGCCGCCGGCGCGGCGCGGCCGCCGCAGCCTTCCCGCAGGAAGACGTCGATCCGCTCCGGCGCGCCGCTCACAAAGGGGCGACCTCGCCGGCGTAATCCATCCTCTGGCGCAGGTCGTCGTGCTCCGGCATGTGCCCCCACTCCGCCTCGAAGATCCGGAAGTTGTGGAAGACGATGTCGCTCTTCTCGTCCTGCGTCTTCTCGGTGTAGGTGGCGTGCCCCAAGTGGTAGACGAAGCAGTCCTCGCGCACCACCAGGCGGTAGCCGAGCTGCCGCAACTGACAGGAGAGGGCGAGGTCCTCGAAGTAGCCGTGGCGGTAGGCGAGGCCGAAGAGTCCCACGCGCTCGAAGAGCCGGCGTTCGAGCGCCAGGCACATGCCGGTCAGGTAGGGCGCCTCGGTGATCGTCCCGGCCGGGACCGGGCGGAGGCGGTGGAACTGCCGGTCGAGGTCCGCGCCGGGGTCTTCGACCGCGTCCGGGAGCAAGCCGGCGAGCGCCGGCCGGTACTGGAAGAGGTCCGTGGGATGGTTCGACACCGGCGCCGCGGCGCCCACCCGCGGGTCGACCATCGCCTCCAGCAGCCGGAGGTCGAACTCGGGCGTGACCACCGTGTCGCTGTTGAGGAAGAAGACGTACGGCCGCCGGCCGGCGCAGAAGCCCGCGCACAGGGCCTCCTTGTAGCCCCGGTTCTCGGGCAGCGTCACCACCTCGATCGGCCGCCCGGCCCGCGCCACGAACTCGTCGACGGCGCGCCGCTCCCGCGGCCGCGACCCGTCGTCGATCAGGACGACGTGATGCCGTCTCCCGATGGCCGCGAGCAGGGCGCGCAGGCAGCGGAGGAGGACCTCGTGCTTGTTGAAGAAAGGCACGAGGATGTCCGCCTCGGGTGGAGCCGGCCGCGCCGGCCAGCGGCCGGTCACTTGCCCTTGGCTTGCTGGGCCTCGAGCTGCTTCGCCAACTCCCTCATCTGCACGTGCTTGGCGATGACGACCTCGGCGAGCTTCTTCATCTGCAGGTGCTTGGCGATGACGACCTCGGCGAGCTTCTTCATCTGTACGTGCTTGGCGATGATCACCTCGGCCACTTTCTTCGACCGCAAGGCCTGGGCGCGCTCGAGAAGCTGCTCCTCGCTCAGGTACTCACCTTTGTTGCTCATCGTGCCCCCTTTCGTCGGATCGGTTGGTTCGTGGAACGGTCAGGATCTCCTCGACGACGGCGCGCGGCTCCGGCAGGGCGGAGCGCTGCCGCCGCCAGCGGCGGCAGTTCCGCTTCAAGGCGGCGCGGCGCTCGTCGTCGAACAGCAGCGCGGCCGCACGGCCGACCACCTCGGTCTCATTCAAGACTTCCGCCACTTCGTAGCAGCCGGCGATCTCGAAGCGCCCCTCGAGCGCGTCGGAGATCTCGCACATGCCGTACGGGAAGACGCGGTAGGGAAAAAAGCGGCCCGCCAGGAAACTGCCGGCCTCCAGGCCGCGACTCGCCTCGGAGTTGGCGAGCAGGAGGGCCGGCGTGCCGAGATGGAAGGCGTCGACGATGCAGGAGAGGAGCGAGTCGGCGAGGTAGAGGTCGGCGGCGCCGACCAACGCCAGGAACTCCTCGTAGGGGACGAACGGCACGTGCCGCACGTGCGCCAGGCCGGCCAGCTCGGGGAGGGGCCGCGGCATCAGCAGGAAGACCTGGGCGCGGTCCAGCGGCGGGCGCGAGAGCAGCCCGCCGAGGTGCCGGTAGTAGCCGGGGAAGTGCTCCTGGATGTAGTCGAAGCGGTTGCGGGAGACGGCGTAGACCAGCGACCGTCTGTCCGGGTCGCCGCCGTGGCGGGCGAGGGTCTCGGCGCGCGGGCGACGGCGCGCCGCGGCGTAGGCGCGGCGGGCGCGGAAGTGGCGGGCGTTGGGGCTCGTGGGTTCGAGCGACATGTAGCGCAGCGCCCACACCCAGTGCGGCACGGCGGCGAAGCGCTTCGGCTCGGCGCTGCCCGGCAGGCGCAGGTCGAAGCCGATCTCGAAGGGATCGAACGACAGCACCGGCACGCCGAGGTCGTGCGGCTCGAGCGGGAAGGAGCCGAAGGTCGCCCCCTCCTGGCCGGGGAGGTTCCAGAAGCCGTTACAGGCGACGACGACGGCGTCCGCCGCGAAGTGGTCGACGGCGGCGAGGATCGTCTCCCGGACGTGGACCGCGGGGGCGAAGAAGAACCGCTCGTCGCGCGGATCGAGGAACGGCGCCAGGCGCGGGCTGAGGACGAACCCGTAGCGGTAACGCCGGCGCCCCAGGTCCGCGATCCAGGCCTGGCAGAGCGACAGGTCGCCCATGTTGGAGCCGGTCGTGACGACGAACAGCAGCTTCCTCATCCACACCCCGAAGGAGAAACTTCAAGGGGCCGCGACAGGCCACGGCCCCGAGTTCAGGCACCTGCGACTTTCCGAGATTGCTTCCTTATCTCTTTCATGCAGGGCATGTCAAGAGTCTCCCGCGGCAAACGAGACGTCACGCCGGCGGCTGGCGCCGCCAGCGCTTGTGCCACCAGACCCACTGCTCGGGGCGGCGGCGGACCTGGGATTCGATGGCGGCGGTCATCAGGGCGGTGGCGGCGGTCTCGTCGGGGAGGAGGTCAAGAGCCGGGAGGCAGCGGATCAAGTGGGTGCCGTCCTCCCGGCGCTCGCCGAAGATCGGCACGGCCGTCACCCCCTGGCGCAACGCGATCCGCGCCGCCCCGACCGGCGTAAAGGCAGGGCGGCCGAAGAAGGGGACCCAGACGCCTTCGACGCGGGTGTCTTGGTCGATCAGGATGGCGAGCGCGCCGCCCTTGCGCAGCACCTCGAGGAGCTGGCGGCCGGCGGCGCGGCCGCCGCGGGCGATGGTGGTGGCGCCCATCGCGCCGCGCACGGCGAGCAGCAGCTCCTGGAGCGACGGGTCTTCGATCTCACGCGCCGCGGCCGCCAGCGGCAGGCCCTGCAGCGTGAAGGCGCCGGCGATCAGCTCCCAGTTGCCGCAGTGGCCGGTGACCCCGAGCACCGCCCGCCCGCCGGCGCGCGCCGCCTCGATCTGCTCCCAGCCTTCGATCGTGAGGCGCGGGGCCAGCTCACCGACCCCGCGCCGCGTCAGGTGAAGCAGCTCGGTCAGGTTCATCCCCTGATTCAGGAAGGCGCCGCGGGCGATGGCGCGTCGCTCGGCGGCGGAGCGCTCGGGAAAGGCGAGGGCGAGATGGTCGAGGGCGCGCCGCCGGTCGCGGCGCGACAGCGCCCAGCCGAGCCGGCCGATGCCGCGCCCCAGCCGCTGCGCGCCGCCCCACGAGAGAACGCCGCAGACGACGGCGAGGCCGCGCAGGGCCAGGCCGAGAGGAGAGGGGATCGGCAAGCGGAGCGAAGCCTAGCAGCGCGGAATGGCATGGGCGGCCGGAGGGTTCTCCGGCGTATGCCTCGGCGTATGCGTTCGCGTCCCCTTGGTCTGCTCTTCCTCCTGCTCGGCGCCGGGCTCGTGCTGCCCCGCCCGCTCGCGGCCGCGGTCGACCGCTGGACACCCACCGGGCCCGACGTCGCCGCCGTGCCCTCCCTCGCCGTCGGCCCGACGGGCGTGGTCTACGCCGGGACCGCGGAGTTCGGCGTCTTCCGCAGCACCGACCGCGGCGCGCGCTGGAGCGCCATGCGCGGTGCGTCGAGCTTTTCGGACGTGCAGGAGCTGGCGCTCGATCCCGGCGACCCCCGGACCGTCTACGCCCTGCGCAGGTTCAGCGGCCTCTTCCGCAGCCGCGACGGCGGCCCCTGGCTGTACGTCGGGCCGGGGGGGTCGCCGTCGAGCGCCGACGCCTTCGCGGTCGCCCCTTCCGATCCGAACCGCCTCTACCTGCTGAACGGTCCCACCCTGTACGTGAGCCGGGACCGCGGAGCGACCTGGGTCACCCTGGTGGACTACGTCCCGGGGGTCCAGGTGGCCGACTCGAACACCCTGCACGTCGATCCGCGCGACCCGGACGTCGTCCTGGTCGGCAGCGATTTCAACGGGGTGATCCGCTCGACCGACGGCGGCCTCACCTGGCAGTTCGGCCAGGGGGAGGGCGGGACCCGCGGACCGGTGCTCGTCGTCGCCCTGGCGCTCGACCCCCGCAACCCGGACGTCCAGTACACCGGCAGCCAGGGGGAGGGGATCTGGAAGAGCACGGATGGCGGCAGGGTCTGGCGGCAGGTGCTGGCCTTTCCCGGCTTCGGCGACGTGCCGGTCGCCCTCGCCGTCGACCCGGCGCAGAGCCGGCGGGTCTACGCCGCGGTGCTGCGCGCGGTCCCGTCGTCGCCGCACGGGTGACGTTCGCCCGCGACGGACGGGTCAACGGCCTGGTGATCCACCCTCTCCGCCCCGCGTCGGTGTTCGCCGGGGCGACGACCGGCTTCTTCCGCAGCCGTGACGCGGGGGAGCGCTGGGTCCAGCTGGGCGACGGCCTGCCGGGAGTGTGCGGCAGGCAGGACACCGTCGTCCTGGATCCGTTCGCCCGCAACACCTTCTACGCCTTGTCGTGCCACGCGACCCGGCTGGTGTTCAAGAGCACCGACTCGGGCGCGCACTGGGCGCCGACCGGTCTCACCCACGACGGCACGAACCTGTCGCTCGACGTGCTGCTGGCCGACCCGCGCCGGCGCGGCGCCGTCTACGCCGGCGGGTCGGAGGGACTCTTCGCCACCGGCGACGGCGGCGCGAGCTGGCGGCGGTTCGACAGCGGGCTGCCGAAGGAGCTGTTCGGTGTGCCGTGGATCATGAGCCTGGCGGCCGACCCGCGCGTGCCCGGCCGGATCTACGCCGGCCTGCGCGGCGGTGGGCTGTTCACGATGCTGCGCAGCGACTAGGAAGCTCCGTCGACCCAGCCGGCGACCAGCCGATCCCAGTCGCCGCGGGCGCGCAGGACGGCCTCGATCATCTCGCGTACCGCCTCCCGCCCCCCGTCCCGTTCGAGCACTCGGTGGACCCGCGCCCGCACCTCGGCGACGGCGTCGGCCGGCGCGAAGGAGAGGCCGCAGCGGGCGAGGACCGGGAGGTCGAGGAGGTCGTCGCCGGCGTAGGCCACGCGCGCCGGGTCGGCGCCGTGCTCGGCCAGGAACTCGCCGAAGGCGGCCCCCTTGTCGGCGCGGTCGAGGATGACGGCGTCGAGCCCCAGCTCGCGGGCGCGCGTCGAGAGCGCCGCGGCGCCGCGCCCGGAGAGAATCCCGACCTTGAGCCCCGCGCGCTGCGCCAGCTTGAGCGCCAGCCCGTCGCGGACGTGGAACACCTTGAGCTCCTCGCCGCCGGCGCCGTAGGTCAGCAGCCCGTCCGTCAGCACCCCGTCGACGTCGAAGAGCAGCCACTCCAGCGCCCGCGCGCGGCGGGTGAACTCCTCTTCGGACAGCGCGTCGCTCAGAACAGCTCCAGCTTCCACAGGTCGTGGAGGTGCACGATCCCTTCGAGCCGCCCGGCGGCGTCGCAGACGAAGAGGGAGGTGATGCGGTGCTCCTCCATCTCGTTGAGGGCGGCCGAGGCCAGCTCCTCGCCGGCGATCGTGCGCGGGCTGCGATGCATGCACTCGCCGGCGGTGCGGCGGAGGACGTTCTCGTCGTCGCGCTCCAGCAACCGTCGCAGGTCGCCGTCCGAGATGCAGCCGAGGAGCTTCCCCTCGCCGTCCACGACCGCGGTGATCCCGAGCTTCTTGGCCGACATCTCGTAGATCGCCTCGCGCATCGGCGTCTCGGGGCCGACGCGCGGCAGCGCCTCGCCGGCGTGCATCAGCTCGGTGACCTTGAGGAGCCGCTTGCCGATCCGGCCGGCGGGGTGGAGGCGCGCGAAGTCCTCGCGGGTGAAGCCGCGCGCCTCCAAGAGGGCCATGGCGAGGGCGTCGCCGAGCGCCAGCATCGCCGTCGTCGAGGCGGTGGGCGCGAGGTTGAGCGGGCAGGCCTCGCGGTCGATCGCCACCGAGAGGTGGGCGTCGGCGTGGCGGGCGAGCGGGCTCTCGCCGCTGCCGGTCATGGCGACGAGCGGCACGCCGAGGCGCTTGAGGGTCTGCACCAGCCGCAGCAGCTCCTCGGTCGTCCCCGAGTAGGAGGCGGCGAGCACCACGTCCCCCTCGACGATCGCGCCGAGGTCGCCGTGCACCGCCTCGGCGGGGTGGAGGAAGAGGGCCGGCGTGCCGGTCGAGGTCAGCGTCGCCGCCACCTTGCGCATCACGATGCCGCTCTTCCCCATGCCGGTGCAGACGACCCGCCCCTGGCAGGCGCGCAGCAGCTCGACCGCGCGGTCGAAGCTCTCGTCGAGCTGCGCGAGCAGGCCGCGGATCGCCGCCGCCTCGGTCTCCAGCACCTCGACGGCCACCTCGCGCGGCGGGCGGCCCGGCACAGGTTCCACAGCCCGCTTCATACCGAAACCTCGACGCCCGCCAGCGCCCGCCGCAAGGCGGCGAGGGACGCCAGGAGCACTTCCGCCCGCTCGGGGTCGAGCTGCACGGCGCGGTCGGACAGCGCCCGGTCGGGGTCGGGGTGGACCTCGAGGAACACGCCGTCCGCGCCGGCCGCCACCGCCGCCCGCGCCAGCGGCTCCGCGAACCGCCGGTCGCCGCCGCTCTCCTCGGCGCTGGCGGCCGAGCCGGCGCCCGGGAGCTGGAGCGAGTGGGTGACGTCGTAGATGACCGGGATGCCGTCTTCGTGCAGCAACGTGAACGAGCGCATGTCCACGACCAGGTTGTGGTAGCCGAAGGAGACGCCGCGCTCGGTCACCGTCACCCGGTCGTTGCCGGCGCTGCGCGCCTTCTCGACGACGCGGCGCATGTCGTCCGGCGCCATGAACTGCCCCTTCTTGACGTTGACCGCGCGGCCGGTGCGCGCCGCCTCGACGACGAGGTCGGTCTGCCGGCAGAGGAAGGCAGGGATCTGCAGCACGTCGCAGACGTCCGCCGCCGGGCCGCACTGCGCCGGCTCGTGGACGTCGGTCAGGAGCGGCAGGCCGGTCTCGGCGCGCACCATCGCCAGCACCCGCAACCCCTCGGCGAGCCCCGGCCCGCGGTAGCTGCCGATGGCGCTGCGGTTGGCCTTGTCGAACGAGGACTTGAAGACCAGCGGCACGCCCACCCGCCGCGCGATGCCGGCCAGGAGGCGCGCCGTCTCGACGGTGCGCTCCGGGCTCTCGACGACGCACGGCCCGGCGATCGTCGGCAGCGCCGTCCCGCCGCCCCCGACCACCACCCCCGGCGCCAGCTCGACGGCGCGCGCTCCGCTCAGTGCTCCAGCCCTCCGCCGCCGTTGGAGCCCGGCAGCGGCCGGTGTGCGACGCGCTCTTCCGCGGCGAGCTCCGCCTCGGGTACCGCGACGTTCCGGTCGGCCTCGCCGCGCCGCGCCCGCTCGGCGAGCGCCGCGCCGATGTAGGAGACGAAGAGCGGGTGCGGCTCGGTGGGCTTGGACTTGTACTCGGGGTGGAACTGGCAGCCGAGGAACCAGGGGTGGTTGGGGTCCTCGACCATCTCCACGAACTTGCCGTCGGGCGAGAGCCCCGAGATCGCCAGCCCCGAGTCGCGCAGCGCGTCGAGGTACTTCTGGTTCACTTCGTAGCGGTGGCGATGGCGCTCGCTGATCTCGGGGACGCCGTAGACCTTGCGCGCCAAAGTCCCGTCCTTCAGGCGGCAGGGGTAGGCGCCGAGGCGCATCGTGCCGCCCAGCTCCTCGACCCCCAGCAGGTCGCGCAGCTTGTAGATGATCGGCTGCTCGGTCTCGGGGTCGAACTCGGAAGACGTGGCGTCCTTGATGCCGCAGACGTTGCGCGCCCACTCGATGACCATGCACTGCATCCCCAGGCAGATGCCGAAGAAGGGGACCTTATGCTCGCGGGCGTAGCGGATGGCGCGGATCTTCCCCTCGGTGCCGCGGTTGCCGAAGCCGATGGGGACGAGGAGGGCGTCCACCTCGAAGACCTCGCGCGGCCAGCCGCCGGAGGCCTCCATCTGCTCGGCGTTGATGTAGACCAGCTCGACGGCGGCGTCGTTGGCGATGCCGCCGTGGATCAGCGCCTCGTTGAGGCTCTTGTAGGAGTCGGGGAACTCGACGTACTTGCCGACGATCCCCACGCGCACCTTGTGGGTGGGGTTCTTGACCCGCGACACCAGCGCCTCCCAGCGCGAGAGGTCGCGGTCGTAGTGGGGGAGGCTCAGCAGCTCGAGGAGGATGTCGTCCATCCCCTCGCGGCAGAACATCAGCGGCACCTCGTAGATCGTCGAGACGTCGCGCGCCGCGATGACCGCCCGCGGATCGACGTTGCAGAAGAGCGCGATCTTCTTCTTCATGTCGTCGGGCAGGGCGCGGTCGACGCGGCAGAGCAGGAGGTCGGCCGAGATGCCGATCTCGCGCAGCTCGCGCACCGAGTGCTGGGTGGGCTTGGTCTTGAGCTCGTCGGCGGCGGCGATGTAGGGGACGAGCGTCAGGTGGATGTTGACGGCGTTGTGGCGCCCCAGCTCCTGGCGGAACTGGCGGATGGCCTCGAGGAAGGGGAGCGACTCGATGTCGCCGACCGTGCCGCCGATCTCGACGATGACGACGTCCACCTCGCCCTCGGCGGCGACGCGCTGCATGGCCTGCTTGATCTCGTCGGTGATGTGGGGGACGACCTGCACCGTCTTGCCCAGGTAGTCGCCGCGCCGCTCCTTGTTGATGACCGACTCGTAGATCTTGCCGGTGGTGTAGTTGTGGAGCTTGCTCGTTGTCGTGTGGGTGAAGCGCTCGTAGTGGCCGAGGTCGAGGTCGGTCTCGGCGCCGTCGTCGGTGACGAAGACCTCGCCGTGCTGGTAGGGCGACATGGTGCCGGGATCGACGTTGACGTAAGGGTCGAACTTCATCAGCGTCACCGAGAACCCGCGCGCCTCGAGGATCGCTCCCACCGAGGCGGCCGCCACCCCCTTGCCGAGGGAGGACACGACGCCGCCGGTGACGAAGATGTACTTGGTCATAGTGGCTCTCCTGTCGGCATTCGTCATCCTGAGCGCAGCGAAGGATCTGGGTGGGGGAAAGCTGCGGCCAGCTCTCTCTCGGCCTGCTCCAAGTCCTCGACGGTATCCACACCCCGCGAGGCCCGCTCGACGAGCAGCACGCGGATAGCGATGCCGTGCTCGAGCGCCCGCAGCTGCTCGAGCGCCTCGCTGCGCTCGAGCGGCGTCGGCGGCAGCGCCGCCAGCTTGAGCAGCGCCTCGCGTTGGTAGCCGTAAATGCCCAGGTGCTTGAGCGGTGCCGCGCCGCCGGGCTGGCGCGCAAAGGGGATCGGTGCGCGGCTGAAGTAGAGGGCGTAGCCGCCGCGGTCGAGGACGACCTTGACGGCGTGGGGGTTCTCCAGCTCCTCGGCGGTCGCCGGGGCGGCGAGGGTGACCACCGGGTCGCCCGGCTCGTCGCGCAGGTGCTCGGCGACGCGGCGGACGGCCTCGGGGTCGATCAGCGGCTCGTCGCCCTGGACGTTGACGACGGCGGCGGCGTCCCAGCGGCGGGCGGCGTGGGCGATGCGGTCGGTGCCGCTCGGGCAGTCGGCGGGGGTCATCTCCCACTCGCCGCCGAAGGCCTCGACGGCGCGGGCGATGCGCTCGTCGTCGGTCAGGACGACCACCCGGTCGAGCCCCGGCGCCTGCGCCACGCGCCGGTAGACGTGCTCGATGAGCGGCCGGCCGGCGAGATGGAGGAGCGGTTTGCCGGGAAGACGGCTCGAGCCGTAGCGCGCGGGGATCGCGCCCACGACACCGCCGCCGCCGGAAGGGGGCGGAGGGGTCGCCGGCTCGTAGGGGTGCACGACCTAATGTAAGCGGAAGGGCTATAGGGTGTCAACGGGCTCTCAGCGGAAGCTGTATGCTGGCAGTTACTTGCGGCCGGGTCGGAACGCCTCCTGGCGCAGTGGCATAGCAATGGCGAAGAAGACCAAACCAGGCTCAGGCCGATGTGTCCACTGTCTCCTGCAGTTCGAGCGGCGGACGTGGGATCACGTGCTACCGATCTCTTGGTATCCGGATGACACGCCACGGGATCTTGAGCGTTGGAAGGTCCCAGCTTGTGAGGGTTGCAACAACAGACTTAGCAGGCTTGAGCAAGACCTCCTCGTTCTCTTCGCTCTCTGCCTCAGCCCGGCAAACGCTAAGGCGAGCGGGATCTCTGAGCGAACTCTACGTGCAGTCGATCCGGCGCGCGCGAAGAGCGAACGAGACGCGCGTGCTAGGGAGGCCGCGCGCCGACGGGTGCTCGCAGCGACTTTTCCCGCAGAAGCCTGGCACTTTCGCCATACCCTACCCGGCTTTTGCCACCTCGGAGGCGATGCGGAAGCCGTGGCTATCGGAATTCGCCCCGAATGGCTGCATGCCTTTGCCGAGAAGATGGTGAGAGGTCTTACCTATCTCGAGGAGAGTGGCACCTTCATTCCACAGGGGCATACATTCGATTTCTTCTTCGATCCAGCCCGGGGCGCTATCGTGGAGGAAGCCTTGAATAGGTTCTCCGCGCCACGGCATCGCGGCCCTGGGCTCGTGATCCAGCGAGCAGCCGCAGCCAGCGACCGCGCATCGTGTAATTTCGCAGTCGAAATCTGGGGTGCGTTACGGTTCTGGGGAATCGTTAGGTCGCCTCAGTCCTTGGGCGATCCTGCCTTTATGCTAACTGTGGACAAAGTCAGGCGAATCACGCCTGTGCAACAGCCCGTGAGGCTTTCCGAATTGCACCTTCCCGTAAGCGTCAATCGGAACGCGCTTGAAGCGGCGGTTCTTAAGCGCGCATTCCTGTCGAGAGAACCAGTGCCCCTGCAGTTTGAGGACATGTCGCTCGAGGGGCGTTTCTTTGTTCAAAGTGTGCATCCAGAGGGGGAGGAGTTGGTCGCAGACCTGATGGCATTTGAGGGCGACTACAGAAGGCTGGGCTGAATCGAAGCCTTGAGGCCCTAAGAACGATGCGTTCCGTAACCCACGCCCGGCTTATCTTGAAGCCCGCGAATGCGGCCGGCTCGTCCCAAGAATCTGTCTGAGCACGCGGAACGGACCCTGCGCAAAATTGCGGAGGCCGGCTTGGGGGAAACCATCTCGCTTGGAGGCGCCCTCGGAGTACAGCACTACCTCGACTTCCGAATCACCCATGATGTAGACGCGTGGTGGTCCCCGTCGGCAACTCCTGAACGGCGAGGCGAAGTAGTGCGGCTCGTCGAAGCCGCCCTCGCGGCCGATGGCGAGGTCCACACGCGGCGCTGGGGCGACGTAGTAAGTATCGAGCTCAAGGTCGGGGGCAAGAAGGTATTCAGCTTCCAGATCGCGGAGCGCTCGGCACAATTGGAGCCGACGACGGTTGTCCCTTGGGCGGATGTTGCGCTCGACAGCTTGGCCGATCTCATCGCCAGCAAGATGGTCGCGCTCGCGAGCGCGGGGCTCCCCGGGATTTCCGCGACATCTACACACTTTGCCAGGCAGGTCTGACGAGCGTCGCCGAGTGCTGGCGCCTGTGGCGTGAGCGCCAACGGCGAGCCGGAAGCGATGCCGATGCCCACCGTGCCCGCCTCGCCGTGGAGACCCAATTGACCCGGATTGTGCTCCATCGCCCGCTGGATCGTATTGTCGATCTGGATGAGCGGGCGGAGTCGCAACGGGTACGCGCATGGGTCGAAGAGGAGCTCCTCGATGCCCTCGTGGATTGATGGCAGCCTCTACCCGGACGTCGAGGTTCCCGAAGAGCTCGTGACTCTCGAGGATAGGATCGACTTCCTGGCCCGGCTCTGCGCCGCGTGGGACTTCGGCGTCCTTCCTGAAGCCGATACGATCGAGGAGATCCGGCGGCCGGAATGGCGAGAGGCCGTCGAGGCGACACGGCTCCTCACCTCGCCCGCCTACCACCTGGTGCGTAAGTGGCACGGCCTCGCGCGCCTGCCCTTCCTCGGCCAGGAGAGCGCGCTCATCCGCGACGACCCCAGTCTCGCGCACGTTTGAAGAAGTCGGTAGGCCGATTCCAACATCCCGAGGCTCGGACCCAGTAACTCGCGGCGCCGATTCAGTAAACCGAGGACGGCAGCCAGTAGGTCGCGGCGCGGAGCCAGTAGCTCGGGGCCTGGAGTCAGTAGCTTGAGGCCGCGTCCCAGTAACCCGAGGCGCGCTCCCAGTAACTGGAGGCCCGGACCCAGTAGAGATAGGCGCGGACCCAGTAACTCGCGGACCGCTGCGGCTGGATCGGCGCTCAGTCCGAGGGCGTCGGCTCGCCGTCGGGGTCCGCCGGCGGCCGGCGGACGGCTTGCCGCGCCACCTCGCAGCGGACCTCCTGGCGCAGCAGCCGCGTCAGCTCCTCGCGGGTCACCGGCAGCTCGGTGTGGGCCGGCGGTCGCGGCGGCTCGGTCGCCTGCAGCGACGGCAGCCAGTCGCTCAGCCGGCGCGTCGCCGCCGCCTCCGTCTCGGGACAGCCAGCCGCCACCAGCTCACTGGGCTTCACCTGCAGCAGCTCGGCGAACGTCAATAGGTGCCGCACCCGCAGCTCGATCTTGCCGTCGAGCAGCTTGTGGAGGTTCCCGTGCCCGATCTCCAGCAAGTCCTCGAGCTCCCGGTGGGAGTGGTCCAGCTTCTCCACCAGCTCGCCGAGCAGCCGGCGCATCGAGCGCAAGTCGTTCTGCCGCATATGCCGCGGAGAGTATAGCCCCGGCGGCGGCGGCCCGGCCAGCCGCCTGCGAAGGGCTGACTTCTGGTACTGTCTGTACTACCAGATGCGGCCGCGACCCCGGATCGTCCTCGATACGAATGTCCTCGTCGCCGCGCTCCGCTCTCGCCGGGGGGCCTCCTTTCGGCTCCTCTCCCTCCTCGGTGAGGACCGCTTCGTCATGAGCGTCTCGGTGGCCCTGGTGCTGGAGTACGAAGATGCCCTGCTCCGCGTGGTTGCCGAGGGGCCGCTGACCGAGGAGGAGGTTGCGGACGTGCTCGACTACCTCTGCGCGGTCGCCTGGAAGCAGGAGGTTTTTTTCCTGTGGCGCCCCTTTCTGCGCGATCCGAAGGACGACTTGGTCCTGGAGGTCGCCGTCGCCGCGGGTTGCGACCGGATCGTGACGTTCAACCAGAGGGACTTCCGCGGCTGCGAGCAGTTCGGCATTCAGGCCGTGACACCGCGTGAGCTCCTGCTGGAGATCGGAGCCCTCTCATGAGCACTCTCAGCGTCAGGTTGCCCAGCTCTCTCCACCGGCAGCTCAAGGAGCTGGCGGTGCGGGAGGGGATCTCGATCAACCAGTTCGTCAGCTCGGCGGTCGGCGAGAAGATGGCGGCGCTGATGACGGCCGAGTACCTGAGCGAACGGGCACGGCGCGGCAGCCGCGCCCGGTTCGAGGCCGTCTTGGCCAAAGTGCCCGATCGCGAGCCGGAGGGTGAGGACTGAGCGCCACCCTCGTCGCCACGCTCGCCGAGCCGCCGCGGCCCGAGGAGCTTGCGGCGCTCGCCGGGACGGCCGATTGGCTGGAGGTGCGGGCGGACCTGACCGGGGACCTCGACCCGGCGCCCCTCCGCGCCGCCTTCGCCGGGCCGCTCCTCTACACCCTGCGCAGCCGCGCCGAGGGGGGGGCGTTCGAAGGCTCGGCGGAGCGGCGGCGCCGGCGGCTCCTGCTGGCCGCCGAGCGCTACGACCTGGTGGACCTGGAGGCCGAGCGCGACGCCTCGCCCGAGCTGCTCGCCGCCGTCCCGCCGGAGCGCCGCCTCCTTTCCTGGCACGGCCCGGCGGCGCCGCTCGAGGACCTCCAGGCCCGCTGCGAGCGGATGACGGCGGTGCCGGCGCGGGCCTACAAGCTGGTGCCGGCGGCCGCGCAGGCGGGGGAGGAGCTGGCGCCGCTCCAGCTCCTGCACGGGCTCGGGCGGACGGACGTCGCCGCCTTCGCCTCCGGCCCGCTCGGGCTCTGGACGCGGGTCGTCGCGCCGCGCCTCGGCGCGCCGCTGGTCTACGCCGCCGCCGGGGCCCGCGCCGGCGCGCCGGGGCAGCCGCTGCTCGCCCGGCTGCGCGCCGACTACGCCCTGCCGGAGCTGCCGCCGGTCGAGGCGCTCTTCGGCGTCGTCGGCAACCCGGTCGCCCACTCGCTCTCGCCCCGCCTGCACAACGCCGCCTACCACGCGCTCGGCCTGCCCTTCCTTTACGTCCCCTTTCATGCCCAGTCGCTCGGCGACTTCTGGCTGGAGATCGTCGAGAGCGGCGTGCTCGAGGGGATGGGGCTGCCGCTGCGCGGCCTCTCGGTGACCGCGCCGCACAAGGAGGCGGCGCTCGCCCTGGCCGGCGCCGAGAGCCCGCGGGCGGCGCGCATCGGCGCCGCCAACACGCTGGTCTGCCGCGACGGCGTCTGGGAGGCCGAGGCGACCGACCCGGACGGCGTCCTCCTGCCGCTCGCCGAGCGCGGCATCGCGCCGGCGGGGCTCGCCGCAGCGGTCCTGGGGTGCGGCGGCGCCGGCCGCTCGGCGGCGGTCGGGCTGGCCGCGGCGGGAGCGAAGGTGACGCTCTTCAACCGCGGCATCGAGCGCGGGCTCAAGGCGGCGGCGGAGCTGGGGCTGCCGTTCCGGCCTCTCTCGGAGCTCGATCCCGCCCGCTTCGACCTGCTGGTCCACGCCACGCCGCGCGAGCAGCGGCCCGGCGAGGCAATGCCGCTCGACACCGAGCGCCTGCGCCCGGGAACGGTGCTGATCGACATGACCTACGGCGAGGCCGCGACGCCGCTGCTCGAGGCGGCGGCGGCGCGCGGGGCCGTGACGGTGGACGGGCGGGAGGTGCTGCTCGGCCAGGCGCTGGCCCAGTTCCGGCTGATGACCGGACGGGAGCTGCCGCCCGAGGTGGGGCGGCGGGCGCTCGGCCTGGATGCTTCGAGCCCTGGCTGAGGGCGTAAGCTCCGAGCGCCCGCCGGCCGGCGTCAGCGCCGGATCAGTTTGACGATGGCGAGCAGGATGATGGCGCCGAGCAGCGAGGCGATCAGGCCGAGGATGGAAAAGTCCCCGGCGTTGATCGATCCCGCGCCGAGCAGCGGCCCGAGCAGCCAGCCGCCGAGGAACGCCCCGACGATGCCTACCACGATGTTGAGGATGATGCCCTGCTGAGCGTCGGTTTTCATGATGATGCTCGCCAGCCAACCGATGAGACCGCCCACGACGAGCCAGATGATGAAGCCCATAGACCCCTCCTTTGCCTAATTTCGGTGGAACGACGTCCTGCCCTCCCCCGATGATGCAACTCCCGGACCACGACCCCCCCGAGCCGGCGCGCCCGCGCCGCGCCGTGCCGCACATCCGGGAGTTCCTGGCCGACAGCCTGACGCCCCTGGGGGTGTACCGGCGGCTGGCCCGCGCCTCGCCCACCCGGTTCCTGCTCGAGAGCGTCACCGGCGGCGAGCAGGTCTCCCGCTTCAGCTTCCTGGGCGCCGGGCCGCGCGAGCTCTACCGCCTCTGGCCGGACCGGCTGGAGGTCGAGCGCGACGGGCGGCGCGAAGCCCTCCCCGGGCCGCCGCTCGCGGCGCTGCGCCGGGTCGTCGCCGGGGTCGTCGCCGACCCGGGGCCGATCCCCTTCACCGGCGGCCTCGTCGGCTACTTCGGCTACGACCTGGTGCGGCTGGTGGAGCGGCTGCCGCAACCGCCCCCCGACCCGCACGGGCTGCCCTGGGCGCTGCTGGCCCGCTTCGACACCCTGGTGGTCTTCGACCACGCCCTGCAGCGGGTGCTGGCGATCGCCAACGAGGTGGAGGGGGAGGTCGGGGTGGAGGAGGCCGAGCGGCAGCTCGAGGGGCTGGCCCGGCTGCTGACCGTCGAGGCCGCCGGCGGCGGCGTCGCGATGCCCGGCCGCCGCCCCGAGCCGCCGGCGACGGCGCCGCCGAGCCTGCCGGGGCCGGAGTTCCGCCGCGCCGTCGCCGCCGCCAAGGAGCACATCGTCGCCGGCGACATCTTCCAGGTCGTCCTCGCCCGCCGCTGGCGCCTGCCGCGGCGGGTCGAGCCGCTCGCCCTCTACCGCGCCGTGCGCATGGTCAACCCCAGCCCCTACATGGTGCTGTTGGAGACCCCCGACGTGGCCCTGGTCGGTGCCTCGCCGGAGATGCTGGTGCGCCGCTCCGGCCGGCACCTCGAGACCCGCCCGATCGCCGGCACGCGGCCGCGCGGCGCCGACGCCGAGGGCGACCGCCGCCTGGCCGAGGACCTCCTCGCCGACCCCAAGGAGCGGGCCGAGCACGTCATGCTGGTGGACCTCGGCCGCAACGACCTCGGGCGGGTGGCGGTGCCGGCCAGCGTCCGGGTGGCGAGCTTCCTCGACGTCGAGCGATACAGTCACGTCATGCACCTGGTCTCGTCGGTCGTCGGTGAGCTGGCGCCGGGCAAGGACGGCCTCGACGCCCTCCTCGCCTGCTTCCCGGCGGGGACCGTCTCGGGGGCGCCCAAGATCCGCGCCATGGAGATCATCGACGCGCTGGAGCCGGAGGCGCGCGGCCCCTACGCCGGCGCCGTCGGCTACCTCTCCTACTCCGGCGACCTCGACACCTGCATCACGATCCGGACTCTCGTGGTGCGCGGCGACGAGGTCTCGGTCACCGCCGGCGCCGGCATCGTCGCCGACTCCGACCCCGCGGCGGAGGAGCGGGAGACCGAGAGCAAGGCGGCGGCGCTGCTGGCGGCGGTGGCGCTGGCCGAGCGCCTGGAGGAGAAAGACCCGGGGGGCGCGGCGTGATCCTGATCGTCGACAACTACGACTCGTTCACCTACAACCTGGTGCAGCTGCTGGCCGGCGCCGGGGCCGAGATCGAGGTCGTGCGCAACGACGCCGCGACCGCCGACGAGCTCCTGGCGCGCGCACCGGAGGGGATCGTCCTCTCCCCCGGCCCGGGACGGCCGGAGGAGGCGGGCGTCTGCCTCGACCTCCTCGGCCGCCGGCCGCCGCTGCCGGTCTTGGGTGTCTGCCTCGGCCACCAGGCGATGGGCGTCGCGTTCGGGGCGGTGGTGGAGCGCGCGCCGCGGCTGATGCACGGCAAGACCTCGCCGGTCTCTCACGACGGCCGCGGCCTCTTCGCCGGCCTCCCCAGCCCTTTCGACGCCACCCGCTACCACAGCTTGGAGGTCAAGCCCGAGACCCTCCCCGCGGAGCTCGAGCCGGTGGCCTGGACCGAGGAGCGGACGCTGATGGCGATGCGCCACCGCGAGCTGCCCTGGTGGGGCGTGCAGTTCCACCCCGAGTCGGTGCTGACGGGGGCGGGGCCGCTGCTGCTGCGGAACTTCCTCGACCTGTGCCGGAAGGAAGCCTCGTGATCGACGCCCGCGACGCTCTGGCCCGCATCGCCGGCGGCCAGGACCTCGAGCGCGGCGAGACCGAGGACCTGTTCGGCCAGCTCATGGACGGCGCCCTCTCCGAGACGCTCAAGGCGGCGCTGCTGATCGCGCTGCGGATGAAGGGGGAGGCGGTGGCGGAGATCGCCGGCGCCGCGGCCGCCATGCGCCGGCGGGTGCTGGCCATCCCGCACCGCCGCGTCGGCGTGGTGGACACCTGCGGCACCGGCGGCGACGGCCGCGCCACCTTCAACATCTCGACCGCCGCGGCCTTCGTGGTCGCCGCCGCCGGCGTGCCGGTGGCCAAGCACGGCAACCGCGCGGTCTCCAGCCGCTCGGGGAGCGCCGACGTGCTCGCGGCGCTGGGGGTGGAGGTCGAGGCCTCGCCCGAGGCGGCCGCGGCGGCGCTCGAGCGGGTGGGGATCGCCTTCCTCTTCGCGCCGCGCCTCCACCCGGCGATGCGCGAGGTGGCGCCGGTGCGCCGCGAGCTCGGGCTGCGGACGATCTTCAACGTCTTGGGACCCTTGACCAACCCGGCCGGCGCCCGGCGGCAGGTCATCGGGGTCTACGCCGAGGACCTGGTCGAGCGGCTGGCGCTGGTGCTCGTCGACCTCGGGACCGACCACGCCCTGGTCGTCCACGGCAGCGACGGCCTCGACGAGATCACCACGACCGGCGCCACGCGGGTGGCGGAGGTGCGCGGCGGCGAGCTGCACCTGGCGACGATCGCGCCCGAAGGGCTGGGGCTCGCCCGCGCCACGCTCGAAGATCTCGCCGGCGGCTCGCCGGAGGAGAACGCCCGCGCCATGGAGCGGATCTTCGCCGGCGAGACCGGCGCCCTGGCCGACGTCGTGGCCGCCAACGCCGGCGCCGCGCTCTACGTCGGCGGCGCGGCGCAGGGCCTGCGCGAGGGCGTGGAGCGGGCGCGGGAGGTGCTGGCCTCCGGCGCTGCCGCGGCGAAGCTCGAGGAGCTGCGGAGCTTTCGCGGGTGAAGAGCACCCAAAGGACGTCATCCTGAGCGCAGCGAAGGATTTGGGCGGGGGGTAGCCGTGGCGCCCGACATCCTCCAGCGCATTGCCGAGCAGCGCCGAGACCGCGTCTTCGCCGAATCGGGCATCGAGGACGCCGCTGCGAGCCTCCGGAAGGGGCCGCTGCTTGTTCCTGCCCGGAATCCTTTTCTCTCCGCCCTCGCCGCGCGCCGCGGCCGGGCGGTGATCGCCGAGATCAAGCTGGGCTCGCCGCGGCTGGGCTCGCTCGCCGGGCGCATGGATCCGCTGGCCCAGGCGCGGCTCTACGGCGCCGGCGGCGCCGCCGCGCTCTCGGTCGTCGTCGAGCCCGACCACTTCGGCGGCAGCTACGAGCTGCTGGCGGCCTGCCATGCGGCCTCGGGGCTGCCGGCGGTCGCCAAGGACTTCGTCGTCCACCCGGTGCAGCTCCGGTGGGCGAAGGAGGCCGGGGCGGATGCCGTGCTGCTGATCGCGTCGCTCCTGTCCGCGGAGGAGCTGCGCCGCTACGCCGGGCTGGCCCGCGGGCTCGGGCTCGTGCCGCTCGTCGAGACGCACGACGCCGAGGACGTCGCGAAGCTCGAGGGTGGGGAGTGGGAGCTGGTAGGGGTGAACAACCGCGACCTGCGGACGTTCGCGGTGGACCTGGGGCAGTCGATCGAGCTGCTGCCGCGGCTGCCGCTAGCGGCGCTCAAGGTGGCCGAAAGCGGAATTTCAGGTAAGGAAGACGTGGAGCGGCTCGGTAGCGCGGGATTCGACGCGTTCCTGGTGGGCGAAGCGCTGCTGCTGGCCGACGATCCTGGGCAGTTGCTCAATGAGCTGAGTTCCCCCGCCCAGATCCTTCGCTACGCTCAGGATGACAAATCGGGGCTGACGGATCGGATTTGTCATCCTGAGCGAAGCGAAGGATCTGGGGGTGGGAAAGGTGAAGGTCAAGATCTGCGGTGTTACGAGCCCCGAAGACGCCCTCGCCGCGGCGGCGGCCGGGGCCGATCTGCTGGGGCTCAACTTCTATCCGCCGAGCCCGCGCGCTCTGGACGCGGAGAAGGCGCGCGCGATCGCCGACGCCGTCCGCTCGGCGCACCCCGATGTCCTCCTGGTCGGCGTCTTCGCCGACCGGCCGCCGCATGAGGTCGAAGCCATCGACCGTGCCGTCGGGCTCGACCTCCTGCAGTTCTCGGGCGACGAGCCGGCGGCGGCCGTCCGCCCCCACGGGCCGCGCGCCGTGAAAGCGTTTCGCTCCGCAGGCCCTCCCGCGGAAGAAGCTCTTTCTCTCTACCCGGAGATCTTCGGCCTGCTCATCGACGCCAGCCACAACTCGCTCTACGGCGGCACCGGCAGCGCCTGGGACTTCGCCTCCGTCGCGCCGCTCGCCGCCGAGCGCCGGGTGCTCGTCGCCGGCGGCATCCGGCCGGGCAACGTCGCCGCGGCGATTGCCAGCGGCGCCTGGGGGATCGACGTCTGCTCCGGCGTAGAATCGGCTCCCGGCGTCAAGGACCCGCGGCTCCTGGCGCGCCTGTTCGAGGAGGTCCATGGCTGACGCGCGCAATCGCTCCGAGCTGCCGGGCTACTTCGGCCCCTACGGCGGCCGCTTCGTCCCGGAGACGCTGATGGCGCCGCTGGCGGAGCTGGCGCGGGCCTACGACAAGGCGCGCCGGCAGCGCGGCTTCCAGCGCCGGCTCGACGAGGTGCTGCGCGACTTCGCCGGCCGGCCGACGCCGCTCTTCCACGCCGAGCGGCTGTCGCGCGAGCTGGGCGGGGCGCGCATCTACCTCAAGCGCGAGGACCTCCTCCACACCGGCGCGCACAAGATCAACAACGCCCTCGGCCAGGCGCTCCTCGCCCGCGGCATGGAGAAGGCGCGGGTGATCGCCGAGACCGGCGCCGGCCAGCACGGCGTCGCCGCCGCCACCGCCGCGGCCTTCTTCGGCCTCTCCTGCACGGTCTACATGGGCAGCGAGGACATGCGGCGCCAGCGCCTCAACGTCGACCGCATGCGCCTGCTCGGCGCCGAGGTGGTGCCGGTGGACGCCGGCAGCCGCACCCTCAAGGACGCCATCAACGAGGCGCTGCGCGACTGGGTGACCAACGTCCGCACCACCCATTACATCCTCGGCTCGGTGCTCGGCCCCGATCCTTACCCGCGGATGGTGCGCGACTTCCAGAAGGTGATCGGCGAGGAGGCGCGGCTGCAGCTCCGCCGCCAGGCGCGGGTGCCGCGCCCAGACCTGGTGGTGGCCTGCATCGGCGGCGGCAGCAACGCGATCGGCCTCTTCTCGGCCTTCCTCGACGACCCGCGGGTGCGGCTGATCGGCGTCGAGGCGGCCGGGCGCGGCATCGTCCCCGGCCAGCACGCGGCGCGCTTCGCCGGCGGCTCGCTCGGCGTCCTCCACGGCACCCGCACCCTGGTGCTCCAGGACGCCGAGGGGCAGATCTCGAATACGCACTCGGTCTCGGCGGGCCTCGACTACCCGGCGGTCGGGCCGGAGCACGTCCTGCTGCGCGACCGCGGGCGGGTCGAGTACACCTCGGCTACCGACGCCGAGGCGGTCGATGCCTTCCACCTCCTCGCCCGCACCGAAGGGATCCTGCCGGCCCTCGAGAGCGCCCACGCCCTCGCCGAGGTGACGCGCCACGCGCCGCGCCTGTCGCGCGAGCGGGTGGTGCTGGTCAACCTCTCGGGGCGCGGCGACAAGGACCTCGAGTCGGTGATGGAGTTCGACCGCGCGCGGGCCGGGGAGGGGGGCGAGACCGGGCGGCGCCTGGCCGAGGTGCGGAGGTTCGGGCGGTGAGCCCGCTCGACGAGGTCTTCCGCCGCTGCGCCGAGGAGCGCCGGGCGGCCTTCATCCCGTTCCTGATGGCCGGCGACCCCGACCTCGGGACGACCGAGGCACTGCTCGAGGCCGTCGCCGCCGGCAGCGCCGACCTGATCGAGCTGGGGGTGCCTTTCTCCGACCCCATCGCCGACGGTCCGGTCAACCAGCGGGCGGCGGCCCGCGCCCTCGCCGCCGGCACCAAGCTCTCCGGCATCCTCCACACCGTCGCCGCGGTGCGCGACCGGCTGGGGCTGCCGATCGTCCTCTTCACCTACTTCAACCCGCTGCACGCCCGCGGCCTCGAGCGCTTCGCCGAGCAGGCGGCGGCGAGCGGTGTCGACGGCGTCCTCTGCGTCGACCTGCCGCCGGAGGAGGCCGAGCGCGAGCTGGTGCCGGCGCTGGCGGCGCAGGGGATCGACACGATCTTCCTCCTCGCCCCGACCAGCACGCGCGAGCGGGTGCAGCGGGTGGCGCGCCTCGCCTCGGGGTTCGTCTACTACGTCTCGCGCACCGGCGTCACCGGCGAGCGCGACGCCCTGCCGCCGGACCTGGCGCGCGAGGTGCGCCGCGTGCGGCGCAAGCTCGACCAGCCGCTGGCGGTCGGCTTCGGCATCTCGACCCCGGCGCAGGTGGCGGCGCTGGGCGAGGTGGCCGACGGCATCGTCGTCGGCAGCGCGCTCGTCCGCCTCGTCGAGCAGATGGGCAACGACCCGGGGCTGCCGGAGGCGCTGGAGGAGCGGGTGCGGCAGCTCTCCGCCCCCCTCCGCCGCCGCGCCGAGCGCCGCCGTGCGTAGCGCCCGGCCTACGTGCCGGGCGTTTTCGCGATGAGCCCCGACCCGATCGCGCTGGAAGTCCCGGCGCAGGTCCACGGGCACGTCCTGCTGCGCGTCCCCGACGGCGAGCCGCCGGCGGGCGGCTGGCCGCTCCTGGCCGGCTTCCACGGCTATGCCGAGACCGCCGAGAAGCACCTGGCGCAGCTCGCGACGATCCCCGGATCCGACGGCTGGGCGCTCTGCGCCGTCCAGGCCCTCCACCCCTTCTACACCCGCGGCAACGAGGTGGTGGCGGGGTGGATGACCCGCTTCGCGCGCGAGCGCGCGATCGCCGACAACACCGCCTACGTCGCCGCGGCGTTGGCCGCCGCGCGCGCGCGCCTGGGCGCCGCCGGCGCCGGCCGGCTCGCCTTCCTCGGCTTTTCGCAGGGGGTGGCGATGGCCTACCGCGCCGCCGCCGACCACGCCCGCCGCGGCGTCGCGTGCCAGGGCCTCGTGGCGCTGGCGGGCGACGTGCCGCCCGAGCTGGCCGACATGGACCTGAGCGGCTTTCCGGCCGTCCTCATCGGCCGCGGCACGCGCGAGGAGTGGTACTCGGAAGAGAAGCTGGCCGCCGATCTGGCGCTCCTGGCCGGGAAGGGCGTGGCGGCGCGCGCCGCCCGCTTCGAGGGCGGGCACGAGTGGACCGATCCCTTCCGCCGCGCCGCCGGCGAGTTCCTCGCCGGCGTCCTCGCCTGAAACAGAAAGGGCGCCCTTTGGCGGGGCGCCCTCAGAGAAGTCCAGTGAGACCGAGGGTTACTGGGCCGGCGGGGGCTCGGTCGTGCCAGTCGTCGCGTCGGTGGCCATGTCGGTGGTCATGTCCGTCGTGCCCGTGTCCAGCGGCTCGGTCGTCATGTCCATCCCGGTGTCCGTCACGGCGTCGGTGACCGCGTCGGTCCCGTCGTCGTCGTCCCGGTCGCCACAGGCCACCATCGGCACCATGACCCCGGCCAGCAGCAGGCACAGCATGCTGAAGTGGATGAACTTCTTCATCTGTCTTCTCCCCTTTGTAATTGACTGGATGATATGAAACGGGATGGCGACGATCAGCTCTGGTCGCCGACCTTGATCAAGTTTATCACCCTCTTGACGCCGTCGGTGGTGCGGGCCAGCTCCTCGGCCTCGGAGCGCGCTTCGGCCTTCTCCACCCGGCCCTGCAGCGTGACCACCCCCTCGTTGGTGTCCACGTCGATGTTGAACGGGTTGATGTCGCCGTCGGCCGCCAGCTTGGCCTTGACCGCGGCGGTGATCGCGGCGTCGTCCACTTGCGTTCCCGCGGTGGTGGTGGAGCTGCAGGCGACCAGCGAGGTCACGGCCACGACGGCCAGTACCAGCAGCAGGATCCGGTGTGCGCTTACCTTGTTCATCTCGTCCTCCTCACGTTGCTAGACCTGAGTTGTTTCCTTCCGGGCTCGTCGGCACAGACTGCTCTACGGAGGACCAAGAAAGCAGGTTCTGTGCCATTCGCCCGGGAAGGTAGGTCGTCGCAGGTGAGGTCGGGGCGTGCGGCGGAGTATACGCAGGCAGCCCCGGCGCCTCAAGGGGGGAGTCAACCCCCTATTCCAGCTTGTACGTATTCAGCCGGTTGTAGAGCGTCTTGAGGCTCACCCCGAGCACCTCCGCCGCCTTCCGCTTGTTCCCGCCGTGGAGCTCGAGGGTGGCCAGGATCAGGCGCTTCTCGACGTCGGCGATCGAGGCGCCGACCTGGAAGTGCAGGCTCCTGGCGCCGCCCGAGTCGCCGCCCAGCTCGTGCGGCAGGCAGCGGGGGGTGATCTCGCCGTCGGCCATGATGTAGGCGCGGTGGACGACGTTCTTGAGCTCGCGCACGTTGCCCGGCCAGGAGTGCTCGCGGAACCGCTCCATCGCCTCCTCGGAGAGCGTCTTGGCGGTCCCCTCGTGCTGGTTGAGCTCGGAGAGGAAGTAGTGGGCGAGGAGGTCGACGTCGTCGCCGCGGTCGCGCA
Organism: uncultured Acidobacteriota bacterium; assembly: GCA_963700145.1. Lineage (GTDB taxonomy): Bacteria > Acidobacteriota > Thermoanaerobaculia > Multivoradales > UBA5704 > DASUNQ01. Next base: position 5,233,394 of record OY969474.1, read on the forward strand.
GGGGCGGCATCAGGATGGGGAAGACCGACAGCCGGTAGAGGAGGTCCTCGCGCAGCTTGCCGTCCTTGACCGCCTGGTGCGGGTCGCGGTTGGAGGCGGCGATGACCCGCACGTTGACCTCCACCGGATGGTCGCCGCCGATGCGCATGAAGCCGCCGGTCTCCAGCACCCGCAGGAGCTTGACCTGGAGCTCGATCGGCATCTCGGTGATCTCGTCGAGGAACAGGCTCCCGTTGTTGGCGCGCTCGAAGTAGCCCTTGTGCAGGCGGGCGGCGCCGGTGAAGCTGCCGCGCTCGTGGCCGAAGAGCTCGCTCTCGATGAGGGTCGGCGAGATGGCGCCGCAGTTGAGCGGCAGGAACGGCGCCCGGACGCGGCGCGACAGCAGGTGGAGGCTCTGCGCCGCCAGGTCCTTGCCGGTGCCGCTCTCGCCGACGAAGAAGACGGTGGCGTCGGTCGGCGCCACCCGGGTCATCATCTCGTAGACCGCGTGCATCGGCGGCGAGGCGCCGAGCAGCAGCTCGAGGCGGTCGGACTCGCGTTCCTGCGGCTGCGCCGCGGCCGTGGCGGACGGCGTCGCCGCCGGCCGGGCGCTCGCCACGTTGGCGAGGATCGCCTTCAGGCGGCTGATGTCGAGCGGCTTGGTGAGGTAGTCGCTGGCCCCCAGCCGCAGCGCCTGGACGGCGCTCTCGACGTCGGCGTGGCCGGTCATCAGCACGACCTCGGTCGGCCGGTCGCGGTCGAGGTCCTTGAGCAGCTCGGTGCCGCGCCCGTCCGGCAGGTAGAGGTCGATCAGCGCCACGTCGGGGGTGCGGTGGCTGACCTGCGTGCGCGCGTCGCGCAGGTTGGTGGCGATGTTGGTGGTGAAACCCTGCGCCTCGATCAGCTCGGCGAGCGCCGAGAGGAAGTTCGGGTCGTCGTCGACGGCGAGGGCGTGTGGCATTCGATGGTGAGCTCCCCGGAGCCGAGGAGGCTCCCTAGCGGTTGGCTGCCGGCCATTGTAGCTCGTAGGCGGTCGGCCGGCCGGCCGGTCCGTGGCGCCGCAGCTCGCCGCCGCTCGCCGCCAGCAGCGTTTCGGCGACCTCCAGCGTGGCGGGGTCCTCGGCCGGCCTGGCCTGCGGCTCGATCCCGGCCTGCAGCGGTGCGACCGGCTCGCCGGCGATCGTCAGGCAGAGCCGCCCGTCGCCGTTGGCGACGCGCAGCGCCAAGGTGGAGCCGCCGGCAGTCCCTTCGAGGCCGGCCAGCCCGACGAGGAGGAGCGCCTGCTTGAGCAGGTGCCGGACGCCGAGGACCGTCGCCGGCTCGTCCGGGCCCTCGAGGTCGACCTGCACCTGGCGCTTCCGCGCCGGCGCCACGAGGAGAGCGGCGAGCTCGCCGGCCAGCTCGCCCAGGTCCATGCTCTCGGGCTCCGCCGAGCGCTCGGCGGTCTGCGCCAGCCAGATCTCGATGCCGCGGTGGAGGCGCGACAGCTCTTCGCGCAGGACGCGCAGGTAGCGCGCCTGCCGCTCGCGCGCCTTGGGGTCGGAGGCGAGGCTGCCGGTGATGGTCTCCTTGAGGATCTCCAGGTTGAAGACCATCGAGTTGATCGGCGCCCGCAGGTCGTGGGCCACCGCCGGGGTGATGGCGGCGACCGCCCGCATGTGCGCCGCCAGGCGCCGCTCGTCGGCGCGGTCGGGCTGCTCTGACGTCATGGCGAGGACCCTCCGACCCGCGAAATATTTACATCGACCGAGCGGGGCGTGGGGCTCGGTGACGACGCGGCAGATTGCATGGGTGTCGGAACGAGGTAAGCAAGCGCGGTGCCGAGCCGCGGCTCCGGCACGACGCGTGCACCCGGCCCCGGCGCCATGGAGAGCGCGACGCCCACCGTCGATCCGGCCGCCAGCGCCCGCGCCGCGGGTCTCCGCTACGTCAACGACCGCGCTCCCGGGATCCGCCGCCGGCGGCGCGGCAAGGGCTTCGCTTACGTCCTGCCGGACGGCGCCCCGCTGCGCGACCGCGCCGAGCGGCGGCGGATCGAGAAGCTCGCCATCCCGCCGGCCTGGACCGACGTCTGGATCTGCCCGCAGCCGAACGGCCACCTCCAGGCCACCGGCCGCGACGCCCGCGGCCGTAAGCAGTACCGCTACCACCCCGACTGGCGCGACGTCCGCGACGAGACCAAGTTCGGCCGCCTGATCGCCTTCGGCGAGGCGCTGCCGGCGCTGCGCCGGCGGGTGGAGGAGGACCTCGGCCGCCAGGGGCTGCCGCGCGAGAAGGTCCTGGCCGCGGTGGTGCGGCTCCTGGAGACCACGCTCCTCCGCGTCGGCAACGAGGAGTACGCGCGCGCCAACAACTCCTTCGGCCTGACCACCCTGCGCGACCGCCACGCCGAGGTCGAGGGCTCCACCGTCCGCTTCGCCTTCCGCGGCAAGAGCGGCAAGGAGGTCCAGGTGGACATCCAGGACCGCCGCCTGGCGCGCGTCGTCAAGCGCTGCCGCGACCTGCCGGGGCAGGACCTCTTCCAGTACGTGGACGACGAGGGCGCGCGGCAGGCGGTCGGCTCGGGCGACGTCAACGCCTACCTGCGCGAGGTGACCGGGGAGGAGTTCTCGGCCAAGGACTTCCGCACCTGGGGCGGGACGGTCCTGGCGCTCGGCGCGCTCAGCGCGCTGGGGGCCAACGGCGGCGCCGGAGAAGCGAGCCGCAACGTCGTCCAGGCGGTCAAGGAGGTCGCCGAGCAGCTCGGCAACCGGCCGGCGATCTGCCGCAAGTACTACATCCACCCCGGCGTCCTGGACGCCTACGTCGAAGGCGTGCTGGCGGGCGCGGCGGCGGCCGCCGAGGCCGCCCGCCACCCGACCGACAGCCCCGCCCTCTCGCCGCTCGAGCGGCGCACCCTCGCCCTCCTCCGCGAGCGGCAGCAAACGCCCGGCACGTAGGCCGGGCGCTACGAAACCCCGTAGCGCCCGGCCCACGTGCCGGGCGTGGCTCTTCTACCGTTACGATCTCGCCGCCGTTCGGGTGGAGCCCGTCTGCTTCTTCGCGGGGGGCTTGCGCTTCTTGGCGGCCATCTCGAAAGCCCTCCCTTGCCCTGAAATGCGACGGGCGCTCCCGGAGGAGCGCCCGCCTCGGCCCACCGGACTCCCGCGTCTTAGCGGACCAGGGCCTCCACGTTGACGTGGCTCTCGGCCAGCTTGGTCAGCTTCTCGTCGGTCAGCTTCTCCTCGCTCAGGTTCTGCTTGAGGAGGGTCAGGGCCTCCCGCTCGCCGAGCATCTCGGCCCAGGTGCAGAGGGTGCCGTAGGTCGCGATCTCGTAGTGCTCGACCTTCTGGGCGGCGGCGATCAGGGCCGCGTCGCGCGTGGCGTCGTCGCCGCGCATCTTGACGGTCTCGTTGCCTTCCTTGATGAGCCCCTTCATCCCCTCGCAGGTCTTCCCCTTCGCCTTCTCGCTCAGCCGCTCGAAGACCCGCTCGAGCCGCCCGATCTGCCCCTCGGTCTGCTTCAGGTGCTGCGCGAAGCCGTTCTTGAGGTCGGGCGCTGTGGCCGCTTCCTGCATCTTCGGCAGGGCGCCGAGGACCTGCTTTTCGGCGTCGTAGATGTCCTGGAGCTCGTGGAAGAAGAGTTCTCTCAGTGATTCGAGCTTCATGCAGTGCCTCCTTCGCTGAACTGTTGATCAGATTGGCGCGGCGCCCGGGGCCGTGACCCGCTGCATCCTCGTGATGTGCGGCCACCGGGCGTCGCGCCGGCCGCCCTCAAGAGGTCGCAAGAAGCGTGCCGGAGAGGAGGCGGCTAGCGCCCCGGTGCCGGGGGCTCGGGGATGGTGATGTCCACCGCCGTTACCGGGCCGAAATCGGTGAGCGGCCGGTCGCGCCCCTCGGGGGGGCCGACGACCAGGATCGCGAACTCGCCGGGGCGCAGGTGCTTGGCGGCGGCGGCGCGCACCTGGGCGGTGGTGACCGCCTCGATCCCCTGGCGGTAGCGCGACAGCCAGTCGAGCGGGTAGCCGTAGTACTCGAAGGTGAGCTGCTGCCCCAGGATCTTGCGCGGCGAGTCGGAGTTGAAGACGAAGGAGCTCAAGATCGCCTGCTTGGCCTTGGCGGCCTCCTCGTCGCTCGGCGGCTTGGCCACCATGTTGCGCGCCTCCTCGAGCAGAGCGTCGATCGCCGCGCCGGTGGTCTCGCGCTTGGTGGTCAGGAAGAGGGTCGTCGTCCCCGGGTGGTCCCACTGGCTGCCGACGCTGCCGGAGACCGCGTAGGCCAGCCCCTTCTGGGTGCGGATCGTCGTGAAGAGGCGCGAGGCGAAGGAGCCGGAGAGCACCTGGTTCATCACCTCGACGGCGTAGAAGTCCGGCGCGTCCTTGCGGATCCCCTGGTAGCCGATGGCGACGCTCGACTGCGCCAGGTCCGGCCGCTCGATCAGGTAGACCCCCGGCGGCACGCGGTCGCGGAAGGCGACGTCCGCCGCGGCGCCGGCCGTGCCGCGCGGCCAGTCGCCGAAGGCCTCGCGCACCAGCGCCAGCGCCTCGGCGGCGCGGAAGTCGCCGACCAGCCCCAAGACGATGCGCTCGGGGTGGAAGTGCTCGCGGTGCCAGGCGGCCAGGTCGGCCGGCCCGATCGCCGCCACCGAGGCGTAGGTCGGCTGCTGCACGTACGGCGACTCCGGGCCGTAGACGATCTCCTCGAACTCACGGAAGAGGATGGTCAGCGGGTCGTCGTTCTGCCGCGAGATGTCCGCCACCACCTGGTTCTTCGCCACCTCCAGCTTCATCGGGTCGAAGGCCGGCTCGCGCAGCACCTCGGCGAAGAGCTTGAGCATCTCGGGGAAGTCCTTGGTCAGGCTGGAGAGCGAGGCGCGGCCGGAGGTCTCGCCGATCGAGGTCTCGATCGACGCGGCGCGGCTCTCGAGCAGGTCGTCGAGCTGGTCGCCGGTGCGCTTCTTGGTGCCGCCGGTGCGCAGCACCTGGCCGGTCAGGTCGGCGAGCCCGGCCTTGGCCGCCGGCTCGAGGCGCGAGCCGGTGCGGATGACGGCGGAGGCCTCGATCAGCGGCAGCTCGTGGTCCTCGAGCAGGAGGACGACGAGGCCGTTGTCGAGCACCACGCGCTCCGGCACCGGGATGCGCTGCTCGGGCAGCGGCGGGAACTTGAGCTGATCGACCTTCTCGACCTGCGCCACGGCGGGGGCGAAGGCGGCGGCCAGGAGGCACGAGGCCAGGAGGAGCGTGCGGGTGGTCGGTCTCATCGGCCTTCCTCCGGCGGCGCGGCGGCGGCCGGCTGCGGCGGCGGCGCCACCGTCTCGATGACCGCCACCGTCCGGTTGACGTCCTTGAACACCTCGTTGGCGACGCGGCGGATGTCGGCCTTGGTGACCTTGTCCAGCCGCTCGATCGAGCGGAACAGCTCCCGCCAGTCGCCGTAGAGCCGCTGGTAGCCGGCGAGCTGGATCGCCAGCCCCTGGTTGCTCGCCAGGCCGCGGAGGAGGTCGGCCTTCGCCCGCGTCTTGAACTTGGCCAGCTCGTCGTCGGTGACGTCCTCGGTCTTCAAGCGCTCGATCTCCTCGCGCACCGCCGCCTCGACCTGCGCGTTGGTCACCCCGCGCGCCGGCACGGCGTAGACCGCCCAGAGGTTCGGGTACTTCTCGCCCGGGAAGCCGGAGAAGGAGGCGGCGAAGACCGCCAGCCGCTTGTCGCGCACCAGGGCGCGGTAGAGGCGGGAGGTGCGGCCGTTCGAGAGCACGTCGTCGATGGCGTCGTAGACCGCCTGGTCGGGGTGGGTGGAGGCCGGCTTGTGGTAGCCCTCGAGATAGAAGGGCTGCGACGGGTCCTCGAGCGCCACGCGCTTCTCGGCGATCTGCGGCGGCTCGACGGTGCGCAGCACCGGCGCCGGCGGCCCCGGCGGGATGCGGCCGAAGTACTTCTCGAGCAGAGGGATCAGGGCGTCGGTGTCGAAGTGGCCGACGACCGCGGTGATCATGTTCTGCGGCGCGTAGTAGGTGCGGTAGAAGCGCTCGGCGTCGGTCAGGGTGAACGACTGCAGGTCGCTCATGTGGCCGATCGTCGGGATGCCGTAGGTGTGGGCGTTGTAGGCGGTGGCGAGGAACTGCTCGACCAGCCGCTGGATCGGCTGGTCCATCGCCAGCCGCCGCTCCTCCTGCACCACGTCGCGCTCGGTGTAGAACTCGCGGAAGACCGGGTCCAAGAAGCGCTCGGACTCGAGGTAGGCGAAGAGCTCGAGCTTGTTGGCCGGCAGCGAGTAGTGGTAGCCGGTCTGGTCGGCGGCGGTGAAGGCGTTCAGGCCGACGCCCCCCTCGCGCTCGATGATGTCGCCGAACTCGTTCTTGACGACGTAGGCGGCCGCCTCCTCCTGCTCCTTCTTGAAGGCGGCGAGCAGCGCCTCCACCTTCTGCGGGTCGGGCCGGAGCGCCAGGCGCTCGGCCTGGTAGGCCTGGTAGGCGGTCTCCAGCTCGGCGATCTCCTTCTTCTCGGCCGCGGCGTCGGTCGTGCCGATCCGCTCCGTGCCCTTGAAGGCCATGTGCTCGAACATGTGGGCCAGCCCGGTGATCCCGGGCACCTCCTGCGCCGAGCCGACGTCCACCAGGGTGAAGAACGAGAAGACCGGCGCCGTCGGGCGCTCGACCAGGATGAAGGTCCAGCCGTTCTTCAGCTTGTGGACGCGGGTCTTGGCCTCGAAGGAAGCCAGGTCCTGGGCGGCGGCCGGGGCGGCCAGGAGCAGCGCCAGGAGAGCGGCTGAACCGGGGAGGGGGCGGAGCGCGTGTCGTTTCATGCGAGGTCCTCGTCTGGGCGACACCCTTCCTACGGCGGCGCCGGGGCCGAAGTTTACCGCGGCGTGCCCGCTCGCCGCGCCGCGTCAGTCGATGATGAAGTGGACGATCCCGCGCCGAAGAGCCCGCTCCGACTCCCAGTAGAAGGGCGGGCGGAACTGCCGGAGGTACGGCGAGATCGGATAGTAGTGCAGGGCCTGAGACTGGCGGCCCAGGAACTCCGCCTGCACCGAGACCTGCCGGGTGACGAAGCTCGGCTGGATGAAGGCGGGGGTCCGCCTGCCCGTGTAGGCGCGCGCCGGCAGGCACAAGACGAGCTGTCCGCGCCGGCGCAACGCCCGGATCATCGCCTGGAGGGCGTCGGCGTAGAGCCGGGCGAGACCGGGCAGCGTCGCCTCGCTGTTGAAGCCGTAGGGCGGGTCGGTGATGATGACGTCGAAGGCGTCCGCCGGCAGGTCGCGCACGTCGGCGACGTGGATCCGCCGGCGGGCGCCCTCGACCCGGTCGCCGCCGCGCGCGCCGTTGGTGTTCACCGAGCAGGCGGTCGAGAACCTCGCCGCGTGCGTGCAGATGCCGGAGTCCCCGACCTCACCCTGCCGCTGCGCGTTCTCCTGGTCCTGGCGCACCCGCCGGAGCCGTCTCACCTGCCGCTTCATGGCGGCGAGCTCGCGCGAGAAGGCGGAGGTCCAGCTCTCCGACTTGCGATGGAACGCCGACTCGTTGCGCAGCGCCGCACGCAGCACGAGGTAGAAGACGAAGCGGCCGCGCTCTCCCAGGCGGGTCAGCGTGGCGATCGCTTCGTCGTCGAAGTCGAGGCCTGACAGCGGCCGCCGGCGGGTGAGCTTGTCGAGCAGCTGGAGCGCCTGGTTGTAGGCCGCCAGCGCCTTGCGCGTCACGGGCGCCTCGAAGATCCGCGGCTCCGCGAGCGAGCTCTCTCCGAGCTGCTCGACGTCGCGCAGGAGATTGTCGAGCTGGCGCACCGACATGGAGAAGAACGCCAGGTTGTCGCGAGTCAGCAGCGCGGTCGCCGGATCGCTGTCGGCGGAGTGGACCGTGAGCTCGCGGTACTTGAGCGCTTCGATGCAGACGGTCCCCGAGCCGGCGAAGGGCTCGCCGACGTGGATCACCTCGGCGGCCGGCCAGTTCGGCCGCGTGACGTTGATCATGGCGCCGACGAGCGTGTGCGGGATGGTCACCGGCGCCCGCCACGCGGGCTTGTTCTCGTCGAAGATGTGGAACTGGTTCTCGTTCTTGTAGAGCTGCTCGTAGCAGATGTAGTAGCGGTTGGCCCCCGGGTGCTCCAGGCTGTCGCTCGTCGACCGGTCGGTCACCAGCCAGAGGGTCTGCGGCTCGCGCCAGCTCTCCGTCTTGCGCTTGCGGAAGTCCGGCACCGTCACCGGGGTGATGAACTCCGCCAGGCCCTTCTCGACGAGCGCCGGGAGGTCCGCCAGGCGGTCGCCGCCGATGTAGAACTTGTCGATGTAGATCCGCAGCTTTTCCAGCCCGTCGTGCACGCTCGCGCCGCCGTCGTCGCCGGCGTCGAAGTCCTCGTGGGCGTAGATGATGAACTTGCGTTTCTTGCCCATCGGCAAAGGGCGGCTGGTGACGTGGCCGTGCAGCGCGGCCAGCAGCTGCGCGGTCGTGGCCTTCGCGATGTCCGCGAGATAGACCAGGCGCCCGCACGAATGGATGTACCCGGAATAGGCGCAGACCGAGGCGAGGTCGAGCGCCAGATGAGGCGGGATGAAGACGGTGCAGGAGCCGAAGAAGGGCTGCACGATGATGACGCGCTCCAGCAGGCCGGCATACAACGAGACGAACTGCTCGACGCCGTCTTCGCGCGGCGTGCTTCCCTCGAGGAACGAAACCAGCACGTCGCGGAAGGTCTCCTCGAAGTCCTGGATCGCCAGGAACTGGAGGTGTTTGTACCGCGCGCCGGTGCACCGGTCGCTGACGTGGCAGCGGAACAGGGCGAGCAGCTCGGCGAACTGGATGTTGGTGACCCGCAGGTTCTTTTTGAAGACGAACACGTAGCCGGAGCCGTGGGTCTGAAACCAGAGGGAAAAGAACGTCTCGAGCGAGAAGTGGTGCTCTTCGAACGACTCCAGGAAGAGCTCGCGCAGGCGTGAGCGGAACGACTCCGGAGAGTCGATCGGTTGAGCGGGCGCCGGCCGCGGGAGCGGCGTGTGCTCGAGAAGGCTCATGCTCGGACCCTCCCCGAAAAGTGCCGGTTGGCGTATGGAAGGTGACAGTTGCGAAACGCGGGCCGGGCTTTTGCCGGTCTGTTATCCCGGACGGCGGAGAGCCGCCAGCAGCTCCGGCAGGTGCTTGGTGTTGAGGAGGTCCGCGGCGGTCAGCCCGGCGCGGCGCGCCTGCTCGACGCCGTAGCGCATGTAGTCGAGCTCGCGGATGCGGTGGGCGTCGGTCGAGACGACGATCTTGCAGCCTAGGCGCTTGGCGAGGAGAAGGTGGGTGTCCTGGAGGTCGAGGCGGTGGGGGCTGGAGTTGAGCTCGACCGCCACCCCGAGCTCGGCGGCGCGCGCCAGGACCGCTTCCAGGTCCAGGTCGACGGGGCGGCGGCGGTTGATCATCCGCGCGGTCGGGTGAGCCCAGATCGAGACCGCCGGGTGCTCCAGCGCCCGCAGCACCCGCGCCGTCTGCTCGGCCGCGGGCAGGTCGAAGCGGCTGTGCAGGGAGACGACGACGAGGTCGAGGCGGGCGAGGTGGTCGTCGGCGAGGTCGAGCGAGCCGTCGGCCAGGATGTCCACCTCCAGGCTCTTGAGCAGGCGGATCTCCGGGTGCCGCGCCGCGACCGCCCCGATCTCGGCCCACTGCAGCTCCAGCCGCAGCTCGTCGAGCCCGCGCACCATCGGCAGGGCCTTGCTGTGGTCGGTCAGGGCGACGTATTCGTAGCCCCTGGCGGCGCAGGCCGTGAGCATCGCCTCGATCGTCTCCGAGCCGTCCGACCAGGTGGAGTGGAGGTGAAGGTCGCCGCGCAGGTCGTCCAGGGTTACCAGCTCCGGCAGGGCGCCGCGCGCCGCGGCCTCGATCTCACCGCGGTCTTCGCGCAGCTCGGGAGGGATCCAGGGGAGGCCGACCGCGGCGTAGACGTCCGCCTCCTCGGCGCCGGCGAGGCGCTCGACCTCCTGTTCCCCCTCCAGGCGGTAGACGCCGTACTCCGAGACCCGCTTTTTCTGATGCAGGGCGCGCTGGCGGAGCTTGACGTTGTGCTCCTTCGAGCCGGTGAAGTAGACGAGCGCCGCGCCCCAGCTCTCCGGCGGCACGACGCGCAGGTCCACCTGCAACCCCGAGCCGAGGGCGACGGTGCCGCGGGTGTCGCCCGCCATCAGCACACGCTCGATCTGCGGGTAGGCGAGGAAGCGGGCCATGACGGCAGGTTGGCCCTCGGCGCCGGGCTCGCCGACGGCGAGGAGGTCGATGTCGCCGATCGTCTCGCAGCGCCGGCGGTAGCTGCCGGCGACCTCGACCCGGGCCTCCAGCGGCCCCAGGCGCAGGTAGGCGAGGAGCGGCTCGACGTGCCGCTCGGCGGTGGCGAGAAGGAGACGGCCGGTGTACTGGCGCGCCGCGGCGATGCCGTCGAGGATCTTCTGCTGGCTCTTGGCGCCGAAGCCGGAGAGCGGGGCGATCCGCCCGCCACGCGCCGCCTCCTCGAGCCCCTCGAGGGTCTGGATCCCCAGCTCCCGGAAGAGACGGAGCGCGCGCTTCGGTCCGACGCCGGGAAGGCGCATCAGGTCGATCAGCGAGCGCGGGATCTCGGCGAGCAGCTCGTCGCGGTAGGCCAGGGTGCCGGTCTGGATCAGCTCGCCGATGTGCGCCGCCATCTGCTTGCCGATGCCGGGCAGCGCGGTGAGCGGCCGCGCTTCGGCGACCAGCCGCTCCAGCGGCTCCGTCTGCACCTCGACCGTGCGCGCGGCGTTGCGGTAGGCGCGGATGCGGAAAGAGTCCCCTTGCTGGATCTCCAGCACGTCCGCCACCTCCTGGAGCACGCGCGCGATCTCGGCGTTGGTCACTGCGGGGATGTTACGAAGATGAGATCGAGACGGGCTCGCCGCCGGCTGCCCACCCCGCGCGGACCACCCACGCAGCCGCCGGCAAGCCGCCTCAGGCGCGGGATTCGTGCAGAGGACGTGCCACGCGGCGGCGCCGCGGGGCGCCGTAAATGGCCCGCGGCTCGTGGACCTCGCCGGCGCCGGAGATACCGATTCGAGTGAGGGCTTCGGCGAGGGTGAGCACCGGGATCTGCTCGATCCGGCCGAGGCGCCGCCGGAGAACTCGGTCCTCGGAGACGAACGCGTCGGCACCCGCGTGGATGGCGGTCGCGACATGGACCGAGTCGGGGGTGGCGATGTTGCAGTGGGCGCGGAGGTCGGCGGCGAGGTCGGCGATATCTGGAGTGACTGGCACCACGGAGAGGGTGGGCAGCGAGAAGAAGAAGTCGCGGTACGACCGGCAGACGTCCTCCTGTCCCAATCGCTTCGGGATCACCAGGACCTCGAGCAGGGCAAGCACCGAAGCGACCAGGTCGCAGAGTCCCTGCTCGGCAAGCGCCAAGAGCTCGGTCGCCGCCGCTCCGAAGGTCCGTTCTCTTTGAAAATGGTAGGCGAACACCATCGCATCGAGGCCGAGCAGCCGCAAAGCAGGCTCGCGCGGGCTCGAGCTCATCGATCGCCCCAAGAATCGCGCTCGCGCCGGATCGCGGCTTCCGCTCCGCCCTCCGCTTCCCAGAGCTCCTTGCCGAGCCCCTTCGTGCGCTCCACCCAGCTCCCCTGAGCAGCCTTCAGCACCAGCTGGTTGCCTTCTACGACCAGGTCGACGTAGTCCCCTTCCTTGACTCCGAGCCGCTGGCGGGCCTCGGCGGGGATGGTGATCTGGTACTTGGACGTGAGCTTCGCGGTCGCGAGCACCATGTCGCACCTCCTCCTTACATCTTACTACGGAAGTAAGGAGGAGGGGATGGTTCCGTTACTTTCCCTTCTCGAACCCCAGCGAGACGGAGTTGATGCAGTAGCGGAGGCCGGTCGGGGGTGGGCCGTCTTCGAAGACGTGGCCGAGGTGGCCGCCGCAGCGGGCGCAGTGGACCTCGGTCCGCCGCCCGCCGAGGCTCCAGTCGCTCTCGGTCTCGACGTTCTGGGGCGCGATCGGCTGCCAGAAGCTCGGCCAGCCGGTGCCGGACTCGAACTTGGTCACCGAGGAGAAGACGGGCAGGCCGCAGGCGGCGCAGACGTAGGTGCCCTTCTCGTGGTGGTCGTGGTACTTGCCGGTGAAGGCGCGCTCGGTGCCCTGCTTGCGCAGCACGCGGTACTGCTCGGGGGTGAGGGCCTCCTTCCACTCGGCGTCGGTCTTCTCGATCTTCTGGATGGTCGCGGTCTTCTCATTCACGGTCGGGCGTCCTTTCGCGGCGGTCTTCCGCGGCACGGCGTAGAGCGCGGCGCCGGCGGCGACGACCACCAAGCAGACGATGAAGGCGATGAGTTTCTCGGACATTCTCGGTTCCTCCACGCGATTGTACGAACCAGGAAGCTAGGCGGACTGTTCCAGCTCCTCCGATTTCACCCCGAGCTGGGTAAGGAGGGCGAGGAAGGCATCCTCATCGAGAGTCTCGACCCCCAGCTTCCGCGCGGCCTCGGCCTTCGAGCCGGCGTCTTCGCCGAGCACCACGTAGTCGGTTGCCTTGCTGACGGACCCCGTGGCCTTCCCACCCAGCCCCTCCACCAGCTCCTGGGCGCGCCGCCGCGTCAGCCGCGCCAGGCCCCCCGTGAAGACGAACTTCTTCCCCGCCAGGGGCGCCTCGGTCTCCGCGGCCGCCGCCGCCTTCGCCGCCGGCGGCCCCTCCTTCAGCTTCATCCTGGCCAGCAACTCGTCGAGCACCGCCGCGTTGCCCGGATCGGCGAAGAAGGCGGTGATCGCCTCGGCCATCCGCGGCCCGACCCCCGGCACCTCCTGGAGCGCCTCCGCCGACGCTCCGCGCAGCCCAGCGAACGTCCCGAAGTGGCGCGCCAGGTCGCGCGCCACCGTCTCGCCGACCTCCGGGATCCCCAGCCCGTAGAGGAAGCGCCGCAGCTCGGCGTGGGCGGCCTTGGCGATCGCTTCGACCAGCTTTTCCGACGACTTCTGCGCGAACCCTTCCAACGGCAGGAGCTGCTCGACTCCCAGGCCGAAGAGGTCGGGCAGCTGCCGCACCAGGCCGGCGGTGACGAAGAGCTTCGCCGTCTCGTCGCCGAGCCCGGCGATGTCGAGCGCGTCGCGGCCCGCGAGGTGGACGACGCGGCCGGCGAGCTGCGCCGGGCAGCGGAAGCCGTTCGGGCAGACGGTGAAGGGCCCGCGCTCGACGAGCGGCGTGCCGCAGGACGGGCACTCGGCCGGCATCCGCCAGACCGGCGCGCGCTCGTGCGCCTCGTCGCCCGCGTCCCCCTCGGGCTCGAGCCGCTCGATGACCTGCGGGATGACGTCGCCGGCGCGCTGCACCCGCACGCGGTCCCCCTCGCGGATGTCCTTGCGCGCCACCTCCTCGCGGTTGTGCAGGGTGGCGCGCGAGACGGTGACGCCGCCGAGCTCGATCGGCAGGAGCAGGGCGACCGGCGTCACCACGCCCGTGCGGCCGACGCTGGTGACGATCGACAGCACCTTCGTCACCTCCTTGCGCGGCGGGAACTTGAAGGCGAAGGCCCAGCGCGGGTGGCGCGAGGTCCACCCCAGCCGCTCGCGCGCCGGCAGGTCGTCGAGCTTGACGACGACGCCGTCGATCTCGTAGCCCAGGTCGTCGCGCCGGCGCTCCAGGTCGCCGTGGTAGGCGACGATCTCGTCGGCCGTCGCCGCCCGCGCCGTCAGCTCGTTGACCCGGAACCCCCAGTCGCGCAGCGCCGCCAGCACGTCCCCTTGCGTCGTCTCCGGGAAGCCCTCGGCCAGCAGGATGTCGTAGGCGTAGAGGTCGAGCGGCCGCGCCTTGGTCATCTGCGGGTCGAGCTGGCGGAGCGCCCCGGCGGCGGCGTTGCGCGGGTTGGCGAAGGGCTCCTTGCCCTCGGCCAGGAGCCGCTCGTTGAGCTTCTCGAAGTCCCGGACGCGCATGATGACCTCGCCGCGCACCGCCAAAAACGGCGGCACCGGGCGCGGGCGGTCGTGCAGGCGAAGCGGCACCGCCGGGATGGTGCGGACGTTCTCCGTCACCCCCTCGCCGACGCGGCCGTCGCCGCGCGTCGAGGCCTGGTGCAGGCGCCCGTCGCGGTAGACCAGCTCGATCGAGGCGCCGTCGAGCTTGGGCTCCAAGGTGTAGGCGACGTCGGCCTCCGGCCCCAGACCCTTCCGCACCCGCTCGTCGAAGCGGCGCAGCGCCGCCTCCGCCTGGTCGGAGTCGAGCGACAGCATCGGTGCGGCGTGCTCGATCGTCGGGAAGCTCGCGAGCGGCTGGCCGGCGACGCGCTGGGTGGGGGAGTCGGGGGCGACCAGCTCCGGGTGCCGGTCTTCCAGGTCGCGCAGCTCGCGGAAGAGGCGGTCGTACTCCTCGTCGGAGACCTCCGGGCTGTCGCGGACGTAGTAGAGGTAGTCGTGGTGGCGGATCGCGGCGGCCAGCTCGTGGATCCGCGCCTCGGCGCGCTTGCGGCTCAATGCCTTCCCCCGTGTGGCGGCCCCGTCCGGGGCCGCTAGACTCTAGCGGAAGGCGCCGCTCCGGCCGGCATCTTGCAGACCGGGTGTCCTCGGGAGGAACCTCGCGCTTGCCACGACGCACCCGGAGACAGCGGACGGCCACGCTCTGGAGCAAGCAGGGGCTCACGTGGAAGGAGCTTGCCGCCCGCATCTACCGCGACATGAACGAGGACGGCCTCTACGGCCACTGCGCCGAGCTGGCCTACTACTTCCTCTTCTCGGTCTTCCCGCTCCTCGTCTTCCTGACCACTCTCCTCGGCTACATGGCCGGCGAGAGCGCGGCGCTGCGGATGGAGCTCTTCGGCTACCTGCGGCGGATCGCGCCCTCGGGCGAGGTCTTCGGGCTCCTCATCAACACGCTCAACGAGATCACCCGCGGCAGGACCGGGCTGGCGCTCTACCTCAGCCTCTTCGTGGCCCTCTGGGTCGCCTCGACCGGCATGATCGCCATCGGCCGCACGCTCAACCGCGCCTGCGGCCTGCGCGAGACCCGCCCCTGGTGGAACCGGCGGCTGACGGCGCTGATCCTGACGGTCATTTTCTCGGCGCTCATCATCTCGGCCCTGGCGCTGATCCTCTACGGGCACGCCCTCGTCCGCCTCATCGCCGGCCAGCTGGCGATCGACCCCTTCCTCGAGGCTTTCTGGAGCTTCATCCAGTGGCCGGTGGTGCTGATCTTCATCCTGGTGTCGTTCGAGATGGTCTACAACTACGCCCCGAACCTGGGCAAGAGCCCGCACCGCGTCTGGGGGACCCCGGGGGCGATCCTCGGAACGACGATGTTCCTCGCCGCCACCTGGGGCCTCAAGAGCTACCTGGCGCAGTTCGGCGCCATCAACAAGGCCTACGGCTCGCTCGGGGCGGTGATCGTGCTGCTGCTCTGGTTCTACTTCACCGCCCTGGCGATTCTCATGGGCGGCGAAGTCAACTCCGAGCTCGCCCGCGCCCGCGGCGAGCTGCGCGAGCGCCAGGGCCTCCCGGCGATCGAGCCCAGTCCCCCCCGCCGCCCCCGGCGGCTGCCGCGCCTCACCCGGTCCGGCCGGCGGCGCGAGGCGTCGGGCTAGTCAGGCGCCGGCGGTTCCGCCGGCCCCCTCCGCGAAGGCCGCCGGAAGGCCGGGAAGGTCATCCGGAGACCCGGGAAAGCTATCCCGGGTCTCGGGAAAGTTATCCGGACCGCCGGGAAAGCTATCCGAGCCATCGGGAAAGCTATCCGGACTGTCAGGAAAGCTATCCGGAACATCGGGAAAGCTATCCGGGCTGTCAGGAAGGCTATCCTGGAGGTCGGGAAAGCTATCCGGACCGTCAGGAAAGTTATCCGGGACGTCGGGAAAGCTATCCGGACCGTCGGGAAGACGATCCGGAGGGTCGGGACGACTTCCGAACCGCCCGGTAGCCTTCCCAGCCTCGTCAGGAGTCCACAGGATACGTGCTACACTGATCCTGTGGAGCATCGGCAATGCGCAACCTGACCCTGGCGATCGAGGACGAGGTGCTGGAGGGCGCCCGCCGGCTGGCGCTCGAACGTGGAACGACCGTCAATCAGCTCGTCCGCGACCATCTGGCTCATCTGGTGGCCCGCGAAGACCGCCGCCGCGCCGCCGCCGAGCGTCTGAAGCGCGCCATGCAGGAGGAGCTCACCGAGGTCGGCCCCCGCACCTGGACCCGCGAGGACCTCCATGCGCGGTGAGGCGCCGGCCTTCGTCGACACCAACATCCTCGTCTACGCCTTCGACAGCAGCGACCCGGCCCGCCACGGGCCCGCGGCGGACCTCCTCTCTCGCCTCATGGACGAGGACCGCCTGCGCCTCAGCGTGCAAGTGCTCCAGGAGCTCTACGTCACGATGACGCGCAAGGCCCGCCCCGCGTGGACCCCGGACCGCGCGCTCGCGGCCCTCGACGACCTCGCCGCCTGGCCGGTCGTCGCCAACGATTTCGCTCTCGTCCGCGAAGCGATCCTCCTCTCACGCGACGCCGCCTTGTCCTTTTGGGACGCCCTGATCGTAGCCGCCGCCGCCCGCAGCGGCGCGGCCACCCTCTACACCGAAGACCTCAACGACGGCCAAGTCCTCCGCGGCGTGCGCGTCGTGAACCCCTTCACCGCTCAAGCCGTCTCGGGCGCCTAAGAACTCTTGGTCTTCGACCCCCGACAAACCCGCGCCCGCGAGATCGCTCGGCGATGGTCTGACGGTGCACCTCGTGTACGGCCGAACGCTTAACCGTCTCCCTCCTCTTGGTTCCCCCGCCTCTGCCTTCGAATAGAGTACTCTGCAATCAGCCGGCTACGCCCACTGGAGGTCACGCATGAAGCATGACAGGCAGCTACGCCTCATTCTGGTGTTTACACTTCTCCTGGGTGTATCGCTGCGCAGCGATGCCGGAGATGAGCTCTACCGATATCGTGTCATTGGGAAAGTCAGCACTTCGGATTTAGCCAACATGGCTACCACCACCGCTATTCCTAGCGTGGTCCACAGTATCGAAGTGCTGCTCGACACCCAGGTAAAGCAACATCCATCGATTGCCAACACCGCCGAGGTCATCGACCTGACGCATTTATTGACTGGCCTTGATGACATGGCCGCTGACATCAATAGAGATCTGCCGCCGTCTGACGACGACATGAAAGATCTTGAAACTGTTGGTAGGGGTACGTGGGCGGCTGTGGACAGGATCGCGGTGACCGAGAGTCAGCCGCGCCCGAGCGCGACGCCGCGGCACGTTTCCGAGACCGACTGGGACACAGCCCGCCGCGCTGGAACACGCATTGCGATCGGGACGGTAATCGGCCGCGGCATGCCGAACCCCCTTGGAGTCTTTGGTGCACTCACTTTCTCGTCGACCCCAACGTCGAAGAAAGCCGATTACCCGGCGGCGCCTTCCACTCCGGGCGCGTCCTCTGGGGCTCACGAAAGACCTGATCATGAGGTTTTTCGTGGAGATGCTGACAAAGGTCGAATCGAGAGAATGGGAACGCTAGCCTTTATCTACGTGTCAGAGCCTTCCTCGGACGTGCAAATCGCTGCCCAAATAGCTAAGGCTAAGGCTGTTATCGCCAGGCGGAGTGGGATCCCCCGATCAGGTGCTCTCGTCGCCAGCATCGCTGACGGTGCTACCGAACCGGAGTTCCTGAGCGGCGCCGCATTCGGTGTGATAGCTGCATTGGTTGCCTTCATGGCAACGAGGGCGTTGGTGCGCAGAAGAACCTGGCCGGTTTAGTGCCACGGCAATTTGGCAAGCCTCGTGCCGGGAATGCCTGGCCTGGGTGATGCGGGCGGCGTTGTGCAGAGCCATCGCCAAGTCGAGGCTGTAGATGCCGCTGGCCTCCAGGGGCAAGCGCGCGTGCCGGACCTGCTTGGTCAGAGGCCGGACGAGCTGACGGTGCCTGGCGGCGTCATTCGAGAACTCGAGCCGCTCGCGCTCGCCGCCGGGCGGCTCGACCACGACGGTGAGGGAGCGGGCGCTGACGTCGATGCCGGCGAGCTGGAGGAGTGGTTTCACCGCGGCCTCCTTTTGGCTAACCTGGCTTTCCGGTCCCCCGACCCTGCGCCTTCGCCAACCCAGCTTGTGGATGCAGCTTCCGGGGCCTCAGAGACTCCACGGCTTGGACGAAGAGGGCGGGGGCCGATCTAACGCACAGGCTCGGTGGCCTCAGGCGTGCCAACGGCCTTCCCCGGAAGGCTGCCGTGATCCTAAGCTCCGTTCAGAGCGGCTGCGGCGCGCCCAGCGCTGCGGCCAGGTAACTGCAAGGCGGAATATACAAGGCGACCATGGAAACGCCCTCTCTCCCTGCGGGTTTTCCGGAAAAGCTTGTCCCGTTGTTCCGCGAGCGCTTCGAGTTCCATCTGACCAACCCACTCGTAAGCCCGCATCAGTACCGACTGTTCAAGGATTGCGAGCGGGCTCAGCGCGCTTTGTCGGCCGTCCGTGTCTATCTCGACACAAATCACTGGATACGGCTTCGCCAGGCGCATCGCGGCCTCGAATGCAACGAGAACTATGTACGGCTTCTTGAACTCCTTCGGCGGCTGACCAAAGCGCGTACAGTTGTCGTCCCGGTCTCCGATCAGCTCATCACGGAACTCTGCCACCAAGCTGATCTTGCGACGCGCACAATCACCGCATCGCTCATTGACGAGTTGAGTGATGGCGTCACGATCGTGGGCTTCGATCGCCGCGCCGTACTCGAGGTGCTTGAATGGGCCCATGCCAGCCTCCACAAAGGAAATCCCCTCCCACTTCTGACGGTTTGGACGACCCTTCCGAACGCCCTTCAATCGCGCGAGTACCACCTTGATGGCGCTGACCCGGCACTCTCAGCGGCGTTTACCAAGACCATCGAGGACATCAACACTGCCTTCCGTCTTAGCGACCTCGTCAAGAGTCTCGACACTCTCACCTTTCGCGCGACCGACAGTCAAGCATTCGCACTCGCGCTCACCGCTAACAAGGAGAACGAACAGCAGGGCGGGCGACGGTTTGAAGACCTCTTCCACGAGGAGGCAGATCGCTACCTGACCATGATCGTGCCGAAGATGCCCCCGGAAGTGACTCTAGGGCTCGAGCGGCTTGTTGCCCACTGTAACGCAGCTGCCGCCGATCTTTCCGACAGCATTAGGATTGTGTTCTGGGCACAGCACCGCGGCGGCTTTCATCCCCGGTCACTCCCTGGCCTTCGCATCATTGCCGGCTGCGCCAGCAGGATCACGACAGAGCCGAGGCGCAAGTTCAAGCAAGGTGATCAGGGCGACATCTTTCACGCTTACGCGGCTCTTCCTTACTGCAATGTCTTTCTCACTGATGCCTCAACGCGGCACCTTGTAACCACGCCGCCAACCGATCTGGCCTCGCGATACAATTGCACGGTACTCGACGACCCCACTGAAGCGGCCGATCACCTTCAGCGGCTGGTCGCCTAGCTCATACGCCGTTATGCGATTTGAGGAGTCGGACTATGAGAATCTGCTGCGGCATTGGAGAGGAGCAGGAGAGGGAAGTGGAGCGCATTGCGCGGCTCATGCTCGATGATTGGGTGCTTTTCTCACTTGACAACACCGACTATGGCTCCCGACAGGAGCACCTGGACCTCAAGCTCGGCGAATATGGAGCTTCACCCCTCGACGAGGAGGCACTCCCGCAGGTTCGCACTTGTTTGCTCTGGCACCTCGCGCATGTAGACGCGCACCTTGCCGATTCGGATAAGGCTAGGCTGAGAGAGCTACGGGACGGGTCCGCCGCAACGACACCGTCTCGCCGGGTCGCGACGACTACTTCAGAAGACTTGAGAGGGAAGTGGAGAGGAGCTTCTCCGAGAAGCGACTCAGCAGCTTCCGCCGTCGGCGTCTTGCGAGCGAGCTAAATGCTCTTTTACTCGGCTTCCGCCGGTGAGGGCGCATAACACACACCTCCACCGGGCGGCTGGCGCCGCCGGTGAGGCGACGATGCGTTATGCGGCGCTCGGACCGACTTTAGAAGGTGGCAGTAAGGGTTTGTCGAGCAACGAGGTATTCTCAGTCCATGAGCCCTGAACTGCTCGAACAGGCTCTTCGGCTGAGTGCTGACGATCGGTTGGAGCTCATTGAGGCGCTGTGGGGCACGCTCTCGGAGGAAGGGATACCGGTCACGGCCGAAGAGCGCGCCCTCCTCGATGCCCGGCTTGCTGATCTGGAGGCCAATCCAGACGATCAGAGCCCCTGGCCAGAGGTCCGCGCGCGCCTCGAGCACCGTCGTTGAGCCTTTCCGTCTTGGTCCGTCCAGCCGCGCCACGGACCTGCTTTTCTGCGGCTTGCCTGAGGGAGGTCAGCATGCGATCCGCTTCCCTAGTGGTTATCGCCAGCTTGCTGGCGCCGGTGAGCGCAGCGGCACAAACCACCTCGGTGTCGGCGGGTGACACGGTCCGGATCTGGGCCTCACATCCAGAGCTTCGCGGTGCGCGGTCGGCTGTTCACGCCGTCACAGAGGATTCCTTGGACCTTGTGTTGCCCGCTGGCGGCGCCGCGGTCACTTCAGTGGCATGGGTTGACATCCGCCGACTGGAGGTGCAACGAGGACGGCATTCACGCTGGCGTAAGGCACTCCGGTGGGGCCTTGCGGTCGGGCTGGGAAGTGCGGTGGCGGCAGGGGGTCTCACGAATAACCCCAGTGATCGCGAATTGACGGTCCCCCTCGCGGGCTGGGCAGGCTTCGGGGTCGGTGCAACACTTGGCAGCCTTCGTGATCCTACGCGATGGGTTACGGTCCCGCTCCCTCGACCTTGAGCTTGGCACCGGCGTCCTACTACTTCCCCTCCTCCAACTCCATCTTCAGGCGAAGGACTTGGGGAGGTCCTTGAGGCGCCGGCGGGGACGGTCCTCAAGAGCTAACATAGGGCCTGCGGAAGCATGCCTACCGTCCTGAGAGTCGGTCCCTACCGCCTCTTCTTCGTCTCACAGGACCGTGGGGAGCCTCCGCATGTGCACGTGCGGCGGGAGAACAAGGTGGCGAAGCTCTGGTTGGATCCGCTCGCCCTGCAGAGCGCGGGCGGCTACAGCCGCTCGGAGCTCAACACGATCGCCGCGATGGTGCAGGAACACCGCGAGGAGCTACTGGAGAGCTGGTATGAATTCTTTGGTCGTTGAGGCCCAAGAGCCCCGCGCGAGGGACATCGCCGTCGGCGACGACAGCTTGATGGTGCACCTCGTGGACGGGCGGACGCTGATCGTCCCTCTTCTCTGGTTCCCGCGCCTGTGGCACGGCACCGACGCCGAGCGCAAGAACTTCGAGACCTTCGGTGACGGAGCGTTCATCCACTGGCCGGACTTGGATGAGGACCTGAGCGTCGCCGACCTCGTGGCAGGCGTGCGCAGCGGCGAGACCCCCGAGTCGCTACGGAAGTGGCTCGATCGGCGGGCGGCTCAGAGCGGGCGAAGCGAGTAGTCCAGCGCCCTACGGCCAAGTCTTGCGCGGCGTGCGCATCACGAACCCCTTCACTGCTCAGCGGCCCGCACCCGGAGGGCGCCCTGATGTTGCCACTTGACGCGCGAGTCTTGGCCGGAGTGACGTTGCTGGCCGTCGTCGCGATCATCGGTAGCTGCGCCAGGGGCGAGGCCCCGACCCCTGCCACGACGCTCGTCGTGGCCGATCGGGTCGATCATCTCGACGTCCTCGCCCGCGAGCCCATGGTGGTCGAGCATCCCGACGGCACGCTGTTCGTGAGCGGCTACGGGGAATCGGTGCCGACGCTCTGGAAGAGCCGCGACCGTGGCGCCACTTGGACGCGCGTCGACGTCGGCACCGAGGCGAACGGGGCCATCGGCAACTCCGACGTGGAGCTGGCGGTGGCTCGCGACGGGACCGTCTATTTCGCCACGATGGTTTTCGACCGCGAGAAAGGTGAGGGCAGGAGGATCAGCATCGGCGTCAGCAAGGACGTGGGCGCGACGTGGTCGTGGACGCCGCTCTCCGCAACGCGGTTCGACGATCGGCCGTGGGTCGAAGTGTCGGCGGGCGGAACGGTCCACGTCATCTGGAACGACGGCGGCGGCGTCTGCCACGCCGTCAGCGAGGACGGCGGCAACACCTGGAAGGAGCGGCCCAGGATTCATCCACAGGGTGGATCGAGCCACCTCGCCGTGGGCCCGAACCGCGAGCTGGCGGTGCGTGTGACGCCGTTGTCGGCGTCGGGCAACAGGTTCGACGAGGGCGTCGATCTCGTTGCTGTCAGCGTCGACGGCGGCGCGACATGGCAGAAGCACGTGGCACCAGGGCGGCGCGAGTGGAGCCCGCTGTTCGACACGACGGTTACGCCGCCGCGTTTCATCGAACCGCTGCTGCCGCGATGGGTGGAGCCGCTGGCGTGGGACGGCCAAGGCGCCCTCTATTCCTTCTGGACGAACCGCGAGGGGCTCTGGCTGGCGCGCTCGGCCGATCGCGGTTCGACGTGGAAGACTTGGCGCCTCGCCGCGAGCCGCGACGTCCTCTACTTCCCTTATCTCGTGGCGCGCGACCGAGGAGATCTGGCCGCGACGTGGTTTTCGGGTCAGAGCGAGGCGCTCCAGGCGCATGTCGCCAGGTTGGAGGTCGGTGACCCGGACGCGCCGCCGCGGATGATCGAGTCGGCGCCGTTCCGGATCGACACTTGGATCGCCCCTCCGGAAGAGCCGCCCGTTCGAGACACTGGCGGCGAATACCTCGCGATGGCGTTTCTCCGCGATGGCGGATTGGCGGTGGTCAGCCCCATCCAGAACAAGGGCGCCCAGCGCTTCGGGTTTTCGTGGCGGAGGATCGAGGCGCGTTGACTCAGGGCGGGCAGACCACGCCCGCCGGCCGGACGAAGCGCACCTCGGACACCTGGTCGCCGTCGAGGCCAAGGGACAGCTCCAGGGGGCCGCGGTCGCAGTCCAGCTTCACGACGGTCCGGGTGGTTCCGTCGCCCTCCAGCGGCTCATCGGCCCGGCAGGTCCCGTACTGCAGGCGCACATCCGCGAGGAGGGCGCCGAGGGCGGCCCTGTCCAGGCTCGGCGCCGGACGGAGGTCTTGGCTGCCGCGCACCACGGCCCCCAGCACCGCGTCCACCGCGCGGCTCATCCCCTCTGAGAGGGGCCGGCCGCCGGTGACGGACAGCGCCTGCACTTTGGGCGGCCGCGTGGGAGCGAGGGTGAGCGTGGCGTCGAGCCACCCCTTGTCACAGCTCATCCGGAAACGGCCGCGCAGAGCGTTCTCCGCCTTGACATCACCCATGCGGCACGCTCCCAGCCCGTCGCGGAGCTTCGCGATCTCCTCCTTGCGCTCCTGCAGGGACCGATCGAGGAAGAGGTTCTCGGCGGCCAGCGCCTGCGCCCGGGCGTCGTCCCAGACGTCGAGGAGGCGCGCGGTCTTCTCGATCGCCTGGAGCAGGGCCGGCGCCGGGACGGGGCGGCGGGGCTCGAGGGCGCCGGTGTCGGCGAGGATGGCCAGCATGTCGCGGGTGAGGAGCCCGGCAGGAGCGTAGGTCGCGTTCGCCATCGCGAACACGCCGACGCCGTGCTCGGGGAGCCAGCGCATGTCGGAGCCGAATCCGGGCAGGCCGCCGGAGTGGCTGACCGCTTTACGGAAGCGACAGTCTCCGGTGGAGATCAGGCCGAACGCGTAGCTCGCGAAACGGACGGTCAGCGGCGCGCCAGGCGCGGTGCGGTTCACGAAGAGCGCGGGAAAGGCGGCGCCCTGCTGCATCTCCCGCAGGGTGCGGCGTAGGACCGGCGGCCTCTCCGGGTCGTCGCGCGGCGGCCAGGCGGAGAGCATCAGCGCCACCCAGCGGCCCAGGTCGCGGGCCGAGGTGAGCAAGCCGCCGATGGCGCCGAAGGCCCCGTCGCCGAGCGGTACCTCGGCCGCAAATTCCTTGTCCTGCCGCCGATAGCCGCCGGCAAGGCGCTCGCGGGGCACCTCCCGAGGATCCCAAAAGGTCGAGGTCATCCCCAGCGGTTTCAGGATCTCGCGATCGACGTAGTCCTGATACCGCATCCCGGAAGCGCGGGACACGACGCGGCCCAGGATCGCGAAGCCGTAGTTCGAGTACTCGAAGGCGGTGCCGGGCGCCGTCGAGAACGGGAGCCCCCGGCGCAGCCAGGCGGAGAGCTCCTCCTCCGAAACGGCGAGCTGCCGGTCGCCCCAGGGGTTGTCCTCGGGAAAGCCGGCGGTGTGGCTCAAGAGCTGGCGGATGGTCACCGGCCCCGAGTCCTCCGTCGGCGGCGGGGGAGCGGCAAGCTCGGGGACGTGGCGGGCCACCGGGTCGTCGAGGGCGAGCTTGGCCTCGTCGCGCAGCTTGAGGACGGCGAGCGCGATGAAGCTCTTCGTCATCGAGGCGATGCGGAACACGGTGTCGGCATCGACGGGCGCCTTCGTCCCGATGTCGCGGTGTCCCAGGCCGCCGACCAGCACGAGCTCGCCGTCGACGATCACTCCGTAGGCCAGGCCGGGGAGGCGCAGCTCCCGCATCTCCTCCGCCAGCTTCGCCTCGATCACCGGGAAGGCCCGGACGAGCTTCTCGCGCCGTGCCGGGTCGGCGAAGCGGGCCGCGGGCACGTCCTCGCCCGCCCGGGTGCCAGCCGCGCTCACCAAGAAGAGGACGGCAAGAGCGCCGGCGCGCCGGCGGCAGGCACATTCATTTTTCATTTACGTGCGATCTGCCGCGGAGCGTAGCATGGCGAGTCGGAAGTCCGCGCGCCTCGAACGCCGTCGCTGAGCTGAGTGGCGCTCCCTACTTCCCCTCCCCAACTTCATCTTTAGCGCGAAGAACTTGAGGAGGTCTTTCTCGTCCGCGAGGCGATCCTCCTCTCACGCGTCGCCGTGCTCTCTTCTGGGAAGCCCTCACCGTCGCCGTCGCCCGCAGCGGCGCGGACCCTCTACGCCGAAGAACTCAACGACGGCCAAGTCCTCCGCGGCGTGCGCATCACGAACCCCTTCACCGCTATCTCGGGCGCCTAAGAACTCTTCGTTCTCGACCCCCGACAACCTGCGCCCGCGAGATCGCCTCGGTGGCGCGGTCTGACGGTGCACCTCCGTAGACGGCCGAACGCTAACCTGTCGACTACGATGCTACAAAATCTCTGGGCTAGCCATGGATCTGTTTGAGGCCGAGCAACATTACCACTGTACCACGGAATGGCTCGGACTACCGACACCCTGCACCTCAAGTAAAGGCAATAGGGGGCGCGTCGTCTCCTCCGCGCTTCATACCATCGGTCACCTCGCCCGCCCCAGACTGCTCAGAGTATTACTCCGCGCGCCATGAAGACGCCTACCATGCCAGGCATGTACTCCTCGACTTCACCGATCTTCTTAAACCCAATGTCTTCGAAGTAGCCCCGCAAGCCTCCTTGAGTCACGATTTGCAACTGCCGAATTCCTTGGGTCTCGGACCAGTTTACGACCTCCGATATAAGACGTCTACCGATACCCCTTCCGCGAAACGCTGGTAGAACTCCAAGGAACCAAATAAAAGCAGATCGTCCATCGACCTCGTGCTGAGCCTCGATAGGTGAAATGTCGCGGAAACCGAGCACGCGGTCACGACTCCATCGGATAAACTCAACATACCCTACGACCTCCCCTCCAATACGGGCGACGCGGACTCCTTCAGGAAAAACGGCCAAACGGCTCCTTAAGTCCTCCAATTTGGCCGCAACTCGGACACTAAGGAGCGATTCCATGCCTGCCATCCCTAAAAGATCCTCGTCTCTCGCCGGATCCACAACGACCATGTCACGTAGCCGCCTCCGCTCAGTTGCGGCTGGATCTACCGAAAACCTAAGCCCTAGGGCCTCGTCCTCCTCATCAACCTCGCGTTCGACAGAATAGAGATATCGTCGCTCGAGAGGTTC
Source organism: uncultured Acidobacteriota bacterium (assembly GCA_963700145.1). Lineage (GTDB taxonomy): Bacteria > Acidobacteriota > Thermoanaerobaculia > Multivoradales > UBA5704 > DASUNQ01. Next base: position 5,259,145 of record OY969474.1, read on the forward strand.
CTCAGTCCGTCCTTCGCTCATCATCGCTAGAGCTCCGGCCCTCACTATAAAGGGGTCGAGTGCAAACGCCCGTCCTGGCAGCGCAACGGTGATTGTCACAAGCGCCCCGGCGGACAGTACGGGATTGAGGCGAAACAACTCGAAGCCGCGCAGTAAGTCGATACAATTTTGCCTTCGAAAGCTCAAGCGAAGTTTGACTTCCTCCCCTGTTGCTCGTCGTGAACCTAGGCTGAGCCGGCATAACCAGCAATTCTGACCCATGTCCGCAAGGTCGGCCGGCAGCGCGGACTTTCGCACTTCATCGTAGCAGCGAAGCGCGAGCTCGCCGATACTAAGGGGTTGACCAGGAGCGCCGACGTGAAAATAGAGGTGATCAATTCCGTCAGGTGCTACAACTACTCCATCTAATGCATAGAGTCCGTAATATGTGCCTTCAGAGTCGATTATACTTGTAAACTTCCCGCGCGTGACAGAGACATTTTCTGTCCGCAGGCGGGTTAAGTGATCGCAACCCTCGAACAGCACAGCACTCATTGCTCCCGTGTCGAGGTCCCGAAATCTCTCGGCAATCGCCGAACCTATCGGTCCCAGCGAGCGGGGTTTGCGCGCCCTTGGCGCCTCGGCACTAAGTCGGCTCTCTGCTCTTTGTGCAATCGCAAAAAACCCAGCGAACCTATTCAAATAGAGCACGAGACCATAATCACTAGACCATGGCTTAACAAAGAATGTAGGGGCAACAGAGCGCCCAACTTCTCTCTCTAGATCCGTCCAATAAGCGTCCCATTGCTGCGGGCGTTCTCGGTTCAGTTCATATAGTTTTTCCAGTCGCTCCTTGAAAAGTTCTCTAACGAACACTCCCGGCAGAGTCGCACGCTCAAACGATTGTTCGTCGCGCAGGGAGCCGATCAAGTGAGCGCTCGAAAGGTCCGCTTCATTTGCAAATACAAAGAGCCCACTTGCATTGAGCTGTTCTGTGGCGAGAAGGCTACGCCCCACAGCTCTTGCGAGCGCCACTGCGCGCGGCGTCGCGGACAGCATGCGGCGATACACACGCGCTAGCTCTTGGGTGTCGAAGAATACAAGCCCTAGCCCATGGAAAGCTGGCGCGCGTATCTTCTGGCCGTGAAAGGCGGCGAATTGCACAAGTTCTCCTGCCACAGAGTCACGGCTGCCGTATATAAAGGTCAAGCCGGGAATAAGGACTTCGCCGTCGCGGGAGCTTCCGACCGGTGGGACGACTTCCAAAGCGTCGCGCAGCGTCTCCTGCAGAAGTCGTGAGTGCCGTCCAAGCATTCGCGACCATGCCCATGGAAACAGGGTTTTCGCCCAGCCCGAGCCGAGCAGAGGAGCGCCCACAATCCCGACGTGATGGAGGCCATGGTTAACACTACTGAGATGCTGCTTGAGCAGTTCGGGCAGGATTTTGAGCGCGATAATTCCTCCAAGACTATGGCCAATTAAGATCGTGGTGCCGGGGAAATCCGCAATAAGAGAGCCGATTTTGCTCGCGATGTCGCGCGCGATCTGGTCAAACTCGCCGCGCGACGTCAAAAGGCCATGGCCATAAGTTAGGCTGCGAATACAACTGACGTTGGGCTCGCGAAGCAATACGACCGGTAGAAAGCCCCAAGCGGCAGCACCGTTGCTGAACAGGCCGTGGAGTAGGATGACTTGCTGTTGCGGTTGCGGCAATCGCGCCGCTGCGTCTCGGGTTCTAATCGAAAGCAACTCGACGCCCGGTAGGGTAGCATCAGAGCCTTCTACAGAAATAATGTAGTCTTGTCTGAGTTCGCTGCGGTTTGGCCAGCTGATTCGGAACCGAAGCTTCGCTACGACAGCATAGGCGCAGGCTTGCCAAGCCAGCAAAAGCAGGAGCAAGAACAACAGGCGCACAGGCAGCAGTTGTACTTCTGAAGCTCCCCCTGCTCGAAGGAAGGCGATAGCGCAGGAATAAAACCCCGCGAGCACGAGAACGGTAAGCGTCGCGAGCGCGCCACCGATCATGAGCTGCTGGATACCACGTAGGGTAGCGCGGCTCTGGAGGCGCTTCGCGAGACGCGCAAGTGCTTCCGCCGTGATTGCTTCTTTCTCAACAGGTTGTCTGTGGGCATATGCCCAAGCGAGCGCCGCTAGCAGGCTGCTGAAAAACCCCGGTTCGCGCTACCCTTGCAGGCCATGCGAGGGAAAGCGCGCGAGCAGAGGACGTTGTTGATGGTGGGGTCGTTGGAGGAGCGGATTCCGGCGGCGCATCCGATCCGGCGGATCAAGGGGCTGGCCGACCGGGCTCTCGGGCAGTTGAGTGAGGTGTTTGCGGTGATGTACGCCGAGACGGGGCGGCCGTCGGTGCCGCCGGAGCGGCTGCTCAAGGCGCAGCTGCTGATCGCGCTGTTTTCGGTGCGGAGCGACCGGCAGTTTTGCGAGCAGCTCGAGTACAACCTGCTGTTTCGCTGGTTTTTGGATCTGGAGCTCGACGAGCCGTCGTTTGACGCGAGCACGTTTTCACGCAACCGGGAGCGGCTGATCCGGCACGAGGTGGCCGAGCGGTTTTTGGCGGCGATCGTGGCTGAGGCGAGCGTGCAGCGGCTGCTGTCGAGCGAGCACTTCTCGGTGGATGGGACGCTGATCGAGGCCTGGGCGTCGATGAAGAGCTTCCGGCCCAAGGACGGGCCGCCGGGCGGAGACGCCAACGGCTGGAGCGATTTCACGGGGACGAAGCGGAGCAACGAGACGCACGCCTCGACGACCGACCCGGAAGCGCGCCTGGCCCGCAAGGGGGATGGGCACGAGGCGAAGCTCTCGTTTTCCGGCCACGCTCTGATGGAGAACCGCAACGGATTGTTGGTGGACTTCGTGGTGGCCCAGGCCGATGGGTTCGCCGAGCGCCGCGAAGCTCTGGGTCTGCTCGCGCGGCTCGAAGGCTCGCGGCGCAAGACGGTGGGCGCCGATAAGAGCTACGACACCAAGGGCTTCGTGGCTGCCTGCCGAGAGCTCGGCGTCACCCCCCACGTCACCCAGAATGCCCACCGGCGCAGGCGCTCGGCAATCGACCGGCGAACAACGCGCCGTCCCGGCTACCGGATCAGTCAGGTCGTACGGCGGCGAATCGAGACGATCTTCGGCTGGCTCAAGACCTGCGCAGGGCTGCACCGGACCAGGGTCCGAGGCGTGGCGAGGACGCAGCTGGCCGCCCGCCTCGCCGCCGCAGCGTACAACCTGCTCCGATTAAGTCGCCTGCTTGTGCCGGCATAGCCCAAAAAGGTCCTGCCCAGCAAAACCAGCGGCGCTCAAACGCGCCCACAAGGCGCCTGTTGCCCTCCCCTTCCACCCGCGCACGCGACATCGCCCGCTCCCAGATCGCTGTCAGCCTCGCACCCGCCGTTGAAGGCCGTTTCTCAGCGGCCTGCTAGAGAGAGCCCATGAGCAGCTTTAAGCAAACCGAGGGGCAGCTCGTAGCCATAGAGAGTAGACGTGCCGCTGGGTGCTAGGAATCCATAGGGCAATTGTACGATGGCATATCCTAACGATAGAGCGAAGAGCGAGCGCGACTGCAAGACACTTCGATATGCGAAGGCCAGGCGTACAAACAGCAGGGAGGTCACCGCCAATTGGAAGGAATAGGCGATTGATAGCATGGCCCGTGAGTAAGCTAACGTGGGGATAAATGCGAGGGGAAGAAGAGCGGCAAGGAAGCCGTAGAGGATTCCTTTTTCAGTCGACCATTTCAAGAATCGCTGCCACGTCGAAGTTAGCGACTCGAGTGGCAATATGAGGCGATCTCTATTCTGCGGCAGTTCTGAAATCTCCAGCTCCAAGCTGGCGCGACGCAACCATATATTTGCAAAGCCGAGGATCAGAGTTACACCGAAGTGCCATACGAATGTGGTGGGTAGGTACCGAGTGAGACAAGTGGCAGAGGTCTGAGCGCCTGGGTCTGACAGAGGCGCGGCAATAGGCTGGACGACGTAGTAGACTGAGAGCGCAATCCAAACTCGCATGAACTCAATGAGGTGATTGCGAATCGCCCGATGCTCACCGACGAGACTTCGCTGCTCAGAAACGTGCCACAATAGGAAGCTAATGGCCAAACTGAGACCTGCGAGAAGAAAGTATCCCGTCATCAATAGCTCCCAGTGCAGTGGTGCGCGTCGCCGTGCGGCTCAGCTCAGATGAAGCTATGCTACCATGCATAGCTGCGATGCTAAAGTAGCTCGTCATCGCATGTATGGGCGGTGAGGTGGTGGCGCCTTTGGTTGGCCCGCGAAGGCTTGAGTCTTGAACGAGAGCGCTAGGAGATAAGGCGACCCTCCTCGGCGCGCTTCGCGTGGACCTCCGACCGCGGGATATTCTCGGGTTCGCCTACAGATCCGAAGGCTGGCCGCGAGGAGGTAGATGCTCCCGTACCTGGGAGGTCTCTTCACGACTCTGTGTCCCGATCGCGCTGAGCCGAAGAGGTTGGCGTAGTGAAGTTCAGCCCATCTTCGGCGCCTTTCCCCACGCCGTCAGTGCAGAGCGAAGAGCATCCCGTCCATGCAGCTTGCGCGACACGCCCCTCGATCTCCCTCGCCGGTGCATCGTCTCGCCTTGCTGATCTGGAGCCCGACTTCGACGATCAGAGCTCCTGGCCGCAGTCCACACGCGGCGCGCGCGGCTCGAGCGCCGCCGGTGGGCGGTCTTCGAGCCTGCGGAACTCGACCTGGAGGTATCAGCGCAAGTTTGGCTGAGTGGAGCTTTCCGTCGGCAGTCGATTAGGCTCTCACGTGACGTCCGACGCGCGCACTGAAGAGATGCTTGGCCCAGGTTTCCGATCACCGATTTCCATACTTTGTCCGGTATCGGGGTGCTCAGAGACTCCGTGGTGGTGCTGGCCTGTGTCCACGGCAGGCGCGGATTCTCGTCGGGTCCGGGCCCGCTTGCGGCAGGCCAGTAGCGCGGTCCTCGGCTACTTCCCCTCCTCCAGCTCCATCTTCAGCGCGAAGAACTTGAGGAGGTCTTTTAGGGAGAGGATCCCGAGCAGCCTGTCGCCGTCCACAACGAGCAGGCGCGAAGCGCCGGTGCGGCTCATGCGGGAGAGGGCGCGGATGGCGTCGGTGCCGGCGGGGACGGTGTTCTCGGCGTCGCAGCGGTCGGCGATGGCGCCGACGGTCTGGCGCTGCCACTCCTCGCGCGGCAGCTCCTTGATCCGCCGCGTCGTGATGCACCCGGTCAGCCGCCCCGCCTCGTCGACCACCGGGTAGAACTTGAAGTGGTGGCGGTAGACGTAGTCGTCCACCAGCTCCTGCACCGAGATCTGGCGCGGCACCGTCACCGGGTCGGGGTGCATGAAGCGCTCGACCGGCTCGCCTTCGAGCGCCCGGCGCAGGAGGAGCTGCTGGTAGGACATGCGCGCCGCGTTGCGCAGGAACATGCCGATCAGGAACGACCAGACGCCGCCGAAGATCTCGCCCTGGAGGACCTGCCAGACGCCCCAGGCGATGAGTGCGAAGCCGAAGGCCGAGCCGATCGCCGAGGAGATCCGCGTCGCCTGCCGCAGGCTGCCCTTCCAAGCCCAGAGGGCCGAGCGCAGCACCCGGCCGCCGTCGAGCGGGAAGGCGGGGATCAGGTTGAAGGCGACCAGGACGCCGTTGATCAGGCCGAGGTAGCCGACGACAGCGACGACGGGCGCCGGCCAGCCGGCGGCGCGGCCGAGGAGCGCCACGCCGCCGCCCGCGAGCGCCAGCGCCACCGACACCACCGGCCCCGCGATCGCCACCAGGAACTCCACCTTCGGCGTGCGCGGCTCCTCCGCCATCTCGGCGACGCCGCCGAAGAGGAAGAGGGTGATGCCGCGCATCCGCACGCCGAGCCGCTGCGCGGTCACCGCGTGCCCGAGCTCGTGGAGGAGGACCGAGGCGAAGAGGCCGAGCGCTCCCGCTGCCCCCATCGTCCAGGCGAGCACCGGCGACAGGCCGGGGACGAGCGTCGGGAAGGCGCGGGTCGCCAGCGACCAGGTGACGAGCAGAAAGACGACGAACCAGGAGAGGTCGAGCCGGATCGGGATGCCGAAGGCCCGGAAGAGCTCCAGCCGGCGGGTGAAGAGGCTCACGCCTCTGCCGCCTGCGAGAAGCGTTCCCGCACCCGCAGCCGCCAGACCTCGAAGGCCGGCAGCGCGCCGTCGGGCGGCAGGTCGCGCCCGGCGGCGGCGACCTCGGCGGCGGCCTCGGCGGCGGTGGCGCGGCAGAAGACGCGGCAGGCGAGGTCGGTCTGCGGCGCCTCCTCGCCGGAGCGGCGGCGCGACTCGGCGGCGAAGGCGGCGCCCTGGGCGAGGTACGGCGCCTGCTCGCCAGCGAGGCGCGCCAGCTCGCGCAACGCCGCCTCCTCGCGCCGGCCGGCGTAGGCGCAGGCCAATCCCACGCCGCTCCAGAGGTCCTCGCGGCGCGCCGGCTCGAAGGTGGCGATGCGGCGGGCGATGCGCTCCGGCTCGGTCGCCTCGACGAACCAGAGGCTCCGCCCCACCCCCTGGTCGAAGGCGCGGCGGGCGTAGCCGGCCAGCCGCCGCGGCACGGCGCGCCCCTCGACGGTGCGCCGGCTGGCGAAGAGCCCTTCGTGGAAGCCCCAGCCGTCGTAGCCGAGCCAGCGCAGGACGGGGTCGAGGCGGGCGACGATGCGGCCGCCGAGGTGGGGCAGCCGGGCGATCGCCCAGCCGGCGCCGATGTGGACGATGTAGGCGTGGTCGGCGCCGGGGCCGCGGAGGAAGCGCCCCAGGCGGTCGGCGCGCCAGGGGGTGATGGCGTCGAGGGCGGCGAGGCCGGTGCCGGCGCCCTCGTAGGCGAAGCTGCGCAGCTCGGGCGGCGCGCGCTCGAGGCGGGCGCGGAGCGCCGCGCCGTCCTCCTCGATCGCCGCCAGGTACCCCTCGAAGTAGGTCTCGGCGAGGTGCTCGATCCGCTCGCGCAGCGCCGGAGTGGCGTAGCGGAAGGTGTGCAGGGCGGCTGCGGCCTCCTCGACGGCGAGGCGGAGGAGCCGCCGCATCGCCCAGCCGCGGAGGCCGCCGGCGCGGCTGGTCGCGAGGTGGGGCGCCGGGAGGACGACGCTCACGGCGCCGGCTCGGCGAGCGGCGGGCAGGTCGCGTCGCGCCGCCGCTCCAGGTCCTCGACGACCGCCCGCTTGAAGCCTTCGGGGCCTGCAGTCTGAATCAGCGCCTCGCGGTAGGTGTCGAGGTCGAGCGCCTCCAGGCGCATGCGGACGGTCTTGAAGAGGCGCGGCCAGCGCTCGCCCGGCGCCTGGATGTGGTGGAGGCCGCCGCTGTAGGCGAGCACCAGGCGGCCGCCGCCGATCGACTCGAGGATGTCGGCGACGCCGCCGCGCACGGTCATCGGCTGGCCTTCGACGTCGAGGCCGGTCGAGCGCTTCATGCGCCCCTCGGGGAGGATGATGACCATGGCGTCGGGGTCGATCCTGTCCAGCACCTCGTCCCAGGTCTCGTCGCGCCGCCGGGTGATCGAGATGACCTGCGCCGCGATCAGCTTGAAGAAGCCGCCGACCAGGAGCCGCCCGGCGGTCTTGTCGGCGATCGGCACCACCCCGTGGCGGGCGATCCGCCAGAGGAAGTGGAGCGGGCAGCCGCCGGCGAAGAGCGGCTCGTAGAGGCTGGTGTGGTTGAGCACGGCCGCGAGCCGGATGTGGCGCCAGGGGTCGGGCGGGACCTCGCCGATCCACTTCATGTCGATGCGGTAGAAGAGGCGCGCGACGAGCTTGACCGTTACGAGCAGCAGGAAGACGAGGTAGGGGCGCAGCCTGCCGAAGAGGGGGGACCCGGGGCTGGTCACGGAGGGGCGAAGGATATCCTTGATACCATCCCGCCGTCGCATGGCGACCCCCCCTCAGGCCCCCGGCCCGACCCGCCCCGCCGTCTCCGCGATCGTCACCACCTTCAACGAGGAGCAGCACATCGCGGGGTGCCTGGAGTCGCTCGCCTGGTGCGACGAGGTGCTGGTCGTCGACTCCTTCTCGACCGACCGCACGCCCGAGATCGTGCGCGGCTTCGCCAACGCCCGCTGCGTTCAGCGCACTTACTTCGGCTCGGCCTCGCAGAAGAACTGGGCGATGGACCAGGTGGCGCACGCCTGGATCCTGATCTTCGACGCCGACGAGCGCTGCACGCCGGCGCTGCGGCGCGAGATCGAGGAGCTCCTCGCCGCCGGCCCCAGCCACCACGCCTACACCATCCGCCGGCGCGTCTACTTCCTGGGCAAGGTGATCCGCTTCTCCGGCTGGCAGCACGACCAGGTGGTGCGGCTGGTGCGCCGCGGCACGGCGCGCTACCCCAACCGCCGGGTGCACGCCGACATGATCACCCAGGGCCCCGCGCCGCGGCTGCGCCACCCGATGGAGCACTACATGACCGACAGCCTGGACGACTACGTCCGGCGAATCGAGAAGTACAGCTTCTGGGGCGCGGCGCAGAACTGGAAGGAGGGCAAGCGCTCCGGCGCCGTCGAGGTCTTCGGGCGCTCGGCCTGGCGCTTCCTGCGCACCTACGTCTTCCAGCTCGGGATCCTCGACGGCCTGCACGGCTTGGTCTTCTGCATGCTCCAGGCGTACGGCAGCTACCTCAAGTGGGCGCTCCTCTGGGGCTGGCACGTCAACGCCCGCCGCGGCCGCCAGCCCGACCTGCCGATCTTCGACGACGACGAGACCACCTGGCGCGACCTGCCGCCCGAGGCCGCGGGCGCGGCGGCGGCCGCCGCCGATCCCGGACCAGGCTAGGCACCCCCGGAGCGCACGTGCGAGCGATCACCCCCGAGCTGATCGAGACGCTGGTCCGCGGCTTCTCCCACGGCGCCGAGACCCACTACGACCCGCGCCGCGAGATCGGCACCCAGCGCGAGAGCTTCGACGGCCTCGGGTTCGGCTGGCTCTACATCGCCCTGGCGCAGATCCTGGAGGCGCGGCGGATCCTGGTCATCGGCTCGGGGCGGGGCTTCGTCGTGGCCTGCTTCGCGCTGGCGGTCGAGGACCGGCCGGAGGCCAGGGTCTGGCTCGTCGACCCCGGGTTCGCGGAGTGGCCGGTCGAGGGGGGTGTCGTCGACTCGGCGCCCGGCCTGTGGAGCGACCCGGAGCGGGCCCGCGAGCACTTCCGCCGCCACCTCGGTCTCGAGCGGATCGAGCTCGTCCCGCGCCGCTCGGACGAGGCCTTCGACGAGTTCCGCCGCGACGGGTCGACCTTCGATCTCATCCTGATCGACGGCGACCACGGCTACGAGCAGGTGCTGCGCGACCTCGAGAACGCCCTGCGCTGCCTGACGCCCGAGGGCGTCGTCCTGATGCACGACACCGCCTGCCCGCAGTGGTCGGGGCCGCCCCTCGCCCTGCGCCAGTGCCTCGGCGCGCATCCGGAGCTCGAGTCGGTCACGCTGTCGTCCTTCCCCGGCCTGTCGCTGGTCCGGCGCGCCTCCTGGCCGCTCGAGATCCGCCACGCGACGGCCGAGGAGAACGAGCGGATCAACGTCTGGCGGGCCGCGGACGACGTCACCGAGCGCCCCCTCCCCGACGGCGACGACCCGCGTCCCGGCGAGGTCTGCGCCGACCCGCGCGAGGGCCTCTACGCGGTCCTCGAGCAGGGCGAGCTGATCGGCGGCTTCGGCATCCGCCGCCGGCGGTTCGGCGGCGGCGGCCCCGACGACTTCTTCCCCTCCTCGCCCGCGCACGCCGCGGGTTTCCTGCGCTACGGCACGGTGCTCCGCCCCGACCTGCGCGGGCGCGGCCGCTGGCATCTGGTGGCGACCTGGGCGGCGGCGCTCTTCCGCGACGAAGGCATGTACCTGTTGACGAGCCATCCGCGCCGGGAGCGGCGGAGCGCGCCCTACGAGGTCCACGTCGTCGGGGAGATGGGGCCGTTCACCGCCTACTGGGAGCGCCTGCCGCCGGAGACGCCCTTCGCGCTCGGGCTGGACCGCCAGGTCGAGCGCCTCCGCGCCGAGCGCGACCGCGCGCGGAGCGAGGCCTCCTCCCAGTCCCGGAGCCTGGCGCTGACGCAGCGGAGCTTGGCGGCCGTGCAGCGCGACCTGGCGGTCACGCAGCGGGACCGGGAGATCGTGCAGCGGGACCTGGACGCCGCGCGGCGGGACCTCGCCCGCCTCCGCGGCTCGACGAGCTGGCGCCTGACCGCCCCCCTGCGCGCTGCGATGGATCGGCTCCGCGGGCGCGTTCCGGCCGGGCGGTCATGAGCGGCGCGCTCGACCCCGTGGACCTCCTGGCGCGGCTGCGCGCGCGGCAGGGGGAAATGGTGGAGCTGCTGCGGCGGCTGGCGGCGGCCGAGAGCCCGTCGCACGTGCCGGCGGCGCAGGAGCCGGTCTTCGCTCTCCTCGAGGAGGCGCTGGCGCCGGCCGGCTACCGCGTGCGGCGCCTCCCCGGGAAGGCCTCGGGCGGCCAGCTCTACGCCTCGCCGGTCCGCCGCCCGCGCGCCCGCCGCGCCCAGCTCCTCCTCGGCCACTGCGACACCGTCTGGCCGCTCGGCAGCCTCGCCACGATGCCGGTGGCGCTCGCCGACGGCCGCCTCACCGGCCCCGGTGTCTACGACATGAAGGCCGGCCTGGTGCAGGGGGTCTTCGCGCTCCGCGCTCTCGCCGAGCAGGGGCTCGAGCCGCCGCTCGCGCCCGTCCTCTTCGTCAGCTCCGACGAGGAGGTGGGGAGCGAGGAGTCCACCGCCCGCATCGAGCGGCTGGCCCATCGGGTGGCGCGGGTCTTCGTGCTCGAGCCGTCGCTCGAGCCCGGGGGGCGCCTCAAGACCGAGCGCAAGGGGAACGCCCGCTTCACCGTCACCGCGCACGGCAAAGCCGCCCACGCCGGCCTCGAGCCGGAGAAGGGGGCGAGCGCCGTCCTCGAGCTGGCGCACCAGGTGATCCGGCTCCACGCCCTCGGCGACCCGGCGAAGGGGACGACCGTGACGGTCGGGATCTTCGAAGGCGGAATCCGCCGCAACGTCGTGCCGCCGGAGGCCAAGGCGGTGGTGGACGTGCGGATGCTGCGGCTCGCCGACTTCGCGGCGCTGGAGCGGGCGATCCGCGGGCTCGTGCCGGCGATCCCCGGGACGCGGCTGGAGGTCGAAGGCGGGATCGACCGGCCGCCGCTCGAGCGGACGGCCGGGAACCGCGTCCTCTGGCGGCAGGCACAGGCGGTGGCGGCGCGGCTGGGGCTCGATCTCCAGGAGGGCACCGCCGGCGGCGCCTCGGACGGCAACACGACGAGCGCCTTCGCGCCGACGCTCGACGGCCTCGGCCCGGTCGGCGACGGCGCCCACGCCGCGCACGAGTTCGTCTGGGTGGACCGCATGCCGGAGCGCGCGGCGCTGCTGGCGGGGCTGATGATGGAGCCGGAGGCGCCGGCATCCTCAGCGGCGCCTACGTCATCCTGAGCGTAGCGAAGGATCTGGGTGGGGGCCGGTTGGCATGGGGCGTGCCTGTGCGGAACAGCGTGAAAGCCGCCGTCCTACTGGCCATGACCTTGGCGTGTGCCGCCGGCCCGATAGCCGCCGCCTCGCCCTCGCGCGGCTCGTCCGCGTCGCTCTCGGCGAGCGAGCGGAAGGCCGCCGAGCGCCGCCTGGTCGAGCTCGGCTACTGGGCCGGCCCGGTCGACGGCGTCTGGGACGAGTCCTCGCGCCAGGCGCTGGTCGCCTTCCAGAAGCTGGAGGGGCGGACCGCCACCGGGCGCCTCACCCGCGGCGATTGGCAGGCGCTCCAGGCCGCGGTGCCGCCCGTGCCGCGCGACAGCGCCGGCAATCACCTGGAGGTGGACCTCGACCGGCAGGTGCTGCTCCTGGTGGACCACGAGGGGCGGGTGGGGAACGTCCTGCCGATCTCCTCGGGCACCGGCAAGCCCTTCTACGAAAAGCGCTGGGGGCGCGGCGTGGCGGTCACCCCCTGCGGCCGCTTCACCGTCTACCAGAAGCGGACCGGCTGGCACGAGAGCCTGCTCGGCATGATGCACAACCCCATGTACCTGGTCGGCGGCATCGCCATCCACGGCAGCCACGACGTCCCGCCCCGCCCCGCGAGCCACGGCTGCATCCGCATCCCGATGTTCGCCTCCCAGCGGCTGACCCGCATGGTGCCGCTCGACACCCCGGTGTGGGTCTACGGCTGCGCGGACGAGAAGCGCGCGAAAAACTGATCAGCCGCGCAGCGCGGCGGCGAAGATCCCCGGGAGCGCGAGCGGCGAGGGGTGCGCCTCGAAGCGGGTGAGGCGGGGGAAGAGCTCGTGCTGGCGGCGGTGGGTGATGAGCCAGGGGGGCTTGGGGAAGCCGCGAAAGGGCCCGCGCACGACGCTCTTCTCGACCCGCGAGAACATCAGCGTGTTGTGCACGACGCCGGTGCCGGACTGGATGTCGCGCGCGGTGTGGCCGGGGTAGGCGCCCCAGGGGGGCGCGACCAGGGCGTAGCCCACCGCCGCCCAGTGGTTGAGCGAGACGGTGCCGTAGCGCAGGCCGGCGACCGCCCGGTCGAGCGCGTCGGCCATGCCCGGCTCCCTGAGGGTCGCGGGGTGGACGATGACCGTCGCGTTGAGCGTCCCCCAGAGCCGCTCGTTGCAGAAGGCGACCGCCCGCTCCAGGAACTCGGCCGCGCCGCCCGCCGGCAGCGCCGTCTCGCCGGCCAGGCCGCAGAAGGCCTCGGTGGTGAAGCAGATCTCGTCGCGGCGCTCGGGGTCGAGGCCGGAGATGAGCGCCCAAGGGAGCCGCCCCTCGCCCTCCTTCCCGAACCGCTCGGCCTCCGGGTGCTCGCCGACGAAAGTCCGCCAGCGCTCCGCCGCGCCGGGGTACCAGGCGCGGCGCGCCGGGGTGCTGGCGAGGAGGGCGCGCACGGCGTCGAGGAGCCGCCCGCGCCCCTCCCAATCGGCGTGCTGCACGACGACGCGCAGGGCGTTGCAGTTGAAGCCGGCGTTGGTAGCCAGCATCGTCGCCAGGTACTCGGCCTGGTAGGCGTGGTCGGCGTCGCTCCAGGGGCCGGGGACGACGATCACCGGGCTGACGTTTCCCAGCTCCGCGGTCACCGGTTTTTCGAGGAGCGGCGCGCCGCGCCGCTTGCGCTCCTCCCCTTCGGTGCCCGGCCCGAAGACGATCGCCTCGTAGGTGCGGTCCGAGCCGGTGATGTGGATCTCCTCGATCCCGGGGTGCCGGCAGAGGTAGGCTCCCTCGTCGGCGCCGCCGTGCACCAGCCGGAAGAAGCCGCGCTCGACGAGCGGCCGGAAGCCCTCTTCGAGGAGCGCCCCGAGGTGGGCGTTGGCGGGGTTGGTCTTGTAGACCACCACCCGGTCCTCGACGAACAGCTTGTAGAGCGCGTCCATCGGTCCGATCGAGGAGACGTTGCCGGCGCCGAGCACCAGGACCACGCCCCCCGGCCGCTCCGCCGCGTGGTAGGCGACCGCCTGGGTCTCCGGCACCTCGGCCGCCGTGACGCCGGGCTGCATCCAGACCTCGGCGCGGACGCCGCCGTAGAGCAGGCGGTCCCAGACGTCGAGCGGGACGATGCCGGCGACGGCGCGGCTGTCGGGCCGGGTCCACACCCCGCCCGGGATGCGCGGCCGGCCGTGGCGCTCGATCTCCGCCAGCGACCGGGCGAGGAGCCGCAGGTTGCGCAGCACGAGCAGCGGCCCCATGAGCCACTCGACGCCGGTCGGCGGCGAGCCCGGCGCGAGCCCGGAGGCCGCCGAGGCGGCAGCGGCCCAGCGCTCCGCCACCGGCAGGAAGCTGCGGCGGAGCTCTTCGAGGAGGGCCCGCCGCTCGGCGACGCCCACCCGCGGCCAGGCGGCCTTCTGGGCCTGGACGTCGGCGACGGCGCGGTCGAGCGCGGCGCGCGGGGTGGGCGCGGGGATGGGGGGCGCGGTCGGGGGAACGAGCGGTGTGGCGAGGGTCATGACGTGCAGGAGTTGCTGAACCTACCAGAAGACCTTGATCTGATTGATACTCTCTCCCCGCTTGCCCCGCCTTCTAGCCGCCGCCTGTCTGGCCTTCGCCGCCGTGGCGGGCACCCTCCGCCTCCGCGCCTACGACACCTTCTGGCACCTGGCCGCCGGGCGGTGGATCTTGGAGCACGGCCGGGTGCCGCGGGTCGATCCCTTCCGGTTCACGTCCGAGAGCACGCCGTGGGTGGACCATGAATGGTTGTTTCAAGTGGGGATCGCGGCGCTGGAGCGGGTGGGCGGGCTGCCGGCGCTGGTGGTGGCGCGGACGCTCCTGGTCGTCGGGATCGCGGCACTTCTCCTCCGCGAGCTGCGGCGCGCCGGGGCGCCGCTCGCGGGGGCGGTGCTCGTGGTGGTCGTCGCCGTGCTCGGCGCGCGCGGGCGCTTCTTCCTGCGGCCGGAGCTGGCAAGCCTTGCGGGCGTCGTGCTGCTGCTGGCGTTCCTCCAGCGGTTGCGCCGGCGGGGGAGCGCCGGCTGGCGCGACGCGCTTCTCCTCGCCGGCCTCGTCGCGGTGTGGGTGAACCTCCACCCCGGCGCGCTACTGGCGCCGCCCCTCGTCGCCGTCTACCTCCTCGGCGCGCGCTTCCCCTGGCGGGCCGCGCTCGGGCTGCCGGCGGTTGCCGCCCTCGCCCTCCTCGCCAACCCCTACGGCGCGAGGGTCTTCTCCGTCCCCTTCGGCATCGCCGCCGGCCTGCGCGGCCTGCCGGCCGTCAACCCGGAGTGGCTGCCCGTCTGGCGGGCGCCGCTGCCCTACCTGCTCTTTGGCGCGGCGGCGCTCGCCGCCCTCGCGGCGATCACCGCCGCGCGCACGCGCCGGCTCGACGCGGCGACCGGGCTCGTCACGCTCCTCCTCGCCGCCCTCGCCGCGACCGCCGTCCGCCATCAGGGGCTCTTCTTCCTCGGCGCCGCGTTCTTCGCCGGGGAGTGCCTCGCCGACCTGCGGCGCGCGGCGCCGTCACCGCGGCGCGCGCGCCCGGTCCTCTGGCAGGCCGCCGCCCTCGCCGCCTGCGTCCTCGCCGCCGCCTGGTGCGTCCGGCCGCCGGCTTCGGGTCCGCTGCGGCCGCGCCAGGGGCGCCTCGTGCCGGGGCTCGGCCTCGAGCCGGGGCGGTTTCCCGAGAAGGCCGTGGACGTCCTCGAGCGCCGCCGCGGCGTCGGCAACCTCTACAACGACGTGGCCTTCGGGGGATACCTGCTCTGGCGGCTCTACCCGCCGCGGAAAGTGTTCATCGACGCGCGCAACGAGGTCCGCCCCGACCTGCTGCACGAGGTGGCGCGGGCCCGCGCCGACGAGCGCGCGTGGCAGGAGCTGCTCGACCGCTACGCCATCGACGCCGCGTTGGTGCGCAACGACCGCCGCCTGCGCCCGCTCGTCACCTTCGACGAGGCCGGCCGGCCGGTGCGCGTCGAGTACCACACCGCCACCGACCTCCTCTTCCCGCCCGACCGCTTCGCCAAGGTCTACGAGGACGACCTGGCGGTGCTCTTCGAGCGGCGCTGAGCCCGAAGAGAAAACGCCCGGGACGTGGCCCGGGCGCTACGCCGCCGCGGCCGGTTCTTGCGGCGTCTTGCGCAGGACGATCCAGAGCAGGATGTAGACGATCGTCCCCGGGAACCCCGCCGAGCAGAGGGAGAGCAGGACGTAGAGGATCCGCACCGTCGTCGGCCTCCAGCCCAGCCAGTCGGCGATCCCGCCGCAGACTCCGCCGAGGATCTTGTGTCGTCGTGAACGATGGAGCGGCATCGGAACCTCCTCTCGCTCCCGGCGAGCCTAGGCCTCGGCCGGCACGGCCGGGACCTCTTCCTCGCGAATGCGCCGGCGGACGAGCGGCAGCAGGGCGAGCCCGGGCAGCGCCAGGAGAGCGGTGATCAGGAAGTAGGTGTCGTAGCCGAGCCGCTCGACGCCGATGCCGGAGAACGCCCCCGCCACGTCGCGCCCAAGCGAGAAGGTGGCGGTGAGGAGAGCGAACTGCGTCGCCGCGTGCTCGCGGTCGCAGAGGTTCATCAGGAAGGAGAGGAAGGCCGCGGTGCCCAGCCCCTGGGTGAACGACTCGATGACCGAGGCGCCGTAGATGCTCTGGCGCGGCAGGTCGAAGGCCGCCACCGCCACGTAGCCGAAGTTCGAGACCAGTTGCGCGACACCGAACCAGAGCAGGGCGCGGAAGATGCCCTTTCGCTTGATGTACCAGCCCCCGAGGAGGGCGCCGGCGATGGTGAGCGCCACGCCGAGGGTCGAGGAGATCCAGCCGATCTCCTGCGGGCTGAGCCCCTTGTCCACCCAGAAGGGCTCGATCATCCGCCCCATCGAGTTGTCGCCGAGCTTGTAGAGGAGGCCGAAGAGGAGCACCGGCACCATCTCGGCGCGCAGCGCCCAGCGCAGGACGGTGGCGTCGAGGAAGGAGGCGACGAGGAGGGTCGCGGCGACGACAGCGAGGGTGATCCAGAGCGCCCCCCAGTCCTTCAGGTAGGCCATGTAGAGCAGCGCGGCGCTGAGCACGAGGAGGACCAGGCGTGCGGTCCAGAACTCGCTCGCCTGGCGCGCGGTCGGCGCGGGGCGCTCGCGCGGCACCCGCGGCGAGAGGAAGGCGACGACCGCCATCGCCACGAAGAGGACGGCGGCGCCGAGCCAGAGCAGCCGCCAGGGGAAGTAGTCGGCGAGGATCAGCATCAGCCCGCCGCTCGCCAGGAGGGCGGCGCGGTAGGCGGCCACCCGTGCGCCGTTGATCGGGCCGCTGTCGGCGGGGGTGGCCACGTCCACGGCGTAGCCGTCGATCGCGATGTCCTGGGTCGCCGAAGCGAGGGTGAAGGCGAGGAGGACGACCCACAGCCGCCAGTCGGTCTGCGACGGGTCGAGGACGAGCAGCGCCACGGTGATGCCGACGAGGGCCATCTCGGCCGCGGCGATCCAGGTCTGGCGCGTGCCGTAGCGGTCGACGAACGGCGCCCAGGCCGCCTTGATCGTGTAGGGGAGGAAGAGCAGCGACATCAGGCCGATGTCGCGCAGCTCGACGCCGTGCAGCCGGAAGTAGACCGGCCAGACCTTGTAGGCAATGCCGAAGGGGAAGCCTTCGGCGAAGTAGAGCAGCGAGATCCAGTAGAGCTTGCGCCGCAGGTCCATGCGCGCGGAGTGTATCGCCGCGCGCCGCGGTGCTACTCTCGGGGGCCGAACCGATCAGGAGGGAGCAGGATGGCCGCCACCCAGAGCATCCCGACCGTCGATCTCAGCGACTACGCCTCCGGCGACGCCGCGACCCGCGACCGCTTCGTCCGCACCCTGGGCGACGGGCTGCGCGAGTTCGGCTTCCTCAACGTCGAGGGGCACGGCGTCGAGCAGCAGCTCATCCGCCGCGTCTACGACCTCTGGCGACAGTTCTTCGAGCTCGACAACGCCACCAAACAGCAGTACGACCAGAAGCGCGGCGGCGCCCGCGGCTACACCGCCTTCGGCGTCGAGCACGCCAAGGACAACCCGCACCCGGACTTGAAGGAGTTCTGGCACGTCGGCCAGGAGCCGCGCGACGGCAAGCCGCTCCCGTCCGACTACCCGGCGAACGTCTGGCCGTCCGAGGTGCCCGAGCTGCGCGAGCCGATGGTCCGCCTCTACCGCCGCCTCGAGGACGTGGCCGCCGACCTGCTGCGCGCCCTCGCCGACTACTTCGAGCTGCCGCGTGAGACCTTCGCCGGCATGATGGACTTCGGCAACAGCATCCTGCGCGTCATCCACTACCCGGTGGTGCCGCAGGGGGTGGAGCCCGGCGCCGTGCGCGCCGCCGCGCACGAGGACATCAACCTGATCACGCTGCTCTGCGAGTCGACCGACTCGGGGCTCGAGATCCTCTCCCGCGAGGGGGAGTGGCTGCCGGTGCAGTCCGGGCCCGGGCAGATCGTGGTCGACGCCGGCGACATGCTGTCGCGCGTCACCAACGAAGTGGTGCCGGCGACGACGCACCGGGTCGTTAACCCACCGGACGGCTCGGGGCGCGAGCGCTACTCGATGCCCTTCTTCGTCCACCCCTACTCCGACTGCGACCTGACGATCCTGCCGCGCTTCGTCTCCGAGGACCGGCCCCCGAAGTACCCGCCGATCACCGCCGGCGCGTTCCTGGAGGAGCGGCTGCGGGAGATCGGGCTCAAGAAGTAGCGGGAGGCCGCGTGGAGGACCCGGGGCGCCCGCGCATCCGGCCGCCGGCCGTCGCCGGGAGCTTCTACCCCGCGGATCCCGAGACGCTGCGCGCGACGGTCGAGGAGCTGCTCGACGACGCCGAGCGCGCCGCCCCCGCCGCCCGCTCCGGCCCGCCTCCCAAGGCGGTCATCGCCCCCCACGCCGGCTACGTCTACTCGGGCCCCGTCGCCGCGACCGCGTTCCGTGCGCTGGCGGCGCGGCGCGCGCCGCCGCAGAAGATCGTGCTGATCGGCCCCTCTCATCGTGTGCCGGTGCGCGGCCTGGCGCTGCCGGGATCCGAGATGCTGGCGACGCCGCTCGGCGTGATCCCGATCGACCGCGAAGGGGCGGGCGCGGCGCTGCGGCTGCCGCAGGTCCTAGTGCAGCCCGAGGCGCACGCCCGCGAGCACTCGCTGGAGGTCGAGCTGCCGTTCCTGCAGCTCCTCTTCCCGGAGGCCGAGGTGCTGCCCCTGGTCGTCGGCGGGGCGAGCCCCGAGGAAGTGGCGGAGGTCCTGGAGCGGGTGTGGGGCGGGGAGGAGACGGTCGTCGTCGTCAGCTCCGACCTCTCGCACTACCTGCCGTACGACGAGGCGCGCGAGGTGGACGCGGCGACGGCGCGGCAGGTCGTGGCGCTCGCCGGGCCGCTCGCTCCCGACCAGGCGTGCGGCGCGCGGGCGATCAACGGCCTGCTGATGGCGGCGCGGCGGCGCGGGTTGGCGGCCGAGCTGCTGGATCTGCGGAGCTCCGGGGACACCGCCGGGCCGCGAGACCAGGTGGTGGGGTACGGGGCGTTCGGGTTTTCTTCCTTGGAGGCGGCGTGAGCCGCGTGCGCGAGGTGGTGGAGCCGCTGGCCGCGCCGGACGCCGCGGCGCGCGGGCGCCTTCTCCTGGCGCTCGCCCGCGCGGCGATCGAGGAGGCGCTCGGCGCCGGCCTCTGCGCGGTCTGCGACGAGCCCTGGTTGCGCGAGCCCGGCGCCTGCTTCGTCACCCTACGGCTCGACGGCCTGCTGCGCGGCTGCGTCGGCTCGGTGCGCGCCGTCCGCCCGCTCGGCGAGGACGTGCGCGCCAACGCCCGTGCCGCCGCGCTCGACGATCCGCGCTTCCCGCCGCTGCGCGCGGCCGAGCTGGCGGGGCTCGCGGTCGAGCTGTCGCTGCTCTCGCCGCTCGAGCCGCTGCCGGCGGCGACCGAGGAGGCGCTCCTCGCCGCCCTCCGGCCCGGCGCCGACGGCATCGTCCTCGAGCTCGGCAGCTTCCGCGCCACGTTCCTGCCGCAGGTCTGGGAGCAGGTCCCCGAGCCGCGCCAGTTCCTCGCCGCGCTCAAGCAGAAGGCCGGCGTGCCGCAAGGCTGGTGGGGGAGCGGCGCCCGCGCCTGGCGCTACGAGGTGACCAAGTGGAGCGAGTGAAGCGCCAGCGCGCCGCGGCGGCGCTCCTCCTCGCCGTCGCCGCGCCGCCCCCGCCATCCCCGCCGGTGTCCCCGATACCGCGCGGCGAGGTGGTGCCGAAGATCGTCTGCGCCGCCGATCCGACGACCTCTTACGCCCTCTACCTCCCCAAGGCCTACACCCCCGAGCGGAAGTGGCCGGTGATCTACGTCTTCGACTCGCGCGGCATTCCGATGGACCGCGAGATGATCGAGCTCTTCCGCGCCGGCGCCGAGCGCTACGGCTGGGTGGTGGCGAGCGCCAACGAGTCCACGACTCTGGGGACGATGGACGCCAACATCCAGCGCATGCGCTCGATGTGGGTGGACACCCACGCCCGCCTCGCCCTCGACGACCGCCGCGTCTACGGCTACGGCTTCTCGGGGCTGAGCCGCACCGTCGTCACCCTCGCCTTGGCCGCGCCCGGCACCTTCCACGGCGTCATCGGCGCGCAGGGCGGCTTCCCCGGCGCGCGCCCGCCTGCGGCGAAAGAGCAGGCGCTTTCCTTCTTCGGCACCGTCGGCGACCGCGACTTCAACTACTACGAGATGCTGGAGCTCGATGCGCGCCTCGAAGAGCTGGGCGTGCCGCACCGCATCGAGGTCTTCGACGGCAGCCACGAGTGGCCGCCGGAGGAGCTGGTGACTTTGGGGATGGGGTGGCTGGAGCTGCTGGCGATGCGCGACGGGCGGCGCGCGCCCGACGCGGCCGTCGTCGAGCCGCTCTGGAGCGCCGACCTCGCCAAGGCGCGCGAGCACGAGGCGGCGGGGCGGTTGTGGGCCGCCTGGCGGGCCTACAAGGCGCTCGCCGCCGACTACCGCGGCCTGCGCGACACCGCCGACCCCGAGCGCAAGGCCGCCGAGCTGGGCAGGAGCGAAGCGCTGCAGCGCGACCTGCGTGAGCGCGCGCGGCGCGACCAGCGCGACCGCGAGGCGCTGGTGCGCGCGCCGGCCGCCTTCGAGGCGGCGGGTTTGGAGCCGCGGCCCGGCGGCGTCCAGAAGCTCCTCGCCGACCTCGACGTGCCGCAGCTCCAGGCGCGCAAGGCGGCGAACGACGCGGAGGAGCGCAAGTCCGCCGAGCGCGTCCTCTACGCCCACTACATGCAGGCCGGGATCTACCTCCCGCGGGCGGCGATGGCGGCGGGGCAATGGGACCGCGCCATCCTCTTCCTGCAGACCGCCGCTGCGATCAACCCCGAGAGCCCGCGCATCCCTTATCGCCTCGCCACCGCCTGGGCCGGCAAGGGCGACCGCGACCAGGCCTTCGCCGCGCTCGCCCAGGCCGTCGCCATGCGCGGCACGACGCCCGCGGAGCTGGAGTCCGACCCCGGCCTCGCCCCGCTGCGCGGCGACGAGCGCTTCGCCGCGCTCCTCGCCGAGCTGCGGCGGATGCCGCCCGCCGAGCCCCGGTGAGCGCGGCCGCACCGGCGATCTCCGTCGTCGTGCGGACGCTCGGCTCCAGCCGCGTCGCCGAGGCGCTGGCGAGCCTGGCGCGCCAGACCCGGCGCGACTTCGAGGTCGTCCTCGTCGACATGAGCGGCGGCCGGATCGACGCCGCGCTGGAGCCCTTCGCGCCGGAGCTTCCCTCCTGCCGCCGGCTGGCGCCGGGCCGCCGCCTGTCGCGCCCGGCGGCGCTCAACGCCGGCGTCGCCGCGGCGCGCGCGCCGCGCATCGGCGTCCTCGACGACGACAACCTCTACGACCCCGATCAGCTCGCGCGGCTGGCCGACTTCCTCGATTCGACGGGCGCCGACTACGTCTATGCCGGCGTCCGGCACGCCACCTATACTGCCCAGGGCGTCCCCCTCGCCTGCCGCGAGGTGTCGGTTCCCTTCCGCCTCGACCTCCTGCTCCTCGGCAACTACATCTACGCCACCGGCTCGCTCTACCGCAAGGCGGCCTGGGAGCGCGTGGGGGGCTACGACGAGCGCTTCACCGTCTTCGAGGACTGGGACTTCATCCTCCGCGTCGCGCAGGCGGGGAGCGTCGCGCACCTGCCGGGCATCGCCGGGGAGTCGAGCAAGTTCACCGGCCGCGACGATCTCGCCAACTTCGACCTGGAGCTCGCCGCCGTCCGCCGCTGCCTGGCCGGGGTCTACTGGAAGCACCGCCGCTTCTATCGCGGCGCGCTGCGGCATGAGCTGAAGATTGCCGCGGCGGAGCACTGCCGCCGGCGCGTGCCGGCGCGGCGGGGATTGCTGGCGCGGACCGTGGCGGGGTGGCGGCTGGAGCTCGCCCGAGACCTCGCGGCCTGGTGGTGGGGCAACCTCACGGCGGCCGCCCGGCGGAGCGCCGGGTGACGGCGGCCGTGCTCGCCGACCCGGCGGTCCGGCGTCTCGTCGTCACCGGCCACCCCAATCACGAGCTGGCGATCCTCGGCCTCGTCCAGCGCCTCCGCCCGCGGCTCCTCTTTCTGACCGACGGCGGCGGCGCGCAGCGGGTCGCCGAGTCGCGGCAAGTCCTGAGCTGGCTCGGCCTCCTCGACCAGGCGCGCTTCCTGCCGCTGCCCGAAACGGCGCTCTACCGCGCGTTGCTCGACGGCGACCTGCCCTTCTTCGCCGCGCTCGCCGCCGAGGTGCGGCGGGAGATCGAGGCGCATGCGCCGGCGCAGGTGCTGTGCGAGAGCGTCGAGCACTACAACCCGCTCCACGACCTGACGCTGCCGCTCGTCCGGGCGGCCACGCGCGGCATGGCGGGCGTGGACGTCATGGAGTTCCCCCTCATCGCGCAGCTCCCCGGCCCCGGCGAGCGCTACCGCGTGCAGCGGCTCCCCGTGGCCCGGCAGGGCGAGGCGATCGAGCTGCGGCTGACGGCGGCGGAGCTGGCGGCCAAGCTGGAGGCGCGCGACCATCGCTACCCCAGTCTGCGAGGCCAGCTCGGGGGGGTGCTCGAATCGGTCGCCGACGAGGACGCCGGGTTGGAGGTCTTCGCGCCTGCCGCTGTGGCGCTCGCCGAGCCGGGACCCGCGGACGTCCTGCGCTACGAACAGCGCGGGCGGCTGCTCCAGAAGCGCGGCGAGGTGGAGCAGGTCATCACCTATCGCGAGCACTACCTGCCGGTGGCCGCGGCGCTCACGATCTAGTTTGTCTGTGGGGCAGACCGCCTCTCTTCCAGCATCTGCACAAAGTGCTCAAGCAGGAGGTGGTGGAAGAACTTGTAGCTCCCCTCCGGTCTCTGAAGCAGTCCTCGGTCGGTTGCGTAGCCTAGGAAGGGGATAAATCCGCGAGGGACCCGCCCTCGCAAGCGCAGGATCGCCCGGATGGTGAAATGTTGCACGAAGTCGAGCCCACCGAACGCGAGGCCCACCCAGAGTATGAGCCAAGCCGACAGGCAGAGCCACAGAGAGGCTATTCCAAAGGACTCTCGGCAATTCGGCCATAGGGTTCCACGCGGTGGCAATTAGGACCAAGGTAATCAGAATAATCCCACCTGTACCGCCGCGGAGTGCCCACCAGCCGGTGTTACGTAACGCTCTCCAGGTCCCTTCGTTGGGCCAGACTGTTTTCTTGAGGGGCTTCCCGGCGAAGCCGCCGATCGTGCCGCCGAGAAGGACGCCGAGCATGCCGAACAACGGGACGAACAGGAATGCGAGGGAGTGAATTGTGTGAAGCCTAGGGTTGGCGCGGGCGATGAAGCCGAGTGCCAAGGCTACGACTTCTCGGGGCTGAGCCGTACCGTCGTCACGCTCGCCCTGGCCGCGCCCGGCACCTTCCACGGCGTCATCGGCGCGCAGGGCGGCTTCCCCGGCGCGCGCCAGCCGGCGGCGAAGGAGCAGGCGCTGCCCTTCTTCGGCACCGTCGGCGACCGCGACTTCAACTACTACGAGATGCTGGAGCTCGACACGCGCCTCGAGGAGCTGGGCGTGCCGCACCGCATTGAGGTCTTCGACGGCAGCCATGAGTGGCCGCCGGAGGAGCTGGTGACGCTCGGGATGGGGTGGCTCGAGCTGCTGGCGATGCGCGACGGGCGGCGCGCCCCGGACGCCGCCCTGGTCGAGCCGCTCTGGAGCGCCGACCTCGCCAAGGCGCGTTAGCACGAGGCGGCGAGCCGGCTGTGGGCCGCCTGGCGGGCCTACAAGGCGCTCGCCGCCGATTAGCGCGGCCTGCGCGACACGGCCGACCTCGAGCGCAAGGCCGCCGAGCATGGCCGGAGCGAGGCGCTGCAGCGCGATCTGCGGGAGCGGGCGCGGCACGACCAGCGCGACCGCGAGGCGCTGGTGCGCGCGCCGGCCGCCTTCGAGGCGGCGGGGTTGGAGCCGCGACCCGGCGGCATCCAGAAGCTCCTCGCCGACCTCGAGGTGCCGATGCTCCAGGCGCGCAAGGAAGCGAGCGACCCGGACGAGCGCAAGTCCCGCGTCCTCTACGCCCACTACATGCAGGCCGGCATCTACCTGCCGCGGGCGGCGATGGAAGCGAAGCAGTGGGACCGCGCGATCTTCTTCCTCCAGACGGCGGCCGAGATCGACCCCGAGAGCGGGCGCATCCCGTACCGGCTGGCGACGGCGTACGCGGGGAAAGGGGACCGGGAGGCGGCGCTCGTTGCGCTCCGCCGCGCAGTTAAAATGGGTGGCACCACCCGCGCCGAGCTCGAATCGGATCCCGCCCTCGCACCCTTGCGTGACGAAGAAGGCTTCCGCGCTCTGATGGCAGGCCTGCCGCGGCCCTGACGGACCTATCTGTCCCGCGATCCGTCCTCTGACTCGGCGAAGTAGCGGAGGAGCTGCGGATGGTAGAACTTGTAGCTGCCGCCGACCTGCTGGAGCAGGCGACGGTCGATCGCGTCGTCCAGGAACCGCACGAGCCCCGGGGGGAAACGGCCCTTCAGGCGCAAGATCGCACGAAGCGTGAAGTGCTGGGCGAAGTCGAGCCCTCCGAAAAGGAGCCCTATCCAGAAGCCGAACGCCAAGCTCACGCCCATCGCGATCGAGACGTCCTGCCAGTCGACAGGCTGACCTTGGCTCAGGTCGACGGCAATCAGCAAGGCCAGTGCGAGCGCCATGACGCCGCCGGCGCCGAGCGTCAGCACGGCGGTGTTGCCCAGGCCGCGCCAAGTGCCCTGGTTGGGCCACACGTTCCGCTCGAGTCGCCGTTTGCCGATGCGGCCAACCATCCCGCCGAGCAGCCCACCGAGGCCGACGAGGTAGGCGATCAGCTGTGACCACTTCCAGACTCCGAGGGCCCGCAGCGTCGGACTCATCAGAGCGAGCGCGGAGAACACCACGCCGACGAAGCCGCCCCAGAAAGCGCCGAGCCCGGCGCCACGCCAGGACCATCTCCCCCACTTGAGACTTTCGGCGACGTGCACGTCGTGCCGTGCGTCGCGCCGAGCGCCGCGGGATCCGAAGCCGATTCCGACCCACCCGGCGAGCAGAACCGCCGCGATGAGAAATCCGCGATTTGTGGGGCCAAGACCCGTGAGTTGCTCCCCCCCCAGGAATTGGACGAAGAGGAGCAGCACCGCAACGCCGACGAAGACCAGGAGACCGCGTACGATCGGGTACCCCAAGCCCCATCTGGTGGCGCTGCCCCGCTGCCTCGAATGCCGCAGGGTGACGGCATCCACCCCGCCGGCGAGCGCTCCCGCCAACAGGCCCAAGAAGAGGATCCAGACGAGAGGGAAAGAGGAATAGAACCAGGCCAGCGGCAGAGCGATCAGGGCACCACCGATCGCTCGGGAGGCGAGAGCGTAGGCCCAGATCTCCGCGCGGCTGGCGAGCCAGGACGGCTGGAGGCGTTCGATCTGGAACAGCGATGGGTCGTGCTCGGCCATGCGGCGGGCGAGCCAGGACAGCACGCGCCGCGCCGCGGCCATACGACGACGGCGCTGCCGAATAGGTTCCTCCCGGTCCCGCCGCTTCCCCCGCCAGCGCCGCGGCAGCAAGCGGTTTGTATGAAGCGGTCGCCTCGTGGGGAGGCGAGGTGGGCGTTGCGGCTCCAGCGCCTTCTTGACGTGCGCTGCCAGCACCTCCTCCTTTGTGGGGACGCCGATCTCCTCGCGCTGCATGTCGCGATACGTCCGCTCGAGGAGGTTGAGGAAAAACGGTGAGGCGGCAATCTCCCGTAGCTCGGCGCTCTCCTTGATCGCCTCACGCAACCCTGCCAGCTGTGGGCCGCCGCCGGCCAAGTAGTTGTGCACTTGAGCCTCCGTCAGCGGCTTTAGGACCAAGGCTTTCTCCAGACGCAACAGCAGCTTCTCGTACTCGTAGACATCCGTACGGCAGCAGACCGCAAGGCGCGCCTCGCCTCCCCGAGCGTCCAGGTAGTCGTTGATGGCGCCTACGCAGTCGTCCCGGAAGTCGGCGGCGACCTCGTCGAGTCCGTCGAGAAGCGGCAGGATTGCGTTCTGTCGTATCCACTTCTTGGCCCGTTTTCCCGGCTCCCGGTAGTGCGTCCTGAGCTCGCCGACCATCCACTTGTGAAGCTGCGATGGCCACCCCCGCCATGAGCCGAGGTTGAAAACGACCGGAATGGGTGCTTCGGAGTTCGTCCGGGCCAGTCGACCCAGCTCCCGGGCGAGCTCCAGCAGGGCGATGGTCTTGCCTGCGCCCGATTCGCCCATGATGAGCAGGCTTCTGTGCGTGAAAAGGTCGTGGATCGGCTCGGCGACTTGGAGGTCGGGTTCCGGCGGCGCGAGCGGAGAGACTGGAAGGGGCCGCCCGACCGCCTGCGGACGCTCTTCCCGCATGATCTCGATCCGGCGCCCCTCCGGTAGCGAGGGCAGGAGAACCCCTTCGAGCCAGTCCCCTTGGACCTTCTTCCAGATAGCCATGAGCAGCCGGCGCTCTTCCGTTAACGAGGCATTCCTGTCCAGGTGATCTTTGATCGCCGCGTACACCTTCTCCGCGAGGTCACTTGGGCTGTAGAAGGTCTTGAGCGTATGTCTGAGCTTTAGACCGTTCTTCATCTCGGCGAGACGATGTGCGGCCACTCCCTCGTCGACGTATTTGGAAGGCCATGTCGCCTGTAAGGAGTCGTGGGCCAGGAAGGCGAAGATCGGTCGGTCCAAGGTCTCTGCCGTGCGCAACTCGCGCTCGGTGATGGAGAAAGGGGATCCAGGCGGCACGTGCCCATACCGCCAGGCGTAAACACCGACGAAGAAATTGGCGTTGACGACGTCCTGGATGCACGCCTCGACCGGTTCCTCACTGCGGCCGGGCATGGTTTCCATCCACAGCACCTCGAACCCTTTCTCGTCCAGCAGGTGCGCGACGGCTTCGCGGTAGGGCACCAAGTCATTCTGCGTGCTGGAGATGAAGACTCTGTTGGCCATGGCGGGTGACACCGGGGTTCCTCGATTGAGGTAAACCGCGGGTGGAGCGCGTTCCAGAAGTGTGGGAGGATCTTAACAAGAACGATGCGAAAAGAGGTTCGGCTCGCGCTCCTCGCCTGCCTGCTGGTGGCGGTGAGTGAACCGGCCGCGGCGGCTGGAAGTCGCGTTGCGGCCGAAGTGGCCTTCTCCCATGGCGTCCTCTCCTTCCTGGAGGAGGACTACGACGAGGCCGTACGCCTCCTGGAGCAGGCGGTCCAGGAGGACCAAACGAACGGAACCTACTTGCACTGGTTGGCGGTGGCGTACCTGCGCCTGGGGCGAGGCGTCGACGCGGAGGAGCGGCTCAAGCAGAGTCGAGATGCGACGCAACGGCCGGCCTCCGGCAGGTGGCGCGTGCGCGCCGATTTGCGGCGGGTGCGGGAGAGCCTCGAGCATGGTACGCCACTGCCCCAGCTTGCGGAACCGAAGATCGAGCTCGCCCACCGTTTCCCTAGCGGCGCGCCGCGCTGGGCGGGGGAGCTAGGCCTCCAGGCCGCCTACGACTCGAATCCGGGCCTTCTCGCCGAGGAGCTGGGTGTCTCGGTGCCCGGAGTCGCGTCTGGCGGCGTTCCCGGCGACGCTGCCACGCTCATCGACCTGCGCCTCAGCCATCGGCCGCTGTGGGACCGTCGCGGCTGGAGCGTGGGCATTGAGGTGGCGGGGCATGGCGTGCTGCACCCGGATCTCGACAACACCGATCTCGTGTCGGGGCGCGGCACGCTTTCCCTCGGCTGGGGGCGGAATCCTGGAGGCTCGGTCACCGGAGGGCTCGGCGGTGTGCGCATGCCGCTCGGCAACGGTCCCGCGGTGCTCCTCCAGGGTCGCGGCACCTATGCCCGTTTCGGCGGCGAGGAGCTGCTGCAGGCCCGGGAGGCGGCATTCACCGGTGTCCTCCGTACGACGACGCGAAGCGAGACGACCTTGGCCGCTGCGCTTCGGGATCGCGAGTACGCCGCCGGCGCGGGAGCGCTTCGCGAGGGGGACGAGGACGAGATCTCCGTCGCTGTCCAGCAGGCCCGCTTCTTCGGTGGCCGCGAACGCTCCCTGCGGGTCGGCCTCGAAGCGGGCGAAATTCGCGCCGATCGGCCGTTGGCGGCCAAATTCGGGGAGGCGCGCGTCGAGGCCGGGCTGCCGGTCGCGGCGCGGTGCCGGCTCTTCCTCCATGCCGCGCTCCGCGCAGACCGCTACGACCATCCGGAATCCAACCTCGGGAGGCCCACTGGCCCGGGGAGAGACGACCGCATTTGGCGCGCGGGGATCGCGGGCATCTGGCAACCCTCTGCGGCTTCCCGGTTCGACTGGATCGCCCGCGCGGAGCACGTCCGCCGTCAGTCGAACGTCGAGCTCCCCGCCGGCTCCCCGCTCTTCGACTACGAACGGACCGTTCTGGCGCTGGGGCTGCGCTGGAGGTCTTGACGGTGCGACGCTACACGCTTCCGGTTCTGCTAGTGCAGTTTCTCCTCGGTATGGCGGGCGAAGCGGCCGCCCAGACCTCCCGCGTGGTAGGCAAAGTCATTGTCCGGAGGCCCGACGTCCGAGGAGAGATAGCGAGAAAGTCCGAGTTGCTGGAGTCGCGGTCTCCTATCGCGGACCGCATGCAGGTGGCCACCGAACGTTATGGGCGAGCGCGCATCGCGCTCGGCCAAGGCCAGCAGAGGCGAGGGTCCGTCGAGCTCGGGCCAGAGACCCAGGTCCGGTTTTTTGACTCTACCGTCCAAGGGCAATCGCCGGCGGCCGTGGGCCTGTTCCTGGGATTTGGCGATCTCAGGGCCATGTTCAGTGGGGGAGAGCCGGAAATCCAGCCGGGCGAGGGAGAGACGTGGATCCTGACCCCCAGCGGGGAGGTGATTCCCCTCGGCACGGACGTTTCCGTGCGGGTCGACCGGCGTGATGGCAGCACGCTCGTCGCGGTCGCAGAAGGGCGTGCGGTGGTGAGGTCCAAGATGGGATTCACGGTCGAGCTCGGGCCGGGGGAGTGGACCTATGTCCCGATCGATGGGCCACCGACGCCACCGCGGGTGATCCCTCCCGGCGACGGCGAGCCGCCACCCGGTTTCCCCGGCGACCCGTTCCCCGTCGATCCGCCGCAGCTCGACCTTCGCTTCGACCTCCCGAGGTAGCGGTGACCGGCGTGCGCAGGATCCTCCCCCTGTCCCTGGCAGCGCTGGTCCTGCTGGCCGCCGCTCCCTTCCCGGCGACCTCGCCGATCGAACGCGCCAACGACATCTTCCCCGTCGAGCCGGGGGTGAACGCCGAGCGCGGCTTCGGCGTGGCGCTCGACCGCGAGATCCTGGCGGTCGGCGCGCCGCTCGACGACGGGCGCGCCGAGAACGGCGGGGCGGTCTACCTCTTCCGGCGGGTGGACAGTTTCCTCCCGCAGGTGAACAGCTCCTGGGAGCCCGTGACCAAGCTCCACGGCGATCTCCCCGGCGCGGCGGTAGTGGCCGCCCGCTTCGGCTCGGCGGTGGCGCTGGAGGACGGCGTCCTCGCCGTCGCCGCGATCGGCGAGGGGGCGGTCTACGTCTTCCG
This sequence comes from uncultured Acidobacteriota bacterium, assembly GCA_963700145.1. Taxonomy (GTDB): domain Bacteria; phylum Acidobacteriota; class Thermoanaerobaculia; order Multivoradales; family UBA5704; genus DASUNQ01. The sequence goes on from OY969474.1 coordinate 5,288,489, forward strand.
CGAGGTCGGCGGAGAGTGGACGCGCGAGACAAAGCTCGTGGGACCCGCCGGCCAGTTCGGCCGGGCCGTCGCGCTCGACGGCGGCCGCCTGGCGGTCGGGTCCGTGCACCCGCACGGCCGCGCCCCCGGTGTCGTCCACCTCTACTCGGGTCCGCAGTGGGCTCTCGATGCGGCGCTCTCGCGGCGGCGTCCCGGAGAGCGGTTCGGCGAGGCGGTGGCGCTCGCCGGAGACCACCTGGTGGTCGGCGCCCCGGGGCACTCGCGCGCGGCCGGGAGCTTTTCAGGCGCCGCCTATGTCTTCCAGCTCGTGGAGGGCGTCTGGAGGGAGAGGGAGAAGCTCCTCGCCACGGACGGCCGAGAGGGGGACCAGCTCGGCGCGGCGGTCGGCGCGGCGGTCGGGCCCGACGGGACGACGATCGCGCTCGGCGCGCCGACCGCCGACGGCGAGGACGCGAACTCGGGGGCCGTGTACGTCTCCACCTGCGCTGCCGGCGCCTGCGCCGCGCCCGGGCGGATCGCTTCGGGTGCCGGCCGCGGCGCCCTGCTCGGCTCCGCCGTCGCCGTGCAGGAGGACCTCCTCGCCGCGGGAGCGCCCGGCTCCGCCGCGGCGGACGATCCGGGAACCCTGCGCATCTACCGCCGCCTCGGCGGGTCGTGGACCGAGGCCGTGCCGCTCCCCGGCAACGCGGAAGCGCGCGACCTCGTCGGCTTCGCGGTCGCCCTCGACGGCGGCCGCGCGGTGGCCGCCGGGGTCCTCGGCGACCAGGGGAGCGCGGCGGCGGGCGCGGTCTGGTCGTTCGTTTTCGATGCGGACGAAGGCTGGCGCGAGGAGGCCGAGGCGGTGGCGCGCGACTTGGCGCCGTTGCCGCTCAATCCCGCCGATTTCGGCGGCTTCGGCGTCTCGGTCGCCGCGGAGCGGTACCTCGTGATCGGCTCCCTGCGCACGAACGCGGCGGACTCCCCCGGCGTGGTCTACGTCTATCGGCGGGCGGGGAAAGGGTGGCGGCAGGAAGCACGCCTGGTCTCGCCGGCGGGCAATGAGGCACCTGACGGCTTCGGCACGGCGGTCGCGACGCACGGCGAGGCGCTCCTCGTCGGCGCGCCGGCCGGGTTCGAGGCGGACGATGTCTCTCCGCCCGTGGCGTTCCCACCGAGGGCGTACCTGTTCCGGCGGAGTTCCGGCCGCTGGTCTCACGAGGAATCGTTCCAGTCCGCCGAGCCGCATCCGGGGGAACGATTTGGCGCCGCCGTCGCGATCGAAGGCGCGATCCTGGCGGTCGGGGCCCCTCGGCCAGGTTCCAGGGGAGTCGTTTTCACCGCCGAGCTCCTGCAAGGAGAGTGGACTCAGACCGACGATCTAAAAGTCCCTGGCGGTCACCCGGGAGACCTCTTCGGGACTGCGCTCGCGCTGCGGCAGGGGACGCTGGCGATCGGTGCCCCTGCGCTTGTCGGGGGCGCGGTGCATGTCGCGTTGCGCGAGGAGGGGGGGAGCTGGACAGAGCCCGTGCGCCTGGCGATCACGCCCCTTTCGCAGGCGGACCGGATCGGAGCCGCGGTGGCGCTCACCGTCGGCGTGCTTGCCGTCGGCGCTCCCGGGCGGAACACCGCCGGCGCGGCGCTCCTGCTCGCAGGCTCGGGCTCCTCTTGGTCTCTCGTCCAAGAGGTCGATCCCGAAGACGAGCTTCCGCACGAGTTCGGGTCGGCGGTGGCGCTCACGCGAGATCGGCTGGCCGTCGGCGCGCCGGGCCCGCTCCTCGCCGACGACCCCGGTCGCGCCTATCTCTACGTGCGTGAAGACGTCTGGGAGAAAGCGGAGGAGGTGAACGCGCTCCAGCCGCAGGGCGGAGACAACTTCGGCGCCGCTCTCGCCTTGGTCCCGGACTTCCTGGTGGTCACCAGCCCGGGACCTGTCGGCGGCGACCGCGCCACCGCGTTCAAGCTGCGTCCGGCGCCGCCGCCTGGAGCGTCGCCATGACGTGGCGGCGCGCCGCCGGCGTCCTGCTCCTCGGCCTCGGCGCGCTGCCGGTGCGCGCCGACCACTGGGCGCCGCCGCCGCCGCTGCCGGCGAGCGGTCTCGAGCGCGGGGACCAGTTCGGCTCCGCCGTGGCGATCGCGGGAAACGTCGTCGCGGTGGGCGCCTACACGGCGGGGAGGGGCGCGGGCGCGGTCTACCTCTACCGTCAGGTCGGCGGCGCGTGGGCTCCCGTCTCCGCCCGGCCGCTCGCCGGGCCGGAGGGATCGCGTTCGTTCGGCTTCGACGTGGCGCTCGACCCGGCGGGTCAGAGCCTGCTCGTCGGCGCGCCGGCCACGGGAGCTTGCGGCGCGGCGTTCCTCTACGATTTGGCGGACCTGTCGTCCCCCACACCTCTCGGCCCCCCCGACGGCGCCTGCCGCCCCGGGGACGAGTTCGGCTCCGCCGTCGCGCTCGGAGTGGGCCTCCACGCGGTCGGCGCCCGCGGCGCCGACGAGAAGAGAGGGCGGGTGTACGTCGCGCGCCGAGGGGGCGGCTTCCGGCCGGTCGCGGCGGACGGCCTGGTGGCGGGGAGCGAGCTGGGACAATCCCTGGCGGTCGACGGCCCTTGGCTCGTCATGGGCGCGCCGGCCCCCTATCCCGGCAGCCGCTCGCCCGGCGCGGCGTACGTCGTCGATCTAGCGGGTGCGGACCCGCTGCGAGCGGTCGCGCTCCCCCTGCCGGCGCTCGCGGCCGGCGCCGCGTTCGGCTACGCCGTTGCGGTCTCGGGGGAGCGGATCGCGGTGGGAGCGCCGCTCCACGACCGGCAGGCGGGCGCCGTCCTGAGCTACCGCCGGGATGCCGCCGGAGCCTGGCGGCTGGAGGGCGCAGCGCTCGCCGCCGGGGCCGCAGGCGACCAGCTCGGCGTCGCGGTCGCGCTCGACGGCGCCTACCTCGTGGCCGGCGCCCGCTACGCCGATCGCGGCGGAGCGCGCGACGCGGGAGCGGCCTACCTCGAGGGCCACGGCGAGCTGGCGAGCCCCCGCCGCCAGAGCGGCGCCCAGTTCGGCTTCGCGGCGGCGGTGCGCGGTGCGACGGCGGTCGTCGGCGCCTTCCGGCAGGATGGGTCGGGCGCCGCCTACGTCTTCATGCCGCAGGATCTTCCGCTGCTGCGGCTCAGCGCCCCCGCGACGGTGACCGAAGGAGATCAGGGGCGCGGCTCCTTCACCGTGACGATCGAGGTCGTGGGGGGAGCCCCGCTCGCGCACGACGTGACGGTCGATCTCTCAACGACTCCCGTCTCGGCGAAGGCGGGCGAGGACTACGCGGCGATCTCCGACGAGATCGAGATCGAGGCAGGTTCCACCTCGGCGACGGTGAGCCTCGAGATCGTCGGCGACACCGTCTGCGAGCGGCACGAGACCTTCAAGGTGCGCCTCTCGGATCCGACGGGCGCACGGCTCGGCGCCCCCGACGAGGTCGAGGTCACGATCCGCAACGACGACGCCGGCGACATCGTGCTCAGCCCCGCCGCGGTCCTCACCGCGGAGAACGGCCCTCCCGTGCCGCTCGAGGTCCGTCTGACCTGCCAGCCCGCCGCGCCGGTCACCGTCTCGCTCAGCGCCTCGCCGCCCCTGGCGACGTTCGTGCCCGCGCAGGTCCGCTTCGTTCCGGAGCGATGGGAGACGCCCGCGCGCGTGCAGGTCCTCGGCGTCGACGATACGGACTGCGAGCCGGGCATGCCGGTGTCCTACACGATCACCGCCTCCAGCACGAGCACCGATCCGGTGTACAGACCGGGTGCCATCGATGCCAGCCATGTCGACGACGACGTCACCTGTGTCTCCGGCACGAAGAAGGTATGTCCGGACGACGACGGCACCGTGGTCTACACGGTCGTCCTCTCGAACGACGGCAGCGTGGCGCAGGAGGACGCGGCGAGCCACGAGCTCTTGGACACGCTGCCGCCGCAGCTCTCCGTGGTCCTCGCCAGCGCCACGAGCGGCGTCGCCACGGTCGATTACGCCGGCGACGCCGTGGCCTGGAACGGCCCGATCCCGCCCGGCGCGGACGTCGTGACGATCACCATCGTCGCCGCCCTCCACGAGGTCGCCGAGGGCACGGAGGTGAGCAACCATGCACGTCTGACATTCGACAGTGAGGGCGACGGCAGCCCGGAGATCGCCAGGACCGACGATCCCGCGACCGAGGAACCGGAAGACCCGACGATCTTCGCCGTGGGAGACACCTGCTCGCCGACGCCGCCGGGGTGATCGGCCGGCGCGGCCGCCCGCGCCCGCAACGTCAATCCCCAAGCCGCTTTAGCTTGTCCGCGCCCCTGCGATTGCTCTAAGCTGACCGCGCTTTTTTCGCGTAGTGCCATGCGGGGGGCGTGTGCACGGATGGTGAAGACCTGGTTCGCCCTGGCTTTGGCCCTGCTCGCCTGGGCGCCCGCGGCCTTGGCGCAGGACGCACCGGCCGACGACGGCTTCGCCTTCGATTTCGGGATCGAGGTCAAGGCCCACCACCGCGACAGCGACGCCAACCGCTTCCCGGTCAACTTCCCCTTCCGTCCGATCGAGCTGCCCCCGGGGCAGAGCCGCGCTTTCCTGGAGACGGTGGACGCCGGCAGCCACCTGGAGGTCTCGACCGCCACGCTGTTCCTCGACGCCGCCTGGCGCGAGAGCTTCGCGGCGCACGCCAAGATCGACTTCGTCGACCGCTACGACCGCAACCCCACCTCGACCGACCGGGAGTGGGACGTGGACGAGGCCTGGCTGCGGCTGGGGCGGGAGGCGCCGGTCGCCACCGTCACCGAGCGGCTCGGCGCGTACTTGAAGGCCGGGAAGTTCGGCAAGTTCGAGCGCCAGGACGACCGGCATCTCGAGAGCTACGGCCTGGTCTCGACCGCCTTCAACCGCTTCGAGGACGCCGGCGTCGAGGTCGGCGTGGACCTGGGCTACCTCTACCTCAAGGGCTCGGTGACGCGCGGCAACCCGGTCTTCATGCGCGACCCCAACGCCCTGGCCGGCGACAACGGCACGCCCGTTTTCCGCCGCCCCAACCCGCAGCCGGACTTGAAGAGCGGCATCGTCATCCCCTACGACGCCGAGATCGAGGACCTCGACCTGGGTGACGAGCTGGAGCTGGGGGCGGGGATCGGCTTCCGGGCCGGCGACGCGGCCGGCCGCTTCGGCCTCGACGTCCTGGCCTGGAGCTACGGGCGGAAGCTGGCGGAGACGGTCGAGCTGCACGGCACCTTCTACGGCGGCGATCTCGACCTCCTCGACGGGCCGGTCCACCGCCCTACCCCCTCCCCGGACCTGGCCGGCGACGAGAAGCGGGAGGTGGGCGCCAACCTCTGGCTCTACGCCGGCGGCCTCACCGTCTTCGCGCAGGTCGTGGACCAGGAGCTGGCCGGCCTCGACCGCACCGGCGTCGAAGCCGAGCTGGCCTGGTCGTTCGACCTGCCGCTCTGGGGCGCCGTCGCCGGCCGCCAGCTCTTCCCCTTCGTCGCCCCCGCCGTGCGCTGGTCGCGCCTCGACCCCGACTTCCGCAACCACCCGCAGACGCCGAGCCCGAGCTTCGCCTGGGAGTGGGAGAAGCTCGACTACGGGGTGCGGCTGGGGGTCCTCGAGGGCATCGAGCTGACGCTCGAGCGCGCCGACAACTCCTTTATCCTCGGCTCCGGCGCCGAGGCGAGCAACGACGAGACGCTGGCTACGTTAAGGTGGCGGCTGTGAAACTCCGCCGTCTCGCCTGCGCCGCGCTCCTGCTCCTCGCGCACGCCGGCGTCGCCGCGGAGCTGCGCGGCAAGATCCAGCTCCTCGGCAAAGGGGGCAAGCCCGCCCAGGGGAGCGACCTGCGGCACGCCGTCGTCTCCTTCCAGCCGGCGGCGGCGCACCGCCCGGCCCCGGCGGCGGCGCCGCTCGAGATGGTGACGCGCAAGAAGCAGTTCGAGCCGCGCGTCCTGGCGATCACCACCGGCAGCCGGGTGCGCTTCCCCAACCTCGACCCGATCCTCCACAACGTCTTCTCCGTCACCTCCGACCATGCCTTCGACCTCGGCCTCTACCAGAAGGGCCCGGGCAAGGAGAAGCGCTTCGACCAGCCGGGGGTGGTGCGCGTCTTCTGCAACGTCCACCACGCGATGGTGGGCTACGTCGTGGTGCTCGACACGCCGTTCCGCGTCCACCCGGACGCGCTCGGCAACTTCACCCTCACGGGCCTCCCCGCCGGCGCCGGCAAGCTCACCGTCTGGCACGAGCAGATCGAGCCCTGGACGCTCGACCTCACGCTGCCGCGCCCGGGGATGATCGCCGCCCGCCTGGAGGTCACCCGCCCGCGCCTCCCCGCCCACCTCAACAAGCTCGGCAAGCCCTACACCGGCCGTGACCGCTACCGCGACTAGGCGCGAAGGCGTTCGCGCCGGGCTCAAATCGACTGGCCGCGGCCTGTCATTGGCCGCCCGCATCCTGCTGATCACCGGCGTGCTGATCCTGCTCGCCGTCGGCGTGGCGGTGGCGGTCACTGCGCTCCTCGCGCAGCGCGTCGCCGAGGACACGGTCGAGGCGGACCTGCGGCGCAGCGTCTCGGTGCAGGAGAGCTTCGAGCGCCAGCGCTACGAGCGGCTGGGGCTCATCTCGCGCGTCTTCCTGAGCGACGACGACGTGACCGCCTATTTCGCCGAGGCGGACGCGGTCTCGCTCCTCGACCTCCTGGGCGAGCGGCAGGAGGACCTCGGCTTCGACTTCGCCATCCTCCTCGATCCTGAGGGGCGCGTCCTCGCCCGCAGCGACCGCCCCGACGCGGTGGGGGAGGACCTCTCGCGCCGGCCCTTCATCGCCAAGGCGGTGGCCGACTTCGAGGCCGCCGGCGTCTGGCGGGAGGGGGACGGCCTCTTCTACGCTGTCGCGGTGCCGGTGGCCAAGGACTTCACTCTCCTCGGCTACCTGGTCTCCGGCTTCGCCATCACCGAGGAGGCGGCGAAGGAGCTGGAGGAGGTGAGCCGCACCGACGTGGCGTTCGTCACCGCCGGCGACCGGCCGCGGATCGTCGCCACGACCCTGCCGCCGGCGGCGGCGCGGGCGCTCGGGGAGCGGCTGGAGGAGGCGCTCGCCGGCGGCGATGGCGAGCCGGCGGGGGCGCGGCGGCTGGAGCTGGCGGGCGCGCCCTGGCTGGCGCAGGTCTCGCCGCTCAAGGACGCCGCCGGCCAACCGGTCGGCGCCACCGTCGCCCTGGCCTCGCTCGACCGCGCCCTGGCGCCCTTCCGCCAGATCGAGATGGCCCTCCTCGGCGCCGGGCTCGCCGCCGTCCTCCTCGCGCTGGCCCTCACCTGGTTCTTCACCCGCCGCGCCCTCCGCCCGGTCGAGCGGCTGGCCGCCGCCGCCGAGGCGGCGCGCGAGGGGCAGTACGACCAGCGGATCGAGGCCGAGCGCGGCGACGAGGTGGGGCGCCTGGCGCAGGCCTTCAACGAGCTGATGGCCGAGCTGCGCGAGAAGCGCGACATGGAGCGCTACGTCACCGAGCTGTCGAGGAACCTCCCGGAGCCGGTGCAGGCGGCGCGCGCCGCGGTCGGCCCGAGCGAGGAGCGGTCGGTGCTGCTGATGGCGGTCGAGTTGCGGCGCTACGCCGCCGCCAAGGCCGACTCCGACCCGCGCAAGCCGCTGGAGCTGCTGTCGCGCGACCTCCGCCGCCTGGCCAACGCCGCCGCCGCCCGGCGCGGGCGCCTCGAGACCATCGCCGGCCACCGCGCCCTGCTCTCCTTCGAAGGGCCGTCGCGCGCCTTCGGCGCCCTGGCGGTGGCCGGGGAGCTCCTCGACGGCGCCGCCGGCGGCGAGAGCACTCTCGTCGCCTTGGCCGCCGGCAAGGTGATCTCCGGCCCGGTGCACTGGCGGGAGCAGCCGGAGCAGGGGCTGGTGGGGCTGCCGGTACAGCAGCTCGAAAGCCTGCTGCGCGAGGCCTCGCCCGGCGACATCGTGCTGTCGCGCGAGGTCTACCGCGAGCTGCACGAGCAGTTCGCGGCCGCCGGCTACGAGCTGGCCGAGCGGCGCGGCCTGGTCTCGACCCAGCCGCTCTACGTCCTCGACGGCGCTGTGGCGGCGCGGGTCTCGGGGGTGCAGCCGGTGACCGCCGCGGCCGACGTCGCCGGGCGCGGCGAGGCCCTGGCCTCGGTGGCGGCCGGCGCGCAGCCCACCCTCTCCGGCATCGCGCCGGGATCGCTCCTCGGCCAGCGCTTCGAGATCCTCTCGGTGCTCGGCGCCGGCGGCATGGGCATCGTCTACAAGGCGCAGGACCGCGAGCTCGACGACCTGGTGGCGCTCAAGATGCTCAAGCGCGAGCTGTGGGGGGACAAGAGCCAGCTCGAGCGGCTGAAGAGCGAGATCAAGCTGGCGCGCAAGATCACCCACCCCAACGTCCTGCGCACCTACGACTTCGGCGAGATCGACGGCGTGCCTTACATCTCGATGGAGTACGTGCGCGGTGTCACCCTGCGCTACCTGCTCGACGAGACCGAACGGCTGCCCTACTCGGCCGGCCTGCGGCTGGCCAAGCAGCTCTGCGCCGGGCTCGCCGCGGCCCACGCGGTTGGCGTGCTGCACCGCGACATCAAGCCGGAGAACCTGATCCTCGAAGCCACCGGCAACGCCAAGCTGATGGACTTCGGCATCGCGCGGCCGGCGCAGCGGGAAGGGCCGGGGCAGACGCAGGCGGGGTGGGTCGTGGGGACGCCGCAGTACCTGTCGCCCGAGCAGCTCCAGGGGCAGGAGTCTGACGCCCGCGCCGACATCTACTCCTGCGGCATCGTGCTCTACGAGCTCTTCACCGGCCGCCTGCCCTTCGCCGGCGCCACTCCGGTGGAGATCATGTTCCAGGCCCTCAAGGAGGAGCCGGCGCCGCCGCGCGCCGCCTGGCCCGAGGTGCCGCCGCGGCTGGAGGCGGCGATCCTGCGCTGCCTGCAGAAGGACCCGGCGGCGCGCTACCCGACCGTCGCCGACCTGCTCCACGACTTGGAGGGGCTGTCGGCATGATGCCGCTCGACGGTCTCGGCGGCGCGGCCGGGCTGCCGCTCGACGGCGGCTCCCACCGCCTGGCCGAGGCGGAGAAGATGCTGGAGATCGGCGCCAAGCTGGCGGAGACGCTCCAGCTCGAGCGGGTGCTCGAGACGGCGCTGGAGGAAGCCGAGCAGCTCTGCCAGGACGAGACCAGCTCGATCTGGGAGCTCGACCCGGAGCGCGGCGAGCTCTTCTTCCGCGTCGTGCGCGGCCGGGCGGCGGGGGAGATCCGCGGGCTGCGCGTGCCGCTGGGGGAGGGGATCGTCGGCAGCGTCGCGCGCTCCGGCGTCGCCGAGGCGGTCAACGACGTCGCCGCCGACCCGCGCTGGCGCGGCGACGCCGGCGAGTCGTTCCACACCCGGGCGCTCCTCGCCGTGCCGCTGGTGGCGCGCGGGGCGGTGATCGGCGTCCTCCAGCTCCTGAATCCGATCGGCCGCGAGGGCTTCGACGACGAGGACCTCCGCCGTATGGAGCTCTTCGGCGGCCTCCTCGCCAACCCGCTCCAGAACGCGCGCCTGCACGCGGCGCAGCGCCAGCAGTTCCTCGACACCGTGACGATCCTGGCCGAGTTCGTCGAGAAGCGGGACCCCTACACCGGCGGCCACTTCCGCCGCGTCGCGGCCTACGCGGTGCTGCTCGGCCGGGAGCTGGGGCTCGACCGCGAGACGCTCGAGGAGCTCAAGTACGCCGCCACCCTGCACGACATCGGCAAGATCGCCGTGCCGGACGCGATCCTCGGCAAGCCGGCGCCGCTCGACGAGGTCGAGGCCGAGGTGATGAAGCGGCATCCGGCGGTCGGGTCGGAGATCGTCGGCCGGCTGCGCAACCTGCGCCACGTGCTGCCGGGGGTGCGCAGCCACCACGAGCGGGTGGACGGCCAGGGCTACCCGGACGGCCTGGCCGGGGAGGAGATCCCGCTGGTCGCCAAGATCATCGCCGTCGCCGACACCTTCGACGCCATGACCACCAGCCGCCCCTACCGCGCGGGGATCGCGCCGGCCGAGGCGGCGGCCGAAATCGCCGCCCAGTCGGGGAGGCAGTTCAGCCCCGCCGTCGTCGAGGCCTTCTCCGCCCTCTTCGCCCGCGGCGAGCTGTCGCTGGCGCGGGGGAACGAGGTGCTGGAGGCGCTCTCGCCGCCGGCGGGGGAAGGGCCGGCGCGCTAGGCGCCGCTCACTCTAGGACGACGAGCTCGACCCCGTTGCAGCCGTCCACCGGTACCTCCACCCGCTCCTGAAGGAGCCGGCCGGCGCCGCCGCGAACGTCGGCGGAGACGGTGAGCTCGCCCGAGAGCGGCCCGGCGAGCGCGAAGAGGCCGTCGGCGCCAGTGGTCGCCGCGCGCCGCTGCCCGCCGGGGCCGGTCACAGTGATCCGCACGCCGGGGAGCCCCGTCCCCGCTTCCCACTCCTCCTGGTCGCGGGTCTTCCGCACCACCCGGCCGTAGAGCGCCGTCACCGGCTCTCCGGCCAGCCGCCGGCGGGCGTAGCGGAGCTCCTCGCCGGCGACGGAGGCGCGGGTGGTGCCGCCGCAGAGACCGGCGTAGACCGCGCCGTCGTACTGCCGGTGCCAGGCGTGGACGAAGTAGCTCTCGCCGGGCTTGAACTCGATGCCGCAGTCGCCGCCGCCCAGGCCGCTCAGGACCTCGACGGTCTTCCCCTCGACGCCCCAGAATGCCTCCTCGACGGCGAAGGTGTAAACCCGCTCCGGCCAGGGGCCGCGCTGCCGCTCGACGGGCTTCCCGACCGTGTGCCCGAGGAAGACCAGCGCGCCCTCGTGGAACATCTCGCACGGCTGGCTGTTCCCCAGCGACCAGACGCAGGAGCAGGCCTCGGCGGGCCTGCCGGACCCCACGACCGACCCCACCAGGACGACGACGAGCGCTATGTTGGAGCCGCGCATGACGGCCTCCTTTCTCTCCGGGAGGTTAGACACCGCGGGCGACGTGGAGGCCAACCCGTACTCCGATCAGTGCCCGCTCCGGCGGGCAACCCTGCGGGTAGCAGAGCCCATCACCGGGCTCTGCAACCGGCGCCTGCTAACATTTCGCGCGCCCGCCCATGCTGCGTCTCCGTTTCGTCGTCGAGGGCCAAGAGCGCGTCGTGCCGCTGGTGCGCGACCTGCAGCTCGGGCGCGGCGCCGACAACGACCTCGTCCTCCCCGACAGCTCGGTCTCCCGCCACCACGCCGACGTCCGCCGCGCCGGCGACGGCTGGGTGGTGGAGGACGCGCGGAGCACCAACGGCGTCCAGGTCAACCGGCTGCCGGTGCAGCGGGCGCCGCTCCACCCCGGGGACCGGCTGACCGTCGGGGTCTTCGAGTTCGCCGTCGAGCTCTCCGCTCCCGCCCCGTCCCGCCCGCCGCTGCCGCCGCCGGCCGAGGGCCCGACCTCGGTCGCCCCCCTGGCCAACGCGACGCTCGTTCGGCCGCTCGCCGACTTCGAGAAGCGCCAAGCCCTCGACCAGGCCTACGAGAACCGCATCTTCGGCTTCATGACGCGGCTGGCGCGGCTCCTCCTCGCCTCCGACGCCGTCGACGAGGTGCTCGACCAGGTCCTCGACCTCGCCTTCGAGGCGCTGCCGGTCGACCGCGGCTTCATTCTGCTGCGCGACGAGGAGGCGGGAGGCGAGCTGGTCTGCGAGCTGGCGCGCAGCAAGGGGCGGCGCGAGTTCCGTCCCCAAGGCGCGGTGCCGGTCTCGCGCACCATGCTGCAGGCGGTGATGAGCGAGCGGGTGGCCCTGGTCACCTACGACGCCCAGGCCGACCAGCGCCTCTCGGGCGGCGAGTCGGTCCGCATCCACCAGATCCGCGCCGCCATGTGCGCGCCGCTCTGGTCGGAGGAGCGGATCATCGGCGTCGTCCAGGTCGATTCCCCGGTCAAGGCCGGCGCCTTCACCGAGCGCGACCTCGACTTCCTGACCGCGCTCGCCAACTACGCGGCGGTGGCGATCGAGCGGCTGCGCTACGCACGGCAGGCGGAGATCGAGCGCGAGGCCCGCGGCCGGCTCGAGCGCTACCACTCGCCGGCGGTGATCGAGGAGGTGCTGCGCGCCGGCGCCGCGGGGGAGAGCCGCCGGCTGCGGGTGGCGCAGGCGACGGTTCTCTTCGCCGACCTGGCCGGCTTCACGCCGTTCGCCGAGCACGCGCCGCCGGAGGAGGTCGCCGAGCTGCTCGACGCCTACTTCAACCGCGCGGTGGACGCCGTCTTCACCGCCGGCGGCACGCTCGACAAGTTCATCGGCGACTGCGTCATGGCCTTCTTCGGCGCGCCGGTGCCGCAGGAAGACCACGCGGTGCGCGCGGTGCAGGCCGCGGTGCGCCTGCAGGAGGCGCTGGCGGAGTGGAACGCCGAGCGGGCGGCGCTCGGGCAGCCGCCGCACCTGGCGCGCATCGGCATCAACAGCGGGCCGGTGGTGGTCGGCGACATCGGCAGCAGCCGGCGGGTCGACTACACGGTGCTCGGCAACACGGTCAACGTCGCCTCCCGCCTCGAGGCCCTGGTCGCCCGCCCCGGCGACATCGTGCTCGGTCCCGAGACCCACCGCCTGCTGGCCGGCGCCGTCCCCACCGAGCCGCTAGGCGAGCTGCAGCTCAAGGGCCTCCAACAACGGATCACCGCCTATCGCGTCCTCGCCGCCGGCCCGGTCCTTGCAAAGCGCGGGGCCGGGGACGGTCCTCCCCAGCAGGGCCCGCGCGGCGGGCCGGCATCGTCAGCCCGGAACCGGAGGACGCCATGACCGAGATCAACGTGCAGCGCCGGCGGACCAACCCCTGGCCCTGGCTCCTGGGCCTGCTCGCGCTGGCCCTGCTAATCTGGGTGCTCGTCGGCTCGATGAGCGACGGCCCCGAGCCGTCGGCCACCGGCGAGGGCACCACCAAGGGCGCCGCCTCCGAAGGCCCCCCGCCCGAGCGCCCGCCGCTCCCGCCCATGCCGGTCGCCTGACCGGCCGCCCCACCTACCGGGCCCCCCTTCCATCCGGTGAGGGAAACGGCGCCCTCTTCTCGTCTAACTGGTAAGCCGCGAGGCCGGTAACGGCCGCGACGGTCCAGCGCCTAAGCAACAAGATGGGAAGAAGGTGGACTATGACGAACCCTCGGTTCTCCGCGTCGCTCTCTCTGCTCGCCGTCCTCGGCGCCCTGGCCTCCTCGCCGGCGGCCGCCGAGGCATCGGTCAAGTTCGTCTCGATCGACCAGGACCAGGCGACGGCCGAGGCCGACGAAGCGCTGCGCCAGCTCCTGGAAGGGAAGCTGGGGCAGGAGCTGAGCCCCAAGGCCTTCAAGTACGGCGAAGCCACCAACCGGCTGGCGGAGTGGAGCGCCGGCGACGGCGCCTACCTGGCGCGGGTCACACCGTACGTCTACATCGCCGCCGAGATGCTGGGCGCCGACTTCGAGGTCCTCGGCACCTACGTCAGCAAGGCCACCCGCGGCACCACCTACCACTCCTACTTCGTAGTCAACCGCGAGGCGCTGGCGGCGGTGCTGCCGCAGCTCGGCGGCCAGGCGCCCGACCTCGACGACCTGCTGCGCTTCATCCGCGAGCGCGCGGCGCAGAAGCGGCCGGCGCGTTTCGTCTACCACAGCGCCTTCAGCACCTCGAGCTATTTCCTGCCGGCGCTCTTCTTCCGCCGCAACAGCATCTTCTCGATGCCCGAGTCGCGCGGCAGCCTGATCGCCATCGGCAGCAAGCAGCTCGCCGACGCCGGCAGCACCGACCTGGTGAAGGAAGTCGCCGCCGGCGGCGCGGACTTCGCCGCCGTCTGGGACGGCACCAAGGTGAAGTTCGCGGGCGGGCGCGAGCACGCGGGCCTGGGCGAGAGTGTCCATTTCATCCAGCTCCCCAACGTGCTGCCCAACGACCTCCTGGTCTGCTCCCGCGCGCTGGCGAAGACGGCCGCGCGCAAGGTCTTCCCGCCCGGCGCGCCCACGCGGCTCGCCGTCGGCCGCGACGACTTCGAGGCCTGGGTGGACATCCACGGCGCCGCCGAGGCCCGCGACGCTCTCGCCGGCCTGCGCTGGCTGGCGCGCGACCAGCGGCTACCGGTGACGGTGCGCATCCAGCGGGGGACGGAGGGGGGCGACGACAAGATCCCCGACGGCTACCTCGAAGCGGCCGGCCAGGCGGCGCGGCTGTCGGGCACCGAGCTGGTGCTCTACGACGCCAGCTTCCACCGCATCGTCGACTACGAGTGGACGCTGCACTGGGTGCGCGAGGGGCACATCCGGCTGCGCAGCGAGATCCCGTCCTTCGGCGTGGCGCAGGAGTTCCGCATCAGCTTCCAGCCGGCGGCGGCGGGCGCCGAGGAGCAGGACCTGACGCAGCGCATTGGCAACATCCTGGCCTCGCGGCTGCACCGCATGCGCCAGGTCTGGCCCTACGAGAACGACCGGCCGCTGGTGATCCGCGACGTGCCCTTCTCGGTGGACGCGACGAAGAGCGTCAGGATTCAGAAGGTCGAGTGGAAGGACCCGCTGCGCAACGACTACGCGGAGGGCCGCTCGAACGAGGTGCGGGTCGAGAGCGCCGACTTCTACCGCTTCCGGCTCGACCAGAAGGACTTCCGCCTGGCGATGGACGAGGGCGGCGAGGCCGCCCGGCTCGACCCGATGAGCCCGCTCGCCTACCGCGTCCTGCTGGAGCGCAAGCAGGAGCCGCAGACCGTCTTCCACGTCTTCAACGTCGTCTTCTTCGCCCTGGTCGGGCTGTCGGGCACCGGCACGGTCCTGGCGTTCCGGCGCTCGCGGCGGGCTTGAGCGGAGGGACCGCCATGGGCTGCGCGCTCTCGCTGGTATCGAACGACCTCCACCCCGAGGACCTGCACGATCTGTCGCTCGACCTGCGCGACGACCTCGCGGCGGCCGGCGTCGAGGCCGAGCCGGTCGAGGAGAAGGCGCCGGGGGCGACCCGCGGCGATCTGATGACGATCGGCAGCCTGGCGCTGACCCTGGTCACCAGCGGCACGGCGGCCGCCCTGCTCAACGTCGTCCGCGCCTACTTCGACCGCAGCGCGTCGGCGCCGGTCGTCGTCGAGCTGACGCGGCCCGACGGCGCCAAGCTGACGGTCCAGGCCGGCAGCCTGCGCGGCGCCGAGTTCGAGCGCACGCTGTCGCTCGCCAACCAGTTCCTGGGGACGCCGCCGTGAGCGAGCAGCGCTACGCCGTCCTCATCGGCAACAGCAGCTTCCCCAGCGAGGCAAAGCTGCCGCCGCTGCGCTTCCCCGAGAACGACGTCGACGCCCTCCACGAGCTGATCACCTCGGAGGAGCACGGAATCTTCACCCAGACCTTCGTGCTCAAGAACCGCTCCAGCCAGGAGGTGCGCGAGCGCGCCAACGAGGTGCTGAACCTGGCCGAGCGCGACGACCTGGTGCTCCTCTACTACGCCGGGCACGGCAAGCTCAACCGGCGGGGGAAGCTCCACCTGGCGACGGTCGACACCCGGCTCTCGACGCTCGAGGCCACGTCCTTCCCGGTCAGCAGCCTGCGCGACTTCATGGAGATCTCGCGCTCGAAGCGGATCGTCGTGATCCTCGACTGCTGCTACAGCGGCGCCGCCGGCGGCGTCTTCACCCGCGGCACCACCGACGACTCGCTGCAGCAGTTCGCCTCGGGCCGGGGCATCCAGGTGATGACGGCCTCGACCGGCATCGAGGTGGCGGAGGAGCGGGAGCAGGACGGTCACGGCGTCTTCACCAAGCACCTGCTGGCGGGGATCCGCGGCGGCGCCGACGAGGACGGCGACGGGCTGGTCTCGGTCGACGAGCTGTACCGCTACGTCCACCGCCACGTGGTCCAGGACAGCGCGCAGGTGCCGACCATGCTCAACCTGGAGAAGGCCGGCGACCTGATCATCGCCAAGAGCGGCCGCAAGCCGCGCGAGGAGCGCAACCGGCAGATCGCGGAGCGGCTCTTCCGGCTCGCCCAGGAGGGCGTCGTCACCCATCGCTTCATCGGCGACGTGCTGGCCAGCCTCGAGACCCGCTACGCCGTGCGCACCGCCCGGCAGAAGGAGCAGCACGACCTCCTCGAGCGCTGGATGGGGGAGAAGCTCGGGATCGGCGAGCTGGTCGAGTGCTGGAACCGCCTGGGTCTCGAGGAGGGGGCGATCGTGGTCCCGGCCCGTCCTGCCCCGGTCGACGAGGCGCCGGCGCCGATCGCGCCCGCACCTCCCGAGCCCGTACCGCCCGCGCCCGCTCCCGTCGTGGTGGATCGACGCGACGAGCCGCGCCGCGCCCCTTGGACTCTGCGGTCGATCCTCGCCGCCCTGCGCGCGGCCCCGGCGCGGGCGCTCGCCAGCGGGCTGGACGGGCGTCTCGGCCTGAGTCTCCTCCTCGCCGCGGTCTTCACCTTCAACCTGGTCGAGACGAACCTCGAGACCCTGGCCGCCGGCTCGGCTGCGGGGCAGCGGCTCGCCGAGCTGGGGAACGACTTCGCGCTGGCGAGCCAGAAGCTGGAGGGCGACCTGGGACTCGCCAAGAGTCTGAACTTCGTCGATCACGACGCCGCGCCCCGCCTCTCGGCGGTCGTCTACAGCGCCTCGTACTTCTTCGTCTTCCCGGCGCTCTGCGTCGCCGTGGCGCTCGGACTGGCGCGCCGGCGGGAGATCGCGCCCTTCCGCGTCTACACCCTGGCGCTTGCCGCCGACTACGCGGTGAGCCTGCCGTTCTTCCTCCTGCTGCCGATCCCCGAGCGCTGGGCCTTCCCCGGCTCCGGGGCGATCCTGCTCTCCGACAGCTTGAGCTCGCACCTCATCGACGCCATCCGGCCGATGAGCGGCCTCGACAACTGCTTCCCGAGCTTCCACGTCTCGATGACGGTCATCGCCATTCTGGTCTGCTTCCGCTTCAAGGCGCGCTTCCGGGTGGCGGCGCTCGGCCTGGGGGCGACCGTCGTCCTCTCCACCCTGGTCCTCGGCATCCACTGGGTGGGCGACATGATCGCCGGCACCGCGGTGGCGGCGTTCAGCGTCGCCGTCGCCGCCTGGCTCGACGTCCGGCTCGCCGCGCGGCGGCCGCGCCCGGCGGCGGAGCCCGCGCCGGAACCTTCGTCGATCTCCGCCGTACATAGGCTCGTACACCTACGGCCGTAAGGCCGACGGAGGAGATCGAGATGTCGCGAGCCGCGCTCGCGGTGGCCGCCCTGCTGGCGGTCGCCGCCGTTCCCGCATCCGCCCAGTCCGCCCTCTCCCTGCCGCCCAGCGGCGACAACCAGCGCTCGGTCGTCACCCAGTACATGGGGCTCGTCTCGGCGAGCATCGACTATAGCAGCCCCGACGTCACCAGCCCGACCGGCGAGGACCGCCGGGGGAAGATCTGGGGCCAGCTCGTGCCTTACGGCATGACCGACCTGGGCTTCAACGGCGGCAAGCCGAGCCCCTGGCGGGCCGGCGCCAACGAGAACACCGTCTTCACCGTCTCGCACGACGTGCAGGTCGAGGGCCAGCCGCTGCCGGCCGGCCGCTACGGCCTGCACATGATCCCCGGCGCCGAGGAGTGGACGGTCGTCTTCTCGAAGAACTCCAGCACCTGGGGGAGCTACTGGTACGAGCCGTCCGAGGACGCCCTGCGCGTCACGGTCAAGCCGGTCAAGAACGAGTACCGGCACTGGCTGACCTACGAGTTCGACGACCGGCAGCAGGACTCGAGCGTCGCCTCCCTGCAGTGGGAGGAGCTCAAGGTGCCGTTCAAGATCTCGGTGCCCAACGGCAACGAGCTCTACTTCCGACAGGTCTCGGACGAGCTGCGCGGCGCTCCCGGCTTCGACTTCCAGGCCTACGAGAACGCGGCGCAGTTCGCCCTGCAGCGCGACATCCACCTCGACCAGGCCCTGGTCTGGGCCGAGAAGGCGAGCGGCCCGCCGCTGGGGCGCGAGACCATCTCCACCCTGACGACCAAGGCGCAGGTCCTCGACAAGCTCGGCCGGAGCGAGGAGGCGCACCAGGCGGTCAAGAAGGCGCTCGACCTGCCGTCGGCCTCGGCGGTCGACATCCACATGCTGGGCCGCCAGCTCCAGGGGCAGGGGAAGGTCAAGGAGGCGGTCGAGGTCTTCAAGCACAACGCCAAGCGCTACCCGGGCGTCTGGCCGACCGAGGTCGGCCTGGCGCGCGCCCACTCGGCGCTCGGCGAGTACGAGACGGCGCTGGAGCACGCGAAGACGGCGCTGGCCCAGGCCCCCGACCCGCAGAACAAGCAGTCGCTCGAGCGGGCGGTCAAGATGCTGACGGAAGGGAAGGACTTCAACTAGACGGGTCGGCCGCGGCTGCGGCTACACTCGGGCGTGCGCGAAACGCAGGCGAGGCCGGGGCAGCATCGGGCCGCCCTACTCGCCGTGTGCCTGGCACTGGTTCCCTCCTGCCGCCCGCGAGGCGGTGAGCAGGACCTCGCGGTGCTGGAGGCTGAGGTCCTCGGCGCCGTCGATGAATTCGCGGCGCCGCTGCCTCGGTTCAGCGGCACCGCAGTCGGCGAATCGGCCTTCAATCCTTTTGTCGCCCGCTCCTGTCCACGCGCACTCGATCCTGGGAGCGTTCCCCACAAAGTAAGTGTGGCAGACGTACGTCGTCTCCGCATTCTCGCCCGAGAGCTCGAGCAGCTCAGAACCTCTCCACGCCACGAAGCGGCGGCGCTCAGAGTGCGAGCTTTGTGGATACTCGTCGCGGATCCGACGCCACGAGGCCGCGATCGACTGATTCAGCTTCTCGAAGCCGCTCTTGCGAGGGCTCCGAAATCGCCGGAGCTTCTCAACGATCTCGCCGTCGCCCATCTTCTTCGAGCCACTGTGGACGGCGCCACCGGCGAGCTTGCCGCTGCGCTCGAGGTCCTCGAGCGCGCCGGCGCCAATTCCCGTCTCGGACCCGCCGCTCTCTTCAATCGCGCTTACGCGCTCCAGTGCCTTTCCTTGTGGAGCGATGCCCCGGAAACATGGCGGCGCCTCCCGGGAAGTCCGGACGCACTTCGGCGCCGACCCAAAGTCGCGCCGCAAACGCAGAGCTCCCCCCTCGCACTGCGGCGCCGAGGTGAGTGGCTGCTTGGAGAATGGGCCGCTCAGAGGATGCGGGGTGAGTCGCAGAAAGCTGAAGAGCGGCTGGCCGAAGCAGAAAAGATCGGCACACGATTAAGAGAGCGGAGCAAGGATCGTCTTCTGAGTGACTCCGTGCGGACGATTCGAGAAGCGCTGCAACAGGGCCGACGTGGCCAACTTCTCCAACTCCAACGCGGGCATAGGACCTTCCACGCGATTCGTGGCACGGCCATCTTCTCCCAGTGCGAAGCAGAGGCTCTGGCGTCAGCCGAACGTTCCCTCAGCGCGACCGGCACTCCGTTCGTCGGTTGGGTGCGACTCGACGAGGCCGTCTGCGCGTATTTCGCAAAGGACTTCGTTCGCATCGAGAGCATCCTGCTCCCTCTGCGCAAGGAAGCGCGGCGCCTCTCAGCGCTAGCCCTCGAGGGGAGGTGCGAGTGGATGCTCGGCCTCGTGCGCATGGTGCAAGCGCGGTTCGTCGAAGCTGACCTGCGCTACGCCGCGGCGATCGACCGCTTCTCCCGACTCGGAGAAACGGGGCATGTTGTGTACCTGCGCTCACTGCGGGCCAAGAACTATGAGTTCGGCGGCGCACGTCGGGAAGCTTGGCGCGAGCGAATGGCAGCGCTGCAAGCGAGGGGCGCTGTAGAAGACCCCGAGAGGCTGTTCACGATTTTCCAGGAAGCGGCCCAGGCATTGAGACGCCAAGGTTATCGGGCCGCGGCACTCCGATTCGTGACCGAGCAGATGAGGGCTGCGGAGCGGGCGGCGCGCGCGACTGGTGAGACCGCCCTACTCGCTTACACACTCATTGGGCGCGCTGGATTGCTCGACGAAATGGGGGAGACTGCGAAGGCGACAGCAGATCTCGATCGCGCGGAGCAGCTCTGGTCCCGACTGGAAGCCGACGACGAGAGCAAGCGCGACATTCGGGTCGACATCGATGTCCAACGCTTACTTCTCGCAGCGGCAAGACCCCGGAAGGATCTGGCCGCAGTCGATCGGGCTCTCGCCTTCTATTCGGGTACCAGCTCGCTCGGCGATCAGATCGAAGTCCTGAAGCTGCATCGGCTGCGCGCCCAGGTGCAGCTCCAGCTGCGGCGGCCCGCAGCGGCGCGCGCCGACCTGCAACAGGGGGTCGCGGAAATCGAACGCCAGCGCCTCGAGATTGCCTTGCCGGAGGACCGGGCCCGCTTCGTCGGCGAGGCCCGCGGCCTCTTCGAGGATTTGATCCGCTTGGAGCTCGACGTCTTTCAGGATGCCGCCGCGGCGCTCGACGTCCTCGAGCGGAGCAGCAATCGGTTGCTGGCGGACGTGGCGGGAGTTGGGATGTCAGCCCTGCATCGCGTTCCGGCCGATGTCCTCGTAGTGCGCTATGGGCACCTGTCGAACAGGCTGCTCGTTTGGACATTGCAGCACGGCCGATTGGAGCTCGAGCAACACCCTGCCGCCGCCGCAGACCTTGCCCATCAAGCGCAACGCTGCCGCACATCGCTGATGGCCGGAGACGCGACGCGGGGCTCCGGCACCGGCTGTGAAGCGCTGGCAAGAACGATCTTGCCGAAGCGCCTCCTGACACAACCGGACGAAACCTCCGTCGTGATCATTCCGGACGAGCTCCTCGTCGCCCTGCCGTTCGCCGCACTGAGAACAGTGCCTGACGCGCCGTATTTTATCGAGCGTTTCACGTTGAGCTACGCCCCGAGCCTGGCACTCTTGGCAGAAGGCACGGCTGGACCTCTTCCCCACCCTATCTCGGCCCCTCGTGCACTTTTTGTCTCCGACCCCGCGTTCGATCGCGAACGTTTCCCCAGGCTATCTCGCTTGGGCAGAGCGCAAGAATTCGTCGCCGCGCACATGGCGCGTTACCCCGAGTCCGAGCTGCTCACCGGCCCCGACGCGACGGTTCCCGCCGTCATCAGAGCACTCAGCCGCTGCGATCTCCTGCACTTCGACGGGCATGGGATCGTCAATGCCCAGGTCCCGGAGCGCGGGGGACTCCTCCTTGCGCCCGATGCGCCGCGAGGGGTCGGTGAGGAATCGGGGCTTCTCACCGCAGACGATCTACCGCCGGCCGCGCTGAAAAGACTGCGTTTGGTGATCCTCGGTGCCTGCTCAACCGGCCTCGCTACCTATCCTGACACGGCGGAAGTCGCGGGCCTCGCGGCCACCTTTCTCGCGCGCGGGGTTCCCGACGTTGTGACCGCGGCCTGGGATGTGCCGGACGAGGGCGCGGCCCTGCTTCTCGACCTGCTGCATCGAGAGCTCGCGGCCGGCCAGCCGACAGATAGGGCGCTGCGTGCAGCACAACTGGCGCTCCTCCGCTCCGATGCGCGAGGTTCGCGGACTTGGGCAGCATTCCAGCTGTTCCGCGGCGGCGGCGGAAAAGACAAAGCGCTGTCCGTCCAAACCAAGCGTTGAGGTAGGGCTCCGAGGCCAGGGCTGCTTGCGCACTCCGCGCCAGCAGAAACTAGCTTCGTCACAGCTTCGTGACGAGCGCGACGAGGAGGGATTCCACATGTCGAGGAAGGCCATTCTCCTACTAGTTCTTTTGCCCGTGTTGGCATGCAGAAGGGATGCGCCGGACCGTGCTACGCCATCAGAGGAGTCGGTGGCGACGGCGGAGGCAATCGAACCATACACGTTGAACGTGACGTTCGCGGGACTCATCGCCTTCGCCAAGGCACAGCTCCAAGGGAGGCCCGTCGTCTGGGCGCTGCTTCCGGACGCCAAGTACATTCCGGGCAGCCACGCCAGCGAGGATCTGCCGCCGTGCATTGGCGACGAAGGCCCTTCGATCGGACAGCTTAGGGCGCGCGTGCCGCCGCATCACCCAGCGCTTCGGTTTACGGGTGCGACAGTGGACCTGGATGGAGTACCGGTCGACGTCTCCAGGCCCTTCCTGATCGACGAGAAGGACCTCCGCATCGCAACTGGTGTGCCGGGTCCGGGCACCACAGACGACGTAGCTCTCTCCACGAAAGAGGAGCTCTTCGACGTTAGGGGAGGGGCCGTTGGTGACTACGCGGCGTTCGATGTGGTTGCGAATAACTACATTGACTCCGATGGTCGAGTGCCGGAGAGAGAACGATTTCTGATCGCTCGGGTCCTGATCGACTTCGGCACTACGTTCCTTGCGAGCCCTCTGAACTGCGAGGGAGCGACGCTCCAATACGGCTTCAAGACACCGGCCGAGAACGGTTGCACCAATCCGGTGGCCAGGCTCGCTGAGGAGATTGAGGTCACACAGTCTACAACGCAGCCCGTCACGATCACTCTCCTCCCTGGCAACCAGGTTCTGAAGGTACGTCCCGCAACGCCGGGAGGGAAGGTCACGGTCGAAGTCCTCAATGTTATGGAGGAGGCACTTGGCCAACACACTGATCCCTGCAGCGAACTCTCTCGTCAACATCTCGAGGCGTATCGTTGGTTCTACCGGCTGTTGGCCAATGCAGGAAGTTGCGACAGGCACTTTTTCCCTTGCCGTTTTCCTGGGGGCGAGAGCGACTTCGGCGGCGACAGGTGCCCCGTGAAGGGGTTGGGATGAGTCGGCTCGACGGCGGAGAGAAACGGTGGCCTCGCGCCCGGTTCGCAAGGCTCGGAGCACTCGCTACGCTCGCAATGGCGACCAGCGGGTGGCTGGCTTGCACTAGTTCCCGGACGCCCTCGGCTACGACGAGTCCCGACGACGAAGAACAGTTCGAGGTCGTCGCCACTGCCGATAGCAGCCCTGAGGGCGGCATTGTCGTGCACCAGTTCCTGCACGGCGAGAATCCCGGTTGCACCAGCGCCAGCCTAGCGGGTGCCGCGCCCTGCGCTCGCCAGCCATTCCTCCGGGTTCCAGAAAGCTGGCAAGCACGCCTTGTTCACGAGCAGTGTCCGCAGCCGGATGAGGACTGTCGACCCTTCTTCCGTGACGCCCGCTCTGGAGGCGCCGACGAGGACAGATTACAGGGCTTGGAGCACGGGCACCTCGTCTTCTATTCGGGACATGGAGAACCAAGGAAATGGGATGTGAGAGTGGCCCAGGAAATGGAATCCAGTGAGACCTCTCTTGGGGACGAGCTAACCCGATATTTATGGCTGTTGAGCTGCCAAGTCATGGCGCACGGGCCATTGCGAAAGATCCCCTCTCTTTCTCCGACGAGCACCGCCACAGACTATCTGGCGCCGCAGGAATTCGATCCGCAGGCCTTGGATCAGGCGAACGTCTTTCGGGACTTCGCCACGAATTACGGCAGCACTGCAGTGCCGCGCATCCCACTCAACGCGAAGCTCCGCCTCGCCTGCGGTGGTTCGACGAAGATAGGGGGCGGCGGTTCAAACTTCCCCATGGCACCCAGCTGGCACTACAAGCTCATGGCGGGCTTGCCGGTGGCCGATTCGTTCATCCTCGGTCTTGCCAACGGTTACCGTGTGCCTCTGTGCATGACTCGCGGAGGTGCTGGACCCGAGCATAGCCCGCTCTACGATGCGGACTTCGTCACCGACCAAAACGCCGATATCCCGTCGCCCCGCCTGTACATCCAATACCCTATTCACGAAGTCGAGTTGCCGCCTGGCGTACAGGAGGCGGTCGACAGGTTATCGCTCCCGGCACAGGTCGGGACGGTCTTAGATGACGGCTCCGAAGCTAGACACCGTCCCGTCCTCGAACTCGATGTCACACCACCGCCGCCGCCCTTCGCAGGCATTGACTGGGACAACCTGCCGCGTCTGCCCTTCGGCTTCCGTGGCGCCTCGGTAGCTGAGCTCCAGGCCGCCGCCGAAGCCCTCGCGAGCCCCCCACTGCTCCAGGAGTTTGCCGGCACCTCTGTGGACGGGCGCGACCTCTGTGTCAAACGCCAGAGGGACAGCGGCGCGTTCGTCGTGAGCTGGCGGCCGCGAGGCGGCGCCGGCCTGGCGCCCGCTGGGGTCGGGCTCGGCTCCGGAGAGGCTTTAACCGAGCTGTTCGAGGTCTTCGGTCTAAGCGGAGAACAGTGGACTGCGGGCGTGAGCGCCGTCCCGGACGTGCACCCCATCACGCCGCTCGTCAAGGCCCTCACGATGCAAATCGACGGCGTGTCCGAGAGCAATGCGGTGACAGGAGGGCTAGGAGCCGGTGAGATAGACCGTCGCACCAAGTGTTTCTACCTGGCCCTTGAGGGGATCGTTAAGGTTCAAGGCGTTCGATACCCCGTCCTTGGGCAGGGCGCTGAGTGGCTGTTCGCCTATTGTCCACGCGGTGCCGTTCCACCCCCTGCGGCAGCAGATCCTGGGGCTTGCGAGCGTTCGGTCCCGCCCGTCTTGACCGCCGCCTGGGTCGGCCGACGCATTGTCGCTTCCTTACCGGAGGCGACCATCAGCCTGGAGGCTGCGCGGACGCGGGCGCGCGAGGAGCTGGGTGAGCGCGAACCCGTCGAAGCTTACGAAGAGCAGTCTCACCGCTTCGGATACAAAGCCGCGCCGGTGCACTGCTCTCAGCGCTTCATGTACCTCGTCCACGAGTTCGACTTCGTCCCCAAGCCGGATGACCGGTTCTCGGACTTCCCGGAGATCACGATCGAGGTGCCGGCGCATCGGATGAACAGCCGGGGGATTGAAGACACGTGGCAATGCTCCCCGGAAACGGGGAACAACGGCTAGAGGGATGCTCACCGCGAGGGCGGCAGCTCCGCCGGCGCCCGCTCCAGGTTGGCGCAGCCGAGAGCCTCGCCGCCTTCGCAGGCGTAGCGATAGAGGGCGGCGGCGCGGCCGTGGTCCTGGATGACGCCGTTGCCTTCGGCGTGCATCGTGCCCAGGTTGACGCAGGCCAGCAGGTCGCCGGCGTCGCAGGCCCGCTGGTAGAGGTCGGCGGCGCGGTAGGCGTCCTGCGGCAGGCCCAGGCCGTCGGCGTAGCGGACCGCCAGGTTGTAGCAGCCGCGCGCCTCGCCGCCGTCGCAGGCGCGGCGGTAGAGGGCGACGGCGCGGGCCTCGTCGGCCGGCACGCCGCTCCCCGTCGCCGCCATCACCCCGAGGTTGACGCAGCCGCGCGCCTCGCCTCCTTCGCACGCAGTCTCGTAGAGCGCCGCCGCCCGCGCCGGGTCGCGCCCGACGCCGGTGCCGTCGTCGTAGAGCACCGCCAGCTCGTGGCAGGCCTCCGCGTCGCCGGCGTTGCAGGCGCGGCGGAAGCGGGCGGCAACGCCGGAGACGTCGGCGGGCTCTTCGGCGGCGCCCTCCTCCGAGAGCAGGATCAGGTTGCGGCAGGCCAGCGTGTGGCCCCCCTCGCAGGCGCGGCGGAAGAGCGCGGCGGCGCGGCGCTCGTCCTGGGGAACGCCGTCGCCGGCCGCCAGGAGATCGGCGAAGTTGGCGCAGCCGAGGGCCTCGCCGGCGGCGCAGCTGCGCTCGAACAGCGCGGCGGCGGCGGCCTTGTCGGCGGCCATGCCGTGCCCGTCGCGCTGGAAGATCCCGAGGTTGAAGCAGCCCTTGGGATCGCCCGGCCGGCAGGGCGCCCCTTCGCAGCCGCGGCGGTAGAAGCCCGCGGCCCAGACCTCGTCGCGCGGCGTGCCCACCCCATGTTCGTAGAGGTAGCCCAGGTTGGTGCAGGCGAGCGAGCTGCCGCCTTCGCAGGCGCGGGTGTAGCCGAGGAGCGCCAGCGCGGGGTCGGCCCGTACGCCGCGCCCCTTCTCGTACATCAGGCCGACGTTGAAGCAGGCCGAGGCGTTGCCGCCGTCGCAGCCCCGGCGGTAGAGGTCGGTGGCGAGGCGGTCGTCGGCGGGCCCGCCGCGGCCGGTGGCGTGGAGGAAGGCGAGATGGGTGCAGCCGGCGGCGTCGCCGCCGTCGCAGGCGCGCTCGGCGAGGAGCCGCGCCCGCGGCTCGTCGCGCGGGACGCCCTTGCCGTCGAGAGCGAGGAGGGCGAGGTCGGCGCAGGCCGCGGCGTGGCCGTCGGTGCAGGCGTCGAAGAAGATCTCGCCGGCGCGCTTGGCGTCCTCGGAGACGCCGCGGCCTTCGAGGTGGAGGTGGCCCAGGCGGTGGCAGCTTGCGGCGCGGTCGGCGTCGCAGCCGTGGGTGGCGAGGGCGACGGCGTTCGCCAGGCGCACGGTCCTCTCCATGCTCTTGCCGCCGCGCTGCACGGCGAGCCGCACCTCGTCCCCTGGCCGCCGCTCGGCAAGCGCCTGCTCCAGCTCGCAGACGGTCGCGACCGGCCGCCCGTCGAGGCTCTCGAGGAGGTCCCCGCCGCGCAGCCCGGCGCGCTCGGCCGGCCCCTCCGCCTCCACCTCCGCCAGCGCCACCCCGCCCCCCTCCTCCAGATCCCGCCCCTCCGCCCCCAACGTCGCCGGCCCGTCGCCGGACTCCAGCTCACCCCCGGAGCAGGCGAGCGCGAGGAGCAGGCAGAGCGAGAGATGGAAGCGGCTCATCGGGTGCCGGGTGGGGTAGGATCCGTCGCCGGTCCGCTCATCCTACCGAAGGCCCCCCGCGAGAGATCCATGCCGAAACGTAGCTCCGCGTCGATCCTGTTGCTGCCTGCGCTGTTGGTGGCGCCGGAGATCGCCTGTGCCAACGGAGGCGCGCCGCTCGTGGAGCCGCGGGAGGTGCATCTCGGCGACCTGCGGCAGCTCACGCACGGGGGCGAGAACGCCGAGGCGTACTGGTCGCCGGGCGGCAAGGAGCTGGTGTTCCAGGCGCGGGGGCTGGACGAAGGGTGCGACCGGATTTATCGAATGAATGTCGATGGCGGCGGCGCGCCGGTGCCGGTCTCGAGCGGCGCCGGGCGTACGACCTGCGCTTACTTCACCGCCGACGGCTCGCGCGTCCTCTACTCCTCGACCCACCTCGTCGCCGGCGACGCCTGCCCCGCTCCTCCCGACCGCGCGCAGGGCTACGTCTGGCCGGTCTACGAGAGCTACGAGATCCTCCTCGCGCGCCCCGACGGCTCCGAGCCGGTGCGCCTGACCGAGAACGCCGCCTACGACGCCGAGTCGACCGTCTGCGCCAAGGACGGCTCGATCGTCTTCACCTCGACGCGCGACGGCGACCTCGAGCTCTACCGCATGGACGCCGACGGCAAGAACGTGCGCCGGCTGACCGACGCTCCCGGCTACGACGGCGGCGCCTTCTTCTCGCCCGACTGCTCCAGGATCGTCTGGCGTGCCTCGCGGCCGCGCGAAGGCGCCGAGCTCGACGACTACCGCGGCCTCCTCGCGCAAGGCCTCGTCCGCCCCGGCAAGCTCGAGCTCTGGACCGCCGAGGCCGACGGCTCCGAGGCGCGCCAGATCACCTACCTCGGCGCCGCTTCCTTCGCCCCCTCCTTCTTCCCCTCGGGCCAGCGGGTGATCTTCTCCTCCAACACTGGCGACCCGCAGGGGCGGGAGTTCGACCTCTGGGCGGTCAACCTCGACGGCAGCGGCCTCGAGCGGATCACCTGGACGCCGGGGTTCGACGGCTTCCCGATGTTCTCGCCGGACGGCACGCGGCTGGCCTTCGCCTCGAACCGCAACCAGGCTAAACCGGGGGAGACGAATGTCTTCGTCGCGCGATGGGTTGATCTCACCGCCCCCGGCCCCCCGGGGGCGCCCCCTCCCGGCTCTACGGCAGCCGCTTCGCCTGCCGACCGGTTTGCCGCCGACGTCCGCTGGCTCGCCGCCGACGCCCGCGAGGGGCGGGGCATCGGCACGCGCGGCCTCGCCGAGGCGGCCGATTGGCTGGCCGCCCGCTTCGCGGCGCTCGGTCTCGAGCCGGCCGGCGACGAGGGGGGCTTCTTCCACCGCTTCGAGGTGCCGGTCGAGGTCGCGGTGGGGGAGGGAACCGAGGTCGCCATCGACGGCGCCGCCGTCGCGCGCGCCGATCTCCAGCCGGCCGGCTTCTCGGCCACGCACGCCGTGATCGCGCCGGTGGTCGCTGCCGGCTACGGCATCACCGCCGGCGAGCTGGGGGTCGACGATTACACCGGCCTGGACGCGCGCGGCAGGGTGGTCGCCGTCCGCCGCTTCACCCCCGAGAGCGGCCCGTTCGCCGGTGACGAGGCGCAGCGCCGCTACGGCGACCTGCGCTACAAGGCCTGGAACGCCCGCGAGCACGGCGCGGTGGCGCTCCTCGTCGTCGATCTTCCGCTTCCCGCCGAGCCCGGCGCCGAGCTGCCGGCCGAGGCGCCTCTCCCCGAGCCGCGCGTCGAAGGGTTCGGCGCCGAGGGGGACGCGGGCATCCCCGTGGTCTTCCTCTCCCGCGCCGCCGGCGCACGCCTCTTCGACTTCGGCGTCGAGCGCGAGGCGCGGGTGGCCGTCGAGCTGGCGCGCCGGACCGAGCCGGCCGTCAACGTGGTCGGCGTGCTGCGCGGCCGCGAGCGCGCCGCGCCCGTTCTCGTCGGCGCCCACTACGACCATGTCGGCCTCGGCGGCCCGGGGTCGCTGGAGCCCGACGCCAAGGAGCCGCACAACGGCGCCGACGACAACGCCTCGGGCACCGCCGGGCTGCTCGAGATCGCCCGCCTCCTCGCCGAGCGCCGCGGCGAGCTCGGGCGCGACGTCTGGTTCGTGGCCTTCTCCGGCGAGGAGCGCGGCGTCCTCGGCTCGACCGCCTTCGTCCGCCGGCCGCCCACCGGGCTGGCGCCGGACGCTCTTCTCGCCATGCTCAACCTCGACATGGTGGGGCGGCTGCGCGGCAACAAGCTGACGATCCTGGGCGGCGAGTCGGCCGACGAATGGCCGGCGCTGGTGCCGCCGGTGTGCGAGAAGGCCGGCCTCGCGTGCAGCCTCTCCGGCGACGGCTACGGGCCCTCGGACCACACGCCGTTCTACGCCGCCGGGGTGCCGATCCTCCATTTCTTCACCGGCACCCACCCCGACTACCACCGGCCAAGCGACGACGCCGAGCGCGTCAACGCCGCCGGCGGGGCGCGGGTGGCGGCGGTCGTCGCCGACGTCGCCGCCGAGCTCTCCCGCCGACCCGCCGCGCTGACCTACCGCGCCACTCCGTCGCCGCCGCCGCAAGGCGACGTCCGCAGCTACGGCGCCTCCCTCGGCACCGTCCCCGACTACGCCGGCGACGGCCGCCCCGGGGTGCTCCTGGCCGGCGTCCGCCCCGGGAGCCCTGCCGAGACGGGGGGTTTGCGCAGGGGCGACCTCCTGGTCGAGCTCCGCGGCTCGCCGATCCAGACCATCCACGACCTGATGTTCGTGCTCCGCGCCGCCAAGCCGGGGGAGAAGGCGACAGCGGTCGTCGAGCGCGACGGGAAGCGCCTCAGCTTGGAGGTGGTCTTCGGCGAAGGCCGCCGCATGCGGTAAACCCCCCGCCGTTTTCTGCGTATCAAGCTCGCACGCCGCAAACTAGGAGAAGCCTCGCCATGACGAAGACCCTGCCGCTCGCCTGCGCCCTGTTGCTGGCCGCCGGCGCCGCCGTTGCCGCCCCCCCGCGCACCGTCGCCCCCGAGTTCAAGCCCAAGCTCGAGCAGTTCATCGCCGCCAAGGGGAGCAAGCCGCCCACTCAATCCGATACCGAGCGCCTTAAGGAGCTGTTCGCGATCTACTGGGACTTCGCGATGCACGAGCACCCGGAGTTCGCCACTTACGTCGGCTTCCCCGGCCAGAACGACCGCTGGACCGACCAGTCGCTGGCCGCGCAGGAGGCGCGGGACGCCCTCCTGCCGCTCGCCGCCCGGGCGTTGGAGTCGGTCGACCGCGCCAAGCTCTCGGAGGCCGACCGCGTCAACTACGACCTCTTCCAGCGCGAAGTCCAGAGCGCCGTCGAGGGGGACCGCTTCCCCGGCGAGTACCTGGCGATCAACCAGATGGGCGGCGTGCAGCAGGGGCCGGCCGACATGCTGGTGCAGATGCCGAAGACCAACCTGCAGCAGGCCGAGGACATCCTCGCCCGCCTGCGCGAGGTGCCGACGGTCGTCGAGCAGACGCTGGTCCTGCTCGAGAAGGGCCTCGCTGCCGGCGTCACGCCGCCGCGCGTCACCCTGCGCGACGTGCCGCAGCAGGTGCAGAATCTGTTGACCGACGACCCGGCCGCCAGCCCGCTCCTCGAGGCCTTCAAGGAGCTGCCCGAATCGATCCCCGCAGCGGATCAGGAGCGCCTCCGGCGCGAGGCCGCCGAGGCCTTCACCACGCGTATCCGCCCGGCCTACGAGAAGCTGCACGCGTATCTCGTCGGGACTTACATCCCCGGCTCGCGCGAGACGATCGGCATGAACGCCCTGCCCGACGGCCAGGCTTGGTACGCCTTCAACGCCGAGCAGTCCACGACCACCGACCTGACGCCGCAGCAGATCC
This sequence comes from uncultured Acidobacteriota bacterium, assembly GCA_963700145.1. Classification (GTDB taxonomy): domain Bacteria; phylum Acidobacteriota; class Thermoanaerobaculia; order Multivoradales; family UBA5704; genus DASUNQ01. The sequence goes on from OY969474.1 coordinate 5,318,734, forward strand.
ACGAGCTCGGCCTCTCCGAGGTCAAGCGCATCCGCGGCGAGATGGACGCGGTCATCGCCAAGACCGGCTTCAAGGGGAGCTTCGCGGAGTTCTTGACCTTCCTGCGCACCGACCCGCAGTTCTTCTTCGACAAGCCCGAGGACCTGATCGCCGCCTACCGTGAGGTCGCCAAGCGCGCCGACCCCGAGCTGATCAAGCTCTTCGGCAAGCTGCCGCGCCTGCCGTACGGCGTCATCCCGGTCCCCGCCTACGCCGAGAAGTCGCAGACCACGGCCTACTACAACGCCGGCTCGCTCGACGCCGCGCGCCCGGCCTACTTCTACGCCAACACCTACGACCTCAAGTCGCGCCCGAAGTGGGAGATGGAGGCGCTGACCCTGCACGAGGCGGTGCCGGGGCACCATCTGCAGATCGCCATCGCGCAGGAGCTCGAGGACGTGCCGGCCTGGCGGCGCTATCAGGGCTACACCGCCTTCGTCGAGGGCTGGGGCCTCTACGCCGAGAGCCTGGGCGAGGAGATGGGCTTCTACAAGGACCCCTACGCCAAGTTCGGGCAGCTCACCTACGAGATGTGGCGCGCCGTCCGCCTGGTGGTGGACACCGGCATGCACTCCCTGGGCTGGACGCGCGAGCAGGCGATCGACTTCTTCAAGCAGAACGCCGGCAAAGCCGAGCACGACATCACCGTCGAGGTGGACCGCTACATCGTCTGGCCCGGGCAGGCGCTGGCCTACAAGATCGGCGAGCTCAAGATCAAGGAGCTGCGCGCCAAGGCCGAGAAGGCGCTGGGGGCGAAGTTCGACGTCCGAGCCTTCCACGACGAGGTGCTGGGCAACGGCGCCGTGCCGCTCGCCGTGCTGGAGAGCAACATCGACGAGTGGATCGCCGGCGGCGGCGCGGCGGCCGCCGCCGACGCCTCGGCGCCGTAGGGCCGCGCGCCTGCGGCCTAGTGGAAGCGGAGACCGACGGCGATGACCGCCTCGGTCTCGTCGGCGATCACGAACTTCCCCTGCACGTAGGGGCGGATCGCGCCGCGCTTGGCGCCCGCCCCGGCGATCAGGTTGAGGCCGATCTCGGTGTCGTCCTCGTTGAGGCGCTGCAGGCGGGGGTCGTCGAACTCGCGGAAGATCACCGCCAGGCCGCCGCCGGCCCAGATCGCCAGCGGGGTCTCGACGTCGAAGTCGTAGTGCGCGTCGGCGTTGAGCGTCCAGAGCGAGCCGTCGTTGACGAAGACGTACTCGAGGTTGGGGTTGAAGAACCACTTGCGGCTGATGTCGGTGAGCAGCTCGACGCCGATGAACCCCTCTTCCACGTCGGTGTAGAGGCCGGCGCGGACGCCGGGGTCGATGTCGGCGGCGGCGGGCCCGGGCAGCAAGCACGCCGCGGCCGCGGCGAGCGCCAGGGCCAGGGCGAAGCCTTTCGATCTCTCTCTCGCTCTCATCGCAGGTCTCCTTGTCGGTTCGGCTGCCGGACCGTGCAAGGGGGCTGCCACCCTTATGGCTATTCGTCACTTGAACAGGACGGGGCCGGGGTAGCATCCCCGCCGCCGTGGACCTCCACGCCCACTACTGGACCGTCGCGCCGCGCCTGCACCACCGCTGGCGGCCGCAGGAGCCGCCGCCCTCGCGGCCCTGGGAGGCGTTCGTCGACGACCCGGCGGTGGGACAGGTGCGGCTGAGCGGGAGGCTGGCGGCGGAGGACGGGGACGGCGGCGACCTGCTCGTCATCCTCCACGGCATCTCCGGCTGCTGCGACAGCCCCGGCGTGATCCGGACGGCGCGCGCCGCGCAGGCGGCCGGGCTCGCGACGCTGCGGCTCAACCTCCGCGGCTCGGACCGGCGGGAGCGCGACTTCTACCACGCCGGCTTGACCTCCGACCTCCACGCGGCGCTGGCGAGCCCGGAGGTCGCGGGCTTCCGGCGCATCCTGCTGCTCGGCTGGTCGCTCGGCGGTCACCTGGCGCTACGGCTGGCGACCGAGGACGCGGACCCGCGCCTCGCGGCGGTGGCGGCGGTGTGCGCCCCGCTCGATCTCGCGGTCGCCGTCGAAGCGATCGACCGGCCGGCGCTCTGGGCCTATCGGCGCTCGGTGCTCGGCGGCCTCAAGGAGATCTATGCCGCCTGCGCCGCCCGCCGGCCGGGGCCGCTGCCGCCGCGCGAAGCGGCGCGGATCGGCCACCTCAGGGAGTGGGACGAGCGGATCGTGGCGCCGCGCCACGGCTTCGCCGGCGCTTCCGACTACTACGCGCGGACGAGCGTCGGGCCCATCCTGGGGAAGCTGCGGCTGCCGGCGCTCTGGCTCGGCGCCGCGCGCGACCCGATGGTGCCGGCGGCGGCGGTGCGGCCGAGCCTCGAGCGCTTCGCCGACGGGCGGGTGGACGTGCGCTGGCGCGCGGTCGGCGGCCACTGCGGCTTTCCCGAGCCGGTCGAGGCCGAGGTCATCGCCTGGCTGCGCGGCGCCGGGTCAGCCTGAGCGGAGCAGCGCCGCCAGCGTCTCGATGCCGTCCACCAGTCGCGGGCCGGGGCGGCTGAAGCAGCCGTTGGCGTCGACCGGGAAGACCCGCCCGGCGCGCACCGCCCGCAGCTCTTCCCACTCCGGCCGGCCGCTCATCGCCGCGATCTGCGCCCGGGCGCCCTCCTCGTCGAAGCCGCAGGGCATCGCCACGATGACGTCGGGGTCGGTGGCGCGGACCTCCTCCCAGGTCAGCCGCCGCGACGGGCCGCCGGGAGAGGCGGCGGCGTCGCTGCCGCCGGCGAGAGCGACCATCTCCGGCACCCAGTGGCCGCCGGCGAACGGCGGGTCGAGCCATTCGAGCGCCAGGACGCGCGGCCTGGGGCGGCCGGCCGCCATGGCGCGGAGCGCGGCGAGCCGTTCTTCGAGCTGCCCGACCAGCGCCGCGGCCTCCGCCGCGCGCCCGACGGCGGCGCCGACGCGGCGGATGTCGGCGAAGACCTCGGCGAGCGTCCGCGGATCGAGCGACAGCAGCTCCGGGCAGCGGGGGAGGGGCTGGATGGCGCCGTCCACCTGCGCCGTCGAGACGGCGCAGACCGGGCAGAGCTCCTGCGTGACGATGAGGTCGGGGGCGAGGTCGGCGATCCGCGCCTCGTCGAGCGTGTAGAGGCTGGCGCCGCTCCCCACCTGCGCCGACACCGCCTGGTCCACCTCCGCGGCGGACATCCCGGCGGCCAGCGCGCTGCCGGTGAGCGCCGGCCGCCGCCGCGCCTCGGCGGGGTAGTCGCACTCGTGGCTCACCCCAACGACCATGTCGCCGGCGCCGACCGCGAAGAGGATCTCCGTGCCGTTGGGCACCAGCGAGACGATGCGCACGGCGGCGGAGCATAGCCGCTCCGGCGGGCGGCCCTGGTACGATCGCGACCTCTCATGGGACGCGGCCGATCACGTGCCGCGGGGAAGCCCGCTCCCCGCCACCGCGCCGCGGCCGCCCCTCCGCCCGCGGTCGCTTCCCCCGTCCGTGCCGCTGTCGCCGCGGTCGCGCTCGCCGCCGCCCTCGCCGTCTACGCCGCCGGCTGCTGGCTGGTCTGGCGCGAGACGCCGATCGACGACGCCTACATCAGCTTCCGCTACGCGCAGAACTTGGCGGTCGGCGAAGGGCTCGTCTTCAACCCCGGCGAGCGGGTGGAGGGCTACAGCGGCCTCTCCTGGGTGCTGCTCCTCGCGGCCGGCGACGCCCTCGGCGCGCCGCCGCCCGTGCTGGCGAAGGTGCTGGGCGCTCTGCTCGGCGCCGGCACGGTGCTCCTGGTCGGCGCGCGGCGGCGCCTGTCGGACCTCCTCGCCGCCGGCCTCCTCGCGCTCTCGTTCCCCTTCGTCTACCACTCCGTCAACGGCCTCGAGACCGCCCTGGCGGCGTTCCTCGTCGCCGCGCTGGTCCTGGTGCCGCCGGACTCGGCGGCGCGCCGCGCCGGCCGGCACGCCGCGGCGGGGCTCCTCGTCCTGACCCGGCCGGAGGGGCTCCTGGCGGTGCTCCTCTGGACCGGGGCGCTGCGTGTCGCGCGGCGCGCCCCGCTCGGCCGGCACCATCGGCTGGTGCCCGTCACCGCCGCCGGCGCCTTCCTCCTGCAGCTCGCCTTCCGCGGGCTCTACCACGGCGACTGGATCGCCAACTCGGCGCGCGCCAAGCTCCTGCCGCTCGACTTCGCGCTGCCGGCGGGGCTCGCCGACCTCACCCGCTTCGTCTGGAACGCGGGAGGGTGGGGGGTGCTGCTCGCGGCGGCCGTGCTCGCCGCCGTGCGCCCCGCGCCCGAGGACGGCGCGGAGGACGCGGGCGCGGCATGGCCGCCCGTGCGCGCCGCCGGCCTCTTCCTCCTCGCCTTTGCGCTCGCCCTGGCGGCGAGCGGCGGCGACAGCTTCCCGCTCTGGCGCTTCTACGTGCCGCTGCTGCCGTCGTTCTGCCACCTCGCCGGCCGCGGCCTCGCGCGGCTCGCCCCGGCGGCCGGCGCACGCCGCGAGCGGCCGGCACGCCTCCTCGCGGCCGCCGCCGCGGCGCTGGTCGTCGCCGCCAGCCTCGCCGCGACGGTCCCCGCGCAGCGTCGCGCCGTCGCCGCCGAAGGGACCTGGGTGAGGTTCTGGTCCGAGGTGGGCTCGGCGCTGCGCGCCGCCGTCCCCCCCGGCACCCGCATCGCGCTCTGCCCGGTCGGCGCCCTGCCGTACCGGTCGGGGCTGCCGGTCGTCGACATGCTGGGGCTGACCGACCGCCACATCGCGCGCGCCGCGCCGGACCGCAGCTACGTCTACCCCGGCCACCAGCGCCACGACGGCGCCTACGTGCTGGCGCGCCGGCCCGAGCTCGTCCTGCTCGCCAACGGGCCGCGGGTGGCCGCGCCGGGCGACCGTTTCCCCTGGCACCTGGTCCGCTCCTACGAGCGCGACCTCGCCCGCAGCGACCGCTTCCGCCGCGACTACCGGCTGGCGCACCTGCGCCTACCCTCCGGCGACTACGTCCAGCTCTTCGTGCGGCGGGGCGCGGCGAGGCAGGTCTCCGCGCTCCTCTCGTAAAAGCCGCTTTATAGCGGCGGGGAGGCCGCGAACCTCGGCAGCCGGAAGAGCTCGTAGCCGGTCGCCGGGCGGCCGGCGTTGAAGACGATCCACTTCCCGACGGCCGCGAAATCGCGCGGCGACGACGAGCGCGGCCCGGCGAGCACGTCGCCGAGGAGGTAGGTGCCGCCGAAGGTGCCGTCGCTGCGCCAGGGCTCGAGGCCGTGCACGCCGTCGTCGGCGGCGAAGACGAGGTTGCCGGTCCCCACACTCAGCGCCTGCGGTAGCGACGAGCGGTAGCCCGGGCGGAGGTCGCGCACCATCCGGGTGCCCTCCGCCGTGCCGTCGCTGACCCACAGCTCGCGGCCGTGTACGCCGTCGTCGGCGGTGAAGTAGACGCTGTGACCGAGAGGCGTGATGAAGGCCGGCGCCGAGGAGTCCGGACCGGGACGGAGGTCGGCCACCAGATACGCCCCCTCCGGCGTGCCGTCGCTGGTCCACAGCTCCGCACCGTGATCGAGATCCTCGACGACGAAGAATGCGCGCACCGCGAACTCGAGCGCCACGAGCTGACGGATCGCCAGCAAGGGTCCGTCGAAGTCGGCCGCCGCCAGGAGCCGGCGCGTGCCGGCGGGGGTGAGGTCGCTGGTCCAGAGCTCGCCCTTGAGCTGGCCGTCGCGGTCGTCGTCGGCCAGGTAGAAGAGGCGGCCGAGGTGCCCGACCGGGCGCAGCGAGTGGAGGGACGGGCAGCCGCCGCAGGGATCGGGCACCGCCTCGAAGGTGCCGGCGGCGGTGCCGTTGGAGATCCAGAGGCCGCCGGCGCGGTCGACGAAGTCGAGGACGTAGTGCGGGACGAAGTAGACGCGGGCGAAGTCCGTGGCGGAGACGGCGAAAAAATCGGCGCCGATGTCGGAGGGATGCTCGGTCTGCACCACCGTCTTCATGGGGTGGGTTCCCTGGGGCGTGCCGTCGCTCCGCCAGACGACGAGCGACAGCGCGCCGTCGCGGTACTCGCTGCCGAAGAAGACCCCGTTGCCGAACACCAGCTGGAGGCCGTGGAGGAAACGCTGGCCTCCGCGCAACAGGCGGGCGTCGCCGGGGAACCCCCGGGTCGACCAGATCGCCTTGCCGCCGCCGGTGAAGAACATGGCTTTGTCGAAAAACGGGGCAGTCAGCTCGGTCGGGCCGATCCCGAAGTCGCCCGGATCGAGATCGCCGAGGATCGCCGTCCCGATGCGGAGGCCGTCGCTCGTCCAGGGCTCCGGACCGTGCACGCCGTCGTCGGCCACGAAGACGACGCGGCCCCCGAGCGTGGTGAGCTGCTGCGGATCGCTCGAGCCGGCCCCTTTGCCGATCTCGGCCACGACGCGGGTCGAGGCCGGATCGCCGGCGCTCACGCCTAGGCGGGTTGACCCGCCGCCCGGGCGGGTGAAGGCGAAGAGGATCCGGTCGCGCACCGCGTGGAGCCGCCCGAAGATCGTGCCGGTGGCCCCCGGATGGAGGTCGGCGGCGCGGCGGGTGCCCGCGGGGGTGCCGTCCGTCCGCCAGAGCTCACGGCCGGCCGCCGGCGTCTCGGCGGCGAAGTAGAGAAGCCCGCCCGCCGCGGCGCCCACGACCAGGAAGTTGACCGAGCCCGCCGCCCCTGGCTGGAGGTCGCCGAGCCGGACGACGGCGCCGTGCGGCGCGATCACCCTTGGCTCCATGCCGCGCACGCCGTCGTCGGCGGCGAAGAGCAAGCGGCCGCGGGCGGAAGCGAGGATGAACGGCGTCGACGACTGGGGCCCGGGGCGGAGGTCGGCGACGAGCCGCGTCCCCGCCGTCGTGCCGTCGGTTCGCCAAAGCTCGCGGCCGGTGGCCGCGGTCTCCGCGGTGAAGACGACCTCGCCGTCGCGCACGGTGAAGGAGAAGGGGAGCGAAGAGTCGGCCCCGGGAGCGAGGTCGGCCAGGCGGCGCGTTCCCGCGGCAGTGCCGTCGGTCGTCCACGGCTCCCAGCCGGTGAGCCCGTCGTTGCCCGTGAAGTAGAGCCTGCCACCGGCCGCGAGGGGCGCGAAGCCCGAGGGCTCGACACCGTCGCTGAAGCCGGGGTTGATGTCCGCCACCGGCCCGGTGCCCGCCGCGGTGCCGTTGGTGCGCCAGAGCTCGTACCCCTGTCCGGGGACGAAATGGGCGAAGAGGAGGGCGCCCCCCGCGACCGCCGGGCTCTGGGGCCGCGCGACGACGCCCTCGACGTCGGTGAAGGGTTGTGTCCCCGCGCGCGTGCCGTCGCTCGTCCAGAGGCTCCAGCTCGCTTCGCCCGCCGGCGTCGCGAAGACGAGGCGAGGGCCGAGACGCGCGAAGAAGGCGTAGTCGCCCGGGTCCGGCCCCGGCGCGGCGTCGAGCAGGGGGAAAGTGCCGGCCGCCGTGCCGTCGCTGCGCCAGAGCTCCGTGCCCTGAGCCGGGTCCCAGGCGGTGAAGAAGAGGAGCCCTCCGGCGGCGGTGAAGCGCGTGGGCAGGCCGTCGCAGCGGCCGGGGCAGAGGTCGGCGACGAGCGCCGTGCCCGCGGCGGTGCCGTCGCTCCGCCAGAGCTCGGAGCCGAAGAACCCGTCGTTGCCCCGGAAGTAGAGGAAGCCGCCGAGGGGCACGGCGTCGGAAAGGTGGTCGGGCAGCGCGGAGCCCGGACCCGGCGCCGTCCGGATGTCCTTGACCAGGACCGGTTGTGCAGCGAGGGGAACGGACGCGGCGATCAGGGCGAGCGCGAGCAGAGTGGCCTTTCGCATGCTGCTACGCTTCTATCACATGAAACTCGTGTCAACTCTGATCGCCGGCCTCGTCGCGGCCGCCCTGTTCGGCACCGCCCCGGCGGCGCTGCCAACCGACCCGCCGGACGCGCGGCCCGGCACCGCCGGCGCGCCGCGGCTGGTGGCGCTCGGCACGGTGCAAGACGGCGGCCTGCCCCACGTCGCCTGCACCTGCGTGCGCTGCGAGCGGGCGCGGCGCGAGCCGGGCTTCAGCCGGCACGTCGCCAGCCTCGCCCTCCACCTCCCGGCGAGCGACAAGGTGTACCTGCTCGACGCCACGCCCGACCTCGGCGAGCAGCTCGACCAAGTGGCCCGGCTGCGCGGGCGCCCCGCCGCGGGGCGCGTCGACCGCGCGCCGGTGGACGGCGTCTTCCTGACCCACGCCCACGTCGGCCACTACCTCGGGCTCGCCTTCTTCGGCTTCGAGACGGTCCACACCCGGCGCCTCCCGGTCTGGGCCTCGCCGCGCATGGCCGACTTCCTGCGCGGCAACGGCCCCTGGAGCCAGCTCGTGAAGCTGGAGAACGTCGAGCTGCGCGCGCTGCGCGCCGGCGAGCCGGTGGCGCTGGAGGACGGGGTCTCGGTGACGCCGCTCCAGGTGCCGCACCGCGACGAGTACAGCGACACGCTCGGCTTCCTCGTCCGCGGCCCGCGGCGCACCGTCCTCTACGTGCCGGACACCGACTCCTGGCGCGCCTGGACGCGGCCGCTGCCGGAGCTGCTCGCCGGCGTCGACGAGGCGCTCCTCGACGGCACCTTCTACTCCCTCGACGAGCTGCCGGGGCGCGACGTGGCGTCGATCGGCCACCCCTTGATCGCCGACACGATGGACCTCCTCGCGCCGCTGGTGAAGGCGGGCAGGCTGCGCGTCGCCTTCACCCACCTCAACCACTCGAACCCGGCCCTCGAGCCCGAGAGCGCGGCGCGCAAGACGATCGAGGCGCGCGGCTTCCGGGTGCTCGCGGAGGAGGAAGAGATCGGATTGTAGATGGCGAGGCGGCTCGGGGCCATCCTGGGATAAACTGCGATTTCAGTCTTAACTTAGACGGTGCTCGGGACGGGCGCGAGCTCTCCTGCGCGAGGGTTTGGACATGCGTGTAGGCGTCTTGGAAGTGCTCAGAGACGAGGTCGCGAGCGAATGGATCGTGCGGCAGTACGACCGCTGGTTCAGGCGGCAGTACGCCAGCATCACGCCGCAGGCGGTCGCTGTCTGGTGCCGGCAGCTCGGGCACGAGGTCCACTACGCCACCTTCTACGGCCAGGCGCCGCCCGAGGAGCTGCTGCCGGACGACCTGGACGTCGTCTTCGTGGCGACCTACACCCAGGCGAGCGCGCTCGCCTACGCGCTCGGCAGGCTCTACCGTCGGCGCGGGACGCTCACCGTCCTCGGCGGTCCCCACGCCACCTCCTTCCCGACCGACAGTCTCCGTTTCTTCGACCTCGTCGTCCACGACTGCGACAAGCCGCTGGTCGCGAGCATCCTGCGCGGGGAGTTCGCCCCCGGCAGCGTGGTCTCCAGCGGCCACCTCCTCGAGGAGGTCCCGAGCGTCGAGGAGCGGATGCCGGAGATCGCGACCGCCTGCTTCACCCGCGGGCGGCCGTCCTGGTTGAGCAACGTCTCGCTGCTGACCAGCCTCGGCTGCCCCTACCGCTGCGACTTCTGCATCGACTGGAAGAACGACTACACGATGCTGCCGCGCGAGCGGCTCCTGGCGGACCTCCGCTACGTCTCCGAACACCTGCCGGGGGTGCTGGTGGCGTTCCACGACCCGAACTTCGGCGTCAAGTTCGACGAACTGATGGACCTGATGGAGGAGATCCCCGCGGGGCGGCGCAACCCCTACCTCATGGAGAGCTCGCTCTCGGTCCTGCGCGGCTCCCGTCTGCAGCGGCTGCGGGAGACGAACTGCGTCTACGTCGCGCCCGGCGTCGAGTCGTGGTCGGACTACTCGAACAAGGCCGGCGTCGGCCGCACGACCGGGCGCGAGAAGCTCGAGAGTGTCGTCGAGCACTTCGCGGAGCTGCACCGCTACGTCCCCGGGCTCCAGGCCAACTTCATCTTCGGCACCGACGGTGATCAGGGCGAGGAGCCGGCGGCGCTGACCCGGGAGTTCATCCGCCGCCTCCCCTTCGTCTGGCCGACGGTCAACATCCCGGTTCCCTTCGGCGGCACTCCGCTCTACGACCGCTACCTGGCCGAGGAGCGGGTCTTGCGGGAGGTGCCCTTCGCCTTCTACTACGCGCCCTACACGGTCATCCGGCCGCGGCACTACGATCCGATCACCTACTACGACCTGCTGATCGGGCTCTACCGCGCGATGGTCGCGGGCGCGCTCCTGGTGCGCCGGGTGCGCAGCGCCCGGCATCCGATCCTGCGGACCCTGCACGTCCTGCGCAGCCTGGGGATGCGCGCGGAGCTCGTCGAGCTGCGCCGCATCCGGGAGCGGCTCGCCCGCGACCCGGAGCTCCTCGCCTTTGCGGCAGGGCGCCGCGAGAAGTTGCCGGACTTCTACCGCGAGAACCTCAGAAGGCGGCTGGGGCGGTACGCCGAGCTGCTCTCCGAGGCCGACCTCAGGCCCGAGCTGGAAGCGGCCGGCGCCGCGGACCCGCCGCGGCGAGCGCGGGCCGTCCCCCCGTCCCGCCCGAGCCTGCCCTCTCTAGCGCCGGTACAGGGGCCGGCCCTGTAGCGGGTTGGCGAAGCCGTGGGCGCCGGCGCGCTCGAGGACCTCGGAGGTCGTGTAGACGCTCTCGCCGGGGACGCCGTCCACGGTCTCGGCGACGGCGCACTCGCGGGTGGTCTGGCCGCCCAAAGTCGAGAAGTGGACGACGAGGCTCTTGCGCGTGCGCTCCGGCTCGGTCGGCTGCGCGCCGCCGTGCATCAGCGCCGAGTGCCAGACCAGGACCTCGCCGCGGCGGGCGGTGAAGTGCTCGACCGGCAGCCCGCTCCGCGCCAGCTCCCGGTCGTAGAAGGCCACCGCCGCCTCGACGTCCGAGCCCGAGTGCGCCGCCGGGTTGTAGACGCGCTCGCCGGGGCGGAACTCGTAGAACGGGAAGCGCTGCGAGCCCGGGACGTAGGCCAGCGGCCCCGAGGTCGGCGCGATGTCCTCGAGCGCGATCCAGGCCGCCACGAGCTTGCCGAACTGCGGCGTCGGCACCACGACCGAGTCGCGGTGCAGCGCCTGCTGGCTGCCGTACTCGAAGTAGAGCGACTGGTTGGCCACCGCCGTGCCGCCGAGGATCAGCGCCGCGTAGCGGTGGATCGTCGGATCAAGGTAGAGCCGCAGCGCGGTCTCCGACGCCGAGTGCAGCTCGTGGATGCGGTAGCGCGGCTTGCGGTCGCGGGCGGGGTCGGCGTCGCTGAAGCGGCGGGGCGGCGAGTCGTAGGCGAAGGCGACGTCGGCGGGCCGCGTCTCCCACAGCCGGTCGACGTCGCGGTCGATCGCCGCCGCGTCCGCCGCCGTAAGGTCGATGCGGGTGATGAAGTAGCCGTCGGCGGCGAACTTGCGGAGGTTGGCCTCCTCCTCGCCGCTCAGCTCCCCGGCGCGCGCCCGCTCGGCGATGGCGCGCTGGGCGTCCGCTTCGTCGAGCCAGATCAGGCCGGGATTGACACGGACGTCGGACGACGGCTGCACGGCGCGAAAGTATAGTTGCCGGCCGTGCCGCGCGCGAAGGCGTCCAGGCTGCCGGCCGTCGCCGCGGCCGCCTACGTCGTCGCCGCGGCGGCGGCGGCGGCGGTGGGTTTCCGCTTCTGGGTGCCGTGGGTCGTCGTGCAGCTCCTCGACCAGACCGCGCTGGCGCGCGAGCCGGTGCGCGCGCTGCTGGCGCTGCACGCGCAGCCGCCGGCGCTCAACGCCGTCCTCGCCGCGGCGCTCCGCCTGGCGGCCCTCGCCGGCCGCGGCCCCGAGCTCCTCCTCGCGCCGCTCTTCTTCCTGTTCGGCGGGCTCGTCGTCGTCCTCCTGGCGCTCCTCGTGCGGCGTCTCACCGGCTCCTCGGCGCTGGCGCTCGGCGCGGCCCTCCTCGCCGCCGCCGACCCGGCGCTCCACGTCTACGGCACGGTCTACTTCTACGAGCTGCCGCTCGCCGCTCTGCTGCTCGTGGCGCTCGCCGCCGCCCTGCGCTACCTCGAGAGCGGCCGCGAGCGGCACCTCGCGGCCTTCGTCCTGGCGGTGGGCGGGATGAGCCTGCTGCGCAGCCTCTACCACCCGCTCTGGGCGGCGGCGATGCTGGCACTCCTGCTCCGGGGCCGGGCGCGGCTCGCCCCCGGCGCGCCGCGGCGCGCCGCCTGGCGCGGCGCCGCGCTCCTCGCGGTCCTGGTCGCGGCCTGGCCGCTCAAGAACGCGCTCCTCTTCGGCGCGCCGGTGACGAGCTCGTGGGGCGGCTATAACCTCTCGCGCGGCACGCCGGTCAAGCACCCGGCCCTCTGGCAGTACATCGAGACCGGGACGGTGCCGCCGGCGCTGGAGCGCGCGTGGCGGCGGCGGGCGCCGGCGTTCCTGCGCGACGCGCCGGTGCTCGTCGCCCCGGTCAAGACGACCGGCCACCGCAACTGGAACCACTACAGCTTCCTGCTCACCTCGCGCGAGCTGGCGCGGGAGGCGCTGCGCTGGCGGCGCGAGCACCCGCGGGACTGGCTGCGGCAGGCGGCGGTCAACTATCTGCTGTGGGGGCGGGCGAGCTACCTCGACTCGTACTGGGGGCGCCCGCGCGGGCCGGACCACCCGCTCTACCAAGGCTACGTCCGCTGGCACGAGCGGCTGCTCTTCCCCGACCTGCGCGGGCCTGTCGAGCGGCTGACTCGCGGCGCCCCGGTGCACGGGCTGACCACGGTCTGGGGCGGACCGGCGCCCTACACCCTCTTCGCCGTCGCCGGCCTGCCCCTCCTCCTCGCCGCGGCGGCGCTCCTGCTGCCGCGGCGGCTGCGCGCCGGCCCCGAGGCCTGGGTCGCGCTCCTCGCCCTGGCGGCGCTGCTCTGGGTGCTGCTCGTCCCCTGCCTGACGGACGGAACGGAGGGCAACCGGATGCGCTACCCGGTGAGCCCGTGCGTCCTGCTCCTCGCGGCGTGGATCGCCGCGGCCGCGGTGCCTAAGGCGCCGGTTCCGGAGAAGTGAAAACGCTGTCGGGCAGCGTGTCGGTGACGGCGATGTCGCGCAGCTCGATCTTGCGCTCGCCGCCGACTTGCGCGCGCGTCGGCGCGAGCTGGATCCGGCCGTGGGTCTGCCATCCCTGCCAGAGCCAGGCGGTCGGCGCGGCGTCGCGCGGCTGGTCCTCGAGCCGGTAGGCCCAGCGGTCCATCAGGCCGGTCGCGCGGTTGACCCAGGCCCAGTACATGTCGCCGGGCGTCAGCCCGACCCCCTGGAAGGTGAGCAGCAGCCTGTCGTAGGTCTGGCCGTCGAGCGTCTCCTCGCCGTCGTAGGCGAGCGTCACGCCCGGGTCGCGCAGCTTGTAGGGCATCAGCAGCCAGTAGGTGTCGTTGACCCAGGCGGCGTGGGCGCGGTCGAGGAGCTGCTTCGCCTCCTCGCCTTGCAGCTCCTGGCCGTCGAGCCAGGCGCGTCCCTCGCGCGTCACCACGTTGTGCAGCACGAGGAAGCGCTTCCCCTCCGGCGTCTGCCCCTCGACGCGGTGCCGGCCGGTGTGCTTGTCCCAGGCGTGCGTGCGGCGGCCGTTGAAGTCGAAGCGGATGAAGCGCGTGGCCTCCCAGGCCTCGCGCCCGCCGAGCGCGGTGAGGAGACGCTCCGCGACCTCGGCGGCGCGCGGGTCGGCCTGCCCCTGCGGTTGCGCGGCGGCGGCGGCGACGACGTGGACGAGGACGAGGACCGCGAAAGCATTGCGGAGCATCGGCGCACCTCCGAGAGCGGTCGGATGATACCTTGGGCTCCGGCCATGACGGACGACGCCGCATCGACCACGACTGCAAACGCCAACCGCCTGGCGCGCGAGAGCAGCCCCTACCTCCTGCTCCACGCCCACAACCCGGTCGACTGGTACGCCTGGGGCGAGGAGGCGCTCGCCCGCGCGCGCGCCGAGGACAAGCCGATCTTCCTCTCGGTCGGCTACTCGACCTGCTACTGGTGCCACGTCATGGAGCGGGAGTCGTTCTCCTCGCCCGAGACCGCGGCGCTCATGAACCGCGACTTCGTCAACGTCAAGCTCGACCGCGAGGAGCGGCCGGACCTCGACGAGATCTACATGGCCGCGACCCAGATCCTGACCGGCCAGGGCGGCTGGCCCAACTCGCTCTTCCTGACGCCGGACTTGAAGCCCTTCTACGCCGGCACCTACTTCCCGCCCGAGGACCGCTACGGCCGCCCCGGCTTCGCCACCGTCCTCGACGGGCTCGCCGAGTCCTGGCGCACGCGGCGCGGCGAGGTCGAGGAGCAGGCCGAGGAGCTGGCGGCGGCGATGCAGCGCTACCTGGAGCAGCGCGGGCGGGGGGCGGAGGCGCCGCCGCCGCCGGCGGTGGCGCGCCGCGCGCTCGACTCGCTCGCCCGCCGCTACGACGCCCGCTGGGGGGGCTTCGGCGAGGCGCCCAAGTTCCCGACGCCCTCGAACCTCTTCCTCCTCCTCCAGTTCGCGGAGCGGGTGCTGGAGGCCGAGAACATGCTGGCGGCGACCCTCGACCAGATGGCGCGCGGCGGCCTCTACGACCAGCTCGCCGGCGGCTTCCACCGCTACGCGACCGACCGCGAGTGGAAGGTGCCGCACTTCGAGAAGATGCTCTACGACAACGGCTTGCTGCTCGAGGTCTACGCCCGCGGCTACGCGCGCAGCGGCGACCCCGAGGCGGCGCGGATCGCGCGCGAGACCGCGGCCTTCCTGGGGCGCGAGATGAGCGCGCTGGAAGGCGCCTTCTGGAGCGCCATCGACGCCGAGACCGACGGCCACGAGGGCGCCTACTACGTCTGGACGCGGCCGGAGCTGGAGGCGGCGCTGGGGGCGGAGGACGCCGCCTTCCTGGCGCCGCTCTACGGCTTCGACGGGCCGCCGTTTTTCGAAGGGGACAGCTACGTGTTGCACCTGCCCGAGCCGGTTGCGGAGCTGGCTCGGCGGCGGCAGCTCGCGCCCGACGCGCTGCTGGCCGAGATGGCGCGGCTGCGCGAGCGCCTCCTCGCGGCGCGCGACCGGCGCAAGCGCCCGGCGACCGACGACAAGGTGCTCGCCGACTGGAACGGCACCGCGATCGCCGGGCTGGCGGTGGCGGGGGAGGCGCTCGGGGAGCCGGAGCTGACGGCGCGGGCGGCGCGGGCGGCGGAGTTCCTGCTCGCGGCGCTGCGGCCGGCAGGCGGGCCGCTCCTCCACGCCTGGCGCGGCGGCGCGGCGAAGATCCCGGCGATGCTCTCCGACTACGCCTTCCTGGTGCACGGGCTTCTGGCCCTCCACAAGGCGAGCGGGGAAGCGCGGTGGCTGGATGCGGCGGCCGAGCTGACGCGCGAGCAGATCGCGCGGCTCGGGGACGCGGAGGAGGGCGGCTTCTTCACCGCCGGCGCGAGCCTGGACGTCCTCTTCCGCAGCAAGGACGTCTTCGACGGTGCGCTGCCGGGGGCCAACGCGGTGGCGGCGCTCAACCTGATCGAGCTGGCGGAGCGGACCGAGGAGCCGGAGTGGCTGGACGAGGCGCGGCGGACGCTCCAGGCGTTCGGGGGGCTGGTCGAGTCGTTCCCGGAGGGCGCGCGGATGATGGCGATGGCCGCCGAGCGCTACGCGGAGGCGACCGGCGCGGCGGCACGGCAGGATGTCGCGGTGGCGACGCCGTCGGCGGTCGGCGAGCTGGAAGAGCTGGGCAGGAGGTCGGTGACGGCGCGGCTGGACGTGGGGGAGGCGGACGCGGACGGCTGGCGCCCGTTCCGCTTGACGCTCCGGATCGCCCCGGGCTGGCACCTCAACGCCAACCCGCCCGCCGCCCTCGGGCTGGTCCCCACCACGGTCGCCGCCGAAGGCGCCCGGCTGCGCGACATCGCCTACCCAACGGGCGCCGAGCCGTTCTACGAGGGAGAGGTGCAAATCGCCGGCGCCCTCGCCGCCGACGCGCCCGACGCTCGGCTTCTCGTCACGTACCAGCCGTGCGACGAGTCCCGTTGTTTGCCGCCGGTGCGGATGGAGCTCATGGTGCCGCGATGAGCGCGGTTCGAGCGGCGAACCCAGTCGGTCGAGGCGCGAACCCAGTAGATTGCGGCGCGAACCCAGTAGGTCCGGGCGTGAACCGAGTGGGTCCAGCGCCGAACCGAGTGGGTCAGCGGCGGAACCGATTGGATCCGCGGGCGAATCGAGTGGATCCAGCGGCGAACCGAGTGGGTCTGGCCGCGAACCGAGTGGGTCCAGCGCGGAACCGAGTGGGTCGGCGGCTGAATGGAGTGGGTTGACGGCCGAACCGGGTGGGTCGGCGGCCGAACCCGGTGGGTTCGGCACCGAATCGAGCCATGAAGAAGACGGCCCGCCAGCTCCTGGACTCGCCGGAGTTCCGGCGCCTGGTGGCGCGGCGCTGGGCGGTCTCGCTCGCGCTCACCGCCGCGCTCTTCGCCGCCTACTACGGCTTCATCCTGCTCGTCGCCCTCGACAAGGCGCTGCTGGCGCGGCGGATCGGCGCCGTGACGACCCTCGGCATCCCGCTCGGGGTCGGGGTGATTCTGGTCGCCTGGGTGCTGACCGCGGTGTACGTCGTGTGGGCGAACCGGGTCTACGACCCGGCCGTGCGGCGGCTCCGCGACAGCCTGGAAGACTGAGCCCGCGGCGTGGAGACCACTCTCGGCCGGCCCACCCTCTCGGCGATCCTCTTCTTCGTCGTCATCGTCGCGCTCACCCTGGCGGTCACCTGGTGGGCGGCCAAGCGCACCCGCTCGGCGCGCGAGTTCTACGCCGCCGGCCGCAGCGTCTCGGCGCTCCAGAACGGCCTGGCGCTCGCCGGCGACTACATGAGCGCGGCGTCGTTCCTGGGCATCGCCGGGCTCGTCGCCCTCAAGGGCTACGACGGGATGATCTACGCCACTGGCTGGCTGGTGGGGTGGCCGGCGCTGATGTTCCTCATCGCCGAGCCGCTGCGCAACCTCGGCAAGTACACCTTCGCCGACGTCGTCGCCTTCCGCCTGCGCCAGCGCCCGGTGCGCATCGCCTCGGCCGTCGGCGGCATCCTCACCGTTCTCCTCTACACCATCGCGCAGATGGTGGGCTCGGGCAACCTGATCAAGCTCATGTTCGGCATCTCCTACGAGCTGGCGGTCGTGCTGGTCGGCTCGGTGATGCTGGCCTACGTGCTCTTCGGCGGCATGATCGCCACCACCTGGGTGCAGATCATCAAGGCCGTGCTGCTGCTGGTGGGAGTGACGGTGCTCACCGTCCTCGTCCTCGCTCGCTTTGGCTTCGACCCCGGAAACCTCTACGCCGCCGTCGCCGGCCGCTACGGACAGGCGGCGCTCGAGCCGGGCGGCCTGGTCACCAGCCCGCTCGACGCGGTCTCCTTGGGGCTCGCCCTGATGCTGGGCCTCCTCGGCCTGCCGCACATCCTGATGCGCTTCTACACCGTCCCGGACGCGCGCGCGGCGCGCACCTCGGTGCTCTACGCGACGGGCTTCATCGGCTACTTCTACATGATCATCCCGCTCGTCGGCTTCGGCGCTGCCGCCCTCGTCGGCCGCGAGGCGATCGAAGCCATCGACAAGGGGGGGAACATGGCGGCGCCGCTGCTCGCCGAGCGGCTCGGCGGCACGCCCTTCCTCGGCTTCATCGCCGCGGTCGCCTTCGCCACCATCCTGGCGGTCGTGGCGGGCCTGACCCTGGCCGGCGCCTCCGCCCTCTCGCACGACATCTACGTGCACGTCGTCAAGGGCGGGCAGGCGACCGAGCGGGAGCAGGTGCGCGTGGCGCGGCGCGCCACCGTCGTCTTCGGCGTCGCCGCGGTCCTCCTCGGCGTCCTCTTCAAGGGCCAGAACGTCGCCTTCATGGTCGGCCTCGCCTTCGCCATCGCCTGCAGCGCCAACTTCCCGGCGCTCCTCCTGTCGATCGTCTGGCGGCGCTTCACCACGCGCGGCGCGGTGGCGTCGATCCTGACGGGGGCGGTGCTCACCGTAGTGCTGATCGTCCTGAGCCCGACGGTGTGGGTCGACCTCCTCGGCAACGCGACCGCCCCCTTCCCGCTGCGCAACCCGGCCATCGTCTCGATGACGGTCTCGATCCTGGTCGGCGTCGTCGTGTCCCTCCTGCGCCGCGAGCCGAGCGCCGAGGCCAAGTTCGACGACGAGAAGCTGCGGACCTACCTCGGAGTGGGGGCTGAGTAGGCCCCGACGCAGCGCATCCTCGCCAGATTCTGCGCTGTCACGTTGGAGCGCAGGCAAGACACTTAGGAGATAGAGAGATTGAGTTGCATCGATGTGCTCCCGCACGCTGGCCCTCTCGTGCCGCTCCCCGCCGCACCTCCCGGTGTCGAGAAAGCCCTCTGATCGTCACCGCGCTCCAACGACAAAGCTCAATCAGGAGGAGGTGTATCGTGAACAAGGTTTCGATGGCAGGGCTGTGGCTGCTCCTCGTCGCGGCGCCGGCGTTCGCGGCGCCGCCGACGAAGATAGCCCCCATTCCAATCGGCGAGCCGGCGGAACCGCCTTCCTACGTCGTCACCGTCGCCGACGGCGTCCGGCCCGCCGACGTCGTCGCCGGCATCAAGGGCAGGGTCCTCTTCATCTACGAGAAGGCGTTGAACGGTTTCGCGGCTGAGCTGGACGCGGACGACCTCGCCACCCTGGAGGCCGACGGCCGCGTCACCCTCATCGAGAGGAACATGGTCTACGAGCACGCCGCCAACGTGCAGCAGGCGGCGGTGCCGACGTGGGGCCTCGACCGCGTCGACCAGCGGTACCTCGCGCTCAGCACCGACTACTGGTGGTACACGAGCGGCAGCGACGCCTCCCAGGTCCATGCCTACGTCCTCGACACCGGCATCCGCCCCGACCACGTGGAGTTCGGCGGCCGGGTGGCCACCGGGCCGGGGCAGTGGTTCGACGCCATCCTGGACGGCTGCCCCAACAACGGGTGCTCCGGCGGCCCCTTCGCCTTCTGCACCAACTTCGGCATCGGCGGCCACGGGACGCACGTGGCCGGCACGATCGGGGCCGCCAACTACGGCGTCGCCAAGAAGGTGACCCTCCACAACGTCCGCGTCCTCGTCTGCAGCGGCTCCGGGACCACCGCCGGCGTGATCGCCGGCATCAACTGGGTGGCCGCCAACCACGTCAAGCCGGCGGTCGCCAACATGAGCATCCAGGGACCGCTCTCGGTGGCGATGAACAACGCCGTCAACAGCGCGGTCGCGCAAGGCGTCGTCTTCGCCGTCGCCGCCGGGAACTTCAACAGCAACGCCTGCAACTTCTCACCCTCCAGCGCGGCCTCGGCCCTCACCGTCGCCGCCTCGACGATCACCGACGCGCGCGCCGGCTTCTCCAACTTCGGCACCTGCGTCGATCTCTTCGCTCCGGGCGACGCCATCCCCTCGACCTGGAACTCCAGCACGACGGCCATCGCCACCCTCAGCGGCACATCGATGGCCACGCCGCACGTCGCGGGGGCCGCGGCGCTCTCCTTCTACGAGTACCCCACCGCCACCTCGGCGGAGGTTAACGCGGGCATCGTCGGCGTCACCACCCCCGGGGTGATCACCAACCCCGGGGCCGGCTCGCCGAACCTGCTGCTCTACTCGCGGCTGCGCAGCCGTCTCAACACCGAGACGGGCAGCCTGAGCAACACGGGCGCCGAGGGCATCCACCCGCTCGGCGTCGGCCGCTTCTACTTCCAGCGCCACGCCGGGCCGCTGGAGGCCCGCCTCACCGGCACGGGCACCAACTTCGACCTGCGGCTGTTCTACCGCGACCCGGTGTTCAGCTGGCTGCTGGTGGCCTCCTCCACCGGACCGAGCTCTTCGGAGCGCGTCCTGTACCAGGGCCCGGAGGGGGACTACTACTGGAGCGTGCTCTCGGTGAACGGCTCCGGGACCTACACGCTGAACTGGAGCCAGCCGTAAGGCTCGCGCGCCGGGCAGGGTCGGCGGTTCTCTACCCTGCCCGGCGCGGCTTGTGCGCTGTAGCCTCGCTCTCGAGCTGACTCAGTTTCGACGAGAAAGGCTGCACACCTACCTGAGGTGGGGCGGAGTAGACCTAGTGACGCGCTTGGCCATCTTGCTAACAGGCGCACCTGCCTTGAAACTACTCCGGCATACGCCGTTGGCAGCACTTCTTGTACTTTCTGCCCGAGCCACATGGGCAAGGATCATTTCGTCCCACCCTCATTGCATCGACATTGTGCGAAGACTCGGCGAACGACTGCCTACTAGGTTCCATCAGGGTGCCAGAATACATCGCCGGTTCGGTAGATTCCATGTCCACAGGTGGACCGCCGTAGTGCAGATGGAAATAGATTCTGTCGAAAATGTTCGAGTACGACGGCTTCAAGGGTATTTCCAATGGGGCGCCTCTGAGAAGAGACCCCAACCCCCTATGGCGGATGAAGAACCCGGCGATGTCGAGTTCATCGTCGCAAAACACTCTGCCGTGAAGTTTGAGACGCTGGGCGAGATAATCGCCCAGCTGCTTGGCCCCCCACCCGAAGTATTTCCAGGCTTCTGCCAGATTTTCCAAGTCTAGTACGTTGACTGCCCAAGGATACGGGTCCTCGCCCCTCCTATCGAGGAGGAGAGCTAGATCCGCCGCTAGTGGGCCGAAGTCGTCTCGAGTAACACAGACGCAATACGTATAGCGAAGCGTTGCTGGGGGAATCTCAAGGGCGACCTTCCCTCGCTCGTCGTAGAGTGTAATCGTTTCCCCTGCTCTGAGGCGACGCCAAACTCTGAGTGCTTGTTCATACGCCCCCTGAATCCCGGTGTCTGCGCCAAACGCCTGTCGGAGCCGCACAAAGGCCTTATCTGGGTCGCGGAACGGCTCTGGGGGGAGGGCTTGCCTTCATCTCAACGATCAGGCACAAGTCATCGCTCATAACGACAAGATCATGCTCGTGGTGATGATTTGGAGTCTCAAAGAGGTTCGCGTGAAGAGTGCCGGTTCCTCCGAGTAGGCTCTCTAGCAGGCTGCTGAAAAACCCCGGTTCGCGCTACCCTTGCAGGCCATGCGAGGGAAAGCGCGCGAGCAGAGGACGTTGTTGATGGTGGGGTCGTTGGAGGAGCGGATTCCGGCGGCGCATCCGATCCGGCGGATCAAGGGGCTGGCCGACCGGGCTCTCGGGCAGTTGAGTGAGGTGTTTGCGGTGATGTACGCCGAGACGGGGCGGCCGTCGGTGCCGCCGGAGCGGCTGCTCAAGGCGCAGCTGCTGATCGCGCTGTTTTCGGTGCGGAGCGACCGGCAGTTTTGCGAGCAGCTCGAGTACAACCTGCTGTTTCGCTGGTTTTTGGATCTGGAGCTCGACGAGCCGTCGTTTGACGCGAGCACGTTTTCACGCAACCGGGAGCGGCTGATCCGGCACGAGGTGGCCGAGCGGTTTTTGGCGGCGATCGTGGCTGAGGCGAGCGTGCAGCGGCTGCTGTCGAGCGAGCACTTCTCGGTGGATGGGACGCTGATCGAGGCCTGGGCGTCGATGAAGAGCTTCCGGCCCAAGGACGGGCCGCCGGGCGGAGACGCCAACGGCTGGAGCGATTTCACGGGGACGAAGCGGAGCAACGAGACGCACGCCTCGACGACCGACCCGGAAGCGCGCCTGGCCCGCAAGGGGGATGGGCACGAGGCGAAGCTCTCGTTTTCCGGCCACGCTCTGATGGAGAACCGCAACGGATTGTTGGTGGACTTCGTGGTGGCCCAGGCCGATGGGTTCGCCGAGCGCCGCGAAGCTCTGGGTCTGCTCGCGCGGCTCGAAGGCTCGCGGCGCAAGACGGTGGGCGCCGATAAGAGCTACGACACCAAGGGCTTCGTGGCTGCCTGCCGAGAGCTCGGCGTCACCCCCCACGTCACCCAGAATGCCCACCGGCGCAGGCGCTCGGCAATCGACCGGCGAACAACGCGCCGTCCCGGCTACCGGATCAGTCAGGTCGTACGGCGGCGAATCGAGACGATCTTCGGCTGGCTCAAGACCTGCGCAGGGCTGCACCGGACCAGGGTCCGAGGCGTGGCGAGGACGCAGCTGGCCGCCCGCCTCGCCGCCGCAGCGTACAACCTGCTCCGATTAAGTCGCCTGCTTGTGCCGGCATAGCCCAAAAAGGTCCTGCCCAGCAAAACCAGCGGCGCTCAAACGCGCCCACAAGGCGCCTGTTGCCCTCCCCTTCCACCCGCGCACGCGACATCGCCCGCTCCCAGATCGCTGTCAGCCTCGCACCCGCCGTTGAAGGCCGTTTCTCAGCGGCCTGCTAGAGGCTTGCGAGCCTCGTCCTCCAATGTCTTGTCGCGAGCGCGGAAGAACGATGCTCTGTGTGACCCTTCACCAAGGCATCGCTCCGAGACCTCCAACACCGCAAGCAAGAGCTCCCCGAATGACGGGCAAACTGCTTCCCCTTGCGAAAGCCTTATCAACGGCCGTTCGTTGGATATGCTTCGCTCGGTGGGATACTCGATGTGTGGGCCCTCTCCGCGACCAACCGAAAATCTCTGCCAAAAAATC
The DNA here is from genome assembly GCA_963700145.1 of uncultured Acidobacteriota bacterium. Classification (GTDB taxonomy): domain Bacteria; phylum Acidobacteriota; class Thermoanaerobaculia; order Multivoradales; family UBA5704; genus DASUNQ01. The sequence goes on from OY969474.1 coordinate 5,341,077, forward strand.
TCAGCCGTGCTCGGGAATGCTTCCCTCAGGTCATCAAGAGAAACCTTGCCTGCCGAGCTTATCTCCTTCAGTAAAGTCCTGAGCTTTGCGGAGTAGGCGGGCCGTGTCGCAGCGGCTCGGACCTCTTGCAATCCCCATCGCTGCTGTGCCGCTTCAGCGAGCAGGATGGCTCGGGCCTCGCTTTCTGCTTTGACGGCATGGGTCGCATCGTCGAGGGCTTGCTGAAGTCGTTGGCCAATCCACTGGCAGATCGCTAAGGCAGAAGAACCACTGACACCGAGCTGGTCAGCTACAGCCGCATCGAATGGAACGACGTACTTCCTGATTCGTGCAACGATCTGGTCATCAGATGCAAGGAAACCAGTGCCAACGAAATGCAGGAACGCCGGCATGGCGACAGCTCGCGCCTGCCACCATTTGTCGTTGAGGTTCGCCTGCTCCTCAGGCGACGGGTAGTAGAGTAGCTCGTAGGCTGAAAACGCCGTATTAAGAAGCTCTTTAGCCCGCTCCAAGTCACCTGCGCAAAAGTCTTTGGCAACGCGGGGCTCTGGGGTTTCTAGTAGCAGTCCGAGCAGAAATGACCACTGCTTTGCCGGTGAGTGAAGGGTCTGAGATTCCTCAGCTTGGTTTGCGCGCTTTAGTTCGTGGACAAAACATGCGCCAGCTATAGCTTCGGTGGAGACTGACGAGACCAACAGCCGAAGCTCCTCAACAGCCTTCTTGATCGTCTCGATAGAGAGTTCGCGCGGAGTCATGTATGGCTCGGTGCTACGGATCGATGTGCGCCAGTGGGACACCGTGTGCTCCGTCCTGCACTCCAGATGCGCCCGCAACTTCGCGTAGTCGAATTTCGCCTCGGTAGTGAGCTACGGCTCCGTCGGATCGATGAGACGCAGCCCTTCGAAATGACCGCGGAAGAAGCCCCGGTCGCGGCTTAGGAGAGCCTCCGCTTGCAGCTGAGCGTGGGCGCCGATGAGGAAGTCTGCTACCAACCGATCCCGTTCACGCTGGCGGCGGATTGCAAGGCAGTACTGCCGCCAGTGCTCGCCCGCTAGTGCGGCGGCCTCCTGCCGCAGGGGTTCGTAGACCACGCCCAGCGTGGCAAGCGCCTCGGCGAACGCAGTCTCTTCCGGGAAGTGGGCCCGCACCTCGCCCCAGACGACGTCGCAAGCTATGAGAGCGCCTGCGTCGTAGGCGCGGCGAAGAGCTTCTCGCGACGCCAGTCCAAAGTCGGGGTCGCCCGCCAAGACATCCAGGAGCACCGACGAATCGACCGCGGTCCTCACTTTTTCCTCGGCCGAGGCCCTCGCATCTCGTCGAGGATCTGGTCGACTGGGCGTGGGAGGCGGAGCGTCGCCCACACTCTGTCGACCGGGTGGTCGCCGGAGATCCCCTTGCGGAGCAGGACGCCCTCTTCCTTCAGCTCGAACTCGACCGGCGTCCCCGGAACCAGCCCCAGTTGCTCCCGGACCTCGACGGGCACCGTAACCTGACCCTTGGAGGAAATGGTGCTTCTCATGGGTAAAGCGTACGGCGCTTTACCTCGGAGGTCAATCCGCCTATCCTGATGTCAGGGGAGGTCCGAGTGATGAGCGCGGTCGTCAATTGCGTCGCCTATGCTGAGGGCCAGCGGGACAAGAGCGTCGACATCGAGGAGATCAGCGAGGTCCTCCAGCAGCCCGATCGCTTCGTCTGGGTCGGGCTCCACGAGCCGAGCGAGGAGCTGCTCCGCCAGGTCCAGAAGGAGTTCGGCCTCCACGACCTCGCGATCGAGGACGCTCACAGCGCCCATCAGCGGCCCAAGATCGAGATGTACGGCGACTCGCTCTTCATCGTGCTTCGCACCGCGCAAGTCCAGAGCGAAGGACGAGGGATCGAGTTCGGCGAAACGCACTTCTTCATGGGCTCGCGGTACCTCGTATCCATCCGCCACGGCTCGTCGTTGTCCTATACCGAGGTTCGCGCGCGATGCGAAGCCAAGCCGGCACTGCTCCGTAACGGACCGGCGTTCGCGCTCTACGCGCTGATGGATTCCATCGTCGACCAATACTTCCTGATCGTCGATGCGCTCGAGCAGCAGCTGCAAGCGCTCGAAGAGAAGATCTTCAGCGAGTCGTTTAGTCGCGAGACCACGGCGGACATCTACAACCTCAAACGCGAGCTGCTCGAAGTCAAGCGCTCCGTCTCGCCGCTCATCGACATCTGCAATCGTTTGATGCGCTTCGATCTCGAGCTGATCCCCGAGGGCACCCGGCCGTACTTCCGGGACGTCTACGACCACGCCGTCCGGATCAACGAGATGGTGGACATCCTGCGCGAGCTGCTGACGACGGCGCTGGAAGCGAATTTCTCGCTCATCTCCATCTCGCAGAACGAGGTGACGAAGAGGTTCGCCGGATGGGCCGCGATCATCGCGGTGCCGACCATGATCGCCGGCATTTACGGGATGAACTTCCGGAGCATGCCGGAGTTGAGCTGGCAGTACGGCTACCCGGTGGTCCTCTCCTTGACCATCGGGTCGTGCGTCCTCCTGTACGCGCACTTCAAGCGCTCGGGCTGGCTCTGACCTTCCGGGCTGACCAGCGGCGCCTCGGCCTCGTGGGCTGTACTACGATGTGGCATAGAGGGTATGGGGCGATGCGGGAGAGCATCTCGATCAGCCTGCCTGACGGCGTCAAGACCGAGCTCGATCGCTTCATCGAGCGGCGTGGGATCACGCGCAGCGAAGCGGTGCGCGAGGCAGTCACGGACTACCTGTTCATGCAGAGACTGCGCGACCTGCGGGGGCAATTGATGCCCAGCGCGGCAGCTCAGGGAGTCTGCACCGACGAGGACGTCTTCCGCCTCGTCTCGTGAGGCTCGTCCTCGACACCACGTCCCTGATCGCGGCGTTTTGGCGACTCGAAGCCGTCGTCGAGCATGGCGCCGAGAGCAACCCCGAGAGCGCACAGCCCGAATGAAGGAGACCGCCATGGACCTCTGGGCCGGCACCAGCGGCTTCGCCTACGACGAGTGGAAGGGCGGGTTCTATCCGGAGGACCTGCCGGCGGCGGCGCGGCTGGGGTTCTACGCCGAGCGCCTGCCGGCGGTCGAGATCAACAACACCTTTTACCGGCTGCCGAAGGCGAGCGTCCTCCAGGGGTGGGCGGAGCAGGTGCCGGCGCGGTTCCGGTTCGCGCTCAAGGCGTCGCAGAAGATCACCCACTTCCGCCGGCTGGCCGGGGCCGAGGACGAGACCTCCTACCTCTTCCGCACCGTCGGCGTCCTCGGCGCGCGCCTGGGCCCGGTGCTCTTCGGCCTGCCGCCCAACCTGAAGTTGGACCTGCCGCGCCTGGAGGCCTTCCTCGACTTCCTGGCCCGCGAGGCCGTCTCGGCGCCGGTCGCCTTCGAGTTCCGCAACCCGACCTGGCACGACGAGTCCGTCTACGAAGCGCTCCGCGCCCGCGGCTGCGCCCTCTGCCAAGCCGACACCGACGAGGAGCCGCTCGCCGCGCTCGTGCCGACCGCGCCCTTCGGCTACCTCCGCCTGCGTCGCGCCGAGTACGGCGAGGAGGACCTCGCGCGCTGGGCCGCGACGCTCCACGCGCAGCCCTGGCGGGAGGTCTACGTCTTCTTCAAGCACGAGGACGCCACCGGCCCGCTCACCGCCCGGCGCTTCGGCGAGCTGTTCGCGGCGGCAGCGCCGGCCGGGGCTTAGCCCGCAAGCTATACTCGGCGCAGCCGTTATGCGCCGCTTCGCGCCCTCCGCGCCCCACCGCCGACCGCGGCCGATCCGGCTCGCCGCGGCCCTGCTGCTGGCGGCCGGCGGCGCGCTCCTCGCCGCCCCGCCGGAGGGGCCGCGCCCCGCGACGGGCGCCCGCCCGGAGGTGCTCCACCTCCGCGTCCGCTCGATCATCCACCCGATCGCCGCCGAGTACGTGCGCGACGGGCTGGCGGAGGCCGACGCTGCCGGCGCCGCGGCGGTGGTCCTGGAGCTCGACACGCCCGGCGGCCTCCTCACCTCGACGCGCGAGATCTTCACCGCCATGCTCGGGGCCAAGACGCCGGTCGTCGTCTGGGTGGGTCCGAGCGGCGCGCAGGCCGCGTCGGCCGGCTTCTTCATCCTGATGGCGGCCGACGTCGCCGCCATGGCCCCCGGCACCAACACCGGCGCCGCCCATCCGGTCGGGGGCCAGGGCGAGGACATCCCCGGCGTCCTCGGCGCCAAGGCGGAGCAGGACGCGGCGGCCACCATCCGCTCGCTCGCCGCCCGCCACGGCCGCAATCCCAAGCTGGCCGAGGAGGCCGTGGTCAAGAGCCGCTCCTTTACCGCCCGCGAGGCGCTGGAAGCGAAGCTCGTCGAGTTCGTGGCGCCGAGCCTGCCGCGTCTCCTCGCCGCGGTGGACGGCCGCGAAGTGGTGCGCGGCGAGCGCCGCGTCCGCCTCGCCACCGCCGGCGCCCCCGTGCGCGCCCTCGAGATGTCGACCTTCGAGCGGGTCCTGTCGGCGATCGCCCACCCCAACATCGCCTACCTGCTGCTGACCTTCGGCGCGCTCGGGCTCTACTTCGAGCTGATGCACCCGGGGGCGGTGCTGCCGGGGGTGGTCGGCGGGATCGCCCTCCTCCTCGCCTTCTTCGCCCTCTCGGTCCTGCCGGTCGACTACGCCGGGCTCGGCCTCCTGCTCCTCGCCCTGATCCTCTTCATCGCCGAGATCAAGGTGACGAGCTACGGCCTGCTGACGGTGGCCGGGCTGATCTCGCTGGTCCTGGGGTCGCTGATGCTCTTCGACAGCCCGGAGCCGGCGCTGCGGGTGAGCCGGCAGGTGATCGCGGCGCTCGCCGTCACCGCGGCGCTGGTCGTGGGGTTCCTGACGGCGATGGTGCTGCGCGTCCACCGCATGCGAGTGCGGACGGGGGCCGAAGGATTGGTGCACGAGCAAGGCACGGCGCGCTCGCCGCTGGCGCCGCGCGGCAAGGTCTTCGTGCACGGCGAGATCTGGGAGGCGGTGGCCGAGGAGCCGGTGGCGGCGGGGGAGCCGGTCGAGGTGCTGGGAATCGAAGGGCTGACGCTCAAGGTGCGCCGCGCGCCCGCGGCCGCCTAGGAGCGAGGAGAGATCATGGACCTGCTGCCGATCGCGGTCGTCGTTTTCATCGTCTTGGTCCTGCTGCTCAAGTGGATCAACGTCCTCAACGAGTACGAGCGGGCGGTGACCTTCTGGCTGGGCCGTCTCGCCGACCGGCCGAAGGGGCCGGGGCTGGTGCTCATCTTCTGGCCGTTCGAGAAGATGATCCGCATCCCGCTGCGCACGGTGGTGCTCGACGTGCCGTCGCAGGACATCATCACCCGCGACAACGTGTCGGTGAAGGTCAACGCGGTGGTCTACTTCCGCGTCGTCGATCCGGCGAGGGCGGTGGTCGAGGTCGAGAACTACCTCTACGCCACGAGCCAGCTCGCCCAGACGACGCTGCGCTCGGTCCTCGGCCAGGCCGAGCTCGACGAGCTGCTCTCCGAGCGCGAGAAGCTCAACGATCGCCTGCAGGAGATCATCGACCACCAGACCGACCCCTGGGGGATCAAGGTGTCGATGGTCGAGCTCAAGCACGTCGACCTGCCGCAGGAGATGCAGCGGGCGATGGCGCGGCAGGCTGAGGCCGAGCGGGAGAAGCGCGGCAAGATCATCCACGCCCAGGGGGAGCTCGAGGCCTCGAAGGCGCTGGCTGAGGCGGCGGTCATCATCGCCGCCAACCCCGTCACCCTCCAGCTGCGCTACCTCCAGACGCTGACCGAGGTCGCCACCGAGAAGAACTCGACGATCATTTTCCCGCTGCCCATCGACCTGATCCGGGCCTTCCTCCCCTCGCCCGACGCACGGACCTGAACCGGAGCGCGACGTGACCGAGCCGCACCACGAGCCGAGCTACTACGAGATCGCCCTCACGAACCGGCAGGTGGTGGTCGCCTTCGCGATCCTCCTGGTCTGCCTGCTCGCCGCCTTCCTCTCCGGCGTCTGGGTCGGGCGGGAGGGCGTGGGGTCCGGCGACGAGGAGCCGCAGGTCGCGGCGCGGACCGCGCCGCAGCCGGGAGCGGCGCTCGACGAGTTCGAGTTCTTCGAGGAGGGGGAGGAGGGAAGCGCGCCGGCCGCCCCGCCGCAGACCGAGGTGGGCGCGCCGCAGCCGCAGGGCCCGACGACGCTGCGCGAGGACCTCGAGGAGCCGGCTCCGGACGACGAGCCCGGTGCCGGCGAGCCCGCGGACGAGGGTGAGGCGGAGGGCGAGGAGGAGCCGGCCGCCCCCGCACCGGAGCCTCGTCCACAGCCGCCGGCCGAGCCGGCGCGCGCCCCCGCCGGCACCGCCGTCATCCAGGTCTTCTCCTCGGCCGAGCAGAGCCAGGCCAGCGACATCCGCGACCGCCTCACCGCCGCCGGCTACAAGGCCTACCTCTCGCCGGTCGACGTCGGCGGCCGCACCATGTACCGCGTGCGCATCGGCCCCTTCACCTCCCGCGCCAAGGCGCAGGAGGTCGCCGAGCGGGTGCGGAAGTCCCACCGCCTGGATACGTGGGTCACCGAGTAGGGGCCCTCCTCGTCGCCGCCCTGGGCGGCGCGGTCTGGGGGCTGTGCTTCGGGCGCGAGACGCTGCCGCTCGCCTCGTGGGCGGCGCTGGCGCCGCTGGTGCTGCTCCTCGGGCACCGCCGCGCGCCGCTCCTCGGCTGGCTGCACGGCACCGTCTTCTGGGCGGTCTCGATCTCCTGGATCGCGCCGACCCTCGAGACCTACGGCGGCCTGCCGCGGCCGCTGGCGATTGTCTTGACCGCCGCGCTCTGCCTCTTCCTCGGGCTCTACCACCTCGTCTTCGCCTGGCTCGGGCGGTCGTTCTGGCGGCGCGGCGGCGCGCTGCCGCTCGTCGCGCTGCCAGCGCTCTGGGTGACGCTGGAGTGGCTCCGCACCTACGCCGTCTCGGGCTTCCCCTGGAACCTAGCCGGCTACGCCTGGATCGACGTCCCCGGCGTCCTGCCGCTCGCCGCCTGGGTCGGCGTCTTCGGCATCTCCTACCTCCTGGTGCTGGCGAACACCGGCATCGCGGCCGCGGTGGCGCGCCGGCGCTGGACCGCCGCGGCGGTCCCCGTCCTCCTGCCGCTCCTGCTGCTGCCCGTCGCCGGCCGCTGGAGTCGGAGCTGGAGTGCCGACGCCGCCGATGCCTCCCCCTTCGCCGCTGCCGGCGAGACCGGGCGGCCCTTCCGCCTCCTGCAGCCGAACATCGCGAACCTCGTCGCCTTCGAGCGCGCCGCGGTCGAGCGGAACTACCGCAAGGTGCTCGCCCTCTCCTCCGCCGCCTGCGACCCTGGGAGCCTCCTCGTCTGGCCGGAGAGCGCCGCCTGGCCGTTCAGCTACGCGCGCGACCCGCTCCTCGCCCGCGACCTCGCGGCGCTGGCGCGGCGCGGTTGCACGGTCCTCTTCAACTCGGTCCACGAGGAGGGGGAGAGCTACTACAACTCGGCCTTCCTGGTCGCCGAGGGGCGGCCCGTGGTGCGCTACGACAAGCGGCACCTCGTCCCGTTCGGCGAGTACGTGCCGCTGCAAGGGGTCTTTACTTTCATGGACTCGCTGGCGCGCAACGCCGGCGACTTCCGCGCCGCCGAGCGGCTGGTCCTCCTGCCCTGGGAGGACGAGCTGCTCGGGGTGGCGATCTGCTTCGAGGTGATCTTCCCGGCCGAGGTGGCCGAGCTGGCGCGCGCCGGGGCGACGATCCTCGTCACCGTCACCAACGACGCCTGGTACGGCGACACCTTCGCCCCCTGGCAGCACTTCCGGATGGCCCGCTTCCGCGCCGCCGAGACCCGCCGCCCGCTGCTGCGCGCCGCGATCACCGGCGTCTCGGCCGTCATCGCCCCCGACGGCTCGGTCCGCGCCCAGCTCGGCGTCTTCGAGGAGGGCGTCATCCGCGGCACCGTCGCCGGCCGCCGCGGCGTCACGCCGTTCGCCCGCCGGCCCTGGCTCGTGCCGGCGGCGTCCACGCTGCTCGCCGCCCTCGCGATCGTCTGGGCACGCCGCTCCCCAGCGCGGCCGCGCGCGCCGAAGTCCTAGCGGACGGCCATGCTCTGGCTCGGCGAAGAACGCGGCTACCTGTCGGACTGGGTCACGCAGGGCTGGGTGAAGCTCACCGGCCGGCGTGTCGACCTGTCGCGAGAGGACTGGCTGAGCGGCCCCAGCGGTCCGACGCGCGGGATCGGCGACTCCTTCTTCCAAGAGCTCGCTGCGCGCTCGGGCTGCAATGTGCAACCCTCCTCACCGCACGCCGGCCTGCTCGCTTCGACCGCGGAGCTGGCCGGGCCGGACTTCGCGGCCGGGCAGGTCGCGCCGAGCGTGGCGCACTTCTACGAGCGCACCGGCGCGTACGAGCTCGACGCATGGTCGCAGTGGTGCGGGGTGTTCCGCCCGTTCGGCCGCCTGCTCGCCGCCCTCTTCAGCCGCCGGCTGCAGCAGCTCAACGTCCCCCTCTCGCCGCTGGACACGAGCCGCGGCATGACCAGCGAGGTGCTGCGCCTGACGGACCGCGAGACCGGCGCCGTCCGCTACACCGCGTGGGTGCGGAAGCTGCTCGGGAGCGGCGACCTGCTCTACGCCGGCACCTACGACCCCTGCCGGGTACCCTGCTTCCCGGGCACCTGCCTGAAAGTGGCGTTCCCGCTGCCGAACGGGCGCGCGCTCGTCATCATGCGTCCCGAATCGGACGCCGACGGCTCGCTGACGCTGGTCTCGGCCGGCAAGCGGTGGGGCGATCCCGGCTTCTACTTCGTCGTCGAAGACCGCCGCGGGCGTGCGTGGGCCCGCGCCGTGCGCTCGCTGCGCGAGAGCATCCGCGTCTACCCCGCCGGCGAGGAGGTCCGGGCCGACCACGTCCTGACGTTGTGGGGCGCCACCTTCCTCCGCCTCCACTACCGGCTCCGACCGGTCGCGGCCTCCTCCGAGTCACGGCGCTAAGATTCATTCGACAGCAGATGAGAGGAGACGAGACAGCATGAAAACCTGGCGAGCGCTCCTGCTATCCGCCGCATGCCTCCTGGTCACCGCCTGCACGAACCACACGAGCCACACGGACCCCAGGCCCGCCGACTGTCCGCCGCCGCGGCAGTCCGACGAGGTCTGCCCTCAGGTCGTCGTCTGGGCCAAGGATCCGCAAACCGGAACCTGCTGCCAGTACGGGACGCCGTGCAACGCGCCGGAAGGCTGGGAGACCTACTACTCGGAGGCCGAATGCCGGGCGGACTAGAATCCCCGCCCATGATCGCCTCCGACGTCCAGCAGCGCATCGACCGGCTCGCCGAGCAGCTCGGGGGGCTCCGGGGGTACCTTTGAGGACGCCCGGCTGGAGGAGCAGCTCGCCGAGATCGACCGGCAGATGGAGCAGCCGGGCTTCTGGGACGCTCCGGCGCGGAGCGCGCCTCTGTTGCAGCGCCGGCGTGCTCTCGCCCGCCGCTTCGACACTCTGAAGCGCCTGCGCGCCGACGCCTCGGAGCTCGAGGCCTGGGGCGAGCTCCTCGCCGAAGGGGAGACCGACCCCGAAGCCGCCCGCTTCCTCGACCGCCTCGAAGAGGACCTCCACAAGCTCGAGCTGCAGCTCAAGCTCTCCGGCGAGGACGACGACAAGAACGCCATCCTGGTCATCCACCCCGGCGCCGGCGGCACCGAGTCGCAGGACTGGGCCGAGATGCTCTTGCGCATGTACCTGCGCTGGGGGGAGCAGAACGGCTACGACGTGGAGCTGCTCGACCGCCTCGACGGCGAGGAGGCGGGGATCAAGAGCGCCACGGTGGCGCTCCGCGGCCAGTACGCCTACGGCTACCTCCAGGGCGAGACCGGCGTCCACCGCCTGGTGCGGATCAGCCCCTACGACTTCCAGGGGCGCCGCCACACCTCGTTCGCCTCGGTCTACGTCGTGCCCGAAGTGGACGACGACGTGGACATCCAGATCGAGGACAAAGACCTGCGCATCGACACCTATCGCTCCTCCGGCGCCGGCGGCCAGCACGTCAACAAGACCGAGTCGGCGGTGCGCATCACCCACATGCCCAGCGGCCTCGTGGTCAACTGCCAGAACGAGCGCAGCCAGATCAAGAACCGCGCGACGGCGATGAAGGTGCTGCGCGCCCGCCTCTACGACCTCGAGATGAAGAAGCGCAAGGCCGAGCAGGCCGAGCGCGAGGGGAAGAAGAAAGACATCGCCTGGGGGAGCCAGATCCGCAGCTACGTGCTCCACCCCTACCGGCTGGTCAAGGACCACCGCACCGGCGCCGAGATGGGGGACGCCGACCGGGTGCTCGACGGCGACCTGGACCTCTTCGTCGAGGCGTTCCTGAAGGGTCAGATGGCCGAGCCCGGAGCGCGGGACGAGCTGCCGGCGTAGCCGCCGCCACTGCCGAGCGGCCCGTGCCCGCCTCCGACCTCCGCCTCGACGTCGTCTCCCCGCTGCCGCCCGTCCGCTCGGGGATCGCCGACTACACGCTCGACCTGCTGCCCGAGCTGGCGGCGCGGGCCGACGTGCGGCTGGTGCGCCTGCCCGGCCAGCCGGTGGCGCCGGAGGTCGAGGCACGCTGGCGCCCGGTGCCGGCCGAGGAGGCCGGCGCCGACGGCCGCCTCCCCCTCTACCAGATGGGCAACAACCACCACCACGCGGCCGTGCTGGCGCTGGCGCTCCAGCGGCCCGGCGTGCTGACCCTCCACGACCTCGTCCTCCACCACCTCCTCCTCGACCAGACGCTCGGCCGCGGCGAGTACGAGCCCTACGAAGAGCGGCTGACGGCCGACCACGGCTGGATCGGCCGCGCGACGGCGCGCGGCAAGCGCTGGGGGGCCTATGGCGAGGCGCCGACCTTCGCCCTGCCGGCGCAGCGCGCGCTCCTGCGGCGGCAGCGCGGCGTCCTGGTGCACAGCGCCTGGGCGGCGGCGGTGGTGCGCGAGGACGATCCGGAGCTGCGGGTGCGGCAGGTGCCGATGGGGATCCCGCTGCCGCCGCGGGCCGACCGCGCGGCCGGATTGGCGGTGCGCCGCCGCTTCGGGGTGCCCGACGACGCGCCCGTCGCCGGCTCCTTCGGCTTCCAGACCCCGATCAAGCGGACGGAGGCGGCGATCGCGGCGCTCGCCGCGCCGGGGCTCGAGCGGCTCCACCTGCTGGTCGTCGGCGAGATGGCCTGGCAGGTGGACCTGACGGGCGCGGCGCGCGCGGCGGGCGTCGCCGACCGGGTGCACGTCACCGGCTTCGTCGAGTACGCGGAGTTCGAGGCGGCGATCGCCGCGACTGACCTCTGCCTGAACCTGCGCTACCCGACGGCGGGGGAGACCTCGGCGTCGCTGCTGCGGGTGCTCGCCGCCGGGAGGCCGGCCGTGGTCTCGGACTACGCGCAGTTCGTGGACCTGCCGAACGACGTGGCGGTGCACGTGCCGCTCGGCGACGGCGAGACCGAGGCGCTGGCGGCGCGCCTGCGCGAGCTGCTCGCGGACCCGGCGCGGCTGGCGGCGATGGGGGAGGCGGCGCGCGAGCACGTGCGGCGCGAGCACGACCCGGCGCGGGCCGCCGAGGCGGTCGTCGAGGCCTGCCGCGCGTTTCGCGCGCTGCCGCCGCTCGCCGAGCGGCCGGCCGCGCCGCCGCCGCCGAGCAGCCTGACCTGGCACGCGCTGCCGGGGCGGCTGGAGGTCGAGGGTGCCGAGGGCCCGTGGGCGCCTGGAGAGCGGCGGCGCCTGCGCCTGCGTTTGGCCAACACCGGCTTCGCCCGCTGGCTGGCGGGCACCAGCGGGCCGGGCGGGGTGGCGGTCGTCGTGCGGCTCTACGTCGAAGGGCCGGAAGGGCGGCGCGACCTCCTCGGCGACCGCCGCTGGCTGCCGCTACCGCGCGACCTCGCGCCGGGCGAGGAAACGGTCCTCGAGACCGAGGTGCGGCGGCCGCCGGGCCCGGCCGAGCTCTGGGTCGAGCCGCACGTCTTCCAGAGCCTCGACGGCCGCGGCTTCTCCGAGCTCGGCGGCCCCTGGTGGGCGCGGGAGATCTAGGGGACACTCAGCGATGTCATCCTGAGCGAAGCGAAGGATCTGGGCGGGGGCAGGCCGACATCACGCCACCCTGCCCCCAGATCCCTCGCTCACGCTCGGGATGACAAGTCACAGAGAGGTGCCACCACTGCTACGCAATGCGAGTTGGCTCGTCCTCGCGCTCCTACTGGTCGCCCTCCTCGCCGGCGTCGTCACCTTCGACCGCGCCGGCCGCCCCGGCCTGGTGGGCGACGAGGCGACCTACGCGATGCAGGCGGCGAGCCTCGCCTTCGACCTCGACCTCCGCTACGGCCGCGCGGACTACGACCGCTTCGTCGCGCAGTGGGGCGGGCCGCCGGACGGGCTCATCCTGCAGAGCCGCGACGGCGGCGCCCGCATCACCTACGGCAAGCCGCCGCTCTACGCGCTCTTCGCGGCGCCCTTCGCGCGTGTCGCGCCGGTGCGCGGGCCGCTCCTCGCCAACGCGATCCTCCTGGCGCTCGCCGCGGCGCTCGCGGCGCGGGTGCTCTCCCGCCACGTCGGCCCCGCGGCGCCGCTCTGGGTGGCCTGCTTCCTCTACGCCTCGGTCGCCTTCGGGTACGTCTTCTGGGTCCACGCCGACCTCTTCCTGCTGGCTTGCGTCGCCGCCGGCTTCGCGCTGGTCTACGAGGGGGAGCGGCCGCGGAGCGGGCCGCTGCCGGAGATCTACGACGGCGAGGAGCTGGCGCCGCGCTGGCGGTTCGCCCTGCGCTGGGCGGCGGCCGGCGCGCTCCTCGCCGCGCCCGCCGCCTACCGGCCGTTCTATCTCGCGCTCCTCGTGCCGGCGCTCCTCGCCGCGCTCTCACACCCCGCCGGGCGCGGCCGCGGGCGGCAGGCGGCCGCGGCGCTCCTCGCCGGCGCCCTCCTCCTCCTCGCCGCCACCTCGGCGGCGCAGTGGCTCGCCGGCGGCTCCTGGAGCGGCTACGGTGGCGAGCGGCAGGGCTTCTACCCGCGCACGGGGTACCCCGAGGTGGACTTCCCGGCCAGCGAGTGGCCCGAGTCGGTCCGGCGCTGGGGCAATACGTCCTGGCTCCAGGAGGGGGCGCTCGAGCCGCGGTTCGACGCCCGCCTGACCGCCTGGAACGCGCTCTACTTCCTGGCTGGCGAGAACGTCGGCGTGCTGCCCTATTTCCTGCCGCTCGTCTTGGGCTTCCTCGCCTACCGCGGCGAGCGCGGGCGCTGGGTGATCGTGCCGGCGGTGGCGCTCGCCGCGCTCGGCCTCTTCCTGGTTCGGCCGTTCAACTTCTACGGCGGCGGCGGGGCGCTGGCCAACCGCTACTTCCTGCCGCTCTACCCGGCCCTCTGGTTCCTCGCCGCGCGGCCGCGCCGCGCCGCGTGGGTCGTGGCGATCGCGGCGCTGGCGGCGCCTTTCCTCTGGCCGCTCTGGACTCACCCGCGCGCCTTCCCGGTGGGGGAGGACGGCCGCTACGCCTCCGTCTCGGAGATCGCCCGCCGCCTGCTGCCCTACGAGACGACGCAGAGCCACATCCCCGGCGGGCGCGACGTGACCCACCACGGGCTGTGGGTCAAGTCGCTGACGCCGGCGGTGGGGCCGGTGGGGCAGGGGCGGTCGCTGCGCCTCGCCGCCGATGGCCCGGGCGAGCTCCTGGTCGGCAGCCCCGAGCCGCTCGGGGCCGTCGTCCTCCGCTTCGGCGCCGGGGCGCCGTCGCGGATCGAGATCGACGGCGGCACGGTCGGCGGCCGGATGTTCGGCGCCGACGGCTCGATCGCCTTCGAGGTCAAGCTCGACCGGCCACGCGCCGTCCACCCGATGTGGTGGACCTGGGACGATGTCCATCTCTACTGGCTGCGCTTGTCCTTGCCCCCCGGCGCCGCCCCCGTGCGGCTCGAGATCACGCCGGGCCCCGATCTGGTACAAAAGGCGGCGCGATGAGCGAGACGCAGCAGGCGGAGGCGCCCCCCCGGAGCTGGCTGCTGGCGGTGCGCGAGCGGCTCGCCTCGCCGCCGCCGCGGCGGCTGCCGCCCGGCGAGCAGCGGCGGGCCTCGGTCCTGGTGCCGCTCTTCGTCCAGTCGGGAGAGCTGTGGACGGTCCTCACCAAGCGCACCGACACCCTCCCCACCCACCGCAGCCAGATCGCCTTCCCTGGCGGCGCGCTCGACCTCGGCGAGGACCCGTGGGCGGCGGCGTTGCGCGAGGCCGAGGAGGAGGTGGGGATCGAGCCCGGCAAGGTGCTGCGCCTGGGGCAGCTCGACGAGGTGGAGACGCCGATGGGCTTCCGCGTCGTCCCCTGCGTCGGCGCCGTGCCCTACCCCTACGAGGCGCGCCCCAACGAGGCCGAGATCGCCGAGGTCTTCAGCCTGCCGCTCACCGCCTTCGCCAATCCGCGGATGGTGGAGGACCGGACGGTGAAGATCGACGGCGTGCCGCGCCAGCTCCGCATCTACCACGTCGGCAACCGCCAGGTCTGGGGCCTGACGGCGCGGGTGCTGCAGAACCTGCTGGCGCGGCTGGGACTCGACGTGCCGGGCGAGGCCGGCTGAGGCGTGCTCCGCGGCGCCCGCCTCCTCGTTCTCGTCGCGCTCCTCCCGCTCCTCGCCTGTGCTTCCGCGGCGCCCGCGCCGGCGGCGCTGGAGCGCCGGCTCGACGAGCTTCTCGCCGGCGCCGGCGGCACCGTGGCCGTCGCCTATTACGACCTGGGGACGGGCGCCACCGTCCTGCGCGACGAGCGCCTCTCGTTGCACGCCGCCAGCACGATGAAGGTGCCGGTGATGCTCGCCCTCTTCCGCGAGGTGGATCGCGGCACCCTCCGCCGCGACCAGCCGGTCTTGATGAAGAACGAGTTCACGAGCATCGCCGACGGCTCGCCCTTCGCCCTCGACCCGGCCGAGGACGGCGACCCCGACCTGTACCAGGCGCTGGGGGAGACGCGGCCCCTCGAGGAGCTGATGCGGCGGATGATCGTCCGCAGCTCGAACTTGGCCACCAACCTGCTCATCGAGCTGGCCCGCCCGGAGCGGGTGATGGAGCTGATGCGCACGCTCGGAGCGCGCGACATCCGCGTCCTGCGCGGCGTCGAGGACGAGAAAGCCTACGAAGCCGGCCTCAACAACACGACGACCGCCTACGACCTGATGCTGGTGCTGCGCGCCATCGCCGAGCGGTGGGCGGTGACTCCGGCGGCGAGCGAGGCGATGCTCGCGATCCTCGCCGCCCAGGAGTTCAAGGAGAAGATCCCGGCCGGCCTCCCCGCCGGCGTCGCGGTCGCCAACAAGACCGGCGACATCACCGGCATCCATCACGACGCGGCGATCGTGCTGCCGGCCGGCGAGCCGCCCTACGTCCTCGTCGTCCTCACCAAGGGCTTCGCCGACGAGGCGACGGCCAACGCGCTGATCGCCGCGGTCTCGCGCGCCGTCTGGGAGGCGCGGCGAGTAGAATGAGTGCCTCGGCGACCGCCGACATCTTCCATCCGACCTTTCCATGGAGAGCCCCTCATGTCCCAGCCTCTGACTCCGTCCACACCGCCGCCGCCGCCGCCCGTCCAGCCGCAGAAGCGCAGCCCGCTGTTCTGGGTGGCGATCGGCTGCGGCGTGATTGTCCTCCTCGGCCTCCTCGCCATGGGCACCTGCGGCTGGTTCGTCAAGAAACAGGTGGCCAAGTTCGAGAGCAACCCGGCCATCGCCGCCGCCGAGCTGGCGGTGCGGGCCAACCCCGACATGGAGGTCGTCGAGTCCGACCCCGAGAAGGGCACGATCACCGTCCGCAACAAGAAGACCGGCGAGGTCGTGACCTGGGACGCGGCGAAGATCGAGAGCGGCCAGTGGACGGTCGAGACCGACGAGGGCACCGCGACCTTCGGCGGCGGCCCCGGCGGGCCGGCGAACCTGCCGTCCTGGGTGCCGACCTATCCCAATGGCAGCGTGCAGGGGACCTTCGACTCGACCTCCTCCGAGGGGCGCTCGGCGGCCTTCACGGTCACCACCTCGGACCCGGTCGCGGCGGTGCTGGAGTTCTACGAAAGCCAGCTCAAAGGCGCGGGCCTGGAGGTGCAGAAGACCACCTACGAGGCGGCCGGCGCGGGGCCGGGCGGCACCGTCAGCGGCACCAGCGCGGACAACAAGCGGACCGTCGGCGTCATGGTCTCGACCGGCGACGGCCAGACCTCGGCGATCGTCAGCTTCACCGAGAAGCCCTGAGTGAGATAGAGGTAGCATTCGCCCCGGAGCCGTAGAGGAGGAGCGCCATGGCCACGGCCGTCGCGAGCAGCAGCACCTTCGACCGCATCGTCGAGTCTCTCGGCGACGAGGCGGACAACCTGCTGTCGTTCACCTGCAAGGGCATCCCGAAGGAGCAGCTCGTCCTCCCCGGGCCGGACCACACCGATCACGCCTGGGGGCCCTCCGACCGCAAGCCCGCGGTGCTGGTCAACCTCCAGCGCCTCCACGACCACGGCCGCCTGGGCGGCACCGGCTACCTCTCGATCCTGCCCGTGGACCAGGGGGTCGAGCACTCCGGCGCCGCCTCCTTCGCACCCAACCCGATCTACTTCGACCCCGAGAACATCGTCCAGCTCGCTCTCGAGGGCGGCTGCAACGCGGTGGCCTCGACGGTCGGCGTGCTCGGGGCGCTGTCGCGCAAGTACGCCCACCGCATCCCCTTCATCGCCAAGATCAACCACAACGAGCTGCTGACCCTGCCGAGCAAGTTCGAGCAGATCCTCTTCGGCGGCGTCGAGCAGGCGTGGGGGATGGGGGCGGCGGCGGTGGGCGCCACCATCTACTTCGGCAGCGACGACGCCGGGCGCGAGATCGTCGAGATCGCCGAGGCCTTCCAGCACGCCCACGAGCTGGGGATGGCGACGATCCTCTGGGCCTACCTGCGCAACAGCGGCTTCAAGAAGGAAGGGGTGGACTACCACGAGGCCGCCGACCTGACCGCGCAGGCCAACCACCTGGCGGTGACGATCCAGGCCGACATCGTCAAGCAAAAGCAGGCCACCCGCAACGGCGGCTATCCGGCGCTCGGCTTCGGCAAGACCCACCCGCGGGTCTACAGCGAGCTGGTGGCCGACCATCCGGTCGACTGGGCGCGCTGGCAGGTCGCCAACTGCTACATGGGCCGCGCCGGCCTGATCAACTCGGGCGGCGAGTCGAAGGGCAAGGGGGACACGGCGCAGGCGGTGCGCACCGCCGTCATCAACAAGCGCGGCGCCGGCACCGGCCTGATCTCCGGCCGCAAGGCCTTCCAGCGCCCGATGAAGGACGGCGTGGACCTCCTCCACGCGATCCAGGACGTCTATCTCTGTGACGAGGTGACGATCGCGTAGGAAGAACGCCCGGCACGTAGGCCGGGCGCTACGCCGCCGTTCGTAGCGGCGGGCCTACGTGCCCGCCGTTTTTTCTTCGCCTCCCAACAGCTTCCGGATCTCGGGCAGCCGCGCCTCGGCGTCCCGCTCGCCGATCTCCATCAGCTTCGTCAGGTAGTCGGGCTGGAAGGAGAGGTAGGAGAGGAAGTCGCCGCTCTTCGTCTCGCGGGTCCCCAGGCTGCGCGTCAGGTAGCGGAAGGCCCTGGGCAGCTGCGGCTCGAACTCGCGCGCCAGGGCTCCGATGTCCACGCTCGGGCGGAGCACCAGGAGCTCGAGCGGCTTGAGCCCATCCCACTCCTCGGGCGGCAAGCGGCGGAGCAGAGAGTTGAGCCGCTCCATCTGCGCCGAGTCGTAGTCCAGCATGTCGAGGAAGATCGAGTTGAGGAGGTGGTTGAGGATCTGCGCCGGCGGCGGATAGCCGCGCACTTTCCGCCGCTCGGCCTCCTCCTTGGTCGGCTGGTAGCGCGGCGACACCGCCAGGATGCGCCGCGCCCCGAGGTGGAGGGCGGGGGCGAGCGGCGTGTGCAGGCGGATGCCGCCGTCGCCGTACCAGGACTCGCCGAGGCGGACGGCGGGGAAGAAGATCGGCAGGGCCGCGGAGGCCATGACGTGCTCGACGCCGATCCGCGCCGGCAGGCTCACTCGCCGCGGCCGCTCCCAGGCGGCGAGGTCGCCGCCGCCCTGCGTCCAGGTGATCGTCTGGCCGGTCGAGTAGTTGAGGGTGGTGAGGGCCAGCGCCTGCAGGACGCCCCGCTCCAGGTTGCGCGCGATACCGATGATCTCGCCGTCCACGGTGGCGACCGCGCGCTGGATCGTGGCGCGCAGCGGCTGGCTGTCGACGAGGCCGCGCACCTCCGGGGCGCGCGGGTCGCCGCCGGAGACCAGGTGGGCGCCCCAGCGCGCCAGGTTGCGGGCGAGCCAGGGGACGTCGACGCGGAAGATGTCCTCGACCTGCAGCTCGCCCCAGAGCGCGGAGAGGGCGGGCGCCGACTCGCCGAGCGCCCCGGCGTGGGCGGCGAGGTAGGTGGCGTTGATGGCGCCGGCCGAGACGCCGGCGATGATCGGGAAGCGCAGCTCGGGGAAGGCGGCGCCGAGGCAGCGCAGCATTCCCACCTGGTAGGCGGCGCGCGCGCCACCGCCGGTGAGGACGATGGCGAGGTCGCTCGGCTCGGGCGCGGGGGTGTCTTGGGCGGCGCTCACTCTGCGTGGCATTATCGCCGCGCTTCGCTCGACAGGGAGACCGGCCCATGAAGATCCTGCTGACGGCGGTGGCGATCCTGGTGCTGCTCGCCGCGCTCGCGCTCGGCGTCATCTACAGCGGCGCCTACGACGTGGCCGCCACCTCGCCGGACGAGGGCCTCGTGGGGTGGGCGCTCGAGACGGCTCAGGAGCGGTCGGTCGAGCGGCGGGCGAAGGCGGTCAAGGTGCCGGCGCTCGAGGGCCCCGAGCTGCTGGCCACCGGTCTTATCCACTACCACGAGATGTGCGTCACCTGCCACGGCGCGCCGGGCGTGCCCGCCTCCGAGATCGGCGCCGGGCTCAACCCGTTCCCGCCGGAGATGGCCGAGGAGCTCGGGCCGGCGGAGCTCTTCTGGGTGGTCAAGAACGGCATCAAGATGACCGGCATGCCCGCCTTCGGCCCGACCCACAGTGACGAGGAGCTGTGGGCGATCGTCGCCTTCGTCGAGACGCTGCCGGAGATGTCCGGCGAAGACTACGCCGCGGCGGTGCGCGAGGCCGGGCTAGGCGGCATGGCCGGAGAGGCCGCGGAGCCCACCGGCGCCGCCGGCGAGGAGCACTCCCACGCCCCCGGCACGAAGCCGCACTCTCACGACGGCCGGTAGCGCCTCGGAGCGCCCAGTCAGTAAAACCGAGACAGAAGCCGGTAGGGGGCACAGTGTCGAAGATTCTGAGTTTGTTGATGGGTTCATGCGTTGTTGCCGCGGCGGTCTTTCAGACCGCGTGTACAACTTCCGGCGGCGGCCCCGGCACCGTGACGTTGCCCGTCGATCCGACCTGCACCATCCTCGCTGTCAGTTCGCTCAAGAACAACACCATCGACACGGTGATGGAATCCAGGCGTTCCCTCACCAATTCTTCCGCGATCGGGGGCTTCACGCCATTCAGAAGTCTTAGCGGGCCGCGCAGCAATCCACCCGTCGCCGGTAACGTAAACGTCGATGTGTATGGCATCAGCGAGGCGTGGTTCCGCCGTCCCAGCAACGCGACGGTGGTGCTCGCGCAGGCGCACGGCGCGCCGCGCCAGGGCGCGACGGATTCGCTCGCGAGCGCCTGGAGCATACGCGCACAGGATGCCGCGGGTAGCTGGAGTCCGGTGTTCGCCGGGGGCTCGGCCAACCGGGGCGACGAGATCGACGATTCCGCGGCCGGTGCCCTCACCGTGCCACAGCTCATGACCGTCGGAACGGCCAATCTGCAGATGTTCGCATGCGCCGGCTGGCGTACCCAGGACAACACGGGTCGCAGCACCTGGCTCATCGAGATAATCCCGCCCAATACCGCCGCAGGCTTGGGCGGGAGCGCCGCGCCGGTACAGGACGTGCTCTACGGCGACGATCGATTCGTGCCGAACGCGACAGGTGGCCCGCTGATCGGCCCGGCCAATCCACCTTCACCGCGTGTGAGCGGGCCGGGCGACCAGGCGCGCAATGGCCATGCGCAATGCGCCATGACGCAGCTGAACGACGATCTCACGACGCGCGAGCTGCACATGATGGTCGTGGATCGCGGACGCCTCTATCACAGCATGGCAAGTGGTTTCGGTCCTGCGCACGATGACAACGGTCTCGTCATCTCTAATCGGTTCAGCTCGATTTCGGGATGGGCGGATGTCAGCACCGCGCTCGGCGTCAACTTCGGCAACATCGAAAGCGCCACGCTCGTTGCATCGCGCCCTACCGCCATCAGCATCATCTTCGAGGCAGAAAACGGCGGTCGCCATCGCCTCTGGCACACCGTCAGACTGTCGACGGGCGGCGGTTCGTGGCGGCCGGCGGATGACGTGACGACTGCCTCGGGCGCA
Source organism: uncultured Acidobacteriota bacterium (assembly GCA_963700145.1). Taxonomy (GTDB): domain Bacteria; phylum Acidobacteriota; class Thermoanaerobaculia; order Multivoradales; family UBA5704; genus DASUNQ01. The sequence goes on from OY969474.1 coordinate 5,361,485, forward strand.
TCGCTCAACGGCCTCGTCGAGTCGTGGAACGTCGCGGCCGGGATCTGTCCGTCTTTCGACAATTCGCCAAACGCGCCCGACGAGCTCGTCTACATCACCTGGAACAACTCCGGCACGTTTGTCGGACGCGTTGTGTCGACGCCGCGCACCTGGGCGCCCGGCATCACGGGCCTTTACTCCCCCCTTACCTCCATCCCCGGCATCCTCGTCTTTCCGAATAACCCCAATCGCCAGAACGTCGCCCAGAGCGTGCGGCTCTTCACCAGGCCCTTCCAGTGATGTCTCGCTGCGGCCCACGATCCGTAACGCAGCCCAGGGCGCCGCGCCGCTCGGCGGAATGGCAGGCGAGGCGGCCGAGCCCACCGGCGCCGCCGGCGAGGAGCACTCCCACTCCCACGCGGACCCGCCGGGCGCCGCGCCGCACCGACACGACGGCTGATCCTTTCCGAGCGAAGAGATCAGGCAGTAAGCCGCAAGACCTGGCCTGGCACGAGGGTGTCGATCAGCGGCCGCAGTTTGGCCAACACGGGCTGCACGTCCGCGTAATCGTTGGACTTTGCCAGGAGCACGACGACAGCAAGCTGCAAGTCCGCGATGCGCTGCTGATGAGGCAGGTGCCGGTCCGTGGTGACGAGCACGTCGAAGTGGGGCTCCGCGAGGCGGAGCAGCTCCCCGTTCTTCTTCCCCGCCCAGCGGATCTCCGCGACGGTTCGAACGTCATGACCGGGAAGCTCCTCCTTGAGACGCCGCGGGAGCGACTCGTCAAGGAGTACGCGCATTGGCGAGGACCGCCGCGCCGGCTTCTTCGAGGGCTGCCACAGCCTGCTCGCGAGTGACCGAGGGGAAGTCGTCCAGAAACTCCGCCAACGGATGTCCTGCCTCGAGATAGTCGAGTAGTGCCTGGAAGGGCACGCGAGTGCCGATGAAGACCGGCGTCCCGCTCATGATTTCGGGGTCGCTGTGAACGACGGAGCTCGGCTTCCTGAGGGAGTTCATCGCCGCTGATTCTACGCCCCATCGGCGGCAGGGCGAGTCGGGCACCACCTCCAACCCGCACGCCGAACCGGGCGGCGAAGCAACGAGCCGCCACCTCTCCTGGTCTCAACTCATCCGCAAGGTCTACGAGATCGACCCGCTGCTGTGCACCTTCTGCGGCGCCGCGATGCGCATCGTCGCCTTCATCGTCGAGCTTTCCTCGCTCCGTCGCATCCTCCAACACCTCGACGTCCGCTGCCAGCAGCCCGAGCCTCTCGCTCCCTCGCCTCCCGCCGGGGTCGGGCTCGTCTACGCTCCCGCCTGGTCGGGGCCCGGCCCGCCGAGGCGACAGGCCGGCCAAGCCAGGGGTGTGCGCTCAGCGCCTTCCCATCGGGTACGATCGTGACAGTGACACGGAGAGGCGGCTCTCCGCCAGCGCAAGCATGGCGCGAGCGCCGGAAGCCGGCGTCCCCCCGGGAGAGCATGACACCGCGGGAGGCGGGGTGCAGCTCTCCGCCACCAGGGTCACCTCGCCCGCGAAGGTCAGAGGTGAGAAGACCCGGCACTTGGTGCGCACCGGGGCTTCTCTGGCGACGGCGACGACCTGGCGCGTGGACTCCTCCCGGTCAGCGTTCTCCAGGCGGAAGAGACGCGCGAGCAGGGAGGGCTCCGGCGGCCTCTGGGGGCTCTTCACGACGAACTCGAAGCCTCTGGCGAAGTAGTCCTTCGCGTCCTCCAGACGGAGCTTCAGGATCTGCCGGACTTCCCCCTCTCCCCGCTCGAGTATGAGCACGTAGTGCTGGTCGGCCAGTCTGTCCCCCGCGCCCGCGGAAAGCCAGCGGTCGGTGAAGACCACGTTCCTCTTGTCGGACACGATTCGAATCCCGCCGTTGTACTCGATGGCCTGGAAAAGGCCGGTCCGGTAGATCAGGCATCCGTCGCGGGCCGTGTACCGAAGGGGGCCCAGCAGGTCCGCCCGGCGGCCGCGGAAGATCCGCAGGCGCAAGGCTTTCGCGCCCCCCGCATTCTTCAGATCCGTGGGGTTCAGATTCACCTTGAACAGGTCGCCGAGCCCGTACTCCTGGTACTGCGCGTCCAGGAACTTGATCGGCGGAATCGTGATGGCGGGCTCGGACTGCGCATACGCCAACCCTGCCGGGACGGCCCAGGCCAGCAGAGCCCAGGCCTTGATGAACGTGCGGCGGAACGTCATGACCGTCTCCTTTCGTCGGGCTGATGCCCCTCCCTGTTCTATGGAAACGAGCTGCTCGCGTCGGATTCCGGGGCGGCTTCGAGTCTCTTGTTGATGAAGAATGTGACCACGTCTTTCTCGCTCTCGATGCGCATCAGGCCGACGTCCTTCGCCGGGATGACCCAGATGTGGAGCTCGTTTTTCTCGAACACGACGAGCGCATCCGAAGACCTTTGGAGGAGGTAGCCGTGGACGGATTCCTCCTGCGGCTTGTGGCTCAGCACCACCTCGCCGACCCAGGTCGACCGCATCGACTTGCCATAGGAGTAGGGGAGCAGCAGGAGGTCGAGGGTCGCGAGCAGGACGAGGGCGCTCGCTCCGCGGCGCGCTGCCGCGCCTTGGCCTCGCTGCCGCTGGACGCGGCCGTACGCCCAGCTCGCGAGGGCCACCGTGAGGAAGAGGTTCAGGGCGAAGCGGTCCTTGAGCCGCTGCCGGTACGCATTCCGCGGGAGCGGGCACCGGATCAAGAGCTTTTGCAGGCTCTCCCGATAGTTCTCATCCGCGCGGGAGCAGACCTCGTCCAGCCAGGCTTGCTTCGCCAGCATGCCGAGCACGACCCGCCGACGAAGGTCGTCCGGAGGCTGCAGGCCATGGATGAGCATCCCGTGGAGGCTCATGACGGGGAGGTCAAGCAGCCCGATCTCCAGCAGGAGCAAAGCCGGGAGGAGCCAGGGGAGCAGGGGCTTGGGGATCCGGGGCGAGAGCCGACTGCGCAGCTTGGACCCAATGCGGCGCCCGGGGCCGGTCAGCGCCAGCGCCGCCAGGACGATTACGGTCCCCGTGATCACGAGGTGGTCCGCCACGGCCGTGAAGCTGATGAGCAGCAGGTCGACGAAGAACCGGCCCGCCTCAACGGACAGATGGAGGATCTCTCCCGACGTCCCCGCGTCGTAGCCGAGGCGAGCCTGGTAAGCGGTATCGACGAGAAAGCCGGTGGCGAGGAAGAGGCCCGAGATGCCGATGGAAGTGAGCAGCCACTTCAGAGCTGTGAGTAGCCGCAGCGGCACGACCTGAGCCTCGCCTGCCTTCCGGGCCTCACCTTCCTGTCGATCGACCTGCATGCCGTCTCTCTCCTGGGAGGCCAGCGCAGTCGTGCTCTTTTCTGGATTGCAGAAAGTATAGCAGAGCTCAGGGCTGCTGCGGCTGCTTGAGTACCAACGGGCGTGAGGTGCCCCGGGAAAGTGCCTCGCGCCAGGCTAAGCCTGGGAAGGGAGGAAGGATGAAGTAAGAACCAGAAACCGTTCGTCGTGGACCCAGTAGGTCCGAATCCTAGCCGGCAAGGGTTGGCCACCCACGGAGAGCGCAGAGCGGTGCCGGGCGCCTCGTTGAAGGGAAGGCTTAAGGAGTGCCAGGAAGCGGTGCCAGGTGCCTGGAGAAAAGAAGAAGGGCGTCGGGGCCTACGAGCGCCTTCGTAGTCGATCTAGAAAGGTGAACGGACGACCGAAACCTCGATTGGGTCTTGCCAGCGTTCGAACTGCGTCGTTGACGACCCGCCACCGCCACCTCCCAGGCCCTTCATCAAGGTCTCCGGAAACACCTTGACCGTGGTCACCGCGACTTTCGAGTAGAAAGCAGTCAGTTGTTGGAGGGCTGACTATTGACTGTCACCCGCCGACGAAGGGTAAGGCGGGCGGAAAACTTCCTGCGGGGAAAGGAGCAGCGCGGTCTCCGGCTCACAGCTTCTCGGCGGCTGAGCGGAACCCCAGGACGAACCAGGCATAGACGTCGTAAAGCGTCCGCCACATGATGTAGCTCGCCGCCAGAAACCATAGAAGACGGAAAATCTTCGGCGTTCTTGCAAATCCGTGCCAGGCTTGAGTTTGCGGGCGGGGTTTTGGCTCATTTCGGGTTCTAGAAGAGTTCTGTGACTCTGACCGCCCCGAGAGCGTTGGGCAACCTGAAGAAGCAGCGGCGTACCCGCAGTGCGGTTCGGCAGGAAGACCGGCACTTCGTGAAGTGCCTGGGCAAGGACGAGCGATGAGAAAAGGAGGAGCGTCGGGGAGATGACGACATACTCCAGCGGAGGATCTACCTCATGAGAGGCCTCTCCGACCACCGAACGTCTTCCATTCAGCACGGTCGATGCCTCATCGACCTTGGTCGACGGGCCGTTTACTTAAGTCGATCCTACATCGACTCGAGTCGATGAGCCGTTTACCTAAGTCGATCCTAAATCAACCGAGGTCAATGCGCCATGCACCCTCGAGTTGATGCCTCATCGATCGACCGCGGCTCAAGTGAATTCAATCAGCGTGCTCCAGTAGAGCTTGATGAGGTCCACACCCAGCTCCGCCTGTCGTTTGCCTTCGGCCCGCATGTCCGCACGGTGGCGGTGTACGGTGTAGGACATCGCTTGCACGGCGACGGTGTACCCGATGCGACCGAGATGAATCGTCCGAGCCGGAGATCGGCGCCGGCGAGGAGCATACCCACACCCACCCCGAGGGGATGCCGCAGCACTCTCACGACGATCCGTAACGCAGCCCAGGGCGCCGCGCCCCATCGGATAGACTCCCCGCCCATGCGGCTGGGCGATCTGGAGCTGACCGTGGTGGGGGACGGGGAGTTCGGGCTGGACGGCGGGGCGATGTTCGGGGTGGTGCCGAAGACGCTCTGGGAGAGGGTCAAGCCGCCGGACGCCAGGAACCGCATCCGCATGGCCACCAACTGTCTGCTGGTGGAGCGCGGGAGCGACCTGCTGCTCGTCGACAGCGGGATCGGCGACAAGCACGACGCCAGGTTCCGCGCCAACTACGCGATGGACGAGACGGCCGAGCGGCTGCCGGACGCGATCTGGCGCGCCGGCCACGCGCCCGAGGACGTCACCCACGTCCTCCTCTCGCACCTCCACTTCGACCACTGCGGCTGGAACACCCGCTACGACGGCGGGACCCTCGTCCCCACCTTCCCGCGCGCCCGTTACTGGCTGGAGCGCGGCGAGGTGGAGCACGCGCGCGCGCCCAACGAGCGGGACCGCGCGAGCTACGACCCGCGCAACTGGGAGCCGCTGTTCGAAGCCGGCGTCGTCGAGCTCTTCGACGGCGAGGCCGAGCCGATGCCCGGCGTGCGCGCCGTCAAAGCGCCGGGACACAACGCCGACATGTGTATCGTGCTTTTGGACGGAGGAAGCAACGAGCGCGGCGTCTACTGGGCCGACCTCGTCCCCACCGCCGCCCACGTCCCGTATCCATGGATCATGGGCTACGACCTCTACCCCCTGACCACCCTGGAGACCAAGAAGCGGTGGCTGCCGCGCGCCGCCGCCGAGGGGTGGCTCTGCGTCTTCGAGCACGACGCCGAGACGCCGCTCGCGCGCCTGGTCGAGGAGAAGCCCGGGCGTTTCGCCGCGGCGGCCGTCGAGGAGATGGAATGCCTGACCAAGACTTCGACCTGATCATCCTCGGCAGCGGCCCCGGGGGGTACGTCGCCGGCATCCGCGCCGGCCAGCTCGGCCTGAAGACCGCGCTGGTCGAGAAGGACCCGAAGCTGGGCGGCACCTGCACGCTGCGCGGCTGCATCCCGACCAAGGCCCTCCTCCACACCGCGGCCGTGCTCGACGAGATCCGCGACGCCGGCGTCCACGGCATCCAGGTCCCCGCGCCGCAGCTCGACGTCGCCAAGGCGCAGGCGCGGAAGCGCTCGATCGTGGACAAGAACTCGAAGGGGATCGAGTTCCTGCTCAAGAAAAACAAGGTCACGGGCCTGCACGGCCGCGGCCGCCTCACCGGCCCCAACCAGGTCGAAGTGGACGGCCCGCAGGGAAAGAAGACCTACTCGGCGAAGAACATCCTCATCGCCACCGGCTCGGTGCCGCGCGACATCCCGATCGCCCCGGCAGACGGCCAGCGCATTTTGAACTCCGACCACGTTCTGGAGCTCGAGCGGGTGCCGCAGAGCCTGGCGGTCCTGGGCGCCGGCGCCGTCGGCACCGAGTTCGCCTCGATCTACGCCTCCTTCGGCGCCAAGGTGACGCTCGTCGAGATGCTGCCACGCATCCTGCCGATCGAGGACGAAGAGGTCTCGGCGGAGCTCGAGAAGGCGCTCAGGAAGCGCGGCATCGACGTCCTGACCGGGACGAAGCTCACCGCGGTGGAGCAGACCGAGGGCGGCGTCCGCCTCAGCCTGGAAGGCGGCAAGAAGCCGACCGTCGAGGCCGAGCTGCTGCTCGTCGCCATCGGCCGCCGGCCGGTGACCGAGGACCTCGGGCTCGAAGCCCTCGGCATCCAGCTCGACCGCGGCTACGTCCAAGTCAATGGGACCATGCAGACGGCGGCGCCGCACATCTATGCCATCGGCGACGTCGTCCCCACCCCGTGGCTCGCCCACGTCGCCTCGTCCGAGGGGATCCTGGCGGTCGAGCACATGGCCGGCCAGCCGGTGAAGCCCCTCAACTACGACCGCGTCCCCTCCTGCACCTACTGCGACCCGGAGGTGGGGAGCGTCGGCTTGACCGAGGCCAAGGCGCGCGAGCGCGGCTACGCGGTGCAGACCGGCAAGTTCCCCTTCTCGGCGCTCGGCAAGGCGCGCATCCTGGGGCGCAGCGAGGGGTTCGTGAAGGTGGTCCGCGAGACCAAGTACGACGAGCTGCTGGGGGTGCACATCGTCGGCGCCCACGCCACGGACCTGATCGCCGAGGCCTGCGTGGCGCTGCAGATGGAAGCCACCAACGAGGAGCTGTTCCGCACCATGCACGCCCACCCGACCCTCGCCGAGGGGGTGGCCGAGGCGGCCCACGCCGCCACCGGCCACGCGATCCACATCTAGGCGGCCGCCGGCGCGATGGCCAAGACGAGCCGGGGGCTCGGGCCCCTCCATCCGCAGGCGGCGCCGGCCGCCGCCGACCGGCTGGCCCGCACCTCGCTCGCGCGCGAGCAGCAGCTCGAGCTCTACCGCTACCTCCAGCTCACCCGCATGACCGAGGCGCGCCTCGGCAACCTCTACCGCCAGGGGAAGGTGGTCGGCGGGCTCTATTCGAGCCGCGGCCAGGAGGCGGTCTCGGTGGGGAGCGCCTACGCGCTGGCGCCGCAGGACGTGATCGGCCCGATCATTCGCAACCTGGGCGCGATGCTGGTCCGCGGCGTCCAGCCGCGCGAGGTGATGATGCAGTACATGGCGCGCGCCGACAGCCCGACCGGCGGCAAGGACGCCAACACCCACTTCGGCGACCTCTCGCGCGGTCTGGTGGCGCCGATCTCGATGCTCGGCGCGCTGATCCCGGTGATGGCCGGGGTCGCCCTCGCCGGGCGCATGCTCGGCAAAGACCTCGTCGCCATGACCTGGATCGGCGACGGCGGCACCTCGACGGGCGACTTCCACGAGGGGTTGAACCTGGCCGCGGTGCTCAACGTGCCGTTCGTCCTCATCGCCGAGAACAACGGCTACGCCTACTCGACCCCGACCGAGCGGCAGATGCGGATCAAGAACATCGCCGTGCGCGCCGCCGGCTACGGCATCCCCGGCGAGGTGGTGGACGGCAACGACGTGCTGGCGGTCTACGAGGTGACCAAGCGCGCCGTGGACCGCGCCCGCGCCGGCGGCGGTCCCACTCTCGTCGAGGCCAAGACCTTCCGCATGAAGGGGCACGCCGAGCACGACGACGCCGGCTACGTGCCGCCGGAGCTCTTCGAGCAGTGGCGGCTGCGCGACCCGATCGACCGCTTCCACCGCCACCTGCTGGCCGAAGGCCTGGCGAGCGAGGAGGAGCTGGCGGCGGTCGCGGCGGAGATCGACAAGGTCCTCGACGCCGAGGTGGACCGCGCCCTCGCTTCCCCCTTTCCGCCGCCCGAGCGGGCGCTCGAAGGGGTCTACGAAGAGGGGCCGCCGGCCGAGGCCGAAGCCGGCGGCGTGGGAGCGCCCTGACGCCGATGGCCGAGACGGTCACCTACCTCGAGGCGATCCGCCAGGGGCTGTGGGAGGAGATGGAGGCCGACCCGCGGGTCTTCATGCTCGGCCAGGACATCGGCACCTACGGCGGCGCCTTCCGCGTCACCGCCGGCTTCCTCGATCGCTTCGGTCCCGAGCGGGTAATCGACACGCCGATCAGCGAGTCGGCGATGGTGGGAGCGGCGATCGGCGCCGGCATGATGGGCCTGCGGCCGGTCGTCGAGATGCAGTTCATCGACTTCATCGCCTGCGCCTTCAACCAGATCGTCAACTTCGCCGCCACCTGCCGCTACCGCTGGGGGCAGGCGGTGCCGATCGTCATCCGCGGCCCTTCCGGCGGCAACGTCCGCGGCTCGGCTTTCCACAGTCAGAACCCGGAGGGGTACTTCCAGCGCGCGCCGGGGCTCAAGATCGTGGCCCCGGCCACCGTCGCCGACGCCAAGGGGCTCATCAAGGCGGCGATCCGCGACCCCAACCCGATCCTCTTCTTCGAGCACAAGTACCTCTACCGGCGGATCAAGGAGGAGCTGCCGGCGGGGGACGGCGTGGTGCCGATCGGCCAAGCGCGCCTGGCGCGCGCCGGCCGCGACCTCACGGTCGTCACCTGGGGTGCTATGGTCCACGTCGCGCTCGAAGCGGCCGGGCGCCTCGAGGCGGAAGGCATCGAGCTCGAGGTCCTCGACCTGCGCACCCTCAAGCCGCTGGACGAGGAGGCCTTCCTCGCCTCGGCGCGCAAGACCAACCGGGTCCTGGTGTTGACCGAAGAGCCGCTCACCGGCTCGGTCGGGGGGGAGGTGGCGGCGCGCATCGCCGAGAAGGCGTTCGACTGGCTCGACGCGCCGGTCGCCCGCCTCGGCGGTCCCGACACCCCGGTGCCCTACAGCCCGACGCTCGAGGACGCCTGGCTACCCAACGTCGACAAGCTCGTGGCCCGGGTGCGCGAGCTCTTGAGCCATTGACCGCGAGGGATTGAACGATGCCGACCGAAGTCGTGATGCCGCAGATGGGCGAGTCGATCGCCGAGGGGACGATCACCAAGTGGCTGGTCAAGGTGGGGGACAAGGTGGAGCGCGACCAGCCGCTGTTCGAGATCTCGACCGACAAGGTGGACGCCGAGATCCCCAGCCCGGCGGCCGGGGTGCTCCTCGAGATCCGCAACAAGGAAGGGGAGACGGTCCCGGTCAACCAGGTCGTGGCGCTGATCGGGGCAGAGGGCGAGGCCGGGAAGGCCGCCGAGCCGGCCGCCGCGGCGCCGAAGGAGGAGGCCGCGCCGAAGGAAGAGGCGCCGGCTGCGGCGGCCGAGGCGGCGCCCACGCCGGCCTCGCCGGAGCCCGCGCCCGCACCCGCGGCGGACGGCGAGGAGAAGCCCGAGGCCGCCGAGCCGCCCGCCGCCGAGGCGGAGGCGAAGCCGGGGTCGGAAGAGGAGCGGCTGCGGAAGTTCTCGAGCCCGCTGGTGCGCAGCATCGCGGCCAAGGAAGGGGTCGACATCGGACAGGTCGAGGGGACCGGCGCCCAGGGGCGGGTCACCAAGCAGGACATCCTGAGCTTCATCGATCAGCGGCAGAAGCCCGCCGCGGCGGCGCCGCCAGCGGCTGCCGCGCCCGCCGGGCCGCGTCCGGCGCCGGTCCCGGCGCCCGCGCCGGCCGCACGGCCCGCCGGCACGTTCCACGTCCCCGCCTACGCCGAAGGCGAGAACGTCGAGATCGAGCCGATGAGCAAGATCCGGCAGATCACCGCCGCGCACATGACCTACTCGAAGGCCACCTCGGCGCACGTCACCACGGTCTTCCACATGGACATGTCGCGCGTCGCCCGCGCCCGCGCCCGCGCCAAGGACGGCTTCCTCAAGAAGGAGGGGACGAAGCTCACCTACATGCCCTTCATCTTCAAGGCGGTGGTCAACGGCCTGAAGGCGCACAAGAAGCTCAACGCCGCGATCGACGGCACCAACGTCGTCTACAAGAAGGACATCAACCTCGGCATCGCGGTGGACCTCGGGCACGGCCTCATCGTGCCGGTCATCAAGCACGCCGACCAGCTCTCTCTCGTCGGGCTCGCCAAGACCGCCAACGACCTCGCCGAGCGGGCGCGGTCGAAGAAGCTCAAGCCGGAAGAAGCGCAGGGCGGGACCTTCACCATCACCAACCCGGGCGTCTTCGGCAGTCTCTTCGGCACCCCGATCATCAACCAGCCGCAGGTGGCGATCCTGGGGATCGGCGTGGTCGAGAAGCGCCCGGTGGTGATCCAGGACGCCGACGGCAACGACGCGATCGCCATCAAGACGATGTCCTACTTCGGCATCTCCTACGACCACCGCCTGGTGGACGGCGCCGACGCCGACCGTTTCATGATCGAGGTCAAGCGCACCCTCGAAGAGGACACCTGGACGGAGCTGGAGCCGTACAGCTAGACAGTCAGGGCGGCGCAGCCGCCGCGGCGAGCTCCGCGAGCGCTTCCCGCAGCCGCGCCGGGTCGCGCGCGGCCTCCGCGCCGTGGCGCCAGGTGCGCTCGGCCTCGGCCCGGTCGCCCGCCGCCAGCAGCGCCCGACCGAGCTCGAGGTAGGCGTCGGTTGCCGCGGGCTCGATCGCCAGCGCCCGCTGCAGCCGCGCGGCGGCCTCCCGCGGCCGTCCGCGCCGGCTCTCCACCCTCCCCAGGTCCACCCACGCCGCCACCAGCACCGGGCGGACGGCGACCGCCCGCTCGAGCGGCGGCACGGCCTCCTCGATCCGTCCGGCGACGAGCAGCAGGTGGCCGAGGTTGGCGAGCGCCTCCGGCCGGTCGGGGTCGCGCGCCAGCAGCCGGCGCAGCGTGCCGATCGCCTCCTCCCGCCGCCCCTGTCCGGCCTGTGCGACGGCCAGCCACTCCTCGGCGAGCGCGTGCCCGGGGTCGAGCGCGAGGACGCTGGCCAGCGTCCGCTCCGCCGCCGCGAAGGAGCGGTGCGCGAGCTGCCCGCGCGCCAGGTCGAGCGCCGGCTCGACCGCCGCCGGCTGGAAGCGCGGCAGCGCCTTCTCGAGGTGCTCGACCGCGGCGCGCGTGGTGCTGACGCGGAGGAGGGCGGCGGCGCGGTAGATCTCCCCGAGCGGCTGGGCCGGAGCCACGGCGGGGTCGAGCCAGCGGAGGTCGACCAGCGACGGCTCGCGCTCGGCGCGCGGTGCCAGGAGCTCGGGGCCGCCGGGGCGGCGGGCGATCTTGTGGTCGGTCATGACGACGTGCACCACGTCCTGGGTGCGCCGCTTGGGCATGTGGCAGGAGACGCAGTCGGCGGTCGCGGCCTGCATAGCGGCCTCTCCGGCCCCGCCGCCGCCGTGCGCCAAGCCGGTGCAGGCCTCGGCGCCGTGGCAGGTGAGGCAGGCGGCGCGGAAGTGCGCCGCCCGCTCCGGCTCCGCCACCTTGCGGTGCGGGTCGTGGCAGGTGAGGCAGCTCAGCCTCGTCCCGCTGGCCTGGAAGCACTTGCTCTGGCGCAGCCGGTAGGGGTGGTGGTTGATCTCGAAGCGCTCCTCGGGCCGCTGGTCCTCTTCCTCGACTTCGAGCTCCAGGCGGTGCGCGGCGAGCGGCTCCCCAGGGCGAAAGGCGTAGTCGCCGCGCCCGAAGCGGAGCACGCCCGGGACCACGACCGAGGGCTGCATGTGGCACTGGAAGCAGACGTCGTCGCGCCGCTCCGGCGGCAGGCGCCCCGGGTTGACGACCGCGGCGCGCACCGCGTCCGCCTCGGCGCCGGCAAAGGCGCGGCGGACGTGCTCGGCGCCCGGCCCGTGGCAGCGCTGGCAGCCGATCCCCTCCGGCAGCTCGCTCGGGAAGACCTGCGGCGCCGCGTGGGCGTCGCTCCCGGCCGGGACGTCGGGGTAGGCGTTGTGGCAGACCATGCACTCCCGCCGCACCCGCCGGAGGACCCCTTCGTGGTCCGGGCGGTCGAAGCCGGGGGCCATGCCCCAGCTCTTGGCCTGCGTGTACCAGGCGAGCGGGAGCTGGTAGAGCTCGCCGCCGGGGGTGCGATAGAGGTAGGTGCGGGCGTGGTTGCCCGAGCCGAGCACCCAGTCCACCTCCTGCTCGAAGACGTTGATCGGCTGGCCGTCGGCGGCGACCTGGTCGCGGCGAAAGAGGAGCCGGTCGCCGCTCCGCCGCAGCGCGAAGCGCTGGCGCGAGGCGGCGTGGACGAAGGGCGGCGCCGTGAAGTCCTCGACGTCGGTTTGCGGGCGCGGGCGGTAGAACGACCGCGCCATCCCGACCTCCTGGAAGGAGCGTGCGAGGTCGCGGTGGCAGTTGGCGCAGACGCGGTCCTCGAGGTAACCCGGCGCGGCGCCGGCGGTGACCCGGTAGCCCAGCTCGGCGAGGGGATCGGGGGGCGGAGGGTCGGCCGCGGCGGCTGTCCACGCGAGCGCGGCCGCCGCCAGCCCGGACGCGAGGAGCAAGGCTCCGCGGTGGGAGATCGCCATCTAGAATCCGCCCGATGATAGCCCCGGCCGCGAGCTCGCCGCGCGTCACCCGCTGGGCCTTCCTCGGGCGGGTTCCCTACGCCGAGGCCGTGGCGCTCCAGCTCGCGGCGCGCGAGGGGGTCAAGCGCGGCACCGGCGACGAGCGGCTCCTCCTCCTCGAGCACCCGCACGTCTACACGCTCGGCCGCAACGCCAGCGCCGCGGACGTCCTCGGCGGCGAGGAGTGGCTGCGCGCCCGCGGCATCGAGGTGGCGGAGTGCGACCGGGGCGGCCAGGTCACCTACCACGGGCCCGGCCAGCTCGTCGGCTACCCGGTGATCGACCTCAACCCCGATCGCCGCGACATCCGCCGCTACGTGCGCGACCTGCAGGAGGTGCTGGTGCGGACGCTGGCCGACTCCGGCGTCGCCGCCGAGGCGCGGAGCGAGCAGTCGGCCATCGGGGTGTGGGTGGGGAAGGAGAAGATCGCTTCGATCGGCGTCCACCTGTCGCGCTGGGTGACGACCCACGGCTTCGCGCTCAACGTGGCGACCGACCTCTCCTACTTCGCCGGCATCGTCCCCTGCGGCCTCTCCGGCGTCGGCATCACCTCGGTCGAGCGGCTGACCGGCCGGCGCGAGGAGGTCGCCGCCGTCGCCGCCCGCTGCGCGCGTCACTTCGGAGAGGTCTTCGGGCGGACGATGCTGCCGTGAAGCCGCCGCAGCAGATCGCCATCGGACTGAACGCGGTGATCGTGGCGGTCACCGCCGAGGTGCCGCGCATCCTGACCGTGCGCGCGCCGGGACCGGCGCCCGCTCTCGACGCTCTCCCCTTCGGCCCGCTGGAGCCGGCCACCGACCGCACTCTCGACCGCGCCCTGCGCCGCTGGGTGCGCGAGCAGACCGGCGTCGGGCTCGGCTACGTCGAGCAGCTCTACACCTTCGGCGACCGCGAGCGCGACCCGCGCGAAGCGCGCGGCGGAGCGCGTCTCGTCTCGGTCGCCTACCTGGCCCTGGTGCAGGAGCGCGCCGCCTCGGCCGCCGGCGCCGAGTGGCGCGGGTGGTACGAGTTCTTTCCCTGGGAGGACTGGCGCACCGGCCGGCCGCCGGTGCTGAGCGAGGCGATCGAGCCGGCTCTGGAGCGCTGGATCGCGGGCGCGCCGGACGCCGCCGCGCGGCGCGACCGCCGGGAGCGGGCCGACATCGCCTTCGGCCTGCGCGGCGTCGGCTGGGACGGCGACCGCGTGCTGGAGCGCTACGAGCTGCTCTACGAGGCCGGCCTGGTCGAGGAGGCCTGGCGCGATCGGGCGGAACGGGAGGGACGGGCCGCCGGCCGCGACCAGGCTGCGGCCACGCTGCTGCCGAGCCGCTCGATGGTGCTCGACCACCGGCGCATCCTGGCCACCGCCCTGGGCCGCCTGCGCGGCAAGCTCAAGTACCGCCCGGTGGTCTTCGAGCTGCTGCCCCCGAGCTTCACGCTGCTCCAGCTCCAGCGGGTGGTCGAGGCCCTGGCCGGCATCCGCCTGCACAAGCAGAACTTCCGCCGGCTGGTGGAGACCGCCGGGCTGGTCGAGGGGACCGGCCGGCAGGAAACGGAGACCGGCGGCCGGCCGGCCGAGCTGTTCAGCTTCCGGCGCGAGGTGCTGCGCGAGCGGCCGGCACCCGGCATTTTCGCCGCGCCGCGGAGGTTGTAGAGGTCGGATGAGGCCGAGTTGCGGAGCCCGGTTATGGGCTCCGCTACCGGCAGGGTCGCCGGCCGGAACCGGCGATTGATCTGGAAGGCCGGTTGACAGCGGCAAATGCTCATCCGTAGCATAAGCGTCCAGGCCGGCTTGGCCGGCCTTTCTTCATCCCCTTGTTATGCTCAGAGTGAGCATTATCGGGCGAGAGGAGACGAGATGACCTCGACGGAGATCCGCACGGCGCTGCCGGTGCTCGACTACACGCCGGAGGTCGCGCGCGCCACCGCGCCGACCTACGAGCGGGTCCGCTCGGTCATCCCGGCGATCGAGTGGCCGGTCCACGCCCCGTACGTCGCCGCCATCCAGGAGTGGAAGAAGCGGCGCAACGCGGTCGTCCTGGCGCACAACTACCAGACCCCCGAGATCTTCCACGGCGTCGCCGACGTCACCGGCGACTCGCTCGCCCTGGCGCAGCAGGGGGCCAAGACCGACGCCGACGTGATCGTGCTGGCCGGCGTCCACTTCATGGCCGAGACGGCGAAGATCCTGTCGCCGGAGAAGACCGTCCTGATCCCTGACCTCGAGGCCGGCTGCTCGCTCGCCGCCTCGATCACCGGCGCCGACGTGCGGCTGCTCAAGGAGCGCTACCCGGGCGTGCCGGTCGTCACCTACGTCAACACCTCGGCGGAGGTCAAGGCCGAATCGGACATCTGCTGCACCTCGGCCAACGCCGTGGGGGTCGTCGAGTCGCTCGGCGTGCCGCGGGTCATCTTCCTCCCCGACGAGTTCCTCGGCCGCTGGGTCGCCACCCAGACCGACGTCGAGATCATCCTCTGGCGCGGCCACTGCGAGGTGCACGAGCGCTTCACCGCCGCGGAGCTGCGCGCCTACCGCGAGCGCTTCGGCGCCGAGGGGATCGAGATCCTCGCCCACCCCGAGTGCCCGCCCGACGTCCTCGCCGAGGCCGACTTCGTGGGCTCGACCGCGGGCATGATCCGCCACGTCGGCGCCACCCGTCCCAAGCGGGTGGTGATGGTCACCGAGTGCTCGATGAGCGACAACGTCGCGGTCGAGTACCCGGACGTCGAGTTCGTGCGCCCGTGCAACCTCTGCCCGCACATGAAGCGGATCACCCTGCCCAAGATCCTCTGGTCGCTGCAGAACCTCGAGCACCGGGTGGAGGTCGAGCCGGAGATCGCGGCGCGGGCGCGGCGGGCGGTCGAGCGGATGCTCGCCGTCGGGCGGCGGGAGGGGAGCAAGTGAGCCGCGGCGGCGGCATCGACGCGGTCGCGGCCGCCGAGGTCGTCGTCGTCGGCACGGGCGTCGCCGGCTTGACGGCCGCGCTCGGCTGCGCGCCGCGGCGGGTGACCCTCCTGACCAAGACCCGGCTGGGCGCCGGCGGCGCCAGCCCCTGGGCGCAGGGCGGGGTCGCCGCGGCGGTGGGGGAGGACGACTCGCCGGCCCTCCACGCCGCCGATACCCTCGCCGCCGGCGCCGGGCTCAGCGTGCCCGAGATCGTCGAGCTCCTCGTCCGCGAGGGACCGGGGCGGGTGCGTGCCCTCCTCGCCCTGGGCGCCCGCTTCGACCGCGACGCCGACGGCGACCTCTCCCTCGGCCGTGAGGCCGCGCACAGCCGCCGCCGCATCCTCCACGCCCGCGACGCCACCGGCGCCGAGATGGTGCGGGCGCTGGTCGAGGCGGTGCGGCGCGCCCCGCACGTGCAGGTGCTGGAGGAGACCTTCGCGCTCGATCTTGTGGTCGAGGGCGGTCGGGTCGTCGGCCTCCTCGCGCTCGACCCGGACGGCCGCCGCGTCCTCCACCAGGCGAGCGCCGTGGTCCTCGCCACCGGCGGGCTCGGCCGGCTCTACCTCCACACCACGAACCCTCCCGAGGCGACCGGCGACGGCCTGGCGATGGCGGCGCGCGCCGGCGCCCGGCTGGTAGACCTGGAGTTCGTGCAGTTCCACCCTACTGCCCTGGCCGCCGGCGGCGACCCGCTGCCGCTGCTGACCGAAGCGCTGCGCGGGGAGGGGGCGGTGCTGGTGGACGGCCGCGGCCGCCGCTTCATGCCGGACGAGCACCCGCAGGCCGAGCTGGCGCCGCGCGACGTCGTGGCGCGCGCCATCTGGAAGCGGCAGGTGGCCGGCGAGCCGGTTTTCCTCGACGCTCGCGCCGCCTTGGGCGACCGCTTCCCCGAGCGCTTCCCGACCGTCTTCGCTCTCTGCCAGGAGCATGGCCTCGACCCGCGGCGCGAGCCGATGCCGGTGACGCCGGCGGCGCATTACCACATGGGCGGGGTGGCGGTGGACGAGCGCGGCCGCGGCTCGCTCGCCGGCCTCTGGGCCTGCGGCGAGGTGGCGGCGACCGGCGTGCACGGCGCCAACCGCCTGGCAAGCAACTCCCTGCTCGAGGCGCTCGTCTTCGGCGCCCGCGTCGCCGAGGACCTGCGCGCGCAGCGCCCGGCGCTCAAGCCGATCCTGCGCGGAGCGCTTCCACGATCTTCCCAACCCGTCATCCTGAGCGCAGCGAAGGATCTGGGTGGGGGAGACGGCGCGGCACGCAGCGGCGATCCAACTCTGGTCGCCGCCGTCCGCCGCCTGATGTGGCAGTGCGTCGGCCTGGTACGCGACGCGCGCGGGCTGCGGAGTGCTCTCGCCGAGCTGGCGCGGCTGCGCGCCGAGCACCCGCAAGCAGGCGGCGAGGCGCGCAATCTCCTCGCGCTGGCGCGTCTCGTCGCGGCAGCCGCCCTCACCCGATGCGAGAGCCGCGGCGGCCACTTCCGGGCGGATTACCCGGCCCCCGACCCGGCTTGGGAGCGGCGCCTCTTTCTCACCGCCGCCCCCGACGGTGACGCGCACTTCGAGGCCTCGCCCGCTCCGGCGTCCGCCGCCGCAGGGGCGCGGTGACCCCCCTCTACCCCCTGCTGTACGAGCCTGTCGTCCGGCGCGCGCTCGAGGAGGACCTCGGCCGCGCCGGCGACCTGACGAGCGATGCCGTCCTGCCGGCCGACCTCCGCGCCGAGGCGCGGGTGGTGGCGCGGGCGGCGGGACGCATCGCCGGCCTGGAGCCGGCGCTCGCCGCCTTCCGCCTGCTCGACCCCGGCTGCGCCATCGAGATCGACCTCCCCGACGGCGGCGACGCCGTCGCCGGCGAGATCCTGGCTATCGTGCGCGGACCCGCCCGCGCCCTCCTGGCGGCCGAGCGCACGGCGCTCAACCTCCTCGGCCGCCTCTCCGGCATCGCCACCGCCACCCGCGAGCTGGTGGCGGCGGTCCGGCCGTACGCCGCGCGCGTCGTCTGCACCCGCAAGACCACCCCCGGGCTGCGCGCCCTCGAGAAGTACGCGGTGCGCTGCGGCGGCGGCGGCAACCACCGCTTTGGCCTCGACGACGGCGTGCTGATCAAGGACAACCACCGCGCCCTGGCCGGCGGGCTCCGCCCCGCGGTCGAGCGGGCGCGCGCCGCCGTCGGTCACATGGTGAAGATCGAGGTCGAGGTGGACACTCTGGAACAGTTGGACGAGGCGCTGGCGCTCGGGGTGGACGCCGTGCTGCTCGACAACATGGACCTGCCGACGCTCGCCGAGGCCGTGGGCCGCTGCCGCGGCCGCGCCCTCACCGAAGCCTCCGGCGGCATCACCCTAGCCACCGCCCCCGCCATCGCCGCCACCGGCGTCGACCTCCTCTCCGTCGGCTGGCTCACCCACAGTGCCCCGACCTTGGACGTGGCGCTGGACGTCGGCTAAACACTGGTTAGGCGTCACCGCTGTTGCCCCCGCAACGCCCAAGAAGAAGTCTCTAGTCCGCGGATGGCGTTCGAAATGGATTGGGAAGCAGTGGACCGCATGATCGACGACTTCCGCGACCTGATGCCGCCCGAGCCAAGCGCTCTTGGGCTCTTCATAGAACGTCATGATTGGAGGCCGGTGTGGAACCTCGCCCGGGAGATTCAAGAAGCCTTTCGGACCGTTCGTTATCCAACGACGGAGCTACGCCAAGCTTCCTGGAATCGCTTCTTCGAACTTAGGAGTGAAGCATCGCAGCGGGCCGACCGGGAACGAGAGTGGGTGAATATCCACTCTGAGAAGCACCGGGACGACATACTCTTCGAGTGCCGTGGCCTAGAGTACTCAAGACTTACCGACATGATCTTTTTTTTTGACCCCACCACGGTGGAAGAAATGAAGGAGGCTGGCCGCAGGCTGGGTCATGCCATGAGCATGCTCAAAGAGCACAAGCACAAGATGCTTCGCGAGCACAAACAGGAGTGCTTTGACCGCTTCCAGGAAATCAAAGAATCACACGAGATCTTCTGGGAGGACTACCGCAAGACTCGGGATCTGCGCAGACAGGAGTATCTCGAAAGACGCCAGGCGACTATCGCCAAGATCGAGGCTAATCTTGAGAAGAACGAAGACCAGCTCGAAAAGGCTCGAGCCGCGCCCGCTCATGCCGAGGAGCGTATTGCACAGCTTCGCGAGAAGATTGACTCCACGAACAGTGAGAAGTGGCGAGACATATGGTCCGGCTGGCTCGAGGAGGCCGAGCGCAAGGCCGAGGACATCGAGGAGCATATCGAGCGAATCCGCGGTTGGATTGATGAAGGTCAGCGCAAGCTCTTCGATCTTAACCAGTAGCCGCTTTGGCCGACCGCCTAACCCGGCGCTTGCAGCGAACAGCCGGCTTCGCCGTCGCTGAAGCGCTAACCGTTAGCTCGGCCTGAGCACCGAGAGTGGTATGCGAGACATCGGACTTCTCGATCTCCTGCAGCTCGCCGGTTTCTCCGCAACTACGCGGACCAAGTTGGTGCGCCACCAAGACGCGCACTATGACGCGCAAGACCTGCTGCGGCGGGGATGGCTCGAAACCTACCAGGCCTTTCAGTCACGGCCAGTCTTCGACAGGACCGATTTCATTGTCTCGTTCATCGGGATGCGTGGCAACCGTGCTCGCTTCATCGGAATCTATCGCGTCCTTGCTCGGCGGCCTTCGCAAGACGGCTCCATCCGGCGGAGTGCCCTTACCTTGAGTGGCGCAACGTCGGCTACTTCTACGATCTGCAACGGCACACCGGCTTCGACCACCTTGAGAACCGGGTCATCATCGACTGGAAAGCTGCCCGCGCGTGGCATCAACGGGTCCAGAACAGGCCTGTTGTTGAGATCTTGCCGGCCGGCTACCTTCTCGAGCCCTTTGACGACTACCTCCAGTTTAACGTCACACATTCTGAGCTGCGATACCTAGTGGAGCACCAGGAGGCGCATAAAGAGTGGCGCGCACGTCTTTCGGCCGTCGCAGGCGTCTATCTGATCCTCGCGACAACCACGGGTGACCAGTACGTCGGTTCCGCCTACGGCGCCCAGGGCATCTGGGGCCGTTGGTCCGCCTACGCTCGCGACGGCCACGCCGGTAACGCCCTGCTGCGCGCATTGGTGTCCAAGAACCCTGCGTATCCAGCTGGGTTCTCCTACTCGGTCCTTCAGATCTTGCCGACCAGCTTCGCGCGGCCAGAGGTCCTTCAAAACGAGCGGCTGTTCAAGCAGAAGCTTGGCAGCCGTGCTACCGGCCTCAATGCAAACTAACGCGGCTTACCGCTGAAGAGCGCTCCCCCAGAGGAACGAAAAGGGAGGATCCGCGTGTCGAGAAAAAAAGGCGATCACGTCGCCGGGGACCCGGACAGTGAGCGCGCCAACTCTCTGACGCGCTGTGGACTGGCTCATCGGGATCCCAATTGCTGGTAGCAACTCTGCGGGCGACTTGCCGCCTAAGAGTTTGCGTCGCCGCTCGAACCAGCCGCGGATGCCGTTGTCGTTGTAGGTGCTGGCGAGCCCGCTTACGACCGTCAGGAGGCAGTGCGCGCGGGTGGCACGGGGTCGGGAATCAGGCGACTGCCAGACTGATAACGACGGACACTTGCTGCTGAGACTCCCAGAAGCCGCGCGAACTGCTCGGTGCCTAGGAGCCCCCGAGAGCGAGGATCTCTCCAGTGGGCGCTACTGACGCCTCGATTGCCACTCTGAGGCGATTCTACGGCCCCCAGTTGCAGAGGTCGTCGGCGGCGATCGCCGGGTAGCCGGCGCTGTAGCGGCCTTCGGCGGTGAAGATCGGGCCCACCCAGGCCTGGGCGTGGGTCTCGTCGGCGTGCCAGAGGTCGAGGAGGAGCCAGCCGAATTCGTCGTCGACCGGCAGCTCCAGGGAGCCCACCGTCACCGCCTGAGTGGCGATCGGGAAGGCGGCGGCACCGGCGAGCTCGGTGGGGTTCTCCTGCTCGTCGAAGGCCACCACCTGCTGCGCGCCGAGCGGCAGCCAGACGGGGGTGGAGCCGCAGGGGAGCGGGCGGGGGGAGCTGTCGCGGGTGTCGCGCCAGACGATCAGGCGCGTGCCGCCGTCGAAGTCCCCGCCGTGGACGAAGCGGCTGTAGTAAAGGCTGGGCAGCGGCACCCGCGCGTCGCGGGCGTCGAAGCCGACGTAGCGGCCGTAGAAGGTGTAGGTGCCGGCGACCAGCAGGTCGGCGTCGGCCACCAGGTGCACCGCCGCGCTGCCCTGGGAGCTGTTGCCCGCCGGGTCGACGAAGACGTAGTCCCCCCAGAGCACGTTGTCGTTGGTCGCGACGCCGGTCCCCCCGGCCGCGAAGTAGAGCGGGTCGGCCGGTGTGTTGCGCTGGCTCCCGACGCCGACCGCGCTGCAGCGCCGCACGGCGTCAATGGTGACGTACCCGGTGGCGAAGCGGGTGTCGGCGCGCGGCTCGCTCAAGCACTGCGTAGGGAAGCTCTGCGGGATCGGCCGCCCGGTGTGGGCGGCGGTGAGCAGGGCGACGTCGGCGGCGGAGGGGGGAACGACCCCGGCCACGGTGCCGCCGCAGTTGTCGAAGCCGGGACCCGGCTCCGAGAGCTCTCCTTGCGGGCTCGCCTGCGGCCCGGTGCGCGGCACCTGGCCGCGCAGCAGGTCGCGGACGTTGAGCGTCTGCACGTCGTAGCCGGTCAGGTAGACGTCGAAAGCGAGCGTCGGGACCCCCCAGTCCGTCCACAGCACCACCCGCGCCAGCGCCGGCTTCGCGCCGCCGTTGTTGACCGAGAAGAGGGTGGTCTTGCCGCGCGGGTCCTCGAGATCCACCTCGAAGAAGGGGATGAGGAGGCTGGCCGCGGGCTGGTCGTCGACCCGACAGTTGCCCGCGAGGGCGCCGCCTGCCGCCGGCATGGCCAGCAGCACGGCGCCGAGCCCTCCCAGGACAATGAGCTTGCGCATCGATTCTCCTCGCGGCCGCGCCGGCCGGGTCCCCGGCGGGGTCCGCTAGACTACCCTTCGATGAGCGAGGGTTTGATCCAGATCGGGGTGGAGCGCTCGCCGCGCCCCGAGTGGCTACGCATCCGGCTGACGACCCCGGCTTCCTACCACCGGGTGCGCGACCTCGTCGAGCGTCTGCACCTGCATACCGTCTGCCAGGAGGCCCGTTGCCCCAACATTTACGAGTGCTGGGGGGAGCACGGGACGGCCACGTTCATGATCCTGGGGGACGTCTGCACCCGCCGTTGCGGCTTCTGCGCCGTCACCTCGGGGCGCCCTCGGCCGGGGGTGGACGCCGAGGAGCCGGCGCACGTCGCCGAGGCGGTGGCGGCGATGGGGCTGCGGCACGCCGTCGTCACCTCGGTCGACCGCGACGACCTCCTCGACGGCGGCGCCGGCCATTTCGCGGCGGTGATCCAGGCCATCCACCGGCACAACCCGGGGACAGCCGTCGAGGTGCTGACCCCCGACTTCCGCGGCGTCCCGGACGCCCTCGACGTGGTGCTGCGGGCCCGGCCCGAGGTCTTCTCGCACAACACCGAGACCGTGCCGCGCCTCTACCGCGCCGCCCGTCCCGGCAGCCGCTACGACCGCACGATCGGCCTGCTCGCCGCGGCGGCGAGCCGGCGCGACGCCGGGGAGTACCGCGGCGTGGTCAAGACCGGGATGATGCTCGGGCTCGGCGAGGCGCCGGAGGAGGTGCGGACGACGCTGTGCGACCTGCACGGCGCGGGCGTCGAGGTGCTGACCCTCGGCCAGTACCTCCAGCCCACGCCGCGCCACCTGCCGGTCGCCCGCTGGGTCCACCCCGACGAGTTCGCCGCCTACCGCGAGGAGGCGCTCGCCCTCGGCTTCCGCCACTGCACGGCGGGGCCGCTGGTGCGCAGCAGCTACCACGCGCACGAGCACGTGCCGCCGGCAGCGGTACCCCTCGCTGCCGGCGCCGCCTGACCCGCCGCTCAGGCCGCCGGCTTCACCGCGCGCACGAAGGCGCTCATCACCTTCCCGTCCACCTCCGCCAGCACCGCCTCGTCGATGGCATCCTCCGGCAGCACGGCGCGGGCGTCGGCGGCACCGAAGACGCGCGTCGGCTCGACCTCGATGTCCGTGAAGCCCGCGTCGCCGAGGAAGCGCCGGTAGTCGGCCTCGGTGAGCGCCCCGGCAACGCAGCCGGTCCAGGCCTCGACGCTCCGGCGCACCCGCTCAGGCAGCTCGGCCGCGAGCACGATGTCCGAGACCGCGAAGCGGCCGCCGGGACGGAGCACGCGGAAGGCCTCGGCCAGGGCGCGCGGCTTGTCCGGCGAGAGGTTGACGACGCAGTTCGAGATCACCACGTCCACCGCCTCGTCCGGCAGCGGCACGCTCTCCAGCTCGCCCTTGAGGAACTCGGCATTGGAGACGCCGGCGCGGCGCTGGTTCTCGCGCGCCAGCTCCAGCATGTCGTCGGTCATGTCCAGCCCGTAGGCGCGGCCGGCCGGCCCGACGCGGCGGGCGGAGAGGAGGACGTCGAGCCCGCCACCGGAGCCGAGGTCGAGGACCACCTCGCCGGGGCGGAGGTCGGCGAGGAGCGTCGGGTTGCCGCAGCCGAGAGAGGCGCGGACGGCGTCGGGCGGCAGCCCCTCGGTCTCGGCGGCGGAGTAGAGGTCGGCGGTGATCGGGTCGGCGGCGGCGGCGTCGCCGCAGCCGCAGCCGCAGCCCGGGGCGGCGCCGCTCCGCGCGGCGCGCGCGGCGGCGCCGTAGCGCTCGCGGACGACGTCCTTGATGGCGCGATCGCCGGTGGTGGGGGAGGGAGTGGTGACGCTTGCTACGGTGGGGGTGCAGCAGCTCATGGTTCGGTTCTCCTTTCAGTTATCCTGATGTGTTGTCAGTTGCAACTATCGGCTCAAAAAAACTCACCCGATGCGGCAGCAGGTCCCGGCGCCGGTCTCGACCCGGCCGGCGGCCGCCCGCGCCAACCCGGCGATCAGCCGGGTCATCGCCTGCCGCACCTCGGGCGTGAAATCGGCGAGGAGGCGGCGCTCCTCCTCCAGGATGTCCCCTTCGATCCGCGTGTGGAGCGCCCGCCCTGCGGCGGTGGGCTCGAGCTGGAGCGCGCGTCCGTCCTGCGGGTGCGGGCGCCGCGCCACGTAGCCCTTGCGCTCGAGCGCGTCCACCACCCGGCTCGCCGTGCTCTTGTCGAGGAAGAGGTGGGCGGCGAGCTCGTTGAGCGTCAGCGCGCCGCGGCGCACCAGCGCCTCCAGGGCGTAGCACTGGGTCACCGAGACGTCGTAGCAGCAGATGCGGTCGCGGTCGCGGAACTGGTAGACGCGGATCAGGTCGGAGAGGGCGTCGTAGAGCCCCCGCGTGTCGCGGTCGAGCGTGGCGTCCAGGGCGGGGGCGGTGCGCGTCGTCATGCCGGGGACCCTAACACAACTAGTTGGCAGTTGCAACTGGAGTAGAGTCCCGGCGTGCGCCGTGCCTCCCCCGCCCTCGTTTTCCCGCTCCTCCTCGCCGGCTGCGCCGCCTGGGGCGCGCGCGGCTCGGCGGTGCGCGAGCTGGAGCTCCGCGAGCCGGCGGTCGCCTGGCAGGCGGGGAGCCTGGTGCGCGGCGACCTCGACGGCGACGGCGCGGGCGACTACGCGCTGACCGGGCGGAAGGGCGAGCTGTTCGTGGTCGGCATCCTCCAGGGGCCGCCGGCGAAGGCGGGGAAGCACTGGACGCTGGAGTTCCCGATCGGCGGCGACGACCAGGACGCCCTCTGCTCACCGGCCGCCCGCCTGCGGCTGGAGGAGCTGGAGGGGGTGCCGCCGGAGGCGACCCCGCCTGCCGGCAACCGCGGCCTCGCGCTCCACGACGAGCGCTGCGACGCCTTCCACATCTACTGGGACCCGGCGAAGCAGAGCTTCGACTACTGGCGGCTGTAGCCCTACGGCTCGCCCGGCGGTGGTGCCCGGCGCGCCCGCTTCAGCTCGGCGCGGCGGCGCTTGTCCGCAGCGCGCCGGCGCTTGGCGGCGGCGGAGGGGCGGGTGGGCCTCCGCGGCGCCTCCTCGGCGAGGGCGGCGCGCAGCAGCGCCGCGAACCGCGCCACCGCCTCCTCGCGGTTCGCCCCCTGGGTGCGGTGCTTCTGCGCCACGACCCGCAGCACCCCGTCCTTGGCGATCCGGCTCGCCAGCCGCTCGCGCAGCCGCTCCTTCTGCGCCGCGTCGAGGCTCGGCGAGCCCGCGAGGTCGAAGAGCAGGGTGACGCGGCTCTCGACCTTGTTGACGTTCTGCCCGCCGGGCCCGGAGCTGCGCGAGGTGGCGAAGCGGACCTCCGCTTCGGGGATCGCCAGCTCGGGGGTGACCTCGATCACCGCGTCAAGCTAACACGCGCTCCGCACGCCGCTGCTAGGATCGCCGGCGCTCCACCCGCGGTTCTGGAGGGCTCATGCCGGACTCGCCGCAGGACGATCGCGTCCGCCCGCGCGGGCGCGAGATGTCGCGCCTGGAGGCGCTCTCCGACGCCATCTTCGGCTTCAGCGCCACCCTTCTCGTGGTCTCGCTGGAGGCGCCGCGCACCTTCGTCGAGCTGCGGGCGATCCTCGCCGGCTTCGCCCCCTTCGCCCTCAGCTTCGCCATGCTCCTCTTCATCTGGCTCGCCCACAACGCCTTCTTCCGCCGCTACGGGCTGCAGGACGGCGTCACCGTGGCCATCAACTCGGTGCTCCTCTTCGTCGTCCTCTTCTACGTCTATCCGCTGCGCTTCCTGGCCACCGCGTTCACGCAGTACCTCCTCGGCGGCGAGCTCGCGGTGCGCCCGGCCCTCGGCTCGTTCGACGCCCTCGCCTCGCTCTTCGCCGTCTACGGCGTCGGCTTCGTCGCCCTCTTCGCCTGCTTCGTGGCGTTCTACGTCAACGCCGCCACACGGGCGGATGCCTTCGGCCTGACGCCGCTCGAGCGCTACGACGCGGCGACCGCGGCGCGGCACTACCTGCTGTTCGTGCTAGTGGGCGCCCTCTCGGCGATCCTCGCGTGGGGCGGCATCGGGATCGGGATCGGCCTGCCCGGCTGGGCCTACTTCCTGCTCGGCCCGCTCTGCTTCTGGAACGGCTGGAGCCGCGGCCGCCGGCGCGCCGCGCTTCTGCCCGCCGCCGCCTGACTCCTTCCCGCCGCGCCTGAGGCTTTCTCCCCGCGCCGCACAGGGGGTTTCCCTCATGGCCTCGCCGCCCGCCACACGGCAGCATCGCAAGCGGTGGAGCCGGACCGAACGGCAAGGAGGGGACCATGCGGCGGATGACGCGTTGGACGGCTGGGACGACGGCGATGGCGGTGCTGGGGCTGCTGGCGGGGGCGCTGCCCGCGCCGGCGGTCGACCTCGGCGCCTGGCAGCTGAAGGTGGACGCGGCGGTGCTTGACGCGGCGGCGCTCGGGCAGACCGATTTCCTGATCTACATGGCGCAGCAGGCCGACCTCTCGGGTGCCACGGCGCTCCGCGGCAAGGCCGCGAAGGGGGCGTACGTCTACGCGCAGAAGACAGCGCTGGCGCGCGACAGCCAGGCGCCGCTCCTGGCGACGCTCGACGCCCTCGGCGCCTGGCATCGCTCGTTCTGGATCGTCAACCTGGTGCACGCCAGGGGCGGCCTCGCGGCGCTCCAGGCGGCCGCCTCCCGCGCCGACGTGGCGCACGTCTACGAGAACTCCGCCGGCATCCTCGACCCGCCGGTCGGCGCGCAGTCGGCCGGCGGCGGCGCCGCCGAGGCGCTCGCCGCCGCGCAGTGGAACCTCGACATCACCAACGCCGACGAGGTCTGGGCGCTGGGCGTCCTCGGCGACGGGGCGGTCGTCGCCGGCGCCGACACCGGCGTGGAGTGGCAGCACCCGGCGCTGCTCGCCCGGTACCGCGGCTGGGACGGCGCCACCGCCGACCACGACTACAACTGGCACGACGCGATCCACACCCCCAACACCGAGTGCCCCGGCTCCTCGCCCGAGCCGTGCGACGACGACGCCCTCTTGGGCGGCGGCCACGGCACCCACACCGTGGGCACGATGGTCGGCGACGACGGAGGCGCCAACCGCATCGGCATGGCGCCGGGCGCGCAGTGGATGGCTTGCCGCAACATGCACTACGGGGTCGGCGTCGTCACGACGTACCTCGAGTGCATGCAGTGGTTCCTGGCGCCCACCGACGTCGCCGGCAACGCCCCCGACCCGGCCAAGTCGCCGCACGTCATCAACAACTCCTGGGGCTGCGTCGAGGTCTGCCCGCCGACGGTGCTCAAGGAAGGGACCGAGGCGATCCGTGCCGCCGGCATCGTCTACGTCGCCTCCGCCGGCAACGACGGCGACCTGTGCAGCACGATCGCCTTCGCGCCGGCCATCTACACGGCGTCGCTGACGGTCGGCGCCACCGACGACCTCGACAACATCGCCGGCTTCAGCAGCCGCGGCCCGGTGCTGACGCTCGACCCGCTCAACCCAAACCGCAAGCCGGACGTCTCGGCGCCCGGCGTCGGCGTCCGCTCGGCGCAGAAGGGGGGCGTCTACGGCAGCCTCAGCGGCACCAGCATGGCCGGGCCTCACGGCGCTGGGCTCGTCGCGCTCCTGATCTCGGCCAACCCGGACCTCGCCGGCGACGTCGACGCGATCGAGGACATCGTCGAGCGCACCGCCCTGCCGCGCACCACCGCCGAAGGATGCGGCGGCGACGGTCCGGCGCAGGTGCCGAACAACGTCTACGGCTACGGCCGCATCGACGCCCTGGCGGCGGTCGAGGAGGCGATCCGCCTGCGCCGCGTCTGCGCCGAGGTGGACGACGCCGGCGGCGCGGTCGAGTACCACGGCGGCTGGCAGCAGGTGAGCGACGCCGACGCGTCGGCCGGCGGTTACCACCGTCGCAAGGGCGGCGGCATCACGACGTCGGCGCGGCTCGTCTTCGACGGCGACGAAGTGACCTACCACTACGCCGTCTCGACCGCCGGCGGCAGCGCCGACGTCTACCTCGACGGCATCCTCCGCCAGACCGTCTCGTACGCGGGGAGCGCGCCGCCCGCCGACCCGGCGTTCGCCGCGGTGACCCTCTCCGGGCTCGCCGACGGCGTCCACGAGCTGCGCGTCAGGCCGCGCGGCGGCACCGTCACCGTCGACGGCTTCACGGTCTGCGGGCCGGGGAGCTAGGCGGCCGCGGCGCCCGGCGCGGCCACGTCGAACTGCGCCACCACCGGTGCGTGGTCGCTGGTGCCGACCTCGGCGAGCACGCGGCAGGCGGTGGCGCTGGCGGCGAGCGGCGCGCTCGCCAGCACGTAGTCGATGCGCCAGCCGATGTTGCGCTGGCGCATGTTGCGCCACGGCGCCCACCAGGTGAAGAGGCGGTCGTTCTCGGGGTCGAGCG
The DNA here is from genome assembly GCA_963700145.1 of uncultured Acidobacteriota bacterium. Classification (GTDB taxonomy): domain Bacteria; phylum Acidobacteriota; class Thermoanaerobaculia; order Multivoradales; family UBA5704; genus DASUNQ01. The sequence continues at coordinate 5,389,319 of OY969474.1, forward strand.
CGCGGCCGAGGTCGACCAGGTCGCGGCCGATGAGGGCTTCCAAGAGCGCCCGCTCGTCGGGGCGCTGGCCGATGATCCCGGGCTTGAGCTCCTTGGGGTGCACGTCCCGGTCGGTGCGAGCGACGTTGAGGTCGCCGCAGAGGATCAGCCGCTTGCCGGCGCTCTGCAGCGCCCCCGCCCAGCGCTCGAGCGCGATCAGGAACTCCAGCTTGGCGGCGAAGTCCTTCCCGCCGTTCGGCACGTAGACCGAGGCGAGCACCAGGTCGCCGGCCTCGGCGGTGACGATGCGCGTCTCGCGGTCGAACTCCGGGTGCGCGAAGCGCGGTTCCTCGGGGAAGATGTCGCGGCGGAGGTTCAGGCTGACGCCGGAGTAGGGCCCGGCGCCGTGCCAGTAGCACCAGTAGCCGTCGAGGTTGCAGATCGTCGCGTCGAGCTGCGCCGGCGCCGCCTTGATCTCCTGCAGGCAAACCACGTCCGGCCGGTCCCGCCCCACCCACTCCAGGAACTGCGCCGCCCGCGCCCGGATGCCGTTGACGTTCCAGGTGGCGACGGTGAGGGGCACGGGGCGATTCTAGCCCTCACTCCCGCGGCACCACCTCCAGCTCGATCTCTTCGTTGACGTCCGGCCAGAAGGCGATCTCGCCGCGCACGGTGAGGAGCCAGCGCACGCGGCCGTCCGGCCGCTCGGCGCTCGGTTGCGCGTCGGCCGGGACTCCCAGCAGGCGCGAGCCGTGGGGGATGAGCGTGCGCTCCTCGGTCTCGATGACGACCACGGTGGCGAAGGTCCGCGCCTTCATGGAGGCCGAGCCGCCTTCCTCCTGCACCGTCTCCTCCCGCCCTTCGAGCGCGATGCGCAGCTTGCGGATGCGCCCCGGGAGGCCGGTGAAGCGCCACTCCAGGTGGACCGAGTCGCCGGGCGCCAGGACGCTGCGCGAGAGGGTGAGCCGCGGCCGCGGGTTGAAGAGGGCCAGGAGCTGGTAGGGGACCGCGATCAGCAGCAGGAGGCCGATCAGCACGAACGGCACGAGGAAGAGCACCAGGCACCCCTCGACGCCCCCGCCCGTCCGCCAGCCCTCGACAACCTGCCAGACGAAGACCGAGACGATGCCGTTCCAGAAGAGGGCGACGAGGAGCGTGCCGGCGAGCTTGCCCAGCGGCGTCGCGCGCGGCCGCAGGGTCACCGGCCCGGCGCTCGTCGCGCGCTCGAGCCGGCGCGCGGCGGGCGCCGCCGCGGCCCCGCCGCCGCGCGCCGTCCGAAAAGCGAGCACGATGACACCCGCGCCGGCGCCGGCGAAGAGGAGCGGCACGAGCGACACCAGCCAGCCGGCTCGCCAGGCGCGGCTGTAGACCGCTTCGGTCGGGTCGTCGGGGTCGACCCAGCAGACGCTGCGCGTCCCCGGCGGGTTGCGGTCGACGATTCGCTGCTTGCCGGAGCGGCCGCTGGTCGAGCCGCCGAGGAAGTCGTAGCGCTGGGAGCGGTAGGTGCGCCCGTCCACCGCGTACTCGAAGAGGACCGCGATGCGGTAGGTGTCGCCGTCCTCGCCGCTCACCGTCTCGACCCGGCTCTCGAGCACCGTGCACGGCACCTCGCGCCAGCCGCGCGCCTCCAGCGCGCGCTTGGCCGGCAGCAGGAAGAAGGGGACGAGGAGCCCCAGCCCGGCGAGGACGAAGAGGGCGCCGAACGCGGCGAGGCAGCCGGCGCCGGACGGCTTCGGCGCCGGCGGCTGCTCGCCGCTCACCGCGCCTGCTGCCAGAAGAGCAGCGCCGTCATCAGCAGGCCGATCGCCACCACCGCCGCGCGCGCCCGCTCCTGGCCGATACGCCGGGCGAAACGCGCGCCGCCGTAGCCGCCGGCGACCGCGCCGGCGATCATCACCAGCGCCGCCGGCCAGTACACGGCGCCGCGGGCGATGAAGTAGACCGCCGCCGTCAGGTTGATCGCCAGGCCGAAGAAGTTCTTGAGGCCGTTCATGGCGTGGATGTTGGAGAGGCCGAGGAAGCCGAGGATGGCGAGCATCAGGATCCCGGCGCCGGCGCCGAAGTAGCCGCCGTAGACCGCCACTCCGAGCTGGGCCACCGCGGCGAGCAGCCAGTTGCCCGCCGAGGGGACGGGCGCGATGGTTTCTTCCGCCACGCTCGCCTTGACAGCGCGCTTCCGCACCACCCCCTGCACCATGAACAGCACGGTGGCGAAGAGGATGAGCGCCGGCGCCAGCTGCGCGAAGGTCCGCTCCGGCGTGCGCAGCAGGAGGACCGCCCCCAGCGTGCCGCCGACGAGGCTGGGCAGGAAGAGCGTCTTCAGCCAGTGGCGGTGCGTCGCCACCTCGCGCCGGTACCCCGCCATGCTCGCGATCGTGCCGGGCAGGAGCGCCACGGTGGACGTCGCGTTGGCGACGATCGCCGGCACGCCGGCCAGCAGCAGGGTGGGGTAGGTGACGATGGTGCCGCCGCCGGCCATGGCGTTCATCACGCCGGCCGCGGCGGACGCGGCGAGGAGGGCCAGGGCCTGGCTGGGGGTCATGGAGCGCGCGGATTATGGCACGCGGCGCTGTGGTACCCTGCGCCCAAATCAGCACCATGGAAGGAGGCGCTTCATGAGGCTCCGCGTCCCGGTCTCGGCACTCGCCCTGTTCGCCCTCGTCCTCGCGCCGGCGCTGGCGCCGCCCGCCGCGGCGCAGGAGGGGCTCCTCCTCGAAGGCCGCGTCGTCGACGCCGCGAGCGGCGAGCCGCTGCCCAACGTCACGGTCTCCATTCCGTCGCTCGGCCTCGAGACGGTAACCGGCTCCGACGGCACCTACACGCTGGCGATCCCGGCGCAGGCGCAGGGGCAGACGGTCGAGGCGCGGGCGACGCTGCCGCCCTTCCAGACCAGCTCGCAGGAGGTCGTGCTCAGCCCCGGCGCGACCCAGGACTTCGCGCTCGGCCTCACCTTCCACGAGTCGATCACCGTCGGCTCGCGCGCCAGCGGCGCGGCGGCGGAGAAGGCGGTGCCGGTGGACACCATCCCGCCGATCATGATCGAGACCGCCGGCGCCTCGGAGACCAACCAGATCATCCAGGCGCTCGCCCCCTCCTTCAACTTCCCGCGCCCGACGATCACCGACGGCACCGACAGCGTCCGCCCGGCCACCCTGCGCGGCCTCGGCTCCGACCAGGTGCTGGTGCTGGTCAACGGCAAGCGCCGGCACACCAGCGCCCTGGTGCACGTCAACGGCTCGATCGGCCGCGGCTCGACCGGTGTCGACTTGAACGCCATCCCCGCCTCGGCCATCGAGCGCATCGAGATCCTGCGCGACGGCGCCGCGGCGCAGTACGGCTCGGACGCCATCGCGGGCGTCATCAACGTGGTCCTGAAGTCGGGCGCCGAGCCGCTGGAGCTCGACCTCAAGGCCGGCGCCACCACCCACTCCGACGGCGAGCTGATCGACGGCAGTCTGCACCAGGGGTGGGCGCTGGGGCGCGGCTGGCTCTTCGCCACCGCCGAGTACCGCGACCGCGGCGAGACCAACCGCGCCGGGCCGGACCCGCGGCCGCAAGGCTCGCGCGACCCGGTGGCGCAGCCCAACCATCACTGGGGCGACGCCGAGGTCCAGGACATGATGGGCTTCTTCAACGCCTCGGCGCCGATCAACGCCGCCGACACCGCCTGGTTCTACGCCTTCGGCGGCGTCGGCAAGCGCGAGGGGTCGCACGCCGGCTTCTTCCGCCGCGCGCTGCAGGCCCAGAACCAGCCGGCGATCTACCCCAACGGCTTCCTGCCGCTCATCGAGCCGGAGATCCAGGACGTCTCGCTGACCGGCGGCGTCCGCGGCGCGCTCGGCGACTGGTTCTGGGACGCCAGCCTGCAGTACGGCGACAACGAGTTCGAGTTCCACGTCAGCGACAGCCTGAACACCTCGCTCGGCCCCAACATCCCGCCCAACCAGACCGACTTCTACGCCGGTACCCTGGGGCTCGACCAGCTCCTCGCCAACGTCGATCTGAGCCGCACCGTCGAGATCGGCCTGGCAGGCCCGCTCAACGTTGCCTTCGGCTTCGAGTCGCGGCGCGACGGCTATCAGATCGAGGCCGGCGAGCCCAACTCCTACATCGACGGCGGCTTCCCCGACCCGTTCGGCGCCAAGGCCCCTGCCGGCGCCCAGGTCTTCCCCGGCTTCCGCCCCTCGAACGAGGTGGACGTGACCCGCGACAGCTACGCCGTCTACCTCGACCTCGAGGGCGACGTCCTCTCGACGCTGCGCCTGGGTCTCGCCGGCCGCTTCGAGGACTACGACGACTTCGGCTCGACCAGCGACTACAAGCTCAGCGCCCGCTTCCAGCCGGTCGAGCAGTTCGTGCTGCGCGGCGCGGTCGCCACCGGCTTCCGCGCCCCGTCGCTCGGCCAGGCCTTCTTCTCGACCGTCAGCACCAACTTCCTGGCGGTGGGCGGGGTGCTGGTGCCCTTCGAGGTCGGCACCTTCCCGGTCAACAGCCCGGTGGCCCAGGCCCTGGGCGCGCCGGCGCTGGAGCCCGAGACCTCCGACCACTTCTCGGCCGGCTTCGTCTGGAACCCGGTGCCCGCCCTGGAGCTGGCCGCCGACTACTACGCCATCGACATCCAGGACCGCATCGTCCTGACCGGCAACTTCACCGGCGCGCGGGTCGCCCCGCTCCTCGCCCCCTTCAACGCCAACGGCGCCCGCTTCTTCACCAACGCCATCGACACCGAGACCCGCGGCTACGACCTGCGCGTCGGCTACGCCTTCAAGCTGGCCGGCGGCCGCCTCGGCCTGACCGCGGGCTACAACGCGACCGAGAACGAGGTGATGCGCATCGCGCCGACGCCGCCGCAGCTCACCGGCCTCCAGGAGGTGCTCTTCGACCGCACCGAGCTGCTGCGCGTCGAGTGCGGCCAGCCCGAGAACAACCTGCGCCTGCAGGGCGACTGGGACGGCGGCAACCTCTTCACCACCGCGCGCGCCGCGCGCTACGGCGAGTACTGCCTCGCGGACCGCCGCGTCGTCGACCAGACCTTCGAGCCGGAGTGGGTGGCCGACCTCGAGATCGGCTACCGCTTCCCGCGCTTCACGGTGGCGGCCGGGGCCCAGAACCTCTTCGACGCGTTCCCCGACGAGAACCTGCCGGCCAACGCCAACCTGGGCATCTTCACCTACCCCAGCCACTCGCCGTTCGGCATGAACGGGCGCTTCGTCTACTCGCGGGTGAGCGTACGGTTCTGAGGCGACCACCGCCCTGAGACGGCGGCAGGAGGCGGCGTGAGACACCGGCTGGCGCACCTCTCGATCCCGCGCCAGCTGACCGCCATCATCATGGCGACCTGCTCGGCCGCCCTGCTGCTCGCCTGCGCCGCCTTCGTGCTGCACGACGTGGTCAGCTTCCGGCGCCTGCTGGTGCGGCAGGTCTCGACCCTGGCGGAGATCGTCGGCGCCAACAGCGGCAGGGCGATCCTGGCCGGCGACGCCGCGGCGGCGCGCCGCAACCTGGCGGCGCTGGCGGCCGAGAGGGACCTCCACTGGGCCGCCATCTACACCGCCGACGGGCGCTTGCTGGCGCGCTGGGCGCGCCCGGGGGCCGGGCCCGCCGGCGTCCCGGCCGCGCCGCCGCCGCCGGGCCACCGCTTCGCCGACGGCGCGCTCCTCTTCGCCCGGCCGGTCGTCGTGCGGGGGGAGCGGGTGGGGACGGTGGTGCTTCAGTCGGGGCTTGCGGAGATCCGCTCGCGCGTAGGCCGCTACGCCGGCATCGCCGCCCTCGTCCTCGCCGCCGCCTCGCTCGCCGCCCTGCTGATCTCCTCGCGCCTGCAGCGCCTCATCTCCGAGCCGATCCTGTCGCTGGTCTCGGCCGCCAAGGCGGTCTCCGAGCGCAAGGACTTCTCGGTGCGCGCCGAGCCCGAGGGCTCCGACGAGCTGGGGCTCCTGGTCACCGCCTTCAACGACATGCTCGAGCAGATCGAGCGCCGCGAGTCGGCCCTCACCCGGTCGCTCGAGCGGCTGCGGCGGGCGCAGGAGTCGCTCGTCGAGCGCACGCGCGAGGTCGAGCGCGCTAACCGCGAGCTGGGGCGCAGCAACCGCGAGCTGGAGGAGTTCGCCGCCGTGGCCTCGCACGACCTGCAGGAGCCGCTGCGCAAGATCACCGCCTTCGGCGACCGGCTGCAGGGGCACGCCGCCGAGCTCGACGACAAGGGGCGCGACTACCTCGAGCGAATGCGCAACGCCGCCGCCAGGATGCAGGGGCTGATCGAGGACCTCCTGGCCTACTCGCGGGTGACCACCCGCGCCCGCCCGTTCGAGCCGGTGGACCTGGCGGCGGTGGTGGAGGAGGTGCTCTCCGACCTCGAGCTGCGCATCGAGAAGAGCGGCGCCGCCGTCGCCGTCGAGGCGCTGCCCACCCTCGACGCCGACGCCTCGCAGATGCACCAGCTCTTCCAGAACCTGCTCGCCAACGCCCTCAAGTTCCAGCGCCCGGGGGAGGCGCCGGCGATCCGCGTCAGCGCCGAGGTCGTCGACGGCGGGCGCGAGGGCAGCTCCAGCTCCGGCATCGCCGCCGCCCCGGCCTGCCGCGTGGTCGTCGAGGACAACGGCATCGGCTTCGACGAGAAGTACCTCGACCGCCTGTTCAAGCCCTTCCAGCGCCTCCACGGCCAGAGCGCCTACGAGGGGACGGGGATTGGCCTGGCGATCTGCAGCAAGATCGCGCAACGCCACGGCGGCAGCATCACCGCCTCCAGCCGGCCGGGGGAGGGCTCGCGCTTCGTCGTCACCCTCCCCCTCCACCACGCTGTCGTAGGAGAAGCGGCATGAAGGGCAAAGCCATCAAGATCCTGCTCGCCGAGGACGACCCCGACGACCGCCTCCTGCTGCAGGAAGCCCTCCAGGAGGGGCGTCTGGCCAACGAGCTGACCTGCGTCGAGGACGGCGAGGAGCTGCTCGACTACCTCCACCAGCGCGGCAAGTGGGCCGGCGGGGCGCCGCGCCCGGGCCTCATCCTCCTCGACCTCAACATGCCGAAGCTCGACGGCCGCGAGGCGCTGCGCGCGATCAAGGCCGACCCGTCGCTGCGCCAGATCCCGGTCGTCGTGCTCACCACCTCGAAGGCCGAGGAGGACGTCCTGCGCAGCTACGACCTGGGCGCCAACTCCTTCATCACCAAGCCGGTGACCTTCCAGTCGATGGTCGACCTGATGCGCGTCCTCGGGCGCTACTGGCTGGAGATCGTCGAGCTGCCGGCGGCGGACGCCGAATGAACGAAGCGCCCATCTCGGTGCTGCTGATCGACGACGACGAGGACGACTTCGTCCTGACGCGCGAGCTGCTCGCCGAGATCGGCAGCGCCCGCTTCGAGCTCGCCTGGGCGCCGCGCTACGAGGCGGGCCTGCAGGCGCTGCGCGACGGCGCGCACGACGTCTACCTGCTCGACTACCACCTGGGCGAGCGCAACGGCCTGGAGCTCCTGCGCGAGGCGGCGGCCTGCGGCTGCCGGGCGCCGATCATCATGCTCACCGGCCTGGGAGACCGCGAGGTGGACCTCGAGGCGATGCGCCTGGGCGCCGCCGACTACCTGTTCAAGAAAGGGCTCGACGCGCCGCTCCTGGAGCGCGCCATCCGCTACTGCCTGGAGCGGGCGCGGACGCTGGAAGCGCTGCGCGAGAGCGAGGAGCGCTACTCGCTCGCCGCCTCGGGCGCCAACGACGGCCTCTGGGACTGGAACCTGCGCACCCACCGCATCTACTTCTCGCCGCGCTGGCGGCAGATGCTGGGGCTCGCCGAGTCGGAGGTGGCCGGGCTGCCCGACGACTGGTTCCGCCGCGTCCATCCCGAGGACCTGCCGCGCCTGCGCCACGACCTCGCCGCTCATCTCGCCGGCGCCACCCCGCACTTCGAGAACGAGCACCGCCTGATGCACCGCGACGGCGACTTCCGCTGGGTGCTGACGCGGGGCCTGGCGGTGCGCGGCGAGGACGGTGTCGCCTACCGCCTGTCCGGCTCGCAGACCGACACGACCGGCCGCAAGGTGCACGACGCGCTGACCGGGCTGCCCAACCGCGTGCTCTTCCTCGACCGCCTGGCCTCCGCTCTCTCCCGCGCCGGCCGCAACCGCCGCGGCGCTCTCCTCGCCGTCCTGGCGCTCGACCTCGACCGCTTCAAGCTGGTCAACGACAGCCTCGGGCACGGCCTGGGCGACCAGCTCCTGGCCGAGGTGGCGACCCGGCTCGCCGGCTGCCTGCGCCCCGAGGACACGGTGGCTCGCCTCGGCGGCGACGAGTTCGCCATCCTCCTCGAAGAGGTGCGAGACCCGCGCGAGGCGACGCGCGTCGCCGACCGCATCCACGCGGCGCTCGCTGCCCCCTGCCGGCTGGGCGGCCGCGAGCTCTTCACCTCGGCGAGCGTCGGCATCGCCCTGGCCGCCGGCGGCGTGCGGCCGGAGGCGCTGCTGACCGATGCCGACACGGCGATGAACCGTGCCAAGCGCTCGGGGCCGGCGCGCACCGAGGTCTTCGACGCGGCGATGCGCGCCCAGGCCCTGGACCGGCTGCAGCTCGAGTCCGACCTGCGGCTGGGGATCGAGCGCGGCGAGTTCCACCTGGAGTACCAGCCGATCGTCGCGCCGCACGGCGGCGAGGTGCTGGCCTTCGAGGCGCTGGCGCGCTGGCAGCGCCCCGGCCACGGCGTCGCCCTGCCGGAGGACTTCATCCCGGTGGCCGAGGAGACCGGGCTGATCGGCCCGCTCGGCGAGCACCTGCTGCGCCTGACCTGCGTCCAGATGAAGAGCTGGCTGGAGCAGCTCCCCGAAGACTCGCCGCTCGTCGTCTCGGTCAACCTCTCGGGCCGCCAGCTCACCGGCGACGACTTCCCCGAGCGGGTGGCGGCGGTGCTGGCGGAGACCGGCCTGCCGCCCGAGCGGCTCAAGATGGAGCTCACCGAGTCGGCGCTGGTCGAAAGCCCCGAGCGCTCGGCGGCGCTCCTGACCCGCCTCCGCGACCTCGGCGTCGGCCTCTGGCTCGACGACTTCGGCACCGGCCACTCGTCCCTCTCCTACCTCCACCAGTTCCCCTTCGAGGCGCTCAAGATCGACGGCTCGTTCGTCGCCCGCCTGGAAGAGCCGGGCGGCCGCGCCGAGATCACCCGCACCATCGTCCTCCTCGCCCACAGCCTCGGGCTGACGACGATCGCCGAGGGCGTCGAGACCGCCGGCCAGTGCGCCCGCCTCCGCGACCTCGGCTGCGACCGCCTGCAAGGCTTCCTGTTCGCCCCCGCCCTCCCGGCCGACACCGCCTGGGACCGGGTGGCGCCTCCCGGCTGACCCGGAAAAGACAACTTCGGACCGGGGAACGCTCCCCGGGGCGCCGGGAGGATTGTTTTCGGACCAGTTCGTACTACTTTCGGACAGAGAAGCACCAAGATCGGACCAAAACAGCCGGTGCGTTGGGAGGGAAGCCGAGTTTACGGGGTCCGAAACTCGCCGGCGCCCGGCGGCAGAGCTATTTTCGGACCGAAAAGTACGATTTCAGGACCACAGGGACGCCTGACACGGGTCAGAAGCCCCAAAATCGGACCGGCGACACGTCCCCAGCGCTCGGTACGAACGGTTCAGAGACCGAAGTGGAACAGAATCGGACCAAAGAGTTAGATTTCAGGACCGAGGAACGTTCCCGAAGGGCCGCTGACACCTCCGCACCAGCAGACGACAGCTCCTCAGGGTGCCAGATGGAAGAAAATCGGACCAAACCGTAAGATTTCAGGACCAAAACAGCCGCCCAAGGCCGCCGAGCGGTCCGATTTCGGACCAAACCACTAGGGGAGGCCCGCGGGGAGTGTTCCTTTCGGACCGGGGAAGAATATTTTCGGACCGCGGAGGCATCTTTTCGGACCGCGCAGCCTTCCCGAGGCCGCGGGGAGACATCCCGACGGGTGGGGGAGCGTAGCCTTCGGACAGCGGAAGGATCTTTTCGGACCGCGGAGCGTTCCCTTCGGACCGCGGAACCTTTCCGAGGCTGCAGGGAGGCTTCCTGACGGGTGGGGGAGCGGCCACTGCTAGCCCCGACGAGAGCCGCGAGCTGGCGCTCCTGGTCTCCGCGTCTGACACCTTCGCGCCAAGCGCTTGGCTGCCACGGCGGCGATCCGCAGCTCATATCCGGCCATGACGCCGCAGGTCCTTGACGACCTGGTCGAAGCTCAGCAGCCGCTCTCCACGTCTCTGCTCGAAGGCCTCGAGATCTGCCGCGTTTTCCCCAAGGGCCAGCCCAACAGCTTCGTTGACCAGCTCCGAGACGGAACAACCTGTCGTCGCCGCCTTGAGCCGCAGAGCACGATGGATCTCGGGATCGAGGTAGACGGTTGCACGCTTCGTGGTTTTCATAGGAGCCCAGGCTAGTGCCCCGGCGCTAGGACGTCAAAGACGACAGTCCGTTTGCGCGGCGCGCTCGCGGGCCCTCCGGGGCCGCCCTCCTTCAGAGGCAGGGGACGCCATGAAAGGACCACCGCAGGCGTAAGGCAGCCAGAGCCCGCGGCGCCCACCCCAGCGCTGTGTAGCTTAGGCCGAGCGCCATCCAGGAGTTTTCCTGCGCGAGCTGCCCCGGCCGAAGCCTCGCGCGCAACGCGTTGGGGATCGCGGCGCTACCCGCTCTCGAGGCCCGCTTCGCCCGACCCCGCAGGCGACTCCATTCATCTGGCACCTAGCCACTGGGCCAAAGATCGATTAGCGTCACTCTCATCGCCGAGCGCTGATGGCTTGAGCAGCTGAGCAGCTGCCGCTCGGGCCGGCCCTGCGCGCGGGAAACGCAATGAAGGACCCGCTCCGCATTTCACAACGAGCGACAGACGGCCAAGCCGTATAACAGTGGTCATACTGAGGAGACATGTAAGGACACGCCCATGAAGAAGCCTAGGCGACCAGAGTACACCCCGTTGGACTTCGCTCAATGGAAGGCGGCGAACTCTCTTTCTCTCTCTCCCAAGTTCCAGCGGCGGGGAGTCTGGAAATCGGCGGCCCGCTCCTTTTTTGTGGACAGCTTACTGCGAGGTATGCCAGTTCCTCCAATCTACTTGCGCGAGATGCAGTCTCCGCAGCGCGATCGCGTAATTCGCGAAGTGATAGATGGCCAGCAGCGGATCGCTGCTGTCCTCGACTTTATGGACGGCAAGTACCGCCTCTCTAGGAGTCTCAAGGGGCCGTGGGCTGGCAAAGCCTTTGGCGGATTGACGCCGGAGGAGCAGGACAACGTGACGAACTACGCCTTCTCTGTCGAGATGTTTCATGGGATCTCTGATCTTGAGGTCCTCGAGATGTTCTCTCGACTGAATACATATAGTGTGGCGCTAAACAAGCAAGAACTCCGTCACGGGAGGTTTTTTGGTCGATTCAAGCAGTCTGTCTACTCCCTTGCTTACGAGCATTTGGAATTCTGGCGGCGCCACCGAATATTCACAGAGCAGAATATCGCGCGCATGCTCGAAGCTGAATTTGTTAGCGAGGTTCTGATTGCTTTTCTCGATGGAATGCAAGACAAGAAGAAGTCCATTGAGTCGTTCTATGACAAGTTTGACGACGAGTTTGCTGAGCAGTCGCGTCTGGAGAAGCATTTCCGTGAAGCCGTAGACGAAATAACGGAGTCGCTTGGCGACGCCCTTGTGGATACCATCTTTCGTCGGCCTCCCATCTTGTATTCGCTCGTTTGCGTTCTCCAACACCGCCGACACGGCTTACCGGGCGTGTCTGTCGCAACCACGAAAAGGCCTCTCTCTCAAGACGAACGCTTGTCCCTACGAGAGGCCGTTGAGTCTCTCTCGGCGAGGGTTGATTCCGCTCGCGCGGGTGAAGTCGTCCCGAATCAATACGTCGCCTTCGTCAAGGCCTGCCTACAGCAGACAGACAATATTAGGCCGCGCGAGACTAGGTTCAAGGTTCTCTATCGCACAGCATTCCGGTAGACCATGCCGAGGCAGATGCCCCGCCTCGAGGCGGAGTTTCATCGCCATGCGGCAGAAGCTATGAAGCTTGCCGAAATTGGTGAGCTCTCACGAGCTGAGGCAATCGCTGGCTCCCAGACGCGCAAGAATTTCCATCACAGTCGCGTGGAGTTACTGTATGAGCTAGCATTTTTGCGGGTTTTCGTGGCGTGGGAAGCGTTTCTTGAGCAGACCTTCATCCGATATCTCTGCGGCTATAGATCAAGGAGAGGCGTGGCTGTCCTTTTGGCTGGAGCATCGTTCTCGCCGACGCTTGCACACGCCACAGCCGTTGTTCTGGCGGGAAGAGACTACGTATTGTGGCATGACCCGTTAAAGGTGATTGGAAGATCGCAGCGGTCGTTCACTGCCTGTCCTATCGAAACGGTCCTTCTCTCAAACACTGCCCGTCTTCAGGCATGTGCCGCTGTACGCCACCGCATCGCACACTCACAGAGCGACGCTCGGCGGAAGTTCGACAACGCGACCATGGCCATAGCAGGGAAGCGCTACAGAGGTGCCCGAGCGGGCGCGTTTCTTCGCGACTGGGACATAGGGGTGACGCCTCATGCCCGATGGCTTGAGCAATTGGGGCGTGAGTTGCAGAGTCTTGCATCTCAGATAGCATGAACAAGTTAAGCAAAAAGGCATAACCCGCCCGCCATAGCGAAGGCGGACGGGTTAGCCGGTCGGGGTGATGCAGTCGTCAGTCTCTCGTCGTCGTCGGCCTTACTGGATGATCAGGGTGTAGTTGACACCCGTCTCCGACTGGTCGGGGTTGATCATCCGGAAGCTGAGGGTGTGCTCGCCCTGGCTCAGCGGCTTCAGGAGCAGGAAGTAGCCGTCCGCCACCGCCGGGGAGCGGTCGCCCGGGTCGAGCCCGAGATCGGTCAGGAAGGACGGATCCGGGACTTCCAGGGTGTAGCCCTCGGGCTGGCTCTGGGCCCGGTAGGCGAGGAGGTCTCCGATGGGCTCGCCGTCGAGGGTGGCCTCGAAGGAGACGCCCGGCGCCACGGGCACGTCGTTGTTGACGTCGCAGCGCACCTGCTCCGCGATCGTCGCCATCTGCGAGCAGGGGTCGCCCGCCGAGGGGAACTCCGGCGCGAAGCTGACGAAGACGCCGCCCAGCGAGAGGAAGATCGCCTTGCCGGCCGGGATCTCGCACGTCCGGTCGGCGACGCCGCCGAAGGTGCTGGCCAGGAACCACACGCTGCCGTGCTGGTTCAGGTCGCAGAACCTGCCGTCGGGATCGAGCGCCGGGTTGGTCGCGAACGGCTCGGCGACCAGCCAGTTGGTCCATTCGCTGGCCAGCTCGTTGTACGACTTGCCGGCGAACTTCTGACCCGGCTCGACGACCTTGTTGCTGGCAGCGGCCGAAGCCGCCGCCGCCACCAGGAGCACCATCACCACCACTGCACTCTGCCGAAGCTTGCTGTTCAGTTTCATGTCCTTCTCCTTTTGAGTTTTATGTGTGAAGCGTTTTTGGTTGACGAAACGTCGTGTTTACTGCGTGCCGCCGCGCACCGCCCGCACGCGGGAAGTGCCGGACTTGAACGTCGTGGCCACACTGCCGTAGTTGTCCACGTACCAGGCCGCGAACGTGGCGCTGGCCCGCGTCGTCGACGTCCAGTAGGTGGACTGGAAGGTGCAGCTGCCGGTCAACACGGTGGCGCCGGGAACGCAGTTGTTCTGGAACGCCGGCGATACCGCCCACTGGTTCTGGAAGTCCGCGACGCTCAGGAGCTCCCGCGCGTTGGGCACGCGCCAGTCGCTATAGCCCCCGAAGCCTTCCTGGTTGACGTCCTCCAGCCAGTCCCAAACCGTCTCCTCGTAGCCGTTGCCGGACCACCAGTAGATGTTGTCCTTGTCGTGCCGGCCGCCGTTGTCGCCCTTCTTCTCCCAGACCAGGCCGGTGTTGTCGTCGGTGATCGTGCCGTTGCCGTTGTCGGTGAAGCTCAGGGGCGCACCCGCCCGCAGCGTGCCGTCGTCCGGTACGGCGACCGCGCCGGGGATGCCGTCGTTCTTGTTCGCGGTGTAGGCCGTGAGCTGGCCGGTGGCCGGGAAGCCCGAATCGCCGCCCCGCACCGCCCGCACGCGCAGGCCGGCGGTCTTGTCGTACGGGTAGAGGACGCCCTCGTAGAAGCTCACGCCCCACGCCATGCCGGTGCTGCGGGCCCAGGTCGTCGACGACGTGTAGCTGGTCACGGCGGTGCAGCTCCCGGTCAGCACGGTGGCGCCCGCCACGCAGTTGCTGTTGAACGCCGACGCCGTCATCGGCGCGCCGTTCTGGAAGTTGACGAGGGTCTGGAGCTCCTTGGCGTTCGGCACGCGCCAGTCGTCGTAGCTCGCGAAGCCGGTGCCGCCTTCCGCGTTGACGTCGTCCAGCCAGTCCCAGATGGTTTCCTGGGTGCCGGTGCCGGACCAGGCGTAGTAGTTGTCCTTGTCGTGCAGCCCGCCGTTGTCGCCCTTCTTCTCCCACATCAGGCCGGTGGTGTCGTCGGTGATCGTGCCGTCGCCGTTGTCGGTGTAGCTCAGGCTCGCGCCCGCCTGGAGCGTGCCGTCGTCCGGCACCGCGACCGCGGCCGGGATGTTGTCGTTCTTGTTCGCGGTGTACGCCGTGGTCTGCCCGGTGGCCGGGAGATCCATCGCCCCGGCGGAGGCCGCGCAGCCCAGGGCCAGGGCCGCCAGGACGAGCAGTGATAGGAACTGATGCCGCCTACGATCCATCTTCGTTCTCCTCTCGAATGCGCGCCCGAACAGGGCGGCGTTTCCGGGGAAATCGAAATCCGCGGCGGAAAGGCGACAGGCGGGTGGAAACGATTTACCGCAGCGAGCGGTACGGAGCGGCCTTCTCGGGCCGGCCCCAGGCCTCGTAGAGCGCGACGAGGCGGGCGAGATTGTCGCGGGCCTCGCGGGTCTCGAGGCCCTCGGGGTCGGGCGTCACCTGGAGGAGCGCGTGGGCACCGAGCAGGTGGGGCTCGGCGTCGGCGAAGCGGGAGAGGCGCGTGTAGGCGTCCCCGAGGAGGCTCCGGGTCGCACCGAGCCGCCAGTCGCCGGCGGGCAGGCTCTCCTGCTGGACGCCGAGCGCGTGGCGGAGCAGCGGCACCGCCTCGGCGGGGCGGCCCTGGTCCAGGTAGATGCGCGCCAGGCCCACCTCCTGGCGGGCGACCAAGGGGTGGTCGGGGCCCAGGGCCGGCCGGGAGATCCCGAGGGCCTCTTCGTTCATCGCCGCCGCCTCGGCGAGCTTGCCGCGCAGCCGCAGGACGTTGGCGAGGTTGGCGAGGCGCTGCGCGTTGTTGGGATGGTCCCGTCCCAGGCTGGCCTGGCTGATGCCGAGCGCCTCGCGGAACATCCCTTCGGCGGCGGCGTGGTCGCCGCGCTCGTTGACGGTCAGGGCCAGGTTGGCGAGCGCCGTGGCGGTGTCGGGGTGCCGCGGTCCGCTCGACTTGCGCGTCACCGCCAGGGTCTCGCGGAGCATGGTCTCGGCGCCGGCCCGGTCCCCCTTCTGTCGCAGGAGCAGACCCAGGTCGCTCATGCTGGTCGCCGTGTCGTGGTCGGCCGGTCCGAGCACCTTGCGGCGGATCGCCAGGGCGGCGCGGCAGTGCGCCTCGGCCTCGTCCAGGCGCCCCAGGTCGAGGAGCGCCCGCCCCAGCTCGCTGTGCGTCACGGCGACGTCCGCGTGCTCCTCGCCGAGGACCTGCCGCCGCATCGCCAGCGCCTCCGTGAGCGTGATGCGGGCGGCGTCGAGCTCCGCCTTCTGCAGGCGGGCGACGCCGAGGTCGTTCAGGCTCTGCGCCAGCTCGGGGCTCGGCCCGAGGGTGCGGCGCCCGAGGGCGACGGCCTGGTCGAGCAGCGGCACGGCCAGCTCATAGGCGCCGCGCCGCTCGTAGATCCGGCCCAGGAGGGTGAGCATCTCGCGCTGCAGCTCGGGCTGGGCGGCGAGGTCCTGCCGCGCCCGCTCCGCGCCGGCGTCGAGCAGGCTCCGCACTGTGGGCTCGCCCTGACCGGCCACGTACGGGTCGGCGTGGCCCAGCAGGTCGGTGAGGAAGCCGCTCACCTGGGTCGCCTTCTCCGCCTCCTGGCGCACCCGGTCCCGCTCGTTGGCGAGCCGGGTGCCGTAGAACGCCACGACCGCGGCCAGGGCAAGGGCCACCGCGGCGGCCGCCGCCAGGCTGCGCGCGTGGCGGCGCACGAACTTCCGGGCCCGGTAGGGCACGGAATCGGGACGGGCGAGGATCGGCTCCTCCTCGAGGTTGCGGCGCAGGTCCTCGGCCAGGGCGGTGACCGACGCGTAGCGCTCCTCGGGGCGCTTCTTCAAGGCCTTGGCGACGATGGTGTCGAGGTCGCCCCGGAGCTCGCGCCGCAGGCGCGGGTCGGGGGCCGCGTCCGACATCCGGTCGGGCGCGGTCTCGACGACCGCCCGCAGCAGGTCGACCGGCGAGGCCCCGGGCTTGCCGAACGGATGGCGGCCGGCGAGGAGGAGGTAGAGCAGGGCGCCCAGGGCGTAGACGTCGGTGGCCGTGGTCACGCTCTCGCCGGTGATCTGCTCGGGCGCGGCGAACGACGGGGTGAAGGCGCGTCCCGCCTCCAGCGTCAACTGGGTCGCCGAAACGTCTTCCCCCTCGAGGAGCTTGGCGATGCCGAAGTCGAGGAGCTTCACCCGTCCGTCCTTCGACACCATGACGTTCGACGGCTTCAGGTCGCGGTGAACGACGAGGTTCGAGTGCGCGTGCGCCACGGCGGCGAGGACGTCGAGGAAGAGCCGCAGGCGGGACTCGACGTCGAGGCCGCGGCCGTCGCACCAGCGGTCGATCGGCTCGCCCTCGACGTACTCGAGCACCAGGTACGGCTGGCCGGCCTCGGAGACGCCGGCGTCGAAGAGCTGGGCGATGTGGGGGTGCTTCAAGCGCGCCAGGATCGTGGCCTCGCGGCGGAAGCGGGCGGCCCCCGCCGGGCCCAGGAGCGCGGCCGAGAGGAGCTTGATCGCGGCCGTGCCCTTGAAGCGGCCGTCGCTGCGCCGCGCCAGCCAGACGCTGCCCATGCCCCCGGCGCCGAGCGGCTCCAGCAGCTCGTAGGCGCCGAAGACCTGGCCGATGAGGCGCGATTCGGCGAGCAGGTCCTGCGCGTCGTGCTCCAGGTACTGCTCGTCGCGCAGGGCCCGCTCCTCGCCGAGGAGCTGCTCGAGGTCCGCGGCGAGCGCGGGGTCTTCTCGCGCGAGGTGGGTGAGGTACCGCTGCCGCTCCTCGACGGTGAGCTCGAGCGCCTCGTCGAGGTGGGGGCTGACGAGCCGCCAGCGCTCGCTCTTCACCCGAGCAGCTCCGTGCGCAGGGCGTGGCGCAGGTAGATCCGCGCCTTGTCCCACTGCCGCTGCACCGTGCGCTCGCTCACCCCGCGGAGCTCCCCGATCTCGGTGAAGGTGAAGCCGCAGAAGAACTTGAGGTCGACGACGTGCGCGATCTCCGGCTCCACGGCGGCGAGCTCGTCGAGCGCTTGGCCGAGCCGCTCGATCTCTTCGGCGTCGTCCGGCGGGGCGCCGCCCACGTCCTTGCCGTCGATCGAGGTCAGCTCGAAGGCGCCGCCGCGCTTGCTGGCCTGCCGGCGGCGGAGGCCGTCGATGATCAGGCCGCGCATGACCCGTGCCGCATAGGTGAAGAAGCGGGCGCGGTCGGGGAAGGCCACGCCTTCTCGTTTCGCCATGTCGAGATAGGCCTCGTGGAGGAGGCTGGTCACGCCGAGCGCGGCGCCCGGGCCCGCGCGCGCCAGCTCGCGGCGCGCCAGCCCGCGCAGCTCGCGGTAGAGCGCCGCGAAGAGCGCTTCGGAGGCCTGGCCGTCGCCGCCGTCGGCGGAGCGAATCAGCGTCGAGAGGGGAGGTTCCACACGGCCCTTCCGTACTTCCGAGTCCGATGTCTTGCGAGAAGGCTACGCTCACTCGGCGCCCGGCGCAATTTCAGCCGCTGCTAGGATCGCGCGCCTATGCGCCCGACGATCCGGACCTGCTTCTCGCTCGCCCTCGCAGCCTGTCTCGCCGCCGTCGTCGTCAGGGCGCAGGAACCGCCCGCTCCCGCTCCTGCTGCCCCTCCCCCAGCCGACGAGATCACGCTCGAAAAGATCATGGCCGACCCGGAGTGGATCGGGAACGCGCCGCTCATGCCCTACTGGGCCGATGACGGCAGCGCCGTGTACTTCGAGCGCGAGCGGCAGGGGGAGGACACGCTCGACCTCTTCCGCCTCGACCTCTCAACCGGCGAGGCGCGGCGGGTGGAGGACGCCGAGCGCGGGCGCGCCGACGCGCGCGGCGGCGACTGGTCGGAGGACCGGACGAAGAAGGCCTTCGCCCGCGAGGGGGACGCCTTCTGGAAGGACGTGGCGACCGGCGTCGAGCGCCAGCTCACGCGCACCGCCGAGAGGGAGGTCGCGGTGCAATTCCTCGCCGGCGACCGGCGCGTCGCCTACCGGCGCGGCAACCACTGGTTCGCCCGCGACCTCGAGGGCGGGCCCGAGGTCCAGCTCGCCGACCTCCAGCTCGCCAAGGACCCGGCGACCCTGGACGAGGAGGAGGGCTTCCTGGAGACCCAGCAGGAGCGGCTCTTCGAGGTCGTCCGCCAGCGCGAGAAGGAGCAGGAGACCGCGCGCCGCGTCGAGCGCGAGCGCCAGCAGGCCGACCCCACCCGCCCGCCGCTGCCGTTCTACCTCGGCAAGGACGTGGAGATCACCGACAGCGCGCTCTCGCCGACCGGCGAGTGGCTGGTCGTCGCGCTGCTGCCCGCGGAGATGGACGAGGGGAAGGCAGACAAGATGCCGGTCTTCGTCACCGAGCACGGCTACGTGGACGTCGAGGACCTGCGCCCGAACGTCGGCACCGGCAAGCCGGTCTCGCCGACCCTCCTCCTCCTCGACCTCGGCAAGAACGAGAAGCACGAGCTGGACCTCGGCATCCTGCCCGGGATCGAGGACGACCCGCTCAAGGACCTGCGGAAGAAGGCGGAGGCGGAGGCGAAGGCGAAAGACGGGAAAGACGGGAAAGACGGGAAGGACGAGAAGAAGGGTGGCAAGGAGAAGGAGGACGCCAAGCCCGCGCCGCGCCCGGCCGAGCTCCACCGCATCGTCTGGAGCGAGGACGGCGGGCGCGTCGTCGTCCAGCTCTACTCCTACGACAACAAGGACCGCTGGATCGCGGTGGTGGACCTCGAGAAGAAGCGCCTCGTCCCGGTCCACCGCATCAGCGACCCTGCCTGGGTCAACGACTGGGACCACGACGAGCTTGGCTGGCTGCGCGACGGCCGCACCCTCTGGTTCCTCTCCGAGGAGAGCGGCTACTCGCACATCCACCTGCGCCCGGTGCCGGCGGGGCGGGCGCGGCAGCTGACGCGCGGCGAGTTCGAGGTCTCGGACGTCGTCCTGTCGCGCGACGGCACCAGCTTCTTCGCCCTCGCCAACCGCGAGCACCCGGGGGTCTACGAGGTGTACCGCGTGCCGATCGACGAGGGCGCGGTCGAGCGGCTCACCGCGCTCGACGGTTCGACCGAGTACGTGCTGTCGCCGGACGAGCGGCAGCTCCTCCTCTGGCACTCGACGACGACGCACCCGCCGGAGCTCTCCGTGCAGCCGGCGGCGCCGGGGGCGCCGGCGCGGCGCCTGACCGACACGACGAGCGACGCCTTCGAGGCGATCCGCTGGACGGCGCCGGAGGTGGTTGCGGTGCCGTCGAGCCACACCAAGCAGCCGATCTGGTCGCGGGTCTACACCCCGGCCGACTGGAGCGCTGACCGGAAGTGGCCGGCGGTGGTCTTCGTCCACGGCGCCGGGTACCTGCAGAACGCGCACAAGGGGTG
This sequence comes from uncultured Acidobacteriota bacterium, assembly GCA_963700145.1. Classification (GTDB taxonomy): domain Bacteria; phylum Acidobacteriota; class Thermoanaerobaculia; order Multivoradales; family UBA5704; genus DASUNQ01. Next base: position 5,409,093 of record OY969474.1, read on the forward strand.
GTCGAGCTACTTCCGCGAGTTCATGTTCCACAGCCTGCTCACCCGGCGGGGGTACGTGGTGCTCGACATGGACTACCGCGCCTCGGCCGGCTACGGCCGCGACTGGCGGACGGCGATCTACCGCCAGATGGGGTACCCGGAGCTGGAGGACCTGGAAGACGGGGTCAAGTGGATCGCCGCGAACAAGGCCGTGGACCCGGCGCGAGTGGGCGTCTACGGCGGCTCTTACGGCGGCTTCCTCACCTTCATGGCGCTCTTCCGCAAGCCCGACCTCTTCGCCGCCGGCGCGGCGCTCCGCCCGGTCACCGACTGGGCGCACTACAACCACGGCTACACCTCGAACATCCTCAACGTCCCCGAGGTGGACCCCGAGGCCTACCGCAAGTCCTCGCCGATCGAGTACGCCGAGGGCCTGCGCAAGCCGCTCCTCATCTGCCACGGCATGGTGGACGACAACGTCGTCTTCCAGGACTCCGTCCGCCTGGTCCAGCGCCTCATCGAGCTCGGCAAGACCGAGCACTTCGAGACCGCCATCTACCCCGTCGAGCCCCACGGCTTCCTGGAACCCTCCTCCTGGCTCGACGAGTACCGGCGGGTGTACGAGCTGATGGAGGAGAACCTGAGGTAGAGATGGACCGCCGCTCCGTTTCGTCCGGCAGCCCGTTCGAGCCGCTCCTTGGGCTTTCGCGGGCGGTGCGGGTTGGGAACGTCATCGCAGTGAGCGGCACGGCGCCGCTGGGGCCGGACGGGAAGACGGTGTGCGCCGGCGACGCCGCGGGGCAGGCGCGGCGGTGCTTCGAGATCGCGGCGGCGGCGCTGGAGCAGCTCGGCGCGAGCCTGGCCGACGTCGTGCGCACCCGGATCCTGCTGACTCGCATCGAGGACTGGCGGGCGGTGGGGGAGGTGCACGGTGAGGTGTTCCGCGACATCCGTCCCGCCAACACCGTGATGCAGGTCATCCGCTTCATCGACCCCGAGTGGCTGGTGGAGGTCGAGGTGGACGCGGTCGTGAGGGAAGGCTGACCCCCGGGCCTCCGCCGCGGCTCTGCAACCCGCAGCTCAATCAGTGCCTGCTCAGGCAGGCGACCCTACGGGTAGCTGAGCCCATCACCGGGCTCAGCAACTTTCTGCCCGCCGCCGCCGTAATGGGCTCATGCTCCAGACGCTCCGCTCGCTCGTCCGCGGCCTCCTTCGCAGCCCCGCCTTCACCGCCCTCGCGGTCCTGACGCTGGCCGTCGGGATCGGCGCCACGACCGCGGTCTTCAGCCTGGTCAACGCCATCCTCCTGCGGCCGCTGCCGTTCTCCGAGCCGGAGCGGCTGGTGGGCGTGTGGCACAGCGCGCCGGGGCTCGACATCCAGCAGTTCGAGCACTCGCTCGGCACCTACGTCATGTACCAGCGGCACGCCCGCTCCATCGAGGAGATCGGCCTCTACGACGCCGGCAGCGCGAGCCTCACCGACGGCGCGAGCCCCGAGCGGGTCACCGCCGCCGGCGCCACCGCCTCGCTCTTCACCGTGCTGCGCGTGGCGCCCGCGCGCGGGCGCGTCTTCGTCGAGGGCGACGAGCATCCGGACGCCGAGCCCACCGTGATCCTCTCCGACGCCCTCTGGCGGCGGCGCTTCGGCGGCGACCCGGCAGCGGTCGGCAAGACGCTGCGGGTGAACGGCGTGGCGCGGCAGGTGGTCGGCGTCATGGCGCCGAGCTTCCGCTTCCCCGAGGCCGACACCGAGCTCTGGCTGCCGGTGACGATCGACGAGGCGAACCTCGAGATCGGCAACTTCAACTGGTACGGGATCGCGCGGCTCGCCCCCGGCGCCACGCCCGAGACCGCGCAGCGCGAGCTGGCCGCCATCATCCGGCGCATCCCCGAGGAGTTCCCGAACGAGGACATCACCGCCGGCATGATGGAGCACGCGCGCTTCACCACCCTGGTCCACCCGCAGCGCGATGACGTGGTGGGCGACATCCAGCGGGCGCTCTGGGTGCTGCTTGGCGCCGTCGGCGTGATCCTGCTCATCGCCTGCGCCAACGTCGCCAACCTCTTCCTGGTGCGCGCCGAGGCGCGGCAGCGCGAGGTCGCGGTGCGCACCGCGCTCGGCGCCTCGCGCGGCGCCATCGCCCGCACCTTCCTCGGCGAGACGGCGCTCCTCGCCCTGGCCGGCGGCGCCCTCGGGCTCCTCCTCGCCGGCGCCGGGCTGCGCGTGCTGCTGGCGCTCGGGCCGGAGGGGATCCCGCGCCTCGAAGAGGTGGGGATCGACCTCCCGGTCCTCGGCTTCACCCTCCTCGTCTCGCTCTTCGCGGCTCTCCTCTGCGGCGGCTTCGCCGCGCTGCGCTACGGCACCCCCGAGCTGGTGCCGGCGCTCAAGGAAGGCGGGCGCGGCGGCTCGACCGGGCGCGAGCGCCACCGTGCGCGCAACCTGCTGGTCGTCGCCCAGATGGCCCTCGCCCTGGTCCTCCTGGTGTGCTCCGGACTCATGGTGCGCAGCTTCTGGCGCCTGCGCCACGTCGACCCCGGGCTCGACCCGCGGGGCGTGCTCACCGCCCGCTTGGCGCTGCCGGAGACCGAGTACCCTGACGAGGCCGCCAACGCCCGCTTCACGACCGCGCTCCTCGAGCGGGTGCGCGCCCTCCCCGCGGTCGTGGAAGCCGGCACGGTGACCCTCCTGCCGCTCACCGGCGGCGGCTCGAACAGCGCCCACACCTTCGAGGACCACCCGCTCCCGCCCGACGCCGTGCCGCCGATCATCGCGGTGCGCTTCGCGACGCCGGAGTACTTCCGGGCGATGGGTATCCCGCTCGTCGCCGGCCGCACCCTCAGCCCCGTCGACCCGGCGCGGGCGACCAACGAGATCGTGGTCAGCGCCGCCCTGGCCGAGCGCTTCTGGCCCGGCAAGAGCGCGCTCGGGCGGCGGATCGTCCAGGGGCTGAAGCAGGAGGGGAACGAGTGGTCGGAGATCGTCGGCGTCGTCGGCAGCGTGCGCGACGAAGGGCTGCACGAGAAGCCGTTCGAGGCGATCTACTACCCGCTGCGGCGGATCCAGCCGGCCGAGGAGGAGGAGGACTGGGTGCCGCGCAACTTCACCCTCGTGGTGAAGGTGGAGGGCGAGCCGATGGACGCCGCCGCCGCGGTGCGCGAGGCGGTCTGGGGGCTCGACCGTAACCTGCCGGTGGCGCAGGTGCGGACGATGGAGGAGGTTCTGGAGCGCTCGACCGCGCGCACCTCCTTCACCATGCTCCTGCTGCTGGTGGCCGCGGTGATGGCGGTGCTCCTGGGCGCCGTCGGCAACTACGGCGTCATCTCCTACGTGGTCAGCCAGCGGACGCGCGAGATCGGCGTGCGCATGGCGCTCGGCGCCGCGCGCGGCGACGTCGCCGGCCTGGTGCTGCGGCAGGGGCTGTGGATGGCCCTGGGCGGCGTGGCGATCGGCCTCGCCGGCGCCTTCGCGCTCACGCGCCTCTTGCGCGCGCTGCTCTTCGAGGTGAGCCCCACGGACCCGGCGACCTTCGGCGCCGTCTCGGTCGTCCTCGTCGCGGTGGCCCTGCTCGCCAGCTACCTGCCGGCGCGGCGGGCGGCGTCGGTCGACCCGCTGGAGGCGATCCGCTACGAGTAACAATTGCGCCACGGCTGGCGTCTGAACCTCAGGAGGACTCCGTCATGACGCAAAGCGCGCAGGTGTCTTGGCTCCGTTGGACCGTCCTGACCACCGTCGGTCTGGTCGCGGGCCTCGCAGCCGCGGCGGCCGCCGGCGGCCCGGCCGAGGCGGTGGTGGGGATGCTATTGGCGATGCCGGTCGTGACCGGTACGGTGGGGCTAGTGCTCGGCGGGACGCAGTGGCTCGAGCTGCGGCGGCGCGTGCGGCCGGCGGGCTGGTGGATCGCCGCCAGCGCCGTCGGCTTGAGTATCGGGCTCCTCGGCGGCATCGCGATCGTTGAGCAGATCGGCCGCGGCGTCACCGGCGGGCAGGTGAGCCTGCGGTCGATGGGGAGCGGCTGGGTCGTCGCGAGCTTCGCCATTGTCGGCGTGGTGAGCGGCGCGCTCCTCGGGCTGATGCAGTGGTTGGCCTTCCGCCGCTTCGGCCTGCCCGGCGCCTTCTGGGTCGCCACCAGCACGCTGGCGATGAGCGCCGCGCTGGTCACCGGCTCGCTCCTCGCGGAGCTCGTCACCCCCGGGGTGATGACACCCGCCGGCTTCGCCCTCTTCGCGCTTCTGGCGGGGGCGATTCTCGGCGCGGTCTCCGGGCGCCGGCTGCGCGCGGTGTGATTCGCCGGCCCCCGCTGTCGGCTCCTGAGTCCAATCCGCTTGCCGCCGGGGGGCGTATCCTTGCTGCAATGAAGACGACGATCCTTTCCGCCCTCCTCCTCACCGCCGCTGGCGCGCTGGCGGCGGCCGCCCTCGACCATACGCACGCGCCGGCCGCGAAGCCTGCCAAGCCGGCGGCCGGCGCCAAGCTCGCCAAGGCGACCTTCGCCGGCGGCTGCTTCTGGTGCATGGAGCCGCCGTTCGATCACCTGCCGGGGGTGGTCTCGACGACCTCGGGCTACATCGGCGGCGCCAAGAAGAACCCCACCTATGAAGAGGTCTCGAGCGGCGGCACCGGGCACGCGGAGGCCGTCGAGGTGGCCTACGACCCGGCGAAGGTGAGCTACGAGAAGCTGCTCGAGGTCTTCTGGAAGAACATCGACCCGACGGTCGAGAACCGCCAGTTCTGCGACGTCGGCGAGCAGTACCGCTCGGCGATCTTCACCCACGGCGAAACGCAACGGCGGCTCGCCGAGGCCTCGAAGCGGAGGCTCGAACCGCGCTTCCGCGACGGCATCCGGACCGAGATCGTGCCGGCCGGGCCGTTCTATCCCGCCGAGGAGTACCACCAGGACTACTACACGAAGAACCCGATCCGCTACAAGCTCTACCGCACCGGCTGCGGCCGCGACCGCCGGCTCGAAGAGGTCTGGGGCAGGTAGCGCGCGACGAGCGCGGCGACGAGGCCGGCGGCGCCGCCGAGGAGGTGCACGAGCGGGACGACCGCCACCCCGGCCGGCAGCGCGCCGGCCGCCGCCGCGCGGCCGGTCGCGGTCTCGGAGAGGACCTTCCCAGCGAAGAGCGCCAGCGCCGCGGCGGCGAGGAGCCGCCGCCGGGCCGGTCCCGGCCCGGCCGCCAGCTCGACCGCGACGAGGACGAAGAGCGCCGCCGCTAGCCCCGAGCTGCCGCGGTAGGTCGCGAGGCTTGGGAGGAGGAAATGGACGCCGAGCGCGGTCGCCGCGGCGGCGAGGAGGAGGGCGACGGCGAGGGCCCGCCGCCGCCCCCGCACCTCCAGCCAGCCGCCGAGGAGCGCCAGCGCTCCGAGGTCGGCGAGGGCCATGCGCGGCGTCCAGTGGACGAGCTGCGCGGTGAGCGGCCGCCAGACTTCGCCGGCCCGGACGAGGTCGCGGTCGTACTCCAGGCGGGGGGGCAGCCCGTCGAGCGCCGAGAGGAGCGCGGCGCAGCCCACCAGCGCCGCGGTCACCCAGGGGAGGCGGCGCACCCGCGGCGGTGCCGTCAGCGCGGCCGGCGTCCCGCGAGAGCGGCGCCGGCGAGGAGCGCCATCGCGCCCAGGGCGCCGGGGCCGAGCGCGCCGGCGCCGCCGCCGTTGGTGCCGCTGCCGCCGATCTGCTTGCCGCTCTTGTCGTACATCGCGATCGCCGGCGTGCCGGCGCCGCGCACGGTGCCGCTCTTGGCCTGCTCCTCGAAGCCGGTGAGCGCGGTGTCGAGGTTGGCGATCAGGTCGGTCGTCGCCTTGGCGAACCCCTCCTCGGCCATCCGCCGCCGCGTCCGCGCCTCGTTGAGCGGGCTCGACCGCTCGTTGACCTTGCTGTCGCCGGCGGCGCGGAAGAGGAGGGCGTGCGAGGGGATGTCGTAGACGACGGCGTCCATCACCGTGCGGGTGTCGTTCTTCTCGCCCTCGATGAGCAGCGGCCCGACGACCGTCAGGTAGGTCCACGAGGCGCGGGACGACTCGGTGATCTGGACCTGGTCGTAGGAGACGAGCACCGCGAGGTCCAGCCCGAGCGTCGCGGCGAGCTGGCCGAGGTTGGTGAAGCCGCCGCCCGGCTTGAGGTAGTGGCTGGGCACGACCTCGATCCGCCCGATCCCCTCGTGCGAGCGGAAGGCCGCGGCGACCTTCTCGAGCAGGCCCTGCTTGAGGCTCTCGGAGATCGGGTCGGCGCCGTAGGGGGTGTAGCCGCCGCCCTCGCCCGCTGGCGCGAAGGCGATCCCCACCCGCACCGGCAGCTTCAGCGTGACGCTCTGCGCTGGCTCGCCCGAGCCGGCGCCGCCGGGGTAGAGGAAGTCGAGCGCGCTGCTGGCGCGGCGAGTGGTGTAGGAGCCGCCGCAGGCGGCGGCGAGCAGGGCGGCGGCGAGGAGCAGCGGCGGCAGGGAGCGGCGCATCGTAGTCCTCCGGGTCGGTGCCCCGATGCTAGCAGGGGCGCCGGCCGACCGGCCCGCGGCCAGCTCCTCGTCCACCGCGACCGGGTTCTCGATCTCGACCGTCAGCCCGTCGCGGCCGGCGTCGACGCGGAGCGTCGCCCCCGGCGGACCTCGCCGGCGATCAGGGCGCGGCCGATGCGCGTCTCGAGCTCGCGCTGGAGGAAGCGCTTGAGCGGCCGGGCGCCGTAGACCGGGTCGAAGCCCTGGCGCGCGACGAGCTCGCGCGCCGCCTCGGTGAGCTCGAGGCGGATGTCGCGGTCGGCGAGGCGCTGGCGCAGGTCCTCGGTCAGGAGGTCGACGATGCGCTCGATCTCCGTCGAGCGTCAGCGGCTTGAAGAGCACGATGTCGTCGACGCGGTTGAGGAACTCCGGCCGGAAGTGCGCGCGCAGCTCGCGCATCACCGCCTCGCGCGCCGCGCTCCGTGATCTCGCCCGCGGTCGGTCACGCCTTCGAGCAGGTGCTGCGAGCCGATGTTCGAGGTCATGATGATGACGGTGTTCTTGAAGTCCACCGTGCGGCCCTGCGCGTCGGTCACGCGGCCGTCGTCGAGGATCTGCAGCAGCACGTTGAAGACGTCGTGGTGCGCCTTCTCGATCTCGTCGAAGAGGATCACGGAGTAGGGCTTGCGCCGCACCGCCTCGGTGAGCTGGCCGCCCTCCTCGTAGCCGACGTAGCCCGGCGGCGCGCCGATCAGCCGCGACACGGTGTGCTTCTCCATGTACTCGCACATGTCGATGCGGACCATGTTCTCCTCGCTGTCGAAGAGCGACTGCGGCGAGCGTCTTGGCGAGCTCGGTCTTGCCGACGCCGGTCGGGCCCGAGGAAGATGAACGAGCCGATCGGCCGGCGCGGGTCCTTGATGCCGGCGCGGGCGCGGATCACCGCGTCGGCGACCAGCTGCACCGCCTCGTCCTGGCCGATCACGCGCTCGTGCAGGATCTCGTCGAGGCGCAGCAGCTTCTCGCGCTCGCCCTCGACCAGGCGGGTCACCGGGATGCCGGTCCAGCGCGAGACGATCTCGGCGATCTCCTCCTCGGTCACCTCCTCGCGCAGCAGGCGCCGCTTGCTCTGCGCCGTCGCGAGGCGCTCCTCCTCGTCCTCGAGCTGGCGCTCGAGCTCGGGGAGCTTGCCGTGGCGCAGCTCGGCGGCCCGGTTGAGGTCGTAGTCGCGCTCGGCCTCCTCGATCTGCCGGCGCATCTGCTCGATCTCCTCGCGCAGCGCCCGCACCTTCTCGATCGCCGCCTTCTCGGCCTCCCACTGCGCGCGCAGCGCGTCGGCCTCGGCCTTCAGGTCGGCGAGCTCCTTGCGCAGCGCCTCGAGCCGCTCCTGGCTCGCCTTGTCCTTCTCCTTCTTGAGCGCCGCCTCCTCGATCTCGAGCTGCATGACCCGGCGCGTGACCTCGTCGAGCTCCTGCGGCATCGAGTCGATCTCGGTGCGGATCATGGCGCAGGCCTCGTCGACCAGGTCGATCGCCTTGTCGGGCAGGAAGCGGTCGGTGATGTAGCGGTTCGAGAGCACCGCCGCCGCGACCAGCGCGTTGTCCTGGATGCGCACGCCGTGGTGGACCTCGAAGCGCTCCTTCAGGCCGCGCAGGATCGAGATCGTGTCCTCGACCGTCGGCGGCTCGACCATCACCGGCTGGAAGCGGCGCTCGAGCGCGGCGTCCTTCTCGATGTGCTTGCGGTACTCGTCGAGCGTGGTGGCGCCGATGCAGTGCAGCTCGCCGCGCGCCAGCATCGGCTTGAGCAGGTTGCCGGCGTCGGTCGAGCCCTCGGTCTTGCCGGCGCCGACGATGGTGTGGAGCTCGTCGATGAAGAGGAGGATCCGCCCCTCGCTCTGCTTGATCTCGTTGAGCACCGCCTTCAGGCGCTCCTCGAACTCGCCGCGGTACTTGGCGCCGGCGAGGAGCGCGCCCATGTCGAGCGCGAAGATCGCGCGGTCCTTGAGCCACTCGGGCACGTCGCCGCGCACGATGCGCTGCGCCAGGCCCTCGACGATCGCCGTCTTGCCGACGCCGGGCTCGCCGATCAGCACCGGGTTGTTCTTGGTCTTGCGCGACAGGATGCGGATGACGCGGCGGATCTCGTCGTCGCGGCCGATCACCGGGTCGAGCTTGCCGCCGCGCGCCTGGCGACGAGGTCGAGGCCGTACTTCTCGAGCGCCTCGTAGGCGACCTCGGGCATGGCGCTGGTCACGCGCTGGTTGCCGCGCACCGCGGTCAGCGCCGTCAAGAAACGGTCGCGGGTGACGCCGTGGCGGGCGAGCACCCGGCCGCCGGGGGTCTTGCGCCCTCGTCGAGGAGGGCCAGCAAGAGGTGCTCGACCGAGACGTACTCGTCCTTGAGGCGCTTCGCCTCGTCCTCGGCGCGCACGAGGAGCTGCTGCAGGCGCTGGGTGACGTAGATCTTGCCCGGCTCGGCGCCGGGGCCGGAGACGGCCGGCTCTGCTGCAGCTCGCGCTCGACGTCGGCGACCACCGCCTCGACCGAGACGTCCAGGCGCTGGAGCAGGCGCGGGACCAGCCCCTCCGGCTGCTCGAGCAGCGCCAGCAGCAGGTGCTCGCCGTCGATCTCCTGGTGGCCGAAGCGGACCGCCTTGGTCTGGGCGGCTTGGACCGCCTCTTGGGATTTCTGGGTCAGCCGGTTCATGTCCATGATGGAAATTCTCCGTGCAAGTCCCCGGCCGGGCGGCCGGGGTCAACCGCGCGGCGGGACGCTGGAGGCCTGCGCCAGCTCTCGGTAGAGCTCGCGCTCGCGCTCGGAGAGGGTCTCCGGCAGGACGATGCGGATCTCGGCGTAGAGGTCGCCGGGCTCGCCGCCCGGCTTCGGCAGCCCCTTGCCGCGCAGCCTGATCCTACGCCCGCTGGAGGAGCCGGGGGGGATGCGCACCCGCACCGGGCCCTCCAGGGTCTCGACCTCCGCCTCGCCCCCCAGCGCCGCCTCCCAGGGCGTCACCGGCAGGGTGACGAAGAGGTCGCCGTCTTCGACGCGGAACCGCGGGTGCGGCTCGAGCTCGACGCGCAGGAAGAGGTCGCCCGGCGCCCCGCCCCCGAATCCCGGCTGCCCCTTGCCGGCGAGGCGGATGCGCTGCCCCGGCCGCACGCCGGCCGGGATCTTCACCGCCAGGGTGTTGCGCTCGCCGGTCTGGGCGTCGCTCAAGGTGATCTCGCGGCTGCCGCCGCGGACCGCCTCTTCCAGGGTCACGGGGAGGCGGGCTTCGGTGTCGGTCCCCGGCTGGGACCAGGCGCCGCCGCCGGCACCGGCCCCCGGGCGGCCGCCGGTCGACCAGCGCACGCGGGCGCCGCCGGGGCGCCCCCGCCCCCCGGGCCCGCCGCGGCACCGCCGAAGAGGTTCTCGAAGAAGGAGCTGAAGCCGGAGCCGCCGAGGTCGAAGTCGCCGCCCTCGCCGAAGTCCCAGCGGATGTCCTCCCAACCGGGCGGCGGGGCGCCGGTCTGCTGGCGGACCTTCCAGGCGGAGCCGAACTGGTCGTATTTCTTCCGCTTCTCGGGGTCCTTGAGGACCTCGTAGGCCTCGCCGATCTCCTTGAAGCGGTTCTCGGAGCCGGGGTCCTTGTTGACGTCCGGGTGGAACTTGCGGGCGAGCTTCCGGTAGGCCTTCTGGATGTCGTCCTGCGAGGCGTCCTTCGAGACCCCGAGGCTGGCGTAGTAGTCCTTGTATTCCACGCGGCGGGCCGCGTCCTCTCGGCGCTCAGCGAAGGGTGGACGGTGCTACGGAGGGGTGAACCCGAAGTGCTCGTAGTTCTTGGCGATGAAGTCCTTCCACTTGTCGGGCACCTCTTCGAGCGGGAAGATCGCCTCCACGGGGCAGGCGTCGATGCACAGGCCGCAGTCGATGCACTCCTCGGGGTGGATGTAGAGCATTTCCCAGTCCTCGCCCTTGCCGTAGATGCAGTCCACCGGGCAGACGTCCACGCAAGCGGTGTCCTTCACACCCACACAAGGCTCAGCGATGATGTGCGTCATTCAGCAGGCCCCTCCTTTGAGGTTCTTGGCGCTTCCACACCCACGGCGCGGGATTATACCGATTCCTCGGCGAAGGCGCGGTCGAAGGCCTCCAGGGTGGCGGCGATCTCGGTTTCACCATGCGCCGTCGAGACGAAGAGCGCCTCGTACGGCGACGGCGGCAGGTGGACGCCGTGGGCGAGCAGGCGGTGGAAGACGCGCGCGAAGAGCGCCCGATCGGAGGCGTCCACGTCCTCCAGGCGGCGGACCGGCGCGGCGGTGAAGAAGAGGCCGAGCATCGAGCCCTGGCGCTCGATCCGGCAGGCCAGGCCGCGGCGGCGCGCGGCCTCCTCGATCCCGGCCTGGAGGCGGGCGCCGCTCCGTTCGAGCAGGTCGTAGGGGGATGGGTCGCCGCGCCCCAGCTCGGCGAGCGCGGCGAGCCCGGCGGCGACGGCGAGCGGGTTCCCGGAGAGCGTGCCCGCCTGGTAGACCGGCCCGGCCGGCGCGATCCGGCGCATCAGCTCCGCCGGGCCGCCGTAAGCGCCGATCGGCAGCCCGCCGCCGATGACCTTCCCCAGCGTCGTCAGGTCGGGGCGTACGTCGAAGAGGACCTGCGCGCCCCCCCAGGCGACGCGGAAGCCGGTCATCACCTCGTCGAAGACCAGGAGCGCGCCGTGGCGGTCGCAGAGGGCGCGCAGGCCGGCGAGGAAGCCGGGCGCCGGCGGCACCAGGCCCATGTTGCCGGCCACCGGCTCGACGAAGACGGCGGCGATCGCGTCCGGCGCGGCGGCGAAATGCGCTTCCACGGCGGCCAGGTCGTTGTACGGGGCGACGAGCGTGTCGGCGGTGACCGCCTCAGGCACGCCGGGCGAGGAGGGGACGCCGATCGTCGCCGCGCCCGAGCCGGCGGCCACCAGGAAGGGGTCGGCGTGGCCGTGGTAGCAGCCCGCGAACTTGACCAGCTTCCGCCGGCCGGTCGCGGCGCGGGCCAGGCGGAGCGCCGACATCGTCGCCTCGGTCCCGGAATTGACCAGGCGCACCATCTCGACCGCGGGCAGCGCGGCGGCGATCCGCTCGCCGAGCTCCACCTCGGCGACGGTCGGGGCGCCGAACGCGGTGCCGCGGCGGAGCGCGCCCTCGACGGCCGCGACGATGGCCGGGTGTCCGTGACCCAGGATGTGCGGCCCGTAACCGCCGATGTAGTCGAGGTAGCGCCGGCCGTCCTCCCCCCAGAGCCAGGCCCCGGCGGCGGCGCGGACGAAGACCGGCGTGCCGCCGACGCCGCGGAAGGCGCGGACCGGAGAGTTGACGCCGCCGGGCAGAACCCGCTCGGCGCGCTGGAGGAGATCCTCGGCCGTCACTCGCTCCATCCGGCCCGGATCAACCGCGCCGCGTCGCGCGCGCAGTAGGTGAGGATCAGGTCGGCGCCGGCGCGCTTGATCGCCAGCAGCGACTCCATCATCACCCGGTCGTGGTCGATCCAGCCGCGCTCGGCGGCGGCCTTGAGCATCGCGTACTCACCGCTGACGTGGTAGGCGGCGAGCGGCAGGTCGAAGCGCCGGCGCAGTCGCGCCAGGACGTCGAGGTAGGGGAGCGCGGGCTTGACCATCAGCATGTCCGCGCCTTCCTCGACGTCGAGCGCCGCCTCGCGCAGCGCCTCGCGGCCGTTGGCCGGGTCCATCTGGTAGCCGCGCCGGTCGCCGAACGAGGGGGCCGACTCCGCGGCCTCGCGGAAGGGCCCGTAGAAGGCGCTCGCGAACTTGACCGCGTAGGCGAGGATGGGGGTCTCGGCGAGCCCCGCCGCGTCGAGCGCGTGCCGGATCGCCGCCACGCGGCCGTCCATCATGTCGGAGGGAGCGACGACGTCGGCGCCGGCGCGGGCGAGCGACACCGCCTGGCGCGCCAGGTTCTCGAGCGTCGGGTCGTTCGCCACCCGCCCGTCCTCCAGCACGCCGCAGTGGCCGTGGTCGGTGTACTCGCAGAAGCAGACGTCGGCGATGGTGATGAGGTCGGGCACCTGCTGCTTGAGCGCCCGCAGCGCCCGCTGCACGATGCCGTCGTCCGACCAGGCGGCGCTCCCTGTTGCGTCCTTCCCCTCCGGCAGGCCGAAGAGGAGGACGGCGCGGATCCCCTCGGCGTGCGCCGCCGCGCAGGTTTCGACCAGCCGGTCCACCGAGTGCTGGCAGACGCCCGGCATCGACGGCACCGGCCACGCCACCCCTTCGCCGGGGCAGACGAAGAGCGGCAGGACGAGGTCGTCGATTGCGACCCGCGTCTCGCGCACCAGCGCCCGCAGGGCGGGGGTCCGGCGCAGGCGCCGCAGGCGGACCTCGGGGAAGGGCATGGCAGCGGGTTTTACCACACGCCGCGTTCCGCTCAGGACAACAATTCGCCCATGTCATCCTGAGCGAAGCGAAGGATCTGGGCGGGGGGTAGGTCGCTAAGATCGGTGCGATGACATTGATCGACGGCCTCCGGCGGCGCGAGCTGATCGTCGTCACCGGCAAGGGAGGGGTGGGGAAGACCACCGTCGCCGCCGCGCTCGGCAAGGGGCTCGCCGCCGCCGGGCGGCGGACCCTGGTCCTCGAGGTCGATCCGCGCGAAAACCTCCACCAGATGGTCGGGCTGCCGCCGTCCGGCGGCGCCATCGTGCCGGTCGAGCCGCGCCTCTGGGTGCAGAACCTCAAGCCGGTCGAGGTGCTCGACACCGTGGTGCGCGAGCAGCTCAAGGTCGAGCTGCTGGTCAAGCGGGTGCTCGAGAGCCCGATCTACCAGCACTTCGCGCCGGGCGCGCCGGGCTTGAAGGAGATGGCGATCCTCGGCCACGCCCTGCGCCTGCTGCGCGGCGTGGGCGGCGCCGCCGACGCGCCCGCGCTCGACACCGTCGTCCTCGACGCCCCGGCCACCGGCCACGGCGTCCTCCTCCTGCTGGCCCCGCTCCTCGTCGCCGAGGTCATCCGCAGCGGCCCCTTCGGCCGCATGTCCGAGGAGCTGCGGCAGCTCGTGGCGAGCCGGGAGCGCTGCGGCGTCGTCGTGGTGACCCAGGCCGAGGAGATGCCGGTCGAGGAATCGCTGGAGCTCGCCGTGGCGCTCGACGAGGGCCTCGGGCGCGGCGCCGACCTCCTGGTCGTCAACGGCCTCTACCCGCCGCTGCCGGAGGAGGGGCTCGGCGGCGGCGACCAAGATCCGATCACCGACCTCTGGCGCCGCCGCCGCGCGCTCAACGAGCGCCAGCTCGCCCGCCTCGCCGCCGCCTGGCGCGGCCCGCGCGTCGAGCTGCCGCTCCTGCCCGTCGAGCGCGGCCCGCGCCTCCTCGCTGCGCTTGCCCGCCACCTGGAGCCGGCGTGGAGCTGATCTCCCTGGATACGCCGTTCACCGTCGTGGTCGGCGGCGGCGGGGTGGGGAAGACGACCCTCGCCGCGGCGCTCGGCGTGGCGGCGGCGCGCGCCGGGCAGGACGCGCTGGTCGTCACCTTCGACCCCTCCCACCGGCTCAAGGACGCGCTCGGCGTGTGCGAGGGCGCCGCCGGCGGCGAGGCGGCGGTGCCGCTCGAGGCGCCCGGGAGGCTCGCCGCGAGCCTCCTCGACGCCCGCCAGACCTTCGACCGCCTGGTCGAGCGCTACGCCCCGGACGACGAGAGCCGCGAGCGCATCCTCGGCAACCGCTTCTACCGCCACCTCGCCGGCTCGCTCGGCGGCATCCTGGAGTACATGGCGGTCGAGCGGCTCTACGAGGTGGCGGCCGAGGGGCGCTACGCGCAGGTCGTCCTCGACACGCCGCCGACCCGCCAGGCGCTCGACTTCCTGGAAGCGCCGGCGCGGATCGTCGCCTTCCTCGACAGCGGCGTCCTGCAGGTGGCGCAGCGGCGCTGGTTCGACGAGGAGGGGCGCCTGCGCGGCGCCGCGCGCTTCGGGCCGCTCGGCCGGCAGGCGGAGCGCTTCCTCGACGAGGTCGTGGGGCTCGACCTGCTGCGCGACATGAGCGAGTTCTTCCAGGCCTTCGCGCCGCTCTACGAGGGGTTCCGCGAGCGCGCCGCCGCCGTCCAGGCGCTGCTGCGCTCGCCGCGCACCCGCTTCCTCCTGGTCGCCGGGCCGGGCGAGGAGCGCATCCCGGACACCCTGTTCTTCGCCCGCCGCCTCGAGAAGGAGGGATACCGGCTGGGCGCGATCGTCGTCAACCGGGTCCATCCCTGGACGGAGGAAGCGCCGGCCGCGCCGCCGGCAGGCACTCCGGCCGACGGCCGCCGGCTCCTCCTCTGGCTCGGCGACCGTGACCGCCGCGGGCTCGTCGAGCTCGGGCAGCTCCTGCCGCGCGAGCGGCCGTTCGTCGCTCTCCCTCTCCTGCCCGACGAGCCGACCGACCTGCAGTCCCTGGGAGCGGTGGCGGAGCTCCTGGGGCGCCTTCTTGCCGCACCGCGGCGAGACCCTTGACTTTTTTGCCGCACTGCGGTAATTTGCCGTGGTGCGGCGGCGCTGCCGCCGCCCGACCGGAGACAAGCCGATGATCCGCCTGATCAAGCGCTACGAGAGCCGCAAGCTCTACGACACCGAGGAGAGCCGCTACGTCTCGCTGGAGGAGATCGCGGCCTGGGTCCGCCAGGGGCAGGAGGTGCGGGTGCTGGACAACGCCACCTCCGCCGACGTCACCGCGCAGACCCTGACCCAGATCATCCTCGACGAGGGCCGCCGCGGCACCGCCTGCCTCTCGTCCGAGCTGCTCCACGACCTCGTCCGCGCCGGCCAGCAGGCCGTGACCACGGGCGTCGAGCAGGCGCGGCACGGGGTGGACCGGCTCGTGCAGGCGTCCGTCGATCGGCTGGGGCCGGTGCGGCGGGCGCGCGAGGAGATGTCGCGGCTGCGCACCCGCCTCGAGGAGCTGGAGGCGACACTCGAAGGGCTGGAGACCCAGGGCGCGGCGCCCGGCGCCGCCGCCCCGCCGCGCTCCCGCCGCAAGACCTGACCAAAAAACCGACTTTCAGGAGGGATGGACCATGAGCGACCCGAAAACCACCACCGCCGGCACGACCGGCAGCAGCACCGGCACGACCGGCAAGTTCCAGGATGAGCTGCTGGACAGCGCCCGCCGCGTCTGGCTGGCCGGCCTCGGCGCCCTGGCGACCGCCGGCGAGGAGGGCTCGCGCGCCTTCAGCCGCCTCGTCGAGCGCGGCAAGGACGTCGAGCACAAAAGCCGCGACACCGCCGGCACGGGCTTCGAGAAGGCCAAGGAAGCGGCCAAGAGCACCTGGAGCGACCTCGGCAACACCCTGGACGAGACGCTGACCGCCACCCTCCACCGGCTCGGCGTCCCCACCCGCGACGAGATCCGCACCCTGACTCAGCGGGTCGAGGAGCTGTCGGCCAAGATCGAGCAGCTCCGTTCCCGCCCGGCGTCGGCGGCCGCCGGCACGCATGCGGCGGAGAACGTCGTGGTGGACTCCTCAGGCAAGCCGGTCTCCAGCCCCGGCGCCGACGCGCCGGTCACCAAGCCGCCGCGCAAGACGTCCTCTTAAAGGACAGTGGCGAGATGCAGGCTTCCTGCCCCCAGATCCTTCGCTACGCTGCGCTCCGCTCAGGATGACAACTACACGTCATCCTGAGCGAAGCGAAGGATCTGGGCGGGGGGTTCCAGCCGCGGCCCCACGGATCGGCCTCGCGCTCGCCAGCGGCGCACCGGAGGGCGCAATCTACGAGATCGGCGCCCTCCGCGCCCTCGACGAGGCGCTCGACGGGCTGGACCTCAACCGGCTCGACATCTACGTCGGCGTCAGCGCCGGCGCCTTCCTGACCGCCTGCCTCGCCAATCGCATGACGACGGCGCAGATGTGCCGCGCCATCGTCTCGCCGGAGCCGGGCGAGCACCCCTTCGTCCCCGAGACCTTCCTCACCCCCGCCTTCTCGCTCTGGAAGCGCAGCGGCCTCGCCGTGCCGCGCCTGCTCTGGGAGGCGATCCGCGACTACCTGGCGGCGCCGGGCGAGCGCGCCGTGGGAGAGGTGCTGACGCGGCTGTCGCGCGCCTTGCCGGTCGGCGTCTTCGACAACGAGCCGATCCGCGCCTATCTCGAGCGGATCTACGCCCTCAAGGGCCGCAGCGACGACTTCCGCCGCCTCGGCCGGCGCCTCGTCGTCGTCGCCGTGGACCTCGACTCGGGCAAGGCGGTGCGCTTCGGCGAGCCGCCTTTCGACCACGTGCCGATCTCGCGGGCGGTGCAGGCGTCGAGCGCGCTGCCCGGCCTCTACCCGCCGGTCGAGATCGATGGCCGCTGCTACGTCGACGGCGTGCTGCTCAAGACCCTGCACGCCTCGGTGGCGCTGGAGGCGGGGGTGGACCTCCTCCTCTGCATCAACCCGCTGGTGCCGGTGGACACGGTGCGCGCCGTCGAGGCGGGCTTGATGCGCCACGGCCGGCTGGTCAACCGCGGCCTGCCGACCGTCCTGTCGCAGACCTTCCGCACGCTGATCCACTCGCGCCTGGAAGTCGGGATGGCCGCCTATCGCACCCGCTACGAGGGGGCCGACGTCGTGCTCCTCCAGCCGCGGCGCGACGACTACGCGATGTTCTTCACCAACATCTTCGGCTTCGCCGAGCGCCGCCTGGTCGCCGAGCACGCCTACCAGGCCACCCGCCGCGACCTCCTCGCCCGCTACGACGAGCTGGCGCCGATCCTCGCCCGCCACGGCCTCACCCTGCGGCGCGACGTGCTGGAGGACGCCGAGCGCGACCTCTGGCAGGGCGTCGGGCTGGAAGCGGGCGCCAAGCGCAAGGCGAGGGAGCGGGGCCGGCGGCGCCCGGAAGCGGTCCACCGGCTGGACGAGGCGCTCGGGCGGCTCGAGGAGATGTTGGAAGGAGCCTAGAGGCTTGCAGCCTTCGCTGCTGTCCCGGAGCTTCACAATCCTGCGGGGCGTGGTCTACTCCGCGGCCTTCTTCTGGCTCTGGGCGTGGCTGGCCATCGCGGTGAGGCCCTTCGACGAGAGGCTCCCGGTGTCGCTGCCGCTCTGGCTCCGCCCGGTCGGCTACCTGCTGGCCGCCGCTGGCGCGCTGCTCGCGGGCTGGTGCATCGCGACCTTCGTCACCCGCGGCCGCGGCACGCCGGCCCCCTTCGACCCGCCGCGCGAGTTCGTGGCCTCCGGCCCCTACCGCTGGGTGCGCAACCCGATGTACGTCGGCGGGGCTGCCGTGATGCTCGGAGTTGGTCTCGTCGTTCCCTCGCCTTCGATCGTCCTGCTCGCCCTCGGGTTCCTGGTGCTCATGCACCTCTTCGTCGTCCTCTACGAGGAGCCGACGTTGGCTGACAAGTTCGGCGCCAGCTACCAGCAGTACCGATCGTCGGTCCACCGCTGGCTCATCCGCAAACCGGGGTAGGAGGAACCCATGGCTGTCGACGTCAAGGCGATTCCCGAGGGTGCCTCGGTCGTGATCCCGCGGCTGGTCTGCCGCGACCCGGCCGCCGCCATCGACTTCTGCGTCAAGACGTTCGGAGCGATCGAGCGCGGCCGCCGGCCCGGCCCGGACGGGGCCGTGGCGCACGCCATGCTGACCATCGGCCCGGCGATGCTCATGATCGAGGCCGAATGGCCCACGCTGACCAGTCGTGCGCCCCAACCCGACGGCAGCTCGCCGGTGGTGATCTATGTCTACGTCCCGGACGTGGACGAGACGGTGGCGCGGGCGCTCGCCAACGGAGCGCAGGTCCTGGTGCCGCTGCAGGACCAGTTCTGGGGCGACCGCATCGCCTGGATCATGGACCCCTCCGGCCACGTCTGGACCGTCGCGTCGCGGATCGAGGAAACGTCGGCAGACGAGAGAACCGACCGTTGGGCCAACATCTTGGCTGAAAAAGAGGGCGCCTAGGCGAACAGCGTAACGTCCGCCCGCGCGCCCACGGAATTCGCGCCTCCTCCACGGTCTTCGCCGGCGTCCCACGGAACATCTTCCGTGCCCGGAGATTCATCTCGGACGCTCGGAGATAAATCTCCTATAGACCGAGATCTATCTTTCCGGCCGGAAGATAAGACTCCCATGCATCGAGATCTATCTCCTGGGCTCCGAGTTCTATCTCCGGCGCTCGGAAATAGATCTTCCGGACCCCGAGATCTATCTTCCGCCGTCCGAGATAGATCTCGAGCAGCCGGAGATGAATCTCCAGCGCCTCCAGAACCGTGGTCTGGACCTCACAGGTGTAACGCCCGCTCGTCCGGGAGAGCCTATGTGGGCAAGGAGGCTCTACGCATGCGACACAAAGCACGGCACTTCGTCCGGAGAAGCGCTCTCATCCTGGGGGCGGCCGCCGTCCTGGCGCTTCTTCCGCTCAGCGTCCAGGCAGACCCGATCCAGGACGGCGCCCTTGCGCCGTACCGCGCCGGCTGGTTTGCGAACAACGGCCCGGGCGGTCCGTTGACCTGCTCCGAGACCTGCAAGGCGAAAGCGCCGGGCACGCTCGCCGAGTACGAAGCGACCTTCGTGTCGGTGACCAAGCGGGCCTTTGTGTGCCGCGTGGCGGGGAGGCCCAAGGGCGACATCCGGACCTGGCTCTACGGCAGCCAGTTCGACGACCGCGCCGCCTGCTATACGACGGGGCTCGACCTCAAGGGGTCCTACAACGAGAGGTACTTCTGCCTTTGCGTCGCCAAGCCGGGGTAGGCCGGATGATGCCCGGCGATAAGCTGCTTGAAGTCAACGGCTAAAACCACACACTGAGGAGAGGTTATGAAAACGCGTCTGTTTACCGTCTTCGCCATCGTAGCCTTGATTGTCGTTGGTTACCAATCAGCGCAAGCGGCTCAGGTCCTTGGGCAAAAGAGGATCGACATCTTGAACCGGACCAGCATTAGGTTCTTTGTCACCGATCCTACAGGTAAGGGACTTGACCCCAAGCTCGGCTTTACGGCCAAGGGAAAGAGATCAAAGGGCACGAAATGTTATCTGTGTAGCGGTAACCCGAAGATTTGCTCGGAAATTTCTTGTGATGAAATAGTGGTCGTCAACACGGCGGATTGATAAGAAAGGAATGGTAGCGGGGTGGGGTGACCGGAAGGACACCGGCACGTGGGCCGGGCGCTACGGGGCCAGCCGCTTGCCGATCGCGTCGGCGGCGTAGAGGACCAGCGAGCAGCCGAGGGGGAAGAGCACCTCGTTGATGCCGCGGGAGAGGAGGCTCACGAGGTCGGCCTTCGCTCCCGCCGCCACGGTCACGCCGAGGATCGTGCCGCCGAAGACGAGGCCGGTGAGGAGCCCCAGCGCGACGTAGCTCCCTAAGGACCCGCGCGCGCCCTTGCCGAGGCGGCCGAGGGCCGCGCCGAGGAAGCCGAACTCGATCGCCTTGAGCAAAGCGAGGAGGAGGGGCGACGGTCCCGCCGCCACGGTGCCGGCCAGCCCCATCGCCACCGCCACCCCTTTGTGCAGCGACTTGGCGGCGGTGAAGGCGACGGGCGCCGAGATCAGGCCCAGGAGGCCCATTACCGCCGAGCGCGCCTTTCCCGCGGCGGTGCCGAAGGCGAGCCCGACGCAGACCAGGAACGACCAGGAGACCTTCTGCGCCAGGTCGGCGACGAAGGGCTTGGGGCTCGATCCCTGCGTGCCCGAGTAGGCCGCGGCGGTGAGGACGAGCACCTCCAACGCCACTCCCAGCCCGATCGACAGCCAGGCGACGCGCAGCACTGTGCGCATCAGCTCGTTCGTGGAGGAGGAGATGGTGGGCGCGGCGGCGCGCCCGGCCACGGCGGGCGCCGGCTCGTACGCCGGCCGAGAAGCCGGCGGCGGTGTATCGACGGACTCGTGCTGCGGCTCCGTCATCCCGCGGATCTTACTCCCGCAATCCCTGCACGGCGCGCTCCCCGCGCGCGCTCTCGGGCAGCGGCCGGTCCTTCAGATGCCAGTGAAACGTTCCTTCCTGCGCGCGCCGCGCGGCGGGCGTGAGCCCGCGGTAGCCGCAGGGGGGGCGGCGGAGGTGCCGCGTCAGGCCGAGGAGCGGCCAGCCGAACGGCAGGTAGAACCCGAGCAGGTCCCAGTCGCGCAGGATGGCGTGGAGGCGGTTCCGCGCCGGCGGGCGGCGGCGGTTGCGGTCGTGGCACACGAAGGAGACCGGCCAGCCGCTCGGCAGGAGCGCGAGGAGCTTCCGCCGCGCCGCCCACAGCTCGCGGCGGAGCGACGGCGCGTCGTACGGCCGGCGGCCGTAGGCCGCGACTTGCCGGTCGAGCTCCGCCTGGCAGTCGCGGCGCACCCCGTCGGCGACCTCGCGGAGCTTGCCGCGGTCGGGGTCGTCGAGGTCGATCCCCGCCGCGCGCGTCCGCGCCGCCATGTCGATGGGGTCGCCGACGACGAAGACCATCCGCGCCGGCAGCGTCAGGTACCACATCCAGGGGAAGAGCAGGGCGAGCGGCGCCGCCGGCAGCGGCAGGAAGGGCACGCGGAAGAGCCGCTGCATCAGGCCGTCGAGCGCCGGCACGGTGAAGCAGAAGGGGATCACCCACTCGGCGTTGACGATCGAGATCGGGTAGACCGGCGCGCCGTGGCGGGCGGCGAGGATGACGAAGCTCGTCGAGTAGCGCTGGAGCTGGTAGCGGCGGAAGAAGCCCTTGCCGATCCCCGGCACCCCTTCGGGGTAGTAGATCAGCCGCTCGCCGCGCGCCAGCAGGCGGTCGAAGTTGTCGAAGGTCAGGTCGATGCCGCCGCAGCGGCGCCAGAAGTTGTCGAGCCCGAAGGGGCGCATCCACCAGGTGACCGCCAGCTCCTTCTCGAAGACCGAGCGGAGCTTGGCCTCCGGCCGCAGCCCGTCGCGCCGCCAGAGCAGGCCCTCGAGCACCATGCCGTCGTAGGGGAAGGCGTTGCCGCTGTGGTTGGGGGCGAGGACCAGCGGCCCGCCCGTCGGGATCTTCTCGCCGCCGACCAGCTCGGCCCGGAAGTAGTGCCGGACGATCGGGCCGAAGACCTCCTGGATGATCGAGGCGGTGTAGTCGGGGTCGAACGGCTCGTAGGGCGCCGTCATTTGCGACGCAGGGCGGTCAGGATCCCGACCACGAAGAGCGCCACCCAGATCGGCCAAGGGCCGTCGGCGCCGGCGAGGACGGCGCCGGCGATCAGGCAGAAGCCGCCGAAGAGGGTGCCGCGCAGGCCGGTCAGCGGGTTCTCGGGGTGGCGCTGCGTCGCCTGCTGGAGGAGGCGCAGGCCTTCGGTCACCAGCATCGGCGACTTGACGATGGCGTCGAGCAGCTCGGGGGCGCCGCGCAGGCTCTCGCGGCCGATGCGCAGCGGGTTGAACTGGTCGAGGAAGATGCGGTGGATGTGCTGCTGCGACACCGCCGCGACGTCCATGCCCGGCTTGAGGATCTGTCCCACGCCCTCGAAGGTGATCAGCGCCTTGACCATCAGCACCATCTCGACCGGGAAGTACATCCCGTGCTGCGCTCCCTGGTTGACCGACTGCAGGATGAGCTGCCCGAGCGAGAAGTCGCGGAAGCTGGCGCTGCGGTGCCAGCGGACGAGGATCTCGGTGACTTCGCGGCGAAAGCCGGTCGGGTCGGCGCCGGGCCCGGGCTGCGCCACCGCGGCGAGATAGCGGGCGGCGTTCTCGGCGTCGCCGAGGACGAGCGTGTAGTAGTAGTAGAGGAGCGTCCGCCGCAGGTCGCCGTCGAAGCGCCCCACCATCCCGAGGTCGATGAAGCCGGCCTTGACCGCGCCGGCGCGCCCGCCGCGCAGGATGAGGAGGTTGCCGGGATGGAGGTCGGCGTGGAAGAAGCCGTCCTTGAACAGCATGCGGATGATCGCCGCGGCGCCCAGGTCCACCAGCCGGTCGCGCTCGGCCTCTGTCAGCTCCTCGATCCGCGGGTCGCTCGGCTTGAAGCCGTCGAGGAACTCCATGCACAACACGCCGCGGCCGCTGTACTGGCGGTAGATGCGCGGGAAGACGACGTCCGGCAGGTCCTTGAAGTTGGCGGCGAAGGTCTCGGCGTTGTCGGCCTCACGCCGGAGGTCCACCTCGCGCCGGGTGTACTCGACGAACTCGGCGATCACCTGCCGCGGCCGGTAGCGCGGCAGCAGGAGCTGGAGGAAGGCGCCGAGGATGCCGAGCAGCTTGGCGTCGCGCGTCAGGGTCTCGCGGATGCCGGGCTTGACGACCTTGAGGATGACCGTGTCCCCTTCGCGCGTCGTGGCGCGATGGATCTGCGCGATCGAGGCCGAGCCGATGGGGTGGGGATCGACCCAGGAAAACATCTCGTCGACCGGCCGGCGGAGGTCGGCGGCGACGAGCTCGAGATAGCGCGGGAAGGAGACGACCGGCAGGCGGTCGAGGAGGTTCTTGAGCTCCTCGGTGACCGCGGCGGGGAGGAGGTCCTGGCGCAGCGCCAGCACCTGCCCCAGCTTGATGTAGGTGGGCCCCAGGACCTCGAGCCGCCGCCGGAGCTGGACCGGGAACGGACGATCGGAGATCGACTTGTCGAGGACGGGAGAGGCGAGCGCGGCGAGGAAGCGGGCGATGCCGTGGAGGAGCCGCGAGCGCCGCTTCGGCGGGAGGTCCGCCTCCCCGCGCCCGTAAGCGGCGAGCCCGCCGAAGAGGAGGCCGAAGAGGTGGCGCTGGGTGGTGAAGAAGCGGCGCACCAGCCCGGCCGGCGGGTGGTCGGGGAGGAGCTCGAAACCGCCGAGGTCGTCGGGAGGGGGAGGCGCCGGCTCCGCGGGCAGGGCGGCCGTGACCGGTGGAGGCTCCGCCCGCATGGTCCGGAAGGTTACCTTGTTTCCCGTTGTCATCCCGAGCGTAGCGAGGGATCTGGGCGGGGGCTGCCTGAACTCGCCACTCCCGCCCCCAGATTCCTCGCTGCGCTCGGAATGACAAGGCGAGGGGTACAACCCTAACCGCTGTTCAGCTCGTAGCTCTCCAGATGCCGGGGGACGCTGACCTTCCAGCTGAGCTCGCGCCGCATGCGCTCCGCCAGCGCCGCCGCGGGGCCGGGCTCGCCGTGGACGACGAAGGCTCGCTTCGGCGTTCCCTCGGCGGTCCCCATCCAGCGCATCAGCTCGCCGGCGTCGGCGTGGGCGGAGAGGCCGTCGATCTTCTGCACCCGCGCCCGCACCGGCACGTCGCGGTGGAAGACCCGCAGCGTGGTCGCGCCGTCGAGGAGCTGGCGGCCGCGCGTGCCTTCGGCCTGGAAGCCGACGAAGAGGATCGTGCTGCGGGGGTCGGGCAGGCGGTGGATCAGGTGGTGGAGCACCCGCCCGCCGGTGAGCATGCCGGCGCCGGCGATGATGACGAGCGGCCCGGGCATCGAGTTGAGCGCCATCGACTCGTTGCGCATCTTGGTGAAGTGGACGCTGCCGCCGCCGCGCAGCGGCGAGCGCCCCGCCGCCACGACCTCGCGCATCGCCTCGTCGAACTCCGCCGGGTGGCGGCGATAGATGCCGGTCGCCTCGATCCCCATCGGGCTGTCGATGTAGACCGGCAGGCGCGGCACCCGCCCGGCGTGCTCCAGCTCGCCCAGGTGGTAGAGGAGGTCCTGCGTGCGGCCGACGGCGAAGGCCGGCACGACGATCGCGCCGCCGCGCTCGACCGCCTCGCCGACCGCCCGCTCGAGCTGGTCCTCGATCGGCTCGCGCGAGTGCTCGCGGTCGCCGTAGGTGGACTCGACGACCAGCGCGTCGGGCGCCTTGCCGATCGCGGTCGGGTCGTCGAGGATCGGCGCGCCGTAGCGCCCGACGTCCCCCGAGAAGAGGAGACGCAGCCGCCCGCCGCCGTCCGGCGCCGCCAGCTCCAGGTGCGCGGCGCCGAGCAGGTGCCCGGCGGTGCGGTAGGTCGCCTGCCAGCCCGGCAGGGGCGCGAACTCCTCGTCGAAGCTCACGGTCCGCACCGCCTTCGCCGCCGCCCGCCCCTCGGCCTCGGTGAAGAGCGGCTGCGCCGGCCGGTGGCGCGTGATCCCCTTCTCATTGCGGTAGGAGGCTTCCTCTTCTTGCAGCTTCCCAGCGTCGGCGAGCAGCACCACCATGAGGTCGGCGGTCGGGCGGGTGGCGAAGACCGGCCCGCGGAAGCCGTCGCGCAGGAGCCTGGGCAGGTAGCCGGTGTGGTCGAGGTGCGCGTGGGTCAGCACCACGGCGTCGATCGCTTCCGGCGCCACCGGCAGCTTCTCCCAGTTCCGCTGCCGCAGCTCGGGCAGCCCCTGGAAGAGCCCGCAGTCCACGAGCACCCGCGCCCCCCCGGCCTCGACCAGGTGCTTCGAGCCGGTCACCGTCCCGGCGGCGCCGAGGAACTGGAGCTTCGCCATGGGTTCAGCCGGACGCGCGCGCGGCCAGCAGCTCCTCCAAGTCTCCCGCGAGATCCTTCCCGCGATCGAAGCCACGCTCGGTGATGAGCCGGACCGCGCCGCGGGCGTCCTCGAGGTCAGCCGGCCCGGCGGTCTTGAGCAGCGCGACGAGATCCCACTGATCTTGGGGGCGGTCCGGACTGCGGGAGAGCAGCTTGAGCGCGAGCAAGTGACCCCTTCGCGCGACGCGGACGCGGAGGCCGAGCACGGACTCCACCCACTCTGCTCCGGCGACGACTTCCGGTTCGATCCCGGAGGAGGCGAAGAGCAGGTCCAGGAAAAGCCCCGCTTCGGATTCGCCGGGGAACAAGAGGCGCGCGGTCGCGAGGCGGCCGACAACTTCTTGCTCGACCAGCGCGTCGAGCTGGAAGCCGCGACGGATCAACGCCGCGGTGACTTGCTCCGCGGCGTCGTCTCCAGTGACGGCGAGAGCGAGATCGACGTCGCGGGTGAAGCGCGGCTCGGCACGCACCGAGACCGCGAGGCCTCCCACCAGCGCCCACTCGTGTTCCAGGTCGCGAAGCGCCGCCGCAGCCTGTTGCAACGCCGCGCCGAGGCGGCTCACGCGCCGCGCGGCCAGCGGACCACGCGGCCCGGCGCGTCGCCGTGCTCGGCGCCCGGCCGCTCGCGCAGCCAGGCGGCCAGCAGGCGTTCGATCTCCGCCTCCCCGGCCCCGGGGTGTTGCCGCCGGAGGTTCTCCCGCATGAGCTGCTCGCCGGCCTCGTAGAGGTCGAGGGCGGTCTGGAGCCGCTCGGCGAGGAGCTCTGCAGGCGAGCTGGACATGCTCTAAGTCTACCTCTGCCTACCGGTTCCGCCCGTACTGCTCGTGGCTCGACACCCAGTCGAGCGACGAGATCGCCGCCCCCAGCGAGATTTCTCCCGCCAGCGCCACTCCCGCCACGATCTCGGCGAGCTTCTTGACCTTCCCCTTGCCGACGCACCCCAGGATCTCCAGGCACTCGCGCTGGGTCGGCAGCGCCGTGCCGCCGCCGTGGGTGGCGACGATGAGCGAGGGGATGGTGAGCGACATGTAGAAGTCCCCCTTGGGCGTCACCTCGGTGTAGAGGATGCCGGCCGAGGATTCCGAGACGTTCGCCACGTCCTGGCCGGTGGCGATGAACATGGCGGTGATGCCGTTGGGCGAGTGGCAGCCGTTGTTGTTGGCGCCCGACATGAAGGCGCCGACGTTGGCGACGTTGGAGTGGAAGTGCAGGGTCTCGGGATCGACCCGCATGTGCTGGACGAGGACGTCGCGCGGGATGACGCACTCGGCCGTCACCCGCTTGCCGCGGGTGCGCATGATGTTGACCTGCGAGGCCTTCTTGTCGGTGGCGAAGTTGGACTCCAGGTAGAAATGCCGGATGTTCGGCGCGTTCTCGAGGATCCAGGAGCAGGCGGCGAAGGTGGCGCGACCGACCATGTTCTGGCCGGCGGCGTCGCCGGTCGTGTAGTTGAAGCGCAGGAAGACGAAGCGGTTCGAGAGGTAGCGGTCGATGTAGGTCAGCTTGGCGACGCTGGAGGTCGCCTCGGCCTGCTCGCGGATCTCGTCCATGTGCTCGTCGATCCAGCGTCCGAAGTCCCGCCCCTGCCGCGCGTCGTCGAAGACGAAGACCGGCGCGCGCTGCATCTTGTCGCCGACCACCGTGCACATCACGCCGCCCGAGAGGTTGAGCACCTTGATGCCGCGGTTGTAGGAGGCGACGAGGGTGCCCTCGGCGGTGGCGAGCGGCACCAGGAACTCCCCCTGCGCGTGCTCGCCGTTGACCTTGATCGGCCCGGCGAAGCCGATCGGCACCTGCGCCACGCCGGTGAAGTTCTCGATGTTGCCCTTGGTGGCCGACGGGTCGAAGGAGAACTTGTCGATGTGCTGGAGCTTGACGCCGGCGTACTCCTCGACGAAGCGCTGCCGCTGCGCGACGATCTCGCGGCTGTAGTCGTTCTCCTTGTCGTGGGGGACGCTGGTGCGCTTGGCCGGCTCCTCGGCGATCGCGTCCTTGACCTTGAAGGCGAGCGAGCCGAAGGGCGTGGCCTCGAAGGCGAGCGCGATCTCGTGCGGCCCCTTGGGCAGCGGATCGATGCCGGCGCGGATGCGCACCACGCGCGACAGCGGGAAGGGGATGGCGTTCGCCGCCGTCACCTGCGCCGCCGGCAGCGACTGGCCGTCGAAGTCGAGGGTGAGCCGCGACGGCGGTACCTCGCGGCCGTCCACGCGCACCTCGGCGATGCGCGTCACGGTGGCGTCCGAGAGGCGGTTCTTGAGGGCGAAGCGGACGCCGTCCTCGTGGTTCTCGAGGCTGCCGAGCGTGTAGAGCTGCTTGAGGATGAGGCCGGGGATCTTCATCGCGGGACGCAGTGTATCGCCGTGCCGGGGCGGCTTGTCAGGCCGCCGCCAAGCGCCGCCGCCCGGGGACGGGCGGCTTGTCCTCCTCCGGCCTCTTCCGTGCACCTTCAATAGCGAAAGGAGACCTGCATGAGGCGAAACGCCAAACTGCTCCTGTTGCTCTGTGTCCTCCTCTCCCTGCCCGCCACCGTCACCGCCTCCACCTTCATCCACATGACCCCGCGGCAGCTCATCGCCGAGTCGGCCGCGGTCGTGCTGGGCGAGGTGCTCACCGTCAACTCCTACTGGGACGCCTCGGGGCAGATCATCGAGACCGAGGCCCTCGTGCGGGTGCACGAGACCCTGATCGGCGACGTCGGCGCGGTCGCCGTCGTCCGCACCTGGGGCGGCACGGTGGGCGGCTACACCATCGAGGCCCACGGCTTCCCCGAGTTCCAGGTCGGCGCGCGGGTTTTGCTCTTCCTCAGCGACGAGCGGAACGGCGCCGCGCAGGTCGTCGGCTACCGGCTCGGCCAGTACCGGATCGGGCACGACCGCAACGGCGCCGAGGTGGCGATCCCGACCTTCGAGGCCGCCAGCGCCGGTCTCGTCGCCCGCGAGGGCCAGGCGGCGCCGCCGCGCCCCTACCGCCTCGAAGAGTTCAAGACCTTCCTGCGCGCCGAGGCGGCGCGCACGGCACGTCACGCGCACTGATCCGGAGGGGAACCGAGCCATGAAGACCAACCGACTCCTGTCCACCCTCTCCCTGGCGGTGGTGCTCGCCCTGATCGCGACGACCGTCTCCGCCTACGTGCTGCTCTCGCCCCGCCGCACCTGGGACTCCGCGCCCAACTACCGCGTCGACAACCGCGGCCAGGCGTCGATCACCGGCACCGACAAGGGCCGCAACGCCACCCGCAACGCCATCACCTCCTCGGCGGCCTGGAACGGCGCGCCGACCGAGCGCAACCCGGTGATCAACGCGACGGTGTCTTCCGTCTCCGGCTTCTCGCTCGGCGACGGCGTGCCGATGCTCAACTTCACCGACCCTACCGGCGCCTGCAACGGCAACTGCCTCGCCGCGACGTTCACCGGCTACTACCAGTCGCGCGGCAACGGCACCTACCGCATCTACGACGCCGACATCGTCACCAACACCGCCCACAACTGGGCCGACTCGGCCGATCCCTGCTCGGGCCAGGAGTTCCGGATCGAAGGCGTGATGGTGCACGAGATCGGCCACGGCCTCGGCCTCGGCCACACCAGCGTCTCGGGCGCCACGATGTTCCCGTCGGTCTCGGCCTGCAACAACGGTCCGGCCTCGACGGAGACGGACGACGAGAACGGGATCGATAATTTGTATTAGTACGCCGTATTCGTAGCTCTTCCCGGTGTCCCCGTCGCCGCTACCTGCGCACGGCCCTGCGCAGGCGGCGGTAGACGGGGCCTGGGGTCCAGCGCAGCTCGCCGATCCGGCCGACGGGTAGCACGCCGACCAGGCTGTTCGTCAGCAGCACCTCGCTGGCGGCCGGGAGGTCGTCGTCGAAGACCTCCCCCTCCTCGATCAGCCCGGCCTCCAGCAGGCGGCGGCGGACGGTGCCGGGGACGCAGCCTTCGGCGGCCGGCGGCGTGTAGGCCCGGCCCTGCTCCAGCACCAAGACGACGTTGCTGCGCGAGCCCTCCATGAGCAGGCCCTCCTGGTCGAGCAGCAAGGCCTCCCAGGCGCCGGCGGCGCGGGCGCGGCCCAGCGCCAGGGCGTGCGCGCCGTAGGAGAGGCTCTTGAGGCCGGTGAGCGCGCCGCGCGCCTCCAGTCGCAGGTCGTGGAGCACCACGGCGGCGACGCCCTCGCGGACCATCGCCCGCGACGGCGGCTCGTAGGGCACGGCGGTGACCAGGCGCGTCGGCACCCCGGCGACGCCGCGCGTCACCGTGATCCGCAGCCGCGCCGCCGGCCGCGGCGCCGCCTTGGCCACCGCCCGCACCGCCGCCGCCAGCGCCCGCCGCGGCTCGGGGATCTCGAGGTCGATGCGCGGCAGGCTGTCCAGCAAGCGGTCGAGGTGGGCGTCGAGGTCGCGCACGCGGCCGCCGTCGACGCGCAGGGTCTCGAAGAGGCCGTCGCCGTGCAGGAACCCGGCGTCGTCGGGCGAGAGCGCCACCTCCTCCGCCGCGACCAGCCGGCCGTTCCACCAGGCCGCGCTCACCAGGCGCCGGCCTCCGGCAGGCCCAGCGCGGCGAGGAAGGCGCGCGCCTTGACCCGCGTCTCCTCGAGCTCCGCCTCGGGGTCGGAGTCGGCGACGATCCCGCCCCCGGTGTGGTAGGCCACCCGGCCGCGCGCCGCGACGGCGGTGCGGATGGCGACCGCGAGGTCCAGCTCGCCGGACAGCGCGATCCGCCCGACCGCGCCCATCGCCGGCCCCCGCCGCCGCTCCTCCTCGGCCGCCGCCACCGCCACGGCGCGGATCTTGGGCGCGCCGCTGATCGAGGCCGGCGGGAAGCTGGCGCGCAGCAGGTCGGCGGCGTTGGTCCCCGGAGCGAGCCGGGCGCGCACCCGCGAGACGGTGTGGTGCAGCGTCGGCAGGGTCATCAGCTCGGCGTGCGCCGCCACCTCGACGCTGCCGGTGACGGCCACCCGCCCGAGGTCGTTGCGCACCACGTCCACGATCATCGCCAGCTCGGCCCGGTCTTTGGCGCTCTCCAGGAGCTCGCGCGCCAGAGCCGCGTCGCTCCGCCGGTCGGCGCCGCGCGGCCGCGTCCCTTTGATCGGCCGCGACTCGACGACCCCGTCGCGCACCGCCAGGAAGCACTCCGGCGAGACCGAGAGGAGAGCGCGGGCGCGTCGCGGCGTCGAGAGGTCGAGGCAGGCGGCGTAGTCGGCCGGGCTCGCCGCCCGCAGCCGCTGCCAGAGCGGCCAGACGGCGCGCCGCGCCAGCCGCGTCTCCAGCCGCCGGCAGAGGTTGACCTGGAAGATCTCGCCGGCGGCGATGCGGCCGACAGCCCGCGCCACGGCGTCGGCGAAGCCGGAGGGGAGGGGGCGGCTGCGCAGCGGTGGGCGGGCGAGCGGGCCTTCCGGCGGCGCCTCCGCCGCGCGGCGCGCCAGCCGCTGGAGGAGCCGCTCGGCGCCGATCCGAGCGTCGCCGCCCGGGGCCGGCCAGGCGTCGGTGCTGTCGAGCGTCCAGCCGCGGGCGTCGCGGCGCAGGGCGGTGGGGTAGAGGGCCAGGTGGAGGTCGGGCAGACCGAGGTCGTCCGCCGGGGGCGGCGGCAGCTCCTCGAGCTCCCAGGTCAGCTCGTAGCCGAGGAAGCCGACCAGCTCGCCGCCGGCGCCGCCCCAGGCGGCGAGCGCGGCGTCCAGGAGGTCGAGACCGCGCGCGGCAAAGGCGGCGCGGCCGCCCGGCCCGTCCACCGTCGCCCGCCCGTTGCGCGCCGTGAGGACGGCGAGCGGCCGCGAGTAGAGGCGGGCGCCCCCCCAGCCGGCGCCGTCCAGCCAGGCGAATCCCGGCTCCTGCCGCAGCTCCTCGGCCGCCGGCTCGACGGCGGCGGTGCCGGCGAGCGGCGTCTTGGCGCCGCGCGCCGCCGGCCGCGGCGGCGGCAGCAGCGCGCGCAGGCGGTCGGCCAGCCGCGCCCGCCGCGCCGCGGTCGGCCGGTCAGACCACACGGACCGCGCCCGCGGCGCGCCTCAAGAGATCACCAGCAGGCGGCTCTCCTTGACCACCCACCGCCCGGCCTCGCGGGCGGCGCGGAAGCTCTCGGTCGAGGAGCTCAGGTTCCCTTCGTGGTAGCCGCCGATGGCCTCCACCTCGTCCTCCGACAGCCATTTCACCGACTTGACCTGGAAGGTGAGGATGCCCTCGCCGCCCGGGCAGTCCGGCTCGCCGTAGACCGGCGGCCGCTGGTTGGCGAAGCGCTTGAGGAGCGACGCCGGCACCGACCGGTCGGGCCCGAGCGACAGGCAGTAGGCGCCGGCGTTCTGCTGCAGCCCCGAGGCGTTGTGCTCGAACTGGTAGCGGAAGATCGCTTCCAGCAAGTCGTCGGGGGCGAAGGGATCCTCGGCGCCGGGGGCGGCGGGCGTGGGGGGGTCGCCGGCGGGTGGGCCGCAGGTGGCGGCGGCGAAGAGCAGGGCGGCGAAGCCGCAGAGGAGCGCGCGCATCGTCTTTATCTCCCGAGGGTCGCTTCCAGAAGCGCCGCGAGCCGGTAGCCGGCGAGGGCCATCGCCGGCTCGGCGATACGCCGCACGTTCCAGCGATACCGCGCCGGCGGCCGCTGGCCGCGGCGCAAGGTTTCCGGATAGACCAGATTGGTGCAGATCCTGTACCCCTCCTGCGCCCAGGTCTCGAAGGCGCGCGGCGCGAGGCGGCCGGCGAAGAGGCGGGGTGGGTGGTCGCGGACGAGGGCCGCTGCCAGCCGCGCCACCCAGACGGTCTCCGACTCCCAGGAGCGGCGCCCGTGGGCGCGGCTGACCGCGCTGTCCCAGTACCAGTGCAGCTCCTCGGCCTCGCCGCGGAGCGGGAAGAGGTTGCCGCCGCGGTCGCCCGCGGGCTCCGTCGGCGTCACCCGCGAGGCGGTGTGGAGCGGCTGGTGGATGTCGCCGGTCAAATGCAGCATCCAGGCGAGGTCGATCGCCTTCTCGCGCGCCGGCCGCGCCGGGTCGGCGATCGCGGCGCTCAGGACGCGCAGCCGCTCGACGACGTTCTCGCGCCCCACCGGCAGATCGAGCCGCTCGCGCGGCGGCCGGTCCGGCCCCGGGTTCTCCCAGTAGCGGTCGATGTAGTGCCAAGTCCCGTGGTGGTACTTGGCGCGCCGCTCCGGAAACCCCTCGTCGCGCACGATGTCCGGCCAAGCGGCCGCCCGCGCGAACAAAGTCCGCTCCCGCAGCGCCAGCGGCTGCGCCCCGCTCGCCGGCGGCAGCAGACTCGCGAGATCCGCGTCCCCCGGCGCCGCCTTGAGCAGCGCCACCGCCTTCGCCCGCGTCCCCTCCGGCATCCGCTCCCAGGCGATCCAGGCCACGACTTGGTGGCCGACCGGGTCCCAGGCGCGGGCGGAGGCGGGGAGAAGGGCGCCCGCGACCGTCAGAAGAAACAGGAACCTCCTCATTCGAGGCAGATTGTAGGCGAGGACGCAGCGATAGAATCGCATCCGTAATCCTCGCAAGATTGCTGGAGAGCGCATCATGGCAGCGTCCGCGTCCGAGACCAACGATGTCATCGTCAGCTTCGATGAGGCGGACCGCGCGACGGCTGAAGACATCGCGGCAAAGCTTCGTGATGCCGGAATCCAAACCCTGCTAGCGCCCCTTGCTTGGGAAGTAAGGCGCTGGCACACAAGCCTCTACAGAGCCGTGTCCTATTGCTCCTCCTCGGCAAAGGTGGCACAGGTGTTCCCCAAGATGCATGGCCTGATGTGCAGAACTGGGTAGCAACACGCGGCGGGTCGTTTGCGCCTGTTTTCTTACTCGGAAGCGGCGACGAGCAAAGGAACCAGCTGCCAGAGTGGGTGAGGGAAGGAGTATGGCTGGACCTTCGTTCCCCGTCGGATCGCGAGAAGACTCTCGATCTCATCATCGAGAGTCTTCGCAACACTCTCGAACGCAAGCGGGTCACCCCGCGCATCGAAGAGGCCGGCTCTGCCCTTGCTCCAACTGGCTTCAGCGCGAACTCTCGTGACGCAATCCGCCGGGCCGATGCCTTTCGGCGGTCGCGCCGGCGGGACGAGCTTCGGATGGAGCACCTGCTGATGGGTCTCTACGATGCCGACGACGGGATAGCGCGCAACCTCTTCGACCGCTCGGGGTTTGACCGGGGCCGTCTGACCAAGATCCTGGCTTCCCTCGAGGGCGCCGACGTCCCCGACTCCACTCCTTACCTGCCCACCGACGCTGAAGTGATCCCGCCGCTCTCGGCCGAAGTCGAGCAGGCATTGCGCAATGCGGGCGGGAGCGCCGGGCTGGACCCGATCTTCACCGAGTCCTTGCTGGTCGGCGCTCTCCACGTGACGGAGAGTCCGATCATCAAGCTTCTGACACAAACCTCGGAAGGGAGCGCTCTTCGTGCTGCATTCCCGGGCTTCGCGAAGGCTGATGAGGATGCGCCCAAAAATGTACCCCCACCCTCCCTCCTCGAAGAGTCCATCCACCTCGCCAGCGCCAGCGACCAGCCGACGGCGACGGACAGCCTCGGCTTTGAGCCGTACGTCGACGCCATCGCCAAGTTCCTGTCCAGCGAGGACACGAAGCCGCCGCTCACGCTCTCGATCGAAGGGGAGTGGGGGAGCGGCAAGTCGTCGTTCATGCTCATGCTCAAGGAGGCGCTCCGCTCCGAGTCCAAGCCCTCCTGCCTTACCCTCCAGTTCAACGCCTGGCGGCATGACAAAGAGGACGCCCTCTGGGCCGCCTTTGCGCTCGAGTTCATCCGACGCATCCGGCGCCAGCGCCCGGTGCTCGCTCGCTGGCGCGGTGATTTTCGACTGTTCAGAAGCCGCTACCACTGGTGGGAAGGATGGGCAGAGCTGATCCGCGTGGCGGCGATCTGGACCGCCTTCGTCCTCCTCGCTGGAACGCTCTCCTTGGCCTTCGTCGTGCGCGGGCCGGCGGTGCTCGCCGAGGTGCTTAACGAAGATACGGGCGGTTTGATGGGCTGGGTCGGCAGACTGGGCGGTGGCGCCGCGTCGCTGGCGGTGATCGCGATCGCGTTTTTCAAGACCAAGGAGCTGCTTGGGAGCCCGCTCGAGATCGGCCTGAGGAAGTATCTCCGCTCGCCCGACTACCAGGACCGCGTCTCATTTGTGGAGCGCTTCCACGAAGACTTCGACCGCATCGTCAAGGCTTACGCCGGCGACCGGAAGGTCTACGTCTTCATCGACGACCTCGACCGGTGCGAGATCCCCAAGGCGGCCGACCTCATGCAGGCGCTGAACCTGCTGATCGCCGACGACCCGCGGCTGATCTTCATCGTCGGCATGGACCGCGAGAAGGTGGCGGCGGGGCTGGCGGTCAAATACGAGAAGCTCCTGCCTTATCTGATGACGCAGGACACCTCGGCGAGCCCCGACGGGAGAGGCCCGTGGCCGCTGCCCGAGCCGCAGGGACCGCAGCCTTCGCTCGAAGCCGCAACGCGCCGCTTCGGGCTGGAGTACGGATACACGTTCCTCGAAAAGTTCATCCAACTTCCCTTCCGCGTCCCCGCGCCGCAGCCCAGCGACCTCGGCCGTTTCCTGGCTACGATCTCGCCGGAGCCGCCAGACACCAGCGTCACGGCGCCAGGGAACGGAGAGCAGGCTGCAGCGCCGACAGCCTCAGGGAGTGCACCGCAGCCCGACGGCGCCGGCGGTCAACCAGCGGACGGTTACGCGAAGCCGGCCTCACCCGCTCGTCTGCCGGTTGCGCCCGAGATCGCAGTGGCACGCAAGGAGCGGATCCTTGTCAAGTTTGGCGCCGACTCGGCGGTCGTGCGGACGGTGGCGCTCATGGTTGCGCCGGCGCTCGAGAACAACCCCCGGCGTCTCAAGCAATTCATCAATCTCTTCAGGCTCAAAGCCTACGTCGCCAACGAGACAGGGCTCTTCGACGAACTTGGAGGCCGCGCGCAGCTCACGTTCGAGCAGCTAGCGAAGTTTGTGGCGATCGGCCTCGGCTGGCCAGCTTTGCTCAGCGACCTGGACGACTCGCCGGACCTTCTGAGTCGGCTGGAGGAGCGAGCCGTGGGACTGACGGAACTCGGGGCGCCTTCAGTCCAGGAGCAGCGTTGGGTCTATAGACCGCGGCTTCAATCTCTCCTGCGTTATGGCTGCTTGGATGTTTTTGGCAAGGAGACCCCAGACCACGAGAACTACAGCTTGGCAGACGTCGCTATGGATAAGCTACTCCGCGTGTCGCCACGCGTTACGCGCACCGCGCCGGTGCCGAGCGCGAGGGGTTGTCCCTCCCGCTGTTGAAAGAGCAATGAGGTGAAGGCGGCTCCTCGGCCCACCTGATCGAGAATCGGGTTGGTCGAATAACCGGCCCCGCCAGGGGGCCAAGGAGCCGTGATGAAGACGAGAGCAGAAAGGCGGGTGGTGTGGCAAGGGGGCCGTGCGGCGCGCATCAGCCACGGGCTACAAGCGCTGCTGCGGCCGATGGTCGAGGGCATCGAGGCCAGCCGCCAGGGGCTGCTGGAGCTGTTTCACGCCGCGGGCGTCGAGGCCCTGGGGCGGCAGCTCGCGGACGAGGTCGAGGCCGTCGTCGGTCCGAAGCGTCGGCGCAATCCGACCCGCGAGGCGTACCGCTGGGGCTCGACGGCGAGCGAGTTCGTGCTGGGTGGCCGCCAGGTGGCGCTGCCGCGACCGCGCGTCCGGCGACGCGACGGTGGCGAGATGAGCTTGCCTTCGGTGCGCGCCTTTCAGGACGAAGATCCCTTCACGGAGCGGGTGATCGAGCAGGCGCTGGTCGGCGTCTCGCAGCGCCGCTACGGTCGGAGCTTGGAGCCGCTCGCAGAGTCGGTGCCGGAGCGCGCGACGAGCAAGAGTGCGGTCCAGCGCCGGCTGGTGGCGGGGACGCGTCGTCTGCTGGGCGCGTGGCTGCGCCGAGACCTGTCGGACTTCCAGCCCCTGATCCTGATGATCGACGGGCTGGAGGTGGCCGGCCACACCCTGGTGGTGGCACTCGGCATCGCGCGCGACGGGACCAAGCGGGTGCTCGGCCTGCGTGAAGGCGCGACGGAGAACGCGGCGCTCTGTACCGGCCTGCTCCAGGAGCTGTTGGAGCGAGGCCTCGCGATGCCGCCGCGCTTCTTGGCGGTGCTCGACGGCGGCAAGGGGCTGCGCAAGGCCGTGCGCGCCGTCTTCGGGGACGCAACCCACGTCCAGCGCTGCCAGCTCCACAAGCGCCGCAACGTCCGCGACCACCTGCCCAAGCAGCTCCAAGCCCGGGTCGACCGCCTGATGGTCGAGGCCTACCAGAGCGCTCGCTTCGACCTCGCCAAGCGTCGCCTCGAGCAGCTTGCCCGCTGGCTCGAGCACGCAGGCCACGCGGGCGCCGCGGGCAGCCTGCGCGAGGGCCTCGACGAGACCCTCACCGCCTTGCGGCTGAAGCTGCCCGACGCTCTGCGCCGGTTGCTCGCCTCGACCAACGCGATCGAGAACACGATCGGCTCGATCCGTACGACGACGCGCAACGTCAAGCGCTGGCGCGGCGGCGACATGGTGCTGCGCTGGGTCGCCCTGGCGCTGTGTGACGCGGAGGCTGGCTTCCGGCGTGTCAAGGGACATCGGCACCTCGGGGCTCTCGAGCTCGCGCTCGCGGCGATCGAGGAACCGACGAACACCAAGGCCGTGGCATGATCAACCGAGCCGCTTTCCCTCTTTCGGCTTTCAACAGGGAACGGGGCATCCCCACCCCCACCGGTAGCGATCTACAGGAGGGGTCGGCCAGGCTCCCGGGCTACGTTCGAACGATGTGATCATCCGCAGCGTGCATGCCGATCGAGGAGTTTGTACTATTCTGGACAATGGAGCCCATGCTTAGAGCGATGCGCAACAAAACAGTCGAGGTCGAGGAGGCAAGAGAGAAACTGAAGGAGCTCATCGAGCTCGTCGGCGAGGGGACCGAGGTTGTGCTGACGGACGGCCGCGTGCCGCTGGCCCGGCTCGTGCCGGTCGCGTCCGCTGCGACGCTCCGTATAGCCGGCCTCCACCCAGGGATCGCCACGACGACATCGGACTTCGACGACCCCCTGCCGGACGCCTTCTGATCGAGTGAGTGAGGCTCCTCCTCGACACGCACCTTTTCCTCTGGTGGGACAGCGCTCCGGCCGCCGCCTCTTGGTTGCGGGCGCTCCATTTCCGGCGCAGACGCGCCAACTCCGAGATTGACGCCTGATCTCGGAGATCAGCGGCCCAGCTCCGAGATCAGCGCGCCGTCACCGAGATGGGCGCTCCGTCACCGAGATGGACGCGCCGTCACGGAGATCGGCGCTCCGTCACCGAGATCGGCCGCCGATCTCCGAGATGAAAGGCCGACGGCGCAGGTGTTCTTCGCCAATCCGCGCGGCATCCAGTACGACGCGGTGGCCAACGACGCCGTCGGCGTGGACGACGCCGCGCCCGACTTCTACTGGGACTCGGCGGCGCGCCTCGGCGCGGCGGGGTGGCGGCTCGAGATGCGCATCCCGTTCTCGTCGCTGCGCTACGGCGCCGGCGATCCGCAGACCTGGGGCATCCTGCTCTACCGCAACTACCCCCGCGCCTACCGCTACCAGTACTCCTCGGCGCGCCGGCCGCGCGGCGAGTTCTGCCAGGTCTGCACGGCCAACCAGCTCACCGGTCTCGCGGGGCTGCCGGGGGCCGGCCACGTGGTGGCGGCGCCGTTCCTGGCCGCCAGCCAGGCGGCGCGGCCGGCCGGCGCGCTCGGCAGCGCGCTCGAGACGGACGATCCCGAGGCGGAGCCGGGCCTCGACGTCAAGTGGACCCCCAACCCGGACCTGGCGCTCGACGCGACGCTCAACCCCGACTTCTCGCAGGTCGAGTCTGACCAGGCGCAGATCGCGGCCAACGAGCGCTTCGCCCTCTTCTTCCCCGAGAAGCGCCCCTTCTTCATCGAGGGCATCGATCTCTTCGTGACGCCGCTGCGCGCCGTCCACACCCGCTCGATCACCGCGCCGCGCTGGGGCGCGCGCGCCACCGGGAAGCTCGGGCACACCGCCTACACGGCGCTGCTGGCCGAGGACCGCGGCGGCGGCCTCGCCATCCTGCCCGGGCCGCAGGAGTCGGGCTTCGCCTTGCAGGACTTCGAGTCGAGCGTCGGGATCGCCCGCCTGCGCCATGACCTGGGACAGTCGTTCGTGAGCTTCCTCGGCACCGCGCGCGAGGTCGAGGGCGGCGGGCACAACCGCGTCCTCGGCCCCGACTTCCAGTGGCGGCCGACGGCGAGCGACACCGTCACCGGCCAGCTCCTGTGGAGCGAGAGCCGCACGCCGGAGCGCCCCGACCTCGCCGGCGAGTGGACCGGCCGGCCGCTCTCGTCGCATGCCGGGATGCTCTGGTGGTTCCACTCGACGAGCCGCGTCAACGCCTACGTCGAGTACGTCGACGTCGGCCGCGACTTCCGCGCCGACAGCGGTTTCATGCCGCAGGTCGGCTACCGCGCCGGCTACACGGAGACGGGCTACACATTCCGCCCCACCGGCTTCCTCCGCCAGGTCCGGCCCTTCTTCGTCGGCGACTATCGACAGGACGCCGACGGCAACCTCCTCTTCTCGCAGGTCTCGCCCGGCATCCAGATGCACGGCGGCTGGAGCTCCTACCTGCGCGTCCGCTATGCCTTCGACGAGGTGGCGAGCGGCGCCGAGACCTTCGAGCGCGAGCAGGTGCGCGTCCACTTCGAGGCCAGCCCCACGGGCATCGTCACCCACCTCTTCCTCCAGGGCTTCGCCGGCGGGGAGGTGGACTTCGCCAACTCGCGGCTCGGCGACGGCGGCACCCTGCTCCTGGCGGCGACCGTCCGTCCCACCGATCATCTCGAGCTGCGGCTCAACGCCGACCGGCGCTGGCTCGACGTGCGCGCCGAGAACGGCCGCCGCGGCCGGCTCTTCACCGCCCGCGTCGAGCGCCTGCGCGCCACCTACACCTTCACCGCCCGCTCCTTCCTGCGCCTGATCGGCCAGTGGGTCGAGACCGACCGCGACCCCTCGCTCTACACCTTCCCGATCGCCCCCACCGAAGGCGGCTTCTCCGGCTCGGCGCTCTTCGCCTACAAGCTCAACTGGCAGACGGTGCTCTTCCTGGGCTACGGCGACGAACGGACCCTCGTCGCGGAGGACCGCCTGGAACCCAGCGGGCGTGAGCTGTTTTTGAAGGTCTCGTACGCCTTCCAGCGCTGAGACTTCGCGCCTTACTCCACCTTCCTCGCCTCGGTGGCGAGGTGGCTCTGGCGCAGGAGGAGGTGCGTCACCGCTCCGCCTGCGCCCTTGACGAACGCGAGCTCGCTGTCCGGGTCGCGGGTGAAGAACGTGGACTCGGACGCGGCGAAGAGCTCCCGGCGCGGGCTGCGTCCGGTCTGCGCCCAGAGCTTGCCGTCCTCGCGGGAGACCTCGAGCTGGACGTTCGGCCACAGCTCGTAGCTGCCGACGTAGGCGTCGAAGACCTCGGGGGCGATCGGCACGGCGGTGTGCTCGACGAGCGCGAGCTCGGGGTCGTAGAGGGCGGCGACGCCGTTGGCGATGGCGGCCGGGTCGGCCTGCGCCAGGTTGGTGAGCACGATGACGGTCAGCTTCTTGTCGACGAAGCGCACGATGTCGGCGGCGAAGCCCTGCCAGCCGCCGCCGTGGCGCACGACGCGGTGGCCGCGGACCTCGCCCCCCATCCAGCCGAAGCCGTAGCCGTACGGCACGGGGCTGCCGTCGGCGAGCGTGGCCGGCGTCCAGGTTAGGTCGAGCGCGGCGCGGTCGAGGAGCTTCTCCGTGTAGAGCCCGGCGTCCCACCGCGCGAGGTCGAGCACGGTCAGGTAGAGCGCGCCGTCGGCGGTCGTGTTGAGCACCGGGGAGACCCACTCCTGGTTCTTGAGCTCGCCTTCGACGAGCCGGTAGCCGGCGGCGCGGTTCGGCACGATGGCGGCCTCGTCGATGATGCGCGCGGTCGCCATGCCGAGCGGCGCGAAGACCCGCTCGCGGAGGAGGTCGCCGTAGAACTTGCCGGTCACCCTGCGCACGAGGACCCCGAGCATCACGTAGCCCGGGTTGCTGTAGCTCCACCGCGTGCCGGGCGCGAAATCGAGCGGCAGCGCCGCGATCTCCTTGACCAGCTCGTCCTCGGTGTAGTCCCGGCGCATGTCGAGCGTGTCGTAGAGGGCGTTCGAGAGGCCGGAGGTGTGCGTCAGCAGGTGGCGCACGGTGATGTCGCGCCAGGTCTCCGGCGCCTCGGCGACGTGCTTGCCGATGCGGTCGTCGAGGCTCAGCTTGCCGTCCGCGACGAGCATCATCACCAGCGCGGCCGTGAACTGCTTGCCGACCGATCCGGACTGATAGATCGTCTCCGGACGCGCCGCAACGCCGAGCTCGACGTTCGCGAGCCCGTAGCCTTGGGCCTTGACGATCTCCCCGTCGCGCACGACGGCGAGCGAGAGGCCGGGGATCTTCTGGCGCTGCATCTCGGCCGCGACGAAGGCGTCGACCTCCGCGCCGGCCGCCGGCGCCGCCAGCGCGGCGAGGAGGAGGGGGACCAGGGCACGAGGGTTCGTCATCGCGGCGGATTGTATCGGCGCCACGGCTCTTCGAGCTGTAAGCTTCTATCTCATTCTCTAAGGAGAGGCTCATGCGCGACCGTCGCTTCCCGCCGTTGTCGTCGTCGTCCGTTTCCGCCGCCTTCGCCGTCGCCGCGCTGCTGCTCGGCGCCACCCCGGCTGCCGCCTCCGGGCCTTACTCGGTCACGGCGACGACCACGAGCCAGGTCGGCCCTCTCGTCCGGACCGAGTTTCTCGTACAGGCCGGCGCTCATCCCCTGGACCGCTTCAAGATGGTCCGGCTGGCGAAGGACGTGCCGCCGCACGTGCTCGCCGGCTCGATCCTCTTCCTGCCGCCGCTCGGCCTCACCTTCAGCTTCTACGAGCAGCGCGACGAGTCCGGCGGGATGGGCAGCTCGATCGCCGAGTTCTTCGCCCTGCGCAACTTCGACGTCTACGGCTACTCGCCCCGCTTCGCGGACCTGCCGGCCGGCACCTGCGAGGCAGGGCTCCTCGACTGCTCGGTGATGGCGGACTGGAACATCCAGTCGATGGTGGACGACATCGTCTTCGTCCGCGCGCAGATCGAGCAGCTCCACCCGGGGACGAGGATCGTCGCCGGCGGCGCGTCGCTCGGCGGCATGCTCGCCCTCGCCGTCGCCAACGCCCAGCCCGCCGACTACGACGGCATCCTGCCCTGGGAGGGGATGCTGGCGAGCCCCGACCCGGTGGTCCAGGGGCTCAACCAGGTCTACTGCGCCGCGCTCGAGGCGCAGATCGCCGGCGGCGGCGTGGTGGACGGCGTCGGGACCAACGTCTTCAAGGCGGTGACCAAGCAGGCGGAGCTGGCGCCTTCGGGATCGAACGCCATTCCGCTCTTCCCGCCCACCTTGACCGCCCATCAGGTGATGGTGCTGCTGCTCGCCGTCACCGCGCCCGGGCCGGTCAGCATGCCGGTGCCCAACTACGTGCAGATGAACGGGAGCCTCGCCGAGGACCGCCTGTTCTTCGCCGACGAGGCGCGGGTGTTCGAGAACGTCGGGCGCTTCAACAGCTACGTGCCGGTGCCGGTGGTGCGCGAC
Source organism: uncultured Acidobacteriota bacterium (assembly GCA_963700145.1). Classification (GTDB taxonomy): domain Bacteria; phylum Acidobacteriota; class Thermoanaerobaculia; order Multivoradales; family UBA5704; genus DASUNQ01. The sequence continues at coordinate 5,450,382 of OY969474.1, forward strand.
GTCTCGTGCTCGCTGGCCGGGGTGGAGACCGCCTACGTGTCCAACCTCGGCAGCTACGCCGGCTCGGTCCTCGCCATCGGCGGCGGCCGCGGCTTCGGCCCGTTCATGGGCGGTCAGCTCGCGATGCTGGGCTCGACCGACGTCACCTTCCTCCTCGAGCCGGAGTTCGGCCACATCGACCACTTCATGACCGACCGGCACCGGGAGTTCGTCGAGCACCCGATCCTCGCCTGGGCGCGGCGGGTGCTGGCGGAATGACCTCGCCGGGGATGTCGGCGGCGGGTTGATCTGGGCATACGATCGAGCCATACTCATGCATATGAGAACGACCCTGATCCTCGACGACGAGCTGCTCGACAAGGCGAGCCGGCTGGCCGGGCTCGCGGGGAAGACCGCGACGGTCCACGCCGGGCTGGAGGCGCTGATCGCGCGCGAGAGCGCTCGGCGGCTGGCCGCGCTCGGCGGCACGGAGAAAGCCCTGCGCCCGATCCGCCGCCGGCGGCCTGCGCCGCGCCGGCCGGCGGCGAAGCGGTGATCCTCGTCGACACCTCGGTGTGGGTCGATCACCTGCGCAACGGGAGCCCGCGCCTGGCGGCGCTGCTCGCCGGGGACCAAGTGCTCGGGCACCCCTTCGTGCTCGGCGAGCTGGCCCTCGGCCACCTCCGGCGCCGTCGCGAGGTCCTGGCGCTGCTTGCCGACCTGCCCGCGGCCGGTGTCGCCGACCACGACGAGGTGCTCGCCTTCGTCGAGCGCCACGCTTTGGCCGGCGGCGGGATCGGCTGGATCGACGCCCACCTGCTCGCCGCCGCGGCCCTCGGCGGCGATTCGCTGTGGACCCTCGACCGGCGGCTGGCAGCGCTGAGCGAGAAGCTGGGCGTCGCGGCCTGAGCGTCAAGACGCCGCTGGTCTACTGCGAGCTGCTTCTCTAGCGCCCCTCCCAATACCTGGCGAGGACCCGCTCGGCGATCGGATCGCAGACCTCGGGCCAGGCGGGCCCCTCCCAGCGGACCGCGCGCGCCTCCTCGGCGGCGCCGGCGGGGAGGTGGGGGAGAATGGACACGGCGCCGCCGCGCGGATCGCGGGCGCCGAAGACGACCCCGCCGATTCCGTGCAGGACGAGGGCGCCGAAGCACATCAGGCAGGGCTCGAGCGTGCAGTAGCACGTCATTTCGGCGAGGCGCGGGACGAGCGGGTCGGGGATCGCCGCGAGGGCGAGCACCTCGGCGTGGCGCCCAGGGTGGGCGTCGGGCTGGAGGGTCCGGGCCGCGGCCGACGCCACGATCTCGTCGCCGAGCGTGATGACGGCGGCCACCGGCAGGTTGCCGCCGCGCTCGGCCGCGAGGGCGAGCTCGACGGCGTGCCGTAGGAAGCCGGCTGCGGTCGGGGCGAGGCTGGCGGACAATCCGCTCAGCGTGGGGGCCATCGCGGCGGAGTGTAGACGACGCGCGACGGCAAGGCCCTCGCATCCGTACCAGGAGCGACAGGGAGGTGACGCGATGAAGGTCTTCGGCTCGTTCCTGGTCGCCCTGACGCTCGCGCTGCCGGCGGCGGCCGGCGAGGTGTACATCCCGATCCTGTCGGCGGACGCGCCGGGCACGGACGGCGGGCGATCCACCTTGCCTACGGTCACTCTTTACAACCTGGGCGGCGTCCACCGCCGTTACGTCGTCCGCTTCACGCCCGCCGGCGAGGACGGCACGCAGGTGCGCGAGCTCGTCGCGACGGAGCTGCTCGAGCCGCAGGGCTCGCGCCAGGAGGGCTGCTGCGGCCGGCAGTCGGGCCTCCTCGTGGTGAGCGGCGCGCCGCAGATCGCCGTCGGCGCCCGGCTCGGCCTGCTCTTCAACCAGCCGGGGCCGAACGGGCTGCTCACCCGGCTGCCGGTGCTCACCGCGCGCGACGCCCTGCGGCCCGGCACGACCGCCGTTCTGCACGGGCTCCAGGGCACGGCCAACGCCAGCACCCTCAGCAGCTTCGGCATCCTCAACCTGGGCACCGCGACGGCCAAGTGCGTCGTCGCGATCGGCATCTTCGAGCAGTTCTTCCCCGAGCTCGGCCAAGTGCTGGTGCCACCGCTCTCGGTGGTCGCCTTCCCCGACGTCTTCCTGAGGCTCCGCGGCTCCAGCGGCCCGGCGGGCTTCGAGACGCGGACGCGGGTGCGCTGCGATCAGCCGTTCTACCCCTTCGGCGTCAACTTCTCCGGCGTCCCCGCGCCTCAGAGCGGCCTCCCTTGGGTGGAATTCGTGCCGCCGTCGGTGCAGCTCGGCAACGCGCCCTGATGGCGCAGGTATCTCGCCGCGGTTGAAGCCGTGACGCGGCCGGGGGTATGGTGCCCGGTCATGCAGATCGAGAAGAGCTTTACCGTCCGGGCGCCCGCGGCGGCGGTCTGGGAGTTCCTGACCGACCCCGCGCGGGTGGCGGGCTGCCTGCCGGGCGCGGCGATCACGGGGCAGGTCGACGAGAAGAGCTACGGCGGCACGATGACCGTCAAGGTCGGCCCGGTGACCGCCGGCTACCGCGGCTCGATGCGCTTCGAGCGGCTCGATGCCGCGGCGCGCGAAGCGGAGATCGTGGCCTCCGGCCAGGAGACGCGCGGCAAGGGGGGCGCCGACATGCGCATGACCAGCCGCGTCGTCGAGCGGGCGCCGGACGAGACCGAGGTGACGGTCGTCTCCGTAGTGAACATCGTCGGCGTCCTCGCGCAGCTTGGCGGCCGCATGATCCAGGACGTCAGCGACCAGCTCTTCCAGAAGTTCACCGAGTGCATGCGGCGGCAGCTGGAGACGCCGGGCGAGGGCGACCCGGTCTCCGCCGCCACGGGCGCGGTCATCGCGCCGGCCGCTGCCCACGCAGCTTCGCCCCCGCCCGCAGTCGAGCCGGTACTCGATGTCGGTGCCCTGGGCGCGGCCGCGGCCGGCCGCGCCGCCGGCCGCACCCTCCGCCGCCCCGGCTTTTGGGCCGCCGTGGCGGTGATCGCCGCCCTCGCCTACTGGTTCTTCCTCCGCTAAGGCGCTTTTGTAGACGCGGCCGGCGTTCATCACGAAGGCGACGTTGGTGAGGGCGGCGATGTCGTTGAGCGGGTCGCCAGCAACGGCGATCACGTCGGCGTACTTGCCGGGCTCGACGGTGCCGAGGTCTCGCTTCAGGCGCAGCAGTTCGGCGCCGCGCACGGCGGCTGCGCGGATGGCGTCGAGCGGGCTCATCCCGTACTCCACTCTCGCTTGTATGGTTAAGGCGGCAGTGCGAATGTCTCGATCATGGTCTCACCTTCCAGTGAGATAGAGGTTAGCTGGTATGCCCGACCGTTGCGGAGGATGTAGACGGAGCAGCCAGGCGCGATCATTGTCGACTGGCAGACCTCCAGCCCATCGACGCTGGCATTCCGGAAAGGCTGACCGGCGGTTACCATGTCAGAAGAGGCGAGACCAACCGAGACCAGCCAGCTTGTCAGCGAAGCCGCCCCCTCGGCTCGATAGACCCGTACCTCTAGATCTGGCGGCTCGCTCCCGGCCAACTTGCCCGCAGCCATGGTCGGGTTCATGAAGAGAATCGAAGCGAGCAGCATTGGGGTGACCCGGGCCAACTTGGACACGTCCCGTGACTGGACCACGAAGTCCTTCGGGTAGCCAATGCTGAAACCCTGGGTCGGATCGGCATAAGTCGACCATCCTGCCGATGAGACCGGCGAACCGCGACTCGGTGTCTGTTCGCCGGTTTCGCCGGCCACGACCTCGCCCCCCCCGGGCTCCGACCGGCCGGTCTGCTGCCTGGTCGGACCGGCTGCCTTACCAGCGCAGCTGGGTGTCGTCGCGAGGCTCGTCAACGATATCGCCGACACCACCAGCGCCGACAAGGTAGACAGTAGATGCCTGGGCATCATCCAGTGCGCCGCTATGGTCAGCAGCCCCGCGTATTGCACAGCACCACGATGTTGTTGCTGTTGAAGCGCGCGCCGTACGAGTTCTGCTGGCCGATAATGAAGCCCGAGACTACACTGTTGACGTTGCCGGTAACTACGAACGGCTTGTAGCCGACAAGCCACGAGCCACCGCTGATGCCTCGGGCCCAGTTGCAGCCACCACCGAGTGTCTCGGTCGTCTGCCGGAACGTTTCGGCCGTGCAACTCCGCAAGTATTGGGCAGGCCCGTTGCTAATCGTCGCGTCGGTATAGATTCGGGCCGGGTAGCCGTTGATGAACACGAGTTGGTTGTTGCCGGCGTTCCACAACCGACCGGCAAATCCAACCGCAGCGTTCAGGGTCTGCCCTGCAGAGTTGTTGTTCATCGTGCAAACCGCCACGTCATGGCGCGACCATGTATTGATGTTGAAGCTACCCGATAAGTTGGTCCACGCCGTCAGCACCGTACAGGATCGCGCCGTGAATGTGCCATAGGGCGCACTGCCATTCCGGAAGGCGGGAGTAAAGACCCAATTGCTATAAAAGACATTGTTAGTGGTGTCATACACGCAGTGAGCAGCGGTAACGATGTTATTCCCGCTAATCGCGGTAGCCGAACAGGACGCGCCGCCGCTGACCGTGGTGAAGGTCAACTTGCCAAACCATCGATGCGGATAGATTTGCCAAAGCGGGGTATTCGTATTGACGTCGTAGGACGTGTAAACGCCAGCAGTGCCCGCCATTTCGTCAGCGCCGGGTAAGTCTAGCGTGAGCTCCTCGTTCAGCGCGACCTCCTCGTCCAACGCCGCCCAATCCTGCGCATAGACCGCACGGGCGATTCGGGATGCGTCAGGGTCGGCCATGCCGGCCTCTTCGCTTCCCGCCGGGCCGGTGACCTCCGCGTCGTCCGAGGCAGTGGCATCTATCTCCCCTAGCCCGCTGTCGACTGGCAGTCGCATCGCGGGCGCGGACGCAATCCGCTCACGCGTCCAGTAGGCCGAGGCGGCCGCCTGCTGTTTCTTCGACAGCGATTTGGTTACGGTAAGCGGATCGGCTTGGGCACTTGAGGCTTGCATCATAAATGCCGTTGTCACAAGTAACGTAATTTGGCAAAACCGCACCAAAGACGCGCAAATAGACACAGCATCTCCTTTCTTTCAGGATCGATACACCCTGAAGCAGGCAACGATGCCCTTGATCAGTGAGACTAAAAAGAGTCTAGCTGGCAACTTCGCATTCGTCAAATAGCCAAGTGCCCATAGTCCCGGCTCCTCACATCGGTCACACTGACAACTCAGCGAAGCTTCGGCAGGTACGGTGCGGGCCGGGGTCGGCGGGCGGGTTGCCGGGTCGCACCAGGCAGCCGGTGCGCATGCCTGCGGTAGCCGCGGCGTCGAGCTCGCCACGGTGGTCGCTTAGGAAGAGGATGTCCGCGGGCGGCAGCGCGAAGGCGCCGGCGATCGCTGCGTAGGAGCCGGCTTCGAGCTTGGG